>CAWCNN010000001.1:0-629601 GCA_963796895.1 uncultured Acidobacteriaceae bacterium
TGAGCTGGCTCTGGGGAGTATAAGCCGCTTCCTCCCGCCGTTCATCGCCTTGACCTTGACGAATCGACCTGAGGGCTTATGCAGAGCGAGATTCAACCAAAACGCCGCACCAACCGGGTCTACAAGAGCCTGCATAAGCCCCTCACGTACCTGGGCGTCGAGCGCACGCTGTTCTATTTCGTCTGCGTCGGGGCGGTCGGCGCCTTCAATCTCTTCAACAGCCTGCTGGCCGGCGTAGCCGTGTTCATCGGCGGATTCGCCTTCGGCCATTGGGTGACGAACAGCGACCCGGCGTTTCTGCGCATCCTTGCCAAGTCGGAACGGTACAAGAGCCGGTACGACGCGGCGAAACAGAGCATTCCGCAGCGTGGAGGTGGTGTGATGCTGCGCCTCGATAAGGTCATCAAGCCGTGGAAGGAAGCAGCCGCGCTCTCGCGACCACATCAACCTGTACGGCTTCTGGAACGAGACGGCCTTCCTGACCAAGAGCGGCGACCTGGGCATGGTGCTGAGCGTCGCCGGCGTGGACTACGAGAGCCTCGACCACGCCGAGCAGGAATACGCGGTGAAGCGGCTTGAGGCCGCGCTCAAGGCATTCGGCCCCGGCTTCCACGTCTACCAATACCTCTTCAAATCGAACCGGCCGGAGATCCCATTCGCCGATTACGACAATCCTGTTGTGCAGGAGGCCGTGGACTACCGGCGTCGAGTTCTTTGAGGAGAAGGCAGACAGCCTCTACCAGATCGAAATCTACTACTGCATTCTGCTCGAAGGCTCACGGTCGAAGACCGGCGTCGGCGCGGCTCTGGCGCAGCTTTTCCGTGACCCGGCCGGAGCCGTGAACGAGCTGAAGGCGCAGTTCACCAACAACAGCATGAAGACGCTGCTGCGCATCGCAGATCGAGCGCGACCTGGCGCGGCTCGAACAATGCGCGTCCAGGCATTCGTGCGTCAGCTCGCCGACTTCGTGCATATCGACGTTTTGAACCAGCAGCGGCCAGTTCCGCTTTTTCCGCCGGCTGCTCAACTACGACGACTGGCGCATTGCGGGCGACCCAAAGCATACGCAGTTTCTCGACTACCAGGTGGTCAACTCCGACATCGAAGCCGAGCGCGACCACCTCCGCGTCGGCGACCACTTCGTTCGCGTCCTGACGATGAAGGAGGCCATCGGCGAAACCCGGCCGCTGGTGCTGGACGCGCTGCTGAAGGTTCCTGCGAACTTCTATGCCGTCACCGAATGGGCGCCGCTCACCGCGGAGAAGGCGCGCAAGGAAGTCAACAAGCGCCGCCGGCACTTCAACGTCTCGAAGACCGGCTTCGTGTCGCAGCTCGGCAACGACCCCGCGAAAACAAATCCGCGCGATGTACTGGTGGATGAATCGAAGCAGGCCGACATCGAGAACCTCGGCGACTGCCTGCGCGCTCTGGGCGACGGGCAGCAGCTTGGGCGATTTCTCACTGACCATCGTGCTCTACGGCAAGGACCGGCAGGCCCTCGACCAGCTCGTTGGCGAGTTCGCCGGCGTCTTCACCAATGCGGACGGCAGCCTCTTCGTCGAGACCTACAACCAGCTCAACGCCTACTTCGCCACCGTGCCCGGCAACTACGCCTTCAATCTGCGCAGACTGTACCTGCTGAACACGAACTACGCGGACCTCTCGTTCCTGTTTACGATCCTGCCCGGCGAGAAGGTCAATGCGTACCTGGGCGCGGAATACCTTGCCGTGCTTGAAACCGACAACGCCACGCCGTACTTCCTCAACCTGCATTGCGGCGAGGTGGCGCACACGCTGATCCTCGGGATGACCGGCTCAGGCAAATCGTATTTCTGCAACTTCCTCCTGCAGAATGCGCAGAAATATGAGCCGCTGACCTTCATCTTCGACATCGGCGGCAGCTTTGAGTCGCTGACCACGATCTTCGGCGGGTCGCTATCTCAACGTCGGCCGGGAAGCGCGCGACTTCACCATCAATCCACTTCTCCCTGTCGCCGAGCAAGGAGAACCAGCAATTCCTCTTCAGCTTCTTCCGTGTGCTGATCGAGGGCAACGAACAGCGATACCGGCTCGATTTCAAGGAAGAGATCAGACTGTGGGATGCCATCGAGCGGATTTACATGCTGGAAGCCGGCCAGCGAACCCTCTCGAATCTCGCCAACATCATCGGCGAATTGAAGGACCGGCTCACCGCTGGACCCGTGCAGGCCAGTATGGATTCCTCTTCGACAACGCTGAGGACACGCTGTCGTTCAGCGAATTCCAGACCTTCAATTTTGCGGGCTGGGGCGACGCGCCCGAAGTTCTGGAGCCGCTCTTGTTCTATGTGCTTCACCGGGCCTCGCAACGAGATCTGCAATCCAGCGAAGCTCGGCACCTTCAAGATGTTTCTGCTCGACGAGGCATGGCTCTTCATCCAGCAACGAGACCATCCGCAACTACGTGGTCCAGGCGCAGAAGACCTGGCGCAAGCACAAGGCTGCGATGATTCTCGCCACGCAGTCGATCAAGGAGTTGCAGGAGTCGGGCATGTTGCACATCGTCTCCGAGAGTTGCCCGACCAAAATATTCCTCGCCAACCCGGAGATGGACCGCGATCTGTACCGCGAAGCCTTCCACCTGAACGACACGGAACTCGATCTGATCGCCGGTCTGGTTCCGCCGGGCCAGATGCTCATCCGCAAGGCGCAGTCATCGAAGAAAGTGCATTTGAACGTCGATTCGGTCACGCACTGGATGGCGACCAACAACGCCAGGGACAACCTGAGGAAGCGCGAGTACTTCGCGCGTTATGGCATCCCCGACGGACTTGCGCCGCCTCGCCGAGCGAATTTCCATTCCGGCCACGCGACAGTGGCCGGCGTTGTCACCCCCACCCCCACAGGAGCTGCCGTATGAAAACGCACATTGATCTTCATTGCCGGGATTGCCCTGGCTCTCGCCTTCCGTTGTGGCTGCCGCACAGGATGCCTCGGCGCGCACCGTGCAGTATCACTCGCAGGACATCGTACCGATCCACGCGAAGCTCAAGTACACGACGCTGATCGAAGTTCCGGCGACCGAAAAGATCATGGAAGCCGCGACCGGCGACAAGGACTTCTGGGTCGTGGATGTGGTGGGCAATTTCTGCTTCGTGCATCCGGCGAAGGCCGGGCATCAGCTCGAATCTCAACCTCATCACCGACAAGGGGAACATCTACAGCTTCACCCTGCAGGACGTGTCCGGTACATCGGCGACGCCGGACCTGAAGGTGATTGTCGAGCCCGCTGACCAATCCTCCATCGTCGCGGCCAGCGGTCCCCCGCAGTTCGTGCCTGCCGCGCAACTCGAGCAGTCGAAGCAGCAGCTCGCCGCGGTCGAATCCCACATCGCCCAGGCCGTCGATGAGTACAAGAGCGCCTATCCGCTGTCGCTCAAGTTCGATTACAGCTTTCAGGCCAATCAGGCGCCTTTCGACATCCAGGCGATCTATCACGACGACAAGTTCACCTACATCAAGACCGACGCGCCGGAGAAGTTCAGCGTGTACGAGATGCGGGACGGCAAGCCCAACCTGATCACCTACGAACTGAACAACGGCACCTACATCATCCCGAAGGTGATGGATTCGGGTTATGTCGAGCTGGGCAAGAAGCGGCTGGAATTCACGCGCAAAGGATGAATGGAGGCGAGTATGCCGGAACCAATTGCCAATTCTCCGAATCAGGTACCGGATCGAACCCGAGTTGCGCCGCCAGGAACGGGAACCGAAGGGCGTGCTCCGGAAGAACCTGAAGCCGCTGCTCTATCTCGGCGCGGCATTGCTGGTGATCGTTGCGGCGATCTTCAGCGGCACCGGCAAGAAGACGCCTGCTCAGAAGGGAGCAAATTCGCATCAGCCGCCCCAGCCGATGCTCCAGGACAGCACCGACAACAACGTGCAGGATCTCAAAAACCAGGTCGCCGCAGCGCAACAGAAGGCGGCGCAACAGGCTGCGAATTCGTTGCCGTCGCCAGACCCCTCGCTCGCAAATGGGACGCCGGCGCAGCAAGCCGCAGCTCAGTCCCTACGGCCCAACGGGTCAGCCAGCGCCTTGCGTTCCCGGCCAGCCGTGCGCACAACAGGGCGAATACGCGCAGCAGCAGCTTTCCCCGGCAGCCCAGGAGGAACAGCAGCTCGCCGCCAAAGACCGTGAACTCGCCTATGACGCTCGCTTCGCCTCGAATCTCGTCTACGCGCGCCAGCCCGATTCTCAGGCACAGCAACAACGGGGCAGTTCCGGCAGAGGATGTGGGCACCTCCGGTCGGGTGCGAAGTGCGGGCGCCTATGGCGCCGCGCCTGGCCAGACCGCCAGCACTCTTATCGCGCCGCGTGCTGCGGGCGACCCACCCGCCACTCCGGCAGCGCAGACTGCGGCAGAGCGCAAGCCGGAGGTCAATATCGACGCGAGCCATGGGCCAGCCTTACGTGATCTATGAGGGAACGGCGCTCGACACGATTCTCATGAATCGCCTGGACGGCGATGCCGCCGGCCCAGTGAAGGTGCTGGTATCGAATCCCGTCTACTCGCACGACCGCCAGCACGTGCTCATCCCCGAGGGAACGATCGTGCTGGGCGAGGCCAGGAAGATCGGCTCCGCTGGCTTCGGCCAGCAACGGCGCATGGCCGTAGTCTTCCACCGGCTGATCATGCCGGACGGCTATTCCGTGGACCTCGACCAGTTCCACGGCCTCGACCAGATCGGCGAAGAAGGTCTGAAGGATAAGGTCAACAACCACTACCTCCAGATCTTCGGAACCTCCATCGCGCTCGGCATCATCGCGGGAGCCGGTGAGATCGAGCAGGGAGGCGGCACCATCACCACCAGCGGCTCCCAGGCGTTTACCAATGGCGTTGCCTCCAGCGTGTCGCAGTCGGCGACGACCGTCCTTGACCGCTTCATGCAGATCCCACCGACCATCACCATCCGCGAAGGTCACCGCGTCAAAGTCTATTTCACGCAGGATATGTTGCTGCCCGCGTATGAGAACCACACCATTCCCCAAACCTATTGAGGAGCCGATATGCGCCGAGCTACCGTGACCGCTGCATTGCTCTCAACTCTCCTTCTCCTTGCCGGATGCAAAAAGCAAATCGCGTGCGATCCCGCGGATTCTCAGGCCGTCTGTAAGGGATTCCAGCAGTGTCTTCGTTCCGATACATCCGCCGAGGTCTGCCGGATGGGAGAGCAGGACGCCAACAAGATCGAAAAGGGCAACAAACACTGAACACCAGGGAGATTCCTCATGAAACGTATCGTTCTCACCCTCGCCGCGATGTTTTCCCTTGTAACCGCCACCGTCGCACACGCCCAGTTCGGGTCGGGTATCGTCTACGATCCGACCCAGTCCGCCCACGCCTTCACGCAGATCGAGAATGAGGGCAAATCACTCGAGAATCAGGCTCAGCAGATCGAGAACGGCCAGCAGATCTTCACCAACACCCTGAAGATCGCGTCCACGGCCATCCAGACGTACAACACAGTCCAGCAGCAATACAACCTCTATCACGAGATGATCCTTGCGCCGCGGATGCTCTATTCGCGGTTCCTGTCGCCGACGACCGACCTGAGGATGCTGCAACAAATCTCGAACACCTATGGCAATTCGATGGGGTGGCTGAATTCCGCAAATACCGGAAATGGAGCGACCGCCGCTTACCAACGGGTCAGCGTCCCCCACACCAGCAATATGATTCCCGGTTACCCGCGCCGCGGGGGGCCCGCCATCTCTTGCTCCCAGGCTACCACCTTTACTACGAGGGGATTCAGACGATAACCGTCCCATTTGCGCAGGTTCTCAACGACGTCATTTCTATCAAGGGCGCGATTCAGTCCGTCGCGGAAGTCGGTCTTTACCTTCGCGCGGAATGACGCGACGCGCCGCCGCACGGCAGGCTCTTCAATCTCCCACTTGGCCGCGAGTTCGTGCGAGCGCTGGCCACGAAACTTGCTCGGAGGCTTAAGGGCACCAAGGTCATCAAGGAAGACATCTCGCAGCGCGAGGAGGAGATCGTAATCGGCGCCCGTGTATTTGAACTTTTCGACGAGCACGACCTTCTCGCTGGTATTAAATCTGAGCTGCACGACCTTGATGGTATTTCGTGAGGGACCGCTGAACGTCCCCTCGTCGAAGAGAGCGATCTCGATCTTCCTCTTGAGTGCCTTACCATCGCCGAATGGCTTTTGCACGTAGTCGCACGCGCCTCGATGTTGCAGAAAGTCTGCGGACAGGAGCTTGTCCTTTCCGAAGGCCGTCATTACCACGACTGGCAGAGGGCTAATCGAGTTGAACGGGCATTGGTTAAAGAAAGAGCGACTCAAGGAGACTATGGACGAGCCCGTTGGGTTTCTCTCAGCTGGATAACCAAGGAGGCGGCTTCTGAAGATTAGGACCGATAAACGTTAGCTTCCTATCGGAACTGCCGGGTGACACGGCGGGCTGGCGCAGTGCGTTTCTCGGGGCAGTTTCGATAGGGCCGTTTGAACTGAGCCGCTAGTGTTTGCGGCGGACGCGGTTCAGGTCTATGGGGTTTGAATTGGTGTTGCTGGTCGGGGTGGTGTTCCGTGATTGGGACGTAGCCGGGAAGGCTATCGAATTGGTTTTTGCAGAACAGCAGGTCTCTCGCGGAGACAGTGGTGGGTCGCAGGATCGAGAGGCAAAATCGGTGAGTGAACGCACGAGATCGCGGCATGTTTGGACACACCGTAGATGGACGTGGTGGAAACTCGGTGCGCCAAGATCTCTCAGGAACTATCAACGGTGAGACCTCCGTGGTAGCGGGTTGTATCAGCCCTGTACAGAAATAGAGTTGGCTGCTGGTCAGCGTTCGATGAGCGAGCATGGGGCCGGTGCAGACAGGACAGCGCGACTGGAAGTAGTGATCTCAGGATCGCTCGCGCAGGCCGCTCCGCCGAGCAGAATGCGGCAGCGATAGAGAGCATCTCCGCGCCTCCGGTTGGCGAAGAGCCCGAAGTGGCGGATGCGAACCAGTCCTCGGGCAGAACGTGGATCAGGAATCGGCGCAAGAACTCATGCGTGGAAACGGTCATGACCTTCTGCTTGCCGCCGTGCGCGTAATCCCTCCAGCGAAACGAGACCTGATCTCCTTGAAGGCGACGAGACGATGGTTGGAGATCGCGACACGATGGGTGTAACGAGCCAGATAGCGCAGAACATGTTCGGGGCCGCCGAAGGGCGGCTTGGCGTAGACGACCCAGTCTTCGATGAAAAGCTGCCGCAGAAATCGGCGAAAGTCGGCTTGGCGCGGCAGAGATCTTTGGAGTGAGCCGTGGAACTGAAGCTTGTTGCTGCCGGAAGAGCTGTCGAAGTCCGGCTGTGAACTTGCCGCGGAAGACGCGGCTGAGCGCGCCGACGGGCAAGGAAGAAGCGGTTCGAGCAGCCGATCCACTGGAACCGTCCGGGAGTAAGGCCGCCAGCGGGAACGACGTAATGGACGTGGGGATGATGCTCCAGGTTCTGTCCCCAGGTGTGCAGCACTCCGAGGAAGCCGATCTCGGCTCCAAGGTGCTGCGGATCGCGTGCCATATCGAGCATGGCTGCGGCGCTGGCAGAGTAGAGCAGATCATAGATGACCCTCTTGTTGCCGAGGGCCAGTGCGGAGAGTTCGTGGGGGAGCGTGAAGACGACGTGGAAGCAGGGTACAGGCAGCAGCTCGCTCGAGCGTGCTCGAAGCCACCGGGCACGCGCGTTCCCCTGACACCTGGGACAGTGCCGGTTCCGGCATGAGTTATACGAGATAGCCTGATATCCGCAGTCGGTGCACTGATCGCGATGTCCGCCCAGAGCCGCAGTACGGCAACGCGCAATGGCATCGAGCGCCTTGCGATGAGGCCACGCATAGTGCGATCCATGCTGCTGCCAAAAGCTGTCGCCTGCTGTGTGGATGATGTCGGCCACCTCGAGGGTGGCGCGGCTCATCGCCTGATCAGCTTCCTGGATCGCTTTACGTCATCGGGACTGGAGACGACGATCGACTCGATAGGACTGGCCACCGCCTGCAGGTGGCGGCGGGACAGATGCAGATAGATGGCAGTGTCTGCCAGCTCGGCGTGTCCCAGCAACACCTGGATGGTGCGCAGGTCGGCGCCGGCCTCAAGCATGTGCGTGGCGAAGCTGTGCCGCAGGGTATGCGGAGTTATGCGCTTCTCGATGCCGGCTCTCTTCCGCGCCTCGTTCACGGCGGTCCAGACGACCTTCGTCGTAATGGGTACATCTGCACGCCAGTTCTTCACTGTGCCAGGAAACAGATAAGTCTTCGGCTTCATCCACCGCCAGTACTCACGCAATGTCTCGAGCAGCTTGTCGCTCAGCAGAACATCGCGGTCACGGCCGCCCTTGCCGTTGCGAACGCGAATGACCATGCGCTTGCTGTCGACATCGGCAACCTTCAGCTGGCAGAGTTCGGCGCGGCGTACTCCGGTTCCGTAAAGAGTCATGAGCATGGCACGATGCATGAGGCTCTGGCCGAGTCGATAAGACGTGCGACTTCGTCCTGACTCAACACCGCGGGCAGCGGCCTCTGGCGCTTCGGAAACGGGATCTGATCGTGGATATAGGGCCGCTTCAGCGTCTTCACAAAGAGGAAGCAAAGTGCCGCTGTTCGCCCCTCCACCGTTCCAGCGGACAACTTCCGGTCCCGGAACAGATGAACCTGATACTGGCGGATGTGCTCCGGCCCGAGCCGGTATGGAGAGCGACCGAAGTACATGGCGAAGTCTTCGATCGCATGAATGTAGGTCCGTATCGTGTTCGGAGAGTAGTTGCGGCGCTGGAGCTCGTCCAGCATCATCTGGCGTAGTTGGGTCACAGGGACCTCCTTGTGACCCAGACCCTAAACCAGCCACAGCTCTACACCGTGGCCACGCGGCAGCGTCCGCCGCGCAGCGGCTTAGTGCAAACGGGCTTCGCGTCAGTGATCCGATCGGGACGTCGAACATGGCGGCCCGAATCGTGGCTGGTGGCGCACTTTTCGGCCGATCCCGACCGCCTGACCATACCTGTTAAGCCAAGGTCTGAGAATCGAATTTTCCCGGACCCTGGCGCAACAACTCAACCCGTGTCACTGATTTGCCCCCATCAATGGCAGATCTTCCAGAACGCCGTATTGAACCGTCTCCTCCTGTGCGTCGATGTTGTCCAAGTCATCCGCCGCTCAGTTCAATTCCACAATCACACGCAACACAGCATTTTGCCTGCCGATGGTCTGCAGAATCGGGGTGATGGCACTCGCAACTGCCACGGCGTGCGTTCCTATGAGGCCAACCGGCTTCCCCGCATAGACCGTCTCCAGCGCGTGCTGGATGATCGCACCGCCTGTCTCTGTACAGCATGCTCACATTCTCCTCGCGGTAGCCAATCGCCAATAAGGCAGCAATATCGATCGGTACCAGCAAACGCGCATGGCGTCAGCGGGAACCTTTCGGTTTGCTACACTCGCTCCAGCCGGCTCCGCCGTCTTCCGTGACCCATCCCTGCGGGGCCTGCCTCCGAGGCTGTTACGAAACTTCCAATCAGCCAAATTCTTTAACGTCTAGATGACTACTGACGAGGCGCCGGCCTAGGGACACTACCGGCGTCAATTGGTGGGGCCGCGGAAGTGTGCTCCTTGACTCTCCGCAGAACCAACATTGACCGAAAACAAACCCAATGGATAAATCGAGGCCAACATGCGGGAGACTAGCTGGCATCGAATGATTTCAGGATCGGTTCCACCAGAACCCAGGCAATTCGGCTTGGTGGAGGAAGAGAATGCGTCCAAATCAGAGCCGAGGCGTGGCCACCTATCTGCTTTTCACTTTCGCCCTCAGTTCGGTTTTCTACTTCCTCATCGCCAAGTCTGGCCAAGTGGGCGGGGGCTGGGGCGCATACATTGGCTGTCTGATGTGGTGCCCAGGTGTCGCGGCGCTGCTGAGTTGCAAATACCTTGGCCGCGACCTGTCAACTCTTGGCTGGAAGTGGGGCAAAACGCGTTACGAGGTCGCCTGCTACCTGATCCCTCTATGCTATGCAACGGCGATCTACGCGCTTGTCTGGCTGACTGGACTTGGTGGGTTTTACAACAGGCAGTTTTACGACCGTCTTTCCAGCCAATTTGGGCTTGGACCGATGAAGCCTTGGGCAAACCTTGCCCTATACTTCGTCTTTACTGCGACGATCACGGTCGTTCGGGATTGCGCTACTGTACTTGGGGAGGAAATAGGCTGGCGAGGATTTCTTGTACCGGAGCTTGCCAAACGCCACAGCTTTGCTGCGACTGCCATCATTTCTGGACTCATCTGGGCCGTATGGCACTATCCGATTTTTCTTTTGGCGGATGGCTACAGCGGCGGCACGCCGGTTTGGTACTACTTGCCACTGTTTACGTTATTGTTGCCGGCGATTAGCTTTTTATGGGCCTGGATGAGGCTCAAGTCGGGGAGCATCTGGCCTGGCGTCGTTCTGCATGCGGCTCACAATACATTCTTCCAGCAGTTTTTTGATCCGCTGACGATAGACAAGAGCAAGACAAGATATATAGCAGGTGAATTTGGCGTTGGGCTTCTGGTTATCTCAATCCTGATGGCTTTCTATTTTTGGAAGCGCCGAAATGAATTGGCCCCGGCTGTAGGGGCGGTAACGGAAGGTAGCCAGCAGGTGCAAAGAGCCTGATCGTCGCATGAACTCAGGCTCGTCCTCCGTTAGCGAAGCTCTGCGCAACCGGTCGCCGTGAAGCTGTTTTAGGCAGATCGGAGCGGAAGCGTCGGAGCTATCGACCGGTGGGATGTTTTTCAGTGATTTGCTTGGTCGAAACCCGCTGTTTTGGCGGTTTCCGAAGACACTACGCTCTGAGCCGGGCCAGCCGTTTGCGGTGCTGATAGAGATTGACCAGCGCGAAGGTCGCGCACAGACGCTGGTGGTTCTTCTGAGCCCGCGGTAGCGGGCCTTCTCGAATCCGAAGATGCGCTTCACGATGCGGAAGGGATGCTCCACCTTGGCTCTCACTCGGGCCTTGTTCCGGTTCTTGCGCTTGTTGTAACTCGTCCACATAGTCCTTATATCTGGTCCGGCGGCTGGTCATATCCTGTGCCTGCGGCGCGGCCTGGCGGATCGTCTCGGTCTGCCCCTGGTAGCCGCCATCGCCCCAGACCTTGCGCTCGTCGCCATGCAATAAGTCGGGCAACATATGCGCGTCGGCGACCGAGGCCGCCGTGGTGCACACCGAATGCACCAGCCCCTCTTGGAATCCACGCCGATGTGCGCCTTCATGCCGAAGTACCACTGGTTGCCCTTGCGCGTCTGGTGCATCTCCGGGTCGCGTTCCCTCTGCGCGTTCTTCGTCGACGAGGGCGCGTGGATGATGGTCGCGTCCACGATCGTGCCGGTGGTGATGCGGATGCCCCGGCTGTCCAGATAGCGGTTCACCGTGTCCAGCATGGCCCCGCCCAGATCGTGCTCCTCCAGCAGATGGCGGAAGTGCAGGATCGTCGTCTCGTCCGGCGCCGGCGCCCGGCCCAGATCGATGCCCGCAAACCGCCGCAGCACCGGCGATTCGTACAGCGCCTCTTCCGCCGCCGGGTCGGACAGGTTGAACCACTGCTGCAGAAAATAAATCCGCAGCATGATGCCGAGGCCCACCGGCTTGCGCCCGTTCTCGCCCTTCGGATAGTGCGGCCCAACCAGCGCAACCAACTCGACCCACGGCACTACCTGCTCCATCTCTTCCAGAAACTGTTCCCGCCGCGTCTTCTTCCCGTATCTCTCAAACCCGCTCTGCGCTGCCAGACTCTGCTGTCTCACTCGCCTTCTGCCTCCACAACCCAGGTTAACCGCATCGGCTGTGGACCGGCGAGTACTTCAGAGGTTCCTTAGAACGAGTGTGAGTTACGGCGCTAGATCAACATCTTGAACCTGTATACGTGATTTGCACTCACCGAGAGCCACCTTCCGCCGAATAGTATCTGGTCATCCGGAAGGTGCACACAAAGCACTACGGCGGAATTCGTTGCGTTTCCCACGGTGATCAATGAGACGATGTCTTCGGAAGCGTGAGGACATCGTCGTTTATGGCATACATCCAAGGTGAAGGGCGCAGTCAGGGCTCACTGTTTCCGGTCGTTCTAGACGACTTTATTCCTTTCGATCATATGTGCCGCGTCATCGATGCCTTCGCAGCAAGGCTAGATGTGGAGGCTCAAGAGGTTGTTCCTATCGAGAGCGGCTCGGCTGATGGGGGTTGAGGGTTGAGGCTGGCGTGGGGGCGGTGCCAGTTGTAGTCGATGCAGCCATGAGTGTAGCTGTTGGAAGCGCTGGTCGGAGTTGTGCGTAGGAGCGGGCGTAGGCCCATTCTCGCAGGGCGGTCTGGATGAAGCGTTCGGCCTTGCCGTTGGTGCGCGGGGTGTAGGGGCGGGTGAAGCGATGCTTGAGGCCGAGCGCTCGGCAGGCCTGGGCGAACTGGAGCGAGCGATAGGCGGGCCCGTTGTCGGTGAGCACGGCCTTGAAGCGGATGCCGAGGCGGGCGTACCAGGCGACGGCGGCATGCAGCGAAGGCGACGACCGAAGAGCGCTTCTGATCCGGATAGATGGCGGAGAATGCGATGCGCGAGTGATCGTCGATGGCGACGTGGACATACTCCCAGCCGATGCCGCTTGACGGTGTCGCGGCGGTTGCCGGTGACGCGGTGCGAGGGCTGCGCGATGCGGCCCAGCTTCTTGATGTCCAGATGCAGCAGGTCGCCGGGAGCGGCATGTTCGTAGCGCTGGATGGGCGGCGCGGGCTCCAGATCGCGGATGCGGTTGAGCTTCAGCCGGCGCAGGATGCGGCTGACCGTGGAGCGGCTCAGCCCGGTCTGCCGGGCGATACGGTGGCCTGTCCAGCGCTGCCGCCGCAAGGCCTCCACGCGCTCCACGGTCGGCTGGAGGTGGGCCGGTAGAGCCGGTGCGGGCGCGAGCTGCGATCGGCCAGCCCAGCCACTCCCTGCTCCCGATAGCGCCTGACCCACTTGGCCGCTGTCTTCTCGGTGACGCTGAAGCTGGCCGCGGCCAGCTTCAGCGTCACACCCTGTTCGATCACCTTGAGCGCCAACAGCTCTCGACTTCCGCATCGTCAGTCGGGCATTCTTATGACTGTCCATTCGGTCTCTCCTGAAAGCCTTTTTGTTCGCACAATCAGCTTCTATGATCCAGATCGAATGGACAACCTATTGAAACTTCACATCTAGCGCTATCAGAGCTTGGTTTCGAGCGCGCTCAGGCTGCGGAGACAGGACGACCTGGCTATGATCCGCGCGATTTGCTGAAGCTTTATCTGTACGGCTATCTGAATCAGATTCGTTCATCACGACGCTTGGAGGCTGAGTGCCGTCGAAATGTTGAACTGATGTGGCTTCTCGGCCGCTTATATCCAGACCATAAGAGCATCTCTGAGTTCCGGCGAATGCACGCTGAGGCCGTCACAGCAGCGGGCGCGGCTCTCATTCGTTTTGCACGGAGTTGTGGTCTAATCCGTGGCGAATGGATCGCCATCGATGGCTCCAAGTTTCGCGCTGTGGCCAGCATCGACAGCATCCGCGAAAGGGTCGACGCTACAACGCTATTTAGAAACATCGAGAAAGCGGACGGAGAGCAACAAGCAGAGATCGATCCGTCTGCGGTGCAAGCGGCGCATAAGAAGCTAAAGACAACATCCTGAACCTGAGGCTGGCTTTATGTTGGTTCGTCAGCACGCACTTCCGGCCTACAACATTCAGACTGCCGTCGATGCGGAGAATGCGTTGATCGTGGCGCACGCCGTAGTACTTGATGCTTCCGATATCCGTTGTCTGAAGCCAATGGCAGAGGCTGCAAAGCATGCACTTGGAGGAGATAGCTTCAACGTTGTTGCGGATGCCGGTTACTCCAATGGCGAGCAAGTCGCACACTGCGAAGCAGTCGGCATGACGCCGTATGTTCCGGTCATGCGCACAGTGAACAACCAGGGGGACGGCACGCTGTTCGGTCGCTACTGACTTCCGTTATGAACCGGAAAGCGATACGTACATCTGTCCTGGAGACAAGAGGCTGCTGCGCAAGCATACCAACCACAAAGACCGATACACAATGTATAAAGCTTCGTCTACCGACTGTGCCGCCTGCTCGCTGAAGTCACGCTGTACACAAGCTCCGAGACGTGGTTTAGCTCGCCACCTGTACGAAGACGCATTGAACCGGATGCATGAGCGCGTTACACCGGAAGCAATGAGACTGCGCCGATGCACAGTTGAACATCCGTTCGCTACGATCAAATACCGCATCTTCGGACATCCCCGTCTGTTGATGCGTGGGTTAGCCGGTGCACGAGCCGAAATCGGCATCGCGACGATGGCCTACAACCTGAAGCGAATCACGAATGTCCTTGGGGCGGCGAAACTGACGAAGGAACTCCTTCATGCCAGATAAAGGGCCACGCGATTTTCGGATCGAAGCTCCTAAGGTCGGTAAAGTGAATCGTCAGCCCTTTCCCTGACCTACTGCTTCTGCGAGTTTCGTAACGCCCTCTGTTCCGGCCCCGCAACGCCCGACCCTGGCGGGCGTAATGCGATTCGGAATGGGTCCTAAATTTCTTCTTTCGTCACAGTGCTTCCGCTTCAGGCGGCTTTGTGGCAGAGGCGGTCGGAACCCGTCAAGGTTCTCCGCTGCGCTCCGACCGCTGACGCGGCGCCGGCGGCGACCTCGATCCGCATGGCCGTCATTACCTGCTCAAGGCCATGCACCGTTCCGCCTAAATTGTCCGTATCTAAGAGTTTGCGGTTCGTAGGAGGCATATTATTCACCACCATGCCCCGCTGCACCACCATCAATGAAAACCGAGCCACATTGATATACGTTGTTTGATCGCCGTCTTTCAACTCAAATATTTTCGTCGGCAGAATCGGCGCAATCGTCGAATTGCACTGAACGAGATTCACACGTTCCTTAATGAAGTTTGCGACCTCGACTGGATCGTGATGACGAAGATCTACATAGCCATCGAGGGACATGACGCCGGGAATCGCGGCGTCGTCGAACAGCATGTCATCCCTGTGGCGACGCTTCGACGATTTGCGCTTCCCGATGGCAAGGTGGAGGTTCACTTGCGCGATCAGCGTATCGTAACCCTGCCGCTCGACCACCAACTGTTCTGTGTTGATCGTCTTTGGGATCAGACATCAGAAGCCGGATACATGAAGAGGATCGAAGATGAATTCCAGAGCGTTGTTGATCTGCTAGAGACTGGCCGACTCAGTTCACTGTCTCCAGCTGAGCACCGCTGCATTACCCGATTCTGGGCGCTCTGGCATTGGAGAAACCACTTTATCGACTCTCCCTTGGAAGACCAGAAACTTAATGGGATTGGCGGAGAGGGCCTCTCTCAGGACAAAGAGGAGATTTTAGAAAGTAACGGATATATCTTTGCAATCGAGGAAGGCACAATACCGGCGCGGATGATGACCGGTCTGAGGATTCGGATGGGGATAGATTTCTACGATATGGCAAATGGTGGCAAGCGGTGGGGAGTTCTCAGAAGCCCTGCCTTGCCGCTTCTCATCGGGGACAGACCGGGCTCGCTGATGTCAATTCCAGCATCTCCACGACTCCTGCTCGCCGCTGATAATCCGGATGGGGAATTGACGCTGGCCGAGACGTTCAATGCAAACAAAATGGCACTTTCTCTATCGCGGGATTTTGCTGTGATTGGCCGCTCATGATGCAAGACTCCCGACAGTGAAAGGGGCCTGCAATAGTGTCAGCCCTGGTAATTCAGATTTTGAACCCAATCAAGCCAGGTTTACCGATCGAGAGAGTTGAAGGGCTTAGGCGTTCTTTGGTTGCACCCATTGGTCAATCAGAGTCATCGTCTTATTCTTCGGTTCGTACTTCTCTTCAATTCCACCGATGTCAACAACGACAGGGACACTGGCGATCATGCCCGCAAACACGCATGTACCAGTCGGTAGAATAGGCAGCGACTCGAATGAAACTTTATCGAGATAAGAGACAGTTCTCTCGACTGCTTTGATGTCCTGATTGTTGATAAGGCGATGCAAAAAGTAATTGTGTAGCTGAGAGATGATCGTCGGTGAGATGTCCGACGGTCGTTGGCTGGCAAGAGTTACGAAGACACCAAACTTTCGACCCTCCTTGATGATCTCTTCGAAAACCTCCAGTCGGTAATCTTTCCACTGTTCACTCTCGCGTTCCGAACTTTCCGAAAGGATGTTGTGTGCTTCATCAATGATGAGGTTCAGGTAGCGGGTGGGATCATTAAGCCGCTTCTTCTCCTCATACATCTGCTTGCATACAAGAAGCGGGATCACCTTCCGAATGTGGACATTCACGTCTTTCAACGAAATCACCGTTAAGTTCCTCTGGGGATCCTCGGCTGCCGCGGGAGTTCCGACGACGATCACTTTCTTGAGGTCGTCGATTCGCTTGTCCATTCTCATAAGAAGAGGTGAGATATGCTCTTTGTTCGAGAAGCCCCGAACGATATCGGCATAGTAGTTCAGGGTAATCTTCAAGCGAACTTGATCGATGTCAGGTAGACCGGCGACCGGAAATGTCAGGTCCGCGATTTTTGCTTCGATGACATCGGCTTGAAAGGCCGGCAGGCTACTAAATATTCGATTCGGCGCCTCACCGTAATACCAATCGCGGTTCGTGCTGTTGTAGTGCAAGTGCTCGCGGTAATCCTGAATCAACTCGTCGATCGAGGCGTTTCCGCCAAAACACTTGGCGATCTCAGCCAAGAGCTTAATGACAATATCACTCTCGACGTTCTTGTCGTTAGAATGCGTTGCGTCGAAAACGATAGACGCAACGTAGTTGCGCAGTTCGTCCTCCGTGGCGATCTTTGCCTGGAGAAATGTGCTCTCTACCGATCTCCTTAGAAATGGCTTTTGAGTTTTCTCAGTAGCCTCTAAAAAGACTGTCCAAAACTCGGCATTGTGAACCGTGTTGGCATCTACTGGAAGGCGGGAACCATTATTCGTTCGCGTCGAGAGTCTAAACACTCGCTTGTATTCCGGCTCTACGATGATGCTGTCATCCGCGTCGCTGGTGTACTCACCGTTGAAATCGATCAGCAGGAACTCCGCGCGTTTTCGAAAGTTCGCGCTAAGTTTGAAATCAGCAAAGAGGAGATGGTACAGACGGGCGAGTGTGTACGATTTCCCGCTACCAGTATTTCCGAAAATCCCAATATGACTTGCGAATAACCCGTTGATGCCTACCTGAATGTCTTGTCCGCGTTCAAGCGCTAAACGGCCGAGCGTGATGGGGCGATCTCCAGGCGTGATAAAGTTGTGAACTTGGCTGAACTCTTCCGCATGCAGCAGGAAGCATTCATTGTCGATCAGTGGCATTTCTTTGATGCCTCGGACGAATGTCTTCTCCTTGAAAAAGCCGAGCAGGCTTACGTTTAGGGTGCGGCTCACGCGCTCGCGTTCACTTCCATATTCGGCCTTCACGTACAGCTTGTCTTCCTGAACGAACTCGCCTTCGACTTTCCCAATGATGGCCGTGAACCCTTTGACGATTTTGATGTAGCCACCTACCGAGATGTTTCGCAGTAGTTGGCCCTTATAGAGAAGATGCGAGGTGTTTTTGGTCTTATCGACCTTTACACGCACAAGCCTGCCGTCGACGGAGATAACCTTGCCAATCCGAAATATGGAGTCTTCGAGCGTGGGGTTGTTCTCGATCATCCCTGCTCCTTTGCAGGATTCACCGGAAGACTGTCTCTCTCGTCAGGGAACATCTTCTGGAAGATCGTCCGGTTGATCGTCGCAAGATCATAATTCAGGTCGTCACCGTTTGGACCAGCATTGGGCGCAATGATGTTGACGTTCGCGTTCTTGATGTCCTTACCGAGCTGGGAACGTATCAGCTCGGCGGATGCCGTACTGTGAGCGAACACATAAACCAACAGTGTCGGGTTTGAATTGGCGGCCCGCAATGTGATCTCACGAATGTGTTCATCCGCAAAGGAGAAGCCCATCACAAACAAGACCGAGTTGTCCTTCTCCAACTCGTTCGAGAAGATGCGCAACAGCTCGTAATAAGTCTGATTTAGAAGGGTGTGCTTGAACTTTTCCTTGGTCGGATTCACTACAAGCAGATCTTCATACGCCTCGATGAAGTCCGACATCTCTTTTGTAACTTTTAGATTCTTTGCCGCTGCTGCGACGTCTTTGAACTCTGCTTCCCCGTCCACTTTGACAAGACAGCCATCGGCAATCTGAAGCGCCGCGATGGCCCCCACCTTGTCCAGAGATGCTGAGAAGGTCATGGTCCGATCGTCTTCCAGGTGCCACGTCACAGAGCCGTGCAACTTAATGAGGTTGAATACTGGAATCTCCGAGACGTTGTCGAAGTGAAGACTGCGTTTGGACCGGGACTTATTGAAATTGCTCAGGCTGAAGCGTGGCTTGAAACGTCCATTGAAGCCATCGTTGAACTCAAGCCCGATTTCTTCCAGACTGCGTTCAATGAAGATATCGACGTTCGTGGTGAATAGGTTGATCTCTTTCCCCAGGAGCGTGCTCTTACGGCGCTGAAGGATGGTATTAAGCGTGCGAAGCAAACCGCTATAGGCAGCTTGTACGGGCGCGGACGCGGCATCTTTGTCCAATATTGACTTATTGCGGAGCATCACCTGATCGAAGTACTGCTTGTACAACGAGCAGCGAACCACTTGTGCTTCCATTACCGGTAGCGACGACTTGTCAACCGCTGTGAGGAGGGTTTCGATGTTGCCGAGGGTTCGGATATAGGGCATAGAGAGCCCAGAGCCGAGCAGGAAATTAAGGTTGCAGTCCTGAATGACATCCTTGAGACGTTCCAGTTGGGTTTGATCCATCGCTTGAGCCTCAGAGTGCGTACAATCCAACCTTCATTATCTAGCCTTTAGCGGCTAAACCGTGATGAGTGAGGAAAGAAGATCAACTCCTCTGCTCCAGCCGCTCCGCGTCTTCCGATTTCCCTTTGTGGGCGGGCCTGATTGTGTTCTATAAGCAACTTCCCGCAGACAAGAAAACCGATGACAACAAGGACGACGACCGCGCCCCCTTTCTGCTTTGCCATTACACGGTTTTCAACGTTAAGCAGTGCCAAGGCCTCAGCATGCCGGAGATCGACCAGCCCACAACCGCCCCGGTGGTAGACGAGGACGAACTTTGCGAACACGCCCTACCTGGAGCTTGTGATTGAGGCGACGGACGAATCAGGCCCTTGCGGCCTGCCTTCCATCTCAGTTGCCCACTACGGCGAACAGAACGGCGACGCTAGGCGCATCGACGGGCGGAAAGAAGAGCTGACATTCCCCGGATCTTTGGATTGTGCGCCGAGGCGGAGAGGGTGGTGTCAAGGGTCCTGACCGCGCTAGCGGCGGCGAAGCCGCCCTTGACACCGCCCGCCCCTCGGCTAGGCTCGGTCTATCCGAGGAATGTCTGCGGGAATTGTCCAGTGCAAGACTAGCCTGAAATCAATTTCACTTTCACAAGATCGAAAAATCTCGTCTTTCAGGCTCCTTAGAAAGTTGACTTCTAGAACCTCCGCGTACCTGCAAGCTCCGATCGTTCCTCTCCGCTCCGAAGAGTCCCGGATTGTTCCTCCGATGAGATGAAAAGCAGCCCTATTTGCGGGGTAGACATGCATTTCAATTCCATTCATTGTGGGTTCAAGGAGTATACGAGCCATGTCCGACTTCCCCCATGTTCTCGAAAACTTGCTCGACAGCGAGCAGGCCGCGGCCATAGTCAAGGTTCACCCGAAGACTCTTCAACGATACGCACGTAACGGCATTGTGTGCGGACTACGTGTAGGAAAGCTCTGGCGGTTCCGCGCTTCTGATCTCTTTTCTCCCCTCATCAGCGAGAAGGACCATCTCGACGACGACGACCGGGCACAGTAGGCTGGATACAGCCACTCGTGCCCGTAACCAGAGAGGAGAACATCCTTGCTAGTTCGGACACGGTATCAATATGGAAGTCTGCGGTTGAGGAAGCGCGAGCGCGGACCGGACGTGTGGGAGTTCCGTTATTACGAGACGGATTCTCAGGGAAGGCGTAAACGGCAGAGCGTGATCCTTGGTGATCGCGGTCTGCTCACAACGGAGACCCAAGCACGGAAAGCCACGCAAGCCCTTCTTCTTCGACTCAACGAAGAATCTCCACGTGCGGAAGTGGAGGCAGCATCTTTTGGAGCCTTGCTCGATCGCTATATCGAGCAGGAACTCTCAGAGCGCTACTCGACTCGGAAATCGCACCTGTCAAATATCCGAGTCCACATCCGTCCACGATGGGGAGAGCACCCCGTGGATAAGCTGAAGCCGATGGCGATGGAACAGTGGCTGCGCGATTTGCCACTGGCCCCAAAGTCAAAGACTCATGTGCGGGGAATCATGCACCTAGTCTTCAAGTGTGCGGAGCGGTGGGGCATTGTCGAAATCGGCAAGAACCCTGTCTCCCTGGTGCGCGTGAAGAATGGAAGCAAGCGGCTCAAGCGGCCACGGGTTCTTGACGTGGACGAGTTCTTTGAACTGCTCAAGCATTTGGGCGAACCTTACCGAACGATGGTTTTGGTCGCACAATGCCTGGGCCTTCGCATAAGCGAAATTCTGGGCTTGCAATGGGGCGATTTCAATTTCGAGGATCGCTCAGTCCTGGTCCAGAGAAGCGTGGTGGGCGGCAGGGTAGACGATGTGAAGACGGAGTATTCGAAGAGACGATGTTCCGCTCGATGCTCGTCTTGCAGAGGTGCTGTTGCAATGGCGCCACGCTACGGTTTTCCCAAGAGACGAGGATTGGCTCTTTGCCAATCCAGTCACAGGAAGGCCGTACCACCAGGAGAGCTTGCAGAAGTCGCAGATCAAACGGGCTGCGAAACTCGCCGGCCTTGGAGAGGATATTGGATGGCATACTTTTCGCCACAGCTATCGCTCCTGGCTCGATGAGACGGGTGCTCCAATGAAGGTGCAGCAGGAACTGATGCGTCACGCCTCAATCCAGACGACGATGAACGTCTACGGACGGGCCATGACAGAAACAAAACGCCGCGCAAACAGTCAAGTTGTTGGACTGGTGTTCGGCCCCAACTCGCAGGAATTGCCCGCAGATGCGGCCACTGCGACCATACAGTAAATTGCAGTCTGTTCCTATTGGGGGATAACGGGGACTTACCGGAAGTGACCAAATCTCGTAAGTGGTTGAAAGATTTGGTTGCGGGGGCTGGATTTGAACCAGCGACCTTTGGGTTATGAGCCCAACGAGCTACCAGGCTGCTCCACCCCGCACCCTCATGGTAACAACCTGGACCGGGCGGGTCAAACACCCAGCAAAACCCGGCCGCCTCTGGGCTTTCGTCCCTGAACCCTCCGTCCTTTCTCAGTACAAATCCTCTCCCCATCAGCGCCTTCCGCCACCCTTTCCTTCCTCTTCCAGTCGATCTCCAGAATTGTGATCCCTGTCACACGGCGATGTGTGCTGGGACACAGCCCGCCCAGCCAGGCCCCTCGACACTAGAGTCATCCAGCGCTTCGCAACGCTGGCGCAAGGTGAAGTCATGACCCTCTCGCGCAACACCGCTGAGCCCGGATTTACCGCACCCAGCAAGATCGTTGTCGCCACCGATCTGACCGACACGGAGTACCTGCTGCCCCACGCGATCGCGCAGGCAAAAGCCAGCCATTCCTCGCTCATCCTGGTGCATGCGGTGCTGCCGCACGAGTCGATGCCGGTCGAGACAGGCGCCGTTCCTTACTACGACCCGCTGCGCATGGATCGCGATGCCCGGCTCATGCTCGACGGCATTGCCCGCGACATCCGCAGCCAGGGAATCGAGTGTGTCGCCGCGGTGCGTCACGGATTTGTCCCCGACCTCGTCGCCGAGGTGGTCAGGAACTCCGGCGCTGGTCGGCTCATCCTCGGCACCCATGGGCGCCGCGGGCTGAAGAAATTCGTCCTCGGCTCGGTGGCTCGCCAACTCCTTGAAACCGTCGATATACCTGTCTGCACGGTGGGTCCGCGAGCCCACAACAGGACTGGCGATTCCTCGCCCTCGATACTGCATCCCGTTTCGCTCGCAGGCATGCACGAGAGCAGCGCCGCGCTGTCCATCGGCCTCGGTCTGCAGTTCCAGGCGCAGGTCACTCTGCTGCATATCATCATGCCGGCGCCGGCGGTCTCGCGCGATCCCCAGGCGGCCATGGCGAACGCGACGGCCGAACTCGAGCGTCTTATCCCGGAAAGCGCACGGGCCTGGACGAAGGTGCAGGTAAAAATCGCACAGGCCAATGTGGTGCAGGAGATTCTCACCGCCGCGCAGCAAACGCAGGCAGCTCTGCTCGTCCTCGGTGTCCACGCGCCCGCGCACAGCTGGCTGCCGGGAACCGAGCCGGCCGCCTACAAGATTCTGGTTTCGGCGCCTTGTCCGGTCATTTCGCTCAAAGTGAGTCCGCCGCTCCTCGATGAAAAGAACGAAGTGAAGGAACACACCGGGCCTGTTTTGCTGGGCTGAAGGGCCAGCCCGAGAGGTGAAGAAGCAGTTGCCGGAGCAAGCGATGATCTGTGCGAACCCAGCTTGTAGCACCCGATCGAATGACCTGCGGCAAGGTGGGATCTTTTTTGTCGATTTCCTCGGCCATCCCGGGGAAGCAGGTGAATACCAGATTATTCAGCGGAGGGTCATCTGGCGGTGCGACGCCTGCACTGGGATATTTACCGTCGAGACCCGGAGGCCGCCCGGACCACTGGTGCGGCCCTCCGGGAGTCCTCGCATCTCTTTTCCGCGTGTCCGCGGCCAGACGCCGCAGGCCCAGAGCTGGAGCTAAATGGCGAACTCAATCAAAAACGGAAATTCCTCTGCCCCGCGCATCGTGCCGGATCGCTGTGCCCAGTGTACTGACCGCAGCGAACGGCTTTTCTGTAACCTCCCGGATGAGGCCATCGATCGTTTCGACGAGATCGCCATGCAGATCTCCTATCCCAGCCGTTCCATTGTTTTCGAAGAAGGCCAGCGCGCGCAGGGTATCTTCGTCGTTTGCAGCGGACAGATCAAGCTCGCTGCGACTTCACGCGACGGCCGCACCATGATCCTCAAAATTGCCGTTCCCGGCGACGTGCTCGGCCTCACCGCCACCCTCAATGACCAGCCCTACGAAGTGACCGCGGAAACCCTTGAGCCCTGCCAGATCCGCAGCGTCCGCCGCCGCGACTTTCTCGAATTCCTCAATCAGTTCGGCGAAGTCAGCCGCCAGGCCGCCCAGGTGATCGCGCGCGAATACCACGAAGTCTTTCTCGATGCCCGCCGCCTCGCCCTCTCCGGTTCGGCCGCCGGCCGTCTCGCACAACTGCTGCTCGACTGGGCGCGCACCAGCTCCTGCGGCAAGCCCGAGCTGCGTTTCACCATGGCGCTCACCCACGAGGAACTCGCCAATATGGCGGGAACCTCCCGCGAAACCGTCACCCGGTTGCTGAATCAATTCGAGCGCGACGATCTCATCGCGCGCCACGGCGCTGCCATCGTCATCCTCCGCCCCACGGAAATGGAACGCATGGTCGGTTGAACGGCACCTCGCCTCCCGACCTGCAGTAATCGTCTCCCCTGGTCGCAACTCTTTCAGCTCCACAGTTTTCGCTGCGGATCAAAGTGGCACAGTACTCTGCCGTAATTCCACGTGCGAGCCATTGCCCTGCACCGGTATCCACGTTCCAATGGGCCATCAGTCGTACCACGCTCCACGACCGGGCCATAGACAAATCCAACGCAAATGTCGTGGATGCCTCAGGAGAAATGCGATGAATGTGAAAAATCTTCTGCGGGCCCTGCTTCGTGAGGAATCCGGTCAGGACCTCATTGAGTATGCCTTGATTGCTGCCTTGATTGCCCTTGGCGCCATAGCTGCCATGGGCGGTCTCTCGAACATGATCTCCAACGAGTTCAACGCCATCGGAAGCAGCCTCTAAGCTCTCCCCCGGAACCACGGACACCAAACCAAAGACCGGCTTTCAACTGAGGGCGACACTCTGCCGCCCTCGGTTTTTTTCCGCTGCCAGCTCCCGGCTCCCGGCTCCGGTCGCCTCTCAGTACTGCCACTGCCGCCCGTTCAGATGGGCCACCGCCCGATCGTACCCACGCTGGAATCCCTGCCGGTATGCCTCCCTCATGGCGGGCGGCACATTCGGATGCCGGTATTCATCGCGGTTCATCACGTCGGGCTGCCGATGATTGTCAAAATCCTTCCGCGCCCCTTCCATCCCATCGCGAAAACCGCGCTGCTGAATATCGTTGAACTCGCGTGGCACCGTATTCCAGTCGCCTCGCGGCATCGGTGGCGGCGCCATCTCTGGTCCACCCATTCCGCCCATCAGATGATCCATCGCACGCCTGTAGCCGTGCCGGAACCCATCGCGATACGCCTCCCGCTGCTCGGGCGGCAGATGCGGGTGCCGATACTCGTCGCGATTCTCGACATTGGGCTGCCGATGATTGTCGTAATCTTTCCGCGCCCCTTCGATTCCGTCACGATAACCCTGTTGCTGAATTGAATTCAGTTCCCGCGGCGGAACATCCCAACGTCCCTGCCCCTGCCCGTATCCCTGCGCCGGAGCCGCTCCCTCTGCCCGAATCACCTGCGCGCCCATCGCGCCCATCATCAGTACCAGTGCGGGGACAACAATCTTCCTGAGATGCATGTTCGATCTCCTTCTTGTTGCGTTGGATTGAACCCACTCTGTCCAGTCAGGTTTCGCACCAATTCCCACCCTGCACCTGTCCAGCCAAAACTCTACACGCCAAAGGGCAACCCCGCATACTATTTCCCGGACCCACTTCGCCTCTGTCCTGATACGGAACCCGCGCTCGTATCCTGTCCCTACCCCGCCTCCGCCAGCCCGTACTTCCGCTGCCACGCTTCCTTCAGCCGAGCGCCCACGCGTGCGCGCTCCTCTTCCGTCGCCTCGTCCTTCGCCTTGGCGACGAACCGCGCTGCCTCCACCTTCGCCAGCTCCAGCAGCTTGCGATCCCGCACCAGATTCGCTACGCGAAAATCGGGCAGCCCTGCCTGCCGCGTTCCGAAAAACTCGCCCGGCCCCCGCAACTCCAGATCGCGCTCCGCCAGCACGAACCCGTCCTGCGTCTCGACCATCGCCCCCAGCCGCTCCTCCGCCGCCGGAGAAATCTTTCCACCCGTCATCAAAATGCAGAAGGACTTCGCCCCGCCGCGCCCCACACGCCCGCGCAGCTGATGCAGTTGCGCCAGCCCAAACCGCTCCGCGTGCTCGATCACCATCACCGTCGCATTCGGCACATCCACGCCCACTTCAATCACCGTGGTTGCGATCAGCACATCGATCTCGCCCCGCTGGAAGCGCCGCATCACCACTTCCTTCTCGTCCGCATCGAGCCGCCCATGCAGCAGACCCACGCGCAACCCGGCCAGCTCCTGCGTGCGCAACCGCTCATACATGTCCGTTGCGGATTTCAACGGCAACTTCGGAAACAACGCCTCCGTTTTTTGCTTCTTTCCTTTCTTTGAAGACTCCTCCTCCGGCGCCTCGTCCGGCAGAGCAAAGTCCAGCTCCGGCTGATCGTCCTTCGCTCCCTCAATCACCGGATACACCACATACGCCTGATGCCCCTTCTTCACCTGCTTGCGCACGAAATCCCAAACCTCATCCGCGCGTTCATCGCTCACCCGCCGCGTCGCAATGGGCGTCCGCCCTGGCGGCAGCTCGTCCAGCACGCTCAGCTCCAAATCTCCATACAAAGTCAAAGCCAGCGTTCGCGGAATCGGCGTTGCCGTCATCACCAGCACATCCGGCTCCCCGCCATCCTTCTTCATCAGCCGGAACCGCTGCAGCACGCCGAACCGGTGCTGCTCATCCACCACCACCAGTCCCAGCTTCGCGAACTCGACCTTTTCTTCGATCAGCGCATGCGTCCCGATTACCAGATCCGTCTCGCCCTCATAAATCCGCCGCCGCGCCGCCCGCTTCCGATCCTCATCCAGCGATCCGGTCAGCAGTGTGATCCGATACTTGTGCTGCGCCTTTTCCAGCACCCGTTTAGCCGACAAATAATGTTGCGTCGCCAGAATCTCCGTCGGCGCCATCAGCGCTGCCTGGTGCCCGTTCTCGATGGCGATCAACATCGCCTGCAGCGCCACAATCGTCTTGCCCGATCCCACATCGCCCTGCAGCAGCCGCCGCATCGGTGACGGACGCCGCATATCCACCGCAATCTCACCCAGTGCCTTCTTCTGCGCCGCCGTCGGATGAAACGGCAGAATCTCCCGCAGCGCCGCCCGCACCTTTTCGTCGGTCTCGAACGCGATTCCCGTCTTCTCCAGGAATTTTCTGCGCTTCACTTCGAGCCCCAGCTCCAGATAAAACAGCTCCTCAAAAATCAGCCGCTTGTGCGCCGGCGTTCCTGCCGACTGCAGTTGTCCCAGCGCCGTTCCCGCAGGCGGAAAATGCACTTCGTGCAGCGCCTGCTCGCGCCTCGCCAAATCCAGCCGCTGCAGCACCGACTCGGGCAGGGAACTCGGCAGCGTCTCCGGAATCCCCTTCAGCTCCTCCAGAATGTTCCACACCGTCCGCCGGATCCAGCGCGACGCCAGCTTGCTCCCGCCCAGCGATTCGTACACCGGGGTGATCCGCCCCACCTCCAGCACGCGATCCAGCGCATCGTCGTTGCCGCTCGGCAAAATCTCAAACTGCGGCTGGATCATCTTCAGCCCCCGCCCCGACCGCGACGCATCCACCTTCCCGTACAGCGCCACCGTCTGCCCCGCGTGGAAGCGCCCTTCGAGATATTTCCCGTGGAACCACATCGCCTTCAGCGACTGCACGCCCTGCCCGACGGTCATCTCGAAGATCGGCATCTTCTTCGTCCGCAGCAGCACAGCTCCGCGCACCTCGCCGATCACGCTCGCCGTCTCGCCCGGCTTCAGATCGTTCAGTGCCCTCGGATTCAGCCGGTCCTCATAGCGAAACGGCAAATGCAGCAGCAGATCCTCGACCGTCAGGATCTCCTTCTCAACGAGCATTTGAGCGATCGCGGGCCCAATGCCCTTCACAAACGGGATGGGAGTTTCAAGCGTGAGCACTGCAAGGATGCTAATGCATCCTTGGAGTCTGGCTGCTCACTGCCTGGTTTAAGCTAACCGCTTCATAGCGAACCGCTTCCCAGCCGACCGGTTCTTTGCTGACCGCCTCGTGGCTGTCCTCTGTGCAAATCCCCCTTGCTCACCCTCTCTCCAATAGGCGAAGATAAGGCGAAAGTACAGCATGCCCACAGCCGCCCACCTTCGCCAGCAAATTGAAGCCGCCCTCAGCGATCGCATCCCCTCCGCCCTCACCCCGCCCCCCCGGGTCCTCCGCCCGACGGCCCCCACCGGCATCGCCGCCCTCGACGAAGCCCTCAACGGCGGCCTCCCCATTGGGGCGATCACCGAACTCACCGGCCCCGAATGCTCCGGTCGGACATCTCTGGCCCTCTCCTTCCTCGCGTGTCTGACAAAGGACAACCGCGTCTGCGCCTGGATCGACGTGTCCGACACGCTCCACCCCGAGTCCGCCGCCGCTGCCGGCATCAACCTCAACCGCCTGCTTTGGATCCGCTGTGGCCCCGAACCTGAGCAGCTACCCCTCCCCGGCATGTCCGACAAGCCACAGCTTGATCCGCAACCTGTAACCTGGAACCCGCAACCTTCCCGGAGCACGGTGCCCGGTGCTCGGAGCCCTTTAACCACTCCGCCTATCCGCCACGACTACTTCACCCCCCGCTGTTCCGAGCCGGTGCCAAAAGTCCGACGCCCCAGCAGAGAAGGAGTGCCATCCCCACAAGAGTCTGCTCGGCAACCTGTCACCTGCAACCTGTCACCTGCTCCGCATCGCCGTAAGCCCTGGTCAAAGTTGGACCAGGCCCTCCGCGCCACCGATCTCCTCCTCCACGGCGGAGGCTTCAGCGCCGTCGTCCTCGACCTCGGCTCGATCGCGCCCGAATTCGCCCTCCGCGTCCCTCTCGCCAGCTGGTTCCGTTACCGCGCCGCCGCCGAGCGCACCCACGCCAGCGTCCTCGTCCTCACCCAACACCCCTGCTCCAAATCGAGTGCAGGCCTCGTCCTCCACTGCCAGCCCAGCCAGGCTGATCAGGACGCCACCACCGTCCTCACCGGCGCCGAATACAGCATCGAAATCGCCCGCGACCGCTTCTCCAACACCAGCAACATCGTCGACTTTGGCAGCCGGAAGCCGCCCCAAAGCGACCACACCATTCTCTGGACCAGCCGCACTCCCTGGTCGTCCGCAGTCTGTCCGACAACATGCCTCGCAACCCAAACCAGGGCAGGCCGCCAATGACCATCCCCCTCTACGCCTGCCTCTACGTCCGCGAATTTCCCGCGCAGGCCATGCTCCGCCTCCGCCCTGATCTCAGGACCAGCCCCGTCGTCATCCTCGAAGGAACCCCGCCGCGTCAGGCAGTCTGCTCCTGCAACACGCGCGCCCGTGACATCGGGATTGACACTGGCCTCACCCGTGCCGAGCTCGACGTCTTCCCCGGCGTCACATCCCTCCACCGCTCCCTCTCCGAAGAATCCAGCACCAGCGCCGCCCTCCTCCAGTGCGCCGGCCGTTTCTCCCCCCGTGTCGAATGTCGTCATCCTGAGCAAGCCATGAACTCGCTGGAGCGAGTTCATGGCACGTCGAAGGACCTGCGGTTTGAAACGTCAGACAAAATGTCCGACGCGTCCGACACCGCGTCCGACACCTATTGCTTCGCCGCTGTCCTCGACATCGCCGGCACCGAAAAACTCCTCGGTCCTCCTTCACAACTCGCCAAAAAACTCCTCGCCGCCGTCCGCGTCCTCGGTCTTCACCCCGCCATTGTCATCAGCGCCAATATCGACTCGGCCCTCTGCCTCGCCCGCAGTCTCGGTCGCGTCGCCCACACCCTAAAAACTTCCTCCCCGCTCGCAGGATGGTCCACCGCCGTCATTCCCACCGGCGAAGAAGCCACCGCCCTCGCCCCACTCCCGCTCTCCGTCCTTCCCCTCACGTCCGACAACGCAGAAACCCTCATCCGCTGGGGCATCTTCAATCTTGGCGCCCTCGCAGCCCTCCCCGAAAAAGAACTCATTGCCCGCCTCGGCCAGACCGGCCTCCGCCTCCGCCAACTTGCCCGTGGCGAAGCCCCCCACCTCCTCGTCCCCGCCGACCCGCCCGTCGCCCTTGAAGAACGTACAGAACTCGACGCCCCTGTTGAGATCCTGGACTCGCTCCTCTTCGTCCTCGGCGTCCTCATCGACCACCTCATTGCCCGCGCTGCCGCGCAAATCGTCGCCCTCGCCTCCGTCACCGTCACCCTCGCTCTCGACGGCGGCAGCACCCACACGCGTACCGTCCGCCCCGCCCTCCCCGGCAACGACCGCCGCCTCTGGCTCCGCCTCCTCCATCTCGACCTGCAGGCGCACCCGCCCTCCGCCCCTATCCTCGCCGTCACCCTCACCGCCGACCCCGGCTCCGTCAGCAAAGTTCAGCTCGGCCTCTTCACCCCACAACTCCCCGAGCCCGACCGCCTCGACGTCACCCTCGCCCGCATTCGCTCCCTCGTCGGCGACACCCGTGTCGGACGCGCCGTCCTCGAAGACACCCACCGCCCCGACACCTTCCGCGTGGAACCCTTCTCGATCCCGGAAACCAGCCCCACCACCCAGACCGCCGCCATCCCCCAAAACCACCAAAACCAGGCGCGCCGCCGACTCCGCCCTCCCGAGCCCATCGCCGTTACCCTGCGCGAACGCCGCCCCGCCGCCTTCCTCTTCCGCAACCAGCGCTACACCGTCGAGCGCGCCTGGGGACCCTGGTTCTTCTCCGGCAACTGGTGGGGCATCGAATGCTGGTCCATCGAAAAATGGGACCTCGTCGCCCGCTCTGATCGCAACAGCGCCATCCTCTCCTGCGCCATCGCCCGCAACCCACTCCGCCCCGCCACCCTCAACGATTGGCGCCTCGAAGAGCTCTATGACTAAAGCGGGTGCGAGCACCACTCCCACTCAGTACATACCCACTCGCTGCTCGTACGCTGCACCTGAAGGGCGAGTCGATCCCACAATCGCTTCGCGACCAGCACAGCAACAACAACAGCAGCAGCAACAAAAGACAAAAGCAAAAACGGTGACAGCCAGGTTCACCCCACAGCAAGAAGCTTGCACTCATACCACACGATGTCCGCCAACCTCTTTGCTGGACTTCAAACCTTTAGTACTTCCTTCATCCTGTTCCGGAACCCCAGTCCTGCAGCAGAACTTCGCTTTCCTGACCAAATTGCAACAGGAAATTCGGGAGCCTTAGCCCCCTTCAGGAAAATAAGTGACCGACAAAGTTACAAAGTACGTCGAGCTCCACGCCGCCAGCGCCTTCTCCTTCCTCGAAGGCTCTTCTCAGCCCGAGGACCTCATCGAGCGCGCCATGGAACTCGAAATTCCCGCCGTCGCCCTCCTCGATCGCAACGGCTTCTACGGCTCCGCGCGCATGCACACCTCCGCCGAGCGCAACAACATCCGCGCCCATGTCGGCGCCGAAATCTCCACCTCCGCCTTCAGCTTTGGCGCCGAAGGCGCGTCTGCCAGGACGGCCAGTCCCACCACTGCCTGGACGTCCAGTCGTGCGCCGAAGGCGCGATCAGCCGCACCACAGGTGCCTCTCCTCTGCGCCTCCCGCACCGGTTATCAGAACCTCTGTCAGCTCATCACCCAGTTCAAAATGCGCGAGCCCACCAAAGCCGAAGGTGCCGCCACCTTCGACGACCTCGCCCAGTACTCTGACGGTCTCCTCTGCCTCACCGGCGGCGACGAAGGTCCGCTTGCCGCAGCCCTCACCACCGGAGGCGAACCCGCAGCCCGCGCCCTGCTCGAAAACCTCATTGCCCTGTACGGCCCCAACAATGTCTACGTCGAGCTCCAGCGCCACCAGCTCCCTGACCAGGAAGCCCGCAATCAGGCCGCCCTCCGCCTCGCTCGCTCCATGAAGCTCCCCATCGTCGCCACCAACGGCGTCCGCTACGCCACGCCCCACGACCGCGAAGTCCTCGACGTCTTCACCGCCATCCGCCATCACGTCGACCTCGACCATGCCGGCCGCCTCCTCGCCACCAACAACCACCGCTACCTCCGCAGCGCCGCAGAAATGTCCGCCCTCTTCCGCGATCTCCCCGACGCCATCGCCAACACCCGCGAAATCTCGCAGCGCCTCACCTTTCAGCTCGCCGACCTCGGCTACGAATTCCCCCACTACCCCGTCCCAACAGATGAAAACGCCAACGAAACCATGGACACCTTCCTGCGCAAGCGCGTCGATGAAGGCGTCTGCCTCCGCTACGGCGCGAAAAATAATCCTGGCCTCCTCGCCCGCGCGCGTAAGCAGATCGACCGCGAGCTCGCCCTCATCGCCAAACTCGGATTCGCCGGCTATTTCCTCATCGTGTGGGACATCGTCCGCTACTGCAAACAGCACGACATCCTCATCCAGGGCCGTGGATCCGCCGCCAACTCCGCCGTCTGCTACGTCCTCGAAATCACCGCCATCGACCCCGTCGGCATGGAACTCCTCTTCGAGCGCTTCCTCAACGAAAACCGCGGCGAGTGGCCCGACATCGATCTCGACCTCCCCTCGGAAGAAAAACGCGAGCAGGCCATCCAGTACGTCTATCAGCGCTACGGCGAGCTCGGCGCTGCCATGACCGCCAACGTCATCACCTATCGTGGCAAGTCCGCCGCCCGCGAAGTCGGCAAAGCTCTCGGCTTCGACCAGGAATCCCTCGGCCGCCTCACCTCGCTCGTCTCCCAATGGGAGTGGCGCGGCGAAAACGACACCATGGCCAATTCCTTCCACCACGCCGGCTTCGACGTCGCCCACCCGCGCATCGCCAAATACCTTCAGCTCTGCGTCCGCCTGCAGGACCTCCCGCGCCACCTCGGCCAGCACTCCGGCGGCATGGTCATCTGCCAGGGCCAGCTCAATCGCGTCGTCCCCCTCGAGCGCGCCTCCATGCCCGGCCGCACCGTCATCCAGTGGGACAAGGAAGACTGCGCCGACCTCGGCATCGTCAAAGTCGACCTCCTCGGCCTCGGCATGATGGCCGTCCTCAAAGACTGCCTCACCCTCATCCCCGAACACTACGGCGACCCCATCGACCTCGCCCAACTCCCCGAAGATCCCGACGTCTACCATGTCCTCCAGCGCGCCGACACCGTCGGCATGTTCCAGATCGAAAGCCGCGCGCAGATGGCCTCCCTCCCACGCAACCACCCCGACCGCTTCTACGATCTCGTCGTTCAGGTCGCCATCATCCGCCCCGGCCCCATCGTTGGAAAAATGATGCACCCCTACATGCGCCGCCGTCAGGGCAGGGAAGCGGTCACCTACCCGCACCCTTCACTCGAACCTGTGTTGAAGCGCACTCTCGGCGTGCCATTATTCCAGGAACAGCTCCTCCGCATCGCGATGACTGTCGCCAATTTCTCCGGAGCCGAAGCGGAAGAGCTGCGCCGCGCCGTCGGCATGCGCCGCTCCTGGCAGCGCATGAAGGACCTCGAAGTCAAACTCCGCGCAGGCATGACCGCCAACAACATCCCGCCGAAAACGCAGGACGAAATCGTCCAGGCCATCAGTTCCTTCGCCCTCTATGGATTCCCCGAGTCCCACGCCGCCAGCTTCGCGCTCATTGCGTACGCCTCGGCCTATATCAAGGTGAAGTACCTCGCTGCCTTCACCGCCGCCATCCTCAACAACCAACCCATGGGCTTTTACGCCCCGGCGGTCTTAGTCAAAGACGCCCAGCGCCACGGACTCAAAGTCCATCCCATCGACATCCAGGTCTCCGACTGGCCCTGCACCATCGAGCATGAGTTGTCATCCCGAGCTGAGCGCGAAGGCGAGGGATCTGCGGGTTTCTCTCTCCACCCGAGAACCAACCGGGTGCCCCATATCTGCCCGGTTTTGGCAGATGTGGGTGCGCAGGATGCGAGACCCAATCTCTCCCTCCGCCTCGGCCTGGGCTACGCGCGTGGGCTGCGTCAACAAGTCGGCGAAGCCATCGTAGCCGCTCGCCGCACCGGCGGCCCCTTCCGCTCCGTCGACGACCTCGTCCTCCGCGTCCCCACTCTCAACAAAAAAGAAATCACCCTGCTCGCCAACATAGGAGCCCTCAACAATGTCACCGGCATCGGCCATCGACGCGACGCGCTCTGGCAGGTCGAACGCGCCGGCAAGCCCGAAGGCCCGCTCCTCATCCACTCCGGCGCGCTCCTCGCCGACCCACCTGCCCCCTCACCTCTCGCCCAGATGACCCCCGAAGAGCGTCTCGTCGCCGACTACTCCGGCACCGGCCTCACCACCGGCCGCCATCCCATGTCCTACCGCCGCGCCGAGCTCCGCGCGCAGAACGTCCTCACCGCCGAAGATCTCCGCAAATGTCGCGACGGCGAATGGGTGCGCGCGGCCGGCTGCATTATTGCCCGTCAGCGCCCCGGCACCGCCAAGGGATTCGTTTTTCTCTCCATGGAAGACGAAACCGGCATCGCCAACGTCATCGTCACACCGCAAATGTACGAGCAGAACCAGGTCACCGTCACCCGCGCTCACTTCTTATTGGTCGAAGGCCCGCTCCAGAACCAGGACAACGTCATCCACGTAAAAGCGATGCGCCTGACGCCGCTCACCGATAACGCCGTTGAAATCCGCTCCCACGACTTCCACTGATCGCGCAACCCTCGTCGTCGTTCTTAAGTGCGCACTTGATTCTGTATCGGTTCAATTCGCAACAGGTGCCGCGCCAGCGGCACGACGGTAGAAGCCCCGGCCTTCAGGCCGGGGGAATCTCGCTCCGGAGAAGAATGGGCTTCAGCCCTGGGTTGTTGTATCAGAGTACGACTTTCAGTCGTGTAGGGTGCCCCATCCTTCTCGCGCGCCGCTGTTGCGCGCGAGAGGGTGGGACGCGATGCCCTGCTGTGCTGCTCTCCATCTCCACGATGTCATCGGAACGAGCCTTTAATATTCGTCGCGCCGTTTTGGCACGACAAACAATTCACACGCGAGTCGAACGGACCTGTATTCCACCTTCAATCTAGACGTGCTCTCTGCAGAAGAAACCGGCCGGGTACATCAGGTGCCGCGCCAGCGGCACCTGATGGAGAATGGGGCTTTTTAGCCTTGCTCTTTGTATGCCTAACAAACTTTTTTGGCACAGTGCCCCTAACCTGCCAAACTTCAAATAGCATTAGAGCGAACATCAGAATTTCAAGCCGAGTCAGCAGGAAAATGACTGAGCCGGGACCTACTACCCTCACCGGAATAGCCGCGATCCTATCCGCAATCGCGTGGCCATCTGTCGCAATAGCGGTCTTTGTGATCTATCGGACCAAGATCAGTTCAATTGTCGATATCTTTATCTCGAAACTACGCGACGCTAAACACGTAAAGGCGGGTCAGCTTGAGATCGATACGGAGCAACAAATCGACCAAGTTCTGAATGAGACCAGCGCCGCGGCTGGAAGCCAGATCATCACCAGAGAAATACCGGTGGGCCAAATCCACGCCGCGGAATTAGTTGGAGACAAGCTGAACGCCGCTCCTATTGCTCTGAGTCAAAAGCTAGACATCGTTCACAAGCAAATTTACGAACTCGTCCAGGAATATGAAAGCACTCGTAGAGACATGCCAAAGGGTCCAGCGCGCACACGATTGATGGATGAAACCGCCGCAAAAATGAGAGCGCTTTCGATTGCCGCACAACCCCTTTTGCCGTTTTTGACTGGAGGTAAGAGACCAGGTGAACGTCTAGCAGCAATATGCATTCTGCAGGTGCGTCCAGAAATTGGCTATTTCGATTGGCTCATCGAACGCGTAATGAAAGAGGATCAAGCTTTCATCCTCTTTCACGCTTCGTTGGCGATACTCGAAATCATCAGAGCTCATTCGTACCTGCTGCCCGATATTGCAGCCGAAGCAATCCGAAATGCGTTGGACCGGGTAATTAGTTTTCCGGACGGAATACCGGATCAAAACACGATAGATGTGCTGAATGAGGCGCTAGTCCAGCTCATCCGGAGACAGTGATTGGCAAATGACCCAACGCAAAACCCATCCCTTCGATCCCGCTGAATATCTCAACGACAAAGACTCCGTCGCCGCCTACATGACCGACCGACGCCCTCGAAACCGGCGATCCCGCCTTCATCGCCGACGCTCTCGGAGTCATCGCCCGCGCGAGCGGCATGACCGAAGTCGCCCGCGAAGCGGGCCTGTCGCGTGAGAGCCTCTACCGCGCCCTCAGTGCCAACGGCAATCCTGAATTCGCGACCGTCCTCCGCGTCGTCCACGCCCTGGGCCTGCGCCTCTACGCCGCCCCAGCCAGCCGCGAACCCGCCGCCTGAAGTCTTTGAGTGGACTGAAATTCACCCCAACCACGCCCCGGGGATCGGAATATCCACTCCTCAACCCGCCCCCCCAATTCCCGCCCAAAAAATTGCACTCCAGCCCCAAAACGCTCATCCTATCGACACACGCTGGCCCGATGCAGGATGTGATCGAAGCTCGTTTGCAGAACCTCCCCGGCGAATTGCTGCCCATCCGCCTGCTCGCCGAACGCCTCCTCGACCCGACCGCCCTTCTCGATACCTCCTCCGGAAACATCTTCCTTGCGCGCAAACCCAGGCTCGGCCCCGAATCCTTCGCCCTCGTCCTCTACACCGGTATCACGGAGGAGATGATTGCGGCCTACCTCAAAGCGCGTTCGGCCGGCCTTCGCGGCAGTCTCACCATCCCGCCCGTATTTCTGCGCATCCTGTCCGTCCTCAACGGAGCGGACCTCTACCAACTCCAGATCTACGGCCTCCCGCCCAGCCTCTGCGCAACCACCCCTTTGCTGAACCGTCCCACGCGCCAGCCCCTCGACCTCGGCGCCGCCAACCTGACATGGGGCCGCCAATATCGCCCCACGTTGTCGCAGTTTCACTTCGGCAGCGGCCCCTATTCTTACGAGGAGAACCTCGCTTACTTTCTCAATCCCGACGGCGCCGTCGAAGCGCGCCGCATCGGCGGCTCCCTGTTCGCCTCCTGGCCTTCGATCGCGCAGTTTCTCGAAGCCGAAATCAGCCGTGCCGAATCCCTGTTCCCAGCGCACGAGGCGCGCACCGAAAGGCTCCACAGCTCCATTGGGCTCAACCTGAATCAGCGCACCCGCAGCATCTGAAGCCACTTCAAACGCACCGAAGAACCTCGCATTCGGCACAGAAAGGTGAAGGGGCATGACTTTCAGTCATGCCGAAAAACGCCACAGAACAATTGGGCTTTAGCCCCTGAGTACCATCTCTGTTCGATCCATCTCCATCGCCCGGGCCTCCTGACCCATGACCTTCGTACCGTCTCACCCTCCGTTTCTCCTTGATTTGCCCCTGTCCCTCTCATAGCCTGAAAACAATTGGAGAAGTGTGCCAGGGAGCCCGCCATGAAGCGGGCTTTTCCTTTGCACGCGAACCCTCGACTCGGCCCAGGCCGACTCAACGGCAGCTCTTTGAAAAACTGGCATCGATGATGCAAGCGTTCCATCTGGAACGCTCCTCGCTACCCCGGGAAAAGAGGCCGCGCGTTTTCGAGCGCGCCTATGCCGCACTCGCAATCATGAATGCCGCATTTGCATCGGTGGAGCGCGCATTCACCACCACGAATGCCGCATTCGTAAGCACGAACCAACTGCCCTGCCTTCAGGCATCAAGGCCCTTCGACGAGCACGAATGCCGCATTCACAAATGCGAATGCGGCATTCGACCGTATCTCCCAACTGTCCTGCCGTCAGGCATCTGGCAAATGGCGAAACCGTTAACACCTGCTAACTCGCTGAAAACAAGGCGCCGGCAAAATGGGGGGGGATAGGGGGGCCGGGGAATTTCCTAACGGCAAATGCTCGCCAGCCGCTGCTCCGGCTCCGGCTTGAACGGCGGATACGGCGAATGCCGCGCGTTCAGAAACTGGTTCGTCAGCGGACCGCCACCCGCCGACCCCGCAGCGGGGTCCAGCGCATACGCCCGATTCCGTTCCACCCGCGCCAGCGACGCAAACCGGAAACCCTCGCCGCGCATCTGCGCAATCAGGCTCGGCAGCATCGCCGTCGTGGCGGTTGTTGCGTGCAGCAGCAGCACATTCGGAATCTCGTGCCCGAAAGCAATCTGCTCCTCCTCGCGCCCCAGCCGGATGAACTCGGCGGCGTTCTCCAGATAGCTCTGCCGCAGCCACGCAAGATTCGCCTCGTCGTGTTTCTCAAGGCAGCGGCCCCACGCATCGTCCCAGTCGTCGTCCTGGAAATTCAGCGTCACCTCGGCGATCCGGTACCGATGCACGCGCAGCCATGCGCGTACCGCCTCGCGCTTGTCCAGCGTGTCGCCCTCCTCAAGATACGGATACCGGAACCAGTGCCAGTCCCGCTTCGGATCGTACTGGCGCAGCGCCGGCTCATCCAGCGCGATGTCCTTCTCAAATGCCGCCGCGCTGTCTGTGGTCAGTGAAGGATGCGACCAGGTGTGATTGCCGATGTTCATCCCGGCGTCGACCCATGCCTGCAACGCCTGCTGCGTGTCCGGATCGTCCTGCAAATCCGAGGCCGTGACGAACCCGTAGGTGCCCTGCAGATGATTGGCCCGCAGCTCTTCGGCCAGCTTTGCGATCGTCTCCGTGCGCGTCGTGCCCGGCAACAGATCGCCCGCAGCCGGCAGATCGTCAAAGGTCAGCGCCACAAGCGGATGCGATCGCAGCGGCTTCAGCGCCGCAAAACTTGTCGATGATTTTCGCGCCCTCGATACGCTGGCGGCTGCGTTCGGAGACCGCTTCACCGCGCCCCCCGTGCCCAGGCAAAGCATCATTCCGAGAGCCAGCCAACCGCGCGCCATACGACAATTTTCGCGCATAGGCCCGCACTGTTCCACCGCATCGGCTAAGCGATCTCGGCACTCCCCGCGACCTTCACGCCCGCCCGCGCGAACTCGGCGTCCATCGCCGCGACGGAGCCTTCCACATCGATCGCCCGGCATGCGTCCCGGATCACCACCGCCTCGAAGCCGCATCGCCGCGCATCCACGGCCGAGAAGCCCACGCAGAAGTCATAGGCGAGTCCAGCGAAAAACATTCGCCCCAGCCCACGCTCGCGGCAATATCCGGCCAGCCCGGTCGGAGTCCGGTGGTCGTTCTCGAAAAACGCCGAATACGAATCCACGTCCCGCCGAAACCCTTTCCGCAGAATCAACTCCGTCCGATCGAGCTTCAGCTCCGCATGAATCTCGGCCCCGCGCGTCCCCTGCACACAATGATCCGGCCAAAGACGCTGCTCTCCTCCCGCAAGTTCGACGACCTCAAAGGGCTTCTTCCCCGGATAACGTGACGCAAACGAGCAATGTCCCTGAGGATGCCAATCCTGGGTCAGCACAATAGGCTCGAAACGATGCGCGATCCGGTGAATGACCGGAATCACGGCATCGCCCTCCGGTACCGCCAGCGCTCCGCCTGGGAAAAAATCATTCTGCACATCCACCACGATCAGCGCGTCGCGACTCGTAAGCTCCATCCAGCGATTATCGCGCGCGACCGATGCAGGCGTGGTGCTACAACGGAAGGCAAGACGCCATGCCCCTCCGAACCCGAATACCGACCGCGTTCCTGCTGCTCTGCTGTGCCGCTCTTATCGCGCAAAATCCGGCGCCGGCGCAAAAGCCAGCCGCCCAATCGACAGCACCTAAGACAGCTCAGAGTCCTGCTCCCGAGTACACCGACCCCTGCGCCGCCCATGCTATGACCGTCGACTTCGATACCTGCTACGCCGATCAGTTCAAGCTTACGGACCAGGATCTGAACCACATCTACCGCAACGCTCTGCTCGCCTTCGAAGCCGACATCGCCGACGCAAACAAACGGGGAGACCAAGGCCAGCTGAAGTATGACGAGACTGCCATCGCCGACCTCAAAGCCGCTCAGACCGCCTGGACCAAATACCGCGACCTCCAGTGCACCGCGGCGGGCCAGCAGTTGCAAGGCGGATCCATCCAGCCCATCGTCGTCCACAAGTGCATGATCCTCGTCACGCGCCACCGCATCGACGACATCCGCGCCGCGTATGAAATCGGAGGCCGCAATCTCGAATGACGAGCGCTCGCTACCTCAGCCTCCGGTTGAAGAAGTCCGCCTCCAACCCGTACGCCGTCAGCCACGACCGATGCAGCAGGAACCCGTGAATCTCATCCGGAAACACGTGCTCCTCAAACGGGGTCCCTTGCGCCCGTAGTGCCGCGGCCAGCCGCACCGTCTGCGAGAACTGCACGTTGCGATCGTCGTCTCCCTGGATCAGCAGCACCGGCGAACGCCAATCCTTCACAGTCGCCAGTGGCGAAGACTCCCACGCAATCCGCGCCGCCTGCTGGTCCGCATTCGGATCGTACTTCGGCGCCCAGTTTTCCAGTTCCAGATTCCAGTCGTGCACGCCATGAAAATCCACGCCTGCTGCAAACAGATCCGAAGCGCGCGACAACGCCAGCGCCGTCAGATATCCGCCGTAGCTCCCGCCCCACACGCCGATCTTTGCGCCATCCACATCCGAACGGTTGCGCATGTACAGGCCTGCACCCAGCACATCGTTGAATTCGCTCGCTCCCGCGGCACCATAGTTCAGCGCCTCGCGGAAATTTAACCCATACCCGATTCCGCTCCGATAGTTCACCGACAGCACGATGTATCCCAGACTCGCCAGGTACTGGTTCATCCCATACGCGTCCGAGTAGTAGTCCATGTAATGCCAGCCCAGCAGCATCTGCCGCCGCGACCCTCCATGAAAGAAGATCAGCGCCGGATGCTTCTTCCCGTCCTCTGCCGATGCGGGCACAAACAGCTGCCCATGAATCTTCATGCCGTCCGCCGCCGACAGAATCACCTGCTGTGGAGTGATCATCTTTGCCGCCGGAAATTCCGCGGGAATCATCTGCGGAGCCAGATCCTGCATCTCTCCGCCGCTCTTCACCACCGCCGGCCGAATCGGCACCTTCGCATCCGCCCGCAGCACTGCCACGGTTCCATCCGGTGCGATCACCGGGATCACTTCGAGTCCGTCACTATGCGTGATCTCGTGCGGCGCTCCACCATCAGCGCTGACCTCCCACAAATGCCGCCGGTCGATATCGTTCTGATTCGACGAGTACACCAGCGTCTTCCGATCCTTGCTGAACGCGACGTAGTCCACTTCGAACTCGCCCGGCGTCATCTCCGTCGCCTGGCCGCCTCCCGCCGCGACCGAGTACAGATGCAGCCATCCGCTCCCTTCCCACGGAAAAACAATGTGCCCGCCAGCACTCCAGTAGAGCTGGTGCTCTTCCGTCTCGGTCTCGTGAAACACACTTCCCGGACCATCGTGTGCGCGCCAAATCTCGTGCCCCTCTCCCGTTGTCACATCCGCCACGCGCAGCGACCAAGGCTGCGCACTGCGCCGCGGTTTGAAGTCGATCCCCGAGGTATCCGGTGGAATCCGCACAAACGCAATCTGCCGGCTGTCCGGCGACCACACTGGCTCTCGATCGATCTCCGTCGAAGGGTCCAGATACCGCAGCGCCTTCTCCGGGAACGAATACACCGCGACAAACCCGTGGTCGCCGCGCCCAGTCGTAAACGCCAGATACTTCCCGTCCGGCGACCACAACAGCGAGCCCAGACGGCCGCGCTCGTGCAGCAGTTGCGCCGGCTTCGCGCTTGGATCGCGCAGGTCCAGCGTCCAGATCTGATCCTTGTCCAGAAACGCCATCGTCGCGCCATCCGGCGAAATCGCCGGCGACCGGCCCGCCGCCAGCTTGCGGATATCGCCGCCGCCGATGCCGACCATCCAGATGTCTTCTTCGACTCCCTGCGGCAGCAGCGCCGGATTTGCCGCCGGTTTCTCCGGAAATTCGAAATCGCCGCCGCTCACATAAATAATGTGCTCCCCATCCGGCGTCCACACGATGTCTCCGATATCGATCCCGTCGTCCGCATCGTCATTCGTCACGCGGTGCACGGTGTACGCAGACCCGCTCGTCTCCGCCACCCAAATGTTGCGCTTCCCCTCCTGGTTTGCGATCCACAGAAATGCGCCACCCTTTGGAGCAGCCTGCAACTCCGAGCAGAACGGCGCGCTCAGCACCTGTTCGAGGGTGAAGCTCTGCGCGTCAGCGGCAACAGAAAGGACAAATGCACACACAACGACAGCAAGCCGTTTCATCATCGGGAATCCTCGGATGTTCGAGATTCGCCCATTATCCCGGTCAACTCCCCCAAATTCAAATCTGTCCGGTTCTATACTCTGCAGTTGTGACCCTGTCGCCCAGCTCGCAGCCAAAGCCCGAACGTCAGCTCGGCTTTTCCTTCGAGTCGGTCCCCACACCGGTCACCCGCCACATCTGGAGCGTTGGCGATCTGGTCAGCGAAGTGCGCGTGCACGTGGAGCGCGCCTACGGCGATCTCTGGGTGGAGGGCGAAATCTCCAATCTGCGGCCCGCGCCCTCAGGTCACATCTACTTCACGCTCAAGGATGGAGACGCGCAGCTCCCCGCTGTCCTCTTCCGCAAACAGGCTTCGCTCCTGCGCTTCAAACCAGCCGACGGCCTCCACGTTCTGCTGCGCGGCAAGATTTCCATCTACGAGCAGCGCGGCCAGATGCAGCTCGTCGCGGAGTTCATCGAGCCGGTCGGCGCCGGCTCTCTGCAAATTGCCTTCGAGCAGCTCAAGCAGCGCCTCGAATCGCGTGGGTTCTTCGACCCGGCCGGCAAGAAGCCGTTGCCAGCCTTCCCGCACTGCGTGGGCATCGTCACCTCACCCACCGGGGCAGTCATTCGCGACTTCATCAACATCGTCACGCGCCGCCACGCCGGCCTGCATGTTCTTCTCTACCCCGCGCTGGTCCAGGGGGAAGCGGCAGCGGCCGAGGTTGCTGCAGGTATCGCATACTTCAATCGGTCACGGACCGCAGACGTGATCGTGATCGCGCGCGGCGGAGGATCGCCTGAAGACCTGGCTCCTTTCAACTCCGAATTCCTGGCCGAAGCTATCTTCAACTCGGAAATCCCGGTCATCTCCGCCGTCGGTCACGAGACCGACTTCACCATTGCGGACTTTGTTGCCGATTTACGCGCCCCTACTCCGTCCGCCGCCGCCGAACTCGTCACGGCCGCCTTGCACAATGTTGCCGACCGCGTCTACATCCTGGATCAGCGCCTGGTCCGCGCCGCCCGTTATCGCCTCATGCAGGCCTCGCAGGCCATGGCCCGCGTTCGCGTCGAGTCCATTCTCATCCGCGAGCGCGATCAGTTGCGCCGCCGCCAGCAACGCCTCGACGACCTGACGCTTCGTCTCGAAGCACAGTGGAGGCTCCGTCACCGCCGCTTCACGGAGAGAGTGAGCGATCTCACCGCACGGCTGCTGCGCCACGATGTGTCTGCCCGTACGAGCATCGCGCGCGAGCGTCTCGCATCCCTCGATGCACGCATTGTCCGCGCTGAACGCGATCACCTGCGCACCCTGGGCGACCGGGAAGCGGGTGCCGCGCGCCAGCTCACTGCGCTGTCCCCGCTCGCGGTCCTGAGCCGTGGCTACGCTCTGGTGTACGACGAACGTGGAGTGCTGGTAAAAGATACTGAGAACATCACACAAGGTCAGTCGATCGTTGCCCGGCTCTCTCGCGGTCGCATCCGCAGCCGGGTGACTGTGGTCGAGAAAGAAACGCAGGGCTCATGAGAAAGCTGTTTGGAACGGACGGTATCCGTGCGGTTGCAGGCGAAGCGCCGCTTGATGCGAAGACGATTTACGCTGTAGGACTCGCGCTCGCTCACCAACTCACCAGCTCGCATACGCACCCCAAAGTTCTCCTCGGCATGGATACGCGCGAGTCCTCTGCCTGGATTGCCGACTCCATCTCCGCTGGCCTTGCCGAGGGCGGGGCGCGCGTGGAGAATGCCGGGGTCGTCACCACTCCAGCGGTCGCCTTTCTGGCCCGCCAGCACGGGTTCTCCGCAGGCGTCGTCATTTCCGCCTCGCACAATCCGTGGCAGGACAACGGCATCAAGATCTTCGGCGGCGACGGTTACAAGCTGCCCGATGACACCGAGCTTCGCATCGAATCCGAAATCTTCAAACGTCTCGAAGCCCTTGACTCGCCCAAAGCCGGATCGGCTCCATCGGTCAATAAGAAATACCGTAAGGACTATGAGCAGTTCCTCCGCTCAGCCTTCCCCGGTCTGAACCTCAATGGCCTTCGTGTTGTTCTCGATTGTGCCAACGGCGCAGCGTCCGCGATTGCCCCCGAACTCTTCGCTCATCTGGGTGGCACGATCCATCTTACCCACGTTGCGCCCGACGGTCGTAACATCAATGCGAACTGCGGCGCTCTCCATCCGGAAGTCGTCGCCGCCGAGACCAAAAACCTCAAGGCCGACCTCGGCGTCACCTTCGACGGCGACGCCGACCGCGCCATGTTCGCCGATGCCCACGGCAAGGTCGTCAACGGTGATGCCATCATGCTGCTGGCCGCGCGTGACATGAAGGCGCGCAACCTGCTCCGTAACGACACCGTCGTCGCTACCACGATGTCCAACATGGGCCTCGAAGCCGCGCTCCGCCGCGACGCCATCCGCATGCTCCGCGCCCCGGTGGGCGACAAATATGTCCTCGAGCGCATGCAGCAGGAACAAGCCTCCCTTGGGGGCGAACAGTCCGGCCACATCCTCTTTCCCCATCTCGCCACCACCGGTGACGGCCTGCTGACCTCGCTGGTAGTCCTCGACGCCGTTCGCCGTTCCGGGCGTGCGCTCCACGATCTCATCGGCGACCTCAAGGTATTTCCCCAGGTCATCGTCAACGTTCGCGTTCGCGAGAAGAAGCCACTCGACCAGATTGCAGCCATCGCGGATACTATTCGCGCCGCCGAAGCCGAACTCGCCGAAAGCGGCCGTGTTGTCGTTCGCTACTCCGGCACCGAGGCCCTGGCGCGCGTCATGATCGAAGCCGAATCCGAAGAAGTGATGCGTCGCCACGCCGATCGCATCGCCGAAGCCATTCGCGCCGAGCTGGGAACGTAACTACTTCAGATCCCGCCAGTTCGATCCCACACCCACATCCGCCACCAGCGGCACACTTAGCTCCACCACGTGCTCCATCTCGTGGTGTACGAGATGTTTCATCGCGTCGACTTCATCCTTCGGCACATCGAACACCAGTTCGTCGTGCACCTGCAAGGTCATGCGCGATTTCAGCTTTTCCTTCGTCAACCGTTTGTCGATGCGGATCATCGCCAGCTTGATCAGATCGGCCGCCGTCCCCTGCAGGGGCGTGTTGATAGCGGTCCGCTCCGCAAATCCGCGCTGGTTCGCATTGCGGCTCTGGATATCCGGAATCGGCCTCACCCGGCCGAACATCGTCCGCACCTTTTGCTCGCGCCGCGTCTCCTCCAGCATGCGATTGATATAGGACCGCACCCCCGCGTAGCGCTCGAAATACGTCTCGATATACAGGCGCGCCTCGTGTTGGTCGATGCCCAGCTGTGCAGCAAGTCCGAACGGCGAAATCCCGTACACGATCCCGAAGTTCACGGCCTTCGCACGATTTCGTGTTTCCTTGCTCATCGTCTCCGCCGGAACGCCAAACACCTCGGCCGCCGTCAGCGTGTGAATGTCCTGCCCCGTTTGATACGCCTTCACCAGCAAGGGATCCGACGAGAAGTGCGCGAGCAGCCGCAGCTCGATCTGCGAGTAGTCTGCCGACAGCAGCACGCATCCAGGTGCCGCAATGAACGCTGCGCGAATCTCGCGGCCCAGCTCCGTCCGGATCGGAATATTCTGCAGGTTCGGATTTGTCGACGACAGCCGCCCCGTTGCCGTGCCCACCTGATTGAACGTCGTGTATACGCGCCCGTCCTTATCAGCCAGCAGGGGAAGGGAATCGGCATAATTCGACTTCAGCTTCGCCAGTTGCCGGAATTCCAGCACCAACCGCGGCACATCGTTATGGGCGGCCAATTCCTCCAGCACATCCTGCGCGGTAGAAATCACCTTGCCCTTGCCGTACTTCAGCGGACGCGGCAGGCCCATCTTGTTGAACAGCACATCACCCAGCTGTTTCGGCGAATTGATGTTAAACCGCTGTCCGGCAAGCGAAAAGATCTCCTCGCTCAAACGATCCATCTCCTTCGACAAGCCAGCCGACATCTTCGACAGCTCTGCCGAATCGATGCGCACACCCTCCTTCTCCATTCCCAGCAGTACCGGGACCAGAGGCAGATCGATCTCTTCGTACACCCGCCGCTCTTCCAGCGCATCGACATCGTCACGCAATGTCTTGTTGAGCGCCCGGGTCAGCAACGCGGCCTCAGCCAATGCCCGATCCCCGGTCTCATGGGGAGGTTCACCGCCAAACCGCGCCGCCACATCGCCCAGCCGATGGGTCGCGTGTGTCGGATTGATCAGGTACGAGTACAGCATCAAATCGTCCCCGGCGCCCCGGAGCGTGACTGCATGCACTTCAAAGAAGCGTAGCGCAGCCTTCAGATCGTGCACGTGCTTGGAGACGTTTGCGTCCTCGATCAGATACTTCACCGCATCCAGTGGCACCAGCAGTCCGCCATCCGTTCCCACTGCCACGCCGATCCGGTACACCTTTGGGCCCGCGGCGGTCTCTTTTTGCGCCTCAGCGGCTTCCACCAGATCGAGCAGGGACATCGTCTTCAGCTCTGGTTCCTTCTCTTCCAGTGCTTCCGACTCCTGCTCGCTCACCTGCTCGGCTGCTGCCTCGAGTTCGGAGGCGGGCAGCGCCAGGGCGAACCCTTCCTTTCTGGCCTGTTTCACGAACGCGGCTATTTGTTCGGCTGTCGGCTCGAGCACATATTCGGCGGCTTTCTCGGGCACCGCCGGAGCCAGTTCCCGCAGCAGGGTCGTGAACTCCAGCTCCGAAAACAACGTCCGGCAGGCCGCTACGTCGGGCGCCTGCGTGCGCATCGCCTCCGGATCGAACTCCAGCGGTACCTCGCAGTGAATCGTCACCAGTTCCTTGCTCAGCAATACGGCCTCGCGATTATTTTGTAATGATTCCCGATACGTTTTCCGTTTAACCTCCTCTGCGCGGTCCAGCGCTGCTTCCACCGTCCCGAACTGCTGGATCAGTTCCACCGACCCCTTATCCCCGATTCCGGGTGCGCCAGGAATGTTGTCGATCGAGTCGCCGCGCAGCGCCATCACGTCGATCACTTTTTCCGGGGGTACGCCCAGTGTCTCGATCACCTTCTCTCGATCCAGCACCAGGTTGTCCTTGACCGGATTCAGAATCTTCACGTGATCGTTGACCAACTGCATCATGTCTTTGTCGTTCGAAACCACAAACACAGGATGACCGGCCCTCGCCGCTTTGCTGGCCAGAGTTCCGATCACGTCATCGGCTTCAAACCCCTCCGCTTCCAGAATCGGAATCCGGAACGCCTCCAGCGCGCGGCGCACGTAGGGCAGCTGCTGAGCAAGGTCCGGCGGCATCGCCTCGCGTTTTGCCTTGTAACCACCGGTCTCCACCGTCTCGAACTTCTGCGTTTCCGCGCTGAACTTCTTCACCGTCATGCCGCGCGCCCGCTCGTCGCGAAAGACCGGACCCGACACGTCGAATACGGCAGCAAAATACTCGGGTTGAAAATCGTTGCGCAGCTTGTTCAGCATGTTGATGAAGACGTAGGTCGCCGCCGTCGGCACTCCCGTCCGCGTGGACATCGGCCGCGACCGCTGCATCGCGTGATACGCGCGAAAGATGAAGGACATCGCGTCCAGCAGAAAAACCGTGGGTTGCGTCGCTTCTTTAGCCACGAATTCGAGTGTATCCCTTCGTCCTTGCTGGCCTTGTCCCCGCCTTCAAATCAAAGTCAGTCGCGCCCGTTGACAGCCGATATACTGCCGTCACGGAGAACATCCATGACGCACCGCCCCGTGCCGCTGGCCCTGGCCGCAGCCTTTCTTTCCGCTTGCCTGCTTCCCGTCTGTTTCGCCCAATCGGCTCCCGCTCTTGCCGAACACCCGCTCGCGGCCATCCCTTACTCACCCAGCCTCGATGTTGCCGACATGGACCGCACCGCCGACCCCTGCGTTGACTTCTACCAGTATGTCTGCGGCGGCTGGATCAGGAACAACCCCATCCCCGCCGATCAGGCTTCGTGGGACGTTTACGCCAAACTCGATGACGAAAATCGGCAATTCCTCTGGGGCATCCTCGAAGAAGATGCGAAGCGTGCCCATCGCACTCCCGCCCAGCAGAAGATCGGCGACTACTACGCTGCCTGCATGGATACCGACGCCATCAACGCCAGCGGCCTCACGCCCCTGCAACCGGAACTTGACCGCATCGCCGCGATCGAAGATCGCAGCCAGATTGCAGCCTTTCTCCGAAACGGAGCCGATCGGCGGGGCCTCTACTTTTTCAATGCTGGTTCCGAACCCGATCCGAAGAATGCCGGCATGGTCATCGTGAGCATCGGATCCGGCGGCCTCGGGCTCCCCGATCGCGATTACTACACCAAAACTGATGCCAGGAGCCAGGAAATCCGCCAGCACTACATCGCCTACATGGCGCACCTGCTCGTCCTGGCCGGAGAATCGCAGGCGCAGGGCGATCTTCATGCCGCTGCCGTCATGAAGATCGAAACCGGCCTGGCCGGCGCTTCGCTCACCCGCGTCGAGCGGCGCAACCCCTACAACGTCTACCACCCGATGAAAATCGCTGTCGTCGACTCCCTCGTGCCTTCACTTCAGCTCAGCGCCTATTTGCGCGAAGAGAAGGTCCCGGACGCCGTCCTCTCCAACGTGGACGTTGAGCAGCCTAAATTCCTCACTGCATTGCAGAATGAGCTGGCCTCTGAGCCTCTCGACAACCTCAAAGCCTATCTCCGCGTTCATGCGCTCAACGCCGCAGCCGCCAGCCTCTCCGGCAATTTCGAAGACGCGCGCTTCGACTTCTACTCGAATTACCTGCGCGGAATTCCCCAGATCGAACCGCGCTGGAAGCGCTGCGAAGGTCAGGTGGACCGCTACCTTGGTGAAGCCCTCGGCCAGGAATTCGTCGCACGCAACTTCTCCCCTCAGACCAAACAGAAGGTCCTCCTCATGAGCGACCAGATCGAGCAGGCCATGCAGGACGAAATCCAGAACCTCGAATGGATGAGCCCTGCCACAAGAAAGGCCGCGATTGCCAAGCTCCACCAGGTCGACAACAAAATCGGCTATCCCGATAAGTGGCGCGACTACTCTTCTCTCACCATCGAACGCAACAACTACTTCGGCAACGTCCTCCGCGCACACACCTTCGACGAGAAGCGTGACTGGGCCAAAGTCGGGAAACCGGTGGACAAGAGCGAGTGGTTCATGTCGCCACCCACCGTCAACGCCTACTACGATCCGCAGATGAACGACATCAACTTCCCCGCCGGCGTCCTGCAGCCGCCGCTCTACGATCCCAAAGAGGATGACGCACCCAATTACGGCGACACCGGTGCCACTATCGGCCACGAACTCACCCACGGCTTCGACGATGAAGGCCGCCAATTCGACGGCCAGGGCAATCTTCGCGACTGGTGGACCCCGGCCGACGCAAAAGGCTTCGAGGATCACATCGATTGCCTGCGCGATCAGTTCGCCAATTACGTCGTAATTGACGACATCCACATCAACTCAAAACTCACCAGCGGCGAAGATGTCGCCGACCTCGGCGGCACGCTGCTCGCCTGGCTTGCCTGGAAGAAGCAGACCGCGGGTTTGCACCTGGAAGACAAGGACGGATTCACCCCCGATCAGCGCTTCTTCATCGGCATGGGCCAGTGGGCCTGCGAAAACCGGCGTCCCGAAGAGAGCCGCGTCCACGCCATCACCGATCCGCATTCGCCCGGCAAATACCGCATTAACGGCATCGTGTCGGATCTCCCACAGTTCGCGCAGGCCTTCGGCTGCAAAGTCGGCCAGCCGATGGTCCGGGAGAAGGCCTGCAAAATCTGGTAATCGTCAGGCCGGCACCCGACGCCCGCAGTTCTTCGTATCAGCCACCGGCTAAGGGCTATTCCACCAACATGCAGTCCCCGTAGGAGAAGAACCGATACCCCGCCTCGACCGCATGTCGATACGCGGCCAGCACCCGCTCCCGTCCGGCAAACGCGCTCACCAGCATCAGCAGCGTCGACTGCGGCAGATGGAAATTCGTCAGCAGCGCCCCAACCACCCGAAACTCAAATCCCGACGAGATGAAGATGTTCGTCGATCCTGAGTGCGGCACAAATGGTCCGCCGCTTCGAGCACAATGCTCCAGCGTCCGCACCGTCGTCGTTCCCGCCGCGACGATCCGACGTCCCTCGCGCCGCGCTGCATTCAGCGCCGCTGCCGTCTCCTCCGGCATCGTGTACCGCTCAGTGTGCAGGTGCACGTCCTCTACGCGTTCCACCCGTACCGGTTGGAACGTCCCCAGCCCCACATGCAGCGTCACAGTCGCGATCTCCACGCCGCTCGCGCGAATCTCATCGAGAATCGCCGGCGTGAAATGTAGCCCTGCCGTCGGCGCCGCCACCGATCCGCGCTCCCGGGCATACACCGTCTGATACCGCTCCTGATCGCCGGCCCGATCTTCGCGGTGAATATACGGCGGCAGCGGCATGTGTCCCAGCCGCTCGACCGTCCCAAAGAAATCCGCCACCGGCACGAACCGTAATGTCCGCTCGCCGAAGTCGCCGTGTGCGGTCACCTCGGCCTGCAGCGCGCCATCACCAAAATCAAGGCGCTCACCGATGAGCACCTTCCGACCAGGCCTTACCAGGGCCTTCCACTCCCACTCCGACAACTGCTCGGCCAGCAACACCTGCACACGCCCCGTCACGCGGTGATTCGTCTGCTTGTGGAGTCCCGTTCGGTGCGCAAACAGGCGCGCGGGGATCACCCGGCTATCATTCAGCACCAGCAGATCGCCGGGTCGCAGCATCGCTGGAAAATCGCGAAATATCCGATCCTGCCAGGCCCCGCTGGCGCGATCCATCGCCAGCATCCGCGAACCCGCGCGATCCGTCGCCGGTTCCTGCGCAATGAGTTCTTCGGGGAGATCGAAATCGAAATCGGAAACGAGCATCCGAAGCCGATTCTACTTCGCGTCTCGGGGAGCTATGTACTCTTCGGCTCGCAGGCGCGCTCGCTCCAGCGCATCATTCAGTTCCAAACGCGTCGACTCCAGGGTCGCCGCATCCGCATCCGCAGCCGGGGCCTTCACCGCTCGGGCCCAACTCACCACGACCCTGGAGAATGGAAGCGGCACGAGGAACCGATCCCAGGACCGCACCGCCCACGCTCGCCGCGGCAACAGATAGAAGCATCCCATCGTCTCGCCGGTCATCGCGGCCAGCTTCACGGGTCCGATCTTGGTCTGATAAATCGGGCCTCGCGGCCCATCTGCGGTGAACACCACGGGCTCACCTCGTGCCAGCACGTCCCGCATCGCCATCAACCCTGCTGCGCCGCCCCGCGAACTGGACCCCCGTATGCTGTCGTACCCGAGCAGGCCCAGTGTCCTCGCGATCAGCTCTCCATCGAAGCTCTGGCTAATGAGGATGGAGCAGCGAAATTTCCTGAAATACCACCCGGCAGGAAGCGCGCACCGGTGCCAGAAACAAAAGATCCCGCGTGCCGGAGGCGTAGCAGGCGTCGCTCCCTCTTCGGCAATCACGTCAAATCGCAGAGTTGAACCCACAAATGCCAGCACCAGCGCTGTCAGCCTGGGAATCACCCACAACGCCACGCGCTGCCCAAAGCCGAAGCTGCCGTTGCTGCTCTTGCTCACGCTACCGATTGTAGCCACCGCGCGCTGGGGCGCTGCACGGCTTCGGCTCCGAAGTCCGAGGACTGCCGGCATCCCCCGCAGTTACCTCCCGAGGCACCAAATGTCGCGGCCGCTCCCACCATCGTGCTAGAGCGGTGGTTTCCAAAAAGGCTGAAGATACTTCTAACCGGGCCAGTCTCTCGATTGGAAGTGTGCGATGAAACACCTCGTGATAGCGCTGCTGCTTCTTGCCTGCGCCCTGTGCGCAGCGGCATAGGCCCGCCACCGCGCCGGACCGCCGTTCAGGAATCCCCGGCTCAATCCCCGGAAGTCGTCACAGGTACTGGCGCTGACTTCGGCGTCGCTATGTAGCCCTTGATCTGGTTCTTCACGATATTATTCACCACCAGTTCGTACAGAAGGTGATCCTTGCCCGTGTAGAACTGGATCGGCTCGTCCAGATTCCGATCCTTTTTCTGGATCGACTTATCGTCGGAGTAGACCACCAGGGTGAACTTGCTGTGCTTCGGATCGGCTTTCTTCAATTCCAGGGCCACGGTCGCGACAGCCTGCTTACGGTTTTTATCGAGGGTGAATTCGTAATAGTTGCGGTCACCTTTATGTTTGAGGATCTCCAACTCCCTGCCATTCGTGGCGATCAGTCCGCTCTGCAATCCCAGGTCGCCCTTCATCGCCGTCATGGCCGCTTCGTCGGTTTGCAGCTGGGTCTTAGTACTGCTCAGGTCGGTCTTGACTCCACCCACGTCGGTCTTGACGCCTGACACGTCGTTGGATACCGATGCGATTTGCCGTTGCGTTTGCTGCAGTTGTTTGGCACTTGCCTGCTGTCGGGCCAGCAAATCCTGCGCCTTCTCTTCCAACTGCTTCTGGGTCATCCCCAGCGACTGCCCGAGCGTCTCGGTCGTAATTTTCAGCCGCGCGTTGGTTTGATCCAGCGCCGTCGCCAGCTTTGCGTTCTGCTGCTGGGCCGAGGCCACTTCGGCCTCCGCGGTCGTCAGCCGGCCGGCCAGTCGATAGCTCCACACCAGCCCCGCGATTGCGCAGATCACCGCGATGGCCAGCGCCCCCATAAACAGCCCCGAGAAGCTCCTCTGCACCGGCACTTCGGTTGTTTCGTCCATAGTCGTCACTTGTCCTTTCCAGCAACCACTTGAGCGCACTGTATCCCAGGAATGCCCGACCCCGCAATGACCAGCCGATGCCTGGCCTGATTCCAGCAAACCGCCCGCGCGGCAGATAATCTATGAGGTATGCCCCGCTATCAATACCGCGAGATGGAGCCCACCCGCGAAGCGAAAGAAGTCTTCAACCGCTGGGTCGAGTACCTCGATGACGAGTTCTCCCGTCACACCAACGTCGCCCTGCGCGGTGAAATCGTACGGGACAATCTCCACCAGCTGCTTCTCGGACGTCCGCACGGCGGCCGGCTCAACTTCACCCTCGCTACCGAGCTTCCGTTCAATGTACTTCAGCTCTCGCTGGATCCCGCCAACGTCACCCTCGAACCCGAATACTACGGCGACATCGATGCCGAGCGCTACGCGCTGATCAAACCCCTGATCTGGTTCTGGCGCATGTTTGATCGCTCACCCATCGCCCTCAATCACTGGCTCGGCTTCCGCCTCCGCTCTATGCTCGGCAAGCACATCTTCAAATCCATCGGCAACAACGTGAAGATCTATCACGGCGTGGAGTTCACCTTCGGTTACAACCTCACCCTCGAAGACGACGTCATCATACACAACCATGTCCAGCTCGACGACCGCGGCGAGTTGATCATTCGGAAGGGCACCTCCATCTCCGAACACGCGGCCGTCTTCTCCCACGCTCACGACCCCGTCGAGGCCTGCATTATCGAGCACCGCTGCACCGAAGTCGGCCCCAACGCCCGCATCACCTACCGCTCGCTCGTCATGCCCGGCGTCCGTGTCGGTGAGGACTCGATGCTCGGCGCCCAGGCGGTCGCCACCCACGACCTCGAGCCGCACTCCATCGTCGGAGGCGTCCCCGGCCGCAAGATCATGTCCAAAAAGGAAGCCACGCGCCTCGGCGAAAAAGATCCCAACGAGCCCTGCGCCGAATTGCCTCCACACGACTGAATTGCAGGCCGCCTCACCGCCGACCAGCTTCTTCGCTGCCAGCTGCCAGCTACCGGCTACAGGCTGCATTCCTGATACCATCGATTCGTCTCCCGATGGATTCCAGTCACATCATCCTTGCGATCTTTGAGTTCGCGGTCCTCCTCTTTTCCCTCAGCCTGCACGAGGCCGCCCACGCATGGATGGCCTCGCGCCTCGGCGATCCCACCGCCCGCATGCTCGGCCGCATCACCCTGAATCCCATCAAGCACATCGACCTCTGGGGCACCATCATCCTGCCCGCCATCATGTTGCTCATCAACCCGGGCTTCCTCTTCGGATGGGCCAAGCCCACTCCTGTCACTCCCTCCAACTTCAAAAACCTCAGGCGCGACGACATCCTCACTACGGTTGCCGGACCCGGCAGTAATGTTCTCGCCGCCATCGGTGCAACGCTTCTCATGCTGGTTCTCTCTCATTCCAGTGCCGCCGGCTCCGCCATCGTGCACCAGATCGCCATGGGAACCGTGGATCCAGCCCTTAAGTCCTCCATCCTCTATCCCCTCGCTCTCCTCTTCTACCTCACGATCTTCCTCAACCTCATCCTTGCCGCCTTCAACCTTTTGCCATTGCCCCCACTCGACGGCTCCCACGTCTTCCGCCACTTCCTCCCCTACAAGGCCCTGCGCATCTACGACTCCATCGGCATCCTTGGTCTCTTCGTGATCTTCATCTGGGGAGGCCCGGTCATCAGCTTCATCATCAGTCCTGCTCTCGGCCTGCTCACGCGCGTTCTTCTGGCTTTTTGAGCCCCGATCTGGAACTCACCGGCTGGCTGGCGAAATATAATCCGTGACGGTCGGTAAAATCATGTCTCGCAAATCATTCCCTCTTCGCTCCGCGCTCCTCGGCTCAGCCGTTATCCTTCTCGCTCTCGTCACCTCCCGCCCCGCCCGTGCGCAACAGCCCTCTTTCCGCGCTGCCGACGGCAAGTTCCTCCTCAATGGCAAGCCCTTCCAGGTCATTGCCGGCGAGATGCATTACGCCCGCATCCCGCGCGCGTACTGGCGCGATCGGCTGCGCATGGCCAAAGCCATGGGTCTGAACACGGTCACTACCTACGTCTTCTGGAACGCCCACGAGCCCCGCCCCGGCGTCTTCGACTTCTCCGGCAATCTCGACCTCGCCGAGTTCATCCGCGAAGCCCAGCAGGAAGGTCTCTACGTCAATCTCCGCCCCGGCCCCTACTCCTGCGCGGAGTGGGAATTCGGCGGCTTCCCCTCCTGGCTGCTCAAAGACCCCACAATGGTGGTCCGTTCGCGCGATCCGCAGTTTCTCGCCGCCGCTCGCACCTGGCTGCTGCGCCTCGGCAGGGAAGTCGCGCCTCTCCAGATCGGCAACGGCGGTCCCATCATCCTCGTCCAGGTCGAAAACGAATACGGTTCCTATGGCGACGACCACGCCTACATGGAAGACATCCACCACGACCTCATCGACGCCGGATTCACCAAAGCGCAGCTCTACACCGCCGACGGCCCTGACCAGATCCCCCGCGGCAGCCTTCCCGAACTGCCGGCTGCCGTCAACTTCGGCCCCGGAGAATCACAGAAAGGCTTCGCGACCCTGAAGAAACTGCGCCCCAGCGGTCCCTCCTTTAACAGCGAATACTGGGACGGCTGGTTCGATCACTGGGGAGCCCCGCACGCCCACACCAATACCCAGCAGCAGGCCAAAGACCTCGACTGGACCCTTCGTCAGGGCGACTCCATCAGCATCTATATGTTCCACGGCGGCACCAGCTTCGGCTGGATGAACGGCGCCAACTCCAACGGCCATAATTACGAGCCTGACGTCACCAGCTACGACTACGACGCCGCCCTCGATGAGAGTGGCCACCCCACGCCGAAGTATTACGCCTTCCGCGACGTCATCGCACGCTACACCGGCGCAAAGCTTCCTCCTGTCCCGGCGCCTGTACCGGTCACCACCATCTCTGCCTTCACCCTGAGCCGCTCCACGTCGCTGTGGGATAACCTTCCTGCTCCCGTCCACTCCGAGCAACCCCTCACCATGGAGCAGATTGACCAGTCCTACGGGTACATCCTCTACCGCACCACGGTCGCGGGACCCGTCAACGGCGACCTCGCCATCGGAGCTCTCCACAACTACGCCCAGGTTTACGTCGACGGCAAACTCGCTGGAACCATCGACCGCCGCCTGGATCAAACCTCGCTGCCTCTCCGTATCGAAGCAGCCCACGCTCGCCTCGACATCCTCGTAGAGAACACCGGCCGCGTAAATTTCGGTCCTGCGCTTCCCGGCGAACGAGTGGGTCTGCTCAAAGGTGTTTCGCTCGCCGGCAAGCCGCTCACCGGCTGGGACAACTACTCCCTGCCGATGCTCCACCCCGACACGCTGCCGTTCACCGGTGAGCCGTGCACGGGCGCATGCTTCTATGCAGCAACCTTCACCGTCGCTCACCCCGCAGACACCTTCCTCGCCACCGGCGCGCTCGGCAAAGGCGAAGTGTGGATCAATGGCCACGCCCTCGGGCGCTTCTGGCACATCGGCCCGCAGAAGGCGCTGTATCTTCCTGCTCCCTGGCTCAAAGCCGGCACGAACCACGTCGTCGTCTTCGATCTCGAAGGCCAGCCGAAACGCCAGCTTCAGGGGCTCGACCACCCCGTCCTGAACGCTCCCATCGAGAAACCGTAACCGGCACAATCAGGGTGAGCGCGATAATCTGGTCCTGTAGACCACGCCTCATCCTGATCCACCGCCAAACCTCCTGCATACTCACGAACCAAGGAGTCATCGATCATGACGCAGTCTCACGGCTATGCCGCCCAGAACGCCGCCACCCCTCTCGCACCCTTTAAATTCACCCGCCGCGAACTCCATGACCACGATGTCCACATCGACATCCAGTGGTGCGGCGTCTGCCACTCCGACATACACTCCGCCCGCAACGAGTGGGGCAACGCCATGTACCCCATGGTGCCCGGCCACGAGATCGTCGGCACAGTCAAAGCCGTCGGGTCCGCTGTGATGAAATTCAAGCCCGGTGATCTCGTCGGCGTCGGCGTCATCGTCGACTCCTGCCGCACCTGTCCCAGCTGCAAAGCCGGAGAAGAGCAGTACTGCGAGGTGGGCATCACCCTCACCTACGCCGCCCGCGACAAGTACGGCGACCTTACCCAGGGCGGATACTCCAACAACATCGTCACCGACGAGCACTTCGTCCACCGCGTCTCGCCCAAGCTGAACCCCGCCGGGGTCGCGCCGCTCCTCTGCGCCGGCATCACCGTCTACTCGCCGCTCCGCCACTGGAAAGTCGGCCCCAACCAGAAAGTTGGCGTCGTCGGCCTGGGCGGCCTCGGCCACATGGCCCTCAAGTTCTCCCATGCTTTCGGGGCGCATGTGGTCCAGTTCACCACGTCGGAATCCAAAGTTGCCGATGCAAAGCGTCTCGGCGCCAACGAGGTCGTCATCTCAAAAGACGCCGACGCCATGAAGAAGCAGGCCAACTCTTTCGACTTCATCATCGACACCGTCTCCGCGCCGCACGACATCAACCCCTATCTCGAAGCCCTCAAGCGCGACGCTACCTACGCACAGGTGGGCCTGCCCGACCAGCCGCCCGTGATCTTCCCCGGCCACCTCATCTTCAAGCGCCGCAACTGGTCCGGCTCTATCATCGGCGGCATGCCAGAAACCCAGGAGATGCTCGACTACTGCGCAGAGAAGGGAATCACCTCCGATGTCGAGGTCATCAAAATCCAACAGATCAACGAAGCCTTCGAGCGCGTCGTCAAAGCCGATGTGAAATACCGTTTCGTGATCGACATGTCCTCGCTCGGCGCATAAACCCAATCCGGCGTATTCGCCCGGGTCCAAAAACACGAACGCGGGAGAAGCCTCTTCTCCCGCGTCCAACTACTGGCGACTGCCCTACCTGGTTTTGAACGGGTGTCCCATCCGGTAGACCACGCCCACCGAAATCGCGAACTGCTCCTTCATCCCCGCACTTCCGAAGTTGGTCAGTGTGGCATCGGGCGCAATCCGAAACACCAGCCTCGGCGAACGGTTCAGGTCGATCGATCCACCGAACGCCCCGCCAAAAGCAAGCTGATTCGAGAAGAACCCGACATTCTGCGGTGGAACTCCGTTCAGTCCGCCGGTGAAGTAGCCATAGGCGCCGCCGACGAAAGCGTGCAGCATCATCGCCGCATGCTCGTTGGCTGCCAGCCGGTACTCCGGACCCGCGAGGAACATGTGTTCGCTCACAAAGGGCCCCTGGATCGGTCCCGCATTCGGGCCGCTTCCCGTGCAGCTTCCGCAATTGGGCTGCGCGCCGCTGGTGCCGTAATAGCCACGCACATTGACGCCCACGCCCCAGCGTGTGCCCAGTTCCCGAATAGCCCGCGCGTCAAAGCCGCCGAGGTTCGCGCCCTGGAAGGTCTGCGGTCCCGCATCGAAATGCGAATATGCCAACCCGCCGTAAATCTCCCATGGGAAGTCGTACTTCACCCCCGCCAGCGGCGCCGGAGGCGGCAACTGTGGATTGGGCGGCGGGCTCACCACCTGTCCTTCGGTCCTCATTGCCAAAAAGCAGAACGCAGCAGCCATCGCCACTACGCCAGAACGCAGACTCCACTTCCTCATCAACCGGCCATTCCTCCAGCACTTCCGGAACAATCCCTGCAAACTGTCTCGCAAACTTCAAAGATACATGGGTGACCCGCCTTCTGTCCCACCCGAGTTCCCGTCCGCTCCTGTAGTCTGGTAGGGATGTCCGCCACCCTCCAGCTTTCCCAACAATCCTTCGACTCGCTGGACGCGATGATGGAAGCGTACGCGCAGGAAGCCATCCGCGTCGCTCAAGCCGATCACGGCATGATGTTCGACTTCACGCCCGATTCAATTCCTCGCCTGGATACCGTCCTGGCGGCGCGCAGCCCCGTCCCCGAAGCCGAACTGGAGGAGGCCACCCGCCTGTGGGGCGCCTATTACGGCGAGATCTTTCGCAGAAAGTATGCGGCCGACTGGATCATGGCCGTTTATCCGGGCCAGCTCAACTCCGGACGAGCCGACGCCGAGACGGAGGTCGCCATGCCGGCTCTCGACATTCGCGGTTCCCACGTCTATCCGTTGCTGAAAATCTCCCGCCGCCTGACTGTCGGTCCCACGGAGGACCTGGCCGCCTTCTATGCAAGAGTCTCCACCGCCCTCGACGCAAAACCTGAGCCGGGCAGCAAGTAGATCAACCAAGGACACCGGAGCCGACGTGCTCAGGAACCTCGGTTAAGCGCTTTCACTCAATGTCTCCTGCTAAGTGTTTCTTGCTAAACGCTCCTGGCTAACCGCTTCACCGCTCGCCCGTTGCGCACTGTTCACACCCGCAGTGCCGCCGCAAATAGTCCCAGGAATAAATCCCGCTCCCATGTCCGTCGTTCCACTGGAAACTGATCGCGTAGTTGCCGACCGGGCTCGCAGAGTTGGGCCGCGCAGGCGCCTCATACATCGGCAGCAGTGATGCCGGTCGGGTTTTCGGCTCGCCCGGCTTGCGCCCTTGCGCCTCGCGCTCCTCGTGACAGGTCGCACACGGACACGCATTCCGCAGCCATGCAAAACTCCACCGGCTGCGATGCCCGTCCTTCCAGTCAATTTCAAGACCTTCGCCGGTGGACTTCTGCACCCGCACCTTTGCCGGCGTCACCGCCTCGCGCGGCAACTCCCGGTCCGCGGTGCGCTGTGCTTCTTCCGCGCTGACCAGGCGAATCCCTTCGTGACTCATACACCTCTTCGACCGCTACCGGCTACTCATGCCGACTGCAAAAAGGCCACCGACTGCAGGCTCGTGACCTCGAAGCGCTTCCGGCAGCGGATGTTCTTGCAGGCCAGGAGGTCATCCTGGCGCACCATGTACGACTGCGCTTTGGCAAAGCGCGCCCGGTCCCGCTCGTCGGCATTCCTCGGCAGCTGCGCCTTCCGCATCCTCACCAGCCAACGGACCTCGTATTCCCCCGGCTGCCCGCAGTGCGGGCAGGTGAGCGTGTGCTTCCGCTGCTCAGACTTCTCATCGAAAAAATCGCGTTCTTCCATCGGCGTACAACTCCAATAAAGAATTCCGTTAAAAGTATTTCACATTGCATCGCCTGTGAAGGTGGTTTTATAGGACAATCGGACCACGCCCCTTGCCACCCTTGCGGGTGGTCCGTTCTATTTGTATCCGCCGTCAGCACAAATGCCGAAGAAGCGCGTCAAAAAGCGGATCTTCTCCGCGGTGAAAGCCGTCAAAGCCAACGCGCGCGAGCGCGTCGGCCAACCGAAACCCGAGCGTGTCATCCCCAACACTTCGCGGGAGACCAAGCGCGGACAGAAACATCCCAAAACCCTTTCCAAACTGCTTACGGAGCACGATTAACATGGCCCAGGCAACCGGCATCGGCGGCGTCTTTCTGCGCGCCCGCGACCCCAAAGCACTTTATGCGTGGTACGAGAAGCACCTCGGCCTTCCTCTGGGCCCGGGTGGCATCTCCATTCCCGCTGAACACGAGCGCGCCATGATAGCCTTCGCTTTCTTCTCCGCGACGAGTACGTACTTTCCAACGACGCAGCCTGCCATGATCAATTTGCAGGTCGACGACCTCGACAAACTCCTCGAAAAGCTCTCCGCTGCTGGCGTCCCTGTTGATTCCAAACGCGAAAACTACGACTACGGCAAATTCGGCTGGATTACTGACCCCGAGGGCAATCGCGTCGAACTCTGGCAGCCCGCGGACGAGAAACATTAGAGCTTCTCGCTGATCTGCCGTTTGCCATGCGGGAAACCCCTGGCGAGGAAGGCCTTTGGGTACCGCTACTCCCTGCTCGCTATTGGCTACTCCCTACCTTCAATCCCACCGCCTCCATCAGCTTCAGCGCGTTACTTGTCTGCACAATGCCCGGCCGCAGCCGATAGTCGAACTTCAGCTTTCCGTCCTCAATCGTGTCCTCGAAGTGGCAGTTGGTCGCCGCTCCATACATCGTCTCCGGGATCGCGGTCAGCGCCAGGTCGTGGGTCGTCACCAGCCCAATCGCGCCCTGCCCGATCAGATCCTGGACGACAAACCGCGTGCCTTCGTACCGGTCGTGCGAATTGGTCCCCGAGAGCAATTCGTCCAGCAGAAACAGTAGTGGCGCCGGTCCTGCCGCCAGATCCGAAAGCACCTTCAGCCGCTGAATCTCCGCATAGAACCGTGACACTCCGCCCGCCAGCGAGTCCAGCACGCAGATCGACGCCCCCACCGTGAGCGATGACATCCGCAGCCGCCTCGCCCTGACCGGCGCCCCACATTGGGCCAGCACCGCATTTAGTCCCACTCCGCGCAGGAACGTGCTCTTGCCGGCCATATTCGGCCCGCTGATGACGATCAGTTGCGGTGACAAGCCCAACTTCAAATCATTCGCCACCGCCTTCGACGCAGGCAGCAGTGGATGAGCCAGCCCCTGGGCATCGAAGCACGGCGTCTCGGCACAAACCTCCTGGGTCCCCCGCGAGCCCGTTTTTGACTCCATCGAATGGTAAACCTCAGGCAGCACATCCTCCGGATGCTCGTACGCATACCCCGCCAGCGCCGCCAGAGCCTCAAAATCTCCTATCGCTTCCAGCCATCCGGGAATCGCCCGTCCGTAGCGAGCTCGCCACCGCTCCGCCGCCATCGTCAGCTGCGCCGTGTAGAACACAAACGGATTGAAGATCGCTATGAATCCGTTGCGCCGGTCCTCAAGCCAGTCGTAAATCCGCTCCAGCTTCGCCACTGCTTTCGATGCCGCAAGGTTCCGCGTTTTCAAAGTCTGGTCCAGCCGGGCCCGCAGCCTTTGCAGCCGCTTCGCCTCAAACGGCTCCTGCTCCATGATCTCCAGCACCTCGGCGAGAACCTTGAGATCCCTCGCCGCGCTCTCGACCGCGCCTGCCGATGCGCTCACCTGGCGCTGCAGCCAATAGCTCACCGCATAGTTGATCAGCGACATCAGCAGCGCCACATCCCAGTTCCTGGTCAGCGCCCAGAGCACCAGCGACGCCACCCACAGCGCCCCCAGTACCCCCAGCGTCCACGGCAACCAGCGCGATTGCAGCAGCGGAGCACCGTCCCCCCACGCCGCCAATTCTGTCGGGTGAAGAGCGGCCCTTACATCCTCGCCAGCGGCAAACAGTTGTTCCCGCATCGCGACCCGATTCCGCATTTCGGCAATCGCCGCCTGCCGCGCGCGCACCTCCTCCGGCGGAGCCGCCGACAGCAGCCAGTGCGCCAGGGTCTCCTCGCCGGCCCGCGTCCGAGCCGTGCACATCAGCTCAAACAGGGATCCCTTCCCGAACAAGTCGAGATCGCGCGCGTACGGGTGGGCCGCATCGAAAAAGCGCTCACCCGTCTCGCCGGTCCCTGCCCACGCGTATTCCAGCCGCGCCAGTCCTCGCGAATAGAAGTCGGTCACGCGCGCAATCTTTGCCATACGCCGGATCACCCGGTCATGGGCCACGATCAGGGCCACAAAAATCGCAAGCGGAATCAGGAGCAGAGTCAGCGGCCCGTGCATGCGGATAAGAACCGCCGCGCCAATCAGGCCGGCAAGAAAATCCGCCAGCTTCGCGTAGCCCAGCCCGATATGCCAGCGGCGCTGGTTCTCCATGCGCGCCTGGCTTTCCACGAGCAGCCGGCGATACGTCACCTCAACCGATTCCACTCATTCAGAATCGCACGCGCGAGCCGTCACCGCTGAAACTTCTAATCCGGATAGAGTCGTCAATCCGCCGCCGGCCGAGGGCTGGCTACGGCTTCTTCGGTTCGCCCACCGCCCGATCGCTCTTCACCTCTGGCGGATTCCCACCCTGCAGGAACGTCCGGTACTGCGTGTCGATGATCCCCAGATTGCGCGCCAGGCCGAGCCGCGCCTGGTTCAGCTGATACACGCTGTCGACGTACTGCGTCTCCGCGGCGGCCAGCGTCGACTGCGCCTCCGCTACAGGCAGGTTGTCGCTCACGCCGGCCCTGAACCTCTGTTGGGTCTGATCAAGCGCCGTCGTCGCCAGATCCACATTGCTCTTTGCAACCTGCACTGTCTGCGTGGTCGTTTGCAGATCGAGCAGGCTGTCCCGCAGTTGCTGATCGATCTTTTGTTTCAGATCCCGGATGCGCGTCCGAATCTCCTCCAGTTGCGCCTCCGCCACGTCGCGATCGCCGCGAAACTGCGCTTCCTTAAAGATCGGAATGCTCAGCGTTCCTACCGCCGCAAACGTCTCGTGATAAATCCCGCCGGTCACACCCGTCACGCCCCAGTTTCCGCCAAAGCTCAGGGTAGGGAAGCTCTCGTGGCGCGTCGCGGTGCGCTCCCGCTCCGCCACGATCAATTCCTGCTTCAATGCCTGATAGTCCTGCCGATTGGCATACGCCTCAACACGCGCGTCCACCAGATCAATCGGATGCAGCTCGGCATAAGGAGCCGATTCCGTCAGCACAATCGGCTGCTCCGGCCTTAGCCCGATTTCTCGATTCAACGCGATCTTCGCCTTCTCGAAATCGTCCTGCGCCGCAATGACGGCCTGCTGCTGACTCTGCAACTGCACTTTCGCTCGCAGTTCCTCCAAATTCGCCACCACCCCGGCCAGATGCTCCTCGTGCGCCTGGTTGAATGCCGTCTCGTCCGTCTTGACCAGGGCTTGTGCGTAATCCAGCTTCGATTTTGCCGCCAGCGCCTGGAGATAGGTGTTCCCCACGTTGAGCACGACCAGCCCGCGCGACGACTGTGCGTTGTAATAGGCAGCCTTCGTAAACGCCTGCGAGGCTCGCCACACATCGTATCCTGCCCAGTTGAACAGTGCCTGTGAGAAGTTCACCTGCCCGATCGTTGTATCTACCTTTGTCACCAGGGGGAACGAAGAGCTTGCCCCGGGGGGCAGGTTGGCGGCGAAGCTACCCAGGGATGCCGGGTGGAAACCCAGCGCCTCAAGGTTGTACTGGTGCACGCCCGTCTCCCCATGCAGCGTGATCTTCGGCAGCAGCACATTCGCCAGTTCCAGCTTCCGCGCGTCGGCGGTCTTCTGCTGCTCGCGTGCCAAGGTCAGTGCCAGGTTGTTTTCGATCCCCAGCTTGATGGCATCGTCCAGCGACAGCGCCTTCGTCTCCGCGGAAAATGGCACAGCTTGCACGCTGCCCGCGTAAGGATTAGCCGCAGAATTGCCCGTATAGGTCTGCGCCAGCGCCGCCCCGCCGAGCAGCAGCGTACACACGCCCGGAACCATAGTCCGGATTCCAAGGACCAGCTTCTTCATCGTCCCCATTTCCCTCAGAACTCTTCTGTTTAGATCAGAATACCCGCTCCGCGTTGCCAAAAATCGGCCATCGTCTCCGGAGCCGTCCCAAAGGCCGGGAAATCCGCGCCGCCCGGCCCGCAAATTCTGCGGTTTCAGCAGAACGGAGGTCAGGCCGCAAGCAACGCTCCCCTGAGCCACCACATCGAATTCCTCAGTACGAAGCTGCGGGCCCGTACAACGCCAACTTCCGCCTGGTTCCTTTGCTCTTGTTGATTGGCCAGGATTTTGCCACGGGAAGCACGAGAACGAGGAGGCTCGTATGGAGTTACTGGAAGCGAACAGGCTTCCGGTCCGATTTTCCAGGCACAGGCCGAACGCTGCGACAGGGCTCGGCCAATGCTGTACGGGTCGTGTCGCCATGAGAGGCCATTCCATCCCGACAGTGCTGATGCTGCGGTGCGCCGCGTTGTCGCACCACGCCGTGCGCGCAGCGGCCCGCCACGCCGGCCTCGCTGTGATCATTGAGTTTGCCGAGAACCGCAACGAATTCCTTAACGAGCTTCATCGCGGCGCGATCGACCTCATCATCGCCGGCCCTGAAGGCCTTACCGACATCGAGTTCCGCGAAGTGATCGAGCGCGCTCGTTCCATCCAGCCGCCTATTCCTGTGCTCCTGGCAGGGGGTCGCTTCGGGGAATCGGAAGCCATCCGCATCCTCCGTGAAGGAGCTACCGAGATCCTGCAGTCGGGTGAAATGGAACGCCTCCCTACTGCCATCGCGCGCGCTCTCAAGGTGCGTCAGAGTGCCGTCGTGCAGACCCACGCCCTGCATGAGCTGGACCGCTCGGCAATCACGCTTCGCGAAAACCAAAAGCTCATCACCATTGGCCGTCTCGCTGCTTCAATCGCGCATGAGATCAATAATCCGCTCGAGTCCGTCATGAATCTGCTGTTCCTGCTCTCCCAGGAAGCGGATCTCTCGCCGGACGCTGCGAACTATCTCGCGCTCGCGCAGCGTGAACTCGAGCGTGTTGCCCAGATCAGCCGGCAAACCCTGAAGTTCTCGCGCGAGACTACCCACCCGATCCCGGTCCATTTGGAGGACCTCCTCGAAGAGGTGCTCTCCCTCTACGATCGCCGCGTGACAGAAAAGAATATCCGCGTCGAGCGTCAGTACGATTGCTCGGAAGAAGCCGTTGTCTATCCCGGAGAAATGCGCCAGGTCCTTTCCAACCTTGTCACCAATGCCATCGAGGCACTTTCTCTCAACGGGCGGCTCCGTCTCCGCGTTCGCAGCACGCGCAGTTGGAGCGACCCGGGCGTTCGTGGCATACGGGTCTCGGTCGGTGACAACGGGAGCGGTATCCCTCCCGAGGTGCAGCGCCGTCTCGGCGAGCCCTTTTTCACCACCAAGGGACAGCGCGGAACCGGACTTGGCCTCTGGGTTACGCGCTCCATCATCCAGCGCTATGGAGGCGAGATTCAGCTGCGCTCCTCAGTCGATCCCGCTCGTCACGGAACCGTTTTCAGCATCTTTCTGCCCACGAACCTGCGGCCGCGAATGGTCGATCGTCTCCCGGAGGAGCCCGGCAGTGAAAATAACGTACCGGGATCGATTATGCCCTTCCCGAACCCAGGCTCCGCGAGCGCCACCGGCACGTCATCGGGATCCGGAACCTCCCGCCGCGACCTCCGCGGCGCCTAAGCTGCTGTTTTTTGTTGCCTCGACGCGGCCCCCTGCCGCAAAATAGTTCCTTCTCCGAAACCCACGCCCTGGAAAGCGTCCCATGAGGAAGCTTGCCTTCGCTCTTGTTTCTTCCGCAGTAGCCTTCTCCGCCTTCCCCGTCCTCGCGCAGAACGACGATGCCTCCGCAGCTGCCGGCGCCGCCAGTTGCGGCATTTGCGGCTCCTTCTTCCTGTTCTTCCTGCTCGCCATTCTCGTGCTCAACATCGCCATCCTCGTTTGGGTGGCTCGCGACGCCAAAGCTCGCGGCCTCGATAACGGCGTCCTCTGGATGCTCCTGGTGCTGTTTACCGGCATTGTCGGCCTGATTGTTTACCTGCTGGCGCGGCCCCAGGGCAACCTCGTCGTCTGTCCCAATTGCGGTAACAAACGCCTGCAGGCGGCGGTGAAGTGCCCCAACTGTGGCGCATGACAAAGGTGGGCGGGTTCTCGCCGGTCAAAGCTCTGCGAAGCCCTGCCACCTGGCTCGCTCTTCTGCTCCTGTTTGTCGCCCTGATGGTTGCCGATTCCTTCCGTCAACCTTCGCATCAGGTGAGCGTGCGCCTCTTCACTGCCGCCGTGGCCGACTACCACCATTACTTGCACCCGATCACCGGCCGCTTCATCCGTTGCCACTATCGGCCCACGTGTTCAAGGTATGCAGTGGAGGCCGTGCGGAAATACGGAATCGCCAGAGGCATCGCTCTTAGTTACCGCCGCATCCGCTCCTGCCGCGGCTCCGTGCCGATGGGTACCCGCGATCCCGTACGGTGAGGAGCCTTAGCTGCCGGCTACACGCCACTGGCTATCGGCTGCTCACGAATACCGCAGCCAGCGCAGCATCTCGGGCAGGGTTGCCCGCTTCCCGTACATCAGCACACCCACGCGGTAAATCCGTGCAGCCAGCCATACCATCCCCCAGACCGAAGCCGCCAGCAGCGCCACCGACAGCCACACCTGCCATAGAGGCGGCGTCTGCGCGCAGATCCGCATATACATAATGATGGGTGTGAACGGCGGCAGCAGTGACAGAATGACCGCTGTGGTCGAGTTCGGATTCGACAGTACGTACGGCAGCAGCACCACACTCACCACCAGCGGCGAAATCAGCACGAGGCTGAGCTGCTGCACCTCCTGCTCCCCGCTTACGCTCGATCCCAGCGCCGCCGCCAGCGCGCTGTAGAGGAAGAAGCCCCCAACGAAGAAAATCCCGAAGAATCCCAGCTCCGCCCTCGTGATGCCCAGCGAGGTCAGCCCGTGGATACCCTGATTTCCTGCCATCGCCGACCCTGCAAAGAGCACCAGCAATCCCACCCAGATCCCCATCTGCGTCAGGCCCACCGCCCCCACGCCCAGCAGCTTACCCAGCATCAGGGAGTCCGACGAGGCCGTCGACAGCAGCACTTCGAAGATCCGCGATGTCTTCTCCTCCACCACCGATCGCGCAACATTAATCCCGTAAATCAGAACCGACGCGTACAGCACCAGGATCAGAACGTAGGCCCCCAGAAAACTCCGCTCCGAGTCCGACTGGATCACCGCGCCATTCTTCAATTCCCGCGTATCCAGCGTTACCTCCTTCATTAGCCCGCTGACCTGCCCCTGGGGAACACCGCGCGACACCAGTTGCTCCCGGATCAGAGCCGACCGTACCGCGGACTCCATCTGCGCCTTGCCCATCAGGTTGATTGAGGCTCCCGAAATCCACGTCGCCTCCGGCTCCCTTACGCCTTTCGTCGTTTCGAGCGTCAGATAACCGGAAATCTCATGCGAGGCCACCTGTTCCTTCACCTGCGCCACGTCCGCGTCCGTCGCCGGCGCATACACCTCCACCAGCTTCGGAGCGAATGTCCCGTCATCCAGCGCCGCCTTTACCTGCTGTGAAAGTTCCGGGTCATTCGACACAATTGCCAGGCTCTGCACGCCCTCCAGCTTGCGCCCGCTCATGCCGCCCAGCAGCGCCAGTCCCGCCATCCCGATCGGAACCAGCAGCGTCGTGATCCGGAATAATTTGCTTCGCACCCTCTCCAGATACTCGCGCTTCGCAATCAGCAGTGTGTTCCGCAGCAATCCTTCATGCATCGGAGCGCCCTCCCACCGTCTCGATGAAGATTTCCTCCAGTGACGGTTCCACCAGCTCGAACTTTGTGATCGCCGCTGTCGCCGCTGCCGTCTTCAGCAGATCCTGCGCATCCGCGTGCGGTTTCAGCTTGATCTCCGCGTGTCCCGCATAGCTCTTCGACTCTGCAATCGCCGGATGCTGCAGAAACGCATCGCTGCCGTCGAACTGGATGATCACACGATTGCGCTCATAGCGCCCCTTCACCTCACGCATCCCGCCCGACAGCACCGCCTCGCCATGATTGATCAGGCAAATCGAGTCGCAAAGCTTCTCCACCTGATCCATCCTGTGCGTCGAAAACAGCACCGCGTTCCCGTTCTTCTTCAGCTCCAGCAGCGTGTCCTGCAGCAGCATCGCATTCACCGGATCCAGCCCCGAGAACGGCTCGTCCATGATGATCAGCTCCGGGTCGTGCAGCAGAGTCGAGATGAACTGGATCTTCTGCTGCATTCCCTTCGACAGCTCCTCGGTCCGCTTCTCCATCGACTCCGCGATCTGCAGCCTCTCGCACCACTGCTTCGACCGCCTCTTCGCCTCCAGCGCCCCCAGCCCGCGCAGCTCCGCCAGGAACACCAGCTGGTCGATCACCTTCATCTTCTTGTAGAGGCCGCGCTCTTCCGGCAGGTAGCCCACCCGTTTCAGCGCTGCGTTGCCGAACGGCTTGCCGAACAGGGACACCTTGCCCGCATCCGGCAACGTAATCCCGATCATCATCCGGATCGTCGACGTCTTGCCGGCGCCGTTCGGGCCCAACAGGCCAAACATGCTGCCTGCCTCGATCTTCAGGCTCAGATCGCGAACCGCCGCCTTTTCTTCATAAGATTTCGAGACGTTATCCAGCTCAACTAAAGCTTCCATGCTCCCCGAGTTTTCCCAATGGCAGAAGTGAGAATGCAGCCAGCATATCAGCAGATCTTAAGTTACGGCTCGGGCAAGGACGGCGGGCCCGCTGGGACTCGCGACGGATCGCCTTATACGCCATACTGCTCCTCGGAAACGTGCTCCTGCCAGTCAACGGTTTTGCCGTCGAGCTTCTCCTGAATCGCGATGTGTGTCATCGCTGTGTTAGGAGCCGCGCCATGCCAGTGCTTCTCGCCGGGGGCAAACCAGATCACATCGCCCGGCCGAATCTCTTCCACCGGGCTGCCCCATCGCCGGGCGCGTCCGCATCCCGACGTAACGATCAGGGTCTGTCCCAGCGGATGCGTGTGCCACGCCGTGCGCGCACCCGGCTCAAAGGTGACCTGCGCACCGACCACGCGCGCAGGATCGGGCGCATCGAACAATGGATCGACGCGCACCGTACCGGTGAAATACTCGGCCGGCCCCGATCGGGAAGGCTGAGACCCCCTTCGTACAATTTCCATGATTTGCTCCTCCGTCAGCGATAGGTCATCTGCTCGAGCTTTTCAGGATACCGCGCCCCCTGCACCTCGATTTTTGAAGCAGCATCCTCGATCTCGCTGAGATCGGCCGGCGTGAGTTCGACAGCGAGCGCTCCAATGTTTTCTTCCAGACGATGCAGCTTTGTGGTGCCGGGAATCGGTGCGATCCACGGCTTTTGTGCCAGCAGCCAGGCCAGCGCGATCTGTGCGGGCGTTGCTTTCTTCTGTGTCGCGATTTTCCCCAGCAAATCCACCATCGCCTGATTCGCCTGCAGCGCCTCGGGCGTGAAACGCGGCAGCGTGCTGCGGAAGTCCGTGTTGTCGAAAGTCGTGCTGGCCTCGATCTTGCCCGTGAGGAAACCCTTGCCCAGTGGGCTATAAGGAACAAAACCAATGCCGAGTTCTTCGAGCGTCGGCAGGATCTCAGCTTCAGGCCTGCGCCACCACAAGGAGTACTCGCTCTGCAGCGCGGCCACCGGCTGCACCGCGTGTGCGCGGCGGATCGTCTGCGCAGCCGCCTCGGACATGCCAAAGTGCTTCACCTTGCCAGCCCGGATCAGCTCCTTGACCGTGCCGGCCACATCCTCGATCGGCACGTCAGGATCAACCCGGTGCTGGTAGAAGAGATCGACGCGATCCGTACGCAGCCGCTTGAGCGAAGCATCGGCGACCTGCCGAATACGCTCCGGGCGGCTGTTCAGACCCTGCCATCCAGGGCTGCCGTCGGGATTGAGGTTGAAGCCGAATTTGGTTGCGATCACAACCTGGTCGCGGACCGGTTCCAGGGCTTCGCCGACAAGTTCCTCATTGGTGAATGGTCCGTACACCTCAGCAGTGTCAAAGAACGTGATGCCGCGATCCACGGCAGCGCGCATCAGCGCGATCATCTCCGCTTTGTCTTTGGGCGGACCATAGCTGAAACTCATGCCCATGCACCCCAGCCCGAGTGCTGAGACTTCAAGATTGCTTTTGCCGAGTTTGCGCTTTTGCATGAATGATTCCTCTCCAGACAAGAGACTACGGAAACGGAAAACGGGACGGTATCCCGATACTTCCTGTTTATTGCCCGATCCTGTCGCGAGAAAGAGATTTCTGTGTAAACCGTGCAGTTCCCGAGGTAGGCTGACTCTGGGGAAGCCACAAATGCCGACCCATGAGAGAAACAGGAGCGGAATCGCGCGAATGCATGCAGAAGAGTTGCGAGCCTTCCTGGCCGAGAAGATCGCAACCCGCACCCGCGCAGACGGTCCGCTGCAGACAGCTGTCCCCGGTCTGATCCTCACGCGTCGTTCAATGCCCTCGGCGTGCACCTCAACCACTTACGAGCCGAGCCTGGTCGTTTTTGTGCAAGGCAAAAAACGCGTGACTGTGGGTAAAACAACGCACCTGTGCGACGGGTCCAACTTCCTCCTCACGTCGATCGACCTCCCCGTCGTCAGCCAGATCGTTCAGGCGACTCCCGAGAAACCGCTGCTGGGACTGCTGCTGCAGCTGTCCATGCCAGAAGTGCGCAGGATCGTCGGCGAAGAGGAGTTCGCAGGTAACGAACAGGCCAGCGGGGCGCGCGGCATGGCGGTCGGCGTGACATCCTTCGAGCTTCTCGATGCCTGCTCGCGGCTGGTTGCCCTGCTCGACACCCCGCGGGACATCTCTTTTATGAGTGGACTCATCCAGCGCGAGATCATCTACCGTCTCCTGCGCAGCCCGCAGGGGGTCAACCTCCGCGCCATCGCCACGCTCGGCGAGCAGAGCCACCGCACCGCGAAGGCGGTCGCCTGGCTGCGCGCAAACTACACCAAGCCGCTGCGGGTGGAGGATCTGGCGGCAACCGCCAGCATGGGCGTGTCGACGCTGCATCATCATTTCCGCTCGTTGACCGCCATGAGTCCACTGCAATATCAGAAGCAGCTGCGCCTGCACATGGCGCGGGAGCGCATGCTGAGCGACGATCTCGATGCCGCCAGTGCTGCCTTCGAGGTCGGCTATGAGAGCGCCAGCCAGTTCAACCGTGAGTATCGGCGCCTCTTCGGGCAATCGCCAATGCGCGACGTCAAAGCGCTGCGGCACAACATTGCCGCGAGTGCAGGCGACTGACAGCCGACCTGTGCGGGATATCTTTTTCTGTAACGACGATAGCGTCAGGCACACATACCTCTTGAACCGTGGAGGTTCCGATGAGCCTGACACAGACGCACCATGTCTTCGCGGGCGTTGAGCAAAGCGGCATCAACACCTTCCTCAAAGCGCTGTTCACTACACGCCCGCATTACCTGAACTACGGATCGCCGATCTTCGTTCCCACCAGCACGGTGAACGCCACCAGCATGGCCCCGATCCAGTTCCCCGGAGTGCCGGGAGGCATCCAGTACGCGGTGTCCTTCAGCATCCCGATCGTCGATTTGTTCCCACCCGACGGCGGCAGCACCTCGCCCATACCGCCGAAGAAAAACCAGTTCGGCCTGCACACGACCGTTCGGCTCGTGCTCGGCTGCATGACCTGGACCGGTCAGCGCGGCGACAAGGGCGGCCAGATGATGCCCATCGTCGCTGACCTCGAAGTGTGGGCGCTGGGCGAAATTGTCCCCCACTACTTTGGCCCGGGCACCGGCTTCATCAGCCTGCAGGTCGATGACGTGCGCATCCCTGCGATTCAGCCGAAGAACTTTCAGGCCATCATCGATTGCCTGATCCGCATGATGCTCAACGGTGCGCTCAGCAGCGTGCAGTTGCCCTTCCAGGCTCTCAGCGCAGGGGCCTTCCAGCTGATTCTGGAAGCCGGACCGACAATCGACAACGACCAGGTGGAAGTCTGGGGAAGCATCTAGGAGGAACCATGCCCGACATCATTGCAGCCGCCGACCAAACCGCGACGACCGATCTGCTGCACGACGCCGAAACCACGCTGGGCACATTGTCCAAAAGCGGCGGCGGCAGCCTGGGGCCCTTCGTGGCCAACTACAGCGCGAGCGTCTCCTTCACGGGGGGCACAGTGAATCTGCTGCCGCCCAACGTGATCCAGATCGCCGATCTGAACATCAACTACTCGCTGGGGCTCTCGTTTGGACTCGACCTGAACGATTTTCTCCCCTCGTTCTGCCTGCCGCAGATCTGCGTCTTTGGCTGGTGCACTCCGAAGATCTGCATCAGCTGGCCGACCGTGACCATCCCCATTTCCTTCAGCGACACGGCAAAGCTCACCGCGGACTTCTCCGTGGTAGCGCTGCTCTCCGGATCCAACTGGCAGGTGAATGTCGTGATCGACAGCGTACCGCTCCTCCAGTTCGGAGCCGGAACAGCAGCGCTGCTGGCCGCGGTGGCGGCGGCGGTAACGCTGGCCGTCGGATGGGTGCCGTTCATCGGGCCCTTCCTTGCGTTGCTGGCCGATGCCGTGATCGCAGCCGTTGGCATCGCCGGCATCACCGGCTTGCTGGGAGACATCCTGACGCCGTTCGTCTCCGGACTGTCCTTCACGGTCTACAATCAGCCGCAGCTTTTCCCCGTGCTGCCGAATTCCGGTCCCAACGATCCGGAAGTCGATGTGACCATCACCGCGCTGGGAGCGGTGGTCCAGGCTTCGGACAAGAACGAGCTGGTGATCAGCGCCAGCATCGCCGCTTAGGCGGAGAAGGGAATTGCCATGAACACGCTCGACAGTCGTTCGCTCCGCACCGGCGATTGCTTTGGACAGAAATTTCCTGTCGCCGGTGAGATCCGCTACTTCGTCTCCGCCGGAGGCGAACTCGTTCCCGCCGCCGATCAGCGTTCCGAAGGCGGTTACCTCATCACCGTCAAACCCGCCGGTTCCGGTACGAAACCCCAGCAGCACAATGTCCAGGTGACGCGCAAAGGAAAGAAACTCGAAGCCTCGCCGACGAGCCTCGAGATTCGGGTGGGAGACGGCGTCCTGTGGTACACCACGGATCCCACCGTTTCCGGTTTTCACGTCGCGGGTGCCGGAAAGGGGTTCCGCTTCAGCAGCGCCAGCATGGAGTCCGACGCCATCTATACCCACGTCTTCGGTGTGCCGGGCAAGTACGATTGGCGCGATCCGCACGGCAGCGGTATCCAGGGCAGCATCGAGGTGGAAAATGCGATTCACCACAACACCGAAGAGCGCAGCCGCTGGTACGAGTCGCTGAAAAAACCGGCCACGTTCGAGATCAAAGGCGGCAAAAGCTCGCCGAAATCCGTGAAGATAGTTGTGGGCCAGACCGTCTTCTGGTCGATCGGCGAAGGCAAGGGTGTTGCGATCGCTGACTGCCGTCTGTTGCCGGTCGAACCGAAGAAGTAATTCGGACCGCGCCGGAGTGGTGGTCTTCGGCCGCACCGGCCCCCTCCTGCAGACGAAATCCTGCACTCGCCGTTAAGCTGGGTGTTGTAACGGCGAGGAGAGGACCAGCATGGCGAGCGGGCGGGCGGCGGTGGTCACAGGCGGGACCCAGGGAATCGGAAGGCAGACAGCGGAGCTGCTGGCGGAACGCGGGTATCAGATCGCCATCATCGATCTGCGTATGCCGGACGCGACGGTGGCGGCGATTGAAGCGCGCAACCAGGACGCCTTCGGATTCGCAGGAGACATTACGAATGACGAGGTCGTCGAGGCATTCGCGGACGCTGTGCTTGAACGCTTCGGGCGCGTGGACGTGCTGGTGAATAACGCCGGGATCAGCCTGATTTGCGCAGCTGAGGAGACGACCGCGGCCGAGTACCGGCGCATGATGGAAGTGAACGTCGTAGCGCCGTTCCTGCTGGCGCGCGTCTTCGGGCGCAGGATGCTCGAGGCGCGCAGCGGGTCGATCGTGAACGTGGCCTCGATCGCCGGTCTTGTGGCCGTGGCCGATCGTGCGGCGTACAACGCGTCAAAACATGGCCTGGTTGGCCTCACGCGCACCCTCGCCGCTGAATGGGGCGGACGCGGCGTGCGCGTGAACGCCGTCTGTCCGGGTTGGGTGAAGACAGAGATGGACGTCGCCGACCAGAAGGGCGGCAGCTACACCGACGCCGATATCACGCAGCGCGTGCCGATGGGCCGCTTTGCACGGCCAGACGACGTGGCGCGAGCGATTGCCTTCCTCGCCGACGAGACGGAGAGTGGTTTTGTGAACGGCGCAACCCTGACCGTGGACGGCGGCTGGAGCTCGGACGGAAGCTGGGAATCCGTACGGCTGAAGAAAAGGTGACGCGTGTCCTGCCAAGCACGAAGCTATCGCGATGCTGTGATTGCCGGCGGTACTGGGGGCATTGCGGGGGACGAGCTGTAATATGTCTTCGCGGCGTCCCGAGCCGCCGAAAGCACGTTGCCCGGCACAATCCCGAGGATCAGCGTTGTAGCCGCGGTCAGGAACACGGCCAGCAGTAGCGGGAAAGAAGGCTTGGCAACGCCGATGACGGGCGCTGCGCCGGACGGTTCCGAGTAAATCGCTGCAACGACCCGCAGGTAGTAAAAAGCTGCGATACCACTGTTGATCAGGCCGATGATGGTCAGCCACACCATGCCCGAATGGAGCGCGGCGGAGAATACGTAAAACTTGCCGAAAAACCCGCCCGTGAACGGAATCCCAATCAGAGAAATGAGGAAGAAGGCCATCGACCCCGCCAGCAGCGGCGAGGCATAGGCGAGACCGCGATAGTCGTCGATGAGGGTGAGGTGGTCGTCGTAGCCGCCGGTGTGGCTGATGATGGCGAAGACGCCGACATTCATCGCGGCGTACGAAACCGCGTAGAAACTGGCGGCCGCGATCCCTTCCTGCGAAAGCGCCGTGAAGGCGACCAGCAGATAGCCGGCGTGCGCGATCGAAGAGTAGGCGAGCATCCGCTTGACGTTCCGCTGGCGGAGCGCGCCGAGGTTGCCGACAGTCATCGATATCACGGCGAGCCACCACAGGATCGGAACCCAGTGCGCATGGAGCGCGGGCAGCGCTCCGTAAGCAATGCGCAAAAGGACGGCAAAGGCTGCGGCTTTGGGGCCGGTAGACATCAGTGCGACGACAGGCGAGGGCGCGCCCTCGTAGACGTCCGGAGTCCAGACGTGGAACGGCGCGGCCGATACCTTGAAGCCGAGACCGATCACGATCATGGCCAGGCCGATGTACAGCAGCGCATTCATCTGGGCGCTGGCCACTGGATGTGCGATCGCGGCCGCGATTTCGTCGATGCGAGTGCTGCCGGTCCCGCCGAAGAGCAAGGCGATGCCATAAAGGAAAAACGACGTGGCGAAGGAGCCGAGGAGGAAGTATTTCAAAGCCGACTCGGGACTCTTCGCCGTCTTGCGCCGGTAGCCCGCCATGATGTAGGTAGAGATCGAAGAAATCTCGAGAGCGATGAAGACGAGCAGAAGCTCAACCGCCGAAGACATGAGCATCATGCCCACGGCACCGAACTGAATGAGCGCGAAGAGTTCTCCGAGCCCCTCGGTTTCCGGATTGACCGCGTCCAGAACGATGAGCAGCGTGGCGAGAACGATGCCGGCGATGAGGACGTGAAAGAAGACGCTGAAAGCGTCGGTCCGCACAACGCCGTAGTACGCGGTGCCTGCAGGCAGGTGTGTCTGCCACATGCTGGCGGCAAGGGCAGCGAGGGTCGCGAGTACCGCGAGCCAGCCGAGCGATTTGCGGCTGGAAACCTTTGGCATCATTGCGTCGGCGAGCATCACGATGATCCCACCCAGCGTGAAGATGACTTCGGGGGCGATGCGCGGAAAGTCGTTCACTGCACACCTCCGGGAAGCTGGGCCGCGCTGGCGATGGGACCGACAGGGGTTTCGACCGCCGGAACCGCACCGGAAAGCGGCGTCATGGCTGGCTCAATGGCTTTGATCCAGTACGGCGACAGCACCCCCATGGCAAGCATCAGGATGGCCATGGGCCAGAGCGTGATGTGTTCGCGGAAGTCGAGATCCGGCGCTGGCCGATTGACGACCAGCGAGGACTCCTTGCCGTAGAAGATCCGTTGCACCATCCAAAGCATGTACGAGGCACTCAGGATCACTCCGAGTGCGGCCACACCGACCCAGCGTGGATGCGAGCCGAAGGAGCCGCTAAGAACCAGAAACTCGCCAACAAAGCCGTTGAACAACGGCAGGCCCACGAGGGCCAGCGACGTAATCACAAAAAGAGTCGCAAGCCACGGGAGTCGGCTGGCCAGTCCGCCGTAAAGGCTCATGTCGCAGGTGCCATAGCGTTCATAAAGGATGCTCACGAGAACGAGAAGCGCGCCGCCGGTGAGACCTTCATTCAGGGTTTGATAGACCGCGCCATTGAGCCCGGCGAGAGCGAAGCAGAAGATGCCCAGAGTGCAGAAACTCAGATTGCCCAGAATCGAGTACGCCACCAGCCGTTTCATATCGGTCTGCGCGAGTGCGACCAGAGCGCCGTACAGGACGCCCACAACGGCGAGCACAATCATGAGCGGCGCGATAGCACGTGCCTGCTCCGGGAAGAGCCCGAGGTTGAAGCGGAAGATCGAGTACAGGCCGAGCTTCCCGGCAACGACCATGGCCATTGCCGTGGGCGCCTCCTGGATTACGTCCGCCAGCCAACCGTGCAGTGGGAAGACCGGTACCTTTACGGCGAAAGCCACGAGGCACGCGAGCGAAAGCCAGAAAAGCGTGTGGGACGTGATGCCGAGAGAGCCCGACGCCAGTCGGTTCTGCAGCGTGACGAAGTCGAACGTGCCGGCTTTCACGTAGAGATAAAGGATCGCCACCAGGAAGAGTGCGGAGGGGATAAACGTATAAAGGAAGAACTTGATAGCCGCCTGCCGCCCGCGGTTGGGTCCGAAGAGCGCGATCAGAATAGCCATCGGTACGAGCGACAGTTCCCAGAACCCGTAGTAAAGGAACAGGTCGAGCGCCGTAAAGACGCCGATCATCGCGGTCTGCTGCAGCAAGAAGAGGAAGTAAAACTCCTTGGTGCGGTTCTGAATAGAACGCCACGAAACCAGAACGCCGACCGGTGCGAGGAAGGTGGCCAGCAGGACGAGCCACAACGACAGCCCGTCAACGCCCAGGTGATAGCGAATCGCTGGCGACGTGATCCACGGCTGATCCTCTTCAAACTGGAAGCCATGGTTCGCGTAGTCGAAGTGCGCCGGCAGGTGCAGCGAAAGCACGAACGTGACCAGCGTGACGAGCAGAGTGAAGGCCGGAACAACGCGGCCCTTGCGCGGCAGAAACGCGACGACGATCGCGCCCGCAGTGGGAACGAAGGTGATCAGCGTCAGGATATGGTCAGTCAGCACGATATTGTCTTTTGTCGAGGATTCATCGCAGCGCGAAGTGGGTTGTGAGTCCGAAGTACGACAGGACGAGCAGAACGGCTGCAAAGAACGCGAGCCATCCCGCGTAGGAACGAATATTGCCGGATTGAATGCGCGCGACCAAAGCCCCCAGGCCCTGCGCAGTATAACCGGCCGAGAGTGTGCCGCCGTCGATTACGGCGCGATCGATCAGGACACCCAGGATCCAGCGTGCGATAAAGAGGACAGGCGCAATGATGACGGCGCCGTAGACCTCGTCGATCCAGTACTTGTTTCTGATCAGCGTGTACACCGCGTGGAGTTGTTTGGTCAGCCGCGCCGGCAACTCAGGCTTGGCGAAATAGAGGATGTGCGCGAAGAGCCAGCCGAAGAACGCGACAGCGACCGAGACGGCCGCGAGGATCAGCTCCAGTGACTTGTCGCCGGCGGGCGACGGCGTCGATGCAGGTGCTGGGTTGGCCGCGCCCGTCGCAATCGCAACCGACGTCTGCTCGAAGCTCATGTGCACAGTCTTCAGAGCAGGTTCCAGGAAACGCGCGAACCAGTTGCTTCCGCCCAGCGCTTCCGGCCATCCCATCAAACCGCCAATCACCGAGAGGATCGCGAGAATGACCAGCGGACCCAGCAGAATCCACGAACTTTCGTGAACCGGATGTGCGGGCGGCTCGGCTTCGAGTGTCAGCTTCGTGTCGGAGCGCGCGTGCACCGGTGCGAGATCCTCTTCGTGCGCGGCAACTGGGGCGCGTCGCTCGCCGAAGAAGGTCATATACCAAAGCCGGAACATATAGAAGGAGGTCAGTCCGGCCGTCAGCAGTCCCACCGCCCAGAAGATCTTGCCGCCGTTCGGCGAGATAAAGGTCTGGTAGAGAATTTCGTCTTTGCTGACGAAGCCGGAGAAGAACGGGAAGCCGGAGATCGCGAACACCGCCGCGGTCATGGTCCAGAAAGTGATCGGGATTTTGCTGCGCAGCCCGCCCATGGCGCGCATGTCCTGCTCGCCGGAGAGAGCGTGAATCACCGAGCCCGCAGCGAGGAAGAGCAGCGCCTTGAAGAAGGCATGCGTCACAAGATGGAAGATGGCCGCCGAATACGCCGCAACCCCGCAAGCGAGGAACATGTAGCCCAGTTGCGAAATCGTCGAGTAGGCCAGCACGCGCTTGATGTCGGTTTGCAGGATACCGATCGTGGCCGCGAAGAAAGCCGTAGCCACGCCGATCGTCGCCACCACGCTGAGCGCCAGTGGAGATCGATCGAAGATCACATGCGTGCGCGCGATCATGTAAACACCAGCCGTGACCATCGTGGCGGCGTGGATCAGCGCGGACACAGGCGTCGGGCCTTCCATCGCGTCGGGCAGCCACACATACAGAGGTATCTGGGCCGACTTACCCGTGGCGCCCAGCACCAGGAACAGCGCGATCGCCGTCAGAAATCCGCTCTGCCACTCCGGATGCGCCCCAATCTGCGCGAAGACCTCGCCGAAGCTCAGCGAGCCAAAGTGTGCGATCAGCAGGAACATCGCGATCAGAAAGCCGAAGTCCCCGATGCGGTTAACAATGAATGCCTTCTTGCCCGCGTTGGCCGCGGAATCGCGTGTGAAGTAGAAGCCGATCAGCAGATACGAAGCCAGACCCACGCCTTCCCATCCGACAAACATCAGCAGGAAGTTCTCCGCCAGCACCAGCGTGAGCATGAAGAACAGGAAGAGGTTCATGTAGGCGAAGAATCGCCAGTAGCCCTCTTCTTCGGCCATGTAGCCCACGGAGTAAACATGAATCAGGAAGCCGACGCCGGTGACCACACAGAGCATGACCAGCGTGAGTTGGTCGAGTTGGAAGGTGAAATCGGCGTGGAAGGAGCCGGCCGCGATCCACGTGCCGAGGTGCTCGATGTGTGGCAGCGTGAGGGCGCCGAATTTTGTAACAATCGCCGATACCTGAAAGAGGGGTATGAGCGAACCGATCAGCGCGATGGCCGTGACCACTGGTTTCGGGAGCTTGCGACCGGCCAGACCATTCACCAGAAATCCGGCGAAGGGGGCAATCGGGATAAGCCAGAGGTGAAGGTCTGGGTTCATAGTCCGCTCATAGTTTCATCAGGTCGATCGAGTCGACGTTGAGAGTGTTGCGCGCCCGGAAGACCGAGATGATGATGGCGAGGCCCACCGCGGCTTCAGCAGCGGCAACCACCATCACGAAGAAGACAAAAATCTGCCCGTTGACCTGCAGGTGGCCGGTGATCTGGCTCCACTGCCGCGAGAAAGCGATAAAAGCCAGGTTCACGGCGTTCAGCATCAGCTCAATCGACATGAACACGGTGATGATGTTGCGTTTGATCAGAAATGCCGCAACACCGATCGAGAACAGGATGGCGCTGAGGACGAGGTAGTACGCAATCGGCACCACGGCTCAGTGCTCCTTTCGAGCGAGCGCCACCGCGCCCAGGATGGCGATCAGAATCAGGACCGAGGTGACCTCGAAGGGCAGCAGCAGGTCCTTGAAAAGCACGCGGCTCAGGTCGCTGGTGGTGGCGACATACTCGCCCAGACGAGCCTGTCCGAAATCGTCTCGGTGTGAGATGAAAATAAATGCGAGCAATCCGAGGAGCGCGGCCGCTCCCGGGAACCCCGCAATGTAAGCCAGCTTACTGCCGTGCGTGCGTTCTTCTTTACCCGCGTTCAGCAGCATGATGACGAAAGTGAACAGCACCATGATGGCGCCGGAGTAGACGATCACCTGCGCGGCCGCCAGGAATTCCGCTCCGAGCAATAGATACAGAACGGCAAGCGAGCTCATAACGACGATCAGCGACAGCGCGCTGTTGATCGGGTGGCGCTGCAGCAGGAGGTTCAGCGCCCCCGCCACACACAGCACCGCAAAGAAGATGAAGAGAGCCAGATGCATGGTTTTCTAACGAATCTGCAACCTGCGGGAAAAGCGTGGACAGTCCAAACTCAAAATTGTATTACCGCACCGGCAGCCAGAGCCCGATGCAGAAGCTTGTGACAATGATATTGGCCACGGCCACAGGCACCAGGAATTTCCATCCGAAGCCCATGAGCTGGTCATAACGGAAACGCGGCAGCGTGCCGCGTACCCAGATGTAAAGAAAGAGAAAACCGAAAACTTTGGCGACGAACCAGAACAGCGAAAAGAATGCGGTAGCGACCGGTCCGGTACCGAAGTGAAAGAAGTTGCCGAAGGGGCTCGTCCACCCGCCGAAAAAGAGCAGAGTGGCGACGCAGCCGACCGTAATCATGTTGCCGTATTCGGCCATGAAGAACATGGCAAACTTCATTGAGCTGTATTCGGTGTGATACCCGGCCGTCAGTTCGGACTCGGCTTCAGGCAGATCGAACGGCGAGCGGTTCGTCTCCGCGTAGGCGGCCATCAGGTAGATGAAGAAGGCCACGAACTGGAAACCGCCGAAGAAATTCCACGAGAGCAGCCCGTGCGGAGCCTGAACGCCCACAATGTCGCGCAGTCGCAGCGAGCCGGAACGGATCACGATCCCGACCAGCGAAAGGCCCAGCGCCAGTTCGTAGCTGATCACCTGAGCCGAAGCGCGCAGCGCGCCCAACAGCGAATATTTGTTGTTCGACGCCCAGCCCGAGAGCGCAATGCCGTACACCCCAACGGATGTAATGCCGAGCAGGATCAGCAGCCCGATATTGTTATCGGAAACTTGGAAGAACTGCATGCCGTGCCAACGGATATCGGCGCCGAACGGGATGACGGAAATCGAGAGTAGTGCGCACGAAAGCGCAATGATCGGCGCCAGGATGTAGAGTGGCCGGTACACCGCCTCCGGCATCAGGTCTTCTTTCAGAAACAGCTTGGCGCCGTCGACCAGCGGCTGCAGCAGGCCAAACGGCCCCACCCGACTCGGTCCCCAGCGATTCTGGATGCGCCCCACCAGCTTGCGCTCCAGCAGCACCGTGTAGGCCACACACATCAGCAGAACGACCACCACCACGATCACCTTGGCCAGGTTGAACAGCAAAAACGGAATGAGGTTGGTCTCCATCAAAAAGTCGTCCAGTGTGCTTCTAATCCGCCGCCGTTTCCACGGGCTTGTGCGACTCGAGTACCGAGTGCAGAGTTTTGCTGTAAAGGCCGAGCGATCCTGAGGTGAACAGCGTGTCGTTCGAAGGCAAAACCAGGTCCGGACGCGCGCCGATGTTTTCAATCTGAACCAGTCCCGGCTTCACATGCTGATCGTTGCCGGTCAGCAAATCGGATCGGGGAACATCGTACGACGGTACCAGCCGCTGGATCTCGTCCAGGATCGCGAACGAATCGAAGGGGCTGAGCTTCGGCTCCAGATGATGCGCCGCCAGCCATACGCCATGCCGATCCGCCTCTCCGGATTGTGCGCCTCGGGCCTGTCCCATGTCCGCGCGAACACCGCGCTGCCCGAAGGGCACCAGCTTCTTCACATCGGCACCCATTGCTGCTGCGAGCCGGACGATCAGTTCGAAGTCGGTGCGAACACCCGCCCGATCGGCCGCCTTCTTCACCATTTGCAGGTCGCCAAAGGTGTTCGTAACTGTCCCGCTCTTCTCGTACAGGTTTGCAGCCGGAAGGATGACATCGGCAAACTGCGCCGTCTCGGTGAGGAACATGTCCTGCACGACGATGAACGTCTTGTGCAGCGCCTCGCTGTGACGAGCGAATCGCGCCACCGGATTCGCACCGACGATATAGAGGGCGCCAAGGCTGCCGGCTTCCGCCGCATCAAACATCTGCAGGAGGTTCAGTCCGGGCGTGGTGGGTAAGCTCGGATATTCGGCGGAGAACTGCGCCGCAGCCGAAACTGGAACATATCCGGGCAGCAGATCGGGATAAAGCCCCATGTCCGCCGCGCCGCGCGAATTCGCGTAATCGCCCAGGCAGGCAAACTTCACGTTGGCAAACTTTGCTCCCAACGCAAGAACAGCCTCGACGTCCCGCCCGCGAAACTCGGAACCGAAGACGATGACCAGCGATTCTTCTTTGCGCAGCGCTTCGCGGAAGGCCACGGCATTCTTGTCGTCATCAAGCGGAGCAGCCTCTCCGACCAGCCATGCAACCAGGCCCACATAGCCGTCCTCGGGAATATCGAGAAACGCGGTCGCCTGACGGCGCAGCTTGATGTCCTTGTGATTCGCAAGGAACAGCCGCGCCTGGTGCAGGCGCACGTTGGTGCGAATCTGCCACGCCAGCCCCGGATGCTGCTCCGTGGGATCATTGCCGAGCAGCAGGATCGCCTTCGCCGCCGCGACGTCCCGCAGCGAAGCTTCCGCCTTACCGTTCATCGCTGCGGCAAACGCCGGATAGTCAGCCGTCCGATGATGATCGATGTTGTTCGTTCCCAGCAGCGTGCGCGCGAACTTCTGCAGCAGGTACGATTCCTCGTTCGTGGTCCGGTTCGAGCCGATCACCCCGATCGACGATCCGCCCTTCACGTCGCGAATCTCGCGTAGTTTGTTGCCCGCGAACTCGATGGCCTCGTCCCACGTGACGGCTTCGAGACGGCCATTCGCCTGGCGGATCATCGGCTTCGTCAGCCGGTTCTCGCGATTCGCGAAGTCGAATGCGTAACGGCCCTTGATACATAAGAAATCGCCGTTGATGCCCGACTTGTCGCGATTGTCGCCGCGCACGATCTCCATGCCGTCGTTGGCACGACGGACCCCGAGGGTCGTCTTGCAACCGTCGCCGCAGTGCGTGCAAACCGTCCCCACATGCGACATCTCCCACGGACGCGTTTTGTAACGATAGGCACCCGACGTGAGCGCGCCGACCGGGCAGATGTCGATGCACATGCCGCACTCTTCACAGTCCAGATGATCCTGCCCATTGGGTGCGATCACCGAGTCGGCGCCGCGATTCTGGATCCCCAGGGCCCACACGTCCATCCCTTCGCCGCACACGCGCACACAGCGATAGCACAGGATGCAGCGCGGCCGGTCGAAGAAGACCACCGGCGACCACTGCTGCTCCTCGCGGTGGTTCTTGATGTCGACAAACTTCGACTCACCCGCGCCGTACTTGAACGTCATGTCCTGCAATTCGCACTCGCCGCCGGCGTCGCACACCGGACAGTCCAGCGGATGATTGCCCAGCAGCAATTCAATCGTTGCCTTGCGTGACTGGGCGATCTCCGGGCTCTCCGTCGTCACCACCATGCCTTCGGCCACTGGTGTCGTGCACGCGGTCTGCAGCTTGGGCACCTTCTCGAGACGCACCACGCACATGCGGCACGCGGCCTGCAGCGAGAGGCCCGGGTAATAACAGAAGGCCGGAATCTCGATGCCGTGCTCGCGGCAGGCTTCAATCAACAGCGTACCCGCGGGCGCGGTGAGCTTCTTGCCATCGACAGTGAATGTAACGTCAGCCATTCCGATCCTTCAGACCAGCGCGGGCTCGCGTTCCGCGACACGGTGGTACGGACAGCCCTTGCCGTCCAGGTGATCCTCAAACTCCTTGCGAAACTTCTTCACGAATGCAATGGTCGGCATCGCCGCCGCATCGCCCAGCGGACAGAACGTCCGCCCCAACATGTTCTCGGCGAGATATTTAATGTTGTCGATGTCCTTGTCGACCGCCCCGCCTGCATGCAACCGTGTCAGTGACTTTTTCAGCCAGTCCGTACCCTCACGGCAGGGAATGCACCAGCCGCAACTTTCGTGCGCGTAAAACTTCATTGTCCGCAGCGCGAACTCGACCATGCACACCGTCTCATCGAGCACCACCACGCCGCCCGATCCCAGCATCGACCCAGCCTTGCCCACCTGATCGAAATCCATCCCGATGTCGATCTCTTCCGGCAACAGCACCGGCGTCGACGACCCACCCGGGACCACTGCTTTCAGCTTTTTGCCATTCGGAATGCCGCCGCCCACCTCATAAATCATCTTCTTGAGGTTGTAGCCCATCGGCAACTCATAAACGCCCGGCCGATTCAGATGCCCGCTCAGGCAGAACAAGCGCGTGCCACCGTTGCGCTCCGTGCCGATCTTTGCGTATTCCGCGCCGCCCAGGCGGAAGATATGCGGCACCGTGGCGATCGTCTCGGCGTTATTAATGATGGTGGGGCCGCCGTAGAGTCCCACAACAGCCGGGAACGGCGGGCGGATGCGCGGAATGCCGCGTTTGCCTTCGAGCGACTCCATCAATGCCGACTCTTCGCCGACCTCATAGGCCCCGGCGCCCGTCTGGGTCACGACATCGAAGTCGATGCCCGAGCCGAAAATGTTCTTGCCCAGAAAGCCCTTCGTATAGGCCTGTGCAACTGCACGTTCCATGATCTGCAACAGGTAGCGATACTCGCCGCGCAGATAGATGAATCCCATCCGCGCTCCAATCGACAGCCCCGCGATGATCGAACCCTCAATCACCGAGTGCGGATCGTGCTCGAAGATCAGCCGGTCCTTGCACGTGCCCGGCTCCGATTCATCCCCGTTCACCAGCACGTACTTCGGCTTGGCCGACTGCTTCGGCACAAACGACCATTTCAGCCCCGTCGGGAATCCCGCGCCCCCGCGCCCGCGCAGGTTCGAGGCCTTCATCTCATTGATGATGCCCTCCGGCCCCAGCGCCAGCGCCTTCCGCGCCGACTCGTAGCCGCCCAGCTCGATGTAGCGATCGATATCCGTCGCTCCCTGGCCAAAGCGGTACGAAACCACAGGCACGCAGTCCGGATGCGTCGTCAGCGTCGCCATTATTTCGTCCCTCCGCTTTTTGATTTCGAGCGGTACTCGTCCAGCACCTTATCCACCGATTCGGTTGTCAGGTTCTCGTGGAAGTCGTAGTTCACCTGTGCCGCCGGAGCCCATGAACAGGCCCCGATGCACTCGACCTCTTCAAGTGAAAAAATTCCGTCCGCCGTGACGCCCTTCGCCGGAATGCCCAGCTTCTTCTTGCAGTGATCCAGAATCTCATTCCCGCCGCGCAGCATGCAGCTGATATTCGTGCACACCTGCACGTGATATTTGCCGGCCGGTTTGGTCCGCAGCAGCGAGTAGTAGCTGATGACGTTGCGTACATCGAGTTCCGTGATCCCGATGCGCTCGGCGACCTCCGCAATCACCGCGTCGGACAGGTACCCGACCTCATCCTGCGCGTAAAGCAGCATGGGAACCAGCGCCGACCGCTTCACCGGATAGAGGGTTACCAGCTTGTCGAAACGCGCAGCCAGCGCTGGAGAAAACAGGGTGTTCGGCTGTGTGCTTATCGCTGGCCTCCTTTCGAGCCTTCCGTGACGGAAGCGATGAAGTCAATCGCTGCGTGATCCAGATCGCGTGTCGCGCCGTTGACGGAGACAACTCCATCCGCGAGAATCTCGAAACTCCCCGCGATCGGCTCACTGCAACCAGTGCGCTTGGTCCAGCTCACCACACCCGATTCGGCATCGAAATGCATCGCCAGTTGCACATCGCCCGCTGCGATCCCCACATCATTCCCATCCAGACGAACACCGACTTCGCCCGTGTGCAAACTCGCGGCCGCCGCGTACGATCGCAGCATCGACACGAACGACACCCACAATTCCGTCTGCAGCATGGGCTCCGCCGTTGCGATCACCGGTCGATCTCTCCCAGAACAATATCGATGGACCCGATCACCGCCACCACATCCGCGATCATCCGCCCGACACACATCTTCTCTACGGCCTGCAGCGTTGCGAACGATGGATTCCGCATGTGCACGCGATACGGCTTCGCTGTGCCGTCGCTCACGGCGTAATAACCCATCTCTCCGCGCGGCGACTCAACTGCCTGGTAGACTTCACCCGCCGGCACCTGAAAGCCTTCCGTCACAATCTTGAAGTGATAGATGAGCGCTTCCATCTGCGTCTTCATCTTTTCCCGGTCCGGCAGCACCACATGCGGCGCATCCGCCTTGATCGGTCCTGACGGCATCCCGTCCAGCGCCTGCTGGCAAATCTTCACTGACTCGCGCATCTCCTTCAGCCGCACCACGTAGCGCGCCCAAACGTCCCCATCATTCGACACGGGCACTTCAAACTGGAATTTTTCGTAGCTTGAATACGGCATGTCGCGGCGCAGATCCCAGTCCACTCCCGATGCCCGCAGCGGCGGTCCCGTCACCCCCAGCGCAATCGCATCTGCAGGGCTCAGATACCCAACACCCTTCAGCCGATTGATGAAGATCGGATTGCCCGTCAGCAGGTTCTCGTACTCATCGATCTTCTCCGGCAGAACTTTGATCAGCCTCTGCACCGAATCGAAGAAATCCAGCGGCGGTTCCAGCGCCAGCCCGCCGATGCGGAAATATGACGTCATCATCCGCTGCCCTGACACGTGCTCGAAGATTCGCAGAATCTCCTCGCGCTCGCGAAACGTATACAGGAAGACCGTGAGCGCGCCGATATCCATCGCATGCGTGCCCAGCCACACCAGATGCGAATTCAGCCGCGTCAGTTCGTTCAGCAGCACCCGCATCCACTGCGCCCGCTCCGGAATCTCGATCTGCAGCAGTTTCTCTCCGGCCAGACAAAAAGCCAGGTTGTTCGTCATCGGGCACAGATAGTCGATCCGGTCTGTCAGCGGAACCACCTGTTGCCAGAATTTCGCCTCGCAGGTTTTCTCGATGCCGGTGTGCAGATATCCAATATCCGGAACCAGCTTGACCACCGTCTCCCCGTCGATCTCCAGCACCACGCGCAGCACGCCGTGCGTCGAAGGATGCTGCGGCCCCATGTTCAGGACCATGGTGTGATCCTTCGGACCCTCCTCCGGGCGCGGCTTCACCAGCGTCGCCGTTTCCACGAAGCCGGGGATCTCGGGCGCGTGTGGGTTATCGAACCGCTCTGCCATCAGCGATAGCCCTCCACCGGATAGTCTTTGCGCAGCGGGTGCCCTTCCCATTCCTCCGGCAGCATGATCCGGCGCAGGCCCGGATGCCCGTGAAAACGAATGCCGAACAGGTCCCACACCTCGCGCTCGTAGTAATTCGCCGAGGGCCATACCGGGGTGATGCTGTCGATCGACGGATCCATCGACTCGACCATCGCGTGCAGCCGCACCCGCTCCTTCAGTTGGTGCGACAGAATGTGATACGTCACCTGGAAGCGGGGCTCCGCCGGATACCAGTCCACGCACGTCACGTCTTCGAGAAAGTTGTAGCCCGCTGTCTGCAGCGTCCGGCATGTGGCGCGGATCTGGTCGGCGGCGATGACCAGCGTGAGTTCGCCGCGATCGAACTTCGCGTTCGTGATGACGTCGGGATGGGCGGCACGCAGGGCCTGAATGGCCACGTTCTCCGCGAGGGCTTCAAACACAGCCTGTTTGCTGAGCAGCGCTTCTCCCATGGTTCCTTCTGTGGGTGTGAGGGTTGCGGTTTAAAGGTCTGCCTTATCGGAAGCCCAGTCGAGAATCCCCTTCTTCCATACATAAAAGATGCCAATCACCACGAATCCGAGGTAAACCAGCATCTCCCAGAAACCGAAAAATCGGGAGCCCGTCACCCGCGGGAGCTCGCGGTAGATTACCGCCCATGGAAGCATGAACACCGCTTCCACATCGAAGAGGATGAACAGCATCGCCACCATATAAAAGCGCACGGAAAAACGTCCCCGCGCGTCGCCTTCGGCCGGGATGCCGCATTCATATGCTTCCAGCTTCTCTTTGAAATTGCGGTGGCGTCCGATAAACCAGGACATACCCACCATGCCCCCCGACAGCGCGCCCACCACCACGATCTGCATCAGCAGAGGGAGGTAATTCCAGATGTAGTTGGGGTCGCTTTGCATGGGCCGTTCTCCTGACAACGACTACAGAGCGGAGGGAAGGGAACTGCCGCTGCCGCCATTTCGAGACTAGTGCTGCGGTTGTCAAGAGTCAAGTTACCCCAGCGCAAAACGCAGGGCACCAGCGCACCACCCAAGGGCTCACTCGAATCGAGTATGGAGTGAGCGCGATGACTCCCGGAACTGCGACCTGTGACCTGTGATCTAGACCTTCGGTCCCGTCTGGCGCACATTCTCCGGCACATGAAATCTTTTGAAGTTCTCCACGAACTTCGACGCCAGAAGTTTCGCCTGCGCATCATACGCATCCTTATTCGCCCAGGCGTTGCGCGGATTCAGCAGCTCTGCCGGAACCCCAGGGCACGTCGTCGGAATGCTCAGCCCAAACGCCGGCTCCGTCGTGAATTCCGCATTCGCCATGCCGCCGTTCAGCAGTGCATGCACCATCGCCCGCGTGTGCGCCAGGCTCATCCGCTTGCCCACGCCGAAGCCGCCGCCCGTCCACCCCGTGTTCACCAGCCAGCACTGTGCGTTGTGCTCGTGCAGCCTTCGTCCCAACATCTCCGCATACACGCTGGGCGCCAGCGGCAGGAACGGGGATCCGAAACAAGTCGAAAACTCCGGCACTGGCTCGCTACCCAGCCCCGCCTCGGTGCCGGCCAGCTTTGCCGTGTAGCCCGAGAGGAAGTGATACATCGCCTGTTCCGGGGTCAGCTTGGCGATCGGCGGAAGAACCCCAAACGCATCCGCCGCAAGGAACAACACGTTCCGCGGATGGCCTCCCATCCCCGGAATCACTGCATTGGCAATGTAATCCACCGGATAAGCGGCGCGCGTGTTCTCCGTGTAGCGAATGTCTGAGTAGTCCGGCTCTCCCGTGCGCGGATCGAGCACCACGTTCTCCAGCACTGACCCGAACCGGATTGCGTTGTAGATCTGCGGTTCCTTCTCCATCGTCAGATCCACGCACTTGGCATAGCAACCACCCTCAAAATTGAAGACCCCATCGGGACTCCACCCATGCTCGTCGTCGCCAATCAGCCGCCGGTCCGGATCCGCCGACAGCGTCGTCTTTCCCGTCCCCGACAAGCCAAAAAACAGCGCCGTCGTCCCATCCGGTCCCACATTCGCCGAGCAGTGCATCGGAAACACATTTCGCGGTGGCAGGATGTAGTTCATCACCCCGAAAATCGACTTCTTCATCTCGCCGGCATATTTTGTGCCGCCGATGAGCACAATTTTCCGCGAGAAATCCGCCAGGATAAACGTCGAAGAACGCACGCCGTCCCGCTCCGGGATCGCCTCGAATTCCGGCGCTGCTATCACGGTGAATTCGGGCTTGTGGCTGGCCAGTTCGCTGGCATCGGGCCGCACGAAGAGTTGTTTCACAAACAGAGCATGCCACGCGTATTCGCAAATCACCTGGATCGGGAGCCGATAGGTGGGATCCGCCCCTGCCGCCAGATCCATGATGAACAGATCGCGCTCTGCCATGTGACGGATCACCCGCTGCAGCAGCGCCTCGAACTTCTCCGGCGGAAACGCCTGGTTCACCTTGCCCCAGTGAACGCGCTCCCGCGTCTCGTCGTCCTCAACCGTGAACTTGTCGCGCGGAGAACGCCCGGTCCGGGCGCCGGTCATCGCCACCAGCGCGCCGTTCGAGGCCAGACGGCCTTCGCCGCGCGCGATAGCGCTTTCCACCAGTTGTGGCGTGGAGAGATTGCGGTGCGCGTGCAGACCTTCGGTCAGGCGCTTCATCTCCTGAAGAGTGGCCGTCGCTCCCATAGCTCGGAAAGCCTCCGTGGGTCAGAAAGAACTCACTATTTTCCCATCCAGAGCAGGGCTTGCAAAGGAAAAAGCGGACTGGCAGAAGACCGTTCTGCACCTGTTGCACAGGATTCCACCTGCAACCCAGTCACGGATGGAGCTTCCAACTCACGCCCCACTCGTCGAATCGCATCTCGTCGGTTCCCGCCACCCGATGCAGCGGAATCCGCCGCCAGCAGTAATCGGCGCGCGGCGCATTGTCATCCTTATCGTCCTTCTTGCACAATCCCATCCCTGACTCCGGCTCCATGAATCGCAGAATGGTCCAGCTGGAAGAATCTTTCGACACTTCGACTAAAACGTAACTCGCCTCGCCGACGCTCTGGGTGGAACCCAAAAAGTAAGCCTTGTTGCTTTCGATGCTCATCAGATATCGGAGCCGCACGTCCCAGACGGGTCTCATCGTCGCGTCGGCACCCACCTCCAGTTGGGTGGGCATCTTCGCCACCAGCGCGCACCAGTCTTCTCCGGTTCGCTTCGAAGCGGCCATGCACACCGGCCCGGGCCGCCTGCAGCACTCCGGCGACAGGGGCAGTTTCATTCCCAGGGCGGTCGCCGTCTTTTCCTGGATTTCCTCCGCCTGGCGAACCGGGAGGTCGCGGTTGTGCAGAGTCTCCGGTGCGGGTTGCGGAACCACCACGCCCGCGTCGAGGAACGCCTTCGCCAGCTCCTGCTTCTGCGTCAGGTCCAGCCGGTCGTCGGAGGCGATGTATTGCAGCGGGAAAAGGAAACGCGGTTCGTCATACCGCGTGAGGAACAGGTCCTGATACGCGTGCGGGCTCGCGCCGTTCTTCAGCAGCAGTTCGATGGCTCCCACATTGCCGGCGCGCATAGCGGCATTCAACAGGCCCGACTGCCCGTAGTAGTCGTCGGGAACCGTCATGTTCGGATCCAGTCCCGCCGCCAGTTCGGTCTTGAACCAGCCCATCGCATCCTTTGAACTGCCCGCGCTTTCAAAGAATGCCTGTGCCGCCGTCTTGCCGTCTGGCGATCTCTGCCGCAGTGCCTGCTCGATCACCATCGGCTTGGTTCCGGCCGCGAGAGCGTTCTTCAGAAACGTTACGTCCGCCGAAGCCAGAGCCGCGCTCAGATTTGGCACCGTCATCCGGACCGCGTTCATCATCTTTTGCAGGTCCGCATTCGAGCCCAACCCGCTCCCGCTCGGCGCGGGCTCGGCCAGAGCCGCCGCCTTGATCGCCGCCAGCGCCTCAGCCCGCGCCGTCGCCCCGCCCGCGATCGCCTTGCCGGTCCGCACAAAGACGAAATCCCCGCCATCGTGGGAGGAATCCGGAATCACCGCATACTCCGGCGTCTGCCGGGATTTGCCCACCACCAGATCTTTGATGTCCTGATAAAAGATGCCGCTCGCCGTGAACATCGCCTGATCGTCCTCGTTCAACGACCGCAGCAGCACGTTCGCGAAGATGCTGTGCCCGTTGCCTCCCGCATCGGCCACCGGCTCATCGCCGCCGCTGGCCATCAGGTTCCTTGACCGCCGCACCGCCATGCGCGCGATCGTGGCGGAACGGCTGCTGGCTGCCTCCGTATCCGCGATGCTGCGCGTTGCCATATCTCCGCTGTAGCAGCTGTCCGAGATCACCAGCACATGCCGCGCCGGCACATCACTGACCTCGTTCATCAGGTCGTCGCTGATGATCCGGTTGGGGCTGAACTTCGAATTCGCATCCACCGGAATCCAGTAAGCCCGCTTCGTCTGCTGGTCCAGATATCCATGCCCTGCGTAGTACACCAGCACGCTGTCCGGCGGCTTTACCGTGGTCTCGTACTTCGCCAGCGCATCCAGGATGTTGAATCGGGTCGCGTCGTGATCCAACAGATACTTCACTTTGAAGCCGTAGCCCTCTTCCAGTAGCTTCCCCATCGCCTTCGCGTCGTTCACCGCCGTCGTCAGCCGGTTCAACGGCGGCTGATAGTCATCGATCCCGATCACCAGCGCATAATAATCCCCCATCGCCTGCTTTTCGTCGGTCGGCGACGGAACCGCCTCTACGCCGCGCTGCGTCTGCGCCCACCCCGTGATGCCGGCAGCGACCACCGCACTCACAGCCAGTCTCATCAGCGAAGCCGTCACATGGCTCCCTTCAGCAGCTCTTCCGCACCGCGGGATTCCGGGGAAGACGGCCAGTTTAGCGCAGACTTTCTGGCCGGGGAATCGCGGCGCAGTGCCGAACCGGCGCGCCAAACGTCACCTCGGGGTGCCTTTACACCTGCGGCTGCGCGTCGTCCGAAGGCACCAGATACGGCAGGTTGCGCGTGTGCCCCACCTCGTGCAGCACTGCGTCCACCTGGGCCAGAACCTCTTCGATCGTCATGGTGTACATCTCGCGCCCGTTGTCGTATCCGGACTCGATCGCGCCCTTCAGATAGCGTCCCGCGGCCTGTGCTGCCAGCGAATCTGTGATCACGTGTTCGGATCGCTTCTTCTGCTCGACCCAGGCCAGGCAGGGCATAGCGATCCAGACCGCCCGCCCATTGACGTCGAAGCGGATGTCCACCGCGTCAGCGTGGCGCGTGGCAATCGCAACAATGTTGGCCTTCCAGCGGCAGTGCAGATCCTCGCCGGTCCAGCGGTCAGTGGAGTGGAAATCTTCGTACATGACTTCTTCAGCCTAGTGCATTTTTCCCCGTCGCGCATCCATGTACCCCGTGCCGGCGGAACCAGCGTCACCAGGCGCCGGAAACCGGTCCCGAAGATAGCCAGAGAAACTGTGAAAGAAAAACAAATCTTTGGCCCATTCCTGCGTCCAATGTATGTCCTGAGTGCGGACCAGTCTTTTTCCCGAGGAGTTTCCCCCTTGACCCGTCCATCGCAACCTCCCCAACAGCGGCGATTCGAAGAGAGGCTTCGCCATCAACAGCGCCAACTCGAGCGCAGCATGCTGACCGCGGTCAAAGAAGGCCGCAAAGCGGTGGCGGAGGACACTCTGGACGTCGCCGATCAGGCGGTACTCTCCTATCAGAAGGAACTCATCTTCACGCAGGGCACCGAGGGGCACAGCCAGTTGTCGCTGGTCCGGCTGGCGCTGGAGCGTCTGCGCGAGGGGACCTTCGGCGACTGCCTCCATTGCGGCAAGCCCATCGGCGAGAAGCGCCTCGAAGCGCTCCCCTGGACTCCCTACTGCATCGAGTGTCAGGAAAAGGTCGAAAACGGCGAGATCGAGGATGTAGTCCGCGCAGCCTAGCCCAGGAGGGAACTACCGGTGCCCCGCATCCCCTGCGGTTGGGATGTGGGTATCGCGCAAAGGGTGATCCGTCTGTCCTGCAGTCGTGGCAAATGCCCGCATCCGCCGCATGGTAAAATGAGGGGTATTTTGTACGAGTGCGCCTTGGTGTGCATTCGCGACTCCCGCCCAAAGGAAGTTCGGCAAACCCGGTGGACACACAGACCCGTCACGCGCTCAAACAGGACAAATTCGTAAAAGCAACCACCTCCGGCCTCGAGTGGGTCGGGGAGCACCGCAGCAACGTGATTGCGTGGTCCGTGGGCGTCGTGCTCCTTGTCGCCGTCTTCGTCGCCGGCATCCTCGTCTATCAGAAGCGCGACGCTTCAGCCAGCTTGGTACTGGGGCAGGCGATGGACATCTACGAAACCCCCATCACCCAGCCCAATGTGCCCGCGGAGCCCGGTACCAAGACCTACGCCACCGCCGCCGATCGCGCCAAAGCCGCTTATCCGCTCTTCCGTCAGGTTGCCGATCAGTACAGCTGGCTCACCGCCGGACAGATGGCTCGCTATTTTGCCGGTATCACCGAGCTGGACATGGGCCAGAAATCCCAGGCCGAAGCCGACCTTGAAAAAGCAATCCATGCGAGCAACAGCAATCTCGCCTCGCTGGCAAAGGTCGCTCTCGCCAATCTCTACCAGCAGACGGGACGCAACTCGCAGGCAGTGACCCTTCTGCAGGACGTAATCGCTCATCCGACCACGACCGTCCCCAAGTCCGAAGCGCAGCTGCAACTGGCCGCCCTCTACGAAACCACCCAGCCCGAAGAAGCGAAGCGCCTCTATGCCCAGATCAAGGACCAGAACAAGGACACGGACGCCGCGCAGATCGCGACGCAGAAGCTCCAGAGCCTCAAGTAGTCGTACCACCCCGGCATGCAAGAGGGCCTCCCGAGCGGGAGGCCCTTTTCTTCTTTGCGTGCCATACCCATACCGGCAATGCCTCTCAACGAGCCATTGCTTCCCTGCATCCGGCCACTGCAAAGCAAGCAAACTTTCCTGTTCTCCGTTGCGCATTCTCCATGCACAAAATTCTTAAAAACGAGGCACCGGGGTGAGGAACATGCTTCGGGATATTGGCTATTCCCGATCGCCCGTAGGTCGGATGCTCGCAGAAAGAGGCAAAACGCTTTCGACCTTTACCCTTTCATGCATTCGCCAAAGAGAGATGCTTCTGACGGGTCGACAACTGGAGCCGCTGTGCTCAGGCCAGCCCTGCCTAAGGCTCCACCGAAAACCTGGGTTTGACCAGCCATGCGCCCGCCGGAGTGTTTGACCCCGTCCGCAGTTCTCCACCGTCGGAGCGCAGTCGAGGGCTATGCGACTCAGGCTGTCTTCTGTTTATCGAGATCGACCACTTCGAGATCGGCGCCGCGGACCAGCTTCTCTTCTTTGCGCGCCTCATCCAGGAGAACGACATAAACATCGTCGAGGGAGGTCAACTTCTTCTCCACCGTGCCAACCAGATGCTTGCCCTTAATGCGAACGTGTTGTCCTTGTTTGAAGTTCATGGTGCCAAAGTAGACGTTGACGAGCATGGTTCACTATCCCAAAAACGGGGAAACAGGGGGCCAGAACAGTAACCAGAAGCGCGTACCAAGGTGATGTGAGTTTCAGCACGCGTTCGTTTCAGGAGGAGGCCGAAGGCTGTGGAAGACTGGCTCCCCGCCTGGGACTCGTGTCTTCGGCAAGGATTATGGAAAGCAAACCGGTCACAAGCACCTCGCGCGTGCCGTTTGCTCCCGTCCGCAAAAAGGCTCCCGCACCGTGAAGGTGCAGGAGCCCTGGGATCCAACGGGAGCTCGAAATCTACTTGTTTTTAAGCGGACACGAACCCAAATGTTGTCAGATCTGTAACCTTAGCTCAACCGCTATAAATCTAATACTTGCAAGATCCGTCCGTCCCGGAATCCAAGGAGTTTTACTGTGGAAGTTGTTCAAAACAAAGACTCCGTAGGAACTCCCCTTGGGGGAACAGGCTGAGATTACGAAAGTGATCGCATCCCGGGAGGCAAATCCCGCCTCCCCAGCGCCAGCGTTGCCGGAGCTTTCCGGAGGTGCCGGGTCGCCGAAGCCGGAGCGTTCATGACTTCCTTCCAGGCCTCCTGGAACTTCGCCATCTCGCTTCGGGTTCCGACCGTGATCCGCACGTAGGTCGGCCAAACAGGCCAGACGCGTCCGATGAACACGTTCCTGGCCGCCATCGCGTCCATGACTTCCTCGCCTGGCCGTCCGGCATCAAGCATGAAGCAGTTGGTCTCGGAAGGAATGAATTTGTAGTGGTTCGCCGCCAGCCAGTCGAAGGTCTCGTTGCGGATGTCGGTATTGATCTTGCGCCGCTCCGGCACCAGTTCAGGAACCTGCAGACTGCTTGTCGCGGAGGCGACCGCCAGGATCGGCATAAAGTTGTTGCCGTAGCCCTGGATCTTTGCCAGCAGATCGGGCCGCCCGATCGCGAAGCCGCACCGCAGCCCGGCCATGCCGTAGATCTTCGAGAAAGTGCGCAGCACGATCAGATCCTTGTCCGCCTTCACCAGATCCAGCGACGGCGTGGCATCGGTGAAGTGGATGTAAGCCTCATCCACCAAAAGGATCGACCCCTTCGGCTTGTGTTCGAGAGCGTATTCGATATCGGCCCGGCTGGTGATGGTTCCGGTCGGATTGTTGGGGTTACAGATGTAGAACACGCCCGCGTTCGGATCGGCCGCGATCATGGCCTTTACATCGTGCGAATAGTCCTTCGCCAGCGGCACTTTCACGACCCTCGACCCCGCGAACTTCGCCGCATACATTGGGGCTTCGTAGCTGGGATCGGCAATCACCAGGCTGCGCTCCTGCGAGGTGAAGGCCAGCACGGCGTAGTTCAGCGGCTCGCTGGATCCCGCATAAGCCAGGACGTAACCGGAGTTCAGGCCCTCCATCGATGCGAAGGTTTCCAGCAGCTTCGGCGTCAGCTCAAACTCATAGCGTCCGCCTTCCGGAATGAGGCTCGTCATGACCGCGCAGGCGCCGCTGCAGGGCCCCAGTGGATTCTCGTTCGCGTCGATGCGCACCGCGCCTGGCGGGATATTGCGCAGCACACGCACCCGCTGGGCGTGCGCCAGCTGGGGTTCGGACATAATCGGCACGGCGGCCGCCGCGGTAGCTGCTGCGGCGAGACTAAAGAAGCTACGGCGAGAAAGGTTTGTGTTCACCTGTGCCTCCTGAATTTGAAGATCAGGCCCGATGACCCGGCGTCATCCGCTCTGGCGACAGGACATTGGTGAACTTGTCGTGGTCGCGAAAGGCGAGAACGCTGTACTCGGTTTTCCTGCTTATTTTGCTGCCTGCCGGGGAACGCGATCATTGTGCCACAGTTTGCCTCTGTTAAAAAAAGGGCCCGTGGCCGGAGACAAGAACCACGGGCTTCAGGGAGGCTAAAACAAACTCGGCGATCCAGCGGCAAAAGGAGAGTGCGGCGACCGATAGGCACAACTCCAGGGTCGGACGGTCCGTAGCGCGAAGATGCATGCATGACCTCCGAAAAACAGTGGGTTGCGCGCGGATTCAGGTCCGCGGGTGCAGCTAGGGCAAGTGCGTGCAGAGAAGTGCTTCTGCACCACGCGTGCTCGGCGTTTCTAAACTGGGGTCTTCGACAGGGAAGGTAGCCGCGGTGACTGGAAGCCCTTCTGACTCGGAAGGGGAATCGCGGCTCCTCATCTCGCTACGAGATGAAGTTGGTTTCTCATTTTTGACACAGGCGGCAAAAAATTGCAAGCGGAGGTTGTGAGTCCGGGCGCAACTTCGGGTGAAAAGGTGTGCGCTGGATCACACCGCGACCGAGTGTCCGTCGCCGGTGCAATGTGTTCGTGTCCGGCACGAATTCCGGGAAGGAAAGACGTTCATTTCTTCAGTACCCATGCGTGTTTCCTGTGCCCGCCGTCACATACAGTCGTTCGAGCGGAAGAGGAGGATTAGATCCCGGAAAGGAGGGTTATTATGCCGAATCGAATCCACGTCGCATTCGTGGCGGGGCTGCTTGCCACCGCCGCCTTCGGAATAGCCCAGACAGGAACAGTCATCAAACAAGTGCCGGTGAAGCCCACTTCAGCGGCATCCGGGAAACAGATGTACAACACGTACTGCGCAGTTTGCCACGGAGCGGATGGCAAGGGTGGCGGACCAGCCGCAGCGGCCCTGAAGACCCCTCCGACAAACCTCGCGCAGCTCAGCAAAGACAACGGTGGAAAGTTCCCCGAAACCCACATCTATTCCATCCTGCAGTTCGGAATGGAAGAACCGGCGCATGGCTCGAAGGATATGCCGGTGTGGGGACCTGCGCTTCGGTCCCTTGACCGCGGCGCCCCGTCGTCTGGAATGCTCGAGCATCAGCGGCTTGCGAACCTGACAAGCTACCTGAAGACTCTGCAGCAGCAGTAAGCTCTGGCGGTACGCATCAACAAAAACTCCCTGCCGCGATGCCGCGGCAGGGAGTTTTTGCGTATTGAGGCGGACTACTTCACCTTCATGAGGATGATGACGAAGGTGAACAGGGCGAGGGATTCCATGAACGCGAGGCCGAAGATGAGGAAGAGCTGGATGGCTGCGCGCGCTCCAGGGTTCCGGGCTACGGCTTCCGCGGCAGACCCGGCGGCGCGGCCTTGTCCGAGGCCGCAGAGACCGGAGGCGATGGCCATGCCGATGCCGGCGCCGATCGGTACCCAGCTCGAGCTGGCAGATCCTCCGCCAGCCGCTTGTGCGAACGCCGGGGACGCCATAAAGAGGGCGGCCAGCGCCATGAACATATATTGCAGTTTCCGCATTGTTTCTCCTGCTTCCGTAAGATTGCCGCCAGTGGGTGGTTGAGGCTCACCATGCTGGCCCCCTCACGCTGAACGGCTTTTCCTGTGCCGGAGTGGAAGCGGTGCTCCGGAGGGAAATCTCCTTAGTGTTCCTCTACATGCTCGGTCGCCAGTCCCAGATAGATGATGGCGAGCAGCATGAAAATATAAGCCTGAATGACGGCGACGAAGAGGTGCAGGCCGAGACCGACGATGGGCAGGGCGAGCGGGATCATCGAAAAGAAGATGATGGTGATCATGTCGCTGGCCAGCATATTGGCGAAGAGACGAACCGTAAGCGACAGGATGCGGGCAAAGTGCGAGATGATCTCGAGCGGGAACATCAGGGGTGCGATCCACCAGACCGGTCCCATGAAGTGCTTGATGTAGCCGATGAGGCCCTGGGCGCGCAGGCCGTTCCAGTGGTAGTAGACGAAGGTGAACAGCGCCAGCCCGAAGGGGACCACGGGATTCGCCGTGGGGGTTTCGATGCCCGGGAATAGTCCGAGGCAGTTGCAACAGAGGATGAAGACGAGGAGGCAGGTGACGACGGGCAGGAAGCGGTTGTACCCGTGGCCCATGATCTGTCCGGCCTGGCCATCGACGAACTCGTAAACCATCTCGGCGAGATGCTGTGCGGAGCCGGGCTTCTCGACGCTGAGGCTGAGGCGCACGATGATGAAGAACAGGACGAGCCCTGCAAAGACGAGCAGTTCCTCGGTCAGCGTGTTGTTGATCGGGTGGCCGGGGTGGATGGGATGGATGCCGAGCATCTCGAGCAGAGCATCGAGGGGAGCGCCAAACCACTGATTCAGCAGACGGGTAACGAAGTTGATCCAGGCAAGCATGCGTTTTTCTTCTATTGGCGAAGGAGGCGAAGAGCCTCGAATGAAAGGGCAACGACGGCCAGTCCGATGCCCGCTACTAAGGCGTAAACACTACCGTTCAAACACCTTAGACTAACATAGAGAATCCCGCCGACAAGAGCCAGACGAAGAAAAAACATGCCTAAAGTGCGCCCCATGGGGCTGGGCGCGGGGCGGTTGTCGAGGGTGGAGGAGACGAGCCGGGCGAGGGTACGCCACTCGCGAACCCCGGTGTACGAGATGGCGGCTCCGGCGATTTCGAGGAGGCCGGATTGCCAGCCCATGGTGAGCCAGAAGACGACGAAGAGGAGCAGAGCGAGGATGATCACCGTGCGCATGGCGCGGCGGAGCATTTGCTGCAGGTCTTCGTCGGTCATGGAGCCGGCCACGCCGAGGGCCGGATCAGGGCTGGAATTCATGCGCCGGGGTCCTCCTTACTCGATTTGTTGGAGTAGCGGATCGCGGAGCGGAGGACCTCGATGAAGCCTGCGACGAAGCCGAAGACGATGCCGAGGATGTAGATCCAGTGCTGATGCAGCCACTTGTCGAGGCCGGCGCCGATGAGCCAGCCGATGACGAGGGCAGCCGGCATGATGAAGGCGATTTCGATGAGCCGCTCTGCGCCGGCGATGCCCTGGGTGAGAGCCGAGCGCTTTGGGGTTTTCGGTTCCGGAATGGGCGGATCCTGCGGCATAGGGGGGGCTCACTTCCCGCCTTGTTATACACCAGCGGGGCGGCGATCCGCGGTGACGGGCAAGTGGTGGAGCGGGCGAAAGTTATACTCGACTGATACCGATGAGCTACGACGCGTTTGAGTCCGAGTTTGAGCGGAGCCTGTATGAGCTGCGCCAGGAGAAGCTGAAGCAGATTGCGGGCCTCGGCCAGCAGGCGTATCCGAACACCTTTGCGCCGCCGGCAGACCATCCGCTGACGACGGTTGCGAAGATCCGCGCGCAATACGACACGTGGATTGGCGAGCAGTTCGAGGCGACGCGGGTGCGCCTGGCGGTGGCGGGGCGCATCATGGCGATCCGGCAGCAGGGCAAGGCCGGGTTTGCGACGGTGCAGCAGGAAGGCGTGCGGCTGCAGATCTACGTGCGCAAGGATGCCGTGGGCGACGCGGGGTTCGAGCTGTACAAGCTGCTCGACCTGGGCGATCACATCGGCGTGACGGGCTATCTGTTCCGGACGCGGACGAACGAGCTGACGATTCACGTGGAGACGATCACCTTTCTGGCGAAGGCGCTGCTGGCGCTGCCGGAGAAGTATCACGGGTTGAGCGACGTTGAGCTGCGGTATCGGCAGCGGTATGTCGATCTGTTTATGAACGGCGTGCTGAACGAAACTCCCGCCGCGGGCGCTGCTCCGGCCGAGAGCGCACCCGAAGTCGCAAGCGCCGCGCAGAAGTCGGAAGAGATTCATGTGCGCGACGTGTTCGTGAAGCGGGCGGCGGTGCTGCGGGCGATGCGGCGTTTCTTCGATGGTCGCGGATACATCGAGGTGGAGACGCCGATGATGCAGCCGGTCGCAGGCGGGGCGGCGGCGAAGCCGTTTACGACGCATCACAACACGCTCAATATGGATCTTTTTCTGCGCATCGCGCCGGAGCTTTACCTGAAGCGGCTGGTGGTGGGCGGCTTCGATCGGGTGTACGAGATCAACCGCAACTTCCGCAACGAGGGCATCTCGACGCAGCACAATCCCGAGTTCACGATGCTGGAGTTCTACCAGGCGTATGCGAACTACAAGGATTTGATCGAGCTGACGCAGGAGCTGATCGAGTATGTGGCGAAGGCAGTGAACGGGACTACGATCACGCACTTCAACGGGGTCGAGATTGATCTGGCGAAGTGGGAAACGCTGACCATGCGCGAGGCGATCATCAAGTGGTGGCCGAACGCAGGGCTTGTCCCGACGATTGAGCAATTCAATTCGCCGGCGGACGTTCGCGAGATGATTTTCCGGCTGAAGGCTTCCGATTTCAACATCGCGCATCCTGACTGGATGGGAGCTTCTCCGGATGGCAGCTCATCAGGGAAGTTGATCGCGCATCTTTTCGAGGCCGTTGCCGAAGAGCACCTGATTCAGCCGACCATCATTTATGAGTTTCCTGTTGCTGTTTCACCTCTTTCCAAACAGAAGCCGGACGAGCCCGACTGGGTGGAGCGGTTTGAGTTCTACATTGGCGGGTTCGAGTTGGGGAATGCGTTCAGCGAGCTGAACGATCCCGAGGAGCAGTTCCGGCGGTTCAAGGAACAGCTCGAACAGCATGAGCGCGGCGATGAAGAGGCCCATCAGATGGACCTCGATTATGTGCGGGCGCTGGCTTACGGGATGCCTCCGACCGCGGGCGAGGGCATCGGGATCGACCGGCTGACGATGATCCTGACGGGGGCGCGGTCGATTCGGGATGTGATTCTGTTCCCGCTGTTGCGCCCTGCGAGCGCGAAGTCGGCAGCGGAGAGCGAGTAGCCGGAATCCCATCGCCGGCAGCCGCGATTGCCTCGCAGCGGGCCTCTGACGAGGCTGTCCCCCCCCGGGGGGGGTGGTCCGGGCTTGTGACTTGTTTTCAGCGTCTTGCCTGGTAATATCCGATTCCCATTACCCATGAAGTGACTTGCCTGCCATCAGATGTCGAGCAGGTGCGAGTGAGGCAGAGGCATCTGCGGTTGATGGCAGTCGCGCGTGCAAACGCTGCCGATGATTGCAATTGCGTCGTGAGCGGATGCAGATGCGGATGGATCACGCGCGAGCACGGGTGACCGGTCCGTGCGTGCGGGTGATCCATGCGTATGTGCCGTTGATCCATGTGCATTGGGATGATGCGATCACGAACCGATGGGCTGCGGTGCGGGGCGAGCGGGTGGCGGGGCGAATCCGGGAATCTCGGCGAGCATTTCCGGCGTGATGAAGCCGTGTTCTTCAAAGGCAGCGAGGAGCTTGTCAACGTTTTCGTCGGTCGTTTCCTCACAGAAAGCGTGCATGGCGGCGCGAACTTCGGGTGGCAGGCCGGGAATCGGGGGCGTGTCCGGAATGGGGCAGGCGGCTGGTTGTGGGACGGAAGCCGGTGGGGTGGGCGCGGCGCCGGACAGGTCAAAGGGCATCGTGCCGAGGCGGAGGAGGAGGAGACGGAGGTAGCGTCCGGCAACCAGGTCGGAGAGGCGATCGGGGCGGGGAAGGAGCATGGAGGCGAGGATGTGGTGGACGGCGAACGGGATTTCGGCAGGATGGATCCAACGGAGATTGCGGCCGATGGCGCGCCACCTGGTGTTGGCAGGGTTGATGTGGCGGCGTTGGACGGGGGGACCGTCGACTTTGGGGCCGTGGTGACGGCAGCAGGGGTGATTGCGGGTGGCGGCGGCGCGGCATTTCTGGCCATTGCGCAGGATGAAGGTGCATTCGGGAATCATGGATTCCTCCGGTTAGCGAGATGCGGTTAGCGAAAGACGGTTAGCGAAAAGCGGTTAGCGAAAAGCGATTGGCTCAAGGCTGTTGGCTAAGGGCTGCTCGCTCAAAGCTGTTCGCGAAAGATGACCTGAGTCGTCGGTGGTTCGTGCTCGGGCATAGAAAAGGCCGCCCGATGATGGGCGGCCTTTTGCCGGTGTTGCTGAGCGAAATGGAAGACCTGACCGACTGAACCTGGCTGGCTGACTGAGCCTGCTGGGGGAGAATTTCTTTCTTACCCCCTATTATTAGAATACCAAGTCAGGTGAGTTAATCGGCCAAATTTGTTGGGGTGATTTGGCTTGTAAGTCGTTGTAAGTCAGCGGTCATTACTTTGGTGTTTTCCACAAAAGCTTGACAAGAAGGGGCAAGGGGCAAGGGGCAAGGGAGAAGGGAGAAGGGAGAAGGGAGTAGGGAGAAGGGAGTAGGGAGTAGGGAGAAGGGAGTAGGGAGTAGGGAGAAGGGAGTAGGGAGAAGGGAGTAGGGAGAAGGGAGAAGGGAGAAGGGAGAAGGGACTAGGGAGAAGGGAGTAGGGAGAAGGGAGTATGGGAGAAGGGAGTATGGGAGAAGGGAGTAGGGCGGCGGCACCGGTAGTGTTTAGGGAAGCTCTGAACAACTTGAAAATCGTCCCTCAGCGGCTAAAGGCGAGTTCAATTTGCGGCCTTTTGCGGCACGGCTAAAGCCATGCCCTTTCAAAACTCAGGCTTAATCAGAGATTCCTTAGAAGCCTTGCCCCTTCAAAGCCGGACTTTTGCCACGGGCTATCAGGGTTCGGCGCAGGCGAAGCTGGCGGCGTCGTTGGGATCGCCGTTGCCGTTGTAGCGGGCGACTTTGGGCCAGGGGCAGAGGGGGCGGGTGAAGGCGGGCTCCATGGCTCCGTTTTTGCCGGGGCTGTATTTGGTGGCGATGACGGAGGCGTCGGGGGAGCCGTTTTCGACCCAGTTCTGGAGGGAGTCGAAGAGGCCGTATTGGGGGCCTTTGGCGGTGGGCATGCCGAATTGGCCGAAAGCGCCGGCGCCGGGGCCGCCGAGGCAGTGCTCCATGCCGGGGATCATGTAGAGGCGGGCGAAGGAATCGACTTTGGCGGCGCCCATGTGGTGCTGGACGCTTTCGAAGTAGGCGACGGTGTTGTGCGGGGAGATGGCGGGGTCGTTCCAGCCGTGGTAGAGGATGAGCTTGCCGCCGCGGGCGGCGAACCGGGTGAGGTCGGGATTGGTGGCGTCGAGGTCGGCGGCTTCCTTCTCGCGGGACTGGCGGAGGAGGTCATCGATGTTGAGGGTGAGGACGTCGGCTTTGGGATCGCCGGTGACCATGTAGCGGAAGTAGTTCTCGACGAAGCGGGCACCGAGGGCGGCGCCGGGATCTTCGCCGACGACCCAGCGGCCCCAGCTGGTTTCGTCGCCCATGGTGAAGCCGGGGAAGATGAGGTTGCCGCTTGCGTCTTTGCTGCCGGAGTAGAGGGCCTTCACGGTGTCGATCTGGAGCTGGGTGAGGCAGTCGGAGGCGTCGGCGCCTTTGCAGAGGAGGACCTGAGGATCGAAGCGGCACTTTGAGGGATCGCCGATGACGTGATCCTTGACGCCGTCGTTGGCGTCGCAGGCGGCGAGGGAGGCGCGCTGGAGGGCGGCGAGCTTGCGGTCGGGGACGTAGGCCCGGGGGTCGTCCATAAGCGTTTGCATGGTGCCGGCACCGGCGGCGAGCATGGTGGACCAGGCGTTGGCGGGAGCGCCGGCGAGGATGCCGTCGTAATCGCCGGGGAAGCGCTGGGCTTCCATGAGGGCTTCGCGGCCGCCGTCGGAGCAGGCGTCGAAGTAAGACTTGTTAGCGGGCTTGCTGTAGAAAGCGGCGGTGATCCGGCTTGCGGTTTGGGCGGTGAGATGGACGGCGCGCCAGCCGAAGTCTTTGATTTTTTCGGGATGATTGAAGGCCCAGGAGGCGTCGGTGGACTCGGCCTGGTGGCCGGCGTCGGAGCCGGAGACGGCGTAACCGCGTTTGAGGTAAGCGGCGAGGTTCTGATAGTAGATGGAGCCGGCGAAGCCGCCGTTGCCGGTGCCGAGGATGCGGCCGTTCCAGTGGTCGGCGGGGAGCCAGACTTCGAAGCGGATGCGGGAGTCGGGGGTGGGGCGGAGTTCGCCGGCGACGCGGCAGAAGGCGGGGAGATCGGCGAGGGGGGCGGTTGCGTCGGGAGGAGTGAGGGTGCCGGAGGTGACGGAATCGGCGAGGGTGATGGTGGTGTCGGGGAGGTGCAGGTTTTTGAGGCTGGCGCAGTCTGCGGCGTGGAGGAGCGGGGCAGAGGCGAGGAGGAGAGAGGCGAGGGGAAGGGTGGTGCGGAGCATGGCGGGACTTCCTCGGGTACAGGTTACAGGGTGCAGGGTCCAGGGTGCAGTCCGTGTAGCCTGGAGGGTGGTTGTGGAATCCAATGGTGGTTTGGAACGACGTAAGGAGAGAGATGGCGGAGAGGCAAGCGGAGGAGTTGCTGGATAACCCAATCTGGAGCGCGCTGACGACGGATCATGCTGCGCTGGCGGTGGGGGGTGAGGAGGCGCGGCGGTATCCCGACGAGATTGGGCCGCTGAGCGGGATGCGCGAGCCGAGCGATGCGGGGTGGGCGGCGATGGCGGAGCTGGTGGAGCCGGGCGGCGTGGTGGCTTTGTTTTTTCGGGAGGCGCCGCTGATTCCGGAGGGGTGGACGGTGGTTCGAGGCGGAGCGCTGGTGCAGATGGTGGCGGAGGAGCCGGCGCCGGTGGCGATCGCGGAGCCTGTGGGGGTGACGCTGCGGAAGCTGACGGTGGAGGATGCTGCGGCGATGGTGGAGCTGGCGACGCTGACCGAGCCGGGGCCGTTCCGGTTACGGACGATGGAGTTGGGGACGTTTTTTGGGATTTTGCGGGAGGGGCGGCTGCTGGCGATGGCGGGGAAGCGGATGCATGTGCCGGGGCATGTAGAGGTGAGCGCGGTGTGCACGCATCCGGAGGCGCGGGGGCGCGGGTATGCGCGGCTGCTGATGTCGTGCGTGATGGAGGGGATTGTGGCGGCGGGGCGGACGCCGTTTCTGCACGCGCTGGCGACGAATGTGGGGGCGATCCGGGTGTATGAGGATCTGGGGTTTCGGGTGAGGCGGGAGCTGGCGGTGGCGGCGGTGGCGAACAGCCGCGCGTAGTCGGCAGCCCGGAGGGCTGTGGTAGAGTTGGCATCCGGGCCGCAAAGGCCCGGGCGCGATCCCCGCGCGCGATGCACACTGCACATCGTTCAACAAAGGATGCTGGATGCACGTTCGCGTGGATGCCCGTATTGCGCTCACTGTCGCTGCATTGTCGTTCTTCTTCCTCTTTCCCAACCATGCAAACGCCGCCTGCACGACGACCGCGAACACGGTGACGTGCACGGGCGGGCCGGCCTCGCATGTGACGGTAACGAACGGCGATGGCACAACGGTGGGCGCGAGCACCACGGGGGGCAGTTCGTTTCCTTCGACGCTGGCGGTGACGGGGGGAACCTCCGTTGTGACGGGCGTGACGGTGACTCTGCATGGATGGACGTCGGTGGGCAACGGTCCGGGTACCGGATCGGTTTTTGCGGGGCTGATGCTGGTCTCGCCCGATGGGCGGAACCTGGAGCTGATGAACTGCGTGGGGACCGGGAGCACGGAGTCCAATCTGACGCTGACCGTGCGGGATGGAAGCACCCCGCTCCCCAGCTGCTCCGGTTCGACCGGGTTGACGAGCGGCACGTTTGCCCCGGGCTCCTACTACAGCGAACCGAATTACGCCCAGGCGGGCGCGCCGACTCTGTTGCATGCTCCGCAGACGGAAGGCACTTCAACGCTGACGAGCGCTTTTTCCGGGGGGACGGTCAACGGAAACTGGAATGTGTATCTGGTGACGGATCCGAACGACGCTTTCAACAGCGATGTGCAGTTCAGCTCGTGGGACATCGCCATCACCTATGCGACGGGATTGAATACGACGACGAGCGTTTCAACGAGTGCGACCGGCAACGAGACGACCGAAGGAACCGGCGTCACGCTGACGGCGACTGTGAGCGCCGGAGGGTCCAGTGTGAGCGAGGGGACGGTGACGTTCACCGATCGCGGAACACCTCTCGGTTGTTCTCAGGGGAATCCGCGAGCGGTGAGCAATGGAAGTGCACAGTGCTCGACAACGTTTTCGAGTGAGGGGGCACATTCGCTGCTGGCGAGCTACAACGGCGACGCGAACTTCAATCCGAGCAGCGGCACGTTGAACCTGTTTATCGATCACGCGACGACGAATTCGGGGGCGCAGTACTGCAATGCGGGCGGGATCAGCATTGCGGGGTCGCTGGGCGGGAGCAACAACGCGGCGAGTCCTTATCCTTCGCACATCGACGTAACGGGTTTTTCGGGGAACATCACGGGGGCGACGCTGACACTGAACGGGTTCACGGATGCGAATCCGGAAGAGACGGCGATGCTGCTGGAGGCGCCGACGGGGGCGAACATCGTGCCGTGGAACGATGCGGGCGGGGCGACGGGAGTAAGCGGGATCAGCTTCACGCTGGCGGATGCAGCCGGGGCGGGGAACACGATTCCGTCGCCGCCGGTGACAGGGGAGACGTATCTTGCGACGGCGGAGACGGAGCTGGGAGCGGCGGCATTTCCGGCAGGAACTCCGCCGTGGGCTCCGCCGGGGACGCCTTCGTATGCGGCGCCGGAGGGAACGCAGACGCTGAATGGCGCGTTCAGCGGGATCAGTCCCAACGGGTACTGGAGCCTGTATGTCTACAACCGGACGGGGAGCACGGCGCTGAGTGCGACGAGCTGGTGTATCACGCTGCTGCAGCAGCCGACGATGAGCGTGGGATCGAGCCATACGGGGAGCTTCACGCAGGGCGATGCGGCGGACACGTACGCGATTACGGTAAGGAACAACGGACCGGTGGCGACGACGGGGGATTTGACGCTGGCGGACACGCTGCCCATGGGGCTGAGCGATGTTTCCTTCGTCGAGACAGGGCATACGGGGGGAGGAACGGGGTCGGACTGGAGCTGCACGGGCACGAACTGCACGCGCACGTCGGCGATGGCGTCGGGCGAGCAGGACACGCTGACGCTGACGGTGGGAGTGGGGTTCAACACGGCGACGGGCACGAATGCGGTGACAAACACGGTGGGGGAAACGGGCGGGAATGCGTCGAACAGTCCAACGGCGAACGATGCGACGACGGTGAATTCGGGGCAGGTGCAGGTGACGGTGGACACGAGTCCTGCGGGACTGGCGTTTTCAGTGAACGGCACCGGATACAGCAGCCAGCAGACGCTGATGGTAACGAACGGATCGGCGGTGACGCTGGCGACGACGACGCCACAGACACTGACGAGCACACAGTATGTCTGGACGGGGTGGTCGGATGGAGGAGGGATTTCGCACACGGCGACGGTGAGCAGCGCGACGGGGACGGCGACCTACACGGCGAGCTTTGTCGCGACGTATCCGCTGACGACGGCGGCGAGTCCGGCGACGGGAGGAACGGTTTCGCCCGCGTCGGGCACGGTGTATGACGCGGGGACCGTGGCGCCGGTGACGGCGACTCCGAATGCGGGTTGGGTGTTCACGGGATGGACCGGGGCGGTGGCGAATCCGACAAGCGCGTCGACGACGGTGACGATGAACGCGGCGGAGAGCGTGACGGCAAACTTTGCGCCAGACAGCCAGCCGATTGTGTTCATCACGAATGGGGCAGGAGGCCTGAGCGAGCTGACGGACAGCGGAGCTGCGGTAAACACGACGCTTTATCCCGGCGGCAATGGGGCGGTGGCGGTGGACGCGACGGGGAATGTGTGGTCTGTGAATGCAGGATCGTCGGTGCTGTACGAGACGAATCAGCTGGGGACAGGGCAGACCTCGATTGGGTCGGGGGCAGCCGGATTGAACGCGCCGGCCGGGATTGCGGTGGATGGGGCGAACCAGATCTGGGTGACGAATGGGAACGGATCGGTGAGCGAGTTTACGAACGCCGGGGCGGCCGTATCGCCGGGTTCCGGGTACACGGATTCGTCGCTGGCGGGGTCGAGCGGAATCGCGGTGGATCTGGCGGGCAGCGTGTGGGTGGCGAACCCGGGGAATAACAGCGTGACGCGGATGCTGGGCGCGGCGGCTCCGGCGGCCCCGCTGGCAACGGCGGGAAAGACCGGGAAGACGGGAACGAGGCCCTGAAGAGGTTCAGGGGAGCTGGTTCAGGCGTTTGAGAATTTGTTGGGTGAGGGTGGCGCAGGGCGCCGTTGTGGCGTGGCGGGCACTCGGGGGCCCTGTTTCTGAGAGACGAAGCGGGACCGCGCCGCGCGCGATCACCTTTTTCGTGACGCCATTCCAGAGAGAAAAGAAGAGGCTGTCCTGATCGCCGACGGGTGCGGGAGCGCCCAGCTGTGGGTTGAAGGCGGAGGACGGATCGCTGCTGACGCCGGAGGGAGGAGGAAGAAGGGAGAAGGAAGAAGGGAGAAGGTTGTGGCGAAGCGGTGTGGGGCGAAGGTAGAGAAAGCCGTGGACGGACCAATGGAACAGACGCGGCTGCCGGGTGGGGGAACCGAGGAGCTGCGGTGATTTATTGCGTCAGGCGCTGCGCTGATCGAGGAAGAGGAAGACTCGATCGGCGAGGGTTGGTTCCTGGTCGCGATCCGCGTTGGGTTCCGGAGAGCCGACGAGGCGGGGACGCTGGATGGAGATGGGCGAGCGCGCGCGGTCCGGCTCGAGGTTGCGCACGAAGACTTTGATCGATGTCATGGAACGCACTCCAAAGCAGAAATTAAGACAGTGTCGATCCGTTGGAACGGACGCGAACGGAAAACGTATTTGCCTGCTCACCGATGCGCCTATCGCCTTGGGGACGAGGTCGAAAGCGATGCGGTGAAATTCGATGTTGGCACTTTCTGTTTGCGCGCGCAAGGCTGCGTTACTACTTAGTTTTTTGTGGGTACTGGCGTGATGTATATGTTGATGCTTCAGTTAACAGGGGGATTGAGCCCGGCGCACGCGGGAGAGGAGAACGGCGGCCAACAGAGAGAAAGAGCCGCGCGGCATTTGCCGGCGGCCCTTGTTGTTGTCGAGACGAAGATTAGCGGCGAGACTTCTTCTTCGCGGGTTTCTTTGCGGCTTTTTTGGCCGGTTTTTTTACGGCCTTTTTGGCAGCCTTCTTCGCAGGCGCTTTCTTCGCTGCCTTCTTGGCTGCTTTTTTGACGGCTTTCTTCGCGGGCGCTTTCTTCGCAGCTTTCTTTACGGCTTTCTTTGCAGATTTTTTCGCAACCTTTTTCACTGCCTTTTTGGCAGGGGCCTTTTTTGCAGCTTTCTTCGCCGGAGGTTTGCTGGCAGCTTTCTTTACGGCTTTTTTCGCCGCGGGTTTCTTCGCTGCAGGTTTCTTTGCCGGAGGCGGTGGTGGCGGAGGTGCTGCGGGCTCGGCAGCCATGCCTTCGTCCTCGTCTTCGAGGTCGTCGTCGTCGGAGCTGATGGTGGTGACTACGACTTCCTCCTCCTCCTCGTCGTCACCGAAGCCATTCTCCAGTTCTTCGAGGTCGTCGTCCGCTTCGGGTTCGAATTCGCCGTCAGCGCTTGCATAAAGCCTGTAATCGTCCTGCATCCGATGTGCCCTCCCGGCTCCGCTTCAGTTTGCACCGCTGTATGAGTATGCCAGAAAAACAGCAAAACTCCCGCGCGGCGGATTATAGCAACAGCATAATCGGTTGCCAACGCAGATGTAGAGGCGAGCGCGTGGGTGCATGACAGAATGAGATGCGTGTCCGTAGCGGGTAACGGGTAGCCGGTAGCCCGTAGGGAGTAGGGAGATGCCGGTAGCCGGTGGGAAGTCGCCCATTGGCAACCGGCACTCGACGATAGCCTGGAGCGATGCGCCGGGATTGGAAGCGATGCGGTTCGATCTGGTGACGATTTTTCCGGAATTTTTCACGAGCATCCTGGGGCATGGGGTGTTGCGGCGGGCGATCGCCCAGGGGTTGGTGGGGGTTGAGGTCCAGGACCTGCGGAATTTCACGCATGACCGGCACCGGACGGTGGACGACCGGCCGTTTGGGGGGGGCGAGGGGATGGTGCTGAAGCCGGAACCGCTGGCGGAGGCGGTGGAGTCGCTGGGGGTGGGGGCGAAGGGGGAGCGGGATGCGGGAAGGGTACGGGTGGTGCTGCTGTCGGCGCAGGGGCGGCGGTTCACGCAGGCGGTGGCGCGGGAATTCGCGGGGCTGGAGCGGCTGGTGTTGCTGTGCGGCCGGTACGAGGGGGTGGATGAGCGGGTGCCTTCGCTGTTGTGCGACGAGGAGCTGAGCATCGGGGATTATGTGCTGAGCGGTGGGGAACTGGCGGCGGCGATCGTGGTGGACGCGACGGCTCGATTGCTGCCGGGAGTGCTGGGGAATGAGGCGTCGAGCGAGTACGAGAGCTTTGGGGTGACGCCCACCCTGTCGCAAGAGCAGCGACAAGGGTGGGGCACCCAGAGTGAGGGGGGAACCCGGAGTGGTGTTGAGGAGGGAGCGCCGTCGGCAGTGGTGGGGTCGGGAGGGCTGCTGGATTATCCGCACTACACGCGGCCGGCGGAGTTTCGCGGGATGGCGAGTGCCGGAGGTGCTGATGGGCGGGGACCATGCGGCGATCCGGCGGTGGAGACGCGAGAAGGCGCTGGAGAAGACGTTGCGGAATCGGCCGGATCTGCTGGAGGGGGCGGAGCTGAGCGAGGCGGATCGGAAGTATCTGAAGGGGCTGGGGTGGCAGGGCAGGGAGTAGGGAGTAGGGAGAAGGGAGAAGGGAGAAGGGAGAAGGGAGAAGGGAGAAGGGACTAGGGAAAGGAAGAAGGGAGCGCCGCAGAAGCAACTGTGGAGGCGCACCGGTCAGGATGACCGGTTGTTACTCGCTGCGGGCGAAGGCAGGGAGGGCGCGGAGGACGTCTTCGGGTTCGGGGCGGACGCGGAAATCGGCGTGGGCTTCGGCGTAGAGGACTTTGCCCTCGGGGGAAAGGACGTAGGTGGCGGGGAGGGGCAGCTTCCAGGATTCGTCACCGTTGACGAAGGGGATGTTGAGGAGGATGCCGCGGTAGTAGCGTTGGAGATATTCGGGGACGGTCCAGAGGAGTCCGAATTTGTTGGCGACGGCGCAGGCGAGGTCGGTGAGGAGGGGGAAGGGGATGGCGTGCTGGCCGGCGGTGAAGTCGGACTGGCGCTGGGTTTGCGGGGAGATGCCGATGACGAGGGCGCCACGCTCGCGGAGACCAGGGTAGAGATCGCGCCAGGCTTCGAGCTCGGTGACGCAGTAGGGGCACCAGCGGCCGCGGAAGAAATTGATGACGACGGGGCCGAGGGCGAGGAGGTCGGCGGAGCGGACGATTTTTCCGGAGAAGTCGGGCAGGGCGAAGGAGGGGGCCTGGGCGCCGATGGGGAGGATGCGATCTTCGATGCCGGAGGCGAAGAGTTCCTCGACGGCGCGTTCGCCGATGGCGAGGCGTTCGGGCTGGACCAGGTTGCGGGTCTGGGAAGTGATGTCGTCGAGCTGGTCCTGGAGGTGCGCCATGACCCCAGTGTAGAGGCTTGGCGGCGAAATGGAGCAGAGGAATTGTGCGAGGCGGGGTTACGATGGAGGTCGGAATGGCGACCCTGTCGTGCAGGGGTTGGGGACGTTGGATTCAGGAAAGAGGGTACGAGGATGCGGGTTCTGGGATTGGGGCGGTGGGTTGGGGTGGCGGTTCTGGTTTGTGGGCTGGGGGCGTTGGCGCAGCCGACGGTGCCGCTGACGGTACAGATTCAGGACAGGGCGGGCGTTTTTGTTGCAGATGTACCGGTTGACATCTTTGCGGAACATGGCGGTCCGGAAATGCAATTACCGAACGGAGGATCAAAGATCCTTCCCGTGGTAAGCGCCAATACGGACTCTCAGGGTTATCTGCGGTTTGCCCTGGTCCCGGGAGAATACTCGGTGCATGTAAGAGCCGGCTTCACCGGCACGATGTGGGCGGTTTTGCATGTCCTAGATGAACCTCCTCACCCGATGGTGCTGCGAACGGTACCGACTGACACGCCGGTGGAGGTCAACGCCGACACGAGCGATCCGAACCTTTTCCCGCAGCCAGAATCGACTCCAATTACTGCGATGATTCAGGGCGCACCCGGACAAGTTCCGGTGCCGGCTGCTGGATACACGGCGGTGACAGTGGTGGTGACGGGGCCTGACGGGGCGGTGGTGGCGGGGGCGGAGATTCGCGTGACGCCGGGGAGTCCTGCGGGCGATACGTTGATCGCCGATGAGCAGGGGCGGGCGCAACTGGGGATGCCGGCGGGGGAGTACACGCTGCATGTGTCGGCGCAGGGATTCGCCGGGGCTGACAAGTCGCTGGTGGTGGCGGACAAGCCGCAGACGCTGACGGTAGCGTTGGGGGCGGCGCCCTCGAGCGGAGGGACAGAGGCAGCCGGGGCGGCTCCGATGTCTCCGGGTGCGGTGCCGCTGGGGATGACGGAAGGGAATGCGGCCAGTGGAGGCACGCAGGCTGCGCCGGCGGCGGTGCTGACGATCCTTGGGGCGAATGGGGAGCGCGGAGTGTTCACGCCGCAGACGCTGCGGGAGTATCCGCAGACAACGGTGACGGTGATGGATCATCACACCAATAAGAAGGTGACGTATGGGGGTGTGCCGCTGATGGATCTGCTGGCGAAGCTGGGGGTGCCGAAGGGGGCGATGGGCAAGGCGCTGGCGCAGTACGTGGTGGCGACTGGGTCGGATGGATTCGAGGCAGTGTTATCGCTGGGGGAGGTGGATCCGGAGATGCATCCGGGGACGGTGCTGGTGGCGGATGCGCTTGACGGCAAGCCGATGGATGCGAAGGCGGGGCCGTTCCGGCTGGTGGTGAGCGAGGACAAAAAGGCGTCGCGGGGCGTGCGGAATCTGGTGAAACTGGAAGTGAGGACGGCGGAGTGAAGTCGGCGTTCAGTTGGGCAGCGCTCAGAAAGGCAGCGTTCAGTTGTCAGCGTTCAGCGTTCAGAAGGGCAGCCTTCGGCGGTCGGCGTTCCGGGTTCGGCGGAGCAGGGGGCGGTTGGGTGCTTGCCTGGGCGGTGGTCCTGGTGGTGATGTCTGGAAAGGTTTTGGCTCAGCATGCGGAGCGCAGCGCTTTTGCGACGAAGGCGCTGGCTCCTTATACGAGTTGTGTTTTTCCGGATGGGCTGCGGATTGTCGAGGCCACTCCACTGGGGTCGGGAGTGAAGTCGCGGACGGTGCAGACGGCGACGGGGATGCAGGCGATCGATATGGTGGCGGGGGAGCGGGTGCTGTTCGCGTATCCGATGACGGATGATTTTGCGAACGTGAAGGCGGAGCTGCTGCCGGCGGGGCGCTACGCGGCGTTGAAGCAGACGCTGATCGGGAATCTGGATTTTCTGGAGTCGCAGCGGGGCGGCCCTTCGAAGGCGGAGGCGCTGCCGGCGGGGCTGCATGGATTTGAAGTGCACGGGAACGATCGGCGGAAGCTGGAAGGCGATGTGCTGGGGATGTATCTGCTGTTCGACGACCGGGCGCATGTGGCGACGACGATTTATTTTCTGAACCAGCACGCGTGGGCGCGGAAGTTCCAGACGATGGACGAGTATGGGCGGCTGCGGGACGAGTTTCTGCGGGTGTATACGGGGTGCGTGCGGCAGAACGAGGCGCTGGGGCAGTAGGAGCAGGGATCAGGGGCTGATGATGCGGTCGCGAAGGTCCGGAGCGATGCGGGTAAAGTGGTCGGCATTCATCGTAAAGATTCTGGAGCACCTGGCTCTTCGGGCGGTCAGCAGGTGCAGAGCATCGTAAACGCGGCCGCCGGTCCATCCGCTGGACGCACAATGTTGCACAACAGAGACGTAATCGGCGGCCGTGAGGGGCTCAACTTTGAACAGAGGCAGGACGTTCTGTTCGATGATTTGTCGAGCTTCGCCGGGTGAGATGGGACGGGGAAGGGGCGCGTTGGTGAGGACGGAGAATAACTCTGCGAGGCCGTGCGCAGCGATGACAGGGGTCCAGCGCCGGGTTCGGATTTCGCGAAAGAGTCGAACGGCGTTGGGCTGATGCGGGTGACCGGTGACGGATCGCGCGACGATCAGGTTGGTGTCGACGTAAACGTTCACCAGCCGCCAATCTTTCGAATCTGTTCGTCGCGATCCCGATCGACAAGATGATCCCAGTCGATGTTGGGGATGGGACCGCCGTTGAAGACAAGCCAGCGGTCCTCGTCGCGAATGAGGCCCGGGGGCGGCTCGATGGGGCTGAGAACGATTTTTCCGGAGGCGGCCTCAACCCGAAGCCTGGAGTCCTGGCGCAGTCCGAATCGATCACGGATGGGTTTGGGGAGGACGAGGCGGCCGGCCTTGTCGATGGAGATCTCCATGCATATTCATTATGCCGCCACAAAATGGCATTTGGCAATGGGAAATGGTATTTCAGGATCCCGACAGATTTATTCGAAATTGTTGAGGTCGGTGTCGGGGGCGGGGTGGCCGAGGATGCGGCACATGGCGACGATCTGACCCTTGTGATGGAAGGCGTGGGTGAGCATGTGATGGAGGATGAGGGCGGGGGTGCGGGTGGCGGTGTCAGCGTCGGAGAAGTGGAGGGCGATGGGGGTGTTGAGTAGTTCAGGGGTGAGGCGTGCGAGGTAGTCGAGGGTTTGCGCGGAGACTTTGCTCTCGAGGGTACGGGCGTCGGCGACGGTGGGGAAGCGGGCGGGAGCTTCGTCGGTGTAGGGAAGTCCCTGGAGGGTGTGGATCCAGAAGGCCTCGCAGTTGAGGTTGTGGATGACCTGGTCGCGGAGCGTGGGGGAGCCGAAGCCGGGGACGGTTTTTGTGTAGTCGGAGAGGGGCAGGGTGGCGAGGTGGTCGAGGGCGCAGTCGAAGCAGAGGTGGGTCCAGCGGTGGAACTGGCGGATGCCGTTGAGGGTGAACATGGGGGCTCCTGGAGGATCGCGTTCAGAATAGTCGATGGAACTGATCAATCAGGATCGCTGTGACGGATGGGGTTCTTCCCGAAGACATGTGAAGGCAGGGACGGACAAAGTTGACAAGAGCGAAGTGCGGCTGTTCTCGAGATGGAGACACCCTGGGTCCCGGTGAAAATTCTGGCATCGCTTGCCGACGGGCGTGAAGTTGACGGGTCGACGGGATGGGCGTTCGCTTCCTGCTGCGGGGTGAACCTGGCGTTCTGCTGGAAGGGGTGACCAAGCGGTGCGCCTTTTCCCAAGTTGGGCGGGGGGTGACTTTCGGACGCCGGGAGAAGACTGTGTTGTTGCCGTCGCTCCGATGGAGGCGTTTGCTACTTGCTGTGGGGTGAACCTGGCGTTCTGCCGGGTGGGTTGATTCGGCGGGTGAGACTCTTTTCCCAAGTTGGGCTGAGGGGTGACTTTCGGGCGCCGGGGGACGACTGTGTTGTTGGCGTCGCTCCGATGGAGGCGTTTGCTACTTGCTGTGGGGTGAACCTGGCGTTCTGCCGGGTGGGTTGATTCGGCGGGTGCGCCCTTTTCCCAAGTTGGGCTGAGGCGTGACTTTCGGGCGCCGGGGGACGACTGTGTTGTTGGCGTCGCTCCGATGGAGGCGTTTGCTACTTGCTGTGGGGTGAACCTGGCGTTTTAGGTGCTTTTGCTTTTTGGTTTGGGGGAGTCCGGGCTGAAGGGCTCCGGGGTCTGCGCCAGGATCAGTTGGCTCAATCGTCCAGGCCGAGGGATTTCCATATCTGGTCGACGCGGGATTTTGTCACAGTGTCCATTACGATTTCTTTGGGCCAGGGGCGGGTGAAGCCTTCGGCGGACCACTTGCGGGTGGCGTCGATGCCCATCTTGCTGCCGTAGTTGGGCAGGCGGGAGGCGTGGTCGAGGGAATCAATGGGGCCGAGGGTGAACTGGATGTCGCGCTCGGGGTCGATGTTGTTGGCGACGCGGAGGGTGACTTCGGCGAGATCCTGGACGTCGCAGTCTTCGTCGACGACGATGATGCATTTGGTGAACATGGCCTGGCCCATGGCCCAGATGCCGTTCATGACTTTGCGCGCGTGGCCTGCGTAGCTCTTGCGGATGGACACGATCATGAGGTTGTGGAAGACGGCTTCGACGGGGAGATTGATGTCCACGATCTCCGGGAGCGTGAGGCGGAACAGCGGGAGGAAGATGCGCTCGACGGCCTTGCCCATCCACGCGTCTTCCTGGGCGGCTTGCCGACGATAGTGGCGGCGTAGATGGGGTCGCGGCGGTGGGTGATGCAGGTGAGGTGGAAGACGGGGTAGTCCTCTGCGGCGGTGTAGAAGCCGGTGTGGTCGCCGAAGGGGCCTTCGGGGCGTAGCTCGTCGAGGGAGACGTAGCCTTCGAGGATGATTTCGGCGTGTGCGGGCACCTGAAGGTCGACAGTCTCGCATTGGACGAGTTCGACGGGCGCCTGGCGGAGGAAGCCGGCGATGAGGAACTCCTCGACTTCGGGCGGTGCGGGAACGATGGCGGAGAAGGTGGTGGCGGGATCGGTGCCGATGGCGACGGCGACTTCTAATTTGTCACCGTTGCTGTTACTCATGGCGACGGTGCCGCCGGCGGTTTCGGCCATCGTTGCTACCCGCGAGGCCGCATCGGGGGCTGTCGCACGCAGTGCTTCGCGCAAGTGCTCGGCGGCGTTTTTCTGGCGCTGCCAGTGCATGCCAGTGGTTTGGCCGTCGTAGACGTGCATGCGGTACATGCCCATGTTGCGCTTGCCGGTTTTGGGGTCGCGGGTGATGACGCAGGGGAGGGTGATGAATCGGCCGCCGTCGAGTGGCCAGCATTGGAGAATGGGGAAGGCGTCGAGGGAGAAATTTTCGCGAAGGATGACTTGTTTGCAGGGTGCGTCTTTGGCGGCGATGGTTTTGGGGAAGATGTTGCCGATGGCGGCGAGCTGCGGGAGCATCTTCATTTTGTCGAGGAAGCCGGTGGGCGATTTGATGTCCATCAGCGTGCGGATGCGGTTGGCGATTTCATCGAGGGAGCCGTGGTTGGGGTCGAGGCCGAGAGCGAGTTTCATGCGGCGTTCGGAGCCGAACTGATTGATAAGGACGCGCGCGCCGGGGTGGTCTTTTACGTTCTCGAAGAGGAGGGCGGGGCCGCCGGCTTTTGTGGTGCCGCGCCCGGATTTCGAGACACGGTCGACGATGGCGGGGATTTCGAGGGTGGGGGAGACTTCCTGGTGGATGCGGCGGAGCTCGCCGGATTTTTCGAGGAGGTTGATCCAGTCTCTGAGGTCGTTGGCGGGCATGGTGTCGGTTTTAACTATAGCTGGTAGGTGGTAGCGGGACACGGTGAGGAGTCGGGTCGGAATCTGGGTCTGTTTCGCCGGGGTTCAGGAGATTGCGGTTGGGAGGCGTTCTCAAAACGGGCGCGGAATTCCGAGGGACGGTACTGGCGGCGAACATGGGGAACGAAATTGGGTGACTGTAGGGGTGGCAAGGGAGTTTGCTTCTTGCTGTGGGGTGAACCTGGCCGTCGGGGGTCGGTTGGGTTAGTGGCAAAGCGGTGGCATCCCAGAGCTGGACTCGTCCTGTTTCACCGGGTTCAGGAGATTGCGAGTGAGGGGGCATTCTCAAAACGGGCGGGGAATTCCGGGGACGGTACTGGCGGCGAACCTGGGGAACGAAATTGAGTGACTGTAGGGGTGGCAAGGGAGTTTGCTTCTTGCTGTGGGGTGAACCTGGCCGTCGGGGGTCGGTGTTGTTTCGCAAGGCGGTGAGGATCGCAGAGGTGGACTTGGATCTCCTTCGTCCGGGTTCAGGAGATTGCGAGTGAGGGGGCGTTCTCAAAACGGGCGGGGAATTCCGTGGACGGTACTGGCGGCGAACATGGGGAACGAAATTGGGTGACTGTAGGGGTGGCAAGGGAGTTTGCTTCTTGCTGTGGGGTGAACCTGGCCGTCGGGGATCGGTCGGGTTTTTCGTAAATGCCTGGGGTGCGATTTGTTTGGAGTGAAGTGTGTTTGAGGCTCTGCGGAAACGCCAAGCCGGATTCGTGGCTACGCGGAAATGCAGCGGCGGAAAAGAAAGGGCGTGGCCTGGTTGAGCCACGCCCTTCTTTTTTGTCGTCCCTCGGGTGGCGTGTGAGGGAGCAGTCGAAAGACCTTTAAAAGCGGCTGGAGTCAATGGGCAGCAGGATGAGGCTGAGCGCAAGCCGGGATCTCACCAAAAGGAAAGGGGACAGGATGGCCCACAAGGATCGTGTCGCGGCGAGCGATCTCTTTGCCGTACGGAGTGCCCTCGACTTCGCTGCGCGTTGCGAAGGCATTGGTGAGGGTGCTGCACGGTCCGAGGTAAAGGAGTGCGTCGGCCTGGTCGGCGAGAGTCAGCGGCGTTGCCGGCGCGTGGCCGGCGGAGAGGATGGGTTGCGCGGGAAGCGATCCAGCCCAGCTGCCGGGAAGAGAGACGATGGTTGGGTCATGCCAGGCGTGGAAGCGCGCGTCGGTGTGGCCACGATCGTCGATGGCATTGGTGCCAAAGACGACAAGCCAGGGATTGGCACCCGCGGCGCGCAGAGTGCGTTCGATATAGCCCGGCCCCAACTGGGACGGATCGACGGGCGGGACAGGGCGATGCTGGTGCATAAGAAGTTCGTCGCTCAGGCTCTGGCTGAAGCCACGGAGGAAGTGGCCAGCTCCCATGATGAGCAGGGCGCGATGATGTTTCGCGAGGACCCGCGTCTTCACAACCTGGGCATACCACTGCTCCCGTTCCGCCTCAAATGGGGCGAGGTCGCGTACGGTTCGAATCTTGTCCCAGTTGCCGGGCGGGCTGCCCATCACCAGGCGGAGGGGATGATGTTCGTGGTGAGCGAGGTTCGCCTGACGAATGGCTTCATAGAAGTCCCCATAGACCGGTGACACGGGTGGAACGGAGGCAATCATGTTGCGCCAGGCGGGTCGCACCTGATCAACGGAGACGTTATCGCCTGCGAGATAGCGATCGACGATGTCCTGGTAACGCGCGTTGCCAAATTCGACGACGATGTCGTCGACGCGATCGTCGAAGGCGGGATTATTCACGAGCTGACAGAGCCACGCGTATTCCTGCTGATTGCCATGCATTTCGCCGAAGAGCACGATGTCGTGGGTTTGGAAGGCCTGGAGGATCGCGGTTGTGGCATTCAGAGCAGAGCCCTCTCCAGCCGGAGAAGATGACACAGCAATATTGGAGGACAGGACAGGGTGCTGCGAGGCTGCTCTGTCAGAAGTCCTCACCGCCAGGGGGGCGGGTGAGGCTGCGCCGATGCCATTCGCGATGGCCGCCGGGTTGGCGGACGGCCTCGTCGAAATGCCGGTGCCCTGAGGCTGACGGGTCGCGTCGGGCGATTTGACGGGATGGCTTTCAAGCAGATCCCAGGACGGCGGCGGAGGGGGCGGTGGAAGCGGTATTCCGAGGAAACCGCTGTTGGTCCACGTTCGCTCCGCTGCGGCATGTTTTTCGATCTCTGCGAGCCGGGAGGAATGATTGATTCCGGCATAGCTGATCAGGATCGCGAAGCCGGCAAGGCCGGAGAGGGCAAGAATCCCGGCGAGGAGAATGACGGCGGGGCGGAGGGACTGCGGGCCAGGAACGCTGAACGCGGAAAAGAGGCTCGCTGGCGCGGCGGCCGGACTGAGAGTGGCGATACGGTGGGCGCGCGGCACAGCGACAGCCGTGTCGATCAGCAGGTCGAAAAGGAGGTGGAGGCGCGGGAGAAATCCGGTTTCGTCGCGAAGGCGATCGACAAGCAATTGGAGGGCTTCTTCGCCGTAGCGGGCACGGAAGCGGGCGGGGTAAAGGCGCAGGAGAATGGCGAAGAGCTTCTCAGACATAGTCCCCCCTGAAGATTTTGCGGGCGCGGGCAAGGCGGAGCAGATCGGCGAGGCGGCTGGCTTCGTCGCGGGCGAGTTTGCGTCCGGCGGAGGTGAGGCGGTAGTAGCGGCGGCGTTCGGCGTTGGGAGAATCGTCGTCGCGGGGCGGGTCCACTTCTTCGATCAGGCATTCTTCGAGGAGAGACTGGATAGAGCTGTAGAGGGTGCCGGGTCCGAGCCGCAGGCGACCGGCGCTTTGCTCTTCGACCTGGCGCATAATGCCGTAGCCATGGCGGTCCTCGTCGGCGAGGGCGAGGAGGATCTGGAAGGCGGCGGCGGGGAGGGGATCGAGTTTACGTTTCGGCATAGTCGATGATCGATATAACGAGGATCGACTGTAATCCGTTTCTGAAGGCATTGTCAAGCGGGAAGCGGGTTCAAAGCCGGTTCCGGCAGGGGGAGGGTGGATTCCGGGACGGGAAAGCGAAATCCAGGTGCGGTACTTTCGGATGCGGGACGGGATGAAATTCTTTGACGATGGCGGCTTGCAGGAGTTTTGCTTCTTGCTGTGGGGTGAACCTGGCTTTTTCTGCGGGTGGGGAATCGGCTGTCGGGTAAGGGGAAAGAAGGAGAGCGCGGCCGGGTTAGGCCGCGCTCTGGCTGGCGAGTTGCTTGTGGTTTATTTCAGTCCATAGACGTCGATTTCGCCCTGCGGATGGGCGGTGGAGGGAAGGTCGTGGCCGGTGGAGATGTAGACCTTGCCGTTGGCCACGATGGGTGAGGTGAACTTGATGCCGTAGCCGGGGACGTCGGCGGCGTTTTGCGAGCTGTCGTAGAGTTCGTTGGGATAGCTGGCTGCGTCGAAGGCACGGAGGGTGGCGCTGGTGGGGGGCTCGGTTGTGCCGGGATTATTGGGATCGCTCTGGGTGTTCTGGATGGGGTAGCCTTCGTCGATCATCCAGACGATGCCGTTGCTGGTTCCGTTGGCGGAGATGAAGGGGCTGGTGCCGCGGGTTCCCTGGTTGATGGAGGGCGTGGTATCGGCAAAGGGTAAGAGGGTTCCGCTGTACTCGAACTGGCGAACGCCGCCGGGGGCGGTGGAGGAAGTTGGAGTGACGCCGAGGTAGACGTAGTTGTTGAAGTAGGCGGAGGTTCCGAAGATTTCGTAGGAGGTGGCTTTGGCGTTGTTGGTTCCGGTGGAATCGGTGCAGGTGCTGGGGTAGGTGTTGCCGGAAGGCAATCCGTCGCCCCAGACCTGTTCCTGGATGACGCCTGCATCGTTGGCGGACTCGTGGCCGAGGCTGTTGCTGTCGACCAGGAACATGGTGCCGGTCTTTCCGCCGGCGATGAGGGTGGAGGTGCCGGGGATCATCATGAGGCCGCCGGACGCGAGATCGGCGTCGTCACAATCCATGTACTGATAGATCGAAGGGGTGAAATAGTCACTCGGCTGCATGGTGCCGTTGGGGCCGGACGTGGGCGATGGCGGGAACTTGAGCACCGAGTCGCCCCAGGCGTCGGTGCCGTTCCAGGGACCGTTGCCGGTGGTGATGTAGACGTTGCCGGAGCTGTCAGCGACGGGGCCGCCGCCACCCATCCAGACGCCGCCGGCGCTGGCGTAGGGGCCTTCGCCGTCGAGGCGGGTGCTGGCGTTGAACACGCCGGCAAGCTTCAGGCTGAGGGCGTTGTAGGCAACCAGCCAGCCGCTGTGGCAGCTGCCGAACCCGATGTAGATATTGCCGTTGGCTTCGAGCAGGGCCGCACGCTGGATGCAGGAGGTGGTCAGCGTCTGGACGCCGTTGACCGAATCGCTGTTGGTGGCGGGGACGGACACGTTGATGGTGGCCGGAGGCCCGAGTTTCGTGGCTCCGGTGGTGATATCGAGCGCACTGAGGCGGAAGGTGCCGCCGCTGGCGGGCGAAGTTTGTGCGGAGACGACGTAGAGGGTGCCGGTGCTGCGATCGATGACGGGGGTAGAGGTCACGCCGAGCCAGGGCTTGATGGGCGCTCCGGAGAGGGGAGTTTCCCCGGATTGCAGCAAGGAGACGTGCCAGAGCTGCGCGCCGGTGTCGGCGTCGAAGGCATAGACGCTGTCGTACTCGGTGGCTACGAACAGAACATTGTGCAGGGCGCCGTTGATGGTGAGGTTGGAGAGGAGCAGGGGAGAGGCATACACATATCCATCGACCGGGATGGAGAAGAGCTTGCCGAAGGAGCTGCTGTTGACGTTGGCCGGAGTGAGGGTGGTCTCCTGCGAGTTGAGCCCGCTGCGGTCGTTGTCCACGTGCCAGGTGGGGATGTCGAAACCCTGGCCGGTGGCATTGGTGACGGTCAGAATTGCATTGGCGGCATAGCCACCCCAATTGGCTCCGATGTTGGTGGTTCCGGGCAGGACTCCTGTAGCGAGTCCGGATGAGTTGATGGTGGCGTAGTTCGGATTGCTCGAAGTCCAGGGGACGAAGGTGGTGACGTCCTGCTGGGTGCTGTCGGTATAGGTGGCTTCGGCGGTGAATTGTTGCGTCGCTTTGGCTGCGATGGTCGCACTGGTGGGCGCGATGGTGAGGTTGGAAACGGTCTTGACGCTGGCGTTCACGCTGCCGGTGACGCCATTGAGGGAGGCGCTGATGGTGGTGGTTCCGGGGCTGACACCGTAGGCAAACCCGCCCGGAGCGATGGTCGCGGCCGCGGTGCTGGAACTGGACCAGGTGGCGGTGGAGGTGATGTCGGCGCTGGACCCATCGCTGTAAGCAGCGGTGGCGTGGAAGTTCAAGAGACCCCTGGTGGGGATGATGGCCCCGGATGGGGCCACCGTGATGGATGTGATGGTTTTGGCGGGGGCGGTGACGGTGAGGGCAGCGGTTCCGGATACGCCGGTGAGGGTTGCAGTGACGGTGGCGGAGCCGGCAGAGACGCCTGTTGCGAGGCCGGCGGCGTTGATGGTGGCAACGGAGTTGTTTGAAGAGGCCCAGGTTGCGGTTGAGGTGAGGTTTTGGGTGGAACCGTCGCTGTAGGTGCCGGTGGCCGTGAACTGCTGGGTCGCGCCAGCGGAGATGGAAGGGGCTGGCGGCGTGACGGCGATGGAAGTGAGGGTGGGCGCGACGGGCGCGGTCACGGTGAGGTTGGCGGTGCCGGAGACGCCGGCGTCCATCGCGGTGATGGTGGTGGATCCGGCGGAGGCCGCAGTGGCGAGGCCGGCTGCATTGATAGAGGCGACGGCGGTCGAAGAGCTGGTCCAGGTAACGGAGGAAGTGAGATTCTGCGTTGAGCCGTCGCTATAGGTGCCGGTGGCGGTGTATTGCTGCGTCGCGCCGGACATGATGCTGGTGGAAGGCGGAGCAACAGCGATGGAGGTGAGAGTGGGCCCGACCGGGGCGGTCACGGTGAGGTTGGCGGTGCTGCTGACGCCAGCGTCCGCAGCGGTAATGGTGGCGGATCCGGCGGAGGCGGCCGTGCCGAGGCCAGCCGCGTTGATGGAAGCGATGGCGGTCGAAGAGCTGGTCCAGGTGACGGAGGAGGTGAGGTTCTGCGTTGAGCCGTCGCTGTAGGTTCCGGTGGCGGTGAACTGCTGCGTGGCGCCGGCGACCAGAGAGATGGATGCGGGCATGATGGCGATGGAGGAGAGCGTGGGCGCAGCCGGAGTGACGGTGAGGTTGGCGGTGCCGCTGACGCCGCTGATGGTGGCGGTGATGGTGGAGGATCCGGCCGCCACGGCCGTGGCGACCCCCGTTTGGACGGTGGCGACGCTGGTGGACGAGCTGGTCCAGTTGGCGGTGGTGGTGACGTCACCGGTGGAGCCGTCCGACCAGGTGCCGGTGGCTTTGAACTGCTGGGTCGCGCCGGGAGCGATGTTGGCCGTGGTGGGCGAGAGGGCAATACTGGCGAGGGCGGGAGGATGGGAACCCTTGCTGGCACCGGAGCCGGAGCGGGCGGTGGTGCCGCATCCGCTTATGGCGATGAGAGCGAGAGGAAGAGCGAGGGTGGCGAGGCAAGAACGAAGGGCGATACGAGGAAGCAAGGGGAGGCACTCCAAAGGGGTGAAGCCAGAGATTTTTCGTACGGGAGGCGCACGGGGGCGTCTCCGTCGAGCACGGGCGTGCAGCGAAAATTCGCTAAAGGAGCAGGTCTCTGGTGCGATCCGGGAAAGGGATACTGGAGCGGGCCTACAAAAGGAACCAAAGCAATGATCAGAGGCGAGTCACATGATGATTATCTGCGGGGCGGTTCAGTCGGTACCGAAGACGCCTTGTGCTCACTTGGGTGGCGCTGAAGGTTCCTGGAGTTGTATATCCATTAGTAACCAGGCCAGTGTACACGAAGGTGGGATTGGATTGGATGGTGGAGGCGCTTTGCAGCGGGAAGGGGTATGGATTCAGGCTGCGCGCTGAGATCAGCTATCGATGCAGGGATAACGATTCATTCAACATGGCTATGGGCGCGCCCGCATACGGATCCATGGCGGGGAGCAGGGTGTTGAGGACGTCGGCGGCGGTGTAGGATGCGGCGTCGTCGGGGAGGAAGCGGGCGATTTCGGTGAGGTCGTCGCCGGCGGTGACGAGGGGGGGCTCGACACGAGAACCGCAGCGCACCTGCTGATGGCCGATGTTGGCCATGAGGGCGTTGCAGAGGCATTTGCGGCCGGCAGCGTCTTCGGCTTTGCCGCCTTTGGAGATGTAGAGGGAGAGCGGCTCGGCGGGGCAGCGGTGGACGAGGGAGCCGTCTTCGGCGCGGACGACTTCGGACAAAAAGCCGAGGTCGCAGATGCGGGGGCGGGCGGCGCAGACGGCGTCGTCGGAGGCGGTGCCTTCGAGTTGGGCGACTTTGAAGGGGAAGCCGGCGGGGGATGCGAGGGGATCGGTGAAGACGTGGGCTTCGCCGCGGCGGGCTTTGTCGAGGAGGGCCTGTTTGAGGTCGTCGCGGAGGCCGGATTCGCGGGTGAAGGCGAAGGCAGTGCCGACCTGGACGCCGGTGGCGCCGAGAGCGAGGGCTTCCTGAAGTTTGGCGGCGGAACCGTAGCCGCCGGCGAGCCAGAACGGTACGCCGAGGTCGCGGATTTTGGCGAAGTCGATGGTGTCGCGCTCGCCGTAGATGGGCTCGCCCTGCGGAGTGAGCTGGAGTTTGCCTCGAGGGGGGGCGTTGTGGCCGCCAGCGGTGCGGGTCTCAATGACGAAGCCATCGACGCGGCCGTTGGCGCGGCGGAGCATGGTGGTGGCGAGGGTGCTCGATGAAACGATGGCGAGAAAGGCGGGGCGCGGGAGGGGGGCGGGGTCAGCGGTTGAGTGGTGGTTCTCCCAATAATCGCGGGGATTGAAGTGCAGCACGGTGTCGTCGCCTTCCTGCGCGCCGGTGATGTGCAGCGGGTAGGTGGCGGGCTGGTGCTGGGCGAGGCGATCGAGTACGCCGGGGACCTGGAGGGGGATGCCTGCGCCCATGAGGACGTAGCCAACGCCGGCGAGCATCGCTCCATAGAGGGAGGGCAGGTGGGGGATCTGTACTTTCTCGAGGTAGTTGATGCCTACGGGATGGTTGTGACCTTCGCGGGCGAGAAAGACTTCGACAAAATTGGCGACGATGCAGAGCTCGGTGAGCTCGCGCGGCTCGTCTTTGGCGTGCGCGGGCGTGGTGCGGTAGGACGCGGTGGGCGCTTTGCCGCCGGGGATGTAGAACTCGCGCAGGACGCGGTCGGCGATGGCGGGAAAGGGAAAGGCGGCGAGGCCGCGGCGCATGTGCGCGCCGGGATCGCCATCCTGGAGACGGCGGATGAAGATCTGGTCGAGAGCGGTGCCGGAGACGACGCCGAGCTGGCCGAGAGAGGAGACGGCCTGGGCGAGGCGCCAGCTGGAGACACCGGCGCCCATGCCGCCCTGAATAATGACCGGAAGTTGGTGCATGCCTGCGGCGATGATTTCACCTGGGGGAGGGGCGTTGTGTCGCAGAAATGTAATACCGGGTTTTTCGGGGCGGGAGGGGCAAACCTTAGTACCGTGCGGGGTGGGCGCTGGTGCACAGGGGGGGCAGTATTCAACGAGAATCCAAGGGTTCGAAGGACACTCCTCGGGGGCAAAAGCCTAAGTCATTCTGCCGGCTTTGCGGATCGGCTGAAGAGTTTGCGAAAAGAGGGCGTCCTTATTCCCCAAAAGGTCCAGGTTAGTTACGGGGGAGTTAGCACGGAAGGGATTCGTATTGAGCATGCGGCAGCGTGGGCTTTAGCTTCTTGCTGTGGGGTGAACCTGGCGGTCCAGCGGCTTTTGTTTTGGTTTTTGGGGGGTATGAGGGGAGCCGGTTGCGGTCCGTGTTCCGGCAAAAGAGCATAGCGCAGCGGCCGAATCCGGATTCATCTTCCAGGCGATTGCGGCAGCGGCGGAAGAGCTTGCGGACGGAGTCGTTTCCCAAATAGGGCCAACCGATGCTGGCGACGGTACTGTCGGCTGGAGGGTGGGATCCATTCGTTTGACTCTTCGGCGGTGGGAGCGTTCGCTACTTGCTATGGGGTGAACCTGGCCGTCTGGCGGCGGGTTTTGGATTGCCCTGGCGCTTCAGAGGTGGTTGAGACGGCGCCTGACGGCGCGTGAGACGGTCCTGCTGAGTTGTCTGCTATTGGCGGGCGAGGAAGTGGTAGACGGCGAGCGATTCTATCGAATGGAGGTCTATCTACTTGATGGTGACGCTGCTGTTGCCGCCGGCCCTGGAGAAGTCCAGCGTTAGGTCGACGGTTGCCGAGAGCTTGTTCTTTTTCGGGCTGAAGTCGAAGGTATATCCAGCCAGGAGAGGATCCAGCGGAATCTTATGAGACAGAGCGTTAATCGCCATTTCGTCGAAGATATCGCCGGGCTTCATGCTGAGCAGGGTTCGGGCTCTCTCCTCCTGATCGTGCCTGAGGTGCTGAATGGTCAGAGTGGCGAGGCGATACATGGGGCCCGGAGTCACTGTGAGGTGGTATGAGACGAGCGCGTGCTGTTTGTCCAGGATCGGTGGAGCGCCGATCTCCACATCAGCAAAACCGTGCTGCCAGTAGTAAGCCCGCAGACTGCCGGCAAGCTTGCCAAAGGGACCAGCACTGACAACGTCGCCTGGGTGCTGGGCAAAGAATCCCGACAGGTCGCGCCCCGGGAGCAACGGGCCGCCGTCCGCCGTGATTTCTGCGATGTGATATTGAGGGCCCGACGCGACATCGACCAGGAGATCGACGACGTAAGCCTCGGTTTGTAGACGGGGTGCGCTGTGGGAGATGTCAATGTGGGAGTCGAGATAGCCACTGGATTCAAGGGCATCAGTTACCTGCGATCGGACCAGCCAATCCTGTCCTTTGTTGTAGCCGGTTCCCTCGCGGCTCTGAAGCTGGTTTTGCAAAGAACCCCGCAAATCGCTGGGCGCTCCGGAAATCAGGACTTTGCCGATGAGGATGCGGGGAGTGGCGATGCTGAAGGTGACTGCGGGCGGGGGCGCTCGTTGGGCAGTGAGCGCGAACGATGACGGCTCCTCGCTCTGAACTTCGGCCGTGATTCCCTTTTCCCTCAGGAGAAGCTTCAATGCCGCGCGTACTCTGCCCTCCGCGACTGATGTTGTTGGAATCTCGTCCGAGATAGTCGGGATTTGTTTTTTCAGCAGGACTCGCAGCTCATCGTTACTCCACCACACGCAATTGGTACAGCTGTAGGGCAAGCTTGGCGGGAGCTGAGCTAAACCTTGCTGAGCGTGTGCGGTGCGAATGAGCGGCCGCCATGAGAGTCCGACGACGACACAATAGAGAAGCGGACGGACACTGGATCGCATCGTGGTCTGGATTGTAGTGCGTTACTCGCGGGCCATGAAGTAGTAGACGGCGGGGGTGACGATGAGGGACAGCGCCATGGAGATGGTGAGTCCGCCGATCACCGCAATCGCGAGGGGCTGGAGCATCTGGGAGCCTTGTCCTAAAGCAAACGCGAGAGGCAACATGCCGGTCATGGCGGCGAGAGCGGTCATGACGATGGGGCGGAGGCGGCGGCGGGCGGCCTGGATCATGGCATCGCGGGCGTTCAAACCGGCGGCACGGAAGCGCTGATCGGCGTCGAGGAGGAGGATGCCGTTTTTCGCGACGATGCCGATCACCATAATCAGTCCCATGAACGATGCAACATTGAAGGTGGTGCCGGTGATGAGGAGGGCGAAGATGACGCCCGCGGTGGAGAGGACGGAGGAGACGAGGATGGAGGTGGGGGCGGAGAAGTTGCGGAACTCGGCGAGGAGGACGCCGAAGACGAGGACGAGCGCGAGGAGGAGAACCTGGACCAGCTCGTGGAAGGATTGCTGCTGGGTCTGCCAGGTGCCGCCATAGGTGACGCGGACGCTGGCGGGGAGGTGAAGGTCGGCGACGGCTTTCTGTACGCGGGCGACTGCGGAGCCGAGATCGGAACCTTCGAGGCGGCCAGTGACGGCAACCATGAGCTGGAGATTCTCGCGGATGATCTCGTTCTGCGGCGGGAGCTGCTGGATATGTGCGAGTGTGCCGAGGGTGGCGAGCTTGCCGGTGGAGCTGACGAAGACGGTGTTCTGGATGGCGTCGAGCGAGGCGCGGTGGGCGTCGTCGAGGCGGACGCGGATGGTGTAGGGGCGGCCGTTCTGGATGAGGGGCTGGGGAGTGGTGAGGCCGTCGAGGATGGAGGTGGCATCGGCGGCGACTTCAGAGGTGGTGAAACCGTAGTGGGAAGCAACGCCGGGGTCGACCTGGAAGATGGTGGCGGGTCCGCTAATGGTGTTGTCGATGCCGTTCTCGACGTCGACGACGCCGGGGACTTTGGCGATGGCGTCGCCGACGCGGGGGCCGATCTGGTTGAGCAGGTCCTGATTGGTGGAGAAGAGCTTGATCTGGATGGGCTCGGGGGCGTTGGAGAGGTCGCCGATCATGTCCTGGAGGACCTGGGTGAACTCGACATCGAGTTCGGGCTCGGCGGCTTTGATGCGTTCGCGCGCGTCCTGCATGACTTCGTCGATGCCGCGGCTGCGGTGATCCTTGAGCATGACGGTGAAGTCGCCGGTGTTGGCTTCGGTGACGGCGGCGAGGCCCATCTGGAGGCCGGTGCGGCGGGAAGTGGTGGTGACCTCGGGGATGCTGTGCAGGATCTTGTTGACGTGGACCAGGACGCGGTTCGTTTCCTGGAGGGATGAACCGGCGGGCATGATGTAGTCGAGGACGAAGCCGCCTTCATCCATTTCGGGGAGGAGGTCGGAGCCGAGGCCTTTGTAGGCGAAGAAGACGCCGAGGATGAGGACGCCGCAGGCGGCGGCGAGCCAGAGGGGTTTGGCGAGCGCGAGGCGGAGGGCGCGCTCGTGGGCGCGGAGGACGGGGGCCATGATTCCGTGATCGTGGGATTCGTCGGCGGCCGTAGCGCTTTCGGGGGAAGGGTGGGGCAGCCGATCGCCGGAAGGAGTTTCGACGGATTCCGAAGTCTTGCTGTTTTTGTGTTTTTTGCCACGGAGGAGTGTGAGGGAGAGGGCGGGCGTCCAGGAGAGGGCGAGGGCGAGCGAGGTGAGCAGGGCTACGGTCATGGTGAGGGCGAGGGCGCGGAAGAAGGTTCCGGTGACGCCGGTGACCGAGATGAGGGGCAGGAAGACGACGATGGGGGTGATGGTGGAGCCGATGAGGGGGTGCATGATCTCGGCCAGGGCTTTGCGGACGGCGTCGATGCGATTCTCGCCGGCTTCACGATGGAGGGCGATGTTTTCGACGACGACGATGGCGTCATCGATGACGAGGCCGACGGCGGCGGCGAGGCCGCCGAGGGTCATGAGGTTGAAGCTCTCGCCTAAGGCCCAGAGCGCGATAAATGTAACAAGGATGGTTACAGGAATGACGAGGCCGGCGACGAGGGAGGCGGACCAGTCGCGCAGGAAGAGGACGAGGATGATGGCGGCGAGGATGAGCCCGATGAGGATGGCATCGCGCACGCTGGCGATGGCGTCGCGGACGAGGTGGGACTGATCGTAGAAGGGGCTGACGGTGACGCCGGGGGGAGGTCGGCGCGCAGCTGGTTCATCGCGGCGGCGACTTCATCGGCGACAGCGACCGTGTTGGAGATGGGCTGGCGGGCGATGTTGAGGAGGACGGCGGGTTGTCCGTTGGAGGTGACGATGGTGTAGACGGGCTCGGTGACGGGCGTGACCTGGGCGATATCGGAAAGGTGAACGGGGACGCCGGAGGCGGTGGATTTGACGGTGATCTGCGCGAGCTGGGCGAGGTTGGAAGCCTGGTCGCCGACGAGGGAGAGGATGAGCTGGTGGTTGGCTTCGTAGAGGCCGGGCGACTGGAGCAGGTTGGTCTGCTGGATGGCGTTGACGATGTCGGGGATGGTGATCTGGGCGGAGATGAGCTTCGCGGTGTTGGGAACGATGTGGTACTCGGGGACCTGTCCGCCCTGGACGGTGACGGTGGAGACGCCGTCGAGACGGTTGAGGGGCGGCTTGAGGTCGTAGGTGGCGATTTCCCAGAGGCGGGTTTGCGAGACGGTCTTCGAGGTGAGGGCGTAGCCGAGGATGGGGAAGGTGGCGAAGGTGAGGCGGTTGGAGGTGATGACGGCGGTGGAGGGGAGTTCCTGCTGGACGCGGGAGAGCGCGGCGTTGACGAGCTGCAGGGTCTGGAACATGTCGACGTTCCAGTCGAAGAAGAGGCTGACTTCGGCGGAGCCGCGGCTGGTGATGGAGCGGACGGTGACGAGGCCGGGGACGGAGTTGACGGCGTCTTCAATGGGGCGGGTGATGGTGACTTCCATCTGCTCGACGGGCATGACGCCGTTGTCGACGCCGATGACGACGCGGGGGAAGTTGGTCTGCGGGAAGACGGCGATGGGGATGCGGAAGGCGAGGAAGACGCCGGCGGCAGCGAGGACGATGGTGAAGAAGAAGATGCTACGGGCCCAGCGGGGGAGCCAGAAGGGTTTTTCGGAGCGGGGCGGTGTGGGATCCGTCACTTGTTGTCGTCCCCTTTGGCGGCAGAGGGCTTGTCGTCGGATTTGTCGTCATCGCCGGCGGCTTTGATCTGGACTTTGGTGCCGTCATCGAGGGAGGCGGCGCCGGTGGTGACGACCTGCTGCCCTGCGGTGAGGCCGGAGAGGATCTGGGTCCTGCCGTTGTCGGCGATGCCGGTTTCGACCGCGGTGAGATGAGCAACACCGTCGGAGCCGATGACGACGACGGAGGTCTTGCCGGAGGCGGGGACGACGATGGCTTCGGAGGGAACGACGACGGCCTGGGGGGCGGTGCGTCCAGCGATGGAGACGTGGACGGCGGTGCCGGGGCGGAGGGTGCCTTTGGGATTTTCAAGGCGGACCCAGACTTCGACGGTGGTGCTGCCGGGATCGAGGGCGGGGCTGACGAGGGTGATTTTGCCAGGCACGGGATCGGTGAGGCCGGGGACGGAGACCTGGGCGGGGTCGCCGTTTTTCAGCAATTGTGCCTGTGACTGTGCCAGATGGATCTTCGCGAGAAGGACGGAGGTATCCATGACGGTGATGAAGGACGCGCCGGGTGCGGGGGTTTCACCGGCGTAGAGGGGGCGGTCGGTAACGACGCCGGCGATGGGGCTGCGAATTTCGGAGAAGCTGAGCTGGGCCTGGGCTCCTTCGTACTTGCCTTTTGCGGATTCGAAGGTGCCTTTGGCGGCCTTCAGGGCGGCGGCGTGGCTGACTTCATTCATGCCGGCAAGATGTTTGGCAGCGCTGTCATAAGCAGCTTTGGCCTGGACGAGTGCGGCTTCGGAGGTGTCGAGGTCGCGGCCGGGGATGGCACCCTGGGCGAAGAGCTGTTTGCGGCTGTCGACGATGCGCTGATTGAGGTCGAGATTGGCTTTGGCCTGGGCGAGGGCGAGCTGGGCGTTCTGATAATCCTCGGGGACCTGGGCTTTGACGGCGGTTTGGTAGTTGGCGTCGGCGGCGTCGAAGGAGCCCTGATTGTCAGTGACGGCGGCGGCGAGGTCACTGTTTTCGAGGGTGGCGAGGAGCTGGCCTTCCTTCACATGCGCGCCGCGCTGGACGTAGAACTTTTTGACGGGTGCGGTGATTTTGGGTGAGATGGCGGCCTGGGCGATGGGGGCTAGGACCGCGTCGGCGACGGTGTGCTCGGTGATGGACTGGACCTGGGCGGCGGCGGCCTGGACGGGGACGGCGGTGGGTGGGGCGGATTCATTTTTGGAGCAGCCGGCGAGCAGGAGCGGTAGAGCAAGGGAGAAAACGAGCGAGAGGTGAGTAGAACGCGAACGGGAATTGCGTGAACGCGCATTCAGCGGATCGCGCTGCGCCCTTCTGACAAAACCAGGCAGGGATGGGCGGACCGGCTGGACAAGGTGGGGAAAGAGGCAGACGGCGGAGTTGTGATGGTCGGTTCCCGAAACAGTCCGGGGCAGCACTTGCGAGACGTACATTGAATCGATTCCTGTTGAGCTTCGCGTGGCAGAGGCGTTCGCTTCTTGCTGTGGGGTGAACCTGGCTGTGTGTTGCACGGGGGGGATGCCTGTAGCAGAAGGCGAGAAAGAGCTGAGAGTGGCGCGATGGAGCGGATCGCGCTCCGCGCGATACCCACATCTGCCAAAACCGGGCAGGGATGGGGCACCCGGCTGTGCGCTTCTGCCAAAACCGGGCAGATATGGGGCACCCGTGATCGTGGCGGGCAGCGAATGTCGTGTCGTCATTTAGAGGGTTCCGGTGAGGGTTTGGAGGTTGGCGCGGGCGACGCGGCTGCGGAGGATGCCGTCGGCGAGGGCGGCTTCGGCGAGGGCGAGGGAGGACTGGGCGTCGACGACTTCGAGGGCGGTGGCTTCGCCGGCGGAGTAGCGGAGGCGGGTGAGGCGGAGGCTTTCGCGAGCGGTGTCGGCACTGGTGCGGAGGGAGGCGACCTGGCCGTCGGCGACGCGAGCTTCGTTGTAGTACTCGTCGAGCTGGGCGATGAGGGTGCGCTGCATGTTGGTGAGGGAGGACTGGGCGGCTTTCTCGCGGAGCTGGGCCTGGCGGATACGATCCTGGGTGGCGAACCAGTCCCAGAGGGGGACGTTCATGGTAAAGGCGGCGGAGAAGCCGAGATTGCGGTCCCCTTTTTGTCCGTTGACGGCCAGTTGCGGGGCATTGATGCCGTAGGTGTAATTGAAGCCGAAGGTGGGCATGTAGGCGTAGCGCGCGGCGGAGACTTCCGCCTGCGCGGCGTGGAGAGCGGAGAGGGCGCTGCGGAGGTCGGGGTTGTGGTTCGAAGCGGCGGCTTCGATGGCGGCGCGGTCAGGCAGGGTAGCGAGAGGCTGGTTTCGATCGGCGAGAGTGTAGGGGGTACGCGGGTCGGGAAAGAGGAGGACACCGAGGTCGAGGCGAGACTTTTCCGCGTTGAGGGTCGCATCCTGAAAATCACGCTGGCGCTGCTGGTACTGGAGGTCGGCTTTGACGACGTCGGCGTGGGCCACTTCGCGTCCGGCTTCCAGTTTTTGGGTGAGGTCGACGAAGGCGTGGGCCTGGTCGAGGGCGCGCTGGGCGACGTCGGCTTTTTCCGCAGTGGAGACCACGGCGAAGTAGGCGGTGACGGTACGCAGGACGAGGTCGCGGCGCGCGCTTTCGAGGTCGGCGGACGCCTGGGAGGCGAGGGCGCGGGAGCGATGCCAGGAGGCGATATTGGCGAGGCTGATGTTCTGGTTGAGGAGGAGCTGGGCCCAGTACTCATGGACGGAGTCGTTGGCAACGAAGACGGGGAGAGACTGGAGGCCAGTCGCGCCGGCGTCATTGTAGAGGCCGTTGGGCTGCGTATAGGTATAGATACCGGTGGCGGAGGCGTTGGGGAGAAGGGCGCTGCGACTGATGGAGGCATCGAGACGCGCGGAGCCGGCGGTGGCGACGGCGGTGCGGAAGAGCGGATCGTTGGCGACAGCGGCAGCGATGGCCTGGTTGAGGGTGAAGGACGGCGGTGTTGCCGGAGCAGAGGCAGCGGCCGCAGGCGGCGGCGACGGCGGGAGATCCTGAGCAAGGCAGATCCGGGCGCACAGGAGCACAAAACAAGCGAGCAGGGCGGAGCGTCGTCCCGCGGTGCCGGATCGTGACATGGCTGGAAGGATAACAAGGGCAGCTTAAGGAAGGCTGAAGGTGGAAGGGAGAAGGGAGAAGGTGGAAGGGAGAAGGGAGAAGGTGGAAGGAGAAGGTGGAAGGGAGAAGGGAGAAGGTGGAAGGAGAAGCAGAAGCGAGATGGGAGAAGGGAATCGGAGGGCTTTTCTTTGGTCCCTATAATGGGAGCCGATGATGAGGATTCGTGAGGCGGGTCGGGAGGACGTTGCGCTGATTCTGGAGTTCATCCGGGATCTGGCGGAGTATGAGCGGGCGCCGGGGTCGGTGCAGGTGACCGAGGCGGAGTTGCTGCGGGATGGGTTTCCAGAGACGGGCGGCGAGCGGTATTTCGAGACGGTGATCGCGGAGGAAGATGGCGAGGCTGCGGGGATTGCGCTGTTCTTTCCGGTTTACTCGACGTGGCGCGGGCGGGCGATGCACCTGGAGGATTTGTTTGTGCGGCCGCGATTTCGCGGAAGGGGAATCGGGCGGGCGCTGCTGGAGAAGGTGGCGGCGATTGCGGTGGAGCGAGGGTGCGTGATCCTGTTCTGGCATGTGCTGGACTGGAACACGCCGGCGATCGAGTTCTACAAGACGTTGGGGGGGGACTGGATGGACGACTGGACGCGGATGCGGGTGAAGGACGAGGCGCTGCGGGAGCTGGCCCAGCCCGGCACGCCCAGGGGTGGCATGTCCCGGAACCAGGGGGCGGCAGGGCTTTCCTGAGAATCCGCGGGGCGATCCGATTCATACCGCGTTGCGCGACGCGTCGTGGAAAGTGCACGCCCTCGGGGTGTGAGGCGCGGAGTCGGCTCTGCGGTTTCAAAGTGGCTCAGATCGGCAGGGGAAGACGGTACCCTGGGGTTGTAGTGGGGTCAAACCGGATTGACGGTGGTACAGGAAGGGGCGTTTGCTTCTTGCTGTGGGGTGAACCTGGCGCTTCCCGTTTTTGGGGGGCTGTTGGGTGGTTTGCCGGTGCTGGTAGGCAGTATCCCGCCGGATGCGGGTGTGCCGGGATCCTCGGGGATGGTGATCTGGACGGAGATGAGCTTGGGCGGTATTTGGGACGATGTGGAACTCGGGGACCTGGCCGCCCTGGATGGTGAGGAGAGAGGTGCATGGAGCGAATCCGGATCATAGGCGGCGGACTGGCGGGACCCGAGGCTGCATTGACAGCGGCGCGCCTGGGGGCGGAGGTGGATCTGTACGAGATGCGGCCAGTGCGGACGACGCCGGCGCATCAGACGGCGGATTTTGGGGAGCTGGTCTGCAGCAACTCTCTGAAAAGCGAGAGCGAGAATACGGCGCCGTGGCTGCTGAAGCAGGAGATGCGGCGGGCAGGATCGCCGCTGCTGCAATGTGCGGACGCGAGCGCGGTACCGGCGGGGCATGCGCTGGCCGTGGATCGGGTGGAGTTTTCGCGGCTGATCGGGGAGAAGCTGGCCGGGGAGCCGCGGATCACGGTGCATCGGGAAGAAGTGACACAGCTCGGGGCGGGAAGTGAGTTTGAGCACGGAATCACGATTGTGGCTTCGGGGCCGCTGACGTCGTCGGCGCTGTCGGAGGAGATTGCGCGGCTGACGGGAAGCGAGCACCTGGCGTTCTATGACTCGATTAGTCCGATTGTGGAGGCGGACTCGATCGATCGGGAGAAGGTGTATCTGGCGGCGCGATACGACAAGGGGACGGCGGACTACATTAATTGTCCGATGAATCAGGCGGAGTACGAGGCGTTCCACGATGCGCTGCTGACGGCGGAGAGCGTGGAGGAGAAGGAGTGGGAGAAGCTCGATTATTTTGAGAGCTGCCTGCCGCTGGAGGAGCTGGCGCGGCGGGGGCAGGACACGCTGCGGTTCGGGCCGATGAAGCCGGTGGGGCTGCGCGATCCGCGGACGGGGAAGATTCCGTGGGCGGTGGTGCAGCTGCGGGTGGAGAATCTGCGGGCGGATTCGTACAACCTGGTGGGGTTTCAGAACCACATGAAGTTTGGGGAGCAGGCGCGGATTTTCCGGATGATTCCGGGGCTGGAGCAGGCGAAGTTTTTGCGCTACGGGCAGATTCACCGGAATACGTATATCAACGCGCCGAAGGTGCTGACGCGAACGCTGCATCTGCGGGAGTATCCGCGGGTTTTCTTTGCGGGGCAGATTTCCGGGGTGGAGGGGTATACCGAGTCGATTGCGACGGGGATGCTGGCGGGGATGTACGCGGCGGAGATGGCGAGGGGCGAGAGGCCGGAGCCGGTTCCGCGGGGAACGGCACTGGGGTCGCTGGTGCGGTACATCACGGAGGCGGACGCTAAGCGGTTTCAGCCGGCGAATATCACGTTCGATTTGCTGGAGCCGCTGGAGGAAGCGACACGGCGGAAGGTGCGGGATAAGCGGGAGCGGCACCGGATGGTGTGCGAGCGGGCGCTGGAGGCGATGGATGGGTGGCTGGAGAGGCAGGGAGAAGGGAGAAGGGAGTAGGGAGAAGGGAGAAGGGAGAGGGCTTGACCTGCTAACCTTGAGATCGATATGAAATTTGGCGTTTTGGTGTTTCCGGGATCGAATTGCGACCACGACACCTATAACGTGGTGGCCGAGATTGCGCATCAGCCGGTGACTTTTTTGTGGCATGATTCGCCGTTGCTGGAGAATTGTGACGCGATTCTGGTGCCGGGCGGATTTGCGTATGGAGACTATCTGCGGACCGGGGCGATTGCGCGGTTCTCGCCGGTGATGCAGTCGGTGCAGAAATTTGCATCCGATGGCGGGACTGGTGCTGGGAATTTGTAACGGCTTCCAGATCCTGTGCGAGGCAGGTTTGCTGCCGGGCGCGCTGATGAGGAATGCAGGACTGCGTTACATCTGCAAGCAGGTGTATCTGCGGACGGAGACGACGGATTCGCCGTTTACGCAGACGCTGAGGAAGGGGCAGGTGCTGAAAATTCCGATTGGACATATGGAGGGGAATTACTTCTGCGATGAGGCGACGCTGGCGGAACTGAAGAGCCAGGGCCGGATCGTTTTTCGGTACGCGACACCGGAGGGCGAGATTACGCGCGAAGCGAATCCCAACGGATCGCTGGAAAATATCGCGGGGATTCTGAACGAGGGGCGGAACGTGCTGGGGATGATGCCGCATCCGGACCGGTCGAGCGAAGGGCTATTGGGATCGGCGGACGGATTTAAGATTTTCGAATCTCTGGTGGGCGCACTGGCGAGCCAGGGGTGATCAGGACATGATCGACATTCATCATCATCTGCTGTTTGGGACCGACGATGGGCCCAAGGATATTGAGAGCTCGGTGGCGCAGGCCAAAGCCGCAGCGGCGGACGGGATCACGCACATTGCGTGCACGCCGCATGCAAATGACACGTGGGAGTTCAACCCGGAGAAGAACCGGGAGAAGCTGGAAGCGATCCGGGAGAGGATCGGGGACACGGTGAAGCTGGGGCTGGGGTGCGACTTTCATCTTTCGTACGACAACATCGAGGACGCGCTGCACCATCCGACGAAGTTCACGATCAATGGGGGGAAGTATCTGCTGGTGGAATTTGCGGAGTTCATGATTCCGCAGAATATCGGCGATACCTTTTACGAGTTCACGGTGAAGGGGATACGGCCGATCGTGACGCATCCGGAGCGGAATCCGATTCTGCAGAAGGAGCATGAGCGGATGGCGGAGTGGATGCGGACCGGGTGCCTGGTGCAGATCACAGCTTCGTCGCTGAACGGGCGGTTCGGCAAGCGTGCGCAGGCTCTGGCGTGGGAGCTGCTGGAGAAGAACTGGGTGCACTTCATCGCAACGGACGCGCATAACCTGGAGGGGCGGCCGCCGGCGATGCGCGCGGGCCTACGAGGCGATCGCGAAGAAGTATGGCGGAGGAACGGCGGAGCGGCTATGCGTGAAGAATCCGCGGGCGGCGTTTGAGAATCAGGCGCTGGGACAGCAGCCGGAGCCGGAGGGCGTGTACGTTTACGAGGACGAGACGAAGAAGCCGGGGCTGATGGGGCGGCTGTTCGGGAAGTAGCCGGGGCAGCGAAAGAGCGGTCAGCGGAAAGCCGGTCAGCGGAAGATCGGTCGGCTTAGAGCCGGTCGGCGAGATCCACCAGTGATCTTCTCGCCAGCGGTTTCAATTCCAGACGAATCTGTCGTAACACCGCGGCTGCGTATTGCAGGCGTGCGATTGCGCCTGTGGTCATCGTTTGTAAATTTTTGCAGTCTGGAGCGGGCGAAATTACCAAAGATGCAATTGACATTGCATCTTTGCTGAAGCACATTGAGGGCGCCTCACAAAAATAAGCAGCAAGAAAGTTGAGACTCCCCCATGAGGAAGCTCCTGCTTTGCGCGTCTCTCGCTGTTCTGCCTTTTCTGATGCCATATGCAATCGCACAGGACCTGGGCCGGACACCGCGTCATCCCGCGGCGGTGCCGGGCGGTTATTTTGCGCAGCTGAACTCGACGCCGGTTCACAAGGCGGAGAACCGGCTAACGGCGGCCACGAACCTGGCGACGCAGTCGCAGAGCCCGAACATAGTCTCGCTGCCGAGTTTCACCAGCTCATTTACGAGCGACGGGCAGTCTATGCGTACACGATGGTGGGGCAGAATCCGGTGCTGCGGCGGACGACGATGGTGCCGACCAGCTATGTTCCGCTGTCGTTGTACTTCGACGAGTTCGTCGACCAGAACGGCAACAACATCACGATCGACGCGACGACGATTACGCGGGAGATCCGGAATTCGCCGCTGTTTGACGATGCGCAGTATGCCACGGGCGATACGCAGTTTGTGGATGCGCAGATGCGGGCGCAGTTCTGGCCTCTGATCAGCGCAAGGCGGAATGAGAACTACCATGTGCTGCTGGGGACGCCGCAAACGCTGACGCCGGTGACGATCGAAGTGCCCTACGGAGCATCGAAGGTGTTTGTCGATCCGGGGGGGAACTACTTTGCGCTGATCGACGTGAATTTTCTGGAGTCGCAGCTGAACACGATGCTGCAGCTGGAGCCGGTGGACGTGCACTCGATTCCGATTTTCCTGACGCGGAATGCGGTGTTTGGAGACTTCTCGATGGGAGAGCCGGTGGATTGCTGCGTGGGCGGGTTCCACACAGCGTATGAAGCGCGGCAGACCGCCAACCGGACGTTTGTGCAGACGGTGGTGTTTGCGACCTCGCTGGATGGGGATGTGGCGAATACGGTCTTCAACGATCCGGGTGAGTTTGCGGATATCAACGCGCTGTCGCACGAACTGGCGGAGACGGTGAACGACCCATTTGTGAATAACGTCACACCGGGTTACCAGGTGCCGGGCGCGCCGCAGGGCGTGTGCCAGAACACGCTGGAGGTGGGAGACGTAACGGAGAACTTCATCCCGAACTATACGGACGTGACGCTGCACGGATTCACGTACCATCCGCAGACGCTGGGCGTGCTGCAGTGGTTCGAGGATGCATCGCCGTCGACGGCGATCAACGGGGACTTCAGCTTTCCCGATCCATCGCTGCTGACGACGCCGTTCACAGGGTGTTCGGGGATTGTGCCGGTGGGTTGAGCGGTTAGCAGGGAAGCGGTTAGCGAAAGGCGTTTAGCAAAAAACGCCTGGCCAGGAACGTTTGACTTTGAGGAACACGATCGGCGAGAAAAGGCGCTCCCTCGGGAGCGCCTTTTCTGTTTGAGACCGTAACCGGCAACGAGAGTCTCAGAGGCCGAGGCCGCCGTCGACGGAGAGGATCTGGCCAGTGATGAAGTGGGGGCCGGTGGCGAAGAAGAGGACGCCGGCGGCGACATCGGCGGTGGTTCCGTTGCGTAGCATGGGAGTGCGGCGGGCAAAGTGCTCGAACTCGGGATCGACTTCGCCGTTGACGATCATGCCGGGGGCGACGCAGTTGACGCTGATCTCGGGCGCCCAGGCTTTGGACATGGTGCGGGTGAGCATGTGGAGGGCGGCTTTGGAGGTGCAGTAGTGGGCGTGGGTGGGCCAGGGGTGAAGGCCGCCGAGCGATCCAATATTAATGATGCGGCCGCGGGCGGCTTTCAGGTGTGGGTAGGCGGCCTGGGCGGCGAGGAAAGGGGCGCGGGTGTTGGTTTCAAACATGGCGTCCCACTGTTGGAGGGTGATGTTTTCAAGGGCAGCGGTTTCGAAGCGGCCGGCATTGTTGACGAGGATGTCGAGGCGGGGGAATCGGGCGACGGCGGCATCGACGGCGGCGCGAATCTGCGCGGGGTCGCGGAGCTCGGCGCGAAAGGCGGCGGCCTGGACGCCCAGTTTTTCGATGTCGGCAACGGTTTGACGGGCTTCGGCTTCGGAGTCGCGGAAGGTGATGGCGACGGAGGCGCCTGCCTCCGCCAGGGCGAGAGCGATGGCGCGACCGATGCGTTTGGCGGCGCCGGTGACGAGGGCGATTTTGCCCTGGAGGGGGCGCGGATGTGAACCTGGGTTCGGGGCCTGAACCATGGGGCGATTCTAAATCCTGCAGCGCAGGCAACCTTGTTTCCCCAGGGTGCAACCGGCACGGGCGGGGCGAACATCCTACAATGGCGTAAAGGACTCCCATCCATGTTGAGGCGTTGGCTGTTTCCGGCAGTTGCCGCGGGCTGCGTCGTGGCTGTGTGCGCGGGTTGTACAGGAACGCGAGCCGGCAGGACGAAGCTGGCGACGCAGGGAGTGGCGCCGGACGATGTGGGGCGGCACGGGAATCCGAACGCACCGTATATGCTGGCGGCCGGCGAGCCGCACCTGATTGCGCGGGCGACCGCGGCGGATGCGGAGAACGCGGGTCCGTGCGATCCGGACGTATTGTCGGTGGAAGAGGTCTCCGGAGACGCGAATGGGGTTTTCCGGTCGGTGAAGCTGGCGTTCATGAATCGGGGGGCGACGCCGTGCAGGCTGGGCGGCTATCCGAGCGTGGCGCTGGTGGATGCGCAGGGGGAGAACATCGGGAGCATCGCGATGGAGAAGGTGACGTCGACCGAGGTGCTGGCAGAGTTGTCGAGCGCGCGGCCCGCGCGGTCGGAGGGGCCTGCGCCGAGTGTGACGCTGATGCCGCATGAAGTGGCGGCGTTCCAGGTGGTGTGGACCACAGGGCCGGACTGTGCGCGGGTGTCGCGCATTCTGGTGACAGCACCGGGGACGCGGCGCGGGTTTTCGATCAACCAGCCGCTGCGGATCTGCACGGGGCGGATCCAGGTAACGGAGCTCAAGCTGGATGAGGGGAATGTGTAGGGCGGCGTTCGCCGCGCTGCACATTCCGCCCTCGCGAATTCCGACGAGTTCTCGTCGGAATTGCTGACGCTCGGGAGGTCCTTCGACTGTGTACGACTCGCGATGCGAGTCGTACTTCGGTCAGGATGACAGGGGAGATTTTCGGCTGAGGGCGACGGCGGCGAGAACGATGAGGGGTGGGAAGCACTCGAGGGTATAGCGGGGTTCGGGGGCTTCGAGGGTGAGGAGAAGCGCGCAGCGCAACAGGACGAAGGCAAGGATGACGCCGGAGAGGCGTGGGCGCTTCAGAAATCCAATGAGCGCGGCGGCGAGATAGGCCAGATTCAGGGCCGCGTATCCAATCGAAAAAATGGTTTCGCTGTGATGGCGGCTGTATTGCCACCAGCGCAGCTCGATCCAGAGCATCTCAGTGCGCGGCCGCAACCACATATCGGCGAGGCGCGCGAGGGGGAGTGCGATGTAGTAGCGGACGGGGTGTTCGTGGATGCGCTGGGCGGCGAGGGCGGCAAAGCGAGCGTCGAGGGCAGGGTTGAGGGTGGTGGTGCGGTTGTATTCGTCGATGAGGTTGCGGGTATCGATGGACTGCTGTGGGGAGTCGAAGGCGCGGGAGGGGAGATCGGCGAGGTTGATGACGTCGTTGTCGATGTTCCAGTAGACCTCCCAGGTACAGGCGAGGTCGACGCAGACGGTTTTGGTCCAGCGCTGGAAGCCGGGGTTGATGGGCTCGCCGGGATCGGTGGCGTAACGGGGAGCGAGAGGCTCAAAGAGGTGGAAGGTGCGGGCGTTGCGGAGGGTCCAGGGGATGAAGGGGAGGACGGAGAGGAGACCGCAGAGGAGGGCCCAGCGGATCATGGGTGCGCGGCCCCAGGCGCCTGCTCCATAGAAGACGAGAGCGGGGCAGAGGGCGACGGCGAGGAGGGCGCCATCGGGACGCAGGATGGCGGCATAACTCCACGCGAAGGCGAGGGTGAGAGCCCACGGCCAGCGCGGCACGGCGAGGAATCGATCGAAGGCGTAAAAGGCAAGCGCGATGGAGAAGAGCTCGAGGGTTTCGGTAAGAGGCGTGGCGGTGTAGTTCGCAGTGAAGGGGCAGAGGACGGCGAGCCAGAGAGCCCACCAGCCGGCGCGCGGACTCCAGATGCGACGGGCGAGCGCAGCGATGAGGATGCAGGTGGCGAGGTCGATGGCGACCTGCACATACATGACGGCGTTGTAGTGCTCCATGCCGAAGAGGCGGAAGCAGAGGATGAGGAAGAGGGGATAACCGGGAAGGCGGATGAGGGTAGGAAGGATGTGTCCGGCGAGGGATTTGGCGTAGATGCCATGGAGCATCCAGTTTTTTGCGATGTCGCCGTAGACGAGGGGGTCGCCCTGGATTTCGGGGTAGGCGTGGATGAACCAGAGTCGCAGGGCGGCTCCGGCGGCGAGTGCGATGGTGAGGAGCCAGCCGTTTTTGAGAGCCCGGGAAGGCATTGGGGATATTAGAGCAGGCGGTAGGCGGTAGGCGGTAGCCAGGGGCTGGTAGCGAAAAGCTGTCAGCGAAAGACTTTTGGCGAGAAGCCTTTGACGAAAGGCCGGGAGCGATCAGGCTTCGCGGGTCAGGCATGGAGCGGTCGAAGGGCAGGGGCGCGGGCTCCTATCGTAGGATTGAAGGCAGGTAACAATGAAGCAGGTTTTCTACGATCCGAAGCAGCGACGCCGGAAGATTCTTCGGCGGCTGAGCGACTTATCGATCGTCCTGCTGACGGTAGTGGGAGTGGTGTTTGTTTTCAGCGTGCTGTCGAAGCAGACGCTGCCTGAACTGCTGCTGCCGACGCAGAAGCGCAACGTGAAGGCGCTGAAGGAGCGGCAACCGGAGCTGGCGCGACGGGCGGCGCTGCACCCGGTGCGGCGAAGGGGCCGGCGGCACGCGACCGATATTGTTCCCAACCAGGACGAGGGACTGCGGGCGGCGTTCTATGAGAACGACGAGGCCAGCTATTCGGCGCTGAAGGCGCACATCCATCAGATCGATATCTTGTTTCCGGACTGGCTGCACGTGGTATCGGCGGACGGGGACCTGGTGGCGGCGACGCCGTTGTTCCCGGTTCATTTCTACGACGTGGTGGACTCGTCGGGCGTACACGGAGTGGATCCGGAAAACCGGGTGAAGACGACGATCGAGGAGGCTAAGGAAGAAACCGATGTCGTCCCGATGCTGAACGACTACAACACGCTGACGCAGAAATGGGACGGCGAGGTGATCGGGAAGATGCTGAAGAGTGCAGCAGCACGGAACAGGCTGCACATCCAGCTGGACAAGTTTCTGTATGCAAACCCTGGATATCGGGGAATCTGCCTGGATTTCGAGATGCTTCCGGATGAGGACGAGAAGCTGTACGCGGAATGGGTGGCGGAGCTGCACCACGATTTGCGCGCGAAGGGCCTGCGGATCTACGTGAACGTGCAGGCGGGAGCCGACGATGCGACGATGCGGAGCCTGGCGAAATCGAGCGACGGGATCATTCTGATGAACTACGACGAGCACGAGGAGACCTCCGACCCAGGGCCGGTGGCGAGCGAGCCGTGGTTCGAGGCGAATCTGCAGCGTCTGCTGAAGCTGGTGCCGAAGGAAAAGATCATCTGCGGCATCGGCAACTACGGTTTCGACTGGGCGCAGCCGTTGCCGGAGAAGGGGAAGAAGGCGTCGGACAAGGTGGTGGATGTCACGGATCTGTCGGTGCAGGATGCATGGCAGCGAGGCGGAAGACGCGGGGGCCGATGTCCATCTGGAAGGCGACGAGCTGAATCCGCACTTTGCGTACGACGATGAGGATGCGCATCTGCGGCACGAGGTTTGGTTTCTGGACGGGGTGACGGCGCTGAACGAGCTGCGGGCGGGACGGCAGATGGGGCTGCGGACGTTTGCGCTGTGGCGGCTGGGGGAGGAGGATCCGTCGCTGTGGCAGGTATGGGATCGGCCGGGAGCGCCGAACGCGCCGGATCTGCTGAAGACGGTACCGCCGGGACAGGACGTGAACACGGAAGGGGAGGGAGACATCCTGCGGATCGTGGCGACGCCGCAGAAGGGCGAGCGCACGATCCAGATGGACACGGACAACTTCACGTTGACCGATGAGGACATGGTGCGGCTGCCGCGGTCCTACACCATCGAGCAGTACGGGTACGATCCGCACAAGCTGGCGCTGAGCTTCGACGATGGGCCGGATCCGGTGTGGACGCCGAAGATCCTCGACATTCTGAAGAAGTATCACGTGAAGGGCACGTTCATGGTGATCGGGGAGGAGGCGCAGAAGAATATCGGACTGCTGCAGCGTTACGTGCGCGACGGGAACGAGATCGGCAATCACACCTTCACGCATCCGGACATCAGTGAGATCCCACCGCGCCAGCTGGAGCTGGAGCTGAACTGGACGGAGCGGCTGTTTGCGGCGGAGACGGGGCGGCAGCCGCTGTATTTCCGGCCGCCGTACTCGATCGATCAGGAGCCGGATACGAACGACGAGGCGGGACCGGCGTACCGCATCCAGCAGATGGGGTACACGATTATCGGGGACAAGATCGACACGGACGACTGGAGCGAGCATCCGCACAAGTCGCCGCAGGAGATCACGGACAGCGTGCTGGAGCAACTGGAGGAGATGAAGACGCACCCGTGGATGCGGGGCAGCATTGTGCTGCTGCATGACGGCGGGGGCAATCGCTCGGCGACGGTGGCGGCGCTGCCGGTGCTGATTAGGACGCTGCGGGCGAAGGGCTACGAATTTGTGCCGGTGTCGGAGCTGATGGGCAAGACGACTGCGGAGGTGATGCCGCCGATCGCGCCGCAGATGCGCTGGCAGGCGCGCGTCGACTGGGTAGCGTTCTTTTTGTTCTCATTCTTCGCGAATTTCGTCGTCGATATTTTCTTTATTGGCGATGTGCTGATGAGCGGGCGGCTGATCCTGGTTGGGATTTTTGCGACCATCGACCGGTTCCGGAAGAGGAAGATTCCGGGCGGAGTGTACGAGCCGCGGGTGGCGGTGCTGATTCCGGCCTACAACGAAGAGATGGTGATCGTGCGGACGATCCGGTCGGTGCTGAAGTCGGATTATCCGCATTTGCGGGCGATTGTGATCGATGACGGATCGAAGGATCGCACGTTTGAGGTGGCCCGCGAGGCGTACACGGAGGAGATCGCGGAGGGGCGGCTGCTGGTGCTGACGAAGGCGAACGGCGGCAAGGCGGAAGCGCTGAATCACGGGATCAACTACGTGGAGGAGGAGATCTACGTGGGGATCGATGCCGATACGGTGATTGCGCACGATGCGGTTTCGAAGCTGGTGCGGCACTTTGCGGATGAGCGCGTGGGCGCGGTGGCGGGCAATGCGAAGGTGGGGAACCGTATCAACACCTGGACGCGCTGGCAGGCGCTGGAGTACATCACGAGCCAGAATTTCGAGCGGCGCGCGATGGATCTGTTCAACGTAGTAACGGTGGTGCCGGGGGCGATTGGGGCGTGGCGGACAAATGCGGTGAAGCAGGTGGGGTGCTATCCGGTGAACACGGTGGCGGAGGACGCCGATCTGACCATGGGCCTGCTGGAGGCGCGCTACAAGGTGATCTACGACGATCGAGCGCTGGCATTCACGGAGGCTCCGGCGAATGCGCGGAGTTTAATGCGGCAGCGGTTCCGCTGGTCGTTTGGGATTCTGCAGGCAGTTTTCAAGCATCGCGCGGCGGCGAGGACGAATCGCGCGATGGGATTCTTTGCGCTGCCGAATATTTTGATTTTCCAGATTCTGCTGCCGCTGGTGTCGCCCTTCATCGACATCATGTTTGTCTGGGGAGTGATCCAGTATCTGGTGGACCGGCATTTTCATCCGGAGACGGCGAGCGCGGCAACGGTGGATAAGCTGCTGGTTTATTTTCTGGGGTTCATGCTGATCGATTTCATGACGTCGCTGCTGGCGTTTTCGCTGGAGCCGCGACATCCGGCAAATAAGGGCGACGGATGGCTGCTGTTCCATGTGTGGCTGCAGCGGTTCAGTTATCGGCAGCTGTTTTCGATTGTGCTGTTCCGGACGCTGAAGCGGGCGGTGGAAGGGCGGCCGTTCAACTGGGAGAAGATCGAGCGGACGGCGCGGATGTCGCGGCAAACGGAGAAGATTGCGTCGGGGGACTGAGGCGGGTGGCGGGTAGCGGTTTTTGAGTTTTTGGGGCTTTTGGGGTTGCGGCTGGGGAGGCGGTGTGCGCGGCTGAAGGCGCACTCCTTGCGGCGGGTTGCGGTAGGGGTGCAAGCCGTGGACGGAGACAAATCTGGACTCCTTCATCGTGCAGGTTGGGGTAATGCTCATCCCAAAACGGCATCAAGACAAACTTTGGGGTAAGGCCATCGCTGGTTTGCGTTGATGTCAGGGGTGGAAAGGCGTTTGCTTCTTGCTGTGGGGTGAACCTGGCCGTCGCAACGTGGGGGGTGGGGTCTTTTTTCGCGGGCTGTGGGGGCTGTTGCGCGCAGGCGGTGAGGCCGGCTGTGGGGTGGGCTGTGCAGAATTTCTTCGGGCAGAAGCCGCACTGCTTGTGGCCGGTTGCGGCACAGGTGAAAGCCGTGGACGGAGATAGACCTGGACAAGCTGGGCCGTCTTTTGCAGGTTGTGGGAATGCTCATCCCAAAACGGGATCAAGAGAAACTTTGGGGTGAGGCCATCGCTGGTTTGCGTTGATGTCAGGGGTGGAAAGGCGTTTGCTTCTTGCTGTGGGGTGAACCTGGCCGTCGCAACGTGGGGGGTGGGGTCTTTTTTCGCGGGCTGTGAAGCCGGTAGTGAAGCCCGCAGTGACGCGGACTGTTGGGTGGGCCGTCAGGCGGCTGTGGCGCCGGCTGTGAGGCGGCTGTGGCGCCGGCCATGAGGCGGGCTGTGGCGCCGGCCGTGAGGCGGCTGTTGAGCGGGCTGTGAGGCGCGGCGAGGCTTGTTTTGAATCCTTGCCGTTTCAAGGCCGCGGTCCTGATCAGCGATTCCTTAGTGATCGAGCAGACGGTGGACGCGTTCGATGAGGGACTTTGCATCGAAGGGGGCGCGCACTTTGGCATCGTTATCGAAATAAACGCAGAGGTCGCGCCTGGCACGTTTGGGCGCGGGAGTGGAGGAAGCGTAGATCCCTTCGGGGACGTGGCTGCGTGCGGGATCGGGCGCATGGCCTTCCTTCCAGGATTCCCGGGGTTCGTGTCCATGAGCCCAGGCGGCAATGCGTTCGGCCCAGACGTCGAGGGCGATGTCGTCGTATCCGCTGGCGTAGAGTTCTTCGGAGCCATGGAGGCGGAGGTAGAGGAAGTCGGCGGTGACGTCGAGGAGGCGGGGCCATTCGACCGTGTCGGCGCAGACGAGGGCGATTTTGTGGCGGCGCAGGAGGCGGATGAATTCAGGATCGATGAAGCTTTCGTGACGAATCTCGATGGCATGACGGATGGGACGCGAATGCGCGCATTCGAGGCAGACGCGGCCCATCATCCACGGGTCGTGCTCGCAGGCGAGGCTGGCGGCGGCGTCGGTGGTGCGGGGCAGGAGAGAGAAGAATTCGTCGAGGAGATCGGGGTTGAAACGGAAGCTGGGGGCGAACTGCCAGAGGAGGGGTCCGAGTTTCGAGTCGAGTTTGAGAATGCCGGATGCGAAGAAGTTGGCCAGGGCGGTGCGTATCTCGCGCAGCTTGCGCATGTGAGTGATGAAGCGGGAGCCTTTGATGGCAAAGACGAAGCCGGGCGGCGTGGCAGCGGCCCATTGTTCGTAGTGGGAGGGGCGCTGGAGGGAGTAGAAGCTGCCGTTCAGTTCGATGGTAGGGAACTGCGACGCGGCAAAGGTGAGTTCCTGGCGGTGGGGGAGTTTGGGTGGATAGAAGACGCCACGCCAGGGGACATAGCGCCAGCCGGAGATGCCGATGCGGATTTTCCCGGGAGGGCTCACGCTCCCATGGAATGCGGGAATGGCGTGGCCGTTGCCTGGGCTGTGGGCGAAGCGGACCCATAATGCGTTGAACCGGCACAGCCGATAGAATCGTTACAGCAATCTCGCAATTATTTCGATACCCGGGTGCCCATGTTGACCGAATCCACGAGGCCTGTCGCGCTGAAGGCGCTGACCTTTCAGGAACTACTGCTTCGTCTCCAGACGTTCTGGGCGGAGCGCGGGTGCGTGATCGCGCAGCCGTATGACGTGGAAGTGGGGGCGGGGACGATGTCGCCGGACACGTTTCTGCGGGTGCTGGGACCGGATCCGGTGGCGATCGCGTACACGCAGCCGTCGCGGCGGCCGGCGGACGGACGGTACGGGGAGAATCCCGAACCGGTTGTACAAGCACACGCAGCTGCAGGTGATCCTGAAGCCGCCGCCGGCGGATATTCAGGAGGTGTATCTACAGTCGCTGGAGGCGATCGGGATCCGTCTGCGGGAGCACGACATCAAGTTCGAGGAAGACAACTGGGAGTGGCCGGTGGGCGGCGCGTGGGGGGTGGGGTGGCAGGTGATGCTGGATGGTCTGGAGATCACGCAGTTCACGTATTTTCAGCAGTGCGGCGGGATGGATCTGGATCCGATCGCGGGGGAGATCACGTACGGGCTGGAGCGGATTGCGGCATTTCTGCAGGATGTGGATTCGATCTACGACATCGTATGGGCGGTCGATCCGAAGACGGGGAAGCGGACCACGTACGGTGAGATTCGGATGGAAGAGGAGCTGCAGCTTTCGGTGTACAACTTCGAGGCGGCGGATGTGAGCAAGCTGTGGGAGCATCTGCGGCTGTATGAGGCGGAGTGCCAGGCGCTGCTGGACGCGTTTCACGAGCAATTCAAGGTGGAGAAGGCGGCCGAGCGCAAGGAGAAGAACAGAGAGAAAATTCATGACCGGCTGGTGCATGACGGAGCGGCTCCGGTGGATGAGGATATGAAGCTGGCGCTGCGGCGGTTTCCGGTACTGGGCGCGTATGAGCTGTGCCTGAAGTGTTCGCACCTGTTCAATCTGCTGGATGCGCGGGGAGCGATTTCGGTGACGGAGCGGGTGGCGGTGATGGCGCGGATTCGCAATATGGTGGTGGGCGTGGCGAAGGCGTATGCGATGCAGCGGCAGAGAGCGGGGGCGCGATAGAGATGCCGGATCTTTTATTTGAAGCGGGGTTGGAGGAAGTTCCGGCGCGCATGATTGCGGGAGCGGAGGCGGAGCTGACCGAGCGCGTGGTGGAGCTGTTGCGCCGGGAGCGGCTGCTGGAAGAGGAGCACGAGGTTCACAGCTACTCGACGCCGCGGCGACTGGCGGTGGAGGTGAACGGGGTGCGGGCGCGGCAGACGGATGCGACGCGCGAGCTGACCGGTCCATCGTGGGCAGTGGCATTCAAGAATGGCGAGCCGACGGCGGCGGCACTGGCCTTCGCGCGCAAGGCGGGGATGAGCGAGGAGCAGCTGCGCAAGGCGACGTTCGAAGAGCAGCATCTGCGGGGAACGGATCTGAATTCCGAACTGCTGCATCGGGCGGGGATGCAGGGCAAGCCGGAGAGCGGGGAAACGCGGCTGTTTAAGGTGACGAGCGCCAAGGGCGAGTATCTGGCGGCGATGGTGCAAGACAAGGGGCGGGCGGCGACCGAGGTGCTGCCGGATCTGCTGGCGGGGGAGTTGGCGGCGGTGTACTGGCCGAAGAATATGTACTGGCGGCCGCTGAAGGTGGAGACGTTTGTGCGGCCGGTGCGCTGGGTGGTGGCGCTGCTGGATCATGCGATTCTGCCGGTGGAATTCGCGGGGGTGCACGCGGGGAATCTCACCTGGGGGCATCGCATTCTGCACGGGGATACGCCGGTAGTGGTGGATCATCCGGACGATTATGTGGGAGTGCTGGAGGCGGCGAATGTGACCGCCGATGTGAAGCTGCGGCAGCATCGGATTCGCAAGGCGCTGGATCTGGAGACGCGGGCGGTAGCCGGTGCGCGCTGGCGTGAGGATGCTCCGCTGCTGGAGACGGTGACGCATCTGACGGAGTGGCCGTCGGTGGCGCTGGGGAATTTCGATGCGGAATATCTGCAGTCTGCCGGAAGAAGTGCTGGTAACGGTGATGCGGGATCACCAGAAGTATTTCGCGGTGGAGGGAGCGGACGGGCAAGCTGCTGCCGTATTTTCTGGCGGTGCTGAACACGCATCCGGAAGAGAACGGGATCGAGACGATCCGGCACGGGCATGAGCGGGTGCTGCGGGCGCGCTTCAAGGATGCGCAATTTTTCTGGACCATGGATCAGAAGACGCCGCTGGAAGACCGGGTGGAGATGCTGAAGTCGGTAACGTTCCACAAGGAGCTGGGCAGCTACTGGGACAAGACGCAGGCGAACCTGAAGATTGCGGGGAACCTGGCGGGGATTCTGGCGGAGCGGGGAATCGCGATCGATGCGGCTGCGCTGCTGAAGGCGGTGGAACTGGCGAAGACCGATCTGACCACCGAGTTGGTGAAGGAGTTTACGGAGCTGCAGGGAATTGTGGGCGGGCTGTATGCGCGCGCGCAGGGACTGGGCGAGAAGGTGGCGCAGGCGATCTACTGGCAGTATTCGCCGGCAGCGGTGGAGGATCCGATTCCGCCGACGGTAGAAGGGCAGGTGCTGGGGATCGCGGATCGGGTGCAGACGATCGTGGCGATGTTCGGGATTGGGCTGGAGCCGACGGGATCGAAGGATCCGTATGCGCTGCGGCGAGCGGCGAATGCCATCGTGAAGATTCTGGCGGAGACGGGACTCCCGCTGGTGCGGGCGGATCTGTTCCGGGCGGTGCCGGAGAGTGTGAGCGAGGAGACGCTGAAGAAGCTGGCGGCGTTCTTCGAGGAGCGGATTGTGTTCTGGCTGCGTGATATTCGCGGGTTCGCGTACGACGTGGTGAATGCCGTGGCGGCGGTGCGGTCAGACAACATGCGCGATGCGATAGCGCGGGCGGAGGCGCTGACCGAGGTGCGCGGGTCGGAGGATCTGGCGGCGATCGCGGCGGCGTTCAAGCGGATCAAGAATATTCTGCGGCAGGCGGAGGAGAAGGGGATTCTGCAGCGGGGAGCAGGGGCGGGCGGTGTGAAGGCGGAATTGTTGACCGATCCGGCAGAGAAGGCGCTGTATGAGGCGTCGGCGAAGCTGGCGCCTGTGGTCGAGGAACTGGGAAGGCGCGGCGAGTACCGGGTGGCGCTGGAGAAGATCGCGACGCTGCGGCCGCACGTGGATTTGTTTTTCGACAAGGTAATGGTGATGGTAGAGGACAACGCGATGCGGGATAATCGATTGGAACTGATCTCATCGGTGCTCCAGGCGTTTTCGCGGATCGCGGATTTCTCGGAACTGGTAGCAGCGTAAAGGAACCCCAGACGATTGAAAAACTCAGGAAACACTAAGCGAAAGCCTGCGAAGACGTGGGTCGTGGTGGAGAAGTACCTCGATGGGCTGTTGATGCCGCCGGATGCGGTGCTGGAAGCGGCGCTGGCAGACAGCGCAGCGGCAAAGTTGCCGGAGATCGCGGTGACACCGAGCCAGGGAAAGCTGCTGCATCTGCTGGCGAAGATGGCGGGAGCGCGAAAGATTCTGGAGATTGGGACGCTGGGCGGGTACAGCACGATCTGGCTGGCGCGCGCGTTGCCGAAGGACGGGCTGGTGGTGACGCTGGAGGCGGATCCGAAGCATTTCGAAGTTGCGCAGCAGAACCTTCAGCGCGCGGGCTTCGAGAAGCGGGTACAGCGGCGGCTGGGGCGTGCGCTCGACATGTTGCCGCAGATTTCGGCGGAAGGGATCGGGCCCTTCGATTTCTTCTTTATCGACGCGGATAAGGAAAGCACGACGGAATATTTCAACTGGGCGCTGCGGCTGTCGCGGCCCGGCTCCGTCATCGTGGTCGATAACGTGATTCGCGACGGTGAGGTGGCGGATGCGGAGACCACGGACCCACAGGTGCAGGGGATTCGGCGCTTCAACCAGGAGCTGGCGCAGGAGGAACGCGTGAGCGCGACGACGATCCAGACGGTTGGGAGCAAGGGCTACGACGGATTCACGCTGGCTGTGGTGCTGGGTTAAGGAAGTTCCGAAGGGATCGGAAGTCGTTCAGGCGCAGCTAAAGTCGCTTCGGGCGATTCTGAAGAACGGCTGAAGCCTGCTCTGATACAGAAACCTGGAGAATCCGGTCTTTCTTTAGTCCTCACCGGGCAGAGGGAGTGCTCGTCCCAAAACGGGCAACGACAACACTTTTGAGATGACCCATCGACGGTTCGCGTTGATGTTTCGGGCGGAAAGGCGTTTGCTTCTTGCTGTGGGGTGAACCTGGCCGTGGGGGGTGCGGGGGCGGTGGCATTTTATCCGTCTGGTATGAGGCAAGCTGTTTCCCTTCAGATTCGCCGGAGAGACAATTTGGCGTGTATCAGGCGCCGCCGGCTGAGCTCGCGGGCCTTGCGGCGCCTCCGATGGGCTGAACACCATGAACGCCCACAACCTGAACAGGGCGGCCCCTCTTTGGTATGGAAGTAGGGATTAGGGACATGCGCTATCCCGAAGCGGAACAAGACAATACCCCGGGAGTGAGTCATGGGCGTGTTTCTGTTGAGGTTCGGGCTGGAAAGGCGTTTGCTTCTTGCTGTGGGGTGAACCTGGCCGTCGGGGAGGCGGTGTTTTTTCGCAAAAGCGGTGAGGGTCGCGGGACTGGATCTGGACCTCTTTCGTCGGGGTTCCGGAGAGTGCGGGTGAGGAGGCGTTCCTAAAACGGGCAGGGGATTTCCAGGGACGGTACGGACGGCGGGCATGGAGGAGGAAATTTGGTGACTCCACGGGTGGCGAGGGCGTTTGCTGCTTGCTGTGGGGTGAACCTGGCCGTCGGGGGTCGGTGTTTTTTTGAAGGCGGTGAAGATCGCAGGGGTGGATTCGGCCCCGTTTCCGCCGGGGTTCAGGGGATTGCGGGTGAGGGGCGTTCCGAAAACGGGCTGAGGAATTCCAGGGACGGTACTGGCGGCGAGGATGGGGAGCGAAATTTGGTGACTCCACGAGTGGCGAGGGCGTTTGCTTCTTGCTGTGGGGTGACCTGGCCGTCGCTGCATTTGGGGTTCTGAGGGATTTTTTGCCAGGTGTGAAACAGCGGTCTCCCAACGTCCGCAGTTCAGCAGAGATTTCTTAAGGGAAGACCATTTCCTAAGGCACGAGGATTTCCTAAGGGAGAACGACGGCGGCTCCGTCGATGGCGTCGTTGGCGACGGCGGCTAACGCGTCGTTGACCTGATCGAGGGGGAAGACGGTGGTGCGGGGGCGGATGCCGATGTTCGTGGCGAGGGAGACGAAGTCGCGGGCGTCCTGGCGGGTCATGTTGGCGACGCTGCGCAGCTGGCGCTCGCCCCAGAGCAGCGAGTCGTAGTCGAACTGCGGGATGCGGTCGAGGTGGATGGCGTTGATGGCGACGATGCCGCCTTTGCGCAGGGAGGCGAGTGCGGCGAGGACCACGTCGCCGGAGGGCGCGAAGGTGACGGCGCAGTCGAGGGGGACGGGTGGAGGCTCGGTGGCATCGCCGACCCAGGTGGCTCCGAGATCGCGCGCGAGTTGCTGATGGGAAGCGCCGCGGGTGGAGACATAGACTTCGCAGTTCCAGTATTTGAGGACGTCGATGGCGAGGTGGGCGGAGGCGCCGAAGCCGAAGAGGCCGACGCGATCGCCGTGGCGAACTTCGGCCACGCGCAGACTGCGGAAGCCGATGATGCCGGCGCAGAGCAGCGGGGCGAGATCGGTGGCGGATGGTTCTTCCGGGAGCGGGATGAGGAAGTCGGCGCGGGCGATGGCATATTCGGCATAGCCGCCGTTGACGGAGTAGCCGGTGTAGGTGGGGTGGTCGCAGAGGTTTTCGCAGTTCTTGCGGCACAGAGGACAGGTGCCGTCGACGCCGCCGAGCCAGGAGACACCGACACGATCTCCAGGACGAACAGAGTCGACAGCGGGGGCGAGCTTCTCGAATGCGGGCTACGATCTGGTGACCGGGCGTGACGGCGTCGCACAAGGGCTTGAGCTCGCCGGCGGTGATGTGCAGGTCGGTGCGGCAGACGCCGCAGGCTTCGACTTTGAGGAGGACCTGGCCGGGGCCTGGTTCGGGGATGGGCAGGTCCTCGATGGCGAGCGGGTGGGAGGCGATGGGAGCGGGATGGTGCAGGACGGCGGCGCGCATCATTTTCAGATTAGCTCCGCGGAGCGTTGCGTGCGCCGATTACGGCATCTGCGAGAGCGAGAGGAGGTTGCCATCGGGATCCTTGATCCAGAGGATCTTCGCACCGCTGGGAGCCGTCCAGATGCCGAGGTAATCCTGCTCAAGGCCAGGGAAGCGCTCGCCGTGAATGCCGGAGGCAGCGAGCTTTCCGGCAAGATCGGCGGCATCGCTGACTGACCAGCCAAGGACGGTAAACGGCTGCGGCGTGAATTTCCCGACCAGGGTAACGCGCAGGTGCACGCCCTCCACTTCGAAGACGAGGGCAAAATTGTCTTCCGAAAGCATGCGAAGGCCGAGCCTGTCGCGATAGAACGCGCGGGCCTCATCGGCATTGCTGACCGGGACAAAGGCGACGAGTTTCTGGTTGCCGAGCATCAGGTTTTCCAATCGCGGAGGAGTATACCGGGCCGGCGATGTGAAAGCGCTTCAAGATTCTGAAAAATGCCGGGGCTCGTCAGATGCGCTGCAGTTCGTCCCACAACTCTTCGCGGACGGGCAAGCCCAGGGCGAGATTTTCGGCGCGGATTTTGAGGACCTGCTCGCCGGGATAGCGCACGGCTCCGGGATTGCCGGCGATCACCGATTCGACGATGGCGTCGGCGGTGCGGGCGGAGTCTTCCGCGGGTTGCAGGCGGGCGAGGTTGAGAGCGAGGAAGATTTGGGAGAGGCCGGATTCGCGCAGGGGGTCGAGCGGGAACTGGTGGGTGGCGAGGCCGCCGGAGAGCAGGGCCGCGACCATGTCGAGCATCATGGCGAGGCCGGAGCCTTTCCAGTAGCCGATGGGGAGCGGGCGCTGCGAGGCCTCGATGGCGGCGGGGTCGCGGGTGAGGTTGCCGGCGGAGTCGAAGCCGCCGTCGACGGGCAGGAGTTGGTTTTTCAACTGATAGCTGGTGAGCGCGCCGTAGGAGAACTGCGACATGGCCATATCGAGGATGACGTGGCCGGCGGGACGGGGGACGGCGATGATGAGGGGATTGTTGCCAAGGGCGGGCTTCGCCGAGCCCCAGGGCGGAAGGTTGGCGAGGGTGTTGGTCCAGCAGATGCCGATGACGCCGGCGTCGGCGGCCTGCCATCCGTAGGTACCGCCGCGCATCCAGTGGTTGGTATTGGCGAGCGCGATGCAGCCGATGCCGTGGTCAGCGCTGAGCTGGATGGCGCGGGCCATGGAGGCCCAGGCGTTGAGATTGCCGGGGCCGCGGCGGCCGTTCCATCGTTCGATGGCGCCGAGCTGGAGAGTGCGGGAGGGCGTGGCGTTTACGTCGACGGAGCCGTTGCGGATCATCTGGAGGAAGCGGGGGAAGCGCTCGAGGCCGTGCGAGTAGACGCCGTCGCGCGTGGTTTCGGCAAAGAGGCGGGCGCAGTGCTCGGCACGGTGCGGCTCAAAGCCGAGGCGCACGAAGATGGCGGTGAGGGTAGACGCGACTTCTGCGAAGGGCACGCGGAGGGTCATGCGAGGGGCTTCAGATCTTCGAGGGTGGTGGGGATGAGTTCGGCGACGGTGGGATGGATGTGGACGGAGTGCGTGAGCAGCGAGGCGGGCTGCTTTGCATACATGGCGGTAAGAATGCAGTGGATGGCTTCGTCGCCGCCGGTGCCGAAGAGGGTTGCGCCGAGGATGTGCTGGGTCTCCGCGTCGACGAGAATCTTGATGAAGCCGAAGGTCTCGCCTTTCTCGATGGCACGGCTGACGCGGGTCATGGCGCGTTTGCCGATGAGCGCCGGCTTGCCGGCGGCGCGGACTTCGGTTTCGGACATGCCGATGCTGGCGAGGGGGGGATCGACGTAGAGCGCGTGGGCAGGGATGCGGTCGCTGATGCGGCGGCCGGCATTGTCGAGGAGGTTTTCGGCAGACGATTTCGTAGTCGTTGTACGAGGTGTGGGTGAAGGCGCCACGGCCGTTGCAGTCGCCGAGAGCGAAGATGCCGGGAACGCTGGTGCGGAGCTGATCATCGACAGGGATGAAGCCGTGCTCGTCCGGTGTGAGGCCGGCGGCTGCGAGATTGAGGTCGTCGGTGTTGGGCGTGCGTCCAACGGCGAGGAGGACGTGGGAGCCTTCGATGTGGGGTTCGCCTTCGTCGCAATCGATGCCGACGGAGAGCTGATCTCCGCGCTTCTCGAGATGAATGCAGGTGGCTTTGGTGCGGGTGGCGATGCCTTCGGAGTCGAAGATTTCGCGGATGACGGTGGAGGCATCTTCGTCTTCATTGGGAGCGAGGCGGGAGCTTCCTGTCGACGATGGTGACCTGGGAGCCGAAGCGGCGGAACATCTGGGCGAATTCGAGACCGACATAGCCGCCGCCGACGACGATGAGGTGCTGAGGAAGTTCTTCGAGGTCGAGGATGGTGGTGCTGGTGAGGAAGGGGACCGAGTCGACGCCGGGCATGTTGGGAACGGTGGGACGTGCGCCGACGTTGAGGAAGATTTTTGTCGCTTCGAGGAGGTCGCCGCCGACGCGCAGGGTGGTGGGCGAGGCGAAGGCGGCGGTTCCGGTAAAGACTGAGACGTTCTTCGTGGTGCGCAGCCATTTTTCGACGCCGTTGCGGGAGTTGGCGACGATGGTGTCTTTGCGGGCTTTGACTGCGCGCAGGTCGACGGAGACGGGGTCCGGTCTGGACGCCGAAGTCGGCTCCGCGGCGAGCGAGATGCGCGGCGTGGGCGCTGGCGACCATGGCCTTGGTAGGCGTGCATCCGGTATTGACGCAGGTGCCACCGAAGAGGTGGCGCTCGACCATGGCGACTTTCCATCCTGCACCGGCGAGGCGCGTGGCGAGGGAAGGGCCGGCCTGGCCGGCGCCCACGACGATCGCGTCAAACGAGTGGTTCATGCCACTTTTATGATGGCGAAGAGCGCGATTCCGATTCCCACGAGGTCTTCGAGGATGGCGGCGCGATAATCGCGGCCGAACAGCGCTGCGAGTTTCGCGCGAGCCGCGGCTCCGCCCAGGGTTCCGACGACGGCACCGAGAGCGCCGGCGAGGACGCCCAGCAGGATTTTGTCACCGGTCGCCCCAATGGTGGCGCCAACGAGACAGCCGCTGAGGATGCGAACGATGAAGGAAACCGGCTCTTTGCGGCTGGGAGTCCTGGGGAGCTTGTCGACGACCAGCTCGAAAACCGCGAGGACGGTGAAGATGGCGGCGGTGATGGTGTAGTTCATCAGGGCCAGGTAGGTGTGTCCGATGTTGAGCAGGTTCTCGCGTGCGAACCAGCTGACGATCGCCGGGGCGAGCATAGAGCGGAGCCCGGCGACGAGACCAACGAGAAACGCGCAAAGCAGAAGCATGCAAATCTCCTGAAGTACTGCAGCGAAGCGACGGGAATTGTCCGAGGGCGACGTAATGGGTCTTATTGCGGGATACTTCGCATTGTAGTCAGTCCGATGCTCCAGTTGGTGGGAATCTGACCGGGGCTGCCACGGGTGGCGCTGCTGGTGTCTCCCAGCAACTGTTCGAGGGGGGATTGTGCGCCACGCGTTTTTGCCACTCCTTCAAAATTAAGGATGTAGGGATCGGAGAGGGGCTGCGCGGTGCTGAGGAGAATGAAGGTATCGACGCCGAAGGGCGGTCCGACGCGCAGCAGGGGCGCGCTGGGCAGCAGGAACTGGTTGCCGGTGTCGGAGTCGTTGGGGAACTGATTATCCGAATTGCCAGCGGGGTAAAGTAAAGTGCCTTTGCCGTGGCAATCGATGTCGAGGACGTAGACCCAGCGTTTGTCGCTGACCTGGATGGGGGCCTGCAGGCCCATCCTGACCACTTCGCCCTGGCGAGTGAGGGCATCATCGGTTAGCGGAGCGCCGCCTGCGGAGGGAGTGAGCGCCAACGAATAGTAGGCCGCGTGCGAGGCATCGGCAGGGCTGTTGGCAAGCTGGAGCCAGCCGTGGACTTTGGCGAGCAGGGACGCGTATCGATTGAGCGCCGCGACTGTTGGCGCGATCGCGCCTGTATCGGATGGGGCAACCCAGTCGCTGCGGACGGGGTACTGCCCGGTGGGCGAGCAACCGGGGCTGTGGGGAGGAGCGTTCGGCGAGGGCGGTCCGGCGGCCAACTCGCTTTTGTGGAACCAGGCCCACGCCGGACCGTTGGGGGTGAGGGTGCCGGTGAGCGCGTAATGGGCGCCGGCGAGATCGGGGGATGTCTGCGACGGCGCTCCCTGCAGATGAGGGCAGAAGCTGCGCAGCGAGCTCGCGGGGCGGCGGCAGGTTGATCCATAGCTTTGCGCCGGGGGGAACTTTTTGTTTGAGGGCATCGGCCGTGAGTTGTGGGCCGATCGGGACAGGGGAGGAGGCGCCGGCTTTCCGGAGGGTCCAGTTGGCGCCATCCCAGGAGAGGATATGGGTCCAGGGCTCTTCGGCAGGATCGGAGACGGTTGCGACTCCGGACGGCCGGACCTGTGCGGCGGCGGCGAGGATGTCCGCCAGAAACAAGGTGGCGGGCCAGTGCCAGACGAGCAAGGGGTGCGGATTGCGCGGGGGTCCATTTCGACAGTTCGAAGATGTCGCCGACCTTCACAGGCGGCGGCAGAAGGACTGACGACTGTGGCCTGCGCGCGGGCGATGCCGTCGAGCGCGGTGACGCGCAGTTGAATCTTTTGGCCGCCGGTATTGGCAGAGGTGAATTCGCTGCCGACGCCGATGCCGGAGGCACGGCCTACGTCGAGCCAGACCGAACCCGTCTTCGAGGCGGCGATGACGGCGCTGCGGATGGCGCTGGCGGAGTTTGCTGACGCTCCTCCGAAAAGCGGCTGCCCGCGCCGCTGGGCGGTGGCGTCGAGGTCGGGATCTTCGTCGGGGACATCTTCGTTGCCGAGGACGGCACGAACACGCTGGAAGACGACTGCGGCGGGTGCGTCGGCGGGGAGAACCTGGAGAGCCTGGACGAGGGCGGCGGTGAAGGCTCCATGCGATTCGGTGGGCGGGACAGTGTCGGGCATTTCTTTGGAGCTTTGGTCCTGCTGCACGGCGGAGAAGACGAGGGCGGGATTGTCTTTGCGGAGGGTGGGTCCAGGAAGGGGGTCGCCATCGGGAAGCAGCAGGGGAGGTTCGGCGATGTCGCGCGGATCGAAGGGGAGGTCGCGTTCGCGATACTTTGCGGCGATGCCGCGGGTGACGCCGCCGCTGTGGCAGTTGTCGAAGATGATGGTGAGGTGAATGCCCTTGTCGAGTGCGGCGTTGAAGATGCGGGTCATCTCGCGATCGCGGACGTCGTAGCCGCCTTTCCAGGCGTCGGAGGGGACGAGAGTGCTGTCGGCGTGGACGTATTGGCCGTTGACGAGGACGGTGAGCTTGGTTCCTTTACTGTTGACGCGCAGCGATCCGTGACTGGCGGCGTAGAAGACGACGGTGTCGCCTGGCTGGGGCAGGTCGACGAGATATTTCTGCATGGCGGCGAGGATGCCGTCGCGGGTGGTTTGTTCGGCGGGAAGGAGGAGGAGGCCTGGTGCGGGTCGTAGGGGATTGGGGTTGGTGAGCAGGACGACCTGGTTGGCGGGGAAGCCAAACTTTGGACTGGTGAGGAGGTCGGCCATGGACTGCGAGTCGTTGACTGCGCCTTCGAGGTTCTCGAAATAGCCGAGTTCGCAGCGGCCATAGGTGCAGCCCGGGGGATGGGTCGCGCTGGTGCCGGCGGGTTCGTAGGTATCGATGCCGATGAGGAGGGCGCGTTTGGTTTGCGCGTAGGCGCAGGTCGCAGACAGAAGGCAGGCGAGTGAAGCAACAACGGCAGCGCGGCGGAGTTTCATGCCAGATCCTCGATGGGACTGCCGGGGGAAACTTCCATCGAGTATAGCGGCTGCGGAGCGTCGGCAAGGGATGGAAAAAAAGCAGACGGCAGCGGAGAGCAGGGCGGTATGAAGGGGAGCCGGCAGAGTTACAGAATTCTGAAATTCACGTCATTGGGGTAGATATGGGCGAGTCGAACGCGGTTAATTCTGGTGACAGGCCGGCGGGGCCTTTTCAGCGGGTTGCGGCATGCCTGCATCGCGCAGCAGCGCCTGCATTTTGAGGTAGGCGGCGTTGGTCCAGCCGAAGCCGACGACGTTCTGGCGATAGCCGGTGGCAACCTGGACGTCGGATGAGCCGGTGACGACATTGTATTTTTCTCGGATGGTTCGGTCGCAGGCGTAGTTGTCGCGGATGGTGGTCATGAAGTCACGCGAGACGCGCGCGGCGTCGTTGAGATCGCCTGCTTCTTTCAGCCCGGCGATGGCGATCCAGGTGGAGGGAGCCCAGCCAAAGGGCAGATCCCATTGAACGCCGGAATCGCAGGTGCTCATGGCGAGGCCGCCGGGTTTCTCGAAGAGCCCGAGGTGCGACTCGACCTGGCGAGCCTGTTGGGGCGTCGCAGCGCCGGCCCACAAGGGATAGAAGGTAGTCAGATAGTCGTAGGTGGCCTGGTGGCCGGTGACGAAGTCATAGTCGAAATATCGGCCCTTTTCCTGATTCCAGAGATAGCGGTCGATTGCCGCGCGGCGTTGCTGCGCTGCGTCGTTCCATTTCTTCGCATCGTCGGACTTGCCGAGTTGCTCGGCCATCCAGGCGAGGTCGCGTTCGTATTTGTAGAGGAGCGCGTTGAGGCCGACGGGGGCGTAGTGGTGGGTTGAGCCATCGAAGGGGCCAAAGCGGAAGCTGGGATCGAAGCCGGACTCGCGCATGGCGCGGTCACCCTTGTAGAAGTCTTTTGTAAGCCAGTGCGGCCCGATGTGCGCGTGTGCGCAAACCCCTGACTCTGCGGGGTCGCAACTGATCTCGATGAGCTTCTGGCGATCGCCAGGGCCGGGGTGGGCCGGGCCATCGACGAGATAGCCGGTGTGGACGCCGGGATGCGCCAGGAGCCAGGCAATCACATTTTTGTAGTACGCATTGTCGTCGGCCATTTCGGCGACGGGGCCTTCGCCGAAGTCGAAGTAGCGGGCGAGGCCGGTATGGCCGGCGCGGTGCGCTTCGCTGGTCCAGAGTGCGTGATCATGAACGGCGAAGTTATAGCCTTTCTCCAGCCAGGCGCGTGCTTCCTGTTTCTTTCCGGCAGCGATGTCAGCCTGCCACAGGTCGCGGATTTCCGATGAGAGGAACGGCGGCTGGGAACGGGTGAGGTAGTAGGTGCGATTGGCGTTGAGCAGTCCGCCGTAATGCTCGATCTCAAAGAAGAAGTTTTCCACCATATCTTGCGCCAGATCGACATGACCGCTTTGGAGCAAGCCAAGAATGATGAAGTAGCTGTCCCAGCCGTACATTTCGTTGAAGCGCCCGCCGGGGACGACATAAGGATGAGGAAGGTAGAGCAGGCCCTGGGCCGGGAGATCGATTTTCTGGCCGAGGTGGTCGATTTTGACCGGCAGACGTTCGACACTGACGCCGCATTTCTGTTTCAGGGCGGCGACTTCGGGAGGTTCGGCAAAATCCTCGGGGAGATAGAGGACGGGCTGCGTGGTCACCTTGGTATCGCCGAGGGTTGTGCATTCGAGCATGGAGCGGCGCAGGGTGGTCCACGCATTGGCGATATAAGTGTCGATGGGTTGAGCTGCCGCCGATGCGGGGGGCGGTGTGGCGTGGGTGGAGCGCGATGCTGCCGCATGCTGTGCGAACGCGCTCGCCGGGCCGAGGATGATCATCAGAAGCAGAAGGATCATCGCGCCGGGAAGCCTGGCCTGGCGACAGGTTGAGACAGGCTGGATCGTGGTCATGCTCTTCGTCATCCGCGGGACACCCGAAGTTCGTGATTAGTCAGGGATGCTTACTGAATGCGTCCTATGTAGACGCCGTAGGGGCCGAGTTGGATGGATCGCAGGGATGTGGGATCCGCCGCGCCGGGCGTTTTCATTAAGGTGGTCAGGCGGGTGCGGTGGACACCATAGGAGGAAAGATTAAAGCTGATTGTTTGTGGTTGATCGGTAAAGTTGCACGCCACGATCGCGTCCTCGCCATTCGTCGCCCTGCGCAGCCACGAGAGAACATGCTGGTCGCTGATGTTGACCATGGTTTCCGCGCCATCGCGTAGGGCGGCGTCCTGCTTTTTGAGCGCGATGATCTGCTGATACCAATGCAGCATGGAGTTGGGCTCATGTTCTTCCGCAGTTACATTGATTTGTTCGTAACTCGGAGGAACAGGCAGCCAGGTCTTCACGCCAGGCGGCGAGAAGCCGGCATTGGGTCCGTCGTTCCACTGCATGGGTGTGCGTTCGCCGTCGCGGCCTTTCTCTTTGGGCCATCCGGTGATGCCGATGGGGTCGCGCACATCTTCTTTGCGTTTCGGGGGTGTCGTGACCATGCCGATTTCGTCGCCGTAATACATCAGCGCGGTATCGCGGGAGGCGAAGAGCATGGTGGCAATGACGCGGCCGACATCGTCTTTGTGGTCTGCACTGATGTAGCGATCCCAGCGGGGATTGTCGTGATTATCAAAGACGAAGAGAGGCATATTGCCGTCGATCTTCGTCTCAGCCTCGTCGATGCGCTTCCGGAAGAGATTCACGTCGAAGTGATTGATGAAGCCGACCTGCATGTCCATGGGAAGGTCGAGTTCGTCATTGTGAGGCCCGTACATTTTACGCAGGTCGGCGATGGATTCCAGATAGGTTTCGCCGATCAGGATCACTTTGCGCCCCTTAGTCTGGTCGGCGACCTGGCGCAATTCGCGCAATACGTCGTTCACTTCAGGCAAGTTGTCGGTCTTATTGGTTTCGACTTCCTTGTCGCCGTAGGCGTTGATTTCGGGTTTGCCATCGGGTCCGAGGACATACGCTTCGTTGCTGAAGGTGGGATCCTCGAAGAGGGATGTGATGGCGTCGAGTCGAAAGCCGGCGACACCGCGCTGAATCCAGAAGCGCTCGACGTCGTACATAGCTTTGCGGACGGCGGGATTGTTCCAGTTGAGGTCGGGCTGCTGAATGTAGAAGCGGTGGTAGTAATACTGCTGGCGGACCGGGTCCCACTGCCAGGCAGAGTGGCCGAAGACGGATAGCCAGTTATTGGGGGGTTCGCGATGGCCGTTGACTATCTTTGGATCGCGCCAAACATACCAGTCAGCTTTGGGATTCGTACGGGACGCGGCGGATTCTTTAAACCATGGATGTTTGTCGGAGGTGTGATTGAGGACGAGATCCATGATGACGCCGATGTTGCGCTTGCGCGCTTCGGCAACGAGGCGATCGAAGTCGGCCATGGTTCCGTACTGCGAATCGATGGCGGTGTAGTCGGAGATGTCGTAGCCGAAATCGACCTGGGGAGAAGGATAGATGGGCGAAAGCCAGATCGCATTGACGCCGAGGGCCTGCAGGTAGTCGAGGCGCGAGGTGATGCCTTTGAGATCGCCAATGCCGTCGCCGTTGGAATCCTGAAAACTGCGCGGATAGATTTCGTAGAGGACCGCGTTCTTCCACCAGTTGGGATCGGTCTGGAATGATCCGGTAGTTTGCTGGGCGAGGAGGGAAGCGCCGAACGCGAAGACAAGGAAGAGAGCGAAGAAAACTCGGGAAACTGCATTCATTGCGGAGGTGCTCCTGACCGCAGGCGAAATGCTCGTGGTCGGCATTCGGCCTGGAAAACGAGCGGGCGATCCAGTGCCGAATGCTACCACGCTGGGCGGGTTGATTGTCAGGAACGGGGCCGCAATGGAATGTGCACGATGCGTCCCGCGGCGAATGATTCGGATGAGGTGACGCCAGTATCCGCCGAAGCGTGGCGCTCTCTTGTTTCTGAATGCCGAGATACTCACGACTTATGGAAACCAGCAGGACTGGTCAGACCGGATTTGCGATGGGCTTAGGCGTAGCGACTTGACAACGACACTGTGGATTGCCTAAAGTCTGTCCCGCAGTGAAGCACTGTCGCTAAGTCGTCGGCTGTTCCCCTGGGTCGCGAGCGCAAGCAAGAGTAAGTGCAGTCGCGATCACCACGCCCACGCAAGTCCATAACAGCAGCTTGGTACATCAGCAAATCAGAGCGCGGCCGATCTCCTGAATTTGAGATGGCCGTATAGGCATTTGGCAAAAGAAGAACCGAAAAAGAGGTTCTCGCAGCGGTATCACAGAGGGTTTCAGGGGATGGAATATTCCTGGAATGCCTTTCGGAGGCAATTATGAAAGTTTCAAGGCTCGCGGTAGCCTGTGCTGCGTTTGCGGCACTATGGTTCTCCATCTCCCTGCACGGGCAGGCGGTCTACGGATCGATCAACGGAACCGTCACCGATAACACGGGCGCCGTTGTTCCCAACGCGACCATCACGGTGACCGACGTATCGAAGGGAACCTCCGTCACAGCGACGTCAAACGCCTCGGGCGAATACACAGTCCAGCACCTGATTCCGGACACGTACAACGTGAAGGTGGAGGCGCAGGGGTTCCAGACGTTTCAGGCCACCGGGGTTCTGGTTCAGGCCGACACGTCGCCGAGAATCGATGCCGCTCTGCAGGTTGGCGCAGCAACGCAAACGGTGAACGTGAGCGCGGACACGATTCCGGAGCTGAAGACGGATCGGGCCGATGTGGCGACGATCTTTACGACCAGCGAAGTGCAAAACCTGCCGATTCCGGACCGGAACTTTTCGAATCTGCAGTTGTTACTGCCGGGCGCGCAGTCACTGAACTGGAACCATGCCGCGGATGAGAATCCGCAGGCCAGCAAGCAGATTCAGGTCGATGGCCAGGCATTCGGCGGGGTGGCTTTTCAGCTGGATGGAACGGACAACCAGGATCCGATTCTCGGCATTATCGTGATCAATCCGCCGCTGGACGCGATTAAAGAGACGAAGATCACAACGCAGAACTTCGACGCGGAATTCGGCAAGGCGGTTTCGTCGTTCATCTCGGCGCAGACGAAATCGGGGTCGAATAGCTTCCACGGGAGCGCGTTCGATTACCGGAAGAGCACAGCGAATCTGGGCACGGACCCGTACACGCAGTTCCCGGGCACGACTTTTGCTCCGGGATTGTGGAATCAGTTCGGGGGGTCGGTGGGTGGTCCAATCTGGCGAGATCATCTGTTCTTCTTTGGCGACTACCAGGGCGTGCGGCAGAAGGTGGGAACGGCGGCGCAGGCAACGGTGCCGACGGAGCATCTGATTTCCACGTGTCTGGGGCAGGCAACGGCGAGCAACGGCATTGCCGGCTGCGATTTCAGCGAGTACGCGACGGGAATTCTGGGGAGCCCGACGGCTCCGCTGATTTACCAAAACGGCAGTTCCACTCCGTATCCGGGTAACGTCATTCCTGCTGGGCAGCTTTCGTCGCAAGCGCTGGCTTTGTTGAAGCTGCTGCAGCCCTACAAGCCGAATACCGGCGGCGCTGTGACCGCGAACAGCCTGGGTGGTTTGAAGAACAACTACTCGGCCGGCGGCACCGGTCTATTCAACAACAACCAGTGGGATGTGCGGGTGGACGATCAGTTGACGTCGGGGATGCATGCCTTCACCCGCTTCAGCCGTTTCACCGACGTGCTTTCAGGAACGACGATGTTTGGTCCAGCGGGCGGAGCGGGCTTCGGGATCGGCGGATACGGGGGTACTTCGAACGGCGCCGATGACAGTTTGGCGGCCGGGATGGACATCGCGGTCAGTCCGAAGCTGCTGGCCGACTGGCGGATTGGATACTACCGTTACAACGTCATCGATTCCAAGTACGACGGGACGACTGCATTCGCAACCCAACTTGGTATCCCGGGCCTGAATATTCCAGGTAACGCGTTTACCGACGGCGCGCCGGGATTCAATATTGCGGATGCGGACCGGTCCGGCAATGAGGGCGCGAACAATGGACAGGGATCCGGGCCTCAGTACGGATCCGGCCTGAATATCACGCGCTGCAACTGCCCGCTGACGGAACGGGAAGACCAGATGCAGTTCGTAACAAACTGGACGAAGATATCCGGCAACCACGCTTACAAATTTGGTGTTGATCTGCGCTACGCACGGAATCTGCGAGTACCCAGCGATACGGATCGCGCCGGACTGCTCACCTTCAATCCGGGGCCGACTTCCAATAGCGGTCTTTCGAATACAGGTTTGGGCATGGCCAGCTTCCTGCTGGGCGATGTAAGCACCTTCGGGCGCTACGTGAGCAGTTCGACCAACGCGAAGGAGTTCCAGAAGCGCGATTTCTTTTACGTTCAGGATTCGTGGCGGCCGATGCCTTCGCTGACGATTAACTATGGAATGCGCTATGAGTTGTACTTCCCCGAGTCGGTAAACGGGAAAGGAAATGGCGCTCTGGCGGAACTCAACGGCAGCGCGGGTGGCTATCAGACGTCGGGTTATCTCCGGGTCGCAGGGTACGGCAATGTGCCGAGCAACATGGGATGGAACCCGGCGACGAACGCGTGGAATCCGCGCATCGGTGTCGCGTGGTCACCGGATCAGAAGACGGTAATTCGGGCGGGATATGGCCGAAGCTTCGATCTGGGAGTTTTTGGATCGATCTTCGGACACGTGGTGACACAGAACCTGCCGGTTCTGGCGAACCAGTCGCTGAGCGCGTCGACCATCACAGGTTCAGCCTTCACGCTCGATCAGGGGCCCCCGGCATTTCAGTTCCCGACGGTTCCGGCCAACGGGTTGTTGCCAGCGCCGGGCTACAACGTAAGTCCGAAGTTCCGTCCCAACAGCCTGCGACTGCCGACCCTGGATGCCTGGAATCTAAGTGTGCAGCGCGCGATCACGCCGACGTTTTCTGTAACGGCGGCCTACGTTGCAAATAAGGGAACGCACACGCTGAGTTCGGGGGACGGGAACAACACGAATCCGAACGAAGCGGGGATTTTCCTGCCGTCGGTCTACAGCGTGACCAACTCACCGCTGCACTATGATCCGAGTGTTGCGGGGGGAAAGATCGCGGCGGACGGCGGGACATCGACCACTAATTTCCTTTCCCGCTTTTACGGTGGAGGCGCGGCGGCCTGCTCCAATCCTGACTACGAAACGCAACTGGCGGCGCAGAATGAGCCTTTCATCACACCGGGAATGTGCGGTTGGACGCAGGGGCTCAGCTACTACGGGGACGATCAGGATACGGAGTTCAACGCGCTCGACATCACCGCAGCCAAGCAATACACGCACGGCTTACAGTTCAACGTGCAGTATGCATGGCAGCACTCGACCAACTTTAACAACCAATACGCTACATGGAACAAGGCGGTGGCAAGGGGGCCGGATGACTGGTTGCGCACCCAGCAGCTGGTGATCTACGGCATCTACGATCTGCCCTTCGGCAAAGGAAAGACGTTTGCCGCCGGTGTGCCGCACTGGGAAGATGAAGTGATTGGCGGCTGGGAGCTGAGTCCGGTGATGAACTGGTCCAACGGCCTGCCTTTCACCCTGAACGTAGGAGGCGGATGCGGCAACTCGGTGCCGGGCAGCGCGCCATGTTATCCGGTGGGTAACAAGGGAAGCCTGCATACGCACCTGACCGGGTTCGATCCTGTAAGCCACACGCGCAAGTTCTTCAAGGCATCGGATACCGCCAATTTCACCCAGGCCGGGCTGGATCAGATCGGCACGGTTGGGCGGAATGTCTTCCGTGGACCGGGATTCTTCAACACGGATATGTCGCTGCAGAAGAACTTCCCGATTCGCGAAAGCATCTTCGCGCAGTTCCGAGTCGATGCCTTCAACGTGTTCAACCACATCAATCCCGCAAACCCATCGTCGACGGTGACGGGTTCGGACGGCAACATCACCAGTGAGCCGGCGCTCGGGATCTATACGAACCCGCGCCAGATGCAATTCTCGCTGCGAGTGGAGTTCTGATCTGACGGTGTCCCCAGTCCCGGAGGGGAGCTATCTCCCCTCCGGATGCTTTTGAGGAGTAGACTTCCGGCATCATGAATTGGGCTCCCCGGCTGTGTGCCCTGTGTTTGTTTGTTATCGCTGCAAGCGCGCGAGCGCAGAGCAATTCCGCCGCGAGGCCGCCGTCAGTCGCTGGCGTGCGTTCGCTGATGGCGCAGGGAAAGCTCGATGATGCGAGTCGCGAGCTGGATGCGTTGGCGAGCTTGCAACCGGAGCCCGCCGGAGTGGATCGGCTACGCGGTATTATCGCGTACCAAAACAATCGGCTGGCCGATGCGGACGCGTGGTTTGCGCGAGCCCTGGCGCAGGATCCGTCCGATATTGAGGCGATGCAGATGCGGGGAGTGACCCTCTTTCGGGAGGGCAAGCCGGAGGAGGCGATTCCTCTGCTGGAAAAGGCGCACGCGTCGGAAGCGATTGCGAATGCCGATCCCAACTATGTACTGGGGCTTTGCTATATCGCCACGAAGCGGTATGACGATGCTCGCCAGGCATTCGCAGCCCAGTATGATTTCAGGCCGGACTCGGCGGCCGCGTGGCTGGTGACGGCGCGCATGTTGTTTCGCCAGGAACTGACGGCGCCCGCCGCTGCCGCGGCGCAGAAGGCGGTACAGATCGAGCCGCGGATTCCGCTGGCGCATCGATTGCTGGGGGAGATTGATCTGGCGAATGGCGATGCGGCGGGAGCGCTCGAGGAACTGCAACAGGAAGTGAAGGTGAATCCGCTGGACGGAGAGACGTACGATCGCATGGGAGATGCTTTTGTCCGCAGCGGACAGTATGCGCGCGCGCAGAAAGTGCTGGATCGCGCCGTGCTGCTGGAGCCGAATGCAAGCGGTCCGTATATTCTGCTGGGCAGGACGATGCTGGAACTGCACGACCCGGTGACGGCGGCGATGTATCTGGAACGAGCGGAGAAGATGGATCCATCGAATGCGATGGTCCACATGCTGCTGGGGCGAGCATTTACTGCTGCCGGGCGGAAGGAAGATGCGAGCCGGGAATTTGAGGTTCTGCAGAAACTGCAGAAGACCACCGCCGCTGTATCGTCTAATCCATAGCAGGAGCGGCCGGGAAATGGAGTTGAGAGGATCGCGGATCCGGATAGTGGCGGTTTGCCTGCTGTGCGGGCCGTTGGGCTGTGTCGCGCAGAAGGCCGCGTTGCAGCAGGCGAGTGCGGCCTTTCGGGCGGGGAGTGCGGCGTACGCACAGAACAATCTGAAAGAGGCGCGCAGGCAATTCAGCGCGGCTGTGCGTCTGGCGCCGGGGATTGAAGAGGGCCACAGCGCGCTGGGAGTTGTGCTGTGCGCGCTGGGCGAATACCCGCAGGCCATCGCAGAGTTAAGGACGGCGCTGAAACTGAAGCCGGGCGATCGCAATGCGGAGGAAAACCTGGCGCAGGCATACAGCGAAACCGGAGCCGGGGAACAGGCGATTGAACTGTTCAGGAAGATGGATCAGGAGTCGCCGCTCAGCGGAGCGTTGCTCGCGATGTGGGCTCGGGATCTGGCAGCAGCCGCGAATCCGGGTGAAGCGATCGCCGTGATGCAACGAGCGGTGGAGGCCGATCCTCAAAATGCTGTGGTAGTGGATCAGCTGGGCTCTCTCTACGCGCGGGCGAGTCGTTGGGCGAATGCCGAAGCGGCTTTCGGGAAGGCAATCGCGATCGACTCCGGGCTGGTGTCGGCGCATATGCATCTGGCGGTGGTGCTGAGCCACGAGCAACAGACAAGCCGCGCAGAAGAGGAATTTGCGCAGGCGGCGCAGTTGGATCCGCGAAGCACAACCGTGCAGTTTGAGTGGGGGAACGCGCTGGTGGCTGCCGGCGACGACGATGGGGCGATTCCGCACTTTCAGCAGGCGGTGGATCTGGACCCGGAGCAGATGGATGCGGAATATCAACTGGCGCTGGCAATGCAGCGCGAGGGCAAAGAGACGGACGCGATCCCACTGTTGCAGAGGGTGGTGGCGGCGCGCCCCAAGCAGGCCGAGCCGCTTACGAACCTGGGGCTTGCGATGGTGGAGACAGGTCAGGCGAAAGCTGCGATTCCGCTCTATCAGCAGGCCGCCGCACTTACTCCGCAGAATTCGACGATCTATGAGGATCTGGGTGCTGCGTATCTGCAGGAGAATAACATCGACGATGGGATTCGCGAGTTACAAAAGGGTTTGAAGCTGGCTCCCCAGGATCCGCATCTGCACTACGACCTCGGGCTGGCTTACAAGCTGAAGGACGATCTGCCTGACGCGATCTCCGAACTGGAAGAGGCTCTGCAACTCGATCCGCAGTCGCCGGATGCTCCCTACACGCTGGGCATCCTGTATATGCAGGATGGCCGTTTCGATGACGCTGTGCGGAATCTGCGCGCGGCGCTGGCGCTTCGTCCGCAAAACGGCGATGGGTGGTCGATTCTGGGCAGCATCTATCGTCAGCAGGGCAAGAACGATGAAGCGGCTGCGGCACTGCGCGAAGCGATTGAGTTGCTCCCGGAGCAGCCGGGTCCGCACATTACGCTGGCCAGCGTTCTGCAGGAAGAAGGAAAGCAGCAAGAGGCGGCGGCTGAGCGAAAGAAGGCCGCGGAATTGACACGGGTCGCGGTCAACCGGCAGCGGGCGACGTTTGCAACGAATGCCGGGAACGCGCTGCTCAGCAAGGGGCAAATCGCCGACGCGATTGCCCGCTATGAGGAGGCGATAGGCAGTGATCCGAGTTATGCCGCCGCGCATCGCCAGCTAGCCGCAGCTCTATTGGAGCAGGGGCGCATGGTCGAGGCGGCGGCGGAGCGCCAGAAAGCGGACGCGCTGAGCGCAAAGAATCCATGAGATGACGGTGATGGCTTTCTTCCGATGAATCGACGGCAATTTTTGAGGTCACTGAGCCGAAGCGCTCTTGTACTTCCCTTCGCGGATGTGTTGTCGCTGGGCACACCGCCGTGGAAGCGGGGTGCGTATTTTGCCGGGCAGCAGATGGGGTCGCCGAGGCCAGGCGCGCAATCCTACGAAGCAAAGCCGATGCCGCCTCCGCCGGGACCCGCGTCACCGATTTCAGGAACTCCGCTGGGTGTGGAGTTTGTCGATGTTGCGACGCAGAGCGGGTTGAACGCGAAGACGATCTTTGGCGGTGTGGGAAAGAATAAGTATCTGCTGGAGACAACCGGCTGTGGGGTCGCCTTCTATGACTACGATCAGGATGGCTGGCTTGATATTTTTCTGGTTAATGGATGGCGACTGGAGGGATTCACAAAGAGCGAAGAGCCAACTTGCCATCTGTTCAGGAACAATCGTGATGGTACCTTCACGGATGTTACAGAGAAAGCCGGCGTCCGCCACAGCGGGTGGGGCCAGGCCTGCTGCGTAGGCGACTATGACAATGATGGATGGGACGATCTGTTCGTCAGCTATTACGGGCAGAACGTGCTGTTTCGCAATAACGGCGACGGCACGTTTACGGATGTAACGGCGAAGGCGGGTTTACTGCAGCCAAAAACGCGGTGGAATTCCGGATGCGCATTTCTGGACTACGACCGGGATGGACATCTTGATCTGTTTGTCAGTAACTACATTGATTTCGATCTGAAGACAGCGCCGCTGCCGGAGTCGGGGCCGTGCTTGTACAAAGGCATTCTGGTTGCGTGCGGGCCGCCGGGGCTGGAGCCGGGGAAAAACATTTTGTATCACAACGACGGTGACGGGACATTCGCCGATGTGTCGGAGAAGTCCGGCATGTGGACGACGTTGGGTAACTACGCACTGAGTGTGGCGGTCGCGGATTTCGATGACGACGGGTGGCCGGATATTTATGTTGCCAACGATTCGACAGCGGCGACGCTCTATCAGAATCAGAAGGATGGCACGTTCCGCGACGTTGCGATTGAGGACGGCGTCGCTTTTTCACCCGATGGCCGACCGCAGGCGGGTATGGGAGTAACGGTGGGTGATTACAATCGCGACGGCTGGTTCGATATAGCCAAGACAAACTTTGCCGGCGATACGGATTCGCTGTATGCGGGGCTGGGCAACGGGAATTTCGAGGATCGCACTTACCAGGCGGGGCTGGGTGTGAACACCCGGTATCTCGGGTGGGGTATAGGCTTCATCGATATGGATAACGATGGCTGGCTCGATCTGTTGGTAGCGAATGGCCATGTCTATCCGGAGGTGAGCACGGTGAAGACGGAGGCGCCCTATGCGGAGCATAAATATCTGTATCGCAACCTGCATAACGGCCGGTTTGAAGATGTGAGCGCTTTGGGCGGACCGGGGATCACGGCGGCCGCTCCGGCACGCGGTTGTGCATTTGGCGATTACGACAACGATGGCGATGTCGACGTGGTTGTGAACTGCGTGAACAGCCTTCCGCAGTTACTGCGCTGCGATTCAACGTGGCAGCGCCACTGGGTCAAGGTGAAGGTGGTTGGAAAGAAGTCGAATCGGACGGGGATCGGAGCGCGCGTGCAGGTTACAGCACGGGTGCAGGGAGCTAAGCCGATGGTGCTGATCGACGAGGTGCGGAGCGGCGGCAGCTATTTTTCGCAGAGCGATCTGCGGCTGCATTTCGGTCTGGATCAAGCGAAGACTATCGATGGGCTCGAAGTCCGCTGGCCGTCCGGACAGGTGGACACGTTTAAGGATCTGCCTGCGGACCGGTTGTATGTGGTGGAAGAGGGCATGAAAGAAGCCGCAAGGCGTTTCTTCTGCCCGCGATGAGAAAGGTCTGACATGAGGAGAAACTCCAGTTCCACGTTCGTGGCGTTTGCGGTTCTGTGCATCGCTGTGGCCGCAAGTGGGGGCTCGTCGCGTCGCACCGCTTCATGGCAGATTGGTCCCTTCACTCGCCCCGCGACAGGCAACCCGGCGATCCGGCCGAATCCCGCGGCGATCTTCGCCGATCCGATTCGCAAGGCGCCGGTGCGCTGGGAGGCGCTGCATACGTTTAATCCGGCGGCGGTGGTTCGGAATGGAGTGGTTGCCGTGCTTTTTCGCGCAGAAGACGATAGTGGAGAGATGCAGATCGGAATGCACACCTCACGTCTGGGCCTGGCGGAAAGCGCCGACGGGATTCACTTCACACGGAGCGCGGCGCCGGTGTTTTATCCGGAGAAGGACAGTCAGGAATCGCGGGAATGGCCGGGCGGGGTGGAGGATCCGCGCATTGTTGAGTCCGACGACGGGACTTATGTGATGACCTATACGCAGTGGAATCGAGTAACTTACTCGGTTGGGATTGCGACATCGCCGGATCTTGAGCACTGGACGAAGTATGGGCCGGCCTTTCTCGATGCGGAGGGGGGCAAGTACGCGGATCTGAAGTACAAATCAGCCGGGATCGTGACCGCATTACACCGCGGGAGGCTGATTGCGACGCGCATTCGAGGCAAGTACTGGATGTATTGGGGTGAGGGGGCGATCCATCTGGCGACTTCGTCCGATTTGATCCACTGGGCGCCGGTGGAAGGCGCGGATGGAGAGCCGATAGAAGTACTGAAGCCGCGTCCTGGACGCTTCGACAGTTCGTTTCCGGAGACCGGGCCGCCGCCTGTATTGACGCGGCGCGGGATCGTTGTGATCTACAACGGGAAGAATGCGGTGTCGGGCGGCGATCCGAACTTAGCTCCCAATACGTATGCTGCGGGGGAGGCGCTGTTCGGCGCGCATGACCCGGCAAAGCTGCTGGCGCGAACGGATCAGCCGGTGTTAGAGCCGACTCTTCGGTACGAAAGAACGGGTCAGTACGCGGCGGGAACGACTTTTGCTGAAGGGCTCGTGTACTTCCATAACCGCTGGTTTCTGTATTACGGCTGTGCAGATTCTCTGGTTGCGGTAGCGACGGCGCCTGTCGACCGAGCCGCAAACAAATAGGCCACGGCTATGAACGCCGCGGCCTTTGCAGGGGCAATCTACTAAGTCTCAGAAGTTGATGCGGCCGGAGAGCTGGAAGTCCCGGCTTCCGGTGTTGCCGGTTGCGCTGCCGACGGTACCGAAGGCGGCGTTGTTCATGTTGGCCTGAATGCCGCCGAAGGTGACTTTGTTGGGAATGTTCTGACAATCCGCACGCAGGATAAACTTCCAGCGTTCGGTGATGTCGAAGGTGCGAGAGACACTGCCGCTCAGGTCGTAGGTACTGGGATTACGCAGTCCGTCGTATGGCAGTACGCGGGGAGAGTCACCGAACATGAACGATTGGGCGTTGCAGAAAGGCCCTGAACTGCTGGCGCATGGCGCTGCTGTTTTACCGTCGCTGGCAACCCCTGTGCCGTCCGCGGTGCTGGGTACGTAGCCCTGCAGGTAGTGAATGGTGCTGAAGGTTTTTGCTGTTATGCCTTTGCCCCAGCTTCCATTTTGACGGATCGTTTTGGAAGTAAATGCGGCATTAAGGTCAGGCATGCAGGTGCCGGCACCCGGATGCGTGGAACCATTGCAGGCCGATGAGGTGACGAGCAGAGGGGTTCCGGAGTGATAGGAGAAGAGACCGGAGAGGTTCCACCCTCTGATGAGAGAGCGTGCGAACCAGTTACCCGATCCCCAGCCAGACTTGCCAAAGGGCAGTCGGTAGATACCGTAGGCGTTGAGGTCCTGGGGAATGCTATTGGCGCTGATCGATCGATCGATGCGGTTTTGCGCCCAGGGTTTACCGGTAAGGGTATAAGCCGCGGGAATAGCGAAGCCGCTGCGTTCGGTTCCGGCATCATCGATGGCTTTGGAGTAGGTGTAGTTGACGGTGAAGTCCAGACCGTCGGACATGCGCTTACGAAGTGAGATCTGCAGCGAGTGATAGGATGCGTTCGCGCTGGAACTACCCCACGTATCGCTGACACTGGAGAACTGCGGCATCCACGTGAGCATGTGGCCGATGGTAGCCTGACCTCCATTCAGTCCGGCGGCATCCTCATAACTCGCATAAGGGACCTGGATGTTGGGGAGGATGACCTGGGCTTTAGCGACATTGGCGGGAGTAGCGGGTGCGTTGAGCAGCGAGCCGAGCGCCCAGTAGGCTGGGTTGATCTGGTTACTGTACAGGCCGCGCATGTTGCTTGCGCCTGCGATGAAATGACTCTCGGTGCCGGCATAGGCTGCCATGATGGTGACGTTGTCGGTGATGGCGCGCTGTACGGTGAGGTTCCAGAAGTTGAACTGAGGAGCGCGGCCGGAGAGATAAGGATCCGGATAGCCGGGGGCGCCGCTCGCGGTGACGAACCTACCGGCGCTGGATACGGTATTGCCGACGTTCAGGGTCTGGCTGATTGCGCCCGGCGGTGTAATGGGGGGGACGGTGTAGCCGGGGCCGCCGAAGTTGGTGTTGTCAATGCCGAGAGACTGGAAGTAAGCGCTGTTATTGAGATAGAAGGACGGGCCCGCATTGGCTCCGGCCGCATTGTCGGGGAAACTGGGTGAACTGGTAAATCCAAGCTGTCCCGTGCCGCTGTATGTACCGCCGGCCCCGCCGGTGCCTCCAGCGTGGGAGTAGACGGTGGCGAATCCGGCGCTGACAACTGTTTTGTCATTGAGGGCGTAGGCGAAACCGATGCGCGGCTGCCAGTTCTTCCAATAGGTGTGGATTGGCGATTCGCAGTTACAGGCGACACCCGCGCCGCCATGAGAGCCGGCGAACTGCAGAGCGCCTTTGTTGCCGGTGACAGGATTCGTGATGTTGGGGTTCAGGAAGGAGTATCGGTTGAGCACCTCGTGATAGGGCGGCAGGTAATCCCAGCGAATGCCGAGGTCGAGGGTTAGTTTCGGAGTGACCTTCCACTCATCCTGAAAGTAGGGAGCGTAGGTATGGTAACGGCCGCCCAGGACAGAGAAGGGCTGTAATGTGATGCCGGTTCCATTGACGGCGCCGAGCAGGAAGCTGGCGTAAGAATAGCCGGTGCTGCCGCCATAGGCGTAGCTGGAGCCGCTGGGTACAACGGATGCAGTCTCGGGGGTGCTGAAGGCCATGGTGAGCGCCGAAGTTGGACCGTCGTAGACGGATGCGTTCTCTTCGAGGCGCTGCATCTGGAAGCCAAAGGTCATGGCGTGCTTACCTTTGAGCCACATGAGGTTGTCGAGGGTGGTGTAGTTCTGGCTGACGGTAGTGGCGGTCACGCCGTCGTTGCCGAATCCCCAGGTGTTAGGGGCGTTACTGCCATTGAATTGAATGGTGGGGAATTCCGTAACTGCCTGACCGTCGGCGGGGACGCCGGAAAAGGTCATGCCGGTTGACGTAGCTTCATACTGCTTGATTCCCTGAGTAAGGTTCCTGAGCGGGGGTCCGCCAAAGTTGCTCCAGCCGAAGCGGAACTGGTTCACGATGTTGGGGGTGAAGGTGTAGGCGTCCTCCACGTCGATCCAGTGGCCGGCAACGATGGAGTAGTCGGAACCGGTGTAGGGCATGGGAAGGGCAGGCGAACTGTTGTTGTAGGCGCCGGCGGCAGTGAAGGGGTATGCCTGGCGGTTGCCGCCTGTGACGATGCCGGAGATACGCTGTTTGGGCGAGACGTCGTAATCGATGCGTCCGGAGTAGAGCCAGTTATCGTAACCAGAGGGCGGTCCGGCCAGATAGTTGCCGCTGATGGCGGAGGTGGTGGGGTCGGGGAGGAACTTCTGCATATATTGCGCGATGGGTGAGACTTCCGCGGCCGGGATGACATTGACCGGAGCGCCGGTGGCGGTGGGGTTCCCGCCCGGGCCGGGAGTCGCGCCGGGACCGTATCCGAACTGATAGCGGCACGGACCGTTGGTGCTGTGAGCCGTGCAGGCGGCCAGTGAAGTGGGATCGTAAATTGCATAACCCGGGCCGCCATTGGACGCCAGCAGGCCCGAGAAGTCGCCAGTGCGGAAGGCGGCGGTGGGGATGGTTACCTGGCTGGGATTCGGAGCCGCCCGGGAGTGGAATTTGTCATAGGAAGCGAAGAAGAAGAGCTTGTCGCGGCCGCTGAAGAGGTGCGGGATGGAGATGGGACCTCCCACCGAGACCGTAAATTCATTCTGGTGGTCCATGGGTTTGCCGGCGGGTACGGTGGTGATCACGCCATTGATCAGTTCTTTCCTGGTATTGGCGATGGCGGTAAATCCCCAGGTATCGAAGATGGTGTTGCGAATATAGTCGGCGACGGTGCCGTGAAACTGATTGCCGCCTGACTTGGTGGTGTAGTTGACCATCCCGGCGCCCTGATATTCAGCGGAGGCGCCGTTGGTGACGACGTTGATCTGATCGATGGCTTCGGCCGGCACGATGTTGAGGATGGGCCGATTGTCGCCAATCTGGCTGATGGTGGTCAGGGGGATGCCGTCGAGGTAGACCTCCTCAACGCGGCTGGCGGTTCCGGAGAAGAGGGAGGAGCGAGCGCCAGGTTGCGCGCCGGGAAGCAGGTTGGACATCGCAGTGATGTCGCGCTGCTGATTGTTGGCGAGGATGGGCAGCTCGAGATACACGTCGCTGCTGATGGTGGCTCCGAGGGTCGCGTCGGTGGTATCGAGTACAGGCGGGGCGGTGGTGACGGTGACCTGCTGTGTTTGAGAGCCCACCTGGAGGGCGACTTTCAACGTGGCCGCGTTCATGGCGGTGACGACGAGATTTTCCTGGTGGAACTGGCTAAAACCGGGCGCTGTGACGGTGACACTGTAAGTGCCTGGGAGCAGCGGAGAGATAACGTAGACACCGCTTGTGGTGCTGGTGGTACTGGTAGTGACGCCGGTTGCGGTATTGCGAGCGTTTACACTCGCGTGCGCCACGACCGCGCCGGTCGGGTCAGTAACAGTGCCCTGGATGGAGCCTTCGCCGGCGGTCTGGGCCCGCAATGCTGGAGCAATAGACAGCGCAAAAGTGGCGAGGATGGCGAGCACGAAGCGGACGAGACACGCCCGCCGCCCGGGGTGGACTTGAGTCTGCATATTGCCTCCAAAGGACTACAAAGCTGGGGAGCCTGGGAATTTCATTCAACGGCGGGACATTAACGGACGGAAGGAACGTTTGTCAATAGAGGATGTGTTTCAATGTAGAAAGTCCGGATGGACCTCAGGAGCGACAGAAGGGGACGGTGGTCGCCCACCTTCGCGGAAGGAGCATGGAACTGAGATGAGGAGCCTTTTGGCGTTTCGTCGCGGGAGCCTGGAGATGAGCAGGGTTGGCCGAAGCTCAGGAATCATGGCTGCCGTGATGATTGCTTCGTTGCTGCCGCTGGCTGGGAGCGCGCAACCGAGGGCCTGGAAACTGGTGTGTGCAGCGAAGGGGGGCGGTGGCGAGCGGACGCTGATGGGCGCTCGTTTCGAGCAGGGGCAGCACGATTTCGGATTCGACCTGGCCGCGTCCCCGCGCACGGAGGGGGGTGTGTGCACCGGCGATGCGCCGTTCTTTGTGTCGGTGGCGGAGCCGGACGGCGACTATCGCGTGACGGTGGTTTTGGGAGCCGGGGGAACAGCGGCCGTAACGTCGGTGAAGGCAGAGGCACGGCGGCTGATGATCTGGAACGCCACGACGCAGCCTGGCCAGACGGTCAAGCGCAGCTTTGTCGTGCAGGTTCGCACGCCGGCGGTGAATGGAGCGGAGAAGGTCCATCTGAAACCGCGTGAGGTCGGGAATCTCGACTGGGACGAGAAGCTGACGCTGGAATTCACGGGAGAACATCCGTCGGTGCGGCGGATCGAGGTCCGACCAGTCGATGTGCCGACGGCGTATATTGCAGGCGACTCGACGGTGGTCGATCAGGATTGGGAGCCGTGGGCAGCGTGGGGACAAATGCTGCCCGTGTTCTTCAACGCCAGGGTTGCCATCGCCAATGAGGCGGAATCCGGGGAGACGATCGCCAGCTTCGTGAGCGAACGGCGCTTCGACAAGATCTTCAGCACGATGCGGGCGGGCGATTTCCTGCTGATGCAGTTCGCGCACAACGATCAGAAGCCGGGGCGGGGTTTTGTTTCCATCGCCGAATACAAGGATCTGCTGCGCCGGTATATTGCGATGGCAAAGGGGCGGAAGGCGCACCCGATTCTGGTGACTTCGATGAACCGGCGGAGGTTCACGGCCGATGGGAAGATTGTGCCGACGCTGGGGGATTATCCAGATGCAATGCGGGAGGTCGCGCGCGAAGAGCATGTCCCGCTCATCGACCTGAATGCCATGAGTAAGACGCTGTTTGAGGCGATGGGACCGGAGGGCACGCTGAAGGCATTTGTGCATTATCCGGCGAACACGTTTCCGGGACAGACGGAAGAACTGAAGGATGATACCCACTTCAATTCGTACGGCGCGCTGGAACTGGCAAAGTGTGTCGTGCAGTCGATGCGGGAGCAAAAGCTGCCGTTGGCAAAATTCCTGCGCCCGGACCTGCAGCGCTTCGATCCGGCGCATCCGGATCCTCGGTCGATCTGGAATTTGCCGGCAGATCCGTTTTGGTCGCAGCAAAAGCCCTATGAGCGCTAGCTAATTTTGGCTGGCATTGAAATTGATTCGTTGGAGTGAGTTATTCACCGGACTTCACCCCAGGAGGTTGGATCGTGGATTTATCTCGACGGAAGTCGTGCGGGCTGTGCGTCACGCTCGTTGTTCTTATGCTCCCGCTGGCCGCGCCTGCGCAGAGGCCGGCGTCCACGGTCGCGCCGAATGCGGTGGGATCCGATCCTGCGTGGCATCCGGGGGAGGAGCCTCCGACATCGTGGGTCGATCCCTCGACGGGGCATCGCGTGGTGCGGCTGACGCGCGAGCCGGATTCGGCGAGTTTCTACTTCAACGTGAATGCGTACACGCCCGATGGCAAGGAGATGGTCTACACAACTCCGGACGGCATTGGGGTGATCGATCTGACTACATGGAAGACGCGCCAGGTGGTCGAGGGACATGTGCGCACGATTGTGGTTGGGCATAAGACACCGAGCGTGTTTTACATCAAGCCGGAGGATCGCGGGCTCTATGTGACGAATGTCGATACGGGGGCGACGCGGAAACTGGCGACGATGCCTCCGCGCGGCTCGGTAGTCACGGTGAATGCCGACGAGACGCTGGCGGCGGGAACCTACATCGAAGGCACGGGCGGGCAGGATTATAACCAGCCGCCGCCGGGAGACGCGCATCGTCAGGATCAGCGCGGCGGGGCGCAGCAGAGTCACAACATGCTGCAGCCGCTGAACAAGGGCGAGATGATGCAGCGGCGGCTCGCGGCGCGACTGCCGCTGGTGCTGTTCGTGATCGATCTGCGCACCGGCAAGCTGCGGCCGCTGCTGCACAGCCGAGACTGGATCAATCACCTGTTGTTCTCGCCGACCGATCCGCATCTGCTGATGTATTGCCATGAAGGGCCGTGGCAGAAGGTGGATCGGATCTGGACCATCCACACCGATGGCACGCACAACATGCTGATCCATAAACGGACGATGTTTATGGAGATCGCAGGGCACGAATTCTGGGCTCCCGACGGTAAGACCATCTGGTACGACTGGCAAACGCCGAAGGGGGAGGATTTCTGGCTGGCGGGTTACGACGTCGAGACGGGAAAACGGACGGCGTATCACATGCAGCGCAACGAATGGTCGATCCACTTCAACGTGACCCGCGACGGTTCGCTGTTTTGTGGGGATGGCGGCGATCCGGGGCAGGTGGCGCATGCGCCGGACGGAGAGTGGATCGAGTTATTCCATCCGCAACTGATGAAGGGGGACGGCATTCATATGCCTGACTTCTGGCAGCCGGGAGTTTTTCATTCGGAGCATCTGGTGAATATGTCGCGGCATAACTATCGTCTGGAGCCGAATGTAAGCTTCACGCCGGATCAGAAGTGGGTGGTCTTCCGTTCGAATATGTTTGGGCCGACCTATGTGTTTGCGGCCGAGGTGGCGAAAGCAGAGAGCGGAGCCGCGCAGTAAGCCGCGGCTCTGCGAGGTTCAGTCAGATTCGAGGCGGGCGGTGAGGCGCTGCTTCACTTCAGGCCACTCGGAGGCGAGGATCGAAAAGCGCGCCGAGTTGCGGGCGGTGGCATCGGAAGCCATGCGGTGGGCGCGGAGGATGCCCTCGAATTTGCCGCCGATGCGTTCGATGGCGTTGCGGGAGCGCTGATTGCGCTCGTCGGTGTGGAGGCAGACGCGCAGCACCTGCCACACTTCGAAGGCGTGGGTGAGCATCAGCAGCTTGGCTTCGGTGTTCGCGGCGGTGCGAATGGAGGACGGAGAGAGCCACGTATAGCCGATTTCGCAAACGTCCGGGTGCCGGCGAGCATGTCGTTCGTGACCTGGGGGCCAGGGGAAGCGGTCGATATCGAAAAAGCGGGTGGAGCCGATGACCGCGCCATCGGTCGGGCGCACGGTTGCAAAGGGAGCCGCCGTGCCTGCGTCGCGCCAGCTCATCGCGGTATTCACGTAGCGAGTCATCGCATCGATTCCGGCGGGGACAACGGTCCAGCGATAGAGTTCGGCGACGTCGCCCGAAGCAGCGGCGACGAGCGGTTCGATGTGGTGCGGCTGGAGGGGTTCGAGGCGGACGTGCTTGCCGGTGAAGGTGAAGAGATCCTGGCTCATGGGTTCTTTCTCCGGGAATTCGAGGAGGATTGCGGCGCCGGATCGCCGTAGAGAATGCCGCGGCCATGGGTGCCGACGTAGACGCGTCCGTAGATGCGGGGGTCGCCGGCGATCTGCAGAATGAGTCCCCATTGATGCTGGTCGTCGTTGATGCGGGACCAGGAGCGGGCTTCGTCGATGGAGCGGAAGATGCCGGGCTGGCCGTGCATGGTTCCGACGAGATAGAGCGCGGGGTAGTTGTGGCCGGGGGCAGCTTTGCCGAAGCCGAAGGCCTGGATCTCGGTGACGCCGGGCATCCGCGCGAAAGACAGGTTGGTGCTGGATGGAGCAGCGACGTGGTAGAGGCCATCGAAGGCGGCGAACCACAGGTCGCCGCTGCGGCCGGGGGTGGCATAGAGACGGTCCTGGCCGCCACGAGGGTCGCCGCGAGGATACGAGGATGGGGCCGGCGCGTTCTGCAGCGTGAAGTGTTGCGCGGTGAAGGTCGCGGCGGTGTCGGTGCTGCGATACAGAGTGTGATCCGGCAGCGACGCCGCATAGAAGGTATGCGGATCCTGCGGATCGGCAATGAGTCGCGTGCCTGCGGGCAAGCCGTGGACCGGTTTCCAGGTCGAGCCTTGATCCTGGGTCACGAAAGGAGTTTCGCGTTGCGGGGTCCAGATCCAGGTGGCGCCGTCAGCGGAGAGGGCGATGGAACCGCTATGACTCGCGGGTGACGGCTGGAACGCGCCGTGCCATGTGCGGCCTGCGTCGAGCGAGTCGCTGATGTTTTCGCCGGGCTTGTGTTCTGCGCTCACACCAACGCGGACGATCATGCCGGGGTGCAATGCGGCGGAGGCGAGGCCGGTGGTATTGCCGAAACGCGGGGGCGCCGATGAGCCTTCCGGCGCGGGGCGATCGAGATCCCAGTGGACGAAGCCGCCGTAGTCGCCGATGGCGCTGACGAGATGCGCGCCGTCCGCGGGGCTGTCGAGCTGGAGGGCGACGGTCTCCTCGATGCCGGGACCGAGGACGCTCCAGTGGGTGGGTTGGCCGCGGTCGATGCTGCTGAGATCGAAGGTCTCCATGCCACCGTAGCCGGTGGTGAAGAGCGCATGGTCGGAGTTCGCGGGATCGATTGCGATATCGAACATCCAGTGGATGGGAGTGGGCCGAACGTAGGGCGCGAGCGAGTCGTCGAGGACGCCGCTGTGGACGCTGCCGAAGAGGGGCTTCCAGGTGGAGCCGCCGTCGGTGGAACGAAAGATGGTTTCGCCGCCGTCGAAGCCGGTGCGACCGAAGGTGCTGGCGAGCAGGGTCTGCGGATGATGCGGATCGACGGTGACGGCGGCGTAGCCGAATTCCTTTGTGCCGCGCACAGGATGCTCCGGAGTGATGTCGGTCCAGGCTCCGGTCTGCGTGTTGAGTTTCCAAACGGCGCCGTCGGTCATGCGCGAGGGTCCTGGTGCTGTGCCGTAGGCGATATAGAGGAATCCGTCGGAAGAGAGCGCAGAACGAGTGGGGCGATACGGCGTGGGTGCGTTGGCAACGGCTTGCCAGGTGGCGCCGGCGTCCTTCGAGACGAAGAGATTCGGGCGGTTCATGAGCGACACGCCGGCGTAGATGGTTGGCGTAGCGGAATGCGAATGCGAACCGGACGGGGGCACGAACTGGACGAAGACAATGCCATCGCCGAGTGCGGGTGCGGCTTCGGTGACGTCGGGAAATGTCGAGACGCGCGTCCAGGCGGCGCCGCGATCGCGAGAACGCCACAGGCCGGCGTGGCGAGTGCCGAGGTAGAGGATGCGTCCATCCTGGGGATCGACGGCGAGCCGCTCGCCGTTGCCGCGTCCATCTTCGTTAGCGCCGAACTTGATGGGGACGTTGGTTCGCTGCCAGGTTCTGCCGCGATCTGCTGAACGGAGGATCGCGCCGTCCGGGGCGCTCGGATTCGTATAGGTTCCGCAGGCGAGGTAGACACGGTTGGGGTCAGAAGGATCGACGGCCAGGGACTCGACGCCCATCAGGTTGCGATCCTTATAAGAGATCCAGTCCAGCAGCGGTTGCCAGCGATGAGCGGCTTCATCCCAACGGTAGGCTCCGCCGATGTCGGTGCGGGCGTAGCGGACGGCGGGTGCGGTGGGATCAAAGACGATGCCGTCGACAAATCCGCCGCCGACGATCTGCACGTTCTTCCAGGAATAGCGATCGGGAGCGGTGAGTTGCGCCGAGCAGGCGAGAGCCATCGTCAGGAGCAGGAGGGCTGCGGGGCGGGAGGGGTTCAAGGGGGCCGCGGTCCTTTCGTAAATCGAAGGGCTACGGCACCAGTTTATTGCAGGGGGATTGGGGAGAGATGTGGGGCGGGCGTGAGGTCAAACGACCCCGGGGGAACAGCTTTCGGGAAAGAGACATTTCCAGGAGGAGTCGAGACGAAGCCAGCGCTGGGTGCTGAACCAGCTGGTGGGAAGTTCGGGGATGTGGAGAAGTCCGTGACCGCGGATGCAGAAGAGCTCGGTGCCGTTCCAGGAGAGGAAGTTGCAGGAGGCCTGGCCGACGCGTGCGGGGCTGGACAACCGGCACAGGCATTCCGGGCAGCGGCGGCGCTGATCCTGGAGGATCCAGCGGAAACCGAAAAGCAGGGCGGGGAAGGCGGTGGCGAGCTGGACGTAGAGCGCGGTGACCGGGTCGCCGGGAAAGATACCGCAGGCCACATCCGTGGAGCACAGACCGACGAGGAGAATGACGAGCGCGAACTTGATGAGGAGAAAGACCCAGCGTCGTGCATTGACCATGGTGGGCAGGTGATCGTGACGATGCGGATATTCCCCCAGGGGCAGGGCAGTGGTTGCGGGCAAAGCGAGAGAGGCCATCAGCAGAGCGAACAGAAATACAAAGAACGGCTGGCCGAGCAGGTGCGCGACGGAGATGCAGTCAAAGCTGCGCGTGACGCCCCAGCTTGATTCGATCATCTTGCGCCAGCCGCCGCGCGGGGGCGGAAAGGCGGAATTGCGAATGCGGGCGATGGCAAATCCTCGGGTATGAGGAGGCAGAGCGGCGAGGGTTGCGGGGTCTTCGAGGAGCAAAGCGTCCATTGCGCCGGGGATGCGCCAGTCGGAATCGGGGAGGATGCCAGCAAGCAGCACGGGCTGGCCGTCGATCCGTGCGGTGCTGCCGACGAGGTGCGGATCGCTGTGGTAGAGCGCGCGCCACGTGCTGGCACGGAGTACGAGTCGCGGCTGGCCGGGTGTCCCGGGAGCGATCGACCCTGCTGTGCGCAGATCGAGCAATCGCAGCAGATTGTCACTGGATTGGGCCATCGCGAGGCGCACAGCCGAGTGGCGCTCGAAGTGGACGCGCTTGATTGCCGGTCGATAGAAGGCGATTTGGGTGAAGAGATTGGCGGTGTCGGTGGTCCATTCCTGGTAGTCGGCGAATTCGATTGAGGGGGACTGGGTACCGGCGTAGCCGTTGCTCGAGATGAGAACGAGATCGGCGGGATGGCGATAGGGAAGGCGGAGGAGGGCGTTGCGAGCCCCGGGGAGAGCGACGGTGAGAAGCAGCGCGGCGGATGAGGCGAGGGCCAGGACGAGTCCGCAGCGAGCCGCCGATCCGGCGCGGAGGGACGGCAGACGGGCGGCGCGCAGGCGGTCGCAGCGGATCCAGAAGGCATCCTGATAGGCGCCGAGGCTGAACTGGAGAGGGTCGGAGTTCGATGGGTTGCAGAACTCATCCTGAGCAGCCGCGCAAAGGTGGTGCAGTTCGCCGGTCCACTCGGCGGTCCAGCTGGAGCGATCGGAGCGAGGAATGAGAAGGGACGCGGTGCGCACGTTGATGCGCGCGAGGAAAGCGTCGAGCCAATGGCGCGTCATGCGCGCTCGACCGCGGGCGACGGGATCATCTTTTCCAGCAGGGGATAGCGCTCCCAGGCCGCTTCGAGGGTCGCCCTGCCGGTACGGGTGAGCCGGTAGTATTTGCGCGGTGGCCGCTGCTCGGCGTCGGCGATCGACTGCTGCTCCCATTTGGAGACGATGAGCGCGTCGCGTTCGAGCCGCCGCATGGCGGGATAGACGGTGCCGCTGGGCAGTCCGGTCATCTGCATCACGCTGAAGCCGTAGATATGGCCGGCGTGGATGGCCTGGAGGATCATCGCGGCGGTATGCGAGAGTTTCGCGTCGGCCGGCATGGGGAGGATTATAGCCTATGTAGCATTCTGTTGACTGGGTAATTAGCAGTATGCTACATAGGGGTGAGGTCAAGAGCTTTTCATGCTGGAACTGCAGCACCTCTACAGAAGTTATCGAGGGATTCCCGCCATCCGGGACGTGAGCTTTCAGGTGAAGCCGGGGGAGATTGTGGGCTTCCTGGGCCCCAACGGCGCGGGCAAATCGACGACGGTGAAGATCATCACGGGGCTGCTGCGGCCGAACGATGGGTGCGTGCTCTTTGAGGGCAGGGATATTCACGCCGATCTGGTTTCCTGGCGGGCGACCTTCGGCTATATCCCGGAAGAGGCCCACCTGTACACATGGATGTCGGCGATGGAATATCTGCAGCTGGTGGGACGGCTGCGGGGGATGGGGGAGCGCCTGATCGAAGAGAAGGCGGCGGCGATGCTGCAGCTGCTGGGGCTGGAATCGTGGCGGCACTCGCCGATGACGTCGTACTCGAAGGGCATGCGGCAGCGTGTATTGATGGCGGCGGCGCTGATGCACGATCCGAAGATGCTGATTTTTGACGAGCCGCTGTCGGGGCTGGATGTATTGTCGGCGCGGTTTTTTCGGGATCTGCTGCACGAACTGGCGGCTGCGGGCAAGGCGGTGCTGTACATCTCGCATGTGCTGGAGATTGTGGAGCAGATCTGCGACCGGGTGATCGTGATTGCGGAGGGGAAAGTGGTGGCGGATGCGTCGCCTGCGGAGCTGACGCGGCTGACGGAACTGCCGAGTCTGGAGAAGGTATTCGCGCAGCTGGTGCGCCAGCAGGACACGCGTTCCGCGGCACGCGAGATGGTGGAAGTGATGAGGCTCGGCGATGGTTCGTGTTGTGGGTGAAGCGCGGCGATCGCGCGAGGAAGTGCTGTCGCTGGAAGTATTGGCGCGCCAGGAGCCGGCGGAGGAAAGGGAACCGGCAACGCAATTTCGCGTGCTGGTGCGGCATTTTCTGGAGCGATTCTTCAACAACGAGATGGCATCGGCTGAGGGGGACGCGAAGACGCGCCTGGTGCAGGCGGCGTGCGCGGTGGGTCTTCCTGGGGTTGTCGTCGCGTTGTACCTGTACCCGCTGTATCACTTGCCTCACGGCCACGTGGGGCGGTTCTGGGGGCCGCGGCCGTATTGGTCGCAGGCGGGCGATCATTATTTTTACGTGCTGTATTCGATGGTGGCGATGGCTATTGTCACCATCTTTGAGTGGGATTTGTTGTTTCCGGATCTGCTGGACGTTTTTGTTCTGTCGCCCTTGCCGACGCGGAAGGGCAGGATGCTGGGGGCGCGGGTTGCGGCGATTTTCATTCTGATGGGGGCCGCGCTGTTCGATTCGAATTTTCTGGCGCCGATCGTGCTGCCGGCGGCCGTCGATCCGCCACATCTACTGCGGTTCTGGGCGGCGCATCTTTTGTCCGTTGCCGCGAGCGGAATCTTCGGCTCGGCGTCCTTGCTGGCTCTGGAAGGAATGCTGCTCGGGCTGTTCGGGGACCGCTTCTTTCGCAGGATCTCCTTGTGGCTCCAGGGGTCTCTTGTTGTGGCGTTGCTGACGTTGCTGTTTTTATATCCGGCGATGGCGGGAGCCCTGAAGGGACTGCTCGAATCCGGGGGGCGGGTCGGGTTCTTGGTTCCGTCATTTTGGTTCCTGGGAATTTATCAGCGCGTGGTGGACGGGCCTGGGACGGCTCCGGTGTTCATTGGGATGGCGCAAATCGGGTGGGTTGCGACGGCGGCGGCGATTGGGTTGGCCGCAGCGTCGTACCCGCTGGCCTGGTGGAGAACGACGCGGGGGCTGGTGGAAGGCACGGCAAAACGGGAGAGGCGAGGCTGGGTGGCGATGCCGGCAGGGAATGTCGTGCGCATGTTGGCGCGCACGCCGGGCTGCCGGGCGATCTGGCAGTTCATCGGGCAGAATCTGGTGCGCGTGCCGCGCTACCGCATGGTGCTGGTGGTGTATGGAGGGTTGGGAGCGGCATTGCTGCTGGCGACCGTGACGCGGGTGAGCGTTGCGCACGGCAGGATTGCGTTCTTTTTCTCGCCGGAGGGATTGCGGGCGACAGTGCCAATTGTCGCGTTCTGGGCTGTCTCCGGGCTGCGCAGCACTTTCATGGCGCCGGCCGATCAGAGGGGGCGCTGGATTTTTCGGGTGATTCTCGGCAAGGCGGGGTCCGAGGAGATTGGCGCGGCGAAGCGATGGGTGTTGATCTGGAGCACGGTTCTGGCGCTGGTCGCAGCCGGATTTGCCTTCGGCTTCGGAGGCTCGCAGGCACAGCCCGGACTTTTTGCCGCCGACCAGATCGTGGTCGCGCTGGGCTGGAGTTTGGTGCTGACGGATCTGTTCTTCCTGAACGTGACGACGATCCCGTTTACCGGCGCACGATCCAATACGGCAACGAACTTCGCGCTGCTGCTGATTCCGTATCTGGGATTCTTTCCGGCGATCGTGATGTTTACCGTGGCGCTGGAGCCGGTGCTGGAAGCCAGCGTCGGACATTTGGCACTCGGTGTCGGACTGATGGCTGGGGTGCATCTGGTGCTCCGCGCGATCTGGCGCAGCCGACTGGCGGATCACGTTCAGCGCATCGACGGCGATGACGGCGAAGAGGAATTTCCGATGCGACTCGGGTTGCGCTACTAGGTCTCGCCGGAGGTTCGGGCGGACGTGTCCGACGTTGTCGGACATTTGGCACCGGAGAGAGCGATCAGGGATTCGGGGTGTCCTGGTTTGAGGAGAACAGGGCGTCCAGTACGAGGAGGATGCCGCCGGTGACGATGGCGGAGTCGGCGACATTGAAGTCGGGCCAGTGGTAATGGATGATGTGGACTTCGAGGAAGTCGGTGACCATGCCGAAGCGGAGGCGGTCCCAGACATTGCCGAGGGTGCCGCCGAGGATGAGGGCGAGGGCGACCATGGTGGGGGTGATGCGGCGGCCGTAACGCAGGAGGATGAAGAGCACGACTGCGGCGGCGGCGAGGGAAAAGCCGGTCAGGATCCAGTGCATGAGCGTCGGGCGCGAGGTATCGACGAACATGGAAAAGGCGGCGCCGGGATTGCGTACGTGGGTGATGCGAAAGACGTGGCGGATGACGGTGATGGCGTCGCCTTCTTCGATATGGCGGCTGACCCAGTATTTGGTGAGGCGGTCGAGGAGGAGGACGAGGGCGGAGATGCCGAGGAGCCAGAGGCGCTGATCACGACCGGTTCGGCTCATCGGGCATCCTCTTTGAAGCCCATGGCGCGGAGGGCGGCGGCGCAGCGGCCGCAGACGTTCGGCCAGGTGCCGAAGTCGCGGACGGCCTGGGGGCTGTCGTCGGGGTAGTAATTCCAGCAGCGGTCGCACTTGTGGCCTGAGGCACGACGACCGAATACCTCAACCGTCTGCTGCTGTGCTTGCGTCTGCATCGCCCACAGTTTGGACATCGACCTGAGAAACGTTGAACAAGCTCCTTGAGATCGCGGCTCACGAAGTTGCAGCGAATCCAGCAGGCCCCCGCGGAGGGCGAATACTGAGTCTTCGCTTCGAGCGATTTCCCGATCTTCTTGTCCTTTCGCATCTCTTCCAGCTTGAGCAGAACCTGATCTCTGAATAGGAGGTAACTCGCGCCAGTCCTGAAGGAACTTGCCGTCGGTGGCACCGATTTCTTCCGCCTTCGAAAACGTCGCCAGGTGGACGCTGGCGGGTCTGTCGGACACGGGAGGCAGGTACTGCCAGACCTCGTCGGACGTGAAGGTGAGGATGGGGGCGACGAGCCGGACGAGCGCCTCCGCGATGCGCCAGAGGACGGTTTGTGCGGAGCGGCGTTCCAGACTGCTTCGGGGCGAAGGTGTAGAGGCGATCCTTGAGGACGTCGAGGTAGAACGAGCTGAGGTCGACGATGCAGAAGTCGTTGACGGCGTGATAGACGCGGTGGAACTGGAAGTCTCCATACCAGCCGCCGTTGCCGTCCGTGCCGCTGACCTTTTCGACGAGTTCCCGGGTCTTCGCGAGCATGTAGCGATCGAGGGGGAGCAACTCCGCGTCGGACACGGCGTCGGACGCGGGATTGAATCCGTCCAGATTTCCCAGCAAAAAACGGAAGGTATTGCGCAGCTTGCGGTAATTGTCTGCCAGCCGCTGCATGATGTGTTCGCTGTTGACGACGTCTTCGCGGAAGTCGACGCTGGCGACCCAGAGGCGGACGATTTCGGCGCCGAGGCGGTCGGCGATGTCGACCGGATCGACGCCATTGCCGAGGGATTTGGACATGGCGCGGCCCTGCTCGTCGAGCGTCCAGCCGGCCGTGCCGACCATGCGAAAGGGCGTTTCGTTCCTGTGTCCGACACCGACCGAGGTGAGCAGGGAGGTGTGGAACCAGCCGCGGTACTGGTCGCCGCCTTCGAAGTAGAGGTCGGCGGGAGGGGCGAGGCCGGGCTCGGCTTCAAGGACGGCGTGCCAGCTGGAGCCGGAGTCGAACCAGACGTCGAGGATGTCGGTTTCGCGGCGGAAGGCGGTTCCTCCGCAGGTGGCGCAGTGGGCGTCGGCGGGCAGCACGGCGTCGGCCGCGGGGGTGTGCCAGACTTCGACGCCTTCCTTTTCAAACAGCTCGAGGATCCGTTGGTTCAGGACGCAGTCCATCAGCGGCTGATGGCATCCCTCGCACAGGAAGACGGCGATGGGCACGCCCCAGACGCGTTGGCGGGAGATGCACCAGTCGGGGCGGGTGGCGATCATGTTGGCGATGCGCTCTTCACCCCAGGCGGGGTCCCATTTGACCTTGTTTTTGATCTGATCGAGGGCGCGCTGGCGGAAGGTGGTGGTGCCGCCGTCGGGGTTCTTCATCTCCTGGTCGATGTTGATGAACCACTGTTCGGTGGCGCGGAAGATGACGGGATGGTGGCAACGCCAGCAGTGCGGGATAGCTGTGGAAGATGTCGGCGCGGCCGAGCAGGGCGCCACGGGCGGCGAGCAGATCGATGATGGGCTGGTTGGCCTGGAAGACGGTCTTGCCGTCGTACTCGGGCAGGCCGTCGCGGATGCGTCCGGCGTTGTCGACGTGGCAGGTCTGATCGAGGCCATAGCGGGTGCCGGTATGGAAGTCGTCGGCGCCATGGGCGGGGGCGGTGTGGACGGCTCCGGTGCCCTGGTCGGCGGTGACGTAGTCGGCGAGGACGCCGAGGATCTGGCGGTCGAGGAAGGGGTGCTGGAAGGTGGCGCGCTCCATCACCGCACCTTTAAAAGTGGCGACGGGGACAGCTGCTTCGAGATTGCACGCCTCACGGACGGACGTGGCCAGGGCCTGGGCAACGATGTAGACCTGGCCGTCACCGGATTGCAGAGCGACATAGTCGAAGTCGGGATGAAAGGCCACGGCGAGGGAGGCGGGGAGCGTCCACGGGGTGGTGGTCCAGATGATGGTTGCGACCTTTTTGCCGGCGAGGGCGGGCTGGATGGCGGCGGGGTCGCTGGTCAGGTGGTAGCGGACGTAGACGCTGGGACTGGAGTGCTGCTCGTACTCGATTTCCGCGTCGGCCAGCGCGGTGCGGTCGTGGATACACCAGTAGACCGGGCGGAGGCCGCGGTAGACGAAGCCGCCTTCGAGGAAGCGATAGAAGGTCTCCAGGATGCGGGCTTCGTAGCTGCGCGACATGGTGGAGTAGGGGTTGTCCCAGCGGCCGAAGACGCCGAGGCGGACGAACTGGCTGGTCTGGAGGTCGACGTATTTCTGTGCGTATTCGCGGCACTGGCGGAGGAATTCCGCAGCCGGCATTTCGAGTTTTTTGCGGCCGAGCTTCTCGTCGACCTTGATCTCAATGGGCAGGCCATGGCAGTCGAAGCCGGGGACATAGGGGGAGTCGAAGCCGGCCATGGTTTTGCACTTGACAATGAAGTCCTTGAGGCCCTTATTTAGCGCATGGCCGAGGTGGATGGGACCATTGGCGTAAGGAGGGCCATCGTGGAGGATCCAGCGGGGTGCGCCACGGCGGGCTGCGCGGATCTGATCGTAGAGGCGGGATTTTTCCCAGGCGGCGAGGCGGGCCGGTTCGGCCTGCGGCAGGTTGGCCTTCATGGGGAAGCCGGTGCGGGGCAGGGAAAGGGTATCCTTCAGGGCAACAGGCTTTTGGTCGCCGGGTGGCGGCACAGAAGACATCGTCTCTCCAGCAAGGTTCGGATAAAACTTCATTGTATCCGGCGGGACGGCAGTAACTTCCTGAAAGATCACGCGTCTATCGCTGAAGGGCAGGTAATTTTTCGGAGCGAAGGAGCATCTCAGCAAGTGCGGCAGACCCTCCGGGCGCGACAGAGAGGGCGGCTGTCATTCATAATCAGGAGAAGCCGGGCGGCGACGTCCGGTGAGGAAGCATGGGGAATACAGTTTTGACGTCTCCGAGCCTGGTACCGGATTCAAATCGGGGTAGAGAGCCTGAGCCGCCAGCGTTGCATCTGGCCGGTCTGGATTCGATTGTGGAAGAGCCGATCTGGAAGACGCTGTTCAACAGCGTCGCCGATGTGCTTTTTCCGAAGAAGCTGCCACCACTGAAGTTGAGTTCGACGCCGATCGCGGTGCGCGATCCGATGGCGGTGAAGCGGAACCCTGCGTCGAGCGCGGTTTCATTTATTACCCACGCGGTGGTGATTGGGCTGATCCTGCTCTTCACGATCGAGCAGTGGCATGAGCGGCAACTGGCGAAGAAGGCGGTGGTAACGCCGATCGATGTCAGCCCTTATGTTCCCCCTTCTCCTTTAAAGGACACGATGGGCGGAGGAGGAGGCGGCGGCAACCACGAACTGGTGGAGGCTTCCAAAGGCAAGCTGCCCAAGATGGAGAAGCAGCCGCTGGCGCCTCCTCAGGTTCTGAAGATCGATAACCCCAAGCTGGCGGTGACGCCGGCGGTGCTGATGCCGCAGCAGATCAAGCTGCCGGATAATCCGAACATGCCCAATCTGGGCATTCCGCAGTCGCCGCAGATTGCGCTGGCTTCGCAGGGCGGTGGATCCGGATCGGGCTTCGGCAGCGGCTCCGGGGGCGGGATTGGCTCCGGGAGCGGGAATGGCGTTGGGCCGGGGTCAGGCGGCGGCTACGGAGGCGGCGTCTATCATCCGGGTGGTGGGGTGTCCAACCCGGTGCTGGTGTACGCACCGGACCCGGAGTTCTCCGATGAAGCGCGGCGCGCGAAATACCAGGGTGTGTGCGTGGTGGGGCTGATCGTGGACGCGCAGGGCAATCCGCAGCGCGTGCGCATCGTGCGGCCTCTGGGCATGGGCCTGGATGAGAAGGCGCTGGAGGCGGTGCGGCAGTACAAGTTCAAGCCGGCCACCTACCAGGGGCATCCAGTACCGGTGGAGATCAACATCGAGGTCAATTTCCGGATTTACTAGCGGCGTGACCGCGTGAAGTTTTCCGGGCCTGAAGGCCGGAGTTTTCCAGCCGCCTGTTCCCCGGCCTGAAGGCCGGGGCTTCTAGCGTCGTGTCGCTGACGCGGCACCGCTTCGCGAAAGCCCCGGATCATCGGATCGGAGCAGGCGAGCAGGCCGGACCGGATTCCCATTCTCCGCAAACGCAAAAAGGGCCCTCGCCCGGGAAACGGTGCGAGGGCGCCCTTATTCTCTCAGTCCTCAGGCGCTAGTGTGATCGGAGCGCTTCCACGACCGCGTCGTGGAAGGCGGGGCGAACCTGCCGGATGGCCTGGCTGGAGCGGTCCGGCCAGGTGCGATTGGTGAGCAGGGCGACGGCCAGTTGCTGGTCGGGATCGATCCACAAGGAGCAGCCGGAGTAGCCGAGGTGGCCGATGGAGCGCGGGCCAAAATAGCGGCCTGAGGAGGAACCCTCGGTCGGGACGTCCCATCCCAGAGCGCGCGACTGGCGATTGGCGGAATCCTGGCGCGTCGCAAAGAGGTCCACGGTTTCGGGACGGAAGAGCTGGCTGCCTTCGGCGGTGCGTCCGCGTGCGAGGATGCATTGCGCGAAACCGAGGACATCCTGGGCGGTGGCGAAGAGGCCGGCGTGGCCTGCGACGCCGCATAGGACGGAGCAGTTCTCATCCTGTACTTCACCCTGGATGACCCGATGGCGAAAGGTGGTGTCGTTTTCGGTGGGCGGAATCAGGGGACGGCTTGCTCGGTCGGGACGAAAACGCGCGGTTGTGAGCGCGAGCGGGCCGAAGATTTCGCGCGCGCAGAAAGTGTCGAGGCGCTGCCAGGCGAGGATCTCAATGACTTTGCCGAGCAGGATGAAGCCGAAGTCCGAGTACTCGGTACGGGCGCCCGGGGTGGTTTCGAGCGGAAGCCGAAGGGTCGCGCGCAGCAGCCCCTCCGGTGTGGTGTGGTTGCGGAAGAGGGGTTCGTAGGCGGGCAGGCCCGCAGTGTGGGCGAGGAGCATGCGCAGGGTGACGCGTTCCTTGCCGCTGCCGGGCGCCATGCCAATGACGAAGCCGGGGAGGATGTCGCCTACGCGGGCGTCGAGATCGAGTTTGCCGCGATCGACGAGGAGCATCGCCGCTGCGGTGGTAGCCATAACTTTGCTGACGCTGGCGAGGTCGAAGACGGTGTCGGGTTGAACGGCAGGTGCGTCGGCTTCATAGGTGAAGCGCCCGGCGGCATCCAGAGCGACGATGGCGCCGCGATGGAGCACGCCGTACGCGGCGCCCGGGAAGGCGCGTTCTGCAAAGGCTTTGTCCAGTATGGAGCGGACTGAGGCGAACATCTTGTCTGAGGCCGCGTGGGAAGGAGCAGTCACCTCCGATGGCATGGAACCAGAGTACCGCGGGAGGGGGTGGATGGCTGTATTGGCGGTCACGAGGTGGGATTTTGCTGCGCTCGCGAGCCTTCTGGCCGGATTTGGGACAAGGGGAGGCCACCGAACGAATCTCACGAACAGGCGGGGCCGATATTCCACGCAGAGTCGTCGCATAGGAGAGGGCGGAATGGGGCAAAGCGGAGAAGAACGCAGGCAGCATGCGCGGTTCCAGTGCGACGGCGAAGCGGAGATGCGGGGCCTCTCCTCCGGATTTCGCGCTGTGGGGAAGATCGAGAACCTGAGCCTGAGCGGCTGCCTGATGCAGTTAAGGGATCGGTACTGGTTTCGAGCGGGGGAGGAGGTGGAGATGACGTTCTGCGTTCGCCAACTGCCTTTCCGTGTTGGGGGGCGCGTTCGGGAAATCCATCCGGGCAAGGGTGTTGGCGTCGAGTTCACGCTTATGACGGAGCGCGGCGGGCACCAGTTGCTGGTGTTGATCGGCGAATTGGACGAGATCCTTAGCGGTCGGGCGGATGCGCTTGTCCAAGACCCGACGCGCGGCGGCACGCGAGCTGCGGAGGAGGACGAGGGGTCAAAGGATGAACCCTCAGGCTGAGGATGCGGCGTGGTGCGGGAGAAGTGCGGGAGAATCCTCCGCGCCTTTTGTGCCATTTACGACATCTATACTGAAGTTCCAGACTGAAGCTCCAGCCGGGGCTGGCCGACCATGCCGATCGCTCTCGATTTCTTCATCCGGTACGGATACTGGGTTGTTTTTCTGTGGATTCTCACCGAGCAACTCGGCATTCCGATCCCGAGCACGCCCCTGCTGCTGACGGCGGGCACGCTGACGGCGACGCATCGGCTGCAGCTGTCGTTCGTGCTGCTGGCGGCTCTGTTGGCGAGTCTTCTGGCCGACAGCACCTGGTACCTCTTCGGCAAGCGCTACGGGTCGGCGGTGGTTCGGATGATGTGCCGGCTGAGCCTGGAAAGCACGGCCTGCGTGCGCAAGACCGAAGGATACTTCACCAAACGCGGGGCGGCGGCACTGCTGGTGGCGAAGTTCGTACCGGGGCTGGGTTCAGTGGCGGCGCCGATCGCAGGCCAGATCGGGATGGGCTACGGGAAATTCGTGCTGTTTGACGCGGGCGGCGTGCTGCTTTGGATCCTGTCTGTGACCCTGGCAGGCCGCTTCTTCGGGGACATACTCAAGCACCATCCCAACGCGCTTTCGACGACTGCGCATTTCTTCGGGCTGATCTTTGCGCTGCTGTTTGTGGGGTTTCTGGCCTGGCGGATGCTGCAGCGGCGGGCGTTTCTGAGGTCAGTGCGGATGGCGCGTCTGGAGCCGCAGGATCTGAAGCGTATGATCGACGCCGGCCAGCCGGTGGTGATCGTGGACCTGCGGCATCCGCTGGACTATCTGCCCGATCCACGCACGCTGCCCGGTGCGCTGAGCCTGACGCCGGACAAACTGGTGGAACAGAGGGACCGGATTCCGCGCGATCAGGAGATTGTGCTGTTCTGCACCTGCCCGAGTGAGGCCACGGCGGCGCGTATGGCGCTGCGGCTGCGCAGTATGGGCATCCACCGCGTACGGCCTCTGCGCGGCGGTTACGACGAGTGGAAGCGGCTGGGCTATCCGCTGGTGGATATCGCAACCGTGCCGACGGCTGCCTGATCGTTAGAGAGTGCGCAGCAGGTCGCAGGCGCGCTGGAGATCCTCGTCGCGTTTCGCAAAGCAGAAGCGGATGAGGTTTTCTCCGCGGCCGCCGGCGAAGAATGCGGTTCCTGCTACCGCGGCGACTCCGGTGTTGCGCAGCAGGGTGCGAGCCTTTTCCCGCGCCGTTGCGCCCGGCAGATTTGTAACATCCGCAAGCACATAATAAGCGCCCTGGGGAATCGAGGGAGTCAGGCCCACGTCGCTGAGGGCGGCGCACAGCATGTCGCGCTTCGCCTGGTATTCGGTGGACAAGCCGGAGTAGAACGAGTCGGGCAGCTGGAGCAGGCCAGCGGCCGATCCGTGCTGGAACGGGGACGGCGCGCAAACGTAGATCAGGTCGTGGAAGTAGCCGATGGCACCGAGCCAGCGGCGGTCGGCTATCAGATAGCCGATGCGCCAGCCGGTGATGGCGAAAGTCTTCGAGAGGCCGGAGATGGAGATGGTTCGCTCGGCCATGCCCGGCAGCGTGGCGAGGCTGATATGTTGCGCGCCATCGTAGACGAAGTACTCATAGATTTCGTCGGTGATGACGAAGAGGTCGTTTTCGATCGCCAGTGCGGCGACGGCCTCGAGTTCGGCGCGCGAGAATACTTTTCCGCAAGGGTTGGACGGTGAATTGACGACGATGCCGCGAGTGCGCGGTGTGATGGCTTTGCGCAGGGCGTCGAGATCAAGAGACCAGGCGGGCGCGGCGAGGGAAACGGATACCGGGTTCACGCGCAGGGCGCGCAGGGTATTCAGGTGGTAGCCGTAGAAGGGCTCAAAGAGGATGACTTCGTCGCCGGGGTCGAAGAGCGCCATGCAGGCGGCCTGGAATCCGGCGGTAGCGCCGGAGGTGACGAGGATCTCCGCATCGGGATCGGCGGTGACGCCGTTATGGCGAGCGAGTTTGGCGGCGATGGCCTGGCGCAGGCTCTCGATGCCGTCCATGCGGGTGTAGATATTCAGCCCCTCAGTGATGGCCTCGATGGCGCGGGCGGCGACAGGCGAGGGGACCTCGGTATCGCAGACCCCCTGGGCGAGATTGACGCCGCCGGCCTGATCGCAGGCCACGGTCATGGCGCGGATTTCGGACTGGACCATCCCAGGGGAAATTTCGCTGAGGTGCAATTTTTCGGCTACGGCTCGCATGGGTTCGGTTTATCACAACAGAGAGTCGATGTGCATCTGTATGCCGGGGCGGGAGAATGGGGTTGGGGACTTAGAACCTGAGTAGAAATGTTTGTAATTTGTCGCAACATTGCTTGCTTTTTCGCGTCGAATTGTGGCAGAGTACTTACTGCACAGGAGACGTTCCATGCGAGTCAAAGCGCATAATCCGATGGGATGGCTAACACAGGTGGATGCCTGCGTCGGCTCCGGAACGTCGTATCTTTCGTTTCGATAGCCTCCCGGCTTCCCGATCCTGTGCATTCCCGCATATATTTTGCTGAGTGGTGAAGAGAACAGCTTCATCGACTGTAAATCGATTCCTGTGCTGTTTTCGTTTGTTCCCTCAGTGGGTTGTGCAGGACGAATCTCCGAGCGGCTAAGAACCACAAGCACTGAGTGGTGAAGGAGACAGTTCCTTCGATTTGACAACCAAGCACTGTCTTCGGTGGTTCCCTCAGTGTTTCAGGCACCGGTGGCGACAGGGAAGAGTTACTTCCGCCAAGTGAACGAGCAGGGACGGAAACCCTGCCAGAGCAGAAAGGATCCGGGGCGGGGGCGTAGTCCCGCAGCACAAGGTACCGGAATCAGAATGGCGCTGAAACTCCTTTCGATTAATCTCCGGTGTAAGTCACAATTTTGGCCGGTGGCGCAGATAACAGTTACTTCGCCTAATCCGACGGTTGCGAGTTCGAATCTCGCCACGGGCGCAAGCTCGTGTAGCTCAATGGCAGAGCATCGGGAAAAAGTCTGTTATCGAGTTATTCCCCGGCTTCAACTTCCGGCGATTGTCGGATCGATGTGGACTGAGAAGCGACGCCGGTGGCGCAGAGGACGGATTCATCAACGGTCGCAATGCAGGTTCGAGTCCTGCCGCGGACCTGGAGGCAGAACAAGGAATTGAGCAGGATGAGGTCCCTCGCAACGCTCGGGATTTTGCCTGCGGGCTCAGACGCCCGCAAAATCGGCTCAAGTTCGAATCCTGCCGCGGGTTTTAAATCCGCGTAGCAACCCGTAATCGAATATTCCCCGGCGTCGTAACTCGCAGCGTAAGGAGGCAGCAAGTGGCAAAGCTAAACATACTGAAGCTGGCGCATCTGGCGCGTCCGCGCACGCACGAAGGCGCGCCGGCGAAGCGCATCACGGATGAGCAGGCGCTGCGGCGCAGCGTGCTGGCCTGCCTGTTGTGGGAGAGCCAGTTCTACGAAGATGGAGTGGAGATCGCAGGCCGCATTCGCGAGCTGGTGCCGAAGGTCGAGGCTGCGAAGGTCGCGGCTCTGGCCGTGGAGGCGCGCGGGGCGATGAAGCTGCGACACGCGCCGCTATATCTGGTTCGCGAGATGGCACGTCACGCAACGCATCGGGCGCTCGTAGCGGAGACTCTGGCGCGCGTGATCCAGCGTGCCGACGAGCTGGCGGAGTTTGTAGCCATTTATTGGGCTGACGGGCGGGCTCCGCTCTCCGGCCAGGTGAAGAAGGGCCTGGCGGCCGCGTTCCCGAAGTTCGACGAGTACGCGCTGGCGAAGTACGACCGCGCGGGCGTTGTCCGGCTGCGGGACGTGTTGTTCCTGTGCCACGCGAAGCCGCGTGACGGGGAGCAGGCTGCCGTGTGGAAGCGCCTGATCAACGGGGAGCTGACCACTCCGGATACGTGGGAAGTGGCGCTCTCCGCGGGTGGCGACAAGCGCACGCACTGGGAGCGGCTGCTGGCGGAGCGCCGGCTGGGGGCGCTTGCTTTGCTGCGCAACCTTCGCAACATGAAGGATGCGGGCGTAAGCGACGAGCTGGTGGTCAGTGCTCTGGCTGCGATGAAGACGGAGCGGGTTCTGCCGTTTCGGTTTCTGGCGGCGGCACGCTATGCGCCGCAGTGGGAGGAGGCGCTGGAGGCAGCGATGTTCCGCGCGGTACAGGGCCGCGAGAAGCTGACGGGGCGCACGGTGCTGCTGGTGGACGTGTCCGGCAGCATGGTGGCCGCGCTCTCGCGCCGTTCGGAGATGCTGCGCACCGACGCGGCGTACGGTCTGGCGGTGCTGTTGCGCGAGATCGCGGGCGAGGTGAGCCTGTACACCTTCTCCGATACGCTGAGGCGGGTGCCGGCACGGCGCGGCTTTGCGCTGCGCGACGCGCTCGAGCAGAGCCAGCCGCACAACAGCACACAGCTGGGCGCGGCGCTGGAGAAGATCGATGAGCGGTATGACCGCATCATCGTCATCACCGACGAGCAGTCGCACGATCGCGTTCCTGCGCCGAAGGGCCGGGGCTACGTGGTCAACGTGGCCAGCTACCGGAACGGCGTCGGGTACGGGCCGTGGACGCACATCGACGGCTGGAGTGAGTCGGTGGTCGAGTACATCCTCGAGCTGGAGCGCGCGGAGTCGTAATTTTCCAGTTGAAAGACTGAAGGCCGGCAGGGAGCGATCTCAGCCGGCCTGCTTTTTTTGAGGGCGCCGTGGTTCAGTGAGCTATTACCATCGGCTGCTGCGCCGTGTGAAATGGATGGATCTTCCGATGGTGAGGGAGTTTGCTTCTTGCTGTGGGGTGAACCTGGCGCCTCCCATCAGGAGCGGCGGTGGATTTGGGGAGCGGCGGCGGATTTGGGGTGCTGCAGTGGATTGGGGTGCAACAGCTGGGTTGAGTTCGAACGTTCGTGCCAGCGCCGTGCGTGCGTGACTGCGATGTCCTGGAGCGCGCGGAATCGAAATCATCAATCTGAAGAAGTGCGGGGTTTACCGGGAGCAGCGGTAGTGGATTTGGGGTGCAGCAGCTGGGTTGAAATAGAACGTTCATGCAGCCGCCGTGCCTGCAGGTCTGCGATGTCCTGAAGAGCCGCGGAATCGTAATCATTAATATGAAGAAGCGCGGGCCAGCCGGAGGAATTCCGGCTGGCCCTTTTTCGCATAGCCGCGTTAGTGGCGGAAGTGGCGGATGCCGGTGAAGACCATGGCGAGGCCGAGGCGATCGGCGGCAGCAATCACGTCCTTGTCCTTGACAGATCCGCCGGGTTGAATCACCGCGGTGGCGCCGGTTTGGGCGACGACTTCGAGGCCATCGGGAAAGGGGAAGAAAGCATCCGAGGCCGCGACGCAGCCTTTGAGGGGCAGCACCGCTTTCATGGCGCCGAAGCGCGCCGCGTCGACGCGGCTCATCTGACCCGCGCCAATCCCGACCGTTTGTCCGTCGCGCGCATAGACGATGGCATTCGACTTGACGTGCTTCACCACCTTCCAGGCGAAGAGCAGGGAATTCAGCTCTTCTTCTGTGGGCGCGCGCTGGGTGGCGATCTTGAGATCGGTCTCCGACAATCTGGGATTGTCGGCATCCTGCATGAGCATGCCGCCGGAGATCTGCCTGAGCACGCGGGATGCCGGCGCGGGCTTCACCACGATGAGGCGGAGGTTCTTCTTCGAAGAGAAGCGGACCAGGGCATCTTCGGTGAAGGCGGGAGCGGCGATGGCCTCCACGAACAGGGCCGCCATTTCCTCGGCTGTATCGCCGTCGATCTCGCGGTTGACACCAATCACGCTGCCGAAGGCGGAAACCGGATCGGCGATGAGGGCCTTGCGATAGGCCTCCAGCAGATTGGCGCCGGTGGCTGCGCCGCAGGGATTGGTGTGCTTGATGATGGCGCAGGCCGGCTCCTCGAATTCCTGGGCCAGGTCCCAGCAGGCATCCAGATCAACGAGGTTGTTGTAGCTGAGTTCTTTGCCCTGCAGTTGCTGCGCAGCGGCGATGCCGCCGCCGGAACTGTCGCGATAGAGAGCCGCGCGCTGGTGCGGGTTCTCGCCATAACGCAGGGACTGGGCGAGCGGATAAGCAATCCGCAGGAGCTGAGGAAACTCGTCGGTGGTTCGCAAGGGAAAGCCCGGGGTGGTGGGCTCGAGGCGCTCCAGAGCATTGGCGATGGCGGTGTCGTAGGTTCCGGTGGTGGCGAAGGCCTGCTGCGCGAGGCGCCAGCGGGTCTCGCGGCTGAGCATGCCGCGATTGAGGTCCAGTTCGTCGGCGATAAAACCGTAATCAGCGGCAGAGGTGACGACGGCGACATCTTCGAAGTTTTTGGCGGCGGAGCGCACCATGGCGGGGCCGCCGATGTCGATGTTCTCGATGATGTCCTCGAATTTGGCATCGGGATTGGCGACGGTCTTCTCGAAGGCATAGAGATTGACGACGACCATATCGATGGGCTCGATGTGGTGGGCCGCGGCTTGTTCGCGATGCTCGCTGTTGCTGCGCCGGTAGAGGATTCCGCCGTGCACCTTGGGGTGCAGGGTTTTCACGCGGCCGTCGAGCATCTCCGGAAATCCGGTAAGGTCGGCAACTTCGCGCACAATCAGGCGGGCCTCGCGCAGGGTGCGGGCCGTGCCTCCGGTGGAAACGAGTTCGACGCCATGGCGCACGAGGCATTTCGCGAGGTCGACAATGCCGGTTTTATCCGTCACGCTCAGCAGAGCGCGGGCAATTTTTTTATCACCGCTCAAGTGAATAGCTCCTGGATGAGGGCCCGGAGTGCGGGCGTTGAACAGGGAATTGTAACCAAAGGCAGATGGCGAAACGCGTAACCGCTGCTTCCATCCTCGCATGCCGGGCGCGACGTGGCCGAATGAGGCTTTGCCGTTCGGGCGTGGAAGCGGAGGTCCTTCGCTGCGCTCAGGATTTCGCCGCCGGGCTCGGACGGCCGCCAATCGGGCTCAACATTGTCAGCGGGCAGCAGGAACGATAGGGTAGCAGTATGGACTCCGAGCAGGGCCGACGCTTTAGTACGCAGCCCGAGATTCTGCCGCCCGGAATCGAACCTCAGCCGACTCAGGAAGAACCGCGCGGGTGGTATCCGCCTCCGCAGTATCAGCCGCCAAGGCCACGGCCGCGGCGCCACTGGGCGTCTGCGCCGGCCACCTACACGCTGGTGGGGATCAACTGCGCTGTTTTTCTGCTCACGCTGATTCTGAGCCGGTCAGCCACGGGGCCAACCTTTGAGGACCATATCTCCCTGCTGCTGCCCTGCAACGGGGGGGCGGTGCTGGTGTGGGGGCAGTGGTGGCGGCCGATCACGGCGATTTTCGTGCACTTCGGCTGGATTCACATCCTCACCAACATGTGGTGCCTGTGGAACCTGGGCTTGCTGGGCGAGCCGCTGCTGGGAGAGTTCGGGATCGTAGCGGCGTATGTGCTCACCGGCGTGGCCGGCAATCTGCTCAGCATCGCCGTGCATCCACAGTTCCCGGATCAGGCGGGAGGAGTGCTGAGCGCGGGGGCGTCGGGGGCGGTCTTTGGACTGGCAGGCGTGCTGCTGATGCTGCTGCGCTCGCCGCTGCTGCCGATTCCGCAGATTGAGTTGAAGAAGCTGCGGCGCAGCGTCTGGTATTTCGCGCTGCTGAATTTCGTCATCGACGGCGGGCTGTGGATCGCGCATACGCGCCTGCAGGTGGACAACATGGCGCATCTGGGCGGCTTTTTGAGCGGCATCGCGCTGGGCTTCCCGCTGGTGCCCCGCATTGGAGCGCCGCGAGAGAGGTTCATGCGCAGGCGTTCGCTCGCCGTGGGCGTAATGGTGTTCCTTCTGCTGTTAATTGCCTGGGGACTGCGGGGGTTCTATCAGGGCGCAGCGGGGTAGAATTCTGCGCAGGCTCCGGGTTGCAGTTCCGGAGCCGTGGGTATGCAGAATGCGATGGGGGAAGTGGGCTTAGCGGGTCGCGGTGGTGGCGAACTTCTTGACCATAGCCAGGAGCAGTTTGCGATCGCTGTCGTTGAGGTTGGTGGAATAGCGGCGAATCTGAGTCAGGAAACGCAGTTCGTCGTCAGAGAGCTTTTGCGACTGCAGCTGGCGTCCCAGCGTATCTTCGGCAAATAGCTGAGCAAGAGGGAGTTCGAGAGCGCCTGCGATCTTAGCGAGAGTGTCCAGTGAGGGCACGGTATGCCCGTTTTCGACTCTCGACAGATAGCAGCGAAGCAGACCGGTGCGTTTCTCGATGTCCCCCTGAGAAAGACCTTTTTGCAGGCGGTATCCCCGGATAGTAATTCCAATTTTCATGTGGTGGCCTTGTAGACCGCACTTTCCCCTGTGTACAGCAAAGGCAGGAATTTCAAGATATTGCCTGCATAGTTAACACGTTCGGGGAGGGACAAGCAAGAAGTATTTTGGCGACTTTGGTAACCGAAACGGGAACCAAAGATGGTTACCAAGCCGCCGAAAGCGCCCAATATTTCAGGCACTTACGCGCGCAGAAAGTCGGGGGCCAGTGCGAGGAAGTTTTCCGGGCCAGCAGGCCGGGGATTTTCGCGTCGCTTTTCAAATTCGGCGCACATCCGCTTGCGCGAATCAACCATCGGACGAGAGTAGTCGGTAGTTTCGGGACCGCCTCATGGCGCATGGACGATGGTTTTCGGGCTCAAGCCAGACTGCGCGTCCTCCGGACGAAGCGCGGCGACAGGAGCAGGGCACGCCAGAGGACACGGTGTCCCGGGCGCTCGGGAACTGGCAGGCTTTTTGCACGAATGCGGAGGGGCGCTGGCAAAGAAGCCAGAGCCTGCTGGTGATTGTCGCGAAAGAGCTGATCCGCACGGACGTCTTCGACGTGGCTGCGGGCCTGGCCTTCTGGTCGATGCTGTCGATGGTGCCCCTGCTGATCACGGCAGTGTCGGTGCTGGCGATGCTGCGGCTCCCCGGGTTGTTGCCGCAGATGCTCAGCGTGATGGCGATGCTGGTGCCGTCGGACGCGCTCTCGCTGGTGGAGAAGTTGATGGGGGGATTGCTGCGGCCGCATCGGGGCATGCTGTCGTTCGGAATTGTGATTTACATCTGGTCCACCACGACCGGGTTCACGGCGCTGATCAGCGCGCTGAACGTGGCCTATGACGTCGCCCACCCGCGCTCGTGGCTGCGCGACCGGCTTCAGGCGCTCCTTCTGGCATTTACGAGCGGCGGCTTGCTGACCATCTCGCTGCTGGCCCTGATTGCCGGACCTCACTTCGCACATTTTCTGGGCGAGATCGTTCCGATTCCCCCGTCGCTGGAGAGAACGTGGCCGCTGATCCGTCTGGGCACGGTTTTCGTAACGTTCGTCGTGGCGCTGGAGTTGGTTTACTTCCTCGCTCCGAACCGAAAGCAGCGCTTCTTGTCGACACTGCCCGGCGCGGTGGTGGCGATCGCGCTCTGGTTTGGCGGGTCGGCGGGGCTTGCGTTCTATCTGAATCATCTGGCGCACTACTCACGACTCTATGGAGGCATGGGCGCGGTCATCGCTCTGATGTTCTGGATTTATCTCACCGGTCTCGCGATCCTGATCGGAGCCGAACTGAATGCCGAGCGGGCCAAGCGGCACGATACGTTGTTTTGCGAGATCACAACGACGACGGCTGCCTCCGACGAAGGGGGATCGGCGGAAGGAGCGGCAGCCATTCACCCAAAAGAGAAACGCCCCGCTGCGTAGCGAGGCGGTTTTCTGAACAGGAAGAGAGCCGGACTATTGAGGAGCGCCGACCGAAGTGGCGGAGGGTGAGTCCGGGGTCTCCGGAGCCTGTTTGGCGGCGAAATAGCTGGAGTCCCAGAGATCGCGATAAAAGACGCCGGTGAGTTCGGCGGCTTTGGGGCCGAAGGTGGGGCGGCCGCCTTCAAGGAAAAAGACGGCGACGATGCGCCCGTACTGGGTATCCGCGTAGGAGGCAAACCAGCCGAAGCGGGTTCCATCGTTGGAGCAGGTGCCGGTCTTGCCGAGCACCGGGAACTGATTAAAGTTGGCGCGCAGCGAACGCGCCGTACCGTAGCGGACGGCGGCTTCCATGCCGTCCTGGATTTCAGGAAGAATCGGGCCGATATCGAGGGTCCGCTTAATGCGCGGCTGGAAGCTGAGGGCTTCGGCCGGGGTGGTGGGATGCTGGAGGTAGTAGAGGGTGCCGCCGTTGGCGATGGCGGCGACCAGCGCTCCGAGTTGCAGGGGGGTCATGGAGACGCCCTCGCCGAAGGAGCACATCCGGCCGACGCCGCCGAGTTTTTCGGCCAGGGGCTGATCCGGATAAAGGCCGGGCTGCTCGCCGGCGATGTTGTAACCGGCCAGTTCGCCAAGGCCGAATTCAGTGGCGTAGTGGCGGACGCGATCAAATCCGAGACGGCGGCCGAGCGTCTCGAAATAGAGGTTGTTCGAGTGGGCCAGGGCTTCGGTGAGATTCAGGTGAAAGTGGCCGCCGAGATTCACTTCGGTGTCTTTGGTGACGATGCCTTCTTCGAGGGCAGCGAGGGCCACCGAAAGCTTAATGGTCGAGCAGGGTTCGGCACCGCTCGAGAGCGCCAGTTTCTGATTCACCATGGCCAGAATGCGGCCGTTGGACGGGTCGATGGCGACCACGGTCCCGTTCATATCGCCCAGGGCATCGAGGGCCGCCTGGCGAACGACGGGATCTTCACCGGCGGTGATGTCGCCCGCGGTCAGATCGGTGCGGGCAAAGGAGCTGGCGGTGAAGCGCTCGTAATAACGATGCCTCCGGTGGCGGACGGTGCGGTGGCTGGTCATGCCGACGGTGGCCAGATGAGCTCTGGGGACGCGATGGCTGTGCTGGAGGGTGGCCAGATGCCGGCGCGCTGCTGCCGATTCATGAACGCGGGAATGACGACGCGTCGGACGATGCGCAGTGCTGGTTGAGGCCGCAAAGAGCAGCGAAGGGACAACCAGGGCAGTCAGTAAGAACAGAACAACGCGCTTCATCCCATCAACTCTCGTTCGAAGAATCCAGACTCTCTGACTGATCATGCCGCAGAAGATTGCCTGGTAAAACCTTACTTCGTACGTTCCGGCGTAACCCATTCATCGGCATTCCCGATCCGGAACTTCAACTTAGGCTCGGGAACAAAAATCCCACCACGGTGTTCGAAACCCTGAAGACGCCCTCATGGTTGCTGCTGAAGGGAGTCCCCGAAACCCTGAGGGCCCGTTTAAATGGCAGGAACTATTCGTTCAATATAACCGGAAACAATTGCCTGTCCAGTACATTTTCGCGCCATAGATCCCTCTTTTCGGTGACGAACGTCAGTCGTGTGGGTTCCGGCACACGCCAAAGAGCGCCTCGGATTTCAGAGCGTACCTTTGCGCATGAAGGCCGGGATGTCGAGGTTCTCGCCCGGTTCTTCTTCAAAAGCGGCATGCGTCGGGACGGCGTTGTCAGCATGGTTTTCGGGCTCGGCCACGGCGACGCCGACCAGGTCGGACTCGTCTTCGGCAAAGGTGAGTTCCTGAGGAGCCGTGACGTCGTTACTGACCGGTTCGGCCTCGTGCATGCGAAAGGCGGAGACGAACTCGCGCGCGGAAACGGGGATCATCACCGGGGTCTGGCGGTTGGGAGCGGCTGGCGGAGCCACGTCTTCATCGTCCCGTTCCTCGCTGGCGAAACGAGCCATGGCTGGACGGGTCTCGATGCGCGGGGCGGGGGCCTCACGCAGAGCGGAGTTGAGCATATGCTCTCGCCGTTCATCCGAACCCTGGCGGAAGCCGGTCGCGATCACGGTGATCTTGACGTCCTCGCCCATGGTCTCGTCGAGCACGGCGCCGAAGATGATGTTGGCGTCCTCGTGAGCAGCGGTCTGGATCAACGTGGACGCTTCGTTGACTTCGCTCAGCTTCAGCGAAGTGGAGCCGGTGATATTAATCAGGATGCCGCGGGCTCCGTCGATGGCGCCTTCTTCGAGCAGGGGCGAAGCCATCGCCGCCTGGGCTGCTTCGACGGCGCGACGCGATCCATTGCGGACGGCGGTGCCCATGACGGCATAGCCCATGCCGGCCATGGTGGTCTTCACGTCGGCGAAGTCGCGGTTGATGATGCCGGGGATGGTGATGATGTCGGAGATGCCCTGGACGCCCTGGCGGAGAACGTCATCAGCGATGCGGAACGACTCGAAGAAGCCGGCGTCTTTGGCGACGGCGAGCAGCTTCTCGTTGGGGATGACGATCATGGTGTCGACGCTGTCGAGCAGTTCCTGCATACCGCGCTCGGCCTGGGCCATGCGGCGCTTGCCTTCAAAGGCGAAGGGCCGGGTAATGACGGCGACGGTGAGGGCGCCCATCTCGCTGGCGAGGGAGGCGATGACGGGAGCGGCGCCGGTGCCAGTGCCGCCGCCGAGTCCGGCGGTGACGAAGACCATGTCGGCGCCGTCGAGGGCTTCGAGGATTTTGCCGGAGTCTTCCAGGGCTGCCTGACGGCCAATATCGGGATTGGCGCCGGCGCCGAGGCCGCTGGTCAGCTTGACGCCGAGCTGCAGCTTGACCGGGGCGCTGGAGAGCTGCAGCGCCTGGCGATCGGTGTTGGCGGCGATGAACTCCACGCCTTCCATTTTGGCGGCGATCATGCGGTTGACGGCGTTACCTCCGCCTCCGCCTACGCCGATGACCTTGATTTTGGCGCCGCGGGGGACTTCATCGTGATACTGAATACGGATTTCTTCCGGCTGACCCATCGATTTGCTTCTCATCGGCGATGACTCCTTCGATTTAGACACTTCCGGCTAAGATGGCGCGCAGTTTGGCGCGCAGTCCCTGGTTTTCCGTCGCACGGATCACGCTGGTGCGTTGGGCATAAAGCATCGTTCCTGTCAGAACTGAATATTCGGGGCCGGTCAGCTCGGCGGGCATGCGCGAGAGCGGCACGGGAGAGGCCAGTCGTGCGGGGACGCGCAGCAGGCTCTCGGCGGTCTCCAGCAGGCCGAGCAGGCGAGCGCCGCCTCCGGTGAGTACGCAGCCGGCGCCCATGGCTTCGAGGACGCCACCCTGGCGGAGGTTGTCGCGCAGCATCTGGAAAAGCTCGCGAGCGCGGGGCTCGAGGATTTCTGCAATGAAGCGCTGACGCACAACGCGCGACTGATAGCCGGGCAGGCCGGAGACTTCCACTTCATTCTCCTGGCCAACGGCGGTCACGATGGCATGCCCGTAATTGCACTTCAGCCATTCGGCTTCGGGGGCGGTGACATGCAGGCCGACAGCCAAGTCGTTGGTGAAGTGATCGCCGCCGATGGGGATGACGGAAGTATGGGCCACGGATCCTTCGAAGAAGACGACCAGCTCGGAGGTCGATGCGCCGACGTCGATGAGGCAGACACCCTGTTCGCGCTCGTCGGCGGAAAGCGTAGCCTCAGCCGCGGCCAGAGATTCCAGTACCGTCTCGGTGACCTCGAGTCCGGCTTTGTTCACGCAGGTGACAATGCTTTGCTGTGCGCTGGCAGAACTGGTGGAGATGTGCAGGTTCACCTCGAGCCGATTGCCGATCATGCCCACGGGGTCGTGGATGCCGGGCTGTTCGTCGAGGATAAATTGCTGGGGCAGCAGGTGGAGAACCTCACGATCGCCGGGGAGAGCGATGGAGCGAGCGCGATCGACCGCGGCACGCACATCCTCTTTGGTGATTTCGCGGAGGCGGGCGCCGAGGCTGATGCCGCCGCGGCTGTTGACGCCGCGAATATGCGGGCCGCCGACCGCGACGACACAGCGTTCGATGACGGTCTGGGCGGAGGTCTCCGCTGCAATTGCCGCCCTGTCGATGGCGGACGAGGCAGGCGCGAGATCGGAGATGATCCCTTTGCGCATGCCGGCGGCCTCCGCCGTGCCGTGCCCGCGATAACGCAGCGCTCCCTCGTGGATTTCGGCGACGAGCACGCGAATCCTGGAACTGCCCGCATCGAGGACGGCGATGATGTTGTCCGGCTGACTCATGCGGGCCTCCGGCGTGCGTGCGCCTTGTCTTTTGCGCTGCGGGCCTTGTTGGGCGACTTGTGTTTCGCCGTTATGGGCTTATGAGTCTTCGTGCTGTGCGCAGCAGAGGATTTGTGCTCGACGGGCGCGGCGTGATGGGGCTTGACGGCGGGTGCGGGCTTCGGCTGCGGGGCGGGTTGCGTTTCCGAGTCCGCCTTCGAATTGGAACTCGCTCCCGGATCGCCTGCCATCTTCAGGACCACCTCGCGGTCGTAGCGGAGATCGACAGACGCTAGATGCGGATACTGCTGTTGCCACTCGGCAACGTGCGCCTGGTAATTGCGCCAGCGCGCCTGGAAATTCTCTTCGCCGAAGTGCAGGAGCAACTCCGATCCATTGGCGGTGACGGTCGCGCGCACATCGTCGGGGTCGGAGAGATTCACTTCGCTGAATTGTGCGGAAACGTGTTCGCCGGTGGCATCGAGCTCGCCGATGAAACGCTGATAGATCTGCATGCGGGCGGCGCGCACGGACAGGGGATCGGCGGCGTTGATCCCGCTGATGACGGGGAAGGAGTAGTGGCGCGCCTCCATTTGTTGCGGCGTGAGGGTGAGGATGACGCCGTCGGCATCGACAAGATCGACGCGTCCGCGGACCTCGACGAAGGCCACCGGTTGGCGCTCGGTGACCGCCACGCGCAACTGGTTGGGCAGCAGGCGCATGACGGTCGCCTTCCGGACCCAGGGAATCTGCTCCAGTTCAGCGCGGCGCTTTGCCAGGGGCACGAAGAAGAGGTTGCGGCCGATGTCGGATCCGAAGACCGAGAGCAGATCGTTGCGGCTGAGCTGGCTGTTGCCGAGGGTCTGGATGGAAGCGGAGGAGTCAATGCGGAAGCGGGGATCGCGATCGAGAAAGCTGCGTATGCCGATCACGAGCGCCACGAGTGCGCCCATGACGGCGAGGATGCCGGCAGCCAGCGCCAGCTTGCCCCAAAGGCTTCGCGTCCAGGCAGGCAGCAGACCGCGACGGACCGGGACACGGCGGCGAGCGCGCAGGAACGGCTCTCCGGCGTCGTCGTCCGGTTCGGCTTTCGCGCGAGCTGGACGCGACGGTCGTGTTGCGCTGTCCTGATTCGCCGGCGGGCGATAGAAATCCGCCGGCTCCTCCAGAAGCGTCGCGCTGCCACTGTCTGCGTTGGTTTTAGCCACGCCTGAGCAAGGTCGTGAGAATCGCCTTATTGACTATAGCGTGACGTCCCCTGTGGATTGGCGGGGAAAAACGCCGGGAATCAAGTGAGGGAACAGTGGATGCGGCGAGCGGCTCGCGGCAAGCAGTCGACCAAGCGCAATTATTCGCGGGCGGGATTCCGACGGGCGCTATTGGTTTCCCGATGAGTGTGGGCGTTCGCGGGCGGGTGATTGCGGTTGCGCTTTCTGCGCTGGCGCGGCCGTTTCGTCCACAAGGGGGCACCCCATGCGCCCAGGGCCAGCAGCGCGCCGAACAGCACGACCACGTCGATACTCTCGCGTCCGGAGAAGGTCCAGGTGGATTCTTTGATGTCGAGCCACATGGTGTATTCGTCCAGGGTGAGGGCCGCGCCCATGCCGTAGAGGATCGAAATCAGGCGCCCGAGAAACAGCGATTGGGGCGTGCCCGCGGTGCCGACCTCCGCCACCATTGCATAACCCGAGAGCAGCAGGAGAACGATGCCCCAGACCAGGTGGTGGATGTGGCGGCCGCCGAGCACGATCCAGCCGAAGGGACCGATGTGGAACAGAATGAGGAGGACCAGCAGCCGCACGCCGAGAAAGGTGAGCACAAAGCCGAGGGCGGCGAGAAACAGCCGGCGACGCGGGCGGTCGGGGATGCGCTCGTGCAGGATGGTTCCGGCGCGCGTGCGATGCAGCAGGATCAGAATGACTGCGACGGACACGGCCAGAAACGCGATGAGAAGCCATGCCGCCGCCATGGGGTGCATGACCACCATTCTGACAGCGCCTTTGACCAGCGGGCTAGTCATCAACCGGGCAACGGGGGCCATGCTGCACACTACTCCATCCCTTCTTATCGGCATTCCTGCGCAGCGGGAACAGGGGGGACCGGCGCGATTGGAGCCCTGCTTTCAGGGCCGGCGGATGTTCCGCGAGGACGGAAAACGGGTCAGGCGTGGCCGCCGGGATGGCCGTGCGTCCGCCTGGTCCACAAGGGCGCGCCCCACGAGCCGATGGCGAGCAGAGCGCCGAAGAGGATGACGGCATCGATGCTTTCCCGGCCCGAGCGGGTCCAGTAGGCGTCGGCGCTGAGGTTGAGCCAGAGGGCGAATTCGTCGAGGGTGAGCGCCGCGCCCACACCAAAGCCGATGGAGATGAGACGGTTAAAGAAGATGGCGGAGGGCGAGGAGCCGGTGCCGACCTCAGCGAGCTCGCCATAGCCGACGGCCAGCAGCAGGAGGATACCCCACACCAGATGGTGAATATGATGGCCGCGCATCATGACGAAGCCGAAGGGCCCGACGTTGGAGCGGATGGCGTGGACTAACAGGCGGACGCCGAGGAAGGTGATGAAGAAGGCCACCGCGGCCAGGAAGAGGCGGCGGCGGGGGCGATCCGGGATGCGTTCCTGCAGGATCCTGCCGGCACGGGTGAGATAAAGGAAGACCAGCATGACGCTGGCGCTAATCATTGCAAACAGCAGAAGAATCAAGGCTCCGGTCCAGTGCATAGGACTCCATTCTCGCTCCAGGACGCTGGGCGCGGGCCGCCCCTATAATCAAACTGGGGCACTTTTCCCTGGAGGCTTTCTCCGCGCCCCTGGACCACTGCATTGAGCGATGCGATCATCATCCGCGGCGCGCGGACCCATAATCTGAAAAACATCGACTGCGAGATCCCCAACGGGAAACTCACAGTGGTCTCCGGCGTGTCGGGCTCCGGCAAGTCGTCGCTGGCCTTCGACACGATCTATGCGGAGGGGCAGCGGCGGTATGTGGAGTCGCTGTCGGCGTACGCGCGGCAGTTTCTGGAGCGGATCGAGAAGCCCGACGTGGACCTGATCGATGGGCTGTCGCCGGCAATCGCCATCCGGCAGAAGAACTCGACGCGGAATCCGCGGTCGACGGTGGCGACGGCAACCGAAATCTACGACTATATGCGGCTTCTTTGGGCGCGCTGCGGGGTGGTCCATTGCACAGTGTGCGGGGGCATAGTCCGACGCGACACGGTCGACCATATCGCGTCGGACATTCTGGCGCTGGGGGAGGGAACTCGCCTCTATGCGCTGTTCCCGGTGCAGGCTCAGGCGGCCACGCCAGTCCAGCCGGTGTCGGACACGACTGCCGATGCCAAGCCGGCGCGTCGGACACGGAAGGCGCCGCCGAAAACCGTTGAGAAGACGTCCGGGGCTTTGTCGGACGCGCTGCGGGAGCGGCTGGCCGATCTGCGCAAACGGGGCTTCAATCGGCTCTACCAGAACGGCAACATCTACGAGTTTTCGACGCCTGAATCGCTGCTGGAGATTGACTTTGCGCTGCCGGTTTTCGTGCTGGTCGACCGCCTTGCGGTTGCGTCGGACAATCGGGCACGGGTGGTGGACGCAGCTGAAATCGGGTATCGGGAATCGGGAGAAATCCTGTACGAGGTTGTGCCTCGGGATCCGGACCTGGAGACAGCACCACGACAGAGGCTGCGCTTCTCGGGGGCGTTCGAGTGCAAGAACTGCCACCGCCAGTATCGCGAGCCGGAGCCGAGCCTCTTCTCATTCAACAATCCTTACGGCGCGTGCCCGCGCTGCCAGGGATTCGGCAATACGATCGATTTCGATCTGGACCTGATCATCCCGGACAAGTCGAAGAGTCTCGATGAGGGCGCGATCGATCCCTGGAACCGGCCCAAGTACCGGTCGTATCTGACGGATCTGCGGCGCGCGGCGCGGCAGAAGGGCATTCCCCTGGATATCGCGTGGTGGGATTTGCCGCGGGAACAGCAGGCGTGGGTGCTGAACGGCGACGGCTCCTTTCCCGGGGTGCACGGATTCTTCGCGCTGCTGGAGCGTAAGAAGTACAAGCTGCACGTGCGCGTGATGCTGAGCAAGTACCGCGGCTACGCGCTTTGCCCGGAGTGCAAAGGCCAGCGGCTGCGCGCCGAGGCCCGCGCGGTGCGACTCGGGGCAGAAATCGGGAACGAGGGGGGCGAAGGGCGCAATATCTGCGAAGCCGCCGCGCTGACCATTGGCGCCGCACATCGGTTTTTTTCCAACCTGACCCTGTCCCCGATGCAGGAGGAGATTGCGGGCAGCATCCTTGGGGAGATTCGCCAGCGTCTGACATTTCTCGATGCCGTGGGACTGGACTACCTGACGCTGGACCGGCTGGCGTCGACGCTATCCGGGGGCGAGTCGCAGCGCATTCAGCTGGCTACGTCGCTCGGGTCGCGGCTGGTTGGGGCGCTGTATGTGCTGGATGAGCCCTCGATCGGGCTGCATCCGCGGGACACATCGCGTCTGATCCACATCCTGGACGACCTGCGCGATCTGGGGAATACGATCCTTGTGGTCGAACATGACCCGGACGTTTTGCGAGCCGCCGATTACCTGCTGGACCTGGGCCCGGGGGCCGGCGAGTTCGGCGGCAAAGTGCTCGCCGCCGGGTCCGTTCAGGAAGTCTCCGCGAACCCGGCCTCGATTACGGGACGGTACCTGAGCGGTCACCTCACCATTCCGGTGCCGGCGCGGCGCCGCACGCCGGGCTCGTCGAAAGAATGGCTGCGGGTGAAGGGGGCTCGCGCGAACAACCTCAAGGGCATCGACGTCGACGTCCCGCTGAACCTGCTGGTGGCGATCACGGGCGTTTCGGGGTCGGGGAAGTCGACGCTGGTCCACGAAGTCCTGTACAAAGCGATTGCGCATCGCCTTGGGCGCATTGAAGGCGGCGATCCGACCGGAGTCTACAGGGACATCAAGGGAGTCGAGCGGCTGAACGACATTGTTCTGGTGGACCAGACGCCGATCGGCCGAACGCCGCGCTCGAATCCGGTCACGTACATCAAGGCGTTCGATGCGATTCGCGAGCTTTTTGCCGCGCAGCCGGAGGCACAGCGGCGCGGCTACACGGCGGGGCATTTTTCCTTCAACGTGCCCGGCGGCCGGTGCGACGTCTGCGAAGGCGACGGCACGGTCACGGTCGAGATGCAGTTTCTCGCCGATGTCGAGCTACCCTGCGAGGAGTGCGGCGGCTCGCGCTACAAAGCCAGCACGCTGGAGATTCATTACAAGAACAGGAATATTCACGAAGTGCTGCAGATGACGGTCCGCGAGGCTCTGCGTTTCTTTGTCGGACATCCGAAGATCGTCGACAAGCTCGCAGTTCTCGAGGAGATTGGTCTTGGCTACGTGCGTCTGGGTCAGTCGGCTACGACCCTCTCCGGCGGAGAAGCGCAGCGCGTGAAGCTGGCGGCTCATCTGGCGTCGACGCGGTCGGAAAGCCGGGGATCCGACGGCAAAAAGGGAGGCGGCAGCCGGGTACTCTACATCCTGGATGAGCCGACTACGGGGCTGCACTTCGACGATGTTGGCAAGCTGCTGATGGCCTTCCGCAAGCTCATCGACAGCGGAGGCTCGCTGGTGGTGATTGAGCACAACCTGGACATCATCAAGTCAGCAGACTGGGTGATCGACCTCGGTCCGGAGGGCGGCGGCGCGGGAGGACAGATCGTCGCCGTCGGCACCCCGGAAGAGATCACCCGCAACGAGCTCTCGCATACCGGGCAGTGGCTGGCCCGTGTTCTTGCCGGACACGCCGGGGCTGAGCCGGTCCATGCAGCAGAAAGCGAAGTTTTCCAGTGAAATCGATCCCTGCGTTCGTCTTCCGCCCCTCTCTGTGCCAAATGTCTGACATTGTCGGACACGGGCTGAGCTCGGTTTGCCTGAGTCTGCTGCTGGCATTTTCCGCTGCGGCTTTCGCTCAGCCGGTTCCCCTGCCGCCGGGGACCACGGCAGGGGACCAGGATCAGACTCCCAACCCGCTCGACGAGGTGGAGTCCGCCATTGCTGCGAAGAACTACACGCTGGCCACGGCACGCCTTGAAATTTACCTTTCCGCTCATCCGGACGACGGACGGGCGCTGTTCGACCGGGGCTTCGTGGAAGACGCGCAGGGACACACCGATGCAGCGGAGGGCTGGTACCGGAAAGCGGTGGCAGCCGACCCGAAGCAGTTCGAGGCGCGTTCGGGGCTGGGCTTGATCCTTGCGGCCAAGGGGGACCAGAAAGACAAGCAGGCGGCGATTGAGCAGCTTCAGGTGGCAGTAACTCTGCAGCCGAATCCCCCCAATCCGGCTGCCAAAGCCGAAACGGACCGGGCTCTGGCACGGCTGCTGCGGGAGTCCGACCCCACGGGCGCTCGTGATGCCCTGGTGGATGCCCTGAAGATCACGCCGGAGACCCCTTCGGACACGCTGCTGGCGGGCCAGATCGCGGAGGCCGCGGGCGACCTCGAAATCGCCGAACAGGAATACCGTCAGGCACTCCGCAATCAGCCGGATTTGTCCGACGCGAGCGCCGCCCTGGCGCATTTATTGATTGCCGAGAAGCGTTATGCCGACGCCCAGCCGGTGGTCGAGGCGGCGCTGCGCCACGAGCCGAACGATCCGGCTTTGAGCGCCCAGATGGCCAACATTCTCAGTGCGCAGGGCAAGAAGGCGGAGGCGCTGGCGATGCTGGAGAAGCTGCACCAGCAGGAACCGGGCAGCAGCTCGGTCGCCCTGATGCTGGCCGATGGCGATCTTCAGGCCGGCAAGCTGGATGAAGCGGACGCGCTATACCAGCAGCTTCTGACGAAAACTCCGAACGATCCGGACCTGCTGGACGCCCACGGCCAAGTTCTGATCCGGCAGCAGCATTACGCCGATGCGGTGGCCGCGTTTCGGAAGGCAATTGCGGCTCGCGCCGACGACATCGATGCCTGGTCGGGTATAGCCTTTGCCGACTCGGAGCTGCACCAGTATGAGGACGAGCTGAAAGCCCTTTCCATGCGATCAAAGTACGCGCAGGAAAGTCCGGCGACGTTGTTTCTGTGGGCAACGGCGTACGATAATCTTCATCAGAAACAGGCAGCGGCGGATTACTACCATCGCTTCCTCGCCGCCGCCCAGGGCAAATTCCCCGACCAGGAGTGGCAGGCGAAGCACCGGCTCGTCGCTCTCGGCAAATAGACGGTGCTCAGCCAGGGTCCTGGGTTCCGCAGTAAGCGGCGCTGGCTATCCGGGTTCCGCCGGCCGTTACCTTTGACGGTTATGTTCGGCCTTAACCCATTGGTGGGTAGCGCTGCAGGCGCGATGTGCGCTATTGTTCTCGGAACGCACTACCCCGGAGGTGCGCGATGCGGTCCGTCGCAGTCCTCGCAGCACTGCTTGTCTCGGCGTCGCTTGCCTGGGCGCACGGGTTGAATGACCGCCCGCCCGACGCCCGTCAGCTGGCCGATCTGGAGGCCAAAGCTGAGACGGCGTCTCCCAACGAACAGCCTTACATTTATGCGGAGCTGGTGCACTCGATGACCGAGATCGCTACGGCGCAACTCCAGGCCGGCAACGAGAGTCAGGCGTCTGCGTCTCTGAAGGCGGCGCAGGGCTATGCGGGCAAAATCCAGATGAGTCTGCTGCGGGACGCGAAGAAGCTGAAGAACGCGGAGATTCTCATCCGGCACACGGCCTTTCGTCTGAAGGAACTGATGATGGGGGCTTCGGTGGACGATCGTCCGACGCTGGAAGCGACGATCCAGCAACTGAATCAGGTGCAGTCGGAGATGATGGTACAGATCTTCCGTCACTGAAAGTGCGCGACCGCAACCGGCCCGGTGGGGGTGTTCGGTCATCCACGAAAAAATCACCGCACTGCAATTGCTGCAAATTTCCGTCTTTTCCCTGCGGGTTCCACATCCCTTCCACAGGCTGGATACACCTCGCGGCCAATATTCATCGGGCCATAACAGAAACAGGTGCAAAGCCGGCTGCAGCGCATCCTTCTCTTCGCCTTTTTTACCCTATTGCGCGCCCCGGAATCGCTCCGTACTCTGACGTGGCGTTTCGAAAGGGACGTCGACATTGCATTCGCTGAAAACTGAACTGGAACAGTAACGCTGCCGCACCTGGACCTCGCTGGTCGCCATCGTTCCGGAGGATTGGAAACAGCGCGAGCAGCAAACCAAACCATCGGTCCGGATCGTTCTGTTCTCCCGCAACCTGCATCCCGGTGGGCACGCAGCGTCGCGCATCTGCATAAGCAGAGCGCATGCGCACGGGCAGCCGGGGGCTTGATGCGGCTTACTTCAACCACGACGACAACGGCGCCTTTCGCCGCCGAGCATCGCCTCTTCTCTCTCGCTTCAGGCGGGAACGCCAGGGAAAAATAATGAGACCAAAGAAAACAATCCTCTGCGTCGATGACAATGAACAAGTCCTCGCTGTGCGCAAATTTCTGCTGGAGACACGGGGCGGCTACCGTGTTGTCGCGGCATCGACAGGAAAAGAAGCCATGGATCAGTTTCGCCGCGGCGGGATCGACCTCGTTCTCAGCGACCTGGTGATGCCGGCCATGGATGGCAACGAACTGGTGCGGCGCATGAAGGAGATTGCGCCGGAGATCCCCATGATCCTGATCAGCGGGAGTGTCAAGGCGTTCGATCATACGAACCGAGCGGACGCATTCCTGCCCAAGGGGTCGTCGTCTCCGGTGGAGATGCTGGAACGGATTCGGCAGATGATCGCACGCAAGCGCGGCCCCAAGAAGCACCTTCGGCCGATCCCTGAGGCTGCGGAGGCGACTTTCGATCCCCTCGAGCATGCCGTTGCATCCTGACGCGCCGAAGCTGACGGGAGTGGCGCGGCACCTCTTGTCGCCGGCATCTTTCTCAAGGCGGGCCGGAGTTCCGGCCCGGCCCATTTACAATCGCACAGTGAGTGAGATGATTCGCGCCGAGCATCTCGGCAAAGTCTACCGATCCGGCAGGCTTGAAGTTCCGGCACTGCGCGACGCGAGTTTTTCGGTCGAGGCCGGGGAGTTTGTTTCCATCGTGGGACCGTCGGGGAGCGGCAAATCGACCCTGTTCTACCTGCTGGGCGGCCTCACGCGAGCCAGCTCGGGCAAGGTGTTCATCGGTGGAGTCGATTTCTCGACGCTGGGCGACGTGGAGCGCACGCGCATGCGGCGGGCGCGCATCGGGTTCATTTTCCAGAAATTCAATCTGCTGCCGACGCTGTCAGCGCGGGGCAACATTGAGATCGCTTACGAAATCGCCGGCCGCGCGGATGCGCTGGACGAAAACTTCCTCGGGCATATCGCCGCGATGCTCAACATCGCAGGCCGGCTGCACCACCGTCCTTCGGAACTATCAGGCGGCGAACAGCAGCGGGTGGCGATCGCTCGGGCTCTGATCACGCGGCCTGCGATCATTCTGGCGGACGAGCCGACCGGGAACCTCGACACAGAGAACTCCGATGCGGTGCTGGAGATGCTGCGGCGCTCGAATCAGGAGTTCAAACAGACGGTGCTGATGATCACGCACAACCCGGAGGCCGCGGCCATCGGAGATCGTATTATTCATATGCGTGACGGACAGATTCGGGGTATTGAATCGGGCCAGCGAACGGTGGGCCGCCATCAATGGTAGGACCACCCGAGGGGATGGTGCTCCCGCGTTTCGTCTGAGTGACCGGTGACGAAGAACTAACACATTCGTCCGAAATATTGGCACTGCGTGCAAGCTATAAAGCGTTAGAATTATCGAGGGACAGTACGGTCCAAAGCCGGAAAAATGGGAACTACACTCAATCCACACGCCGAAGCCGGCGAAGGCGCGAAGCTGGGGAGCAACGGGTCGAACGGATCGAATGGCGCGTCGGCCAGCATCCACGATCTGCTCACCGAGAAGGCCAACGATGCCACGCGTGGGCTCGATACCCGTTCCGCCGTCGAGATAGCCCGGATTATCAATCAGGAAGATCAGAAAGTCGCCGCAGCGGTGAAGAAGGCGATCCCGGAAATCGCGCAAGTGATCGATCTGGTTGCGCACAGCCTGCGTGAGGGCGGGCGGCTGATTTATGTAGGAGCGGGATCCAGCGGCCGTCTGGCAGCGCTCGATGCCTGTGAGATTCCGGCCTACTTCTCGACCAGTCCGCAGACCGTCCAGTACATCATGGCGGGTGGGCCGAAAGCGCTGGCCTCGCCGGTCGAGGTCAACGAGGATTCGGAAGAACTGGGCAAGCGGGACATTGCGCGCCGCCGTCCCAGCCGCAAGGATGTCGTTATCGGCCTCTCGGCCAGCGGACGAACGCCCTATGTGGTAGCCGCGGTTGCTTACGCGCGGACTCTGGGGGCGAAGACCGCCTGCATCACCTGCAATCCCAACGCACCGCTCGGCCATGCCGCGGAAACCGCGATTGTCGCCGAGGTCGGTCCTGAAGTTGTCTCCGGCTCGACGCGCCTGAAAGCCGCGACCGCGCAGAAGATGATCACTAACATGATCACCACCGGCGCCATGACGCGACTCGGCTATGTGTACGAAAACCTGATGGTCAACGTGCACATGCACAATTCCAAACTCATCGAGCGGGGCATCGGCATCCTGATGCATGCCTGCGACGTGAGCCGGGAAAAAGCCGTTGAGGTCATCAAGTCGGCCGGACGCAGCGTGCCTGTGGCGCTGGTGATGCTGAAGGCCAATGTCGACAAGCCGGAGGCGGTGCGCCGCCTGGCGCGCGCCGAGGGCAACGTTCGCCGCGCCATCGAAGACTCCGTCATGGACGTCTGATCCTGTTTACGGCTGACCCAGGCGAAAACTCACAACCACATTCATCTCGCAGGCAACCGGTGTGCCGTCGAGGGTGGCCGGGTTGAACTGATAGCGGCGCACTGCCTCGATGGCCTGTTCGTCGAGACCCATACCCAGCGGGCGGACGAGGAACAGGCCAGCGGATTCTCCCGACTGTTCGACCGTCAGGTGCACGACCACCGTTCCCTGGTAACGCGCCATCCGCGCTGCTTCGCTGAATTCCGGTTCGGGACCCGGCAGGAGACGCGGCGGCGCCAGACGCTGATCGCGGCAGGACTCGCCACGGCCCTCGTCCTCGAGAAGGGTGCGCAGCCGGTTGGCCGGATCGTCGGGATGAAGGTAGTGGCGCAGCCAGGGCTGCCAGTAATCGGGGGCTGCCGGAACCAGCGCATCGTCGAAGCCCGAGGAAAAGACCCTCGCCAGCGCGGCGTAGAGGGCGTCCGGACGACGGCGATCGCGCCGAATGACAATGTGCACCTGCTCGCTGGGATCCCACGTTGCGTGGTTCACCTGCACCCGTTCGCCGGGCTGCTCGGGACGCGAAAATTCCAGCCCCTCGCGGACGCCATCGATCTCCAGCCGGGAGTCGGTGAGACGCACATTCTCGACGCGGATGGCGCTGAGAGAAAACGGCATAACGCCGGCCAGATCTTTCAGGACGCCGTCTGCGTTGAACTGCAGGCGGGAGCCGTTGTAGAGGCCTCGCAGCATGAGAAACGGTCCCTGCAGGTGAGCTTCGACACTCTGCTGGGTCGGAGGCGTCTGCGCTCCGGCCAGGCTCGCGGACACAACGAACAGGCACGCCGCTACACGCCCTCGAACGTTCATGACTCTTACCATGCCACGATCGTTCGCCGGAGTGCTAATCCGCGGAGCGGGGCTGCTGGCTATACTCACACCAGAGACCTCACGCCAGTGGGCTGGATTCGCTCCTTTTGGGGTTGGCGCGTGCGTGTGGATCGAACGGGGGACCGGGCTTTGTTTGCCTCTCTGCGCTTCATCTGGAATGCCACCAGCGGTCACCGCCTGCGCCCGTGGCGCAGCGAATATATCAAGTGGCGCATCGAGACGTATTCAGGAATGAAGGCGGAAGAGCTGCGCGCCCGCGACATGCTTGCCTTTGCGTGGCGCGAGAAGGGCAATCTGTTTCGATTCCTCCGCTGGACGGACCGGATGGAAGCGTGGAGGAGCAGCGGAGCGGGCCATCGTCAGGGAGCCGAGGATCGATGAGGGAACGAGGTTCGCGCATCACCGGCATAAAAACGCGACGCGAGTTCCTCGCCCAGGCGGCTGCGGCGGCTGCGGCCGGCGTGGTTTCTTCGATTCTTCCGGCGGGCTGCGGCGGGCCGAAGGCAGGTCCTGCGAGGGGAGCCATGGCGCCGACGCTGAATGACGTGAGCGGCGGTCGCTCTCTGCGCGCTCACGGTGCGGCGCACGGGCTGCTGGTGGGATGCGCGGTCGATCCGGATCACCTCGATGGGGAACCGGACTACGCGCGCACGGTGGCGGATCAGGCGAGCATCGTGGTTCCGGAAAACGCGATGAAATGGGCGGCGCTTCGACCGAATCCAACGCAGTACGATTTCCGCAAGGCCGACGATGTCGTGGTGTTCGCGCTCGCGCATGAGCAGAAGGTTCGCGGGCACAACCTGTGCTGGCATGAGGCGATTCCGGCATGGTTTGCCGGGACGGTCAACAAAGACAATGCTGCGCAGTACCTGACGCAGCATATCCAGGCGGTGGCCGGGCGCTATGCGGGGAAGCTGCACTCGTGGGATGTGGTCAACGAAGCGATTGAGTTGAAGGACGGCCGCCCCGACGGTCTGCGCAATTCGCCGTGGCTCGAGCTGATAGGCCCGTCCTATGTTGAGCTGGCCTTCCGCACCGCGCGGGAGGCTGACCGCACGGCGCTGCTGACCTACAACGACTACGGCATTGAACTGGACACGCCGGAGCAGGTCGACAAGCGCGGCCAGGTGATGATGCTGGTCCGCCGTCTGCAGGCGCGCGGCGTGCCCATCGACGCGGTCGGCATCCAGAGCCATCTCAGTGCCGGCGACAGGCCGGGGCCGGGCCTGATCCACTTCATCCGCGAGCTGCGCGCTATGAACCTGCAGGTCTTCATCACGGAGCTGGACGTGAACGACCGCAAACTGCCGGAGCCGGTGGCCGAGCGCGATGCGGGTGTGGCGAAGACCTATCGCGACTTCCTGATGCCCGTTCTGGCTGAACCCAATGTGACGGTCGCGCTCACCTGGGGCATCACCGATCGCTACACGTGGCTCAACGGGAGGCTCCATGCTACGCGGGAAGATGGCAAGCCCGAGCGCCCGCTGCCCTTTGACTACGACTACCACCCGACGCCGGCGTTCTTTGCCGAGCGGGACGCCATCGATGGCCGACTCACAGGGCCGCTTCCGGGAGCGGACCGGTATGCGCCGTTCAACCCTGTGCAGCCGCAGCCGCCTCAGCCGGAATAACGCCGATCGTCCGTAACGTCGTCTCATCCGTCTGTGTCTGGTGTAATGAAGACTATGAGGCGGTGCGTGCGAAGTCTGGTGCAGTGGGTGATGGTGGTCTGTGTTGCTGCACCTCTTTGCGCCGCGCAGCAGCAGGCGGAGCCGTTTCCCGGCGAGCCCGCGCAGAAGCAGGCATCTCAGCAACAGCAAGCTGAGCCATTCCCGGGTGAACCCGCGACCGCGCCGGGAAACCAGAAGCCGCCCACCAGGCCCAATTCCACGTTGTGGACCCCTCGGGATTTTCGCCCCGATCCCAATGCGGAGATGCCGATTTTCCACGTGAGCACGACGGTGGTTGTGGTTCCCACGCTGGTGGAGAAGCCCAATGGCGAAGTGCTTTACGGGCTGAAGCCGCAGGATTTTGCCGTTTACGATAACGGCGTCCTGCAGAAGGTCCACGTGGACGACGATCTGGATACGCAGCCGATTTCCCTGGTCGTGTGCATCGAGCGCGGACGCGATGCGCCGCTGGAGTTCGACAAGATCGGCAAGCTCGGGCCGCTGCTTGAGCTCTTCACGCGCGATGGCCGCGGCAGCATGGCCCTGGTTGCCTTCGATTCCAGGGCGACGTGGGTGGAACCCTTTGGGACCGATGAGGACACCATCACGCGCGACCTGCGGCATATGCCCGCCGGCGATGGCGGTGCGGCCATTCTCGATGCGGCTGGGTACTCGGTGAATCTGCTGGAGCAGCAGCCGCCCGACCACCGCCGCATCCTGCTGCTGATCAGCGAATCGCGTGACCATGGCAGCCATCACTTCAACATTCCGCAGCTGGTGGAGCGGATCGGGACCAGCAACACGCTGGTGCTCAGTCTTGTATTCTCACCGGGCAAGGCTGAGATTATCGACTGGGCTAAAGGCAACGCCGACAACGGGGGCACGGAGCTGAACATTCTGGCGCCGCTGATGATGACCGTCAACGCGATGCGCCGCAACACGCCCAAAACGCTTGCTGCGCTGAGCGGCGGCGAGTACGACCCCTTCACGCGGGAGAAAGGCTTTGAGGCGCGGGTCGCCGAGGTCGCCAGCCACGCGCGGAATCGCTATATCCTCAGCTTTCATCCGACGGATCTGACTCCAGGTCTGCACTCCATCGAAGTCAAACTCACCCAGGACTACGGGGCGCACGTGGTGGCCCGCAACAGCTACTGGGCGATTCTTCGCGACGAGGACCATCCGGGACCCGAGTCGTTGCCGGCAGCCACGCGGCCCAACCCGTAGCCAGACCCTGACGGCGCGGTTCGAATAACAAGGAGATTCCCATGGGCGAACACGTCACGCTCCGCGCATCCGATGGTCATGAACTCGATGCCTACGTCGCGCGTCCCGCCGGTCCGCCGATTGCGGGTCTGGTGGTCATCCAGGAAGCCTTCGGAGTCACGAGCCACATCCGGTCGGTTACCGACGGCTGGGCGCGCGATGGTTTCCTCGCCGTGGCCCCTGCGCTGTTCGATCGCGTCGAGCGCGGCGTCGAACTGGGCTACAGCCAGGAAGATCTGCAAAAGGGGATGGACATCATCCGCCAGGGCAACGCTGACGATCGCATGAAGGATGTCGCTGCTGCGCTCGACTACGCGCGGCGCGAGACGGGGAAGAAGGCCGGCGTTGTCGGCTACTGTCTGGGCGGATCGGTTGCGTGGCTCGCGGCGACACGCCTCAATCCCGACGCCGCTGTGGGCTACTATGGCAGCCAGATTCCCACGTACGGCGCGGAGAGTCCGAAGGCTCCGGTGATGCTTCACTTCGGCCTGGACGACAGCCACATCCCCAAGTCCGAGGTCGACAGCAAGGTGGCCGCGGCACACCCCGAGGTTGCCATCTACTGGTACGAAGGCGCGGGGCACGCCTTCAATAATGACGACCGGCCGAGCTTCAACCCCGCCGCTGCGAAGCTGGCCCGCGAGCGCTCCCTTGAATTCCTGAGGAAGCACCTGACCGCATGACCGAAACCTCCCGCGGCGGGGACGGCATCGAATCGCAGAGAAACGACTCCGGAACTCCGACGATGCCTTCCGAACCCACTTCCCCGACTCCGGTCCGCAAGGGAGCCGACGGGCCCCGCGCCTCCAGCCGGGATTATTCCCATGCCTGGCGGGCGCTGCGCCATCGCAACTTCCGCCTGTTTTTCGGCGGCCAGACGATCTCGCTGGTGGGCACGTGGATGACGCGGATCGCCACGGCGTGGCTGGTCTACCGCCTTACCCATTCCGCGCTGCTTCTGGGCACGGTGAGCTTCGCGGGGCAGATTCCGAGTTTTTTCCTGGCACCGTTCGCCGGCGTGATCGTCGACCGCCACGATCGCCGGCGGGTTCTGGTCTGGACGCAAACGCTGGCCATGGTTCAGTCGCTGCTGCTGGCGTGGCTGACGCTCACGCACCGGATCAACATCACGGAGATCCTGACCCTGAGCGTGTTTCAGGGGCTCATCAACGCCTTCGATATGCCGGGGCGGCAGTCGTTCATGGTGCAGATGGTCGAGGACCGGAACGATCTGTCCAATGCGATCGCGATCAACTCATCGATGGTCAATGTCGCGCGGCTGATCGGCCCCTCGCTGGCCGGCCTGGTGATCGCGGTTTCCAGCGAAGGCTGGTGCTTCCTCGTCGACGGGGTCAGCTACATCGCCGTGATCGTCTCTCTGCTGATGATGCAGCTGCCTGCTGCTGCGGTGCGGCGCGCTGCCGCTTCGATGTTCGAGCAGATGCGCGAGGGATGGTCGTACGTTTCGACCTTCATCCCGGTTCGCACGATTCTGATCCTTTTCGCGCTGCTCAGCCTGATGGGCATGCCGTACATGGTGCTGATGCCCATCTTCGCCGCACATGTCCTCCACGGAGGCCCGCACACCCTGGGGTTCCTGATGGGCGCAGCGGGCGCGGGGGCACTCATCTCCGCCTTCTCTCTGGTTCTGCGCCGGTCGGTACGGGGGCTGACCCGGATGATCCCGGTTGCCGCCATCCTCTTCGGTTCGGGATTATTCCTGTTCGGATTGTCGCGGTGGCTCTGGCTGTCGCTGCTGCTCATGCTCCTGGTCGGGTTCGGGATGCTGCAGGGCATGACGGTCAGCAACACGATTATCCAGACTCTGGTGCCGGAGGACCGCCGGGGGCGTGTGATGAGCTACTACACAGCCGCCTTCATGGGCATGGCGCCATTTGGCAGCCTGCTGGCGGGGACGCTGGCCAACTGGATTGGCGCGCCGCGGACGGTCATGCTGACTGGATCCTGCTGCATCGCCGGCGGACTGTGGTTCTGGACTCGTCTGCCGGCCATCCGCCGCGAGATGCGCCCCGTCTACGAGAAGCTGGGCCTCATCAACCCTGTACCGCAGCCGGTTCAGGAGCAGGCAGCCAACTGACCGGCGACCCAGGTCATCGGGCGCTTTTCGGGCAGAAAAAATCCCCGGTCGCATGGGAGCGCCGGGGGTTCACAGAAGGCAATTACGAATTGCAAAGACAGAATAGAAAACTCCCCCGCCGGCGTCTTCGGGTAGAAGGCGGCTTTTTTTCTACAACTTTGGTTTGGCCCGATGAAGCTCCTGGAGGATGGGAACGCCGTGAGTTTGCGGCGCATCCTAACCATGGCAGACCTCCCCGCTGTCTCCTCGCGGAGGCTCCTGCGCTGCAACCGGACCCTGTTCGACCCCGATCGTCCACACAACCGGAAAATGAGCGTTCGTCTGTTACAAAACGCGGTTGGCGCCGGCAATTGCCTTTTCGGCCTGATACTGCTGGCTCTTTACGGGCCTGCGCTGCTGCATATCCGTGCCTGGCCGCTGGGCCTTGGGCAGGAAGTGCTGCTGCTGGTGGCGGGATCGGTGCTTCCCCTGGCGGTTGTGGCCCTTCGCTTCCCGCTGATCGGCGGAATGGGGCAGTTCGCGACGGCGTACATCGGCAATCAACTGCTTCACGAGGCGCCGCTGCGGGTACTGCGGGACTTCTCCTCGGTGTCGATGGCGATTGCCCTGGCAATCGTCCTTATCGCGGTGTTCCAGGGAATTCTGGAGATTACCCAGGAAGCTTTCGGCGAAATCGACGACACAGACGAGCAGCAAGCCGCCCGCGCGGCCTGAGCGCTTCGTCAGCACGCCTGGCCTAACGGCCTTTGACGTCCTTTGCAGCTGCCTCGCCGTTCCCGTTGCTCTGCGGAGTGAGCAGGACGCGCCGCAGTGCACGAATCAGCTCCGGTCCGGTTTCTTCCAGCTCGCGCAGGTGCCACGCCGCGAGCGACCCGAGCAGTTTTTCGCCCAGTGGGGTCATCTTGAGCAGGATCCGCCGGTGATCGGTGGGATCGGGGCATCGGCGCAGCAATCCCTGCTCGATGGTCCGGTCCACCAGCTCCACAGCGCTGTTGTGCTTCAGCAGCATGCGCGCCGCAACGTTGGCAATCGTGGGATCCAGTTCCTCCGGCATGCCCCACACGCACTGCAGCAGCTGATACTGCTGCGCCCGGGTGCCGGCCGCTCCGGCCGCCAGACTGCTGAAGTGCAGAAACTTCCGCAGCTGGAAACGAAACTCCGCCAGGCGCCGCATCTGGGCCCGGCTTAACGGCTGGGGTTCCTTCTGCGGGTCCTGTTTATGTCCGTGACGCGCCAGAGAGATAGCTCCGTGAATTTCGGCAGTTTCCATAGATTTATCGTAACACGATATATCGTGTCGCGATAATCGTATCACGATAGTTTTTGGCTGTCGCCGGTCTCGGCCTCCTCGCCGGGATCGGCCAGAATGGCGCGGGCATCGGTTTCATCCTCCGAACTAACCTGCAACTGCAGGGGGCCGAGTCCCGGCTCCATAATTCTCGCGTTCTCGCCGGAGAGAAAGACCTCAATCCCCGCCGACTCCAGCCGCAGCTTCGCCATTTCGGCTTCCAGTGGTTCCGTGAAGCTGGCAATCGTAACAACATCCGCCATATCGATCCTCCGCTCGTCCCGGGACGAGGATGCTCCCTCCGAGCATACGATGCCAACCACGGTCCGGTGATGCTTCGACGATAAAATGAAAGGTTCTCCAAAGGAGCCTCCTTGATCCCGCGCTACACCCGTCCGGCCATGGGCCGCATCTGGAGCGACGAAAGCAAATTCCGTGCCTGGCTGGAAGTCGAGACCGTGGCCAGCGAAATCCTGGCCGAGGACGGCATCGTCCCGACCGAAGCGGCGAAGGCCATCCGCGAGCGCGGCGGTTTCGACCTCGAGCGGATCCGGCAGGTCGAGGCCGAAGTTAAACACGATGTCATCGCGTTCACCACCGCGGTGGCGGAGAAGGTGGGTCCGGAAGCCCGGTGGCTGCATTACGGCCTGACATCGAACGATGTGGTCGACACCGCGCAGGCTCTGCAGCTCAAGGCGGCTTCGGCGATCGTGCGCGAGGATATCGTGCACTTTCTCGGGATTCTGAAGTCGCGCGCTCTTGAGTTCCGCGACACGCCCACGGTGGGCCGGACGCACGGCATGCACGCCGAGCCGACCACCTTCGGGCTGAAGCTGCTCAACTGGTATTCGGAGATGCGGCGCAATCAGGAGCGCTTCGAAGCGGCCGCCGAGCAGATGCGGGTGGGCAAACTGTCGGGCGCGGTGGGGACTTTTGGGCATCTCGGTCCGCAGCAGGAGGAACGGATCTGCGCGGCTCTGGGGCTGGGCGTCGCGTCAGTGGCGACTCAGGTGATCCAGCGCGATCGCCACGCGTACTACGTCGCTACTCTGGCCGTGATGACGGCGACGCTGGACAAGATTGCGACCGAGGTGCGCCACCTGCAGCGAACGGAGGTGCGCGAGGTGGAAGAGTATTTTTCCGAAAAGCAGAAGGGGTCGTCGGCGATGCCGCACAAGCGCAATCCGATCACGGCGGAGCAGATCAGCGGACTCTCGCGGGTGGTGCGGGCGAACGCGCAGGCTGCTTTGGAAAACGTCGCCCTGTGGCATGAGCGCGATATTTCTCACTCGTCGGTCGAACGGGTGATCCTGCCCGATTCGACGATTCTGACCGACTACCTGCTGGCGAAGACGGCCAATCTGATCGAGAAGCTTGTCGTCTATCCCGCGCGCATGAAGAAAAATCTCGAATCGACCGGCGGGCTCATCTTCAGCGGGCAACTGCTGCTCGACCTTGCTGAAGCCGGTATGTCGCGTGAAGATGCGTATCGCCTGGTGCAGAAGCACGCGATGAACGCATGGCAGAACGACCTGATTTTTCGCGACCTGGTGGCGGCCGATCCGAACATCACGAAGCTGTTGTCTGCAGAAAAGCTTGCCCAGACCTTCGATCTCCCGCGCCAACTGACTAATGTGGATGCCATCTTTGCGCGGGTGCTGGGCGGCGGGGACGGGCGCAGCTAGCGTGGGATCGGGGTGGGCGGGTCTCATGCTGGTGTATCCGGGGGCGGGGAGCCTCTCGGCTGCAACTACAATCTTCTGGTGCCTGTCGAGATGCAACCTCTCAACCTGACCGTGGCGCTTACCGGAGCCTCCGGCATTGTTTTCGGGCAGAAGCTTCTTGGCGCCCTGGCTGCGGACGCGCGGGTGGCGCGGATCCACTTGGTCCCCTCGGAGAACTCGCTGCGGGTTCTGGCTGAGGAACTCGGCATCTCGGGCCGGACCAATCTCGTCGAGAAACTCCTTGGTGCGCCGTCGGACAAGATCGTGCAGCACAACGAGAACGACATTGGCGCGGCCATCGCCAGCGGGAGCTATCCGTCGGGCGGGATGATCGTGCTGCCCTGCAGCATGGGGACCCTGTCCGGAATTGCGAATGGAAGGGCGGCCAATCTGATCGAGCGCGCCGCAGACGTTTGCCTCAAGGAACGGCGGCCGCTGATTCTTTGCCTGCGCGAGACGCCATTCAACAAGATTCACATCCGCAACATGGGCTACGCCGCCGACGCGGGAGCGACCATCTTCCCTGTCATTCCCGCGTTCTACAACCAGCCGGTTGATTCAAACGAGATGGCGCGGCAGTTTGTCTGCCGCGTGCTGGCATATCTCGGGTTGCCGCAGACGGGGGCTTACGTCTGGAAGGACGACGAGCCGCCGCACTCGGGTTAGTTCCGCGCGGACATCACTTGATCTCGATGTAGCGACTCTGCACAAAGCCGGCGATGTCGCCGAAGTGGCGGTCGTAGTCCTTGTGGAGGGCGGCATACCAGACAGAGGTACCGAGATGGGGACCTTTGTCCTTCCATTTGGGATCGATGAACCACTTCATGTAGGGGATAGTGGGGTCGGAGGGACCTGAGGGCTCGGCGACGCGGAGGGAATTGCCGACCGCGAGACCATTGTCGGTGACGATATGGTGGTCATCGGTGAAGAGGTAGGTGACGTCGTCGGTGCTGGCGTCCCACGCGATGGTGTAGTGGATGTTGCCGATTTCGATTTCAGCGCAGGGGTCCTCGTGAGAGTCGGCGGTGCGGCAGTGTTTGTCTTTTTTATCGGCGGCGAGGAGGGCGGCGGGGGCGTGAGCGCCGAGCGCGGGCAGACTGCTGATCTGCGCATGAGCCGGCGCAGCGGGCAGGAAGATGGGGAAGGCAAGCAGGGCGGCAAGCGAGGGAACCAGGGATCGATGCATAGAGATTCCAGCCTCCAGTTTTTTTGTGGAGGAATTGTAAGCGAGTTTGGGACGCCGAAAACCGCCGGGAGGGGGTTGCCGAAGATTTATTGGCCGGATAGCAGGGACACTTCGCAGGCACGCAGAATGAGGCACTTGCGTTCCGGAAGAGGGGGAGTAGGATGGCGGGCAGAACCTTCTTCCTGCAAGTTGCACGGCGCGGTATTCCTGTCGCTCGGATGATGTTGGCTCCGATGCCGGGAACACGAGGAAAAATCGGAGCCGCGACGGGCTGGGCTTTAGCGAGAGGTTGTGCGCGTGGGAAAGGCTGCTGCGGTGAGTGTGTTCGAGTGGCTCCAGGGAGAGTGGGCGTTTGTCCGTGAAGTCCCTGGACACGCGAGCGTGCGCGGCGAGGTGCGGATTGCGCAAGTGGACGACGATACCGCCCGGTATGAGGAGACAGCGCTCGTGACGCTGGCGCAGGGGGGTACGCTGCGGGCGACGCAATGCTATCTGCATAAGCGGCTGCCGCCGCCGGCAAACGGGATCGAAGTGCGGTTTTGCGACACGGGTGCGTTGTTCGAGCGACTGGAGTTTCGTCCGCTGAAAGACGGCGCACTGGAGGCGCGGGCACGCTACGTATGCGCGGCCGACGTGTATGAGTCGACGTTCGTGGTGCGCGGAGATCGTTTGCACGTCGAACACGTGGTGCAGGGGCCGAAAAAGGATTACCGGGTGAAGACGGTGTACCGCCGGATGGCCCGCGGCCGTGTGAGCGCAGGCACGAGAGGGACGGGCACTGGCCGCTATAATCCGTGACGATGAATAACCATCTGGTGGAAGAACTGGAACGGCGAAATCGTCTGGCGGAAGAAGGCGGCGGCGAGGAGCGGCGGAAGAAGCAGCATAGCGAAGGGAAGCTCGGAGCGCGGGAACGCATCGATCTGCTTCTGGACGACGCAACGTTCGTGGAGACGGACCGTTTCGTAACTCATCGCGCCACGGATTTCGGGATGGCGGACAAGCGCTATCCGGGCGACGGGATCGTCACGGGTTACGGGAAGATCGATGGGCGGACGGTATTTGTGTTCGCCCAGGACTTCACCGTGTTCGGCGGATCACTGTCGGAAGCGAATGCGGCGAAGATCGTCAAGCTGATGGACATGGCGCTGAAGGTGGGCGCGCCGGTGATCGGGCTGAACGACTCGGGCGGGGCGCGGATTCAGGAGGGCGTGGTTTCCCTGGCGGGCTATGCGGATATTTTTCTGCGCAACACGATGGCCAGCGGAGTGATCCCGCAAATTTCAGCCATCCTCGGGCCGTGCGCGGGCGGGGCAGTGTATTCGCCGGCGATCACGGACTTCATCCTGATGGTGGACAAGACGTCCTACATGTTCGTGACCGGGCCGGACGTGATCAGGACAGTGACGCATGAAGAGGTGACGAAGGAAGCTCTGGGCGGCGCGGCGACCCACAACGAGATTTCCGGCGTGGCGCATTTTGAGGCGCACGACGACGCCGAATGCCTGACCATGGTGCGCGAACTGCTGAGTTTTCTGCCGTCGAATAATCTCGACGATCCACCGCGGCGTCCGTGCACGGATCCGGCGGACCGCGCCGATCGCGAACTGGACGGGCTGGTGCCGGTGGATTCAACGCAGCCGTACGACATGAAGAGGGTGATCACCCATTTGATCGATGACGGGTATTTCTTCGAGGTGCATGAGCATTTCGCAACCAACATCGTGGTGGGGTTTGCCCGGATGAACGGACGGCCGGTGGGGATTGTGGCGAACCAGCCGGCGGTCCTGGCCGGGGTGCTGGACATCAACGCGAGCGTGAAGGGGGCGCGGTTCGTGCGCTTCTGCGATGCGTTCAATATTCCGTTGATCACGCTGGAGGATGTTCCGGGATTCATGCCGGGGACGCAGCAGGAATACGGCGGGATTATCCGGCATGGGGCGAAGCTGCTGTTTGCCTTCGCCGAAGCCACAGTCCCGAAGATGCTGGTGATTACCCGCAAGGCCTATGGTGGGGCGTATTGCGTGATGAGCTCAAAGCACCTGCGCACGGATGTGAACCTGGCGTGGCCCACGGCGGAGATCGCGGTGATGGGACCGGAGGGCGCGGTGAACATCGTGTACGGGCGCGAGCTGACCCACGCGGTGAAATTGGCGGAGAAGAGCGAAGGCCCCTTGAGCGAGGAGCGGCGGGCGGAGGTGCTGGCGGCGGCGCGCGCCACACGCGTGCACGAATTCCGTGAGCAGTTTGCCAGTCCGTATGTGGCGGCGGAGCGCGGATATGTGGATGCGGTCATTCTGCCGCACGAGACACGGGCGCGGTTGTGCTCGGCACTGGAAATGCTGGAGGGCAAGCGGGAGAAGATGCCGCCAAAGAAGCATGGGAATATCCCTTTGTAGCGGCAAGGCTGCCGCAACAGAAGCCGGTAACCTGTAGCCGGGAGCGGGGAGCATCGATGGATTATCCGGTGAGCGTAGAGACGGCGGAGCATTACACCTGGGGCGAGGTGTGCGACGGTTGGCATCTGGTGCGGAGCGAGGGGCTCAGCGTGATCGAGGAGCGCATGCCGCCAGGAGCGAGCGAGCAGCGGCACCTGCACACGAAGGCGCGGCAGTTCTTCTACGTGCTGGAAGGTGAGCTGACGATCGAGGTCGAAGGACGACTGCATGGTCTGGGGGTCGAACAGGGACTGGAGATCGCACCCGGGGAAAGGCATCAGGTACGCAATGAGTCGGGCCGGGATGTGCGGTTCCTGGTCATCTCTTCGCCGCCGGCGCAGGGGGACCGGGTGGAGCAGCCAGCAGCCAGTAGCCGGTAGCCAGTCGGGAACGGCGCGGTGTGGTTCATCCTGCGCCACTGTTTTTGCGATAGGATGACGGCACAATCTATGGAGGTCAGCGATGAGTTCCCCCACTCAGAAGCGAGTTGTTGTGCCCCGATCCGACCGGGCGGTTCCTGCGAATGCAACCCCGATCGGACCCACCGATCCGAAGCAGGTCATCAGCGTATCGGTCATCGTTAAGCGCAAAAAAACATTGGATCTGCACGCGCTGGGTGGGCGGAGGGTATCGCGCGAAGAGTTCGACGCGCAGTATGCGGCGGATCCGGCTGACTTCGATGCGCTGCGCACGTTTGCGCACCAGCACGGGCTGACGGTCGATGAGGCGGGGTCCAGCCTGTCGCGCCGGACGATGGTGCTGCGCGGGGCGGCGGAGGCGATCGGGCAGGCATTCGGCGTCCAATTGCACGATTACCGGCAAGCGAAACCGCGCTGTCGCTATCACACGTTCACCGGGCAGGTGACTTTGCCGGAGACGCATGCGCCGTTTGTTGAAGCGGTGCTGGGGCTGGATGCGCGGCCGATCGCCAAGCCGCACTTTCGCTATCTGAAGAACCTGAAGAAGAAGCCGAAGGCTACAGGACAGCCAGCGCCGTTCAATCCGCCGCAGGTGGCCGCGTTGTACAGTTTCCCGAAGGGTGTCGACGGCGCGGGGCAGACCATCGGCCTCATCGAACTGGGTGGGGGCTACACGACGAGCGATATCAATTCGTATTTCGGCGGCCTGGGTCTGAAGCCGCCGACGGTGGTGGCAGTGTCGGTGGATGGCGGGACGAACGCACCGGGGGATCCGAACGGAGCCGACGGCGAGGTGGCGCTGGACGTCCAGGTGGCGGGTTCGATTGCGCCGGGCGCAAAGATCGCGGTGTATTTCGCGCCGAATACGGATCAGGGATTCATCGACGCCATCACCACCGCGGTCCACGACACGGCGAATAAGCCGTCGGTGATCTCGATCAGCTGGGGAGGCCCGGAGTCGAGCTGGGCGCAATCATCGGTGACCACACTGGACAATGCGTGCCAGAGCGCGGCGGCGCTGGGCGTGTCGATCACAGTGGCGTGCGGCGACAACGGATCCTCTGACGGAGTGAGCGGCGGCGGGAATCATGTGGACTTTCCCGCATCCAGCCCGCACGTGCTGGCGTGTGGGGGGACGGAGCTAATCGGATCCGGAACGGCGATCGCCTCGGAGACCGTCTGGAACGACGGGAGCCAGGGCGGAGCGACGGGCGGCGGATACAGCACGGTATTTCCATTGCCTTCCTGGCAGACGAGTGCGGGGATATCGGGGAGCGGCCGCGGTGTACCGGATGTGGCGGGCGATGCGGCGCCGGCGAGCGGGTACAACATTCTCGTCGACGGGCAGCAGGAGGTTGTGGGCGGGACCAGCGCTGTCGCTCCTCTGTGGGCTGCGATGCTTGCGCTCATCAATCAGAAGAAGGGCACGTCGGTGGGATTTGTGAATCCGACGCTGTACGGGATACCGCAGGATTTTCACGACATCACGCAGGGAAAGAACGGTGCGTATTCTGCAGGTAAAGGATGGGATGCGTGCAGCGGGCTGGGCTCGCCGAACGGGCAGGAACTGGCCGCGGCGCTGGTCCAGGCGCAGGTCGCTTCCTGAGGAGACCGGGGCTTGCAGCCTGCCTGACAGAGAAGTGCGGCTCAGCGCACCACGGCATCCAGGCGGGCATCGTGAGCGGGGATCTCGGCATGTTCGCGCCACGTTTGTTCGACGATCTGCAGAGCTTGTTCCGGGTCAGATGCGACCTGCACCAGACCGCGATTCTCAGGGAAGATCATGCCCTGTTCCACGCAGTGATCGAGGAAAGCGAGCAGGCCGTTCCAGAAGCCGTTCACATTGATGAGCACGCAGGGTTTGGCGTGAATTCTGAGCTGGGCCCAGGTGACGATCTCGATGAACTCGTCCATGGTGCCGTATCCGCCGGGCAGGGCCACGAAGGCGTCAGCGCGCTCAGCGAGCATGGCTTTGCGCTCGTGCATGGAACGGACGACGTGCAGCTCGGTGAGACCTCTGTGGTCGATTTCGCGCTCGCGGATCACGTCCGGAATGACTCCGACCACCTCGCCGGCAGCGGCGAGAGCCGCATCGGCGACTGCTCCCATCGCGCCCACGGTTGCCCCGCCATAGGCGAGCCCATAGCCGCGCTGTGCGATGCGGCGACCCAGTTCTGACGCCGCCTCTAAATATCGGGAAGATGCGCCCGCCGCGGACGCGCAAAAAACACAGACCCACTTCTTCTGAAAGCCGGAAGCATTCATCCCCATGAGTCTATCGCCGGGTGCTGCGGATTCCTTCGACAAACGGAGGGCGAGTGAAAGGATTTGTACGCTGGGGTTTGCGGCGTGTATCAGTTCACGCGGACCTGACCCGCGATGCGGGCGAATTCGTCTTCGCTGACGGCGCCTTTGCGCACCAGATCGTGGGGGGTGTCATAGGGCCGATGCGCCTCGATGCGGCGCGCGGTGGTCGCTGTGACGCCGGGAAGGGCTTCGAGCTCGGTTCTGCTGGCGGCGTTTATGTCGACTGCACCTTTGCCGTTGTGGAGTCCCGCTTTCACGCCGATGGCGACGTCGTGGGCCTCGCGGGCGGCCTCGGCGGCCGCTACCCTGGCTTGCGCGGCAGCCTTTTGCGCATCCACCTTTGCTTGTTCGGTGGCATGTTTGGCCTGCCGCTGGATCTGTTGATCCGACTCCGGCTTACCGTTCCAGTTGCACCCTACCAGCCAGAGCATGGCCGCACCCAGCGCCAGCACAGCCAGGCGAATCGTCACTTCGGTCACTCCACGTACTTTCATGCAGGCCTCGTCACTGCAATGGAATCCTCTGATTCGCAGAGAGTTGCCAGGTGGTAACGGAGGAAGCTAAAAATTTCTCTGTTCAACAGCCCCCGGACAGCGCTAACATCCTTGACCGGACGGCCCCTCCTGCCCCCCGAGCCCGGAATTAAGGAAATCCGGACCCGCTCGGCACCAGGAGCCGGCTCAACCGCTTCGTGGCTCGGCCCCTCGGTCAGCCCTTCGGTTGCAGCCGGTCAATCAGCTCGGACTGGCTGCACTCGGCCCGCTCACCGATCGGACCCGCACTCGATTCGGAATCCGTCCCCCGAGAGGCGCTTATGAGTTCCATCATGAGCTTCATGCCTGTAGTTTGGATCGTTTGGGCGGCAGTCATCACTTTCCTGCTCGTCCTTTTGGTTTATCGCTCCAACCTCACGCGCTACGAGGAGGATCAGATCTTCCTCGACGAATCGGCCAACCACCAGAAGAAGGAACAGGAAGAACTTCTCGCGAAGGTCAACAAGGTTCAACCCCTGATTCGAATCGTCACCGGGGCCACCTGCGTCCTGACCGTCGGCATCCTGGGTGTGTACGTTTGGGATGCTCTGCAGCATCTGATGTAAGTCAAAGCTCCGAGGCGGCACCCCTGCCTGTGCCGCGACATACCGTGCGAAATCGCGCGAGGCCGGACTCACGAGTCCGCTCCGGCCCGCGCCCGGGTGGTTGTTGTCCCCTCTGCGGTTCGCGTTTCTGCGCGGCCGCTCTCTTGTGGCCGTTATTCTGAAGTGTGACTCCCGGGCGATTCCGACCGATCAAAAAGCAGCGCCGCAGGAGTCTCCTGCGGGCGTGGGTGCAGTGGATTCTGCTCGGGCTGCTATCGCTGTGGCTGCTGGCGGCACTGACCCTGGTGGCGTATCGCTGGATCGATCCGCCGACGACGGCGGTGCAGGTGGAGCGGCGTTTCCAGGCGTGGATGCACAACAAGCCGTATCGCGCGCGTAACGATTTTGTTCCGCTGCGGCAGATCTCGCCGAATCTGCAGCACGCGGTAATCGCCGCGGAGGATGCGCGCTTCTACCAGCACCACGGCTTCGACTGGCACGCGATCCAGCTGGCCGCCGATAACGATATGGAGGGTGGGCGTCTGCGCGGTGCGTCGACGCTGACGCAGCAGCTGGTGAAGAACCTTTTCTTCGGGACGGAGCGGTCGTTTCTGCGCAAGGGTGCGGAGGCGTCACTGGTGCCGGTGGCCGAGTTGTTTTTGGGCAAGCAGCGGATCCTGGAGCTTTATCTCAACGAGGTGGAGTGGGGGCCGGGTGTCTACGGAGCGGACGCGGCGTGCGAATACTACTACCGGACTTCACCGGCAAAGATCGACGCCGATCAGGCGGCGCGGCTGGCGGCGATTCTGCCTGCTCCCCGGCGGCGCCGGCCGGAACGCATGAACAACTACAGCGCGCTGATTCAGGAACGGGAGCGGCAGATGGGCTGGTAGTCTGCGCGAGGCATCCATCGGCGCCGGCGAATTGCTTTTTGCCTCCTTTATCGGAGCGAGGGAACGATGAATCGAAGGGACATGCTGAAACTCTCGTCGTATGCGGTGGCCGCAGCGTCGGCGCCCGTTTTAGGGGAACCGATCGCTGCCTCTGCGCCGACACACTCTGTGGCGCGCTGGGACTTTATCGAGCTTGCGTTTGCGGGACCGGAGAGCGGAAATCCGTTTGTCGAGGTGCATTTCAGCGCTGATTTTCGCTGCGGGAATCGGATGCTGACCGTAGATGGTTTCTACGACGGCGGGGGAACTTACAAGGTCCGCTTCATGCCCGATGAGATGGGCACATGGACGTGGACGACAGCAAGTTCGGCAGCGGAGCTGAACGGAAAATCAGGGGTGATCGAGTGCATTGTTCCGGAGGATGGGAATCGCGGCGCGGTTTCCGTGCGGGACGGCAATCACTTCGGCTACGCGGACGGAACGGCGTACGTTGAAGTGGGCACGACCTGTTATGCGTGGGCATTTCAGCCGGAGGAGACGCAGCGGCAGACGATCGAGACGCTGTCGCATGCGCCGTTCAACAAGCTGCGCATGTGCCTTTTTCCCAAGTGGTACGAATACAACCGCCACGAGCCGCCGATGTATCCGTTTCCGCGGAGCGGAGAGGTGAACGATTACTCGCAGTTCAATCCGGCGTATTTTCGGCAGCTCGATGCGAGGATTCTGGATTTGCGGCGGATCGGCGTGGAGGCGGACCTGATTCTTTTTCATCCCTACGATAAGTGGGGTTATCAGTCGATGCCGGCCGAGGTGAACGAGCGCTATCTGCGGTATGTCATCGCGCGGTTCAGCGCATTCAGGAATGTGTGGTGGTCGCTGGCCAACGAGTACGACTTCATGAAGGCGAAGACCAGTGCGGACTGGGACAGCTATGCCCGGATTTTGGGTGAGTGCGACGCCTTCGGACATCTGCGCTCGATCCACTACGGCTACCACCAGTATGAATACTGGCGGGGGTGGTGTTCGCATGCGGGCGTGCAGGACTCGCGCATGGCGATGGCGGCCAGCTGGCGCGCGGACTGGCAAAAGCCTGTGGTCTTCGACGAATGCAAGTACGAAGGCACCATTCCTTCGAGGTGGGGCAATTTGTCGGGTGACGAGATGACGCGGCGCTTCTGGCAGGCGACGGCGCAGGGCGCGTATTGCGGCCACGGAGAGACATATCTTGTGCCGGATGGAATCCTGTGGTGGTCGCATGGCGGCGTGCTGCACGGGACGAGCCCGGCGAAGATTGCTTTTCTGCGCAGGCTTTTGGAAGAGACGATCGCGGTGGGAGCGGGGCCGATTGGGTTCAACAATTTTGGAGAAGATCCTATGGCGGCGCGGCGCGCGAATGAGTCGGTGATCTTCTACTACTTCGACTACCACCAGCCGGCGGAGTTGAGCTTCCAGCTACCCGAAGGGAAAACCTATACGGCGGAATATATTGATACGCAGCAGATGACGCGCACGCGGATTGCGGGGGAGCACTCGGGTAAGGTTGCGCTGCAACTGCCGGGACGACCGTGGGGCTCGGTGTGGTTTCGGCAGAAGGGAGTTTAGTGAGGCGGCTGGAATAACAGCGGCGCAAAGTGGATGAGATTGTCGCGCCACACGAGCCAGGTGTGCATGCCGGGCGTTTCGATAGCGGTTACCGGCATGTTCTTTTCCCTGAGAAACGCGACCAGGCGGCGGTTAGGGTTGACGAGTCCATCGCCGGTGCCGCAGGCGATCCAGAGCAGGTCGAGGTTGGCGGTTTTGGGATCGAGGTTCGCGAACTGTTTCGCGAAGTCCAGTTTCTGTACGGCGGCGCTGAGTCCGATGACGGAAGCGAAGTAGTCGGTGTGGGCGAGGCCGATGGTCACGGCCTCGAGACCGCCCATGGAGAGGCCGGCGATGGCGTGGTCGCTGCGGTTCTTTGAGATGTTGTATTCGGCGTCGACGCGCGGCATCACCTCAGAGAGGAGCGCCTTCGCATAGAGATCGGTGTTGTGATCGATGCTGGGCGGGTCGTCCCACACGTTGATTTTGCTGTGAATGAAGGCAAGGTCGCCGTAGCCGAGGGGCATGACGACGATCATCGGTTTGATCCGGCCCTGGGCGAGCAGGTTATCGAGGATGTCGTTCGCGCGCCCGTTGTAGAGCCAGCCGTAGGCGTTGTCGGTCCAGCCGTGGAGGAGATAGAGGACGGGGTAGGCCCTGGCCGGGTCGTAGTGGGGCGGCGTGTAGACCCAGTAGTCGCTCTGGTCGTTGGTGAGTCCGAGGACGATGTGGGTGGTGTAGAGGTGGTGATGCATCGCGCCATGGGGAACGCCGGTTGTGTCCCAGAGTTGCGGGCCGTCGCCGGGAATCTCGAGCATGCTGGCCGGGCGCATCTGCGAGTTGGAGATCCAGGGATTCGCCGGATCGAGAAACGATATGCCGTCGATCTCGAAGTGATAGCGATAGATTCCCGGCGGCAAGGGGGCTGAGGTGGCGATCCAGATGCCGTCGGCGTCTTTCTTCATTGCGAGCGGCTTGGGCACATTCTCGACCGAACACAAGACGGCGGCTGCGCCAGGATCGCGATAGAGGAACGTGATGGTGCGATCGGGATGGACGGTGACGGAAGGAAAGCTGGGGAGGACCTGCGCCGCGAGCGCGGGCGCGAGGGGTGCGATGAGTGCGGACATCAAAAGGGAAAGCACCGCGCGGCTGAGGCGTCTGCGCCTGAGAGCATGGACAGGAGAACGCATAGGGGCACCAGTGTAGCCGATGCGCGAGGGCAACCCGCCTGGAACCGGTTCTACGGGGCCGATCCGCAGAGGCGGTCGAGGGCGGAGTCGGCCCGCTGCGACTGCGCCATGGCCGTGGCAAGGCGCTCGACGCTCACAAACTCCGGATTGACCATTTGCAGCGTCTCGCTCACGAAGATGCCGGGATGAGCGACCAGTCCCTGGCGCGGCACCTGCCGGGGCAATGTGTCGGCATGGTACTGGCATATGCCTGCCAGACGCGGATGCGACTGGAAGAACTTCTCCAGCCGCCACTCGTACTCGATGAGCTTCTGAAAATCCTGATCCATGCCCATTTCCCAGGTCATGTCGCCCGTGGCCCACAACCCAGCGTATCCGTCGCGCAGCGCCGTATGCAGGGCGTCTTCGAGCAGCCGGATCATGCACTCGGGGTTAAAGCGGTCTTCGATCAGGTGGGGCCGGTCGGAGGAACAAACCAGGCTGCCTTTTGCGATCTCAGCGGCGACATCGACTCCGGCTGCCCACAGGGCCGAACGTATGCCTGCGACCATCGGCGCACTGTTGAGGTAGAGGCACCGGTAATTCCGGCGCAGCTTGTCGCGCAGGTCGGCGGCCAGGGCGGGCAGATGTTGCGAAGGTGCCCCTCGATAGATCAGGCATTGGTGGCGGGGTATATTTTCCATCGCGAATGACAGTATAAAAACAGGCTCAGGATTTCCGCTATCCCGCGGAAGTGATGAATCGGGAGGATCGGCGTGTTTTTTTCCTTCGGTAACTTCTCCGTCATCCTGGGGCTACGATATTTCTTATGGCATCTCTCCGTTGTGCTGTTTCGTTGCTGGTTGTGTCCCTCGCTGTTTCCGCCTTTGCGCAATCTTCCGCACCCGTTTCGAGTCCGTATGATTCGGTTGATCCGCTGATCGGCACGACTGCGACCGGCAACGTTTTCCCCGGCGCTACGCTTCCCTTCGGAATGATCCAGTGGAGTCCCGATACCGGGACGGAGGGGTGGTACGACTATGCGAAGAGTCGCATTTATGGGTTTTCGCTCACGCACATCAGTGGTGCGGGGTGCCCGCTGTATGGGGATTTTCCGGTGCTGCCCTGGGCGGGGGATGTGACGGTCAGCCCGCATGAGAATCGCGATTTATACACGGTCGCGTTTTCGCATGCGAACGAGAGCGCGCACCCTGGTTTTTACGCGGTGACCCTGGACAACGGGACCAAAGTCGAGCTGACCGTGACAGAGCGCGCCGGCATCGCGCACTTCAGGTTTCCGAAAGGAGTGCCGGCGCGGCTGCTGCTGAACGCCGGCGGCAGCGCGAATTCCGGAATCATCGACAAGAAGCCCGACGATCCGGCCCGCGCCAGCGATGGTTTTACGATTCGCCTCTCCGGCAGCGACGGTGTCGAGGGGGAGGCTCGCTCGGGAGCCTTCTGCAACTCGCCAACCCGCTACACGGTTTACATGGCGGCCCAGTTTCAGCAGCCGTTCGAACGCACGGTGATGTGGCATGACGACACCCTCGACGCCTCCGCGCACGAAGAGGATGCGCACCATGCCGGCGCGTGGCTGGACTTCGGAGATCGGCGCGAAGTCACGATGAAAGTGGGATTGTCTTTTGTGAGCATCGCGAATGCCCGCAAGAACCTCACTGCGGAAATTCCCGCATGGGATTTCAATGCGGTGCATGCTGCGGCGCGGCGGACGTGGACGGAGGTCCTCGATCGGATCGGGATCGAGGGGGGCACACCGGCGCAGCGCACGATTTTTTATACCGGCCTGTATCACATGCTGCTGTCGCCGAATCTGTTCAGCGACCGTAACGGTGACTACACGGGGTTCGACAGCAAAGTGCACTATCTGGTGATGGGGCGACCCCACCGAACGTGCGCAGCGGACGCCTGCCAGCTGGCCCAGTACGCTAATTTCTCCGACTGGGACATCTACCGCGACGTGATTCAGTTCCAGTCTCTGTTTGATCCGGCGCGCACGGCCGATATGGCGCACTCCCTGGTGAACGACGCAGCGGAATCGGGATGGCTGCCGCGGTGGCCGGCGGCCAACGATGTGACCTATGTGATGGGTGGGGATTCGCCGACGATCCTGCTGGCGGATGCGTACGCTTTTGGCGCCCGGAATTTCGACACGAGCACAGCGCTGCACTACATGCTGAAGGCTGCGAACGAGCCTGGCATCGGGCCGCACCGCGAGTCGGAGCGGCCGTTTCTGGCCGAGGAACTCAAACTGGGCTACATTCCTGTCGATCAGGATTCGATCGACGGCTCGCGCACGCTCGAGTACGCATCGGACAATTTCGCAATCGCGCAGTTCGCGCGCTCCATGGGCGACGCGAGCAGCGCCGATGCACTGATGAAACGGGCAGGGAACTGGCAGAACCTCTTCGATCCGGAGACGAAATGGATCCGGCCCCGGAATGCGGATGGCTCGTGGCTGAAGGGCTTCGACCCTGAGCACTCGCTGCCGAAACGGGACAATGCGCCTGTGTCGACGGATCAGCTGGGGTTTGAGGAAGGCAATACGTGGCAATACTCGTTCATGATTCCGTTCGACTACCCACGGCTGATCGCGGTGATGGGCGGGAGCGCGGCGGTGGTGCCGCGGCTGAACAAGTTTTTCTCCAAGCTGATCTGCTGGGGGGAGCCGTGCTTCAACATGGCGAACGAGCCGGACTTCGTGACGCCATACGTTTATGAGTACACGGACGCGCCGTGGAAGACCGATGACGTAGTGACGCGCATCGAGCAGCAGACGTTCTCGACGAAACCGGATGGCATCCCGGGCAACGACGATCTGGGCGCGACATCGGGAGTTTATGTATGGAACGCGCTGGGGCTGTATCCGGGGGTTCCGGGCGTGGGCGGATTCTTTATCGGGACACCGATGTTTCCCTCGGCTACGGTGCATTTCGGAGAGGGGCGCACTCTGGTAGTGACGTCGGAAGGAACGGGACCGTATGTGCGGGCGATCACGCTGAATGGCCAGCCATGGAAGCAGCTGTGGCTGCCGCTGGATCAAGTTCCGGCGCATGCGACGACGACGCTGCACTTTGTGCTGCAGCCGGGGGAGCCGACGTCGACGACCCTGGAAGCTCCGCCGACATTTCGGCCGTAAAGGAGCGGCTGGCCATTATTGTGCCCGGTTTGAATTCAGGTGCTGGTGCAGGGAGTTTTGCCTTGGCCAGAATTCATTGAGCTCGTAGTAATTGCGGCCGACGGTCCAGGTCAAAGCTCCGAGATTGACAAACTGGCCGAGGCGGGCGAGCTTGCGGTGGTGGCGTTCGACGAGGAAGCGGTAGGCGTAGTAATTCGTGACGACCATGCTTGCCTCGAAGGCGCCGAATCCTGGGCGGTTATGGACGAGCGCATTGGGCAACTCGACTTCGCGGAAGTTGGCGGGGTCGGACATGCACTTGACGGTCGATTGGTAGTCGAGAAAGCGGAGGGTGGCTCCGGCGCCGAGCAGGGTCCAGTCGGTAAAGGTCAGGCCTGGCGTTCGCTCCGCGACGGGGCGGCGGACGGGCATGACTGCGGCGGCTGCACCGAAGCTCGCTGCGGAGGAACTGAATGAGGAACCGAACGCGGGCTCGGGGGCGTTGACCCATGCAATCTGTTGGGAGCGGGAGGGAACGCAACCGGAGGCAAGGAGCAGGAGGAGGGCGGCGCACAGGCGTTTCATACAGGCTGTGCATCGGAGCCGTGGAGGAGAAGGGTGAGAGGGTTCTAATTCGAGCCAGCGAGCGTTCCGAAAAGGAATGCCGGGTAGAGGGACAGTTGACGGGTGCGGAAAATCGATTCAGGTTCGGCTAATGGAGATTGCAGGTTCGGCCGAAAAGAAGAGGCCCCGCATCGATCCATGCGAGGCCGGTTTCGGAAGGATTAGAGGTTGTTAACGACCGTGTCCGCCGCCGTGGAAACCGCCACTGCCGTGAAAGCCGCCGAGTTCACCACCACTGCGGAAGGCACCACCGCGAAAGCCTCCGACATGAGATCCGCTATGGGGTGAGGCGCCGAGGCCGCCCATGTGCGTGCCGTGGCCGTAGCGGAGGTGGCCGCCCTCGTAGACACCGCCGCCGTAGAATCCACCGCCGTAGAAGCCCGGTCCATACCAGCCACCCCAGCCAAGGGGAGCGAAGCCCCAACCGAATGGGCTGTAGAAGGGTGAGGGGCCGAGGAAGGTGTAGTCGAGCATCCAGGGATCCCAGTACCAGCCCGGAGCGTAGCCGGCACCGTACTGGCCGGCGAGTTGCTGGTTGGCTTCGGCCAGGTAATCGGAGCGGAGGCTGCTCCAGCGATAGAGGCCGCTCTGTTCGGCCTGGTCCTTGTTGAATTTGGAGGGTTTCATGCTTGCGGCGTCGGCGAGGTTGAGCTGATGGCCCGATTTGACGAGGGTCCAGTGGCCGTCGCCTTTCGGGACAGCGGCCTCACCGTTGAAAACTCTTACTGACGCCTGATCCGCGTTGAACTCGTAGAGGCCGGTTTTGATGAGCTGGACGGGGACCTTGTCGACGACGATATGGATGTCGTTCTGCTTGAAGATCTGGTCGACTTCGACGGCAGCGCGGCCGTGTTCGACTTTGACGGCCGTATCGGTGAGGCTGGGCGAGACCATCGTCGCGGCGCTGTCGTGGCCGAGGCGGAAGAAGACGCCTGGGGTGAGGAGAACTTCAGCGCGTCCGTTGGTGGTGGTGAGGATCTGGCCGGGCGCGAGGGTTGAGCCTGCGGAGGTCTGGCCGACGGGTTGGCCGTTCAACTGAGCCGAGCCTTCGATGTAGTTGAGCGTCCCTGGCGCGGCAGGGTTCGGGGCCGGAAGATTCTGTGTATCCAAAGCAAAAAGAGCCGGTGCGAACAGAGCCGAGAGAAGCAGGGCCGCCAGGGCAGGGACTGCGCATGTTTTACGCCTTGGCATAAATCGTATTAACTCCCTAATTATTAGACCCAGGAGGAGAGAAAAAGATGCGGAGGAGGTCAGACCACTGTGGATGCGCGTCAACAAATATGTGGTTGGGAGTTGCAAGGCGCCCAACGCGATTCTCCCCTTTCACCTATCGCCGACGGGCTCCCACATCCTGCAAAAGCGGCCAGATGTGGGGGACCCAGGAGGGTTTTCGGGAGACTAAACGTTGTAGGTGGAGGAGGAGACGCGGCCGCCGCGGCCGGTCCAGTTGGTGTGGAAGAACTGGCCGCGCGGCTGGTCGATGCGCTCGTAGGTGTGGGCGCCGAAGAAGTCGCGCTGGGCCTGGAGCAGGTTGGCGGGTAAGCGCGCGGTACGGTAGCCATCGTAGAAAGCGAGCGCGGTGGAGAAGGCCGGAGCGGGAACGCCGAGGGCGATGGCTTTGACGACCGCTTTGCGCCAGGAGGCCTGGTATTCGTTCAGGACGCCGGAGAAGAAGCTGTCGAAGAGGAGGCTGTGCAGGTCGGGCTTCTTGTCGTAGGCGTCTTTGATTTTGCCGAGGAAGCGGCTGCGGATGATACAGCCGCCGCGCCACATGAGGGCGATGCCACCCATGTTGACGCGCCAGCCGAAGGCCTTCGCGGCTTCACGGAGGAGCATGTAGCCCTGGGCGTAGGAGATGATCTTGGAGGAGTAGAGGGCGCGGCGAACGTTCTCGATGAAGTCGGCGCGGTCGGCGGTTGCGGCCTGGCCGGTGGGGCCGGTGAGGATCTTCGAAGCTTCGACGCGCTCTTCCTTGATGGCGGAGAGGCAGCGGGCGAAGACCGACTCGCCGATGAGGGTGACGGGCATGCCGAGGTCGAGAGCGCTCTCGACGGTCCACTTGCCGGTGCCTTTCTGGCCGGCGGTGTCGAGAATCTTGTCGACGATAGGGGTGCCGTCGTCATCCTTCTTGGCGAAGATCTGCGAGGAGATCTCGATGAGGTAGCTGTCGAGCTCGCCTTTATTCCATTCGATGAAGACCTGGGAGAGCTCGTCAGGGGTGAGGTTGAGGGCGTGCTTGAGCAGGTCGTAGGCTTCGCAGATGAGCTGCATGTCGCCGTACTCGATGCCGTTGTGGACCATCTTGACGTAGTGGCCGGCGCCGGCGTCGCCGACCCAGTCGCAACAGGGCGTGCCTTTGCCGGCGGAGGTGGTGGCTATGCCGTTTTCGTCGACTTTGGCGGCGATGGCCTGGAAGATGTCCTTGACGTGGGGCCAGGCATCGGGATTGCCGCCGGGCATGATGGAGGGGCCGAAGCGCGCGCCTTCTTCGCCGCCAGAGACGCCGGTGCCGATGAAGAGGATGCCTTTGGCGGCGAGGTCTTTGGTACGGCGGTTGGAGTCGGTGAAGAGGGAGTTGCCGCCGTCGATGATGATGTCGCCCTTTTTCGAGGAAAGGCAGGAGGTGCTCGATGTTCTGGTCGACAACATCGCCGGCTTTGACCATGAGCATCACGCGGCGCGGACGCTTGAGGAGGGAGACAAGCTCCTGCATGGAATGGGCGCCGGTGACCTGGGTGCCTTTGGCTTCGTTGGCAAGGAAGTCGTCGACTTTGGAGACGGTGCGGTTGAAGACGGCGACTTTGAAGCCGTGGTCGTTCATGTTGAGGACGAGGTTCTGGCCCATGACGGCAAGGCCGATGAGGCCGATATCACACGATGGTTCTGGCATAGGACTCCCTTGAATGAACTCGCTCATTTTGCGCTTTTCGGAAAGGATAAACCAGAGGTCAGACCTCGGGAAGATTACTGATGAGAGTGTGGCCGGTTGCCTGTGGCCGTCGGGACTGGGCGGCGGCGCTGAGAGTAACGTGACCCGCGTGGGGAGAAATCGCGGCGCCGGAGGGAGGCGCCGGAGGAGCGTGCGAGTCTGGTGAGAGGGGCTTGAGATCACAGATTGTGATCTCAAGTTGCGATTTCAGGGGGAGGCGGTATGGGGAGATCGAGGTCGCTGAGGATGAAACCGATTGAGAGCCAGATCTTGTTGGTTCGAAGTCAGAAGGTACTGCTCGATTCCGACCTTGCTGCACTTTATGGCGTCGAGGTCAGGGCGCTGAATCAGGCTGTCAAACGCAATGAGAAGCGCTTCCCGGCTGATTTTGCTTTCCGGCTTACCGCGAAGGAGGGCGAGAGTTTGAGATCACAAATTGTGATCTCAAAGGGGAGTCGCGGCGGTCGCCGCTATTTGCCTTACGCGTTTACGGAGCATGGCGCCATTATGGCCGCCAGTGTATTGAACTCGACGCGCGCGGTGGAGATGAGCATCTTTGTGGTGCGCGCTTTTGTGCATTTGCGGGAGACGCTGCGGGCGCACAGGGCGCTGGCAGCGAAGCTGGTGGAACTGGAACAACGATTAGAGGCGCATGATGCATCCATCGAGGAAATCATCGACGCGATTCGCGCTCTCAGGGATCCGCCGGAGAGGCCAGTCCGAAGGATCGGGTTTCTGCCCGAGAGCACATCGCGGCCGAGAATGCTGAAGGCTCGCGGCGCGTAAGAGCGTAGTTGAAGGTTCCTGTCCTAATTAATAACCTGCGGCTTCTCCGTAATGGTGGCGGTGGTCCTGTCCGCCTTCTAACTCGCCGGTTTTGGGGTCGACTTCGATGCATTCGCCGTCGCCCCAGTGGCGTCCGATGCGGAGGGTATAGCCCATGGAGCGGAGGCCGTCGATGGTGGCGGGGGCAAAGCCGGGCTCGAGCATGACGGCATCGGGCAGGTATTGCTGGTGGAAGCGGGGGGCGTCGACGGCCTGCTGGATGTTGAGACCCTGATCGGCGACGCTGAGGAAGACGTTGGCAACGGTGGTGATGATGGTGCCACCGCCGGGTGAGCCGAGGACGAAAGCGACTTTGCCGTCGCGCAGGATGATGGTGGGCGTCATGCTGGAGAGCGGGCGCTTGCCGGGGGCGATGGCGTTGGCGGGACCCTGGATGAGGCCGAACATATTGGGCACGCCCTGCTTGGAGGCGAAGTCGTCCATCTCGTCGTTGAGAAGGAAGCCGAGGCCGGGGACGGTGACGCCGGATCCGAAGCCACCGTTGAGGGTGGTGGTGACGGAGACTGCATCGCCGGCCGCGTCCATGACGGAGTAGTGGGTGGTGTCGACCGGCTCCTGGCGGACATCGGCCATGGTGGGCGGCGGGGGAAGGAAGCCGGCGGGACGTTTGAGGTCGGCAGAGGGGGTCGCGTGGCCGCGGTCGATGGTGGCACGCCAGGCGTCGGCGTATTTTTTGCTGATGAGCTGCTCAACGGGGATCTTCACGTAGTCGGGATCGCCGAGATAGTTGGAGCGATCCATGTAGGCGCGGCGGAAGGCCTCGATGATGAGATTCATCTCGGGAGCGGTGCGATCGCCGAGCGTGTGGAGGTTATAGCCGTCGAGGATGTTGAGCATCTCGATGAGCGCGACGCCGCCGGACGAAGGCGGAGGCGAGCTGACGATTTCGTACCCGTGATACGAGCCGGTGACGGGCGTGCGCTCTTTGACGGTGTAGCGGGCCATATCCTGGGCGGTGATGAGGCCGCCGCTTTTCTGAACGGCGTCGGCGATCTGTTTAGCCATGGCGCCGCGGTAAAAGTCGTCAGGGTTCTTCGCGATCTTGCGCAGGGTTTCGGCGAGCTCGGGCTGGCGGAAGAGGTCGCCGGATTTGTAGAAGTCACCGTCGCGCTGGAAGATTTTCCGCGACGCAGGGAACTGGGTGAGGATTTTTTCCTGCAGTTCGCCGGCTTCTTCATCACTGAGGACGAAGCCGTCGGCAGCGAGATGGATGGCGGGCGCGATGACTTTGGCGAGAGTGAGCTTGCCGTATTTTTTCTCGGCATAGACAAGGCCGGCGACGGATCCGGGGACACCGATGGCGCGATAGCCGACGATGCTGGCTTTGGGGATGATGTTTCCCTGAGCGTCGAGATACATGTTGGCGGTGGCAGCGAGCGGGGCTTTTTCGCGGTAGTCGATGAAGGTGTTTTTGCCGGTGTGCTGGTGGATGAGCATGAAACCGCCACCGCCGATGTTGCCGGCGACCGGATGCACGACGGCCAGGGCGAATCCGACCGCGACGGCAGCGTCCACGGCGTTGCCGCCGGACTTGAGGATGCTGACGCCGGCATCGGTGGCGAGGTGGTGGATGGTGACCACCATGGCGTGGGGTTTCAGCACGGGCTTTTCGCTCATGTAGTCGTTTCCGGGGGCCATGTCCTGTGCGGGCTTAGGGGTCTGGGCGGTGGCGGGCAGGCCGAGTGTGGCGAAAAGGGAGACGAGGATCGGGGAAGCAAGAACACGGAGCAGAGAGATTTTCATGGGATGGGTGAGGATTTCGATTGAAGCATTGTAGCGGGTTGCTGGAAGGCAAAGCCTGGAGGTAGAAAGGGAGAAGAGGCTTAAGGATCAAATGAGCCGTTAAGAGGGCTATAATGATCCGCAGAGAACTTTTGTTGGGGAGGCCTCTGTGGTTCTGCCGGAGAATATTGCCGATGTGATGGGGGGGACGCCAGTGCTGGGCCGACACGTTCGCTCGATTGGGGATCTTGAAGGCACCATTTCGCGGGGACTGCCACGACGCGCTCTGCGTACGACGGTAGAGCGGATTTTTCCCGGCGCCGGTGAAGCGCGCCGCATCCTGTTCCGCGTGATTCCGGAGGCGACGTGGAAGCGCCGCCGTACCCGGCTTTCCCCGGCGGAGAGCGAGAGGACCGAGCGTCTGGCGCGCGTGATTGCGGCAGCGGAATACGCCTGGGGCAACCGCCAGGATGCTCGGGCATGGCTGACGCAACCGCACCCGGAGCTGGGGGGGCGCACGCCGCTGGATTCTTCGATGACCGAGCTGGGCGCGCGCCGCGCCGAAGAGCTTCTCGACCGGCTGTTCTACGGAATTCCCGGCTGATGGCGGGGCCGTTTATCCCGCCGGCGGCTGGGACCTGGCAGGCGTGGCGGATCGCCGACCGGCGGCACTCGATTTTCGATGGCAGCGGCGCCCAGCTGTATGGCGGGCGTTGGAACTCGCCCGGACGTGCGGTGATCTACGCGGCGCAGAGTTATGCCGGCGCGCTGCTGGAGATTCTTGTACACGCAGCCATCGGGAGGGTGCCGGAAACGCTTGGTTGGATCGGGATCTCGATTCCGGAGTCGGTAGCAGCAGAAGAGCTGACTCCGTCCAGTTTGCCGAAGTGGGACGCAGAAGATCAGCGCGCCAGCCGAGCGTTTGGCGATGCGTGGCTGGTCTCGGCTCGGTCGGCTGTGGTGCTGGTTCCGAGTCTGGTAACGCAGGGAATCGAGCACAATGTTCTGATCAACCCGGCGCATCCGGATTTTGCTGCGATCACGGCGAGCCGTCCTGCAGAAGTTCGCTGGGACCGGCGGCTGTTTCGCGGGAGCAGATAAGGGAAAGGTCGGGATCACGGCACAGGCTGCACAGCAATCCCGATTGACCCTCATCACCGTGACGCTTAGACTGAAGGGCAGTTCCTCCGTCCAACCTATATCTATGTCGTCGCTTTCCCGCCATTTTCCACTGTTGCTGCTGCTTGCGGGATCGATGTCCGCGGCCACTTGTGTGGCGCAGCAGAGCCAGGCCCCCGGGTCCAGTTCCAGTCAGGTTCCCAATCTCAACCCGACGCAGATCCCGTCGCCTCCGCGTGCGGCGATGCCACCGGAACAGAAGCTGTCGACGGCGCCGGCTCTGATCGATCCGGCGGGGCCGGATGTGAGCCTCGAAACCAGCGAAGCGATGTTCGACATCGGGGTGGCGCTGAATGCGTGCGGATACGACAAGGGCCTGGATGACTCCGAGCCGGTGCGGAAGACGGTGCGCGAGCAGGTGAACGCGGCGCTGACGGGGTCGGCGCCGGCGCGCGACGACCGGGACAAGTTGTGTCTCTTTATCGATCAGCACCGTGCAGAAGATACGTCGCACAATCTGGCGCAGTACGTTTCTCTGGCGCTGTATCTGAGTCCGCCGCCGCAACTGACGCCGAGTGTGGATGAGCAGGATTTGCCACCTGACGCCAACGGGGTGGAGTTGATTTTGCCGCTGGTGCGGCGATTCGCCGACGATATCGACCTGCACCACATCTGGGTGGAGAATCGCGCGGCTTACGACAGTCTGGCGAACGGGCTGCATAACCCTTTGTCAGACATGATTGTGAAGACGAATTACTACCTGAAAATGCCGGCTTCGTCCTACAGCGGGCGGCACTTTCTGGTGGTAATCGAGCCGATGTTTTCCCCGGCCGAGACCAACGCACGCGTTTACGGATCGGACTACGTGGTGGTGGCGTCGCCGACGAAGGGCCAAATCCCGATGGAGTTGGTGCGGCACGCGTATCTGCACTATGAGATTGAGCCGCTGCTGTATGCGCGGGCCAACTCGATGGACAGGCTGAATCCGATTCTGCGCGCGGTCGACGATGCGCCGCTGGAGTTCGAATTCAAGAGCGACGTGGTGGCGCTGGTGATCGAATGCATGATTCGGGCCATTGAAGCCCGCACCATGGACACGGGGATCCCGGACGTTCACGTTCCGGCGAATCTGGGACACAGTGAAACGGCGCAATACGAGCAGGCGCGGAGCGTGGCGGAGCAGCGCCAGGAAGCGGTTCGACAGCGGGTCGTGGACCACGACATGACGCAGGGCTATGTGCTGGCGCAGTATTTCTACAACCAGTTGAAGAGTTTCGAAAAGAATCCGGAAAGCCTGAATGAAGCCATCGGACCGATGGTTTACGGGATGGATGTCAGCTCGGAAATACACCAGGCTCGACAGATCACGTTCGATGCGCACGGGGAAGGGGACGTGATGAGCCGGTCGCCGCAGCGGCCGCAGCAGCCGAGGCAACTGGACCTGGCGGAACTGAAGCTGATGAAGGGGGACGTGGCCGGCGCCGCGGAGATTGCCCAGAAAGCTCTGGACACGCACAGCGGCGACGCGGGGCAGGCAGATTTCATTCTGGCGCGCGCGGATCTGATGAAGGGCAAGATCGACGAAGCCGAGGCGGCATTCCGCAACACGATCAGCGCGACGAAGGATCCTCGAATGCTGGCGTGGTCGCACATTTACATGGGCCGCATTCTCGACGTTGAAGAGAAGCGCGACGATGCTGTGGCCGAATATCGCGCCGCGCTGGCTGCGCGCGACGGGCAACCGGACACGAAGGCCGCGGCGGAAGCGGGAATCAAACAGCCCTTTGCCTTGCCGCATCACGACGATGCGCAGGATAACAGCGGGGATCAGGCTCCGCCCGGGAGCGCGCCTCCGGTGAGCCAGCCTCATCCGCAACCGTAGCTCTGCAATTAAGACCTGCTCTGCAATAATTGTCTGAGCGGCCCGCGCATGGAGTCCTCTGTACATCGTTCCGCATCTGTCGATCCGCCTCTGCCGGCCGCCCCGCCCGTGGCCGACCCCCTTGCCGTCGAGCAACTGGAAACGATTCTGAAGCATCGTTTTGCGCATCCTGAACTGCTGCAGCGGGCGCTGACACACAGCTCTCTGGCACATGAGCGGGAAGCGGCCGAGCCGCCGCGCGAGGACAACGAGACGCTGGAGTTTCTGGGCGACGCGGTGGTCGGTATGGTGGCCGCCGAGCATGTCTATCGCCGGTATCCTGAGCTTTCCGAAGGGGACCTCACGCGGCTGCGGGGCGCACTGGTCAGCCGTCGCCATCTTGCCGATGTCGCCGCGGGGATGGATCTGGGTCGCTTCCTGCTGCTGGGGCGGGGCGAAGAGCGGAGCGGCGGCCGTACGAAGATGGCGCTGCTGGCGAACGCGATGGAGGCGGTGATCGGCGCGATTTACCTGGACGCGGGGCTGGAGGCGGCGCGGACCCTGATCGACATACGGGTGATCGCGCCGGCGATCGGTGACTTGCGGGAGCAGTTGTCTGCACGTGGCGGGATGGGCGACTACAAGTCGGTCCTGCAGGAACTTCTGCAGGCCGGAAAACGGGGCCAGCCGGAGTACCGCATCACAGCAGAGAGCGGGCCTGACCATCGCAAGCGCTTTTATGTGGAGGTGCGCGTCGGCGGTGCGGCACTGGCGGAAGGGGAGGGGCGCACGCGCAAGCATGCGGAGCAGGACGCCGCGCAGCGAGCGATCGGGAAGCTGAACGAAAAAATCAGCACGGAGGAACAGCAGCCATGAGTACTCCTCCGCAGGGTGAAGCGCGGCCCCAACCGGAGTTCGCGGCTGTGCAGGAGGCTTCCGGTGCGAATCCTGGAGAACACGCGGCTGCGGCTCCGGCACGACGGCGCAAGGTCGTGCTCTTTCCTGGGGCTCTGGAGATGGCGCGGTCGCTGTTCGTGGTTCTGGTGGTGGCGATGTTTATCCTCACCTTTATCGTGCAGCCTTTTCGCATTCCGTCGGAATCGATGGAAAGGACGCTGCTGGTTGGGGATTTTCTTTTGGTGAACAAGATGGCCTTTGCGCCGCCCGGCGGCTGGGAGTGGCTGCTGCCGTATCGGACGGTGCAGCGGGGCGACATCATCGTTTTCCATTTTCCTCCGGACCCGCCCGAGCACGTGGTGAAGCGGGTGATCGGACTTCCCGGCGATCACGTGCATCTGGAAAAGGGGCTGGCCTGGGTGAATGGGCGGCGCCTGGACGAGCCGTGGGTGGTGTTCGAGCCGGCGTATCCGGACGATTTCCGCGACAGCTTTCCGACGGAGCTGTACACCGATCCGGGCGTGGATGCGCACTGGTGGATGCAGATGCGTGCGGATGTTCGGGAAGGGGACCTGGTGGTTCCGCAGGGCTACTACTTTGTGCTGGGCGACAATCGCAACTTCAGCCGCGACAGCCGCTACTGGGGCTTCGTTCCGCGCGACGACATTGTGGGGCGGCCGTTCGTTATCTACTTCTCGCTGCGGGAGCCATCCGCGACCGATGTAGCTCAGATGGCGGATGATAGACTCGGACAGAAAAACGATCTGTGGGACCGGGTCGTGGATCTCGCGCGCTGGAACCGCATGATGCGCATTGTTCGCTGAGGATACACGGAAGGGCGATGGCAGAAGTCGAAGAGAAGCACCCGTCGAAGCATAAGCATGAGGAGACCCCGCTGGAGGCGTTTGCCTCGATCTGCGGTGTGCTGGCCGTGGGCCTTTTTGTTCTGGTTTTCATCTTCCAGAATTTCGCGATTCCGTCCTCGTCAATGGTGAAAGCGCTGCTGGTGGGGGATCACGTTCTGGTCGATCGCATTACGCTGGCGCCGCCGGCACACTACGCACCGTTTGTTTACTACCGCAACGTCCGGCGGGGGGACATCATCGTCTTCTTTAAGCCGACGCTGGAGGCAAACGGCGAACACCTGTTTCTGGTCAAGCGGGTCATGGGCATCCCGGGCGATCACATTCATCTGGTTAACGACGTGGTTTATCGCAACGGTGTGGCGCTCGACGAGCCGTACGCGGCCAAACCCGGGCCAGGGGACTACGATCCCTATCGCGACGACTTCCCCTCGGTTTCGCCCAGTGCCAGCACGAACGTGACGGCGGAATGGGGTGAAGCGCTGCCCGGCTTTATTCATGGCCAGGACCTGGTGGTTCCGCCGGGCATGTATTTTTGTATGGGCGACAACCGGCCGGTGAGCCTGGACAGCCGGTACTGGGGGTTCGTGCCGCGCGCCAACATCGTGGGGCGACCTCTCTTTGTGTACTGGTCGTTTGAGACGCCGGAATCGGAGGAGTACAAGACGAGCGTCGCGGACCGGGTGGGCTGGATCCTGCATGAGACGATCCACTTCTTCGACGAGACACGCTGGCGCCGAACCCTTCATCGAGTGAAATAGCCATGCCTTCGCTGGAGGAGCTGGTGTCCTCCGAGGAGTCGCAGAGTCCGCGACCCTTCCGATGGCGGCGCGTGGCGATTGTGGCGGCGTTGCTTGTTCTGCTGCTGATGGCGATTTTTCTTCCTCCGCTGATCAATCTGGGGAAATATCGACGATCCATTACCGCCAGCATGTCGGAGGCGCTGGGACGTCCGGTATACGTGGGCGGGATGCAGCTGCGGCTGCTGCCGATGCCGGGCATCGTGATGACCGATTTCACGGTCGATGAAGATCCCTCGTTTGGCTACGAGCCGGTGCTGCATGCATCCGATGTGGTTGCGTCTTTGCGCATCAGTTCGCTGTGGCGCGGCCGCCTGGAAGTAAGCCGCATCAGCCTCGATGAAGCGAATCTGAATCTGGTCCGCAGCACCGCGGGGCAGTGGAATATCGGTTCGGTGCTGGAGCGGGCATCGCAGATTCCGAATGCGCCAACAGGGCAGCGCCACGCGAGCGCGCGGCCGCGTTTCCCGTATATCGAGGCGACCAACGCGCGGATCGACTTTAAGGATGGCGTGGAGAAGAGGCCCTTCTCGCTGATGAATGCTGAGTTCTCGATGTGGCAGGCGGGCCGGGACGAGTGGCAGCTGCGGCTGCGCGCGCAGCCGGTGCGGACGGATCTGCAGCTCCACCTCTCCGACACGGGAGAGATCAAGGTGGAAGGATCGATGCAGCGCGCTTCGGCTTTGGGTGCCATTCCGGTCGATTTGCGGGCGGAGTGGAGCGGAGCTCAGCTGGGGCAGGTGACGCGGTTATTTGCGGGCATCGACAGCGGTTGGCGGGGCGACCTGGACGTGACGACCAGGATTCGCGGCAATCTCGGCGATCTGCGGCTGGAGTCGCGGGTTCGGGTGGGCGATCTGCGGCGGCAGGAATTTCAGCCTCCATCGCCGATGCAGGTGGATGCCAACTGCCGCAGCGAATACCACCGGACGGCGCATCTGTTCGACAACATCACCTGCTTCTGGCCGGCCGGGAACGGCCACTTGTTGCTGACGGGCCGCGTGCAGGGATTCGAAGCTCCGAAGGCGGATATGCAGCTGGAGATCAATCAGGTGCCGGCTTCATTCCCGGTGGAGATGCTGGAGCTGATTCGGCCCGGTGCGCAGAACGTGAGCGTATCGGGGGTGGTGAACGGCAATTTTCAGGTGGCGACGGCCGATCGAGCTCTGTTGTCGGGAAGCGCGGAGGCTACCGGAGTCTCGCTGCGATATTCGGGAGGGACGCTGAATTTGCCGGCAATGCACTTTGTGGCGCCGCCTCCGGAGCCACCCGCGCCGCACCGCGCAAAGCACGCAGTTCCGCCTCCCATTGCGCCTGAGCCGAATGCGATTCAGCTTCTGCCCCTCCCGGTTGCGATGGGGGAGCTGCAGCCTCTGGTCGTGGAGACGCGACTGAGTCGTGCGGGATTCGAGATTCATCTGAACGGGCAGGCGGCGCTGGCGCGTCTGTTTCCGGCGGTCGCAAACTTCGGCGCGCTGGAGAACGCAACAGCGCTGGTTGCGCCGCGGGGGCGAGCCACGCTCAACCTGACGACGAGGGGCGCGTGGATGCGGCCGCTGAGTGGGCCGGGAAACGGTCTGTCCACGACGGGAACGATCGCGGTTGAATCGGCGCAGTTGCGACCGGCGTTTTTACCTGCGCCGGTTGATGTGCAGTCTGCGGAGGTCGATCTGGGGCCGCAGCAGATTGCGTGGCAGAATGTCGCGTTCACCTATCGGAAGACGCCGATGCATGGGTCGCTGCAGTTTCCGGTCGTGTGCAGTGCGCCCGGCGGCTGTCCCGGGTATTTCACGCTGCGCATGGGCCCAATGAGCGGGGCGGCGATCGAGGCGGCGCTGGGAGCGATTCCCGACAACGGGTTCCTGGACCGGCTGCTGAGCTTTGGGGATAACCGCGCTGGGTGGCCCACCTTGCAGGGGAAGATCGAGTGCGAGGAAATCGACCTGGGGCGGCTGGCGATGCACGATGTGGCTGCCTCGGTGAGTGTGGCGGGCGGCGCGCTGACGTTGTCGTCGCTGGATGCAGCGGCGCTGGGGGGAACGACGCATTGGAGCGGGGAGATGCACATCCAGGATGGCAGCCCGCACTGGAAGCTGAAGATTCGCACGACGGGGGCGAACGCTGTGGCTGCGGCTCATGTCTTCGATGAACACTGGGGTCCCGGAGAACTGAGCGGGGAGGCCAGCTTGTCGATGAACGGCTTGCGCGCTGCCGATCTTGCTTCCTCGGCGGCCGGGGATTTTTCCTTCACCTGGCAGAATGGCGGTCTGGCGAAGACGGGGGCTGGCGAAGTGTCGGCATTGGCGCAGTTCAGTCACTGGACCGGGAAGGGAAGCATTGCCGGGAATGCAGTAGAGATCGTCGGTGGAGGAGTGACGCACGCTGGCCGGACGAATGCAGTGCACGGCCGCATCTCATTCGATCGCGATCTGAATTTGACGGTAGAAACACGGCGCGGCCCCGAGACCATCAAGGGGACTCTGGCCCGGCCGATTGTCAGTGCGGTTGGGGCGCCGTGATGATCTTTTCGTGGACGCTGTCGCGAACCTCGGGCACGGTGCCGTCGTTCAGGTCCACTTCTATGGGGTCGTCTGAGAAAGGGATGCGATAGGTGATGCGGCCGCGCGCCGGTACGCGTACCCGCTCGGTGGTGGCTCCGGTCATTCCTTTCACGGTCACCGGTACTTCGGCCGCAGCGTATCCATCGTTCACGATGTCGACGGCGACCAGGACCTGCTCGCGCCCCTCGCGGTGGGGGAAGACCCTGGCGATGGAAAAGTCGGGCAGGCCGCGGTCGTGGTAGACCCAGTCATCGAAGAACCATTGGAGGTCTTTGCCGTTGGCGCGCTCGAGGAGCTTTTGGAAGTATTCCGGGGTTGAGTCCTGAGCGGGATTGTAGGACTGCAATGCGGTGGCCAGCGCCCTGTCACCGGCAATGTCCCGCAGCATCCACAGGACGTAGTCGGCCTTGGTGCGGTAGTAGATCGCGCTGGTGGCGTTCAGCAGGTCTTCTCCGGAGCCCTGACCGGGACTGGCGGGTTCGACGAGGGCCAGGGCGGTCCGGGTCGCGTTGAGGTTCTCGACGGCGGCTGTCTGGCCGAGGCTCTGCTCGATCCAGAGCGAACCGACAAATGCGGCAACGCCCTCATTGAGCCAGGCACGCGGCGACTCAAAGGCTCCATGCGCGAGGGCGTGGATCGCGACTGGCGCGAGGTGGGGCGCGTCGTCGGAGGAGAGCGGCGTTGCGAGGAGGTTGCCGGTCTCGGCGGGGGCGTCGTCGGCCTCGGGCAGGTCAAGGATGGTCACGGTGGTGCGCGCCTTGCCCAGCCAGGTGGTAACGAGAGGCTCGACCAGGGCCGCCGCCGCAACGTAGCGCTGGGCACTGCCGGCATCCGCGTCGGTGGCGAGGATGCGGAGGCCGTGGCCGGAAGTCTCCGTGCGTCGCGCGACGAAGAAGGAAGGAGTCTCAAAGCCGAGGCGCGTGGGAGGAAGGGAGGCGGTGATCACGCCTGGGAAGGAGGCTGTGGGCGTCACAGAGGGACGCGCGGCGGCGATCGAATGGCCGTCGAGGACGATGGCATTGGGTGTGGGCGAGAAGAATTCGTCGGTGAGGCGCAGAGTCACAGTCGCGTCCTCATCCATCTGCTTCTGGCGGTCGATTTCGGCGAAGAGTGTCGCGCCCTTGCCCAGCGAAACGGGGACGGAGCTGACCGGGTACCAGACGACATCCCCGAAACCGCGCACGCCGGTAAAATCCGCGGCGATGCGATCCCAGTCCGAGGCTTCGGCCGTTGCGTTGGGGGCTCCAATGGCGGTAAGGCGGGCGGCGGTGAGCGGGATGGTGCCGCCGTAGTCGACGTCGAGGGTCACGGACGCCGCGGGGGCCAACGGCTCAGCGAGTGGAATCACGGCTTCGGCGAGTTTGCCGGTGTGGTCGGCATCGCTGTCGATGGTAGCCGGGGTGAACGCGACTTTCTTCCCATGGAAGCCGATGGTCTCAAAGTGGAGGGTCGAGGAGAGCTGCAGGGCGATTTGAGCCAGCGGGACCGATCCGGCGTTGCGCAACGTGACGCGCGCGTGGACTTCCATCGCCTGCTGCTGCGGGGTGAGGTGGACATCAAGGTCCCAGGCGGTGATGACGACCGATCGGAGCTCGGCATCGGTCACGGCGGCGTTGGCTGCGGAGGCCGGAGCTTTGTCGGCTTGCTGCGGCTGTCCGGAGAAGAGGATCCGGGATTGCGAGACAGGAGACGGCGGTGCGGGGTGGTTGTCTTGCTGTGCGAATCCGAGGGAAGCGCCGAACAGAGCGGCGCAGACGATGCAAAGCTTCATGAACCAAGACCTTTTTGCGGTTTCGGCGTTGGACCCGGCGTGTCCGCCGTTCGCGCCCTTCGCTGTCTTGCGGCTTCAAAGAGCACGACGGCGCCGGCCGCCGATACGTTGAGGGAATCGACCTGGCCGGCCATGGGGATGCGCAGCAGATGATCGCAGGTGCGCCGCACCAGTTCGTGCAGCCCGGCTCCTTCACGTCCCAGCACAATTACAGTATTGGACCGGAAATCGTAGCGGTCGTAATCCGTGGAGCCGCGTTCGTCGAGACCGAGGATCCAGAGGTTGCGCTCCTTGAGGGTTTCGAGGGCGCGGACGAGGTTGACGACGCGGGCCAGGCGGAGGTGCTCGGCGGCGCCGGCAGAGGCTTTGATGGCAACGGCGCTGAGCGGGGCCGAACGGCGCTCGGTGAGGAGGACTCCATCCACGCCGGCACACTCGGCGGTGCGGAGAAGGGCACCGAGGTTCTGAGGATCTTCGACGCCGTCGAGGGCGAGGACCAGGCGCGGTTCTTTGCCTTCGAGCAGGTCCTCGAGGTCGAGGAAGGCGCGTTCCTGCACGATGGCCACGACACCCTGGTGCGCTGCGGTTCCGGCGAGTTGGGTGAGGGCATCGCGCGGCTCCGTGCGGAGGGGGACCCCGGCTGCGCGGGCCAGCGAGGCGATCTCTGCGAGGCGATGAGCGTCCCCCTGGCGGAGCCGTTCGCGCGCGACGCAGACGTGGTCGAAGCGGCGGGCGCCGGAGCGGAGAGCCTCCTCGACGGGATGCAGCCCAAAAAGCACTTCCATTCTCTCCAGTCTATCGTTGCGGAAGAGGTAAATCGGACTGATAATGGTAGAGTTACGGGAAGCTCTGAGTGGCGGAGGGGTTTTCCTGTCGTAACCGCCTAAAAGGGGCAGTGATGGATCTGACGCAAAAGGTCGAGAAACTGATGACGCGCAGCGTCTTTCGCGCCTCGTCCCCCGTCTGTCAAGTTGATATGGGTGCGGCGGCGATCCAACTCGCGGAAATGGCCCGGATGGAGAATGCCCGGGTCGTCGAGGGCCTGAAACGCCACGATCCGCAACTGCTGGACGAACTCATTCTGCAGTATCAGCATCGCCTGCTGCGGTATCTGCTCTATCTGACCGGGAACCGGGAGGTAGCGGAAGACCTGTTCCAGGAAACGTGGATGCGGGTGCTGATGCGCGGTTCGCAGTTCAATGGCAATTCACGGTTTGACACGTGGCTGTTCACGATTGCCCGGAACCTGGTGATCGACCTGCGGCGGCGGCGGTCGATGGCCAGCCTGGAAGAGATGTGCGAAGGCGGCGATGAAGAGCGGCCGTTCGAGGTGGCGAGCCAGGAGAAGTCTCCTTTCGATCATCTGGCGACACTGGAGAGCGGGGAGCTGGTGGCCGGTGCACTGCTGACGCTCGATCCGCTGCACCGGGAAGTGCTTTTGCTGCGCTTCCACGAGGAGATGTCACTGGAAGAGATTGCGCGGATGACGCGCGCGCCGCTTTCGACGGTCAAGTCGCGGCTGTATCGGGGTCTGGCGGCGCTGAAACCGCACGTGCAATCGGCAACCCGGCCGGTTACTGCAACTTCTGAACGGATGGAGGCTCTATGAGCAGCGAAGTGCTCCGTCCGCGCAGGAATCTGACCGGACATCCCATTCCCGAATTCGTGCTGCGTACCCGGCGTTCCGTGATGGAAGCAGCGAATGAAATGCAAGAGCAGCGAGCGCGGAAGCGGCGACATGCAGGCATCGCGCTGCTGGCGATGGGTGCGCTGGTTCTCCTCTTTGCGCCCGCGTTGTGGATTGGGGTCAACGATCTCAGCACCGGGGAGCATTTCCTGGATCTGCCGGTGATGATGCTGACATTGTTTATCGTCCTGCTCGCCGCGATGTTCGCAATTCTGCTGGTGACGTGGAGAGACCGGGCCGCGCGCGACGAGCGATAGCAGACCGGGACGCATTCGATGAAAAACGATTCTCGGCAACGCGCGGATCTGCATCCGGAGGGTTTCTCCGGAGAGATGAGCCTGATTCCATACTGGTCCATCATCGGGGCGATCATCGTCTTCGGGCTGATGGAATACCTGATGTGGGTGGTCGTGCCGGCGCATCGCCACCATCCGCCGAACCTGCCATTCTGGTTCCGCTTCTATATCGACATCAGCTTTGGGCTTCTGGCCGGTCTTTACGTGCTGATGATCGGCTACATCACGCGCGACTCACCGCGGCGGGGCATGAACGTCCCGCTGTGGACGGTGGTGTGTGTGGTGATCCCGAGCGGGATCGGCGCGGTGCTGTATTTTCTGCTGCGTCTGCCGGTACTGGGCACGTGCCCGGCCTGCAACGCGCGCATCGAAGCCGATTACCACTTCTGTCCGCAATGTTCATACCAGGTGGCAGCGTGTTGCGGTAACTGCCATCGGACGGCTCGGGTGACGGATATGTATTGCGTTTACTGCGGCCACAGCCTTGCGGCGGATAATCCGCCGGCGCGCCTGCACGCATTTGCCGAGTAGGATTCCCCACACAACTCACGCCACCCGCCATTGGCTGCAGCCGGGTTGTCCCCGGGCTCCAGCGCTCCTGTATTCTTGGGTTGCGCAAGCGCCGACGACCTATGTCCATGACGGCCCTCATTGTCGACGATGAAGAGCTGGCCCGCGAGGAGCTGAAGTATCTGCTCGACACGACGGGGAGCGTCGATGTGCTGGCGGAGGGGAAGAATGGCGTTGAAGCGGTGGATCTGATTCGCACGCATCACCCCGACGTTGTTTTCCTTGACGTGCAGATGCCGGGCCTGGATGGCTTCGCGGTGCTGAAGAAGCTGCTGGAGCTTGGGGAGCGCGATCAGCTGCCGCAGATCATTTTTGCCACCGCATTCGATCAGTACGCGGTGCGGGCGTTCGACGTGAACGCGATCGATTATCTGCTGAAGCCGTTCGATCGCGACCGGGTACTGCAGGCGGTGGAGCGGGCGCGGCAACGGCTGCAGGAGGCCGGACAGGCGGGAGAGGCGCGTCCGGTGCAGGGCGACATGCGGGTCGATACGCTGCTGAAGCTGATCGAACAGCATCAGGCGCCGAAGCCGCACAGCGGAAAGATCGTGCTCCAGGCGGGTAGCCGTCTGCTGCTCGTGGATCAGAAGGACATCTGCTTTGCGTCGATCGATGAGGGCGTCATTTCGGTGGTCACGCCTTCGATCGAAGGGCAGTCGAAGTGCCGGACGCTGGAGGAACTGTTCGACCTGCTGGACCCGGCGATTTTCTGGCGCGCGCACCGGTCGTTCCTGGTCAACATCAACCACATCCGTGAAGTGGTTCCGTGGTTCAAGTCCAGCTATCAGCTGCGCATGGACGACAAGAAGCAAACCGAGGTTCCGGTGAGCCGTGCGCAGACGCGGCGGCTGCGGGAGCTGTTCAATCTTTAGCGCTGTGAGCCCGGCTGCCGCGCTGCTCGCGTTCGCGACTCAGGCTCTCTGCCCCTTACCTCCGGAAAAACTGGCGCAGGCGATCGCGCTGAGCCACTGGCGCACCGGCCTCTACTTTGGCGGAACGGCGTGGATACTTTTGGCGCTTTGGGTTCTGGTTCGCACGAGGATGGGTGCGGCGATCGCGCGCCTGGCGGACCGGGTTGCGCGCCGCCCCGGGGTGCAGGGATTGATTGCAATTCCGCTGTGGGGACTGCTGTTCAGTGCGATCACGATCCCCACCGCGATCATCGGCCATCATGTCAGTCTGCAGTTTGGGCTCTCGATTGAGCGATGGCCGGCGTGGTGGGTCGACTGGGTTAAGTCGACAGGGATCACGCTGGCGCTGGGTATTTTGGTTCTTAGCATCCTGTACGTGCTCCTGCGTCGAGCGCCGGGCCGGTGGTGGATCTGGTTCTGGCTGATCACGGTTTTCCTTGAGGTGGTGGGGACGTATGCGGCCCCGCTGGTGATCGATCCGCTGTTCAACCACTTTACGCCACTCGCGCAGAGCGATCCGGCGCTCGTCGAGCAACTGGAGCGGGTGGCCGCGCGCGGCGGGCTGCATATTCCCGCGCGCCGGATTTTTCTGATGGACGCGAGCACGCGCGTGACCGGCGCGAATGCCTATGTCACGGGGCTGGGCGCTTCGCAGCGGATCGTGGTGTGGGATACAACGCTGAAGATCGAGACTCCGAATGAGATTCTCTTCACGTACGGGCATGAGCAGGGACACTACGTTCTGCATCACGTGGCGAAGGGCATGGGCTGGTCGGTGATCATCATCTTCGCCTTCTACTGGTTTGTGTACCGGCTGATGGGGTGGCTGGTGCGCCGCTACGGAAATACGCTGCGCATCTCATCGGTCGAGAGTTGGTCATCGCTCGGGCTATTTCTGCTGGTGGCGTACGCGCTGAACTTCCTCGCGCAGCCGATCGCTAACACCATCAGCCGCCACATCGAACATCAGGCGGATGTGTATGGGCAGGAGGTGATCCACGGGCTTGTGCCGGATGTGCAGGCGACGGTCGTGAGTTCCTTCTGCAGCGATGCTGTGGTGTGGCTCGACGATCCGAACCCAAATCCGTTTGTCGAATTCTGGACCTATAGCCACCCGTCGACGGAGGAGCGCGCAGAGTTTGCGGCGCACTACGATCCGTGGGTGCCGGGGCGGGAGCCGGAGTATTTCTCAAAGTAGGCTGGTGTTTTACGGGCCGCCTTCCTCACGCGCGACCTGATTCACGATTCTCTGGAGGAAGACAACTTTGAGGTTGATGTGGCGCGCCACGTCAGGGAAGAACTCGGTTACGTAGTTGCCGACCGGTGCGCTGGCCCATCCGACGGCGATCCGCGCTGCCCCAGGCCCCCAGCCCTGCTGCTGGTAGGGGACATAGGTGACGTCGACAGCCTCGGAGAGGACAGAGCCGACGATGGTGGAGTAATTGATCATCCCTTTGCCGCTGTCGCTGACGGTCCAGAAGGGCTGCCAGGCGCAGTGCAGTATGCGGCGGGTCATCGAAGCATAGGGCATGCGGTGATAGTGGGGATCCTGATGGTCGATGGAGGGGATGAGAAAGGTCCCGAAAAACTCGCCCGTCATGTCCTCGGTGAGAGTAATGCCGCTCACTCTGGCCCATCCGCGCGCGCCGGGGCCGTAAGGGGAGTGAGGATCAGTGCCCACGGAAACCAGGGAGGTGGCGCCGATGGTGAGCAGGTTGAAGGGATCGATCACGCCGTTGATCGCGATGCGTCCCAACTGTGCCGGTGTGTAGATATGCACGGCATTCCGCCTGATGTAGTTATCGAAGACGTCACTGGAAGGCCGGCAGCAAAGAGGCTGAGGCGAGACCTGGCTGCAGGCATGGGCGATGCACCACTTCGGTACGGGCACATAGGTGGTCCGCAGTCCCTCGACAGGGGCCTGGGGAGGGAAGGCTTCCTGTCCGGCACCAGAGGCAGGAACTGGGTTGGCGAAAGCACGAACCGGGTTCGCGGCGAGGGCGGGCCCCGCCCCCGTGGGGGTAGATCTCGCGATCATTTCCGTGTGCGGAGCAGGTGCATCGGGGAGATCGGTTTGTGCCTGAGCCCATGCCCGGGGCGCGACGACGAGGGCGAGGTAACAGCTCCAGCGCAGCAGGGAAAGACGACGATGCCTCCAGACACTTCGAAACTGCTGCGAGCGGTGCTGTCGTTCGCGCCCTTGCGGCGGCCTTGCTGCAAGCATTCGTGCTGGATTCCCTCCCGCAGTGCTGGGCTGTTCCTCAGTTAGACGAATGGTCCTCGATTCCGGACGAATGACGGTGCTCTTTATGTCGACGCCAGGCGTTCATAGCATCGGGCACGAATTCCAGAAGCATATTGTTGCCTATGTCTCCGGCGATCGACGTGCTCCAGGTCTGCATGACCATACCGATGGTGGCATTTTTCGGCGGATAGTAGAGCGGAGTGAGCGCCGAAGCAGCGAGGTGTCCAACGATATTGGAATAGTTGAAGCCGTGGCTGCCGTCGTCGTTCTGGATGACAAAAGCGCGGTCAGCCGCCCATCCGGCGCGGCTCCCGTAGCTGCCTGTAGCTTTGCGATAGTAGCGAGGGTCCTCGTGGGTGATGACGGGGAACATGCTGCCGCAGAAGAAGCGCATGGTGGCGTCGCGAATGAAGGCGGCGCCCAGTTTCTCGCCGAAGGCGCCGGAGTCGCTGCCGTAGTCCGGAGTATCGGCGAGTTGCCCGTACCCGGCAGATATGAATTCAGGGGCGGCGGAATACCAGCTGAATTCCTGAGTGAGCCAATACTTCCACTTGTCACGGGCGTAGAGCGGCGGAATTTTTTCGCCGGGGTCGACAAACTGCGACCATTTGCGTTCTTTCCTGGAAGCATGCTCAATGGGGCTGGCTGAGTGTGGGGCAGCCTGCGCGGGCGGGCTCTGACTTTGCCACGCTGCGGATGCACTCAAGTGTGTCTCCGCCAGGGCCGGTAGCGGCGCGTCGGGAAGAGAATCGAAGTTCTGGGCCCGTACCGTTGTGCAACTCATCAGCAAAATCCACGCCAACGGCAGAAAAGGAAAAATCAGACGGAAGGATTGCAGAGGACCCCCTGGATCAAAGTGATTGGAAGGGGCCCGGGCGCAGTGGGATGTATTCCGGGCTTCAATCATCGCGGGTATCTTCCCCGGCACGCGGCGCCGCCGGGCAATTGACCGCGGCATCGCGCATCGCAATACTAAGAGGCAGCCGCAACCTGGCAGGGAGCATCCCATGGCGGACACATCTACCGGCCGTTTTGAAAACATTGGACGCAGGATGGACGAGCAGTTTGGCGCGTGCAGCGATCGCGTTGAGGACGATGTGAAACGCGTAATTACCTATCTCAACGACAAAGTCGTGCCCGAAGTGCGCGAGAATTCGTCGAAGGCTTTACGGATTGCGGCCGAGCAGCTGGGCCGGCTCGCCGACCACCTCGACCGCGCGCGACGAGCCTGAGCCGATTCGACGATGAGCCAAATCCTCCCCCTCGATGGCAGAACCCGGAGTTTGCGGCAGGCCTTGCGTCCTGCGGGGCTGTTCGCAGCCGGCCTGATTTTGCTGGCCGGCTGTTCACACAGGAAGGAGATCGCGTACACACCGCCCGCTCCACCAGCGGTGACTCCGGAAGCCGGAGCATCGAGCGTGGCTCCGGCATCGCCGCTGCCGCCTGTCCCTTCGCTGAGCGCCGATGAACAGTTCGTGGACACGCATACGCCGATCTACTCCGAGACAGGAATGGCGAGCTGGTATGGTCCGCCGTATCACAATCGCGTGGGCGCCAATGGGCAGGTTTATGACGAGAACGGGCTCTCCGCGGCGCATCGCACGCTGCCGATGGGGTCTCTGATTCGCGTGGTGAACTTGAAGACCGGGCAGTCGGCGGTCATGCGTATTACGGATCGGGGACCGTTTGTGCCGGGGCGCATTCTCGATCTATCTTTGGCTGCCGCCAAAGCGGTGGGGCTGTACCGTGCCGGTGTCGGCGAAGTGCGTGTGGATGTTTTCAGCACGCCGAAGCCGATGGACGAGGGCGGGCGCTGGTGCGTGCAGATTGGGGCTTTCTCGCATGAGAAGTCCGCGCTGCAATTGCAGGATCGTCTTGAGAGGGAATATCGCACGGCGAACGTGATTGAGTTTCAGGGGCCCACGGGCTACTGGGTACGGATTCGCCCGGAGAATGACAACCGTACCCAGGCGGTGGCGATCGCGCATCGTCTGCAGCCGGCGGAGGGGGAAGCGTGGCTGGTGCGGCTGGATTGAAGGAGCCCGGAGCCCGGAGCCCTGCTGTACCCTGATCAGGTATGCTCGATCTGGGTTTTGTCCGTGCGAATTTCGATTTGGTAGAGAAGAAACTGCGCGACCGGGGGCAGGATCCCGCCGCGTTGCTGGGGAATTTTCGCGAGCTGGATCAGATGCGGCGCGAACGCATCACCGAAACAGAACAGCTGAAAGCGCAGCGCAACAAGCTGAGCGAAGAAGTGGCGCGGCTGAAGAAGTCCGGCCAGGATGCCACTGCGGTCATGGAGGAAACGCGGGCGCTGAAGGCGCGCACGGACGAACTGGAGTCGGCAGCGAATGAATCCGAGGAGCAGATGCGCGCGATCCTGACGCGCATTCCGAATCTGACGCGCGACGAAGTGCCGATTGGATCCGATGAGCGCAGCAACGTCGAAGTGAAGAAGTGGGGCGAGCTTCCGAAGTTTGATTTTCAGCCGAAGCCGCACTGGGAGCTGGGTGCGCAGCTTGGCATCCTTGATCTGGAACGTGCCGCGAAGATTTCCGGCGCGCGGTTCGCAGTTTACTGGGGCGACGGCGCGAAGCTGGAACGCGCTCTCATCTCTTTCATGCTGGACCTGCACACGCGGGAGCATGGGTATACCGAGGTTCTGCCGCCGTTCATGGTGAACAGTAAATCGCTGTTCGGAACCGGGCAGTTGCCGAAGTTTGCCGAGGATTTGTTCCGGTGTGTCGATCCTGAAGGATTCACGGCGGGCGTTTATCGGGACAACGATCACTGGCTGATTCCTACGGCCGAGGTTCCGGTGACGAATCTGTTTCGAGACGAGACGCTGGAGGAGGCGAAGCTGCCGATTTCGCTGACCGCGTATACGCCATGCTTCCGGTCTGAGGCCGGTTCTTATGGGAAAGATGTGCGCGGGATCATCCGGCAGCACCAGTTCCAGAAGGTGGAGCTGGTGAAGTTCACGCGGCCGGAAGAGAGCGATGCCGAGCATGAGAAGCTCACGCGCAACGCAGAAGAGATCCTGGAGAAGCTGAATCTGCCGTATCGGCGCATGCTGCTGTGCACAGGCGATACGGGATTCAGTTCCGCCAAGACGTTCGATCTGGAGGTGTGGCTGCCGGGACAGAACCTGTATCGGGAGATCTCTTCCTGCTCGAATTTCGAGGGGTTCCAGGCGCGGCGGGCGAACATTCGCTACAAGCCGAAGGGGCAGGGGAAGACGGCGTTCGTCCACACGCTGAACGGAAGCGGGCTGGCGGTGGGACGGACGTGGCTGGCGATCATCGAGAACTATCAGCAGGCGGATGGGACGGTGCGGGTCCCGGACGCCCTGGTATCCTATATGGGCGGGCAGAAGACAATCGCGCCGCGGGCAGGAGCGTAGGTCTTGGGCATCGGACGGACGTTGAAAAGCTACCTGTGGTGGACGCACGAGCGGGGCAGCGTTCACTACGATGTGATGGTTACGCTGATCCTCGCGTTCATCTTCTTCACGCCGCATTTCATCGATTACGGCGACCGGCCCAAGGCGGACTGGCCGGCGGGCGTGATTCGTGCGTCGGTGAACCCGGCGGGCGGGATGATCTACGACGTACCGACCGAGATGGTTACGACCCACGACGGTGCGCCGACGAGCCAGGACTTCGTCAACGCCATCGCTCCAACCTCGGGTCCAATTGTCGTGGACCGTTTTACGCCGATCCGGGAGATTGGCGGCGTGGTGGTGGCGTGGCGGGTGTGGGGACATCGCTGAAGCAGCGAAAGAACGGTGAGCTGAAGAACGGTCAGCGGTGAGACGGTCAGCGGGTCAAGCGGTCAGCCGATTGTGGCCGCGTCTTTCGGGAAAATCCTGGGTCAACAACTGCATCTATCCGTTCATGGCTTTTAGGTCCAGGAGGACCTTGACTGACGTGATGAAAACAACCACGGTATTGATGGCCGCACTTCTTCTCGGGACTCCCTCGTTGTCTGAGGCGCAGGACGCCAACCTGCAGAAGGTTTACGCGCAGCTCGACGCGTCCGCGGCGAAGTTCCAGAATGTGCAGGCCGACATCAGCGTCGACAACTACACCGCCGTGGTTCAGGATCATCAAATGCAGAAGGGAAGCACCGCTTTCCGCCGCGCCGGCTCGTCGATCGAGATGGCCATGACGCTGGACAAGGGACAGCCCGGCGAGCGTGACATTCTCTATAAGAACGGGCAATTGGCCTATTACCAGCCTGGCGCGAAGCAGGAGACGCTCTTCTCGGCGGGCGCCAATCGCTCGGAGTACGACAGCATGCTGGCCACTGGCTTCGGGGCCACGAGTAAGGAGCTGAACGCCGCGTGGGAAGTGACCTTGCAGGGAAACGAGGCTGTCGATGGCACGCAGACGGCTAAGCTGGACCTCGTGCCGAGGCTGTCGAACATTCGCAACAATATCTCGAAGCTCACCATTTGGGTCGACCTGGCCCGCGACATTTCGCTGAAGCAGGTGATGGTGCAGCCGGACGGGGATTCGCGGACCGTGACCTACTCGAACATCCGTTACAACACGCATCTGCCGGGAAGTCTGTTCACCCTGAAGGTGGCGAGCGGGACGCAGGTGCAGCGGCGGTAGTTCGGTCTGGGGACTCTCGCAGGCTCAGGCCCCGCCGGCTTCACTCTTCGCGTAAGAGGGCCAGGGGGTCGAGGGAGAGCGCGCGCTGAGCAGGGATCCAGGTGGCGATGAGTCCGAGGGTCGCCATGGCCAGCACGACTCCGGCGAGGACGATGGGGTCGCGCGGCGTTGCCTCATAAACGATGGAGGCGAGGACCCGGCTGGCCAGGATGCCGAGGATGAGTCCTGCCACCGAACCGAGGGCGAGAAGTCTGAGGGCACGGCCGAGTGCGGCCTGGAGGATTTCTTTGCGTTGCGCGCCGAGAGCAATGCGGATACCGAGCTCGCGCATCCGGCGGCTAATGGAGTACGCAGCCATGCCGAAGATGCCGGAGACAGAGAGCATCGCGCCCATGAGCCCAAGGACGCCCAGTGCGACGGTGGCGACGCGCGAAGGGAAGAGGGCGAGGCCGAGGTAGTTCGTCCAGGAATCGACTTCGACCGGGAGGCCGCTGTCGAGCTGATGCACGGCGGTGCGCAGGGCAGGAATGAGCTGCTGCGAGTCGCGGCTGGAACGCACGATGAGTTCTGTTACGCGAACCGGCGATTGCAGGAAGGGGAGAAACATGGCCGGGGCCGGACTCTCGGTGACGCTGAGATATTTGCCGTTCTCAAAGATGCCGACGATCTGAAAGCGGGTTCCATCCTGAAGGCGGAAGTAGTGGCCGATGGCAGCGGTGGGGGAGCCGAAGAGTTTTCGGGCGAATTCTCTGTTGACGAGGGCGACGCGGGGTGCGTTGCGATCGTCGTGCCAGGTGAAGTCGCGGCCGGCGAGCAGAGCGGTGCCCGCGGCCGCGAGATAGCCGGGAGAGACATCGTAGCGGTAGGGGACAGCAGCCGCATTGACGGCGCGCAGGTCGCGGGCGTCGTCCTGAAAGACGTGGGTGTCGGTGGCGGCGGCGTAGACGAGGGGTGGATAGAGGGTAATGAGCCCGACGTGCTGAACGCCGGGAACGGCTTCGAGTGAATGGATGAGGTGTTTTTGCGCGTCGACGAGGCGGTCTCCGGAGTAGCCGGCAGCGGCAAGATCGACACCGACGATCATGGCGTTGTGCGGTTCGAAGCCGAAGCGGCCATGGAGGGCGCGCACCAGGCCGCGCACCGCCACCAGGGACGACGTCACGAGGACGGCGCAGATGGCGATCTGGACGATGAGCAGAACGTCGCGCAGGGTGACGCGGCGGCCGGACGAGCCGGTGGATCCGGCTTTAATGACCTGGTAAGGATGGGCGCGGAGGACCTGGCGGAGAGGCACGATGCCGAAGGCGAGTCCGCTGAATAACGCGAGGACGAAGGCCAGGAGGACGACGCTGGCATCGGGGGTGACAGGCAGGCGAATGGGAGCCATGGGGAAGGGCTGCCACTGGCTGAGACGTTCCAGGAGGAAGACGCTGGCAGCCAGACCGAAAGCGCCACCAGCGAGCGAGACCACGACCGCTTCGGTGAGGAGTTGGCGCAGGACGCGGCGACGGCTGGACCCGAGTGCGAGGCGCAGGGCGATCTCACGAAAGCGGTCGGCGGCGCGTGCAGCGAAGAGGCTGCCGAGGTTAGCACAGGCAGCGATGAGAATAAGAGCGGCGAGCAGCATGAGTCCGGCAAGGAAGGCCCGGGTCGGACCGCCGAAGACAAAGAGGCCGGGATGGGCGAGCGTGTAGTCGCGATGCGGGACTTCTTTGGGGTAAGCCTTTTCCAGAGAGGCGCCGATGCTATTGAGGTCGGCGGCGGCCTGCGCGACGGTGACGCCGGGTTTGAGGCGGCCAATCATTTCGAAGACGCCCTGGGTGTTGGCCCGCGCTTCAAGGAGGTTCTGGGCATCGACCTGGGCCTGGTTGACGATGGGCATGAAGAAGTCGGGGGCGCCAAAGAGGAGGGTGCCGCCAAAGGTGCGGGGTGTGACGCCAATGATGGTGAAGGGGTGTCGTCCGAGCAGGACGGTGCGGCCGAGGACGGAGGGGTCCTCGTGAAAACGGCTGTGCCAGCAGGGCCAGGAGAGCACGATGTAGGGTGCGCTGCCAGGACCGTGTTCATCGGCGGCGTGAAAGACGCGGCCGATGAGAGGCTGAATGCCAATGACGTCGAAGTAGTTCCCGCTGGCCGCGTAACCCCAGGAGCTGACCGAATCGTGGCCGGCATCGAGCGTGGTGAATACCATTTTCCAGGCGGCCAGGCCCTGGAAGGTGTGGTTGCGGTCGCGGAGGTCTCGGTAGTTGGGGAAGGACTCAAAATGCTCGATGCCCCAGAGGCTTTGCGGCTTCGGGACACTGAGCGGCCGCAGGATCAGCGCGTCGAGAACGCCGAAGACGAGGGCGTTGGCGCCGATGGCGAGGGTGAGCGTTGCGATGGCGGCGAAGGTGAAGCCGGGCGACTTGCGGAGGACGCGCAGGGCGAGGCGAAGATCGGCGAGGAACGTGTCGAGGAAATGGGCGCCGAGGGCTTCGTGGGATTCTTCGCGGAATTTCTGATAGCCGCCGAATTCGATGCGGGCGCGGCGCTCGGCTTCGGCGCGGGAGAGGCCGGAGCGTTCGAGGTCGTCGGCGCGACACTGGATGTGGGTGAGGAGCTCTTCGTCGATGTCGCCGGCGGTGCGCGAGGGGTAGAGAAATTTTGCGGCAATGGAGCGGAGCCACGCGGAGACCGAGGTGAGGGGGTTCATGTCACACCTCTTCCGGTTGCGCGGCGAGGGCGGAAGACATGGCGGCGGCGAGGCGGTTCCAGCCTTCGGTCTCTTCGCGGAAGCGTTTGCGGCCGGCGGCGGTGAGTTCGTAGAACTTGGCGCGGCGGTTGTTGTCCGAGGTGCCCCAGCTGGCTTTGAGCAGGCCCTGGCGGACGAGGCGGAAGAGGGCCGGATAGAGCGCGCCCTGTTCGATGAGGAGGGCGCTGTCGGAGATCTGGCCGATGCGGAGGAGGATGCCGTAGCCATGGAGGGGCCCGAGGGAGACGGCTTTAAGGACGAGCAGATCGAGGGTGCCGGGGAGAATCTGGGCCTGATCGGACATGCTTCCTCCTAAGTTAATCAGGAGAGTAGCGCTGGTTCTCCTAAGTTGTCAAGGGGAAAGGGACTGGCCGTCCAGGCCCATTCGATGCGCAACTCGCTTCGCTCGGGGCTTGCTCAGGGCAGGCTCGCGCTTCGCGCCGTTCGGTCGATAGTCTGCATAATGGCGGAATGCGGATTGGGGTGATTTCGGACACGCATGGATGGCTGCGGCCGGAGGCGGTGGCTGCGCTGGAGGGCGTGGATCATATTCTGCATGCCGGGGATGTGGGGGAGGCGGAGATTCTCGTCGAGTTGAGCAAGGTCGCGCCGGTGACGGCGATTCGGGGCAACGTCGATCGGACGGGGGCGTGCGCGCAGTTGCCGGCGACGGAGATGGTAGAGCTGGGCGGTATCGCGTTCTATCTGCTGCACGACGTGAAGGAGCTGGATCTCGATCCGCGAGCGGCGGGGATTGGCGTGGTGGTGAGCGGGCACTCGCATAAGCCAGGCATCGAGCGGCGGAAGGGTGTGATGTTCCTAAATCCTGGAAGTGCGGGGCCGCGGCGGTTCTCTCTGCCGGTGACGGTGGCGATGGTGACGGTGGGAGAAGGCGTGGTGCGGGCCGAGATTATTGCACTGGAACTGGCGGCCGGTGGGCTGTAGGAGGCAGCAGTGCTAGTAGATCCAGCTGCAGTCGCGGTCGAAGTCTGTCGTGGCGGAGCGGGTCCAGGCGTTGCCGTGTTTCTCGACGGCGAAGATGCCGCCGGAGCCGCAGAATCCGCCGCAGTTTTTGATGACGGAGACCAGGGCGTGGGTGTGCGACCGGTTGAAGCCGGGGACACCAAGAAAACGGATGTGGCGCACGTTTTTATAAGCAGCGCAGCGGGCTGAAGTGTGGTCGTGGGCCTGGAGGCAGACTTGCGCCTGCACGGTGTCAGCGGGAGAAAGCACCGAGTAGTCCTGCGGGATGGTGAGCTTCTGTTCCCACTGGTGGCTTTGCTGGTTGGCGGCGACGAAGGCGTCGTTCATCTCGTGTTCGGTGGGCGTGGTGGGCTTGAGGCAGCTGGTGCCGACCTGGGGGATATCCGTGCGAGATTCAGAGGCGAAGACAAGGGGCTCGTCGCTCGGGGCCTGGTAGAGCGCGGAGTAGACCTCGTAAGCGTCCGCGGCGATGGGTCCGCCTCCGGGCTGGTTGAGCGGATGCGTGCGAGAAAGGTCGGGGATGGAGGGGCTTGCGGGCGCGGGGTGGTGGTGCGGGATGAAGCGCATGACGATGAGGGCCACGGCGATGACGATGAGGGAGAGGCGAAATCCGAGGCGCGGCGAGAGGCGCATGCGGACAGGGTACAGGAAGGAGGAAGCGATCTGGTCTTTTGCCAGTACTCGCGGGAATCTGCCTGTCGCCGATAAGAAGATCAGTCAAAACCCTGGACCGAGGACGAAAGATGGCCGCATACGCGGAAACGTGGGAAGAGAGCACAGTTCTCAAAGAGCGGTTGGATCGGGCGATAGGGGAAGTATTCGGCACGATGGTCGGTGTTGCATGTGTAGAGGCGCGTGACGGGGCGGTAGTGGAGGGCGAGGCGGTGTGCGCGCTGATCGGGCTGGCCGGTGGGATGGCGGGCACGGTCGTGGTGCAGGCGAGCAAAGCGGCTGCGATGCGGATATCGGCGTGCCTGACGGGGGTGGAGCCGGAAGCGGTGGACGCGACGGTGCGCGACGCGATGGGTGAGGTAGGGAATATGGTGGCCGGAGCGTGGAAGGGCTACGATGCGGAGCTGGCGTCGCGGTGTTTGCTGTCGACGCCGACGGTAATCGTGGGGAAGAAGTACGAGCTCTTCAGCCGGAAGGCGGCGATCCGGATCGAACGCGTGTACCGATTCGAGGAGCATCTGTGCTCGGTGACGGTGAGTTGCCAACGGGGGTGAGAGAGCCAGAAAGCGGTAGCAGGGGACTGTTAGCGAGAATCGGTCAGCAAAAGACGGCAGCGAGAAAATCGGGTGCTACGCGGGCAGACGACTGAGGAGCTTTCTTGCTTTACGGAACCAGGGGCGTTCGCGGCGGCGCAGGTAGGCGGGCATGCCCTGGGATTTGCCGAGGAGTTTGCGGGCCCAGTCGCGGGCTTCGGCGGTGCGGCCTTCGGAGGCGAGCAGTTCGGCAAAGTTGAGGTACGTTTCCGACATCGTCGATGTTTTGGTTGCGGCGCGAAAGAGCTGTTCGGCTTTTTCCTTTTCGCCGGTGAGCGCGTAGGCGTGGGCGAGGAGTCCGGCGGCGCGGGAGAAGTCGTAGCCGGGGTCCTGGGTGACGGTGCGTTCGAGGTCGGGAATGGCAGCGGACGCATCGCCCATGAGAACGGCGCAGGCTCCGCGCTTGTAGAAGGGGTCGATGGTGGTACTGCCTCCCTGGATGGCGCGGTCGAAGGCGGCGCGAGCCTGGGCGAGGCGGCCTTCGTCCATGTAGAGGTCGCCGAGTTCTTCAATGTTGCCGACGGCGGTGTTGACCTGGACAAGCGCTTCGAGTTCGCGGATGCGTTTGCGGCGGGAGAAGCCGTGGGCGGACTGCTGGGAGAGCGAGGTGAGGTCGGGGGCGGCTTCAATGAGGAGGTAGATAAGGGCGCCGAGCGGGCCGAGGAAGATGATGACGAAGAGCCACCAGGCATCGGGACGGCGGCGGATGAAGTGAAGGATAGCGAGGGCTTCGAGGAGGAGTCCCCACCACGTGAAGATGAAGTGAACGAGAAATCCCATGAGTCAGCGTTCAGCGTACAGCGTTCGGCGTTCAGAAAAAAGCGCAGGGAACAGAAGCAGAGGACCAGCTTATAGCGGAAATAAAGCGCGGAACCGGGGTTGCGACGCCTGGGGTTAGAAAAAGATCAGGCGAGAGCGTCAGGCGGGGCGAGATCCATGGCGCCGGTGAGTTGCGCGACGCGGGCTACGTGGTGGCGGGCGCACCATTGTTCGAGTTCGACGGCGATGCGTTCGGTGGCGCGCGGGTCAGCGTAGCTGGCGGTACCGATCTGGACGGCGGCAGCGCCGGCGAGGAGGAATTCGACGGCGTCTTCGGGAGTGACGATGCCGCCAAGTCCGAGGATGGGGATTTGCACGGCCTTGGCGGCTTCCCACACCATGCGCACGGCGATGGGTTTGATGGCAGGGCCGGAGAGGCCGCCGGTGATGTTGGAGAGGCGCGGGCGGCGCGTCTCCGTATCGATCGAGAGCGCGATGAAGGTGTTCACGAGGGAGAGGGCGTCAGCGCCTGCACGCTGGGCAGTGGTTGCCATCAGTGCGATGGAGGTGACGTTGGGCGAGAGCTTCACGATGAGCGGGCGGGCGGCGCGGGTTTTGGCGCGGGAGACCAGATCGAAGAGGGTGTCGGGGTCGGAACCGAAGGCGATGCCGCCATGTTTGGTGTTCGGGCACGAGGCGTTCAGTTCGTACGCAGCAATGCCCTCGGCTTCGTTGAGGCGATTGATGACGGTGAGGTAGTCGTCAATCGTGGAGCCGAAAACGTTGATGATCGCGGCGCAGGCAGGATATTTGCGCAGAGGCGGGAGCTTCTCCGCGATGAATTTTTCGACACCGACGTTTTGAAGGCCGATGGCGTTGATCATGCCGGCTGCAGTTTCGATGAGGCGCGGAGCCTGGTTGCCGGCCATGGGCTCCGGGGAGATGCCTTTGGTGACGAAGCCGCCGATCTTTTTGAAGTCGACAATCTCCTCGAACTCGGCGCCGTAGCCGAAGGTGCCGCTGGCGGCGATGACGGGGCTGACCAGCTCGAGGCCGCAGAAGCTGACGCTCATGTCGGGCTTCATGTTGTGCTGCCTCCGGCTGCACAACAGGGTGCAGGGTACAGGGCGCAGGGGGCAGGAGAAACGTTCAGATTCGGCAGGCGAGCCCACTCAAGCCAAAAGAACGCTTGCATGGGGCACCGGGATCGTCGCGACTTCTGATTCATGGGCGGGTGGCCTTCGGAGTTGCGGCGGCGTGGGCCGTTGGCCTGGCTGTGTGGTGGGTGGTCGTGCGATGCTTGCGGACCGGGGGCGCGGGTTTCGGTTTCGGGTAATTGATATCGTCGACGGGCTTCAGGGCCTGCGTGAGGATGCGCCCGACAGAGGCCGAAGGCTGGTTGATGCCGAGGAGCGCGGCAAAGGTGGCGGCAAGGTCGACGGGCTGCACGCGTCCGCGATAAATGCCGGGGGCAAAGGGTTCGCCATAGAAACCAAGCGGCACGTGGCGATCGTACGACCACGGGCTGAAGTGCGTGGTTTGGGCGGAACTCATCGTCTCCATCTGGAAGGCGGCGGGAATGACCATCACATACCAGCCACCGTTGGGCGAGTAGCTGTGGGCCAGAAGCTCTCCCCACGCGGTGGGAGGATAAGCGCCGGTGGCGAGCTGCTCGCGGGTGTAGCTGCGAAAGAGGACGGGGCGAGGCGGGAGCCGCGTTTCGGATGGTGGGGGCGCTGGGTGGTCTGCGTTCTGGTTATCCGGAGCAGCGTCGGAGGGGGGCGGTTGAGGAGCGGCAGGAGCGAGCGAGGCGACTGCGGCGGGGAGCAGCAGCTGCACGGCGTTTTCGGCTTCCTGCTCGTTGATGCCGGCGCGCATGAATTCGGGACTGTTGAGGGCGATGTAGGGAAGTTCCTGATGCGGCAGGATGTATTTGATCTTCTCGCCGGGAGAGAACTTCATGTTGATGGCGTAGTCGAGGGCGTCGGTGAGCTTATCGAGGTTCCACTTGGCGGCGTTGAGTCCGTCCTGGGCAGCCGTGGCGGGAACCGGAGCGACGCCGTGATCGGCGGTGAGGGCGATCCACACGTTGCCGAGGCCGCCGGGGATGTTCTTGTCGAGCCAGGTGAAGAAGGTGTCGAGCTGGGTGTCGAGGGCATCGACCATGTCGTGTTCGTACTGCGAGTCGGGGCCAAGCTGGTGGCCGATGATGTCGTTGGCGGAGAGGCTGATGGTGAGCATGTCGGTGACGTTGCCCTGACCGAGCTGTTCGCCCTGGATCAGGGCTTCGGCAAAGTCCAGCTCGTAGGAGTTGGCGGCAGGGGTACGACCGACGAGTTCGTAGAACTGCTTCGTGTCGGTGGGGACGTTGGCTTCCTGCTCGGCCTGGGCGATGCGCCCGCCGGTGTCGAAGGCTGTGGCCCATGCGGGCAGCTGCGGCATGTAATAGGTGGACGTGACGAAGTAGCCGGAGGCGGGATCGATCCAAAAGGCGCCATTGGCGGCGGCTCCGGCGGGCAGGATCGCGGCGCGATCTTTTAGGGAGATGCCGTAAACCTTCGCCTGTCCCTGGGTGGCGAGGCGCAGCTCATCGCCGACGGTGGAAGCGAGCAGATTCCGCGGAGAGGAGCCGGTGAGATATTTGGCCGCGGTAGCGGGGGCGCCGGGCTGGTTGGCGGGGATGCTGGAGTCCGGCTCGCCGACGAGGCGATAGCGCTCATCCTCGACCGAAGAGACGGGGCGATCCTGGTTGCGGGAGAGGTCCCACCAGTCGTTGGAGGCGATGCCGTGGCCGTCGGTGTAGGCGCCGGTGCCGATGGTGGCGTGGCCGGGAGCGGTCTTGGTGTTGGCGTAGTCGTAGTAGCAATCGGGGAAGTACGCGCCGTGCTCGAGAAAGAGGTCGAAGCCGCGATCTTTGAAATCGGCACGCCAACGGTCCAGGTAGTCACCGCGGAACTGGTCGATGACGAGGATGATGGCGAGTTTGGGGTGGTCGTTGTAGGCGCTGGGCGGTGGCAGAGCGGCTTCTTTCGCCGTGGTGTGGCGTGCAGCGGCGACCGGGTGGGGGTCAATCGTGCCGTCGGAATGGGACCGAGCGAAGGCGACAGGGACGACGAGGAGAAAAGCGAGGAGGGAGGCAGAGAAACGTGTCATTGCGATCTCTTCTAAAGGTAGCAAAGCGGAGGTCCGAATGAGTGAGGGGAGGACATCCTGCACCAAAGAAGTCAGGAGGGGAAGAGCGGGGAACAGGCGAAAAGAGAAGGCAGAGGGTGGTGCCTGGTTTACCCCGCGTCGAGCGGGGACAACCAGCTTGGGGAAACGAACCATCTGGAGAGATGGGCCCCCGGGGAACCGGAACGATGACCGTAGCCGCCCATCCTTCTGCAAAAACCAAACGCCGGATTCGCTTCACTGAAGCGGCGACCGCGGCGGTGATTGCGCTGGCCATGATCGCGGTGCATCTGATGTTTTACTTCTGGCCGTTCCGTTACCGGCAGGTGCATCCGCTTCTGCAGCAGGTGTTCGAGAGCGAGGTGGTGGTGAGTGGCTACCATCGGACCTACTTTCCCCATCCCGGATTTGTAGCCGAGGGAGTTACGTTTTACCGGCATGGGGACACGCGGATTCCGCCGCTGGCGCAGGTGCAGCGCATGACGGTCGAGGGGCAGTGGGGGATGCTGTTGCTGCATCCGCACCTGCTGTACGAGATCAGGCTGGAGGGCCTGCACGTTCGGATTCCGCCGGTGGGGACAGCGGCGCGCGGAATGGATTTCGACCACGGGGTGATCGACACGTCGCAGTCGAAGCTGAAAATCGAGACTATTTGCGCGGACGGGACAGTTCTCGATTTTTTGAGGCACGGAGAATCGCCGATCCGTTTCCGATTTCCCGCGCTGCAAATTCACGACCTGGAAGCCGGCCGGCCGATGGGCTTTTCGCTGCAGGTGGAGACGCCGGGGCCGGAGGGCACGGTGGCGGCGAGCGGCAGGATGGGGCCGTTCCGGACGGCCAGCTATCTGACAACACCGCTCTCCGGCACATACAACGTTAAAAGTGCCGATTTGAGCCGACTGCGAGGGCTCGCCGGCCATGTGCGGGGCGGGGGCAAATTCTCAGGGAACTTCTCGCGCATCGAGGTTGCGGGTACGGCGGCGATTCCGGATTTTCGCGCGGGCGACGCGCATACGATACGCCTGGATTCCGAATACAAAGCGGCGGTGGGGGGCCTGAGCGCCGACGTGCAGATTGAAAGCGCTCAGGTAAAGATCGGGAGCAGCGTCATCCGCGCCAGCGGAAGCGTGGCCGGCTCGCCGAAGCGGGTAGCCGTGGCTTTCGCCACGAGCGGCGCCGAGGTGCAGGATTTGCTGCGGGTGGTGGAGACGGCGGAGCCGCAGATGACGGGGAAGGTGAACTTCGCGGCCGACGCTGAATTCATGCCGGGACCGCAGCGATTTCTGGAGCGGTTGCAACTGAAGGGAGATATCGCGCTGATCGGAATGCGGTTCGTCGATGAGAAGAAGCAGGCGAATATGGACGCCTTCAGCGCGCGGGTGCGAAAGGATCCGCAGGGAGATGTAAAGCAGGGTGAAGGCGCCGCAGAGGTAACGCTGGCAGCGAGTTCGACGACACGCTTCGATCACGGGATGGCGTATTTCCCGGACATTCGGGCAGATTTGCCGGGCGCCGATGCGCGGCTGCGCGGGACGTTCAATCTGCTGGATACGAAGATTCATCTCACCGGGACGATGGCCCTGCAGAAGGGGCTGTCTCACGCCGCGACGGGATGGAAGTCCGTCCTGCTGAAACCACTGAGCCCGTTCTTCAAAAAGAAGAATGCTGCGGCGGTGGTCCCCATTGTCGTGACCGGGACGGCGGCGAAGCCGAAGGTGGGGGCGGATCTGTTCTAGTGTAGTGCGTCATGCAGATTGCCGATTATTCTGAGCGGCGCGGGCGCGCTTGACCTTCTGCAGAATGTCCGCAGCTTTGGCGGTCCAGATAAAGGGTTTGGGGTTGTCGTTGTGATGGTCGATGTAGTCGAAGATCGCGGTGATCAGATCCTCGACGCTGCGAAAGACTCCCCGGCGCAGGCGATTTTCGGTCAGGTCGCGGAAGAAGCGCTCCACCATGTTCAGCCATGAGCAGCCGGTAGGCGTGAAGTGCATGTGGAAGCGGGGATGACGTTCGAGCCAGCGCTCGACCCTGGCGTGTTTGTGGGTCGAGTAATTGTCCACGATCATGTGGATCTGCTTGCCCGGGGGAACAACATCATCGATAGCGCGCAGGAACTTCAGCCATTCCTGATGCCGGTGCCGCTCGTCGCACATGGAGATGATCTGGCCCTGGAGTGCATCGAGGGCGGCAAACAGCGTAGCCGTTCCGTTGCGCTTGTAATCGTGGGTCATGGTGCCGCAGCGGCCTCTTTTCATCGGCAGGCCGGGCTGAGTGCGATCCAGAGCCTGAATCTGGCTCTTCTCGTCGGCGCACAGGACGATGGCGTGCTCGGGCGGATTCAGATACAGGCCGACAATATCCTCCAGCTTTTCCTGGAAGCGCGGGTCGCGGCTGAGCTTGAAGGTTCGCATCTGATGCGGCTTCAGTCCGTGGGCGCGCCAGATGCGGCGCACACTGGCCTCGCTGATGCCCGCCGCACGCGCCATGGTGCGCGTCGACCAGTGCGTGGCGTTCGCAGGTTTATCGTGCAGCGTCATATTCACGACTCGCTTCACCCGCCGTTCGGTGATGATGGGCGTGCGCCCCGGTCGCGACGCGTCCTTTTCCAGAGCCGCAATGCCGCCTGTGAGAAAGCGGTTTCGCCAGCGCGCCGCCTTCTCCGGCGTCATCTTCATCCGCCGGGCAATCTGCTGGTTCTCCAGACCGTCCGCGGCCAGCAGCACGATCCGCGCCCGTTCCACAACCCGAGCGGGAAGCGAACGTCCTCGCGCCATCCGCTCCAGGGCTTGTTTCTGTTCCGCACTCAGCTCAACGGCGGCAGCGATGCGCATACTGTGTCGTCCTCAATAGTATGGACGCATACCGGCAATACTCGTTATCACTTACGACGCACTACACTAGCTGGTAGAGCAGTCAGCTAAGAAGCGGATAGCTCAAGACCGGTCGGCTAAGAAGCGGATAGCAGAAGAGCGGCTAGGTGCAAACGCGATAACACTCTCAAACCCGCACTCCAGGATCAGGGATGTTGGGTTCGAGATCTTTGCCCATTCGTCACATTTCAAGATTCATGGAACCGCAATCCGTTACGCTGCGCGGATCCGTCGCAGAGGCCGTCGGCGGGGTTCGGGATGGTGACACCGGACTACTTTGCGACATTCGGAATTCGGCTGATCAAGGGACGGGAGCTGAACGACGGAGACACGGCCAGCAGCGTGAAGGTGATGGTGGTGAACGAGAGCCTGGTGAAGAAGTTCTTTCCGGGCAAGGATCCGCTGCGGCAGCGCATTTCGGTGGAGCAGATCATTCCCGGACAGCAGAAGCTGGGGCCGCCCCAGGAGTGGCAGATCGTGGGTGTGTACCACGATGTGCATTCGGCGGATCAGCGTGACATACGGCCGGAGATGCTGATTCCGTTCTGGCAGATTCCGTGGCCGCAGGCGGGGTTCGGCGTGCGGACCGCGGAGGACCCGCTGTCGATGCAGAGGAGCATCGCGGCAGCGGTGCATTCGGTGGATCCGGATGTGGCGCTGGCGCAGCCGGAGACACTGGATCAGATTCGCAGTGACACGATGGCAAACGAGCGGTTCACGCTGATTCTGTTTGGAACCTTTGCGACGGTAGCGCTGTTTCTGGCGGTGCTGGGGATTTACGGTGTGATGGCCTTCAGCGTGGCGCAGCGGTCGCACGAACTGGCGTTGCGCATGGCACTGGGCGCGACGCGCGGGCTCCTGATCGGCATGGTGGTGCGGGAGGGCCTGATTCTGGCATCGATTGGAATGGGACTGGGCCTGGTCGGCGCGTACTTTGTGGGACGCGCGATGCAGAGCATGCTGTTCGGAGTTCACGCCCTGGACGCGCTCGCGTTCGTGTCGGTGGGACTCGTTCTGATGGCGTCGGCGCTGGTGGCATGCTACTGGCCGGCGCGGCGCGCGGCATCGATTCATCCAATGCAGGTGCTGCGGATGGAGTGAGGAGGGCAGGGAGAAGGGAGAAGCCATCGGGAGAAGCGGTGTCGGCGGCCCGCGGAAATTCGGTTGTGGTGCAACGACAACGACCGTCTGTACACTCCTCTGCAGTCGGCCGGAGTTGCTCTCGAGCTGAAGTGGCGGCGAATCGTTGCACTGAAGAGGAGAGCGAATGCCGAAGTTTGTGATCGAGCGGGTAATTCCGGGCGCGGGGAAGCTGACGAAGGATCAGCTCCACGCCATTTCCCAGAAGTCCTGCGCCGTACTGAGTGAACTGGGGCCGCAGGTACAGTGGGTGGAAAGTTTCGTTACCGACGACAAGATCTACTGCATTTACATTGCGCCGGACGAGACGGCGGTGCGGAAGCACGCATCGATGGGTGGGTTCCCGGCCAACAGCGTGGCGCAGGTGCGAAGGATGATCGATCCGACGACAGCGGAGTAGAGCCGGTAACTGGCCAGCCTCGAGTTGGGGTGACCTTGGCGTTTCCGCCTGAGCGATTCCGCCCCACAATCCAAACCTCAGGCCATAGACTCGTTCGGATGAAAAGATTTCCGGTTGCGCAGGGTTTGCCGCTGGGGAGGGAGCGGGGGATTCCCGCTCCTCTGGTGTGGGCGACGGTAGCTGTGTTGCTGGTGGTGCAGGCGGTGCTGGTGCTGGTGATGGCGCATCGCGAGTCGCTCACGTTCGACGAAGACGATCACATGTTCGCCGGCTACATGATGTGGAAGACCGGCGACTATGGGTTGAACCCGGAGCATCCGCCGCTGGTGAAACTGCTCGCGGCCGTGCCGATTTTGGGCGAGAAGCTGTGGATTCCACCGCTGCAGGGGCGCGAGTTCAAGAAGGAAGCGTATCTGAGCGGGCGGGACTGGCTGGCGCGGAACGATGGCGCGAGTCAGCGGCTGGTGTTCCGCATGCGGATGGCGGCGGGCTTGCTGGCATGGGGGCTGTCGCTGACGGTCTTCTTTGCGACGCGAGAGTGGTTTGGCGAGGCCGCGGCGCTGATCGCGATGGCCCTGGTGGTGTTCGATCCGAACATCATGGCGCACTCGGCGCTGGTGACGACCGACGTGGGCGTGACGCTGTTTTTTCTGCTCTCGATCTATGCGTTCTACCGGTTTGCGAGCCAGCCGACGGTGGTGCGATTGTTGCTGGCGGGTGTCGCCGCGGGGTTACTGGTGGCGACGAAGCACTCGGGAATTCTGTTGGCGCCGATGCTGCTGCCCATCATGATCTGGGAGGTGGCGGCGGCCCGATGGGGTGAGCGCGGGCGGCAGGCCGGGAGGATCATCAGCGGATTTGCGGCGATGGTGCTGGTGGCGGCGGGCGTGCTGTGGGCATTTTACGGTTTTCGTTACGCGTCGCGGCCGCCGGGTCTGCTGCGCACCAGTCTGGCGGAATATGTACAGCCGCTGGGGGGCTTCGATCAGGCGGTGGTGTTGACGGTGGCTCGATTCCATCTGCTGCCGGAGTCTTTCCTGATCGGGTTGGCGGACGTGAAGAGGATGGCGCAGTTCTATCCGACCTTCGCGCTGGGGAAGGTGTATGCGCACGGACGGTGGTGGTATTTCCCGGTGGCGATCCTGATCAAGACGACGCTGGCGTTGCTGGTGCTGAATGCGATTGCGCTGTGGGCGGCGTTGACGCGCAGGATCGGACGGCCCCGCGAGGTGTTCTACGTACTGGCGCCGGGTGCGGTGTATCTGGCGATTGCGATGGCCAGCGGAATCGACATCGGCGCGCGCCATATTTTGCCGCTGTATGCGCTGGCGGCGATCTTTGCAGGAGCGGGTGCAGCCGCTTTGTCGAGCGGGTCGCGGGCCTGGGCGTGGGCGACGGTCGTGCTGGTCGCCGCGCATCTTGGGTCCTCGCTGATGAATTATCCGCAACAGATGGCCTACGCGAACGAGGCGTGGGGCGGGGCGAAGAACACGCATAACCTGCTGAGCGACGCGAACGTGGACTGGGCGCAGCAACTGTATCAGGTGAAGGCGTGGCAGGACCGTCATCCGGATGAGGAGTGCTGGTTCGCGTATTTTGCGCGGCCGGAGGTCGATCCGGCGGTGTACGGGATCAGGTGCCATGCGCTGCCGAATGCGGATACAGGATGGCTGGGACAAGGGCAGGAACTGGTGCCGCCGGTCGTGCATGGTGCAGTCCTGATCAGCGCCGGGGATCTGAGCGGGTGCGAGTTTCCAGATGAGCGGATGAATCCTTATCGGGGGTTGCAGCAGGTGCCGCCGTCGGAGGTGATCGAGGACAGCGTGTTTGTGTATCGCGGGAAGGGCGCCGAGGGCGTGCACCTGGAGCAGGCGGCGGCACTGAGCCGCGTGCAGATGGCGAAGACCCTGCTGGGGAAAAATCAGACGGCAAAGGCCCTGGCGCTGGCGCGGGAGGCCGTGGCGATTGCGCCGGGAGATCCGCAGGCCCGGAGGGCACTCAGGAATGCGGAGTCTGCCGCTGGGAACAGGGGTGCGACTGACTCGACCTCGGAGTAGGCAGAGCCCAGGATGAAACGCGTTGCACGCGAGGAGCCAGCGAAACCCGGATCAGGGCGCGGAGCAGAGTTGGGTGCGAACTGCCGGCGGTGGCGTGCGTATCCTGATCAGAGAGCATTTTCAATCAGCCATGGCAAGCAGGCCGACACAAACCGGAGTGGGGCGGTACCGACGCAAGGGGCCGAGCTTCCCTGAGAGTGTGGGGCGGTTCTGGCGGCGCGTGACTGAAGGCATGCAGGTCGGTGAGTTGTGGAAGCAGTTCCACAGCGATGCGCGGACGAGCTACCGACTGTACTCCCAGGAGGTGGACGCAACGCGCGAGGAGGGGAATCCGCGCGGGCGGCATTTCATCGAGGTCGCAAAGCAGTTCTTCTGGGCGTTTCTGGAGAAGCTGTCGCCGGCGCGGCGGCTGATGCTGCTGCTGGCGCTGGTGCTGACGTTTATGCCCGGGAGCGAGTGGCACTGGCGTTGGGGGCACAGCGATGTCGCGATGGCGACACCGGATCTGCGGTTCTACGGCGGGCTGCTGATGTTCGCGCTGCTGATCATGGAGGTAGGAGATCGCGTGGTGATGAAGCGCGATCTGCAGATTGCCAAAGAGATTCAGGCGTGGCTGCTGCCGGCTCGGGCGCCGGATGTTCCGGGGCTGGAGATTGCGTTCGCGACCAAGCCCGCGAATACGGTGGCGGGTGACTACTATGACGTCTTCGCGCGACCGGGCTCGGAGGGAAAGACGTGGCTGCTGGCAGTGGCGGATGTGGCGGGCAAGAGCGTGCCTGCCGCAATGCTGATGGCGACTTTCCAGGCGAGCTTAAAAACGCTGAGCGACACGCCGAGTGAGCTGACCGAACTTGTGGCGCGCATGAATCGTTATGCGTGCACGAACAGCCAGAATGGCCGGCGCTTCACGACTGCGTTCGTGGCGGAGTACGATCCTGCGGCGCGTCACCTGATCTACGTGAATGCCGGGCACAATAACCCGATCGTGCTGCGGCGATCCGGCGCAGTGGAGCGGCTGGACGTGGGCGGAATGCCGCTGGGCGTGATGGACGAGGCTCCCTATGCGTCGGGCGAAGTGACACTGGATGCGGGGGACTGGCTGGTGGCGTTCACCGACGGCGTTGTGGAGGCGGAGAATCCGGCCCAGCAGCAGTACGGTGAGGAACGGCTGCTGCAGATGGCGCGCTGGGGTATGAATCTGGCGCCGAAGGTGCTGCTGGATTATCTGCTGGCGGATATCGACCGGTTTGAGAATAATGCGGCGCAGCACGACGACATCACGTGCATGCTGGTGAAAGCGAGCTAAGAGCCGGTTAGCTAAAAAGCGGTTTGCGGCAAAACTGCATTGATCTTGCTTTAGCTAATCGCTTTTTCCCTGACCGCGGTTGAGCTATGCCAGAGCTGCGTTCACGTTCTCGATGGCTTCGTCGATTTCCGCCGGGCTTTTGTAGCCGACGGTGACGGCGTCCACTTTGGCGTTCTGGAAGGCGAAGCGCATGGCTCTTTGCCGGTCTTCGCGATTGAAGACGCCTTCGCCGATCAGCTTCATGCTGATGACGCCCATGCCGGCGGCGTGCGCCTGATGGATGCGCTCGACGACTTCGGGAACGTTGCCGCGGCCGGGGCCATCGGCGACGGGCGTGTCCATGCGGGTGCCGTTGTGGTTGCAGCGGATCATGGCCACCTGGAGCCAGTTGAAGGTCGGGACCTGGGCGAGGGCGGGCAGGCCATGCACGGAAGCGCCCCGTGCGAGGACAACTTTGCGGTCCTGAGCTTTGTCGATGGCGCTCTGCCATCCGGTGGTCTCGTGGGGCCAGACGGGTCCGCGCTGCCAGTGCAGCAGCATGACGTCGAAGTAGTCGGAGTTGATTTGTTTGCGCAGCTCGTCGATGCGCTGGTGGGGATCGGTGCCGTCAAAGGTCGTCACCTTGGTCATGAGTTGGTAGCTGTCGCGCGGGATGCCTTTGAGCGCGATGCCGAGCATGGTGTGCATGTCGTCATAGGAATCGGCGGTCTCGAAGAAGCGAACGCCGTTGTCGTATGCGTGGCGGACGAGGCGATTGAAGCCTTCCTGGCCGAGGTTGCGCTGGACTTCTCCACTGAAGCTGCCCGTGCCGAAGGCGAGGCGCGTGACTTTGACGCCGGACTTGCCAAGCGTGACCAGGTCGGTGGCGCGGCGGGTTTCAGCCGAAAGGGGAACGGTGCCGAGCGTGGCTGCGGCGCCGGCGGCTGCGGTGGCTTTGAGGAAATCGCGACGGGAGTAGCGGGACATGGTGGTGGCTCCTCCGATTTTGCCAGCGTAGCACGGAAGAGCAGCCAACAGGGAATAGGAGAAGGGAATGGCCGAGAGCCGTAGGAAATAACGAAGACGTGAAGCGGCTATTTTGGCGAGCCTGTTTGGGGCTCAGCGTTTTGATTTCTTTACCGGGCTCGACGCGGCCCTGAACTGGACCTGGTTTTCGAAGCGGATGGCGTTCTGGACCAACCCGGCGGGGAAGGACTTTTCGAGCTTACGAAGCTGGCTTTCGGCCAGGCCCGGCACGGTGACCTCGACCTCGAATTCACCAAAATGGAGAGCGCGTGAGGAGGGCTGGGTGCGAACAACCACCGCGAGTCCCTGGGTGGGGAGGCTGCGGAGGCTCAGATACTGTGCCACGTACTGACCGACGCATCCGCCGAGGGAGGCGAGCAGAAGCTCGGCCGGGGACATCCCCTGGTCGGTGGCGCCGTCTTCGACGGGCTGGTCGAGCGGAATGCGATGGTGGCGCGCCTCTGCGGTGAAGCGCGACCCACCGTTGTGGCGGAGTGAGATTTCCAAACGTTGCTCCCGGTCTGGAATGCAGGAAGCACGCTGCTGGCCATTGTGTCGCAGGCGCTGCAATTCACGAATTTGGTGGAAGCATGAGCGGGGAGAGAGGTCGAGCCTGCGTCACAGGGCACGCCAGCCGGGCCGGATTGCGCGAAATGGCGCAGCCAGGTGCCATGAGAGAGGGCGCGCGGGTACACTAGCAAGCTATCCCCCATGAGTGGACGGAAACCCCACAAGAAAGCTGCTGGTACGGGCGGCTCGGCGAGTGACGGACCGGCACCCCCCGGCAGAGTGGCCGCGAGTGGATTCGCGGAAACGCCGGTCGGGGTGCTGCGCGCGCTGGTGGACAACCTGGACGAAGCGGTGGTGGTGCTGGGGCGCGAGGGGCAGGTGCAATTCGCCAATGCGGCGGCGGATCGGCTGTACGGGATTCGGGAGGGAGGCCCTTCGATCTCCGAGTGGCCCCAGGCGTATGGGATCTACCTGCCGGACCGGGAGACATACTGGCCGGCTGAGGATTTGCCGGGGGCGATGGCGCTTCGCGGCCAAACGATCGAGGGCGAGCAGTACGTGCGGCCGCCGGGAGCAGAAGAGGGATACTGGATCGGCGTGCGGGCCCGGCCGATGTTCGACGGGAAGGGCGAGGTGCAGGGAGCGCTGATTGCCTGGCGCGATGTGTCTGAGGAGAAGCGGACGGCGGAGAATCAGCGGCGGTTGCTGGCGATCGTCGAGAACACGCCGGACCTGGTGAGTCTGACAGATCCGACGCTGAAGACCAGCTACATGAATCGCGCGGGCCGGGAGCTGCTGGGGCTGAGCGAGACGGAGGATGTGCGCAGCTTTCCGGTTTTCGATGCAGATTGCGACGATCAGAGGGAGACGTTCGACGCGGAGATCCTGCCGCTGCTGCTGCGGGGTGAGGCGTGGAACGGGGAGTTTCGTTTGCGGCACGCGCGGACCGGCACAGCGATCACGGTCGACATGCGGGCGTTCGGGATTTTCGGCGCCTACGGGCAGCTGCTGGGATTTGCGAGCGTCAGCCGGGACATCACGGCGCGAAGACAGGCAGAGGAGACGCGGCAGCGACTGGCGTCGATTGTGGAGTTTTCCCATGACGCGATCATCAGCGAATCGCTGGACGGAGTGATCATGACATGGAACCGCGGAGCCGAGCTGGTGTTTGGGTATACGGCGGCGGAGACGGTGGGGCGGCCAGTCACGATGCTGGCGTGGCCCGGCTACGAAGAGGACATGCGGGAGCTGCTGCGGAGGGTGAGTTCCGAAGAAGTAGTGGAGCACTACGAGACGCTGCGCCGGCACAAGGATGGGCGGCGGCTGGTGATTTCGCTGACCCTCTCACCGGTGCGGGATGCGAGGGGAGAGCTGATCGGGATCTCGAAGATCGCGCGCGATATCACGGAACAGAAGCGGCAGGAAGAGGTGGCGGAGCGCCAGGCGCAGTTGCTGGATCAGGCCTACGAGCCGATCCTGGTGCGGGATCATCGGGATCGCATCGTGTACTGGAACCGCGGCGCGGAGCGATTGTACGGCTGGAAAGCATCGGAGGCGGTGGGTCGGATCAGCCACGAGCTGTTGCAGACCACCTTTCCCGAACCGATCGACGACATTCGGGTACGGCTGGAGCGGGATGGCCATTGGGAAGGTGAGCTGATGCATCGCATGCGCAATGGCAAGCGTGTGATGGTGCTGAGCCGGTGGATCCGGGAGCTGAACGTGGCAGAGCCGCACGTGATGGAAACGAACGTCGATATGTCGGAGCGGCAACAGCGGCTGGCGGCGGAAGAGGCGACGCGGCTGGAGCGGAGGTTCCGGCAGCTTCTGGAGGCGGCGCCGGATGCGATTGTGGAAGTGGCGGCGGACGGCAGGATCGTACTGATCAATCGGGTAGCGGAAGAGATGTTCGGCTACGTTCGCGATGAACTATTGGGGCAGCCAGTCGACGTTCTGGTTCCCGACGCGATGCGGCGCGAGCATTACCGGCACCGGGACAGCTATCTGGAACAGCCGCGGACGCGCCCGATGGGGACGGGACTGGATTTGCACGCGCGGAGGAGAGACGGTTCGCTGTTTCCGGTGGAGATCAGCCTGAGTCCGATCCAGACCGAGGGCGGCATGCACGTCACCGCGGTGATTCGCGACGTAACGGAGCGCAAGCGGGCGGACAAGGAGGTGCGTCGGCTGCAGCAGCAGTACACCCTGGAACTGGAGGCGCGCAACCGGGAAGCCGAGCGTGCCAGTCGGCTGAAGAGTGAGTTTCTGGCCAGCATGAGTCACGAATTGCGCACGCCGCTACACACCATCATTGGATTTGCGGAGTTGCTGCAGGAGGGGCACGACGGACAGCTGAACGAGAGACAGAGCCGGTTCCTGGGGCATATCCAGCGAGACTCTGAGCATCTGCTGGAACTGATCAACGACGTTCTGGACCTGAGTAAGATCGAGGCAGGACAGCTGACGCTGAAGAGGGAGACTTTTCCTCTGGCGCGGAGCGTGGGCGAGGCACTGGACGCGGTTCGGCCCGGAGCAGCGGCGAAGGGCATCCGGATTGAGGAGCTGGGCGAGCGGGATGTGACGGTGGATGCCGATCCACTGCGGGTGAAGGAGATGCTTTACAACCTGCTGAGCAACGCCGTGAAGTTCACACCGGAGGGCGGCAGAGTGTGGGTGGAGACCCGCAAGGAAGCCAGCTTCGCGCGCGTGACGGTGGGCGACTCCGGGATCGGAATTCCGACGGAGGAGCAGGAGAATATCTTCGACAAGTTCTACCAGGTGGGGAATACGACGCGCGGGGTGCGGGAGGGAACGGGACTGGGGCTCTCAATCACCAAGGAACTGGTGCAGATGCATGGGGGATGGATCGAGCTGGAGAGCGTGCCGGGGGAAGGCAGCCGGTTTACGTTCACGCTGCCCACGGCCGAGGCCGGGGCGTAAGATGGCTGCGACCCCAGAGCGCGGCGGTAAGATGTGTGCTCGCATCGATGAAGGTTGCGGGAGCTGAGTGCGCACCATGTCGAAATCTCCAGGAAAGTCGCGGATCCTGATCGCGGATGACCGGCCGAGCAGCCGCGAGCTACTGCGTCTGGTGCTGGAACGCGCTGGTTATGAGGTGGTGGAAGCCGAGGACGGACATCAGGCTGTGGAGCGTGCACTGGAAGGGCATCCAGACCTGATCTTGCTGGACCTGCAGATGCCGGGTCTGGACGGTTATGGCGTGTTGGCGGCACTGCGAGGCGAGGCTCGATTCGCCGATCTGCCGGTGCTTGCGCTGACGGCGAGTGCCATGCGCGGGGATCGAGAGCGGATTCTTGAGGCGGGTTTTACGGATTACATTGCAAAGCCAGCCCGGCCTGAAGTTGTGCGGGAGACCGTAGCACGGCTGCTGGATCGGCAGGACAGCGAGCGACCGAAAAGCGTTCGATAGCGTTCACAAGGCGGGTCGCACTGGCGAGCTGCGGGATACTCAGAGCAGGTCGTACTTTTTCATCTTGTAACGGAGGGCATCGCGGCCGATGCCGAGCGCGCGCGCGGCCCTGGACTGATTGCCCTGCGCCTTTTCCAGTGCGATGATGACGAGCTGGCGCTCGTGTTCGGCAAGGGGAATGTCTTCGGGGATGACCACTGGAGGCGCGGACGCGACCGAGGCGGATGCGGCCGGAGGCGGGATTTCTCCCGACAAACTGACGCCCGGGTCGCCGAGAAGCGATGCGGGGAGATCGCCGGCGTCGATTTCGTCGGTTTCGGTCATCATGGCGGCGTGGCCGATGGCGTTTTCGAGCTCGCGGACATTGCCGGGCCAGGCGTGGCGCTCGAGGGTGAGGCGCGCGCGAGGGGAGATGCCGCGCATCGGCTTGCCGAACTGGCGGGAGAACTTTGCAACGAAATGCTGGATGAGCAGGGGCAGGTCTTCGCGACGTTCGGCGAGGGACGGAACCGGAATCTCGACCATGGCGAGGCGGTAGTAGAGATCCTCACGAAACAGCTTGTCGGCGACGGCCTGACGCAGATTGCGGTGCGTGGCAGCGATGACGCGGACGTTGACCTTGCGCGTCTGGAGCGAACCGACACGTTGAATCTCCTGGTTCTGGAGCGCACGCAACAGTTTGGCCTGGGTGGCGAGGGGCATGTCGCCGATCTCGTCGAGGAAGAGGGTGCCTTCGCTGGCAGCTTCGAAGAGGCCGGGCTTGTCGCGGTCGGCGCCGGTGAAAGCGCCGCGGACGTGGCCGAAGAGTTCACTCTCGAAGAGGGTTTCGACGACGGCGGAGCAGTTGAGCACCACGTATTGGCCTTTGACGCCGCTGCGGGCGTGGAGGGCGCGGGCGACCAGGTCTTTGCCGGTGCCGGTAGCGCCCTGGATGAGCGCAGAGCGGTAGTGCGGGGCAATGCGGCGGATGCGGGCGAACATCTCGGCCATGCGGGGGCTGGCGCCGATGATGCCTTCGAATGCGGGCTCGGGACCGAGTTGCCGGCGTTTGCGGGCTTCGGCGATGAGGCGGCCAACGCGTTCACGGAGGAGGGGGAGCCGGATGGGCTTTTCGAGATAGTCGGCGGCGCCGTTGCGGATGGCCTGGACGGCGGTTTCCGTGGTGTAATGCGCGGTCATGAGCACGACGTCTGTGGCCGGCGCGATTTCCATCACGCGGCTCAGAACATCGAGTCCGGACATTTCCGGCATAACGAGGTCGGTGAGGACCAGCTGCGGATGGTGCTGGCGGACGAGATCGAGAGCTTCGCCGGGGCGCGACGCGGTGTGGATGACGACGCCCTCCTGGGCGAGCGCGGTGGAGAGCAGTTCCAGGCTGCCGGGGTTGTCATCGAGGATGACGATGGGGATGTCCATAGACCAGGGTACAGGGAACAGGGTACAGGGTACAGAGACAGCCTGTAGCCTGCAGCCGGTTAGCCGGTAGCCAGGAGAAAAGGCGTTCATGGGTGGGGCTGCGATCACGCGGTAGACTGAGCTGTGGCGCGGAATCTGTACATTCTGGCGGGTGTGCTGCTGCTGTTTGCGGTGTTGTGTTTCGTGATGGCGATGACGTCGGGGCGCTTTCAGCCGGCACTGCCCGCGAACGGAACGCTGTGGAAGACGACTGCGCTGTTTCTGACCCTGGGCGGATTGCTGGTGGGGCTGCTGGGCATCATGACCGCGCTGTTCGAGCAGGTCGACCGGCGCAGCGAGGAGCGCAGGATCCGGCATCGGGACGGGCGGGTGCGCGAGACGGGGCCGGGTACCGGATCGGGGGCTGATTCCGGTTCGAGGACGCGCGGCAGATAGAATAAAAGAGCGCGCGTTTGCGCCAGGGAAGCTGCCGACAGACATGTATGAAGTGACAGTGGAGCGCGGGTTTTCATCCGGGCATTATCTCCGCAACTACAAGGGGAAGTGCGAGAATCCCCATGGGCATAACTACAAGGTGCGGATCACGCTGTGCGGCGAGACGCTGGATCAGGCGGGGCTGCTGCTGGATTTTCGCGATCTGAAGCAGGTAATGCGGCCGGTGATCGACCGGCTCGATCATCAGATGCTGAACGATCTGGAGCCGTTCACCACGATTAATCCGTCGGCGGAGAACCTGGCGAAGTATTTCTACGATGAGACGAACCAACAGCTGCGCGAGATGACAAAAGGCCGGGTCCGTGTGAAGGACTGCACTCTCTACGAGACGGACACAACGACGGCGACGTACTACGAGTAGCGAGCTTGAAGGAAAACCATCCCTCTGGCGGTCAAGCCGGGTTAGCTTTGCGCTGGTTACGGCACTGCTGAAGGCCGTGCCCCTTCAAAACAACGACTTTTCCTGCGAGATGTGGAAGACATGCGAGCTGGACGGGAAACGCTGTGTATCTGATCGAAATCTACAAATCCATTCAAGGCGAGTCGAGCTTCGCCGGCGTCCCGTGCATCTTTGTGAGGCTGGCGGGGTGCAATCTGCGCTGCGCGTGGTGCGATTCGGAATATACGTTCACTGGCGGTTACAAACTATTGGAGGGTGAGGTTGTCGCGGAGATCGAGAAGCTGTCTCCGGTAAAGCTGGTGGAGTTCACGGGGGGCGAGCCGTTGTTGCAGGAGCGGGAACTGGTTCCGCTGATGGAGCGTTTGCTGGAAGTGGGGTATGAGCTGATGATCGAAACCAGCGGAGAGCGGCCTCTGGAAAGGGTTCCGAAGGCGGTCCACAAGATTGTGGACGTGAAATGTCCGGGGTCGGGCGAGGGCGGAAGCTTCCGCATGTCGAACCTCGACTGCCTGACGGAGCGCGACGAGGTGAAGTTCGTCATCTCGAACCGTGGCGACTACGAATTCGCGCGGGAGTTCATTCGCGAGCATGGGCTGGAGCGGAGGGCGGGGCAGACGCTGCTGTCGCCTGCGTTCACAAAGACGCCGTCGGGGGAGCGGAGCACGGAGAACTGCGTGCTGGATCCGCGGGAGCTGGTGGAGTGGATGCTGGCGGACGGGGTGCCAGGTCGGCTGAGTCTGCAGATTCACAAGTATGTTTGGGAGCCGCTGAAGAAGGGGGTTTGAGGCAGCGTTCAGTTGTCAGCGTTCAGCGCTCAAAAAACCTCTGACCTAAGTCGCGAATCTGTCATAATGCTCTAATATGACAAAGGAGAAAGAAAATGGCAACTCAACAGATTCGACTCAAATTGAGTGAAAATGGCAGAGTCGTGATTCCTGCTGAAGTGCGCAGGGAACTGGGTGTGGAAGCGGGCGGAGAGATTCTTCTGGAGCGGCAGGAGCACGGCTATCGCCTGACCACCCGCCGCGAGCGCATTCGAGAGGCGCAGCAGATGATGCGCCGCTATATCAAGCCGGGCACGCATGCGGTTGACGAACTGATTGCGGAGCGGAGAAGAGAAGCAGCGCATGAGTAAATGCGTGCTGGATGCCTCGGCGATTCTCGCGATCGTGCTTCAGGAGCCGGGGTATGCAGTTCTTACCGCGCCAGATTTCCCCGAACCCATCGCAAGTGTTGTGAATATCGCCGAAGCGCAACTCAGACTCGTTAAGCTGGGCTCTCCCATTCGAGAAGCCTGGGAGAGCGCCCGTTCCATCGTGGACCGCGCCTGTTCTTTTGACGAAGAACAGGCTCGCGCAAGCGGTGCCCTACTCGATCAAACGCGTCCCTTAGGCCTCTCTTTAGGAGATCGAGCGTGCCTGGCGCTTGGAATCACCCTGAATCTGCCTGTCTATACGGGCGATAAGATCTGGAAAAAGCTGCGGCTTCCAGTGGCTGTTCACCTTTTCCGGTGAGAGGCCTCTGAGGGCTAAGGCTCCGATTATTTTCGGTGCGATATGCACTACAAAGAGCGTGCCCTGATGGAAGCGGAGAACCAAGTTGGTAATTGGGGGAATGCGTGGATTGGGAAAGGTACGGATGGTTCGTAGGGGAACTCGTGAAGTTCGTTCTGCTTGGATGCCCGGCGGGTGTAACTCTTTGGAAGTGGAAACGACGAGAGCCGAGTTCGTCGTCTCTCTATTACGCCAGTTGGGGCAACTTCTTCGCGTTTCTGCTTTGGCTCCTGCTTATGCTCGCAGTCGCGCGCATTGGTTCGATTGCGAACAGTTCCCGACTATTCCAATGGATGGCCCATTCGGGTAAGGCAATTATGGCAGTTTTCATCCCTCTGCTTTGTGTTCTCGGATCTGTCCTCCTGTTGATTCAGAGCTTCGGCGTGAAAGGGATGAGCGGCCATTTCCTATTCTTTGCAGCGTTCTGATGATCGTTTTATGGATTGCTTCTGTGGTGGCGCCGAACTGATGCCAGCTTTTCCTCAACGAGATTCGTTTACGCGGAGAAGCCAGAAAGTCGGGTTGGGGAGTCAGCAAAAGCGTCAGAACTCCTCAAATCGTAGTTGGTCTGAACGACGCCGGATCCTTCTAAACACCCACAGGGAACGGTTTCGGCGAGGTGTCGTCGAGGTTCGCGCCCGAGCGCCAGCGTTCGAAGCGGCCCTGCAATAGCGAGAGAAGTCCCGTGTACCAGTAGCCCACGACGAAGAGCAGCAGGAACGGCACGGTGAAGTAGTTCTCGTTGGCGACGGCGTACCAGATGCACAGGGCGAAGTAGGCTCCGATGAGGAGCTCGATAAACGGGATAAGGCCAAGGCGCTTGCGATATTTCGCGGCGCCTTTCGATTTTTCGCCCTTCTTCCGGACGCTGTATTTTGGCGTGCGCTTGAAGGCGCTCTGGATGCCGAAAATGGCTTCCATCACGGCAATGGTGTTCGTGATCGTGAGGCCGATGCCGAGCGACATGAGGAACGGCAGATAGAGCAGGCACTTGTACCAGCTGCGTGGGTACAGCTCTTTCTGCGAGACGAGATAGAACGATGAAATCGAAAACGTCGATGCGAGAAAGAGGGGGAAGTCAATGTAGAGCATCTCCCACCAACCCTGATAGAAGCGGATGATCATGGCCGGCATGAGCAGCACTGATAGCACCACCATGAGCGGGTAGCTGATGTTGGCGGTGAGATGATACCAGGCTTCAACCTTGACGCGCAGGGGGACGTCGGAGCGAAAGAGGCGAGGCAGGATTTTTTTGGAGGTCTGGATGAGCCCTTTGGCCCAGCGCTGCTGCTGGGTTTTGAAGGCAGTCATCTCAATGGGCACCTCGGCCGGACAGGCGACATCCGGCAGGTATTTAAACTTCCAGCCGATGAGCTGGGCGCGGTAGCTGAGGTCGGTGTCCTCGGTGAGGGTGTCGTGCTGCCAGCCGCCGGCCTGGTCGATGACGCAGGTGCGCCACATGCCGGCGGTGCCATTGAAGTTGAAGAAGACACCGGTGCGTGCACGCGCACCGTGCTCGAGTACGAAGTGGCCGTCCAGCAGGATGGCTTCGACCTGGGTGAGGAAGCTGTAGTCGCGGTTGAGGTGGGTCCAGCGGGTCTGCACCATGCCGATGGACGGATCGGCGAAGTGGTGGACGACGCGCATCAGCCAGTCATGGGGAGGCGTGAAGTCGGCGTCGAAGATGGCGACGAATTCGCCGCTGGCGGTTTTGAGGCCTTCGTCCAGAGCGCCGGCTTTGAATCCGACGCGGTTGGTGCGGTGGAGATAGACGATCGGGTGGCCCATGTCCCTGTAGCGTTCGACGATGGCTCGGGCGACTTCTTTGGTTTCGTCGGTGGAGTCGTCGAGGACCTGGATCTGCAGCAGCTCGCGCGGATATTCGATCTTGCAGATGGAGTCGATGAGGCGGTCGACGACGAACTGCTCGTTGAAGATGGGGAGCTGGATGGTGACGCGCGGCAGCTGCTCGAAATGCGACGGCGGCTCGTGGGTGGCATTCTTGCGGTTGCGGTAGTAGAGCCAGACCAGCGTGTAGCGGTGGAACCCGTAGAGCGCGAGGACGATCATCACGGCGAAGTAGGGGGTCAGGAGCGCCGTGTCGAAGGAGAAGAGTTGCCAGTGGTAGAGATTCTGGAAAGTATGGTCGCCGTAGTGGGTGCGGAGATAGTGGCGGAGGTCGTTTTTGACGAAGAAAAGGGCGAGGCTTTGGGCGTGGGTGAGCAGGGATTGGGTGGCCACTGCGAGGAGCATGAAGGTACAGCGTACAGGGTGCAGAGTTTAGGGTACAGAGGATAGTTTTGCTGAAGCAGGAAGCGGGCAGGCGAAGAGGGCGGTTGGTGCACCGCCCTCGGTTTTCCTGATTCTTACTTGCGCCCGAAGCGGTAAACGATGCCCATGTTGCCGCCGAGGTTCTCCTGGAAGCTGGAACCGTAGTTGGTGATCAGCTCGTTGGCAGTGAAGCGGAAGGCCAGGGCGGGGCTGAGGTTCCAGTCGGCGGAGACGCCTCCGAGGAAGTTGAGGACGGTGGAGTCCTTGTAGAGGCCGATCAACTCTGGCGGTAGTCCGTGAGTGCCGGTGCCGAAATTGCCGTGACCGGCTCCGGCGAGGGCCTGGGCGGTCCAGCCCCAGTGCTGGCCCTTGAAGAAGCGGTAGCGCGGTCCGGCCATGAAGGTGTACTGGCTGATGCTGGGGTTGAAAACGGAGTACGGGTTGGTGCCGGTGTAGGCGGTGCCGTAATAGCCGCGGAAGTCGGCGGAGACGCCGAGATCGCCGTGGAAGTAGTCGGTGAGGCCGATGATCCAGCCGGCTTCGTTCATGCGCTGCAGGTGGTTGCCCGGGGTGAAGCGCAGGGAGCCGCCGGCGAAGTTCACCTCGTATTTATGGCTATAGGTGTCCTGAATGATCTGGCGGATACGGATCTTGCGGCGGGCATTGACGCGGGCCTGGGCTTCGCGCAGGACCTGGGTCTGGTTCTGGAGGCTGGAGGAGGACTGAGGCTGCTGCGGGCTGGGAACCGGTTGCTGCGGCGGGGTGGAATCCTGTGCGCGGATTGCGGAGGGAAAAACAAGAAGAAACGCGAGGAGCGGATACAGGGCGTATCCGGAGAACTTGCGAAAATCCATGAACCTGGGTGCCTCCACTGCTTAGACGAAGAGAAGAAGTTTTTCTGCTTTCTACAGGGTACTGAATACAGGGTACAGGGTACAGGGACCAGGGGGAAGCGAACGGCGGCGGGGGGTGACCGCGGGTGAGAATGCCGCTCTGGCGTCCGAGCCAGTTGGGTCCGGACCGGGCGTACAGAATGGGCCAGCCAACTGTGCTTATTGCGGAATCTTCATGGGCGTGCAAGGATGCCGGGGAGGAGTGCGGTTATTTTGAGGAGTGAGGGTATGTGCGGATGAAATTCCTGCTGGGGCTGGTTGCCGGGCTCTTGATTCTGCCGATTTGCTGTCTGGTTTATTTCCGTTTGGGGCATCCACCGGTCGCGGTGGCGGACAAGCCGTTTCCTTTCGAGAAGCAGATTGTGTCGGTGCCGCTGGGTGCGCGCATCGATCGCGAAATGCCGAAGAGCGCGCCGATTGAGGCGAGCGCTACCAACCTGACTTCCGGTGCGAAGATCTACCGGGAGCAGTGTGCGGCATGCCACGGCTTGTATGGACGCCCGTCGGAATATGCGGCGCACATGTACCCCCATGCGCCGCAGCTTTGGGCGCCGCATCGCAACGGCGTGATCGGCGTGAATGACGATCCGGCGGGAGAGACCTACTGGAAGGTGGAGAACGGGATTCGGCTGACGGGCATGCCTGCTTTCAATAAGATCCTGAACCAGACGCAGATGTGGCAGGTGACGATGCTGCTGAAGTCCGCGGGCCAGCCGATGCCTGCCGAGGCAACGAAGCTGCTGACCACGCCGCTGAATTACGAGGTGGAAGAGGAGGCGGGGGCGACGCCCACGCCGAGTCCGTCCCAGCCGAGGGGGAGCCATTAAAGCGAAGACGGCGTCCGATTGTCGACGTTCAGGTTATGCAGAACTGCATGGCGCCCGACGCTCTCCCCGTCTGACGCAGGATGACCCGGTTTACTGCCCGATCAGTATTTCGATTTGATCGAGTAGGTCAAGCCGGTCGTGAACTCGAACGAATTACGTTTGGTTGGCGGCGAGGCGGGCGGGGGATCGTTGAGGTAGCTGTCGTTCGATCCAACGGAAAAAGCCAGGCTCTTAAAGAACGGTACGGTGAGCGCGTTGGTCTCGGCCGCCGAGTAGGCATTGGGATTGTTGTAAGCAGGAATCCAGGACACCTGTTGCTTGAACTGCGACCTGAAGGGAAGTTTCGCGTTCCAGGCGCCGCTCAGGGTCGAGCCGATGAGGTTCTGGTCCTGGCTGGCTGTGGAGGAGATGAAGGTCTGTCCTTCGTATTGGAGGGTGACTTTGACGTCCAGTTCCTGGGTAGGGTTCTTGACGGCGGTCCAGCCAATGCCGGCACCGTAGATCTGCTGGAGATCGAGGTCCTGGGCGAAGTTGTGATCGAAGCTGGTCTGGGCCAGTGCGTACACGCGGGGTGAGAAGTACTCGTCACGTTCCGCGTCGGCGTGATAGATGGAACTCTTGGAACTGCTTGCCGGAGTCATGACGCCGCCGCTGGAGTAGGCCGGCTGGATGATCTTTCCGAACGCGCCGCTGAAGTCGATGGAAGTGCGGTTGTGGGTATCGAGCCAGGTGACGGTGGGCGCGGAGCGGGTGAGGCCGACGGAACCAGTAAAGGTGTACTGCGATTGTGTGGCCTGGACGACGGTGGCGCCGGCCGTGATCGCGCCGTTCCAGCCGGCGAGGATGCCGGGGTGACCGGTAATCTGCTTCCGCAGCGTTGTGCTGTCGATGATATAGCTGGCGTTCTTCACCGGGATCGGCGGGATGGTGGCGCCCGGCCCAACGTGGACGGTGATGATCTGATCGGCAACCGTGAGGGTACCTGTGGGAATGCCGTAAGGGAGGTGGCCTGGACGGGGGGAGGCGTTCTTCTGCAGCACAGCGAGCTTGGAGCCGGTATGCAACTCCCTGATCTTGTCCCATTTCACCGTGATGTCGCCGACGAGGACGCTGTGGAAGACGACGTCGTTGCCGACGGCGCGGACGAAGGTGCCGGACAGGCGATCCCCATTGACGAAAACCACGGTGTCCGGCGCGGGCTCGGACGGATGTTTCCTGGCGGCCGCGGCGGATCCGTCACTGACCGCCCGCGCAGGCACGCAAACAAGGGAAATCAGCACAGCAAACAGGGCAATTCGGAGGTTCCGCGCAAGAGAAGGCGCGCAACGAACAGCACAGATCATGGGGACTGAGACTCCAGACCAGGTGAATCAGGGGTAATGGGGTTTCACAGCAGGACTTCCTCGATGGTACCTCAGGCAGGGCGCGAGAATTCCTGAAGAAAGAAGGGGTTCCGGAAGGGATACGGAGGAGGAGAAGGGGGTCGAAGTGTGACAAAAATCACGGAAGCGCGAGTGCGGCCGATCATATCCTTGCCATTGACAGGCAATATAGGAGCAAAATGGTCGCAATTGCGCTATTATCGGATTTTGGGGTCGAGGAAGCGGACGATCTGGACCTGTCCGGAGCATGGAAGTTGAGTCTTCTGAGCGAATTGCCCATTGGGGCGGTTGGGGTTGTCGAGTCGCTCGACCTGCCCGGCGAGATCCAGCATCACCTGATGCATATGGGGTTTGTACCGGACGCGCGGGTGATGGTGGTGCGGCGGGCACCTGCCGGAGATCCGACGGTGTATTCGATCGATGGGTTTGAGGTCGCACTGCGACGCGACACAGCAAGTGCGATTCGGGTTCGCGAATATGAGGGGCAGACGACGAGGCAGGCATGAGTGAATGCTGCGGCACCACGGCGACGATTGAAGTTCCGACAGAACCGCGGGTGGCCGGGCGGATTCGGACCGTGGCGCTGGTGGGGCCGCCGAATTCGGGAAAGTCGACACTCTTCAATCGGCTGACGGGGCTGCGGCAGAAGGTTGCGAACTATCCTGGCGTCACAGTGGAACAGCGGGTGGGGCGGCTGAACGGGATTGGCCGCGGCGACCTGACGCTGATCGATCTGCCGGGAATCTACGGGCTGGATTCGTATTCTGAAGACGCGCGGGTTGCGGTCGACGTGCTGCGTGGCGAAATGCCGGGAACGCCGGCGCCGGATGCGATTCTGCTGGTGCTGGATTCACTGCAACTGCGGCGGCAGCTGATGCTGGCTGCTCCGGTGCTGAACCTGGGACTGCCGACTCTGCTGCTGCTGAATATGAGCGACCTGATGGAGGCGCGGGGCGGGCGCGTGGACACCCTGGCGCTGGCGCAGGAACTGGGTGTGCCGGTGGCCAGGATCAGCGCGACGCGCGGGGTCGGGCTGGATTCAGTGACGCACTTCCTGAATCGCAAAGCGGAGGCGGAGAAGCCGGTATCCGCGGAGGGGCGCATCGAGTTGCCGGTGATGGGGAACCCGCGGTCCTATCGGCAATGGGCGCACGGCGTGAGCACCCGCACCAAGTACAAGGCGCCGCTTTCAAATGCGTGGACCAAGCGGATCGATGGCGTGCTGCTGCACAAAATCTGGGGACCGCTGATTTTCCTGGCGGTAGTGTTTGCGGTTTTTCAGGTGGTATTCACGATCGGGCAGCCGCTGAGCGATGCATTTGGCGAAGTGCTGAATGGCGCCGGGGACAAGATCGGGTTGCTGCTGGGGCACGGCTGGGTGGAGTCGCTGCTGATCGACGGGGTGTGGCGCGGCGTGGCATCGGTGCTGGTCTTTTTGCCACAGATATTGTTACTTTTTCTGTTTATCGGGGTGCTGGAGGATTCCGGCTACCTGGCCAGGGCGGCTCTGATTGCCGATCGCGTGATGCGCTCGATCGGGCTGAACGGCAAGGCGTTCATTCCGCTGCTGTCGGCCTATGCGTGCGCGGTGCCGGCGATCATGGCGACGCGGACGATCGAGAACAAGCGCGATCGCTTTGCGACCATCCTCGTGGCGCCGTTCATGACCTGCTCGGCGCGTCTGCCCATCTACATGCTGATGATCGCGGCGTTCATTCCGAACACGCCGCTGCTGGGGGATCTCTTCGGGCTGCGTGCGGCGGTGATGCTGTCGCTCTATGTGCTGGGATTTGTGGCGGCGCTGGCGACGGCGTGGCTGCTGAAGTCGTCGATCCTGAAGGCATCTTCGGCGCCGTTCATCCTGGAACTGCCGCAGTACCGGTTTCCTACCGTGCGTTCGCTGAGCTTGCGGCTGATGGATCGCGGCAAGGTATTTCTGCGTCAGGCCGGCACGGTCATCCTGGCCGTGACGATTGTGCTCTGGGTGCTGAGCCATATTCCGTTTCACGCCGATCTGACGACCAGCGTGATCGGACGCCTGGGGCATTTCATCGAGCCGGCGATCCAGCCTCTGGGCTTCAACTGGAAGATCGGGATCGGGCTTCTGACCTCGGTGGTGGCGCGCGAAGTGATTGTTGGGACGCTGGGGACTCTGTATGGCGCCGATCCGGCGACGCAGTCGCTGGGGCTGCAGGCCGCTTTGCGGCATGACCTGACCCTGGGCGGTGCAATGGCGCTGGTGGTGTTCTTCGCGTTCGCGCTGCAGTGCACCTCGACGCTGGCCATCGTGCGGCGCGAGACGAACAGCTGGAAATGGCCGGCGCTGCAGTTCATCTACATGGGCGTGCTGGCGTATGTGGCGGCGCTGGCGACCAACCAGGTGATTCTGCATTTTGTGCGGTGAGGCAGGATGGGGCTGAGGTCGACGGCCGCTATATGGCCAGAGCGTAGCGGAGAGGGCGATGTCCGCTGCTTCTCCAGAAGTAGACGAGGACGATCACACTGGCGACCGCCGCGTACGCGCACCATACCGAGGTGAAGGCGTACTGCTTGACCGCATCGACGATCGAGAAGAATTGCAAGGTTGACGATGCCGAAGACGACCATGGCTCTGACCTTCGAGAAAAACAGCGATCCGCAGGTGGCGATCACGTAGAGGATCGCGATGATCATATGGGCGGTTCCCGGATTGGTATACACGATGCTGTTTTGCTGGATGAAGATCCGGGTTGGGTAGGCGGTGAGCGCCCAGAGGATGTAGAGCCCTGTGACCCCGCCGATGATGAGGAAGGGCACCATGCGGGTGCGGGCCCTGCCGTTAGGTTCAAAGAAAAATACGCCGAGAGGTAAGAGGAAGGGGAGAAGCCCCTGCGCATAGAGCATGTAGGCAGCGCCCATATCGTGGGTGACGATGGGGGAGAGACGGCCATCGAGACCGAGCCAGACGAATCCCTCGATGAACTGATGGAGGGCGAAGAGGGCGGGAAGCGCTGCAAAGAGCAATTCGCGGCGGTGCTTGACCTTCGTGAGGGTGACGACGCCGAGGGTCCCGAGAACTCCGCTGCCAACAAAGTTGGCTGTTGCCGAGAAGCACATGGATGGTCGTCTCCCGTGCGTGGATTATACGTAGAGTCCCCGAGCGTTTGCGGTCGTGGGGGCGTTGGGCCTGCCCCGACTGCGGGCGGTGTAGGATTCTCGTGGTGAAAAATTGTCGGGGCTGCATTTCTCTCTGCTTCTTCGTTCTGATCCTTACCACTCCGATTCTTTCTGCGCAGCCGGCGAACCATGGCTTCGTCCATGCAAAGGGCGAAGACCTGGTCGATGGCAACGGGCAGCCGCTGCTGCTGCGCGGGATCAACCTGGGCAACTGGTTCGAGGTGGAAGGGTATATGTTCCACTTCGACGGAGGTCCCCAGGCCCCGCACGAGATCGAAGCGCTGACGCAGAACCTTCTGGGGCCGGAGAAGGCGGAGGCCTTCTGGAAGCAGTGGCGCGCAAATTACATTACCGAGGCGGACATCGATCGCATCCACGCCATGGGCTTCAACTCGATACGCGTGCCGCTGCACTGGAAGTTCTTCACCAGCGACGATGCTGAAGGATTCAAGCTGGTGGACCAGCTCGTCCAGTGGGCGCAGAAGGACGGCATCTACGTCATCCTCGACATGCACTGCGCACCCGGCGGACAGACCGGCTCGAATATCGACGACAGCTGGGGCTATCCGTGGCTGTATACGAGCCAGGCGGCGCAAGCCGAAACGGTCGCGATCTGGAAGAGGATTGCCGCGCACTACAGCAGGAATCCGACGGTGCTGGGTTACGACCTGCTGAACGAGCCACTGCCCAACTGGCCGAAACTTCTGCCTCTGAAGCGCGAGCTGGTCCCGGTGTATATGCGGATCTCCGCGGCGATCCGCCAGGTGGACAAGAACCACGTGCTGATTCTGGGCGGCGCGAACTGGGATACGAACTTCGGGGTATTCAGCGGGACGTTCGACACGAACATGATGTTCACGTTCCACAAGTACTGGACGCCGACGACGGACAAGAGCGTGATCCAGGAGTATCTGGATTTTCGCCATCAGCATCATGTGCCGGTGTGGCTGGGCGAGTCGGGCGAGAACAAGGATGCCTGGGTCGAAGGCTTTCGCAAAACGCTGGAGGAGAATAACGTCGGCTGGGCGTTCTGGACATACAAACGGATGGACGCGACGCCGTGCGTGGTGACCTTCGACACGCCGGCGCACTGGGATGAGATTGTGGCGTACGCGAAGCTGCCCGGCGGCACCGGCGATGCAGAGAAGAGGCTCGCGGCGCGGCCGCCCCAGGCAGACATCGATGCGGCGTTCGCGGATTTGCTGAAAAAGATTCAGTACTCGAACGAGCGGGTGAATGCGGGGTATGTTCAGGCGCTGGGACTGCAGGGAATAGCCGGTAGCCAGTAGCCGGTAGCTTGAGCTAAGAAGCGGCCAGCTGCGAGGGCGGTCGGCGAAAGAGACGGTCAGCTGTCGGCGGTTGGGTTAATCGCGCTCTCGCGGAAACGCCCATTTCCTGTTCAATTCCGAACAGGACACTGCAATTACGGACAACCGTCGCCTCTCGTGCACCACGAAGCCCTTGTCTTTTCAGCCAGATACACTCTGATGCGAGTGGCGTGGCGCATGCTCTTGTCTCCATGAAGCAGATTGGAAAAACCAGCAGAATTCATGGGGGCGAGGGTGTTTCCTGAACTGAGACAGGCACTGCGGCAAATGAGGAAGTCGCCGGGATTTACGGCCACCGCGGTGCTGACGCTGGCCCTGGGGATCGGGGCGACGACGGCGATCTTCACGCTGGTGCAGCAGGTGATGCTGCGGACGCTGCCGGTGGTGAAGCCAGGCGAGCTGTGGAAGATCGGCAACAAGAACCAGTGCTGCAACTGGGTAGGCTATACAGAGAGCAGCGATGATGCGCCCAACGAGTGGAGCCTTTTTCCCTGGGAGCTCTACAAACAGTTCCGCGAGAACACGTCGGCGTTTGCGGATTTGGCCGCGTTCCAGGCCGGAAACACGCAGCTGGGGATTCGGGCGGCGGGCAGTGCAGAGCAGGCCGAGACCCGGAACGGGGAGTTTGTTTCCGGAAATTTCTTTCAGACATTCGGTGTCGGGGCATGGACGGGACGGTTGCTGACGCCGGCCGACGATCATGAGGGCGCGACGCCGGTAGCGGTGATGAGTTACCGGACCTGGCTGCAGCATTACGGCGCGGATCGCGGTGTCGTGGGGCGGAGTTACCTCATCGATGGACATCCATTCACCGTGGTGGGTGTAGCAGCGCCCTCGTTTTACGGGGCGATTCTGGCGGGCTGGAACATGCCGGATTTCTGGTTGCCGCTGACGAGCGAGCCGCTGGTGGATGGGGCGGCGTCGCGGCTGAAGGGCTCCAGCGAGAAGTTTCTGGATTTGATCGGACGGGTAAAGCCCGGAACGAATCCGAAGGCGCTGGAAGCGCAGTTGCGCGCGGAGCTGCATGCGTGGCAGGCGAGCCACGTGCCGGATATGAGTCCGCAGGAGAAACAGACCTGGCGGAAGAGCACGCTGCACCTGGTTCCTGGCGGTGCCGGTGTGGACACACTGGCCGACAACTACGGCGACGGGCTGAAGTTGCTGCTGGCGGCCGCGGCGTGTGTGCTGCTGGTCGCAGGCGCGAACCTGGCCAATCTGCTGCTGGCGCGCGGGCTGAAGGATCGGCAACAGACTTCGATTCGTGTAGCCCTGGGCGCATCCCGCGGCAGGCTGGTGCGCAAGGCGCTGGTGGAGAGCATTGCGCTGGGGGTGCTGGGTGGAATTGCAGCAATCGGCGTGGCGTATGGCGGCGCAAAGCTGATCGTGCATCTCGCATTCCAGATCGGTGGCCCGGGTAACTGGGTGCCGATCGATGTATCGCCGTCGTGGCTGGTGCTCGGATTTGCGCTGGGCATTTCGGTGGTGACGGGGATCCTGTTCGGGATCGCGCCGGCATGGATGACGTCCCATGCTGAGCCGGTAGAGGCGCTGCGTGGGGCGCGGGGATCGACGGGGGCATCGGGCGGAATGCGGGTGCGGTGGCCGCAGAAGGCGCTGGTGGTGGCGCAGGCGGCGATGTCGCTGGTCCTGCTGAGCGCGGCGGCGCTGCTGGGACAGAGCCTGCGCAATCTGCAGCATCAGGACTTCGGCTTTGCAGTGAAGGACCGGTATCTGGTGTGGACGAACGCGCAGCTCACAGGCTACCCGGCAGACCAGATGCCGCAGTTGTTCCGGCGGATCGACGAACGGCTGGCGGCGATTCCCGGAGTACGGAGCGCGGCGGCGGCGACCTATGCGCCCATGAGCGGCGACAACTGGGGTATGGGGATTCGCGTGGAGGGGCAGCCCGAGCCGGGCCCGAAAGACGATACCAGCGCTCTCTATTCGCGAGTGATGCCAGGTTTCTTCCAGACGATGGGTGACCGCATCGTGACGGGGCGGCCAATCACGGAAGACGACGCGGTCGCAACGCAGCGCGTTGCGGTGGTGAACGAGGCCTTTGTGAAGAAATTCTTCAGAGGCAAGAGCGCAATCGGACAGCATTTTGGGCCGGCCATGGGGAAGTACGCGGGAACGTATACGGTCGTCGGCGTGGTGGGCGATATGCGGTATACGGCATGGAATTTCGACCAGCCGATTGAGCCGATGTACTATCTGCCCGAAGCGCAGACGGCGCACTTTGACGAAGCGCAGATGAACAGCGGCGAGGCGTGGTCGCACTTCCTGTACAACATCGCGTTGTGGGCGCCGGGGCATCCGGCGAATCTCGAGGCGCAGGTGAAGAAGGCGCTGGCGGAGATCGATCCCAACCTGGTGGTGCAGGGCGTGGACCACTACTCGGACGTGCTGGACGGAGATTTCCAGCAGCAGAACATGATTGCGACGCTGACGCTGTTGTTTGGCGCGCTAGGGCTGGTGCTCGCAGCCGTGGGGTTGTACGGCGTGACGGCGTACACAGTGGAGCAGCGGACGAGCGAGATTGGCGTGCGCATGGCACTGGGGGCGGACCGGCGCAGCGTGGTGCAAATGGTGTTGCGAGGAGCGTTCTGGCAGGTTGGGATCGGCCTGGCGCTGGGGATTCCGGCGGCGATTGGGGCGGGCAGACTGATTGCGGATCAACTGTACCGGGTGAAGGTGTGGGATCCGCTGATGCTGGGTGGCGCGACGCTGGCGCTGGCGCTGGCCGCGGCGGTGGCGGCGATTATTCCGGCGCAGCGGGCGGCGAATCTTGATCCGGTGGAGGCGTTGAGAGCGGAGTGAGGCGCGCGATGCGCGCCTCACTCCGCAGGGAATAGGGAATAGGGAATAGAAAAGTCAGAGGGGGGCGAGGGTGAGTGATCTGCGATATGCGTGGCGGCAGTTGAGGAAGGCGCCGGGGTTTGCGCTGACAGCGGTGCTGACGCTGGCGCTGGGGATTGGGGCAACGACGGCGATTTTCACGCTGGTGTACGACGTGATGCTGCGGCCTCTGCCGCTGCCTCATGCCGAACAGCTGGTGCGGGTGCAGGAGAAGGTGGCGGAGTGGACGGAGATGTATCCGACGCTGCCGGTGAGCGCGAATCACTTCACCTTCTGGCAGCAGCACAGCAAGAGCTTTGCGGCCATAGCGGCGCTGGAGGAGTATGCCATGCCTCTGGAGACGGCCGGCTCCCAGGGCGGCCGGGCGGTGCACGTGGATGTGGTGAGCGCGACGCCGGGAATTTTCACGGTGCTGGGCGTGCAGCCGGCGCTGGGACGCGCGTTCAACGAGAGCGAAGGCCACAAGGGACATGAGCGCGTGGCGGTGATCTCGGATTCGCTGTGGCGGAAGCAGTTCGGGGCGGATCGGGGGATCCTCGGACGGACGGTGAAGCTGGACGGCTTTACGTACACGGTGGTGGGAGTGATGCCGGCGTGGTTTCGGATGCCGTCGACGTGGGGGGGCAAGGAGCCCCTGAGCGCGATCATTCCGATGGCGTTCGACAAGGACCTGCTGGAAGAGACGATGGGGGACCTGAACTACTTCGGGCTGGCGCGGCTGAAGCCGGGCGTAACGGTGGCGGCGGCGAATGCGGAACTGGATGCGGAGCAGCGTGCGATTGCGGCGACGTTGCCGGCGAATGAGAAGGCGACGCTGTCGGCGGTGCTGACGCCATGGCAGGAGGATTTAGTGGATGGCAGCCGCAAGCCGCTGATGATCCTGCTGGGGGCGGTGGCGGGGCTGCTGCTGGTTGGGTGCGTGAACATTGCGAATCTGCTGCTGGCGCGCGCGGCGGGACAGAAACGACAGATGGCGGTGGCTGCGGCGCTGGGTGCAAACCGCAGCGAGATGCTGCGGATGGCGATGCGCGAAACGGTGGTGCTGGCCGGCGCTGGGTGCGGGTTGGGAATCCTGCTGGCGATGCTAATTGTGCCGCTGATGCAGCACTATCTGCCGCCGGAGCTGGATTTCCGCGGGGCGCTGGAACTGGACTGGGCGGGCGCGGGATGCGCGTTGCTGTTGGCGGTGGCAGCGACCCTGCTGGCGGGCGCGGCTCCGGCGTGGATGGTGTCGCGCACGGCTCCGCAGGAGGTGCTGCACAGCGAGTCGCGGCTGGCGAGCGAATCGCGCGGGAGCAAACAGGCGAGGCGGGTGCTGGTGGGTGTCGAGGTGGCGGTGAGCGTTGCACTGGTGCTGATGACGGGGCTGGTGGTGACGAGCCTGACGAAGCTGATGCGCGTGGATCGCGGGTTCGACACCGAGCGCACGCTGGCGGTGAAGGTGGAATTGCCGTTTGAGAACTATCCGAATCGGCCGAAGCGGGCGGAGTTTTATCGCGACGCGCTGGCGAAGCTGAACGCGCTGCCGGGGGTGGAGCAGGCGGCTCTGACGTCGATCCTGCCGTTGAATGGAGAGGGTTGGGGCGATTCTGCCCAACTGCCGGGGGACACGCGGCCATGGACGCAGTTGCCCGGAGAAAGCTGGCGGTGGGTGAGCCCGAATTATTTTGAGGCGATCCATTTGCGGCTGATGAGCGGACGGTATTTCAACGACAGCGAGTGGGGACGGAACGAGGCGGTGCTCTCCGAGCGGACGGCAAAGGCGCTGTGGCCGGGAAAGGATCCGGTGGGGCAGCAGTTCCGGCGCGCGGGCGCCGAGGGTGAAGCGCCGTTCACGGTGGTGGGGGTGGTGGCGGATGCGCGAACGGTGACGCTGGCGAAGCCGGATCCGATGCTGATCTATGTGCCTTATTGGTTCCGCGCGGACTCGAACGGCGGGATTGTGGTGAGAACGCGGCAGGCTCCGGGCGCGATGGCGGAGTCGATTCGGAAGGCGATCTGGAGTGTCGATGCGGGCGTGGCCGTGCCCGAAGTGCGGCTGCTGAGCGGAGTGGTCGCGGATTCGGTGGAAGACCGGCGCTTCGAGATGGATCTGCTGCTGGTGTTTGCGGTGAGCGCGTTGTTGCTGGCCGGACTCGGCGTGTATGGCGTGGTGACGTATTCGGTGGCGCAGCGAAAGCGCGAAATCGGGCTACGGCTGGCGCTGGGTGCGCAGCGGGTGAATATTTATCGTCTGATTCTGCTCGACGGTTTGTTGCCTGTGATAGCCGGGGCGGCGGCGGGTGTTGCGCTGGCGCTGGGCTCGGCGCGTCTGGTCCGGGGTTTGTTGTTCGGAATCAGTCCGTACGATCCGGGAATCGCGGCTGCCGCGGTGATGGTCCTGGCAGCTGTCGGAACCGTGGCATGTCTGTTGCCGGCACGCAGAGCGGCGCTGGTGGAGCCGATGGAGGCGCTGCGGAGTGAATAGCGAAGAAGCGGTCCGCGAGCGACAAGCGAGCGGACAACGATTCCAGGCTCAGAGGTGATGAGGTGATGTTCAGCGATCTGAAATACGCGGTACGGCAGTTGAGAAAGTCGCCGGGATTCGCGCTGACGGCAGTGCTGACGCTGGCGCTGGGGATCGGCGCGAACACCGCGATCTTCACGCTGGTGGATTCGATCATGCTGCGGCCGCTCCCGTATCCGCAGCAGGATCGGCTGATGCGGATCGAGTACGGCGGCGGGGAGAGCCGGGACGCGTTCTTTCCCAAGGGGTGGGTCCGCGCACTGGGCGATCATGCGTCGTCGTTCACGGCAGTGAGCGGGTTCGGTCCGGACGCCGAGTCGAATGTGGGCGACGCGAACTCCGCGAACCGGGTCTTCGGCGCCGAGGTCATGGTGAATGCCCTGGATGTGCTGGAAGTGCAGCCGGTACTGGGTCGCTTCTTCACGGCAGACGACGCGCTGGGAGGCCACGATCCGCTGGTCGTGCTGAGCTACAGCTACTGGCGGCAACACTTCGGCGGAAATCCCGGGGTGCTGGGCCAGACGATGCGCATCGACGGCGTGTCGCGGCGCGTGATCGGCGTGATGCCCGGAGGCGTGAAGTTCCCGTATGCGGATACCCAGTTCCTGATTCCGGTGACGTTCAAAGGTGGGGATCCGATCGATCCGTGGAGCAGCTTCGATCTGCGCGCCTTCGGGCGGTTGAAGCCGGGGATGACGCCGGCGCAGGCGACCGGTGAGCTGCGACGGCTGCACAACCAGCTGCTGCCGCTCTTTCCTTATCGGATGCCGGACATCTGGGCGTCGGAAATGAGGGTCGTGCCGCTGCTGGAATCCGAGGTAGGCACCATGCGGCCGCGGCTGATGCTGCTGTTTGGGGCGGTGGGTCTGATTCTGCTGATCGCGTGCGCCAATGTGGCAAACCTGATGCTGGCGCGTGCAGCGGGACGAGAGCGCGAAATTGCGGTGCGCAGTGCTCTGGGTGCGACGGGGTCACGGCTGGTGCGGCAGCTGCTGGCAGAGAGTGTAGTACTCGGCGTAGTGGCGGGACTTTTGGGGCTGATTGCGGCCGCGGCCAGCCTGCAGGCTCTGGTTTCCCTCCTGCCGGCCGATACGCCGCGTTTGGCCGACGTGTCGCTGCATTGGCCGGTATTTTTGTTTGCCGCGCTGGCGTCGGTGGCAACTGGGATTCTCTTCGGCCTGATTCCGGCGCTGCGCATGGCCTCGCCGGAGCTGCGCGAGAGTCTGCATGCGGGGAGCCGCACCGTTGCCGGGAAGGCCGGGCAGTTCCGGGTTTCGATGCTGCTGGTGATGGGGCAGATTGCCTTGTCGGTGGTCGTCATCACGGCGGCGGGACTGATGCTGCACAGCCTTTGGAGTCTGTCGCAGGTCAATCCTGGATTCCGGACGGATCGCATCGTGACAGCAGAGGTATCGATGGATGCGGGCGCATGCAAAGCGGCTGCGGGGACCGCGGGCGGGGCCCCGATTCCGTCCGGGCGATGCGCGGCGTTCTATAGCGTCCTCCTCGATCGGCTGCACGGCCTCGCGGGTACGGAAGAAGTGGCTCTGACCGATGCGCTGCCCCTGACCGCGCGTGAAGGCAACTACGTTTACGATGCCGAGGGACATCCCCGTGAGGCACGGGAAGGTGCGCTGCTGGCCACGGGACGCATCGTGACGCCGGAGTATTTTTCCACCCTGGGCGTAGAGCTGATACGGGGGCGGCTGCTGGAGGCGCAGGATGCATCGGGCGCGAGCCGCGCCGTGGTCGTCAGCCAGAACATGGCAGACAGGCTGTGGCCGAATGAAAATCCGCTGGGGCTGCATTTGCTGGCCGTGCGCGATGAGCCGGCACCGGCGGTGTGGAACGATAAGGCCGCTGTGAATGTAGTGGGGATCGTCAGCAACACGCACGACGCCAGCTTGTCGGGCGGCGTTGGCGAAGATGTCTATCTTCCGCTGACGCCAGAGCGTGAGCAGCCGGTGATGTACGTCCTGCTGCGGACGCGGGCGTCGACCGAGGTGGCAGCGGCGGAACTGCGGGAGGCAGTGGCTGCTACGGATTCACGGGTGCCTGTGACGCGGGTGCGAACGCTGGATGAGGTCGTCGCGTCTTCGCAGTCGGCGTCGCGTTCGCTGACCATCCTGCTGCTGGCGTTTGGCGGGCTGGCGGTCGTGATCGGCGGTGTCGGAGTCTACAGCCTTATCGCCTACATCGTCAGCTGGCGCACGCGCGAGATCGGCATCCGCCTCGCCCTGGGTGCGCAGCGCTGGCAGATCGTGCGGGGGGTGGTTCGGCAGAGCCTCATTCTGGCGCTGGGCGGATCGGCGGCAGGGCTGGCTGCGGCAGCGCTGGTGGCGCAACTGCTGCGCGGATTTCTGTTCGGCGTCAAAGCCCTCGATCCGGTCACATTCTGCGCGGTGCCGGTGCTGATGACGATTCTGGCGCTGACCGCCGCATGGATCCCGGCCCGACGGGCGGCCAGCGTGGATCCGATGAAGACGCTGCGGATGGAATGACATGAACTGAAACGGCGCAGCGTGCGTATGGAGGAACAGGCCCGGCAGGAGATTCGTGCACGGAAAGGAACGACGCATGCTGGATGACGTGAAGTTGGCGGTTCGGCAGTTACGGAAGTCTCCCGGGTTTGCTGTCACGGCGGTGCTCACCCTGGCATTGGGCATCGGCGCCAACGCTATCGTCTTCAGCGTGCTGAACGCTCTGTTGCTGCGTCCTCTGAATGTGCCCGACTCGCAGAGCCTGTACATGCTGCAGCGCCTGGTGGGGACGGGGATCTCGCCGTCGCAGGCCTATCCCGACTATCTGGACCTGCGTGATCGCAACCACACCTTCGCAAATCTGGCGGTGTACGACATCATGGGAGCGGCGGGCCTGGACACCGGGAGCAATCCTTCCTCGGTGTGGCCGTACGTGGTGAGCGCGAACTATTTCGACGCCCTGGGCGTGCAGCCGTATCTGGGACGGTTTCTGCACAGCAGCGACGACAAGGGACCGAACAGCATTCCGTACACGGTGCTGACCTATGCCTACTGGCGCAGCCATTTTGCAGGCGATCCCTCCGTGGTGGGGAAAACGATCCAGGTCAACAAGCACCCATTCACGATTGTGGGCGTCGCCGGCCCCGGATTCCGCGGGACCGAATTGTTCTTTGCGCCGGAGATTTTTCTGCCGCTGGCCGATATTCAGGAACTGGAGGGATGGAACCCGCTGCAGCAGCGCGGAGACCACTTCGCGTGGATCGTGGGCCATCTGAAGCCGGGCGTGACGCCCACGCAGGCGACTGCGGATCTGAATGCGGTTGCGGCGAACCTGCAGAAGATCTACCCGAGGGAAGACGACGGGCTGCGCTTCAGTCTGGCGCGGCCTGGCCTCGTAGGGGATTTTCTGGGCAAGCCGGCGCGCGCCTTCATGGTTGGTATCTTGCTGCTGGCCGGGCTGATTCTGCTGGCGGCGTGCGCTAACCTGGGCAGCTTGTTCGCCGCGCGTGCGGCCGACCGCTCGCGAGAGATCGCTCTGAGAATGGCCCTGGGATCGCGCCGATCGCTGATTCTGCGCCAGCTTTTGACCGAAGCCGTGCTGCTGTCGCTGGTGGGTGGCGCAGTGGGCATGCTGGGCGGGGTGGCGATTCTGCGCTGGCTGAGCGCCTGGCAGCCGGTACCGAATATCCCGATCAATGTGCCGGTGAATCCCGATCTGAGAACGTACATCGTCGCCCTTTTGCTGGCGCTGGTGAGCGGGTTCCTGTTCGGGATGGTCCCGGTGCGTCAGGTGCTGCGTTCCGATCCATGGCAGGTGATCCGCGCGGGCGGAAGCGGAATGGGCAACATGCGGCGAGTGACGCTGCGCGACCTGTTGCTGGCGGTGCAGATCGCCATCTGCGCGGTGCTGGTGACCTCGTCTCTGGTGGCAGTGCGTGGGCTCGCGCGGTCGCTGCACAGCGATTTTGGCTTCCAGCCGCAGAATGCGCTGCTCGCGCACACGGATCTCCAAATGGCGGGCTACGCGAAGGATGAACAGCCGATCGCGGAAAGAAAGATGCTGGATGCGGTGGCTGCGATTCCCGGCGTAAGCGCAGTGGGCTATGCCGACCGGCTGCCGCTAAGCCTGGGAGGGAACGACTCGTCGGTCTATAAGGATAGCGTGACAGATTATCGGCCAAGTAACAGCACAACCGACGCCGAACAATTCGACGTGTCTCCGGACTACTTCAACGCTGCGGGGACCACATTGCTGGCGGGCAGGACCTTTACTCTGCACGACGAGAAGAAGGCGCCGCTGGTGGCGGTGGTGAATCGGGAATTTGCGCGGGTGATGTTCGGCTCCGTCGATAAGGCTGTGGGCAGCTATTACAAAATCTGGGGCGGGACGCGGGTCGAGGTTGTCGGCGTGGTGGAGGACGGCAAATACACCACGCTGACCGAGCGGCCGAAGACGGCGATGTTCTACTCCTTCCTGCAGCAGCCTTCCAGCAATGTGTGGCTGGTCGTGCGCTCGCAGCGTGATGAGCAGGAGATCGCCGCGGCGCTGGAGCGGACGCTGCACGGAATCGATGCCGCGCTGCCGCTCAATATCGAGACGTGGAACCGGGAGCTGGACTCGGCGCTGTTCGCCGCGCGCGTCGCCACGGTCGCGCTGGGGGTGCTGGGTCTGCTGGGCGCGATGCTGGCGGTCACCGGCATTTTTGGCATGGCCTCTTATATCGTCAGCAAACGGATGCGCGAGATTGGGATTCGCATGGCCCTGGGCGCCGACCAGCGCAAGATTCTGGGGGCGGCCCTGGGGCGCGCCTTTCGCCTTCTGGCGATCGGTTCGGTGGCGGGTGTGGTGCTGGGGCTGATGGCCACGCAGGTGTTGTCGTACATCGTTTACGAAGCGACGCCGAGAGATCCGCTGGTGCTGGGCGGTGTGGTGCTGACCATGATGGTGCTGGGGCTGATCGCGGCGTGGATTCCGGCGCAACGGGCGCTGGCGGTGGATCCGATGATCCTGCTGCGGCAGGAGTAGCGGCGGTCAGAGGACGCGGCAGCGCCGGGTTGGGCTGCCAGGGACGCGACGAGTGGCGACAGGCCAACCTCGATCAGCGGCCGCTGACGACAGTCGTCTGCGAAGCCGACCTGCGTCGAAAGTGTGCGGCACGCGGTTACGGAAGACAGTTCCGCCGAGAGAAAAGGGCTTGCAGAGGGGGAACAGAAGCGTAGGGTGAAGCGTACTGCGTAGCGAAGGTGGGCCATGTTCGCAGACGTGCAATACGCTCTGAGGCAGCTAAAGAAGTCGCCCGGATTTGCGGCGACGGCAATCCTGACGCTGGCGCTGGGAATTGGCGCGAATGCTGTTGTGTTCAGTGTGCTGAACGCGATCGTGCTGCATCCGCTGAATGTGCCGAACGCAAAGAACCTCTACATGGTGCAGCGCTTTCGGTATCCATCGCAGTCGATACCGGATTATCGGGACCTGCGCGACCGGAACCACACGTTCGAGAGTCTTGTTTCGTACAACATCATGGGCCCGGCGGGTCTGGAAACGAGCGGCAATCCAACTACGGCGTGGCCCTATGAAGTGAGCGGGAACTATTTCGACGCACTCGGAATTCATCCGTTTCTGGGGCAGTTCTTCCATGCGGCCGACGAGCATGGAGCGAACAGCGCACCCTATGTGGTCCTGAGTTACGCCCTGTGGCACGCGCAGTTCCACGACGACCGCGGCATCGTTGGGCGAACTCTGCAGGTGAACAAACATCCCTATACGGTCTTAGGCGTAGCGCCGGCGGATTTCCGCGGGACAGAATTATTCTTTGCTCCGGCGTTCTGGGTTCCTATGGTGGAACAGCCGCAAATGGAGGGATACAACAGCCTGGAGCAGCGGGGTAATCATTCGTCCATGATCGTAGGGCGGCTGAAGCCTGGGGTTACTCCTGAACAGGCTACGGCCGACCTGAACGTGATAGGCGCGTGGTTGTCCAAAAGCTATCCCCAGGATGACGACGGGGTGAAGTTCACGCTGGCGCGGCCGGGGCTGGTGGGCGATGCGCTGGGCGCGCCGGCGCGGGCGTTCATGGCTGGCCTGATGCTGCTCGCCGGGCTGATCCTGCTGGCGGCGTGTGCGAATCTCGGAAGCCTGTTTGCGGCGCGGACGGCAGATCGCGCGAAGGAGATCGCACTGCGCATGGCGCTGGGATCGCGGCGGCGGCTGATCGTGCGGCAGTTGGTGACCGAGCCGGTTCTGGTTTCTCTGGTGGGCGGCGCGGCAGGCCTGGCCGGGGGCATCTTCCTTCTGCGCGGACTGAGTGCGTGGCAGCCGATTCCAAATGTTCCGATCAATGTGCCGGTGAACCCGGATTTATGGACTTACCTCGTAGCGTTCGTGCTGGCTGTGCTGAGCGGGGTGCTGTTTGGCCTGGTGCCGGTGCGCCAGGTGCTGAAGTCCGATCCGTGGCAGATCATCCGTGCCGGTGGGAGCGCAGCAGGGCACCTGCGGAAGTTTACGATTCGGGACCTGCTGCTGGTGGCGCAGATCGCGATTTGCGCGGTGCTGGTAACGTCCTCCCTGGTAGCGGTGCGGGGGCTGGCGCGGTCTATGCACAGCGAGTTTGGCTTCGATCCTGAGCATGTCGTGCTGGCCGCCACCGATCTGAAATGGTCTGGCTACGCGGGGGACAGGGTTCCGGTGATGCAGCGGCAGATGCTGGATGCCGTGAGCGCCATCCCGGGAGTCAGGTCCGCAGGATATGCGGGTGGCCTGCCCCTGAGCATGGGTAGCGGCGACTCGTTTGTGTATACCGATGCAACGACCGACTTTCGCCCCACGAACTACGCCGCAGATGCGATGAACTACCGGGTGTCTCCCGGCTACTTCGCGGCGGCCGGCACGCGGATGCTGGCGGGACGAGATATCACCTGGCATGACGACAGCAAGTCACCGGTGGTCGCGGTGGTGAATCAGGAATTTGCACGCAAGGTATTCGGCTCCGTGAACAAAGCCGTCGGCGGACACTTCAAGTTCTGGGAAGGGGTGCGGGCTGAGGTCGTCGGGGTGGTAGAAAACGGCAAATATCGGTCTCTCACCGAGGATCAACAGCCAGCAATGTTCTTTCCCATCCAGCAGCATCAGGCATCGGGAATCTACGTGCTGGCGCGGTCGAACCGCGATTCCCATGAGATTGCCGAGGCCATACAGCGGGCGCTGCTGGCGATCGATCCGGGCATGTCGCTGACGATCGAGACCTGGAATCAGGAACTGGGCTCAGCCCTCTTTCCGGCGCGTGTTGCCAGTGTCGCCCTCGGCGTGCTGGGATTGCTCGGTGCAATGTTGGCCGTCACCGGCATTTTTGGCATGACCTCTTACGTCGTCAGCAAGCGGCTGCGGGAGCTGGGCATTCGCGTTGCGCTGGGTGCGAGGCAGAGTCAGGTTCTGCGTGCGGCGCTGGGGCGCGCCGTCATTCTGCTGGCGGCTGGTTCGGTGGCCGGCATCGTGCTGGGGCTGCTGGCGACGAAGATCCTGTCGTATATCGTTTATCAGGCGACGCCCAAAGATCCGGTGGTGTTGTGTGGAGTGGTGGTAACGATGATTGTGCTCGGGCTGATCGCGGCATGGATCCCGGCGCAGAGAGCGCTGGCGGTGGACCCCATCATTCTGTTGCGGGACCAATAGACCAGCTAAAAGGCGGTCAGCCAGAGGCCGGTCGGCTGAGGGGCGGTCAGCGAAATTCCGGTCGGCAGATCGCGCTGGCGCGACTTTTTTCGAGTTGCGCGGGTTAGCACGGGGAGGACAGACTGTCCCAAGGACGTCCTCTGCATGCCCACGAGCCTTGTTTCAGGATTTCAGCGTTCTGTTGTCGCTATGCTGGTCGCACTGCTGGCTCTGCCGCTGGGCGAACCATTCGCCTTCGCCCGCAAAAAGAAAAAGGCTGATCTGGCGGTGGTGAACTCGTCGCCACTGACGACGGATCAGCGCGTGCTCCATGCGCTCAACCGCCTGACCTTCGGGCCGCGGCCGGGCGATGTGGCAGCGGTTGAAGCGATGGGCCTCGACAAGTGGATCGATGAGCAGCTGAATCCGGAAGCGATCGACGACACCGTCCTCGACGCGCGGTTGGCGGCCTATCCAGCGATGCAGCTAAGCCAGCGCGAGCTGATCGAGCGCTTTCCTTCACCGGCGATGATCCGGCAGGCGGAGCGGGGCAAGCGTGGGCTCCCGGGGAATCCCGTGGAGCGCGCGATCTATGCGGATCAGATTGCGGCGTTACGGGAGCGGCAGGAAAAGAAGGCGGAAAACAAGACGGCAACCCCCAGCGCCGGAGCGGTGGCGCCAGGCGCGGGAGAAGCGCTTGCGCCGCTGGCCGGAGAAGGGAAGCAGGATCAGGGCGTGGTGAAGGGGCAGGCCGACGATATGGCTCCGCCCCCACCACCGGACATGATGCAAGCGGCAGCATCGCCCAACCCGGCGGAGCCTCCGCTCGCCGAGCAGGAGAACAAGCTCTATGCGGATCTGGATGCGACCAACGTTGTGAATCTGCCGCCGGATCAGCGGGTGAGAAGACTCATCGCTATGCAGCCCGAGGAGTTTCGGGGATTTCTGCAGCATTTGCGCCGGCCCGATCGTGTAGCGCTGTTCATGGGTCTGACACCGGAGCAGAAGGAGACGGTCTTTGCGCTGATCAATCCGCAGCTGGTGGTGGGCGGTGAACTGCTGGTGACGCGGGTGCTGCGCGATGTTTACAGCGAGCGCCAGCTGGAAGCAGTGATGACCGATTTCTGGCTGAACCACTTCAACGTGTATCTCCGCAAGGGCCCGTTCGCGCCGTGGTATCTGGCGGACTATCAGAACAAAGTGATTCGACCCCATGCACTTGGAAAATTTGAGGATTTGCTGGTGGCAACGGCGCAGAGTCCGGCGATGCTGTTCTACCTGGATCAGACCGAGAGCGTCGGGCCGCATTCGCTCGCCGCCATGCGCGCGGAGTGGTTGCAGCGGGGACCGAAGGCACGCCCGCTGGGGATCAACGAAAACTACGCACGCGAACTGATGGAACTGCACACTCTGGGCGTGGACGGCGGGTACACGCAGCGCGACGTCACGGAGGTCGCGAAGATTTTTACCGGCTGGGGCATCGAGCGGCCCGACGAAGGTGGCGCATTCCTCTTCAATCCGCGGCGTCATGAGCCGGGGCCGAAGTTCGCGCTGGGGCACAGATTTTCGAACAGCGGAGAATCCGAAGGCCGCGAGGTGCTGCATCTGCTCGCCACCAGCCCGGTCACCGCGCATCACGTTTCCCTGCAAATAGCGCAGCGGTTCGTGAGCGACAATCCGCCCGCAGCGCTGGTGGATCGCATGGCCGTGACCTGGGTGAAAACCGGAGGGGACATCGGGGAAGTGCTGCGTACGATGCTGCAGTCACCGGAGTTCTGGTCGAAAGATTCGTATCGGGCAAAGGTGAAGACACCGGAGGAGTACGTGATCTCGGCGGTGCGCGCGACCGGCGGTGAAGTGGCGCATCCAGCGGCGCTGGTGGAGGCGATCGGACAACTGGGGATGCCTCTGTACGGATGCCAGACGCCGAATGGCTACTCATGGATGGCCGATGCGTGGCTGAACAGCGGGGAGTTACTCGACCGGATGAACTTCAGCATGGCGCTGGCGGACAACAACGCCGGGACCGTGATGGCCTGGGATAAGCTGATGGGTCTCGACGGGCCATCGGGTTTGAACGGGGATGCAAAGGAAGCGAAGCTGGAAAACCTTTTGCTGGACGGCGCGGTCTCCGAACACACCCGGAGCGCGGTGCTGGGTCAGCTCGCACAGCAGTCCCCCAACGACGCGGCCGCGCCGATGGGCGGGTCCCGGAAGATGGCGCGGCCGGTGAACTTCGTGCGCCCGCGGGAGTTCGGACAACTGCTCTTGTCGATGCCGCCCCTCCCCCCTCCGGGGGACCAGGACGCTGCGTTGCTGGGCGGGCTGTTGTTGGGATCGCCTGAATTTCAGAGGCGATAGGAGCAGGCGGCAACCGAGGCTGTGGCCGGGTAGCGAAAGCTGATTCAGAATTTTCCGCGATGCAGCATCGGGAGTAACAATCCTTTGATCCGATTTTCATCGTCGCCCTGTTAGGGTCATCGCCGGTGCGCGAAGCATACCCGGCATCGCGCGAAACTCGCAGACACTTCAGGAGACTCCACAGATGACAGCATCCGCTCACGGCAGCGCCCGGCGGCGCCGCGTACAGCCAGGGTTCGTCGCCATCACAACGATGGCCGCCATGGCTTTTCCGCTCAGCCTTTCTGCTCAGGACTTTGTTTTTCACCAGCAGCAGCCTTTCACCCCCGGCAATCTGGTCGTGAGCCGGAGCGTTTACGACAATCGCGCAGGCAACGTGATGGTGGGGCAGGCGCTCCCTCCCAATTGTCCGGCTGCGAGCGGCGGATGTGTGACGGCTGCCTACGACGGAACTTATCCCTACGTTTTTAACAACGACGTGGTGGACGGCAGTTTCGGCATCACGTCGCGAATTTTTCTGGATCAGTTGACGCCCTGGGGACAGCGAGTGAGCACGCTCGAAGTGCCGAACAGCCTCGAGAGAAGGATCGACGCCGACGACGACCAACTGGTGACCAGCTTTAGTTCAAAGTCCGAGCTGGGGCTGCATTTGTCGACGGATCATCGTTACCTGACGTTCATGGGGTATGTAGCCCCGGTGAATGCGCTCGACGTTTCCAACTCGAACACGCCGGGGATTGTGGATCCGACGAATCCCGCGGGAGACAGCTACTATCGTGCCGTGGCTCGCGTCGATCGGTGGGGACATTTCACCTTCACGGAGACCACGGCGTACAGCGGCAACAACGGACGGTCGGCGATTCTGAACGACAGCAACGGCGCGAATCTGTTCTATACCGCGGGTAACGCGGGGAACGGCGCCAGTCCGCAGCCAATGGGCGTCGATATTGGGGCTGGCGCGCAGCTGATCGTGCCGTCCAATGAGCGGGAGAAGGACCAGACACCCTCGGCCACGCCGACTCCGGTGGGCAGCTTCGATGTAACGGAGCTGGGAGACCCCGCGGACAAGAAAGTGGGGAAGGATGATAACTTCCGCGGGATCGCGATTTACAACAACGTGGTGTATTACACGAAGGGTAGTGGCGGCAACGGCGTGAATACCGTCTATTTTGTGGATACGACCGGAACCGCGTGCCCAACGGGGACGGGAGTGCCGTCGGTTGCAGCGACGCTGCCGACAACTCCGCTCACGTACGACGCCTCAACGGTGGTCGCGAGCGGACTGCCGAGCAACATGTGCATCCTGGCTGGATTCCCCACGCTTTCGAACAAGTCGAAGGGGGCGAACCCGGTGAGTTTCCCCTTCGCGATCTGGTTCGCGAACCCGACGACGCTGTACGTCGCGGATGAGGGGGACGGTTCCACGGACGGAGTTGGCACGGACTTCTACACACACGCGGCGGCGCAGACCAATGCGGGCCTGGAGAAGTGGGTGTACGACTCCACGTCGAAAACGTGGTCGATGGCTTATGTGCTGACCCATGGACTGGATCTGGGCACGCCCTACACGGTGTGGGGATATCCGACCGGGAGCAATCCGGGCAGCGCGAACACGAGCAATCCGAATGGACTGCCCTGGAGTCCGGCGACCGATGGCTTGCGCAATATAACCGGACGGGTGAACGCGGACGGGACCGTGACAATCTGGGGAATCACTTCGACGGTGAGCGGCAGCGGAGATTCAGGTGCCGATCCGAACAAGCTGGTGAGGATCACCGATAATCTGAGCAACACTACGGCGGCCGGAGCGGCGAGCGAGAAATTCGTCACGCTGCAGACGGCACGCTTGGGCGAGGTGCTTCGAGGTGTCGCGTTCACGCCGGGAACGGGTGTGAAGAATCAGGCTCATGATCGCGACGGCGGCTGGTAGATCGGGCATGTCCATCACAAAGGCCTTCCTGCTTCGGCAGGAAGGCCTTTTATTCTTTTGAGGGTGGGGTTACGAGGAGTGGCTCCCGGCAGCAGAGGGAGCATACGTCCTGGGGTCCACGCTCTGTGCAGGGCGCCGAGCCGCGCGACCTCCGCCGAATTTGCCGAGCAGTGTCTGCAGCATGACGTAGAGTACCGGGATGAAGAAGAGGTTCAGCACGGTCGATACGAGCATGCCACCGATAATCGTCGTGCCGACGGAGCGCCTGCCCTGGGCACCTGCGCCCGAAGCGATCGCCAGCGGAATCACGCCGAGGATGAACGCAAAGGAGGTCATCAGGATTGGCCGGAGCCGGAGTTCGGCAGCCTCGATCGCGGCGTCGACGATCGACCGACCTTTGCCACGCAACTGCTCGGCGAACTCCACAATCAGGATGGAGTTTTTGGCGGCGAGCCCGATCAGCATCACCAGGCCGATCTGGCAGTAGATATCGTCGGCATAGCCGCGCGTCGACTGGGCAAACAGCGCCCCAAGCACGGCCGTAGGCACAGCGAGCAGGATGATGAACGGCAGGGCGAAGCTCTCATAGAGGGCGGCCAGCGTGAGATAGACGACGAGAATGCCAAGGCCGAAGATAATGACGGCTTTGCCTGCGGATTCGATTTCCTCAAGGGCGAGGCCGGTCCACTGATACGCCATGCCATGCATCATGTTCTTGTCGGCGACCTGCTCCATGCTGTGGAGGGCGACGCTGGTGCTGACCCCGGGTGCGGCGGAGCCGTCGATTTCGGCCGAGCGGAACAGGTTGTAGTGGCTGATGACCTGGGGGCCTGAGGTGTTCTCAATGGAGACGAGATTGTCGAGCGGGATCATCTGACCGGTAGCGGAGCGGACGTAGAACTGGCGGATGTCCGAGGCGTTCTCGCGGAACTGCTGCGCGGCCTGGACATAGACGCGGTAGCTGCGGTTATTGAAGTCGAAATTGTTGACGTACTCGGAGCCCATGTAGACCTGGAGGGCGTCGGAGATCTGGCTGAAGGGAACGCCGAGAGTTTTCGCCTTCTCGCGATCGATGCGGACCAGCACCTGGGGATCATTGGAGGTGAAGCTGGTGAACATACCGGTGAGATTTTTGTTCTGGCCGGCTTTGGCGACAAGGAGGTGGGCGGTGCGATCGAGATCGGTAATGGAATTACCACCGAGGTCCTGCAACTCAAACTGGAAGCCGCCAAGTGTGCCCACACCGGAGATGGCGGGGGGCGCAAGAGGAACGATGAGGGCGCCGGGAATCATGAAGAACTTCTGGCGCAGGCGCGCGATGATTGCGTCTTCGGAATGGCCCGGACCCGTGCGTTGGTCGTAAGGCGCGAGCGCGCAGAACATCATGCCAAAGTTGGGGGCATTGCCGGAGAAGCTGAATCCGCCGATGGCGAAGGCGCCTGCAACGTCCTTATCCTTCCCGAGAACGGCGCTCACCTCGGCCTCGATGTGGGTGGTATAGGAGAGTGAGGCCCCCTGGGGGGCCTGGATGAGCACCATCATGAAGCCCTGGTCTTCTTCAGGAACGAATGCCGTCGGCACATGGGTGTACTCCCAGTACGCGCCGAAAAGGCCAACGAAGAAGAGCAGGAGCATGACCCAGCGGATGCGGAGCACCCCGTGAATGGCGCGCGCATAGCCGCGGCCGAGGGATTTAATGCCGCGTTCGGCGAGATGGAGAACGGAATGCTTCTCATCCGCTCGGCGAAGCAGCAGCGCAGCCAGCGCGGGTGAGAGAGTGAGCGCATTGAAAGCGGAGATGGCGATAGAGAAGGCGATCGTGAGGGAGAACTGCCGGTAGAGAATGCCTGTGGTTCCCGGGAAGAAAGAGACCGGCACAAAGACGGCGATGAGGACCAGCGAGGTGGCGATGACGGCGCTGGTGACCTCTCCCATGGCGGCCGAGGTGGCGTGGTGGGGCTCGTTGTCGCCTTCCTGGATGTGGCGCTGCACATTTTCGATGACGACGATGGCGTCGTCGACCACGAGGCCGGTAGCCAGCGTAATTCCGAAAAGGGTGAGCGAGTTGATGGAGAAGCCAAAGACCCGGATGAATGCGAAAGTTCCTATGAGGGAGACGGGGATGGTGACGGCGGGGATGAGGGTGGCGCGCCAATCCTGCAGGAAGAAAAAGATGACGAGGATGACGATGATGATGGCTTCAATGAGGGTCTTGATGACCTCGTGGATGGAGGCGCCGATGATGGTGGTGGTATCGAAGGCGACGACGGCCTTCATGCCGGGCGGGAAGGATTGGGCAAGGCGGAAGAGTTCGGCCTTGGCGTCGCGGTCCACCTGGAGGGCATTGGCATCGCTGAGTTGCTGGACGCCGAATCCGACGGCGGGGATGCCATTGAAGGTGAGTGTGCTGCCGTAGGAGTCCGAACCCAGCTCGGCGCGGCCGACGTCCTTGATCTGGATGATTCCTTCGGGAGTGTTCTTAACGACAATGTCATCAAATTGCTGCGGCGTAGTGAGGCGGCCCTGAACGTTGACCGCGATCTGAAAGGCCTGTTTCGCATCGGAGGGGGGCTGGCCGAGCTGGCCGGAGGGAACTTCGACGTTCTGTTCGCGAAGAGCATTGACGACATCGGTGGCGGTAAGCTGGCGCGCCGCCAGTTTGACGGGATCGAGCCAGATGCGCATAGCGTAATCGCCGATGCCGAAGATGGTGACGTCGCCGACGCCCTTGATGCGCTTGAGGTCATCCTTAACGTAGACGTTAAGGTAGTTGCTCATGAAGAGATTGCTGTACTGGCCGTGGTCGGCGTAGACGCCGGCGCCGAAGACGAAATTGCGGTTAGCCTTGCTGATCGTGATGCCTGACTGATTGACCTCCGCGGGCAGCAATCCGGCGGCGGAAGAGACGCGATTCTGCACGTCGACGGCGGCAACATCGAGGTCGTAATCGGTATTAAAGGTGGTGGTAATGGCGCTGGTGCCGTCATTGGCGCTGGTGGACTGGATGTAGCGCATGCCGGGGACGCCGTTGATGGCTTCTTCGAGCGGGATGGTGACGGCGGATTCGACCTGGCTGGAGTTGGCACCGATGTAGGCGCTGGTCACGGTGACCTGCGGCGGCGCCAGTTGCGGGTAGAGAGAGATGGGGAGGGAGGGAATGACGACGGCTCCGGCAAGGATGATCAGGAGCGCGCAAACGGTGGCAAAGACCGGGCGATGAATAAAGAAATCAACCAAGGGTAGCCTCTCCGTGCATCTCTGTTCGGGCCATGGCTTAACTGCCGGCGTGCGGTTGCGCGCCCGGCGGCGGACCAGCGGGCAGCGGCATGACCGGCATGCCGTTTTGCAGAAACTGCAGGCCGGAGACGATCACCTTGTCGCCGCTGTTCAGGCCCGCGAGCACAGCGTAATTGTTGCCCACCGTGTCACCCAGATCGACGGCCTGCTCATGTGCGATGAACTTGCCGGGACTCGCCTGCTGGGCAAGAAAAACGAAGGCCTGGCCGCCCAGCCGCGTTACCGCCAGCACGGGTACGACAGGTTTGGGCGACACGCCCCAGACCACGCGGGCTTTGACCAGCTGTTCGTTGCGCAGCAGGGGCGAATGAATGGGCGCCTTCACCAGGATTCCCTGGAGTTGGTCATCGACCTGCGGCGAAACGAAATCAATCGAGGTGTTCTCCACCGGCTTGCCGTTGTTATCTTCGATCTGTACCCGGAGGCCTTTGCGTACTTCAGCGGCGCGCTCAGTGGGCACATAGATGTACGCTTCGAGGTCCTTATTTGCGTCGACCGTCGTCAGCATCGTCGACGTTGTGACGTAGTCGCCAATGTGGACCGGGATGTCGCCCACCGTACCGTCGAAGGGAGCGGTGATCTTGTAGTACCCCAGCTGCTTTTCCTGCTCCTGGCTCGAGGCTTTGGCGGAGGCATAGTCCGCTTTGGAATTAGCGTAGGCCTGCTCGGCCTGGTCCAGTGCATCCTTGCTGATGATGCCGGCGGCGAAGAGCTTCCGCTGGCGCTCCACCTGGAGCTGATTGTACTGATAGACCGCGAGCTTCTGCTGCTCAGTGGCAACCTGCGCAGCGGCTGTGGCTTCCTGTTTCGAAGGGTCGATCTCCATCATCAGCTGGCCTTCCTTCACCTGGTCACCGGAGTGGACGAGGATCCTGACGAGGTTGCCGCTGACCTGAGGGTTAAGGGTTGCCGAGCGACGCGATTTGATGGTCGCAACATACTCGTCGGACCGGGGAACAGGCACCGCCGCGACGGTGAGCGTCTGAACGGGAAGGGCCTGCATGCCGGCACCAGCCGGCTGCTGTGGCTGTGCCTTGTTGCAGCCGGCAACTCCGGCCAGCAGAATGGGCAGGGTAAGAAGCGGAACTATGGAGTACGGTTTCACCGCGGGACCTCGAACCAGGGTCGACAACACCGAAATCAAACGATTCAGAAACAACTCAGGATACAGGAATTTCGCGTTCGACTTCTGTGACGAAGAACGGTTTTCCGACTGGGTTTTCACCTTAGATTCGACAGCAACGCCTCGGGCTTCACGAATTCATGGCTGAATCGCCCTGCGTGCCTGAGTAGCAATACGCCGCGGTGAGGAGAGAAGTTCGCAAACATAGAAGAGCGGGCTGTCCATTTCCGAACAGCCCGCCGTTGAGAACCGGGTTTTGATACCAGGTCAGGATTGGTGCGGCAGAAAACGGGGCAAGGCCCTCTTTCTGCCTTTCTGCTGCTTCCGCGGCCGCATCGCTTTCCCCGGTGCGGCGAAGCGATCTTTGGAGGAATCGCCAGACCGCATCAGACCGGGTGGGAGCGTGCACGGGCCGAGGAAGCTAAGAACCCGCCCGGGTCTCGCCTCCGTAGTAGACGCTGCACCATTTGGTCGTGCCTCCTGACGGGCCGGTATATTCCAGCAGCGCCCTCCAGGGACAGGACTCGGCACGAGTCACTCTTCCTGCGCGAGCCTGCATGCCTGCCAACACATCGCGCCTTGTAGCCGATTCGGTGGGTTTCGTCCTTGCTCGGGACATCCATCCTCCTTCTTCGGGGTTGCGGCGTTTCCGCCTCATACCCGATTCGATTGCAGGAGTGCAGTGGGCGTTGCCAGCTTTGCCACGCGCTCGGCGTGGAATTCCAAAATAAATCTCTGGCCATTACTTTTTACTCTTTGGCGACAATCCTTTAGTACTCGCAGCTTCGTTGCGTGCGCGCACTTTGAACCAAATCGGTGTGCCCTCAAATCCAAACGCGGCGCGGATTTGGTTTTCGAGGAAGCGCTCGAATGAGAAGTGCAGCTTCACGTCCCGGTCGGTAAAAAGCACGAAAGTGGGCGGAGCCACGGCGGCCTGAGTCATGTAATAAATGCGCACCCGTTTCGAGATGGGGACGCTGGCGCGCTGAAAATCGACGCGGTCGAGGAAGCGATTGATCTGCCCGGTGGAAACGCGTTTGCGCCGCTCGGCCGCGACGCGCAGCACGGTGTCCAGCACGCGCGGGACGTTGCGTCCCTCGGACGCCGAGATGAACAGGACCGGCGCATAGCTCAGATATTTGAGCACGCTGCGGAGCTGACGCTCGAAGATGGCACGGTCGGCAGGCGGCTTGCCGTCCGTGCGCCCGGTGGTCACGAGGTCCCACTTGTTCACGACGACGATCACGGAGCGGCCGCTCTCGTGCGCGTAACCCCCAATGGTCGCGTCCGAGGCGGTCACACCTTCAGCGGCGTCGATCATCAGCAGAGCCACATCGGCAGCTTCGAGGTGCCGCCGTGCCATCACGACAGACAATTTCTCTGCCATGAGGTGCGTTTTCCCTTTGCGCCGGATCCCGGCCGTGTCCACAATGCGCAGGTCGTGGTCCTTGTAGCGGATGACTTCGTCGACTGCATCGCGCGTGGTTCCGGCAACGGGGGAGACGATGGCCCGGTCCGATCCTGTGAGGGCGTTCAGCAGCGTAGATTTCCCTACGTTAGGGCGCCCGATGATGGCCACGCGGGTTTCATGCTGCTCAAATTCTCCGTGGGTCCGATGGGTACCCTCGGCCAGGTTTCCCTCGGAGATGGCCGATTCGGCCTCCGGCTCCGAGGGCTCGTCGGGGAGCACCGCGAAGACCGCGTCGAGCAGATCGCCGATACCCAGGCCATGTTCCGAGGAGATCGGCATGAGGTTGCGAATCCCGAGCCGGCGGAAATTCTCCGCGGCTGCTTCCATGGACTGGGCGTCGATCTTGTTCACTGCGAGAAACAGCGGCTTGCCGGTCCTGATCAGAAGCCGCGCCAGGTCGATATCGGGCGCAGCCAGTTCGGTCCTTCCATCGACGACCATGATGATGGCGTCGGCTTCCTCGAGAGCGAAGCGCGCCTGGCGGAAGATCTCCGCGGGAATCCGGGCCTCGTCGTCGGGAACGATGCCGCCGGTATCGATCAGCCGCGCCGTGCGGCCGTTCCAGGAAACTTCGCCGTAGATGCGGTCGCGGGTGATGCCCGGCTCGTCGCCCACAATGGAGCGCCGCGAGCCGGTCAGGCGGTTAAAGAGAGTGGATTTGCCCACGTTAGGGCGGCCCACGATGGCCAGCACGGGCTCCTTCGACAAACTCAGGGCAGGCTGTGCGGGCGGACCCGCCTTCGGCCGGAGACCTCTCTCGATGGCGCCCTGGAAATCTTCGACCGGACGGGATGGTGGGGCTTCGCGCCGGGTGGCGCGACTGTCGTTGCCGGCATAAGGAGAGGGACGTGACGCTTTGTTGGATTTGCGAGCGGCTCGGGGGCGGCCCCGTTCCTCCGCGCGTGGTGGCTGAGGTTTGCCGTCGGGTGCAGTGGCATGCCCACGGCGGACGGCTTTCCACTTTGCCTGGACCTTGCGCTTAGTTTTCTTGGCGCCTTCGCGATTTCGCTTAACGGGTTTCATGGCTCACCTGAACGCGGCGGGTTCCGGACGCAGGGAGCCGGTGGGCACGCTTGTTTCATTATAGGGAGCGAGGTTGAGAGTTTGGCTCGGAGAGATACGCGGGGAAACCGTCTCTGCGGAGGAGGGGCGAAGACAGAGCTGGGAGGAATGAGGAGCGCCCCGCTTCCAGTGAGGCAGGTCTAGCCGGAGCAAGCCCGGATCATGTCTTTGGTATCCGCTTCAAGGCTGAGCACCTGCATTGCGGCAGCCCAGATCCCAACCAGCGTGTCCGCCAGGGCAATGGTGCTCAGGACGTCGAGCATCACCTTCGTGACCGCGATCGCGCACTCGTTCATTTCAATCCCGAGGCTCTTCGCTAATGCTGCGAAGTAGTCGACGAATGCGGCGATGGCTCCACCGGCAGCGAAGTTCCCTCGTGCTGCAAATTGTTCTGCTGAAGTCGCCGCCCCCATTACCCTGGCATTTGAGGCGAGACGCCCCGCGGCGACATAGGTGGAGGCACCATGTCCCATGTCATAGACCGATCTTGAGCACTGCAATGCCATCTGCAGCTGCGGTCTCTTCTCGATGTAGATGTAGAGTTCTGTTGCGAAATGGCCGTATTTCTTTGCGACATTCTCGCTCAGTCCGGAGAGCTTCAAGGTGTTACTCACTGCGTCATAGATATCGAGGGCAACATCGACCTTGCCTGATATGGACATAGCGTCTCCCTCTCCCTGGACCGCCATCGCGGTTGCCCAATTCAAACTGTTGCAGGTGAGAGAAAGCGACAATATTTCGGAATCGGTCTGTTGTCAAGCAGCTTTCAGGCTATTGCCCGAGCAGGGTCAGGGACCTAGGACACCGTCTCGGCCGAATACCGCGCAATCAGCCCTGTCCGCACCGCATGGCGGTAGACCGCGGTGAACGCGCGCGCCATCAGGAGCAGGTAAGCCAAAGCCAGCACCGAACCGAGGATGAGCGACGTCGCTCCCAGCGCGTGTCCCGTGGATGATGGCGCGCCGCCTGTCTGCTCGGCGAGGATCTGTCGCATGCCTTCGAAGACATAGCTGGGCGGGATCAGGCGCGCCAGAGCCTGCATCCAGTGCGGCAGCGTCGCCAGAGGATAGAACACGCAGGCCAGAGGGGAGATGAATGCAGGAATCGGCCAGATGAACCATTCCGCAGCAGGACCGAAGCGGAGGACGAGCGCGCTGCCGAAGATGCCGAGGGAGATGCCGAAGAGGAAAAGCACGAGCAAAAAGGCCGCCAGCATGGCTCCATAGACAAAGAAGGAGAGCCCAAACACCAGCGTCGCCAGGACGACCATCACCACCAGCCCCACGGAGCTCGTCGCGATCGATGAAAGCACGAGGCCGCCGAGGTATTCCGAGACCGAAAGCGGGGACGCGAAAAGGTTGAGGAAATTCCTCGACCACACGTCTTCGAGGAAGGCGGTGGTAATGCCTTGCATGACGCGCGCCATGAAGTCCCACAGCAGAACCGCGCCCAGCATGGCGGGGACGAAGTTGAAGCGGGCGCCGGAGACCGAGTTGAGATAGCGCGTAATGAATCCCCATAGGACGATATCGATGGCGACCCATGCAAACAGGGGAACGAAACGCGCCGGCGAACCCCGCAGCAGGTAGAACTGGCGCAGCAGCAGAGCTGCAACACGACGCAGGAAGACGGGCATCAATTCTGCTCCTGTGCGTTGCGGAGGGTGAGCGGTTCGCGGGCAACGGCGACGAAAAGGTCCTCGAGCGTCGCGTGGCTGTTTTCCTGCGGCAGGGTGCGCGGATCGCCTTCGAGAAGGATCTTTCCGTGCGAAAGAAACAGCACGCGGTGGCAGACCTCGGCCACCTCGATCATGTTGTGCGAGGTCCAGAGCACGCCCACGCCGGTGCGTTCCGCGAATTGCCGGATGGTGGCGCGGATCTCTCGCGCGATCGACGGATCCAGCGACGCTGTGGGTTCGTCGAGCAGCAGCAGGCGCGGTGCATTCAGCATTGCCTTGGCCAGAGCCACCCGCGTCTGTTCGCCGGAGGAGAGCACACCGCATTTGGTATTGCGGAAGCGGATGAGGTCGAATTCCTGAAGGGTGGCTTCAATCGTCTCACGCAGGTGCGGCACGGCGTAGAGCATCCCGAAGACGCGCAGGTTCTGCATGACGGTGAGGTTGCCGGGAAGCGGCGCATAGACCGCTGCGAAGTTCGTGCGGCCGAGCGCCTGGCGGCGATAGCGAGCGAGATCGCAGCCGTCGATTGCGATGGAACCGGCTGTGGGCGCGAGCACGCCGAGGATCATATTGATCGTGGTTGTTTTGCCCGCGCCGTTGGGACCGAGCAGACCGATGATCTCGTGTGGGCAGACTTCGAACGACAAGTCGTCGACGGCCTGGACGGTGCCGTACTGCTTGTACAGGTGCTTGACGGAGAGAATGGGAGCGGGGTTCGCCATCGGACTTCCAGTTTGCACCAGAGTAAAACGGGGCGAATCGGGTGACCCCGATCGCCCCGCGATCAATCCCATGCTCCAGAGAGCCGAGGTTTACGATCCGCTCAGCGGGCTGGGTTGCTGCAGTTTGCGGTTCACCAGAATGCGCTGCGCTTTCTGATATCTCTCGAACAGGCTGGAGGCGAAGACGGAAAACGCCTGCTCGCGGCGCTGGTTCAGCAGGTTATCGCGCGTGGAGTCAAAGTTCTTTGTCAGCTCTGCTTCCGTCGGCTGCTGCTTGTCGATGATCTGCGCGACTACGCCAGTGGTGCCGTTATTGATGGCATTGCTGACCTGCCCGACATTCAGGTCGAACAGGGAGGGCGCGGCGGTGGCCAGAGAACCGACATCGGGAACCTGCGCGTCGCGTCCCACCAGATCGCTGGTCTTGATCGTGGCGCCGGCTTCCTTCGCGGCCTTCGCCAAATCGTGTTCGGCGTGCGCGCGGTCGGCCATCTCGTTGGTCTTGCGCGCCAGCAATGACGTTACCTGCTGATCGCGGAAGTCATCGAGGACATGCGACTTGTATTCTTCGAAAGTCGGGGTATGGGCGGCCTTCGCATCGATCACCTGAAACACGCCGAAACCGTTGTCGCCGGTGCTGGCCACCTGCGCCGGGCCGCCAGGCTTCGCCGCGAATGCGGCGCTCAGCAGTTTGGAACTGTCACTCATGCCGGGCAGCGTCGCGTTCGAGGCAACGTAATCGCTGGTCATCACGGGGACGTGGTGCGCCTGTGCGGCCTGGGCGAGCGAGGTCTTCTGCGCATCGGTCGCGATCTGAGCTGCCAGCGACTGCTCCGCCTGTGTCTCGTCCTGCTTCGTGAGCGTGTCGATAATCGAAGCCTTTACCTCATCCAGCGGCTTCGTGTGGGCTTCTTCTTTGGCTTCGGTCTGAATGATGTGGTAGCCGAAGCGGGTTCGCACCAGGCCTGAGATTTGTCCCGGCTGCTGGGCGAAGGCGGTCTGATCGAACTCCGGAACGGTGACGCCGTGCTTGATCCAGCCCAGCTCGCCGCCCTGGTCCTTGCTGCCCGGGTCGTCGGAGTTCTTCTTCGCCAACTCGGCAAAGTCCTTGCCGTTGTCCTTGCGCAGCTGATCGAGGATGCCCTGCGCTTTGGCTTTGGCAGCGGCGTCGGCGCTGGGTCCGGCGTTGGGATCGACCGAAATGAGAATGTGGCGGACCTTCACCTGCGGGTCGACGCGGTACAACTGCTGATTCTGGTTGTAGTACTGCTGAATCTGGGCCTGCGTGATCTGCGGCTTGCCGCCGGGCAGATCGGTATCCGTGATGTTCACGTAGGCGATTTTGCGAGTTTCCGGATCGGCGTCTCTATACTTGGCAGCGTTTTGCGTATAGAACTTCTGCAGTTCGGCGTCGGTGGGGTTGATGGTCTTGCGCAGGTCGTCGGCGGACAGCACCGCATACTGGAACTTGATCTTCGTGTCCTGCTTCAGCTCCGCGTCGCGAACTTCCGCGTCGGACACGGTGACCCCGCCGGTGATCAGGTCGCGCAGCCGGTCCGCGACGATCTGCTGCTTCACTTCGCCCTCGAACTTCTCTACTGTCATCTGCAGTTGGTCGGAGATGAGTTCGGCATAGCGCGCGTCGCCGATGTACTGGCCGTCGGGGAAGAGAATCTGGCCAAGCTGGCCGGTGTGCAGATAGCGCCGCACGTCGTCGTCGGAGGCCGTGATGCCGAGGCGGTGGGCCTCCTCGATCAGGATGTGTTGCTGGATCAGGCTCTGTCCGGCCTGCTGCATGTAAAACGGCATCAGCATGTCGGGGATTTGCTGGCCCCGCGCCATGCGATGGACCGCCTGCTGCACGTCAACGACGGGGATGGTGTCCTCCGCGGGCAGGAAGCGTCCGAAAAGGCCGCCATGCCGGATGGTGGCGTAGGTGTCGGACGCTGAGCTGGAGTCGTTGAAGATGCCTGGCACGAGGAAGATGACCATCGTGATGCAGGTGGCGCCGATGATGATGCCAAAGAGATAGCGGGTGAAGCGAGTGTCTTTTTGCAGGAAGCGAATCATGCGATGGGTGACAGCCTTTTCTGTGCGGCGCTCTGGCGCGGGCCGTGGAGCAGGGGCGCGCCGAGGCGAATGTCCTGAGTGCAGAAGCTGTTCACAGTATAAAGCAGCGAAGGCGGGGCGAAGGGCCGGATCGGGAGCGGCTGCAGTTCCCCGGGACGGAGCGCGGCCGTCGCGGCGGCGGAGGGGGCGCCCGTCCGTCCCCGGGGTCGCAGGGTAGTAATCCATTTGGGCCCGCCCTGCGTACTTCCAGTGGTGGCGTTTTCAACACCTGCCGCGAGAAAGTTCCTGTGCCGGGTTTTCGGCTGGCGCGTCGAATCTACAGGGGGATAAAGTAGGGCACATGCTCATTCGGACCAAAAGCGGGATTCCTGAAATTCCGGCATCGGAGATTACCCCGAAAGAGACGTACATGAATCGGCGCAAGTTCATGGCGGCGGCGGCGGCCGGCGTTGCTGCAGTCGCCGGCGAACGTATGTCGCGGGTGCTGCGCCCAACCGGGGTCGAGGCTGCGGAGGAGAAGCTGGCCACCGTCAGGAGCCAGTACTCCACGCCGGGGCTGACGCCCACGCCGTTCGAGGACATCACCCACTACAACAATTTCTATGAGTTCGGCGTCAACAAAGACGATCCGGCAAAGAACGCGTGGCGGCTCAGGACGCGGCCCTGGACGATCGAGGTAGAGGGCCTGGTCAAGCAGAAAAAGACCTTCGACATCGACACGCTGCTGAAGATGCGGCCGCTCGAGGACCGCGTCTATCGTTTCCGTTGCGTGGAGGCGTGGAGCATGGTCATCCCGTGGGTCGGCTATTCGCTGTCGGAGCTGATCAACGCCTGCGACCCGCTGCCCTCGGCAAAATATGTGCAGTTCATCTCACTCGCGGACTCGAAGGACGAGTTGCTGCCCTGGAGCGCCGGCATCCGTGGCCTTATCGGAAGGCCTGCGCATGGACGAAGCCATGCATCCTTTGACCCTGCTCACCTTCGGCCTGTACGGCCAGGTGCTGCCGAATCAGGATGGCGCGCCAGTGCGTGTCGTGGTGCCGTGGAAGTACGGATTCAAATCCGCGAAGTCGATCGTGAAGATCAAGTTTGTCAAGAACCAGCCAGCGACCACCTGGAACGACATGGCGCCCAACGAGTACGGCTTTTACTCCAACGTCAATCCCAACCGCGATCATCCCCGCTGGAGCCAGAAGCGCGAGCGCGTGATCGGCGCCTCCATCCTGCAGGCAGCATGCAGCCCACCCTGATGTTCAACGGCTATGGCGATCAGGTGGCGAAGCTCTACACCGGCATGAACCTGAAGAAGGACTACTGAGCGGGAACAGCAAGCGGGAAAGCGAGACAGAGCGAGTTGGACGAGATGACTGAAAGACGGATCGGCGCATGAGCAGGCGCTGGAATGATACCCTGAAGTCCTGGCCCATGCGGCATGTCTCGGACCCATCGCATGGCTGTTGTGGCGCCTCTATCTGTCCGTGACCACCGACCCGACCGCGCTCGGATCCGGATCCGACCCACACCGTCACCTTCTTCACCGGACGCGGAACCCTGCGTCTGCTGGTCATCACGCTGGCCGTAACACCCGTGCGGCGGTTGATCCCGCAGCTGAGCCTGGCTGGGGCGATTCCGGCGCATGCTGGGCCTCTACGCGTTCTTCTACGGCTGCCTGCACCTGATGACCTACGTCTGGCTCTACGCCGGCTGGAGCTGGGCAGCCATGGTCGACGACATCAGCCAGCGCCGCTTCATCACCGCCGGCCTGGCCGCGTGGCTCATGATGGTGCCTCTGGCACTTACCTCCACGACTGGTCCATCCGCAAGCTCGGCGGCAAAAACTGGAGACGGCTCCACTGGCTCACCTATGCCGCCGCCATCAGCGGCGTGATCCATTACTGGTGGGGCGTCAAGACGCGGCGTCAAAACGCCCATGACCATCACCGTCGTGCTCGGCATTCTGCTGCTCGCGCGGCCCATGCTGCGATGGCGCCAGCAGCGCGCCGCGCTAGCGCGTGCAGCGATCCGAAGCAGCCTGATCGGTCCGCTTCGCTCTACTCCGCTACGCGCTACCTGCTCACTCCATGTCCCAGGCCTTCGTCATCCTGATGAAGTGGCAGGGCTGCGTAACGCGCGGAACCATGTGCGTCGCGAATCGGCTCGGTGCCATTCTCCACGTAGCCCAGTTTGCGATAAAAAGGCGGCAACTCGGTGCGAAGGTTCACCACCGTCAGGTCCATGTGGTGCGAGCCCATCTCTCTCGCGAATTCCTCAGCGGCAGCCACCAGTCGTCGGCCCAGACCGATTTTCTGCCGGGCAGGATCGACGGAGAGCAGGCCGAGATAACTGCGCTCGCCGTTGTAGCTCGACATAAACGCAGCCGGCCAGAATGCCGTTTTCTTCAGCAAGGAGGAAGCGGCCCTGGAGAAAGTACTCGCGCGCGCGTTCTTCGTTGAGGCGGTCGCCGGGGATGAAGTAACGTCTCGACGCTGAAAGCCTGGTTGATCAGCGCCATCAGCGCCGGCAGGTCGGATTCATCGGCAAAACGGATATCCATAGAAGCAGGGTAAAGGCGACGGGGTGAGGGAATCGCCGGACCGCGAGCCATTACCCCACATCGACGCGGCTGAAGTAGATCCCCGCCAGAGACAGCGCGCGGGCCTTCCCCTCGAAGAGGTGAAAGAATTCGGCGGTAACCGGCATCCAGGGCTCATCCCCGATGCGGAAGAGATGGCCGCCGATCGGCGTGAGCGGTTCGTCGTCGGCGAAGAGACGGCCCTTGCGGACATAGATGTGCACGTCGCCCGCCCAGGGCGTGTCGGCCTGGTAGCGGCTCGTGTACTTTGCGTATTCCGCGGGAACGGCAAAGCTCGACGGGCCCTCGTAGGTAGCGGCTGTGTACCACGCCGGACCGTAGCTGACTTCGACGATGGGTTGCAAAGGAGCTTTCTTGTCCGGGGCCTCGGCGGCGGAAGGGGCCTTTCGACCGAAGGCAATCGTGTATTCCGCGAAGATCCCGGGAAGCGTCGAGATGAATCTGTCCCCACCGCTGTGCTGCAGAGGGATGGAGATCCCGTCCTGAACCAGGGACAGCCGCTTTCCCTCGGCGGCGAAGACCAGCTTGTGTCCGTCGGTCGCCGTGAAGGTTCCGGCGTACTCCGCTGCGTTGTCGACATAGCGTGGATCCGCGATTGCTGGTTGTGCCGGCAAGGGTTTCGATTCGCGCTCCGCTCGCAGCAGGCGCACGGCATACTCCGTGACCGCCGTGGGTCGATAACCCTGCATCGCATTGATCGAAGCGAACGCCGCGACGCCGCCGTCCAGATCGACGTGGATCGACGAAGCGAAGGCGACCATTCCACCGGTGTGGCGGAGGATCGTATGTCCGTCCAGCGTATCGACTGCGATGCCGTAGCCATAGCTGGCGGTCGGGCTGAACTCAGGCGCTTGGATGTATGGCGTGGACATGAGACGGAAGCTGTCCTGTGACACAATCCGCGCACTGGGTCCCTGGCCGTGATTGAGGAGCATGCGCGCATAGCGCGCCATGTCTCCGGGTGTCGACGCGATGCACCCGGCGGTATCGTCCATCACGAGGTTGGGGGCCGGAGCCAGCCGGCCCTGGCGCGAATAAACCTGGTCATCCCAGAAAGACTCGTAGCCAACGGCGGCCTGATCGCGATCGGCCGTCGTGATCACCGGCCGGGTCTGCGTCATACCGAGAGGTTTGAGGATGCGCTCCGGGAGGAGAATCCGCCACGGGCGGCCGTCGAGTTTAGCGGCCAGCAGGCCGAGGATGTCGAACGCGGCATTGCAGTAGTGGAAGTGCTCTCCCGGCGTGAAGCCCTGAATGAGGCGCGCGGCAGGATCGGCGGAGAAGAGGCTGAGGTTGTCGGGGAGTCCCGAGGTGTGCGTGAGGAGATGGTGGATGGCGATCGGCCCGAACTCCGTGACGATCGGAAGTTCGGGCAGGTAGTCGAGGACCGGCTTATGCAGATCGAGCTTGCCTTCCTCGTGCAGTTGCAGGATGACGAGTGCGACAAAAGACTTCGTGATGGAGCCGATCTGAAAGCGGTCGTCCGCGCCGACAGGAAGACGGCGGTCGAGATTCGCGTACCCATAGCAGGCCGCACGCAGCGTGGTGTGGATGTCCGTCACACCCAAAGTGAGGCCAGGCGCATTCATAGCCGGCATGTACGTGGCAATGTAATCGTCGAGCGTTTTTTCAAGAGGCCCGGACGAGGAAGGCATCGGTATCTCGGCCCATGCGATGGAGTGGGGAAGAAGGGAAGCGCTGGCTGCCAGGCCCGAGCTTCTGAGAAAGCTGCGCCGCGAGAAGCGAGGTAGGGGCATAGGTGGGCAGCAGTCTAGCACGGCGCCTCGCGCACCAGGCTCGCATGAAAATTAAAAGGGCCGGAAGCATCAGCTCGCGGCCCTCAAAGTCCGTCACGACCCTGCGCTTATTGAGAAGCCGGCCCTTTGTTCAGCGCGGCTTCCTTCTGGGCGAGCACCTGTTGCACATGCTGTTCCAGTTGCGCGGCCTGCGGCATCAGGTTCACGGCCTGTTCGATCTCCGGGTCCCAATCCGCTTTCACCTTCAGCTCTGAGGTCAGGCCAAACTGTGTGCCGAACAGCGATGACTTGATGTTCATCTTGACCCAGTCGAGGTTGGTTTGGAAATCCTGGGGGGTGTAGTCATAATTCTGGGCGGCGAGATACTGCTTGAAGTCGCTGACCACCGCATCATCGACGGCGAAATCCTTATTGACGGGGTGGTGCGCGATGTAATCTTCCGTGAAGCCGAGGAAGGCGTCCCTCTCCAGCAGCAGGTCCTGAAACGGATTGGACTTGGGCGCCTGAATCCTGACGTCGGGTGTAATGCCACCACCGCCATAAACTGTACGGCCCGAGTCGGTCAGCTTGACCTCGCGGTTCTTCTCGTCCTGGGCCGGCTCGTGGTTGTAGTAGTAGTCGTAGAGCGAGACGCCGTTGTAATTGCGCTGGATCAGGCGCCCGCTCGGCGTGTAGTAGTGGTAAGTCGTCAGGGCCAGGCCGGTGTTGTCGGACAGCGTGTAGACGGTCTGCACCAGGCCCTTGCCGAAGGTGGTTTCGCCGGCGATCAGGGCGCGGTCGTGGTCCTGCAGGGCGCCCGAGACAATCTCAGCCGCCGAAGCCGTCCCCCGATTGACCAGCACCACGATGGGGAAGTTGTCACCGCTGTCCCCGTGCGTCGCCCGGTACACCTGCTCGGGGAAAGCCCGACCGCGCTGCGAGACGATGATCTGGCCGCGCTTGAGCAGCCGATCGCAGACACTCACGGCTTCCACCAGTACACCGCCCGGATTGCCGCGAAGGTCCAGCACCAGGCCCTTCAAATTCGGGCCGAAGTTGTTGATGGCGTCGTCGAATTCGCGTCCTGTCGTTTCCTGGAACTGGCGGATGTGGATGTAGCCGACGTTCGGCCGGATCTCATAAGCAAGGTCGATGCTGTTGTTGGGGATTTCGTCGCGCACCAGGTCGAAGTTGATCGGGGACGAGGCGCCGACGCGCGTCATGGTCACGTTGACTTTGGTGCCGCGCGGGCCCTTCAGCCGGTTGGCGACATCGTCGGAACTCATGCCGGCGGCCGAGGTCCCGTCGATCGACGTGATCACATCCCCCGGATGCACGCCGGCGCGGAACGCCGGCGACCCCTCGATGGGATAGACGACCACCACTTTGCCATTCTGCGGCTGGATCAGCATCCCGACGCCGTAGTACTTGCCGTGCTGGTCTTCCTTCATCCGCGCGTAGGCTTTGGGATCGTAAAAGCTGGAGTGCGGGTCCAGAGTATGCAGCATCTCCGGGATTGCGCCGTCGTAAATGACTTTGTCGGGCATGTCGCCGGTCAGCGGTTCCGCGTAGTTCTTAGAAATCACGTCGTAAACCTGGCTGAAGGACTTGAGGCCATCGCGGAAGGTGGATTCATCCTGCGCGGACTGAGCGCCAACCTGCTGGCTCAGAACCATGCCGCCGAGCGCACAGACGGCAAAGAAGATGACGAGGGAGAAGAGGGTACGGCGGGTGCGGATGGACATGCTGGTGAGAAATCCTGGCGCCTGCGTCCGAGCGTGGGGCGGGGCAGTAGCGACTTTATCGATCAGTATATCAGCGTCACGGGCGACCGACCGGATTCAAGGCACGATCCTGGGCTGGTCCCGGGCGGATGTGGTAGCGTGATGCCATTCTCCCCCGGAACCGAAAAGCATCACGGCCTCGAGAAGGGATTCCCATGTCGACTTGCCGGCGATTTTCCTGCGCAGTCCTGCTGTTGGCGATGGCGGTGACCGCCGGCGCGGAGCAGGCGGGGACCCCAGCCTCAACACCGGCCCCGGGCGCTCGCCAGCGCGGCGTCGAGACCATGAACGAGGACACCGGGCCGGTCAAGAGCGGTCACCAGTATGTGGTTGCTATCGGTATCGATCATTATCAGAACTGGCCGGTCCTCAGCACCGCGGTCAGCGACGCCACCGGCTTCGCGAAGCTGCTCACCAGCAAATTCGGCTTTGAATACGCCGTCGAGCCGCTCACCGAGAAAAATGCCACCCGCGACGCAATCAACGCCCTCATCGACGACGACCTTCGCGGTCGCCTCAAGCCAGAGGATTCCCTGGTCATCTTCTTCGCCGGCCACGGAACCACCCGCAACGACAAGATCGGCGACCAGACGCGCTCGGTAGGCTTCATCGTTCCGGTCGACGCGCATGCCGACGCCGCCAACCGCTGGAGTGACTACCTCAATGTCGAGGAATTCCTGCGCATGGTGAGCACGCTTCCGGCTGCGCACATTCTCGTGATCCTCGACAGTTGCCATAGCGGCATGGCCCTCGGGAGCAAATTTTCCACCAGCCGCGACGACACGCGTTTCCAGCGCGACATGCTGGTCAAGGTCAGCCGCAAGGTGATTTCGAGTGCCGAAGGAGATCAGCTGGCCGCCGATCAGGGGCCGCTGCCCAATCACTCTCTTTTCACCGGTCTCATGATCCAGGGGCTGACCAGCGGCAAGGCGGACGCCTACACCGAGGGTTTCGTCACCTCCAGCCAGCTCGGCGCATACGTGCAGCACGAGGTCGGCGACGCTCAGGGATCGCGGCAGACCCCGCTGTTCGGCTCCTTCGACTGGGATCAGGGGGGCGAACTGGTCATCCACATGGGCGCGGGCGCTGCCGCCAGCGTGGCCGACAGCGCCAATCCGGCGGCGACGCTGACCAAATACGAGGCCAGCGAACTGGCCCGCCTCCGCAAAGAGAACGGCCGCCACTACTGGCAGGACGACGATCCGCTGAAGAATTTTCCCGCCGCCCGCAGCGCCGCCCTCAAGCTCTGCGAAAGCGGCGACAGCTGGGGTTGCGAGCAGGCGGCGCGCAGCTTCGGCACCGGACTTGGCGGAGGCAAGGATTATCCGCGCGCACTGAACCTCGCGCAGCAGGCGTGTCAGAGCCCGAAGCACAGCGCGGATGCCTGCGTGATTCTCGGGGCATTGTTCGAACGGGGGGAGACGATCGAGCCGGACCTGCAGAGCGCCATGGGGCTCTACCAGACGGCATGCAACCAGGGGAATCTGCAGGGCTGTTTCGCTCTGGGCCGGCTCTACGCGCAGGGGACGGGCGTCAGCCAGGACTACGCGCAGGCGAACGCGCTTTTTGCCCGTGCCTGCGACGGGGGCGACATGATGGGCTGCAATGGCCAGGGGGCGATGTACGCCTTCGGCGAAGGTGTGCCGCGCGACCAGGACAAGGCCCTGAGCCTCTGGCAGAAGGCCTGCGACGGCGGCGTGATGAAGAGCTGCGAGAACGTCGGCCAGGCGTATGAGTTCGGCCGGGGCGTCGCTAAAGACGAGGCGCAGGCCGTCAGCTATCTGCGCAAGGGTTGCACTGGCGGCCTGATGGACAGCTGCAGCGATCTCGGCTGGATGTACCAGAGTGGCGAGGGCGTGGCGAAGGATGGGCAGGAGGCCGCGAAGCTCTACATCAGGGCCTGCGATGGCGGGGCCACTATCGGCTGCAGCAATCTTGGCCGTCTCTACGAAACGGGTGATGGCGTCGCGAAGGACGACACTCTGGCTGCAGCATCCTTCCGCAAATCCTGCGACAGCAGCAATGGAGGAAGCTACGGCTGTAACAACCTCGGCACGATGTACGAGATGGGCCGCGGCGTCAACAAGGACCTTCACGAGGCTTTTCGCCTCTACAAGCGCGCCTGCGATGCTGAATTATTGCTCGGCTGCCGTAACGCCGCCAGCCTTTACCTGAGCGGACGCGGGACCGCGAAGGATCCGGTCGAGGCGGTCCGTTTGCTCCGCAAAACCTGCGACGGCGACGATCAGGTGGGCTGCGTCCAGCTGGGGTCCCAGCTCTTTTTGGGGCAGGGCGTGGCGAAGAATGAAACGGCCGCCGCCGGGCTCTTTCGCAAGGCTTGCGACAGCGGCAATATGCAGGGCTGCCTTGATCTCGGCTACGTGATGCAGAATGGCGCGGGCACGGCAAAGGATGCAGCCGGGGCCCTGAATTTGTATCGGAAGATATGCGACCAGGGTGTAATGACCGGTTGTACCCGCCTCGGTCTTACCTACCAAATGGGTATCGGGGTTCCGCGGGACGATGCAAAGGCGGACACGCTGTACCGCAAAGCCTGCGACGGCGACGACATGCTCGCGTGCACGCAGCTGGCCTATGCCTATCTCGAGGGCCTGGGCGTTGCGAAGGATGTGCAGCAGACCGTCGTGCTCGATCGCAAGGCGTGCGATAACCATGCCGTCATGGGCTGCACCACGCTGGCCTTCATCTACTCAACCGGAGCCGGTGTGCCGCAGGATCCTGCGCAGGCCGCCGAGTACAGCCGCAAGGGATGCGATGGCGGCAATCTCTCATCGTGCGTCAATCTGGCCGTGTATTACTACACCGGCCGCGGCGCGACGAAGGATGTGGCGCAGGCGATCGCGCTGGACAGCAAGGCCTGCGGCGAGGGCGAACCATTCGGGTGTACCAGCCTCGCTTCGACGGAGTTCATGGTCCGCCAGGGACTGGCCGACCCGAAAAACGATGCGCAACTGGCGAGCCAGAGCCGCGGAAAATGCGATGGGGGGGATATGACCGCGTGCGCGGATCTTGCGTTGCTGCTGCACAACGGGCTCGGCGTCGCGCAGGACGATCCCGCAGCTTTGACGTTGTTTCACAAGGCTTGCGATGGCGGTGTGATGATCAGCTGCATGAACCTGGGGTCCGCATATTCCTATGCGATGGCCGTGCCGAAGGATGACGTGCAGGCAGGCCAGTTTTATCGCAAGGCGTGCGACGGCGGGAACGGGCCCAGCTGCACGGCCCTGGGGTTTGCCTACCAGGGCGGAGCCGGGGTGGCGCGGGATGCCACCCAGGCTTTCCAGTACTTCCAGAAGGGCTGCGATGCGGGAGAACTCACCGGCTGTCACTTCGTGGGAAAGTCCTACCTGAACGGGGATGGAGTGCCGCGGGATCCTGACCGGGCGTTGAGCTTCTTCCAGAAGGCCTGCCAGGGCGGCGATACCACCGCCTGCGACGATGTGAAGGCGGAAGAGCAATAGGGAGAGCAGCGAGCGCCGGGCGCTGGTCTCAGGCGCCGGCGATGCGCTCGAGCTGCCCGATGTGGTTCAGATCGTGGCCGGCCATCGTCTCCGCGATGGTGGAGAACGTCATGGTGCCGCGTTCCGGATGGGTCACAGGCTTGCCCGCGTTTTCCGGAAGCGCCGAATCGATGAGCAGCAGATTCCAGCGGCGGAGCAGGGAAAAGGTGGCCAGGGCCTCATTGGCGTCGATGCTGGTATAGGGCGCAGCCCATTTCTCCTGATCGAAGGGTTGCATCACGTGGTGGTCTTCGGCGAGAGTCTGGCGCAGGCGGAAGGCGAATGCGATCTCACAATCGGCCAGGTGGCAGAAGATATCGCGCGGCGACCACTTTCCAGGCGCCGGCGAGGCCGTGATTTGGCCCGACCCGATCATCCGGGCCAGCTCCTTGAGCCTTGATGGGGTGCTGGGCAGCACGGCCCGTGGATCCTGGCCGTTGAGGAATTTGGCGTAGGGATTGAGGATGCCGGTGGTTGCTGACATAATCGGGCGGCCTTTCATGGTGCAGGGCTGGCGGATTGACAATCCAGTTCGCGCACGCGGCGATGCACGAATTCGCGGAGAATCTTCACCGTTTCAATTGCTTTGTCGCGGTCGAGGACGATCGGCGGAAGAGGATCGTCATACCGGTACTCCACGGCATAGTCGTTCAGATCGGCAAGGACTGCAGGAACAGATGGCAACTTTTCGCCGACGCTGAGGAGATCGGCCCGCAGGCGTTCCAGGTCGCGCGATCGAGGATATTGCTTTCCAAGCCGAGCCAGAAGCGCCTTGAGGAGTTTCTCGACAGCCTGCTGCGCATGAAACCCAAAGATCAGATCGTGGAGTTTCTCAACTTGCAGTGTCTGCTCGTCTACGGCAGATTTTCGCAACAGCAGCTCTGTCTGGGGATCCATGCGCTCCTTTCTCGTAAAGAGTTATGCCTTCCCGGGCGATGTCGTGATGCACGCTGTTGATCGATGTCAGGAAGCGCCCGTGAATCGATTCGTTCGTTGTGATCAGATCGACGGGAAGGTGCAGCCCGGAAACCGCCCGCCAGAGCGAAACGGAGGGGCGCGCCTCTCCGGGGAGGATCACGGCGAGATCGAGATCGCTTTCCTCGCTGGCGTTGCCTTTGGCTCGAGAACCGAAGGCGACGATTCGAACCGGGTCAGCGGCGGCAATCAGCCGCTCGAGAGCTGCTATGACCTTCTCCTCGGTGACGTCCCAGGAGAGGTTCGAGACCTGTGTGGCGGCTGCAGACATGGCACAATTCCGCAGCCAGTATCCCACTGTATCGGCTGATTTGAAAGTCGCGCCAAAGCCGTCTAATATTAGGAGCAGACGAGTTTGTCCGGTTGCGCGCAGTGTCGGGCCGGGGAAATGAGTGGGCGAAAGCCCACTTTTTATTTGCTCATTATTCATTTATGGCGTTCGATGTGGAACAAATTCGCGCCACCGCGCAGCGCGTGGCGAGCTCGCACGGGCTCGACATTGCGGAGCTGGAATTCCACGGGGGCGCCAAACACCGGATTCTGCGCATCTTTATTGAGAAGAACGCAGAGGAGAGAAAAAAGCTGGCCACGGATGCCGCGAATACCCCCAATCCGGAGTTGGCCGGGCTTGCCGGCGTCGATCAGCTGGCAGGCGTTACCCATACGGACTGCGAGGTCTTCAGCCGCGACTTCGGTACCGTGCTCGACGTCGAGGACCTGATCCCGGGCAGCGAATACACGCTGGAAGTCTCCTCGCCCGGCCTCGACCGGAAGCTGCACGGCATTGAAGATTACCGGCGCTTTCACGGGATGCTGGTCAAAGTGCAGACCTTCGAGCCAGTTGCAGGCAATCGGCACTGGCAGGGAAGGCTCGGAGAGGTCGGCGACGGATCGGTGAAGCTGCATACGGCAGGAAAGAAACCTGCCGGGGGGAAAAAAGGAACGGGGCGTCGGGCACAGGGTTCTGAAAAGGGCGAATCCGCAGAAATAGAGATCGCGTTGAAGAACATTGAGAAGGCGCAGCTGACGCCGGAGTTTTAGAACAGGGCGCAGAACACAGAGCAGAAGATTAAACAGGGACTGAGAGAGAAACAGATGGCGAGTGTGCTTTACGACAGCATTGAGGCGTTGAGCCGGGACAAAGGTATCGATCCGCAGATCGTGGTGACCGCAGTTGAGGACGCGATCGCGCTGGCGACCCGCAAGTATTACAAGACCCAGGAAAACATGCGCGCGGAACTGGACCGCGACAGCGGCGAGATTCGTGCCTACGTCTTCAAGACGGTGGTTGAGAACGAGGAACAGATCGAGGATCCGCTCAATCAGATCAGCCTCGAGGAAGCGCGCGCGCTGGTCCCCGAGGTCGAAATCGGCGGCGAAATCAGGTACTACAAGCCCACCGATGTGCTCGGCCGCATCGCCGCGCAGATGGCCAAGCAGGTCATCTTCCAGAAGGTCCGCGAAGCCGAGCGGGACACGGTCTTCAATGAATATGCCCACCGCGTCGGCGAAGTCCTGAATGCCACGGTGAAGCGCCTCGAACTGCAGGACGTGATCTTCGACCTCGGCAAGGCGGAGGCGCGGATGCCCCGCCGCGAACAGTCCCGCCTGGAGCAGTTTGCCGTCGGGGAGCGCGTACGCGTGGTTCTGCAGCGTGTCGATAAGGCCGCCCGCGGGCCGCAGGTGATCGTCTCCCGCGCGGCGCCGGAGCTGGTGCAGAACCTCTTCCAGAGCGAAGTACCCGAAATCTACGACAACACGGTGACCATCCGGGCGATTGCGCGCGAAGCCGGTGAGCGCACCAAGATTGCCGTTATGTCCCGCGATAAGGATGTTGACCCGGTCGGCGCCTGCGTCGGCATGAAGGGCATGCGCGTGCAGTCCATCATCCGCGAGTTACGCGGCGAGAAGATCGACATCATCGAGTTTAGTGAAGAAATCACTACCTTTGCCGAAAAGGCTTTGCAGCCTGCCAAGGTGAGCCGCGTCAGCATCACGGATCTGAACGACAAGCAGCTGGAAGTCATCGTGGACGACACGCAGCTCTCGCTCGCCATCGGCAAGAAAGGGCAGAATGTGCGTCTTGCCGCCAAGCTGCTGGGCTGGAAGATTGACATCAAGAGCGAGGAAGAGAAGCGCCAGGAAGTCGAGCAGCAGATGCAGGCCATGACCGGCGCCGCAGCTACGCCGATCGAACAGGTGAACGAGCTGGGTGAATCGATCATCCAAAAGCTGGTAGCGGCCGGAATCACGACGGTGGAAGGCCTGGCCGACATGACGCCGGAGCAACTGGAAGAGATTCCAGGCATCGGCGAAAAGACTTTGGAGAAGATCAGCGTGGCGGTGCGGCATTATTTCGGGCAGTACGAGGAAGGCGAAGAGCGGCCGGCGCAGGCATCTGGGGCAGAAGACGCCGAGGTTGCGGCCGTTCGTAAGGCAGAAGAGGCCTCGATCGACGAGGAAATCGACGCCCTGCAGCAGGACCTCACCCAGAGCGGAGAAGAGCGCGTGAGCGAGGATGGTTCCGGACGCATCACGGACGACGTGGCAGAAGAGCGGCTGGCGGAGGTCACTGAAGTCGGGCCCGACCTCGACGAGGAAGGTGCCGAATCCGTCGATCCGGGCGAGGAGGACACCAGCGAGATCCTGGCGGCACACGAGCCCAATCCGGAGCAGGCGCGGGACGAAGCGGTGGTCGAGGGCAACATCGAGGAAGTAAAAGAAGAAGTGCTGGAAGATAAGAAGGTGGATGAGGGTACGGCCGGATAAAAGCACCGATGCAGTCCGGCGTGGGCGTTCGGAATTTGTGAACGCACGTATTTTGTCGGGGCGAAGCGGGTAATTGCCCCGCGAGTCGACCCTTTTTCAGAGATAATGAAAGAGATAGCAGACCCACAGTCAGGAGTTGTCCGTATGAAGAACTAAGGACCGGTGGGATTTTTAGAACACGGGGACGGATGAGCACAGTTCGAATCAATGAATTAGCGAGAGAGCTGGAAGTTAAGAGCAAGGAAATTCTCGACGCTCTCACCGCAGTTGGGGTCACCGAGAAGAAAACCCATTCGAGCTCGATCGAGACGGATGAAGCCGAGCGTGTGCGCGCCCACATTCAACGAGGGCGCGGCGGCAGCAGCGCGGCGGCGCGGCACGAAGCCGATGTGAAGCCGAAGATCGACTGGTCGCAGGCGCATAAGCCCGGCGACATTGCGAAGCAGATTCTGGAGAGGAAGCAGCAGGAAGCGCAGGCGGCGGCCATGCCGCGGCCGGTGGCGCCTCCGGTCAGCAGCGCTCAGCCTGTTGTCGCGCATCCGCCGGCCAGCACGCCGACCGTCGCCGCGGCGCCGGCACCCGCAAGGCCTGCCGCGCCTCCCGCCCCCGCTCCCCCCGCCCCGGCGCCAGCCGCCCCGGCTCCGGCAGCTTTGCCTGCTGCGGAGGCGAAGCCCGCGCCCCGAAGGATTGTACCGATACCGCGTCCTGCGCCGGCCATTGTGGCAGGGCCGCCCGCGGCCAGTTCGACGCGCACCGGTGTGGTAGCGGCTCCCCCGTCGCCGACGCCGGCCATCGCCGCGAAGCCTCCCGTCGGCCCAGTGGTTGCGAAGCCTCCTGTGACCGCAGCCGCTCCGCCCGTCGCCGCAGCTCCGGCAGAAGCGCGCCCCGTCGCAGCGCAGGGCACGTTTGTTGCAGCCAAACCAGCGGCAGTGGCTGCTGCAACTGCCAACTCGCCGTCGGCAGTGTCAGGCTCCATCGTTGCGGCAGCAGCAACCGGCTCCGCCGAAACTGCGGAAGCGCCGAGGGTGGCCGAACCTGCAGCTCCCGCGCCACCCCCGATTCCGACGCCCGTGCCGCGCCGCGTGATCATGCCGCAAACCGGACCGCGTCCGGTGTACAGCGCGCCTCCGCCGGCACCAACGCCCGTCAGCACTGGCGCAGCCCCCGGCGGCATTCAGCGCGGACGTCCCATCTTCGATCGCAGGCCCTCGGGAGGCCCTGGCGGCCCCGGCGGACCGCGTCCCGGTATGGGCGGTCCCCCCGGACAGCCCGGTGCCCGCCGCCCCATGCACCCCACGCGCTCTGCGCCAGGTGGCCCTGGCGGTCCGGGACAACGCCCCGGCATGGGTGCCCGTCCAGGATTCGGCGCACGTCCCGGATTTGGCCAGCGTCCCGGCATGGGTGGCGCGCCTGGCTTGCCACCTCCAGGGGAGGCGCCGCGTCCAGCACGTCCAGGACCGAGAGGGCGCGGCCGTCCGCGTTACGAGAAGACCAAAGAAGGTCCGATGAAGGGCTTTTCGCCGCCGAACCGTTCGGCTGCGCAGGTCCCCACCGGCCCCGTGCCCATCACGCGCACCATCACCGTCACCGAAGGCGTCAGCGTGAAAGATCTGGCCGAAAAGCTGGAAGTTCGCGGCAAGGATCTCATCGCCACGCTGCTCGTGAAGGGCGTCTTTGTCACCGTCAACCAGACCCTCGACGGGGAGTTGGTGAAGGAAGTCTCCGCTCAGTTCGGGGCCGACGTCCAGGTCATCAGCTTCGAAGATCAGATGGCCAACGAGGCCATGGAGAATATCCTCGCTCAGGAGAATCCGGACGAACTCGAAGTCACCCGGCCCCCGGTGGTCACCGTGATGGGCCACGTCGATCACGGCAAAACCTCGCTGCTCGACGCCATCCGCGAAACCGACGTCGCAGGAGGCGAAGCCGGCGGCATCACCCAGCACATTGGGGCCTACAAGGTGAAAATCGGCAAGGCGGATTCGCCCGCCTTCGGGCGCGAAATCGTCTTCCTCGATACGCCCGGCCACGAAGCCTTTACCCGCATGCGTGCGCGCGGTGCCAAGGTGACCGACATTGTTGTCATCGTCGTCGCTGCCGATGACGGCGTGATGCCGCAGACCCTCGAAGCGATCGATCACGCGAAGGCGGCCAATGTGCCGATGATCGTCGCCGTCAACAAGATCGATAAGCCCGAAGCGAATCCTGATCGAGTCAAAAAGCAGCTCGGCGACCGCGGCCTGGTTCCCGAAGACTGGGGCGGCAGCACGGTCTTCGTCGATGTCTCGGCGAAGAAGCGTATTAATCTTGACCTGCTCCTCGAAATGATCTGCCTTGTTGCGGACCTGCAGAATCTCAAGGCCACTCCCAACCGTTCCGCTGTCGGCACGGTCATCGAAGCCAAGCTCGACCGCGGGCGCGGCGCCGTGGCGTCAGTGCTGGTGCAGAATGGCACGCTGAAGAACCAGGACAACTTCGTCGTCGGGAATACCTTCGGCAAGATCCGTGCCATGTTCGACGATCGCGGGCGCCCAATCGAGGAAGCCTTGCCGTCCACGCCCGTCGAGATTCTCGGTCTCGAAGCCATGCCGGACGCAGGCGATACCTTCCTCGTGGTCAGCGATCGTGACAAAGCGCGCGGCATCGGGCAGTATCGCAAGATGCGCGAGCGCGAAGCGCAGCTGGCCAAGTCGTCGCGCGTCACCCTTGAGGGTCTCGCCGATCAGATCCAGCAGGCCGGCGTCAAAGAACTGCCGCTCATCCTCAAGGGCGACGTCACCGGCTCGGTCGAAGTGCTGGCCGACTCGCTGCAGAAGATGTCCACCGAAAAGGTGCGCATCAAGGTCATCCACTCCGGCGTCGGCGCCATCACCGAGAGCGACGTGCTTCTCGCTTCGGCGTCGAACGCTATCATCATCGGGTTCAACGTGCGCCCCGAGCGCAAGGTGGCTGATCTTGCCGAGCAGGAAGAGGTCGAGATCCGTCTGCACTCCATCATCTACGAGCTGCAGGACGAGATTCGCAAGGCCATGCTCGGTCTTCTCGAGCCGGTCTTCCGGGAGAACTTCCTCGGACGCGCCGAGGTCCTCAACGTCTTCCGCATTCCGAAGGTCGGCACCATCGCCGGCTGCCGCGTAACCGACGGCGTGCTGCGCCGCGACGCCGAAGTGCGCCTCATGCGTGACGGCGTCCAGGTTTACAAAGGCAAGCTGACCTCGCTCAAGCGGTTTAAGGACGACGCCAAAGAAGTCACCAACGGTATGGAGTGCGGGGTAGGCATCTCGAACTTCACCGACATCAAGGCCGGCGACACCGTAGAAGCCTTCGTGACGGAGAAAATCGCCGCGGAGCTGACCGCGTCGTAAGCCGGATCTGAAGCTGAACCTCAACCAGCGCCCGGCGAAAGCCGGGCGTTCTCTTTTGCGCAATACTTCCGCGCCCTTTTGCCTTCCTGCCGGTAGAATGAGGGCCACCAGATCGGTCCCAGCCCCCGGGACTTGTCACCACATCGAAGTTGGACCTTCCTATGAGTGATTCGGGAAGTTCGTCGCGGCCCGTGAAGCGGGGACCCAATAAGAAGCAATGGAGCAGGTCGAACATCGCCGTGCTCGCGGTGATTACGATCATCCTGGTCGGGCGCTTGTTTCTCCAGGGCATCTTCTCCAATCCCCTGGCTAACCCCTGCACCGTTGAGTCCCGCCGCTACGAGGATCTGGGCAGCGATTTCTACGCGCCCCTCATGCGCCTGAAATTCCGCTCCACTTATCCCCAGGACAAGGTCCTCGTCATGCCGCTGACCTCCGGCTCCCAACCCGGCAGCGTTCCCGCCAGCGCGATCGACAATCCCTGCGAGGGCCGCCGATTCATGGCAGGCCTGGTGAATCGCCTGGACACCTACGGTCCGGCGGTTATTGCCATCGATCGCTACTACAACGACGATGACCGCTGCCCGGAGAGCGACGGCGCCAACGATGTGCTGCGCGTAGCTCTCTCCACCGCCCCCGTCGTCGCTCATGTCCAGGCGCCGGCCATCGTAGTCGGGCGGGATTCCGGCAGAGCGACCCCGGAACAGGCCAAACGGACCGGCGGAAACTGCCTGCTCGAAACCACGCCGCTGAACCTCGATGCGGCGGGGGTGCCCGCTGGCCGTGTTCGTCGCGCCGTGCACCTGGCCCTGGTGCGGATGAACGAGGACGTCCTGCGCATTCCTCTGCGCTGGTGGATGAGTCCCGCGCCAGGAGAGCCGAGTAGCGCGGCAGACCACCCCGCTCCGGGATTTGCCCTGGCTGCTTACACCCTGGCCTCTCGGCGGCTCAGCGCACAGGAGTCGGCGCAGCTCGACCAGGGCCAACCCGTCAGCGACCAGCCCGCCGGCCTTGTGAAGCTTCTGAAGAGCGACTCGCATCCGTACGCCTTTTTCCCGAAGGCACCACCGCAACAGATCAGCCCTATCGATCTGCTGTGCGCCGACAACGATGGTCAGGATTTCCTGAGGCGCTATCTGCTGGAGATCCACTCCGGGCAGGCCCTTCCGTCAACTGCTGGCCATCCCGAGCAGAAGGACTGCACCCTGGCCAAACCGCTTCCCGCCCTGGGCGGTAAGGTGGTGGTGATCGGCGTTCGCGAGGACGAAGTCGACATGCACGAATTTCCCCGGGGCATCCGACACGGCGTCGATCTGCAGGCGGAATATATCGAGGCGCTGCTGGATAATGCTTATATCAAGACAGCGCCCGTCTGGCTGGATTGGGGTTTGACGATCCTGCTGTGCGTTTTGCTGCTGGGTCGCGAAGTTATGCAGGACTATGCCAGCGCGAGCCTGTGGGTATCGCTGGGGTGGGATTTGGGGGCCATCGTTCTGATGATGGCGCTGAGTCTGGTGGCGCTGCTGGTGGGTTATTTCACCCCTGTGTTCTGGCTGGCCTGTTCGGGAGTCGTGCTCACGGAGGTCTTCACGCGCCTCTTTGAACGGCTCACCCACCACGTGAGGGAAGGGAGGCATGCCGATCATGGAAAGCATGCGTAGAAGGACGATGTGTTTGCGGGTGATTCCTCTGCTGTTGGCTGCGGCGACGCCCGCCTGGCTCGCAGCGCAGATTTCCGGTAGCGTCGACGCTCCCCCGAAGGAGACCTCGTATTCGGGCTGCGTTACGCAAATCCCAAATGGCGAGGTGTACGTGCTCTCCACCACCGACGCCTGCATTCTGCTCCAGGGGGACTTCGACGCGAAGAAAGTCGCCAATCACGTGGCTTCCCTGGAGGGTGTTCTCTCCATGGGGCATCGCAAACGCCTCGAAGTTCACTCCGTGGAAAAGATTGGCGCGGCCTGCACACAGACCTGCAAGCTTCCCCTCATGACTCGCGGTCTGCACGGCAAAGAACTGCCCGGCAGTAACGGCGGAACCGCCGGGGAGAAACCAAACACGCAACCGCCGCCGCAACAGTGAACCAGTTCAGGGTTCGGAATATTCTGACCGCTCAGCAGTGATCGATGGACCGCGCAAATCTGCGCAGCTACTAAGTCAAACGTTTTACTTTGTTGTTGCGCCGGTGCTATAGTTTTCCGGCGCAGGAGGTCCAGCGTGCATCGTCGCCAGTTTCTCCATGGGGCTGTCGCCGCGGCGGGTTCCGCATGGCTCGCCACCCGCCCCCTTGCAGAGCAGACCATGACCCACGCCACCGCCGGCTCTGTCCCAGGATCCATCCCCAGCCCTGAGATCGCCGCAGCCCACTTTCCCGAGGATTTCCTGTGGGGCATGGCGACCGCCGCTTACCAGGTCGAGGGCGCATGGAACGTCGATGGCAAGGGTGAATCCATCTGGGACCGGTGGGCTCACACGCCGGGGAGGATCAAAGGCGCGGCCACCGCCGACGTGGCCTGCGACGAGTACCATCGCTATCGCGACGAACTGCAGATACTGAAGCAGCTTCACCAGAAGACCTACCGCTTCTCCATCTCCTGGCCGCGCATCCAGCCTTCCGGCACCGGCGCACCGAACCCCGCGGGCCTCGACCACTACAGCCGCTTCATCGACGTCGTCCTCGAAGCCGGACTCCGACCCTTCTGCACCCTCTACCACTGGGACCTGCCCCAGGGTCTCGAGGACCGAGGCGGCTGGCCCAACCGCGATCTTGCCGGCTACTTCGCCGACTACGCGGGCATCCTGGCCAAACACCTCGGCGACCGCATTACCGTCTGGGCCCCGTTCAATATGCCCTGGTCCTTTACCTGGATGGGCTACGGCGCCGGTGTCTTCCCGCCCGGCCGCGCCAACTATACCGACTTCCTGAAGGCCGCCCATACCGTCAGCCTCGCGCAAGGCGAATGCTCCCGCTCGATCAAAGCCGCCTCGTCGAAAGCCACGGTCGGCAGCGCCTACGGCATGGCGCCCGCCTATCCAAAGACCGACAGCGAAGCCGACCGTGCCGCGGCCGATCGCTATCACGCCATGAACAACGTGTACTTCCTGGAAGCCGCCATGCACGGCCGCTATCCCAAAGCCTTCGTCGTCGAAACGCCCTATGAGCAAATGGGCTTTCGTCCGGGCGACGAGAAGATCATGCGGGCGCCGCTCGACTGGGTCGGCTTCCACTACTACACACGCCGCATTGTCTCCGATGCCGGCAGCGCAGCGAGGCCCGGCACCGGCGCCAGCTTCGGCACCGAGATCGAACAGGACACCACCGGCCGCGATCCGTACACGCGCTTCCACGTCGAAATGGCCACCGAAGGTCCCCTCACCGAGGCCGGGCTTGAGATCTGGCCGCGCGGTATCTACGACCTCGTGACCCGCATCGCGAAGGAGTACAACAACCCCATCATCGAGATCACCGAGAGCGGCTGCAGCTATCTCGATGGCCCCTACGACAAGCAAAACGGGGCCGTCCCGGACGTCCGCCGCATCGAATTCTTCCGCCAGGAACTCACCGAGCTCGCGCGCGCGATTGCCGATGGCGCCCGCGTACGCTCCTTCCACGCCTGGACCCTGCTCGACAATTTCGAATGGGCCGAAGGTTACACCCAGCGCTACGGCCTCACGTACGTGGACTTCCGCGACCAGAAGAGGACCATCAAGAACTCCGGCCTCTGGTACGGAAGGGTGGCGGCGTCGAATCGCCTCGATGTATAGCAGCGGCCGGCGTGGGGCTACTCGGCTACCGGCTGCGCTTTCAGCATCTGGATCGCCTGATGGTAGTCGAGGTCTGCGGGCACTGGCGCGTAGCGGGTCATTTCTTCGGTGATGTGGTAGCTCAGCGATTTCACCATCAGAGCCCTGCCCGTGAGATTCAGCTTCATCCGCGTCAGCTCCCAGTCGTTGGGCGAGACCAGCGATTGTTCCAGAAAAATCGTTCCGCCCTTGTCGAGATGCCCAATAATCCCCCAGCCGAAATCAACGTCGCTGACCAGGCGCGCATTGAGGCGGGTCAGCCTTTCCTGGGGTTTGTCGATCAGCACATCGCCGGCCATGCCGCGCAGAATCCTGGATTCGGTGTCGGGCGGGTTCCAGCGAGGATTGGGCCTGAAAGTCAGGCGATAGCAGTCGTGCGCAACCGGCGCTGCCGGCTCGGAATTATCAGATGAATGTGGCATTCCCGCAACGGACGCCTGTGGAGGCGGAGAAACCACGCAGGGAACCGTCGCCTCGTAGCGATACAGGAACGCACTGGGCAGCATGCGCAGCAGCTTATTGGCGCGGGCGGTGTCCTCCTCTTCACGTTTCCGCCGATGCTCCTGCAGATCGGGGTGCTCGTCCAGGTTCTCCAGCCGGTCGATCTGCGCCTCATGCATCGCCGCGCTGAGGGGAGCGCCGTTAGCGGCGATCGCCATGGCCACATCGCCCTGGCGGGTCTCGATAACAATCTGGCTGTAGTCGCGGCGATCGTCTTTCTTGTGCAGCACAAAGCGCTGGAGCTGACGTGCTTCCTCCGCTGCAAGATGATTGGCCACAGCTCGCCGCACCAGGGCCGCCGCATCCTTTGCAGGAGGCGGATTAGTCTGCGCGAAACCTTGCGAGAGGAAAACCGCTCCGGCAACAGCGATGGGTAGCGCGGCGGCCAAATTCGGTTTGCGAAGCAGGAATGTCGGCATACGGTGACAGCTGTCGAAGAGACGACCCGGACTCCGGAAAGAAACGAGGAAGAGCCCGGAAACCCGGTTCTACCCCGCCAGCCGGCCGGACCCAGGTTGTTCAACTCCTGGTCCTGTTATAGCCGAGACTCTCCCGGGGGGTGTCGCACCCGCAAAATTCGATGTGGCGGGGAATGGGGGGTTGTCCGTTAAAATTGAGAGCATGAGCGGTAAGAAGTTTGGTATCGAAGCGACGCTGCTGACGGCGGTTTTGGGGTTGGTTCTCGGTGCCCATGCGCAGGAGCATGGCCGCGGGCGGAAATACAAACCGCCACCCCCCACCTGCAAAGTCACGGTCACGGTGATCAAAGCCTACAACGGAAAGCCACTGGAGAATGCCTCCGTCGTCTTCCATCCCCTGAAGGACGGCAAAGACGCGGGGAGCATGGAACTGAAGACCAACGAGGATGGCAAGGTGACCCTGGACATGATTCCGATTGGCGAAGATCTGCGCCTGCAGGTGTTAGCCACCGGCTTCCAGACTTTTGGAAACGATTACGATCTGGCCAACGCCACCAAGGAAATTGAAATTAAGCTGAATCGGCCGCAGAAGCAGTATTCGATCTACCAGAAGCACCCGGGGAATGACGGCGGCGAGGCTACCGTGGAACCCCAGGGCAAGCAGAAGAAGGATCAGAAGCAGGACCAGAAGCCCCCGCAGTAGCCGCCGGGCGCTCCTTCATCGTACAGCCACGGATCGAGGCGCACCTCCGCGGCATATCCATGGTCATCTCCCGCTCTGACGATCTGCGAATTCCTTTCCTGCGAACGGCTATTCTGAAGGAGCCGTGTCCTCCGTCCAGCCAACCACCTCCAGCATTCCTTCCCTGCACGATTTCTTCGCGCCGGGGGGATTGCTGTCACGCTCGCAACTGCCGTACGAATTCCGGCGCGGCCAGCTGGAAATGGCCCAGGCCGTCGAGCGCGCGCTGCAGGACAGCCGCCACCTCATCGTCGAAGCGGGCACCGGCACCGGCAAGACGCTTGCCTATCTGCTGCCCGCGTTGCGTCTCTGCGCGGCCACGGGGCACCGCGTCATCATCTCCACGGGCACCAAAAACCTCCAGGAGCAGCTGTTCTTCAAGGACGTGCCGTTCCTTGAGTCGCTTCTCGGTCCGCTGCGCGTCTGCTATATGAAAGGCCGGGCCAACTATCTCTGCCGCCACAAGCTCTACGCGTTGCGCAACCAGCCCATCCTCTCCGGGCTCGAAGAGATCTCTCAGTACCAGGCCATCGCCGACTGGGAGAAGCGCACGGAAACCGGCGATCGCGCCGAGATCGACGACCTGCCCGAAGCCAGCGCGCTGTGGTCCAAACTCGATGCGCGCAGCGAAGCCTGCCTCGGCCAGACCTGCCCCGACTACGGCCGCTGCTTTATTACCGAGATGCGGCGTCGCGCGGCGGAGAGCGACATCGTCATCGTCAACCATCACCTGTTCTTCGCCGATATGGCGGTCCGTCAGCAGGCGGGTGGCGCGCCCGATGCGGGCGTCCTGCCTGAGGCCGGCGTGGTCCTTTTCGATGAAGCCCACGAGCTTGAGGACGTGGCCTCGAGCTACTTCGGCATCAACCTCAGCAACCTTCGTTTCGAAGACCTGGCTCGCGACGTCGAAACCCTCCTGCGCGCGCAGCATGAGTTGAAAGCCGAGGTGGTAACGGCGGCGCAGATGATCCGGGAACGCGCGCGCCTGTTTTTTGCCGCACTGCCGGCGCGTGCCGGCGGCCGCGGAGGCAACGGCGAAGGCCGCATGCAGTTCGCCAATCGCGAGGAGTTTCTCGAACAGCAGGGCGACGTCTACCTCGGCCTGCTCAACGCGCTGCATCGCATGGAAGGCGAACTGGAGAGGCTCAAAGGCTCCGAAGATGCTCAGCCTCTGCGCAAACGCACGGGTATGGTGCGCGAGCAGCTCAAGTTCCTTATGGAATCGGAGGACCGCAACACCGTTTTCTGGCTTGAGCGCCGCAGCGGCCGGCAGATGAGCACCCATCTCCAGGCCACGCCCATCGATGTTTCCGATCTGCTCCGCGAGCTGCTCTTCAACCAGTATCCGAGCGTCGTCCTTACTTCGGCTACGCTCACAGTGCAGGGCGGATTCGCCCACATCCGCAAGCGCCTCGGTCTGGACTCCGCTCGCGAACTGGTCGTTCCCTCACACTTTCAGTACGCTCGCCAGGCGCTCCTGTATCTGCCCCCGGGGATGCCCGACCCGCGCGAGCCCAACTTTCAGGAGGAAGCCGCGCGTCGCATGAAGCGGGTCCTCGAGATCACCCAGGGCCGCGCCTTCTGCCTCTTCACCAGCTACCAGCAGATGCACGATCTTTACGAGCGCCTCCTTGTCGAAGTCGGTTTCCCTCTTTTGCTGCAGGGAACCGCTCCGAAGAAGGCGCTGCTGGAGGAATTCCGCACTACGCCGAATGCCGTCCTTTTCGGCACCTCCAGTTTTTGGCAGGGTGTCGACGTTCAGGGGGAGGCGCTCAGCTGCGTGATCGTCGACCGCCTGCCCTTCGCTGTGCCTACCGATCCCGTCGTCCAGGCGCGCATGCGTGCCATCGAAGAAGCTGGTGGCAGTCCCTTCTTCGAGTACCAGGTTCCGTCTGCTGTCATCACCCTGAAGCAGGGCTTCGGCCGGCTCATTCGCTCGCTCGACGACCGCGGCGTTCTCATGCTCCTCGACCCGCGGCTCGAACGCCAGCGCTATGGCAAAGTCTTTCTCGAAAGCCTTCCGCCCTATCGGATTACCCAGAACATTGGAGATGTCGAGGCCTTCTTCAGCCGATAAGCGGCAGCCGACAGAGAACTTTAGAAAGCGATCGGTTCTGGCTCCAGCTTCATCTGCGTGTAATCCAGTCGAACTGCGCCAAAGCGCGCAGGTCTGCGAGCTGTGTGACGCAGCGCACAATTCAGCGCGCAGCCCGTGTGCAGGTGATCTACCGCACCAACAACAGTGATATCAATCACATGTCGTTCTGTTCCGGTTTGGCACATCCCGTGCAGTATCTCCGGTGTCAATCAACCCCCAGGAGATCACGACAATGGAACGCAATCAGGGATGCATGGAGTGCCCGTCGCGCGGTAAGCATATGTTCTGCTGCATGGAGAACGCCGCGCTGGAAAAGTTCGACACCATCGGGACGACGGTGCGCTTCAGCACGGGTGCGATCATCTTCCGCGAAGGCGACAACTGCGGCTCGGTGCACATTCTTTGCTCCGGTCGTGTGAAGCTCTCCGCGACCAGCCGCGAAGGCCGCACCCTGATCCTCAAGATTGCCCGCGCCGGCGAAGTCCTCGGACTCTCCGCAGCGCTGGCCGGCCAGCCCTTCGAAGTCACGGGGGAGACGGTCGAGCCCTGCCAGGTGAAGACCATTCGCCGCCAGGCACTGCTCGATTTTCTGGATCGCAACCCCGACGCCAGCATGCGCGCTGCCCGTTGCGTTGCTCAGGAATACAAAGCCGCTTTCAACGAAGTACGCCGTTTAGCCCTCCCCGCCACTGCCTCGGGCCGCGTGGCCAACCTCCTGCTCGACTGGAGCCGCGAGCAGTCGTCCGACAACACCGCGCGCGGCCGCTGCATGATGCCGCTCACCCACGAGGAGATCGCCTCCATGACCGCCACGACGCGCGAAACCGTCACCCGCGTGCTCGGCCAACTCAAGCGCGACCAGCTGATTTCCATCCGCGGCGCCTCGCTCACCGTACTGCAACCACAGGCGCTCGAACGGCTCGCGGTGTAACAAGCCAGGCCCTCCCCCTGGAGCTGTGAATTTTTATTTGCTGTACCTGCAGTCGTTCTTCCGAGGCAGCCCACGGGCTGCCTCTTTTATTGGCTGCACAGCCGCGCGCGATCTACTGCAGATACTTCATGAAGAACTGCGCCATGATGTGATCCGCCTCCTTCGATTCCGGCAGGTTTGGATCGTTCCAGAAGGCGTGCGGCAGGCCTTCGAAGACCACCAGACGCGCGTCGTCGTCGCCGGCGCGCAGGAATGCGCGATGCAGGATGGTCGTGCCGCTCAACAGCATGTCGCGCCCGCTGGTGATGAACAGCGTTGGCGGCATGCCGTGCAGATCGGCGAACAGCGGCGACAGCACCGGATCGCGCGGGTCGGCGGAGCCGATGTAGTAGGAATCGTGCGGGCCGGCGGTCAGCGGGTCGAGATGGCCGGAGAGTCCTGTCAGGCTGTACATGGATCTGGAATCACCCTCTCGCGAGAAGTCCCCCATGCCGGAAAAAATTCCCAGCGCCGCTGGCAGGGGCAGTCCCAAGTGCTTCAGCCTGACCGCGAGTTCGCCGGTCATAATCGCGCCCGCCGAGGTTCCGTAAATGGCGATGTGCTCCGGCTTGTAGGTCTTCAGCAACTCCCTGTAGACGGCGATGCGCGTCGTCGATCCCCGCCGGGAATGGATGCTCCGGGCGCGAGACGATACAGCACCGCCACCACCTTCATTTTCGTCAGGTTGGCGATGGGAATCGTTTCCGTCCAGGAGCCCGAGTCGGAGTTGAAACCTCCGCCGTGCAGATTGAGCAGCACGCGGTCCGGAACCATATCGGCGACCGGCGTAAGGATCCGCACCGGCACGCCTGCCATGGTGCCCTCAGTGCGATGGACCGGATATATCTCGCGCAGAGACGTCGCCCGCGTGATTTTGCCACACGTCCGTGCCCCGTCGTCGCTCCTCCAGTGTTTGCGGCCGGGGCGCATCGGAAACCGATCGCTCCAGCAACTTCTTCGCTTCCGGGCTGAGATCCGGGCGGCACCGGAATCACGCGCGTGATGTGCGCCGTGCCCTTGGCGTCGATGTAGCTGGTGTCGATGTTGGGAGCCTGCGCGGCCGTGGTGCCCTGCTGGGCAAGCGCAGCGCGCGAAGAGAGAAGCAAGAGAGCAAGCAACAGACTTCATTCGCATTTCTCCAGCCAGCGAGAAGTGACGAAGCAGGATAGCAGACGAATGCGCCCGGAAAAGCGAAAGGCCCGCTTTCCAGCGGGCCTGCTTCAGAGGCTGAAGGGGGGAATACCAGGGGGAAAGTTGAGGGTCTTGCGACTATTACGCCGCAAGCGCATTACGAGGAAGAAACTCATACAACCAGGTAGGTTGGAAACGTCTGAAGTAGCCTCTGGTGTTGTAGATATAGATGCGGCCAGGTTCCTGCGAGTTGTCCACCGCTCGGATGAATAATTTTTATGCCGTGCAAGCATCATTAAATCATCGACATAAGGCTATTCCTGTCCGTTACTGCGATATTCGATCTCGTAAAATCTCTGATCCATGCGGCGGCAGGGTTGCCTCAATGTGGTCCAGCATCCCCAACTCTTTCCGCTCCCATAAATCCCGCACTGTGAACTTGCCGAACTGGATGCCCAGATCCCGCCACGGGTAGTTCACCGCCAGCGGCTGGTCGGAGAGATTGAAGATGGCCACATAATCCCCGGCCTGCTCCGGCGCCGCCGCCATCCACACCACCGTGTCCGGCTTCTGAATCACCGGCCGGTTGTTTTCCGCGTACTGGTCCACCGCGATCAGTTCGGGGTTGGTCAGCACCGACTCCGTGAATGCGTCCATCTTCAGCAGATTGGTCCCGATAAACAGTGGCGACTTGCGCGATGCACCACAGTGTCATCATGGTGCGCACCTCATCGCGGGTCAGACGCGTTTGCCGTGGCTTGCCCCAGCCCGGCCTCGGGCCCAGGTAGCCGACCGGCAGCATGTCTGCATCCGGCCAGTGCCCCGCTCCCGCATCCGCATTCCATGCCGCCAGCACTGCAAACTGGTTTTTCAGCGACTGGGGAAAGGCCGGCGCGTTGGGCGGCTTCGACCAAATATCCCACATGTCGTCGGAGATCCGCCACAGCTGGGCATTTCGCACCACATCGTCAGCCTCCGCCAGCGGCGTCGGCCCCGGCGAAAGGCTCAGCACGATGTTGCGCCCCGTCCGCCGCAGCGCCTCATGCATCATGTGGATCTCGTCGGCCTTATACGGCTGCGAGATGCAGTCCACCTTGAGATAGTCCACGCCCCACTTCGCGTACAGGTCGGCGACGCGAATCGTAGTAGGCCTGCGCCGCCTTATTGTTCTTCAGCCCGTAGTTATCGGAGTTCCAGGCGCAGGTGTCCGCGGTGTCCGCCGCTTCCGCTGCCGTGTAGTGCGACCCGGCAATGCGCAGGTTGTGCGCCACGGCCTCGCGCGGGATGCCGCGCACAATATGAAGTGCCGAACTTCAGACCCATCGCGTGCACCCAGTCGGCCAGGGGGCGAAAGCCCTTTCCCTCCGCTGCGGAAGGGAAGCGGTTCACCGCCGGCATGTAGCGCCCGTCATCGGAGATTGTGTAGTCCATCTGCCCGACGGGGTTCTCCGGATGCTGCGCGAACCAGCCCTCGTCAATCACCACGTATTGCCAGCTGAACCGCTGCAGGTGGTTGTGAAACCACGTCACGCTGTCGCGGAAGTTCGGCTCGTCGATGGTCAGCCCCCACGAGTCCCAGCTGTTCCAGCCCATGGGCGGCGTCTTCGCCAGCAGGCTCATGTCTTCGCGGCTGGAGTGCGCCGATGAGCAGGGAAGGGAAACTGCGACGAAGGCGAGACATCGCCGGCAACAGAAATCTGACTGCGCTGCAACGCATGGAAGGCTACCTCGCGGCGGCTGTCAATTTTGCTCTACTTACCCTACACCCGGGACTGTTGGTACTGCTGTATACTCCTCTTTCTATGCGTGTATCTGTTATTTTGCCTGCGGCCGGTGTGGGCACGCGGATGGCGCCGGGACATGCAACGCAGGCAGCGCCGAAACAGTTTCTGGAACTCGCCGGCACGCCGATCCTGATCCGCACTCTTCGCGCATTCGCCGAGATCCCTGAGATTAAGCAGCTCGTCGTCGCTGTTCGCGCGACCGAGATGGAGCGCCTCACCGCGGACATCTTCGAGCACGGCTTTGCCGAGCGCGTGCAGGTGGTGGAGGGCGGCGACTCCCGCCAGGAAAGCGTCTTCAACGCCCTGAAGGTGCTCGAATGCGACGAGGACGACATCGTGCTGGTGCATGACGCCGTGCGTCCCCTGATAGAGCCGGCTGTGATTCGCCGAGTGATTGAGGCGGTCGAAAAGCACAGTGCCGCCATCGTCGGGCTGCCGGCCGTCGATACGATCAAGCAGGTCGAACGTACTGCCGACGGCGCCCTCGTCACTGCCACCATTCCCCGCGAATACATTGTCCAGGCGCAAACGCCCCAGGGCTTTCGCTGTGGACTGCTGCGCCGCGCCTTCGCCGATGCTGAAGCCGACGGATTCGTGGGGACCGACGAAGCCAGCCTGGTGGAACGCGCCGGCAATCCAGTTTTCGTCGTGCTCGGCTCGGCCTCCAATATCAAGATCACGCAGCCCGGCGATCTGGAACTCGCTGAGTTCTACCTCGCGCACCGCGGCAGTTCGCACTGAGGCAACCGCTTGCAAACGGAGAGAGCTGTTATACCCTGAAGAAGTTCCAGGAAAACTGCGCATGGATATCCGCATCGGCTATGGCTGGGATTCGCACGCGTTCAAGGCGGGTGTGCCCCTGAAGATCGGCGGTCTCAGCATCGACCATCCGGAGGGCCTCGCCGGCCACTCCGACGGAGACGTTCTTCTCCACGCGCTCACCGACGCGCTGCTCGGTGCCGTCTCCGCCGGCGACATCGGCAGCTTCTTTCCGCCTGGCGATCCGCGCTGGAAAGACGCCGACTCGGCCATCTTCCTCGAACTGGCCAAGGACGAAATCAGAAACGCCGGCTACAGAATCGTCAACGTGGATACCACGCTCGTCCTCAACGCGCCGAAGATTGGACCCATCGCCAGCGAGATGCGCGAGCAAGTGGCGGAACTGCTCGGCATCCTGCCCGCCAACGTCGGCATCAAGGCCAAGACCCCCGAGGGACTGGACGCGGACCATGTTGCCCAGGCGCATGCCGTGGTGCTGCTGGAGCGACTGGAAGAGCCCGGTGAAATCCAGACCATGACTGCGGTCATGCAGAGCCAGCGCGAACTCGAAGATGTGGTCCGTGACCTGGTCAGCCAGGTCCATGGCGTGCCCGTGAAAGCGCCTTTCGACACCGACGACATTACCTAGCTGTCACCGCAAAGAGACTGAATTCGTAGACGCGACCGTTCCCCCTGGTGCAGAACCTATCGGCGGTACAATTCCTCGAACCGCGATTGCAGCGTAGCCATCGATTGAGATCGCCGGCGAAATCCCCTGTTTGCATTTCGCATCCGGTTCCGGGGTCAACCCGCACAACGAAATTGGCCTTTCGCGGCAGGAGGCTGAACTCCGCCGCGAGCGATCCGATCTTTTGGAGGATTCCAGTGGGACTTCGCCGTGTTTCTGTTTGCCTGGCCGCAGGTTGTTGCATGGCTGGTTGGCTTCTCTCCCCTTCTTTGCCAGCACAGGATTCCGCGCCTTCTGATGCCGGTACCTCCTCGATCTACAGCCAGATGCGCTACCGCTTCATCGGGCCTCCGGGCAACCGTGTGACCTCGGTAGTCGGCGTTCCCGGCGACGCCAATATCTACTACGCGGGCGCCGCCTCCGGCGGGGTATGGAAGTCCTTCGATGGCGGTGTGCGCTGGTACCCCATCTTCGATCATGAAGATGCGCAGTCCATCGGCTCCATCGCGCTTGCTCCCTCCAATCCCAACATCGTGTGGGTCGGCACCGGCGAGCCCTTCATCCGCAGCAATGTTTCCCTCGGCGACGGCATCTACAAATCCGTCGATGGCGGAAAGACCTGGAAGCACATGGGCCTCGAGAAGACCGGGCGCATCGGCCGCATCCTGATCGATCCGGTTAACCCCGACATCGTTTACGCTGCCGCCCTCGGGACCTGCTACGGCCCGCAGCAGGAACGCGGTGTCTATCGCACTACCGACGGCGGCGTCACCTGGAAGCGCGTCCTGTTCGTCGATGAGAACACCGGCGTCTATGACATCACGATGGATCCCGGCGACTCGCAGAAGATCATCGCCGCGAGCTGGCAGATCGACATCAAGACCTGGGGACGCAAAAGCGGCGGTCCCGGCAGCGGTCTCTTCATGACCACCGACGGTGGCGACAACTGGGCGCGCCTCACCGGCCATGGCCTGCCGCCTTCGCCGCTCGGCAAAATCGCCGTCAGCTTTGCACCCAGCGACGGCCGCCGCGTCTACGCGCTGATCGAGACCGGCCAGGGTGGAACGCTGTGGCGCTCCGACGACGGCGGCTCCGACTGGAGGGTCGTCAACTACAGCCGCCTGCTCAACGAGCGGCCCCACTACTACACGCGCATGCTGGTCATGCCCGACAACGAGAACGAAGTCTACTTTCCCTCCAACGGCATCAGCGTCACCTTCGACGGCGGCGAGACCACCGACCACATGGCCTGCCCTGGTGACGATCCATCGGCAAAATTCCCACGCGAGCGCGGCGGCTGCGGCGGCGATAACCACGATATGTGGGCCGATCCAAAAAATCCCTCGCGCATGATGATCGGCAGCGACGGCGGTGTGCTCATCAGCACTGAACGCGGCCGCGACTTCCACCTTATCCGTCTGCCCATCGCGCAGATGTATCACGTCGCCACCGACAACCGGATCCCCTACGACGTCTATGGCCAGATGCAGGATGGCATGCCCCTGCGCGGCCCCAGTAATGATCCCAGTGACGGAGAAATCGGCGGTGACCAGTGGACCACCACGGCCGGCTGTGAAACCGGCTGGAACATTCCCGATCCGGTCGACAACAACATCGTATGGGGCGGCTGCTACGCCGGCGTCACCGAGCGCTTCGACGCCAGGTCCGGATTCGCGCGTTCGGTCTCCGTATGGCCCGATCGCACGATGGGAGCCAATGCGGGTCAGGTCAAAATCCGCATGAACTGGACTTACCCCATCGCTATCTCGCCGTTCGATCACAACACCGTCTACGTCGGCAGCCAGTATGTGCATCGCACCACCGACGGCGGCCAGACCTGGCAGCAGATCAGCCCCGACCTCACGCTCAATGATCCCTCCATGCACGGCGACTCCGGCGGCCTCACCGTCGACAACCTCAGCGTCGAATACGCGGGTGTCGTCTATGCCATTGCCGAATCGCCCGTCGAGAAGGGACAAATCTGGGCCGGCACCAACGACGGCCAGGTGCAGATGACGCGGGACGGAGGCAAGCACTGGACCAACCTCACCGCTAACATCCCCGGCCTGCCGCCCAAAATGACCGTCGACTCCATCGAGCCCTCGAAGTACGCGGCAGGCACCTGCTATGTCGCCTTCGACGGCCACCAGGTCGATGTCTTCGATCCCTACCTTTACAAGACCAACGACTACGGCAGGACCTGGACGAAGATTGTCGACGGCATTCCCTCCTCGCCGCTCAGCTACACCCATGTCGTGCGCGAAGATCCCGTGCGCCGAGGCCTGCTCTACGCCGGTACTGAAAATGGCCTCTACGTCTCATTCGATGACGGCGCGAAATGGATCTCCTTCCAGCAAAATCTCCCGCACACGCCCGTTTATTGGCTGACGATCCAGCCCGAATTCGACGACCTCGTTGTCGGCACCTACGGCCGCGGATTCTGGATCCTCGACGACATCTCGCCTTTGCAACATATGAAGCCGGAACTTACCGATCAACCCGGCTATCTCTTCCCGGTCCGTCACGCTTATCGCCTGCGTGCGGGCAGCCGCCGGGAACTTGCGCCCGAAGGAACTGCCGAGGGTCACAACCCGCCGCCCGGAGTGCCCATCAACTATCTCCTCAAGTCGGATAAGTCGAAGGTCACGCTCGATATCACCGACAGCCAGGGCAAACTTGTCCGCCATCTCAAACCCACCGCGCACACCGGCATCAATCGCGTCTGGTGGAATCTCCGCTATACGCCCACCGCTGCCGTCGCGCTGCGCACCACGCCGCCGGGCAATCCGCACATCTGGTCGGAGAAGCGCTTCGCCGGCAAGGAAACCCGCCCCGTCTTCTATTACGGTGTTGGCGGCGAGGCCACAGCCGGTCCACTCGTTGCGCCCGGCACCTATACCGCGACGCTCATCATCGACGGCCACGCCCAGTCGCAGAAAGTCGTCGTCATCAAGGACCCGAGGACGCCCGCGACGTTGCAGGACGCGATCGCCGGTTCCGCGCTTGCCTACAAAATCTACGACGACGCTAACCGGTCCGCGCACCTGATCAATCAGATCGAGTGGAGCCGCCGTCAGCTCGAAGACACGCGCAAACTGCTGGTCGCGAAGAAGGCCGACCAGAGCCTCCTCGACGCCACCGACGCACTCAACCGCAAATTCCTCGATCAGGAAGACCAGCTCCTTCATCCGACCATTGCTGAAGGCGACGAAAAGTCGTTCCGTGGACCGCTGGGGCTCTATCTCAAATTCGTCTGGCTGGGGGCCGAAGTCGGCAGCGGCGGCGGCGATGTTTCCGGCAGCTCCGACTTTGCCCCCACCGAGCCTGAGAAACAGGTTTTCGACCTGCTGGATAAGCAGCTCGACGATGTTGCGGCTGCATTGAAGCAGATCGACGACCGCGACACCTCGGCTTACAACGCAACTCTCGCCAAATCCGGCATCGCGCGCATCACGACCGTGCCCGACGGAGGCTCGACGCCCGACGAAGTCTCCGATGACTCCTCAACTGGGAGCGGAGACGACGCTAATCTATAAAGTGCAACCGCAATGCGGTTCAGGGGCTGCCTCTTTCCCGCCGGCAGTCCCTGCACCGCGCAACAATAGCACTTCCCCGGCATCTAATTCGTGGTGAATTCAATGGCAACCGCTCATTCTGACGCCCTCGTTTTCTTCGGTGCTACCGGCGATCTGGCCTACAAGCAAATCTTTCCTGCCCTGCAGGGACTCATCCGCGATGAGGGCTTCGCTCTGCCCATCATCGGCGTTGCCAAGGCCGGCTGGAATCTCGATCAGTTAAAAGACCGCGCCAAGGACAGCCTGGAAAAACACGGAGGAATCGATCAACCCGCTTTCGAAAAGCTCATCGGTCTTCTCCGCTATGTCGACGGCGATTACAACGACCTGAATACGTTCCATGAGCTGCGCAACCAGCTCGGACAGTCGCAGCGACCACTGCACTACCTCGCCATTCCCCCGAGCCTCTTCGCCACTGTTGCCGAGAATCTTGCGAAATCGGGCTGCGCCACCAACGCACGCGTCGTCGTGGAAAAGCCCTTCGGGCGCGATCTGGCCTCCGCTCAGGAGCTCAGCTGTACCCTGCATCAATATTTTGCCGAGGAAGATATCTTCCGCATCGATCACTACCTGGGCAAAGAGCCGGTGCAGAACATCCTCTACACTCGCTTCGCCAATCCGGTGTTTGAGCCCAACTGGAACCGCGACCGCGTTCGCAGTATCCAGATCACGATGGCCGAGAACTTCGGTGTCGAAGATCGCGGCAAGTTCTACGACGAGGTCGGCACGCTGCTCGACGTGGTTCAGAACCATATGCTGCAGGTCGTCGCTAATCTGACGATGGATCCGCCCACCGGCGAGGATCACGACGCCATTCGCGATCGCAAGGCCGAGCTGATGAAAGCTATCCGCCCCCTCACTCCAGACGCGGTCGTGCGCGGCCAGTACGAAGGCTATCGTTCCGTTCCCGGGGTTGCTCCCGGATCGAACGTCGAGACATTCATCGCTGTTCGCCTCCATATTGACAGCTGGCGCTGGGCGGGCGTGCCTATTTACATCCGCGCCGGCAAAGTGCTGCCTGTCACCTGCACCGAAGCCACGGTGCTGTACAAGCGCCCGCCGCGCGAGACTTTCGGAGAGATTGTTCCCACCAGTTCTGCGCACATGCGCATCCGGGTCAGCCCGGACTTCGCTATTGGCCTCGGTGTTCGAGTCAAGATTCCCGGGGAGCGCATGGTTGGCCGCGATGTCGAACTCGACCTCCATCGTCAGGAGGTCGACGACATGCCTCCCTACGAACGCCTCCTCGGTGACGCGGCACGCGGTAACCCAGAGTTGTTTTCGCAGCAGGAGCTCGTCGAGGCGCAATGGCGGATCGTCGAACCGATTCTCGGCAACGTCACGCCCGTCTATTCGTACCTGCCTGGTACCTGGGGACCCGAAGAGGCCGGTCAGTTGATCGGCAACGACGGGCCCTGGATCGATCCGGTCGTGCAGTCCGCGCAAAAATAGTCTCGATCAAGCTCCCGAGCCGCCACGCACACCCACGGTTGCTGAACCTGGATGGCTCTACAAGTCTCCGCAAGAGCGACCTTGCGCGGGGTTCGCAGCGGAAGCTGGTTCTTACACCGCAAATCGTTCCGCATCCCTGTGTTTGAAGGCCAGGCCAAGGCCCGGCCGCGACCGGTCCGGCGTCAATCGTCCATGCTCTGCGGCGATGAACCCGTCGAAGAGCATTTGCTCAATCCGCACATGATCGTGAAAATACTCGATATGGCGAAAGTTCGGCACTGCGCATCCCAGGTGCATGTGCAGAGAAGGCGCGCAATGGGCTGAGATCGGACATCCGTAGCTGGCCGCGATTGCAGCTCCTTCCAGAAATCCCGTGAAACCTTTGCAGCGGGTTGCGTCGAGTTGCAGCACGTCAACGGAGGCCGCTTCGAGCATGCGCCTGAAGTAAAGGGAATCGTATCCATACTCCCCTGCGGCGATCTCCATCGCGTCCGGGGCCCGGCTGCGCACGCGGCCGAGGTCAGCTAGCTGGTCGGAGCTGACCGGCTCTTCGAACCACGTGACGCCCGAATCTGCAAATCGCTTCGCCATCGCGACCGCCTGCCGCATGCTGTAAGCGCCGTTCGCGTCCACAAAGAGATCCACTCCGGGGCCGATCGCCGAGCGCGCTGTGCGGACCCGCTGTGGGTCGGCGGCGGCATCCGCGCCGACCTTCATCTTCACGTAGTTGAAACCGGCGTTTGCCCACTCTGCGAGTTGGTCCACCAGCTGACTCTCGGTATACGTGGTAAAGCCACCGCTGCCGTATGCTGCGACGCTCGCCTGCGCTTCCCCTAAAAGGTCGCCTACAGAACATCCAAACAGCCGAGCTTTCAGATCCCAAAGACTGATATCCAGCGCCGAAATCGCTAGCGAAGCGATTCCGCGGCTTCCGCTATTGCGTACCTGATGAATCATGGAGTGGTGAAGGCGGGGTATATCCAGAGCCGGCTGGTGCAGGACGCAGGCTTCCGCCAGCGAATGGGCCGCGACCCTGGCGGCCTTGTGGCCATAGGTATAACCAAGTCCGATCTTTCCCCCGGCGAATGTCTCACATACAACCAGCGTGGTTGAGTTCCACTGCAGCGTGCCATCACCCTCCGGCGCGTCCGTCGGAATCGTATAGGCAGATACCTCGACTTTGTCGACAGTTATCAGCGGCGACTCCCGAAATCGATCTGACGAGGCCCAGGGAAGGCGTTAGGTTAAACCAACTCTCGTACCCTGTCGTGAGCGTTAGTCAGCATAATTTCCATACGATTCGGTTCTCCACGCAGCAGCGCCTCGCTCAGCTTCAGCGCCTGCGACGCCTTGATCTTTGCCGGCATCGGCGGAGTAAACGGATCGACGACAGCTTCAATCAGAACCGGTCCCTGACGGTGTACCACGCCATCGAGCTGTCCACCACATGTCTTCGCATCGTCAATCTGAATCGCATCGATTCCCGCTCCCCGCGCGATGGCGACAAAATCCGCCGGATACAGATCGCAGGCATATTCTGGATTTCCGAGAAAGACCATCTGCTCCCACTTGATTTGCCCCAGGGTATTGTTCTTGATCAGTACGATTTTGATGTTGAGCTTGTAAGCTGCGACGGTGATCAGTTCTCCCATCAGCATGCTCAGGCCGCCGTCTCCGATGATGCAGTAGACAGGCCGGTCCGGATAAGCAACGGCCGCGGCAATCGCATAGGGCAGGCCACACGCCATCGTGGCCAGGTTACCCGAGCAACTGTGCTTCTGACCGCGCAGGGCCGGCACATAGCGGGCCCACCAGGTCGTAATCGTGCCGGAATCGGAAGTTACAACAGCGTCCGCCGGAATACGCTTGCCCAGCTCCCATCCGATGACCTGGGGTTTCATCGGCGAATCTTCGCGCGTTCCTCGTTCTTCCATCAACTGTTGCCACTCTGCCTTGTTCCTCTGTGCCTTCGTCAGGAACCCCATGTCGTGTTTGCGCAGCATCGGAAGAAGCGCGCGAAGAGTTTTCTTCGTATCGCCGACCAGTCCCGCGTCGGCGGGGTGACGCAGACTGATCCTTTGCGGATCAATGTCGATCTGCACGCACTTCACTGAGCCCGGCTCCGGCAGAAATTCGATATAGGGGAAAGACGTTCCAGCCATCAGGAGCGTGTCGCAGTCCTCCAGGGCGTCCTGCGAAGGCTCGGTTCCGAGCAGACCAATGCCGCCCGTGGTGTAGGGGCTGTCATCCGGAACGGCCGCTTTGCCCAGCAGTGCTTTGATGACAGGCGCACCCAGAATCTCTGCAATCTGTTCCAGCTCTTCTGTGGCGTGCAAAGCTCCCTGCCCGGCCAGTATCGCAATGCGCTTGCCTCGATTAAGAATGTCTGCGGCATGCTCCAGCTCCACTCTTGCCGGAAGCTCCTCGAAGTAGGCAGGCACAGCCGAGGTGTGATGTACAGGGTTCCGCGCGGAACGGCCTTTTTTCATTTCCTGGACCTGCACATCCACCGGAATCGTGATGTGCGCAACCCCGCGCCGGCTCAGCGCGGTGCGGATGGCCAGGTCGACAACGCTCTCCATGTGCGCTCCGCTCATGACGCGCTCGTTGTATTCCGCGACATCGATGAAGAGCTTGTCCAGCTCTACATCCTGCTGAGTGAACGTGCCGATCAGATCGCTGTGCTGAAGCCCGGTGATCGCCAGTACCGGAGCATGATCCATCTTTGCGTCGTATAAGCCGTTCAGCAGGTGAATTCCGCCCGGCCCTGACGTCGCGATGCACACTCCCAGGCGCCCCGTGAACTTCGCATAGGCACATGCCATAAATGCGGCCGATTCCTCGTGGCGGACGTGAATGAATCGGATCTTGTCTTTCTGTTTGCGGAGAGCCTCGAAGACGCCGTTGATGCCATCCCCGGGCAGACCGAAAATGGTATCGACTCCCCAGTCGATCAAACGTTCCACGAGTACATCCGACGCGTCCATCATTCGTGCCTCCCGAGCAGGATTTTCAGGCTGAACCGCCTGTCCACTCGGTTGGACGCTGGTTGAGTCGCACGGGGTTGTTGTGCCTGCCGTACACACATCTATGAAGACGGTGACGACCGGCTTCCTCTGTGCGTCGCTGCTGGCTGCCTCAGGCCATGGACTTCAGTTGTGCCGACTCCCTTAATGCGGTTTCCGGAAGTACCGGTTCGGCGCGCCCGGTGTGGAAATGCTGCCGGTGACCGGCGCGTTACCGGGATGCTCCCGGCTTAACGGACTGGTTAGTGTGATACCGCTGCCGGAAACCTGTGCACCCGCTGCGTGCGCCAGGGCGAGCGGCGCCGAGACGATGAGCGCGGCTTCGCGGAACCTCCTGACCGACGCGACAACCGCCGTCTCAGCATCCGCGCCACTGCCAATCGAGATGGTCTGGCCGTCACTGAAGCCAGCTGCATTGGTGACCGCGATGGCAGTCGCGCCCACTGCTGTAGCAGTGACCATTGTCGTCGCGCCAGCCGTTCCAACCGTCGCGATGTCGGCGGTGTCGAGGTTCTCGCCGGCGCCGATCCTGATCGTCGCGCCGGGGGCAAAGCCTCCGACCCTCGCGACTTTGATATTGGTTGCGCCGGTGGCGGAGCTGACCCCGAGGGTAGTCGAGGGCGAGGTCACGAAATCGTTGCAGTTGCTGTCGGTGTCGGCGCCATCCGGGAAACGGCCCGCGCTCGTATTCGACGCGGTGGCCGACCCGAAAGGACCGAAGCCGCCCGCCGGGCCGGGCGCGGCCACGTAGCAGCCGCCTTCTTCTGGCCCTGAAGCAGCCTGATAGCCTTCAGCGGCCCATGGGTCGACAAGAAGACCGTAGTTCAGGCTGTCGACCACCAGACCCGTGGCGTCACGCAGCACCATACTGCCTTCTTTTCGGGTGATGGTGAAGTTGAAGAACGGAACATTCGCCGCGAGTTCGGGTCCACCGAACCACTGGTTCGGTGTTGGCGCTCCCTGGTAGCCCGCAGTCGTGACCGCGGCGTCACGCACGACTGCATCGATTGCGTGTTCGTGGGCCAGCGGGCTGTCGAGCGTGAGGCCGGTGCCAAGCGCCTGTACTGGTTCGTCACTCGAATGGGCAAAGGCCGTCGACGGCTCGAAGGTGATCCCCGTTCCCCGGTCGCTAAAGGGCAGGTTGGCGGCGTGGTTGAACTGCAGCGGGGCAGCAAGATCGAGGCCTGTGCCGGGCTGCACCACTCCTTCGTCGTTGATATGCGCCTGTTCGAGTGCCGGTGAAAAGTCGATGCCCGTGCCCTCCGGACCCTGGGTGCCGACGGCGGTGATGGCAACCGTCTGCCGGTTCCCGGGCGTGCCGATGGTGATCTTGTCGCCCACCGTGAAGCCGTGCACGCTGCGAACTTTGATATTGGTCGCGCCAGCGGCTGCGTTGGCCGATAGATTCGTGTGGTCTGCCGGCGTGCCGACTCTCGTGACCGTCACCGTCTCGATGCCGTGACCGACACTGTCGATGTCCAGCCTGATCTTGTCACCGACGGAGATGTCGGCGACCGACGTCACCTGGAGATTCGTTGACCCGGCAGGCGCGTCTGCTGCGAGGTAGGCTTGCGTGCCTGGTTTTCCGACCGCAGTGACGGTGGCCACTTCATACCGCTCCATCGTCCTCGCAATGTACGGGAAGGTCGCGCCGTAACCCAGTGCGATTTTCTGGCCGACCTTGAAACCCGCCACACTGGCAACAGGCACATTGGTCGATCCGGCCGGGATCGTGATCACGGGTCCGTCAGGGAGCGGTTGCCAGAGTGTCGTAGGATTGCTCGCTGCCGTCCCCAGGCTCGCGACCTTCCGCGTCTCCGCGTCGGCGTCCGTACCGATGCTGATCGGATCCCCGACTTTCATACCGATCACGCTTCTCACATGGATCGTGCTGTCGCCCGCGCGTGCGTCCGCCGCCAGTCCGGAGTTGGACAGGCCGAGAAGATAGAAGCCGTGGGCTGCGAGATTCGTCCTGGCCGGGATCTTCACGGTCGAGAAGATGGCCTGTTGCGTCGGGCGCTCGGTCAACGTCCAACGGGATATATCCACACTGCGCTCGCCGGCGTTGTAAAGCTCGATGAACGAATCCGTTGCGTTCGCGGGCGGACCGGCGCTGATGCGGAATTCGTTAATCCTGATCGGACTGACATTCCGCACCTTCTCCGCCGTCGTTGCGGTTTGCGTCCTTCCGCTCGTCGAGTTCGTCCACCGGGCGTTCCCGACAAGGTCGCCGTTGAAGTCCCCGTGCCCCGACGTGACTTTGAAGGTGGCGCTGACACTGGTACCGGGCGCGACCGGACCCGCGAATGTCTTCGATGTTTCTGTAGTTCCAGAAACGACCGATTTCCATTGCCTGCCGGGAACAACGATGCTGAGCTGGACACTCGTCGCCGGCGCCTCCGCAGGATTCGTGAACGTCAGCGTGGTCTCCTGCGATGATTCGGGTGAAAACGTCTGGAGTCCGGGTGGCGTTGCCCTCGCCGATTCCGGCGCCATGCTCAGGGGCTGCACGCCATACCTGGCAGCCACGATGTTGGACTGCACCTGTTGGTCAGTGGCGTCGGTCGGGAACGTGCCTGCGGCCGTCGTCGCCCCTTCGTAGAACGTGCCCTGTGAGCTGTTACTGTTGTCGCCCCCGTTTCCCAGCAGGATGGCGCCCTGTTTGCGCATTGGGTCATAGGTTGCGTTGACGCGCGGTCCGCTGAACATCACCGACAGATCGCCCTCCTGCGCGTTGCCGCCCATCGAAGTCCAGTGGTGCGGTTCACCCTTGGCGATGGCGGTTGCGAATCGCCAATCGATGCTCGGCAGGTTGACGCAGAGTTTCGATCCATCGGGGTTCACGCAACCGACCAGGTTATTCTCCTGGTCGGTCATGATCCATGGGCCGGTACGCTCGCCGTGAAACCAGGGAGTGGCATCGCCGAAGTAGGCTGTCTCCATCGTGCCGTTGTCGTCGTCGCGGCTGTCGATCTCGGCGTTGCCGTAGTCGAAACAGCAGCCGGAATTGTAGTGCAGGCCGTTGATGACCCAGTATTGACCTTCTGCCTGGTCGTCGACCGCGGTTCCTTTGGCGTCGTCATCGCGGAGACCCATCCCGGGTTCGATCAAGGCACCGTAGACTTTATGTCCCATGACCGTAACCGGGGCCATATCGGCAAGTGGCAGGTTGTTCAGCCCACCCATCGCCGGGCCGCTGAATCCGCCACGCGGCGCCTGGGTGAGATCGTTGTGCCTGGGAGATTGGTCGTAAATTTTTGTAATCCAGCAATAGGTGTTGGCACAGAACGCGTCCTGTGCCGCGGCGTCAGCGTATCCTCCTGCGTCGGTGACCGGGGAGGCGACGGGCTGGACGACTCCGATGTCCAGGGTCTTGCCGTCCGACTGGCGCAGGACCTGGTAGAGGGGGCCGTTGTACGACGCATACAGTGCGCGCGTGGTACTGTGCGCGGCCACGCACGGATCGCCGGCCGCAGCGTAAATGTCGCATGGACCCTTCGGCCGCTGCGGAGTCGTGTCTGCCGCGCTATTCGGTTGGGCGAAAGTCGCCGTGACCCCTGCCAATGCAAGCGCCGTGGCCAGCATCCATACGAAACTAATCCTGATTTTCATCCTTACCCTGCCTGCCTTGTAAATTCTGCCGGGACATCCTGACCTCTCCCACTCGCGAACAAATGGAGAGCGAAAACGTTTTCCGACGATTGCCCAGGCGTGCAATGGGATCGATTTCTGACCCCGCTATCCCGCGTATCGAACCATACCACCGGAATCATGGGTGGCGCGAATATCGCGCTGAAGGTCGAAGGATGCGAGTGTTTTCCTGTCGCGTGCTGATCCTGGTCCCTGTCTTTACTCGAACTGCCTGGAGACAGACCATGCTGCCGCTGAACCCTCGATGGTATGAAGCCGTGCTGAGGGCCACGATTCCGCCCGCGGTCTCGCGCTCCTGCGGAGCCTCCCTGCGTCAGCGCCATCATGGAAACCGCGGGATCACCCGCCGCTAGCTTCCGTCCGACAGAGTGAATGCGATCATTTTCGTGACGGTCTGTCCCTTGTACTGGAAGGAGACCTGGGCATCATAGTGCCCGACCGGAAGCTTCATGGTCGGCAGGCTGGCCAGGATAGAGGCAGCGCCCGTGGCATCCGGTGCCACCACCCTGGCAGGGCTCTTCGTGACCAGCTGGCCATTGCTCCATATCTCGACATCCGCATCAATCGGCCCATCGACAGGGAAGGGTGGATAGCTCACGGCGTAGAGTCGGACGGTCCCGTCCGCGTCGCGCCGAACCACATCGGACAACTCGGGCGTGATTTTACCGCCGTGCGCCTCCAGGGGATCGGAGGAATTCGCCTGTCCCCGAATGGGGTCCACACGCCGCGCCATAGCCACGTCGCTCATCGAGAAACCCGAGCCGTCGGTAACGACCAGAGCCGAGCGTCTGACGCTGGCCTTCATGCTGTTGCGGTCCACGGCCGCCGTTTCCAGCGTGTAATGTCCCGGCGGCAACTGGAATGGCGTGGTAAAGCTGACATCGCTTTGCTGCAGTTCGGCCTTGCGTGCAACCGGCAATCCATACGGAATGTCGTTGCTGATCTTCTGCACCACCTGACCCTGATCGTTCAGGATCAGGGCGGTCACGCTGACATGCACCTGATCCCATTGCTTCTTCTCGACAATCGACAGGTCGCGCATCGGAACCTGAAACACAAAATCCAGTTGGGTCTCATCCGATCCGGGCCGAAACTGGAGCGCGGCCGCGTGAAAATCGAACTGGTGCAGCACCGGCTTGGTGCCGAGGGCCTTGAGCGTGGCCATTTCGAAGGGGTAGATCTCGCGGCCGTTCAGAAGCGGAACCGCATAGTACCCGCTACGGGCGAACACCCTCACTCCGGGACGAGAGACCTTCACCTCGATCTGGTGGAAGGTCCCGTCCATCGTGGTGTTGCTGGGTGAATAGGCAAGCTCGTAATGCATGCGCACATCCTCCATAACCCGGCGGAGGGGATCGCGCATGTCGAGGGATGCGGGGAGCAACTGACCGCCAGTTCCTTCCGCGAGCTCAGCCATATTGCCCATCGTGTCCGCATGGATGGACATGTCGCCCATTTCCGCGGCCATCACTTCGGTGGGTGTCACAAACTGATCGCCTCCGTTGATGAGAGCCAGTTGTTGCTGTCGACTGGCGTCCACAGCCGCCTTCAGAGTCCGCCTGGCGTTGTCGAGAGTGGATTCGGAGGTAAATCCGAGAGTGTCAACCCCGTAAATGCTGACATTTGCTCGATTGGCGGTGCTGATGACGCTTCTGAGCAGACCGACTGTGTCGAGGTGCACCGGCAATCCGGCCGAAAAGAGGAGCATGACTTTGCGACCGGGAAAGTTCGCCTGAGACTGGACCAGATCGCGCAGAGGCGTCAGGTAGTTCACGCTGTCGCCGTAGACATCGTGCATTTCGTTCACCCAGGCGGTGTCCATGGTCTGCGCAAGGATGGCCGCGGTGCCTCCCGCGTCGGCAGAGATTGCGCCGGTCGGGCCGTTGGGACCGTTGGGATCCGCTGCGGTGCCGGCATCGGTGTTCAGCGACGCTCCAAAGTCTGTGTTCGGCAGAGAAAGCTGGTTGGTGGCAGTCAGTTGCCCCAGCATCGCGGCGCGCGCCGTCCGGTCCATCGCTGCGGAGATCTTTTCTGCATTGTTGGTGTAGGACTGGATCACGCTGATCTTCCCAAAGCCCAGCGCGAATACGCCGACATAGGTATTGGGCCGCAACTCGTCGCGGATGAACTGGCGCATGGCATCGGTGGCCAGGGTGCGTCCTCGCGGGTCGAGATTGGCGATGACAATGGAGACAATACTGATGTCGCGAAGCTCGTTAACCGTTGGCGCGGCGCGAGTGGCCGGGGACGCCGCGACCGCGGAATTTGTGGAGATCGGGGGAGGCGGCTCGAAGGCCTGCGGTTGCTGAGCCGAGGAGCGACCGTTGAAGAACTCGAAGTGGTGTACCTTCTGCGGTACCCCGTTCTCGAAAATACGCACTTCGTCCGGCCGGAGATTGCGCACGATGGCGCCGTGCTTGTCGCGGACCACGACATCGAGGACGACCTCGTTGACCGTAGTGCGCAGCGTTGTCGCGGGGTTCTGGGCAGGGGCAGGCGTCTGAGCCGGAACTGCCAGGGGAAGTGCAAGAACGAAACAGATCCAGTAGCGCATAGGTGCCAGCCGCCTCCCGGTGCCTGCCAGTTTAAGCCAATTTGCAGAGGACAGGCTTCCATCCTGCAAAAGCAATCCTGCGGCAGAAGGAAGACCAGATTCGAATCTTAAAGAAGCTCACCTAGGACTCTTCGATGCGATGAATCTTGTTGGCGGGCAGATCCTTCAGGGCCTGACGGATCCCGCTGGGCCAGCGGATTTCGACTGCCTTGATGGATTTAAACGATCCCAAACCGAAGTGGATCCGGGGATCGCGGGAGGCCTGATAGCCGGCGCTGGTAGACACGATGTCGTACTGGCTGTTGCCGTCCTCCGTGGTGACTTTGACCTGCGCGCCGATGGCCATGCGGTTACTCCTGGTGCCGACAAGATGGAATTTGATCCAGTTGTTCGAGTTGGCGCTCACATTGCGGAGGACCCTGGCGTTGCCGTTGAGCACGGTAAGCACGATATCAATGTGTCCGGAGTTGAAGAGATCGCCCACGACGCAGCCGCGATACGGTTCGGAGAGTTCGAGAGCGGCGCCGGTCTCTTTCGAAACATTGTCGAACTTCATCCTGCCGAGGTTGCGGAAGATGGAGCAGGGCTCCCCATACGTGCGCTCGGAGAAATCGGCGATGTTGTCGAGGACGTTGCCGCGCGCGACGAGGAGATCCTTCCAACCGTCGTTATCGAAGTCCCCCACAGCATTGGACCAGCCTGACATCTCGAGGGTGTAGCCGGCGATCCCACTGCGGCCTGTGACGTCCATGAACATGCCGTTGCCGATATTGCGGAACAAAGGAAACGTCTCCAGCTCGGTGGCCGTGTGCCAGATGTCGGGGAGACCGTCGTTGTCGAGGTCGCGGAACTCGGCGCCCATCCCGGAGACGGCCTTACCCGTTTCGGAGTAGGCGACGCCGGCATCGAGCGCGACCTCCTCGAAGGCTTTTCCCTTCAAATTGTGAAAAAGGGAATTGGGCATGTTGTCGTTGGCGATGAAGATGTCGGTGAAGCCGTCGTTGTCGTAGTCGTTGAAACCGATCCCCATGCCCTTGCCGAGGATTTTAGAAATACCGGTTTGTGCGGAGACGTCTGTGAAAGTGCCATCGCCGTTGTTGCGATAGAGGGTACAGGGGAGCGGCTCGTAGAACTTGGGGTGGCAGTAGGCACGTTCGCGGCCGCCGCTCAGGCACACAGGATCCCCATTGACATGCCAGCGGCAGTAGTTTGCGACGAGCAGGTCCAGCTTGCCGTCGTTGTCGTAATCGAACCAGCCGGCGGCGGCGCTCCACATCTTTTCGCCCTTGTACATAGGCGAACCGACGCCGGCCTGGTCGGTAACGTCGGTGAACGTGCCATCGCCATTGTTCCTGTAGAGGCGGTTTTTCGTAACGCTGGCGACGTAGATGTCGGGCCACCCGTCGTTGTTGAAGTCGCCGACGGCGACGCCCATATCGTAGCCATCCCCATCCAGTCCCGCTTTGGCAGTAACGTCAGTAAAAGTGCCATCGCGGTTGTTGTGGAAGAGACGGTTGTAAAACTTCGGCGAGTCCTTTTTAAGGGAGGGAAGCGCAGCACCGTTGACAAAGAAGATGTCAAGGTAGCCATCGTTGTCGTAGTCGATGAGCCCGACGCCGCCCAGCATGGTTTCCGGCTGGTTCTTGTTGGGCGTGGGGCTGCTGTCGGAGGTGAACTGGAGACCGCACCGCGCGGTGATGTCTTCGAACCGAATGGTGTTTGCGGAAACTCCCGGAACCTGACCGCCGGGCCAGCCGACGGCTCCACGCAGGCCTGCCGGCAGAACCAGGGAAGAGCCCGCCCAACTGCAATACCGCAGAAAATCTCGCCTCTTGACGCCCATCATTCTTCGCTTCAAACAGCGCTGCAGCGAGCACCGCGTCGTATGCTGGTGCCGGAGAGGATTACAGATCCAGAAGTCAGAACCACCGGGAACATGAAAGCACAATCCTGCGCTTCGACGACCAGGTTTCAGAGATTTCACGGCCGATTTCACGGTGTATACCCGGTTATCCGGCGGCCCATCCGGTTTCGGAGAAGTTGCGGCGTGTTAAGCGATCCTTTGTGGAATCAATGGAATACGGGGCGCTAGCGATCTGCCGCGTTGGCTTCGGCGCGAAGACGCTCAAATTCGGCGCGCTCGTGCTCAGCCTGACCCGCCAAGCCTGCCTGGGCGAGCGCACGAGAGAGAGCAAAGTGAGCGTCCGGGCTGCCTGGCGCCAGTTTCACCGCGGTTCGCAACTGGGAGAGGGCCTGGTCAACGTGTCCAAGAGCCAACCACAGCCTGCCGCACACGACGTGAGCAGCAAAATCGCCCGGCGCAAGCGCAACGGCTTCGCGGGCAAATTTGAGGCCCTGCTGATAATCCGCAACGCGGAGAAATTCGAAAGCAAGCTGGATTCTGGGCGCGGCGTTGGAAGGCGAAACCTGGATCTCACGGCGGAACTCACCGACCGCGGACGGCGGATCTTCTTTCAGAAGGAACACCCCATACAGGTAGTGGACTCCGGGCTCGGAAGGATAGAGACTCACGAGTTCCCTGAGTTCGTCGCCGGCGGCGACGCGATCCTGCATGGCAATGAGAGCCTGAGCATGGCCAGCGCTGCGGATGAGAGCATCGCGGGCAGCCGGGATTTGCGAGGGCAGCAGCCTGGGGATGCGGAGAGCCGCAAGCCCAAATCCATCGATTAACTCGGGGTCAGCAAAAACGGCGGCCTGGGGGGCGTCGGGATGGGCCGATGCGATGCGATTCGCGATCAAGGTGAAGCGCTGCAGCGCAAACTCGGGCTTGCCGTAGAACGTATTCAGAATGCCGTCGTGATAGAGAACGGTCTGCGCGAATTCGGAGTTCGTGCCGAGGCCGAGTTCTCTGCCGCGTTCCAGAGCCGCCAGAGCTCGCTGGTATTGATGGAGCCGAAACTCGCTCAGACCCAGCATTCCGAATCCGGGACCCGGCTCGCGGTGTTCGACAACAACGAAGTGCTCGAAAGCGGAGCGGGCTTCGCTGTAGTTTCCAGCGTCGTAGAAGATGGTTCCCAGATACCACCAGCCTTCAGACCAGGCCGGTCGTAGCGCGGTGGCGCGTTCGAAGAGGCGGGTGGCCTCAGCAGTTTGGCCTCCATCTATGGCCGTTTGCGCGCGTTGAACTAACTCATCGAAGGACTGGGATGACGGAGCACCCTGGGGTAACGCCGTTCCCTCAGCGGAGCGGTTACTTTGGGAAAAGCATAAGCGCACGCCCAGCAGAAAAATAACGAGGAGACAACCGAACTTTCGCCGCTGGCCGATTCTGACGTTCATCTTCGACAAATCCGTGCGCCGAGGCGGGCGCCCTTCTGGCGAGTCGCCGAGTGGTAAAGGTGTCCAGCCAAATTTTGCCATATTGAGGAATCGCTCTTTTGTGTAATAATCCCGTGCTCAAGGGGGAGGATCGATTGGAATCTCGCGCAGGCGCTTCATTGACCCAGGAAAGCGCCGTCTCGTCATGGGGATGTGGATCCGACACTGATTCACGCGCCGCACTGATACGGCGGGTTCTGGGGAGCAGCACGTTCGAACATTCGCCGAAGCTCCGGGCTTTTCTTGAATATGTGTGCCAGTGTGCTCTGGACAATGAGCCGGCGGCTGCGACTGAACCGCAGATCGGCATTCATGTGTTCGGGCGGGCTCCAGGTTACAACGCTAACGAAGACAATATCGTTCGCTCGCAGGCTCGACTGCTGCGCCTGAAGCTGGAGCATCACTTCGCGCACGAGGGCAGGAACGAGCCAGTGGTGATCACGATTCCGAAGGGACGCTATCTCCCCACGTTTGAGTCGCGGCAGGAAGATATCCTCCGGGTTCCGGAGAAATCGTTTACCGAGCGCGAAGAGGGCTTGCGAGAAGCCGAGAAAAACAGCAGCGCAAACGGGATGGATTCTCTGCGCGCACAACAAATCGAGTCGGGTTCCCCGCAAATCCGATGGCCGTTGTATGCAGCTGTGATTACCGTCCTGGTGGGCGGCCTGGGATGGGTGGCCCATGTCTCTTTTCGACCCCACGCGGCGGCGGCCGCCGATACTGCGATGGACGAAACCGCAGCAAACGACGGGGCGGAGAGCGCTCCGGCGACGATTGCGGTCGCGGCCTCGCCCGCCGACAAGAGTATTCGCATTGCGGCGGGTAATACAGCGGCTCTCACCGATCCGGCAGGGCATCACTGGAACGCGGACGAGTACTTCGAAGGCGGGGTTTCCGAAGCCGGTCCGGCGCAACTCTTCCCGCCGGTCTCCGATCCGAGCCTGTTCAGGAATGTCCGCGAGGGCCTGGCGCGGGCGGGTCACGCACCAGGCGGATTTCAATATGACATCCCGGTGCCGCCCGGCGTCTACGAATTGCGACTGTATTTCGCCGATCCGATACGGTATTCGGTGCCGGGGTCGGATGGCCAGCACCTGCGGCATTTCCAGGTGGCTCTGAATGGAAAGCCCATCCTGACGGATTTCGACGCGATTGCTGACGCAGGTCCCGGCGCCGTGGATGTTCGAACCTTCCGGGACATTGCGCCTGCCGAGGATGGCGAAGTGCATCTGAACTTCGCTCCGTCGCAGGACCGGCCGTTCGTGTCGGCGCTGGAGTTGACGCCGGGCCTGCCCGGACAACTGAAGCCGATCCGTTTTTCAGTCCATAACACCGACCTCGTCGACGAGAACGGTACGCGCTGGGCGGGCGATGAGTATTTCATCAATGGGAGCAAGGTGGGCTTTTCACCCGGCGAGAAGATGCCGAACGTCTCGCCGCTGTACACCGAGGAGCGCTACGGGAACTTCACGTATGCCATCCCAGTTCCCGCCGGCAGCTACACAGTGCGACTTCACTTCATGGAGTCGTTCTGGGGCCCCTCCGTGGGCATGTGCCAGGGTCCCGGGTGCCGCATCTTCGACGTCACCTGCAACGGCGCAACGCTTTTGCAGAGTTTCGATATTTTCCAAAGCGCCGGCGGGGAGTTTCGGCCGATCATCAAGACGTTTCGCGGGCTGCACCCCAATGGTCAGGGGAAGCTGATGATCTCGTTCTCCCCGAAGGTTGATTATGCGGAAGTTCGGGCGATCGAGGTGATCGATGAAGGGTCCGGCGAGCAGAAGAAGCCCTGAACTCTGGAACCAGGTACCGAACGCCGACCCCCACCTCAGACCTCGGACGAGAAATGCATTCCAGAACGGCGCCTGGACCCGCAGGAGAATCAACTTTTCCACCCCTCTCTGGGGTGGATACACCGTGAAATCCCTGAAATCCGCGCTCTCCGCGTACTAGATTGACGGATTGACCTTTCGGAAGGAGTCCCAAACTTCAATGAATCGGCTGGCCCTTGTTCTTTGTGGAACGCTCGGTGTCTTTTCCTGCGTGTGCGGATCGGTGGCACAGGCGCAAACCTCAACTGACGCGAGCAAAAGCACGGATCAAGCGGCCAAAACCCAGGCTACCGCCCCAACGATTCAAGCCAATGCCCAGGCAGTGGTGCTGGATATGGTGTTTCGGGACAAAAAAGGAAAGCCGATTCTGGATATCCAGCCGAGTCAGGTGCATGTTTACGAAGACGGGACGGAGGAGCATCTGAACTCGTTCAACTTTGTGGCCGGACAGCCTGGGACTACGCCGGGAGCGACCCCGAGCCATGCCCCCGCGCATGTCAATCCCATGCAGGATCTGCGGCTGGTCACGCTCGTGTTCGAGGGACTGGATCTGGACGGAAAACGGTTCTTCCGTCAGGCGCTGCAGGACATTCTGAATCAGGCGCCGGAACAGAACCTGTATTTTTCCGTTTACGTGGTCGACCAGTATCTGCACTGCATCCAGCCGTTCACGAACAACCGCGAGGATCTTCTGAAGGCGGTGGACAAATCGGCATCGTGGTCCTTCGTCCAGTACGCGCAGAACTCGGCGAAGATCAAGTCCGGCCTGCAGCAGAGCATGCAGTCGCTTTCGGCCATGGGTGCGGACCAGTTGCAGGGCAGCGGCAATGCGGGGCCCAGCGCTTCGGCGGTGCAGGGGTTCGTTGCCTATCAGATGGCGAAAATGCAGTACGACATGCTGCAGGCCGCCGATACGGGCGATCGCGAATACGGCGCACGTTCGGATATCGATTCTCTTCTGAATATCGTTCAGGCGGAATCGAGCCTGCCGGGCCGTAAGGTAGTTCTCTATTTCAACCCGTCGCTGTTCATTCCGGAGGTCGCAAAAGAGCAATACCAGTACATGATCAGCGCGGCGAACCGCGCCAACGTGAGCTTCTACACGGTAGACCCCAAGGGACTGGTCACCTGGAATCAGAGCGGCGAGGGCAGAAAAGAGCTGAGTGGAGCGACCGGAGAGATTCAGACGTCGCAGATGGCCGGCGGTGTGGGCGAGGTCACTACCGGCCAGGCCACGGTGGACGAGCAGGCGGAGAATGCGATTCGATCCGATCCGCGGCTGTGGCTGATCAATCTCGCGGACCAGACCGGCGGCGTTGCGATTACCGACACCAACGATCTGAAGGCACCTCTGCGGACGGTGATGGACGAAGTGGAAAGCTACTACGAAGCCTCCTACGATCCTCACATTACGGTGTTCGACGGAAAGTTTCGGAAGATCGCGGTGAAGGTGGACCGCCCGGGGGTTGTCGTGCACAGCCGCAGCGGCTACTTCGCCCTGCCTCACCTGAATGGCGGCCAGCAGTTGTACGCGTACGAGATGCCCCTCTTGAATGCACTGAACAACCCGACCCCGCCGACCGGGGTCGAGTTCCATGCGGCGGCGGAGCGGTTCCGCGAGAACGGATCGAAGATCGAGTATATGGTGACGATCGAGGCGCCCCTGAGCGGGCTGACCTTCAAGACCCAGCCGGATGGCAAAACGGCGTTGGTGGATGCGCCTCTGATGGCAGTCGTGCGAGATTCCACGGGGCAGATTGTGGAGAAGTTCAGCAAAGATTTCGCCGTTTCGGTCCCTGCGAAGAATGTGGACAATTACAAAGGCGGAAATCTGGAGCAGAACTTCAAGACGGAGTTGGCGCCCGGGACGTACTCGCTGGAAGCGGTGTTGATGGACCGGAACGCGGGCAAAGTTGGAGTAACGAAGAACTCGTTCACCGTGCCGGAACCGTCGAGCAAGCTGGCGATGAGTGATGTGGTCGTGGTGCGCCGCACGGATCCGCTGAAAGATAACCAGATTCTGGATCCGTTCTATTTTCCTGGCGGCAAAGTGGTCCCGACCCTGAACGCCGACCTGAAAGGCGGACCAGGAAACGTTTTGCCGTTCTACTTCGTCGCCTATCCGGACATGGCCAGTAAGGACGCTCCAAAGCTGACCATGTCCTTCTACAAGGACGGACAATACCTGGGATCGGCCGATGCGCCGTTGCCCGCGGTGCAGAAGGACGGCCGCATTCCTTACATCGCGAATCTGCCTGCCGACAAATTTACGCCGGGTTCCTATGAAATCAAGGTCGGAGTCACCCAGGGCGCGGCCAGCGTGTCCTCCAACGTCGACTTTCAGGTGCATTAATCTCCGCCGGTGAGTATGCTGTTGGAACTCCGGCGTGAGAGGTAAAAAGAGTGATGCGGTGGCTGGTGCTGTTCCTGAGCTTGGCGTGGACAGGAGTCGCCGCAGCCCAGGACGACGCCGCTCTGGTAAAGCAGGCGATCGAGTTGCAGCAGTCCGGCCACCTGGCCGAGGCGATCGCCGACTATCGCAGTTTTCTGCGTGCGCATCCCGACGCGGCGGCGGTTCGTTCGAATCTGGGCGCCGCCCTAGCGGATGAGGGAAATTTTGCAGAGGCGATTCAGGAGTACACGGAAGCGCTGCAGGCGATGCCCTCCAATTACGGAATCCGCTTCAATCTGGCGCTGGCCTACTACAAGACAGGAGACATCGCTCAGGCGGAGCGGGGATTCGATGCGGTGAATGCGGCGCTGCCAGCCGCCGATCCCAATCGCAGAAAGGTTCTGTTGCTGCTGGCGGAGTGTTATCTGCGCGAGGGCAAAAACGAGCAAGTGGTGCAGGTGCTGGATCCTTACGCGGATGTGGCTCCGGAGGACCAGACCCTGGATTACCTGCTCGGAACCGCGCTGCTCCATTTGGGCCAGACAGCGCGGGGAGCGCTCCTGATCCAGCGGCTGCTGAAGAACGGCGATACCGCCCAGGCGCACATGCTGATGGCGTATACCCAGTGGGAGGCGCACAACAAAGCCAAGGCCATTGTGGAGGTGGACCAGGCCATTGCCCTGGATCCGAAGCTGCCGGAGGCGTACGGGCTGCGCGGGAGGCTCTCGTTTCTGGAGTCGGACCTGAAAGGCGCCGAGGCCCAGTTCCGCAAGGCGCTGGCGCTCGACCCAAACTTCTTCGATGCGCTCCTGTGGATGGGAACCCTGCTGCGGGAAGAAGGACGGCTGCCGGAGGCGCATGAGGCCCTCGGCCACGCGATCCAGCTGCGGCCGAAAGAGATCAGGGTCCGTTATCAGTTCGCCCGCCTGTGCTCCGATGAAGGCCACGATGAGAAGGCCGCCACCATTCTGGAGTCGCTGGTGAAGGACGATCCCGGATACACCGAGGCCCACCGCACCCTCGCTACCATCTATTTCCGGCTGGGACGAACCGCGGATGGACAGAGGGAGAGGAAAGTCGTGCAGGCGATGGATGCTGCGATCCAAACTCGCGACCTGAAACAGGGGCGGAGCCTGACGCGGTGAAGGTCGCGTGGCAAACAGCGCTGGCGCTCGCGTTGGCGGGAGCAGGTCTCGCCACCGGCCAGACTCCTCCGACCTTCGATCAGCTTTCAAGCCAGGCAAAACAGGCCTACGACTCCCGTCAGTCTGACCAGGCGCTGAAACTCTACGCTGCCGCGGTCAGGATGCGTCCGGACTGGACCGAGGGATGGTGGGCGCTCGGCATGATCCATTACGAAGCCGATCAGTATCCGGAATGCCGCGACGCCTTGCAGCGGATGGTTGCGCTGGACAAGTCGGCGGCGCCCGGCTGGGCACTGCTCGGGCTCTGCGAGTTCGAGACGAAGCAATACGACGATGCCATGCAGCACCTGAAACAGGCTCACATGCTCGTTCCTCCCCAAGAGCCCGGCGGACCGCTCCTGAACATGGCGAACTATCACCTGGGAATGCTGCTCACCCGTCAGGGAGCCTTCGAGTTGGCCCAGCAGATCTTCCAGGAGGTCGCCCTGCGGGAGAAAACTAACCCTGACATGATGCTGGCCGCCGGGCTGGCGTCTCTGCGGATGCCAATTCTGCCGGCGGATCTGCCGGCGGATCAACGGCAGGTAGTCATGATGGCAGGGAAGGCATTCTGGGACCTGATCAATCAACCGCCGGAACAGGCCGAGACAGACTTCAGGACTTTGGTGACTGCCTATCCGGACTTCCCCAACGTCCACTACTTCTACGGGACATTCCTGGCGGCGCGGCATCCGGAGCGCTGCGCAGAGGAGTTTCGAGCCGAGTTGCGCCTTCGCCCGGACAACGTTCCGGCGCGCGTCCAGCTGGCGCTGCGTGATCTAAAGGGGCAAAAGACAGACGAGGCCGTGAAGCTGGCCAGGGAGGCGGTGGCTCTTAGCCCGGAATCAGTGGGCGCGCAACTGGCCCTCGGGGAAGCCCTGCACACCGAGGGCGACGATCCGGCCGCTCTGTCAGCCTACCTGCAGGCGGAGCGGCTGGATCCGGAGAGCGCGGTCATACGGCTGTACCTGATGAAGGCCTACCGGGTTCTGGGGCGGGTTGAAGACGTACGGCGAGAGCAATCCGCATACAACCGTCTGATGGCGGCCCAGCCGAATTGGCCCTGAGCAACCGCGGTGTTCCGCCATAGCCGCCATCCCCGAGTCTGATCGTCACCCGCATTTTCCGGAGCCGGAGCCATCCGGCTCCGGGGTACCCCTCCCCCAGAGTCGTGACCTGCCGGGGTGCATGGCCTCGAAAACGAGCAAAATGAACAGCAAACAGCAGGGGTAGACACCGTGAAATGAGGGGTGAAACACCTTGTTGATCGTTATTTCCTTTTGGTTGGATTGTGCGGACGCGGGAAGCGTTTTCTATGTCCCCTGCGCGTCAGCAGACCAGTAAAACCCGCCAGGTGTAGCGAGCGGGGCTGACAAGCCAATGGCAACAGCACCTTCCACAGAGAGGCGAGCGATGACGATTCAATGGAGAGGCTTGAGGACGAGAGTCCTGTCGACAGCTGCAGTTGCGATTATGATTCTCGCGACCCTGACGGGCCGAGCGCAGACCAGCAGCGCAACCCTGACAGGCACTGTGTTCGATTCCGAGAGCGCGGTCGTTCCCGGAGCCACCGTATCGCTGACCAACGATGCGAGCGGTGCCGTTCGGCGCGAAGTGAGCAACGGGGAAGGCTACTTCACCTTCGCCGCCATCCAGCCGGGCAGCTACACCATTCGGGTTGAGGCGAAAGGGTTCGCAAAGTGGGAAGGCAGAGGAATCGCCCTGACGTCCGGCGACGCCCGGACCGTGTCCGGCATCAAGCTCAAGCCGGGAGCCAGCGAGACGACAGTGGTCGTTCAGGCCTCCACCGGGCAGATTACGCCGACCGACTCCGGGCAGAAATCGTTCACCATCGGCCAGAACGTAATGCAGAACGTGGCCATCATCGGCCAGAATGCCGCCGAGTTCATCAAGATTATGCCCGGCATGGCGATGACAGGCGGAGTTCTGAACCAGAGCTCCTACGCCGCTTCCGACGAGGCGACGGGGAACGGCCCGGTCGGCAGCTTCGCGGCGAATGGCCAGCGCACCGGAGCCCTCGACATCACTTCCGACGGTGCGCACATTATCGATCCCGGCTGCAACTGCGGCCAGACCGAGAACACCAATGTGGAGATGACCTCCGAAGTGACGGTCATGACCTCGAATTTCGGAGCCGATTCTGCCAAAGGGCCGGTAGTTATTAATGCTGTCGGCAAATCCGGCGGCCAGCAGTTCCACGGCGAAGCGTACATGTATTCGCGCTATTACACCCTGAATGCGAACGACTGGCTGGGCAACAATGCCGGCGTCAACGGCGCAGGCCAGCAGCTCGCCCCACGCCCGGACACGAAGTACTTCTATCCTGGCGGCAACATCGGTGGGCCACTCATTCTTCCGGGCACGAACTTTAACAAGCACCACGACAAGATGTTCTTCTTCGTGGGCAGCGAGTATTACCACCAGATCGTCGACAACGGCATCTATCGCGCGGCAGTGCCGACGGGTGCCAGCGCTCCCGGCACGACCATGAACATGCGCGCCGGAGATTTCAGCGACTCTGGCTATCTGAGCAAGCTGGCCGGATCCGCCATCACCGGTGTGCCGAAGGGTGGCGGCCCGAATGGAAACGCCTACACCAACGGAATCCTGAACCCTGGCAGCCTCGACCCGAACGGGAAAGCAATGATGAGCGTTTACCCGCAGGCGAATGCCGACCCATCGGTGAATCAGGGGTACAACTACGTCTCCTCCAGCACCCGCTACTCAAACATGTGGCAGATCCGCGGACGCGTGGACTACAACCTCAGCGATTCGACCAAGCTCTTCGTGGAATACAACCACCAGAACGACAATCGCGAAGAGAGCCTGGATACGCTGTGGACCGGCAACGCTCAGAGCTGGGATGACCCAACCACCCCCTACCCCAGCCCGCTGCTCGAAACCAGCGACTCCGAGCTGGTCACTGCAAACATGACGAAGGTGTTCACTCCAACTCTGACCAACGAACTGATTTTCAACTGGAACTACATCAACCTGCCGAACAGCTTCCAGAACCCGAACAAGGTCAGTCGCGCCGGACTGGGCCTCAACTATCAGATGCTCTTCAGCCACGCCAACCAGGATAAGTTGATCTATCCGGAGATGACGGGCTGGGGCGACGGTATCTCCAACCAGCTGAATGCCGGCTTCGAACTCGATAACGGCATCGTCTTCGCCAAGAAGACGCTGCCTTCGGTGGCCGACAACATCTCCAAGGTCTGGAAGACGCACACAGCCAAATTTGGCTTCTACTGGGAGCGGACCTGGAACTCGCAGCCGGGGCAGGGTGCAGTGAACGGCGTGGCGGTTTTCAGCAACTGGGGATCCAATACCAGCGGCAACGCCTACGCGGATATGCTCATCGGCCAGACTACCCAATATTCAGAGCAAAATTTCAACGTGACTCCGGAATTCCGCTATATCTCCTCGGAGTTCTACGGGACGGATTCATGGAAGGTGGGACGGCGCGTAACCCTCGACTATGGTCTGCGCGTCTCGCATCTCGGTCCCTGGGTGGATACAACCGGCTATGGCTTTGCCGCATGGTATCCCACCCTGTACGCGCAAAAAACAGGAGGCTCATCTTCGCCCGGTGTAAGTTTCCCCGGCTTCGAATGGCATAAGGTTAACCCCTCCACCGCCGTGGCCGGTTCCGGGAGCACCCTGTTCTTCTACGACCCGCGCGTTGGCTTTGCCTGGGACGTCTTCGGCAACGGACGGTCCGTGCTGCGCGGCGGCTACGGCATCTATTACTTCCACGACGAGCAGAACGTGCAGAACGGAGCTTACGGCATTGTCCGCGGATCGTTCTCATCGCCCACTTTGTGGAGCCCACAGATCAGTTCGATGTCGCCGCAAACCAGCCTCTCCGCTCCTGGATCCATTACCGCACTCGACCCGAAAGACTCCCATGAGCCACGGACACAGGACTGGAGCCTGACGGTTGCCGAGCGAGCACCGTGGCACAGCCTTGTGGAAGTGTCCTATGTCGGAAATAAGTCGGATTTTCTCAGCAACTATAACAATAACTTCGACCAGATTGACGACATCAATCAGGGAGGTCTGTTCCAGGCCAAAGGCTGGCTGCCAGACTGCTACCCGGCAGGGCAGACAACGGACGGCGGAGCCTGTGGTAAGTCTGGAGCCGACACCGGCTTCAACACCGCCGACACACAGAATGCCCGGCCCTATCAGCCGTACAGCGGAATCAAAATTATCGATCACAAGATGTACTCGAATTACAACGCCCTGCAGGTGTCGTGGAACAAGCAGCAAGGCCACTTCTACTGGCTGGCGAACTACACCTACTCCAAGGCGCTCGGCATCCGCGGCGAGAATGGCGCGGCGGCAGGCGATCCCACAAATCTGAGGAACGACTACGGAACGCTGCCCAACAACCGCACCAACATCATCAATCTCGCCTACGTCTACCAGTTCCCGACGCTGACCAGCGGCAACGGATTCCTGAAGGCATTCGCGAACGGATGGGAATTGTCCGGCATCACGCAATATCAAAGCGGCTCGGACCTGCAGGCTGCGGGAACGTCCTCGAACTTCAACTACACCGCCTATATCCCCGCGGGAACAACGTTCATGGGCGAAACGGTCGTGAACGGGTTCCAGGCGAGCAACCAGAACATCCTGGGCACGCCGGATATCACCCTGATGCCCAAGGTGATCTGCAATCCGCGCAAGGGTCTTGCCAACAAGCAATACGTCAATGGCAACTGCTTTGCGAATTTCGCCACTCCTGGCCAGCAGGGAACCTACGTCTTCCCCACGCTGACCGGCCCGGGGTTCTTCAACAGCGATTTAACCGCGTTCAAGAACTTCGTGTTCGGGAGTTCGGAGGACCGCAAACTGCAATTCCGCTTCTCCGGTTATAACTTCCTGAATCACCCGGTTCGGACCTTCGTACCCGGCGATCCTTCCCTCAACCTCAACTTCAACGCGAGCGGCACTCAGGTTCCCAACGCTCCCAATGCGCCCTTCGGCTTTGCCGAGAACAAGACCGGACACCGCATTGTCCAGGGAGAGGTCAAATTCACCTTCTGAACCCGTTCCTGACCTCCAGCGAGGGGCGACAACAAGCCGTCGCGCCCCTCGCGCTGAGGTCGTGATCCCGAAGGTCTTCAGAACAGCCTGCGATTGTTCTGCGCCCCGGTGCATGGGCCTCCCGCACCGGGGTGTTTCTTTGTTGACGCGGTTCGCCTCCATCGGTCAAAGTGTTGACGGCGCGCCCGGGGATGCAGGCGACGGCCACGCAGATTTTCTATGACCCGCCGTGAATTGCTTGCACTCCTCGCCGCCGGAACCGCAGGAACGGGCCTGGCCTGGGCCCAGCAATTCGGAGGCATGGCGTCGCGCGGCGTGAAGCCACAGCCGCGCGGAAAACCTTCCGGCCTGCCCTTTCATGCCCACTTCACCGACGTAGCCGCGCACGCCGGCCTGCGCGAAGCGGTCGTCTTCGGGCCTCCAAACCACTTCGACTACAACCTCGAGTCGATGGGCTGCGGGGTCGCTTTCCTTGATTTCGACAACGACGGCTGGCTGGATATCTTTCTGCTATCGGGAACGCGCCGGGAAGGACCCGTCAAGGGGGCAACCAATCGACTCTATAAGAACAACCGCGACGGCACCTTCACCGATGTGACCGTGAGGGCGGGCCTGGTGAGCCAGGGGTGGGCATTTGGTGTGACCATCGGCGACTATGACAACGATGGCTTCGAGGACCTCTTTGTCACAGGCTGGCCGGAGAACCGACTGTATCGCAATAACGGCGACGGAACGTTTACCGATGTGACGAAGGCGGCGGGGTTGGCGCACCCCGGCAAGCGCTGGGGCACTGGGTGCACATGGGTCGATTACGACCGCGATGGCCGCCTCGACCTCTTCGTCTCGAACTATACGGTCTTCGATTGGGACAAGGTCGCCCCTGCGGGAAAGAACCCCGACTGCAACTACAAAGGCGTGCTGGTGAACTGTGGACCGCGGGGACTAACCCCCGAACGTCCGATACTCTATCACAACAACGGCGACGGAACGTTTACCGATGTGACCGAGCGCTCCGGTATCGGAGCGGTGACGCCCGGATACGGTCTGACTGCCGTGGCTGCCGATCTGGACGGCGATGGCTGGCAGGAAATCTATGTCGCCTGCGACTCGACCCCCAGCCTGCTCTTTCGCAACCGCGGCAACAGCGTCTTTGAGGAGGTGGGGCTGCAGTCGGGCCTGGCGGTGAACGAAGACGGCAACGAACAAGCCGGCATGGGCGTGGGCATCGGGGACTTTGACACCGATGGCCGGCTCGATGTGCTGAAGACGCACTTTGCGGAAGACACCGCAGCCCTCTATCGGAATGCGGGACGCCTCGATTTCGAGGACTGGACGCTGCGTTCGGGGCTCGGTGTGGAGACGCGCTACGTCAGTTGGGGCGCGGGAATAGCGGACCTGGACAACAACGGCCTGCCGGACCTGCTGTGGGCGACGGGCAGCGTCTATCCCGAGGTAGAGCGAACCTATCCGGAATTTCCTTACAGGACGCCCCGGGTCGTGTTCCGCAATCTGGGTGGAGGGCGTTTCGAAGAACTGCTCGACCTGGCGGGGCCAGGCATCGCGGAAGCGCATTCGAGCCGAGGCCTGGCACTTGGTGATTTTGATAATGACGGCGATGTCGATGTTCTCATCATGAACATGAATGAGCCCCCTCCCTGCTACGCAATGATGTGAGTGGCGATGGGCACTGGCTGAAGGTAAAGCTGATCGGAACCCATTCCAACCGGAGCGCCATCGGCGCAGTGGTAGCGGTCAGCTGTCAGGGGCGGCGGCACGTGCAGGCTGTCATGGCGGCGTCAGGGTATCTGTCGTGCGGCGACAAGAGGCTGCACTTCGGGCTGGGACGGGCGACGGTCGCGGAAGTGGAAATTACCTGGCCGAATGGGCTGCGCGAAGAGCTGAAGAGCGTGGCGGATCGGCTGGTTACGGTCAAAGAAGGCGCGGGGGTCGTCTCAGAGGAGCGGATGGGCCGATGATACGGGTCGCGGTCGTGTTCACGCTGATGGCTGGAGCCGCGCTGGCCCAGCTACCCCCGGCGACGGAAGAGGCGCACCTGAGCCGGGGAGCGCAGCGGATGCAGCAGCATCTGTACGAGGAGGCTGCGAAGGAATTTACTGACGCCGTCGCGCAGGATCCAAAGGATCCGCGGGCGCACCTCCAGCTTGGCGTGGCACTGATGTCCCTTGGACGGGACGACGAGGCGCGAAAACAGTTTGAACAGGTCCACCTTCAGGGCAGCGGGTCGCGCTACGTGACCTATTACCTGGGGCGGCTGGATCTGCTGGCCAACGATTATGCTTCCGCGGTAAAGAAGCTGAGTTCGGTCTCGGAGAATCCGCCCTTTCCCGATACGGCGTTCTTCCTGGGCGTGGCCTGCATGTCGAATGGCGACGCGGCTGCAGGCGTGAAGTGGCTGGAGCAGGCAGCGAAACTGATGCCGCGGGATTATCGTGTGCACTATCGCCTGGCGCGGGCGTATTCAACCGCGGGACGCGATGAGGACGCCAATCGCGAGTACGCCCTCTATAACCGATTGCGCGATGCGCACAAGAACACCGAAACCGCCGCTCGCGAGTGCACCTCCGCACTGCGAAGCGGGCCGCCGGCCACCGCGCGCGACATCTGCCATCGCATCTACGATCCCAATGATCCGGAGAAGCTCACGCTGCTGGGGCAGTTGTTCGGGGATGCGGGCGATTTCACGGATGCATTGCCACCCCTGCAGCGGGCCGTGCAACTCGATCCAGGATCTTTCGAAGCATGGCATAACCTCGGACTGACCTTTTTCCGCCTGCAGCGCTATCGGGATGCGCGGGAGCCCCTGCAACGAGCTGTGGCGTTGCGTCCCGAGTTCTATCCATCGGTAGTCCTGCTGGGTGCAACTCTTTACATGCTGGGTGACGACGATGCGGCGCTGCCGGTCCTCGAGCATGCTCACCGGTTGAATCCCGCAGATACGCAGACTTCCGAGGTATTGGACAAGTTGCGTGCCGAGCGGGCCAGGAAATAACCGCGAATACCGGCGCAGCTGAGGATGGGTAGTGGTGTTCCACTGCAGCTGTACCGGAAAACGCCGTTGGCCTGGCGACGCTCGCCGTACCTGAGCCTTTGCCAGCGACGGGTGTGGCCCGAGGCGACTTCACGCCCAAAGACCTCCGCCCACTGCTGGGCATCACTGAAAACCGTGGCTCCGCCTTACGCATTCGTTACGTTGCTGTCACTTAGTGGCAGGTTAGGGAGGCATTGTGATGGGTGTCACATACCATTCTTCCGCGTCGGCGGAATAGTTATGAATCGTAGTACGACATATTTCCGGTTTGGAACTGGAGCAAACCACGCGATCTAACATGACCCCACCTCAGTTGCGCACCGACCATCCGAACGTCGAAGTCCGGGCGATCTCCCCGTGAAGTAGAAGCAACCGTTTTCGACCGCAGAAGCCCAGACACAACACCGCGGAGAACGATCCATCCGCGGATGGGGCCCCTTATTGCTCAAAACCTGGCCGGACGCGAGCGTACCGGCCACGAACCTTGGAAGGAGCAGGTGATGAAGATTCGCATGTATGCAACAGCACTGGCCATATTAGGAGCGGCGGTAGTCGCGCACGCGGGAGACATTCACGGAAAGGTTTCCGGTGCCAAAGGCGAATCGGTGGTCTACGTCGATGCCATTGCCGGCAAGACATTTCCAGCGCCGACCCAGCATCCGGTGATGGACCAGAAGGGCCTCATGTTCCAGCCGCACACCATGGTGGTGCAGCAGGGCACCACAGTGGAGTTTCTGAACAGCGACAGCGTGGCGCACAACGTCTTCTGGCCGTCGGTGAACGGCAACAAGAAACTGGGACACAACCTCGGAACATGGCCGCAGGGTGACAAGCGCAATTTCACATTCGCCGAGCCGGGGGTCATCCCGTTGTTCTGCAACGTGCACCCGGACATGTCCGGTTACATCATCGTGTCGCCGACGCCGTATTTCGCGACGACAAATGCAGCGGGCGAGTTCGTGATCAAAGACGTTCCCAACGGCAGCTACACCGTGACTGCGTGGCATGAGGGATACAAGCCCCACGCATCCCCGGTGACGGTCGCGGGGGACACGCAGCTGAACGTGACAGTGACGAAGTAGCAGGAAGCCAACAGAAAGCCACGGAAGGCCATCATGCTGAAGCGCGACGAAAACCGAAGGGTCGACCCCGCCTGGTTGAACAGCAACTTCCCATGCATGATGGCCTGTCCCGCACATACCAACGCCGGACGGTACGTGGCGCTGATTGCCGAAGGGCGTTACGAGGAGGCGTACCGGCTGGCGAGGGAGCCAAATCCGCTGGCCAGCATCTGCGGGCGCGTGTGCGCCCACCCCTGCGAGACGGCGTGCCGGCGCGGCGCCATCGACGAACCCATCGCGATTCGCGCATTGAAGAGGTTCCTTACCGAGCGTCATGGACCGGAGTCCCGGCGGCCCATCGATGTGAGCGAAGGGCGAGCGCAGGCGCCTTTGCCTTACAAGGTAGCCATCGTGGGCGCAGGGCCGGTGGGGCTTTCGGCGGCGCACGATCTCGCGCTGATGGGCTACGCCATCACCATTTTCGAAGCAGCGCCAGTGGCGGGCGGAATGCTGTATCTCGGCGTTCCTGAATATCGATTGCCGCGGGATGTGATTGAGGCTCAGGTGCGAGAGATCCTCGCGATGGGCGATATCACGCTGAAGCTGAATACGGCGGCGGGCCGCGACTTCACCATTGCCGAACTGCGGCGCGATTTCGACGCGGTGCTGCTGGCCGTGGGAGCGCACAAGCAGCCGCGATCTGACCATTCCTGGCGTGGATCTCGATGGAGTGCACAAGGGCATCGACTTTCTGCTGAACGTGAATCTTGGGTACCAGTTCACGGGTCGGCAAGAAGGTGATTGTGATCGGCGGCGGCAACGTCGCGATGGATGTGGCGCGGTCGGCGGCGCGCGAGGTGCTGCGGCAGCACACGCCTGGCGTCGAGCATCAGGAGCCGTCCCAGGAAAACGTGGAAGCTGTCGCGACCAAAGAGATGGTGGACATCTCGCTGTCCGCGCTGCGCATGGGCGCGCGCGAAGTCCATCTGGTTTGCCTCGAGAAGCGCGAGCAGATGCCGGCGGCGATCGAGGAGATCGCCGAAGCGGAAGAGGAAGGCATCCTCCTGCATCCCGGGCTCGGCCCGAAACGGTTGGTGGGTGAAAACGGAAAGCTGACCGGGCTGGAAGTCCTGAAGACGAAGTGGGTCTTCGATGAAACCGGCCGATTCAATCCGGCGTTTTACGAGAACAGCGAGACGGTGCTGGACTGCGACACCGTCATCATGGCCATCGGGCAGGCGCCGCGGCTGGATTTTCTGACGGCGGAAGATGGCGTGGAAATTTCGCGGCGGGGATTGATCGCGGTCAACACGGAAACGCTGATGACCTCGGCGGCCGGCGTGTTCGCGGGGGGCGATTGTGTCTTCGGTCCGCGGCTGATCATCGACAGCGTGGCGGACGGCAAGCGCGCGGCCGTTGGCATCGACGAGTTTCTGCGCGGGCGCAAGCATCCGGAGCCGACCGTTTCTGTGGAGGTGCTGCAGCGGTACAGCATGCCCTCCTATCTTCTGGAACTGATCCGGCAGCCCATTCCGACGGTGCCGCTGGAGCGGCGCACCGGGCTTGACCGAAGTGGAGCTGGTGTTCGACGAGAAGACGGCGCAGGCCGAGGCGCAGCGCTGCCTGCACTGCTGGGTGAATACCGTCTTCGAAGGGCAATCTCGAGGACGGAAGCCTGTGCATTCTGTGCGGCGGGCTGCGTGGATGTGTGTCCGGAGAACTGCCTCGAACTGGTGAGTCTCGATCGCGTTCAGTTTCAGCCGGAACTGGTGGAGCAGCTTGCGCGAGAGCGAAGCTCTGCTGAATGTGGAACTGGACGACGTCAGGGCCGACGAACTGGGGGTAGTTGCCGGCTCGGCGATGTTGAAGGACGAGACCCGCTGTATCCGCTGCGGGCTGTGCGCGGCGCGCTGTCCGGTGGGAATGATCACGATGGAGTCGTACACGCTGACATCGGCCGAACCTACGGGACTGATCTCGATCGGCGCGATCAATGCGCCCTTTCAGACAGCCGCCGGGAACGGGAAGTGAGGAGAGCGATGGACGAGGGCAGGAAGCCCGGAGGAGCAGGAAATCAGCCGCCGGGATTTTTTTGCGAAGCTCGGAATCGGGTCGCTGGGGCTGGCGGCGGCGGGAACGCTGAGCTTCGCCTACCAGTACATGTCGCCGAATGTGCTGTACGAGCCTTCGCCGATCGTGAATGCGGGCAGCGTTGAGGCGTACTCCCTCAACTCGGTGACGCTGCATCCATCCGAGGCGATTTATGTGGTGCGCCTGCCGGAAGGGATCTTCGCGCTGACCGCGATCTGCACGCATCTGGGATGCATGACGGCATGGAAGCCGGAGCTTGGCATCATCGCGTGTCCCTGCCATGGCAGCCGCTTCAGCAAAGAGGGGCAAAAGCTGGCGGGCCCTGCACCACGGCCCCTGCCCTGGCTGAGAACCTGGCTTTCCGACGATCGCGACGTGATGGTGGACCGCGCCACCCACGTTCCCCCCTTTCAGTTTTTGAGGATCTGACGATGCAGTCACGCACAAATGCCAACCTGGAAAAGCTGAGGGCGCAGCCGATTGTGGAAGTCGATCTTCCGCAGTGGACGGGGCACGAGTACGCTGCACCGTTCGATGGCCATTCAGCAGAGTCTCTTTCTGCACATCCTCCCGACGAAGGTCCGGCGGCGGATGCTCAATTTCGAGCGCGACCTGGTATCTGGGAACCCTGACGCTGGGTACGTTTCTGGTCCTGGTGATCACCGGCATCCTGCTGATGTTCTATTACCACCCGTCCGTTCCGCAGGCTTACTCCGACATGAAGGACCTGCGCTACGTGGTCTCGTCGGGGCTGTTTCTGCGCAACCTGCATCGCTGGTCGGCGCACGCGATGGTGCTGCTGGCATTCGCGCACATGTTTCGCGTCTTCTATCGCGGCGCTTATCGGCCGCCGCGGGAATTCAACTGGGTGGTGGGCGTGATTCTGCTGCTGGTCACGCTGTTGCTGAGCTACACGGGCTATCTGCTGCCGTGGGATCAGCTGGCCTTCTGGGCGATCACGGTGGGGTCGAATATCTCGTCCGCTGTGCCCATTGTGGGGGAGAAGATCCACTTCCTCCTGCTGGGCGGCAACCTGGTGAACGCCAATGCGCTGCTGCGCTTCTACGTGCTGCACTGCGTGATTCTGCCGCTCTCCGCGGTGCTGCTGATCGCCGTGCACTTCTGGCGGATTCGCAAGGACGGCGGCCTGTATGTGCAGCACACCGAACCTGCGAAGCGCGCAGCTGAAGTGACGGCGCCGCCGGCAATACCGGAAGAGGCTGCGGGGGAGATGGTGGCAAAGCCATGAGTGACTATGTCGCGGGAGTGAGTTCGGACGCGAAGAAATCGCCGAAGCGGGTGGTATTTGTCACCCGCCGGACCTCGGCGCATGTGCACAGCGAGGACGAGGAGCAGGTGCAGACCTATCCCGAGGCGCTGTTTCGCGCGGCGCTGGCGGTGCAGGTTCTGGTCATCGCCCTGGTGCTGATTTCGCTGTTCTTCAACGCGCCGCTGGAGGGAATTGCGAATCCGACGGTGACGCCGAATCCAGCGAAGGCGCCATGGTACTTCCTCGGGCTGCAGGAGATGCTCCACTATTTTCCGCCGGTCGTCGCAGGCGTCCTGATCCCGGGGCTGCTGGTCATGGCGCTGGTCGTGATTCCGTACTTCAACATCAACATCCGGCCGGAAGGCGTGTTCCTCAAAAATCGCCGGCGCAACCTCACGATCTTCTACGTGGCGGCAGCCGGCCTTTCCCTCTTCCTCTGGTTCTTCGACGTGTATGTGGCGCTGGCGCCGACGCTGGTGGTTGCCGCACTGCATGCTGGTGGCGGCATACAGCTCGCCGCAGTCGCCGCACCGGTTCCGCCGATATCTCGCCTCGAGGCCGGTTTCCTGGTGGATCATGACGTGGTTTTTGCTGGAACTGACCGTGCTGACAGTGGTAGGCACGTTTTTCCGCGGTCCCGGATGGTCCTGGGTTCTGCCATGGAGGAGTTAGGTGCGAACGCTTAAACAGTGGTGGAACTCCTGGCGCCGGCTGTTTCGCGATCCGATTCGGCCGTTTGGGATCACCAGCGCCCTGCTGCTGGCCGCTGCTGGCGATCGCGCCCGCCAAGGACCACTTCAGCGAATGGCGGCATTATCAGCACGGCTACCTGAAGCTGATTCGAGCCGCCGCGACGCGCCCGTGCTGCGGCGGCATTTCGAGGCTGGCATTCATCAGATATGGCTGCCGGACCTGGGCGTGGTGGACCGGTGCGAAACATGCCATCAGGGGCTGACGGAGACGAGCCTTGGCGATATCCGCATGGAGCCCTGCGGTCGCGCATCCCGTGATTCCGCACTCCATGGAGCAGTTTGGCTGCGTGATTTGCCATCGCGGCCAGGGCGTGGCGACGACGGTGGCCGCGGCGCACGACAGCAACCTGTTCGCCGGACGAGCCGCTTTTGCCGGCTCGCTACGACGAGGCTGCCTGCGGACAGTGCCATCACGAGCCACTGGAAGGCACGCCGACGCTGAACGAGGGGCGGACCATGCTGGCCCGCTACGGCTGCGTGCGCTGCCATACCGTCAAACTTGCCGGACGGCACAGCGATGCAGCCGACGGATCAACCGCCGCCGCTGATCGCACATCGCCGACAAGACTTCGCGCGAGTGGATCTACGCGTGGCTGAAGGATCCGAAGAGCTACTCGGCTTCGGCGACCATGCCGAACTTCCTGCTGAGCGACGAGGATGCCCGGGACATCTCGGCCTTCCTGATCGCCAACAGCACCCCCGAGCCGGGTGACACGGCGACCCTGCAGCCGGTCATCCGCGAACGCCGATCCTACCGCGGGCGCGAGCCTCTATGGCGAATCGTTCTGCGCATCCTGCCATGCGACGCAGAACGCCGCGGGCAATCTGGTGGGCGGCGATCTGGGACCGGAGCTGACGGCGGTCGGAACCAAGGTCAAACCGGAATGGCTGACGGCGTGGCTGCGTGATCCACGGAACTACGATGCCGGCACGGCCATGCCGCACTACCGGTTTACCGAACAGCAACTGGCGCTGTTGAGCGGATTCCTCGAGAGCAAGACCAATTCCGATCTGTTGGCCAACGTGCATCTGGACCCCGCCACGCCGGCTCAGATCGCGCACGGCAGAAAGCTGGTGGAGGAGTACGGCTGCGCTGCGTGCCACGCAATTCGCGGCGTGCCGAAACCGGACAACTTTGGTCCGGACCTGAGCCGGATCGGCAGCAAGCCGGTGGCGCAGCTGGTCTTTACCGCCGACATGCCGCAGACTCTGCCGGCCTATCTGTCGAACAAGATCGAGCACCCGCGGATCTTTGGGCCCGGACTGCATATGCCGCAGTTCGTGTTCACGCCGGCGCAGGTGGATGCGCTGACTACGGCGTTGCTGTCGCTGACCGATCGCAGCTTCACGCTCCCGGCGAGCCATGCAGGTCGCTGCCGTGCAGCCGACCGACTATCAGCCCGCGGGCAAAGCCGGGAAGCTGATGGCGGATCTGAACTGCATGGCATGCCACCGCATCGACGGGCACGGCGGGGATATGGCCCCGGACCTGAGTTGGGAAGGCAGCTCCGTGCAGAAGCAATGGCTGGACGCGTTCCTGAAGAATCCGAACACTCTGCGGCCGGCACTGATCCGGCGCATGCCGAGGTTCAACCTCACCGACGAGGAGCGGGCAGAGCTGACCGACTACATGATGACTGTTTATCAGAATCCTGGTATCGATCCGGACGCGATGCCGCTGCACGGATACGCGCCCGCGCAGGTAGAGCAGGGACGGCAGCTCTTCTACGGGAAGTACGCCTGCCAGTCGTGCCACATGGTCGACCCGGCGCAGGACAAAGGCTACATCGGGCCGCCGCTGACCGACTGTCGGCTCGCGACTGAAAGCAGAGTGGATCTACCGATGGCTGAAAGATCCGCAGCAACTCAGACCCGGAACCATCGAGCCGAACCGCGATATGAATGACGACGATGCCCGCGCGCTGACGGCCTTTCTGATGGCTCAGACGGGGACCGGATCGAAGAAGAGCAGCACAAAGGTGGCGAGTCTGAAGACATCGCCCACGAGGGGAGCCGGCCAATGACGCGGCGCGCGCGGTTCATGACTTCCTCGGCCGTTGCCGCGCTGGCGCTGCTGGCAGTGTGCGGATGCGCAAGGGTACGCAAAACGGGAACCGTGCTGCACGCGACGGCTGCCGGGTCGGCGCTGGCGGTATCGAGCGGGGACAGGCAGCTGGGACCGGCGGGAGCGCCGCTGCCGCAGCCGCTGGTGATGCAGGTCAACGACGACCAGGGCAACGGAGTTACCGGCGCGCTGGTGAAGTTCAGCGGCCCCGCGGGCGTGAACTTCGACCCAGTGGAGGTGCTGTCGGACTCCAGCGGCCAGGCCACGACCAACGTGACCCTGGGCAATTCTGCTGGACGCTATCCGCTGACTGCGTCGACGAATAACAAGGCAGGTCAAGCGATTTCAGTGCAGGTGCCGGAGTTGGCGGCCGGGTATCAGGAAGAGCTCGGGTACCAGGTGCAGAGAAAATACTGCTCGCGCTGCCACAACCCGGAGTCCACGCCGGAGCAGGTGTCCAACCACGACAACCTCGCTGTTCCACCCCATAGTTTTGACCAGGGTGAGACCTACAACAAGCTGAGCGATACGGATCTGACGGCGATTATCGGGCACGGTGGACCGGCACTGAACCTGTCGGCATTGATGCCGCCGTACGGCACCACTCTGACGAAGGCGGAGATTCAGGCGGTGATCGCGTATATCCGGCTGGTGTCGGATCCGCCGTATCAGGCGCCTGGCCTGGTGTACGTGAAGCAATGAGTTGATATGTCCCTTTGTACCGCAGCAAGCTGTCGGGCCCCGAAGCACTGGAAAAGGAGAACCATGAGACGCAATTCTTTGTTGATGTTTATTCTTTGTTTGTTGGTTGCCGCAGGGAGTGCGCCGAGTGCCATGGCTCTGCCGAGTTATGCGCGGCAGACCGGATTGCCGTGCAGCGGCTGCCATTACACTCCGCCGGAGTTGAATGCGGCGGGTCGCCTTTTCAAATTGATGGGCTACATCGACAAAGTGAAGAACGACTCCATCACCACGGATGGGAGCGCTCGCCGCGCTCCCCTCGATTTGCTGAAGGTGCTGCCTCTGAGCGTGTGGTTCGAAGCTTCGGTCACCAACCTGAATTCGGCGCAGCCGGGATCTCAGAACGGCACCGCGGAGTTTCCCCAGGATATCTCGCTGTTTCTGTCCGGCGCGTGGACCTCGCACGTAGGGAGCTTCTTCCAGGTAACTTATGACACGCAGGACGATCACTTTTCGATGGACAACACCGATATTCGGTATGCCAACAAAAAGATGCTCGGTCAGAAAGAGCTGGACTGGGGCCTCACTCTGAATAACAATCCGACCGTCGAGGATCTGTGGAATACCACACCGGCGTGGGGCTTCCCCTTCATCCTGAGTGACTCCGCTCCCGGGCCGGCAGCGAGTCCGCTGCTGAACGGCGGTCTGGCCCAGGACGTCGCCGGCATTGGAGGCTATGCCATGTACAACCAGCACCTTTATGTGGCTGGCACTCTTTATCGGTCGGATCACATCGGCAGCGCACAGCCCAATGCGGGTACCGGCGCGGGAGTGAATATCAGCGGTGTCGCTCCTTACTGGCGCGTAGCCTGGCAGGAAACGGGACGCACGAATAACCTCGAAGTAGGCGCGTACGGCATGCACGTATCCTCGATGCCCAATGCGGTAACGGGCCCCACCGACACCTATACCGACTTCGGTCCTGATGTGCAGTACGATCGCACCATCGGTCGCGATGTGCTGTCGGTGCGCGGGTCCTACCTCCGGGAGAATGCGAATCTCGTGGCGAGCCTGACAGCCGGATCGGCAGGCCAGGCACTTCATAATATGAACGAGGCGAACGCCAACGTGGAGTACCACGTCGGCAATCGCCTGGCCGGCGCGCTGGGCTGGTTCTCGACCACGGGAACCACGGATCCGGTACTCTACGCCCCGGCGGCCGTGTCCGGCAGCGCGAACGGAAGTCCCAGAAGTCGGGGCATTATCGGGTATTTCGGCTACTGGCCCGCGCAGAATCTCGAGTTAGCGGCGCAATATACGGCGTACACCAGCTTCAACGGAGCGTCGACGAACTACGACGGTTCCGGACGCGATGCAAGCGGGAACAATACCCTTTATCTGCTCACCCGGTTCGTCTTCTGAGGGCCGGGCGAGCAAGCTTTCCCGCCTCCGGGACCTTGCACGAGAAGATGCAACGGGAAGGTTCTCGTGCGGACTGTTAGGTGCGATCGGGACACAACAGGGCTAGATTCCTGTGGCCTTTCTTGCACCCACTTGGCGCAGATCGCGGTGACGATGAATTTATTTGGAATGTATGGCGGGGACGACGGGGCTCGAACCCGCGACCTCTGCCGTGACAGGGCAGCATTCTAACCAACTGAACTACGTCCCCTTACGCCTGTTTGAAGTACCACCGCGAAGCGTTGCACCTCGCGCTCCCTGCGATTCACGGCGAGCCCGGAAGCCGCTGCGAACCCGCGGAACTGTCACCATTCCGCTCATTGGATTGTAGCAACAACAGCCCTTACCGTACAGCGCTCCCGTTATCCCGACGTCGGCACTTTGTCCACTGCAGACAAGCGCTGGACCACGCGATCTCTTCCCAGCAGCGCCATCACCGCGAACAGGCTCGGCGCCACGGCCTGCCCGGTCAGTGCCACCCGCGACCCGTTGATCAGCGCGCCGGCCTTGATGCCCTTTTCCGCGGCCAGGGCGCGCAGCGCCTCCTCTGCCGAACTCTCCGTGAAGTCGGCTGCTGCCGCATACCGCCGCGCCAGTTCCTGCAACAGCCGGGGAAGGGAAGCGTCGCTCAGAAATTTCGTAACCGCCGCCGGATCATATTCGAAGTCATCGCTGAAGTACGCCCGAAACGACGCGGCGAAATCCTTCAGGCTCCGCGCGCGCGGCTTCAGCAGCTCGATCGCTGCCAGGGTCTCCTCCGGACTCCGCGCCGGGGTGAACGCCGCCGCCCTCCACTCCGCTTCGATCAGCGGCAGCAGGTTTGCCGAGTCGTACGCGCGAATGTACTCCGTGTTGAACCACGCCAGCTTGTCATTGTCGAAAACGGCATTCGACTTCGAGATGCCGTCGAGCCCAAACAGCTGGATCAGATCTTCCGAGCTGAAAATCTCCCGATCCTTGTGCTGTGTTCCCGGCGACCACCCCAGAAGCGCCAGAAAATTGCGGAACGCCTCGGGCACAATCCCCAGGTCCTTATAGGCCATCACCGAGGTGGCACCATGCCGCTTCGAGAGCCGCGTCTTGTCCGGGCCCAGGATCAACGGCACATGCGCAAACACCGGCAGCTCCGCACCCAGTGCCCGGTACTGCAGGATCTGCTTCGGCGTATTCGAAATATGATCCGCCCCGCGCACGATGTGCGTCAGCCGCATGTCGATGTCGTCCGCCACCACACTCAGGTGATACGTTGGAATCCCATCCGAACGCAGCAGCACGAAGTCCTCCAGCTCGGCGTTGGCAAACTCCACCTTGCCGAAGACCGCATCCTCCCAGCTCGTCGAACCCTCCGGCACAAGGAACCGCACGGCCGCTGAATGGCCGTCCAGGCGGCGTTTTTTGGTTTCAGCCGGGTCGAGATGCCGGCAACGGCGGTCGTACATCGGCGGCCGTCCCGCTGCGGTGGCCGCCGCGCGCCGCTGTTCCAGCTCCTCTTTTGTGCAGAAACAGTAGTACGCATGACCAGCAGCCACCAGCTTCTCTGCCGTCGCCCGATAAAGAGCCAGCCGCTGCGATTGGAAGAACGGTCCCTCATCCCAGTCGAGGCCGATCCAGCGCATCCCTTCGAGAATGCCCTCGACCATCTCCTCGGACGACCGCTCGAAATCGGTGTCCTCGATGCGCAGGATGAACGTGCCGCCAAAATGGCGGGCAAAAAGCCAGTTAAAAAGCGCCGTACGAGCCCCACCGACGTGCAGATAGCCAGTGGGCGATGGCGCAAAGCGGACGCGCGGTGCATTTGTCGAAGTCATCGGGGCCAAACTTCGAGTGTATCGCGCCCCGCCCAGCACGCGGGACGAAACGCTTCGCCGGCGACTACTGGTTGTTGGCCGTTCCTACGTGCCCACCGAATGCGTAATCGTGATCGTCGTCCTTCCGTCGCTGTTGCTGTCGTCCGTGCCGATCGTCACCATCACGCTGGTCTTTTTCGCCTCGTCCGCCAACGTCAGCACCGCCCCTTTGTCGCTTTGGAAGGCCGAGGCGCCGGCCCCCATCTTGTCCTTGTAGTACGCGAGCACCTTATCGAGGGAATCGTTCGTCTCAAACACCGCGGTCACCATCGACCCCTTCGGCGTATTGATGCGCACCGCGCCCTTCTGCTGGTTTGCCCCCGGGTATGGATCGATCCCCAGGTCCGACGCGCTCACCGCCGTATCCCCGGCGCTGAACGTTCCTGCCGGCGTGCTCAGTTCCACTCCCTTGCCGTCGTTGCTTACGTGGACCGCTCTGGACACCCGATATATACCGAACATGATGCCGGCCACCGAAAGGATCCCCAGGCCGACAAACACCACCACAATGATCAGGATGATCTTCAGCGCGCTGCTGCCGCTCTTCTGCTGCGGACCCGCCCCCACCGGCGTGTAAGCCGCGGGTGCGCTCGCGTAGCCGGGACCACCCGAAGCCGGAGGCAGGTAGGCCGACGAAGGATTCGACGCCGGAGGCGCATACGCCGATGGATTATTCGCTGCCGACGGCGTGTAGCCTGACGGAGCATTCGACGCGGGAGGCGTGTACGCCGATGGATTATTCGCTGCCGACGGCGTGTAGCCTGACGGAGCATTCGACGCGGGAGGCGTGTACGCCGGTGGATTATTCGCTGCCGGAGGCGTGTACGCTGCCGGATTCGCGGGCGCAGCGATCGTTGCCGCCGGAGCCCCGCATTTCGTGCAGAAGGCCATGCCTTCAACCAGCGGTGTGCCGCATTTCGTGCAAAAGCCAGTCATGCTGTTCTCTCTTTCTCCGGGATTCATTCAGCGCCTGTCGCTCCCCAGCGCTCTCTCGAGCATCGAGCCGCGCAACTCAGGGACCGGCGTCCCGCCTCGCAGAGCGCCGTCCCACATCCGAGTCGCGGAGCGGCTAAACCTTCGTGCTGCCGGCGATGCTCTTTGCGATCCCTGCCGCGATCGGCACCTCAAACCACTTGCCCTGGTATGCCATCACCATCAGCAGGATCCAGAAGACGAAGAATGCCAGCGTCACCAGCAGCGAAATCATCGACCACAGCCAGAACAGCCCGAAGCTGGACCCGGCCAGGAAGAAGAACGTCAGGATGATGCGCAGGATGGTGAGAGCCCCAAACACCACGATCGATTGCGCCGCATGGAAGCGCACAAAGGGACGCTTATCGATCAGCAGGAAGATCAGGCCCGTCAGCCAACCCAATACGTAGCACAGCAATCCCGCCACATTTTCGGTCAGTCCACTCGATGCCGGTGCCACCGGCCCCGCCATCGGAGCCATTCCCGGCATGCCCGGAGCTGCTCCCATCGGTGTTCCCACGGGTGCTCCCGGAACCGCCCCCACCGGAGCCCCGCATTTGGGGCAGAAAGCCACCCCGTCCGCCATCGACTGTCCGCACTTTCCACAGAAAGCCATGCGCCACCATCCTTTTCCTTTGCCTGGAGCAAAGCGTAAATATTGCGGGGAGTAGCCGCCGGATGAGAAGGGAAGGAGCGAGCCGGCCTTTTGGCTACCCGCCACTATACCCTCACTCTTTCCTCCCCGGAAGAATTTTGTCGTAATGGCAGTTCCGGTACCGGAGACTGCCTCTTCCTGGGTCACTGAGGGAACCCGCTCCCGACATTCAGTTGCTATAAGCAATGATATAGTTGACTAAAGCAAGCATAATGAAATCCAGAATCGCCGTGCCCGATAAAGAGTGCATCCAGACCGTTCGGCGTTTCAGCCGCTTTTACACCGCCCGCCTCGGCACCCTCGACGAAGGCCTCCTCAACAGCCCGTTGTCCCTCGCCGAAGCCCGGCTCCTGTACGAGGTCGCAACCTCGGACCTGCCCGCCGCCTCCGCCATCGCTGCTCGGCTCCGTCTCGATGCGGGATATGTCAGCCGCCTCGTTGCCGGCCTTCAGAAGCGTGGCCTCATCCGCCGCCGCCGCTCAGCCGTCGACGGGCGCCAGTCCCTCATCTCCCTCACCGCCGCTGGCCGTAAGGTGTTCAATACCCTTGACCGCCGTTCTACCGAGCAGGTCGCGGCGCTGCTCCGGCCCCTCAGCCAGGAGCAGCGCCGCAGGCTCGCGCACGCCATCGACGCCGTCGAAACCCTCCTCGACCCGGCGCCTCCGCCTAATCCAGCGCCCTTTGTCCTGCGCGCCCATCGCCCCGGCGATATGGGTACGGTCATTCATCGCCACGGCCTCCTTTACGCCCAGGAGTATGGCTGGGATGAGCGCTTCGAAGCCCTCGTCGCCCGGGTTGCCGCTGACTTCATCGACCACTACGACCCCGCCTGCGAACGCTGCTGGATCGCCGAGCGCGACGGCGAATTCCTCGGCTGCGTTTTCCTTGTCAACGAGCGCTCCGCTGAGCGAACTGCCAGGCTCCGCCTGCTCCTCGTCGAACCCTCCGCCCGCGGCCTGGGTCTCGGCCGCGCTCTGGTCCGCCAATGTTCCCAGTTCGCCCGTCAGGTGGGCTACCAGCGCATCGTTCTGTGGACCAACAGCGTCCTCGACGCTGCGCGCCATATCTACGAGAGCGAGGGATACCATCTCGTGCGCGAAGAGGAACACGAGAGCTTCGGCAAAAAGCTCACCAGCCAGGACTGGGAACTGCTCCTCGGTTGAATCGCCTTCGCAGGGTGCGAACTACCAGGCCCAGGTTCGGCCCCAGGGCCTGACAGGAAAAACTGCCTAACCGGCCGGGTCCACTACCGGGATTTCCTCTCCCACCGGTTCCACCAGCGACTCGAACAGCGTGGTGTACAGGCCCTGCCTGCCGGCCAGCCTCTCCCGCCGCTCCCGCAAAAATTGAAACCGGAACGGCGAGAACCGCTCCGCCTCCACCAGAAACTCCGCCGAGAAATGTTCGTGCGATGCAGCCACCGCCATCAGAATCAGCGACCGCCAGCTCATCCGCAGCAGACTCTTCAGCGTTGCGTCTCCGTAAGGTTGGGCCTCCATTGCGTCGCCCACGTGATCAGCAAATGTCAGCAACTGCATCACGCGCGCATCCAGGAGCTCGCCTCGCAGCGCCGGCACCGAGAACAGCGTCATCGATCCGCGCCGCAGGTCCTCGCGCACGTCCTGCAGATCGTCGCCCAGTTGCAGCAGAACGCCCCAGTCAAAAGCGAAGCGGTTCTCCTCTTCGGCCAGCCAGCCCCGCGCCAGGCACGCATCCGCCAGCACTGACGTGCCACCCTTGGCGCAGCTCAGCAGCAGCAATTCCTCTTCCGAGCCGTGACTTCCCACCTGGGCGATGCTGTGCTCCTGCGCTCGATGGATCGCCAGCAGGCAATTGAAGACCTCGGGAAAACGCGCTCGCGGATACTGCGTCTCAATCAGATCCACCAGCCGCCAAAGGGCGCGCTCTACCTCATTCTCCGCTGCCGGACGGCCCCCGCACAGCCGCTCGCGGAAACGCCCACTCATGCGCAGCTTGGCTTCAGATCTCACATCCTCGCGGTCCAGAAAGTTGTCGCTGTACGGATACAGCATGCTGTATCCCAGAATCGCCGGGGTGAGCTGCACGCGCTCGCCGAGGAGCGGCTGCAGCCCGCACGCCGTCCATGCATTACGGCACGCCTGGATGATGTCCGGCATGCTCAGCTTCGCATCGAAGTGCCGCGCCCATCGCGCCAGCCTTGTCCCGGCGGGAAGAAAATCGTGCGTCAGCAGCGCAATCGCATCCTCGGGCAAGTCGAGCGCCGCCGCCGCAAATCGCGCGAACAGCTCTGTTACCCGCTGCTCGGTCTCGCGTCGTCCCGCTGCGCTCCGCTTCCCGTAGCTGCGCTTGAGCGCGCTCTCCGTTGCGTCCAGTGCCTCGTCGTAGGCTGCCTCGCGCCGTTCCTGTTCCGGCGCGCTGTATCGCCGCGCATCCGGAAGCCGATCCGCTGCGCACGCCCTCCACACGGCGCTGGTTGCCGCCGCTCGCGCTTCCACCCATCCCCAGCTGTAGAGCCCATCCATCCTGCACGAGTCTACGAAATCTGGTTCGGGAAGGTTCCTGCCACCATCCGGGCCGGCCGCCTGTGAAACAAAAAGGAGAGAACGGAATTTCCGTTCTCTCCCTGGGAGGCGTCGTAAACCGCCGTCTTGACGGCCCCTTGGAGTCAGGAGCCGTCCTGCACGTCGGACTTTAGAAGAAGGCTTTCAGCGCGATCTGCACGACGCGATAGTCGGAGTTCCCTCCAATCGTGCCGCGGACGCTGCCGAAGGCGCCGTTGGAGAATGTCAGGTTCGGATCTGCGAACTGCGCATGGTTAAACAGGTTGAAGAACTCGCCGCGGAGCTGGAAGCTGAAGTTCTCGTGCGAGGGCATCGGACTAAAGTTCTTCAGGAGTCCGGTGTCCACATCCTGAAGAGCCGGACCACGCCAGTTGCCTTTACCCGTGTTGCCGTAGTTGCCCGCTGCCGGCTTGGCGAAATTGGACGTGGTGAGCCAGGCTACGCAGTGCGCAACGCCGAGGCATCCGGCGGGCGAACTACCCCGTTTACCGAACTGGTTTGCGGGGCCGATGTAATCCGCACGATCGAGGTTATTCCCGGTCTGGGACTGATCGGTGCCGGCCAGAATCGTGAGCGGATCCCCGGACACATAGGAGTAAATACCGGTCCACTGCCATCCGCCCACGACGTTGCGGACGAAGGCGTTGGCGCCGATCATTTTGGGTAGGCTCCAGACAAACGAGGCTACGAAACGGTTCGTGTGATCGAGGACGGAATATCCCGTCTCGAACGCATGCTGCCGCGGATCGTAGTACGACATCCCGGAACCGAGGCTCGATCCGATATCCGTGATGCCGCCATTCTCGGCCAGCCCGTAATCCATTGTTTTGGAGTACGTGTAGTTGGCCAGCAAAGTGATCTGGTTCAAAATGCCCGTTCCTGCCGCGGGCCGCTTTTCCAAATCGACCTGGAGAGCGTTATAGCCGTTGGCGCCTGAGTTACGGTTTTGATAGATGACACCGAACGGCTGATAGTGTCGCCGGGCCTGCAGCGACGAGGTGCTGCCTGCCGTATAGATACCAGGATTCAGATTCACATCCTGGCGCAGGTGCACGCCGCGCGTGCCCACATAGGAAGCGTGCAATACCGTGTCATTGCGGACCTGATACTCCCAGGTCGCGTTCCAGTCGTAGATTTCAGGCGTAGTCCACCTGACTCCCGGCTGCAGACCGAAGACCGTCGGGTTGGCCACGAAGGTGGCGTTTTTGGGTACGTTCTTGAGCGTATAGCGCTGCGGGAAGCCGGCGGTGAAACTCGGATAATTCACCTCGGGGTTGGTCAGCGAACCAATCTGCGAAGCTCCGGTGGTGGAATCGAAAAGGTCGATGCGCAGGCTGAAGGGCGCTGAAATCGAAGCGTCGTTGAGGAACAGACCCGGCAGCCGCGAATAATAGAACAGACCGCCCCCGGCGCGCAGCGACATCTTGCCCGTACCCGTCATGTCCCAGGCAACGCCCACCCGCGGGGCGAAGTTGTTAAAGTCGCCCGCCTCCCCGCGATCGGGGACGCCGACGCCGTTGTACTTATCGCCGATGAAGAACAGCCCCGGGGGAGCGCTGGGCACGATCGACGAGTGAACTCCGGCAAGGTTGGCATCGGGGAAGAACTGCTCGATTCGGCCCCAGATTTCCTTCATCACCTGCTGCGGTTCATAGCGCAGTCCGTAGTCCAGGGTCAGACGCGGAGAAACCTTCCATGAATCGTTGGCGAACACGCCCATGGGGTTCTCACGCGAATCGGAGAAATTCCCCGAGGTTTGGGTGAACGTGTGCTCATAGCCAAGCAGGAAGTTGGCCATGGCGAGGCCCGACACATCGTCGGTAAAACCAAAGCTGCCGTTTTCGAGGTCGGTATTTCTGACGTTCGACTGATCCAGTTCCAGATCGTAGCCAAACGTCATATTGTGTTTGCCTTTGTTCCAGTTCAGCACTTCACGCAGGTCGCCGGTATTGCGGATGAACTTACCGTCGGTGAAATTGCCGAGCGTGAAGTCGCCCGAGACGGCGAAGTTCCGGATGCCGCTCTGGTTCGTTGGCAGTTGCCAGATGCTGGAGCCGAAGGTCTTCATGTCCGGAACTGTGCCTCCCGGACCGCCCTGCTGGCCGCGATCCGACGATCCACGGACAATGCCGAGGGTCAGACTGTTAACCAGGTTGGGGGTAAAGACGCGGGTGTAACCCACCACCCAGTTCTGCGTTTGCACCGTCGAGCCCGGCCCGTCGGTGAGGATGTCCTTGCCATCATAGGTGGGTGCGTGATGATAGCGGTCGAGATAGAACCGGCCGAACAGTCGGTCCTCGCCCCGAAACACCTGATCGACGCGCACGATGTACTCGTCGAAGTTCTGCTGGATCGGCGTAGAGTAGGTGACGAAGCCACTGGCATTGGCCGAGGAAATTGGCATCAGCTTGGTCATGGCGAGCGCCACGGGATCCAGCGGACCGATGTTGCTGTAGTCGGCGTAAGGGGTGTGCGTGAAGGGGTTGGTGATGGTGACTACTTTGCCTTTTGGGTTGGAGGGGCCGACGGTCGTGTAGTTGGTGAAATCCCCCGTGAGATTCGCTGCCAGAGGAATCGTCGCATTGGTAGCGTTATTTGCGCTGCGGAGGATCGTCTTTTGCCAGCCGCCGAAGATAAAGGTGGTGTTCTTGTGAATGGGACCGCCGATGGTGGCGCCGAACTGGTTGCGCTTCAGCGGATCGACCGTCTTCTTGCCGTTCACATAGCCAAAGTAGTTGGCAGCATTGAACACCCGGTTGCGGACAAACTCGAATGCGTCGCCATGCCACTGGTTCGTGCCTGATTTCGTCACCACGTTCACCACCGCGCCGGCATTGTTGCCATACTGCGCGTCGAAGCTGTTGGTCTGCACGCTGAATTCCTGCAGCGCGTCAGGGAACGGGAATGGGTCGTTGGTGTTGCTCATCAGGTCTTCATTGCTGGCGCCGTCCAGGTTGTAGCCGATCTGGTCGGGCCGGGTGCCGTTAACGGAGATGGCTTCCGCGCCAGGAACCTGCTTGGTGTCTCCCTGCTGGGTACCGGCGTTGTTCGCCGACAGATTGACGGCGCCGGGAACAAGCAGGGTCAGGTCAGCCGCGTTTCTGCCGTTGAGGGGAATATCCACCAGGCGGGATTGTTCGATGACCTGCCCCAGGGTCGGGCTGATGGTGTTGACCTGCACCGCGGATGTTTCGACCGTGACCCGCTGGGTCGTTTCGCCGACCTCCAGCTTCACGTCCATATCGCGAGTCTGATCCGCCAGCAGCACGATGTTCTGCTCGTAGCTCTTGAACCCGTTGATTTCCACCGTCACCGCGTACGTCGCCGGCGGCAGGGACGGGACGCTGAACTGGCCCGCACCGTTGGTCGTCACCGTTCGCGTTGCCGATGTGTTGATTTGCGTTACCTTCACATTCGCCCCGGATATCACGGCCCCCTGCGGATCGGTTACCGTACCCGAGATCGAACCGTTGCCGGTCTGAGCAAACGCATAGCCCGTGCAGGCGACTGCCGCCAGCCATACCAGAACCCGAACTACTCCTCCGAGCCCTTTGCCTCCAAATACTTCGCGTCTCATGGATCCTCCCAGTGAAATCTCTGAACTCTTCCTGAAATCCAAATGGTTTGTTTGGGACTCGCACTATAGTGTCTTTCTGGGACGCGAATGTACTGCCCCCACGCAACGCCTGTCAACACGAAAAGTGAATAGTGCCAAGTCGATCAAGGGCGATCCCGGTCGCGGTGAAGCCTGTGTAACCCCATCGCTACCCTCAGTTTGCGCAGTGGGGTCCTCACCCGGCCCGCTGTGTCTGCCAGCGGCGCTTCCAGTCGCCGTGTCAGGTTTTGTTGCTGAGGAAAACCATGACGCATTTCGATTAGAGCCATCGGAATGCTGGATCGGAACCCATGGGCGCAGAATCCATGAGGCCTGGCGTCCGGGTAGCGTCCCCTTAGAGCACCGTCTCCGCATGGTTGCGTTCCGACAGCCGCTCCGATACCCGTTCCTGGTTGCGCAGCCGCGCCGCGTCCACCAGCATCTTGCCCGCCCAGCGGTACACATTGAACTGCGCCAGCAGCGAACGCATCGACCGCATCCGATCCTGCTGCTCCTCCACGGGCATGCGCAGCGCTGTCGCCAGCGCCTCGCTGGTGCCTTCCAGATCGTAGGGATTCACAATCAGCGCCTCGGTCAGCTCCCGCGCCGCCCCGGTAAATTCGCTCAGCATCAGCACACCCTTCAGATCGGTGCGCGCTGCCACGAATTCCTTCGCCACCAGATTCATCCCGTCGTGCAGACTACTCACGTAACACACATCCGCCGCCCGGTAGAACCGGAATACCTCCGGCGGCTCGTGATGCGAGCGCAACAGAAGAATCGGCCGATACTCCCCGTAGCCGAACCGCGCATTGATCCGCGCAGCCAGCGCCTCCACCGCTTCGTTTAGTTCACTGTAGCGCGTAATTCGCGTGCGGCTCGGCTCTGCAAGCTGCGCAAAGGTGAAGCGCCCTCGGAATTCCGGATACCGCTCCAGCAGCCGCTCCACCGTGAGCAGGCGCTCCTCCACGCCCTTGGTATAGTCCAGCCGGTCCACCCCAACTCCCAGCAGAGCGTCCGGTTTGAGCCCCCAGTCCCGCCAAACCTGCGCGCGGCATTCCTCCACGCTCGGCGCCGTCTCCACCCAATGGTTCGGCCATTCGATCGAGATCGGATAGGGCCGGATCAGCGTGCTGTGCCCCTGCATGATCACCGCGTTGTTTTCCCGGTCGATGCGCGCTTCCAGGTACCGGTCCACCGTATCCAGAAAATTGTTGCAGTGTTGCTGCGTATGAAAGCCGAGAATGCTGCTGCCCAGCAAACCCTGCAGCAGCTCGTCCCGCCAGGGACAGATTCCCATCCGCTCGCCGTTCGGCCACGGAATATGCCAGAACATCAGGATCGTCGCGGCCGGCAGCCGCCTGCGAATCATCGCCGGCGCCAGCGCGAAGTGATAATCCTGCACCAGGATGATCGGATCCCGCGTGTTCGCCTCATTGCACACCGCATCGGCAAACTTCTGGTTCACCACCTGATACTGCCGCCAGTCCTCCAGCCGAAAGACCGGCCGCGCGTGCGCCACATGACACAACGGCCACAATCCTTCGTTCGAGAAACCGTAGTAGTAGCCCTGCAGCTCTTCCTCCGACAACCACACCCGCCGCAGGCGGTAAGACTCCTCTCCCGGCGGAACACTCAGCCGATCCTCCCGGTCCACCGTCTCCCGATCCGCGCTTCCGCTCCCGTGCGCCACCCATACTCCGGAACAGGCCCGCATGACCGGCTCCAGCGCCGTCACCAGACCGCTTGCCGGATGCTGCACTTCGATCTGTCCGTCGGGCTTGCGCTCGTGTATGTACGGCTCCCGGTTTGCCAGGATTACGATCTGCTCGCCATGCAGGTGCCGGTTCAGCGCCTGCTTCAGGCTCGCTGCCGTCCACTGGCCCGGAGTCTCCTGCTGCTCGCTGGACATGCGTCCTACCAGTTCGCGCAGGTCGCTCAGGATCGGCTGAAATTCCCGCTGGTGTTTACCGCCCCCGCGCAGCAGCCGGCGCAGTTCCAAACTCCAGTCGTGGCGAGCCCGCCGCGCCGCCACCAGCGGTACCCCGAAAGCGGTGATCGCCAGCAGCACCGAAATCGCGATCAGAAAGGTTCGCGCCCGGTCTTCCCGCTTCTGGATGTAGCCCAGATCCTGCACCAGGATCGCGAACCCCAATTCCTGCCCATTGGCCCGTACCGGCATCGCGCTCACGTGCACGCGCCCCGTCGGCAGCGTCGCGATCGTACTCCACTCCCGGTAGGACGGCTGTTCCTCTCCCCCCGACGGCGCGGCGATCACCATCCGCGCTCCAACCTCGACGCAGTTGAACTCTGCCGGAAAGGCCGCCGTTTCTGCCCGCGTGCTCAGGTCCATTCCGCACGCTGCCGCCGCCATCACCCGCTCGTCCCGCGCAATCGTCATCAGGTCGCTGTGCAGTTCCTGCGGATTGTTCCACGCCTGCGCCAGCGAGCGATTCGCCGCCGTCAGAAAGAGATGCGCGCGTGAACTCACATCCCGCTCGAACCACTCCCGCGCAGTGGTCTCCACCACTCCCGACGCCACCCACGTCAGTAAAGCGAGCCCCGCCAGCAGGCCGAGAATTAACCGCGCAATTCGAGACATGACTAGTTAAGGCTACAGCCCAGCTCTATCCCGCGGAACGAGTTTCTTGTAATTGGCCAGGATCCCCGGTCAGGGTTCCGCACCGGGGCTGAGGATTCCGGCGGGTCTTCCGATCAGCGACTCCACGCCCGGCGACGCGAAGGTGGCAGCTCCCCTTCAGGTCGGGGAACCAGCAATCTGTGATTTTGTATCAGGATGCCTGCAGCAGCGACGCAGGCTCACACCAGCCATGAAATTCGCCTCAGCCGCGCAGGACCATGGCGGCCGAACGGCAGTTGGCAGTTATGCGACCGGTCGAACCATCCGTCCTGTGAATCGGCTTCGATCAACTTGCAGGACGGATCAATACTCTTATCGGTTCAGTGCCCCGATTGTTGCGGAAACTTAGGCAGACTTTTTCGCTGCCTTCTTTTGTTTCGCCCACCGTGCACGTTGTGCTGCGGCAATCCGGGCGCGGCCTTCTGCGCTCATGGTGTGCTTCCTGGCAGGCCTGCCCGGCTTGCGTCCCGTGCGGACCGCGCCGTCGTGGCCGGTAAGAAGGTTGCGGACTGCGCGAAGGTTGGCAATCTCGGAGTCGATCGAAGAGACGATGTCGGCTGTATTCATACAATTAGTCTACGTCGTTTGCCACTAATAACCAAACATCGTCAAATGTCGAAAAGCGAAAAGGAGCAACAAAGGATAACCCTCAGCGACTCAGCCCCAGGCTTTCATCGATCTTATTGCAGCGACAAGACGCTGACTTACTCGCCACGCCACCTGGGCTGCAGCTCCCGTTCGGTCGCTGGTGAATCTCGTCCATCATCTCCCGCGCGGCCCGCAACCTAAGCCTTATGCACAACAGGGGTAAGTGGCTCTTCTCTCACTCTCCGCGGCGCTACATCCGACTTCAATCAATCGATGGCCCACGCGAGCTCCTTTGTCCAGACGAGATGGGCAGGCAGCACCGAACAGGCGCACGGGCACGCGCCGCGGCAAACTCACCGCCGGAGTTTACAGTCACGGGAACACACGCCCTCTGAAACTTGTGGGGTCCGGGGAAAGATCAGCGTAGGGAACTGGAGGCGCGGGTCGGAATCGAACCGACGCGTAAAGGTTTTGCAGACCTCTCCCTTACCACTTGGGTACCGCGCCCTGAACAGCAAATCTTACGCCAGAATGGATCAGCTAACCAGCGCGGATCGCGTCCGGCGGACGCTGAACCGGCATTCCGGGCACTCCGGTCTTGTCCGGATCGGGTGCCTGGAGCGGGAGACGGGACTTGAACCCGCGACCCTCGCCTTGGCAAGGCGATGCTCTACCACTGAGCTACTCCCGCTTGAGTTCCTCCTGAGTATATCGGTCGCCTTCACAAAGGGTCAATCCAACTCAGTGCCCGCTTTCGGGGTAGTCGACCCGCACCGCCACAATCTCATACGGCCTGAAGTGCACCGTCACCGTGTCGCCCCTCAACGGCAGCGGGGCCCCCTCCGGCTTCTCCATCAGATTCGTCTCGACCGCGCCGGTCGCGCCCGGCGGAACCCGCAACTCCCCGCTCCCGCCTTTGCCCGCCCATTCGTAGAAATGGAAGATCAGCGCATGCTGAATCCTCCGCCTTCTTCATCGCCGTCAGCACCACATCGTCCGGCGTGATCCCCACAAAAGAATGCTCCGCCGGGAGCCCCCCGGTGTGGCCCTCCACCTGCATTGCCTGCATCCGATAGTTGAAGTCGTACCCGTGCCGCACTGTCATTGCCGACTTCCAGTCGCCCCCATGCGGATAGAGCGCGTACAGAAAATGCTGGGGCCCGCGGTCGGCATTCGGATCGGGCCATACGGGCGAGCGCAGCAACGTCAGCCGCAGCAGATTCCCCACCCCGTCGTATCCGAACTTCGACTCGTTGATCAGGCTGAATCCGTGCTGCGCGTTGCCCAGATCGGCCCAGCGCTGCGCCGGTACTTCGAACTGCGCCTTCTCCCAGCTGTTATTCCGCGTCGTCGGCCGCTGAATCGAGCCAAACGGAATCTCATACGTCGCAAAAGGACTCGTCGCCGACAGCGCGAACGCCGCCTTCAGCAGCACGTGCGTCTCGTGCCAGTCGATGTCGTTCACCACCACCGCCTGATCCGAACCCGCCTCCAGCTGAATCTCCTGCACGAATTTCGAATTCTGCCAGTGCCGCGTCACCCGGATCGCCCCGCGCATCGGGCCCTTGTCCACCACCTGCACTGAATCCGCCTGCGTCAGCAGCGCCGGCGCCCGATCCAGCGTGCCCGGATCGATGTTCCACGCGTCGTAATCCTTCGGCGTGTCCTTGAAGGCCTGCAGTTCGTTCCCACAGGATCCCGCCGCCAGAGTCTCGAATCCCGCCTTCTTGTCGTAGAGGCTCGTGATGCATCCCGTTGTAGGATCCACCACCACCCGCAGCGCCGCATTCTCCAGCGTCGTTCCCGTCACCTTCAGATCGCTCGTGAACGCTCGCTTCCCCGGCACCACCCGCAGCACTTCATATCCCAGCGAGGGCACGTCTTTCGCTTCGACCAGCAAGTGGAACGTATTCGTCGAGGCGTCCTTCGACAAAACTTCCGACGGCAGCACCCCGCCCTTCGCATCCAGCACCGACACCTCCGCCGTCGGCCCCGGCATTTGTACATCCACCGTTACATTTCCCGAGCGCCGCCACGCCAGCGGATTAAAAACCAGCACCGGCACCCCGGTCGCCACATGCGTATCGACATGCGCAGCAATCGTCTTCAGCGACTTCGCCGATATTTCGTTCGTCGACCAGCGCACCACATCGTAGTCTTTTTGCGCATCCTTATAGATCACCCCGATTCCCGATCCCGCCGCGAGGTCGTGAAAATCGTTGAAGGTGATCTTCTTCCAGTCATTGTTCAGTTCCTCGCCCGGATACGCATTTCCATCCAGCCACGCCAGGGAAGCGTACTTCTCCGCATCCAGTGTCCACTCCGGGCTCTCACGAATGTTCCGCTTCATTGCAGCCTGCGTGGTAAATACGCCGCGGTGATATTCCAGATACATCTCCGTCTTCCACGTCGGAATATGGATCTGCCCCGCGATCAGCGACGGCTCGTGATACCCCTGCGCAATCGTCTGGTAATTCCACATCGGTGAATCCGGAGCAACCTCCTTCTCCACCCTGGAGAACTACGGCTGTGCCGTCCCGAACTCCTCGTGCGGCACAACCTTATTTCCCTGCATCCAGTGCACGCCCTCGTCCAGCATGGCGCGCGTCGGGCCTCCGCCGTGATCGCCCACGCCGTACAGGTCCATCATGTCAGTCATTCCCGGCGCATACTCCCGCGCTCTGGCCAGATCCACGCTCAGCCGTACCGGATTCAGATTCGTGTTCGCATAATCGTGCGGGAAATACGTCAGCACCTTGCTCCCGTCCGGCGACTCCCACCAGAACAGCTTGAACGGCAGCTGATTCGTGTCGTTCCACGCCATCTTCTGCGTTACGAAATAATCGATGCCCGACTTCTTGTAGATCTGCGGCAGCTGCCAGTTATACCCGAACGAATCCGGATTCCACCCGATCTGCACATCCACCCCATAGTGGTGCTCGTACCACCGTTTGCCGATCAAAATCGACCGCGTCGTCGATTCGCCGTCGGGCATGTTCAGATCCGGTTCCACCCACATGCCCCCCACAATCTCCCAGCGGCCTTCCTTGATCCGCTGTTTGATCTGCGCGTCAATCTCCGGATAATCGCGCGCCATCCAGTTGTTGTAGGCTGCCGCCGACTGCGTGTAGGTATACGTTGGATACTCGTTCATCAGTTGCAGCGCGGTCGAAAACGTGTTCTTTACCGTATCCACCGTCTCTGTCCACGGCCACAGCCACGCCGCATCGATGTGCGAATTGCCGGTCAGATGCAGCGTCGCCTGCTTCATCATCGGCTGCAGCGCTTCCATCGTGTTCTCGGCATCGCGCAGCGACGAGTCGAATGCCATCTGATCGCCGCTATCCAGTGCTTTGGTATCCACCTCGCCGATGGCCTTCGCCAGCGTTGCCTTATCCGCATCCGGATCTTTAGACAAGCTCGGAATCAGCACCGCCGCCGATAAAAACTCCTCGCCCAGATCCTGCGGGCTCGGTCGCTCCTGTGCAAACGAGATGTTCATCGGGCTGCCCGCGAAGTGTTTCTCGTCCACGGTCGCCATCAGCTTCACCGCCACCAGCACCCGATCCCCGGCCTTGGCCCGATCGAACAGGACAATCGGTTCCAGATCGTCGCCCAGCGCGACGCGCCGTCCGTTGAAGTAGATGATCTGCGGCAGCGGCCCATTCGCCCACGCGTTGAAGCGGAACCAGATGCGCGTTCCCGTCAGGTCGTACCCATCGAGATTCTTCGGCACCTCCACCCACTGCCGAAACCACAGCGCCTGCCTGGAGAAGGTCGAATCCACCTTCGCTGCCGGCCACGACGAATCATCGACGGAAGGATCTTCCGCGTGCGGCAGATCGCCCACGTGATAACGCCAGACCCCCGGCTGCAGATGGCTCAGGTTCTCGATGCGCGCGATCGTCGCCCGCTCCGATTCCGGAAGCGTCTTTTCAACATCGAGGCTCTGTTTCAGAAACTGCGCGTGCAACACGCCGCAAAGAAAGAAGAGAATAGCCGCAAATTTCAGTGCATTTCTGAACACGAATAACCCCTCGGAGAATGACTCGATGATGTCGACTCTGTCCGCGCCGCCACACCGGCCCAGCCGTTCAGGTTAACACCTCAACGCCCTCTCCTACCGAACCCCGCCTTCATGCCTGATTACTCCACCGTCAACGTCGCGCTCAGCGGTAAATCCATCGAAGATTCCCCCACCATCAACTTCACCGGTCCCGATGCCACCTCCTGCGCCTTCGCGTTCTCATCCCAGTACGCCAGCCGTGACGCCGGCAGCGGAATCTCCACCCTCTTCGTCTTACCCGCCTCCACCGTCACCCGCTGGAACCCCTCCAACTCCTCGCGCGGCCGCTCCACCTTCGCATCCGGATACCCGACGTATAACTGCACCACCGCATCCCCCGACCGGCTCCCGGTATTCGTAACGTCAACGGATACAGTTACGGTGCCATCCTTCTTCATTGCTGCAGCGCTCGTCCGCAGATTCGAATACCTGAACGTCGTGTAGCTCAGCCCGAACCCAAATGGGTACAGCGGTTGATCCTTGAAATACATATAGGTGTACCCATCGCGAATGTTGTAATCCATCCGGGGCGGCAGTTGATCGGCCGACTTCGGCCACGTCTCCACCAGATGGCCACCCGGGTTGTACTCCCCGAACAGCACCTTCGCCAGCGCCGTGCCTTCATCCTGCGACGCGTGCGCCATGTGCAGAATCGCGGGCACGTGCTCCTGAGTCCAGTTGATGGTGTACGGGAAACTGGCAATCAGCATGACGACCGTCTTCGGATTCTTCACCATCACCTGCTGAATGAGCTGTTCCTGATAAAGGTCCATCGTCTCCCGATCGCGCCCCTCGCGACCGTCGCTCGGGACGGTGCAGGGAAGTGTGATCCCTCCGCCTTCCTCCGGAGTGCCGTACCACGCATGGCCCATGTCCGGCCCGCACGTCGGATCGTTTCCCACCACCACAACCGCCACATCCGACTCGCTCGCCGCCTTCATCGCGTCGGCTTCGCCCGCCATTGTGTCGTCGGGCGCGTAGTTCACCTTCACGTTTGTCCCCACCTCCGCCTGAATCCCATCGAGCGGCGTCACCTTATAGGGAGGAGTCCCGCCATACCAGTCCCAGTGCACCGAATCCGCCAGCGGCCCAATCACCGCAATCGACTTGATCTTCGTCTTGTCCAGTGGCAGAATCCCGTCATTCTTCAGGAGCACGACCGACTCCAGCGCGATTTTCTTCTCGACATTCCGGTCCCGATCCGTATTCCATGGTTCCGGTTGATCCTTCATCGACGCGAACGCCGCCTGTCCCTGCGTATCCAGCAGCCCCAGCTTCAGCGCGATCCGGAATTTATAGCGGAGCACGTTATCGATATCCGCTTCTGTCAGCGTTCCGTCCTTCAGCGCCGCCCTCGTCTCATCCGCATACTTGTCCAGAAACTGATTGATCCCGTTTTTGATGCACGCCACCACCGCTGCCTCATGATTCGGAAACGCATGCCGCGGATTCACCAGCAGCGTTACCGCGCCGCCATCCGTTGACAGCACATCCACCCCCCACTGGTCGCGCACGATGCTCTTCAGGATCGGATTCACGGCCATTGCCGTCCCGTTCCACGCGTTGTAGCTCGCCATGACCGCGCTCGCCCCAGCTTCCTGAAAAGCCATCCGGAACGGCACCGAGTAATACTCCCAAAACAACCGCTCGTCGAAATTCGACGACGACCCGTTCCGATTATTTTCGTTCTCGTTCGCCAGAAAATGCTTCAGCAGCGGCGACGCCTGCCAGACCTCCCCGTCGCCTTCGATCCCCTTCGCGAATGCGACCGCCATCGTCCCGTTGAAAAACGGATCCTCGCCGTACACTTCCTCGCTCCGCCCCCAGCGCGGATCTCGATCCAGATCGGACTGCGGTCCCCAGTCCATCAAAATCTGACGGTTGTATTTCGGATTCTCCGTGATGTAGCGGGACTCATAGCCCTCCACATCGCCGGCCGCGCGCACCAGTTCCGGATCCCACGTGTCGCCCATCCCCGGAGGCTGCGGAAACTGCGTCGTTGTGATCGGCTGCCGCCCGAATCTCGGCTCGCGCTGCACCACGCCGTGGATTCCCTCGGTGCTCCCGATGTTCGGCACGCCCAGTCGCGGCACACCGGTCTGCGTTCCGAGCACGGCAATCTTCTCCTCCACCGTCATCAGCGACAGCAGATTGTCGATGCGCTTTTCCTCAGGCAGCCGGGAGTCATTGAACGGATACTTCGGCTGCTGCGCCAGGGCCGGAACCGCAAGCATCGCAACAGTCAGGAGCAGGGAAGAAATCTCTTTTTTCATGGGCAGAACAGATCAGCTTTCCGCCGCTCGCCGGGGAGCACGATCGTTCGCTCAGGCCGGCGGCGACTGTACAAACCGCACCAAGCCTACCATCTTGCCCTTCCCTCCGGGGCGCTCCATGGCCGCAACTCAAACGTTGCAGCCCCGCTTTGAATGTCCTTCACGGTTGGGTTTGCCCGATGAAAGCACGCGCAGCTGATTTACAGGCCTGACCGCCAGGAGTAGGAGCGCGTGCTGAGCCCTCCGCCAGCATTAGCTGATAAATCATTGCTGAACGTCATCGGGCTCAAGGCTTTCACCCGCCATCTGTCATGGACTATCGTCCGGCAGCCCCGAAAGATAGGAGAAGATAGAGCGAACATAACACCTCTGTTTTGCTGTCAAAACCCCTGATTCCGCTTATGGTTTGAGGTGAGCTGTCATGCATCATCCGGTGAAAGCTCTTTTCCAGCCCTCGGTCGGTCAGGAGCCCCGAGGGCTCTTTTCTTGGGGCAAACCCCACCCAGACCGGATCCGACTCCGCCGTCCCGCGAAATCAGCAACTTACATTCGAACGAACGCTGAGTGACCAGGACTGAAGAATGACGGCGCGAGCCGCCCATGTTCAAACTGATTGTGGACTCGCCCCTGAGCCGCTTTTTTCGGCGCCCGCCTGAAGTCTTCAGCGAGCCGCGATGGAAGCCGCGGGGAATGTCTTGAACGGCGGGCTCAAGCCAGGTTAACGACGATCCGCAACCGTCCTCTGCTGATCAGTGCACACGCAGTTGCGTCCCTGCCGCTTCGCCCGATACAGAGCCTCGTCCGCCCGATGGATCAGATCCTCCGGTGTCATCGCCTCGTCAAACGCGGCCACACCCAGGCTGCAGGTCACCGAGAGTGGCCCGATCGCCGTCGGTACCGGCCTCTCCGCAACCACCCGGCGAAACCCTTCTGCCCGCTGCACACCATTGTGTGGAGAACAACTCGGCAGAACGATCAGGAATTCCTCGCCCCCGTAGCGCCCCGCAAAATCGTAAGGACGCATCAGGTCCACCAGTCGTCCGGCTACTTCCCGCAGCACGTCGTCTCCGGTCAGATGGCCATGCGTGTCGTTGATGTCCTTGAAATGATCCAGATCGATCATGACCAGCGTGATGGAAAGCCGATCGCGCTGTGCCCGGCAAATTTCCCTCTCCAGCATGGAGAAAATCGCCCTGCGATTCCACAGGCCCGTCAGGCTGTCCTTCAACGCCTGCTCCTTTAAAGCCACCTGCGCGTCCCCGGCGATCTTGGCTGCAAGAGTCAGTTCTGCCTTGGTCTGGCTCACCGTCTCCTGCAATTTCTGGTTGTGTTTTACCAGGTATCCCACCCGCAGTTTGTAAAGCACGAAGATAAAAAGCAGCAGTCCTACAATGCTCAGCGTTCGAACTGCTCCGGTCTGCCAATACGGTGCAACCACCGTGATCGGGAGGCTCTCCACAACGCTGCCACGCAAACCGCTTCCCTCTGCCTCCTGGAAATCGAACTCATAACGGCCCGGCGCCAGGTCGTTGTAGAAAACCTCCCGCTCTTTCCCCGCTTCTTTCCACTCCTTGTCGAAACCGAGAAGCCGGTACCTCAAGTGATTGGCGCCCCCGGGTGCAGGAGCGAAATGTATCTCCAGATCTCCTGTTTCGGGCCCGATCTTTACGCCCTCTTCGAAGGAGAGCTCCTTCTGATTGAATCGCACCTCGTCGATCACCGAACGAAGATGCGTCGTCGGCAACTCACCGTGTGCAGGATGGACGCCGGCGACTCGAGCCGTATTGGCGAGCACGAAATGCTGGTTCGGTGTGGCCACGTCAAGCTGCTCGAAAGCGAAGCAGTACGGCGTCGCAGTGCCGAAGAGGATACCCAACAGCAGAAGCGCCGGCAGCCTCCTGCATCCCGCAGGCATACGCCCGCGTTTCCGCTGCAGAGCCGATCCGGAAGGCAGCGAGCGTCCCCGTTTTTGACAGGTCCGGCGAGTTCGATCGTCGGACCGCGCATACCCAGCGAGCATAGTTTTTGCGCCAAGTCTGGTGACGCTTCGCCTCCTGCGCCTGGCCTGGCCTGGTCACGCAACCCAACCCCGGCGAAGCGCACGATGACCGTAGTCACCAGCATCTGCGACGTCTCCCACACGTGGGCCGTCTGAGCCATCATCGGCGAGAAAAACTTCCTCCGCTATACCACTTAAGATCAGCCGGTAACTTCATCTGCGAGTAACGAACAGGGCATCCGCGCCACTATCGGTCTCAAAGAAAATACGAAGTTCGTCAACCAACTCCTCAACCCCGTAATCGGCACTCCAGAGACGAAACCCCACTTCCACCCGCGATCGACAGATATCCCCCAACGCCTGCCAGATCCGCGATCGAAGGACGCTCACCCCTCTGCCCGCAAGATGCGGACCGATTCTCCACCGGCCCCTGTTCTACAATGTCCAGAAGCCGCCCGCCCAAATCATCACTCTGAAACAATCGAAGCCGGTGCGCATCTCTAAATCATGATTGAGCAGCCCCTGCACGAAGCCCTGACATTCGATGACGTCCTCCTCACCCCCGCCTGGAGCGAAATCGCGCCCGCACAAGTCTCCACGGCTACCCGGCTGACGAAGCGTATCCCTCTCAATACTCCTCTGCTTTCTGCAGCGATGGACACCGTCACTGAATCGCGCATGGCGATTGCCATGGCCCAGCAGGGGGGGCTCGGCATCGTGCATCGCAACCTCTCCATCGAGCAGCAGGCCGGCGAAATCGACAAGGTCAAGCGCTCCGAATCCGGCATGATCGTCGATCCCGTCACCATGGCTCCCGAGCAGCTCATCTCCGACGCCCTCGAGGTCATGCGCCGCTACAAAATCTCCGGTGTCCCTGTGACCCGAAATAAGAAGCTGGTCGGCATCCTTACCAACCGCGACCTCCGCTTCGAAACCCGCACCGACATCCCCATCGCCGAGGTGATGACCAAAGAAAACCTCATCACCGTCCCCGTCGGTACCACCCTCGAACAGGCTGAAGAAATCCTCCACCACCATCGCGTCGAAAAGCTTCTCGTCGTCGACGAAAATTATGTCCTCAAGGGCCTCATCACCGTCAAAGACATCCAGAAAAAACTCAAATACCCTAATGCCTCCAAGGATGAACAGGGCCGCCTCCGCGTCGGCGCCGCCATCGGCGCAACCGGCGACTTTCTTGAGCGCGCCGCGGAGTTAGTCCGCAATCGCTGCGACGTCCTCGCCATCGACTCCGCCCACGGCCACTCCTCCCGCGTCCTCGATGCCGTCCGCGAAGTCAAAAAGCGTTTCCCTCAGGTCGATCTCCTCGCCGGCAACGTTGCCACCCGCGAAGGCGCCGAGGCCCTCATCGAAGCAGGCGCGGACTCGATCAAAGTCGGTATCGGCCCCGGCTCGATCTGCACTACGCGTATGGTCACCGGCGCCGGTATGCCCCAGATCACCGCCATCAGCGAAGCCTATAAAGCGGCCGCCAAACACGGCATTCCCATCATCGCCGACGGCGGCATCAAGTACTCCGGTGACATTACCAAAGCCGTTGCCGCCGGTGCTTCCGTCATCATGATCGGCTCTCTGTTCGCAGGCGTCGACGAGAGCCCCGGCGAAACCATCCTCTACCAGGGTCGCTCCTTCAAGGCCTATCGCGGCATGGGCTCCCTCTCCGCCATGGCCCAGGGCGGTGGCGAGCGATACTTCCAGGGCACCCAGGACCTCGATATCGACGAAAACAACGAGAGCGTCGTCGACCGCCAGCGCAGCGGCAACACGAACCGTCTCGGCAAATTTGTCCCCGAAGGCATCGAGGGTCGCGTTCCCTATCGTGGCGCCCTCGAAGCCATGGTCTATCAGCTCGTCGGCGGCCTCCGCTCCGGCATGGGCTACTGCGGTGCCGCCACCATCGAAGAACTCCAGCAAAAGGCCAGGTTCGTCCGCATTTCCTCCGCCGGCCTCCGCGAATCCCACGTCCACGACGTCATGATCACTCGCGAAGCCCCCAACTACCACGTCGAATAAACGTCTGTCATGCCGACCGCAGCGTTTCCCTCAGCAGTGGGGAACGCGATGCGGATCGACGATCCCAGGGACCATTGACACCGGTGGAAAGCCGCACAGGGGTTGCCGCCCTTCTCAGGACCTCGTTGTATCCTGACTCCGGCCCCCGCTCAGTCCCATCGAGCCCGCCTCCCTTAAATGGAAACCACGATCGCCAACCTGACGGAAGCCGAGCGCTTCATCCGCTGCTTCGACCCCCATGCCACCCACGCCGAGGGACCGCACGAAATCCTCGTCCTCTCTCCGCGTTGGGGACGCCTCCGCCGCACCCATCCTCTCCTCGCCACCTCGCCTGCCGATCATGGTGTCGAAACCGCCTGGACCCTGGCTCGCCATAACCTCATCACCTGCCGCGACCGCTCCGTCCAACTCGCTCTTTCCACCTACCAGCACCGTATCCGCGTCGAAGTCCGCATCGCCCTTGCTACTCTCGCCGATTCCGAATTCGATCTCCGCCGCCACGCCCACGATCTGCTCGACCGTCACGGCCAGAATCGCTCCGCCGTCGTCGTCCGCCGCGAAGCCATCGACATTCGTGCGCTGCCGCCCGACCCCGCCGGCTATGCCCGCTTCGAATTCGGCAACATCTTCCTTCTCCCTATCGCGGAAGAAGCCATGCTCGCCGAATCGAAGACCCTCTGGTGAGGCGAACAAGGGAAGGTCAGCGAAGAATCTGTCAGCAACTGTTCGCCATGAACGGTTATCGAGCCGCTGTTCGCTAAAGAGTGCTGGCACGCCGCCTCAACGGCTCTGACGAAGCGCATTTTGCTGACCGCCCTTCGCTAAACGCGATTCGCCAAGCGCTTTTAGCCAGGATCCCGCATCCATTCCTGTATGCCCGCCTGGCTCCCCCTCCTCGCCTGGATCTCACTTCTCATCGCCTTTGCCTGTGCGCTCGGGATTACAATCCACACCCTGCGCCGCCCCCAATCCATGTGGATCATGTCGGTCGTCTGGCCCATTACCGGCCTCTATCTCGGACCCTTCGCCGTCCGCCTTTACCTCAAATCTCTCCCCGTCTCCACGCGCGACTCTCACATCCACCACGTGCCCGAACGCCTGCGGAACGCCCCTCCCACCATCCTCCAGAACCTGATCGCCGTCTTCCACTGCGGAGCCGGCTGCACCCTGGGCGACATCCTCGCGGAGTCTCTCGTTCCCGCCATCGGCCTTGCCTTCGCCGGCGAATTCGGCACGAAGCTGATCTGCGATTTTTGCCTCGCGTGGCTCATCGGCATCGCCTTCCAGTACGTCACCATCGCCCCCATGCGCGGCCTCTCCGTCGGACCAGGCCTGGTCGCCGCGGCGCGAGCCGATACTATCTCCATCGCTCTTTTTGAAGTTGGGATGTTTGCCTGGATGGCGTTCACGCACTACGTCCTCTTTGCAGCGCACACCATCGGACCCGGCTCCCCGGTGTTCTGGTTCATGATGCAGATCGCGATGATCATCGGCACCTTCACCGCCCTGCCCGCCAATGCCTGGCTCATCCGCAAAGGCTGGAAGGAGAAGATGCCCCCGCTCGATCCGGCCCAGCTCGGCGCGAGCGAGGGTCGCCTGGCAAGAAGCGCTTAGCGGAAAACATGTAGCGAAAGACGGTTAGCAAAAGAATGTCAGCGAAAGACTGTTAGCAAAAAACCTTTCACCATAAGCACCTGGCTCAACGTCTTTCGCTACCAGCTACTGGCTAAGCTCCACCCGAATCCCGTCCCCCGACATCCCCACGATCCGGAAGCTCCGCACCTGCCCCGCCTTCAGCGGCTCTGCTTTCGTTGTCACCGAACCGCCCCTCTTCCAGCGCGCTTGCAGCATCGACGTCAGCGACGTCAAATCTGCTTTCTCCGAAGGTTTCTTCTCCCCCGCCTCCGCCGCTCCGCTCGCGCTCAGCGTGCAGGTTGCCCGAATCCCCTGGCCCAACTCCACCACCGCACCGCCCTCACTCTCTTCCACGACGCGTCCTGAAACCACATCCCCCACTTTGTGCTCCGCGACGTACTCATCCAGACTCGTCGGCACCAGCTGCTTCATGCTCAGCTTCATCTGCCGCTTTTCCGTGTCGACGCCCAGCACCTCCGCCTGTACCACCTGGCCCACATGCAGTGCCTCCTGCGGATGATTCAGCCGCCGGTCCGCGACAATCTCCGAGATGTGCACCAGCCCCTCCACGCCCTCAGCCACCTGGACAAACGCGCCGAACTTCGTCAGTCGCGTCACCGGACCTTCGATCGCTACTCCGGCTTGCCACCTGCGCGCCACATCCGCCCACGGATCGCCCAGCGCCTGTTTCAAGCCCAGCGACATCCGCCGCTCCGCAGGCTGCACTCCCAGGATCACCGCCTCTACCACATCGCCCTGCTTCAGGATGTCGCTCGGCTTCCGCACCCTCTTCACCCACGACATCTCCGAGACATGGATCATTCCCTCGATCCCCGGCTCCAGCTCCACAAACGCGCCGAAATCCATCAGCCGCGTCACCGTGCCCTGCACCCGATCCCCGGCCTTATATTTGTCTGCCGCTTTTTCCCACGGCTCCGGCTCCAGCTGCTTCAGCCCCAGCGAAATCCGCCGCGTCTCAGGATCGATCTTCAGCACTTTCACGCGAACATCCTGGCCCACCGTCAGCACGTCTTCCGGCTTCTCCACCCGGCTCCACGCGATATCGCTGATGTGCAGCAGCCCGTCGATGCCGCCCAGATCGACAAACGCGCCATAGCTCATCAGACTGCGCACTTTACCTTCAAGAACCTCGCCCGACCCGAGCGACGACCAGCGGCTCGTCTGCGCCGCCATCGCCTGTTCCTCGAGAACGGCCCGACGGTCCACCACAACGTCCTCATCAGCCGCGTCCACCTTCGTGATGCGCACCTCGACCGACTGCCCGATCAGGTCGCTCATCTCCTTCGCATCGCGCGCCCCGCTGCGCGACGCCGGCAGAAATGCGCGCACGCCCACGTCGACGGTCAAACCGCCCTTCACCACTCCCGTCACCGTGCCAGAGATCGTTGCCTTCTCGGCAAACGCCGCCTCCAGCGATGCCCAGTCTGTGGGCTGCTTCACCTTGAAGCGCGACAGCTCGTAGTAGCCCTCGGCATTGCGTTGCTTCACCGAGACGTGAACCCTATCGCCGGGCTTCACCTCATCGGCGTTGTTCTCAAACGCCGACCGCGGCAGCACCCCCTCAACCTTGAAACCGATGTCGAGATACACTGCATCCGCCGAGACCGACACCACGGTCGCCTCCACCTGCCGGCTTTCCGTCAATGCCTTGTGTTCATGCTCAAATTCCGACAACAAATCGGCAAACGACTCCGTAGGCTCAGCCGCAGCGGTCTTAGCGGGTAGCTCCGGAGCCATCTCCGGCGGCAGCGGCATCGCCGCTTCCAGTTCCGCAGATATTTCAGCCGCGGATTCTGACGGGGTTTCAGAAGACATTTCGGGCGTTTCGTTCGACGGCTCGGCAAGAGAAGGGAATTGTTCGTTATCCATGGTGGTTGTTGCTATTCTTTCACGCTCTCAGAACAAATCCGGAATGCTGGTGAACGCAATCCGCGTTGGAGCCGCTGCCCGTGCCAGCAGCATACTCGCCGGAAACAGCGTCGACGTTCCGTACTTCAGATTCAGCGCGTCCATCGTGCTCGTCAGCCGCGTGCGCTTCGTCTCCGTTTCGAGGGCGGCGAACAAGCTCAGCGTGTGCAGATGATCCGGCACGAGATTCCCCAGCCACACCCCGATAAAAAACGGCTTGCGATGCCGCGCATCCTGCGGCCGCGCGGCCCACAACTTTACCAGCGCCTCGACCAGCGTCTGATTGTCCTGGCACTCAATCACCGCCAGCCCCTGCGACCAAACCGTCTGATGGATTCCGGACGTGTGTTGCCCCTTCGCCTCTGCCTTCGTCGTCGCGTACTTGATCGTCAGCGTTACATGCGTCGCCCACAGCCGCGCGGATCGCAAACGCATCGCCGCCTTGTGCAGCAGCTTGTGCGCCACCGCATAGCAGCCTTCCTCGGTTCGCAGCTCCGGCGGCAGCACATGACTCTGGCTGATCGATTTCTGATGCCCCAGCTCCGCTTCGTTGAAATCCTCGCCGCGCAGCCAGTGCCACAGCTTCTCCCCGCCGATCCCGCCCCATACCTGATTCATGCGCTCGCGATCGAGCGCCAACAGCTGCTCCATCGTCCGCACTCCCTGCTCGTGCAGGCGCTTCTCCATGCGCGCGCCCACGCCCGGCAGATCGCGCAGCGTCAGTCCCAGCAGCGCCCCCGGCAGCAGATCCTGCGTCAGCGCTATCAGTCCATCCGGCTTGTCCATGTCCGAGGCGATCTTCGCCAGGTATCGATTCGGCGCCAGCCCCACCGAGCAGCGCAGCGTCGATCCCACGTCGTTGCGGATCGCTGCCTTCACTCGCCGCGCCAGATCCATCGCCGCCAGCAGCGGCTGCTCGCGCCCCATCAGGCTTGCCGCCATCTCATCGATCGACATCACTGCCGCCACCGGCACGCACCGCTCTACCGCCTCCACGATGCGATTGTGATAATCGACGTACACCTCGTGCCGCGCCTCTACCAGTTCCAGGCCCGGACACATCCGCTTCGCCTCCCCGATCTGCGTGCCCGTCCGCACCCCGTATGCCTTGGCCTCATAGCTGGCCGCGATCGCGCACGTCGTGTCGGCCATCACCGGCACCACCGCGACCGGACGCCCGCGCAGCTCTGGCCGCAGCTCCTGCTCCACCGACGCGAAATAGGAATTCAGATCGAGAAACAGCCACCGCAGCAGCGGTCCCGCTGACTCGCGCTCCTTTGCCCGCCGATTTGCTTCCGCTGCAGCCACACCGCTATTTTCGTCTTCTCTTCGCCTTCCCGCAAACATAAAAATGGGACCGCCGGAAAGTGACGGTCCCGCACTTCAGCGCAAACCTCCGCTACTGCAGCGTCACATCGCTGCTCAGCGGCAAATCCCGCGACGATCCACCCACGGAAACGGTGTACTGCCCCGGCACCAGCTTCCAGCTCTTGCTGCTCACGTCATAGATCGACAAGTAGAGCGGCTCCACGTGGACCGTCACCGTCTTCGACTCGCCGGGCTGGAGCGCCACTTTGTCCCATCCGACCAAACGCCGGGGCGGCTCCTGCGCGTTTGCCGGAAGTCCTGCGTACACCTCGGCAATTTCCTCGCCCGCCCGCTCGCCGGTGTTCTTCACCGTGAAGCTCACCGAGAGTGCGTCTGCGGGTTCTACTTTCAGATCCGAATACGCGAACGTGGTGTACGACAACCCGAACCCAAACGGGAACAACGGCGTCTTGTTCTCCGCGTCGTACCACTTGTATCCAACCTTCAGGCCCTCGTCGTATTGCATGTCGAAGGTCTTCGTGTTGACCTTCCATTCCGGTATTCCCGGCATCGGCTCCATTGGCCCCGGCGGCTGCTTCGTCAGCATCGGATGAGGCAGATCGGCTTCGCTCTTCGGGAACGTCAGAGGCAGCTTGCCCGACGGGTTCACATCGCCGAATAGAATCGCCGTGATCGCCTGGGCCCCTCGAATCCCCGGGAACCACGACTCCAGCACCGCGCTTGCGTGATCGATCCACGGCATCGTCACCGCGCCGCCCGATTCCAGCACCACAATTGTGTGAGGATTGGCCGCCGCCACCGCTTCAATCAGTGCGTCCTGATTGAACGGCAGTGAGAGATTCGGCAGGTCCATCCCCTCCGACTCATGCTGGATGCCGAACACAATCGCCACATCCGCCGACTTCGCAAGCGCGGCCGCCGCTGCCGGATCGGTCCCTGGATCGAACTCCACTTTCGCCTGCGGGGCGCGATGCCGGATCGCCTCCAGCGGCGCCGAGCGGTGATACACCCACTCACTCAGCAGCGCCTCCAATCCCGTCGCGCTTCCGGGCGGCGGCGTCACGGCATTGCCGCCCATCGGGTCCACCTGTCCCGAGCCTCCACCCGACAGCACGCCAGCATCGGCATGTCCGCCGATCACAGCGATCGTGTGGATCGCGCTCGCGTTCAGTGGCAGCTGATGGTCTTCATTCCGCAGCAGCACCGCACCCTGTTCCTCCACGCGCTGCGCGACATGAAATCCATGCACCACGTCGACAACCTTCGGCTTCGGTGGATCGTCGATGATCCCCGTCGCGAATTCCGTCCGCAGAACCCGGTGCACCATCTCATCGAGCAGCTGCTGCGAAACCTCTCCATCCTGCACAGCCTTCTTCAGCGCTGCACCGAAGTAGTCGTCGCCCGGCATCTCGATGTCGAGCCCCGCCTTCGCCGCCTTCACCGTGCTGTGCGTGCCGCCCCAGTCCGAAACCACAAATCCCGGAAACTTCCAGTCGTGATCCAGTACATCCCGCAGCGTGTGGTCGTTCTCGCACGCATACGTGCCATTGATCATGTTGTAGGAACACATCACCGCGCCTGCACCCGAGTCGCGGATCCCGATCCGAAACGCCAGCAGATCGGTCTCCCGCAGGGCACGCTCCGAGATGATCGAGTTGACGTAATTGCGCCCATCCTCCTGATCGTTCACCGCGTAATGCTTGATGTCCCCGATCACGTGCTGCGCCTGTTCCGCCTTCATCATCTGGCCCACCATCGTGCCGGCCAGAATCGGATCTTCGCCCTCGTACTCGAAGGTGCGCCCGTTGCGCGGCTCCCGGGTCAGGTTCACCCCACCGCCCAGCGACATGTTGAATCCCTGATCGCGCAGCTCCGTCCCGATCAGCGCCCCGAAGTCATACGCCACCTTCGGATCCCAGCTCGCCGCATCCGCCACGCCCGACGGCAGCGCCGTGGAGTAGCGGCTCCTCTGCGCCCCGCGTGCCACGCCCACTGCCGCATCCGACATCTCGATGTCGGGAATCCCCAGCCGCGGAATCCCTGGAATAAAGCCCGCGCCACCCAGCGACCGCACCCCCGGCCCCGACTCCGCCGGTGTGAACAGCGATCTCCAGCCCAGGCCGTGCAGCAGCTGAATCTTCTCGTCCAGCGTCATCTTCTCGATCACCAGATCGGCACGCCGATCCGCCGACAGGCTCTTGTCCGCCCACGGTCCCTTCGGCTCCTGTTTCTTTTGTCCAAACTGCGCCTGCACCCCTGGCGCCCCAGCCATTATGAAAGCCGTTGCCAGAATTCCAGCCGCGATCCTGCCCATCTTTCCTGCGCTCATAGCCTCACTTCTTCCTGAACTTTGCTGTTACTTACTTGTTCTCGCTCGGCGTGTTCTTCGACGAAGACGTCTCCGTCGCCGCCGGCTTCGCTGCCAGTTGCTCCGCCAGATCCAGCCGTTTCTTCCATGGATCGGCTTCTCCCACCGGTCCGTTCTCCGTGAAGTTCATCAGCTCATCGGTGGCCGCGCTGTACTTCGGCCAGTTCGGCAAGCCTCCTCCGTTGGGATCGCCCGTCTTCACAAAGTTCACCCAATAGGCGTGCATGGCCTGCGCCGCCTTTTCGTCCGCATCGGTCAAAGCCGCTCCGTATTTTTCTTTCACCGTGTCGAACACATACGGAATCTCCGTCGCGTGAAACGCTCCCGGACTATTCCTGCGGATCGACTCCGCCACATACGAGAAGCGGTACTCGTAAGAAGGCAGGCCTGCTTCGGCAATCGACCGGGCCACGAACCGCGCCGGCTCGATCATCATCAGATCGGCGCCGATCTTCCAGCCCACCATCATCACATTGCCCGAGTTCGTTGGATCGTAAATCGCTTTGGCTTCGTCGGCGTTCGCCCCAAAGGCCGCCCACGTCTCCGCCATTGTGTGCCAGCGCGGAAATCCGATGTCCGCTGAGTTGGAGCCGATCATCACCGGAACCCTGGCATAGTTGCCGCTCTCCAGCGCCTGCTGCGGCGTCTGGGTCACAATCACGCCATCCTCGATCGGGCCGCCGTAGATTGCCATCTGCTTGCCCATGCTCGCCATGTTGAGCCCGCCGATGATCTTCTCCGCCGGCAGGGCGCGCAATGCCGCTAGTGCCTCCGGCCCCGTTCCGTTGATCCCCACACCCTTCGCAAACGCCTCACCCACCGCCTCCGCGGAAGGTACTCCGGCCGGCGACGTCTTGTCGAGATAACGCACGCCCAGCAGCGCATCGCGTCCCCCGCCCGATTCCACAATCGCCTTCTCGAATAGCCCCTTCGTCACCGGTGATGTCAGCAGCGCCAGGACCGATCCGCCCCCCGCCGACTCACCAAAGATCGTCACATCCGCCGGATTGCCGCCGAACGCCGCGATGTTCTTCTGCACCCAGTGCAACGCCGCAATCTGATCCATGTAAGCGTAGTTGCCCAGCGGTTGCCCTTTCTGTTCCTGCGACAGCGCCGGAAACGCGAAGAACCCGAAACCGTCCCACTCGATAATTGAAGCTGACAAAGACCACCCCGTCCTGTGCGAACCGCGTTCCTGCGTACACCGCAGGCGAACTCCCGCCATTCACAAACCCGCCGCCATAGATCCAAACCATCACTGGCAGCTTCGCGTCAGCCTTGTGCTCAGGCGCCCAAACGTTCAGGTAAAGGCAGTCCTCGCTCGGCGGTGTGCCCAGAGGCGCCGCATCGGAAGGAAAGGGAAGCTGCGCGCAGTCCGATCCGTACGCCGTTGCCTTTCGGACGCCTTTCCACTTCGCCACCGGCTGCGGTGCGCGCCAGCGGTTCTGGCCCGTTGGCGGTGCAGCGAACGGGATCCCCTTGAATGCGAGCACTCCGTCCTGGTTCGCTCCCTGTACTACGCCCGCATCGATCCTGACCTTCATCGAGCCGGGCTGGGCCATCGCTGCCATCGTGGGAGCCAGCATCGAACCAACAAGAATTGCGGTGTGAATGAATTTCACGAGACCTCCGAAGTTTCGGCCTGCGGCAGCGCTGTCGATCTCAACCGCCTGCAGTCCGGCTGTCGAGTCTACTGAAATGCCATCACATTCGTACAATCGAATTAATAGAACACAATGATCGATATTCGGGAACAGTGCGAGACGTCGAAATTGAGCCGCGCTCTCGCCAAACAATTCCCGCCGCCTCAACTGCCCTGGCCGGTGGCGTGCTCTCGCAGCACCTCCACCATCTGCTCGGCCGCAGGAGAAAGCGAACGGTCTTTCCTCTCGATGATCTCGATCTTCCGGCTCAGTGCAGGTCGCGTAATCGGCAGGCATCGAATCTCCCGCGCATCCTCACTGTGCCCCGCGGATTCCGGGAGAACCGCGATCCCAAGTCCGGCGCGCACCATGCCGATCGCGGTGGAGACGTAGTTCGTTTCGTACGCAATATTGGTAGGCAGATGCTCCCGCTGTACCGCATCGTCCAGAACTTCTCGAACGCTTGTGCCCTTGCCAATCAGAATCAGCGGCTGCGTCACAAGTTCCTTCAGTGTTACTGATTCCTCCCTCGCCAGCAGATGTGCCCTGGTTACGAACGCGCAGAGCGAATCCACGATGAGCGGGGTCGCGCGCAGTTCGCGGTCTGCGCGTGGACAGGTCCCGATCCCGAAATCCACCTCTTCCTTCTTGACCGCTTCGATCAGTCTTCCGGCGACCACGTCCCGTATCTGTACAGAAACTCCGGGATAGCGCCGCCTGAATTTCTGGATCGCCTCGGGTACGAACTGCGCCGCCACCAGCGGCAGCACCGCCAGACTGACCACTCCCCGCCGCAACCCTGCCAACTGGCGCGTCCGGCCCACGATCGCCTCGGCATCGATGATCAATCGCTCCAGCGGAACCAGCAGTTCCCGCCCGGCGGACGTCAGCGCCACCCGCCGCTTGCTCCGGTCGAACAGCGTCACCCCGAGTGCATCCTCCAGCTGCCGGATCTGCACCGTGAACGCCGATTGCGAGATGTGCAGCTCAGCCGCCGCGCGTGTAAAGTTGCCGATGCGCGCGGCTGCCAGAAATGCTCGGATGTGGCGCAGATCGTCAATCATTTGTTTTCTCGATTATTGCCTCGCAACAATGCGATTGTGCTGAACATTGCCATTCCTTATACTGGACCGCTGACGTCGACGGCAATCCCACCCCGAATATGCTCGCGCTCCTTGGCCTCCTCGCAGTTCTCGGATTGTTGATTGCGATCCTCAGCAAGAGGGTCACCCCCCTGGTCGCCCTCATCGCCTTTCCTGTTGTGGCCTCCCTGATCGCCGGCTTTGGGTTGAAAACCGGTCACTTCATGCTCCACGGCATGCAGGACATCGCCGGCGTCATCGGCATGTTCGTCTTTGCCATCCTGTTCTTCGGCGTCATGACCGACGCCCACATGTTCGCGCCCGTCATCCGGTGGCTCTTGCGCGTCATCGGCCGTCGCCCCTCGCGCATCGTCCCCGGCACGGCTCTCCTCGCGCTTCTCGTTCACCTCGACGGATCCGGCGCTGTCTGTTTCCTCGTTACCATCCCTGCCCTCTTGCCCCTCTATGAACAAGTCGGCATCGACCGCCGCGTCATGGCCTGCGCTGTGGCCATGGCCGCGGGTGTCAACTTCCTTCCCTGGACCGGTCCCACCCTCCGCGCCTCCGCCGCGCTGCACATCCCGGCTTCCTCTATCTTTCTGCCGATGATCGGCGTCCAGTTGGTCGGACTCGCATTCGTCTTCGTCGCTGCCTGGCGAATCGGGGTCCGCGAAGAACGCCGCCTGCAGCAATCCGCTGCCGATCTGCAGCATGCTGTCGAGGAATCAGACACTGCTGCACCCCTGCCTCTGCCTCGCCACTTTTACCTGAACATTCTCCTCACCCTGCTCGTGCTCGGCTTCATGGTCACTGGAGTCGCTGATCCAGCCGTCGTCTTCATGCTCGGCACCATCGTTGCCCTCACACTGAACTTCCCCTCCATCCGCGAGCAGCAGGCCGTGATCACGGCCCACGCCCCGGCCGCCATCCTGATGGCCAGCATCCTCTTTGCTGCCGGCGCATTCACCGGCATCATGCGCGGCACCGGCATGCTCAACGCCATGGCAGGTGCGGCTGTGAACCATCTTCCTCATCACGGAATGAAGTTTGTTCCGCTCGCTCTTGGCACGGTATCGATGCCGCTCAGTCTTGTCTTCGATCCTGACTCTTTCTACTTCGGCGTGCTTCCCGTCATAGCCAAAGCGGCTGCCGCCTTCGGCATTGCCCCCGTCACCGTTGCCCAGGCCGCACTTCTCGGTCTCCATACCACCGGCTTTCCGGTCAGCCCGCTCACGCCCTCCACCTATCTCATCGTCGGCCTCTCCGATATCACGCTCGCCCAGCACCAGCGCTTCACCATCCCCTGGCTCTTCGCCGCTTCGCTGCTCATGACCCTCGCCGCCGTCGCATTTCGGATCATCCCCATATGACGCGTACCCGAGTCAACGCATGAAGACGATTCGCATCGGCGCCGGAGCCGGCTACTCCGGTGACCGCATCGACCCCGCCGTCGAACTCGCTGCCCACGGCTCCATCGCCTACCTCGTCTTCGAGTGCCTCGCCGAACGCACCATCGCCCTCGCCCAGAAGGCGAAACTCCTCGACCCATCCGCCGGCTATGACCCGCTCCTCGAAGAGCGCATGGAGGCCGTCCTTCCCCTCTGTGCGAAAAAACAAATCCATATCGTCAGCAACATGGGCGCAGCCAATCCATTCGCCGCAGCCCTCCGCACCAGGCAGATCGCCCAGCGTCTCGGTCTCCCCGGACTCCGCATCGCCGCCGTCACGGGCGACGACGTGCTCCCCTTGATCCGCGACAATTACTCCCGTGACAGCAACCTCGCCGGCATCCCGCCTGACAAACTTGTCTCCGCCAACGCCTATCTCGGCGTCGAACCGATCCTCGAGGCACTCGCACAGGGCGCCGATATCATCCTCACCGGCCGCGTCGCCGACCCCTCCATGTTTCTCGCCATCATGGTCCACGAGTTCGGCTGGGCCGCCGATCGCCCGGACTTACTCGGGCAGGGAACCGTCATCGGCCACTTACTCGAATGCGCCGGGCAAATTACCGGCGGCTACTTCGCCGATCCCCCTTATACTCAAATTCCCAACCTCGCCCGCCTCGGCTTTCCCATCGCCGAAGTCTCGGCCGACGGCTCCGCCTTCATCACCAAAGTCGACGGCTCCGGCGGCCGCATCACCCGGGCCGCCTGCATCGAACAGCTGCTCTACGAAATTCAGGACCCCGCCGCCTACATTACTCCCGACGTCGTCGCCGACTTCTCCCAGGTCGTCTTCCAGGAAATCGCACCCGATCGCATCCGCGTCTCCGGCGGCCGCGGACGTCCGCGCCCCGACACCCTCAAGGTCTCTGTCGGCTACCACGACGGCTTCGTCGGCGAAGGCCAGATCTCCTACGCCGGCCCCGGCGCACTCGCCCGCGCCACCCTGGCCCGCGACATCCTTGTCGAGCGTCTCCGCATGGAACCGATCACCGAACTGCGTTTCGACTTCATCGGTCTCAACGCCATCCATCCCGGACCCCCGACCCAAGCCTCGTGTGTACCCAACGAAGTCCGTTTGCGCGTCGCCGGTCGCGCCGATTCTGCCAAGACCGCCGCGCGCATCCCGCGCGAGGTGGAGGCCCTCTATACCAACGGACCGTCCGCCGGCGGCGGTGTCATGCAGTTCGTTCGTGAAGTGATCGCCATTCGGCCCACCCTCATTCCACGCGATCAGGTAGCTCCCAAAATTGAATACGAGGTCGCGTGAAATGCAGCTGCGAGAGATTGCCCACGCCCGCGCCGGAGACAAAGGCAACATCGTCACCATCGCCGTCATCGCTCGGCGCCCCGAGGACTACCCCACGCTGGAAAGCACCCTCACAGTCGAGCGCGTCAGCGCGCACTTCGCCTCCATCGTCGCCCGCCCGGTCGTGCGCTACGCCATGCCGTCGCTCTCCGCCCTCAACTTCGTTCTCACCCGCCCCGAGACCGAAGCCGTCACGCGCTCCCTCGCGCTCGACGCCCACGGCAAATGCCTCAGCTCGTTCCTGCTCGCAATCGAGATTCAGTCGCCCGCCCAGCCTGAGGGCAGCGGGAGACCGCCGGCGAAATCCTGAGTGAGCGCCGCGAGCGAACGATCGCCCCTGGAGCCTCCCCGGCGCCGCCTGTTATAGTGAAAAAGCCGTTTCGTTCGGAACGGCGCCAACCTCTGGCGCCATGGTGTAATTGGTTAACACGCCGCCCTCTCAAGGCGGAGAGTTCGGGTTCGATCCCCGATGGCGCTACCAAGCTTTTATAATCAATAGTATACAGAGATAAAATGTTGGAATCGAATTCCAACTCTCGCCATCCGTGCCGAACCATGCCGAATCATGGAGATCCGGCGTGAACCGGAGATGTATCCGCTGTTTCCCTTGTATCCGCTGGCGGAGAACTGGAGTTCGATCCAAGGCGCGTTTTTTCACAACTTAAGACGGAGTTACCGGGACTCATCCGCCAGGAATGGCTTCAGCGGAACTTGATGCCGCGTTCTTCCATCAACCTCTCGGCGACCCCCACATGCTGTGCCCACTTTTGACTCGGTACGTCCTGCGACAAACATCCGAGAGCGTGCTGCCAGAGCTTCCATAACTCATCGTCTGTGACGCCCCGCAACTGGCGCTCCCACTCATCGAGTGGTGGAATCTGATCGCAGTCTCCAGAAATCATCATTTGCACACGCCCCCACCGAGTCCGTTCACTCAACGCATAGAGTATCGGAGGGACCAAGGGCGATGCAGTCACCAGAACAGCACCTTGCGTGCTACGTCCTCCGCGAACGAGCGACATTGCGAGGCATTGACAAGGCACTCCTCTTGCTTCCTTTCACACGCATCAGCCAGACGGTCGGTATCCTCCACTGTTCTAACCCACTCCGCATCCCGCCTTTGCAACTTGGAAATCATCTCCGCCAGTCTGAACCTGTAGGGCAATTGCTGACAGGCTTTCGCGTAGATCAATTGCTTGCGGAAAACGTCAAGCTTCAGGGCACGCTCCTCAAACCATTTGGCCTCTTCGATAAGTTCGTCATAGTGCTCCTTCTTCGCATCGAAGTGGCGAACAAGGTAGCTTTTCCAAAGCCACCGCCACGCCGGAACGAGTGCAGCAGCGAGCGTAATGCAAGCGGCAATCAATACGATCATGTTGGACGTCGCCTGCATCTGCCGACTGCGAAACACCGACCGAGACACAAGTAGTACTAAATGCTATTTTGCCGGTTGAACAAATCTGCTTGTCACCCACCCGATAGCGCGAATCGCACACCAAGGCAGAAGAAAACCGAGCAAGGGTAGAAACGCGATTACGATATACGACCGCACCGGCGGCGTTTCCGCCGGATAGGCGGTATCGCCATCCTGGGTCTCAATGGATGCAATTCCGCGATTCTCAAAGTGGACCGTCTTTATTCCGTCGGTATTGGATTTGGAAGGCGTGTAATAGGACGCATTCGGATCATCGTTGGGTATGTAGCAATAAGGTGGATCGAAGAAGTCGCCGGGGAGCGTTTCCGGAGGCGTGTTTTCTGTGAAGTTTGCTTCGGCGGCGCATCGCCAATTGTGTACTTTGGCGTTGCGGCAGTCTCTGACGGCGCGGTGCTGTCAAAGCACTCCTTACGGGCCTGCGTTATAACCGAGGAATTTGCCAACTTCTCAAACCGGCACATGATCGTTCCTTTGCCGTAAGGTGGATTGCAGTTGCGCATAGGAAAGGAAACCGGCGAAAATCGCGCCCACGACACCCAAGAGTAGCGCCAGCCGCCGCATTCCTTCCCTGAGATTCATTGCGTCTCAATTCGTCCTATTCGTGAAGGCATTCTACAGCCTGCGTGCTGCCGCGGCGTCGTTCCAGCGCACAATCAGGACAGAACTTTAAGCAGATCCCTTGCTTCGACCTTCAGAGCGGCGGCCAGCTTCGCGATGTTGTCGATGGAGACGTTGCGTTCGCTGCGCTCGATGGAGCCGACGTAGGTGCGGTGCAGCCCGGCGAGATCCGCCAAGCCCTCCTGAGAAATGCCGCGCTCTGCCCTCAACTGTCGCAGATTCGCGGCCAGGATCTTTCGCTCCTTCGGGATCGATGGCTTCCGGGGCACACCATGAGATTCGGGTCTTGACGACTTTACGTCTACAGACTTAAAGTAGCTTTTCCCGAAATTTCCAGAACGACCATGCCCGATTCGCCGCATCAACCCACGCAACAGACTCCTTCTCCCGCTCGGATTGCAGGGCGGAGGAGAGGCTCACCAAATCCCAACGCGATTATTTCCAGGCTTCGTGAACGGAAGACATTCCTCGGCACCAGAGAAGTCACGGCACTTCTCGACGTGGATCGGAAATGCCTCGGCGAGTGGGTCAGGAAGGGTTCCATCCGAGCGTATCGGATCGGGCAGAAGTACGTCTTCGATCCCGTTGAACTTGCCGACTGGATCGAAGCCCGTAGCCTCTCATGATCCAGGCCGTTTTTGTGTATCCACTGTATCCAGGGTGGACGCGAAAAGTGTATCCCTTTGTGTAGCCACGGGGTAAGCTATTGATTCAACAGGCCCATTTAGAGTTCGGGTTCGATCCCCGATGGCGCTACCAATCTTTTAACAACTTAGAGATGCCAAAGCGAGCGACGTCATGCGCAGGTAACCGAGCCTATCGGCGCTGCCTCTGGGAGACAGCGAGCATTTCGATCATGGACAAAAGCGTATCGATTTATCCGCTTCCCGGATCGAAACTGGTCGAACAGCCTAAATATTTAGCCGGTACATGGCGAACAATTGCGTGGTTTCTACCGCATTCCGACGAACGATCCAACGGACCTTTCCATGCCGAACAAGATCGATGCGGTGAATCCAATCGTCAGAACGAGCCTCCTCGACAACAGTTGCCATACAGGCCGGTACGACATCCAAACCGCTCCAGGCGATCCAATCTCTGATCGGCCGAAACTTGCCGTAGCGTTCTCTCTCCGCTGCTGTCTGGCAGGGCGATTCTCCCAGGCGTTTCCTGTTCATGCCGAATAGAATCGGTGGCATCGATGCGTCGTATGTTCGCCAGATCCAAAACTCCAACCTGTGCGAAAAGGGACCGGTCGGGCGTCCTTCTGTGCCAGGCCGCCGTCCTGCTTCTTGCCGTGATTTCTGCCGCCAATATCTCCGCTCTGCCTCAGGAACCGCAGAACACCCCGGTCACCACGCTTTTTCCGGGCGGCAACGCGAGCAACCTGGTGCTGGCGCCCGACACGACGGCCCTCTGCACCATCGATGTACCAGCAGAGACGACGGTGGTCGTCAGCCTGCGCGAACAGGAAGGAACGGTGTCCGTCACGTGGACAGATCCGACGGGAAAAAGCCATATTCCGCGCACCAACCGCAGCGGGCAGGATGCGACCATCCGCTTCACACTGATCGGCGGAGGGTCCGGACATGAGCGTCTCCGGATCGCGGCTCCCGCAGGAAGACATCCATTCAGGGTGCAGGCAGTCACTCTGGCGCCTCGCCCGACAAACACCAGAGACACCACCGCAGCGGCTGCGGAAGAGGCCCTCGCGCACGGCGACTGGCTCTGGTCGAAACACGACCGCAGCAACGCAAAGGAAGCGCTGGCCGCCTATGACGCGGCGATCGCGGGAGCGCAGCGTTTGGGCGACGTGCCCATGCAGCGCCGCAGTCTGACATGGAAGGCCGTGTATCTGGCGTTCACCCTCAGTGATGACACCAGCGCGCTGCCCCTCTTACTTCGCGCGACCCAGTTGCCGGATGCGGGAGACGTGGTCGAGCAGGCAAGTGCCTGGAAGACGCTGGGTTTCGTGGAAACTACCCTTGCCGATTACGCCGGCGGATGGAGGGACTATGCGCGGGCGCTCGAACTGTTCCGCAGGACCGGCGACCAATTCAATATCGAGGTGATGCTCGATAATCGCGGGAAGCTGTCGAAGATGACGGGAGACTACGACGGCGCGCTGCAGGACGCTGAAGCGGCTTCAGCGATTGCACGTGAACTCGGGGATCGCACCGGCGAACTCCATATGGAAGACGATATCGGCTCCATCCACATGCTGAAGGGTGAACTGCAACCGGCCTTCGATGCCTACCAGGAAGTTGAGCGCGAGCTCGAGTCGACCGACCACACCGATTCGATGATTGGGTTTGTGGACACCGACCTGGCGCAGTTGTACCAGGAGCTCGGCGCAACCGGGCGAGCCCACGACATGATGAATCGCGCCGATGCTTTCTGGAAGGCGCATCCTTATACTCCAGGACAGCTCAGCACGCTGATTCAGGAAGGGAAACTGGCGAACGACCAGGGCAACCTTGCTGCGGCTGCCTCCCGTTTCGAGCAGGGGTTGAACCTTGGAATCTCTGCAGGCATGCAGCGGGAGGAAATCTTCTGCCTTCTCGGCCTCGCGAACGTCGATCGCAAACGAAAAGACTATCGGCAGGCAGAGGCGAAGTTCGATCAGGCCTGGAAACTGGCAAAGACCATCGACGAGTCGGACAGCTTCGCCGAGATTCGTGTTGGGCAGGGCGACCTTGCCATGGCGACCGGCCGCGCCGATGCCGCCGCAGACATGTACCAGCAGGCCCTTAACCTGGCCCGGGATTCTTTCGATCATTCCGATACCATTGCTTCCCTCGGCGGTCTCGCGCGTGCGGAAATGCAACTCGGCAGGCTGAGCGACGCGCGCCGGCACATCGAGAGCGCGCTCAATGGCATTGAGAGCACACGTGAATTCGTGACGGTCGGATCGCTGAAGACCGCCTATTTCTCTTCGCGCCACAGCTACTACGAGGTAGCGGTTCACCTGCTGATGAAGCTGCACCACCTGCATCCACAAAACGGTTACGACATTGAGGCCCTGCAGATCGCCGAGCGCGCCAGGGCCCGCTTTCTTCTGGATCACCTTGTACAGAGCGGTTCGCATCCCGAAAGCACCCCTGACCGAGCACTCGCAGGGGACCGCCAGGACCTACTTCGTCAGCTGCGTCTGGCGGAGAGCAGTCTGGTAAGCCTCCGAAAAGACAAAACGCAAAGTCACCGCCTTGCACAACTGCAGTCGCAGGTCGCTGGTTTGCTGGAACAGGAAGATCGCATTGAAGCCGAGATGTCCCGCGAGCAGCCGGCTCAGGCGTCGAACGGCGAAGCTCTGTCCGGCACCCAGCCCGATGCAAAACCAGCCCTGATCGATCTTCGCCGGGTTCTGGGACCCAGAGTTGCGCTGCTCGAGTACTGGGTAGGTAGCGACGCAAGCTATCTGTGGGTCGTCACAGAAAAAGCAGTTCGCTCCTATGAGCTTCCGAGGACCAATGTTTTGCAGGGGCTTGAGGCAGAGATGTCCCGGAGCATCCTTGCGCCATTCAGCCTCGCGCCGGCTTCCGCTCAGGATTTCGCCGCGAGCCTCACAAGCGGCGACGAGCGCTTTCGTGCTGCCTCTCTCGAACTTGCCCGCCTCACGTTGCCCGAGGGCGCGATCCCGCGGTCGGTTCACACCTTGCTGGTGGTTGGAGATGGTCCGCTTCTCTCCGTACCCTTTGTAGCACTGCGGATCGCTTCGGCGGGCGGAGGGGAGGCCTACATTCAGGATCGATATTGCGTAGTACGGGAACCTTCCATTGCGGTATTGCTGAGCCTGGCGAAGCGAAGAGAGACCGCGCGCCCGGTAAGAATCGCCGTGATTGCCGATCCGGTTTACAGCCGATCCGATCCGCGTGTCGACGCAGCTCTGGCGGGCCCCGACAAAGCACGAACGACCACCGATCTCCCTGCTCGGGTCGAGGAGCGGGCGGAATGGGCCGGCATCGCTGGAATGGGCCGTCTGCAGCGCCTCTACTCTTCTGCAGTGGAAGCGCGGGATATCACCTCGCTCGCCGGGCCGCAACAAAGCTCGGCATTCACGGGATTTGCTGCCGGCCTGCACAACATCGAAGACATTGACTGGTCACAATTCTCGATCGCACACTTTGCCACTCACGCATGGATGAATCCTTCGCATCCGGAATTGGCCGGGGTGGCGCTCTCGATGTATGACCGGTCGGGCCATGTCCAGCTGGGCGTGCTCTGGTATTCAGAGATCGCCACACTGCGGATACCGGTGGACCTGGTCACGCTCAGTGCGTGCCAGACGGCAAACGGAGAGCCGATGCCAGGCGAAGGCCTTGTAGGGCTCAGCTATTCGTTCTTCCTGGCCGGCGCACGGCGCGTAGTCGGCTCGATGTGGGATGTGGATGATGCCGCGACCCGTTCGTTGATGCGCGAGTTCTATGCGGCTTTGCTGAAGGGGAACGATTCGCCGGCCGAGGCTCTCCGCGCGGCCCAGCGTAAAATAGCCTCAACTCCCGGATGGAGCAACCCGTATTACTGGGCGGGATTCACCATCGAAGGCGAGTGGAACTCACTACCTCAGGAAATCAAAGCCTCCCATGGGGGAAATTCAACAAAGGCCTCGACGGGGGCTGACGCCTCAGGGATTCGAGTTGCTGCTGCAGGCACTCAGTTCCGATCGCAATGAGGCCGCAATTCGCTACCAGCAGTTGCGCGACCGTCTCACAATGTTCTTTGTCCGGCGGCGATTCTCCCTGGCCGAAACCATGGCGGACGAGGTGCTGGATCGCATCGCCCAGCGGCTGGAGGCGGGCGAGTCACTGGGGTCTGCCGAAGCCTACGCTTATGGCGTGGCGCGATATGTAGCCCAGGAACAGGCGCGCGAAGCGGCGCGCGCCGGCATTGCCGGTGAAGTGTATGCGCGGAACATATCTCTCAACGCCGACACTACAAATGAGGTGCAATTTGAGGCGATGTCTCGTTGCCTCGATCAACAGGGAAAGCAGGATCGCGAGTTGTTGGTGGCTTACTACGCATTCAGCGGTATACAGAAGATCGACCATCGTCGCCGATTAGCCCTTTCCCTGAATATCTCGCAGGGAGCCTTGCGCAAGCGTGTCTTCCGGCTGCGTGCCGAGATGGAAGAGTGCATGCGCCTGCGCTTGCAGAAGGACCGGAAGGATCAGCTATGAACGAGCTGCAAAATCCGGAGAAATTGCATGACTTTCTCCTGGACAAACTGCCCGCTGCGGAAACCGACGCGCTGGAGCAGCGGCTGGTCGCGGACCACGAGTTTTTCACCGCGCTGCAGGAAGCGGAAGACGATCTGATTGACGATTTCGTTCTCGGGGCCCTGACGCCCGACGAGACACGGAGGTTTGAGGAATTCTGCGCCCCGCGGCCTGACATGCCCGCCCGGATCGCCGCGCGCCGGGCTTTTTTCGCGGCGGTGCAGGGAAGTTCCGTTCAACCCAAACCGGTTCGTCGCAGAAGGGCGTTGTTCGCCGGATTTGTTTTCCCCGTCCTCGGCTTTACCTGCGCCGCCATGCTGGCGATCATCGGTGTGCTCTGGCACTCCAACCGGGATCTCAAACGGAAGATTGCCGGACTCCATGAGGCAAGATCGGCTCAGCCGGCCATCCTTGCACCAGCCGCTCCGGGAACAGCGACCCACCTCGCAACGCTGTTCTTTCCTCTGAACGCAACGCGCGGAAGGGCGCCGCAAGCACCACTTCGTCTGCATCTGGACTCGAACTCGGTCGTCGCATTTGAAGTTGCCACGCCGCCTGACTTGCCGGGTCCGTGGTCGATCTCGATCGCTGGCGCCAGCGGCGGTGCGCGAACCGTACAGCATGGCATCAAGAGCCTGCACCTTGGGAGTCTTGCTTATGTTCGTATCGATCTGGATCCATCCACTCTGCAACCGGGCGTCTGCGATGTGACTCTTTCCTCGGAAAGCGATGGTCGCGTGATCCAGTCATGGAAGCTGCTTGTGAGCCCGTAAACCGGCATCATTCCTCAACCTTTTTACTCAACTCCGTCCGCACAATCTGCGCGCGGTTGAAGGACAAGACCGGATAGAGAGCAGCTTTCCTGTTGCAACTGTCTCCCAGCAGACGCTTCAGGCACGGCGGTGGCGAAACAAACGGAGGCGAAGCCGCGATCCGTTTCCGAAAACTTGAAGCGCCGGCTTGCGATAAGGTAACGTCGCAGCCATGTCACGCGGATTGGCCGTGTTGCTCGCGAGTTGTATTCTGCTGGGATCTGGACGGCATGTTCTCGCGCAGGATCTACCGTCGGCAACGTGCTCATTGCCTCGCCTGACGCCGAATCCCAAAGAGAGTCCGACCGACACGGCCCTGTTGGCCGCGTGGAACGCACAATCAGCGCGTGTGAAAAGCGTAGAAGCTTCTGCGGCTGTACAAGGCTGGTCAGATACGAAACATTCAGGGCGGCCCTCGCCCGTGGCGCTTTACTTCCGGACACCCGCCTGGTTGCGTGCGACAGGAACCGTTCCCTTTTCCGGCAGGCGAACCCTGGATCTGTTCAGCAACGGCCGGCAGTTCTGGCTCCTCGTGCCGGACGGGAAGTCGATGCATCTCTTCGAAGGTCCGGTCGATGCTCCCTCTACCTCGACAAACGCCAGCGCCAACCTGCGGCCGCGTCCGCTCGTCGACGCTTTGCACTGGGAATCGGGGTCGCTCCACCCTGTGCAGCCTTCGCCGGCGGGAAATGGTGCGACGCGCACGATCCGGGTGGACTTACCTGCGGAGCTGGTGTCTCCCGCGCGAACGGCGGATGTGGAATTCGACCTGAAAGACGGGGTGGTCAGGCAAGTGGCGATGCGTGATGCCTCACAGCGCCTGGTGCTGCAACTGAGCTACAGCGATTGGCAACCGGCCGAGGAGAACAACTGCTATCCGCGTCATATCGAGGTGGAGCAGCCGCTCGATGACCGGGGGTTGGACATCCGGATTGCCCTTCTGCGACTGAATGGCCGGATCGATTCGAGGGAGTTCAGGATGATGGCCCCGATCGGAGCACCTGTGACGCACGTGGGAGATGCGATCGCAGCCCCCCGGCCCTGAGATTCATGACCACCGCCGTTGCAGGGAGGAGAAGGCAGGATTCCGGCCATTTCGGCGGCCTCGGTGCCTCCCAAACTTCTCAACCCTGAGAATGGTGCCGTTTTGGGCTCGCCACAGCTCAGGCACCTTGTCCGATCGCCTACCCGACTCCGGCTCTGCTGCGAATCGTCCCCGGAAATGAACAAGCGATAAATGTCGACTGTGTTTCGGAACAGATCGCGACGTTCTGTCACTCCCCATTAAGGGAGCGAGCCCGGGGGAGGGAAGGTGTGCCGATGACGAGGGGATTGGTATCCGCAGGTCTGATGGTGGCGGCGCTGGCGGTAGCGCCAAACTGGACGGGATTCGAACGGAAGCAAACCGCAACCGGCAAAGCGACAGACAATTCCCCCCTCATATCAGCGCAACCGGCACCGTCAGCGAAGGCTGCAGCGACGTTGCGCGGAAAGCAAGCCGCTGCAGAGCACCCGGCGAAAGCCGCCGCCATGAATATGGCACGCGCTCCCCTGAGCTTCGAGGCTAATCGGGGCCAGGCCCCGGCGCTGTATGGATTTGTCGCGCACGGACCCTCCTACGCGCTGGGCATCTCCTCGACGGGATTGACTCTCGAACTCCACCGTCCCTTGAACGACGAGCAAACGCCTTTGCCGAACAGGATGCCACCCGCAGACTCGAGCCGGCTGCAATTGCGACTAACCGGGACAAACGGGCAGGCCGCTCTTTCGGGATTGGATGAGCAGCCAGGGCGCAGTAATTACTTCATCGGAAACGATCCATCGAAGTGGCAGCGGAGCGTTCCGCATTTCGCTCGTGTCAGGGTTGCAGGAGCGTACCCTGGTATCGATCTGGTGCTGCACGGCAACGGCCAACAGCTTGAATACGACTTTGCAGTGGCGCCGGGTGCGAATCCGGATGTTATCGGCTTGACCGCCAACGGGGTTGAAAGAGTTGCACTCGACGCCGACGGCAACGCGCTCCTCCGCACCTCAGCCGGCGATGTCGAACTGATGCGGCCGGTCGCCTGGCAGGAAGTCAACGGCGTGCGCGAATCGGTCGAGAGCCGATTTCTTCTGGGCAAGGAACACAAGCTCGGGTTCTCTCTGGGAAAGTACGACCGGACTCGGGCTCTGGTCATTGATCCGGTGCTCCTCTACAGCGTCTCGCTGGGCGGCTCGAACGAAAACATTGCCATGGGGATGGCATTCGATGCCAACGGCTACACCTACCTGACCGGACATACCTGCTCGGCGGATTTTCCCGTGACGGCGGGAAGCTATCAGAACTTTACTAACGATCCAAACTCGAGGAGCTGCGATCAGGCATTTCTGATCAAGATGGATCCTACCGCGTCAACTCTGCTGTTCTCCGACTTTATCGGCGGCAATGGCGTTAGCTCCGGAGGACACGTGGCTGTCGACAGCGCCGGCAATATCTATCTCGCCGGAGCGACCGGGGCGACCAACTTCGCGACCGTGGGAAATATCGGTCCCACCGCTCCCGCGCCTTGCGGATTGTCGAAGCCCGGCTTCAACTGCGCCCAGGGTTTCATCCTGAAGCTGAGCCCTGACGGCTCGCAGCTGTTGTTCTCCAGCCTGCTGGGAGGAGGGCAGGCAAGCGGCGCGTATCAGGTGAAGCTGAACCCGGTGTCAGGCGATGTGGACGTGCTGGGGGAAACGAACTCCTCCAATTTCGAACCGGCGCCCACCACCCTGGAGACCACCTTTGGTGGCGGCTCGTGCAGCGGAAGCAATCCATGCTTCAACGCATTTCTGCTCGGATTGGATCCCGCGACTGGAAAACTCCGGTATGGGACGTTCCTCGGAGGTCCATCGAATGTCCTGGCGTCGGGGCTGGCCTTCGATGCGAGCGGAAACATCTATGTTGCAGGCAGCGAATCCGGGTCTCTGTCCAGCAGCCTTGGATCGGTAACGAACACTTATCCGCCCGCGGGAGGAACTGCCGCGTCAGGAGTAAGCCTCTTCGTTGCGAAGCTGAATCTTTCCGGCACCACTCTCACCCCCGGTTATCTGACGATCGTCCAGGCCGATGGAGACACAGGCGTGGGTGGCATTGCCGTCGACAAATCAGGAAACCTGTATTTCGGCGGAGCTACGAGCGCACAGCACCTGCCGGTTACCACGGCCGTCTTTCAGAGCACAAATAAGGCGACGATGGGAAACAGCTGCAACTGGGGAGTGATGACCCCGTTTCTCCCTGCAGCCTGCGGAACTGGCCTGGTGGGCAAGCTGAATTCTGCGGGAGCGCTGAGCTTCCTGACGTATCTCGGGGGAACCGGGCAGGACATGGTGGAAGCCGTCGGAGTGGATTCCACCAGCAATATATGGCTCACAGGCGTGACGTTCTCCTACGATTTCCCCTACTCCGCCGATGCTTACAAGCTCAACCAGGTGGGGGAAATCCCATTCCTGGCAGAGATGTCGAACGACGGAACGAAGCTGCCGTTCGCTACCGAGCTCGCTGGCGATCTGGGCCAATCGACTGATCTGCAGATTGACAGCAGCGACAATATATATGTCGCCGGCACCGGCGTTCAGCCTCCCAGCACCCCCGGAACCTATCCACCGAATCCGGGAGCTTACGGTTCGGCCTATCTGGAGAAATGGAATGCCGGACCTCAGCCCTCACTGACGATCTTGCCCACCCTCTTCATTAGTTTCGACAACACGCCGCAGGGGACGGCAAGTGCACCGCAGACCCTGACAATTCAGAACACCGGGGCCGGGCCCATGTCGCTCGGCCTCCTGCTGCTGCCAAGCTACGGAACGAACAATGTATCCGATTTCCTGATGACAACCACCTGCGGTAGCACCCTGGCCGCCGGCGCCTCATGCAATCTGGTCATCACCTTCGCGCCAGGTCCGCCCACCTGTGTGGCGGGGCCGAACTGCTTGCCGAGCAACCGAACCGCGCAGATTGTTGTGAACGAGAATGCGCCCCAGGGACCGCAGATCATAAGTCTGACGGGCACCGCAACCGTGGGCGCGGCCATCTCGGCAGTTCCCAATCCGGTCGTCTTTCCGGCGCAGGCGCCGGGGACGAGCAGCGCCCAGGTGCTCGACGAAATTGGCAGCGATGGCGACACCGCGCTGAAGATCAGTAACCTCGTGCTGGGCGGCGCCAACGCCTCCGATTTCCAGATGACGACCGCCGGGCTGGGGGGCAATGATTGCGCGATCACCGCGCTGGCTCCAGGGTCGCTTTGCTATGTCGGCCTCACGTTCAGTCCTCCGGCCTCGGCCACCGGCACGCGCACGGCCACGCTGACCCTCACCGACAACGCCCCCGATTCGCCGCAAACCGTGAACATCACCGCCACCGTAGCCGGGAGCAATGCGCTGAACATCTCGCCGCTGACGCTGCCGATTGGCCCGGTGGTCATCGGGACGAACACGTGGGCCTCGGTGATGCTGCAAAATCCCTCCCCGACCACGTCCATTCAGGTCGCGAGCCTGGGGCTATCCGGGACCAACATGGGCGATTTCACAGCAGCTCCCTCGAACTGTTCGAGCCCGAGTCTGCCTGTCACCATTGCGGCAGGCGCGAGTTGCTACGTGAAGGTGACCTTCAATCCAGCGGCGGGCGCCAGTGGGCAGCGTACCGCGACTCTTACGGTCGGAACCACCCCGGCCAACGCAGGCCTGCCCACCGTCTCGCTGATTGGGGATGCGGTGACCAACACGCAACCCGGCATGACCACCCTGGAAGTTCCGAGCCCCATGAACTTCGGCGGAGTGCAGGTAGGACAATCATCCAACGGCTCCAGCGTGCTCTTCACCGTCTTCAACAACATCCCCGTCTGCGGCGGCGGCACCACCAATTGCGGAGCGCCACTGACGATCAACGCCATCGTTCCCGGGCTGACCGATTACACAGTAACTGGCGAAGGAGGCGCGCTCAATCCCTGTTCCACATTCCCCGTGACGATCGCCGCGGGCGCCAACTGCACCTATACTGTCACCTTTACCCCCACCCAGGCAGGCAGCCGCAATACCACGCTGACAATTCAAAGCAACGATCCTCAGGGACCCGTGCAGCTGCCGGTCTATGGAACCGGACTCACCGTGCCGCTGGGAGAATTTCTCCAGTCGGCGCTGAATTTCGGGAACTCCGCGATTGGCATCGCCAGCCCTCCGCTCACGACGACACTCATGAACACCGGCCAGAGCGCGCTGAACCTTGCGGCGGTGACCGCAAGCGCGAACTTTGCCGTTTCCGCCAATACCTGCTCAGGTTCCCTCGCCCCGAATGCCACCTGCACGATTTCCCTCACCTTTACTCCTCCAGCGGCGGGTAATTTCACGGGAACCCTCACCATCACCGATAACGATGCAATCGATCCGCAGCAGACAGTAAACCTGACAGGATCGGGCGCAAGCGGGCCACAACTGCGGATCGTGCCGGCTACGCTCAATTTCGGCAATCAGGCGGAAAACACCCTCAGCGCACCCCAGACGATCACTATCACCAGCACCGGCGACGCTACCGTCACTTTGCCCGCGCATGCGATCACCAGCAGCGCCGACTTCCTGCTGCAGTCGAATTCCTGCGGAACCTCGCTCGCTTTTGGCGCCAGCTGCACATTGAGCGTCGCCTTTAAACCGACGACGACACAATTGCCGGAAGTCGGCACGCTCCTGATCTCGGATAATGCAACCGGCAACCCGCAGCCGATCTACATGATGGGCACGGGTGTAACGGGGACAGCGACACCGACGACGACCGCGGTGACGTCATCGGCCAATCCCTCGCAGAGCGGACAGTCGGTCGCGTTCACGGTCACGGTGACCAGCGCATCCGGAACCAATATCGTGCCGACGGGCACCGTCACCCTGATGGATGGGACCACGACACTGGGAACCACTGCGCTGAATGCCGGCGCGCAGGCCACATTCGTGACCTCTTCCCTCAGCGTCGGCTCCCATTCGATCACCGCCCTCTATGGCGGAGATTCGAACTACGCGGCCTCCACCTCGACCGTCCTGGCGCAGGTGGTGAACAGCGGCACCGGCCTGACCGGCACCACGACGACGGTAGCTTCTTCGGCAAACCCGGCCATTGCCGGACAGTCAGTGACTTTTACGGCGACGGTGAAAGCCGGGACGGGAAGTACGGCGACGCCCACCGGAACCGTGACCTTTATGGATGGGACCACCACCCTGGGTACGGGCACGCTGAACGGCAGCGCCCAGGCGGCGTACTCCACGTCTTCGTTGACCGTGGCCTCCCATTCGATCACAGCCGTCTACGCTGGAGACGCGAACTTTTCCGGCTCGACCTCCTCCGTCCTGACCCAGGTGATCAATGGGGTGACGCTGACAGCATCCACCACTACGCTGGCATCGTCGGCCAACCCCTCCGCTTCCGGACAGTCCGTGACCTTCACAGCCACGGTCGCGGGTCCGTCGGGCACTTCGCCGGTACCCACCGGGGCGGTGACGTTCCTCGACGGAACAACCACGCTGGGGACAGGAACGCTGAACAGCAGCGCCCAGGCAACTTACTCGACCTCAACCCTCACGACAGGCTCGCATTCGATTACGGCGCAATATGGCGGAGACACCAACTATTCCGCATCCACATCCAGTGCGCTGAGCCAGATTGTGGGGTCGCCCAGCTTCTCGCTCAGCGCCAGTCCGGCAACGGTCACCGTAGCCGCGGGGAAATCCGGGACGACCCTGATTGCGGTCACGCCGGCCGGTGGGTTCAGCCAGCAGGTCAGCTTCGCCTGTTCGGGACTTCCGGCCGCAAGTACCTGCAGCTTCTCGCCGTCGACGCTGACGCCCAACGGGACTGCGGCGGCGACAACCACCCTGACGGTCGCGACCGATGTATCAACCGCAGTCATGACACAGCCTGATTTCGGCAGACACAATGGTCCGGCGCGAGCACCGACAACCTTCCTCGCCGTGGTGCTGCTGGGGCTGGGAGGCGTCGTGCGCACGCGGCGGAGATGGAGCAGCCTCTTATGCGTGATGCTGCTCGTCACCGGCCTTGGCCTGGCCATGACAGGATGCGGGGGGAGCAGCAGCAAGGGTGGCGGCACTGGCGGAGGTGGAGGCGGTTCGACCACCCCCACGGGAAGCAGCACCGTTACCGTGACCGCGACGGCGGGCACCCTGAGCCAGACGACGACGTTCACGCTGACCGTGCAGTAGCCGGCGTCGGTATGACACTGGCATTGATCCGAGCGGCGGCTGGCCTGCGAGGCTTCGGAATGCCAACTTCCTGAGCCGCCTGTTTCCGGACACAGCAACGGAGCGCTCGTAAAACCATGGGCCCCATCGCCATTCCGGCGATCGCTGACCGGCGCTTAAACTGTTGCAGTGAAGCTCTGGATTGCCGCTGTCGGTGCGCGCCCCCGCGATGCCTTTGACGAACTCGCCCGCATGTATCTCGACCGCATCGCCCCGCTGTTGCCGGGCGGCGTGAAATCTCTCGTCGAAGCGCCCATCTTCCGCGATGAAGACGCACTGTGGACCGCCATCGACCGCGAGCGAGCCCGCACCGTGCCCCTCGTCCTTCTGCTCGATGAACGTGGCAAGCAGAAATCCTCCGAAGCCTTCGCCGAGTGGCTCGGGCGCGAGCGCGACCAGGGACGGCAACTCATCGTTTTTGCCATCGGCCCAGGCGACGGCTGGTCGCCGGATTCCCGCAACCGCGCCAGTGAAACCCTTTCCCTCGGACCCATGACGCTCGCCCACGAACTCGCTCGTGTCGTCCTCTGCGAACAGATCTACCGCTCTCTCACCATCCTCGCCGGCCACCCGTATCATCGAGCAGGTAGCCGGTAGCCAACCGCCGTGTGCACCCTGGAGAATCCGTGACTGAATCCGCCACCCCTGAAACCCGCAAGGGCCTGATCCTCATCAACACCGGGCCCGGCAAAGGCAAAACCACCGCGGCGATGGGCACCGCACTGCGCGCCGTCGGCAACGGCATGCGCGTCCTCATGCTGCAGTTCCTCAAAGGCTCCTGGCACTATGGCGAACTCGATTCCACCAAAGCCTTCGGCGATAACTTTGTCCTCCGCCAGATGGGCCGCGGCTTCGTCAAGATCGGCGGCGCCGAAACCGATCCCGAAGACATCCGCCTCGTCGAAGAAGCCTGGGAGGAAGCGCGCACCGCGATCCTCTCCGGTGAGTGGGACATGGTGATCCTCGACGAGATCAACTACGCCATCAGCTACGGCATGCTCGATCCGGCCAAAGTTGTCGAGACGCTGGAGGCGCGCCCCGAGATGGTCCACGTCATCCTCACTGGCCGCAACGCGCATCCATCCCTGGTCGCCATCGCCGACACCGTCACCGAAATGCGCGAAGTCAAGCACGCCTATCAGAAGGGAATTCTCGCCCAGCGCGGCATCGAGTACTAACCGCGCCAACCATCCAGCTTCCCGCCCCGCACCGCCGCGGCCATCGCCTCAATATCCCCACTCAGCACGCGATCCTCCCCCAGCGCCTTCACCACCCCGCGCACCGCGGCAAACGCCTCGCCCACGCGCCGCGCTGGTTTCAGCGGAGCCCGATACTCCAGCGCCTGCGCCGCGCACAGCAACTCCACCGCCAGCACTCGCTCGGCGTTCTCGACCACCTGGCGGAATTTCAGCGCCGCCGTCATCCCCATCGACACATGATCCTCTTTGCCTCCCGAGGTCGGCACGCTGTCCGCGCTCGCCGGATGCGCCAGCACCTTCGCCTCGTTCAGCAGCGCCGCCGCCACGATGTGCGCGATCATGAATCCCGACGACACGCCCGGCGTCTTCGATAAAAACGGCGGCAGCCCCTCATTGATATCCGGATTCACCAGTCGGTCCACGCGCCGCTCACTGATCCCCATCAGCGTCGTCATCGCAATGGCCGCCACGTCGAGTTGCAGCGCCAGCGGCGCGCCATGAAAATTTCCGCCCGACAAAATCTCGCCTTCCGGAAACACCAGCGGATTATCGGTCGCCGCTCCTGTTTCAATTTCGAGCGTCGCCTGCGCGTGCCCAAGCGCGTCGCGCACCGCCCCATGCACCTGCGGCATGCAGCGCAGGCAATACGCGTCCTGCACCCGTGGATCGTTCTCGCGATGCGACTCGCGAATCTCACTCTCCTCCAGCAGCGCGCGCAAATGCGCCGCCGCCATCCTTTGTCCCGGATGCGGCCGCACCGCATGGATGCGCTCATCGAACGGCGTCGGCGTCCCCTTGCAGCGCCTCGAGCGTCATCGCACCGGCCAGATCGGCCAACTCCACCACGCGCAACGCGCGCGCCAGCGCCAGGGCTCCAACTCCTGTAATGGCCTGCGTGCCGTTCAGCAGCGCCAGGCCTTCTTTAGCTTCGAGCACCACCGGCTGGAGTCCCGTCTTCAGCATCGCCATCGCCGCCGGCATCGGCCGCCCATCGAGCAGCACCATGCCTTCGCCGATGATCGCGAGCGCGAGGTGCGCCAGCGGCGCCAGGTCTCCGCTCGCCCCCACCGACCCGCGCGCCGGCACCACCGGATGAATTCCCAGATTGAGCAGCGACAGCAGCATCTCGACCACTATGGGCCGCACGCCGCTGAAGCCTTTCGCCAGCACATTGGCGCGCAGCAGCAACATCGCGCGGACTTCCGGTTCGGGCAGCGGATCGCCCACCCCGCACGCATGGCTCCGCACCAGGTTGCGCTGCAGCGCCTGCACTTCGCCGGGCGCGATCGTCACATCGGAGAGCTTGCCGAATCCGGTGTTCACGCCATAGACCGTCGCGCCACGTGCCAGCAGCCCATCGACCACGGCGCGCGACTCGTGGATGCGCGGCAACGCAGCCGGATCGAGTGCTACCGTGCGCCGCTCCAGCGCGACCCGACCAATTTCATCCAGAGAAAGAGGCTGACCAGAGAGCAGAAGTGGGGAAGACATCGGGAACCAGCGTACAGCGTTCAGCGTTCAGCGTACAGGCTTGAGGATTTGCGCCGCACCATCCAGCGCTCCATCGCGCGTTAGTAGGCAAGTGATCGCCCACGACCTGGCTCGATCACCAACTGATGAGCTTCCGATGGAATCGGAGGCCACCGGAAGTCGAGTCTAATTGCAACACAGGAAAGACGCCGAATAATTTGTAGAAGCTGCCGTAATTTTCACCAGCGGGCCCGGATTCTTGTTCGGGCACTTTAAGGAAGGAGCCGGAGAGAGCCATTCCGCTTTCTCCGAAGCGACGCCACCTACCGCGGGCGACCTGGACGGTGCCATGAATCTCGAAATCTTCTTCGAAAGTGCGATCGGCGTAAAGCTTCAGCGTGTAGCTGCGTCCGTCGCGTTGAAAGACATATGTTCCGGCCAGCGTTCGATAATCGTAATCAGCTGCAAGGCTGTACCAGCCCACAGCTGCACAGAACACCGCGATCGTAGCGATGATGATCCATCCAACTCGTATCCTTGCCATGTGCCGACGCCCGTTCCTAACTACCGCACCGGCTCCTTCACCTTCGACCCCCGCACCCCATACCACGCGATATACAGGAAGCAGAGAATCGGCAGAACAAAAGCGTGGTGAATTCCGATCCGATCCGCCAGCATTCCCTGCAGCTCCGGAATAATCGCGCCACCCACAATCGCCGTGATCAGCAGCCCCGAAGCCTCGCCGGTGAGCGGCCCCATCTCCGCAACCCCCAGCGTGAAAATCGTGGGGAACTGAATCGAGTCGAACAGCCCCACCAGCAGAATGCTCCACACCGCCAGGCCGCCGTCGGTCAGCATCGACACCACCACCAACAGCGCGGCGCACAGGGCAACAATGCTCAGCACCTTGCCTGGGTTCGCCTTCTGCAGCACACCCGAGCCGATGAATCGGCCCACCATCAGCCCGCCCCAGTACAGCGGTACCCAGGTGCCAATAACCTTCGTCGCCAGACGCAAAATCGCCGCCGACGCCATGTGTACCGATCCGCTCGACGCCGCCGTGGCCAGTCCGCCAATCTCCGGCTGAGCAAAGTAGTTGATCAGGAAGCTGCCAATCGAGACCTCGGCGCCCACGTAAACAAAAATCGCAATCGCCCCAAACACCACATGCGAGTGCCGCCAGATGCTGCCCTTTTCCTTATGCAGCTCGCTGGGCCGGTAATCCTTCGTCGTCTCGATGCGCGGAAATTTGTACATCGCGATCGCCAGTCCCAGCAGCACCAGCGCCAGCGCAATGCCCACGTACGGAATGTTGACCGTCGATGCCTCGTGAATCTGATACGCCTTGTGTACCTCCGGCGACATCTTCGTCACGTCCTGCACCGCGCCCGCCGTCCGCAGGATCACGAAGGCCCCGAAGATCGGTCCGAGCACCGTCCCCAGTGAGTTGAACGCCTGCGTCAGGTTCAGCCGGCTCGACGCGGTCCGCGCCGGCCCCAGCACCGTCACATAAGGATTCGCCGCCACCTGCAGCGCCGTGATCCCCGCCGCCAGCACGATCAGCGCGCCCAGGAAGAGCGGAAACGACGGCACCTTTGCCGCCGGAACAAACAGCAGCGCACCCGCGCCCATCGTCAGCAGCCCGGCTACCATCGTCTTCTTGTAGCCGATCCACTCCACCACTTTGCCCGACGGAATTCCCAGCAGCGCGTAGGTTGTGAAGAACGCGAACTGCACCAGCATCACCTGCGCGTAGTTGAGTTCGAAGATCGACTTCAGGTGCGGGATCAGGATGTCGTTCAGCGACGTCAAAAATCCCCACATAAAAAACAATGTGGTGACCATCGCCAGCGCGCTGCGGTAGCTGGTGCCTTCGCCGCCCGGTGCGACCTTTAAAGATTGATTGCTGCTGGTGCCGGAAATCGCCATCTTCGACTCGTTTCTCGTTTCCGCTCGAATTTCCTTTCCTTTCCTTATAGATGTCCGGTTGTGGACACCCGACCGACGCCAGGCAGGAAAGAAATCGAACCACCCGCGATCATATATTGCGGATCGCACTCCGCGGGCACCCCATCTATACCGGAATCCGGTAAGAAACCCTTTCGGTTCTGAAACTTTAGCCCCCCTTACCCGTCAGATCAGGAGGTCACAGCACGCTACCATGGAACAAGAATGATTCACCCAAAACAACTGCGCGCCGCCATCACGGCGCTTGGCTTCACGATTGCGCTCTCCGCCGCCGGTCATGCGCAGGCACCCGCCTCCAGCCGTGTCATCGGAACCGTTGCCTCTGTCAGCGGTAACTCCGTCTCGGTCAAGCAGGATTCCGGAACCGACGTCACCGTTACCGTCCCCGAGACGGCCAACATCGTCCGCACTGAGCCGGGCTCGAAGAGCCTCGCCGGCGCCACCAAAATTGCCCTCACCGACATCGCCGCAGGCGATCGCGTCCTCATGCTCATGGCGGGCGATCCGCCCGCCGCCAGAGTCGTCGTCGTCAACAAAGCCAGCGACATCGCTGCCAAACAGCAGCAGGAGCAGGCAGACTGGGCCCGCCGCGGCGTCGGCGGTCTCGTCAAATCGGTCGATCCCTCCACCGGAACCGTCACCATTACCGCGGCCAATCGTACCATCGCCATCCACACCAACCCGTCCACGATCTTCCGCCGCTACGCGCCTGATTCCGTCAAGTTCTCTGAAGCGCAGCCCTCCACGCTCGCCGCCATTCAACCCGGAGACCAGGTGGAAGCCCGTGGCAATCGCACCGGCGACGACGTCGCTGCTGACGAAATCGTCTCCGGCTCCTTCCGCAACATCGCCGGCATGGTTTCCTCCGTGAACGCCGGCGCCGGCACCCTCGAAGTGAAAGATCTGGTCACGAAGAAGACCGTCACCATCAAAACCACTCCTGACTCCGACCTCCGTAAAATCGATCCGCAAATGGCGCAGATGATCGCCATGCGCCTCCGTTCCAACGGCGGCAACGGTGGCGGTCCAGGCCAGGGCGGCGGCCAGGCAGCCGGCGCCGCGGCTCCTGGCGCAGGCGGCCAATTCCGCCAGGGCGGACAAGGAGGCCAAGCCGGGCAAGCCCAGAACGGCGCCGGCGGCTTCAACCGTGTTCTACAGCGTTCGCCGGAAATACACGTCTCTGACCTGCACAAGGGCGACGCCGTCATGATCGTCGCCACCTCCGGTAGTCCCGACTCCGCGACCGCGATTCGCTTGCTCGCCGGCGTCGAGCCCATGCTCCAGGCCTCCGCCAGCGGCAGCCAGAGCATGTTCTCTTCCGCATGGAGCGGACTCGGCGGCGGTTCCGGCGGCGACCAGGGGGGCGGAGAGGGATCACCTCAGTAAGAAAAAGTACGCCCACAGGAACAATTAAGGTGAACCTGCCAGGCTGAATGCACGTCTCTCCTGGCAAGGTCCAAACAAAAGCCGCCGGGCACGATCCTGAAGCGGCATTCGAAAAAGGAAAAACTACTTTGAACTGCAGAATTCTCGATCACTTGAAGTGTCTGACCTCGCCGGTTCCAGCGATGTCGTCTCGCCGCACTCTGCTTTCCCCACTGCGAACCGCCGATCGCCGGCTGCTGACTGCATGTCTTGCCGTGCTCCTGACTATCGCCGCGCCCTGCGCCTTCGCCCAGGATCTCGCCGCACCCACCACGCCCTCCTCCGCGCCGCAGACCGCGCCCGAAGACCAGGCCCAGACCACCGGTATCATCCGCGGCCAGGTTGCCGATCCCTCCGGCGCCGTCATTCCCAACGCCACCATCGTCATCCTCGATACCGCCGGCAAGACCGCCGGCAAAGCTACCTCCGATGCCGGTGGCGTCTACCTCGTCCGCGGCCTCGCGCCCGGAACCTACTCCGTCTGGGCCACCGCCGAAGGCTTCGCCGCCTGGCGCGTCCCCCATATCGTGGTCGCCGCCGGCCAGGTGAAAAACGTCAACCCGGCCATGACCATTCAGGTCCAGCAGCAGCAGGTCGAAGTCCAGTCCGAGAACACCAGCATCGGCACCGCCGCGGATGCCAACGCCAGCGCCATTGTCATCAAGGGTTCCGACCTCAACTCCCTCTCCGACGATCCCGACGAGCTCCAGAACGAACTCCAGGCCCTTGCCGGTCCTTCTGCCGGTCCCAACGGCGGCCAGATCTACATCGACGGCTTCACCGGCGGCCAGCTTCCGCCTAAGTCTTCCATCCGCGAAATCCGCGTCAACCAGAATCCCTTCTCCGCCGAGTACGATCGCCTCGGCTACGGCCGCATCGAGATCTTCACCAAGCCCGGCACCGACAAGCTTCACGGCCAGGCGGAGATCGTCGGCAACTACTCCTCCTTCAACTCCCAGAACCCCATCCTGCAGAACAAGACTGAGCCCTCCTATTACTCCTGGATGCTCCACGGTTCGGTCGGCGGCCCCATCTCCAAAAACGCCTCCTACTTCGTCTCCATCTTCTCCCGTAATCAGCAGAACGAAGCCATTCTCCAGGCCATCGATCCCACCACCGTGCACGCCATCACCAATCCCGACGGTTCGCCCGGCGCCACCGGCACCTCGATCAACGAGGCCATCGATAACCCTGGCTCCCGCCTCAACCTCAGCCCGCGCGTCGATCTCCAGCTCGGCAAAGCCAACACCCTGACCATCCGTTATGAATACAACCGGGGCACCAGCACCAACGGCGGCCTCAACGCCCTCAGCCTGCCCTCGACGGCCATCGATACTCACCAGGAAGAGAACGAACTCCAGCTCTCCGACAGCATCATCCTCAGCCCCAAACTGGTTGACGACATCCGCTTCGAGTACCGCCGCGTCCGCAACAATCAGAATGCCGTCTCGGCCCTGCCCTCCTTCACGGTGCAGCAGTCCTTCACCGACGGCGGCAGCGATGCCCAGTCCGTGCAGGATCACGAGAACGACTTCGAGCTCCAGAACTACTTCTCCGGCGCTTTCGGAGCCCACTCGCTCAACTTCGGCGCCCGCCTCCGTTCTTACGACGACGTCAACTCCACTACCAGCGGAAGCAACGGCTCCTACATTTTCTCCAGCCTTGCCGATTTCGTCGGCTGCCTCGACAATCCGCCCGCCGCGACCTGCCATCCACAGCAGTACACCTACAACTACATTCAAAACCCTGTCGCCCACGCCATCCTGTTCGACGCCGGCCTCTTTTATCAGGACGACTGGAAGGTGAGCCCGCGGCTTACCTTCAGCTACGGCGCCCGCTGGGAGACGCAGAACCGCATCCACGATAAGAATGACTGGGCGCCGCGCATCACCGTGGCTTACGCCCTCGGCCGCTCCAACGGAAAACAGCAGCCCAAAACCGTCGTTCGCGCCGGATACGGATGGTTCTACCAGCGCTTCACCGTCGCCAACGGCTTCGGGGCGCAGGTTCCCTTTATTGTCAATGCCATTCACCAGAACGGCGTCAATGAGCAGACCTTCATCCAGAACTCCGGCATCGCTTTTGATCCCTCTAAACCGACGCCGATCACCTCCGGCGTGACGACGGGTGGCCGCGCCGCGCCCACTCAATACACCCTCTCCCCCAACATGAAGGCCGCCAACGATATGGAAGCCGCCATCGGTGTCGACCGTCAGCTCACCAAGCTCATGACCGGCAACGTCACCTACATCTTTTCCCAGGGCGTCCACCAGTACTTCACCGACAATCTCAGCGCCGCCGCCTCCGAGATCGCCGCCGGCGGCTTCCAGAACGGCCAATATCCCGCCTTCCAGCCTGCCGAACCGCCGGATAACAACCTGCAGTACCAGTCCGGTGGCTTCTACCGCGAGCACCAGATCATGGCCACCCTCCGCGCCAGTTACCGCAACTTCAGCGCCTTTACCAACTACACCTACAGCAATGCCCAGGGTGACACCTCCGGCGTCGGCACCGTTCCCTCCGTCTCCAGCAACCCCGGGCTCGACTACGGACGCACCAGCTTCGCCATCGAGCACCGCGTCATGGTCTTTGGCAACGTCACCCTGCCCTGGAAAATATCCGCATCGCCGATGCTGGTCGCCAACTCCGGCACGCCCTTCAACATCACCACGGGCCGCGACCTCACCGGCAACAACCAGTTCAACGCGCGGCCTACGTATGCCGATGCGTCGCTCTGCAACGGCGCCAACGCCGACTACATCAGCGCACCGGGCTTCGGCTGCCTCGACCTCAACCCCTTTGGCAGCGGGGAGAAGATCCTGCCGTACGGACTCGGCACCGGACCCCCCTCGGTCAGCCTGAACATGCGCGTCAACAAGGCCATCGGCATCGGTCCCAAACTCGGCGAAGGCCAGCACGCAGCCGGAGGCGGTGGAGGCTTCCACGGCGGTCCTCGCGGACTGGGCGGCGGCGGCTTCAGCGGCTCGCGGGGCGGCCCTGGCCGGATGGACGCGGAGGTCAACCGCCGTTACACGCTCAACCTCGGGGTGTGGGCGACCAACGTTCTCAACCACGAGAACCTCGGCACCCCGAACGGCGTGCTGACTGCGGGTCAGTCGCAGGGAACCGGACTGCCCGGCTCCTACTTCGATAAGTCGCAATCGCTGGCGGGAGGCTTCTTCGGGCCCTCAACCTCGGGCAACCGCAGCATCTTTTTGAATGCTTCTTTTAGTTTCTAAGGAAGGCGTTCAGCAGTCAGCCGGGCAGCGATGAACCGGTCAGCGAGGACCATTCAGCCGCGGGGTTTCCCGTCCTGGCCAACCGTCTCGCCTCTGGCGCGAAAGAGTGAAGGGCACGACTTTCAGTCGTGCCGAAACCCTCATCCTCCCGCTCGAATAGACGAGCTGCCGGCTACCGGCCACAAGCTACCGGCTGGACGCATGACCTCCGTACCGTTTACCCCTCCCTTTCTCCTTGCCTTCCTCCACTCCACCCCATAGGCTGAAAACAATTGGAGAACTGTCTCCAAAGCAAGGCCGCCATCGAGCGGCCTTTTCTCTTGCTGGAGGGTTTTCATGATCCGCACCTGCTCCTTCGTACTCGATAACGGCCACCGTTGCCACTGCGCTGCCAACCGCGATCAGGACTACTGCCGCCACCATTCCCCGACAGCCCTCGCCCTCCGACGCGCCGCCCAGCCCGGCGCACCCGCCCCGGACGCTCCCTTCAGCCCCCGCCGCGAATGGGGCCAGCTGCGCGAGTACATCGGATACTGCAACGAAGACTCCATCCCTGACCTCGTCGACGACCTCATGATCTGCCTGTTCAATGGCACCATGACCCCCCGCACTGCCGGCCGATTCCTCCTCCTCATCTACAACCGTCGCGAACAAATCAGGAGACAGCAACTCCCGGGTGCATTCCAGGCGCAATCGGACGTCCTCGCCCAACTCACTGCCGTCGCTCAGGCCTCACAAAGACAAGCCCCGGCCGAAGAGGCCTGTCGCAAGTGATCCGCCTTCCATCACTTCGGTCAACGGGGCCCGAACACCGATCACGCAAATCGCAATAAATCAATCAACTCGTCAAAAGGTTGATGGGGGGTGGTGTAAAGAAATCAAACCCGCGGGATCGAGCGAGACCGCTACCGTCTACAAGCTACCGGCTGCACTCAGAAGGAAGAGGCCTGTCGCAAGTGATCCGCCTTCCATCACTTCAGTCAACGGGGCCCGAACACCGATCACGCAAATCGCAATAAATCAATCAAGTAGTCAAAAGGGTGATGGGGGGTGGTGTAAAGAAATCAAACCCGCGGGATCGAGCGAGACCGCTACCGTCTACAAGCTACCGGCTGCACTCAGAAGGAAGAGGCCTGTCGCAAGTGATCCGCCTTCCATCACTTCAGTCAACGGGGCCCGAACACCGATCACGCAAATCGCAATAAATCAATCAAGTAGTCAAAAGGGTGATGGGAGGGTGGGGTAAAGAGGTGAAACACGATCGAGCCAAACGGCGACCGAGCTACCGCTATCGGCTACAGGCTACCGGCTGCACTCAGGTCGCTAAAAACGAGCCGACCCGCCCGAGCGCTTAGCCGCGCCGCTCCTTCCACAGCCGGTACATGCCCCAGGCGGCGATGGTGCAGTCGTCGCGGATGGTCCCGTTGAGGATCATCTCTTCGAATTCGGCGATGCTCACCTTGCGCAGGACGAGGTCGTGCTCTTCCGGGTCGGGTTCGGTCTTGCCTGGAGTCAGGCCGGTGGCGAGGTAGACGTGCTGCTTCTGGCGCGCGAAGCCGTAGGCGATCCACATCTCGCCGAGACGGGTCATGTTCGCCGCGGTCAGGCCGGTCTCCTCGCGCAGCTCGCCGCGGGCCAGCTCCTCGGGGTCGACGTTGGCGGTCTCCCATCCGCCCTGGGGGAGCTCGAGGGCGCGCTGCTGGATGGTGTAGCGGAACTGTTCGATGAGGTAGAGGGAGTCGCCGTCGATGGGGAGGATGATGGCGCAGTCGTCCTTCTCGACCACACCGTAGAGGCCACGGGCGCCGTTGGAGCGCTCGATCTGGTCCTCGCGCAGACGGAGCCAGGGGTTGCGGTAGATCTCGCGGGTGGAGAGGGTGCGGATGCTCATGGGGGAAGAGTACAGCCTGTAGCCGGTAGCCTGTAGCTGGTAGCTGAAGGCGTGACCTCGGATTCGTGGAGGAACCTTTGTGATCTTGTGATTGCGAATGGGCAGGGCTGCAATGGACGCAGGATGGAAACTCGACGGTTTCGCGATTTGCAGGTCTGGCAGCGTTCGATGGGTTTGGCGCGGGCGGTCTATAAGCTGACCGAGCGCTTTCCCAGGGGTGAGGAGTTCGGGCTCGTCAGCCAGATTCGGCGTGCAGCGGTCTCGGTTCCGAGCAATATCGCCGAAGGGCGGGGAAGGATGACCGACAAGAGCTTCGCAGTGTTCCTGTCGCAGGCTCGAGGCTCCCTGTTTGAGTTGCAAACGCAGGTCGAATTGGCGAGCGAGCTGGGTTTCGTGGCCAGAGATGCGGTGCAGCCTGTGATGCTTGAAGCGGAAGAAATCGCCAGCATGATGCAGGGTCTGATGGCGACACTGAAGTAGCCTGTAGCCGGCGCGGGCGCAGGACAAGCTGCCGGCCACCAGCTACTGGCTACCGGCTACAGGCTACCGGCTGTTCCTGGGGCGTTTGCCGGAATCTCGCCGCATCCGTACCATAAAGAAGAAGGAACTTCAGAGCGAACATCCTGCGCGTGCGACCGCGTGGGAGATCGACGAAGGCATATTTTCGCCGCCTCCTCACCCTTCTTGCGAGAGATCCCGGCGGCCCCGGAAGGCACACCTTGACAGCTGAGACAAGCGCACTGAATCCTGCCGCAACGGCGGAAAACGAAGCCACGGAACACACTCACGAAGGACACGATCACGAGCACCAGCACGACCACGAACACGGAGAAGCAGGACATGACCACGTCCATGAGGCGCATGTTCCGGCGCAGGCGCAGCCGTCGCTGAATCCGGAGTGCACGCGCGAAGTCACCGTCGAGGCGCCGGCGGAAGAGGTCACGAAGGCCTTTCGCACGGTGCTGAAGCGGTATCAGAAGCTGGCGCGCATTCCCGGGTTCCGTCCGGGCAAGGTTCCTGAGAGCGTGCTGCGGTCGCGCTTTGCCGGAGCTCTCCGCGAGGATGTGGTGGAGGCGCTGGTGCCGGAGCATTTTCGCGCGGCGATCGCGCAGCAGGGGGTGCGGCCGGTATCCCAGCCCCAGGTGACCGACCTGCAGCTGGAGGAAGGGAAGCCGCTGACCTTCAAGGCGGTCTTCGAGGTTCTGCCGGAGTTCGCGGTGGATGGCTATCAGGACGTGAAGGTCGAGAAGCCGTCAACCGAGCTGACCGAGGAAGAATTCAACACGGAGCTGGATCGGATTCGCGATTCGCACGGGCGGCTGGAGACGGTGGACGAGGATCGGGGCCTGGCGAATGGAGACTGGGCGCTGATCAGCTTTACGGGCGACGTGGAAGGCGAGGGCGGGGAGAAGACGGCGGAAAATTCCGAGGGTGAGGAATCCGCATCGTCACCTGCCCAGCCGATTCAGGGCAAGGACGTCACGGTGGAGATTGGCGGCAAGGATACGGTGGAGGCTTTCACCGATGCCCTGCGCGGATCGAAGCCGGGACAGGAGCTGAAGTTCGAGGTGACCTATCCGGGGGATTTCGGACAGAAGCGGCTTGCGGGTAAAACGGTGGCGTACGACGTCGAGGTCAAGGGCATCCAGAAACGGGTGCTGCCGGAACTCGACGACGCATTCGCCAAAGAGCTGGGCAAGTACGAGAGTCTCGAAGACTTCAAGGATAAGTTGAGAGAACATCTCGCAGGCGAGAAGAAAAACAGGGTTTCGGTCGATACCCGGAATCGACTGGTAGATGCACTCGTAACGAAGTTCCAGTTTCCGGTGCCCGAGTCGCTGGTACAAAGCCAGATCGACGCCCGGCTGGAACGCGGATTGAGGGCTCTCGCGGCGCAGGGAATGCGCACGGAAGATATGCGCCGGCTTGATTTCGATCGGCTGAGGGAAGCGCAGCGAGAGTCCGCAATCGGAGAAGTGAGGGGTACGCTGGTCCTGGATCGCATCGCCGATGTGGAAAACATTCAGGTCGGCGACGACGAAGTGGAGCGCGAGCTTCAGGTAATCTCATTGCAAACGCGGGAACCGCTGGAGACGCTGCGGGATCGATTGAGCAAGGACGGCAGCCTGGCGAGGATCCGCGAGCAACTGCGACGGGAGAAAACAGGTAGTCTGCTCGTAGAACGGCTGTCCTGAAGGCGCGCAATCGGGCGCGCGAGTGATACCTGTCACAGACGATGAGGCAGTAAAGCCTCAGAACTGAGAGTAGAGGTAAAGATGGCGTTAGTACCCATGGTCATTGAGCAGACGAGCCGCGGCGAGCGGGCTTATGACATTTACTCGCGTCTGCTTCGCGACAACATTATTTTTCTCGGTACGCCGATCGATGACATGATTGCGAACCTCGTCATCGCGCAGTTATTGTTTTTGTCCGGAGAGGATCCGGAGAAAGATATCCAGCTGTATATCAATTCGCCGGGCGGTTCGATCACCGCAGGGCTGGCGATTTACGACACCATGCAGTTCATCCGCAACGATTGCGTGACGTATTGCATCGGGCAGGCGGCGAGCATGGGAGCCTTTCTTCTGATGGCAGGCACGAAGGGCAAACGGTTCGCGCTGCCGAATTCACGCATCCTGATCCACCAGCCGTCGATGGGCGGATTGGGGGGGCAGGCGACAGACATCGATATCCACGCACGCGAGATCATCCGGATCCGCGAGATCACGAACAAGCTGATGGCCAAGCACACCGGCCAGGGTCTGGACAAGATCGAACGAGACGTGGAGCGAGACTTCATCATGAACGCGCCGCAGGCGAAGGAATACGGGATCATCGACGAGATCATCGATCGCCCGCGGCCGACCACCAGCAGCCAGTAATTGTCTGACTGAATTTCCCCTGAGGTAGAGGAGCAGCCGCAGATGAAAACACGCACGGGACCGGACGAGGCCTTACGTTGTTCGTTCTGCCATAAGTCGCAGGACGCCGTTGCCAAGCTGATTTCATCGCCGAGCGACTATCCGCGCGCGTACATCTGCGATGAGTGCGTGGCGGTGTGCAACTCGATTCTGGAGGACGACCGCACCGAGACCACCACCGGGGCGGCGCCGACGCATCTGCCGAAGCCGCAGGAGGTCAAAGCGTTTCTGGACGAGTACGTGATCGGCCAGGATCAGACGAAGAAGAAGCTGGCGGTGGCCGTCTACAACCACTACAAGCGCGTGCAGATGAACCGGACGCGCGGAACGGATGTGGAACTGTCGAAGTCGAACATCCTGCTGGTGGGGCCGACGGGCAGCGGCAAGACGCTGCTGGCGCACACGCTGGCGAAGATGCTGGACGTACCCTTTGCAATTGTGGATGCCACCACGCTGACCGAGGCGGGCTATGTCGGCGAGGATGTGGAGAACATCATCCTGAAGCTGCTGCAGGCGGCGGACGGCGACGTGGCGCGGGCGCAGACCGGCATCATCTATATCGACGAAATCGACAAGATCGGCCGCAAGGACGAGAATCCGTCGATTACGCGGGACGTTTCGGGCGAGGGTGTGCAGCAGGCGCTGCTGAAGATCCTCGAAGGGACAGTCGCGAATGTGCCGCCGCAGGGCGGGCGCAAGCATCCGCATCAGGAATTCACTCCGGTGGACACCACGAACATCCTGTTCATCTGCGGCGGGGCGTTTGTGGGGCTGGAGCGGGTGATCGGGCGACGTGTAGGCAAGAAAGCGCTGGGCTTTAAGGCGATCGCCGACAAGGACAAGGAAGCCCAGGACCCGACGGGGGCGATTCATCCGCAGCGGGACACGGAGCTGCTGCGTCAGGCGGAGCCGCAGGATCTGATCCGCTTCGGGCTGATTCCGGAGTTTGTGGGCCGGCTGCCGGTAATGGGGATCCTGGACGAGCTGGACGAAGCGGCGCTGGTGGAGATTCTGACCAAGCCGCGGAACGCCATCATGAAGCAGTATCAGAAGCTGTTCGACTATGAGGGCGTGAAGCTGACGTTCAGCGAGGATGCGACGAAAGCGGTGGCCCAGGAAGCCCTGCTGCGCAAGGTGGGAGCTCGCGGGCTGCGGATGATCCTCGAAGAGCTGATGCTGGACCTGATGTATCACCTGCCGAGCAACAAGAAGGTGAAAGAGATGGAGATCCAGGCGGAGATGGTGCGGAACCGCAACTTGTCGATGATGCTGCTGGACAAAGCCGGCTAGGGTCGTCTCGGACCGGGACGTGCCAATCGCCTGCCCGCCTCGCAGATTTATCTGCTGACAACCCCGGGATCGGACAAGTTCGCGCACGATATTTTCATCTACATTGTTATCTGCGAATGTCCTGCTGCGATTGCGATAACGGTTTACGCATCGATCTGCGGAATGCGCTTGAGAAATGAAAAGAGCGCGTGAAGCTCTCTTCCGGGTCGACTTAAGTCCGTTTGACTCAATCTGCATCTCAGTGGCCGGGTGTTCTGCCTGGGGGGCATTGACCCGGCAAGCAGCGGGGCGCACGATAGAGAAGAGAGATTGGCGCGATGGCGACTGTCGAGACCAACCCGAAGCAGCAGGCGCACGAGCTGATCAATCGGCTCTCGACCGGGCAGGCGTCGGCCGTTGTCACCCTGCTGGAGGCGATGCTCGATCCGGTTTCCGTTGCCTTAGCCAACGCGCCGATCGAAGGCGAGCCGCACCATTCCGGACAGTAGAGCGTGAACGGGAAGAAAATTACCTGGAGGGAACAGGCTAAGGCGCAACTCCGCGCCATCGATCAGCCCACCGCGCTGCGTATTCTCCATAGCCTGGCGCATTTCGCCGCCACCGGGGAAGGGAACATAAAGCGGCTACGGGACATCGAACCGCCGGAATTCCGCCCGCGCGTGGGCGATTACCGGGTACGCTTTTACGATCACGGGGATAGCCTTTACGTGTCCGCGGTCAGGCACCGCCGCGAGGCGTACCGCTGAGGGATTTTCGCACGGTTCTACTCCCTCGTAACGCCAAAGATGGTGTCGCGTGGCGCATCCTCCCTGCGGATGGGTTACTCTTCTCTTAAGAGCTCGACCCGTTACAATCATCGGAAGACCCCACCCCGGAAAGGAATCCCGTGAGCCAGCCGTCGAAAGAAAGCCGGGAACGAAACGAATTACGCAAGTTCCCCATGATGCCCATTCGGGACATGGTGATCTTTCCGCACATGATGACCCCGTTCGTGGTGGGTCGCGAGTCAAGCGTGCGCGCGCTGGAAGAGGCACTGAACGGGGAACGGAAGATCTTCCTCGCCACCCAGCACGACGCGCGGGTGGATGAGCCGCGTCCGGACGAGATCTACCAGGTCGGCACCGTCGGCAATATCGTGCAGAGCGTGCGGATGCCGGACGGCAATATCAAGGTGCTGGTGGAGGGCATCGAGCGGGCGCGAGCGGTCGAAATCAACGACTCCGACGGCTTCTTTGTAGCCACGGTGAAGGTGGCGAAGCCGCTGCCGGAGGTCACGCCGCAGATCGAGCAGCTGGTGCAGCGGGTGACCTCGCTGTTCGAGCAGTACGTGAAGCTGCAGCAGTCGCTGAATGTGGAGACGGTGGCTTCGGCGATTCGCACGGATGAGCCGTCGAAGCTGGCGGATACGATCGCGGCAAATCTGCAGCTGGAGGTTCCGGACAAGCAGGAACTGCTGGACATCTTCGACCTGCCGGAGCGGCTGCTGAAGATCGCCGATGTGCTCGATATCGAGATCGAGAAGCTGAACATGGACCGCAGCATCCAGTCGCGCGTGAAGCGGCAGATGGAGCGGGCGCAGAAAGAGTACTACCTCAACGAGAAGATCAAGGCCATCCAGAAGGAACTGGGGCGCGGCGAGAAGAGCGAGTTCGACGAGCTGAAGAAGAAGATCGAAACGGCAGGCATGCCGAAGGACGTCTTCGAGAAGGCGATTCAGGAGCTGAAGAAGCTCGAGGCAATGCCTCCGATGTCGGCCGAATCGACCGTGTCGCGGAATTATCTCGACTGGCTGCTCGCAGTGCCGTGGAAGAAGAAGTCGAAGGAGACGCGCAGCATCGATCACGCCGAGAAGGTGCTGAACGCGGATCACTACGGCCTGGAAAAGATCAAGGAGCGCATCCTCGAATTTCTGGCGGTGCGCCAGCTGGTGAAGAATCCCAAAGGCTCGATCCTCTGCTTCGTTGGGCCTCCGGGCGTGGGCAAGACCTCCCTGGGGATGTCGATTGCCAAGGCGACGGGGCGCAAGTTCGTGCGCATGTCGCTGGGCGGGGTGCGGGATGAGGCGGAGATTCGCGGGCACCGTCGGACCTACATCGGCGCGCTGCCGGGACAGATCATCCAGTCGATGAAGAAGGCGGGCACGCGCAACCCGGTGTTCATGCTGGATGAGGTCGACAAGATGGCCTCGGATTTCCGGGGCGACCCGGCCTCGGCGCTGCTGGAGGTGCTCGATCCGGAGCAGAACCACAGCTTCCAGGATCATTACCTCGACGTGGAATACGACTTGTCGCAGGTGCTGTTTGTGGCGACGGCGAACGTGCTGCACACGATTCCTGCGGCGCTGCAGGATCGCATGGAGATCCTGCGCCTGCACGGCTACACCGAAGTGGAAAAGCTGGAGATCGCGAAGCAGTATCTGCTGAAGAAGCAGCGCGACAATACCGGGCTGACGGAAAAGAATCTGGCCTTCACCGACGGGGCGATCGCGGAGATGATTCGCAGCTACACGCGTGAGGCCGGTGTCCGCAATCTGGAACGCGAGATCGGCAATGTGTGCCGCAAAGTGGCGCGGCGCGTAGTGAAAGCGGGCGCGAAGCACAAAGAGACGGTCACGCCGGAGAATATCTCCGAGTTTCTGGGCGTGCCGAAGTTCCGCGACTCATCGGTACACGAGAAGAGCGAAATCGGCCTGGTGAACGGGCTGGCGTGGACTGAGGTCGGGGGGAGCATCCTGCAGACCGAGGTCCAGGTGCTGGACGGCAAGGGCAAGCTGACAACCACCGGGCAACTGGGCGACGTGATGACGGAGTCGGCGCAGGCGGCGCTGTCGTATGTGCGGAGCCGCGCGCATCATCTGGGCCTGCCGCGGGACTTCTATCGCAACGTCGACATTCACATTCATGTGCCGGAAGGCGCGATCCCGAAGGATGGGCCCTCGGCGGGCATCACGCTGGCAACGGCATTGGCCAGCGCGCTGGCCAAGATTCCGGTGCGGCGGGATCTGGCGATGACCGGCGAAGTGACTCTGCGCGGAAAGGTGCTGGCGATCGGCGGGCTGAAAGAAAAGCTGCTGGCGGCGCATCGTGCGGGCATCTTCGAAGCGATTTTGCCGGAGGACAACCGCAAGGATCTGCCGGAGCTGCCGGACAATCTGAAGAGCGCGATGAAGCTGAACTTTGTCGACACGATGGACGAGGTGCTGAAGATCGCGCTGGAAGGACCGCTGCCGGAACTGAAAGAAGAGACGCCGGGCGTGCTGGAGGCGGGCGTGCTGCCGGTGCCGCAGCAACCGGAGCAGAGACCGCACCAGTAGAAGAGGTTACAGGGTGCAGGTTACCGAAAGGCAGGCTCGGGATCGAGCCTGCCTTTTGCTTTGGATCAGCGCTCCAGCCGGAAGCAGGAAGTCGGAGTTGGACATTCGGCGTCCCACTCCGACCTTTCCATAGACGACTCCACCCGCTCCAGCACTCCAGAGGGTCATGCTGTTTGCGGGTCGAGGGCCTTGCCACAGTCTGAAATCGAAAGACTCGCCACTCTTCACTTCGATTTTGGAGATGGGACCGAAATGCAGCGACTTGCCGGGTTCGCATTGCTGCGGTTTACCGGATGCCTCGTAGAAGTCGGCTTCCCCATCCTTCTTGCCAATTACTTGCGCATGGCCGTCGGGATCCACTAAGACGGCATTGCGCTCGTCGACGCCGATGGCGCGAATCGTCTTTGCCTGGCCCGACGCGAGGATCCGGGCCATGAAGACCAGAAGGCGGCCTTCGCGATGGCGCGTGTCGAAGTGGGTATCGGTGATGATGCCGCGCAGGACAGGGATGCCGAAGAGGTCGCGGGCAATCACGACCTGGCGATCGAAGGGGTTGGCCAGTGCGGCCGCGGAGGTGAGGTTGGGGTCGTCGGGCTTGTCGTTCTGCGCGGAGTAGATGTACTGGCCGAGGACAGCGAGTCCGGCGCTGGTGCCGCCGATGGGGACGCCACGGCGGACGGCCTCGCGCAGAGCCGCTTCAACGGGTGTGCCTTGCCAGAAGTTGATGTAACGGGCCTGGTCGCCGCCGGCGATGAAGATGGCGGAAGCATGGGTAATCGTGTCGATTACAAAATGATTATTGGATGCGGCGCGGTCGGGAGTAATGACAGTGGCGACGGAGTTCAGACGGCAGAGTTTCTGGATGTAGGGGTTGTAGTCGTCGGCTCCAGCCGCGCGGAGGATGAGAAAGTCGCCGCCATCGGCGCGATCGCAGAGCCAGCGAAAGGCTTCGTCTAGATCGGTGCCACCGCCCATGAGGGCGTATCCGGCGCGAGGATGGACGGTGATGTCGGTCTTCGATCCTATGCGGAAATACTGGTAGGGCGCGCCCGTCGTTTCGGTTGCGGTTTGCGCGCTTCCCCCATCTGCGAAAACCGGGCAGACATGGGGCACCCAGAGGTTCGCGCTGAACAAGAGCAGCAGAGTGGCGAGCTTCATAGCTTCGCCAGGGCCTGGTCCAGATCGCCGAGAATGTCCGCGATGTCTTCGATGCCGACGGAAATGCGCACGAGCCCTTCGGTGATGCCGATGCGGTCGCGCACCTCCTGAGGAAGCGCGGCGTGCGTGGTCGTGGCGGAATGGGAGATGAGCGATTCGACGCCGCCGAGTGATTCGCCGTTGGTGATGACGCGAACGCTGCGGAGGAGCTTGTCGGCGTTGGCGCGCGAGCCGACTTCGAAGGCGATCATCGAGCCGAAGCCGGACATCTGACGCCTGGCGAGCTCATGCTGCGGGTGCGTTGCGAGGCCGGGGTAGAGGACGCGGCTGACCTTCGGATGCTTCGAGAGAAAAGCTGCTACTTCACGGCCATTCGCATCGTGCTGGCGCATGCGGACCGCAAGGGTCTTGACGCCGCGCAGGATGAGCCAACTCTCAAAGGGAGAAAGGATGCCGCCCGTGCACTTCTGCACGAAGCGGAATTGCTCGGCGAGGTCCGGGCGGGTGGTGACGAGGATGCCGCCGAGTCCGTCGGAGTGGCCGTTGAGGAATTTCGTCGTGGAGTGCATGACAACGTCGGCGCCAAGTTCGATGGGCCGCTGAAAATAGGGCGACATGAAGGTGTTGTCGACACTCATCGGAATGCCGTGCTCGTGACAGATCTCCGCCACGGCGCGGATGTCGGTGAGGGTCATCATCGGGTTGGTGGGGGTTTCGATGTGGACCAGCCTGGTGGCGGGGCGGATGGCGCGGCGGACATTGTCCGGGTTGGACGTGTCGACGAAGGAGAACTCGATGCCGTGATGAGGGATGACCTGGGTGAAGAGGCGCGTGGTGCCGCCGTAGACGTTGTCGCCGCAGATGACGTGGTCGCCGACCTTGAGCATGGTGACGAGCGCGGCGATGGCGGCCATGCCGCTGCCGAAGGCGTGTCCGCTGGATCCGCCTTCGAGCGAGGCGAGGCTGGCTTCGACGGCGTCGCGGGTTGGATTGGAAACGCGGGAGTACTCCCAGCCGCGATGCTCCTCGATGCCCTGGAGCTCGTAGGTGGAGGTGAGGTAGATGGGGACGTTGACGGCCCCGGTGCGGGGGTCGGGTGCCTGGCCGTCGTGGATGGCGCGGGTGGAGAAGCCGAGCTTGGAAGTCATGGTCAGTTCCATCTTATCGAGTCGGGAGTGGATTCTGGAACGACCAGACGGTCGGCTGAGTTCAGTCAGGGCTGCGTTCCATTGAGGGGCTGCGTGTTCACGGCTGGTCCGCTGCTGGTAAGGTGAAAACTGCCGCAAAAGACGTTGCTGAATTTTCCCTGGAGCTGGCGACTTTCGGGATCCCAGGTTCCTTTCATCGCAAACATTTGGTCCTGGGGAGGATGTCCGGTTTCCCAGCGGACCGGAGTGAGCTGGAACCGATGCGAGGCATCGGCATTTCCGGCGAGGTCGAAGATGAAACGTTGCTGGTCGGGCGGAAAGAGGGGCGAGTAATCGAAGGTGGCGGTCAACGCGCCGGGGCCGGCTTCGGTAACGGTGAGCCGCAGATCAAACTTCTCGAAGCCGCAGCGGAAGTGACCGGTGTAGATACCGGCGGGAGTTGGCTGCGAGGGCGAAGTTGGTGCCGTGGGCGCACGGGGTGCGGCGATCTGCAGCGGCGTGGTTTGCGAGGGCGTGGTCTGCGGCGGAGCGGCTACGCGCCGATGGATCACCACAGGGGCCTGAGTATCCGGAGAGTGATCCACGAGGCCGGGCGGTATAGTCGCCTGCGTCGCATCCTGAGGCAGGGCGGCCGGAGAAGCCAGTTCTGTCGCGCCGGGTTTTCCGGTGGGAACTTCCACCTGATTGACGACGCTGAAGGACTGGTTCGAGCCGGACGACCACAAGACGCGATTTTCGAGCCCGGGCACGTGGACGGAGCGAGGGGGCACCTGATAGACGGCGCGCTGGGTGGTACTGCGGACCGGCACTTTTTTTCCTTTCCACATGAGGTAGTCCACCGAGAGGAACACATAGTGGAAGCCCGCGGGTTCGGTGGGCTGGTCGACGACTTTGAGGTAGACATCGGTGCCGCGTGGCAACTGGATGGCGTCGTCTCGGTGGGAAAAGCCAGGCAGCATCATGTTCATCATCAGCTTTGCAGGAAAGTCCCTGTCAGAGTGAACGTCCCGGACCACGATGGGTTGCTGGAGGGTGGCCTGAATTTCGCTGCCGGCGAGGATAGGGCGAGTGATAAAGGGAGAACTGCCTGCCGTGGAAGAGGAGTCGTCATAGGTTTTTCTGGCAGCAAGACGAGCCTGGAATTCGGTTGAACTCATGGTCTGCGTAGCATCGATGCGCGTGGCGCCAAAGCTCAGCGAAGAGTGAGCAGGAAAAACGACTGCGCCCGCTGCCGGCGATCCATCAAACAGATAGTCAATGGGCTTGTCTGCACCCGGAAGTGTGAGCTCGAGCACGTCACCATTGTTATTGGGCGCGGCGGTAAGCCTGACCGCCAGTTGCATTCTGGTGCCGGCCGGGACCCAGATTCCATTGTTGCCAGTGCCGCCGACTCTGCTCATCAAACCCAGCACAGGATTCTCCAGCTGCACCGGGACCATAGTCGCCACTTCTCTGGTCGCCGGCACTGCTACCGGTTCCAGCAAAGCGACGTGCATCGGCTCTCCGGCGGCGACTTCCCCAGCAATTTCGAGATGGTTAGGGTCTGCATTGGCTTTGGCGATGTGCGCGTTCGTTGCGTCGACCTTTTTTATATCGGCGTACCAGCGATCGGTGTAGTGAAGCAGCGGATAGACATCCCAGTACCAGACGGAGAGACTGGGGCAGCCACTGGCGAAGGACATCTGATTGCGAAGAGGGGCGCAGGCTTTGGCTACGAGATCGGTCGCCAGCATGCAGGCTTCGTATGCTTTGCGCCGCGAGGCATTCTGGACCCAGTCGTTCTTTTCGAAGCAGGTGGACCAGGTTTTCTCGTGCTCGGCCTCGAGATGAATCGTATCCATTTTGCAGGCAGGCTGGGACCAGTGCCCGCGGGCACAGTAGTTCATGACAAATGAACTGGCTTCGTCCGCCGCCACTTTTTTGTCCTTCCACCGGTTGTGCAGGATGGGAGCGTCGACGACCAACTGATCGACGAGAGCATCCCTGGAGGCGATGGCGTCGTCGACCGGTTCGCCGCCTTTAGGATCGATACGAAAGCGGATGAAGGCGCTGAGCTCTTCCTGCTTTGCATCACAGAAATTACATTGGGCCGTTTCGTTTTCAAGGCGAGTCTCGAGCTGATTCCAGAGGCCAGCAGCCTGCGAGATCAGGCCGACCTTTTGAGCGGCAGCGGCCAGGGACTGTCCGAGAAAGAGGCCCAGGGGGGTTGACTGCCCATAGGCGGAGGACTGGCTGGGCCATGGCATGTCGGTGGCGATGCCGAGAAGTTTGAGCGATTGCTGGAATTCCGGTTCGTGAAGGACGGCCTTGTTGGCAGCCTCCACGGCTGCAGCGGATTGTGCATGGACGGATAAGGCGCCGGAGAGTAAGAGCACCAGGGTGAGCGATGCGCGGCGGAGACGGACGGGCGTCACGAGCCCTGCGAGGCGAACGAAGTACCAACCAGTGAACATTGTTCCTGATCCTTATGCTGGATTTGGCGGGGGAGGGTTGGGCCGGGGTCACAAAATTAACACGATCGTCTGACGAGTGCAACGGAAGGAGGCGTTCAGGGCGGGCGTCAGAGATTGCGCGCGGGTTCGGCGATGGGGATGGGGACCTGTTCGACGATTTCGACTGCGAAGCCCTGGAGTGCGGGAACATGCGTGGGGGTGTTGCTGAGCAGGCGGATGCGATGGATGCCGAGGTCGGCGAGAATCTGGCCGCCGAGGCCGACTTCGCGGAGGGTGCGCTGGTGGCGGTCTTCGTGGCGTTCGCGGGCTCGGGCTTCGCGATGGAAGACGATGCGGTGCGGGGTGGCGGTGCGGTCGATATCGAAACCGCGGCTGGTGTTGTGGAGGTAAACGAGGGCGCCGCGTCCGGCATCGGCGATCATTTTCAGGGACTGGCGCATGGTGCTCTGGCAGTCGCACAGCGTCGTGCCGAAGACGTCGCCGGCGAGGCAGTGAGAGTGGACGCGGACGAGGACAGGCGGCTCTGGTCCGGCAGCACTCTGGTGGACGTCGCCGCGAACGAGAGCGATGTGGCTCTGGCCACCGTGGACTTCGCTTTCATAGGCAATCATGAGGAAGTCGCCCCACGGGGTGGGCATGGGGCTTTCGGCGACGCGGACGATGTAGCGCTCGTGCTGGAGCCGGTAGCGGATGAGCTCGGCCACGGTGAGCATTTTGAGACCGTGACGGTTACAGAATTCGACGAGGTCGGGAACGCGGGCCATGGTGCCGTCGTCCTTCATGACTTCGCAGATGACGCCGGCGGGGATGAGGCCGGCGAGGCGGGCCAGGTCGACAGAGGCTTCGGTTTGGCCGGCGCGGACTAGGACGCCGCCTTTGCGGGCGCGGAGCGGGAAGACGTGGCCGGGACGGGCGAGGTCGTGCGCGGTGGAGCGGGGATCGATGGCGACCTTGATGGTATGGGCGCGGTCGTAGGCGGAGATGCCGGTGGTGACGCCTTCGCGAGCTTCGATGGTCTCGGTGAAGGCGGTGCCGAAGCGGGAGGAATTTTCCTGGGACATGGGACCGAGGCGAAGGTAGTCGGCGCGCTCTTCGGTGAGGGCGAGGCAGATGAGGCCGCGGCCTTCGCGAGCCATAAAGTTGATGGCCTCGGGGGTGACATGCTCGGCGGCGAGCATGAGGTCGCCTTCGTTCTCGCGGTCCTCGTCGTCGACGACCACGATCATGCGGCCGGCTTTAACCTCTTCGAGGGCCGCGGGGACGTCGATCATGACATTGGGATCCTGCATGAGACTATTGTCCGCGATTGCCGCGCCGCTGGCCAGGGGCTGCCCGGCAAAAGTGGTTACGCAAAGCGAAAGGCTGGCCTTGTGGGCCAGCCTTTTGCCGTTACGGTTGGAGCGGGCTATTTTCCGCCCGACTTCTTTGCGGCTGCCTTGTGGTGGTGGTGCGGCTTCGGGTTGCGAGGCTGCGCCTTGGTTGCACTTTCGTCGACCGCGGTGGTGCCGGGTACGTCGTTGTCGAAGTTGGCGCCGGAGGGAACAAGGTAGTCCTGCACCTCATCCTGACCGCTGGAGCCGGTTTTGACCTGGATGCGGCTCGCATCGATGCCCTTATCCGTGACCAGGTAGTCTTTGGCGTCGACAGCACGCTGTGCCGCCATGTCCTGCGCGGTCATTTCGTGCCTGCGGTGATGCTTCTTCTCCGGCAGCGGAGCGGAGTTGCCCACCACGACCACGGTGGCGTCCACCTTCTGCTGGGCGTTGAGAGCGACGTCATCGAGGCAGGCCTTGGCTTCGTTGTTCACGCGCGTCGGGCGCCGCGCGTCGCTGAACTGAATGGCGCAGAGGGTCTGCGTCTTCGGAGCCGGCGGCGGAGGCGGAACCTGTACTTCGACCGAGGTCGTGGAGGAGACGGAGTGGGCCTTGTCGTCCTGCACGCTGCAGGTAACGGTGATGTTGCCGGCCGGCGCGCCGGTGGTGGAGAGGGTAGCTGAGCTGCCCGTGCCGTTGATCGATCCGCTGGAACTGGAGAAGCTGTAGGTCAGCGGACGGTTCTGCGGACTGGAAGCAGTGGCCGTGATGGTGGAACTGGTGCCGGACATGACCGTGGCGGGGCTCGCCGAGCAGCTGATGGTGGGCGGCTCAAACGGCTTGACGGTGAAGTCGGAGGAGCAGGAGGCGGTGGTGTTGGTTTTTGTGCCTTCCTTGCCTTTCTTGCCTTCTTTGGCCTCGGCTTTCACCGTGTAGTTGCCGGGATCGAGCGAGGCGGTGTTCACCGTCGCGGTAGTTCCGTTGCCGGTGACGCCGGGGCCGCTCCAGTTATAGAGGACGTCCCAGTTCTTTTTGGTGGCCACCGAACTGGCGGTAGCGGTCACGGTTTGCGCGTCCCCGGGATAAATAGAAGGGGCGCTCGCGTTGCAGTCCAGTTTGAGAGGCTCGATCTTCTTACAACCCATAGCGAGGAAGATCAGACCAGTCGATGCCAGAACCAGACAAGAATTTCTAAGAGTTGGTGCTTTCATATTTGTTATCTCCGCATTCGAATACGTTCATGTCATCCGGTGGGCCGCTTTTGTGAGTGCAACGTCGAGCACGACTGCAATCCCGTCCGGGTTGCGATGCGAGAAGCGGCTGTTGAGGCGAGCCGCAACGTCCGTTCAACAGTGTAGTCCTAACCGTCCAATCCGGCATCTTCGCAATAGCATCCATCGGGAAAGGTACAGACGATCGCTCCTCGGAACGGGATCAAGTGGGGCGATTACGCTGGCACCTGGACTTCAGTAGATCGAGTGCTGCGGTGCCAAATGTGTACTAAGAGGTAAACGCAAAGAAATTCTGTGCAGGTTTGGCGCGGCTTTCGCCAATGTTTTCGCGCAATTTGCTCTGTCGTTACTATCGAAAGAGGGTATACGGTCCGGCGGGGGCCGCGGGAAAAAAGCGGTCGCGCATGGTTACGAAAGTATTTATTCCTGGCGCGCCCGCCCCCTTGAGGCGGGCAGGGGTTGGGGCAGGTTCTCGAGCAGAGAGCGGGTCTGAAGGTCGATGCGCAACTGCTCGATGGATTTGAACTGGAGACCGCAGAGCCCGAGTCGTTCCGCAGCGAGAATGTTCTCCATCCTGTCGTCGAGAAAGAGCGCTTCGCCGGGGCGAACGCCGAGTTTGTCCCAGGTGAGGCGATAAATCGCCGGGTCGGGTTTGGCGATGCCGAGTTCGCAGGACCAGGTGAGCTGATTGAAGGCGGCGAGCCAGGTGAATTTCTGGCGCATGGCGCCGAGAACCTCAGGAACCATATTGGAAAGGATGGCGGTGAGGAAGCCGGCGGCCTGAAGCGCACGAACCCAGGCGAGCATGGGCTCGCTGATGTGGGTCCACATGACGACATCGGTTTCGATGAGGGCGTCTATTTGCGCTGGCGTGAAGGTGAGGCTGCCGTCGCGAGCAAATTTGGCCCAGTAGCGGCCTCCGTCCATATGGCCAAGGTCGTATTCGTGGCGGTCGCGCCAGTAGAGGCGCTCAAAAGTCTCGCGCTCGAGGCCGGTGAGGGAGATGAGGTGTTCGTGGGCGGCGGGGTCCGGAGTGCAGAGGACCTCACCGTAGTCGAAGATGACGGCGCGCAGCATAGGTACAGGGTATAGGAGCAGGGAGAAGCGAGAAGGGAGAAGGGAGAAGGGAGAAGGGAGAAGCGGGAAGGGAGAAGGAAGTAGGGAGGGGGTCAGAGGTGGTGTCTTCGACGAATGGCATTTCGGCTGCGCGGCCGCGACGGCGGTCCCTGTGAAAGGATGAGCGGGTGAGATTTTCGTCGAGGACGGCGTGGGATCTGGGGCAGACGCGGCTGGCGGGGGCCCTGCTGCGGCGGCGGGCAGCGGGAGGCGAGGTTCTTGATCTGACGGCGTCGAATCCGACGCAGTGCGGATTCGCGTATGACGAGGCTGACATTCTGGCGGCGCTGGGCGATCGCGGGGCCCTGGTCTACGATCCCGATCCACGAGGGATGCGGCGCGCAAGGGAGGCCGTGCGCCTCTATTATGCAGAGCGCGGCGCGCGGGTCGAGGCGGATCAGGTTTTCCTGACGACGGGGACGAGCGAGGGATACAGCTGGCTGTTCCGGCTGCTGTGCGATGGGGGGGACGAGGTACTGATCGCGGCGCCGAGTTATCCGCTGTTTGATTTTCTGGCACAGCTGGAGGATGTGCGTCTGGTGCCGTATCCGTTGGTGTACGACCACGGCTGGCAGATCGATTTTGCAGGGTTGCGGGAAAAGATCACGCCGCGGACGAAGGCGATGGCCGTGGTCCATCCGAATAATCCGACGGGGCATTTTACGAAGGCGGCCGAACGGCGGGAACTGGAAAAGATTTGTGCGGAGCATGGACTGGCGCTGGTGGTGGATGAGGTGTTCCTGGACTCCTTCGCGGAGGGCGAATCGCCGCTTCGCGGCCGCACGGATCCCGGCAGGGGAACCACGTTCGCTTCGGGCGAACATCCGTGTCTGACGTTTGTGCTGAGCGGGATCAGCAAAATTGCGGCGCTGCCGCAGATGAAGGCGGCGTGGATTGTCACGCTGGGGCCGGAGAGGGAACGGCGCGAGGCGGCGGCGCGGCTGGAAGTGGTCGCGGATACTTTCCTGTCGATGAATGCGCCGGTGCAGTGTGCGCTGCCGGCGTGGCTGGCGGGGAGCGGGGGACTTCAGAAGCAAATTCGGGCGCGGACGGGGGAGAATCTGCGGTATTTAGATCAGATCCTGTTACGAGTTCCGGCGGTGACGCGGCTGGTGGTGGAGGCGGGGTGGTACGCGGTGCTGCGGGTTCCGGCGCTCGGCAACGATGAGGATCTGGCAGTGCGGCTGCTGGAGGAGCGAGGGGTGTACGTGCATCCGGGATCGTTCTTCGGGTTCGCTGGCGAGGGGTGGCTGGTGTTGAGCCTGCTGACGGAGGAGGAGACGTTCCGGCGCGGATTGGAAGCGGTCTGCGCGGAGTTTGCCGAGAAGGAGCAGCGCGAAAGGGATTGACCGATGCAGGTTCCGATTAAGCGAACGATCGAGAACATTCCGGGCGGGTTCATGCTGGTGCCGCTGCTGGCTGGGGCGGTGACGCACACGTTCGCTCCGCATGTGGGGCAGTTCTTCGGATCCTTTACGGGCGCGTTGTTCGAGGGAGCGCTGCCGATCCTTGCGGTGTTCTACGTCTGCGTGGGCGCGGCGATTCCGGTGCGATCGCTGGGGCAGGTGGCGAAGCGCGGAGGCGCACTGCTGGGCACGAAGATCGCGCTGGGCATTGCGGCGGGAATCATCCTGGGGCATTTTCTGGGGAACGATCCGGTGCGCGCGGGGTGGTTTGCAGGGGTGTCGACGCTGGCGGTGGTGGCGGCGCTGAACGATACGAACGGCGGCCTGTATATGGCGCTGATGAATCAGTACGGCACGGCGGAGGAGACGGCGGCGTACTCGGTGATGGGGCTGGAGTCGGGGCCGTTTCTGACCATGGTGACGCTGGGGGTAGCGGGGCTGGCCAGTTTCCCGTGGCCAACGCTGCTGGGCGCGATCCTGCCCTTGCTGGTTGGGCTGGTGGTGGGAAATCTCGATATCGAGATGCGGGAGTTTCTGAGTCACGCGACGACGGTGATGATTCCTTTCTTCGCGTTCGCGCTGGGAGCGACTCTGAACCTGAAGCAGGTGTGGGCTGCGGGGCTGGTGGGCATTGGCCTGGGGCTGGGTGTTTTGGTGGTGTCGGGTATGGCGCTGCTGGTGGTGGATCGATTGTGCGGAGGCACGGGGGTTGCGGGGGTAGGAGCAGCAACGACAGCCGGGAATGCGGCCGCGGTGCCGGCGCTGGTGGCGGCGGCGAATCACAAATACGCGGCGGCAGCGGCTCCGGCGACGGTGCTGGTGGCATCGAGCGTGATCGTGACGACGATGCTGGCGCCGCTGTTGACGGCGTGGTGGGCTGCGCGCGTCCGGAAGAAACCGGGGAATGGGAAGCGCGGGAGAGTGCTGATTCTGGCCGACGATCTGGCGGGCGCGATGGATGGTGCCGCGGCCTGCGGCGCGGGTGGGCGCGAAGCGGTCGTATTGCTTGGGGAAGGCGCAGTGACGGATGCGGCGGTGGTGGCGATCGACGCGAACACGCGCTGTCTTGGTGAAGAGGAAGGATCAAGGGAGATGCGCCGCCTGGTGCAGAGATGCGGGGCCGATGGGCGGGTGCTGTTCAAGAAGGTGGATTCGACGCTGCGTGGACACGTTGGGGCCGAACTGGTGGCGATCCTGCAGGCGCGCAGCGAAATCCTGAGAGACAGGCCGGTGGTGGTGTTTGCGCCCGCTCTTCCGGCAGAGGGGCGGACGGTGGTGGACGGAGAACTGCGGGTGCATGGCGTTCCCCTGGGAGAGACCGATGCGTGGAAGAGGGAGCGGGGAGCGGCGCGTTCGGACGTGATGCAGATTCTTGCGGGGCTGGGGTTGCGAATTACCGGGTTGAGTCTGGCAGAGGTGCGTTCGGGAGCGGCGGCGGCGAGGAAGGCGATGAAGCTGACGGCGCAGCACGCCGAAGTGGTGATCTGCGATGCGGAAACGGATGCGGATGTGGCGGCGATTGCGTCGGCGACGGTTGGACTGGGGCGGCGTGCGGTATGGGTTGGGTCGTCGGGGTTGGCGCGGCATCTGCCTGCGGCGATGGGATGGAGCAAGGGAGGGCCGGCGGAGAAGGCGGATTTCGCGCGGGACCAACCCTCTATATGGTGGGAAGCATGACCGAGAGGGCGCGCGAGCAGGCGGCACGGCTGGAGGTCGACGGGTGTGGAGACGCTGCGGGTTCCGGCGGCGGTGTTGCTCCGGAATCTGCAGGGTTGTGCGGATGAGGTGCGCAGGCTGGAACGTGTGTTGGAGCGGGAGAGGATGCATTGGTGCTGCTGCGATGCGACGAGCTGTTGAGTTATGACGAAGGGAGCGGAACTGGCGCGGGCGCTGGGACGATTGGTCGGGGATTGCGCGGATAAGGTGGGAGGATTGGTGGCGACCGGAGGCGAGACCGCGCGGGCGGTGCTGGATGCATGGGGCGTGACACGGCTGCGTATCGTTGGCGAGGTGGAGGCGGGCGTGCCGTTTTCCGTGACGGAAGGCTGGCGGCGGGCGTTGCCGGTGGTGACGAAGGCGGGCGGATTTGGCGATGCGGAGACGCTGGTGCGGTGCAGGGAATTTCTGCGCGGGTTGAAGCGGAGCGCGTCGGAAGCGTCGCAGACAGGAGTGCCGCGATGACGAAGCCGTTGATCGCGATCACGATGGGGGATGCGGCCGGCGTGGGGCCGGAGGTCGTGATGAAGAGCGTCGCGCACGCCGAAGTGCAGGCGATGTGCCGGCCGCTGGTGATCGGGGATGCGGCGCGGTTGCGGGCGGCGGGGAAGATTGTTCGGCAGCAGGCTTGAGGTGCGCAGCGTTCGCGAGGACGAGATCGAGACGGCGGAGTTCGATGCGGCGCATGTGTTTTGCGTTGAGCCTGGGCGGCTGATCCCAGCCGATCTGGCATGGGGGAAGTTGTCGGCAGTGGCGGGGGAGGCGGCGTATCGCTATATCGAGGTGGCGGCGCAGTTGGCGCTGGCGGGCGGGTGGCGGCGATCTGCACGGCTCCGCTGAATAAGGAGGCGCTATGGGCGGCGGGGCACAAATTTCCGGGGCACACGGAGTTGCTGGCGCATCTGACCGGGACGCCGGAGGTGTCGATGATGCTGACGACGCCGAAGCTGCGCGTGATTCACGTGACGACGCATATCGGGCTGCTGGATGCGATCGAGAGGATCGAGCCGGGGCTGGTGGAGCGAACGATTGCGCGGGGGCAGGAGGCGCTGGTGCGGATCGGGATTGCGAAGCCGCGCATTGCGGTGTGCGGGATCAATCCGCATGCGGGCGAGCATGGGTTGTTTGGGCGCGGGGAAGAGGAGACGCAAGCTGATGCCGGCGATTGAGGCGTGCCGAGCGCGCGGGTGGAATGTGGACGGGCCGCTGCCGGCGGACACGGTGTTCTATCGGGCGCAGCGCGGGGATTTCGACCTGGTGGTGGCGATGTATCACGACCAGGGCCACGGGCCGGTGAAGGTGCTGGGACTCGAGTCGGGGGTGAACATCACGGTCGGGTTGCCGGTGATCCGGACGTCGGTGGATCATGGAACGGCGTTCGATATTGCAGGCAAGGGCGTGGCGGATGAGCGGAGCATGGTGGAGGCGATCCGGCAGGCGGTGGAGTTGGCGCCGAAGACATAGAGTTCAGCGGCTGGAGTTTGGTGTTCAGGAACTATGGAGCTGCGGGGTAGAACTCGCGGCTCGTGGATTTTTTAACGCATCCGAAATGCTGTGGCGGGAATCTTGTTCTGGGGCGAGCATCCACGCCTCGTGAATGATCGTGAGCTCAGGGATGCGGGCGAATTGCGCGAGGGATTTCGATGGCGGACCAGCAGAGGAGTGCGGAACGAAGGCTGGAGGAGCTGGGGATCGAATTGCCGGCGGCGCCGACACCGTTCGGCAGCTATGTGGAGACAGTGCTGACGGGGAATCTTCTGTTTCTGAGCGGGATGCTGCCGGTGGTGGATCACAAGCCGAAGTATGTGGGGCGGCTGGGGGCGGAACTCGACGCGGAGATGGGGCGCGATGCGGCGCGAATCGCAGTGCTGGGCGTGCTGGCGGCATCGAGGAAGCATCTGGGATCGCTGGATCGATGTGCACGCGGTAGTGCGGCTGGGCGTTTTCATAGCAACGGCGGGGGACTTCTTCGATCAGCCGAGGGTCGCGGATGCGGCATCGGATCTGTTGCGCGATGTGTTTGGCACGGACAAGCTGCCGGTGCGGAGCGTGATCGGGGTGGCGAGTTTGCCGCTGGGGGTGCCGGTGGAGCTGGAAGTTACATTCGAACTGGCGCATTGAATGCTTGGGACGCAGAGGATTCAACCTCACGCATTCAACGTCACGGTCAACATCAACCATACAAAGGAGGAGTTATGGCAGCGGCAGCGACTGGAGTCTCGACCATGAAAGTAGCGCAGATTGGGAAGCCAGGAGGTGGTTTCCAGCTTGTAGAACGCAAGGTACCGGCGCCGGAGGCGGGGCAGGTACGGATCAAGGTGCAGGCCTGCGGTGTTTGCCACAGCGACGTGCTGACGGTGGAGGGCGGCTTTCCGGGTATCGAGTATCCGCGCGTGCCGGGACATGAGGTGGCGGGCGTAATCGATGAGGTGGGAGCCGGTGTTTCGTCATGGAAGGTGGGGCAGCGGGTGGGGGTGGGGTGGCATGGCGGCCACGACAATATCTGTCCCGAATGCCGGCGGGGAGACTTCATCAACTGCCGGAATCAGAAGATCGCGGGGATCAGTTATGACGGCGGATATCAGGAATACATGGTGGCTCCGGTGGAGGCACTGGTGGCGATACCGGATAGTCTGAAGGACGCGGAGGCGGCGCCACTGCTGTGCGCGGGTGTGACGACCTACAATGCCCTGCGTAACAACGGAGCCATGCCAGGGGATCTGATCGCGGTGCAGGGCATTGGCGGCCTGGGCCATCTGGGCGTGCAGTTTGCGAATAAGTTCGGTTACAAGGTTGCGGCGATTGGGCGCGGGCCGGACAATGCAGCGCTGGCGAAGAAACTGGGCGCGCATGCGTACATCGACAGCAAAGCGACGAAAGCCGCGGAGGAACTGCAGAAGCTGGGCGGAGCGAAGGTGATCATGGCGACCGCTCCCAACTCGAAGTCGATGTCGGAGCTGATCGACGGGCTGGGGCCCAATGGAAAGCTGCTGGTGATCGGCGCGTCGACTGATCCGATTGAGGTGACGCCGCTGCAGCTGATCCTGGGAACGCGAACGATTCAGGGTTGGGCGTCTGGAATCCCGATGGACTCGGAGGACACGCTGCGGTTCGCGGAGCTGACCGGGGTGCGGCCGATGATCGAGACGTATCCGCTGGACAAGGCGGCCGAGGCATACGCGCGGATGTTGAGCGGCAAGGCCGAGTTTCGCGTGGTGCTGAAGATGTAACCGGCAGGACGAGCAACGACGCCCGGGGCTTGGGTGTAGGGAGATTGACGATGCTTTTTCTCACCTTGCGCCGCCGGGCTCGCTGCCTTGTGGTTGGCTGCGCAGCGCCGGGAGTTTCTGCGATTGCGTTCGTGCAGAGAAAGGAAGCGTCGATGACGTCTCCGATTTACTGCCACGCCGTCGACGTGGACGGGCTCTCCATTTTCTATCGGGAGGCGGGGCCGAAGGGTGCGCCGAAGGATGTCCGGGGCGGAGGCAATGTGCGATGCCGGGCACTTCGCTCTGGACACGAAGGCGGATGAGATTGCGGGGCTGGTGCTGGGGTTGATGCAGGGAGTAACAGCGAGATACGGAGGGATTTTCCGCGCGACGACGGGGCAAAGTCCGGCGACCTCTATCTCCGGCTGCGTTCTGGCGAAACTCCGCCTCGGCCTGCGGCAGCGAGGATGGCGTCCGCCGATATTTATTCACCGGCGCTGGGGCGGTGCTGCTACCGCTGTGCTGCAGGATCTTCGTCGATCCGCTTGAGGTCGCATACGTCTGCTCGATTCGGGCACCCACGTTGTATCGGATCATGAGCGAAGTTAGTTGCTCACCGTCGATGAGAACAATCTTGAACGGATGACGCTCGGCAAAGTCCTGAGGCTGGCTGCGTAAAGCATGACGTTGTGACGAATACTCCCTTATTCGCTTTTGCGGCGCCCAGACTGCCGGTGAATGCGCGGATTTCGGGTTCACTTACGGGATTGTCCCTGGCATATTTCTTTGCCTGGATATAGACGCGTGTCGATGGCCAAGAGAATCCTGATCGATAACGCCGTCATCCTGGCCAGCGTTTGCGCGAGACCGCCATACCAAGCAAGAGGCTAACGATAGCTCTCAGAAACGGGATGCCGCCAGGATCTCAGTAATTTTTCGCGAGTGCTTCAATTTGCTTGTAGTGTCCGAATGTTCGTCCGGGGTTTGACTTTGCGTCGCTGCTGATGATTCATCGGCTTCCAGAGCGCTGTTGTCTCCACTTCGACTGCGAGCCCTGAAAGAGACAAATCAGGAAATTGAAACGAAACTCGTTATCGATGCGGGAATGTCGCTTAAGACTTTTCTACCCCGTTCGGTGATTTTGAAATGAGCCCCTTGTCGCTTCAGGCTGCCTGTATCTAGCCGGCCCAGCCCACACGATTTGCAGGCGTTTGCGTTCCGCTGGGCAATAGATGTTGACGTTATCGGTGTTAGGCGGATTATGTGCGAGTTGTTCGGTTACATCGGCAATGCGATGTTCATTTTCATCTGCCGCGCTCTTCAAGACGGCACATCGTGCTGGATACGAATGGCATTGTGTCAGGTGCAATTATGCACTCCCTGTGTCGCAATACTTAGTTTGAAAATCGATTTTTCCGACCCTGCTTTGCCGTGTCGTCCCGGGTTAGGTTCTGAGCAAACAGCTGCTACAGGATGTTGACGGCGCGGGCGGCGAGGAGCACGATCGTCGCCAAAGAGATGAGGGACTGGAGCATCATCAGCACTTTGGCCCATCGTGACATGACCGGGACGTCGGTTGGGGAAAACGCGGTCGAGGTATTGAAGGCGATGAAGAGGTAGTCGACGAAGCCGGGGTTCCAGCATTGTTCGCCCATGGCGATGCGTGTTTGCTGGTTGAGGGTCATCTGGGGGAAGAGGAAGGCGCCGTCGGTGTGGACGCCGCGGCGTTCGCGCTCCCCGGGGCCGCCGCCATCGAGTCGCCAGTACCAGGAGGCGAAGACGATGATGTTGGTAATCCAGAGAGCGGCGGCAGATTGGAGCAGTTCGATGGGCGCTTCTTTGTGCTCCGGGAGCGCGGAGACGAGAAGGCCAAGGGACCAGATCATGTCCGCGGTGATGACCGCACTCATGACGTAGCCGAGGATGCGGTTGAGGGTGTGGAGTCCGCGCCGGTGCGCCAAAGTGGTGGGCACAGCGAGGATGGCCACGACAGCGAGGAGGAGCCACGCGGGTCCGAAAGAGAGGGACTGCGGGAGAGCGAGGCGGACACCGCCCGCGGCGAGCAGGGCGATGAGCGCGGGCCAGCGTGGCTCGGGCTCGGGAGGCGGATGGTTGGGACTGGAGGGCGGCGTGCTCATTCTTGCGGGCGTGATCAGAGGTTGCGGAGATAGTTGAGGATTTCAGGGTTGGTCCAGTCCTGGGCGCCGATGAATTTGCGGCGGATGACGCCTTTGCGGTCGATGATATAGGTCTCCGGCGGGCGCGTGGTATCGAAGGCGTGATTGGATTGCTGGGACGCGTCGAGGATAGTGGTGATGCCGGTGAGGTGGTTATCGACCAGGTATTGTCGGTAGGCGTTGGCGTCGGTGTCAAAGCTAACGGCGAGGACGACGATGCCGGGCATGTCGCGCTGCAACTGGATGAGGGAGGGGAACTCCTCGAGGCAGGGCGGGCACCAGCTGGCCCAGAAGTTGAGGACGACGATCTTGCCGCGGTATTGTTTCAGGCTGACGGTCTGGGCGCCGTCGCGAATGACGATGGAGGGTGCGCGCTCACCGACTTGGGCGGGGTGGGACGTCCGGTTGCAACCCTGGAGCAGGGTGACGGCTACGAGGCAGAGGGTACTGAAGAGGACAAGTGCGACGAACCGGCGGCTGAATCGGCGCCGGAGATCAGGATGGCGGAGCACGTTCTTATAATAATGTGCAGACCCCGTGGACGCCCCGCCGCCGATCCTTTCCGTGATCATTCCCGCGCGTAACGAAGAAGATTGTGTGGGGGAGTGTGTGCGCTCGCTGGTCGCGCAGGGGGAGCCAGGATGGGCGCTCCCGGCATGGACCCTGTCACTTAGTCCCGGGGACCCGCGGCTAGGCGGAGATTGGGAAATCAGCGTCGTGAATGATGGGTCGACGGATCGGACGCGGGAGATTGCGGCAGGCTTTGCGGGCGTGATGGTGATGGACGCGCCGAAGCTGGAGAAAGCGTGGACGGGGAAGGCGAATGCGTGCTGGGCGGGGTATCAGCGGTCGCGAGGCAAATGGCTGCTGTACACGGATGCGGACACCATCCATGAACCGGGAAAGGTGCGGCTGGCGATCATCGAGGCGGAGCGGCATGAGGTGGGGATGCTGTCGTATTCGCCCAGGCAGATTGTGCGGGGGCTCGCGCAGCGGTCGCTGATGCCGCTGGTGTTCGCCGATCTGGCGGCGACGTATACGCCGGCGCGGGTGAACGATCCGGGAAACCGGGTGGCTGCGGCGAACGGGCAGTTCCTGTTGGTGCGGCGCGACGTCTACGAGAAGATCGGCGGCCATGCAGCCGTACAGGGCGCGGTGCTCGAAGATGTGGAACTGGCGAAGCTGGTGAAGCGGCGGAAGCTCGGACTGAGATTTCGGTATGCTCCGGAAGCGGTGGCGGCGCGGATGTATCGCAGCTTTGGCGCGATGGTGGAGGGATGGACGAAAAATTTGGCGCTGCTCTTCGGGAACGCTCCGATGCTGGCGGGGATACGGCTGCTGCAGCTGGGCGTGCTGGTGGGTGTGCCGGCGCTGGTGTGGTTTTTGTGGTGGCTGCGGCAGTTGCATCCGGGAATGAATGTGGGATTGCTGGGAACTCCGATGGCGACGGCGGCACTGGCACTGGTGTGGCTGCGGGCGCTGTGGGGGCTGTATTCGCGGGTAGCGAAGTCGAACTTTTCGTTCCGAGATTGCGTGCTGGCGCCGCTGGGGATTCCGCTGTATGCGTGGCTGCTGTGGCGGAGCTGGTTTCGTGTGACGGTGGTGAAGCAGGTAGTCTGGAAGGGACGAGAGCAGAAGATAGCCGGTAGCCGATAGCGCCCTCGCGAACTGCGACGCGTGCGCGTCGTAGTTACTGAACTCTCGGGAGGTCCATTCGGCTGGGTCCGGCTCGATTGAGCCGGACTTCGCACAGGATGACAAGATGATTTTGCTGACAAGGAAAGCGGATTTTTCGGCGGCGCACTACTACTGGAACGAGGCCTGGAGCGCGGAGGAGAACGCGCGGGTGTTCGGGAAGTGCGCCAATCGTAACGGTCACGGGCACAATTACACGCTGGAAGTGACGGTGGCAGGCGATGTGGATCCGGTGACAGGGTTCGTTGTCGATCTGAAGCAGCTGAAGGATGCGATGGAGCAGGAAGTCGTATCGGTGTACGACCACCGGCATCTGAATCTGGAGGTGCCGGAGTTTAAGACGGCGATCCCGACGACGGAGAACATTGCGGTGGCAGTGTGGAAGCGGCTTGAGGGGAAGATTCCGGGAAAAGCGCGACTGCATCGGGTACGGGTCTATGAGATGCCGGATCTGTTTGCGGACTACTACGGAGGCTAGCCGTCTCCGGCATACGCACCTGCGCGGCGACCGCTGCGGAGCCCCGGTTGTCCGGGCAGTTTTCGTGAGAGGCAATTCAGGCGCGTGGATCGTGCGTGAGGCGCAAGAGAGTATTGAACTTTGTGTCTGACCGGCAGGCAACGGGGTTCGGGCGGTATTTTACTGGATGAGGTAAGAGCGTTGAGGGCATATCTGGGGCGGAAATATCGGCTGAGCGCTTCGCATCGGCTGTTTTGTGAGTCGTTGAACGAGGACGAGAATCGGAAAGTGTATGGAAAGTGTGCCAATCCGCACGGCCACGGTCACAATTACATCGTGGAGGTAATGGTGGGGGGCGAGATCGATCCGGTGACGGGGATGGTTTTCGATCTGGCGCAACTGGATGGTTGCGTGAGCCGGGATGTGCTGCAGCCTTTCGATCATCAAAATCTGAATAGGCTGGAATGCTTTCGCGAGATCGTGCCCACAACGGAGAATCTGGTGGTTGAGATCCAGAAAAGGCTGGTCCAGTCGTTGCCGGGGAACCTCACCCTGGGCGTGCGCGTGGAAGAGACCAGCAACAACTACTTTGAATACAGCTCGTAGCTGGTAGCCCGAGCCGGTAGCTTGTTGGTGGGTCAAAAGTCAGGAGCGGATCGAGAATGACAAGAGCGACGGTGAACGGGAATCGGGAAAAGTTGGACGCCGAGGTGATCGGGCGGACCGGGCTGGAGCACGTCTCGACCCAGGATATTTATCGCGAGATTATTCGGCGGTACGACGCCGATCCATCGCGGGATGGTCTGGAGAAGACGCCGGAGCGGATTGAGAAAGCCCTTGCGTTTCTGACGAAGGGCTATCACGAGGATCCGAAGGAAGTGCTGCACGGGGCACTGTTCGATGTGGCGTACGACGAGATGGTGATCGTGAAGGACATTGAGATGTACTCGCTGTGCGAGCATCACATGCTGCCGTTTTTCGGGAAGGTGCACGTCGCCTACATTCCGGATGGAAAGGTGATTGGGCTGAGCAAGGCGCCGCGGCTGGTGGAAGTGTTTGCGCGGCGGCTGCAGGTGCAGGAGCGGCTGACGCGGCAGATTGCGGAAGCGATTCAGGAGGCGATTCACCCGCAGGGCGTGGGCGTGGTAATCGAGGCGCGACACCTGTGCATGATGATGCGCGGAGTGGAGAAGCAGAACTCGTCGACGGTGACCTCGGCGATGCTGGGCGTATTTCAGAAGCAGAACACGCGGGCGGAGTTTTTGTCGCTGATTCGTGAACGGATGGGAGACAGGGTTTAGCCGGGAGCAGTTTATCGTGAGTGGGTGGATGGGTCGTCGAACGGCTGTTGTTGTCGGTATCGGATTTGTCTGTGGCATCTTTGCTTTTCTCTTCGTGATGTCTGACATGTTGTTCCTCGGATTCGGCGACAGGTCTTTTGTCTTTGAGTCTGCGTTTCTTCTGTACGGTTTCACCATTGCACCAGCGTGCGTTATTGGGATTTGGCTCCGGCGCGCGGCGGCAAGTTGGCTTTTTGTCGTTGCGGTCACCTCCTGTTTCGGATTCTTTTATCAGGGTTTTTTAGATCAACGCCAAGGTGGCCTTCCCGGTCAGAGTGTCGTTAGCTGGATTGGATGGAACGTCGGGTTCCCGCTGGGTGTCGCATCAGTTCCGGCTGTTATTGGGATATTGCTTCTGTGGTCCGGAAGAGACGATAACCTTGTAATGTGAATGGGCTACTGATTCTGGATAAGCCGGGCGGGATGACGTCGCACGACGTGGTGGCGCGGGTGCGGCGAGCGACGGGTGAGCACTCGGTGGGACACCTGGGGACGCTCGATCCGATGGCGACGGGTGTGCTGCCGCTGCTGCTGGGAAAATACACGCGGCTGGCGCAATTCTTTGGGACAAGCCAGAAGGCGTACGCGGGGACGATCCGATTCGGGTTCGCGACGGATACGTATGACGCCGAGGGGCAGGCGACGAGCGAGGCGCGGACGGTTGCGCTTAGGCTGGATGCCGTCCGTGCCGAGGCGGCGAAGTTTTTGGGCGAGATCGAGCAGATGCCGCCGCCCTATTCTGCAAAAAAGATCGAGGGCAAGCCGGCGTATAAGTTGGCGCGCGCGGGGAAGACTCCGGAATTGAAGCCGGTGAAGATCACGGTGGAAGCGTTCACGATCGAGAGCGTCGAAGGGGATGTGGCGCGATTCACGATGCGCATCTCGGCGGGCGGCTACGTGCGCGCGGTGGCGCATGCGATGGGGCAGGGGCTGGGATGCGGAGCGCATCTGGCCAGTTTGCGGAGAACCGCGGCGGGCGGGTTCACGCTGGACCAGGCGATGACGGTAGAGGAGATGGAACGGCTGGCGGCGGACGGGAAGCTTAAGGAACGCATGCCGCACCCGCGGACGCTGCTGCCGGAAATACCGGCGGTGACAGCCGATGAGGGGACGGTGGGGCGGATTCGGAACGGGATGCAGGTGAATCTGCCGGAGTATTCGGGAGCGGCGCTGGTGAAGATCTTCGAGGGGCAGCGGGATCTGGTGGCGGTGGGGCGAAGAGTGGCGGGGACGCTGTTTCAGCCGTTCGTGGTGCTGGTATAAGACCAGGGAAGCACGAAGTAGGGAGCAGCCTGGGGAGTGTCCCTGCCCATCGCAGGGACACTCCTTTGCGCTCCACAGAGCGTGGGTGCTTCGTTATCCGCGATGCGGTTCGTTGTGTTTGTCGCGGTAGATGGAGCGCGAAACGCGATTCTGACGGCGGGTGAGGGCGGCGCGGTCGGCATGGGTGAGGCGGCCATTGTCGGCGCGGCGCATGGCGTGTTCTTCCCGATTGATGGAAGCTTCGCGCCCTTCGAGGTTGCCTGTTTCGCGGGCTGTAAGCTGGCCGCTGCGCACGCCCTGGGCGATGCGGTCCTGCTGATGGTCTTTGCGGTGGTTAATGTTCTGGGCCATAGCAACGCTGGTACTGAGGGCGAGAAGTGCGGTGGCAACGAGAGAGAGTTTCATGACGTGGGCTCCTGGGGGACGAATGTTACTGCGGTCGTGCTTTTGTCATTCGCCGTACGGAAGGTGAAAACCGCAGAGGCGGGAATTAGTTGCTCGGAAAATGGCGCAACAAAACAGCCGGTAGCGGGTAGCCGGTGGCCGGTAGCCGATCCGTTTCGTCAGAACTCTAATTACTTATGCAGCAGGGGCAGGAGCAGGGGGAGGAAGTTGTCGGCGAGGAGCTGGGCGCCTTTGGCTGTGGGGTGGATGCCGTCGTCCTGAATGGCGCCGGGAACCGTGTAGATATTGGCGTAGAGCATGGGCAGAAGGGGCACGTGGTATTTCGCCGCGATGAGGTGGTAGGTCTGGTCGAAGGGCTTAATGTAGTCGGGACCATAGTTAGGGGGCAGCGTGATACCGGCGAGGATGACTTTGGTGCCGGAGTGAAGCAGCGCGGCGACGATGGTATCGAGATTGCGGCGCGTATCCGCGATGGGGAGGCCGCGGAGACCATCATTGCCGCCGAATTCGACAAGGACGACAGCAGGGTGGAGACGCAGCACGTCTTTGAGCCGGTCGACGCCGTCTTTGCTGGTATTGCCGCTGATGCCGGAGTTGACGATTTTGTAGTGGTAGCCGCGCCGGTCGAGGTCGGCCTGCAGATCGTCAGGATACGCATGACCGGGAGCGACGCCGTAGCCGGCGGTGATGCTGTCGCCGAAGCAATCGATGACGGGAACGGGATGGGACGGAGCGGCGTATGTAGAGAGAGGGAGAAGCAGGATTGCCAGGGTGATGAAACGGCGCAGCACATCGATAGTCTAGCAATGGGGTAGCAGGGGGTGCTCCGGGTAAAGCAGTATGCTACATACCAGTACAATGGAATGAGGACACAGGAGAGCGGATGATCGAGGTAAAAGGGCTGAAGAAATCGATCCGGAACGGGACGCGGGTGGTGGAGATTCTGCGGGGGATCGATCTGCTGATTCCGAAGGGGCAGTTTGCCACGATCATGGGCGCGAGCGGCAGCGGAAAGAGCACGCTGCTGGGATTGCTGGCCGGTCTGGATTCGCCGTCGGAGGGGGAGGTGATTCTGGATGGCATTTCAATCGGTCATCTGGAAGAGGACAAGCTGGCCGAGGTGCGGGGACAGCGGATTGGGTTTGTGTTTCAGTCGTACCAGCTGATTCCGACGCTGACCGCGCTGGAGAACGTGATGCTGCCGTACGAATTGAACGCGCGCGGCGATGCGCGGAAGAAGGCGGAGGCGCTGCTGGCGTCGGTGGGGCTGCAGGACCGGCTGCATCATTATCCGGTGCAGCTTTCGGGCGGCGAGCAGCAGCGGGTAGCCCTGGCGCGGGCGTTTGTGCTGGAGCCGCCGATTGTGCTGGCCGATGAGCCGACGGGAAATCTGGATTCGGCGAATGGGCAGCACGTGCTGGAGTTGCTGGGCCAGCGGCAACGCGAGAGCGAGACGACGCTGGTGCTGGTGACGCACGATCCCCAAATTGCGGAGCGGGCGGACCGGAGGATTGTGCTGAAGGACGGACTGGTAGTGGCGGATGTGATGCAGGGACTGGCCGTCCAGGAGACGGGCCGTCCAGGCGGAAGCGCCTTTGGCGCAGAAGCGGTGTCGCCCCGATGACAATTCGCGAAAAACAGCCGCTTCCCTGGAGCGTGGCGGCGCGGATTGCGTGGCGCGAACTGCGCGCTGGCAAAGCGAAGTTCCTGTTCGTGCTGCTGTCGGTGGCGATTGGGGTGGCGGCGCTGACGGGGGTGCGCGGATTCAGCCAGTCGTTCGCGCGGACGCTGCTGCTGCAGGCGCGCAGCATCATGGCGGGAGACTTGTCGGCGCGAATGTTCAGGCAGGCAACGCCGGTCGAGTCGAAGCGACTGGACGCGCTGGCCAGTCCGCAGTCGGGGCTGGATGTACGGCGCACCGTTGTCACAGAAACCGTTTCCATGGCCATGGTGCAGGGCGATCCCGTGCCGCTGCTGGTGTCACTGAAGGCGGTCGATCCGGCGGAGTATCCGTTTTACGGAACGGTGGTGCTGTCGACGGGGCAAAGTCTCCGCGAAGCGCTGACGAATGACACGGTAGTGGTGGACGACAATCTGCTGGTGAGGCTGCGCGCAAAGGTCGGCGACCAGCTGAAGATTGGCGGCAAGTGGTTCCGGATTGCGGCAGTGATTGTGAAAGAGCCGGACCGCATGACGGCGGGCGTTGGGCTGGGGCCGAGGGTGATGATGACGCGGCATGCGATGGAGGCGACGGAACTGCTCCAGCCGGGAAGCCGAGCGACGGAGCGGTATCTGTTTGCGCTGGGTGACAAACTGAAGGTGGCCGACTTGCGCGCGCAGATCGAGAAGATTCTGCCCGACGCGCAGGTGACGGATTTTCGCGAAACGAGCCCGGCGCTGACGCAGGGTGTGGATCGGGCGACGGGGCTGCTGAGCCTGATTTGCCTGGTGGCGATGGTGTTGGGGGCAATCGGCGTGGCGATGGCGATGCGCGCGCACCTGCAGCAGCGGATTGAGATTCTGGCGATCATGAAGTCGCTGGGAGCAAAGTCGTCGGATATATTGCGGATCTATTTGATACAGACACTGTTTCTTGGAGTGTTTGGAGCACTGATCGGCGTGATGCTGGGGCTGGGTGTGGAGTATGCGTTTCCGACCGTGCTGGGGAAGCTGCTGCCGCTGCGGCCGGAGATTCGGCTGCCGCTGAATCCCGTCCTGGCAGCACTGGGGACGGGGATTCTGACCACGCTGCTGTTCTGTTTGCCGCCGTTGCTGGATGTGCGGAGCGTGCGGCCAAGCCTGGTGCTGCGGCGGATGGTGGAGTCGGGCGATGGGGCTGGGTGGATCGGCTGGCTCAAGGAACACAAGCTGCAATTGGGATCGATCATCGTGATTCTGGCGGGTCTGGGGGGAATAGCAGCGGCTCTGGCCGATTCGGCGCTGATCGGGAAATGGTTCGCGATCTGTTTGGCGGGGCTGCTGGTCTTCATCCTGGGGCTGTCAGCGGGCACACTGCGGGCGCTGCGGGCGTTTTTGTCACGGACACGGTTACATTTGCATTCGGCGCTGCGGCACGGGTTGGCGAATTTGTATCGTCCGGGGAACCAGTCGGCGGCGGTGCTGGCGGCACTGGGCACCGGAGTGATGCTGATCCTGAGCGTCTTTCTGATGCAGCGCTCGATTGTGAACGCACTGCATGAAGATGTAAAGCCGGAGACGCCCAATCTGTTTTTTGTGGACATGAGCACACAGGAACTTCCGGGAATTCGCGCGGAGCTGAAGAAGCAGCCGGGCGTGATTGGCGATCTGGAAGCGATTCCAATCGTGTCGGCACGGCTGGAGTCGATTGACGGCACGCCGGTGGATCAGCTGAAGGTGAAGAATTATCCGCAACGGATGCTGCGTAACGCCACGCTGTCGTGGGCGGATGCGGCGCCGGAAGGAACGAAGGTTGCGGAAGGGAAGTGGTGGACACGGGCTGGCGGGGCGGATCTGGCGGTCGTGGATCGAGTGGCGAAGCGGCTGAATCTGAAAATCGGATCGCAGCTGACGTTTGTTGCGGGTGAGAAGGAAATTCCGGTGAAGGTGGCCGCGATCTACAGGATCGACGGCGAGCATGCCTTCGCGCGGAGCGAGTTTATTCTGCCGAAGGCGCTGCTCATGGACCTGCCGACGGTGTGGTACGGCGACATTCATGTGCGTCCGAGTGCGATTCCCGAAATCGAGCGGGCGCTGTTTGCGACCTATCCCACTGTCACGGTAATTAACATCGCGGACATTCTTACGACCATCAGCGACGTGGTGGATCAGATCACGATGGTGATCCGGTTTCTGGCGGGGTTCTCGATTCTGTCGGGGCTGATCATTCTGGCATCGAGTGTGGCGAGCACGCGCTTCCGGCGGATGCGCGAGGTGGTGGTACTGAAGACGCTGGGCGCGACGAGGAACCGGATTGCGACAGTGTTCAGCGTGGAATTTATCGTTCTGGGATTGCTGGCCGGTGCGGTAGGAACTCTATTCGCGAATGTGTTGTCGCGCATCCTGTTGCACCGAATGGATGTGGTGTTTCAGCGCGACGTGCGGGGATCGCTGATCGCAGTGCTGGGTACAGCAGTGCTGGCGGTGGCGACGGGATGGGTTGCGAGCTTTCGGATCCTGGGGCAGAAGCCGCTGGAGGTTTTGCGGGAAGAATGAAGAAAGGCAGGGAGTGGGGACGCCAACAGGGAACAGAGAAACCACGGCCTGTGTAACCCATTGGTGCATTGACCGGTTTTCGCCTGGCCGATAGTATGAAGAGGCGGCTTTTGGGCGCATCTCACCTGAAATTGCCCCCTCGTTCAATGGTAGGACAGCTGACTCTGGATCAGCATATCGGGGTTCGAATCCCTGGGGGGCAGCCAATCCAGTACTTCCTCGCACCTCTCTGAACTTCCCCGAACCTCAATAATCTACTGAAAATAAATAATTAACCTAGATTTCGCGTCTTGCAGCGTGCATAGAGGTGCGTCTGAAGCCGCTCCAGAAGTGGGGTATATTTGGGGGTACGAAGCCCTTGAAACATGGGGTATCGTCCAAATGAGACGTTGGAGCTGAGAGATGGCACTGTCAGATTCTGCGGTTCGGACAATCAAGCCGGGCCAGAAGCCTTTCAAGGTCTACGACCGCGACGGACTCTTTCTGCTGATCAACCCGAATGGGTCCAAACTCTGGCGATGGCGATATCGCTTTGGCGGCAAGGAGAAGCTGATGGCAATCGGCGAATACCCCGTCGTGAGTTTGGCTCAGGCCCGCGAACGTCAATTCGTTGCACGTAAGAAACTGAGTGGCGGAGTTGATCCCATGGCGGAACGCAGAGCCGAGGCCGAATCTCGGCAGCGAACTGCCGAAGCGATGCAGCGCGAGGCTGAAAGCAGCTTTGAGAATATCGCTCGGAAGTGGTGGGAGTGGTGGTCTGCCGGCAAGTCTCCCCGGCACGCCGATTATGTCTTGCGTCGGCTGGAAGCCGACGTATTTCCCGCTTTCGGACACAAGTTCATTGACGCGGTAACCGCAGACGATATTCGATCTCTCATGATGGCCATCGAGGGGCGAGGCGCGAGAGACGTTTCGAAGCGAGCGCACGAAACCACTGGCCAGATCTTCCGGTATGCGATTGCTCACGGTCTCGCCAGCCGCAATGCTGCCGCCGATTTCAAGCCGAGCGACATTCTGGCCGAAGCCCCTTCAGAGAACTTTGCGCGTGTCGATGCCAAAGAGTTGCCGACTCTGCTGATTCGGATGCAAGGCTATGAAGGCGACGCGCTCACCCGCCTCGCCATGCGCCTGCTGGCCTACACCTTTGTTCGTACGTCCGAGCTGATCGAGGCCGAGTGGCGGGAATTCGATCTTGAAAACGCTCGGTGGAATATTCCCGCCGAACGCATGAAAATGGACACACCTCACATTGTGCCGCTATCGCTCCAGGCAGTTGAGATTTTCCGGGCTCTCAGGCTGCTAACAGGAAACGGCGTGTTGGTCTTTCCCGGAGCGAACGACAAGAAGAGGCCGATGAGCAACAATACGATTCTGTTTGCGCTCTATCGTCTCGGCTACAAGGGCCGTATGACCGGTCATGGTTTTCGCGGGTTGGCGTCGACGCTTCTCCACGAAAACGAATTCGCAGACGAGCACATCGAGCTGCAACTCGCTCATCAAAAACGCAATAAGGTTGCCGCTGCCTACAATCACGCGAAGTACCTAACCCAGCGCGCCGACATGATGCAATGGTGGGCCGATTATCTCGATGCTCAATTAGCCGATGGTGAACAAATGAGCAACGGAATGGAACAGAAGCGCGCTGCGGTTCGGGCATACGAAGGTCGCAAAAAACCGCGTGGCCGAATCAAGCAGCCGACCGCGACGCATGTACGCGCTCTACGGCCCATCGCCTGACTTCGGATTTTACCCATGCAACGGAACGTGGGCCAAGGCGAACGGGCGCAGGAAAGCTCTTTTCCCGAATCATTGCATAAAGGCTCGTCTTTGAGAGTCCGGTGACCGCTTTCACGTCTGGCAGGCGCAGGAAACTCAAATCGTCCAGACCGTCCAATGTTTCGCTTGCGCGGCTTTCCGAGCGCTCCTGAGGCTGGGGCGACTTCTTTGGGATGAGTTGCCGCGACGGGTCCGAAACACTCGACAATCGACTCTTAGAGAGGGCCCGCGTCACTGGCGTTTGCCTCTTGGGATTCTCCGTGGTTTGGTTTTGGCGCGGCGGAGTCTGCCGTACTGATCTGGAAGGAGCGAGTGATCGTTGATGCTTCCCAGATTGCACTGATGGGCAACGAGGCGCGCTCAGACGGTCGGTATGCAGAGTATCGGATTGGAAAGGCAGCGGATACTGACCGTCGGTTGGCGGTTGTGCAGAACGCGGCGGGCGTCGGGTTTGAGGAGTGGGAGGCAGAGGGCACCTCGGCGGCTTGCAGACTTGACAGTAGCGCAGGAGTATCCTTAGAGTCAACTGTAAGTTTACGGATACCCATGACAGTTGCAGCTGCAACCCGTGACATTAGGATAGAGAAAGGAAAACCTGTGGCCGAAAAAGGCGGATGGCCGCAGCAGCCGGTCATTTCCATTCGCGTCTCGGAGGCATTGCGCTCCCGACTTGAACGGTTGAAGGAACTCCTCTCGAAGAAGAGCGGAGAGAACGTCACCACCTCAGAGGTCGCGAAGCAGCTTCTCGAATCGGCGCGCGAGAACCGGCTGGAGGTGGCGGAACTGCTGGCCGACGCCACCGCAGCTCTCGCCGGAGCCCGACGTAAAGCCGAAGCCGGACTGAGTCTTTCCCGGGCCGAATGGATCGTCCTTGCGCATTATGCCCAACTCGGAGTTGAGAGTTCCATCGCTGACCCCATTTCACTGGAGACGATGAAGGGAATTCTCCAGGCTTTCCTCGCCGCTTACCAGGTTCGCCGGGGGAGGAAGCCGAGCCGCGATGCCCATTACGTTTCGAATCTGCCGATCCTCAGCAAGCAAGGTCAGCCAGTTCACGGATCTGAGGCCGAAGGCATCGAGGTCGCGACGGCCGTCGAGCGGCTCATCCGGAGAATGGATTTGACGGCGGCAGAAGAGGTGTGGCCGCAGTTTGCCGCCCGGAATCTGTACGAGTTCCTGGAGGAGGAATCCTTCGGCATCGAGGCGATGAATCAGGCCCTGAAGCCGTATTGGCCACTCCTGTGGAGAGCGGCCGCTCGAGGGCATTATCTGATGCGTGGAACTCCCGTGCGAAGCACGGCCGGAATGGCTATCGCCGATCGCCCCTGGGGTCCGGCGATTTCCTCGGTGTTCGAGGGCGGATTCGTGCTGTCATTCGCGGCGGGAAGCGATGGCGATCTGGCCGTCCTGGTGACCCTGCCCGAGGCTCGTCAGACGATGTACGAGATGAGACCCTGGCCGATGATTGCGGAGTTCCGGTCGATGCTCCATGCATGGGAAACCAGCGACGCCAATTCGTTCTGGCAGGGGCGCTGGTTCTACAGCTACACGGCGATGGAATCCGCGGTGCCGCCCATCTGGGTTCGCTGCCCGAGCGGGGTGACCTTCGGGTTCACCAATGCCGAGTGGGCCTCGCTGCAGGAGGCGTTCCGTCTTGCCTGGCAGAAGCCTGAACTGCAGCGGATTTCAGCGGAGCTGCTGCTGGAGTACGGCGAGATTTAAGAACGGCGCTGCTGTCGCAGCGGAAGTAGATAGGACACGTCACCCCCAACCGGGTTGCTGCAGAGCGCTCTGAGGTGCCGTGGCGTTTACAAATGTCAACTTCCGCTGCGACAGCAACTTGAGTCTTTGCCGTTTACAAACGCAAACGCGCGTTTACGCAGGTGGGCGAAAAGGGCGCTCTCGATCGCTCCGGCGTAAACACGTTGAAATGAAGGAGCTTTGCGTAAGTTCGGTTGAATGAGCTCAGCACGGCCCAATCTGCAGGTCAGCAATGGAGGTTCTCGCCATGAACGCCTTCCCCACGACGACTGAGCAAGCCAAGAAGTCGTCCTCGACCGACGAAAGCAAGCCGGGCTTTCGCACCAAAACTATCTCCATGCGGCTAACGCCCGAGGAGGTTGCCGAGGTGGAATCGTCCGCCGAGAGAGCGGGCAAGCAGCCCTCGGAATGGCTCCGAGAGACCGCGTTGAGCGCCGCGAGAGAGCGTCCTTCCGACCCGTTGGAATTGCTTCTCGCCGAAGTTTGGGCGGTGCGTCATTCGCTGCTGAGTCTCTTCTATGCGGGCGCTCAGGCGACGGTCGAGGCTCGCCCGCTGCTTCCCGAATCGGTCGTCAAAATCCGTGACGGAGCCGATGCAAAGAAGCTGGAACAGGCGCGCAGGATGCTCGCCGACTTCTCCGGCCGGCAGGCCAAAGAGGGTGCGGAGGAGCGATGAATCGCAGGCACATTCTTCTGATCCTGGTCCGGCTTGTGGCATTTGCGGCAGTGGTCGAGGTGCTGGCGATCTGGTTCTTCTGGCGCTCGCCCTGGACGCCGATCGAACGCCACTACCTGCCCGCATACTTCGCGAGTTCACTTCCACTCGTTGGCCCATCGACGGTCGAAGTCCAGTGGATATGGAAGGTGGGACGCCATCCGAAACGGCAACTCGCCACGGATGACGACGTGGTGGATTCCGCAGATGGAACCGATATGGCGCTCTCGCAATCCGCCATTGACGCCGGATGGAAGACACTTGTTGCGGGCCCTCGGCAGCAGGTCCCGGCGGACGAGCTCAGACCCTATCTCGCCAGTCTGGTGTTTCAAGACCAGAGTCTCTGGGAACTCCTCCTTTTCCCGGAATTGTCCGCGCTTGCCGCGCTGTGCGTTTCGTTTTTCGTCTGGTTCCTGGTTGTCGGATTCCTGCGGGCTCTCGTCGCCGAGTATGCTTGGCGACGGCGCCTGCATTCCTGGCAGGAGCTGGTTTCCGCTCTCTCCCAAGACCGGGTGGCGTTGACGCAAAGGGTGAGTTCAGGACTCGCAGCGTCGTACCGCAGCATACCGCCGCACGTGGATACGCACTCCGTTGCAAAAAGTACAAAGGTCCTGCAAACCCAGTCTCCTGCCAAGCCGGCATCCTTCGCCTTTCCGCTCTTCGGCGTCTGCAACGGAACCGGAAAAGGATTCCTCTGGAGCGATAGGGGCGAGATCGACTGAACGGAACCATGGCCCAGTACTAGTCGGGCCATTCAGGAGCACGCTTCATGCTCACCATCTCGAAGCCGCTATCGGCCAGTCAGGCGCGGACCTATCACACCAAAGAATTCGCCTCGCAGCAACAAAACTACTGGACCCGGAACCAGCAGGGTCACAGCGAGTGGCAAGGCAGGCTTGCCGGCCAGTGGGATCTCCACGGTCCGGTTCATGACGAGCAGTTTGCGCGGCTCGCTGAGGGCCAGCATCCTGCCACGGGCAAACAGCTCGTCCGGCACCAGGTCTCGAGGACCTACGAAGGCAAAAGCGGCAAAGAAGTAACCAGCGTGGAGCACCGCGCCGGGTGGGATGCCACGTTCTCTGCTCCGAAGTCAGTCTCCATTACCGCTCTTGTGGGCGGCGATGATCGAGTTCGAATGGCGCACCGGGAAAGCGTACGTGCGGCGCTGGCGGAGCTGGAGCACTACACGCAGGCGCGCATTGGAAACGTCCATGCCCCGGAGACCACCGGAAAGCTGGTTGCGGCGACGTTCGAGCACGACACCGCCCGACCCGTGGATGGATATGCAGCTCCGCAGTTGCACACGCACGCCGTCCTCTTCAATGTGACCGAGCGCGACAATGGCCAGACGCGCTCCGCTGCAGCCGCACGAGATCTTCGTTTCGCAGCGGTATGCGACAGCCGTCTACCGTTCGGAACTGGCGCTGCGGCTTGAGAAATTGGGTTATGAACTGGAACGCGGCAAGCACGGCCAACCCGAAATCAAGGGATATACGAAGGAGTATCTTGAGGCGTCGAGCCCCCGAAGAGAGCAGATCAAAGACCATCTCCGAGAGCAGGGAATCGATGGAGCCGCGGCGGCGCAGATCGCCGCGCATCACACCCGCGACCGCAAAGAACTGCTGTCACAGGAGGAAGTCTTGCGACGCCACCGGGAGCTGGCCGGGCAGTTTGGTAACCAGGCAGATCGAGTGGTCGCTCAGGCTCGGGCACCCGGGCATTACCAGACGCGAGAGTCAGAAGTCAGCGCACAGCGGGCGGTAACGTGGGCGCGGGATCACGTTTTCGAGAGATCGGCAGTCATGGACCGCCGTGCGATTCTCGAATCGGCCCTGGCACGTGGCATGGGAGAGACGACCTATGCAAGCATCCGGCAGGAGTTCGAGCGCCGGGTCCGCACCGGCGAATTTCGCGAGGTTGCTTATCATGGCGTGGGCTCGCAATTCACGACCACCGGCATGATTCAGATGGAGCGACAGGTTATTGCGTGGATGCAGGAAGGCAACCGGCGTGGCTACAGCGATCCGATGCTGGTTTCGCCACAAGTGCGGATCAGAACCGAGGACCAGCACCGGAAACTAAGCGCCGCACAGCGTTCTGCCGTGGACGACATCCTCATTTCACGAGAGAAGATTGTCGGGTTGGACGGCGTGGCAGGCGCCGGGAAAACAACGGCGCTCTCCGTGATCCGTGAGGCGGCAGTGGCCGAGGGATACCGCGTCGAAGGGTTCGCACCTACGTCACGAGCGGCGCACAAGCTCGCCGAGGCGGGTATGGAGACATCCACGCTCCAAAAGCATCTGGCGTGCGGCGAGCAACCAGACACCGGAGAGAAGCGCCTCTATGTGCTCGATGAATCCTCGCTGGCATCGACGCGGCAGTTGCATGAATTCTTCTACCGGCTCCAGCCCAATGATCGTGTCTTGCTCGTAGGCGACCGGCGGCAGCATGAGGCAGTAGAGGCCGGGCGGCCATTTGCCCAGCTTCAGGATGCGGGCATGGTGACGGTCCGGCTCGAAGAGATCGTGCGGCAGAAGGATCCGGAACTCAAACGAGTCGTGGAACAGCTTGCGCACGGCCAGGTCAAAGAGGCAGTTGAAGACCTCCACCGGCAAGGTCGCGTCCATGAAATTCCGGATCGCGACCAACGCATCACGGCGATTGCGAAAGAATACGTATGCTCGCCGGAACGAACACTGGTCGTTTCGCCGGACAACCGTTCGCGCATGGAGATCAATGAACGCATCCATGCGGAATTGCAGGCCTGCGGGATCGTCAGCAAAACGGAACATCAGGTCCGAACGCTCGTCCCCCGCCAGGACATGACCGGCGCGGACCGCACCTGGGCCGAGCGCTACGAAGTCGGCGATGTGCTGCGCTACTCCCGCACATCGAAGGAGACCGGCATCGGCAGAGGTGAGTACGCACAGGTCAAGTCCATCGACGCCGTAGCCAATCGGTTGACGGTCGAACTGCAGGACGGCACCGAGCGAACCTACGACCCACGTCGGCAGCAGGGCGTGACCGTGTACCGCGAAGAACTGCGCACGTTCTCGGAGGGCGACCGCATCCAGTTCACCGCGCCAGCGAACGACCTCAAGGTGGCGAACCGCGAGTTGGGAACCGTCGAATCCGTTGGTGGCGATGGACGATTGAACCTGAAGATGGACGATGGTCGTCCGGTGCGACTCGATACAAGCCGACAACTGCATCTCGACTACGGCTACGCCGTGACCAGCCATTCCAGCCAGGGCCAGACAGCGGACCGCGTTCTGATCCACGTGGACACCGAACTCGGTGCGAAAGATCTGCTGAACAGCCGGATGGCCTACGTCGCCGTATCACGCGGTGCTCACGATGCGCAAATCTTCACCAACGATGCGGCGAGGCTCGGCCAAGCACTCAGCCGCGATGTGTCCCACGCGCCTGCGATTCAACAGGCACCGCTTTTACACGCCATCGAGCAGGCGGCAGAGCAACGGCCCACCCACGAGCACGAGATCGGCCACGGATTTGGTTTGGTTATCTAACCCAGACCCGATCTGACATTCCCGGATCGCAGAAGTGTAGCCGAGGCCCGGCCGGTGTCAAGATGGCATGAGAAGCCGATAGCAATGGCCACGTAAGCTTTTTCCATCGCGCTGTTGCGCGCAGGAGGTTCGATATGAGCAGAGTTGTAGGGATCGATCTCGGCGACCGGAAGAGCCACTATTGTGTGTTGGACGAAGACGGACGCGTGTTCGAGGAAGGTGCTGTACAGAGTACGCCGGCGGCGTTCAAGGCGCACTTCGGAGTGTTGGAGTCGAGCTTGATTGCGATAGAAGTGGGCGTTCATTCGCGGTGGGCGAACCGGGTGCTCGGCGAGTGCGGTCACCAAGTGATCGTGGCGAATCCGGCCCGACTCAAGCTGATTCACAAGAGCAGCCGAAAGAGCGATCGCGTGGATGCCTGTGCACTGGCCCGTTTGGTACGGGTCGATCCTCAGTTGCTCAGCCCGGTGCAGCATCGCAGTGAGGAGGATCAGGCCATGCTCTCCGTGCTGCGCGTGCGTGACATATTGGTGCGCACTCGCACAAAACTGATCAACTGCGCACGTGGATTGGTGAAACCTACTGGGACGAGGATACCGAGCTGCAACGCAGAGTGTTTCGCCAATCACGCGAGCCGTGCAGTTCCACAAGAGTTGCGACTTGCGCTCGATCCGCTCATCGAGCAGATCCGAAGCATCACGAACCTGATCAGGCGCTACGACCGGAAGATCGAAAGGATCGCAAAAACGCGATATCCGGCGACTCAGGTCCTGCAGCAAGTCAGAGGTGTGGGATCCTTGACCGCGCTGGGTTTCGTGCTGACGATAGGACGGAGCGAGCGTCTCGTTTGCAGCCGCAACGCCGGAGCTTACTTCGGCCTTCGACCGCGACGCTACCAATCCGGGGAAAGCAATCCACAACTCGGAATCAGCAAAGAAGGCGACGGATTCATGCGGCGATTGCTGGTCCATTCCGCGCAGTACATCCTGGGTCCTTTCGGACCGGACACTGATCTGCGACGCTGGGGCGAAAGCCTGGTAGCGCGTGGGGGGCGGGGAGCAAAGAATCGCGCAGTCGTGGCCGTGGCCCGTAAGCTGTCCGTTCTTCTTCATCACCTATGGGTTACCGGGGAGGTCTACGAGCCGCTGCGGAACAGCAGGATCAATCAGCACATTCCGCAGCTGGTTTCGGCGTAACCATCCATCTGCATGGTGCGGAATCGTCGAAGCCGGATACGGGTGACTGCGGGCGCGGCCCGGCCACAGCGAGTACTGTTGCTCCTGTAGACCGAAGTCAAGGTAGCAGCACTCGCCAGGATGACAAGGTGCACCGGACCAAATGGGTCCACACAGAGTGCGGATGGAAGGCTGGCGGGCGATTGCTATTAACAAGGGTTACATGGGCAGAAATGGGTTTTCTTTTTTGCTGGCCGCCGTGTGTAGCGCGTTGCGCAGAACCCGTCAAGGGTTCGCTCCGCCGGCAAAGAACGCCGTCCTTGACTGAACCTGCGCAACGCACGGAGGAAATCTATGCCAGCAAAAAAGAAAAATTAGTTGACATCAACCCGGCTTCTCATGGAAGGCCGCGCTTTTGCGCGCCGCTTCGCGGTCAGGAGCCTTGACACCGTCCTCCCAGCCTCGGCTTGACGTTCAGCTATTCCGGGAATGTCATTCAGCGTCTGCGTTCCGTTCGCAAGCAGAGGGGTTCCTTTGGAAATCGACCCTGGAACCATTGCGCCTCACAAAGGTCCGGTGCCGTTCCGGTGACCTCTCGTCTTAACAGAGTGGTTGATTCTCTATCGCGCACGCGCCACTATTTAACTTGACATCTATTCGCGCGCAGGTTATAACCGCGTAAAGATCGCAACCATAACAACAATCAAAGTAGTAGCTGCGGTAATCGTTCGACTGCCTGAGTTAACTTCTTTCCCACACCTGCGTCGTTTGATTTAGCAAGCCGTTTTGTGTTCGATAGCTGACACAGATACGGCAGCCCATTTGCGTCCGACCGCTGGTGCAGCAGGAGAGAAACTGTGACGAACAGCCGCCCGAACACGCTCTATTGTCTGGACTGACCGCGAAGTCTCACCTTCCGACATAAGCTTCACACCAATTTCCGCCTCATCAAACGTTGCCACGCCGCTTCGCCAGCGCCCAGGCTCGCCATAATCTCACGATGACAGTGGAGTAATGAATCGCTGTCGTGGGTTGGTCCTTTACCAGGAGATCTATGTTTCAGGTAACTGATGTGTACCGGAGTTCTGAGCGCATCATTCGGCTGTTCCGAATCATAGCGACCAGACGGCCGCCTGTGATGTTACTCGTGTCTCTATTTGGCGGGCTCTCAAGCTTCGCCAGCACGGTGGCGACACCGACGTTCTCGCCAGGAGACGGTACCTACACAAGCACCCAAACCGTTACGATCAGCGACTCAACGTCCGGCGCGACGATCTATTACACGACGAATGGTTCCACCCCTACGACATCTTCGACACACTATACCGGGCCGATCACGGTGAGTTCGAGCGAGACAGTCAAGGCTATCGGCACCAAGAGCGGATTCACGCAATCGGCCGTAGGGTCCGCAACGTACACGATTAATCTGACGACGGCGACGCCCACATTCTCGCCCGGGGGCGGAACGTATACAAGCATTCAGACGGTCACAATCAGTGATTCCACGTCTGGCGCGACCATCTACTACACCACGAACGGCTCGACGCCCACGACGTCCTCGACGCGGTATACCAGCCCCATTACGGTCACCACCACGGAGACGGTCAAAGCCATTGCCACGGCGACCGGCTACGCCCAATCGGCTGTAGGTTCAGCGGCCTACACGATTAACCTCACTGCGGCAACGCCCACGTTTTCACCGGGGGCAGGTACCTATACAAGTGTCCAGACGGTCACAATTAGTGATTCGACGTCAGGCGCGACCATCTACTACAGCACAAACGGTTCGACGCCTACGACGTCGTCGACCCAGTACACCAGCCCGATTACGGTGAGCGCTAGCGAGACGGTCAAAGCCATCGCCACGGCGAGCGGCTATGCGCAGTCAGCCGTCAGCTCAGCCGCCTACACGATCAACCTGACTGCCGCGACTCCCACATTTTCGCCCGGAGCCGGCACGTATTCAGCTCCGTAGACGGTTGCGATTTCGGATTCGACACCGGGCGCAACGATCCACTACACGACGAACGGGTCAACGCCCACGACTGGATCAACAACCTACACAAGTCCAATTGTCGTCAGTTCATCCAAAACGGTAAAGGCCATCGCGACCGCCACCGGTTACGCGCAGTCCTCGGTCGGTTCGGCCGCCCATACCATTACTCTCACGGTCGCCACCCCGACGTTCTCCCGTTCAGCCGGATCATATGGCAGTGCATTTCCCTTAACGATCTCTGATTCCACTGTCGGCGCAACATTATATTACACAACCGATGGAACTACTCCGACGACATCTTCATCTGTGTACACAGGGGCGATAACAATCAGTCAAACCGAGAGTGTGAAGGTGATGGGGACGAAATCAGGATACGCACAATCGGCGGTAGCAAGCGCTGCGTATTCTCTTCCGACCCCGACTTCGACCGTTACTTCTCTGTCTGTGAGCTCGGGCGGCAACCCGGTTAGTTCGGTTGCGGCGGGAAGCGCTGTTGTTTTGTCTGCAACAGTAACCGCGAGTGGCGCAGCCGTCGGTTCCGGCACAATTGATTTCTGTGATGCGACTGTGACGCTCTGTACGGACGTGCACCTGATTGGAACCGCGCAGCTCAACAGCGCAGGTGTCGCTGCAATCACTCTGACACCGGGTATTGGAACGCATAGTTACAAAGCAGCGTTTATGGCTACCTCGGTTGACGAGAGCAGTTCGTCGATCGCCACACCATTATCTGTCACGGGACAATATCCGACGACTACCTCCATTACAAATACGACCGGTGGGCCTGGAAACTACACGCTTCAAGTTCAGGTAAGCGGGCTCGGAAATAAGTCGGCAGCTCCTACAGGTAGTGTTGATATTGTAGACACTACGGCAGGAAATGTAGCTCTTGGCTCCGGCGTGCTGTCGGGAGGCAGCGCCTCCTTGACGTTCGGGATAGCGTCAAGTCCACCAGCAGGAAACGGTGCGCAGAGGGTGGTGACGGCCGACTTCAACGGAGACGGCAAACCCGATCTCGCCATCGTCAACTACTACGACAACACAGTTACCATTCTCCTCAATGCCGGCAATAGCGCATTTACTCAGGCTGTGGCCAGTCCGATAACTGTAGGCAACGGCCCCTGGGATGCGGCCGTGGGCGACTTCAATGGCGACGGGAAGGTCGATCTGGCGGTAGTCAACGAGAATGACAATACCGTTAGCGTTTTGATTGGAAATGGCGACGGTACGTTTACTGCGGCACCAAGTGGCCCAATCGCTGTGGGAGTGCTTCCCACAGCCATCACGGTCTCTGACATTAATCACGACGGCAATCTGGATTTGGTTGTTTCGAACCGAAATGATGGTACAGTTACGATCCTCGTTGGAAACGGTGATGGCTCATTTGCTGCTTCCAACGGAAGTCCGTTGACAATCGGCTTTGCGCCTGGAGCCATCGTTTCGTGTGATCTGAACGGCGACGGCATTCCTGATCTGGCGGTGGCGGATCCGGATAACTACGATGTGGGCATATTCCTCGGACATGGTGATGGAACATTTAGCCAGGCGAGCGGTAGCCCTGTCGGTACCGGTAATGGGCCAGCGTCCCTGGTTGCGGCGGATTTCAACAGAGATGGCAGGATGGATCTGGCAGTAGGGGATTCCGGTACTTCTGACGTCACGATTTTGATGGGGAACGGCGATGGAACGTTTACACCATCGAGTGACAGCCCGATAACCGGAATTGATTGGCCAGACTGGGTGTCGATTGGCGACTTTAACAATGACGGCCAGACCGACCTGGCAATAGCCAACAACGACCGAAGTACGGTCACGATCCTGGCGGGAAATGGCGACGGAACGTTTTCAGCTATTACGGGCAGCCCGTTCGCAGTGGGAACCCAGCCACGGTCAATCGCGATTGCGGACGTGAACGGCGATGGAATCGCCGATATTGCCACATCAAATTGGAATGCGAGTTCACCGGTCACGGTCTTGCAGGCGAGCGAGCAGTTTGGAGCATTCGTGGCAGTGAACAACATCGCGCCTCTTGGAAACGGGAATCATTCTGTCGACGCGAACTACGGAGGCAATGCTAACTACACGTCAAGCACATCGCCGACGACGCAGTTAGAGGCCGTTGCAAATTACATTTCAAGCGTTTCACCCGCCACTGGAGGTGCTGGAACCTCCATAACAATCACTGGGGGAGGATTTGGATCGGTTCAGGGCAGCAATAGCGTCACGATTGGTGGGGCGCCCGCAGCTGTTACATCGTGGAATGACACGCAGATACAAGCGCAAATTCCGAACGGCTCGGGCCCTGGGCCACAGCCTGTGTTGATCAATATTGGCGGTCAATCGGGCACCAGCAGTGGCGTTACTGTCACGCCCGCTATTGCGACACTGACCCCGTCAACGGGCTTCGCGGGCGATGCGGTTCAGATAGCCGGTACAAACTTCGGCGGCTTGGTCGCGTGGAATTCAAATGTGACCTTCAACGGCACTCAAGTACAAATCACGAATTGGACTCAGTCAGGGATCATGGTCCGGATTTCTGCGGGAGTGACTACCGGACCCGTCGTTGTGACTGCGTGCAATCCAGATGCCTCATGGTGCGGCCCGACAAATGGAGTAGTGTTCACTGCACCGACGACTCCGACCATCACTACTGTCAGTCCCGTGACTAGCTCGGTCGGTTCTACAGTCACCATCGGCGGACAGAATTTCGGCACAACTGTGGGCACGGTCACCTTTAATGGAGTCGCAGCCACACCGACAACCTGGGGCTCGGAGGCGATCGTTACTCCTGTCCCTCAAGGCGCAACGACGGGACCGGTCGTTGTCAACGCTGGAGGAACAGCCAGCAATAGCTATCCATTCACAATCAGCGGAGGAATTACTGGAATCAGTCCGAATGAGGGAGCTTCAGGAACGACGGTAACGATAAGCGGCACCGGATTCGGAGCATCGCAGTCAGGCGGCACCGTTACCTTTAATGGCATCGCGGCGCCAGTCAGCAGTTGGAGCGACACAAGCATCGTTGTAACGGCACCGACTGCAGGTACGACGGGACATGTATCCGTCCTGTCAAACGGCGCGTCGACTCTCGGCCCTGTGTATAGTTATCCGCCAGCGATCACGGGGTTATCGCCGAATTCCGGACCCGTCGGCACGCTGGTCACGATATCCGGATCGAACTTCGGAATGAGCCAGAGTGGGTCGGGCATCGCATTTGGGCAGGTGAGCGCTTTCCCAACACAATGGGGACAGAATTCAATCACGGTCCCCGTGCCGGTTGGAACGGTTTCCGGGCCGTTATCTGTTGTTGTAAACGGGTTGTTTAGCAATCAGGTGACGTTTACGGTCAACGGCAGCGGAGCCACCGGCGGGATCACCGGTAGGGTCACTCAGCCTGATGGAGTGACGCCAATCCAGAGCGCCGCAGCAACCGTACTTAGCGGAAACATTCCAGTTGGTTCGGCATCCACGAACAGTTCAGGAATTTATTCAGTTTCGGGTCTACCGCCTGGCACATACGGTGTTCAAACCTCTGCTTTCGGTTACGGCGCGGCCAGCCAGTCTGGCGTGGTCGTCATCGCGGGTCAGAGCACGCAAGCCAATTTCACGCTTACAGCGCAAACAACCGTTTCTTATGCGTACGACGCAGACGGCCGACTCGTTGGCGTCTCAACGCCCAGCCAGGGCGCCGCTGCCTACTCCTATGACCCGGTTGGAAACATCTTAAGTATCAGCCGGACCGGATCCGGACAAGTATCAGTCTTGAGCTTTTCGCCCATCATCGGGCCAGTCGGCACGCAGGTTACGATCTCCGGCACCGGTTTCAGTCCGAATCCTCTACAAGATACGGTAACGGTCAATGGCACAACTGCTGCCGTCAATTCGGCGAGTACGACTCAGTTGATCATTACCGTTCCGATTGGTGCGACCACCGGACCGATCAGCGTGACATCTCCGAGCGGTACCGCCTCCAGTACTGCACAGTTTACAGTCGGTGTACCTGTTGGTAGCTCATCTATTACATCATTCACGCCCAACTCCGGGCCTGTCGGTTCAATCGTCACGATCACTGGGTCAGGGTTCGATGTGATCGCCAATGATCAGGTTGAATTTGATGGCTATCCGGCCTATGTATCCGCCGCGACACCAACCACAATAACCGCTGCAGTTCCAGCGCAGGCGCAATCCGGCCCGATTTCTGTCACTACCCCGCTCGGGAGCGCTACCAGCAGTGCTGATTTCTTCGTTGTTCCTGCTGGCTACACCGGCGGCCAAATAGATTTTGAAGGCCAAATCACAGCCGGGGGGCAGCCATACACGGGCACGATCATTAACGGTGGTGACATGGGCATGGTTGTGTTCAACGCGGTATCGGGACAACAGTTCAACCTGACTGCAAGTAGCTCGACCCTTATAGACGCCACAATATCGATCCTGAATCCGCAAGGCGTGCAAGTTCAGAGCAGCACGATTGGCAGCGGTGGCAGCGTGCTTCAAACCATTGTCGCGCCCACATCGGGCGCGTACACAGTCCTGATCTCGAGCCCCGGAGTGGGATTTACGGGCAGCGTAACGCTGTCTCTCACGGCGAGTTCTCCCGGACAGAACGGTGGCAGCAGTCTAAGCTTGCAAGTCTACGTCACGACCGCCGGCCAGACAGCAATCGTGCCCTTCACCGGAACGGCAGGGCAACAGGTGAGTGTCCTGATCAATAATTCAACCTTCCCCAATAATTGCGCGTTTGGTCTGCTGGGTGTCAGCATTCTGAATCCCGACGGTTCCACGTTAACGTCGGCAAACCTCTGCGCGACTCTCTTTTTGGCTCCGGTTACGTTACCTACCAGCGGCACCTATTCGGTGGTGATTGCACCGCAGAGTGGCGGCACAGGCAGCGCAGCCGTCGTCATTTCACTCTTCAACGCTGTAGTCGTACCCGTCACGCCGGTACCCAGTGGCACCACCAGCTTTCCCTTGACCATCAATTCCCCTGGTCAGCAGGGAAAGCTCACTTTCAGCGGTACTGCAGGACAACTTGCGAGTGTCCTGATCAACAATTCAACCTTCCCCAATAATTGCGCCTTCGCTCTGATGGGCGTCAGCATTCTGAACCCCGATGGGTCCACGTTAACGTCGGCGAACCTTTGTGCAAACCTCTTCCTCGCTCCTGTTAGTTTGCCTTCAACCGGAACCTACGCATTAGTTATCGCACCAGGCAGCGGGGGCACCGGTAGCGCAACGGTTCTTTTGTCGCTCTTTATGAACCAGACTGGAACGATATCGCCAGGCACGCCCCAGAATGTGATCATCACCGCCCCTGGGCAGGAGGCGCTTTTCACATTCGGTGGCGCTGCAGGGCAGCAGGCGACTGTGCAGTTGTATAACGCTGCCTTTCCGGCAAATTGCGCCTTTAATCCACTGATTCTTAGCATTCTGAACCCAAACGGCTCGACGCTGGCTTCGACGAACACGTGTGGGCTCAATGGCTCCATAGGACCTACATCGCTACCTTCCAGTGGCACATACACCGTGGTCGTCGCGCCCGGCGCCGGCGGGGTCGGTACCGCAACTGTTTCTCTGACGACCCAATAGACTGTGGCGCTGCGCCATTCCTAACGGAGAGATTCCAGTGATCGAGATTGGTGGGAGACGCATGATGATCGTCGAGAAATGGTTTTGCGGAAAAGGTGTAGTGACGGCTCTCGTTGTTTTGGGTTCGCTGAGTGCCATGGGAGCTACCCCATCGAAGCCCCAGGAGACTGTGGCATCAAAAGGAGAAGCGACCGGCGTTGGTGCAGGTGTCCAGGGGCAGGCCCGAACGATGCTGCCCGACGGTCGGTTTTTACTTACCGGAGGAGCGAGTCAGGGAGGGTTCGAATCTGGCGTTCGAACCCAGAGCCGCGATGCCAAAGCTCCCACCGTACTCGGGACCCTCCTGCGCCCCAGAGCGTTCCATACAGCTACGCTCCTGCCAAATGCAAAGGTCCTCATCTTCGGTGGTGTTGGCCTGGATGGGAAGACGGTCTCCATTTCCGAGATCTTCGATCCCGCAAAGAAAACTTCGACTGCGGTGTCTCTCGGCGACCTTATTCCCAGATCTCACCACACCGCAACAGTTCTGACAGACGGCCGTGTTCTGATTGCAGGGGGAGTCGACGATACCGGCGCAGTTGTCGACAAGATCCAGATGTGGAACTACATGACGGGCACTTCCACGACCCTTGCGCAGAGTTTGAAGACACCACGGACGGAGCAAATGGCTCGACTCCTCCCCGATGGGACTGTATTCCTCTGGGGCGGAAAAGACTCAAATGGGAGCCCGCTTGACTATGGGGAAATCATCGATCCGGCTGCATCCAGCAGCCGTTTTGCGAGTAAAGCGGAACAAGTGCAAAGCAACGATCCACCGCGGCTGGCCGGCTCAATTCCACAGAATGGCGAAAGCGGGGTGCCCACCGATCAACTGATCGGACTTCGGTTTTCCCAGCCCATGGATGTTACTACTCTCAATGCCCAGACGGTCACGTTGAGGTCTTCCCAGGGGCAGGTAACCGTCGATGTGGTTCCGGCAGATGAAGGGATGCTTGCGTTCGTGACGACCGACACGCCTCTCGAGGCAGGATCCACGTATACCGTTTCGGTTTCAGGTGCGATGGATCAAAGCGGGCAGCAGCTGCCGGACACGACCATTCTCTTTACGACCGGTACATCCACAGACTCGTTGAATGGAGCCGGTTCGCCAGGCTCCTCGGGCTCGGGATCGAATCCCTGGGCTGGAGCCGGGACGATTGGCTCGAATCCGAGCGGATTGAACTCCGAGTGGAGAAAGCTACCGATGCTGCCTGGTCCGAGTGGTGTGACATCGCTGGCGGGACAGGTCTTGAAACTTGACGGCACGCCCCTTGCGAATGTTCTCGTCGAGATCGGACCCCATCACGCTTCTACCGATCAGACCGGACGCTTTGTTGTTTCAGATGTTGGAGTAGGCCATCACATGATGTTCGTGGATGGCGCTCCTGCGAGCTCCGGGGCAGCGACTTACGGGATTTACCGTGTCGGCATCGACCTCAAAGCTGGCGCAACCAATTGGCTCAAGTACACAGTCTGGATGCCGGCGCTGGACACGCAGCATGTCGTCCGGATTCCTTCGCCGACGACGTCTGACATGGTCATCACCAACCCCAACGTTCCCGGCGTCGAACTGCATATTCCTGCTGGCACAGTCATTCGTGACGCCCGAGGAAAGCTTGTCACGCAGATCGGCATCACGCCAATTCCTACGAATCAGGCCCCCTTTCCCCTGAAGAGGGGTGTCACATTTCCCGTGTACTTCACCATTCAGCCCGCAGGGGCGTCCTTCGTCACTCCCGGCAACAGGAATTCCCCAAAGGCCCCGCGTCCGCGAGGAGCGCAAATCTACTATCAGAATCGCTACAACGCCAAGCCCGGAACCGCTTTCACGTTCTGGAATTACGATCCTACGCAGAGGGGATGGTTTATTTACGGTCTGGGTCACGTCAGTTCTGACGCGAAGATGATCATTCCCGACGCCAACACACAGATCTACTCATTTGACGGGGCAATGGTAGCTCTGCCGACAAACGGCCCCCCCGACGGCGGAAACCCAACCAATCCGCGAGATGGCGAGCCCGTCGATCTGCAAACCGGGCTCTTCGAGTACAGCAAAACGGACCTCGTTCTGAACGACGTAATTCCGCTAAAGCTCACGATCAACTATCGCCAGTCGGACTTCACTTCACGAGCGTTCGGCATCGGCGCGAATATGGACTATGACATGTTCCTCACCGGCGATGCAGGAGACACGCCTGAGGGATACACCTACCAGGATCTCTATTTTGGTGACGGAAGTCATGTGCACTTCGAGCGCACATCTCCGTGCAATGGCGCAAACGGCTACTGCGACTACTCGAACGCCGTCTACACCGCCACCTCAACTCCCGGTCCCTACTACGGTGCGACGATTCAGTGGACAGGCACTGGGTTCCAATTGACGACCAAACAGGGAACCGTGATGTACTTTCCCGACGCTAATGACTCCACGGTTTGGCAACAAGCAGCTGTCGCCTCGATGCACGATCGGCATGGCAACACCGTTACGTTCGCGCGAGACGGGAACAGCAACCTGACACAGATCACTTCGCCGAACGGCAAATGGATCCAGTTCACCTACGATTCAAGCAATCGCGTAGTTCAGGCACAGGACAACATTGGTCGAACGACAAGCTACACTTACAACAGCGCCGGCTACCTCGAAACCGCTACCGACGCAAACAACGGCGTGACGCGCTACACCTATGATGCCAGCGGGAACATGTTGACGATTACCGACCCACGCGGTATCGAATATTTGCAAAACGAGTATGACCTCAACGATATGGTGACAAGGCAGACGCTGGCCAATGGGGGGACGTACCAGTTCCAATACGTGCTCGATTCGAACGGGAACGTTACGGACACCGTGGTGACCGATCCGCGAAACTACGTTCGCGAGGTGACGTTCAATGCCGACGGGTATTCAACCTCGGACGTTCATGCTCGCAGTAGGCCCGAGACGCAGACCGTAACCTACAATCGACAGCAGGGTACAGGCCTGATCCTCGGCGTGACTGATTCCCTTAATCGGACGACGCTCTTCAGCTACGACGCAATGGCCGATGTGACCAGCGTCACGAAGCTCGCCTATACGCCGAACGCCGTGACGACGTCCCTCTCCTATACGTCTCAATATTCTGAATTGGCTTCTTTGACCGATCCGCTCGGCAACACAACTTCGGCGCAATACGACGCCAGCGGCAATATGACCTCCGCAGTTGATCCATTGGGCAATACGACGACACTCACCTACAATTCAGCCGGGCAACCGCTGTCGGTCACGGATCCCCTTGGAAACGAAACACAGCTTGCGTATCAAAACGGAAGTCTCACATCGATAACAGATCCGCTGGGACGGATCGTTTCCGGCTTCATCGATGGAGCGGGACGAATTGCCGCGCTCACATATCCAATGAATCAGACCATCAGAGTCACGTACAACCCGTTCGGCGAAATCGCGTCCATAGTCGATCCGCTGGGTAATCAGACGACGCTGGATTATGACGGCAATGGAAATCTCACCGATGTGATCGATCCGAACCAGCACAAGACCCGCTACACCTACGACAACATGGATCTGGTCGGCAGCCGTCAGGATCCTCTCGGCAACAGCGATAGTTCGCAGTACGATCTGAACAATAATCTGATGCAGTACACCGACCGCAAAGGGCAGGTCACAGCGATCAAGTACGACGGGATCAATCGTCCCACATTCGTCGGCTACGGAACTCAATCGGGTCCGACGTATCAAAGCTCAACGAGCTATACGTTCGACGGCGGTAATCGCCTCACGACTGTCTCCGATTCGATTACTGGAGCGATCTCCCGCAGCTACGATGGGCTAGATCATCTCCTCTCGGAAACCTCGTCGTTGGGATCAGTCGCGTATACCTATGATGCGGACGAGCGTAGGCAGACCATGACCGTGTCAGGACAATCCCAAATCGCATATTTGTTCAATGCGGATAGCCGCGTTACTTCGATCACTCAAGGGGCGTCTGTGGTTTCCTTCAATTATGATGCGGATCGGCGCAGAACGTCGATGTTGCTTCCAAACGGCGTTATTGGCGTCTACAGCTACGACACAGCTTCACAGTTAACCGGCATCGTTTACCAGGGAGGTTCCCTTGCTCCATCAAATCTAGCCTACGGCTACGATCCTGATGGACGCCGCGTTACCGTGAGTGGGAGCCTCGCCACAACACAGCTGCCGGCTGCTATAGCGAGCGCGGTCTATAATGCCAACAATCAGCTCACGCAATGGGGCGCGACGGCGATAACCTACGATCTGAACGGTAACACTCTGAACGACGGTACGAACGCGTATACCTGGGACGCCAGGAATCATCTGATCTCAGCGAACAGCAACGGTGCCAGTTTTGTCTATGACGGCTTGGGGCGGCGCTACGGCAAGACAATTCTCAGCACGAACACCAATTTTCTATACGACGGCCTCAATCCGATACAGGAGCTGAGCGGAACTGCCCCAACAGCCAATTTGCTTACGGGCGGGCTGGATGAACGGTTTGCGCGGACCGACTCAACGGGGACATCTGCCTACCTGACGGATGCCCTCGGTAGTACCATTGGGCTCACGTCATCTACCGGCGCATCCCAAGTAGAGTACAGCTATGATCCCTACGGCACCATGAGCATAAACGGCGTCACCACCAACACCTATGGCTATACTGGGCGAGAATTCGATGGCCTTGGAATCAACTACTACCGTGCTAGGTACTACAATCCGACAACCGCAAGGTTCATTTCTGAAGACCCAGTTGGATTCCGTGGTGGAATCAACTTGTACGCCTATGTTGGGAATGATCCCACCGACTTCAACGATCCTTCTGGTCGGCTACCGTTTGGGGCGGTCGTTGGCGCAGTCAATGGTGCCGTTTTCGGCGGCTTGGGTGCGATTGAGGGAGACGATTGGGACTGGCAAGATGTTGTTCTGGGCGCGGGACTGGGTGCAGCCGGTGGATTCGCAACTGGTTTGCTAGACCCGACCGAGGGAGCTCTGTCGAGTGGTCCGATCAGCGCGGGAGCTGATTGGGCAGGGCAATGGGTTCATAAGATGCGGCACGGCCAACCCACGAGTTTGCGGTGCTACAACTGGGGCGAAGTTGCTGGGGCTGGTATAGGGGGCGGGCTGGGCGGAGGGTTGGGCGTCTACCTTGAAGGACTCGGTGCCGAAGCTGGCTTGTCGGGGAACGCGCTCGCGTTCGCCGAGAGTGTTCTCGGCGGCAATATCGGGCTTGTTACAACTCCTCTGGGCGCTGCGGCAGGCAACGCCATGAGCGGGCACAAATGCGGATGTGAATAGCTTTCTTGAAGAGCCCACGTTCCCCGCGAGGAAAAATCGATGTCGCCTGTGTTAACCGTTTCGTTGTTGGACCCCGTGTTCTGGGGAATTGGTTCAGCTGCAGTCTGGTGTGGCTATCGCCTTTCCAAGTGGAGCTGGGTGAGGTTACTGCTTGGAATTGTCTGCTTTCCCGGCATGATCGGCGTAGTTGCCCTGCAATCGCATTTGCTGCATGTGCTTCAACCAACAGGGTTCGATCCCAAAATGATCGATTATGCTCTCTTCCCGGACATCATCGGGGGGTTATCATTCATGATGTACATCGCGATCCGCGAGGATGGGAAGAGGAAGCAGCAGGAGGGGTCTGATCGTCAATAGTGCGATCGTGTTTTGTGCGGATAATAATTCAGGAACATTAATGATTCAAGCCTGGCTTTGCGGAGAATGTCTCACTTTTAAGTGGAGTATGGGAGCCTCTCGAATTGGAGATCGTTATTATGTCGAGTCGAGAGTCGAAACATCAGGTCTGATTTGTGCACGGTGGGCGGGCTCAAAATGAGCTCGGAGGTGCCTATCATGTGGATAGGTGGTTGTTAATCCATTTTCAGTAGCGATCGTGATGCTGCGGCGGACCACTGGGTGGGTTACTCTGTGGTCAGATAGCTTTGAGTGCGGATGCTGATAAAGACTGGACGGTCGGCGTTAGTATGCTTAAGGCCTGGAAGGTGCGCTGTGAGGAAGGGCCTCATATGCGGCGTACATCGACGTTTAGCCGAAGTGCCAGGATATGATGCATTCGAACATGTTGCACTACCTTTGTATCAGCAGGTTCTCGTTGTGATCCCATCATCACAGCGATTTGGTGGCTGATGAGCAGAGGGTTGACTGACACTTTGGGTACGACCAAAAGTGCTACGGTCCAAGGGTGGACCAAATCTCTGGGTTGGTTCATTTTGGTTGCTTTGTACATTGTATCGTTGGTGCTTTTTGTGGCGCCACACTTCATCTAGCGGGCGGTGGGTAAAGAGCAGGTTGCATAGCCCCCGGCTGCATGCGGATAATACCTTGTTTGGTGCTTGTTGCGTGCGCATGACAGCTTTGATTCGGGAGTTGTTGAGTTGCGTGTGTCTAGGCGTGTGCGCTTCCGTTCTCTGCAGTTCTGCCATGTCGCAAGTTGGGAATGGCTCGGTGCGCCCAACGGGTCCTGCCGCACAGATCCCGAATCGTAGTGGATGGGTGGCAGACGAGTTTGGTCGGCGGAAGGCACTCTTTCTTGCGAGCTATTGTGTAGCGTGCCATCAGGACATCCACCAAGCTTGGCGGCAAAGCGTGCACGCCAACTCGTTTCGCGCGAAGTTCTACCGGACAAGCGAAGACCTTCTGATACATGCAAAGAGCAATCTGGCGGCCCAGCACTGTGACAGGTGCCACAACCCCATCGGAGTATGGGCGGATGTCAATACCGTCGACTCTCGTCTAGCCCACGAGGTCGACGAAGAGGGCGTCAGCTGCATGGCGTGCCATGCCATTCAGAAGGTAGATTCGACGGCCGGTAATGGCAGCTACGAGATGGAAGTTCCATCGGCTCTGGTAGACGAAAGCGGAAACCGCATTCCCGGAGAGGTGCCGTATGAGGAAATCCTGAAACACCCCGAGCGACACAAGCGGGCGGTCATGCAGGACTTCTACAAAACCCCCGAGTTTTGCGCCGTCTGCCACAATGCGAGCGTTCCATCGAGCCTGAACAACTACAAGCTCATGCGCACTTTTGCCACCTACGATGAGTGGCAGGCATCGCCCTTTTCGCGAGAAGACCCCCTCGTTTTCTATCCAGCTGCGAAGCGCCTCGTCTGTCAGGACTGCCACATGCCACGCGAAGCGGCGGCATCACCCGATTGCGGCGCCAAAGACGGCAAGGTCGCCTCGCATCGGTGGTTTGCTGGCAATACTGCGGTTCCGTTCTTCTATGGGTATGACGATCAGCTGAAGAAGACAGTCGAGTTCCTCCAGTCGAGGACCGGCCTGAACATTGATATCTTTGCCGTTGAAAAGGGCGGGAGCTCGAAGATGCTCGCTCCGGTCGGAACGGTGCCTTTCAGCCTTAGCCCGGGAGAATTGATTACGGTGTCGGTGGTGATCCAGAACGGCGGGATCGGCCACTCGCTGCTGCCTGAACTCCGTGACCTCTATGAGGCATGGGTAGAATTCGAAGTCAGGGATTCGGCTGGAAGGATGATCTATCACAGCGGCTTCCTTCAACCGGACGGCAGCCTCGACCCGCACGCCCACAGTTTCGTCAACCGGCCGATCGACAAGGACGGAAATTTCGTCGATAACCACGAAGTGTGGAGGCTTCATTCCGTGGGGTACGACAATACGATCCAATCCGGCGGAGCGACTGTCGTTCGCTATCAATTCCGCATTCCATCGAACGCGAAGGGACAAATCAGCATCACTGCGACCGTGAACTATCGCCATTTCCGGCAGTCGTACCTCAACACGGTGCTAGGCCCGAAACATCCCGCTTACCCAGTCGTTAGGCTGGCCTCGGCGACTCGCACACTGATCATCGGCGAGAACAGGGCCGATCCGAGCGCAGAAAAAGAGCCGGAGTGGAAACGCTGGAACGATTTCGGCATCGCCAACCTCGATCAGCCGTCTGACAGCGGTCTGGCACCCGCTCCAGCCGCACAGTATGAAGCCGCCGCAGACGCCTTTTCTCGTGTTGCGTCGCTCAGAGCGGACTATCCGGATGGCTATTCCAACATCGCCTTGGCGCGCCTCCAAGAAGGACAGTTCGAGGCTGCCCGAGTCCAGTTGCAAAAGGCGCTTGCGGTGAGCCCAGCGAATGCTCGTGCGCTCTATTACCTGGGGCTGGTTGAAGTGAAAGCAAACCGAATGCAGGCCGCAATGGCCGATTTTGAGCAGGTTGTTCAGCAATTCCCCCGTTCGCGCGATGCGCGGCGCGAATTGGGAAGGGCTTATTTGAAGCAGCACCGCTATCCGGAGGCCTTGCAGCAGTTCCAGGCACTCCAGCAGATTGACCCGAACGATCTGTCAGCTCACGAGAACCTGGCCATTGTTTACCGCCGAATAGGTATGCCTCAGAAGGCTGCGGAAGAACAGGCCGAATTCAACGATGAGAAACCGGATCCGGCCGCACCGACGTATTCGTTCGACTACCTCAGGAAACACCCTGAACTCGAAACCGAAATGCTTCCCGCGCATGTCCATGTCCAGTCCGAAAGCCACGCAAATCGGGTCAAACCTTAGTTGTGGAGCTTCGACGCCCTTCGGCCTCTCCGACCCTCCGACGGTATCCGATGCAGACTTGGTGGCTGTTCTGGTGGCTGTTGGTTCCGGAGTTTCCTGCGTTTCGTTGCATTTCGGTGCCACGCATCAAGTGAATGCAAACCATTGCTCGCGAAGGGGTTATTCAACGCGATGCGGTTCTGTGCGACACCGTGCAATACAGCCATTTTCTGACTCGAAATCCGATGAAGAGATGAAAGCGTGGCGGCTTTGGGATGACGGGGGAATTTGCGAAGTCGCCGGCCGCAGCCTCAGAATGGGACCGGATCGACCAAAGGACGTGTCAACAAGGTAAGGTTGCTCGAAAAACAGGCGGCCTGTTCGTGGCCGTGCCACACGGTTCGCGATGGTTCACAAAATTGTGGGGTACAAAGCGGGGTATTTGCCTCGGATAGTCTAATAAGCCATTTAGATTCAACATACATGTCTGCCTGGGGGGCAGCCAAATAGAATCAACAACTTGCGAGCTGTTCGCCTCCTCCTCAGTCTGGTCTGGTTGCGCGGGGGTTGCGGATTGTTGCGCCTTTGAAGTCGTGTCGAGGCGGTCGACCCAGGAAATGTCAGCGCCAGGAACCAAGTGGCCGTAGGTGTCGACGGTGATCTGTATCGAGCTGTGCCCCATCTGTTCCTTGACGTATGTGAGTGAGGCTCCATCCTGGATCAGCAGGCTTCCAAAGGTGTGGCGCAGGTCGTGAAACCGGAACTTGCGAAGACCCGCCTTGGCTAGCGCCGGCTGCATATAGCGGACGGCGATATTGTCCGGCTTGATGGGTGTTCCGGCTTTGGAAGGGAAAACCAGATCGTCGGCGATGCTTGCACGGTCCTGAGCGTAAGCGGCCAGCAGGTGCTCATCGCGCAGGTCGATCAGTACCTGACGAAGCTGCCGCGACAAATCGACCCGCCGTGACTTCTTGCTCTTCGGCGAAGTGAATTCGTCACATGCCCAATTGCGCTGCACCAAGATGTACCGGTTGGAACTGCGATCGTTCTCGCCAAATTGAATGTCGCCCCACTTCAGAGCGATAACCTCTCCTTTACGCAGACCGGCACGCAAGGCAGTCAGGAAGAATGGATACCACTCCAGACATACCTCCTGTATGGCCGCGAGAAACCGTTCGGTCTCGCGGCGAGTCATGGCCGCGGCCTTGTGCACTGGCTTCTCGCTTTTGGCGAATCGACCGACCTTGGCCGCCGGGTTGGCCTGAATCAGGCCATCCTCAACGGCTGCATTCAGGACTGACCGAAGCGCTCCAAGGATCAGGCGCAACGAGTTGCGGGAGAACCGCGGCTTATCCGCACCCGTCTTCTTGTCGACCACAAGTCTCAGGCGCGACAGGTCACTGGCGAACTGCTTCACTGATTCGCGCGTAATCTCAGTTAGGGTCTTCTGCCCAAAGCGAGGAGTGATGTGCAGACGCAGGAGTTGTTCATAACTGCGTTGCGTTGAGGGCTTGCACTCGACCTGAGCATAGTGGTCCAGCCAGCGTTTCGAGTAGGCCTCGAACGTGGGTACAGCCTTCTCGTGGTCCGACAGCACTCCGAGATCGCCGAGGGCCAGTTTGGCCTCCAGTACGCGCTTGACCTGCTCGCCGCCTTGCGATCAGTACCAATGCACTTGGCTTTCCGCCGACCCATATGGTTCACAAAGATGTACCACTGGCCGTTCTTCTTTCGAATTGTGACTCCCATCAACTGGCCTTTCTGAATTCAATCAATAGATCATTCACTGCGCGGCTGCCGGTCCTTTACGGATTGGCATCTCGTCGCGTTGTGCCTGCCTAGAGCCACGGAAAGCACGGCAGCCGCGGACATGACCTTGTTGCGCCAGAGCTGCCGCCACCCGAAACGAACCGCCGGGTGGGACACGATGGATGTGTATTGAGACCGTCAGAAGCTCAATTCCAGGCTGAGGTTCACCAGGCGATTGGCGACGGGATTGCCCACCTGCGCTGCATAGGGTCCTGTGGCAAGACTGATCGATTGCCCGAAGAGCGGCGAACCGAGTGTGGATTCCGGGGGCGCAAGGTTGGCGGTGTTCAGGACATTGAGCGCAGAGGCGCCGACTGTGAGCGCGTAACGGTGGTTGGTCGCGCCACCCAAACCGAAGTCGCCGCCGCCGCCGAGGCCTCGACCGCCGAGGCCGCGCGCATGGTGTGGCTGTTGGGCTCCCTGCGCCGTGTCTTCTCCTCCGTGTGATCTGCCGCCTTCCCCACCAAAGCCAAAGGTGCGGCTGGCACGCAGGTTCAGCATGAAATTCGCCGGGCCGATACCGGTATTCGCAGGAATGGGGGTGTCCTGCGGCCCGGGAGCAATGTTAAAGGAGCCGAAACGAGTATCGACCACATTGGCGGGTGGCGTGGAAGGTGTCGCGAGAGAGGGGCGGGCATTGTGGATTCCCGTGCCGTACAGATCCTGCGGCAGCAGAATACTGAAGGGCTGCCCGGATGCCGCGATCAACATGGAACTGAGGCGCAGAGCCAGCGGCAACGCCGCGGTGCCACCGATGGCTGCACGGTTGCGAATGTCGGAGTGGGCGCGGCCGTAGTCCTGCATGATGTTCCACGGATTCGATGCGAAGTTATCGACGCCGCTGGAATCGCTGTGCGAACTGTTCAGCACGTAGTACCCGAATAGTGAGAAACGCTGCCCGGCACTCACGTGTACGTTGGCGATGAGCTGGTTTTGCCGAAAGATGCCGGCCGACTGGTATTGGTAGATGTTTCCCGCGGCATTGCCGTGCGGCCGTGTGCCGCTGTTCGGATTCCCCGGATCGAAGGTTCCCGGCAGCGGTGCGTTGACATCGTTGGTCAGAAACTCGTGCTCTCCGCGGGAATTCAGGTAAGTCAGTGAGGCCGTCGCGTTGTGGGCTACCTGCCGTTCGACGCTGATTGCGGTATCCATATCGTAAGGAGAGCGCAGATTGGGAGCGAGGCGATAAATCGTGGGCAGCGACTGCGAACTGGCAGAAAGCGATGAGAGTGGAGGCGCGTTGGGGAAGAACTGCGGCTGATTCACGATGTACGTGGTTTGATTGGTGCCGTTCAGGCGCGCCGCGACGATCATCTGGTCATCGTCGAATCGCTCATAGAACAGCCCCCAGCCCGCGCGCAGGATCGTTTTCGGCTGCGAACCTTTGCCCATCGCCCAGGAAAGACCGAAACGCGGCGCCCAGTCCGCTTGATCGCTGATCACGTTTTCCGTCTCGAAGCGCAGGCCATAGCTCGCTGTCAGCCGCGGCGAAACTTTCCAGTCGTCGCCCACAAAGAGCGAACCGTCGATGCGGTTGACCGATGCGCCGAGGTTGCCGGCTGTGACGTTGAACTGGCTTGGGCCGTAGCCGGCGGCCTGGATCTGCGCCATGCTCTGCCCGGCGGCCAGCGCCTTTTCCGTCTGCTGATAATCCGTCAGAGAGTTAAAGGTGAAGGTGCCGTTGAAATTCGCGTTGGTATCTTCGCGGCGGCGAACATTGCGCAGGAATCCTCCGATCTGCAGAAGATGGTGTCCGCGCTGCACGGTCGCATAGTCCTGAAACTCGTAGTGCGATTCGTAACGCTGGAGTATGCCATCCAGGCTGCCGCCGCCAAGGAAGGCTCCCAGAACGTCGATGGACGGCGTGGAGTTCAGCGGGGTCTCGGTATTGTGAAAATGCAGATATTGAAAGCGGATCTGATTCACCACGTTCGCGCTGATGGCCTGCTCGTCCATGATGCGCAGGGAATGGTGGTACCGGGCTGAATCGTAGGCGGTCGAGGCAAGCGACTGGGTATCCACTCCGTCGTTGTTCTCCCCGATGCGGAAGTACTCGTAGTTGACGACCAGGGTGTTCCGGGGACCCAGTTGAACGTCCACGCGCGGATTCACGTCTGTAAGAACGCGGGGATTGTCCACCGACGCGACGTAGGGCACGACGTTGAAACTGGAATCCAGAATGTCGGTGTTCACCAGGTTGGCGCGGTCGATATTGCGCCGCTGAAAAGCGAAGAAGAAGGACGCGTTCTTTCCCAACGGACCGCCCAGGCTGGCGTCGGTCAGCCACGTATGGTAGGCAGGGGGCGGGAGAGTGGAGTTCGCGAGGAAGGTGCTTCGCGCATTCATCCGCGCGTCGTTGAACTCGGTGGAAGCGCTTCCGTGATACTTCTGCGCTCCCGGCCTGGTGAAGATGTCGACTCGACCATAGCCGAGGCGGTCATTATGTACGGAAAACGGGTTGGCATTGACACGGATCTCGCGGATCGCCGACTTGGGCGGCAGATCGCCACCGATGAAACCGTCGATGTAAATCTCACCGCCGTCCGGACCGACTGAAGGACCGGCAAGGGCCTGCAGCTGATTCTGCAACTCGTCGGGATCGTTGGACAGAGAATCGAGATCTTTTCCGGTGACGACAACAGCGGAGGCATTCGATTCCGGCGAGAGCTGCACAGAAGCGTTACTGGCTTCGACAACCACCTGCTGCGCCTGAGTCGCGATTGCAAGACGAAGATCGAGGGTCACGATCATGCGTTCCGAAGCAATCGTGGTGGTCCGCATTGCCATCTCGAATCCGTTGGCCTGAACGGTGACACGATAGCGGGCCGGGCTCAGCCCCTCAATGTGAAAGCGACCCTCGCCGTCGGATGTAGCGCTGCGGGCAGGCCCTGAGGGTTCCGTTGTGACCTGAATGGAGGCTCCGGGCACCACCGCGCCCGAAGGATCCAGAACGCGGCCGCGCAGTTCTCCTCGCACCTGCGCATTGCCTGGTACACACATCCCGCCAGAAAGGATGGCAATGCCGATCGAAGCCGATAAAAACCCGAGAACAGGCCTGCGAAAACTACACATCATGCAACTGATCCTCCCTGCGATCTGCTAACGAAGAATTCCGACTTCCGGCTTCTTTCCCGGCGCGATCCTGTTTTTGTGTAAGCCCGTTCACGGCAGCAAGATCCCTGCCGGCACGAAGCGGCAGCCGGATGGAGAACGTGCAGCCGGAGCCGGAATCCTGGCGCAACTGGACCACCCCTCCATGCGCCTCCACAGCCCACTGCACGATGGAAAGTCCGAGGCCGGCGCCGCCCTCGGAACGCGATCGGGCGCGATCCACCCTGTAGAAACGCTGAAACACTTTACCCGCATGCTGCTCTGGAATCCCGGGACCGTCGTCCTGCACTTCGAGCAGCGCCTGGGCGGACAGCGCTGCAACGCGTACGCGAATGCTGCCACCTCTGGGCGAATACTTGACTGCGTTGTCGATCAGGTTGATGAGTGCCTGACGCAGGATCAGGCGATCGGCCTCTACCTCGAGCGCCGCATCTCCCTCCACGGAAATCACCTGATTCTTTTCCTCGGCAAGCACATCCAGAAGGGTTGCGGCTTCCCTGGCCAGTTCGATCAGACTGAAGTCCGATGGCTGCAAAGGAATACGGCCCGCATCCGCCCGCGACATGGTCAGGAGGCTTTCCACGAGCCGCGTGAGCCGATCGGCTTCTTCGAGCATGCTGCCAATCCGGTCTCGGTAATAGCTGCTGTCGCCGCTGGTCTGGAGCGCCACCTCGCCCACACTGCGAATTGCGGTGAGCGGTGTGCGCAGCTCATGCGAGGCATCGGCGGTGAACCGGTTGAGCTGTTCGAACGAAATTTGCAGGCGTTCCAGCGTCTGGTTGAATGCCGTGCCGAGACGTCCCAGCTCGTCTTCCGGATTCAGGATGTCGAGCCGTTCATTGAGCCGTTCGACGCCGATCCGGCTGGCGCGGCGAGCCATGTCGTGGACCGGCCGGAGCGCCCGCCCGGCGACGATATATCCCACCAGGCTGATGAGCAGAACAACCAGAGGCAGACCGATGCTCAGTACCGAGACCATATCCCAGAACTCTTCCCAAAGGGGACCCTCACGCAGTGCCAGGCGCATCAGGACAACCTGGCCCTCCATGTGGTGCGGGCGGGCGAGTACGCGCACTTCTCGTCGCGTTGCAAGCCAGAAGGAATATGGACGCTCCCTCGACTGACTGAGCGTGGGAGGCGGCCCCAGCGCACGGTGGTCCAGCACCGGGCTGCGGTACAGCAGGCGGCCCCCGGACGACCAGACTTCCAGCATGTAGCCGCGGTCGTGCTCAAATGCGCGCGCTTCCCCCTCGTGCGAACGCAATGCGATCTGTCCGTCGGGCTGGAAAGTGAGCACCGCTTCAACGGTCTCAATATCGCGTGCTAACTCGGTGTCCATCTGCCAAACCAGCGTGTGCAGAAAGTAGAAGGCGCTGACAATCGCATAGAGCGCAAGCGCAAAGGCGAGAAGGGCTCCATACAGAACCGTGAGCCGGCCGCGCAGCGTGGTGCCGAGGTACTTTCTCATGGCGCTTTCTCGCTCAGGATGAATCCAACGCCGCGCACGGTATGGAGCAGGCGCGTCGCAAAGGGTTCATCGATCTTTCTCCGCAACCGCGCCACATGAACGTCGATCACGTTATCGAGCGGGGTTGGGCGGTCCGGCTCCCGCCAAACTTCGCGACCGAGCATTTCCCGCGACACAACGCGGTCCCGATTCCGAGCAAGGAACTCGAGCAGTTCGAACTCCCGGGTCGTTAGTTCGAGCCGCGCACCCTCGCGGGTCACGGTCCTCGCCGCCGGATCGATTTCGAGCGTGCCGACCCCGAGGACCGTGCCGGATTCGGACTTGCCCCGGCGCAGAAGAGCACGAACACGGGCGCAGAGTTCGGGAAAGGCAAATGGTTTGATGAGATAGTCGTCGGCTCCGGCATCCAGTCCTGCAACGCGATCTTCCACGCCGTCCCTGGCGGTGAGAAGCAGCACCTGCGGCGCGATGGACTGGCGGCGCAGCGTACGAAGGATCTCGAGCCCGTCACGGCCCGGCAACATGACGTCGAGGAGGATCAGGTCAAAGGACTCGCTGCTGGCCAGAAAAAACCCCTCCTCACCGGAGTGGGCCAACTCAACCTCGTAGCCTTCCGCGCGCAGGCCATCGCGCAACGCGTTGCCCACTTTGGGCTCATCTTCGACAACGAGGATCTTCATGCGGCTCTCCTTCCGGTATAGGCTACCCGGGATGCAGGACGACCTGAATTCTTGCTGAAGTTACTCTGAACTGAGAGTTCAGGTATTTGTCAGATTTGCCGGGCATTTTTCGGGAGAGATTTTGCGAATGAGTTCAGAGTGGCCCACTTCCGGCCCACTCATACATTCCGGACGAACAACGTGCAAATGGAGCCCGCCGCCGGGCATCGCCCGCAGCCCGGGCCCGGTTCCTTCGAAATCGTCGTCGTCAGCAAATAGCCGAAAGGCCGGCGCTCGTTCCACTCTGGACGAGATGAGCGCCGTCCGCTCATCACATTGCAGCCGTTATAGGACGGCTCGAATGTACAAATCGAGTTGGCCAGCAGCTGATCGCTTCTCCGAACCACCGTGACCAGGATCGATCCTCAGTTCATGGGAAGCGGAATCGCACCCTGACAGCGAAGCTGATCTACACAGGAAAAAAAGCGTCCGCTTTTCGCATCAGAGATCTCGTCGCTGAAAGTGAAGTATGGCGATAGCCATTGCTGCCACTAAATAGATGAGCGCATACACGATCATGGTTTCGCTGGGCACTGAGATATTGGCAAAGGGAGAAAACGGCAGCGAACCTGCAATTGGCGATTGCATTTCGAAGGCCGCCCGCCGCCAGATCGCCTCACTGGGCATGATCAGGCTGGAGATGACGCCGAGCAGCACCAGACGGGCACTCTCGGTGAATCCGCTCATCTGTTCCAGCCACCCGCCCATAAAGGCAAAGCCACAGAGGCCCAAAACCACCACGCCGTTCGTGAGAGCGGAGAACCAGGTGCCAAACAGAAAACTGACTGTCAGCACCAGAACGCATTCGAGGTACACGAGCAGCGCGCCGGCAACCGCATGCTGGGGTACTACCCCACCGATCCAGTCACCGATCGCGACTGTTCCCCCGAACATCAGCAGAACATAGGCTCCGATCATGGCGTTGTAGCCACACCATTTGCCCAACAGCACATGCCAGCGTGGAACAGGTTTCGTTGCGATGGCATCGATCGTTCCGGTGGAGATCTCCCCCCCGATCGCATCGACAGAAGTGAGGATAGTCATTACCACGGCCAGCAGGTCGACTGTGTAAAGTCCAATCAGCAACATGCTGTCAAGGATCTGGTAGCGGAGAAATGGCGCGACCATACGCGCCTGGGCATCGGCAATCTGAATGCGCAGTCCGAAGCCAAAAATGGTCAGAAATGCGAGACCGAGCACGAGTGCGGTCCAAAGAATCCTGCGCCGCGCGGCTTCGCGGAGAGTAACGACGGCCATGATCCAGACGCCCATCAGAATCCCCTGTCTTCGCCCATGATCTCGACAAACTTCTCTTCGAGAGACACATGTTTGGGCGTGAACTCATACACGTCCGCACCCGCTGCCAGCAAATAGCGCAGCAGATCCGGGAGAACCTCTCTGGAGCTCACTTTCATCGTCAGACGATCGCCGTCCACATCCGCGCGAGTTGCCCATTTCCCGATACCTGCGACCGCCTGAGCGGAGAGATTTCGCACCTGCGCCTGGACGCTGATCTCACCATCAGCCGATGTCCTGAGGTCGTGACTGGCTACCGCTTCGCCTTCGCGGATGAAACAAACCCGGTCACAGGTAATTTCGATTTCGCTCAGGAGGTGCGAATTGAGAAAGACGGTAGCTCCGCGATCCCGCTGCATGCGGATGATGTCCCGCACCAGCCTTCTGCCCATAGGATCGAGACCGGAAGTCGGCTCATCGAGAAAAATCACCTCCGGTTCATGCACGAGTGCCTGGGCAAGGCCGATCCTCTGAAGCATTCCTTTCGAGAATTCCTGAAGCCGCTTTTCGCGGTGCGGTGTAAGGCCGACGAGGTCGATCAGATCGGGGATTCGCAGGCGCAGCTTACTGGCGGTTACGCCACAGAGTCGCCCGTGGAAGTGGAGCAGTTCGGCTGGAGTCATCCATTCATAAAAGCGGAAAGTTTCCGGCAGGAACCCGATCTTTGCCCGCATCCCGAGATCCGACGGAGGCAGACCAAGGACATGGGCCTCACCTGCGGTTGGCTTGACCATGCCAAGAAGCATTTTGATGGATGTGCTCTTGCCGGCACCGTTGGGGCCAAGAAATCCGAAGATCTCTCCGCGATTCACTGTCAGGGAGAGGTTGCGCACTGCGACCTTTGTCCCAAAAACTTTCCGCAGCCCCTCGGTACGAATCGCGAACTGGTCACTGACCTTCGGCATGCGCTCCCGTTATGCGACCGACGCGGCGAGCTTCGTTGCTTCGCTCGGATCACCGTAGCCTCGAAGCGAATACACGATTCCATTCTTTGCCCAAATCAGGGCATAGTCGGGGCCGCGCCGCGTACCCAGGGTGAGCAGGGTGCCCGGAACATCGTTTACGCTGACCGTCTGATACGACCGCATGAAACGGGGAAAGGAAACTCCCAGCATCGATTTCCAGTCCACTCTTGTCAGGAAGCGGTGCGCCTGTTCCGGCGTCATCCCCGCTAACTCCAGTCCGATCTCCGACAACTGAGAGAGATTGATGTCCGGTGGTACGCCGACCTGAGGACTGGGGCCTTCCCGCAGAATCAGGCAATCGTCGTAGCGGGTGGTAGTCGGAGGTGGCGTTGCAACATTGGCCGCCACGCTCGATCGGCCGGGGCACGTACCGTAGCGCAGGATGACCGCGCGGGGGATGCGGACGGTAACCGCCGCCCCGTCCACCGCTCGCGGCATGATCAGGTCATGGCGTCCAGCTTCATCCAGAATCGTCTGCAACCTCGCCCGGTCCACAGTCAGGTTATAGGCATGTGCCCCCGATACAACGATCGAGGAGAAATTACCCCGGCCATTGATAAGCCCGAGAGGAAACCCTGCAAGCTGCGCAGCCTGTGCTGCGCTCGATGCCTCCTGAGATTTCTCGCTTTCGGTGACCACAACCTTATCGGAGATCATCTGCGTGACCATCTCCTGAAGGCTATGGTTGGCATCGGGGCCTACAAACTCGGACATGTTGACGTTCACCGACTGCGGCTTGTCCATACGAAGCGATCCGAGAAAGCGCATCGTCAGGTGCCGGCCCGTCGAAACCGAGAACCAGATTGCAACCGCGGTAACTCCAGCGAGCGACAGAGAAAGAGGTCCCTTTCGAAAAGACCGCTCCGACATACCTCACCTCCCTTTGTCATCCTAGCGTGAGATGAGGCCGTGAAGCTTAAACCAACCTGAAAGGGATAAATACGCTTCGGAACAACTTCGAGGCAGGAATTGGATGTCAATGTTTTCGCCAGCCAAACTTAAGGGGAACCTGAAGATCTGCCGGAAGATTAATTCTGCGTGGTCTTCGAGGGGCGGGTTTGTACCAGGTTCCACGCGCTGCTCGACAACATCGTTGTTGTGCGAGATTCCGCCTTATGGCATTCCGAGTACAGGGATGAATCCGGCGGTCCTGCAGGACCCTCTGTCGCCGTTCCTGCTTGAGGCCAGAGCAGGGTGGGGAGCCAGACTTCAGATTATTCATCCGATCTTAAGCTTCCCTGAACGCTCGGGTTCCTGAGATGTCATGACGGAAGTAAACCGCTTCGTCTTGTTCTCACTTTGGTTCGTAGAAACTTTTGCCCCTCTTTTCCGGTCCAAGGGCGAAGATGACGATCAGCGATACGATGACGAGCGTTTCGAACAGCGAGAGCGCCCAGGGATAACCGAGCCGGTTACGGAGGGCAAACTCCAAACTCACCGCGGGTGAAGCGACGAGCACTCCCAACTGGTAGACAAAGCCCGGGAACAGGCTGCGGACGGCGTCGGGCGAGAGTTCGTTGAGGTGTGCGGGGATCACGCCGAAGGCCCCCTGGACGCCGGTCTGCATAAAAAACGATCCAAGCAGGAGCGCGGTGAGCGTGCCGCCGAAGGCCCATGCAGGGATGGAGAGCAGGGAAAGAACGAGCGCCGCAATCATGACGTAACGGCGGCCGAAGCGCTCCGAGAGCGATCCGAAGAGCATGGCCCCCAGGATGGCCCCGATGTTGTACACGATGGGGATGCCGAAGAGAGGTTCCATACCCAGTACGTGTCGACCGTGGAGAGCTGTGCTGCTCTTCAGGAAGTCCGGGTAGAGATCCTGGGTGCCATGGGAAAGGCACGACATGACGACCATCAGCAGGAGCAGATACGCAAAGCTTCGCCCGTTCAGCCAGAGCGTCTTCAAAATGGCCCCAATGGACATCATGTGATTCTGCCGCCACGCTCCGGACTCCGGGGCCAGCGCGGTGAGGACGAGGATCAGGACAGCAGGCGGAATTCCCGCCAGAAACATCCATTGCCAGCCGTGTCGCGGCACCAGTATTTGCATGCACAGAGCCGCCACCAGGTAGCCAAAAGGATATCCTCCCTGAATCAACCCTGAGAAAAATCCGCGTCTGTTCCGCGGCGCTGCCTCCATGGCGTATGAGGCGCCGATGCCCCAGTAGCCGCCCATCCCGATCCCGTAAAGTGCTCGCATGATGACGAAGAAGGGGTAATTCGGCGAGTATCCGCTCAGCACAGTCACCAGAGTGAACCAGATGACACAGAGCATGAGCGGGACGCGGCGCCCAATGCGGTCGGCCAGAGTGCCGAAGAACAGAGCGCCCACTGGCCTCATGGCCAGAGTGATGGTGATGGTCCAGACGATCGCGTTTTTCGGGACGGCAAGCCGCGCTGCCAGTGCGTCGAGTAGAAAGATGACGACAAAAAAGTCGAAGGCGTCAAGCACCCAGCCGAGAATGCCGGAGGCAACCGCGAAGCCCCAGCCGGGGCGCACCTCGATGCCTTCGGAGACGACTTCTTTCAGGTTCACCGTGCCGGCTTCACCGGTCGTTTCGCGTGGCATTTGCATGGGTCAGTCAACCAAGGACACTCTGGACGTTCGCATCTGTCAGCGGTTTGCGCCGGAAGGAGGTGCGTCCTTCCGGCGCAGAGGAGGATCCGGCGGCGATCACCAGATGATCTTGGCGCCGAGCTGGATTTGCCGGGATGTGGTCGCAGTCTGGTTGAGGGCAGTAGGCAGAGTGCTGCCATCGAAGTCGTACACCGAGTTGTTCTGACCAAAGGTGTTCAGAAAGCCCGGCGACAGGAAATTTGTGTGGTTGAGCACATTGAAGAACTCGCCGCGAATCTGCAGATTGAATGTCTCTGAGATCCTTGAGATCTTCGTGTTCTTGAAGATGGAAAAGTCCACCGTTGCAAGACCGGGACCATGAAACTGATTCCGCCTGGTGTTCCCGAGTACATTCGAGCAGAACTGATCGCCTGCAGGTGCGGCCTTGCCGGCGTAAGCAGGAAATGAACTGGGAGCGCAGCCGAATGGATTGGCCGCACTCGCCGGGGCGAGAGATGCGGGGGCATACGGCGGCGTGAAGCAATTCGTATTCAGATAATTGATGCCGCCGTGAATGGGGTTGCAGCCGGGCAGCAGGCTGGCGAAGTCCATGGAGAAGTCGCCGTTGAATCCAGTACCCAGAGGATCGTTGCCATCGCCCGTGGTGACGGTGAAGGGCGCTCCGGTGAGCGAGGAAACGATGCCGCCGAATTCCCATCCGTTAACGAGGGTGTTGGCCGCCCCCCGAGCCTGACTGAGCCGCGGGACATCCCAGATGATGTTCGCCGAAGTCACCTGGCGAATGTCGAAGTCGCAATTGCCGACGCGCGCAGCCTTGACCAGGAGCAGGGGAACGGCAATCGAGTTGAGATACGTGTCGCCGGTCACCGGCGCAGAACTGAGATCGTTGCAGGTGCTGTATGTGTAGGAGAGCTGCCCCCGCACACCAGCAGCGGCGTTTCTCTGCAACTGCGCTTCGAAGGCCTCATAGGAGGCGGCGCCGTTGAACAGTACAGGACGAATCCCGGCGCCGCCGCCCCAGTTGGGATCGATGCGGGTCCCGGTCTGCGCGTCTGCGCAGGTCTGACCCGCGCTCAGGGCAGCCGGGTTGCAGGGGAACACGTATCCAGCGCCTGCCACCAGAGACGGCTGCACGAGATTGATGTCGTCGGCGGCCGCCGAAAGGTGCAGGGATCGTGAGCCGACATAGCCTGCCATCAGCGTGAAGCCGGCTTTCAAATCCTGCTGCAGAAACGCATTCCAGTTGTAAACGGCGGCCCGCTGCGGATTCGGATCGATATACCGATTGCGAATCTTCTGTTCATTGAAGCTCACATTGGGATCAGTCTGGCCGGTCCCCAGCAATGCGTTGGGGTCAGCTCCGATGATCTGGAATGGCGCAGTCGCCGCCGTGTTGAGCGCGAAGATGTAAGGCAATGGCAGGACGTCGAATAGACCGGCGCCGGCGTGCGCCACAGTCCTGCCGCTTCCAAGAACATCCCACGCCAGGCCGATGCGAGGCTCGAAGTTCCATACGGTGGGGTTTGAGTTGATGGGGCTGTTGGTGCCCACCGGACCGCACGCTGTCGGGCCGGACGTGCAATTGGAGAGCGACCAGATTTGCTGGAAGCCGGCTTTGGCGACCGTGTAACCATTGACCGTATAACCGGGCACGCTGTTCGCATCGGTGGGACGCGTCGTCATTTCATAGCGCAAACCATAGTTAACGGTGAGGTGCGGAGTCACCTTCCACTCGTCCTGACCGTAGACGCCAAACAGGTTTTCGCGGAAGTCGACCTGTGTTGAGCCGCCGACCGCGACGGCGTTGAGCTGATCCGGCTGGTTGGCGAGGAAGCCCGCAAGGCTATGGTAGGTATTCATGCGGCCGTTCGGGCTCAGCAGCTCGAGCACGTTGTACTGCATGTTCTCGTAGGCGAAGCCAAACTTGATGGAATGGGTGCCGCGAGTAAGGAGAGCGTCATCATAGATCTGCATTGAGTACCAGCCATGGTTGAACCTGTTGAAGCCGCTCAGTCCATAGGCGGTGGTTAAACCGGGAACGGGAATCTGAGGTGGCGCCTTGGCGCCAGGAGCGATGGCGAGACCCGCATTTGTGGCCACTTTGTCGCCCGAGACGGGATTATTGATGAGTCCCGTAATGTGGCTCACGCCGCCGCGCACACTGTTGGTGAGCGATGGACTGAAGATGTGCGTCTCTTCCGCGCTGAACATCTGGCGCCGCGAGAAGACCGAATGCACGGTGTTGCCCAGCGGGTCGGCCTGCTGTTGCGGACCGGAATCGAAGAAGTAGGTTGCGTCCAGTACGTCCTTTACGGAAAATGTCTGATCGAATCGCGCGATGACGTAGTTCTCGTTCGCCGTGGTGGGGAAGTTCACATTGAAGCTCTGCACCCCGTTTGCATCGGGGGAGCCAGAGGGCGCAGTCGGCCACAACGCGAGGTAGGGCTGGACAGCAGCCACGGCCGAGGCGCGGGAAGCGGCGTCAGGAACATGGATGGTTCCGGAGTTCGACAGGCTCTGGCGAATCCCTTCGTAGTCCGCGAAGATGAAGGACCGGTTCTTTCGGAGCGGCGCACCGGCGGATGCTCCGAACTGCGTGCGGCGAAAAGGCGGGATAGTTGGGCCATCGAAGTAGTTGCGCGCATCGAAGATGCTGTCGCGGTCGAAAAAGTACGCAGTTCCGTGGAGCTGGTTGGTGCCGGATTTGGTGATTGCATTGATCACGGCTCCGGAGGTTCGGCCGTATTCGGCGGTGTAATCGCTGGTTAATACGCTGAACTGGTCGATGGCGTCCACTCCGAGGTTCACGCCGGTCGCTCCGCCGGGCGCCGCATTGGAGTAGTCATTGGTGTTCATCCCGTTCACGCGATAGCTGTTCTCATTGGCCCGATGGCCTCCATTCGACAGCTGATTGCCGAAGCCGCGGTTGCCCTTGTTGGCACTGAATCCGGTTGTCGCCTGATTGGGAATGCTTACCACGCCTGGCGAGAGAGTCGCCAGTGAGGTCCAGTCGCGCCCATTCAAAGGCAGCTCCCGGACCGTTGTCGAATCGACGGTCGCAGTGATGGTCGAGGAGGTGGTGTCAATGGCGGCGGGCATGTCGGTCACGATCACCGTCTGTGTCGCACCACCGACGCGGAGCGCGAAGTTCAGTTCCTGCTCGGCTCCGACCGTCAGCGTGAGGCCCTGCTGCTTCATTGTCTGGAAACCGTTCGCGTGCACTTCGACAACGTACTTTCCGGGCAACAGGTTGGTGGCTGAGTATCGGCCGGTGGCATTGGTGGTAACCCGGCGCTCTTCGCCGGTATCCAGGTTCTTGATTGTGATCTGCGCGTTGGCGACAACAGCGGCACTGGAGTCTGTCACGGTGCCCGACAGCGTGGCTCCAGCCACCTGTGCTAACAAGCGGAGACAGCCCGCCAGACCTACAAGAACAACCAGCAGAATGGCGAATCTCCTGCGGATACCTGAATTAGCTGCAAAGTTCATTGTCTGAACCCTCCGAAATACATCGGCCGATGTCGCGTTTGGGGAACGGTCTCGAAAGCCGCTCTGGGGAGCTGGTCATTTGAGGCACGTGAACCCTCTCGCTGCGAGGCCGATTCTGGCAAGGGCTCGCACGTCACATTCGGGCTACCTGTTTATGACGCAATAACGCCAGCCTAATCAATGAGTTCTACGTAGATATGACGAGTCCGGCGCAGCTTCGTAGTTTGACAGGTCTGCAAATTCCCGCCTAGACTTCGCAAGCATTGGCAGAAGAGCATACGATGCAGGACCTTGCAGTTGTCCCAAGCGGTACCATCACCCGCAGCGGAGCGCTCCTGCGGTTTGGCCTGTTTGAGGCCGACCTCCATCTGCTGGAGCTGCGTAAGCAAGGCCGTCGAATCCGACTGCAGACCCAGCCGTTCCAGATTCTCGAAGCGCTCCTCGAACACCCGGGTCATCTTGTTACGCGAGAGGAACTGCGGCGGCGGCTTTGGCCGGAAGATACATTCGTGGACTTCGACCACAGCCTCAACACTGCCGTCCGGCGGCTGCGCGAAGCGCTTGGCGATTCCCCGGAAAACCCGATCTTTATCGAAACGCTGCAGCGTCGTGGTTATCGATTCATCGCGCCGGTCGTGGAGAGCGTCTCGGTTGCTGAGCCCGCAGGTTCTTTCTCAGCAGCGGAGACCTCCTCCGCAAGCGATGAGCGTGCGCCTGCGAGTCTGGGGTCCTCGCCTGCTCCCATCCGTCGGCCATGGCTCGGTTCTCCCCAGCGGGCCACGATTCTCTTCACACTCGTCGGCATCCTGGCAGGAGCAATGGTCGCCGCAGGCGCGCTGTATCCTCGGTTGCATGCAGGAAATACGGCTTCGGTTTCCAAACCCGAACCGGTGCGGTCGCTCGCCGTTCTCCCGCTGGAGAATCTCTCCGCCGATCCTGCTCAGGAATATCTGTCGGATGGAATGACGGATGAGCTGATCGCAAGTCTGACCCGTGTTCACAGTCTGCGCATTATACCCAGAACGACCTCCATGGCGTACAAGGGCACCCATAAGTCGCTGTCCGAAATCGCTCGTGAGCTGAATGTGGACGCCGTGATTGAAGGCACCGTCATGCGCAGCGGCAGGAACATCCGCATCACTACCGAGCTGGTTGAGATCGCGACCAATCGCGCGCTGTGGGCGGACACCCGGGAGAGCAGCATTGATAAGGTGTCGTCGCTCCAACAGGGTGTCGTTGCTGCAATCGTGACGAACCTGCCCGTACAACTCACCCAGGAAGAACGGCAAAGGTTGAACGCTTACCAGCCCTCCGATCCGGAAGCGTATCAGGACTATCTGAAGGGCCGCTACTACTGGAACAAGCGCTCCGAAGAAGGGCTGACGGAGGCGATTCGCTACTTCGAGAAGGCGACGCGCAGGGATCCGAATTATGCTCTCGCCTATGCAGGCCTGGCGGATTGCTACGGGATTATTGGCGCCGCAATCGTCGGTACGATACCCGCTTCCGAGGTGGCCCCGAAAGCCGAAGCAGCGGCGCGCCGTGCGCTGGAACTCGATCCGTCTCTCGCGCAGGCGGAAAACGCACTCGCCACTGTCCTGCTGAACTATAAATGGGACTGGCCTGGAGCCGAGGCCGGCTTCCGGCGCGCGCTGGACCTCGATCCAGGCTACGCGACTGCGCACCAGCGCTACTCTCTCTACCTCATTGCGATGGGCCGCACCCAACAGAGTATGGCCGAGATCCAGGAAGCACTTCGGCTCGATCCTCTCTCAGTCAGCATGAATTTCAGCGAGGGCTGGCGTCTTTACATGGCACGGAACTATGCCGCCGCCATTCGCCAGCTGCAGGCGACCGTCGAAATGGATCCGTCTTTCGCCCTCGCCCATCTGGTATTGGGGCAGGCGCTAACACAAACAGGGAAGTATGAGGCGGCTCGTGCCGAACTGGAGAAAGCAACTCACCTTTCCGGCAACAGCGCCCCCGCTCTCGCGGCTGTCGCATGCCTCGATGCGGTCAGCGGCCACGCTGCCGACGCGCATGTCATCCTCGATCGCCTGCAAAAGGAAGAGCAAAACCGCTACGTTTCGCCGTTCTATATGGCGACCATTTATTCAGCGATGAGTAATCCCGATGAGGCGGTCGCCTGGCTCGAGAAGGCCATGGCAGACCGTTCCAATCCCCTGATTTTTCTTCGTGTCGACCCTGCCTTCGACAACCTGCGCTCCGACGCCAGATTCCAGACCCTGCTTCATCAGCTTCGGCTCTGATGGATGAACTGCCGGCAGGTGTGACCATCCCGTAACAGCCTGATCTGCCGCAGGGTCTGCGTCAGCAGGCCTTGCGGCGCCGCGGACAGAAGCTCAGAAAAATCCAGCTCCCGCAACTATCGTGGAACAGATGGTCGGCAGAGAGCATGATGCATTACTCCACGAGCCGAAGCTTTCTTACATCTCGGTCGAGACGTCGGACCGGACCGGCGGCCATGCCTGGACTGAACGGGCGATTGAGGTTCCTCAGGGCAGGTTGCGCCGTTTGCTGCTGGAAGAAGGAAAACCTTTGACGCCTGACCGATCGAGGCGCGAAGAGGCCAGGCTGCGGTTGATTGCCGACGATCCGCAGCCGTTTATACAACGCGAACTTGCACATAAGAGTGACGAGCAACAAGCGGAACAGATGTTCGATCTGCTGCCACGCGCATTTTTATTCCGGGACGATGGTCGAAATCAATCCTGGGAACAGCTCGACTGCTGGCCCAATCCAGCCTGGCAGCCCCGCTCTTATCAGGAGCGCATTCTGCACGGGATGTCAGGAACAATCCTTGTTGATCCCCAGGCTTTGCGTCTCCACTCGCTGCAAGGGAGACTTTCCGAAAATGTTACCTTTGGTTTGGACCGCTGGCTACAATCCGCAGCGGTAGCAGCGTTTCCATTATCCGGAGTCCTGTCCTGCCCGAAAAATGGAAAACCACTTCGCTCGACGTCAGCATGGACGGTGACATCATGCTATTCAAAACTCTTGACCGCCATCAGACATTCGCACACAAGAATCTCAAACCTTTGCCGCCCAATCTAACGATCGAACAGGCGGTAACGCTTCTGCTTCAGTGAGAAGAGACGAATTGAGCCTGGATAAGGCCTGCTCTCGAAACTCTCAGCCAGCTGAGATCGGATTTCTCTCCGTTCGAAGGAACCAGACATTCAATTCGTTCGGTCGAAATCCGGGCCTGAGGATGCCATAGACTTTTGTCTGGGATGCCGACGCCACTCCTGCAATGCGTGAATCTGACCCGCGAGTCACCGCTGAGACGCGGGCATCTATTGCTGAGCGGCGTCAATTTCGCGCTCAGCCCCGGCGAAGTGATGGCTGTCGTCGGTCCGAGCGGCGCAGGCAAGAGCACGCTTTTGCGCTTGCTGAACCGGCTGGATGAGCCCACCTCCGGGGAAATCTGGCTGGATGGCACCGACACGCGCACGCTCGCGCCTCAGGAGTTGCGACGACGCATTGGCCTGGTGATGCAGCGGCCGTATCTCTTTCCGGGAACGGTGGCGGAGAACATTCGATATGGGCCGGCTCAGCACGGCCGGGCAATGACCCGCGAGCAGATCGACGAAATGCTGGCAGGCGTGGGGCTGGATGGGTATGCGGCACGCGATCCGATGACCCTCTCCGGCGGTGAAGCGCAACGTGTTGCAATTCTGCGTGCGCTGGCGAACGATCCGGAGGCGCTGCTGCTGGACGAGCCGACGTCGGCTTTGGACGCGACGTTCCGTGAGAGTGTGGAGAGGGTACTGGAGCAGATCATCGAAAGTCGGCGGTTGACCTGTATTTGGGTAACACACAGCGTAGAGCAGGCACGCAAGGTGGCTGATCGCGTGTTGTCCCTGGTGGGGGGCAAGGTGCAGGCATTGGGGACGGCGGCCGAGGTGCTGGGGCCAGGCGCGAGGAAGGAACCGAGGAGTGTTCAAATTAACAGCTGAGCTCGAGCGTGGACTGATCGATTGCGCCATCACAGGCCTGTTGGCGCTCTTTGTTTTGCTCGCCGCTCGGCGTAGTGCGCCCGGGCTCATGCGAGAACTCCCACTGGCCGAGTTGCGCGGTCTGATTCAGATCGTCGCCGTAGGCGGGGTGCTCGCATTCCTGCTGCATGGCACGCGTTGGCTCGCGGTTCCCGTGCTGGCCGGAATGCTGCTGGCCGCGGCGGATATCGTCCGCCGGCGGGCAAAGCGGATACCGAGGCCATATTCCGTGATCCTCGCGTCCATGCTTTGTGGCGCCGGGAGCGTGCTGGCGCTCACGACCGCCCTTGGCGTGATTCCGCTCAGCATTCAGATCCTGATTCCGGTGGGTAGCATGGTGATTGCGAACACCATGAACACCCTCTCGCTGTTTCTCGACAGACTGCACGGCGAAGTGACTGCTCATACCGGCGAAATCGAGGCGGCGCTGGCGCTGGGCGCAACCGCCGAGACGGCGCTCCGGCCTGGGCTGAGCGCGGCCTACCGCGCCTGTCTGATTCCCTCGATCGACAACATCCGCTCTCTGGGGATTGTCTGGATTCCGGGAATCATGGCCGGAATGGTGTTGTCTGGAACGTCGCCGTTATACGCGGCGCTGTATCAGTTTGTTGTTCTGACAACGATCTTTGCCGCCGCGGCACTCACATGTCTTGTCGCGCACCGCCTTTTGGCGCGCCGGCTGTTCAGCCCTCAGGAGCAGCTATTGCTGCGTGCTTAACGCGGCGGGTTAATGGCGGCGCTTGTGTCTTGACGCAATACTCGAAGTACTCCAGCCGTGATCACCTTTCTGCGCCGAACTGTGAACAGCATGTGACACCGGCGACGGCAGGACGATGTGTTCTTCAAGCCGGCTCGCACCGCAGGGGGAAGCACTCATCAAGCTCGCCTCCCGCGCCAAAACAGTGTACGTCCCGGAAACGCGAGGACTGTTGATGACTACCGGAGTTGTGGTGGTCTTGCTAAGCTGACGCAGGCGAGCCGCGTTGCCCTCAGAATCGAAGATTGCTGGTTGCGTCAGAGAACTGCCGATACGAACGCAGGCTGGCAAGTGCGGGATCGAGCCGGGCAAAAGCCATCGACGTCGAATGGTCCGATCGGGCTCGGCGAAGCCATTCGAAGGCTGTGCCCCGATCATCAAGGCCCGCATAGACGAGTGCGAAACCGTATGCCGGAACATACTCATTTTTAGACCTTGAATGGAGTCGGCTAAGCAATTGCCGAGCCGCGCCCGAGTCGCCGGAATCGGCATAGGCAGCAGCCAGGGAGGCCTCGTAATATGGATTCTCATCGGAAAGCTGTTCGGCTTTTCGAAATTCCGCGATGGCTCTGTGGTGGAGGCCCTGAGACTGGTAGATAATTCCCAGCCGGAAATGGGTACGGGGGAATGTCGGATCGAGTTCAATGGCCTTTTGCAGAATCTGGACTGCCGTGTTCGTCTGACCAGCAAGAAAGATCGTCCAGCCGGCGTTGCTATTGACGATGAGGGAGAGGGGATCGTCGTTCATCGCGCGCCGTGTTTCGTCGACAGCCTGGCTGAACTGTCCCATGGCCGCCAGTGCTTCGCCGTTCCAGGAGTGAGCCATCGCATAATTGGGGTTGATCTCGATAGCTCGTCGAAATTCGTTTTCCGCAGCCGGGCCGTCCCAGTCGTAATAGAAGTGGATGAGGCCCAGAGTTGCGTGGGCTTCCGCCAGAGAGTCATCCATGCTGAGCGCCTTTTTCGCCGCTGCAGTCGCGGCCGGAAAAGCTTCATCCGGCGGCATGATCGCATACAGGCCCAGGGTGGCATAGGAGTCAGCCACACCTTCGTACGCTGCAGCGAAATTCGGGTCGAGCCGGATTGCTTCGCGGAAATAGCTCAGGCCGAGCCGTAGTGATTCTCCCGTTCGCTTGTTCCAGAAATATCGTCCCTTCAGGTAGGAATCGTATGCGAGGGTGTTCTCTGTCGGCTTGCGGTTGATCCGCATTGTCTCGGGGCCGGTGAGGCGGACCTGGAGCGAAGCGGCCACGCGGTCGGATATCTGGTCTTCGACGGCGAATATGTTCGTCCACTTCTCGTCGAAGGAATCGGCCCAGAGCTCTGCACCGTCCGAGACTCGGACCAACTGAACGGTCAGGCGGATCCGGTCTCCATCGCGCTGGATTCTTCCATCCAGCACGGCGTCGACACCTTGCGCTCTTCCGATGGCTGCCGGACTCAGCGAACTGTTCCGGTACTGGTCGGTGGAACTCGTGGAGCGAACGATGATGGAGGTGATTTTGCCGAGCCTGGTTGTGAGGGCATCGGCGGCCCCCTCGCCAAGGTATTCTGCCTTCGTTTCGCCAATGCCCTGAAACGGCAAAACCGCAAGAGAGTGGATGGCCGACGGACTGGAAACCGGGGCGCTCCTGATGGGAGTGGTTTTCCACGCCAGGACGATTGCGAAAGCACCGACCGCGGCGAGAGCGGCAATCGCAGTGCGGCCAACCACCAGCGGCGCACGGCTGCCCCTGTTTGCGGCGCCGGCGACCGGATGCGAGAGAGCAGAGACGGACAGGCGTAATCGAGGCTCCGTCTGGCAGCCGGGTCCCGAATCGGTTGCGGGGTCAGATCCTGAAGCTTGTCTCCTGATTTCGATCTTCTTTACCAGAGGGACAAAGCGATAACCGTGCTTCGGCACCGTTTCAATATATTGATGCTTTTCGCGATCATCTCCCAGAGCCTTGCGCAGGTGGGAAATCATGACGGCCAGGTTCCCCTCCTCGACGGCCACATCCTGCCAGACGCGGTTCAGCAGTTCATCCTTTTCGACCAGGCACCCGCTGTGCTCGAGAAGAACGATCAGGAGTTCAAAAGCCCTGGGAGTGACGGGAACGCTTTTGCCATCCCGCAGAAGCAGTCTTTGGTACGGGTCAAGATGAAAGCTGCCGAATTCGTATAACTCTTGTATTTCCGGGGACATGAGGACCGCAAGATTTTCTTAAGGTTTATTTTGGGGATCTTTAAGGACTCCTCGGCGCGGATTACCTATCTTTCAGGGCTGCAGGGGGCCCGTGAGCTACCATGGCCGCGGATTATAACCACCGGGCGAAGCAAAAGTCGAGCAGCGACGCTGAAGCCCGGGAATGCATCGCGGACGGGAAGCCGGTGGGACCTTTCGGCGACAGATGCCGGGGACATTCGGAAGCACGGCGGCAGGCTCAGCTGATTTCCGGGTCAAGCCTGCCAGTACGCAGATTTGGAGGCACCATGAACGGAAGCAGAACGAGACTGAGCTTGCTGATCATCGCCCTTCTGGCGGTCTGGACAGGCGGTCCGTGCGCCGGATTCGCACAGACCAGCCGCGCCAATCTTTCGGGAGTCATCGCGGACCCCTCGGGGGCGCAAATCCCGAACGCCAGGCTGACCATCACGAATACAGAAACCGGCGCTGTGAGGACATCCACGAGCAACGCCAGCGGAGTCTATAGCGCGCCGAGCCTGGTGCCTGGGAAGTATTCGGTCAAAATCTCCGCCAGAGGTTTCAGCACCGAGATCGTCAACGACGTGGTGCTGACCGTTGGCGAGGCCGCCCTCCGCAACTTCACGTTGAAGGTGGGCAGCGTGTCGCAACAGGTTGTCGTAACGGAAAACCCGGCCACCATCGACACGTCGAGTTCAGACCTGAGCGCGGTGGTTGGGAGCAAGACGATGGTCGGGCTTCCGCTCAACGGGCGCTCCTGGACGGATCTGGCGGCACTCTCCCCGGGCGTGACCACGATCAAGACGCAAGCTCCTATCAGCGCACCTGATCGGATGAAGCGCGGTCTGGGCTCGGAACTCAGCATCTCGGGCGGACGGCCGCAGCAGAACAGTTACCTGCTGGACGGAATCAACATCAACGACTATTCGAATGCGGGTCCGGGAAGTGTGCTGGGGGGCAATCTGGGTGTCGATGCGTTGCAGGAATTCAACGTAATCACCACGAATCCGACGGCCCAGTACGGGAGAACCGCGTCCGGGGTGATCAGCGCTGTGACGCGCTCGGGAACCAACAAAATTCATGGAAGCGCCTATGAATTCGCGCGCAATGCCGCCCTGGATGCGCGTAATTATTTCGATTCTCCGACCAAACCGGATTTCAGTCGCAACCAGTTCGGCGCGTCGCTGGGCGGCCCCATTCACAAGGACACCACTTTCGTCTTTGGCGACTATGAAGGGGTCCGGCAGAATTTGGGCCTCTCCGTTCTGGAGAACGTACCCACGGCCGCGGCACGGGCCGGAAACCTCTCTACGGGAGCGGTTACACCGGACCCTGCAATTGTGAATTTCCTGAATACCTTTGTCCCGTTGCCCAACACCGGGAGCACCCAGGGCGACATAGGAAACTTTACGTTCCCGGCCTATCAGATCACTTCGGAAGACTATTTCACAATTCGTTTCGATCACACGTTTTCACCAGCCAACAGCGTTGCCGTCGTTTATATGTACGACAATGCACCGAGCCGGCAGCCGGATGAATTCAATAAAGTGAGCATCCTGAGCAAGACGGTCCGGCAGACAGTTTCCATTCTGGAAACCTCCGTCATGTCACCCGAAACAGTCAATACAGTGCACGTGGGGTTCAACCGGGATAACGCGGGATCGCCCTACGCTGCAACAGCGGTCGCAGCCGCAGCGGGGGACCCCGCGTACGGCTTCCAGCCCGGCGACGACGCGGGCCAGGTACAGGTGCCGGGGTTGACCACTTTTACCGGTGGTGTCACATCCGCCAGTCCACTGCTGTTCCGGTGGAATTCATGGCAGGGTTACGACGATGTCTCGCACACCAAAGGCATCCAGACGATTGCACTGGGCGCCAGTATCGAGCGCATCGAGGACAACCAGCTTTCGTCCGATGCTCCGGGGGGAATCTTCTCGTTCAACTCCCTTCAGGAATTTCTGACCAACCAGCCCTACTCGTTTATCACCACGCTGCCCAGTACGCTGACGCCGCGCAACCTTCGCCAGACAATATTTGGGGCGTATGTTCAGGACGATATTCGTTTCCGGTCGTACTTCACGGCCAATATCGGATTCCGTTATGAAGCCTCGAGCGTACCCTACGAGATCAACGGAAAGCTGTCGAACCTGCGGGTGCTGGCTGGAGATACGCCTCATGTGGGGAATCCTTATATCAAAAATCCAACATTCGGCAACTTCGAGCCGCGCATCGGCTTTGCCTGGGACCCCTTCCACGACGGCAAGACGTCCATCCGCAGCGCGTTCGGCATTTATGACATCCTGCCCTACATCGTGGAGATGGGGAGCGGTGTGGATGCCGCCTATCCCTTTGCGCAAGACGCCAGCACGTCGAATCTTCCCGCCGGCGCCTTTCCAACCGGCGCCTACCAGATCGTCGCAAACGATACCACGGCCCGCAACTATTATGTGCTGCAGTACAATCCGCCGCGCAATTACGTGATGATGTGGAATATGAACGTGCAGAGAGCGTTTGGAACAAAGACGACTCTGCTTGTGGGATATGTCGGATCCAGAGGAGTGCATAACTGGTACCAGACGGACGATGGGAATATCGTTCTGCCGACCCACGATCCGGCGACTAACGAATACTACTGGCCAACGCCGATCGGAAGTGGCACCGTGGTCGATCCACTGGTAGGCCAGACTCTGGACGCGCGCTGGAACGGCAACTCCTACTTTCACGGGCTCGAGACGCAGTTAACCGAAGCGTCTAACCATGGAGTGGAAGGGCAGCTGGCGTACACCTGGTCACGATGCATCGACACGAGTTCAGGTTCGGCGGCGTCCGATCAGTACCGGAATTCGCTGAACGTCGACCTTTATACGGCGCCCGGCACGCACCGCGGCCCCTGCGATACCAATATCGGACAGAGCCTCACGATCAACACGATGTGGAACTTGCCTGGGCTTAAGACAGCGCACGGATTCGAGGGCTGGGCTACGAATGGATGGCAAATCGGCGGAATTGGCAGTGCAAGCTCGGGGCCGCCGTTCAGTGTGACGATCGGTGGAGATCCGCTGGGCACCAACGCCGCCGTCCCGTTCGACTTTCCGGACAGGATCAAGGGATGCCATCCGCTGACTACAGGGAATCCGAACGCCTATATCAACCTGAAGTGTTTTCCTTTCCCCAACCCCGTCAATCGGATGGGGAATGCCGGGCGCAACGAACTCATCGGACCGAATCTCTTTGAAATCGATTTCTCGGGATACAAGAACACGCCGATGAAATGGATTTCTGACGGAGCCAGTCTGCAGATACGCGCGGAAATTTATAACATCCTCAACCACACAAATTTCGATGCGCCTACCGACAACTTCCAGATCTACGACGGATCGGGCAATCCGGTGCAGTCCGCTGGTCTGATCGACCAAACCACCACAAGCTCAAGACAAATCCAGCTGGGCGTGAAGCTGACGTTCTGATTTCCTGTCGCACCGGTCCGGCGCTCTCTCTGACAGAATGCGCCGGAATGCGAGCGTAGTCACGGGCTCAGGCTATACCTGCGCCGCCACACGGAAGGACGCATGGCCACTCTCCCCGTTAAGACAACCAGCCGGCGCAAACCGCTCTCCCGAAAGCTCTGGCTCCAGGTTCTGGCCGCCATTCTGGTGGGCATTGCCATTGGGAGGTTCGCTCCCGCCACCGGTGTCGCTTTGAAGCCGCTCGGCGATGGCTTCATCCGGCTGATCACGATGGTGATCACGCTGATCATTTTCTGCACGGTGGTGACCGGGATCGCCGGCATGAAGGATCTGAGCAGGGTCGGAACTGTTGGGGGTAAGGCTCTTCTCTATTTCGAGGTTGTCTCCACCATTGCGCTGCTGCTGGGTCTGGCAGTGGGGAACTTGGTCCATCCGGGCTCCGGCTTCAATGTGAATCCGGCTTCGCTGGATGTAAAATCCGTTCTCGCGTACACGTCGCAGGCCCGAAGCACGGGGGTCGCAGATTTTCTCGAACACCTGATTCCGAGGACTCTGGTGAGCGGATTCGTGGACGGTAACATCCTGCAGGTGGTTCTGGTCGCGCTGCTCTTCGGGTTCGCCATCGCAGGCGCGGGAAGGCGTGCCGAGCCGCTCCTGCATGTCATCGAGGCCATCACGAATGTTGTCTTCCGCATCGTGGGCTTCATCATGTTTCTGGCTCCAGTGGGAGCTCTCGGCGCGATCGCGTTCACGGTCGGCAAATACGGACTCTTTTCTCTCGGACCGCTCCTCCGCCTTATCCTTACTTTCTGCGGTGCCTGCCTGTTGTTTGTCTTCATCGTGCTGGGGAGCATCGCGGCTGCTTTGCGTTTCAATATCTGGCGCTTCCTGCTTTACATTCGCGATGAGATCTTCCTCGTGCTGGGGACGAGCTCTTCCGAGGTGGCGCTTCCTGCACTCATGCAAAAGCTGGAGGATCTGGGCTGCTCGAAGGCGCTGGTGGGCCTGGTTGTGCCGACCGGATATACGTTCAACACAGACGGCAGCAGCCTCTACATCACTTTGGCCGCGCTGTTTGTTGCACAGGCGACCAATACCCACCTCAGTCTTCTGCAGCAGTTGACACTGTTCGGGGTGGCTGTGCTCACCTCGAAGGGAGCCAGCGGCGTTCAGGGCGCAGGATTCGTCGCGCTCGCCGGGACCCTGATGGTCGTTCCCGACATCCCGGTCGCCGGGATGGCCCTGCTGCTTGGAGTCGATCGCTTTCTGAGCACGTTTCGGGCGCTGATCAATATGATCGGAAACGGGGTTGCCTCGATTGTCGTTGCCATGTCGGAGAAAGAAATCGACGGCGCGTCACTCCGTCGCGCACTTATGGAGCGCAGCCGTGATTAGCCGTCCGTGGGCATGGCCGGCCGCGCGCGCCTGTGCGGAACTGAACCAGGAGAAATTCTGATATGGGAGATCGCCTTCTGTCTCGTCGCAATTTCATGCAGCAGGCATCCGTCTGTTTGGCGGGAGGGGCAGTTGCGTCAGCCATGGACCGAAAATCTCTTTCCAGCGCCGAAGCCACGCCGGCGATTCACGCCTATGAGTACCGGGCTCACCGTGGAGACATCTCTCTGTACATCTATCGCAAGCGTATGGGGCCGGCAGAGAAAGGAGGGTCGGAGAAGCCTATCCTCTTTCTGGCGCATGGCTCCTCCGTTTCGTCGAGACCCACTTTCGATCTCTCGGTGCCGGGCCACGGCGAATATTCCCTGATGGACAAATTCGCGGAATACGGGTTCGACGTGTGGACGATGGACTTTGAGGGATACGGGCGTTCGTCCCCGAGCCACGGCAATTCGGATGTGGCCGACGGTGTGGAGGATCTCAAAGCCGCTTCCGCTGTTGTATGGCGGGAGACCGGTCAGCAGAGCTTCCACCTCTACGGCGAGTCGGGCGGAGCGTTGCGCGCCGGCGCTTTCGCAATGACCGAGCCGGCGCGCATCCGCCGTCTTGCTCTGGCTGCGTTTACCTGGACCGGCCAGGGTTCCCCCACCCTGAAAAAGCGTGCGCAACTGGACGACTACTATCGAACTCACCGTACCCGGCCTCGCGACCGCAATATGATTCGCAGCATTTTCACCCGCGACAAGCCCGGCACATCAGACCCTGCCGTAGCTGAAGCGATGGCTGACGCCGAATTGCCCTACGGCACAACCGCTCCTACCGGCACCTATCTCGACATGACGACGAAGCTGCCGCTGGTTGATCCTGCCCGGCTTACCATGCCGGTGCAGCTCCTGCGCGGGCAATATGACGGCATCGCAACGGAGGACGATGTCCTTCATTTCTTCCGAAAGCTGGCGACGCCCGAGCGGCAATTCATCATTCTTCCTGGAGCGGCGCATTTGCTGGCTCTCGGTCTGAATCGCGCGCAGTTCTGGCATGTATTGCGGGCGTTTCTCGACATGCCCTCGCGCTTGGACATATCCTCCTCGACTCCGAACGGGGAAGCTGCAAAATGATGGGGCAGCGCAGGACAGATCGTGTCTCCCGCCGCGGTTTTCTCGCACAGTCGGCATTGCTGACCGCCGCCGCCGTCGTTCCTCAGGCGACTCAGGAAGCTCGGGCAGCAGGAACGTCAGACGGTACTCCGCCGGTTCCAGTGACCCGTATCCTTGCCAAGTGGGTGTGCGCCTGCGAGCCCAGCCAGGTGCCCGACTCGGCACGCCGGGAAGGGCTGCGTTCGATCGTGAACTGGCTGGGTGTCACGGTGGGAGGCTCGCGGCAGGATGCGGTGAACATTGCTGTCGCTACCCTGGAGCCGCTAAACCATTCAACTGCGGCGCGGCTCTTTGGACGCTCGGAGCCAATCGATATCCTGCGCGCTTCATTGATCAACGGCATCAGCTCCCATGTTCTCGACTATGACGACACCGATCTGCAAACGATCATCCATCCTGCAGGTCCGGTGGCCGCGGTGCTGTTCGCCCTCTGCCAGCAACAGAAGATGACGGGCGCAGAATTGCTGCATTGTTTCATCCTGGGCGTGGAAGTGGAGTGCCGTCTTGGCCGAGCCATTTATCCATCCCACTATGCGATGGGCTGGCATATCACAGGGACCTGCGGGGCTTTCGGCGCCGCTGCGGCCTGCGGCAAAGCGCTGCGCCTCGGAACGCACCAGATGGAGATGGCGCTGGGCATTGCCGCAACTGAAGCCGCAGGGTTGAAAGTCGAATTCGGCAGCATGTCCAAGAGCCTCAACGTCGGGCGTGCGGCGGAAAACGGCTTGCTCGCCGCGAAACTGGCGGCCCACGGGTTCACCAGCGCTCCGGACAGCATTGAAGGACGGGACGGCTATGTGCAGGCGGCCTCGCTGGAACATCACTACAGCGCGATCACAGAAGGCCTGGGGCAGAACTACGAGATCAGCAGGAATACCTACAAGCCGTTTGCCTGCGGCATTGTGATCCATCCCGCCATTGACGGAGTGCTGCGGCTTCGCAGGAAATACAATCTGCAGGCTGGCGAAATTCTTTCGGTGGCTGTCCGCGCCAATCCCCTCGTCCTGCAGCTGACCGGGAAGAAGACTCCACAGACCGGACTGGAAAGTAAGTTCAGCATCTATCATTCGCTTGCCGTGGCTCTGGTGCGCGGCGAAGCGGGTCCGGCCGAGTATACCGACTCCGCCGTGCGTGATCCGGAAGCAGTGGCTCTCCGGAACCGGGTAACGGTCCGCACCGACCCTTCTCTCCACACGGATGAGGCCTTCGTCACCATTACAACCCGAGATGGAAAGATCCTCGATCAGCATGTGGAGCATGCTGTGGGCAGCGTCGATCGCCCTCTGACGGACGTGGAAATCAGCGACAAATGCCGTTCACTGGCGAAAGGAATTCTGCCGGAGAGTCAGCGGGAAAAGCTGCTGGCGCTCGCATGGGATCTGCAGAGCTGCCGTGATGCCGCCGAGCTTCCGCGCCTTGGATCGACTTCTGCCACGACAAACCCAACTGACTAGAGAGCTATGCCCGGACTCCACGACAAATCGCCCGCAACGACGTTATCCCGCCGCCGATTCCTGGGTGCGGCCAGTTCCTCCGCTCTCGCGGCTGCGGCCTTTGCGGGAAGGATGGCCAACGCTCAAAAGACGGGGCCGCCGCCCGGCGGACCCGCCAGCGATCCTGGGCCGGTCAATCAGCCGCTTCTTGTCGAGAACCCGGGCAGCAATGCTCCTCCGCCTACCGATCACGGCGACACCGGCCCTGTCTGGTATTCGTTCAACCTGGCGCACAAGCGGGTTGAGGCAGGAGGCTGGACCCGCCAGGTGACGGCGCGCGAGCTACCGAGTTCCAGGGATATCGCAGGTGTGAATATGCGCCTGAACGCGGGCAGCTTCCGCGAACTGCACTGGCACACCGCCGACGAATGGGCTCTGATGCTCTCTGGATCCGCCCGAGTCAGCGTCTTCACGCCCGACGGCAAGGCTTTCATCGACGATGTCTGCAGCGGTGATCTGTGGTTCTTCCCTGCCGGATATCCGCACTCCATCCAGGGACTCGCTCCGGATGGGTGCGAATTCCTGCTGGTCTTCGATGACGGGTTGTTCTCCGAGGAGAACACCTTTCTGCTCTCGGAATGGATGGCTCACACACCGCCGCAAGTGCTGGAACGGAATCTTCGTCTGGATTCCAGTGCTGTCGCAAGGCTGCCGCACAATGAGCTCTTCATCTTTCCCGCGCCGCTGCCGGGGACGCTGAGCACTGACAGGGCTATGGCCGGAGATCCGGGTTTGCGGAGCGCTGACTCATTCACCTTTCGCATGGCCGAGATGAGGCCCTCTATCGCGAATTCCGGAGGAAGGGTCAATATCGTCGATTCACGCAACTTCCCGGCATCGACCACGATTGCCGCTGCCCAGGTCACACTGAAGCCGGGAGGTTTGCGCGAACTCCACTGGCACCCAAACTCATCGGAATGGCAGTTCTACGTCCAGGGAAAGGGTCGCATGACGGTCTTTGAACCTCCCGGCCGTGCACGCACCATGGATTTCAATGCAAACGACGTGGGTTTCGTTCCGGCGATGGCAGGGCATTACATCGAAAACACCGGAGACAACGACCTGATCTTTCTTGAGATCCTCCGCGCCGATCGCTTCGTTGACTTTTCTCTGAACAACTGGCTGCGGCATCTTCCGCGGGAGATGGTGCAGACGCATCTAAACCTCGACTCCTCCGGCATTCAGGAGATTCCAACCGAAAAGCTGGTCGTTATCGCCGGAGGAGAAACGCGAAACCCAAAGCCATAGGCCGGTCGCGGAGCGAAAAGAAGATTGCTGACAGAGCCGCCAGGGTTCGAGGGGACCATCTATGAGCGAACAGAGAGCAGATCTGACGCGGCGCAGCGTCTTGAAGGCGGCCAGCGTCATGGCGGCGGCAGCGGCTTTTCCAGTCTTGGCGGAGGCGGCGCGCGCTGAACCCTCGAACGGCGGCCCGGATGTGACCCGGCAACTCAGCCGCTATATGAGTGAGGCGGGTGAGCGGCAACTGCCGCACGAGGTTGTCGCAAAAGCGAAGCAGCATCTCCTGGACACGCTCGCCGCCATGATCTCCGGGGTGGATCTGGCTCCGGCCCGGATCGCGCTGAAGTTTGCGCGTGCCTATGGCGGCGAGAAAGTCGCAACGGTGGCCGGCTCCGAAATTCAGTGCGGTCCGGTGGAAGCGGCACTTGCCAATGGCATGCTGGCCCACTCCGATGAGACGGATGACTCCCACTCCCCATCGCACTCACATCCAGGTTGCGCCGTGGTTCCCGCGGTGCTGGCCGCAGGCGAGAAGTTTGGGATCGGCGGGGCACGGTTTCTGCGCGCCATAGTACTGGGGTACGACATCGGGACGCGGGTGACCATGTCGCTGGGCGGTCTGCAATATCAGATGGACAGCCATCGGAGCGCGCACAGCATCGCCAACACTTTTGGCGCTTCGGCGGCAGCCGCCTCCGCCGCCGGACTCAACGCGCAGCAGATGCTGTGGGTGCTGGATTATGCCGCGCAGCAGGCATCGGGAATAGCAGCGTGGCAGAGGGACACCCAACATATCGAAAAATCGATGGTGTTCGCAGGATTCCCTGCCCGCAACGGTGTCACTGCCGCGTTGTTGATCCAGTTGGGAGCCACAGGCGTAGAGGACATCTTCTTCGGGTCGGACAACTTCTTTGCGGCTTTCGGGCCGAATGCCAATCCGGCAGGCCTGATCGACCAGTTGGGCGAGCGCTACGAGATCACGCGCACGAATATCAAGAAGTGGACGGTGGGCTCCCCCATACAGGCACCACTGGATGCATTGCAGACGATTATGAAGGAACATCCGTTCAAAGCGGAGGACGTGCAGAGCGTGACCGTGCGCATGGCGGTAAGCGAAGCCAGGACCGTGAATAACCGGGACATGCCGGATATCAGCCTTCAGCAGATGATCGCGGTTATGCTGGTGGATCAGACCGTGTCTTTTCGCTTGGCCCATGACGAAGCTCGCATGCAGGACCCGAGGATGCGTGCTCTGCGCTCGCGCGTGAAACTGGTCGGAGACGAACAGATGGAGAAGCTCTACCCGCAGTTGGTGTCAGCGGTTGAAGTGACGCTGAAGAATGGAAGCGAGTATCGGCAGCGAGTGGACGCGGTACGAGGAACGGCGCGCAATCCGATGACCCAGGGAGAAGTGGAGGCCAAGGCTCGCGATTTAATGGCCCCGTTCCTGGGGGCAGGACTGTGCGACCGGCTCATCCAGGCGGTATTCGACCTGGAGAAGCTGCCGGATATTCGCCAATTCACTGCCCTACTGCGACCCGGTAATGAAACATAGTCGGGGCTTGTCGAGCGGTACCTTTGGCGGTTGTGGGTGCGAAGCGTTCGGGGGAGTACGCAAATTTCGAGCCCTCCCATCGGCACCGAGCGACGTGTCAACAAGCTAAGGTTGCGGAAAAGAGGCGTACTGTTCGTGGCCGTGCGACACGGTTCGGAGCGGTCCACAAAATTCCTGTTGCGCCGTGCCCGCGGCGTCTCGGCGTGACACCTTGGCGGCGTAGATCGAGAAGCCTTCCCGCGTTTGACCGAACGCCTGTTCTGTCTGACAAAGACACTCACCATGGAACACGGGAAACGGCCCACACTGCCTCGCGGACTTCGTTGGGATCCACGCTCGCCCCACATCTGTTTCAGTTGGCGCGATGAGCGCGGACGACAGCATCAACAGTCCACTCACGCCGATGATCCTGCCGGGGCGCTGGCCTTTAAACAGGATTTCAAGATGGAGAGCCGCGACGCCATCGAGGAACGGCGCGCGCGAGCTGCAGATCAGAGCCGTACGCCTCTCGGCGAGGCGGCGAAGTTGTACTTTAGCTGGAAGGCCGCGACAAACCGCGAGTCGACGATCGCCGGCGAGACGCGGATATTCAAACAGGTGGAGAAGTTCATCGGTGCGAGTGTCCAGCTGCGGCGAATTCGCGTCGTCTCCGCGGCTAGAATTCGATATGTGGATGCGCGGTCTGGCACACGACCCTGCTGCGGAGTGTGAGCGATGAAAGAGATTCGTCGGAAGAGTTTGCGGACTCTCTGTATCCCCGGCCTGCTCCTCTGCTTTGTAGCAAGGGGCCTGGCGGCGTTTCCTCAGGCCGCCGATTCAACAAAGGCTGATCCGGCAGCCCTGGTCAATCCATTGATCGGCACAACCAATGGTGGCAATGACTACCCGGGCGCCACGTTGCCGCTGGGAATGCTCGCGTGGAGTCCTGAAGAACCATGGAATCATCCCCGTCAGAAGGTACAGGGTGTGCCGGGCTCGATGCGCGACGATCGCGGCCGGCCCGCAGCTCCGGGTGGCTATGAGTACTCGGCCAACCGCATCAGCGGCTTTTCATTGACTCACCTGATGGGAACGGGCTGCGCCGGCGCGAGCGGCGACATCCCGTTCATGCCGTACGTGGGAGAAGTCACCTCGTCCCCTGCGGACGATCCCACGGCGCAGATCTACGGCAGCACGTTTTCGCACGCTAACGAAACGGCGTCGGCCGGCTACTACTCCGTCCATCTCGATAATGGCGTTCATGCGGAGCTGACGGCAACGAAGCGCACGGGCTCAGGCCGATTCACTTATCCCACCGGCAAGCCGGCGGAGATGTTGATACGCACCGCCTACTCGGAGACCGGCAGCACAGACGCTCACACCCACATCGACCCCAGGACGAGAACGGTCTCAGGTTCCGTGACCAGCGGAAACTTCTGCGGCTACATCGGAACCGCTGACCGCCGCAGCTATTACACACTCTATTTTGTCGCTCATTTCGACACCCCGTTTTCCGCCGTGGGTACCTGGCAGGACGCCGCCATGCGGCCGGGCACGTCTGAAGTAAGCGGTGGCACAACCTACGGCTCGAAGGGTTTTGTCCCATCCGGCAAGGGGTCGGGCGGCTGGGTCGTCCTCGACACATCGAAGTCTCATACCGTCCGGATGCGGGTCGGCATCTCTTACGTCAGCCGGGAAAATGCGGAGGCGAATCTCCACGCAGAGAATCCAGAGGGAACGTCCTTTGACGCTGTCCGGCTCAAAGCGCAGGCGGCATGGAATCAGATGCTCAACGGGGTGCGGATCGAAGGCGGCACGCACGATCAGCAGGTCGTCTCCTATACCGCTCTTTATCACACTCTGATGGGCGAGAACGTGTACAGCGACACGGACAGCCGCTACATGGGAATGGACGGGAGAATCCACAAGGTGACCGCGCCCCAGCGAATCCAATACAGCACCTTCTCCGGATGGGATGTCTATCGGTCGCAGCTGCAACTGCTCACCCTTCTCGCGCCCCAGGTGGCTGGAGATATAGCTCAGTCCCTCCTCAATCAGGCCAATCAGAACGCCGGTGAATGGGACCGGTGGACGCACAACGCCGGCATCACACATGTGATGAATGGCGACCCGGCTGCCCCGGCCATTGCCGACATTCTAGCCTTCGGCGGCAGGAACTTCGATGTGGAAGCAGCCTATCGGTCCCTTCTCAGGGCCGCCACCGTGCCGACCCCACATGACCTCAGCAGGGAAGGCTGTGCAGTGGAGTGCGTCGGCGAGCGGCCTTCTTTGGACAAGTGGCTCTCTTTGCATTACATCCCCGTCGAGGCGAATGGCTGGGGACCGGCCGCGGACACGCTCGAAGACGCCACTGCGGATTTCGCAGTCTCGGAGTTGGCAAGGCGTATGGGCGACCAGGCCACACAGAAGCAGTTTCTGGCTCGCGCCCAGTACTGGGAAAACATCTTCAATCCAAATGCAACTCCGGAAGGCGGCTACATTCAGAATCGAAATGCAGACCGGTCCTGGCCCAAATTCGACCCCGGATCCGATGACGGATTCGTCGAGGGCAGTGCGGCTCAGTATCTCTGGATGGTCCCTTTCAACGCCAGGGGATTATTTAACATGCTCGGCGGAACAGAAAAGGCCAGCAAGCGTCTGGACGCTTTTTTCTACAATCCTGACGGCACCCTGGCCGTCACCAAATCAGGTCCTCTCCACGCCGAACTCGATAACGAGCCATCCATCGAGACACCGTGGCTTTTTGATTTTCTGGGTGAGCCGTGGAAAACACAGGAGGCCGTTCGGAAAGTTCTGGACACCATATGGACCAACTCGCCGAACGGCATGCCGGGCAACGATGATCTCGGCGAGATGTCCTCCTGGTACGTATGGTCCGCGATCGGTATGTACCCGGAGATTCCGGGCCGCGCCGAACTCGTGCTCGGCAGCCCGCTGTTCTCAAAGATCGTCATCCATCGCGCCCAGGGCGACATCACCATTCACGCGCGTGGCGCCGGCACGAACTCCCCTTACGTTCGGAGCCTGAAAGTGAACGGGCAGAACTCAGCGAAGACCTGGCTTCCCGAGACCTTTGTCGAAGACGGAGGAACGCTCGATTACGATCTGGGCTCCTCGCCCGAGAAGAGCTGGGGTGTTCGTCCAGCGGACTTCCCGCCGTCATTCGAACCGTAGGAGGAAACAAGCGTAGGTAAGCAATCCTCGATGGCCGTTGGAATTGGATCAGTCGGCGATTGTCCATCGAACAGCAATTCCGTGAGTCCAGCTGTTGTCTTCAGCCCTTACCGCTCACCGAACACAAGAGCGGCCCGGCGGCGGGTCAGTTTACGATTTGGCGATGATGGAGGACGACCAGGGCTGATCGCCGATATTCCAAAGCGTCCGGGAGAGCGCCGGACGGAGGCGCGTCTATCCGGATCAATCTGTTTTGCGAGCCGCAACTGGGCCAGCCTCGAGGAGCAGCCGCGCCGCGATGGCACTCAGGGCGGCGAGGCCCGCCGCTATCCAGATCACAGTACGGTAGCCGCTGATGAAGGATGCGGTGATCGCGTGCTGAACGCCGGGATAGTGATTGTCGACGGATGCGAGCAGAGGCCGGGCGGCATCAATCTGAGTACGAACATCAGGGGGCAACGCCATTCGATGGAGGGAGCGATCGAGCGAGTGGTTGAAAACGGCGACCAGAACCGCACCGAAAACAGCGACCGCCAGCAGAGCAGCGGAGCGGGACACCGCGTTATTGATTCCGGAAGCAAGTCCTGACTCAGCTTCAGGTACAGCGTTCATTACGGTCGTCGTCAGGGGAGCGACGCTGATCGTCATGCCAAGACCCATGGTCACGACGGCGGGGAAGAATGTGATCCAATAGCTTCCGTTTTGCGGCACGACCGCGAAGAGCGCGATCCCGCAGGTTGCAAGCAAAGGCCCGAGCGTGAGCGGAATTCGCGATCCGAGGCGTGCGACCAGACCACCTGCCCAGCGTGACAGGCCAAACATGATGGCTACAAAAGGGAGAAACGCCGCCCCTGCCAGGGTGGCTGTGTAGTGTTGAATCTCGATCAGGTCCATGGGGAAGAAGAACATCAATCCACCGAGAGATGCATAGAGAAACAGGGTGAGCAGATTTGCGCCGGTAAAGTTGCGCGAGCGAAACAGACTGAGCGAAACCATCGGCAAACGGGACCAGTGCTCCACAGCGAGGAATCCTGTCAAAGCAACGCCCCCAAAAACAGCCGCGGCCGCGACGAGGTGGGCGGGATGGCGTGCGCGATTCGGCCACTCAATCAGCGCGTAGGTGACGCCACCCAAGCCCAGGGTCACCAGAAGAGCCCCCGGCCAGTCGAGATGACGGGAGGCATTCGGGTTACGGCTCTCTCGCACCCTGGGCGAGAGCAGAATGATCGCCAGGGCCAGCGGAAGATTCAGGAAGAAGACCCAGCGCCATGTGGAGTGTTCGATCAGCCAGCCGCCGATGACCGGGCCGATAGCAGCAGCCATCGCCGTAAATCCGGACCAGGTGCCAATCGCCTGGCCTCGCGTCTCTTCGGGGAAGGAAGCCGTGATCAGTGCGAGACTTCCGGGTACCAGCAAAGCGGCGCCCAGGCCCTGGAACGAGCGGGCCCAGATGAGCATGTCTATGTTTCGGGCCGCGCCACAGCAGGCGGAGGCGGCTGCAAACACGGCGACGCCAAGAATGTAGATCTTGCGGCGGCCAAAGATGTCGCCCAGGGAGCCACCAACAAGCAGCAGCGCCGCCAGGATCAGGGCATACGATTCGACCACCCACTGCACGTCAGCAATCGAGGCTCGGAAAGCGTTCTGCAACGCGGGCAGTGCGACATTGACGACGGTTCCGTCAATGAACGCCATGCTCGATCCGAGGATGGTGACGGCAAGCACGTTACGTTCGCCTGCCTGCGGGTTCAGGATGCCCTGCGGCATGCCATCCATTAAATCCCGGGAGCCGGTGTTCGATCGAGTCGGGCGTCCACATCAGAGGAAATTTTGGGCGCCGAGGCAGCGAAGGAAGAACTCGTCGGAACCTCCAACAGACCGACAGCGGCATCGTACCGAGACCGTGTGCCCCGGGGCGGCCTATGGCTGGTACTGAAATTCTTTGGGCAGAAGCCACTTCCGAACCATCTTCAATTCCTTGCCGTCCACCATGACGTAGTCGTAGTATCCGCAGTCGGTGTCGTTTGGGCACCCGTTGATTTTTAGAAGACGACTGACCGGCATGAGCTGGATGCGCAGAGGATGGTCACCATGCCCTGCCCTGCAAAGCCTCGACAATCAGTCGAGCGTTATCTTCGTAGGATCGTTCAGCAAGACGCTGTTCCCCGCCTTACGCATTGGTTACGTGGTATTGCCTGCGCAACTGATAGATCCCTTCGTTGCCTTCCGTTACCGGACGGATTTCCGGAATTCATCTTTTGACCAGGCGGTACTTTGCGATTTCATCGTCGATGGGCATTTGGCGCGCCATCTGCGCAAGATGAGGAATCTCTATGCGGAGCGTCTCGCCGCATTGATGGATGGAGCCACGCGATATCTGGATGGATTGCTTGAGATCTCCAGCGTCAGGGCAGGTCTCTGCACCATCGCGTACATCAGGAATGAATTGATTTCGCTACACGCCGAGCAGTTGGCGGCGGCCCACGGTATCGAGGTACTTGCCGTCGGTCGGTGCACGCTGAAACGTCCGGATCCGAGTGCGTTGCTCCTCGGTTTCGGCGGATTCAACGAGCTTGCGCTGCAGCAAGGACTCATTCGACTGGCAAAGGCATTGGGCTAATCAGGAGCCCGATTCCGCCGGCATGTCCGCAAAAGAATTCGCTTATGCATCCACCGTTTAGTCACCACAGAGTCATCAGAAAATGCAACTCCACGGGCCATATCCCGCCGCGGCCATGGACCCCAGCGAGGCGAAAGGTTGCTGGTCACTCCGCAAGCGCTGGCATTAGAGGAATATCGGGAATGGGAAGTCGGCCAGTGTTCCAGCTGTAAGTGGTCCGATCGCGACGGTTGACTTCAGACCGCACCGCTTATTGAGCAGGATGAATGCGCCGCAGTTTACCACTCGGCGATTGGGCACTCTTTGAACCCCAGCCGGCGGGTCGCTGGAGTGAAAGCCGGTTTCAATCATAAAATTTGGCCCTTTTCTCTCTAGCCGATTACTCGCACCGCAGAGCGACCATCGGGTCGATCCTCACGGCACGCACCGCTGGAACGAGGCTGGCCGTAAGTGAAACAGAGACCAGGAAAACGGAGATCCCGGCGAACGTCCACGGATCATAGAACCGCACTCCGTATAGAAAATCGGAAGACGCGGGAGACGCGAGGGTGCTGTGCAGCAGGGCCGACGCGGCAGCGCCACATCCAAGTCCGGCAATCATTCCGGCGGCCACAGGCTTGAGTCCCCACAGTGCCACGCTCCTCAGTACGTCGCCGGAGTTTGCGCCCAGAGCCATCTGGATACCGATCTCGTGTGTCCTCTGGCTGACCACGTACGACATCACACCATAGATGCCCACCCCAGCCAGCAACACGGCCAGCAACGCGAGACCGACGGCAAACATTGCCATAATACGTGCGAGTGTCCGTTGCGGATGAACGAACATCGTCTCCAGGTTCCACAGCGAAAGGTCAGGCAACAGGTTCACGTCAAGCCGGTTCACGGCATTCTGGGCGGCCGCGAGGGCTGCCTGCTGGTTCTTTCCGACATTCAGGAGAATGGGATAGGTGGTTGTTGGGTCTGGAGCCAGATACACGTGGGCGGGGTCGATGCGGGTCAGGCTCGTGAAGCGCACGTCCTTGGCGATGCCGACGACTTTGAACTCCGTCAGCTTGCCGGTGAAGTGCAAATCGAGTTGGAAATGCCTTCCGAGGGGATTCTCTCCCGGCCAGAATCGTCGCGCCGCATTTGCACTAATGACAGCCACATGCTCGCCTGTGTCTGACTCCTGCCTCGTGAAATCGCGCCCGCGCAGCAGCGGGATACCCAGGGTCTTCAGGTAGTTTTGTGAAGCGTAGCTGGCCAGTATCCGCCCGCGCTCGACTCCCTCCAAAGCCCCGGATTTGTTGACTATGATCGGGGGCGTCCACGTGCCCATCATAGGTCCGCGGCCGTAAGCAACGCTGCCAACTTCGGGTACCTCCCGCAAGCCCTTCACGAGCCTCTGGAAGCGGGCTACGGACGTCGTTGCGTCGTCGCCATAATCTCCGAGCAGAAGGAAGACCTGGCGTGTATCGAAGCCAGGATCGACGTTCTGCGATTGCAGAAGCCCACGTATCAGCAGGCCCGAGCACGTGAGTAACAGCATCGATACGGCAACCTGGCCGCCGATCAGCAAGTTGCGCAGGTGTGATCGGCGCAGCCGCTGCCCGAACGACGTGCTCTCATCCCGCAGCGATGTGGCCACCTCCGGCTTCGTGAGCTGCACTGCGGGCGACAAACCAAACACTGCTCCAGCGATCACAGATAGCACGAGCGCATAGGCCAGGACACGCACATCCGGATTCAGATTCAGGCTGAAAGCGAAATCGCTGCCGAGTTGTGCTGTCAGAATTTGCGCCACCCCGATTCGGAGCAGCTTACTGGCCGCGACCGAGAGGGCCAAGCCGGCAACCCCACCCAGCACCGAGAGCAAAATGCTTTCGGTGATCAGTTGCCGTATCACCCGGGCGCGGCTTGCTCCGAGCGCCAAACGCACGCTGATCTCCCTCTGCCGCACCGCACCTCGGGCCAACAGCATGTTGGCGATATTGGCGCAGGCCACGAAAAGCACCATGGCCACGATCAGCATGAGAGCCGCGATACCCCCCTCAAATCTCGGATCATCGGTATTTCCGAAAAACGCTGTGTGCTGAAGCGTAACGGTGCGTGTCGGCTCGCGCGTGAAATAGGTCGTGGAGAATTGTCGAATGAGCGCTGCAGTTTCAGCTTGAGATTGCTTCAGCCCAACTCCCGATTTCAAATGTCCGAGGATCTGGAATCGGTAGTCTGCCGGCCCATGCAGCCAGTCTTGTCCGGGAACGAGTTGCGCCTGCATCGAGGCCGGAGCCCAGAAGTCCGGTACTTGCGGCAGCAGCGCAGTCCCGGTGAACTCCTCCGTAGTTACCCCGACAATCGAAAACGCAGTGCCGTTGATCCTCATCACTGATCCGACGATCCTGGGGTTACCGTGAAACGCCCGTTGCCAGAAGGAGTAGCTCAGCACGATCACCGGATCGCCCCCTGGAGATCTGTCCTCATCGGGTCCGAAGGTTCGGCCGAGTCGTGCCTCAACTCCGAAAGTTCTGAAGTAATTGCCTGAGATCATCTGCCCCTGTAGAGCTTTTAGCTGCGTTCCCGCTTGATCTCCCGGTAACTGGGCGAGCAGGCGCACGGGCCAGCTCGTAGCCACTACATCGGAAAAAACATCCTGATGCTGCCGGCAATACTGATATTCCGGCCAGGAGAAACCATATTGCATATCGCCCAGCCACCCGTGCGTGAACCACCGCTCCAGCCGCACGACCTGTGCCGGATCGGCGACGGGCAGTGGCTTCAGAGCCACTGCGTCGTAGGCCGTGAATACCGCTGTGTTGACGCCAATGCCTGCTGCCAGCGTGGCTACAGCGACTATCGCAAACCCGGGATTGCGAGCGAAGGTTCGACACGCTTGCCGCAGATCCTGGCGCGTCTGCTCCAGCCACAGAAGTCCGCGCTGATCGCGGTGTGCCTGTTTTGCTTGTTCTACTCCGCCGAACTTCCGGCGGGCTGCCGTTCGCGCTTCCTGGGGTGACATTCCACAGCGCAGATACTCATCTTCGAGCAGTGCGACATGTGCGGCGATCTCCCGCTCCAGCTCCTCGTCTGCGCGCCGGGAGCGCCAGAGGTTCCGAGTCCTGGCGATCATGCGCATCAGGAAAGCGCGTATCACGGTTCCTCCGTCAAGAGCTTTTCGACCACGCCGGCCATTTGGCGCCACCGCTGCGTTTCCTCTTGCAGGGCCTTCAGGCCGGCTTTGGTCACTGCATAGTATTTGGCTTCCCGGTTGCTGTCCGTCGTTGCCCAGTTACCTTTGATCCAGCCGTTCTGCTCCAGGCGGACAAGAGCCGGATAAAGCGTGCCCTGGTTGACCTTGAGCATCTCATCGGACACTTGTTCCAGCCGGGCGGCGATTGCATAGGCATGCCGGGGGCCAAGCGTGGCCAGTGTGCGCAGGATCATCAGATCCAGCGTTCCCTGCAAAATTGGCAATGGCATCTTCTTCACTGGCCATCCAAGTAGACTCCCTCATATTGATCCGACTATCACTTGAATGTCAAGTGGAAGAAGATCATCCGACGCCCTGTGTTGCGGCGTCCGGCGCCTCAGCTAATTAACGGCGATCAGCCGGTCAACTCCAATGCGAATTGCCAATATCAGGTCTTAGCACGTTTCCAGGCTTAAACTGGCCACCAAAGCGCTTTGCGATTGGACATTCGTCGAAGAATTCTCAGCAGCCTTCGTCACCATTCGCCGCCGCTGCTGGCTGCAAATCTACGCGGAGCCGCTTTCCCGGACGGGTTCCTGAGGAAGAACAATTTCGATGCTCAATCCGTGTGGCGCTGCGGTTTCGGCACGAATCGTTCCTCCGTGGATCCGCACCACCCGTTCCGCAATGGCCAAACCGAGGCCCGTGCCCCCAGACTGACGATCCCGTGCGTCGGTGATCCGGTAAAAGGGCTGGAATATGTTCTTCAGTTCAGCCTCCTGCACGCCCGGGCCATAGTCGCGAACGACAATGCGAATCTTGTCCCCGCTCGATGAGCTTTGCGGCTCCATGCAAACTTCGACAGAGGTCCCGCTGTCTGTGTAACGAACCGCATTCCGAATTACATTCTCGATGGCGCTCTGCAGGAGTTCCGCATTGCCCAGCACGATACCGCGCCCGACCAGCGTGAGTTTAACGGCGCCGTTTGGCTCCTTCGACTCGAACTCAGCATTACGGGCAACCTGCGACAGCACATCTGCGAGGTCGAGGTCCGTCATCGGCACATGGTGAGCCGACATATCCAGTCTTGCGATCGTCAGCAGCCGTCCAATCAAATCATCCAGAATGCGAAGGTCCTCGTCCATCTGCTCGAAGGCGGGATCGTTGCCCTTCCGTTCGCGCCCGAGATCGAGCGCGACATTCAGTCGCGCCAGCGGGGATCGCAACTCATGAGAGACATCGGAAATGAGCTGACGCTGCCGTGAAATGAGTTCTTCGATTCTGGAGGCCATTGCGTTGAAATCGCGAACGAGGTCGCCAATTTCGTCCTGACGCTGAATCAGTCCCGGGGTTCGGGCGGTCAAATCACCCGCGGCGAGCTTTTGGGACATCTCCCGGAGCCCCAGGATGGGGGCGGTGAGATAGCGGGTGAGCAGAGAACAGATCAATCCGGAGACCAGAAGAGCAACACCCCACTGCAATACGAGCGCAGCGTGGTTGATACCCAGAGCGGCACGGGGGCCGGCGGGAAGCTCGGTCGCGAAGATGTAAGCGCGACCGCTTTGTCCCTCGAGTGGTGTGGCGACGCGTGCAATGCCATATTTCATGCTGAAATCGGAGGACCGGGATGCCTCCACGTGGGAGGTCATGGCCTGGAACCAACTGCAGTCGCTGCCGGCGATTACCTTTCCTGATGAGTCGAAGAGACACGCAGTCATGTGGGTTACGTGGTCCATTCGCTCCAGGTAAGCCGATGTGGCTCTGATGCCATCGCGTTCCGCCGTCTGGACTGCGATTGTTCCGGAGTAGCGCGCCGTTTCGAACAGCGTAGCGTGCCATCGCGAAGGCACACTCCGCGGCTCAAGAATGAACGTGAGGACGAGCGCGACGCCAGTGGCAATGACGGTTGCCCAAAACCAAAGGAAGATTTTGAGGAAAAGGCTACGCATGATCGGCGTCCTTTGCATGCGAACGCGGCGCGAGCAGATAGCCGCTGCCGCGTACCGCCTTGATTCGCTGTCCTTCGTGCGGGACGCCCAGCTTTCTCCGCAGGTTGCTGACGTGGACATCAATGACGCGATCGAAAGGCCCGAGTTTCCTGCCGAGAACGGATTCCGTGAGCTGCTCACGCGAGAGAATGCGGCCGGGCTCGCGCATGAATGCTTCGAGCAGGGCGAACTCCGCGCTTGTCAAATTGAGCGGTGCGTCTTCTAACCAGACTTCGCGCACAGCTGGATCGATGCGCAGATCGCCGACCACGAGGGGCCCGGCAGAGGACTCGGAACGCCCGGTTCTCCGCAGGATGGCGCGGATGCGGGCGATGAGTTCGCGCGGATTGAAGGGCTTGGGAAGATAGTCGTCCGCTCCCATCTCCAGACCCAGGATTCGGTCAGAGTCTTCGCCCCGCGCTGTCAGGATCAGGACGGGGACGGGGGAGACTTTGCGGAGCCGACGCAGCACATCGAGGCCGGCCATGCCCGGCAGCATGAGGTCGAGCACCACGAGGGCATATTCCATCGAGAGGGCGCGCTCCAGGCCGCGAACTCCGTCGTGCACAGTTTCCATGGTGTAGCCCTCGGAGGCCAGCCGTTCAGCAAGAAGCTTGCCGAGCTGAACGTCATCGTCGACGAGGAGAACCCGGTCCATTCTCTTCCTTCGCCCTCCTCCGACCCGATACTAGACGATCCAACTGCCGGCGTGATCGGTCTTTACCTAACTTTACTTTGCCTAACCAACCTATATCGCACACGCCTCCCCCCGCTGCTGAAATCAAAACGTGGTTACTGGGCTGCCCCGCAAATGAAAGGCACCCGACCATCCCCAGGGAGGAGACATTATGACGCGGTTAAGTTCACTCGTCATCCAGTCGCTGGTAACCGTTTTAATTGGCGGCGCGACGCTTACGAACAACCTGCAGGCACAGATCGATGATTCGATCACCGTTAGGGTTCCGTTTCGATTCACCGTGGGCACAGAAACCATTGCGCCCGGAACCTACCAATTCAGCCTGCCATACGATCATTTTCTGCTCTCGGTGATCAATGTAAAAACCGGGGGTAGAGAGATGTTTCCCGTGCTTCCTGAGCGACAGCGTGGAGTCGAGCAGCGCGGACATCTCCTCTTCCATGACTCGGAAGAAACCCACGTTCTGAACGAGATCTATTTTCCAGGCACCGACTCGTTCAGTGAAGTGGTTGAGCGACGCGGCCCCGGAAGGATGGAGGCAAAAAAGTCCTCAACTGGAAACTCGACCTGCCTGGCTCAGCGCTGAGCGCACTGACGGCCTGATTTCAACTTACTGCAATTTCGAGAGGTCTATGTATGAAGCGCATCACGATATGGGCCACCGTAGCGGTGGCGTTGGTTCTGATGACCGTTGTCATCGTTCGGGCGGACCCACGAGGAAGGCATGGCTGGCACGGCAACGGTTGGCATCGCGGGGGACCTGCGAGCTATCTTGCTCACGAGTTAAAGCTGGGCGCTCCTCAGCGAGCGGAGGTTCGAACGCTCTGGCAAGCGGAGCGGCCGATCCTTTCCGCGAATCTTCATCGGTTCCTTGCCGAGAACAAAGAGATGAACGCAATTGCCGCGCAGGGAAATCCGGACCTGAGCCAGGTCCAGGAGATCGCAAATCGTGAGGGCGCGACCCTTGCGGCGCTGCTGGTAGAGAAGGAGCGGCTGCAAGCGAAGATCTATTCGACCGTTCTCAATCCCGAACAACGCGCAAAAGGCGATCAGCTGGAGAAAAAGATGGAGTCTCATCTGGATCGCGCCGCCGACCGCCTGGGAACCCAACCCGCAGGAAAGTAAAGACTCAGGGAAAAAACACAATGTCTCTTCAGCGCCGCTCCGGACTGCTTCTTCTCGCGCTCACCCTCGCGTACATCGCTTTGATGATCCTCGGGGGTTCAAATGGGAAGATTGCTTTCCGTGTACCGCATGATGCCGCGATCGCCAGTGCCTTTGTGGCTCAGCACAGTTGGGCGATTCGATGGGGATCGTTTTGCGAATTCCTTTCCGCAATTCCCCCGGGGATCTTCATGGCGGTAAGCATCGGTTGGTTGCGGGTTCCGGGCGTCCGCAGTGCAGGCGAGCCAATTGCCGTTCTGGGAGGAATTGCGACTCCCATAATGATGGTTGGCTCGGCTCTGGCTGCATGGTCGCTGACTCGACCAGGTGTGGCTGAGACGCCGGGGGCGGTGGCCGCACTGCAGTCCATCGGCTTCGACGGAGGTGGTCCGGGGTTCGCGCTGTTTCTCGGATTGTTTATTGCTGGAGTGTCCGTTGCAGCGCGCAAGTCCAGGCTGCTGCCGTGGTGGTTGCTATGGCTCGGTATCCTGGTTGCGGCAGCGGGTGAACTCTCTTCGCCCACACTGCTGAACTTCACCGCAGGCTATTTCGTACCGGTGGCGCGCTTAGTGAGCATCTTCTGGATGATAGGGCTTTCGTTCAAATTGCCATACGATCTGCGATCCACAGATGGAGAGGCGGGCAAGTCGAAACCTTGACTTCCAGGCATTGCAGGCAGCGGACTGATTCAGGGGCGAGCCGATGATCAAGTCTTTCGAAAGGAGAAAGCTGCGGATGAGGCTTTGTCGAAATACAGGCGTGGCAGCTTGAAAGATTTCCGGACCGACGATGAGGTTTTCGAAACAAGAAAAGATTGCGGTGTGGTGGGAAAAGATCGGTTCCCGGCCAACGACAATCCTATTGGACTGACGACGACGGGGCGGCAACGCCCACGACGAGCAGGCGATCGATGGCGGCGCTCTGCATGGCAGCAATGGTCGTTCGCGCGCTATCGCTGGTGATGGTGTTTCGTGCCGGTCCCGGCGGCCCGAGTACCGAAAGCACCGCGTCGTGTCCTGCAAGGGCTCGGCTCATCGCCCTCCGCGTTGTGCACATCGCCCTGAATCACGGTCAATCCGTCCCGTGCGGTGCTGAGCTTTTGCGGCGAGCGGACGAACGCGGTTACCTGGTGGTGCCGTTCAATCGCCTGAGCCAAAAGTTGCCGCCCGATGCCGCCGGTGGCGCCGAGAATGAAGAGACGCATCGATGTCCTGGTGCCTGTCATGGCGGTTGATCTCCTTTGGGCATCACACTTCGTATATCCGATAGAGGGGACTCTAATGAATAAGAGGGGAGCAGCCCGGATCGCCCGGCAGATTCACGATGCGCAGCGGGCAGGCTTCGATCTGCTGCGCGGCGCGGGGGTGGTTGCGCCGGAACTGGCGCGGCTCGAACAGGAGCGCGAACGGATTCGCTACGAGCGGGAGGAAGCGATGATCCTTTCCCTGCGTGGTGCGAGGAGGCTGCGCTCGGAGCTAAGTTACCGGGCCGCCCGAGACATCCTATGGACGCTGACGGGCAGCGACGTGTACCGGATGCTCGTGCGCGAGCGCGGGTGGAGATCCCAGAGATATCAGGACTGGCTGGCGGACACTCCGGTTCGCTCGCTACTGAGCCAGTCTTAATCCCCCAAACTCAAGTTGAATGCAGAACGCAATATGAATGGAGGTCATCGTGGCATCCATAGCACAGGAACATTCCTTGTCTCAGATCGACCGCGAACTGGACAACCTCCTCGATGAAATCAAAAAGGAGATCGAGAACCACGGTGAGGCTTCGGGCGATTTGGTGGAGCGATTCCAGCAGTGCTGCGAGATCGAGACGCCGCGCTCGAGGCTGCAACGCTGTTGTTTTGGAAGCGCGGCTTTGAAGGCACCTCCATGGCCGATCTTACCTGGGCAATGGGTCTCAGCCCATCGGGCATCTATACGGCCTTCGGTGACGAACACGCTTTTTTATCAGCCGCGGTAAGGCGGTATAGCCTTTCAGGCAATCGTGCTCGGCTGCTGGCTAACTATGGAATAGATTGCGAAGCGCAGCAATTACCTCTCGGGTGAATTGTTTGTGTGAGAGCCGTCGCGAGGCTGGCTCTGGTGTCTCGCGCCCGGCGCGGCTCGCCAGTTATGGATCAATGTGCGAATGCGGCAGACGGCCCAGCAGTCGCATCGGCCTCATCCCCGAGGTCCATGGCTGCGATAAGACCGGTGTTCATGGTGAATACGTGGAGAACTTCACTGTCGGATAGAACATCCCCTTGAAGGCTCTTGACGAGTTGGTGCACCCTGACGCGGATCTTGCCTCCGTCCTCCTCGGTGATTGCCAGCGGTTCTACATGGGGATCGAACTCGGCCCATTGTCGAGTCCAATAGGCGCGGATCTCTTCCTTTCCCACGACTCTTCCGCCCTCCGAAGCCTTCGGCCAGCTCACGTCTTCGGTCATCAGTGCCAATGCGCCGTCGATATCCCGCTTGTTGAATGCGGAGTATGCCTGCTCAATAAGGTTTTTTTTGTCTGTCATACAACCTCCTGCGATGTTTGCTTAATATTCGACGTCCGCCTCCCATCATCCCTGACGAGTTCTGATCGTTCCGCCTCACCTGCCACGAACACGGCACTCATTCGGAGCGTCATGCCTGACGCGAGGTCCCGATGAGCCAACTGCTCGATCCACTCCGCCGCCGATTTCTTCGGTTCGCCCATAGCCGCATTCGACACTTCTTCCCACGCTTCCCATTCGGCCAGGCGCTCTCCATATGCGGCGCGTGCCCTCGGCAGAATCGAGTTGCCCAGTCCGAGTCGCAGCGGCGGATCATCCGTGTCGACCAGCTTCAGGATCGGCCTCCGTAGTCGCCTCCGGATCGCCACGTTCCATGCTGGCAAGGCGCGTCAGAAACTGCTTCCGGAACTCCGCGTATGGTTCCAGCGCATCTGCGATCTGTGCGGATTTGCCGAAATCGGTTGCGTAGGCTCCAGGCTCAACCAGCGTCACCTTGATGCCGAAGGGTTTCACCTCCTGCGCCAGGCTTTCGTGCAGAGCTTCCACTGCCCATTTCGTAGCACAGTAGAAGCCAATCAGCGGCAGCGCCGTAATCCCAAGACCGCTCGAAACGCCCGAGGATGTGTCCGCTCCCCTGCTTTCGCAGCAGAGGCAGGGCCGATCGCAGGACTCGGACCATGCCGAGGTAGTTCGCGTCGAACAGGTCGCGGATCTGGTCGTCGCTCGCCTCCTCTGTGGCCGCGAACAGGCTCGTGCCGGCATTGTTGACGAGAACATCCAGCCTGCCAAAATGCTTGAACGCCTGCTGAACGACGTGGGACACCTGCTCCGAATTGGTCACGTCGAGGGCCAGGGGCAGGACCGCGTCGCCGAAGCGCTCTTTAAGGTCCGCGACGTCTTCCAGCTTGCGCGCGGTGGCCGTGACCTTATCTCCGCGCTGGAGTGCGGCCTCGGCCCAGATGCGGCCGAAACCGCGAGAAGCGCCCGTGATGAACCATGTCTTCTTCATATTGATTCCTCTCAAATTGGCTGTGTTGAATTTGGCTTGCGCGCAGTGTCGTTACGCCGTTGTTCAGGCCTGCGCATATCGCATATTTCCAAGATCGGTGAGAAGGTCAGGACCGGTCGGGTTCCAGCCCAGCTTTGCTCGGGTCTGCGCACTGGAAACATGAGCGTCCCGCCCAGCGAAGAACCCGAGGAAGCCGAAATGCTCCTGGGCCTGTTCCGGTGCGATAGAAATGACAGGAACGTTCAGGCCGCGGCCAATGGCGGTGGCAATGTCTTTCAACGGCACGCCCTCTTCTGCGACTGCGTGGTACCGCGCTCCCGCGGTGAACTTGTCCAGAGCGAGACGGTAGAGCCGGGCGACATCTGTTACGTGCGCTGCGGGCCAGCGGTTGTGACCATCGCCGATGTACGCTGAGACTCCCTTCGCGCGTGCTATAGCAATCAGGGGAGTGATGAGTCCCTGCTTTTCCGTGTCGTGGACTTGCGGTAAGCGCATCACCGAGGCGTGCACGCCGCGCTCCCAGAGCGCAATAGCGGTCACCTCGGATACGCGGGGCAGGGATGGAGAAGAAAGCGGCGGATCGTCCTCCGTGGCGGCGCGGCCCTGGGCCACTCCGACTCCGGAGCTGACGATGAACGGACGGCTGGAACCCTGGAGCACGGCGCCGATGGCTTCAATGGCGCGCTTGTCGAGTTCACAGCTTTCCGCAAACTTCGTCCAATCGTGCCGAAACGCGACGTGAAGGACGGCATCGGACGCGAGCGGCGCCGCTGCGGAGGCTTTCCAGGTCTTCCAGATCGCCGCGATGGACATCAGCGCCGGCTGCGGCCAGAGACTGGGCGCCCGCATCGTTGCGCGCAAGACCGAGCACCTGGTGGCCCGCGCCGATCAGTTCCGGGACAATCCTGGAACCGATGAATCCTGTTGCACCTGTGACGAAAACACGCATAGGAATCTTCCTTGCCTCTTTACAGATCGAATTGACGAAAGGCGGCCGCCCCGATTAAAACGGAGACAGTCTCCGAGTGAATAGATAATCGGAGATAGTCTCCGGTTGCACAAAATTTTGGAAATGAAGAAGAAACATTCCCCACCTGCCCTGCGAAAGCCGCGATCCGACGCGCAGCGGAACCGCGAGCGAATTCTCGAAGTGGCGAAGGGGGCCTTTACGCGCCACGGCGCGGCTACGAGTCTGGACGACATCGCGAAGCAGGCGGGTGTCGGAGCCGGTACCTTGTATCGCCATTTCCCTACACGGGATGCGCTGATCGAAGCGGTCTACCGGAGCGAGGTGGAAAAGCTGGCAGCGGCAGCGCACGGGTTCGCCGCCGCGATGGCTCCGATCGAGGCCTTGCGCGCCTGGTTGCTGCTGTTTGTCGATTACATCGCGGCAAAGCACATCATTGCGCCCGCTCTCAACAGCGTTGCCGGAGGCCCTTCCAGGCTCTATGAGGGTTCTCGCAGCCTGGTCCAGGGAGCGATCGAAGAACTGGTGAAGCGCGCGAAAAAGAGCGGCGAAGTGCGCAAGAGACGTTGACGCCTCCGATCTGCTTCGGGCGGTGATTGGCGTCTCCTATGTGGGTTCCGGCGGTGACTGGCAGCAAAGCGCGAGGAGACTGGTCGACATCCTCATAGCCGGCTCGAGGCCGATTGAATAGAGTCTTTTCAATCCATCCTCCGAACCGGCATGAATGCGAGCCAGCCATCGCGGCCTTGTCTGCTGTACTGATGGGATGGAATACGGTTGCGCTCCCTTGGGTGAAGCACCGATCTTTAACTGATGTCGGCATTCAATTTCTCCTCTGTGTACGCCCATCGAGGCGACTTGTTCTGCTATTCCGCGCGCAATGCGTCAGATCTGCTTCTTGCGTCATGGCTCATTGCTCATACCCACTGATGGATCAAGGCCTGGGACTCGCGGCAATCTCGGAGGCCCGCGCCAGCGCTTGCGTATCGATATATTCCCGGATGTTCGTCACCTTGCCGTTTCGAACGGTAATGGCGAAGACCCAATGGTCTTCAAACGTCCTGTTGGTGGTTTTGATCTTCCCCGTAGCGAATCCGATGACGAGAACCCGGTCTCCCTGGGCTATGAACTCCGGGGGCTGTGGGTAAGATGTTTCTAGCTTTTCGTTGGCTCTCTGAAGTAAAGCTTCCAAACCCGCATGCCCGCGGTGCGTGCCGGCCAGTGGCCAGTTCTCGCCCGGAATGATCCACTCCATATCTTCGGCGGACAACGCCAGCAGACCCTGCTTATCGCGGCGTCCGAGTGCTGCGAGAAAATTCTTCACGACTTCGACATTCTGCTGTGTGCTCATCGAAAACTCCTTTTCCCTAACAGCAGCGCGTATCCGATCGAATCGAGCATTTTGGAATGGCGCTTCTCGTGCCAGATCACACGATCATTGATCGATTACTGCTTCTTTCTGAACAGATCCTGGAAGATCAGTGGCCCCCAAACGCGGTCGCGTGCGTGCACCAGGGCGCCACCCTCGTTGAGCTTTCCCAGCTTGATGGGTGCGAACCCGAGTTGTTTGGCTAAATCCGCCACGGGAGCGATCGCGTCCTCATCGTCGCTCGATAGAAAGACGACCCGATGGGCCCCTCCGACGATTGGATCGGCAGCCAAGTTGGCCGCAGGCAGGTGATTGAAGCCTTTCACGAGCTTGGCGCCGGTGAACGACTTCGCAACGAAGGCGGAAGACCGCAGACCGTCCAGTTCCTCAGATGGAACCAACGCGTTCATCGCGTCGATGACCGTCTTGCCTTTCCAGTTCGGCAACGCTTTCGCAACCTCGCCATGTTCTCCGAACGGCACCGCCAAAATGATTATGTTGGCCTTGAGTACGTCCCGCAGCGACTTGGCGATAACCGTGGGTCCAATCGCCCGAGCCTCCTGCGCCAAGGCCTCGGGCGACCGACGACTCGCGACGGTGACTTCGATGTTCTTACGGGCGAAGGCGTGGGCCAGGGCCTGGCCTACCTTGCCGAATCCTGCAATCGCATAGCTCATGAAAACTCCTTCAGTCTGTGTCCATTGATTCGCCGGCCTTCAGCCACGCGGATTATGCATTCCGATGTGTGGCGACTTTCGCGTAGATATCGCGCCGCAAACGACTTCGTGCGACCGGAAGGTCAACCACTCACCCACCGAGATCCTCCGATTTTCAGATCGCCGAGAAGCCGCCGTCGACATTCAGCTCCACCCCATTCACGAAGCTCGAATCGTCGGAAGCAAGAAACAGTGCGACTGACGCGATTTCTTCCGGTTGACCCATCTTCCCTCGCGGAATCAGGGATTCGAACATCTGCTTCGCCTCCGGGGTGATCGCTTCTTCCTGCATCGGTGTAGCGATCGGCCCCGGGCCCAGCACGTTCACCCGGATATTTCTGCCCTTCAGTTCGTTGAGCCACGTGCGCGCGAAGGAGCGCAACGCCGCTTTGCTCGCCGCATACACGCTGAAACCAGGAAAACCCTTCACCGAAGCAACGGACCCGGTCATGATGATCGATCCGCCATCGTTGAACAGCGGCAACGCCTTCTGAACCGTGAACAACGTTCCGCGCGCATTCAGGTCGAAGATCTTGTCGAAGTGCTGCTCAGTAACCTCGCCCAGTGGTAGGGCCTCGCCCCAGCCAGCGTTCGCGTACAGGATGTCAATCTTTCCCTTTTCCCGCTTGACCGTATCGAACAGGCGGTCGAGGTCGTCGAGATTGGACGCATCGCCGCGCACGCCGGTCACGTTCCCGCCAATCTGCTTAACGGCCTGATCGAGTTGCTCCTGCCTCCTGCCTGTGATGAAAACGTAGGCGCCTGCTTCAACGAAGCGCCTGGCGCTCGCCAGCGCCATGCCGCTCGATCCACCCGTGATGACCGCAACCTTACCCTCAAGCTTTCCCATACTTGCTCCCTTCGGAATTTGTGTGGCATTTCTTACAAAGGAATAGATTTCTCTGCCGGTGGACGAGAACTGCCCAGGAATCCAAATCTTTTGTCTATTCGTCCAAATCGTGGAGGCTGCCCTGGACCCGATAACCGACATCTTCAGAACGCTGCACGTAACCGCTTTTGGTCAGCACCGGCTCGAAGCCACCGCTCCGTGGGGCTTGATACAGGAGGGTCAGACCAAAGAAAAAGTTGCGTCTTCAGAAAAAAAGACTTCACCCACCGATTTGTCGCATTTCGCCATGCTCTCGCGCGGCAACTGCTGGCTGAGTGTGGAAGAAACTCCAGAGCCGATTCCCCTCGCCGGTGGCGATTGCTTTTTTATGGCTCGGGGAACTTCGTTTGTGTTGCGCGACAGCCTGCGAACACGTCCGAAGAAAAGTTTTCGCGAGGTCGCCGCCCGGGACGGCAGCAATGTAGCCCATTACGGAGGTGGTGGCGCGCCGACGACCATCGTCTGTGGGTCTCTGAGTTTCGATCGCGCCAGTCTGAAGCCGATTACCCAGCTGTTGCCCAGCTTCATTCTGATCAAGGCCGACCAGCCCCACACGCTTGCTCTACACAACACCATGCAGGCGCTGGCTTCAGAAATGGCAGAACAGGCGCCGGGGTCGGAAGTTGTGGCGACTCGGTTGGCCGAGGTTCTGTTTATTCAGACGCTCAGGGCGCATATCTCTTCGGAAGTGGAATGGCGCAACAAAGGATGGCTCCGTGCAATTTTCGATCCTCAAATAGGCGCTGCCCTGAGTGCCGTTCACAACCGTGTGAGTAAACCATGGACAGTCGAATCCCTGGCCGAAACGGCGGGCATGTCTCGGTCGGCATTCGCAGCAAGGTTCAAAGAGCTACTCGGACAGGCACCACTCGAATATGTAACCGAATGGCGGATGCAGAAGGCGATGCAGTTACTCGAACAGCGCGACAAGAAGCTCATCGACGTCGCGCGGTCGGTTGGTTACGAGTCCGACGCTGCGTTCAGTAAGGCGTTCAAGCGGGTTGTCGGGGCCAGCCCTGGCGAATACCTCAAACGCGGTCTTTGAGACCTAAGTAATGCCGGAATGGCGGAAGATGTTTGACGCGCAGGACGTGATGTCCTCCGCAGAGCCGGTCCGGGCTGACCCAATAGGCCCTGCCTCATTCCGTTCGCAGCGCCTGCATGGGATCAAGACGTGAAGCGCGCCAGGCGGGAAAGATGCAGGCCATCGCAGCGGTCAGGAGCAGCGTCAGAATCACAGTGGCAATCACGACCGGATCGTACGGCCTGGTTCCGTAAAGCATGGACCGGATGAGTCGCATTGCGCCGGTGCTGGCGATCAGGCCGAGTATCAACCCGACCAGGGCGGGGCGCAGCCCGTCGAAGAGGATCAGCCGCAGGATTTGTTCGCGCTGGGCGCCGAGGGCGATACGGATGCCGATTTCCGACACCCGCTGGGTGACCAGGTAGGAGAGCACTCCATAGAGGCCGACCGCGGCGAGGAGAAGCGACAGGGCGGCGAAGGCGAGGAGCAGATTGGCCGCGAAGCCCTGACTGGCGGTGGTTTTGCCGAGAATCTGGTCCATGGTTAGCGCGTTGTAGACGGGCAGCTCCGGTTCGAGCGCGGAGATTTGCTGCTGGATGGGCATCGACATGGCGAGCGGATCACCGGATGTCCAGACGACGATAGTGGCCTCGCTGGTGCGGTCGGGAATGCCGGAGAGGATAGGAAAATAGATCGTGGGTTCGACCGGCTTCGTCACGTCGTAGACCGTGTCGCCGACTTCACCGATGATCTCGTAGTTCTCCACATTGGTATCCCAGGCGGAGCGCACGTGTTTGCCAATGGGATCGTCGCCGGGGAGAAACTGACCCACGAATTGCTTGTTGACGACGATGTAGTGACTGTTGTCGAGCCGCTCGTGTTCGGTAAAAACGCGGCCGCGCAGCAGCGGAATCTGCATCACGCTGAAGTATTGGGGGTCGGCGGTGAGAGTGATGGCGTCGTACTGCAGGCTGTAACTGGGTGCGGGCCGCTCCGGAATGGTGAAAACTTTGTCGCCCGTCGGTCCTGTTCCGGGGGCGCTGGAGACGAGCGCCGCGCCGCGCACGCCGGGCAGCCGCCGCACGCGTTCAAGGAGTGACTCGTGGAACCCGATCACCTTCTCGCGCGTGTTGTACTGGATTTCGGGCAGCCCGAATTTCATAGTCATCACATGGTCGACGCGGCAGCCTAGGTCCGCCATGCGCAGGTGGATGAAACTCTTGACGAGCAGGCCGGCTGAAACCAGCAGCAGGACGGTCAGCCCGATTTCGGCTGTGAGCATGATTTTGCGCAGCCGCGCCCGCGAGGCGCTGCCGGTGGCCGATCGGGAGGACTCCTGCAGGGCAGTGAACAGCCCCCGGCCGGTGGATGAGACAGCCGGCAGGAGACCAGCCAGCAGCCCGGTGAGCACCACCAGACCTGCCGCAAACGTGAAGACCCATCCATCGACTTGCACGGAGTCGGCGCGAGGCAGGTTGCGCCAGTTGGCAGCCAGCCAGTGCGTCGAAGCGAGTGAGAGCACCAGGCCGAGCCCGCCGCCGGCCGCGCAGATGAGCAGGCTTTCGGTCATCTGTTCGCGAATCAGAGCAAGCCGGCTGGCGCCGAGAGAGCAGCGAATGGCAACTTCTTTGCGCCGCGCCGCTGCCCTTGCCACCAGCAGATTAGACAGGTTGAGAGAGGCGATCAGCAGCATGCAGCCCACCGAGGCCAGCAGCACCAGCAGTTGGGTGCGCACACCCCTGACCAGGTCGTCGATCATCGGGCGGGACCAGACATCTTCAGCGACGGGCCTGGTAGCGTTGGCGAGGTGGATCCGGTACTGCACCGCGCTCACTTCGCGCGTTGCCGCTTCTGCCCTCACACCCGCCTTCAGCCGGGCGATCACCTCGCTCTGATGGCCGTCGTGGATGGCATAGTCGCTCTCTGAAAATGTCTGTGCGTAGGGCATCCAGTACTGGATACGGGCATCGGGCCATGTAAACCAGCTGGGCAGTACGCCAACGACGGTCGTCGGGATGGTGTCCAGATGAACCTGTTTGCCGATGATGGAAGGATCTCCGGCAAAACGGCGCTGAAAGAGGCTCCAGGTGAGCAGGACGACCGGTGGGCCTTGCGGCTGATCTTCGGCCTCGGTGAAGGTGCGGCCCAACGCGGGAGTGACGCCGAGGAGAGAAAAGAGATTGGCTGAGCCTCCTGCGCTCTGCGCGACTTCCGGCAGCTCGGAGTGCACACCGGAGAAGATGCCCCCGTAGCCGCGCATCGCCGCCATATCTTCAAAGCCGTGGGTCTGGCTGCGCCAGTCGCGATAGTCGCCTGGCGCTACCGCATCGAATCCGTCGCCGCCTTTGTTCTGGCGGAAGTGCTCATAGAGCATGACCAGCTTGCTCGGATCGCGAAACGGGAGCGGTCGCAACAGCACCGCACGCACGATGGTGAAAAGTGAGGTGGTCGCTCCGATCCCCAGCGCCATAACCAGTACGGAGACCAAAGCGAAGTGGGGCGAGCGCAGCAGCATGCGCGTCCCGTATTTCACATCGCGCAGCAGGCGCTCCGTCCAGGCCCGGCTCCAGGTGTCGCGTGTCTGTTCGCGAATCACGGTTGGGTTGCCAAAGGCGCGCCTTGCCGCATACCGGGCTTCTTCTGCAGACAGGCCTCGCTCCCGCTGCTCTTCCTCTTCAAGCTCCAGATCGGAACGCAGCTCCCGCTCGAGGTCTGCGTCCCTTTTCGCGAATTTCCATCTCGGCCACCACCGCATCTCAACTCTCCTCGGCTGCAGGCCACATCACGCGCGCCACCGCTTCCGCCATCCGCTTCCATTGCGATTCTTCGGCCACCAGCTGCTTTCTGCCTTTTTCAGTGAGCCGGTAATACTTAAACTCCCGATTTCGATCCGGAGCCACCTCCCATTTCGAGGTAACCCAGCCTCGCTCCTCCAACCGATGCAGTGCTGGATAGAGAGAACCATGCTGCATTTGCAGGAAATCGTTGGTGGTCCGCTGAATGTGCTTGCCGATCTGATGGCCGTGTGCCGGCCCATAAAGAAGCGTTCGCAAAACGAGCATGTCCAGCGTGCCCTGCAGTAAATTTGCGCGTTGCTGTGGCTGTCTTGCCATAGAAGACGTTCGACCCTCGATAGAAAAAACGATGGTAGACACTCGACCATGAATTGTCAAGATTTCGAATCGAGGTCGAGGTCCGTCATCGGCACCTGGTGACCGACAGAGCCAGTCTTACGATCATCAGCAGTCGTCCATCAAGTCATCCAGAATGCGAAGATCCTCGTCCATCGCTCGAAGGCGGGGTCGTCGCCCTCCGTTCGCGGCTACTATCTCCGCCGGTTTGAACAGCCAGCGTGCAGAGCACAGCGACGGGATCTAATGGTGGGCCTTCGGGTGCTTCTCTGGTCCTGTATCGTTGTACCCTCGGATGCTGGTCCATTGGAGCCATGGGACCTCCGCCATGACGAACGGTCTCGAAGACTACTTGTCCAGAACCGCCGACAAGACCCGTACACGGTTCTCCCTTATATTCCGGGCAAGGTTGGCGGTGGCTGCCGCAAAGTCCGGCCCCATCACCAGACTGAGGTTGGGTCCGCTCGGATGGGGACCGGCCATGAGGGCTTTGAACCAGTCAAGCACCGGTTCGGTCTCGTCGATCCACTTGTCGACGCGGAAGCCTGCGTGTTCCAGAGCCGTGCGCGTTTCAGCTTCGCTCAGCAGGAAACTGGTTGAGGCATCGCGCGCCCAGGGAACGGGATAGAGAGTGTCTCCTTCGCCGCGCACCAGGTCGTAGGTTGCCAGACGGCCGCCGAGCGCCAGGACGCGCAGTATCTCGGCATAAAGGGCGGGACGGTCTTCTATATTCATCGCAACGTGCTGCAGGAAAACCGTGTCGAATTCGCCTTCCTCGAAGGGCAGGTGCAGTGCATCGCCTGTCTGGAAGGTGATGCGTCCGGACAATCCGCATCGCGCCGTCAGATAGGTTGCGGCGTCAACAAATGCCGGGCTCAGATCGACGCCGGCGACCTTGCATGCGAACGTGGCGGCGAGATAACGCGCTGGACCCCCAATCCCGCAACCAACGTCCAGCACGTTGGACGTTGGCTCGATACCGGCTGCGCGGGCCAGTTCGGAGGTGGCGACGATGCCACGCAGATGAAACTGATCGAAAGGGGCAAGCTGGTTGACGCTTAACGGCTGGCCCTCGGGTGCGAGGCTTTCGAGCGCCGGTTTGATGCGGTCGAGGAGTCCCGTGGCTCTGTAATGATCGCGAACTTTGGCGGCTATGTTCGTCACAGCGATTCCCCCGATTCGAGAGAGAGTGAGGCTCGACCAGGGCCGCGATGGACAGTCTCGCCTGCGCCGGGACCCGCCTGCCCAGCAGGTACTTTGACAGCGTGCTCGCGCCGCCAGAGCTCGGAATCAGGAGCGAACTGCGGCTCGGATGGGAACGGACGTCGTAACTCGCGGTCGTACCGATCTAAATTGAAGCCGGGGCTGAGTGGGGCAACCATGAATTGCGCGAACTCTCGCAGCCTGTTGCCGAGTGTCCGTCCGTTGCCTGGCTGCGCCGCATAACGACGAGCGATCGTCTCAAAGTCTTCAGGGGAGCGCCCGGTGACATCGAGCACATCGGTCGTCGGCGCTCCTGCTTCAAACGCACCGCGGCGGTGGTCCTCGATGTAATAGCGCACGTTACTCATCACATCGATGGACATACCGCCCATCCGGGCAGCCTTCATGAACAGCCAGAACGGCGTCGGCACAACTTTAACCGGCCGCCCAACTGCGCGGCCGATGGCCGTGGCCATTTCTTCCGCGCCGAGGAGTTCCGGTCCGGTGGGGCGGTAGCTCTTCCCGGCGTGCCGCTGCGGATCCACGAGGGCCGCGACCGCAACGCGCGCGATGTCCTCGTTCGAGGGTGGCGCGTTCCGGCTCTTGCCGTACATCCATGGGAATATCCCCAGATGCACAGCCGCACCGATCGTCACCAGGTAAGAGTCAGCAAAAAAGCCTGGATTGACGATCGTATGCGCAACTCCCGGCGTCATGGAAAACAACCGGTCGACGAGCCAGTGCTGACGGGTCATGAGCGAGGGATGCGAGGGACTGGAAAGCCATTGGGTCATGCCTACGACGTGTTCGAGTCCCGCTTCCTTAGCGGCGACCGCGAACACTAACGCCCCCTGAATCATGTAGGGATCGAGAGGGGGACAATAGTAGGCGCGCTGAACGTCTCTGAGCGCGTCAGCGATGCGTCCGACGTCGCTCATGTCGGCAACTGCGATCTCGGCCCCCTGCGCCTGAAGACCGGCACTGCGCCGATCTTCCCGACGCACCAGAGCGCGGACGGGATAGCCCGCTTTCAGCAGCTCAGCGACGACGATGCTGCCGGTTTTCCCGGCCGCGCCGGTCACAACAATCCTGGGTTTGGCCATGATCATCTCCTTCTCGATGGTGATTCCTGCCCGCAGCGGCGGGATGGCAAGCACCTTACTGCAATGCTGCTGGATTCAATGCCCTCAACGGCATCAGGGGTCCAACGGGAATGTACTGGTGATCCATCAGATGCGCCTTTGCGAGTGGCAGCGTTTCCTCAAGCTGACGCGCCTCCTCCTCAGTCTTCACGTCAAGCAGCATGACGACGCCTTTGCCGTTGCCGCGCGAGTACCACTCTCGAATCTTTCCCTCGAGGTACAGCTTTACCGTCGCCTGAATCTCGTCGGGAATGAGCAGCATGATTTGCTGAGCGGTGACGCCAGGCTTCGGAGTTTCAATGACCAGCACGGCGGTGGTTTTGGGGATCGCTACGCTCGGCACGCCTGAACTGTCGCCAGTCCGGGATTGGGCAACCGACAGGGCTGGAAGCAGCGCTGCAAGAAGAAGCATCCTGAATTTCATCTGGTTCTCCTCTCGATTTTGTTGTGGTGCGTTTCGGGAAAAGAGTACAGTCGTACTCTATAAGGGTAAAAAAATTTACTCGTCGGAGAAACACCTGATAAAGAATTGCCGCGCCTCCTTCAGTCTCTCCTCCCGTTTCCTGGGATCTGACAGAACCCGGACCATCATGAGTACGCCGGCCATGCTGGGGAACAACAACCGGATTTTCACCCGTTTCTCTTCCGGTGTCTCACCGGGCATGAAGGGCAGGAACCGCTCACGATACGCTTCCAGCAATGACTCGATTCTTCTCCGCACGGCGATTGGCTTCCGGGCAAGTTCGGGACCCATGGCGGCGCGCACACAACCCATTCCCGGCGCATTCGCGTGCGCCACGCTCAGATACCTCTCGATAACAGCTCGTAAACCCTGACCTTCCTGCGCAGACTCGGCAGCCTTTACCATGTCTCTTCCCGTCTCCTCCAGGGCCCGCGCAACGGCTTCAACGAAAAGATCGTCCTTGCTCCTGAAATGCCGGTAGAAGCCTCCTTTTGTGAGACCCACCTTCTTCATTACTGTCCCAATGCCGCTTGAATCACCTCCGCGTTCGCGGAATGAGCGGGCGGCCACGGAGACAATGTTTTCGTGGTTCTTCGCTTTGTGTTCCGGTGAGTATCGCATCTCGAAAGAGTACGAGTGTACTCTATGGCTGTCAATGAGATGCGGTCGTTATCTTCGCGATGCAAAAAAGTGGGTAAGATTTTTTGAGCCCTGGATCGGGTCTGCACAGCGGCGCGGCCATTCCGAGCGCCTCGTGCACTCCAGTCACCTTCTGCGCTTAACTTTGAACGGCTTGTGACTGGAACCGGCGACATCTGAGCGATGTACTCACTCAAGCCCGCCTCGCGGTCCACTGGAGCGGGTCTTCTATTCCTTCAGTTTTTTGTCGGCCATCGTCCAGGGTGAGATCACCGAGGCCAGCCGCTGCGCGGAGGCCTTTCGGGGCGGAGGTTCCTGAGGTTCAGCGCCGCGCGTTCGCTGGCGGCAGATCGTCAAGGGCCAGGTTCAGTTCCAGCACATTGACGCGGGGTTCACCGAGGAATCCCAACTGTCTGCCCTGGATGTGTGACTCCACGAGGGAGCGGACCGTGGCTTCGGATAAATGGCGCGCGGCCGCGACCATTGGGACCTGGTAGAGCGCGTCGGCGGGGGCGATGTCGGGGTCGAGTCCCGACGCCGATGTTGTCACGAGGCCGATGGGCACGGGCTGACCGGGGTTCTCCTTCTGCCAACTGGCAACGTCAGTGTCGATGCGGGTCACCAGCGCTTTGTTGGACTGCGCAAGGTTCGACCCACTGGAGTTGGCCGCGTCGTAGCCATTCCCGGCGGCAGAGGGACGGCCGTGGAAATAGCGCGGGCTGGTGAAGCTCTGTCCGATGATGGCGGAGCCGATGATCTCGCCGTTCCGTGTGATGAGCTGACCGTCGGCTTTGTTGCGCATGGTGAGCTGCGCGACGCCGGTGATGACCAGGGGATACACGATGCCGAGGAGCACGGTCGTCACGAGGGTGTAACGGACCGCGATGAGGAGGCTGCCGCGCGTCGTGACACTGGGGTGCGCAGCGGTTGGCATGAGGAGCCGGTCTTCGCGCGTATAAGAGGTCGTTGCCATGACTGATGTCCTTGTCGCTCAGGCGAGATGCAGGCCGATGATGGCCAGGTCGATAAGCTTGATTCCTATGAAAGGCACGATGATGCCGCCGATGCCGTAGAGGATGAGGTTGCGCCGCAGCAGCGCCTGCGCCGACATGGGCTCGTACTTGACACCGCGCAGTGCGAGGGGAATGAGCGCGATGATGATGATCGCGTTGAAAATGACCGCCGACAGGATTGCCGAGTCGGGGATTGCCGAGATGCATGATGTTCAGCGCATTGAGCACCGGAAAGACGCCGGCGAACATCGCGGGGATGATGGCGAAGTATTTCGCGACATCGTTGGAGATGGAAAAGGTGGTGAGCGCGCCGCGCGTCATCAGCAGTTGCTTGCCGATTTCGACGATCTCGATCAGCTTGGTCGGATTAGAGTCGAGGTCGACCATGTTGCCGGCTTCCTTGGCGGCCTGGGTGCCGGTGTTCATGGCGACGCCGACGTCGGCCTGAGCGAGCGCCGGCGCGTCGTTGGTGCCATCGCCGGTCATGGCAACCAGTTTGCCTTTGGCCTGCTCGCGCTTGATCAGGTCCATCTTGTCTTTGGGTTTGGCTTCGGCCAGAAAGTCGTCGACGCCGGCTTCGCGTGCGATGACCGCGGCGGTGAGCGGATTGTCGCCGGTAATCATGATGCTGCGGATGCCCATGGCGCGCAGGCGCGCGAGGCGATCCTTGAGGCCGCCCTTGACGATGTCCTTGAGGTAGACGACGCCGAGTGCGGTGGAATTTTCCGAAACGACGAGCGGTGTTCCGCCCTCGCGCGCGATTTCCTCGACGCGGTCGGTGACCTGGCGGGGAAGGCTGGAGCCCAGCGATTCGAGCCAGCGCGCGATGGCGTCGGCCGAGCCTTTGCGGATCTTGCTGCCGGGCAGATCGACGCCGGACATGCGGGTCTGCGCGCTGAAGGGGACAAACTCGGCCTGCATGCCGCTGATATCGCGGCCCCGAAGGTTGTACTTGTCCTTGGCGAGCACCACGATGGAGCGGCCTTCAGGGGTTTCATCGGAGAGCGATGCGAGCTGGGCAACATCGGCGAGGCGTTCCGTGGTGATGTCGGGTGCGGGGAAGAATTCAGTGGCCTGGCGATTGCCGAGCGTGATGGTGCCGGTCTTGTCGAGCAGGAGCGTGTTCACATCGCCGGCGGCTTCGACGGCACGGCCGGACATGGCGAGCACGTTGTACTGCACGAGGCGATCCATGCCGGCGATGCCGATGGCGGAGAGCAGCGCACCGATAGTCGTGGGGATAAGACACACGAGCAGCGAGACCAGCACGAAGATGGTTTGCGGCGCGTGCGAGTAGATGGCGTAGGGCTGCAGCGTCGCGACCGCGAGCAGGAAGATGACAGTCAGCCCCGCGAGCAGGATGCTGAGCGCAATTTCATTCGGGGTCTTCTGGCGCGTGGCGCCTTCAACGAGAGCGATCATGCGGTCGAGAAAGGTTTCGCCGGGGTTCGAGGTGATTTTGATCCTGATCCAGTCCGAGAGGACGCGCGTGCCTCCGGTGACAGCGGAGCGATCGCCACCGGCTTCGCGGATGACCGGCGCGGACTCACCGGTGATGGCGGACTCGTCGACCGAAGCCACTCCTTCGATGACCTCGCCGTCGCCGGCTATAAACTGCCCGGCCTCCACGCGGATAACGTCACCGGCGCGCAATTGCGAACTGGAGACAGCTTCAGTGGAGCCGTCGGCACGGAGGCGGTACGCCATGGTCTCACCCTTGGCCTTGCGAAGCGTATCCGCCTGGGCTTTGCCCCGTCCTTCGGCGATAGCTTCGGCGAAGTTCGCGAAGAGGACCGTGAACCAGAGCCAGAGCGTGATTTGGAGATCAAAGCGCACGGGCAGGTGGTGGATCGACTCTTCCATGAGGAGGGTGGAGGTGACGACGCTGCCCACTTCGACCACGAACATGACGGGGTTCTTCATCATGAGGCGTGGGTCGAGCTTGCGGAAGGAGTCGATGACCGCCTGGCGGAGGATGTCGGAGTTCCAGAGGTTTTGCTTTTTAGCCATGTAAGTTATCCGAATTTATGAAAACAACGTGCCGTGCTGGAGGAGTAAGTGTTCGAGAATCGGTCCAAGACTCAATGCGGGGAAGAACGTCAGCGCGCCTACGATAAGGATCACGCCGGTAAGTAACACGGTGAACAGGGTGGTATTCACGGGAAAAGTTCCCGGGGAAGGAGGGATGCTCTTCTTGCGCGCGAGATTGCCGGCGAGGGCGAGCATGGGAATCATCATGAGGAAGCGGCCGGCGAGCATGGTGAAGCCGAGAGTGGTGTTGTACCAGGTGGTATTGGCGTTGAGTCCAGCGAAGGCGGAACCATTGTTCCCTGCCGCGGAGGAATAGGCGTAAAGGATCTGGCTTAGCCCATGGGGACCGGGGTTCGAGATACCGGCGAGGCCGGCGGGGTGCAGGACAGAGATCGCGCTGAGAGTAAGAATGAGCAGCGGGAAAATCAGCACGTATAACATCGACATCTTGACGTCATAGGCTTCGATCTTTTTGCCGAGATATTCGGGAGTTCGGCCAACCATGAGACCCGCGATGAAGACAGAGAGAACGACGAAGACGATCATCCCATAGAGTCCGGAGCCAACGCCGCCGAAGATGATTTCGCCGAGATCGATGTTGAGCAGCGGTATCATGCCGCCGAGGGGCGTGAAGGAATCATGCCAGGAGTTGATCGCACCGCAGCTGGCATCGGTCGTAATTGTGGCGAAGAGTGCAGAGTCGGCAATGCCGAAGCGGGTTTCTTTGCCTTCCATGTTGCCGCCGGGCTGGAGGATGCTGGCGTGCTGAGCCACATTGTGGATTGCGGGGTTAGGGTGCGCCTCAGCCCAGTAGGCGACCGTGAATCCCGCGGCGAAGAGGATGGACATGCAGGCGAAGACGGCCCAGCCGTGGCCGGGGGAACCGGTCATGCGTCCCAGGGTGACGGTGAGGGCGGCGCCGATAAGAAAGATGGAGAACATCTCCAGAAAATTGCTGAAGGGCGTTGGATTCTCGAATGGATGCGAACTGTTGGCATTAAAGAAGCCGCCGCCGTTGGTGCCGAGCATCTTAATAGCTTCCTGCGAGGCAACCGGGCCCTGAGCGATGGTTTGCGTCTGGTGTTCGAGGGTGTGAGCGACCGCATAGGGGTGGAGATTCTGGATTACTCCCTGGCTGACCAGGACGAGAGCATAGACGATGCAGATGGGGACGAGGACGTAGAGGCAGGTGCGGGTGGTATCGACCCAGAAGTTGCCGATGGTCTTCGATTCGCGTCTCGCGATGCCGCGGACGAGGGCGATGGCGACGGCGATGCCAACCGCCGCGCTGAAGAAGTTGTGATAAGCGAGGCCGGCCATCTGCGTGAAGTAACTCATGGTGGTCTCGGGCGTGTAGGCCTGCCAGTTGGTATTGGTGGTGAAAGAGGCGGCGGTATTCCACGCCAGGAGTGCACTCACACCGGGCAGATGCTGAGGGTTCCAGGGAAGGTGGAACTGGAGGCGTTCGAAGAAGTAAGTCAGCAGGAGCGAGACAAAGCTGAAGAGGAGCATGGCGGCGGTGTATTGGCGCCAGTCCATCTCTTCTTCAGCATGGATGCCGGAGACGCGATAGATAAGGTTTTCGACAGGAGCGAGAAACGTGTATTTTCCCGAGAAGATGCCGGTCATGTAAATGCCCAGCGGCCGCATACAGGCGGCAAGGACGGCAAAGTAGACAAAAAACTGGAGCCAGCCGTTTGCGGTCATGTCAGAACTTCTCCGGATAAAGCAGAGCTACGACGAGATAGCCGAGCAGGGTGACGGTGATAATGAGGACGCAGAGAGTGGTGACGCTCATGGGTTACCTCAGCTTCTCGCAGGCACCGATATAGAGCAGGGCGACTGCGAAGAATGCGGCGGAGTAAACGATCATCAGAAGGTCGGACATAACGTTTCATGAATAGTAAAAAGCCCGCGCTGCAAGAGCGTGGTAAGGGAGGCATAAAGAATTCGTAAGCGGGGATTCGTGCGGAAGCTGGCGTTACTGCGGCGCGCCTTCGGGCATGAAGCGGTATCCCACCCAGGGCTCGGTCTGGATGTATTCCTTCTGCGCATCGCCCTGCAGCTTCTTGCGGAGCTGGCCGATGAAGACGCGGAGGTATTCGGGCTGTTGCGCGGATTGCGCGCCCCAGACCGTAGTGAGGAGAACGCGATGGGTGAGGACTTTGCCGGCGTTACGGGCAAAGAGCAGGAGCAGGTCGAACTCCTTGGGGGTGAGGTGGACCTCGTGTCCGGAGACGGTGACGATGTGCGCCGCGGGATCGACGAGGAAGTCGCCGACCTGAATGGCGGCATCGCCGTTGCGTTCGGGGGCGCGGCGCAGATGGGCGCGGACACGAGCAAGAAGTTCCTGGATGTTGAAAGGTTTGGTGACGTAGTCATCGGCGCCGGCGTCGAGAGCTTCGACCTTGGTGTGTTCCTGATCGCGGACGGAGAGGACGAGGATGGGGGTGGCCGCGGAGCGTCGGATGGCGCGGCTGAGTTCGACACCGGACATGCCGGGCATCATGAGGTCGGTGATGACGAGATCCGGCTTCCACTCCTCGAAGAGGCGCAGGGCCTCCTCGGGATCGTTGGCAGTGCGAACGTCGTAGCGCTGGGCGGAGAGGGAAGCACGCAGCACACGCGTGATCTGAATTTCGTCGTCGACTACGAGGATGCGTTCTGTCATGCCCGAGGGCGAAGAATTTCCCGGCGGCATAGTATCGCAGCCGGTTTATGATCGCCTGTCATGGAGAAGGATACGCCGCGATTGATAAAGATTTTGTTGCGGTACGTGATCCTGACGGCGGCAGCGCTGCTGGTGGTGGTCCTGCTCCGGAAGGTGGCTGCGGCGAACCCGACGACGGTGGCCTTGTGCTTCCTGATGCTGGTGCTGCTTACGGCATCGCGCTGGCGTCTGGCGTATTCGGTGTATCTGTCGCTGCTGTGCACGCTGCTGTACAACTTCTTTTTCCTCCCGCCGGTGGGGCGGCTGACGATCGCGGAGCCGAACAACTGGGTCGCCCTGGCGGCTTTTCTTGGGTGCAGCGTGCTGGTGAGTCATCTGTCGGAACGCGAGCATCTGCACGCCGAGAACGCGGAAGGACGGCGGCGCGAAGTGGAGCGGCTGTACGAATTCAGCCAGCAGCTGCTGCTGCAGGAGGACCTGCGCGGGGTGGCGCGGACGACGGCCTCAGTGGCGGCAACTGTATTTGGGTTTGGGGCGGTTGTGCTGTACGTGCGCGACGAGGATGAAGTGTATTCTTCGGATCCGCACAACGAATTGACATCGCAGGTGGACTTGAAGCTGGCGGTGAATCAGGGCGAAGCGGGGGTGACGTCGCGGGATGGATTCCAGGTGATTCCGGTCGCGCTGGGCATGCGGTCGATGGGGGTGCTCGCGGTGACGGGGGGCGATTACTCGCCGCAGATTCTGGAGGCCATCGGGAGCCTGGTGGCGATCGCGCTGGAGCGTGCCGCGACCATCGAGCGGAGCAGCCGGCTGGAGGCATCGCGAGAGAGCGAGCGGCTGCGGAGCGCGCTGCTCGACTCGGTGACGCACGATCTGCGCACGCCCCTGACGGCGATCCGCGCCGCAGCGACAACCATGGTGAGCGAGCCGGATTTACCTGAAGCAGAGTGGGTCGAACTGGCGACGGTGGTCGACGAGGAGAGCGCGCGGCTCGATCGGCTGATTGGGCAGGCGGTGGAGATGGCACAGCTGGATGCGGATGCAGTGCGGATCGACGCCAGGCCGCAGGACGTGAGGGAACTGATCGAGATGACGGTGGAGGAACTGCGGCCTCTGCTCCGGGATCGCGCGGTAGAGGTGCAGGTGGCAGAAGATGTGGCGCAGGCGAGGATGGATCGTGCGCTGGTGCGTCGAGTGCTCAGGCACCTGATTGAGAACGCGGTGAAATATTCGCCGGCGGGATCGCCGATCGCTCTGAGGGCTGGGAAGGATCAGTACCGGCTGCTGATTACGGTGGCAGATCAGGGATCGGGGGTTGAGCCGGGAGAGCAGCCCTTTGTCTTCGACAAATTTTTTCGAGGGAAGAACCAGCGCGGCAAGGCCACGGGGACGGGAATGGGGCTGGCGATCGTGAAGGCGATTGTCGAGGCACACGGCGGGAGCATTGAACTGATCAGCGAGGCGGGGAAGGGGTCACGGTTTACGTTCTGGCTTCCGCTGGGAGAGGCAGGGAGTAGGGAGAAGGAAGTAGGGAGAAGCGAGAAGCGAGAAGGGAGAAGGGAGAAGGGAGAAGCCAATAGCCAATAGAAATGCCTCTTGCAGGCGATTCGCTTTCTGCGAGAGGTCTCAGCAACGATCAGAGAAGGCGAAGGCGCTCGTAGTCCTTGTTCAATTCGGGGCAGAGCGCCTCGACGACGAACTCGTGATCGCCGCGCTGGGGCAGGCCGGAGACGGTGACGGCCGCGATGAGGCCCGCGTTCTGCACGCGAATCGGGAAACTGCCGCCGTGGCTCGCGTAGTCGGCCGTGGGGAGGCCGCGGGCTTCCACACTGGATTGTTTCTGTTCGAGGTCAAGGCCGACCGCGTACGAACTGCGGTGGAAGCGGAAGACGACGTTGGTCTTGCGGCGAACCCACTCGGAGTTGTCCGGGGTGGTGCCGGGGAGCGCGGTGTAGAAGAGTTGCTGGGCGGGGCGGCGGAGGTCAATCACAAGGCAAAGGCCGCGTTCGATTGCGAGCGTTCGCAGACGCGTGCCGATGCGCCACGCGGTCTCTTCATTGAACTCGGAGAAGACCAGTTCACGCTCCTGGAGCGCGATGCGGGCGAGATCGTCGGCGATGGGCATGGTTAGACGGCGGTCGTTTCCAGTTCGTGCTCGCGGCTGCCGTACCGGTTCTTCACATAGTCGTCGAGGATCTTCTGGAAGTCCTGGACGATGGTGTCGCCGCGCAGCGTGGTCACGAGGCGGCCGTCGACAAAGACCGGCGCTTTCGGTTCTTCAAAGGTGCCGGGGAGCGAGATGCCGATGTTGGCGTGCTTCGATTCGCCGGGGCCGTTGACGACGCAACCCATGACGGCGAGCTTCAGCTCTTCGACGCCGGGATATTGCTGGCGCCAGATGGGCATCGAGGTGCGGAGGTAGTCCTGAATCTGCTGGGCCAGCTCCTGGAAGAACGTGCTGGTGGTGCGGCCGCATCCGGGGCAGGCTGTGACCTGGGGCGCGAAGCTGCGGATCGAGAGCGACTGCAGGATCTGCTGTGCGGTGAGAACCTCTTCGGTGCGGCTGGCCCCAGGCTTCGGGGTGAGAGACACGCGAATGGTGTCGCCGATGCCATCGAGGAGCAGGGGCGCCAGGCCAGCGGTCGAGGCGACGATGCCTTTCATGCCCATGCCCGCTTCGGTAAGGCCGAGGTGGAGAGGATAGTCACAGCGGGCGGCGAGCATCCGGTAGACATCGATCAGGTCGCGCACACCGGAGACTTTGCCGCTGATGATGATTTTGTCGTGGCCGAGGCCGTAGCGCTCGGCGGCGGCGGCGGAGTCGAGCGCGGAGCGGCACATAGCTTCGAGCATCACATCGCGGGCAGGCGCGGGGTTCGGGAGCTTCGAGTTCTCGTCCATCAGGCGTGTGAGGAGGGCCTGGTCGAGTGAGCCCCAGTTCACGCCAATGCGGACGGGCTTGTCGTTCTCGACGGCGCACTCGATCATGGTGCGGAAATTGTCGTCGTCCTTGCGGCCGATGGAGACGTTGCCGGGGTTGATGCGGTACTTGGCGAGCGCCTGAGCGCAGGCGGGATACTTCTTCAGCAGCTGATGGCCGTTGTAGTGGAAGTCGCCGATGATGGGGACGTGGATGCCTCGCTTCGCGAGGCCTTCGACGATATGCGGGACGGCTTGCGCGGCTTCGTCGTTGTTGACGGTGACGCGGACCAGCTCGGAGCCGGCTTCGACAAGCTCTGCGACCTGCTGGATGGTCGAGGCGGGATCGGCGGTGTCGGTATTGGTCATGGACTGCACGACGACGGGGGCCTCGGAGCCGACTTTGACGCTTCCGATGCGGACGGTAACCGTCTTCCTGCGCTGGATTTCAGGCATGGGGAACCTCAATAACAGGGTACAGGCTGGAGGGAACAGGGTCCAGACGAGTGTTCTCGGCAAACGGCGTTCAGCCTTCAGGAAGAGTTACTTAGCGCAGCGGGCCGAGGTTGCGGCGGAGTTCGCTGAGGGGGTAGAAAGTCCCCCTCCATACGACGCCGCGGCGGGCGAGCGTGACAACCGTTGAGCGCAGCATCGCGTAGAGAACCAGAACCACGGCCAGAGGAAAGGTGAGGACGCAGACCAGCCCGACGCGGTTGTAATGGCGGGATGCGACTGCGTAAAGCAGCACAACCATGGCCAGTGCGACGAGGCCGGCGGAACGGATGGGCCAGGGGGCAAAGAGCCCGGCGAGCGGCGTGAAGCAGAGAACGGCGAGGCCGAGCCACGCTGCCAACAGCAGGGAAATCCGGAAGCGGAAGGTGGCGAAGGTGTTCTTGGTGAGGTTATGGAGCATTCCGATAGCGCCGGCCGCCCAGTGGAGCTGGATGAGTCCGCGGCCGAGAACGAGGTGCTGGCGATAGCCACGCTGTTTGATGGCGTATCCGAGGCGCAAATCCTCGAGGACTTCCAGCGGCGCCGCTTCAAAGCCGCCGATGGAGTGGTAGACCTCGCTGCGGACGAAATTGAAGGCGCCCATACCGATGGATTCGCCTTTGGTTTTGCGATCGGCGATTTTCCATGGGCGCCATGCGAGCAGGGAGAGGGACTGGAAGACGGCGCACATCATGCGCTCACCCGGAGTTTTGAGAATCAGCGTGGGCATCAGAACCAGGTGGTCGACGGCGGACTGCTGCGCGTAGCCGAGGGCGCGCGCGAGAGTGCCGGGCTGAAATTGAACGTCGCCATCGGTGAAGAGCAGCCACGGAGTCGTGGTCTGGCGTGCGGCCAGAGCCATGGCGTGGTTCTTGCCCATCCAGCCGGGGGGAAGGGAATCGATGTGGATCACGCGGAGGAATTTGCCTTCGGGCGCGGGCCCCCCGGCGACGCGGTCCATGATGGCGCCAGTCTCGTCGGTGGAGCGATCGTCGACAGCAAGGATTTCGAGGGGCACCGTCTGCGACAGGAGGGAGCGCAGCGTGGCTTCGATGGCGACGCCCTCGTTGCGAGCGGGGACAACAACGGTGATCAGGGGGCGGATGTCGTCGGAGATCGGCGACGTCGCAGGATCATAGCGAGGATCGAGGAGATTCGGGATGCGCGGGAGGTTGCGTGCTGCGCTGAGCACGCGCTGCATCCAGACGAGAGCGAGGATCCAGGAGGTAACGATCAGGAATGGGTACACAGGTTATGGTTTCAGTTTCTCAGAGGCGCGTTCCCGGGTTGTCGAGATCGGGGAGGCGGGGGGCAAAGCGAGAGCCACCGAAGAGGATGGCGCCGGAGAGCACGAGTGCGATGAGGGTTGCCCCGAGGCCGAGGCGAAGGTTGGTGGCATCGGAGATTCGACCGATGAGGCCGGGGGAGAATGAGTCGCCGAGCGCGTGGATGACAAAGAGGTTCACGGAGATCGCCGTGGCGCGGATGGGAGCGGCAACAGAGTTGACGATGGCAGCGTTGAGCGGGCCGGTGTTCAGGAAGAGGAAGAACTCCGCAAGGAACGCGCCGGGAATCAGAAAGCGCGACGGTCCAAAGAAGACGAGAGCCGCGAAAGGAATCGCGAGGACGGCGCTCCAGGCGGAGACTAGATAGAGGGCGCGATGGTTGCGCCGGAGCCAGAGCTGAGCCAGCCATCCACCGGCGATGGTGGCGAGCAGACCGTCGATCACGGTGACCGATCCGGCCAGGCGATCGGCGCCGGCCAGCGAGTAGCCGCCGAAACGTTCGATAAAGGTAGGGAGCCAGGTGGAGATGCCGCCGACAGCAAAGGTCCACATGGCGAGGCCGAGAGTGGCAGTCCAGTAGGCAGGATTGCGGAAGAGGCCGATGAAGCTGGTGCGCGTGGTAGTCGCCTGGAGGGTGTCGGCTGAGCCGCGTTTTGGCTCACGGACGAAGAGCCAGAAACAAAGAGCGATGAGCACACCGGGGGCAGCCGCGACGTAAAACGGCATGCGCCAGCCGAAGTGGTTCCCCAGTTCGCCTCCCATGAGATAACCCAGGGCGCCCCCCACCGGAATGGTGATGTAGAAGATGCTGAGGATTCTGTTGCGGTCCTCTTCGGGGTAAAAGTCGGCAAGCAGTGCGGGCGCAAAGATCGAGAAGGTGGCCTCGCCGATGCCGACCGCAGCATGGCGGATGAGCAGCGTGTGGTAGTCGTGGACGAAGGCGGTGAGCAGAGTGGCCGCGCTCCAGATGAGCGCTCCGGCAACGATGAGAGGCTTGCGCGGGAAACGGTCACCCAGCCATCCCGTGAGCGGCGCGATGAGCATGTAGGTGAAAAAGAAAGCGGAAGTGAGCAGGCCGGCCTGGGCGTCGTCGATGCGGAATTCCCGCTGGATGAGCGGCTGCACGCCGGGCAGCACGTAGCGGTCGATGAAGTTGAACAGGTTAAGGCAGGTGAGGAGAAACAGGGCAAGGCCGGCGGTGCGGATGGTTTTCACTGGGTACAGGGTACCGAAGGACAGGGAGAAGGGAGAAGGAAGAAGGGAGAAGGAAGTACGGAGAAGGGAATAGGTAGCCGCTGGCTCAATGCCTCTTTAGAAGAGGCTGTGCTCCTGCAGTTCTCCGGGGGGCTCCGGATCTTCGAAGCGCTCGTCCTCGGCTTCCTGGCGGACCGAGCTGAGGGCGACGGTGACCTCGCGGATGTAGTAGAGAACGCCGGCGAGCAGCGCGATCATCGCGGCCACGAAAACAATCGCTGCGGCCAGGGAGGCGACTTTCCAATAGAGGCCGAAGCCGAGCAGGAGGCACGAGATCAAGGTGCCGACGAGCGCGATCAGGCTGAGCAGGAAGGTGCGGCGGATCATCTCCGCTCGCTGTTCCATGGATTGAATCTGGGCGGTGCAGGCTTCGGCTTCCGCCGTGTGACCGCTCCTGACCGCATCATGGCGAGCGCGCACGTATTGCCGCAGCCGGCTGACGATGCCCATCAGGCGCACATTGATAGAAAGGATGAAGAGAGCCGTGGCGGAAAAGAAGATGGCGGGCGCCACGAAAGCCTGAAACAGCCTGCCGATGTCATTCATGGACGAGTTTTCTCCGACAGCGTCAGGGTAACGCGCGCTCGCGGCCCGGCAAAGATGACGATTGTGACGTACGACGGTTATGCCTGATCTATCTCTTTCGGTTGCCCTTTTGCTCCCGATGTTCCCGTTGATGGCGCGCGACGGCCTTCGCAACTTCCTGGGAGCTGAGATGGCTGTGGCTTTGCGAATGCAGAACCTCGCCGGAACTCACCATGGGAGGCGTAGGCATGGTCGGGGGCGTTGGCACCGGAGCCGGAGTTTTCATAGAGTCCCTCCGAAGCGGACTATACGCGCGTGCTGGGCCAAAAGAAGCCGGGAATCGCAAGGCGTTTATGACTCCATCGCAACTGCGGGAATCGACGAGCGTTGCGGACGACCGGGCAGGCGCGACGGCTAAGTCTTGAGCTTGTCCAGGTGCCGGAACCAGTCGGTCTGGTAGAGGAGACCGGCGAAGAGCGTCAGGTTGTAGCAGGCGTGGACGACGACGCCGGCGGCGACCGAGTCGGTCCTGATCCGGATGACGCAGAGCAGCACGCTGACGCAGCCGATGAGGAGCACGGGGCCCCAGGAGTTCGAAACCTGTTGCGCGTGCATAAGCGCGAACGGGATCGAGGTGAGGACGATTGCCACCGGTACTCCGACGAGGCGGACGCCGGATTCACTGATGGAGCCGCGGCGTTCGAACCAGCGGAAAATATTCACCAGGCTGGGGAGGAGAAAGCCGCGGAACGCGAGCTCTTCGGTCAGCGGCGCCAGGGTGACGCCGAAGGCCATGAGCGTCCACGCACCGGCTACAGATTTGGTGAGGTCTTCCAGAATCGGCGGCGCCTTCGGCATAGGCAGAAAGTTGCCGGCGATGGTGATGGCAAGGCCGGTGAACACGCCAATTCCGGCAAGAACCAGGAACCAGCGGCCAGCCGTGGCGACGTTCCAGTGAATGCCTTTGGCAAAGGGACGGTCCCACCAAAGCGTGAACACGAGCCCGGCGAGTCCCCACAACACGACGTAGATGGCCGCCTGCATGGAGATGGCGTACATGACGTTGTGGCCGATTTCCTGCATGAGCACGGCGAGGCGCGCGTGGGGGTGCATGGCGTAGATAGCGAAGAGCGCGACGAGATAGCCGCCGATCAGGGCGGGGATCAGCAGCAGGAAGAAGACGCCCACGTGGCCGATGTTGGGGATGAGCTTTTGCGGTTTCGGCGGAGGAGGAACCAGTTCGAGCAGCGGCGCGGGACGGTCGATGGGGTGCCAGAGGTAGCCTGGGGGCTCAGCTGGCGGGGGAATTTCGTGATTCTCGTCCGGAATGCGCGGCTCCTCGAAGCTCGCGTCGCTGTCGCTCATTGAATGATCTCTTTTCCTGGCACTCTTCTGGCGGATTTCGCGCGCGGGGTCCGAGCGCCGTTCGCGGACAGTTTTGCGCCGTTGCCCGCGACGGGCCTGTTCAATCCAGAATAAAAGGGGCGCAGGAATTGACCAGTATACGAATGGGGGATGCTGGCGACCTGTTCGGGAGGACCCTCGGCAACGATACGGCCGCCTCCTTCGCCGCCTTCCGGGCCCAGATCGATGATCCAGTCGGCGTTGCGGATGACATCGAGGTTGTGCTCGATGATGATGATGGTGTTGCCGAGGTCGGTGAGGCGGTGCAGGACTTCGAGCAGCTTGCGGACGTCGTCGAAGTGGAGCCCGGTGGTGGGCTCGTCGAGCAGGTAGAGGGTGCGTCCGGTCTGCCGCTTGGAAAGCTCGCGGGCCAGCTTCATGCGCTGCGCCTCTCCGCCGGAGAGCGTGGTTGCGGACTGGCCGAGGTGGATGTAGCCCAGGCCGACGTCGACCAGCGTCTGCAGCTTTTGCCGCGCCTGAGGTATGTCGCCGAGTACGGGCAGTGCGTCCTCGATGGTGAGGTCGAGGATGTCGGCGATGGAGTAGCTGTTGAATTTAACGGCGAGAGTCTCCTGATTGTAACGGCGTCCGTTACAGACTTCGCACTGCACGTAAACGTCAGGGAGGAAGTTCATTTCGATACGGCGCTGACCTTCCCCCTGACAGGCTTCGCAGCGTCCACCCTGCACGTTGAAGCTGAAGCGTCCGGCTTTGTAGCCGCGTTCGCGGGATTCGGGCAGCATCGCAAACAGATCGCGGATGGCGGTGAAGACGCCGGTATAGGTGGCGGGATTGGAGCGTGGGGTGCGGCCGATGGGTGACTGATCGATGCGGATGGCTTTATCGATGAGGTCGAAGCCCTTGATCTTGCCGTGCGCACCAGGAGCCTCCCGCGAGCCGTAGAGCTCCTGAGCGAGGGCGCGGTAGAGGATGTCGTTGACGAGGGTGCTTTTGCCGGAGCCGGAGACACCGGTGACGACAGTCATAACGCCGAGAGGAAATCTGCCGGTGATGTCCTTCAGGTTGTGGCTGCGTGCGCCTTCGACGGTGATCCACTTGCCGGTGAGCGCACGCGGAACCAGACGGTGCAGGGTGGAGATTTCACCGGCGAGGTAGCGGCCGGTGAGCGAGGCCGGCGTGTGCATGATGACGTCCGGAGTGCCCTCGGCCACCACCTGGCCGCCGAGACGGCCGGCACCGGGGCCGAGGTCAAGGACATAATCTGCGTGGCGGATGGTCTCTTCGTCGTGCTCGACGACGAGGACGGTATTGCCGAGGTCGCGCAAGGATTCCAGTGCCTGAATGAGGCGCTGATTGTCGCGCTGATGCAGCCCGATGGAGGGTTCATCGAGAACGTAGAGGACCCCGCGCAAACGGGAACCGATCTGGGTAGCAAGGCGGATGCGCTGGCCTTCGCCGCCGGAGAGCGTGGCGGCGTTGCGTTCCAGTGAAAGATAGCTGAGGCCAACGGCATTCAGGAATTGCAGGCGCTCGACGATCTCTTTGCGCAGGCGTTCAGCGATGAGGGCTTCGCGCGCGGTGAAGGTGATGGCGCGGGCGCGCTCCAGAGAGCGTTCCATGGAGAGCGCCGTGAAGTCCGCGATCGACATGCCGTCGATCTTCACCGCAAGCGACTCGGGGCGGAGGCGCTGGCCGTGGCACACAGGGCATTCCGACGCCGACATGTACTGCATCATCCACTCGCGGTAGGTGTCGGAGCGCGCCTCTTCGAGCGAGTCCCGCAGCCAGGCCAGAATGCCGTGAAAGCCGGTGCGCGGGGCTTCCGATTGCGGCGGCCCCACGAGCAGCAGCTCCTGGTGCTTAAAGGGAAGCTGCTCGAAGGGGAGCTTGAGGTCGATCTTGTATTTCTGCGCGGCGATATTGATGAGCCGGATGAGGTATTGCGAGGAGGAGCCGGGACCGAGGCCGCCGTCGAGCAGAGGCTTGGACCAGTCGGTGATGATCTTCGCCGGATCGAAATCGTAAATGCTGCCGAGGCCGTGGCACTCAGGGCAGGCGCCGTAGGTGGAGTTAAAGGAGAAGCTGCGCGGCTCCAGCTTCGGCACGTCGAGGCCGCAGTCGGGGCAGGCCATCGAAGACGAGTAAAGCTGCTCGTCCTTTTGCGTCGCGACGAGAACGAGGCCATTCGCCATCTGCAGAGCTTTTTCGACGGACGCGGTGAGGGCCTTCTCGATGCCGGGCTTCAGGACCGCGCGATAGACGACGGCTTCGATCGTGTGGTTCTTGCGCTTCTCCAGAACGGGCGGATCGGAGAGGTCGCGAATTTCGCCGTCGACGCGGGCGCGGAAGCCCTGCTGGTCGAGCTTGTCGAGCAGGTCTTTGAACTCACCCTTGCGGCCGCGGACGACCGGGGCGTAGATAGTAACGCGCTCGCCGGGAGAGAGAGCGAGGATACGCTCGACGATCTGTTCGGAAGACTGGCGCGAGATCTGGCGGCCGCAGCGCGGGCAGTGAGGCACGCCGACCGAGGCGTAGAGCAGGCGGAGGTAGTCGTAGATCTCGGTGATGGTGCCGACGGTGGAGCGAGGGCTGCGGCTGGTCGTCTTCTGCTCGATGGAGATGGCGGGCGAGAGGCCTTCGATGGAGTCGACATCGGGGCGCTCGATCTGATCTAAAAACTGGCGGGCGTAGGCCGATAGAGTTTCAACGTAGCGGCGCTGGCCCTCCGCGTAGATGGTGTCGAAGGCGAGGGAGGACTTGCCGGACCCGGAGAGACCCGTAACGACGGTCAGGGCATTGCGCGGAATCTGGACATTGATGTCGCGCAGATTGTGCTGCCGGGCGCCGCGCACGGTGATTTGAGTAATGGCCATAGCACAGGAAGGGCGGGCTGTAAATCGAAAACTCGACTACACGTGTGGATATCGCGGATAGCACCGTCGTACTAGTTGCAAAACAGGACAGTGCGGTTATGATTCGGGAAGCTAATCCTTTCCGTATCTTATTCGGCAACAGAAAAGTGGGTCAATGTGTGGCCGCTTCTGTTAGGAATAGCATCGGATGGATTGCAGGAATGCCCGCGAAGGCGCGCATCGAATCCCGGTGGTGAAGGGCCCCAGCTCGAACGGGGAGTTAAGGATATGCAGGACGCAGTGAATTCACTCATGTTGATTTGCGCGGCGCTCGCCTCGCTCGCCCTCGGAGTTCTGTTGGCCTACGGTGTGTGCCGGGCCGCATTTGCCAGACTTTTCCGTCACGCCGGCGAAGTGGCTGCGCAGCAGGCCAAAGCAATGGCGCCCGTGGTTTCTCAGCCCGATTCTCTCTAACCCGCCGCCGGTTTCTGATCGATCACCCGCACTTTTGCGTCATCCTTCGATGGCGTACGTCCCTTCACAAATCAGGTTCTGGCCGCAGCAGCGGCGCTGGTTTCCATGGCTGCGGCAATCTCCGCCACGCGCCGATATGATTCCAGGCGATCCGCGTGCTCCCACGTATCGGTCACGGCGATGACTTCGTCGGCCCCGGTGGTGGCGATGAGCGACTCCAGTCCTTCCCTGACCGTCTCGTTGGAGCCGACGATGGCAGCCCGTAGCTTGCTTTCGACGGCTGCCTGCTCCCAGTCCTGCCAGATTCTGTCCATGGAATCGACAGGCGGCAGCAGCTCAACCGGCTGGCTGCGAATGAGGCGGAGAAAACGCTGCTGCGGCGTGGTGAAGAGGCGCCGGGCCGCGGCATCGGTTTTCGCCGCGAGCACAGGCACGCCGACGATGAGCCACGGCCGTTCCAGGAATTCATTGGGGCGAAAGTTTCTGCGATAGAGCTGGGTGGCTGAATAGAGCAGGTCCGGGGCGAAGTGTGCGGCGAAGGCGAAGGGCAACCCAAGCTGGGAAGCCAGTTGCGCGCTGAAGTCGCTCGATCCGAGCAGAGTGATGGGGACGTTCGTGTTTTGCCCAGGAATCGCCTGAACGGCCTGGCCGGGACGCGCGGGCCCGAGATAGGCGCGCAGCTCCTCGAGCAGAGCGGGGAAGTCGTCGCCGGTCTGGTGGTGGTCGCGGCGCAGGGCCCGCAGGGTGTGGAAGTCGCCGCCGGGCGCACGGCCGAGGCCTAGGTCGATGCGGTCCGGATAGAGTGCGGCGAGGGTTCCGAACTGCTCCGCGACGACCAGCGGAGGGTGATTGGGCAGCATGACGCCGCCGCTGCCTACACGGATAGTTTGGGTGGCCGCGGCGATATGGCCGATGAGAACGGAGGTCGCGGAAGAGGCGATGCCGGCGATGGAGTGGTGCTCGGCGAGCCAGTAGCGACGATAGCCCCACTGCTCCGCGTGCTGCGCCAGGCTAACGGAGCGGGCGATAGCGGCGCCAGGGTTTTCGCCGGGACGCGTGCTGACGAGGTCAAGAATGGAGACGGGCAGCGGCACGATGTTTGGATGAGGCACTCGGGGTCAAAGGTGCGGGATGAGGTTCAGGCGAGCCAGTAGCCCGAGCCCGAGTCATTCTGTGCGCAAAGCCTCGGTAGGATCGACGGCAGCTGCGCGGCGTGCCGGCAGATAGCTGGCGGCGACTCCGCAAAGGCCAAGCGTGAGAACGACGAGCAGGACCGTGGCGGTGTCGTAGCCGGAGGCGCCGTAGAGGTACGAGCGCATCACGCCGCGGGCGATCCAGGAGACGGCGAGTCCAATGCCGGTCCCAACCGCGAGCAGGACGAGAGCGTGGCGCAGGATCAGCCAGACGATATCGGAGCGTTGCGCGCCGAGGGCCATGCGCACACCCAGTTCGCGGGTGCGCTGGCTGACCGAGTACGCAAGCAGACCGTAGATGCCGGCGACGGCAATCAACAGAGCGGCGAGTCCGAAGATCCACAGCAGGCGCGCGGCGAGCGTCTGGCCGCCCAGGGCGCTATCGACCACCTGCTGCATGGACTGCAGATCCTGGACCGCAACCTGCGGCTGCATGGCATGCACGTCGCGGCGGACAGTGTCCTCGATGACGCCGGGGGCCGTGCGCGCGCGGATAGCGAGGTCCATGTGGAAGGTGGCGAGGATGGGATAGAAGCCGTCGGTGGGCCGCAATTGATCGAGGTTGATATCCATCTCGGGCAGGGCGGCCTGGCCGGGACTGTCCTGTTTGGCGTCGTCGACCACGCCGATGACGGTGCCCCACTCGCGAGGTTTGCCCGCGTCGTCGATTTCGATCTGCTGCCCGAGCGGGTTGACGTGGGCGAACTGGCGCCGCACGAAGGCCTGGTTAATCACGATGGCAATCGGGCTGTTGGGGCCGTCTTCGCTGGAGAAGAGGCGGCCGGAGAGCAGCCGGATGCCCATAGCCTGGAAATAGCCGGTGGTGGCTGCGCGGACCTGCGCGTGCACGATCTGCTCCGAAGGCGCATCGGGCATGCCTTTCACCTTGATGCTGTCGTCGAAATTCCACTGCGGCTCGAGGGGGCGCACGGTGGTGAATCCGGCGGCCATGACCCCGGGAATCTGGCGGAGCTTCTGCGCCAGAGGCTGATAAAGACTTTGCACGATATTCGGTGAGGCCTCTGAATGTGCGGAGGAGGCCCACCACAAGCCGTGTGTCGGCAGATAAAGGCCGCCGGTCACGACGTTTCCGGTATCGAAGCCCAGGCGCGCTCGGCGCAGGCTGAGCAGCGTGTGCATCATCAGTCCGGCCGCGACCAGCAGGGTCAGGGTCAGGGTGATTTCGGCAACGACCAGGCTGTCGCGCCACAAGGCCTGCCGGCGGCTGGTGCCCGCGGCGGCGGTGCCTTCGCGCAGTCCTTCCTGGGCGGGGGCGCCGGAAGCATGCCAGGCCGGCGCCCACCCGAAGAGCAGCGCGGAGAGGCAGGACGCGGCAAGCAGAAACGCCAGCACTCCGGCGTTGATGTGGATGTCCTCCCCGAACAGCACGGCATCGGCGAGATAGTGCCGGAGCAGACGCAAAGCGACCCAGGTAATGCCGAGCCCGGCAACGGCTCCGGCCAGGCTGAGCAAAAGGCTTTCCGTGAGGAACTGCTGGGTGATGCGGCCACGCTGCGCGCCCAACGCGGCGCGTACGGCAATCTCGCGGCGGCGGCCATTGGTGCGCGCCAGGATCAGCCCGGCGACGTTGGCGCAGGCGATGAGCCAGACGGCGAGGACGGCCCAATCGAGCGCAAACAGCGCACGACGCGAATCCTGGGTGATGAAGGTGCGGTAGTCGGTGAGCCGAATCGACTCGCCCTTCATTTCGTCCTTCGGATAGTCGTGCAGCAGCTGCTCATGGATCGCAGTAAGCTCTTTTTGCGCCTGGGGAATCGCGACTCCAGGACGCAGGAGCGCCACGGCCTGTAGCACGCCGCTGTCGCGCGCCTGAAGGGACTTTTCGTCGAGATTCAGTGGGGTGAGGATCTCCTCCTGAGCCCCCATAGGAAAGCCGGAACCGGGGGGAAGCACGCCGACCACCGTGAAGGGATCGCCGTCGATGGGGACGGTGCGACCCACGATGGAAGTATCGGAGTGGTAGAACTTCTTCCAGACGTTGTCGCTGAGGATGAGCACGTGGTTGTGGCCAGGCTGGCTGTCGGCGGCCGCAAAGCCGCGGCCGAGCTGCATGCGGACGCCAATCAGATGCAACAGATCGGGGCTGACCATGGCCTCGGGGACGAGCTGCGGATTATCCATTCCACCCAGGGTCGGAAACTGAAACGTATAGGAGGCGATCCCCTGGATGGAGTGCGCTCGCGTAGCGTAATCCTGCAAGTCGGGCAGAGAGAAGGAATCCGATGCATCGCTACCGCTGATCCGGCGCGCGTTCTGCATCGCGACGAGCCGGCCGTAGTTCCTGTAGGGCAGCGGGCGGAGGATGACCTGCTCAATGACGGAGAACATGGCCGCATTGACGCCAATGCCGAGGCCCAGAGTGATCACAGCGGTGAGCGTGAAGGCAGGGGACTTTCTAAGTTGTCGCAGAGCGTAGCGCAGGTCCTGGGGCAGAGAAGTCATCGGCAGCTCTCCGGTTTTCGGATCAGCAATTGTAGCGCCGGTTTCGCGAAGCTCCTGACGCGTGAAGAAGGCTGATTTTGAGACGGGCGTGCCGCTGAACCGGACCCATACATTGTCCGGTTGCGAACAGGCGTTGTTCAAAAATGGGCAGCGGGGGCGCGGCAAAGCCGGGTCGCAAGAAACGCCGCGATGCGGCTAGGAGGGCAGCGATGCGAGCGGCGACAGACGGCGCAACGGATCGATTTCCTCATCCTCAGGAAGGGACTGCGTGTGGAGAGAGAAGCTGCGTCCGCGTAACAGCTCGGCGCAACGGTCCGCAGGCAGAGCTGGGCTGCAGAGGTAGCCCTGGATTTCCGGGCACATCTGTTTCTGCAGGTAATCGAGTTGCTGGGTGGTCTCGACGCCTTCGGCGATGCAGGTGAGGCCGAGGTTGTGGCCAAGATTGATGATGCTGCGGACCACCGTCTCCGCGGCCGGCTGCGAGGCGAGGTCGCGCATGAAAGAGCGGTCGATCTTGATGCGGTCGAACTGGAAGCGGCGGAGATAGCTGAGCGAGGACCACCCGGTGCCGAAGTCGTCGAGCGAAAGGCTGACACCGAGGTGTTTGAGGTTGCGCATCGCGGCGATGGTCACTTCGGAATCGTCCAGAGTGAGGCTCTCGGTGAGCTCGAGGTCGAGCCATTTCGGATCGAGGCCTGTTTCCTGCAGGATGCTCTCGACGATGTTCACCAGATCGCCGCGGACAAACTGCTGTGCAGAGAGATTCACGGCCACGCGGACCGGCGGAATGCCCAGGCGTTGCCACTCGGAATTCTGCTGGCATGCGGTCCTGAGCACCCAGCGGCCGACTTCGGCCATCAGGCCCAGCTCCTCCAGCTGCGGGATGAATTCTCCCGGGGAGATGGTCCCTAATTCCGGATGGTGCCAGCGCAGCAGAGCTTCTACACCGGTGATGACGCCGGTGATCGTGCAAACGAGCGGCTGATAGTGGAGCGAGAATTCACCGCGCGCGAGTGCGTGGCGCAGATCGTTCTGCATCTTCTGGCGGCGGCGCGTGGATTCCGTCATCTCCGCGGAGAAGGTGAGGCAGCTGCCGCGTCCCGCGTTTTTAGCCTGGTACATGGCCGAATCGGCATTCTGCAGAAGGGTATCGGGCTGTTCGCCGTCGGCGGGATATTCGCAGATACCGATGCTGGCGCCGATATGAACTTCGTGGCCCTCGATCCGGAACGGACGAGTCAGCATGGCCTGCACGCGCTGCGCGGCCTGCTGGATTTCTTCGGTGGAGGCGGCGAGGGGAATCGCAATCACGAACTCATCGCCGCCGATGCGGGCGACGGTGTCACTTTCGCGGAGACAGGCGGTCAGCCGGCGGGCCACCTCCTGCAGCACGGCATCGCCGATGTAATGGCCGAGCGAGTCGTTGATCGACTTGAAGTGGTCGAGGTCGAGCATCAGGACGCCCACCCGTTTACAGTTGCGCGTGGCGAGTGCGATGGCCTGCACCATACGGTCGTTGAGCAGGGCGCGGTTAGGCAAGCCGGTGAGCTCATCGTGCAGCGCCATATGGCAGATGCGGACCTCGGCCTGCTTGCGGTCGGTGATGTCGCGCGAGATGCCCATGGTGCCGATGATGCGGCCGGCGCGATCCTGGAGGGGAACTTTGGTGGTCAGCACCCACGCTTCTCTGCCGTCGGGGCGGGTTTCCTTTTCTTCAACTCCGATCACAGCTTCACCGGTGGCGAGAATCCTTTGCTCATCGGCGAACGCCTGGTCGGCGTGCTCGCTGGTGAAGAGGTCGAAGTCGGTTTTGCCGATCAGATCTTCGGGGCCGCTCACGCCGAAGCGCTGCACCATGCCACGGCTGATGCGCACGAAGCGGCTCTTGCGGTCCTTAAAGAAGACGCTGTCGGGAATGTGATCGAGGAAGGCCTGCAGCAGGTAGCGGTCGAGTTCGCGAGAGCGATTGCGCCGGGCCGCCAGCCAGAAAAGGCCGCCCAGCAGAAGGCACGCAAGGGCAATGCCGACCGAACTGAGCTCGGAGAGGCCAAACACCCGCGACGGCTGCCCGGCTACTACCCATGCCGCGTAGATTCTCAGGGTAATAAAGAAGGCCAGCAGAACGGCGGCGCAGGTGGTGGCGAGATGCCACACCAGCGGCGACAGGGTCCTCTTCTCGGGCTGACGATTCATGGAAAACGATTTCTTTTGCGAACTTTTAGATTTCTGCGATGTAACCAACGGCAGTTCGGGGCCCGAATTTTATGACCCGGCGGTGGTATGGACCTCCCCAAAGGTTGCAGACCTCCGGAGGTGCTTTAGTACCAGGAGGGTCAGTGGGCGCCACCGCCGCCGCCCGACGATGCTTTGAAGTGTTTCGTCAGCAACACCAGCGGAGTGGCGACCAGGGTGACCACGCCGAGGACGTGAAAGCAATCCATGAAGGCGAGCAGTTGGGACTGGGCCTGAAGTTGCCGGTAGTAGTGGCTCCACGCCGCACTGAGCGCGTCGGCATGGCTGTAGCCAAAGGTCTGCAGGTGGGCGGCGGTTTGTTCCACCGCGCTGCGCAGGGGCGAAGAGTCGGGAGGCAACGTTGCTCCGAGTGTGGCCTGATGGAAGTTCTGACGGCGCTCGGTCATGGTGGTGATCAGGGCAATACCAAAGCTGCCGCCCCAGTTGCGGAAGAAGTTAGTAATCGAGGAAGCGCGATTGTTCTGATCGGGGCGCAGCTGCGAATAGGTAATCACCGAGAGCGGGACAAAGAAGAAGGCATAGCCCAGGCCCTGCAGGGCACGAGCCCACGCGTAGTGACTGTAGTCCGTGGCGAGGTTGAAGTGGCTGTAGTGCAGGAAGGAGAGTCCGACAATTACGATGGCGCAGGTGAGCAGCACGCGGGGATGGACCAGGCCGCGCTGCACCAGTTGCGCGCCGACTGGAGCGAGCAGGGTGATCACGAAGGCTCCGGGCCCGAGGACGAGTCCGGCATCGATGGCGCGATACCCGTACAGCGACTGCAGAAGCTGGGGAATCATCGTAGTGGATCCGAAGAGGCCGAAGCCGAAGAGGAAATAGAGGGAGCAGGCGACGGCGAAGTTGCGGCTCTTCAGCAGGTTCAGATCGATGATGGGATCGGGCTGGTGGAGTTCCCACCAGATGGCGGTGAGCAGGGTGATAGCGGCAATGCCGAACATCCAGCAGATGAAGGTGGAACCGAACCAATCGTCGATCTGGCCGCGGTCGAGCAGAACCTCCAGCGCAGCAGAACCGACACCTACCAGCGAGATGCCGATTGCATCGATACGGAGCCGGCCGTTGGCTCGGGCGGTGCGGCGTTCTTCCTCAAACCGGGGCGGGTCGTGGACAAATCGGCTGGTGAGCACAAGGGAGAGGATGCCGATGGGGATGTTGATCAGAAAGACCCAGCGCCAGTCGTAGTTGTCGGTGATCCATCCGCCAAGGACAGGACCGATGGCGGGAGCGGTAACGATGGCGACGGTATAGAGCGCGAAGGCGGAAGCGCGCTGGTGGGCGGGGAAGGTATCGACCAGGATGGCTTGTTCGACCGGCGCGAGGCCTCCTCCGCCGATGCCCTGCAGGACGCGGGCAATCAGCATGATATTGAGGCTGGGCGCCAGGCCGCAAAACAGCGAAGTAGCCGTAAAAAGCGCGACGCAGGCCATGTAGTAGGTCTTGCGGCCGAAGACGCGGGAGAGCCACGCCGACATGGGCAGCACGACTGCGTTGGCAACGAGGTAAGTGGTCAGGATCCAGGTGACCTCGTCGTAGGATCGGCCCAGGCCCCCGGCAATATACGGAAGCGACACGTTGGCAATGGAGGTGTCGAGCAGCTCCATGAAGGTGGCCAGGGTCACGGTCATGGCGATGATCCATGGATTGACCGGAGAGCGCGGAAGGCGAATGGGCGACGGCTGCAAGCGAATAGAAGCCGGGGTTAGCGGTTCTGGAACGGACTGGGCAGCCGCCATCCTTGTCCTCTCATAATGAGACTGAACGGTCTCAATGAGCATCAGATTCACTGAATAAAGAGACCGATGCGTCTTTTTTGTGGCGTATCCTGAAAAATAAAAGGGAGCCGGAGATGGGCAAAGGAGAAAAAACGCGGCAGCGCATCATCGAGCAGGCGGCGCCCCTTTTTAATCAGCGGGGGCTGGAGGGCTGCTCCATGCAGGACATCCTGGAGGCGACGCAGCTGGAAAAGGGCGGCGTCTACCGGCACTTCGCCAGCAAAGAGGCACTGGCGCGGGAGGCGTTCCTCTACTCCATGCGGCAGACCGTCAAGACGCGCACCGATGGGCTGGAGCACTTGGGCCGCACAGCGGAAAAGCTTCGCTATATCATTCACCGGTTCGTGGCCGAGCCTTCGCCTATTGCTGGAGGCTGCCCATTGCTGAATACAGCGGTGGACGCCGATGACGGGAGCCCGCTGCTGCGCAAGCTGGTGCGCAAGGCTTTTGGCGACTGGAGGAAAGGGCTCACGGTGCTGCTCGCGGAGGGCATCGCCGCCGGAGAACTGCGCAGGGAGGTGGATCCATCTCAACTGGCGGACACGATCATTGCGGCACTGGAGGGTGGGCTGGTGCTGAGCCGGCTGGACGGCAGCCGCGAGGCTCTGCAGCGCGTAGAGACCTCGTTAAACCAGCTGCTGGACCTTGCTGAAGCGCGCCGCTCCGACATCGAGGCACGATCGTAAGGGGTGAACCCCTGCACGTGCGGACGCGAACACCGCGGGTCGATTACCCTGAAAGCAGGTGACATCCGTGGCAACGATCAGGCAGGAAGACTTCATTCAGAGTGTGGCGGACGCGCTGCAGTACATCAGCTACTACCATCCGGTGGACTACATCACCAGCCTGGCGCGGGCGTATGAACGCGAGGGATCGCCGGCGGCGAAGGACGCGATGGCGCAGATCCTGGTGAACTCGCGCATGTGCGCCGAGGGGCATCGGCCCATCTGCCAGGACACGGGCATCGTGACGGTGTTCCTGAAGATCGGCATGGACGTGCGCTGGGACGCGACGATGACCGTCCAGGAGATGGCCGACGAGGGCGTGCGTCGTGCGTATCGGAATCCGGACAACACGCTGCGGGCGTCAATTCTGGCCGATCCGGCGGGCGCCAGGAAGAACACCCGCGACAATACGCCGTCGGTCGTCAGCATCGAGATGGTGAAGGGCGGAGAGGTGGAAGTGACGGTCGCGGCCAAGGGCGGGGGCAGCGAGGCGAAGTCGAAGTTTGCGATGCTGAACCCGTCGGACTCGATCGTGGAGTGGGTGCTGAAGACGGTGCCGACCATGGGGGCGGGATGGTGTCCGCCCGGAATGCTGGGGATCGGGATCGGTGGCACGGCTGAGAAGGCGATGCTGCTGGCGAAGGAATCGCTGATGGAACCGATCGACATGCGCGAGCTGCTCGACCGCGGGCCAAAGAACGGGCTCGAAAAGATGCGCATCGAGATCTACGAGAAGGTGAACCAGTTGGGGATCGGCGCGCAGGGGCTGGGCGGGCTGACGACCGTGCTGGATGTGAAGATCCGCGATTATCCGACGCACGCGGCGAATTTGCCGGTGGCCATGATTCCGAACTGCGCGGCGACGCGGCATGCGCATTTCGTGCTGGATGGCTCGGGACCGGTAGCGCTGGACCCGCCTTCCCTGAAGGACTGGCCATCGTTGACCTACGACGTGAGTTCGGCCCGGAGAGTGAATCTGGACACGGTGACCCGCGCGGAAGTCGCGACGTGGAAGCCGGGCGAAGTGATTCTGCTGCGCGGCAAGCTGCTGACCGGGCGCGATGCGGCGCACAAGCGCATCACGGACATGCTCAACCGCGGCGAGAAACTGCCGGTGGATTTCACGAATCGCTTCATCTATTACGTTGGGCCGGTGGACCCGGTGCGCAATGAAGTGATGGGGCCGGCAGGGCCAACCACGGCAACGCGCATGGACAAATTCACCCGCCAGATGCTGGAGCAGACCGGCCTGCTGGGGATGGTCGGCAAAGCCGAGCGCGGACCCGCGGCGGTGGAGGCGATCCGCGACAACCACGCCGTGTATCTGATGGCGGTGGGCGGCGCTGCCTATCTGGTCTCGAAAGCGATCCGCGCCTCGCGGGTGGTCGCGTTCGAAGACCTCGGCATGGAGGCGATCTACGAATTCGAGGTCGAGGATATGCCGGTGACGGTCGCCGTGGATGCGCAGGGAACTTCGGTGCACGAGACCGGGCCGCGCGAGTGGAAGGCGAAGATTCAGACGGAGTTTGCAGGAGTGCCGATCCTGGCGTGAGTGGCAGGAATCGTCGATCTGTTTTCTAATCGCTGGGATACCTAAGAAGAAGGGCGAGGCCCATGGGGAAGATAGCGTTGCCGGATGAACCGAACTGCTGGTCGTCTCTGCCATTGGCGGAGTGGAAGGACACCTGCGCGACCCTGCACATGTGGACGCAGATCGTCGGCAAGGTGCGGCTGAAGCTGACGCCCCTGGTGAATCATTGGTGGAACGTGCCGCTCTACGTGACGGCGCGAGGGCTGACGACTTCACGGATTCCCTACGGCGCGCGAGCGTTCGAGCTGACCTTCGACTTCCTGGCGCACCAGCTGGTTCTTGAGAACAGCGAGGGGGCAGTGAAGACATTGAAGCTCGAGCCAATGACCGTGGCGGAGTTTTATCGCGAGTGCATGGCGATGCTGCAGGGCGAAGGGATCGATGTGAAGATCTGGACGATGCCGGTCGAGGTGCCCGATCCCATCGCGTTCGACCAGGACACGGTCCACGCGTCGTACGACCCCATCATGGTGGAGAAGTTCTGGCGTATCCTGCTGAGCGTCGATGCGGTGTTCCAGGATTTCCGCTCGGAGTTCATCGGTAAATCGAGCCCGGTGCATTTCTTCTGGGGGAGCTTCGATCTGGCGGTCACACGCTTCTCCGGCCGCAAGGCGCCGGAACGGCCGGGAGCGGATGCGATCACGCGCGAGGCGTATTCGCACGAGGTGAGCAGCGTGGGATTCTGGCCCGGCGGGGGCAACGTGCCGGGTGCGGCATTCTATTCCTACGCGGCCCCGGCGCCGGCGGGATTTGCCGAAGCGCGCGTGCGTCCGGAAGCCGCGAAGTGGGACAAAGATCTCGGCGAGTTTCTGCTGATGTATGACGATGTTCGATCGAGCGCGTCGCCAAGCCGCGCACTGCTGGAGTTCTGCCGGAGCACGTATCAGGCAGCGGCGCGTTTCGGGCAGTGGGATCGCGGTGCGCTGGAGCGAACGGCGTAATCTCCGAGCAGGGAGGGGAGCTTTCGATGGCAACGGAATGTTCGCATCTGGGCACGATCAGAGTGAAGACGACAACCACGCATGTGTGCGAGGAGTGCGTGAAGCTGGGGGATCGCTGGGTGCATCTGCGGCTGTGCCTGGAGTGCGGGCACGTGGGCTGCTGCGACTCCTCGAAGAACAAGCACGCGACGAAGCATTTTCACGCGACGAAGCACCCGCTGATCCGCTCGATTGAGCCGGGTGAAGGCTGGGTGTGGTGCTACGTGGACGAGCTATCGCCGGGCGAGATTCGGCATGGCGAGTTTCTGGCGGCATAGCGGCGCAGACAGCACATTACTTTCGGACCGTGCGCGTGGCACCTCGTTTGTAATTGTTGTGTATTCTGCACGATGAACGGGTTGACGAAGGACGAGACTGGAGGCGAACTCCCAGTCCGACCGCGGCCGACAGTTATGATCGCGGATGGAGCGGCCTGCTCGGGGCGTTCGGAGGTCATGCATGAACGTCCTGCTCGTCTACCCCAGTTTCCCGGACACCTACTGGAGCTTTCGCGGCGCTTTGTCTTTTCAGGGCAAGCGTGCCGCGCAGCCGCCGTTGGGCCTGATGACGGTGGCGGCGATGCTGCCCGCGTCGTGGAAGAAGCGCCTGATCGATACCAACGTTGAGAAATTAAGAGACTCGGAGCTGCAGTGGGCCGATGCGGTGCTGCTGAGCGCGATGCACGTGCAGCGGGAGAGTCTTCTCGAGGTCGTTCGCCGCTGCCGCGCACTGGGCGTTCGCACGGTGATCGGCGGGCCCATCACCAGCAGCATTCCGGCGGAGGAACTGGAAGCGGACCACATCGTGATCGGCGAGGCCGAGGATCTGGTGGCCGATCTGGCGCGCGACCTCGAAGCCGGGACCGCGCGCCGCAGTTATCAGGCGGCCGAGCGGCCGGCTTTGAATGCGAGTCCCATGCCGGACCTGAGTCTGATCCGCATGAAGCACTACAGCACCATGACCGTGCAGTATTCGCGCGGATGCCCGTTCAACTGCGAGTTCTGCGACATTATCGAGATCTACGGCCGCAAACCGCGCATCAAGGCGGTGCCGCAGGTGCTGGCGGAACTGGACCAGTTGTACGCCACGGGTTGGCGCGGACCGGTGTTCGTCGTCGACGACAACTTCATCGGGAACAAAGTGCGCGTGCGCGATTTGCTCACCGCACTGGCCGCGTGGCAGCGGGAGCGGAGCTATCCGTTCCGGTTCATCACCGAAGCGTCACTGAACTTGTCGGACGACCGAGACCTGATGCAGGCGATGAAGGATGCCGGCTTCGCCTCGGTGTTCCTCGGCATCGAGACGCCGGACGAATTGAGCCTGGCCGCAACGCAGAAGCATCAGAACACGCGGCGCGACCTGCTGGAAAGCGTTGCCTTGATCCAGGGGTACGGGATCGAAGTGATGGGTGGATTCATCCTCGGGTTCGACACCGACCGCGAAGACGTCTTCGACCGGCTCGTGGAATTTATCCAGAAGAGCGCGATCCCGATTGCCATGGTGGGGCTGCTGCAGGCGCTGCCCGGGACGCAGCTGTTCCGGCGGCTGACCCGCGAGGGGCGCATTCTGCATCCCGGCGACGGAGACAACACCAATTGCGAGCTGAACTTTCTGCCGCACATGAATCCGCTTCGCCTGGTCGAGGGGTACCGCTCCGTTCTGCGCCGCATCTACAGCCGCGAGGCGTACTACGACCGCGTGCGCGCCTATCTGGAACGGTGCCGGCCGCAGTACCGATCGCACCTGAGCCTCGGCCATGTGCGCGCGCTGTTTCTCTCCGTGGTGCGCATGGGGGTTCTGGGGCGGGCGCGGATGAGCTACTGGAAGTTTCTGCTGGAGGCGGCGACGCGCTATCGCCGGTCCTTCGGCACCGCGATGACGATGGCGGTGATGGGCTACCACTTCCAGAGGATGACCGAACGGGTGGCGGAGGGGGAGCGGTGAAGGAAGAACCGCGGCTTCTGGAATGTGAATGGTGCGATAGGTTGGCTCGAATCCCCGTGGGTTGCCCGCCGGATCCTAAGTTCGCCCCGAACAAAGAATTGATCGTTTAGCGCGGCTCAGGGAATCGGGACCGCAAACCTTTCGTTGTCATCTCCCCACTGGACTTGCCAAGTGCGGCCATCCTGCTGATCGAGCAGGAGGAAGGTATGAATATTCGGTGTTGGGCATAGCGTGAACCGACCGGGCTTAAGAAACGTCGGCGCTTCAGGTTTCACCGGTACCAACATGGTCAAGCTTATCGGAACTGTAAAGCGGTGCTTCTCGTCTCCCCATTGAACCTGCCAAACTTGCCCGGTGCGAGTATCGAGTTTTAGGAGCGTATACACATTCTCGGTCCTAAATACCCTGAATGTGGCGTCCGGATTCTGTGTAGGCTCTGGCAGATACTGGTCTGACTGAGCAATTGCAAAGCCCGTGGTGCAGCAAAGAAGAAGAATGAATGTCAAGCGGCGCATCTGTTCCCCCTGGCAAACTGTCGAGGATTTTCTGCCCGCCCGTATTAGAACTGCAAGACATTGGTGCGAAAGGGGGACTCGAACTTGAGGCGCATTGCGGGCGTTCGAGCCCGCAGCCGAAATCCTGTGCGATGCGCAGCGAGCCGAAGGACCTTGGTAGAAACCAACCTACAGGGAAACGTGGTGCGAAAGGGGGGACTCGAACCCCCACGGGTTGCCCCGCCAGATCCTAAGTCTGGTGCGTCTGTTCAGAATCCCCTTGATTGGAGCGGCCTTGGGACGTTTCGAGATTTTCGGTCACCGGTCTAGTCACCACTCGAGAGGCGCGAACCGCAGGAAAGGGGCGGACGTGTAGGCTAGGCATACTACTGCGATTCCTTGCAGCTTGGTGCGAAAGGGGGGACTCGAACCCCCACGGGTTGCCCCGCCAGGACCTAAACCTGGTGCGTCTGCCAATTTCGCCACTTTCGCACATCCCCGCGCTACTTCACCCGAATCGTCAAGTCCTTCTCGACTTCGGCCGAACCGGCGGTTTGGTCGCCACTTCGAGAGAATCGACCAGGCGCTCGACCGCAGCCTGACTATGCTCTGGCGCCAGATGAGCGTAGCGCATGGTCATCTGAATTGTACTGTGCCCCAGGAGCTGCGCAACAGTTCGAATATCGACTCCCGCCATGACGAGACGTGACGCGAACGTGTGCCGATTGCAGTGCCACGTGTAGTCCGCGATCTTGGCTTTCAGTAGAGCAGGCTCGAACCAGTCACGGGGACCGCGCAGGGGATTCCCCTCGGTATTGAGAAAGATCTCTTTGTGTGTGCCCTGCTCGCAGCGCAGATCACTGAAAGCGACCAGCGCCACTGTGTTCAGTGGAATGTGTCTTGTCTTCCCCGATTTCGTTCTGTGCAAGGTGATCAGTTTTCTATCGAGGGACACATCGGACCACCGCAGTCCGAACTGCTCTCCCGCTCTCATCCCCGTGTGAATCGAGATCAGAAAGGCCGGAAGGTATTTTGGCCAAGACTCGCGAAGGGCGGCGAGCAGACGCTCTTCCTCATCACCACTGAGAAAACGAATTCGATCATTGTGCTCAGGTTTTCGCTTCAATCGCGCGGCAGGGTTATGATTCAGCTTTCCGTTTTCGACAGCCACGCGAAAGACCAGTGAGAAAGCCGCGTGGTAGCGGTTTCGCGTCGCGGGTGACCAGTCACGCTCTTCGCTCTGCTCCAGAAGCCACTGCTGGATGTCGCTTTTGGTGATCTCGTCCGCGGACAGGGTATTGAAGCGCTCGCCGATGATCCCGAGCTTCAGTTGCAATTCAGCGGTCGAACGCTGGCCATTGGTCTCTCGAGAATGAGTTAGGGCATCACGCGAGAGATCGCCAAACGTGGCAACTCTTCCATTCAAGTATTCGGGGATTTTCTTGCGAAGTATGGTTTCGTGACGGCGCTTGGCAATTAATGCGAGAGCATCACCGCGTCTTCCGACCTTCTCAAGGTGCCTTTTCCCGACGTGATCAGTCCATCGAATCCACCAAATCCCTGAATCGGGAATCCGCTCGACCAAACCCGGGGTCCTCTTGTTCTCCGACGCCACAGTTCGAACTCCCACCGCACCAGACTATCGTGCGCCATAAGGATTAAGGAGGTATCCCAGAAACGTCAGCTCGCCATGCGCTCGGGATGGTCCGAACGTGCAAACCTGCGAATTTCGTCGACGGGAATCAGAACGCGATTGGCGATTCTTCGGGTCGAGAGGCGTTTCGCTGAAATCATGTAATCGACGCCACGAATGCTGATGGAGAGCATCGCCGCGGCTGCTTTGCGGCTTACGAGGACCTTGGCGTCTGGCGTGATGGCATCCGCGGTGGCTGATCCCGGCGTTTCATTTCTCCTTCTTCGCCCACCGATATCACGGACCGCGGACTGTGGCTCTGGCGGCGCGCCGGCAGACTGAGTCCTCATTGGGGAGTGTGTGTCCGAGAGTGACGGCTCAACCGGAACTCGGTTCTGATCGCTCGTGAGTACAGAGTCCGGAGAAAATGGCAGCGCGAATTGGGCGGAATCGCTCGCCAGGACAGAGCGCGGTGGACGGCGTGGAGGGAGGGAAGCAGGACGCAAGGAACACCTCGGCGGCTTGCACACTTGACAGTAGCGCACGAGTATCCATAGAGTCAACTGTAAGTTTACGAATGGCCATGACAATTGCAGGCGCACTCTCGGACAGCAAAATGGAGAAAGGAAAACCCGTGACTGAAAAAGGCGGATGGCCGCAGCAGCCGGTCATTTCGATTCGCGTCTCCGAGGCATTGCGCTCCCGACTCGAACGGTTGAAGGAGCTGCTCTCGAAAAAGAGCGGCGAGAACGTGACCACTTCCGAGGTGGCCAAGCAGCTTCTGGAGTCGGCGCGAGAGAACCGGCTGGAGGTGGCAGAACTACTGGCCGACGCGACCGCGGCGCTCGCCGGAGCGAGGCGCAAGGCCGAAGCCGGACTGAGTCTTTCCCGGGCCGAGTGGATCGTCCTTTCGCATTACGCCCAACTGGGAGTTGAGAGTTCCATTGCTGACCCCATTTCACTGGAGACGATGAAGGGAATCCTCCAGGCATTCCTCGCCGCTTACCAGGTGCGGCGGGGGAAGAAGGCGAGCCGGGATGCCCATTACCTTTCGAATCTCCCGATCCTCAACAAGCAGGGCCAGCCGGTTCCGGGATCTGAGGCTGAAGAAGTCGATGTTATGACAGCCGTCGAGCGCCTGATCCGGAGACTGGAATTGCCGGAAGCGGGGAAGGTGTGGCCGCAGTTCGCCGCCCGGAATCTGTACGAGTTTCTGGAGGAGGAATCCTTCGGGATCGAGGCGATGAACCAAGCTCTGAAGCCGCACTGGCCGATCCTGTGGAGAGCGGCCGCTCGTGGGCATTATCTGATGCGCGAAACTCCCGTGCGAAGCGCAGCCGGAAGGGTCCTTGCAGATCGTCCCTGGGGCCCGGCGATTTCCTCGGTATTCGAGGGCGGATTCGTGCTGTCATTCGCGACGGGAAGCGATGGCGATCTGGCTGTTCTGGTGACCCTGCGCGAGGCTCGGCAGACGATGTACGAAATGAGACCCTGGCCGATGATCGCGGAGTTCCGGTCGATGCTGGATGCGTGGGAAACAAGCGAAGCGAATTCTTTCTGGCAGGGGCGCTGGTTCTATGGCTACACGGCGATGGAATCTGCGGTTCCGCCCATCTGGGTTCGCTGCCCGAGCGGGGTCACCTTCGGATTCACGGCCGGCGAGTGGGCATCGCTTCAGGGGGCGTTTCGCCTTGCCTGGCAGAAGCCGGAACTGCAGCGGATTTCGGCCGAGCTGCTGCTCGAGTACGGCGAGATCTAAGAACGGCGCTGCTGTCGCAGCGGAAGTAAGTGGACACGTCACCCCCAACTGGGTTGCTGCAGAGCGCCCTGAGGCGCCACGACGTTTACAAATGTCAACTTCCGCTGTAACAGCAACTTGAGTCTTTGGCGTTTACAAACGCAAACGCGCGTTTACGCAGGTCGTCGAACACAGCGCGCTGGAGCGCTCCGACGTAAACACGTTGAAGTGAAAGAGCTTTGCGTAAGTTCGGTTGAAAGAGCTCAGCACGGCCAAATCTGCACGTCAGCCAGGGAGGTTCTGCCTATGAACTCCTTCCAGACGACAACTGAGCAGGCGAAGAAGTCGTCCTCGATCGACGAAAGCAAGCCAGGCTTTCGCACCAAAACCATCTCCATGCGGTTGACTCCCGGCGAGCTTGCCGAGGTAGAGTCGGCCGCCGAGAGAGTGGGCAAGCAGCCCTCGGAGTGGCTGCGAGAGACGGCTTTGACTGTCGCGAGAGAGCGGCCATCGGACCCGATTGAATTGGTTCTTGCCGAAGTCTGGGCGGTGCGTTTTGCACTCTTGAGTCTCTTCCACGCCGGCGCTCAGGCGACGGTCGAAGGTCGCCCGTTGCTCCCCGAATCGGTCGTCACAATTCGTGACGGAGCGGACGCGAAGAAGCTCGAACAGGCTCGCAGGATGCTCGCCAATTTCTCAGGCCAGCGGACCAGAGAGGGGGCGGAAGAGCGATGAATAGCAGACGCATTCTTCTCATCCTGGTCCGGATTCTTGCATTTGTTGCAGTGGCCGAGGCGCTGGCGATCTGGGTGTTTTGGCGACTCTCCGTGGACACCGATCGAGCGCCATTACCTGTCCGCATATTTCGCGAGTTCACTTCCACTCGTCGGCCCGTCCACGGTCGAAGTTCAGTGGATATGGAAGGTGGGACGCCATCAGAAACGGCAGCTGGCCACGGATGACGACGCGGTGGACACCACAGACGGAACCGGTATGGCGCTGTCGCAGTCCGCCGTTGATGTGGGATGGAAGACGCTTATTGAGGGTCCTCCGCAGCCGGTTCCGGCTGAGGACCTCAGGTCCTATCTGGTGAGTCTCGCATTTGAAGGACAGAGCCTCGGCGAACTCCTTCTTTTCCCGGAATTGTCCGCGCTCGCGGCGCTGTGCGTCTCGCTTTTTGTCTGGTTCCTTGTTGTCGGATTCCTGCGGGCTCTCGTCGCCGATTATGCCTGGCGACGGCGCCTATATTCCCGGCGGGAGCTGCTTTCCACTCTCTCCAAAGACTCCATGGCGCTGGCGCAAAGGGTGTATTCAGGACTCGCAGAGTTGTGCCACAGCAGAGCACGGCACATCGAGACGCACCCGACTGCAATGAGTACAACGGTCCAACAAATTCGGCCACCCGCGAGGCCGGTATCTTTCGCGTTTCCGGTTTTCGGCGTCTGCAACGGAGCCGGAAAGGGATTCCTCTGGAGCGACAGGGACGAGATCGACTGAACGGAAACATGGCCCGGTACAAGTCGGGCCATTCAGGAGCACTCTTCATGCTCACCATTTCGAAGCCGCTATCAGCCAGCCAGGCGCGGACCTATCACGCCAAGGAATTCGCGTCGCAGCAACAAAACTACTGGACCCGGAACCAGCAGGGTCACAGCGAATGGCAAGGGAAGCTCGCCGACCAGTGGAATCTCAACGGTCCGGTCCATGACGAGCACTTTGCGCGCCTCGCCGAGGGCCAGCATCCCCGGACCGGCGAACAACTCGTCCGGCATCAGGTTTCGCGGACCTACGAGGGGAAGGGCGGTAAAGAAGTCACCAGCGTCGAGCACCGTGCCGGGTGGGATGCCACGTTCTCTGCCCCGAAGTCAGTCTCCATTACCGCTCTTGTGGGTGGGGACGACCGGGTTCGACTGGCGCATCGGGAAAGTGTGCGCGTGGCGCTTGCAGAGCTGGAGCGATACACGCAGGCGCGGATCGGCAACGTCCATGCCCCGGAAACCACCGGCAAGTTTGCAGCAGCCACATTTGAGCACGACACCGCCCGGCCCGTGGATGGGTACGCGGCCCCGCAACTGCACACCCACGCCGTCATCTTCAATGTGACGGAGCGCGACAACGGCCAGACGCGCTCCCTGCAGCCGCACGAGATCTTCGTTTCGCAGCGGTACGTGACGGCGGTATACCGTTCGGAATTGGCGTTGCGACTCGAAAAACTGGGCTACGAACTGGAACGCGGCAAGCACGGCCAGCCCGAAATCAAGGGATATACAAAAGAGTATCTGGAAGCATCCAGCCCGCGCCGGGAACAGATCAAAGACCATCTCCGCGAGCAAGGAATCGATGGAGCGGCGGCGGCGCAGATCGCCGCGCATCACACGCGCGACCGCAAGGAACTGCTCTCACAGGAGGAAGTCTTGCGACGGCACCGGGAGTTGGCCGCGCAGTATGGGAACCAGGCGGATCGAGTGGTCGCTCAAGCGCGAGCACACGGCCAATACCAGGCGCGAGAACCCGAGATCAGCGCACAACGGGCAGTGACTTGGGCGCGGGACCATGTCTTCGAGAGATCGGCAGTCACGACCGCCGTGCGATTCTCGAATCGGCTCTGGCGCGCGGCATGGGAGAGACGACGTATGCCAGCATCCGGCAGGAGTTCGAGCGCCGGGTTCGTGCGGGTGAATTCCGCGAAGTTGCCCACAACGGCGCAGGCCCTCACTTCACGACCACCGACATGATCCGCATGGAGCGCGAGATTATTGCGCGGATGCAGGAAGGCAACCGGCGCCCCTACAACGATCTCAGCTGGTTTCGCCGCAGGTGCGCAACAGCATCAAAGACCAGCATCCGGAACTGAGCGCCACGCAACGCAGCGCCGTGGAAGACCTATTCCTCTCTCGTGAAAAGATCGTTGGCTTGGATGGCGTGGCTGGAGCAGGCAAGACGACCGTGCTTTCCGTGATCCGGGAAGGCGCAGAGGCAGATGGTTATCGCGTGGAGGGTTTTGCTCCCACTTCCCGCGCGGCGCAGAAGCTCGCCGAGGCGGGAATGGGAACGTCCACCCTGCAAAAGCATCTGGCGCGCGGCGAGCAGCCCGACACCGGCGAAAGGCGGCTTTATGTTCTCGACGAATCCTCGCTGGCATCAACTCGGCAATTGCACGAATTCGTTCGCGGGCTTCATCCCGCTGACCGTGTCCTGCTGGTGGGCGACCGGCGGCAGCATGAAGCAGTAGAGGCCGGGCGACCTTTCGCGCAGCTTCAGGATGCTGGAATGTTGACGGTTAGGTTGGAAGAGATTGTGCGCCAGAAGGACCCAGAACTGAAACAGGTGGTTGAGCAGCTTGCGCGCGGCCAGATCTATGAGGCAGTCGAGAACCTTGACCGGCAAGGCCGTGTCCTCGAGATTCCTGATCACGACAGACGGATTCGGGCAATTGCGGAGGAGTACGCGAAGGCGCCGGAGCGGACTCTAGTCGTCTCCCCTGACAATCGCTCGCGCATTGAGATCAACGAGCGGATCCATGCGGAATTGCAGGGCCGGGGCATCGTGGGAAACGCAGAGCATCATATTCGAACCCTCGTGCCGCGCCAGGACATGACCGGCGCAGACCGCACATGGGCGGAGCGGTACGAAGTCGGTGATGTACTGCGCTTTTCGCGCGCTTCGAAGGAAACCGGCATCGGCAGAGGTGAGTATGCACAGGTGAAGAGCGTCGATGACTCAAACAATCGGATCACTGTCGAGGTACAGGACGGCACCGAGCGCACTTACGATCCACGCCGGCAGCAGGGTGTGACCGTCTACCGCGAAGAACTGCGCGCTTTTTCCCAAGGCGACCGCATCCAGTTCACTGCGCCAGCGAACGACCTCAAGGTAGCCAACCGTGAATTAGGCAGTATCGAATCCATTGGCGGCGATGGACGACTGCATTTGAAGATGGACGATGGCCGCACCGTGCAACTCGATCCGAACCGGCAACTGCATCTCGATCACGGTTACGCCGTGACCAGCCATTCCAGCCAAGGGCAGACAGCGGACCGCGTGCTTATCCAGGTGGACACCGAACTTGGTGCAAAGGATCTGGTCAACAGCCGCATGGCCTACGTTGCCATCTCACGCGGCGCGCATGACGCGCAAATCTTCACCAACGATGCGGCGGGCGCTCGGTCACGCACTCAGCCGCGATGTGTCTCACGCACCGGCGATCCAGCAGGTTCCAATCTCACATGCCGTCGAGCAGGCGCGGAACAGCGGCCTGCCCACGAGCACGAGATCGGCCAGGGATTCGGTATGGGCATGTAATCCAGACCCAAAATGACATTCCCCGGATTGCAGGAGCGTAGCCGAGGCCCGGCCGGAGTCAAGATGGCATGAGAAGCCGATAGCAATGGCCACGTAAGCTTTTTCCATCGCGCTGTTGCGCGCAGGAGGTTCGATATGAGCAGAGTTGTAGGGATCGATCTCGGCGACCGGAAGAGCCACTATTGTGTGTTGGACGAAGACGGACGCGTGTTCGAGGAAGGTGCTGTACAGAGTACGCCGGCGGCGTTCAAGGCGCACTTCGGAGTGTTGGAGTCGAGCTTGATTGCGATAGAAGTGGGCGTTCATTCGCGGTGGGCGAACCGGGTGCTCGGCGAGTGCGGTCACCAGGTGATCGTGGCGAATCCGGCCCGACTCAAGCTGATTCACAAGAGCAGCCGAAAGAGCGATCGCGTGGATGCCTGTGCACTGGCCCGTTTGGTACGGGTCGATCCTCAGTTGCTCAGCCCGGTGCAGCATCGCAGTGAGGAGGATCAGGCCATGCTCTCCGTGCTGCGCGTGCGTGACATATTGGTGCGCACTCGCACAAAACTGATCAACTGCGCACGTGGATTGGTGAAACCTACTGGGACGAGGATACCGAGCTGCAACGCAGAGTGTTTCGCCAATCACGCGAGCCGTGCAGTTCCACAAGAGTTGCGACTTGCGCTCGATCCGCTCATCGAGCAGATCCGAAGCATCACGAACCTGATCAGGCGCTACGACCGGAAGATCGAAAGGATCGCAAAAACGCGATATCCGGCGACTCAGGTCCTGCAGCAAGTCAGAGGTGTGGGATCCTTGACCGCGCTGGGTTTCGTGCTGACGATAGGACGGAGCGAGCGTCTCGTTTGCAGCCGCAACGCCGGAGCTTACTTCGGCCTTCGACCGCGACGCTACCAATCCGGGGAAAGCAATCCACAACTCGGAATCAGCAAAGAAGGCGACGGATTCATGCGGCGATTGCTGGTCCATTCCGCGCAGTACATCCTGGGTCCTTTCGGACCGGACACTGATCTGCGACGCTGGGGCGAAAGCCTGGTAGCGCGTGGGGGCGGGGAGCAAAAAATCGCGCAGTCGTGGCCGTGGCCCGTAAGCTGTCCGTTCTTCTTCATCACCTATGGGTTACCGGGGAGGTCTACGAGCCGCTGCGGAACAGCAGGATCAATCAGCACATTCCGCAGCTGGTTTCGGCGTAACCATCCATCTGCATGGTGCGGAATCGTCGAAGCCGGATACGGGTGACTGCGGGCGCGGCCCGGCCACAGCGAGTACTGTTGCTCCTGTAGACCGAAGTCAAGGTAGCAGCACTCGCCAGGATGACAAGGTGCACCGGACCAAATGGGTCCACACAGAGTGCGGATGGAAGGCTGGCGGGCGATTGCTATTAACAAGGGTTACATGGGCAGAAATGGGTTTTCTTTTTTGCTGGCCGCCGTGTGTAGCGCGTTGCGCAGAACCCGTCAAGGGTTCGCTCCGCCGGCAAAGAACGCCGTCTTTGACTGAACCTGCGCAACGCACGGAGGAAATCTATGCCAGCAAAAAAGAAAAATTAGTTGACATCAACCCGGCTTCTCATGGAAGGCCGCGCTTTGCGCGCCGCTTCGCGGTCAGGAGCCTTGACACCGGCCTCGCAGCCTCGGCTTATCGTTCAGCTATTCCGGGAATGTCATTTCGACGCTGCTTTCGGAAATTCGAGTGGAGCAGGGTCTATCCAGGATCGGTTCGGTCCCATCAAAAGTCAACGCGCAAGATCATTACGATCACGTTTTGTCATTTGCGACTGTTACACATCTCCCGCCGCCGGACGATTGCGAATGGGTTAAAAACGAGCGGTTACTTAAGTAGTATACGCTTCACAATACTCATCGGTATTACCTTTGTGACGCTTGACCGTGACGGCGATGCGGGATAAGGTCAAGCCGTAATAACACAAGACAAGGTTACTTAAGTGGTACAGCTGATTCATGTCGGCGCGGGGCATCTTGTGTGTCTACCGGCCGAAAGAGAGATAGAACACCGGTGCGCTTCTTAGTCTCTGGTCTCTGCATGAGGCCCTTTCGTCAATTGGCTCTTGGAGAATTACTGTGCAGGCGGGTTCTTCGGCAAGGTGTCGGCAAAAGGTGCGGGCGAGCCTCGGTCATGATGCACAGTACATAGTTAACACTTGCATGAAGAGTGCAAGCTGCGGAATAGAACTTGTGTGAGGAATCAAGGTGAAATCGGCTCGACTGCATCTTTGGCAGCTTTTGGCTCTTTTGTTCATTTGCGCGTCGGCGCATTTGACGTCTTATAGCCAGTCGGTGCCGAATGACACCACGACCGTTGTCAATCGACTTTTCCCGGGCAAACACTACGTATGTACCGAGCCGTATTTTACGAATACAGGACAGGTTGCCGGCATCTGCACGGTGGAGCAGCCGAAATTGGGCGGCCCGATAAGAGCAGCAACGATAAATCTCGGCTCAATACCCGTAGGAAACGGAGGGTCGCCTACTTCGGTAACAGTCAATATTGGCGTGTCCGGGATGCTCGGAAACATATCGGCAGTGACCCAGGGGGCGATTGGGCTGGACTTTGCGACGGCGGTAGGCGGCACTTGTACCGTAGGCGCGAGCTACAACGCCGGGGATAGCTGCACAGTCAATGTGATTTTTACTCCCACAGCTGCTGGAGTCCGATATGGAGCAATCATTCTACAAAGTAGCAGCGGCACTGCGATCGGTAGCAGTTATCTGCAGGGTGTTGGGTCCGGGCCACAGATCGAATTTCTGCCCGGCACTGAATCGATAGTCCCGAAGAGTGGAGCGGTGTATCCCTTTGGAGTGGCGGTGGACGCCAGCGGCAACATCTACATCGCCGACACGGGGAACAATCGTGTGCTGAAGGAAACGGTGTCGGGGGCTTCCTACACCGAAACCACGATAGCTACGAGCACGCTCAGCTTTCCAGGAGCGATCGCGGTGGACGGAGCCGGTAACGTCTACATCGCGGACACAGGGAATAGCCGAGTTTTGAAAGAGGCTTTTTCCGCTGGAAATTATACGGAGACCACGATTCCGAGCAGTGCGCTGAGTTATCCGGCAGCGGTGGCAGTGGACGGAAACGGGGACGTATACATCGCGGACAGCGGCCTTCTTTGACGGAGGCTATACGGAGAGCACGATTCCGACGGGCACTGTGAGCTATCCCTCCGGGCTGGCTGTCGATGGGTCAGGCAACGTATATATCGCCGATTCTGGGAACAACCGAATTCTGAAGGAGGCCTTCTCTGGGGGAAATTACACAGAGAGCGCGCTTGCCACCAGCGCTCTGAGCTATCCGGCGGGTGTAGCTGTCGACGGTACCGGCGATGTTTATATCGCGGACTGGGGAAATGAGCGTGTCTTAAGGGAGACATTGCACGGTGCGAGCTATGTCGAAAGTACCGTCTCTTCCGAGGCGATTACGAGCCCATCGGCTGTGGCAGTTGCGAGCAAGGGCAATTTGTATATCGCCGATGTCGGCAGCGGTCAGGTATTGGAAGAGGACTATGCCGACGCGCCGGCATTGAGTTTCGGGCCGACGACACCTGGCCGAACCGGCAGCGACAGCCCGCAGGTGGTGACGGTAGAGAACAGCGGGAACGCAGTACTGAGCTTCCCTGTGCCTAGCAGCGGCACCAACCCGAGCATCGCGGCGAACTTCGTTCTGAGCAGCGAGTCAACCTGTCCGGTCGTGGACTCCGGCGCCTCGACTGCAGGCGCACTCGCCGCCGGGCAGAGTTGCGCGCTGGCGGTGAGCTTCGTCCCAGCGACGACGGGGACCCTGACAGGTTCGCTGACGCTGATGGATAACTCGCTCAATAGCACGGGTGCGCAGACGATTCAGCTGAGCGGGACGGGACGGGCAATAGCCCCCAGACGATCAGCTTCGGGTTGATTGCAGCGCAGAGCGCCAACACGACACTGGCGCTGGTGGCGACAGCCACCTCAGGTCTCCCGGTGAGCTTCAGTTCCATGACCCCGAGTGTGTGTACGGTCTCGGAAACAACGGCAACACTGGCTGCGGATGGGACCTGCACGATCCAGGCCAGCCAGCTTGGCAACAGCAACTATGCGGCGGCCACACCGGTGACACAGAGCTTCGTTGTGAAGCTGCTGTCACAGACGATTACCTTCCCGTCGGTCCCCAGTGAGGCGATCAACACGGCGGTACCTGTGGCATTGGGAGCGACGGCGAGCTCCGGCCTGCCAGTCAGCTATGCATCGCTGACCTCATCGGTGTGCACCGTCTCAGGATCGTCGGCGACGCTGGTAACAACTGGGACTTGCACTATTCAGGCCAGCCAGCCGGGAGATGGTGTGGTCTATGCGGCTGCGGCCTCCGTGACGCAGAGCTTCACAGTGACGACAGCGAATCCGCTGACGGGGACCGGGTTCGGATCAGTGAACATCGGAAGCACGAGTGCGGCAGCACCGGTGACGGTGACGATGAGTGCCACGGGGACCGCAGCACAGCTGTCCGTCGTGACCGAGGGAGCGACCTGGCTGGACTTCGCGGCGGCCGCAGGGGGGACCTGTGCAATCAACACGGGCTACAACGCTGGCGACAGCTGCACGGTAGAGGTGACGTTCGCGCCGCGGGCGGCGGGAAGCCGCTACGGAGCAGTCGTGGTTGTGGATGGATCGGGGAATGTGCTGGGGACCAGCTACGTGATGGGAACCGGAGTCGGACCTCAGGTCAGTTTCCTTCCCGGCACCGAGTCCACTCTTGCCACCAGTCAACTCGCCTATCCCTTCGGAGTCGCGCTGGATGCCAGCGGCAACGTCTACATTGCCGACACGGGGAACAACCGTGTTCTGAAAGAGGTCCAGTCGGGAACCACATACATAGAGACCACACTTTCAACGAGCGTTCTGAACTCGCCATCTGGTGTGGCGGTGGACGGAGCCGGCAACCTGTACATCGCGGACACGGGGAACAACCGAGTACTGAAGGAGGCGTTCTCGGCAGGAAATTACACGGAGACGACGATCCCGAGCAGCGCGCTGAGTTATCCGGCGGCGGTGGCAGTAGATGGCAACGGGGACGTATACATCGCGGACACCGGCAACAACCAGATCCTGATGGAGGCGCTTTCCGGAGAAAGTTATACGGAAAGCACGATTCCGACCAGCACTCTTAGTTATCCATCGGGGCTGGCTGTCGATGTCTCCGGCGACATTTACATCGCCGATTCCGGCAACAGCCGAATCCTGAAGGAATCTTTCTCGGGAGGAAATTACACAGAACGCTTGTTGCCCACGAGTGCGTTGCTATTCCCAGAAGCCGTGGCACTCGACGGGAACGGCGACGTGTTTATTGCAGACTCGGGTAATGCTCGAATTCTCAAAGAGACATCGTCGCTCGGAGGGTACGCTGAACACAATGTCTCCACGAGTCAACTCGCCGGCCCGTCAGGGCTGGCGGTTTCGGGAATCGGAAACGTCTATATAGCGGATGCATATAACAGCCGAGTCCTTGAAGAGGACTATGCTGAGGCGCCGGCATTGGGTTTTGCGCCGACGGCACCGGGCGGAACCAGCAGCGACAGCCCGCAGGTAGTGACGGTGGAGAACAGCGGGAACGCTGCGCTCAGCTTCCCTGCGCCCGGCAGTGGCACCAACCCAAGCATTGCAGCGAACTTCAGTCTGGGCGGTGACTCCACTTGTCCGGTGGTGAACGCAGGAGCCTCAGCGGGGACGCTGACTGCGGGCCAGAACTGCACGCTGGCAGTGAGCTTCGTGCCGACCACGACGGGCGCTGTCACGGGATCGCTAACGCTCACCGATAATGATGCCAGCGGTACGCAGACCATCCGACTGAGCGGGACGGGGACGGGTAGCACCTCTCAGACGATCAGCTTCGGACCGATTGCGGCGCAGAGCGCGAATACCACGCTGGGGCTGGTGGCGACGGCCACCTCAGGTTTGCCGGTAAGCTTCAACTCGCTTACACCATCGGTGTGTACGGTCTCGGGACAGATAGCGACGCTGGCCACGGCTGGGACGTGCACGATCCAGGCCAGCCAGCTTGGCAACAGCACGTATGCGGCGGCCACCCCGGTGACGCAGAGCTTTGCTGTGAACCTGCTGTCACAGACGATCACCTTCCCTGCGATCCCCAATCAGTCGAGCAACACGGCGGTGCCTGTTGCGTTGGGAGCGACGGCGAGCTCCGGCCTGCCGATCAGCTACACGTCGATGACCACTTCGGTGTGCACCGTCTCAGGATCATCGGCGACGCTGGCAACAACTGGGACCTGCACGATCCAGGCCAACCAGCCAGGAGATGGTGCAGTGTATGCGGCTGCGGCTTCGGTAACCCAGAGCTTCACAGTGACGGCAGCTAATCCGCTAACGGGCACCGGGTTCGGCTCGGTAAACATCGGAAGCACGAGTACGGCAGCACCGGTGACAGTGACGATGAGCGTTGCGGGGACCGCAGCACAGCTGTCCGTCGTGACCGAGGGAGTGAGCGGGCTGGACTTCGCCGCGGCCGCAAGCGGGA
>CAWCNN010000002.1:0-553888 GCA_963796895.1 uncultured Acidobacteriaceae bacterium
GTCTTGCCTGTCATACCTGTCATGCCTGTCACGAAACACTCTCAGTGGGCCACGGGCAGCGTGAAACTGAACACGGAGCCCCGTGGCAAATTGGGATCAGCCCATAGTCGTCCGCCAAGCCCTTCGACCAGAGAGCGGCTGATGGACAAGCCCATCCCCATGCCATTTGCTTTCGTTGTATAGAAAGGAGTGAACACGCTGCTTGCTTCTGAACCAAGACCGATGCCCGAGTCGCGCACTGCGACCAGCACGTTGCCGGATTGGTCAATGCGCGACTCCAGCTGCAGTAATCTCGGATCATCGTCATTGGGAGTCATGGCCTCGATGCCATTGATGATCAGATTCAGCAGGACTTGCTGCATCTGAACTCGGTCGACCGATACAAAGGGAAGTGGCTGTGTCAACTGGAACTCGATCCGAACGCGATTCTCAGAAAGCTCGCGGCCCGCCAGAGCTACAGTCTCATGAATCACCTCATTCATGTCCAATGCATCGTTCTCGACAGGCTTCTTCTTCAGGAAAGATCGAATTCGCGTTATGACGGCGCTCGCGCGCGTGCCATCCGTAATGATTTCCTCGAGTGCCCTGCGCAGCACGTCCGGGTCAAGATTGTGATTCGCGAGCAGTCTAAGACAGGCGCTCGCGTTATTTGTCACAGCAGTCAGAGGTTGATTCACCTCGTGGGCGATAGACGCGGTCAGCGTTCCGAGGCTTATCACTCTGGCCGCGTGAGCAAGTTCCGAGCGTGCCTCCTCCGCGAGTCTGCGCGCCGTGACATCCTGAACCGAGGCGATGTACTCGAGTTGACCATCCTGGTCCCGAGACGCGTGAGCAACCGCATGCATGTACTTGATCGAGTGGTCTGGCATCAGCAAGCGGTACTGCCACTCAAAATCGCGGCCGCCCTCTCGTGTCTGGTCCACCATATTCATCTTCTCGATCAAACTGACGTCTTCCGGATGGACTCGGCTACGGATCAGTTCGTGGGTGACGGGCACACCGATCTCGAGCTCGTAAATACGATAAAGCTCGTTTGACCACTTGATTTCGCCTGTAGCGACGTGCCACGAATAGCTGCCTATTTGGCCGAGATGTTGGCCTTCCGCAAGAAGCGCCTCGCTGCGACGCAAAGCCGCTTCCGCTCGCCGGCGTTCAATGCCCTGTGCGATGATGCCAGCGGCAAACGAGAGAGCTTCGAGCGTACTTTCGGTAAGCGGCTTTTGTGAGAACATGCCCATCACACCCACTAGCCTGTCCTCCAGAACCAGTGGGTAGCCGGCAAAAGAGACCATTTGTTTTTGTCGTACCCAGTCCTTGTCACTGACGCGGGGATCGTTTTGGGCGTCGTTAGTGAAATGCGGTTTTCTTTCCTGTGCGATCAGACCGATTTTGAACTGTCCGACGGGGATCCGACTGTGGGAGCCATCCAGGCGCGTGTACATTCCCGCACTTGCCTGCAACTCCAGTTCGCGGCCGTCGCTGCTGAGTGTCCAGATACGGGCGAATGCAGCGTCAAGATGCCGAACCACAGCGGAAGCACAGTTGTGCAGAATTCCTTTCAAATCCTCCTGGTACGACAGGGCCGTTCCGATTTCTGCGCGGAACGCGCTGAGGCGCGTTCGCTCATCCATCGCCGAACGCAGCGCCATCTCTGCCTGTTTTCTCTCGCGGATATCGCGGATAAAGCCGGTAAAAAGCTTATGCCCGGCGCTGTTTAGTTCCCCAAACGAGACCTCGACGGGAAATTCCTCGCCATCCTTGTGCCGCGCAGTGAGCTCGATGCCCTGCCAATTGATGTGCCGCCGGCCGGTAGAAAGATATCGATTGAAACCCTTGGTGTGAAGCTCGCCCATGGATTCGGGCATCAGGATCGTCAGCGATTCGCCGATCACTTCTTCCGGTCCGTAGCCGAAGATCCTCTTGATGGCAGGATTGGCGGCCCGGACGATGCCAGAATGGTCCATGCTGACTACGGCGTCACTCGCCGTTTCCAGCACAAGGCGGTACCTCTCTTCCTCGTAGAGGCGAGCAGATTCTTCCTGCTTACGGTCGTCGAATTCCTCGCAGGCGATCAACGTACGCAGTGATGGCTCGACGCCTTCGCGTTGCGGAACGGCCATGACCTTTCTGATTGTGAACCGGCGATACTCGCCATCCTCACGCTCGATGCGGACATCGGCCGCGAAGGGATCTTGATCTCCGCGAGTTGCGTTCCACTTGACATTGAATCCGGGAAGATCGTCCGGATGGATCGCACTCTGCCAATCCCAGCCGCTCGATTGGTCGGGTGAGCGGCCTGTATACGCATGCCAGGCTTGGTTGGCAAACCCCGCAAAACCGTCCGACAGCACACACACAGCGAGTCCTGGAATCATCTCGATCAGGTTGCGCAGATCCAGGCCAGCAGCGCCACGATGTGCGTCAGGCGATCCATTCATTCGCACGATTGTATGAAAGCCTAAGAGGCTTCTGCAATCCTGCTGTAGTTGCTTGCGCTCAGGCCACCCTGGAAATCCTTCGGGACGTTCACGGAACGCGCGAAGGAAGGCCTTTGCTGCTCTTCATATTGAGCTCGCCGCACCGACGATTCAGCAGCTTCGCCTTGACGGTGGTGAATTCCCGCCCGGGGATGCTCCGGCCCTGCGCTTCCCAGCGCGATTTCAGCGAGCCAAATCAGCCACTGCATGGTGTCATTACGCCGATTGGCCTCTTCCCGGGCCTCGTAATAGCCCTTTTGGTACCCCAAACAGGAGCGGTCTATGGCAGTTTTCAAAAGATGCGGACTGCTGGGAAAGTGTAGCGGCTCTGATTCCGGCTTCTGCTTTGGTACGGACACCTCCTGCATTCCTGTCTGAAGGCTCGAGGCCGCGCCTTTCTTCCTGTCGAATCCGCCGAATAACCAATTGCAGGGAAAGCTGCATCCATCCTGTCACGGGGAACATCTCGTTTCTCGCAGTCAAACTGCCCTCAACTTCTCATGTTGCCGCATTCGGAGCCGAACCCCTTTGACGAGACCAGAACCTGCATCCCAGCTTTTCGGCAAACCGAGTGCACTCACGGAAGCGGCAAAGGACTTCCTCACGGCGATCATCACCTCGTCCGATGACGCGATCATCAGCAAGGATCTCAACGGGGTCATCAGCAGCTGGAACGGGGGAGCCCGCCGCATATTTGGCTATGAAGCGGGTGAGATCGTCGGCCACTCCATCCTGCGCCTCATTCCTCCTGAACTCCGCCACGAAGAAGACTTCATCCTGGCTAAAATCCGTTCCGGACAACGGATCGAGCACTTCGAGACGACCCGGCTCAGGAAAAACGGAGAGAGGTTTCCGATCTCCGTGACCATCTCGCCCATCAAGGACGAAAGCGGACGGATCGTCGGAGCATCCAAAATCGCGCGCGATATCTCCGATCGACGCCAGGCGGATGAAAGCCTATATCGGCTCGCGGCCCTCGTGGATTCAGCCGACGACGCGATCATCAGCAAGGACCTGAATGGCATCATCACCAGCTGGAACCACGGGGCGCGACGACTGTTCGGCTACGAGCCAGAGGAGATCATCGGCCAGCCGATCCTGCGGTTGATTCCCGAGAATCTGCAGCTCGAAGAAACGGAGATACTTCGCAAACTCAGCGCCGGCCAGAAAATCGAGCACTACGAAACTACGCGCATCGGCAAGAATGGCGAACTTCGCGAAGTCTCGATCACTATTTCTCCGATTCGCAACCGGCATGGAGAAGTGGTTGGAGGGTCGAAGATCGCCCGTGATGTCTCGGACCGAAAAAAAATCGAGCGCATGGCCATCGAAGCCGAGAAGATCGCCACCACCGGGAGGATGGCGGCGGCCATCGCTCACGAGATCAACAATCCACTGGGATCGGTCCTCAACCTGATCTATCTGGCGCGCCAGGAAGGCACTTCTGTGCAGGAAATCCAAAATTACCTTGCTACGGCAGAAAGTGAACTGGAGCGTGTCTCCCACATCGCGCGACAAACGCTCGGCTACTACCGGGATACAGGATCTCCATCCGAGGTCTATTTGCACGATCTCATCGAGAACGTTCTTTCGGTTTATCGCAATAAGCTCCTGGCGCACAGCATCGCATTACAGGCCTGTTTCAACGACCTCAGGAAAATCAGCGTGCATCCCGGTGAAATCGTTCAGGTCTTCTCGAACGTGATTTCCAACGCCATCGATGCCATGCCGAAGGGAGGGCGTCTATCGATCGCGATCAACCAAACCGGGAGGACAGACCAGGAAGGGCTTCAGGTAGTTGTGAGTGATACGGGACAGGGCATCAGGCGCGACCACATCGGCAAAGTATTCGAGCCTTTCTTTACGACGAAAGGAAACCTGGGGACCGGTATTGGCCTGTGGGTCACCAAACAGCTTGTGGAACGGCATGGCGGCCAGATCTCAATCTCGAGCAGCACGGAGCCCAATGACAGCGGCACAGCGGTCACAATCTCTCTTCCTTGCAGTGGCTCGTCCAGCCAGGCAGCGAGTGCTCATGAATCCAGACCCGGGAAGGATATCTAAGGATGGGATTTCCTGATTCGATCATTCACCTTGCCAATCCCTTTCCCCCCTGTCCCGCTGGATTCGCGGTAGCGGAAGTGGAAGCCGAAAGAACGGCCGAACGGCGGCTTAAAGTGCTTGTGGTCGACGATGAAAGGCTTCTTGCCGATACGACCAATGCTATTCTGCACCGCGCCGGTTTTGATGTGAGAACCGCCTACGATGGCTTCGGAGCCCTGGAGATGACAGGCTCTTTCCGTCCCGATTGCCTGCTGACCGACATCATGATGCCGGGTATGAATGGAGTGGACCTGGCCATGGCCGTCGCTAAAATGTACCCGGCAACCGCAATCCTGCTCGTTTCCGGACAGGCGGGGATCGCGGACATTCTGGACGAGTGCAAAGCAAAGGGCTTTGAATTTCCTTTATTAGCCAAGCCCGTGCATCCGTCCAACCTGGTCGAAAAGTTGAGGAACCTCAAGAAAGATTGATTGCACCGGAAATCCTGGGCGCACCCGCTTACGAGAATCCAGCCATCCAGCGGTATCTCGGTGCCTGCAGGCTGGACGATACCGATAAGAGGGTTCCCTTCTTAGCCAGGAACACGCCTCGCCTTCTCACTGGTGGCGTTCAGATTCACGCTGAGTAGTGGAATACGGGACCTGACTTCTTTACCAATGAAAAACTGTGGCAGCCTGTGATCCGAGCCGCCTCGGACGACCAGGGTAAGTTGAATAGTTTTGAAGTTGTGCTCAGCAGCGACTCCGCGGCGGCACCAGCAATACAAGCGGATTCGCCGCCGCAGATGAGGGTTCTGTCCCCGCGAGGCCACTTGTGCAACCGCATAGTATCCTACGAACTCCGCTTCAGGAGATTGCGTGTGCAGCGATTCTCATGGCTCTGCAGTACGGTGGCTCTTCTTGCGTTGGCTGCCTCCTCCGTGGCTCAAAACCAGGGCACGAGGCCCGTCGGCCCTGTCCAGCTGACGGTCTCACTCCCCCATCCGGCGCAGCAGATCCTGGAAGTGCAGGAGGTCATGCCCGTCCGGCCCGGTCCTCTGACGCTCTATTACCCGAAATACATTCCGGGAGATCACGCGCCGGATGGGCCGATCGAGGCCATGATGGGTCTGGAAATCACCGCCGCCGGCCACCGGATTGCATGGCAACGCGATGCCGTGGACATGTTCACCTTCCATCTCACGGTCCCTGCCAATTCCGATCAGATCGACATTCGTTTTCAGTTTCCCGCACAAGACCGAGTCACACCCAACCTCCTCGGCCTCGAATGGAATGAGGTGGCGCTCTACCAGGCCGGGTCTCCCACCGCAGTCCAGACCTTTGAACCAACCCTGGTGATTCCCGAAAACTGGCGCTACGCCAGTGCGCTCATCCCGCAAGCCCGCAGCGGCGGCACCATCCGATTCAAGCCGGTACCCTTCAATACGTTGGTTGATTCGCCGGTTATCGCAGGGCAATTCTTCCGCGAACTCGATCTGACGCCTTCCGGTTCCTCCGTCCACCGTTTTCTCGATATGGTTGGGGACAATGCGGCGTCGCTTACAATCTCCGACGCGCAGCTGGCCGGCTATCGTCTCCTGGTGGAGCAGGCAGAGACGCTGTTTCATTCGCACCATTATCAGGACTATCACTTTCTTCTGACGCTGAGCGACTATGTCTCCACCGGCGGGCTCGAACACCACCAGTCCAGCGACGACCGCGCGCGCAGCGGCGCCCGCTTGTTTGCCGATCCGGATCGTTTCATGTTGGACGCCTCCCTGTTGCCACACGAATACACGCACTCGTGGAACGGCAAATTCATGCGTCCCGCGGAATTGTGGCAGCCCGATTTCGAAACGCCGGAACACGCGCAGATGGTCTGGGTATACGAAGGACTTACCGTGTATCTCGGGGATCTGCTGACCGTGCGCTGCGGCTTGTGGTCGCCCGAAACCTGGCGTCAGGTCGTTGCCTACCGGGCGGCGAACATGGCCTACCAGCCCGGTCGTGAATGGCGGCCGCTCCTCGACACGACCATCGCGGCACAGTTGCTCTACGGCTCCCCCAGCGCGTGGTCCAACTGGCGACGGCAAACTGATTTCTATCGCGAAGGCCAGCTGCTGTGGCTGGCCGTGGACATGAAAATACGAACCCTGAGCCACGGCCAGCGTTCGATCGACGATTTCGCCCGGCAGTTCTTCGGCGTGGACGATGGCAGCTTCATCACGCGCACCTATACCTTCGACGACCTTATCGACGGCCTTCGGGCGATTCAGCCTTACGACTGGAGAAGCTTTTTCGACAACTGGCTCAATGGCGTCGGACAGCAGGTGCCGCTCCTGTCCGGCATCGACGCCAGCGGATGGCATCTGGTCTATTCGGATCAGCCGTCCCGCTACCAGAACGCCGTCGAGAATGTCGGCCCGGGTGAACTCAGCCGAAAAGGCGTCGACGCCATGTTCTCCGTGGGCCTGTTCCTGAATCACCAGGGCCGGGTCGAGGACGTGCTTTGGAACGGACCTGCCTTCAAAGCAGGACTCGCTCCAGGCATGATGTTGGTCGCCATCAACGGCTCACCCTACAGCACCAGCCTGCTGCGCACGGACATCGCGCAGGCGCACAAGAGCGGCCAGCCGCTGCTGATCCAGGCGAAGCTTGATGGCGTCACGGCACTCTACACGGTCCACTACGACGGCGGACTCCGGTACCCGCATCTGGTGCGGACGCCGGGAACGACGGATCTCCTCGATCAGGCCTTTGCTGCGAAACCGTAGATCAGGGATTGCCGGGCATCGAGTCCACGCGGATTCCAGGTGCTCTCGAGCGAGATACAGGTCCGAGGAAAAACTGAAGCGCAAACCACCCGCCGCCCAGGCTCACCGTTAGTTGTGGGGCAAACTCACCGCGTACAGGAACCAGGACGCATGCGGTAGCCATTGTTCCGTCCAGCGCCAGTCTTCGTCTTTTCCAGTCACGGCGTATCCTTCGTTGAAGGCGATGCCGCGGTCGTCGTTCGTCGCTGCGGTGATGCCATTAATGATCGCGCCCGGGGCATTCGTGTACTTCCACGAACGGAAGAACATATACGCCGCGTTGCCGTGCCCGCTGCCCATCAGCATGCTCGTATCGAAAGGATTGCGGCCGAGGATCCAGTGCAACTGATCGTTGGCGTACCGTTCCAGCGCATCATGAAAGGCCGGATCGCTCGCGAAAAGCGGCGCCGCCATGCGTGCCGCCGCGGCCAGAGAAGCCAGACGCCCATTCTCGCCCTGCCACCACGGAGCCGCCTCCGTATCGTGGGGGAAGAAGAACGCCGTCTGAACCTGACCGTCCCCCATGCGCACCAGCTGCCGCGCATAGTTGAAGGGGTTGTTGACCTCGCTCGTTGTCCAAAGCTCGAACTGAAGACTTTTCCTCACGGTCTCAATAACCCGTTCCCGCTGTTGTGAAGACGCAATCTCCGCATAGCGCAGCAGGCTGACCACGGGCAGCCCGGCATCTGAGGGATGAAAGAACGGTCGCGTCCCGATGTCCGCGCGCCAGTATTCATGAAATTCACCGACGGTGATCAGACGGGCCATCAGGCGATCGGCCCGGCGGTCCGCGGCTTCCAGATAGGCCGCCTTGTGTGAGGCGCGATAAAGCTCCGTCGTTGCCATCAGGGCGCAGTAGTCATCGAGAATGTTCTCGACATGGTCGTTCAGCAGCTCGGTGTTGTGCGCCTGGAGAAAAGCAAACGCGCTTTCCGCCGTGGACAGGTATCGCGACCGCGCAAATTCACCGTCCTCGGGCATCGTGCTGGCCAGTGCCAGCGCAGCAATGGCCATGCCGCCGCCTGCGCGGAAGCTCGCCTCATAAGCGTGAGGGCCAGTGGCAGCGCTCACGCTCTCGGTGGACTGATCCACGCTGGTCTTGATCCGCGTTCGCCAGTTGGGATTGCCGATGGCGCGATCTTTGGCCAGCTTCTCCGGTCCCGGCGCATCGATGCTCTCGAGAAATGAGCCGTCCGGCCGTCGGATGCGGACCAGATAATCGGCGCCGAAAAGACCTTCATCGACGAGCCGCCGTTCGTATTCGCTGAAATTATCGTCGCGGCGACTCTTCAGGATCTCGTAACTGGCCAGCAGCGACCACGCGGTCAACGGCACCTGTTGCGGGTTGAAATACGAAGTTGGATTCTGATGGGAGAGATGGATACCGTAGTCGCCGGTGGCGTCATACCAGCCGCCGTGCACGTCAACAAAGCCGCCGGGCTTCTCCGGCAGAAGCAGATGGCGATCCGCTTTGTCCATATCGCCGCTGGCGCGCTGGCCCTGGAAGTAATAGAGAACGTTCGACAACGTCTTCCGCTCCAGCAGATCGTCGCCGATCTCAAAGGCGCAAGAACTCACCGTCCCGTCGCCGGTTGTTGCGGTCAAACGGTAATGCCCGGCCTTTTGCCACGAAGAGAAGTCCGCCTTCCAGAATTGCCAGTTGCGCCAGTGATCGACCCTGCCCTCCGGCTCGGGCTTTCCCGTGAAGACAGTACTGCCGGAGTCGTCGTCGATGAGTGAGAAACCGGACACGCTGGTGCTCTCAGTCCCTTCGATCAGCCCGGCTTTGCTCGCGGTCGTCTCGTACCCTACCTGATCGACGAGAACCCGGACCTGCGCCAAACACGCGCCCCGCAGCGTGCAGGCAAGGAGAATTGCAAACAAAGGAATATAGAAGCGCTTCAGGTTACTCTTCATCACGATGGATGTGACTATAGCCTGGATTTTGTCCATGACCGAGCGGGGGACAGGGCCGGCAATCTTCGTTCGTGCCATCATGGGTGCTGACTTTTCTCCCGAGGTGATGACGTGCGAATCTCGCGGCGGGCCCTTTCCGATCCTCTTCGGGCGATGACGTTGGCCGTCGCCTTCGCAGGACTTGTCCTTCCGGCCGCCGCGGCGAAGCACGTTGAGCGTGGGCATGGCCCGGCGGTGATTGCGTATCTCTTCCCGCGGGATCATGTGATTCAGCCCGGCGAAATTGCGGTCCGCAAGCTAACCCGCATCAATTACGCCTTTGCGAATATCCAGGATGGCCGGATGGTGATCCTCAGTCCGGCCGACGCTCCCAATCTGGCCACTCTGGTCGGACTCAAAAATGAGAATCCGTCGCTGCAGATCGTGATCTCCGTGGGCGGATGGCTATGGTCCGGCAATTTCTCCGACACGGCTTTCACCGCCGAGAGCCGGGCGCGCTTCGTCGACAGCGTGATCGCCTTCGTGGAAAAGTACAACATCGATGGCCTGGACATTGACTGGGAGTTTCCCGGCGAAGTGGGGGCCGGCAATCGCTTTCGTCCCGAAGACGGCAGGAATTTCACTCTGCTCTTAACCGAGCTGCGGCACCGATTCGATCGCGAACAGACCAGGCTGGGCCGGCACCTGATTTTGTCGATCGCCGCGGGCGCCAACGACGATTACCTCCAGAACACTCCCATGCGCCCGATTGCCCGCCTCCTCGATACCGTGAATCTGATGGCCTATGACTACTACGAGCCAGGCGACGAGGGCACCACCGGCAATCACGCGCCTCTCTATACGGACCCGGCCGATCCCAGGCACATCTCCGCCGACAGGTCAGTTCGGCATTACGAACAGGCAGGCGTACCGGCCCGCAAGATTGTCCTCGGCGTGCCGTTTTACGGACACCTCTGGGGACACGTGACCTCGACCGGCCATGGCCTGTTCCAGCCTGGCTCGCCGGTGCCTGACGCCTTTGCGCGCTACCACGACATTGTGAGCAACATGATCGATCAGGGCTTTATCCGCTACTGGGACGCATCCTCCTCGGTTCCGTATCTCTATAACCCGGAGAAGCAGGAATTCGTATCGTATGAAGACCCCGAATCGCTCGCCCTGAAATGCGCCTATGTGCAGCGCATGCATCTGGGTGGCATCATGTTCTGGGATTACAACTCCGACCCTTCCGGCACGCTGCTGGATGCGATCGATCATGCCTTGTACGGCAAGGCCAACCGCGCCGGGGCTGGACGATGAACTCGACGGCTCGGGCGACTCCCTCGACCGGCATCGCCGGACAAACGACCTCCACGCGCGTTGTTTCCATCGATATTTTTCGCGGCATCACCATGGCTGTGATGATCTTCGTCAACGATCTGGCCAGCGTCCGCGGCCTGAGTAAGTGGACTTACCACATGCCGGCCAACGTGAACGCCATGACCTATGTCGACATGGTCTATCCCGCCTTTCTTTTCATCGTAGGCATGTCGCTGCCGCTCGCCGTTCGTCAACGCCTCAAGCGGAGTCCCTCCGTTGCCAAACTCTGGCTCCATGTGATCCTGCGTTCGGTCGCGCTCCTCGCCCTCGGGCTGATCCTCGCCAATGTCGACTACTGCGATCAGGCCAGAATGCACGTCTCACCGGAAGTGTGGGCTCTGCTCGGCCTGGCGGGAGGCATTCTGCTCTGGAACGTCTACACCGGCCTCAGCCGCAGAGTTGTGCTCATCCTCCGGCTGGCGGGCGCGGCCCTCCTGGTTTTCGTCTTTGCCATCTTCCGCCGCGCCGTGCCGGGCGGCGAAGCCTGGATTCAATTCTCCTATCCCGAGATCCTTGGCCTGATCGGCCTTACCTATTTTGCCGTCTGCCTCCTCTACATCCCAACGCGCCGCTGGCGCCTCGCGCCGCTGGCATGGCTGATCGTGCTGGTTGCGTATAACTGCGTTTGCTCCGCTCACTGGATCTATGTCGATCGGATCCCTCTCTACATCTGGCCCTTCGGCAACGGATGCATGGCCAGCCTCATCATGGCCGGCGTCGTGACTTCGTTGATCTTTCTCGATGACGGCCGGATCAGCGAACCACCGCGGAAGCTGCAACTCGGCCTCCTCATGGGAATCCTGGCCTTCATCGCCGGCTGGTTTCTCCGGCCGCTGGGTATCTCAAAGATTCGTGCCACACCCACCTGGGCTCTGTGGACCGTCGCCGCCTGTTGTGTCCTCTTCACCGCACTCTATTGGCTCTGCGACATGAAGAAGCGCACAGGCTGGGCATGGCTGGTGCGACCCGCCGGATCGAACACCCTGCTCACCTATCTCCTCCCCGATATCTACTACTTCCTGGTCGGACTCACGGGAACGGCGTATCTGCAGGAACACTGGAATCAGGGCTGGCCCGGGGTGTTCCGTGCCATCGCCTTTACAGTCGCCATTCTTCTGGTCGCTCATGCCGCCACCCGCGCCCGACTGCGCATGCAGTTATAAACAAGGCTATGGGTGATGAAATCGGAGGCGATGCTCGGATGAGTCTGCTAAAGGTGTCTGTTTTACGCTCCATCCGGCTTCTCGGAACCATGGCAGCCGTCGCTGCCGGCCTTTTCACCGTCGCATGGGCACAGCAGAGGCCTCCGCTCATGCCGATGCAGCCCGTGGTCGAGAACGGAGCGGCCTGGCGCCAGTTGCAGAAGAAAGTCCTTCGCTCGCGCCCGCTCGACGGTATGGAGGATCTCACTCACTGGTCGTTCACCGGTGTAGGCACGATGACCCTCTCCACTGCCGAAGTAAAACAGGGAAGAACCGCGCTGCGCGTCGCCTCCACCGATAACATCGGGCGGGTCCAGGGCGAGGGAGACTGGCAGGATATCGTGGCAACACGCAATTTCCCGTCAGAAGACTGGACTCAGTACAACCGCATCTCCGTGTGGGTTTATCCGGATATCCACGGTGCGCCCGCCGTCTCGCTGAACATGACGCTGCACAACGAGGGCGCGCACCTGCTGCCTGACGATCAGAACGAAGGCCGCGATGATTCGATCCCCATTCGCAATCACCAATGGAACCGCATCATCTGGGAGATCCCCTCGCTCGATCGGGACAGGGTCACGGGTCTCAGCTTTGGCTACTCACTGCCGCGCATGTTTCCCAATCCCGGCGACCAAACGATTCTTTATCTGGACCAGCTTGAGTTGCAATCGGTCGTCCCCGACCCCGTGGAAGGATGGGACGTCGCTCCAGGAAAAATTGCCTTCAGCCACGCAGGATATGCGCCTGGCACAACCAAGACCGCACTGGCCACCGGCCTCTCCGCGCATGATTTTTCCCTGATCGACAAAAATACCGGCGCTCTGATCTATAGCGGCCCGGTCGAAACCCGTAAGACCGATCTCGGAACCTTCCAGGTACTGGACTTCTCTCCCGTGCAGCGGCCCGGAACCTACGTTCTCCGCGCCGGCGACAAGATGACGCGTTCCTTTCGGATCGGGACCGACATCTGGCGCGACAGCATCTGGAAAGACATCAACTTCATGTACAGCGAGCGTTGCGGCACCCCGATTCCCGGCATCCACGGCATCTGCCACAAAGATGACTACACCGTGCATGGCGATCGTCGCATCGTGGTGAACGGCGGCTATCACGACGCCGGCGATACCAGCGAGACCGGCAACACCCCGGGAATGTCCTATGCGCTTTTCTCGCTTGCCGAGCGCCTCGAGGAGCAGAACGACGACCAGCAGCTGCTGAACCGCGTCATCGAAGAAGCCAAATGGGGCCTGAACTGGGCGCTCAAAACGCGCTTCGGCGACGGCTTTCGCAGCACCGGACAGAACATCAGCTACTGGACCGACGGCATCATGGGCGATGCCGACGACCGCTTCGGCCAGGCGGTCAACGATCCGCAATGGAATTTCCGCGTCGCCGCGCTGGAGGCTCTCGCCAGCCGCATTCTGAAAACCAGCGATCCGGATCTGGCCCACCGCAGCCTCGTCACCGCAAAAGAGGACTGGCAGTTCGCCGCGGACGGTCTGACGAAGGCGCCCCCCCTGCCGGATGTTTATGGAGAAAGCGATAACCTCGAGCGAATCTCCTTCGGCGTGATTGCCTCCATCGAGCTGTACAAGGTCACCGGCGATCCCCTCTACGCGCGCGAGGCAGTCGATCTCGGCAACCAGATCCTCGCTTCCCAGGAGAGGGAGCTGCAGCCGTGGAGCGTGCCCATGACCGGATACTTCTACACCGGTCCCGATCGCAAATACCTCTTTCACCGCTTCCACATGGGCGAAGAAGAGCAGCCGATCGTGGCCCTGGCGCGACTCTGCGAAACGCTGCCCGACGATCCGAACTGGATCAAGTGGTATTCCGCCATCGTCCTTCACACGAAGTACTACCAGGAAGTGGGTGCGCGTCTCGACGCTCCGTACAACGTCCTTCCCGCTGGCGTTTACCGTATCAGCGGAGCCTCGATTCTGCCGGAAACGCCCGGATGGCGGCCGCTTGCAACCGCTAGCCGAGCGATGTTCGTCGCGGAGGTCAAACAGGGTCTCCATCTGGGCGGCGATGCCTGGCTGCGTCGCTATCCTGTGTGGTTCCAGTTCCGCGGAAACTCCAGCGTGCTGCTGTCTGAAGCCAAAGCTCTCTCCATAGCGGCGCAACTACGCCAGAACATCGACGATGAAAACCTCGCCCAGCAACAGGCGCAGTGGCTGATCGGCAGGAATCCCTTCTCGGCCAGCATCATGTACGGCGAGGGCTACGACTGGACACCGCTCTATAGCGTTCGCTCCGGCCAGATGGTGGGAGCGCTTCCCGTGGGCATCGAGACCAAAGGTATCGCCGACGCCCCGTATTGGCCCACCCAGATTTGCTGGACCTACAAGGAAGTCTGGACCCAGCCCGCCGGCGAATGGATCTGGCTGATGCGCGACCTCAGCGGCCCGGCAGTTCTGAATGGAGTGATCGATCCCGGCAGCCCCGGCGCCGTCACCATCGTCAACGAAGAGACGCACGCCGTCCTTTCCGCTCCCATCGCCGCGAATGGAAGCTTTCGCACAAATCTCCCCCAGGGACACTACCGGATCAGCTACCACAACACGCTCACGTCACTCACGGCGTTGGCCGGAGCCACCGCCTCCGTCGATCTGCGCCGCGACCATGCTGTTGCTTTCTCGGCTTCTTCCGCCCCTGGATCAAACCCTGATTCCGTCATTGTGCAGGCCACCATCGATGGCGCCGGCCGCCACACCTTTTCTCTGCGCGCCGACAACCTCCACCTCTCCGACCCGGAGACCGCTTCCGTCGACCTGGCAGGCCACGCGAGGCGCGTTCTCGTCTGGCATGCCCGCATCGTCAACCGATCGACGCCGTGGGTTGCGGTGGTACTGCAGGACGGCGCCCTGCAGAGACATGCAGAACTCAGCGGCGTGGCCGGCACCAGACAATGACGACTAACGGAACCGCCGAATCCGCAGTGTGTGCCGTCCTGACCGATAGAACCCCGTGACGTACACCGTGGCTTTGCCCGTCGTTGAGAAGATCAGCTGGCGAATGCGCAGCAGCGGTGTCCCCCTCGGGACGCGCAGCAGGTCGGCCAGGCGCGGGTCGGCATCCGTGGCGTCGATCTCTTCGTCGGCATAGGCCAGCGAAACGCCGCAATTGTGCTCCAAAGTGGAAAAAAGCGACATGCCGTTGACCGACGTGCCTGGCAGCAGATCCGGAAATTCATCCTCCGACCAGTAAGCAACCTCGAGCGCTACCGGTTCGTCCTGGGCGAGCCGCACACGTTCCAGGCGAACCATACGCGCGGCCGGAGCAAGGCCCAGGCGAGCTGCAATCTCCGGTTCGCCTCTGACCACCGTTGATGCTACGACGCGCGATTGCGCCGTGAGCCCGAGACTCGCCATCTGCTCGTGATAGCCGAGAAGCTTGTTGAACTGGACTCTCGGAGGAGCGACAAACGTACCGGATCCGCGGCGCCGTTCCACAAGGCCGTCCCTTGCCAGCTCTGTCAGCGCATGTCGCGCGGTCATCAGACTCACCTGATGTATGCGCGCCAGTTCTCGTTCCGAGGGCACCATGCTTCCCGGTCTCAGCTGCCCGGCATCGATGCGGCGTCGGATCGTGCCCTCGATCCTCTTGTAAGCGGGTTCTTCCGAGCGGCGAGACATCATGCTCACGTTCTGATCTTCATAAGCCCGTGGATCACTTGTGTTCGTCCACCCGCGGGGCTTTGTTGGGGGAGAATCGAATGAAATTTCGCCATCCTGTAGATGGCCAGGCGCATGAATCGTAGCAGAGCGCTATAGAGCGAGCAAGAGAACAATAGGAAAATTGTCTGACCGACCGATGTCGAGTGCAGGATTCTCCCTTGCCCGAAGGATTGAAATCGGAGGCCGGAGCCCCGAAACCATGGGAGTGCAGCGCGCGGGAAGAGATGCCTTCGATGATGGCAGGAGGGATCATTTCCACAGTTCCGGCTGTTGCCCCCCTTGACATGGATGCGACAATTGCTCTATAGCATTTGAAACTGCTATAGAGCTGTTTTACTCGCCGTTCTGGCGCAGCAGAGCAGCCATGATCCCCGGTGCGCGTTGCAACGCCTGAAGTTGTGCCGTAGAGATTCGCCTTACGCTGTGCGCTGGTCCCCGTTTTTCAGGGCTCCTTTTGAAGAAACTTGAATTCCTTCACTGCTGTCCCCGGCATTTCAGCAGCACGATGCCGCAAGTCATTTCCAAAGCTGGCGGGAGGCCGTTATGAAAAGAATTTGGATGTGGGGATGTATCCTCGGGGCTCTGTGCGCATACGGATTCATCGGATCACCTCTGCGCGCCCAGACCACCGCGTCGATCACAGGTACGGTAGTTGACCCGGGCGGCGCGGTCATCAATGGCGCAACCATCACCGCTACCGATGTCGATCGCGGCACCGTCTTCACCGCAAAATCCGGAAATGGCGGCCTGTTCACGCTGGCTCGTCTGCCCATCGGCACCTACGACGTCAAAGCCGAAGCCGCCGGGTTTCGCACTGCCATTCAGTCGCACCTGACCCTGGTGCTCAATCAAACCGCCAGCGTGAATTTCAAAATGCAGGTCGGTTCAGTCAACAATACGGTGCAGGTCACGTCTGAGGCGCCGGAAATGCAGTCTCAGACCACCGAGGTCAGCACCCTGATCAACTCCGCAGCCGTCACGAACATTCCTCTCGCAACGCGGAACTATGTCGAATTGACCCTGCTGTCACCGGGCAGCATTCATCCGGATAATTCTTCTTTCAACAATGGCGATAACGTGGCAAGCGGCGCTCGGCCCTTTATCAACGGCAACCGCGAGCAGTCGAACAACTTCATTCTGGATGGGATGGACAATAATCAGACCTCTGATAACCTGCTGGCCTTCACGCCCTCGCCGGATGCGATCCAGGAGTTCAATCTGATCACGAACAATGCCCCCGCGGAATTCGGCAACTACATGGGCGGCATCGTAAATGCGTCGATCAAATCCGGCACCAACGCCTTCCACGGCGATGCGTGGGAGTTTTTCCGCAACGACGTCCTGAACGCCAATCAGTGGGAAAACAAGCTCAACCCGAGCAGCGTCCTGCCGCGACCCACCGTCCGCTGGAATATGTTCGGCGGTACGCTCGGGGGGCCCGTCATCAAGGACAAGCTGTTCTTCTTTGTGGACTATCAGGGACAGCGCTTCGATCATCCGGCCAGCAGCTCCTTCATTACGGTTTTCACCAATGCAGAGCGCGGCGGTGATTTCTCCCAGATCAGCAAGCAGCTGGTCGACCCCGTCACGGGAGCACCATATGCGGGCAACCAGATTCCCCTGTCCCAGCGCAACATCGTGGCTACGAATCTGTTCGCTTCGAAGTACTATCCGACACCGATCAACAGCCAGACTTCCAATAATGCAATCAACACCAATACCCAGGCCTATAACGCCGATCAGGGAGACGTGAAGGTCGACTACACCATCACCCCCAATGATCGCTTCGAGGGCCGGTATTCGCAGGCATACCAAAACGACCCGGGCAGCAACTCGCTGCTGATCTTAGGCAATACCTTTGCGCAAGCTCCCATCCACAACGTGGTCGGAACCTGGACCCACACTTTCGGTCCGGACATCCTGAACGAAGCGCGCCTGGGAACAAGCTGGGTGACTCTTTTCAACGGCTCTGATTTCAACCCGAGCATCGGCAACCTTGGGTCGAACCTCGGAATCGCCAATACCAACGCTAACGGCCCCGGCCTCCTGCTGCTCGGCTTCGGCGGCGGTCTCGCGCCCCAGCCCAACGGCGGCAGCAACCTTACTAACATCGGTAGCCAGGTCGTGCAGCAGGACTTCGCCGACACTGTCATACAGTTCGATGACGGGGCGACAATCACTCGCGGCAAGCATGTCTTCAAGACCGGTTTCCAGATGTGGCGCTATCGCATCAATACCGGCTACACCGGCAACACCGGCGAATACGGAGATATCCTTTTCGGCGGCGGCAGCACGGGTGTGGATTTCGCCGGCGACCCGGCAGCCGATTTCTTCCTCGGCTATCCGGAAGCCCGAGGGATCGGCGTCAGTACCAGTTTTGTCTGGCATCAGTTCTCGTGGCTGTTCGCAGGCTATGGTCAGGACGACTGGCGCATTACTCCGAACCTGACTCTGAACCTCGGACTGCGCTATGAAGCCCATACCCCCTGGGTGGAGCTGAATAACCGCCAGTCCAACCTCGATTTGACGACGGGTGCCCTCGAGCTTGCAGGCCAGAACGGCAACAGCCGCGCTCTCTATAACTCTGTATACGGCCTGCCGGACCTCCAGCCGCGCATCGGGTTTGCCTATTCGCCGCAAGCCATGAACGGCAAGACGGTCATCCGCGGCGCCTACACCATATCCTCCTACCTGGAAGGCACCGGGACCAATCTGCGGCTGCCCAGGAACCCCCCTTTCACGCCCCCGGAGGTCGGAGCGCAATACGCTTCCGCCACCGTGCAGACACAGGATGGCCCAGGGGGCGCGCTTCCCGGCAATCCTTTCGCCGGAGCGATCATGTATGTCTGGGACAAGACGGTGCAGCCAGCGTTCGACCAGCAGTGGAATCTGACCGCCCAGCAGGAGTTGACTCCAACAACCACCCTGCAGGTTGGATATGTCGCCCAGAAGGCCGACCACCTGATGGTGCCGATGCCCTATCTGCAGAAACAACTGGTCAACGGCGTAGCCACCACTCCGCTTTACTTCAATAACAATCCTTCGCTGATCAATGCCCTGTCGAACGTTTCCGGCACCGCTTCCGTCGGCTACATGAATTACAACGCTCTACAGGCCGTACTGCAGAAACGGCTCGCCAGCGGACTGGAAGGGCAGGTGGCCTACACCTGGTCGCATTGCCTGACCAACAACAGCGGCTACTACGGGACCTGGGGACAAGCGGCCGGATCCACAACGGCTTCCCCGTATTTCCAGAACCTGTATAACCCGCGCGCGGATTATGCCAGCTGCTACTACAACGCCAGCAATATCGTCTCCGCCTACGCAACCTACAGTCTTCCTGTAGGCAGGGGAAAATATATCGGCGGGAGTATGAACCGGGTTGCCGATCAGGTGGTCGGCGGCTGGCAGGCCTCTACCGTCGTCTCCCTGCACGGTGGTTTTCCCCTCGCCATCTATAACAACGATGGCGATGCCACCGGCACAGGATCGCGCGGCGCGCGTCCGGACTGCGGCGTTCAAACCGTCTACAAACGCAGCCGGATGGCGCCGAATTTTGGCGGCTATCAGTGGTTGAGCCCCTCAGGCTACTCCGATCCTGCCCCCGGCCACTTCGGAAACTGCCCGGCCCAGGGACCGGTAACGGGGCCGGGATATTTCGACGCGGATATAGGACTGATGAAGAACTTCCATTTCACCGAACAGAAGTACCTGCAGTTCCGCACGGACTTTCTCAACGCCTTTAACAACGTAAACCTGGGCCATCCCGATACCGGCTGGAGCTCCAGCCCTGGTACCTTTGGCCAGATTGGGCCTGCAGCCGGCACGCCCGCCTCTCAACCCGCAAGAAATGTCCAGTTTGCCCTGAAGATCTATTATTAGGTGCGACTGAGTGGTCCCAGGGGCAGGCGCTCCGACGCCTGCCCTCTTTGCTTATGCGTCGACGTCCTCGCATCCTCCCACTCCTGGTGTTCCTTGCTGCGGTCCGCCTGGACTCCCCGGCCCAGAGCCGCGTTGCGCCTGCCGCCGACCCCACCAGCGCAGAACACGCCGCCTTGGCCGCCGAATCCGGCCGATGCGCGGATGCGCTTCCGGTGCTGGCGAAGGTGGCCGCTCACCTGACTGACAAGACCCTGGAGAAGCGGGTCGGGGTCGATGGCGTTCGTTGCGCCACGCTCCTGCAGCACTGGGATCAGCTCATCGACCTGGTCCGCATCCTCAATCAAAAGTTCCCGGGCGATCCTGAAGTTCTCTATATCTCCATCCACGCGTATTCCGATCTCTCCACCCACGCGGCACAGCTACTCGCGCAAACCGCGCCGCACTCCCTGCCCGCGCTCGAAATGGATGCCGAGGCCAATGAAATGCAGGGCCACTGGGATCAGGCGGAGAAGGATTACCGCGAGATCCTCGAAAAGAACCCGCGCTATCCCGGCATCCACTTCCGTTTAGCCCGGCTCCTCCTCTCCCGGCCTAACCCCGGACCCGACTTTCAACTGAAGGCCAAAAAGGAATTGCAGGATGAGCTTCAGATCGACCCCGCCAACGCCGGCGCGGAATATGTCTCCGGCGAGCTCGCCCGGCAGTCCCAGGACCTCCCCGAAGCGGTTCGCCACTTTACGCGCGCCACCGAACTGGACCGAACTTTTGCCGACGCGTGGCTCGGACTTGGCATGTCTCTGCTCGCGCAGAAGCAATACCAGCCGGCGATCGCTCCGCTGAAAACCGCCGTGCAGCTCGAGCCTTCCAATCCCGCCGGACACTACGCTCTCGCAACCGCCTACGCACGGACCGGAGACAAACAAGCCGCGGAACGGGAATTCGCCCTCCAGCAACAGGCCGCCCAGAGCGCAGGCAATCCAGGAGAAAAGACGCCCCAGTGACGGTGCCCCGGTCGATCCTGAACGGCCTCTCCCGCCGCCGCTTCCTCCGCACCCTCGCCGGTACCGCCGCCTCGCTCCGCTTCACCAGCCTGCCCGCGCTTTCCACACCTCCGCCCGGTTACCCCTTTGAAGAAGTTCCGCCCTCGACCAGCGGGATCACCTGGGTTCACACCGCGGGCAGGTCGCGGCAGAAATATCTTCCGGAAACCACCGGCGCCGGCTGTGCCTTTCTCGACTATGACAACGACGGCTGGATGGATATCTATCTCGTGAACAGCGGGAAGTGCGACTTCTACAATCCCAGTCCGCCGCTGCGCAACGCGCTCTATCGCAACAACCGAGATGGCACCTTCACCGATGTCACCGAGAAGGCCGGGGTCGGCGGCGGAGGTTACGGGCAGGGCATCGCCGTCGGCGATTACAACGGCGATGGTTTTCCCGACTTGTACGTTACGCAATATGGAAGAAGCATTCTGTACCGGAACAATGGCGACGGTACGTTCAGCGATGTGACGGAGGCCGCCGGCGTGGCGGCGCCCGGATGGGCTTCCAGCGCCGTCTGGTTTGACTACGACAACGACGGCCGTCTCGACCTCTTTGTCGGCCAGTTCGTCGCTTTCTCCAAAGCCAGGAACCTGCCCTGCGTCACCGACAACAACCGCGCTGGTTATTGCGTGCCCACTCTCTACCAGCCAACGGCGAGCTGGCTCTTCCATAACAATGGCGACGGCACCTTTACCGACGTGAGCCATTCGTCTGGCATTGCGGCGCACCTCGGCAAAGCCTGGGGCGTTGTGGCGGCCGACCTCAACAACGATGGTCGGCCGGATCTCTTCGTCTCCAACGACACGAAACCAAACTTTCTCTTCATGAATCGCGGAGCCGGAAAGTTCGAAGAGATTGGCGCGCTCGCCGGCGTCGCGTACAGCGAGGCTGGCCGTGCGCGTTCCGGCATGGGCGTCGATGCCGCCGACGTCAATCAGGACGGCTGGCTCGATCTCTTTGTCGCCAACATCGATCACGAAGAGTATTCGCTCTACGAGAACAATCACAACGAAACCTTCGACGATGAAGCCGCTGCCATGGGTATCGCCGGCGCTACTCGCCTGATGAGCGGTTGGGGTCTTAAATTCTTCGACTATGACAACGACGGGGACCTGGACCTCTTCATTGCCAACGGCAACCCCGACGATATGATTCAGACCATCGAAAAAGATGTGACCTACCGCGAGCCCCTGCTGCTTTTTCACGGGGAAGGCAAGACCCTGCGCGACGTCAGCGCCGAAAGCGGACCTTTGTTCAGCAGGGAACTTTCCGCCCGCGGCCTCGCCATCGGCGACTTCGACAATGATGGAGCTGTGGACGTCCTCATAGCCGTCAACGACGATTCACCCCTGCTCCTGCGCAATCGCGCCGCCCGCGGCCGCCACTGGCTCGGTCTCCGCCTGGTGGGTAGGGAGTCCAATCGCGATGCTGTCGGCGCCCGCGTCACATGGCAGGCCGGCGACCTCAGGCGCACCCGAACCAAAGTGGGCGGAGGCAGCTTCCTCTCATCGCACGATCCGCGTCTCGTGCTCGGCCTCGGCGCCCGCAACCACATCGACTGGCTTGAAATCCGGTGGCCGCTGCCAGGTGGCAAAACTGAGCGCTTCACCGATCTCCCTATTGATCGCTACATCACCATTGTCGAAGGAAAAGGAATCGCCTGAGCGCGATTGTCCTGAATGCGCGACCGCATCAATAGACTATGGAACCGAATCTCTGCGCATGAGAAATCAATGAACAAGTCTTCATCTTCGCCACCCTTCCACGGCGCTACCCGGAGGTGGGGGAGTCTCGTCTGAAAGAGTAGGTGAAGGAACTGAATCTGCCTTGCCATCTCACCGGGGGCGGTTATTTCCAGGTGAATGGGTGCGCAATTGCAGTGGAAGTCCCAATGCTGAGCCTGTTCTCTCCGGCAGTCGACTACCGCCCGATGATCACTTCTTCGTCGCCGGCGGCCCCGATCGCACACATACTCAACAGGTCTTCCCTATAATCGGACAAGGGTCTATTGCACACAACTACGGCTTACCTGAACCGCATCGCCACTGCCGTACCCGAGCACGATGTGCATGACGCCTTCGTCGTCTTCGCAGAGCAGATGCTTGCCGACCCGCGGCTGCGCCCGGTCTTCCGCCGCATGGTGAGCCGCGCCAACATCGCGCATCGCTATTCATTCCTCGATCCGCAGAAAGGTTCCGGCCAATTCTCGTCGCATGACGCGCATGAGTTTTATCGGCCAGGCAACTTTCCCAACACGGCGCGGCGTATGGAGCTGTTTGAGCAGAGCGCTCCGGTGCTGATGAGGAAGGCCGTGGACCGGCTTGCGCTCAATGAGAAGGAACGCTCCGGTATTACGCACGTGCTGGTGACCTGCTGCACGGGGCTCTATGCGCCGGGGCTGGACTTTGAGATCGTCGACCACCTCGGGCTTTCGGCGGGCGTGGAGCGCACGATGGTTGGATTCATGGGATGCTATGCCGCGATCAATGCGCTGAAGCTGGCGCGGCACATTGTGCGCTCAGATCCGAAGGCGGGTGTGCTCATGGTCAACCTGGAGCTGTGCACGCTGCACTTCCAGGAGACGCAGGAACTGGAGCAGGTGCTCTCATTTCTGGTCTTTGCCGATGGCGCGGCGGCGAGCCTGATTACCGCGCGCGAGCAGGGCTTTGCACTCGACAGCTTCAAGGCGGTGATGGTGCCCGAGACGAGGGGGCTGATTACCTGGAAGATCCGCGGCCTGGGATTCGACATGCTGCTCTCCGGGCAGGTGCCGGCGGAGTTGGGCCGCGCGCTTCACGAGGGCGAGCTGATGGCCGAGCGCGACGGCATCGACCTGTGGGCGGTGCATCCCGGCGGACGGTCGGTTCTGGATGCGGTGGAGAAGGGACTGGAACTGCCGGCCGATGCGCTGGCGGCGTCGCGCGAGGTGCTGTCGTGCTTCGGCAACATGTCGTCGGCGACGGTGATGTTTGTGCTGCAGCGGATGATGCAGCAGGCGCGGCCCGGGCCAGCGCGGATGTGCGATGTCGTTTGGCCCTGGGCTGACAGCGGAGACAATGCGCTTCCATGCGGTCTAGTGCGGAGATCGATTTCAGTCGGCGGGTCTCTCCCGCGCGATTTGCCGGAGCTGATGGATGGTGACTGTAGCTATGAGGATTTCCGTGGCTGCCTGCGCAGTCTGGAGCAGGTCAATCGCTGGCTGCTGGGTTATCGGCCGACGCTGGCCTGGCTGGAGCGGCTTGCCGCATGGGCTGCGTGATCCGGTGCACATCGTCGATGTGGGCAGTGGCGGCGGCGATCTGCTGCGGCAGATTGCAGGCTGGGCGCGGAGGCGCGGCATTGCTGTGCAGTTAACGGGGATCGACTTGAATCCTTATGCAGCGCGTGCGGCAGCGGAGTTCACGCCGAAGGAGCTCGGAATCACGTGGGTGACCGGCGACGCTCTGGAGTATCGACCGGAGAAGCCGGTGGATATCGTCGTGAGCTCGCTGATGGCGCATCATCTGGAGGATGAGGAGATCATCGCTCTGCTGCGGTGGATGGAAGCGACTGCGCAGGCAGGTTGGTTCATCAACGATCTGGAGCGGTCGGAGTGGAGTTGTCGAATATTTGCGTGGATGGCGGAGGTGGTGGGATGGCACCGGTTTGTGCGGCATGATGGGCCGGTGTCCTTCCGGCGGGCCTTCCGGGAAGAGGACTGGTTGCGGTTGCTGGCGCATGGCTGCGGTCTCCGCGAGAGGCTGTGACGGTGGAGCATTGGCGGCCGGGACGGTTATGTGTGGGGCGGTGGAAGTGAGGTCCATGTCGGCCGGTGGCGAGCTGATTGCGGCTGAAGCCTGTCTGGCGCGCGCGCATATCGATCGGAGTGAACTGCTCTTCCTGTCGCTGAACTCGTGGCACAACTCATCACGTCTAACCATCTGAGAGGCGAATCATGTCAACTTCCACTCTGCCAGCGCCCAAAACCTACGCTTCCAGATTCAAGACGATTCTCTGGGTTTCGCTTGGTCTCACCACGCTCTTCGTCTTCATTACCTCAGAAGTTCTCCTCATCACCGACTATCCGATGTACCACGCCTACCGTCTGCAGGTCATCGCCGACCGCCATCTCCTCATCCCGCATACGCTCGCCGGAACCTTCGCTCTCCTGATCGGCCCCATCAATTTCTCCTCGCGGATTCGCCAGCGTCACCTCCAGCTCCATCGCATCCTCGGCCGCATCTACGTCGATCTCCGTTTTTGTCGGTTCCTTCACCGGGATCGCTCTCGCCTGGGGGCGTCCGGGCCTCCCCGGAACCTCCATGCAGGCCGCCGCCTGGATGGTCTGCACCACCGCCGCCTTCCTCACCGCGCGCAACCGCCAGATCGTCCAGCATCGCCAATGGATGGCCCGCTCCTATGCCGTCACCTTTACTTTCGTCTCCAGCCGCGTGCTGAACCTCGTGCCCGCGTACTGGAGCCACCTGGGCGACGTCCTGTCCGCAGTCGGCGTCATCGCCTTCACACTTGCCTCGCTGCTGATCGTCGACCTCGGCCTCAACTGGCACGAACTCACCACTCGTCGCGACTGATCGTCGGCCATGGCCTGCGAGATCTCAGAGATGCAGGCTTACCAAACGTCCTGATTCCCGAAGCTGGTCTCCTCCAGTTCCGAGCTGACCACAGGCCCGTAACCACCGAGCTGTCCAACAATCACCGCCACCGCTGGCTCCTCCCCCTCCAGTACCCACACCATCACATCTTTCGGCTGAAGGCCGAGCAGCTGCGCAATCACTCCCACGAAGCCACCCAACTCCGGATGAATGCGAAACACTGTCGCCTTCAGGGTCTGTCCTGCCAGGTGAACCGTCTGCTCGTCCTCCGGCGAGATCAGGAGCCGAATCAACCGCCCGCCGCCGACTGGCGCCAGCATCCCCACCTGAAACGGCGCCGTATTGGGCGGCACATTCAGCAGCAACGTTCCGACGAACCCATTCGCCAGGTCATCCGGCAGCTTCATGTGCTTGCTCTCGACGTGTATCCTGCCATTCCTGTCTGTTGTGCGGCTGGTCACTGTGCCGGTAGCGGCTTCTACCGTAAAGTCGATGGGCTCTCGCAAAGAACGGCCCCTGCTCGATGTGATGATTGCGTACTAACCGAAATGTGCCCTGTTGCCTGTATGTCGTCGTCTCATCGTCAATCGATCCATCCACAAATCGATAGATCAGGCGCATCGTTACTTCATCGCCCTGCACGCTCTGCGAAAACTCACCGCGCGCAATGGTCTTTCCATCCTCGGAGCGCGCCACCATGAAACGATGCATGGGACGCTGAATATGTCTCACCGGAATTTGTTCCGCCGACGCTGCCGTGCCCAACGTTATAGCCCAGAAAACGGCTGCCAGGAAATCGTTTCGCCTCATCAATACCTCGTTCTACTTTAGACGCCTCCCGATCTCCGGATGAACCCCGCCTATTCTCACCTCCGCATGTCCACCCTTCGAGCCAACTCCTTGCCTGCCGCCAAATGACGATTTGTACAGAATGATGCGCCGAACGGTTTTCTGGACGTCTACTAGAGGAGTAGTCCGCTAAAATTGATTGGATGTCCAGTGAATCGGGAGGAAATGCTTTGCAAGACGAAGTTCTGATCCTCGGTGGTGGAGTGGCGGGCTGTGCGGCTTCGATCGCGCTCGCTCGAAAGGGACGAAGCGTCACGCTGATAGAACGCGAGCCCACACCGCGCCATAAGGTCTGCGGAGAGTTCCTGAGCGGTGAGGCCCTTGAGGACCTGCATGCGCTCGGCATCGACGTGACCTCGCTTGGCGCCGTGCCGATCGACTACGTTCGCCTGGCCGCAGCAAGGCGCGCCGCGACGGCTCCCTTGCCTTTTCCCGCGAAGTCGCTCACGCGCAAGGCGCTCGATACAGCGCTCATCGCCGCAGCCATCGCCGCAGGAGTCCGCGTTGAGCGTCGGTCGCAGCGTGCAGTCGCTCAGCCGCAGCGACCGGGAACCTCTGGCAGGCTACGCTCGACGACGGCACCACATACGAGGCTCCAACCGCCTTTCTCGCCACGGGCAAACACGATCTGCGCGGCCACAGCCGCCCGAAGGATCCTCACCAATGGGTCGGCTTCAAGATGTATTTCCGGCTGTCGGCCGCCCAGACCGCTGAGCTTGGCGGACGCCTCCGAGTTGACGCTCTATTCCGGAGGCTACGGCGGTATCCAGCCGGTGGAAGACGGCATTACGAATTTCTGCTGTGTGGTGCAACGGCGGTATTTTGCGCGTGCGGGTCTTCGCTGGGAAGGTCTCCTTGCGAAGATGCAGCAGGACTGTCCCCACCTCGCGATGCGGCTTGACGGTGCGGAGCCGCTGCTCGACAAGCCGATCACCATCACTCATATCCCGTACGGTTACATCCGCCGCGCAACCGAGGATGGGCTCTACTGCATCGGCGATCAGGCAGCCGTAATCCCCTCGTTCACCGGCGATGGCATATCCATCGCCCTGCATACTGCCCGCCGTGCCGCCGCTGCCTATCTTGCCGCGGAGCCGGCGCCGGTCTTTCAGCCAAAACTGCGCTCCGCAATGCTGCCCCAGATGCGTCTTGCCGAGCTCGCCGCCGACGGCTTGAACAACGCACTCGCGCGCGCCGTACTGCCGTTCTGCCTCAGGGTCTGGCCCGGCGCGATGCGCGTAACAGCAAGACTCACGCGTGTCACCCAGCCTCCTGCTGTTGCTCCACAGGCGTTCGCCAACTGAAATCGAGCCGCGCGAAAATACCTCCCGCTGTCAAATCTCCCAAAGGAGATGCAATGAAATCCTTCGCAGTCTTAGCCCTCGCTGTCATACTCGCTCCAGCCGCACTCGCCCAGCATCAGACCTTCGCCATCAATCCCGATGCCAGCGAGGTCAAGATCACTCTCAAGACGACTCACGAGGTCGTCAACGGCACGTTTCACATTCAATCCGGATCGATCGAGTTTGACCCCGGTGCTCCCGAGATGTCGGGTTCGGTGGTCGTCCTCGCCGGCAGCGGCAAGACCGGCAATGGCAGCTCGCGACAAGAAGATGAACAAGGACATCCTCGAGGTCGACCAGTACGCAACCGTCTCCTTTGCGCCGAAGACCTATACCGGCGCCATCGCTCCTTCAGGCGACTCGACCATCCAGGTAACCGGAATCTTCACCCTGCTCGAGTGCGCCGCACGAGATCACCATCCCCATGCTTGTCCATATCGAAGGTACAGCCGCAACGGTCAAATCTAGCTTCACTGTTCCGTACATCCAATGGGGACTGAAGGATCCAGGTTTTATGTGGTGGAAGGCGGACAAGGACGTCGCGATTGACCTCTCTCTTGCCGGTCGGCTTTCACATTAAAGAGCCTGCCTTCTCTGGCACCCAATCATGTCGATGCGCAGCGTGAGCGATGAGAGCGAATTGCGCCTCCCAACTCCCCGGCGTCGTAGTCGCCACGGATTGCACGGATGGGGATTGCTGCGGGTCTCGGTTCTCCATAGATCCTCCGGTGGGTCGCCGGGCCATGAGCGGCTCAGGAGATGGAAGCCGGGTCGGTTTGCGCCACTGGCCACGAATGCAGGCCTTATCCGGCGTGTACCAGTTTCTGCCTGCTGATGGAGAGGCCGTCGCGGCGGCGCAGACTGCGGAAGACCGCGGTTGAGACGACGGTCAGCACGCCCAGCGCGACGAAGGCCTTATGAATCCCGTGGATGAATACCACCGGAGACGACCAGATGTGCTCCGGGAGAAAAAAGGCGGTGGCGAGACCGGCGATGGCTACGCCGAAGCTGAGGGCCATCTGCTGCATGGTGGCAAAGATGGTGCTGGCAGCGCTGGTCTCCTCCTCCACCACGTCCGCGTAGACCAGCGTGTTCATGCTGGTGTATTGCAGCGTGCTGAAGGCTCCGTAGAGGAAGGCGAGCAGCACGATGAACCAAAGCGGCGTACGCAGTCCAATCGTGGCGAAGAGCAGGAGCAGGACGCCGATGATGAACGTGTTGGAGATGAGGATAGAGCGGTAACCGAAACGGCCCAGCAGGCGCGTCATGAACGCGTTCATCACCATGGCCGCGAGGGCCTGGGGCATGATGAGAAGTCCCGACTGGACCGGGGTGTAGCCAAGCCCGATCTGATAGAGCAGCGGCAGGAGAAACGGCACGCCCCCGATGCCCAGACGGGTGATGAAGCCGCCGCCCACGGCTGCGCGGAAGGTGCGAAGCCGGAACAGAGCAAGCCGGAGCAGAGGGAACGAAGTTTCCTTCGCGTGCAGCCAGTAGCCGGCGAGCAGGGCGGCAGCGATCGCGAGCAGACTGAAGATTTCACGGATGCCGAGGGTGTGGTCGCCGAAGACTTCGAGGACATACGAGAGCAGGGCGATCCCGGAGCCGAAGAGAATGAGCCCCAGCAGGTCGAGAGGCGGAGTATCCTGCTCGCGATAATCCGGCAGATGGAGGTAGACCATGACCAGGCCGAGAAGGCCGATGGGGATGTTGAGGAAGAAGATGATGCGCCAGTGGAGGTAATCGACGATGAGACCGCCCGCCACCGGACCGAGCATGGGGCCGATGAGGGCGGGGATGGACACGAAGCTCATCACCCGCACCAGTTCATGCTTGGCAAAGGCTCGGACCAGTGTGAGGCGTCCGACCGGAACCATCATCGCGCCCCCGCAGCCTTGCAGCACACGGCAAAAGACGAGCTCGTGGATGTTCGTGGAGATCCCGCAGAGCAGCGAGCCCAGCGTGAAGATGCCGATGGCGGCGGAGAAGACGTGGCGTGTGCCGAAGCGGTCGGCCATCCAGCCGCTAATGGGAATGAAGATGGCCAGCGCGAGCGTATAGCTGGCCAAAACGGCTTTCATGGCGAGGGCAGTCACGCTGAGGGCTTTGGCAATGACCGGGACGCCCGTGTTGAGAATGGTGGTGTCCAGCGACTCCATAAAAAAGGCCACCGCGACCAGCCAGGGAAGGAGGTTGCGGGCCGAGGGCGTGAGGACTTCGGCGGGCGGCGCCGGCTGGGTTGGCGGGGACGAGTCCATGGGTGAGAACATCTCTCCAATGCAGGCTGAGCCAGGCGGCGTGATGTGCGCCGAGGCCGACCTCGAAAGCGATCTGAGGAGGCTTTTTCCAGGATAGCCTACTCGCTTCCCAGGGATTTCCGGCTCCTGCGCGCTGCCCCGGGTTGGCGACCGTTGCCGTCTGCCTTTCCAGGCTTTGGCTGCGGCTCCGGCCGGCCCCGCAGTCCCATGCCTTGAACCGGCTATCGGCGGATCGCGTGGGAAGCCCCGTTTCTGACGTGTTAAGGTGAACGTTCACTTCATTTTCCATCCACAGGAGTTCTCATGGGTTTGCGTCACCACCGGTCGCTTTCCGTGCTGATGCTGGGCCTGCTTGCCGTGGGCTCATTCTCTGTGATCGCGCAGGGCACCCCTTCCAACGGGCAATATCCAGCGAGCTTGCTCCAGGGTTTGCAGTGGCGCGATGTGGGACCGATGCGCGGCGGACGGTCCTTTGCAGTTGCGGGCGTGCCCACCCAACCGGACAAGTTCTATATGGGGTCGGTCGGCGGCGGCGTATGGATGACAGAAAATGACGGACGCACCTGGACGCCGATCGCCGATCAGGCTATCCCCATCGGGTCGATTGGTGCCATCGCCGTCGCCCCCTCGAATCCCGACATCATCTATGTCGGGACCGGCGAGCCTGACATCCGGGGCCAGAATTCCTATGGCATCGGCATGTTCAAATCTGCAGACGGCGGCCGGACCTGGACGCACATCGGTCTTGAAGATACTAGGCACATCGGGCGCATCGTCGTCGATCCACACGACCCGAACCGAGTCTATGTCGCGGCACTGGGCCACATCTATAACAGCAATCCGGAACGTGGGGTCTACCGCTCCACCGACGGCGGCACCCACTGGAAGAAGGTTCTTTCCAGTGCCTCCGACCCGGATAATGTTGGCGCCATCGATATCGCCATCGATCCTGCAGCCCCGCGCGTGCTTTACGCGTCGCTCTGGGCCACGCGTCGTCCGCCCTGGTCCGTCTACGCCCCGTCGTACATGCCCGGCAGCGGACTTTTTAAGTCCACCGACGGCGGCGCTCACTGGACGAAACTGGGCGGCGGTTTGCCCGACGATGGCTTCGTCGGCAAGATCGGCATCGCCGTTGCGCCCAGCAATCCCAACCGGCTGTGGGCGGTTGTCGATGATATCGGCGCGAGCGTGGCTCCGCCGTTGCGTATGGGGCCGGAGCAGGAAAAGACGGCCGCTCAGCCGAAGGGCGGCGTTTACATCTCCGATGACGCGGGTGCTACCTGGCGTCTGGTCAATTCCGAGACACGGCTGTGGGGACGAGGCTGGTACTTCGAAGCCGTCACCGTCGATCCCGACAATCCCGACAAGGCTTACGTCATCAATACAGGGACCTACGTAACGACCGATGCTGGGAAGAGCTTTACGCCGATCAAGAGCGGACCTGGTGGCGATGACTATCATCAGCTCTGGGTGAATCCGCGCGACGCGAAACGCATGGTGCTCAGCAGCGATCAGGGCACAGCAGTCAGCGTCGATGGCGGCAGGACGTGGAGCAGTTGGTACAACCAGCCCACGGCTGAGATCTATCACGTTGCCGCCGACAACCAGTTTCCGTACTGGCTCTATGGCGCGCAGCAGGACAGCGGCGCGGTGCGCGTCAGCACCTGGTCGAAAGAAGGCCTTCTCAATTTCCGCAACTGGGAGCCCATCTGCCTCGCCGGAGAGAGCAATACCGTCGTGCCCGATCCCACGGAGCCCAACATCCTTTATGGTGGAGGCGCCGGGCGCTGCAATGCGGCTCTGAATGTTCAGGCTTCGCTCGGCGGCAAGTTGCCACCCCCCGATCCCGACGATCCGGATCGCAGGACGTGGACCCTGCCGGAGGTTTTCTCCCTGCCGACGGCGCGCTTTACTATTCGAATCAGTTCGTCTTTCGCACGCGCGACCGCGGCAGAACCTGGCAGAAGATCAGCCCGGATCTCACGCGCGTAGATCCCCCGGTTCCCGCGACTCTCGATCCTGTTACGACGAAAGATATCGATGAGCCCATGACTCATCGTTTCGGCGTGGTCTATACGATCAGCCCATCCCCGCTGAGTGCCGCGACGGTATGGGTGGGCACCGACGATGGCCTTATCCAGAGGACCCGAGACGACGGCAAAACCTGGACCGACGTCACTCCAGCGGCTATGACACCGTGGAGCAAAGTTTCTCAGGTCGAGGCAGGCCACTTCGACGTGGACACCGCCTATGCCTCGGTCGATCGCCATCGCCTCGCCGATAACAAGCCGTACATCTATCGCACCCACGACGGCGGCAAGACCTGGCAAAACGTCACCCAGGGGATTCCGGATGGAGCGTACGTGAACTCGGTGAAGGAAGACCCCGTCACCAAAGGTCTGCTCTACGCTGCCACTGAACTGCGCGTTTACGTCTCCTTTGACGATGGCGATCACTGGCAGTCGCTGCAGAATGATATGCCCGTCACCTCGGTGCGCGACATTGTTGTGCACGGCGACGATCTCGATATCGCGACGCATGGACGCGGCTTCTGGGTGATGGATCAGATGAGCGCTCTGCGCCAGATTGCCGGCAAGGGTTCGCAGATCGTCGACAGCGGCGCGTTTCTCTTTACGCCCGGTGACGCCCTGTCGGTGCCTCCCGGCGGCATGGATGGCATGCCGATGCCGCACGAAGAACCGACCGAGAAGAATCCGCTGCCGGGCGTGACGGCTTACTACTGGCTGAAGTCTCCACCTGCACAACCCATTCGCCTGGAGTTGGTGGATAGCGCGGGCCAGGTGCGAGCGTGCGCCGCCAGTGATACTGCCGTCCCTCCCGTCGATACCGAGAAGATCAACATCCAGGCGGTCTGGGAGGAGCCGGAACAACTCCCACCGTCCCAGCACCCCGGGATGCACCGCTATGTGCTCAATCTGCCGCAGCCCCGCTTCTTCGGTCCGCCGCAGGGAGAACAAGCGCATGACGCGTGCACAGGTACGATGAAGCCGGAGCCGCCGATGCGCGGATTCCGCCGCGGACCTGTGGCGCTGGCTCCAGGAAACTACAGCGTGCGCCTCACCGTCGACGGCAGGATGTACGATCAGCCTGTTGTCGTCAAGCCGGATCCGCGCGGTTCCGGACTTGATACTACTGGTTTGGGTTCGAATTCCAGCGAGTAAGGCTTCTGCGGACGGCGTCGAAACGAATACAAGTCCGCGATCCCCTTCCGCGAAAAGCTGCCGTTGCTGATCCACATTTCGGAGCACGACCAGCTGATCACTATAGCCGAGCAGGTTCTGCACACTGCACGGGCCGCGCATCCAGTTTTTGGTTTCTTCAGCGGATGGAAAGCTCTTTGGCCCTGAGGGGGCGGCGCCCCCCCCTTCTATCGGGTTGTCTCTCTCTTGTATTACTTATCCGTGCCAATCACCAGGATCTGGAACGAGTGTGGGATCATCGGCGGCCGGGGCCTGCGCATCCATGCGGGAGCGTTCGCCGGTACGTTGGCCGGAGGCGCCTTCGGCGTCGGCCCAAACTCCGAGGTGATCGTGTAGAGATTGCCCGTTTTTGTATCCAGCGTGTGTGTCCTCGCGCCCATCGGCGTCGCCACCGTCTCCTCCACGTGGAAGCTCGTCGGCGAATCTTCCTTCACGATCGTCATGGTTCCGTCGCCCTGTGAGCTGGCCGCCTCCATGGTTGCCGGATTGAACGTGACGCCGTCGCAGCCCTCGCCGGTCGGGAGGTCGGTGATGATGTGCCCATCGGCTGCGGAAAGGATCACCATGTTGTTCTTCTCGCGGCAAGCCGCAAACAGGATGCCGTTTTGCGCGTCGAGTGCCAGCCCGGCGCATCCAGAGCCTCGCGACGACAGATCGTATTTGCCCACCATCTTCATGGTGCCGGCGTCGATCACCGCGATCGCGGCTTTGTCTTCGATGTCCACGTAGATCCGCCCGTGCCCATCCGCGGCCGCCTCTTCCGGCGCGCCGCCGATATCGATGGTCCCCAGGATGCTGCCGTCCTTGTCATCCAGTACCGTGATGTTCGGCGCTGTGTGACTGAGTACGTAAAAGTGGTGATTCCAGGTGTCGTTCAGGTAGCCGTCGGGATGACCGCCCGTATCAATTTTTTTAATCACGGCGAACGTCTTCGCGTCGAACATCGTCACCGGGTTCGACGTGGCGAAGCCATGCCCGGTCTCCGTATCCACCTCTCCGCCATGTGCGCTCACCCCAGGAATATCCCCGACCTGCTCCAGGCTGTCGAGGTTGTAGACACCGATATGCCCCGTCGGGCCGGAACGCGCAACGAACAAATGGCGCCCATCCGGATCGGCGGTCACATAATCCCATCCGCCTTCGCCCCCGATCAGTTGGATCTTGATCACCTTGTACGGGCCGTTCTCCTGCGCTTGCGCCCCAACTCCCGGAATGGAGGCCATCACTAATCCAGTCACAACAACAAGGCCAACTCTCATCCCCGTTCTTCTCTGAAGCCGCTCCGCCACATGAGTAAACATCTGATTTCCGTTCCTTCCATCGATTAATAATCGGGACGCATTGAGCATACACGCATTGCGTTCGGCAACGTTCGCGCGATCCTGCATTACCGATATCAATCCGCGTCCATCCGTCACTCGGCGGTGCCGGTCTTTGGGAAACAGGCTCAGTGGGTCAGTCTCTGGTGCGAGATATCACGGCGCTACCGGTTCCATCTCGTTGGCTTCCGGAGAAGTTCAGTTTCCATAGTGATAGATTCGTGAACGGATGGATCTCGGTCTTGGGACGCGAACCCGATTTGCCAAACCGCCGGCGAGATACCGCTCGTCCCTGAATCAGGGCGCCATCTCTTGTGCCCGATGGGCTAACGCATGAACTTCCTTCATCGGTCAGGAACTGGAGACCCGCTCCCTTATGAAGAACCCATGGCTGGCCCGCGCATGCCTCATCTGCCTTCTGGCCGCTCTCGTCCCGAGTTCCCCTGCTCAACGCAGTGCAGGGGAAACAACTACCGCAGTCAGGAACGGGACATTTCAAATTGATCTGCCCGGCGTGATCGGACGATCCGACATCATTCTGCAACGGCCCAACCTGCACTCGGAAGAGGCGATGCCCCTCGGCAACGGAAGGCTTGGGGTGGCCGTCTGGTCTGCCGATGGCTTCACTGCACAACTCAATCGAGCCGATACCATGCCCGATCGATTGTCGACGGGGCAGGTTGTCATTCCCGGACTCGCTGCTCTCACGGCTAACAAGGACTACGCTGGACGCCTGGATCTCTTTAACGGCGAGTTCCGCGAACACGGCGGCGGCATGACCGCCACGGCCTATGTTGAGCCGGCCAGCGATACGTTCGTTGTGGACGTTAGAGGTGCGAACCCAAATCAAACCCAAACCGCCCTGCTGAAGCTCTGGGCGCCAAGAAAGCCGCAGATCGTCGCACACGGCAGGTTCGGATTGATCTTCAGCGCATGGCTGGACAACCAACGCCCTGAGTCTTCCGGACTTGCTTTTGGTTCGCTGTCGGCCATTACCGCCGACGGGCGCGATGTATCCGCTTCCGTCACCGATCCTCTCACGGTAACTGTGTCCTTTAAACCCTGCGCTGATGGCCACTTTCGCATTGTCACCGCTTCTCCCCACTACGACGGCAAGGAGGACGTGTCGGCGATCACCTCTCCCTTGCTCAAAACGCCTTCAGTCGATGCTCACCGGAATTGGTGGCGATCCTTCTGGAACCGCACAGGCATCTTCAGGATCACATCAAAGGACGGATCCGGAGAGTACATGGAGAACCTCCGAGCCATTTATCTTTTCGTCGCGGCCAGCGAAAAGGGCGTCGACTATCCCGGAACACAGGCCGGGGTTGCGGACATGATTTCTTCCGCTCGCGATGAGCATAAGTGGGACTCGTCGGCATTCTGGCATTGGAATCTGCGCATGCAGGTTGCTGCAAACCTGGGCGCGGGAGTTCCCGATCTCAATGAACCGTACTTTAACCTTTATCGCGAGAACCTCGCCAACATTGAGTCCTGGACCCGTAAGCACATGAACGGGCTTCCCGGAAGCTGCGTTCCGGAGACCATGCGTTTCAATGGGCGAGGCATCGAGTACGAATCCACGTGGACGCCCATCGCGATCGGCCTGAACTGCGATGCAGCCTTCAGGCCCTACTACAACGCGCGAACTCTATCTACCGGCGCCGAGGTTTCACTATGGGTTTGGAAGCAGTATCTTGCAACCAATGACCGCACATTCCTTGCCGATAACTATCCGCTGATGGCCTCATCTGCCCGATTCCTTCTCGCCTACCAGAAGTCAGGACCAGATGGATTGCTCCATACAAGTCCGACGAACGCGCATGAGCAGCAATGGGACGTGACCGATTCCACCACCGATATCTCGGCGATCCGGGCTTTGTATCCGGCAACCATCGAGGCAGCCCGACTGCTGGGTCGCGACCCCGAGTTGGTCAGCCAGTTGCAGGCGGCGCTGCCCAGGATACCGCCTCTGCCACGGACGCAGCAGAGTGGTGCACATTCGTTATTGGATCCCCCGGCCGATGCCGGGGGTACGGATGTCATCGCGGAATCCTATCAACCTGAGGCGCCGGAACATAACGTCGAGAACATTGGGTTGGAACCGGTCTGGCCCTATGACTTGATCGGCGACACTTCACCGCTCTTGTCGCTGGCCCGGCGAACCTATTCCCATCGGCCGTCAAAAGCCGCGGTCGACTGGAGTTACGATCCCATTCAGGCCGCCCGCCTCGGCCTTGGCGCCGAGGTTGGCGACACACTGATCCGGATCACGCAGAAGTTCCAGCATTTCGTCAATGGTATGGCCAAATGGGAAGAGGCGGGCACGGAGTTCTACGTGGAGCAAACCGGAGTCGTCGCGGATGCTCTGCAGGAAGCGCTGGTTCAGGACTACGATGGCCTGATTCGCGTCGCTCCCGCCATTCCACCCGGATGGGACGTCGATGCCAGGGTTTCTGTCCCGGGAAAGACGAAGGTCGACGTCCAGGTTAGAAGCGGCCAGGTAACTACTCTGCTGATCGAGGCTGGATCAACGCAGCCTCTGAAAGTGCGCAATCCGTGGCCGGGCCACGCAGTGGATATCTTCGCCGGTCAAAATCACAGAAACGTCGTGAAGGAAGAGATGGCCCCCGTGATCGAATTCGCCGGGATAGCCGGCACCAACTACCTTATCCGGAAACACGAGGGTTCTATTTCTACTCGACCCTTCAAACCGGTCGCTGGCATACCGGCCACTGCGCCAAAACGGCTTGGACCGGTTCAGATAGGGCTCTTCAGTGCCGCCGCCCACTAGCTATGGTTACGCCGCGGCCGCAACTTTAAAAGTTAGCAGTGGTCAATCCTTACAGGATGGACGCGATGGCTGGCTGAATCGCTCGGTCCAGTTCTTCCAGATCCGCTGCCCCTGGAGCGACTTTAATTCCCTGAAAGAGATGCCACTCTTCGGAATGCTGCAGCGATTCGCCCGGCCACACAGTGCGTCGCGGACCCATCAGTTCCACTTCCTGGAAAGCTCCTTCGACATAGACTTCAGTATTCACCTGGTAATCGGGATAAGTGGCACGGTTGTGATGGGCAAAGCGTTTAACAAAGAGCTCATCGCCGAGCAGATGCGCGCACCACCCTTCCTTATTCCGCAGTCCGAACTTCTGAGCATTGGCGCGAGCTGGGTCGGCGCGTAACAGGATGTATTTGAGACCGAGGGTGAAGCGCGGATCCTGGAGATCGGTGAAAGCACATAGAGCCAGCGGTTGGGTCACAGGCGGGTATTCATCGTGCGTCTGGAAAGGGACGCGAGGCACAATGCCAACCCCGCAGCCGACGATGGTGATGGCCCAGAGCGCAATGTCGATGGGCCAGAGGTTGCGGCTGGTAACAGTGTGCTCGATGTGAACTTTGGAGCCCGAGGGCGCCAGACTAATGCGAATGTGCTTTTCGATGGCTGCGCCGTCGGCGGGTTGATGGAGGGTCACGCTGAGGTCGCCGTGCGTCTCATGCTCGATGGGTGAGTTGTCCGGCGCGTAAGTCGCGGGAAACAGTTCCGGCCAGACCCAGAGACGATGCCCACCGTAAGGCTTCCACGTCCCGAGGGCTGTCTTCACAGCGCTGTCAGGGAAACTCCCGAGATGGTTGCGGCCCCCGGCCGGGCCATAGAAAAGAATGCGCGGGCCTGCGGCCGTGGTCACGATCAGGTCGGTGGTGCCGTTAGACAGCTTCAGGCAGTTGGGCAGTCCTGCAAAGGATACATTTTCGATTGCCATAGCGATGCGCCTCGGTTCCGGTGGTAGGTGTGAAAGCGAAGGATCATTGTAGAGGATGGCCCTCCTACCCTCGGGCCCAAAGCCGTCCTGGACTCGCCAGCACCCCGGCGCTCACTGATATAAGGATGCGGGAGGTTATCATGCGAATCTTTCGGATCTGGACCGGATTGTGCGTTTGCGCCGTGTTGTCCACGGCCCTCATGGGGCACGCCCAGGAGACGGGGGAGGTGTCGACGCAGTGGGAGGAACTCACGGCCGCCGATTTTGTGACAGGCATTCACCAGGCAAAGGGAGTCTGTCTGCTGCCCTTCGGAATCCTGGAGAAGCATGGGCCACACCTGCCGATTGGGACGGACCTGATCAATGCACGATGGGTCGCACTCCACGCCGCTGCGGAGGAGTATGCCGTGGTATTTCCGCCCTACTACTTCGGCCAGATCGACGAGGCGCGTCACCAGCCCGGAACGATCGCCTACAGTCGGCATATGCAACTTGATCTGCTGCAGGAGACCACCGACGAGATGGCGCGCAACGGGTGCAAAAAGATTCTCATCGTGAATGGCCACGGGGGAAATCTCTCTTTGCTGCCGTACTTCGCACAGACAGAGCTGCAGCAGCCGCATGACTACGTGGTGTACGTCTACTGGTGGGATAAGCGGGAAGGGCCCGGCCGGCCGAAGCAGCAGACCACGATGGACATGCATGCCGGTGAAAGCGAGACCTCGAATACTCTGGTGAGCCGGCCTGATCTGGTGCATATGGATCGCGCCGGGCAGGAGTCGGGCGCCGACCAGGCGAGGATCCACCTGCCCGAGGATGTGTACACCGGAATCTGGTGGTACGCACGCTTTCCCAACCACTACTCCGGAGACGCGACAAAGGCGACTCTGGCTCTGGGCGAGTGGGACATGAAGGCATGGGTGGCCGATCTGGTCTCGGCTATCAAAGCCGTCAAGGCCGATGACGAGAGCCTGAAACTGCAGAATGAGTTTTACGAAGAGGCGAAGCATCCGCTGGATACGAAGCAGTAAGAAGAGCAGGGAAGAGGAAACGGACAGCAGGAGTTAAGTATCTTCAACTGTTACAAATCGTGCCCGGGGAGGTTCCGAAATATGCGCGAAATGCAGCGGAAACGCCGGCTGCACAAAGCGCGGTGCAAGCCAGATGTTCGATCCGCCATTTGCACATAAATACCTGGATTTGCACAGAAATAAAGGACTTGCGACAACCGGATTCTGTGGCATGATTCTTTCAACGGAGGAGCAATCCTCCCGAAGAAGAGAGCAGAACGAAGCGGTCAGGAGAGGCGGCAACGCAGCTCAGGGAGCTCACGGGAAACCGGGGGTTCCAGCAGGAGGCCGGGCAACCGGAGGCCTGTGGATGGCGGCGAACATGCTCACACGTCAGATGGGTTGACGAAGGAGCACGAGAGCGCGGGCGCAAGCTCGCAGGCTCGGGCAAGGTCGGCAGCAACAGGGCGTGATCAGGTAGCCGAAGCCAGATCTTCGATAAATCGGAAGAAGGGGCAGGAACCCGCAAGGGGACCTGCCCCTTCGACTTTCTGCGTTTGAGTCCAGGCCCTTCACTGGATCAGAGGCCCGATGCATCGGCTTCTGCCGCGGCCTCGAGGATCGCGCCGTCGAAGATCACCGTCCGAGATTCCTGCAGGTTGGCGACGGTCTCCAGAGGCGATCTGGCGGTCAGAATGAATCGGCTCCGCATTCCAGGTCGAACCCGGCCCAAGCTCTCTCGAAAAGCAAGCCGGTTCGCGGCCGCTCCGGTGGCCGCCTTGATCACGGCAACCGGAGAAAGGCCGGCGCGTTCCATCAGCTCCATTTCGTAAAGCAAGCCCAGACCATGAGGAACCCCGTAAGAGCCCGCGTCGCTGCCTGCCAGGATGGTGACGCCGAGCCGATGCGCCCGGACAAGACTCCCTGCATGCCGATCGAGGATCCGTTGGAGATTCGTAAGGATGTTGCTGCCGTAGCCCATCCGGTCGGCATGATCCAGTTGTTTCTGGACAGGCGCAAACGTGGGCACCCACGCGATGTTGCGCTCGCGCATCCGGGCCAGCTGCTCGTCGCTCACAAAGAAGCCATGCTCGATGGTGTCGACGCCGCCGTCGATCGCATGATCGATCCCGGCATCGCCGGATGCATGCGCAAGGGTCTGCTTGCCGAAAGATCGCGCGGCCGCAACCAGCGCCCCGACCTCATCGGCGGTCATTTGCGGGGCCGATGTGACTGCGCCCTTCTTGAAATCGATGATGCCGGTGGGAATGAGCTTGATGCGATCGGCCCCCGCCTCCACGCGTGCTTCGACGCAGGCGAGCGGGGTGGGAAAGTCTTCGAGGGGCTCCGCCATAAATGAGCCGTAACGGCCCCGGTGATGGATGGCCGCGCCCGGGCTGTCGACGTAAGGCATCGGCCGGCGGTCGGCACTCGCGCAGAGCCTGCTGATCGCCAGACCCACGCCGTCCTTGTCGCCCGCGTCGCGGCAGGCAACAACGCCGAGTCGAAGCAGAGAATCGAGGCGCCCGATCGCGCAATCCAGAAGTTGTGCCGGCGACTGCTTCAAATACGCGGAGCGTTTCCCTGGATCCAGTTCGCCGCCTTCGAGAAACAGATGTGTATGCGCGTCAATCAGACCGGGCAGGAGCGTGTAATCAGGCAGTTCGGCGTCCGGCACACGCTGGTCCGCATCCAGTGCCTCGCGCGGCGGAGACTGTTCGCCGACAAATACAACCTGCTGCTGCTCGTAAACAAGGTGCGCGTCACGCAGCGGAGCCGCGCTCTCGCCGTCAAGCAGCGTGCCGACGCGTAGCCAGATGCGGCGCGAACCGGTAGCAGTGGGGATCGTCGCGTTCATCTCAGAAATCGACTGGCTGTGCTTCGGCGCAGATACCCATCACGGCCTCGATCTGGCGGAAGCCGGAGATGTCGATGGTCTCTCCGTCGCGCGGTCGCCCCTGTGCGAGAGCCTCCGTCAGTCTGGCGACCATGGGATGATCGTGCGCAAGCGGTGCGGGAGACTTCTCAGGATTCGCGATCGCGAAGTCGAGACCCGATTCGGAAGCGAGCGTGAGGTACGCCTTCTCCAGATCTTCGCGAACACCCTTCGGCGTCCCCCAGGCAAAGTTGGACAGACCGACCACCATGTGAACCCCTTTCAGATCCGGATCGGCGCTGATCAGGCGCATGGCGTCGAGCCCGATGTTGACCAACCCGTAGGTGTCGGCTCCAACCGGTGCAAGGCCAGGATCGATGAGGATCTGATCGTTACGGCGCCCGCCTTTGGTAGCCAGCAATTCGACGAACTGCTTCGCAGCACGCAGGGAGTCCTGCGGGTTCATGCACTGCGCCGTACCGCCGGGTGCGAAACCCTCCGACGCCATCACGATCACCATGGTGTCGTAGTGCTTCACCAGTTCGATCATCTCGTCGAGACGCTCGCGCGAGGCCGCCACAGAATTAATGATGGGCGCGGGGCTCTTCGTGCGATCGTAATGTTCGAGGGCAACCCGATGGTAGTCGACCGAAGGGTTGTCGAACGAGAGAGGGACGGGCGTGACTTCCTGGATCGCCGCGATGACATCGGGGAGGAAGTCCAGCATCTCCTGCGAACGAACCTGCAGTCGTTGCGTGCCGTCGAGGTTGAGATCCATATATGCCGCACCCAGATCGGACTGCAGTTTGGCGAGATGCTGGTAGCCGCTCGGGTCGCGGTTCAGGAAGGCCTTGCGAGCGCGAGCATACGAGTTGTTCATCAGCTCGCCGATAATGTGGAGCGGACGGGTCATGAGCGGACGGTCTCCGGTTTGGGAGTGACGGATTCGGTTGGGGCAGCAGGTTGCGGGACCTCGGGCAGCGATGGAACCGGAGGTTCCCTCTTCGAAGCGTGGTCGCGGCCAAGCCAGCTGTTCGCCCACGCGGACGTGCGGCGCAAGCCCTGGTTCTGGATCACGGGCGCATGGTCGAGCAGCGTCTGCTCGCGGCCATCGTGCTGCAGGCGTTCATACGCGCGCAGCCAGATGCAGTCCCCATAGCCCTCGACTTCGCAGCGTCCGGCGCGCGTGCCGCCGCAGGGACCGTTGCGCTGATTCTTCGCGCATTGCGATTCAGGACAGAGGTAGGCGATTTCCGGAAGCGAACAGTCGCCGCAATCCTTGCAGTCATACAGAATCGATTTGCTTACGTGCTCGAGCATGCGCAACGGTGCGGGTCCCTGCAGTGGATCGCTGGAATGGGTGCAGAGCTTCGCTCCGAGACGGGCGAGGGGCGTAGAGGGTTCAAACACCAGATCGTGGGAGAGCTTCGATATTTGATACGTGACGGTTACATGTTTCAAAGAAACGCGCGAGCGCGGCGATTCGCTGGTTGGATCTGCGAGGAGTGTTGCGGGATTCTGGTTATAGAAGAAGAACTCGCCCTCGCGGGAGAACTGAATTTCGCGGGCGAAGGCACGCCAGTCCTCGGGAGCAAACGTGCCCGCGATCGCGAGGATGTTTTCGATCGCCGAGAGGTCGTGCACACCGCCGAGGTAAGCCCCGCGGAAGCCCAGACCGCGGTAGATGGCGACCTGTTTGGCGGCGAACTCGTGGAAGAAGGCCTTTCCGCGGTCAGGTGAGGTTGCGTGCCGGCGACAAAGCTCCGCAAGAGGCTCGCTGAGCACGACCCCCGGAATGCGTCCGGAATGGAAGACTGCCGCGACGCGCGGGTTGAGGACGTAAACGTTCCCGATCAGCGGCGTCGACCCGAGGCCGTGCCCAACCATCCAGGCGCGGAGTTCGGAGATTTTGCGCGAGTCGAATCCAATCTGGTTGATGATGAACTCGGCGCCGCACTCGATCTTCTTTTGCAGCTTGAGATATTGCGGGATCAGCTCGCCTTCGCGGAGCTTGAAGCTGGAGGCGACGGCGCCGATCGTGAAATGCGTCTTTTCCAGCGGCTGGGCTTTGGCGGACGCTTCGCGTGGGTTGAGTCCTCTATTCATTCGGGACAACAACGAAATCAAACCGACCGAATCGATATCGAAGACCGGTTTGGCCAGGCCTTCGCTGCCGGCGACCGGGTAGTCTCCCGTCATGGCGAGGATGTTGTAGAAGCCCTCGCTGTTGAGCATCCACGCCTCGGACTCCAGTCCGTTGCGGTTCAGGTCCTTGCAGGTGAGGTGGATGACTACCTCTTTGCCGGCATACAGGATAGGACGGCCCAAGGCGAGGGGCGCGAGCTGCGGGTTGCCGCCGGCATTGTCGGTGATGGAGATCCAATCGATGGCCGGGCTGGCGGCGAGATCGGTGGCGAAGGCTCGGGTTTTGAGCGTGGTGCGTTCGTTCATGGAGCCGCGCACGGAGACCAGCTCGGCCGCAATCAGGAAGCGGCTGGAGTCGAAGAGCTTTTCGCGCAGCGTCTTCATTTGTTCGGATACTAAACAAAATCAGGTCGCGCTGTAAATGGGATATTTCACGAGATCGAAAGAGATTCGGATTTGCCGGTTACGGGAGTGCCGAGCGCCCGTGCTGAGAGCACTGCGGCCATAACCCGGCGTATCGCTGGCGCGGTTTTTTGGGGTGATCGACCCCCAGCAGAGAGGAGTGAAACCTGCATGACTTCAAGTCATGTCGCAGAGGCCCGGCATCGGTGCTCACCCACCCGACTCGCTCAGAAGCCGCTTCCAGGTCTTCTGGTTGCGGCGGTAGCTCTTTCTCAGATCTTCGAGGATGCGCTCGAAGTCGGTGTGCTCTTTCAGACGGTTCCAGGCGGGGTTTTTCGAGAACCAGGGATAGTTTTCGTTGCCTAAGTAGATCGCCCGGCGCAGCCAGTGAAGAGCTTCGCTCTCGTCGCCATCGACGGCAAAATAGGTCGCGAGCCGGTACGCCATTTCTGAATCCGCTTCCGCCGCCGCGATGGTCTCTTCCACGATGAGCGAGGCCGCGCGCTGCCGGTCATCCATCATGACGTAACACAGAGCCAGAGTCGGGACGGCGAGGCGCATCGAGGCGTCGTCGCGAATCACCTGCTCGAGCATGTCGATGGCCTGATGGAGGTCGCCCTGACGCATGCGTTGATAAGCCAGCGACGTTCGAAGCAATGGATAGCGCGGCTCCAGCGTCAGTCCCTTCTGCAGTTCTTCTTCGGCGAGTTCGAGCTGGTTCTGGTACTGATAAACCCGCGCGCGGTGGTTGTAAACCACAGCGGCGCTGGAAGGGTTCAGCATCAGGGCCCGGTGAAACTGCGCCAGAGCCTCGTCGTACATCCCGTCGATGCGAAGCGTGATACCGGCGACAAGGTGGACGTTCCAGTCGTTCGCGGCGGTGCGCAGCAGGTGCTCGATGCCGTGACGAGCGGATTCCTTTTCGCCGCGGGAGAGGAGCATGTAGACCCGGTACAGATTAGCGTTGACCGAATTCGAGTCGAGATCGAGCGCGCGGTCCAGCGCCTTGCGGGCGGCCATGACGTGGAGATGCCCGCCGAATCCGTAGCGGACGTACTGCAGCTCGGCGATGCCCAGACCCGTCCAGGCCGGGGCAAACGAAGGATCGCGTTGGGTGACGGCTTCGAAAAGCTGGCGGGCGCGCTCGAGGTCGGCGCGGGAGCCCGTGCGCTGCATGAATCCAGAGAGCAGTGCCTGCGCCTGCAAATATTCCTCAGACAGCTCTTCGCCGAGCAGTTCGGTGCGCGCTGGCGGAACTGCTCGTTCCGCGCCCGGCTGCAGCTGGCCGATGCCCTGCAGGGAGGCGAAGACTTCGTTGACGATCTCGGTCTGGACGGCGATCAGGTCAAACGACGGGACACTGATGGATCCGCCGCCCCGCACGCTTTGACTATCGACTTCGAGAAGCTGCCAGTTGAGATCGAAGCCCTGGTCCGAGCGCATGAAGTTGCCGGTGAGCACCCAGTCGACGATCAGCTTCTGTCCGATGGCGAGCGGATCCATTTGCGCAATGGGCAGGTGCATCAGCGCCGAGGACGGCCGCACAACCAGGGACGACATGCGCGCGATGCGGGTGGCGAGCGCATCGGCGAGAGCGAAGCCGTAGAGCGGGGCGATGTCCGTGGCGCCGAGGTTCTGAAAGGGGAGCACGAGGATCGTGTTGTGTTCGGATTTTTCGGTCGACGACTCGCGGAAACGCTCGGCGAGCATAGAAAGAATGCCCGTGGTGCGCTTTTCCTGCTCGGCGGGTGTGGACGGCGGGAGAACGGCGGCGGCGTCGCCGGGGATTACGCCGGTTTCGATCTGCCGCGTCTTCATGATGGTCTTCAGCGCCTCGCGGACTTCCGCCGAGGATCCGTAGCGCTCGGCAGGAGTCTTCTGCAGCAGGCCGAGGATGACGGAGGCGAGTTCCGGCGGCACGCTGTCGGCCAAAGGGGGCGGGTCGGCGAACTGGATGGCCCGGATCGACTGAAACTCGTCGCCGTCGGGCCGCGCGAAGGGATGGCGGCCGCTGGCGAGTTCATAAAGGATCACGCCGAGCGCCCACAGATCGGACTGGACGGAGCTTTGCCCGGTCACGAACTGCTCCGGAGCCATGTAGGCGATCGTCCCGCCGCGCGCCGTGTAGGTGGCAATCGGGGCGCCGGGTTTCCGCCGGGAGGCCTTGACCGGATCGAAGTCCCGCTCTTCTGGCGGAAGCCGGCGCGCAAGTCCGAAGTCGAGAATCTTCGCCAGGCCGCCGTCGGTCAACATCACATTCGCCGGCTTCAGGTCACGGTGGAAGATGCCGAGCGAGTGAGCCGCGGACAGCCCGTCGGCGATCTGAATGCCAACCGAAAGCACCAGCTGCAGCGTGGCCGGGCCGCGCGCGATCAGCTTGTCCAGAGACTGCCCCGGCACATACTGCATCACGATGAACGCCTCTTCGCCCTCTTCGCCCACTTCGTAGATGGCGCAGACGTTGGGGTGCTCGATGGCGGAAGCGAGCCGAGCTTCACGCAGAACCGTGGTGCGCATCTGGTCGAGGGTGAGGACCCCCTGCTTCAGGATCTTGAGTACCACCGGGCGCATGAGCTGGGTGTCGTTCGCGAGGTAGACGACGCCGGACCCGCCGGTGCCGAGCTTGCGCTCCAGCTCGTAGTGGGAGATGGTGCGTTTCATGGGGCTGGCTTTAGTGTAGCGGCGCCCCGACAGCCGCGCTGTGGAAGCACAACCACGGCACTGCAGAGAGAGGGGGTGCGGATGCGCAGCAATCCTCACGTCTCAGCAGCGAGACGTGGGCAGCCGCAGTCATCCGATCGAGGGGAGAAACGCCAGGCGCCCGCTTAGTCGTGCACCAGCACTTTGCGGAAGTTCTGGCTCTGCTTGTTGAGTTCCTCGACGAAGTCCTCGATGCGGACCAGGAAATCCTGGCCGGACCGGATGGCACGGGGCATGGCGTTCCAGGCTTCGCGGACGATCTCAGGATTTTCCAGCAGGGCGACCGCGGCACCGGCGGCGGAGACGGCCAGGGCGGACTTGCGCCGGCCGGTGATGAGCAGGATAGCGCCGACCACCAGCGAACCGGCGGCGACGGTGCGGGTCCAGGGGATTTCCGAGAGGCTGGATTCGATCTTGCTGGCAATTTTCATGGGCTGCAGTTCTGTGACCATACGGGTAAGATGCTCGGTTTCGTCAGGGTACGCGGCTCCAGGCGGAGTTCCCGGGGCCGTGTCTTCCTTTCTGTCATCGTACTGCATCGGGTCGCCGGGGGTGACGACAGGATCAGGTTCCGTCTCGAAGGCCCTCTGCATGCGGAAGAGCCATTCGACACCACTGAGAGTGTGTTCCGAGGTGCTCATTGTTGCTCCTGGTCCAGGTCTAATCGAGGTCGAATTCGCGGAGCGGCTTGCCGGTGTCGGGGGTTTCTTTGGCTTTTTTGAGCGCCTCAGCGAAGCGCTTGTTGAACACGTCCTCTTTGTTCTTTTCGAGATCGACGGCCTGGCGGAAGAGGCTTTCTTTGCGCTCTTCGGCTTCACGCATCGCGCGCGTTGCCTGGTCGAAGTCCTCGAAGGTGCGTTTACGGGGCGCAGGGGTATGCGCGATGACAGTACGGGAGGAGGCGTCGATTTTCAGCATCGCACCGCAGTCGGGGCAGGCGACTTCAAACGTCGAATTGGAGTGGTATTTCGCCATACGGCTCTACAACCCGAGAGTGTAACGCAGGGGAGGCGGCGGGGGGTAGCCGGTAAACCCGGAGCCTGCCGCCTCGACGGAGCGATCCGGGCGATCATCGGACCTGCTGCTTTGCCGCCCAACCCGACACAACTCGGGATACCCCTCGATGAGCGATTTCCTCTGAAGTCGCAAAACGCAGAACGAAGATGCTTCTGAACTGCAGCTTACAATTCGCGAATTGCGGTCACGGGGTTCCGGCGCATGGCTCGATGAGCGGGAAGGTAGCATGCCAGCAAGGACATTGCTCCCAGGAGCATGACGACGGAAACGACGGTGACCGGATCGTGGGCGCCGATTCCGTACAACAGCCGGACGATCACGCGTGTGAGTCCCAACGCAAACGCCAGTCCCAGCGCCAGCCCGATCGCTGTGAGACCCAATCCCTGCAACAGCACGAGGCGCAGCACATCCACGCGGGAAGCACCAAGAGCCATTCGTATTCCGATCTCGTGGGTCCGCATTTGAGTTCGATAGGCCACGACTCCGTAGATCCCGGTTACCGCAAGAACCAGCCCGATCAGCGCGAACAATCCCGCCAGGGTGCTCTCGATGACGGCGAAGCTGTTCGCCATCTGGGTACTCTCCCGCATGGAACGCACATCGAAAACCGGCAGCCGTGGATCGATTGCATGAATGGCGTTTTCCACCGCCGGCTCCAGGTCGACCGGATTCCCCTTGGTCTTCACCTGCACCATGGTCTCGTACCCCGGGCGCTGGAAAAAACTCATATAGACCATAGCCTCCGGTGACTCATTCACGAATGTATGTGTTGAATTCCTCGCAACGCCGACAACCGTGAAAAGGCGGCCCGACACCCTGAGGTTCTTTCCCAGCGGATCCTGTCCCGGCCAGAAGCGCCTCGCAGCCGTCTGATCCACGATGATGACCCCCGGGGCCTTTTCATCGTCCTGCAGCGTAAACTCGCGTCCTTCCAAAATGGGGATATGAAGGGATTCGAAATACCGCGGGCCTACCTCGGCATTCTCCACCAACAAAGATTCATGAGGGTGCGGCACATACCCTTCCGGATACGCATCGTTCCTCTTTTGGATCAGGGTCATCGGAATCCAGTCGGTAAGAGACGCAACCTCCACGCCGGGCAATGCCGACACGCGATCCAGTATCTTGTGACGGATCAACTGTGCCTCGTCGTTGCTGTAGCCGGCGATATTCAGCCCCACGGACGCAGTGAGAACGTGGTCCTGCTCAAAGCCGGGGTTCGCGTGGGCAAGATTCCGCAGCGTTCGCAGGAATAGCCCGGAGCACAACAGCAGTGGAAGGGAAAGCGCGATTTGCGCCACCACCAGCCCGCTGAGCAATTTCCGGTTGCGTGATCCGCCGGAGATACTTGCGGACTCTGCCTTGAGTACCTCAATGGCCGGCGCGTGGGACGAACGCCAGGCGGGGAGCGCGCCGCACAGCATACCGGCCAATAGAGAAAACACTACAATCCCAATCACCACCTTATGGTCCATGTTCCCGTTCAGTGCCAGGGGAATTGCATTCGCTGGAAAGAACCATGCGAATGTCTTCGAAGTCCACAATGTCAGCGTAAAGGCCGCGGCCCCTGCGACGATGGAAAGCAACACGCCTTCCATCACCATCTGCCGCACCAGTTGCATGCGATTGGCCCCCAGCGACTGCCGGATGGCAAGCTCACGCCGCCGGGATACAAACCGCACCAGCGTGAGCGTCGCCACGTTCGCGCTCGTCAGCAACAGCACCAGGCCGGCGAAGGCCAGCAAAATGGGCAGCGTCGCCGCCATGTATCCGTTGGCGCCAAAGGGCGAACGCCACATGGGATCGATCGTGATCCGGTTATCGCCCAGATGCTGGTCCGGATACGCAGCCACAATATGGCGCATCACGGTATCGAGATCCTGGGCTGCCTGGCCACGGCTCACACCCGGCCGCAATCTTCCTATTACGATCAGCCAGTCCGAATCGCGATGGGTCATCCGCCACCCATCGTTCCCGAGGGGATCGAGCGTTACCCACAGATCGTCACGCAGTCCCGGCGCCGCTCCGACAAACCCTTCCGGCGCCACACCGATCACCGTCACAGGATGCCGGGCGACCTCGATCGACTTGCCCACAATGGCCGGGTCTGCGGCATAACGCGTCTTCCAGACCGAGTAGCCCAGGACCACGTTGGGTACTGCCCGAGCCTCCTCATCCGCCAGAAAGAAGCGCCCCAGCACCGGCTTGACGCCGAGCACATCGAAATAGTTCGCCGACACGTTCGCGATATAGACACGCTCCGGCTGCGCACCGCCGGTCAGCGCGATCCAATCGTTGTGATAAGCAAGCATTCCGGTGAAGGTGCGGTTCTGCTCGCGCAGATCGCGATAGTCGAGATAGGAGAAAGGCGGAGTCGGCGAGAAGTTCCGTTCCCCCCGTTGCAGGCTGACAAGATCGCCTGTGTCCCGCGCGCCCGGAATCGGACGCAGCATGGTGCCGTCAATCCAGCTGAATACGGTGCTGTTGGCGCAGATCGCTACAGCCAGCATGGCCGTCGCGGTGATGGTAAAGCCGGGGCTCCTGCGCAGTTGCCGTAACGCGTAACGGAGATCCCGGCCCAATTGTTCAAGCCACGCCTGGCCCCAAATATCGCGCGTCACATCCTGCACCAAAGCGATATTTCCAAACTCCCGCGCGGCCGCTTGCCGCGCCGACTCTGGCGTCTCGCCTCGGGCCACTCGATCGGCAATCGCCATCTGCAGGTGCGCATCGATCTCTTCCTTCAATTCGCGCCTGCGCCGCTGAAAACCGAAGCTCGGGAACCAGTTCATGACTCACTCTCCTCCGGCTTGACGTACATCACCGACCCGATCGCTTCGACAATCCGCTCCCATCGGCCCAGATCCGAGGCCAACTCCTTTTTCCCTTTGGCCGTGATTCGGTAGTAGCGGGCCTTTTGCCTGCTCTCTGTCTGCTTCCACTCCGACTGCACCCAGCCCTGACGCTCCAGTCGATGGAGGGCCGGATACAGGGATCCAGTCTCCACCTGAAGCACATCTCCGGATCGCAAACGTAAGGCCTGGACAATGCCATATCCATGCTGCGGCCCCCATTGCAGCGTTTGAAGAATAAGCATGTCGAGTGTTCCCTGCAGCAGCTCGATGCGGTTCTTGTACTGGTCTCTTTCGCTCATGGGTGTAGACAATCTACTCCCAATGGGGGTAGATCGTCTACAGGGTCTTCGTAGTGACGCTCCAATTCGAAACCAGGTCGCCCGAACTTTGACATCTGCGCGACGAGTGATAATCGCCATTGCACCCACCGAGTCAGCAATCCGGACTTCAACCCTTCCCGCGCCAGTGAGCGGGGCTGACTGAGCACGACCGCCCCTGCCACGCCGCACCTTACTGCGAAGCGATAACCCGAATGTGCGCCATCATCCCGCCGTCCTGATGCTCTCCGATATGGCAGTGGTAGACGAAGTCTCCGACCTCGGCAAACGGGATGCGCACCGTCACCGTCGAGACAGGACAGGCTCCGGAGCGCCACGTAGCGACGGTCCCATCGCAGGCCTCGCCACCGGTAGGCAGTGCGACATTGTCCATCAGTTCCCCTGCATCCCCATCGGGGGCGTTCTGCGGGACCACATAAAACTTGGTTTGATGGATATGGAAGTTATGCGCTTCCCCCGCGACGTTGACCAACTCCCACTCCTCGTGACCGGCGTGTCGCCAGGCCCGAGCGGGAGACGGACGTTAATCTTCGCGGGATCGAAGGGCGCGATCTCCTCGCCCAGGCCGAAGTCCGTCGGGTCGGAAGTGTTGGGGAGGCTTGTGGCCTTGTTGCGGATTCGCGGCCGGAGCTTCCGGCGTCCTGGTGCTGACTTCGTCTTTCACACCTCCAGCATCGCCGGTCGACCTGAAGGGAATCTGAGAGTCTCCTGCAGGCGAGAGGGGTGGTGTTTCGGGTTGAGGTTCGCGGGTAACTTGCCGGCAGGGGGAAGCGGCGCGGCGGACAGGAGACCGGGGGTTGTGACCACAGGGGAACCCGCTACCAAGGTGGTATTCCGGTCGTCCCCGTTGGGCGTAGAGTGATCGAATGGCCTCCAGTGCAGCCGACCTCCAGCGGGCATTGGATCGCGACGAGTTCTTTCCCGTTTTTCAGCCCATCGTGGAGTTGCGCACCGGGCAGCTGACCGGGTTTGAGCTTCTGGCCCGCTGGCGGCCTAATCCGCAGGTGGTCGTTTCGCCCGAGGAGTTTATTCCCCGGATCGAAACGAACGGGTTGAGCAATCGCCTGACCCAATCGCTGCTGCGGAAGGCGTTCGCCTCGGCGCCGCTGGCGGGGAGCCCGCTGCATCTGTCCGTCAATCTTTCGGCTCATCAATTACAGGATCCGGGACTGCCCGGGATGATCTCCGCGTGTGCGGCGCCGGGGGGATTCGCGCTCTGCCGGCTGACGCTGGAGGTGACGGAGAGCGCGCTCCTGGAAGACGTGACGCGCGCCCGCGAAGTGGCTCGCGAGCTGAAGAAGCTGGGGTGCAAGCTGGCGCTGGACGACTTCGGGACCGGATATTCGAGCCTGCGCAATCTGGAGTCGCTGCCCTTCGACAAATTGAAGGTGGATCGCAGCTTTGTTGGGTCGATGGCGGAAGTGCGGGAGAGCCGCAAGATTGTCGCCGCTGTAGTCGGGCTGGGACAAAGCCTGGGACTGGCGACGGTGGCGGAGGGAGTGGAGACGGCGGCGCAGGCGAGCATGCTGCTGTGGCTGGGGTGCGATCTGGCGCAGGGCTGGCTGTATGGGAAGCCGGCGCCGGCGGAAGAAATTCCGCGTATGCTCTCGGCGCCCGCGCAGACATTCGCATCGGCAATCCCCGCAGCGATGGACGGCAATCCCCTGGCGGGCCTGGAGTCGTTGCCGGCGGAGCGGCTGGCGCAGATTCAGGCGATCTACGATGGCGCGCCGGTCGGCCTGTGTTTCCTCGATCGGCGGATGCGGTACGTGAGCCTCAACCGCAAGCTGGCCGAGATCAACGGCGCCCCGGTGCGCGCCCACCTGGGCAAGACGGTCGCCGAGGTGATTCCGCACGTGTGGCCAATTGTCGAGCCGTTCATCCGGCGTGCCATGGAGGGCGAGCCGGTTCTGGGCGTGGAGGCGCAGAAGCCGCCGCGTGAGCCGGGCGGAGAAGGGCAGACCGTGCTGCTGTCGTATCAGCCGGCGCGCGATGAGGCGGGCGAGGTGCTCGGAGTTTCCGTCGCGGTGATGGACGTGACCGGCCACAAGCGCACCGAAGAAGCGCTGCGCGAGAGCCTGGATCACTTCCGGCATCTCCTGGAACTGGGGCCGCACGTGCCCTGGGTGCTGAATGACAAGGGTGAGGTGATCGAGGCCAGCTCGCGATGGGAGGAAGTCACGGGGCAGCCGCTGGCCGAGGCCGTGGGACACGGCTGGACCAGCATGCTGCATCCGGACGACCTGGGTCCGACGAATGAAGCGATCCGCGTCTGCCTCGGCACCGGCGAGCCGATCGACGTGCTTTACCGGGTCAGGGGGCTGGATGGAGAGTGGCTGCTGATGCGGTCGCGCGGATCGCCCCGGTTCGATGCTTCGGGGAAGATTATCGGAGTCTACGGCGTCGTGGAGGCGGTCGCCCAGGTGGAGAGCGAGGTTCCGGGATTAGAGCGGGTGGTGTAGCGTTCTCTTAGCTCTTAGCTCTTAGCTCTTAGCTCTTAGCTCTTAGCGACTCGTCCAGTCAGCAGCAACCGCAGGTGTGGCCCTTCCAGGCGGCGCGCGCTTCTTTCAGAAGCAACGGCGTCGCAGCGAGTGCGGCGAGCGAATCGAACCAGGCAATGTGGAAGAGGGCGTTCAGGGCGAGGCCGGCCAGGGTGATGGCGGCGAGCCACGCGCAGGTCGCCGACTGCACAGCGTCGGCGGCGAGCGCAGTGTTGCCGATGCGGCGGGCTTCGCGGCGCTTGAGAAAAGCGAGAACCGGCATGGCGATCAGGGCCGCCACCGTAATGGCGATCCCCGGGACGCTGGTTTCCGGCGGACGCTTCAGAAGCATGGAGAGGATCGCGAGAACGACGACAACCCCCGCGAGCGCGTAGAGCAGAACCGAGGAGATACGCGTGGCCGCCCGCTCGGAGAGGGAGAAGCGCGGGCTCCACTGGAGCAGAACCACGGTCGCGGAGAGCAGTTCGACCAGGCTGTCGGACCCGAAGGCGAGCAGAGCCGGGCTGTGCGCAGTGATCGCGGCGTACGCGGAGACGCCGCATTCAACCAGCATCCAGAGAAGAGTGATGGTCTGGAGCCAGAGGATGGTGGGTCGGGCGTCGCTGCAGGAGGTAGCCTGCATGGGGTTAGTGTAGCGGCTAGCTGCTGGCTGCTAGCTTCCAACCGTTAGCTGTCGGCGGCGGATGCGCGCTCGCGGGCCAAGCGCTCGGTGCGGGACTGGGCGATTTCGGTGTCGATCTCTTCATCGCTGAGAGGTCCGAATTTCTCCGCCAGGCGCCAGTTTTCGCGGAGGCTGGCCCTGGCAATGGCACGCTGCAGCTCGCGGTCCTGGTCGGTGACATCTCCGAGGACGGGGACGAGGAAGTACTCAGGGCCATTCCGGCCCGAGAGGAGGATGGTTTCGCCGGACGGAGCGGATTTGAGGGCTTTGGAGCCGCGGATGCGGAACTCACGCAGGGAAACCAGGCGCATGGGGCCTCCTGAGAGGATTGTAGCCGTTCTGGCTACGGGGTAGGCAGCGCATCGACCGTGATCGCGCTTCAGCCGCGCTCCGCAGGAGCCGAAGGCTCTCCGCTATATTTATCCATGTTAACCATATGGTTAATACAGGGTGTCCGTGCCAAGTCCGTCCTCAAGGAATCAACATCTTCCGAGGGGCTTGACCCCCTGTCCGGAGGGCTCCCGCTACAACCACAAAGCTTTGTGCCCCGGACACTCCTGTGAGGCTTGTTCGACGAACGCATCCAGCAACGGCGTACCGTACCGCGCCAGATAAGCGATGCCGCCGATGACCCGTTCCTGAGGATGGCGATCCGGGAAGAGGTTGAAGCTGAGCGTGTCGACGTGGCGCCGAATGCTCGCGTCCTGCTGGAGCTTGTAGTTCGCGGCGAGCCGGCGCAGCCGGTTCATCTGATACCGCATCTTCGACGCTGAGACTTTTGCCGCACGCCCGAGGTCCGGCGACAGCGACTCCGTCCACGCGAGAAGCGCGTCCAGCTCGTCGTCGAGAGCGTTGCCGGCGGACGAGAGGCGCCGCTTGCCTTCAACCGGCAGTGACCGCGCGCCCAGACGTTGAGCGAGCTCGTCGGGATGCGAGGTGAGAATGTCTTCGAGCGAAAGCTGGTACTGGTCCAGGATCTTCGCGATGGATGGCTCGATCAGCGTCGCGGTGAAGCGCGGAAGAACCGGTGTGGTGCGCCCGAGGATGGCCCCGTACACCACCTGGTTCTGCGCGTAGTACGCGATCTCGGCGGGGCCTCCGATAATGGCCTGCGTCGGGAAAAGGAAATCCTGAAACACCGGCCGCAGCAGCGCGTTGGGGCTCAGGCGCTCAGGGGCTGCATCGAGGATCGCCAGCAGATCATCCGTCGAGTACTGCGTTTTCCCTGCGAGCCAGGCGCCGTTTTTCCGTCGCAAGGGGACGCGTGCGCCCGTCGCTTCATCGATCAGAAACAGCAGACTCGACCCAGGGGCGACCAGAACCTGCGAGTGGTAGCCGCGGTCGGCGAGGAGTTTGTCGCGATCGTGCAGCGCGGCTTCGAGAGCGTCGGCGTGTTCAATCGCGTAGCGGAGCACCGGCGCGCCGAGAGCGTGGAAGGCCCGCGTCGAGGCGTCGACCACGATCAGTCCGTAGTCCGCGAAAGTGGCGGAGAGGAAGCGAGCAAAGGCCGAGGTGTATGTCGCGCCGGGCGTATAACACTCCGTAAGCAGGTCGAACTCGGGCGTGCCTCCGATGATTGTGGCGGCGCGGTCGAGCACCTGGGCGATCCCGGCGCCGATGGGGAGATTGCCAACAGGGTTCGCAGCGGGAGCGTCTTCGTGCGCAAGCTTCAGCGTGTGCAGAGCGTGGCGCGCGGGGAGCGTGACATGGTCAGCTTCGGCGAGGTCGTGATCTTCCGAGGCCAGCCAGAACACTGGCACAGCGCCCGAGTCCTGAGCGCGGCGAACAATGGTGGCGGCTTTCAGCAGAGTGAACAGGGGCCCGGTGAAGAGCGCGACCTGCTGGCCGGTAAGAACGGCGCCCGCGTCCCCGCGGAGTCGCTCGATGTTGGCGAGGGTCTTGCCGCTCGCGTTCCAGGCCCTATTTTGTTCGACCAGAAGGTCGGCGAGACTGTGGCGGTGCGCGCCGTCCTGTGCGGGAATGGATTTCGCCCAATCGGTGGACCACGGTGTCGAGGTGAAGAACGGTGCGAGGGGCTCGTGGCTCGACGTGTAGTCGAGGAAGAGCCGGCTTTGCCGGGGCAGCAGCGAGATGGGGTAGCATTCGACCTTCACGGCAGAGCCTCAAGGAAGTTTCTCACGGGGACGGGAGCTGTGCGGCGTTCGGGGCTGCGCATGAGTGACGGATTGGACCGGGCTCAACCTTCCGATGCCGAGGGCGGGGGAGAAGATGCAGTTAAAGCGGCGGGTAGCGGATCGCGGCCAGCGTTCAGCGAAGGCCCGAATGATAGGTTAGGGAAGGGAGCGCGAACCGCATGGCGAAGAAGAAAAAGTCGACCCGGAAGTCAGAAACGAAGCAGGGAAAGCAGCACTCGAAACACGAAGTGCCCGTGGTGAAGAACCTGAAGATCCGTCATGGCGGTCCGGCGAAGGTGTTGTCGTCGAAAGACGTCTTTGAGGGGCCGCTCTTCCGGGTGGTGCGCGACCAGATCGAGGAGCCAACCGGGAAGAAGGCGATGCGGGACGTGATCCGCCATAACGGCTCGGCGGTGATCCTGGCGGTGGACGACCGGAAGAGCCGGAAGGATCCCCTGGTGCTCATCGAGCGGCAATTCCGTCACGCGGCGCAGCATTACCTTTATGAGGTGCCGGCCGGGAAGATGGACGACGGCGAGGATCATCTGGCCGCGGCGAAGAGGGAACTGAAAGAGGAGACCGGCTACACCGCGAAGAAGTGGACCAAGCTGGTGCGCTACTTTGCAAGCCCCGGATTCCTCGGCGAATGGATGCAGGTTTTTCTGGCAGAAGATCTGACGGCGGGCGAAGCGGAGCCGGAGGAAGACGAGAGCTTCGAACTCCAGATGGTGCCGCTGAGCGAGTTACTAAAGTTGACCGATGCGGGAGAAATCCGCGACGGAAAGACCATGATCTCGGTCTTGTTCTACGCGCGATGGATACGCAGGAAGAAGCGAAAGAAGAAGTGATGGGGCGGTGGATTAAAAGTCGGAAAACCAAAGCCAGGGCCAACGCGTCTGAGTCAGTGCAGGTTGGTATCCCCAACCACAATCTGCCTGAGAGGAAGGTTCGCGTACGTGGCTCAGTACAAAGGCAAGGTCAAGTGGTTCAATAATGCCAAGGGATATGGGTTTATCGGGCGGGACGACGGCCCCGATGTATTCGTTCACTACAGCGCCATCCAGGTGGACGGATATAAAAGCCTCAAAGAGGGCGATGACGTGGAGTTCGACATCGTTCAGGGTCAGAAGGGACCCCAGGCAGATCAGGTGGTAAGGGGGCGCGAGGCGGGCGCCAGCAGCGGCGCCGACGCAGCCTGAACGCGTCGCACGGATTCCCCCGATCCTCTTCTCTGACACGAAGGAACTCGGCGTGTGCCTCAACGGTGCGCGTCGATCGCTCTTTTCCGCCGAACCCGGCCGCGGAGCGCCCATGGGCCTCCCCCATCTCTACCGACTGAACGCACAGCGGTAGTGTGTGGATTCGGGTTTCATCCTCGTGATGTAATCAATCCTCAATGGACAATCGTTCGATTGCGCAGTTGCTGGCCGACACGGCGGACCTGCTGGAGATCAGTGCGGGCGATCCCTTTCGCATCCGCTCCTATCGCAGAGCGGCGGAGGCGGTCGAGCAATCAACCATCCAGCTCAGCACCATCGCCGGTGACCCGAAGAAGCTGCAGGAAATCCCCGGGATCGGCAAAGGGATGGCGGCGAATATCCAGGAGATTGAGAAGGCCGGGACGCTGCCACTGCGCGAACAGCTGCTGCTGAAATACCGGCCGACGATGCTGGAACTGCTCCGGCTGCCGGGGATGGGTCCGAAGACCGTTGCCCTGTTGTGGGATTCATTGCAGGTAGGCTCCGTGGAGGAGTTGGAGAAGGCGATTGCCGATGGGCGGCTCACCGGCCTGCCGCGATTTGGCGAGAAGCTGATCGAGAAGCTGCGCAAGGGCATCGAGGATTACAAGCAGCGCAGCGGTCGGTTCCTGATCGACGACGCGGAAGAGGCGGCCGAGAAGCTCATCGCGTACCTCCGGAAATTCGATGGCATTACGACCATTCTGCCCGCCGGATCGCTGCGGCGCGGGCGCGACACCGTGGGAGACCTCGACATCCTGGCCACAGGCCCGGCCTGCGCGGAAGACTGCGTGAGCGCGGCGGTGGAGTATGTCGCGAATTATCCTGCGGCCAACACCATGCTGGCGAAGGGCCAGAACAAGGTGAGCTTCCGCCTCAGAAGCGGCTTGCAGGTGGATGTCCGTCTGCTGCCGGTCGGATCGTACGGAGCGGCGCTGCAATACTTCACCGGATCGAAGATGCACAACGTGTCGGTCCGGCAGCGAGCCCTCAAGCGGGGATACACCCTGAGCGAGTACGCCCTCGCGAAGATCGAGGACGCCTCCTTTGTGGCCGGGGCCACCGAAGAGGAGATTTACGCGGCCCTGGGCCTCGACTGGATCCCGCCCGAGCTGCGCGAAAACAACGGAGAGATCGAAGCTGCGGAAGAGCATCGCCTGCCGCTGCTGATCGAGGAAAAAGATATCCGCGGCGACGTGCACATGCACACCGTGGAGACGGACGGGAAGAACACCATCCGCGAGATGGCCGACGCCGGAGTCGCGCGCGGATATGAGTACATCGCGATCACGGATCACTCGAAGAACCTGGCCATGACCATGGGCCTCGACGACAAGCGTGCGCTCGAACATATCCAGCGAATTCGCGCCGTCGACAAAGAAATGGAAGGGAAGATCCGGGTATTCGCCGGGATCGAGGTGGACATCCTGGCGGATGGCGCGCTCGATTTGTCCGACGAGGTGCTCGCGCAGATGGATGTGGTGATCGCCAGCGTCCATTCGCTGTTTAATATCCCGCAGGAACAGATGACGGAGCGCATGCTGCGGGCGATGGAGAACCCGCATGTCAAAATCCTGGGCCATCCAACGGGCCGGCTGCTGCTGCGGCGCGAGGCGTACGCTCTGGATGTTGAGGCGCTGCTGCGCAAAGCTGCGGAAACAGGTGTGGCGGTGGAGCATAATGCCTATCCCGACCGGCTGGACTTGTGCGATCGCGATCTGCGGCGGGCAAAGGAACTGGGCTGTCGGATCGTGGTGAACACCGACTCGCATCATACGAGTCACCTGGCGAAGATGCATTACGGCGTGAAGCAACTGCGCCGGGCATGGCTCACAAAAGGGGATCTGCTCAATACGCGGGGAGCGCGGGAGTTTCTGAAGGGACTGCGAGCCCAAACGGCACCAACGCAGGCCTGACTGGGGCACCCCTGTACACTCCAGTAGAATCGGGAGCAATATGTCCGAACGAAACGGGACGGGCTTTCATCCTTTGCTGGTGGTGCTGCTGGCGATCGTGATCGTCGTCGGCATCATTGGCGCCTACGTCTGGGTTACCTGGACCGGCCCCGTGCATACGGGCCAGGTGGTGTCGATATCCACCTATCCGATCCATCGCGAACTCTCCACAGGCGCGGGGCTGGGCGGCCTCAAGGGCCAGCCCAATGTGTATGACGAAGTCATCGTGATCGCCGACGTGAAGATCAAAAGTACGACCAAACTGCCCCTGTTCCTGCAGGAGATGTGGGGCGAAGTGACGCTGGCGAACGGCAACATCGAGCAAAGCCGGGCGGCGAGCGGCGAGGATTACAGAAAAGTCTTCATCGCCTATCCGGAGCTGGATGCGCAGAAGAAAACGCCTATGCCGCGCGGAATCACCATGACGCCGGGCCAGGAAATCGAGGGCCAGATGATCTTTCACTTCCCGATTACCGATGCGGACTGGAAGGCGCGGAAGCAGTTCGACGTCGTGGTGGGATTCATCAACCAGAAGAGTCTCGTGCTCCACACCATGCCGGAGAGCAGTCAATAGTCAGTAGCCAATAGGGAATCGACATTGTTTGCCAAGGCGCAGCGCGTTCACTTCATCGGAATCGGCGGGATCGGGATGAGCGGGATCGCGGAGATCCTGCTGAACCTGCATTATCCGGTGAGCGGGTCGGACCTGCGGCGTTCCGCAGTGACCGAGCGGCTGGCCACGCTGGGCGCAACCGTATTCGAAGGACACGCGGCCGCGAATGTGGTCGGCGCCAGCGTCGTGGTCATCAGCTCCGCGGTCCACGAAAACAATCCTGAGGTGATCGAGGCGCGCGCGCGGAAGATTCCCGTAATCCAGCGCGCCGAGATGCTCGCCGAGCTGATGCGGCTGAAATACGGCATCGCCATCGCTGGGATGCATGGCAAGACCACCACCACCTCGATGGTGGCCTCGGTGCTGACGGCAGGCGGGCTCGATCCCACAGTGGTGGTGGGCGGCCGTGTGGACGCGATGGGATCGAACGCGCGGCTGGGGCAGAGCCAGTACCTGGTGGCGGAGGCCGACGAGAGCGACCGCTCCTTCCTGCGTTTGTCACCGATCCTGGCGGTCGTGACGAACCTGGATCGCGAGCACATGGACTGCTATCGCGACATGGCCGATGTGGAGGGCGCCTTCGTCGAGTTCATGGAGCGCGTGCCGTTTTACGGAGCGTGCGTCGCGTGCGTCGACAATCCGCTGCTCCAGGGGATCCTGCCCCGGGTGCAAAGGCGGGTCTTCACCTACGGGATGTCGCCGCAGGCGGACTTTGTGCTGCGGTTGTTGCCCGCGGGGCCGATCGATGCAGTTGCCGGGTCAGGGCCGCGCGTTTGCCGCACGCGCTTTGAAGTGGCCGCGGATGGCGAGGTGTACGGTCCTTTGGAGTTGCACGTGCCGGGAATCCACAATGTGCTGAACGCGACGGCGGCCCTCGCCATCGGAACGCAGCTGGAGATCAGGCCGGAGGCGATCGCGGCGGGCCTGAAGTCGTTCCGCGGGGTGGATCGGCGCTTCCAGGTCAAAGGGTGCGTGCGCGGCGTGACCGTCGTGGACGATTACGGCCACCATCCGACAGAGATTCGCGCGACGCTGCGCGCAGCGAAAGATTGCGGGTACGGTGGGGTCCATGTGATCTTCCAGCCGCACCGGTACACGCGCACACGGGATCTGATGGAGGAGTTTGTCCACGCTTTCGACGATGCGGCGTCCGTGGAGGTGCTCGACATCTACGCCGCGAGTGAGGAGCCAATTGCGGGGATCACCGCAAAGGCGCTGGTCGAGAAGATTCACTGCGGCGATGTGGAGTATGCGGCCTCGGGGGACGAAGCGGTTGCGCGGGCGATCGGTCGCGCGCGCGATGGGGACGCAATTCTGACACTGGGTGCCGGAAATGTGTCGGGTCTGGCGCCGGTGGTTGTGGAACGCTTACATGGAGCAGAAACCAGGTAGCGGCCAGCTCCTTCGTGCAAAAGCAGAAAATCCTGGAACATTCCTGGGGCGAGGATCGTAATCTCCGGCATGAAATGCGTGTGTCTGGGAGCGATGGCGGTCCTGCTGGCGGCGGGCGCTGCAGGACGCGCGGAGACGGTGGGCGACTGCGGGCATCCGATCGAGGCGCCCCTGCGCGCCAGGGCGGACGTCGTGATCGACTCGCGGCCGGCGGGCGTGGAGATTGTCGGCACGGACACCGATACGATCCGGGTTTCGTGCACGGTCGATCGCGACGATTACGCGTCGTATGTGGAACTGCGCTTTGACGGCACGCCGGGGTACGGCCGGCTGAACATCAGGGGAAACGACTTCCACAACGCGAACCTGAAGATCCGGATCGAAGTGCCGCGCAAGACGAATCTGCGGTTCCATATGGGCGCGGGTCAGGTGACCGTTCGCAACGTCGCAGGCGACAAGGACATCGACTTATACGCCGGACAGATTATTGTGGACACGCCGGAGAAGGGAAGTTACAGCCGTGTAGACGCATCGGTAGACATCGGCGATGTGAAGGCGACAGCGTTCGGTGTGGATCGGGGAGGCTTCTTCCGCAGCTTCACGAAGACCGAACAGAATGGGGAGTACCGGCTGCGGGCGCACGTGTTGACCGGAGAGATCGATCTGCAGTGAGGACCCAACGCAGTCGTTGAATCCCACCCGCCGCAATCCTCTCTTCGCCACAGAAAAATGAAGGGGCCCGGCATCAGCCGTGCCGAATAGCGTCCCCCAAAGCTACCGGGCTTCAGCCCCTGAGCATGGCTCTGCCAATGTTCCCGTATTGCCCGTCACGCGCCCTCAGTTCCGACAGCGTGCTGCTGCGCATGGGGTGCTGCGCAGCAGCACGACGGTAGAAGCCACGGGTTTTGACCCGTGGAAATACCCTCGCCGAAAAGAAAAGGAAGTATGAACTTTACGCAACTCCCTGATTCCACCGCCACCGTGTGTAACCAAAGAGCCAGAGTTATGGTTACCGTACAGTGACAATCCTATCCTGTGCATAGTCCCTCCCGCGTGCATAGTTGCACGCGGGTTTTCCCCTCTTTGCTACTATGAATTATCTTTTAGAGAGGGACATGGCTCATGGCGCAGGAGCGGCAATTAAAACTGCTGGACGAATTGCGTGCTCGACACGTCGTTGCCCAGGCCCGTTTTCAGGTTGCCCAGCAAATCATCAGCAGGCGCAGCAGGCGCTGCAATCTGCTCAGGCCCGCTTTCCAAAAAGCACAACAGGAACTAATGCAAGCACAGCAGGAGTTCCACGGATGGAACGTGGCGGTAGCGGTCGTTGAGCGGGAGGAAGCGAGCGCCGACAGGCAGCAAACGAAAAACAACTTGATCTTCCCGCTGTAGCGGACCCGCCCACGACGATAGACACGCTGGCTCAATCTGCGAGACTTCCAACGCCGCAATTCGCCCCGGGAAGACCGAATTGATTCGGGAACTGCTCCGTCAGCATCCGCAGGGTATGACCGCGACGGAAATCTGGACCGAGCTCAGGGATCGCCTTAAGCACCGCGCTTATCTCTACAACGTGCTCAAGAGACTGGAGAAGAATCAGGGATTGTCCTGTCGGCGAGACAAGTATGCGTTTAGGACCGTTCCGCAGGAATCCGAGATCAGGAGGGCACAACGGTCCAGTAAAGCGAAAGCGGCCAGCGTCTGTCCTTAGGAGGGAAAGAAACGCTGGCCGCTCGATCAATACGGTAGTGGCGAAATTGGAGCCGCGCCCGATTTGGGATCGGGTGGAGCTCATCCTCCGTGCGGGTTCGAATCCCGTCTACCGTACCAAACTAGACCCAGGATAGCGCCTTCTTGCCAAGGAGTCAACTTTGTACTTGACGCAACGATTGCGTTAGATATAAAGTTGTTTTATGAAGAAAGACCGTCATAATCTTTCGAAGTCCCCGACAGTCGAAGAAATTCCAGTGGCCTGCTCGGATGAGTCGGCAGCAATCGAATTCTTCGAGAAGCAGCGCTGGGGCAGCACGCCGTGCTGTGTGAAGTGCGGGAGCGTCGAAGTCTACCAGATGAAGGACGCGAAGACGGGCGAGCGCAGCAAGCGGTACCTGTGGCGCTGCCGCGACTGCAAAGAGCAGTACACGGTGCGGATCGGGACGGTATACGAAGAATCAAGATTGCCAATGCGTCATTGGGCGTATGCGTTCTGGCGTGCCTGCACATCGAAGAAAGGCGTCTCAGCGCCTTGGAGATCAAACGGCACTGCCAAATCAGCTACAAGAGCGCCCTGTTTCTGATGAATCGCATTCGTTTCGCAATGGCTCCAGACATACCGACTCCGCCATTCAGCGGAGTAGTTGAGGTCGATGAGACGTATGTGGGAGGCAAACCCCGCGTGAAGAACAGCACAAGCGCGGACGTGGAACGCCGAAGACTCCGGTATTCGCAGCTGTAGAGCGCGGAGGCCGGATTCGTCGCCGCGTCGTCGCAGATGTGACCGGCAAAACGCTGAAAGATGAGATTCGCAAAGTGGTTGACTCGCGTGCACGGATCATGAGCGATGAGCACAGCGCTTATCGGGGACTAGACAAAGAGTTCGCCAGTCATGAGCATGTAGCGCATGGACGCAGAGAGTACGCACGCGGCGACGTAAACACGAACACAGCGGAGAGTTCCTTCGCTCTGGTAAAGCGCGGCATCATCGGCGTGTATCACAACGTCAGCAAAGAGTACCTGCACCGCTAGCTGTGGCAATTTGACTTCGTATGGAATACGCGCAAGATGAATGACGGTGAGCGTACCGTGGCAGCGATACCAATCCGCAGAAGGCAAGCGGCTGACGTATAAGGCGTCCCCAAACCATGCCTAAGCCCGCGAAGAAGAAGATACCCAAGCAGCGCGGCCCTAAAGCTGATCGACTGAAGCTAAAAGGACGATGGCAGGACGCCGTGAAGAAGTCTCTATCTAAAAAGAAACCTGCGTCCGGATGGCCCAAGGGCTAGTAGAATTGCGCGGTCGATCTATTCAGATAGGCGGAGGACAAAGAGACAAAGATGGCCGCGCAAGGGAATGCTCTTCCACAAGAAATATATGCGATGTATTGCGGAGATATAAATCAGGCTTCCGCCCAAAAAACCGTCAACGCCCTATCTATCGCAATGGGAGGAAAGGTGCAGCATGTTCATCTTCTCTTCCAGTCGGCAGGGGGTTACGTTGGAGACGGAGTGTTCCTTTACAACCTCTTCCGTTCCATACCCATTGAACTCACGTTGTATAACGTAGGACAAATCTGCTCGGCGGCTGTCATCGCGTACCTCGGGGCCGGGCACCGGAAGACCACCAACGACGCCATCTTTATGATCCATCGCAGCACCAATAGCCCCCAGTTTGCTACCGCCACCAAGCTGGGCCATATTTCGAAGAGTCTCGTTCTCGACGATCAGAGAACTGAAGCGATTATCCGCAGCCATGTCAAACTTCCTTCAGGGTTGTGGGATGCGATGCAGCATCACGATGTGTACGTATCCGGAGAAGAAGCTGTTCAGTTTGGCATTTCCACTGAAATAGGCCAATTTGCCCCGCCGCCTGGGACCCAGGTCTACAATCTGTTGGCTTGACGGTGCACCCACAGGGCCGCCTTTTAAGCTGAGGATGGCGCGCTAGCCGATCCTCACTCTGAATTCACCCTACCCTATCGGCAAAGTTGCTGTCTAGCGCTAATCGGCGTCATTGTCAACTACCCTAAAAGTGGTAACGGCACTAATTTCTGTGCAAAACCAACCCTCAAATCCAATAGGAATCAGGCTAGTAATGGGAGTTAGGGGGAGATGAATAGGAGAAGATGCCTTTGCGTAAAGTCCACACTTCCGAAAAGAAAAGGCCTTCAAGGCCCGGGCCAGCCACAATCGAATGTTCCGAGATGCCGGTGATCCGGCCGGAACGTAGGTCAGATGTCCGCTTCGTAACAGGGCACGGCTTTCAGTCGTGCCGTGAAGAGCCCGAAAAGATCCAGGCTTCAGCCCCCGAGTACCACCCACCGCGAAACCTCCGACACCGGCAAAACTCAAACCAGGCTTGCGGCGCTGCGCACGCAGCGCGACGGTAGAAGCGCCGGGTTTCAACCCGGCGAATTCTCAGTCGCAAATAGATCTGGCTTTTGCCCGGGTCTGGGTGGTCAGAAAGACGCCAATTGCCGCCTCCATCGCACTCGAGCCTCTCGCCCCACACTTGTTTACCATTTGTGCAACATGACGAGATCGACCAAAGAGCGATCCAATAAAATCAACAACATACGCCAGGCTCCACCCCCCCTCCCCTGGTGCCTCCCCACCCCCTCACATACCAGAAACTAAATCCTTAGTTACTTTCCCCCACCCTCCAGCGTCCAATAAAGTGAAGGGGATTTTCGACTGTGCCGCGTAAAACCTCCCAGACCCTTACCGAAGCCGAGCTCCGCATCATGCAGGTGCTCTGGCTGAAGGGTCCCGGCACCGTTCAGCACATCCTCGACGCCCTCCCCCAGCAGCCCTCCCTCGCCTACAACTCGGTCCTCACCATCATCCGCATCCTCGAGCGCAAAGGCTACGTCGAGCACTCCAAAGACGGCCGCGCCCACATCTTCAAACCCCTCGTCGCCGAAGACGAGGCCAGCCGCTCCGAGATTCGCCACCTCGTCAGCCGCTTCTTCCGCAACTCCCACGAGGATCTCGTGCTCAATATCCTCGAAGATCGCGGCATCGACGCCACCGAACTCGACCGCCTGCGCAAAATGCTCGACCGCACCGGCGAACCCGCAGCTGAATTCAAGCCAGGGAGCGGCGCCGAATGACGACGCCCCTCGCCCAACTGGCCGTCGAGCGCGTCGTCAACTCGCTCCCCGAAGGTCTGCTCATCGCGCTCGGCGCCTGGCTCCTGCTGCGCTGCATGGGCCGCGCCAATTCAGGCACCCGCTTCGCCGTCTGGTTCGTTGCCCTCGCCGGCGTCGTCGCGCTGCCCCTTTTCAGCGGACTCGATTCTCCGCACACTCTCTCTGCCCTGGTTCCTCAAGCTCATCCGGAGATTGCGATCCCGGCCTTCTGGGCCACCGCCTTCTTCGTGTTCTGGATCGCCATCGCCGCACTCGCTCTCGCACGCGTCATCGCCGGCCTGTGGCAGGTGCGGCAGATCCGCCGCAGTTGCACGGAAATCCCCGCCGCAGACCTCGCCCCGGAAATCCGCGCCCTCCTCGCCGAGACCAGCCGCCCCGTCCGCCTGCTTACATCCGATAAGGCGCGCGTGCCCGCCGCCATCGGCTTTCGCCACCCGGCCATCGTTCTTCCCGCATGGGCGCTCGCCGATCTCTCCACCGCCGAGCTCCGCCCCATCCTCATCCACGAGCTCGCCCACCTCCATCGCCGCGACGACTGGACCAACCTCCTCCAGAAAATCGTTCGCGCCCTCTTCTTCTTTCACCCCGCCGTCTGGTGGATCGACGCCCGCCTCTCCATCGAACGCGAAATGGCCTGCGACGACGCCGTGCTCGCCGCCACCGGTAATCCGCGCGCCTACGCCGGATGCCTCATCGATCTCCTCGAAAAGGGCTGCGCCCGCCGCGGATGGAGCATGGCCCAGGCCGCCGTCGCCCGCGCCCGCGACGCCTCCGTGCGCATCGCCCGTATCCTCCATGTCGGCCCCGCTGTCACCACCCGCGTCGGCCGCGCCGCTCTTAGCGCAGCGGCGTCTCTCTCTCTGATCTGCGCCGCCGTCGCACTCTGCGCCCCGCAGTTCGTCGCATTCGTCCCGATGGACTCCACCGCGCACATCCAGTCCCTCCCCCGCCCGCTCCCCCTCAACGGCGACTTCACCCCGTCGCCCTCCGCAATGGTCCCGGCCACCTTCCATCCAGGAGAGAAACCCGCGCAGACACATCCCGCCTTCGTAAAGCACACCCGGCCCTCGCATCACGCGCCGCTCCGCCAGGCGTCCCTCGTCCAGAAGCACGCCCCGAAACCTCCGGTCGTGATGGCCCGCCTCGCCGAGTTTGAAAACTCCGAGCAGCAGCCCGCGCCGACCATGCTCATCTTCGAGACCACCGAAATCGGAACCGCCCATCCCGCGCAGTTGCGCACCGTCAACGCGCCGCCCGCTGCCAACAATGTTCGCAAGCTGCAGAGCGTTGAAAACCCTGCCCTGCAAATCCAGGTACTCCGGGTCATCGACCCCGCAACCGGCGTGCCGATGCAGATCGTTCGCATCGTGCTCCTCATGCCGCAACAGCCCGGCTCGCCCTCGCAGGCGATCTAAAAAATTTTTGATTTAAACAACTAATTCATTAGTTCTCGCCAGGAGAAAACAACCCATGAATCTCAACAAAGTGAAATCGATCCTGACGCGCCGCGTCGCGATTCCCGTCGTCGCGCTCGCAGCCGGCATCGGCCTCGCCACATGGATCTATGCCGGTCCAGCCAGTGCCGCGCCGACTCCCACCCCAGCCGCCGCTCCGCTCGATGCCAGCAGTGTCGGCCCCCTCATCTCTCTCGATCAGGCCATGGAAAATCTCACCGCGCGCGTTCGCCCCGCTGTGGTCAACGTCACCGTCACCTCCAAAGTGAACCAGCACCAGCTCGCTGAAGAACAGGGCCAGGACGGTCAGCAGCAGCAACAACAGCAGCAGCAGCAGTTCCAGCAGTTCTTCGGTCCCGGCTCCCCCTTTGGCCAGTTCTTCCAGGGACCCATGCAGCAACAGCAGCAGCCCAGCATTGAACACGGACTCGGCAGCGGCGTCATCATCTCCCCCGACGGCTACATCGTCACCAACAATCACGTCATCGCCGGCGCCATCGACATCAGCGTTACCCTCAGCAATCGCGACATCTATCCCGCGAAGCTCATCGGCGCCGATCCCCTCACCGACCTCGCCGTCATCAAGATTGACGGCCACGACCTCCCCAGCATCCCCTGGGGCGACTCCTCCAAACTCGAAATCGGCCAGACTGTGCTTGCCTTCGGCAACCCCTACGGATTCAACTTCAGCGTTACCCGCGGCATCGTCAGCGCCCTCAATCGCCAAAATCTGGAAACGAACCGCCGCAAGCCCGGTGAATTCATCCAGACCGATGCCGCTATCAACCCCGGCAACTCCGGCGGCGCTCTTGTCGATTCCCGCGGCCAGTTGGTCGGCATCAACTGCATGCTCTATTCCCCCACCGGTGCATTCTCCGGCATGGGCTTTGCCATACCCACCAAGATCGCCGAGCCCGTCACCAATGAACTCATCCGCAACGGCAAGGTCCGCCACGGCTACATCGGCGTATCGATCGAAGACGTTACCCCGCAAAACGCGAAGTTCTTCGACTTAAAGAAAGCCGCCGGTGCGGTTGTCTCCGAAGTCACACCCGACACGCCCGGCAGCAAAGCCGGACTGAAGACCGGTGACGTCATCACGGAACTCAACGGTAAGCCCGTCTCCGACGCGGGCGAACTGCAGATGGAAACCAGCCTCCACCAGCCTGGCGACACGATCCACCTGCAGCTGATGCGCGACGGCAAGAGCCTTGCGGTACCCGTCACTCTCGGCTCCTTCGGCGGCAACAACGAACAGCAGGCCGCCAACAACGGCAACAAAAAAGGACGCTGGGGCCTCGGTCTCGCCGACCTGACCCCTGACATCCGTCAGCAGGCTCAGGTGCCCGCAAGCGTCCATGGTGCGGTCGTGGAGAACGTTCGCCCCGGCAGCCCCGCCGACAACGCCGGCCTCCAGCAGGGCGACGTCATCATCTCTGTCAATCGCAAGCCGACGCCGGATGCCTCCGCCGTTGCCCAGCAGCTCTCCAGCGTTCCCGCGGGCCAGGACGCGCTGATCCTCGTCTGGTCCAACGGCGGCAGCACCTTCCGCGTGCTGCATCCTTCTTCTTCTTCCGAGGGCTGAGTTGCACATCATGCCCACTCAAGCAGCCGGTGCGCTCAACCACCGGCTGCTTTTTTTGTATGATCGCCGCCGGGAGGCCATAGTTCATCCTAAGCATTTCGTCGAGATATACGTCAGCCGCTCATATATCCAGGCACGACGCAACGGGTGCCCCACATCCTGGCTGCGCCTGCTGTTGGGCGCACGCCAGGGCGGGAATGCAGGATCCTGGATCAGCTGCTCTTGTATCCAGGCACGACTTCACAGTCTGCGCGCAAACTCACCTCCGCCACGGAAAAGTGAAGGGGCATGGCTTCAGCCATGCCATAAAAACGCCGCGCCGCAGGCGCTTCCTCGTTCGATCCCGCGCGATGCGCTCGCCCCGAGAAGTGCACTCGCGGGATCGAACCTGAGCCACTTTGCGAGTCTCCGAACCGGACCTCATCAGCATGACTGAATCATGCCGAAAAGCACCCGGGGAGATCTGAGCTGAACAGGCCTCTCTACTGAGGACATCTCTCTGGCCGCGCACTACCGCCCTGACTTTCCCCGTTCCTGCAGCAGCCAACGAACCAACTCCACGCCGCCGCCGAAGTTGTCATACTCCGCCGGCAGCTTCCGCCCATCCGTGTACTCGTTGTAGAGCCACGGATCGGTCACCGCGAACACCATCCCCTTCCCATACCGCGTCCACGCCATCAGCAGTTCGCCCTTGCTGTCCTTCATCAGCGGAACCGCCTTGCCCGACAGCCGCAGCGAGCACGTGTCCTTCATATACAGCACATGAGGATGCATGAACGGTGGCTCCGGCTGCGTCACATCGATCCGTCCCAACGCAAAGTCGTCGCCCACCACGTGGTGCACCAGCACATTGTTAAAGTGCAGTCCGAACTTGTCCGCCAGCAAATCGAAATGCTCGATGTCCGCGTTCGCCGGATCGTTCTCCATCATCACCAGCACGCCCCCGCCCCGCACCCAATCCGCGACCTGCTCCGCATTCTCCGCATTCATATAGTGCGGGCTCGGATTCTTCGCCGGGTTATCAGGCGACACGAGAATGTAGAACTGCGCGCCCTTCAGCTTCTCCACCGTCGGCGCGCTCGCGAGCGTCTTCGTTGCCACGCCGTAACTCCGCCAGATGTGCCCGAACAGCGAGAACCCCGAGTTAGCAAAGTCGTCCCACTTGTAGTGAAACAGCTGCGTCTGGCCCGCCGCGTTCTTCCTCGTCTGGCTGTTGAACCACGCGTCGACCAGCACCGTATTGCCCAGTCCCTCCGTTGGCCCCGGCATTTCCATCTCACTCGCCGCCAGCAAAAACGCTCCCACACCCTTCGGATCGTTATCCGCTACCGGCTGCGAAACGTAGTACCCGTAGCTCCCGTCGCGATGATCCGCGCCACCCAGTCCCGCCACCTTCACCGTCCCGGTCAGCGTCACTCTTCCGTCGCCACCAACGCGCAAAAACTGCTTCTGAATCCCACTCCACCCGCGCTCCGCATTCTTCTCATAGGCGCGCGGCAGATATCCCAGCCGCACGCCCTTCGCCAGCGCATACGTAAACATGCACGACGCCGATGCCTCCAGATAATTTCCCTTTGCGCCAGGCTTATCCAGCACCTGCCACCACAACCCGCTCTGCGGATTCTGAACCTTCGCCACTGCGGCCGCCGTGCGCCGCAAAATCTCCAGCAACTGCGCGCGCCCCGGATCGTGCTCCGGATACCACGGCAGCGTATCGACCAGCGCCATCATGTACCAACCCATCGCGCGGCCCCACAAGTTCGCAGAATCCCCCGTCTGCTTATTCGCCCAGAACTGCTCCTTCGATTCATCCCACCCGTGATACAGCAACCCCGTCTTCGCATCCCGAGCGTGCTCGTCGACCAGCACAAACTGCCGCGTAATCTCCGCAAAATCCTGCGGCTCCTCGAACTCCTTCGCGTACTCGGCATAAAACGGCTCCGCCATATACAGCCCATCCAGCCACATCTGGTTCGGATAAATCTTCTTGTGCCAGAACCCACCCGAAGGCGTCTTCGGCTGCTGCGCCAGTTGCTCCCGCAACAGCTTCGCGGCCTTGTAGTACTGCTCGTCATCCGTGACCTGATACAGCAGCAGCAACTGCCGGCCCAGCAAAATGCTGTCCAGCTGATCCTCGTTGGCTTTGTACGTTGAAATCGCGCCGTCCGCAGTTACAAATTGATCCACCGATGCCTTGATGTACCGGTAGTACTCGCCCTTCCCCGACCCGTACCAGACCGCATCCATGCCTTCGAGAAGCGTCCCCAGCTCATAGTTCCAGTGCCACGGAGCACCCGCCGCAGCCCATCGCCCGTTGGGCCAGCGTTGCATCGTCGAGTCCGCCATCCGCTGCGACCAGGGCTTCTGCTGTGCCCAAACTGCGCTCGTCGTACTCGCCGCCAGCACGAGCGCCATCGATCCAATCCGCACAGAACCCCGCATTGCCCGCCGAAACAGAAGCCTCATCGTCACCCTCATCGCAACCGCTGTCTATGGTGACAGAAACTCTACATTCAGGTCTTGCCTCGCCCCTCACCTCTGTCCCACCTGGCGAAATGAGGCCGCTCAATGACCATGCGGAGTCGCCTCTCCCTGAGCCAGCGCACGCCAACGGAGCAGCGCGCCAACGGAGCAGCGCACGCCAACGGAGCAGCGCACGCCAACGGAGCAGCGCACGCCAACGGAGCAGCGCGCCAACGGAGCAGCGCACGCCAACGGAGCAGCGCACGCCAACGGAGCAGCGCACGCCAACGGAGCAGCGCACGCCAACGGAGCAGCGCGCCAACGGAGCAGCGCACGCCAACGGAGCAACGCACGCCAACGGAGCAGCGCACGCCAACGGAGCAGCGCACGCCAACGGAGCAGCGCGCGCCAACGGAGCAGCGCACGCCAACGGAGCAGCGCACGCCAACGGAGCAGCGCACGCCAACGGAGCAGCGCACGCCAACGGGCCAGCGCACGCCAACGGAGCAGCGCACGCCAACGGAGCAGCGCACGCCAACGGAGCAGCGCACGCCAACGGAGCAGCGCACGCCAACGGAGCAGCGCACGCCAACGGAGCAGCGCACGCCAACGGGGCCAGCCCGCGCCAACGGAGCCAACCCGTGCCAACGCACTCACCCTTTGCCGAGCCGCCCTCGCTCCCCCGCGAACGCACCCCAGGCGCGAAAAAGTCCGAACAGCACGGGAGAGAACGCCAGGTTCACCCCACAGCAAGCAGCAAACGCCTCCGCAGCACGGACATCAACGCAATTCGACGCGAGCCCCATCCCTTGCGCGTCCATCTTTCCCGAATCGTTTACCCACATTCCAAAATGAAAATGCACCCCGCCCCTTCCCGAGCAAAGAGAACGCCAGGTTCACCCCACAGCAAGCAGCAAACGCCTCCGCAGCCTGGACATCAACGCAATTCGACGCAAGGCCCCATTCCTTGCGAGCCATCTTTCCCGAATCGCTGCCGAAATTCCAAAACGAAAAATGCCCCCCGCCCCTTCCCGAGCAAAGGGAAAACCAGGTTCACCCCACAGCAAGCAGCAAACGCCTCCGCAGCACGGACATCAACGCAATTCGATGCGAGCCCCATCCCTTGCGCGTCCATTTTTCCCAAATCGCTGCCGACATTCCAAAATGAAAATTCCCCGTCCCTTCCCGAGGGTGCCCCCCACCATTCCCGGCGCAACTCACAAGCCCACGACCGATCCCTTCTCCCACGCCACTCTCGCCCCGTTCGTCACTCTCCTATTGCCTCCCCATAAGAGTCCCTGCTATATCTATGGCTCACCCATAGGAGCGCACCCGCATGCCCGATAAATCCGATGTCTGGCAGGGCACCCTCGCCCTCATGGTGCTCAAAACCCTGCAAACCATGGGCCCGCAGCACGGTTACGGCATCGCCCGCCGCATCGAGCAGACCAGCGGCAATCGCCTCGCCCTGAACTACGGCACCCTCTACCCCGCCCTCCTCAAGCTGGAACAGGAAGGCGCCATCGTTGCCGAGTGGGGCACCTCCGACAACAACCGCAAGGCGAAGTTCTACCGCCTCACCCGCACCGGCCGCAAACAGCTCGAGCGCGAAGCCCGCAACTGGGAACAAGCCGCCGCCATCGTCGCCCGCTTCCTCTCTCCCGCCGAGGAGGCCTGATGCGACCCCTGCCGCACTCTCTGCCACGCACCCTCAGAGCCTTTCTCCAGCGCCTGCGCGGTCTGCTCAACAATCGTCGCGCCAACGACGCAATTGCCGCCGAGCTCGACAGCCACCTCCAGCTCCACATCGACGACAACCTCCGCGCCGGCATGTCGCCCGACGACGCTCGCCGGCACGCGCTCATCCAGCTCGGCGGTCTGGAACAAACCCGCCAGGCCATGCGCGAACGCGCGACTCTCCCCTGGATCGAAACCCTCAGCCAGGACCTCCGCTTCGCCTTCCGTCAGCTGCGCAAAGCCCCCGCCTTCACCGCTGTCGTGATCGTCACCCTCGCCCTCGGCATCGGCGTCAACACCGCGCTCTTCTCCATCGTCAACACGGTGCTGCTGCACCCCATCGATCTGCCGCAGCCCAACGAACTCGTCGCCGTCGATGCCTCCAAGCCCAACTTCGAGCAAGGCTCCATCTCGTATCCCAACTTCCGCGACTGGCAACGCGACAATCGCAGCTTCTCCGGCCTCGCCATTTATCGCCACATGGGATACGTCATGACCGGCACCGGTGAATCCGAGCGCGTCCGCGGCAATCTCATCAGCGCGAACTTCTTCGATGTCCTTGGCGTTAAACCCCTCATTGGCAGGCTCCTCGCTCCCGGCGAAGATGAAGTCGGGCGCGCTCCCGTCATCATCCTCGGCGGCGGTTTCTGGGCCCGTAAATTCGGTTCCGATCCCAACATCATCGGCCGCTCCATTACGCTGAACGGCCAGGACTACTCCGTCATCGGCGTGATTCCCGCCTCTTTCGATCTCGCTTTTGGCGGCTTTCTCCCTGAGGACATTTACATCCCCATCGGCCAGTGGAATAACGATGCGCTCAAATTTCGCGGCGCCGGACTCGGCATCCACGGCATCGCCCGCCTCAAACCCGGCGTCACCCTCGCCCAGGCCCGCGCCGACATGCACAACATCACCTCCCACCTCGCCGCCATTTATCCGCAGGAGGACCACGACCTCGGCGCCAGCATCCGCCCTCTCGGCGACGTCATCGTCGGCGACGTCCGCCCCGTCCTCTTCGTCCTGCTCGCCGCCGTCGGCTTCGTACTGCTCATCGCCTGCTCCAACGTCGCCAACCTGATGCTCGCCCGCTCCAGCGCTCGCGCCCAGGAATTCGGCGTCCGCCTCGCCCTCGGCGCCGGCCGCCGGCGCGTCATCCGCCAGATCCTCACCGAAAGCACGCTGCTCGCCCTGGCCGGCGGTGCACTGGGCTTAGGCCTCGCCGCAGCCGGAACCCGCGCCGCTCTGCACCTGGTTCCCGCCGCGCTCCCGCGTGCCGAACACATTCATCTCAGCCCGCTCGTGCTCGCCTTCACCTTCCTCCTCTCCTTTACTGCCGGCATCCTCTTCGGCCTCATTCCTGCATGGAAAGTCGCCGCCCAGCAACTCAACTCCACTCTGCGCGACAGCGGCAGCCGCACCGTGCACGGCTCGCGCCATCGCACCCAGGATGCCCTCGTCGTCTTTCAGATGGCCACAGCTCTGGTACTCCTCGCCGGCGCCGGCCTCATGATCCGCAGTCTCGTCGCCCTCAATCGCACCTCCCCGGGATTCGACCCCAACGACGTCCTCCGCTTCAGCGTTGCCGCGCCCGCCTTCCCGGCCATCTCCACGCCCGACGGCGCGCGCTCCTGGCTGCGCCGACTCCATCAGCAGATCCAGCATGTCCCCGGCGTCTCGGCTGCCTCGTTCATCGCCGATGGAGGAATTCCTCTTACCGGCGACGACGACGAAGAACTCTTCTGGCTGCAGAATGAGCCGAAGCCGGCCAACGCCAACGACATGCACTGGTCCCTGCTCTACGTCGTCGATTCCGACTACCTGCGGGTCATGCGCATCCCGCTCCTGCGCGGCCGCTGGTTCACCGAAGCCGACCGCGTGGACACCCCCCACGTCGTCGTCATCGACCAGGACCTCGCCCACCAGTTCTTCGGAGATACGGACCCGATCGGCAAAGTCATCAACCTCACCAACCCCGACAACAGCCAGGCCACCGTCGTCGGCGTCGTCGGCCACGTCCTGCAATGGGGCCTCGACAACGAAGCGGCCTTCCCGCTGCACGCACAGCTTTATCTGTCCATGGATCAGCTCGACGCCTCGCAGCTCGTCTCCAGCACCGGCTTCTTCTACGACGTCCTGCTCCGCTCCAGCCGCGCCGGCACCGTCTTTCCCGACATTCGCACCGCCGTTCGTCGGATGAACCCCGCGCAGGTCGTCTGGCGTCCCCTCACCATGAACCAGATCATCGCCGACTCGCTCGCCGCGCGCCGCTTCTCCATGATCGTTCTCGGAGCCTTTGCCGCCCTCGCTCTGCTCCTCGCCAGCGTCGGCCTCTACGGCGTCATCAGCTACCTCGTCGGACAACGCACGCAGGAGATGGCCATCCGTATGGCCCTCGGCGCCGATCGCAGCGACGTTCTCCGCTGGGTCCTCCGCCGCGGCGCTCTTCTCGCCGCCATCGGAATCGCCATCGGCACTGTCGCCGCCCTCCTCCTCACCCGTGCGATGGCCGGCATCTCCATCGCGAAATCCTCCATCCTCTACGGAGTCCGTCCCTGGGATCCACTCACCATCCTCGGCGTCATCGCGGTCCTGACGATCGTCGCCCTCCTGGCCAGCTACCTTCCCGCGCGCCGTGCCGCCTCCGTCGATCCCATGCGAGCCCTGCGCTCCGAGTAGTCAAGCCCCCTTCGCCTCCGCCTCTGCCCGCGTGTATCGCACCACCTCCACCGTCGACGTCACGATCAGCCCCTCGCCCACCATCGCGTCCAGATGCGGCACCAGCTTCGCAATCTGATCCTCCCTGTCGATCACGCTCACCATCATCGGCGCGTCCCGCGACAGCTTCCACGGGCTCGGCCGGTGAATCCGCGTGCTGCTTCCGTACCCCTCAATCCCCCGATACACAATGGCGCTCGCCACCCCCAGCTCCTGGCACTTCGCCACAATTGCCTCGTGCAGAGGCTTCCCCATCCACCGATCCGCCTCGCCAAAATAGATGCGCAGCATCCGGGCTTCGAACTGCTCCTTCATCGACCCGCCTCCGTCACTTGTCCTCGGTTTCCAGCTCCGCCGGCCGCCATGAATACTTCACGATGTCCACATCCGACAGCACCACCAGCCCCTCCAGCACCATCTGCTCCAGCACCGGCATAAATCCCTGCAGCTTCTCGTCGGTATCTACGACCGTCAGCATGATGGATGCATCCCTGGACAGGTGCAGCGGCTTTTCTTTGTGCGCCCGACGGTGCGCCCCGTACCCCAGCATTCCCCGCACTACCGTCACACCGGCAATATCGTTGGCCCGCATCGCCTGCACCAGCGCCTCGTGCAGCGGCTTATCCTGCCACCGATCCGACTCCCCCACATAGATCCGCATCAGCCGCGCCTTGCCTTCGATCTTCATGTGCTCCGGCGTCGGCCGCTTCTCCTTCGCCGCCTGCGGAGCCTTCGCCACCGTCGTCTCCTGCACTTCGATCAGCCCCATGCCCGCCATCTCCTCCAGCTTGCCCAGCAGCTCGTTCACTTTCTCGCGCGATTCGACGAACTCGATCCGCACCGGCAATTTGTCCGAGATCTCCACCGTGCTCGCCGCATGTAAATGATGATCCGCCCCGAATCCCGCAATCCCCTTCAACACCAACGCCCCGCTCACGCCCCGATAAAACAGAAAATCCAGGATCGACGCGTACGCCGATGCCCCGTGATACCGCGCCCCTTCGCTCACCGTGATGGAAACCTTCACTGCCTTCCCTGTCGTCAGCATCTTCTCCCCCGCATGTTTCCTGTTTCGCGCGCCATCACAGCAGCTCGGCCGCAATCATCCCGCACCACACCGCCGCCAGCCCCAGCACCAGGCTGCCAAACCCATACAGCGCCGCCATCGCAAACCCGCCCTCCCGCAGCAGCGACAGCGTCTCCCACTCATACGTCGAGAATGTACTGTACGCTCCCACAAATCCCACGGGAACCAGGTAACGCCACCCCGCGCTGAACCCCGCCCGCTTCCCCAGAAACGTCAGGGAAAAACCGATAACCACGCACGCGCTCAGATTGATGACCAGCGTCCCATACGGAAACCGCGCGCCCAGACGGTCGGTCACCGTCGCGCCCACCCAGTAGCGCGCCGCCGATCCCAGGGCTCCACCCAGCGCAATCAGCAGATACTTTTGCAATCCCCCTCCTTGCCGGTTTGCGGCTTACAACAAACCACGGGCCGATCGGGTGCGCCGGCAGACACGCGTCCGCCATGCACCCAATTCACAAATTGTGTTCTCAGGGATCGCGCCGGGAAATGTCTCCACGACAGGATTCCCTGTCAGGAGTCATCATCTGTCCGGCTGCTAAGGACAGCGGTTAAAGGCGAACTCCTTCGCCGCTTGATTGCTTCCACTACAAATCAGCCATGGCCTTATGTCAAGCCGGTGGTATGTGGATGGGTAACAGGGCCTGCCCAAAGCCGAATGCTGCCAAAGCACCCTCAGGTCATCGGCTCTCGACTAACGGCTCGCTTTCCCATGCTGGCGTTTGCCTCGCGCAACATAAGCCGCCCGGATCTTCTCGTAGCGCGCCTGCAGCACGTCCAGCTCCTCATCGCTCAGTTTCTCGATATCCATCATCTGGTCGCCCGCCGCATCGATGGCTCGGATCAGCTCATTGAGCTTCAGATTGATCGCGCGAGCGTCCCGATTCTGCGTGTTCTGAATCAGAAAAACCATCAGAAAGGTCACGATCGTGGTGCCGGTATTGATGATGAGCTGCCAGGTATTGGAAAAATGAAAGACCGGCCCGGTCACCGCCCACGCCACAATGATGGAAATCGCTGCCAGGAAAGCCCACTTCGATCCCAGCCACCCCGAAGCCGCAGCGGCGAACTTTCCAAACGCGTCTCCCCGGGTCTGCGCGGCAATCTCGGTGGAGAGCTGACTCACTCTGTCCCGGCGTCTCTCATTCCGAACCGTAGCTTTGCTCAAGCTGACTCCTCACGCACAGCGCGAGCATTGGAGGACAGCCTCATCCAGCGGGTTGCCTGCCTGCCGGACGAGTCAGTCGTGCCCAAGACAACCCCAGAGGACAGGGCTTCAGCCCCTGAACGATGTCCCTGCGAATATTCCGTATCGCCGATCACACGGCTTCAGTTCGGACAGCCGTGTCGCTGCGCATGTGGTGCTGCGTGGCAGCACGACGGTAGAAGCCACGGGTTTCAACCCGTGGAAACACCCTTGCCAAAAGAAAAGGCCTTCAGGCCCGGACCAGACCCACTCGAATGTTCCGGTATGCCGGTCATCCGGCCAGAACGAGCTGAGTTTCGCCTTGTCACCTAATTGCGGCGTGCAAACTGCACCGCATTTCCTGAATCTGGGTCGCCGATGGTCACATGGAGGCGGTAAGGCGGCCTCTCACCATACAAATTGATTTCCTGACTGAAGTTCGCCGTGAACGTGTCTCTGCAGCGAACATTTGATTCTTCGTCGGAGATCCGCGCCCGAATCACGAAGTAGCTATCCTGCTTCCCACCCCAAAAGGCCATCATTCTGATGCCCCGTATCCCCAGGCGGAAGAACCTGTGGTTGTTTTCCGGGAGTTCATGCGATCCAGTACACCACCGTGGCCGCTTCGATGAGCGCGATTCTCTCGCACCCCACCCTCCCTCCAAAAACTGTCAAGCTTTTGTGGAAAACTCCAAAGTAATGATCCCTCATAACAAGGCACTTATACCCCGCCAAACCCAAACATATTTGGCCGATTCATTCTCTCAACCTGATATTCTGAACTTATAGGGTAGAGAAAGAAATAAAGGCCGCCACAAGGCGGCCTTTTCCTTTGCCCGAACGCCAATGCTACCAGCTACAGGCTACCGGCTGGTCCCAGGAGGTAACTCATGGTCCGCGAATGCTCTTTCATCCTGCCCAACGGCAATAAGTGCCATTGCGCCGCCACGCGCAATCTCGACGTCTGCCGCCATCATGCCCCCAAACCCGCGGTTCCCGGTCCCCCTCCCATCCCCAGGCGTGAACGCTACTCCGACCTCATCCGCTGGCGCACACTGGGCAGCCGCCTCCCGTGGATGCCGAAGACTCAGATTCCATCCGCCGTCTACGAGATTCTCCAGTGCCTGGTCGACCGCGGCGAAAACTCCAGCGGACGAATCTCCGATCTCACCGCCGGCCGCTATCTCCGCGCTCTTCTCAACCGTCTCGGCGACGTTCCCTTTCCCGATCCTGACTTCGCCGCTGAAGCTACGCCGTCTGCCTCTCCCGCGTCGGTCGGCTCTCTCGATCCCAAAGAACTCGAAGCCCTGCTCGCCGCCCTCGTCGCGCCGGCCCTGAACACACCAGTGAATCAATCCCGCGCGCGTGTCAATCAATGAAGCGCGTCACCCCATCAATCCCACGCGTCACTGCATCAGTGACGCTCGTCTCCCATCTGACGCGCTTCCAGTCAACGGGCGCAGTCCGGCGCGCGATTGCATCAATCACGGCCGGGTTTGCTGCAATCGCGCCTGTCTCGCAAATGATCTCGTCGCAATCGCTTGCCGCAGGCCCTCCCGGTCGCCGCTTCGCAAGTCGCACAAAACAAGTCACCGGGTTTCCCGAGGGGGGGGAGGGGGGTGCAGGCCCGGGGGCGCAGCAACGCTACAGCGAGTCGTACACCAGCGCCACAAACGTTCCAGGCTGGATGCTCCCCTTCCCCCACGTGGCATCCAGATCCGCCGTCGGCTTCGCCGCCACCGCCTCCTCGACCGTCTTGCCCTGGGCCTTCAACTTCTCCACCCGGTCCGCGACTTCTACCAGCATCTCGCGATACCCCTGCAGTGCCGGCTTATCGCCCAGTTGCCCGTGGCCCGGCACGATCTTCGTCCGATCGTCGGCGCGCACCAGCACCTGGTCCACTCCGCGAATCATCCCGTTAATCGTCCCGCCCGACCCGATGTCGATCAGAGGATACATCCCGTTGAACCACAGATCGCCCGTGTGGATCACATTGCCCTGATTGAAGTGGATGAAGATGTCCGAGTCCGTGTGCGCATCCGGCGCGTGCACCAGGTCTTCCTGATCGTTGTTCACCCACAGCGTTTCGGCCTCGGGAAAGGTCTGCTGCGGCAGCCCCGCGTCGGGCGCCGCCGGAAATTTTGCCGCGTACGTCTGGATCGTCTGCGGCTTCAGCAACCGCGCCCGCGTGTTGTCCTGCGCGAGGATGAATGCCCCCTCCAGATGCAGCGCTGCGTTGCCGTCCGTGTGATCGAAGTGCCAGTGCGTGTTGATCAGCAGTTTGAGACGATGCGCATCCAGTTTCTCCAGCGCATCCTTCAAATGATCCGTTCCGGTCGAAATCCCCGAATCGATCAGCACCTTTCCGTCCGGTCCGATCTGGCACACCACGTTCCCACCCACGCCCTGCAGCAGAAAAATGGTGTCCGTCAGCTTCGTTGTTTTGATCTTCTCGGTCGCCGCCGCAGTGCGCAGTTGTTGCGCCAGATCCGGATTGGGCTGCACCGCCGGATTCGTATTGGCTGGAGCCGCCTGGGCAGCGCCCGCGCTCGGCCCAGGCGCCTGCGCCAGTACTGTCCCGCGCGTCAGCCACGCCGCTGTCGCTATGCCCGCCCCGGCCAGGAACTCCCGCCGCGTCTTCACAAAACTGCTCCAGCCACAACCAACATAATCATTCAGACGCCTACAGAATCCCCGGCGGCAGGTTCAGACCGCCCAGCAGCCCCTGCATGTTCGACTTGATGATCTCGTCCGCCCGCCGGCCCGCCTCGTTGAAGGCCGCCGCCACCAGATCCTCCAGCATCTCCACATCCGCATTCGGCCCGGTCAGGCTGCTCACCGCAGCCGGATCGATGCTCACCTTCAGCACTTCTTTCTTTCCGTTCATCTTCACCGTAACCGCGCCGCCTCCCGACGACGCTTCCACGACCGCCGCAGCCAGTTTCTGCTGGATCTGCTCCTGCATCTGTTTGGCCTGGCCCAGCATTTCCTGAAGCTTGAGAGGGTTAAACATCGTGATGTCTTCTTACTCTTTCTGAAGTAGTTTCGGATACCGCAGATCCGATCGGCCCTGGCTGGCTGCTCTCAGTCTTTGTCCCGCAGATCCAGCACACTCCGAATATCCGCCTTGAACAGTTCCTGCGTCTTCTTCACCAGCGGATTCTCCATCGCCGCCGACTGCGCGCTCCCGGAGATGAGCGCTCCGCTTTCGCGCGCCGGCCCTTTGCCACCGTTGGCCCCGTTTTCGCCCGGCACGAAAGCGATCTTCTGCGTCGCGCCCATCGCCTTCATGGTCTTTCTTACGACGGCCTCGGCCTCCGCGTTCACCGTCAGAGCCAGCATGGTCTTCCGCACCGCCACTTCCACCTGGATCGCATTCCCCTCCTCGGTCCAGTTGCCCTGGTGGACCAGGTTTGCGGCCGTCTCATGTCCCGCATTCGCCAGCGCCGCAACCACCGCCTCGCGAATCCGGTCCAGGTCCGGCGCTGCCTCGCATCCCGCCGCAGCCGCCAGGGCCAGCGCTCCGTCCGTCGATTCACCCATCGGCTCCGCTGCGCCCACCGCTGTGGGCGGCTTCGCTTCCCCCGACGCGGCCGTCGACGGAACGGCGCCCGCTACCGGATAGGATGCCTTCCCCTCCGCCGCAGCTCGCCCCACGCTCTCTGCCGGCGACAACGCCCGTGCAGCCGGCTCCGCATTCCGCTCCGGACTCGCGCTCGATCCGGCTTCGCCCCGCACCTTCCGATCGCGATCCGTCTCGAATGGCGAAGGCCGCGGCGCACTCGGAGCCGTCGCTCGCACCTGCCCCGTCACCGGCACCGCATTTCCTGAGCTCTGAGCTCTGCGCTCTGTGCTCGGTCCGGAGCCGGTGCCCGATGACCAGTGCCCGATCCTGCCGTCGCCGCTCAGAATCTCTTCAATGGGCAGCAGCCGCTGCAGATGCACCAGCTTCACCAGCCCCAGTTCCAGATGGAACCGCTGCTCCTGCCGGTAATTCAACTCATCGAACGTCCGCAGCATCACCTGCAGAAACCGCGTCAGATCCTCTTCGCCGAACAGCATCGCCGATCGCATCGCCCGGGCCCGCTCGTCGGCTGAAATCTGCAGCAAATCCGAATGCTCTCCCGCCCACCTTCGCCATCAGCGCATTGCGCAGATAGCGCACAAACTGCCGCGCCAGCGCCGACGGGCTGTTCCCCGCATTCAGCAGCGTGTTCAGCTCCTCCACCACCGCCGCCGTCTGCCCCGCGCCGATCTGCTCCATCAGCCGCTCGAACACCGTGTTCGGTACCGAGCCCATCAGTTCGCGGATCTGTTCCGATTCCAGATTCGCCTTGCCGTTCACCAGCGGGGCCGACGCAATCGCCTGATCCATGATCGACAGCGCATCGCGCATCGACCCGTCGCCCGCCTCGGCCAGCAGCGCCAGCGCTGCGCCCTCCGCGTCGATCTCCTCCTGCGCCGCAATCGTCTTCAGCTGCGCCAGGATGTCGTCGTACTTCACCGCATGGAAGCTGAAGTGCTGGCACCGCGACCGGATCGTCTGCGGAATATCCTCCGGCTGCGTGGTCGCCATCATGAAGATCACGTGGTCCGGCGGCTCCTCCAGCGTCTTCAGCAGCGCGTTGAACGCCGCATCCGTAATCTGGTGCGCCTCATCCAGAATCCAGATCTTGTACTTGTCCCGCGCCGGCCGGTACCGCGCCGCCTCCCGCAGCTCGCGCACTTCATCGATGCCGCGATTCGTCGCCGCGTCGATCTCCAGCACATCCACCGCGTTCCCCGCGCGAATTTCCGTGCACGAATCGCACACCCCGCACGGCTCCTGCGTCGGCCGCTGCGCATCGCCCACCGCCGTCCGGCAGTTCAGCGCCTGCGCCAGAATCCGCGCGATCGTCGTCTTCCCAATGCCGCGATGTCCGGAGAAAATGTACCCGTGCGCAATCCGCCCCTGTTCCAGAGCATTCAGCAGCGTGCGCGTGACGTGCTCCTGCCCGGCAACGTCGGCGAATTTCTGGGGGCGATATTTCCGTGCGAGTACCTGGTAGGCCATTCCGAATGCTTGATTGTATCGCCTGCAAGCGGCCTCGATTTTCCAGAACTCGAACGCGCGGCGACGAAGCGGCGATGTTTGCTAACTCCGGGGGCCTTGCCAAAAGATCGATGACGCGAGTCGAGCCGCGACCAGTGGTCGTCGCCAATGTCGCGATCGCGCCATCGAGCGTGACCAGATGAGCTTTATGCTGGATTGCAAGCCCCAGCAGGTACGCATCCGTGATCTGCCGATAACCCTGCAAACGACCGCCACAAAGGGAGCGAGCGGATTGCAAATCGAGTTCATCGGGCCAGAAGACATGACCTGGATGGCTGAGATTGGCGACGAGAACATTGAGGGCTTCACTCACGCTCAGCGCGTCCGGCGTGACGGCCGGATTAGAGGACAACCGAACGAATCCGGCCTGCGTGACAGGGCAACTGTTCCAAGGCGTGTTGCGTCGGCCCGAAACCAGGTGCGGACCCTTACATGATGTTCGTGGGTCGGCCACAACAATGCCAGCAACGTATTCACATCCAGGAGAAATCCTGACCCTACCATTCGTCTTCCATTTCCAGCACGCGCTTCGTCGTAACGATCGGTGAGTCCGGCGGCAGAACGGCAAATACAGGCCATCGACATATTGCAGCTTCATCGGTCGCGAAATCCCCCGCCGAATCAGATCGCTGGCCGCTTTGCCCATGCTCATTTTCCGGCTCTCGGCGTACACTTTCACCTGTTCCAGCACATCGTCATCAATCGCCAAAGTGGTCCGCATAATGCTATTATGATGCCTAAATCGGAAGTTGATGTCAACATAACCAACACAACCTCACTCGCCCCACCATGATGACCGACCTCCTCTACCGCCTCGCCACCCCCGCCGACATCCCCCACCTCGGCCCCCTCATCGAGGCCTCCATCCGCGGCCTGCAAACCCACGACTACTCCCCAACGCAGATCGACCACGCCATCGGTACCTGGCTCGGCCTCGACACGCAGCTCGTCGCCGACCAAACCTACTTCGCCGTCGAAGTCCCTACCAACTCCAACCCTGGGAACCTCCCCACCATCGGCAACCTTGCCGCCTGCGGAGGCTGGTCCCGCCGCAAAACCCCTTACGGCTCCGACCATCGCCCCAACCGCGACGATTCCTTCCTCGACCCGCGGACCGATGCCGCCAAAATCCGCGCCTTCTTCGTGCACCCGGCCTGGGCGCGGCAGGGGATCGGATCGCGCATTCTGGAGTTATGCGAGGAGGCCGCGCAGGCCGAGGGCTTCATGCGGTGCGAGATGGGGGCTACGCTGACAGGGATCCCGCTCTACCGCCGCCATGGTTATGTCGAGCAGGAGCGGATCGAGTTGCCGCTGGCGAATGGGGAGACGCTGCCGATTGTGCGGATGACGAAACAGATGTGAGAGTCTTGCTGATCTACCGAAGCATAATCTGTTCTGGCTGCGCGGTTGTTGAGTGGTTACAGCCCACCAATACCGTGAACTCGTTTGAGCCGGAATGAACCCATATGTCGCTCGGACGGGCACTGTCGCCACAGGGCAGAGGCTCCCGACGAATCTCCCTGCGAACAAAGGGCAGCCATCTCGGGTTCCGGTAGACATAGAGGAAAGACGAGGACCGACCAATGGGACCTATCTCTTCAACGATGCGATAGGTGGCAACAGCGGAAACGCGGGCGCTGACGGCCGGAACTTCCGTTTCGTTGTTGAAATAGATCAGGCCTAAAAAAAAGTAACCCATAAAGTGCCAAAGGATATAGCCCGCTGGAATCCCAAGGAGGGCGAACCCAAGTCCGCCCCACCATCGACTTATACGCCACAGCGGGAGCATCAACAGCACATAGCCAGCCAGAGCCGTAAGGAGCACCACCTCCGGCCCGAACCGAACAGCAATGGAATAGCCTGTGCAGTGCTGCAGAACTTCCGGAATGATCAGGGCGGAAGGCAAAGCCCACTGAAGAAACCGCCGGAGACGCGAAGACGAAGCGGCTGGCCGCATTACGTAGTGACCAACCAGGATCGCGACAACGGCGGGAACCAACAACAACATTTCTGCCATCGGCATACGGTGTTTCTGAGGAGCTTAGTCGTCTTTCGAATGAGGTCGCTTGACCCCGGTTGCCTTGGCAGCAGGGTCAGCGCTTCCGCCCCGCCCGCTTCTTCGCCCGCTCTCGCTTCTGAATCTCTTCCGGTGCGTACATGCTCCCCCGGCAGCCCTTCGACCCGCAATTGCAGCGTGCCTCATCCTCATCGCCGTCGTACAGGTAGTAGTCGTAGACCAGTTCTTCTCCGGCTTTAATGTTCCGGATCGCCATGATCCACACCCGCCCGTCGATCTCCTCCGTCTCGCAATTCGGTTCGCAGGAGTGATTCAGGAACATCGCCGTCCCGTGTCCATCGATCACCGTCTTCCCGTCGCCCACCCCGAACAGATAGGTCGTGGGCGAGTCCTGGTACTTCTCGTCCGCCTCGTCCTTGGGAATGCGGGGCCCGGTGTATTCCACCACCCGCGCGTCTTTGCGAATGGGCGCCATCGTGTAGCACCCGGCTGCATGGATTGCCGAAGACCGAATGATCAGACTCATCTCCACCACAATACCAATCCCCAGCCCTCCTCCCCCATAGCGCGGCGTCTAAAATAGAGAACAGATGCGGCGCCCCTCCCTCATCGCCGGAATCACCCTCGCCCTGGCTCTCCCTCTGGCCGCGCAGCAGCAGGACAACTCCAGCCAGCAGCCATCCAGTCCGCCCGCCCCAACCAGCAACGCAGCGCCGCAAAAGAAGGATCAGAAGAACCAGAAGGATCCGAAGGACCAGCCAAAGAAAAGCACGGGGGAGGAAAACCCCTTCCCACGCGCCCAGTCGGAAGCCGCCGCCCGGAAAACTCAGCAACCGGATTCAGGTTCGCAGCCCAACGCGCCCCAGCCTCAGTCCGGCTCGCCCTCCCAGCCGGCCCCCGCCGGCGACAACCCCTTTCCCGAGGCGCAATCCGAGAAAGCGGCGCACCAGGCCGAGCAGCAGGATCCATCCCAGCCCAACTCCGCTCCCGGCTCCCCTGACGACCAGAACTTCAGCTCCAGCCAGGTGAAGGGCCTTAACATGCCCACCACCGACGAGACCCCGCCCACCAATCTCCCCCCCTCGCCCCTGCCCTGGAATCCCAAACTCGCCCGCAAAGATGCCAACATCGGCGATTTCTATATGGAGACCGGCGACTGGAAGGGTGCCTACGATCGCTTCCTCGAAGCCAATCGCTCCGATCCCGGCAACGCCGAAGCCGTCTTCGGCCTCGCCGAGTCCGCCCGCCATATCGGTCATCAGGACGAAGCTCTCCGCATGTATCGCCTTTACCTCAGCGCGCTGCCCCGTGGCCCTCACGCCAAAGAGGTCCACAAAGCCCTGAAAGAGATGGGCGTCGAACACTAGAGCGCCTTCAGCGCCGCCGCAATTCGGTGGTATAGTTCCCCACGAAACGGATTTGCCGTTCTGCCCTGGGCTGTCTTATGCACGCTGTTCTGCAGCAGGTTTTCGATTCCTACAGCGCCGAGCTCGCCGGCAAGCCCGCGGAATGGTGTCAGCACCACCCGCTGCAGGACGAGCGGCTCTGGTCCGCTCAGGAACTCATTGAGCACCTCGTCCTCACCTGCCGCAGCACCAGCCGCGTTCTCGAAAAACGCCTGGAGCGCGGCCGTCCCACCTCCGAACGCAGCTCACCCGTTCAGTGGTTTCTGCAGATGATCCTGCTCTCCTTCGGCCGCATGCCGCGGGGCGCCCCTGCCCCCGTCTTTGCCCGGCCTGACCAACTTCATTGGCCACCCATGGACGGCGCATTACTCGCCGAGATTCTTCGGCGGGAAATCAACCAGATGGACGTGCGGCTCGATCGTTGCCGCGAGCGCTTCGGCCTGCAGCGTGTGGCAACGCACTTCCTCCTTGGCCCGCTTCGTGCCGATCAGTGGCGCCGCTTCCATGTCGTCCACATGCGCCACCACCTCGGCCAGTTTCGCCGCCTCAGGGCGGCGGTCGGTGAGCCGGTCGCTGAAAAGACGCGACCCAAAGCAGCCGCCAGCTGAAGCGTATCGGCTACTGGCTCCCGGCTCCCGGCTTTTTCAATACTTCGACTTGATCGCGTACGTCACGCCCATGGTGAACTGGAACGAGTTCCGCTTCGTGGGCGGTGCCGTCGCCGGCGGATCGTTCAGGTAGCTGTCCAGGGTCCCGACACTGAAAGCGAAGTTCTTATACGCCGGAAACGCAAAGGTATTCGTCTCCGTCGCTGAATAAGCCCGGGTGTTGTTATACGCCGGAATGAACGCCAGCCCCTGGGTGTAGCTCACCAGCTTGAGCTTCAGCGAATAGTCTGCCGAGAAGGTCGACCCAATCAGGTCCTGGCTCGCCGGCGTGCCGGTGATAAACGACTGCCTTTCGTACTGCATCGTCGCCTTCAGGTCGGCCCCCTGCTTCGGGGTCTTCAGCACCGTCCAGCCCAGTCCGCCGCCATAAATCTGCTGCAGATTGAGATCCTGGCCGAAGTTGTGATCGAATGCCGCCTGGCCCAGGCCAAACATCCGCGGCGAGAAGTACTCGTCGCGCTCCGCGTCCAGGTGCAGAATCGACGACTTCGTGCTTGTCGACGGAGTGAAAACCCCGCCGCTCGTATAGCTGGGCTGCGTGATCTTCCCATAACGATCCGGCAAAATCGAACGACGTCCGGTTGCGCGGATCCAGCCACGTCACGGTGGGAATCGTCCGCAGCAGCCCTACACTGCCAGAAACCGCATACGAATTCTGCGTCCCCGTTACCAGCGTCGCACCCGCCGTCGCCGCGCCGTTCCAACCCTGCAGGAAGCCCGGCTCGTGGTTCAGCTCCTTGTCCAGCACCGAGGACTCAACAATCACCTGCGCGTCCTTCACCGGAATCGGCGCGATCGTCGCACCGTTCTCCGGGTGCAGGGTCACCAGTCCCTTGCTCACCTCCACGGTTCCCGTGGGAAGGTTCAGCGCTGCGCGTTTCGTGCGCTTCTTCATCTCCGGCGTCATCACCGCAAATACCTCTGAGGTGTGCAACGACTGGATTTTGTCCCAGCTCAGCGTGATATCCCCCAGCGACTCGCTGTGGAACGTGACGGTGCCTCCTGCTTCCTGCACCAGCTTTGCCGTGCAGCGTGTCGCCATTGCTCAACACCAGGACGTCGGGGTCCTTGCTTTTGTCCTGCCCCTGCAGGCTCGAAGGCGAAGCAGCCAGCATCAAGAGGGCTGCCGAAGTGCAACATAAAAAAAGACGGAAACGACTCATGGCCGTTGATCCTCCTGAAGAAAAATGAGGTTGTAAGGTTACGTTCTGTCCTCTGCGATGCGACGCGCGTGCCCACGTGTTGCAGTCATCGCTGGACGCGCCGCCTGAATTTCCCTGACAATGAAACTATGCCGATTACCCGTGAACAGGCCCTGGACTACTTCCGCTCCGACGACCTCATCGGCCTGGGCATGGAAGCCGACGCCGTCCGCAAACGTCTTCACCCGGAAGGCGTCGTTACCTACATCATTGACCGTAATATTAACTATACGAATTTCTGCACCGAGTACTGCACCTTCTGCGCCTTTTATCGCCCCCTTAAAGGCAAACAGGCCAGCGAAGGCTACATCCTCGACTTCGAAACCATCTACGCGAAAATCGCCGAGACTCTCGAAATGGGCGGCACCGGTGTGCTGATGCAGGGCGGTCTTCATCCCGAATTGAAGATCGACTGGTTCGAGCGCCTGCTGCGCGGCATCAAGCAGCGCTACCCGCAGATCTGGCTGCACTGCTTCTCCGCATCGGAAATTCTTGCTATCGCGGAGTACAGCGATCTCTCGGTGCGCGACACCATCGTCCGCCTGCGGGACGCGGGCCTCGACTCGATTCCTGGCGGCGGCGCGGAAATCCTCGACGACGAGGTCCGTCATCGTATCGCTCGCCTCAAATGCGGGACCGAGGACTGGGTTCTTGTCCATCGCACCGCGCATCAACTGGGCATGCGCACCACCGCGACGATGATGTTCGGCGTCGACGAAACTCTGGAACAGCGGGTGAACCACTTCGAAGTGATCCGCCGACTCCAGGAAGAATCCGGTGGATTCACCGCCTTCATCCCCTGGAGCTTCCAGCCCAACAACACGGCTCTCGGCGGACGCGGCTGGGAAGAGGCTACCGCGGTCGACTACCTGAAAGTCCTGGCTATTTCGCGGCTCTATCTGGACAACATCGAGAACGTGCAGTCCAGCTGGGTCACTCAGGGCCTCAAAGTTCTCCAGATGGGCCTCCGGTTTGGCGGCAACGATGTGGGCTCCGTGATGCTCGAAGAAAATGTCGTGAAGGCCGCCGGTACCTCCAACTGCACAACGGAAGAAGAACTGCGGCGGGTCATCCGGGATGCCGGTTTTCAGCCGCGGCAGCGGGATACGTTGTACCGGACGATGTTTTTGAATTAAGCCTGCGCTCCGTCAGGAAAATGGGTCTCAGAGGCTAAAGGCACGACACCATTTGGGCCATTGTCAGTCCCGAATGAATTGGAGTCTGGTGCAAAACTGCCGGGTTCGGCTGGGCTGCTTGCGCATGTGGTACTCAGAGGTTGGAAGCCCGGAGGACCTTCAAGGCATGACTGCAAGTCACGTCCCTTCACTTCTGTGCCAAAGGCGATTTCAGCCCGAGTATGGCGCGGGCTATAGCGAGGCGACGGCGCTGGGCTCGTCCTTATGGAGGCCAGCGTACTTCGCGATGCCGACCATGGTGAAGACTTTCTGGAAGTGCGGGGTGAGGCCGAAGATGGCGACTTTGCGGCCGGTTTTGTCGGCTTCCATGAGCATCTGGATGACGAGGGCGATGCCGCTGGAGTTGATGTAGTCGACTTTGGAGAAATCGAGCAGGACGGGGCCGCCGCCGTTGACGGATTGCCAGGCGCCGAGGAGGGAGTCCTTCGAGGTGCTGGAGATGTCGCCGGTGAAGCGCAACACGTCGACGGGTGCGCCGCTGGCGCCGGAGATGCGATCGACGGTGGTTTTGGTCTCGGACTGCACTATGCGTTCTCCTCGTGTTCTTTATCCAGCCGGATGACCAGCCGCACGTAGCTGCCTTTACCTTTGCTGTCGTTGACCCATTCGGCTTCGTCGACCAGAGCCTGGATGAGGAACATGCCCATGCCGCGGGAATCCTCTTCGCCGTGGACTTTGCGGTCAATGTCGGGCGGGGGCGGCTGCTTTGCGACACCGGAGCCGTTGTCGACGACCTTGACTTCGAGCTGGTCGGCGGTCGCGGAGAGGATGACGCCGACGGAGAGCTTCTCGTTGAGGTGGTTGCCGTGCTCGATGGCGTTGATGCAGGCCTCGGCGACAGCGGTCTTGAGGTCCTCGATGCGGTCGGGAGGGAAGCCCATGAGCTGGGCGACGCTGGCGGCGGTGCCCATGGCGACTTTTTCGAAGCCGAGGCGCGAGGGGAGCCGAACTTCCACCGATGTGCCCGCGGTGACCGCCATCTGAAGTTCTCCCGTTACGCGCTCAACCGCACGAGAGCCAGTGCGGTCATATCGTCTTCCTGCGACGCATTTCCGGAGAAATGGCGCAGTTCCTGGAACAGCGTATCGAGGATAGCAGCAGACTCCGGGGCGTGGCACTGGCGAAATGAGGCGAGGAGGCGCTCCGAACCAAATTCTTCATCGTCCTGAAAAACTTCGGTGAGGCCGTCGGTGTAGAAGAGCAGGCGCGAGCCGGGAGGGAAGTCGGCGAACTCGGACTGGTACTCGGCGATGGGGAGAATGCCGATGGGCGTGGCGCTGCATTTGAGTTCGTGGGTGGAGTTATCGGGCCGGACGAGGAAGCCGGGGTTATGGCCGGCGTTGACGACTTCGATGCGATGGGTTTTCGGATCGAGCTTGAGAAAGATGCCGGTGACGTAGCGCCTGCGCGTCTCATCGCCTTCGGCGCAGTGCTGCTGGTTGAGGCGGGAGACGAGGTCGGCAAGGGGAAGGCCGGCGCCGACGCTGGCGCGAAACGCGGAGCGGAAGGCGGTGCCGACGATGGCGGAGGCGAGTCCTTTGCCGGCGACGTCGGCGACGGCCATGACCTGGACGCCATCGGGAAGGCTGACGATGTCGACGCAATCGCCGCCGACTTCATAACAGGCGCTGTAGCGAACGGCGACGGAGTAGCCCGCGATCTCGGGCATCTGCTGAGGGACGAGGCTGCGCTGGATGGCGCGGGCGGCGTGGAGATCCTGCTCGACGCGAGCCCATGCGACGCTGCGCTCGTAGTAGCGGGCGTTTTCGACGGCGACGGCGGCCTGGAGGGCGATGCGTTCGAGGAAGTCTTCTTCGAAGATTGTGAGCGCGCGGCCTTCGGGAGTGGCGACGACGATTTCGGTGAGGCGATTGCCGTCTTTGTCATTGAGGGGAAAGTGGAAGCAGCCGTCCCAGGGCTCGGGCGGCATCTCGCCAAAGGTCATGCGCGGCTCGATGCTGAGGGCGCCGGGGAGTTCGAGCTCGCGGACGAGGATTTTGAGGACGGTGGAGAGGACCTCGTCGAGACGGATGGTGGCGTGGACCTGGCGCGAGGTTTCAAGCAGGGCCTGGAGGCGAACGATCTCCTGCTGGAGATCGAGTGTGTCCACGGAGGGAATGGAGGGCATGGGTGTGGCCATAAGAAATGCCTGGGGGCCTGCAGTTGAGAGCCGGGAATTGGATCAATGTAGCACGGGGAGGGGGGGAGGGGGAGGGAGAAGGGAGAAGGGGCGCGGGTCGGCTGGTCGGGCGGATCGGGGTCGGGATCCGCCCGACCCCTGGGGGATGGTCAGTTGCGGATGGCGGCTGTTTTGCGCGCGGCGGATGCGGGATCCGTTTGGCCGAGGAGGAAATCGCGCGTGAAGCCGGTTGGATCCGCGGAGATGCTGACGTGGAGATTGCCGCTGGCGTCGCAGGTGTATCTCTCGTGGATGATGAGGTTGGCTGGATCGGAGAGGCGGAGGACGGGGAGCGACGACAGGTCGATATCGCTCTGGAGGCGCGGGTCGAAGGGGAAGCGGATCTGTTCCCAGTTGGTGATTTCGCCCATAGGCTCGCCACGCTCGTCGAGCCGGGAGCACTCGAGATAGCGGAAGTGGCCGACGTTGTGGGCGGGATGGTAGACGCGTTCGCTGGAGAGAGCGGGCTCGCCGGGAGCGGGCAGGCGGGAGCCGCGGGGGAAGATGAGGTCGAAGACGATGGTGCCGCCGGAGTCGGCTTCGCGCCAGATGCCGAAGTTCTGATTGAACTGCTCGCGGAGGGTGTCGGCCTGGGCGGAGGCGCGGATGGCGAGGCCGACGGCGCTGGCCGAGCGCATGTAGGCAGAGCGGCGCACTTTGCGGCCGAAGGTCTCGCGGAGAATGCGGGCGACGGGGGGAAGTTCGGAGCCGCCGCCGGTGACGTAGAGGGTGTCGAGAGCCAATCCAGGGTGCTCGGCGATGAGACTTTCGACGATGGCGCGGGTGGATTCGATGAGCGGGCGGCATCGCTCGTAATAGGAGTCGACGGGGATGGTGACCTGGGACCAGCCGTGGCGCACGCGCTCCAGATCGAGGGTGACCTTGCGGGTGTTGGGGTTGAGGGATTCCTTTTTCTCGCGGCACTCTTCGAGGAGGTGGTGGCGTTCGGCGGGGGTGAGGTCGGCGTCGTGGGCGGCGGTCTCGAGGGCGAAATCTGCGAGCATCTGGTCGAAGTCGTCGCCGCCGAGGTTGGGAATGCCGTCGGAGGCTTCGACGGTGTGCTCGTTTTCGCCCATCATGACGAGGGAGACGTCGAAGGTGCCGCCGCCCATGTCATAGACGAGGAGCCCGCTGCCGGCGCGGCTGCGGCGTTCGGCGCTGTTGCGGTAGGCGTACTCGATCGCCGCGGCGGAGGGCTCATTCATGAGGCCGAGCACGGCGAAGCCGGCAGTCTGCGCAGCTTCTTCGGTGAGGAAGCGCTGATTGCTGTTGGCGTTGGCGGGGACGCCGAGCATGGCTTCGATGGGCTCGCCCGGCTTCACCTGGAGGTTGGAGTGCTCGAGGATTTCGGTGCGCAGGGCGGCCATCATTTCGGAGAGCAGGAGGCGCAGCGGCAACGTCTGACCGGCGGCATGGATTTCAGTGTGCGGGGTGGCGTTGCGCAGGCAGCGCTTGAGCGAACGCAGGACAGTCCAGCTGTCGTCATCGAGGGCCGCGACGGCTTTCCATCCATAAAGGCGAGTGGCGCCGCGGATGGCGACAATGGGAGGAAACCAGTCACAGGCCTGCCCGTCGGGGGTTTCGAAGTTGACGAGGGGGAAGTTGCCACGATCGACCGAAGCAACAACGATACGTGTCGTTCCAAAGTCGATGCCGATTTTCATCAGCTCCAGTTTACGACGAAGTTACGCAGGGATATGGCGTGGAAAACGCGCCGGAACCCGTCCATGCAAGGGCGTGCGTGGTAGTTTTCTATCGAAGCGGAGCGACACGGGCGCCATGCGAATTTTCTACGGGTGTGCGATTTTTCTGGGAGCGTTTCTGCTGTTTGCGGTGGAGCCGATGGCCGCAAAGCAACTGCTGCCGGCGCTGGGCGGGTCGTCCGCGGTATGGATCACGTGCCTGGTGTTTTTCCAGACGGCGCTGCTGGTTGGGTATCTGTACGCGCATGGGCTGGCGCGAGTCCGGTCGGTGCGAGCGACGAGGGTGCTCCATATCGCTCTGCTGGTGGTAGCGGCGGGGTTGCTGCTGATGGTCGCGCGGCCGGATCTGGGCGGAGCTGCGAGTCATCCGCAGAGGGCGATCTTTGTTGCGCTGACGGTTACGATTGGGTTGCCGTTTCTGCTGCTGGCGTCGACGAGTCCGCTGCTGCAGCTCTGGCTGGCGCGCGAGCAACACAGCGGCGTGCCGTGGAAGCTGTTTGCGCTGTCGAATGCTGGATCGCTGCTGGCGCTGGTGCTGTATCCCACCGCGATCGAGCCGCATCTTTCGCTCAGCGTACAGAGGAAGGCGTGGGGATGCGGGTTCGCGCTGTATGCGCTGGCGTGCGCGGCGCTCGCGTGGCGGGTTCGGGGGCGCGATGCGGAGCCCGAGCCGGCCGCGGCCAGGGAGCGCGCTTCGCTGCGCGCGAAACTACTTTGGTTCCTGCTGCCGGCAGGCGGAGCGATCCAGCTGTGCGCGGTGACGAGCCATCTGAGCCAGAACATCGCGGCGATTCCCCTGCTGTGGGTGCTGCCGCTGGGCGTGTATCTGCTGACGTTTATCATTGCGTTCGAAGCGCCGCCGCTGCGGTTCATGTGGATGGTGAAGCGACTGCTGATTGTGTTGCTGGCGGCGCTGGCATGGATGTTGTCGAAGACCGATGTGACGATACCGATCCAGATCAGCATTGGATTCTTTTTGGCGGAATTGTTCTTTGCCTGTCTCTTTTGTCATGTGCAGACCTACGCACTGCGGCCGGCGGATGCGTCGGAGTCGACACTGTTTTATCTGATGATCGCGGCGGGCGGTGCGGCGGGGACAATCTTCATCGGCATCGTTTGCCCGATCGTGTTCGATGCGAATTACGATGTGGCGCTGGCCTTTCTGGCGACGGCGGCGCTGGCGCTGATCGTGACGTGGAACAGCGGATGGGCTCAGCGGCTGTTGTGGGGTACGGGTACGGCGCTGCTGCTGGCGCTGGCGATCATGCTGCACATTGTTTACGCGCGCGATGCGCTGGTCGAGGAGAGGAATTTCTACGGCGCGCTGCGGGTGAAGGAAACGCACGTGCCCCCCGGGGCAGAGACAGTGCGCACGCTGTTGAATGGGACCATCGAGCATGGCACGCAATGGTTCGCGCCGCAGTTTCGGCGCAATCCGACGACATATTACGCGACGGATTCGGGAGTGGGGCTGGCGCTGCGTTTCTGCTGCAGTGGGCGGCAGCGCAATATCGGCGTGGTGGGCCTGGGGGCAGGAACGGTGGCGGCGTACGGCCAGCCGGGCGATCGGATGCGGTTTTACGAGATCAATCCTCTGGTACGACCGATTGCGGAGAATCTGTTCACGTATCTGCGGGAATCCGGGGCGCAAATCTCATTCGCGGACGGTGATGCGAGGATTTCGCTGACCCGCGAAGCGCCGCAGAATTTCGATGTGCTGGTAGTCGATGCATTTTCCGGCGATGCGATCCCCGTGCATCTGCTGACGACCCAGGCAATGGCGGTCTATCGCAGGCATCTGGTGCCGGGTGGAATCCTGGCGTTCCATGTTTCGAATCAGTATCTGGATCTGACGCCGGAGGTTGCCGAGCTGGCGGCCGCAGCGGGGATGCAGGCGCGGGTGGTGGATACGCCGGCGCAGGAGTCGCGGGGAGAATACCGGGCGACGTGGGTGCTGGTGACGGGCAATGACGGATTCTTTGCGTGGCCCGAGGTGGCGGTGCTGGCGCGCAGGATTCTGGCGAAGCCGGGGCTGCGGGTCTGGACGGACGACTACTCGAGCCTGCTGCCGCTGCTGCAGTGGCGGCTGCCCCGCCGCTGAATCTGAGCCAGGGGAAGGGTCTTCCGGGGGCCTTTGAGCTCGCAAAGTGCGTTGGTTCGTCCCAATACTGGCCGCTTCGATCATTTTTATGGCTAAAGATTGCACAAATATGGTTAGATTGTGAGCGAATCGGGGTGGATTTCATTGCCCGGTTCATCAAAGCCGGCGCAGCAACCGAATTCTCGAAAGCAGAGAACAGTTGAGACGTACGGAATCGAGAGGGCGGTATGAGAACAACTTTGAGGCGGCTGGTTTGGGGATGGGCATTGGCGCTGAGCGCGTGCGTCCCCGCGGCAATGGCGCAGAACGTGACCGGGGCGATCGCCGGCACGGTGAGCGATCCGAGCGGAGCGGTGATTCCCGGAGCGCAGGTGATTGCGCACGATTTGGATACAGGCGTGAACAGCACCGCGACGACAAATTCAGAGGGCGTGTACCGAATCGGTTTTCTGCCGGCGGGACATTATCAGGTGACGGTGCAGGCGGCGGGATTCCAGACTGCGACGCTGCCGGTCTTTACGCTGGAGGCGGTGCAGACGCCAACGATCAACGTGACGATGCGGGTGGGCGCGGGGGCGACGACCGTGACAGTGACGGGGGCGCCGCCGATTCTGGACACGAACGATCCGACGATCAGTTCGACGTTCACGGCGAACACGATCTCGAATTTTCCGCTGAACGGGCTGGATTTCTCGGCGCTGACGCTGTATCAGCCGGGGGCGGTGGATACGGCGGGGACGTCGGGGCCGAATTCGATTGAGCGCAGCACGTACTACACCGATACGCCGAACATGAACGGCAACCGGGCGCAGGGGAATAACTACACGCTGGACGGGATCGACATCAATGAAGACTTCAACAATCTGATTGCGTACAGTCCTTCACCGGATTCGCTGCAGGAGATCAAGGTACTGACGGCGAACTCGCCGGCGCAGTTCGGGAACGTGGCGGGCGGCGGCGTGGTGAGCATTCTGAAGAGCGGGACGAATGCGTTTCACGGGTCGGCGTTCGGATACGTGCAGGATTATCGGCTGAATGCGAATTCGTGGCAGAACAATCAGAGCGGCGCGCCCACCAATCCGTTTTCGCAGGCGCAGTTTGGCGGAACGCTGGGCGGCCCGATCCTTCACAACAAGCTGTTCTTCTTCGTGGATTATCTGGGATCGCGCTACCACAAGGGCGGGGTCGGATTCGCCAGCGTGTACACGGCGGCGGAGCGGGGCGGCGATTTTTCTGATCTGCTCACGGCTTACGGAACGCAGTTGTACGACTCGCAGAACGGATTTGCGCCGTACGCGGGCAATCTGAATGTGCCGATTGTGAATCCGGTAGCGAAATACCTGTTTGCGAATCCGAAGCTGTATCCGCTGCCAAACAGCCCAGCGACGGATGGGCTGATGCACAACAACTATGTAGGTCCGCAGCGCAGCTATAAGGCGAACAACCAGGGCGACATCAAGATCGAGTACGACCTGAACGGCAGCGATAAGGTGACGGGGTTCTTCGCGATCTCGTCGGCGTATGACGGACAGACGGCGGTTCTCCCGATTACGTTTCCAGCGGTCAATCTGTACCCAACGAAGGTGACGGGGGCGAATTGGATTCACACCTTCTCTTCGTCGCTGGTGAATTCGCTGCACGTAGGTTTTACGCGGACGGTATGGAATCAGGGCTTCCCGCAGGATTCTACCGGGCAGTTCGGCACGCGTGGGAACTCGGTGGTGGGCATCAGCTTCCCGAATCAGAGATTCAACGGGTTCTCGTTTCAGAACATCGACGGAGTGTACGGTTCGAGCAACAACAACAATGGGCCTTCCGGTGTGGGAACCCCGGCGTTCGACGGCGGCGTCATCGACAACACGTACAGCTACATGGATGACGTGATCTGGCAGAGGGGGCGGCACACCATGACGTTTGGTGTGGAGGCGATCCGGTATCAGAACAACTATCCGACGAGCAACAACAACGGGTATCTGGGAACCCTGACCTACAACGGAGCATTCAGCAGCGATCCGGCAGTGGCCAACTCCGGGTTTGGCGGTGCGGACTTCGTGCTGGATCGCGTAAGCGGAGCGGCGGTGACGCTGAGCAGCGTGAACGTGGGGCAACGGCAGTGGAGGATCGCGGGATACGCGCAGGACGATTTCCGGGTGCAGCCAAATCTGACGCTGAACTTTGGATTGCGCTACGAGTGGGACGAGCCGTGGATCGAGCAGAACGACAAGACGGGCAACATCGATCTGAGCACCGGGCAGGTAATTTATGCGGGGCACATTCCGGTGGGGGCGCCGGCGGGTTCGGGGCTTTGCAGCAACCGCGGTTGCTACGATTCGAACTTCCGGCAGATTATGCCGCGCTTCGGCTTCGAATATCAGGCGTCGAATCGGGCAGTGGTGCGCGGCGGCTACGGGGCGACCAGTTTCTATGAGGGCAATTCTTCGAACCAGCGGCTGACCTCGATCACGCCCTTCATTCAGGCGGTGAACGTGAATGTAGTGACGCCGACGGCCGGCAATCCGGGCAACCCGCGCACGGCGGAGCAGGGGTTCACGGGCGGGTCGGTGGCCTATGGCGGAACGTTCAACGTGTATCCGAAGAACATTCAGCCTGCGTATATCCAGGAGTGGAATCTGACCGGCGAATATGCGGTGACGCATACGGCCTCGCTGCAGGTGGGCTATATCGGCGAGCAGGGGCAGCACATCGAGGATTACGGCAACGTGAACCAGTACCGGGTGAACGGCGATCCGACGAGCGCGCCGTTCTACAACAACAAGTACATCGGGATTAACGCGATCGATCCTACGGTGAGCATCGGATCGAATTCGCTGCTGATCACGGAGTCGCGCGCGATGATGAACTACAACGCGCTGCAGGCGACGTTCCGCCAGCGCCAGGTGCACGGGCTGGAATACAAAGTGAACTACACCTACGGCAAGGCGATGACGAACAGCCTGGGCAACTACGGGCTGCAGGTGAACGGGTACAGCGGCGCGTTCCAGAATTACTACGATTCGGGGGCTGATTACGGGCCCGCGGGCTATGACGTGAAGCACAACCTGTCGTTCACCGGAGTGTATGCGCTGCCGGTGGGACACGGGCAGCAGTTTATTCCGGGAGCGAATCGCGTGGTGAACGAGGCGATGGGCGGCTGGAAGCTGGCAGTGGCGGGCGTGGTGTGGTCGGGATTCCCGGAGACGGTGACGGGGCCGGGGAACAATTCGAACAGCTACGGCAATTCGCGGCCGAATCAGTATCGTTCGCCGAAGATCGTACACCGGAGCCTGGCGCAATGGTTCGGCGACGATCCATCGGTGACGGACTTCTGCACGGGGCCAGATGACGGCGTTTGCGCGTACGGTGTTCCAGCGGCCAACAATACGGGGGGGACGGCATTCGGCACGGTGCGCAATGGTTCGCTGCGCGGTCCTGGCTTCCAGAACGTGGACCTGTCGGCGTTCAAGGATTTCCAGACGGTGCACGAGCAGACGATCGGGTTCCGGTTCGATGCTTTCAACGCGTTCAACATGGTGAGCTACGGCAATCCGGACACGAATGCGTCGGACACCGGGAACTTCGGAGCAATTACGACGCAGAGCCAGATCCGTTCGCAGGAACGACGCCTGCAATTTTCGCTGCATTACATGTTCTAGCGGGTAGTCTGTACTGGGCTCGGCAGTCGCGCGAGCCCGACAAGGTCGAAAGAAATTTCTCTGGGAAGACCGGATACTTTATGGTGCTGGAGGTTTGCGTCGATTCTCTGGAGTCGGCGATGGCTGCGGAGCGTGGTGGCGCCGAGCGGGTGGAACTGTGCAGCGATCTGCTGGAGGGCGGCATTACGCCGTCGGCGGGATTGATTGCGTTGGTCCGACGGCGGATCGGCATTGGCCTTTTTGTGATGATTCGTCCACGGGGCGGAGACTTCTGCTATACGGACCTGGAATTTGAGGTGATGCAACAGGACATCCGGCAGGCGCGGGAACTGGGGGCAGACGGGATTGTCCTGGGTGTGCTGGACGAGCACGCGCGGGTTGATGTGGACCGCACAGGGCAACTGGTGGAACTGGCGGCTCCGCTGCCGGTAACGTTTCACCGCGCCATCGATATGACCCCGGATCCCTGTGCGGCGCTGGCGGATGTGGTTGGGACGGGAGCGCGGCGCGTGCTGACTTCGGGTGGGGCGGCCAATGTGGCCGAGGGGGCTTCTGCGGTGGGGCGAATGGTCGAGGCTGCGGGGGCGCGTATTGGGGTAATGGCCGGCGGCGGGATTACGCAGGAAAATGTTGTCGGGGTAGCAGAGATGACGGGCGCCAACGAATTCCATGCGAGCCTGAGGAGCGCGTGCCCGAGCCCGGTGGAGTTTCACCGGCTCCACGTGCAGATGGGCGAAGTGCGGGATCGGGAGTATCTGCGTTTCGTGGTCGAGGAAGAGAGAGTGCGCGCGCTGGTCAGCGCTCTGCGGTCCCGAGCGGAGGCCCGCGCGGCGACGGGTCGCCTCTGAATAGGCCACGGATCGGTGACAAATGCGAAGTTTCAGCGATAATGGGTCGGCGATCGCATGTCTCTGAAAACGGAGCAAAGGGCAAAAAAGATCCTGCAGGTACTTCTGCAGCACGGCAATGCGTCCGTGGACGAGTTGGTGGGGCATCTGGGGGCATCGGCTCCCAGCGTTCGCCGCGATCTGGCCCGCCTGGAAGAGCGGAACCTGGTGCATCGCACCCACGGCGGTGCGCGGCTGGCGGGGCAGATGCAGTACGAGCCGTTCCGGTTCGATTCTTCGTTTCACGTACGCGAGGGGCGGTTCGCGGAGGAGAAACGGCGGATCGGAGTAGCGGCCGCTGAACTGATTCGCGAGCACGACACTGTGGGATTCACAGCCGGGACGACGCCGACCCAGGTGGCGCGCTGCATCCGGCACCGGAATTCAATCCACATCGTCACCAACGCTGTGAACATTGCGATGGAACTGAGCAATCAGCCGGCGCTGAACGTGACACTGACGGGTGGCACGATGCGGTGGGCGGGAGCATTTTCTCTGACCGGCCCGACGGCGATCGAAATGCTGAGCGGAATCTTCATGGACAAGGCATTCATCGGCGCGTGCGGCGTAGACGCGAAGCGCGGGGTGACGACGATCGAACCGGATGAGGCAGCGGTATTTCGCGCGATGGTGCGGCAGTCGAAGCAGGTGGTGGTGGTGGCCGATTCGAGCAAAATCGGCATGCTGAGCCCGGCGCTGGTATGTCCCGCCAATGAGATCGATATTCTGGTGACAGATGCGGGGATTACGCCGGATGCGCTGGAGGCATTCCGAGCCAACGAAATTGAGGTGATTGCGGTATGAATCGGGTGACGGGGATCCTCTGCCTGCTGGCTTGCGCTGTGCCGGCGGGTGCAGCGAGGACAGCGGTAGCAGGGCAGGAGAGGGGATCCAATCCGGTGGCCCTGTTCTACATGACGAACACGCCGAATTCGATTCGGGACTTTTTCGCGCACTCATCACAGATCGATGTGCTGGTGCCAACGTGGTACCAGGTGGATGAAAACGGGCTGGTGACGGGAAAGCCGGAGCCTGCGGTGCTGGCGCAGGCGAAGAGCGAGAAGCTGCCGGTCATGCCCATCGTGGCGCTGTTCAACAAGAAGAACTTTCATCTTCTGGCGACCAGCGTCACGGCGCAGGACGAGATGAATGCGGCGCTGGTGCGGGAGTGCAAGCTGCATGGGTATACCGGTTTCCAGTTCGATCTGGAAAACGTTGCGTGGACGGACCGCGATGCGCTTTCCGTGCTGGTGGCGAGGACGGGGGCGGAACTGCACCATGCTGGTTTCCAGCTGAGCATCGCCACGGTTCCGAATGCACCGGGATATCCGACGGGCGATGGTTTTGCAAAGTGGATTTACACGGACTGGCGCGGCGCCTTTGATCTTGCCGCGTTGAGCAAGGCCGTCGACCTGATTTGCCTGATGACGTACGACCAGAACACGCGCTGGACGGAGCCGGGGCCGGTCGCGGGGTGGCAGTGGACCGTCGATAACATGAAATACGCGCTGCAATTGGTGCCGAAGCAGAAGCTGTCGCTGGGAATTCCGCTTTATGGCTATCACTGGTACACGGGCGCGCCGATCGTGGCGCCGCCTGCGCATGAGGGCGAGTTGCCGGTGGAGAAGCCGAATCCGACAGCGGATTACATCAGCGTTCCGGATGCGCTGCAGCTGGCGCACGACTGGAATGGGAAGATTCAGTGGGACGATGAGGATCACACGGCGTGGTTCTATTTCTATCGGGACCAGATGCGCGAGTGGGTGTTCTATACCGATCTGCGGACGTTCCGGGATCGGTATGAACTGGCGCAGCAGAATGGACTGCAGGGGTTCTGCTCGTGGGTGCTGGGGGAAGAGGATCCTGCGATCTGGACCATTCTGCCGAAGCGGCTGCGGTGAAGGATGAGGCGGCTGGAAGCTTTCCGGGTCTGAAGGCCGCTGATTTTCGAGTTGTTTGTGTTCTCCGGCCTGAAGGCCGGGGCTTCTGCCGTTGTCCCGCAGAGGCGGGACCGCTTCGCGAAGGGCACCAGATCGAGGTCGGAGCACGAGTGCGGAGCGAGGGAGCCGGTGCTAAAGGAGTGGTCCGGTTCCAGCTGAAGAGAGGAGCAGCATGCAGTATTTCCTCGGCGTCGATGCCGGAGGCACGAAGACCACGTTTGCGCTGGGCGATGCGAGCCATGAACTCGCGCGCGTGCAGGTGGGCACGATTAAGCGGATGAAGGCTGACGCGGAGACGGCGGAGGCAAATCTGCAGGCCGGCTTGCGCAACCTGCAGGAGAAGACCGGCGTTTCTGCCCGGGAAATTGCCCGATGCTGCATCGGGACGGCGGGCGAGACGGTGCCGCTGGTGACGAACTGGCTGCACGAGGCGTTCGCGCGGCAGGTGAGCGGCGCGCTGGTGATTGTGGGCGATGTGGAGATTGCGCTGGACTCCGCGTTTTTTGGAAAGCGCGGCGTACTCGCGCTGGCGGGGACCGGGTCCAACATGGCGGGCCGGGCGGCGACGGGCGAGATTGTGAGGGCGGGGGGATGGGGACCGGCACTGGCCGATCAGGGGTCGGGACATTTTCTCGGGCTGGAAGGATTGCGGCGCGGATTTCTGGCGATGGATCAGCAGCGATCGACGCGGCTGCTGGTTGAGGCGATGGAGTTCTGGAAGCTGGGATCGCTGGGGGAGTTGGTGGAGTATGCCAATGCGAATCCGGCGCCGGAGTATTCAAAGCTGGCTCCGCTGGTGGTGGCGGCGGCGGAAAACGACGATGCAGTTGCGAGGGAGGTCGTGACCCAGGGGGGCGAGGATCTGGCGACGCTGGCGGGCCTGGTGATTGAACGCATCCGGAAACTGGAGAAGTCTTCCGTTTCCGACTTCGCTGTTCCCGCGGTCGCGGTGGCGGGCAGCATCCTGGAGCGGGCGGCGATGTTGCGTGATGCTCTGATCGTGGAGCTGCGCAGGCGGTATGCAGGGATCGAAGTTCTGAAGGTTCCTGCCGACCCTCCTGCGGGGGCGCTGTGGAGAGCGCGCCACGCCTGATCGCATCCTACCGCCGATGACCCTGCCCATCACGCATTCGACGCATTTGCGCCCCGTGGATCTGGTGCTGGTCGCTGTGTACCTGGTGGGCATTACGCTCTTCGGGCTGCGCTTCCGCAAGTCGCGGGGGAGTTCGCTGCGTTCGTATTTCCTCGCGGATCGCAACCTGCCATGGTGGGCGATCGCGCTCTCGATCGTGGCGGCGGAGACGAGCACGCTGACGATTATCAGCGTGCCGGGGCTGGCGTTCTCCGGGGATTTCGGATTCCTGCAGATCGCGCTGGGCTATCTGCTGGGGCGGATCGTGATCTGCATCTTATTTCTCCCGCGCTATTTTCGCGGCGAGATGCTGACGGCGTATCAGTTGATCGGACAGCGCTTCGGGCAACGGCTGCATCGTTTCACCGCCGGTCTGTTCCTGGTGATGCGCGCCGCGGCGGAGGGCGTGCGCGTGTTTGCCGTGGCAATCGTTGTAGGCGTCGCGATTGGAACCGGCGATGTGGCGTCGATTGCGATTCTGTCCGCGCTGACGCTGCTGTACACCTTTGAAGGCGGCATGGCGGCGGTGATCTGGACCGATGTGGTGCAGATGGTGCTCTACGTTGGCGGATCGCTGGTGGCGCTGGCCACGGTATGCCACAAGATCCCCGGCGGGTGGAGCGGCCTGATCGCGGGAGCGTCGGGGGCGCACAAGCTGACGATGCTGCACTTCTCGTGGTCGCTGGCGGAGACGTACACGTTTCAGGCGGGCCTGATCGGAGGATGCTTCCTGACCATGGCCAGCCACGGGACCGATCAGCTGATGGTGCAGCGGCTGCTGGCGGCGAAGAATCTGCGCGAGTCGCGCGTGGCTTTGCTGTCGAGCGGGGTAGTGATCTTCTTTCAGTTCGGGCTGTTTCTGCTGATCGGGGCGGGGCTTTTTGTCTATTACGGACATGGAGGAGGCGCGCCGGATCTGAGCGCGGACCGCCTTTTTCCTTCGTTCATTGTGCGGGAGATGCCGAGCGGGGTGGCGGGACTGATGGTGGCGGCGATTCTGGCGGCGGCGATGTCGAATTTGAGCGCGGCGCTGAATTCCCTGGCATCGACGTCGGTAGTGGATTTTTATCTGCCGCGTCATACGGATATTTCGAACACCATGCGGACGCGCCTGTCGCGGCTGATGACGATGATCTGGGCGGTGGTGCTGTTTGCGCTGGCGATGTTTTCGCGTGGCGGCGGACACGTGGTGGAGATCGGACTCTCGATTGCGTCGGTGTTATGGGGCGCGATGCTGGGAGTGTTCCTGCTGGGCACGCTGAGCCGGCGCGCGGATGAGCGCGGGACCATTGCAGGCATGGTGGCCGGAGTGGTGGTGAATCTGTTGTTGTGGCTGCAGCCGCACGCGCTGACCTTCTCGTATGGAGAGCATGCGATCGTGATTCCGAAGATTGCCTGGACGTGGTGGGTGCTGATTGGATCGCTGGTGACGTGCGCTGTGGGATATGCTGTGAGCTTTGTATTTCCGGAGCCTGAACCGCAAAGCGAAGAGGTGCTGTTGGGATGAAACGTTGTCGTCGTTCGTTGGTAGTGGTGGTGATGGCGCTGGTTTGTTGCGGGCTGGTGCGCGCGCAGGATCGCTTTGCAGAGATCGATCAGCTGGTGAATCACGCGGTCGAGGAGCATCTGCTGCCGGGTGCGGTGGTGGTGGTGGGTCACGACGGGCGGGTGGTATTGCGCCGCGCGTATGGGATGCGGTCGCTGGAGCCGACGCGGGAGAAGATGACGGTGGACACCATCTTCGACATGGCATCGCTGACGAAGTGCCTGGTGACGGCGACCGCGGTGATGCAGCTGTATCAGCGCGGCGCATTGCATTTCGATGATCCGGTGGCGAAGTATCTGTCGGCGTTCGCGGCGAGCGGGAAGCAGGACATCACGATTCGGGATTTGCTGACGCACTACTCGGGACTGCCGCCGGATTTGCCGCTTACGGAACCCTGGGAGGGAAAGGGAACGGCGTACCGAATGGCGTTTGCGATTGCGCCGGCGCGGCCTCCGGGGGAGAAGTTCGTCTACAGCGACATCAACTTTATCGTGCTGGGCGCGCTGGTGGAGAAGCTGTCGGGGACGACGCTGAATGCGTATCAGCAGCGCTACATTGCGGAGCCGATGGGGCTGAAGCACATGCGGTATCTGCCGCCGGAATCGTGGATCCCGGAGATTGCGCCGACGCAGTACGAGCATGGGGCGGCGGCGTACGGAGTGCCGGGGCTGGCGACCGGGCCGGGCGACGTGATGCTGCGCGGGGTGGTGCACGACCCGACGTCGCGACGGATGGGGGGCGTGGCGGGGCACGCGGGACTGTTCAGCAACGCGGACGATGTTGCGGCCTACGCGCAGAATCTGCTGGACCGGCTGGCCGGGCGGCCGAGCCGGTTTCCGCTCTCGCGGCGCGCGCTGCAGCTGATGGTGAAGCCGGAGCAGCCCGCAGGAGGCAAGGCGCTGCGCGGGTTTGGATGGGACATCGACTCGCCGTACTCGAGCAATCGAGGAACGATTTTTCCGGTGGGATCGTTCGGGCACACTGGGTTTACGGGGACGTCTCTATGGATGGACCCGGCGAGCGACACGTATGTGGTTATTTTGGCCAATTCTGTACATCCGAACGGGCCAAAGAGGATCACGGTGCTGCGGGGAAAGATCGCGGACGCGGCGGCGAGAGCGGTGGGGGTTGGGCGCGAACCTGCTGCGGCGCACTGACCGGCGGCGGAGAGATCAGTATTTGCGGATGACGCCGAGGACGCGTCCCTGGATGGCAACCTGGGCGGCGGGTACCATGATGGGATCCATTTCGACATTGGCGGGCTGGAGCCGGATGACCGAGCCTTCGCGGTAGTAGCGCTTGAGGGTGGTCTCCGAACCGCGGACGAGGGCGACTACGATTTCACCGGAGCGGGCTGTGCTGGTGCGCTCGACGAGGACGAAGTCGCCGTCGAGGATATGCTCGTCGCGCATGGACTCGCCGCGAACCTGGAGGGCGAAGACGTCGCGGTTGCCGACGATGTCTGCCAGGGAGATAGTTTCGGGAATCTCGGCGGCCTCGACGGGATATCCGGCGGCGATGCGTCCGGCGAGCGGGAGGCGATCGACGCCGCGGCCCTTGGCGCGAGGCGGCAACACATCGAGCGAGCGGCTGCGGTTGTGGGCGCGGGCGAGCAGGCCCTTGTTCTGTAGGTTCGTGACATGCTTGTGGACGGTGGCGAGGGAGCGGAGGTCGAGGCCGCGGGCGATTTCTTCGAAGGAGGGGGAGTAGCCGTTTCTCTGGACAAATCCGGAGATGAATTCGAGGACTTCCTTCTGCCGCCGGGTGATCGCCATATAGCGGTCATTATAGCGAACAAAAAGCGAACGAGAAAAGAATTTGCAGGCGGAGCAAAGATTTCCGATTCCCAATCCGGCACCTTGGCGGGAAGCGGTTTCGTCGCGGGAATGGAGTTTGGATTTCTCTCCTATTTCTCTTCACGCGGAGGCGGGACGGAGAGATGGTGGTGCTGGGAGAAGCGAAGATGCGGTTGCTGATAGCGGAAGACGACCCGGCGCTGGGGATGTTCCTGTCGAGGGGGATGGAGCAGGAGGGGCACGTGGTGACGATGGCCACCGATGGCGAGATGGCCATGGAGGCCGTTCGGAACGATTTGCCGGAGATGGCGATGCTCGATCTGAATCTTCCGCGGCGGGACGGCACGGAGGTGCTGGAGTTTCTGCGTTCGCTGACCGAGGATGTGCCGGTCCTGATCCTGACGGCGCGCCGGGAGCCTGAGGTCCGGCTGCGGTGCCTCGAGATGGGGGCGGACGATTTCATGCTGAAGCCGTTTTCGTTTGCCGAACTGCGGGCGCGCTGCCGTGCGCTGCAGCGGCGGCGGTCGCCGGGACTGGTGCTGCGGCAGGGCGAACTGGAGATGAGGCGGGTGGAGCGTTCGGTGACGCACAGGGGAAAGCCGGTGACGCTGACGACGCGCGAGTTTGCGCTGCTTGAATACCTGATGCTGCACAAGGGACATGCCGTGTCGCGGGCGACGCTGCTGCGCGAGGTGTGGAACATGAGCACAGGGGCGGGGACGAATGTCGTGGACGTCTACATCAACTATCTGCGGCGCAAGCTCGAAGGCGGTGCGGAGGCGGGCGATGCAGGGCGGGGCGGACTCGCGGAAGAAGGAGCCGCAGCGGCGACGATCCGGACGGTGCGCGGCGTGGGATACGCGATCGGCGAGCCGGTCGCACGGGCTGCGAGCGAGATGTATGCCTGAGGGGGATCGGATGACAACAGCAGCGCAAGTCGAGGAGTTCTTCCACCGCCAGGACGGCGGTCCTGGTCAGCACGGATGCGGCGTTTCGCGAACGGCTGCACCGGGCCTTGTCGGAGCTGCGGTGGCAGGTGCGGGAGACCGCGGGGGGCGCGGAGACGCTGGCGTGTCTGGAGGCGTCGCCGGCCGAAGCGGTGGTTCTGGACTCGTGGCTGCCGGACCTGGAGATCCACGAATTCGTGGCGGAGTTTCACAGGGCTCATCCGGAGGTCGATCTGATTATGGCGGATGCTTCGGATGCGGCGGGAAGCGAGGCGCGCGGCCCGCGCCGGAACGAGATTCTGCATGCGCTGCGGCGGGCCCAGGCCACCGACGATGCGATCTGGAAGACAGCGCCGGTGGACCTGGCTGCGCCGGACGGGACGGCTGGAGGACGCTGGACGGAACCGACGGCCGCGATCGAGGACGGCGCGCAGCCCGTGGCGCAAGGTTTCGCCTTCGCCGGGGGAGGCGCGGCGGCCGGTGCGGGTGTGCTGCCGGAATTTATCGGCGCACATCCGGCGATGCTGGAGGTGAGCCGGAGGATCCGTCTGGTGGCTCCGCGCACAACGCCGGTGCTGATCGAGGGACCGACCGGGAGCGGGAAGGAGCTGGTGGCGCGCGCCGTGCACCGGCTGAGTCCGCGGGCGGCTAAGCGGATGGTGGCGCTGAACTGCGCGGCGATACCGGAGGGCCTGCTGGAGGCCGAGTTGTTTGGACACACGCGGGGAGCCTTCACCGGCGCGGTGGAGAGTCGCACGGGCCGGATCGAGGCGGCGCACGGCGGCACGCTGTTTCTGGATGAGATCGGCGAAATGCCGCTGGGACTGCAGGCGAAGCTGCTGCGCTTTCTGGAGACAGGGGAATTGCAGCGGGTGGGGAATAACGAGTCGATCCGGGTGGATGTGCGGATCGTGGCGGCGACGCACCGTCCTCTGGCGAAGCTGGCGGCGGAGGGAGGATTTCGCGCCGATCTTTTCTATCGCCTCTCGGTGTTTCTGATCCGGACCCCGCCGCTGGCCGGGCGGGAGGGGGACATCGAACGGCTGACCGGACACTTTCTCGAGAAGATGGGGCGGAGCAGCCCGGCTAAGCAGATCACAGCGGCAGCTCTGCGGAGCCTGGTGGCGCATGGATGGCCGGGGAATGTGCGGGAACTGGAACACGTGCTGGAGCGGGCGTGGATTCTGGCCGAGGATCGGTCGCAGATCGATCGGCAGGAGATCGAATTCGACGGGGTCGATGAGGAGATTCTCATGCCGGGGGCGAAGGCGTGGATGGCGGGATGCGGGAGTGGGCAGGAGGGAATGTTCGAGGGCAGGCCATGCAGATTGTGACATCGATGACCGACGCGCTGAATCGCTATCTGGATTTGTCTTCTCTGGAGCTCAAGCTGACGGCGCAGAACATGGCGAATGTGGACACGCCGGGGTATCGCACGGTGGGATTCGATTTTGGTGCAGCGATGGCGCAATCGCTCTCCGGCCTGAGCGGCGGCGGAGCGGGAGGCGCGGGGGCCCTGGCCCAGGCGGGCCCGGTCGACGGGCTGCTGGAAAGACCCGATGGCAACAACGTTTCGATGGATCGCGAGGGGATGAAGATGGCCGAGGCGCAGCTGCAGTTCCGCACCGGGGTGGAACTGCTGAAGCACGAATTCTCGCGCGTCGAGGACGCGATTCGCGAAGACGAAGTAGCAAGAGTGGCAGGAGAGGCGAGGGGCGATGAATCTGTTCGGCGTGATGGAGGTGAGCGGATCGGCGTTACAGGCCGAGCGCATCCGGGCCGAGGTGGTGGCGGCGAACATGGCGAACGCCGAAACCACGCGGACAGTGGACGGCGGTCCCTACCGGAGGCAGCATGTGGTGTTTACCTCTGAGGCGGCGGCAGGGAGAGCTTCGGGGGGCAATTGCTGGCGGATGACCGGGCCCTCCGATGGACAGGTGGGCGGCGTGCGGGTGTCGGCGGTGGTGGCGGATCAGGGAGATCCGCTGCGGCGGTATGACCCGGGGCATCCGGACGCCGACAAGGACGGCTACGTCTCGTATCCGGACATCAATCCGCTGACGGAGATGGTGGATCTGATGGGCGCGACGCGGGCCTATGGGCTGAACAGCTCGGCGGTGCAGGCGGAGAAGGGCATGCTTACCGCTTCTCTGGACATCCTGAAATAAGGAGGGACGCCGATGCAGACAGCAGCGATTGCAGCTTCGGTAGCGTCGACCCTGGCGACGGGCGGTCGCAGCAGGATCGCCGGCGGGCGCGGCGGCGCCGTTCGGGGATCTGCTGAAGAACGCTTTGAACGGGGTCGATGGGCTGGAACAGCAGGCCTCAACCGCGGTGGACGGGCTGATGCGCGGGACCGGCGTGGACGTGCACGAGGCGCTCATCGCGACGCAAAAGGCCGACATGAGCTTCGAGCTGGCGCTGGCGGTGCGCAACAAAGCGGTCGCCGCTTATCAGCAGGTCATGGGGATGCAGTTCTGAGGCGGCAGGGTGAGAAAGCATGACTGACCAACCCGGAAAACCGCAGACCGCGATGACGGTGCAGCAGAGGGCGGGGGCCCTGGCCTCCGAGGCGGCTGCGCGTTTCCGCAAGCTGGAGCCGGGCACGCGCAGCCGATTGCTGGCCGCGGTTGCTCTCGTGGCTGGCCTGCATTGGGGGCCCTGGTCTGGTATGCAGCGCGAACCGACTGGCGGACTCTCTATGCGGGTCTCGATCCGGACGATGCGCGCCAGATCTCGCAGCAGCTGACGACGGCGGGGATTCCCTTCGATGTTTCGCCGGACGGGTCGACGCTGCGGGTGCCGGCGCCAGGACCTCGACAAGGCAAGGCTGGCGACGACGGCCAAGGGCGGTCCGAAGAGCGGGCGGATGGGCTTCGAGCTTTTCGACAATCCGAACTGGATGGGTTCGGAGTTCGACGAGAAGGTGAATTACCAGCGGGCCCTCGAAGGGGAGCTGGAGCACACGATCGCGACGCTGGCATCGGTTGCAGTCGGCGCGGGTGCATCTGGTGCTGCCGCACGATTCTCTCTTTTTGAGCGATCAGCGCGACGCCAAGGCGTCGGTGGTGCTGCGGCTGCGGCATCGGACGCTGGGCGACGACGAGGCCGAGGCCATCGCCAATCTGGTGGCGAGCGCGGTGGACGGACTGCGTCCGGAGAACGTGGTGCTGGTGGACGCCGAAGGGGGAGGGGTGCTGGGGCGGCGGGGCGGCAATGCGGCACTGGAAACGCGCGAGCAGGCGATGGAGGCGAAGCTGGTTGCGACGCTGGAGCCGGTGGCGGGACCGGGGAATGTGCGGGCTTCGGTCAACCTGGACGTGGATCCGAAGTCCGCCGATGAGCTGGACGAGACCTACGATCCGGCGCAGGCGGCGACGCTTGTCGATGCAGCGCAACGAGCAGAATGCGGGGCAGCCGGCCGCGTCGGGCATTCCGGGGACCGCCAGCAATGCGCCCAATGTGAAGCCGCCGCTGTATCCGGCGCAGAGCCAATCGCAGCAGAATCTGAAACAGGAAAGCGCGACCTACGGCGGTTTCGAAGAAGACGCGGCACAGCGTGGAGGCGGCCGGGAAGGCTGCGGCGGCTGACGGCGGCGGTACTGATCAACTATCGGCGGAGCGGCGAAGGCGCGGCAGACGCGCTGGCAGCCGCGCAGCGCGGATGAGATGAAGCAACTGACCAGATCTGGCGCAGTCGGCGATCGGTTTCGACACCGCGCGCGGAGATCGAGGTGACGCGTGGAGGAACTGGCCTTCGACGATGATGCGCGTTCCGCCGGAGCCCACTCGAGTGCAGAAGGCTGCATGGCGATGGCGCGAGGGTCGCAGCTGCTGTTGCGTTACGGAACGATGCTGGTGGCGCTGCTGTCTTCATCTTCCTGGTGGCGCGGCCGGTCGCTGCGTTGCTGCTGACTGCCGGCGAACGGCCCGCTGCGCCGCGGCCGGCGGCTGAGCATCCGCACATCAGATTCCGTCGGCCGCTGCCGTGCGACGAGAAAACGGCGGAGGAGCAGCTGGCAGAGCAGCGCAGAGCCCGGGCGCAGAACATCTTCGAGCAGGTTTCCGAAGACGTCAGGCGCGATCCGGTGCAAAGTAGCCGGCTGCTCGAGAGCTGGATTCGCTCGGAGTAGGATCCCATGGCTTCCTCTGCAGATCATCCCGGCGGCCGGTACGGGTCACACGCTGAGTGGCCTGCGCAAAGCCGCGATCTTTCTGGTGACGGTGGGAGACGAAGTCGGGAAGAAGATCCTGCAGAATCTGGCCGAGGCCGATGTGCAGCGGCTGACCGAAGAAATTGCCGACCTGCGCGGCGTTCCGCCGGAACTGTCTCTGGAGGTGGTGGAGGAGTTCCACGAGATGCTGGAGACGCAGCAGTACATGGTCCATGGCGGACTCGACTATGCGACCCGGCTGCTGGTGGATGCCTTCGGAAAACAACGTGCGGAGGATCTGCTGGCGCTGGTGCGGCGGGCGCAGGAGGCGAGCAAAAGCGATATGACGGTGCTGCAGCGGGTCGATCCGCAGCAACTGGGCAAGTTTCTGGAGAGCGAGCACCCGCAGACGATCGCAGTGGTGCTGGCGCATCTGGACGCGAGGCGGGGATCGACGGTGATCGACAGCCTGAGCGAGGAACGGCGGGTGGATGCGATCCGGCGGCTGGCGGCGATGCGGCAGTTTTCGCCGGAGATGGCGCAGCGGGTGGCGATGATCCTGCACCGCCGGCTGGAGAACATGGGCGACACCGGGCGCAAGGCCTATTCGGGATTCAAGGCGGTTGCCGATCTGCTGAACCGGATGGAGTCGGAACAGACGAAGAAGATCCTGGAGGAGATCGAGGCAGCCGATGTGACGATGGCGCTGAACATCCGCAATCTGATGTTCACCTTCGAGGATCTGGTGACGATTCCGCCGGCCAGCATTCGGGAGATCGTCGCGGCAGCGGACAAGCGGCAACTGGCGCTGGCACTGCGGGGTGCGCAGGAGGATCTGCGGGCCCACGTGTTTGCGGCCATGTCGTCACGCGCGGCGGACATGCTGAAGGAAGACATGGAGGTGATGGGACCGGTGCGGGCGCGGGAGGTGGCGGGAGCGCAGCGCGAGATTCTGGCGCTGGCGCGGAATCTCGAAGCCGAGGGTAAGGTGATTCTGAAGCTCGAACAGGGCGATGACTTTGTGGCGTGAGGCAGGACGGAGATGCTGAGCAGGAGCGGGACGGAAGTACGGCCGGTGAAATATCCGGCTGCTGGGCCGGGCGGGCTGCTTCCGGTCATCGGACATCGGATCGCCGGGAGACGCTGGCAGAGTCGTCTTCGCGAACTGGAGATCAGGATCGAGGCGAAGGAGCGGGAATTTGCGCGCGCGCTGGAGAGTGCAGCGGCAGAGCGTGCTGGAGCAGGGCAGGCAGCAGGCCGGAAGCGAGGAAGCTGCATGGCGGTAGCGAGCTGCAGCGCGCAATTGCAGCAGGCCCTCGACGAATTCCGCTCGCAGCGAGAAGAATATTTCGCGCAGGTGGAGCACGAGGTGGTGCGGCTGGCGCTGGCGATTGCCGAACGCATTCTGCACCGGGAGGCGCAGGTGGATCCGCTGCTGCTTGCCGGAGCGGTGCGGGTGGCGCTGGGGCAGCTGGCCGAATCGACCGAGGTGCGGCTGCGGGTGCCGCCGCGCAGCGGAGATGTGGGCGGAGATGGTGCGGCTGATGCCGGGACTGCCGTTGCGGCCGGAGGTGCGGCCAGACGAGGGACTGCAGGAGCGCGGAGGCGTTCTGGAAGCCGGGCTGGGATCGGTGGATCTGGGCGTAAGAGCGCAGCTGGCCGAGATCGAACGCTGCTTCTTCGATCATACTGGAGCCGGCGGCACGGTGAAGCGGCGAGTCGATCCGGAACGGCAGCCGGAAGGCGGGGATGAGTGGAGCTGCTGGAGACGTACTTTCGCGCGTCTTCGCCGGCGGACTCCGTGCCGATGGCGAGGACGGGTGGTGGAAGCGACGGGACAGACGATCGAATCGGTGGGGCCGCCGTGCTCGGTGGGGGAGTGCTGCGAGATTCGGGACGCAGCCGGGCACGCGCATGCGGCGGAGGTGATCGGCTTCCGCGGCACGGGCGTGCTGTCGATGACACTGGACGCCGCAGACGGCATCCGTTACGGAGATTCAGTCGCCGCGCTGGGGGTCATGCCCCGTGTCGAAGTGGGAGAGGGACTGATCGGCCGGGTGATGAACGCGGTGGGGCAACCGCTCGATGGCGGGCGGAGCCCGGTTCTGCACACGACGGTCGCGCTGGAGCGTCGAGCGCCGGCGCCTTTCGATCGCGAGCCCATTCGCAACCCGCTGGGAACCGGGATCCGCGCGATCGACGGCCTGCTCAGCGTGGGACGCGGACAGCGGGTCGGCATCTTCGGGGGATCCGGAGTCGGCAAGAGCACGCTGATCGGAATGATGACGCGGAACAGCGACGCAGATGTGATTGTCGTCGGGCTGGTGGGAGAGCGCGGCCGGGAGGTGGGGGAATTTCTGGAAGAAGGCCTGGGACCGGAGGGCCGCAAGCGCGCGGTGGTGCTGGTGTCGACGTCGGATCAGTCCGCGCTGTTGCGGATGCGCGCGGCTCTGGCGGCGACCAGCGTGGCCGAGTATTTCGCAGGCATGGGGAAGCATGTGCTGCTGGTCCTCGACTCCCTCACCCGCTACGCGATGGCGGCGCGCGAAGTCGGTCTGGCCGCCGGCGAGCCGCCGACGACCCGCGGGTACACTCCGTCGGTGTTCAGCCGGCTGGCGCGGCTGGTGGAGCGCGCGGGGTGCTTCCGCACCGGCAGCATCACGGCGTTCTACACGGTGTTGATGGAGGGCGACGATCTGCAGGATCCGCTGGTGGACGCGGTGCGATCGTATCTGGACGGGCATGTGGTGCTGTCGCGGGCGCTGGCCGCCGAGGGCTGGTATCCCCCGATCGACGTGCTGGAATCCATCAGCCGGCTGATGCCGGTGGTGATCGACGAGGAGCATGCCAAAGCTGCGCGGGCCATCCGGCGTTTGCTGGCGAGCTGGGCACGTTCGGAAGATCTGGTGAGAATTGGCGCCTACAAGCCTGGAACCGACCGGGACATCGATCGGGCGATTCAGTTTCGCCCCGCGATCCGGGACTATCTGGTGCAGACCGCGCGCGAACCGGTGACGCTGGCGGAGGCGCGAGGCCGGTTGCTGCAGCTGGTTGCGAGGATGGTCGGGGCTGGTGCGACACCCTGAAACGGACGCTGCGCCGGATGTCAGGAATACGAGAACCGGCCGAGGACCTGGCGCGGCGCGAGGTGGAAGGCAGGAGCGCGGCGATGGGCGAGGATCGGGTGCTGGCCGCCTGCGAGCCGGTGACGCTGGCGGATGCGCGAGGCCGGTTGCTGCAGCGGGTTGCGAGGATGGACGGGGCTGGTGCGACGCTATGAAACGGACACTGCGCCGGCTGTTAGGGATACGAGAACTGGTCGAGGACCTGGCGCGGCTCGAGATGGAAGGCAGGCGCGCGGAGATGCGGGCTCTGGAGGAGGCCGCGGAGCGACAACTCCAGATGCGGCGATCGATGCAGGCGGGCGCGATCGAGGATCTGACCGCAGGCACGGAGGCCGGGCGGGAGGCGTGGTTGCTGAAGAGCTTCGACAGCGAAATTGCCCTGCGGAAAAGGGCGCGTCTCGAACTTCTCGCGGAACAGGCGAGGCCGCCGCTCGAACGGTCGCGGGAAGAACTGATGGCGAAACGTCTGGAGCGGCGTCAGGTGGAGATCCTGCATGCGGCGGAGATGCAGGAAGAGGAGAAGAGCCGGATCCGCGACGATCAGAATCGCACCGACGACTGGTTCCAGGGCCGACCCTCGTCCTCGCATCGTACGCGAAGGTAAGAAACGTCTCAGATTTCAGGTTGAAGGATGGAGGGACGAGTGCATTTCTTTCCTGCGAAAGGAATTCCGCGTTGAATTTGATGGCAGCTCAGTGGAGGCCGCAGGTGGAGAAGGCGGGCGTACTCGCCGCAGGGCGGACGGGTCCCGGTTCCGGCGCCGAAGGGTTGTTTGGCGCGCTGGTGCGGCAGCAGACGCGGGGCGGCGCTGGATTCACTCTCGCCCGGCCGGACGCGGAGCAAGCGGCGAAAACGGAGACGGGGGGCACGGGCTCCGTGGGAACGGTGGACGAGGGCAGCAGGCCATCCGCAGTTCCGGCGCAGGTGAAGGCATCGTTCAGCGATGCGCTCCAACTGCAGGCCGGAGAGATCGGGGAGAAATCGAGACCTGCGGTGACGCCGGCGCTGCTGACAAGCGGCAGCGCACCGTCGGTCTTGCCTGGCGACGGGAGTGCACCGCGCTCGGACGGAAGCGGGTTCAAGACGACGCCGGAAAAGGTTGGGGAACAGCTGCGAGCCGCGGCGGAGGTGCCAGGCAGGAGCGACGGCACGATCCAGACGCCTGCGAAGGACGGGATGGGAAGGAAATCGGGGACCGCGGAATTCGATCCGGGTCGCAGGGAATTGCAGCTCTCTGCCGGAATCCGAACCGCAGTTTCTACGACTCCCAGGGAGCCGATGGGGAACGGGATGGGCGATTTGAGGGTGCGGGACGGGCTCGGCGCTCCAGCGCACGATGGGATGGAGAAGGATCCGAAGGCCGAGGTTGGCGGGAGCTCCGAGGCAAGCTCCGGCGTGGATGCAAAGGTGGGGTCCGATCTCGCCCGCGGCGTCCCGGAGTTGCTCGGCGGTGCGATGCACGCGGTTCTCTCCGGAGGAGAGGTTCCGCAGCCGGGTCTTCCGGTGCCGAAGCAGTCGGAATCCGTTGCATCGTTGCCCGGCCGGGGGAGCGAACCCGGCAGTGCCAGGAAAGAAGGTGCGACGCAGCCCTCGGGCGCGGGTCATCACGAGAAGAAATCTGAGCTGCACTCGACCGGGAAAGAACCGATCGGGCGCGTGGCCCTCTCGATCCAGCCGGAAGGGACGGTCGGGTTGAATTCGGGAATGGGGACGCAGGCCTATGCGGGGATAGGGATGGTTCCAGGTCCGGAGGCACCGTTGCATCCTGTCGTGCCGGCCCCTGGGAGGATCACTACCGGGGCGGATCTGCGAGGCTTTCCGACCAGGACAGCGCCGTCGGCCGGAAAGAAGAAGATTGTGCCGTCTCCCGGCGAACCGGTTGCTTCGAAGTCGGGCGATCTTGCCATCGAGCCGGCACCGTTATCGCATTTGGTTTCCGGGGAGCCTTCGGTTCGAGGCGGAGGAAGCGGAGGGCATGCAGCCGGTGCGATCAGCGAGACGCTGCGGCCGGTGCAGCTACGGACTGAGGTCGTCGCTGCGACGACAGTCCCACCGAAGAACCCGGGGGCGGAGGTCAGCGGCTTCGGCCTGCAGGCGGCTGTGCAGCCGGTGCATGCAGTTCATGGAGCGGCGGCCGCGCCGCCACAGGCTGCGGTGGCTCCCACAGTCCACCCCACAGCCAGTGCCACGTTTGAGCGGATGGATGCGGCGGAAGCACCGCAGGTGCTCGAAAGCGCACCGCACCGGCTGGCGGTGGGAGTGCAGAGCGGCGGACTGGGATGGGTCGAAATTCACACGATCAGCACGGCGGGGCAGGTGTCCGCGACGGTGGCGTCGGGTTCGGCGGAATCGCACAGCGCGATCGCAGCCCAGTTGCCGACGGTGCGGGAATTTCTCGCCGGGGAGCACGTGCGGATCGACCATCTGGGGTCGGAACGATTCTCGTCGTCCTCGGGAGGGGAAGGCGGATCGCAGGGCCGCCCATCCGGCCGTGAAAGCGGTCAATCGTCGAGAAGCATGGAGCCGCAAACGCCGGCGCCCGCTTCTCTGCAGGAGCCGGAGTGGGAACGGCTGTCCTATATCAGTGTTCGAGTGTGACCGAGGGCGAGGAAAGGGAGGAGCCATGCAGATACTTCCAGGAATAACAGGCGCGGTCGCGCCGGCGGCTGCCGGGGCGCAGACCACGGGATCCGCGTCGGGGACGAGCGGGTCCTCCGCGGGTGCGGCGACCGTGACCGCGAACGATTTTTTGCAGCTGCTGGTTGCGGAGATGAAGAATCAGGATCCGACGGCGAACACCGATCCCAACCAGTACATCAATCAGCTGGTGCAGGTGAACAGTCTCGAGCAGCTGGTGCAGATCAACCAGGATCTGGGCGGGGGGCAGCGTCCGGCACGGGAGCGAGCGGACAGGCAGCCGGGAACTCCGGTGTTGCGGTTCACCGACCTGCGTTCGCGGTGTCGGGGGGAAACCTGAGTGCGGGGGATCCGGCCAGTACGGCGAGCGCGGCCACGCGGGTGGCGAGCTCCCTGGGGGCGGTCGCGCACCCGGCGCCAGCAGCGGCTGCGGACGGCACCACCGGCAACCGGTTTGACACCATCGTCGCGGCGATACGCAGGAGCGCTCCCGCGGTTTCCACCACCACTAACCCGGCGCGGTGAAGACGCGCGGTGACACCAAGGAGCAGCTATGTCCTCGTTTTCGATTCCGCTGACCGGATTGAAGGCTTCGTCGAGTGCGCTGAACACGATTGCCAACAACTTGTCGAACATGAACACAACCGCATTCAAGAGCCAGAACGTGACGTTCAGCGATCTTTTCTACCAGCAGATCGGAACCACGGGTTCAGGCAATCCACTGCAGGTGGGCGCAGGCACGCAGGTGGCTTCGACGGAGACGGACTTTTCCCAGGGAGGGATCCAGGAGACGGGCAACGCCGCGGATGTCTTTCTGAACGGCGCGGGGTTCTTCGTGGTGCAGAACGGGAATACGCAGGAATATACGCGGGCGGGAAACTTCACGACGAGTCCGGATGGGCATCTGGTGACGCAGGGTGGGCAGAGAGTGATGGGATATCCGGCGGTTAAGGGGGTTGTGAATCTGAACGCTCCGCTGGTGCCGATGGTGATCCCGACCAATGCGGTGGAGCAGCCGCAGGCGACGACGACGCTGTCGCTGACGGCGAATCTGGACGCCACCGCTGCGGCGGGGACGGTGGTTCCGGCGCAGGTGACGCTGTACGATTCTCTGGGCGTGCCGCATGTTGCGACGATCAATTTCACGAAGCAGGCAGGGGGGAGCTGGGATTACGCCATCTCTCTGCCGGACACGCTGCCGATGACGACGTCGACCAGCGTTGCGGGGGGCGTGACCACAACGACGGATACTTACGCATTTGCCCAGGTTGGAGGGGCCACGGGAACGGTCGATCCGGCGACTAGCCTGGCAATTTCCGGGCAGACGGCGGGGGGATCGACAGCAACGATCGTGGAGCCGAAGGTGACCGCGGGCGAGTCGATCGCGACGTACGCCACCGATCTCACCAATGCGCTGACCGCGGCGGGCATTACAGGCGTAACGGTCACGTCGGCGGGGAATACAGCTGTCGATCGCCGGCACGAATTACTCGACCACAGGGAATGTGGTGCAGGAGCCGGTCAGCGCGAACGCGGCCGGAACGCTGACGTTCGACGGCAACGGCAATCTGGTTGCACCGGCGGGGAACCTGAGCGGCATTTGCGTTCGGCGGCCTCTCGGACGGAGCGACGGCGATGAACTTCTCCTGGAATCTTTACGGATCGAACGGGCAGCCGACGGTGAGCCAGGTGGCCTCGGCTTCGGCGGTGTCGGGGACGAATCAGAATGGGTATGCGGGCGGGCAGTCGAACGGGTTCACGATTGACGCGAACGGAGTGGTCTCGGCACAGTTCACCAATGGAATGACGACGGCGATCGGTCAGCTGGCGCTGGCGAATATCACCAACCCGCAGGGAATGCTGATCGCGGCGGGGAACAATTACCAGACGACGCTTTCCTCTGGCCAGGCCAGCGTTGGCGTGGCGGGGTCGGCGGGGCTGGGTACGATTCAGGACAAGGCGCTGGAGGGATCGAACGTCGACATCGCTACGCAGTTCGCCAATCTGATCGTGGCGCAACAGGCTTTTCAGGCCAGTTCCAAGGCGATTACAACCTTCGACACTATTTCGCAGGACACTATCAACATGGTTCACTAACCGGGTGCGGAGCCGCTGAGGATCTCCTGATAGAAACTTTCATACAGAGGGATGATCTTTGAAGCGCAGAAGCGGGCCTGGGCCGTACGGCGCGCGGTGTCGGCCATGGCGAGGTAACGGCTGGAGTCGCTCAGAAGTTCCACGGCGGCTCCGGCCATTCCTTCCACGTCGCCGACCGGGAACAGCCGGCCGGTGACGCCGTCTTCGATTAGTTCGGGCACGCCGCCGACCCGCGTGGCGATGGTGGGGACGCGGCAGGCCATAGCTTCGAGCGCAACGAGGCCGAAACGATTCCAGTTCGCTGGGCATGAGAAGCAGATCGGCGAGAGGAAGGATCTCCGAGACGCTGCTTTGCTTGCCGAGGAAGTGCACACGGTCCTGAATGCCTTTGCGATGGGCGATCCACTCGGCCGCAGAGCGGTCGGGGCCATCGCCGATCATCAGCAGACGTGCGGGCAATTCGCGCACCACCCGGGAAAAGATGCGGATGACGTCCGCGGTGCGCTTGACGGGACGGAAATTGGAGAGATGCACGAGAATCTTCTCGCCGGGTTCCGCGTAACGGGCGCGGCCCGCGGTACGCGCGGCCTCGTCGAGAGGCATATACACGTCGCAGTTCACAAAATTGGGGATGACGTGGATGGATCGTGTCGGGGTGGAATTCCTGGATGGTTTTATCGCGCAGGTAGTTTGAAATGGCGGTGACGCCGTTGCTCTCGTCGATGCCGAAGCGGGTGATGGGCAGGTAAGAGTGATCGAGGCCGACGAGGGTAATGTCGGTACCGTGCAGGGTGGTGATGAAGGGCAGGCGGCGATTCTGGCGGAGCAGCATCTGGCGCGCGAGGTACGCGGAGATGGAGTGGGGAATCGCGTAGTGGACGTGGAGCAGGTCCAGGTCGTAATAGGCTGCGACTTCGGCCATGCGCGTGGCCAGGGCCAGGTCGTAAGGCGGGTATTCAAACAGGGGATAGTTCGAGACCGGGACTTCGTGGAAGGCGATGTCCTGCTCGCGGCCGCGCAGGCGGAAGGGCTGCGAGTAGGCGATGAAGTGGACCTGGTGACCGGCGGCCGCCAGCTCGATGCCGAGTTCGGTAGCGACGACGCCGCTGCCGCCGTACGTGGGATAGCAGGTAATTCCGATCTTCATAATGAGCCAGAGTACAGGGTACAGGTTGAAGGTACAGAGAGGGGATGCGCGAGCGAACGAAAAGAAGCGCGAGTTCAGGTTCGGACGGATGAGGAGCGAGGCGAGGGGAGAGCGGTGGCGATCATTGCGGCAACCAGAAATCCCGCTGAGGTGAGGGTGAGGGCGAAGCCCAGCCCGGTGCGCTCGGAGACGCGGCCGATGAGCCATGGCGAGACAGCGCTGAGGATGCGGCCGATGTTGTAGACGAAACCCATGGCGGAGGCGCGCAGCGCGGTGGGGAAGAGTTCGCTGGTGATGACGGCAAAGCCGCTGAAGTAGCCGGTGCCGAAGAATCCAACCAGCGGACCGATAATCAGCAGAGCCCGCGCGTTGCCGACGAAGGCGAAAGCTGGAACCATGAGGGCGGCGACGAGCAGATAGACGATGTAGGTGTACTTGTGGCTGGAGCGGTCGGCGATATAGCCGAAGCTGATGTAGCCGAGAAACGTACCGATCTGCATCACGATGGTCCATTCGGAAGTCATCACGATGCCGAGGCCGCGTCCGCCCTGCGCAACGGGCATGGAGAGAAAGCGCGGCACCCAGGTGAAGAGGCCCCACCAGGCAAAGAGGGAAGCGGCATTCATGGTGGCGCAGACGAGCGTGCTTCTGCCGAAGCGGCCGCGAAAGAGGCGGCCCCATTCCGGGCGAGGCGTGTGTTCCTGCCGCCACGCGGTCGGGCTCGTGGAGGCGCGACTGGATCCACAACGCGATGAGAGCGGGCGCGGTGCCGGCGAAGAAGACGGCGCGCCAGCCGAAGTGCGGCATGACGACCGCGACCAGTGCTGCGCCGAGGGCGTAGCCGATGGCCCAGGAACTCTGCACGAGAGCGAGTGCCTTGGCCCGGTGCTCTGCCGGCCAGGTTTCGGCGACCAGCGCGGCTCCGGAGGCCCATTCGCCGCCCATGCCGAGGCCGAGGACGATGCGGCAGGCGAGCAGAGCCATGGCAGTGTGGGTGAGTCCGCAGAGGAAGGTCGCGATGGAGTAGATCAGGATGCTGGCGGAGAGCGCGCGGATGCGGCCGGCGCGATCGGCGAACCAGCCGAAGGCGATGCCGCCGGCAGCGGCGCTGAGCAGAGTGATCGACATCATGGCGCCGCTGATGGCGGCAGACAAATGGAGCTCGCGCTGCACCTGTCCGAGGACCAGAGCGTAGAGCATCACGTCCATGCTGTCGAGCATCCAGCCGAGCGATGCGGCGAGCAGGGTGCGCTTCTGTTCTGCGGATGCCTCAGTGAGCCAGGCGACGAATCCGTTCAAGGTGGGTCTCTGGTTTAAAGTTCAGGTGTACGGCCGGGGTTGGACCGCTGCGCCGTCATACCACGATACGAGAGCACAGCCGATTGCGCACTGCGATTGATACGGGCGGCACGTTTACCGATTGCGTTTATTTCGAGGACGGCGAACTTCGCGTGCTGAAGGTGTTCTCGACGCCGCGCGATCCGGCACAGGCGGTGCTGAACGCGCTGGCGGAGATTCGGCCGTCCGGAGCGGTTGAGGTTCGGCACGGAACAACGATTGGGACGAACGCGATGCTGGAGCGGCGCGGGTCGCGGGTCGCCTTCGTGACGACGGCGGGTTGCGAAGACACGATCGCGATTGGGCGGCAGACACGCGCAGCGCTGTACGACTGGTTTGCGCCGGTTCCGGTTTGCATTGTGCCGCGCGAATTGCGCTTTGGAGTGGCGGAGCGGGTGAGCGCAGAGGGCGAGATTCTGCGCGCGCCGGGCGATGGCGAGCTGCAGGATTTGGCCAGAAGTATTCAGGCGTCCGGAGCGCAGGCGGTTGCGGTCTCGCTGTTGTTTTCCTTTGCCAATCCGGAGACGGAAAAGCGCGTGGAGGCGGCGCTGCTGGGGTTGGGGATTCCGGTCTCGGCATCGTACCGGATACTGCCGGAGTTTCGCGAATATGAGCGCGCATCGACGACCGTCGTGAATGCGTATCTCGCGCCGCGCTTGCGCGAGTATCTGCTGCACCTCGAAGAGCGTGTGGGCGGAGAGCACGGCGGCGGCGGAGTCGATGTGATGCAGTCGTCGGGCGGCATCGTGCCGGCGCGGGTTGCGGCGGAGGAGCCGGTGCGCACGGTTCTTTCCGGACCGGCGGGCGGCGTGGTCGGCGCGTGCAGAGTGGCGGCATGGGCGGGATTCGAGCGCATCATCGGGCTCGACATGGGCGGAACGTCGACGGATGTATTTTTGTCGGATGCAACCCGCGGCGGCGTGCGACGCACGCGGGAGTCGGTGGTGGCGGGCGTGCCGGTGAGCGTGCCGATGCTGGAGATTCACACGGTGGGCGCCGGCGGCGGATCGATTGCGCGATTCGATGAGGGAGGCATGCTGCGGGTGGGACCCGAGTCGGCGGGCGCCGATCCGGCACCGATTTGTTTTGGACGGGGAACGGCTGCGACGGTGACGGATGCGAATCTGCTGCTGGGACGCCTGGATGCGGCGAGTTTTCTGGGAGGCAGTGTCCCGCTGCACCTTGAGCTGGCGGCGACGCGGATGCAGGAGCAGAAGGGCGTGCTGGCATCGGTGGAGGATTTTTGCGCCGGCATCCTGCGCGTGGTCGAGACAGAGATGGATAAGGCGATTCGCGTGATCTCCGTCGAGCAGGGATACGACCCGCGCGATTTCACGCTGGTGGCCTTCGGCGGCGGAGGTCCGGTGCATGCGTGCGCGCTGGCGCGGGCGCTGCGGATTCCGAAGGTGCTGGTGCCGACGATGCCCGGAGCGCTGTCGGCTCTGGGAATTCTGCTGGCGGATGTGGTGCGGGATCATGCGCGGACCGTGATGCTGGCCGGGGATGCGATTGGAAGTCTCTCTCCAATGTTTGCGGAACTGGAAGCGCAGGCGGAAAAAGAATTAGGGCAGAAGGGCTTGCGGGTTCGGCGGCGTATTCGCTGGATCTGCGCTACGCGGGGCAGGGATACGAACTGAATGTGCCGTGGGACCGGGCGGCCGCTGCAGATTCGGTCGCGGCGTTTCACGAACTGCATCGACGGCGGTATGGATTCTGCGATGAGCAAAAGCCGATGCAAATTGTTAATCTGCGATTGCGCATGACCGCGGCCGCTGAGCCATATGTTCCGGTTCAGCGAGAACTCGCGACGGGGGTTGGAGCGCCGGCCTGCTATGCAGAGAAGCCGATCTACTTCGACGGGAACTTCTGGCCATCGCGGCTTTACGATCGGGATCGCCTGGTTCCCGGGGACGCGATCCGGGGGCCGGCGATGATCACGGAATATACGTCGGCGACCGTGCTTCCGCCAGACTGCAGCGCAATGGTGGATGGGTTCGGCAACCTTGTGATCACCATCGGAGAAGACGCATGAGCGGGCAGGCAGTGGATCCGGTCGAGCTGGCGATCTTTCGCAGCGCGGTGCATTCGGTGGCGGAGGAGATGGGCGCTGCGCTGCGGCGCACGGCACTCTCACCCAACATCAAGGAACGGCGGGACTACTCCTGCGCGGTGTTCGACGGCGAGGCACGTGTGATTGCGATGGGCGATCACATGCCGGTGCATCTGGGTTCGATGCCGATGTCGGTGGAGGCCGCGGTTGCAGCGGTGCCGTTCGTGCCGGGAGATGTCGTGGTGCTGAACGATCCGTATGCAGGGGGGACGCACCTGCCAGATATCACGATGGTGCTGCCGGTGTTTTTACCCGGTGCAGAGAAGGCAGCGTTTTATGTTTCGGCGCGCGCGCATCACGCCGATGTGGGCGGTGCGTTTCCCGGATCGATGGGGCCGGCGCGCGAGATTTATCAGGAGGGCGTGCGGATTCCGCCGGTCCGGATTGTGCGGGGGGGCGCGATCGATCGCGAAGTCCTGGATCTGATCCTGTTGAATGTGCGGACGCCGCACGAGCGCGAGGGCGACCTGGCTGCGCAGATTGGTGCGTGCCGAGTGGGCGAGCGACGGATCCTCGAGTTGGTGGAGAAGTACGGCGAGCCGCAACTGCGCGTGCTGACCGACGAGTTGATGAACTATTCCGAGCGGCTGGTGCGGACCGAGCTGCGCAAGATGCCGGCGGGAGAGTTCACGGCAGAGGACTGGCTGGACGATGACGGCGTCGACGACAGGCCGATTCGAATCGCGGCGAAACTGCGGATCGATCCGGAGGCAGCGACGATGCACGTTGACTTCAGCGGGTCGTCGGCGCAGGTGACGGGCAGCGTGAATGCGGTGCGAGCGATCACGCTGTCGGCTTGCTTCTATGTGCTGCGTTGTCTGCTGGGACATGATGCGCCGGCGACGGCTGGGATTCTGCACCCACTGACCCTGGCAGCGCCTGCGGGTAGTATTGTCGACGCGCGGCCGCCGGCTCCTGTTGCCGGCGCGAACGTCGAGACATCGCAAAGAATCGTGGATGTGCTGATGCGGGCGCTCGCGCAGGCTGTGCCGGAGCGGGTTCCGGCCGCGAGTGCGGGAACGATGAGCAATCTGACGATTGGGGGGATCGATCCGCGAACGGGAAATCCATTCACGTACTACGAGACCGCTGCGGGAGGCATGGGGGCGCGGCCGGGGATCGACGGCATTTCGGGCGTGCAGACGCATATGACGAACTCGCTGAATACTCCGATTGAAGCGCTCGAATATGCGTATCCGTTTCGGGTGCGGCGGTATGCGTACCGGGAAGGCTCGGGCGGTGCGGGAAAGTATCGTGGTGGCGACGGGCTGATTCGGGAGATCGAATTGCTGGCTCCGGCGCAGGTGACGCTGCTGGCGGAACGAAGAAGGTTCCGGCCGTGGGGGCTCGAGGGTGGCGAAGCGGGAGCCGCGGGGCGAGCCACGGTGAAGAAAGCACGCAGCGGCGAAGAGATGGAGTTGCCGGGGAAATGCAGCGTATATCTCGAGGCAGGCGACGTGCTGCGGATCGAGACTCCGGGCGGGGGTGGATGGGGAGCGGCAGGAGTTCCGCCGGCGAAATGATACGCGATCAATCATTGATCCATCAAACGATTCGACGATAGAATCATCCTGAGCAATGGCCCATAAATCCAGTGAAAACAGACCGCTGCAGGTGGCTTTCCTGCTCTCCCAGGTGGGGGGACGCTCGGCGCAGGAATTTGCGCGGTTGCTGGGCCCGCTCCAACTTACGCCGCCGGATGCCGGCATTTTGCGCATCGTGCGACAGCAGGAGGGGATCAGCCAGCAGAATCTGGCGAAGGCGCTGCACATGCACCCGAGCCGACTGGTTGCGCTGATCGACGCGCTGGAGAAGCGGGGGCTGGTGGTACGGGAGCCGAACGCGAGTGATCGGCGGCTCTACTCGCTGCGGCTGACCGCGCAGGGCGAGGCGGTCTTTCGCTCCATTGGGGAATTGGCGCGGGAACATAACAAGGTGATGTGTGCGGGACTGAGCGCCGCAGAGAGTGCGCAGTTGGAGACGCTGCTGCAGAAAGTCGCGGGCGGCCTGGGACTAGCGCAGGGCGTTCATCCAGGTTATCGCGATATCGGCAGGCGAAAATCCGGGAAGAGCGAATAGGGAACAGGATTTTCCGATGCGGAGCCCGAGCGGTGCAGCGCTGTCGACTCCCAGGGGCGTTCAGCGGAGCGTGAGTTCGTTGGCTGGAAGTTGCCATGGTCATCCTTTCTCCTCGGCTTGCGACGATCAGGATGCGATTGCATCGATCGACGGGGGCGCACCGGCTGGACTCAGCGCGGAGCGGCGATCCTTCATCAAAGCGACAGCGGCAAAGATCATCCAGAGGAAGCCCACGAATCGGGTGATGGGGATGAAGAAGTTCGCCGGATACGCGATGAGGCTCAGTGAGGATAGTTCTCCCGTGACCGCAACGGCGATGCCGAGCACGACGAGCCAGCGCGGCAAGAGTCGCATGAAATGGCTGGTGATGGAGATTCCTGCGGCCAGCAGACCGAACCCAACTGCGTAGAAGACTCCGCCGCAGAGGAAGCTGAGAAAGAAGACGGCCTTGACGACGTGGGCCGATGCGGAGACTTCCGGAACGGACAAAATCCACGCTGCCATGCCGGAGACGAAGAGCGCGATGGATGCTGCGATTCCGCCGAACAGGGTAATGTTGGTGCCGGCGGCGCGAACGCCGAGGAAGCGGAGTCGGCTGACGGCGGTCACGGCGAAGATTCCGAAGGGAACAGCGGAGGCGAAGAGGAAGAAGCTGCTGACGCGCTCGGCGGTGGGATTCTGCGCAAAGAACTGGCGCAGTTGCTCGGCCGGAGCGAAGGGGGTGACGTAGGGCGCTCCATGACTGAGCGTCGCGGCTGCTGCAAGACCGGCCATGAAGAGCAGGATATGGACGGAGGCCAGCAGCGTGAGGGAAGGGCCACGGAATCGAGGGGATGGTTGTCTCATACAATAATTGATAATATAAACGAATATAAGATGCAATGATTGCTGCCGAAATTTTCGGGGAGCCGGATCTCCGGCCTTACCAGAGGAGCTTGGCGGCGAACTGGATCTGGCGGGAGGTGGTGGAGGTGCTGGTGACGAGGCCGGCGGTGGGCGAGAGTCCCGATGGCGTGAAGACGACGAGGTTCGGAGTGTTGAAGTTGGAGTGGTTGAGGATGTTGAAGAACTCGGCGCGGAGCTGGAGGCGGAGGCGCTCGCGGATCGTGGTGTCTTTGAACATCGAGTAGTCCCACTCCGTGATGCCGGGGCCGGTGAGCGAGTCGCGGCCGAGGTTGCCATAGAAGCCGCTGCCCGGCGGTGGGGCTACGAAGGCGTCAGGGTTGTACCACTCGCTGACTTTGCCGACGATGGGATTGCCGTAGAACGCAGGATTGAGGAAGGGGCGCACAGGATTTTTGGTGTCGCCGTTGTTCGAGGGGTTGTAGCTGAGCTGCGGGGTGAAGGGGAAGCCGGACTGGAGCGTGACGATGGAGTTGGCGGTCCATCCGCCGACCAATGCATTGGTCAGGCGAGCGGCGTTCGCAAAGAACCGCTGATGATGTCCGAAGGGAAGCCGCCAGAGTTCGCTGATGACGCCGGTGTTGCGAACGTCGTAGGTGGCGGGACCCCAGTCGGCGCGAAGATCGAAGGGATTGGAGACCAGGCCCGGGGCGTTGCCGGCGGCGGTGGCGTTGAGGGAGTCGCCGTCATCGAGAGCTTTGGACCAGGTGTAGGTTCCGCGAATGGCGAGGTTATGGCTGAGGCGATGATTGAGGTCGACTTCAAGCGCGTGATACGAACTGTCGCCGCGCGAGAACCAGGACCAGGCGGCTCCGAGTGCGGGGTTGGCGAGGGGGGTTCCGCTGGCGATGTAGAAGGATCCGGCGGGAACGGAGGCACCAGCGAGCGGCGACGGAAAATTCGCAGGGTATGCGGCCGGACACGCAGCAGCAGGACAGACGGTGGGCGTGGGCTCGTTGTCGTCGAGGGAGACGATCTCGTGATAGCCGTGGGAGCCGATGTAGCCGAGGGTGAGTGCGGTGTCGGGCGTGATCTGTTGTTCGAGGCGCAGAGACCAGGAGATGAGGGTGGGGGTTTTCATATCCGGCTGAACACCGGCGGGCGCGATCTTCGCATTCGCGGGAACGGGCGATGCGGGCAGGGGGAAGTGCGAGACGGGCAGATTGCCGATCGAGTAGGACGGGTTGAAGGGCGCGTTCTGATCCATGCGGTAGCCGAGCGCATCCTGGAGATCGTTGTACATGCCGAAGCCGGCGCGAAAGACGGTACGGGTGGAGAACGGGCTCCACGCAAGGCCGATGCGAGGCTGGGGCAGGAATTTCGCGTTGTTCACAGTAAACGCGGAGCCGCCGATGTGGGGCGCGGTCTGGATGACGTTGTCGACGAAGACGAAGTTGGCGGCGCGGCCGTGCGCTTCATTCCAGCCGGTGGTGAACTCGTCGCGCAACCCGAGCGAGAGGGTGAGTTTGGGCGCAACGCGCCAGACATCCTGGAGATACCACGCGCCGAGGAGCGAGCGCCAATTCATCTCCGTGGGTGCGGGATCGTAGAGAAAACTGCCGACGGTGCCCTGGAGAAATTGCTGGAGTCCGGTGAAGGTGGCCTGGCCAAATTGCGTGAGCGCGAGATCTTCATTCGCCTGAAGCTGCTGGAACCACGCGCCGGCGCTGAGGTCGTGACGGCCGCGGGTGAGGGTGACGCGGTCCTCATATGTATACAGGTTGCGGGCGATGTGGAGATGGCTGCCGACGTTGCTGCCGGCGAGCGAGACCTGTGCGGAAGGATTGGCAGCGGCGCTGCCTCCTACGACGACCGCACCGATCGGATGGCCGGCGACGAATCCGGGAACAGATGCTGCAGGCGTGTCCGGCGTGGGCTCGCCGGTGTAGAAATACGCCGCGCGTGAGTAGCCAACGCGGGCGACGTTGAGCAGGGCGGGGGAGAAGATGTGGGTTTCTTCCACGCTGGCGACCTGCTCGCGCAGCGTTTCGAGGTCGGTGCTGTAGAGGTTGGCGGCGGTGGGAGTAATGTCGCTGGAGTCGTCGATGGTGTACGCGCCAGTGAGAGTGTCGTGGGCGGCGAAGTCACGATCGAGGCGCAGGGTGCCGAAGTCGTCGCGAATGGTTTGCAGCGGGCTGTTGAAGACTTCGGCGATGCCACCGAAGTCGGGAGAGTCCGCAGCCGGCGTGGGCCAGAGATTCATCAGCGGAGCGACACCGGCGGCGACACCGACATCAACCATTCCTGAAGCGGGGCAGGGGTTGGGCGCAGGCGTGACGAGCTTGCAGGGAAGAATACCGTTGCGGGCGTTGGCGTCGGGGACGAGCGCGACGCCGGCCTGATGGAGGTGCTGGCGGAAGCCTTCGTAGTTGCCGAAGGCGAAGGTCTTGTTCTTCTGCAGAGGCCCGCCGAGCGAGGCGCCGAACTGATTGCGCTGGAAGGGCGGGATGGATCCACGGTTGAAGTAGTTGCGCGCGTCGAGAGCGCTGTTGCGGAGAAATTCGAACGCGGAGCCGTGGAGCTGGTTCGATCCGCTTTGCGTGACGATGAGGACCTGGGCGCCGGGGCGCTTGCCGTATTCGGCGGAGTAGGAATCGCGAAGGACGTTGAACTCGCGGACCGCGTCGACGCCGAGCAGCTGCTGGCTGGTGCCGCCGGGCTGCATATTGTTTTCGGCAGCGCCGGTGAACTCGACTCCATTGAGGAGGAAGAGATTCTGCTGCGGGCGATTGCCGGAGACGGCGAAATTATTGCCGACCGTGGAGTTGGAGACGCCGATGCCGCCGCTTTTTTCCGGCGTGAAATTGACGACGCCGGGATCGAGGGAGAGGAGCAGGTCGAAGCTGCGGCCGTTGAGGGGCAGGTCTTTCACCTGGCGCTCGCCGACGAGGCCGGAGATATCGGTAGTGGTCAGGCTGATGGGGGCGGCGTCGGCGTGGACGGCGATCTGCTGGCGGACGTTGCCGAGGTGGAGGCGGAGATTGGCGGTCGCCTCCTGGCCGACGTTGAGGTGGATGCCGGTGCGCAGCTCGTCGGCGAAGCCGCCGTGGCGAGCGACGATTTGATAGTCGCCGACGGGAAGCGAGAGAACCTGGTAGAGGCCGTTCGAGTTGGTGTCTGTAGTGCGGGTTGCGCCGGTGTTCTCGTTGCGGACGGTGACCGCGGCGCCGGAAACGGCGGCTCCGGAGGGATCGACGACCGAGCCGGAGAGGCTGGAAGTGGTCTGGGCCTTGAGCGTTGGAGTGGCGGCGAGGAGGGCGAACAACAGGATAAGACGCGGCCGGGGTGTGCGTCGCGCACGCAGCATCGGAACAGCCTCCTGGGGATGTCTGCCGGCTCCGGGGAACAGCATTACTACGATTTTACATATCTCGATTCGAGATAGTGAGACGGTTTACGGCGGTGTGACGAATCGACGCAGGTGAGGATTCTCTGGCTGCTTCCGCCACGAGAAAAGGGCCGCCAATGATGGCGGCCCTTTTGTTCGATCCGAATGCGTGCGAAGGTTTAGTGGCCGATGACGACGGAGAAGATGAATCCGTCGCTCGGACGAGCAAGTACGTAGTTGCCGTCGATGGAGCGCCACTCGTAGCCGGCCGGCGGGCGGCGGAGGTGATGGGAGTGCCAGTCTTCGACGCGCTCGCCGCGGTTCCAGTCGTCGTGGTCGATGCGGTGGCCTTTCCTCCAGTCGTTGTGGTGGACGTAGTGCTGCTGGTTGTCGTGGTGGTCGCGGTTATTGTCGTGGTGGTCGCGATCCTGGGCGATGGCGAGCGAGCCGGAGAGGGCGAGCGTGAGGGTAGAAACAGCAAAGGTTCGGACGAGTGCTTTCATGGTGTGGTCCTCGGTGGGGATAGGATTCAGGGGAGTGGTTCCGGGATGGTTAGGGTGGGCATAAAAAGTGGCGGTGGTTGCGGGCGTCAGAACTCCTGCGTTTTCGCCTACGATCTCCACTTCGGCGGGCAAAAGCCTCGCCGGGGACCCCGGGAGCCTGCGGCAGCAGGGAGCGCCCTTGGCTCGGCTGGTTTTAGCCCGGCTGAAGCCTGCCCCTTCGAAAATGAGTAATGTCGGCAACAATTCGGAGAGAATCTATACCGATGCTGACTTTCGTAGCTATGCTTTTTTTGACCAAATGTTCAGAGAAACAATAGGTCCTTCCGCCCGCCGTGCTTGAGTACGAGCGGAGCTGAGCGGTTGTCCAATGAAGGGTCGTGGCCTTCCACATCTGCCGAAACTGGGTAGATATCGGCACCCAAAATAAATGCAGATACACGGATGGCGACCAAAACAAAATGCCCAGCCTTTGCTGGGCATTTTGGTGATTCGGATTTGGGTTTCCACCCTGTCCGCAAACTACTGTGGACAAGGGTTGGGCGCCCAGGGCTGCTATTCCGAGGCGGCCATTTCTTCGGCTTCGCCTTCCTGGCGCATCATTTCGAGTTCGCGTTCGGCTTCTTCCCATGCGGTCTGGACTTCGGCCTGGATTTTCGCTGCCGCTTCTTCCAGCTCGGGTGAGAGCTGGACGTTGCGGTAGTATTCCATGCCTGTTCCTGCGGGGATGAGGCGTCCGACGATCACGTTCTCCTTGAGGCCGCGCAGGTTGTCGACCGCGCCGTTGATGCTGGCTTCGGTGAGAACGCGCGTGGTCTCCTGGAACGAGGCTGCGGAGATGAACGACTCGGTTGAAAGCGACGCCTTGGTGATGCCGAGCAGCAGCGGACGTCCCACTGGCGGACGGCCGCCGTTGGTAATGACACGCTGCGTCTCTTCGCGGAAGCGGAACTTGTCCACCTGCTGTTCGAGCAGGAAGCTGGAGTCGCCCACTTCTTCGATCTTCACCCAGCGCAGCATCTGCCGGACGATGGTTTCGATGTGTTTGTCGGAGATGGCCACGCCCTGGAGGCGGTAGACTTCCTGGATTTCGTTGACCAGGTAAGCCTGCAGCTCCTTCTCGCCGAGGACAGCGAGAATGTCGTGCGGGTTGAGCGGACCATCCATGAGAGGCTCGCCGGCGCGGACGCGCTCGCCTTCCTGGACGTTGATGTGAACGCCGCGCGGCACGGAGTATTCCTTCTCCTCGCCGTTGTCCGCGGTGACGTAGATGCGGCGCTGGCCCTTGGAAACCTCGCCGAAGCGAACCACGCCATCGATTTCCGAGATGATGGCGGTTTCGCGCGGCTTGCGGGCTTCGAACAGCTCGACGACGCGGGGCAGACCGCCGGTGATGTCCTTGGTGCGCGTGGTTTCGCGCGGGATCTTGGCAAGGATGTCGCCGGGGGAGACCTCGTCTCCGTCCTGGATCATGAGGTGAGAACGGCTGGGCATGAGATAACGCTTCTGTGCCCTTGCCGCCCTTGATGACGATGGCGGGCTGACGCTTCTCGTCGGGGGAATCGCCGACCACGAGGCGCGAGAGGCCGGTGACCTCGTCGACTTCTTCGTGGAGGGTGATGCCTTCCTGCAGGTCCTTGAACTGGATGGTGCCGCCGATTTCGGTCAGGATGGCGAAAGTGTAGGGATCCCACTCAGCCATGACCTGACCGAGCTGGACTGCCTGCCCCTCTTCCACCTTCAGGTGCGCGCCATAGACGACCTGGTAGCGCTCCTTCTCGCGGCCGCGATCATCGACGACGGCGATGGAGCCGGAGCGGTTCATAGCGACCAGATCGCCCTGACGGCTGCGGACCGTAGCCAGGTTGATGAAGCGGACGGAGCCATTGTTCTTGGCTTCGAGGCGCGACTGCTCATTGACACGCGAGGCGGTTCCACCGATGTGGAAGGTCCGCATGGTGAGCTGGGTGCCGGGCTCGCCGATGGACTGCGCGGCGATGACGCCGACCGCTTCGCCGAGTTCGACGATGCGGCCGGAGCCGAGGTTACGGCCGTAGCAGAGGATGCAGACGCCGCGACGGGATTCGCAGGTGAGCACGGAGCGAATCTTGACGCGCTCGATACCGGCCGCCTGGATGGCCGAGGCAAGGTCTTCGGTGATTTCCTGGTTGATGTCGACGATGATCTGGCCTTCGTAGTCCTTGATCTTCTCAAGGGAGACGCGGCCCACGATGCGATCGCGCAGCGGCTCGATGATCTCGCCGGATTCGACGATCGGAGTTACGTAGATGCCTTCGACGGTCTTGCAGTCGCGTTCGGAGACGATGACGTCCTGGGCCACGTCCACCAGACGGCGGGTGAGGTAGCCGGAGTCAGCAGTCTTGAGCGCGGTATCGGCGAGGCCCTTGCGCGCCCCGTGCGTGGAGATGAAGTATTCCAGCACGGTGAGCCCTTCACGGAAGTTGGCCGTGATGGGGGTCTCGATGATTTCGCCGGAGGGCTTGGCCATGAGGCCACGCATGCCGGAGAGCTGGCGGATCTGCTGTTTAGATCCGCGAGCGCCGGAGTCGGCCATGATGTAGATGGGGTTCATGGCGCCTTCTTTGTCGGCGCGCTTCATGTTGTCGAACATCTCGTCGGCAACGCGTTCAGTGACCGCCGACCAGATCTGTATGACCTTGTTGTTGCGCTCGCCGTTGGTGATGGCGCCGTCGAGGTACTGCTGCTGAACGGCGATGGCCTGTTTTTCCGCATCGCGCACGGTAACGTACTTGGCTTCGGGGATGACCATGTCATCGAGTCCGACGGAAAGGCCGCTGATGGTCGCGTAATGGAAGCCGAGTTCCTTGATGTGGTCGAGCATCTGCACGGTGAGCTCAAGGCCGTGGTTGAGGTAGCAGTAGTTGACGAGTTGGCCGATACCCTTCTTCTTGAGCAGGCCGTTGACGTAGGGCATCTCCTCGGGGAGCGCATCGTTGAGGATGGCGCGGCCGACGGTGGTGGAGATGAACTGACGCTCGTACTGGACCGGCTCCGTGTGGGTGAGGTCCTGATCGTCGTAAGCGGTGCTCATCTCGAGCACGGAGCCGGTGTAGCGAAGACGGATGGGGCTGAGGGTTTCGACCTCGCGGGCTTCGAGCGCCATGAGGACTTCCTCGATGTTGGCGAAGACGCGACCTTCGCCCTTCGCACCCTTCTTGGCCTTGGTCAGGTAGTAGAGGCCGAGCACCATGTCCTGCGTAGGCACGGTGATGGGCTGACCCGACGCGGGCGAGAGGATGTTGTGCGAGGAGAGCATGAGCACGGACGCTTCGACCTGGGCTTCAGGGGAAAGCGGGATGTGCACGGCCATCTGGTCGCCATCGAAGTCGGCGTTGAAGGCGGTGCAGACCAGGGGGTGAATCTTGATCGCCTTGCCTTCGACGAGGACGGGCTCAAACGCCTGGATGCCGAGGCGGTGGAGCGTAGGAGCACGGTTGAGCAACACCGGATGGTCGCGGATGACTTCCTCGAGGATGTCCCACACGATGGGTTCCTGGAGCTCGACCATTTCCTTGGCCTGCTTGATGGTGGTGCAGTGGCCGGTCTGCTCAAGGCGGTGATAGATGAAGGGCTTGAAGAGCTCGAGGGCCATCTTTTTAGGAAGGCCGCACTGGTGGAGCTTGAGCTCGGGGCCGACGACTATGACGGAGCGGCCGGAGTAGTCGACGCGCTTGCCGAGAAGGTTCTGGCGGAAGCGGCCCTGCTTGCCCTTCAGCGTATCGGAGAGGGACTTGAGCGGGCGGTTGTTGGCTCCGCGCAGGACGCGGCCACGGCGGCCGTTATCGAACAGGGCGTCGACCGCTTCCTGAAGCATGCGCTTTTCGTTGCGCACGATGACTTCGGGCGCATGCAGGTCCATGAGCTTCTTCAACCGGTTGTTGCGGTTGATGACGCGGCGATAGAGATCGTTGAGATCGGAGGTGGCAAAGCGGCCGCCGTCGAGAGGAACGAGGGGGCGAAGCTCCGGCGGGATCACGGGGATCACGTCGAGGATCATCCACTGGGGCTTGTTGCCGGACTTGCGGAAGGCCTCGACGACCTTGAGGCGCTTGGCATACTTGAGGCGCTTCTGCAGGGAGGTTTCGGCCTTCATGCGCTCGCGCAGTTCGACGGAGAGCTCGTCGACGTTAACGCGCTTGAGGAGTTCCTTGATGGCCTCGGCGCCCATCATGCCTTTGAAGCCGGTGGGGCGGTACTGCTGGTCGATTTCGCGGAACTTGGTTTCGTCCTTGATGATCTCGCGTTCGCGGACGGGCGCGTCGCCGGGATCGACCACGACGTAGCTCTCGAAGTAGAGGACGGACTCGAGGTCGCGAAGGGAGATATCGAGCAGGTGGCCGATGCGCGACGGAAGGCCCTTGAAGAACCAGACGTGCGAGCAGGGCGAGGCGAGCTCGATGTGGCCGAGGCGCTCGCGACGGACTTTGGAGACGGTGACTTCGACGCCGCACTTGTCGCAGATCACGCCGCGGTGCTTCATGCGCTTGTACTTGCCGCAGAGGCACTCCCAGTCGGTGACGGGGCCGAATATGCGAGCGCAGAAGAGACCGTCGCGCTCCGGTTTAAAAGTGCGGTAGTTGATGGTTTCCGGTTTGGTGACTTCGCCATGCGACCAGCTGCGAATCTTCTCGGGCGAAGCCAGCGAGATGCGAATCGCATCGAAGTCGGTGATGGGGCTGGTCATTTCGAACGGGCTGGAACGGTACAAGGTGTTCCTCCTTGCTGAGTCTCCAGTGATCAGTCACCGGTCCCCAGCATGTTTGCTGCTGTCTCTGCAGCGCTTTCAAACTGCGCCGCCTTAGTCCTGTCGCGATTCCCAGCGCCAGTCCCAACAGGGACTGGACACTGAGAACTGAAAACTAATCGGCCGCGGCCAGTTCCGGCACCGGCTGTTTCTTCGCATCTCTGGGACCTTCGCCGGGAGCCAGCTTGATGAGCTCAACGTCGAGGCACAGCGACTGCAACTCACGAATCAGCACGTTGAAGGACTCGGGTACACCGGGCTCGATGGCTGCTTCGCCTTTGACGATGGCCTCGTAGATACGAGTACGGCCATAGACGTCGTCGGACTTGGCAGTGAGCAACTCCTGGAGGATGTAGGCGGCGCCGTAGGCTTCCAGCGCCCAGACTTCCATTTCTCCGAAGCGCTGCCCGCCGAACTGCGCTTTGCCGCCCAGCGGCTGCTGGGTGATGAGCGAGTACGGACCGATCGAACGAGCGTGGATCTTGTCGTCGACCAGGTGCGAGAGCTTCAACATATAGATGTAGCCGACGGTGGCCGGCTGTTCGAACGCGTCGCCGGTCATGCCGTCGAAGAGCTCGGTTTTGCCGGAACTGGGCAGGCCGGCTGCGGCGAGCAGCGCCTTGATTTCGCCTTCGCGGGCGCCATCGAAGACTGCAGTGCCGAACCAGATACCCTTCTGCATACCGGCGGCGACGCGCAACAGCTGCGTATCGTCGAGTTCCTTCAACTGGCGGAGGGCGGCCGTGTTGGCAAACTTCTCCGCGATGACCTGGCGCACTGCGTTCGCGTCCTGGTTCTTTTTGACCAGTTCGGCGATCTGCTGGCCGAGATCGTGTGCGGCCCAGCCGAGGTGGGTTTCAAGGATCTGACCCACGTTCATACGGGAGGGCACGCCGAGCGGGTTGAGCACGATCTCAACAGGGGTGCCGTCGGGCAGGTAAGGCATGTCCTCTTCCGGAAGGATCCGGGCGATGACGCCCTTGTTGCCGTGACGGCCGGCCATCTTGTCGCCGACGGAGAGCTTGCGCTTCATGGCGATGTAGCACTTGACCAGCTTGATGACGCCGGGAGCCAGCTCGTCGCCCTTCTGCAGCTTGCCGATTTTCTCGTTGGTGATCTTGCGCAGCACATCGATCTGACGCGAGGTCATTTCCTCGATCTCGTCGATCTGCTCGTTCACGCGCGGATCCTTGTCGTTGTAGCGGATGCGCTTGAGGTTGCGGGTGGAGATGCGCTCGATGGTGTCCCGATCGAGGATCGCCCCCTTGGCGAGGAGACGCTTGTTGGTGCGCTCGTCGTGCAGGTCGGCGAGAACTTCTTTGCCGCCGAGAATGCCTTCGAGGCGCTTCAGGCGCTCATCGGTGAGAATGCGGATCTCGTCGGACAGGTTCTTTTCGAGCTGGGCCACCTGCTCGGTTTCGATCTGCCGGGCGCGCTCGTCCTTCTCCTGACCCTTGCGGGAGAAGATGCGGACGTCGACCACGGTGCCCTCGATGCCCGGAGGGCAGGTGAGGGAAGCGTCGCGGACATCGCCGGCCTTTTCGCCGAAGATGGCGCGCAGCAGCTTCTCTTCCGGCGTGAGCTGGGTTTCGCCCTTGGGCGTAACCTTGCCGACCAAAATGTCGTTGTGGTGGACCTTGGCGCCGATGCGGATGATGCCGGACTCGTCCAGATCGCGCAGCGAGTGCTCGCTGACGTTGGGGATGTCTCGGGTGATCTCTTCCGGACCGAGCTTTGTGTCGCGGGCTTCGATCTCGAACTCTTCGATGTGGACGGAGGTGTAGTAGTCCTCGCGCACCAGCTTCTCGGAGATGAGGATCGCGTCCTCGAAGTTGTAGCCGCGCCACGGCATGAAGGCCACGAGCACGTTGCGGCCGAGGCCGAGCTCGCCCTGCTCGGTGCAGGGACCGTCGGCGATGACCTGGCCTTTGAGGACGCGGTCGCCCTGACGGACGATCGGCTTCTGGTTGATGCAGGTGTTCTGGTTGGAGCGCTTGAATTTAATGAGCTGGTAGATATCAGAGCCGACCTCACGCGAGAGCTGCGTGGGGTGGTGCTCGCCTTCGACGCGGACGATGATGCGTTCGGAATCGACCGAGTCGATGATGCCGTTGCGCTTCGCGAGGATGACGGCGCCGGAATCGCGGGCAGTCACGCCTTCCATGCCGGTGCCGACCAGGGGTGCTTCGGAAACCAGCAACGGAACGGACTGGCGCTGCATGTTGGCGCCCATGAGCGCGCGGTTGGCGTCGTCGTGTTCGAGGAAGGGCACCAGCGAGGCGGCAACCGAGACCAGCTGTTTGGGGCTGACATCGATGTAGTCGACTTCGCTGCGGTTGACGAGGACGAAGTTGCCCTGCTTGCGCGCATTGACGAGCTCTTCGACGATGTTACCGGTTTCGTTGAGCTCGACGTTGGCCTGGGCGATGGTGTGCCGGTCCTCTTCCCACGCGGAGAGATAGAAGGAGTAAGGCTCGAACTCGATGAGGCGCTGCTTGTCCTTCTTCAGCTTGTCGTTGAGTTTGAAGGCCTCGCTCTTCTCGAGGTGATCGCCGACGCGCAGGCCGCTTTCGCCGGCATTGGTGATCTGCACGAAGTCGAGCACGCGGCTCTCGCGCACCTTGCGGTAAGGCGACTCGATGAAGCCGTACTCGTTGATGCGGGCAAAGCACGAGAGCGAGCTGATCAGGCCGATGTTCGGACCTTCCGGCGTCTCAATCGGGCAGATGCGGCCGTAGTGGGTGGGGTGCACGTCGCGGACTTCGAATCCGGCGCGCTCACGCGAGAGACCGCCCGGCCCGAGGGCGGAGAGACGGCGCTTGTGCGTGATCTCCGACAGCGGGTTGGTCTGGTCCATAAACTGCGAGAGCTGCGAGGAGCCGAAGAACTCGCGGATGGCCGCCATGACCGGCTTGGCATTGATGAGGTCGTGGGGCATGGCCGTGGACATTTCCTGGTACACGGACATTTTTTCTTTGATGGCGCGTTCCATACGGACGAGGCCGATACGGAACTGGTTCTCCATGAGCTCGCCGACAGCGCGCACGCGGCGGTTGCCGAGGTGATCGATGTCGTCGACGATGCCGATGTTGCGGCGCAGCTTGAGCAGGTAGCGGATGGTGGCGTAAAAGTCCTCGGGCGTCAGGGTGCGGTGATCGAGCGAGGTCGCATCCTGATTCTCGTAGAGCTTGATGTTGAATTTGAGCCGCCCGACACGCGAGAAATCGTACTTGCGCGGATCGAAGAACATACCCTCGAAGAGCGCGGTGGCGGTGTCGAGGGTCGGCGGGTCGCCGGGGCGCAGCTTGCGGTAGATCTCGATGAGGGCTTCTTCGGGCTTGCGGACCGAGTCGCGGCGCAGGGTGTTGGTGATGACGTTGCCCATGTCGTCGCGCTCGGGGAAGAAGACATCGATGGAGGCGATACCGGCCTCCATGATCTTGTGCAGCTTGTCGGAGGTCAGTTCCTGGTTCGCCTCCATGAAGACTTCGCCGGTGGAGGTGTCAACCACATCGGCGGCGGTCATGGCGCCGTCTAGCTCAGCCTGCTCGACTTCAACCTGGGTGATCTTCGCAGCCTTGAGAGCCTTGAAGATGGAAGGCGTGACTTTGCGGCCGGAATGGGCGATCTCTTCGCCCTTGGCCACGATGGCATGCGCCGGCTTGGCGCCGAGCAGGTGGGTCGGCTTGTCGGACGCCGGATCGAGGTTCCAGAGCAGCTTGCCGTCTTTAATGCTGATTCTGTCGACGGTGTAGAAGGTGCGCAGGATCTCCTCGTCGGACTTCAGGCCGAGAGCGCGGAGGAAGATGGTGCCGAGGAACTTGCGCTTGCGGTCGATGCGGACGTAGAGCGTGTTCTTCTGGTCGTACTCGAACTCCACCCACGATCCGCGGTATGGGATGATCTTGCCGAGGAAGTAGGTGCGGTTGTTCGCGGTCTCGAAGAAGACACCGGGCGAACGGTGAAGCTGCGAAACGATCACGCGCTCGGTGCCGTTCACGATGAAGGTGCCGTTCTGCGTCATCAGCGGGATATCGCCGAAGAAGACTTCCTGCTCCTTGATATCGCGAATGGACTTGGCGCCGGTCTCAGGATCCTTGTCGTAAATGGTGAGGCGGACGGTGACTTTGAGCGGCGCGGAGTAAGTCATGCCGCGCTCTTCGCACTCTGCCTGGTCGTATTTCAGCTGCAGGCCGACGGGGTCGCCGCACTTGTTGCAGAAGTCGGGAGTGTTTTTGTTATAGGTGCCGCACTTTTGGCAGAGGACGTCGCCGGGGTGGAACGGGTCCGTGATCACCATGGCGCCGCAATGGACGCAGGTGGTGCGCAGGTGATGGAGGCCCTTGAGGTGACCGCATTTACATTCCCAGTTCCCGATGGAGAAATCCACAAAGTCGAGCTGGGAAATGTTGCGAAAATCGGTAATGGGAAAGACGGAGGTAAAGACCGACTGCAGGCCGGAGTCGTCGCGCTCCGAGGGCAGTTTGTCCATCTGCAGGAAACGCTCGTAGGAGCGGCGCTGGACTTCGATGAGATTGGGAATGCGAATTGCTGTTGGGATCTTCGAAAAGTCGAGACGGCTGCGAACCGCGCGGTTCTCGTTGGACATTCGTTACTCCTCAGGACCCGTAGTGGCGAGGAAGAAAGAGCGACAGTCCGGGTCACGCTGTGCTCGTCGAACCGATTTGCCAGCGCACGATGCATCCCGCCTCGTTCGGGAAACGTCGTACGGTATGGGTTACGGCCGCACAAAAAGTGAAGTGCAGTGCCGAATTTCACTTGCGCGGAAGGCCGGAGGGGGGTTACGCTTCCGCTTTGCTCGGGCAGTTCCGCGGGTTACATCGATCCGCGGGCTACCGGTTGCCTGTCAGGTCCTGCTAAGAACGAGCGGGGCCAGGACATCGATCGTGCGGCGCGGAGAGGGGAACGAGGCGATAGAAAAACGGGAAGGAAGAGACAAAAGGCTCGCGGAGACAGCAAGTCCCACGAGCGCCACAACCGAATTGTGCACTGTTCTGTGACAGAATGTCCGATTCCCGCCGCTTGTACAACCTTCGCCCGCGCCGCCTGACAACTCACTCCACTCGCAAGAGCAGGTCCGCCGCCTGGCCTGCCTTGCGCCGGCAAAATTGCTGCCGGAGATGACGATCGAGTCTTCCAATTTCATGCGCGCAAACTGCCGCGCCCGTCAAAGACGGGCATTACCACGATTTGTCGCTGATCTGGAAGACGGAAATACGCCCCGGGACCGGCAATCTGGAATGCAGCCGAGCGGAACGCACAAAGAGAATCATAGCGCGTTCCGCTTTGGCATGCAAGTTGCTTGCCGTGCCGGCCGCCCGACCAAGGAAATCTACTTGACTTCGACGGTCGCGACGCCTTCGAACTTCTTCCGAATCGCCTCGGCTTCGTCCTTGGTGGCATTCTCTTTGAGGTTCTTGGGAGCGCCGTCGACGAGGTCTTTGGCTTCCTTCAGGCCGAGCGAGGTGACCTCGCGTACTGCCTTGATGGTGTTGATCTTATTCGCTCCGGCATCCTTGAGGATGACGGTAAATTCGGTCTGTTCGACGGCTGCCGGGGCTGCCGCGGCTGCTCCGCCACCGGCCACCACGACCGGAGCTGCTGCCGCGGCCGAGACGCCGAGGCGCTCTTCGAGCTTCTTGACGAGAGCGGCTGCGTCAAGAAGGCTCAGGTTGACAATCTGATCTTCCAACTGCTGTAAGTCTGCCATTGTCTTCTCCACGTGACTTCTGAAATTTTGTGTTGCACAGGACGGCTTGCGCCTTCCTGTTGCCGTTCTCTGCCTCGAGGTTTCCGATGTGCCCCAGACCAGGCACCCCTTGAAGACGGAAGAACGGCGATTAGACCTGGCGTTCAGCGTTCGGCGTTCCCTTCGGCCGTGCGGCGAACGATTCAACTCTGGATGAGGCCGAAGCCTGATCCCGGGAACTTAACTGGCGGCTGCTTCTCCGCCGGCAAACTTTTGCTTCTCGACGCCCTGATTGATCACGACAGCGAGATCGCGGCCGGCTGCGTTCATAACTGTCACGAGCCGCTGCGCCGGAGCATTGATGATGAAGAGGAGCTTCGAGAAGATCTCTTCCTTGCCAGGCATGGTTGCGAGTGCTTTCACTTCCTCGACGTTGATGACCTTGCCGTCGACGATGCCGAGCTTGAAGGTGAACTCCGCGTTGTCGGCCACCCAGGTGGAGAGCGCCTTGGCGAGCGCGACCGGATCGCCGCTGGTGTAGGCGACCGAGGAGACGCCCTTGAGTCCCTGCAGTGCGGCTTCAATCTTTGTGCCCTTCGCGGCGCGACCGGCCAGCTTGTTTTTGAGCACGCGATAGCGGCCGCCGGCATTGCGGACGGTCTTGCGCAGCTCGAAATCCTGGGAGACGGTGAGTTTTGAAAACGTGCCAATGATGGCGGAGGTCGAGTGCTCGAGCTCTTTCGCGAGCTCGCCGACCTTTTCCGCTTTTTTCTGTCTGCTCAGTGCCATATAAGCCTCTAGCTGCTAGCCTCTAGCTGCTAGCTCAATCTCTGTTGGTTCAATCGATCCGGTGGCGCTTACGATTTCAGCGGCTAGCGGCTAGAAGCTAGCGGCTAAAGCTGCCATTACGCTTTGGCGGCCGAGTCCGCTACCGCGGAGTCGAGCGCGATGCCGGGGCCCATCGTGGAGCTGATGGTGATGCCCTTGATGTACTTGCCCTTGGCCGCGGAAGGCTTGGCTCTGACCACGCTGGTGATGACGGTGATCGCGTTCTCGACCAGCTTCTGCGGGGGGAAGGAGATTTTGCCGACCGGGACGTGCACGAGCGCGGTCTTATCGGTACGGAACTCAACCTTGCCGGCCTTGATTTCCTTAATGGCTGCGGTGACATCGTTGGTCACGGTTCCGGTCTTCGGGTTCGGCATCAGACCGCGGGGGCCGAGCACTTTGCCGAGACGGCCGACCGACTTCATCATGTCGGGCGTGGCGATGAGGGCGTCAAAGTCAGTCCAGGATTCCTTCTGAATTTTTTCGACCAGATCGTCGCCGCCGACGATGTCGGCGCCTGCAGCTTCGGCTTCGCGCTGCTTGTCGCCGGAGGCGATGACCGCGACCTTCTTGGTCTTGCCGAGGCCGTGGGGCAGAACGACGGTGCCGCGGACCATCTGGTCGGCGTGGCGCGGGTCGACGCCCAGACGCAGGGTCAGGTCGACGGTCTCATCAAACTTGGCGTATTTCACTTTCTGCAGAAGCGGGACAGCTTCCTGCAGCGGGTAAGGGCGCTTCTCCACTTGGGCGCGCGCCTTCTCAATGCTCTTACCTGGTTTGGCCATGGAACCTCGTCTCCCACCGCTCGGCTATGCTGCCTGCCGGCCGTGGTTGTAGTGACACTACGCCTGGGAGGGGCGCAGGTATTGATTATCTATGAAAAGGAATGGGAAGACAAGGGAAGGGCGATTCGGCTTATCTGGACATCAGTGAAAAGAGCCAGAGAGCCGCCAGGGCAACGGCGGGTATCGCCAGGAATTTGACGAGCTTAATGGTTTCTCGTCTCGGCTCATCGGGGTCGGTTGACCTATACACCAAGCGTTTGCCGCGGCGCTGACTGGGTTTGAACTCAGTGCCCATGTCGCCATTCTGCCACGTATCGATCAGCCGCAGAAGATCGTTTTAGGGTCAGGCTGGCTAACCCAGCTCGCAGTTTGCCCCCTGTGCCTCACAAGTATGATAAAGTATGAAGAATGTCATCGATTGAACGGCTAACGATCACACTTCCTGGCGAGATGGCGGGGATGGTGAAGCGCGTGGTTGATGAGGGGAACTATGCTTCGACGAGCGAAGTGATCCGCGAGGCGTTGCGCGACTGGAAGATGAAGCGCGAGTTGCAGGCGCAGAGGTTCGCGGCGCTGAAGGCTGAGATTGACCGCGGAATGGCGGATGTTACCGAAGGCAGGCTGACGGAGTTCGATCCGCGGAGCATTATTGCGCTGGGGAGGAAACTATCCGCCGACCGCGCAAAATCCGCCTCACGGAAAAAGCAAGATTAGACCTTGTGCAGATCTGGGGTTATATGGCGGACGAGGCTTCCGAAGCAGTTGCGGCGAAATTGCTCCATCGATTCGAGGCCCGATTCAACCAACTGTTGAGGCTTCCGCTGTCCGGCACCCCGCGCCAGGAGTTTGCCGACGATCTCCGCGTGACGTTCTGCGAGAAGTATGCGATCTACTATCTTGCTCGGGCAGATGAGATTGTTGTGGTTCGCATCCTGCATGGATCACGTGACGTGGAGGCGATCGCGGATGAAGGCGGGTTTGCGCTGGGATTAGGGTGATCGTCGTAGAATGAGGCCCATGGACAAGACCCTGCGAAGGTACACAAGCTTCGCCGCCATGAAGGATGACGAGTACCGGGAGTGGCAGTCGTTGTCGGCACAGGCGCGGCTGGAGGCAGCGTGGGAACTTTCGGTGATGCAGTATCAGTGGAAGGAAGAGATGGAGGGTCGGAGGCGCGATGTTCAGCACGGACTTCAAAGAACTCTTGTCCGCCTTCAACGAACATCGGGTTAAGTACCTGATTGTTGGCGGTTATGCGCTGGCTATTCATGCGCAGCCGCGAGCGACGAAAGATCTCGATCTATTCATTCAGCCGGAGCCGGAAAACGCCCGGGCTGTCTTCGCCGCGCTGGTCAGGTTCGGCGCTCCCTTGGGAGATTTGAGGCCCGACAACCTGGTGGAGCGGGGCTCGTTCTTTCGCATGGGAACGGCGCCACAGATGATAGAAATTTTCTCAGAGATCTCGGGAGTGGAGTTCAATCAAGCCTGGGATCGACGCATGGAGCGGGTGATCGAGGAGGAAGCGGGGCTCACGGCGTTCTTCATTTCGACCGAGGATTTCGTTGCGAACAAGCTTGCTGCAGCTCGACCTCAGGACATCGCGGATGTCGCTGCGGTTCAACGAGCCTCTGAGCTGAGATCAGAGGAAAAATGAAACTGTCTATTCCCAGAGGCGCTGCATTTTGAGGGTGAAGCCGGCGACAGGGCCTTCGCCGTAGAGGAATTCGGGCTGGAGGAGGGTTTCGGGTCCCGGGCCGGGGCGGTAGATCACGGCCAGTTTGCGGAGCGTATCGATGAGCCAGGCGAGTTGGGCGCCGTTGGACATCCAGTCGGACATTTTTTGTTCGAGATCCGTGAGAGAGTCGCTGGGAGAGCGGAGTTCAATGACAAATTCAGGGCAAAAGGGGATGAACTTCGCTTGTTCTTCAGAAGTGAGGCTATTCCACTTCTCCGAAGAGAGCCAGGTGGCGTCTGGGGCTCGAACCGATCCATCCGACAGGGAGAAGCCAGTATTTGGGCCGAAGGCGAAGCCGTGATGGAGTTCAACCCAATTGTCGAGTTCGCGTCCTATGTAGAGTTCCGCCTTACCCGTTTTGCCGCCAGCGGGAGTCATCACAATCAATTCTCCGGCGGGATTGCGCTCGATGCGCAGGGGATCGTTGGCGGCGCAGAACTCCAGTAACTCGTCATCGCGCAGTGGGCGGGGCGGCCGGAGGATCAGGGGAAAAGACACGAAGCGGAGAGACAGGCCTGATGCTGAGGCCAGCTTCTCCGCCGCGGAATACGAAGTGTCGGGTGCCGCGGGATTTGCCGACATCGCCGCACCTCCTGAGCCGATCTTACGCCGTGACGTCGATGCCCATGGAGCGCGCGGTGCCCTTGATGGACTTCACGGCGGCTTCGACGGAAGCGGCGTTGAGGTCGGGCATCTTCTGTTTTGCGATCTCGCGGACTTGGGCTTCGGAGACGGAGCCGACCTTGGTCTTGTTGGGCACGCCGGAGCCTTTGGCGAGGTTGGCAGCCTTTTTCAGCAGGACCGCCGCAGGCGGCGTCTTGGTGATGAAGGTGAAAGTTCGGTCGGTATAGACGGTGATGACGACGGGGATGATCAGGCCGGCCATCTCCTTGTTAGTGGTGCGAGCGTTGAACTGCTTGCAGAACTCCATGATGTTGACCTGGGCCTGGCCGAGGGCGGGGCCGACGGGCGGCGCCGGGGTAGCCTTGGCGGCTTCGATCTGGAGTTTGACCTGGGTTGCGATCTTTTTTGTCGGTGCTGCCATTGCGTGAACCTTTCGAATACCCGGGGCTGAAGCCCCTTAAAATTCTGAACCTGATTCCACGGGCTAGAGCTCGTGACCTCTACCGTCTTCGCGGGGGCTGTAGCTGCCGCGAAACCGGATCGGAAATCGCAGGGGCTAAAACCCCGATTCTCTCCGCTCCGGTTCGGCACGACGCAAACCGGACGAGCCGGCGAAACTTAAATCTTACGCGATCTTTTCGACCTTGCCGAAGTCGAGTTCGACCGGGGTGGAGCGGCCGAAGATGGTGACCATGACCTTCAGGGTTTCGCGATCTTCGTTGACCTCGTCGACGACGCCGTTGAAGTTGGCGAAGGGGCCTTCGGTGATGCGGACCGACTCGGACTTCTGGAACTTGACCTTGAGGCGCGGCTTCTCTTTCGACGTGTCGCTGCGGAAGAGGATGGAACTGACCTCGCCTTCAGTGAGGGCGACAGGCTTGTCGCCGGTGCCGAGGAATCCTGTGACGCGCGGCGTGTTCTTGATCACGTGCCAGAGGTCGTTGTCGAGATCCATTTCGACCAGCACGTAGCCGGGCAGGAAGACGCGCTCGACGGTGCGTTTCTTGCCGTTGGTGATCTCGGTGACGGCTTCGGTGGGAATCATGACGCGGCCGATGCGATTCTGCAGGCCGAAGGCCTGGACGCGGGTCTCGATGGATTCGCGCACCTTGCGCTCAAAGCCCGAATAGGCGTGGATGATGTACCACCGGAAACGCTCGTTGGCCGGGGGCGCGAGCTGGGGCTGCTGCTCGCCGCCTTCGCCTTCGGGCGTCGGTGTTGGATTTTCAGTTTCTTCCGCCATTACCATTCAATCCTCTTACTGCTACTGCAGAGCGCCGAGCCAGGTGTAAAGCCAGTGAATCGCATTGCCGAGCACCGCATCGACGACCCAGAAGAAGCCGGCGAAGATGAAGACAGAGACGATGACGACGATGGTGGTGGACTGGACTTCTTTCCACGAGGGGGTGACGACCTTGCGCATTTCCGCGCGGACGTCACGGAGGTAGTCAAGGCTGCGCGTCACGAAGCCGAGGGCGCGGTTGGGAATGCCTTGTTCCTGATTCATGATTGCTGCTTTGGCCATAACATTTTCTTCTCTTCCGCGCTATTGTGTGCGACCAGCCCCGCCGGCCAACTTCCGGAGTTTGTTGATCTGGCAGGGGCGGAGGGATTCGAACCCCCAAGTTCGGTTTTGGAGACCGACAGTTTAACCGTTGAGCTTACGCCCCTGTGAAAGGACAGGGAACAGGGAGCAGGGAACAGAAAACCCGGAAATTCCTATGCATTGATTTCCGCGCCCGCTGCCTGACCCATTCGCCGCCTGTGTTTATTTCGTTTCTTTATGCGGCGTGTGCTTGCGGCAGCGATTACAGAACTTCTTGAACTCGAGACGGCCGGTGGTCGTCTTCTTGTTCTTCGTCGTCGAGTAGTTGCGCTCTTTGCACTCCCCGCACTGCAATGTGACAATTTCCCGCATCTTCTTATCCTACCTGATTTCCGGACAATTCCGAAGATCTGCCCTTCAGAGCCGGGCCTGAAGGCCCGCCGGGGCTGAAGCCCCTTGATTCTACTGCGGCTTTTTCCCCGGGCTAAAGCCCGGGGCTTTTACCGTCTTCGCGGGGCTGAAGCCCCACGAATTCAACGCATTTTGCTGACGCCCGGAGGTTTCTTTTTGCTGCTCCTCGTCCGCTCGCTGCGTGCTCTTTGCTTTTGCTGCCGACTCTGGCTGCCTGCTCTTCGTTATGCCCGGGCTTTTGCGTCGACTCGCTCAGCTCAGACCAGTTCCCTAAGCAATAATTTCCGAGATCGTGCCTGCGCCCACGGTCCGGCCGCCTTCGCGAATCGCGAAGCGCAGACCCTTCTCCATGGCCACCGGCGTGATCAGTTCAACCTCAAGTTCCACGTTGTCGCCCGGCATCACCATCTCCGTGCCCGCCGGCAGCGTCGCCACACCTGTCACGTCCGTGGTGCGGAAGTAGAACTGCGGGCGATAGCCTTTGAAGAACGGTGTGTGCCGACCGCCCTCTTCCTTGCTCAGCACGTACACGCTCGACTTGAACTTCGTGTGCGGCGTGATCGATCCCGGCTTCGCCAGAACCATCCCGCGCTCCACATCTTCCTTCGCGATGCCGCGCAGCAGCAGGCCCGCGTTGTCGCCCGCCATGCCTTCATCGAGCTGCTTCTTGAACATCTCGACGCCCGTCACCACCGTCTTGCGCGTCTCGCGGAACCCGACGATCTCCGCTTCCTCGCCCACCTTGATCTTGCCGCGCTCGATGCGCCCCGTCACCACCGTGCCGCGTCCCGAGATCGAGAAGATATCTTCGATCGGCATCAGGAACGGCTGATCCACCGCTCGCGCCGGCAGCGGTACCTGCTTGTCCACCGCCTCCATCAGCTCGTCGATCTTGTCTTCCCACTGCTTCTCGCCGTTCAGCGCGCCCAGGGCCGAGCCCCGAATCACCGCCACGTCGTCGCCAGGGAAGTTGTACTTGCTCAGCAGTTCGCGCACTTCCATCTCGACCAGATCGATCAGCTCCGTGTCTTCGACCGCATCGCACTTGTTCAGGAACACCAGCACGTAGGGCACGCCTACCTGGCGGGCCAGCAGCACGTGCTCCTTGGTCTGCGGCATCGGGCCGTCGGTCGCCGCCACCACCAGAATCGCGCCGTCCATCTGCGCCGCACCGGTGATCATGTTCTTGATGTAGTCCGCGTGGCCGGGGCAGTCCACGTGCGCGTAGTGCCGGTTCGCTGTCTCGTACTCCACGTGCGCGGTCGCGATCGTGATGCCGCGCTCCCGCTCTTCCGGCGCGTTGTCGATCGAATCGAACGAACGAAACGTGTTCTTCGGATTGTGCTTCTGCAAAACCTTCGTGATCGCCGCCGTCAACGTCGTCTTGCCGTGATCGATGTGCCCGATCGTCCCCACGTTCACGTGCGGCTTCGACCGATCAAATTTTTCCTTCGCCATGGGTCTTCCCTCCAATAGTGATCGTGAATCCTGCTCCGGCCTCAGTAGCTGGTGTAGAGCCGGTAGAACTTATGGCGGATTTCGGGGGCGACGCGCTCCACCTGGCGCAGGTAGTGTTCGCGAATCTGGCCGCGGTCGGAGTCGCCGAGGGCGGCATAACTTTTCTGGGCCTGGGCGCCGAGCAGTCCGTGGGCCAGGACGGATTCGAACTGGCGGACGCGCAGCTTTGCTCCGCCGATGCTCTTGAGGAAGACAGCAACCTGCGCGGGCGCGAAGGCCTCGTCGATGGCGTGGCGGACAGGGGCAAAGGTCTGCTCATCCTGAACGGCAATGGTGGCTTGCTCGTACGTCATTATGTGACTTCCCTCAGGGAAACTTACGTCAGGGACCCCGGCCCCAGGATTTTGCGGTTGATGCGGAAAGCTAAAGCCGTGCCCTTTCAAGACAGCACCTTCTCTGAAAATTTTTTGGAGCGGGAGATGGGAATCGAACCCACGACCAACAGCTTGGAAGGCTGTGACTCTACCACTGAGTTACTCCCGCCTGTACAGCGTACAGTGTTCGGCCTTCAGCGTTCAGAAACTGCATATACTGACGGGCTGGGCCTCGACTGGCACTGCTGACACATGCAAACGCTCGCTGACATTCTCAGCGAGCGAGATCACTGCTCAAATTCTGGAGCTGATGACCGGGATTGAACCGGTGACCTCTCCCTTACCAAGGGAGTGCTCTACCAACTGAGCTACATCAGCCCTCTACTGCAAACTACCAAAACTCGCGCCAACGAACTGGCACTATCAGCCCTGGCCTGCAAACGACCAAAACCTGGTGTTGCTACTCTTCGGCTTGCTCGTTGTCCCGCGAGCGATCCGCGGTGAGAGCGATGCGAAGACCGAAGCCGCCCAACAAAACCATGACCAGGAGCCGAATTTTGCCGGCGTCCATGGTGTACCACGCAAGAGCCGCCAACAGGGCGAGAAACGCCAGCGCCACCATTTTGCGCTTTGCGCCCGCCATTCGCATCGGCCAACCCTCGAAAACCCCACGCTCCCAGTCGCGTTGAGACCGGGTGGCGCAAAATCCTGGTGCACAGGGGAGGATTCGAACCTCCGTAGCTCCAAAGAGCGGCAGATTTACAGTCTGCTGCCATTAACCACTCGGCCACCTGTGCGAAGGGATACGACCCTCATCGGCCCGAGGAGGAGAAGAACTGGAGCTGGCGAAGGGATTTGAACCCCCGACCCTCTGATTACAAATCAGATGCTCTACCAGCTGAGCTACGCCAGCCCGGGACGAGTACCTTGTCAAGCCTGAAACGGGCTTGCCGGGTACGCAATACTTGCCGAACCTACCGTCCTGAGACACACGAATGTGTCCAATTACGGGAGGTCCAGCATTGAAAATATCACACGGGAATGGGTGGGGCAATGACGAGAAAAAAGCATTGGCGACGGGGCGGTGGATGAGGACCCGATGCGAAAAAAAGGAGGAGCGTGAGAAGATGGATGGTGCTGCTTCCCGGAACAGCGGGGAGCCCTATCGATGACCCATCGGCGCACGAAGCTGTCCATCGCTATTGTGATTGTCGTCCTGCTGCTGCTGGCGGGGGCGATTTATCTTCGCAAAGAGGCCCCCCCGGAGGCGGCGCGGCTGCTGCCCGAGTCGGACGGGATGGTGTACTTCAACCTGCGGCCGCTGCGGGCGGCGACCCATTTCGATCAGCACCCGGTGGAGCACTCGACCGAGTACCAGCACTTTATCGATGCGACGGGAATCCAGTTCGAGCGCGACCTGGACGAAGCGGCGTTCGCACTGCACCGAATGACGAACGCCAAGGGACCGAACGGGGCCCTGGCGTTCAGCGAGGTGTTCATAGGGCATTTCGACGGGCGGAAGCTGGCGGATTATCTGGCGGGCATTGCAAAGTCGCAGGAGACTTACGCGCGGCACACGATCTACGACATTCCGAGCGACGGGCGGACGGTGCGGGTGGTGCTGCTGGGGTATGACATTGTGGCGGTGAGCAACACGCCGTCGACGGAGCAGATCCACTCGATGATCGACCGTTACCGGACGGCGGCCCTCCCGTTTTCGGGATCATCTCTGCTGTCGAAGTACTACTCGAAGCTGCCGCTGTTGTCAGTAGCATGGGGGATCGGGCAGATCGGCCAGCCGCTTGCGAATGGCGGAGCGCGCGTTCTGGGGCTGCATTTGCCACTGCCGCCGGATTCCACGTTCCTCGCATCACTCACCTGGATCGGGAAGATACATCTGCGGGTGGAGGAACTGGCGCCGACCGATGCCGCGGCCGCGGATACGACGGAGTCGCTGCAGACGATCCTGGTGCTGGTGAAGTCGATGGCGAACACCACGGGGGCGGGATCCTACGATTCCGAAACTCGCACTCTGATCAACAGCATTGCGGTCGATCGGCATCGGAATGAAGCGGTGCTGACGGCGACGATTCCGGCGGCACTGTTGCAGCGAGCGATGAGCCATCCGCAGGAGATGAAAGCGTTACCTGTCCCGGATGGAGGGAAGGTGGAGCAGTAAGCTGGTGACGAGCGGTGAGACGGTCAGCTAAGAACCGGTCGGCTAAACAGCGGTTAGCGAGAGGCTGTAACAGAGGCTGCTGGCGAAAGACCTTCAGCGAGAAACCGATGAGCAGGACGTCAGGCCCGAAGCGGCTGGCGTGACATGGTTCGAATCCCCAAGGTACCCCAACGATCTGGAGAAGAGACAATGCAAAAGTTGACGGCGCACAGGTATCGTCTTGCAACGGTGGTTGCGGCAGCGATGGCAACGGTGCCTTGTTTTGCGCAGAAGGTTCTGACCGGGCAGGCTGCGTTCACGGATTACACGAAGGAGCACCCGGGCGTGCGCCGGCATCTGACGGTCGCCGACCTGCCAGCTCCCTATGCGACGAAGGGCGTCGATAATGGCGCTGAGATGGTGGAGCGGCCAGGCGATGCATGGCCGCAGGCGCCTGCAGGCTTCAAGGTCGAGCTGTACTATACGGGGCTCGATCAGCCGCGGCTGATTCGCACGGCGCCGAACGGGGATCTGTTTGTCGCGCTGAGCTATCAGAACAAGGTCATGGTGTTTCGCGGTGTGGGCGCGGACGGCAAGCCAAAGGAAGTGTCGACGTTTGCCGATGGGCTGAGCCAGCCGTTTGGAATCCAGTTCTATCCGGCGAAGGATCCGAAGTGGGTGTATATCGGGAACACGGATTCGGTGGTGCGGTTTCCGTATCACGTGGGCGACATGAAGGCGAGCGGTCCGGCGGAGAAGTTGGCGGATCTGCCGGGCGGTGGACGGTTGCGCGGGGGCGGTCACTGGACGCGCGACATAGGGTTTTCGAGGGACGGCAAGCGGATGTTCGTCTCGGTGGGTTCGCACTCGAACGATGATGATTCCGACACGCATCCGGAGGAGTTCCATCGCGCCGATGTCCTGGAATTCACGCCAGAAGGGAAGTTCGTGAAGGTGTACGCATCGGGGATTCGCAACTGCGTGGGGGAGGCGATTAACCCCGTCACCGGCGAGTTGTGGTGCTCCACGAACGAGCGCGACATGCTGGGCGACAACCTGGTGCCGGACTACGTCACGCATGTGCAGGAGGGCGGATTCTACGGCTGGCCGTGGTACTACATGAGCACCAATGGGGGCGTGCAGGATCCGCGTCAGGAGGGCAAGCATCCGGAACTGAAGGGAAAGGTGATCACACCGGACGTGCTTCTGAATCCTCACTTCGCCTCGCTGGAGATGCTGTTTTACGAGGGGTCGCAGTTTCCGGTTCAGTACAAGGGCGATGGTTTTGCCGCCGAGCACGGATCATGGAATCGGGAGCCGCGCTCGGGCTATGAAGTGATTCGCGTGCCGATGAAGGACGGTCATGCGACCGGCGAGTATGAGGATTTCCTGACCGGGTTTGTGCTGCCCAACGGCAAGGTGTGGGGCAGGCCGGTGGGCGTGACGGTGGCGAACGACGGTTCCCTGTTCGTTACTGATGACGGGTCTGGTTCAATCTGGCACGTGATTTACACCGGGAAATAGTTCTCGGGTAAGCGGTGTCGTAGGCTGGAGCGGTGCAAGCGGAAACAAAGCAGACATTTCGGGTGATCGTGAGCCTGATTTGCCGTGTGGTGCTGCTGGGGATCGCGGTCCCTGTGCTGCTGCGGCATTTCCCCAACTATAAGCTGCCTTATCGGTATCCCACGGATTGGGTGGTGGTGACGGTGTGCGACGCACTGACGGTGGTGGCGCCCCTCATGCGCTCGCGGAAACTGCCGTTTCTGGCCGCCGCCGCTGCGATGGGAGCGCACTACTACTGTCGGCACTTCGTTCCCATGGGAGATCTGGTGTACATGGGCGTGGCGATTCTGTTCGTGCTGTTGCCATCGAGCATGCGGAGGACAGGGAAGGAAAGGCCGAAGACGCGGTGAAGCAGGGAGTAGCCAATAGGGAGTAGAGGATCGCTGGCGGCTGACTGCTCGCGCGAAGATCAGATAGTCTGGATGCTGTGAGTTTGCCATTGCGCAGTGCCATTTTTGTTGCCGCGATGCTGGTTTCCGGATCGGTCTTCGCGCAGCAGTCTACGCCGGCTTCAACGCCGGATCAGAATCAGACTCCTCCGGCATCGTCGGCTCCGGCTGGCGCATCGCAGGAGTTGCCGGATGCGCCTGGCGCCCAGGTGCCGGGTGGGCCGCAGCCGACCGGGGCGACGGTCCAGTTTGACACCAGTATGGGACAGATGACCTGCAAGCTCTTCGACAAGCAGGCGCCGGTGGCGGTGGCGAATTTCGTGGGACTGGCGACGGGGACGAAGGAGTTCACCGACCCGGCGACGAAGCAGAAGGTGAAGCGGCCCTTCTACGACGGAACGACGTTCCATCGTGTAATTCCGGGATTCATGATTCAGGGCGGCGATCCTCTGGGAACGGGCGAGGGCGATCCCGGCTACATGTTCAACGACGAGTTCGACCCGGCTCTGAACTTCGACATGCCGGGGCGCCTGGCGATGGCGAACTCGGGGCCGAATACGAATGGGTCGCAGTTCTTCATCACGGAGGCGCCCCAGCCATCTCTGGATCAAAAATACGTAATCTTCGGACAATGCGACGATCACTCCGTGACTGTAGTGAAGGCGATTGCGCGGGTGAATCGCGATGACAACGACAAGCCGCTGGAGCCGGTCACACTGAAGAAGGTGACGGTGATTCCGGCGGGGCAAGCAGTGCCGGCGGCGCCGACAGGATTGCGGGCGAGTCCGCAGTAGGTTTTAGGTTCGAAAAATATCCCACGAAAAAGAGAGAAGGAGCAGTTATGCCGCGTCAGCCAGGAACCTATGCAGTGATGAAGACCAGCGAAGGAACGATTGTGTGCCGGTTGTTTGAGAAGGAAGCGCCGAAGACGGTGGCGAACTTCATCGAGCTGGCCGAGGGAACACGGGAGTGGACCCACCCGGTAACGCGCAACAAGAGCAAGGACAAACTGTACGACGGAACCATCTTTCACCGGGTGATTCCGGACTTCATGATCCAGGGCGGCGATCCGGCGGGGACCGGCATGGGCGGCCCGGGCTACAAGTTCGAGGACGAGACCAAGGGGTCGCCGCATCGTTTCGACAAGAAGGGTAAGCTGGCGATGGCGAACGCAGGGCCGAACACCAACGGCTCGCAGTTCTTCATCACCGTGGCGGGGACGGAGTGGCTGACGGGCAAGCACACTATCTTCGGGGAGGTGGTCGAGGGGCAGGAGATCGCGGACAAGATTTCGAAGGTGTCGGCGCGGTCGGACAAGCCGGTGAAGCCGGTGGCGCTGGAGTCAGTTGTGATTGAAAGGGAATAGGCAGTCCCCACGTGGGGCCAGGACACCATCGATTGTCGCTGGTGCGAGCGGTTGGGCGCGGTTATCTTCTTGTGCATGAATCGCTCGCACTGGCTGGCTCTGATTTTCTGCTTTACTGCCTCCTCGGTTCCCGTCTCGACCCAGACCACAGATGCGACGGCGCACGTTGAACTGGGGCCGATTTTCACATGGGAAACTTGTCGCTGGTCAACCTGAACGATCAGCAAGGCGCAAGTGCCGGTTTGCAGCCAGCGTAGACGGCAATTCGTGTGCCAGAGGTCACAAAAACGGGTGACCCTTGTCACGGATTGAGTGATCCACGCGGCGTAGCGTGAGAAGAAGCCCAACCAGCGGAAAGAGAGGGCATCGGCTATGCCGAGGACCAGGGGACACATCCCGGAGAAACCAGGGAAGACCACCTGGCTGCATGCCGCGCAGCAGTTCCCTTTCAAGACCATCGTAGCGGCAATCGATTTTTCCGAGGAGTCGTCGGCCGCCTTGCGCTGTGCGCAGGAACTGGCGCGGTTGCAGCATGCCATGCTGCTGCTGATCCACGTGATCGATCCGGTGGGTTACGCATTTCCTGAAGGCGCACCACCGGCGGTAGATCACGATAGGGAGGCAAAGGAAGAGCTGGCGCGGATCGAAGCCGAGGTCAGGAAGCAAGGGATTCCAGTGCACTCGCGGGTGGAGACGGGAATCGTGTGCGAGCGAATCCTGCTGTCGCTGCGGGATCATAAAGCGGCTCTGCTGGTGCTGGGGACGAAGGCCATTACAGGCGCAGGACGCGCCGCGCTGGGCGTGGTGACACGGCAGCTGCTGGCGCATTCGCCGTGCGCCATCCTGACGGTGCCGCCCGACGATCCGAAGAAGCCGCGCAAATTCGGGCGCTGGAGCAACGTGCTGGCGGCGACGGATTTCTCCGCCGCATCGCTGAGCGCCCTGCACTATGCCCAACGGGTCGCAGGCGGCCACCTGATCGTGTTGCATTCGGCCAAATGCGGACGGCATCTCGAGTGCCCGAACTGCCTGGAGCGGCTCAGATTCCTGGCGCCCTTCGATGAGTCGCACAGCGTGCCGGTGGATCACTCGGTGACGGGGGGCGAGCCGGCGCGCGTGATCGTGCAGATGGCAAGAAAGCTGCATCCCGATCTGATTGTGATGGGGGCGCCTTCGCCAGCGCACACCGAGCACGATCTGGACCACAGCACGGTGGCGCAAGTGATCGCTTCGGTGCCGATGCCGGTGCTGATCGTTCCCGAGGACCGGGAGCGCTACTCCGACGAGCTGATTGCGGAAGTAGAGACGGCTTGATCCGCGCGTTCGCGCGGATCAAACCGGGTTCAGGGCCGGTAAACCCTAGCTGAGCGTTTTGCCGGGTTCGGTGTGGATCACAGTCACGCCGGAGCCGGCGAGTTCCTTTTCCAGCTCCGCCGGCCGGCCAACGAGCGGCGGGAACGTTCCCCAGTGGATGGGCAGGATGGTTTTAGCGCCCACAAATTTGGCGGCCACGGCAGCGGCTTTCGGTCCCATGGTGTAGTGATCGCCGATGGGCAGCATGGCGAGGTCGGGGTGGTAGAGCTCGCGGATGATCTGCATGTCGGAGAACGCGGTTGTGTCGCCGGCATGGTAGAGGGTGGGACCGTTGTCGATGGCGATGACGAAACCTGTGGGCTCGCCGGCGTAAAAGGTCTTGTCGCCGTCGGTGATGCTCGAGGAGTGGCGGGCTTCCGTCAGGGTGAGGGTGACGTCGGCGTGTTTGTGCGAGCCGCCGATATTCATGCCGATGCCCTGATCGTCTTTCACGCCTTTGGATTGCAGCCAGCCGATGAGTTCGACCATCCCGACGGCGACGGCGCCATGTTTTTGCGCGACGGGGACGGCGTCGCCGATGTGGTCGCCGTGTCCGTGCGTGAGGAGGAGAAGGTCGATTTTGTCGGGGAGTTTGTAGCCCTTCGGATACTTCGGATTGTGCTCGATGAAGGGGTCGATGAGAATGTTGGTTCCTTTTGGCGTAACGATGAGGACAGTAGCGTGTCCGAGCCAGGTGATGGAAGTGCCTTTGAGGTCGGCCATGATGAGATCAGATTCCTCCGCGAATTATGGTCGCACTTTCTTATGTCAGATGCATGCGGGGGGCTGAGGCGGGAAGCGCGAAACAGAGAGGCTCAGCGGCCTATTGCGCGTGAAGTGCGGAGGGCAAACTGGCGGACCAGGCGTGGATCGCATCCCAATCCCGCACATCGCTGGGAGGAAGTTTGCGCAGGGGCGGCAGGACGGTGAAGGGAAAGCCGAGCTTTTCCGGGGCGAAGCGGCCGCCGACGACCTGCTGCGAGACGGGGGTGAGCCACGGGAATTTGGCGAGTTCCTTTTTCATTTGCCTTCCCGCCTCGGCGAACTCTTTCGGGTCGGCATGGATGGGACCCAGCACGAAGAGGGCAACGGGGCGATGGAGAAGTTCGTCGCGATGCGCGGCGAGGAAGCGACGGGCATCCTTGTGCAGGCGGCCCATGTAGAGAGCGCATCCGAGCACCACGGCGGAGTAATGATCGAGGCTGATGACTTCGGCGACGGGCTGCGCCTTCACGGTAAGGCCCTGTTGGAGGAGATCGTCGGCAATGGTGTGGGCGACTTCTTCGGTGGATCCGTAGCGGGTGGCCCAGGTGACGAGAACGGTGACAGGCACGCGAACCTCCGGGCGAGCGGCGGCAAGGCACAGAAGGGGCGGAGGGTCGCTCGACAGCGCAAGCATGCCATCGGGGGAAGGCTCCCGTCAGTGAGCGGGGTCACAGAGACTGCCGTGAGTGCTACGTGATGCCGGCGGTGTGCAGGTGCTGGGTGTATTGCTGGTCGGACCCAAGGATGTGGTCGAAGAGCCGGTCCTTGAAGAAGCGGATTCGGGCGAGACTTGACGAGGTTTCCGGAGGAAGAGTACGTTCTTCGCATGGGCGAAGAAAAAGCGAATATAGGTCGGGCACCCACTCTCTTTCCGATTTTTGGGCAGGAATCGGCCCCGCGGCCAGTGGGGATTGCGCGGTTGGCGGCTGATGGCGAGGCGGCCGAGGCCGGACACCTGGTCGAGTTCCGCACCATGGCCACCCGGTCGGTGTTGAACCGGGTCGACTCAAAGCGCGTGCCGTGGATGACGTGGGGCATCAATCCCTACCGCGGCTGTGAGTTCGGCTGCAAGTATTGCTATGCGCGGTACACGCATGAGTTCATCGACAAGCCCGATCCTGAGGCGTTCGAGCGGGAGATCTACATCAAGCAGAGCGCGGCGTGGCTGCTGCGGCAGGAACTGAAGCAGGTGCGGCCGGACGAATACATTGCACTGGGGACGGCGACCGATCCATATCAGCCGATTGAGCGGCGCGCGCAGGTGACGCGCAGCCTCCTCGAGGTCTTTGCCGAGGAGCAGGGGCTGCGGTTGGGCATCGTGACGAAGTCGACGCTGGTGGAGCGGGACATCGATCTGCTGACGAAGATCGCGGCGCGGAACCGGTTGACGCTGCACCTGACGATCACCACGCCGGATGCGAAGCTGGCGCGGATTCTGGAGCCGCGGGCGCCGCGTCCGGACCTGCGGTTCCAGACGGTGGAGCGGCTGCGAGCGGCGGGTCTGCGGGTGGGAATTCTGTGTTCTCCGCTGATGCCGGGGATCACCGATACGCCGCGGGCGCTGGAGGCGATGGGGCGACGGGCGAAAAAGGCAGGGGCGAGTTTCTTTGCGGCGCAGCCGCTGTTCCTGAAGCCGTGCTCGAAGCCGGTGTTCATGCGGTTCGTGCGGGAGAATTTTCCGGAACTGGAGAAGTCGTACGAGGCGCGGTACGGGGAGCGGGCGTTCGTCTCGAAGGCGTATCAGGAGCGGGTGTCCGCTCTGGTGCGGGCGGTGGTGCGGAAGCACGGCCTCGAGCAGCGGTTCGGCGAAGCGGTGGAGATGATGCGGAAGCCGGTGTGGCCGGTGCAGGCGGAATTCTGGCCAGGGACGCAGACGCTGCGGAGGGGAGCCTGAGGGGCCGGGGACGCCAGGCTATAGTGTTACAACACTCCGTTTGTTCCCCCCGTTGTTCTGTAACCGCCGCTGTTTCAAATTACAAGCACCCGAGGATGGAAAGAATGCGCCTGGCCATCGCAGCCGCCTTTTTGTTTGCCTTTACTGCCCACGCTGTTGACGCGGGACCTGCATTGCGCGGGTATACGCCCGAGCACTCCGCAACCGAGACAAATTGGGAGCGCAAGTACCAGGCTCTTCCCGAGAGCGATCATATCCGCGAGAACATGCGCCGATTGTCGGCGCGGCCGCACCACGTCGGGTCGCCATATGACAAGGACAATGCCGAGTGGCTGCTGGCGCAGCTGAAGTCGTTCGGGCTGGACGCGCAGATCGAGCAGTTCACGACACTGTTCCCCACGCCGAAGTCGCGTCTGGTGGAACTGGAGGGGCCGGAACCGTTCAGGGCGAAACTGCAGGAGCCGCCGGTTCCGGGCGATCCGACGTCGGACCAGCAGAGCGAACAGCTACCGACCTACAACGCGTATTCGCGCGATGGCGATGTGACGGCGCCTCTTCTCTATGTGAACTACGGGCGGACAGAGGATTACGAGGTTCTGGAGCGGATGGGGATCTCGGTGAAGGGTGCTATCGTGATCGCGCGCTACGGAATGAGCTGGCGCGGCATCAAGCCGAAGGTGGCGGCCGAGCACGGCGCATTGGGCTGCCTGATCTATTCCGATCCCCGCGATGATGGCTACTACAACGGCGAGCCGTATCCGAACGGCCCGATGCGTCCGGAGGACGGCGTACAGCGCGGCAGCGTGATGGATATGCCGCTCTATCCGGGCGATCCACAGACGCCGGGCGTGGGGGCGGCGGCAGGCGCGAACGTGAAGCTGATCCCGTTGGATCAGGTGCAGACGATCACGAAGATTCCAGTGCTGCCGATTTCCTACGCTGATGCAACGCCGCTGCTGAAGTCCCTGGGCGGAGAAACGGTGCCGGAGGCCTGGCGCGGGGCGCTGCCCTTCACGTATCACGTGGGACCGAGCACGGCGAAGGTGCATCTGGCGCTGACGTTCAACTGGGATCGCAAACCCCTGTACGACGTGATCGTGCGCATTCCGGGGGCGAAGTATCCGGATGAGTGGGTGATTCGCGGTAATCATCACGATGCGTGGGTGAATGGCGCGGAGGATCCGTTGTCGGGCGCGAGCGCGGAACTGGAAGAGGCGCGCTCGCTGGGGCAGTTGCTGCAGCAGGGATGGAAGCCGGGGCGGACGATCATTTATTGCTTCTGGGATGGGGAGGAGCCGGCGCTGCTTGGATCGACCGAGTGGGGCGAGGCGCATGCGGACGAGCTACGAGCGCATGCGGTCGCATACTTCAATACCGACTCGAATGACCGCGGGTACTTCTACGCCGCGGGGTCGCATTCGCTGGAAGCCTTTGTGAACAACGTGGCGAAGGATATCCAGGATCCGGAGACGAAGATGCCCGTATGGAAGCGGGAGAAGCTGGTGCAGATCTCGAAGGCGCCGCCGCCGGGGCGTGCAGAGATTCGGTCGCGGGTGGATTTGCGGATTCCGGCGCTGGGTTCGGGTTCCGACTTCACCGTATTTCTGGATCATCTGGGGATCGCGAGCCTCGACTTTGGCTATGGCGGCGAAGACGAGGCTGGGCAATACCACTCCATCTATGACGATTTTGCCTGGTACACGAAGTTCGAGGACACGAACTTCGCCTACGGACGCGCGCTGGCGCAGACGGCAGGCACGATGGTGATGAGGATGGCGGACGCGGATCTTCTGCCCTTCCAGTTTTCGGATCTGGCGGACACCGTGCACCTCTACCTGACGCAGCTGAAGACGCTGGCGCAGCAGAAGCGCGACGAAGCGAAGGAACGGGACCGGGAGATTGCCGAGGGCGTCTACAAAGCGCTCTACGATCCGAAGAAGACGATGGTGCCGCCGGGGGAGGAAGCGATTCCGCCGTACCTGAACTTTGCTGCGCTGGAGCAGGCTTCGGACGACTTGACCGAAGCGGCGAACGCCTTCGACAAGGCGTATGCGGCAGCGGATGGGGTGGCTCCCGCGGGGCTGAACCCGGAGCTGATTCGCAGCGAGCGGCTCCTGACCACCTCGGAGGGGTTGCCGGGGCGGCCGTGGTTCCAGCACCTGCTGTACGCACCGGGTCTGTACACGGGCTACGACGTAAAGACGATCCCCGGGGTTCGCGAAGCCATCGAGCAGAAGCAATGGAAACTGGCGGATCAGCAAATCGGCATTGTGTCCGTGGCCCTGGAGCACGAGGCGGAACTGCTGCGCGAGGCGGCGAAGACTCTGCCGGCCACTCCGGCGGAGTAGAGGGTACCGGCCAGGTGGGGCCGCGCGCCAATTGTGTTGCGGGGATGCGCGGCCTTGCGTATAGTGCGGAGAAAGCCTGAGAGCCAATAAAAAGGGGAGTTTGCGTCATGCCTGGAGAAGCAACGGCAACTATCGGAAAGTCTGTCCAGATTCGCGGGGAAGTGAAAGGGAACGAGGAACTGGTCGTCGAAGGCCTGATCGAAGGAACGATTACGCTCACCGAGCACCGGCTGACGATCGGCGCGAATGCGCGGGTGACGGCGAACGTGACGGCCAAAGATGTGGTGGTGCAGGGTTCACTGCAGGGCGATATTCTGGCCGCAGGACGCGTCGAACTGCGGGCCGGCAGCCGCGTGAACGGAGACATCCGGGCGGCGCGGTTGTCAGTGGAAGACAACGCGATCTTCTCCGGTAAAGTGGAGCTCGATGGATCGGCGGATGGGAAGGGCGCCGGCGCTCATCCTCCAGCGAGCACCGTGAGCGGGCAGCCGGCCAGCGCGATGTTCGGCACAAATTAAAGGCAGGGAATAGCCAATAGAGAATAACGGCCTCGGATCCGTACTGGATTCGAGGCCGTTTTGTTTGTGCTGAGGTTAATCTGAGATGTGCACGGTGCTGCTGAGGATCGTGTCGTGCGAGGAGCCGCCGGCAAGGATGGTGTAATCGCCGGGGGCCAGCTCGAACTTGTTCTTCGCGACATCGAAGATCGACAGGTACAGCGGGTCGAGCCGGACGGTGATGGTTTTCGACTCGCCGGGAGCGAGGGAGACGCGATCCCACGCGAGCAGCCGCTTGAAGCCGGACTCGCCGGTTGACTCAGGCAGAACCGCGTAGACCTGCGCGACCTCGGTTCCCGCACGGTTGCCGGAATTGCGCACCGTGAAGGTGGCCTCGCGCTGACTGGCTTTCAGGCCCGAGAATTCAAAGGTGGTGTAGGAGAGGCCGAAGCCGAAGGGGAACAGCGGCTCTTCCTGCTTCGACTCGAACCATTTGTAACCGACACGGACACCTTCTGTGGCGGGCGCGTCGAACAGCGGCAGCTCGCCGGGCCGGTGGTGGCGGCCGCCCGGGTTCTTGATCAGGTCCATGCCCGCGACCTCCGGATGCGGCAGCTGCGCGTCGGTCTTCGCAAACGTGATCGGAAGCCGGCCGGAGGGGTCGACTTGGCCGAAGAGGATGCCGGCGAGCGATTGCGCGCCACCGATGCCGGGGTACCAGGCTTCGAGCACGCCTTCGACGCGATCGATCCACGGCATGGCGACCGGGCCGCCGCTCTCGATGACGACGATGGTGTGTGGATTGGCAGCGGCGACCGCGTCGACGAGGCCGTCCTGGTTATCCGGCAGAGAGATGGTCGCTGCGTCCATGCCTTCGCTCATGGGCTGGTTCACAAAGACGATGGCAATCTGCGAGGCCGCGGCGAGCCTGGCGGCCGAGGCATTATCGGTGCCGGGATCGAACTCCACCTTCGCGTCGGATGCGTGCTTGCGGATCTCCTTCAGCGGTGACGAAGGGAAGTAGATATGTTCCCCCCACTGCGAGCCGCCGGGATGCGGATTGGCCGCGTTTCCGCCGGGGGCGTCGACCTGCGCCGATCCGCCGCCGGAAAGCACACCGACATCGGCATGGGAGCCGATGATCGCGATGGATTTCACGGAAGAGGCATTGAGCGGAAGGATGTCGCTCGTGTTCTTCAGCAGGACGATGCTTTCATCGGCGATGTGCTCGGCGTCGTCACGGCCGCGGAAGGGGTTGACGACTTGGGTAACGGGCGGATTGTCGATGACACCGTTGGCAAACATACTGCGCAGGACACGATGGACTGCATCGTCGAGGCGCGCTATGGGGACTTTGTTCTCCTGCACTGCTTGTTTAAGGGGATCTCCAAAGTACTTCGAACCAGGCTGCTCCTGATCGAGTCCGGCCATGATGGCGTGGACCGTGGAGTGCGTGCCACCCCAGTCCGACATGACGAAGCCCTTATAGTCGAAGTCTTTCTTAAGGACCTGATTAAGGAGGTAATCGTTCTCGCAGGCCCAGTCGGTCCTGCCGGGAGGTGTGACGGTGACGCGATTGTAAGAGCACATGACACCGGCGGGATGCGCTATACCGATGGCGATCTGGAAAGCGAGCAGGTCGCTCTCGCGCGCAGCGCGCTGGTCGATTGCAACGTTGACAGTCGTACGGCCGGTTTCCTGGTCGTTGAAGGCGTAGTGCTTGATGTCGCCCATGACCTGGTTGGCCTGAACGCCACGGGCCAGCTCGCCGACCATGGTTCCCGCCAGAACCGGGTCTTCGCCTGCGTATTCAAAGTTGCGGCCATTGCGCGGGTCGCGCGCGAGATCGACGCCGCCGCCGATGGACATGTTGTAGCCGGTGTCGCGCAGTTCGCGGCCGATGACCGAGCCGTAAAGGAAGAGCGCATCTTTGTCCCAGCTGGAAGCCGCACCGAGAACGGAGGGAAGCAGCGTGGCGTAGTGGCTTCCCTGCGCGGCGAGGCGAACGCCGACAGCGGAGTCGGCCATGTTGATGCCGGGGATGCCGAGACGGGGCACGCCCTGAACGTATCCAGCGCCGCCAAGCGAGCCCTTGGGAATCTCCGCGCCTTCGCGGAGGCCGTTCCAGCCGGTGCCGTGGACGAAGTTCATCTTCTCGTCGAGGCTCATTTCCTTGATGACCAGATCAGCGCGCTCATCGGGCGAGAGAGACTTGTTCATCCAGGGGCGATTGTCGGGTTTGGGTGAGGGACTGCTCTGAGCGAGAGCAGAACACGCGACGAGCAGAACCGCGGCGGAGGCGCAGCGCAACAGGCGCTGCGCGGAGACGACAGGAAGATGCATAGTCACCTCAAACCCGCCCATGCTAAAGGGCAAGCTCGACGATCGTCAAGCTAAAACGATTAACTCAGCCCCGAAGGCACCTGCTGTAATGCAATGTCGCCGCGGAGGAATCTCCCCTAAAGCATAGCTACATCAGCTTGTCCGCGAGGTAGACATAGATCTCCGCCCAGGAGTGAGCCGTCTCTTTCAGGTCCGCGCCGGCGCCATGGCCGCCCTCGGTGATTTCGTCATAGAGGAAGGGCTCATGGTACTCCTCCATTTTGGCGGCGAATTTGCGCGCGTGCTGCGGGCCGACACGATCGTCGCGCGTTGTGGTGAAGATGAAGGGCTCGGGGTATTTCACGTCGGGTTTGAGCTGGTTATAGGGCGAAATCTTCGCGAGGAAGGCGCGCTCTTCGGGGACGCTGACCGATCCGTATTCGCCAACCCAGCTGGCGCCGGCGGCGATTTTCTCAAAGCGGAGCATGTCGAGCAGCGGCACCTGAATGACGATGGCGTGGTAGAGATAGGGGTGCTGTGTCATCTCGACGCCCATGAGCAGGCCGCCATTGGAGCCACCGATGATGCCGAGGTGACGCGGCGAGGTGACCTTCGTGGCCATCAGGTCCTCGGCGACCGCAGCGAAGTCGTCGTAGATGCGCTGGCGATGGGTCTTCAGGCCGGCTTCATGCCACGCAGGGCCGAACTCGCCGCCGCCGCGAATGTTGGCGAGCACGAAGACGCCGCCCTTTTCGAGCCAGAGTTTGCCGCGAATGGCGGAATAGCTCGGGGTCTCGGAGATTTCAAAACCGCCGTAGGCATTGAGCAACGTTGGATTCTGTCCGTTCAGTTGCATGTCTTTGCGATGCACGATGAAGTAGGGGACTTTGGTGCCGTCTTTTGAGGTGGCAAACCGTTGGTCCACGGTGTCCTGGGAGGCGTCGAAGAGCGGCGGTTGCGACCGCGATACCTTGAGATGACCTGTGGCTGCGTCACCCTGGAGCAGCGACGGCGGGGTGAGGAAACTCTGCGAACTCAGGAAGAAGGTCTCGTTGGCGTCGGTGGCGGTGACGATCCCGATGGCGCTGTTGTCCGGCACGTCGAGGGTTCTGATCGACCAGCCGTCTTTGCCGGTGGGCGTGTAGACATAGGCGCGACCCAGAACATGCTTGAGTGTGGCCACGATCAGGCGGGAGTGCGTGGTGGCCATGCCGTTCAGAAACTCATCCGCGGTCGGTGCGAAGACGACGGTGGGTTTCAGGTGCGCGGGGTCGCGGAGCACATCGGCGATGGGAAGGGAAACCACGGAGCCCTGAGTAAACTTCTGGCCGCCTGGGGAGGGAGTCCAGTCCTCGTGCAGATCGATGAGCAGGCGTCCGGCGAGCAGGCCGTCGGGCTGCGCTTTGGGAGGAATGGCGAGTTCCTTGAGGCCGTTCGGAGCCTGGATCCACCAGCGCGACTCAAAGAAGGTGACGGCGCGACCGAAGAGCGTGAGGCGATCGCCCTGCGCGTCGTGAAGCACATAGGCGCTGGTGAAGATGTCGGAGGGCTCGCCGCGGAAGACTTCCTTCGCGCTGTCGAGCGGGGTACCGCGCTTCCACTCCTTCACGACGAAGGGATAGCCGGACCTCGTCATAGTGCCCGCGCCCCAGTCGCGCGCGATGAAGAGGGTATCTTTGTCCAGCCACGCGATGTCCTGCTTGCTGTGCGGCGAGACGAAGCCGCCAGCGACGAACTTGTTCTGTTTGAGGTCGAATTCGCGCGTGGTGGACGCGTCCTCGCCGCCGACGGAGAGGTCGAAGAGGCAGTACTGGTCGCCGGGATAGAGGCAGTTCTCGCCATGAAAGACCCAGCTTTTGTTCTCCGCCTTGTCGAGTGCGTCGACGTCGAGGACGGTTTGCCAGTGCGGGCTGGTGCTGGAGTAGTCCTCGAGGGTGGTTTTACGGAGAAGTCCGCGGACGTTCTTTTCGTCGTTCCAGAAGTTATAGACGTCGTTGCCACGCAGGCCGGGCATAGGGAGGCGGCTCGGGTCTTCGCTGACTTTCAGCGCCTCTTCGTTGTAGGGCGCGAAGCGTGGATCGGCGTCCATGATCTTGGCGGTGCGCGCATCTTCTGCCTTCACCCAGTCCATGGCGCGCTGGCTGTGCACGTCCTCGAGCCAGATGTATTTGTCTTCCGGATCGGCGGACTGCGAATGCGCGTGGAAAGAAACAGCGCCCAGGGTAAGGCAGAGCACGGCAAGAGAGACGGCAGAAACGGCACGGCCCTTCGGCATCGGAGAAATCTCCTCAGGAAAGCGGTGCCTGCCATTCTAAACATCAATGTGGGAAACAAGAAGGCGCTCCCCAAAGGGAGCGCCTGAGTAACAAGCGCGGTTTACAAAAGCACAGGCGGGCGATTCGGGAGGTCAGAATCGGAATTGAGGGCCTACCGTGACGCGCAGGTTGTTATAGGTGCCGTTACTAAGGTAGATTTCGTCGCCGACTTCAGCACGCAGCCCGATGGGACCCAGGAAACCCTCCAGGCCGCCGCCGGGATAGACGGCGAAGTGGGTGCCGGAACCGCCGACGCCCGAGACTGCATCGGCCACCTGGGAACCGGTCACGGTATTGGGGTTATTGCTGGTGGTAAAGTTCACAAATCCCACCTTGCCGGTAACAAAGGCGTTCATGTTTCCAGGTCCGAAGTGAAAGATGGGGCCGAAGAGGCCGGTGAGTGGACGAACGCCGGTCTTGACAAAGGTAGTGGTTGTACTGCTGCCGGAACTGTTGGTGTACGTGGTGGTGATATTACGGGCGAAATCGTAATTCATCTCACCTTCCAGCCCGATGTGGTGATAGGAGAAGCCTACGCGTCCTCCGGCTCCGACGAAATTGGTGTTAGCCCCTCCTCCGTTATGTAGCCGGAAGTAATCGGCGTAGACGCCGAACTCGACCTGGCTGTTCGATGCGCTATATTCCTGAGCAAACGTCCACGACGGCAGCGCGAGGAGGAGGCCTAACCCCAGCAGAAGTGCAATGCGCTTCATTTGATACTCCCAGAAGAGAATTTGATCGTTCGTTGAGAACGTGCGGCATCCTGAGAACGGTCTTGTCCGCTTCTCCATTCGGATGCGAGGAGGCGCTCGGATGTTGACTAAGTTGCAAAGGGGCGGCCCGCCAAAGCACGCCGTCCAGGCGGCCATGCACAAAGGGGCTTCCGGAACGAAAATGGGGGATTACGGCTGCACGAAGAATTCGGTCATCGCCGGTGCGGTTGCCGCCGCACCCGGCGGATTGGCAAGGCCCAGCGCCTCCATGACGGTGCGGAGCAGGCTCTCGTGCTGATACAGGGTGGCGGAAGTCTGCGCGTATCCGGATTTGACGTTCGGACCCCAAAGAACCGGAGAGACATGGCCGCCGCCATTGGTGGTGTCGCTGTCGGCGGCTTCGTCAAAGGCGACGATGAGCAGGCCGTCGCCGCCGGATCGAAATGCGGAGAATGCAGAGAGCGGCGCGACCACGTTGGTCTGCAGCCAGGTGTCGGCCTGTTGCGGGGTGCCGTCGTGCGCATCGTCGTCGACGTTGGGGACGATCAAGGAAAAATCGGGCAGCGCGTTGTTCGCGAGGTCCGTGGCGAATTGCGAGAAAGGCGCCAGGACCTGGTTAGCGACCTGCGGATTGCCGGCAACGTCGGAGAGCATGGCGAAAGGATTGTGGCGAATGAGATATAGCCCGGTGTTGCCGCCCGTGTATCCCTGCGTAATGCCTTCGGCGTAGACGCGGAAGGTCACGCCGGCGGAGAGCATTCGGCGCGCGATGTTGTCGACATCGAAGACCTGGGTGGAACTATCGTCGGTGGTGAGAAGCTGGCCGGTGGTCAGCATGAAGTAGTTGCCGATAGAGGGGTGCGAGTCGGCGTAGTAGCTGGTCGGCAGCGCCCCACGGGCGATGAGGGCGTTCAGATTCGGCCAGACCGCAGCGCCAACCACGGAGGAGTATCTCTGGTTCTCTTCCATCACGAGGACGACGTGATGGCTTTGGGGCACCTGGGGCGGAGGAGGCGCTGTGGCTTGCACGGTGATGGTTGTGATGCCGGATTTAGTTGCGTCCTGTGTACTGGTCGCTTTCACGGTGACCATGGCGGCCGAGGAGGGTGCGGTGTAGAGGCCGGCGGCTGAGATAGCGCCTCCGCCTGTGACCGACCAGGTGACGACCGAGCTGAAGCTGCCCGTCCCCATGACGTTGGCGGTGCATTTCGAAGTTGCGCCGGTTGCGATAGTGGCGGGAGAGCAGCTTGGCGCGACGGAGGAGATGGCGGGGGAGGAATTTTGCGGCGGTGCACTGCCGGCGGTGCCGCCGCAGGACACCACGAGCGAGGCAACGATACAAAAGAGCAGCGCCGCGATAGGGCGTGTCATCAAAGGGAGACCCAGGCTTGGTCCTTGGACACAGGATTGCCGCACCCAGTTGTCCGGCCATTTGAAAACAGTGGTAACGCGGGCGGCGTAATGTTCGGGGTGGATAATCCTGGGAAGCATTCAAAAAGAGGGTTAGCGAATGAGTACAGTTCTGGTCACGGGCGGTTCCGGTTTCATCGCGAGCCATTGCATTGTCCATCTGCTGGGTGCGGGGCACACGGTGCGGACGACCGTGCGTTCGCCGGGGCGTGAGGCCGAGGTGCGGGCCATGCTCAGGGTTGGGGGGGCGGAGCCGGGGGCGCAGCTGACGTTCTATGCCGCCGACCTGCTGCAGGACGAAGGATGGGCATCGGCAACGAAGGGCTGCGAGTTCGTGCTGCATGTGGCGTCGCCGTTTCCGGCGCGCGTACCGGACGATGAGAACGAGATTATCCAGCCCGCGGTGGAAGGCACGATACGCGTGATGCGGGCGGCGCGCGATGCGGGTGTCAGGCGCCTGGTACTGACTTCGTCGTTTGCGGCCATTGGCTACGGGCATCCGCAGCAGGACAAACCGTTCACCGAGGCGAACTGGACCAATCTGAAGAGCAGGGACGTGCTGCCGTATGTGAAATCGAAGACGCTGGCCGAGCACGAGGCGTGGAACTTTATGGGCCGGGAGCGCGGCGGGCTGGAGCTGGCCGTAGTGAATCCGGTGGGCGTCTTCGGGCCGGTGCTGGGTCCGGACTTCTCGACGTCGATCCTGATCGTGCAAAGACTGTTGGAGGGCGCGGTGCCCGGGTGCCCGAAGATCTGGTTCGGAGCAGTGGATGTGCGCGATGTGGCCGATCTGCATCTTCGTGCGATGACGCACCCCGAAGCGAAGGGCGACCGCTTTCTGGCAGTGGCCGGCGATTTCCTGTCGTTTCGTGAGATCGCGATGGTCCTGAAGGCTCAGCTTGGCGAACAGGCGAAGAAGGTGCCGACGGTACAGATTCCGAACTGGGCGGTGCGCCTGGTGGCGATGCGCGATCCAGCAGCGAAGCAGATTGTGCCGGAGTTGGGCAGGCGCAAAAACGCCACCAGCGAGCATGCGCAGAAGGTGCTGGGGTGGACGCCGCGCTCGCGCGAGGAGTCAATTGTGGCGACGGCGGAGAGTCTGTTGCAACTGGGACTGGTTAAAAGCAGCGAGTAGGGAACGGGAAATAGGGATGAGAGTGATCATCACGGGCGCGACGGGCATGGTGGGCGAGGGCGTGATGCTGGAGTGCGTCGAGAACCCGGCGGTGAGCGAGATCTTGCTGGTGAGCCGGAAGCCGCATGGGGTGCTGCCGCCAAAGGTGAATGAGTTGATCGTCCCGGATTTCATGCAGGTGGAGAACAAGGCGGCACAACTCGGCGGCTATGACGCGTGCTTTTTCTGCGCAGGCGTGAGTTCGGTGGGCAAGAGCGAGGCTGAGTACACACGGCTGACCTATGACCTGACGCTGCACTTTGCCCAGACGCTGGAGAAGGTAAATCCGGCGATGGTGTTCGTGTACGTGTCGGGGGCGGGGACGGATTCGACGGAGAAAGGCCGGTTGATGTGGGCGCGGGTGAAGGGGCGGACGGAGAATGCGCTGACGCGAGTGGGGTTTCGGGCGGAGTATAACTTTCGGCCGGGGTTTATGAAGGCGATGCCGGGGCAGAAGAATTTGCCGTGGGGTTACCGCGCGATGGCGTGGTCGTATCCGGTGCTGCGGATCGCCGCCAAAAGCTACGTGAGCACGCTCCGGGATGTGGGACGGGCGATGATCCGGTGCGCGGCGGATGGGTATCCGAAGACGGTGCTGGAGGTGAGGGACATCAACCAGGCCGGTGGCCTCTAGCGGCCAAGCGGTCGGCTGGTGAAGCGGTCAGCGAAGAGGGGTCCGCCAAAAAAAGATCGAGGAGGTCCGGCCCCCCAGGCGGAGGACCCGGATTCCTCGTATCTAGCGGGCAGCCGCCGTTGCCTGCTGGTACTCCTCGTACGGACCTTTGAAGTCTTCGATCACGCCTTTGTCGAAGTGCCAGATGCGGGTGGCGACTTCATCGATGAGGTCGTGGTCGTGCGTCACCAACAGCACCGTGCCCTCGTAGCGCTGCAGCGCGATGTTGAGCGCGTTGATGGCTTCGAGGTCGAGGTGGTTGGTGGGCTCGTCGAGGATCAGCAGGTTCGGTTTCTGCAACATGAGCTTGCAGAAGATGAGGCGCGCGGTTTCGCCGCCGGAGAGCGCCGCGGTGGGCTTGAGGCCTTCTTCACCGCGGAAGAGCATCTGGCCGAGGATGCCGCGGATGTCTTCGGTGGTGGCCTTGTCGTCGAACTGCCGGAGCCAGTCGACGATGGTGACGCCAGGCTCGATGAGTCCGGTGGTGTCCTGGGGGAAGTAGCCGATCTGGACCTCGTGGCCCCACTTCACGTTGCCGGCGTCGAGAACGAAGTTCTTTTCGGCGAGATACCGCTGATTGGCGAGCAGCGACTTGATCATGGTGGTCTTGCCCTGAGCGTTGCGGCCCATGAGACCGATCTTCTCGCCGCGCATGATGCCGGTGGTGAAGTTATCGATGACGGTTAGGTTGCCGTACGTCTTGCGCAGGCCTTCGATTTCCGCGACATATTTGCCGGAGGGGCGGTTCAGATCGAAGCGGATGTAGGGCCTTGCGATGTTGGAGCGAGCGAGCTCTGTGGTTTGTAAGCGCTCGACTTCCTTTTTGCGGCTGGTGACCTGAGAGGATCGCGTGCCGGCAGAGAAGCGGGCGATGAATTCGTTCAGCTGGGCGATCTTTTTCTCTCGCTGGGCGTTTTCCGATTCGAGGCGGGAGCGGATCTGGGTCTTGGCGAGGACCATGTCGTCGTAGCCGCCGGTGTAGGTGATGATGGTCTGGTAATCGATGTCGGCGATGTGAGTGCAGACCGAGTTGAGGAAGTGCCGGTCGTGCGAGACGGTGATCAGGGTGCCCTCGAAGCGGGAGAGGAAATCCTGGAGCCAGTGGATGGAGTCGAGGTCAAGGTAGTTGGTAGGCTCGTCGAGGAGCAGCGCCTGGGGTTTGCCAAAGAGGGCCTGGGCGAGGAGGACGCGGACCTTCTGGCCGCCCTGCAGCTCGGACATTTTGCGTTCGTGGAGCTCGTCGGCGATATCGAGGCCCTGCAGGAGAATGGCGGCGTCGGATTCGGCGGTGTAGCCGTCCTCTTCCCCGACCACGCCTTCGAGTTCGGCCAGGCGCATGCCGTCGTCGTCGGTGAGTTCGGATTTCTCGTAGATCTTGTCGCGCTCCGCGAGGGCGGCCCAGAGGCCTTTATTGCCCATGACGACGGTGTCGATGACACGGAAGGCGTCGAAGGCGTACTGATCCTGCTGCAGGACGGAGAGCTTCCTGGGCCGGACGACGGTGCCCTTCTGCGGGTCGAGATCGCCGGAAAGGATCTTCATAAACGTGGATTTGCCGGCGCCGTTGGGGCCGGTGAGGCCATAGCGGCGGCCGGAGGTGAAGGTGGTGCTGACCTCTTCGAACAGAACTTTGGCGCCGTAGCGCATAGTGATATTGCTGACTGAAATCATGCAGCTCTCAATGAACAGGGATGTTCCAAGGATATAGGATGCGCGACCGGGCGTCGCGACGGACGCGCTTCGAGCCACGATTCCCGGAGGCCGGAAAGGGCAGGAATTGCGCAGGTTACGCATTTCTGTCCGGTAACCATGCCTCTTGTCTATCGCACAAACGCTGAAAAATCTGCCGTTTACTGTGTGTTCAGGGATGGAACGATGCGTGCTGCAACCGTGGCCAGGATTTCTGCATCCGGAGGCACGCTATGGAAGACTCTCCCCTGGACACCGAGACATCGATGGTGAAATTTGTTGCTCCTCTAATTGCGGCGGTTGTCGTAGCCGTCGGCGGAATCGGGTATGCGGTTCACGAGCATCACGCGGCGCAGCAGCTGGCCGCACAGAATCAGCAGGAGGCTGCGGATCTGGCTTCGACCCGCGCCCAGATGAATAGTCTGACGGCGAAGGTGAGCGAGCTTGTTACCCGCGAGCAGGAGCAGGCTCAGGCTCAGGCAGTAGCGGCGAGCCCGGACGCTTCAGGGGCCACGCAGGTTCGGCACGTGGTGCGCAAGCCGCGGGCCAGCCATGCGGCGGATCGGCGGCTGAGCCGGATGCAGGCGCAGCTCGATGCGCAGGGGAAGGCGATCGAGGAGACGCGCGGCGATCTGGTGAGCGCGAAGACGGAGCTGACGGGATCGATTGCGAAAACGCATGATGAGCTGGTGGTGCTGGAGAGGAGAGGCGAGCGCAGCTATTTTGAGTTCGATCTGCAGAAGTCAAAGCAGTTCACGCACGAAGGGCCGCTGGGGGTGAGCCTGCGCAAGGCCAACGTGAAGCATCAGTATGCCGATCTGCAGCTGATGGTGGACGATCGCGCGCTGGTGCAGAAGCACGTGAATCTGGACCAGCCGGTGATGTACTACCAGCCGGACACCGAGCAGCCGATCCAGGTGGTGATCAACAACATCACGAAGGATCACATTCACGGGTATGTCAGCGCGCCGAAGTACCGGAAGTCGGAGCTGGCGTCGATGGACGGTACAAATGCGGACGCAGAGACGGCGCCGCGGAAGGTGCTGACCGTACCGCAGCAGTAAGGAATGGTGGAACCGTCGTCGGTTTGTGAACGCGCTGGGGCGATGCCCGGCGCGTTCTTCGTTGAGAGGCGACTTTTCGCCGGTGCGGTTCGCTCCGCTATACTTTGCCTTGGCCATGAAGATTCTGGTTTGCATCAAGCAGGTTCCGCAAAAGGATGCGCCGCTGCGGCTGAACGAGACAGCGACGTGGATCCGCGACGACGTTTCGTGGGAGACGAACGAGCCGGATGCCTACGCGCTGGAAGAGGCGCTGCGGCAGAAGGAAAAGCACGGTGGAGAAGTGGCAGCGATCACCGCCGGGCCGGCGCGGGCCGGGCAGGTGCTGCGCGAGGCGCTGGCTAAAGGCGCGGACCGGGCGATTCATCTGGAAGACGATCGCTTTGCGCAGATGGATGCGGCGAACACGGCGCGGGCGATCGCGGCGGCCATCGACGGCGAAAATTTCGACCTGATTGTGACCGGGCTGCAGTCGGACGATTTTGGTGCGGCGCAGACGGGCGTGCTGCTGGCGGAGATTCTGGGGATTCCGCATGCGACGATCATTATCGGGATCGAGAAAACCGACACGGGTCTGAAGCTGAAGCGCGAGCTCGAGGCGGGTCATTATCAGAACATCGAAATGACCATGCCGGCGGTGCTGACGATCCAGAGCGGCATCAATAAGCTGCGCTATGCGACGCTGATCGGCATTAAGCAGGCGAAGAATAAGCCGCTGCGCAAAGTGGCGTGGGCGGAGGTCGAGGGCAAGCTGTCAAAACACGTGCAGAAGATTGAGAAACTGTACGTGCCGGGGAGCCAGAAGAAGACGCGGAAGATTGAGGCTCCGGCAGCCGAGGCGGCGAAGCAGGTGGTGGAGTATCTGAAGAACGAAGCTCGCGTCCTGTGAGGATGCGAGCTTCATTCAACCTGTAGCCCGGAGCGGGTAGCGTTCAATCACGTCCTGACGAAGGTGCGCAGAGAACATTGGATTTGGTAAGCTGACGTTTCCCCGGTTGCGCGGTTCCCGGTCGAACTCAATCCGGGCCCTGAGACTTTCAGAAGGAGCGACAAGCGACGATGGCGAATATGACGATCTCCGAGGCAGAGCGGAACCTGAGCCCGGCGCAGGTGGCTGCGCTCGACACGCGGCGGCGCTGGGGGCTGGTTTTTCAGGTGATCGCGGGACAGTTTGGGTTCTTTGCCGTGCTGCTGCTGCTGTGGACCGGGCAGGACCTGACCTATTCGCCGGGCTGGGTGCATCCGATGTTCTACTACAACGTGCTGGCGGGCATCCTGTGCGTGGTGTTTGCGATGTACGGGACCTATCTGCGGCGCGGGCGGGTACACGAATACTGAGAGACAGCTTGTCGCCGGTAGCTTGTAGCCGGGAGGAAGGACAAAGGGGAGCTTTGGCTCCCCTGACGTGTGTATGGCGGACATGATTCTGGTGGTGGCGGAGCAACGGGAAGGAAAGCTGAACCGGGTTTCCTTCGAGACGATCGCGGCGGCCCAGGCGATTGCGAAGGAGACGGGCTGGACGGTCGAGGTGGTGCTGCCGGGCAGCGGGGTTGCGGCGCTGGTGCAGGAACTTGCCGGTAAGGCGGTCGTGAAGGTCTATGCGCTGGAGGCGGATGCGCTACAGGCCTACACATCGGACGCTTACGTCTATGCGCTGAAGGCGTTCATCGCCGAGAAGCAGCCGAAGCTGGTGCTGTTTCCGCACACCTATCAGGTGCGGGATTTTGCGCCGCGGCTGGCGCTTGCGCTCGACCGAACGCTGATCTCCGATGCGACGGGGTATAAGGTCGCGGGCGAAGCAGTGCAGTTCACGCGGCAGATGTTCCAGGGAAAATTCGCGGCGGATGTATCGTTCGGGGGCGATGCGCCGTGGATGGCGACTCTGCAGATCGGGGCGTTTCGTGGGGATCAGGCTTCTTCTTCGGATGGAGCTGTGCCGGTCGAGAATGTAATGGCGGCGGTAGCAAATGCGCCGGCGCGGGTGACGCCGCATGAAGTTTTCCAGGAAGCGAAGCAGACGGTCGATCTCTCGCAGTCCGAGGTGATTGTCGCGGTGGGGCGCGGGATCAAAGAGCAGAAGAACATGGTCCTGGCGGAGAACCTGGCGGCGGCGCTGGGCGGAGAGGTAGCGGCGTCGCGACCGATCTGCGACAACGGATGGCTTCCGCTGGAGCGCCAGATTGGGTCGTCGGGGCAGACGGTGGCGCCGAAGCTCTACATCGCGCTGGGGGTGAGTGGGGCGATCCAGCACATCGTGGGGATGAAGGGCTCGCGCACGATTGTGGCGGTGAACAAGGATCCCGAGGCGCCGATTTTTGAGATTGCGGATGTGGCGGTGGTGGGGGATTTGTTTCAGGTGGTGCCGGCGCTGACGGAAGAGATTAGGAAGGCGAAGAGCAGCTAACGGGGCGGTCAGCTGGTGGGGCGGTTAGCTGAAATCCGGTTAGCGAAGAACCGGTTAGCGAAGGTCAAAGACGTCGACTATTTAGCAAGCGAATGATGCGATGTACCAGTGTTTGGTGAACAACAGATGTCCTGGTAAGGGCTGGGCAAAATACCCACACGTGAGTTCAGTTTTGTCCGCCCTCATCTTCCAACTCGCAGACTGCAGAGACTGCGGCAGGACGACTTCGTCGCTTTCGTCATACACGTAGCCCCGCGATGCCCACGACGTTCCGCCACGGTTGAACACCAATAGCCGAGGATTCCCATCCCGGGGAAGTGCGCGAATGTCTGCAATATAAGACGGGCGCCTTGCGAGGAAGAACACTACATCTCCGCCATAGTTGCAAAGGTGGACAAACCCCCAGAACTGCATTCCAGCTATGAGAACGGCCAAAGGTAGAGTCGCGCTCGTCAGAGCCCGTAACCATTCTCGGCGCATGATGCGCCGAATGCTGACCACAAGCGCCCATATTCCGAGACAGGTCCATACACATAGCAAAAAGGGGATGCCCAGCAAGACGAATAAGAAGTCCGGTCCAATGGGGGTGGCACAGAGCGCAATCAGCAACACGGGCATTCCGATTGCCACCCAAATCGGCCAGAGCCCTCCGGCCCAAGTTTTCCTTGTCAGAGTCACGATCTTCCTCGATGGAAAAGGACAGTGGCGCATCTCCTGCTGCCCACTTTGTATTGTAAAGCGAATTCTCGTAACACTCCGCGTTGGCGGGCCGATGCCAGATCTGTTTTGAAGATGAGTCCGCAGGGCTCAAAGCCGGACTCTTACTATCACCTGACTGGGCTGCGTCGTGCGTCGAGCATCTGATGACCTCAGCACTGTAAGATAGTCGGTCCAAGATGACTGTATTCAGAAAACCAATCGAAGGTATTGAGCGGCCGCAGATGGAGGCGGACGTGGTGATCGTGGGCGGTGGGCCGGCGGGGATGGCGTGCGCCCTGCGGCTGGCGCAACTGATCGATGCGCACAACGAAAAGCATCCTGAGTCGCCGCTTTCAAAAGATGGCATCAATGTGCTGGAGAAGTCGCGTGAGGTGGGGCAACACTGTTTGTCGGGGGCTCTGCTCGATCCTAGGGCGATGCGCGAACTGCTGCCGGGGTTTGAGAAGGAAGCGCCGCTCGATGCCGAGGTCACGCAGGAGTCGGTATGGTTCCTGACGCAGAAGGGGGAGCACAAATTTCCGATCGTGCCGCCGCCGCTGCGCGATCACGGCAATTACGTCATCTCTCTGAACAGGTTTGTGAAGTGGTTGGGGCAGAAGGTGGAAGAAGCGGGGATCACCATCTTTACCGGGTTTGCGGCGTCCCAGGTCTTGTGGGATTCAGACAGCCGCGATGCGGAGACAGCGTGCGTGGCGGGCGTGTTGACCGATGACAAAGGCGTGGACAAGGATGGGCGGCCGAAGGGGAATTTCGAGCCCGGATACGAATTGCGGGCGAAGATCACGATTCTGGCAGAGGGGACGCGCGGGAACTGCGCAAAGGAAGTGATTGGGCGGCTGGGGCTCGAAGATCCGGAACACGCGCAGACGTATGGAGTGGGGATCAAGGAGCTGTGGGAGATTCCTGCCGGGCGAGTGGCGAAGGGCGAGGTGATCTACACGCTGGGTTATCCGCTGACGAGCCGGGAGTACGGCGGCGCGTGGGTGTACGGGATCAGCGACACGCAGGTGAGCGTGGGCTATGTGACGGGCCTCGACTACGAAGACCCGCGAATCGATCCGCATCACGTCTTCCAGAGTTTCAAGGAGCACCGCTTTGCCCGGCGGATTTTGGAGGGCGGCAAGATGATCCGCTACGGCGCAAAGAGCCTGCCGTATGGCGGATGGCTGACGATGCCGCGGATTTATGGGAATGGCTGGATGCTGCTGGGGGATTCGGCGAGCTTTTTGAATTCGCAGCGGCTGAAGGGGATCCATCTGGCGATCAAGAGCGGGATGTTGGCGGCGGAGACGGCCTTCGATGCAATGCTGAGCGGCGACAGCTCCGCCGTCACGCTGAGCGAATACAAGGCTGAGGTGGATGGGAGCTGGATTCGCGAGGAGTTGTGGCGGGTGCGGAATTTCCATCAGGGATTCGAGCATGGGCTGCTGGAGGGAGTGGTCAAGGCCGGAATCCAGCAGGTGATGTTCGGCGCGAATCTGGGGTCCGACGCGAAGAATCACGCGGGCTATACCCGGATGCGGCGCCTGGAAGAAGTCGGCCCGCCAAAAGCGGATCGGGTGCAGGAGATTGGCAACGCGAAGGGCGATGGGAAGCTGACTCTCGACCGTCTAACCGACGTTTTTCACTCGGGCACCCGGCACGACGAGGACCAGCCGGTGCATCTGGTGGTGGGGGATCTGAACGTCTGCAGCGAACGGTGCACACAGGAGTACGGCAATCCGTGCCAGTATTTTTGTCCCGCGGCAGTGTACGAGATGGTGGACGTGGCGCAGAATGACGCAGAAACAAATCCACCCAAAAAGGCGTCTGAGAGAGAGCTGCGTATCAACTTTACGAACTGTGTCCACTGCAAGACGTGCGACATCATGGACCCGTACCAGATCATCACCTGGGTCCCGCCCGAGGGGGGCGGAGGGCCGAACTACGACGGGATGTGAGGGAAAGGAGACGCGCGCCTGGGGTGGTGCGTGATTTCCGGATGACGATCAAAGCGCTAAGCTGTCCGCAATGCCAGGAGGCCGATTCCCTGCGGCGCTCCCGCTCGCGCTGGTACGACTATCCTCTGCGATTTGTTGGCATCAGGGCGTGGCGATGCCTGCAACGCAACAAGCGCTTCTACGGCCGGAAGCCGGCTGCCGATGAGCCGGGTGGCCACCTGGCTTCTTAAGTTGCTCCGGGCTGAAGCTGACGGCTGCCGGGTGCATCGAATACAGTAGAAACTCATGGCGAGCGCGCTCGACTCCATTCAGACCACGGCCGAGGGAAGCACCAAGAGGCTGATGGACAAGCACGGCCGGGCCATCACTGACCTGCGTGTTTCGATCACGGATCGCTGCAACTACAAGTGTGTGTATTGCCGGACCGGCAACGAAGGCGCCGTCTATGCGGAACTCCCCATTGCGGATTATCTGCGGATCGCCCGCGTTTTTGTTGGGCTGGGCATTGAGAAGATCCGGCTAACGGGCGGCGAGCCGCTGCTGCGTCGCGGGCTTCTCGAAATGATTCGGGATCTGAGCCAACTCCGGACGCTGGACGGTGCTCCCCTGGATCTGGCACTAACCACCAACGGCCATCTGCTGGAGGGACTCGCCGAACCGTTGCGCGAGGCAGGACTGAACCGGATCACGGTGAGCATGGATGCGGTGGACGCGGAGAAGTTTGTGCGCATCACGCGCGTGCCGGGGAGCTACGAGCGGGTGGTGGCCGGGATTCGCGCGGCTAAGTGTGCCGGTCTGGCGCCGGTCAAGGTCAACTGCGTGCTGCTGCGCGGTTTCAACGAGGATCAGGTTGTCCCTTTCGCGCACTTCTCGCGGGACGAGGGCGTGATCGTACGCTTCATCGAGTTCATGCCGCTGGAAGAGGACCGGTTGTGGACGCCGCAGTCCGTTGTCTCGATGCAGGAGATCGTCACAGCGCTGAACAACTTTCGGCCAGTGGTACGGATGGCTCCCAACGCGGCGAGCGAGACCGCGGTGAGGTATACCTTCGACGATGGCCTGGGGGAGGTCGGGATCATCGCGCCGGTGACGCAGGCCTTCTGCGGCCACTGCAGCCGCGTGCGGCTCACTTCGGACGGAAAGATTCGAACCTGTCTCTTTTCGCAGAGCGATCACGATCTGTACGCGGTGATGCAGCGCGGCGGTAGCGACGAGGAGATGGTGCAGTTCATCCGACACACCATTGGGAAGAAAGAAGCGCGGCACCACATCGGAGAGCCGGGATTCCTGAAGCCCTCGCGCAGCATGGTCCACATCGGGGGCTAACAACTAGCTGTCCAGGCAGACGCGCTTCGCGCCCTGATGCGACCGGTATTCGCGGGTCCTTATAATGGACGGCGATACATGCCATCCAAAATGACCCCACCCATCTCCGGCCGTAAAGGCTCGCTTACATTCCTGAGCTTTGCTGTCCCTGTAATTGTGCTGATCGGCGTACTGACGGCGCTGAACGCGCGACCGGCGGCAGCCAATTCCGACACCGTGGAAGCGGCCCGACAGAACAGCATCGGCATAGCGCTGATGAACCAGCAACTGACGGAGAAGGCGGCGGCAGAACTCGGGGAAGCGCACGCGGCCGATCCGAAATCCGCAATTCCGATCCTGAATCGGGGGATCGCGCTGTTGTATATGCAGAAGCTGGCGGAGGCGGAAGCCTCGCTGCGACAGGCGGGGACCATGGCGCCGGACAACCCGAGGGTCTGGTACAACCTGGGGCTGACGGAGATGGACGAGGCCGATCAGAAGGGTGCAATCGAGGACATGCGCAAGGTGCTGGCGATCGATCCCAACGACGCCGACGCGCACTATTTTGTGGGTTCGCTGCTGATGAGCCTTGGGGATCCGAAGGCCGCGATCACCGAATTTGAGACGGCACTGAAGCTGAATCCGCTGCACTGCTCGGCGGAGTTTGGCCTGGCACGCGCGCTGCAACGCGCGGGGCGCGTGGAGGAAGCGCATGCCCACCTGAAGATCTTCCAGCACTACACCCAGGCGAAGATTTCCTCGCCGCTGAGCGTGGGGTATGGCGAGCGCGGGCACTACTCGACGATGGAGGAGATGTCGGTACCGCTGCCGGTGGTGGGTCTGATGATTCCGGTGAAGTTTGAGCGGCACATCGTCCCGGGGATGATGCTCTCATCGACCGGACCGAGGACGGCGAAGGATTGGGCGATGGAGGCCGCGACTCCGCAGGGAGCGGGTGCATGCGTCCTGGATCTGACCGGCCCGGGATCGCAGGATCTGGTGGTGATGAACAGCGGGATGACCAGGCCCGGGGTGTTCGCGGTGTCGGCTTACAGGAACCTGAAGAACGGAACTTTCGCGGAGATTTCCACGGCTGAAACGGGGCTCGACGCCAGGGGAGCGGGCGTGGCGTGCGCGGTGGGGGACTTTGACAACGATGGACTGCCGGATCTGGCGGTGGCGGTCGCGTCCGACGCAAGAAAGCTGCAAACTGCTGGCGCGGATCGAGTGGTTCTCTACCACAACCTTGGCAAAGGGAAGTTCGAGGATGTAACGCAGAAGGTCGGGATCACGCAGCTGAACCGGCCCGCGGGGCTCACGTTTGTCGACTTCGATCACGATGGGGATCTGGATCTGTTTGTAACCGGCGCGCCGCAGGACGGGACTAAGACCGGTTCGAACGTGATGTGGAGAAATAACGGCAACTCGACGTTCACGGAATGGACCGGTCCGACGGGACTGGCCGGGAGCGGCAGCACGAGCGAGGCGGTCTTGTCGGACATCAACAACGATCGCGCTGTGGATCTGGTGGTGACGTCGGACAAAGGCGCACCGACTGTCTATCTCAACCAGCGGGAGGGGGCATTTAAGGCAGAGCCTCTGTACACCGATGCGAGTTTGTCGGGGACGCGCGGAGTTACGGTCTTCGACTTCAACAAAGATGGCTGGATGGATGTTGCTGTGACGCATGCAGGCGCGCCCGGGGTGACGCTGTGGCGGAATGTCGACGGGCAGCATTTCCAACGTGTGCCCTTGCCGCTGCCCTCCGGAATTACGGGCGCTTGGGGGTTGACCCCGATTGATTTTGACAACGACGGCTGGATCGATCTGGCTGCGGTGCTCGACACGACCCACGGGCCGGAGGTCCACCTGTTCCGCAATCTCGGGCCGAAGGGATTTGAGGATGTGAGCGCCGCCGTTGGGCTGGACAAGGTGCAACTCAGCCAGCCGCGTTCCGTGATCGCAGAAGATATCGACGGCGATGGTGCCGCGGATCTGGTGGTGACGCAGTGGACCGGCCCGCCGGCCGTCCTGAAAAATGTGGGCGGGAACAAGAACCACTCGCTGCGCATTGCGCTCACCGGGCTCGCCGATAACAAGACGGCGATTGAGACCAAGGTGCAGGTTCTGGCGGGCGGCATGTGGCAAAAGTTCGAGGTGGCCGGCGGATCGGGTTATCTGGGGCAGGGATCGACGGAGATCCTGGCAGGGTTGGGGCAGTCGACGAAAGCCGATGTGGTGCGGCTGCTGTGGCCGACCGGGGTTCCGCAGGACGAGATCGACATCGATGCGGAGAAAGTCCACGGCGAACTGGCGCTGAAGGAGCTGGACCGGCGGGGCAGCTCGTGTCCGACATTGTTTGCGTGGGACGGCAAGCAGTACCGGTTCGTGTCCGACGTGATCGGCGCGGCGGTGGTGGGGCACTGGGTTTCGCCAACGTCGACCAACCGGAACGACCCCGATGAGTGGATCAAGGTGGATGGCGACCAACTGCGCGCGCGCAATGGGCTGCTGAGCCTGCGCTTCGGCGAGCCGATGGAGGAGGTTAACTACATCGACCAGCTGCGCCTGGTGGCAGTGGATCATCCGGTGGGAACCGAGGTCTATCCGGACGAGCGATTCCTGAGCGAGCGGCCCTTCGCGTCGGGCAAGACCGTCGCGGTGTCGGACGCGCGGCCGGTGGCCGGTGCGTGGGATGACAAGGGACGCGATGTACGCGCGCAACTGGCAGAAAAAGATCACCGCTACGTCCGCGACTTTACGAATCTGAGCTACGCGGGATTTGCGAACCAGCACATGCTCACGCTCGACATCGGACCATGGTCGCCGGCCAGGCCGCTGCGTCTGCTGATGGATGGGTATATCGAGTACTTCAGCGCCAGCTCCATGTATGCGGCGTGGCAGGCGGGAATGCAGCCGATTCCGCCGCGTGTGGACGTACAGATGCCCGACGGCAGGTGGAAGCGGATCATCAACGACATGGGATTCCCGGCGGGTCTGCCGCGGACGATTGTGGTCGATCTGACCGGCAAGCTGCCGCCCGGCGCGCGGAAGATCCGCATCATCACGAATCTGCAGATCTACTGGGACCGCATCCGCGTGGACAACGGGCCGAATGCTCTGAGCCAGGTGCGGCAGACCGAGGTTCCGCTGGCCATGGCGCATCTGGCGTTCCGCGGGTACCCGAAGCAGATCGAAGGCAAGACGCCGGGCGACCTGACCTATGACTACAACCAGATCAGTGCGACGGGGCCGTTCCTGTGGGCGCGCGGCGTGTACACGCGCTACGGCGAGGTGACGCCGCTGCTGAATAAGATCGACAACCGTTACGTGATCTTCGGGACCGGGGAGGAGATCGACGCGGAGTTCAGCACGGCGGGACTGTCGGCGCTGCCCGCGGGCTGGACGCGCGACTACTTTTTCTATGCCGACGGCTTCGTGAAGGATATGGACTGGTGGGAGGCGTCACCGTTCACAGTAGCGCAGATGCCATTCCAGCAGATGACAAGCTATCCGTATCCGGCCAGCGAGCACTTTCCGCAGACCCCCGGCGCCGATGCGTACTGGCTGAAGTGGAACACGCGCTATGAGTCAGGCAATCGCATGCAGAGGTGGGATTTCGAGTATCGGCCGGCGCATGAAGTGCCCGAACAACAAAAGACAGGGAACAGGGAATAGGGAAGAGGAACCGTCCTGCGCGGCTGGCCGCACGCCCTCGTGCTGGAATTTTGCAGAGCTGCGCTGACTCGATCCTCAGTATCGAGGAGTGCGGCGAGGATCGCTGTTTCGGCTATCGGACTTTGATTGCGATCAGGATCACCAGAGCAAGCACGTTCTGCGCCAGCAGCGACATGGTGAGCCGGATTCGGTCCAGAAACGGGTAACCGGGAGCACCTTCGGCAATTCTTGCGCTCAGGCGCCGGTACAGCGAGAACCAGGCATAGGCCAAAATAATTCCGAGCAAATCGATGATCGCCAACCAGCTTGGTGCTACTGGCAGGTCGGTTGAGTCCATGTGTCCAGGATGATGCAGACTGGAGAGCCAACCCATGACCCAGGGCGAGATCACCAAAGCAGCACCTTCAACCATGGCAAGAAACATGCAAATCCGGGCGTGGCCTTCGAACTGACCGTGCCAGGGGCCGGAAGCGGACGCAGCGGTCGTCATCGTTGTTGTGGTCACAAAGGTGGGATGCGAATTCCGCGTGAAAAGTCGAGGACCCAATAGGCGGTTACCAAAGGGTTATTCATCGCGATAGCTGCGCTGATAGGTTCGGGTGATGCGGTCGTGCCAGCCGAGCGAATCTTCATCGAAAGCGGCCCACAGAAAGCCCAAACCTAAAGGCAGGGCCGAAAGCAGCAGGGCGGCGATCCGTCCCCGCAGTATTGAGCGACTGGGATTCTCGTCGTCGAACGTGCAAAGGGCGAGTTTGGCATGGCGCATGCCGGGGGTCGCGTCGGTGAGGGTGAAGAATAGGAGTTGGTAAAGCAGCGCCATAACGGAAAGCGCCGCGATCGCGCCAATCAGCGCGCTGCGGCCATGAGGCAGCGCAGTGCTGGAGAGGGCGAAGACGGCCGAAAACAACAGGAAGGCGCACAGGGTCAGTGCGCAATCCACCAGGGCGGCCATGGCGCGGTCTTCAAGAGAGGCGACGTGCAGAACAAGCGCGTCGGCGGGGGGTGAAGTTCTTCTCCTCTCGCGGATGGGGGCCTCCGTATCGAGGTGAATGGAGTTCCATCCCGAAGTCCGAACGGCAGCGTCGGCTCCGGCCAGGGGGAACTCGGGATCGGGATGTGCGGGCCCGAGGACGCCCTGGTCCGCAGGAGGGTTGGCTACGGTTTGTTGCTCGTGAACGACCGATTCAGGACTATCGCCTTCCACACTGAGCGGTCCTTCGGCCAGGCGGGGCCGGGCTTTGCGTGGCGCTACCAACTCCCTGGGTGTGGTGATCAGGGTTGCGGGCAGGGGCAGTGTGGGCTCGATGACCGCGTTTTCGAGGGGGTCGGCCGGATATTCCGTGGATCGGTCAGAGACCGCAGCGTGCGCTTCCGGCGGCGCGGACCGGGCTTCGGGCAGCGAATCGACGCTGACGGAATAGCGAAGCAGGTCCGGCTGGTATGGCTCGGGTTCGGGCTCGGCGGAAGACGTCTCGGGCAGCGCGAGCTCCGTGGCGATCGACAACTGTTGCGGTGCTGGCTCAGTCGGGGGCGGAGGGCCGGCGGCGGCACCCATGGAATCGACGGTGGATTTGGCGGCCTGAGCGGCGAGCATTTCGCGCCAGCTCGGAAGGCGGGCGTAGCGTTCGGCCACACGGGCGGCGATCGCCTCGGGCGAAAACGCCTCCTCCATGCCCGGGAGAGAGGGTTGATTCGCGAGCGAGCGGTTGCCGCGACGGGCACGCACGCGTGCGGCGATTTCATCTTTCCAGCCGGGGCTGGAGGTGCCAGCTTCCTCGCGGGACAGTTCCGGCGATTGCAAAGCTGGCGCGTCCGGATTGGAGGAGGAGCCGGTCACCGATGCCTCACCTTCCATTCTGCACGCATTCCACGAGGAAACTCGGTCGATCGAAAAGCGTCTTTCAACTCATGGACGGAGAAGGCGGAGACGAAAACGTCTCGGATGCGAACCGAGGACCCTGTTGGCGGGCGCAATTGCGCGCCGAAACGCCGGCGTTGCGCTTTGCTATGCTGGAGTAGCCGCGCGCGATGAGAACCCGTTTGTTTTGGTGTATCACGCTGTATTTGTTGTTGCAGCCGCGGGTTGGGGCGCAGCCGGTTACCACGCAGCTTCCCCCTCCGTTGGAGCGGCCTGGCATGGTTTCAGCGCCGAACGCAGGCGCCTCCGATCTTCCCGACGATCCCAGCCTCGAGAGCAAGCTGCCCGAGGCGCACGTTGTCGCGCAGCCGCCCCAGGGCGTTCCCGTGAAGTTGGTCGCTCATACCCAGTCCCGCGAGGCACTGAAGAAGGGCAATCTCTACACGCTGGACGGCCAGGTGGTGATCTACTACGGCAAATACATCGTGCATGCGGACCGGGCCACATACAACGACGCCACCGGGCAGATTGACGCGACCGGCCATCTGATGATCGACGGCGGCCCCGACGATGAGCATTTCCTGGCGGATCACGGCACCGTCAACGTCGACGCCGATACCGGAGACTTCTTCGACGTGGTCGGCACGCTGGGGGTTGAGGGCAATCCGCGCGGCCGGATGATCTTCACCGCGCCCAATCCCTTTGCGCTCACCGGCCGCGAGGTACAGCAACTGGGCAAGGGCCATTACCGGGTGATCCACGGCACCATGACCTCCTGCCGCCTGCCAAGACCGGACTGGCGGATTCTGTCGCGCACCATCGAACTGGACAATGGTATGGCGCGAACCAGCAACGGCGTCTTCCAGTTCTTCCACGTGCCCGTTATGTATCTGCCCTACGCGACTCACCCGGTACATGAGCAGCGGGTATCGGGCATTTTGCTCCCCTACGTCGGCAACAACACCACGAAAGGACTGATCCTGGGAGAGGGCTTCTACCTGACCCTGGGGCGCAGCGCCGATCTGACTCTGGCCTCGCAGTACTACTCCAAACGGGGTTGGGCGCCGAACGGGCTGTTCCGCTACCGAGGCCGGGGAGCAGATTTCGGCACCTTTCATTTCCACAGCCTGCTGGACCGGGGGGTGACGGAGGGCAACGGACAGCGGCAGAACCAGGGTGGAGTCGACGTGGCCGGAGACGCGCGCCTCGACTTTTCTCCGCAAACGACGGGCGTGGTCGACGCTGAGTACCTGAGTTCCTATATCTATCGGCTGGTGTTCGAAGAGGACTACGCGATCGCGATCAACTCCGAGGTGAAGTCGCAGGTGTTCATCACCCATGAGGATCGCGATTCGTGGACCAGCCTGCGCTTCAACCGCTATCAGGATTACCAGAGCGCCAGCGTGCCTGGCGACGAGGTAAGAATCCTGCACCTGCCCATGATCGACGTTGAGTCGGCGGACCGCCGGGTGGGTGGGCCGATGAGCCTCTCGTCGGTGTGGTGGGGATTCAGCGGGTCGGCGGGCGCGTTGTCACGCTACGACTTTCCTCATTTCAGGACCTCTGCGGAAGTGCCGCGGGTGGACATTTACCCTCGTCTGTCGATGCCGCTGCACTTCGGCGGCTGGACGTTTCGGCCCAATGGCGCGTTTCGCGAGACGTGGTACGGCAAAAGCCAGTTTCCTGCCGACCTGGAGCAGATTCCCGTTGTACGCGGCGCCGGCGCACCTCGCACCGACGTCGAGGCCGGCTTCGAACTTCGCCCCCCGGCTTTGGAGCGCGACTTCTCTGCTCCGTGGATCCTGCGCCTGTTCGGCGGCGATGTGCGCCACACCATCGAGCCGGAGCTGGGCTATCGATACGTGACCGGAATCAACAATTTTCAGCAGATTCTGCGTTTCGACGATATCGATGTCGCCAGCAATACCAACGAGTTGCAGTATGGGGTGACCCAGCGCTTGTTCCTGCGCCATCTGCATCCGCACCCGTGTAGAGGGGATGAGGCGCTGGGGCCGGATTCCATGTGCGGAGGGGGAACGCGCGACTGGGTCACCTGGCGTGTGGCGCAGAAATACTACTTTGAGCCCGATTTCGATCACGCTATCACGACGGGAACGCCGAATCCGCTGACCACAACTCTGGACTTCACGGGCATCGATTTTCTGACGGAGGCGCGCCATACGACTCCGGTGATCTCGCGTCTGCGGGTGCGGACCACCTCAGCTACTGATGTGGAGTGGGATCTGGATTACGACGCCGAAGAGGGCAAGATCACCTCCAGCAACGTCTTCGCCGGGTATCAGCGCGGAGCGTATCGATTCCAGTTCGGCGATTCATATGTGAATGTGCCGCTGGGCACTACGCCTTTAACCACCGCCAAAACGCCGCCCGGGCCCCCGAATGCCCCCAACCCCTTCAATCAGATTCACGTTGCGGCGATCTATGGCGCAGCCAGCAAGCTGGGGCCCAGTGTCGGCCTGAACGCGGCCTACGACCTCGTACATCAGCAACTGCAGTACGGCGCCCTGCAGACCCAGTACAACTGGAATTGCTGCGGCATCGATTTCCAGTACCGGCGGTTCTCTCTGGGATCGATTCGCGACGATACCGAATACTTCTACAGCGTCAACTTTGCAGGATTTGCCAGTGTGGGGGACCTGACCCACCGCATCAGCCTCTTCTGAGAAGGGCCTACAGCCAGCCCCTCTCGACACTGCTGTACCGTTGGGCCTGTGTGGGCAAACTGCGATAATGGATCAGGTAATCCACGAGTAACGGCCGTAGGGCCGAAGAAGGCGGTTTTTCTTGTTCAGATGGTTTTTTCCTGCCGGCTGCGCTCTCATCCTGGCGGCAGCGGCTTGCACAGCCCAGCAAAATCAAACGGCTCCAGCAACCACAGCGACCACGCAGACTTCAGGTGCGGCCGCGGCCGACCCTGTCACCACTCGATCGGCAGTGCCGGCGCTGGACCGGCGCATCGAGACGATGATTCGCGAGGAACTCAACGTTCCGCCGCAGTATGAAGTCGCCATTGGTCCGCGGGCAAAGAGCGACGTGGACGGCTACGACACGATTGCGGTGACGTTCTCGCTGCCCAATCAGCCGCAGAGGAAGCAGACCGTCGATTTTCTGTTGTCGAAGGACTCCAACACGCTGGCGCGGCTGTCGAAGTGGGATATCGGCACCGACCCCGTTTCGCAGCTGCCCACCGAAGGGCGTCCGGTGCGGGGAAATCCGAACGCGAAGGTCACGATCATCAACTTCGACGATCTGGAGTGTCCCTACTGCGCGGCGATGAATGCCGAATTTTTCCCGGCTACCCTGGATCACTACAAGGGTCTGGTGAAGTTCGTTTATCTCGATTACCCGCTGGCGGAGATTCATCCGTGGGCGATGCACGCGGCGGTGAACGCGAATTGTCTGGCGTCACTGGACGTGAGCGCGTACTGGAACTACGTCGACTACCTGCACACGCACGGTCAGGATGTAACGGGGCCGGATCGCGATGTGGCTAAATCGGCGGCGATGCTGGACAAACTGGCGACCCAGGAGGGCGCGCGCGCGCATCTGGACGCGCCGAAGCTGCAAGCCTGCATCGCGAAGCAGGACGATACGAAGATCATGGCCGAGGTCCGAGCCGCCGACAAAGCCGGAGTCAACGCCACGCCCACGTTCTTTGTGAGCGGGGAGCGGTGGGCCGGCCAGCTCGACGAGCGCCAGTTGTGGATCATGATCGACCGCGCACTTGCCGAGCAGGGCATTGCCCCGCCGGCTTCTGAATCGCCCGCGCAGGCGAAACCGGCGCCCGGGAAATGAGTCTATGCAGGGTGAGGGGCCCGCATTTATTCTGAAGCGTACGCGCCGCCCCCCGATTTGCGGCGCCACAGCAGGGAGAACTGTTTGACCTCGCAATCGGATTCATCCAGCGCGTGGGGCGCTGATTCCTCCAGTCGGAAATTCACGCTGACGGGCCTGGCGGCTCTTATGTTGTTCTGTGCCGGATGCCAGCGGGCGCACGATGCGAACAGCGTCGCCATGGTGAACGGCAAGCCGATCCAGAAGTCGGAAGTGGAAACCATCTACCAGAACAACCTCGGCGACTCGCATCAGACCCCGTCAAAGGTGCAGGCGGAAATCATGCGCCTGAACATCGTGCGCCAGCTGATCGATGAGGAGATCGTGATGCAGCGGGCCGCCAAGCAGAATCTGGTGGCGACCGACGAGGAAGTCTCCGACCGCCTGAACGAAATCAAGGCGCCGTTTACCCAGGAAGAATTTCAGAAGCGGCTCGACTCCCAGCACATGACACTGGACGATCTCAAGCGCGAGATCCGGCGCAATCGCACCGAGGAGAAGCTGTTCAACAAGGAAATTACCTCGCGCATCAACATCACCGATGCGGACATCGGCAGTTACTACAACGAGCACAAAGCGGACTTCAACCTGATCGAGCCGAATTATCATCTCGCGCAGATCATCGTGACCTCGAACCCGGTGCCGCCGCAGCAGGTCGGCAATCTGCAGAACAGCAAGGCCATGAACGACGCCGAGGCGAAGCGGAAGATCGAGATGCTGCACAATCGCCTTGAGAGCGGCGAGGACTTCGCGGCGCTGGCCATGAACTTTTCCGAGAATCCGAGCACTGCGGGGAACGGCGGCGACATGGGCTTCGTATCCGAGTCGCAGCTGCGCGGCGATCCCGCGGTCTACGCGGCCGTCTCGAAGCTGAAGCCCGGCCAGATCACCGACATTCTGCCGGTGTTTGCCAGTCCCGCCTCCAAACAGCCGGCCGGCTACGCGATCTACAAACTGATCGATCGCGAGGTCGCGGGACAACGCCAGCTGAATGATCCGCGGGTCCAGCAGGCGATCCGGCAACAACTGCGCGACAGTCGTGAGCAACTGCTGAAGAACGCATTCCTCGAGATGCTGCGGGATCAGGCACGCGTCGAGAATTATTACGCCGAGGAAGTATTTAAGAACGGCGCGCAGTAGGACTCGCCGTCCAGGCAGCGGCGCTTCGCGCACCGGGTTCCGGTGCGAATCTGATGAGTCGATGATGCTTTCCAAGCTCCTGCGCGTCGCTGTCGTCGCCGTCTCTCTCACCGGAGCCGCTGCTCTCCTGCTCCACAGCGCTCCCGCTGTGAGCCCGATCCGCTTCGAGCTGAAGAAAATCCCCTTCACGCTGGAAAACGACCAGACGCCGGCGAAGAACGCGCCCGAAACCATGGCGGGTGGGGTCGCTGTTTTCGACTACAACGGAGACGGCCGGCCGGATATCTTCTTCACCAACGGCGCCAACATCGCCACGCTGAAGAAGGACGATCCGAAGTATCGCGACCGCCTCTTCCGCAACAACGGCGACGGCACGTTCACCGACGTCACCGAGGCGGCGGGCGTGGCCGGATCGGGCTACGACATCGGCGTGGCCATCGGCGACTACGACAACGATGGCTGTCCAGACATTTTCATTGGCGGTGTCTACCGCAACACGCTTTACCACAACAACTGCAATGGGACCTTTACCGACGTGACCCAAAAGGCAGGGCTCGGAGACTCGAAAGACCCTCAATACGGGCCGCTCTGGTCGGAAGGCGGTGCCTGGGTCGACGTCAACAACGACGGGTTGCTCGACCTGTTCATCGTGGACTACATGCAGTGGACCTATGTTCCCAGCCCAGTCTGCCGCGTGGGCGACGTTGGCGACTATTGCCATCCGCGCTACTACAAGGAGCAGCCAAACCGCCTGTTGCTGAACAATGGCGACGGCACCTTCCGCGACGTCTCAAAGGAGTGGGGCATTCGCGACCATCCCGGCAAAGGAATGGGCGTGGCTGTGGCCGATTATGACCTGGACGGCAAGCAGGATCTTTTTGTCACCAACGACGCGGAGTACAACTTCCTCTTTCACAACCTCGGGAACAAATTCGAAGAAGTTGCGTTCGATGCGGGTGTCACGCTGCCCGAGACCGGGCAGTTCATCTCCGGCATGGGGCTTGATTTTCGTGACTTCAACAACGACGGATATCCCGACATCGCCTTTGTCGCGCTGAACAACCAGACCTTTCCGCTGTTCGAAAACACCGGCAAGGGCGATTTTCGCGAGGTGACCACGCCGAGCGGGATGCACGACCTGAGCCTGCGCATGGGCGGCTTCGGACCGGCGCTCTACGACTTCGACAACGACGGATGGAAGGACCTTTTTGTGACCCGGGGGCATGTTGAATCGCTGCCGCTGCCCGGCATCGAGGTCGCGCAGCACAACACCGTCTTCCGCAACCTCGGTCGCAGCGGGAGGTGGGCGGCTCTCACCGAAGAAGCCGGCTTCGACGCTGCGCCCCCGGCACGCCACCGGGGTTGCGCCGTGGGCGACTTCGACGGCGACGGTCGGCCGGACGTGGTGGTGTCGGCGCTGTCGGCTCCAGCGGAGATCTGGATGAACCGTAGCGAGCACGCGGGCCACTGGCTCGATATCGCGTTGCGGGGCACGCGCAGCAACCGCGACGGCATCGGTGCGCGCATCAGGATCGTCAGCGCAACCGTGGGTGCCCAGTACAACCACATGACCACTAGTTTTTGCTATGCGAGTTCCAGCGATGGACCGGTGCATTTCGGCCTGGGACCGGATACGAAAGCCGACTCCGTGGAGATTCACTGGCCCGCCGGCGAGGTCCAGAGACTTACCAATGTGAGGGCGGATCAGGTCCTCAAGGTGACCGAGCCGCTCGCAGCCAACGAGCACAAAAACATCTCCGCCAGCCGCTGAAGATTTCTCCTGACTGTGGGTCTCCTTTTGGTTAAATCCGGACTCCCCGCCACAATCTGAACCCGTGCGCGCAACTGTTAATCTAATCACTGTCCCATTCAGCAAAACTAGATTTCCCCAACCGCTCCGGCGTTTTCGCCGTTTCTTTGACGATTTTGGGGAGTTTCAGGGACCCCCGCGGAAGGGGCGGGGAATTTCTGCACCACGTGGAAAACTGATTGGCGGAACTGCACTACGACGAGGCTAACTGGACGCCGAGCCATAACCCCTGGTTGGTGGCGCTCACGGTCACGCTCGCCACCTTCATGGAGGTGCTCGATACCTCCATCGCCAACGTGGCTCTGCCGCACATGGCGGGCACATTGGGCGCAAGCCAGGAAGAGACCACGTGGGTGCTCACCAGTTATCTGGTGTCGAGTGCTGTCATCCTGCCCATCTCCGGCTGGCTGATGGCGCGTATGGGCCGCAAGCGTTTCTACATGACCTGCGTCGCGCTGTTCACCTTCTGCTCCATGCTGTGCGGTCTCGCCACATCGTTGCCTCTGCTGGTCCTGTGCCGCGTGCTGCAGGGTATTGGTGGCGGCGGCCTCGCGCCCAGCGAGCAAGCCATCCTCGCCGACACGTTCCCGGTAAGCAAGCGCGGCCAGGCCTTCGCGGTTTACGGCATGGCGGTGGTAGTGGCGCCCGCGATCGGCCCAACCCTCGGCGGCTGGATCACCGACAATTTCAACTGGCACTGGATCTTCTTCATCAACCTGCCGGTTGGCCTGCTCTCCCTCTTCCTCACCCAGCGCATGGTCGAAGATCCGCCATATCTGAAAGAGGAACAGAAGACCAGCGGGCGCGTCGATTTCATGGGTCTCGGGCTGATCTCGATCGGAGTCGGCTGCCTCGAGTTCGTGCTCGACAAGGGGCAGGAAAAAGACTGGTTCGGCGACTCGATGATCACGACATTTGCGATCATCGCCGCCTGCATGCTCATCTTCTTCGTCTGGTGGGAGTGGCGGCATGACGATCCAATTGTCGATCTCAAGCTGCTGAAGAACCGAAATTTCGGCACCGCAGTCTTCCTGCAATTTGTGCTCGGCATGGTGCTCTTCGGCACAACCGTCCTGATTCCGCAATTCCTGCAGGTGTTGCTCGGGTATACGGCGGAGCGCGCCGGCATGGTGCTCTCGCCGGGCGCACTCGTGCTGATGTGTACCATGCCCATTGCGGGGCGGCTGGTGGGGTGGCGAAAGATGGATCCACGGCTGCTGGTGGCAATCGGCTACGCCATCACCGCTGCCGGGCTCTTCAACCTGACGCGGCTGGACCTCGGCGTCTCCTTTGCGCAGATCACGCTCTGGCGCGCGTACCAGGTGATGGGGTTGTCGTTCGTCTTCATCCCCATTAGTACGCTGAACTACCTGGGTGTTCCGCGGAACAAGAACAACCAGATTTCCAGTTTCTCCAACTTCGCCCGCAATATTGGCGGGTCGGTCGGCACCGCGTTGCTCACGACCTTCCTGCAGCGGACCCAGCAGACCCATATTGCCAATCTGAGCGCGCATGTCGTGGCGGGTAGCCCGCAGTATACCCAGTTCCTCTCCATGACACGGGATGCTCTCATTCGGCTGGGCCAGAGCGCCGACTCCGCGATGCATCTGGCTATGGGCAATGCCTGGCAGACCCTCAATCGGCAGGCCCAGATGCTCAGCTATCAGAACGCATTCTGGGGGCTCAGCCTGATCATTGCGTGCCTTATTCCTCTCCCGTTCATCATGCGCCGGCCGCCGCCCCGCCCGCTTTCCCCGGAAGAGTTGGCAGGCCATTAACGAGGAGTGCCCTTGTGGGCGGTTCCTCTGCCGCATATTCTGAAGATCAACGATGGACTTTGAAAATCTCCGAACGTTTCTGGAAGTCAGCCGCCTGAAAAGCTTTTCGCGTGCTGCTCAGAAGCTTCTCCGCACACAACCGGCGATCTCGGCGCAGATCCGCACCCTCGAGCAGGAAGTGGGCGCGCGCCTGTTCGACCGTGACGGCGGTAAGGTGACTTTTACCTCGGCGGGCCGCCTCTTCGAGCCCTTTGCCGAATACTGCGTCGAGCGCCAGAAGCATATTCTGCTGGCCATCGCCGAGCAGGAGCGCTCGCCCCGCGGTGAACTGGCGATCAGCGCTAATGAGGCCACCCACCTCTACATCCTGCCGTTGGTGTTTGCGCATTTCAGAAAGCAGTATCCGCGCGTGATGCTGAGCGTGGTGCGCGCGGAACGACTTCGGACCCTGGAAAACGTGGTGAACCGGGAAGTCGATTTCGGCGTGGTTTCGATGCCGGTGCGCGACGCGCGCCTGGCCGTGGAGCCCATCCATCGCGACGAACTGGCCCTGGTCGCGCCCCATTCGCATCCCCTTGCCGGGAAGGGTTCGGTGCGGCTGCAGGAAGTGGTCCGCTATCCCATGCTGTTGCCGGCGCATGGGCGGCGCCGAGAGCAACTGGATGAGCTGTTTCGTGTAAACGAGATTGTGCCGCGGGTGGCCATGGAAGTGGAGTCGAGCGAAATGCTCAAGCGCTACATCGAGGTGGGGCTCGGAGTGGGCTTTTTGCCGCGCACCAACGTGGTCGAGGAAGAAAGGGCGGGCGCCCTGCACGCTCTGGCGCTGGAGGGCGTGCGTTTGGCCCGGGACCTCGCGCTCGTTTACCGGAAGGATCGCCAGCTTTCGCGCGCGGCCCAGGAATTTCTGGAAATCGCCACCCAGCCCTTCAAAAAACGCGACCAGGAGCCCGGCAATGGGCGGGCGAGTAGTACCGTATGATTGAAAACGGCGTTAATTCCTTTCCGTCTGCGTCCAGCAGCCTCATTTTTGTGTTAAGTTTCAGCGGGATGTCGTTTTCGGTGGGGATCCGTGTGCGGTACATCGATTGATTCGGAGGAGTTAAGAATTGGGAAAAAGTATGGTCCCGAGGCGGCTGTTTTTTACCAAGGGAGTGGGAAAGCACAAAGAACGGCTGACCTCCTTTGAGCTGGCACTGCGGGATGCCGGCATTGCGGCGCAGAATCTGGTGCGCGTTTCGTCGATCTTCCCGCCCCAGGCCAAGCTGGTTCCGCGCAAAGAGGGATTGAAATACCTCAGCCCGGGCGAGGTCGTCTTCGCCGTGGTCGCGGAGAATTCCACACGCGAGCCGCACCGGCTGGTCGCATCGAGCATCGGCGTCGCGATTCCGGGTGATCGTAACACCTACGGTTACTTAAGCGAACATCACAGCTTCGGTGAGACCGAAGACCAGGCTGGAGAATACGCGGAAGAGTTGGCGGCGGAGATGCTGGCGACAACGCTCGACGTGGACTTCGATCCCGACAAGAGCTGGGACGAGAAGAAGGAGATTTATCGCATTTCGAACAAAATTGTCCGCACTGCCAACGTCACGCAGTCGGCGATTGGCGACAAACGCGGGCTGTGGACGACCACCATCGCGGCGGCCATTTTGATTTTCGAATAGATTGATGAGGAATCGGGCGGGGCGTGGGCCAATGGCCTGCGCCTTTTGCTTGTTTCCGAGACATTTGTAACGGTAGAAGACACAATATGGAGAAAAGCAGGACATTTCGTGTTGGACTGATCCAGATGAGCTGCGGACCGGACCCGGATGCCAATCTGGATAAGGCCGCAGAGCGCGTCCGTGAGGCGGCACGTCAGGGAGCAGAGGTCATTTGTCTACCAGAGTTGTTTCGCGCACAGTATTTTTGCCAGCGTGAGGACATCGCGTTGTTCGACCTGGCAGAGCCCATCCCGGGGCCGAGTACCGAAAAGCTGAGTGCGGCGGCGCGCGAGGAGAAGGTGGTCGTTGTGGTGTCACTGTTCGAACGGCGCGCGCCCGGTCTCTACCACAACACCGCAGCCGTTCTCGAAAGGGACGGCCATCTTGCGGGCCTCTATCGCAAGATGCACATACCCGACGATCCGCTCTACTATGAGAAGTTCTACTTCACCCCGGGCGACCTGGGCTTTCGCGCCTTCGATACGTCGGCGGGGAAGATTGGGACGCTGGTGTGCTGGGATCAGTGGTATCCGGAGGGTGCGCGCATCACCGCCTTGCAGGGAGCCAATGTCCTGTTCTATCCGACGGCGATTGGATGGCATCCCCACGAGAAAGAGGAGTTCGGAATCGCACAGTACGATGCCTGGCAGACCATCCAGCGCGGGCACGCCATTGCGAACGGCGTTTATGTGGCCGCGGTGAATCGCGTTGGTCTGGAACACGGCGACGTGCGCGGGAACCGCGTCGAAGGGCCGGGTCTGGCGTTCTGGGGTGGGTCGTTTCTGGCCGATTCTTTTGGGCGCGTGGTCGCGAAGGCCTCGCACGATCGCGAAGAGATTCTGATTGGCGAAATCGATCTCGCCGCGATGGAAGACACCCGGCGCAACTGGCCCTTCCTGCGCGACCGGCGCATCGACGCCTACGGGCCTATCGTCAGCCGCTTTCTGGACGACGAGAAGAAATGAGCGAAGTGGCGTTGACTGGGATGGAGCCGGAAAAGGCTCAGCAGCCTTCGGAAACCCCGCGGCAGCTGGGCTACCGGATGCCCGCCGAGTGGGAGCCGCACGAGGCGACATGGCTGGCCTGGCCGCACAATCCTGAGGACTGGCCGGGCAAATTCCAGCCCATCCCCTGGGTGTACGCGGAGATTGTGGGTCATCTGACGCGTGTGGAAGATGTCCATATCCTCGTCGACGATGCCGCCGCGGAGAAGCGTGCACGCGGCGTGCTGAAGAAGACGGGCGCGAATCTGAAGCGCGTGTATTTCCACCTGTGGCAGACGGATCGCGTGTGGACGCGGGATTCCGGACCGATCTTCGTGAAGAAGCGCAGCGCATCTGCACCCGTGGCTGTTACAAATTGGAAATTCAATGCCTGGGCCAAGTACCCCGACTGGCATCTGGACGACACAATGCCGGGACTCGTCGCCGAATTGCTCGCGTTGCCGCAGTGGATGCCGATCGTCGAGACGCCTGCGGGGACGCACCGGATTGTCCTGGAAGGCGGATCGATCGACGTCAACGGTGCCGGGACTTTGATTACGACAGAAGAATGCCTGCTAAGCGAGGTGCAACAGCGTAATCCAGGTGTTAGCCCCGAGCAACTGGAGCAGGCGTTCCACGACTATCTGGGAATCGACCAGGTGTTGTGGATGAATCGCGGCATCGCCGGCGACGACACGCACGGGCACGTCGACGACATCACGCGATTCGTCGGTCCGAATACAATTGTCACCGTCATTGAGCCAAATAAGGGCGATGACAATCATCTCCCCCTCGAAGAGAATCTGGACCGGCTGCAATCCGCGCGCAATCTCGACGGTAAGCCCTACGAAATCGTCACGCTGCCTATGCCGCCGCCGATCGTCTTTCAGGGCCAGCGCCTTCCCGCCAGCTACGCGAATTTCTACATCGCCAATGACCTGGTGCTGGTGCCGATCTTCAACCGCGCGACGGATCGCCACGCACTCAACCTTCTTGCCGCAGCGTTCCCGACTCGCGAAGTCGTCGGCATCTACTGTGGCGATCTCGTCTGGGGACTGGGCACGCTGCACTGCATGACACAGCAGCAGCCAAAGGCCGACGCGCCGTGACCGCGGACGAGGCCCTGATGCAGGCCGCGCTGGACGAAGCGCGCGCCGCCGCGGCAGCCGGCGAAGTGCCCATCGGATCTGTCGTTGTGACGGGAGGCGAGATCGTCGCACGCGGGCAGAATCGTGTCCTGCGGGATGTCGATCCCACGGCGCACGCCGAGGTCATTGCCATGCGAAGCGCGGCGAAAGCGATCGGCAACTATCGCCTGATCGAAAGTGAACTCTACGTCACGCTGGAGCCCTGCGCCATGTGCGCCGGTGCGATGATTCACGCGCGTCTCGGGCGACTCGTTTATGGAGCCGCCGATCCCAAGGCAGGCGCCGCGGGCTCGGTGCTGCAGGTCCTGAATCATCCTCGCCTCAACCACCAAATGAGCGTGACAGCGGGCGTTCTGGCTGAAGACTGCGGCGCGTTGCTGCGCGAGTTCTTCCGTGAACGGCGCTGAGCCGCTTGCCCTAAACTGAGATCACATGGCCCCCCTCCGGATGATCGTCGTCGATATCGACGGCACGCTGCTCTCGTCTCCCAACTCCGCGATCTGCCAGCGCAATTGCCGCGCACTGCGCGACGCGGAAACGGCCGGGATCGAGATTGTCATCGCTACCGGGCGCCGTCAGGCCTACGCTCTGCCGCTGATCGAGCCCGCGATGCTGAAGCCGGAGACGGTCTTTATCACGTCGAACGGCACCGTGACGCGCACCATGGCCGGGCAGCGCATCGATCGCTTCCTGCTGTCGGTCGAGACAGCGGTCGCGCTCTGCCCTGCGTTGCGGCCCTTTGGAACGACGGTCTTCACCTTCGACCATGATGGGCCGGGCGCCCTGGTTCTTGAGTCGGTGGAGGCACTGCAGGGCCGCGTTTCCATGTGGGTCGAGGCCAACCGTCCGTGGATTCGCGAGATCCGCCCGCTGGAGCGCGCCTTCGACGCCGGCGAGGCACCGGTCCAGAGCATGGTCTGCGGTCCCGTCGATGACATGCGGCGCGCCGAGGAGTGGCTGATCGAGAGCGAATTGTCCGCGTCGATCGAACTGCACCGGACCGAATACCGCTCGCGCGATCTGACCATCCTCGACATCCTCCCGCCCGGCTGCTCGAAGGGCGCGGCCCTGCGGCGTCTCGCCGGACAGCGAGGGATCGCTCCCGAGCAGGTCATGGCGATCGGCGACAACTGGAACGACCTGGAGATGCTGGAATTTGCCGGCCACGCGGTGGTCGTTACAAATGGAGCGCCGGATCTGGTCGAGCTGGCGCGGAAGCACAAATGGCAGATAGCTCCGGCCAGTGACGAGGACGGCGTGGCGCAGGCAATCGAAGCTGTGCTGACGCTTCGTGGGCCGCGCCGAACACCGGACCCAGTCGATGTAAATACCACATTTGTCGCCGGTTACAGCGCACCTCGGAAGTGAGCGAAGCGGGCGGTCCCTGCGTCTGAGAATGGTAGAGTTAGAGAATGTCCGGTTTCTGCAGACGATCGGTTTGCGCCTTGCTGGCCGCGTGTTTTTGCGCGACGGCCGCGCGTGCTGCTGAGCTCGTGACGCTGAAGAACGGATTCGATCTGCTTTGCGACCATCGCGTCGCGGAGGGTGCAAAGGTCCGGCTCTATGTCGATGCAGCCGGAACGAGTTTTCTCGAAGTCAACGCCACGGATATCGCCTCGGACGAGCACGTCGATCTGCCCCAACCCATCGCGAGGACCGCAAAATCGGCAGCCGTCGCAGCTGTTCCGGAGAAACTCAGCGACGCGGATCTGCAGCCGATTCTCGCGAAGGCGGGAAGCGCGTACAACATCGATGCCGATCTGCTGGCCAGCGTGGTGCGCGCGGAGAGTGCGGGCCACCCACGGGCCGTGAGCCGGGCCGGAGCTCAGGGCCTGATGCAACTGATGCCGGGAACGGCGTCCGACCTGGGGGTCGCCGACACGTTTGCTCCGAGCGAAAACATTGAGGGCGGATCGGCCTATCTCGATTCACTGCTGAAGCGCTACAACAACAATCTGCAGTTGGCGCTGGCCGCTTACAACGCGGGTCCGGCGGCGGTGGATCGCTGGCACGGCATTCCGCCGTATCGCGAGACCCGCCTTTACGTGGCGCGCGTGATTCGCGAATACAACCACCGGTACGCGCAGAGGCATCAGGCGGAGTTGCGGGCCTCCGCAGCGCAATGACACGGATGGTTCGGGTCTTACTCCCTGGAGCCCTGATTTGAAATCGAACCGAACCCGCACCGTCGCGCTCCTTCTCGTGCTGGCGGTGGCCGCACTGGTGTGGTTCGAGCGCGGTCGTATCCATTTCGACTGGCATGTCTTCTTGCAGCAGCTGCGGATGGCGGACTGGCGCAGGATCGCGATCGCGCTGGGCTGCATCTACGCCGGGTATCTGGTGCGCTCGGTTCGCTGGGTCTGGCTGATCCGGCACAAGAAGAACATGCCGTTGCTTTCGCTGCTGGGAACCCAGGTGATGGGCTTCACCGCGGTGGCGCTGATCGGGCGCGTGGCCGATCTGGTGCGGCCCTATCTGGTCGCGAGGAAGACAGGACTGCCGATCAGCTCGCAAATCGCGGTGTATGTCGTCGAACGCCTCTTCGATGCGGGGTCGATGGCGCTGATCACCTCGTCGGTGATTCTGCTCGCCCCTGCGGGCACGCTGCCCCACCCGGAGATTGTTCGCAGAGCCGCACTCTGGGGACTGCTGCTGACCGTTGCCGGCTCGCTGTTCCTGCTGGCCGTGCGCTTGTGGGGCGATGCGGTGGCGAGATTCTCCGGGCGCAGCTTTGGCGCTTTGTCGAAGCGCGCCGGGCAGGCCGTCGAAGACAAGATCAACGCCTTTCACTCCGGACTCGACACGATCCGCTCGCTGGGCGACTTTGTCGTCGTGGCCGCATCGTCGCTGGGGATGTGGGTGCTCATCGCGCTCTCGTACCTCGAAACCATGCTCGCCTTCACCGCCAGCCCGGCACTTGCGGCCATGACGCCCGCCAAAGGCGTGCTGATGATGGTATTCAGCGGAGCGGTGAGCACCATTCAGCTGCCGGTGCTGGGCTGGTTCACGCAGATCGGATTCGTTGCCGGAGGGCTCTCGAAATTCTTCGGCACGGCTCCGGAGGCGGCCATGGGCTGCGCCGCTACCCTGTTGCTCACTACGTTTCTCGGCATCGTGCCGATAGGGCTGATCTGGGCGCGATTCGAGCACATCTCGCTGCGCCAGGTCACCGAAGAAAGCGAGCACGCCGGCGTGGAAGTGGTGCATCCCGGCGCCCCGGTTCGCGAGGAAGCAGCGCCCTGAGGGGGTTCAGGCCGCTTTCTTTCGCCGCGTTGTCTTTCCCTTCTTTGCCGGATGCTCGGCGAGGCTCCTGCGCAGCGCGTCCATGATGTTCACGACCTTCCCTTTGGGTGCGGCCCGCTCGGGCTCGGGCAGAGGCTTGCCCTTTCTCTTCGCGTTCACCAACTTCACGACGGCGGCTTCGTAGTCGTCTTTATAAGAGGCAAGGTCGAATCGCACCGTGCTCTCCTCGATCAGTTGTTTGGCGAGCGAAAGTTCCTTGGAGCTGACGGCGGGCTCTTTGACATCGCTGAGAACGGCCCTTGGATCCCGCAGTTCTTCCTCGTAGCGGAGCTGATACAGCATCAGGCCCTTCTGTTTGGCGTCGGAAGGCGCGCCGAGAGCAACCAGATGCTCACGGCCACTAAAGGCGATCTCGCCGATGCCGAAGGTGCCGGTGTCGTCCAGAGCCTTGCGCATGATCGCGACGGCCTTCGCCTGAGTGTCATCTTTGGGGACGACGAAGTACGGCCGCTCGAGGAGGGCGTTGGGCATTTCTTTCGCCTTCACAAACTGACGGATCTCCATGGCGTTTGCGGTGGGCAGCCGCAGGGCCTTCAGCTCGTCGGGATCAATCTCGATGTACTTGTTGCGGGCGTACTCGTAGCCCTTCACGATATCGCCGGGATCGACCTCGCCGGATTCGTCCACGTTGCGATGGTGAATGCGCTGGTGGCTGCGGCGGTCAATCTGATGGAACTCAACCTGGCGGCCGGGATTGGTGGCGGGGAAGATGCGGACGGCGATGGAAACCAGGGAAATCTGGATCGATCCGGACCAAGTGGGACGTGCAGGCATCGTAGCTCCTTCAGGACAGCTACGAACTACGATGCGCGCAGGACCGGGAAAGCGGCGCGGAGTTGTTTACCGATCGCGCTCGGAGCGATGGCGGCTGCGCAGATAATGGCGAACGCGCGGGTACGCGAGGCCGGCAGCGCCGACAATGAGGCCGAGGACGAGCGTGGGGTTCTCGGGGGAGTCGGTACAGCCGTCGATCTGGGCATGCAGCCGCAGAGACGCAAAGAGCATGAGCAGAGCGAGGGGAAGAAGGGTCCGAATTCTTTTCATAGCGTTCCTCCAGGGACGTCCGGTGGAATCTGGGGTTCTGTGTTGGCCGTTTCCCGCCTGCCTCGAATATCAAAAGGAGCCGGCAGAAGCGGAGCGGCAGGTTCGCTCGGAATTATGGTGCAGTTCCCAGCTGGCTGTTCTTCACAGCAGCGGCAATCGGTGTGACAACGGGAGTCGCAGCCCCAACGAGTTCGATCACCGTGCCGTCACCATCGTTGACGACCCAGACATTGCCGGAGCCGTCGATCGCGATTCCGTCGGGCTTTTGTAGCCCATACTGGAAGCCGTCGGTAGGTGAGACGGCGGTACCGTCATTCTTTAACTCCGTGATGCTGCCGCCAATGTAAGTACTGGTTGAATCGACACCCAGGTTTGCCGTCCAGACGTTCCCGGCGCCGTCGACCGCGATGTTGTAGGCGCCGCCATGGGTGTTCCGAACTCCGCCCACCGTATAGGTCTGGCCGTTAGCGCCATTGGCATCGATGCGGCCGATGCTGGAGTTACTCACGGCGGTGAAGGAGCCACCATAATTGGCGGTCCAGACATGACCGGAAGCGTCGATGGCGCAACTAATCGGACCTTGGCCGCCGATGGTGTAAGGGGATCCGGAATAGTTGGTCCCGGCGCTGTTATAGCGAGCGACTGAGGTTCCGCTCACTCCGCCTGCATTCGTGATCCAGATATCGTTGTTGAATGAGCTTCCCTGGATGCAAACGCCGTCTGGTCCGCCGAGCGTTCCGGAATCCTGCGAGACGTTTTTCGTGTCCAGCAACAACGCGCCGGAGGAATCAAATTCGCTGATGCTGTTGTTGGAGTAGTTCGTGATCCAGACGTTACCAGAGGGCGCCACGCCTGCGTTCCAGTTGTTTCCGTCAGTGACAAAAGGCGAACTGCCGACGGGCGCTCCAGTTGAGCCATTGAACTCGCTGAAATTGCAGGTGCTGCCGTTGCAATTAAAGTTCGCAACCCAGACATTCCCCGAATTGTCGACGGCCAGGCCTGAAGGATCGAAGAGGCCATTGCCCGTAAATGAAGTCACCGTGCCAGAGGGAGTGATTTTGACCAGCGCCGGCGTGGAATTCTTGCCGTGGGTGACAAAGGCATTGCCGGATGCATCGATGGCCACGTTCTGCGGCCCGTCCAGGCTGTTGGACCAGGTGATGGGCATCGTCCAGTCGTTGGGAGCTCCGCCGAGGTGCGGACTGAACTGGACGTAGGCCGTGGAGGCGGTATAGATACTGCCTGAATTTGCGACCGAGCCGCCGCCGGATTGCGCGATGTTAATGGCTGCCTGGGCGGTGTCGGACGCGCTTCCGGCATAGGGGAGAATCTGTTGACATCCCGTCGAACCTGACCCTGTCGTATTCACGCAGGCAGCCAGGCTGTTCCCGAGACTGTTGATCTTCTGCTGAAGCGAAGTGCCGTTGACGCCCGGCGCCAGCGCGTTCCCGGTCGTGATGCTGGCGAGCATGCCGGCCATGGCTACGGCATTGGTGAGGCCCGTTTTGCCCTGCGTGGTTCCGGATAGAACCCCGGAGATCTGGGTGGGACTCGCAGCAAAGCCAGCGAAGGCGTAGGCCGCGGCGACGGTGGTGACCTCATTCATCTGGACGCCATTGGTGGGAAGTCCGGGGGAGAAGGTCTTATTCGTGCACGTTCCGAGCACGGCCATCAGCCCTGCTGCCGTGTTGTTTGTACCCGCAGAGAGACCAGGATTGCCACCGGACGAATAGAGATACATCTGTTCCGGGATACCCCCTGATCCGCAGTTATAGCCGTCGGTAAGGATTTGGAAGTGCCCAGTGGAATCGGTCAGCACATAGTAGGGCTGCCCCACGCCATCTTGAATCGTACCCGTCCCCGCCTGCATTCTGGATGTGGACGCCTGGCGGACACCGGTGCCCGTGGTCACGGCATACAGGTATACCTTGGCGCCCGTGATGGGCTGCTGTGGCGGGCCAGCGTGGACCATGCCAGAGAATGAAGTCCCTTCAGAGGCAGTCGGGACAGGCGTGGCACCGCCGGGTTCCATGTTGGCGACAGGAGCGATTGAGCATCCGGTGGCGAGAATTGTGCTGCAAGCGAACAGCCGCCAGGCGAGCCGCATGGGGTTGTCTCCAGTTTTCTGATTGAGGAAATTTCGTAATTGAACGGAGCCGGTGCGAACGGCTTTAATCGGCTTTAGTCCTTGCAGACTAGCACGGCGTCTTGCGGAGCGGCAAAGGAAATATGGACTCGTCGTGAATCAATTGTCACGATTTCATTTCACTGATTATTCAGTAACAAAATCGAAGGTACGAGCGGGCTTATCCAGCGCACTTACGGGTTATTACTGAGCCACTCCCGCTGCTAAAGGGCCCGCCGCACCGCCCGGCGCACGCTGTCCGTGGCCAGGCCGTAAACCGCGTGCGTGACCCACTCGCTGATGCGTTCCTGGGTGGGTTGGCGTCCCGGAGGCGCCGTGAGGCCGAGCCGCGGCAGGACGGATTCGTGCGTGATCCGGTTCAGGGTGATGCCGAATGCCGCGCCCCGCCAGGCTCCGAGCGAGGGCTCCATTTCGACCAGCGCTCCGTAGGCGGCACCCGCCAGGGCGCCGAAGATGAAGTGAATACCCTGCAGGGCGAGTTCGCGCTCCCGCTCGGGCAGGCGGCGGCCGGCCACGTTCTCAGCCAGCAGCACAGGCGGAGGTGTCTGCCCCTGGATGCGCGGCGGAAAGACCTGTTCGGCGATCACTTTGGCGCCGGCGCCTGCCAGCCCGCCGATCAGGCCGGCCAGCAGGCCTTTCGATATGCTGCGTTTGCTTGGGGTCGTGCTCATAAGGGGTGAGATGCGCTGCGCAGAAGGATAGTCCTGCCGGGAGAGAAAGGCGAGGAAGAAGGGAGAAGACGGAAGGAAGAAGAATCGCCGGCTAGCGCTCCCGGCGACCGTCTCCCGGCTGCCTTTTGCGCTGATAAAATCGAAGTACACGATGAAATGTCCCTATTGCGGATTTGCCCAGGACCGCGTAATCGATTCGCGGGAGAGCAGGGAAGCCGACTCCATCCGCAGACGGCGTGAATGCGAGAAGTGCAACCGCCGCTTTACCACCTACGAACGTATCGACGAAATCCCCTACATGGTCGCCAAGAAGGACGGCCGGCGGGAGAAGTTCGAACGCCGCAAAGTTCTTGAGGGCCTCATGCGCGCGTGCCAAAAGCGGCCCGTTTCCGCTGTAAAACTGGAAGAGCTGGTCGACGAGGTGGAGGCTTTCGTCACCGAATCCACCGACCGCGAGCGGACCACCGCCGAGATCGGCGAGCTGATCATGGATCGGCTGAAAGGCCTGGATACGGTGTCCTACATCCGCTTCGCCAGCGTCTATCGGGACTTCAAGGACGTTGGGGAATTCAAGGAAGAGCTGGAGCAGCTTTTGACCCACCACATCGAGAAGGGAAAAAAGAAGTAGTGAGCAAGACACACACAGTAACGCTGATTCCCGGGGACGGCATCGGGCCGGAAGTAACCGACGCGGTGGTGCGGATCCTGGAATCGACGGGAGTGAAGTTCGCCTGGGAGCGGTTCGCCGCGGGTGCGGGCGCGTTCGAGAAGCACGGCGAGTACATCCCGAAGGAGCTGATCGCGTCGATCGAGCACAACAAGGTGGCGCTGAAGGGGCCGGTGACAACGCCGGTAGGCGGCGGCTTCGCGTCGATCAACGTGACACTGCGCCAGAAGTTCGAACTGTATGCGAATTTCCGGCCGATCAAAAATCTTCCCGGCCTCGAGACGCGCTACCCGGGCGTGGACCTGATCATCATTCGCGAAAACACCGAAGGCCTGTACGTTGGCCTGGAGCACGAGGTGGTGCCGGGAGTGATCGAGTCGCTGAAAGTGATCACGGAGAAGGCCTCCACGCGCATCGCGAAGTTCGCCTTCGAGTACGCTGCGAAGCACGGACGGCGCAAGATTCACGCCATCCATAAAGCCAACATCATGAAGATGTCCGATGGGCTGTTCCTGCGCTGTGCGCGCGATGTGTCGAAGGGCTACCCGGACATCGTGTATGGCGAGCACATCATCGACAACACCTGCATGCAGCTGGTGATGAATCCCTATCAATATGACACGCTGGTGCTGGAGAACCTGTACGGCGACATCGTGAGCGACTTATGCGCGGCGTTTGTCGGCGGCCTGGGCCTGGTACCGGGTGCGAACATCGGCGCGGAGGCGTCGATCTTCGAGGCGGTGCACGGTTCGGCACCGGATATTGCCGGCAAGGACATCGCGAACCCGACGGCGCTGCTGCAGTCTTCGATCCTGATGCTGCGGCATATCGACGAGGATGCCGCCGCGGATCGCGTGCAGGCTGCGCTCGAAAAGGTTTACACAGAAAAAAAGACGCTGACGCGCGACGTAGGCGGCACAGCGGGGACCCGGGCGTTTGCGGACGCGGTGATTGAGAAGCTGGATCGCTAAGAAGCGTCGGCTCAAGAGCTGTCAGTGTACGACGGTTAGCAGGAAAAGCGGCTAGCGGGAAAAGCGGTCGCGAAGCAGCATCACAGAAGAGTTGAAAGGGATGACGATGAAGACTGGACGGTTGGTTGTGGCGGCGTGTTTGGCGGTGCTGGCGGCGAGCGGCTGTAAGAAGCAGAGCACGAGCAGCGAGCCCGCGCAGCAGTTCACGACCATTGACTGGGCGAATGCAGGAACCATTCAGGGAACGATCCACTATGCCGGCACCCCGCCTAAACCGGTGAAGATCGATATGAATCAGGATCCGGCGTGCACGCTGGGTCCGACGCTCTACAGCGAGCAGTATGTGGTGGGTAAGGACGGCGGCTTCGCGAACGTCTTCGTCTATGTCAAGGACGGGCTGGGCAACAAGGTGTACGCCGCGCCGACGCAGCCGGTGGCCATCGACCAGAAGGGCTGCCGCTACATCCCCCACGTGGTGGGAGTCATGGTCGGCCAGCCGGTGCAATTTACCAACAGCGACCCGACCATGCACAACGTGCACATGGTGCCGACAGTCGCCGGCAATCAGGCCATGGACATCTCACAGCCCCCGGCGGGCGGCCCGACCACGCCGCAGGACAAACGGACCTTTCGCGATCCGGAGCTGATGATGCCGGTGCGCTGCAACAACCATCCCTGGATGCAGGCCTTCATCAACGTGGTGTCGAATCCTTTCCACGCCGTATCCGACACGACGGGACATTACGAGATCAAGGGAGTGCCGCCGGGGACGTACACCATTGAAGCGGATCAGGAAGTGATGGGGACGAAGACGACGACGGTCACGGTTCCCGCGAAGGGAGCCATAACGGTGGACTTCAGCTACCAGGGCGCCTCGCAGTAAGGCGCCAGTCGCCCTCACCCCCAATAGTCATCCGGCAAATTCACGACGATCGGCTCCGGCGTGCTGCGGACGACGATCCAGCGGAAGGGCTTTTCCTCCGACAAATTGATTTCCAGGTGCGGTGTGAAGGCCGGCACATGGAGGAAGTCGCCGGCTCCGACCCGAGCCTCGGATTCGCCGCGCTCGCCCCAGCGCACCAGCGCCTCGCCTTCAGGCACGTAGACGATCGTTTCCTGTTCGCCGTGATGATGGATGCCGGTGCGCGCGCCGGGCTCGACGAGGAACGTCCCACCCCACAGGCCGGTCGAGATGCCCTGGTCGCGCGAGACAGCGGCAAGCCGCAGCGAGCCGGGAGTTTGCGCGGTGCCGGGGTCGAAGGCCTCGGGATGGACCACGGAGAGCGGCAAATATTTTGTCACGTAGTTGCTCCTTTGCCCAGGAGATGGCGGCGCGCGTGGATTCGCCGGTCTCCTGGAGGTGACATTCGAGAGGCCGAGTCCGATTTCCGGCGATGCGGATGCGCGGCGAGCCGGTTAGACTAACGATACAGACCAACAGTGGGGCGGTGTTTTTCGACGCGCGGCCCGCGGTGTTTCTAAAGAAGGCTTGAGATGCGGCAGAAGATTGGGATTTTGGGTGCGACCGGAATGGTCGGCCAGCGTTTTATTCAGCTCCTGGAGAATCACCCGTGGTTTGAAGTGGCCTGGCTCGCGGCCAGCGACCGCTCCAGCGGCAAGCCGTACGGCGAAGCGGTGCGATGGAAGCTCGACACCCCGCTGCCGGACCGGGTTGCAGCGCTGCCTGTTTCTCCTGCCTCGCCCGCGGGCGCGCCCAGGGTGATCTTCGCGGCGCTCGACGCCGATATTGCACGCGAGCTCGAACCGCAGTTTGCTGCCGCCGGCTGCGCGGTGATTTCCAACTCGAGTGCGTTTCGCATGCAGCCGTCGGTGCCGCTGGTCATTCCGGAAGTCAACGGCGATCATCTGGCACTGGTCGAGAACCAGAGCTGGCGCCGCGAGTCCGGCGGATATATCGTGACCAATCCGAACTGCTCAGCGATCGGGCTGGTGATGGCGCTCAAGCCGATCGTGGACCGCTTCGGCATCGAAGCTATTTTCGTGAGCACGATGCAGGCCGTCAGCGGCGCGGGCTATCCGGGCGTGCCTTCGCTCGACATCCTCGGCAACGTCGTCCCCTACATCAAAAACGAAGAAGAAAAGATGCAGGAGGAGACTCTCAAGCTGCTGGGACGGCTGAACGGGCGCGCCGTGGAGCCGCTTGGGGCAAAGATGACCGCGCACTGCAATCGTGTGGCGGTGGAAGACGGGCATACGGAAAGCGTCAGCATCAAACTTGCAAAACCCGCCACCCACGAGGAAATGATCGCGGCGTGGGCGGACTTCGCGCCGCTAAGGGGCAGGGAACTGCCGACCGCTCCGGCGCAGCCGGTGGAGTACGTCACCGCCGACGATCGCCCGCAGCCGCGGCTCGATCGCATGCGCGGCGCAGGCATGGCGGCCACTGTCGGACGCCTGCGGCCCTGCGGCTTGCTCGACTGGAAGTTCACCGTGCTGTCGCATAACACGATTCGCGGTGCGGCGGGCGCGGCCCTGCTCAACGCGGAACTGCTGGTGTCGCTGGGCAAGCTCGATCCGGTGGCTGTGCCGGTATGAACCGCCTCGTCGTCATGAAGTTCGGCGGGACTTCCGTCGAGGATGCGGCTGCGATCCGGCGCACGGCCGGCATTGTGGCTGGGCGTGTCGCCAGGGGTCTGCAGCCGGTTGTGGTCGTCAGCGCCATGGCGAAGGTTACTGACCTGCTGCTCTCCGCATCGGCTACGGCGGCAAAGGGCGATCGCGCCACTGCACTGGCCATCACCGAACGGCTGCGCATCCGACATGCCGATACCGCGACACAACTGGCATTTGGAGCGAAACTACACGACGATCCGCTGCTGGCGACACGCCCCGACGAGGCGCTGTCGGCCACACATGCCTGGATGGAAGCCGAGTTCGATGGGCTGGACGAAGTCCTGCGCGGGCTGGCGGTGGTTGGTGAACTGACCCCGCGCATCAGCGACATGATCGTGTCGTATGGCGAGCGCCTCTCCAGCAAAATGATCACCGAGGCTTTTGTGCGCTGCGGCGTGAACGCCGTGCACCTCGATGCGCGCCAGTCGATCGTCACCGACGCCCAGTACACCAGGGCGATCCCGCAGGATGCTCTGATTGAGCAGCGCCTGAAACAGAACGTCGTGCCATTGCTGGCCGAGGGCCGCGTGCCGGTGATGGGTGGCTTCATCGGGTCGACGGAACAGGGTGTGACCACCACGCTCGGCCGCGGCGGTTCGGACTTCACCGCCGCGCTGGTGGGCGGTGGCATTGACGCGGGCGCGATCGAGATCTGGACCGACGTCAACGGCATCATGACCGCCGACCCGCGTGTTTGCCCCGACGCGCTGCGGGTGAAGACCATCAGTTTCGAAGAAGCAGCCGAGTTGGCGTACTTCGGCGCGAAGGTGCTGCACCCCGCGACGATCTTGCCCGCGGTAAAGAAAAATATTCCGGTGTGGGTGCTCAACTCGAAGAATCCGGAAAATGGCGGCACGAAGATCACGGCGATGCCGGCGCACTGCAGCAGCCCTTTCAAGTCGATTGCGGCGAAGAAGCGGCTGACCATTATGGACGTTGTTGCGAGCCGCATGCTGCTCTCACACGGCTATCTGCACGCGATCTTCGAAGTCTTCGACAGACATAAATGTCCGGTGGACATGGTGTCGACCTCGGAGGTCAGCGTCTCGCTCAGCCTCGACTCCAATGAAAAACTGCCGGCGATCGCCGCGGACCTCAGCAAGCTGGCGGACGTGAAGTACGAGGGCCGCAAGGCCCTCATCTGCATGGTTGGCGAAGATATCCGCGGCCAGAATGGGATTGCGGCACGCGTCTTCCAGACCATACGCCATGTGAACCTGCGCATGATTTCTCAGGGAGCTTCGGAAATCAATATGAGCTTCATGGTCGAAGAGGATGATGCCGATGAGGCGGTGCGCTCGCTGCACGCGGAGTTTTTCGCTGACGCCGATCCGGCGGTCTTCGACCTGGAAGCGGTGCGGGCAAAACAGGGAATAGGGAATAGGGAGTAGGAAACCATGCTCTTCCTGGTGCTGGGGCGCGGCAAAACGGGCAGCCTGGTCGCTAAAGTCGCGAGCGAGCGCGGCCACAGCGTGCGCGTCGTCGGCGAAGAGGAGAATCGCAACGCCGCGGCGCTGACGGCTCCGGTGCTCGCCGGGTTCGACGCGGTCATCGACTTCACCACGCCGGATGCGGCCGTGCAGAACATGCGCGCGTGCCTCGCAACCGGGGCGCGGATGGTCGTAGGAACGACGGGCTGGTACCAGCATCTGGACGACATGAAGGCGCTGGCGCAGCGCCGGGGCGGAGCGCTCCTCTACGGCTCGAATTTTTCGGTGGGCGTGCAGGCGCTGTTCAAAGTGGCGCGCGAGCTGGCCACGGCGGCGCACGGATACACCTTCAGCATCACCGAAACTCATCACGTGGCGAAGAAGGATGCGCCGTCCGGGACCGCGTTGTCGCTGCAGAAGATCCTCGAAGCGGCGAGCCCGGGGCTCACAGTCGAAGTGCATTCCAGGCGCGAAGGGGACGTGCCGGGCATTCACGAGATCGAGGCGCGCTCCGAGAACGACGTCCTGACGCTGAAACACGAGGCCCATTCCCGGCGCGGATTCGCCGAAGGCGCGGTGCGGGCAGCGGAGTGGATCGCCGGCAAGACGGGAACCTGGGATTTCGAGGAAATCATCGGACAGCTGTGACTGAGACGAATGTCGGACGCGCGACGGACGCGGTCAGACATTGTCCGACGCTGTCGGACGCGGCTTGATTACCTTTGCGGGATTGCCCGCAACCACCATCATGGGTGGGACATCTTTCAGCACCACGCTGCAGGCGCCGACGACTGCTCCTCGCCCAACGGTGACGCCCGGGCCGACGAAGACGCGCGTCGCCAGCCACACTTCCGGCTCAATCGCGACGAAGCTCCCAATCATGTCGAAGGTCGGGCGCGTGTGGTCGTGGTAGGCCGAGGCCAGGTAGCAATGCTGCGAGATGCAGGTATTGTCTCCGATGCGGATCTCGCCGAGCGTGTAGAGCGCGGCATAGTCGCCGATCCAGCAATAGTCGCCGATGGTCAGTTTCCAGGGATAGGTGATCTCCGCGGTCGGGCGGATGATGACGCCCTGGCCGATTTTGGCGCCAAAGAGACGCAGCAGAAAATTGCGCCATCCATACATGAACTGGGGCGACCAGCGAAACGCTGTCGTCTGTACGATCCACCACAGTTGCACGAACCAAGCGGGGCGGCCGCGGAAATTGGGCGGCAGGCGAAAGCTCTTCAGGTCCTGGACAGGCATCGCCATCGTGTGCAGTGTAGAGCATCGAGCGCGATGAATCCTATGGCCGGCGCCAGGTAATCGGGAGGATGGACGGCCGTTACCTTTGCATCCGGTGGCCGAACGAGGCGCGGCAAGGGCACGGTGTAGACTCGACTGTTATGAATCTGCAGGGCTGCGGAACGGCACTTGTCACGCCCTTCCGCGCGGATGGCAGCATCGACGAGCGGGCGTTGCACGACCTGGCCCGCTGGCAGGTGGAGAGCGGCATCGGCTGGCTGGTCGCCTGCGGCACCACTGCTGAAACGCCAACCCTCGACGAAGGCGAATGGCTTGAGGTAATTCGCATCGTCGCGGACGCGGTGCAGGGGCGCGTGCCGGTCTGGGCGGGCTGCTCGCACAACTCGACCCGTGAAGCCGTTGCCCGCGCGCGAACCGCATCGCAGATTCCTGGCGTGACCGCGATTCTCACGGCCAACCCCTGGTATAACAAGCCGACCCAGGAAGGGCAGTTCCAGCACTTCCGCGCCGTGGCCCAGGCGGTGAAGCTGCCGATCGTGCTCTACAACATTCCCGGGCGCTCGGCCGTGAACCTGGAGCCGGTGACCGTGCTTCGGCTCATTGAAGCCGCGCCGAACATCGAGGCCGTGAAGGAGTCGAGCGGCAACCTGGTACAGATCACCGAACTCATTACCCAGGCCCCGAAGGAGTTCCGTGTCTTCTCCGGCGACGACGGTATGACGCTCGGCGTGATCGGCGCGGGTGGGGCCGGACTCGTCTCTGTAACGTCGAACATCATTCCTGCGGAAATGGCGGAAATGGTGAAAGCGGCGCTGGCCAGCGAATGGGCCGCGGCTCGGCGCATCAATATGAAGTACTTCCGCCTGATGCAAGGGCTGTTCAAAGAGACCAGCCCCGGCCCGGCGAAGGCGGTCCTTGCCATGATGGGTAGGATCGAGGAGCGGTATCGGCTGCCGATGGTGCCGGTGTCTCCCGCAACACGGGCATTTCTGGAGCGCATGGCCGGCGAACTGGGACTGCTGGTCCATGCGCCCAAAACCGAGGGCGACCTGCACGTCTACTGAGGCGATCGAGTTGCGCGAGGTCCCTCCGCCGGTTTGACGCCGCATCGGATTCCTGTTTTGCTGGCGAAGTGCACCCCCTCCGGCTGATTCTCGGTGTCGTCTGCATCGTCTCGGTCCTGCTCGACGCCTTCGAAACGGTGATTCTGCCGCGGCGTGCCACCGGCCGATTTCGGTTCACGAAGATCTTCTACGTCGTGACGTGGAGGCCATGGCGCTGGGCGTCGCGACGGGTTGGCCATCCGCGCAAGCGCGAGACCATGCTGAGTTTCTATGGTCCGCTGTCTCTGGTCTTCCTGATTGCCGGGTGGGCCGCGGCGCTCATGCTCGGTTTCGCCCTCCTCTACGCAGCATTCCCGCAGCCGTTCGTCGATCCCAATGCGCATGGACATCGATTTGTCTCCGACCTCTACGTCAGCGGCACGACGATTTTCACCTTGGGCCTGGGCGACGTCGTCCCCCACAGCCTTTACATCCGCTGCCTGGTGGTGCTCGAATCCGGGATCGGCCTGGGCTTCGTGGCCCTGGTGATCGGCTACTTCCCGGTACTCTACGGAGCCTTCTCGCGTCGCGAAGTGAATATTGCTCTGCTTGATGCGCGCGCCGGGTCGCCGCCCACAGCCTACGAGCTGATCAAGCGCCACTCGTTTGAAGGCGGCGGCAATGCCCTGGTTCTGCTGCTGGAGGAGTGGGAGCGCTGGTCGGCGGAGCTGTTGGAAAGTCATATTTCGTATCCGCTGCTCTGTCTTTTTCGCTCGCAGCACACCAGCCAGAGCTGGCTGAGCGCGCTCACCGCGATTCTGGACACCTGCGCCCTGCTCATTGCCAGCGTGCAGGAGCAGAGCGCGCGCCAGGCCCAGCTCACCTTCGCCATGGCGCGGCACGCGCTGGTGGATATCTCGCAGATCCTCTCAGCGAAGCCGATCCCGAATCCGCATGATCGTTTGCCCCTGGAAAAATATCGACTCATTTACGACAAGCTTTGCTCGGCGGGCGTACGCGTGTGCCGCGACGAAAAAAGCTGGTCGCGACTGAACGAACTGCGCCAGCTCTACGAGGGCTACGCCGAGGCGCTGAGCCGTTATCTGGAGATGCCGCTGCCGCCCTTCTTCCTCGAAAATCCGAAGAAGGACAACTGGCTTACAGTGGCTCGCGTGCGCGCCGAGGCGGAGGCCGGAACGCAGTCGGCGGCCTCGGTACTGTTGAACGACGAGGATCATCTGTTCTGAAGCCCAGCCGGTGGGCCCGTCCTTCCAGTGAGCTAAGATCGACTTTTGTTGCCTTCCGATGCTGCACAGGACCCTGATCCCGGCGCTTATCGCGATCGCGCTGGCCGCGCACGCCGCGCAGCCCGCTCCCGGCGCCGCCCAGGCCATCGCATTGGACCAACAGGCGCGCTACGCCGACGCGGCGCAGGTCTGGCGTGCGATCGCCAAGCACGACCCAAAGGACGCCGCTGCCTTTGCCAGTCTCGGGCTCGATCTGGCGCGGCTGGGCAAGTATCCCGAAGCGGTCACCGCCTACAAAAAGGCTCTCCGCCTCGATCCGCACATCCAGGGATTGCAACTGGATCTGGGGCTCGCGCTGTTCAAGCAGGGCAAGCTCGACGAGGCGATCCCGCCGCTGCGCCAGGCCGCCGCGGCGGCTCCGCAAAGTGAACAGGCGGCCCTTCTGCTGGGCATGAGCTGCTACGGTACCCGCCATTATGCCCAGGCCGTTCCATACCTGCGTGCGGCCGTCGAAAGGTCTCCCAATAACCTCGAGATGAGGGGCGTGCTGGCGCAAAGTTGTCTGTATGCAAAGCAGTACAACTGCACGATGGAGCAGTACAAGCAGATCCTGCTGCTCAATCCCGACTCCGCACAGGCCCACATGCTGGCCGGTGAGGCGTTGGACGGAATGAATCAAACGGACCAGGCCATCGCCGAATTCCAGGCGGCGGAAAAGGCCGCACCCACCGAACCTAATGTCCACTTTGGCCTCGGATATCTGTTATGGAAGCAGCATCGCTACCAGGAAGCCGCCGAGGAGTTCAGAAAAGAAGTCGTGAACGAACCGATGCATGCGCAGGCGCTGGCCTATCTGGGCGACACCGAGATAAAACTCGAGCACCCCGCCGACGCGGAGGCGATCCTGAGGCGCGCCGTCCATCAGGAGGGAGCGCCTCAACTCGCCTGGCTCGATCTCGGCATCGTGTTGGCCGGACAGGGGAAGAACGACGAGGCCGCCGCGGACTTCCAGCAGGCTATCCATCTCGACCCGAACGGCGTGGACGCGCACTGGCGCCTTGCGCGGCTCTACCAGGCAACGGGAAAGACAGCGCAGGCCCGCGCGGAGTTCGCCAAAGCGCGCTCTCTCCATGAGAAGGCGGACAAGACTCTGGTACAGCAGATGACTCCGAAGGCTCCGTCGCCCTAGTGCTCTGACCCTATGATGCTGGGGCCTTTCACAAAGCGGTCCCCCGGGCGTGGGGCTACGGTAGAAGCCCCAGCCTCTTCAGGCTGGGGGATAGGCGACTCGAACATCAGCGGCCTTCAGGCCCGGAAAAATTACCTCCGTCACTGCCTGGTCTCCCGAGTAGCTTATTTTCGGGCGATGAAGGTGACCTGTGGGATGCGAAACCAGATCGATTCGGCGTCGATCTCGATGCGAAGCCAGTCGCGCAGGTCGGGCGCAGCCGTAGTGAAGATCCGGCGCAGTTCGGCAACATGATCCTGCGGCGTCTTCGCGCGGCGAACCTAGTCGTCGAAGTCCATCCCGCGCCGGCTCTCGCTGTAGTGGTCCGTCACTTCCTGCTCGATCGTCAGGCCGGCACCCTTCAGAAACTTCCTCCACCCGCTCAGCCGATAGCCACGAACGTGGGAAGGGTCGCGTGTCTTTTCGATTTGCTGGAATAACGCGTTCAGTTCTTCGTCTTCCGGACCGTAATTGTCGACCACCACGACTTTGCCGCCGGCTCGCACCACACGCGCCATCTCACGAATCCCCGCCGCGTTGTCGGCGAAGTGATGCGAAGCCAGCCGCACCGTGACGATGTCGAACGTTCCGTCGGCGAAGGGCAGCCGTTCCGCGGGACCCTGCTGTGTGCTGACGTTGGTAAGCCCGCGCTCCGCCGCATTCTTCGCCGTCTCGCGAAGCATCGCTTCAGTCAGGTCGTAGGCGACCACCTTCTGCACATGCGGCGCAAAGGCCAGGGCCGTATGGCCGGCGCCGGTGGCGATGTCCAGGACGGTGTCTGTCGCGCGCGGTGCGGCCCGTTCGACAAGAGCGGCCAGTGCTGTGCTGTCACCGTGGCCTGCGCTGGATGAATACGCGGCCGCGGTTGCCCCGAACTGCTGCTGCACCTTCTCGTGGACTGCCTGCTCTGTTGTGTCTGCGCTCATAAGCCCATCCTAACCAGCGGGTGCGAGCCTGTCGAACCCTGTGGAGGCGACGCACACAGCCCGCCGCACTGCGCGCTTTGTGACACAGATCACACGCGTTTGGGCCTCCAGTCGAATTCAATCTTTGGGTGGAGGCATCGCCGCAAGGTGAACGATACTCTCAGTCTTCCCCGGAGAAGTGGAGTTGAGGTGGGCGGCAACTGGAAAGACCAGTTTGCGGACGCATCGGATGTTCTGAAGCGCACCCCCGATGACCGGACGGTGGTGTGGGCGGGCCATGTTCCCATCGGCGGCGATGTGTTCATCACCATGGCGGGCCCGTGTTCCGTTGAAAGCGAACACCAGCTGATGGAGACGGCAGAGCGCGTGGCCGCTGCCGGAGCGCGGGTTCTGCGCGGCGGCGCCTTCAAGCCGCGCACTTCGCCCTACGCGTTTCAAGGCCTGGGCCTCGAAGGGCTGAAACTGCTCGCCCGCGCGCGCGAGGCCACCGGACTGGCCATCGTGACGGAAGTGATGGCCGCTGCCGACGCAGCTATGGTCGCCGAATACGCGGACATTCTGCAGATCGGCTCGCGCAGCATGGAGAACTACGCCTTGCTCGAAGCCGCTGCAAAAACCGGCCGCCCGGTCCTGCTCAAACGCGGCATGGTCGCCACCGTCGCCGATCTGCTGCGCTCCGCGCAGTGCATCGTCAGCTACGGCAATCCCAACGTCATTCTCTGCGAGCGCGGCATTCGCACCTTTGAGACAGCGACGCGCAACACCTTCGACATTGCCGCGATCGTTGTCCTCAAGGAAATCTGCCGCCTGCCGGTCATCGCCGATCCCAGCCACGCCGCCGGTCGTCGCAGCCTGGTGCCGGCGCTGGCGCGCACCGCGGTAGCGGCCGGGGCTGATGGCCTCATCGTCGAGGTGCATCCCGATCCGGACCACGCCCGGAGCGACGGCGAGCAGTCCCTCACCTTCACCGAATTCGGAACGATGATGGCCGACCTCGCTCCGTGGTGTGACCTGCGAGCTTCCTGCGAGTACGCGCTGGAGACGGTTGCGTGAGATGGTTGCCGACAACGGCGGGCGCTGTCTGCGTGCTGGTGCTGGTCGCGCTCGCATCAGGATTGCCCCTCCGTCAGAATCCCGCGTCAGCCAACTCGGATCGCCATCCGGCCGCCTTGCTTCCGGTCATCTTGACTGCTGCGCCTGCTTATGAATCGCTGGCCGCGCTGCACGGAGGCGAGCGGTTCCCCCGCGGCGCCCAGCTGATGGTGCTGCGCTCCGGGCAGATACAGCCGCTGGTTCCCGATTTCGCCGCCAGCGCCGATGCCAGCGTTTCCTTCGATGCGAAGGCCGTACTGTTCGCAGGAAAAAAATCCGCCGCTGATCCCTGGCAGATCTGGCAGATTCCGGTCGACGGCGGATCGCCGCAGTTGGTGCTGCCCGGAAAGACGGATTTCATCCGTCCCCTGTGGATGCCCGGCCATCGAATGGTTTTCGCAAAGCGCGAAGCGAACGGCTTCGCGATCGAGTCCGCAAGCCTCGACGGATCAGACCCGCTGCAGCTGAGCTACCTTCCTGGCAGCTTCATTCCCGACGACGTCTTGCGCGACGGACGCGTGTTGTTCGAGTCCGGATTTCCTTTGGGCGATGGCGCGACTCCGGAGATGTTCCTCGTCTATGCCGACGGCAGCGGCGTGGAGAGCGTGCGCTGCGATCATCCCGACGGACGGACGAACGCAGGCCGCGAGCACGGGCGCGAGATTGCTGTCGATTCAGGCGTCGCGCGCGCCGGCGACATCGTTTTCACCCATGGGCAGCGCCTGGCGCGCTTTACCTCGGCGTTGGCAGGCGAAACTCCCGTCGCGGCTCCTCCCGGGGACTACGCCGGGGATGTCGCGGAGTTACCGGACGGCCGCTGGCTCCTCTCGGAGCGCAGGCCGGGCGCACGCCACATAGCGCTTGCGGTCTGGAAGCCGGGCGCGCCGGCGCTGATCGAGATCGCCCGGGATGCAGAACAGGATTTGGTCGAACCGGTGGTCATTGCTCCGCGCGAGCTTCCCAAGCGGCATCCTGCCGCGCTGCATCCCTGGACTTATGGCAATCTTCTGGCGCTCGATGCACGCCAATCACGCAGCGGAGCGCTGACAACAGCCCCGACCCTCGTCCGGGCGGAGACCCGGAACGAAGCCGGACAGATCGTTTCGCTCGGAATCGCGCCGATCGAAAAAGACGGCTCCTTCTTTGTGCAGGCCACCGGAGACCGCCCTCTGCGCTTCATCCTGCTCGATGCCGCCGGCCATCCTCTGCGCGCAGAACATGGCTGGTTCTGGGTGCGGCGGGGCGAGCAGCGCATCTGCGTCGGCTGCCACACCGGACCGGAGCGCGCTCCGGAGAATCGCGTGCCCCTTGTCTTGCTGCACACCACCGCCCCGGTCGATCTGACCCGCTCGGCTGCTCCCACCTCTATGACGGGAGGCCACTGATATGCAACTGCGGCTGTTCCTTATTCTTGGCCTGACTTCGGTTGCAGCCGCGCAAGTGGCTCCGGCCGTCTCCAATACACCCGAAACAAGGCCGCCCATTCGCTTTGAAGACGCTACGGTCAAAGCGGGTATCGACGCCACCGACACCTTCGGATCAGCGCAGCTCGGATCGCTCCTCGAAGGCACCGGCGCAGGCTGCGTATGGTTCGACTACAACAACGACGGCCTGCCCGACCTCTATGTGCTCAGCGGCCGAACCCTGCCGCCCTCCATGACGATGCATCCCCTCGCCACGCCGCCCGGCCCTCCCCCGCAAAACCATTTCTATCGCAACAACGGCAACGGCACCTTCACCGACGTAACGAACAAGGCCGGCCTCGACCCGGACCTCTATTCCGTCGCCGTCACCGTCGCCGACTACGACAACGATGGCTACGAAGATCTGCTGGTGACTGGCTACGGCCGCGTCATTCTCTACCACAACAATGGCAACGGCACCTTCACCGATGTGACCGCACAAGCCGGACTCAAAGTCGATGGGTGGTCCATCAGCTCCACGTGGCTGGATTATGACAAAGATGGTTGCCTGGATCTGTTCGTCGGCCGCTATGTAAAGTTCGATCCGAACTACCACAACTACTATGCAGCCGATAACTACCCCGGCCCTCTCGACTACGAAGGCGAAACGAACAAGCTGTTCCACAATAACTGCGACGGCACCTTCACCGATGTGACAGATAAGTCCGGCATCGGTACTTATATCGGGCGCACCATGGGCGTTGCCGCCGCCGACTTCGACGGCGATGCCTGGCCCGACATCTACGTCGCCAACGACCGCACGGAAAACTTCCTCTTTCACAACAAGCATGACGGCACCTTCGAAGAAATCGCCGGCGACGCCGGGGTCGCGTATGGACAGAACGGCGAGGCGACCTCGTCCATGGGTCCGGTCTTTGCCGACATCACCGGCAGCGGACGGCTCGATCTGTGGGTGAGCGACGGGCACTACAACCGCCTGATGAAGAACAACGGTAAGGGCGGCTTCGATGACATCGGCATCCTTTCGGGGCTGTCCCAGGCCAACGCACAGTACGTCAGTTGGGGGTCAGGCGTCTACGACTTCGATAACGACGGCTGGCTCGACATCCTTGTGTTTCACGGTGGCCTCATCCACATGATCCCCATGGAGCACTCCGTCTTCCACGGGTTGGGTCGGGGGAAGTTCGAGGATGTGTCGGAGACGGCCGGGCCGCCGGTGAACCAACGGACCGTGGCGCGCGGTGCTTGCTTCGCTGACTACGATAACGACGGCAAAGTCGACGCCTACGTCGTGAATCTTGGGGCGCAGGGCACCCTGGTGCACAACGTCACGACAGGAACCGGACACTGGGTTGCGATCCGGCTCAAGGGCGCACGGACCGAAAGAAGCAAAGCGGGTAACAATCGCGACGGCATAGGCGCGCGTGTCGAGCTGTGGACGGGCGGGCGCGAGCAGTTAGCCGAGCGTGTTGCCTCGTCCGGCTACCTCTCCCAAAACGACGGCCGGCTGCACTTCGGCCTTGGGCCTGCGAGCAAGGTCGACAAGATCGTCGTGCACTGGCCGAGCGGTCGCGAACAAACCCTCCTTAACCAAAGCGTCGATCGTGTTCTCACCGTCGAGGAGCCTCAATGAGGAGGGGTCTGGCAGCGGCGGCCGTGTTCTCGGGGATGTGCGCCTTACTGCTCTGGCAGTCGGGGGCCGCGCGCGTCTCCGCGCAACCTGATCCCACGCCGGACGAGCGCTACGCCTCGCCCCTCGAGATGCTGCTCTCGGCCGACGGCGCGCGTCTCTATGTCTTATGCCAGGGCGCGGATGAAGTACGCGTGCTCAACGCCGCCACCGGCCGCGCCGTGCAGATCATTCCCGTCGGCCACGTCCCGCGCGGGTTCTCGCTCTCTCCCGATGGTCGCCGTCTGCTTGTCACCAACTCCTGGGACGATACAGTCACTGTCATCGATACAAATACGGCCTCCGTCGTCGCCACCTGGCCAGCGGGCTACGAGCCCTCCAGCGTTGTAGAAGATCGGGACGGTAAGCGCCTCTTCGTAGCAGACCGCATCGGCAACAACATCACCGTGCTCGACGCGGCGACCGGTGCGGAACAAGCGATCCTGGAAGCAGGCCGCGGCGCAAGCTACCTGACCCTTTCGGCCGACGGCAGCCGTCTCTACGCCACGCATGTATATCCTAATCCCACGCCGCATCGCACCCCGCCGCGGTCGGAACTCACCGTCATCGATCCGCGGCGCGCGCAGGTCGTCGACCGCATCCCGCTGCCCTACGTCGCCGGTATGTTCCACGTAGCACTCTCCCAGGACGGCCGACTGGGAGTGGTCGGCCAACTCCACCCGAAGAACCTGGTCCCACTCGCCCACGTCGAGCATGGCTGGGCCTTCGTCGATACCCTGACCGTCTTCGGCGCCGATGTCGGGAAGCCGGTCGAGGTGCCGCTCGACGAACTCGAGCGCTACTTTGCACGCCCCTTCGGCATTGCCATTGCGCCGGATAAAACCCGGATCTATGTCAGTCACGGCGGCTCCAATTTTGTCTCGGTGATCGATGTGCGCCGCATGATGGCCTGCATCCGCTCCCACCCGCAGCCGTTCGCCGAGGACCTCTCGGCCAGCGCGCACTACGTCATCGCCCGCATCCCGGTCGGCAAAAACCCGCGCGGCATCGTGCTGACCCGCGACGGTGCCCGGCTCTACGTCGCTAATCGCCTCGATGACACCATCAGCCTCATCGACACACGGACGCTGCGTGTGTTGCAGACGTTCCAACTGGCCGGACCCACGAAAGTCTCGCCGCTCCGGCGTGGCGAGCAGACCTTCTATGAAGCGCATGCGTTTCAAGGTGCGTTTGGCTGCGCCAACTGCCACATCGATTCCACCTTCGACGGCCTGCAGTGGGATCTCGAGCCCGACGGCTTTGGCAAAGACATTGTCGACAACCGCCTGCTCGAAGACCTGCGCGGCACCGAACCGTTCAAGTGGAATGGCGGCAATCCGACCATTGCACAGGAGTGTGGGTTTCGTACAGAGATGTATTTCTGGCGTTCCCAAAATTACGACGACCTTCGCCTGGCCGATCTGGTGCTTTACATCCTGAATCTGCCGCTGCGGCCGAATCGCTGGCGCGCACCCGACGGCAAACTGACGCCAGCGCAGGAGCGCGGTCGTGTCCTCTTTTATCGAACCGTCGACAAACTGGGCCAGCCTGTCCCGATGGGGGATCGCTGCTCGACGTGCCACAGCGGACCTAAGGGGACGGTCCAGAAGTCCTTCGATGTGGGAACCGGGAGAGCGACGGACAACAGCGGCCTTTTCGACACCCCGCAGCTGATGAACATCGCGCTGACCGCGCCTTACCTGCACGACGGCTCGGCACAGACGCTGGAAGAGATCTGGACGATTTACAACCCGCATGATCAGCACGGCCGCACCAACGATCTGACCAAGGACGAACTCAACGACCTGATTGAGTATCTGAGGACGCGATGAAGACGAGCATAACCATTGCGATTTGCGCGGTGATGGCTGGAGCCGCAACGCTAACAGCGCAGACGGCGCCGCAACCGGTTCACAAAGTCCACGCCCGCGCCCCTACGGCTTCCCATCCCGTGATGCCGCGATTCCAGTGGGAGAACTTCACCACCGCCAACGGTTTGCCCGACGATCACGTGTATTCGGTCCTGGTCGATGGGAACCGCATCTGGGCTGGCACCGACAACGGCCTCGCCGAGTACGAGGACGGCCAGTGGAAGGTGTACACCCCCGTCGACGGGCTCGCGCATCGTGCCGTCCTTTCGCTCGCGCTCGACAAACGCACCGGCGCGGTGTGGGCCGGAACCATGGGCGGCCTCAGCCGCATTTCCGCCGGACGAATCGATACGTCCACCCAGCTCAACTCGGGCTTGAGCAATGACGTCGTCTACGGCGTCGCGGTCGAAGGCGAGAACGTGTGGGTCGCCACAGCGGCCGGCGCGTGCCGGCTCAACACCCGCACCGGCGAGTGGTCCCTCTACAACGAGCGCAATACGCCGATGATCGAGATCTGGGTCTACGGCGTATCTGCCGCGCCGGACAAGGTCTACTACGCGGTCTGGGGCAGCGGGCTGCTCGAGTACAACCAGAAAACCCAGGCGTGGGATAAGTACGAGGACCCCGACGGCGAAACGGAAATGGTGGTTCTCAGGGATCAGGGTCTGATCCACGAAATCACCACCTCGGTGAGTTATGTGGATGGCGTCGTCTGGGCTGCCACTTACTTTGGCGACAGTCACTATGATGGCCGCTACTGGCATAACTTCCTCACCAAAGACAGCGGTTTGCCGAGTAACTTCACCAACACCGTGAAAGGCGTGGACCGGAATCGCGCCTGGTTCGGCACCGACAAAGGTCTGGCCTACTACGACGGAACGAACTGGGCCGTCTATCGGCCTTCGTTGACGACAGGCAAGCCCGAAATGACGGTGCGCGATGCAACGGGGAATGTCACCGAAATTCCTGTAACAACGGCGCCCGCGCATAACTACGTTCTTGGAATCGACTTTCAGGGCCGCGACATCTGGGTCGCGACCGCAAAGGGACTCAGTCACGGAATTTATCAACCATAAGGAGCTATCTCAAATGAGCACTCTCGCGGAATTGCTTGCATCGGTGGCCCACGCGCCCATTCAAAAACGCGCCATCACCAACCACGGCGTTCTCAACGAGGCCTATGCCTATTCGAAGCCGAGTTCGTTCGCGCGCGGCATGCGCATCGACCTCACCGGGCTGACCATCCTCCTCATCTCCGGCACGGCCAGCATCGACGAGAGCGGGAAGAGCGTCCACATTGGCGATCTGCGTGCACAGTGCCGGCGCACCTTCGCGAACATCGCCGGACTCCTCGAGAGCGAGGGTTGCACCTGGAAAGACATCGTGCGGACCAGTTGCTATCTGCGCGACATCGATCGTGACTACGAGGCGTTCAACGAGGAGCGGACAAAATTCTACGCGGAGCAGGGACTCGATCCGCTGCCGGCATCGACCGGGATCCAGGCGAAGCTGTGCCGCCCGGAGCTGCTGGTGGAGATCGAAGCCATCGCGATGTTCCGGACGCCGAAAAAAGAGGAGTAGAGGCCATGAAGTGCGGATACGGCGGGAGGAGCAGGTTCGCGCCGGCCTGTGCGCTTGCGCTGGTGGCGATGTGGGGTGCGCCCGCAGCGATGGAGGCCCAGGCCGCCGATGGTCCGGGTGCGAAAACGCCGGGACCGAGCTGCTCGTGCGGGGCCCATCCACCAGGTCCGCCACCCGACCGCACCGTCGCGCCCTATGCGGGCACGCCGAGCGATCTCGAGCCCTACGCGAATTTCGTCAGGCCGTACTTCCTCAACTACACAACGCCGAACATCTACACCGGAGCGGGGCGCAATATCCCCGATCCCACAAACATCACCGAAGTCCGCATTGGATTTCTCGGACCGATTGAGAAGCAGGCCGACCAGCTCTTCGGGCTGCGCATGCTCCACGGCGCGCAACTGGCTATCGACCAGGCCAACAAGCGCGGCGGCTATGGCGGCAAACCCTTCCGCTTGATGATTCACGATGACTACAACAACTGGCAGCGCGGTGCGGAGTATGGCGAGCGGCCGACCTCCTCCGCCATCTGGGGCTCGCCGTCGGACGAAGCCGCGAAGATGATCTACGACGATCACGACTGGGCGATCTTTGGGTCGATCAGTTCCGAGTCGACGCATATCATCCTGCGCGTGGCGCTGAAGGCGGAAATTCCCATCGTCAACTCCGCCTCCACCGATCCCACCATCCCCGAGACCTACATCCCCTGGTTCTTCACCGTCATCCAGGACGATCGCGTACAGTGCTACACGCTGGCGCGGCGCATCTTCACCGAGTTGGGCCTCAAGCGGCCGGCGTTGCTGCGCGTGAACAACCGCTACGGGCGCATGGGCGTGGGGAAGTTCCGCGATGCATCGCGGCGCCTCGGACATCCGGTTGTCATCGAGCAGAAATTCCTCCCCGGCGACACGGATTTTCGCCGCGCCCTGCGCATCATTCGCGATTCGCGGGCGGACGCCATTGTGCTGTGGGCCAACGAGGCCGAGTCCGCCGAGATCCTGAAGGAGATGCGCGAACTCGGCATGCATCAGCGCGTCTTCGGCAGCTACCGCTCCCTCGGCGACGAGCTGCTCGCGAAGGCGGGTCCGGCCGCGGAGGGATTCGAGGCGGTCTATCCTTACGACCCGACGCGGACCGATCCGAAATGGCTGGAATTCGACCAACACTACGAGGCGCAGTACGGCGAGAATCCCGAGCAGTTCGCAGCCCTCGCCTATGACGCGATGAATATCCTGCTCAAGGCGATCTGCGAGGCAGGGCTCAATCGCGCGCGCATTCAGGATGCGCTCTATCAGATTTATCAATATGACGGCGTTACCGGGCCAATGGTCTTCGATCCGCTGAACAAGAATGTGAGCCCCATGTATGTCGGCACGGTGCACGACGGCAAGGTCACCTACCACGTCGAGCCCATCGCACTCCCGAAGATGGAGCCGGCGAAGGCCGCTGCAACAACAGGCGACAAGAGACAGGAGCCGGCAGCGGCGCCAAAGACAAAACCGGCGCCCTACGCACGCGTCGATGAAGACGGCGTGAGCTACTTCGGTCCGCACGAGGCGGACATTCCCAAAGCCGATGCGAAGATCGTGCTGTTCGGTCCGCATGCAACCGAAGTCGCCGCGAGTGCCGAAGTGCAAAAAATCCTGGCGGCGAGCACGGAGATCTCCGGCGTGATCCCGGTCGAAAGCTCGCAGAACTGGGGTAAGGCTTCCACCGAACTGGTTCACGCGCTCATGGACGCGCATGCGCTGGCCATCGTCGCGCTCGATCGCGACTGCGCCCACCTGGCGGAGCAGCTTTCACTCAAAGTGTTTGTGCCGGTCGTGGCCCTGGCCGACGACCCTGCGCTCACCTCGACCAACATCCCCTGGATCTTCCGGATCCCGGCAAACACAGCACCCGTCCAAGCCGTACGGCTGCTGGCGGACGCGGCGCACAAGAGCGGCGACAATCCGGAAAAGCTGCGGGCAGTGCTGGCTTCAGGAACGATGCTGGCAGGGATGCGCTTCGAGCAGACGGGCGAGCCGGTCGTGCGGTAAGCCTACGCCGTCACGAGGCTGGGGCGCGGCACCGCCGCTCCCTTGGCCTTCGCTTTGGACTTTTCCGTCCCCAGTGTGACCAGCTCCCAGGCCGACCGGTCCCGCAGCAGGCGCGAAACCAGCGCGGTGTGCATTGCGTGTCCCGCGCGCTCGGCCACCACGTGTCCGAGAATATGGTGTCCGGCCAGGGCAAGATCGCCGATCAGGTCCAGCACCTTGTGGCGTGCGAACTCGTCGCGAAAGCGCAGATTTCCATTGAGCACGCCCTGGCGGCTCAGCACGATCACGCTCTCCTCAGTGGCGCCCCGGATCAGGCCCATGTCGCGCAGCTTCTTCTCGTCTTCTCGCCAGCCGAAGGTGCGGGCCGGAGCGATCTCCCGCTCGTACGCACCCGTCGCCAGGTCCACCGTGTATCCCTGGCGGCCGATCGGAGCAGGGAAGTCGATCTTGTAGGAGACGGAGTACCCTCCGCCGGGGTACACCCCGATAAATTTGTCGCCCTCGCGCACTTCCACGCTCTTCAGAATGCGCAAGTACTCACGCCGCCGCCGCTGGCTTTTCAGTCCCACTTCGCGAAACGCCTCGGTGTAGGGCAGCGCGCTCCCGTCCAGGATCGGCAACTCGAGGTTGTCGAGTTCCACCACCACATTGTCGATTCCGTAGCCGAGCAGCGCCGACAGCAGGTGCTCGGTCGTGGAGATGAGCACGCCCTGCCGCATCAGGCTGGTGGCATAACTGACTTTCGCGACGTTGCGGCCGGTGGCGGGGATTTCAAATCCATCCAGATCGGTGCGGCGAAAAACCACGCCAGAACCGGCAGCCGCAGGCAGCAGGCGCATGCGAACCGGGGCACCGCTGTGGAGGCCAACGCCGGCGAACTCGATCGGGGAGGAAATTGTGTTTTCCAGATGCGATGATTCAGCCAAGCGCTTTCCTCAATGAACCCATAGACTACAACCGAAAAGGAAAAGTTGTAGTGTGGCAATATCGCCACACTGCGGTATCGAAAGTAATAGTTCCTGGAAAGACAACCATTATGGCAAATAAAACAAAAAAAGACACTTACATCCACGAAGCTCTGGAACAGGCGATTGCCGCCTCGGCATCGAAGTTGATGCTCTGGATGCGCCAGCTTGTCGAAATCGAGTCTCCCAGCGACGACAAACCCAGCGTCGATCGCTGCGTCGAAGCCGTCGCCGACCTGGCCGCGTCCCTCGGCGGAAAAGTGCGGCGCCATCGCCAGCGCACCTTCGGCGACGTCCTCGAGCTGCGCTTTGAGCCGGCCACAAAAGGGAAGAGAAACGCGCCGCTGATGCTCCTCGGGCACCTCGATACGGTCTGGCCCCTCGGAACACTATCCGGCATGCCGTTCCGCATCGCCCAGGGACGAGCATGGGGACCCGGCGTCCTCGATATGAAGGCAGGCGTCGCGATGGGCCTCACCGCGATCGAAGCTCTTCGCGTCACCGGGACCTCGCCGCGGCCGGTGATCTTTCTGCTGAACAGCGATGAAGAGGTAGGCAGCACGGTGTCAAGACCGATCACAGAGAAACTGGCTCGTGGGTGCGCGGCAGTCTTCGTGCTGGAACCGGCGCAGGGCCTGGCCGGCGCTTACAAGACAGCCCGCAAGGGCGTGGGCGATTACACCATCCGTGTGCAGGGCGTTGCATCGCACGCAGGCGTGGACTTCGAGAAGGGCCACAGCGCCATCCACGAACTGGCCTGGCAGTTGGAAAAGTTGCGCAACTTCACCGAACTCGATCGCGGCCTGACCGTGAACGCCGGGGTCATCCGCGGCGGAACCCGGACCAATGTCGTCGCAGCCGAGGCCGAAGCCGAAGTCGACGTGCGCATCGCGCGCGCCAAAGACGCAGCTCACATCGACCAAAAGTTTCATTCTCTGCGCGTTCGCGACCGCTCCTGCGTCCTGCATGTGGAAGGCGGCATGAATCGCCCTCCCATGGAACGAAGCCGCGCCACGGTCGCGCTCTTTCGCCGCGCCGCGACTTTGGCTGCCGAACTCGGGTTCTCACTGTCGGAAGCAGCGACCGGCGGTGGTTCCGACGGTAACTTCACAGCTGCAATTAAGGTGCCCACGCTCGACGGGATGGGTGCAGTCGGCGAAGGGGCGCACGCATCTCATGAATCGGTAGTCCTGAACCAATTGATGTTGCGGACATCGTTGCTGGCCGAAATGATTCGAACCACTTGAGGAGATGCCGATGCTGAAGCTGATGGAGATCGCGCTGCTCGCCGTGACGATTCTGATTGTCTTTGGACTGGTGATGGCCGGGCAGCCCGAAGCGCCGCCCCTCTCCGAACACGCCATCGGCGCGCGGGAGCCCCACGACAAGGTGCCGCAGCGGAAGGCCAGCTGAGGCGAGTCGGCCGCTGGTAGCGAGTAGCTGTGGTTCTTGCTCTTCCGCGAAGCGGGTCCGCCGGACGGCTAGTCCTCAGGGAACCACCACTTGCGGCGTCACTCCCGCGCGAAGCCGCAGTTCAACCCCCTCCATCATGCTGGCCACCAGCGCCAGCGGCAATCCAACAACATTGAAGTAGCAGCCGTGAACCCGCGGAATCCACCGCGCCGCCCGCCCCTGGATTCCGTACGCGCCCGCCTTGCCCCGCGGTTCGCCCGTCGCGATGTACTCCGCCAGTTCCTCTGCGCTGGGAGTCAGCATCGTCACCCACGTCACCTCGGCCGCGACTTCGGTAATGGCGTCGTTCCCCAACGGAGCCACCAGCGCCACGCCGGTAATGACTTTGTGCGTGGCCCCGGCAAGCAGGCGCAACATGCGAGCCGCATCGGCGTCGTCTTCCGGCTTGCCCAGGATCTCGCCGTTGGGCGCGACCACGGTCGTGTCCGCACCGAGGATGATCGCCCGGTCGTCACCGCTGCGCCGCAGCGCCGCAAACTCTGCCGAACGCGCAACCACCTCAGCCTTTTCCCGCGCCAGCCGCAGCACGTAGCCGATGGGTGTTTCACCCGGACACAAATTTTCGGATACCTCCGCCGAGACGACCTCGAAGGAATATCCAGCCTGCATCAGCAGATCGCGTCGCCGCGGCGAAGCGGAAGCCAGCACCAGCATGAAGGAATTATTGCAGAGGAAAGAGCGCGCCGACTCGTAGCTTACGAGTGCTCCGGACTCGAGCCCGGCTCCGGGAAATCGGAGTCGCTGTCTTTGATCTCCTCGTCTGTGTCGCGATGAGGCAGCTGATTCGCCATGCGGTTGTGCGACTCGCCGGGGTGCAGGTTGTCAGCCGGGTTGTCTTCAATCGCTCCCTTGTTCACATCCCCATCCTTGCCCTTGTCCATCGTTCCTCCCGGCATGTTGGCCCACAGCGTTCGAGGAGTGGATGCAGCGCACGCGCACAATCGATGCCTGTGCCGCCCTTTCCTCAACGGCCGTGGGTCGTTGACCTGTTATTTTGGACCGGATGGATGTGCGATACAACCCGGTTGATCTGCTCGCTGCGGCGCTCGCGGAGGCGCGCAAAGGCCGCGAAGAAGGCGGCATTCCGATCGGCGCGGCGATCTTCACTCGCGATGGCCGTTTGCTCGGTTCCGGCCGCAACCGCCGCCTCCAGCACGGTGATCCTTCCGCGCATGGCGAGACGGACGCCTTCCGCAACGCGGGCCGCCAGCGCAGCTACAGGGAACTCATCATGGTCACCACCCTGGCACCCTGCTGGTACTGCAGCGGCCTGATCCGTCAGTTCGGATTCCGGACGGTGATCGTCGGTGAAAGCCGCACCTTTCCCGGTGGTCTGGACTGGCTGCGTGAACTGGGAGTCGAAGTCATCAATCTCGACTCTCAGGAGTGCGTGGATCTGATGAGCGAGTTCATCACCGCCCACCCCGAGGTCTGGTACGAAGACATCGGGAGCTAGGCGAGGTTTCTGAGCTTTCGCCCCTGCGGGCGGGTAAATGAGCAGGAGGCGCCAGGGTTTCAGGGTCTATCGCCCGGCGAAAGCGTGCTCTTCCACCAGCTTCTTCGTCTCAGCGGACTGGGTCCACTCGCCGGCCACCTGCCGCGTGGCGACGTTGAGGCGGTTCCATACGTTGATGATCCCGATTTTGAGCAGCAACGCAGCCAACTGCTTCTCGTCGTAGTGCTGCGCCGCACGCTCCCAAATCTCGTCCGGCACGGGGTCGGGCCGGTCGCTCAGCCGTGTCACCGCCTCGGTCAGTTCCAGAGCCGCGCGTTCCGCTTCGGTGAAGTAAGGAGCGTCGCGCCACGCTGCGACCGCGAAGGCTCGCTCGGTGGACTCGCCTGACTTTTGCAGCATGCGCGCGTGCAAATCGACGCATACGCTGCATCCGTTGATCTGGCTGGCGCGCAGATGAACCAGCTCTACCGTCGACTCGGGCAGGCCGCTCTGGTCGCTGGCTGCCTTGAGCGCGAAGACCGCCTGCATGGCGTCGGGGAAAATCATAACGGGGTTCTTCATTCGGGCCTGCATGGGGATGAACTCCTTGCCGTATTCGATTTTTGACGTTCACCACCATGACGACGCGCATGGCTGCGATGTGACGGCGCGCCACGCGCGATGCGGGAATTCAAACAGCAACCGACCGCTTCTTCGAAATGTCGCACAGCATATCGGAGTGAATATTCAGCCCGATATTCGTCATGTTGTAGACGTGTTCGGTCGACACCACCCAGACAACTTCGCAGATCTGCCGCTCGTCGTAGTGGTGTTTCATGCGGGCGAACGCGTCACGGTCGACGCGTTTGTTGCGGGTCAGCTCCGACACGTAATCCAGCACCGCGCGCTCGCCTTCGTTGAACAGCGGACTGGTCCGGTAGTCCGCCAGCGCATCGAACTTCGCCTGGCTCAGCGACTCCTGGATGGTGAACGCCCGCCCAATGTCGATGCAGAAGGTGCAGACATTGATCTGCGCCACCTGCTCGCGAATCAGCATCACCAGTTCGCGCGGCAAAGAGATTTGCTTGTCCAGCGCGCCGATCTTACCGACGAACCTGCAAAAGTTCATCGGCAGCCGCGGAGCCAGAACCTTCAGCGGGGTCACAACCCTGCCGAACTGCCGCCGCGACAGGGCGTAGACCAGTTTGAGGATCAGGCTTTTCGGTTTCTCCACCGGTGCCAGCAGCGGCTCATCGAGTCCTTCAAAGGTGACATCAGGCTGTTTCATCTGTGCAAGCATGGGGGATCCTCCATCGTTCCGAATTTTCCTTCACGACGTTGACGGATGCGGCCGCGCCGATGTGACCGCCCGCGTGCCGGCAAACGACTCCAGCGTCCGGGACTCCGGCTTCAGCCACCACGACAAGATCAGAAAGACTCCGAAAATCGTGGGTCCGGCCCAGCGAACGGGACCGTCCCCGGCGAAAAGATGCGAGGCCACGGCTCCCGAATACGTGAAAAACATGCCCGCGTACGCCCACTCCCTCAGCCGCGGAAAGCGGGGAAGCAGCATGGCAACCGCACCCAGCAGTTTCCAAATCCCCAGAATCGTCAGAAAATAGCCGGGATAGCCGGGATAGCCGAGATAGTCCATGATGGTGCGGACATATTGCGTATGCAGAAGATCCCAGACGCCCCCCATCGCCATCTCCCAGAACACAAGCACGGTCGTAACCCAGTAGACAGTCAGGCGGGATCGGGATCGAGCATCGGCGGGCATAGGTCTCCTTGTCACAACCGGCGGGTCCGGTTCGTCATTACCATGACGAAAGAGCGCGGAAAAATGTGACGCGGGAGAATGCAATGACGGATCGGCGCAACTGGCTGGCGGAACAATTCGAGGAAAATCGAGGACACCTGCGCGGCGTCGCCTACCGCATGCTGGGCTCGCTCAGCGATGCCGACGACGCCGTGCAGGAGTCGTGGCTGCGCCTGAGCCGCACCGGCGCCGATGGCATCGACAACCTCGGCGGCTGGCTCACCACTGTGGTCGCGCGCGTCTGCCTCGACATGCTCCGTTCCCGCCAGTCGAAGCGCGAAGAGCCGCTCGAAACCCCGGCCGCCTTCGAGACCCAGCCCCACGCGCGGGCGAAGGCCGATCCCGAGAACGAAGTCCTCATGGCGGACTCGGTCGGCCTGGCTCTGCTCGTCGTTCTCGATCGCCTCGATCCCGCGGAGCGTCTGGCCTTCGTCCTGCACGACATGTTCGATTTGCCCTTCGACGAGATCGCCGGCATTGTCGGACGTTCCGAAGCAGCCGCGCGCCAACTCGCCAGCCGCGCTCGCCGCCGTGTGCGCGGCGCGGACATCACCACCGGTGAATCCATCGGCAGGCAGCGCCGTGTGGTGGACGCATTTCTCGCCGCCCTGCGCCGCGGCGATGTGCCCGGACTGGTGGCTCTGCTCGATCCTGACTTTACAGTGCGCGCCGATGCGTCGGCGGCAGCGGCCGTGCCCCCGGGCATACGCGGTGCGGAAGCCTGGGCAAAGGAGGCCGTCCGCGCGGCGCGCGGCGCAGTCTTCGCGCGCCCAGCTCTGATCGATGGCAATGTCGGCATCGTGATCGCACCCCATGGAAAACTCTTCCGGGTCCTCCGCCTCACAATGGCCGGCGACAAAATCGCCTCGATGGAAATCGTCGGCGACCGGGAGCGCCTGCAGCAACTCGACCTGGCGGTGCTCAGCGACTGAGTATCTCGCTTCTCATGGACCACGAATCTCGCAGGTGCGGCGTGTCGGGCGCAGGCATCGAGCGGATTAACAAGCAACCAACTTGCCCGCTGTGATGATTGTCACCGACAATCATCCGCATCGGGTCGCATTCTGTTTTGTACCCCGCGTCGGTTCCCGGAACATCCGACACCCTGCTCCTGCCGGCACCAGCGCGACTCAATCGTCTCCTCCCGCGTTCGCTTCGTTCACTCCGAGGCAGCGGCTGGATCTGAAACCCGAGCCGCGATTGCCGTACAGGCAGTCGGGGAGAACAAAATGCCGCTCTACGCAGAACGCCCGCCTCTGCCCTCCGATGACAAGCGATGGAGAATCGTCAACGGCACCATGCGCAAGCATGGCTACTCGCGCAACGCTCTGATTGAAACCCTGCACACCGTGCAGTCCTCCTTCGGATTCCTTGACGAGCCCGCCATCAAATTCGTCGCGCAGTCGCTGCGGGTTCCGCTCAGCCAGGCCTATGGAGTGGTTACCTTCTACCACTTTTTCAGCCTCAAGCCGCCCGGCAAGCACACCTGCACCATCTGCACCGGCACCGCCTGCTACATCAAGGGATCGGACAAGCTGGTTGTACAGACCGAGAAGCTGCTCCACATCCATCCCGGACAAACAACCCCCGATGGCGAAGTCTCCTTCACCACCGCGCGCTGCGTCGGCGCCTGCGGCCGAGCGCCGGTCGTCCTGCTCGATGGCGAACTCTCCGGACAGATCGAAGCCGCTGAATTGACGCAGCAACTCGAAAGGTGGACGACGCAATGAACGTCGAAGAACTCCAGGAGATTGCCGACGCCGCCGTCGAAGAACGCGAAAAATTCGACTACCAGATCAACGTCTGCATGGGCACCGGCTGCCTCTCCCAGCACAGCGACAAAGTAAAAGCTGGCCTGGAAAAAGAAGCCGGGGATTCTGGCAAGAAATGCCACGTCCGCCGCACCGGTTGTATGGGCCTCTGCGCCGCCGGTCCAATGGTGCTGATCGAGCCGACCGACAAGCGTTACGGCCATGTGCACGCAGAGGACGCGAAAGAAGTCGTCGCCTCGCTCGGCGGCCAGCCGGTGGCCCGCCTCGATCCGCATCTGGAGTCCTACTTCGAAGGCCAGAAGCACATCGTGCTCGAGAACTCCGGCCACATCGATCCCGAAAAGATCGACGAGTACATTGCTCGAGGCGGTTACGAAGCTCTGCTGAAGGCGCTCACCGACATGAACCCGGCAGCCGTCATCGAGCAAATTTCGAAAGCCGGCCTGCGCGGGCGCGGAGGAGGGGGCTATCCTGCCGGCCTCAAGTGGGACACCGTCGCCAAGGTCAAAGGCGCGCAGAAATTCGTCATCTGCAATGGCGACGAGGGCGACCCCGGCGCATTCATGGATCGCAGCGTGCTCGAGAGCGATCCGCAGCGCGTCATCGAGGGCATGGCCATCGCCGCCTACGCCATCGGCGCCAGCAAGGGCTACATCTACGTCCGCGCCGAGTACCCGCTTGCCGTCCAGCGGCTCACCGCGGCCCTGCAGCAGGCGCGCCGTCGCGGCTTCCTCGGCAATTCGATCTGCGAGACGCAGTTCAGCTTCGACATCGATATTCGCCTGGGGGCCGGAGCCTTCGTCTGTGGCGAAGAAACCGCGCTCATCGCCTCCATCGAAGGCAAGCGCGGCACCCCGCGCCCCCGGCCTCCCTATCCCGCGGTCTCCGGCCTGTGGGGCGATCCCACGTTGATCAATAACGTCGAGACCTTTGCCAACGTCGCGCCCATCATTCGCCACGGCGGCGAGTGGTTCTCCGCCATGGGCACCGCGCGCAGCAAAGGCACCAAGGTCTTCGCGCTCACCGGCAAAATCAAACGCACCGGCCTCGTCGAAGTGCCGATGGGCATGACCCTCCGCCAGATCATCTTCGGTATCGGCGGCGGCGTCCCCGACGGCAGAAAATTTAAGGCAGTCCAGACTGGCGGACCCTCGGGCGGCTGTTTGCCGGAGGAGCACCTCGACTTGTCCATCAGCTACGACGCTCTTATCAGCGCCGGCTCCATGATGGGTTCGGGCGGCATGATCGTCATGGACGATACCTCGTGCATGGTCTCGGTCGCCCGCTTCTTTATGGAGTTCTGTATGACCGAGTCCTGCGGCAAGTGCATCCCCTGCCGCGCCGGCACCGTCCAGATGTTCGAACTGCTCACGAAGATCTGCAAGGGCGAAGCCACCCATCGCCATCTCGATCAGTTGACCGAGCTGTGCGAGGTGGTCGGCGCCACCAGTCTCTGCGGCCTCGGACAAACCGCGCCCAATCCGGTGCTCAGCACCCTGCGCTACTTCAGGCACGAGTACCTGGCGCACATCGACGAGAAGCGATGTCCCGCGGGTGTCTGCGAGTTCACCCCGGCAGCGGTGGAGGTGCATGCATGAGCGCGGAACCGAATGTTCGTACTCTCACGATCAACGGTGAAGAGATCAGCGCCCGTTCCGACCAGACCATCCTCGACGCCGCGCGTGAGCACAACGTCGATATCCCGACCCTCTGCCACCTCGAAGGCCTCTCCGAAGTCGGCGCCTGCCGCCTTTGCCTTGTGGAAGTGAAAGGCGCCCGCCGCCTTCTGCCCGCCTGCGTCACCCAGGTTGCGGAAGGCATGGAAATCACTACGCACTCGCCGAAGATCGACCGCTACCGCACCATGATCCTCGAGCTGTATTTCGCCGAGCGCAATCACGTCTGTTCCGTCTGCGTCGCCAACGGCAACTGCGAGTTGCAGAGTCTGTCGCTGAAACTCGGCATGACCCATGTCGAGATTCCGTACCAGTACCCGCAGCTGCCCGTGGACGCCTCCCATCCCCGCTTCACCGTCGACCACAATCGCTGCGTGCTGTGCACCCGCTGCGTGCGCGTCTGTTCGGAGATTGAAGGCGCCAACACCTGGGGCATCATGGGGCGCGGCGGAGAGTCCATGGTTATCACCGACCTGAAACAGCCATGGGGCGACTCGGAAACCTGCACCAGCTGCGGCAAATGTGTCCAGGTCTGCCCCACCGGCGCGCTCTTCGAAAAAACCAGCGTCGGCAACAAAACGCGCAAGCATCCGGAGTTCCTGCCGTATCTGCGCATCATGCGGGAGGGAGAATAAGCGTGAGCGACCTGACCACACTCGCTACCGTCTGGCTCGATGGCTGCTCCGGCTGCCATATGTCGCTCCTCGATATGGACGAGCGCCTCATCGAACTCAGCAGCCAGTTCCGCCTCGTCTACAGCCCGCTCGTCGATCGCAAAACCTTCCCCGAGCGCGTCGACGTCACCCTGGTTGAGGGCGCCGTCGCCAGCGAAGACGACCTGAAGAAGATTCGCAAGATTCGCGAGCACACCCGCATCCTGGTTTCGCTCGGCGACTGTGCCCTTACCGGCAACGTCTCCGCCATGCGCAACATGTGTGGAGTGCAACCGGTCATGCTGCGTGTCTACGACCAGAACGCCGACCTGCAGAAGCAGATCCCCACCGTCGGCGTCCCCGCGCTGCTCGACCGCGTGCGCCCGGTCCACGAGGTCGTCCCCGTCGATGTCTTCGTTCCCGGCTGCCCGCCCTCGGCTGACACCATCTATCAGGTGCTCGCGGAATTGCTGGCCGGCCGGGTGCCTACCCTGGGCGGCATCGCCCACTTCGGCTGAGAAAACAGGAAGGCAGGAGATTATGCCCCGGACCATCGTTATCGACCCCGTCACGCGCCTCGAAGGACACGGCAAGATCACCCTTCAGCTCGACGAAGCCGGCATCGTGCAGGACGCCACCTTCCATGTCACGCAATTGCGCGGCTTTGAAAAATTCACTGAGGGCCGTCCCTTCTACGAGATGCCCAATATCACCGCGCGCACCTGCGGCATCTGCCCGGTCAGCCATCTCATCGCGTCCTCCAAAGCCTGCGACGCCATCCTCGCCGTCAAAATTCCACCCGTCGCCGCGGATCTGCGCCGCATCCTGAACCTCGCGCAGCTGATCCAGTCGCACGCGCTCAGCTTCTTCTATTTGTCCTCCCCCGATCTGCTCCTCGGCATGGATGCGCCCGCGGAGGAGCGCAGCATCCTGCACATCGCGCACTCGCATCCCGAGATCGGCGCTGACGGCATCGCCCTGCGCAAATTCGGCCAGCAGATCATCGAGCTGCTCGCCGGCCGTCGCATTCATCCCGGTTGGACCGTCCCCGGCGGCGTCAACGAGCCGCTCGCCGCCGAGAAGCGCGATCAGATGCTGGCCATGATTCCCGCTGCGAAGACTGCCATTCTGCGCACCCTCCGGTGGTACAAGCAGGCCACCGAGAAATTCGCCGCTGAAATCGGCGTCTTCGCCAACTTTCCCACGCTCTTTATGGGCCTCGTCGACGAACACGGCCTCGCCGAATACTACGACGGCGCCCTCCGCTTCATCGACTCCGAAGGCAACGTCATTGCCGGCGAACTCAACCCCGCCAACTATCAGGACTACATCGGCGAAGCCGTCGAGCCTTACACCTACATGAAGTTCCCCTACTACAAGCCGCTCGGCTATCCCGGGGGAACCTATCGCGTTGGACCGCTGGCGCGCCTCAACCTCGCCGATCGCTGCGATACGCCGCTCGCCGACAAGGAATGGCGCGAATTCCGCGCCATGTCTCCGCGCCCGCTGCTCAGCTCCTTCCACTACCACTACGCCCGCCTTGTCGAAATGCTCCATGCCGCGGAAAAGATTGAAATCCTGCTCGACTGCAAAGCAATCCTCGACAAGCATGTGCGCGCCACCGCATCCGTCAACAATCTCGAAGGTGTCGGCGTTGCCGAAGCGCCTCGCGGTACGCTCATCCACCATTACAAAGTCGACGAGAACGGCCTTATCGTCTGGGCGAACCTCATTATCGCCACCGGCCACAACAACGCCGCCATGAACCGAGGCATCCTGCAAACGGCGCGCCATTACGTGCAGGGCGACAACATTGCCGAAGGCATGCTCAATCGCGTCGAAGCCGTGGTCCGAACCTTCGATCCCTGCCTCAGCTGCTCCACCCACGCCATGGGCCGCATGCCCCTCGCCGTCGAGCTGCGCGCCCCTGACGGCTCGCTCGTGAAAGAACTGCGGCGAGGCTGAAAGTCATGAAGCCGACTGAGGCCATGAAGCCAAACCCGGCACCTCTGTCCCTGCTTCCCGCACTGCTGCTGGCGTGCGGCAACACGCTCCGCCAGGACGACGGCGTCGGTCTGCGCATCGCCGAAGCAGCCGAGCACATCTTCCCCGCCTCGCGCCTGCGCATCGTCGCCGCGCAACAGTTTACGCCTGAGATGGCAGCCGATCTCGCCGCCACCGACCTCGTCATCTTTGTCGATGCCTCCGCCGTCGACGAGCCGGGAGCCATCCGTGTGGTTTCCATCGCACCTCGCAGCGAGCTCCCCGAAACCCACCGCCTCGATCCACCAGCATTGCTGGCGATGGCACAGTCCTTTTGCGGCCACGCTCCGGCACGTGCCTTCGCCCTTACCATCGGCGCCAGCCATTTCGGCTACGGCGACGAGTTGTCCGGACCGCTGCGCCAGGCGGTTCCACGCGCCGTGCGCCTGCTCACCTCCCTGGTGACCGCATTTTCGGCGCGGGCATAGCCTCACCCCGAAACTTCCCCGGACCCGCGTGACAGCCAATACTGACAGGCGTGCCCCACCGGCGCTATCGTATCGGCGTCATCGAGACGAGGTGCTGTCCATGAAAGCCATCGTCTATCGTCACTTCGGCTCTCCCGATGTTCTGCACTGGGAGGAAACGGCCAGGCCCGTGCCGCGCGAGGGCGAGCTTCTCATCCGCGTCCGCGCCGCCGGCCTCAATCCACTCGACTGGAAGTTGATGCAGGGCAAGCCCTGGTTCCTTCGCCTCCTCATGGGATTGCACAAACCCAAACGGCCCGGTGTCGATGTCGCCGGCGAAGTCGACGCCATCGGGCCCGGCGTTACCCCATTTCGGCCTGGCAACACGGTCTTCGGCGCATGCCGCGGCGCCCTCGCCGAATACGTCTGCGCTCCAGCATCGACGCTCGCTGTCAAGCCGGAGAATCTCAGCTTCGAGCAGGCGGCTACGGTGCCAATCGCAGCATGGACTGCCCTGCAGGGCCTGCGCGACAAGGGCCGTATCCAGCCGGGCCAGAAAGTCCTCATCAATGGTGCCGCGGGCGGCGTGGGGACGTTCGCCGTGCAGCTTGCCAGGCACTTCGGCGCGGACGTAACCGGCGTATGCAGCACGCGCAACCTCGACCTGGTTCGCTCCCTCGGCGCCGACCGCGTCCTCGACTACACGCAGCAGGGTCTCGCCGAAGATGACCAGCAGTACGACCTCGTCCTCGAGTGCGTGGGAAATCTCTCCCCGTCTCACATCCGCCGTATGCTCAAGCCGCGAGGCACCTGCGTCATGGTCGGAGCGTCGCCCAATGTGAGCCTGATGACGATTCTTGGCGGCATGCTGAAGGTCCTGCTGCAGGCGCCTTTCAGGAAGCAGAAAATTGTCATCTTCGTCGCTCGTCGCAATCAGGACGACCTGAACCAACTCGCCGAACTGATGAAGTCGGGCGCCGTGAAGCCAGTGATCGATCGCTGCTACGCCTTCGACGAAGTCATCGACGCGATGAAATATCTGGAAGCCGGACACGCACGCGGCAAAGTCGTCGTCAAAGTCGCCTGAAGCCGGCGACTCTGCGTTACTGCGGGGCTCCCTGTCCAGGACCCTGTGGCTGACCCGCGTCCGGCGGAGGCGCCTCTCCCTTCGGCGGCGTGTAGTGCGGACGATTCTCCAGCTTGAAATCGTCGCGGATCACGTAGAAGTTCTGCTCCGGCAGATCCGCCTCCAGCAGCGCACCCTCATTCGTGAAGTAAACCTCCACCGTGAACCCGTTCTCCTCGCTGATCGTCACGCTCACGTGATGCGCGTCCACCGGCTGGCCGTGAAAGGTCCCGCGCACATCCGATTGCGCGTCGTATTGCGTGGGAATCAGCAGCCCGTTCTGTTTCGGAATCACAACCCAGGTCGTCGGCGGCTGAGCCAGCGCGAAGTGCGCTATCGCAACGTAAGCCGCCGGGTCCAGATCCGGCAGCAGCGCGGTGTGCTGGTGCCGGTCGAAGCTGTTCGTGGTCGTCTTGCCGCTGGCGGTGATGCTCACCTGGAACTGCCGTCCCGAAGGATCGGAGTTCAGATTGAACATCACCTCTGAACCGTTGACCACGCCGCTCAACTGGTCGCGCACGATGTTCAGCTGACTGTCGAGCCGATTCTGGTTCGTGAATGAATAAGTGAACTTCGGCATCTTCAGCTCGCCGCGCGACGTGATCTGGTATCCGCCCGGGACCGCGCTCACGGTGCAGTCGGCCGAGCCGACATTCCTGCCGTCATTCGCCTGCACAATGCTGAAGTGAGATTCCCCGGCGGGAACCGCCGGGGTCTGTGCGAGAGCTGCCCCAGCGAAGACAAAGGAAGCCAGTGCAGAAAAAAGGGTCAACCGCATAGTCGTGACAAACCTTCCTGCCCGATTAGACCCGGATTCCGGGCAAAAGCTGCGCGAAAACCCGCGCCCTGGGGTGCCCGCCAGGCACGCGCTGGAATCCCCGCTCAGTGAAACAGGCTCAGATCGATCGCGTTCGCCATCGCATCGTAACCCGGGTCTTTCGGGTGCAGATGATCCCCGCTGTCGTATTGCGCGGCGTAAACCAGGGGGTTCGCCGGATCGCGCGTCGCCTTGTCAAAATCGACGGTTCCATCGAAGACGCCGCTCGTCAGAATCCATTGATTCACAGCCTCGCGAATCTGTTCGCCCTTCTCCGTAAAGTAGCCCGCGCCCTTGTACGGGGTGAGCGTCGCGCCAAATACCTTGATCCCATGCTCGTGTGCGCGCGCGACAATCTGGCTCAACCCCTGCTCCAGGTCCTCCGCTGTGAGTTGATAACGGGGGCGATTGGGATCGTGTAGCGCCCCAATATCGTTGATGCTCTCCAGCACGATGACGTACTTCACGCCAGCCTGGGAAAGAACGTCGCGATCGAAGCGCGCCAGCGCATTCGGCCCTACACAGTGGATCAGCACACAGTTGCCGCCGATGCCTTCGTTCAGAACCGACAGTCCTGCGGTCGCAGGATTGTTGTGCAGGCGCACCGCCAGGTAGTCTGGCCAGCGGTGGTTTTCATTGTCGGTCGCGTACGCGCCGTCTGTGATCGAATCGCCGAAGGCAACCACCGCGGCTGTGTGTGGAGCTACCGGCTCCACATCCACGCCTTTCACGAAGTACCACGAGGGCACCGTTATCGCATTCGCCAGGGAGGCCTCCCTTACCGCATTGCTGCCGGTCTGGATGTAATTGATCTGCTGCGCGCCCGAGTGTACTGAGACATCGCTGATCTGCTGCAGCGGCAGGAAAAGGCTGATCGCCAGATTGGCAAATGCCGGCGTCACCATATCCACCGGATCGCTCACCGCCTCGGCCCCCGGAGGGATGGCGATGGACGGCTTGCCCCCGAAGGTGATGGCGTGCATGGAATCCGGCTGAATCGCGGATTCTCCCGCGCTCAGCGCGATGCTGGCCGCGTCGATGCGCAGAGGCTCCGTGCCGAACTCGTTCGTGAAGTGAACCCGCAGCGCCTTGCCCGGAATCGATGTGTGTACGATCTCGCGCAGCGTGGAGTCCACCAGCGTCGGAATCGTATGCCAGGGATCGCCGCCGAACGGCGACGTCGCCCACGTGCCCACCCACTTCGCCGGCGCGGGCGCGGTTGCCTTCTGGGCCGACACCGTGAGGCTGCAACCTATCAGGATGCCAAGGCTAAAAACAGCTGAGCGAGAAAACAACAGCGACGGCAAAAAGCGCAAACGCCCCATCAGACACAGTCCTCCGTTCGACGCGGATCGTCGGAACCGTCCATCATAAGGGCTGCTGCTGAAAGAAATGCCCTTTCCTCTGCTCGAAGCAAAAGAAAGGGCACGGGACCGGAACTGCACAACAAATTCTCCGGAGTGAAATTGCATTCATCCGGAGCCAGCGAGCGAGCCGCTACTTTTTCGCCTGCTCGAATCGCTTGTTGATTTCGTCCCAGTTAACGGTGTTCCACCACGCGGCCAGATATTCCGGACGCCGGTTCTGGTACTTGAGGTAGTAAGCGTGCTCCCAGACATCGTTGCCCAGGATCGGGTAGTAGCCCTGCGACAGCGGGCTGTCCTGATTGGCCGTGGTGATGATTTTCAGCTTGCCGTCCCAGATCAGCCAGCCCCAGCCGGAGCCGAACTGCTTCGCCGTCGTGTCGTTGAACTGTTTTTTGAAATCCTCGAAGCTGCCGAAATCCTTCTTAATCTGCTCGCCAATCGCGCCGGTCGGCTCGCCGCCGCCGTTCGGCTTCATGATGGCCCAGAACATGCTGTGGTTCACATGCCCGCCGCCGTTGTTGCGAACCGTGGTGCGTACGTCTTCCGGAACGCTGTTCAGATTGCGCAGCAGGTCCTCGGCCGAATGTTTGCCGAGATCGGGGTGTTTCTCGATGGCCCCGTTCAGATTCGTGACATAGGCCTGATGATGTTTGTCGTGATGCAGGTGCATCGTCTGTTCGTCAATATGGGGTTCCAGCGCCTTATAGTCATAGGGAAGAGGTGGAACTTCATGTGCCAAAGCATTCCTCCTTGCGAAGTGTGAGGGTGAAATGTCCGCGGGGGTTGTGCGGGTTCATGCTGCCATCAGCGCCCGCACAGGATGCGCCCCCTGATGATACTGGATGCGCGACCGCTGCTGCAGGGTGCAACCATCCGGCGCGATATGGCGTTGTTGGCACGCCCCCACCCCCGGAATTGCCTCTTTGCTCCGCGCCTCCGTTACATTGGGAGAGGGATCGTTGTCCGGTCCCGTGGCCTCGTCAGGATCCGCTCAACAACTCGCCCCCTGACGAACCGCGATTCGCCTGCATCCGAAAAGAAGACCCCGATCTCACGTTGGCTCCATTCTCCATAACGCGACGAGAGCTGCTGAAGCGAGCCGGGGCTGCCGGAGCTCTGGCTCTCAGCCCCTCCGCCCTCGCTGCTCAGAACCAGGCGCAGCCGCCCAGGGTGAAAGCAGGCCAGGAGCCGAAGTCGGAGTCCCAGTCCGCCCAGCAGTATCCGCACCCCCCAGGCGTTTTCATCAATCGCCCGCTCACCCAGGTCACCACGGCTGCGGAAACCCTCCTTGACGACCTCGAGGGCCGCGCCGCCGATTTCTTCTACAACGAAGCCAGTCCCCGCACCGGCATGGTGCGCGATCGCGCACCTGCCCAGGGTCTTTCCCTCAGCCGCGTCTCCAGCATTGCTGCCACCGGCTTCGGGCTCACCGCCCTCTGCATCGCGCACAAGCGCAACTACCTGCGCGCTTACGACTGCGAGCAGCGCGTCGAGAAAACGCTTGCCTTTCTTCTGGAAGACTGCCCCCACGAGCACGGCTTTCTCTACCACTTCATCGATATGGAAAGCGGCCAGCGCATGTTCGGCAGCGAGCTCTCCTCCATCGACACCGCGCTCCTGCTCTGCGGCGTTCTCACCTGCCGCCAGTATTTCGCCGGCAATCCGCGGATCGAGGGTCTGGCTACTACGTTCTATCGCCGCGTCGACTGGGAGTGGATGCTCAACGGCGGCCAGACCCTCTCCATGGGCTGGCTCCCCGATCAGGGTTTTCTCAAGCATCGCTGGGATATCTACTCCGAGCTGCTTACCATGTACCTGCTGGCCATCGGGTCGCCCACCCATTCCATTCCTCCTGCGGACTGGAACGACCTGCAGCGTCCGGTCGTCCAGTTCGGCGGCCTGGATTACATCAGCGGCGTCGCGCCCCTGTTCATCCATCAGTACGCGCACGCCTGGTGCGACTTCCGCAACGTCGCCGACCTGCACGCAAACTACTTCACCAACTCCATCGCCGCCACGCGCGCGCATCAACTCTGGTGTCTTACTGAGGGCCGCAAATTTCCCTGGTTCGATCAGAACCTGTGGGGCATCACGGCGTCCGACTCCCGCGAAGGCTATCGCGTCTGGGGCGGCCCCCCCGCTATGGGTCCCCTTGACGGCACTCTCGTCCCCTGCGCCACCGGCGGATCGCTGGTCTTTCTGCCCGCCGAATGCTCTCACGTTCTTCTGAGCATCCGCGAACAGTTCAAGGACAAGGCCTACACCCGGTACGGTTTCGTTGACGCTCTTCAGCCCAAAGCGAACTGGTTTGCCCCCGACATTCTGGGCATCGACCAGGGCATCACGATGCTGATGGCCGAGAACCTGCGCAGTGGTTTCGTCTGGCAGAACTTCATGAAGAACCGCGAAGTCGGCCACGCCATGAGCCAGGTGCAGTTCCATCCCGACGTGGACGCCATGTCCCAGGTCATGTAGTCCGAATGGCTATGATGGCTGTATCGGAGACTTGGCCATGCGCAGTCAACGCCTCGCCGATGCCGCACTGGCCGCTGGCTTCTTCCTCCAGCCCTGCGGTTGCACGGGTCTGCGGCTTCCCCCGGTGTTCACCGTACTGCCGGTGCGCACGGGGCTTCCACATCGATCGACTCGGCGGCCGGGAAGTATCGGCGCTGGAAATAGAGCGCCAGGTTCACCAGCGCAATCATCACCGGCACTTCGACCAGCGGCCCGATGACGGCTGCAAAGGCCGCCCCCGAGTTGATGCCGAACACTGAGACCGCCACCGCGATCGCCAGTTCGAAGTTGTTCGAAGCGGCGGTGAAGGAGAGCGTTGTGGTCTTCGAGTAGTCCGCGCCCAGCTTTCGCCCCATGTAGAACGAGACCAGGAACATGACGACGAAGTAGATCAGCAGCGGGACCGCGATCCGCAGCACATCCAGCGGCAGGCGGATGATGGCACTGCCCTTGAGCGAGAACATCACGACAATCGTGAACAGGAGGGCTACCAGAGTCAGGGGCGCGACGCGGGGCACGAAGTTCCGGTCGTACCACGCGAGGCCTTTCACCCTGACCATGACCGTCCGCGTCAGGAATCCGGCAAGAAACGGAATGCCGAGGTAGATGAAGACGCTCTGCGCAATCTCCCGGATCGAGATATGAACCACGGTTCCGCGCAGCCCGAACCAGCGCGGCAGCACCGTGATGAAAATCCAGGCGTAGACCGAATAGAAGAAGACCTGAAACAGCGAATTGAACGCCACCAGTCCGGCTGCGTATTGCGTGTCGCCTTTGGCCAGTTCGTTCCAGACGATCACCATGGCGATACAGCGCGCCAGCCCGATCATGATCAGGCCGGCCATGTACTCCGGATATCCGCGCAGGAACACGATGGCCAACGCGAACATCAGCACTGGCCCGATGAGCCAGTTCTGCACCAGCGAGAGGCCCAGCACGCGCTTGTTGCGGAAGACCTCGTGCAGCTCCTCATAGCGAACCCGCGTGAACGGCGGATACATCATGAGGATCAGGCCCGCCGCGATGGGGATCGAGGTGGTGCCCACGCTGAAGCGATCCAGAAACGGAACCACTCCGGGCGCGAGCCAGCCCAGCGCCACGCCGAAGAGCATGGCCGCGAAAATCCAGGCGGTCAGATAGCGGTCGAGAAACGATAGCCGGCTCTTCTTCATCCTTCGGGTCTCCGCGAATTGGCGCCCTCAGGAGCGGCCAATCCTGTCGATCTCGTGCTTGATGGCGAGTTGCGCCAGGGTGTTCAGCGGCAGTGCGAGGAACAGGCCAATGCGGCGGTCCAGGATCACGAACGCATCGCGAAAGGCCCGTGCCACTTCTTCCTCCGTGCCCTTGACCGCCGCCGGATCGGGAATGCCCCAGTGCGCGGTCATAGGCTGGCCGGGCCAGTAGGGACACTGTTCTTTCGCGGCGTTGTCGCAGACGGTGAAGACGAAATCCAGCTTCGGCGCGCCCGGGGCGGAGAACTCGTCCCACGACTTACTGCGCAGACCGGCCGTGGGCATGCCGGCCGATTCAATCTGCCGCAGCGCCTCCGGCCGGGGCCGTCCGGTCGGATGACTGCCGGCGCTATAGCCCGTGAACTGGCCCTTGCCTTTGTGGTTGAGAATCGCCTCGGCCATAATAGACCGCGCCGAATTGCCGGTGCAGAGGAACAGCACGTTGTAACGATCCGCCATGGCTTATGCCTTGCCTCCCGCATGCTTTCCGCCGCAGCACTCCGTCCCGCAGCAGGAAGGCTTCGGCTTGGTCGCGCGGATAAACGCGCTCATGAATTTGCCTTCGACCTCGGGCGCGACCGCTTCCACATCCACACCCGAGCCGGTGAGAAAGTGGCGTGCGTCTTCGAGCTGATACACACGGGTTGGTTCAATCTCCACCTGCTCGAAACAGGCTGCCTGGAGACGCGCGCGATAATCGCTCTCTTCGAGCGCTCCGGCGACGCAGCCCGCCCACAGCAGCATGCTCTGGCGCACCGCAGCAGGAACTTCGCCGCGCACCACCACATCCGATACAGCCAGGCGGCCGCCTGGCTTGAGCACGCGGAAGGCTTCGCGCAGGACGCGATCCTTGTCGGCGCTCAGGTTGATGACGCAGTTCGAAATCACCACGTCGACCGAGGCGTCGGGCAGCGGGATGTTCTCGATCTCGCCCTTGAGGAACTCGACGTTTTGGGCGCCGGCCTGGCGCTGATTTTCGCGGGCGAGGGAGAGCATCTCGTCGGTCATATCGAGGCCGTAGGCCTTGCCGGTGGGGCCCACGCGCCGCGCCGAGAGCAGCACATCAATGCCGCCTCCGGAGCCGAGGTCGAGGACGATTTCGCCCGGCTTCAACTCGGTGAGCGCGGTGGGATTGCCGCAGCCCAGCGAGGCCAGGGCGGCCTTTTCCGGCAGCAGGCCGCGCTCCTCGTCGGTGTAGAGGTTGGTGGTGATGGGGTCGCAACAGCGCAGACTGGATTGGCAGCAGGCCTGCACCGTGCCGGTTTCGGCGACCGCGCGGGCTGCGTTTCCATACTTTTGCCGGACTTCTTCCCTGACTTCGGTACCGCTGGCCATTGGGGGCCCTCCTCATATTCGCTAAAGCGAATCTATGCCTGAATACAAATATCTGTCAAGGCGTATATGATGAGAATATGCCCCGAAGTAACGGATCGGCGGATCTGGCACCGCTGTTTGCGGCTCTGGCCGATCCCACGCGTCTGCGTCTGTTGAACCTGATTGCGGGCCGCGAGGTGTGCGTCTGTTATCTGGTGGAAATCCTGCGCCAGGGGCAGCCGAAAGTCTCGCGCCACCTCGCATATCTGCGCCGGGTGGGAATAGTGGCGGCGCGGCGCGAGGGCAAGTGGATGCACTACCGGCTGGCGCGACCGGGGAATGGGGCAGCGGCATCAATTCTGGCAACGGTGCTGGACGAACTGCGCCAGGATCCGCAACTGGAGGCGGACCGTGAGCGGCTTAGCCGCGCCTGCTGCCAGCCGGCCAAATTCGTGGCTCTGGAAGGCGCTCCGGTTCCGACACCGGTTTAGGGTTTCGCTGAAAAATTCGCCTGGATCGAGGCGATGCCACCCCTTCTGCAATTTGGCCGGTGCTTTGTTTTGTGGGAGATGGCTTGGTTACCGCGTTGAGTACCCTGGCCAGGTGGTCGGGAATGTAGGAGATGCGACCCTGGCTGAGGTTGCCGCAAACTCGGCCGCGGGTGCGGCATGCACGACCGAGTTGCGTGCAGATGATTGAGGGGCGGTCACCTGGTGCTCGGAGGCATTTGCAGCAGACTCGGCTGAGTTTGCCGGGGACTCGGCTGGGTTTGCGGCAAGCCCGGCCCAGTTTGCGGCATGGATGGCCGAGGTTGCTGCAGATTCGGCTGAGCGAGATTGGGGTGGAGGAGGGCGGGGACAAGGGCGGGGTTTTTCATGGCTGCCTCGCCGAGCGCGAACAGGTAGTCGTCGATGGAGGAGCCAGTGGCGGGTGGCCTGGGGCCAGCAGCCGCGGGCGCGCTGGAGGAGTCCGGCACGGGTTCCGGATCTACGAATTCAGGCTCGAGGAACGGGACCGAACCACGGCGACGGACGATGCCGCGGAGGAGGCGTCCGGCTTCGCGGTCGGAGATGCCGGCGACACCGTCCTCGAGCAGGGCGAGGAGGATGCCATAGGCTTCGATGGGAAGGTCGGCGGGATCGAGCCAGGGAAGCTTCCGGCTGAGGTTGGACCAGCGGGCAACACGGGAGATGCGCCGGGGTTGGGGGACAGGCGGATCTCCGCCGAGGGGTTTAGGGCCGTGGTGGCGGCAGAATTCGTGACCGCGGGTAGCGGTGCCGCGGCACTTTTGGCCGTTGGGCAGGATGTGGGTGCATTCGGGTGCCATGGTGGTCCCTCGGGTACGAGTTGGAGAAGCGGTTCGGTGGTGAAGCGGTCGGCGGTGAAGCGGTCGGCAAAAGACGGTCAGCGTTGGCGCGGTTCGCGGATGGTTTGGTGGTTTCGCATTTTGCGCGCCCTTTTGTCGGGCGGGCTGTGTTTCCAGACTTGACAACTCTTGTGTGGTCCGTTCGATTCGCGGTGCCTCAGTCCTCGGTGAGGTCGTGGATTCGGCAGTTCGCTGTCGTGATCCGTAACTGGAAAGGCCGCCTGATGAGGGCGGCCCTGGGGGTGTTACAGAACTAGTCCGAAGCTAACTACCGGTGCAAACTTTCTTTTTATCCCCCTATTATTAGAATACCAAGTCCAGTTAGAAAGTGCGCCAACTTTGTTGGGGTGTTTTGGTCTGGAAGTCGCTTGTTTTGTTGGGGCATTACTTTGGTGGGGAGGCCTGAGGCTTGACAGATTTGGAGGATTGGCCGGGAGGCGCAGGATAGAGCGGAATCCGAGCTATCCGCTGGGTGCGAGAGTAAGTCCCGGTGGGACGACTTTACTGCAACTTTAAGGAGTATCGGTACCTGCGTTAGTCAGCCATGCGATGGCGACCGCGAGCGCGATCATGCCCGGACCATCGCATGCCTCTCTCCTCCCTCCGGTGTAATTGGCGTATGGGAACATTGGAGCCGGAGATGGATCCGGAATGGCACGGCCACCCCAGCGATACGTGGTTTCGCCGGGACCCCGGCCGCCCGCCCTCACGCCCTGGCGTTTCCTCGTTCGCGAGGAGACGCCACCAGCCCGAAAGGGGAGCTGTTGGAACACTGGCTTTTCGGAAGTGTCGTGCCGAGGCTCGAGCCTGTGAGATTGGGCGGCGAATCCACCCTGTGAAGGCCGGGGCTTTTTACCGTCGTGCTGCTGGCGCGAATCCTCTCTGGCGAGTGCAATTGCGGGCCTACGGCAGTGCGGAAGGGCCCTGCGGGCCCGTCTTTATGGCATGACTGAAAGTCATGCCCCTTCACTTTTCGGTACCGGAGGCGAGTCTTTAGACAGGCTGCGAAGTCATGCCCTTCACCTTTTGGTACCGGAGGCGAGTCTTTAGGCAAGCTGTGAGGTCATGCCCTTCACCTTTTGGTACCGGAGGCGAGTCTTTAGGCGACGTGACTGCCATCAAATTGCTAAACGGCCGGCGTCCAGGAGTTTTCCAGCGCAGGGATTCTTCCGAACCAGAGCCCTGGGGGAGATTTTGTCGGCCGCTGCGCGACCGATTCCCCTCCGCCGGAGAGCGCGTGGCGGATCACGGCCAGGGGCTTCGGGGGTTCTTCCACTTCGCGCCGGTCAGGATAGATCCCGTGTTGGTCCTGGCGGTGCGGTGGTTGCCGTCGACCGCTATTGCGGCAGGAAGAGACCCTGCAACGAAAGTGTTAGTCGCACCTCAGGTGGTTGTAGACGATACGACACTGTGGTCATTGAAAGTGACTCACCAGGAGGGGAATGATCATCCGTATTCCGAATTACATAAACTCACCACGAAAGTGTGAGAGCTGGGTACTCAACCCTAAGGTACTGTTGAGTAACCGGCGGGGCCCGAGGATCGGCACGACGGGGAAGCACAACGAATGGAGTCTTCGCAATGGCAGAGGAAAGCAAAAATCACGGATGGGCGTGGCTTGTTGCCGGACTGGGCGCAGGCGCTGTGGCCGGAATTTTCTATGCGCCGAAGTTCGGTCGCGAAACGGGTGAGGACCGGGCCGACGGCGCCCGCGAGGACACCGAGTTTCTGCGCGCAAGCACGCGCCAGGCTGCGGCGGAGATCAGCGCCCTTGTCGCGCAAAGCCGGCAACAGGTGGCTGACCTTGTGGAGCAGAGCAAGCAACAGGTGAACGCGTACGTCGATCGCAGCCGCCAGGCCGCGGACGAGGTGGGCGCGATGATCGAGCAGAGCCGGCAGCAGACTGCGCTCGTCGATCAGAGCCGGGAGCAGGTGAACGCGCACGTGGATCGCACGCGCCAGGCCGCGGACGAGGTTGGCGCGATGGTGGAGCAGAGCCGGCAGCAGGTGTCTGCGCTCGTCGATCAGAGCCGTGAGCAGGTAAATGAGTACGTGGGGCGCACGCGCCAGGCCGCGGACGAGGTTGGGGCGATGGTGGAGCAGAGCCGGCAGCAGGTGTCTGCGCTCGTCGATCAGAGCCGGGAGCAGGTGAATGAGTATGTGGGGCGCACGCGCCAGGCCGCGGACGAGGTTGGGGCGATGGTGGAGCAGAGCAAGCAGCAGGTGGCTGCGCTCGTTGATCAGAGCCGTGAGCAGGTGAATGAGTACGTGGGGCGCACTCGCCAGGCCGCAGAAGAGGTTGGCGCGATGGTCGAGCAGAGCAAGCAGGTGGCTGCGCTTGTCGACCAGAGTAAAGAGCAGCTGAACGAATACGTGGGTCGCACCCGTCAGGCAGCGGACGAGGTTGGGGCGATGGTGGAGCAGAGCAAGCAGCAGGTCGCTGCGCTGGTCGACCAGAGCCGGGAACAGGTGAACGGGTACGTGGATCGAACGCGCCAGGCGGCGGACGAGGTTGGCGCGATGGCCGAGCAGAGCAAGCAGCAGGTAGCTGCGCTGGTCGACCAGAGCCGGGAACAGGTGAACGAGTATGTCGATCGGGCTCGCCAGGCTACGGAAGAAGTTGGAGCGATGGCCGAGCAGAGCAAGCAGCAGGTGGCTGCGCTGGTCGACCAGAGCCGGGAGCAGGTGCACGAGTATGTCGATCGGGCTCGCCAGGCCACGGAAGAGGTTGGGGCGATGGCGGAGCAGAGCAAGCAGCAGGTGGCTGCGCTGGTCGACCACAGCAGGGAACAGGTGAACGAGTACGTGGATCGCACTCGCCTGGCCGCGGAAGATGTGACCGCGCTCGTCGACCGGAGCAAGCAGCAGGTAAACGACTACGTGGATCGGATCCGCCAGGCCGCGGAAGACGTCGGCGCGCTCGTTGACCGGAGCAAGCAGCAGGTGAATGAGTATGTGGGCCGCACCCGCCAGGCTGCGGAAGAGGTTGGCGCGATGGTCGACCGGAGCAAGGAACAGGCGGCAGCCTTCGCTGACAGGAGCAGGGAGCAGGCGGCGGCCCCGGTTGAGAAGAGCAAGGAGTACACGAAGGAGCCGGTGGATCGGAGCCGCGAGATCATCGATCGCGGGCGCCTTCAGTGGGAAGAGTTCGTGGAACAGAGCCGGTCGTTTGTTGGAGACCAGACATTCCGGGCGAGAACGGGCGTGCATACCGGCCGCGAGGTGCATCCTTCGCCCACGCGCGGGTAGCGCAGCGGTCGCTCAGACTCCGTGGCAGCGCACAGGATGTTGGGGCGGTGCTGTTTTAGAGGAGCTTGCCCGCAGCCAGGTCGCGGACGAGGTCGCGGTCCGCGGCTAAGAAGTCGTACTCGGGGAGGGTTCGCAGGGGAACCCAGCGGACGTCTTCGAAGATTTGGTTGGTGATGTCGCCCTGGAAGCTGTGGACCGCGAAGAACTGCAGGTCGACGGCGCCTCCGCTGCGGTAGGTGTGGCGGAGGTGAGCAACGCGGGTGCCGACCTGGGCGGAGATGCCGAGTTCTTCGTCGAGCTCGCGGCGGAGAGCCTGCTCGGCGGATTCGCCCGCTTCGATCTTGCCTCCGGGAAATTCCCATTTAAGACCCATGGGAGAGCCGGCTTTGCGCTGGCAGATCAGGACCTCGTCGCCGCGGAGGATGAGCCCCGCAGCCACGAAGCGGAGGGTCTTCGGGTCGCGAATTTGGGCCGTATCTGCCATATTGCCCTGTAGTTTAGACGCCGGCGGGCGCGGTTGGATTCGGTTCGAGGGCGCGCAGCCCTCCGGAGGTAACGAAAACGTCGGGGTGGAGCGCGGCGGCGATGGCCCTGAGCCCTTCGATGAGGGTGGGGGCGGGGGTGTTGAGCAATTCGTCGGCAATGCAGTAAAGGCGGCGGTCGCGGATGGCGCGGAGACGCTCCCAGCCGGGGCGGGCAGCGAGTTTTTTCAGGGGCACGCGGTCGCCGGCGCCGCACCAGGCGGCGAGGATGACGTCGGGGTTGGCAGCGGCCACGGCCTCCGGGGTCGTGACGGTGCCGGGCTCGCCCAGGAAGACGCCGCCGGCGGCTTCGACCAGTTCGCGAACCCAGAGCTGAGAGTGGATGAGGGGCTTGCCCCACTCCTCGCAATAGACACGGGGGCGGGAGCGGAGATCGGCGGTATAGAGGCGCATCTGAGCGACGGCGTCGTGGAGGCCGGCGACGAGCTGCGCGCCCTGGACGGGGGCGCCGGCGACAGCGGCGATGAGGCGGATGTCCTGCTCGATGTCGGCGAGGGAGTGCGGGGCGAGAGTGAGGACGGGGCAGCCGGCTTTCAGGATGGCGGCGAGGGATTCCTGGCGGTAAGGGACCGAGGCAATGACGAGGTCGGGGCGGAAGGCGAGGAGTTCGCCGGGGGTGGTGGACCAGGAGTCGTGGACGATGGAGAAGTCCGGTTCGAGGCAGCGATTGCGGAGGGCGGGGACAGCGGCGAGACAGTAGCGAGTACAGGCCACGAGCTGGTCCAGACAGCCGAGGCGGTCGAGGATGATGGTGACGCTCGGCTGCAGGGCGGCGATTCTCATGACTATTTGGTGTGATCGGTGAGGACGGCGTCGGGGTAATAGACATTCCATCCGCGCTGGGCGGCGATTTCGGCGAGCCCGGGCGTGGGGTTGATGGGGAAGGCGCGGGCGGCGATGGCGAGCACGGCCGCGTCGTGGATGGAGTTGCCGTAGACCTGGCCGGGATGAGGAATGCCGGCGCGGTCGAGGGCTTCGGCTTTGCCTTCGTCGGTGGGAACGGCAATGAGATCGGAGGTGATAAGCCCGTCGTGGGCGGGGTCCTGCACGCGGACCTGAGCGGCGAGGACGCGATTGGCGGGAATGCCGAAACGGCGGACGCCTTCTTCGATGACCCAGTTATTGGTGGAGCTGACAGCCCAGATATCGGCGCCGGCGGAGCGGAGGTCGTGGACCAGGGCCTGCATTTCGGGAAAGATTTGCGGCTCGATATGGGTGGCGAAGTAGCGGGCGGCGGCGCGGCGGAGTTCTTCTTCGCGGAGGCCGGCGTAGACCTGGACCATTTCGCCGCAGATCTGAAGTTCGGAGACTTCGCCATGGCGATAGAGGCGGTGGCGTGCGTCGATCCAGTCACTGGCATCGCGGGAGAGGAGGCCGGCTTCCATGGACCAGGTCAGGAAGCCGAGGCCGGCGTCGCCGTCCCAGAGGGTTCCGTCACAGTCGAATACGGCAATTTCAGGCACCGGGGCAAAGGCGGCGCTGCGGAGTTCGGCCAGGGTCCAGCGGACGAGGGGCCGGGTTTCGAGGGACATCAAAGGTATTGTTCTCCTGAACTACGATGGCGACTTTTGTAATGCTTCGCAAAAGCGCACCACACCTTAGTATCGCCGATTGCAGGTTGCAATTGATTGAAAAGCGGTGGTTTGGTGGTGCATTTCCCGATACGGGGCGAGATGGAGTTCGGAGAGCGGGACTGGGAGGGCGGCGCGCGGCGCTTTGGCCGGCCGGTGCAGGATAACTACTGCGCTACGGGGAAGTTACCAGGGCTGAAGCGAATGGATAGGTCGGTGGGATAGTTCTTGACGGGTTATCCACAGCTGTGAGTATCCTCCCAGCAGACCAATCCCAGGATGACTGCAGCAGGAGCGCCGTGCGATGCGATTTGCACTGACCGATCCGCCGAAACTGCTTTCGGCTGATCCCTCCATCGAGGAATGCACGGGGTTCGCGCCGGAGGAATGGGTGGCGGGCCGGATTTGCCTCGAGGAGCGTATCCATCCCGAAGACCGGGAGGAACTCGACGCGATTTTTTCGCTGGGGGCGGAGGAGCCCCGCGGCTGTGCGCAACTGCGGCTGCGGCACGCGGATGGAAGGATGCGCACGGTGGAGGCGAGGTTCACGAAGCGGCGCGGGGCAGGCGGCGTACTCCTGCTCGATCTGAAGCTGGAGGACGCGGACGCGGCGGTCGATGCTGCGCTGGAGACGATCGCGAACAGCTTTGTCGCGTTGACCGATCACACGGACGATTTGATGTATTTGAAGAACCGCGATCATGTGTACGTCCGGGTGACGCGCCGGATGGCAGAGCTGCTGGGGGACGCGAATGGGAAGGTGGACTTAGCAGGGAAGACGACTCACGAGATATATCCGAAGGAACTGGCGGACATGCTCGAGGAGAGGGACGAGCAGGTTTTCGCCGAGGGGCGCGATACGCACGCGGTGCAGCGGCTGGAAATGGCGGACGGGACGCATCGCTGGATCGACAACCGGAAGTATCCGCTGAAAGACGAGGAGGGCCGGGTGGTCGGGATCTTCGGGATTTGTCCGGATATCACGGAGCCGATCGACGCGGCGCACAAGCTGCAGGAGAACCAGGAGCTGCTGCAGCTGTTCATCGAACATGCACCGGCGGCGATTGCGATGTTCGACCGGGAGATGCGGTACATCGCGGCCAGCCAGCGCTGGGGACAGGATTACGGAGTGGACACCGCGAGCCTGGCGGGGCGCTGCCACTACGAAGTATTCCCGGAGATTCCGGACCGGTGGAGAGTGCACCATCAGCGGGTGCTGGCGGGCGAAGATTTGTATTGCGACGAGGACCGCTTCGTGCGAGTGGACTTCTCCATCCAGTGGCTGCGCTGGGAGCTGCATCCGTGGCGCACCGCGGAGGGGGAGATCGGCGGGCTGCTGATGTTCACCGAGGACATTACGCAGCGGAAGAAAGACCGGGAGCAGCTGCAGCTGGCGGCGAGCGTGTTCACGAACGCGCGGGAAGGGATCGTGATCTGCGATCCGCAGGGGGCGATTCTGGACGTGAACGACCGGTTCACGGAGATCACGGGGTACAGCCGGGCGGAGGTTCTGGGGCGGAATCCGCGGATGCTGAAGTCGGGGCGGCAGAGCGATGAGTTTTATGCCGACATGTGGCGGGCACTGACGGAGAACGGCCGCTGGACGGGCGAGATCTGGAACAAGGCGAAGGACGGGAGGGTCTATCCGGAGTCGCTGACGATCAATGCGGTTTACGATCACGCGTCGCGCGTGCAGCATTTTGTGGCACTCTTCACGGATATTTCCGAGACCAAGGAGCAGGAGCGGCAGCTGGAGCGGATGGCGCATTTCGACGCGCTGACGAATCTGCCGAACCGCGCGCTGCTGACAGACCGGCTGCAGCAGGCAATGGCGCAGACGCGGCAGCGCGGGCAAACGCTGGCGGTGGCGTGCCTGGACCTGGACGGCTTTCGCACGGTGAACGAGAACTACGGGCAGGATGCCGGGGATCAGGTGCTGATGGAAGTGGCGAGCTGCATGAAGCAGGTGCTGCGCGCGGCGGACACGGTGGCGCGGATCGGCGGCGACGAATTTGTGGCGGTGCTGCTGGATTTGCCGAACACGGAGGCGGCGATCCCGATTCTGGAGCACCTGCTGGCCTGCGGGGCAGAGGGAAAGCGAATCGGCGAAAACGCGGTACCCATTTCGGCGAGCATCGGGGTGGTGTTTTATCCGCAGGCGGAGGAGGTAGATGCGGACCAGCTGCTGCGGCAGGCAGGACAGGCGATGTACGAGTCGAAGCTGGCGGGCAAGAATCGGTATCAGATCTTCGATCCGGCACACGACATCACGATCCGGACGTTTCATGAGGACCTGGAGCAGATCCGCCGCGGCCTGGCGTTGAACGAGTTCGTACTGCACTACCAGCCGCGGGTGAATATGAGCACGGGCGCCGTGATGGGGGCCGAGGCGCTGATCCGCTGGAACCATCCGGCGCGGGGACGCCTGCTGCCGGGTGAATTCTTGCCGGTGATCGAGAACTATCCGCTGATCGATCTGATCGGGGAGTGGGTGATCGAGCGGGCGCTGGCGCAGCTGGAGCGCTGGCACACAGCGGGATTGCGAATTCCGGTGAGCGTCAACATAGCGGCGCATCATCTGCAGCAACCGAATTTTGTCGACCGGCTGCGCTGGATCCTCGCGACGCATCCGGGGATTGCGCCGTCGAGCCTGGAGCTGGAAGTGCTGGAAACGAGCGCGCTGCGCGATGTGGGGCAGGTGTCGCACGTATTGGCGGCATGCCGCGAGATTGGGGTGTCGATCGCGCTGGACGATTTTGGCACCGGCTATTCGTCGCTCACGTATTTCAAGCGGCTGCCGGTGAACACGCTGAAGATCGATCGCAGCTTTGTGCGCGACGTGCTGGACGATCCGGAAGATCTGAGCATTCTGGAGGGGGTGCTGGGGCTGGCGGTCGCATTCGATCGGCTGGCGATTGCGGAGGGCGTGGAGACAGTGGATCAGGGGCGTCTGCTGCTGCAGCTGGGCTGTGTGCACGGACAGGGCTACGGGATTGCCTTTCCCATGCCCGGGGAGGATTTGCCGGAATGGGCTGCGACCTGGAAGCCTGATCCTGCGTGGATGAACGTGGCGTCGGTAGCGCCGCGCAAGCGGAGCCTGATGCATGCGGGGGTAGCGCATCGGGCGTGGGTTGCCGGGATGGAGGCGTTTTTGCTGGGCACGCGCCGCACGCCGCCGATCCTCGATCCGCACCGGTGCCGCCTGGGCCGGTGGCTGGACAGCGAGCGCGGGAATCCCATCGGGGGGGCAGCGGAGTTCCGGGGCATCGATCGCCTGCATCAGGAAGCGCATGCACTGGCCGATATGGCCTCAGCCTGGGAACCTGCCGCGAGCGGGATGGACGTGCACACCCAGGTGAGCGAACTGCATCGTTTACGGGACGCGCTGCTGGAGCAGATGAACCTGCTGCTGCAGGATGCGGAGGTCTGAGGGTGAGGGGTCAGGCGATGCGGTTGCGGAGCACCGGCAGGATCTCCGCCGTTTCCTCGATGCGGAAGGGAGTGCGGGGTCGACCGGCTTTCTCGATGAGTGGGAGGACGGGGCGGGCTGCGGTTGCGTGGGGCATCCAGAGGCCGGCTTCTTTATGGGCCGGAACTGTGAAGGCGTCGAACGTGACCCTGTAGTTTCCGTCGGGCAGGTCGGGCGGGGCATCAATGACGCTGCAACGGGAATAGACGATGCGGTTGGGTGCGGAGAGGGACTCGCGGATGGCGAGCAGCTCGCAGGGTTCTTCGCGTCCCATCCCTTCGAGCCATGCGTGGATCAAAACGACGGAGCGCATAGGTCTTTCCGCCTCCCGGCGGCGCAACCGCATGTTGTGACGAGGATGCGCGCCGTGGTCGTTGGAGTTGCCGGGAAGTGCAGGAAGTTTTCGAGAAAGGGCATTACTGTGGGCATTGGCCGGTGGGCGCCGAGTCTTTCGCCTACCATGGAAGGGTGAGTTCTTTCGCGGAACGGCTGAGGGGGGTGGAGGAGCGGATCGAACTGGCGTGCCGGCGTGCGGGCCGCAAGAGAGAGGATGTGCGGCTGATGGGTGTATCGAAGATGCATCCGGCAGAGACGCTGGTGGAGGCGGTGCGCGCGGGCCTGACGCTGCTGGGGGAGAATCGGGTGCAGGAATTTGAGAGCAAGCGCGAGCGGCTGGCAGACCTTGGCATCACGGGGGTGGAGGCTCACCTCATCGGACATCTGCAGTCGAACAAGTCAGCCCGGGCAGCGGAGATCTTCGACGGCATCGACAGCGTGGATTCGCAGCGGCTGGCAGAACGGCTGAACGATGCGGCGGGGAAGCTGGGCAAAAAGCTGCCGGTGCTGCTGGAGATCAAGCTGAGCGAGGAGCCGACGAAGGCGGGACTGGCGCCGGAGGGACCGGAGTTGCGCGAGCTGCTGGAACGGATGCCGGATTGGCCGCATCTGGCGATGCGCGGGCTGATGACCCTTGCGCCGCTGGATGAGGATCCGGAGACGGCGCGGGGCTGCTTTCGGCGGCTGCGGGAGATGCGGGAGGATCTGGCGAGGCAATTTCCGAAGATCGGGCTGGAGGAGCTATCGATGGGGATGTCGGGGGATTTTGAGATAGCGATCGAGGAAGGCTCGACGCTGGTGCGGATCGGAACAGCTTTGTTTGGAGAACGCGGATCTCGATGACGACACCCATTGCAGTGCGGGAGACGGCGCAGGGAGCGAGCTTTCTTGTACGGGTGGCGCCGCGCGCGAGCCGCACCGCGATTGTGGGCGTGATGGGGGAAGGCGAGGATGCGGCGGTGAAGATTGCGCTGCAGGCGCCGCCGGTGGAAGGGCGCGCCAATGCAGCGCTGATCGAGTATCTGGCGGAGTTGCTGGGGACGGCGCGGTCGGCGATCGCGATAGCGGGCGGCGAGAATGCACGCAACAAGCGGGTGGTGGTGGAAGGGCGGAGCCCGATGGAAGTGGCGACTGCGATCGCGATCGCGCTGGCGCACTGACCAGGGGCTGAAGCCCGACTCGTTTTGCGCTATTGGCGGCACGACTGAAGTCGTGCCCCGATTTCAGGGTTGCCGTGTAAGTCTTTTAAGGAAATTTTGTGCGTTTTTTGGTGCGGCCAATCATTGGGACGGTGGTTTTCCGCTGCAACTGAAACTTCCGTAAAGCCGGTAATACGCCCAGTTGAGGTTCCCAGCGGACGAATGATAGCCTGACGCCGATGAACTACAGGCCATTCTTGTACCTGCTGGCTGCCCTGGTGGTTCTCGTCGCAATATTCGGGGCGACCAGATCCAGGAGGACCGTCAATGCTGGAGTGCGAGCCTGTCAAGCTCTCGCATTGTCGGCATTTGGTCCCCGTGAGCATAGGCTGTTGGAGGAATCAACCGGTTGGAGTGAAAGGTCCGGAAAGCCAGCCAGGGTCAGCCTCGTAGAACGCGTCACCGATGTCCGTCTGGTGATGACCGCGAGCCAGAAGTTCCCGGGTCAATTCATCGACGCTCATGGGCGCGGGTGTCTCCCATTCAGGCTTTACCCAATCCAGATTGGGCGGGAGTGTGAACACCTCCGCCGACCACAAGCCATCCGACACCTTCGTAATTCTGATCACCGAGGGCCTTGAAGCGGATGATAACCCGAAAGAAAGCCTCATTGACGTATTCTGGCCGTAAAATCCGCTTTACTTACCTTTCGACCTGGAGCCGGGAGAGGCGTATTGGGTGAGGGTCGGGCTGAGCAAGAGGAAACGTCGAGATTTTTATCGGTGGCTGTGCCACCGACTCCCTCCGCGCTGAGAATCTTGTCGTGCGTGCTGTTCGTGGCGCTACGGGGGTCGATTCGACTCCGCGCGGATCAAGAGTTGCCCCTGTGGCAAGGGCTGAGGCCGCGCTCCGCGCACGATGACATTCGTGTTGGGGCCAAATGCCTGGGAGGTCGGCATCTCGAGCAAGAGGAAACGTCGAGATTTCTATCGGTGGCTGGTGCCACCGACTCCCTCCGCGCTGAGAATCTTGTCGTGCGTGCCGTTCGTGGCGCTACGGGGGTCGATTCGACTCCGCGCGGATCAAGAGTTGCCCCTGTGGCGAGGGCTGAGGCCGCACTCCGCTCACGATGACATTCGTGTTGGGGCCAAATGTCTGGGAAGGTCGGCATCTCGAGCAAGAGGAAGCGTCGAGATTTTTATCGGTGGCTGTGCCACCGACTCCCTCCGCGCTGAGAATCTTGTCGTGCGTGCCGTTCGTGGCGCTACGGGGGTCGATTCGACTCCGCGCGGATCAAGAGTTGCCCCTGTGGCGAGGGCTGAGGCCGCGCTCCGCTCGCGATGACATTCGTGTTGGGGCCAAATGCCCGGGAGGTCGGCATCTCGAGCAAGAGGAAACGTCGAGATTTTTATCGGGACGCTAGACGGCTTTTTTCTTCTTTGCCGCTGTTTTGGACGAGACTCTTTGTGGAGGCTTCTTCTCGTCGTCGTCCGGGTTGGGCGGCGGAGGAGCGGATGCGGTGACGGAGGCGGGAGCGGCCTGGCCCATGCTGCGGCGCAGCGCTTCCATGAGGTCGATGACCGGGGCGAGCTTCTTCTTTTCCTGCTTGCCGGGTGCGGCGGCCTGGCCTTGTTTGCTCTCGATGAGCTGCTCGACGCGGCTGGTGTATTCGTCCTTGAGTTTCTCGGGATGGAATTCGGCGGTGAGCTGCTGCATGAACTGCTCGGCGAGCGCGACTTCGGCCTTGTTCGTTTCCACTTCTGGCTGGTTGTCGTATTCGGCGACGGCGCGAATTTCTTCCGGGTAGTAGAGCGTGTGCAGGACGAGGCCCTTCTCGAAGGGCCGGATCATGACGATCTGCTCGCGCTGATGGAGCGTGATTTTTGCGATGGCGCCGAGTTTGAGATCCTGCATGCCCTTGTGGATGAGCGAATAGGCTTTACGGCCGGGATCTTCGGCAACGGTGAAGTAGGAGGTCTGGTAGTAGAGCGGGTCGACGTCGGGGAGCTGGACGAACTGCAGGATCTCCATCGTCTCGGAAGACTGCGCTTCGAGGGCTTTGAGTTCGTCGCTGGAGACGATGATGTAGTTTTCCTTGTCGGTGGCGTAGCCCTTGACGAGTTCGCTGCGCTCGACGAGGCGCTCGCAGGTGGGGCAGTAGGTCTGCTGCTTGATGCGCGAGCCGCACACCTGGTGAATCTGGTTAAAGCTGATGTGGTTTTCGCGCGCCGCGACGAAGAGACGGATCGGCACGGAGATGAGTCCGAAGGAGATGTAGCCTTTCCAGACGGTTGAAGCCATAGGGAACCCAAGGATATCGCACCGAAAATGGGGCGGAAAAATGAAATGTGACGGAGGAATCGGGGCAATTAATGGCTATTTCGCCTTGTCTTCGCCTGGCGAGGTGGGCTTTGATTTCGGTCTACTTCGCTCGTGGATGGGTGCGGTCGTAGACTTCGGCGACCTGGCCGACGGTGAGCTGCGTGTAGCGTTGAGTCGTTGACAGGCGCTCGTGGCCGAGGAGTTCCTGAATGGCGCGCAGGTCGGCGCCCTCTTCGAGCATGTGGGTGCCGAAGGCGTGACGCAGGGTGTGGGGATGGACGTCGGCGGGAAGGCCGTGGGCGAGCGCGATGTGCTTGACGATGCGGCCGACGCTGCGCGTGGTGAGGCGGCCGTCGCCGCGGAGGCGCATATTGAGTAACAGTGCCGGTGACGATTTCTGTGCGGCGGCGAGTTTTTGTTCGCGCAGGGGAAGATACGCACGCAGGGCCTGGGCCGCGGCATCGCCGAGGGGGACGTAGCGCTCCTTGCGGCCTTTGCCGCGGACGAGGATGGCGTCGTTGGCCCAGTGGATGTCGGCGAGGTCGATGCCGACGAGTTCGGCGTTGCGGATGCCGCAGCCGTAGAGGAGCTCGAAGATGACGCGATCGCGCTCGGGCCATGCGGCGCAATCGTCGGCGGAGTTTTCGACAACGCGGTTCATCTCTTCGATGGTGGGGACGCGGGGGAGATGCTTCGGGAGCTTCGGTGTGGCGACGAGGGCGGCAGGGCTCTGCTCGACCAGACCCTGGCGGGCGAGCCACTTGAACCAGGAGCGGATGGCAGCGAGGGCGCGGGCGACGGAGGCTTTGGAGAGGCCGCGGCCGTAGAGGTCGCTGAGATACGCGCGGATGTGCTGGTGTTCGATCTGCTTCGGAGTTTGATTGGCGTCGAATTTTTCGACGACGAAGGCGGCGAAGTTGTGGAGTTCGCGCTGGTAGGCGCGGGCGGTGTGGGGGCTGGCGTTGCGCTCGTGGGCGAGCATGGCGAGGAAGTCGTCGACGTGACGGACGATGGCGGGCTTCTTCGGCGCGGTCATGGCGTGACTCGCTTCGCGCGCGGGTGGTGTTCGCGGTGGACGGCCTTGAGCCTGCCGAGAGCGAGGTGGGTGTAGACCTGTGTGGTGGCGATGTCGGCGTGGCCGAGGAGGGTTTGTACGGTGCGGAGGTCGGCGCCGCGCTCGACCATGTGCGTGGCGCAGCTGTGGCGGAGCATGTGCGGGCTCGCGGAGTGGTCACTGCTTTTGACGAGATGCCAGACCCAGGCGCGACTGAGCGGCGCGCCGCGCGAGGAGAGAAAGAGGCGGTTGGAGGATTTCGTCGCGAGTGCGGGGCGGCCGTTCTTCAGATATTGTTCAAGGGCTTCGATGGAGGCGCGGCCGAGAGGGACGATGCGCTCCTTGTCTCCTTTGCCACGGAGCAGGGCGCGGCCGGCGTCAAGGGAGAGGTCGGCAACGTTGAGGCCGGTGAGTTCGGAGACGCGGAGGCCAGCGGCGTAGAGCAACTCGAGGATGGCGCGATCGCGAAGGGCGATGGCGTCGGCCTGCGGATGGTCGGCGGCGAGGGCGGCGCGCTCCATCATGGAATTGACTTCAGAGACGGCGAGGGATTTGGGGAGGACCTTCCAGGTGGAGGGCGATTCGAGGTTCAGGGTGGGGTCGCGGTGGATGCGCTTGTCGAGGAGGAGCCAGCGGAAGAATCCGCGGAGGCAGGAGAGCTTGCGCGCGGCGGAGCGCGACTCGACGCTGTGTTGGGCGAGGTGCGCGAGGAATCCAGAGATGTGCTGTTGCGTGGCGGTGAGGAGAGTGGCGGATTCGCTTTCGAGAAATTCGGCGAACTGCAGCAGGTCGCGTTCGTAGGCTTCGCAGGAGAGGGGGCGGAGGCCTTTTTCGACGCGCAGGTAGGCGAGGTACTCCGCGAGGAGAGTGGAGTTGGTGGGGTCGGGTTTGTCTGCCTTCTTCGCCTTCACGCTTTCATTATCGAAGACGGGGGGTGTGGGATGAGTATCGAGGGTGGTTCCGGCGGGTCAACTGGGACCGCGATGCTGGGGATTGTTGTTCCGAAATAGCTCCATGCCGGTTACTTCGTAGTGAGGAATGCAATTCTTCGCTTGAGAGTCAAGGAAAATAAAAGGAGTCCGCTGATTGCTGTGGGGTGAACCTGGGCTCCTGGATGCGGGGAGGGGTGATGCCAGGGGTTGTTGTTTCCGAAATGGATCCATGCCAGGTACTTCGGAGTGAGGAACCGCAATTCTTTGCTTGGGAGTCAAGGTCAAAAAGGAGTCCTCTGCTTGCTGTGGGGTGAACCTGGCCTCCCGTATGCGGGGAGGGGTGATGCCAGGGGTTGTTGTTTCCGAAATGGATCCATGCCAGGTACTTCGGAGTGAGGAACCGCAATTCTTTGCTTGGGAGTCAAGGTCAAAAAGGAGTCTTCTGCTTGCTGTGGGGTGAACCTGGGCTCCTGGATGCGGGGAGGGGTGGTTTTTCTGAGAATTGACCTCAAAGGATCGAGGTGAGGTCTCTGGTGCGGCGTTCGAATTGCGGGGAGGCGACCGTTCAGGATTCTCGGTAGTTGAGGAGCAGGAGGCCGACGAGGATGAGGCAGAGGGGCCAGAGCCATGCGGCGATGCGGCGGGCGCGCGTCTCGGGTGCGAGGGCGTCGCGGTCGAGGCGGAGTTCGAGCCAGCGGCCCCATCCTGCGACGGCGCCGAGCACCGCCATGGGGGTGTGGCTGAGTTCGGCGAAGACTTCGTCGTTGCCCTCGCCGAGCGCATGGGTGTGGGTGAGGAGAAGCGCTCCACCGATGGCGCAGAGGAGAGGGAAGACGGAACGGGCGCGGGGGGAGCGCAGGCGGCCAGTCTGGACGCCGGTTTCGAAGATCGCGAAGACGGCGATGATGACCGCGTAGAGGCGGTGTTCGAGGACATCGGGAGCGGTGAAGCTTTCCCAGAAGGGGCGCGGGCCGAGGGGCCAGCACTCGGGGTCGGCACGCATCAGGATGAAGATCGAAAGGCCGAAGAAGAGGAGCGGCCAGTAGCGCGCCCAGTGCTGACGCGGCAGACGCGAGGCGAGCGCGAGGAGACCGGCGACGAGGACGATGAGTCCGGCCCAGTGGTGGTTGTATTCCGACCAGGCGCGGTCGTTGGCATCGCTGGCGCTGCCGCCGGTATAGGTGGCTTCGCGCACGGCAACACTGAGCGGCGTGGGTGGGGCGAGTTGCGCGAACGCGGGTGTGTGGAAGCTGGGCCAGCGCCATTCCATGCGCTCGAGGGCCTGGTGAGCGGTGAGTGTGTCCTGTGGGGTTTCGTCGACCGAGGGGGACTGCGCGGTGAGCGAGGCGGCGGCGAGGATGATGGTGAAGCCGAGTCCAATCTCGGTTTCGCCGAAGCGGCGGAGGCGGAAGAGCAGCGGCGCGGGATCGGTATTGGCGCGGCGCAGGGCGAAGAAATTCGCGGCGCCGAGGGTGAGGATGAGCGCGGTCATCACAATTTTGGCGGAGAGCAGCAAGCCGTAAGAGGTTCCGTAGAAGCCCTGCCAGGAGCCTGCGTAGAACCAGGAAAGTCCGGCGCCGGCGAGGATGAGGATGGCGACGCCGACGACGGCCATGGTGGAGAAGCGCCGGGCCATGCGGCGCGCCAGGGCGGGATCGGCTGTGCTCTTTAGCGCAATGAGGAGGAAGGGCAGGGCGCCGATCCATGCGGCCATGCCGAGATGATGGAGCGCGGTGAGGGCGATGAGGAGAGGGCGATGATCGATGCGCGAAGCGGCGTGGCTGAGGGCGACGGAGGCGGCGAGCGCGACGAGGAGCGCGAGGATCGATGGCGTGAGGCGCGCGGTGATGCGCAGCAGGAGGAACAGCGTGAGGGCCGCGCACGCGAAGACGGTTCCGGCGAGGAAGAAGGGCTCCGAGGAAATATCGCGCAGGCCGAGGCCGGCGGTGCCCATCAATTCCGATGCAGTGGTGGCGAGGAGAGCGACCTGCGTGATGGCGAGCGCGAGCGCGAAGCGGGCGGTGATGCGGCGGAGGTGGGTTTGAGTTTCCGGGAGCGCAGGACGAGCGGCGAAGAGCAGGAAGAAGATTCCGCCCAGGGCCAGCGCTTCGAAGGAAAACGAGAGGGCGCGGAGGATGAGGGAGAGGAGGTCGAAGTCGCGCGCGAACCAGATCAAAGCAGGCACTCAGTTCCAGGAACTCGAAGACGATTCCTCAGAGGGAGGCGGGAGGTCATTTCACCAATCTACACATGGAATCGGGCAGGGTTGAACAGCTTGCGGAAAAAGGACTTTTAGTCACGGGAAGAAGATTGAGGAGGCTAAACCCCGCATTCATCCGGCAAGCGTTACGGAACGAACAGGGTCGTGCCCTGGTTTTAAGACGGCACACTAAATGCTTTTGATTTAGCGACCAGCAGCCTGTAGGAAAACCTTTGAGCTTTTTTTGTGCGGCCAATGATCGGAAGTGTAGTTTTTCCATGCGCTCATAAGTTCCGATAAGCCGGGCTGCCGATACCACTCCGCCGTCAGAGCAACCAAATTCAGCGAGCGGTTTGCCCCACGCATAACGTGCCTGACAAAAATATTGCCGCTAAATGGTTTCTAATTCCTCCGCCTTTTCTACCGCCTTCGAAAGCGATTCAGGAATCGGAAGGCCCCTGTTCATCATATTTTTGCGGAGAATCTTTTCGAGCAGCGTTTTGCTGCACAGGGCCAAGCGCGACTGCTTGAACTTCACAATCTCGGAGAACTGAGAGTCCTTGGAATGATGAAGGTTGTACGTGACTCTCATAACGCTGTTCGCAAACATATCGGCCGCTTGCAACTCGGGCGTGGCCTTGTCATTCTGGGGAAAGAATCCAACCAGGAAAGGGGCGGTCTTCCGATTCTTTCTTTTGAAATCCAGGTAGAGGGTACGCAGTTTGTCGAAGTCTTCTTGTTCATCGTGAACAAACGCGATTTTATCGTCGCTCGAAACGCAGGTGAATATCTTGGCTCGCATGATCGCGAGTTCAAACGCCCGATGGTAGATGTACTCAGGCTTAAAGACCATTTCAGAACCCGCGTGCTCGTTCAGGACCTGTTCATAAGCCTCAACGGGAACAACGGATCCAACTCCGCGTATACCCCGGGCATTCTCAATCACCGCGCGTAGACGGCTCTTGGCCCTGTCTGCAGCTTCCCGTCCGAAGGGCTTATCCAATCTCCTGAATCGCGCAAAGCAGCCCTCCAAGCGTGCCCATTCGCTTGTTTTGTAATAGGCGATCTGCTCATCTCCAAGTTGCCTATTCCAAGCGTCTCGAAAACACTTCCAGGCGCGGCGGTCCCCATGCAGCCCAGCACACACGTAGGCGAACGACTGATGCTTATCTTTGCTGTCGTCAAGGTAACAGTGAAACAGCATACAGACCTGCGCTTACCATTATCCCTGGAAACCACGGACAGACGGAACGGCGCCCCCCTTTTGCGCCAAATCGCCGAGCCACTAACTAATCGACAAAAAGGAACGATAAGTCGGCACACCGCAAATTTCGCGGCGGGGATGCGAACAGTAACCCCGGAATCCATCGCGCCGCTCACCCCATCGGCGATGGGGCCCCAAATTTGAAGCGTGCCCTTTTAAGAGCAAAACCAACCCAACTCACTCGTATTGTCCCGAAGTTTGTATCCGGTGAAGAGAAGAAGCAACCGCGGATTCTTCTCTTACCACCCCAAACGGAACAACGTTTGGGGGCCCCGTGCGCTCAGAATGACACTCGCACTTGTGCCAGGGACTTCAGCGACGGAACATCAGCGGACGGTGAAGGGGATTTCGCCGCGGGTGATGTGGCCGTCGGTGGAGAGGGCTTGCCAGCGCAGGGTGTAGGTGCCGGGTTTGAGGTGCGCGCGGGCGTCGAGATTGACGTCGTTGCTGTGGCTGTCGAGGGTGAGGCGCTGAGCCTGTCCGCCGGGCAGGACGAGCGTGATTGTCGACCCCTTCGTCTCAAGCCGGGAGTTGAACCTGAGATCGATGGCGATGTCCGGACCGTGCACGGTGGCATTCGCTGCGGGCGTGCTGGAGACGAGGTGGGCATGCGCCAGGGCAAGACGTGGCGACAAGAGCAACGCGCAAACAGCAAGGGCTGCGATCGACAGGCGTTTGAAAGGCATAGGGTGGCAACTGCCTCGCGATGAAAAGATACGCGCCCTGGGGTGGGGTGGCGCGGTAGTTCCAAAAATATCACGCGGTGACAGGCCCGCTTGTCACGCCATTATGCTCGTATCGCTTCGACGAGAAGAAGAACGCCGATGCAGGCGAGGCCTGCGTAGATGATGCGGAGGAACAGATTGCCATGGAGACGGCGGTTGATCGCGCGGCCGAGAAAGACGGCGGGCAGCATGACGGGGAGCGACATTAAATAGTCGTGCGTGACGGCGGGGACCCAGAGGCCGGCGATCCAGTAGCCGGTCATGGCGAGCAGGCTGGCGGGTAAGAAGTAGGCCTGCAGGGTGGCGCGAAAATGGCGGGCGCTCCAGCGGCGCATGGTGCCGTAGACCACCAGCGGTGGGCCGTTCATGCCATAGGCTCCGCCGAGCACGCCAGCGGAGAAACCGCAGGCGAGAAGCCAGGCGGGACGATCGCTTTCGAGCTGTATCGAAGTTCGACCAAAGAGAGAAAACGCCGCGAAGGCCAGGAGGGTCGCGCCGAGAGCGCCTCTGACGATGGACTGATGGTGGCTGGTGAGGAGCAGCAGTCCGCAGGGCAGGCCGGGTAGCGTCGCGAGGAGGAGCCAGCCCGCGCTGCTGAAGTGAATCTCCTTCCAGTCCTGCGCCACGACGACACCGGCGATCGTGATGGAGAGCAGCACGGCCAGAGGCGCGGCGACCTGCAGCGGGAGAAAGAGCGCGAGCAGGGGCACGGCGATGAGCGCCTCCCCGAATCCAAACGCCGAGCGGATGAGCGTGGCGAGGAAGACGATGGGGAGAATGTGGAGCGCAGCAGACTCGATCGGGATCTCCGGTTCCTGCCTGACTTATCGCGAAGCGGCGCGGACCGATTTGCCGCTGATCTCCGCAGCGCGAGCCTCGGCGTAGGCAGCGGCGCCCATTAAAGCGGCGCGGCTCTCGAGGATGATGTGCACCGGCGTATGGACCAGAACCTCGCTGAGGCGGCCCTTGTCGGTGAAGGCCTGCATGAACAGGCCACTCTTCATCGTCTTCAGCATTTTGGGGGCGATGCCGCCGCCGATGTACATGCCGCCGGTGGCGAGAACTTTCAGGACCATGTTGCCGGCTTCGGCTCCGTAGGAGGCAGTGAACATGTCGAGCGCTTTGGCGCAGAGCTCGCTCTTGCCGGATTCACCTACGTCGCCGATGACGGCGTTCGGATCTTCGGTCTCTATGCGCTGGCGGAGCCAGGCTGGTTCTTCCATACGCTTCTCGTCGCGAAGGAAGGTGTAGATGTTGGTGAGGCCGGGTCCGGAGACGACGCGCTCGAAGCTGACGCGGCCGTTGAACTTCTTCATGAGCCAGGCGAGCAGTTCGATTTCGAGCGGATTGCGCGCAGCGAAATCGCAGTGGCCGCCTTCGGAGGCCATGGGCACGTGGGTCTTGCCGTTCCACACCAGCACGCCTTCGCCGAGGCCGGTGCCGGCGGAGACGAGCGCGCGATTACCCACACCGGCAGGGTCGCCCTGGTTCAGAGTGAAGATTTGTTCGGGCGTTAGTTCGGGAATACCGTAGCCGTTGGCTTCGAGATCGTTGATGAGGAAGAGGTGGGTGATGTTGAGGCCGGCGGAGAGTTCGCGCGCGTCGAGAATCCAGGGAAGATTGGTAAGACGCAGGCGTCCGCCGCGGACGGGACCGGGCACGCCGAAGCAGGCCGCGGTGATTTCCGGATTGGCGCTTTCGGCGAGGAAGCGGCGGACGATTTCTTCGAGGCCTCCGAACTCATGGGCGGGAAAGCGTTCGTCGCGAACGTGAACCAGCTGGCCGTGTTCAAAGCTGTACAGCGCGAGGTGAACCTTGGTGCCGCCAACGTCGCCGGCGAGAATCATCTTGCAATCTCCAGGGTTCCGGTGCCGTCCACGCCGGGCGCGGGCAGATGCGCCGCAGCGGCGGTGTCCAGCAGGAACAGCAGCCGCCCATTCTGCGGCTGGATGAGTTGTGAGGGGAGCGTTTCGGGATCGTATGGCCCCTGCAGGACACGTCCGAGCGGATCGGCTTTGGCCGCGCCGTCGATGAGGAAGAAGACCTCGCGGGCCGCATTGATGACGGGCCACGTGAGGGTGATGCGCCAGCTCTGTGTCTGCTGCGGAACGTGATTGGCGACGGAGATGCGAATCATCTCCTGGAGCGCGGCGGTGTGGGGGAAGAGCGAGGCACAGTGGCCGTCGTTGCCCATGCCGAGCTGCAGAACGTCGAAGACGGGACCCTGCGCGCCTTCGAGGCGATAGTGGGCGCGAATGGCGGATTCGTAACGCGCGGCGCCTTCTTCGGGATCGAGTTCGCCTTCGATGCGAATGACGTGATCGGCGGGAAGAGGAACTTTGCTGAGCAGAAGGTCGCGGGCTGCGCCGTAGTTGCTGTCGGGGTGGTCGGGGGGAACGCAGCGCTCGTCGACCCAGAAGATCCAGAGGCGATCCCAGGGAACGGCAGCGCGGTAAGGCTCATTGGGATCGGCGAGAAGAGCGAAGACCGGTTTCGGGCTGCCTCCGCCGGAGATGGCGATGCGGGCGATGCCGCGCGCGGCGACGGCGGACTGGATGCTCCGGACGAAATGCTCCGCGGTGGCGCGGGAGAGAGCGTCCTGTCGATCAAAGACGCGATAGTCGACGTGAATCTTCTTTGGCATTTTTCCTGACGCGCGGTGAACCGCGAGGCTGCTTGCCCGATGCAAAGGGGCATTCTATCCCCAGAGGGACGGTTGCGAAAGCCAGGTGCTAGACCTTCGGAGGCACCTGAACGCTGTGCCAGGTATGGCCATCGCGTCCGATGAGCTCGTCGCCGCAGTCGGGACCCCAGGTGCCCGCGGCATAGTTGGGGAAGGTCTGGGGAACCTTCTTCGCCCAGGCGTCGAGGACCGGCGTATACAGGCCCCACGTGGTTTCCACGCCATCGCGGTGGGCAAAGAGGGTGGCGTCGCCGAGCATGGCATCGAGCAGGAGACGCTCATAGCCGTTGGCGGAGGATGAGCCGAAGGCCTGCGCGTAATTGAAGTCCATGACGACGGGACAGACGGCCATCTGCGGTCCGGGGACTTTGGCGCCGAAGCGGAGGGAGATGCCCTCGTCGGGCTGGATGCGCATGGTGATCATGTTGGGCTCGATGTCAGTGCAGGGGCCGTACATGTGCGTGCCAAAAAGTAACATTGGCGGTTGCTTGAATTGAACGGTGATCTCGGTGACGCGTTTGGCGAGGCGTTTGCCGGCGCGCAGGTAGAACGGGACACCGGCCCAGCGCCAGTTGTCGATCTCGAGGCGGATGGCGGCGTAGGTTTCGGTCTGCGATTTGGGGTCGACGCGATCTTCTTCGCGGTAGCCCTTCACCATCTGATTGCCGACGATGCCGGGGCCGTACTGGCCGCGCACGCAGTCGAAGATGTTGAGGGGCTTGATGGAACTCCAGAGCTTGATCTTTTCGCCGCGCACCGCTTCGGCGGCGAAGCTGGCGGGGGGTTCCATGGTGACGAAGGAGAGCAGCTCCATCATGTGGTTCTGGACGACGTCGCGCAGGGCGCCGGCCTTCTCGTAGAAGGGGCCGCGGCCTTCGATGCCGATGTCCTCGGCAGCGGTGATCTGGACGTGGTCGACGAAGTTGCGGTTCCAGATGGGCTCGAAGATGCCGTTAGCGAAGCGGAAGACGAGGACGTTCTGGACGGTTTCTTTGCCGAGGTAGTGATCGATGCGGAAGATCTGGTTCTCGCTGAAGACGGTGTTGACGTCGTCGTTGAGTTCTTTGGCGCTCTCGAGGTCGTGGCCGAAGGGCTTCTCGATAATGGTGCGGACGGTTCCAACCTCGGGCTTCGCCATGCCGTGGGCGCCGAGACGATGCACGATGTCGGCGAAGTATTCGGGGGCGGTGGCGAGGTAGAAGAGGCGATTGCCGCGCGTGCCGAAATCCCGGTCGAACTGGCCGAGCATTTCTTTGAGCGACGCGTAGCCCTGATCGTCGTCGAAGTTCATGGCGTGGTAGCTGATCTTCCTGACGAATTCGTCGAGTTTGTCGGCGCCGTCTTTCACGCCGCCGAATTCGACGATGCCCTGGCGCATGTCCTCAGCAAAGGAGTTGCCGAGGTCGCGGCGCGCCACGCCCACGATGCGGCAGTGAGCGGGGAGAAGGCCGGCCTGTTCCAGATGGAAGAGGGCGGGGAGGAGCTTGCGTTTGGTCAGGTCGCCGGAGGCGCCGAAGATGACGACCACGCCGGGCTCGGGGATGCGCTCCTTCACCTGCGAAGCAGCCTGTTTAACGTCCTCCGGAGAGACTCTGACTTCGGTGGTTGCCATAGATTTTCCCCTTTCGGCGATGCGCGGCTCGCGCGCGTTGGTTATGCGGCCGCTTCTTTTTCAGTCTTAATGGCATGGCCGCCGAACTCATTGCGCATGATGGCGAGCATGCGGTCGGTGAAATTGTATTCTTCACGGCTACGAATTCTGCGCAGCAGCGATTCAGTGATGACGGGCGCGGCGACGTTGAGGTTGATGGCCTCGAAGACGGTCCAGCGGCCTTCGCCGGAGTCTTCCACGTACGGCTCGAGGCCTTTGAGTTCGGGGTTGCGCGCGAGCGCGTCGGCGGTGAGGTCGAGAAGCCAGGAGCGGACGACGCTGCCGTAGCGCCAGATCTGGGCAATCTGCGGCAGGTTGAGATCCATCTCCTCTTTCTTTTGCATGATGGCGAAGCCTTCGGCGAAGGCCTGCATCATCCCGTATTCGATGCCGTTGTGCACCATCTTGACGAAGTGGCCGGAGCCGGCGGGGCCGACGTGTCCCCAGCCTTTGTCTTTGGCGGGGGCGAGGGTTTCGAAGATGGGGTAGAGGCGCTCGACGACGACGTCATCGCCGCCGATCATCATGCTGTAGCCCTCTTTGAGGCCCCAGACGCCGCCGGAGGTGCCGACGTCGACGAAGTTGAAGCCCTGGGGTTTGAGCTCGAGGTAGCGGCGCTGGCTGTCCTGGTAATTCGAATTGCCGCCGTCGATGAAGGTGTCGCCCTTCTGCATGAGGGGCTTGAGCTTCGCGATGGTGTCGTCGACCGGCTTGCCCTGGGGAACCATGATCCAGATGGCGCGCGGGGCGGTAAGGTTCTTCACCAGGTCTTCGAGGGAGGAGACGCCGGTTGAGCCTGCGTCGTTGAGGCGCTGGACGGCTTCGGCACTGAAGTCGAAACCGACGACTTTGTGGCCGCCGAGGCGGAGGCGCTCCGCCATGTTGCCGCCCATTCTGCCCAGGCCGATGATGCCGAGTTCCATGGTTGCTTCCTCCGCAATGCTGTTGGGGGCTGCTGTTGATGAAGCGCTACGCCGGTTGAACTCTCAACCCGTGCGAACGATCCTCTTCGAGAGAGATTCCCAGGGCGGCCAATTCGCTCGCAAGCTGCGCGGATCCCTGATAGCGAATACCGTGGATGCCAAGCGAGGCCGCGGCCGCGACGTTCTCCGGCCGATCATCGATAAAGACGGCGCGCTCAGGATCGCGCTGGAGTACATCGAGGGCGATCTGGAAGATTTTGCGATCGGGTTTGCGCAGTCCCAGGTAGCAGGAACTGAAGAAGGCGTCGAACTGATCGAGGAGATCGAATTTTTTCAAGCGGAATTCGTTGAGGGCACGGGCTTCATTGTTGACCGTGGCCAGCACATATTGTTGGGATGCGGCAAGCTGGCGAAGGATTCCGATCGCCGCTGTCGGGGAGCAGGGCGGATTGCGCGCGCATGGCCTCAATGAATTCGGCCGGGGTGAAGGTGCGGGGTTCGAAGAAGACGGTCTGACGCAGATATTCGTCGACGCCGATCTCGTCTCGTTCCCAGGCCTGGTCGATGGCGGCGTGGCGGCGATCGAAGCCGGCGGGGTCGAGGCCGAAGCGGGCGAGTCACGGCGTCGCGCTGCTGGCGGTCCCAGCCATTGGTGAGCAGCACGCCGCCAATGTCCCACAGGATGGTGCTGACGCCGTCCATGGCATCTCCAGGATGAAGTTAGGTGGTGCGCAGGGCTATGAAGCCTGGGGGCCCCGAGCGATTCTACGATTTTGCTGTTTCCGCTGTGTTACGCGCCTCAATGGCTTTGACTTTATCGAGGCGGCGCCGATAGCGTTCCACCTGCGACTGAAATTTCGCCTGAAGGAACGCAGAGACGAGATCGAAAGCGAGTTCCTGACCGATGATGCGCGCGCCGAGCACGAGGACATTCATATCGTCGTGCTCGACACCCTGATGGGCGGAGTAGTGATCGTGGCACATGCAGGCGCGGATGCCGCGCATTTTGTTGGCTGCGACACAAACGCCCACGCCGCTGCCGCAGATGAGGATGCCGCGATCGGCGCGTCCGGCCTGGAGCGCGCGGCCGACGGCTTCTGCGAAGTCGGGATAGTCGGATGGCTCAGCGTTGAAGGCGCCGAGGTCGATGACTTCGTGGTCGAGCCGCTCGAGGTAGCCCCGAACGTCCTCCTTGAGGAGATAACCGGCGTGATCTGCCGCAATCGCGAGCTTCATGTTTACTTCCCTGCCAGCGCCGGTTCTGCCTTGCGAGCGCGCTCGACGAGGGCTTTGGCGCGGGCGACGACATTCTCCGTACCGAAGCCGAGCTTTTCGAGGACGGTGGTGCCCGGGGCCGAGGCTCCGAAGCGATCGAGGCCGATGACATCGCCGTGGCGGCCGACGTATTTCCACCAGCCGAGGGTGGCGCCGGCTTCAATGGCGAGTTTGGGCAGGTGGTCGGGGAAGATGGACGCTTTGTAGCTGTCGGACTGCTCTTCGAAGAGGCGGAAGCTGGGCATGGAGACGACGCGGGCGACGATGCCGTCTTTCTTCAGCTGCTCGGCGGCGCGGATGGCGGGCCAGAGTTCGGCGCCGGTGCCGACGATGAGCAGGTCGGGCGAGTCACTGCCCGGTTCCACGATGTAGGCGCCGCGACGGACGCCCTCGAAGACGCGCTGGCTGACAGGATCGAGAAGGGGGAGATCCTGTCGAGAGAGGGCGAAGAACGAAGCGCTCTTGCGCTCGAGAGCGAGACCCCAGGCGGCCGAGGTTTCGTTGGCGTCGGCGGGGCGGAAATCGGTGAGGTGGGGGACGGCGCGCAACATGGTGAGCTGCTCGATGGGCTGGTGCGTGGGACCGTCTTCGCCGAGGCCGATGGAGTCGTGGGTGAAGACGAAGATGGAGTGGATCTGCATGAGCGCGGCGAGGCGAATGGCCGGCTTGGCGTAGTCGCTGAAGACGAAGAAGGTGGAGCCGTAAGGGGATGACGCCGCCGTGCGCAGCCATGCCGTTGACGATGGCGCACATGCCGAATTCGCGAACGCCGTAGTAGATGTTTTCCCCGGTGGGATCGAGGTGGAAATTGCCGCTGTCTTTGATGACGGTTTTGGTGGAGGTGGAGAGGTCAGCCGCGCCGCCGATGAGTTCGGGAACGGATTTGGCGAACGCGTTCATGACGGTGTTGCCGGCGGTGCGCGTGGCGACGGGCTTGCTGTCGGCAGGGAACTGCGGCAGGCTCTGCTGCCAGCCATCTTTGAGGCGGCCCTGCTGGACGCGTTCGAACTCGGCAGCCAGGTCGGGATAAGCCTTTTTGTAGTCGGCGAAGAGGGCGTTCCAGTCCGATTCTTCTTTGGCGCCTTTATCGACGGCCTGCAGCCAGTTTTTTGCGGCGTCTTCAGGGACGTAGAAGAATTTGTCTTCGGGCCAGCCGAGATTCTTCTTGGTCTGCTTCACGGCATCGGCGCCCAGGGCTTCGCCGTGCGCCTTGCTGGTGCCGGCTTTGGGACTGCCATAGCCGATGACGGTGCGCACTGCGATGAGCGAGGGCTTGTCTTTCACGGCCTGGGCAGCTTCGATCGCTTTCGAAATGCCTTCAAGGTCGTTGCCGTCCTGAACGATCTGCACGTGCCAGTGATAGGCCTCGAAGCGCTTGAGGACATCTTCAGTGAAGGACAGCTCGGTGGGGCCGTCGAGGGAGATGAGGTTGTCGTCGTAGAGGTAGATCAGCTTGCCAAGCCCGAGGGTGCCGGCGAGCGATGCGGCCTCATGGGAGACGCCTTCCATCAGATCGCCGTCGCCGCAAAGGCCGTAGGTGTAGTGATCGACGATGTCGAAGCCGGGGCGATTGTAGACGGCGGAGAGATGCTTTTCGGCGATGGCCATACCGACGCCCATCGCGAAGCCCTGGCCGAGGGGGCCGGTGGTGACTTCAACGCCGTCGGTGTCGCCATACTCGGGATGGCCGGGAGTTCTCGATCCCCACTGGCGAAACTGCTCCAGATCTTCGATGGACAAGTCGTAGCCGGTAAGGTGCAGCGCGCCGTAGAGCATCGCGGAGGCATGGCCGTTGGAGAGCACGAAGCGATCGCGATTGGACCATTTCGAATGCTTCGGATTGTGGCGCATGTACTTGTGAAAGAGGAGGTAAGCGATGGGCGCATCGCCGAGCGGCGCTCCGGGATGGCCGCTGTTCGCTTTTTGGACGGCGTCAACGGCAAGAAAGCGCAGAGCGTTAATCGACAACTGGTCGAGCTCGTTCATAATTCCTCGTCTCCCCTTTCGGGATTGGCTGCAGGATGGTCGCGGACGATCGGATGGTCAGATTTAATTTTCGCTCTCACGGTTGAGATGACGCAAACGAGGCGGCGGTCTCATGACTCGATGTCGACCTCGAAATTGCGTCCTTCCCAGCGATTTTCGTCCGGCCAGAACAGGGTAAAGGAAAGGGCGCCGGTTTGCCCGGGCTGCGTGGGCAGGTCGGCATACGAACCGGCAAAGCCGATTTGGGTGCTGTCGAGAATGCGGGTGGTCTTCCAGCTGTCGGGGGACCAGGTGGCCTGGAAGCGCGAGGCGGAGGTGATGCGCAGAGTTTTGCCGGCGGGGATGGTGCGAATCTGCCGGCGCAGAACCTTAAAGACCTCGATGTGGCTGGGCGGGTGGTTGTTGCGCGCATAGCGCTCTTCGACGACGGGAATGAGATCGACGACCTTTTTGTCGTGAGCGGAGCGTAACAGCTTGAGATATTCCGAATGGGCCCAGACCAGGGGCATGGCGGAGCCGGCGGGTCCGCCGAAGAGGAGGCCGAAACGGTCGGCCTCGTCCCAGATCTGCTCGGGGAGCATGCCGCCGTCCGAGGCGAATCGTTCGATGGTCTGAATGAGGTCGTTGACATCGCGGCCGGCGGCCAGCTCGTAGTGGGCGCGCTCGCCGGTGAGGAGGGGCCAGGCGCGGCCTTTGCCCCATCCGAGGAAAGGTCCGCCGTCCTCGCGCTGGCCGTAGCCATCGTGGTTGTAGCGGAGCCAGCAGGGACCTTTGGGCGTATCGACCTTCAGTACGTGGTCGATGACTTTGAGGGAGTCGACGATGAGGGGGTCGTCCGCGGCGCGCACGCCGTAGCGGACCAGCTCAAGGAAGCCGCCGTCGACAATTTCGCGCGCTTCGAATTCGTTCTTTTCGCCGGGCGGGATGTTGTTGATGTGGACGGTTTCGCGGCCGCATTCCTCATGGGCGTAGGGATCGCCGCATTCCGGCGGACGGATGCGCATGTAGTGGCGCCTGATGTCGGGATGGAGCACACCGTTGTTGGTGACGGTCCAGTCTTCGAGGTGGCTTTCGATCCAGTCGGCATGCTGTTCGAGGAAGCGGCCCAGCTCGGGCGCGTCGTGGGCGCGCGCCATTTCGGCGGCGCAGATGAGTCCGGAGATGACGGCGGCAAGGGTGGAGGGTGAATAGCCGGCAGCCTCTTCCCAGCGCTCCTGCTGGGTGACGGGAGCATAGCGGACGAGGAAGCCGGCGGCTTTCTCGACGAAGGGAAAGACATCGAAGTTGCCGAGTGCATCCTGCTTCCACAGCCGCCACGCGAGCATGATGGGGAAGGCGACTTCGTCGAGCTGGATGCCGGTCCAGTAGGGTTCGCCGTTGACCCAGAAATTCTGGGAGAAGCCGCCGTCGGGCTTCTGGGTGCAGGCGAGGTAGACGAGGGCGCGCAGAGCGGTTTCGGTGCGGCCGCAGGCCATCAGCGCGGTCGCGGTCTGGACCATGTCGCGGGTCCAGACGAGGTGGTAGCCGCCGAGGTCGTCGTCACCTTTGGCGTAACCCCAGGGGATCGAGGCGGAGGCGATGAAGGCGCCGGCGAAGGTTTTGTCCTCATGGGAGAGGACGACGTTGTGGCTGATCTGCAGCAGGCGGCCGCCGTCTCCGGAATGGCGCGCCATATGGCGAGGGGTGGCGGCGCGATGCCACTGCTCGATGAAGCGGGCGAGGTGGCGCTCGAAGGGAACGGCGAGCGAGCCCATGGTGGAGGCGAGCGCGGCGTGGTGGCCTTCGCCGAAGCCGATGGCGATGGTGAAGTCGCGGATGCGGGTCTGGGGGACCTCCCCCATGATGGCGATGTTGCCGTCGAGCGCGGAGCCGAACTCCCAGTCCATTTTGAAGTTCTGCTTCAGGTCCTGCCAGCCGTCGCTGGTGCCGACGAAGCCGCAGCTGGCGCGGCTGAAGCCGCCGACGCAGGCCATGGCCAGGGATATGCCTTCCTTCCATGCAAGCGCCACGCGCTGCTTGCCGGCGATTTCCACGAGGCGCGCGGAGTTGCCCATGCCGCCGCCTTCCAGATGCGGCGCAAGCAGCGCGTAGACCTGGAGACGGGGGAGGAGATTCTCATCGCCGTCGATGGTGACGTGGACCAGCACGACGGGGTAATGCGGGTCGGCGATGATCTCGCGGGTGATGCAGTAGCGGCCCTCGCGATCGCGGTTGCGCACGCGGACGGCGAGGGCGTCGGAATCGATGTACTCGAACTCGTGGATGAGGTCGCGGCGTTCTTCGTGGAAGAAGGTTTCCCCATCGGTGATGAGGAACTGCATGTCGCGAATCTGGGGGCGATCGATGGTGGGGGTGTAAATCTCGTTGAGGATGCCGTGGGAGACGGTGAACCAGATTTTGCTGGAGGCGGCGTAGGCGGTGCCGACGGCGTCTTTGGCGCTGGAGGTCCAGCGGGGTTCGAGTCCGGGGGCACCGAAGGCAGGGCCCTGGCCGTCGAGCCATTTGTAGCGCGAATCGATTGTCATTCCGTCCGCCATTGTATGTGTGGGGGTAGAAGGCTGGTGTTCTCGCCTTATGAAATTAGATACCAGAGTCGAGTTTAGGTCTCATGTTCAGGATAGCGGCGGTCGGTGATCCTGTTCTTGACCGGGTTGCGAAAAACTCTGAGGCATCCACGCGGAAAAATTACAGTCCGCCCCTTGACCTGTCTAAAGCTGTAGGGTTCACAGTGGGGGTGGACGATGTTGACGGTAACCCAACTCGCCCGGCGGTGCGGTTTGAGCCGGACCGCATTGCTGTACTACGAATCCATCGGCCTGATGCCGGCGGCGGAGCGGAGCAGCGGGAATTATCGCTGCTATGGGGAAGTCGATGTGCGCCGCCTCGAGCAGATCCGCGCGTATCGCGACGCCGGCCTCAGGCTCAACGACATTCGCGTGGTGCTGGATCGGCCTGGAACAGATGCGCTGGGGGTGCTGGAGCGGCGGCTGCTGGAAATCGATGGCGAGATCGGCGCTCTGCGCGCGCATCAGCGGGCGATCCTGAAAATGCTGCGCTACCAATCATGGGGAAAGGCAAAGAAGATGATCACGAAAGAGAAGTGGGTGTCCATTATGAAGGGCTGCGGGCTGAGCGATGAGCAGATGCATCGTTGGCACGCGGAGTTCGAGCGCTCGGCTCCGGCCGAGCACCAGGAGTTTTTGGAGTTTCTGCACATTGCTCCGGCGGAGATCGGGAAGATTCGCGAGGAGAGCAGGAAGGCCCTTTAGCCAAAGCTGGGTGCGCGTGGGACTGCAGGCCCGCGCCTGCCCTGGCTTTAATGGTGCCCGGGCCAGAACTGCTGCACCATCAGGATGACCGACAGGACGCTGACCACTACCGCCGTGGCCCAGGCGACTCCGTTGAACCAGTGGGAATTGACCATGTCGCCCATGAGGTCTTTGCGGTTGATCAGGATCAGCATGAGCACGATCACGACCGGCAGCAGGATGCCGTTGAGCGCCTGCGACTCGATGGCCCACTTGATCAGCGGGAAGTTGGGGATGAGGACGACCGCGGCTCCGCCCGCGATGAGCAGGGTGTAGAGCCAGTAGAAGAAGGGCGCTTCGTGGAAGCGCTTGTCCACACCGGACTCGAGGCCGAGGCCTTCGCAGACGACGTAGGCGGTCGAGAGCGGGAGGACGGAGGCGGCGAAGAAGCCGGCGTTGAAGAGCCCGAAGGAGAAGAGGATGAAGGCATAGGAGCCGGCGAGGGGCTTCATGGCTTCGGCGGCGTCGGCGGGTTCCTGAATGGAGCCCATGCCGTGGACCCAGAGGGTGGCGGCGCAGGCGACGACGATGAACCAGGCGACGACGTCGGTGAAGACGGAGCCGACGATCACGTCGAGGCGCGAGCCGGCGTAGCTCTGTTTCGTGACGCCTTTTTCGACGATGGAGGACTGCAGGTAGAACTGCATCCAGGGCGCGATGGTGGTGCCGATGAGGCTGACCACCATGAAGACATAGCCGGAGTCGCGGAGGACGGACATCTTCGGCAGGCGGATGGTGGCGATGGAGGCCTCGCGCCAGCCAGGATGCGCGAGCACGCCGGCGATGATGTAGCTGAAATAAATCATCGAGGCGAAAAGGAAGATTTTCTCGACTGTCTTGTAGTCGCCGCGGACGGCGAGCATCCAGACGAGGAATGCGCAGATGGGGACGGAGATGTATTTGGAGACGTGAAAGAGCTGAAGACTGCCGGCGATGCCGGAGAATTCACCGACGACGTTGCCGAAGTTCACGATTACCAGCAGCACCATCACGATGAAGGTGAGGCGGAGTCCGAATTCCTCGCGGATGAGGTCGCTGAGGCCCTTGCCGGTGACTGCGCCCATGCGCGCGCACATCTCCTGCACCACGATGAGCGCGAGGGTGACGGGGATCATGGTCCAGAGCAGGGCGTAGCCGAACTGCGCGCCGGCCTGGGAATAGGTGAAGATGCCGTTGGGATCGTTATCGACGTTCGCCGTGATGAACCCCGGGCCGAGCACGGCGAGGAAGAGCAGGATCCGGGTTCTCCAGCGTTTCAGCATGTCGGCTCGGCAGGTTCAATTCGTTCGATTCGCGGGATTCCGAGCGGGCGGGCCCGGTTGCAGAGGGAGCGGCGAATGTTCAGTGTAGGCGACGGGATGCGATTTGTGTTCAACGATTTGAGATGACTTTGGATAGCCCTGGCGGCGGGGGCGGAGGGGTTTCTGTAGACTGAAAATCAGCATGAAATCAAGCCGGTTTGCTCGTTCTGCGGGGCTGCCTCTTTTCGCAGCCTGTTTCTTTCTGATGCACGCTTCCGCGGTGCTCGCCCAGGGAACGCGGCTCTGGACCGAGTCCAGCTTCGAGGATCTTGAGCGAGGAACGCCGAACGGCGTGGCCGTCACCAGCGACGGTCTGCTGGTGCCGGGGCCGGAGAGCAAGCTGGTGTACGCGACGCCATCGACGTACGTATGGGACGTTGCGACGGACAAAGAGGGCAACGCCTATCTGGCGACGGGAACGCCGGCGACGGTGCAGCGCGTGACGCCGGAGGGCAAGTCGACGACGCTGTTCACGACGCGCGAGATGAGCGTGCAGGCGGTGCGCGTGGGTCCGGATGGGATGATCTATGCGGCAACCCTGCCGTCGGGCAAGGTGTATAAGCTCGATCCTCACGCGGAGGGCAAGAACGACGATTCGGCAACGCTGGTTTTCGATCCGGCCGCGACCCCGGAGAAGCCGAAGTATGTGTGGGACCTCAGGTTCGACGCGAAGGGGCGGCTGTATGTTGCGACGGGCGCGCCGGCGGCGATCTATCGGGTTGTTCCCGGAGGCAAGCCGGAGCTGTTCTACAAGAGCGATGAGGAACACATCCGTTCCATGGCGTTCGACAAGGCGGGGAACCTGATCGCCGGATCGGACGGGACGGGGCTGGTGTACCGGATCGATCCTCAGGGCAAGGCATTTGTGCTGTTCGACGCGCCGAAGAAGGAGATCACCTCGGTGATCGTGGCGCCGGACGGAACGATTTATGCCGCGGGCGTGGGCGAGAAGGGGCACAACAACCTGCCTCCGCTGCCGGTGACGGGACAGGCAAGTGTAACCGCGACGATTACGATTATTCAGCCCGGCTCGGTGCAGGCGTTCAGCGGGAACACGCTGATTCCCGATGGGTCGGAGCTGTACGAGATTCCGAAGGGCGACGGGCCGCCGCGGAAGATCTGGGGCGGCAAAGACGACATCCTGTATGCGCTGCACTGGACGCCGGACGGCGTGCTGGCCGCAACCGGGAACCGGGGACGGATTTATCGGATTCACGACGACGGAACCTGGGCGGATGTAGCCCATATCGAGGCGGCGCAGGCGACAGGTTTTGCGGATTCGCCGCAGGGGCTGTATGTGAGCACGGCAAATTCGGGCAAGCTGTTCCGGCTGAGCCACGCTCCGGCGGCGGAAGGGACGTATACGAGCGAGGTGTTCGACGCGGGCGTGTTCGCGCTGTGGGGACGCGCCGAGGTGGAACTGGGTGCGACGCCGACGGCCGATGTGCAGATGTTTGCGCGGGCCGGAAACATCGAGAATCCTGAACGCGCGTGGAGCGACTGGAAGGCGTTCACGCCCAACGCCGGATCGGTGGGCATCGGTTCGTCGCGGTTCATCCAGTGGAAGCTGGTGGAGCGCCCCGGTGCGGACGTGGGCGGCGTGGCGATCAATTACCTGCCGGTGAATCTGCCGCCGGTGGTGGATGAAGTGATGGTAGCGCCGGGCGCACGGGCGAACTCGATGACGCAGCAGCCGGGGCAGCCGCAGCCGATCACGCTGAATTTTCCGTCGACGCAGAATCAGAGTGTGAACTTCGGGCAGCAGGAGCCGGGTCGTGAGCCGCTGTCGGCGGTGCGGGACCATGACGCGGTGACGGTGCGCTGGGCGGCGCACGACGATAACGGTGATCTGCTGAGCTACGCGCTCTACTATCGCGGCGAGGGCGAGCACAACTGGCAGTTCCTGAAGGATCACATCCGCGAGCGCTTCTACAGCTTCAACGCGTCTCAACTCCCGGACGGGCATTACCGCATCAAGGTGGTGGCCAGCGATGCGCGCTCGCACAATCCTGGCGAGGCGCTGACGGGTGAGCGGGTGAGCGATGAGTTCGTCGTCGACAGCACACCGCCGGTGGTGCCGGGCATCGAGGCGCACATGGTGAACGGGAAGATCCATGTGTCGCTGACCGCTACGGATGCGACGTCCCCGGTAACGCACGCCATGTATTCGGTGGACGCGGGCCGGTGGCAATACGTCGCGCCGGTAGGAAATCTGGGAGATTCTCCGAACGAGAAGTTTGAGTTTGACGCCTCGTTGCCGCAGCGGAGGGCGGAGGACGAGGTTCCGGCGGATCCGAGCGAGCACGTCATCGCAGTGCGCGTCTTCGACCGCTACGACAACGCAGTGACGGTGAAGGCGGTTGTCACGAAGTGACAACTGTTAGCTAAGAACCGGTTGGCTGATGATGCGGTCGGCTAAGAGCCGGTTAGCTGGTGAAGCAGTTAGCGACGGCGCTCCTGCGGAAAGTAGTTCGCCAAAGGGGTAGGTAAATTGCACCCAAGGCATGTTGGTTTGCCGTTGTATCAACAAGCGCTTGTTGTCATCTTTATGCCACCCATCGTTACTGGGCTCTGGTGGCTGATGAGCAGAGGGTTGACTGATACGGTGGGCACGACCAAAAGCTCAGCGGTACAAGGGTGGACCAAATCTTCAGGATGGTTAATCCTGGTTGCGCTGTCTTTGACATCGCTGGTGCTGTTTCTCGGGGCCCACTTCATTTAAAGAGATGAGATTCGAACTTTTTATCGCGGCGCGTTATCTGCGGGCCAAGCGCCGCCAGGCGGTGATCGGGGTCATCACCTGGATATCGATTGCCGGCGTCGCGGTGGGGGTGGCGTCGCTGATCCTGGCGCTGGCCATCACCAACGGGACGCGGCGCGATCTACAGGAGCGGCTGCTCAGCTCCACGTCGCACGTGGACCTGATGCGGACGATGAGCGACGGGATCCGCGACTGGCGGCCGTTGCTCGATCGGCTGAAGAAGCTGCCGCATGTGGTGGCCGCGGCGCCTGGCCTTTACGAACCGGTTCTGATCTCGCGCAATGGGGCGCGGGCCGGCGGCGCGATGCTGAAGGGGATCATCCCGTCGGAGGAGAGGACCGTCTCCGACATGCTGAACAACATCGCCGAGGGCAGCGTGAAGCCGCTCGAGGAGAAAGCCAACACCGAAGATGCGTACGGTGCGGCGACACCGCCGATTATTATCGGCAGCGATCTGGCGGATTCGATCGGGGCCAGCCTGAACGATGTGGTGATGATTACCAGCCCCCAGGGCGATCTGACGCCCTACGGAATCATTCCGCGATACCAGCGGTTCCGTGTGGTGGGGATTTTTCACTCGGGGTTCTATCAATATGATTCGAGCTTCGGGTTCATCCGCCTGGTGGACGCGCAGCATTTGTTTGGCGAGCCGGACCTGATCTCGATCATCTCGTTTCGCGTGGACGATTTGTACAGGGCCAACGTGATCGGCGACGAGATCGAGAAGGCGGCGGGACCGGGGTTCACGACGACCAACTGGATGGAGCAGAACCGCGAGCTGTTCCGCGCCCTGAAGCTGGAGCAGATTGTGACCTTCATCGTGATCGGGCTGATCGTGTGCGTGGCGGCGCTGAATATTCTGATCGCGCTCACGATGATGGTGATGGAAAAGACGAAGGACATCGCGGTGCTACTGTCGATGGGCGTGCAGCCGGGGCAGGTGCGGCGGATTTTTCTGCTGCAGGGGTTGCTGATCAGCTTGATCGGAACGGTGATCGGGTTGGTGCTGGGCTATGTGCTGGCGTGGGCGGGCGGCCATTACCGCTTCATTCATCTTTCGGCGGATGTGTATTCGCTGGATTATTTGCCGTTCGCGCCGCGGGTGATGCACGGGGTGCTGGTGACGGCGTTGTCGCTGGGGGTTTCGCTGCTGGCGACGATTTATCCGTCGAGTTCGGCGGCGAAGGTTTTGCCGGCCGAGGCGCTGCGGTATGAGTGAGGGAGCGGAAGGCGAGTGAAACAGCGAGCGAAAAGCGAGCCGTCGAGCGCGGATCCATGGTTCCTTGATCCGCAGGAAGAACAGTCCTTTCGGGAAGCCAGTTCGGATTGGGATTGGGCAGGCCAATCGGGGCGAGTTCATCGACGAAGAGGAAATGGACGCGCGCATTGATCGGATGTTGCGGTCCTGAACATCTTCTTTTTGCGACTTGCATCCTACATGGGGTATTTTGACGGCGACGTTGCTAGCCTGTCAGAAAGCCTACGGAGGGCGGCCGCAGGAATGAAAGGGAAGAACGCGTTCGCTGCGGTGGCTGTCCTGCTGGTTGCGCCATTCGCGTTTGCCTTTTCGTTTCTGACGCACGAAACGATCATCGACGCCACGTGGGTTTCCGGCATCAAGCCGGTGCTGCTGGCGAAGTATCCCAACACGACGGAGAAGGAATTCGAGACTGCGCATGCCTTTGCCTATGGCGGCTGTGTCATTCAGGACGCGGGGTATTATCCGTTCGGGCATCCGCCGTTCAGCGACCTGGCGCATTACGTGCGCACCGGCGATTTCATCACCAATCTGATCCGCCAGGCGCATACGGTGAATGAGTTGGCCTTTGCGCTGGGCGCCTTGTCGCATTATGTGGGCGACACGATCGGGCACATGGAAGCGGTGAATCCTTCGGTCGCGCTGGAGTTTCCGAACCTGGAAAAGGAGTACGGACCGATCGTGACCTATGAGGAAGGTCCGCATCAGCATGTTCGGACGGAGTGGGCGTTCGATATCGATCAGCTGGGTCACGCGCGGTTTGCCCCGGCGGTGTACCTGCGCAACGTTGGGTTTCGTGTGCCGCGGAAGTTGCTGGAGCGGGCTTTCTATGTGACGTATGGGCTGCAGCTGAACAAGGTCATCGGCGACGAGGGGCACGCGATCACCAGCTATACCTGGGCGGTGCGGCAGTTCCTGCCGCGCGTTTCCTATGCCGAGGTACTGCTGCACCGGAAAGACTTTCCGCCGGACGAGGATCTGCCGGGGTTTCATCTGTTCGCAGAGCGGCTGAAGAAAGCATCGGCCGACAACGGCTGGGAGCAATATCGCAAGCACAAGGTGACCTTCAGGACACGGATCGCGGCGTTCCTGATCCGGATCGCTCCGAAGATCGGGATTCTGTCGGACCTGGCGATTCGCGGGCCAGACCGGGAGTCCGAGGAAAAGTATGTCGAATCGGTGAATGCGGCCATCGACCGCTACCAGCAATTACTGGGCGAGCTGGCGCAGAGGAAGACGGAGGGTTTCGCGGTACCGGATCTGGATCTGGACACCGGGTACCCGAGCCGGCCGGGGACCTATCGATTGATGGACAAGACCTATGCCACGCTGCTGAAGGAAGTGACGGAGAAGACGGCGGTGCCTCCGCTGGGTCTGCGCCAGAACATCCTGGCGTACTACTCCAATCCGAACGCGCCGATCGCGACGAAGAAGCACCCGAAGCAGTGGGCGAAGGTGCAGCGCGAGCTGGAAGTGCTGAGGAATATGCCGACGACGCGAATTCCGGATGCGAAATAGCGGCGGGTAGCCCGAGCCGCTAACCGTTAGCCTGGTGCGAGCCGACGGCGGTCGGCGTTCCTTCAGTGACTACTGCTCGCTGTTTTGGCCGCTGCCAGCCGTTGCGGCGTGTATTCTTCCTTAGGCATGAAGCGCGTTCTGACAGCAATCGTCCTGATTCCTCTGGTATTCGCGGTGATCTACGTATCGCAGAGATGGCCCATTGTGCTGATCGGCGTGCTCTTCCTGGTTGCGGGGCTGGCGCTGTGGGAGTACCTGGGTCTGGCGAATGCGATTGGCGCGAAGACTCCGCGGGTGGTGGTGATCGTTTTTCTTGGCCTTCTGCTCGCCGCGGTCTTTCGTGTTCCTGAGCTGATGGCTCCGGTGAGCGGTGCGATGGCGCTGGCGCTGCTGGTGATCTGCACCTTCCGCTCGCCGCTGGAGCGCGTGCTGCCGGATACGGCGTACTCGGTCTTTGGGCTGCTGTATATCGGGTTGTCGATGTCGACAATCTATCTGTTGTCGGCGGCGGACAACGGGCCATCGCTGCTGGTTTTCCTGCTGCTGGTGGTGTGGACGGGGGACATTGCGGCGCTGTATATCGGCCGCGCGTTCGGGCGATGGACGCTGGCGCCCCGGCTGAGTCCGAACAAGACGTGGGAAGGTTCGATTGCGTCGGTCATCGCCAGCGTGGCGATCGCGGTGGCGCTGGTGCTGGTGGGGGGAATGCTGACGGCGCGATCGATTGAATATCTCTCGTATCCGGGAAGCTACTGGCACTGGATTGGCCTGGCGGTGCTGCTGAACATCGCGGGCCAGGTGGGCGATCTGGCGGAGTCAGCGATCAAGCGCGCAGCGGGCGCGAAGGATTCCGGCAGGCTTTTGCCGGGGCACGGCGGCTTTCTCGATCGCATCGATGCGCTGCTGCTGGCCGCTCCGGTGCTGTGGTACGCTCAGTTGATCCAGCAGTCGTTTTGATGAGAGCTAAGAAGCGGTCAGCGATTAACCGGTCGGCGATGAGGCGGTTAGCAATACGACGCCCAGCGAGACACGTTAGCAACGCGCGCCTGACCCGCTGGATGGAAGAACTCCTCCCTTGAAACAGATTGCCATTCTTGGATCGACCGGCTCGATCGGCACGAGCACGCTGAGCATTGTCGCGAGCTATCCGGAGCGGTTCGCGGTTGCCTCCCTCGCGGCCGGGCGCAACGTGGATGCGGCCTTCGAACAGTGCGTGCGCTGGCGTCCGCGGGTGGTTTCGCTGGCGAGCGAAGATCTGGCGAGTGGGCTGGCGGGGCGGCTGCGGGACGCGGGAGTCACCGGCATCGAAGTGGTGTGGGGCAGCGCGGGCACGGTGCGCGTGGCAACGTTGCCCGAAGTCGACTTTGTGGTGTCGGCGATTGTGGGCGTGGCCGGGCTGGAGGCGACCTACGCCGCGGTGCAGGCTGGCAAGACGATCGGGCTGGCCAATAAGGAAGCGATGGTCGCGGCGGGCGAGATTCTGACCGAAGCAGCGCGGGCGAAGAACGTTGCGCTGTTGCCGATTGATTCCGAGCACAACGCGATCCACCAGTGCATGCGCGCGGGGGAGAGGCGCGAGGTGCGGCAGATCTGGCTGACGGCGTCGGGCGGGCCATTTCGGACGCTGCCGGCGAACGAGTTTAAGAACATCACCGTGGAGCAGGCTCTGCATCACCCCACGTGGGTCATGGGCAGGCGCATCACGATTGATTCAGCCACGCTGCTGAACAAGGGGCTGGAGATTATTGAGGCGTGCCGGCTGTTCGATCTGCCGGCCCGGGCCGTGAAGGTGACGGTGCATCCGCAGTCGACGGTGCACTCGCTGGTGGAGTTCGTGGATGGGAGTCTGCTGGCACAGATTTCGGTCACGGATATGCGGCTGCCGATTCTGTATGCGCTGAGTTATCCGGAGCGGGTGGAATCCGATTTGAAATTCGACATGGCGGCCCTGAGCGATCTGCATTTCGAAGCGCCGGATTTCGAGCGGTTTCCGTGTCTGCGGCTGGCCTATGAGGCGGCGGAAAAGGGCGGGGCGCACGCCATCGCGCTGAACGCGGCCGACGAGGTGGCGGTGGAGGCGTTCCTCGAACGGGTCATTCCCTTCACGGGGATTCCAGATACAATAGAAAAGGTGCTCCAGACAACCCCGGAGACGCATCCGGCGACCATTCAGGAAGTGCTCGCGCTGGACAGGCAGGCGCGCGAGTTGGCGCGGGAGGTTGTGGCGGGACGCGAGGCGTTTCGTCGTTGCTGAGGCCTGGGTTCTGCTGTATGCTGCCGAAGTTCTTCGAGGTTTTGCCGAAATAGACTCCTGACTATGCCTTTCGCCGTCATTGCAACCGTTTCCTTCCTTATTGTCCTTGGCATCATGGTGCTGGTGCACGAGTTCGGGCACTTTGCCGTGGCCAAGCTGTGCGGCGTCCGGGTTGAGGTGTTTTCACTGGGGTTCGGCACGCGGTTGTTTGGTGTGAAGTACGGCGACACGGACTACCGGATCAGCGCATTGCCGCTGGGCGGATACGTGAAGATGTCCGGAGAGACGCCGGGTTCGGAAACGACGGGAGATCCCGGGGAATTCAGCGCGCATCCGCGGTGGCAGCGGGTTCTGATCGCGCTTGCCGGGCCGGTGGCCAACTTCATTCTGGCTTTTATCCTGATGGCCGGGCTGTACACCATGCACAACGAGGTGGAGCAGTATCTGGCCGCTCCGGCGGTGCTGGATGTGGTGCCGACGAATTCTCCGGCGGGGCGCGCGGGTCTGGAGACCGGCGACCGTATCATCCGCTTCGACGACCGGAAGAATCCGACATGGGAGACCCTGACGGATCGCGCCATGCTCGATGTGAACACCACGGTGCCGATGACGGTGGAGCGGACGGTGAACGGGCAAACGAAGCAATTCAGCACGGCGCTGCTGCTGGCCGATCCCACGCACGGACAGGATTTCGACATCGAATCGCTCGGGTTGCTGCCCAGGGAGCAGGACGGGCCGGTGATTGTGGCGGACGTGGTGCCTGGCAATCCGGCGGCGAAGGCAGGACTGCAAGCGGGCGATGGCCTGGTGGCTGTCGATGGGCAGCAGGTGCACGGGGTTGCGGCGATCATCGCGGTTCTGGATGGGGCAGGCAACAAGCCGGCGACCCTGGTCGTGGAGCGCGCGGGCAAGCAGTTCACTGTGACGGTGCAGCCGATCTGGGCGGACTATGGCTCAGGCGAGCCTGGCTATCGGCTTGGATTTACAGCGGTGCCGCCGCCGTTCACCGTGGAGCAACTGCCGCTGCCGAAGGCGATCCAGCGGTCGATCACCTATAACCTGCATTACTCGGGCTTGATCCTGGACATTCTGCATCGGATGTTCACGCGGCACGGGCAGGTGATGCAGCAGCTGAGCGGGCCGATCGGGATGGCGCGCATGACCGGCGAGGCTGCGGAGATGCATGGTTGGCAGCCGATCATCGGACTGACGGCGCTGATCAGCCTGAACCTGGGCATCATGAACCTGCTGCCGATTCCGATTCTTGACGGCGGCATGATTCTGCTGCTGTGCATCGAGGGCTTGCTGCGGCGCGATCTGAAGCAGGAGTTCAAAGAGCGCGTGTACCAGGTTGCGTTCGTGATGCTGATTCTGTTCTTCGCGATCATCATGGTGAACGATGTCTCGAAGCTGAATTTGTTTCAGCATCTGAAGCCTTAGAGGCAGGGACCAGGGAGTTGAGGTTGAGAGGCTCGCCGACAATGGCGGGCCTTTTCGTTTGCGGGCGCAAGTGCGGGAATCAGAGAGCCATGGGTGGGGCCTGGTAGCTGAAGGCGCTTTCGAGGGCAGCCGCGACTTCGAGGACGAGTTCATCGGCGTAGGGTCGGCCGGCGATCTGCACGCCGATGGGGAGCCCTTCGGCTGAACGCGTGACCGGGACGACGGCGGCGGGGGATCCCAGCAGATTGAACCACTGCGTGAAGCGCATCGCGTCAAGGTAAGAAACGGTTTGTCCGTCGATCGTCCAGCTGCGTTCGAAGGGCTTGAATGCCGGGATGGAGCAGACGGGGCAGAGCAGGATGGGGAAGGCTCGCATCTCGTCGAGGAGGCGCGAGCGGATGTTGTCGGATTCGACCCAGGCGTTGAGCAGCGCGTCTGCGGTGAGGGGCGCTTCGGCGCGGGCGAGTGCGAGGAAGTCGCGGAAGGTCAGGCTGAGCTCGTGCTCGCGGCCGCGGATAGTGGGGGCGTAGAGCATGGCGCCGCACTGGACGAAGAAGGTCCACCACAGTTTTCGGGCGGCTTCGAGCGAGGCGGGGTGGAAGGGCTCGACCGTGAAACCCTGCTCGCGGAGAGCATGAGCGGCCTGCTGGATGGCTGTACGGGTCTCTGCGGTGACAGGGACGAGCCCATCGTCTTCGAAGTAGCCGATCGGGATTTGCTTTGCTTCTTCGCGGGTGACGGAGCGAAGCGGGACGGGCGCGCTGTTGGGATCGATGAGGTCCTGCCCTGCAAGGGTCTCGAAGAACAGACGAACGTCGCCGATGGTGCGCGCCATGGGACCGATGGAACCGAGGAAGGCGAAGGGTCCGAGACAGGCAGGGAGATGGCCGGTGGAGGGGAATCGGCCTGCGGTGGGCTTGAGGGCGCAGATGCCGGTGAAGTGTGCCGGCTCGCGGACGGAGCCGCCGCTGTCGCTGCCGAGACCGGCGGCGGAAAGGCCCGCTGCAATGGCCGCCGCTTCGCCGCCGCTGGAGCCGCCCGCCGTGTAGTCGAGATTCCAGGGATTGCGCGTGCTGCCGTAGAGATGATTCTCCGTCTCATAGGCCATGAGGAATTCGGGGCAGTTGGTGGTGCCGAGGATGATCGCGCCGGCGGCGAGAAGCCGGTCGACGAGGACAGCATTGCGGTCGGGAATGAAACCGCGAAGGAGGGTGCTGCCGATCTCGCAGCGGTAGCCTGCAACGGCGATGGAGGATTTGACGGTGACGGGCAGGCCGGAGAGCGGGCCGGGGCGTGGGCGGTGGGCCTGGGCACGCACGCGGTCGGAATCGAAATCCACCAGGGCGTTCAGCCGCGGGTTAAGCCGCTCGATTTGCGCGATATGGGCTTCGGCGAGCTCGAGGCGCGTGACTTTCCGGGATCGGAGAAGTTTCAGCTGCTCCGTGGCGGGCAAAAGCGTGAGCGACATGGCGGGGTCGAAGGCTGATTATAATTTGGCGCAGTGGACAGCGAATTTCCCGCCATCCTGCAGCGTTCCGGCATTCGTTCGTGGGCCCGGATTCTGGGGCGCCCAACGCCGAATTCGGAGCCGCTCCTCCTTCCTGGCGTTGCCGGGCGAAGCGTGTTGATCACAGGTGCAGGCGGCTTTATCGGATCCGGGATGGCGCGCAGGTTGGCTGCGTCGGCAGCTAAGCGCATGGTGCTGCTCGAAATTGCTGAACAGGCACTGTTCGACGCGGAGCGAGAGCTGGCGGCGCTGGGTTTTGGAAAACGCATCGTTCCGGTGGTGGGCAGTGTTTGCGACCGCGCGCTTCTGGCGGCGGTGTTCGAGGAGCATCGGCCGGAGATTGTGCTGCACGCCGCTGCGCTGAAGCATGTGCCGCTGATGGAGAGCAATCCATTTGCGGCGGTGGAGACGAACGCGCTGGGAACATGGCGGCTGGCGCAGATCGCGGCGGACCATGATATCGAGCGGATGATTCTGGTCTCCACGGACAAGGCGGTGGCTCCGCACAGCATCATGGGCGCCAGCAAGAGAATTGCAGAGCTGGCGATGCTCGCACATCCAGGATTTGCGGCGGTGCGGCTGGTGAATGTGATTGGGTCGCCGGGCAGTGTCGCGCCATTGTTCGCCGAGCAGATTGCGCGCGGAGGGCCCGTGACCGTGACGCATCCGGCGGCACAGCGGTTCTTTATGACGCTGGATGAGGTGATCGCGCTGCTGGGCGATGCGATCGAGAGCGAGTCCGCGCGCGGTGTCCTGGCGCCTGAGCCGCACGAGGCGGTGCTGATTGCCGATCTGGCGCGCAGGATGATCGCGGCGAGCGGGCAGGATGTGCCGATGGTCTTCAGCGAATTGCGGCCGGGCGACAAGATGGAGGAGGCGATGGTCGCGAGGGGCGAGCGCGATGCGGGCGCGGCGACTGCGGGATTGCGGCGTATCGCGGGACCGGCGGTTGACGACCTGGACGGTGGAATGCGGTTGCTCGAAGACGCCGTCGCCGGGCGCAATCTGCCGATGCTGTTGCGGCTCGTCCAGGAGCTGGTTCCCGACTATGAGCCCAGCGCACTGCTGCGCGACGCAGCGTGTGCGGTCCGATGAAGCGCCGCATTGCGGTCGTAACGACTTCGCGCGCGGATTACAGCCATCTCTACTGGCCGCTAAAATTGCTCTCGGAGCATCCCGATGTGGATTTGCGGCTGATCGCGATGGCTTCGCATCTGTCGCCGGAGTTTGGCGCGACGGTGGGCGAGATCGAGAAGGCTGGGTTCGCGATTGCGGCGCGGATCGAAACGCTGCTGAGTTCGGACAGCGATGTGGGGATGGCGAAGAGTATCGGCGTTGCGGTGTTGTCGCTGGCCGATACGCTGGGCGTGATGCGGCCGGACCTGCTGCTGCTGATCGCCGATCGTTACGAGATGCTGGCGCCGGCAGCGGTGGCCCTGTCTCTGCGAATCCCGATCGCGCACATCGAGGGCGGAGAAATCAGCGAGGGCGCAATCGACGATGCGGTGCGCAACGCGCTGACGAAGATAAGCCACATCCATTTCACCTCGACTGAGGGCGCGCGGGAGCGGGTGATGGCGATGGGCGAGGAGCCGTGGCGGGTGCATCGCGCGGGGGCGCCGTCCCTCGATCATGTGCGGCGGAGCCGGTTGCTGACGCGCGAAGAGGTGGAGGCGGCCTGCGGGCTGGATCTGCGCAGGCCGGCGCTGCTGGTGGCGTATCACCCGGTGACGCTGGAGAAGGACACAACGTGCGAGGCGGATGCATTGTTTGCCGCTCTGGAGGAGATCGCGGCGCAGGATGCGATGCAGATCCTGTTCTGTTATCCGAATGCCGATGCGGGGAGCCGGTCGCTGATGGAGCGCAGCCGGGCTTTTGCGGCGGAGCATCCTGCGGCAAAGATTTTTGTGAATCTGGATGCAGTGACGTACTGGAGCCTGCTGCGCTGCGTGGATTCGATGGTCGGCAACTCATCGAGCGGGATCATGGAGACGGCGTCGTTCGCGTTGCCGACGGTGAATGTGGGTCTGCGGCAGAAGGGTCGGGAGCGGGCGCGCAACGTGCTCGATGCAGAGCCGAACACGGAAGCGATTCTGGCGAAGATTGCCGAGGGACGAAGTGCGGCATTTCGCGCTTCGCTCGAGGGAATGACGAATCCTTATGGCGATGGGCACGCGGCGGAGCGGATCGCAGAGGTGCTGACGACGTGTCCACTGGGAGGCAAACTACTGGTGAAGCGAGCGATGACTTTGCCGAGTGGATCGAAGGCGTGATGGAGCGGGAGATCCCACTATCGGCGCCGGATGTCGCCGAGGCGGAGATCGAGGAAGTGGTCGCGGTGCTGCGCACATCGCGGCTGAGCCTTGGTCCCAAGCTGCGGGAATTTGAAACAGCGATGGCGACGTATATCGGCGCGGCGCACGCGGTGGGTGTGAGTTCGGGGACAGCGGGGCTGCATCTGGCTCTGCTGGCTCTGGGCGTTGGCGCGGGCGATGAGGTGATTGTGCCATCGTTCACATTTGTGGCCGTGGCGAATGCGGTGCGCTATGTAGGGGCTGAGCCGGTCTTTGCGGATATCGATGCGGAGACCTTAAATCTGGATCCAGTGAGCGTGGAGGCGACGATTACTCCGCGGACGCGGGCGATGATCGTGGTGCACACGTTCGGGCGGCCGGCGAATTTGCCGGCGTTGATGGAGATCGCCGGGCGGCATCGGCTGATCGTCATCGAGGATGCGTGCGAGGCGATTGGGGCGGAAATCGGCGGGCAGCGGGTGGGGAGCTTCGGGGAGGCCGGGGTGTTTGCGTTTTATCCCAACAAGCAGATCACGACGGGCGAAGGCGGCATGGTGATAACGCGCCGCGAGGATGTGGCCCAAAAGATCGCCGCTTTACGTAACCATGGACGTTACGAATCGGGACAGGCGGGGGGTGGGGAGAGTCCGGAGTCGTCCGATGCGTGGTTCGAGCATATGGAGCTGGGGTTCAACTACCGGTTGTCGGAGATGCAGAGCGCGCTGGGCGTGGCGCAGATGGCGCGCATCGATGAGATTCTGGCACGGCGGGAGGCCGTGGCGCGTCGCTACTGTGAACTGCTGGGGGGCTGCGAGAACCTGGTGCTGCCTGTAACCGATGTTGCAGGGCAGCGGCTGAGCTGGTTTGTGTTTGTGGTGCGCCTCGCAGAGCGATTCTCGCAGGCGGATCGCGATCGGGTGCGGCAGGAGCTGGCTGCGAACGGAATTGCGACCGGGCGCTACTTTGCGCCGATTCACCTGCAGCCGGGGTATGGGGCATGGCGCGGCCGGGTGAGGCTGCCGGTGACGGAGTCGGTCGCGGCGCGCACTCTGGCGCTGCCGTTCTTCAACTGCATCGCAGACAAGCAGATCGAGCGCGTGTGCGAGGTATTGAGACGCGCATTGCAGACTGCAGGTTGACAGGCGCTCGCCGCCGGAACCCGATTGATTATCACCAAAACGAGTCATCGCGGATTTACGGTCGAATGCTAGGATGGGGCCATGCCCGCCAGCCGAAAGACTGCAGCGAAGCGACGTCGAGCCGCTCCCGCAAAAGCGCGCTCCCGCGCCTCGGCCTATCCTCGCGAGCTGGTGGTGCTGACCGGGCTTTCCGGATCGGGCAAGGCATCCGCCCTGAAGGCGTTCGAAGACCTGGGTTTCTACGCCGTGGACAACATGCCGGTGATGCTGGTGCCGCCGTTTGCGGAACTGGTGGCGCACTCGCGCGATATCCGGCGCGCCGCACTGGTGGTGGATGTGCGCGAGGGGCAGAGCCTGGAGAAATTTCCGGCGATCCTGCGCGATATCCGGCGCATTCTCTCCACGACGGTGGTTTTTCTTGAAGCGTCGAAGGCGGCGCTGCTGGCGCGCTATTCGGAGACGCGGCGGCCGCATCCGCTGGGGCGCGAAGCGCGCGTGCCGCGGGCGCTGAACGAAGAGCGGAAGCTGCTTGGACCGATCCGCGATATTGCCGATGTGGTGATCGACACCACGAAGTTCAACGTGCACGAACTGCGCGCGTACATCCAGAACAAATTTATTCGTGAGAGCGACGGGAAGAATTTGCTGATCTCGTCGACCAGTTTCGGTTACAAGAAGGGCGTCCCGCTGGACGCGGATCTGGTGTTCGATGTGCGGTTCCTGCCCAACCCGCATTTCGTGCCGGAGTTTCGCAATCTTACGGGCAAGGATCCAAAGGTCGAGAACTACATCGTCGGGTTTCCGCAAACGCGCGAGTTTCTGGATCGCGTTACGGAAATGCTGGTGTTCCTGCTGCCGCATTACATCAACGAAGGCAAGAGCTATCTGACGCTCGCGTTCGGATGCACGGGCGGGCAGCACCGCTCGGTCATGATTGCAGAGGAAGTGGCGCGCCGCCTGGCTCGCCACGGTTACAGCGTGAAGACAGCGCACCGGGATATACCGAGGTGAGCGAGCCGGTAGCCGGTAGGAAAGCTGCTTAGACCGCGTGTTGTGAAACCGACAGCACGTTGCCGTCGGGGTCTTTGAACCAGGCCACCTTGTCGCCGTTGGGGAAGGTGCAGACGCCGTCGGCATCCTGGCCCATGTTGGGGTAGCGCTCGAACGTCACACCTTTCCCTACCAGCTGTTTCAGGGTCGCGGCGATGTCGCGGGCCTCCCAGCCGAGGACAGCGTTCTGCGCGGGCGTGAAACTCGGCACCTTGCCGATGCGGAGCATCGATTTTGTACCGGGTTTTCCTCTTCCAGAGGCGGCGATCCCGTGCGGCTCGTGGTTGACCGGCGACCTAAAATAGAAGAAGACCATGTCAGAATTCACCCACCTGCATCTGCATACGGACTACTCGCTGCTGGACGGCGCCTGCGACGTGGAGAAGCTGGTGCAACGCGTTGCGAGCATCGGCCAGAAGTCGGTTGCGATCACCGATCACGGGAATATTTATGGAGCCGTGCATTTCTTCGACGCCGCGAAGAAGCACGGCGTGAACCCGATCCTGGGGTGCGAGCTGTACGTCTGCAAGAAGGACGATCATCGCGAGGATCCGCAGGGCGACGACTACAACCATCTGCTGGTGCTGGCGGAGAACGAGGAGGGATATCGGAACCTCGTCCGCATCACGTCGGAGGCGTCGCTGCATGGGTTCTATCGCAAGCCGCGCATCAGCAAGAAATATCTGGCGGAGCATGCGCAGGGGTTAATCGGGTTCTCCGGGTGTCTCGCGGGAGAACTGTGCGAGAACCTGATGGCGGATAAGTACGAAGCGGCCAAAGCGACGGCGGCGCAGTATCAGGACATCTTTGGGAAGGGAAATTTCTTTCTGGAGATTCAGGACCAGGGCCTGGAACTGGAGAAGAAGATTCAGGCGGATTTGTTTCGGCTGGAGAAGGAGCTGGATATTCCGCTGGTGGCGACGAACGACAGCCACTACCTGTGCGAGGACGATGCGCACGCGCATGAGGTGCTGCTGTGCGTGCAAACGCTGTCGTCGATCCACGATCCGAAGCGATTCAAGTTCGATTCCGATCAGTTCTACGTGAAGACCGCCGCGGAGATGGAGCGGCTGTTCAAGCACGCGCCCGAGGTAGTGAAGCGGACGATGGAGTTTGCCGAGCGCTGCCATCTGAAGCTGAACAAAGTGGACAATCCGTTTCCGGAGTTCGCGGTTCCGCCCGGGCACACCATCGACAGTTACTTCGAGGAGGTCTGCCGTCAGGGGCTGAAGAAGCGCCTGGAGACGGCGGTGCGGAGCCTCGAACAGCGCGGGGTCTTGCGCACGCCTCTCCATGAGTACGAGTCCCGTCTGAATTTCGAAGTGGGCATCATCAAGGAGATGAAGTACTCCGGGTACTTCCTGATCGTGTGGGACTTCATCAAGTACGCGCGCGATCACGGAATTCCGGTGGGACCGGGGCGCGGGTCGGCGACCGGGTCGCTGGTGGCCTATGCGATGGAGATCACCAACATCGATCCGATGCAGAATGTGCTCCTGTTCGAGCGTTTTCTGAATCCGGAGCGCGTGACGATGCCGGATATCGATGTGGACTTCTGCCAGAACCGGCGCGGCGAGGTGATCGACTATGTGACGCGGAAGTACGGACGCGAGCAGGTGGCGCAGATCATCACGTTCAACACCATGGCGGCGAAGGCGGCGATTAAAGACGTAGGGCGCGCGCTGGATATGCCCTACGGCGACGTGGACCGCATCGCGAAGCTGGTGCCCACCACCGTCGGCGTCACCATCGATCAGGCACTGAAAGATTCGCCGCCGTTGCAGGAGGCGTACGACAGCGCGCCGCAGATCAAGGAGCTGATCGACACGGCGAAAAAGCTCGAGGGACTGGTGCGCGGAGCCGGCGTCCATGCTTCGGCGGTGGTGATCGCACCGCGGCCGCTGACCGAGCTGGTGCCGCTGAACAGAACCAAGAACGACGAAGTTGTGACTGCCTACGACATGAAGGCAGTCGAAAAGATGGGCCTGCTCAAGATGGACTTTCTGGGCCTGGCCACCCTGACGGTGATCACTGATTGCGTGAAGCTGATCGAACAGACGCGCGGGGAGAAGGTGGACATCGACATGGTTCCGCTGGACGATCCGGAGACGATGAAGCGGGTGTTCCATACCGCGCTCACGTCGGGGATTTTCCAGTTTGAATCGCCGGGGATGCGGGACATTCTGCGGCGGTACAAGCCGGACACGGTGGAAGATCTGACCGCTTTGAACGCACTCTATCGTCCCGGGCCGATGGACATGATCGACGACTTCATCGACCGCAAGTGGGGGCGGCGGAAGGTGGAGTTCCTGGTGCCCGAGCTGGAAGGGATCCTGAAGGATTCCTACGGGGTGATCGTTTATCAGGAACAGGTGATGCGGATCGCCAACGTACTGGCCAGCTACTCGCTGGGCGAGGCGGATCTGCTGCGCAGGGCGATGGGGAAAAAGAATGCCGAGGCCATGGCCGAACAGCGCGACCGGTTTCTCAGCGGTGCTGCGGCGCTCGGGCATCCGCGTGCTGCAGTGAGCGAAATTTTCGATCGGATGGAGAAGTTCTCCGGATATGGGTTTAACAAGTCGCACTCGGCGGCGTATGCGCTGGTGGCCTATCAGACGGCGTATCTGAAGACGCACTATCCGGTGGAATTCATGTCGGCGCTGCTGACTTCGGAAATTTCGAAGCCGGACAATGTGGTGAAGTACATCAAAGAGTGCCGCGAGATGGAGATCTCGGTCGAGCCGCCGGATGTACTGCACAGCGATGCGGACTTTACGCCGCACGGCGACAAGATCCGCTTTGGGCTGACGGCGATCAAAAACGTGGGCCGCAATGCAATCGATTCGATTCTGGCCGCGCGCGAGGAACTGGCGAAGGAAGGCAAGAGCTTCGCGGGTTTTCAGGAATTCTGCGAGAAGGTCGATCTGCGTCTGCTGAACAAGCGCGTGATCGAATCGCTGGTGAAGGCGGGGGCGCTCGATTCGTTTGGGCGGCGCGCGCAGCTGCTGGCGGCAGTGGACAAGATGATGGAGCGCGCGCAGAAGACGCAGCGCGATCTGGAGGCGGGACAGGCGGGGCTGTTCGGCATTTTCAATGCGCCGGCAGCCGGCACAAAACACGACGATCTGCCCAACGTTCCGGACATGGAAGAAGGCCAGCGGCTGGCGGCGGAAAAGGAAGTGCTCGGGTTCTTTGTCTCGGGGCATCCGCTGGATAAGTACGCGGAGAAGCTGCGGAACCTCCCGGGGGTGGTAGATGTGGCGACGGCGCTGGAGATGAAGCCGCCGCCCTCGAACGGACGGCGGGGACAGGCTCCGGAGAATGAGATTGCGATTGCGGGCGTGATCGTCGGGCTGAAGGTGGCGAAGTCGAAGCGGTCGGGCGAGCTGTATGCGCAGGCGGCGCTGGAAGATGCGAGCGGCAAGATCGACCTGATCTGTTTCCCCAAGGACTACGAGCGGCTGGCGGAATCTCTGCGCATCGAGGCGCCGGTGCTGATCCGGGGGCAGCTCCGCGCTGACGAAGAGGCTGCGCCGAAGCTCGCGGTGTCGGGGATTCAGGCGCTGGAAGACGTGAAGGTGCGGCTGCCGCTGAACATACGGATTCGCATTCAGCTCGATCGGGTGAGCGAGACGACGCTGGAGGAGCTGCGCGATCTGGTGGTCTCCGCGCCGGGTCCCGCGCGCCTGATGCTGAACGTGGAACAGAAGGGCCAGTACTGCGTGGTGATGGAGCCGGAGGATCTGAAGGTGGCGGCGGATCGGGCTTTCATCGATAAGGCGGAGCTGCTGCTGGGCCGCGGGATGGTACAGGCAGTGGACTAGGTTCAGAGCACACAGCAAGAGCGCAGGGCTCGGCACTCGGCACTCGGCACGCTCTTCAATTCGTTGTCTCCCTCTACAATGCGAAAAGCCTGATGAGTGAGCTGGCCCCATCGCCGTCGGCGCACGCTCCGCATCGCCGCTGGCGGATCGCGGTGCTGCTGGGCATTGGGGTGCTGGTCAATTTCTTTGACCGGGTCAACATCTCTGTGGCGTACGCCGCGCTGCATTCGAACTGGGGAATCACGGCGGTCACGTTCGGTTATCTGGCGAGCGCGTACAACTGGAGCTACGCGGCGCTGCAGGTGCCGATCGGCGTGATGCTGGATCGCTGGGGCGTGCGGCGGATCGGGCGCGTCGCGGCATTGCTGTGGAGTGTGGCCTCCGTGGCGTCGGGCCTGGCGACGGGAGTGTACAGTTTTTTTGCGGCACGGTTGCTGCTGGGCATCGGAGAAGCGCCGACGTTTCCGGCGAACGCGAAAGCGGTAGGCTACTGGTTTCCGGAGCGGGAGCGCAGCTTTGCCACGTCGATCAACGATGCGGCGGCGAAATTCGCTTCGGCCATCGGAGTGCCGATCCTGGGCTTGTTTGTGATCGCGCTCGGGTGGCGATGGAGCTTCATCTTCACCGGATTCCTCAGCTTTCTCTATTTCCTGCTGTTCTGGGGCGTGTATCGCAATCCGAGCGAGGACGAGCGCCTGGGGCCGGCGGAGAAGCAATTGCTGGCCGAGGGCAACGCACAGCCGGAGATGGCTCCGGAACATCGCGCACATGGAGCGCCGTTGCTCTACCTGTTGCGGCAGCCGCAGGTGATCGGCGCGACCATCGGTTTCGCGGCCTACAACTACGTCTTCTATCTGGTGCTGACGTGGCTGCCGAATTATCTGTCGATGAGCCTGCACGTGGATCTGCTGCACTCGGCGATGGACACGAGCATTCCGTGGCTGGTGGCGACCTTCACGGATCTGGCCATCGGCGGATGGCTGGTGGACGCACTGGTGCGGCGGGGCGCACGGCCGTGGCTGGTGCGCCAGGCGGTGCTGGTGGGCGGACTGGCTTTTGGCATGGGGATCTACGGGGCGCGCTTCGCGCATACGCCGGCGGTGGCGGTGGCGTGGATCAGCGTGTGCATGGCGGGGCTGGGGGCCATGGCGCCGGTGGGGTGGTCGATCCCGACGTTCATCGCGCCGCGGGCCAGTGTCGGCCGGGTGGGCGGGATCATGAATTTTGCGACGCAGATCGCGGCCATCTCGGCGCCGGTGATCACGGGCTATTTTGCAAAGGCGCACAACTTCGGGGGATCGTTCGCGCTGGCTGCGGTGGTGCTCGCGGTTGGGATTGGCGGCTATGTGCTGGGGCTGGGCAAGCTGCGGGTGATTCCGGAGCCTTGAAAGCAGGGAGCAGGGAATAGCCGTAGCATCAGGGGCGAGGGGCAGGCATCAGGGGGAAGTGAGAGCGGACTTCGTAGCGGGAACCTTCCGGGCTGGGGAAGGATTCGTAGAGCAGAAACTCCCCGGCGGTGCATGCGGCGCGCAGGTGGGCTTGACTCTTGTCGACTGCTGCTTTCAGGGGAGCCAGAGCCTTTGCGGCGGAGCGGCCTTTCGCGCGGGCGAGCGTGATGTGCGGGCTGTACGGGCGATCTTCGGGGATGAATCCGCAATTCCGCATGGCGGCGGTTACGCATTGCTGCAGGGTAAGAAGCTCGGGCGTGAGGATACAAGCCGGCCCAGAAGACACCGGCACGATCGAAGAATCCGAGGCCCTCGATGCGGAGGGGAACCGGGGCGGCGTCGATCTTCTTCAACTGCTCGACAACGCATGTTGTCCGCTCCTCTGTGACTGAACCGAGGAACTGCAGGGTGACGTGCCAGCCCTGCGGCGCAGACCAGCGCAGGTCCGGACCCGAGCCCGGCTCGAACCGCGCCCGCAGGCGGCTCAGAGCCGCGGCTGACTCGGAATCGAGACCAAGGCCGATGAAGAGTCGCATCGCACTTCAGAATAGGCGTTCGACCCAGGTTTTTATCAGACCATCGTGATCTCTTCCTGTTCCCCGGCGTTCACATGGACAAGAAAGTCGCGCAGCACCTGGGCGTTTGCCTCTTTGTTGTTGGCGCGCTCGATAAAACGCGCGGCTGAAGTCTGCCGCGCTCCCCCGGCGCGTTCGCCCATGCGCCGATAAAGAGCGGCACTCTCCTCCAGCGCCCGGAGCGCCGACCACAAGGCGGTTTCGACAGCGTGCCGCTGCTCGGCGTCGAGGTGATCCAGGGTGAAGGCATGTCCCACCCGGCAGCGGAAGCGCAGGAAGCCGCTTTTTTCTTCCAGTTCCCACAGAACCCCGCCGCAATCGGGACACGCAAACGCGGATGGATGGCCCGGGCGGACGTCATCTGGCATTTGAGGTACCTCCAACTCCAGAAATTCCGTTTCTTTGGCCTCGACCGACGTGGCGGACGCTTCAGCTTTGGGGCCGTCCGGCAGTTCCTCGGTGGTCAGGTGCACGAGTTCGGCGGGAATCCTCTCGATGGGCAAAACCTGGGCATCCGGAACCTGCCTGAGGGCATTGCTGGGCATGGCGGGAAAGAGAGCGGTGCGGGGGTCTTCGACGATGGCAGCGCCGCCGTGGGCGCGGATCACCATCAGGCCGGAGGTGCCGTCGTCCAGCATGCCGGTCAGCACCACGCCGATGACGCGCCGCCCGGCGGAGACAGCCGCCGACCGGAACAGGGGATCGATGGCGGGGCGGTGGAGGTTTTCCCTGGGCCCATGCAGGACGCGGAGGTGGTTCCCCTCGAGGAGCATGTGAAAGTCCGGGGGCGCGATATAGATTTGGCCTTTCCTGACCAGGGTTCCGTCCGCAGGATGACTTGCCGGAAGATTGCTGGACCGCCGCAGGATCTGGGGCAGCACGCTGGCCGGACCGGTATGGAGCACAATAAGAACAGCGGCCTCCAGATCGCCTGGAAGAGCCGCCAGCAGCTTCTGCAGGGTCTCAATTCCACCCGCCGAGGCGCCGATAACGATCAGATCGCGATGCATACCCTGCCAGTCCTATGGGACTGTGATGTGGAGATTTGAAGGGGTGGCTATACGGCCCGCCAGAAAAGCTGTTATAGAAGAGTTGAGAAATTCAGTAACTTCAGGCATCCGGTGGACGGTCTTGCGCATTCCAATCTCGACGGACCACGCAGTGAAACAGCTGAAATTCGGAGCGGAATATGACATCACCGACGACGGCACTGACTTCGGAGTTGTTTCATCGGAACGTTCCCAGTGCGGCTCACGGTCTCCCGAACGGGAGTGATCCCACCGTGCTCACATCCTGGAAGGACATTGCGCGCTATATGGGGAAGGGTGTGCGGACTGTGCAGCGTTGGGAGCAGGACTTTGGCCTGCCTGTGCGGCGACCCTGCGGGTCGAGCAAGAAGGCCATTCTGGCCCGGCCTTCGGATCTGGACGCATGGGTAGCGATGCGCTGTACCAGCCGCATCCGGCACCCGATGGCGCGGCCAGATGGGCGATCGGATCCTGGCGACGGGCAGGGGGCCTGGCCCGAACATGCATCGCTGGCTCACCTGTGCGCGCTGAAGGCGGAGATCGAAACCTCGCGTCTGCTGCGGAGCAACAATAAGATGCTGCTGCGGGAAATGAAGCAGGCGCTTTCAGAGCTGAGGGAGAATCTTCGCACCTTTTGCGATCACGACTCCCTTCCGGATCCCGAAATGCACTGAATGGTTCCACCGAGTACCAAAACCGTGCCACAGAGTGCGGCAAAGAGTTGAGAGGTTAGGGGCCGGTTTCAATTAAAGCGCCTGGCGGCCCGCCAGGGTAGCATCCCGACGCAAAGGCGTACATTGCAGTGTTTTGCCGCAGGTTGTGAGATCAGGCCCTTTCCATGAACCGGGCTTTTTGCCCAGGCTGTGACGGATTCATGGGGCGAAGCAGTTTTCCGACAAGCTTCAGCAACAGGAAACCCCCAGACGCAATCGAACGGGCTAAGTCGAGTTGTAAATCGATTTTCACGCGACAGCCTGAACCGTTATTCAGGGCCAGCCGCGATCTATAATGCGCCCAACGTTGTTTTGGTGTGAATGCACGCAGTGTATCTTCAGCCCTGTTTTTCAGGCCCAATCCAGTTCCGGAAGACCCATGGACCCTGGTGAGAAAGAGAAAGATCCGATTCAACGGGCTCATCCCGAGGAGCCAAAGCCGCCGACCGCGGAAGACGAAGAGTCCTACGAGGATCGCTCCACTGCTTTCCCTGTAGTAGGAATCGGCGCCTCGGCGGGTGGGCTGGAAGCGTTCACTTTGCTGTTCAAGGCGCTGCCGGCCGATCTGGGCATGGCGTACGTGCTGGTGCCGCATCTGGACCCGCAGCGCGAGAGCGCCATCGACCAGATCGTAGGGCGCGTGACGCAGATGCCGGTGAAGTCGATCGAAAACGGCATGCAGGTAGAGCCGGATCATGTGTATGTGATTCCACCCAACTGCGATCTGGCCATTCGCGATTCGCAGTTCGCCATCACGAATCGCGAAAGCGGGCGGGTGGTGAATGCGACCATCGACGTTTTCTTCCGTTCGCTCGCGGCCGATCAGGGCTCGAATGCGATTGGCGTCGTTCTTTCCGGGACGGCCTCAGACGGAACAATCGGGCTGACTGCAATCAAGGGCGAGGGGGGAATCACGTTTGCCCAGGAGACGCGGTCGGCGAAGTACGACGGGATGCCGGCCAGCGCCATCGCAGCGGGCTGCGTCGATTTCATCTTGCCGCCGGACGAAATTGCGCACGAGTTGGCCCGCATTCGCCAGCATCCTTATGTAGCGGGCCCGCGGTCGGGAAAGATCGAGAACGAGGATGCAGCAGGCGACAGCCTGATGGCGGAGGTGTTTGGCTTGCTGCGCCGCGCCACCCGGGTGGATTTCTCCGACTATAAGCCGCCGACCATCGGGCGCCGGATCCAGCGGCGCATGGCCCTGCATAAGATCGAACGGCTCGCAGAATACGTTGCCCTCTTGCGGCGGGACCGGAATGAGGTGAAAGCGCTGCATCAGGATCTGCTGATCAACGTGACGTCGTTCTTTCGAAATCCTGAAGCCTTTGAGGCGCTCAAGCAGATCGTCTATCCGTCAATCTTTAAGGGCCGGAACCACAGCGGAACTCCCATTCGGATTTGGGTGCCGGGCTGTTCGACGGGAGAGGAGGCCTACTCTCACGCGATTTCGCTGATGGAATTCCTCGGCGACGAGCGCTCGGAAGTTTCCGTACAGATTTTCGGTACCGATCTGAGCGAGACCGCGGTACACCAGGCGCGCGCCGCGGTTTACAAGGAGAGCATCGAAACCGACGTCAGCGCTACGCGGCTTCGTCGCTTCTTTCATAAAGTGGACGGGGGCTACCAGATCAGCAAGACCATTCGGGATCTGTGCATCTTCTCGACCCAGAACATCTTCAGCGATCCGCCGTTCTCGCGCATGGACCTGGTGAGTTGTCGCAACGTGATGATTTACCTCAGCCAGGCGCTGCAGAAGCGGGTGATTCCAATCTTCCACTACGCGCTCAACCCCACCGGCTTCCTGATGATCGGCAGCACGGAAGGATTGCTGGGTGTAGGCTCGGAACTATTCGAAATGTCGGACAAGAAACACAAGATTTATCGCAAGCGGCCCGTCGTCACACCGGTGACGTTTGGCTTTACAGTCGTGCCGACGGAGCACGAAAAGAGGAAGGCTGAGATGCCAGCGCCACCTGCGAAGCCCACCGATCCGCAGAAGATGCCACTGGAAGTGCTGAGGGAGGCCGACCGCCTCCTGCTGACGCGGTACGCGCCACCAGCCGTGGTGGTGAATGATCAGCTTGAAATGCTGCTGCTGACGCGCTACGCTCCACCGGCAGTTGTGGTCAACGATCAGCTGGACATCCTGCAAAGCCGGGGACGCACAGGGACCTTTCTGGAGCTGCCGCCGGGCAAGGCGAGCCTGAACCTGCTGAAGATGGCGCGTCCTGGGCTGCTGTACGAGATGCAAAGCGCGATCGAAGAGGCAAAGAAAACCGGTTTCGAGGCGGAGCGGCGGAACTTGCATGTGGAAGGCGATGGACAGACGCACGTTACGAATGTCCGCGTAATGCCGTTTCGAAGTCCCATCGAGGACCAGCAGCAGACTTACCTGATCGTTTTCGAACCTTTTTCGATGGCGCAGGCGGCAAAGGTGGTCCGCACTGCGGAGCCGTTGACCGAGCCGGAGCGAACGGAGAAGGAGAAACAGATCGCGCAGCTGAAACAGGAGCTGTCGGCCACCAAAGGCTATCTGCAATCGATCATCGAGATGCAGGAGGCGACCAACGAAGAGCTGCAGTCGGCTAACGAGGAGATCCAGTCCGGCAACGAAGAGTTGCAGAGCACGAACGAGGAACTGGAAACTTCGAAGGAGGAACTGGAGTCGGCAAACGAGGAGCTGCGCACCGTCAACGAAGAGATGCAGCACCGGAACGATCTGCTGACGCAGCTGAACAACGACCTGACCAACCTGCTGAACAGCGTGAATCTCGCGATGGTGATGGTGGGCTCGGACCTGAGCGTACGCCGCTTTACCCCGCAGGCCACCTCGCTGATGGGCCTGATGCCCAGCGACGTAGGTCGGGCGATTCCGCGGCTCAAGCTGAAAATTGACGTGCGCAATCTCGAAGACATGATGCTGGATGTCATGCAGCGGGTTCAGACCCGGCGCGAACAGGTGCAGGATGAGGCCGGGAACTGGTTCACTCTGAGGATTACGCCGTATCGAACCCTGGATAATCGAATCGACGGCGTGGTGCTGACGGTGGTGGAGAGCGATGTCGGGGGCGGACGAGGAGAGCCGGGCGGATTCTGCGGACCGAGCAACCGGCAAAGGAAGACCGGCTGCGCCCGCCAAAAAGAAAACACCTGTCCAATCGATGAAGAAACGTTAAGGTCGAGCCCGTTGATACTTGCCGCGTCGAGTGAACGTGGCATCTGAGAGTAAGACTGAATTTCGCTCGGCATTCATGCGGGAAAGCTGGGAGAGCGTTGAGAGGAATCGCCGCAGGAAGAGCTTCTGTTGCTTATTCCTGTTTGCTGCTGGTTCCACTCATGACATTGGCGCAACCTTCCGGTCAAGCGCCCGTCATCCTGATCAACTCTGGCGAGAACGCGAACCTCTCGAGTTCGTCGGCGGTGGCTCCGGCGTTGCCCGACGCGCCGGCTCCGCACGATGCGCAGGCCGCGGCCTCGCCGCCAGGCCCGAGTCAGTCTTCGCAGTCAACGCAGAACAAGTCGCCGCAACAGCCGCAGCAGGCAACGCGCCGACGCTGGGCGATCTGGGATTCACCCCGCAGCAGACGACGGCAAATGCCGACATGCAGCGACGGCTGAACAAACGGACGCACGACCTGAAGGTGCATCAGACGCTGGGTATGGTGACGCTGGTGCCGCTGTGCGCCGCGGTGATCGTTGCCGGGGGAGCCAAGGCGAAGCGGAACCGGGCGAATCCGAGCGCTCCGCCGATCGAGCCCAGTTCCACGTCGGTGGATCTGCATGCAGCGCTGGGTGCGACCACGGCGACCCTGTACGGGCTGACCGCGTACTACGCGATCATCGCGCCGAAAATCCGCGGCGTGAAGCCGAAGGGTGCGATCCGCTGGCATCGCGATCTGGTGTGGATCCACGCGCCGGGTATGGTGCTGACGCCCATCCTGGGCGGCATGGCGCTAAGCCAGGAGAATAAGGGGGAGCGCGTCCACGGCATCGCGTCGGCGCACTCCTACGTAGCGTGGACCACGATTGCGGCGTACGGAGCTTCGATCGTCGCGGTCTCGTGGCCGATCCATCTTAAGTTCCGGGAGAAGAAATGAAGTTGGTGGTTGCGCTGATGCTGGCCGTGGTTCCTGTGGGATTGCACGCGCAAAGTCAGTGGGTGCTGACGCAGTCGACGCTGACCTGGCATGTGGTGCACCCGATGCATGAAGTTGCCGGAACCAGCCACGCAGCGAAAGGCAAGGGCAACTGCAGTGCGGGCCAGTGCGACTTCCTGATTGCAGTGCCCGTGAATACGTTCGACTCCGGCGACAGCAATCGCGACCTGCACACCCTGGAAGTGGTGCGGGGCGCGCGGTATCCCATGGTGATTGTGCGCGCGCATCTCGCCCAGGCAGCGCTGAGCGGGCCGACGATCGATGCGGATCTGGAAGTGCAGTTTGCGGGGCAGACGGCGCATTACGGCCATGTGCCGCTGCACCGGAGCAATCACGGCGACGAGGTGGAGATTACGGGCACGGTTCCGGCCACGTGTTCGGATTTCAAAATCGACCGGCCGTCGTTTCTCACCGTGCCGATCCACAACGATATTCCCGTCACGGTGGACACGACGTGGAAGCCGGAGTAGGACTCCGCGCGACTACCGGGTGGTGATGGCGAGAAACCCTCTGTCGCGCTATTGCCCGTGATGCTCGAGGTGGTGTTTCGCCGCCCAGCCGGCGTGCTCTGCGGCGTGCGTCTGATGAGCCTGCGCCAAATGCGCGTGGTGCGCGGCCTGATGATGGTCGCCTGCGTCCTGGTGCTTCGCGGCTTCGGTATGATGATGCGCCGCCAGGCCGTGATGGTGCGCCGCCTGGCGATGTTCGTGCGCTGCCTGCTCTGACATCGGCTTCTCCTCAGAGCCCGGATTTGCCTTGTGGCCGCGAGCCCTTTTCCATCATCGGCGCGCTACCGGCGAGGAGCGTTACGGCGGGTTCAAAACCGAGTCAAAATGCGGCCAACTTGTCCACGGTGCTGGGGATTTCGCACCGGAGCGGATCCGATGCACTGCGCGGCGTAGACGCAGGGGTCGAGCCTCTCCTCCGGCTGCAGCCACACGGGTGACGGCCGCTGCCACGGCGGCGTATGGTGAAGAAAGTTGTCCTCGGGCGTGCCCGGATTCCTGCGGAAGCGGAAATCCGCGGGACGACGCTCCGCACGTCGAGACAACGAGCAGGCCTCGATTCTCTTCCAACAGGAGTTGGACGTCAGGCACGCCCCCGGAAGTTGCTGGCTCGACCGGAAAATCCGGCCTTCGCTTCCGACACGATCGACGGCGTTCCTGCACCATGCACGAGAGGAGTTTCCCGGATGTCTTCTTCTTCGGTCCCGCTGGGACACAAGTTCACCGCCGTGCTGCTTGCGGCTGCGGTTGGCGGCGGCGTGTATTTCTGGTTCAGTCGCCGTGCGGTGCAACAAGGGGCGACGGCCGAACTGTCGTTCGACATGCACGCGGCGCGGCGGATCGATGCGGGATTCGTCCAGGCGCACGATCCAGCGGTGGTATTTGCGCAATCGATCCTGACGGACCAGAAGCTCGCCGATCTGTCGAAAACCGCGTATCTGTCGACGTCGGAGATGATGAGCCGGGTGGGCGAATTTCGTTCACGGCTGGAGCTGACGCAACCTTCAGGCGAAATGCTGGAGGTGCACTTCAGCGATCCGGACGCCGCCAGGGCCGCGGAAACCGCAAATGCGGTGGCCCACGCTCTGACCACGTGGGCGCCGTCACCGGACGGGCCCGCCCCCATCACGGAGCCGACGCGGGCAGCCAACGCGCAGCCCGTGGCTCCAAAGGCAGCGGCAGCAAAGCCACAGCCTCCTGCTCCGGTGCATGCGCCGGCTCCAAAGCCGGTGGTGCAGCACGCGAACGCAGCGGAAGGATCGATGGCCTCCGCGCTGGGCGCGTTGCAGGCGCAGTTATCGTCGACGAACGCAAAGCTCGACCAGATTGCGCGCGGCGAGGGAGCGCGCGGCCGTGCGTATGCCAAATTCGATGAGCAGCAGCTTTTGAAGACGCAGGCAGCAGCCGCCGAGCAGAAGGTTGCCGATTTGCGCGCGCAGGCTACCGGCAGCGATCGCGACCGGCTGGGTACCATCCATCAGGCGCTGGCGTTGATTTTGTCCGGACACGCAGTCGGAGTGAGTTCCGGCGAGCTGCAGCGCGAACGGGACGCACTCACACGCGCGATTTCCGTCGTGGAGCAGCAGCGGCAGGCGGTGGAGAAGGAAGCGAGTGCGAGCCCCGGAGGCGAGGCGGATGCGTCGAGTTCTGCGGCCGACCAAAATCCCGGTAACACCGATGCCGGCAACGCGGCGCCCAGGCCAGCGGCCTCACCGAGCTCGGGGGCGGCCTCCGGAGCCATCACAGAGAGCAATTTGTCCGCCGACGGATCGACCGCCCTGGGTTCGGGTGCGGCTGCGACCAACAGCGCAGCATCGCAGGCGCAGACCGCTGCGATGCCGGAAGGAGCGGACGCAGCGATGCTGGATCCACTCCACGTTGTGCGGCTGGCCGGATCCGCCGCGCCGGTGGTGTGGTGGCCTGCCGTGGTGGCGGGTCTTGTCTGCGGTTTGTTGTATTGGGTGATTGCGGCGGTCCGGCAACCCCGGTATGAGGATTTCGAGAGCGTCGCGGAAGTCAGCCCGTCTTATGGGCGGTTCATCACGCCGGATGCGCCGTCTGTGCGGGAGCCAGCGCCGGCGATCGAGCCGGAGCCGCCCGCGCCGTACGAGCGGGGGCCGCAGCGGCGGGCCTCGTTTATGTACGAGTCCACGCCGGAGGAGAGGAGACGGGAGGCTGAGGGCCTTCCCGCGGTTGAGGAACGCAGCGCCGATCCGGTTGAAGTCTCCGATGTGCGGGCGACGGCGATCTTCGAGGAGAAGGTTGTGCAGATCGATCCGTGGATGGACCTGATGGAGAAGGCGCTGTCCGAGACGGAGATCGGCCGCCGGTATCAGAGTCCTGCGGACGAAGGCGCGAAGAAGAAGGAAGACGATTCGCGGCGGCCCGGTCGGCCGGATCGTCTGGCGGGGTGAGGCAAGACAGGGAGTAGGCAGCAGGGAGTAGGGAGTAGCCACAAGCCCATAGCCGCTTGGGCCTCGTTGACTGGATCGAGCGGAGTGGGCGCTGATTCTATTCGCGTGCAGGCAAGCAGGGAGCATGCGAGCGCGAGGAGCGGGGAAAATCGCAGCGGGCTGAATTGAACTAAACTAAGCCTGCTATGGCAACTGTCGAGACTTCCACTGTCATCCTGCCGCGCAAGCCGCAGGGCGCATTCCGCAATGAGCCGTTTGTTGACTTCTCCCAGCACGAAAACGCACGCGCGATGCGCGGCGCGCTGGAGCGCATCGGCGATGAGCTGGGGCATGAATATCCGCTGGTGATTGGCGGCGAGCGGGTGCGCACCGCTGCGAAGATCGAGTCGGTGAACCCGGCGCGGCCGGTGCAGATCGTCGGCGTCCATCAAAAGGCGGGCGCGGAGCATGCGGATCAGGCGGTGCAGGCGGCGCTGAAGGCGTTCGAGACGTGGCGATTTGTATCGGCTGAGGAACGCGCCTCGCTGCTGCTGGCGACGGCGGCGATCATTCGCGATCGCAAGTTCGACTTCTGCGCGTGGCTGACATACGAGGTCGGCAAGAACTGGGCCGAGGCGGACGCCGATGTCGCCGAGACGATTGATTTCCTCGAGTTCTACGCGCGCGAGGCGCTGCGCCTGGCCGCGGCGACACCGCCGATCCAGTATCCGGGCGAGAAGAACGAGTTGCTGTACATTCCGCTGGGCGTGGGCGCGGTGATTTCGCCGTGGAATTTCCCCTTCGCGATCATGGCGGGGATGACGTCGGCGGCCATCGTGAGCGGCAACACGGTGGTGCTGAAGCCGTCGAGCGATTCACCGACGATTGCGGCGCGGTTCATGGAGGTTCTGGAAGAGGCGGGTCTGCCGCCGGGTGTGGTGAATTTCTGTCCGGGATCGGGTGCGACGTTTGGCAATGCTGTTGTGGCGCATCCGAAAACGCGGTTCATCGCCTTCACCGGGTCGAAGGAAGTAGGGCTCGATATTCACGAGCGTGCGGCGAAGACCCAGCCGGGGCAGATCTGGATCAAGCGGACGATCCTCGAGATGGGCGGCAAGGACTCGATCATCGTGAGCGCGGACGCGAACTTCGACGCGGCGGTGGCGGGCGTGGTGGCGTCGGCGTTTGGATTCAGCGGGCAGAAGTGCTCGGCGTGCTCGCGGGTGATTGTGGAGGAGCCGATCTACGACGCGTTTGTGGAGCGGCTGCGGGAGAGCGTGGAGAAGCTCTCGGTGGGCGATCCGACGGCGGGCAATCCGAACATGGGTCCGGTGGTGAGCGAAGGCGCAATGAAGACGATCGTGAATTACATCGAGATCGGCAAGAAGGAAGGACGCCTGCTCACGGGCGGAGCCGTCGTGGAGACGCCCGAAAAGGGCTACTACCTGCGGCCGACGGTGATCGCGGACGTCTCGCCCACCGCGAGGATCGCGCAGGAGGAGATTTTCGGTCCGGTGTTGGCCGTGATCAGAGCGCGGGACTTCGAGGATGCGCTGGCGATTGCGAACAATACAGAGTTTGGGCTGACGGGATCGATCTACTCGACGGATCGGGTGAAGCTGGATCGCGCGCGGCAGGAGTTCCACGTCGGCAACCTCTACTTCAATCGCAAGAGCACCGGCGCGATGGTCGGGGCGCATCCGTTTGGCGGGTTCAACATGTCAGGGACAGACTCGAAGGCGGGCGGCCCGGATTATCTCTACCTGTTCACGCAGGCGAAGTCGGTGGGAGAGAAGCTGTAAGGGCAACAGGGGTAGAGCATCGAGCGCAAAGATTCGGGTTGGCGAATATCTCCCTGACGTTTGTGGCTCAATCCGGCCGCGTTCCGATTACCTTCACGCCTCGCAGGCAGCCTGTAACGCAATCCTGTTGAGACGCACTACTTCTCCGGTATACTGCGTGGCAACTCGCGCTCCTGCTGGGTGTTCCTCTGCGCCGCCACAATCCTGTCCGGAGGCCCCATGTCTTCTCGTTTCGCGCATGCTCTGCTTGCGACTGCCCTCGCTTTGCCCGCCACTCTTTACGCCGGCGACTACACCTACCAGCAGACGACGCAGATCACCGGCGGCTCGCTTCTGCACATGATGAAGTCAGTGGGCATGTTCAGCTCGCAGGCGCGCCACATGGGCGATCCCGTTGTTTCGAGCATCTACCTCAAAGACAATCGGCTCGCCAACGTTTCGCCGGACAATATCGAGATCATCGATCTGGACAAGGAAACCGTTACGCAGATCGATGTGCGGAAAAAGATCTACACCGTGATGACCTTCGCGCAGATGAAGCAGGCCATGGAAAGCGCGAACGCGCAGATGCAGCAGGAGGCCGCGAAACAGCCGGCGCAGCCCGCGTCCCCCAAACCCGATACGCAGAACCTGAAGGCGAGTTTCGACGTAAAGGTCCGCAATACCGGCGCGCAAAAACAAATCAGCGGGCTTCAGAGCAGCGAATCGATCCTCACGCTCATGATGATCGCCACCGACACACAGACCCAGCAGTCCGGCAACATGAGCGTCACCAACGATATGTGGATGGTGCCGGAGATCCCCGGCTACGACCAGGTGCGCGATTTCTACAAGCGCTTTGCCGAAAAGATGTCGGACACCACCATCGGTCTCGGTTTCGACTTCAGCAGGATGCTCGCTCAGAATCCGGGCGCAGGGCAGGCTCTCAACGATATGGCAGGCGAGATGCAAAAACTGAAGGGCGTTCCCATCATGCAGGTGATGCGTATGGGAACAACTGCGAATGGCCAGCCGCTGCCCGCCGCGTCCGAAGCGCCGCTGCCGGCCGACGCCAGCCCCGCCGGTCCGAGCGCCGGACAGGTCGCCAAGGCGGGCCTGACGTCCATGATTCCCGGCCATTTCGGATTCGGCAAGAAGAAGGACAATCCCCCGCCCGACAAGACCTCGGACCAGAATGCAGGCTCGGGCCAGGGGCAACCGGCGAGCGCCATTCTGATGGAAACCCAGATCACCACATCGAATTTCTCATCGGCTCCGGTCGATCCGTCGCACTTCGAAATCCCGGCAGGCTACAGGCAGGTCCAGGCGGCGGCGCCGGGCACGCGGCCTTAGGAGCAGGGCACGGGGCACCGGGGATGGCACCGGAAGCCGACGAGATCAGGATTGTGGTTGAGCTCCTGCGGGAGGGGTACGACCCTCCCCGGTAGGGAGGGTGAACCCTTCTGGATACTGCTGATTCCATTGGGCAGGGCGTTTCGGGAGCCCCCTTATGTTAATCAAACAGTTAACGCATCTCGGCGCGGTCCAGTCTAAGCGCGGCGGGGGGTACCCGCGCTTTCGCTTATGGAGAGTTGGCTGGGGTTTGCATCACGGCTGTACTGGCGAGGCGAACAGCCCATGACCCGCTTGAATGCCTTCCCGAAGGCGCTCTCCGATTCGTAGCCGAGAGAAAGTGCGATGGAGAGGATCGGTTCGGTAGAAGCCCTCAGTCGGTCTCCGGCGAGCAGCATCCGCCACCGGGTCAGGTATTCCATTGGCGTTTCTCCGACCTTTTCCTTGAACCTGAGGGCGAAGATCGATCGTGACATTCCAACGTGCTGGGCCAGAGCATGCACGGTCCAGTCATGCGCTGGGTCAGCCTGCATCGACACAATGGCGGTTTTAAGCTGTGGGTCGGTGATCGCGTACAGCCAGCCAACGGCATTCTGCGACGCTTTCGCAAGATGCACTCGGAGCGCCTGGACCAGCATCATGTAGGCAAGCTGCTGCACCAGAAAGGAGCCGCCGATTTTTTCCTCCCGCAGCTCGGCCCGCACCTGTTCGAGCGACCATCGCATCGCCGCCTTTTCGTCTTCAGCGTGCAGATGTACTACAGGGGGAAGAAAGCCCAGCAGGAGGTCGGCGGGGTCCCCACCCAGCACGAAATGACCGCCCGCCAGCGTGCAGGCGGGTTCTCCGCTGTAAAGTCCGGGCAAACCGTTGTAAAGAGCGGCGAGCAGAGCATGAAGCTCAATGGGCCGCGCTGACACATCGGTCGCCAGCGCGAAACTGCGACCGCCGGGAAGAAGAAAACAATCGCCCTCCTGCAAAAGCAGTGGCTTACCGTCGGGAACGGTCAGCCAGCACGTTCCCGCGATCACGGCATAGCATTTGATGCCCTCATACTTCGGAAACAATATGGCTTGCTTGCCGCCCATATCGAAGCGGCCGGACACATGAGTCCGGGGCTTGAGCAGCGAAAGAACGCTGGAGAGCGGGTCCATAGAACTAGAACTCCCGGACGATCAGACCAGAACTAAGGAGTTTCAGTGTAATTCGAGGCTCGCTTTTTCCATCTGCTGTAATGAAAGGCGCAACGACAAAGCGCCGCTCAGAAAGTGAGGGAAACACAATGCGGGTATTCGTCACTGGAGCTACAGGGCTACTTGGTTTTGCAATCGTCAACGAGTTGATCGCCGCCGGGCACCAGGTCACCGGCCTCGCCCGTTCCGACGCATCGGCAAAGAAGCTCACCGACGCCGGAGCTAAAGTCCTGCGTGGCGATATCGAAGAGATCGAGGTTCTTCGTAAGGGCGCAGCCGCCGCAGACGGCGTCATTCACACGGCGTTTTACCACGAGATCTCGCATCTCCCGCTGAAAACACGGCTCAAAGTATTTTTGGGCGGGGTCCCCGGTGGCATCGTTGACCGCTTTCTTAAGGCAGCGCTGGACGCGGACCGGCGCGCACTGGAAACGATGGGGGATGCCCTGCGGGGAAGCGACAGGGCGCTTGTGGGCACCTTCGGAACAATTGGATTGAAGCCAGGCACAGTCGCAACGGAGGATCAGTCCTACGATCCTTCCTCAGCGGGAGCAGCGCGTGGCGCCACAGAAGAGACGATGCAGAAGCTGGCATCCCAGGGCGTGCGTACCGGCATCGTCCGTATGCCGCCTGTCGTGCACGGGGAAAATGACCGCAATGGATTCATCCCGTCGCTGATCAAGATCGCGCGGAAGAAAAATGAGTCGGCCTACATCGGCGACGGTAACAACCGTTGGGGAGCCGTTCACAAGCTGGATGCAGCGCGGCTGTTTCGGCTGGTGCTGGAGAAAGGTTCTGCCGGCGCCGCTTGCCACGCCGTAGCGGAACTAGGCATACCGTTTCGGAAGATCGCTCAGGCGATCGGGGAAACGTTGAAGGTACCGGTGGTCAGCAAAGCCCCGGCCGACGCCGCCAAACAGTTCGGCTTCCTGGCTCCGTTCATTCCGGTAGACAATCCCGTTTCGAGCGTGCTGACGCAGGAGAGGATGGGATGGCAGCCCACGCATCCCGACCTGTTCGCGGATCTTCAGCAGGGCGGTTATTTCCGTTCATAAATGAGTGAATGGCCGAGTAACCCTGATCCCGGCTCCTGAGTCTTCGAGAACCTGAGGCGCTGCGCGCGAGTGGCGCTGCGCCTCAGGATGATGACTAACCGTGAGAGGATCGGACCCGATTTCTAAGCGCCCTGCAGCATCTGGTCGCCTACAGCCTGCGCGGCTTCGGCGAGGATGCGATGGTGAATCGTGAAGAGCGCCAGTTCCAGACGGTCTGAGACGCCGGTCTTGTCGTACACGCTGCGCAGGTAGTTCTTGATAACCTGCTCGGTCGTGCTGAGGCGGACGGCGATCTCCTTGTTCTTACAGCCCTGGACGATGAGGGCGACGATCTTCAGCTCTTTGGGCGTGAGGCGGTCGCGGACGCGCGAGCCGACGGTGTCGTCGTCCGTTCCAGGCGTATCGACGCCGAGGGCGCGGACGTTGCGGTCGCCCTGGCCGACGTGGCGGACGCAGTCGATGAGGGCGGGTCCGGTCACGTTACGGTGGGCGGCTCCCTGGACGCCGGCGCTGAACCAGGGCTGCGCCGGTTCGCCGTTCTCGGCGATGACGACGCTGCGGCTGCCGGCGGCGGCGACACGCGGGATGAGAATTTGCGGGTCGAGCTTCAGTGCGGACGCGAAAACGAGGATGGCTCCCCGGAAGGTATCGAGGGCAGGAAAGAGGCGGTCAGCCTCGGAGCACTGGGCAATGATGCGGAAGTCATCTTCCATGGCCAGAATTTTGGCGGTTCCGGCTCGGTAGATGGCCTGGTTATCAGCAAGGATCAGCTTGTTCATGGGTTCCGCTTCCTCAAGTGGTGCGTCGACGGGGGGATGGCCCGACGACAGGTGGGTGCGTGCGCGTTTCCAAAAGGCGAACGTGCAAAATGGTCATCGTTCCGAGGAACAAGGTCCGCCCGTGCGTTTCTTGGTGAACGCATCGAGTGCCACTGTGGGAGCCGGCTGAGCGATGGAGCTTTCCGGGGGGTGGGTTACCGGAAAGGGGTTCATCGATGACCAGGGGTGCTGCCATCATTCACGACAGAAAGTAACGCACAAAGACCCGAAAGTCCTGTGACGAGCGTCACGCCTGTAGTAACGGGTCTCCGAGGCAGGGACAGCGCCGAGGGGGGGAATTTCTGTCCGCGACGCTCGAAGTCCGGCCCGCTCGGTCCCTGAGAGCCGGATTCGCTGGAAAACCGCGAGGGACTGTAACTTAGTAGGAGAGCTTCAGAAGTCAGGAGTGAAGGAATGGCCAGGCCGATCATCCTTGCCGTGGACGACGACGCCAGCGTGCTGGAAGCCGTGGTGCAGGATCTGCGCCGGAAATACGGACAGACTTACCGCATCCTCCGGGCCGGTTCGGGGCAGGCAGCCCTGGATACGTGCGCGCAACTGAAGGAGCGCGGAGACGTGGTGGCGCTGATTGTGAGCGACCAGCGCATGCCGGGGATGGCGGGCGTGGAGCTGCTGGAGCGGGTGCAGGAAACCTATCCGCAGGCGCGGCGCGTGCTGCTGACCGCCTACGCCGACACCGAAGCCGCGATCCGGGCGATCAATACCGCGCGCATCCACTACTACCTGACCAAGCCCTGGGATCCGCCGGAGGAACGGCTGTATCCGGTGCTCGACGACCTGCTCGAGGACTGGAACCACGGGTTCAAACCACCCTTCGAGGGCATCCGAGTGGTAGGGCCGCGCTACGGACTGCAGGATTACCGGGTGCGGAATTTCCTGTCGCGCAACCAGGTGCCCTATGTGTGGCTGGACCCGGAGCACGACGATCAGGCGGTGGAGTTGCTCCGCAGGTTCAACGTGAGCGACAGCAAGCTGCCGGTGGTGCTGTTCCCGGACGGCACGGCGCTGGTGCAGCCAGGGGATGAGGAACTGGCGCAGCGGGTCGGACTGCGAACGCAGGCGAAGCAGGATTTCTACGACCTGGTGGTCGTGGGAGCAGGGATGGCGGGGCTGGCCGCCGCGGTGTATGGCGCTTCAGAGGGATTGAAAACTCTGGTGCTGGAGCCTGAAGCTCCTGGAGGGCAGGCGGGAAGCAGCTCGAAGATCGAGAACTACCTCGGCTTTCCGACAGGAGTGACGGGCGAGCGGCTGGCGCGCGCTGCCTACGATCAGGCACGGCGCTTCGGAGCCGAGTTTGTCACGCAGCGAGCCACGGCAGTCACGGGCGAAGGGCAGTACCGGCAGGTGCGGCTGGGCAACGGGGCCGAGGTTTCCTGCCGTGTGAGTCTGATCGCTTCCGGCGTTTGCTACCGGCGGATGGATACGCCGGGGATCGAGCGGCTCACGGGCTCAGGGGTTTACTATGGCGCTTCGATGGCGGAGGCCCAGTCGTGCAGGGATGAGCTGGTTTTTGTGGTGGGAGGCGCCAATTCGGCGGGGCAGGCGGCGATGCACTTCTCCCGGGTGGCCAAACAGGTGACCATGCTGGTGCGCGGGGAGGGTCTGGAGAGGAGTATGTCGAAATATCTCATCGATCAGATCGCCGGCACATCGAATATTAAGGTGGAGACGCGATCCGAGGTCGTGGAAGCGATGGGCAACAGCCATCTGGAATGCGTGAAGATCCGGACGCCGCAGGGGGACGAGGTACGCCCGGCGTCGTCGCTGTTCCTGTTCATCGGGGCGGCTCCGCAGACCGACTGGCTGCCGGAGAGCATCATGCGCGACCCGAACGGGTTTGTCCTTTCGGGGCGCGACCTGCGGGTTGAGGGGCAGCTGCCGAAGTCGTGGAGAGAGGATCGCGAGCCGTACCTGCTGGAGACGTCGATGCCGGGAATTTTTGTGGCAGGCGATGTGCGGCACGGATCGGTGAAGCGGGCGGCATCCGCGGTGGGCGAGGGCTCGATCGCGGTGCAGCTGATGCATCAGTATCTGGCCCAATTCTGACATTTCAGCCTGGGCTCAGTTTTGAGTTGTTCATTTTGGCGGAGTACTCAAGGACGAAGGAGCAGATGGAAGGCACGGCGGCGGACACGCAGATTAAAGCAAGGATCGTTACGCAGCAGGAGCTGTCGCAGCTCATCCGCCGCATCCCCATTTTGAGCCGGCTGAAAGAAGAAGACCAGGGTTGCCTCGGCGAGGTGCGGATGTTGGAAGCGCCCGCGGGAGCCGTGCTGGTGCAGCAGGGCGAGCAGGTTCCGGGTTTCTGCATGATCCTCGAGGGCGAGCTTCGCGCGGTCCGGATGGAAGTGAACGGGAGCGAGACGCCGCTGGCCGTCTATCAGGACGGCGAAGCCTTTGGCGAAGCGCCGCTGCTGCTGGGCCACAGAAAAGCCGGGGTGCAGTGCGTGGTGACGCGCGACCTGCGGATGCTGGTCGTAAGCGAAGAGGGCTTCTGGAAACTGATGGCCACCTGCCCCACGGTGCGGCAGAATGTGCTCGCTACTGCCGCCCAGCGGGTGCACGCCTTCCAGGCAACGACCCTGCACAAGGAAAAGTTGATCTCGCTGGGAACGCTGGCAGCCGGATTGATGCACGAGCTGAATAATCCCGGCTCCGCGGCCAAACGATCGGCGGCGCAATTGCGCGAGAACCTGACGCGGCTGCAGGACCTGAGCATGCGCTTCTGCCGCTCGCCGCTGACGCCGCAACAGGCGACCTGCCTGCTGGACATGCAGACCGAGGTGCTGGCGCTGCACAAGCCAAAGCCGCTGAGCAGCATGGAAGAGGCGGACGCCGAAGAAGAGATGGGCGCGTGGCTGGAGAGCATCGGCGTCAACAACGCATGGAAGCTGGCGCCGACCCTGGTGGCTGCCGGATGGAGGCGCCACGATGTGGCATGCACACAGGAGGCGTTTCCGGGCGAGACGCTGCAGGTGGCGCTCAACTGGCTGGAGGCGCTGATCTCCGCAATGCAGCAGCTGACCACCATCGAAGAAAGCCTGAGCCGCGTCACCGATCTGGTGATTGCGGTGAAGAAGTACGCCTACGAAGACAAAAGCGGCGAGCACCTGATCGATGTGCATGAGAGCATCGCGAGCACGCTGACGATTCTGGGGCACAAGTTCCGGCATAAGCAGCTGACGGTGGAAAAGAATTTCGCGGCGGACCTGCCGAAGATCAAGACGCGGGGAACCGGGCTCAGCCAGGTCTGGACCAATCTGCTGGACAACGCGACGGATGCGGCGCCGGATGGATCGAAGGTGCGGATTCGGACGTGGGCCGAGGACGGCAAGATCTGCGTGGGGATCGGCGATGAGGGCGCCGGGATTGCTCCTGAGATTCGGGAGCAGATTTTCCAGCCCTTCTATACGACGAAACCGCCGGGGGTGGGGACCGGGCTGGGGCTGGACATCGCCAAGCGCATCGTGACCGCACAGTACAACGGCAGCATCGGCTTCACGTCGGAGCCGGGCAAGACCGAGTTTGTGGTTAAGCTGCCGGCCCTATCCTGAAGACATCGAGTAGCCAATAGGGGAAGCCTCCTTAAAAAGATATATTTTCGACTTGATATAAGATATATCTTACGATACATTGTGTCCAGAAAGGAAGGTTCTATGTATCACCAAATATTTGAAAGAAAAGAAGATCGGCGCGAGCGGAAGGGCCATTGCGGCCAGCACCAGCACGCTGGTGCGTCCGGGTGGTTTGAAGGCGGGTTCGGCGGAGGGCGTGGGTTTGAAGGGCGCGGGCGTCACGGTTGGGGCCGGAACTGGAGTGGCCGGGAGCGCGGATTCGGCGGTGGCCGGCTGTTCGATGCCGGCGACCTGAAGCTTGTGATCCTGAAGCTGCTCTCTGAGGAGCCGAGCTACGGCTATCAGCTGATGAAGAAGATGGAAGAGCGCCTGGCGGGCGGTTACTCTCCGAGTGCGGGCGTGATCTATCCGACGCTGACGCTGCTGGAAGAAGAGGGCCTCGCTTCGGCGTCGACTTCGCCGGATAACAAGAAGGTCTACACGGTGACGCCGGCGGGGTTGCAGTTTCTCGAAGAGAACAAGCAGCGGATCGAGGAGCTGTTTGCGCGGCTGGACGAGGCGCGCGGCGGCTTCGAGCGGGGACGCTCGCCAGAGATGATGAAGGCGTTCATGAACCTGCGCGGCGCAGTCATGGCACGGATGTTTCGCGGGAACGTGACGCCGGAACAGATTAAAAAGATCACCGAGGCGATCAACGCCGCGGCGAAGGCGATCGACGAGCTGTAGTGCAGTGGAATTCCGGCGGGCGAGAGAGACTCACACCAGGCTGTGGCGGTCCAGCATGTCCTCTGTAAAGATGCAGAGGCGGTTGCGGCCGGAGTCCTTCACCGAGTACATAGCGGCGTCGGCATGGCGGAGAAGGTCCTCTGCCTCGACGCCGTTTTCCGTGTAGAGGGCAACGCCGACGCTGACCGTGATGCTGAGCGTGCGTCCGCGGACGTCCACGGGCTGAGCGGCGTTGCGCATGATCTGGTGACCGCAGCGCTCGACGTCTTGGATGGAGCGGAAGTCGGACACGAGGATGACGAATTCGTCGCCACCGATGCGAGCGACGGTGTCGGACTCGCGCACAGAGGAGAGCAGGCGCTGACCTACAGTGGCGAGCAGGATGTCGCCGTCCGCATGGCCGAGGGAGTCGTTGATGTGCTTGAAATTGTCGATGTCGAGGACGAACACCGCGACGCTCTGCTCGTCCTGACGGGCACGCGCCATGGCCTGCCGCAGGCGTTCGTGGAGCAGGGTGCGGTTGGCGAGGCCGGTGAGATGGTCGTGGTGGGCGAGATAGTGGATGTGATCGGAGCGGCGGCGATGCTCGGTGACATCGCGGCTGGTGATGGCGATGCCGTCGCCGAGCCGGACGACCTGGACGTTCAGCCAGATGCCGCGGATCATGTCGTCGTCGATAAAGACCTCGCAGGTGTAGGGAACACCGGTGCGGACGACCTCGCGGTATTTTTCGATGAGGCCGGAACGGATCATGAAGGGGCGCACCTCGGTAAGGATGCGGCCGTAGAGACTTGCGCGGGGGACGCCGAGACGGCGCTCGGCGTTGGGATTGATGTAGCTGAAGCGAAAGTCGACGATGAGGCCGGAGGCGTCCGGCACGCCGTCGAAGATATAGAAATCGTCCAGGGTGCCTTCGGCAGCGGCCAGAAATCGGGCATGCTCCTGGGTGGCACGCGCAGAGGCTTCGCGGAACATACGCAGACGAGGCACCAGAAGTGTGGCAGCAAGGGTGGAAAGAAGCCCCGCGGCGGCGAGAATCCATCCTGCGAGAGCGAAGGCGATCCGCAACGATCCTGCTGCGAAGGGCAGAGCCAGGAGCAGGAGCGCGGCGGCGGCAAAAACGATCAGGGAAGAAACGGGCAGGCAGTGCTGCCTGGGATGCCACGCCTGGACGGGGCGAGCTACCGGCGCGGATGGGGAGGCTTCGGCGGGCATGTTCGGCAACTTCGCCTGAGTGGGGACTGTCAACAAGATTTTATCGTGTCAAAGTGCTTCATGAGCATAGTACGAATTGGTCACGAGTCGGACGTGAGCATCGCACTATCTCTGGCTGGCTTCCCCGGCAGTGACGCGGCGATTGAATTCCGCGGAGCCCTTGCGGGGGACGCTGAGCGATTGCCAGTGATCCGACGCGAAGTGTTTGGCCAGCAGGACGATCTGGCCGACGTGGTGCGGATAATGGGCCAGCTGGCGGTTGATGGCCTGCATCACCGAGTGCTTTTCTCCACGGATGGTCACGGTGCGGGTCAGGTCGGCGTCCGTGAGCGGCTGGAGGGCAGAGAAGAGGCAGGTCCACCCGGCGTCCCACACGCCGAGCAGGGCGGCGCGGGTTGCCGGCGGCTCTTCGAATTCGCTGTCGCGATTGCGGTCGGGCTTCTCGCCGTCCGTGGTAAGGAAGTCGGTCCAGCGCGAGCGCATGTTGCCCGCCATGTGTTTCACAACGATCGCGATGGAATTCGCTTCGCCATCGAGGCTGGCGAAGAGGTGTTCATCGGAGACCTGCTCCATTGCGCGTTCGCCGAGTTTCTTGTAGTAGGCGAAGACGGCGAGGGCGTCTTCGAGATAAGAAGTAGTGAATTGCAGCGCCATGGAGAAAGTGTAGTGCAGCGCGCAGAGGCTACGGGCGATTGCTCCCTGCGGCCGCGAGCGCGTCGTACTTTGACGCGTCGCCGTGTTTGAAGAGCGCGTACCAGGCATCGAGAACAGCGTCTTCGTAGAGGCCGAGGGTGCCGAAGATCTGATAGGCAAACTCGATCGGAGCGGTGCCCGACGCGGTGATGAGATGGCCGTCCGCGATGGCGGGAATGTTGCGGTAGAGGGAGTACCCGCGGTAGCCGGTGGCTTTCAAATAGTCGGCCGAGTTGCTGGTGTGCAGGCGGTTGTCGAAAAATCCGGCACGGGCGAGGGCCAGGGTGGCGGCGCAAATGGCGGCGACGGGGACGCCGGTGCCGAGGAAATCGTCGACTTTGCCGATGACGGCCGAGGAGCCGCCCTGTTCCCAGCTGTCGCCGCCGGGAAGGATGAGCATCGCGCTGGCGGTGGGGTTGAGGTCGTCCAGCGCCAGATCGGGCTGAACGCGCACGCCGCCCATGGTGGTGATGTGGGCGGGGGTCATCGCGACCGTCGTCACATGGAAGCGCCCCGGCTCACGCTGGAAGCGGGGATTATTGATGCCGGCGATGGCGAAGGCCGGTTCCCAGTCGGCCATGCCGTTGAAGAGAAAGAGATGGACCGCTTGCGCTTCCATGCGCCCCTCTGACCTGTCGTGCGGAAATTTGGTTTATCCGGGTTCCGAGCGATTGTACGTCGGTTCGACAGGCCGTGGTGTGGACAAATCCCCGGGTGTGTTTATTCCGAACGCAGAGCCTGCATCGGGTTGATGGCCGCGGCGCGACGCGCAGGCAGCAACGATGCGGCTACCGTCAGCAGGAGGACCGCTACCGAGGCGAGGATCAGGACCAGAGGATCGAGGGTGCTGACGCCGAAGACGAAGCTTTTGAGCATGCGCGAGGCCAATAAGGCGCCTGCCAGTCCGATGAGGCACCCAGCCGCCGCCAGTTTGAGAGCGGAGAACAGGATGAGGTTGACGATGCCCGAGCGCTGCGATCCAAGGGCCATGCGGATGGCCATCTCCTGGGCGCGCATGGCGACGGTGAAGGCAATCACGCTGTAGATGCCAAGAATCGCCAGCAGCAGCGCCGCCGCGGCGAAGGAGGAGATGAGCACGGTATTGAAACGGCGCGGGGCCTCGGAGTCGCTGATGGCGTGCTCCATGGTTTGTAACTGAGTCAGTGGCAATTGCGGATCGAGCGAGGCGACGGCGGCGCGCAGCTGGTTTTCGACCAGCTCAGGAGGGAGCGAGGTGCGCAGGACAATGTATCCGCCATTGCCGTTGAGGTCGGTAGCGGGGTTGCCGAGCGTGCCGTAGAACGTCTCCGCCTGGTCGATGGTGGTGTAGTACTGCTGGCGCGGATCGGCGTCGGGAGAGCCTTCTTTCATGCTGGAAACTTCGCCGACGACGGTGCCCCAGGGGGTCTGCATCGCTGTGGTGCCAAGCCGCAGGCGCTTGCCGATGGGATTTTGGCCAGGCCAGGATTGGCGGGCGAGCGCCTCATTGACCACGACGGCCAGCTGGGCTTTGGGATCGTCGTCGGACTGGGTGAGCAGACGCCCGCGGAGCAGGCGAATGCCCATGGCGCGGAAAAGATCGCCCTGGATCTGCAGGGGTGTAGCGAGGTCGATGGCGCCGGGTTTGGATGAAGCATAGCCTTCGGCAACGAAGGCGGAGTTGCCCTGCGTACCGTTGGCGGGCAGGAATGAAGTGAGGCCGGCGCTGGTGACGCCGGGGATGGCCTGCGCGCGGCGCAGCAGTTCCTGATTGAACTGATCGACCGCAGCCTGGCTGCCGTACTGCTTGCGGGGCAGGCTATAGGCGGCGACGACGGAGTGGTCGGGACTGTAGCCCAGGTCGGCTTCGCGCATCTTCTCAAAGCTGCGCAGGAGCAGGCCGGAGGCGGCGAGCAGAACCAGGGCGACGGCAATTTCCGCGATGACCAGGCCGGAGCGGAGGCGGGCATGTCCGGCGCCGGAAGTGCCGGTGCGTCCGCCTTCTTTCAGGGTTTCATTGACACTGGTGCGGATCGCGGCAAAGGCGGGCGCGACACCGCACAGCACGCCGGTGACAATCGCGAGCGCGAGGGCGAAGGCTGCGACCATCCAGTCGATGCCGATGCTGGAGATGAGGGGGAGGGTTTCAGGCAGGAGGCTGGTGCCGAGTTTGAGTGCGATGGCGGCGAGGAGGAGTCCGAGGATGCCGCCGCTCACGCTGAGGACAAGGCTTTCCAGAAGCGCCTGGCGGAGCAGAGTGCGTGCGCCGGAACCCAACGCCAGGCGGACCGCGATTTCGCGGCGGCGGCGGATGGCGCGCACCAGAAGGAGTCCGGCGAGGTTGGCGCAGGCGATCAGCAGGACGACCGCGACCGCGAGGAAGAGGGTGCGAATGAGGGGACGGGCCTGCGCGATGGTGTCCTCATGGAGGCTGTGGACGATGGGGCTGATGCGCAGACCGGCCATGAATGCGGGGTAGTTGCGCATGGTCTGCTGCGCGACGCGATTGGCGTCTTCGCGCGCCTGTTCCGGAGTCACGCCGGGCTTCAGGCGGCCGACCATCTGATAACTCCAGTTGGCCTGGCCGCCGCCGCTGAGCTCTTCCGGGCGCAGGCTCATGGGGATCCACAACTCGCTGCGGTTGAGATGGCCGGGGATGAGGGGGAATTCGAAAGTGCGCGGCATGACGCCGACGACGACGTAGGGCTTGCGATCGAGAAGGATCTTCTGTCCGAGGATGCCGGAATCGCCGTGGAAGCGGCTCTGCCAGGTGGCGTAACTGAGGACGGCGACCTGCTGATGCTGATCGTCTTCCTGCTGCGTGAAGGTGCGGCCGAGGAGCGGCTGAGCGGCGAGGGCGGCGAAGGCGCCGTGCGACATGCGGGAGGCGTTGACCTGTGCCGGGTCGCCGATGCCGGAAAGCTCATAAGCGGCGAAGGTATAGCCGCCGAGGGCGGAAAGCTGTGGGTATCGCGCGTGTAGTTGACGACGTCCGGGCCGGTCACCCCGGCTTCGTCCTGGCCGTTGATCTCGGCGCCCTGGATGGTGTCGGAGAGCACGACGAGCTGTTGCGGATGCGGGAAGGGAAGCGGACGCAGAAGCACGCCTTCGACGATGGAGAAGATCGCCGTGGTGGCGCCGATGCCGAGCGCGAGCATGAGGACGGCGGTCAGAGAGAAGCCAGGGGATTTGGCAAGATGACGGATGGCGATCTTCAGATCGTGCACGAAGGCTCCTGGGGATGGTCTGCGGACCGTCTGGAGTCTCGAATGAAAGAAGCACGTACAGGTCCAGATACGGAGGCCTGAAACGCTGGTTCCCCGGGGAACGCGGCCGGCGTACTGCGCCAGTGTCCAAAAGGGAAGAGTGAATGTCCGGATGGGGACAGTGGCTCGGGTTCGGCCTTCAGCTGAGCAGATCCCAGAGATTGCCGTAGAGGTCCTCGAAGACGGCGACCGTGCCGTAATTTTCTTCGCGGGGAGCGCGGCGAAAGCGGACTCCTTTCTTGAGCAGCGCGTCGTAATCGCGCCAGAAGTCGTCGGTGTGAAGGAAGAGAAAAACGCGGCCGCCAGACTGATGGCCGATGGCTTTTTCCTGTTCAGGGGAGGCGGCACGGGCGAGCAGCAGGCAGCGTTTCATGCGAGCCGGGCGGTGCGACGAGGACCCAGCGTTTGTCATCCATAGGCGTGTCTTCAATGAGCTGGAAGCTGAGGATGCCGCAGAACCAGGCGATGGCTTCATCGTAATCGCGCACCAGCAGAGCGACATATCCGATGCACTGGCGGGGAGAGGAGCGAGAAGGGGTTTCCACAGCCAACAGTATGGCTGTTGGCAGGGCGAATTTCGCCGATGAGGGGAGAAGGCTTGGTGGGAAAGGCGGCACGGGGCTGCGCGCAGTTTTAGCGCCCGGCCTGCCGGCGCGGAAAGCTGGTCAGGCAGGCATGTTTGCAATCATCGGCATTCTGGTGGTGTTTGGCGCGGTTGCGGCGGGCTATCTGATGGAGCACGGGCATCTGGCGGTGCTGGTGCAGCCGGCTGAACTCCTGATCATCGGTGGGGCGGGTGCAGGGACGTTGCTGATCGCAAACCCGGTGCGAATTCTGAAGAAGATTGCCAGCGGGGCGATGGCGATCTTCGGGGCGTCGCAAGTTCGGCAAGGCCCGCTATCTGTCGACGCTGCGCATGATGTACGAGCTGCTGCAGAAGGCGCGGCGGGGCGGGATGCTGACGATTGAGGGCGATGTGGAGAAGCCGGACGAGAGCCCGATTTTTCAGCCCTATCCGGAATTTCTGAAGAACCACCATCTGCGCGATTTCGTGTGCGACACGATGCGCATGGTGATCACGGGGGGCGTGGATGCCTTCGATATGGACCAGATGATGGATCTCGATATGGAGGTGCAGCACCACAGCGAAGAGGAACCGGTGACGGCGCTGGCGACCATGGCGGATTCGCTGCCCGGCCTGGGCATTGTCGCAGCGGTGCTGGGCGTGGTGATCACCATGGGTGCGCTGGGCGGACCCGCGGAGGAGATCGGGCACAAGGTTGCGGCGGCGCTGGTGGGAACATTTCTCGGGATTCTGCTGTGCTACGGGCTGGTGGGGCCGGTGGCCCAGAACATGGCCAAGGCGACGGCCGAAGAGCATGCATATCTCTACGTGCTGCGGGTGCTGATCCTGGCGTTTATCCGCGGGCAGCCTCCGGTGGTGGCCATCGAGATGGGGCGCAGGGCGATTCCGGTGCACGTGCGGCCACCTTTGTGGAGGTGGAAGAGGCGTGCCGCAACCAGCCTGCGGCAGCTGCGGCCGAAGCCGAAGCGGCAGCGTAAGGGGAGAGATGGCGCGAGCAAGCCCATCATCGTCGATCAAGAAGAAAGGCGGCCACGGCGGCCATCATGGAGGCGCATGGAAGGTGGCCTATGCCGACTTCGTCACCGCGATGATGTCGCTGTTCATCGTGCTGTGGCTGATGAACACCAGCGAGAAGGTGCGCCAGGCGGTGGCGGGATACTTCAACGATCCCGCGGGGCACGTCGACGCGAGACGGGGACCGATCAGTCGCGGACGAGCGAGAATCTTGCGTTGACGAAGAAGAACATTCCGGAGCTGAAGAAGAAGATCGAGGAAGCCATCCGGCAGATGAACGATCTGAAGGCGCTGCAGAACCAGATTCAGATCACCATCACGCCGGAGGGGCTGCGGATCGAGCTGCTGGAGACGAAGGACGGGACGTTCTTCGATTCCGGCAGCGCGGCGCTGAACAACAATGGCCGCGAACTGCTGGAGATGCTGGCCGGGCAGCTGGGCGATTTGCCCAACCGGATCTCGATCGAGGGACACACGGACGCGGCGCCGTACGCGTCGAAGGACGGATACGGCAACTGGGATCTGTCCACGGACCGCGCCAATGCGGCGCGGCGGGTGATGCAGGCCTCGGGTCTGCGGTCGAATCAGGTATCCCAGGTGCGCGGTTACGCGGATCAGAAAGCTGCGCGTGCCGAACGGATCCCCTGGATCCCTCGAACCGGAGAATCTCGATGATCGTGCAGTATCTGACGGTGGATCAGCCGCCGGTTCCATCGAATGCGCAATCTCCGCCCGGTGGCCGGAAAGGGAGGAGGCGAAGAGGCGGACCGTCGGTCGCCATACCGGCCCCGGCAGCGGTGCGGCGCCAACGAAGCCCGGCTCCGCCCGAGGGAGCCGAAAGCAGCAGCGGCGCGCCGGCAGGCTCCGCAGCGGATCCGCAGGCGCCGCGGTGCGCAATCCGGCTGCCTGCTGCGAAACCATCGGCGACAAGACCGGCGGCCGGCAATGGGGTGTCACGCATGTGGCACAAAGTGCGCGGGAAATAACGGGAAGCCTGATGCGCCCGGTCAAAGGAACGCAGCGCCGGAGACGATCTTGTGTCAGGATTGAGTTGTCAGTCCTGTTTGAGTCAGCCGCAATCGGCGTTTCGACCCTTGAGTCGACGCGCGTTGGTGTGGTTTCACGGAGAGGAGAGGACTTGGACGAAGGAGTACGGAGCCACGAAGAGAGCAGCGATATCGATCTGCTCCACGATATCGGAAGCCGGATGGCGGCCGCCGATCCTTTCCATGAAGTCCTGCAGCGCGTCATCGATATGGTGACGGCGGCGGTGCGTTGCGACTCGTGCTTCATCTACGTGCTGGAAAAAGACAAGCTGGTGCTGCGGGCCTCGAAGAATCCGCACGAGGATGTGGTGGATCGCATTCATATCGGCATGGGGCAGGGGGTCACCGGCTGGGTGGCGGAGCACAAGCAGACCGTGGCGCTGCCCGCGAAGGCGTGGGTCGATCCCCGATTTGCGCGCTTCCCCGCGCTGCCAGAGGATCGCTTCGAGGCGTTCCTCGCCGTGCCGATCCTGTGCCGCGGCAAGCTGGTGGGCGCATTCAACGTGCAGCACCGCGAGCCGCATCATCACTCGAAGCGCGAGATCAAGCTGATTACGATGATCGGCTACCTGGTGGGTGCCGAACTGGAGCTGGCGCGCATGGAATATGAGAAGACGCAGCTGGCCGATCAGCTGGAGACGCGCAAAGTCATGGAGCGCGCCAAAGGCCTGCTGCAGCGCGAACTGGGCATCGACGAAGAGGCCGCCTACCTGATGCTGCAGAAGCAGAGCCGGCAGAAGCGCAAGCCGCTGCGCGAGATTGCCGAAGCCATCATCCTGATGGACGACCTGCGCAAGGGCAAGAAGTAGCTGGAGCGAGAGGGAAGAAGGTAGAAGGGAGAAGGAAGAAGCGAGAAGCGAACATTGCTCATCGCTTGCCAGTGCGTCCCTGATAACTTCTTTCATCCAGCTTCCAACTTCTTCCTTCTTCCTCCCTTCTTCCTTCCTTCTCCCTTCTTCCTTCCTTCTCCCTTCTTCCTTCCTTCTCCCTTCTTCCTTCCTTCTCCCTTCTTCCTTCCTTCTCCCTTCTTCCTTCCTTCTCCCTTCTTCCTTCCTTCTCCCTTCTTCCTTCCTTCTCCCTTCTTCCTTCCTTCTCCTTCTTCCTTCCTTCTCCCTTCTTCCTTCCTTCTCCCTTCCTTCCTTCTCCCTTCTTCCTTCTTCCTTCTCCCTTCTCCCTCTCCTTCTCCCTTCTTCCTTCTCCCTTCTCCCTTCTTCCTTCCTTCTCCCCGATGTCCGATTCTGAACAGTCCAACACGGTTGCGGACAGACCGGTTTGCCCTCGCTGCGGTAAGCGGTGTATTTTCAGCCTCTGTCCATGAATCGAGTTGGCAGGGTAACTGCCGTCAGACGCACAGGACCCGTGTGCTCCCCTCCCCGGGCGCCGGAGAGAAACCTGCATGCTCACAGACCTTCGTTTTGCCCTGCGGCAGATGCTCAAGTCGCCCGCGTTTACCCTGACCGCCGTCGTGACCCTTGCTCTTGGCATTGGCGCGAACACCGCGATCTTCAGTGTTGTGAATGCGGTGCTGCGGCATCCGGCGGGCGTCGATCATCCGGAACGAATCGCCGTGATGCATGTCCGGTATACGCAATTCACCCTCGACGTTCCCGTGGTGTCGGTGCCGACCTTTGCGAAGGCCGCTGCGATGCAGAACGAGGTGGAGGCAGCGGCTGTCGAGCAGAGCACCAGCTTCAACATCGAACGCGATGGGCAGGCGGAGAACATTCCCGCGGCGAGGGTTTCTTCGCGTTGGTTCGATGTCTATGGCGCTCGTCCGATTTTGGGCCGGACGTTCACGGCACAGGAGGACGAGCCGAATGCGGCGCCGGTGGTGGTGCTGAGCTATGGGATGTGGCAGAGCGTTTTCGGCGGCCGCGAGGATGTGGCCGGGCAAACGCTGCTGCTCGACCAGAAACCGTATCGCGTGCTGGGCGTGATGCGCAGCGATTTCGCCTGGCCGCGCAAGGCCGACGTCTGGGTGCCGATCGCTTTGACGCCGGATGCGTTTCAGCCGACCAATCTTTTCAACGAAAGCTACAACGCGGTGGCGCGCCTGCGCGAAGGCGTTCCTGTGCAGAGATTCAGCGCGTCGCTGGCGTCGGCAATGTGGGCGGTCCTGCAAAGCAGCGAGCGCGGCACGGCTTTCGCGAAGAGTTCGGGTTGGTCGGTTTATGCGACGCCGCTCACGGAGTTTGCCGCGGGCCCGCTGCGTACGCCGCTGTTTGTCTTGTGCGGAGTGGTGGCGCTGGTATTGCTGATTGCCGCGGCGAATGTAGCCGGCCTGCTGCTGGCGCGGGCTTCAGCGCGCGGCCGGGAGTTCGCCATCCGCACGGCGTTGGGGGCGAGCGCCAGCCGCATGGTGCGCCAGATGCTCGTGGAGACTCTGCTTCTGGCTGGCGTTGCGGCGGTAGTCGGCGTGATTGCCGGGCCGATCATCGGAACCCTGCTGCTGCATCTGGTACCGCACGATCTGGCGCGAGGGTTTGTGGTGCATACGGATCCTGCCGTTCTCGGATTCACCGCCGGAGTCGCGGTTTTTGCTGCGGTGATCGCCGGTCTGGGTCCGGCGTTCAGCCTTTTGCGCTCGCGCGCTCGCCTGGCGCTGCATGAGGGCGGACGCGGAGGCACGGCTTCCGCAGAGAAGCAGCGGATGCGCAGCGCCTTTGTGATTGCCGAAGTGGCCGGAGCGTTCTTTCTGCTGGCGGGCACAGCCCTGTTTCTGACCAGCCTCGAAAAGCTGCAGAGGGTGGATCCAGGATTCAACCCGCACGGCGTGATGGCGGCAATGGTGCCCTTTGCCGGCCAGGATCTTGCGAAGAACCAGGCGCGCCAGGCGACTTTCGTGGGTAGCGTGCTGAACAACCTGGCGGCGCAGCCGGGAGTGCTGGCGGCTGCGGCGGTCGCGCCCCTGCCCTTCGATCCGAACAACGGCGGATCGTGCTCTTTTTCGATTGTCGGGCGCCCCGAAGCGCCGAACGATCCCGGGCCGCACAGCCAGCTTTCCCTGGCGACGCCGGACTATCTGAAGGTGATGCAGATTCCGCTGCTCGCGGGCCGCTGGCTTGAGCCGGGCGATGTGGCGAGCAGCCAGCCGGTGGTGGTGATCGATCAGCGTTTGGCGAGGAAGTACTGGCCGGGGCAGAATCCAGTGGGCCAGCATATTTCGTTTATGTGCGGCGCCCACAAGGATCCGGCAACGGTCGTCGGTGTGGTGGCGACGGTGCGGCTCAGCTCGCTTGAGCAGGACACCAGCGACGGCATGCGCTATTTCGCGTTCGCACAGGGCACCGGGCGGGATCGCGGATTTTGTGGTGCGCGCCCCTGGCGATCCGAACGCGATGGCTCCGGTGCTGAAGCGGGCGGTGGCAGCGGCTGACTCGTCGCAGGCGGTTTCGACGCTGGTTCCGGTGGAGACGCTGGTCTCGGACTCTCTGGCCGGGCGGCGGCTGATCGTGCGCATGCTGGCGGTGTTTGGCGGGCTCGCTCTGCTGCTGGCCATCGTTGGAATCTACGGGCTGATCAGCTATGTGACCGCGCAGCGGACTGGCGAGGTGGGCGTGCGCATGGCGCTGGGGGCGCAACGCATCGACGTGGTGCGATTGATCCTCGGACAGGCACTGGTGCTGGTCGTCATTGGCCTCGGGATCGGGGCTGTGTTCTCGGCTGCGGCCTCAGCGATTCTGCGAAAGATGTTCACGGATTTTGGCGGCGGGATTTTCTCGTCGCTGAGCCTGGCGGCGGTTGCGCTGCTGCTGGTGGGATTGCTGGCGGGGCTGATTCCCGCGCTGCGAGCGGCGAGCCTGGATCCGGTGAAGGCGCTGCGCAGCGAATGAAGAAGGTAGAAGGTAGTAGGGAGTGGGGAGTAGGGAGTAGGGAGTAGGGAGAGGAGAGGGAGAAGAAGGCTGTAGGGAGAAGGCTGTAGGGAGTAGCGAGCAGGAAGAGGCGAGGACGACATGTTCAGTGATCTGAAATATGCGTGGCGGCAGCTGAGAAAGACCCCGGGATTTGCGATAACGGCGGTCGTGACGCTGGCGCTCGGGATTGGCGCGACGACGGCCATCTTCACGATGTTCGACCAGGTGATGCTGCGCATGCTGCCGGTCCAGCGTCCGCAGGAACTGGTGCGCATGGAGTGGCATGGAAGCTTCAACGGCTCCATCAGCGCCTTCGGCGGCGATGTCGGCGACTACTACTCCTACCCGATGTACAAGGACCTGCGCGATAAGAACCAGGTCTTCAGCGGCATGCTGGCGGCGGTGCGCGCGGGTGTCGGCGTCTCCTGGCACAACCGGGCGGAGGAAGAGCGCGCCGAGATCGTCACGGGAAACTACTTTGACCTGCTGGGGCTCAGGCCGGCTGTGGGTCGCCTCTTCAACATGGGCGACGAGACGGCAAAGGATGCGAACGCCGTAGTAGTGCTGTCCTATGACTACTGGCGGACGCATTTTGCCGCTTCGCGCGATGTGATAGGACAGACTCTCGCGATCAACGGCCATCCGTTCACGATTGTGGGCGTGGCGCCGGAGGGTTTTCGTACGGCGATTGGCGGTTACCGGCCCGCGCTCTTCGTGCCGGTCACGATGGAAGGGATCGCGTCGCCGTGGCGGGCGAAGCTGCACAATCTCGACAACCACCAGAGCCTGTGGCTCACGTTGATCGCTCGGCGCAAGCCCGGCGTGACGATTCAGCAGGCCCAGGCCAGCCTGACGCCGCTCTGGCACTCGTTGCGCGCGCAGGAGCTAACGCTGTATCCGCATGCGTCGCAGAGATTCAAAACAGGCTTTGTCGATAAATCGACGATCAAAGTGCTGGACGATTCGCGTGGCTTTACTCCGCAGCGGCTCGACCTGGGAACGCCCCTGATCATCCTGCTGAGCATGGCCGGTCTGTTGATTGCCATGTGCACACTTAACGTGGCCACGCTGCTGCTGCTGCGCTCGACGGCTCGCATTCGCGAGATGTCGATGCGCTACGCCCTGGGCGCGAAGAGCAGCCGCATCGTGCGGCAGTTGCTGATCGAGGGCGGCCTGCTGGGCGCCGCAGGAGCGGCCGGCGGCCTCGCGCTCTCGCCGGTCCTGGCGATCCTGCTGGTGCGGCTCATGACCAGCTCCGATCCGGGCACGGAACCGTATTCGGCGAGCCTGGACGCACGGGTGCTGCTGTTTGGCCTGGGGCTGGCGCTGATCGTGAGCCTGCTCTTCTCCATTGCTCCGGCGCTGCACTTCCTGCGGCCGGATCTGGCCGGCGCGCTCCGCCAGAGCACCGGCACGGCTTCGCGCAGTTCGCAGCGTTTCCGCAAGGCCGCTGTCGGCGTGCAGATCGCCCTGAGCGTGCTGCTGCTGGGCGGGGCCGGATTGTTTGTCCGGACCCTGCAGAACCTGCGCGATCAGCCGGTCGGATTCGACACGAAAAACCTGGTGACGCTCTCCGTGGATCCCCAGGAGTCCGGGTATGGAGAAGACAAGACGCCGGCGATGCTGCGCGCGGTGCTCGATCAGATGGAGCGTGTTTCCGGAGTCGTGAGTGCAGCCGGAACCACCGATCCTGAACTCGACGGCGACTCGAGCTTCGACGGTTTCGTGATCCAGGGGCACAAAGCCGTGGAGGGCGAGAGCACCGACTTCGAGACGGGCCGGGTAACGCCTGGCTATTTCGCCACGATGCGTCTGCCTCTGCTGGTGGGCCGCGAGTTCAACGATGCCGATAAGACGGGCGCTCCTAAAGTGGCGATTGTGAATCAGGCGTTCGCGAAGAAGTTTTTCGGTTCACCCTCGAATGCGCTGGGGCGCCTGATCGGAGACGGGGACAAGCCCGACAGCACGATCGTTGGCGTGGTGGGCGATATCCGGCACGAGAATTTGCGCAAAGACATCGGGCCGGGCGTGTATCTGCCGTACTTCCAGATGGAGCACCCGGTCGGACTGCAGCTCTATGTGCGCACGGCACACGCGCCCGCGCAGGTGGAACCTGCGATTCGGCAGGCGGTGTATGCCGTCGATCCGACGCTGGTTGCTGAAGACATGCGCACGATGGAGAAGCAAGTGGACATCAGCGCGTCGAACGAGCGGGCCCTGGCAATCCTGGCAGCAGCCTTCGCCGTGCTGGCGGCGATTCTGGCGGCGGTGGGACTGTATGGTGTGCTTGCCTATTCCACGCAGAACCGGACGCGCGAGATCGGCGTGCGCCTCGCTCTGGGTGCGCCCCGGCGAACCCTGGTGACGCTGGTGGTGCGGGAGATGGCGTGGATCGCGGCCGGGGCCATTGTGGTTGCGTTGCCGGCAACGGTGGGCCTGGCGCGACTGTTCAGGAGCCAGCTTTACAACGTGAGTACGTGGGATCCGGTGACGCTGGTGGCGGCGGTCCTGCTGACGGTGGTGATGGTGGCGCTGGCGTCGGCGCTGCCGGCACAGCGCGCGACCGCGGTGGATCCGATGGAGGCCCTGCGGAGCGAGTAGGGCAGGGAGTAGGAAGAAGGAAGAAGGAAGAAGGAAGAAGGGAGAAGGAAGAAGGGAGAAGGGAGAAGGGCGGCGGGAACCGGAACGCCGGCAAAATCGTAAGGAGGATGCATGATCGACGATCTTCGCTTTGCCTTGCGGCAGCTGCATCGGAGTCCTGGCTTTGCTGCTGCGGTGGTGGTAACGCTGGCGCTCGCCATCGGGGTCAACACTGCGGTCTTCAGCCTGCTCGACGGGTTCCTGCTGCGACGGCTGCCCTATCCGCAGCCGGACAGGATTGCGGCGCTGATCACCCACCGCGAGGCGAAGAGTAATCCCGCGCAGTTTGACGACGACGACTCAGCCGATCTGAACACCTGGAAGGCCGTCCACGACGGTGTCCCCGCCGTGGTGGCCGCAGCTGGAGGCCAGCCCTTCGGCAACACGGAGGGCGTGAATCTTGAAGCCGGCGCGGCGCAGGGCGGAGCGGTGCGCTATGTGCACAACGCGACGGTCTCGGCGCATTACTTTGAAGTGTTGGGCATCGAACCGGTGCTGGGGCGCGGCTTTACGGAAGACGAGGATCGGCCGGGCGCAGGGAAAGCGGCGGTGCTGAGCTACAACCTGTGGCGGACCACATTTCACGAAGACCGATCGATCCTGGGCAAGGCGATCCTGCTGCGCGGCGCGCCTTACACCGTGGTGGGCGTTCTGCCGCAGGGCGCGCAGATGCCGAATCCGGCGGATGTGTGGACGCCGCTGATGCCGTCGGATCGCAACGGTGTATGCGCGGGGAACAACTGCCTGATCCTGATGCGACTGAAGCCCGGGGCGAACTGGGAGGAGGTGCGCGGGCAGCTGGCGCATCTGCCTCCGGCCGATAACACGAATTTCGCCCAGCAGCGCGTGTGGTATTACCCGAGCCCGCTGCATTTCTACGCAGGCAGCTCGATGCGTCAGCAAACCCAGGCTCTGATGGCCGCGGTGGGCTTCATTCTTCTGATTGCCTGCGCCAACCTGGCGGGGCTGATGCTGGCGCGGATTCATCGGCGCACGCCGGAGATGGCAACGCGGCTCGCGCTCGGTGCAACAAGGGCACGCATCCTGCGGCAATTGTGGATTGAGAATTTGGTGCTGGCACTTGCGGGCGGCGCAGCAGGCCTGGGCCTGGCGCTGGCGCTCTTCCCGGTGCTGAAGGGGTTGCTGCCGGACGAGATGATCCCCATTGGCGGCTTCACCCTCGATGCCCGAGTGCTGGGATTCACGGTGGTGGCAACGCTGCTGACGAGCCTGCTGTTCGGTGCTCTGCCGGCGCTCGAGACACGGCGTGTCGACCTGCGCAGTTCGATTGCTGCGGGGACGCGTTCGGTCGCAGGCGGATCGAGTCTGATCCGCAAAGGGCTGATCGGAGCGGAGGTTGCGCTGACGGTGGTGCTGCTGGCGGGCGCGGGGCTGTTGATTCGCACGCTGGCCCATCTGGAGTCGCTGCCTCCGGGTTTCGATCCGCATAACGTGATTGCGGCCAAGATGTCGCTGGATGACGCGCGCTATCACGATCCTGCGGCCTTCGATCAACTGCTCGCGAAGAGCGTCGCGGCTATGAAGCAGATTCCTGGTGTGGAGAACGCGGCGGTGGCGCTGAGCGCGCCGTATGAGACGTTCATCAATGATTATGTCGAGGTCGTGGATGGGAAATTCGCGGGAAAGGGCGATGCCAGCAGCTTCAGCTACATCACGCCGGACTATTTTGCCGCGCTGAAGATTCCGCTGCTGTCCGGGCGGACGTTTAACGATGGCGATACAGCGAGATCGCAACCTGTAGCCATCGTAAATACGGCCTTCGGCAAGCATTTTTTTGGCGATTCCAATCCGCTGGGGCGGCACCTGAAGGGCGGCATCGCCATCGTGGGCGTGGTGCCCGACGCGATCGACCAGTCGAATGTGCGGCGCAACGAACCCATCGGGGATGAGCCGATCTACTACGTGCCGTATACGCAGATGTCGTCGGACGGGCTGACGCTGTTCCATATGTGGGCGCAGCCTTCGTGGATTGTGCGCACCCGCGGACCGGTGGGAGACCTGGACGGGAAGATGCAGCAGGAGCTGGCCGCTGTGGCTCCGGGGCTGCCGTTTTCCGGCTTCTACTCCATGCAGGATTTGCTGAACAAGCAGTTACAAATGCAGCGCATCGAAGTGATGCTGCTGGGAGCTCTGGCCGGGCTGGCGCTGCTGCTCTCAGCGGTGGGCATCTATGCTCTGGTTTCGAACCTGGTGGTGCAGCGGACGCGCGAGATCGGCATCCGCATTGCGCTGGGATCGACGCTCGCGCAGGCGATGCGGCACATCGCCTCTTCCGGCGTTGCAGCGGCGGCCGGTGGCGTGGCTGCGGGGCTGGTGTGTTCCTTCTTCGTGCTGCGCATGATGAAGAGCGCCCTCTACGGCGTGCAAACCTGGGATCCGCTGACGTTGGTGACGGTGCCGCTGGTGCTGATCGGGATTGCCGCGGTGGCGAGCCTGCTGCCGGCGTTGCGCATCGCCCGCATCGATCCGGCGGAGACGCTGCGAGCGGAATGAGGCAGCCGGTAGCCTGGAACCGGTGGCTGCTTCTAATCTGGAGACATGAAGGTTGTTGCGCTGGAGAAGTTTGGCGGTCCGGAAGTGCTGCGCATCGCGGAGGCGGAGAAGCCGCGTCCCGGTGCGGGCGAAGTGCTGATTCAGGTCGCCACCGCGGGCCTCAACCGCGCGGATATTCACCAGCGGCAGGGGCAATTATCCGCCGCCGCCGGGAGCGTCGGAGATCCTCGGGCTCGAAGTGGCAGGCACGATTGTGGAGCGCGGCCCCGACGCCGATCCTCGCTGGAGTGTCGGCGAGACGGTCTGTGCGCTGGTGGCGGGCGGCGGCTATGCCGAGTATTGCGTGGCGAATAGCGGCTGCTGTTTGCCGATTCCGGCGGCACTGGCGAAGGACCCATCGACAGCGATGGCGAATGGAGCGTCGCTGCCCGAGGCCGCGATGACGGTCTGGGCCAATCTCTTTGACCCACGAAGACTCTTCGACGGCGAGCGTTTCCTGATGCAGGGTGGCACCAGCGGCGTGGGCACGATGGCGATTCAGGCGGCGCGGGCGTTTGGAGCGCACGTGGCTTCGACGGCGGGCTCGGAAGAGAAATGCCAATTCCTGCGGGAACTGGGCTGCGAGCGTGCGATCAATTATCGCGAGGAAGATTGGGTGGCCGGCGTGCGGGAGTGGGCCGGAGCACCTCCCGACACTGGGGTTGACGTGATCCTCGACATGATCGGCGGCGACTACTTCTCGAAGCACATCGACTTGCTCCGGCGCGACGGACGGCTGGTCCACATCGCTTTTGCCAGGGGTGCGGAAGTGGCGCTTGATCTGCGCAAGCTGATGGGGAAGCGGCTCGTCATTACCGGTTCCACGCTGCGCTCGCGGCCGGTGGCGGAGAAGACACGGCTGCGCGATGGAGTCGAGCAGCACCTGTGGCCGCTGTTCGCGTCCGGCCAGATTAAACCGATCGTCGATCGCGTCTATTCGATCGCACAGGTCGCCGAGGCCCACCGCCGCATGGAGTCCAGCCAGCATATTGGCAAGATCGTGCTGCGCATGATTTCCAGGGGCGAGATGCAGTAGTCTGCAGAGAAGGAGTTCGTATTGATGAGTGGATGTGTGAAGAACGGCGGAATGGGAATCGGAATTGGCCTCGCACTCGGCACGGCTCTGGGAGCCGCATTTCATAATCTGGCCATGGGCATCGCCCTTGGAGTGGCTTTTGGCTCGGCGCTCGGCGCGGGAATGAGCTGGCGCAGGCGGGATTCCACGCCGGAGTAATTGAGCCAGCGGTGTCTGCCGACGCCGGCGCAGGTGAGAAAATCAGGCAGGTATGCGCGTAACGATTCGGGGTCTGCGCCGGTGGATTGTGGGAGCGGCGTCCCTGCTGCTGGTCGTGGTGGCCGGCTTCGTCATCTACGGACGCAATCGCTTCCGACACATCGAGAAAGATCTCCCCGGGCGTCTGGGCATCAATATCCAGCAGACCGCCAACACCATCACCTTTTCGCAATCGACTCAGGGACACACGCTGTTCACGCTGAAAGCGGCGAAACAGGTGCAGCTCAGGTCCGGGCATGTGCTGCTGCACGACGTCGATATCACGCTCTACGGACCGCCGGGATCGGGCCGCAGGGACCGCATTGCCGGCGACGATTTCGACTACGACCAGACGCATGGTGTGATCGTCAGCCAGGGCGAAGTCGACATCGAACTGCAGGGGATCGGCAAGGCCGCTCCCGCCCCCGGGGATGGCACCGAGCCCGTCACGAATGCCATCCGGGTGAAGACGCGCGGCCTCACGTTTCTGCAGAAGACCGGCGAGGCGTCGACGCAGCAGAAGGTGGAGTTTGAATTCCCGCGGGCGGGCGGGACCGCGGTGGGCGCCGATTACAACTCAAAGACCGGCGTCGTGGTGCTCAACAGCCAGGTGCACATCACCACCAGCAACAACGGCAAAGCCGTAGTGCTGGATGCGGCCCAGGCAACAGTGATGCGCGCCTCCAACCAGACTCTGCTGGTGAACCCGGTCATCAACTACGAGACGGAGGAAGGCAGCTCCGATCAGGCGACGGTGGATTTCCGCAAAGACGGCACTGCGGAGAAGATCGATGCGATCGGCCATGTGCGGATGAAGACCGACCAGGGCGCAACCGTCAATGCGGAAACGGCGCACATTTTCCTCGACACGAAGAGCCAGCCGACGCGGACCGACCTCGGGGGTGGTGTGCAGTTCGCGTCGACGGGTGAGAACGAAACCATGCACGGATCGTCGGGAAGCGGGACGTTGCTCTTTGCAGCAAACGCCGGAACGCACTCGCAGACCACCCTGCGGCACGGCGAGTTCCGCGACAACGTGAGCTTTGAAGAGAATGTCAGCGGCCTCGCGCAGGATCCGCGGGGACGTGCCGAAAAGCGGCTGCAGGCGCAGAAGGTGGATGTGGAGTTCGCGCGCGCTGCGGCAGGGGGTGGAGTCGAGGCGCGGATGGCAACTGCGGAGGGCCGCCCGGTGGTGACATCGCGTCAAATTTCGTCGAAGGGTCCGGAACAGACCACACGGATCGACGGCGATCGACTGGTGGCGACGCTGGGTGCGGGGAACGCACTGCGGCAGCTGGATGGAACAGGGAATACCGAGATCGTGCAGTCGTCCACGGATGGCGCGCGCAACACGGCGAAGGGTGATGTGTTGCACGCGAGCTTTGTTCAGCCGTCGAGTCCAGGCTCGGCGCCGGCATCGAGGAGCGCTGTGAAGGAAGGCGCCGGCAAAAACGGAACTTCCCACGCAGAAACCACGCTGGAGACGGCGACCGAGGACGGGAATGTGGTGCTGACTGAGTTGCCCGCGAACCACCCCGTCACCACAACGGCGAGCGTGCCGGGCGCCACGGCGAACAAACCCGGAGCAACGGCACAACCCACCACGCTGACGGGCTGGGCGCAGCACGCGGAGTATCACGCAGCCGATAATCTGCTGCGCCTGACGGGCAGCCCGCGCATCAGCGATGGTGCGGCGATGCAGCTGGCCGCCGATCAGATCGACTATCACCGCGACACGCAGGACGCGGAGGCCACCGGCCATGTGAAGGCAACCTGGGCGCAGCCATCGCAGAGCACGAAGCAAGCGGCTCAGAATGCCGTGCCGGCCATGGGCGGCAAGGGCCCGGTCCACATCATCGCCGATCGCGCTGCGATGGAACACGGCAGGAATGAGGACTTCTTTTACGGGACGGAGCGCCACCCGGCGCGCATGTGGCAGGATCCTGACTCGCTTCTGGCGCCGGTGATCGAGATCGATCGGGCCCACAACCTGCTGAAGGCCTGGGGCGAAAACACCGGAAGCACGCCCGTGGTCAGCGCCAATTTCACCACGGCACTGGGAGGAAGCCAGCAGGCCAGCGTGGTGCAGGTGCGCAGCCGGACGCTGGTCTATTCGGACCCGTCGCGGCAGGCCGATTTTCGTGGCTCGGTGACCGCGGAGCGCGGGGATGAAGCGGTGCATGCCGATGATGCGGTGCTGTACCTGAAGCCACCCGCCCGGCAATCGGACCAGAATGCTTCGAAGGCATCTCCTTCGAAGCAGGGTTCGCGTCTGGACCATCTGGTGGCGTCGGGGCACGTGGTCTTCACTCAGCCGGGGCGCAGAGGCAGCGGCGAGAAGCTGGTCTATACCGCAGACGACGGCCGGTACGTGCTGACCGGCAGTGAAGCGACGCCGCCGCAGTTGTGGGATCGCGCTCACGGCACAACCACAGGAGAGGCGCTCATCTTCTCCAGCCAGGACGACAAAGTCGAAGTCAGCGGCGGAAAATTGAGTGCGGTGACCGAGACGCGGGCAAAAAAATAGGAACCTTGGCGGGTTCTTTGCAGACGAAGCTGTTTGGCCTATAAGCTGGTCAAAGATTCATGCGGAAGCTGTCCACTGACGAGATCAGCAAGTCCTATAACGGGCGGCAAGTGGTGCATGGCGTCAGCGTGCAGGTGACCGAGGGCGAAGTGGTGGGGCTGCTCGGGCCGAACGGCGCCGGCAAAACCACAACCTTTTACATGATCGTGGGCCTCATCCAGCCCGATGGCGGGGCCATCCTCCTCGATGACCAGGCGATTACCCATGTGCCTATGTATTTACGGGCACGTCAACATGGAATCAGCTATCTCCCCCAGGAACCTTCAGTCTTTCGCAAGCTCACCGTGGAGGAGAACATCCTGGCGGTTCTGGAAGTGCAGCCCATTGCGCCGGAGATGCGGCGGGCGCGGGCGGAGAAGCTGATCGAGCAACTCAACCTTGGACACATCCGCAAGACCCGCGGCTACGCGCTGTCGGGTGGCGAACGGCGCCGCGTGGAGATCGCGCGCTGCCTGTGTATCCAGCCCACCTTCATCCTGCTGGACGAGCCCTTTTCGGGAATCGATCCCATTGCGGTCCTCGACCTGCAGGAAATCATCTTCGACCTTAAAGCCAGCGGCATTGGCGTGCTGATTACGGACCATAATGTGCGCGAGACGCTTTCCGTCACGGATCGCGCCTACATCATCAACGAGGGCCGAATCTTTCGCCACGGCACGCCGGATCAGCTTGGAAACGACCCCGAGGTGCGCCGCGTTTATCTGGGCGAGGGTTTCTCCCTGGGGTAATCAGGCTGTTCCCAAATGACCTTTGGAACCAACGATATACGGTAACGGCAAACGAATTGCTGCGCAGCCTCGGGCGCGCGGATGTAGACTCTGGGCAACGGGCCTTTTCGTAGAGGATTATGGTACTTCTTCAGCCAAAACTCAGTCTCAAGGTCGCGCAACGCCAGATTCTGACGCCGGGACTGATGCAGATGGTCAGCGTTCTGGCGCTGAACAAGCTGGAGCTGAAGGAGATGATCCAGGCGGAGATCGCCGAGAACCCGGTTCTGGAGGAGATGGACGAGACCGTTCCCCTCCTCGACGACGTCTCCCGCGCAGAAGAGGATCGCGACCGGCCGGTCGAAACCCAGCCTGTCACCGAAGCCGAGGCCAAAGAGAAAGACCCCTTCGACGAGATCGACTTTGGGTCCTATTTCCAGGATTATCTGGATCCCGGTTTCCGCTCTCCGAACAACTACGAGGAGATCGAGAAACCCTCGATTGAGAATTTCCTCTCTGCGCCCGCCACGCTGACCGACCACCTCTTCTGGCAGTTGGGTGCGTTGAGCCTCTCGCCCGCAGTGCGGGAGGCGGCCGAATACGTCATCGGCAACCTGAACGAGGACGGCTATCTGACGGCGACCGACGACGAGTTGCTGGAAGGCTATCTGCGCGAGCAGATGGAACCGGATACAGGCGCGGACAGCGCGAAGAACCTCTACGAGCGGGTCGCGGATCTTCCTTCCACCATGAGCCGAGCGCGCCCGGGGGCATCTGGCCACGGCACTGGAGGTGGTCCGGCAACTGGATCCGATCGGCATTGGCACCCGCGATCTCCGCGACTGCCTGATGGTCCAGATCGAAGCGCAAAAGAAGGAGTTCGACCTGATCTTCCTGCGCGCGGCCCGTGCCGGCAGGGCAAACGGGCGTGCGGCGAGTCTGAATGGAAATACGAAGGGCGCCGAAGCTCCGCACGACGACGGGCATGCCGCTGAAGGCGGGCACCACAACGGCAACGGCGGCGCAGGGGCCGGTTCTCCGGCGCACACGCCTCACGCGGCCTCAAACGGGAACGGCGCAGTCGCCGAGAGCACGCTGTCGGAAGACGTGAAACGCCTGCAGGTTTTCGAGATGGCCCGGCAGATCGTCGACACGCACATGTTGCTGCTGCAGAAACGGGACCCGCGCGAACTAGCCAAAGTATTGGGCAAGACGGTCGAGGAAACCCAGCGGGCCATCGACTTCATCCGCACCCTGGACCCCCGCCCCGGTCAGCGCTACAACCGCAGCGAGGCGCGGCTGATCGAACCGGATGTTGCGTTCGTCAAGCGCGGCGACGAGTGGGTCGTCGCCATGAACGAAGAGGACCTGCCCACCCTGCGCCTCAACCAGGGCTACCGGCGGCTGCTGAGCCAGGGTGACACCGGCAAGGACGTAAAGGATTACGTAAAGGAGCGCTACCGCTCCGCGCTGCAGCTGATGCGCAACATCGAACAGAGGAAGAACACCATCCTGCGGACCTGCGAATCGATCGTCCGCCGGCAAACCGAGTTTCTGGAGAAGGGCGTGGACGCCCTGAAACCCATGATGATCAAAGAAGTGGCTGAGGAGATCGGAGTGCACCCGTCCACCGTCAGCCGCGCTGTTTCCAGCAAGTATGTGCACACGCCGCAAGGCGTCTACGAGCTGCGCTTCTTCTTCTCGGAAGGAGTGAATGGGCCGGAGGGCGCCGCGACGCCGTTGATGCTGCTCAAACGCAAGGTGAAGAAGCTGATCGAGGACGAGGATCCACGCAAGCCACTCACCGACGATCAGATCGCCACCATGCTGCAGGGGCAGGGCATCGACGTAACGCGGCGGACCGTGGCAAAATACCGCGAAGATCTGCGCATACCCAGTACCCATCAGCGTCGTATCCGCGGCTAGAGGCCAGCCGCGGCATCTCCCCTACAGAGGAGCTTTCCATGCAGGCCGAGTACACCGGAAGGCAGTCAACCGTCACCCCTGCGTTGCGCCGTTTAGGCGACGAGGGGATCGAGCGCATCGCGAAGCTGTTGCCCAAAGTGGTCGGCGCGCACATCGTGCTGACCTCGGAGAAGTACCGCAAAACCGCCGATGTGGCGGTGAAGATGCGAGCCGGCAAGATCGTCGGCTTTGCCGAATCGAACAATATGGAACAGGCGCTGCGCGAGGCGCTGGAGCGCGCCGAGACGCAGGCCATCCGCTACCGCAAGCGGCAGAATGCGATCAAGCGCCAGCCCAAGGACGAGAAGCTGCCGCACGAGGTCATGCCGGTGCGCCAGCGGCGCGCCAGCCGCACGCGGGCCGAAAACGTCGAGCCGGAGAACGGCGCAACCGCAGCCGGCAGCAACGGCAAACGCCCGTCGAAAACCGTGGTGCCCGTGACCGTCCATACCTTCCCCGCGACGCGGCCCATCTCTGAGCCGCACATCGTGCGCTCGCTCGATTCGGTGGCGATGCGTCCGATGACGATCGAAGAAGCCGTGAAGGAGGCGGAGTTTCGCGACCGCGATGTTTTTGTCTTTCGCCGCACCGACGGCATGCTGTGTGTGCTGCATCGCATGCGCGACGGCAAGATGGAGCTGATCGAAGCGCCTTAGAGGCAGGGAGTAGCTGCCCTGAAAGCGGTTGTGCAGGCCGCTGTCGGGTGCTGGAAAGGCTCATGGAAAAGGCTATCCGGGTCTACAACAATCATGCCGAAATGAAGACGGACGAGTATCGCTATTGGCGAAATCGCCCCGTCCATGAGCGGATGGAGGCTGTTTCCCAACTCACGCGCGCAGTTTACGCAATGAAAGAAGCTCTGCCGGATGTTCCCCGACTTCAAAGAAGTGCTGCGGTCCTTCCACGCCACGGCGTTAAAAGATCATCGATCTTGATTTCATCCATGGGCGCTCCAAGCAGGTCACGCGATCGTCCGGCGGCCTGCTGGACGTGGAGGATATCCGTGAAGCAGAGAAGTAGGTCTCACTCGGGGCTCCTCGCGCCTGCGCATACGCAGGTTGCGTTCAGAAACGCATATCCAGCAGCAGCATCCTCAGCATGAAACGAAGCAATAAAGGAAGAGAACGGCAAAAAACAAAATGGCAACCTTGATGGCATGCTCGATCGTCAGTTGCCCTACAGATACTCGTTCATCATCCGCGCCCAGGTCGGCCAGTCGTGGCTGTTGTACGTCTCCCAGATATACAGGTGATGCGGGATGCCTTTCGCGCCCATGATCCGCGAGAGATTCTGGTTCTGCCACAGGCAATGGTCGTCCCAGCCGGTGCCCAGGATGTACGTCCCGCGGACGTAGCGATCGAAGTACCAGGAGTCGCTCAGGTTCGGCAAATAGTGCGGCGGCATGTTGAAGTAGACGTCTTCGTCGTAGTACCCGCCGAGGAAATTGCTCAGATCGAAGGCCCCGCTCATGGAGAGGAATCCCGTGAATCGATCCGGATGGCGCATCGCGATGTTGACCGCGTGATAGCCGCCGAAGCTCGCTCCGAGCGCCACCAGGTGCGGATCGAGATTCCTGAGGCGGATGAACGGCAGCACCTCTTCCAGGAGGTAGTTCTCGTACTGCACATGGCGCGCGATCCGCCAGCGCGGCGGCACGTTGCGGTTGTACCAGCTCTCCGAGTCGACCGAGTCGACGCAGAAAAGCTGGATCTGCCCCGCATCGAGCTTGTGCGCGACGGCATGGACGAGGCCGCGATCCTCATACTCGAAGAAGCGGCCCTGCGAGATGGGAAAGACGAGGATGGGAACGCCGCCGTGTCCGAAGACGAGCAACTCCATGTCCCGCTCGAGACGCCAGGACCACCACTTGTGATATTCGCGGTTCATAGTCTTTTCACGCAGCCGTTACGGTATCGTAAAGCATCGGAATCGAACGTGCGCGGGAGACTTCTCGCGACGCCCAGGACAGACCCAGGAGAGAAACAGAACGCATTGGAGCCCCGACGCAGAGCCTGCCACCGAACTCCGGCGCAACCCAGCCCGCCGTCCCCGGGTGAATCGTCCCCGCCCCATCCGCGGGTGCACAGGCATGCGGGTTTCACCAGCCGCTTTCTGCCCGGTGAGCGCGAGATCAGCGTCTACATGCCGCCCGGCTATGACGAGGAATCCGATCGCCAGCTATCCGTTGCTGATTCTGCAGGACGGCCAGAATCTCTTCGATCCCACAACGTCGTTCATTCCGGGAAAAACCTGGCGCGTGGCCGAAAGCGCCGACGAAGCCATCGCTGCCGGCCGAAGTCGAGCCGCTGGTGATCGCCGGTGTCGCGAATGCCGGGGAGCGGCGCATCGCCGAATACACGCCGACCCGCGACATGAAGCTGGGCGGAGGCGAGGCAGGCCGGTATGCCCTGCTGGTCACGCGCGAACTGCTGCCCTTCCTGCATGCACGGTACCGCTTGCTTGCGGGACCGGAACATACCGGGATCGGCGGCTCGTCGCTGGGTGGCCTGGTCTCGCTCTGGATGGGCCTCGCGCATCCCGAGATCTTCGGCCGCCTCGCGGTGTCTGTCGCCGTCGGTCTGGTGGAATCACCGCTACATCCTCGCCTATCTGAAGGATGTCGTCTCCGGCATTCATCAGCGGCCGAGGATCTGGCTCGACGTCGGCGACCAGGAAGGCCGCCGCACCCTGACCGATGCGGACATGCTCCACGCGCGTCTGCGCAATCAAGGCTGGCGCGACGAGCGTCGATCTGCATTTCGAGACGATCGCCGGCGGCAAGCACGATGAGGACTCCTGGGCGGAACGGGTGCGGCCGATGCTGCGCTTTCTCTTTCCCTCACAGAGCGAGCGAAGCGGACGAGAGGAAGCGCGGCGGAGGATGCGCGATGAGCGGCACGCCGATGGACCTGATCCGCAAGCTGGACGAAACCGCGACGGCCCTGCTGGATCTGGCGCAGCGCGTGCGCACGGCCGCGGCGGAAGTCGCAGATCCAGCGTTACGCGAGGAGATGCTGGAGAGCGCCGCAGGCTGGGAGCGCGGCGCGGGTGAGATGGCCGAGGCGATTCTGCGCTGGAAGCGCGAGATGAACTGATCCCCCCATCCGCGGCGCAGAGTGGCGCGGCGTCCCTAAAAATGCCGGCCTCGCCAAACCCGATATACTTTCATGTTCAGAGGATGTTCCGGACCGAGCAGGCCCTGACTGCCGTCCCGCTGTGCAAGCTGCGCAGGTTGTGGATTCCGGCTGCGGGTCTTTTTTGATTCGGGATAACCTCGCGCATTCCTTCCGTTCCCGATAGCGGACCCTCTGGGAACCCCATGGGCGACATACTCGACAGCATCCACTCTCCCGCCGATCTCAGGACCTTGTCTGTACCGCAGCTGGAATCGCTGGCGCAGGAGATTCGCGAGCGGCTGATCGTCACGCTGTCGAAGACGGGCGGCCATCTCGGGCCGAACCTCGGCGTGGTGGAGCTCACGCTGGCGATGCACTACGTCTTCGACACTCCGGCCGGACAAGTTCGTTTTCGATGTGAGCCATCAGGCCTATGTGCACAAGATGCTCACCGGCGGCTGCGACCGCTTTGGACACGATGCGGCAGCCCGGCGGCTTGAACGGATTCATGCTGCGGACGGAGAGCGAGCACGACTGCTACGGCGCAGGCCATGCCGGCACCGCGCTGTCCGCGGCGCTGGGCATGGCGGTGGCGCGCGATCTGGCCGGCGGCCAGCGAACACGTGATCGCGCTTGCCGGCGACGCGGCGTTTACCAACGGCATCTCCTTCGAGGCGCTCAACAACATCGCCGAGCAGACCAAGCGGCTGATCGTGGTGCTGAACGACAACGAGTGGTCCATCGACCGCAACGTCGGGCGCGATCTGCCAAATATCTCCACAAGATCGTCACCAACCAGCACTCAGCCAGCTGCACGAGAGCGCCGGGCCGCCTGCTGGCAAAAATCGGCGGCAAGAGCGCGGTGAACGTGGTGAAGCGCGCCGAAGAAGCCGCCAAGGGCATGCTGTGGCCCTCGGTTCTGTTTGAGGAGTTCGGCCTGACCTACTACGGTCCCGTGGATGGACACAACCTCGGCCTGCTGATCGAAACCTTCCGGTTCCTCAAGCAGCAGGAGCGGCCGGTGATTCTGCATGCGATCACGCAGAAGGGACGCGGATTCCAGCCGGCGCTGGACAAGCAGAAGAAAGTTTCATGGGCTGGGCCCGTACGATCCGGAGACGGGCAAGACCGAAGCGTGCCGGCCAGCGCACCTATTCCGAGATCTTCGCCGAGACGCTGGTGCGGCTGGCCAACGAGAACGACAAGATTGTCGCGATCACCGCGGCCATGCCGAACGGCACCGCGCTCGATCTGTTCCGCCCGCACCATCCGAAGAGGTATTTCGACGTCGGCATCGCCGAGGAGCACGCGGTGATCTTTGCCGCGGGCATGGCGACGCGCGGATTCAGGCCCGTTTGCGCGATCTACTCCACCTTCCTGCAGCGCGCCTTCGATCCGATCGTCCACGACGTCTGCCTGCAGAATCTGCCGGTGATGTTCTGCATGGACCGCGGCGGGCTCTGAGCGGCGACGACGGTCCGACCCATCACGGCCTGTTCGACATCGCCTACCTGCGCGGTGTGCCCAACATCGTCCAGATGGCGCCGACCGACGAGGACGAACTGGCGGACATGATGTACACGGCAATGCTGCACGATGGGCCGACTGCGATTCGCTATCCGCGCGGAACCGGGCCGGGCGCGAAGATGAAGCAGCACCCGCAGGCGCTGCCCGCTCGGCAAAGCGGAAGTCGTTCAGAGCGGCGATGATTTTGTCATTCTGGGTCTGGGCGCGCTGCTGCCGATGGCGAAGGAACTCGCTTTGCGTCTGGCGGAGCAGGGATACTCCGCCGCCGTGATCAATCCGCGATTCATTAAGCCGCTCGATCGGGAGCTGATCGCACGCTGCGCACGGAAGGCAACAGCAGTGGTCACTTTTGAGGATCACGTGCTGATGGGCGGTTTTGGCAGCGCGGTGATGGAGGCGCTGAGCGAGATGGGCGTCGGAACGCCCGTGGTTCGCATCGGCTGGCCCGATCGCTTTATCGAGCACGGCAAAATCGATCAGTTGCGCGCCCGCCATGGCGTCAGCGTGGAAGCGGCGCTGGAGAAACTGGCTCCCTGGCTCAGGCGGCGAGCGCCACGGCTTGTGGCGCAATAGATGTATGCGTCTGTTGGCGTGCCCGGCTTGCGGTGTGGGAAGATGCGGAGAGGGCGCCACACTTTCCCGCTATGACTGTCTCCTCCGTCCAGCTTCGAGCCTCGCGCGCACGCGGGCGCCGCGACCGCGGGATCGTCGCCATTGGCATCTTCAAGCTGGTGCAGGGCTTGTTGTTCGTGCTGATGGGGATTGGCGCCATCCGCCTGCTGCACAAAGACCTGATGCAGGTCGACCGAGCACTTCATCCTGGCGATGCGCTTCGATCCGGAAGGGCGATTCGTGACTCTGGTGATGGATAAGGTCGCGCTGATCGATCCGCACCGGCTCAAGCAAATCAGCGTTGCCATCTTCGCCGTCGCTTCCCTGGATCTGGTGGAGGGCATCGGTCTGGTGCTGGAGCAGGCCTGGGCGGAGTTCGTGACCCTGATCCTGACAGCTTCGTTTCTGCCGTGGGAGTTTTTTGAGATTTTCCGTCGCGCCACCTGGATGCGCGCTACCCTGCTGGGCATTAACCTGGTCGTCGTGGTCTATCTTGTCTACTACGTGCAGGCGCGTATGCGCGAACGGCGGCAGCCGCGAGGGCAAAAGCAGGTGACCCGGCGGCGTGCAAAGCCCGAAAGGCGCAGACTCGGAGGAGACTATGACGCGAGCCTGCGTGATCGGATCGGGCCCCAACGGCCTGGCCGCGGCTGTGGTGATGGCGCGCGCGGGCCTTCCAGTAGAGGTCTTCGAAGCGGAGCCGATTCCCGGCGGTGGTGCGCGCACCATGGAACTGACGCAGCCCGGATTCAGACATGACTTCGGGTCGGCGGTGCATCCCATGGGCGCCGGGTCTCCTTTCTTTTCCTCCCTCCCGTTAGCCGAATTCGGGCTGCAGTGGATTCACGGAACGTCGCCCCTGGCCCACCCCCTGGACGACGGTACGGCGGTCACCCTGGAGCACAGCCTGCGCGATCAGGAAGCGCAGCTCGGCGAAGACGGAGTTGCGTGGCGTGAACTGATGGAGCCAATCGCGACCCAGTGGCCGGATTTTGCCATCGACGCCATGGCGCCGCCCACGCGCATTCCGCGCCGGCCGCTGTTGATGGCGAACTTCGCGCGCAAAGCGATGCAGTCGGCGAACGCGCTCGCGCGGCGGACCTTTCGCGGCGAGCGTGCGCGTGCCTTGTTTGCCGGACTGGCCGCGCATTCCTTCCTCAGCTTCGACGAGCCGCTGAGCCCGGCGGTGGGGTTGGTGCTGGGGGCAGCAGCGCATGTGGTCGGATGGCCGGTTCCCCGCGGTGGATCGCAGGCGATTACGAATGCGCTGATTGGCTACCTGGAAAAGCTGAATGGCCAGGTTCACACCAGTCACCGTGTTACGTCTCTGGACGAGACGGATCCGGAGAATGGACCGGTGCTCTGCGATTTGACACCGCGACAGTTACTGATGATTGCCGGCAACCGCCTGCAAAAGACCTATCGCAAAGCTCTGCAGGATTTTCCGGTACGGCCCGGCGTATCTTCAAGATCGACTACGCGCTTTCAGCGCCGATTCCCATGGGCGGCCCGCGAGTGCTTCCGAGCGATCACCGTGCACCTGGGCGGAACGCTGGAGGAAATTGCGCGCTCGGAATTTGCCGCACGCCACGGCGCGATCGCAGAGAAGCCCTTCGTGCTGGTCGCTGCAGCCGTCGCTCTTCGATTCCACGCGCGCGCCGGAAGGGAAAACATGTGGCCTGGATGTATTGCCATCATTCCGCACGGATCCACCGAGGATATGACGGCCCGTATCGAGGCGCAGGTGGAGCGATTTGCGCCAGGCTTCAAAGACTGCGTGCTCGCTCGCCGCACGTGGTCGCCTGCGCAGCTCGAAGCGATGGACGCCAACCTGGTCGGCGGAGACATCGGCGGCGGCGAGCTGTCGATGCGGCAGTTTTTCTTTCGGCCCGCGCTGGGGAACTACTACACCGGAACAAGAATCTCTATCTGTGCTCCTCTTCGACGCCTCCCGGCGGCGGCGTGCACGGAATGTGCGGATACCACGCGGCGCGTATGGCCCTGCGGCGGCTATGATTTTTGCCCGGCCATCTCGGCGACAGCAGCCATCGCGCGATCGCTGATCTTCTGCCGGACCAGATGCATCTTCACCCAGGGATCGCGTTTGCAGGCGCGCCTTCCACGCAGCAAAATTCGTAACCGCAAACTGTTTCGGGTCGGTGCTTTCCCAGCTCGTTCCACGTAAGCGGCATGGCTACGCGTACCCCGGCGCGAGCGCGTGGCGAATACGGTGCGACGGCGGTGGCTCCGCGCTCATTGCGGAGATAGTCGAGAAAGATGCGGCCGGTACGTGCGGACTTCGTCATCTTCGTCAGGTAAGGCCGGATTTGGCGCGCTCCATCATCAGCACAAAATGATGCGCGAATTCCTTGATCTCCGGCCATTCGCGCTGGGGCTCGATGGGTGCGACCACATGGATGCCCTTGCCGCCCGTCGACTTGACGAATGTCTCCAGACCAAGGTGCTTCATCAGGTCGCGAACCTCCATCGCGCTCTCGACAAGGCGTTTCCACGGCAGCTCCGGATCAGGATCGAGGTCGATAATGATCCGATCCGGCCTTCTCCAGAGTGCTCGTTGCTCGATCCCCAGGGATGCAGCTCCATCACGCCCATCTGGCCGAGTCCGACCAGCCCTTCGCGCGTCGAAACCGTGACGTACTCCTCCCGCTGCGGATTGCCGCCCTTCTTCACCGTGACCGGCACGCTGTCGACGCCGGCCGGCATGCCTTTGCCGATCTGCTTCTGGAAGAAGCACGGCTTGCCGCTGCCTTCGGGACAGCGCACGATGCTCAGCGGGCGATTGGCGATGTGCGGCAGCAGATGATCGGCGACCGCGTCGTAGTACTCCACCAGTTGCAGTTTGGTCAGGTGCGAGGACTCATCGAGAATCTTGTCGGGATGGCTGATCGAGAGCCCGGTCGACGACTGCGCGCGGTCGCTGCGCGATTTGGCGGCGGTGGCGGCTCGACCTTCGCCGCGGTGCTCGCCGGCGCGGCGTGTTGGGCAGTCTTCGGGGCCGCATGCGAGCACGCTTTCGCGGGCTTTTCTGTGTGACTGCCCGCTGCGACAGACTTCGGCACAGCCTCCGCCGTCTCGCGCACCACTTCCTTCGGATCCTTATCTTCGCGCAGGCCGAGGAAGGCCGACTGGCGGACGAGGTTATCGCTGGTCCAGTTCGAGAAGCGCGCCTCGATAACCATCGCTCGGCTTCACCCAGATCGCATCCTTCTTTGCTTCTGCGGGCAGGCTCTTGAACGCGGGCTTTGCCTGGCGGAGCGCTCCAGCCGGTCGCGCAGCATCTTGTGCGTTTTCTGGTTGAAGCCGGTGCCGGTCCGGCCCGCGTAGATCAGCTCACCAGCCTTGTAATATCCGAGCAGCAGGGAGCCGATGCCGTGCTGCCGTTCGAGAGCGGCGTAAATCCGCCGACGACGAATTCCTGTTGGATGCACGCATTTCGATTTCAGCCACTGCCGCGAGCGATCACCGCGCCAGGTCGATGTCGCCAGCTTGGAGACGATGCCCTCGGCGCCCATCTGGCACGCGTGGCGAAACATCTCGCGCGCCATTGCGCGCGAATGTGGCTGCTGTAGCGAATGCCATCCTCGCCGTGCTCCTGGATCAGCCCTTCGAGGAGGGTCTTGCGCCGTTCCAGTGGGAGATTGCGCAGGTTGTGTCCATCGAGATGGAGCAGATCGAATGCGTAGTACGTAAGAGGATGCGGCGCGCCCTCATCGAACGCCGCCTGCAGATCGGCAAAGCTGGTCAGGCCTTTCTCATTCAGCACGACGACCTCACCATCGACAATGGCGGCGTGTACGGGCAACTCCGCGGCCGTTTCGGCCAGCGCTCGCATGCGATGCGTCCAGTCGAGGCCCTTGCGCGTGAAGAGCCGCGCCCGGCGCTTGCCATCCTTTTCATCGATATGGATCTGGATGCGGTAGCCATCGAGCTTGAGCTCGTGCAGCCACTCATCGCCCCCCGGCGGCTGATCGACTGGACGAGGCCAGCTCCGGCGCAAGAAGGCCGGCATCTTCTCCTGCGGCGCGTCGCGCAGTACTGACTTGCGATCGGGGACGGCGACCTTCTTCACCAAGCCCGGCACAGGCTGTTCCGCTTGCTCTCGATCCGCCGACCGCCGGGTCAGCAGCGAGCGATTCACGGGCGCTTCTTTTCTCGGGCACGTGGGAATTCCAGACGTGATCCTCGGCCTCACCGATCTCCTCGATGCTGCGCCCGGTGATCGCGCTGTTCGGGGCCTCGTCGGTGATGGCGGGATCATCGGCAGTGCGCTCGTAGTCGTCATGCTCCTTGATGAGCAGCCAGTTGTTCTTGCCCTTGTCGCCGAAGCGGTCGTTCTTGATCCGGATCAGCGCCCAGTGGCCCTTCAGCTTCTTGCCGTGCAGGATGAACTTCAGCTGTCCCTTCTGCAGCCCTTCGTCGACATCGGTCACCGGCTCCCACGTGCCGGTATCCCACACCATCACCGTGCCGCCGCCATACTGTCCTTTCGGGATGGTGCCTTCGAAGCCGCCGTACTCCATGGGATGGTCTTCCACTTCGACGGCCAGCCGTTTGTCGGCGACCACATAGCTGGGACCTTTCGTGACGGCCCAGCTCTTCAACACGCCCTTCCATCCCAGGCGGAAGTCGTAGTGCAGGCGCGTGGCGGCATGCTTCTGCACCACGAAAGGCAGACCTTCATCCCCCTTCGCCTTCGCCTTGCCGCCCGAGGCGCCGCTCGGCTCGGCGGTCGTGGCGAAGTCGCGCATCGCACGGTAACGCGCCAGTTGCTGGTCCACCAGGCTGGCCGGCGTCTCTTTTTGCCGGGAGGACTTCTTCGCGGGTTGGTGGTCTTTCTTCGGCATCTTTCAATTCGGATTCACGGCCCGTGCCTGGGGCTGCTTCAGCCCATCTGCAGCACCCCGGTCATTTGCAGATCCTGCTCCAGCACCACCGATTCGCCGGGCTTATCTTCGCGAAACCGGACCTGAATGCTGCGCCCGCGGATCGCGTCAGCAAAGGCCTGTGCCGTCGGCTTTCCGCGCGAAATGGCGCCGGTACTTCCCGTAGTGATATTCCTGCCGGGCGTAATACCGATACGCCACCTCAACCCAGGTTCCGTATTGCGACTTCTTCACCGTTGCGGATCTGCACTTCGCCGTTGGCGCTGGGCCACATGGCGGCCCGGTTCTCTTTCACGCGCTGCAGGTATTTGCGGACGCCCACCGCGCCCGCGCCCGCGATGAGCGCTGCGAAGTAGTGAAAGGTCCCCGCGAAGGGAGCCAGATGGTGCCAGAGATCCTTCATAGGCGGTCGGCGCGCCATCAGCTTACTACGACTACACAAATGCCCTCGCCGCTGATCCGCCTCCGTTGCCGCTTACGTGCCATCGGTTGCCCGCCGATTTTTGCAGTTTCGTCACTGGCCAACTCTCCTGGCCGGGGTATATCGTAATGCTCGCTGCGTGCTCTGGAACGAGTCTTCGGAGCACCGGCATCGTAATCCCCAGGAGCTGTTCTGCTATGGCAACTGCAACGCAATCGGAAGTCACTACACAAAAGGATTTCCTTCCCCTGAACGGGACCGACCACGTCGAGTTTTGGGTGGGCAATGCCCGCCAGTCCGCTTACTTTTACCGGCTGGCTTTCGGCATGAAGCTGGTCGCCTATGCCGGGCCCGGAAACCGGGATTCGCGATCGCGCCTCCTACGTTCTGCAGCAGGGCAAGGTCCGCTTTGTACTGACCACGCCGCTGCGCCCCGACGGCGATATCGCCGAGCATGTGCGCGTCCACGGCGACGGCGTGCACGATGTCGCGCTGTGGGTCGACGATGCCCGCCAGTCCTGGAAGGAAACCACCAAGCGCGGTGCGCGCAGCGTGCGGGAGCCCTTCGAGCTCAAAGATGACAACGGCATGGTGAGGATCTCGACCATCGCCGCCTACGGCGATACCGTGCACTCCTTCGTCGAGCGCAGCAATTACAAGGGCGCCTTCCTTCCCGGCTATCGCGCCACGGCCGAAGATCCCCTCGCCCGGCCGGTCGGCCTGCAGTACATCGACCACATGGTCGGCAACGTCGGCTGGAACGAGATGAATCGCTGGGTCGATTTCTACGCGCAGATCATGGGCTTCTCGCTCTACCAGCACTTCGACGACAAGGACATCTCGACCGAGTATTCAGCGCTGATGTCGAAGGTGATGGCCAACGGCAACGGCCGCGTTAAGTTCCCCATCAACGAGCCGGCCGAAGGGCGAAGGAAGTCGCAGATCGAGGAATATCTGGAGTACTACCACGGTCCTGGCGTGCAGCATATTGCCCTGGCGACGAACGACATTCTCGGAAACGGTGGCGAAGCTGCAGGCGCAGGGCGTGCCGTTCCTCACCGTCCCGCACACGTATTACTCGGAGATGGAAGGGCGCGTTGGCAAGATCGACGAGCCCATCGCGGAACTGGAAAAGCTCGGCATCCTGGTCGATCGCGACGACGAAGGCTACATGCTGCAGATTTTCACCAAGCCCGTTGAGGATCGTCCCACGCTGTTCTTCGAAATCATCCAGCGCAAGGGAAGCCGCAGCTTCGGCAAAGGCAACTTCAAAGCGCTGTTCGAGGCAATCGAGCGCGAGCAGGCAGCGCGCGGCAATTTGTAGCTTCGGCTGGCTGACGGTGGCGCCATCCGGCAGGCTTCCGCTGGCTGCGTGCGGTTCATTGTCGTGCTGTCGCTTTTCCAGCTGAAGGCGAAGCAGCAGCCCAGAGCAGGAAACCAATGCCGGCGGCGATAACAGCCGCTGAGTCCGATAAAGAGCAAACTGGGTCGGAACCACTGGCGCACGTCCTTCCGCATCCATTGAAGAAGGAAAGCCAGCAAGGGCGCGCAAGGAATTTGTAACGATTTTTATAAGGGCTGCGGGTCAGTCTGCGACCATCAGCTCGCCGGGCAGGATCGGCCGCGTGCGCGGCAGAACCCCCAGGCGGCGAGCGACGCCCATCAAGCACCAGCGCCAGGAGCGTATAAGGAGCAGTTTCGCGATGTCGGTCGCGTGATTCTTCGGCAGCGCCTTCCAGAGGATCAGAAAAATCGTCTGCGCCGCCGTCACCGACCACACTGCGCCGTAGAAGTATCGCCGCTCCCAGCCCTCGCCCTGCGTCGAGACGCCGCACCCGCGGAAGAATCCCGAATGGCGCCAAGCAGGAGAACGGCAAGCAGCACCGGCGTGTATCCGTGAGCATAAATCTGCTTCATCCGCCATTGTCCGCTCGACCACTGCCCAGGCGAGCCCGGCAAGGTTGAGCACAGCGAAATTCAGCAGCGCATTCCAGGCGAACGTGTAGCAGATCCGGCGGTAGAGCGGGTTCGGCCGATCCTCAGTGAAGCGCAGGATGTACGGTGCCGGTTCCGCTCCAGGAAGTTGCCCGAAAAGCAACGCAATGCCGGTGCCCACCAGAACCACACCAAGCCAGATCCAGTTCCACGCGATTCCCGCCGTGCGCAAACAGATCGAACGTCAGCGGGCCGGGCGCGAGGAAAAAGACCCAGATCCAGATGGGCCAGTGCGCGGCGCGATAGCGTGCCGTGTTGCGCGATGCGCATCTTGCGCTTGATGCTGCGTATTCCACTCGAACGAAGAGTGCCATGACGGTTCGGTAATTATAAGGGCTGCCGCTCAGCGGGCTGGGACCGCTGCGTTCCGTGCAATCGGCATAAACAAACCTGCAGCATCGTCCCCCACAACCGACACATGCACTTGTTCCAGCGACGGCACGATCCAGTCGGCGCTCCTGCAGGCTTTCGGCGAGTGGGAGTAAAGCGTCGCCAGCACTTTGCACCCGGCAGCGTGTCCGGCCTTCGCTCCCGCGGCCGAGTCCTCAATCACGAGGCACTCGGTCGGGAGCGAGACCCAGCAGCTCTGCGCCTTTGCGGTAGGGTTCCGGATGCGGCTTGCCCTGCGCGACCACTTCGGCAGAGATCATGCGCGCGGGAACGCGAATACCGCCGGCTTCCATGCGACTGCGTGCGAGGCGCTCCGTGGCGGAGGTCACCACGGTCCAGTATTTCTCAGGAAGAATCTCCAGGATGCGCTCCACCCCGGCCAGCGTCTCCAGTCCGACCTTGTCGTCGACTCCATTTCTTCCAGCCACTCCAGCTCTTTCATATCGTTCAGATCGGGGCGAAGCATCCGCACCGTTTCAATGGCGCGGCGCCCATGGGCGGTGCGGATCGCCAGCTCGGGATCGATGCCACGCGCCTGCGCCCACTTCTCCCAGCTGCGCTCGACCGAGCCGAGGGAACTGACCAGCACGCCATCCATGTCGAAGAGAATGCCGCGCGGATGCAGCGTCACCACGCTCGCGGCGGAGGATGAGTCCATGTTTCAAGACTAACAAAGCAGGCGGGCACGGAACAACCAGAGTCGGCGCGAGCCGTTCCGAACAGCAGCGCTCGGCGAGGCCTACTCGTCGTGTTCTTCGTAGCAGGCGCGGCCCGGCACGCAGCGGGAGAGATGGACGAAATGGTCGTCCGGCCCCGCCGGCCCCATGGTGCGCATGCACCAGTAGCTCTGGCGGTGCGGATGCCGGCAGCCACGACTCGGCGTCATGCGGCGAAGAGCCGTAGGGATTCTTGGTGCGGAGGCATTGGCAGGGTTGCGTTGCGTTCGTTGTGCTCATCGTTAACCTCCGTCATCCAGCCGCGCTGGGATCGCGATCCATCTTGCCGGCGGCGAGCAGAACCGTGCGGTAGACCGCCACCGGGAAGAGATCGAGCTTGTAGGCATTCATGGAAAGCGGCGTGGCGCCCTCGACTGCGACCTTGCCCGCAGCGCGCGCGGTTTCTTCGTTGATCGGTTTGCCGGCGAGCGCTGCTTCGGCCTGGCAGCGAACGCCGCACCACCGGGGACGCTGCGCCCATGGTGATCACCGCGCGCTTGCAGATATCGCCGTCCATCTCGAGCACCACGCCGGCGTCCGCAATGGCCCAGTCGAAGCTCTCCTTCTCGCCATACTTCTGATACGCGGAACGCGTGCCCGGAGCCGGCTTCGGTATCACGATCGCCGTGATCAGCTCATCGGGCTCGATGACCGTGAACTTCGTGGGATTGGCGTCAGGCACGAGGTACAGCTCGCGGATGCCCAGCGTCCGTTTGCCGCGCTTCGCCGAAGTCAGCTCCACGCTCGCGCCCAGTCCCAGCAGCCCAACCGCTGCCGAAGACGGCGCAACCGATGGGCAGGTGCCGTACTCCATGATGGCGTGGTACTGGTTCAGCCCTTCAAAGCGAAGCAAAGGTCCTTGCCATGGCGGATGCACTGGAACTCCGCGGAACGGTAGTACCAGCACTGCACGTGCTGCAGCAGATTGCCGCCGACGGTTGCCATGTTGCGGATGTGCGGGGTGGCCGCGTGTCCGCAGGCGTCGGACAGGATCTGATAGGGCTCGCGGATGGCCGGATGCTCGCTGATCTCGGCGAGCGTCGTGAGCGGGCCGATGGTCAGCCCCTGATCGGTCTCGCGAATGCCGCGCAGCTCTGACGACATTGCGGATATTCACCAGCCGCGTCGGCTGTTCGAATGCCGTCCTTCATGCGGTCGAGAAGATCCACTCCGCCCGCCTTCACGACTGCGCCGTCCTTCAGCTGCGACAGCGCGGCGTCGACCGTCGTGCAGTCAGCAATGGAAAAGCGGTTCATGCCATCTCCTTTCCCTGCGTCTGGGCGCGCAGCGCGGCCAGCACCACAGCGGGCGTCATCGGCGTGCGCGGATGCGAACTCCGGTGGCGTTGTACACCGCGTTAGCGATCGCGGCGCCGATGGAAACCACACCGGCGGCCTCGCCGATACCCGAGGCATCGGTGGAGCTCTGCCCGAGGTACGCTTCCACCAGCCGCACATCGATCTCGGGAATCTCGCGTGCGCCGACGATCTTGTACTGCTCCAGATCGGGGTTGACCATGATCCCGTACTTCGGATCGAGCAGGCGATTCTCCATCAGCGTGAACGAGATGCCCTGGATGATGCCCCCGTTGATCTGGCTGATGGTCTGCGAGGGATTCATCGGCCGCCCGCAGTCATGAACCGAGAGCACACGCCGTACGTGAATCGTGCCCAGTTCGGTGTCCACTTCCACTTCGGCCACATCGACGCCACCGTAGGTCAGATACTTCTTCGGATCGTAATCCGGAATCCGTTTCGCGTGCACCGCGATCTGCGACGAGGACATCTTCGACGCCGCGCGTTTGAAGGCGATCGGCTCGAACTTGCCCGATTGGCTCCGCACCTCGCCATCCACCAGCACCAGATCGTGGGCCGTCGTGCCGAGCGCCGGTGCAATGTCCGCCAGGAATTTCTGCGAAGCCTGCCAGGCCGCATCGCGTACCGCGGGTGTGAGCGAAAGCGTCGTGACGCTGCCGCCGGACTGCGGACCCTCGGGATAGTTGGTGTCGCCCACCTTCACGGAGATCTGCGCCGGGGGAACGCCGAACTGCTCCGCCAGGATCTGCGCCATCACCGTCCTGATACCGGAGCCGATGTCCTGCACGCCGGAGAAGACTTCCAGCGAGCCATCCTTATGGACGCGAACCTCGGCGTTGGAGCCCATGCTGACGAAGCGGTACCACACCGACTGCGCCAGTCCAACGCCGCGCTTGACCGGGCCGCGATCCGCACCCGCAACCGGATTGCGCGACTTCCACAGATCGCTCTCGCGCACGATCTGCCGCTCCACGCGGCGCACCGGATGCGTATCCGCTTTGTCGCGCAGATCGATCGGATCCATGTTGAGCTTCACCGCCAGGTCGTCGATCGTCTGCTCCAGCGCAAACGCTCCCTGCGGATGCCCAGGCGCACGCATCGCGGCGCCCGGCCCCGCATTGATGAAGACATCATTCTCTTCCGTGTGCAGAGAGGCTGTCTGATACAGATTCTGATGCCGGACCCGCGCAGCCCGCGCCGGTGCCGCAGCCGGCAGTGCCGTACGGCGGTCAGATGGATCGCGGTGATGCGTGCCGTCCTTCTTCGCGCCGATGCGCAACACCTGATCGGAACTGGGCCGATTGCCGACCGAAAGGTGTTCCTCCTGGCGATCGAGCATCAGCCGCACCGGCGCTCCGGTCTTCTTCGAGAGCGCCGCCGCGACGACGCCGAAATTGCCCGCTCCGAATTTCGCGCCGAATCCGCCTCCCATGTATTCCGTGATGACGCGCACCTTGGTGAGCGGAATCTTGAAGAAGCCCGCCAGTTCTTCCCGCGAACGCCGGATGTGCCCTGGGTCGACGCATAGACCGTCAGCAGATCGGGCTTCCAGTCGGCGACCACACCATGCGTCTCCAGTGCGGAGTGCGTCTGCACCTGCGTGACATAGTGGCCTTCAACGACGACATCGGCATCTTTGAATCCCTGCATCGGTGTCGCCGCGCTTGTGGATCGAGGGTCCGTGCACGTTGCCGGTCTGCTTTACGTCGCTGGGGCCGCCTCCGCCGCCGGCGCTGCCTGCCTCATCGGCCGCGCCCGGGGAAGACATTCGGCGCATCCGCGTCGCGTGCCTTTACGTCATCGACGACGAAAGGGCATTGTGTCGTATTGCACCTTCACCAGCGCGCGGCTTCTTCCGCCGCGTAGGGAGTGGTCGCGGCGACTGCGGCAATGGGCTGCCCGGCATAGCGCACCACCGGGTACTTCGCCTGATCCAGCGCGGATTGCGCAGTTCAGCGTTTCCCAGCACATGCTGGATCACGTGGACTCCGCGCACGCCTGGATACTTCTCCGCCGCCGACGTGTCCACGGACACGACCTTGGCGTGCGGCACCGTGGCGTTCACGAATTTCGCGTAGAGCATCCCCGGCAGCTGAATGTCCGACGTATAGCGGGCGCGTCCCGACGCTTTGAGCAGTCCGTCGTAGCGTTCGATGGATTGTCCGACATATTTCAGATCTTTGTTGATCGGCCACACCGGCGGCTCGGTGGCCGGGAACGGTGCGGGCTTCTTCGGCCAGCGTGTAGCCCGGCACGCCCACCGGCATCTGCACTGTTTTCTTCTCGGGCGCTGCGGCCTGCGCCGTCAACGGCGTCTTCGATCGGTAGTTTCGTCATGGAAATTCCTCCGTTACGCGTTGCGCAACGTGCCCGCCGCATCCAGCGTGGCGGCAAAGACTTTGGGATATGTGCCGCAGCGGCACAGATTGCCGGAGACGGCGTGGCGCACATCGTGTTCCGAGGGATGCGGATTCCGCTCCAGCAACGCAGCGCAGCTCATCACCATGCCCGGCGTGCAGAATCCGCACTGCATCGCATCGTGCTTCACGAACGCCGCCTGCAGCGGATGCGATCTTCTCCTCCGTCGACAGCCCTTCGATCGTGGTCACATGATGGCCGATGGCATCAATGGCCAGCGTCATGCAGCTGTTCACCGGCATCTTGTCCAGCCACACGGTGCAGCCGGAGCAGACGCCTCGGTCGCACACAACCTTGGTCCCGGTCATGCCGAGATGGATGCGCAGAGCCTCGGCCAGCGTCGTGCGCGGCTCGATCTCCACCGTGTGCTCGGCGCCGTTCACGTGGAGACGCACGGAGACAGGTCCAGGACCCAGCTCGGTCACGCCCTGCGTGGATTCTGCTTTCGCTTCGCTGGTGAATCCTGCACGCCTTCCAGCAGCGCGGTTCCCGCGGCCGTCAGTCCGGCGCCCTTTAAAAAGCCGCGACGGCTGATGCCGCTTTTTCCCGATTCTGTTGGGGCAGGGGACTGTTGTGGAGGAACGGGCTCTCGCGAATCCGACATGGAGGCTGCTCCTTTACCGGCCCGCATTTCCCTGAACCCGGGAAAAATTCAAATTGTGCCGATGCAAAAATATAGCCCCAGGGACGTTACATCGTAAACCGGCTGGTGCGTATTACCTATTTTCGCATCCTGAAAGCCGACCACTGCTGGAGGTCCACCTCGTCCCGATGAATTCCTTGTTTCATCCCTGATCAAACGACAGCCCGTCCCACGGTGGTCATCAGGCTCGCTGATGCGGCCAAGAAGGAATCTTTATCGGCTGCTGTTTTCCCGACATTTCCTCGCCCTTGAGCGCTTGAAGTTGTAACCGTCATGCCGCAAAATAGAGACCTCATCCGGCCTCTGCCACAGTACGTCACAAAAACCAAAGATTGAAAACGAACGATGTGCCGAACCCACGCGGCACCAGCAAGCCTTTTTGGAGGAAACGTGACCAGACGCTGTATCGCACTCACTGCGCTCGTATTCTCGCTGGTGTTCCTTGCAGGAACCAGCTTTGCCCAGATCGCCACTACTTCACTGCGCGGAGTCGTCAAAGACCCGAGCGGCGCGGTCGTGCCCAACGCCAAGGTCACCATCACCAACGCGGCTACTGGCCAGGTTCTTACCGCTACCTCCAACGGAGCGGGTGAATACGCGTTCTCCCAGATCGCGCCGGCCCACTACACCATCGACGTGACAGCAACTGGTTTCGGCGAGCAGAAGAAGACCGCCGAACTGCTGGTGAACCAGCCGGCGACGATCGACTTCACCATGACGTTGCAGTCCACCTCTGTCGTGGTGAACGTCAGCGCCGCGGCGCAGACACTGAACACGACGGATGCCTCTCTCGGTAACTCGATGGGCAATACCCTGATCCAGGCGCTGCCCAGCGAAACGCGCAACGTGCCGGACCTGCTGTCGCTGCAGCCGGGCGTGCTGTATCTGCCCAGTTCCTCGGGCGGCCCGTCGGCTTCGGAAATGAATCCCATGGGCGACAGCCGCAGCGGCGCCGTGAACGGCGTGCGTTCCGACCAGGGCAACGTGACCATGGACGGCATCGACGACAACGATCAGGTGTACGGATATGCCTTCACCGGTGTTTTGCGCGAGACGCAGGATTCGGTCGAGGAGTTCCGCGTGGCAACCTCGAACTCGAACGCCGACGAAGGCCGCTCCGCCGGAGCCCAGGTGAGCATGATCACCAAATCCGGCACCAACCAATTTCACGGTGGCGCGTATGAGTACAACCGTCCAACGCTGACCGTCTCCAACAACTACTTCAACAAGCAGTCAGAACTGGCGGGCAATCTCCCAAACAGGCCGCCCAAACTCATCCGCAATATCTTTGGTGCGGACCTCGGCGGTCCCATTCTCAAAGACAAGCTCTTCTTCTTCGGCAACTATGAAGCCACTCGCCAGGCAGAGAATGCAGAAGTCATTCGTACCGTCGCGACTTCTTCCTATCTGGCGGGAAATCTCATCTACCTTGGCGATTCCACCTCAGGCAACGTGGAGCCTGTAACACTGACCGCCTCGGATGTGGCGCAACTCGATGCAGGCTGCCAGGTTTGCGGTTCGGCCCAATATCCTGCGGCCCCCGGTCCCAATCCGAATGCGCTGGCCTACTTTAAGTCCGAGCCGGCTGCCAATGGAGTCCTCACTGGCGACGGATATAACACCGGCTCATTTGCTTTCTCTTCGCCGAATCCGCTCAGTCTGAACACCAGCATTGTGCGGCTGGACTACACCCCGAACAACAAGCACCGCGTCTTTGTGCGCGGGGGGCTGCAAAAAGATACTACCCAGGGTGTCGAGCAGTTTCCTGGACAGGGTCCCAGTGACTACTTCGAGGACAATACCAAAGGAATTGTTGCCGGCGACACCTGGTCGATCTCGCCGAACCTCGTCAATGACCTTCGCTACGGTTATATTCGCCAGGGTTACAGCGATCGCGGCGTCGGGTCCGGCGACTATGTCGACTTCCGCTTTATGGACCACGCTACCGCTGAGACGCGCACAACGCTCACCTCGGTCCCGATCCAGAATGTCGTGGACAATTTCAACTGGAATCACGGTAAACACGATTTCCAGTTCGGCGCCAACTGGCGGGTGGTGGAACAGAACCGTTTGTCCGATTCCGTTTCCTACAACAACGCCAGTTCCAACCCCTACTGGCTGGGAGGCAATCCACCCGATCCCAGCGCGATCCTGAACAAAGACCCCGTGGACAGCGGCTTTGGCAATTCTTTCGTGATTGCTTATGCCAATCTCGTGGGAACCGTGCCGTCGGTGACCGACCAATACAACTACAAACTCACCAGTCCCACCTCGGGAACCCTGCTTGCCGACGGTACTCCTCTGGATCGGCATTTCCGGGACAATGAGTTCGAGTATTATCTGCAGGATACCTGGAAACCTATCTCTTCACTCACCATCACCCTGGGTATCCGTCACACACTGCTCCAGACGCCGTACGAAACCAGCGGTCAGGAAGTTACGCCGACCATTGACACCGATACCTGGTACAAGCAGCGCGAGGCTGCAGCGCTGAGCGGACAGATCTATGAACCGCTGCTCACCTTCGCACCGGCAGGCAAGTACTACAACAAGCCCGGTTTCTATCCGATGTCGAAGAACAACATCGCGCCACGCCTGGCGATTGCGTATGCCCCGACGTCGAAGACCACTATCCGTGCCGGCGCTGGAATTTATTACGACCACTTCGGCGAGTCGCTGGTGAGCATCTTCGACCAGAATGGCTCTTTCGGTCTGAGCGGAGCGGTCACCAACGCTGCCGGTAACTATGGATTTGAGGACGCCCCGCGCTTTACCGGTCGGCGCGATATTCCCTTCAATAATGGCATTGGCGCATCTCCGCAGCCCTATCCGTATAGCCCTCCCTCGGATCCAGTGAGCGGCTTCGCCATTACCTGGGGGCTCGACAGCAAAATCAAGACTCCCTATACCGAGGCTTTCAACCTCTCTTTGCAGCACCAGTTCCCCAAAGGCTTCACCCTGGAAACGGATTATGTGGGGACGATGGGGCGGCACCTGATCCAGAGTCTCGACCTGTCCGAGCCGGTGGATTACATCGATCCGGCGGGCGGCGGCGATTACTACACGGCCGGAGGCCAGTTGTCGAAGCTCGTTGACCAGAATGGCGGCAACTATGGCGTGAATCAGAGTGGCGTCGGCAGTGTGGTCAACGTTCCGGCGATCAAATACTTCGAAGATGTCTTCCCCTGGATGGCCAATTACGACTACAACGGCGAAAGTGCGACCCAGGCGATCTACAACAACGAGTGGGCGCCGTACCGTTCGAATCTCGGCGCGACGACCGCCCTGGCCGATCTCGACTTCTATGGACCCGCATCTACCGGATTTGGATTCTACCCGGCCCCCGCAAACTGGCAGCCGCACTTCTGGCAAAACCAGTTCTCCTCCCTCTATGCACTTTCCGGCATCGGCATGAGCTACTACAACGCTCTGCAGGTGAGCTTACGGCATCCCGTCAGCCACGGGCTGCAGATGGATGTCAGTTATACCTACTCGCGATCCATCGACGAAGGTTCGGATGCGGAGCGCAGCATCGAGTTCAGCACCAGCAGAGCTCTGAGCAGCATCATCAACACCTGGAAGCCGGAACTGAATCGTGGGCCGTCCGATTTTGATACGACGCATCTGCTCACGATCGACGCCTACTATGAATTGCCCTTCGGGCGGGGAAGACAGTTCGGCTCGGCTATGAACCGCGTGGCCGACGCCCTCATCGGCGGCTGGCAACTCACTGGGCTCAACCGCGCCACCAGCGGCCTGCCCTTCAGTCTTTTTGAACCCGGGTGGACGACCGACTGGCAGCAGGAAGGCTTCGGCATCGTCACTGGCAAGCTAAAAACACACCGCCATTTCGATTCTGCAGGCAACCCGCTCTATTTCGACAATCCCAATGCCATCAATAGCGGTGTGCTGAGCGGCTCGCCGGTGCGCCTGCCCTATCCCGGTGAAACAGGCGAGCGCAATAACTTCCGTGGAGACGGCTACTTCGACATCGACACCGGACTCAATAAGACCTGGAAGTTCGGCGAGTATGGCGCGCTGAAGTTCGACTGGGAGACCTACAACGTGACTAATACGGTCCGATTCGATCCTCAGTCGGTCGGATCGCAGCTGACCAGCAGCAATCTGGGCTATGCCAGCTCGCTGTTGACGACGCCGCGCCGTATGGAGTTCGCCCTCCGTTACGACTTCTAACTCACCTGAAACAACAGGCGCCGGGGATTCATCTCCGGCGCTTTTTCTTGTTTCCCCAAACGTCCATCTGCTGCCTGCCGCGCGAATTGTGATTACACTACTCCTTCACCCGAAAACCCAGGCCGGAGGAGCGCACTCACGGTGCTCCTCCTGACAGATCAGAAAGGGAATCGATGCGCTGGCTTTTGCTCACCGCTGCCACGATCTTTACCACCGCCCTGGCCATGCAGGCGCAGGCGCCCACGCCCGCCTCGGTCCTCGGGCATACGCCCGGCGACGACTACTACCTGGCCAATTACGAAGAGGAGATTCATTACTTCCACGAACTGGCCGCTCACTCCGACCGCGTGAAGATGATCACCGTCGGCAAAACGACCGAGGGCCGCGACATCGAAGTCGCGATTATCTCCTCGCCGCAGAATCTCGCACATCTCGACGACTACAAAGCAGCCGCTACGAAGCTCGCTGCCGCGCAGGGTCTCACCGACGCGCAGGCGAGGGAACTCGCTCACACCGCGAAGGTGATCGTCCACATCGACGGCGGCCTGCACGCCAATGAAGTTGCCGGTCCCCAGCACTCCATCGCGCTCGCGTGGAAGCTGGTATCGGCACAGAACGATCCTGAAGTCGACACTATCCTCGACAACGTGATCCTGATGCTGTGGCCCACCCTCAATCCCGATGGCCAGGACATGGTCGTTTCCTGGTACCGTAAGAACCTCGGGACGCGTTTCGAAGTCAGTCCGATGCCACGGCTCTTCCAGGACTATGTCGGGCACGATAACAACCGCGACGGCTACATGCTCAATATGAAAGAGTCACAGGTGGTCGCGCAAACCGAGATTGCATGGGCTCCGGTGATCTTTTACTGCCAGCATCAGACCGCGCCCTTTCCGGCGCGTATCTGGATTCCGCCCTTTTCCGATCCTATCTCCTCGAACATCAGTCCGTATGTTCGCAGTTGGTTCAATGTTATTGGTACGAATATGTCCGCCTATCTTGACGAACACCAGATGCCGGGTGCGATCAGCGAATCGCGCTTCGATAACTGGTATCCCGGCTTTGTCGATTACGCGGGCTCTTTCCGCAATGAGATTTCCTTCTTCACCGAGACGGCGCTCTATCGCTACGCCACCCCGCGCTTCTACACAGTGGATGAATTTCCCAAAGATATGCAGGATCTGAAGGCGCTCACGATGTACACCACTCCCTGGCAGGGCGGCTGGTGGCATCTGAAAGACGCCGTCGATTACATGGTAGCCGGATCCATGTCCGTACTCGACACCGCTGCCCGCTATCGCGAGCAGCTTCTCTACAATCGCTACCAGGCCGCGCGCGACAACATCAAGCGCTATGAGGACGCGCCGCCCTTCGCCTACGTCATTCCCAGCGTGCAGTCCGACGCTCCCGAGGCCGAGCTGCTGGCACGTATCATGCAGGAAAACGGCATCGAGATTCGCGAGTCGCAGGCCGGCTTCCATGCCAACGACCGCGACTATCCGGCGGGCTCGTGGGTCATCCTGATGAATCAGCCCTATTCGTCGCTGGCCAAAGAACTGTTCGAAGTGCAGCGCTATCCTGCGGCGCTCTTCACGGAGAGCGAGAAGCCCCTCGACCTTCCTTACGATGTGACCGGCTGGACGCTTCCGCTGCAGATGGGTGTGCGCGTCGACCCTGTCACGGACCCGGTTACGCCGGACGAACTTGCGCATCTGAAGCCGGTGACGAATCTCGACCCGCCACCCACGGACGTGCAGGGCACCGGCGGAACCTTCATTCTGAGCCACAATCCTGATGCGAGTTTCCGCGTCATCAACGAGGTGCTCGCCGCGGGCGGCTCGGTGAGTTTTGCCGCCGATGAAGTGAAAACGCCCGAAGGCACCGAGAAGGGAGCCATCGTCATCGGCGGTGTGAGTCGCGCCACAGCCGCCGACCTGTCGAAGAAGTACGCCGTCTCTTTCCTGGCTGTCGATAAGGCACCCGAGCACCTGATCGCTTTGCATAAAGCTCGCATCGGCCTGTATCGGCCGTGGGATCCCTCGATCGACGAAGGGTGGACGCGCTGGATCCTCGAACAATATGGATACGCTCCGATCAGTCTCTACAACGCGGACATGCATTCCGGCGGCCTGCGCGATCGGGTCGACGTGATCATCCTGCCGGATATGCGGCAGCAGCAATTAGTCGACGGATACCGCGACGGCATCATCGCCGGGCAATATGCGGGCGGACTCGGGGAAGAGGGAATCGACAATCTGCGCGAGTTCGTGCGCCGTGGCGGGACGCTCATCGCCTTCAATCAGACGGCCTCCACGCTGGTCCCACTCTTGTCATTGCCCGTGAAAAACGCACTCGAAGGGCTGAAGAGCGATAAGTTCTTTTGCTCGGGTGCGCTGCTGCGTGTCGAGCTTGGCACCGGCGATCGTCCCACCACGTATGGTTTGCCCAGCGAGCCGATCGTGATGTTCGAGCAGGGTCCGGCGTTCACCACCACGGCCGGATTCCATGGCGCCGTCCTCGCGCGCTATCCCGCAGACAGCAGTCCTCTGGAAAGCGGTCTTCTGCTGCATCCGGAAGCGATCGAGAATAAGATTGCGGCGCTCGAGCTGCCTTATGGCAGCGGCCATATCTTCCTTTACGGATTCAAGCCGCAGTGGCGTGCGCAATCCCATGGAACTTACAAATTCTTTATGAACGCGCTCTATCAATATAACGAGCCACCATTCCCCAAACCTGAGCCGACGACGTCGAAAGATCAAACCCAGAAGACAGCGGAGTAGCGGTCCGATTTGCTTCGCCCGCGCGAAGCGTTGAGAATGGCCTGTTCAAGAGGACCTCGATGAGTCAGGACCCATCGCCGATTCGTGCGCCGCGCGGCAACACCCGAACTGCGCGCGGCTGGATTCAGGAAGCCGCGAAGCGGATGCTGATGAACAATCTCGATCCGGACGTCGCCGAGAAGCCCGACGAACTGATCGTGTATGGCGGCCGAGGCAAGGCGGCGCGTAACTGGGAGTGCTTCCACAAAATTGTCGAGACGCTCGATCGACTCGAGAACAACCAGACGCTGCTCATCCAGTCGGGCAAACCCGTGGCCGTGCTGGAGACGCAGCGTCTCGCGCCTCGCGTCCTCATTGCTAACTCCAATCTCGTGCCTCACTGGGCCACGTGGGAACATTTCGACAAGCTCGACCAGGCCGGACTCATGATGTACGGTCAGATGACCGCCGGCTCCTGGATTTACATCGGCACGCAGGGCATTCTGCAGGGAACCTACGAGACCTTCCAGGGCGCGGCGGAACGTCACTTCAACAACACGCTCGCGGGAACCATCACCGTCACCGCCGGACTCGGTGGCATGGGCGGTGCACAGCCGCTCGCCGTTAAGCTGGCCGGAGGCGTCAGCATCTGCGTCGAAGTCGACGCAAGCCGCATCCAGCGCCGGCTTGAAACGCGTTATCTTGACAAGGCCACCGGCTCGCTGGACGAAGCGATCTCGATGGCTCACGCGGCGAAGTCGGCGCGGCAGGCAGTCTCCATCGGCCTGATGGGCAATGCGGCGGAGGTGCTGCCGAAGATGGTCGAGATCGGATTCACGCCCGACCTCGTCACCGACCAGACCAGTGCCCACGATCCCCTTTGGGGATATCTGCCCATCGCTCGCGCGGACGAAGATCTGAACACCGTACGCGCAAAACAGCAGGATCTCTATATGGAGCGCGTGCAGGCTTCGATCGCCGCCCACGTGCGCGCGATCCTGACCATGCAGCAGCGTGGCGCCGTGGCCTTCGATTACGGCAACAATCTGCGCACCCAGGCGCAACTCGCCGGCGTGTCCGACGCGTTTTCGTATCCGGGATTTGTGCCGGCGTTCATTCGCGACTCCTTCTGCGAAGGGCGCGGGCCGTTTCGCTGGGTGGCGCTCTCGGGCGATCCGGCCGACATCGCGAAGACCGATCAGGCGCTGCTCCAGCTTTTCCCCGAGGATCGCCGTCTGACGCAGTGGCTGACGTACGCCGCCGATCAGATCGCCTTCCAGGGGCTTGCCGGCGCGCATCTGCTGGCTCGGTTATGGACAGCGCGATCGCGCAGGCCTGCTGTTCAATCAGATGGTCCGCGACGGCCGGCTGAGCGCGCCCGTCGTCATCGGACGCGATCACCTCGATGCCGGCTCCGTCGCCAGTCCCTTTCGCGAAACCGAGGCCATGCAGGACGGATCCGACGCGGTGTCCGACTGGCCGCTGCTCAACTTCGCCACCGGCATTGCCAGCGGCGCTTCGTGGATGAGCTTCCACCACGGCGGCGGCGTCGGCATGGGCTATAGCCAGCATGCCGGGTTGGTCGCCGTCGCTGACGGCAGCGACGAGGCCGAAGAGCGCCTGCGTTTGTGCCTGCGCAACGATCCGGCACTCGGAGTTGTCCGACATGCCGATGCCGGCTACGAGCGCGCCATCGGGGTCGCGCGCGAGCGCGGTGTGGATATGCCGAGTCTGCGATGAAAGCCGACCTGCTGATTCGCGGGATCGCGCAGTTGGTCACAGCCCAAGGCGCTGGACCCAGGCATGGCCCCGCAATGCGGGAGTTGACGATCGTGGCCGACGCCGCGCTGGCCGTGTCTGACGGCAGGGTTCTGTGGACCGGCCCGGAAAATGACTGGACCGGAGATGCAGTCGGAGATTGTCCATGCTGGACATTGCGCCGTCGTGCCCGGCCTGGTCGATCCGCACACGCATGCTGTCTGGGCCGGAGATCGCCTGGCAGACTTCGATGCGCGCATCTCCGGCGTTCCGTACGAGAAGATCCTCGCGGCGTGGCGGCGGCATATGGAGCACGATTCGCGCTACTGCCGCCGCATCGAAGGACGAACTGCTCTCGCTCGCCAGGCCGCGCATTGAGGCGCTGGTCCGCTCCGGTGCGACCGTGATTGAAGTCAAGTCCGGTTACGGTTTCGCGTCGGACAAAGAGCTGGCCATGCTCGAAGTCATCCGCTGCCTGTCGGACACGACTCCCGCCCGGCTTGTCCCCACTCTGCTCATTCACGTGCCTCCGAAAGAGGCGTCCGACCGTGCCGCCTACGTGTCCGACATTTGTCAGACATTGATCCCCGAGGTGGCGCGGCAGAAACTGGCCGTCGCGGTCGATGTCTTTGTCGAGAAGGAGGCCTGGAGCGCTGCAGGAAGCTGAGCCGATTTTCGCAAGCGCGCGCGATCATGGTCTTGCCGTCAAATTGCATACCGAGCAGTTCAACCGCGTCGGCGGCCTCGAACTCGGCTTGCGGCTGGGCGCACTCAGCGTCGATCATCTGGAGGCGTGCAGTCCCGAGCAGGTCGCCCGAATGTCTGACACCAGCACCGTCGCCACCATTCTTCCCGGAGTTTCGCTGCACCTGGGTCTGCCGCCCGCGCCGGGTCGCGCTTTGATTGACGCGGGAGCAGCGGTTGCAGTCGGGACCGACCTGAATCCTGGGTCGAGCCCCCTGTTTTCATCCTCCCTGGCATTGGCGCTTGCGGTGCGCTTGAACGGGCTCACAGCGCAGGAAGCCCTGGTCGCCGGAACCGTGAATGCCGCTTCCGCGCTGGGACTGTCGGACGCGGGCTGCATCGAACCTGGATTGCCGGCAGACTTTCTCGTTCTCCACGGCTCCGACTGGCGGGATCTCGTCTACACTCTCGGCGGCAATCCCGTTCGTGAGGTCTGGATTCATGGACAGAAGGTCGCGGCATGACCACTCTCTATCGCCCAGACCTTCTTCTCGTCGACGGCGGCTTTGTTTCGGACCGCGGACTCCTGGCAGGTGACGATGGCAGGATCATCGGCGTGGTCGCGTCCGACACGGTGTCCGACACGGTGGTCGACCTGCCCGGCCGCGCCCTTCTGCCTGGCTTCGTCAACGTCCACTCGCACAGCTTCCAGCGCCTGATCCGCGGCAAATCGGAGTCCCGCGCCGTTGCCGGGAAGGACTTCTGGTCCTGGCGCGGGACGATGTATCACGCCGCCGCTCATCTCGAACCGCAGCCGGTGTATGACGTCGCCTGCATGGCCTTCCTTGAGATGGCGCTCGCCGGCACCACGACGGTAGGGGAGTTCCATTACCTGCATGCCACGCCCGAACGGTCAACCGTACGACGATCCCAATCTGCTCAGCAAGCAGGTGATTGCCGCAGCCCAGTCGGTGGGCATCCGCATCGTCCTGTTGCGCTGCGCCTATCTGCGGGCTGGCTACCAACTGCCTCCCGACCCCGGCCAGAAGAGGTTCTACGAGACGGCGTCCGACTTTCTGGCGAATACGGACGCTCTGCTGCGCGATCTGCCTGCCTCCGCGTCGGACAATGTCCGACTGGGCGTCGCCCCGCACAGCATACGGGCGGTTCCGCTCGACGATCTGCGGCAGATTGCCGCCTGGGCGCGTGACAAAGGTCTGCCCATCCACATGCATATGGCTGAGCAGGTCGCGGAAAACGATGCCTGCCTGCGCGAATACGGCGCCACGCCGGTTGCGCTTGCCGGGAAGGCGGGTCTGCTCGGGCCGGACTGGACGGCCGTCCACGCCATTCACATCACATGCAGGAGGAAATAGCGATGCTCGCCGACGCCGGGGCCACGATCTGCTCGTGTCCGACAACGGAGCGCAATCTGGGCGATGGCATCCTCGCGGCAGACAAAGTCCTGCAGGCCGGCGTTCGCATCGCACTCGGCTCCGACAGCCAGGCGCAGATCGATCCCTCTGGAAGACGCGCGCGAACTCGACTATCACCTGCGTCTGATGCAGCAGCAGCGCGCCATTCTGGACCAGATCGGCCATCAGGGCCTTGCCGCGCGCCTCTTCGACTGCGCCACAGTCAACGGCGCCCGTGCGCTCGGCGTTCCCTCGGGAACCTTTGCACCCGGCTCCGCTGCCGACTTTTTTACGGTCGACTTCCGCGACATCTCCATTGCCGGCCACTCCCCCGACAACCTGCTCCCGCTGATCGTCTTCGGCATGAACCGCACGGCGATCCGCGACGTTGCCGTCAACGGCAGGCTCATGGTTCGCGATGGGCGACACCCCCTCCAGGAAGAAATCATCTCCCGTTACGAAGAGGTACATGCGAAGGTCTGGCGTGACGCAGCGGGGCCGGGACGATGAAGAGCGTCGTCGATCTGCTGTCGGATCTCGTTCGCATTCCGTCGAACTCCGCAGTCTCCAACCGGCCCCTGGTGGACTCCGCAACGGAGATCCTCCGCGCTGCTGGTTGGTCGGCGCACGAATTTCCCTATAAAGATTCAGCGGGCGTCGAGAAGGTCAACCTCATCGCCGCTCCCCCAGGCCAGGATGCGGCCACCCGCGACGTCGACCTGGTCTTCATGTGCCACACGGATACCGTTCCCTATGCGGCCGACTGGCCCGGCGCGCTCAATCCCGTCCTGAAAGACGGAAATCTGCATGGTTGCGGTTCGTGCGATGTGAAAGCGGTTCTGGCCTGCCTGCTCGCCGTCGTTGCCGCTGCGCCCACTCCGGCCTGGCCTGCCGGCCTGCGCTTCGTTCTCACTGCCGACGAAGAGATCGGCTGCATCGGGGCCTCCCGGCTCTTCGCCGCGGATGCACTGCGCCCCCGGCGCATGGTGATCGGCGAACCGACTCGGCTTCATCCCGCGCGCGCAGGGAAAGGCTACTGCCTGGCCGAGGTCACGGTGCAGGGAAGAGAAGCGCACAGCGCGCATCCGCAGCAGGGGGTCTCGGCGATCTATCATGCGGCCCGGCTCATCGGCGCCATCGAAGACCTTGAATACCGGATGACCAGGAAGACGAATGCCTTCTTCGACCCCGGCTTCACCTCAGTCAACATCGGCACCATCGAAGGCGGCACCGCGAAGAACATCGTTCCCGGAGTATGCCGCTTCCAGCTGGAGTGGCGGCCGATTCCCGGCGAGCCGGCCGGGGATGTGCTCGATTCGCTCGCGTACCTGATCGAAAAGCTGCGCCGCGAGGATCCCACCTTCCACGCCGAGGTCACACCGATCCGCCAGCAACCCGGATTCGAGACTCCCGCCGATGCGCCCCTGGTTCGTACCGTAGAAAAACTCACCGGTCGATCCGCGACCTCCATCCCCTTCGGTTCGGAGGCGAGCATCTTCGCCTCCATCGCTGGAGAAGTGATCGTCTTCGGGCCGGGCGATATGCGCACCGCGCACAGCAGCCGCGAATGCGTCTCGGTTGCGGAACTGGAAGCTGCTGTGGCGTGCCTTCGCACCCTGATGAGCGGAAGCTCATAGCAGAGCAGGGGATTCTGCAGCAAAAGATTCGGGGTTGCAGTCCTTATTTGTCGGTGTTGATCATCGGACCGGGCATGGTATGGATGCGCGAACCGATGCCGAACTGCTTCCGCACCTCGAAACTGGCGCAGTTGCGGCCTGAATTCTTCGCAACATACAGCGCCGTATCCGCGCGGGACAATACCTCGCGAATCGACGGCGAGTCAGCCTCCGGTCGGAACGTTGCTACGCCAATGCTGCAGGTGAGGCGAATGCTGGAATTGCCAGTCTCGAAGGGCCGCGACCGGATGGACTCCAGCAGATCGTCGACACGGCCCGGGGCCAGTGCCAGGTCCCAACCGGGAAACAGGATGAGAAATTCCTCGCCGCCATAGCGGCCCACGATATCGTACCCGCGCATCGCGACGCGGAAGCGATCGGCCGCTTCGCGAATCACATCGTCGCCGCACAGATGGCCGTAGTTATCGTTGAGGCTCTTGAAGTGATCCAGATCGGCGATCAAGACTCCCAGCGGAGTTCTGTCGCGGGTGGCGCGTGAGATCTCGCGTTGCAGGTGTTCCAGCATCGCCGCGCGGTTAAAGATTCCGGTCAGCGAATCATGGGTGGCCTGGATGTGCAGCTCGCGCCGCGTTGCTTCCAGTGCTGCTTTCTCGGCTTCCAGCTGCGCGGTGCGCTCCGTGACGATGCGCGACAGCTCCTCCTGGCGCAGTGTCAGCGCGCGGGTGCGGAAGGCCACCACAACCCAGGCCAGCATCAGCGCCAGCAGCGCGTAGAGCCCGTACGCCATCGGCGTGCGCGTGAGAGGCGGCCGCAGGGCGAAGCGGAACGACGATCCGGTCTCGTTCCAGATGCCGTCGTTGTTCTCAGCCTGAACGGTGAAGGTGTAATTCCCGGGCGGCAGATTCGTGTACCATGCGCTGCGGCGGCCCCCCGCGTAAATCCAGTCGGGATCGTATCCGATCAGACGGTAGCGGAAGCGTTCCAGCTGCGGCGACACAAAGCTGGGAGCGCTGAAGGAGACTTCGAAATTGCCCGAGCCAGGACCAAGATGGACGCCGTCCTGCAGGGCGATGGTGTGAGAGTCGAACTTGACCCGCTCGATCCACACCGGCGGCACCACGGTGTTGACCGGAATGTGCGCCGGATCGATGACAGCGACTCCGTCGATCGTTCCGAACCAGATCCGTCCGTCGCGGCTCTTCCATGCGCATGGCATGCTGCCGTAGAGCGTCTCGCGCGAGCGCAGGCCGTCCGCAGTGCCATATAACACCGGATGAACGATGGCGGGTTTACCTGCTGCCTCGCTCAGTTCCTTTTTCGCGATGCGGAAGATGCCGGTATCGCCGCCGAACCACAGGTTGCCGTGGTCGCCTTCGACAATGGAGCCGATCGACGTGTCCGGTATGTTCTGGTCGGGCGTCCAGGTGATCACGCGGCCGTTGCGGATATGGCTCAGGCCCCCGCTCTGCGTGCCGACCCAAACGCTGCCGTCAGGATCGGCATACAGACTCATCGCGTGATCGCTGTGCAAACCGTTGGCGGTCGTGAAGCTGGTGAAGGCTCCATCTTTCAGACGCTCGACACCGTCTCCGTCCAGGGTGATCCACAAAGCGCCGTCTGTGGACTGGGCAAGTGCGTCAATCCGGCCGGTCTCCGTGACATGGCGGATCGTCCCGTGATCGAAGCGCGCCAGACCCCTGCCCTCAAAACCGATCCAAAGCGTTCCGTCGCGGGTCTCCAGCAGCGCGTTGATCGAATCGTCGCTGGCCTCCGGGTCGTGGAAGACCGAGACCTGGCCGTGATGCATGCGAGCCAGGGTGCCACGCCGATAGCCTACCCATAAATCGCCGTCGCGCGTTTGCAGCATCGAGTAGACTGCCTGATTCGGCAGACCGTTGCGCGGACCCCATGTTTCGATGCGGCCATCCGAAAGCAGATGATTCAGCCCCTTGTCGTCGGCGCCGATCCACATCGTACCGTCCTGGGCCTGCAGCACGTTGCCGGTGTAATTGCCGGAGAGTCCCTCGGGGGTGCCGAAGACAGAGAATTTGCCGTTGCGCAGCTGGGCGACACCGGCATCGACGAACCCAATCCAAAGACTGCCTTCGCGATCCTCGAAAAGTACGTTGGCACAGCGATCGCTGGGTAGTCCCCGCGCCGCATCGTAGAAGTCGAGCCTGCCGTGATAGAACCGCGCAATGCCGTGGCGGTCGAGCGCGATCCACAGAGCCCCGTCGCGGTCGATGAGCAGAGCGGCGACTTCGCCGGGGAGAGGATTCACGAACGGCGCAACGCGTCCGTTGCGAATCTGCGCCAGCCCGTGCGCCTGCGTGCCGACCCAAAGTGAGCCGTCCGGGGCGGCCGCCAAAGCAAGGATCCCGTCGGCAGGCAGCCCGTCGCGCGTGGTCAGGGTTGTGAAGCGGCCGTTCTCAAACCGGGAGAGGCCCTTCGACGTGCCCACCCACAACGTACCGCCCGCGTCCACAGTGATGGCGCTGATCGAGAGGTTGCCCAGCCCGTCTCCCGTCGTCCATCTTTGAATCTTCCCAGCGACGATCCGATCGAGTCCTTTGCCGGTGCCCACCCACAGGCCCCCCTCGCGGTCGAGGCAGAGGGCTGTGATGCTGTTTCCGGCCAGACCGTCGCGGACGGTGAGCGAAGTGAACGTTCCACTGGGCGTGGCAGGGGTCGCCGGCCGATAGTGCGTCAGGCCGCTGTCGGTACCGATCCACAGGCTGCCATCCGGGCCGGCCACCAGCGTCTGTATAAAGCTGGAGGCGAGACCGTGTGTACTGTGGCGGGTGTACGTGGTGAAATGCATGCCGTCGAACCGTCCCAGACCCTCCTGCGTGCCAAACCACAGATAGCCATCGCTGGTTTGCGCCATCGCCTGGACGGAGTTTTGTGGCAGGCCGGACTCGCTGGTCCAGGACGTCTGCATGTATTGGGTAATCGCCTTACCCGGATCGAGAGCCCGCGCTGCGGGGGCAGCGAGCAGCAGCGCCGGGATCGCCGCGTTCAACAGCGCGGCCCGTCGGATGCGAAGCCAGAGCCGGTTCAAACGCCGTGGGCTGCAGGACAAGCCCCTCGCGTTAGCGCGCGCGCACGCTTCGTCTCGAACTCCGGCTGTCGGCTTCATGGTCTTTCAGCGGGCTCCCGCCGCTTCCATTTCCCGGGCGCCCTTCATAACGTCCGCACCCCACGAGAGCTGTTCCATCGGATTCGGCGAGGGCTTGCCGAGCAGGTATCCCTGCGCCTCATCGGTGCCCAGCGATCGCATCAGCTCCAGCTGGTCGCGGGTTTCGATGCCCTCGACAATCACCTTCATGTGCAGGTTGTGCGCCATCAGCAGAATCGACTGCACGAAGGCCCGCGTCTCCGGCCGTACCGCCAGCTCGTTCACGAAGGAGCGATCCAGCTTCAGCGCATCGAACGACAGCTTGGGCAGATAGCTCAGGCACGAGTAGCCCGTACCGAAGTCGTCCATGGCGATACCGATGCCTCTGCCGGTGAGCCGCCGCATCAGGTCTGCGGCTCGCTCCAGACCGCTGAGGGTTGCCGATTCGGTGAGTTCCAGCTGCAGCAGACTCGGTTTGAGCCCGGTGCGCCGCAGAACTTCCTCGACCTCTTCCAGAAACGTGTCGCGCGCAAACTGCACGCTGGAGACGTTCACCGCCACCTGCACGGCACGACCCGCTCTGCGCTGCCATTCGGTGGCATCCCCACAGGCCCGTTCCATCACATAGGCTCCGAGCGGCACGATCAGACCGCTTTCTTCTGCCACCGGAATGAAGCTGAGAGGTGGAATCCGTCCGAGCTTGGGGTGAGTCCAGCGCGCCAGCGCCTCGAAACGCACGATCGTGTTGGTCGACAGGTCGAACTCCGGCTGATAATGAACGTCGATATCGCCGTTCTCGATGGCGCGCCGCAGTTCGCCTTCCAGCGTCAGACGCTCGCGCGCCGCGCTGCCCAACCCGTCGCCATAATGCACCACCTGATTCTTGCCGTTCTTCTTGGCCGCGAACATCGCGCAATCTGCCTGCTGCAGCAGCTGGCCTCCCTCGCTGCCGTTGTCGGGAAACAGGCTGATGCCGATGCTGGCCGTAATGCGGATCGTGTGGTCTTCAATCTCAAACGGTATCTTCAGAACTTCCAGAACGCTCTGGGCAGCGGTATCCGCATCACCCCACGTCTGGATGCGATCGAGGATCAGCGCGAACTCGTCGCCGCCCACGCGCGCCAGAGTGTCCGACTGCCGGAACCGCGACTTCAAACGAAGCGCCACCTGGCGGAGCAGCGCATCCCCCATCCGCAGAGTCAGACTGTCGTTCACCAGCTTGAATCCGTCGATGTCGATGTACAGCAGTCCGACCTTCCGGTTTTCGCGCCGTGCCAGCGCCAGGCTCTGCGAGAGGCGATCGGACAGCAGGCGCCGATTGGGCAACTCCGTCAGCTCATCGATCAGGGCCATGTGCTGCATGCGGGACTCGGCTTCGGCCTTGGCCCGGTCACGCCGGGTCAGCTCCGAGAGGATCGTATTCACTCCAGTGACCAGCTCGGCGATCTCTTCTCCGCCCTGGACCGTTACCTGCGTGCCGAACTCCCGCTGGGCTGAAACAAGAGCCATCGCGCTGGACAGTTCGCGCAGCGCCTGCGTCGTTTCTGACGCCTTCTCCAGCTCCTCCGTCTGCCTGCGTACCCGCCGCCGCAGAACGTAGACCCACAGCAGCGCAACGAAAACGATCAGGAATACGAACGAGATGGCGGCTGGAACCGCGGGCGGCGCCCATACCGGCGCATGCTGGATCATTGCCAGATCCGAGGGACCGCGCCGTTGCAGCTGGAATGTTCCGGGGTCCTGCTGCACGATCAGCCCGTTGCGCGCTACCTGCGCCGAGGTGAGCCCCGTCAGCCGCAGCACGCTGCCTTCCGACAAACCCCACGGCTCCACGCCTGCCACCGCTCGCGGAAGCTCTTTCGGCCCGTAAGCGGCGACCAGGGCGTTGACTGTCGCCGGCTCCACATGCACATGATCCAGCGCAGTCGCCGCCTTGCCGGCCAGGACCGATACCGCTTCACCCGCATGAATTCCTGCAGGAAACGGTTTGACCGCGATCGGGATGGCCCCGGTCTCATCCTGAATCCAGAAGAGCTTGCCCGGCTCATCGACATACGTCACCACGCCGATAAGGTGCACAGAAGTGTGCAGAGGAAGGGCGGGCAGCTCGCGGATGGTGTTGCGGTGCGGCAACACGGATCCATGACCCAGGGGGGCACCCAGCATACCGGTGCACAGCACCGGTGCCAGGATCGTGACTTTCCTGAATCCTGAGAGGCCCTTGCACCCCATGGAAGAAGGATCAATTGGCAGGTCCCTGTTCAGCCATACAACTTTGGGTTTTGGGCCTACCCTAATGGAATTAGACGACTTACAGAATCGCCGCGGCCGCGGACCGGGTCCCCCATCGAGCGATCCCGCTGATGCCCCAAAACCAGGGCCTTGACCCCAGGCGTACCCTCGCTTCCCCGCTCCGCCGCAGGATGGACAACCTCAGCCGCTTCCGACAGTAATCCCGCGCTGCCCACCGCAGTCCGTCCCGAACACGGACAGGGTGCGGCGCGGAATTACACTCCCATCCGCGGCTTGTTTTTGCGCACGAAATCCATGTCCTGGGTCGGCTCCGCCTCGCACTCGATTGCGATCGTCGTTACTGGAGTATCCGGCGCTTTTGTTGGCAAATCCGTAAACCGGACGCGAAATTCATCCTGCTTGAAAGGCACCGATGCCCCCGTCTTCACCAGCTTCGCCGACTTGACCTTCGTCATCAGTCCCGCGATCGCCACATACTCCCCCGGCCAGAAATGCACGTGCATGTACAGCGTGTTGCCGATGCGCGTAAAGCTCGCGTAATTCGAGCGCCGCACCTGGCACGGATCGGAATCGTAGATGCTGTGCCCGTTCACTGCCATCCACTCGCCCACCTCGCGCAGCACGCGCACCGACGGCTCCGGCACGGACCCATTCGCCTCCGGCCCGATATTCAGCAGGTAATTACCGCGAGTCGCGCACGCAGCTGATCAGGTTCCGGATCACCGTCTTCGAAGATTTCCAGTCGTCGTCCGCCGCCTGATACCCCCAGCTGTCGTTCAGCGTCATGCACGTCTCCCACGCGCGGCCGCCCGTTTCCGCTGTGATGTGCTGCTCCGGCGTCGAAAAATCGCCCGGCAGCTTGTTGCGGTTGTTCACAATGATCTCCGGCTGCAGCTGGAAGACCATCTCGTTCATCTTCACCGACTCCCAGCCCTGCGCGTCGAGCGGCCACGCCACGTCGTACCACAGCACGTCGATCTTGCCGTAGTTCGACATCAGTTCGTGAATCAGCCCGTGCGTGTAGTCCACGAATCGCTTACGCGCGTCTTCATCCGTCGCGCAGCGCGCCCCATCCGGGTGGTGCCAGTCCATCAGCGAGTAATAGAAGCCCACACGCATCCCTTCGGCCCGCGCCGCTTCCACATACTCGCCGATTAAATCGCGCCCCGGGCCCTGCTTCGGCGCGCAGTAGTTCGTCAGCTTCGTGTTGAAGTTGCAGAAGCCCTCGTGATGCTTGCTCGTCATCACCATGTACTTCATCCCGGCCTGCTTTGCCAGACGCGCCCACGCCCGCTGCGATCCCGGCGCCGGATGAAAGGTCGTCGCATGGGGAGCGTATTCCACCACCGGGATCCCTTCGTCTTCCATCACCCATTCATGCCGCCCGATCGTCGCGTACACACCGAAGTGGATGAACATGCCGAAACGCGCGGCCTTCCACCACTTCATCCTCTCTTCGCGGTTGCTGTCGCCCGGCAGTGGTCCAGCGGTTGCGGGGGTTTCCTGCGCGGCCAGCGCCGATGCCGCTCCCGGCATCCCTGCGCCCATCGCCAGCAGCGATGCGCCCGTCCCTTTCAGAAGACTCCGCCGCGTCAACTCCATGTTTTTCACGCTTCCTCCAGCATCGGGTTTTGAAATGTAAGCGCTGCCAATACTAAACGGAAAACTGCGCGCCTGGGGCTATTCCACCAGACACTCTCATCCCTGTGCGTGGTGAATTGCTGCACTTGTCCCATGTTGCGGTACGTTGAGCCCGAGAATCGTTGACACGCGTTTCCCGCGATTTCGAGAATGAACCCTGGCCAGGCCTCGCTCGACAACACTTTCCGCGGCATGTAGCCTGGCGTCAGTCAACCCGGTCCCATCATGAAACGATTCCTGCCCCTCCTTTTGCTCTCTGCTGCCCTGGTTGTGCGCCTTCCCGCTGCCGCGCAGAACACCCCGCCGCCTTCCAATCCCGAACGCGCAGCCGCCGGTGACGAGCCCGCCAGTCCCGGCCCGCTGGCCACGAATCTCTCTCCGGCCATGAAGCGCGCCGCGATTCTCAAAGCGATGAAGCTTGTCGCCGACTGGCAGCTCCAGCACGCCGAGGGTCGCTACAACATCCAGTGGACCTACGCTGCTCTCTATGACGGCATGCTCGCTGCATCCAGGACTCTTCACGATCCCCGCTACCACGACCGCGTGCTCCGGATCGCTAACGACAATCACTGGCAGCTGGGACCGCGCTTCGGCCACGCCGACGACGAGCACATCGGCCTCACCTACCTCACCCTCTACGCCGAAGACCACAATCCCGAACATCTCGCCCCCACGAAGGACGGCCTCGATAAACTCCTCGCCCGACCCGACGATCCGCAGAAGAATCTTTGGTGGTGGTGTGACGCTCTCTACATGGCGCCCCCCGTGCTCGCGCAGCTCTCCGTCGCCACCGGCGACCGCCGCTATCTCGACTTCATGGATCACGAGTGGTCGCTCACTACAAAAGCTCTCTACGATCCGCAGGAGCATCTGTTCTTCCGTGACGCGCGCTTCCTCACCATGCACGAACCCAACGGCCAGAAGATCTTCTGGTCGCGCGGCAACGGCTGGGTCCTCGCCGGCCTGGCGATGATCATCGAACGCATGCCGCAGGACTACCCGCAGCGCGCCAAATACATTGCCCAGTATCGCGACATGGCCGCCCGCATCGCTGCCTTGCAGCCGGCCGATGGCCTGTGGCGCTCCGGTCTCCTCGATCCCGACGCCTACAAGTCTCCTGAAATCTCCGGCTCCGCCTTCTACGCTTTTGCCATGGCCTGGGGCATTCACCACCACCTTCTCGACAAAAAAACGTACATGCCCGTCGTGACAAAGGCCTGGGGCGGCATGCTCACCCACATCTACGCGGACGGCCGCCTCGGGTCGATTCAGCCCATCGGCGCCGCGCCCGACAAGTTCGAGCCGTCATCGAGCTACGTCTACGGCGTCGGCGCATTTCTTCTCACCGGTTCGGAACTGGCCCAGATGACGCACTAGGACTCGGACCGTATGATTTTGGGGCTTTGCGCGCAGCGGTCCCGCGCGAGCGGGACGACGGTAGAAGCCCCGGCCCTGAGGCACGTCAAAGGAGATTCATGAGCGCAGAATGCAGTGGAGTCATCACCTCGAAGAATGTGAACACCACCCATCCCGAAGAAGGACTGGCCCGGCAGGTGCTTGCCTTCAATCCGGGCATGATGCTCGTCCGCCACCAGATGCAGCCCGGCTGGCGCGGTGCTCGCCACTCCCATCCACACGAGCAGATGGTCTACGTGATCCACGGCCACATCCGCTTCGTCTGCGGCGCCGAATCCTTTGACGCCTTCGCCGGCGACAGCTTCATCGTTCCTGGCGGCGTGGAACACCAGGCCAGCGCCGTCACCGAATCCGAGGTCCTCGATTTCTTCGTGCCGTACCGTGAGGATTATGCACACTAGCCGAGCCACTGGCGCCGCAGCCATCGCTGCCGCCGCTCTATTGCTGAGCGCAGTGGCCGGAGCCGCGCCCCTTCGCTCCCCCTGGGACGCCCATCCCGTCACCCCCACCGATGCGCCTTACACCTGCCCAGCCATCGTTCACCTCTCGCCCGACCTCACCACCGACGGCTTCTACTCCGACAGCAAAGCCTCCGTCATCGATCCCGCAAAGTGGAAGGCCTACTCCGAAAGCTCCGGCCCCTACAAGAATCTTGGCCAGGTGATCGTGAATGCCGCCGACGCGTGGCGCTCCGCCGGTAGCCGTGCCGCCGCTGCCTGCGCGCTGAGCCACATGGAAGCCGCCGCACGCGATGCCGTGCTCACCGGAAAAATGTCGTCGCGACAGGCCTACTACGTCCAGGGCTGGGTGATCGGCGCCATCGCTATCGGCTGGCTCAAGGTGCGCGACAGCGGTCTCGAGATCCCCGCATTGCAGGACCTCGTCGTCCCCTGGATCGTGAAGGTCACGCGTCAAACCATCGGCTTCTACGATTCCTCGGATGCCCGCAACAACCATCTCTACTGGGCCGGCGTTGAGGCTGCCGCTGCCGGCGTTGCCGCGAACGACCGCAAGCTCTTCAATTGGGCCGTCGATGCGTATCGCACCGGCATTGCTCAGATCCAGTCCGACGGATCCATGCCCCTCGAAATGCGGCGTGGCCGGCGGGCCCTGCATTATCATCTCTACGCGCTCGCCCCGCTCGTCTATATCGCGGAGTTCGGTCAGGTCAACGGGCTCGATCTCTATGCCGAGCGCCACCATGCCCTCGCCCGCCTCGAGCACCTCTGCGTCGACGGTCTGAAGGACAATCAATTCTTCGTGAAGGCCACCGGCATCGCGCAGGACACTCCAACCGACGGCCCTCCCGCCGCCGAGCAGATCAGCTGGGGCGTGATCTGGCAGTCTCGCTTTCCCGATCCCGCCCTCGCCTCGCTCCTCGAACACGCCGGCTCCCTCAGCTACATGTACCTGGGCGGATTGCCGCCCGGCGCCAATCGAACAAATTGAGCGATCAATAGAGGGTCTCTGCTGCGCGGCACCTACACTCGCCGCTGAGAAAATCGGGGATATACTCGACAGTTCCGGACCGCTCCCGGGGGTGCGTCGCGTGAAATCACTCGCAATCGCTCTGCTCTTGCTCGCCTCCTCTGCCGCCCTCCTGGCCCAGCAGGATCAATCGGGCTCCCGCCCTCCTCCGACCCTTCGCGTGACCACCCGCCTCGTCTTCGTCGACGTCCTGGTGCGGGACTCTGCCGGAAAGGTCGTCTCCGGACTGCGTGATAACGATTTTCACCTCTTCGAGGATGGCCGGCCGCAGTCGATTCAATTCTTCGCCGCCCATGATCGCGGTCCTGTTTACACCGAGCATGGGGCTGCCGTCCCTCCCCTCCATTCAAACAACACGTTCTCCAACATCGATCAGGTGTCGGCGTCGAAGCCCCTGACCGTTCTGCTCTTCGATCTGATGAATACGCCGACCGACGATCAGCTCTTCGCCCGCAGGCAGATGCTGAAATTCCTCTCGTCGCTGCCCAGCGGCGAGCACATCGTTCTGTTCTCCATGACCAATGGATTGTCGATGACTCAGGGCCTGTCGGGAAGCCCCGTCCTGGCGTCGGCGGCGTCGGACATGCTGAACATCAGGAATGTTGGCCTCGATCAGTCCAGTACCGAGGCTCAGCTGGATAACCAGGTTGGGGCAAACGCCGCAGCGCAGTTAGGTATGCATTTGGGTGCAACGGCGGCGCAAAACGGGATGGCGAAGGACGACGCTGTTGATTACGATATTCGCGCACGCTCCACGATTCAGGATCTCGGCCAACTGGCGAGCATCCTCGCCAACTATCCCGGCCGCAAGAGCCTCTATTGGGTCGCCGAGAGTTATCCCTTGTCGGTGGATCGCATCGGCGTGCCCATGGGCCCTGCAGTCGCTGACCTCAATGGCTTCGGGTCCCCTGCCGCCGGCACGCACTCGAACCAGGACATCACGGGGCTGCAGACCCACTTCAGCCAGACCTCCCTGCAGGAGATGCGGACCACGTTGAACCTGCTCGCCAACGCCCGTGTCGCCGTCTATCCCACCAGCGTCATCGGGCTCGCCTCGGAGGCCTCGAGTGGTGCGACCATGGGCGGGGTCGGGAACCTTGCTCCGATCCCCGGTGATGCGCGCGGCGGCTTCTTCGTCCTCAACAACCTAAAAAGCGAGATGAACGACCTGGCCCGCGTCACCGGAGGCGAAGCCATCTTCGGTACCAACGACCTCGCCGGAGCGATGCTGCACACCCTCGACGACAGCGCCGTCTACTACACCCTCGCCTACAAGCCTGCCAACGACAAATGGAACGGCCTCTTCCGCAATATCAAAATCGATGCCGGAAAAGGCTACTCACTGACCTATCGCCGCGGTTATTTTGCCACCAGGGACGCGCCCGCGACAGATCAGCTCGACGACCTCACGCGCGCCATGCAGCCCGTCGCTCCGGAGGAAACCTCTCTGCATTTGTGGTCGAAAATGCTTCCGCCGGCCCCGAGTGCGGCGGGCACTTGCTTCCAGTCCCTGGTCGACGCTCGCGACGTGGATTTCACCACCGCGCCCGACGGTCACAAGCACGCCACCCTGCGCGTCCAGCTCATCGCTTACAGCGATGGATCGAAGCAGCCCAAATCGCTCCCCCAGACCTCCGGCACCCTGAACATCGACCTCGATCCCGCCCGTTTTAAAGCAATCGTTGCCGAGGGTATCGGTTTCCGCCAAACCCTCGCGCTGCAACCTGGCCATTACGACGTGATGCTGGGCGTGAGCGATGAAACCGGCCACAAGCTTGGCACTCTGGAGATGCCGGTCACCGTACCCTGAGGCGGACCTCTTCTTCACAATCCGAACGGCCTAAGCCGCTGCACCGTTTTGTACAAGACCTCTTCGCGCTCCTCTGCCGAGAAGAACTCCAGATGATCGCGATACAGCGCCACGATCCGCGCGTACGGTCACTGCGCGAGCGAGACCGGCCAGTTCGTGTCCCACATCAGCCGCTTTGCGCCAAAGGCCGAATCGATCGCTCACGTGATCGGCGCCGGATTGAACAGCACCAGGTCGTTGTGCAGACCCCAGCGGTCCGCGCACGTCTCCTTTCGCCCGCTCGCAACCTCGAGGATCATCCGGAAAATCTGCTCACCGACCTGCTGCAGGCTCGCCTCGCCCGTCGCGATCGTTCCCGCATCCACATCGATCAGATCCGCCCATCGTTCGGCCAGCGGCGTCCGCGTCGCTACTTTGATCACCGGTGCCATGGCCAATCCGTACGGCGTTCCGCGTCCCGTCGTGAAGACGTGCATGTTCATCGACGCGGCCAGTTGCAGCGTTCCACACACGAAATCGCTTGCTGGCGTCGCAGCAAAAATCAGGCCCTTCTGCGTCACGCGCTCGCCGGGCCCCGCCACTCCCGCCAGCGCTGTCGATCCCGCCTTCGCAATCGACCCCAGGGCCTTCTCCACAATGTTCGAGATGCCGCCCTTCTTATTTCCTGGACTCGGGTTGGCGCTGCGATCCGTCGCACCCCGCCGCAGGTATTCGTCGTACCACGCCATCTCGCGGATCAGATCCCGCGCCACGTTCTCATTCGCCGCTCGCGCCGTGAGCAGGTGAATCGCGTCCCGCACCTCCGTCACTTCGGAGAACATCACCGTGGCTCCGGCGCGCACCAGCAGGTCCGCCGCATAGCCCAGCGCCGGATTCGCCGTCACGCCCGAGAACGCATCGCTGCCGCCGCATTGCAGCCCCACCACCAGATCGGCCGCCGGACGCTGCACACGCCGCCTCTCATTCAGCTGCGCCAGCCGCTCCTCCGCCATGCGCATAATCGCCGCCACCATGTCTTCGAAGCCGCGATGCTCCTCGTCCTGCAGCCGCACCACATACGGCTTCTTCTCCAGAATGGGCAGGGTGCTCGACGGCATCAGCGTCGCCGGCTGCAGCTTCTCGCAGCCCAGGCTCACCACCATCGGTTCGCCGCCGAGATTCGGATTCAGGCTCAGGTTGCGTAGCGTTCGAATCGGAATCTCCGCGCCTGGTGCATCGATCGCGATCCCGCACCCATAGCCATGCGTCAGCGCGATCACATCATCGACGTTGGGATAACGCGGCAGCAACTCCGCCTTGATCCGGCGCACCGCGTAGTCCACCGTCGCCGCCACACACTGCACCGTCGTCGTGATCCCGAGGATGTTGCGCGTCCCCACCGATCCATCGGTGTTGAGGTACCCATCGAACGTGTAGCCCTCAAGCGGAGGCAGCGACTCCGGCACGGCCGTCGCCATGGGCAGCGTGTCGAGGCTCGGCGCCGCAGGCATGCGCACCACTTCATCCCGCACCCACGAACCCACGCGCAGCGCACGTTCCGCATGCCCGATGACCTCGCCATAGCGCATGATCGCATCGCCCGCCGCGAGGTCGGACAGCGCAATCTTGTGCGCCTCCGGCACTGCCTCCGCGAGGACGAGCCCCGATGCAAAGCGGCTCCCCGCAGCCAGTCCACCCTCGTTCACCACAATGGCGACGTTGTCCTTCGGATGAGCGCGAACGAAAAGCGGAGCAATCTTCATGGCAAGTTTCAATTGTTCTCTCCCAGCGCCCCCTGGTGCAAATCCAGTCCCACTACCGCGATGCGGTACAGGCCCCTGCGCCCTGCCTCCCTGTCCGCAGCGCCTTCTTCTATATTTGTTGGGCAGCCCGCAGACACCCCGGATCCTCTGCGTGCCGCCCCAAAATTCTCATGCCAACATCCGCCATGACCCCGCAGCAGATGGCCCAGCGCGTCGGCGAGGGCCTGCTCTCCTTCCCTGTCACGCATTTCAATGAACAATACGATTTCGTCGAGCAGCCGTACCGCCGGCACATTGCCTGGCTTCTCGAGCAGCGCCCCGCCGCCCTCTTCGCTGCCGGTGGCACCGGCGAATTCTTCTCGCTCACCCTCGATGAATTCACGCCGATAGTCGCCGCCGCTGTCTCGGAAACGGCCGGCAAAGTCCCCGTCATCGCCGGATGCGGCTACGGCACCCGCACCGCCATCCAGTTTGCGCGCGCCGCTGAACAAGCCGGCGCCGACGGTCTCCTTCTCCTGCCGCCGTACCTCCTTAACGCCGAATCTGCCGGCCTCATCGCCCACGCCAAAGCGGTCTGCGAATCCACTCGCCTCGGGGTTATTTTCTACAACCGCGACAACGCCATCATCGACGAATCCGCTCTCGAGAAGCTTTGCCACGCCTGCCCCAACCTGGTCGGTTTCAAAGACGGCGTCGGCGACCTGGAACTCATGACGCGCATCCACGCGCGCCTCGGCGACCGGCTCGTCTACGTCGGCGGCCTGCCTACCGCCGAAACCTTCGCGCTTCCCTATCTCGAAATCGGCGTCACTACCTATTCCTCCGCGATCTTCAATTTCCTCCCGAAATTCGCGCAGGACTTCTACTCCGCCGTCCGCCGCCGCGATCACGCCGCAGTCCTCACCGGCTTGCGCGAATTCGTTCTCCCTTACATCGCCATCCGCCGCCGTCGCAAAGGCTACGCGGTGTCCATCGTGAAGGCCGGCATGAAAGCCATCGGCCGCAGCGCCGGACCCGTTCGCCCCCCACTCACCGAACTCGATCCCGGCGAGATGGAAGAACTCCAACAACTCATTGCGGGACGCAGCTGACCAGGCGCATGCCGTCGAAGCCTACCACCCACGTCCGTTACGTGATCGTGCTGATGCTCTTCATCGCCAGCACCTTCAGCTACGGCGACCGTGTCGTGTTGTCGATCGCCGCTGATGCGCTCAGCCACGATCTTCGTCTTGACCCTATCCACCTCGGCTACCTCTTCTCCGGTTTCGGCTGGGCCTATGCGCTCGCCCAGCTCCCCGCCGGCGGCCTCCTCGATCGCTTCGGCTCGAAAAATGTCTACGGCATCAGCATCTTCTGCTGGTCCCTTTGCGCGATCCTCGCAGGACTCACCGGATATCTGCCCGCCGTCGCCGCGTTCTACACGCTCTTCGCGCTGCGCCTTCTTGACGGTCTCGCCCAGGCGCCCGTCTTTCCCGGCAATGGACGCATCGTCGCAGCATGGTTTCCCACCCATGAACGCGGCCGCGCCTCGGCCCTCTTCAACGCCGCGCAATATTTTTCGCTCGTCTTCTTCGCGCCCATCATGGGCTGGATCGTCCACCTCTGGGGATGGAAGCAGTGTTTCTGGTTTGCCGGCGCCGTTGGCCTCGTCTTCGGTGTCTTCTGGTTTCGCGTCATCCATGGAGTCCAGTCGCATCCGCGCATCAGTCAGCCCGAAATCGATCTCATCGAACAGGGCGGCGGTCTCGCCTCACTCGACTCCGCCGGCCGCTCCCGCGCCAACACCCTCACCTGGGCTGCCGTGCGCTGGCTGCTCAGCAAGCGCATGCTGGTCGGCATTTACCTCGGCCAATACTGCATCACCACGCTCACCTGGTTTTTTCTCACCTGGTTCCCTGTGTACCTGAGTCGTGCTCGCCACATCCCCATCGTCAAAGTTGGATTCCTCGCCGCCCTCCCTGCCCTGTGCGGATTCTTCGGCGGCATCCTCGGTGGTGTTGTGTCGGATGAACTGCTGCGCACCGGCCGCAGCCTGACCTTCGCGCGCAAACTTCCCATCGTCGCCGGTATGCTGCTGGCCATGTCGATGGTCGCCTGCAACTACGTCAGCACCCGCACCGCCGTCGTTGCCATCATGTCGCTGGCCTTCTTCGGCAAAGGCTTCGGCGCGCTCGGCTGGACCGTCGTCTCCGACACCTCACCGAAAACCCTGGTCGGCATCAACGGCGGCCTCTTCAACCTCATCGGAAATCTCGCCGGCGTCACCACGCCCATCGTCATCGGATACATCGTCGGCCGCACCGGCTCCTTCCGCGGAGCCCTCGTCTTCGTCGCGGCCACCGCGCTGATGGCCATCGTCGCCTACCTGCCCATCGTCGGCGAAATCAAACGCATCGAGACGCCGCCCGATCTCGTCTCCGGAGCCGTCGCATGATCCCGCACTTCTCGGAGCGCGACACGCCCCGCGTCACCTCCATGCGCGTCATCCCCGTCGCCGGATACGACAGCATGCTCCTCAATCTCTCCGGCGCGCACGCCCCCTGGTTCACACGCAATCTCGTCGTTCTCGAGGACAACGCCGGACACACCGGAGCCGGCGAAGTCCCGGGCGGCGAATCCATTCGCGAAGTCCTCGAGCAATCCAGACCGCTGGTCCTCGACGCGCCAATCGGAACCTTCAATCCAGTCCTTGAGACAATCCGCAACCGCTTCGCCGACCGCGATGCTGCCGGCCGCGGCCTCCAGACCTTCGACCAGCGCACCACCATCCACGCGGTCACCGCCATCGAGTCGGCTCTCCTCGACCTCCTCGGCCAATTCCTCCAGGCTCCGGTTGCAGCGCTTCTCGGGGAAGGGAAGCAGCGCTCCGCGGTCGACGTCCTCGGCTACCTCTTCTTCATCGGCGATCGCACGAAAACGAACCTCCCCTATCGTGACGAGCGCAGCGCGTCCGATGAGTGGTTCAGACTCCGCAATGAAGAAACCTTAACCGTCCCCGCTCTCCTGCGTCTCGCCGAAGCCGCCCAGCAGCGCTACGGCTTCCGCGATTTCAAGCTCAAGGGTGGCGTATTTTCCGGAGCACTCGAGATGGAAGCCTCCGCCGCGCTCGCCGAACGCTTCCCGCAGGCACGCATCACCCTCGACCCCAATGGCGCCTGGTCTCTCGACGAAGCCATCGCTCTCTGCAAAGAACGGCGCAACGTCCTCGCCTATGCCGAAGATCCCTGCGGCGCCGAGCAAGGCTTTTCCAGCCGCGAGATCATGGCCGAGTTTCGCCGCGCCACCGGCATGCCCACTGCCACCAATATGATTGCGACGGACTGGCGCCAGCTCGAGCACGCCGCCCAGCTTCACGCCATCGACATCCTGCTCGCCGATCCGCATTTCTGGACGATGCAGGGCTCCGTGCGCGCCTCCGTCTTCTGCCGCGATCGCGGCCTCACCTGGGGCTCGCACTCCAACAACCACTTCGACATCTCGCTCGCCATGTTCACCCATGTCGCTGCCGCGGCCGTGGGAAATGGTAACCGCCATCGATACCCATTGGATCTGGCAGGATGGCCAGCGCCTCACTCGTGGATCCGCTGCGCATCGACGGCGGCTCGATCGCCGTTCCCGACCGTCCCGGCCTTGGCATCGAGCTGGATATGAATCAGATTGAGCAGGCCCACCAGCTCTGGCAGAGCATCGGTGTCGCCGCCCGAGACGATGCTGCCGCCATGCAGTTCCTCATCCCTGGCTGGCGCTTCGATCCGAAGAAGCCGTGTCTCATCCGGTAGCGAGCAGATCCGGGGATGTCCGAGAAGGTCCCGAAATTGCGACTGAAGAACTGGAGCACCGGGCGGGAATTGAACTTGAGCGGCCTGGCGGGCGTCTGAGGCCGCCCGCGAAATCCTGAACGAGGAGAAGGACCTCGTTGCCACAAATTCAAAACAAAGCCTGTGGAGCACCGGGCGGGAATTGAACTTGAGCGGCTTGGCGGGCGTCTGAGCCCGCCCGCGAAATCCTGAACGAAGAGAAGGACCTCGTCGCCACAAATTCAAAACAAAGCCTGTGGAGCACCGGGCGGGAATTGAACTTGAGCGGCTTGGCGGGCGTCTGAGCCCGCCCGCGAAATCCTGAACGAGGAGAAGGACCTCGTTGCCACAAATTCAAAACAAAGCCTGTGGAGCACCGGGCGGGAATTGAACTTGAGCGGCTTGGCGGGCGTCTGAGCCCGCCCGCGAAATCCTGAACGAAGAGAAGGACCTCGTTGCCACAAATTCAAAACAAAGCCTGTGGAGCACCGGGCGGGAATTGAACCCGCGAATACTGGTTTTGCAGACCAGCGCGTTAGCCACTTCGCCACCGGTGCCCGTTTCCGCCGCGTTTGTCGGACGCGGCGGTGCCAAATGTCGGACGCCGTCCGACACCGTCAGACGAACTACTGCGGTTGCGAGGTCGTCCGCAGATACGGCTTCACCGTCTTGTACCCCGGGAAGATCTTGTCCGCTTCCTCATTCGAAACCGCGCCGCCGATGATCACGTCGTCGCCCTGCTTCCAGTTCGCCGGGGTCGCCACCTTGTGCTTCGCCGTTAGCTGCATCGAATCCAGCACACGCAGGATCTCGTCGAAGTTGCGCCCGGTCGTCATCGGGTAGGCCAGGTGCAGCTTGATCCGCTTGTCCGGACCGATCACGAACACTGTGCGCACGCAGGCATTGTTGGCCGCGGTACGCCCCTCCGACGTCTCGCCGGCGTCCCCGGGCAGCATGTCATACAGCTTTGCCACCTTCAGTTCCGGGTCGCCGATCATCGGATAGTTCACCTGGTGCCCGGTCACCTCACGAATATCCGGCTCCCATTTGTGGTGGCTGGCCACCGGATCGACGCTCAGCCCGATCACCTTCGCGCCCCGCTTCGCGAATTCCTTTTCGAGGCCCGCCACCGCCCCCAGTTCCGTCGTGCATACCGGCGTAAAGTCCTTGGGGTGCGAGAACAGCACCGCCCAGTTGTCGCCGATCCACTCATGAAAATGGATCGTTCCCTGCGTCGTTTCTGCCGTGAAATCGGGGGCAATATCGTTAATGCGCAGCGTCATGCATGCTCTCCTGTGGGATTTTCTTCTCCGGTGCAGTTCAAATAAAAACCCACCCGTTCAGGGGGTGGGTCTGAGAATCCTGAAATCGTGAATCGCTTCTCTCAGAAACACACCCGTGCGACGCTGCCACAACAGCAGCACAAACACTCGCGGGTTGAAGAGAATGCATTCACTGTTTCAGACTAGGGCGAGGCGCGGGCCGCTGTCAACCTCGCACCGATTTTCACAGGAGTCCAGGTTATCTCGACGACTTCGGCCACAGACATCAGTTGTCTGCTTTGATCGGAACTCCGGCCGAAGCGTATTCGCAGCCGAAGGGCAGCTTCCCTCGAGCTGCTCGTCCCTGCGCCTGCCGGGGCTTTCCAGAGACACCCACGGACCAACGCAGCCATGACTGCGAAAGCAGGTACTTCACCAGGAGCAGACAACCGCCGTAGTTCACCACGAACACAATCGGAATATACATGGCGATCCATGGCCATCTGCTCAGCACAGCCAACGACGGCATATGAGAGAGAATTCCCATCATCGCGGCGCCGAACAGGGAAAGACCGATCGTATGAGTCAGATAGAGACCAAAGGTGTGCGCGCGTACATCCACAAAACGTGGCCAAACCACCCGCTTGATCTTCATGACTACGAGCACCATCACGACAGAGTAGATTTGGTTAGTAATGCGCAGCGAATTCATTGGGTCAGCAGAGTGCAGAAAGGCGAGCAGCCTTGTCTCACCGAAGGCCATGAGATTCGTCAGCAGCGCCAGCCCAATGAGGACGCCCGGGGAAATCTTTGACAGCCATTTGTCAAGGGCCGCAAAATGCCATGCGCCCCAGGCTCCAAGCCAAAGGTAGAAGACAAATCCGAAGACCGCTTTGGTGTGCCCTGTCCAGAGCCAGCCCCCGTAGATATTTGTCGCGTAAAAGACACTTGCCAGAAGGAACACAATGCCGATTCGAATGTCTTTGAGCAGCGGCCGAAACAGCAAAAGGATAGCCAGCGCGATGAGTAAATTCGGCACAAACCAGTAGACGGTATCGGGCAGAATCGTCGAAATGGTTGCCCACAGCTGGGCGCCAGGATGCAGCCATGAAGTCTGTTTGTGGAATGTGCGAAGCGAACAATAAAGCAGATACCAGGCAGCCCACGGCACCAGCACAATTGTTAACCGTCGACCGTAGTACTGCAGTGAGGTGTACTGATCAATTCTCTCCCCAAACAAAAAACCGGCCACCAGGAAGAACGCGATCGTACCGAACTTGAGAGTTTGCGCAGCAAACTGCAGAGGCACAGATGCCCTTTGCTGATGCAAGACGATGGCGGAACTTCCTATTGTGTGGACTGCGATGATCGCCAACATCGAAAGGAAACGGATGTTGTTTGCAAAAACATGATCGGCGTCAGGCGCTGATGGCTGAGTTGTCCGGTGCGTCGGATTTCGCCTGGCAACTTCGATTGAATCGACCGGGCACCGGGCAACGGCGGTAAATAGGCCCATAGCAAAAAAAGCTCCGAGTGACTTACCCAGACCTTAGTCCGCTTTGCCGATGCGCTAACCAAACACCGAAGTCGCGACGATTCCGTCGGTACCCACAAGATGCTGCTTTGCCGTTGCATTTCCCAAAATGGGAATCGGCGACGTCCTGTATGTGCTCGCCGTCATCCCTCTCTCGCCGGAACCGCCTCAGATCCGCCCCCTACTGCGCCGGCGTCTGTCCCAGCGTCTGGTAGTTGTGCGCGATCTGGAACGTCATGGCCCCCACGTACACATACTGAGCGGCCCGCGCCAGCGAGCGCTTGTTGTGCCGGACCAGAAAACGATAGGCTGCGTAGTTCACCGCCACCGTCCCCGCTTCAAACGCGGCGAACGTCGGCTTGTCCTTCACCAGAGCGGTGGGCAGCATGGCTTCGTGGTAGTACTGCGGCTTGGTCAGCGCGCTCTCCGTGCTCGTATAGTCGAGCACGCGCAGCGTTGCCGCCGCGCCCAGCATCGTCCAGTCCAGGACCTTCATTCCCGGCGCCTTCTCCTGCACCTGCGGCACGCGAACCGGGTAAACGCCGCCCATCGCAGAGCTGCTGAAAGCCTCTCCGGGCTGCGCGTCCGACCCGGCGATATTCGGCACCGGCGCATTCACCAGCATGGCCGTCTGTTGCGCGGAGCAGTTCGCGATGCACAGCAACGAGAGAACAGGCAGAGACAGAAGAGCAGACGAGAACTTCATGTTTTCCTCATCGGCTTGAACGACCGCAGGGTGTTCGGCGTGATCGAGAGAGGCAGAAACGCTGCAAGTCGTGCAATGAGTTTGGCTCCTGGTGTGCGGCTTGGGGGTGCTGTGGCGTCGAGCCTCTGTGCCACTCACCGCAGGTCGTATTGAATGAGTGAGTGTGGCACAGAAAACGTATCGTTGTGTACTTATCTTGCGTCACTGCAACAAGTTACGGGAGGGCTACAAATCCATAGCTCTTCGGTGAATGGCGGATGTGACTGCTCCGTCCGGAAGCAATTACCTGCGTGCCCGATAACGCCGGGATCGATGGTTACGAGTGTGCGCAGTCGCTTCCCTTTTACGTCCGGCAAATCGCAGAAAAGGCGACAGGATACGTGAACGACAAGGTAACCATCGCCGCATCCACCCCTCAGCCTGCGTGTCCGACACGCCTGGCTCCTGCCCAAACCGCTAGTGAAGAGGTAACGGTATCCACTCCGTTGTTAGTGTCGAATGCTATACCGGCGGAGAATCGACAGACTCCGCGCATCGCGTGTCGGACGCAATCGAGCCCCGCGTCGGAGGCGCCCGGATGTGCCAGTCAGGATTCGTTCGCTTAGCTGGCCCGTCGGCGGGCAAACTCGCTGCGATGGCGGCTGTACAGGAAGTAGACCCCCAGCCCGATGAACAGCCAGATGAAGAAAGCCGTCCAGGTCAGGACTTCCAGACCCATCATGAGCACGATGCAGAAGATGATGCTGAGCACAGGAAAGACCGGCCCGAGCGGTGCGCGGAAGGCGCGCGGCCTTTCCGGCTCGCGGTAGCGCAGGATCAGCACCGCGATCGAAACCAGCACGAATGCAAACAGCGTGCCGATATTCGACAGATTCGAAACCGTGCCGATATCCAGCAGCCCGGCGGGAATGCCCACCACGAATCCAGCCACCCACGTCGCCACTGCCGGCGTCCGGAACGCGGGATGGATGTGGCTGAAGATGTCGGGCAGCAGGCGGTCGCGCGACATCGCGAACCACACGCGCGCCTGGCCGAGCTGGAACACCAGAATCGACGAGATCATACCCAGCATCGCGCCGATCAGCACGATCAGCTCGACCCAGTGCAGCGGATGCCCGCCCGGTGCCTCCGAGAGCCGTCGCAGCGCATTCACCACCGGAGCCGCATCGCCCATGATCGAGTTCCACGGCACGATGCCGCTCAGCACAATCGCGACGCCGCCATAGAGCAGCGTACAGGCCACCAGCGTGGCCAGAATCCCGATGGGCAGATCGCGCTGCGGGTTGCGGCATTCTTCTGCCGCCGTCGAAACCGAATCGAATCCGATGTAGGTGAAGAAGATGATCGAGCCGCCCGACAGCATCCCCGTCCAGCCGTTGGGCATGAACGGATGCCAGTAGTGCGGCTTGATGAAACTCGATGCTGCGATGATGAAGGCCAGAATCGCGACGATCTTCACCAGCACCAGAATGTTGTTCGTCCGCGCCGACTCCCGAATGCCCCGCACCAGAACCACCGTCAGGATCATCACGATCAGGAACGCGGGAATGTTGAATCCGAAATGCCAGCCGGGGTTATAGAGATTGTTCCCGGCAAAGTCCTGCAGACCGGTGGGCAAATAGGCCGGCGAGATCCAGCGCAGCGCAGGATGAAGGCCGAACCATTCCAGAAGCGCTTCGATGTGCGCCGCGAACCCGACGCTGACGCTCATGTTGGAGAAGGCGTATTCGAGGATCAGATCCCAGCCGATGATCCACGCGATCAGCTCTCCCATGGTCGCGTAGGTGTACGTATAAGCCGAGCCCGCAATCGGAATCATCGACGCCAGCTCCGCGTAGCAAAGACCCGTGAACACGCAAACGATCGCCACCAGCACCAGCGAAACAGCCAGCGCCGGACCAGCGCCGGGGCGCCCCGCCATCGCCGTGTGCGTGAGCAGGTAATGAATCAGAGGAGTGTTGCTGATCTCCGGCGTGTCGAACTTCTGGCCGGCCATCGCCGTGCCGATCACCGTGAAGATCCCTGACCCGATCACCGCGCCAATCCCCAGCGCCGTGAGCGAGAGAGGGCCCAGCGTCTTCCTCAGGCTGTGATTGGGATCTTCCGAATCGGCAATCAGCTTGTCGATGGATTTGCGCGCGAAGAACTGCGACCGGGGCTGGGTCCCTTCGGGCCGAGATGATGGCACGGGCTGATCCGGCAACGACAGCTCCTGCGGGGAGGAGTAGGTGTTGTGTGAGTGTAACGGTTTTACGGGGCCGGCGGAAGAGGATGGGCCGGCCCCGGGGTCCTGCGGCGCAGCGAAATGCGGTTCTTACCGCTTCGACTGCCCGCGCGCCAACTTTCTCACTTTCTTCTTCTGTGCGCCGCGCGGTGTGGTGCGCTTCGCTTTGGGGGCGGCCTTTTTGCGCGCCGTGCGTTTCACTTCTTTGCGTTTTGCCTTGTCCGTAATCGATTTTGTGTTTGCCATAGATCCTTTGTGGAGCTCTCTTAGCGATTCCACTCTTTAGTTTTGAAGGGGCGCGGCTTCAGCCGTGCCATGACGTTCTGACTCTGATCGGCGTGCTCTCACAGCCGCTCGAGCTGTGCGAATTTCTCCACCAGCTTTTTCACTCCGAATCCTGAAAATTGTACCGTAATCTTCGCATCGTCTCCGTCGCCCTCGCGACGAAACACCACACCTTCGCCGTATTTCGGATGCCGCACCCGCTGCCCGCTGCGGAATCCCTTCGCCCCCGTCGGCTCCGGCACATCCAGCTTCGGACGCGCGCCCTTCGCCGGCACGCTGCGCCCCGCCGGTCCGCGGCCTGTGAAGAACTGCGCAATGTTGTCCACCGAATTGCCCGGCGGCGGATTCACCCGCCGCCGCTCCCCGCGCCCCCCCACCTGCCCAGGCCGTGCCGTTCTGTGCGAAGCGCTCTGGTCCTCATCCTCGTAGCTGTAGTGCCGCGAGCTGAATTCGTCACCGCCCCTTTGACCGAAGCGTGAGGGCGTCTCGGTGTACTGCGCCGCATACCCGCCCCAGCTGGTCGCGCGATTGCGCCCGCCGCTCAGGTCCTCCAGCAGATGCTGCGGAATCTCTTCGAGGAACCGTGATGGAATCGATGCCTCCGGCATGTCGTTTCCGTACCGCCGCCGGAACCGCGCCCGCGTCACGACCAGGGAATCCATCGCTCGCGTCAACCCCACGTAGCACAGCCGCCGCTCCTCCTCCATCTGTGGCGGATCGTTCAGCGTTCGCGAGTGCGGAAATAATCCCTCTTCCAGACCCGCCAGCACCACCAGCGGAAACTCCAGCCCCTTCGCCGCGTGCAGCGTCATCAGCGTCACCCGCGCCTGCGGATCGTACTGGTCCACATCGCTCACCAGCGCCGCGTGATCCAGAAACTCCGCCAGCGTCTCGCCCCGCTCCTGCGCATCCTGGGCGGCATTCGCCAGTTCCTTCAGGTTTTCAATGCGCGAGAATGCCTCCGGCGTGCCCTCTTCTTCCAGCGACCGGATGTACGCGGTGCGATCGATGATGAACTTGATCAGCTCCGGCAGCGTAGCCGCTCCGCCCGGCTTCCGAAATCCGGGAACTCCCTCCTGATCTGCTCCATCCGCGCCTGGAACCTGGAACCCGTAACCAGGAACCTGTTCTTGCGCCGCCGCATGATCGACCGGCGGCTCCTCGGCGAAGATGGAGAACTTCGCCGGCTCAAAGCTCTCCGCACCCTCAGCAATAAAATCGTCGCCTTCGCTGTCATGCGTCAGCGCCAGCATCCCCTGCGCTCCAAAGTCGAAACTCGTATCGTCGACCAGCGCGTCTTCCGAGCCCGGCGCCCGGTCCCCGGTGCCCGGTTCGACATCCGCCGCCAGCTTCTCCACAAAACCAGCGCCCACCATCGCCCGCGCATCGGTGATGATCCGCTGGAACCCATCCAGCGCCTGCAGCGCGCGCGACGGCAGCAGCTGCTTCTCCAGCGCCCGGCTGATCGCCACCCAGGTGCTCGATCCGGTTTCCAGCGCGATCCGCTCCAGCGTCTCCATCGTTGTCTTGCCGATCCCGCGCGCCGGCGTGTTCACCACCCGCTGCAGTGCAATCGAGTCGTGCGGATTCGCCACCAGCTTCAGATAGCTCAGCAGGTCCTTGATCTCCGCGCGCTCGTAGAACGAGAACCCACCCACCATCGTGTACGGAATGTTGTACCGCCGCATCGCCTCTTCTATCAGCCGCGACTGCGAATTGGTCCGGTACAGCACCGCGGCCTTCCCGCCATCGCCGCCCTCTTCGCCGGCTTTGCGCAGATACTTCTGGATCGAGTCCGCGATGAACAGCGCCTCGTTCTCCCCATCCGGAGCCTCGTAGTACCCGATCAGCGCGCCGCCTTCACGCGAGGTCCACAGCCGCTTGCCTTTGCGCTGCGCATTGCGTGAAACGACCGCCGATGCGGCTTCCAGAATGATCTGCGTCGACCGGTAGTTCTGCTCCAGCCGCACCGTTTTCGCGCCTGGAAAATCCTTTTCGAACTCCAGGATGTTGCGAATGTCCGCGCCCCGCCACGAGTAGATGCTTTGATCCTCATCGCCCACCACGCAGACGTTCTTCCCCTCGCCGGAAAGCAGCTTCATCAGCTCGTACTGCGGCCGGTTCGTGTCCTGATACTCATCGATCAGCAAATACCGGTAGCGCCGGTTATAGCGCTCGCGCGTTTCTTCCGATACCATCAGCACCCGCACCGCTTCCAGCAGCAGGTCGTCGAAGTCCATCGCGTTCGCCTTGCGCAGCTCCTTGCGATAGCCCTCGAAGATGTGCGCGACCTTCTCGGCTACAGGATCCGCCGAGGCCAGGTAATACTCCTGCGGATCGATCATGTGGTTCTTGGCCCACGAAATCTTCGACAGCACCACCCGCGGCGTCAGCTGCTTATCGTCCAGATTCATCCGCCGCATCACCGCCTTCACCACCGCCTGTTGATCCGTCTCGTCATAGATGGCGAACGACTTCGTCAGACCCTCATTGCCGACCCGCAGCACCTCGATATCCCGCCGCAACAGCCGCACGCAGAAGGAGTGAAACGTCGAGATCAGCGGTTTGGCCAGCGACCCGTGCCCGATCAGCTTATCCACGCGCTCCGCCATCTCGGCCGCCGCCTTGTTGGTGAAGGTCACCGCCAGAATTGCGTCCGGCGCCACCCCGCGCTCCTCAATCAGGTAGGCGATGCGGTGCGTGATCACGCGCGTCTTCCCCGACCCGGCGCCGGCCAGAATCAACACCGCCCCATCGACGGCTTCCACGCCTTCGCGCTGCTGCGGATTCAGTTTGCTGAGGAGATGCTGCAAGGGGATTGGCTCTCCTCTATTTTAATCGCTCGCCCACCCTGTTAATTTCTTCTCCAGATGTCTCTGCTGATCGCGCGCGACCTCACGAAAACCTACGCCAAGAACGCGCCGCCCGTTGTCGATGGTGTTTCGCTCTCGCTCGAGCGCGGCGAAACCCTCGGCCTGGTCGGAGAATCGGGTTCCGGCAAAAGCACCATCGCGCGCATCATCCTCGGCCTCGTTGAGCCCACCTCCGGCACCGTCACCTTCGACGGCCATCCTGTCACCGGCGTCCCCCAGCGCCAGCTACGGCCTCTGCGCCGCCGCATGCAGCCCGTCTTTCAGGATCCTTACGCCGCGCTCAATCCCCGCATGACGGTCGAGCAGATCGTCACCGAGCCGCTCGTCATCCATGAAAATCACGCACGCGCCGAGTGCCGCCGCCGCTGCCAGGAGCTCCTCCGCCAGGTCGGACTCGATGACTCTGCCAGGCCGCGCTACCCGCACGAATTCTCCGGCGGCCAGCGCCAGCGCATCAACATCGCCCGTGCCCTCGCCCTGCGCCCCGAAGTCCTCGTCCTCGACGAGCCCGTCTCCGCCCTCGACGTCTCCGTCGGCGCCCAGATCATGAACCTGCTCCGCGACCTGCAGCGCGACTTCGCGCTCACCTACCTCTTCATCTCGCACTCTATGCCGCTCGTGCGCTACCTCGCGACGAACATCGCCGTCCTGCACGCCGGAAAGCTCGTCGAACTCGGCACTCGCGACCAGGTCTGCAACAACCCGCGCGAGGACTACACCCGCCAGCTCGTCGCCGCCACACCGGAAATCCAGGTCAGCTAACTTCCTGACGCTGTGCCCTCAGCAGTCGCAGACACATCGCTCGTCTGCAAGTCCGAGGAGAGTGGCAGCAGGAATCGCTCGATTTTCGGTCCGCAAGTCCAAAACAGATAGGCGGCAAGCAGCAGCAGACTGATGCGCAAAATGAGTGCGAGCGTGCTTTCAATCTCATAAAGGCTGAAGTAGCTCGACAGGTCCAGGAAGCGCGTTGGGCCGATCTGATGCCAAAGCAGGATCAGACGGTTAGGTAAGTATGAAATTTCCTCCAGAGCAGACATGATCTGAATCACGGCCAAAGCCCGGCTCACCAACAGAACAATCTCACGCCTCGACATATTATCTTTCTCCAGGCACATGTTAGGCGGCATCATAGCAGTGTCGCCTCCCGCTCACGTCGCTGCGCTTGCCAACTGCCTACCGCTTCCCCCCTCCCCCCACCCTGTACCCTGCACCCTGCAACCTGTACCCTCTAAAAAGTGCACCCCAGCGTCCTCCACTACATCTTCCTGTCCTTCGCTGCCGGCCTCGGCGGACTCATCAACTCCATCGCCGGCGGAGGCGGCTTCCTCGTCTTCCCCTCGCTGCTCAAGGCTGGACTGCTCCCCATCGAGGCCAACGCCACCGGCACCGTCGCTCTGTGGCCGGGCCAGTTCACCTCCATCGCCGGCTACCGCGAGGACCTCCGCAAAAACCACCGCCTCGTCATTCCTGTCGTTCTGGTCGCCTTCACCGGCGGTCTCACCGGCGCGCTCACCCTGCTCAAAGGCTCACAGAATTCCTTCCTGCGCCTCGTGCCGTATTTGTTTCTCCTCGGCTCGGTGGCGTTTGCTCTCAGCGGACCCATCTCGCGCATGGTGCGCCGCCGCGCCGCCGCACAGGCCGCGCATCCCGACCATGTCCATCGCGTCGCCATCGTGCCTCTTCTGGCCGCGCTGCTCGCCATCACCTACTACATCGGATACTTTGGCGCCGGCGCGGGCCTGCTCACCATGACCGCTCTCGCCCTCTGCGGCGTCGAGCGCATCGCCGAGATCAATGCCCTCAAAGTCGTCATCACCACCGTCGCCAACGCCGTCGCCTCGATTACCTTCATCATTGGCGGCGCCGTCGAGTGGCGCTACTGCTGGCTCATGATGATCGCCTGCGCCATCGGCGGCTACACCGGAGCCCGCAACGCCCGCCGCATCTCCGACCGCATCCTCCGCCCCATCATCATCGTCCTCGGCTTCACCATCGCCATCTGGTTCTTTATGCACCGGCAGAGCCTGTGAGCACGAACGTATGAGCACGAACTTATGAGTACGATCAGCCCCACCGTCAATCTCATCGGATTCCTCGCCGCCGCCTGCACCACCGTCTCCCTCGTGCCCCAGGTCGTCCGCATCTGGCAGCTGCGCAGCGCGCGCGAAATCTCCCTCGTCATGTTTTCCGTCTATTCCTGCGGCGTCTTGCTGTGGCTGCTCTACGGCATCGCTCTCCACTCCGTGCCCATCATCCTCGCCAACACGGTCAGCCTCGTGCTCTCTCTCGGCATCCTCGTCCTGAAGCTGCGTTTCGATCGCAAATAGAAAAGAGACACCCCGCGCCCGGCCAGCCGGACGCGAAGTGTCTCCTGGTGGAGAGCGGCTATTTGCCGCCGCAGCAGTCGCCGGTGCAGTGCGACGAGCTGCTCTGGTGGCTGGGGCAGCAGCTCGCGTTCGGCTGGCAGCAGGCGGATCCTGGCTTGCAGCACGCTGCGCCTGAGGCCGCCAGTGCGGAGACGGTAAACAGCGACGCAGCAATCAGAGCAAAGATTGTGGCTTTCATGGAAATTTTCCTCTCGGTGTGAACAAACGATGACGCGGGTACGACCCGGACACAACCGGCTCCGGGCGCGCAAAAAGGGCGCGGCACACGGAGAGATTTAAATTCGAAGATCGTCTTTGAGGCGGAAGATCGGAGCGTGATAGTGAAGACCCGCTGTCAGCTCTCTCGCCGGCTCTGCTGCGGAACGCTGCGCCTCCGCAATCCGTACCGGGGCAACCGCGGCCTGCGTCTCGCTTGCCGGGGCCTCGAGAACACGGGCCTCGGCTTTTTCCGGAATCTGTTCCGTGCAGCGCGCGGTGGAGCAGCTTTCACTACTCCCCGACTGCGGGCAGCAGGGCATGTGTCCGCGCGGGCAATGCATCGCCGGCGTTACAGCCGTATCCGCGAAGGCGAGCGTTGCCACCCACCCCGCGCACAGCGCCACGGCCAGCACTTTGCCCATCCGCCTGTGCAGCCATCCAGTCACAGCGTCAGTCTATCTTCCTCTCGCGGCGGCACAAAGTGACCGGCATCACGGTCCCGGCTGCCCCACCGGCAGCAGGATCATCTTCTCCCGCGCGCCGCGCGGCACCGTCCGCACGATGTGCGGAGTAATCACGATCGCCAGCTCTCCTACATCGAGATTGCTGTTCTTGTTCGTCGTGCTCTGGAAGCCCGGCAGCTCGCTCAAACCCGGTATCCCGGTGATGGCATTCGATTCCTGCCGTGTCACCGAACTGACCAGCAGAGCGCTCTCGCCCACCTTGCAGGAGGTAATTGCCGTGTATTGCCGGTTGTTCAGCACCGGCAGGCTGTTGATCGAAGACCCCGCCAGCGACGACAGCTGCAGGTCGAACTTCATCGAGACCCGGTCCATTCCCTCGACATTCGGCGTCACCTTCAGACTCAGGCCGATGTCCTGATACTGCACCTGCGGCACCTGCAGTTGCGACGCGGCCTGCAGTTGCGATGCACTGATCCCCAGGCTGGCCAGCGTGCTCGACAGCCCCGCTGTCGACAGCCCGGGAATATTCAGGTTCGTCGTCGCCCCCAGGCTCGAATAGCTCGACGTCTCAATCGGATACCGCTCGCCTGCCTTGATCGTCGCTTCCTCGCGATCCAGCACGCGCAACTGCAGCTGATCGAGGGCGCGCACGTCCGACGAATTGAGCTTCATATTCATCGTTCCGCCCTGATAGGCGATGCCCGTCATCGTCAGTCCGCCGCCAAATATCCCGAATGGCTGCGTCAGAATCGTGTTGCTCAGCTGCCCCGACGCGATCAGGATCGCCAGAATCGCCTCCCAGTCGCCCGGCGCCGCCAGCCCGCTCGAAATAATCTCCTGGACTGTGCTCGCGTTGCTGTTCAGAATATTGCGAGCCTCGGAGTACACATTGAACAGCGTCGTCTGGTTGGGCAGAATCATGCCCAGATTGACCGCCTTCGTGCGGTCCACCTCGAACATGCGCACATCCAATTGCACTTCGCTTCTGCCCTCCAGCAGCGTCTTCAGCGTTGCATTCAGGGCGTTCAGTTCCGCCGGCCGGCCGCGCAACGTCAGCGTGCTCGTGCTGCCGCCCGGCACCGCGCTCCGCAGCGCAAAGACATTCTTCGCCGTGTTAGCAATTTCCGTGACTTCCTCCGCCGCCATTCCCGGCAGGTACACTGTCTCCACCGCCATTCGCTCGAGCTTGTCCCGGTTCAGGCGCGTGTCTTTGGCGATCAGCGCGCGCTCCGGATCGAGCGGAATCAGAAACGTGTTCGTTGCCAGTTCCAGCGCTCGCTCCGCCGAGGGCCAGGTCGCATCGTCCACGTCGTACCGCACCACTTGTCCATCCACCGAATCGTCCAGCGTGGGCTGAATGCCATACGCCTGCAGCACCTGCTGGATCAGATTGCGCTTGCTGGTGCGGATGTGAAAGCTCTGCGTCCCCCGCTTCGCTTTCAGTTCCATCGGCGGAGCCCCTTCGATCTCGTCGTCACGCGCCGCCGGCTCACCCGCCACCACCGTCGAAGCCAGCTCGTTCAGGTGCTGCGCCACCTCCGGGCTCGCTGGATCCATGCTGTACGCCTGCGCAATCTTCTGTCGCGCCGCCGCATAGTGTCCCAGGATCTTGTCCTTGTCCGATTGCTGGATCAGTTCCGTCACCAGATGCGCGCGCGCAATATCGTCCGATGCCTCGTACTTCTTCTCGTCCGGATCCAGCTCCGCCGCCCGCGTGAAGGCACCCACCGCCGCGCGCAGCTTGTCCTGCTCCAGAGCCTTCGCTCCTTCCAGAAACAGCTTCGCTGCCCTCGCGCGATCGCGTTTTCCTGGACGATGATTCACAACCTTGCCGCTCGCGCCGGCTTCCGGCTTGCCGGCCGCCTCCTGACTCGCTCCCGCGGCGCTCTGCGCGCCGGACGAAGTCTGCGCGCCCGGCTGCGGCGCCTGTGCCGCTGCGCCCAGCGACACGGCCATCAATGCGGCCCAGCCTGCGTTACGAAGCATCGGCTCCTGCTCTTGCTGGAATCTCCGCCGCCTGCAGCAGCGCTTCCAGGGTGGTCGCGCAGGCCGCCGGCCGATGTTCCATCAGTTGGTCGAAGCTGTACCGCCCCGTCGCTACCGCGATGGTCGGCAATCCGTTCGCGCGCGCCGCCTCGATATCGCGGGGCGTGTCGCCGATTACGCACATCGTCGCATCGGCTGCGCTCGCGCCGTCGGTTGACGCAAGAAGCGCCCGCGCCTGTTCCGCCGCGTGCGCAATCATGTCCGCGCGCGCCTCGAACCGGTCGCAGAAACCCCCAAACCGGAACCACTTCCGCAGCCCGGCATTCTCAATCTTGATCCAGCCAATCGCCTCCAGATTTCCCGTCGCCACTCCCAGCAGTGCACCTTTGCCTTGCAGATGCTCGAGCGTGGCCTCCACGCCCGGCATGATGGACCACTGCATCTCCGCCCGCCGCTCCGCCACGTGCTCGCGCATCGCCTGCAGTACGCCCTCGCGGTGCGGGCGCCACGCGCTGTCGTCCACGCTCGCCAGCGCGAATGCATCCCGCAGAATTCCAGGATCGGTGTTGCCCGAAAGCACCACCCCATCCAGCACCAGTTCTCGTCCCATCACGTCGCGCACGCCTTTGAAAAAGGCGTCCACGTGGACCCGGTCGCGGTGGCGCAGCAGCGTGCCGTCAATGTCGAACAGGTAAGCGCGCTGCTCGTCCCACGTGAACCCTTCCTCCACGTAGACGCGCGCCTCCGCCGTTGTGCTCATGCTTACAGGGTATAAGGTGGCGGCTCTCCGATGTGACGGGCGAATGCCTTCCCCGCAAACCCGGTTCGGCAAACCCATGAATTGCTGAAAACAGAAGGGAAGGGAATTGCCCCCCCCGTCGGTGCTCTGCGCCCTGCCCTGTAACTGGCCTACGCGCGCTCCCCGCGCTTGCCCACGTCGAACGGGCCGCGATCCCGCTGCGGCGGCCGGCGCTGCGCCGTCCGCACCTGGCCCGGGTCGATCTTCAGTTCGGTGAGAATCCGGCTCAGCGTGTTCCGATGCACGCCAAGCTCCTTCGCCGCCTTGCACTGGTTGCCGCGGTGGCTGGACAGAACCTCAAGAATGAAGCGCCGTTTGAATTCCCGCACGGCTTCGTCGTAGGTGATGCCCCCTGCGTGCATCTGGGTGACAAGGTTGTCCAGCTCGCGTTTCACAGGAACCTCTTTCCCGATCCCGGTCTTTGCCGGGCCAATCTTTCAGAATTTCCTTCCTCAGCCCAACCACCACTCAGCCCCTCTACGCCGCCGGCCTCATCCATCCAGGCTGCGCCTTCCGCAGGACGTCAACACCGCTCCTGATCCGATCTCCCAGTTCGGCAGGAGCCACTGCCGCGGCAGCGTGCGCCACGCTCAAAAACTCCGGAGCAAAGCGCGACTGCCGGAACCACGTCGCGTTGGGCCAGAATGCGGCGATCACCATCACCGCTACCGTCACCAGCGCGCATCCTTTCACCAGACCGAAGGCGGCGCCCGCCAGCCGATCTGCCCAACCCAACCCTACCGACTTCACCGACCAGCGGATCAGCCTTCCCGCCAGCCCGGCCACAATCATCACGCCCAGCGCGATTACAACGAATGAAACCGTCTCATTCGCCGCCTTCGACCGGATCCACTGCCCCACCCACGGCATCAGCTTCGGGTAGTCCCAACTCGCGACCAGGATTCCCAGAATCAACCCTGCCAGCGTACAAACTTCCAGCACCAGTCCTGCCTTCGCTGCCGACATCACCGACAAAATCACAACGATCAGAATGACCCAGTCAATGATCGCCATGGCCAACTCTCTACACCGCCAGAGGCCTGCCCGACAGCAGGCGATAGGCGTCCAGATACTTCTGCTGCGTGCGGTTCACCACATTTTCAGGGAGGGCTGGCGCAGGTGCCAGTTTATTCCAGTGAATGCTCTCCAGATAGTCACGAACGTACTGTTTATCAAAAGATGGCTGCGACCGCCCCGGGGAGTACAAATCCTTTACCCAGAATCGCGATGAATCCGGCGTCAGCGCTTCATCAGCCAGCACCACTCCCATCGACGTCGCTCCAAATTCGAATTTCGTGTCCGCCAGCAGAATACCCCGCGATTCCGCGTGCGCCGCGGCTTTGTTATAGATCGCCACGCTCAGGTCGCGAAGCTTTTCCGCCGCCTCGCCCCCGATCAGCGTCGTCATCTGATCGAACGTGATGTTCTCATCATGCGTCCCGCGAAAGCTCTTCGTTGCCGGCGTAAAGATCGGACGGCTCAACCGGTCCCCTTCGCGCAGGCCCGGCTCGATCTTGATCCCGCATACCGTCCCCGTCGCTACGTAATCCTTCCAGCCCGATCCCGCCAGATATCCGCGCACCACGCACTCCACCGGATACATCTGCGCCCGCGTCACCAGCATCGACCGGTCCTTTAGCTCTTTGCGGTACTTCCAAACCTCCTCTGGAAATTCTTTTACGTTGGAGGCGACCAGATGGTTCGGAACAATGTCCTTTAAAAAATCGAACCAGAACAGCGACAGCTGCGTCAGGATCATCCCCTTGCCCGGGATCCCCGTCGCCAGCACATGATCGAATGCCGAGATGCGGTCGGTGGCCACCATCAGCAGGTACTCGCCCAGCGCATAAATGTCGCGGACTTTGCCCCGTGCCACCAGGGTCAGGTTGCGGAAGTCGGTTTCGAGCAGCGCTTTCAAATTCGACAGACCCTTCCTGCGGCTTCCGATTCGCATCGTGAGCCGTCTTCGTTCTCGCTACCGCCATCGTCGCGGCTGTTGCCGGAGGGAGAGTGTGGGCCGGATCGACCAGTTCCGGAATCCCGCGCGTCTGCTTCTCACGCAAGGGAGGAGTCCCGGAGGAGACGATGGAATCAAGCTGAAATCCGATTGTGCGATTCACCCTGCGCTTTGTCAACGCTGCGTGAAGCGCCCATTTCATGCGCGGTGCGCGCGAATTAACTCCACCCGGAGCACCTGTCAAGAACAAAACTCTGGATTCGTGTTCTGCGTTTCATCCAGCGGAACGCCCGCCGTTGCAGCGATCGCCGACGCGTCCGCTGCTACCAGCTACTGGCTGCCTCACTGCCGATACGCACTCGGCTTGCTCGCCGTGATCCGCACGCCCATTCCGTTCAGCCGGCTCCGCGCCTGCGAAGCCTCCGGCGTCTGCGGATAGCGCGCAATCAGCGCGCGCAGATCCCGGATCCCATTCTCCCGCTGATCCAGCGACAACTCCGCCTCGCCCTTGTGCAGCGCCGCGGCCGGCGCCTTCGGATTGCCCGCGAACTGCTCCAGCACCGCGCTGTAGGCCTTGATCGCGTCCGCATACTTTCCCTGCCGCTTGGCAATCTCGCCCAGGTAGAACTGCGCGTTCCCCGCCAGATCGTCGTTGGGGTAATACTTCAGCACGTCGCCGAACTCTCCCGCCGCCAGATCGTAGCGCGCCGAGTTGTAGTCGCGCAGCGCGCCCTGATACAGATCGTTCACCGGCGGAGCCTGCGGCTGCTGTGCCTGCGGTTGCGCCGGCTGCCCGTTCGGCTCGGCTCCTGGTTGCCCGCCTGGCTGTCCGCCCTGCTGCTGCACCGCCGCCTGCGTCGTGATGTTCGACAACTGCGACTGCACCGCCTGCACCTCGGCGCTCAGCTTGTCGATCCGCGTCCGCAGCGCATCCACCGAGTCGTTGATGCTCTGCATCTGCGTCGACATCTGATCGATCTTCCCGCCGCCCGACTCATTCGTCGTCTGCACCTGCTGCTGCAGCGTCGACACCGTCGCGCTCATCTTCGACACGCTCTCGTTGATCTGCTGGATCACATGCTGCATCACGCTCAGCTGCTGATCCTGCGTCTCCTGCAGATGCTGCAGCGCGTCCTGCAGCTGCTGTACCTGTGTCTGCAGCTGCACCATCTCCTTGTTCACGGCATGGGCCGGGGGAGCTGCGCACAGTATGAGGAAAAGGAAAATGCTCGAGAGCGAAACCACAATCCTTCGCATAGACAAACCCCGATTCGAGCGCAGGATGCGCTCACCTTCAATAGTAATTAGTTGCAGCCGTTGGGGCGAACGCGGCAGGTCGCAGGTTGCGGGTCACAGATCACAGGCTGCAAATCAAGCGCTCTCCATCCGCATCGAAACACACCCCGCAACTCGATCTCGCCGGCTCAGCCGTTTGTCACCCGTCACCCGTCACCCGTAACCCGTAGCCTGTAGCCTGTCACCCGGCTCGGGCCCAGAATCCCGGACCGCGACCCCACCGCCGCGATCCGGCTACTGGCTACTCCCTGCTTCTTACTGGTCCAGGGTGAACTGCGCCCGCCGGTTCTGCTGCCAGCATGCCTCGGTGTGATCGGTGCAGAACTGCTTCTCCTTGCCGTAGCTCACCGTGCGCAGCCGGTCCGGACTCACGCCCGCACTCACCAGTGCCTGCTTGGCTGCATTCGCGCGATTCTCGCCCAGCGCCAGGTTGTACTCCGTCGATCCGCGCTCGTCGCAGTATCCGCCGACCACCACCTTCAGGTTCGGATGCTGGTTCAGATAATTCGCGTCCGCCGAGATCACCGACTGCGCGTCCGGACGAACATCGTAGCTGTCGTAGTCGTAGAACACCGGCTTGACCGCTGCTTCAAACGCGTTCTCGTCGATGTTCGACTCCTGTACCGCCGGCGGAGGTGCGGGTGCCGTCGTCACCGTCACCGTCGCCGTGGCATCGGCCGTTCCCCCATCGCCCTGCGCGGTCAGGTGATAGCTGGTTGTCTGCGACGGCGTCACCGTCTGCGTGCCCGACGTTGCCACCTGGCCCAGGCCCTCGATCGTCACATTCGTCGCGTCCGTGGTCTTCCACGTCAGCGTGGAGCTGCCGCCAGGTGTAACCGTGCTCGGCGTTGCCGTAATCGTCGCCATCGGCGCCGGTGCTGTCGCTGGAGGCGCAGGCGGTGGCGGCGGTGCCGGATTCTTCTTGTGGCAGCCGGCGACGGTCAGCAGTGCCGCCAGACTTGCGGCAACCACCAGGGACGTACGATTCGAATATTTCACTTGTCTCTCCTCCTTAGGGAGCGTTTCAGGGGGTTGTTAACCAAAGCAAAAAGGCATTCCATTGACCGGCTAGCTGCTGCAGGCTTTCGTCAGGTGGTCATTTCCAGCTCCAGTTGGGCATCGTGTTACTCCCGCCACCGTGGGTCAGTTGCATTTGATCGGTTCCATCCGCCAGCATCGACCAGATCTCTGCGTGTCCATTCATCTCGCGCTGGAATACGATGTGCCGGCTGTCCGGCGACCATGACGGAAAATCGTTGGCCCCGGCATCGTGCGTCAGCTGGGTCCAGCGCTTGCTCGCAATGTCCATCACGTAGATGTCCTCGCCGCCCGGCGCTCCCGGCCCATAGCTGCGGTTCCACGCAAACGCCAGGAACTGCCCGCTCGGCGACCACGATGGCGACGTCGCGTATCCGCCGTCCGTCATGCGCGTCACGTTCGCGCCGTCGGTGTCCATGATGTAGATCTGCGGCAGCCTCGTCCGCCCGCTCACCCACGCAATCTGCGCGTTCGTCTTCGGGTTCCACACCGGCGAAACATCCGGCCCGCGAAACGCCGTAATCTTGTGCGCCCCGCTGCCCGACGCATCGCTCACATAAATATCCGGATCGCCCTCCCGCGAGGAAGAAAACGCCAGCTTCGTCCCGTCACTCGACCACGCCGGCGACAGCGTCGTATGTCCCCACGCCGGAAAGGCCACCAGCCGGCCCAGATCCAGCGAATACATCCGGATCGACCAGCCGTCCTTGCCCAGCGAACTGAACGCTACCCGCGAATTGTCCGGCGAAACATGCGGCGACAACGACACCGTGCCCAGATGCGTCAGCTGGTGCTCGTTCATCCCGTCGTAGTCCATCACCCAGATCTCTTTGTTCCCGCTGCGGTTCGAAACAAAGTAGATTTTTGTCTGCGCGATTCCGGGAATTCCGCCCAGCTGCTGGATAATTTCGTCCGCAAACCGGTGCGCAATCTCCCGCGACGAGTCCACCGTCGCCGCGCCCGCGTACTGCTTCCCCAGCACCTGCGGATTCTGCTGCCCCTGCGCCGTGTTGTACAGGAACCCCTGCACTGTGAGGTGGCCCCCGCTCGCCGACAGCGAGCCGAACGCAACATACGCCGCATTCGACGGCTCCGCCGACCACTGCGCCATGTTGATTTCCTGTGGCGTTCCCGGCGTCGCGGTCGGGATCATGCTCTTCGAGACCACGTCGAAGATGCCCGCGTAGCGCAGATCGTTATAGACCGTCTGATCGAAGGCCGACTTCAGGCCGCCTGTCTGCGGATCCGCGGTTGCCGCCTTGAAATCCGCCGCGGCAATGCGAATTTTCGTTACCCCCAGGTTCGTCCCGGTCCTGACCCAGTCCTGGGCCCGGACTCCGGAGAAGGGGAGCGCAATCAATGTCAGCAAAAGGGCAATGCGAAGAACGACAGAATTCCGGGGGGAGATCTCGATCATGCTTCTTCCGTTTCTAGTGGATTGACGACAGCCCGCAGATTCGATATCCGGGCCCTCGCACTCGTTCTCTTGGACGATGCGTTTCGACTCGGTAAGGATGGCGCCGCCGATACCGGAAATCCATGAATCGACAAGTCAGGAGCGACTCCCGCGGACATTATTGCGGCGGCGCATCGTAGCTAAAAGTGTACTCCACCGACACGTTCTTGCCTGTGTACTGTTCCGGTAACGGGCCGAAATTGCCAACACGCTGCACCGCCTCCCGCGCCGTCTTGTTCAGCGTCGGCGACGAGCTCGGTTGCGGGATCTGGATGCTCGTGAAGCTCACGCTCCCGTCGCGCTCGATGGTGAACACGACCGATACCTGAGTCCCGAACCGCGTGCTCGTGTCGATCTGATAGCGGTACCAGTTCTGGCTCACCATTCGCGTGATCTTGTCCACGTACCACGGAAACCGCGCCGCAAAATCGCCCCCCTGCACCTGCACCGGAGCGTTGGTGCGCTGCTGAGCATTGTTCATGGCGTGGGCCATGTTGGTCGCTGCCGCTTCGCCGTAGGTTGCCCGGTTCTGCTGGGTAGTAGGCTGCGCATGCTGCGGCGAGGTTGGCTTCGGCTTCTCCACCGGCCTCAGCTTCGGTTTGCGCGTCGCAATCGGAATTGCATCCGGCGGCGTGATCGGAATCGTTTCCTTGCTCGGCGGCGCCGGTGCCGGACTCGGCTCCTGCGTAGCCAGCACATTCGGCGTCGGCGGCGTCAGCTGCGGCAGCGGAATCGATGGCGCCGAGTTCACCAGGTTCGCCTGAATCGCACCCTGCGGCCCGTTCACCCCCCACTCGTTCGATTTGAAGTGCGTGTTGACGAACAGCAGCAGCGCAACCGCCCCCACAAATCCCACATGCAGCAACACGGACCCGGCCGCCGGCCCCCCGAAGGGTTCCTTCTTCTCCGCCACTGAGATGATCGTGTCCCGCATCTGCCTCTGCTGCTCCCTGCTCCTTTAGTTTGACGCGCCCGTGCCCTCCACGACAACCCCGCGCCGCCGGTAGGAACCCACCGACACACCTTTGGTTGTATCGGAACGATTCCCGGGCGGGTAGGAGGACGTTTCTCTCCAGCTCCTCCGCAATCCTGCCGAACATCCCTTCAGGGGCCTTTCCCCCACAACCGTGCCCACCATCACCGCGCTCCCAGCCGGAACCTGCTACATTGCTCCGCCAGGTTCCACAAAAGAAAGGAAGGCTCTCATGCGTAGCCCCGCTTCCCGCCGCCTCAGGGGAGCTTGCAACTCGCTCGCAAGTCTTCTGCTTGCCTTTGCCGCCATCGTGCTTCTCCTCACCGCCCCTGTCTCCCGTGCCCAGGAGAAATCTCCCGCCGTGCTGCCCGCGCCCTCCGACGGCAAAGCCATCGTCTGCATCTACCGCACCTACAGGTTTACCGGATCCGCCTCGCACGACGAGATCTTCGTCAACGACACCCACCTCGGCAAGCTCCTCAACAGCGAATACGAATTCACCGAAGTGCCGCCCGGGGAGGTGGTCATCTCCGGATTGCCCAAGATGTATTACGGAGGCATCATCCAGTCCACCGGCGCGGCCCTCGCCCAGGCCAGGAAAAAAGAAAATGAGCGCGCCCGCTTTGAGGCCGAGGCCGGCAAAACCTACTACTTCAAGTGGACCGCTGGAGCCATGGCCACCGGCATGAAGGTCACCCCGGTCGATCCATCGGTCGGTGCCAAAGAGATGAGCAAACTCCATCTCTCCAAACCCCCTGACGACACGCAGGCAGCGAAACCGGAGGCTAAGGACTCCGGAACACCGCCTCCGCAATAAATCGCGCTCTCAACCCAGGGCCAGCACCCCTGTGCCCTGAATCACTGAACCCCCTCCGGCCTCCGGCTAGGCTGGTTCTCAAATCGTGAAACGAACCCTGATCGCAGCCCTCCTCGGCGCCCTCTCTGCGTGCGCGCTCCACCCAGCTCATGCCCAGGAGCCTCTCTGGACTCGCGTCCATAGCAGCAACACCACCATGGCATCTCTGCAGCCGGCCTGGATCAGCCCCCTCATCCAGTCCGACCCGCGCCTCACCCAGGGGATGCGGTTCTCCATTGCGCGCGCGAACGTTCCCGGGGCCGAGATCTTCAGCTATGGCAATAACCACGGCATCGGATTCATTGCCGGAACACGTTTCCAGTTCGACTTCAATCCGCCCTCCTTCTTCAGGAATCACAGCGCCCAGCTCCCGGACGGGTGGGGTAACGCCTCCACTCAGGTGAAGTTTCGCATCGCCTCCGGCAATGCCGCCCACGGCAACTTCGCTGTTACCGCCATGCTGGCCCACGCCTTCGCCGCCGGCGCCGGTCAGAACGCCATGGTGACCGCGTATGACCTGCCCAAACTGGCCGCGGGAAAAGCCTTCGGCCGCTTCGACGTACAGTCCACCCTCGGCGGCGTCCTCCCCTCCGGCAAAATCGATCAGCAGGGCCGCGCCATCGAGTGGAACGTCGCCGGTCAGGTCCATTCGTCCTCCCGCACCTGGTTCGACATCGAGAACAATGCCACATTCAACTTCGCCGGCCCCTGCAACGGCAAAACCCAGAACTTCATCACCCCGGCCGCTTTCTTTATTGTTAAGAGGAACAGCTGGGGTCCCAGGCACCCCCTCGCGGTCATCGACGGCGGCATCCAGGTGGCAACATCGCGCTTTTATCTCTATAACCACAATGTGATAACGGAAATGCGAATCCTGTTCTGAACCCGTGAGCCAGGAAGCGCCTCCGGAGGGAAGTCCTGCACCCTGTACCCCGCCGTTGACGCCACCCCCAAATTCCCGTATCCTGAACTCCTTGCGCAGTGTGCGTCTCCGCGTCTGTGCGTTTGCGCCGCAGACCGGCGATGGTCGATCCGGAAAACCTGCAGTCACCGGCTACCGGGGCCTCAAATTCTGCGCCAACTCACGCGTACAGCATCCGTAAGCCGCGGAAGAGTTTTCAGTTCCGTGGATGGGCGTTGCGTGGGCAATTTTTCGGTTTTCACGGCTCTGCCGGGAGAGAAGAGTTAGAAGATGTCGACCTATATTCCGAGCGCCCTTCACATCGATCGCAAGTGGTTTGTCGTCGATGCCAGCGGCAAGACCCTCGGCCGCCTTGCCACCGAGGCCGCCAGCGTCCTCAGCGGCAAGCGCAATCCAAAGTACACGCCCTTCCTCGACATGGGCGATCACGTCATCGTCATCAACGCCGCCAAGGTCCGCCTCACCGGTCTCAAGGCCCAGTCCAAGATGTACCGCCGCTATACCGGATTCCCCGGCGGTCTGCGCGAAGAGTCGTTCGTCCGCCTCATCGAGCGCCGTCCCGAGAAGGTCGTCGAAGAGGCCATCAAGGGCATGCTCCCCAAGACCAAACTCGGCCGCAAAATGGCCACCAAGCTCAACGTCTATCGCGACGAAAAGCACCCGCACGCGGCTCAGAAACCCCAGCCGCTCGAAGTCAAGGCATAAGGATTAAGGAAGATACATGGCAGATCTGGTTCAGTACTACGGCACGGGACGGCGTAAATCCGCCATCGCGCGCGTCTACCTCCGCCCCGGCTCCGGTGAGTTCAAGGTCAACGGCAAAGCCTTCGACGTCTATTTCGTCACCGAGCAGCAGCGCGTCGCCGCGAAGCGGTCTCTTGTCATCAGCGACACGGCCGCCACCTTCGATGTCGTCACCACCGTCTCCGGCGGCGGCGTTGCCGCTCAGGCCGACGCGGTCAAGATGGGCATCGCCCGCGCTCTGCTCCAGTTCAATGCCGAGCTGCGCAAGACCCTCAAGGCCGAAGGCCTGCTCACCCGCGACGCCCGTGTCAAGGAACGCAAGAAGTACGGCCAGAAGGGCGCCAGAAAGCGGTTCCAGTTCTCCAAGCGCTAGTCGCTGCTGGATCGGTACATGTTCTTTCAGTCGTCAGTTTTCTGAACGCTGAACGCTGACAACTGAACGCTGCACTATGTAGTTCAATCTGCTCGCCTGCGCGAGCATCAATTCCGGCCCGGAAACGCTGCCGGAATGCAGTCCAATGAGGAGGTCGTTTGGCCACTATCACCATGAAGGAGCTGCTCGAAGCGGGCGTCCACTTCGGGCATCAGACCAAGCGCTGGGATCCGCGGATGAAGGAGTACATCTTCGGCGAGCGCAACGGTATCTACATCATCGATCTGCAGAAGACCCTCAAGATGTTCAAGGAGGCGTCGAAGTTCGTCACCGAACTCGCCGGCCAGGGCAAAGTCCTCATGTTTGTCGGCACCAAGCGGCAGGCCCAGGACGCCATCGCCGAAGAAGCCACCCGCTGCGGGATGTTCTACATCAATAACCGCTGGCTCGGCGGCCTGCTGACCAACTGGGTGACCGTGCAGAAGTCGGTGAAGCGCCTTCAGGAAATCGATGAGATGGCCAACGACGGCCGCTACAACCTTCTCACCAAGAAGGAAGTCATCCGTCTCGAACGCGAGCGCAAGCACCTCCAGGCCAACCTGGCCGGCATCAAGAACATGCGCCGCCTCCCGGACGCGATCTTCGTGGTCGATTCGTCGAACGAAGCCATCGCCGTCAAGGAAGCCCGCAAGCTCGGCATCCCCGTGGTCGCTGTCGTCGATACCAACTGCGATCCCACCGTCGTCGACTACGTCATTCCCGGCAACGATGACGCCCTCCGCGCCATCCGGCTCTTCACTTCGAAGATCGCCGACTCGGTCGTCGAAGGCGTAGCCTCCATGGGGGACAAGTCTGCCGACCAGGGCGGTGTGACCGCCGACCTGCAAGCCGTCGCTGAAGGCGAGCCGGTAGCTGAAGGCGAAGCCGTAGTCGCCGCGCCGGCCGAAGCCGAGACCACCGAAGAAGTCGACCTCGAAGCTGCACTCGGTGGGGGCATCCGCAAGGCGCCCGCCATCGTCGCCGCTCTGGACGAAGCCGAGGCCGCCGAAAGCGGTTATTAAGTTCAGGCAGGATTGCTTTTTCAGAAAGCGTGGCTGCCGTCAGCAGGAGCCACGCTTTTTCTATGCATCGAAAGGAAGTTGTACTTAAGCGTGAGCAAAATGCATTGCGCAGGCCGGCCCTCAATCTGCACCAGGTGCCGCGTAGCGGCACAACGGTAGAAGCCCCGGCCTTTAGGCCCGGTGAGTTTTGAAAGGGCACGACTTTAGTCGTGCCGTAACCAAATGTCGAAACAATCCGCTTTGGTCTTCGCTCGTGGACGCGCCCCCCGCGTCCACCGCAAAGGCCAAAGCCCTCAGAAGGATCATCCCGCATTGCCCGAACCGCTCCGGGATGAAAAGATTAAAGGAAGAAGGAATCAAGGATGTCTACGGTGACTGAAAAGATCGACGCCAAACTCGTTAAAGAACTTCGCGAGCGCTCCAGCGCTCCCATGGGCGACTGCCTCAAGGCCCTCCAGGAAACCAAAGGCAACATGGAAGAAGCCTTCGTCGTCCTGCGCAAGCGCGGCATGGCTTCGGCCGCCAAAAAAGCCGCCCGCTCCACCAATGAGGGCGCGGTCGGCCAGTACATCCATGCCGGCGGCAAAATCGGCGTCATCGTCGAGGTCAACTGCGAGTCCGACTTCGTCGCCCGTACCGATGACTTTCAGGAGCTGCTCAAGGACATCGCCATGCACATCGCGGCCACCGATCCCCGCTACATCCGCCGCGAAGACGTGACGGAAGAAGACCTGGCCCGCGAGAAGGAAATCTATCGCGCCCAGACCGCGGCCATGGGCAAGCCCGCCAACGTCGTCGAGAAGATCGTCGAAGGCAAGATGGGCAAGTTCTACGAAGAGGTCTGCCTGCTCGAGCAGCCCTTCATCAAGGAACAAAGCCAGTCCATCAAGGACCTCATCGCCCTCAAGGTAGGCAAACTCGGCGAGAACATCACGGTGCGCCGCTTCGCCCGCTTCAAGGTAGGCGACCCCACCTGGACCGTCGCCCAAACCAAAGCAGCCGAAGAAACCGCCGCCTCCGAGTAACTCCGCCGGCGAATAACCAGAGGTCGGCATATAACTTGATTTGTCATCCCGAGCGGAGCGCCGTGGGGCCCCATCGTAGATGGGGTAGGCGGAACGAGGGACCTGCTTCTGAATGAAAAGCCCGGCACAGATGCCGGGCTTTTCCTCTGCTCAACGAAATAGCTCGTAGCTGTACGAAGGCCTTTGTAACAGGGCATGACTTCAGTCGCGCCGCAAACGCCCCTTTGAGAAGTGGGCTTTAGCCTTGGCTCTCCTCAAAGTCTCAAAACACTATGGAGCCTCGATGCCGGGTTTTCCCTTTGTGCCGCGAAGCGGCACGACGGTAGAAGCCCCGGCCTTCAGGCCGGGGAAACAGGAACCGCGCCGAAGGCGCTTCCTTGCTGCCGCAGGCCGTACCTCGGGTCTCCCGTCGCGTGAGCGATGGGGCCGTATCTCGCCGCGTTCGCCAGAACGCCACCGCCACCATGGATTTCAGCTCGCTATCATCAGGGCAACGGAGCCGACCCATGACCAACCCAACCCAGGTAACCCGCAGCCGCTTCGAAATCGCCCAGGACAACAAAATCAGCTATCTCGAATTCGAAGCCGACGGAGCTGACCCTGCTCGCTAACATCGAATCGCGTACGACACACCCCTCCTCCGGCACGGAAAGGTGAAGGGGCACGACTTCCAGTCGTGCCAATAAAGCCGCGCCGCGGGCGCTTCCTTGCTGCCGGCAGGCCGTCCGCGGAGCTCCGAAGGAAGCGCAGCGGATTTGCTTCCTGCACATAGCTTCCGTGTCTTTTCACCCCAAAGAGAGGAGAGAAATCAGCTGTACTCATCCTGAGAACAACTGTACTTAAAATGAGTACAGAGCTGTGCGCCCTCACGCCCACTTCCGCAGCTCCGGATACCTCCCGAAGATCATCCGCTGATCCTCTGCCGGCAACTGCCCCAGCCGGACCGGCTTGTCCTGCGGTCGCGTGCCCTTCTGGTTGAGCACGTTCATCAGGCTCCACTCCCGCTGCAGCCCCTGCGGCTCCCGCGCCGGAAGATCGTAGCGCGTCAAGTCGATTGCCATCCGCGGACTGTCCGTCACCCAGTTGTGCAGCAGCGCCAGGCGAAACTCCTGGTTCATGTACCACTGGATCTCCAGATCCTTCTCCGAACCGGGTGCGCCCGTGCCTTTGGCGTCAAAGCGGTAATTGAGACCGTCGTTGTTACGAAAATGACGCCGCCACTCGAGGCCAAACTCCCCTTCCGTCATCACGCGCGTATCCGGCCAGCGCTCGCGCACCGCCCCGAGCCACCACGCCAGATCCTCATCGTGCTCGATGGACACCTCCCAGATTCCGGTCACGAACCCAAACCCGTTCAGCGCGCGGCGGCCGTCGAAATGCATTGCGGTGGTGGCCATCATTTCGCGGCGCCCCACCTGCACCCCAAGGTCCTGCACCGTCTCGATCGGCCCCACCCCCATGCGGCTGTTGAATCCTCCCTCAAAACCATTGCGGCGCGCCGCGAGGAAATCGCAGGTCCAGCCATCCAGACAGACGCAATCGATAAAGTCTGCCGGTCCCTGCGCCGGCTTTAGATAGTGCTGGCGGCTGGGATAGTACGGATAGCAGATCCCGCCGTCCCCATCGCCATTGTCGATGCCGTGCTGACTCCAGATCTGCCCCTGGCAAACGTGGATGCCTTCGTCCTGGGACAGCAGCCTCTGGTTCTCCGCATCCATAAATCCTGCCACCAGCGACTGCGGACGATAGCCGCCCCCCACCATCTTCGTCACTTCCCCAAGCGCCTGATGAATCGTCGTGCGAATCTGCTCGCGCGTGTTGTACATCGGCGCAAAATAGCCGCCGGGGATGAACGTGATCTCGTCGCCGTATCGATCGTGATACGAGGCCAGCAGCCGCCGCGCATCCTGGTATTCACGCCGCGTATCGTGCAGAGCCAGCCAGCTGATGGCCCAGGTCATGCGCCCGTCCGGACACCCGCGGGCAAACGCCTCGCGCCGCGAGCGAATATGCTGCGGGCTGTTCGCGGGGGATTCGTCTTGCCCGATCGAACGGTCCGGCGTCACCTCGATCTGATTCACCCGCACCACAGAAACATGGGTAAGAAAGCGCCCCTCGAACGGCGTAGTCGCCGCTTTGCCCGGGAGCGGCGCCCCCTCTGCCCGCGCCACGGCCAGAGCGCCTGCGGTCCCCGCCGCGCGGCGAAGAAATTGGCGCCGGCTCCAACGATGATTCATGATCGGCTCAACCCCTTTGCTGGTTTCTTTTCATCCCGGCCCCGCTCCGCTTCAATCAGCGGGTCCATGCAAACGTCTACTGGCTGCCCCCAGGGATCACCCCCAGCTGCATCAACATGCCCATCGTATCCATGATGATGCGCGTCTCCTTGATCCGCCCGTCCACCAGCCGGTCGATCACGATGCCCCACACCCGCACCGGCTTGCCGGTCGCCGGAATCCCCATGAACGTGCCCTGATGCGTGCCCGTCCACTCGAAACGGCTCGCCACCTTGTCGCCCTCGCTGATCTGCTCCAGCGTCGAGAAGACCAGATCCGGGAAACCCGCGCGCATCGCCCGCAGAATATCCTTAAGGCCCTCCAGCCCGGGCCCCTGCCCCGGCAGAGGAACCTGTTCCACCACATCTTCCCAGGCGAACTCGCCGGCCCGATCAATCTCGCCGCCCGTGATCACCTCATCCACAAACCGCCGCACAATATCCGCATTGCTCATGGCTCTCTCGCTCCCTCCTCGAAATCAGCCCGTATTCTACCTGGCGCCCTCCGGCACGGTCTCCACACCGGCCTCTATAATCATCTTTTGCACTCCCGTCACCAACCGCAACGCCGACTCCACTCCTGACGAGGTGATCGATGGCCGCTTCCAATCCCACCCTTGAAATCCTGAAGCCCCGCGCCGACTGGATCGTTCGCCGCAAAGCCGAAGCCGAGCGCACCGGCGACCGCAACATGTCGCAGATGCACTTCGCGCGCAAGGGCCTGGCCACCGAAGAGATGGCCTTCGTCGCCGAGCGCGAGAAGATCGCCCTGGAGCTGGTCCGCGACGAAGTCGCCGCCGGCCGCCTCATCATCCCCGCCAACATCAATCACCCCGAGCTGGAGCCAATGGGCATCGGCATCGCCACGCGATGCAAGGTCAACGCCAACATCGGCAACTCCGCCGTCACTTCCGAGATTCAGGAAGAGCTGCGCAAGCTGCACATGGCCATCCAGCACGGCGCCGACACCGTCATGGATCTATCCACCGGCGGCAGCATCCCCGAGATTCGCGATACGATCCTCCGCCACTCGCCCGTCCCCATCGGCACCGTCCCGATCTACGAGGCGCTCGCCCGCGTCAAGCGCGTCGAGGACCTCAACATCGATGTCTACCTCGAAGTCATCGAGGAGCAGGCCGAGCAGGGCGTCGACTACTTCACCGTCCACGCCGGCGTGCTGATCCAGTACGTCCCGATGGTCGCGAAGCGCATCACCGGCATCGTGAGCCGCGGCGGCGCCATCCTCGCGCAGTGGATGACCCACCACCACAAGCAGAACTTCCTCTACGAGAACTTCGACCGCATCGTCAAGGTCATGGCGAAGCACGACGTCAGCTTCTCCCTGGGCGATGGTCTCCGCCCCGGCAGCGTCGCCGATGCCTCCGACGAAGCCCAGTACAGCGAGCTCAAGACCCTCGGCGAACTCACCGCCATCGCCTGGAAGGACGACGTCCAGGTCATGATCGAAGGCCCCGGCCACGTCCCGCTCGACAAGATCAAGGAGCAGGTCGACAAGGAAGTGGAGTACTGCTTCGGCGCGCCCTTCTACACGCTCGGCCCGCTGGTCACCGACATCGCGCCGGGCTACGACCACATCACCAGCGCTATCGGCGCAGCCCTCATCGGCTGGCACGGCGCCTCCATGCTCTGCTACGTCACGCCCAAGGAGCACCTCGGCCTGCCCAACGAGAAGGACGTGAAGGACGGCATGATCGCCTACAAGATCGCCGCCCACGCCGCCGACATCGCCCGCCATCGGCCCGGTGCCCGCGATCGCGACGACGCCATCAGTTACGCGCGCTACACCTTCGACTGGGAGAAGCAGTTCGCCCTCTCGCTCGATCCGGAAACCGCGCGCTCGATGCACGACGAGACCCTGCCCGACGACTACTACAAGGAAGCCGCCTTCTGCTCGATGTGCGGACCGAAATTCTGCTCCATGAACTGGTCGAGCAAGGTGGATGAGTTCAACAAGACGGTGCACGGCCTCCAGAAGCAGGACCTGAGCGACCTGGTCATGCTCGAAGCCGGAAAGCTGGGGACGAAGAAATGACGCGTCCGCCGTTCTGACCGCAGAAAGCCGTCCTCAGGGACGGCTTTTTGCTTTTGACAGGGGGAGGAATCTACGCAACCAACAGGCTGTGCATCGTATCTGACCCACAAGAGGGCAAAATCGGACGAGAGCACAAAACGGGAGCACAAATCAGAAACACAAAACCCTGGAAGGAGTACGAGATGAGCACCTGGAAATTTTGGGCAGCCTTTGGTGTTGGAGTGGCAGCGGGCGCGGCGCTGGCCCTGATCTATGCGCCGCAGTCGGGGGCGCGGACCCGCCGGCAGATCAAGCGAGCGGTGAATGATGCCGGCGACTACATCAAGGACACGACGGACAGCGTGCAGGACTTTGCCGGCAAATATCTGAAGCGGGGCAAGGACGCGATGGGCGACGTGGTGGACTCCGCGCAGAATGTGGTGACGGCGGCGAAGCGGGTGACCACCTTCGGCTGAAGAGAGCAGGGAATTGCGAATAGGTCGTAGGGAATAGCCAGTGGGGAATCCCGATCTTCGGGACGCCGGGAGTGGGCGTGCCTGAAGGGCTGTCGAAAAAACGGCGGGCGGGGACAAGGAAAATCTGAAAAAATAGCAGCATGACCACCACCGCTGCATCCGTATTCTCCGACCGCATCGGGCGGATTGAAATCTCCGCCACCATGGCTGTGACCGCCGAAGCTGCGAAGCTGCGCGCACAGGGCGCGAAGCTGGTGGATTTTGGCGCGGGCGAGCCGCACTTCCCCACGCCGCAGCATATTAAGGATGCGGCGATCGAGGCGATCCAGAACAATTTCACCAAATACACCATGGTCTCCGGCATTCCCGAACTGCGCCAGGCCATCGTCGATCGCCACGCCGCCGACTTCGGCTCGAACTACACCCCGGACGAGGCCATCTTCTCGACCGGCGGCAAACTGGCCATCTTCAACGCCATCCAGGTGCTCATCGATCATGGCGACGAGGTCATCGTCCCCACGCCGTACTGGGTCTCCTACAAGGACATCGTGCAGTACGCGGGCGCGAAGTGCGTCTTCGTCGAAGCCGGCGATGCGGAAGAATTCCGTGTCACCGCCGACGCCATCGAGCGCGCCATCACCCCAAAGACGAAGGCCATCCTGCTCAACTCGCCCTCGAATCCATCCGGCGCAGTGATCGCTCCCAAAGACCTCGAGCGCATCGTGCACCTCGCGAAGGAGCGCGGCATCTGGCTGCTGCTCGACGAGTGCTACGTCTATCTGCAGTACACCGGCGCGCTGGTGAGCGGCGGCTCGTTTACGGATGCGAAAGAGAACATCATCGTGCTCGGCTCGCTCTCGAAGACCTACGCCATGACCGGCTGGCGCGCAGGATTCGCGCTCGGGCCCAAGCCGGTGATCGCGGCCATGTCGAAGCTGCAGAGCCAGTCCACCTCGAGCACCGCGTCGTTCGTGCAGAAGGCCGCCATCGCCGCGCTCAAAGGCGATCAGGGCTGCGTCGGCGAGATGCGCGCGGACTATCTCAAGCTGCGCGATGAGTCGCTCGCCGGCCTCGCGAAGATTCCAGGCGTGACCTGCGTGAAGCCCGAGGGGGCGTTCTATGTCTATCCCAACGTGAAGCACTACCTCGGCAAAGTCGGCACCGCGATGGAGCTGTCGAAGCGCTTGCTGCACGAGGCCCATGTCGTCACCGTGCCTGGCGAAGCCTTCGGCACCACCGAGCACATCCGATTGTCCTACGCGACCAGCCACGCCGATGTGGCCGAAGGGCTGGAGCGGATGCGGGGGTTCTTCGCGAAGCTGTGAACGGCAGCTAAGAAGCGGTCAGCTAAGGTCCGGCCAGCCAAAATGCGGTCAGAGAAGAACGGTCAGCAGAAAAGCCAGACAGCTGAAAAGCCTCAGCTAAGAACCGCGCCCCGGCCAGGCTCACCCGCGTATGCATTTATGTCAGGGCCCGACTTTCAGTCGTGCCGAAAAAGCGCCCAAAGGAATCCGGGCTTTAGCCCCTGGGGTTCTTTTCCTCAAACGCACGCTCTTAGCCCGATGAAACGGCTCATTTCATGCTGACGTGAGCGCGCAAAACCTCTTCGTTCGACGGGTACGTCACTCCGTCGCTTTGTTCGGCGGTAATAAACACATCGAAATCCTTTGAAACCGTCTCCAGTTTCAATTCGCCATTTAGATTCTTGTCTACCCCGATCGCACCCTGTTTGAATGCCTCGCCGCCATTTGGGCGGATCCAAACGAGATAGTCATTGGCGGAGGGCGTCAGGCTGGAGGGTCTGGCAAGATGGGCCACTTTTATATCGAGCTTTGTGTTTCCGTTGTCCTTCGCTCTTTCAGCTTTCACAGTTCCCGTCGCCCCCGGAACCATGGTTGCGGCTGTCATATGGTATTCCCTGGATGCAGTGAACAGCCATGAGGCCAGCAACGCTATCACTATAAGTGCGGATTTCATAAGTTCTCCTGAAGGTTGAAGGATCGCGGGATCATTCGCTCCATCGATCTCGAATAACTTCATCCGGAACGCGGCATGCGTCAACGCGATGCAAGTCCTTCGTAGTATGGAACAACACGGTCCCCGGATGCTGGTCACAATTGCTCACATTCAGACTTCGCCATCGAGTATCGTGTCCGGCGCCCGTGGGTTGCCTGGCGCTGCAGCCGAGCCCGGAGCCGAAGCTCCCTGCCGGCGCGTCGAATCTTCGCACCACCCCCCTTCACCGCACCCCAGCCGCCATACTCTCCACCTGCATCAGCTCATCCAGCGCCTCAGCCTGCGCCGCCAGAAAATCCTCACGACTCTCCCCGTCGCGTGCGTCGAAACTGTTCGTTCTCACGCTCTCAACCGTGCTCCGCTGCCTGTTCCAATTCTTCTCGACCCTGCGGAGGCGATGACTTTGCGGGGTGTGCGGAATTTGCGCCGGCGCGGGTTTTCTCGCCACAGTACGACCCGTGTCGCAAAGAATTCAGGTGTCATCCTGAGCGCAGCTTCCGTATCGTTGCGCGGCTTTTCGCGCAACACATATAAAGAGTCGCGCAGTCGAAGGACCGGCGGTTTACGTTGCCATCGATCTCAATTTGAGCTCCGGACCATGGGTGGCTGGAGCGGCTTTAGCTCCTTGCCCCAGTTTTCGCTCAGATCCAGCCAGGTAGGGTTCATCCTCTCGATGAGAGCAATCTTCTTCGCACGAATCCAGCCTTTGATTTGTTTTTCGCGAGCAATGGCGGAACCGGGGTTGTCGTAGCGCTCGTACCAAACCAGACGACAGCAGTTGTAATTCGACGTGAAGCCGGCAAAGGCCTTTGTCTTGTGCTCAATAACCCGCGCTTCGATCCGCCCGGTAACGCCCGCGTAGAGGAAATGAGTACGGCTGGCCACAATATAGGCGTAGTATCGGCGCTCTTGCATGAATCGAAGCTATTGCGAAGCGGGCTGCTGTTTCAAATCACGATAGTAACGACGGAATCGAGGCCGAACCGCAGGTCCTTCGACTGCGCGACTCAATTTGATTCAGCACGGCAAAAAGCGCCGCGCTGAGTTGCGGAAGCTGCGCTCAGGATGACATCCGCGCTTCACGACACGGAGAGTGCAGCCGCGAATGTTTCTGGCCCATATTAACTATTCAGTTAACATATCGCCGCAACCCCAACCCCGCCCCCATCGAATCAACGACTTCCCGGGGGCTCAACCCCCTTCACGCCTCGAGCTTCAGGATCAGCATTGTCATGTCGTCGTGTTGCGGGGCTCCGGCTGTGAACTTGTCGCAGGCGGCGAACAGGGCGCGAAGGACCTCGCCGGCATCCTGGTCGCTGACTTTGCCGGCGGCTTCGATCATGCGCTCTTCGCCCCACTCCTCGTCGTCGTGGGTCATGGCTTCGCTGATGCCATCGGTATAGAGCAGCAGCAGGTCGCCCGGTTCGAGGGTGAGGGCCTGCTCGACGTAGGGAGCGAAAGGGAGGAGGCCGACGACGGGGCCGCCGGTTTCGAGGCGGATGACCTGATCTTTGCGGAGGATCAGGGGCGGGTTGTGGCCGGCGTTGACGCATTCCAGACGGCGCGTCTTCGGATCCCAGGCTGCGAAGAAGAAGGTCGCGTAGCGGTTGGAAGCCGACGCCTCATACACCAGCACGTTGACCTTGTGCATGAGCTTGGCGAAGTCGCGGGGATTGTCGAGCGTGACGCCGCGCAGCGAGGCGCGCAGGCTGGCCATTAACAAGGCGGCCGAGATGCCCTTGCCGGAGACGTCGCCGATGGCGAGCCCGAGACGCCCGTCTTCCAGATGGATCACGTCGTAGTAGTCGCCGCCGACACCGAGCGCGGGACGGCAGTGGCCGGCGACGGATGCACCGGCGATGTCCGGCATTTCCTGGGGAAAGAGGCGCTCCTGAACTTCGCGGGCGATTTCCATCTCGCGGTTGGCGCGCTCGCGCTGCGCGGCTTCGGCTGCCAGCGAGTGGGCCAGCTCGGAGACTTCGAGAGCCAGGCCGGTCTGGCGGGCGACCGTTTGCAGCACCTGTAAATCGGTGCGGGACCAGGCGGCTTCCGACCGCTTGGGGCCGAGTGCCATGATGCCCATCAATCGATTGCGGCCGGGCAGGGGAATGAGCAGCTCGGCGTTGAGCAGGTCGAGGGCGCGGCGCTCGGCGACTCCGGCCATCAGATACCAGGCGTCGGGATCGTCGCGATAGAGGCGGGCGGGCTCGTTGGAGTTGGCCAGATAGCGGATGGAAGAGGCCTGGGCGGGCAGCGCGAGGCCGCCGTCCGCCGAGACGCCGACCGCCTGCTCGACGCGGAAGCTGTCGCCGTGGCGGAGGAGCATGGCGATCTGGCGGATGTGCAGGGTATCGCGAACCGTGCGGGCGACGGTTTCGAGCAGCGGCCGGGTTTCAGTGAACTGGCGCACTTCGTCGGAGAGCTCGTTCAGCAGGACCTCCGCGTTGTAGGCCTCGCGGAAAAACTGCTTGTCGAGCCACTGCTCGATGCGTTTGCTGATGCCGAAGCGGAGGGCAAGGATGATGACGAGGAAGACGAGGGCGGTCCAGACATCGGAAGGCTGGGGGACCCGGCGCTCGATCATCGGCAGGAACAGGCGGACGCCGATGACGATGAGCAAGGCAATCTGGACCACCCACAGGGTCGCTTTGGCGAGGGCATAGCGCGTGCCGATCCGCAGCAGGACGCGGACGTCGAGCGCGCGCTGGACAACGACCACGTAAGCAAGAGTGAGGGGCGCGATCATGAAGAAGAAAGCGCCGAGATAATGCAGCCAGTAGTAGCGCGGCTCGTTGAAGGACGGAATGAAGTGCGGCAGGAGGATGAAGACCAGCAGCAGGGTGCCCATGCCGATGCTCATGCCGGTGGTGAGTACGCGGAGGCGGCGCCGGGCGTCTTCCGTCGATGCGGAGCGGAGCTTATCGATGGTGAGGATGAGATAGAGGACGACGCACAGGAGGTTGAATGGATTAACGATGTAGTTGCCGACGAAGTTGCCGGCTCGCGTCAGCTGAGGGCCGTCACCCCCGCCGTAGTAGTCCATCGAAATGGCAGGGGCGAGGACGCAGAGAGCAGCGCCGAAGATGGCGAAGAGGACCCACTTGACCCAGCGGGCGCGAGCGTCGATGCGGGATCGTTCGGGGAAGTAGACGCCGAAGAGCAGGAGCGCGGGAGCGCCGGCCAGCTGCAGAGTCTGATACCAGGCCGTGCGCAGGAAGAGAAGGACGCCGGTGGCGAGGCCGGGGGTGAAAAAGATCACGCTGGGAACGGTAAGCAGCGTGAGCAGGAGCCAGGCATTGCGGTCGGTGGGACGGGTGAGGACGACCCAGTATCCGATGCCGAGGCAGATGAGGGTGAGCAGGCCGAAAAGGAGGAATTGCTGCCAGAAGGCCATCAGCGGCGAGGTGTGGCCGTAGATATAGGCCTGGCGGGCGAGGGTGATGGTGAAGGCGGCCTGGGAGCCGTTGGGACGGGTGACGTCCACGTCGAGGATGTCACCGGGACGGCTGTCGGAGAGGATGGTGGACCACTGCGCGAGGCCGCTATAGGGGGCGCCGTTGAGCTGGTCGATGCGATCGCCGGCGGCGAGGCCGGCGGAGCGGGCTTCGGGCGCGAGACCCTGGTTCTGCACCAGGCGGGAGTCGGAGTCGTAGCGGAAGGGGGTGTTGACGCGCTGGTCCCAGTGAACGCGGGTCTGCCAGAGGTCGGAGATGTCGCCGATCCAGTAGCCGAGGCTGGCGACGATCCAGAGAGCCAGAAAGAGGCGCAGGAGGTTGGGGGATACGGGCTTCTTCCGGGTTCGGTGTTTCATCCGTGGGGACATGGTAACTTGCCGTTCGTAAATTGGGCAGAGCGGATTTCTGCGGCGCGGGCCGCGGGGTTATTCTTGATACGCAATCGGGAGGGGTTGAAGTTCATGCGTGTTTCGGGTGTGGTTTTGTTTCTGGCAGCAGCAACGTGTGCGGCGCAGGCGCGGCCGCCGATTATCGGAGTTTCGCACATTGCGGTTTACGCGAGTGACGCGGCGAAGACGGAGCACTTCTATGTGCACGATATCGGGCTGAAGAAGGGCGACGATCCCGAGAACCCGGCCGGGGTGCGGTATTACGTGAATCAGGAACAGTTTGTAGAGGTACTGCCGCTGCCTGCCGATGCGGGTGCGAACCGGCTGGATCATCTGGCATACATGACGAAAAACGCCGAGGAGATGCGCGCGTATCTGAAGGCAAAGGGCGTGACGGTTCCCGATGAGGTGAAGAAGGGCAGCGACGGCAGCTCATGGTTCGAGGTGCAGGATCCGGAAGGCAACAAGGTGGAGTTTGTGCAGCCGCCGGCGAAACTGCTCGACATGCAGGGAACCGCCGGGCTCTATGCGCTGACCGGAGCGGACCCGATCGGGAAGCGGATCATCCACGTGGGAATGCTGGTGAAGGACCGCGAGAAGGAGGACACGTTCTATCGCGGGCTGCTGGGGTTCCGCCCGTACTGGTACGGCGGGATGCACGAGCACACGGACTGGGTGTCGCAGCAGGTGCCGGACGGGCATGACTGGCTGGAATACATGGTCTACAACGGCGAGGGATCGCCCGATCACGTCCCGCAGAACCAGCTGGGCGTGCTGAATCACTTGTCGCTCGGTGTGACGAACATGGAGACGGCGGTGACGACGCTCTACCAGGAAGATCGGCTGGGCGATGCGGCGCCGCGTCCGCAGATTGGGCGCGACGGGAAGTGGCAGTTCAACGATTACGATCCGGACCACACGCGGGTTGAGGTGATGGAGTTCTCGGCGAAGGCGAAGCCGTGTTGCTCGGAGTTCACGGCGGCGAACCCGACCCCGGAGGGACAGCCATAGGGGCAGCTGGGAGCCAGTAGCCAGTAGCTCCTTGCTCCCAGCTTCCAGCTTCCAGCGCCCGGCTCCCAGATCGGTTAACACTTTCTGTTCCAGGTCCGTGATAGCATGGCCGCCGCAGTGAGGGTGTCGACGCATGCCAGTCGCAACGATTGACGGTGTCGCTCGCGAGTTCATGGCGGGCGAGCGGTTGCTGGATGTGATCAACCGGGGTGGCGCCGCGGTGCCGCAGGTTTGCTATCACCCGCAGCTGGGGCCGATTCAAACCTGCGACACGTGCATGGTCGAGGTGGACGGCAAGCTGGTGCGCGCCTGCGGGACGGCGGCCGCCGACGGGATGAAGGTGGCGACCGGGTCGGTGCGAGCGCAGAAGGCGCAGCGCGAGGCTTTCGACCGCATCCTCGGCAATCACCTGCTGTATTGCACCGTCTGCGACAACAACAACGGCAACTGCACGGTTCATAACACGACAAAGATGCTCGGGGTGGAGCATCAGGAGATTCCGTACCAAGCCGAAGCCGTATGCGGAGGACGCGACGAATCCGTTTTATCGCTATGACCCGGATCAGTGCATCCTGTGCGGGCGGTGCGTGGAGGCGTGCCAGAACTTCCAGGTGAACGAGACGCTGTCGATCCGTTGGGAGGACGAGCATCCCCGTGTGTTGTGGGATGGCGGCGCCCCGATCGGCGAGTCAAGCTGCGTCTCCTGCGGGCACTGCGTGACCGTTTGCCCGTGCAATGCGCTGATGGAGACGTCGATGCTGGGCGAGGCGGGGTATTTCACCGACCTGCCAAAGCCGGCGCTGAACGGGATGATCGACGTGGTGAAGGGCATTGAGCCGGAGGTTGGGTACGGAGCGATCCTGCAACTGTCGGAAGTGGAAGCGGCGATGCGGGAGTCGCGGACGAAGAAGACGAAGACGGTGTGCACCTATTGCGGGGTGGGGTGCAGCTTCGACATCTGGACACGCGACCGCCACATATTAAAGGTAGAGCCGGAGCATGGCGCGGCCAACGGGATTTCGACCTGCGTGAAAGGGAAGTTCGGCTGGGAGTTTGTGAACAGCCAGGACCGGCTGACGTCGCCGCTCATTCGCGAGAACGGGAAGTTCCGCGAGGCGACGTGGGATGAGGCGCTGGGGTTGGTGGCGCGGCGGTTCGCGGAGATCAAAGCGGAGAGCGGGCCGGATGCGCTGGCGTTCGTGTCGTCGTCGAAGTGCACGAACGAAGAGAGCTACCTGATGCAGAAGCTGGCGCGGGCGGTGATCGGCACCAACAATATGGATAACTGCTCGCGCTACTGCCAGGCGCCGGCGACGGTGGGGCTGTTCCGGACGGTGGGGTACGGCGGCGATTCGGGATCGATCACAGACATTGAAGCGGCCGATCTGGTATTGATCGTCGGCAGCAACACGGCGGAGAGCCATCCGGTGCTGGCGACGCGGGTGAAGCAGTCGCACAAGCTGCGCGGGCAGAAGCTGATCGTCGCGGATTTGCGGAAGCACGAGATGGCGCAGCGGGCCGATGTGTTCCTGCACCCGAAGCCAGGGACGGATCTGATCTGGCTGAGCGCGGTCACGAAGTGGATCTTCGATCAGGGACTGGAGAAGAAGGATTTTCTGGCGCAGTGGGTGAACGGGATTGAAGAGTATAAGGAGAGCCTCTAGCCGTTCACGATGGAGTACGCGAGCCGGCGGACGGGGCTGCCGGTGGAGACGCTGGAGCGCGTAGCGCGGATGATTGCCGACGCGAAGAGCATGTGCGTGCTGTGGGCCATGGGCGTGACGCAGCACTCGATGGGGTCGGACACCTCGACGGCAATTTCGAACCTGCTGCTGGCGACGGGGAATTACATGCGGCCGGGGACAGGCGCCTATCCGCTGCGCGGGCACAACAACGTGCAGGGCGCGAGCGACCACGGGGCGATGCCGAACAACTTTCCGGGATACCAGAAGGTGGAGGATGCGGCGATCCGGGCGAAGTTCGAGAAGGCGTGGGGCGTAACCCTGCCGCCGAAGAACGGCCTGGACAATCACCAGATGATCGACGCGATCCACGACGGCAAGCTGAAGGCGATGTACATCTTTGGCGAAGAGATGAGCCTGGTGGATTCGAATGCAAACTACGTGGGTGCGGCGCTGGAGAAGATCGATTTCCTGGTGATGCAGGAAATTTTCTTTTCCGAGACGTGCCGCTTTGCCGATGTGATTCTGCCGGCGTGCCCGAGTCTGGAGAAGGAAGGGACGTTCACGAGTACGGAGCGGCGGATTCAGAGGCTGTATGAGGTGTTTGAGCCGCTGGGAGAGAGCCGGCCCGACTGGCAGATCATCATGGACGTCGCGAACCGGATGGGGGCGAACTGGAACTACACGCACCCCTCGGAGATTTACCGGGAGATTGCTGCCCTGACCCCGATGTTGGCCGGCGTGACGTACGAGCGGCTGGAGGGGTACAAGACGCTGCAGTGGCCGGTGGCGGCGGACGGGACGGACGAGCCGCTGCTGTACACGAAGAGATTTGCGTTTCCCGATGGCAAGGCGAAGTTCTTTCCGCTGCAGTGGTCCGAGCCGACGGATCAGCCGGATGCGAATTACGATCTGCACCTGAACAACGGGCGGCTGCTGGAGCATTTCCACGAGGGGAACCTGACGTATCGCACGAAGGGCATTGCGGAGAAGACGCCGTGCACGTTCGTGGAGGTGTCTCCGGAATTGGCAAAAGCGCGTGGGATCGAAAGCGGGCAGTGGGTGGAGTTGACGTCGCGCTACGGCGAGGTGCGTGTGCAGGCGGTGGTGACGGATCGCGTGCAAGGCATGGAGATGTATATGCCGATGAACTCGACGGAAGAGCCGGTGAACCGCCTGACGAGCAGCCACACGGATCGGGCGACGCACACGCCGGCGTACAAGGAGACGTCCGTGCGGATGGCGGTGACTTCCGAGCAGGGGAAGAATCCGCTGCCGCCAACGAACTCCCGGTGGGGGCATCCGACGCCCCAGATGGGTGTGGAAGTGGAGCGGAAGTGGAAGCGCGCGGATTATCAACCGCCAGGGAATGGGCTGGTGCAGATCAGGGGTCGCGAAGGAGCGGGCAGCTAAGAAGCGATTGGCTTAGGTCCGGTTAGCGAAGAAGCGGTTAGCGGAGCCGCACAGGAGACGAAGAATGGCACAGCCGATTGCACTGGAGATTGCGCCGCGCGATGCGCGGAAGGAACTGCAGGCTCGCCTCGAAAACGCGCCTGCGGAACATGCCGAGGCGCTGCTGGATGCCTATGAGCTGATCGAGCAGGCACATGAGGCGGGCGTGTTCGAAGTACTGCGCGGCGTGCTCAGCGCGAAGGACAAAGTGGTGGAGGCTGCGGTGCGCGAGACGGAGACGCCGGAGGCGGTGCGCGCACTGCGCAACGCGATCATCCTCGGAAAGATGCTGGGGTCGATCAATCCGGAACTGCTGGAGTGTTACGCGGCTGCGGTGGGTGACACGCTTGGCAGCGAGCGGCGCCCGGTGATCGAGCCGCCAGGGCTGCTTTCGCTGCTGGGGCAGTTTCGACGGCCGGAGCTGCGGCGCAGCGTGGCGCTGATCAACAGGTTCCTGGATAGTTTCGGCACGCGTTTGAAAGAGAAAGGATGCTCCCCCGGTTCGAAGCAATAAGGCAGTGTTTGAATTCTGCCCTGGAGGGGGCACCTATGTCCGACAGCAAGCGATGGGGTATCGCTCTTGCGGGTGTGTTCATGCAGGTCGCGCTGGGCGCGGTCTATGCGTGGAGTGTGTTTCGCACTCCGCTGGTGAAGGCGTTTCACTGGTCGATTTCCCAAGTGACGCTGACCTTCACGATCTGCGTTTTTGTGCTGGGTTTCGCTGCGTTCGTCGGCGGATTGTGGCTGAACAAGAGCGGGCCGCGGCCGGTGGCGCTGACGGCGGGCGTTCTGTACGGGCTCGGCGTTTTCCTGGCATGCTTTTCCGCGAACAAGCTGTGGTGGCTGTATTTTTCGTATGGGATTATTGGCGGAACCGGGCTGGGGTTCGGCTACATCGTTCCCGTAGCGGTGCTGCTGAAGTGGTTTCCGGATAAGCGCGGGCTGATCACGGGCATTGCGGTGGGTGGATTCGGTGCGGGCGCGCTGGTGACGGCGCCGATTGCGCAGCGGCTGATCGTCAGCGTCGGCGTACTGCCTACGTTTGCCTATCTCGGCGTTGCCTATTTGATCGTCGTGGTGGGGGCGGGGTGGTTCATGCAGAATCCGCCGGCGGGCTACGTCCCGGCCGGATGGTCGCCGAACGCGACGCAGAAGGCGCAGCGTTCGGCAACGGATTACACGCTGGGCAAGGCGCTGGGGACGTGGCAGTGGTGGGCGCTGTGGCTGGCGCTGTTTCTAAATACAACGGCCGGGATCTCGGTGATCTCGCAGGAATCGCCGATGTTCCAGGAGATCGCGAAGGTCACTGCGCTGGTGGCCGCGGGCATGGTGGGGATCGCCAGCATCGGGAATGCGGTGGGGCGCGTGTTCTGGGCCTGGGTATCGGACGGGATCACGCGTCGGTGGACGTTTGTGCTGATGTATGTGTGCCAGGCGGGGCTGTTCTGGGTGATGCCGAATATAGGGCAGGCGACGCTGCTGACAGTGCTCACGTTCATCATTCTGATGTGTTACGGCGGCGGCTTCGGAACCATGCCGGCGTTTGCGGCGGATTATTTTGGCGCGAAGAACATCGGGCCGATCTACGGGCTGATGCTGACGGCGTGGGGCTTTGCCAGCGCCTTCGGGCCGCTGCTCATCGCGTATTTGCGCCAGCATGGGACTTCATTTGCGTACGGTCTGCATGTGATTGCGGTGATCCTGCTGGTGTCGATAGTGGTGCCGGTGGTGGTGCGGCCGCCGAAGGCGGCTAGTAGCCAGTAGCTTATTCGAACAGGATCGGTTGAGCGGGCGCGTCGTCCGGATCGCGGAAGTTGTGCAGGCCGACGCCGATGAGGCGGAAGCGCTGCGCCGCGGCGAGGCCCACGCGTTCGCGCAGAGAGAGCGCGATGCTGGCGAGTTCCTCGCAGGACGCGACTGGCTCAACGGGCGTGAGCGAGCGCGTCAGGATCCGGAACTCCGCGGTCTTCAGCTTGAGGACGACGGTGCGGGGGATGCGGGTTTCCTTGCGCGAGGCGTTCCACACTTTTTCAGCGACACGGCGGATGGCGTCGGCGGTTTCTTCGAGAGGGATGTCGCGCTCGAAGGTGTCTTCGGCGGAGATGGATTTCGTCGGGCGGTCGGGGACTACGGGGTTCTCGTCGATGCCGTAACTGAGTTCGTGGAGACGCTGGCCGTGGCGCCCGAAGTGTTCCTCGGCCGTCCGTAATTCCATGGCGCGAAGGTCGCCCACGGTTTTGATGCCCAGGGTGGCGAGGCGCTCGGCGGTGACTTTGCCCACGCCGGGGAGGCGTTCGACCGGAAGCGGCGGGAGAAATGCGTCGACGTCTTCGGGTTGGATGACGAACAGGCCGTCGGGCTTGCGCCAGTCGGAGGCGATCTTGGCGAGGAACTTGTTGGGGGCGACGCCGGCGGACGCAGTGAGGTTCAACTCCTCGCGGATAGCGCGGCGGATGGCGCTGGCGACTTTGGTGGCGGTGGGGAGGCCACACTTGTTTTCGGTGACGTCGAGGTAGGCTTCGTCGAGCGAGAGGGGCTCGATGAGGTCGGTGTAGCGGCGGAAGATGTCGCGGGTCTGGCGAGAGACGGTGCGGTAGCGGGAGAAGTCGGGTGGGATGAAGACGGCGTCTGGGCAGAGGCGCTCGGCGCGGAGCGCGGGCATGGCAGAACGGATGCCGAAACGGCGCGCTTCATAGGAGGCGGCGCAAACGACGGAGCGGTTCCCGCGCCAGGCCACGACGACGGGTTTGCCGCGCAGGCCGGGATCGTCGCGCTGCTCGACCGACGCGTAGAAGGCGTCCATGTCGACGTGGACGATCTTGCGAACGGCCATGAGGGAAGCCTAGCAGGGCAATCCCGCAAATGGGGTAAGCGGAAGCTTGATGTGCAGTGCTCCGGACGATTACCTCAGTGGTAGTTCAGACGTAACTCATGCGCCGCAAATGCCATGTGGCGAGCCGCGGCCATTACTGCGGTGTGATTCGCTCCTCGTTTGTGTGATTGGCGATGCCGATACTCCACCTTATCTTTTGATCAACTGCACCCGAGAAAGCGGATCGTGGAGAACCCCTGGCAGGGAATGCTTCGCATGATGTCCGGCATTGCTGCGGGGAAGGTCTGCAAGCCCGAGAGAACGCCCTCGAATTTTTCTGTCTGGATCTGACCGTGAGAACTCTCCGCTGGACCGCTGGTTCGCTCGCTCTTCTTGTCTTTTCAATCGTCCTTGCCGGGTGCGGTTCGATCGCGCCGAACTCGACGGTCAGTCAGGCCAGCAGCGGGGCGGGAAGCAGCGCTGGTAGCGGCACAGGGACGGGGAGCGGATCTGGTTCCGGGAGCACAGGATCCGGATCGAGCGGGTCTGGTTCGGGCTCCGGCTCGGGCGGCTCTGGCTCGGGCAGCAGTGGATCGGGATCGAGCGGCAGCGGCAGTTCGGGTTCAGGTTCCGGATCCGGAGGCGCGCTGGCGTTGGTTCCCGCCAACGCGGTGCGTGTGGACGCAATCCAGGCGCTGAGCAACTGGAACGCCGCGTATGACACCGGCACCAGTGGATCCTCAGGTGACGCAAGCGGCACGACGGCTGTTGTGGAGGATCCTTCGCAGAGCGGCGAGGCGCGGAAATTCTCGACCCGTTATACGGCGGATGGGGGAGAACGGTACTGGGTTTCTTTCGGGCAGGATCCGCTGGCCACGCACTTTCTTTATGACGGATGGGTCTATCTGGACGGATCGGCAGGCAACGTGGCCAATCTCGAACTGGACATGAACCAGACGATGGCGAACGGACAGACGGTGATCTACGGGTTCCAGTGCGACGGCTGGGCGGGGACGTGGGATTACACGATGAATGCGGGGACGGCGGAGGAGTATGCAGACAAGTGGGTCCAGTCGAAGCAGGCATGCAATGTGCAGAACTGGAGCCAGAACACCTGGCATCACGTGCAGGTAGCCTACTCGCGCGACGATGCGGGCAACGTGACCTACGAGTCCGTGTGGCTGGATGACATCGAGCAGGACATCGACGCGACAGTCCCCTCGGCATTCGCGCTGGGATGGGGTTCGACGCTGCTGACGAATCTGCAGGTGGATGGACGGGGTGCGAGTGGATCGTCGTCGGTTTATCTGGACGATCTGACTGTTTATCGATGGTGAGAGCAGCTTAACGGCACGGCTGGGGGCTCACGGACAGCGCAGAGCAGCATTCCGTCCTGGGGCCACGGACTGCTGCCCGCTGGTCCTCTACAATAGTTTGTTTGTTTCGAGTGGAGGATCAGCATGAGCGCTGCGCGCACTTTGCGGCAATGGTTTCCGATCATTTTCTTAGCGGCATTCTCGGCTCTGCCCGCCATGGGCCAGTCGGCGATGACGATTCCTAAAGACGCCCTGGTGCAGCCGGCGGTTCTACACGAAGAACTGCAGGCGAATCCGCGTGCAGCGCTGATCCTGCAGGTCGGCTCGCGCATGATGTTCGATCAGGATCACATTCCGGGCGCTGAATATGTGGGGCCAGGTTCGCGACCCGAGGGGCTCGAAGCGCTGCGCGCGCGCGTGAAGGCATTGCCGCGGATCCAGGCGATTGTTCTCTACTGCGGTTGCTGCCCCTGGGACCGCTGCCCCAATGTTGCGCCGGCGTGGGCGCTGCTGCACCAGATGGGATTCACGCGTCTGCGCGTGCTCTATCTCGCCAACAATTTTGGCACGGACTGGATGGCTCGAGGCTACGGTGTTCAGCCTTCGCACTAAAGGGAGACTGCGGACGGTTGGCGCGTGCGGGTTGCTCTTCGCTTGCTGCGGTCCCGGCCTGGGTCAGGTGGGCGAATCGCTGGTCGGGCGGCCTGCGCCGGAGTTCTCCCTGCAGGATCTGCACGGTGCGCGCGTAGATCTGGCTAAGTACCGCGGCAAGGTTGTGCTGCTGAACTTCTGGGCGACGTGGTGTGCCCCGTGCCGGCTGGAGATGCCGCGTTTCATGCAGTGGCAAAGTGAATATGGCGCGCAGGGACTGCAGGTGATCGGGATTTCCGTCGACGATACGGAGCCTCCGGCGCGGCGGTTTGCGGAGAAGTTGCGAGTGAGCTATCCCATTGCGATGGGGAACGCGCGTCTGGGCGAGCGGTACGGAGGGGTGCTGGGCGTGCCGGTGACGTTTCTGATCGATCGCACGGGGATCGTGCGCGCGCGGATCGACGGAGAAACCGATCTCAACGCCGATGAACTCCGGGTGCGGAAGCTGCTGGGTGTGCGGCAACGCTGAGGCGCTGCGCAGGCGTAATCAGTTCCGTGCGATTCGATTCATCCATCGCGGCGCAATTGCTATAGACTTCATGCCGGTTGCGAGATCGACGACGGCGGTATCGCTGTTCGTGCGGCAACGTGTGAGGCGGCCTGCCTGGGTCGCTTCGCGGGCCTGCGGGCCGGAGAGGGGAAGGCATGAATCGGTACGGACTACGCTGGATGGTGCTGCTGGGTGCGGCGGCGCTGGGAACAACGATTAGCGCGGCACAAAAGGCTCCTGTCGTGACGGGCGACCAGCGCGTGGATCAGCTGCTGAGCAGGATGACGCTCAACGAGAAGATCACGCTGATTCACGGGACGCAGGAAGATCCGGCCGTCTATCAGGGACAGGCGGGATATCTGGCGGGAGTTCCGCGGCTGGGTATTCCGGGGCTGCGCTTTGCGGATGGGCCTCCGGGGGTGCTGACGCGGGTGCCGAGCCAGGGCGAGACGGCGACCATGGGAGTGGCAGCGACCTTCAGCGCCCAGGACGCGGAAGAGAACGGCGTGGTGATCGGCCGCGAGGATCGAGCCGCGGGCATCGACGTGAGCCTGCAGCCCTTCGTGAATATCGACCGCGATCTGGAGTTCGGGCGTGGATACAACACGTTCGGCGAGGACCCCTATCTGACCAGCGTGATGGGCGCTGAGGAGATCAGAGGGATCCAGGCGCAGCATGTGATGGCGCAGGTGAAGCACTATGTCGGTTACGACTCGGCGAGCGAGAACACGTACATCGACGATCAGACACTCCATGAGGTTTATGTGGCGCCATTCGATGCGGCGGTGAAGGCCGGCGTGGCGTCGATGATGTGCTCTTACAACAAGCTGAACGGTATCTTCGCCTGCGGGAACAAGGACACGCTGACCACGATTCTGCGCGATCAGATCGGGTTTAAGGGATTTGTGACCTCCGACTGGGGCGCGGTGCATGCGGTGAACTTTATCAACGCGGGGCTGGATATGGAGATGCCGGGCGAGCCTGCCAAAGGGAATTCGCTGGCCATCCCTTCGTACTTCGATCTGCAGCCGGTACCGCCGCCTCCTCCTCCGCATGCGATGGATGGCATCATGGCGATGTTCGGCGGGCATATTCCCGAAGAGCCGACCCCACAGCGCGGAGGAGGCGGGAATTGGGGGGTGAAGCTGAATCCGGAAAAGATGGAGCAGGCGCTGAAGGATGGAACCGTGGATGAAGCGGCGATCACGCGAGCGGCCGGGCGGGTGCTGTACGAGATCGTCAAGTTCGGCTATATGGACGGCATGCAGAAGCACAACGTCACGCCCCAGGAGGTGGAGGCGAACGCGAAGATCATCGAAAAGACCGGTGAGGACGCCGCAGTCCTGCTGAAGAATGAGGATCATGTGCTGCCGTTGAAGCCTGGGGATCTGGACTCCGTGGTATTGATCGGTCCGACGGCGGCGCAGGTGGATTCAATCGGGATCAACGGAGAGCGGAGCGTCGGATTGCCGTGGCGGCAGGTAGGTCCGTTGGCGGCGATGAAGAAGCTCTCCGGGGATTCGAAAATCCGGTTCGCCGTGGCCGATGACATGACCGGTACGACGATTCCGGCGAGCATGCTGAGCCATGATGGCAAGCCCGGCCTGCAGCGGACCGGCGGATCCGCAGAGGAGATTGATGCAGAGCTGAATTTCACAAAAGAGAAGGGAAATGCGCTGCCGCCGAATTCGAAGCTGGTGTGGAAGGGCACGCTCACCCCTCTGCAAGCGGGCGATTACTGGATTTATCTGCAAGCGATGGGCACGAACGCGACGATTTCGCTGGACGGCAAGAAGCTGGCGCAGACGGGCGCATTCCAGGGCGGCGTCCACGGGGACATTCTGCAGGCGAACCAGGACAATGTAGTGCCGACTCCGGATGGATTGGATAATGTGCGGCGTGCGGTGCAACTGTCAGCCGGTCCGCATGCGATCGAGATTACGACGTCGCCGGATTCGTCAGGCTCCCCGGTGCAGGTGCGGCTGAACTGGTACACGCCGGAGCAGCGGGTGACGGACCACGACGCGGCCATTGCAGCGGCGAAGAAGGCGAAGACGGCGGTGGTGTTCGTGTGGACGCGGCTGACGCCCGTGTTCGGCTTGCCCGGGGATCAGGACAAGCTGGTAGAAGAGGTGGCTGCGGTGAATCCGAATACGATCGTCGTGCTGAACACCAGCCAGCCGGTGGCGCTGCCGTGGGTTGACAAGGTAAAGGGTGTGCTGGAGATGTGGTGGCCTGGCGATGAAGGCGGATGGGCGACGGCCAATGTGTTGCTGGGCAAGACGAGTCCGGCCGGCCGGCTGCCGGTGACGTGGGCGAAGGCACTGGCGGATTATGCAGCGACCAATCCGCAGTATCCGGAGCGGAGCAAGACGGGCGTGGATGGCATGACGACCTACAGCGAAGGCGTGAATGTGGGGTATCGATGGTTCGATAAGGAGAACATCGAACCGCTGTTTCCGTTCGGCTACGGGCTCAGCTACACCACTTTTGAGTACTCCGGACTGAAGACGGCGAAGGCTGCGGACGGCGGCATCGAGGTGTCCGTGCAGATCCGGAATACAGGAACTGTGGATTCGGACGAGGTGCCGCAGGTCTATCTGGGAGCGCCGGCGACGATTCCGGAGGGAGTGCAGTTCCCGGTGCGAGCGCTGGTGGCCTTCGACCGCGTGCATATCGCCGCCGGCCAGACCAGAATTGTAACCATGCATGTGCCGATTCGGCAGCTCCAGTACTGGTCGACGAAGGAGCAGCAGTGGGCCACGACGAGCGGCGAGAGGAGGCTGAGCGTGGGTGGTTCTTCTCGCTTGCTGCCCCTGCAGGGGGAGATAGACGGCTCAAAGCTGTAAAAGCCCGGGGAATGTATGCGGTTGCATGAGGTCGGATCCATTTCGGGCGTGAATGAGGTTTGCTCTCGCTCAGTTGCTCCTGGGAACACGCAGGCCTCAGCAGATTTGCGACCCGCTTGGACCCAAACTGCGGGGAAAGCAATTAGTTTCTATAGCTAACTAAATGAGCCGGTATTGTCTTAATCGATAACTGCGATCATTATGATCTGCTTTCCGGAATTCTGGGTTCAGGTCGAAAGGGTGCCAGCTCGTCATCAGTCACGTTACGAAGTGTGATCGCCGGCTGGAAGTTCTGATAAAACGCTTGACAACAGTAGAAAACGCTTGCTAACGTTGCGGACCGATCCCGGAATATCAGTCGAATGACACCATAAAAAGTCAGCAGACGACTGACGCCGGGTTCCACAGGAGGCCTTGTATGCAAAGTCACCTGTGCAGGAAAACGAGCTTTTGAGTTTAATGAGGAGGCAATTCATGAGACAGGTATTCGCAAGACCAGTGTGGTTTGTGGTCTTCGCAATGCTATGCTTCGGGTTCGCGGGGGCAGCGTATGCCCAGCAGAACTCTGAGATCACCGGTATCGTCACAGATCAAACCGGCGCGGTTATCTCCGGCGCCCAGGTCACCCTAACCGACACGGCGCGCGGCACGACGGTTACGTCGACGTCCAACGACGCTGGCTACTACGTGTTTGCGGGTCTAAACCCCAGTACCTACGACCTGAAGACAATGGCCAAGGGCTTCCAGACCGCTGCGGCCAACGGCCTGGTGCTGAACGTTTCGCAGACTCTGCGCAGCGACGTCAAAATGCAGGTTGGCGCCGAGGCGACCACAGTCACCGTGCAGGCGAATGCGCTGCAGGTGCAGACCGATGAGAACGTGATCAGCACCACGATCACCTCGCAGCAAGTTGACAAGATCGCAACAGCAAACCGCAACTTCGCGGCTCTGGCAGCCATGGGGCTGGGCGTGAGCTCGAATTTGCCGGACAACAATACCCCGATGGCCGGCGCGGGCGGCAGCAGCTTCAGCATCAGCGCCAACGGACTGCGCCAGAGCCACAACATCTGGCTGATCGACGGCGGCGAGTCGGATGACCGCGGCGGCGCCGGCGGCATCGCCCTTATGCCTCCACAGGATGCCATCGCCGAATTCACAATGCTGACCTCGAACTATCCTCCGGACTACGGAATCTCCTCGGGCGCGACCTTCAGCCTCTCGCTGAAGAGCGGCACGCGGGACTTCCATGGCACCGGGTACGAGTTCAACCGCAACACGGACTACGACGCCAACGACTACTTCAACAAGTTCAACAAGTCCGGTCCGAGCGCTTACAGCCCGCGTCAGGTGCTGAACTACAACGTGTACGGGTTCAACGTCGGCGGTCCGGTAGTGATTCCTGGTGTATACAACACCAACCGCAACAAGACGTTCTTCTTCGTGAACGAAGAGTGGCGGAACATCAAGCAGGGTTCTTCGACCAACACCAACAACACACTGCCTACTGCGGATATTCCGGTAGCTGGCCAGGATCTGCACTATGTGAATCCGCGTTTCAACGCCAGCAATCTGGGTATCGTGGTGCCCGACGTTCAGGATCCGGCGTACCAGGCCAAGCTGACCCAGTTGGGTCTGACGCCCGGCCAGCCCTTCCCGAACAATACGATCCCGCATCAGTTGTTTGACGCCAATGCGGTGCTGTTTCTGAATGCGAAACTGCTGCCGCCTCCGGGCAACGCAAACGACCAGGCGGTGGAGAGCGTCAATGCTCCCATTAAGGTTCGCGACGACATCGTTCGCGTAGATCACAAGTTTAACGACAAGTGGGCGCTGATGGCCCACTATATGCACGAAAGCGACAACGATCACAACGCGAAGCCGATGCTGGGTTGGGATGGAGACACCTACAACACGGTCACGAGCTCCGAGATCACTCCGTCCAACAGCGGCGCCATCAAGTTAAGCGGCAGCATCTCGCCGACCCTGCTGGTGGAAGCCAGCATGAACTACGACGGCAACATCATCGACATCATCAACAGCACCAATTCGAAACAGCTTTCCGGGTGGAACGCGGGCAGCTACTTCAATAATGGCCGCACCAACGAGATTGTTTCGATCGACTGGGGCGCTCCCTACGGAACCAACCTGGAAATGGGATCGGCGCCGTGGCACAACGCCGCCGAGGACTATGAGCCCAAGGTCGATGTTTCGTACACGACCGGCAAGCACGCGCTGAAGTTCGGCTTCAGCTACAACCGCTATACGAAGAACCAGCAGCTGTTTGGAAACGGAAACGGCCTGTACACCTTCAAGGGTAACAACGGAGTCCAGTACACCAGCAACCAGGACACGACAACCTGCCAGGCAAACAAGTCCGCTCCGGGCTGCGTGCAGGGCGATGCGATGATGGACATGCTATTGGGCCTTGCCGGCAGCTTCAACCAGCAGAGAGCGCTGCCGATCCGTCACTACGTTAACCAGACGCCTTCGGCGTACGCGATGGATACGTGGCACGTGTCGCCGCGCCTGTCGGTACAACTGGGCTTCCGCTACGACGCGCTGCCGCAGGCATGGGAGCGCAACAACTACGTTGCCAACTTCAACCCTGCTCACTTCCAGTCCACTCTGACCCCGTTCTGGGCCACGGATGGATCAATGGCATCCACCGGTCCCGGCTTCTCGACCTTCACAGTAGACGGCTCGACCGATCCGGCCTACGTGAACGGCATGGACCTGGCCGGCCAGGCGGGCACTCCGAGAGCTTTGGTGAGCAACTACTACAACACGTGGCAGCCTCGCATTGGCTTCTCGGACGACCTCTTTGGAGACGGCAAGACGGTCCTCCGCGGCGGATTCGGGACCTTCTACGAACGCTTGCAGGGGAACCTGATCTACAACAGCGCGACCAATTCACCGTTCTCCTACTCACCCACCGCGAACCAGGTCTACTTCAGCGACCCACATACCAGCATCCAGACGGGCGCGACGGCGGCTACGCCGTTCTTCCCGGGCGGCCAGTATGAAATGGCGCAGAAGTTCCCGGATCCGGCAGTTGCCATGTACAGCCTGGGAATCCAGCACCAGCTGGCGCCCTCAGTCGTCCTGGTTGTGCAGTATGTAGGCAATCTGGCCTGGCACCAGGAAGAGTACCGGCACGACAACAACTTCCCGCTGACCACCGATCTGGCGGTGCGGGCAAAAGGTGGAAGCCTTGCCTCCTACACCAACGGCCATGGCCAGGTAATCACCCTTCCTGCTTCGGGACAGGGGCCGACGGCGAATAACTCGCAGTCGTTCAGGAACTACCAGGGCTATGGCGATATCACCGCGATGGAAACCAACACCAATGGAAGCTACAACGGTCTGCAGGCGGGTCTTCGCGTGCAGAACCGCTGGGGCCTGAGCGGCGAACTCGACTATACGTACTCGCACGAGATTGACATTCAGAACTCGGACAACGCGTGCTGCGTGAGCAATCCGTGGGTGCTCAAGTACGACAAGGGCGCGGGCAATTACGACCGCCGCCACATCCTGCAGGCCAACTACGTCTACAAGCTCCCGATCTTCAACCACTCGCAGGGACTGCTCCGGTCCATCGCCGGCGGGTGGGAGCTTGCGGGACAGTTCATGGACGAGAGCGGAACGCCACCCACCAATTCCACCGGCATCGGGTTTAGCGGCGCTGGTGACACGATCGGTCTGGGCGGCGGCTATGGTAACCGCGCCAATGTCAACGGTAAGGTTCACTACAACAAGAATGTGAAGGGCTGGTTCGATACTTCACAGTTCTCGGCTCCCACTCCTTCCTGGCTGGGTGGCCCGAATCTCGGGTTCGGCAACAGCCACAAGGACGCCGTTGTGGGTCCGGGTCGTGTGAACTTCAACACTTCGCTCTACAAATCGTTCGAGATGACTGAGCGCGCTCATATCGAGCTGCGGTTCGAGTCCTTCAACACCTTCAATCATGCGGAATTCCAGAACCTGAACACGAGCCAGAATGGCAACAACTTTGGCTGGGTGAACAACGACTGGGGTCCGCGTGTCATGGAACTCGGCGGAAAGATCGTGTTCTAACTTCAACCTCTCAACCGGGGCGCGGCGGGCAATCCCCGTCGCGCCCTTTCATTTTTTGTCCTCTTATGGGGAGCTGATGAGCGAATTCGGTCCTGTCGCTTCTTGCTTCGCCCGTCGCCATGCGGGAATAATGTGCGCATGAGAACCAGGGTTATCTCTGAAAACAATGCGTAAAGGGCCGACGAAGCAGCTTGTGCTGACAGGAATCGTGGGTATCGCGATGGTGGCTGCATGCCGGGGACAAGTTACTCCAGCTGTGAATGCACAAAAGCAAGCCGCGCTCGCGCTGGAACAGCAAAACAAACTCGTCGAAGCCGAGCAGGCTTGGCGCGCTTACAGCACAGCGCATCCGGCAGATCCCGAACCCTACGCCCAGATCGGACTTCTCGAGTCGCGCCAGGGATATTACGACGAGGCGATACCGCTGTATCGCAAGGCTCTGCACCTGAACCCGCACGTGCCGGGCCTGCGGCTGAATCTGGGACTGGCGCTGTTCAAGAGCGGCCAGTCGAAGGAAGCGATCGTGGAGTTTAATACTCTGCTCAGATCCGCGCCGCCCCATTCGACCGAGGCCCAGCGCCTGCGCCTGCTGATCGGCATGGCGTACTACGGACTGGGTGAGTATTCCGAGGCCGTGCCCTTTCTCCAACAGGCTGCGGCGCACGATGCGCACAACCTGCCGCTGCGGCTCGCACTCGCGCACAGCTGTCTCTGGTCAAAGCAATATCAGTGTGTCATGGATACCTACCACGAGATCCTGACGCTGAACGCGGAATCTGCCGAGGCGGACATGCTTGCCGGCGAAGCGCTGGACGATATGAGAGATGACACCGGCGCACTGGCCCAGTTTCGCGCCGCGGAGAAGGTGAATCCCAAAGAGCCTTATGTGCACTTCGCGATTGCCTATCTGCTGATGAGGCAGAAGCGCTTCAGCGATGCAATCCCGGAATTCCAGGCGGACCTCGAGAACGATCCTTCCCACGCACAGAGCCGCGTGTATCTTGCGGACTGCTATCTCCGCCTCGAAGACAATCAGCACGCCCAGCCGGAACTGGAGCGCGCCCTCAGGGACGATCCGTCGAACGAACTGGGCCATCTGGACCTGGGCATCATCTATGCCGATCAGGGGCGTAACGATGAGGCTCTGGCCCAGTATCTGGAGGCCGTCAGGCTGAATCCTAAGGACGCGGATCCCCACTGGCGCCTCGCGCGTCTCTACCAGGTCATGGGCCAGACGGACAAGGCTCGCGCCGAGGCCCTTCTGGTCGGCAAGATGAAGAAGCAGGCCTATCAGAGCCTGAACGAGCAGATCTCCGGTGCGGACCACGCACCGCACGCGCCCGACACCGGGAATCCACCGCAGTAGCCCGGATGAGAGTCCGGGCACAGAGAAGCGTCTCCCGCAGCGAAATCAATGTGAATCGAACCGGGCGCGCGCATGTAGTATGGCTGCGATGAACCAACCTCTGCTGCAAGCGAACGGGGCCTCGATGCTGCCATTCAGTTGGAATGCCGCTGGATTGCGGATGCTGGTATGTTTTTGCATTTTTGGCGGTGTGGTGCCGTCTCTGCAGGCAAAGGAACCGGTCCAACTGCGGCCAGGGCAGATGACCCGGGCCGGCAGCGTCGATACGCGCTATCTCTCGTACAACGTGGAAATGGCGGAAGTGACCGGAGGCCGTTTCTGGAGACCCTACGCCTCTCTGGCAAGGGCTACTGGCGCGGATACACTGACACCGCCCAGCGCCAACCCTGTGGCCGGCGACGCTTCGATCCTGTATGAATACCGCCCGCCGCTGGATCTGACGAACCCGAAGCTGCGCAACCTGGCGGCCGCTCTGGGACCGGCCTATATCCGGGTGAGCGGCACATGGGCCAACAGCGCCTGGTTTCAGAATGATGATCGGCCGGCTCTGGCGAAACCACCTCAAGGATTCCGCAGTGTTCTCACACGGGCCGAGTGGAAAGGCGTTCTCGATTTCGCCCATGCGACCGACGCTCAGTTGGTGACCTCCTTCGCCATCAGCCCGGGCACGCGCAATGCCGAGGGAGTCTGGCAGCCGCTGCAGGCACAGGCGCTGCTTGACTACACCCGGCGGGCCGGAGGAAGCATCGCGGCGGCAGAATATATGAACGAGCCGAATTTCCCCTCGGCCGGAGGCGCGCCGCCGGGATACGATGCCGTGCAGTTTGGGCGAGACGCCAGGATCTTCGGCAAGTTCCTCCACAAAGAATCGCCCCACATTATATTTCTGGGTCCGGGCAGCGTGGGGGAGGGGATTTCACTGATGCCGGCGGGTGCGCACATGCCGCAGATCACCTTTCTCCACTCCCAGGATCTGCTCCGCGCTTCGGGCGGCATCTTCGAAGCCTTCTCGTATCACTTTTATGGAGCCGTTTCGCGGCGATGCGGGGGGAGCGAGTCAATCAGCCAGGCTCTCTCCACCGAATGGCTCGATCGCACCGACACGGTTGAGGCCTTTTACGCGGGACTCCGTGATCGCTATCTTCCGGGCAAGACGATGTAGCTGAACGAGACGGGAGAAGCGGCGTGCGGGGGCGATCCGATGGCTGCGCAGTTTGCCGACACCTTCCGTTTTCTGAATCAACTGGGAACGCCCGCGCAAAAGGGAGTTCAGGTGGTGATGCACAATACTCTCGACGCAAGCGACTACGGCTTGCTCTCGGAGGGCAGTTTCGATCCTCGGCCCGACTACTGGGCCGCACTGTTGTGGAAACGGCTCATGGGGACGGTGGTCCTGCATCCGGACACTGTCAGCGAACCAAACCTTCGAATTTACGCGCAGTGCCTGAACGGAGTGCCGGGCGGAGTTGCGGTGCTTGCGATCAACATCGACGAGGCGAGGAGCCACGAGCTGCAGATCTATGCCGCTGCGAGGCGCTACGCGCTGACGGCTGAGGCGCTCACTTCTGTGCGGGTTTCGCTGAATGGAAACGAGCTCCAGGCGGGTGCGGATGGGTCCCTGCCAGACATCGCCGGAATGCGGATCGAGAGCGGTAGCATTCGGCTCGCGCCCGAGAGCCTTACGTTTTTGACGTTTGCCTCGGCGAAGAACAAATACTGCAGGTGATAGCGGGAGCAACGCAACCATTCTGATCTGGAGTCGTCTCGTGCGGCGTTGCGCGAGGCAAAGCCGATTGCAGATAAAAAAACAGACCCACGGCGAGGGCCAGGTCGAGCATTGATTGCGCGTAGAATAGGCCGTTGTCGCAATCATCGGAACTTAGTGCATGCGGGGCGTGAGATTCTCTATGACTGAAGACCTGGTGACAAGACGCCGTTTTCTGACTACGGCCGCGATGGCAGCGGCGGCAGCGCGCTTAGGCGCACAACCAAAAGGGGAACCGGTCACACTGGAAATTCCGGCAGAAGCCGACGGACCACACATGCCGGTGGATTTCGTGGGACTTTCGTACGAGGTCCAGCAACTGGCGGATCCCAGCTTCTTTTCAGCGAAAAATGCCGGTCTGATTCGCGCTTTCCGGGAACTGTTTCCACGAGGCGTCCTGCGGCTGGGCGGCAACACGAGTGAGTTCGGCTACTGGAAGCCGACGCCGGACTCGCCAGAGCCTGAACACCCAAAGATTCACGAGGTAGTCGGGGAACCCAGGGCATCGTACTATCCCGTAACGGCCGAGGCGGTCCGCAATCTGGCGGAGTTTTTGCAGGCGACGGGATGGACCTGCCTCTACGGCATTGGGATGGGCACCAACACGCCGGAGCGGGCCGCGGAAGAAGCGGCGTTCGTGAGCAGGACGCTGGGCGACCGGCTGCAATACTTCCAGATTGGCAATGAGGTAGATATGTTCAATCGTCACCTGCGCGACCCGAAGACGTGGTCCGCCCCAACATACCTGAAGGAATGGCTGGCGATGGCACGGGCGGTGGCGGCACGAGTTCAGGATGCGAAGTTTGGCATGCCCGACGTGGCATCGGATGTCCGATGGCTCACCGAAATTGCGGCGGAATGGCCTGCGATCGAGAATCCCCCGCATGTTACGACGCTTACGCACCATTATTACTTCGGCGGACCAGCAACGAACCCGGCGGTGAATATTCCTAACCTGATGATGGCGGCGACGATGGCCAAAGTACAAAAGACCGCAGATATAGCCACGGCTGCCGCGGATAAGATGGGTGCGCGTGTGCGCATGACAGAAGGCAATACGTGTTATCGGGGAGGGAAGCCGGGTGTGTCCGACGTGTTTGCCGCGGCCTTGTGGTCGGCTGACTACTCGCTGCTGCTGGCAAGCAATAACTATTCGGGAATCAATCTGCACGGAGGCACGGGTAAGTCAGTGGCTAACTCTGTGGGTGGATCGCTGCCCGGAGACACGCTGCTCGAGCAGGAGGGAAAGACGCCGGCGCAGATCGCGACGCATCCCCATCCGTTCTATACGCCGATCGCGACGTTTGGGGCCGAGTATGTGCTGGAGCCGGTTGCGCGCGGACTGCAGTTTGCCGGGTCGCTCAGCGGATCGAGGCTCTTCCGGGCTGACTTGACCTCGAAGTTGCAGAGCGCCGGAGTAGACGCGACAGCGTACGCGGCGGAATCGGCCGGGAACCGACGTTCGGTGGTGATTCTGAACAAGGATCTGGAGAAGGATTTGGAAGTGATGCTCGATTTCGGCAAAGGCAGGGGACTCACGGTAGAGGTGGCAACGCTGCAGGCGCCCGCCATCGACAGCCGCGAAGCACGGATCGTGCGAGATGCGAAATCTCGTCTCAGCGACGATGGGAGGCATTCCGTGTCCGTCCCCCGTGCATCCGGCGTGAGCGTGACGGTGGCGAAGGGCTGAAGCGCGTAGCGCGCTGACGCATCACAGCTCAATCACGGTCAGCGGCCCCTGTAGCGTCACCATCTTGCTGCCTTTACGGCCTGCAAACTCTACACGCATCTTCCTACCAGGCGCCGGCTCACCTTTTGGATCGATACGGAGCGAGAGCTTCCGCTCCTTATCGTTCCACTCGCAGAAGATCCGCGTGAACTCACCCTTCTCACAGCGGAAACTCTCGCCGTCGTCCTCGTAGAGAGCAAAACTGCTGTCCGCGCCGGGATAAACGCGCAGCGTCAGCGGCTCGTCCACGAGTTGCGTCGCATATTGCTTGATCGGCCCCAGGGGTACGACCGAGCCTGCCTTTACATAGAGCGGTAGTGTCTTCAGATCCACAACTCGCGAGGATTCTCCCTGGCCCGGGATTGATTCCTCGGTCCAGAAATCCCACCAGAGCCCGGCGGGCAAATACACCGCTCGCTTGTCTACGCCTGCCTGCAGCACAGGAGCCACCAGGAAGCTGTCGCCGAAGAGATATTCATCCTCGCGTGTCAGCGCGTAGTTGTCTTCGTGATAGGCGAGCCACAGCGGCCGGATCAGAGGGAGGCCCGTCCTATGAGCCTGCGCTGCTGATGAATATAGATAAGGAAGGAGCCGGTAGCGGAGGTTCAGATATTCGCGGCAGATCTCCTCCACCTGCGGATCATGCAGTTCCTGCTCCGGCGGCCAGTCCGGCCCCAGACGCTCGGCTCCTTCCAGTGGCCCGGGGCTTCCGGAATTCCAACCCCATGGCAGGCGCAGCTTCCACGCGCGGCCGTGAGAGCGGAACAGCGGGCAGAATGCGCTGAACTGAAACCAGCGCAGATAGAGCTCTGGTGTCAGCTCGTGCGTTGGCACGAAGCCGCCCGTGTCCGTGCCCCAGTAAGGAATGCCGCAGAGGCCGACGTTGATAGCCTGGCGCACCTGCGCTGCCAACGCCGCCCAACTCGAGTCGACATCGCCCGACCACAACCAGCCATAGCGCTGGAGCCCCGCATATCCATTGCGATGCAGCGCGAAGGGACGCCGCTCCGGATGCACGTTCCGGGGCCCATCCCAGTAGAGCTGATTGCGCTGGAAGCGCGCGTCGACCGACAGGCGGTCGCCTTCGTCTGGCCACCAGCCGGCCACGCCCGCTTCTTCCACGGGCAGATGCTGCCGCCAGTAGCCGACGGCATCGCCCGGAGTCTGTGCCTCCGCGCCCGTGTCGTGCATCGTGCCATGAAAGTTGCCCGGCGGCACCACATGCAGTACCACCTTGAAATGTTCATCGTGTAGCTGCTGAATCTGCGCCTTCGGATCGGGAAACACATCCGCATTAAAGGTGAACGAACCATGCCCCGTATTCCATCCCGAGGGGCAGAAGCCGGTTCCCAGATAGATCAGCGTGTCGCAGGGCAGGTTCTTCTTTCGAAAAGTCTCTGCCTCGCTCATCACTTCCTCGCGGCTGGCCAGCGTGCGGTGCGACTGCTGATAGCCCAGGGACCAGAGTGGAGGCAAATGCGGGAAGCCGGTCAGTTCCGCATAGCCGCGCAGGATCTCGGCCGGCGTCTCGCCCACAACCAGATAAACGTTGCGGCTCGATGAAGCCTCTACGGGCTCGAAAATCCCGACGTCGCCCGTCAGATCGAAAAAGCCCGAAGGCTGTCCGATAAATAATCCCCATCCTCCCGCGCTCATGAGCCACGGAATTGGAAGCCTCGCGCCGTCGAGCGCCAGATGCGGCGTGCCTTCGCCATTCCGCATCCCGTACTTCGCTCCGCGCAGATCGTAACGAGGCAATCCTTCTCCCAGACCGAAGAGTGGGGCATCTCCAATGCGGAACCGGATGGCAGTGCTGTCGGGGTCGAAGCGAATTTCCTGATGGAAATCCCGCGATGTGCCGGAAACCGTAACCCGAAACGGATTCTCGGCGACCGCAATCCGATAGCCGCGCCACGCGAGACTACTGGCCGTCGCGTCGCTCTTCTTCAGCAGAGAATGCGCTGAAGGCTGCTGCACAATTCCGAGCTCTTCGCTCGACGGCCACGCGTTCACGGGAGCAATCGCAATCCGCAGAACCCGCGGAGAGATTTCCGTCAGCACCCAATCCAGCTGGCCCGGTTCTCCAGTCAGCGGATTCCGTGCTTCGGCCACAACCACTCGTCTGCCGAGGAGGAACTGCGCAAGGCCGGCTCCGATTCCGCCGATGACCGACCGCCTGGAGATTGGCTTTGTCATGAGGACCTTCGTTGGAGAACTCCCGATCTTCTAAGTGCCGAGCGCGGCCTTACTGGCCGGATGCCGGAACCGCATCGGCATTCCAGTCGGGAGGCTGCTCACCCAGCATATTGCGAACGAAGTAGTCATACGTCCTGCGTAGCGTGTAGTACGCATAGGGACCGCGGGTGCCATGGTCGGCGCCCGGTACTTCCAGCAGGTCGAATCTCCTGTTGGCGCGGATGAGCCGGTCGACGACCTGCAGAGTGGAAGAAGGGTCGACGTTATGATCCATCTCGCCGAAGATCAACAGGAGCTTGCCCTTCAGTCGCCAGGCGTTGTCGACGTTGGAGGAGTCGGAGTATTGCGGACCGACAGGCCACCCCATCCACTGCTCGTTCCACCAGATCTTGTCCATGCGGTTGTCGTGGCACCCGCTGTTGGAGACAGCGACGGTATAGAACTCCGGGTGGAAGAGCAACGCGCCCATCGAGCTCTGGCCTCCGGATGAGGTTCCGAAGATGCCCACGCCGTGGGAGATGTCATACCAGGGAAACTCAGCGGCCGCGGCCTTATGCCACAGGATGCGGTCGGGAAAACCCGCATCTTTCAGGTTCTTCCAGGTGACGTTGTGAAAGGCCCGTGAGCGGTTGTTCGTGCCCATGCCATCGATCTGGACCACGACGAACCCGAGTTGGGTGAGAGGCTCGATGTGGGTCGTGAAGGCCTTGGGTACGAAGGAGCCTTGCGGTCCCGCGTAGATATCTTCGATGACTCGGTATTTCTTCTTCGGATCGAAGTTATTCGGCTTGTAGATGACGCCCCAGATATCCGTGGCGCCATCGCGTCCTTTGGCGTGGAAGATATCGGGAGCATGCCAGCCGGCGGCGACCAGCTTGCCGATGTCCGCATGTTCGACCACCATGAGCTGCTTGTTGTCCGAGGCCTGGTAGAGGGCCATGGTTGGCGCCAGATCGATACGAGACCAGGTGTTGAGGAAATATTTGCCGTCCGGCGAGAACTCGACGCGATGATCGGCCGTATCGGGCGTGAGCGGGGTGAGGCCGGTGCCGTCGAAGTTGATGCGGTAGGCGTGCACGAAGTACGGGTCTTCGCCTGGGTTCATGCCACTGGCTTCGAACCAGATCTGACGCTTGTCGTCGTCGACATAGTTCACTGCCCGGACGACCCACGATCCGCGGGTGATCTGGTTTTCAAGTGCGCCGGTGTGTCCGTTGAAGAGGTAGAGATGCTCCCAGCCGTCGCGCTCGGAGGCCCAGATCATCTCCTGGCCGTCGTGAATGTCGTGCCGGTAGATCTTGCCGGTGTCGAACTGGTTCATGACCAGCGGTTCGTAATTGATGAAGGTGTCGCTGGTCTCGTCGATCAGGGTGCGAGCCTCACCAGTGTGGCCGTCCACTTCAATGACACGGTATACCTGATGACCGCGCTGATTGTATTCGAAGGTGAAGGCGCGGCTGTCTTTCCACCAAACGGCATGGCTCAGATCGTACGGGTTCGGGAACAGCGCATTGCCGATGTCGATTTGCTTCTGCGTTGCGACGTCGAAAAGGACAGGCTGCGGCAGCGGCAAAACATCCCCCGCCTTCGGGTAAACCATGGTGGAGGTTTCAGGCTGTAGCTGGTCCTTCGGGGAGGACTCAACATAATCGATGACGCGGCGATACCCGGGGCGGATGCGGTAGACGACCAGGTGAGTTGAATCCGGCGACCACGCCAGGGTCGAGAAGGCATAGTAGTTGCCTTCGGAGCCGTCTTCGCTCAGGACGTATTTCTGTTTGCCGTCTTTGGAGCGGACTTCAACGTTGAAATTCAGGATGTACGCGAGCCACTTACCGTCTGGCGAGGGCAGGGTTTTGTCGGCGCTGTTTTCGGCCTTCGGAGTGTCGTCGTAGCCATAGTCGTCGCCCGAGAAAAGCGGGTGGCCATGGCAGACCCAGGCGTGCAGATCGCAATGCCATCGAGTGTTCTCGGCAGTGAATTCGATGGCGGCATTGTCGTCGGCGAAACGGAAACGCGCAAAGGGGAGTGTGAGCGCCGTATAGCTGTCGCCACTGGCGGCGGAGAGCGCGACCGCCAGTTTGGTCTGGTCGAAGGCCGGCTGTTTGGCCTGGCTGGCAGCGTCCACCATGACGAACTGGTGTCCGCCTTCCACCGATTTGCGATAGACGAAGCGATCGCCGGTGGGAAGCCAGGAGACGTTGTCCGGCAGATCGATGGGGAGGGAATCGTACTTCTTCTGCAGGTTCAGGGCGCGGTCGTAATCGGCACGCGCGACCTGCCCATAGCTGCGGAACGCGGATGCGCCGATGGCGGCGAGCAACAACACAGGAACGATCGACCGCTGATTCATGCGCCTCCTGATCGCCTGGGACTGCAGAGGCGATAGTTCTCGTCCATGAGCCTGGAATCCATGAGTCTGGAATCCATGAACCTGGACGGGTGGAAAACAAACGTCGGAAGTGTGACGCAATGCAGATCCGGGGATCAGTCCGCTGGGGCGGCGTACAAAGCAATGTTCTGCTGTGTGAATTGTGTACAATACTGCATGCGACAAGTCAAGCCGCTAAATAGACGGACTGCAGGCACCGGTGAACAGCGGGATGGACTACCAGCTGCCGCGTTCGCCGAAGATTTCGATGACTTTAGCAAGACGAGCACAGCCGTTTTCCCAGTTGACCTGCAGGGCGCGTTCGGTTCGCCCAGGATCCCCGGCAGCGATGGCGGCAATAATCTCTTCGTGCTCGGCAAGGGAGGGATGCAGATCGTGCATGATCCAGCTGGCGTAGAGGCGCCAGTAGCGCTCCGCCTGCGGTTCAATGGACTTGTGCAGCGCAGTGAGGCGCGGTCCCGCTCCGGCTTCGATGATCGTGCGATGAAAGCTGCGGTCGATGTCGAAAATGCCGGAAGCATGGGAATCGGAGGATTCTGCAATCTCGCGAAGCTGCTCGTTGAATCGCTTCAACCGTCCGGTAATCTCGGTACGGCGGGCCCTGGCAAGGGTTGCCGTACGGTGGCCGGCCAGCCCTTCGACGTGGCCGATGACCTGGTAAAGCTCGGCGGCGTCTTCCTGGGTGAGGGGAGCGACGACCATGCGCGATTTGCGCACGTTGGTATGCTCGATGACGTAGCCTTCGCGCTGCAGCAGATGAAGGGCGCTGCGAACGGGAGTGCGGCTCATGGCGAGGTGCCTGGCCAGGTCGGCCTCGACGATCCAGGATCCGGGAGAAAGACGGCCGTGCACGATCAGCTCGCGAATCTCGTGGAAGGCCTTGCGCAGGCTGTTTCCGTGCTCGGTTTTTTGCCGTTTGGAGGACTTGCCGCCAGCCGATGCTGTGTGCACTGCCATAGGAGAATCGTTCCTGGACCTTCCAGGGGATTTTACCTTGCCGTTCAGCGGTTCAAAGCCGAATTCGACGTGCGTCCACGCGGGAGTAAGGTAGTATCCAACATTGTAGACAATTTTACTACGCCCCACTTATGCTTCTAATCGAGACTGTTGACTCCCACACTGCCGGAGAGCCTACGCGAGTCGTAGTATCGGGAGGCCCCGACCTTGGAACGGACCGCCTCGACGAGCGCCTGCGCCGGTTCGCGGCCGACCATGATTCGTTTCGATCGGCGGTCGTTAATGAGCCGCGTGGCTCCGACGTTCTCGTGGGAGCACTGCTGCAGGAACCGACCGACCCACGCTGTGCCGCGGGAGCTATCTTCTTCAACAACGTCGGCTATCTGGGAATGTGCGGACACGGCACGATCGGCCTGGTGACGACGCTCGCCCACCTCGGCCGTATCGGGCCGGGAGAGCACCGCATCGAGACGCCGGTAGGGCTGGTGCGCGCCACCCTGCACCCCAGCGGACAGGTAACGGTCGAGAATGTTGTCAGCTACCGCTATCGGGATGCGGTCCCGTTGGACGTTCCAGGTTACGGAACCGTAAAAGGGGACATTGCCTGGGGCGGAAACTGGTTCTACCTGCTGGAGTCCGCACCCTGCGATCTGGTGCTGGAGAATCAGGAGGCTCTGACGGCTTTTACCTGGGCGGTTCGAGGCGCGCTGACGGCCAACCGGATTACAGGTGAGGGCGGGGCAGAAATCGACCACGTCGAGGTGTCGGCGCCGCCGCATACTGCGCACGGAGACAGCCGTAACTTCGTCCTGTGCCCGGGTAAGGCCTATGATCGCTCCCCCTGCGGAACCGGCACGAGCGCCAAGCTGGCGTGTCTGGCGGCCGAAGGAAAGCTGGCGCCGGGGAAGGTGTGGCGGCAGGAGGGAATCCTGGGCACCGTCTTTGAAGGCTCGTACCGGCTGGAGAACGGTACGCGCAATCGAATCGTTCCCAGCATCACCGGCTCCGCCTACATTACGGGCGAGAGCAAACTGATCCTGAATCCGGAAGACCCATTCTGCAGCGGCATTCGTTCATGAACGCAGGATGGGATGTGGTCATCCTCGGCGCCGGCATTGTCGGCGCGGCCTGTGCGCGCGAGTGTGCTGCCCAGGGGTTGCGCACGGCAGTCATCGACGCGGCGGGCGTGGGAGGCGGCGCAACAGCAGCGGGCATGGGACACATCGTCGTCATGGACGACTCGCCGGCGCAGCTTGCGTTGACGCGATGGTCGCAGGTTCTTTGGAGGGAAGTGGCCGAGCATCTGCCGCCGGAGGCCGAGTACGAGGCGCGGGGCACATTGTGGGTGGCCGCCGATGAGGAGGAGATGACGGAGGTCCGGCGCAAGCAGCGGGTGTACTCCGCAGCCGGAGTCGCTGCCGAGATCCTCGACAGCCGGGCATTGGCGGAGGCGGAGCCGCAGTTGCGGCGCGATCTGGCGGGCGCACTCCTGGTCCCAACGGACGGAGTCCTCTATCCGCCCTGTGCTGCGGAATATCTGATGCGCGAGGCGATCCGTCTGGGCGCGGAGATGCTGGATCCGCAGCGGGTGATCCTCGCGGCGCAGGGCCGCGTGCGGCTTCAAAACGGCGGCGAATTGCAGGCTGGGCGCATCGTGAACGCCTGCGGCGCGGGAGCGACCGACCTGATGCCGGAGCTGCCGATCCGCAAGCGGCGCGGACATCTGGTCATCACCGATCGCTACCCGGGGTTCGTTCATCACCAGCTGGTGGAGCTGGGATATCTGCGGAGCGCGCACTCTGTCGCGACGGATTCGGTCGCGTTCAACGTGCAGCCGCGGCAGACCGGACAACTCCTGATCGGATCGTCGCGGGAGTACGGAGCAGAAGATGCGGCGATCAACCACCCGCTACTCGAATCCATGATCGAGCGTGCGCGTGTTTATCTCCCCGCAATCGGGAATCTCCAGGCAATCCGGGTGTGGACCGGGTTTCGCGCAGCGACGCCGGACAAGCTACCGCTGATCGGGCCGTGGCCTGAGGACGATTCTCTCTTCCTGGCGACAGGGCACGAAGGGCTGGGCATCACCACTTCGCTGGCGACCGGCAAGTTGATTGCGGCGGCTCTTACCGGCGAGAAACCCCTGATCGCTCCGGAGCCGTACCTTCCCGCGCGTTTTGCGCAGAGCCTCTCTTCGACTGAGATTCAGCATGCGTGAGACGCCGCAGCCGATCGCGCTGACCGTCGATGGCGCCACCGTCCGGGTGATCCCTGGGACCACCGTGGCGGCGGCGGCACTGATGGCGGGCACGCAGACGCGCATGTCCGTTCGCGGCGAAACGCGCGGGCCGCTCTGCGGAATGGGCATCTGCTTCGAATGCCGTGTGACCATCGACGGCATGCCGCACCAGCGGAGCTGCCAGATTCTTTGTGCTCCGGGAATGCAGGTGGCGACGCGATGAAGACGACGTTCGACGTCCTAGTCGTTGGCGCAGGCCCGGCAGGCATCGCGGCGGCGGTAACGGCAGCGGCAAGCGGCCGGAGTGTCGGACTGGTGGATGACAATCCGGCACCCGGTGGGCAGATTTGGCGCGCGGGCGGACACCTGCCCGAGGAGGCGCGGCGATGGATCAGGCGGCTGGAACGGTCGACTGTGGAACGCCTCCAGGGCTGGCGCGTCTTCGATGCACCGGCTAGGGGCGTTTTGCGAGCCGAACGAAACGGGCCGGCGACGGGAGAACATGTCCAGCTGCGATTTGAAAAGCTGATTCTTGCTACCGGTGCGCGCGAGCGTTTTCTGCCGTTCCCGGGGTGGACCCTGCCCAATGTGATGGGCGCCGGCGGCCTGGATGCGATGGTTCGCGGTGGCCTGTCGATCGAGGGAAAACGGGTTGTGGTGGCGGGTACGGGTCCGCTGTTGCTGGCGGTTGCGGCGCACCTTGCGGAACGAGGAGCCAGAATCCTGGCCATCTGCGAGCAGGCGTCCCTCCGCCAGATGCTGCCCCTCGCCGCGCAGGTCGCGCGTCAGCCGGGAAAGCTGGGTCAGGGCGTGCAGTATCGCTGGAGAACCCGGCGAACCCCGTACCGGATGCATTGCTGGCCTGTCTCCGCGCTGGGCGATACCAGGGTGCGATCGGTAGTCCTGGAACAGCACGGGGAGAGACAGATCGTGGAGTGCGACTACCTCGCCTGCGGCTTTCATCTTGTGCCCAACACCGAACTGGCGGAGCTGCTGGGTTGTCGGCTTGAAGGTGGATTCGTCGTCGCGGACGATCACCTGCAGACATCCCAGGAGAACGTGGGTTGCGCGGGCGAGCCGACAGGCATCGGCGGTGTCGAACTGGCGCTGCTTGAAGGCCGCATCGCGGCGCTGGCAGCGTGCGGCCGGGAAGGCGAGGCGCGCCCGCTCATCCGGCAACGGCAGCGCTCCCTGGGATTTGTGCGCGCGCTGCGCCAGGCCTGCAGCCTGACACCGCAGATGCGGGCCATCGCAACCGACAACACCATCGTCTGCCGCTGTGAAGATGTGCGGCTGGGCTCCCTGCGTGGAAGGACCGGATGGCGCGATGCCAAGCTGCTCACGCGCTGCGGTATGGGACCCTGCCAGGGCCGGATCTGCGGCGGAGCAGTGGAGTACCTTTTCGGCTGGCGCGCTGAATCGGTTCGGCCTCCGCTCTTTCCGTCGCTGGTGCGTAGCCTGGCCGGATCAGCTGCCCAAACCAATATCTCAGATCAGAACTCAGATCAGATGAAGGAGACCGTATGAAGTGGTATGGCGTGATGCCTGCGATGACAACAGGTTTTGACCGGCAACTGCGAGTGGACGAGGCGTTCACGACGCGCCATGTGCAGTGGCTGCTGGCCAACGGATGTACGGGCATCGTCGCGCTCGGCTCGCTGGGCGAGGCGGCTACTCTGACGACCGCGGAGAAAGAAGTTCTTTTGCGCAATGTCGTCGCCGCAGCGAAAAGCGCGCCGGTGGTGGCGGCGATTTCGGCTCTCTCGACGGATGAGGCTGCGGCTCTGGCAAAGAGAGCCGAGGAACTCGGTTGCTCGGGACTGATGGTGTTGCCTCCGTATGTCTATAAGGGCGACTGGCGCGAGATGAAGGCGCACATCGCTACGATCTTTCGGGCGACGAAGCTCTCCTGCATGCTGTACAACAATCCGGTTTCCTATGGAACAGACTTTCTGCCAGAGCATATCGCCGAGCTGGCCGGAGAGCACGAGAACTTTGCCGCGGTAAAGGAATCGAGCACCGACGTGCGGCGCGTGACCGCGATCCGCGCGCTGACCGGAGATCGGCTGAAGATTTTTGTCGGCGTCGACGATGCCATTGTGGAAGGCATTGCGGCCGGCGCGGTGGGCTGGGTCGCCGGGCTGGTGAATGCATTTCCGGCGGAGTCCGTTGCGCTGTTCAACGCGGCGATCGAGGGGCGGCGCGAAGAGGCATTCGCGCTCTATCGCTGGTTCCTGCCGCTGCTCCGCATGGATACGGTGCCGAAATTCATCCAGCTGATCAAACAGGTGCAGCAGGAGACCGGCACGGGGAATGCGCGGGTGCGCCCGCCTCGCCTGGAGGTGATCGGAAGGGAGCTGGAAGAAACGCAGGCTGCCGTGAAGCACGCGCTGGCTCACCCACCCGCGGTGAGGAGCACGGAATTCAAGGCGTAGTCAGGAGCGCTACGGAGCCAATCCCGTTCTTTGGATTCCGCTGAACCAGCGGCAGTGCGGCTCCGTAACACCTTCGGCGTAGGGAATTTATGCCGGCGGATGCCCTGCATCGCTGACCGGCGTGATGTTGTGCTGCAGAAGCGTGCGATTGAAGGCCGGCACTTCCTTCGTGATGAGGTTGTTGTAGTCGGCCTCGGCTTTCGCGAGCTTCTGCTCGATGTCGCCGAAGAGCTGAACCTCAGTGTCGGTGGGGCGGTAATCGCCGCCGCCAGCCACATCGCCTGCGCCGGGACCGATCTCCGCGGCCAGCCAGAGCAGGTTGTAGTAGATCTTCCACGCTGAGATGTAGGTCTTGTCGTCACTGGCGGCGAGCGGTTCGCTGAGCAGTTCGTACTCGACGTCCTGCATCTTCTTGTCTGTATCGTGCGCGGCCTGCGCGAGCTGCTTCTCGCCGGACTCGCTGTCGAGCATCTTCTCTGTATCAGAGAGCTGTTTGCGCATCCACTCGATGCGGTTCACCATGTCCGACGTCTTATCGACATCGGCATCGATGCGCAGCTGGAGCTTCACCGACGCTTCGATATCGGCCTGGGTGCCGTGGCTGTGGGGATCCGCCAGGATGGTCACTGGCTGGCTGTAAGTCTGGCCGTCGACGGTGAGTTTTGCAGTGTACTTGCCCGGAGCGGCCATCGGCGCGGGGATTCTCTCCATCCCCCAGTGCGTGACCGGGCGCTCGTCTTTGCCGAAGAAGCGGCCTTCAAGGAAGATGCTCGGATCCTCGGGCGGGACAGTGCGCAGATCGATCTGGCGGGGCGCATCGTAATGCATGTCCCACCCAATGCGGTTGATCCCTTCATGCGCGGGCTCGTTGATTTTGCGTACCAGCTTGCCGCCGGCGTCGAAGATCTGCATCTCGACCGGTTTGGCCGGCGCCGACTTCAGATTGAAATCGAGAAAGACAAACTCGTGGTGCAAAAGTCGGTAGGTTGGACGCGGCGCAAAGAAGCGAACATTCTCGGTTGTCGCCTCCCGGGCCATCTGTTCGAGCGGCGTGATGTCGTCGAGGATATAAAAGCCGCGGCCGTACGTGGAGACAACCAGATCGTGGAACCGCTTCTGCACGACCGTCCAGGTGACGGGAGAGGGCGGCAGGCCCTGATTGAAATGCGTCCAGTTTGCGCCGTCATCGAGCGAGTAGTACAACGCATTGCCGGTCCCGGCAAAAAGAAGGCCTTTGCAGTTCGGGTCTTCGGAGACATTGCGGACGTACGCCAGCGGCCCTTTGGGCAGGTTACTGGAGATGCTCGTCCAGGTTTTGCCGAAGTCCGTCGTTTTGAAGATGAATGGATCGCGATTATCGACCAGATGGAAGTCGACCGACACGTACGCCGTGCCGGCATCGAAGAACGAAGGCTGGATACTCGTGACCGTGCCCAGCGGCGGCATACGGATGCTTGCCGTGACGTCGTTCCAGTGCTGGCCGCCGTCGCGCGTGTACCAGACCTTGCCATCGTTGGTTCCGGCCCAGAGCAGTCCCTTCTGCACGGTCGAGGGCGCAAGAGCGAAAATCACCTCGCCATAGAACTGCCCCAGGTTATCGGGGATCAGGCCTCCGGACGAGACAATGTGGGCGGGATCCTCCGTCGATAGATCGGGACTGATGACCGACCAGCTCTGGCCTCCGTTACTGGTTTTGAAGACGACCTGGCAGCCGTAATAGACGGTGTTGTTGTCGAAGGGATCGATGGCGAGCGGCGGCGTCCAGTGGCAGCGGTATTTCGCCTGATTCGGCGCCGAGTCCAGGGTGTGCATCCACGGGCTCACGGAGCGCGCCTGATGGGTGAGCGCGTCCCATCGCGTGACCTCGTCGGCGTAGCAGGAAGCCCAGACGATGTTGGGATCGCTGGGATCGGGGAGCGTGAAACCGGACTCGCAGCCGCCCATGCCATGGTCCCAGCCGGCCTCGGGCGCCAGTTCGTTGAGGGGAATGCTGGGCCCGCGCATGGTGCTGTTGTCCTGCATGTTGCCGTAGACGTAGTAAGGAATCTGATCGTCGACGGCTACGTGGTACATCTGCCCGATGGGAAGAGTAACCTCGTTGAAGCCGCGGCCATCGACGGTGGTGATGGCCAGGCCGCCGTCAAACGAGATGGCGAAGCGGCTCGCGTTGGTGGGATCGATCCAGATGTCGTGGTTGTCGCCGCCCCACGGTTTGGCTTCAAAGGTGCGGCCGCCGTCGGTGGAGACAAGAAAGCTGCTGTTGGAGACCAGAACCTTGTCTTCGTCGCCGGGCGATACCGCGATGCGGATGTAATAGCCGCCGCGCCCGATCAGAGTGCGATCCCGGCTCACGACCTGCCAGTCCGCGCCGCCATTGTTCGAGCGCCACAGCGATCCCTGCTTGTCGGTCTCGATGAGCGCATAGACCCGATTCGAATCGGTGGGTGCGACCGCAACGTCGATCTTCCCGACCGGAGAGTGAGGCAGTCCATGGCCTTCGATGCGCGTCCAGGTGGCGCCGCGGTCGTGGGACACGAACACTCCGCTCCCCGGGCCTCCGCTGATCTCGGCCCAGGTGTGCATCGAAACCTGCCACATGCCGGCGAACATGGTGCGCGGATTCTCCGGATCCATGGCCAGCCCCGAGCAGCCGGTGTTCTCATCCACGAACAGCACATGCTCCCAGGTCTTGCCGCCATCGACGGTCCGAAAGACGCCCCGCTCTTTTTGTGCGCCGCCCAGCCGGCCGAGCGCACAAACGTAAACATCATCGGGATTCTGAGGATCGATCAGAACGCGCCCGATGCGGCCGGTTGCGTCAAGTCCCATGTTTTGCCAGGTTTTGCCGGCATCCGTCGACTTGTAGACGCCGTCTCCGGTGACATCGATATCGCGGATCGCCCACGCCTCGCCGGTTCCGGCCCAGACAATATTGTGATCGGTGGGCGCAACGGCGAGCGCGCCGATGGCTGCGACCGGCTCTTTGTCGAAGATCGGCTGCCACTCGTTTCCGCCGTCAGTGGACTTCCAGATACCGCCCGATGCCGCACCCGCATACCAGGTGCTGGGATCGCCCGGCACTCCTGCCACCGCCGCCACACGATTGCCGCGGTAAGGCCCGAGAAAGCGGAAACCAAACTCGTTCGGGCCGCCGCGGCGTCGGCGCTGCGCAAGGCCGGGGCTGACCATCACGGCAAAAACAAGGATGCATAGCAGGGACTTCCGCGCGATCGGAACCGACATTTTCGACTGTGCTCCTGGAGGGGTGAGCTGGGAATGAGGATTGTACACCATTTCAAATGCAATCTTGCGGATCGCCAGTCAGGCTCGGCGGCGCGCATTCTGACTAACCCCGTAAGCCGCGGAGCTACTTCCAGCCCTGCTTGCCTTCGGTGATCGTGATGTAGCGGTCGATGGGCAGACCGGAGAAGCGCTGACGGCTTCCGCCCGGCGCCGGCCACTCCACTTCGAGCCAGTCGATCTGCGATCGCGCGCCGAGGCCGATCACCATGCGCGGATCGTGTGACGAGAGATAGCTGCCGCCGCCGACTTTGCTGCGATGGCGAACCAGATCGCCGCTCTTCCAGCTCACTTTCGCGCCAATCGCGTCGATATTGGACCGGGTGCCGACGAGGCGAAGGCCCAGCCAGTGATGGTCGCGGCCGGCGTTGTTCCTGAGCAACAGAGGAGGACCATCGTTGGTGGTCACCAGCACGTCCACTGCGCCATCGTTGTCGAAATCCCCGAGAGCCAGCCCGCGGCCGGCCAGAGGCTGCGCGAAGGCCGGTCCTCCGGAGCCGCTGGCGTTCTTCCACGATCCTGCATCCTGCTCGAAAAGCAACAAAGGCTGCAGGTAGCGAAGCTCGGGGTGGTGCTGCTGGATCGCAAGGTCCGGATGACCGTTGGCGATGATCAGGTCGAGGTCGCCGTCATTGTTGAAGTCGAAAAACTTCAGACCCCAGCCGCTCATCAGCTCCGTCGTTGGGCCGATGGGGGTGTGCAGTGAGACATCGTCGAATCCCCCCTGATGGTTGTTGTGGTAAAGCGAGTACATCTCATGATCGACGTTGGCCACGAAGAGATCGAGCCAGCCGTCCTGATCGTAGTCGGCGGCGTCCACTCCCATTCCGGAGCGGGCCACACCGAACGGATTGTAGGCCACGCCGGCGAGGAATCCGTTATCTGCGAAACGGCCCGCGCCCTGATTCATGAAGAGGGGATTGGGCGCCGTGTCGCTGCCGACGAAGAGGTCCATGCGGCCGTCGTTGTTGAGATCGGCGGCGACCACGCCCCAAGCTTTGGCGAGCGTGCCCGCAATGCCGGATTCACGGCTGACGTCGGTGAACGTGCCGTCGCCATTGTTATGGAAGAGCCAGCTGGGCATGGGCTTGTAGACGTTTGGCTTGCAGTAGTAACGCTCGCCCGGGCCATGGCCGCCGCACCAGACATTCTTGTCCCGGCTGAAATCGGCGAAGCGGCAGACAAAGAGATCCAGCCGCCCGTCATTATCGTAATCGAACCACACGGCACTGGTCGCCCAGCCGGGAGCTGCGAGGCCGGCCTTCGCGGTCACGTCGGTGAAAGTGCCGTCGCCATTGTTGCGATACAGAATGCTGTGCGGATACTGCGTGACGTAAAGGTCGGGCAGGCCGTCGCCGTTGTAGTCGCCCACCGCAACACCCATCCCGTACGCGTTGCCGGGCACTCCCGCCTTCTCGGTCACGTCGGTAAATGTGCCATCCCGGTTGTTCCGGTAGAGAGCGTTGCGCAGTGGCCTGGGTGGAGTGTAGAAGTCGCACGGGCCGCTGTTGACGAGGTAGATGTCCATCCAGCCGTCATTGTCGTAATCGAGGAAAGCGCAGCCCGCGCCGACGGTCTCCGGAAGATACATTGCAGGAGAGAGGCCGGCGGTGTGCGTCCAGGCGATCTCGCTCCGCTCCGGAGGAATGGCCTCAAACCACGGCTGCGTCTGACCCGCGGCCAGAGCACGCGCAAGGGGCGATGCAGCAATCAGGCCCAGCGCCGAATTGCGGACAAAGTCTCTGCGGGAGAAGCGGCGTCGATCTCGCTGTAAACCTGAGGACATCAGAACAGTAGTTGCCTTGTCGGGATTCCGGCAGCCCGTAGCGTGCGCAGGAACTGGATCATTGCTGGACGGGATGCCCCTGTGTAGTGTCGGTGGCCTTTGCTCGAGCTGCGGCCTGTGCCTGAAGCGCCATTTCCCGCTGTGCCCCCGCCTGATCGCCGGTGTGAGCATCGGCGATCGCAAGCTGGTAGTGACCCGAGGGGTCATTGGGCTCCAGCCGAACGTAGTGCTCGAGCGGCGGCTTCGCTTCGGCGTATCGACCGCTGGCGGCAAGCGACATGCCGAGGGCCAGATACGCTTCGGAGAATCCGGCGTCGAGGTGCGTCGCCTGCGTGAAGTGATGGACCGCATCGTTCCAGTCGCCTTTGCGCCGGGCCAGCTCGCCCAGGACGAATTCCGCAGAGGCGTTACTGGGATCGATGGCAATTTCTTTTTCGAATTCCGCCCGCGCTGCGTCCGTCGGTCCCGCATCGCCGGCTTCCGCCAGAGCGATCTGTCCGAGCCGGTAATGAATGCCAGGAACGTTGGGATGATCTTTCAGGATGTCGCGGTAGACAGTCGCTGCCTCATCCTGTTTCCCCTGCGATTCAAGGCCTTCCGCCTCAAGACGGCGCGCCTGATACGAGGTAGGATCCTTCTCCTGTAATTCGCGCGCAGAGCGCATGGCCAGCTCGGAATACATGTGGGTCTGGATGTAGAGGACTTCTGGATCGCCGGGGGACTCCCGCTCCAGGCGAAACAGCGTATCGGCCGCAACCTGCCTGTTGTCCACCGCCATGGCGCAGCGAACCTCCGCCATCTCGCCGCGATAGCGAAGGGCTTTGTCGGTGACGTGAGGAAGTCCGCGTTCGAGAAGCGGGAGGGCCTCGCTGCACTGGCCGCTCTCGACCAGATGAATGCCTTGTTCGACGGACGCGCCTGAGGCCGCTGTCTGCGCAGAGAGTGCTGCGGCGGAAAGCACGGCGGCGCAATACAGACAGAGACTTCTCGCGGCGCGTCGGGACCTCATGGCTGCGCTCCGTTATTCATGCGATCCATTGGCGGCCGCTGGAACCGCGTGAAGCACGATCTCGACAGGGTTCGATTGCAGCGGGACCACCCACGCGCCACGTTCGATCGAGAGATGGCCGACGGGTTGATAGTGGCCGACGCCGGCGATGGCGGCCGGTTGTTGCAGGCGCACGTACGCTGCCGGCGTGACGGAACTTGCCGCGTCGAGAGTGATCCGAACGACGCCGGTATGAGCATCGAACCGTACCCTGCCCATGCGCCCCGCATCCAGCGTGATCCACAGACCGGCGGGAGCAAGGTAAATGCGGCTGCGCGCGGCATCCAGAGGCGTAACGTCGATCGTGCCCCGGACGTTCTGCAGCGCACCGCCGAAGCAGAGCCAGCCCAGAACCTGATCGTCGACGACATAGGTCGCCGTATTGACCGCAAAACCCCAGAATCCGCTGCCATAGTCTCCCGAGTACGGATCGCCGGCCAGCATGTCGGGGAACGCGTGGAAGGCGGCTGAGCCGAATCCGTTCTGGTCGATATTACTCAGCTCCCCCATGGTTCCGCCATAGGCGACGCGAAGAAGATAGAGATTCGAGGGATCATCGCGATAAGCGGCGAGCAGCGGCACAGCATTGATGCCCGAGCCGTAGTGATGCAGCTGGCGCTCCAGACGGCGAACCTTGCCGGCGTAGAGAAAGTCCCAGTAACGCCGCGCGCTTCCGTTATAGCCCCAGCTTGGAATCGCGGGGTCATAGCCGAGAATAGCGTCGATGCTGGTCTGCGCTTTAGCGTCGAATCCGAAATGCTTCGTCCAGGCGTAGACCTCTTCCTGACCGGTAGAATCCCACGGCATCTCGCTGGCAAAGGGATATTCCTCGGTGTTCCAGTGGTCGGCGCGCCGCCGCATCGCCGCCTCCAGTTGATCGGCATCCGATGTCATGCCTTCGCGGCGCAGATCGTCGAGGATATAGAGGAAAACATCGCCTTCCATCTGACCGAACTGCGCATAGTACGGCGCGAGCCGCGTCATGGCCATCGAAGTTTCGTACGCGTGCGCGAGGTACCACTGCCAGGGATGATCCGTCACCAGGCCGGAATGATTGCGCGAGAGCCGATAGAGCACCCACCACGTCGACGCCACGTGCGGATAGTTATACGAGCGATCGACAGCTTCCGATGCCTTCCTGCTCCAGCTGGCCCAGGTCTTCCAGTCGAAATTGCTGTTATAAAAGCCAGGTCGAAGCTGGTCAGGCTGGTAATAGAACAGACTCTTGCGAACTCCGTACTGCTGAGGGCCGTCTTTGTACTGAATCCCGCCCCAGAGCACACCGTCGGCGAACTGCTCGAGTTGCGCGACCTCCTTCGGCTCGGGTGCGATCAGTTCTTTCATCACCAGGGCCAGCCATGAGCCGGCTCCCGCTTCGTCGCTGAGACCCGCAATCCAGACGCGGTTATCCTGAGTCACCTGCCGATGCGCCTGATTGTCGTAAGTGATCGCAGAAGGTGCGCGATGGAAGGGATCGGCGGAATCGGTAAACCATTGCTCGGTCGTCAGGAAATGGCCCAGGTCGGCAACCGCCTCGGATTCCGGCTTGATCACGCGATAGTCAATGGTCTGAACCAGACCACTTTTGTAAATCACAGTAAGTCGGGCACGTCCCCATATCTTGCCCCGAACGATGTAATTGCGCCAGCCGCCGGGCGTGGAGTTTGCTTTTAGGACTTCGATGGCACCCTCAGGGTCAACGGTCAGGGAGCGCACCGGTTCACTGAAATTGAGAAACAGGTGTTCATCCAGGCCCATGGGCAGGATGTAACCCGGCACGCCAACGGCGACGGGGCGATGGTTGGCAGCGAGAGTCTTTTCAATGCCGGGGATCGAGTCCGCAAGCAGGAAGCGCAGAGCGTAAACGCGCGACTGGCCTGGCTGCAGCGTGAAGCTCGTTGGCGGATTCCAGGGCTGCGCATTCTTCCACTCATTCTGCTGGTAAGCGGCGCTGTGCACCATCCATTCGTAGAAACCCTCGAAGATGATCCCGCGCGGCGTTGGATCGTGCGCCATCTCGAGATGCCCCGGCCTCTCGCCAAGGATCGGATTCCATGCCTCGAAAGGAGTGTGTCCTTCCGGCACAACCAGCAGAGCCGGCCCGTGACCGCTCAGCCGTGTCACCTGCAGGTAGCCTGCGTCTTCTCCGATGTAGGGATCGTAGAAGCTGCAGATGGAATGCGCCTGCGCGAGGGTGCGGTCGGTCATGATGTTATCGAAGATCATCGGAATCCCGAGGGAGCCGATCTCGACAGGCTGATGCGTTTTGTTCTGGAGGGTGAAGCGAAGCACGAGCTGTCCGCGATCCACCAGCCAGGCGCGGGTTACGGTCAGCGGGATATCCGAGGGCAAAGTCGGCGCGAGGTTGGCAGAGGCCAGCACGCCTGCTGCGGCGGGCAGCGCCTCAACCGGCTTGCGGGCGAGTGCGGTGGAGTAAGCCTGCCAGGAACCCGAGGCGCCGGTGCGGAGGCGGAGATCGAGGTCGCCGAGATGGTAGTACCCGTTGTCGGAGCGTTCCACGAGGCGATCGCCGGGAGTGAAGTCAAAGCCCTTGGCCCCTTTCGGTAGCAGAGCTGCAACGGTTTGGGAGGAGCGAACCAATTTCAGCGTGAAGTGCGGTGTGTCGAAAGTAGCAAGCCCCTGGCTGAGCATGGGCCCGGGGACCGCCGGTTTGTGCGGCTCGGGCTTTTGCGCAGCTGCGCTCGACAGAAGGCATGTGGCCGAGAAAACCGATATCCCGAGAACCACCGCTCCACTGCGGCGGAGCAATCGTCCGAGCCCTTTTCCAGGCGCGAACACAGCCGGACATGCATAAGGTTTCAAGCTCAACTCAGCTGTTCCTGAAGGTCCAATGATGGGGCCCATGGCCCGTGTAAGGAAAAAAACACCGGACGCACGTGCGGCGTCCGGCGTTGCTCACGAGGGCTCACTTAGAACGTGAAGTTACCTCGTAACTCGATGATGCGGCCGAAGCCCGAACCCTCATTCGTAGGACTGCCCTGCCCGAATCCAAAACTTTGAATACTGGACTGGAAGGACGAGGCCGACCCGTTCGGGGCTGGGCCAAAGCCGTTCGCATATCCGAAGACCGGATGGTTCCAGACATTGATGAAGGAAGCCTGCAGGTTGAAGTTCATCGTTTCGTGGATGGGAAACACCTTGGTCAGCTCCATGTCCTGATAGAACTGATGCGGACCATGGACATATGCTATCTGACCGAACGTTCCCGGAGTGACATTTGGCGTGATGTAATTCGAGTTAGCGCCGCCGCCTGTCGCGCTGACCATGTATTTGGGATCGATCAGATCGGCGAAGGTATGGCCCGGAACTTCGTGAACGCCGATGGCGTGCTGCAACTGGCTCCGACTGACTCCGTGCAACTGGATGCCGCCGTCCCCGTAGTCATTGAAGGTGTAGTACCCTCCACCGAGGTACGCCGGTGCGCCGCTCTGCCACGTCACAATCGTGCCAACGGTGTATCCACCCAAAACGGCATCCAGCGCCCGGTTGTTGGCCAGATGCGCACGACCGTGGCCAACCGGGAGATCGTACGTGCCGCTGGCATGGAAGGCGTGCCGGATATCGAATACCGTCGGCCCGTAGCTCTGCCGGAGATTGCGCAGGCTGAACCCGTTGAAGGTACCGGTCCACGAGTTAGGGGATTCAACACCGAGGGTGTGGCTGAAGGTGTAGTTGGCGTCGTACTGCAGACCGTGCCATGATCCCTGGCGAAGATCGACCTGCAGTCCGTTGTAATTGGAGTAGCCTTCCGAAGACAGCTCTCCGGTTGAACCGCCTCCGGCGTATGGATTGGCCTGGAAGAAGTTAATCGGGTAGCCCGCACCCGCGCCTGTATAGCCTGCGTTGTTGGCGCAGGGCGAGAAACTGGCGCCAACCAGGTTACAGAAATACGGCACGGTGCCGTTGATGCCGGAAAGAACGCTTGCAAACGCCCCCGCCTGCCCTGTATTCAGATAATTGATGTATTGAGCATTCGTGTAGTCTGAAGCGTTTGCCCCGCCGAAGGCCGCATCCAGGATGGGTGTCGGATTACCGTTGCTGCTGGAGAAGGAGTTGCCTCCCGACGCGGCCAGGTTCGCCTGAGCGTTCTTGAAATCCTTCAGGAATCCGTTTTCGAAGATATTCACTTCGTTAGGATCGATGGCAATCCACTGATGGAGGGTGTGATTGCCGTTGTAGCGGACCTCAAGCGCCATCGCATGGCCCAGGCCGCGCTGTATGCCGAAGTTCCAGGATTCAGCAGTGGGTTCGTTGAGATTCGGCTGGATACCATTGACCCCCGGCCCATTCGTATAGGTAAACTCCGCCTCGGGCGCGGTCTCCTCGTACTTTGTGGGCGACAGAATGAATCCGGGCAGCGTATCGCCGAGTGAGAGGCTGCCGGGAGCGAACGTTCCCTGCGTTCCGGTGTTGTTCGCGATCAGGTTGAACTGCTGGTAGTAGAACTGCCCGTAGTCGGTGGCGTAATCCCAGAAGTACTGGTACGGTTCGGTGAAGCGGCGCAGCGCGTAACCTCCGCGGAACACCGTTTGATCGCCACCGAGAAGGCCTTTCATAAGGCCGGAGGTAACATGCGGATTCCATGCGAAGCCAAACGCCGGCTGCGGAGTGACCTTCCACGGCGTGTAGGGCTGCGGGTGAACCGAAATCGTCGGATTTAGATTGCCATTGAGCGAGCCGGGATGGAAGAGGTCGCCAACGGCGGTGGGGCCGTAGATGGAAGCCTGATCTGCGGAGTGATAAAAACCGGTGAGATCTTTCTCGGCTCCGAAGAGATCCCAGCGCAGGCCGTAGTTGAGAGTTAATGTTGGAGTTATCCGCCAGGAATCTTCTGCGAAGAAGCTCCACGCCGACGACACCTCGTCCAGCGGATATTCGCTCATTGTGCCGGTCGGGGCGTAGGTCTTCGTCTTGATGTTGTAAGAGTTTTCTCCGGTGACATCCTTGAGCCTGCCCGTCAGAATGGCATACAGCGCACCGGCACTCTGCAGGTCGGCATTGGTGGCATCCGGCAGGGTTGGATTTCCTCCGGAGTTCGTGAAGGCATTAATCGCGGGATCGCCGGTTGCAAGGCCAAAGTCGTAATTATAAAAACCTCCGGGCGCATTCCAGTAATGATCCTGTTCCTTGTACCAGGACAGGCCGTACTGGAAGGTGTGCTTTCCGCGCTGGAGCGTCATGGAGTCGGAGAAGTCCCAGATCGGGTAATAGGTGTTGATCGGCTCCTGGTACGACTGGCCGGACATCGAGGTATTGACGCCCGGGTAGTTCCAGTTCACGCTTGGTTCGCTCGCATAGAGCGGCGCAGCGTTGTAGGCAAACGAGGTAGCGTTATAGAGGTAACCTGCCTTGAACTGGTTAATCAGCGAGGGCGAGAAGATGTAATCGAATCCATAAGAACCGCTGAAGTTCTTCGTCTGGTTGCCGGCTTCCTGATTGGCAAAGCCGCTGCCGGGAAAGGTCGGCGCCGCAACGCCTGGCTGATCGCTCTGGGTCATCATCCAGGAGAGATACATCCTGACCTTCTGCGACATGTTGTAGTCGATGCGTGCAACCGGATAGTAATCGGTTTCGGGCGAAGGCTGAACCCAGTCAACCTCGTTGTAGTTCGGATCGGAGGTCGGAACGAGTTTTCCGGCACTGACGGCGGAATTGATCGACGAGAACTGTTTGGAAACCTCCGCATTGACTGTGGAAGGGAGACCGTGGTTTTGCGCGATGGTTAGAAGATTCGCGGTGTGGGTCGCGCCATCCGTTCCAACGTAAGTAAACGTGCCGCCCTGGGCCGCCTGGGTGAAGGCATCATTGGTCGCAGCGCCGCTGCCCGGGATCTTGCGCATGGCATAGGTCCCAAAGAAGAAGAGCTTGTCATGCAGAATGGGGCCGCCGACGCTGACGCCGAAGTCATTTCGGATTTCCTTGCCCTTGCGCACGCCCGCGGCGTCATTGTGCCAACTGTTGGCGTATAGCCCGCTGTTGCGGAAGTCCTCAAAGGCTGTGCCATGGAATTGGTTGCCGCCGCGGCGGGAGACGAAATTGACCTGCGTCGAGGCCTGGCCGAACCCGGAATTCAGACCGAGCTGGTCGGTCTGCACGCTCATCTGTTCGATGTCTTCCAGACGAGGCGAAACAGCCGGCTGCAGGTTGGCGTCGAACTTCATGCGGGTCGCGCTGCCGACCATGCCGTCCAGGTTGCTGCCCTCGTCTTCGATGGGCAGTCCGTTGAAGGTGCCCTGACCGCCCGCGCCGGAGAATCCGGGCACAATCGTCGCCAGACTGGTGAGATCGCGGCCGTTGAGCGGCAGATCGTGGATCTGCTTCATATCCACCACGGAGCCGATGGCGTTGGAAGTCGTCTGGAGCAGGGGAGAGGCCTGGCTCGCAACCTGCACAGTCTGAGTGGTCGCGCCAACGGAAAGACGCGCTGTTAGATCGGTGACCTGAGATGCCTGGACAACCACCGCGGAATAGACGTTTCGGGCATATCCGGATCGGCTGATGGTGAGCGTATAAGTGCCGATGGGCAGGTTCACAAACGAGTAAGAGCCACTCCCGTTCGTGCTGGCGGAATAGGTGTCGTTCGTCTGATGCTCGACGAGGGTGAGGGTGGCACCGGGAACGACGGCTCCGGATGTGTCTTCCACCGTGACGACGACTTGGCCCTGGGTGCCGGACTGCGCCACCGCGTTGAACAAGGGAAGCGTGAGGATCGCCACCAATGTGACCAGGGTGGGGAATATCCGCCGCATGAGGCTGATGCTCATAACTGACCTCCTGAGATCGCGTAAAACGTTTTCCTGCCCCGGGAATCTTATGGTTTTGGTTCTGGGGACACGATTCCCTGAGAGCCTTCCGGGGACCAATTGAGAGCGACAGGACCCCGCGATGCCGGAATCCTGTGCTCCATTGAGTATCATCTTGTATTTCAAATTGTATGCATTGTCAAGGCGCAAGTGACGTGCGGCCGCTCCATCGGCGTTGAAAGGGAAGCGCTGATTCAGGAGAATTTGGCCGCGAAAAACCGGAGGGTAGCCCCGTTTCTAGGGCTGCTTTGAGGCTGCGCCGGCTGCCGGCTTTTTCGCCAGCAGGCGGCCCATCTCGATCCGCATGAGCCGCGCCTGCGCGTGGTTGCCGAGCCGATCCCAGGCGCTTGCCAGGCTCGTATATACCGCAGGATTGTCGGGTTCCAGGCGCCGCCCGATCTCGAGATGATCAACCGCCTTCTGCGGCTGATTCTCCATCAGGTAAACCTTGCCAAGGGCAATCTGTGTCGCTGAGTAGCCAGGGTTTTCCTCCGCAGACTGCTCCAGAGCTGTCCTGGCTTCGTCAAACCCGGGCTCCCCAGGCGCAGCTCCCTCGTGCAGCAGCACGGTTCCAAGCAGCGAGAGCATCCGGTAGTCGCGGTGGCCGGACTGAATGGCCGCATGCAGAATTTTGTCCGCTGCGGAGAGCTTGTCTTCGTACAGATTCTCCTGCACGAGGGCCAGGTAGCCGATATAGCTGCCCGGCGCAAGCTGATTCGCACGCTCGAACTCGGGCTTGCCTTCTTCAAAGCGGCCAAGCTGGCTCAGGAAAAGAGCCTTCTCGTAGTGCAGGCGCGCGGAGCGGGGCAGCTGTGCGAGTCCCTGATCGATGATCTCGAGCCCCAGCGCGTAGTCCTTGTGATCGGTGCACGCATCGGCGAGGTAGGCGTAGAGCTTTTCATCCTTGGGCGTGGCCGTTGCAGCGCGGCGAAAGCTGCGCAGTGCTTCCTGGGGCTGCGCATCTCCGACATAGGCCTGGGCGAGGAGATTGTCGACCGCTGCGCTGCCCAGCCCGGTGGCATTCAACGCATGGAGTACCGTGATCGCCTGCTTGTAGTTTCCCGTCCCGAGGTAGCAGATCCCGAGGTTGATCCCGGTTGCATAGGGATCGAGGCCGGCGGCCTGCGCAGCGAGCAAATGAGGGATCGCCTGCTGAAGGTAGCCGTGAGCGGTGAGCTGCGATCCTGTGTCCAGGTCGGTGCGTGCGGTTGCGTTTTCCTCAGGAAGCTGCGGTGTGGGATTGGAGGCCTGAGGAGGATGAAGCGGGCTTCCCGACTGTGTGTAGCTTTCGGGGGCCGCAGCCGTGCTCAGCAGGGCGGCAAGAGCAAGGCTGATCCCGATCCTGCGCGGTTGCATGGGGCTATTGTAGGCATCGCGCGCAGGCCTCGCGGGAGGGATCTCCGCACTCCTCAGCGCATACGAAGTTGTATACATCGCTCACATGCTGTATAAATCACCCGGTACGCCAATCCCCGAACCATACTGCGCGATCGCGCCCCGGGCGGCATTCCAGGGAAACAGCGATGCTGCGCAGGGTACAGAGATGAACAGAAGACGGTTTCTCCAGACCGTGGCGGCCGGCACAGCCGCGTTGCACGAATTCGCTTCGTCGGCAGGGGCAGCCGCAGCGCCGACATCCTCAGCGGTTCCGCTGCGCGGGTTGCTGCGCGCCGGCGAAGTCTCTGTCGAGGGACACACGCGCCTGAGCAGTTTTGCGCGCGGGAACGAACAGTGGACGGTCTACGAAGATTTGCGCGAGAGAGACGGCGCCATCACTTTCGTCTCATCGGGGGGCTCTGCGTGGGTTTTGCCAAAAAGTGCTGAGGCGGTCTTTGCGCAGGACGGGCCGCCGTATCTCGGGCTCGAACTCAGCGCGATCGGGATGTCCGGCCCGGATCTGCTGGCGGACAAGCTCCTGTCACATGGCGAACCCGATGAGGACGAGGTGCGGCGCGCGGCTCCGCCCATGGATTCTTCCGCCCCCGAGGGACGGTACTCCCGGCCGCACTGGAACGCGATCGTGGGGACCCGGGAGTGCAGCGATACGATGCCTGTTTATCCGGCCGGCAACACGCGGACCTGGCATCCGTCGCAGTATTTTCTGGAGATGACGAACGAGCGCGCCCGGAAGCGCTATGAGGGACTGGTCGGTGGATGGATGCCCGCGGTGCGCAAGGTTCTTCCCGGCGACGACGGATCCTTCTTCGAAACGGTTGTCTTCGGCGATGTGCTGGCCCGGGATCGCTTCATCGTTCAGACCTGGCATCGCGCGATGCAGATCCGTGACGGCAAAATCGTCAGAGTTGTGTACGGCTACAGTTATCCGGCCTATACCCAGCGCCGGCAGGATCCGGATGCGGCGGAATTCTATCGCGGGATGCTTGAATTCGCCGAGTACTGGGATCGGCAGATGCACGATGTTGTACCTGTGACCCTGCCCGAGAACGGCTGGGCCAACATAGCGCAGCACGCCTTTGTGAAAGAGCAGATCGTGCGCCCCGGCGGCGTCTATCCGAAATACGGAGCGGTGGACCGCGACTACTACGGACCGGAATACGACGGCTTCCAGGACATCTTCACCATGTCGCTCTACGCGAACCTGGAGTGCGGCCGATTCGCGCAGGCCCGCGGCGTCTTCGACGATTACTTCACGAACTTCGTGGACGCGAAGGGCATGGTCAACATGCGCGGTCCTGAAACCGCACAGTTCGGTCTTACGCTGTCGCTGATCGCCCGCTATCTGCGCTACACCGGCGACGCGGCGCTGCTGCGGAAGCATCGGGAGAAGATCGAAGCGACGGCGACGCTGCTGACTGAGCTGCACGATGCCGCGCTGCAACTGGCTCCCGATGATCGGGGCCATGGGCTCATTCACGGCTGGTCCGAATCCGATTCCTGCCTGATGCAGGATCCGTCGGTGTGGTGGAAGCCGTATTTTTCCAACAGCGCCTTTGCCGTGCGGGGATGGCGCGACCTGGCCGGCGTGTGGTCGCACCTTGCCGGGCCGGAAGGCGGTCCAAAGTCCGGGGAGTGGCTGCGGCGCAGCGAGCAACTGCGGGCGACGCTGGTGAAGAGCATCGACAGCAACATCTGGCGCGACCGGAAACCCGCATACATCGGGCCGCTGCCCGGAACGAAGCTGACCTTTCGCGAATCGATGGAGCAGGAACATCCGAGCGAGCAGGGTTGGGCGCATCGCTGCTACGCGGAACTGCTGCAGCCGGGCGTGCTGCCCGACGAGCAGACCGCAACGATCATCGACTGCATGCGAGCTTACGGCGCAACCACGCTTGGCGTCGTGGCGAATGTGGAGAGGCCGCATCCGCAGGGGCGTGACATCCTCGGATTCATTTCGTATGGCTATGCGCAGGCCCTGCTGCGTCTGGACCGGATCGACGAGTATCTGCTCTTCCTGTATTCGCACCGCTATCACGACCACTCCCGCGGAAGCTGGATGGCAGGCGAGGTTTCCGGGATTACCGGCGATGGAACCCTCTTCTGCATCCCGGCGCAACAGACCATTCCGCTGTTGCTGCGATGGATGCTGGTCTTCGAGGACCCCGACGGAGAGCGCCTCTATTTCGGACGTGCCCTGCCGCGGCGCTGGGTGGGTGCAGGCAAGACGATCGCGATCCAGCAGGCGCCTACGCGCTGGGGCCGCGCAAATTATCAACTGGAGCCGCACGGAGAAAAGCAGTTGGTCGCGACGATTGCTCTGCCTGATACCGGAACGTTGCCACCGGAATTGCAGGTGACCTTTCGTATTCCGCAGGGTCGATCCCTTAAGGGGCTCAGCGTGAACGGGCGCGCCGTGCCGCCTGCTGGACGCAATCGCGATGCGGCTGTCTTTGTCACCGCGGATCAGCGCACTTTCAATGTGGTAGCGACCTGGACTTGAGCAGAGAATGGCAACCGGCGCGTTCGCAGGATCGCAGACAACGAATCAAATCGGCCAGGCCGAAAGACCCGAGCCGAAGGGACAAAAGGGGGAAACCATGAACAGCAGTCTGAGCCGCAGGAAATTCCTGAGCAGCGCGGCATGCGCCAGCGCCGCCGCTCTTCTTCCCAGCGGGGCCATGGGCCTGGCATCGCAGAAGGCAGGGAAGGCAGCGGCTGCTGCGGGCAGCGACACGGCCGTCGAGTATCTGACGAGCGCCGCCGTTGCCAAAGTGCAGTGGAAGGCAAAACCCTTTCCGATGCCCGAGCGTCCGCCTGCTGCCCAGCTTCTGGAAGGACACGATGGAGCTGAATCGCAGCTTCCTCTACTCGCTGCCCAATGAACGCCTGGCTTATAACTTCCGCGTGACCGCGGGCATTCCGACCGATGCCGATCCCCTGGGCGGTTGGGAGGCTCCCGACTGCGAACTGCGCGGCCACTATGTGGGCCATTATCTGTCGTCGTGCGCGCTGCTCCACGCCAGCACCGGCGATGAATTCATCGCCGCCAAGGCCAATGAGCTGGTGGCTATGCTGGCGCGAGTGCCAGGCGAAGGATGGATACCTGGGAGCCTATCCCACAACTTTCTACGACCGGCTGCGCAAGCACGAGCAGGTCTGGGCGCCCTTCTACACCTACCACAAGATCATGGCCGGCCTGATCGACATGTACGAGCACACCGGCAACCAGCAGGCGCTGGAGATGGCCACACGCATGGCCGACTGGGCCGATACCTATGCAACCGAGCTTTACCGACGACGACTGGCAGCGCGTGCTGCTGGTGGAGCAGGGCGGCATGAACGAGGCGTCGTTCAATCTCTACGCGATCACCGGCAATCCGAAGTATCGCGACCTGGGCTATCCGCTTCGAACACCAGAAGATCTTCGATCCGCTGGCGGCGAACCAGGACATGCTCGGCGGCAACCATGCCAACACGAATATTCCCAAGGTGATTGGCGCGGCGCGCGGATACGAACTGACCGGCGACGATCGCGCTATCGCGCAGATCAGCGAGAACTTCTATCGCATGGTGACGGAGCACCACATCTACTGCACCGGCGGCACCAGCAACGGCGAGATGTGGCACGCGCCCGACGCGATCGCCACCCAACTGGGCCCGGCGGCGGAAGAGTGCTGCTGCTCCTACAACATGATGAAGCTCGTCGCGGCACCTTTTCGGCCAGAATCCCGACGCGAAGTTCTTCGACTACTACGAGCGGCTGCTGTATGAACGTGCGCTACGGTACGCAGGACCGCAACGGCATGCTGATGTACTACGTTTCGCTGGAGCCGGGCATGTACAAGACGTTCGGCACGCAGTTCGACGCCTTCTGGTGCTGCACCGGCACGGGATCAGAAGAGTACGCCAAGCTGAACGACTCGATCTACTTCCACGATGACAGAGTCGGTGTATGTGAATCTGTTCATTCCCTCCACGCTGGACTGGAAGGAGCGCGGGCTCAAGCTGGAGCAGACGACAAAATTCCCGGCGGACGAGCGCGTGACCGCTCACGGTGAAGAGCGCCCCCTCCGCAGCCGACCGCGCTAAAGATCCGTGTTCCGTACTGGGCGACGGAGGGCGTGACGCGTACAGCATCAACGGACAGCAGCAGAACGTCACCGCGACTCCCTCGACCTAGGTCACTCTCGAACACGACTGGAAGGCGGGCGACGTGATCACGATCGACATGCCGCTGACGCTGCATATCTCCACGACGCCCGACGACAAGCAGGTGCAGGCGGCGATGTATGGTCCGCTGGTGCTGGCCGCCGTGCTGGGCACCGAAGGGCTGACTAACGGCGATGATCTACGGCGACTCCGGCCCCCGCGGCTATGACGATGGCTATCCGATGCCGACGGTCGATATGCATCCGCACATGCATCGTGGTCCCGATGGCAAGCTGGTGGAAGGACCGGGTCCGGAACCGGGCGCGATCTGGTTCGAGCGTGCGGAAGGGTCGCGCGAGTATCCGCTGCAGTTCCGCACGAAGGGGCGCGGACCTGAGCCACACGCTGGTGCCGCTCAACCAGATCATGGACGAGCGCTACTCGGTGTATCTCCGAAACCTCACCGCCTGACGCGGTGCTCAACTCGACACAGCGGCAGACTGGGACGAAATCAGCGGCCAGTCGTAGGCTCATCCACGCGCACGTAGCGGTCTCCTGCAACTCTGGTCAGGGTCTGCAGGATGCCGCTGGGCCAGCGGATTGTGACGGTTTTCACCGCTATGTCCGGACCAAGTCCGAAATGGGCGCGTACGTCGCTCGCCGACAGGTAACTCGACGACGTTGTAACCGTGGCCCATTGTGAGCCGCTCGAAGTATCGATACGAATCACGGCGCCTATGCCGTCCCGGTTCGACCGGTGGCCGACGAGTTTAAAGCCGATCCAGTGATTCGCCGTCTGCGTGCGATTCATCAGGATGTGCGCCGGGCCGCCATTTTCCGTGATCACGGCGTCCATTCGCCCATCGTTGTCGATATCGCCGATCGCCAGACCGCGCCCCACCCATCGCTCGTGGAACACCGATTTCGAAATTCCGCTCACGTCCACGAATTTCCTCCCGCCCGTGCTGCGCAGCAGCATTGGAGGCTCACGGTAATGTAGTTCCGGAAAGTTCTTTTCAATCGTGTCCAGGTCATGCCCCTGCGCGATCAGAAGATCCTTCCAGCCATCGTTGTCGTAATCCACGAATCGGGCCCCCCAGCCCGAATGCAGGAGCGTCATTCCGGCTACATGGCTCGTATAACTGTCGTAGCTGAAGATCCCGTCGCCTTCGTTGTGGAACAGCGCATACTTCTGGTTCGCCAGATCGTCGACGAACAGGTCCGGCCGCCCATCGTTGTCGTAGTCGGCAAAATCCGTTCCCATCCCGGCAAAGGTCTGGCCATCGCCATCCACCGCTACACCCGCTACGATACCCGTCTCCTCAAAAGTGCCGTCGCCCTTGTTGTGGAACAGGTACTCCACCATCGAGTCGTTCGCGACAAAGATGTCCGGGTGTCCATCGCCGTCGAAATCGGCAATCGAAATCCCCAGAGCTTTCGCAGGCTTGTCCAGCCCCAGTTTGTGCGTCTCCTCGGTGAACGTCCCGTTGCCGTTGTTGTGATAAACCAGCATCGAGATGGGCGGAAAGACATCCGGATGGCAATACCCGCGGTTTTCGCGCGAGCCGCACCACACATCATTCCAGTCCCACTGGATATACCGCAGCACGACCAGATCGAGAAAGCCATCGCCATCCAGATCCACCCACGCGGCGGACGTAGACCAGCCGCTGCCCCCCACGCCGGCTTTTGCGGTCACATCCGTGAACGTCCCGTTGCCGTTGTTGCGGTACAGATGATTGCCGCCCAGCGAGGTCACGAACAGGTCTTCGTACCCATCATTGTCGTAGTCGCCGACGGCTGCGCCCATGCCGTAGCCCACGCCCTCGAGTCCGGCCTTCTCGGTTTCGTCCTCGAAGCTTCCGTCGGCTTTCTGGTGATAGAACCGGTTCCAGTACCGGGGCGCGGTCTTCTGCGGGATCGTTCCCTTCGGTACGTAGTCTCCGAACGGCGCTCCATTCACCAGGTAAAGATCGAGCCGCCCGTCGTTGTCCGCATCGAAGAGCGCTACTCCGGACCCCATCGTCTCGATCAGATATTTGCGCGGGCTGTGCGGGGCCTGGTGGACAAAGCGGACGCCCACAGTCGCGGTTACGTCTTCAAAATCGGCGGGGACCTTGTCCGACGCCGCCGGTTGCGCGGTCTGCGCCATGGCGCCGATCAGTGCCGCGACCAATCCTGCGCCTGTAATCGCCGTTGCGGACAATCGCATCCATTTGTGTCGCGCACCCCGCGCGGCCGACTCTTGCGCGCTTCCGACGGATGGATCCGTGTTCCCCCTCGTCCGCTGCGCTCCGGCCTCGGGGCACCCGATTCGAAATTTCACCAGGACTCTCTCGTTTGTGAGTTGGCCTGCCGGGCGCGAGCCTCTCAACATCCGCCGCAGGTTACTGGTGAATATACACAATCAGCACGCCTGATCCGCTTCGCACGGCGGACCGTCTGAGACGGTTGGGGAACGCCACCTGCTCGGCTGCTTAGAGCACCGGCGCCTGGTCGCAGGCTTGGTCATGTTGATGCAAGAGCTCCGGCTGCCACTCTCATGGCCGCATGGGGACGCTCTCGCTGTGTCAGTCACCGGGTTGCCGGAGATGCATTCATGTGGAACAGCGCAGATCAGTCGTGCAGTAAGCTATTGTCGCCAACCCAGCGTACTCGCTTGCTCTGAAGTCAAATGCAGCAGATACAGAAAACCGTCAGCGCTCTCGATGTGGCTTAGTACGTGGCGAACGTCAGAACCCGGTGGCAGCAGGGGATTAACTACCTGAATCAATTCGCACTCATCTTCAAAGAGGCGCTCCCCGTGCGGCTCGCGTCGGCTGTTGCGCGATGTCCATAGCTGGATGCGCAGAACATAACGGTGTTCCACCGAGTTATCGCCTCGGGCGCAAAAGAGATGGATGAGATAGCGACGAGTGCCGGAGGGGTGGTGAGATCGGCGTCCGTGTACCTTCATGGCCGAACCACATAAGATGTGCCGGTCGCGATGGTTCGGGAAAGTGCCAGGCGGTTGTATCGCTGCGCAAGAATGCAGGGTAGATTCGCCGCCAGCGCATACACCGTCATTACGCAGCACGCCCACGGCGGATTCCACAGGAAGAAGACCGGGAGGCAACCGAGCATGCACCAGTGCGCCAGCTCTGCTCGCCGGGTCTCCAGAAGAAATTGGGTCAGGTAGACACGCTGATGGCTGCGGAGTTCCTTCTTCGCGAACCCTCCCAGCCAGGGCGCACCATCGGGCAGCAGCGCTTTCCATCTTCGAATCGCCAGACGCTCGCGATAGAAGCGGCCACCGCTTTCCCAGTGACGCGGGGCTGTGAGCCAACCGTCGTTCGCGAACCATTCAGCCGGGAGGCGCAAAAAGATGGTCGAGATGGACAGATGAATCGCCGGCCAGCCAAGCAGGTTCGCCACCCAGAACAATGCGTTCATACCTGACGCCCACGCCACGAACTGGAGTACCCCATCGCACGCCGCGCAACGGAGACAGCAAATACTGCGCAGAAATAGCCAAGGGGTAGCGGATAGATCAGACAGGTCAATAGTCGAAAGTTGCCGATGCGGCGGCTAAGCCACGCCAACTGCGCCGCCAGCAGGAGATAAACGAGCAGGAGGCCGATGCGGCCGTAATCAAAGGGTACGAGCAGCAGCGAAACCGTCGACGTCAGGGCTGAGATCCAGACGATCGAACAGACAATAACCCGGACATCGGAATGCGCTGCGCCCTGTGCGAACCCCTTCGCCCAGCTCTCGCGCATCTGACCCGAGCCCTCAGGAAACATGCGCATTTGCAAAGTTCCGGTGCCGGCAAGGCAGACCAGGCGCGCTCCAGTACGGCGGAAGCGCTCCGCAAGCGCCAGGTTTTCGAGGACCAGACCGCGGACAGCAGCGTGTCCGCCGGCAGCGACGTACATCTCCCGGGTGACGAGCAGAGATTGCCCGAAAAGGCGTGGTTGCGCAGTCATTGCGAACCCGGCCGAAGACATGAGGAGATTGAAAAAGAGCGAAAGCTGCTCGTAGCCGGCGGTCATGACGTGCCAGGGCAGCAGAGAAAGCACGAGATTGGGATCCTGCTTTCGCTCCCGGAAGGCGATGAGCCGATCCAGGCCTCCCGGCATGAACCACGTGTCCGCGTCCAGGAAGAGAAGCAGTTCGCCCGTTGACTGCCGCGCGCCCTGATGACACGCCCATGTCTTGCCATTCCAGCCGGCGGGCAACGGTGCGGAGGGCAATACCGTGGCGCCGAGCTCCGCAGCTACTGCAGCTGTTTTGTCGGAAGACCCGTCGTCCACGACCAGCACTTCAGAAGGCCGCAGAGTGGAAGCGGCGATGGAAGACAGAAGCCGAGGCAGGTTTCGCTCCTCATTGCGCGCTGGCACGATGATCGAAAGATGAGGCGCGGCAACCGCCAGCGCAGGCGGACAGGTGCGGATCCCGCCAATCAGCAGGAAGCCCGCGACCACGCCGAAAGTAAGGAGAATCAGGGCGATCATGCCTCACCTGAGCAAGCCTGCTCCGCGATCATTCGTGCCACATGCTGTCCACTCAGCGAAACCATAGGCATGCCGGCGCCAGGGTTCACGCTTCCACCTGCAAAGAACAAATTCCGAAAATGGGGACTTCGCTTGGGCGCCTTAAACGCGAAGTTGCGGCGCCGATCGCACACTACGCCGTAAATCGAGCCACGGTTCGACGCATAGCGGGCCTCGATGTCATACGGCGTCCAGAAATCTTCGACGACGATATGCCGGCGAATATCTGTGAGGCCCATGCGCTCCAGTTTGTCGAGACACAACTCCTTCAGAGCCAGGTAGTCTTTGTGGGAATACGAGTGCCGGTCGTTGAGGTGCGGAATGTGCGGGAGGATCTTGATGTTGTCGCAGCCGGGGGGAGCTTGCGACGGATCGCTGCGGGTGGGTGCTGCCAGATAGATGGTCGGATCGTCCGGAAGCCGCTGTTCGCGAAAGACGCGGCGAAAATGAGAGTGCAGGTCGCGCGAGTAAAAAAAGTTGTGATGCGCGAGTTGCGGATAAACGCGGTCCAAACCGAGGTGCAGAACAATTCCGGAGCAGGAAGGCTCGTACCGGCGCAGCTTCTTCATCACCGAGCGCGGGGCGTTGAGCAGTCGCTGCATGGCGGGGATTACCTCCATGTTGGACACGATGAAGTCCGCTGCAACGCTGCGAAGCTGACCCTCGCTGTCGCGCACGGTGAGGCCGGTGACGGTCTTTCCCGCCTGTTCCATTCGCACCACCTCGTGCTTCAGGCGGACCGAAACGCCCGTCTCGTCCAGACGTTTCCGGAAGGCGCGCGCCAGCTCATACAGGCCTCCGGAGACATACCAAAGGCCGAATTCCAGCTGGATATTCGGCATCAGGTTCATGAAACCGGGCGAGTCCAGCGCGCTGGAACCCACATACTTGATGAAGTACTCGAAGATATCGCGCAGGTATGGATTGCTGAGCCGTCGGTAAATGCCGCCGGACATAGAGTGGAGATAGTCCAGATCGCGCGCTTCTCGCCAGCCATAGAAACGGACGAACTGGCCGAAGCTATCAAGACCCCGGCGAAGATATCCGCGCTCAACCATGGTGTACTGGCGGTGACTGTATTCAACGAACTGCCGGTATTCCTCGAATACCCCGGCTCCGAAGCGCGCCAGCTCTTCGCGCATCCTTTCCGTGTTCTCCCACAAATCGATAACGGTGCCATCTTCGAAGAAGTTGCGCCACTGCGGATCGACTCGTTGAAGAGTGATGTAGTCCTCAAGACGTCTGCCGTCGCAGTCGAATAGAGGTCGGAAGATGTGGGGGAGAGTGAAGATTGACGGGCCCAGATCGAAGCTGAATCCCTGCGTCTGGAGAAGGTTCAGCTTGCCGCCAACCTGGGAATTCTTCTCGAATATCGTGACCTGGAATCCGCTGCGAGCGAGCATGATGGCTGCGGACATGCCGCCCAGACCGGCGCCGATCACAGCGACGTGCTTCTTCCTGACAGCGGCAGTCATATTCCGTGCACCACCGTGATGTCGATGGTTTGCGGGTGATCGCCGAGGTGGAAGGAACACGCGTCAAAATGCGGCGGTCCATCGTGCGATCGCGGGCTTCCCGAGACCCCGACCGGCTCCCGCGGAATGCCGAGAAAGTTATGGTCGAGTCGGTGATTGTCATTGAGATCTTCATACACGCTCACGGCATAGGTGCCGGGTGGCAGCTCGGCCTGAATCGTCATCTGCTTTGCGCCGGTGGGAATGGGCAGGAAGCCGTGATGCAGAGCCTTGCCGGGATCGCCGGGAAACCCTGCGGGCTCCGCGAAGATGAGATAAGCGAGCTCGCCATGAGCCTGGCGGGTGAGCCAAACCTGAACCGTCAGCTTCGTCTCCGCCTCCGGCTGCGCTGCGGCACGCGCCGGAAAAAGAGCGGTCAGAAAAAGGATCGGCAGCAGGCGGCTCAGCCGCCCCACCAGGCCGCCATGGCGAATCCGCAGGAGTGTTGCCAGCTGGCGGGTGGTGCGCTCTTTGAAAGGGAACCAGTGGATCTCCCGGGTGCGGTTATAGCCGGCGATCATCACTGACTTCACGCGTGTAAAGCAGCGGAAGCCCTCCTCGCCTCGATAACGTCCGTAGCCGCTGTGCCGATTACCGCCGAACGCCGCCCATGGATTGCCGATATTCCTAATCACGTCGTTGATGGCGCAGCTGCCGGCGCAGAGCTGCGCGGCTATCCGGCGCGCTCGCTTCCGGTCGCGGGTCCAGATACTGCTTCCGAGGGCGAACGCGCTTTCATTCGCCAGGGCCACGGCTTCTGCTTCATCCCGGAACGGTGCAACGCACAGCACCGGAGCAAACAATTCCTCCCTCAGCATCCGTGCGTCGGCCGGAACATCCGCCAGCAGAGTTGGCGTTTCCCCGGAGGCGCTGCCGTTCGAGGGCCAGAGCATCGAGGCCCCGCGATCCAGCGCATCCTGAATCTGTGCCTGCAGCATGGGTTGCGCACCGGCAGGCAAACGACAAAGGTCGGATTCATCGCCGTCACCCACGCGAAGTCGAGCCACTCGATCCGTAAGCCGTGCTGTGAACTCCCCATAAATCGATGCTTCGACGTACACCCGCCGAATACCGACGCATACACGCCCGGCATTGCTGAAGGCACCGTAGGTTACCCCTTCCACTGCGCGCTCCAGAGGACAATCGGCGAACACCAGAGCCGCGTCTTTCCCCCCCAGTTCGAACACGCCGGGAATCATGCCCTGTGCCGCTCGTTCTGCCACCTGCCGTCCGTTGTGGCTGCTGCCGGTAAAGAAAATAAAATCGGGTCCGGCCTCAATCAGTGAAATTGCCCCCTCCGGCACATCGTCCAGAATCTGGACGAGATCGCGCGGAACACCTGCGGCCGCGCATAAACCCTCAATCATCGCTGCGGTCGCAGGCGTTCGTTCTGAACACTTGAGAATGACTGCATTGCCTGCCGCCAGAGCCGTAACCGCGGGGACGAACGAAAGCTGGAGTGGATAGTTCGCCGGGCCAAAGATCAGCACCACGCCGTGCGGCTCGCGATATTCCTCGAATCGGGTGCCGGCAAAAAAAATCCGCGAGTGCGGAATCCTGCGCGGCCGCAGTGCCCGGGCCGCCTCCAGCTGGCAGAAGCGCAGATGTTCCAGGGTGACCAGAACGTCTCCCGACAGCGCGTCGAGCAGCGGCTTCGCCGTCTCCTGCGCAATCACCTCGGCGATCGGGTGGCATCGCCCCGCGAGCTCACGCCGCAGCGCTGCCAGCACATGGCACCGCTGTTCCACAGGGATCGCAGCCCACGCGGGCTGCGCCGCGCGTGCGCGCGCGAAGATCGCTTCTGCCCCGGCCCGGGTCAAACGAGCGCCAACTCCAGAGGCTTCGCAACCGGATACGCTATTTCGTACTTTTTGCAGAGCAGGTTCGCTGAGATCCGCGCCGACTCGAAGATGGTTGGCAGACCGCTGCCTGGATGTGTGCCGCCGCCGACCAGATAGCAATTCGAAAACTGCTCGAACTCGTTGTGCGGACGCAGGTAGAGCATCTGGTTCCAGCTGTGAGCCATATTGAAGGTCGCTCCCAGAAATACGGAATTCTTCCTCTCCCAGTCTTCCGGCGTGATGATCAGTTCCTGCCGGATGTGTGGCCGGACATCGCCGAACGTCGTGCGTTCCTGCAGCGTGCGAAGAACCGACTCGCGAAGAGCTTGCTTCTGCTCCTCCCAGTCGATCCCGCCCTTGTTGTTCGCTACCGGTACGAGGATGTAAAGGGCAGAGTGCCCGATGGGCGCACCGGAGGGATCGTTCTTTCCCGCATTTCGGATGTAAAGAGAGAGGTCCTCGAAAGCCGCATTTCCGCGGGTGATGGCTTCTATGTTGCGCCGATAGTCACGCGCGAAGACGATCGTGTGGTGCTCGCTGTCGAACGTACGATCCAGCCCCAGATACATCATGAACGTCGAGCAGGAGAATCTGCGCTTGCGCAGGGACGACGGCTTGTACCGGCCGAGAGTCTGCGGTTCGAAGAGCATGCTCATCGCATGACCAAAGTCGGCGTTGATGATGACGTCGTCGCAGTAGACCTTCTCGCCGCCCGCCAGTTCAACACCGCAGGCCCGCCGCCCGTCGAGAAGCACGCGCGAAACCGGCGATGCCGTGTGAATCTCCGCGCCCTCTTCGCGTGCCACCTGCGCGAAGGCTTCGCTGATGCGGCAGAGTCCGCCCATCACGTGATACACGCCGTGCGCGTGCTCGGTATACGGAATCATCGTGAAGAGCCCCGGACAATCCCATGGCGACATGCCCAGATACTTCGACTGGAAGGTGAATACCAGCCTCAGCTCTTCAGATCGGAAGTAACTGGCAAGAACGCTGTGCAGAGAACGTCCAGCGGCGATGTGCGGGACCGCCGCGAGCAATGTCGGACTGATCAGGCTGGCCAGCGATCCATAGGGCTTCTGCAGACAGGGATAGAGCTTTCTGAAACGAAGGTTTTCCCGCTCCAGAAAGCGATCGAGGCTCGCTCCCTCGCCGGGGAAATGCTTTTCGATCTCGGCTTTCATCGCCTCGGGGCTCGAACGCGCGAGCATGGTCTTGTCCGGAAAGTTGAGCGCATACATCGGATCGAGCGCGCGAACGTCCAGATAATCGCTGGAGCTGCGGCCTCCTTCGGTAAACAGCTCGTCGAGCAGGAACTTCATCATCAGGAAGGTCGGCCCCAGATCGAACCGGTAATCACCGAGACGCACTTCCGCGTTGCGGCCGCCGATGACCTTCTGCTTCTCAAACACCTCAACACGAAAGCCTCTCTGCGCCAGCAGCATGGCAGACGCCAGCCCGCCCGGGCCAGCTCCCACAATCGCTACGTGTCTCCTTTGACCCCGCGAATACATACGCATGTATGCAGGCTAGCGACGACGCGGGTGCATCGGGGCGAATGGCGGAGAGCTTCTGGTGATTACTTGATCCCTGCGCAACGGAACGCCATGTTTTTGCAGATCGGTAAAGCTGCGCTCTGCGGCCGGGAGAAGGCCCCCCTCCGGACCGATCGCGTGCCCCGGTCTACTTTGATTCGCCGGTCGTGACCACCACGGCCGTGCAGGGTCCTTTTACCAGGCTCCGATAGGCGTGCTTCTGCATTGCGTCGAAATAGACAGCGTCTCCGGGGCCGAGGCATAACGTGTCAATCCCGATCGTGATCTCCAGCTTCCCATCGATGAGGTAGAGCAGTTCCACTCCACGATGAAAATGCGGCTTGGTTTTCTCCTCCGGCAGTGGGTGGAAATGCGCCAGAAAGCCATTGAGCTTGCGATCGTTGGCGCGGAAATCCAGGGTTTCGAAATGCCATGGAACCGGCGCCGACCGGGGATCGGCGGGGAAGGTCCTGCGCTCGCTCTGCCGCGAGACTGCGACGACATGCCGCTTGCGCGGATCGGTGAAGAAATAGTCCAGCGCGACGTTGAAAACCAGCGCGATGCGGGTCAAGGTCGGCAGGGTGGGCACCAGTCGCCCGTTTTCCAGCCGCGAAAGCATCGCCGCAGAGAACCCGGTGTGTTCGGCCAGCTGGGCGAGTCCCATACTGCGGCGCAGACGCAGCATACGCAGCTTTTCTGCGATCGCGTATGGCCGAAGCGATTCCTCGACCACCCCAGGATCGGTAACGTTGCGAGCCGATTTTCCTGTCTTCATATCCAGAGCCTGCGGATATATCCGGTAGCGCAGCCGCTTACTAACCCTCCATCGCTAACCATCCGGGATGCTTGCAATTCTGTCAACGTCCGCCGATTCCCCGATACAGGGCTTTCGGCGGACAGTTCCACGACGCTCAGCGCCCGAAAAAAAACAGGTTCAACGACGCAAGTCGAACGCACAACCTTTCGACCCTGGGCGATACGCTCGGGAAGAACCGACCCCCGGCTGGACTATTCGGACAAGGCGTATTGCCCGTCAATGTGAAAGTGCCCCGTTACCTCGGGCGCTCCGGTCTCAGGTTGCCCTCCCCCGATGCTGATGGTGTAGTCCCCCTGCGCGACGATCGGATTGCCGTCCTCGGTCACCATGCCCAGATCCCGCGCCTTCAGGTCGAATTGAACCCTCGTGCTTGCTCCGGGCTCGAGATGGACGCGTCGAAATGCGCGCAGAGCGATGCGCGGCGCGCCCTTGACCGGCGGAAACCTGAGATAAAGCTGGACGACTTCATCCCCCGCGAGCTTGCCCGTGTTCGTAACCGTTACATCGGCGGTTAGTGGCTGCCCCCCCGCAACAGCCTGCGCGGGTACGCTGAGATCACTGTAACTGAACTTCGTATAACTGAGCCCATAACCAAAGGGATAAAGCGGCTTCCCCGTGAAGTACCGGTAGGTCCGGTTGGCCATCCCGTAGTCTTCAAAATTAGGCAACTGCTCGACGCCCTTGTAGAAAGTGACCGGGAGTCTGCCGGCAGGATTGTTTTTCCCGCTCAGAGTTTCAGCCACGGCCGCGCCCCCCTCTTCGCCGGGATACCACGCGTCAAGAACGGCGTTGGCATGCTCGTTGATCCAGTTCACTGCCAGAGCGCTGCCGTTCATCAGAACCACAGCAAGAGGCTTGCCGGTTGCCGCTACAGCTTCCACCAGGTCTTCTTCGGGCTGGGGAAGATCGATGCTGGTGCGATCTCCACCAAGAAACCCCGGTTCGCTCACCGGCATTTCTTCTCCTTCCAACTGACTCGTGATGCCGACGACGGCAATCACAACATCCGCATTTTTTGCCGCAGCGATAGCCTCGGGCGAAGGCGCATTGTTCGACTTTGCCCAGATCATCTCCGCTCTCGCCTTGCCGTTCCTGCTTCCGTAGGAAATTTCGAGCGCAACCTTGTGGCCCTTCTCCAGATGGACGCGGCCAACTCCTGCGGAGAGTTCTCCGCCGCCAAACGCGGCCGCCACCTGCTTGCCATCGACCGTCAGCCTGCCAAATCCCTCGCAGCGGATACCGAGAAGGTAGTCGCCGGTCTCCGCGGGCGTGAGGAACCCGGACCATTGCACCCCAAAGGTCTTCCTGCCGGAAATTTCTGACGGCAGACTGCTCTGGGTGAGTTTTACGTTGGGCTCGGTGCGGCTCATGATCGGCTTCGAGTTCCCTTCCTGAGGTCCGCGACGCATGCCCTCGTTGTAGTCGGCTTTGAGTCCGGGCTTGCCGTCCGGAGTGGTCAGAAGTCCATCGGGTATTTCTGTCCCATTGGCGCGAAGGAACTGCGTTCCGGGGGTGAAAGTGATCGTTGCATTGGGAAACTCGGCGTGAAGGCCGTCGAGGATCGAGACAATATGCGTCGGCTGACCGGCATAGTTTCCCAGCAGCGGCCGCGTCTGGTCCGCCAGCGGCCCGACGACTGCGATCCTGCGGATTCCGGGTTTCAGCGGGAGCAACCCATCGTTCTTCAGCAGAACCATGGACTCATTGGCCAGCTTGCGCGCCTCTGCCCGATGTTCCGCGCTGTCGAGTTCCTTCTCGTCGATTTTCGTATATGGAACCATGTCGGGGGGATCGAACATCCCCAGCCTGATGCGCGCGGTGAACAGGCGGATCAGCGCGGTGTCGAGATCGCTCTCCGGCAGGTATCCCTGCTGAACCGCATCGATGTAGGCTTTGTCGACCGGTTCGCCGAATCGGGAGGTGAACGTGACGCACTCGTTATCCATACCCCGGATCACAGAGATGGCGGCGCCCTGCGCCTGCGTCGGACGATAGCGGTGATTCGCGGCGACATCCCGCACCGCATCGCAGTCCGAGACCACGTATCCCTGAAAACCCCATTTGCCGCGCAACTGATCCTGGAGCAGATACCGATTCGCGCACGCCGGCTGGCCGTTGATCGCGTTATAAGCGCACATCACCGATCCTGCCTTGCCTTCCACGATGGCAGCCCGGAACGCCGGCTCGTACGTATCGACTTCGTCGTGCTTGCTCACGTCCACATCCGCGAAGTGCCGCGTCGGTTCCGGTCCACTATGCACGTCGAAATGTTTTGGTGTCGCGATCGCGAGGTAGTATTTGGGGTTATCGCCCTGCAGTCCGGTCACATAGGCGACGCCCATTCGCCCGGTGAGGAAAGGATCCTCGCCGTAGGTCTCCTGCCCGCGTCCCCAGCGTGGATCTCGAAAGATGTTGAGGTTCGGTGACCAGAAATCCAGGCCTCCCATGATGCCGGTGTGGCCTTCTCGCGCGTTCTGCACGTGCTTGATCCGTCCTTCGATGCCGATTTGCCCCGCCATGGTATGAATCCCCGGCGCATCGAAAGTTGCCGCCAGCCCGATCGGTTCCGGGTATTCGGTGACGCCCTCGTTGATCACGCCGTGCAGCGCCTCGCTCCACCATTGGTAGGCAGGAATGTTGAGGCGCGGCACCGCTGCGGAGTTGTTCTGCATTTCGGAGGCTTTCTCAGCCAGCGTCATGCGGCCTACCAGATCGGTGGCGCGCTGCTCAGGCGACAACTCCGTATTCAGATAAGGGGGTTGCGCAGAATCCTGAGCAAGGGCGGAATGCTGAACGGAAGCAAACAAGATGGCTCCCATACAGGCAACCATGCACTCGACAATTCGCGTCACGCGGTGTTTCATTTCTTCTCCATGTCGAAATAACAAGATGTATCAACGCAACTATTGCGGCTGTTCGCTGCGGTAAGGCTTCCTCTGCCTTTCACCCCAACGATCAGGCCTCGATGATCCTGCGAGCTTCCCCGTCGGGATCATCGGCCATACGGCATTGGTTATCCCAGATCATCGTGGTGTTCGTTTCCGGATTGGTCGGATTCCAGGTCAGACCCGGCAAACTTGGATTTCCAGTCGCCGCAAAGGCCGCCCACGAGGATGCCATCTTCTTTGCCAGCGCCTGCGCCTGCGGGGTATTTCCCGTTCCCTGTTCGCAGCGTTTGGTGTTGTCGAAGCAGAATTGAAGATCGGCCGTATGCCACGCGCCCGGCAGGCCGTCCAGAAGGGGAGTCTGCCAGGTGAAGTAGTACGCGAAGGCCGGCGCCGCTTTGAGTTCATGCTTGAGCCTGGCCATCTTCACCACGTTATTGCGCATGCCCAGTCCGTTCAATCCCGGATTGCCACTGCACATGTACGAGAGAGTCTGAATTGCCTTGTGAGGGTAGGCCTTTTTCAGAATCGTGACGATCGCGCTCGCCTTTTCGTCGCCGTAGGCTTTGCTGAGGCTTGCGTGCCATTCTTCTTCCGTCGGGCGAGAAGTCATGCGATTGCCTTCCTCGGTCACCGAGCCGATCAGCATCGGCACGTTCTTCGAGATTTCCGGAGCAGCATCGAAAAAGGAACGCAAGTTGATCACTTTGCCGTCCACGCACGGTGACCACCCCACACGCGGATGGCCGGGAGCTCCGGGTCCCATCATCGGCCGCCCCGGCGGATTGATCTTCGCGGCCGCCGCATTGCCGGCGGCGACCAGTTTCGCCCACTCCATCTTTTGCAGCGATGCGATGTCGTTCGCCGCCAGTCCGAGATCCTTCATCACCAGCCGCGCCACTTCCTTTTGCTGCTCCAGACTGGGAATATTGCCACCGCCACCCGATTGCGCTGCGGCGCGATGGAAGAGTCCTGTCGCCGAAGGCATTCCCATCAGCGTGGTGACCTTCGACCCGCCGCCGGACTGGCCGTAAATCATCACTCGGCCCGGATCCCCGCCGAAATTCTCGATATTCTTCCTCACCCATTCGAGCGCCGCTACCAGGTCGGTCATTCCAATATTGGCGGAATCCTCGTAGGCTGCCCCGCCAATCTCGGAGACATCGAAGAAGCCGAGCATATTAAGACGGTGATTGACGGAAACCTGAACCACATCGTGGTGTCGCGCCATCTGCGCGCCCTCGTGCGAGGGCAGTTCGTAAGAAGATCCAAAGCTGTATCCGCCGCCGTGGATGTAAAACATCACCGGTCGCCTGCCGGTCAGGCTCGGCGTCCAGATGTTCAGCCTGAGCATGTCCTCGCTTTGCCAGCCGTCATCCCAGTCCTGAATGAAGGTCTGCTCGGGGCTCGTCCAGGTATGCAGGTTTTGAGGACAGTTTGCCCAGTAGGTCAGCGCCGGATATTCATCCGTCCACGGTGCGGGTGGTTTGGCCGGCAACCACCGATTTTCACCGCCGGTGCTCTGGCCATAAGGAACTCCTTTGAATGTGAGAACGCCGCCGTCGACAAATCCTCGCACCTTGCCGTATTGTGTCCGGGCAACCGCGGAACGCGGCGTGGAGCAATTGCCGGGTTCCTGGTGAGCTGCGGTTTTGGTGCTGTCGGAAGCGAAGGCAGTATTGCCGGCTGCGAGGCTCACCCCCGCAGTGGCCGAAAGCAATAACGCCTCGCGTCGCGTCAGCATCGTGCGATTTGAAGATCCAGACATGAATGACCTCTCCTGAAGGCGCCGCCTGCCCAATCTTGCAGACCTGTTGACCCCTGCACCCAAGGCGACACGTTCAGTTTCGGGGAAACGTTTCCCGGCGCAACCATAAATTCTGCTTCAAGGTCTGTCAACGTGTAATGCGATTTTGTTGAACCGAATCGCAGCGTCTCGACATTTTTTCCGGATCGGGTCACCGGCGTCGACTCGATGGAGACGCTGCGCGGTGAGCGCCGAGTCCGATAGGGCTCGTTGGCGATCTCCTCAATTGCTATCTCGCTGAAGAAAACCTCATCGGAGTTAAGAGCCGGCGCGCGCGGGCCAACTGGCCTGCCTCTTACAGGTTTCTCGGAGTCTCGGCCTCGTGGACTTTCGCTTCGCGATCCGAGTCGCGGACCTCGTAGCAGGCGCGGTTGCGCCCCGAGTTTTTCGCGGCATAAAGAGCCGTGTCCGCGCGATGGATCACTTCGCGGATTGCAGGCCGATCCAGGTCAGGTCGAAACGTACCTACCCCCAGGCTGCACGTTAGCCGGATTTCCGCCTCCGCGGTAGGGAAGGGCCGGCCTCGGATGGCATCGAGCAGATCCTCGATGCGGCTCGGACTTTGCAACAGATTGAAGGCGGGCAGAAGGATGAGGAACTCCTCGCCGCCGTAGCGGCCGACGATATCGTAGCCGCGAGTGGCCGAACGGAAGCGCGCGGCCACTTCGCGGATTATGTCGTCGCCGCAGAGGTGTCCGTAACGGTCGTTGATGTGCTTGAAGTGGTCCAGGTCGGCGATCACGACGCCGAGGGTGGTTTTCTCCCGTCTGGCCCGGGCGATCTCGCGCTCGAGATGCTCCAACATCGCGCCACGGTTGTACAGGTTGGTGAGGGAATCGTGGGTCGCCTGGATCTGCAGGGCGCGCCGTGCCTCTTCGAGTGCAGCCTTTTCCGATTCGAGCTGTGCGGTGCGCTCGGCGACCGTGCTGGTCAGCTCCTGCTGCCTCCTTGTGAGGTGACGCGTGCGAAATACGATCACACCATAAGCCAGCAGCAGCGCGAGCAGCGTATAGAGGAGGTACGCCGCGGGCCTCCGGGTCAGGGGAGGAGTGAGAGTGAACGAGAAAGAGGCGCCGGCCCGGTTCCAAATCCCATCGCTGTTGGCGGCCTGAACCTGGAAGGTGTAGGAGCCGGAGGGAAGATTCGTATACCAGGCAGTGCGGCGCGAACCGGCATCGATCCAGGAGTCTTCGAATGGGGACAACCGGTAGCGGAAGCGAACTCTTTGCGGTGCGACAAAGGAAGGCGACGTGAAGCTGACCTGCAGGTTGCCCGACCCCGGGCCCAGACGGAGGCCGTTGCGCAAAGGAACCGGGTGCGCGTCGAAGGTCACATTTTCGATCCACACCGGCGGCGCGATGGTGTCGAGGGACAACTGCGCAGGATCGACCACCGCAGCCCCCTGGATGGTGGCGAACCAGAGCCTGCCCTGCCGGTCTTTCCAGGCGCAGGGCATGCTGCCGTAGAGGGTTTCTCGGGTGCGGAGTCCGTTGGCGGTGCCGTACAGGACAGGATGGAGCATGGCGCCCGCTCTGGCCGCGGTGTCTTCGAGCTCCTGTTTCGCAACACGGAAGATGCCGTTGTCGCTGCCCATCCAGAGGTTGCCGAAGTTGTCCGCGAGGATGGAGCCGACCGTGGATGCGGGCATTCCCTGCTTCACACCCCAGGAGACGATTCGGCCATTGCGAATGCGGCTGAGGCCACCGCTGGCGGTGCCTGCCCACACACTGCCGTCGGCTTCGGCATAGATGCTCATGACGTGATCGCTGGGCAGTCCATTCGTGGTGTTGAATTGGGTTATGCGGTCTCCTGCCATGCGCTTGACGCCGTCACCGTCGGTCGCGATCCAGAGCGCGCCGTCAGGAGCCTGCGCGATGTAGCAGACGCGCCACGTCAAGTTCACGTGATGGAATACGCCGTGCTCGAACTGCGCGAGGCCCTTCCCGAAAAAACCAACCCACAAGCGGCCTTCCCGGTCTTCGAAGAGTCCGTTGATCGAAGTCTCGGCAGATTGTGGATCGTCGTAGATTGAGACTCGACCGTTTTTCAGGTGAGCGAGAGCTCCGCGGCGGTATCCGATCCACAGGCTGCCGTCGCGCGCCTGCAGTAGCGCGTAGACAGCCTGGTTAGGCAGACCCCTGCGGTGATCCCACACTTCAACGCGGCCGTCGGCGAGCAGGTGGTTGAGCCCGTTGCTGTCGGCGCCAAACCACATCGTGCCGTCCTGAGCCTGGAGCACATTGCCAACATAATTGCCGGACAGACCTTCTCGCTTGCCGAAGACCGCGAACTTGCCGCTGCGCAACTGCACCACGCCCGCATCGAGGAGCCCGATCCACAGGTTGCCCTCGCGGTCTTCCAGAACTGCATGCGTGCATCGATCGCTGGGAAGGCCCTGGGCTGTACCGTAGACCTGCCATTGCCCGCTGGAATACCGGCCCAGCCCGTGGCGGTCGAAGCAGGCCCAGACCGAACCGTCGCGGTCCGCGAGAAGGGCATTCACTTCTTTCCATGGTGGCGCGGCCAAGGGCAGCGAGACGTGACCCTGCCGGATCCGGGCGAGGCCCTGACCCAGCGTTCCCGCCCACACGGAGCCATCGGGCGCTGCTGCCAGCGTGGTAATCAGGTTGCCGGGCAAGCCGTCGCGCGTGCTCAGGGAAACGAAGTGACCGCGATCCAGATAGGAGGCTCCACCGTCCGTGGCTACCCAGATGGTCCCCCCGGTGTCGCGGACGATGGCATTGACAGAGGCGTTGGCGAGGCCCTTGCCGGTGGTCCAGTTTTCCATCTGTCCGCGAGCGACGCGTCGGAGCCCGCTCGGCGTACCCACCCAGAGAGCGCCTTCGGTGTCTTCGCATAATGCGGTGACACTGATGCCCGCGAGAGATGCGATGGTGCGAAAGTTGCCGACCGGAGAGCCCTGCGCGACGGGCGTCCACGAACTCAGGCCGCTGTCGGTGCCGATCCACAGCGTGCCATCCGGCGCAGCGGCCAGGGCCTGGATGTAATCCGAAGCGAGGCCTTCGTCCTTCTCGCGGTTGTAAATGACGAAATTTTCGCCGTCGAACCGGACGAGTCCTTCCTCGGTTCCAAACCAGATGTAACCGTCGGTGGTCTGACCTACGGCGTGGACCGAGTTCTGCGGTAACCCGGACTCGCTCGTCCAGGAGGTTTGGATGTACTGGGTCACTTTGCGAGCAGGATCAAGCGCGCGCGCGGAAGTCGCGGTCAGAGCGACCCACGCCGCCAACAGAGCTGCCCTCCAAAGGCAGCTCCGGAGACGGGCCTGCTGAGATACCCGATCCATTGATGACATCCCGGAAAACCGGTCGCCGGCGCGTGGTTACCGCAGTCTTTACCCTTCCGCACCCGTCGCGATCCATCGATTCTATCGGCTGAATCTATCGGCAGAAGCGTTGCACTGCGACATCCCACATTTGCATCAATGCGCGATCGGCTTCGATCCGGAAGACAGTGATTGGGGGAGCTTCGGATGGGGAGACCTGGAATAACATCGAAATGGAAACATCTTCTCGTTGGTTCGTCATGACTGTAAGCCTTCGCGCGCCGATCGCTGAGCCAATCCGAATCCACATTACCGCTGGCTGGTTCACCATGGGATCCGACGCCGGTCAGGCCGTGGAAAGCCCTGTTCATCGGGTCTGGGTCGATTCTTGTGCCATGGCGGCTACCCAGGTCACGGTTGAGCAGTACGCGCGATTTCTGGCAGCTACAGAGAACGCGCCACCCCCATTCTGGACCGACCCTGACTTTTCTCATCCTCAGCAACCCGTGGTGGCGGTCTCGTGGTTTGACGCTGTGGCCTATTGCACGTGGCTTTCGTCGACGACTGGCTCGCACTATCGGCTTCCTACAGAAGCCGAGTGGGAGCGGGCGGCGCGAGGCGATGCCGAGGGGATGTTATTTCCCTGGGGCAATGATCCGCCGACCTCACGCCCGGACTACCTCACGCGTTGGAAGACCGGCCCTGAGCCGGTAGCGCAATCACCGGCGAATGCCTGCGGCTTGTTCGACATGTGCGAGAACGTGCACGAGTGGTGCAGCGACTGGTACGACCCCGGGTACTATGCGATTTCGCCGGACCGGAATCCGCAGGGACCGGAGACGGGCAACAGGAAGGCCTCGCGCGGAGGTTCCTGGCGTCATCAGATCAAAATTTCGCGCTGCTCGGCACGTTCGAGCATCCCCCCGGAATTCAAATACGCTGATTATGGCTTTCGAGTCGTTTGCGACGGTGCTTAGGCACTCGGTTTCCCATCGGGGCAAACAGTCTTGAAACAGGAGGAGACGAACGAGATCCTCCGTCACGCCAATATTCAGACCCCTCGGACATCTATAAAGGCCTGCCCTCGATGCGAGAGAAGCGCCTCACGAAGTTCGTATGTTCCGAAGTGAATATCTGCCTTCGGCGCCGAGCGGCCTGCGCAGCGGCCAATTACAATGCACTTTCGTGCATGAACTGCGGCGTCTCACGCAGAGAGCCGGGAAACGCAGTGCGGATGAAGGCGAGGCAGAGATGAATCGGCGAGAACTTCTGAAAACCCTGCCCGCCCTCGCAGTCTCGCCATTGGCTCGCTGCGAGCGCAGGTCCTTCGGCGGAGGGTTGGATCCGGACCCGCACGTCCGTGAGACCGGCCGAGCCGTGGCACGGCCGACGCCCCGGCAGATTGCCTGGCAGGATCTGGAAGTGGGGATGTTCGTCCACATCGCGCCGAACACCTGGCAGGACGAGGAATACGATCATCTCTCCACTCCTCTGTCGAACATCAATCCGCGGGAACTGAACACCGATCAGTGGGCGGAAACGGCTCTGTCCATGGGTGCTCGCTACGTTGTCTTCGTCGCGAAGCATGCCGGCGGCTTTTGCATGTGGCAGACGAAGACCACCGACTATGGGATCGCACAAACTCCGTGGAAAGACGGCAAAGGGGACGTGGTTGCGGAGATATCTGCGTCCTGCCGCAAGCATGGGCTGAAGTTCGGCATTTACGCCTCGCCACGCGATGACCACTTTGGCGCGGGCGTTGGCGGGATCTGCAAGACGCCGGAGCAGGCCCGTTACGACAAAATGTACCGTGAGCAACTTACCGAGTTATTCACGCGCTACGGCGAATTGGTAGAGATCTGGTTCGATGGCTCGACCGTCACGCCGGTCACCGATCTTCTGCACCGTTATCAGCCGAACGCGATGATCTTTCAGGGACAGGCTGCGACCATCCGCTGGGTGGGCAACGAGGATGGCTACGCGCCGTACCCGTGCTGGAACGGCATCGACGCATCGTTGGCCAAACTGGGGACGGCAACCGCGCTGGACAGCGATCCCGACGGTTCGGTGTGGCTGCCGAACGAGGTGGATATCTCAATTCGGCGCCCCAACTGGTTCTGGAGCGCGAAGAACGCCAATCGCGTGCTGACGGTGGATCAACTGCTGTCGGTCTACTACCGTTCGGTGGGCCGTGGCGCTCAGTTGCTGCTGAATATTCCTCCCAATCGTCAGGGACTGATGGACGAGGCTGACCAGAAGTCGGCGAAGGGCTTCGGTGCGGAAGTGAAGCGGCGCTTCGGAACGCCACTGGCCGCAACGCAGGGCAAGGGGTACGTGCTCAGTCTCGATCTGCAGCATTCACAGCGCGTCGACACCATCGTGCTTGAGGAAGAAACAGCGCTGGGCGAACGGGTGCGGGCATTCGAACTGGAAGGCCGCACGGACGGTGCGTGGTCTTCACTGGGAACCGGAACGGCCATCGGCCACAAGCGAATTCAGCCCGTCGGGCCTCGCGTTCTCGACGCGGTGCGCCTCCGCGTCACTGCGGCTGCGGCGCCGCCAGGCATTCGCAGGCTGGCGGTCTTCAATACCGGCAAGGAACCGCCCGCCGACTGGAATGCACAGCCCGAGTTGTGGGCGCCCAATCTGGCAGGACGCTGGCAGGCCGGGCGATTCTCCCTGGAATTGGGGAAAGCCATCACCGCCCCGGCACAATACACGCTGCGATTCACGCCAACCTCGGGGTCAGTGCAGGGATTCGACGACTTCGGGCTCATGATCGGAGGAGTGGCCAGTCCGGAGTTTCTCCATGGATCGAAGACGCGGAAAGACGAGCTGCTGCTGGACATCACAGCTTTGAATTCTTCGATCGTCGTCAGCGGCGGAGTGCGTGGTGCGGAGCGAGGGCAGGTCACGCTCAATCGCCGATAGCGGCTGGAAGTTACAGCGTGAGCGAGGGAGGCACCAGATCTGGCGCGGCGCCAAAGTCGCGCTTGGGTTCCGGTCCCATTTCGAGCACCATGCGTCCGCCGCGGGCGATGTCGTCGTGACGGAACCATGCGCGCTGCACGGACTTCCCATTCAGGGTAAAGGACTGAACGTAGGCGTACTTTGAATCGCTTCGATGCACCTCGATCTCCAGCATCTTGCCATCGTTGACCAGCACGCTGGCGCGATCCACCAACGGAGATCCGAGGATGTAAGTGCCGCTCACCGGATCGACGGCATAGAACCCAAGCGCGGACAGCACGAACCAGGCGGACATCTGTCCAACGTCTTCGTTGCCGGCAATGCCGTCGGGAGAATCGGCGTACATCGTATCCATCAGCGAACGCACGCGCGCCTGCGTCTTCCAGGGAGCGCCGGCGTACGCGTAGAGGTATGCGATGTGGTGCGAGGGCTCATTGCCGTGGGCGTACTGCCCGACCATGCCGGCGATGTCCGGCGGCGCGTTGGGCGGCAGCGTCGAGGGCACGGTGAAGAGCGCGTCAAGTTTTTTCAGAAACGGTTCGCGCCCGCCGAACAGCGCGATGAGGCCGGCGGGGTCGTGCATGGAGCCGAAGGTGGTCTGCCACGCATTCGATTCGGTGTAGTCGCGCCAGCGGTCGCTGTGGCCTAACGCAATCGGATCGAAGGGCCGCGCCCATTCTCCGTTTTCCAGCTTCGGTTCCATAAAACCGCTGGCGGGATTGAAATAATGCCGGTAATTCGTCGAGCGTGTGCGCAGCATCGCGGCATCGTCCTCTTTGCCGAGTTTCTTCGCGACGTGGGCGATGGCCCAGTCGTTGTAGCAATACTCGAAGGTCTTCGAGACCGATTCCGGCACACGGTCGGCGGGAATGTAGCCGATCCTGCGATACCAGCCGAGCCCTTCAAAATCTTCGGCCATGGCTCGCCACATCATGGCACGATACGCATCTTGCGTCTCGATGCCAGGAAATCCTTTGGCGATGGCTTCCGCAATCACACTGGCGGAGTGATAGCCCGTCATAGTCCCGGTCTCTGTACCCTGCAACGGCCATACCGGCATTCCGGCTGGGCTCTGTTCGGCCATGCGGATAAGCGTATTGGCGAAGTCCGGAACCCGTTCACTCTGGATCAGCGTGTAGGCAGGATGCGCCGCGCGGAAAGTATCCCACAGAGAAAACGTGGTGTAGTTATGGTGCCCGGCGGGCACTTGGTGAGTTTCGCCGTCCATCCCGCGATACTGCCCATCCACATCGTCGAAGAGCTGTGGGCCAAGCGACATGTGATACAGCCCGGTGTAGAAAACGCGCTTATGGTTCGGGTCGGTGAATTCCGCCTGTACGCGCGAGAGTTGCTCGCGCCATTTTCGCTGCGCCTCCCGGCGAGTCTTCTCGAAGTCCCAGTCGGGCTGTTCCGCGCGGAGGTTCTTCGCCGCTCCCTCCGGGCTGACGCCGGAGATGCCGGTGCGTACGCTGATGACTTCGCCCGCCCCGGCGTGGAAATGAAGAACCGCCTTCAGATTATTCCCCAGCACGGTTTCCGATTCACTGACGGGCTTGTCGTTGTTGTAGAACACCACCTTCGTCGGCGTCTTCGACACCTGCAGCGTGAAGCAGCAATGCCGGTTCATTCCCCAGGCGCGCGTTACATGAGCGCCGGCTAGTGTGTCCGCCGCTGTCTGAGTCAGCTCCGCCGCATAAACAGACGAGTCCCCGTTCGTGAGGTAGCTGTGGTTCAGGTCGACGATGAGCCACGCTTCGCCGCTCGCGTGGAACGTGTAGCGGTGGATCCCGGTGCGTTCGGTCGAGGTAAGTTCCGCCCGCACATTGGGATCCTTCAGCAGCACGGAGTAATAACCAGGCTCGGATATTTCATCGGCGTGCGAGAACCGCGAACGGTAACCCAGATCGGGGTTGTCGCGAGGGCCGGGAACCAGTTTCACAGGTCCCACGCCGGCCATCACCAGAAAGTCGAGCAGGTCGCCGCAGCCGGTTCCGCTGAGGTGAGTGTGACTGAAGCCCATGATGGAGTTGTCGGAGATGTGATAGCCGGAGCACCAGTCCCAACCGTCATTGAACGTGTCGGGACTGAGCTGGACTGCGGCAAAAGGAACGCTCGATCCTGGAAAGCAGTGCCCGTGGCCGCCCGTTCCGATGCGCGTATCCACCCAGCGGAGGGGATCGGCAGCATCGGTTCCGGCCGGGAATGAAAATGCCGGGAGGGGCATGGCAGCGGAGGCACAGGCAGAGCCCGCATAACGAAGAAATTGTCGACGGGAGAAATCCATCATGAACGTGAGAACCTCAGGGTGAAGGGGCCAAACGCAGAACGACTATTCACCAGGTGGATTCTATACTCACTGCAGTGACTGATTTCCGCGCAAGTGATAACTCGCGCTCGTCTGTGGGCTCCATCTCGCGCAGAACGCTTCTCCTGCAGAGCGGCGCGGTCTGCCTGACTGCATTGCTGCCGCCCACGCGCATCGCTGCGGAGACACCCGCCACCGGTCGGCCCAAACCGGCAGACCGGCATTTTCACTCCGAGGCAGTCGAGCAGTACATCCGGAAGACTCGCGCACGGATTCCGGACCCCGAACTCGCTCAGCTTTTTGAGAACTGTTTCCCGAATACGCTCGACACGACCGTGGAGCCCGGCACCTTCGAGGGTGCGCCCGATACGGCGGTGATCACCGGGGACATCGCGGCCATGTGGCTGCGCGATTCGTCGGCGCAGGTGTGGCCCTATCTGCCGCTGACCGCCGCGGACGAACGACTGAGGGCCTTGATCGAGGGAGTCATTCGGCGGCAGGCACGCTGCATCCTCATCGACCCCTATGCCAACGCATTCATGGCGGATCTGAGCGCGCCGCCGTTGACCTGGAGCCGCAACGACGAGACGGACATGAAGCCGGGTGTCGGCGAGCGCAAGTATGAGCTTGACTCTCTGTGCTATCCCATCCGTCTCGCGCATGGCTACTGGCGGAGCAACGGCGGCGTACAGCCCTTCGATGCGCGATGGGCTCAAGCCATGCGCCTCGTTGTGAAAACGATGCGCGAGCAGCAGCGCAAAAACGGTCCGGGTCCGTATCATTTCCAGCGCCACACCATTACCCCAACCGAGACCCTGGGAGAGAAGGGATATGGCAATCCGGTGAACCCGGTGGGGCTGATCGCTTCAGGTTTCAGGCCTTCCGACGACGCCTGTATCTTCCCGTTTCTGATTCCATCGAATCTTTTCGCCGTAACCTCTCTTCGCCAGCTCGCGAACATGGCGCATGCCATCCTGCATGACGAGGCTCTCGCCGAGGACGCTTCATCTCTGGCCGGTGAAGTTGAACGAGCCCTGCGTCAACACGCCATCGCGACCATACCCGAGGGTACGATCTGGGCGTATGAAGTGGATGCTTTCGGCAGCCAGTTGCTGATGGACGATGCCAACGTGCCGAGTCTGCTGGGGCTGCCTTATCTCGACAGCTCACCCGATGCGGCGCTCTATGCGCGCACGCGGGCCTTTGTCTGGAGTCCGCGCAATCCGTGGTTCTTCCAGGGCACAGCAGGAGAAGGCATCGGCGGTCCGCACGAGGGCCGGGATATGATCTGGCCGATGTCGCAGATCATCTGCGGGCTGACGAGCCATTCCGATACGGAGATCCGCCGCATGGTGCAAATGCTCCGCGCATCATCCGCCGGCACGGGCTTCATTCACGAAAGCTACTCCAGGGACGATGTGCATCGGTACACACGCGCATGGTTCGCCTGGGCGAACACACTTTTCGGAGAATTCCTCGCAAAGGTGGCGACGACCGAGCCGGAATTACTGCGGATACAGGGAACAGATACGCATCGGGTCCATCCAGCGTAACGAGGTCAGGCAATGTTTCAGCCGGAAACGTATGGGATTGCCCTTCTGCTCATGCTCATCAGTATGTTGTGCTGGGGCTCCTGGGCCAATACGCAGAAACTTACCGCAGGGTATTCCTTCCAGCTCTTTTACTGGGATTACGTCATTGGCATCGTAGTCGCCAGCATTCTATGGGGGCTCACACTGGGAAGCCTCCACGGCGGAGGGACCTCCTTCTTTCCCAACCTGCACCACGCCGGCACGCCCGCCCTGGTCTACGCCCTGACCGGTGGCATCATCTTTAATATCGCGAACCTGCTCCTGGTCGCCTCCATCGCCATCGCCGGCATGGCAGTTGCTTTTCCGGTCGGCATTGGTTTGGCGCTGGTCGTCGGGGTGATCTTCAATTACCTCGTGCAGCCGCAGGGCAATCCGCTTCTCCTCTTTGGAGGGCTGGTCCTCGTTGTCGTTGCGATCGTGGTCGACGCGATCGCGTACCGCCGCCGCGAGCCGGCCCGCACGACCAGCCGGCGCGGGGTCCGCCTCAGCATTGCCAGCGGCATCCTCATGGGGCTGTTCTATCCGTTTGTTGCCAAAGCGAGCGTTATCGCGCACCCGCTGGGACCGTACACCGTTGCTTTTGTCTTCTCCATCGGCGTCGTGCTCTGCGCCATTCCTTTCAATACCTGGCTGATGAGGCGGCCCATCACCGGGGAACCTCCCACCTCGATGTTCGCATGGCGCCGCGCTCCCGCCGCATGGCATTTCTGGGGCATTATCGGCGGCATGATCTGGTGTACCGGCGCCATCTCTAATTTCGTCGCCTCGCAGACTCATGTCGTCGGGCCCGCCATTTCATACGCCATTGGTCAGGGCGCTACCATGGTGTCCGCCGCGTGGGGCGTCTTTGTCTGGCGCGAATTCGCCAACGCTCCGCCCGCCTCGCGCCGTCTGATTCCACTGATGTTTCTTTCCTTTCTCCTTGGACTGGCAGCCATTGCCGTAGCACCTGTCTTCTGATTTTGGGTATTCCGCTCTTATGCTGAAATCGCTTGTCGTGGTCGGAAGTCTGAATGTGGACCTGGTGGCGCGCGTGGATCGTATTCCCGTGCCCGGTGAAACCATCATCGGCACGGACTTCGAAACCTGGTGCGGAGGCAAGGGCGCCAATCAGGCAACCGCGCTCGCTCGGCTGGGGGCTTCGGTCCGCCTGATTGGAAAAGTGGGCAGCGATGCCTTCGCCCGGCAGTTACGAGATGAACTGGAAAAGACCGGCGTCGATACCAGCGCTGTCGAGAACACCGACGGCCCTTCCGGAACTGCACTTATCGAAACTTCCGCCGCCGGGGAGAATAGTATCGTCGTCATTCCCGGTGCCAACGCGCGCCTGCTTCCCCGCGATCTTGACCGCTACCGTAGTGAAATTCAGAGCGCCGCAATGGTGCTTGCCCAACTCGAAATTCCATCTGCGACGACGGAGTATCTCGTGCATCTGGCCAATCTCGCGAACGTACCGCTGATCCTCGATCCGGCGCCCGCCTGTCCGCTGCCCGCCTCTGTTCTGTCCGGTATCACCTGGCTCACGCCCAATGAAACCGAGACCCGCATCCTGCTCGGCCTCGATCCCGATGACCCCTCTCCGCTTGCTGCTCCGGAAGCGGCGGCCCGTCTGCTCGAACGCGGTGTGCGCAATGTGGTCCTCAAGCTCGGCTCCCGCGGCGTCTACCTTGCGGGACAGGATGTTGCTGCTGTCGCTGTCGACGCGTGCCCCGTCGACGCTGTCGATACTACCGGTGCAGGCGATGCCTTCAACGGAGCCTTTGCCTTTGCGCTGGTTCACGCCGGCATGGAACCCAGGGAGGCCGCTGCGTTTGCCTGCGGTGCCGCCGCGCTGTCTGTCACTCGCCCAGGCGCCCAGGCCTCCATGCCAACCCGGGAAGAATGCGAGTCCTTCCTCGACCAGTGCCGAACCTCGCGGCGTTGATGATCTCAGCGAAGAGGTGGAAGGATCCTGCAGACACGCCCGGAAAACCCTCGGCGTTGGCGAAGGCGCTGGTATTCGGGGTTAAATAGGGTTGGCCGATCGGCTAAGTGGTTGCGGGGGCTGGATTTGAACCAGCGACCTTTGGGTTATGAGCGACCCAAGATTTCGGTAAGTATCGGACAACAGGGCACGAGTGGAAACCCTGAGATACCCCTAGGAACGGCTGGAAACCGGGTATTGGGGACTTAATGGGGACCGATTTTGCGGTCGCCCAACGATGTCCCCAACGATCCGCCCAACGACCTGCTCATGGTCGTCAGCCGGCGATTTGGTCGCCTCTGCGGGGTAGAGATGCATCCTCTTCCATCAATCACAAATACAGACCCTCAAGTCGTTCTTGCCAGCGTTTTCCGACCTTCCCTCCCAAACCTCCACGTTCCAAGCTGGAACCCCACCGCGACCTGATCCGCGAACTGCGCCGCAAGGGGCAAACATACCGCGATGTCGCTCGCCTCTTCCAGGAGCGGCTCGGACTGTACGTTGCGCCAAGCACGCTTGCATTCATTCGTAAAGGTCCGTGCGAAGCACCGCAAACGAACACAATTTGAACTGCCGCCGATCGGAACTGGCCGCAGTCGCTCGTCGCCGGCACTTGCATCGCGTTGCAGCTCTCAAAGCAAAACCTGACCGCACCGAAATCGAAACCCGGCCGTTTTGTCTTCCGTGAGAACGAACCTCTGACCCTTACGAGCGACGGAGGTGAGCAATGACGGCACTTACAAAGCGAGTCGTCTTCACCATGGGTGGCAAAGGCGGAGTGGGCAAAACCGGCGTTGTCGTCGCCCTGGCCGAGTGGTTTGAAGCCAATGAGATCCCAGTCACACTGCTCGATCTCGATACGGAGAATAAGGCGCGAGGGTCGCTGAAGCACTTCTTCAACGGCACGCGTCACCAAGGTCAACATCCACACGCCAGCTGGGCTCGATGCATTTGTCGATCATCTCGACGGACGGGCGCCCGATCATTCTGGCCGACATGGGAGCGGGCGCGGGGCAAGTCGCCGCCGACTGGTTCGAATCGATGTATGAGGATGTCGCCGCGACCGGCGTCGCGTTCACGGCCGTCGGTGTGGTGACTCCCGACCCGGCCAGCGTCGAAAGCCTCCTCGCCTGGGCGAACCGTCTTCAGGATCGGGTCGAATACGTCATCGTTGAGAATGCAACGAGCGCCCTCGCCGACTTCACGTATTGGAGGTCCACCGAACAGGCGACTCGCTTCCGCGAAGCCTTCTCGCCTGAAGTCTTGCAGATGGAGTTTCGTCTGGCAGAGCTCGAGAATCCCATCCGCCAGCATGGCATGCAACTCGGGCAGGTGGCAGACCGCAAAGCCATCGTCGATGAACTGAAGCGGGCGTCATCTGGTCATGCGTGCGCAGAGCTATCGGCGGCGGCTCTTTGCAGAGTTCGACCGTGCGCGGGAGGCCTTCCTCCCATGAGTGCCACAACATACCAGACCGTCAACCTCGATGCCGATACAGGGAGAGCCGACGTTGTTTGACTCTCTCGCCCGGCTCGTTCCCAAGGAACTGCAGGCCGCCTATTATCGCGTGCTCGCCCATACCCGAACCCTCAGCCCCGAAGACGAAATGCTCCGCATTCTCGAAGCCATGGGAATCCTCGCGTTACTCACGCGTCACACTCCAAAAGATATTGCCGACGAGCGCGAACGATTCCAGAAGATGCTGGATGTTCATCTGCAGTTTTCAGATGAAGCCCAGCAAAAGATGCTTCGCTATGTTCGCGAATTGGAGTCGCGGCATTTCTGATCTGCCAAGCGAAATTGAAGCCGGTCTCGATCCTCAAGCAAATAGCAAAGTTGCTGGGTGAAAGCCTGCGCCAACACTTCCTCCACTCGGGCGTACCTGAAACCGTGAAGGGTTTGCAGGCAACGAGTGCGGCCATGGTTGATGCCCAAAAGGAGCTCTCGAAAGCCCTGCGCAATTTGCGACTTTGACGGCGGTGTTGCCGCTCGAGTGGAGTATGCTAACAACCGGCTAACGTATTCCCTGGAAAGTCGTGCAAAAACTGTTGATGCCCTCATGCATGAATGGAAGAGTGATGTACTGCGTCTCTGGATTCCACTGATTGCCGGAGCGACGTCTGTTGATTGGGCTCTTCGGTGGCATGAGCATTCAAAGCTGGCGCGATTCATCCGTGCCGGCGGCCGCGTCACCGCCGTCAGCGGTGATTCAATCTGTTCCGGCCTCTGTCTCGCCAGAGAAGGACAGGCCGACAGAAAAAATTAAACGGCCGCACCGCGACAGCGAAAACGAAGTGACTGAACATGAGCAATAGCGTCTCACAGTATCAATCACGAAAACGGCTACATTCCAAGCGATAGAGAGACCGTTTTTGTCGCTCGGGATGGAACGAACCAATTCGAGATTGGCCCTTTCCGTCCGGGACTGTAACGACGGGAAAGACCTCTGTCGCGGCGGCGCGCATCACCCGTAACCAAGTAAACTCAAATAGTTGCCTTTGACAAAGCCTTTCGTTTAGACTGGTGTTCGCCTTTTGTTCGCCTGATATTGCATTTATGGGAAAGCCATTCAAAACGGAGCTGTCCCGACTATCGGACACATACGACTGGGCTAATGGTCGCGAACTTGCGAAACTTGAGCCGTTTATTCAAAACCGTTCCAAGCCTGCGTATTTCATTGGCTCGGGCGGTTCGCTCTCGGGTGCCGCTTATGGAGCGTACCTTTATCGCCTGCTTGATAGCGGATTGGGAGTGGCTGTTACACCACTGGAGTTTTCGTCTCAAAAGCATCTCGATGGGTCTTCGGTCTTCATCTACAGTGCGGCGGGTGGCAACGTGGACGTAATCGGTGCGTTCCGTCACGCCGTGAATGAGGAGACGGATAATGTGGCCGTTCTATGTCTGAACCCAGATAGTAAGCTTGCCGCAATCTCTCGAGAGTATGAGTACGTCGATTTGTGGACAGAAGCATCGCCGGCCAATGGGGACGGATTCTTAGCTACCAATAGCCTTCTTGTATTCTTTGTTCTGACACACCGTCTATTTCATCCAGATGTCGCGTTGCCCTCTAGATACAAAGAACTTGACTCCTTGGTCTTCGAGTCTGGATCGGAAATGGAAGAGGTCGTTTGTCGCGATCACTTGATTGTGCTTTATGGTCCGAGCACCTATGCGGCTGCTCTTGATCTCGAATCAAAGATGTCTGAAGCGGGCCTCGCAAGCGTCCAACTCGCTGACTACAGGAATTTCGCGCACGGTCGACACAACTGGATCGCCAAAAAAGCCAAATCCACCGCAGTCTTGTCGATCTGTGCAACTCAAGACGAAAGTATTGCTGACCGAACTCATAAAGCATTGACCGGAGTTTGCCCTCTCTCGATCTTGAAGATCAAGTCAGATCCATCGATCGCAAGTTTGGCCGCACTGCCTTATATATTCAAAGTTACACAACGGGCGGGTGAGACTAGGGGGATTGACCCGGGGCGACCTGGGGTCCCTCCTTTTGGACGTCAGATTTATAACCTCAGACCCTCTGGGTCTGCAATTCGGCCCGGTTCGCCACCAGCCCTTCATGATGTCGTGAGACGCAAGTTACGGTTCGCTCCCTCCGTGAATAGGCAATCAGCAGTGAGACGGACGGAGGAGGCCGCCAGGGCTGCGCACAAGCTTTTCCGAACAACGATCATTAATTGCCTCGTTCTTGATTTTGACGATACGGTTTGTGGTCGCAATGACCGATTCGGACAACTTCCTTCAAGCATGCGAGGCGAACTGGAACGGATTGCATCGCATGGGACCCCTATTGGCATCGCAACCGGAAGGGGACAGTCGGTTCGCTCGCAGCTCCGCAATTCTATAGATGAGGAACTCTGGCCTTTCTTCACAATCGGCTATTACAACGGAGCAAAAATTGCTCCGCTAATCGACGATTCCGATCTAAACAGCGATTGTGAGAACTCATGTTCACTTAAGGATGCTGCTGAAATTCTCGCGGGAGACAGTGTTGTCCGATCAATTTCGTCCACAACCGTTCGCCGACAACAGATATCGTTGGATCCTTTGAACGACTTCGACATTCACATTTTGTGGATGGAGGTCTGTCGATCCTTGTCTTCTTTTCCATCCGCTTTGAAGATCGTGTGTTCCAGCCGTTCAGTCGATGTCCTCGAATCAAATGTAAGCAAGTTACGTCTTGTTGACACACTGAAGCAAGGAACGAGCTCATGCCAGGGGGTTCTCTGCATCGGCGATCGAGGCGCCTTCCCTGGAAATGATTTCGAGCTCTTGAGAGAACCACTTTCGCTCAGCAGTGATCAATGTTCGAATTCGCTAGAGTCTTGCTGGAATTTTGCGCCCGTCGGTTACAGACGGGCACAGGCCACGGAATATTATCTGCGGAAGCTTCACAAAGCGCATAATGGGCTGAAGTTGAAATTGCCTGATTTGAGATGACTCATGAAACGAGAATTGACGCTTCAGCTCCTCAAGGAGACGTTGCCAGACCCGCCGTGGAGCGAAGATTCACTGCGGAAGGTCCTCGATGACCTGCGCGTTCTAGCAGAGTACAAATACAACAAATATGAAATGTACCAACCAGCCCGCCTATTCTTCGAGAATTTGCATCTTTTCTTGAACAGATTCCTTGAAGCCGACCGTACAGCAGCTCTCCAATTCGTACGAGACGACCTTATCTTCATCTCAAGAGAAGAGTTTCAGCAGCTAGCACACGTTCTTTACTTCGACCAAATTCGACAGAAACAACTAGACATTGCGGCGCTGCGATCAGGTATTCCTCGACATCACCTGGCCCGATTAACTGAATCCAAGGAATTCCTCAGAATTCAACGCGCGTCTCTGTACGTGGCTCTTAGCGATGGAGCAAGAATTGATTATTTCCGCAGACAGAATTTAGACATTAACAACGAACAGGTCTTGGCCGCATATTATGTCGGAGAGGAAAAGATCGACGATATACAGAAGGAACTTCGAACCGCAGTAGACGACCCGGAGGCTCGCTTTGAATGCGTCTTTCTTTTGGACGACTTTTGCGGGTCCGGTCGAACGCTTCTCCGAGAGATCGTCACTATTGATGTGAGCCCCCAAGATGCGCATTTAGTGGTACCGCCCGAACTAAAAGGGGCCTTAGCCTTTAATAGCGAGAAGCTCCAATTAGAGTGGAACTATAAGGGCTTGATCACTTCCTCTGAGAGGGAAGTGTTGCGGACGCTCGAGGTAAGTGAGTCAATGAGCACCACTATCGGTCACCTCGTGAAGAAATGCGAACTGCGCGACACCGCCATAAAAGGTTCCCTCAAGCGCATCGCCGAAGAGAAGATGATGGAACTCGTGTCGCCCGAAGCAAGCGTCTTCTTATCGCCACTCCTTATTACGGAATATGCGAAAGTGCGATTGGGCGATCTCACGGCTCGCCTGCCTGCGCCGCTCTCGAAGTTGGAAATAGTTCCCGGAGCGACGGTTTCGAATGAGGTGAGAGTTCTACCTGGAGGCACCTCGGAGATTGTCAAGCTGTGCAACGAATATTACCTTGATACTTTGGCCGACAAGCACACTAGCACAGTGCGCTTCGGATACGATGGTTGCGGTTTGCCTCTAGTACTCCACCACAACACCCCGAATAATTCTTTGTACTTCCTTTGGGCACGCAAATGGGATAACCCGTTATTCCCTCGGTTCGAAAGGCATGGACGGGAGGTCAGGCGCTAATGCCTCTGCTGCGCAATGCGTTCAGGTATCGACTGGCGGATCGCCCCAGTCTCGATACCGGGCTGTTTCTAAATTTGTATTGTCCGGCGCTGCTTAATCGTATCGTGCCTGAAGATCTGAGCGTGCCAAAGCTCGTGGTGTTCAGCGGAAGCCCTGGCTCTGGAAAGAGTAGTTTTCTAAGGCTCTTTCAGACAGAGAGTCTGCTGGCCATTCATTCGCACCGACTCGAATCAACCGACGATGTGGTTGCAGAAGCGCTCCGGGAGTTGGGTGTTTTTGATGAATCTGGGATCAGATTCATAGGTCTATACATTCAGTGCGATAGCAACCTGCGACTTTTGTCGAAAGCGACTCAATATGCGAGCGATCAGAAGCTTCTCAACACACTGCTAGATGTGAGAATTATCCTTGCGTATTTGCGAGGAATCAGGCAGCTTGCTGAAGCTGGTTTATTGACATTTGACCCAGATCAGGTTGTTCTGAATCCACTACCGTCAGAGGAAACAGCGCCACCACTTTTCACTTCACCCAGAACCTTCGCAGAACTCGAAAGCATATGTGCATCCCTCGAAGTCGATTTCGCAGCTTTGCTGAACAGCTTCCCAGGCGATCCTATTCCAACTTCGCTGGTTCCTCATTCGCGTGTCTTCTCGCTATCGTATATCGCTCACCAGCTCGTTGGACCCGCCACTGGTTGGCCGGTTCCGCTGCTTCTTTTGGACGACTTCCAAGACTTGTACGAGGAACAAAGGGAACATCTCCAACGAGAACTGTTAAGACGAGTGGCTGTTCCTCGATGGATTGCGATGCGGAAATATGTATACGAATTGGAACGTCTACTCCCGCTCGAAGGAACCAAGGATGGGAGAGACATCAGAGAGATTGACCTCGACGATTCCAAGCAAGCTGCGTTTCGGAAGTTTCTAGAGAATGTTACCGAGCGTCGTGTTCGACTGACTGATTCGCTACAGCAAATGCTGACGATTCAGAGTTTCAAGGATCGTCTTAAGCCAGCAACAGAGGAGGTGTCATGGTCCAAGGTTGCGAATCGCGTAAACGAGGTAGTTGGCCGGCTTAGATCACTCAGTGGCACGGAAGCTCTGGACGTGCCTGCCCAAGAAGAAGTGTCAATTCAAACCTTGCACGAATTGGAGAAGCATCTAATCTTAGCCGAGAGGAAGGCGGGCCGTTCGCAAAGATACATCCTGCCCGAACTCGAGCCGCCAGAGCCTTCAGATGCCAAGACAGAAGAAGCTGCTCGTTTGTTCATGTGCATGCGATACAACCTTCCATACTATTGTGGATTCGACGCCCTGAGCGTGACGTCAAACAAGAACGTGGAACAGTTTCTTGACATCGCCGGAAACTACGCGGAGAAGATGATCTTTCGAGCTGAGCTGAGCCGCACGTCGGACTTGAGTGCTCGAGAACAAGAAGATCTACTTCGGGTTAGCGCAAAACGATACTACAACAGAATCGAGCAGGGATTTCCGCACGGATACACCATAAGGCAATTCATCGACAATCTTGCTAGATTCTTCTCATCGGTGACCAACCGCCCTAATGCTCCCATTTCTCCTGGGGTAACGGGATTTGCCTTGACTCGTGAGCAACTGCGAGACGCTCGGATCGTGGATGGTGCTAATTCCGGTATCAAGGTCTTCCGCGAAGCTTTGACCAGCGCGGTCGCAGGAAACATATTTTCCATTCGGAAAACAAAGCAGGGCCAAGCGGGTTCCGAGAAGTTTGTACTCTACTTCAACCGTTTACTTTGCGTACATTTCAATCTCCCGCTTGGCTACGGTGGCTGGCAACGGCTCCCGGTCGAAACGATCGTCAAGATGATGACCTCCGCGTTCTCCTCCGATGACCTAGGGAAGCGATGGCAGCCTCAACCGGTTGAACCTGAGGAGGGTGAATGAGCCTCAGGTGGGCCGACTACTTTATGACCCGGAGCTTCACAGACTTTTGGGCGCAGCGGCTAAAGGAAGATTCCGCGTCCGTCTGCGTGATCACTGGTATTGGTTTTGATCCTAGGTGTGTTGTTGGGATCGAACGCATTCTGACTGTTTGCGACTCGACTCGTGTGGCTGTTGTAGGCTTGCGGCTGAATGTTCCATCCGAAACCAACGAGCCTTCGCGCGTGCGGAACAAACTTGCAGAATTGAATGAGCAAAAAGTTTTGGCTTGTCCTGCAAAAAAGCTGGGAACAGGGCAGATCCATCTTCAAGACGGGAGCAGGTTCCCAGTTGGTGGCCCTACGGCTGTAGAATTTGTCGCCTCGCTTCTCCCTGAACTGTCGAAATACAAACATGTGGTGGTCGACATAAGCGGCCTGCCTAGATCGATCTTTTACCCCGCCGTTGCTTTTTTGTGCAGTAGATCTGACTTAGGCTTGATTCAGAATCTTCATGTTGTGGTGACAGAGGATGAGCATCTAGACTCCAGTATCACACTGTCAGAGTTTGGCGATGCTGATTACATTCATACTTTCAGGATGGCTGGCAACAAGAAGGCGGTGTGGGTTCCCGTGCTCAACAATGATGAACGAGATCGGGTACTCAAAATATTCAACCTCTTGAAAGAGAATTGCGTTGAGATTTGTCCCATCCTCCCGTTTCCCGCGAAGTCCTTGCGTCGAGCCGACGACATTCTAATTAACAACAGTGAGGTTCTCTTTCAGGAATTGGATGTACTTTCGACCAATATCCTTCTATGCGACGAGAGCAATCCATTTGACATATATAGGAAGATCCTGGGGCTGCATGATTACTACGTTGAAAAGCTCTCCGGTTTGATGGGAGACGTGACAACTGTAGTGTCGCCGTTGTCTTCTAAGCTGCTCTCGCTAGGGATGTTATTGGCTGCAATAGAGCGCAAATTGCCCGTCTCCTATGTGGAGGCTGGATTGTACCAACCTCCAGTTGATGAGATTCAACGCTACATTCCCGACCTTGATCAGACGCTCGAGATATGGCTGACCGGTGAACCGTACCTGAAAGGAAATTAGATGAGAAAGGCAGTCACGAATATCGCCAAGAGTCGGCCTACTATTGTCGGTGCGGGGCTCATCGCACTCGATGTGGTTCTAACAGAGGGTGGAGACTGGCTGATGGCCGCAGGGGGGACCTGCGGTAATGTGATGGCCATCATGAGTCACCTCGGGTGGATTGCCAAGCCCATATCCAGACTTGGTTGTGATCGTGCTGCGGGAGTTGTTCGCGATGATCTATCGCTGTGGGGTGTCGATCTTTCCCTATTCTCTGTTCAACCTGTGAAGAAAACTCCTGTGATAGTGGAAAGAATTCGTCGAGATGCGAACGGCGTCCCCTTTCACACATTCTCTTTTTATTGCCCTGCATGCAATAGACGATTCCCAGGTTTTCAGCCTCTTCCTCTTAAGTCCTTGGCTCCAGTTTTGGAGAGCCTTGGACGGTGCGAGGTGGTGTTCATCGATAGGGTGTCACCGAGTGCGGTAGAACTTGCGCGCATGGGGGCAGACCGCGGTGCTGTTGTGATATTCGAGCCTCCACGTTCCTCCGGCGACAAACACTTTCAATCGCTGCTGAGTTTGGCGACCATCGTTAAGTATTCTCATGATCGGATCGATCAGCTTGATTTGCCAAAATCGGCTGAAGTATTCATAGAAATACAGACTCTCGGAAGGGGTGGCGTTCGCTTTCGTACGCAACACGACTCGTTCTCTCGCGGTTGGCATCATTTGCAGGCGGAGAGAGTCGAAGATATTGTCGACAGTTCCGGATGCGGTGATTGGTTCACTGCCGGACTGATCGCCTCGCTTTGTTCGAAAGGGCGCAATGCGGCGTACAAATCGAAAAAGGAAGACATACTCGAAGCGTTCGTAGTTGCGCAGGCTCTGGCGGCTTGGAACTGCAAATTCGCAGGAGCTCGCGGTGGAATGTACTCTCCTAAGCTTGCGCAAATTAGATCCATTTTTAAGAACGAGCACTCACGAGTTCGACTGACAGGTAAGACTCCGAAGCTGGACGTTGAGGATATTGCCGTGGCCCAGGTTTGTGGCGACTGTCATGTGACGCCTCAGACAGCTTTAGCGGTTCGACCGAGGATGAGAGCGTAGAATGAGCGGCTCTCTAACCCATCCGAACAGGCGTCGGATGCGATTCGGACATTCCCGAACGACGTTCGATAATGTCCTAGGCATGCCCGAAGAGCACGGTCCGCGTAGGCATTCCTATGCCGTCAGGCTTAGGGATGGTGTCTCTCTCCAACGCGAGCGAAGCGACGAGGCAATGCGGCGAATCGCGCTGAATTGACGCTTGCAGGATCAGGCCGCGCAGACGGCGATGCGGGCGGAACGGGACCGGGGCTTAGCTTTGACTACGATCTCAATGTCTTGACCGAGAGCGACCAAGAAGCGCATCAGTCGCTCGACGGAAAAGCCTTCCAGCTTGTAATGCAGTAAAGCGGAGACCTTGGGCTGATTGATTTCGAGCGCAGTCGCGACTTCAGCCTGGGTAAGTCCACGTCGTTCCACAATCCGGTTGATCGCGGCGCCGAGGCGGGCCTTGGTGTCGAGCTCAGCTGCATCAGGCAGTCCCATATCCGCAAAGACGTTGCCGCTGCTCGGTATCACTCGCTCTGTGGTTCTCTTAGCCATGCCTCTCCTCGTAGTCCCTTTGCGCTACCTTCAGTCGTTCACGAACCAAGGCAACGTCAGATTGCCGGGTCTCGATTCCGCGTGGCGACTTCTTCTGAAAGACGTGCAAAACATAGACGGCCTGGGCGAAACGAACTGTGTAGATCGCTCTGTATGTGTCGCCGTCATAGTCTTTGACAACCTCCAGAACTCCCGGGCCCTCGCCCTTCCAAGGCTTGGCTGCCGGATGCTTCCCGCCGTACTGCGCGGCGCTCAGGGCAAATCCGACGCTCCGCTGAACATCGGATGGGAATCGCGTAATGTCCTTCAACGAAGAGCCGATCCAATAAAGCGGCTTTTCGTCAGGTACGTGTGGCCGTGTCATGATTATCCCACTTCTAGGATATTGTGTCGAGCAGAATCCTCGACAAATTCGATGGTAAACCCTGCTCGGAAGCGTGATTCCTGATTGTGCCCGAGTGTTCCTCAAAATTCTCTTAACGCCCGAAAGTTTGCATCGCGATTTCGAACAGAGTTAGGGTCGGGCTGTGCTGACCATTCGGGCCATGACGGGCGGCGCTGGCTATGCCCAGCGGCATCTTGAACACAGCGACTATTACGACGAACACCGCCGCGTACAGGGCGAATGGCATGGCCATGGTGCGGAACTGCTGGGATTACGCGGCAATGTAACTCGCGAACAGTTTGAGGCAATCCGCGAAGGCTGCCACCCAGAGACCGGAGAATTCCTTCGCCCACGACACAGTGCAGACCGGATAAACAGTGACGGGAGCGAGCAGAGCAAGGCGCGCTCACTTTACGATCTCACTTTCTCTGCGCCGAAATCGGTCTCGATTCAAGCGCTTGTCGGAGGAGACGAGCGCTTGGTCACTGCTCATGACAAAGCAGTCCGCGAGGCCCTGTCAACAGCTGAAAGCAACGCTGCCACGCGTGTACGCCTCAACGGCGCAAATGACGACCGGACCACGGCAAACTTTGTCGTCGCCTCGTACCGGCACGACACGAGCCGCGAACTCGATCCGCAATTGCACACACATGCGGTGACTGCCAATCTGACGTACGACGGTGTCGAAGGACGCTGGAAAGCCCTTCAAGCATCAGGGCTGTATGAACGGCGGGCGTATCTAACGGAGGTTTCCAGGGAATCTCGTAATGAATCAGGCGGTGGCAATGCCGCTGAAGATCGATGCCTTCGCTGGCGGCGTCGGTGGCGAGCAGAATGCGGACAGGCGAGTCCTTGGGATCGAACTGGAAGGCGGCTTTGATGCTCTCCCGGTCGTCGGGATCCTGCGCGCCGTAAAGCAGTTCCAGGCGGTCACCTTCCTTAAAGCCGCGCGTAGCAAGATGGTCATGGAGCCATTTCTGGGTGTCGCGGTACTCGGTGAAGATGATGACGCGCTCCTGGTTCCAGTGGCCATCAGGCCGGACCACGGATTCGAGCCATTTCACGAGCTGGTCTGCTTTGCTGTCGAGTTGGGCGGCGGCGCGCTCCGCCCAGCCGGCGAGATCATTGAGGATCTCGGCTTCGGCTTTGCGCCAGACGGACGGAAGGCCCGTGCCGCTGCTTCCAGGGCCTCAAATTCGGCTTCCTGCTGCTCGGCATCGTCGGCGTAATCCTCTTCCGCCTGTTCGAAGATGCGGGCGAGGGCGCCGGTGGAGTGGGTCAGCGCTTCGTAGCGCGCAGATTTGCGGAGCGAAGCGCGGTGACGGTTGAGGGTATTGAGGAATGCCTGCGGCGAGGAGAATAGGCGCTTCTTCAGCAGCTTCAGAACGAATTCGGTGGCAAAGCGCTCCGGAGTTGTCGCGGTAGCCGTCTAGCGCGAATATGGGCGTATTGGGTCAGCAGCGCATGGATCCGCTGCTCTTCGGCAGTGTAGTCAACAGGGATGTGTTCGAGCGTGCGCCGCGGGAACTTGTCGGAGCCGTCCCAATTCTTGATCTCGCTTTTCAGGCGCCGGACCATGACGGCGCGGAGTTGAGCCGGATCAGGCGCGACACTGCTGGCGAAACGCTGGTCATCGAGCAGTTCCAGCAGTGCCGAGAAGCTCTCCTTGTAGCCGTTGTGCGGGGTAGCGGTGAGGAAGAGCTTGTGCTCGAAGTGCTTGCCAATTTCGCGTAGAGCCTGGGTACGCTGCGAGTCGAGGGCGAAATTGCCAGTGCCGCTGGGCGCTGCATTATGGGCTTCGTCTACGATGAGGATGTCGAAGTCGCGAAGCCCTGGTCTCGCACCGTCGTGGGCCACCGCTTCCCGGAACATTCGCAAGTGGATACTCGCGCTTGACATAGTCCATAGAGGTGATAAGCCGCGGGAAATGGGTCCACGGGTTGGCGTAGAGGCCGCGCTCGCGACGAAGCCGCTTAATCAATGCAGCTGTCGACGATGGCGAAATCCAGGCCGAACTTCTCCAGCATCTCATCGCGCCACTTAATTTGGAGCGAGGATGGGCACACCATCAGAACGCGATTCGCGCGGTGGCGGAGCAAGAGTTCCAGGACGACCATGCCGGACTCAATTGTCTTGCCGAGCCCAACATCGTCCGCGATAAGCAGGTTGACTCGCGGCATCTGGATGGCGCGGACAACCGGGTCAAGCTGATAGCTCTCGATTTCGATGCCGCTACGGAATGGGGACTGGAGTTGGCGTGTGTCGGCGATCGAGGCTGCACCCCACCTCACTGCATCGAGGAAAGCCTGCAAATGAGCAGGATCGTCGAAACCACTGGGGATTCGGCAGTTCCAACTTCTCGAAGGCTCCGGCTCCCGGCTCGAGTTCCCAGACGACCTGCAACTTCCTCGCCGAGTGCATCATCCTCGATGGAAGCAAGGCTTACGAGAGATGATGGATTGTCAGTCGCGATCTTTGGAGCAAACAAGCTCCGGCGAACGTCTGTGACGACGTAGCGCCGTTGGCGGACCACCGCGAGTTGTCCCTGTTCGGGTACCGAACGCACTTTTTGCATTATTGGTTCATATCCTACGCGGCCCTAGCACCAGATTCGAGGGTCGTCTTGCCCTTTGCGAGAGTACGGAGGAAGGCTCGTGGTAACCCGAGGCGCATCGGTAACTCAAGCCCTCAAGCCGAATCGGACCGTTCTAGTGTTGGATTAGCGTCAAATCTCTAGTGCCGTATCGACAGTGCTCCGGGCGCAGAGATGTGCGGTTGCTGGACTGCCGATTGGAGCAGTGTCGATACGGCGATTTGGACTAAACCGGGCGGGGATTTGGCAGGGCAATTGCTTTATGGAGATTCATTGCAGTGCAGCATTTTAGTGCCGACTTCGACGTCGACCTGGGCTGAAAAGTTCCGATGGCCGCTCTGGCTCTGATGTCGTGCGGCATGCATATTGCCCTGCCAAATCATACTTCTTCCCACCTACCCGCGAAGCGCGGTTTAGTCCAAATCGCCAATTCGCTCACCGAGGAAGGGAACGATACTGACCGCGATGCCCGTCGGGTGGGCGAAGGATGCCGCTCCTGCCGGCGGGCAGGAGCATCGAAGAGGGTGGGAAGACGGGCAGGCGAGGCACAAAAATGCGGAGCCTGTGGTTGAGGCTGTTACGAAACTCAAGGATCGATGACGAGGGATATCAGCGGCGATGCCCGTTTGTGGCGTCGCCGCCGCTTTTCTGAATCTGAAAACGATTATCGCGGGCGCGAATTCACCCCCGGAGGCTGGCCGCAAGCTGCTGCGGGCCAAGGACATTGGCCATCCGTTTCAGGTTATGTGCCATGACCGCGAGGCTCATTTCAGTGCATGAGCCATTGAGTCCACGCAGCAAGAAGCGCGGCAAACCGAAGATACGATATTTCAAAGTCGCGAAAGGGTGCTCAACTGTAGATCGTCGCAACGACATGATTTCGGGTGTGGCACGCTGGTTCATGCGCTCCAACGCATCTTCATACAGGTGCCGTGAAACCATTCGCCTTGAAGCGCGCGTGCAGCCAGGCTTCAGCGGACATGCTTTGCAATCTTTAGTCCGCGCATGATAGTAGACGAGACGGTCTTCCTCTTTCACTCGTGTTCGATGCAGAACTTTGCCCGCCGGGCAGAGGAATTGATCTGTTTCTGGCTGATATTGGAACAGGGTGCGATCCATCAGCTTGCCGTCTCCGTGGGAATTCACGGCACGCTTAACTGGTATATGCGGAATGATCCCTGCCGCCTCGCACGCGCTGGCCTGCTCTCCGTTCGAGTAGCCGCAATCGGCAACGACATTCATCGTCACGCCAGATTCTCCAACAGCTTCATGAGCTGCTTCAGCAATAGACTGAAGACATGCGCTGTCGTTGCGTGCGGTTTTTATCTGGTGAGCCACGATCAGTGCATGGGCGGCATCCACAGCAGTTTGAATGTTGTACGCTGCCGCGGTTCCAAGCGGAGTTTTCATTAAGCAGGCTTCCGGTTCAGGATGGCTGCGGAGCTTGTCCAACGCCGCTGCTACGGCGGAGTTATCGATTGCGTCCTCTTGTTCTCTATCCTCGCTTTCCATGCGGTCCAGATAGCGGCGTACGGAGTCGCGTTCGCAGATGCTGTGCGTGCTGCTGACGGCAAGGAACTTTGAGCCGTCTACCGCAATCCATTCACCGCGAATCAGGCCCACTGAGCGTGCAAATTGAACGAGCCTTGCTCCGGCTGCGGTCACCGCTTCACGGTGCATCCGGCGAAATTCAGCAATTGATTTGTGGTCGGGATAGAGGCGCCCCAGCAGCCACATCAGTTCCACGTTGCGCCGGCATTCGGCCTCCAGGCGACGTGAAGAGCGAATCTGATTCAAGTAGCCGTATAGGTACAGCTTCAGCAGATCACACGGATCATATCCCGGCCGCCCGGTATCTGCTGGTTCTGCCCTCAGAAAGCCCAGCGCGTCCATCTCCAGGGTGTCAACGAAAGCGTCGATCACGCGGCACAAATGGTCAGCTGGAATTAGATCGTCCAGCACAACCGGGAACAATGTCCCCTGGTTTCGGCCCTCTCCTCGAATGAACCCCATGAGAATGCCCTCGTTTCCACGAGGGCATTCTCCCATGCTTCTTGCCGCTGTCAATGGAGTTTCGTAACAGTCTCGGTTGCAGGCTCCGCAAGTCCGGTGGACTAATTGATGGTTAGGCGGCACCCTTCTTCGTCGACTTCGCCGCCGGTTTGGACACGGGCTTCTTTGTGCTCATCGCTTTCTCTTTCGCCGCGAACTCCTGTTTGATATTCGCGGTGATGGCTTCGATGTCCACCCTGTAGGCCTGCGCGGCATCGCGGAGCACTTTCGCAGAATCGGCCTCGGTGCGCATGGACAACAGAATGACCGTCTCGACCAAAATGCGCCCGAGTTGACTTTCCTCCGCCTTCGGCAGAAACGCTGCCAGCAGTTTCGCCGGCGCCTCGCCGTCCTTCGGCTTGCCCATGCCGTGCTGCCGGATCAGCACCGCAACCCGCCGCTCGTCGAGGAGTGCTGTCAACCGAGTGACCGCAAACAGCAGGTCGCGTTTCATCATACGGTTCGCCGCGCCACCGAGGTCGTCCTCGGGCTCGATGGCAAAGAACAACCGGAGATTGCTCTTTCGGAGCTGACACGCCGCCGCGGAGAGCCAGATTTCATCAATTGGCTCGCGGAAGAGACGGGGCGTACGGCCAAGGCCATAGAAAAGGCGCTGGGCCAGACCACGGTTGCCGATCCTATGCGCTGGCCGGAGTGGGATCAGGTGTCGACATTCGCCGGACTCGTTCGCAGGGACGACAATGGCGATCCCTGCGTGATTCCCGCTGACAGCCTCTATGTCACCGTTGGCACAGCGCGCCGCCAGACTGGGACACAATACACGCCACGCGCGCTTACGGAGTCCGTAGTTCAATACGCGTTGGAGCCGCTGGTTTATATCGGACCTGCAGAAGGAGAGCCGCCGGAATCCTGGCGGCTCAAATCCGCCGATCAAATTCTGGATCTCAAAATATGCGATTTCGCCTGCGGTTCTGCCGCGTTTCTCGTGGCTGCCGGCCGCTACGTTTCAGCTCGCCTTGCGGAAGCCTGGGAGGTTGCGCAGCGCGAGCACGGAACGAATGTCCAGATCACGCCCTACGGTCACCGATCCAGCGGACTTCCGGAAGAAGAGCTGATTCCGGCAAATCCGGAGGAGCGCGAGCTGTACGCATTACGCATTGTTGTAGAGCGCTGTCTGTATGGAGTAGATCGCAACCCGCTCGCGGTCGAGATGGCGAAGCTTTCGCTATGGCTCCTGACGCTGCAACGCAGTAAGCCTTTTACGTTTCTCGACCACTCGATCCGCTGCGGCGATTCTCTGTTGGGGGTTGATCTGAAGCAGCTTTCGACGTGGAGTCTTTCTGGTGAGGGGCGGCAGAGGATACTCTTCCAGGACGATCTCAGCTTCGCTGCGACGAAGCGCGACGGGCTGATGAAGATGATGTATCGCGTTGGCGATCAGAAGCGAATGTTGGATGCAGCGCTGGAGAAGACACGGCGGCTGCAAGCCTCCGCTGACCGCCTGATTGCCACCGCGTTCGAGGCCAACTACGAGGCTGCTGCCACCGCGATCACATTCGGGCTAGAGGAGCAAGAGGCCGAGGCGCAAAAGATCCTTGAAGGAAGACGTCCATTCCATTGGCCAGTCGAGTTTCCCGAGGTCTTCCTTCACTATGGCGGCTTTGACGCCATGGTCGGCAATCCGCCTTTCATTGGTGGCAAGCGAATTACCGGAGCACTTGGGAAGGAGTACAGAGAATACTTGGTTAAACATATCGGTCACGGCGTCAGAGGGAATGCTGACTATGTGGCCTACTTCTTTTTGCGCGCCTTTGGCCTGCTTAAAGCCGAAGGCACAGCAGGACTCTTGGCTACAAACACAATCGCACAAGGGGACACTAGAGAGGTTGGGCTGGATCAGATGACGGCCAACGGAACCACTATCTACCGCGCGATCCCCACTCAGGCTTGGCCGGGTGAAGCGAGTCTTGAAGTTGCGCATATATGGTTCCGAAAGGGCAATTGGAATGGGCCATTTGTGATCGGAGACTCGCCCGTGAAAGGTATTACCAGTCAGCTAGAGCCCCCCGGCAAGATCAGCGGCAAACCATATCCTCTGGCGGCAAACGCTGGAAAGAGCTTTGTTGGGTCCTATGTACTGGGGATGGGCTTCGTACTGGAGAAAGAAAAGGCACGGCTATTACTTGAAAGGGATCCGCGCAATCGCGAGGTCCTCTTTCCATATCTAATTGGCGAGGATTTCAACAGCAGCTGGGACCAATCTCCCGACCGCTGGGTAATCAATTTTCATGACTGGCCTATCGAGAAGGCCAAGCAGTACCCAGACTGCTTTGAGATTATCGAAGACCGGGTAAAACCTGTGCGAACTCGCAGAAACGAAGAGGGAGAGTATCAATTAAGGTATCCGCTCTACGAACGGTGGTGGCAGTATGCGGACAAGCGCCCAGAGCTATACGCAACCATCGCAGGACGAGAACGTGTGTTGGTGCGCACTCAAACAAGCCGGACGCAGGTTGGCGCATTTGTGTCGCCAGGATGGGTCTACGGTCATAAGCTCATCGTCTTCTCCCTCACTAGCTATGGCGCCGCTGTGCTTCTCGATAGCAACCTGCACTATTGGTGGATGATTTCGCGCGGGTCCACAATGAGAATTGATCCAGTCTATACGCCCTCCGACTGCTTCGATACCTTTCCCTTTCCAATGGCACTCGCGCCTCTCGATCCGATAGGCGAGCGTTATGATGGCCACCGCCGAGCTATTATGCTGGCAAGACGTGAGGGTCTTACCAATATCTACAATCGCTTCCACTCCTCGCATGAGGTTTCCGTAGACATCTCCGATCTTCGAGCGCTACACGTTGAGTTGGACCACACTGCGGCGGCCGCGTACGATTGGACCGACCTTGACCTCGGCCATGGCTTTCACGAGACGAAACAAGGCGTTCGCTACACGATCTCCGAAGCCGCACGGCGTGAAATACTCGACCGCCTGCTCGCATTGAATCACGAGCGTTACGCACAGGAACAAGCTATCCTGCTCTCCACACCGAAACCGAAGTCGAAGCCCCGGAAGCGTGGAGCCCGGCAGGCAGGTCTATTCTGATTTGAGGAAATCCAATGTCTACAGCGGCTCTCCGTAGGGAATTCGAGGACCTGATCCGCCGTGACTTGCTCGGCCCCGCCGGCGGCGAGCAGGAGATAGTTACCGAGCAAAGTGTACGCAACCGCTACCTGCTCGGAATGCTTGCGCCACTGAAACGCATTGAGGAGGAAGAAGAAGAGGAGCCCCTCGGAGAACTGGCCGACGGATCGGCGGACAGCGTCGAAGAGGGTATAGCCGAGCCTTCCACTCCCGCGAACCGCAGCATCGCCCCCTCCACCTTCGGCCTCAGCTTTTGTCTGGATCTGACTGAGACCGCCTTCGAAGTGGGAGCTTTCTGGGGTCAATATCTCAGAGATCAGGACGCCGAAGGGAAACCCATCTGGAAGCGATACCCACGCGGCGGTCGCAAAACGATCGCATTGAAGGAAGGCAACCTCGCCCCTGGTCCCCGGAATCGGAGACCCCGCAGGTCGTTGTTCGTGGCCGAGTCCGTCGCCGGGATGACCATTGGAGCGTCACACTCTTTCTTTCCAACGAGCAGGCAGAGGATCGCCCGCGAGATAGGTTCTGGCTTTTCCAGGCAGAACTTTCGGTCCGCGGCCACTTTGCCCGCCGTCCAGGCCATGGGCACGTTTCAACATTGGACGCCGTCTCTCGTCTGGAAGATCAAACCAACGAGATGCTCTATCGCGGCGAGGTGGAGTTTGCCCGTGGACATGGAAGCAGTGTCGAGTGGGAATTAACGGAGGGGCGGGTTGACCAGGCGACCTTAATCCGGACTGCCGCGATGCCGAGTGCAGTAGTTCGCAATATTAAACAGGTTGACGTTCCGCACTTGGTAACGGATATGAAGGAACTGGCGGAGGCCGCCGATGCTGAATTAGCTGGGAAGCTGCTTCCATTGGCGAGAGCTTACGCCTCCTGGATAGAAGAACTCGAGATCCGCCGGACGGCAGAAGCCGATCTCGCCACCTATCAAGAAGCTTCAGGCCAGGTAGTGACAAGGGCGCGGGAACTTCTGGTTCGCCTGAACGACGGCATCGCGTTGCTGGTTGCAAATCGGGATGCGAGACAAGCCTTTTCCTTCGCCAACCGCGCGATGTGGCAGCAGCGCATTCGCTCGGTTTGGATTGAGGAACGTAAAGAGGATCCAACCCGACAACTGGTTGAAGCAGACATTCCGAAGAATCGCAGTTGGCGTGCGTTTCAGTTGGCTTTCATTCTGATCAATCTGCCTGGACTGACCAGCCTGGATCACCCGGACCGAGGCACCAGCTCCGACGCTGGTGCTGATCTTCTTTGGTTCCCCACTGGTGGTGGCAAGACTGAAGCCTACCTTGGTTTGGCGGCTTACACCATCGCGATTCGGAGATTGCAGAAGAACATTGGAGGGCGTGACGGCGAGAACGGCGTGGCGGTTCTGATGCGCTATACCTTGCGACTGCTCACTCTCCAGCAGTTTCAACGCGCTGCGACACTCATCTGCGCCTGTGAACAGATCAGACTGAGCGACAAGAATCTCTGGGGCGAAACGCCATTCCGGCTGGGTCTTTGGGTGGGACGCAAGACGACGCCAAACAAAACCTCACAGTCGGCAGAAGTGGTTGAGGCGTTGCGCAGCGGACGGAAGCCGGTGTTCGGCCTTGGTTCTCCCCATCAATTCCCGACGTGCCCGTGGTGTGGAACAGCCATCCAGCCGGGGCAAAACATAATAGTTGAGCAGTACCCGGCAGGGCGGGCACGAACCCTGATTTACTGCGGCGACAGCCGAGGCGAGTGCGAATTTTCCAGGCGGCAAGCTCCAGATGAAGGGCTGCCACTCGTGTTGGTAGATGAAGAGATTTACCGTCAACCTCCCGCAATGCTTATCGCCACCGTGGACAAATTCGCCCAAATGGCTTGGCAGGGTCCGGTGCAAACACTATTCGGACAGGTCACCGGCTGGTGCCCGCGCCATGGATTTCGGTCACCAGAGCTTGAGGACACTAATTCTCATCAGGCAGCCGGTCGATTCCCAGCCGTCGCGACGAGACCGCATGCCCTGTTACGTCCTCCGGACTTGATCATTCAGGACGAATTGCATTTGATCAGCGGGCCTCTCGGCAGCTTGGTGGGAATTTATGAGGGTGCCATCGATCAACTATCGACATGGGAGGTGGATGGAAGGAAGGTTCGCCCGAAGGTAATTGCATCGACCGCAACGGTGAGACGCGCACAAGCCCAGGTTTGCGCCCTATTTAATCGACAGGTGCGAATATTTCCACCGCCCGGGTTGGAGGCCGGGGCCAATTTCTTCTCTCGCGAGCTTCCGCCCAGTGACGCGGCGCCGGGGCGGCTGTACGTCGGCGTTTGCGCGATGGGCAAGAAGCTAAAGGGGGCTCTGATTCGGGTTTATGTCGCTGTCCTCGCCGCGGGTCAAACGATGTATGAGAAGTACGGCGACGCGGTTGATCCATTCATGACGGCCGTAGGCTATTTCAGTTCGTTGCGTGAGTTAGGTGGCATGCGGCGGCTGGTAGATGACGACGTCCGCTCACGGCTGACCCAAGTTGACTCGCGTGGACTGAAGCGACGCACCCTCCGTCTACCCCAAGCCGTCGAGGAACTGACCTCGCGAAAATCGGCCACAGAGATTCCCGATGTGCTGGAGCGCATGAAATGCAAGTTCCCGCCATTTGGTGAACGGCCAGCGAATCCCCCGATCGACGTTTTGCTGGCGACGAATATGCTTTCGGTTGGAGTCGACGTCGGAAGGCTTGGCCTGATGATTGTGGCTGGGCAGCCAAAATCGACATCGGAATATATCCAGGCCACGAGTCGCGTAGGCCGAGCCAGCCCGGGTTTGGTGATCACCGTTGGGAACTGGGCTCGACCTCGTGACCTTTCCCATTTCGAGGGTTTTCGCCACTATCATGCCACCTTTTATCGTCAGGTCGAGGCCCTCAGTGTGACACCGTATTCTGTTGGCGCAATTGACCGCGCGCTGACAGGGGTCATGGTGAGCGCGATCCGACAGGCCGGTACGGACTACAACCGAAATGACAGCGCCCAGCAGATGCAGCCAATGCACTTGATAGTGCAAGCCGCATTGGCCGCGCTACCGGTGCGCGCGTCTGAAGCGGGAACCGGTGGGTCCACACTCCAGAGTTTCGTGCAGGCAACGCTTCAGCAGAGGATCGACGCTTGGCGTGATCGCGCCGTTCGAATGAGGGGTGGCGCTCGGCTGGGATACAGCGATGGCAGGGACGGAGTTACTGTGGGACTTCTGCAAATGGCGGGAAAGGCGCTCTGGACCGAGTTCACAGTGCTGAATTCGTTGCGTGATGTTGAGCCAGAAGCTGTGCTTACGTTTGACGACAGCGGCATGGATAGCCCGGAGTCAGACCAATGAGCGGGTGCGAAGTTGGAACAGTCAGGCCCACGCAACTGATATACACCTACGGAGTCGGATCCACCGTCGATTTGCCCCAGTTTTCCGCGATGGTCATGGGGCTTGATGACTGGCCGGCATCGCAGATGGAAGAGATCCGCGAGGAACGCCTGCTACGCGTTGTCCGCAATGTTTTAGGGACACAAGTGCGACAACTGAAGGCCGCGCCTGTCCGCGACGATTTCTCGGCACCGCTTTTCGGTAGGGTTGCTGGTGAAGGGGTGCCGGTAGCCGCATTTCCCCGCTGGCTGGTCTGTACGCAGTGTCGTCTGTTGGCGCCGATCAGGTCTGGCTTATTCGAATTCCGCGCCGACACGATGAGGCCGGAGCGGTCGCGCTTCATCCACAAGAACTGCCCTCGCCTCGCGACGGCGACTGCCGTTCCCGCCCGCTTTTTAGTGGCCTGTGAGAACGGGCACGTTGACGATTTTCCATGGGACGAATATTTGCACGGTTCGGCGGGGACTTGTACAGGGCCACTCGAGTTCCGCGACGTTGGCGCCAGCGGCGAAGCTGCCGACGTCATGCTGCTTTGCCGAGCATGTCAGAAGCGAAAACCGCTAGCGCCGGCCTTTTCCGAAGAAGGTCGAGCCCAACTTCCCGCGTGTCGCGGACGACATCCGCATCTTCGCGTAGCACCGCTTGAGGATTGTCCCGCTGCTTCCCAGCCGGTCACGCTTGGGGCGACGAACATGTGGTTCTCGCGGACGCTCTCCGCGCTTTCGATTCCATCCACTACGGACCCATTGGAGCAACTCGTAGAACAGGATATGTCGGGGCTTTTCGATGAGGCAGAGTCCGAACGTGACGTCAAACTGCTGCGAACGGGACATGTTCGTTACGACCAGTACTCCGATGCTCAGATATGGACAGCGGTCGTTAAGCTCCGAGCGCTTGACGGTGCCGCTCCGCTCACTCCCAAGGATCTAAAGCTTCCAGAGTGGCACCTGTTCTCGAAACCTGATCCCGGAAAGAACAGCGCCAACTTACGGGTTCGAATTGGAGCACCGCCGGAAAAATACGACAAATGGATCGACAGTGTTGTACTGGTCGAGCGGTTACGTGAAGTGCAAGCGCTGATTGGCTTCACTCGCTTGGAGCCACCCGGAGATGACTCACCAACTCAACTGGTGCCATTGAGGCGTGGTGCGGCAGCATGGGTACCAGCTGCTGAGGTGCGAGGTGAAGGATTATTCCTCAGGCTCTCGGAAGAGAAGGTCTCGAGGTGGTTAACTCAAAGCCAAACACTCGAAGCGCAGTTTCGCATCGCTCATAAGCGCTGGCGTAAGCAAAGAGGCCTTGAGCCCTCTCTTGGCTTCCCGGGGCTGCGATATGTTCTGCTGCATTCCTTGGCACACGTGTTGATCCGCCAATTCTCAGTGGAGTGCGGATATGCAGCGGCCAGCCTAAAAGAGAGGATCTACTCGTCCACACCGGATGACGAAGAGGCGATGGCCGGCATCCTGATATACACCGCAGCACCCGACAGCGAAGGCACCCTTGGCGGGTTGGTGACATTGGGGAAAACGGCCAACTTGGAGCAACACTTGGACCAGGCGTTGGAAGGCCTTGAGATATGCTCTTCAGATCCGCTATGCGCTGAGACGCAGCCCGAACAGTCGTTCCTTTCCCTCCACGGGGCCGCGTGCCACAATTGTCTTTTCTTGCCTGAGACCTCTTGCGAGCGAGGGAATCGATATTTAGACCGGACAGTACTTGTGCCCACCATGGAACGTTCGGGATATCAGTATTTCGGACGATGAAAATAGCGGAAGCATGCCTTAGATTGACGGAGGAGCTGCCCCCTAGCTTGGTGGAGTCGCTCATCGGTGGACTTCGAGATGGTCATGGACCGTTTATCGCAAACCCCAGCTACCAAGCTCGGGTTGATGAGTTCCTTCAACGATGGGCGGAAAGACGAGGCGAGCTGGCGCCAATGCTCGAAGTGTCACTCGCAGCAAAACGAATGGCGCCAACCACGGAATTGGTTTGGACTGGGCCGGCAACGACAGTGGTTCCAGTTCGTCGAACCGAACAAGTCCTTTTTGAAATCATCCAATGCGCAAGACAAAGGTTAACCATAGCGAGTTTTGGAGTGTTTCAGATACCGCGGCTTGTGAATCAACTGGAGCAAGCATTAGAGCGAGGCATAACACTGCGGATCGTCTTGGGCGATCGGGAATCCGCAGGCGATAATGGGCTTGAACGCCAACGGCTGCAATTAGGACGTACGATCGCAGGTCGGGCATTGATCTTATTTTGGCCAGTTCAAAAGCGCGCGCGCGACGAGCAAGGTCGCTCTGGCCTCATGCATGTGAAGGCCGCTGTTGCAGATTCGCAAGTCGCATTCCTCTCTAGTGCCAACCTCACGGATGCAGCGCTTGAGCGGAACATGGAACTTGGGGTTCTGGTTCGCGGAGGAAACATGCCCGGTGCAATCGACGAGCTGATCGATTCTCTAATCGAATCCGGCGCATTGTGTTCCGGATAAGCGCCTACGTGATTCACTTGTCTCCCTCGACCCAAGTGCCAATCGCTTTTGCGTTACGGTTCCCCGCATTCTCGATCCCACGCTTTCTGCGCACTTGAGAAGCCGTGCTTTCTCAGAATCAAGGCGGAAGAGGGCACGTCAGGTGAAAGTCACCCGCAAAAACCGATGGGAACGAATTTCCGGTTTCCTGATGGAAGCAAGACTCGTGCTTCGTGCTTCAGCACGCCATCTCGCTGTACCAACGGACGGTGCCGACAAACGAATATGTAAAACTGGGACCGGAGGAAAGTTGACGAATGGCAATTGCAGACATCGTGACTGCTCTGGACGAAGAAATCGCGCGTCTTCAGCAAGTCAGAGAACTATTACTGGCCGGTGGCGGGGCAGTGAGCAGCCGTGGTGCTACGTCTTTCCAGTATGGGGCCAACGTGACGAAGCCAGCTCGCAAGCGCAAGCCATTGAGCGCAGCGGCACGTGCGAGAATTTCCGCCGCCCAGAAAAAAAGGTGGGCGAAGCAAAAGAAGGAAGCCGCCAGCAAGTAGCGGCGCCCTATTGTGCGGCCGCCCTCTTCCGAAGAGGGCGATACTCAGTTTTCGGTACGCTGAGGATTCGAGAGGTGCCGTTCGAGTTCTGCTCTGAAGATTTCAGCTCGCTCGTGGAGCCGGGCGTTCTGGACAGCCAGAGACGCCGGTATCGCCAGTGAAGCGGCCAGCCGGAGATGCTCGGCGGTGAAGCGATTCGGGCTGGTGTGAACGAAGGACAGAATCCCAATGGCCTCCTCGTCCGTGTATAGCGGAACGCCGAGCCACGATCCCGCAGTGGTTTCCCTCGGGAGGTTGCGCCAGTCACTTTCAAGCCGAGTGTCGGAAACCAGGAGACCTCCGCGTTGTTCAAGTGTCCGCGTCAGGACCGGGAAAGCGCCTGAGTCCACCGTTTCTGCAAATTCGGATCTGTGGGTTTTCCCGATTTCCGAGCAAACTTCGCGGGCGAGGAAAAGCCGACCGGGAGCTTCGAGCAACAGAACCTGGGCAGTTTCGTACGGAATGAACGGGTGCACGTTTTCCAACAGATTGTCGAGGACAGCGTTCATAGGAGCACTATGCGTGAGTGCCAGGGTGGCGTTCCGCAGTACCTGAGCCTCAAGAAAGTTCGACTTCGCCACGGCAAGACTGCGGCTTCTCGCTTCCTCTGCGCGAACCTGCGCAGTCGAATCCCGCAGCATCAGCAAATGCCGGCTCGGGAGCATGTTGGCTGATGAAGTGAATTCCGTCAGAATTCGCGCCCCATCCGCTCGCAGCAGTTCCATCCGTCCGCGATATGGACCCTCTCCCAACAGGCGCCTCCATAACAGAGAGGGCTCGGTGGAGTCGGCAGAAAACTGGCCCATTGATCGGCCCACCAGCCTTTGATGATCGACTCCAAGAAGCCGGGAGGCAGCCGGATTGGCTTCCTGACAAATCAGCTGGTCATCGAGGATAAGAATCGCGTCCAGCGCGCGGTCGAAAACCGAATGGAACTCATGATCACGGTGATCAAGAGATTCTCTGGTGAGCAGGAACCGGGTCTGAGCCAGTTGCAGGAACCGGGCATGCAGGAGGGCCATGATGCAAAGCACGATCACCGCGCTGCCCAGCAGGATGAGGCTAGGCTGGCTGCGAAAACGGATTAGCATCGCCACGGCGAGAGCGACCGCAGTCACAGGCGATGCCTGCTGCGGCAACCCTGAATGGAGAAACTCCGCGCAACGACGGAACACCCTGAAGAGCATGATCTGGGGATCGCATGATTTCACCTTCTGCCCAACGCTTTTCCGGCAGCGTCGATGGACCTATTGTGCCACCGTTACCTCTGACGTTGTTGCAAAAGCGTGATAAGCACCCACGCCGCGGCATCGTCGATTTGCAGCAGTTCTTCGGGGCCAGTAGCTGGCTTGGCCACACGATACGGGACCAGGCGCAGATTCTTGTGACGTTCCCACCCGGATCGGGTTCCGCCATGCCGACTTACCTCTCACGGCGACCCGTTGCTTTGGGTCGTGCGCCTTGGTTTATCTGAGAACTTCACGCTGGAGCCCAATGAATCTGATAATCGGGACCCTTTGAATCGGGTGGGTATGCCGGTGGCACAATCCGAATCGCCAAGGGGAACGCAAAGTCCGTTCCGATCAACACGGCTTCCCCGGGGGATAGCGACGGGAGGAAAGAAGCTGCCGCCCTGTCTATGTCGCCCGACGCCTTCTCGACAACCTCGCGGTCACTGTTGTTCGTCAGGCGATGGACGATCATCGTACCCATCTGGGAGAGTACGCTTTCTGGGAGGTCTCGTGGCCGCTGCGTCGACAATCCAATAGTGAGGTTGAATTTGCGCCCTTCTCGAGCGATGTTCTCGAATGCATCAAGCGCTTGCTTCGACCCCTCTTCCCCAATTGATCGATTGATGAAGTTATGCGCTTCGTCGAGAATTACCACGAGCGGCATGCCGAGGAACTCGCCTTCTCGTGCGGCTCTCAGAAGGTATTTGCCGATCGAATTGGCCACGATATTGCGGGCATCGTAGGCGAACGACACATTCCGCATCGAGACGCGAAGAACTCGCGAAGTTGGGTTCGTCCGCCATTCTTCGATCGAAGTGAGCAACGACTTCTTCGTACCGGCCCTGAAGATACATGCAAGCTCCGAGGAGCTCACCATTGTCGTTATGCGGCTGATAAGGCTCGCGCAATAACCCTGTTCGCTCCCGTTCACGTCGCCCCAGGTATTTTGCGTGCCGTTGCGGTCAGTATTGAAGCAGCATTCGTGCTCTATCTGCTGCGGTAACTTGCTCATATCGAAATCCGATTCGTCGGAATCTACTACGGCGAGATGGTTATGAAAAGCAGCAGAATAAGCTGCCCTGTTCTGATTCGCCTTAATGAATAGGCCGTTGTGACCCAGGGTTGGATCGACTTTAAGCAATTTCAGTGTCTTGATTGCAGCACGCAATTTAGGACCCTGAGCCTGTCCCGACGGACGAAACATCGATACTAACTCAGGCACCGCAATAGCTTTGTAGGGGAGTACTACTTCTTCGGACGTCGCCGGGAGCTGTGCGTTTCCGAAGTGGACATGCTTAACATCCGACCGCGCGGTGTGATACTCACCCGTGGCATCGAGGAGAACAACTTTTGCGCGCGAGCCGCGAAGCGACTCGATGATTCTCGCAATCGTCCAGCTCTTTCCTCCGCCTGTCGCACCTAAAATAGCACAATGCCTTCCGAAGAGCTTTTCCGGAGTTAGGCGTACTGGTGTGCCGGGATCGGTCGCCAACACCGCGAGATCCATTGTCCACTGTTCCGGAGCGCTGGACTTCCAAACTCTGCCATGCTGCACAGGAGGTCGGGATGGGCTGAGTATACTGATGCCCCTATGCGAGGAAAGGCGGCGATGCCCGGCTGTGCCTCACCTGTTTCGACAGAGATACTGCTTAACAGTTGGACGATCCCAATAGGGCTAAGCTCTGGTGGTTTTCCCATGTGCGGTTCGACTGCGGTTCGCTCTCGCTCCGGGAGCTTCACCAGATTGATACGCCCCAAGATCGCATGCCTGGGAGTCTCGATACAGACAAACTCACCCACTTCGCCCGCTCCAAATACTTCCCCATGAACAGAGATTCCGCTCGTTTCTCCCGCGTACGGAAGGTTGATGCGCACGGTCGTCGGTGTGCATTCGGTCACCGTGCCGATCAGCCGACTCTGTTCGAATGGTGAGAGAAGCGGACTCATTTTCCGCCCAAACCACGTGTGCGGGCTTGATGAAGTTCTTCTTCGGATACGGAAGTGAGGTCGGGAATAGCTTTGACAAGCGCTTCGAAATCTCCCGCGACCAATGTGAGCCTGCGATCTCCGGCTTCGATAAGCCTGTCCATCTCCATGATAAATTCAGGCTTCTTTGTTTCGTAAGACGGGGCAACAGCGATCATCCGCAAGCTGGCATTGGCTCTCAAAGCCGACTGCATTGGTCCGACAAGATGGGAGTCGTGGAATCCGAAACCTACCACGAGCAAACCGGTGTTGGGCGTGCGTACGGCGCTCTGAAAACGCGCCATCATCTCAAAATAGGGTTGCTCAAAACTCGCCTTGAACTTGGCGCCTTTCGGATAAAGAATGACTGGGTTTGCGGGCGCAGTGTGGCGGGATACAAGACCGTTTGCGTCGCGGTTCCAGTCGACGGAACCGTGCATCTTCAGAAGATGCACCACATTCGGGGCATATGCGGGTGCATCCGCGACGCCCTCGCGGCGCACTAGATCATAGGTGAAGTTTGAACCGTCAAAGCATTGGGGCAGGGTATGTGAGAAGCCATCAATGAGCGAGTAGCCCGCTCTGCCGGCGGCTGTTTCGAAACAAAGATCGTAGTTTGTGGTGAAAAGTTTTGTGCGTGGTAAACGAACGGGACGACGCGCAATCTTTCGCAGAAAGGCTTCATGCACCGGAAGTCCTGCGCCGGGGGGCAAAAGACTGAGAAAGCTGCAACTGTCTGCGATCGTCTTTTCTGCCAGCTTCACAAATGCGGCTATGGTCGCGTCGCCGTTCAATTCCACAGCCATCTGGCAGCGCGACAACAGAGTTTCGATGTCCTCGATCCACGCCCCGGAGGGCTCCTTCGGCTGACGAGCCCCTTCCAAGAGCTTCTCGAAGTCCTTCGCTTCCGCGATCTTCTTCCAAAGATCTCCCATCGTCGGGGCAATCGAGTTCTTCCCGGTTGCGTCTTTAAGGCAGAGCGACGTGCCCAGACCTGTCAGCACGACGAGGTTCTCGGATAGCAAAAGGGAGGACAAGATACGTTCAAGCTGTGCCTTGGCTGCTTTCGCCGCCTCGACCTCCTCCGTACCGGCAGTACTTGCCTCGGTCGCCGTCCAATGTAGCGAATCTTGAAAGGTTTTGAATTTCATGCTTTCAGCCGATCTAGCTAGCCTGCACTGATAGGGTCTCACTTTGCCTTCTAATCGGTAGGGGATGCACGTCCAGAGAAGGTGGTCAGGTGTTCAGGCTTGGCGCATGCCGACGCGGCTCGGGTCGATACTGAGCGCCTGGCCCGGACAAACGCGCTTCCCCTCCGGTGATCCTGCATCGAACCCCACCATGGCATTGCCCTGCCAAGCGGCAAGGGTGCCAAGAGCGCCCATACTTGGTCCGGCTAATGAACCTTGTGCAGGCCCGCACCGACGGAGGTCGTCAATTGTCGCACCTGCCGCCGCTAAGCTGGTTGGACCACGTCAGACCTCCAGGTGAGAGGGCACTCGGATTATGCCCGCTTGTTGGGGAGCCTTTCCGCGTAGGTCCAGAACTGGCCGATCGACATACCAAAATAATCAGCCACGGCTGCCATTACGTCGCATGTGACGTTCGCTCGACCCCGTTCTATTTGGCCCAAATAGAAAGTACTATAGCCCAGCGTCGAAGCGAGAGTGGCCTGTGAAAGACTCCGGTGTGTTCGAAGCTCAGTCACAGCGCGCCCGAAAACCTCACTAGGGGTTCGGGCTCTGCGCCGGATGGACGCTCCGATGGGCTTACCCATGCCCTCATGGTCAAGATCGGAGGACCTGAGAAACAGCAACTATAGTTGCTGACGAATTTGCGACCCTTTTCACTGGCCAGAACGAGGCGTTTACGAGTCGATTGGGATGAACTCGCGTGCGGCCAAATCTTCGGCATATGCCCAAAATTTGCTCAACGGCAGCATCTCGAAATAATCGACGATGGCGTATTCGAGATCGAAACTGAAATTTTCCTTGCCCTGCTCGATGCTTCTCAAATATCCCTCAGCGCAGCCCACGGCCGAGGCCACCTCGAACTGAGACTGGTTTTTCCGCGTTCGGAGTCGAGTGATGGCAAACCCAAACATCTGCCGCGGCGTATCCCATTTCCTCTCGATGTCCGCTCCGATACGCTTCGGCATGCCTCCATCGTTTCCGGTGAAGCCATACTCGAAACAGCAAATATAGTTGCTGAATATGGACTACCCAACTATAGTTGCTCCATCGAAGGCATTCCCAGGGCGAAAAACCGCCATTCGAACGCATAATCCGCCAGCGAGTTTTCTGAGCCAGACGGGATTGTCCAAGACGGCGCCTGGGAGCGAGGACCAGCATTCTCCCAATGGGGGCAGACGTGGCCAATCCGGATTTCGCCTCATTCCTTCAGACAAGGGCGGCTGAGAGGGATTTGGTTGAAGATCGGCATGAGAGTTTGGGCGCTGGAAATGCAGGCTCAAATACTCAGAAACCGTATGCTTCCCCGTCGATTCCGAGGATCGCCGACACACCTAGGGGAGAGTACAGCGACGAGCATCTTCTGGCGCGAACCTCTGATGGAGATCGCGAAGCCCTCTCGCTTCTCTTCCGCCGCTATGCGCACATGGTGCGAGCACTCGCGGAACGAATCCTCCGCGATGCCTCGGAAGCCGAGGATCTTGTCCAGGAAGTATTCCTCTTTGTCTTTCGCAAGGGAGCCCTCTTCGATCCGGAGCGCGGCTCCGCCCGCTCTTGGCTCGTCCAGGTCACCTATCACCGGGCTTTCGACCGTCGCCGCTATCTGGTTTCTCGCCGACTTCTATTCAAACCTCGAACTGCAGGAGGCCGATTCTTCGGGAGGAGGAGCCTGCCGCGCTGACGGCGTCGTACCAGGACTCGATCGAAGCCGCCCTCGGTCGCGACGCGCTGCGGCGGATCGACGAAGCGCTCTCAGAGGCCCAGCGCCTTGTGATTCGCCTCTATTTCTTCGACGGCCACACGCTTCAGGAAATCGCCGCCATGATTGGCCAGTCGGTCGGCAACGTCCGCAATCACTACTACCGTGCTCTCGAAAAGATGCGCAAAGAGGTTTTCACTACGAAATTGCAGGCCAAGTGAGCGATATGGTAGAAAATGGCTCCAGCGGAGGAGCGCGGCCCTTGTTGCCCAGCGAATCCCATGACGAATTCCTCGAACTCTGCGCCCTCGCGACCACTGAACTGCTGAGCGCCCAGGAACGCCGTCGTCTTGAGGAGCACCTCCGCGGTTGCCCCACCTGCCGTGAAGCCTTCGCGCAATACCAGGCTCTGGTCGATACCGGCGTTCCCGCAGTTGGCGTCGAGCGGCATGCCGACCACGTTGCGAAGTCGGGTCCAGGCTGGTCGCTCGACGAAGCGGAGGCCGCGCTGTTCACCCGCCTTGATCAAGAAGAAGCGCAGACGGCATCTCCTGCGGACCGCCCGAATCCTGCACACGATTCGGCCCAGCCCTCGATCCGTCTGACGCGGCCTCCGGGCGATCTTCAGAACGGCCCGGTCGACGGCTTGTGGCGGCAGATGTGGTGGCAGTATGCCGCCGGCATCATTCTGGTCGCTGTCCTCGGGTATTCCGTTTACCGCACCGGCATCCACAAAGGAACGGAATTGGCCCAAGGCGCCGCTCCGGCCGCACATGCGCCGTACCCGGGCGCGGGGGAGTCCCCTAGTGGCACCGAACCACCGCCCGTCCCGGCGGACACTGCCCAGAGCGGCGCAATCCGGGCGCAACTCGACCGCAAAGTCGCTGAAGTCGCGAAGCTAGAAGGTGAGAAGGCCGCTCTTGAGGAGAACCTGCGCTCAAGCGAAAACGGCCAGGGTCAGCTGCAGAAAAATGTGGAAGACGTGACCCGCCAGCTAGCCGCGAGTCAAGCCGATCTCGAAGCCACGAAGCAGCGGCTTGACGCCGCAGGCGGTCAGAATACCCAGGATACGGTCGCGCTGGTTGCCCTGCAGCGCCAGATCGATGAGCTCAAAGGCAGCCTGACCCAGCGGGATCAGGAGATCGCGCGGGAGCAGGAGCTGCTCGACCACGATCAGGACATCCGCGAGCTGATGGGCTCGCGTAACCTCTACATCGCCGAAGTCTACGACGTGGCAAAGACCGGCGACACCGAGCGGCCGTTCGGACGCGTGTTTTATACGAAGGGCAAATCGCTGATCTTCTATGCCTACGACCTCGATCAGCAACCGGGGCTACGAGATGCCAATACCTTCCAGGCCTGGGGCCGGCGAGGGCCGGACCAGGCGCGCGCAGTAAATCTCGGCGTCCTTTACGTCGATAACGCGGCCAAAAAGCGCTGGGTTCTCAAGGCCGACGACCCCAAAAGTCTCGCCGATATCGACGCTGTGTTCGTCACGGTCGAACCCCACGGCGGCAGCAGCCATCCCAGCGGCAAACCTTTGCTCTTTGCCTATCTGCGCGTCGAACCTAACCATCCTTAGCACCGACGTTCGCGAGGGGGTCTCAGAAGAATCGCCGCGCTCCGCCCGAATGAACCTCCTCGCCGGCAGTGTTTTGCTGTCTGGTATTCCGACCAGGGCTCCGCAATTTGCGCTGCATCGCCCAGGAATTTTCAGAATCGTCTGATACAGAACCGCCGGGTCCTGCGTAGACAGGATGAACCAGAATCATCCCCGTTCCCCGGAGCCTCTTTGTGAGAGTGAGAGAAGCCTTTCGACTGGTGCTGGTCGCATTCATAGCGTCACTGCCGGCCTTGGCCCAATCCACCAATGCTATTGTCAGCGGTCTCGTACTCGATCCCAGCGGAAAGCCCATCGTGGGCGCCGATGTGGAGATGGTGAATGACGCGACCGAGATCCGGTATCCCAGCGCGACCAACGGCGAAGGGATCTACCAGATACCTAATCTTCCACCCGGGCCCTATCGCCTCCAGGTTTCGAAGCCAGGGTTCAAGACACTTATCAAGCCCGACATCATTCTGAGAACCGAGGATGCTTTGGCTGTCAACTTCACACTGCCGGTGGGAGCGGCGATGGAGACAGTGACCGTCGAGGGCAGTTCCTCCACGCTTGAGACCGAATCGGCGGCGGTCAGCACAGTGATCGACCGTCAGTTTGTTGAGAACCTTCCCCTCAACGGCCGCAGCTTCAATACTCTTCTGCAACTGACTCCGGGCGTGGTCATCGCTCAGCAGCCCTCGGGGACTGCCGCAGGCACCGCTCCAGGTCAGTTCAGTATCAGCGGAGAGAGAACAGATGCCAACAGTTTCACGGTCGACGGTGTCTCCGCGAATTTCGGTGTCGCTGTTCACGGTCTCTACTCTGGTGAATCGGGAACCGGATCGGACCAGGCATTGCAGCGCACTGGGAGGGACCAGCAGCCTCGTTTCCGTTGAGGCACTCCAGGAGTTTCGTGTGGAGACCTCATCGTTTGCCCCGGAATTCGGCAAGACACCCGGCGGCCAGGTCATGCTGACGACGCGCTCCGGCGCGAACGAAATGCACGGAGGCGTCTATGAGTATTTCCGGAACGATGTAATGGATGCCAATGACTGGTTTGCCAATCAGGCAGGCGAACCCCGAGCGTCCGAACGGCACAACGACTTCGGCGGATTCCTCGGCGGCCCCCTGCTCAAGAACCGAACTTTCTATTTTTTCTCCTACGAGGGCGCACGGCTCCGGCTGCCGCAGACGGGCGTGACACCGGTGCCCTACTTGAACAGCACAACCTGCGTGGCTCCGGCAGCGGTGGCGCCGTTTTTGGAGGGTTTTCCCAAACCGAACAGTCTCGATTCTTCGGCGACCTGTACCGGACAGTTCACTGGCAGCTACTCGAACAGCGCCAATCTCGACGCGACGGCTCTGCGTGTGGACCACACGCTAAATAGCCGCTTCTCCCTTTTCGGGCGCTATAACTATGCGCCCTCGGCGACTACATCCCGGGAATACGCCCTGACCGTGCTTGCGAACTCTCCCGCAAATACCCAGACGGCCACGGGCGGCATCAATATGTTGTTGAGCAAGTTTGCGGCGAACACGCTTCGTGCAAACTATTCGGCTCAATCCTCTGGCCTCACTGACAGCCTCGATTCCTTTGGAGGGGCGACTCCACCGCCAGACGCTCTCATATTCGGGTCGTTGCCTCCTGCGAATACTCTCTCTGCCTTCCAGACGTTTGACACGAATTACTACTCGACCGGACCAGTGGCGAAAGACCGCGCCCGCCAGATCAACATCGTCGATGCGCTCGATTTCAGTGCTGGCGTTCATCAACTCAAATTCGGCGCCGACTATCGGGCCGTTTATCTCGATAAGAACCCCTACGCGGGCGGAATCAATATGAATGCTGACACGGTGGTCGATCTGCTCTCAACGAGCACGGTCAGCGAGCTCGAATTCTTCCGCTTCAGCCCCGCCTCGTTTGTGACCCACTCGACATCGCTCTATGCCCAGGATGCCTGGAAGGTGACACGCCGCCTGGTCACGACCTACGGAGTGCGCTGGGAGATTGAACCAGCACCCTCTCCGCGCAATGGAACTAAAGCGGCCTCCTGGACCAACACCAGCGATCCCAGCCTGATTGCCCTTGCTCCTTTTGGGACGCCACTGTGGAAGACCACCTGGGCCAATCTCGCGCCGCGTGTCGGCATCTCCTGGAAGCCGACAGTTCGGGAGGATCTTGTGATGCGTGGCGGCATCGGGCTCTTCTACGATTTGGGCACGGGGCGAGCTGCGGACGCAGCGGCCTTCTTTCCCAACTCCGCCACACGCGTGGTCCTGAACGCCCCGCTGCCGGTCGACGGATCGCCGTCCGATCTGCCGTCCCTCTCTGTCGCGCCACCCTATCCCCTCGTAAATGCCTTCTCCCCTGCTCTGGAACTGCCGCGCTCATGGGAATGGAACCTTGCGCTTGAAAAAGCACTCCCTGGTCATCAGATTGTGACAGCCACCTATGTTGCCCAGCACGGCCAGGACCAGCTGCGCCAGGAAGCCGAGTACAAGCCAAATTCCAGCTTTTCGAGCGCATTTCTTCTCACCGATAACTCCGCCTGGTCCAATTACAACGCGCTACAGTTGCAATACCGCGCTGCCATTTCCGGCAAGTTCCAGGCGCTGTTGAACTACACATGGTCGCATTCACTCGACAACGCTTCAAGCGACGTCGTGGCCGGCGTTTCGAATACGGTCATCTCGACGGCCAACGATTATGCCTCTTCCGATTTCGATGTCCGGCAGAGCTTTTCCGGCGCGCTAACCTACGCGGTTCCCGGATCGCGCACTTCGCGGTTTCTTGATGGCGTCAGCAAAGGATGGTCCTTGGCCACAGTGGTGGTTGCCCGGGCCGGATTCCCGTTCAACTGCCGGGATCAGTCGCTTTCCCCGGCGACCGGCGGTTATGCCTACGCAAGGCCGGACCTAGTGGCTGGACAGCATCTATGGATTCCGAACGCTGATGCGGGAGGAGGGAAATCGCTGAACCCCGCTGCGTTCTCGGTGCCCTCGACGGTCCGGCAAGGCACGGAAGGACGCAACGATATTTCGGGGTTTGGGCTCACTCAGGCCGACCTCTCTCTGGGACGCACCTTTCCTATCGTAGAAAGCTGGCACCTCAAATTCCAGGCAGATGCCTTCAATCTCCTGAACCATCCGAACTTCACCAACCCGGTGGCGATTCTCGGCTACGGTCCGACCTTCCTTGAATCCTCCGAGATGCTCAACAACGGGCTCGGCGGCCTCAACCCGCTCTTTCAGGAGGGCGGTCCCCGGTCTCTTCAGCTTTCTCTGAAACTCAGTTTCTGATTCCCATCGGCCGCGGCGAAACGTACGCCTTGCGAACAGGAGACCGTGTGTCTTTTATGGGCAATTCATTTGCGTCGATGTGTCCGGCGCTGCTTCTCGCGGGGATCCTGGTTCCCGCTACGGCGATCACGCAGTGCCGCCTGGACCAGCGTCGGGTCTCCGTCACCGACGCAATCGCCATGACCCAACTGTCGCCGCCGGAGCCGGAGTCCAGTGCGCACCCCGACGACCCTGGGTTGTTTTCGCCCGACGGCCGCCACTTCGCAGTGGTGCTGAAGAACGGCGACTTCCGTAATAACACCAACGTCTTCAAGCTTCTCATCTTCTTAACACGGGCGGCGCTCGACGGAAGCAAGCCGGAGGCCACCGTCACGATGTCTTCGAATTCCAACGAGCCGGGAATCGGGGACCTTCGCTGGCTGAAGGACAACCACACCCTGTTGTTTCTCGGAGAGGAGCCCGACGCCCCGGCGCAGATCTATTCCTTCGATCTCACTACCCGGCACCTGCGCCGACTGACTGCCCAAGCCACTTCGGTGGTCGCCTTCGATGCTAGCGACGATGGTCGGGTGATTGTCTTCGAAGCTGCGCCCATTCCGCTGGACATCCTCGATACTCCTGCCACGCGACGCACAGGCTTTGTCGTCAACGGCGAGGAACTCAGTACGATCCTATTCTCCGGCTATCGCAGCTCACAATCGATGGCATTTATCGGGAGGCAACTATTCGTCATGGCTGGACCCGGAGAGCCGCGAAGAGTTGCTTCGGAGGATGGCATCTGGCCGTATCTGAACCTCTCCGTCTCCCCAGATGGCCGCTATGCGCTCGTCGGGGCCATGGTTAAACATATCCCACCCGACTGGGCACTGTACAAGGAGCCCCTGCTGCATCAGGTCGTCACCGCGCGGCGACCGATTGGTGGGATCTCGCGAACCCCGACCTATCTGCTGCTCGATACGAAAACCGCCAGGTTGTCCCCTCTCCTCGGAGCCCCGAAGGACTGGCCGGACGATGGGTATCTGTGGCTGGATGGTGGTCGTTCGCTGGTAGTCTCGCACGCGTACCTGCCGCTCGATGGCGTGACGGATGAGGAACGGGCGTTGCGGGAAAGGCAGCCCTTTGTCGTCGAACTGGCAATGTCTTCACAGAGGATCGCACGGATTGGGCGCGACAACCTTACGGCCACCAGTTGGGATGCCGCGGACGAGGAGATCACCCTGCGGGGTCACGGGAACGACGCGTCGATCCGTAATGTCTTTCGGCGACGGGCCGGCGAGTGGGAGGACGTTTCGATCTCCGCTGTCGGCGCCAGCGACCGCCGTCCAACATTGAGCCTTGTTCAGGATATGAACACCGCCCCCGCGCTCTGGTTGACGGATCCGTCGGGCCGCAAAAACCGCCTGCTCGACCTCAACCCACAGTTTGCGCAGCTTTGTTTCGGGCGGGAGCAGGAGATCGCCTGGAAGGCCACCGACGGCCACGAGGTGCACGGCGGTTTGTATCTTCCTCCGAATTACAGGACTGATCGCCGCTATCCGCTGGTCATTCAGACCCATGGCTTCGATCCAAGGCAATTCTGGATCGACGGGCCATGGAGCAGCGCCTTCGCCGCACAACCGCTGGCGGCACGGGACATCGTCGTGCTGCAGATGAACTACGACCACGTAGGAGGTCACACACCCGAGGAGGCTCCGCGGGCGATGGCGGCCATCGATGGCGCTATCGACTTCTTAGACAAACAGGGGATCATCGATCCGAACCGCGTGGGTATCATTGGCTTCAGCCGTACCGTCTACCATGTTGCCTACACCCTGACCCACTCGAATCACCACTTCGTCGCGGCGACTCTCGCCGACGGCTTTGACGGCGATTATTTCCAGACCATCGCCTTCCCGGTTACGGAAGGCTCAGATGCTGTGGCCGTCAATGGCGGCCCTCCTTACGGTGTGAGCCTGGAAAAGTGGCTTGAACATTCTCCCCTTTTCAGCATCGCGGCCATCACCTCTCCGATCCGGCTCGAGTGCTACGGAATGGACTCAGTCCTGGGGCTTTGGAGTTGGTACTCGCTTCTCTCGCAGAAAGGTATGCCCGTTGATATGGTCGTGCTCCCGCATGCACCTCATTTGCTGGCGAAGCCATGGGAACGTATCGTGTCCCAGCAGGGCAATGTCGACTGGTTCTCCTTCTGGCTAAAGGGGGAAGAGATTTCGCCTTTAGAAAAAAGGACACAGTATGCAAGGTGGCAGTCTCTCCGATCGCTGCTCCAGGATGAATTCGCGAAGGATCAGGTTCCGACTGATCACTGAAGGTGGGTCCGGAATGTGCCCGTCAGTCAAACGCCTTTGACGCAGAATCCCGCGAGATATCAGGAGGTTCGATTAACTGAAGCTCCGATCCCCGCGGGACGCTGCTGCCAATCATTGATGACCAGCGTGGTTGTAAAGGGAATCGATTACTCATCCGACTGGTACGCGGACGAAGCGGTGTAATCGCCACCCTGCGCGTCGGTGCTCTGCACGTTCTTACTGAGATTCCACTGAATTGCTTCCACAGCAGAGCGGACCTGGACGATTTCAGGTTTGCTGTACTTCATGTTGATCACCCCCTTTCTTTTGAGTTTTTGATCCGGAGGGTTCCGGAGCAAAGATCTGAGACTGCGAACGCTTTCGATCGGCCGTGGCAGAATCTCGCACGGAATCCGGGATATTCCGACAACATGCCGAACCGCACGAGACTCTGAGGTCAAAAATCGTTGTTTTGCGGGGGGCGATTACTCATCCGACTCGTACGCAGACGAAATAGTAAAATCGCCACCCTGCGAGTCGCCCGGCTGCATCCCTTTGGCGAGATTCGACTGAATGGCACTCACCGCAGAGCCAACCAAAACGATTTCAGGTTTGCTGTACTGCATGCTGATCACCTCCTTTCCGTGATAGTGCTGATCCGGATGGTTCCGGAACAGAAACTGGGAAACGGCGCGAATCTTTTCGTTCGCACGTCGGAACCTTCGAATTGCTTGCCGACGGATTTCATCCTGCGGGCCTCGATGAACCCTGCAGTCTTTCGGCCTCTGCGTGCATCCGGCGGGCCAGGGAACGAAGCAGGGCGGCAAGTTCCGGCCTCACCCCGTCAGCACGTTCGCGCGGATCATGGCAGCTCAGCGCGTAAGCAAAGGGGGCGACCAGAGGGATGAACTTGAGAGATTGTTCAAGTTGTCGAGCAGAGCAGACGTCGCGCCAGCGGCCGAGATACTCCTGACGAAGAGCATCGGTCAGAGCGGAATCGGCAGCTGACATACGGCGATTGAGCGCTGTCAGATATTCGAGCGTCAGAAACGGAGGCCCGATGTGGCCCTGCATCCAGTCGATGAATACGGGACTGCCGTCATCGAGAAGAACATTCCCGGAGTTGAGGTCCGAATGCCCCAAGGTGTCGGGAATCCCGAGGTTTTCCAGTTCCCGGCAGGAAATATTCATCTGCCGTTCGATCAACCTGAGATCGCGTATGTCCAGTCTGCGTGGTGGTATCGTTTGCTGTTGCTGCATCAGGACGTCGACTTCACCGAGGAAAGGGTCGATCACATCCTGCAGCGCTAACATTCGCAGATCTTGGCATCCCGCTTCAAGGAGAGGTCGGCAATTTGAAATCGATGCGATCTGCAGCTCCGCCAACCCTCGCGCTGCGGCACACCATCGAATACGGCTGGCGCCCTCGTCAAGAAAACTCTCGCCACAATCGAACATCAGCCACGCAAGCAAGTCCTCATGGGTCGCTAACAGGGGAGGGAGATGCGGCAGGCGCAGGTCTGCCAGTTGCCTGGTGATGCTGAATTCCCGAAGATTCGGTTCGCCAACGGCTTTGAACCAAACCCTTCGACCGTCAGTATCGAGACTGATCAGCGAGTAATCCGGCCCCATGTTGTACTGCGACCAGGTCCCGCGAAATTCCATGCTGTGGCTAGCGAGGCAGGTCCTCGCCCAACTGAGAACCTCCTCGAGCCATCCCGGACTCACAAACCTGCCAGCGACCAGGCCCGCGTTATAGGCCGTCGCTCTGGCGAGGGCTTTCCACAATACGTCACGCGCTGCAGGAGGCGCGATTCGATCCCACTCGATTTCCCGCACCGGAATCCAGGCACTCTGGCGGCGTAGCTGCGCATCATCGAGAACCTCAAGAACAACACAACGTCCGTCAGAATTAGAGTCGGGCATTGGCAGGCTGAACCGGCAGACAGCGGAGAAGCCGAAGTGTGTCTGAACGGCCGACAAGAGGTTGGGCGCAACCCTCTGCCTTTGTTGGATTTCAAAAGCCGGAATGCTGAAGCAGTCACCATCTCGAGACAGCAAGATCTCACCATCATCGTGCCGCGTCATGACCGCATAGCACCACTGGGTCTGGGCGTCACAGGTCTGATCCTTTCGTTCCGTCTCTCGTGGAGCAGTTGCGATTGACATGATCGGTTCCTCTTCGAGGCGAAAGTTATCTCAGCGCGTGGATTGGCTCTGACCGCGTATCGCGGATGGATTCTCGAGGCTTGCGAGCCGGAACTTGACATCCATCGAGTAGCCCTCTTGTGTGGAGCGCATCCAGCCATTCTTCGACGGACACAGCACGCAGCAGAGAAAGCACCGGAACGTCTTTTCCCTGGCCGGCGGCATCGAGCGCCTCGAGGAAATTCCTGGGGTGCACGATCCCGAGCTCTCCGATTGCGAGGTGATTCTTCTGTGCCGACAGGATTGCGTGTTGCGCCGCCGCTATTGTCAGAGGCGTTCGGCTGACGTAGGCTTTGCGCTTCCTGCAAAGAACATCCTCGGGAACAATTCCTTTGAGCGCGCGGCGCATGAGAGACCGGCGCTCGCCCGGGCGAACCAGTTGTTCCCGCGGTATCGCAAACAGAAATTCGAGAAGGTCACGATCCAGGACGGGATAACGCTTTTCATAGGGGTAGCCCGCGGTCAGATCCCTGCATCCGATCTGCCGGCGAATTCCATCGAGTGCATCGGCGTTCTCCTGGAAACTGGGCAGGGCACCGAACCACCGCCACCTGTTCGTATAGCCGCCGAGGGCCGCACGGTAGCGCTTCGCGAAGCTCGGATCAAGCCAAAAGCCGAGTTGGTCGTGCCGGATACGGAATCCGTAGGGCAGAAAACCCGTCGCTGCGTCGCGGAGCAGATGGATCCACGGTGCGCGCTGAGCCAGTGCCCACGCGAACAGTTGCCGCCACAGAGCTATGAATCTTCCTCTGGCGAGAAGATTCTCCAGTTCCGGTAACGGTGTCGGCACCCCGCCCAGAAACTCATCTCCTCCAATTCCTGAAAGAAGGACGCGGTGTCCATTCCGCATCATGTAATCGAAGACAGGACTCTTTGTGGAACAAGCTCCGGGCCGACAGGGGAACCACGCGTCATCGGCGCCACATAGTTGAGTCGGAGCACTCGCATCGATGTGCAGGCCGGTTCTTCCTCGCTGTGCCTCGACCTTAGTGAACCAGGGGCGCTCGTTCCAGTGTGGCTCGCCGTCGTTGTAGTAGGAGACAGTGTCAACCCGCGGACTGCCGGACGCGGATGTCAGCTGGTCAGCTATGCAGACGATGGACGAGGAATCCATGCCGCCGCTGAGCTCAGCGAGGACTGGAAAGTTCGAGCGAAGCCGTCTGCGTACCGATTGGCGAAAGAGTTCGAGGAAGTGTTCCTGATAATCGGTGTCCTTTGCATAGCGAATTCTCCTGCTCCCATCGAAATCCCAGTACCGACGGATAGTGCGGCTGCCGGGCCGGATGAGCACAAGCGATGCGGGAGGGACGCGACGAATCTCACGAAAGGGCGTTAGGTGTGGCGCCGGGAAGGAGGCCAGCCATCCCGCAATATATTCTTCATCGAGCGAGAAAGGCCGCCCGGAAAGCAGAACCAGCGGGTCCGGAACCGAACACCACTGCACATAGTCTTCGTCGATCGCGTAGCAGAGGTGGCGGGTTGCCAGTATATCGGCGGCAAGAAACAGACAGCGATCGCGAGGGTTCCACAGTGAAAGCGCCCAGTCGCCAATTAGTTTGGACAGACTTTCCTGATGCCAGCGCGACCAGGCTGCAGCGACGATCTCGATGTCTGAGGAGTTCGGAGAAAATGAGGGACCGATTTCGCGGATGAGTTCGCGTCCGTTGTCGAGCCGGCCATCCCACGTCAGTACCTCTCCGGAATCGAGCAGCCACGGCTGCCGGCTCGGGTTCTGCTCCGTAGTCTCGAACGAACAGCACAGCAAGTCCAGCCCTCGACCGTGGTACTGCTCATGCCCATCGGGGCCGAATTGGGAGAGCAGCCTTTTGACGCCATCCAGATAGCCAGGCGGCGTTGCCCTTCCATCGAAATTCCAACTGCCAAACTGGGCTCCCATCGTCGACTCCGCCTTTCAAATTCAGCACCTGTCCAATACCGCGTAAAGTTCCGAGATATACGGTTTGTCATTGACGATCTTTCCCTCGACTTCGACCCACGCGTGCGCTCGGAACGGCATGCACTGCGCGCCGATGACGAGCTGAGCGGCTATGCCGTGTCGCCGCAGCAGACAGGTTGCGGCCGCCGACCGCTGCAGGCAGGGAACCTGCTTCCAGTACCAGACCGAGGCGATATCGACGGCCCGGCAGATTGCCTCGGTCGCCTCCGGGCTCTCGGCCCGTTTGCGGAGCCGGACACGCCGCACGCCCTCGTACATGACGGAGAAATCGCCAGCAGCGAGGTAGTGATCGATGCAGATCAGCAGAAGATAAGCCCGGCATGCCAGCATGAACATCGCACCCTCTTTTCTTCGCGAACAGATTGTGACTATGGCCTGACGAGTGCGTGCTGCCGAAGCAAAGTGAGGAATTCGCCGACGTCCGCATCTGCAGTCCGGGGATCTGCGGAGAACTCCTGAACGAGCGTGAGAGCGATTTCCTTCTCTTCCACGCCTGTATTCAGCAATTGGAGGATTCGGGATCCCGTCGCATTGAAAGTGAACATGCGCCCGCGGCTGATATCGAGGACAACGGCGCCGTCGCCGGTGTGTGTTGTGCGCACGCTGTCGGATAGTCTGGGCATCGGATCACCGGGGAGTAAGTTGCCGCGATACTTCGCCTACTCTGCTACCATTCCCCGGTTTTTGCCAGTGAACGCACCAGATATTCGGATAACCAACAATTCCGCTGAAGATACCAGCTCAGAGATAGCCGGAGGCGACAAGCTAAATCTGAAACCTAAGGCCACCTCAACTAACCATTAACCTGCCATTGACATGAGCGTTCCGAAGCAGGAAGAGGCCCGCTCAGGATGCGATGCGCCTCGCCAGTGCGACGATCTGGCCGATCACTTCCACGTCCTGTCCGAGGCGAAGCTGTTCAGGACCTCGAGTGCCTTCCGATTCCGGATAGAGGATCAACGTCTCTCCATCGAGGCTGCAGCAGGCACACAGATACTCGCCGGTGCGCAGCAGAAGAACATATGCCGGCTGTTGCCACGAGGGCACTCCGGGAAGCCGCACCGGCTTCTTCTTTCTCCGGTTCACCAAAGCGAGCATGCTTCCCTGGGCATATGCGGGCAGAAACGGATGGATTCCATCCAGCCAGAAGAAATCGCGCAGCGAGGGTCGCGGAATCCCCGATAACTCGGCCAGCGAGCTGCGGAGGAACCACGGGATCTCACCGAACCGACCTGGCACGGAAGACGCGGCGCCGAGTTCGCTGGAATCCGAGGAGAATCGATGAGAGCAACACGCAGTCGTAGTGTCAAAAGTTGGCAGAAATTCCGGAGGGATAGAGCTACGCCCGAGATCCTCAGGTGCCGTTCCCGATGCAGCGGCGAAATCGATCAGCGTGAATCCATAGATTAGGCATAGAGTAATGACCTTTTCGAGGTGTCGGGGCGGCACGTGCTGGACTTCGTATTCCGAGAGCGTGCTCTGCGCAATCGCATACTGCTCATCGTTGAGAAACTCCGAGACTCTCCGGGAGAGATGGGAGGCTTCCTGCAGGGTCAGACCGGCTCTGCTTCTCGCTCGGCGGACGAGAACGCCCGGGCTCAGACTCACATGCTCCAGTGTTCGCGGTTGCCGATAGGTGGCAAATTCCGCGGGTACGCTCGGGCTCTCGAACCGATGCATCCAGCGAATCTCCATGTCTACCGCGCCCAGAATCCTTGCCTCTTGCGGGCATTGAAACGCGATCTGCGCATAAGCCAGCTCCGACGCCGCGGCATAGATAATGCCCTCACCGGAGACGTGGAAGCGGCCGCACCACAGCCCGTGGTCGTGTTCGATCAGCAGGAGCTGAGGACGGCTGCGGTGGACGACATCGTTTGCGGATGGTGAGCCGTCCTGCGGATTCACGCGAACAATGCTGCCCGGCAACAGTTCGGGAAAAGCAAAGGCATCCTCGGCACCAATCCTCGCGAAAAGACGCCGCTCTTCCGAGTCGCTCTCTGGCAACTGACGGAGTGGTGAGTTCACCCATCGAAGCAGCTGCCCGAGGGGAACGACACCCTGGGACTGGGGATGCCCCTCCTGTTCTTCGGGGCCGCCCATCACGACATCCGCCCGATGGAAGGTGGGATCGATGACTCTGGTCCGCCTGAGCGGCAGCGACGCCTGCAAACCAGCGATCCTATCGAGATCGATCCCAAGTGCCACCAGCCAGTCTTCGAGGCGGTAGCCGCTGATGCGGCTCAGTGCGCAGGTCTGAGGAAGGCTGGGGCCGAAGGACGGAGAGCTCGCGAGCGAGTGATAGAGCGTGTGCGGAATGCATGAGGGCGACTCCGATCCGTAGAGGCGCTCCGATTCGAGGGAGACCTGATGCAGGGTCAGACTTCGGGACGCGAGGATCGAACGAATTCGCGCCGCCGTCCTTTGTCCTGCATCCCTCTCCCGAAGGGTCCCCGCCATTCTGCCTCGTCTGCATTATGCGATCCGGCTGCTCGCGGGAAAGTCGGTTTGGCGTCCCCCGAAACTCGCGAGAGATGGCATTATTGAACTGCGGTCGCTCGCAGGTCCGATGCCGGATATTTCTGCCGACACGGTTCGCAACCGAGGGAAGATATTGCCCGCAGACCTGCGTGCTTGTTGTTTCAGCGGAAAGGAGCGTTGGTCGGAACAGCAACCACTGCGAACCGACTTCATGCTGCCGAACTGGAATTCGCCGATCCTGATCGGAGGCAGCGAAAGACAGCGAACAGGTTGTGTATCTGCCGAGATACCGAACCGTTCAGGACTCAACCGATGCCTGGCTACTCCCCCAACCCGGACCCCGGACGACGCCTGCGCGAGGCGCGGCAACGGCTGCGCCTGTCGACACGCGACGTCGAGCGGCTGAGCCGTCGGCTGGCGGAGGAGAGAAAGAATCAGGAGTATTACATCTCCCATGCCTGGCTGTCGGAGATGGAAAGGGGAGAGTTAACTCCCGGCATTTTCAAGATTCATACCCTCAGTATCATCTATCAATACCGGCTCCACGAGGTCCTGGCTTTCTTCGGTGTCGAGATCGGCGACATCGGCCTCGAACAGATACGGCTGCCGCTGCCCCACACCCATCTCGTCGGAATTCCGGGCGCACCGCCGGAAATTGTTCTTGCGAACATGCCGGGCGTTCAGCTCGAAAAAACCGATCTGGTCTCGCGCATGTTCTCCGGATTCCGAGGACTCGAAGCGGACCTCTTCCCGGAAGGGCACACGGGCCCGGCTGTTTATGGATATGTCGGCACAAAGGATTTCACTCTCTCCCCGCTGATTCGTCCCGGATCCTTCGTGCAGATCGATTCGTCGCAGCGAAAGATCGAGAATTCGGGCTGGTCCGGTATCTTTGAGCGCCCTGTCTATTTCGTGGAACTCCGTGAAGAATACGCCTGCTCCTGGTGTGAGGAGAGAGAAGGCAGCCTTCTGCTCCTGCCCTTTCCAGAGTCGAAGACCCGAGTCAGGGAGGTTCGATATCCTTCCCAGGCGGGGATCATCGGCCGGGTGACCGCAGTCACGATGCGCATCGCGGCGCCACGCGAAAAACCTGGCGGGTTTTCCGGTCGCTCCTGAAGCCCCTCGCCCATAGAGCATGAGTCATCTGCCTTCGGGGATTCGGAACCTGACCGGTAATGCGACCGTTTCCGAGAGAAATCAGCAGAATCTTTGGTGAACGTGGGAGATTGGACATGGCGCGAGAATCCGCCCATGTCGGCCACCGTCAACCACTCCGGCCATCCAACTGTCCAGCTCACCGCCGTTCATGTGTGCCGGAGCTGCGGCGCTGGGACCGAACGATCCGGAGTGTCGCTGGAGAGCCTGATCAACGGTCTGGTTCGCTGCCGTGCATGCGGATATGAAGGTCCCCTCAATATAGAGATCCTCATCCAAAACGGACGATGAGCGGCCGCAGCCATCGTCTCTGATCTAGGCAGTCAGTGGCAGGCGTGCCCTGGCTCGGAGCCGATAGCCTCTTTAGTTTCCCGACCGTGGCTCGCACCAATTCGCTGACAAGCCGGCTCGCGTCGTTGCGAACTGCCAGAACGGTTCGCATCGTTATGCCAGCTTCGTCGAGAGGACGCATGGTGAGGCCATCCATCGCAACGCGCCAGGCATCGTGCTTCTCCAGGATGGCTGCGCCGCCGGTCCTGAAAACGAGTTGGGCCGCAAGCTCGGCGCTGATTACATGGTGTCTCTCTGTCGCGACGATTCCCAGTGACATCGCGCGCTCATGGATTGCGTCGTACAGCGTAGGGTGAACCTGCCTCGCAAAAAGGATCCAGGGGATCTCATCGAGATCCTGCAACCCAAGGGTTCGTTTGACTGCGAGGGCGGATGTTTCCGAGATCAGAACATAAAGCGGTGATATGGCAACTTCGACCTGAGTCAGTTGTGGCAGTTCCGGACCCGCGGTCAGCAGGGCGATCTCCAGCTCCCCTGATGCAACGCGCCGGAGCAGTTCCGGAGCGTAGTCGCTCGAGACAGTAATCCGCAATTCGGGAAACAGAGGAAGGTGAACCGAGGTCACGATCGAGCTCAGGAAGGGATCGACAAACGGGGATTGGCCGAGATTCAGGATTGTCTCAACACCCTTTGCGGTCGACCGTGCAACTGCGACGGCACGCTCCTGGTGAATCAGGGCAAGCTTCGATTCCTCCACGAAGGCACGACCCGCATCCGTCATGTGGACCCGCTGACGATCGCGAATGAAGAGCGGCACCCCCAGAGTCGCTTCCAAATCCTGGATTTGTTTGGTCAACGCTGGCTGTGAAACGTGCAGTTTCACGGCGGCGCGCGAAAAACTGAGCTCCTCCGCCACCGTCACGGCCGCGCGTATCAGTCGAAGATCGATCTGGCTCATGGCCTCCTCCATTGGACTGGTTTCCTAAGGGCGTTCCTTTCGCACTCGTGTGATCCGCTATAACCGCCAGGAATAACGACGGTTCCATATTTGATTGGACGTTAACTCAATTGGTACCCATTCTGAAGAGGCCGAAATTCCCCGGTCACTGCCCCGACCACCCCCGGTATCCAGGATCAGGAAACGGCCCATATGGAGAGGAGACAGCAAATGTCAGAGGAATCTCGGAGGCTTCGGCTCGTGAACGCTTCCCCTGTGCCGCTTGAGGGAAACTACCCGTCGGCGACGGACATCGACGGGCACGATTCTGCGCAAATCCGCAAAAGCCCGACTTCCGTTGACCCGCTCCTGACAGCAGAGGAAGTTGCGCTGCGACTGCGGGTCAGCAAGGACTGGGTTTGGGACCATTCTTCCCGAAAGTTCCCGCTGCTGCCCGTCATCCGAATGGGCGATGGAGCGCTGCGATACAAAGCGAGCCGGATTGAGGAATTCATCAGCGAAAGAGAACGAATCTCCGCCGTGAAACTCGGTCGCCGATAAAATGGGAATGACCCACGGTTCCCCCCACAGAAACCGAGGATCCATGGGTAAGTCGCACCAAGCGGGATGGGTGGTGCTGCGCGGAAAGCAGTGGTACGGCTATTACCGGCGGCGCGTACTCGATCCTGAAACAGAACAAGAGCGAGCCAATACCGTATGTATCCGGCTCGGTCTCAAACCGAAGATGACGAAGCTCGCCGCACGAACGGCGCTCCGGGCCGAAATCACCAAACAAACGGGCCAGAGTTGCAGTGAGAACGTCCGCAAGGACAGCTCAGTCTCGTTCGAGTGGTTTGTTCGTAATCGCTATATCCCGCTCAGAGAAGGGGACTGGCGACCCGAAACGGCCAAGGAAAAGAAGAGCCAGATTGAACTGGACCTCGTAGCCGGGTTTGGAGATTATCCGCTGGATGGGCTGGACCGATTCATGCTGCAAACACACCTGAATCGCCTCGCCGAACGCTTTTGTCAGGACCGTGTCAAACAAGCCCGGTCCTATCTCAAGTCCATTTTCGACGAAGCCATTGAGCAGGAGTTTCTCGTGAAGGACCCGACCAGAAGTCTGAAGGTTCCCCGGAATTTGAGGGCGAAGGACAGAACGGTTCTTTCATGGGAGCAACTGCGGATGGTGCTCGTCCATACCAGCAGGCGGGATCGCGTATTGCTCATGCTGGATATGACGGAGGCGCTCCGGCCGAGCGAACTATTCGCTCTGCGCTGGCGCTCTTTCGACAACAATGGCACCTTGTCGATCACAGAAACCGTCTACCGAAGGCAGATCCGGCCGTTCGGAAAAACGCAAAAGAGCCTCGGCAAGGTTCACCTCCCCGAGGGGCTTACTGTCGAGCTTCTCGACTGGAAGCGGGAATGTCCCGATTCCTCACCTGACGCATTCATTTTTCCGAATGCCGACGGAGGGGCGATGGATACGGGAAACTACCGCAACCGGATTCTGAAGCCTCTGGCCGAGAGACTCGAAATCCCGAAGCTGAATTTTCAGATCCTGCGCCGGACTATGGCGACGCAGGCGCAGCGGATGGGATCAGTCAAGGATATTCAGGCGCATCTGCGGCATTCGCGAGCCGATACCACGGCCAACGAGTACATGCAGGAACTGCCGGAGAGTGTGAAGCAGATGGTTGGTTCCGTGTACGCGATGCTGACAAAACCTGTCAGTTCGGAGACGGAATCTGCGAATTTGCTACCAAATGCTACCAACCGGGAGGAAACCACTCCCGTAAGTTGTTGATTAGTATGGTGGGCGCAGCAGGATTCGAACCTGCGACTTCCACCGTGTGAAGGTGGCACTCTACCGCTGAGTTATGCGCCCGGGAACTGCGGCCCCGGGGAGGGGCTCGGACAGGATCAAGGTTAACACGGGGAGGGTGTGGTCGCCGTCCTATTGGCGGCTCCTCTCCGGGAGCGAGAGAAGCTCGGATTCAGGCTCGGAAAACATCCCTCAGGGGCTGAAGCCCGATTCCTTTGCGGATGGTACGGCACGGCTGGAAGCCGTGCCCCTTCAAA
>CAWCNN010000003.1:0-97500 GCA_963796895.1 uncultured Acidobacteriaceae bacterium
TGCGCGAACTTATCCAGGCATCATTGGGTCATAGAGTCCGATACAGGGTTAATGGATTTGAGCGGATACGCCCGGCTTCGACCGGAGAGCGCCGGGATCGCGCTTTGGCGGTTTAGCGTGCAGCGAGAACCGCTGCGGCGACACGGGCGTTTCTCATTATCGATCCGCGTCTGCGGGGGAAATGGTGATCTCAATCGCAAACACGGGCTGGATTTAACTTTGGCCCGCAATCGCGGCGGGCAGGGTCAAGTGAAGAGTTGCCCCGCGCCCAGCGGAACCCACCGCCCACAAGCGCCCACCGTGCGACTCGATGATTGACCGGCTGATGCGAAGCCCCATCCCGGTGCCGTGGGGTTTAGTTGTAAAGAACGGCTCAAAAATCTGCTCCGCGAGCTGCGGCGGAAGCCCTATGCCGGTATCACTGACTGAAACAAGAATCTGCTCGTTTTCAGCTCGCTGCGACTTGATGACCATCCCCCGTTCTCCATCAACGTCCTTCATCGCTTCGATGCCATTGAGGATCAGGTTCATCATGACCTGTTGCAATTGCACACGATCTCCGACGATCTGAGGTAGATCGACCGCCAGTCCCGTCCGGACCATGATGCTGTGCCGCACTGCCTCATCGCGCAGGATCGCAACGGTTTCTGCGATAATCTCGTTCACATCAAGGGTCTGTTTATTCGCGGCGCTTTTCTCGAATTGCGCACGGACCCGGCTAATAATCTCCGTCGCGCGTTGTGCGTCCCTGACGATCTTGGAAAAAATCTCGTGCACCTCATCGAGATTGGGATTATCGCTCCCTAGCTTTCGCAGGCCGACATTGGCATTGGTCATAGCACCACTGATCGGTTGACTGATTTCATGAGCCAGGGATGCCGCTAACTCCCCCATGGTTGTCACTCGGCTGATGCGCGCAAGATCGCCCTGCGCCTGGTGTAATGCATCTTCGGCACGCTTTCTATCGTCAATTTCTGTTAAAAGGAAGTACCATCGGACGATGTGCCCCTGCCGATCACGAAGAGGATGCCCGCGCATGTTTAACCATCGGTAGACGCCATCGAAACGACGAATTCGTACTGCTTCATATTCAACTGGATCCCCTGTGGAGAAAGCCTGCTCAAAAGCCTGAAGGTACCCAGGGCGATCGTCCAGGTGAATGGTGTCGTCTACTGCCCATTGATGCAATGCTTCCTGCGGCCTTCCGAGGTAGTCCAAAAGCGGCTGGCTGAGCCGCTCAATCCCACCGCTTGTGCTCAAAACCGCAATCAGGCCGGGAATGCTGTCCACGATTAAGCGAGATTGGTGCTCGCTTTCGCGCAGCGCTTCCTCGGCGCGTTTCTGATCTTCTATGTCGGTTATCAGTAGGTACCAGCGAGCAATATCCCCGTTTCTATCGCGAAGAGGAAAGCCTCTTTCCTGGAACCAGCGATAGACACCGTCCCATCGCCTCAATCGCATCGGGAACTCATAGGGACGGCCAGCGGAAATCGCTCGGGGATAGGCATCGATAACCCCAGGCAGATCCTCAGGATGGATCGTGTCGTTCGTTCCCCACTCCCTGAGTTCCTCGATAGTCTGACCGAAGAATTCCAAGGCTTGGCGGCTGACCATCTCGATATTCCCAGAGGGCGATGCCACCCCAATGATGCCGGGGATGCTGTCCACAATCAGGCGAGCCTCATACTCACTTTCGCGCAACTTCTCCTCGGCGCGCTTCCGATCCTCGATATCGGTCAGTAGAAAATACCACCCCGCTACTTCACCGTCTGCACCGCGAAAGGGAAGGCTGCGTGCCTGGAACCAGCGATGGACCCCGTCGGCTCGGCGATAACGGAGTTCGCTGTCGAATGGCGTACCAGTCTTGAAAGAATGTGCTATTTCAGCTGTCACCCGCGGGAGATCATCCGGATGAACCACATCGCTGGTTGACCAGGAGTTCATTTCTTCGGCTGTCTTTCCGAAGTACCTCAGGAGTTGTCGATTGGCAAGTTCCATCATCCCGTTCGAGTCAGCTTTCGACACAAGCCCGGGAATTGAGTCGAGAGTTTGACGAAGACTGATCTCACTCGCCCGCAGCGCTTCCTCGGCGCGCTTCTGGTCGTCGATGTCGGTGGTTGTACCGACGAACCTGAGGACTTTTCCTTCGGAATCGTGCAAGACCACTGCTTGATTCAGATGCCAGCGATAGGTCCCGTCCTGAGCGCGGAGAGACCTGGTTTCGAACGCAAAACCCTGTCCCGAACGTATTCCGCCCCAAAAGGCCTTCAATGCTGCATCACGATCCTCCGGGTGGACCGCGGTCATCCAGGCCTCGGGATGCGATCGCGCGAAATCGAGAGTCTGACCAGAGTAATCAAGCCAAACTTGACTCACAAAATCCGGTGTTCCATCCGGCTTGAGCGTCCAGGCGGAAACGGGAAGATTCTGCAGCAGTCCAGCCTGGAGTTCAAGGTCGGAATAAAGACTGGCGTTCTCCAGCGAAATTGCGGCTTGCGAAGCCAGCAACTGCAGAACCGCAACCCGGCTCGACGTAAAAACTAACGGTGCCAGATTATTCTCAAGATAAAGCACGCCGACAAGCTTCCCTTGCCTGACGATGGGCAGGCACAGGACGGACCTGGAGTGATTCTGGCGCACATATTCATCCTTTGAGTACACGTTGTCGCTCGAGGCATCATCGAGGAGCACGCTCTCCTGCGTCCGAACCACGTAATGCAGCGCGGATTGGGGGAGATCAGATGGCGTAGCCTGCGACTCGCTAATGGCCACATCGATCCTGCCCGGGCTAGTTGTGGCTTCGGCTTCAATCCGTGGCTCGCCGTCCCGAATCAGGATCAAGAGACCCCGCTCTGCCCCGGCATGCTCCACCGCGATTCGCAAGAGTCTCTCGATCAGCCTGGGAAACACCATCTCACTCGAAAGCGCCTGCGAAGCTCTAACCACTGTCTCGACGTCGAATTGTCCAAACGGCGCGCTAATCGTGATCGAAGGAGCGGGGGGGCGTCCCTCGCGAAGGCGCGGGTACCGTTCGTCGAGTTGTTTTACCTTTCCCTGGGCGCCCCAACGGTCGTAGCAGTTACGGGCATTCCGGAGATAAGCGTCGGCGAATGTCTCGAAGCCGCGAGCCGCGTAAAACTGCGCCGCGACCTCGTAGGCGGTCGCCTCATTTTGAACAAAGCCGTTCCCGCTGGCCGCCCGGATGGCCTGTTCGTAAAGGCGCTCGGCGTCCAGCACTCGACCTTCGATGCGCGCAATCTCCGCACCGACCAGCGTGGCGCGGTCTTCGAAATTCTCCGGGCAATGTTCGGCCCATAGCTGGAGTCGTTTGTAGTGAGCCGCAAGAGCCTCGAAATGTTCCTGCCTTTCGTCCGACGGTGCAGAATCCCATAACGCAGCACGGGAAAGCGCGCTGTAAAACTCATATTCTGCCCGCTCAATAGTCGGCGAACTCCACAGTAGCGGCAAGGCCTTCATTGAGGCCTCGATGGCCGAGGCAAAGTCACCGGAAAAGAAGTGCGTCTGCGACTTTCTGACCCAGTACCAGAAATGTGCCAGCGGTGGGTGATTGAGATTACGTACGAAATCTGCCTCGTCGAATTTCGCGTGGTTAAAGGAGCCGAATTGCGTCGTCATGCCCCTGAGTGTTCGAATAAACCCGAGGAGCATACTGATCGTGTCAAAGCCAAAGGCAAACTTCGCCTTATGCGCGAAATTGAAGCCATTCTCCGCTTCACTGTGCACGGCAACGAGCGGCTCTCCCGCCGCGATAAGCAGGCCAATCAAACCCATACGGGCCAACACGGCACATGTGAGGTCGCCGATTTTATTCGCAGTTTCGAACGCTTGACGTGTCACACCAGCACAAACCAGGGGATGTTTCATCCATGGCATGATCATCGCTGCGAAAGTGTGATATGTCGCGGCCTGGACGCGTTTCAGGCCGCGCTTTTCAACCAGGTCACAGCCCAGCTGAGCGAATCGAAACGCATTCTTGTAATCACCCAACCGATGTCCTGCTATGTCGCTGACATAGACATAAATCAGGCACGAACTGTCGTTATTGCCGTGCTCAATGCTGAGACTAACCGCCCTGCAGATAACAAGTGCGGAAAGGTTAATATCCGTAAACAATGCTGGAGCCGACGCCTTGGTCAGAACATCCAGCGTCGCGATCGATGTCGGATCGTCCATCAGAGGCAAGTCAATCACTTGCTCGATCTCGCGGCTTCCGAGTTGTGACCAGATCCGTTGGTACTCGTCTCTTACTTGTTTTTCCGTTGGATGAAGCGGCCAGTCGATACCGATGCGACGCAGGTAGTCGAGGCAGATGTCAATGGCACGGTCCATTTGACCAAACGTCATGTAAACATCGATGCCCACGCACGTGGCCATCGCCAGTTCGACGGTGCCGGATGCACGCATTCGAAGTATTTCCAATCGCTCCGCCGCGACGGCGAGTTCGCCCGTCAGGAACTCGCATTCGGCCCGCTGCAACTCTAGTTGGAAAATCAGGTCATGGTTGCGTTCCCAGGCCGCATCCGTCAAAAGCGCGTGGCCCGCGACGAAATACTTAAGAGCTGAAGCGTAGGCGGTAGACCCCTTGGCCCGTTTACCGGCAATCAGGTTCAACTCAGCTACGCGGAAGCGCTCCCCTTCTGAAATGATGAGCTCGGCTCCGCGATTCAACTGATTGACGATCTCGAATATGACCTCCTCACGCCTTTCAGGCGGGGTGTGCGCATGGAGCAATCTCCCAATCCGCAGATGAGCATCGGCGCGCCCTTCTTCCGCCAGGAGTGAGTAGGTTGCTTCCTGCACGCGGTCGTGTGCAAACCGATAAGAGTCCTCCGAGCGGACGATTAGTTCGAGTTGGAGAGCATCCCAAAGTGCTGTTTCAGTTGCTTGTGCGGACGTCTCGAGAACGGCAGAAAGCACCGCGGAACCAGCGCTGTTTCCGATGCAGGCAAGTTGTTGGAGCGCCCTTTGAGTAGCAGCCGGAAGCCGGTTCAGCTTGCTGACCATAAGGTCCACGACGTTGTCGGTGTAGCCCTTAGCGTGAATGGCATCCAGATCCCAGCGCCAACGCGCATCCCCATGTTCGAAACTTACCAGCCCCTCTTCAACCAACGCCTGAATAAACTGAATGACGAAAAACGGGTTACCAGCAGTCTTCCCGTGCATGAGTTGCGCCAGCGACGTCGCGCGTTGCGAGTCACAATGAAGGGTGTCTGCTATCAAGTGCGCCAGGTCGCGCGAGCCCAGCGGCGTCAGATGGATCTCCTGTATTGCGGCCCCGGCTTCACGGATTCCCGCCAACCGGCGCATCAGGGGGTGCACAGGGTCGACCTCATTGTCTCGATAGGCGCCGATCAGCAGCAGGTGCGCCAGATCGTCCTGGACCAGCAAATCCCCCAATACGTCGAGTGTGGGTGCATCCAGCCATTGCAAATCGTCAAGGAACAACGCGAGCGGATGCTCTGGGCGCGCGAAGACACCGATGAACTGTCGAAAGGCAAAATGCGAACGAACCTTCGCCTCTTGAGGCGGCAGCGGTGCAACAGTTAGCTGTTCTCCGATGATTAATTTCAATTCCGGAACGAGATCCACAAGCAGCGATCCATTTGGATTCAACGCCCGAACGAGGGCGTCACGCCACTTGCTCAGCTCTGCTTCAGGCTCGCTCAAAAGGGGATGGATAAGGCCCCGAAAGGCCTGCGCTAGCGTTGCATACGGAATATCGCGCTTGTACTGATCGAACTTCCCGGATGCAAATAAGCCACGGGGCGGAACCAGGGATTTGTGAAGCTCATTAACGACTGCAGATTTGCCTACACCAGAGTAACCAGAGACTAGAACTAACTCCGGCCTTCCACCGGCGATGACGCGATCGAACGCCGCAAGCAGAGTATCAACCTCCCGCTCCCTGCCATATAGTTTCTCCGGTATCAGCAATCGGTCCGACAAGTCGTCCGCACCCAAAGGGAACGGACTGATGCGACCGTGCAACTGCCATTCCGACAGGCACCGCCGAAGATCGGCTACCAGACCCGCGGCGGTCTGATACCGGTCCTCCGCGTTCTTAGCCAGGAGCCTCACGATGAGGTCGGACAGCTGCTCGGGAATCTCATGTCGATCCGCAGGCACCAACGGTTGACGTGCGATGTGGCAGTGGACCCACTCCAGAGGGTCGGCAGCAGCAAATGGGAGCACGCCCGTAAGCATCTGGTACAAGGTGACGCCCAAAGAGTAAAGATCGCTCCGAGTATCGATCGAGCGATTCATGCGCCCGGTCTGTTCCGGGGACATGTAGGCCAGGGAGCCCGCGATGAATTCGGGCGGTGCCGGCACCTGCTGCTCGCGGGGTAGCCGGGAGGCGATGCCAAAGCCAGTGAGCCACACGTGACCGGAGTCGTCGACAAGTGCGTTCTCAGGCTTGACGTCTTTATGGATGAGGCCTAGCCGGTGGGCTTGGCTGAGTGCTGTCGCCAATCCAATGGATATGCGTAAGAAGCGGGTCAGATCGATCGGCTGTCCTTTGTGCTGTTCAATTACCAGATCGAGGGGCTCACCACCTGGATCCTTAAGGATGAGGGCCGTCCGTCCTTGGTGACGAGTCAGCGTGAGCGGCTGAGCTGCCCACGCCGCATCGAGTTCGGTCGCCAGGGAGTATTCGTGTTCGAGCCGCCGAAGACTCTGAGGCAACGGCTGTTCAGCAGCGACCGCCACCGCCAGGACCGGCATCTGGTGGCCGCGCTCTTTGCCGCGGTAGAGAATAAAGTCCGCGCCGTCGCGAAGCGGGACCAATACGTACTCGGAATCCTCTGCCATTGAAAACACTTTCGTTGTCAGGACCGAACGGGCCGAGATTGTCGAGCAATTGGGGACTCGACGCACATCATCGACCAGGTGCGCTTAAAAGGGGACGCTAAGATTCCGCACGGATTAAATCCGAAGCAAGCCATTATACCGAAGGACCCTATCGAACCCCACATCTGCGCGAGCCGCACCCTTCCCAAGCGTCGAATGTCAGACCGCAATGATGCAGGGTCTTTTCATATCGCTGCCTCGTCTCCCTGCCATTACAGAGTCGAGCCTCATTGTTCGCAATCGTCTACTGCAATGCGCCAAAAACGCTTGGGGCTGTCAATTCACGAGATCATGATTGCGCTGATGGATACCAAGGTATCGATCTGTACCTTTGCACAATTGATTCGTATCCTGATCTCTAGCTCAATCGAGAAGTCCAGTCGATCGGGTCGCGCTGGCGCGCATCGTTCACCGTCTGTTAAATGGTCGAATGCCTTCTGTAGGACAGTTACTGCCGATACAGCACGCTCGCGAGGGCTTTCGACGGCTCTTGCGTGCAAACCCCAAGGGAAACAATGACTCGATATAGGAAGGGGGCCAGGACGAGGCTTGCGAGGTAACAGACAAACGAAACCGTACCCACTGCCGAAGTCAAGGTATTCTGAGGCCATGTCTTCTGGCCCACAAACAAATGTAATTGGCCTGGCGGACGTCATTTCAACCTCCCTGAGCATCGTCTTCTGCGGAATCAATCCGGGAATGCGGTCGGCTGCAGTCGGACTCCACTTCGCCAATCGCACCAACCGCTTTTGGCGTGTGCTCCATCTCGCAGGCTTTACTGCCAGGCAATTTGAACCGGAGGAGGCACGCCTCCTGCTCGACTATGGTTTAGGAATCACCTCTGCTGTTGCTCGGCCGACGATCAGCGCAACAGACCTCAGCCGAGCGGACTACATCGCCGCCCAGCCAGCCTTCGAGCGCAAAATCGCGAAGTACAGGCCTAAATTCCTCGCATTTTTGGGGAAGCCGGCGTGTTCAGTGTTTTTGAACCAGCGAGAGCTATCGTGGGGATTACAGCCAACTACACTCGGCGGATCTGCAATCTGGGTATTACCCAGTCCGAGTGGCCTGAACCGAGCATTCACCATCGGCAAATTGACAGACGCCTATAGAGAGCTATTCGAGGAAGTGGCCTTCTCGGTCGATGGTTGAAGGCGGTTGCACGATGTGCTCCACATCGGCTTGGCGAGACCGGTGCGGATTCACCGGCTGTCGATTGCGAGGGGTCGATGGGGGCGGCCATACGTTGCCACATGCCCCACGCGGGACAACTCTCCGCGCCAGGACTGCTGCAACCATCCCGGGCGGCACACGTCCGCGTGAGGCGCGAGTTCATTTCGATGTGAGCAGTCTCTGCAGGATCACTGCTTCGTTGTGCTGCTTATCTTTGGCGCCATAGACTAACGTGACGGTACCTTTCACCGCCTCTTGTCTCAAGAGCGAGAGCTGTTCTTTGTTCCTTTTGAGTTCCTCCAGGTAGCGCGACTGAAACTCCGCCCACTTGCCTGGATCGTGAGCAAACCACTTTCGAAGTTCCGTGCTCGGCGCCACGTCTTTTAGCCAAAGATCGACCCTCGCCTTCTCCTTCGTCAGGCCTCGCGGCCAAAGCCGATCCACCAGGATCCGCGTTCCATCCTCCCTGTCCGGCTCTTCGTAAGCCCGTTTGATTCGAATATTCGCCATATGACTATTTGCCCCTGACCTCTTGAATCACACCGGCAAATTATCTCCGAGGATCTCCTTCAAATCGCGATCCTCCTCACCAGGTTGCGCGGCACTCGGTCCGGACTCACTCGCATCCGATACTGCTCATCCATTAATCCAGAATCACAGCGGTGAAGCTATTGGACGATGGTATCGATCGGTACTTTTTTGTCCACCGGCGACCCCAATCGCAAGCCCGGGCCGCAAACTGCTGAATCGTCGGTGCGGCGAGGTGGATGGGCTGTCAATTTTCTATCGAGAGGCAGGGCCGAAGGTGCTGGGGAAGCTGAAATCCGCACAGGCGTTCGGGGGAAATCCATTAAATGTAAGAGAATGCGCGGAACCGCAAGTCGGAACAAGCTGATTCTTTACACAGAGAGGAATCGGCTCCTGGATTCCGCAATCGTGTGCGATGCCCTCTGTATGGTGGACTCCAATTCAGATCGCAACGCGTCCACGAGCGTCCCGTCGGACCATCGAATGGGACCATTTGTCTCCGGGAAAAGAAGATCTCCTTTGGCAACTCCGTTTCCCATCCACTCCAGCAATTCTTCACCCGTCGCAGAGATCACGGCTGCTGAGCACCCGACGGATCCTGAAACGATTGACACCGGCGGCCTCGATGATCAGCTCCTTGTGTCCTTCACAGAAGACTTCCGTGTCGATCAACCATGCCGCCGGGCGGCGGCACATGGAGCACTCGATGCCTCTCATGGGGTTGGCCTCAAACACGAGGGGAACGAAAACTCGCTCCCTTCGTTTGCGATATTGGCTGAGATTGCTCTTTAGGACAGGCGGGGATCGATGCGGTAGGCTGCTGGCTTGGCGATCACGATTCGCGGGAATTCCGGATGAGCCGGGTTGAGCAGGTAGTTGCGTTCTTCCGGAACGACGGCGCTGGGCACGGAAAGCACAGGATGGGTCGCGCTCCCGACCCAGGCGTCCCCGACCGACTGACTCGCGGCGGTCGGCGGTTCCGCATCCCAGCCCGGCGGCAGATCAGTCAGGACTTGCACCAGAGCCTCATCGCACTCGATTCGATAGAGAAGGTAGTGGTTAAGCGGAGCAGAATTGGTCAGGTGCGCCAGAACCTCAAGGATGGCGAGCGATCGGGATCCGGCCGTATAGACCATGCGCACTCCCGGACTGTTCCATCGCCCTCCAAAGAGCCGGGCACCTTCTCCGGAGAATGCGTCTGCTGCTTTTCTGGCCCGGGTGATTCTCCAGGCCTCCATCAGGAGAAAACCCCGTCTTCGAGCCGGCCAATGAGGTTCCGAACCTCTCTCGCTCCCAGCTCGGTCCGCGCGTAATCGATGGGGCGGGCATTGCTCAGGCCCCGGACAGGCGAGGTCAGCCACTGCCGCACTCCGTCGTGATCGCCGTCAAACAGACTCAGCGCGGCTTCGAAGATCTCCGCCAGGCGCAGAAGGCGCTCGGACTCCGCAGGCCCAAGCGTGCCCGAAAGCCGGCGGCGGGCGAAGGTTCGGGCGGGAAGGCCGAGGAAATCCGCCAAATCCTGCTGAGAGAATCCCGTGACCCTGGCAAAAGCGGGAACGGTCGACCAGGGAAGGCCTTTTCCGATCAGCCGGATCAGGGAGGGCAGGTTCATCTCTTTCAGGCCCAGGATCCGCCCCGGCGAGGACCTTCTTTCCTGCTGCGGCGGGAGAACGAACTGTGCGGCTTTCGATGAGGCGACGGGCATACGATATTCTACTCCAGATGCCTGCCACAATGGCACTACACATCGGTCATACTGGCAACCTAATAACCGATAATCCGGAGCCAGTGCTAAGCCCGCGAAAGCTGCTGGGCCGCTGGCATCTTCGCCTGCGCCTTGTTCATCTTTTCGACGAGATTTGCCAGTGCAGCGAAGTTCTGGATTTCGTCCAGTCGCCGAATACCCAGACCGTCAAGAATTCCATAGAACTCGGTTTCCGCGATCTCCGCCGCCACGCGGCGCACCTGCGCCATGCCACGGACGCCGCTCACCATCCACTTCAGCACCTCCTGCTGGACGCGCTGATTGGGGATGTCCCGTGCGGACCGCACCTTTGCCACGGACCCCAGAATGTTGCTGTAGAGCATTTGGCCGAGGTCGCGGCGACACGCCTCGATCTTGCCGTAACGCTCGCGTCGAGTGGACCTTTCTGCACAGGAGTGGTCCCGTTGCCGTTCTCCTTCCGGGCCGTTCCGTTCTGAACAGCTGCTCGCCGTTCGCACTCAGGCAGCGCCCAGAACGGCAGCGTCGGAACTTCGCGCGGGTGCTTGTATTCGTCCAGATCCACCCACATCTCGGCGAAGTTGTAGAAATAACGGCCAAGACCGAAATTTGAGCATGCTCGCTTGAAGGATTGTGCCTCCGCACTCGTCAGAGCGTTGGGGTCCTCGGCCCATTCCTCCCCGCAGCCGCTATGGGTGCCCACACCCGGAATCGAGACGACGCAGGTCACGAGCACCTTACCCGTCTGAATGGGTTTATCGTTCTTCAGCCGCGTGAGCGGAGCGAGTGTTTGCACCGTGTACTCTCTTGTCCATCCGCTTGCGGTGAAGACCAGGTTGAGCCGATCTGTGTAGGCTCGCGGATCGGCGTAGGGGGTGACGCGGCCTTTGCGGCGTCCCTCGAAGTGGCCGCGACCAGCCACTTCACGTCTTTCGAGGCAAAGGGCTCTTCCAGGCGCGCGAGAGCGTCTGCGGCTGTCAGTGTATGTTCCATTGATCAACCCTCCTGGAATTTGGCATCGAGATATTTCTGGCTTTCAACGGTTACAAAGACGCCCCTTTTAGGTTGGCTCGTCCACAATCAGCATTGCGAAGAATGCGGCCGTCTCCGCAACCAGCCTCCAAAGAGCAGTCCTCTGCGCGAGTTTCCGCCTATTCTGAAGGCAGAGGACACGTATGTCGCAGAGCGAATCCCCTGTGCCTCGCCAGCACGCATTCACCGGACCAGCAGCACCGGCGCTGCCCGAGCCGAGCCACGCCGAGCGTGTGCGAACCCTCCTGTCGCTGGCGCTCGTGGCGACTCTTTCCACCATGTCGCGCAGACAGCCGGGTTTTCCCTTTGGCTCCCTCATGCCCTTTGCGCTCAACTCCGCCGGCGAGCCTCTTTTGCTCATCAGCAGCATGGCCATGCATACGCAAAACCTCCGCGCCGACCCGCGCTGCAGCCTCTTCGTCGCGCAGGAAGCGCCCGACGGCGATCCGCTTGGCTCAGCCCGCGCCACGCTGGTTGGCAACGCCGAGCCGATTGGCCAACCGGAAACCGCCTCCGTTCGCGAATCCTATCTCAGCCGGCATCCCAACAGCCGGTACTGGGTGGACTTCAGCGACTTCAGCTTCTTTCGCCTCCGCCCGGTGGATCTCTACTATGTCGGCGGCTTCGGCGTCATGGGCTGGGTGGATGCGGATGATTATCGTGGAGCGGCGCCCGATCCCCTGATGAATGCCGCGCCCGGGATTCTCGCCCATATGAATGCCGACCACGTCGATGCCATGCTCCGCCTGGCGCGGACGCATGCGGGGCTTGAGGCAACCGAAGTAGCGATGACTTCGGTCGATCGCCTGGGCTTTACGCTTCGGCTGAAGACGAGCGAAGGCATGAAGGGCGTGCGCATCAACTTCCTTCGCGAAGTCGCCACTCCCGAGGACACGCGGAAAGTTCTCGTCGAGATGGTTCGCCAAGCGAAGCATTGACCGATTCCTCGCCGCCTCGCAGGCCTCGGACCCGATGAGCCGACTCTCGAGCGAAAAATCCAAGGTATATATCGATGGCGGATGCGTGCTGCGAAGTGGGCCGGTATAGAGGAATCTGCCGGTTGTAATAAAAGGCCCAAACGACAATTCTTCGACGGGCATGGGAGCGTTGTCGCCAATGTTGATCTCTGCCGGACTTGCGCCCGAGGAAGCAAGACTGGACACTCTACGAAATACTCGAATTAGAACGGCACGTCCTCGTCCGTGATGCCAAGACCGTCGAAGTCGCCTGCCGATTCCCGTGTCCGGTCATGTTGCGACGCACGCTGATTGGAAGCGGCCTTTCCGGGGCGAATGCCATCGGAAAGCAGGCTGATGTCGCCAACCACGATCTCAGTGCGGTAGATCTTCTTTCCGCTTTCCTTGTCATCCCAGGACCGCGTGGTCAGCCGCTCCTCGATGTATAGCTTCGCTCCCTTTTCACGTAATCGCCCAGGATCTCCGCGCCGCGCGCGTAGGCGACCAGGTTGTGCCACTCGGTCCGCTCCTGCCATTCGCCTTGTTTATCCTTGAAGCGCTCGGAGGTCGCCAGCGAAAGCTTGGCGACCAGCGTTCCACCGTTCGCTGACGCAATCTCCGGGTCCTTGCCGACATTGCCCAGCAGCAGGACCTTGTTCACCGTCTTGCTCAAGCTCCTGTTTCTCGGTAGGGCGCGACGCCAGAACGGCCCGCGCGAGTGGAGATTGGAGCAGGAAGGGAATTCGCGCAAATGGGGCGATCAACCGAGGTCAGGAAGCGGGTCGAGTCAATTCACTGAGGAGAAGAACAACGGAGCAGGATTGCTATGGACAGGGCGTCCATTTTTGGAGGAGCGTGGGCACAAAAATGGGCATAATTTGCAAAATTGGCGGATTTCTGGCTGTTCTTGCCTGCTCTAAGCTGTTGATTTAAATGGCTCCTCAGGTAGGACTCGAACCTACAACCCTTCGGTTAACAGCCGAATGCTCTGCCATTGAGCTACTGAGGAGTGAGCCGACTTGCTCCCGCGATTATACCAAACGTTCTTCGTCGATGACTCACTCTTCCGCGTCATGCCGGCGGCATCCAATGGAACCTCGCTGCCGAAACCTGCGGCGGCGCGCGCGGGTACCCGGTCCGAAGGAGCGTGGGGCGCAGACTGCAGCTCAATAAAAGAGGACGGCCACGCGGTACCGGGTAAAGTCGGCCTGGCTGGGATCCGGAGCGCATGCCCCGACTGCGGCCTTTCTGAAGTCTCCGCCTCGAATCTGCTGGATCACCTCGCTCGGCAGATGATTCAGGTCGGCCGTCTCGAAGCGCACGATTGAACGCATTCGGGCGCCATCCGGGAATCCACGCTGCATTTTGCAGGCCTGTTCCGCCGGTTCAGCAGGAGCAAAAGCGTCGACGTTCTGCTGGCGCAGTAATTCGCGTACCCGCTCCTCCACCTGCTTATAGGAGAGTTGTTCCGCCGACTGCTCGAAGTCCTCGACAACATAGAGAGAATGATCGCGCTCGACAACGGCGACACCGAGGGCATCGGACTTCGGATCAAGGATGTTCGCGCGATGGCCGGGCGAATGCATCCAGCCGTTTTCAATCGACTCGGGGCTGGGGCCGACCGCTACATTCTCAGCAACGGCTCGGAAGTGTGCGCCCGCCGATGCGGTTCGGTCCATCAACGGCCGCTCGCCGGGAAACTGATGCGAAATCATCCGGCGCTGGGCCATTTGTTCGGCATGAGCCTCTGCGGCACTGGCCAGGGCGGCGTCCCAACGCAAAGCAGGGAGGCCCTGCTGCAGACGATCCTGGTTGGTGAGGTCGAAGACGCGGTGCGCGCCTGTCTGTTGTGGGTGGGCGAACGCAACAACGTTGAGGAGCAGCAGCCACAGGAGCCACGGGCGCGCACTGATTCTTCTCATCACGACACTCCGCACGGGTCTCTGACTACCGGGAAAAGTCCTCGGGCAGATCCTTTTTCCAGTCCAGAAGAGCATCTTCGAGGGTGTAGTGCCAGTCATATCCGAGTTCGCGCAGCCGTTTGGGATCAATCGAGGTCGAGCGAAAGGTTTTCCGAACCCGGACCGGACTGATGGGCTGGCGGACGCCGAACATCGTGGCGACCGCATGAACCGGGTAGGAAATTCCGACCAGCAATCCTCGCGGCAAGCGGAGCGGAGAGCGGCGAATCCCTGCGACCTGCTGGATTGCGGCTATGTAGGTTTCCAGAGTGGGTGGCGGATCGAGGGAAAAGTTCAAGAGCGTAACGTTCTCTCCACTCGCGTCCTGGCGATCAAGCCCGAACTGAATGACCCTGCACAACTCCTTCACATAACCGCCTGCCTTGCGGGTCTGGCGATTCCCCATATAGACGAAGTAGCCTTTGACCACGCTGCGGATCAGCCGCGTGACGTTGCCGCCTTCCCCAGGGCCGAAGACAACGCCCGGACGCAGCATCAGCAGTTTGCGGCGGCTGCAGGCGGCCTGCCATGCCATATGCATTTTTTCGGCGGCAAGTTTGGAGCTTCCATAGGGCGAATCGGGAACCGGCAATGAGGCCTCGTCCCTCATCTCTTCCGATGGACCGTAGGGCGCGATACTGCTGGTAAAGACGATGCGTTCGCATCCGGTCGTTGCGGCCCAGGCACAGACGTTTTCGGCGCCCTGGAGATTGGTTTCGAAATATTCGTGAGGCAGATGGCCGGGCTCGCGGTGAACGGCGGCCAGATTGAAGACGATGTCGGCTCTGGGGAGGAGCGACTCCGGGATTGGCTGACGCACGTCCCACTGGATGAATGCAGCGCGCCCGATCTGCAGTTCCTGCTGCAGGGCGGCTGTCCAGGGGGCAACCCGGGGCGGATTCAAATCGACCAGGATGACTTTGTCGGCCAGGTTTTCCCGCAGCCAGTGCATGGCAATGTGGGACCCGATGAAGCCGGTGCCGCCAAACAGGATTGCGGTACCGCGGGTGGGCATCAGGCCGGACGCTGCCACGATTTGTTCCGTTCGCTGCTTCCGTTGGCCAGCACCAGATCCGCAGGCTCGGATGCTTCCGTTGCTGCGGAGGGTGAGAGCACCGCGAGAAAGCGCTCGGCAATGGCGTCGATAGAGAAATGCTGTTCCGCGTAGCGTCGCGCATTCGCAGCGCATTGTGCCCAGAGACTGTGGTCGGCGAGGAACCGCTCCGCTGCTGCCACAATGCCGTCGGCGCCATCGGGGGACACGACGAATCCTGCCTGAGCGTCTTCGACAACGCGCGCCGCTTCGTTTGCCGCCGGCGCCGCAACGATCAAGGCACGGCCGGCACAAAGATAGGAAAGCGTCTTCGAGGGCACCGCGAAGGTCTTTGCATCGGAATCGAGCAGCGTGATCAGGACGTCTGCGGAGCCCATGACTTCAGCGATTCGTTCGTAGGGCTGGAATGGCAGCACGGTGAGGAATTCCGGTTTGACCTCATGCGCTCTTTGCTGGAGCCAGTCGGCTCCGGCGCCACCGGCGATGACGATGAGGCGCGCGTCGCCTCGCGCTTCGAGATGCTTCGCAAGCTCGAGCAGCAGCTCAGGCCGGTGCTTCATACCGAGCGTGCCGGAGTACATGAAACAAAATTTGTCGCCGATCCCGTTTTCGCGCGCCCATGCATTGTCGCGCGGCATGGGGACGACTTCATCCAGCGGCGCCCAGTTACGGATCACCGCAATCTTCGATTCTGGAATACCCCACGGCCGGATGAAATCAGAGAAACCCGGCGCGATGCAGACGATGGCATCCGATTGGCGGAGGAGTTTCTTCTCCAGGCGTTCGAAATACCATCCGCCGATCGCAGCGAGCGGCCTGGCTTTCCTGCTTAAGACGAATCGAACCGCAACTGAGTAGACATCCTGAAGCCAGAAGACAAAGCGTGCTCCCTGACGCCGCGCCGCCTGCTGCAGGATGTTCTGCGCATCGAGCGGCATGTTGGCGGATATCACGACCTCGGGACGGAACTGCTCCACGCGCTTCGCCGCTTCCCTTCCGTACTCAAGGTCGGCCTGGCGTCGCGTTCTGAGCGAGTGCTTGGAGAACTCACGCTGAATGTGCAGACCCTCAATGGTGAGACCGGGCGCATCATCGGGGCGGAGCCCGGTTTCGCCCTTGGGAGTGGAATGATTATCGGCGAAATAGACGTGGTAAACGGCATGGCCCATTTTCGCCAGCTTCCTGCTGAGCTCCATCTGGAAGGGGTGCCCGCAGAATTCATTGACAAAAATGCGCATCGCGTACGGTTCACCACTCCTTAAGAGTCCTGTTTCCAACCACGCGGAAGATTCAGCGAATGCGGCGCTCAACGGCCCGCATTGACCAGCATCTGGCTCTCGATCCACTGATAGGTCTTGGCCATTCCGTCGCGCAGACGGATCGACGGTTCCCAGCCCAGCTTCTCGAGGATCTTCGTGTTGTCACTGTTACGGCCGTTCACGCCCTTCGGTGCATCGAGCTTATAAGTCCGCTTCAGCTTCACGCCGGCGATCTCTTCGACGATGTCAACGAGCTGGTTGATCGTAACGAGTTCGCTCGAACCCAGGTTGATGGGCTCGTCGATATCGCTTTCAGCGATCGCGAGCGTGCCTTTCGTGCAATCGTCGATGAACATAAAGCTGCGCGTTTGTTTGCCGTCGCCCCAGATCTCGATTTCGTGTTTTCCGGAGATTTTGGCTTCGAGGACCTTGCGGCAGATGGCGGCCGGGGCTTTCTCGCGGCCACCGGTCCAGGTCCCGTGCGGTCCGTAGACGTTGTGGAAGCGGGCAACGCGGCAGACCAGGCCGAAGTCTTCTTCAAAGTGACGGCACATCCGCTCGCTGAAGAGCTTTTCCCATCCGTAGCCATCTTCGGGCAGTGCAGGATAGGCGTCTTCTTCCCGGAGCGGAGTGACGTTAGCGTCCTTCTGCTTTTCGCCGTTGTAGACGCACGCGGATGAGGAATAGAAAAAGCGCTCCACGCCGGAATCGCGGGCAGCCATGAGCATGTGGGTATTGGTGAGCACGCTGAGCATGCACAGGGCTTTATTGTTCTCGATGAAGCCCATGCCCCCCATGTCGGCGGCAAGCTGGAAGATTCCTTTGACGCCGGCCGCGACCTTGTAGCAGTTCTCTTTGTCTTTGAGGTCGAGGACGAGGTTCTCAACGCCGTCTGAAACCAGATACCACTGATCGAGCGGCTTGACGTCAACGCCGCGCACGACATCCACGCCCTGGGCGCGAAGGTATCTGACGAGGTGACCGCCGATGAATCCACCAGCGCCACAGACCGCGACTTTCATACCCTTCATCTTCATCGGATTGCGAGACACTCCTGCAAATCGGCGATCGTACAATGATTTTATTCAACGTCTTTCCAAATTGATACGGCCCGAAGGGGGCATGTCCCCGAGGCTGGATCAGGGTGAGACAAAGCCACACCGGCTGAGCCCTTGTTCATGAACCCCAGGAATTCGGCAACCAGGCGATTCGACGTGGTGAGATGCGGTTCGTGGGCCTGGAGATTGTTCCGGCGCCAGCCGCTGGCTGTGATCGGGATCGTGCTGATGGTGGGCTTCGGGCTGATGGCGCTTCTCGCTCCCGTGCTGGCTCCCCACAATCCCGCGGCGCTCGATCTGACCCATCGCCTGGCGCCACCGAGCAGCGCACACTGGCTGGGAACCGACGAGCTGGGCCGGGATATTCTTTCGCGCGCCATTTTTGGGGCGCGGCTGTCGCTGACGGTTGCGGTTTCGGTGGTAGGGCTGTCCTTTCTGCTCGGGCTCATCTTCGGCGGAATCGCCGGCTACTACGGGCGCTGGGTCGATATTGCCATCAACACCTTTCTGATGAATGCTTTCCTGGCGCTGCCGGGAATTCTGCTTGCGATCGCCTTCGTGGCTTTCCTGGGGCCGGGGCTGCTGAACCTGATTCTTGCGCTGTCGATCGGCGGATGGGTCGGATACGCGCGGCTGGTTCGGGCGCAGGTCCTGGCGGTTCGGGAGCGCGAGTTTGTCGAGGCGGCGCGCGCGGTCGGGGCGAGCGATCTGCGGATCTTTACGCGGCATATCCTGCCAAACATTCTGCAGCCGCTGATTGTGCAGGCCGCGATCGGGATGGCCGGCGCAGTACTGGCGGAAGCGACCCTGAGCTTTCTTGGTCTCGGAGTCCCTCCTCCGGCGGCCAGTTGGGGCTCGATGTTGAACGATGCGAGGCCGTTCCTGTTCGAGGCTCCGCATCTGGTGATTTTCCCGGCGATCGCGGTAATGCTGTGTGTGCTCTCGTTCAATTTTTTGGGCGATGCGCTGCGGGATCATCTCGATCCGCGGACGAGGATCGCAGTTGGACTTTAATCGCTTCGATCGATCCAAATGGCGCAAAGATTTCAAACAAAGAGGGTTGCGGATTCCCCGTGATTGCCGTTATTGTGACCGCGGAGGAAAACCCATGAACGTACGCAAGGCAATTTTGGGCTCAGTTGTAGGTCTCGGGCTTTTTGCGAGTGGTGTGGTGGTGGCCCAGGGACCGGAGAGAAACGTCAGCCATTTCCGGCATCCGAACATCGCGGCGGCGCAGCGGTTTGTCCAGCAGGCCTACGACAGGATTGTTGCGGCCCAGCAGGCCAACGAATTCGATATGAACGGGCACGCGCAGAGGGCGAAAGACCTGCTGGATCAGGCCAATCGTGAACTGAAGGAAGCGGCCGAGGCGGCCAACCACCACCGGTGAGCTTTCGGCTGGCGCGCTCGGTTCATCCACCGGCGCTTCGGCTTTGCCTCGAGGACGCCGCATTCTGACTCCTGACCACTCCCCCAAGGGGTTGTCTCTGCAACTCTTGTTCCCGGCGCACCCTGGTAATATCGGTTGCCGTCGGCGGAGAGCCCGGCTTTACGGGGGGACGGAAGGCGGATACTCTCAGGGAAATTCGTTGTTGCTGAGGTCTGCGATTTCGACTCGTCCGTTCTCCTACTCCGATCCTGCGAAGGCGCTGTCTGTTGAAGGCGTGAGCCTCGAGCCATTGGCGCGGCGATACGGGACGCCGCTCTACGTCTATTCCTCAGGGCACATCCTGGAGCGGTTTGCGCTTTTCGAGCAGGCCTTCTCGTCCGTTCCGCATCTGGTTTGCTATGCGGTGAAGGCCAATCCAGCGCTGGCGATCCTGAGGATGCTGGCCGGGGCGGGGTGCGGGTTCGATGTGGTGAGCGGCGGGGAACTGGAGCGAGTGCTGGCGGCGAACCACCAGGCGGTGGAGCGGGTGGTCTTTTCCGGGGTGGGTAAGACAGCGGCGGAGATGGACCTGGCGCTGCGGTCGGGGATCCTGGTTTTCAATGTGGAGGGTGAGGAGGAGCTGGAGCTGCTTTCGGAGCGGGCGGCAAAGCTGCGGAAGCGAGCGCGGTTTGCCCTGCGGGTGAATCCGGATGTGTTTGCGGAGACGCATCCTTATATATCGACCGGCATGCGGGAGCATAAGTTCGGGATCGACATCCGGCGGGCGCGGGCGGTCTATAAAAAAGCCGGCAAGTATTTGGAGGCAGCCGGGGTGAGCGTCCATATTGGATCGCAGATTCGCAGCGCCGATCCATTTGGCGCGGCGGCGGACCGGGTGGTACGGCTGGTTGCGGATTTGCGGCGCGATGGGCATGCGATGCGGACGATCGACCTGGGAGGCGGGCTGGGGGTGGAGTATCACCTGGACAAGCCGTTCGATGCCGCGGAGAAGGTGCGGCAGTATGCGGCGGCGTTGATTCCGCCGGTGGAGAAGGCGGGAGGGCTGACGCTCCTGCTGGAGCCGGGGCGGTTCCTGGCGGCGCAGGCGGGAGCGCTGCTGGCGCGGGTTTTGTATGTGAAGAAGAACGGGGCCAAAACGTTTGTGATTACGGATGCGGCGATGAACGATCTGATCCGGCCGGCGCTGTACCAGGCGCATCACGAGATTGTGCCGGTAAAGAAGCCGCGGTCGGGACGGAAGACGGTGGTGGATGTGGTGGGGCCGGTGTGCGAGACAGGAGACTTCCTGGCGCGCGATCGGGAGATGCCTGCGCTGAAAAAGGGCGATCTGGTGGCGGTGCTGGATACCGGGGCGTACGGGATGTCGCTGGCGTCGAATTACAACTCGCGGCCTCGTCCGGCGGAGGTGCTGGTGGAGGGGCGGAGGGTGCGGCTGATTCGACGGAGGGAGACGGTGGCGGAGATGCTCGGGGTGGAGCGGGGATAGTAAGCCTGTAGCTGATAGCCGGTAGCTTGTTTCGATCCGATGCAGAACGTTTGATCAGTGGAGTAGTATCCAGGCCCATAGAAGCGCATAGATCAAGAGGCCGCCAACGATCCATCCGATCTCATTCCACTGCACGGGCAAGACTTCGTAGCTGCTGCCTTCGAGCCTTTCTGCATTGTCAATCGAAAGCAGGCCGTCGTCCCCGTAAGTCGGTTTTCGCCACCATCCAACCCGGTTTCGGATAGCTGTTACAGCGAGCCCGAAAACCAAAGTGGCCGAACCATTCCAACCTGAATAGTCGGGACATAGATGACCGGGCAGGGCCGGGGGGTCCTTGCGCAAAGGATGGCGACGCAAGACGCAGGATGAGATGAACAGCCATCCAAAGCGCGATTGCGGCGGTTGTCCACAGGTATCGTTTCCTAAAAGTTGTCGCCTCTGCGAGTGCCATTTGCCAAAGATGGTACAGCATGGTGGCAGTAATAGCGGCTGATCGGAAATTCCGCCGCGTTAGTAATCAGCGGCTGAAGCCCGAGATCTGGGGGCTGCATTTTGGCACGACTGGGAGTTGTGCCCCTTCACATTTCCGTACCTCCTTGAAGATCCCGGGGAGTTGGCGGGGTTGTGCGGTTTTGTCGATGCGGAATAAGTCAGCTCGACAAAACCGATCCTATAAGCGACCACGTTCTTCAGGTTCCATCTTTCTTCGGGAAGGGCGCCGGCGAAGAGGCGGAGTCCGTCGCCGAGCAGGACTGGGGCCAGGGTGAGTCGGATTTCATCCACCAGGCCGAGCGAGAGGAAGTGCTGGCATAACATGGCTCCGCCGACGAGCCAGATATTGCGAAAGCGCGGGGTGAGCTTCTCGTCAACCAACGTTTGGAGATCGCCGGAGTAGAGTTCGACGCTCGGCCTGGCTGGTGAAAGCGCGCGGCTGGTCACCACGATGGTCGGCGTGTCGCCGTAGGGCCAGCCCAGTTCGAGCGCGTGTTCATAGGTGCGGGAGCCGAGGACATAGCAGTCGATGGTTTTGATGAAGGCCGCGGCCTCTTCCGCTGAGACCGAAACGCCGGCTTCGTAGACGCTTCCAGGGGCGTCGAGCCAGGAGACGCTGTTGTCTTTTCTCGCGATGAATCCATCGAAGCTGGAAACCATGTGCAGGGTGATTCTCGAGGTTTGATTGCGCGCCATCGTTGCTCCTGGTCCGGTCCTGCCGACTTTGCCCGAAGGTAGCATGGCGGTGATTCCAGCGCTGCAGGCTCGGGTTCTGCTATTTTGGTTTGTTTGCCGGAGGCGACGAATGGCGATGCGTGGGAAGTTACTGGGCGCGGCGGTATGCGCGGTTTGCCTGATGTATTGTGTGTCCGCGAAGGCGGACGATCTGACGGTGAAGACGGACACGGGGAAGCTCCACGGGAAGAAGACGGAAGACGGGCAGGTGCGGATGTTTCTGGGGATTCCGTACGGAGCGCCGCCGGTCGGCGACCTGCGGTGGAAGCCGCCGCAACCTGCCCCGAAATGGCATGGCGTGCGCGAGGCGACGGATTTCGGCTCGCGCTGCATGCAGCCGGACATTTACCACGACATGCACTTTCGCGACCCAGGGCAGAGCGAAGACTGCCTGAACCTGAATGTATGGACGCCGGCGAAGGACAAGCACGCGAAGCTGCCAGTGATGGTGTGGATTTTTGGCGGAGGATTTGCGGCGGGTGCAACATCGGAGCCGCGACAGGACGGGCAGTATCTGGCGCACAAGGGCGTGGTGGTGGTGTCGATGAATTACCGGCTGGGGATGTTCGGATTCTTCGTGCATCCGGAGCTGGCGGCCGAGTCGCCGGAACACGCCGCGGGCAACTATGGGCTGATGGATCAGACGGCGGCGATGCGATGGGTGCAGAAGAATATTGCGACTTTCGGGGGCGATCCGAAGAACGTAACGATTTTTGGCGAGTCGGCGGGATCATTTTCAGTGAGCGCGCAGATGGCGTCGCCGCTGGCGCAGGGGTTGTTCGAGCGGGCGATCGGGGAGAGCGGCGCGGCGTTCGACAGCCACGGCCTCTCGTTCCCGCCGCTCGCGAAACGGGAACAGACGGACACAGCGTGGGCGCTGGCGACCTTTGGGACGTCTGATCTGAAAGCGCTGCGGGCGATGAGCGCGCAGGATCTGATGGAGAAGATGGCGACCGCCGCGGCCAACCGCACACCGGGTTCACCACGGGTGCGGGCGGGCGACGATCCGGATATCGACGGATATTTTCTGCCGGAGAGCGTGCCGGAGATCTTCAAGGAGAACAAGCAGGCGCATGTGCCGCTGCTGGCGGGGTGGAATCGCGATGAGCCGAGCGCGCTGGCGGTGAACAATCCGGAGCCGCCGACGGTACAGAGCTTCCAGGCCATGGCGCAGAAGGATTTTGGGGATCAGGCGCCGGAGTTTCTGAAGGTGTATCCGGCGACGACGGATGCGGAGGCGGTGCGGTCGGCGATCGATTACATGGGCGCGCGCTTTTTGACGCTGGCGACGTGGGAGTGGCTGGAGGCGCAGGTGACCGATGGCGGTGTGGCGTACCGGTATCACTTCGAGCGGCCGTCGCCGGAGGACAAATATCATCCGGCGGGGTCGGGGGCGTTTCACTCCGACGAGATCGAGTATGTGTTTGGGACTCTCGATTCAAGGCCGGGAGCGGTGTGGCAGCCGGAGGATCGTAAGATCAGCGACCTGATGCAGACGTATTGGACGAATTTTGCGCGGACCGGGGATCCGAACGGGGGGGACGCGCCACGATGGCCGCAGTACAAGGCGGACGATGGATGGCAGGTGATGCATCTCGATGTGGATTCCCATGCAAGTCCAGATGAGCATCGGGATCAGTGGCTGTTTTTGCAGAATAATTGGGGGAAGAAAGCAGCCAGTAGCCAGTAGCTGGTGGCCGGTAGCTGGTCGCGGAACCGCTTTATCGGAGCTGCTGGAGGAGATGCTCGCGGTGGGGCGCGAGGACCTGCTGCAGCGGGCCTATGGCGGTGACGCGGCCGGAGTCGAGGAGGATGACTTCGGCGGGCAGGCGCCAGATTTCGGCCAGGTCGTGGGAGACGTAGACGACGCGCGTCTCAAGTAACAGTAACCGTGACAATATGTCGTGCGCGGAGGCGTCGTCGAGGCCGGCGAGCGGCTCATCGAGAAGAAGCAGATCGGGATTGGGCGCTAACGCGCGGGCGAGTGCGACGCGCTTGCGCTCGCCGCCGGAGAGTTGGGGCGCGGGCTGGGCGGCAAGGGAGTCGGCCCCGAAGAGACGGAGCATTTCGTCAACGCGGTTGGCGCGCGGTTCCGCGGCGAGATGCCGAATGCCGAAGGCGACGTTCTCGCGCGCGGTGAGGTGGGGGAAGAGCGCGGGCTGCTGCGTGACGAATCCGATGGAGCGGCGACCGGCGGGAATGCTGATGTTGTGCGCGGTATCGAGGAGAGTACGGCCGGCGAGGTGAATGCGTCCGGAGGTGGGCTGAGCGAGACCAGCGAGGATGCGCAGAAGCGTGGTTTTGCCGGCGCCCGAGGGACCGAAGATGACGGTCCAGGGCTGCGTAAGGGAGAAGGCGGCATCGAGGGTGAAGCGGCCCTGGCGGTGACGGATCGCGATGTCCAACTGCGTGTTCGCCCGCGTCTCAGGCATGCGGGGCTCCGTTCGTAGAGCGGCGTGCGTAGAGCAGGACGAGCGCGAGGGCAGCGATGCCGATGAGCAGGAGCGACGTGCGATTGGCGGCAGCGTAGGAGAATTCCTGGACCTGATCGTAGATGGCGATGGAGAGGGTGCGCGTGGCGCCGGGGATGTCGCCGCCGATCATGAGGACAACGCCGAATTCGCCGACCGTATGCGTGAAGCAGAGCGCGGCGGCCGCGATGAGGGAGTGCGTCGAGAGCGGGAGCAGGACAGAGGTCAGGGTGCGGAGACGTCCTGCTCCGAGGAGGCACGCCTGTTCGAGGAGGGCGGTGTCGACGGAGCGGAAGCCGGCGGCCAGCGGCTGGACGGCGAAGGGGAGCGAGTAGAGGACGGAGCCGACGACGAGTCCGGAGAAAGAGAAAGCGAGTGGGTGTCCGAAGAGGCGGGTGGCCAGGCGCCCGAAGGACGTGCGAGGACCGAGGAGGACGAGCAGGTAGAAGCCGAGGACGGTGGGGGGAAGAAGAATGGGCAGGGTGGTGATGGCTTCGACGAGCGGGCGCAGGCGGGTGCGGGCGGAAGCGATCCAGTACGCGAGCGGGATGCCGAGGGCGAGCAGCACCACGGTGGTGGTGGCGGCGAGACGCAGAGAAAGCCAGAGTGCCTGGAGGTCCATTCAGCGGGCGGGCTCGAGGCCCTCAATGGCGAGGGTCTGGCGGGGCGCGGGCTCGGCGAGGAAGTCGAGAAAGCGATGCGCGGCGGCGGAGCCAGGGCTGGTGCGAATCACGACGGCGCCCTGGACGATCGGCAGATAGGCATGGGCGGGGACGCGGATGAAGTGGCCGCCGGCGCGGAGGCGGGGCGTGAGGGCGGAGGTGAGGGAGATGAATCCAACCTGGGCGTTGCCGGAGTCGGCGTATTGCGCAGCCTGGGCGATGTTTTCGGCGATGACGAGTTTGGAGCGGACGGCGTCGTAGAGCGCGAGGTGCTGGAGCGCTTCCTGAGCGGCGCGGCCGTAGGGCGCGTGCTCGGGATTGGCGATAGCAATGGTTTTGACGGCGGGGTCGCGGAGAGCGTCGAGAGAGAGGTTAGCGAGGCCGGAGTCGTTGCGAGTCCAGAGGACGAGGGTGCCGCGGGCGTACGGGACGGGCTGAGATTCTTCGGCGCGGCCGGCGGCGATGACGCGCTGCGGAAAGGAGAGGTCCGCGGCAAGAAAGAGATCGAAGGGCGCGCCGCTGATGATTTCGGTGGCGAGCGTGGCGGAGGATTGGTACGACGCTTCGGCATGGATGCCGGTCTGTTGTTCAAACTGAGTGAGGAGGGGCGGGAGCAGGGGCTGGAGGTCGGCGGCAGCGGCAATGCGGAGGGTGGCGGGTTGTGCGGGCTTCTGTGCAGAAGCCACGAGACTAGAAAGGACGAGGAAGAGGACGAGGAAGATTTTTGCAGCGCAGTCGGGCCAGGAGAGAAACGCGGGATGGCGATCAGACACGGAGCACCATGACTTCGGTGGATTTGATCAGCGCGGCGACTGTTTCGCCTTTCTTGAGGCGCATTTCGCGCGCGGCATCGGCGGTGATGATGGAGGTGATGATCTGGCCGCCGATGGAGAGCCGGACCTGGGCGAGGAGGCCTTCAATTTTGAGATCGACAATGCGGCCAACGAGCTGGTTGCGGCCGCTGACGGTGCGCATCATCTGGCGTTTGGGGGTTTCGGGGCGCTTGGCTTTGAAGAGGAGCGCGTCGAGTTCGGACTCGGGGATACGGTAGTGGCCGCCGGGGGTCTTCACGGCTTTGAGTTTGCCGCGGTAGATCCACTGCTTGATGGCGGCGTAGGAGATGCCGAGCCGCATGGCCGCATCGCGGGGGGTGAGGAGAGGCGCCATTGGGCGATTTTAGTCGAAATTAGACGTTTAAACCAGGCGAAAACGAGCGATCCAAAGAAGACAAAGGGCGATGGTAGGCTGAAGTCATCGACACGATGAGTGAGATTTATCAGTTGCGGTGCATCAGCTGCGCGCAGGTAGTTGAGCCGCGGGCGATGCCGGGAAATTTTCGCTGTGAGTCGTGCGGTGAGTTGTTTGAGGTTGTGTATCCACCGTGGAGCGGGCCAAAGCAGGCGCGACCCAATCCAAGCGCGCTGCGCTGGTTGTGGAAAGAGCGGCGGATGTCGATGGAGACCGCCGATCGCAGCGGGGTTTGGCGGTTCCGGGAGATGCTGCCGATCCTGGGATCGGAGAAAAGCATCGTTTCCATCGCCGAAGGGAATACGCCCCTCTACGATTTGCCGCGCGCCGGGGAGCGGCTGGGTGTAGCGCGGCTGCACGCGAAGCATCAGGGGATGAATCCCACGGGGTCGTTCAAGGACACGGGAATGACGACGGCGATCTCGGTGGCAAAGGAGAACGGCGCTGCATGGGTGGCATGCGCTTCAACCGGAAACACGTCGGCGTCGATGGCGGCGTATGCGGCGCGGGCGGGGATGCGGAGCCTGGTGCTGTTGCCGGACGGCGAGATTGCGTGGGGCAAGCTGGCGCAGGCGATGGACTATGGCGCTCTGACGCTGCAGCTGGCGACCGATTTCGATGGGTGTGTGCGGGTGCTGATAGAGGTGGTGCGGCGCGCGCCGGTGTATCTGCTGAACTCGGTGAATCCTTATCGACTGGAAGGGCAGAAGACAGCGGCCTTCGAGATTGCGGAGCAGATGGACTGGCAGGTGCCGGATCATCTGATTGTTCCGGGCGGGAATCTGGCCAACAGCTCGGCGCTGGGCAAGGGCTTTCTGGAGATGAAGCAGTTGGGGCTAACGGCGCGTGCGCCGCGGATATCGGTGATCCAGGCGGAGGGGGCCAATCCGCTGGTGCGTGCGCTGAATGAATTTGGCGGCAAGAAGCTGGAACCGGTGGAGGCGAAGACGCGGGCGACGGCGATCCGGATCGGCAATCCTGCGTCATGGAAGAAGGCGGTGCGGGTGATCGAGGCGACTGGCGGATGGGTGGCGCAGGTTTCCGAGGCAGAAATCGCGCTGGCGAAGGCGGAGATTGGGGCTGAAGGGATTGGCTGCGAGCCGGCGTCGGCCGTGACACTGGCCGGGCTGAAGAAGCTGATCGCGCAGGGCAAGGTGGCAAGCGAGGACTCGGTGGTGCTGCTGCTCACCGGCCACACTCTCAAGGACCCCGACTACACGATCCAGTACCACCGCGGGGAGTGGCCGAAGGAAGCGGATGCGGTTCTCGGTTCGGCGATGGCGGCGACGCGCCGCAATGCGGTGCGGCTTGAGGCGTCGGCGGAGAACGTATTGCGCGAACTGGAGAAGTTCGAAGGATGAACCCGTTGCATCTGCGGCTGCCGGCGACGTCGGCGAATCTGGGACCGGGTTTTGATGCGCTGGCCTTGGCGCTGAAGGTCTATCTGCATGTGGACGCGGAAGCGGCGGAGCGCGTTTCGATCAGGGCGACCGGTCGGGATGCGGAGATCTGCGGAGCGACGGAGAACAATCTGTTGCTTGAGACGTATGCGGCAACGCTGGAGCGCGAGGGCCGGGTGTTTGTTCCGCTCCGGCTTGAGGTGCGCAACGAAATTCCTCTGGGGATGGGGTGCGGGTCGTCAGCGGCGGTACGGCTCGCGGGCTTGGCGCTGGCGGCGCATTTCGGAGAACTGGGTTGGAACGGGGATCGCATTCTCGCCGAGGCGTCGCGGCTGGAGGGGCATCCGGACAATGCCGCTGCGTGCTGGCTGGGTGGATTCGTTGCCAGCGCGTTCGAGGGGGATCAGGTGCGGGCGCTTTCGATCTCTTCACCGCCGGAGTGGCGCGCTGTGATCGTGATGCCGGAGGAGCCGCTGGGGACCCATGCGTCGCGCGGATTCCTTCCTGAGGCCTGGGCACGAAAGGATGTGGTTGAGAATCTGCAGCGCGTAGGTTTGCTGACGGCGGCCTTCGCGACGGGGAAAGCGGAGATGATTGCGACGGCAATGGGGGATCGGCTGCATCAGCCGTATCGGGCGGAGGCGTGTCCACTGCTGCCGACGCTGCTGCCGCTGGCGGGGCGAGATGGGATTGCCGGGGTGGCGCTGAGCGGGGCCGGTCCGGCAGTGTTGCTGTTAACTACTTCGGAAGAAGCAGCTTCGGAAGCTAGAAATCTGGCGGATCGGGAGCTGCTGGATTTCGAGAAAGTCGAGTTTCTGGTCTGCGGTCTCGAAAACGAGCCGGTTCAAATTTGAAATAGCGCGTGCCAGCCGGGGTTTTGAAGGCACGAATGGGATATGCCCCAAAAGTAATGCAATTGAGCGCCCTCTCGTAACTCATTGAGTCTATTACCAAAAATTACCGAAGATTGCTTTACACAAGCCACGCAAGGCCCTATTTTCGCATCTGTGGGCAGTTCTGGGGGAGGGCTGCTCCGGCGTCCGTGATTCCTTAAAGGATCCGGGCGCCTTAATTTTTTGCACTGAAGCGTGCGCTTTTACCGATCTCCTGACAAGCCTCCCCGCCTACCCCTGCGACCCGCAGGTACTCCCTGCATCTAAACCGTGGTCGAGTAAACTGGACGAGGCGCGAGAGCGCGCAGAGGGGACAAGGAGAGAGATGGCAGCATTGGGGATCGCGGAAGTGACGGATGCGACGTTCGACCAGGAGGTGCTGCAGTCGGAGCAGCCGGTTCTGGTGGACTTTTGGGCAACGTGGTGCGGACCGTGCCGCGCACTGGCGCCGATTGTGGATGAAGTGGCGACCGAATACAGCGGGCGTCTGAAGGTGGCGAAGATGGATGTGGACCACAATCAGGCCACGCCGATGCGCTACGGGATCCGCGGCATCCCCGCCCTGCTCATCTTCAAGGGCGGTAAAGTGGCGGACCAGATCGTGGGCTATGTGCCGAAGGAAACGATTGCACGGAGCATCACGCGCGTTCTGGGGTAAAAGAAGCAGCTGGCAGCCCTAGCTGATCGCTGAAGAGATCGAATGACCGCGGTGCTGGACGCCTTAGGGCGATCTTCGGCATCGCGGTTTTCTTCTTGGTGGCGCTGGCGCGGGGTCTATCGACGCGCGTCCACGGTAATGAGGTCGAGGGCGTTTTCTCCGAGGGTGAGGTGGAGTTCGCCGCCTTCGAGGTGGGTCTTCTGCGGCGGAGGCAGGGCGGTCTCGCGGTTCAATTGTGCTGCCTGTTCTGGTGTCGGGTCGCTGGGTTTGCCCATTGCGGCATATAAGGGCAAGACGTTGCCGTGGTCCTTGTCGACGGTGGCGATGGTGACGGCCGCGTCGGGGGCGACTCCGGTGAAGGTGAGCACGAGGGTTTTGGGCGCGCCATGTTGGCCCGGGTTGTGAGCATCGGGATCGACCAGATTCCAGGCGGCGACGGCAAGGGACCCATCCGCGGAGCGGGTGGCGATGACGTCGTTCGAGGTGACGGGGATTCTTTGCGTGCCGAGGCGATGGAGGAGCGCGAAATCGTAAAAGCTCGGCTTGTTGATGCCGTCCTTGGCGCGCAGGCCGAATCCGCCCTGGAAAGGCGTCGCCTCAGGCCCGCCCTCTTCAAACACATCGGAGAAGGTCCAGAACGACATCTCCGTCACCTTCCCATCGCATTCGCGGATCGTATTGGCCAGCGCCGGCCCCACGAACGTTGTGTCGCGCGACTGGTCCATGCCCTGCACGTTCCACTCGGTCCACAGCAGAGGCAGGTGCGGGATCGGCGAGCTGTCGATCTGCCCGCGCACCCTTGTGACAGCGGCGCAGACCCGGTCGTCCATCGGGATCGGCTGGTCGTTGTGGAAGAGGTTCTGGACGGTGTCGTCGGCGTAGCCGTGCGTCGAGACAAAGTCGATCGGCACATGGTTCGCGGCAACATGGTCGAGGAACTCCGGAATCCAGGAGGCCGCGGCCGTGGCGGGACCGCCCACCCGGAGGCGCGGGTTCACGGCCGTCAGGGCGCGGGCGGTGTGGTCGTAGAGGTCGAAGTACGAAGCCTGGCGCGGGATGCCGCCCCAGAAGTCGATGTTGGGCTCGTTCCACACTTCGAAGTACCAGTGCGAGACTTCGTCGATGCCGTAGCGGTCGACAAGATGGCGCGCCAGGTGAGTGATCATGTCGTCCCACTCCTCCCAACTGCGCGGCGGCGAGACGTTGGGGTGGTACCAGAAGACGTGCAGGTCGAGGGGATTGAACGCCATCTGCGTGGGCATGAAGCTGATCTCGACCAGCGGCCGCACGTGGTTCTCGAGCAGCCCGTCGTAAATATCGTCGATGGTGCCGTAGTTATAGACGGGCCGGCCGTGCTGGTTGCGGGTGAAGAAGCCGGTGTCGTCGTCGAGGATGCCGTGGAAGCGGACCCACTGGAAGCCCGTGACAGAGCGGACGGCGCGAAGATCGTTGCGCCACGACTCGCGGAGGCTCAGGGTGGCGTGGCCGGAGCCAAACATCTGCTCCCAAAAATGGGGAAAGGGCGTGGTGGGGGCGTGAGCGTCAATGGTGACCGCCTGCTGGGCCCCGGCGGCGGGAATGAGCACGGTGGGGACGAACAGGGCAGCGAGAAAGAGAACGGGAAAAGGCAGACGGGCGAGGCTCATAGTCGACTCCCTTTCGAGGGTAGCGGACGGGGAGGCCTGTTATCGCTTGAGTGAAGAGTTGGCAAAACTTGTCGCTCTACCCCAACACGACAAAAGGCGCGCGCTGGGACGAATCCGGAAGGTTCGCTCAGGATGTCTGCGTTTGGGTTGTGTCCCGCGGCGGGGGAGGATCGTCGTCCGATGGGACACCGAGTTATTCCACCGTCACCGACTTCGCCAGGTTCCTCGGCTGGTCGACGTCGCAGCCTCTCCTTACCGCAATGTGATACGCGAGCAACTGCAGCGGAACCACATCCAGAATCGGCAGCAGCAACTCCGGCGCGCTGGGCACAAACAGCACATGCGACACCAGCTGATGGATGTGCTCGTCGCCGGCGGTCGCGATCGCGATCACCTTACCCGACCGCGCAGTGACTTCCTGAATGTTCGACAGCGTCTTCTCGTAACGCAGCACGGAGTCGCGGTTGGTGTCGTCTTTCGTCGCGAGCACCACGACGGGCAGCGTCTCGTCAATCAGAGCGTTCGGGCCGTGTTTCATCTCGCCGGCCGGGTAGCCTTCGGCGTGGATGTAGGAAATTTCTTTGAGCTTGAGCGCGCCTTCAAGCGCAATCGGATAGTGGATGCCGCGGCCGAGGAAGAGGAAGTCGCGCGCGTTGGAGTACTCGCGGGCCAGCGGCTCGCATTGCTCGTCGACGGTGCGGAGGATCTCTTCCACCTTGCCGGGGAGGTGGTTGAGGGCATCGAGCAGGTCGAGACTCTCCTTGTCGGTGATGGTGCCGCGAACTTGGGCGAGGTGTACAGCAAAGAGAAACAGCGCGACCAGCTGAGCGGTGAAGGCCTTGGTGGAGGCGACGCCGATTTCCGGACCGGCGTGAGTGTAGATGGTGCCGTGGGCTTCGCGGGTGATCATGGCGCCGACGACGTTGCAGACGGCGACGGTGGGCGCTCCCTTGGCGATCATTTCTTTCTGCGCGGCGAGGGTGTCGGCCGTCTCTCCTGATTGGGTGATGAGCAGGCCGATGGTCTTCGAGTCGACGATGGGGTCGCGGTAGCGGAACTCGCTGGCGTAGTCGACTTCGACGGGGATGCGCGCGAGGCGCTCGATCATGAACTTGCCGGCGGTCGCGGCGTGCCAGGAGGTGCCGCAGGCGGCGATGTGGATGTTGCGGGCGTTGCGGAAGGTCTCGTCGGGGATCTTCATCTCGGCGAGGAATACTTTGCCGGTATCGAGGGAGATGCGGCCGAGCGTGGTGTCGCGGACGGCGCGGGGCTGCTCAAAGATTTCCTTGAGCATGAAGTGCTTGTAGCCGCCCTTTTCCGCCTGGATCGGGTCCCAGAGGATGCGCTGGAGGGGGCGCTCGATGGGGTTGCCGTCGAAGTCGGTGAGCTGGACGCCCTGGCGGGTGAGGATGGCCATGTCGCCGTCGGCGAGGAAGTAAAGGTCGCGGGTGTGGTGGAGAATGCCAGGGACGTCGGAGGCGACGAAGTATTCGCCTTCGCCGACGCCGATGACGGCGGGGGGTCCAAAGCGGGCGACGACGATTTTGTTGGGGTCGTCGGCGGAGAGGACGCTGAGGGCGAAGGCTCCGGTGAGGCGTTTGACCGAGCGGCGGACCGCGTCCTCGAGGGAGATGGGGTGGCCGGCGTTTTTCGCGGAGGCGAGTTCCTGCTCGACGAGATGCGCGATGATTTCGGTATCGGTCTCGGTAACGAATTTGTGGCCCTGAGCGATGAGCTCCTGCTTGAGCTGGAGGTAGTTCTCGACGATGCCGTTGTGGACGACGACGAGGCGGCCGGTGCAGTCGCGATGGGGGTGGGCGTTTTCTTCGGTGGGGCGGCCGTGGGTGGCCCAGCGGGTGTGGCCGATGCCGAAGGTGCCGTGGATGGGCTCTTTGAGGAGGACGTCTTCGAGCTTGTGCAGCTTGCCGGGGGCGCGACGGAGCTGGAGGCCGTCGCCATTGCCGCCGACGGCGATGCCGGCGGAGTCGTAGCCGCGATATTCGAGGCGGCGGAGACCTTCAATGATGATGGGGACGACTTCTGTACTTTTGCCGACGTATCCGACGATGCCGCACATAGGGTTTTAGCGTACCTCAGTCATCAGGGATGGGAAGAGACGACGAAAGTTGTAGGAACGGCTGACCTTGAATCAGCTTCAGCAACAGGGCTGAGGATGCGGAATGGGGCGGCTCTGCGAGCCCCGGGCGGAGATTTTCTGATCAGCGGTTCCCTATTGTGCCACGAGCCGCCGCAGCGTTACTCCAGCCGAAACGAAAATTCTTCGATCACCGGATTCGTCAGCACTTCCCGGGCAATCCGCTCGACTTCGGCGCGGGCCGCCGCTTCCGGCAGTCCGTCGTCGAGGGTGAGCTCGAAACATTTTCCCTGGCGCACATCCGCAACGCCGGCGTAGCGCATCTTGCGCAGAGCATTGTGAATAGCCTGTCCCTGCGGGTCGAGGACGGTTTTCTTCAGGGTCACGTAGACATGAGCCTTCATTGTGCCCGATTATAAATGCAGGCCCAATTTTGTTCCCCGGGCATCCCCAATCATCCAAATCTGCAGATGCACCCCATTACGAGATACTGGAATTGTCTATGACGAATTATCTTGAGCTCCCCGTGGGGGAGAAGGCACCGGAAGTGTTCAACGTCGTGATCGAGATCCCGGCGGAGGGCATCAACAAATACGAGTACGACAAGAAGCTGCACGTGTTCCGGCTGGACCGGAACCTGTATTCGCCGGTGCATTATCCGGGCGACTATGGATTTGTGCCATCGACGCTGAGCGACGACGGCGATCCGCTGGACGTGCTGGTGCTGGTGGATGCGGCGAGTTTCCCCGGCTGCGTGATGGAGGTGCGTCCGATCGGATTGCTGGAGATGACCGACCAGGGCGTGCTGGACGAGAAGGTGCTGGCGGTGGGTAAGAATAATCCGCGGTATCGGGATGTGTGGAATTATTCGGAAATTTACCCGCACATGCTGAAGGAGATCACGCACTTTTTCTCGATCTACAAGGACCTCGAGGGCAAGCGGGTAGAGATCAAGGGCTGGCAGGATGCGGCGTACGCGCGTGATCGGGTGATGCACTCGGTGCGGAATTTCACCGACGGCAAGCAAAAGAAGCTGCTGGAAGCGGCGGCGAGCGTGAGGTAGCGGTTTTCGTCAGTCGGCAGTGACGGGCAGACCATCCGGCCGCCGGCTGGTCCTCTTTGACAACCGATAGAAGAGCGGTCCGCCGGCGGCGATGATTGCGCCGAGCAGCAGCGCCGGCATGTGGGCCATGCGTTCGTGGCGCGAGGCAATGTCGGCGTAGACGATGAGGGCGGTGGGAACGGCGCCGATGCAACAGGCGGCGGCGAAGTTGCCGACGCGGAAGGGGCGCGCGAGGCTGGGCTCGCGGCGACGCAGCACGATGAGCGCGACGAACTCGAGGATCAGACTGCTGCCGTAAAGAATCAGGTCGATGGAGATGAGGCGCTCGAAGCTGAAGCGGAGCGCGAGCGCCCAGGCAACAGCACAGGCAAGGACGGCGATCCAGGGCACGTCGCGCCCGTTCCTGCGTGCGAGTGCCGAGGGGAGCATGCCGTCTTCGGCAAGCACCATGGGCAGGCGCGCGTAGGACATCGTCAGCGCGTTGAACATGCCAACGGCGGTGAGGGTTCCGCCGACAACCAGAGCGACGCCGAGCCAGGGTCCGACAAGGGTGCGGGCGACGTCGGCCCATGAACCGGTGCTGAAGGAATCGGCTGGGACACCGGCCCACGCAGCGGCGGCGAGCGGAACGATATACGTGACAGCAACGACCGCTGCGCTGGCGAGCATGGCACGCGGGTAATTGCGGCGGGGATTCTCGACTTCGCGCGCGACGGTGGAAGCGTTGTCCCAGCCCATATAGTTCCACATGCCGACGAGGATGGCGGTGGTGAGTCCGCCGTCGCCGCCGGATTGCTGCCTGTTGTGGAACGCGGAAATATGGGTGGGCAGGTGGGCGCCATGCCAGAGCGCTACGGCGATGAGAACGGCAAAGGGCGAGAGCAGCAGGATGGCGAGGGCCACGGATCCGTCGCCGACAGCGGGCGCGCCGAGGAGGTTCCAGACGCAGCAGAGGGCGATGAGGGCGAGTTCCCAGGCGGCTCCGTGCCAGCCGGCGGTCCATGTGGGAAAAAGACGGCCCAGGTAAAGCACGAAGAGCGTGGGGTAGATGGCCATGTCAAAGATGCTGGCGACGAGGGAGAGCCAGGCTTCCTGGTAGCCCCAGAAGGGGCCCATGGCGCGGCGCACCCAGACGTAGAAGCCGCCTTCCTCGGGCAGCGCGCTGGCGAGCTCGCCGATCATGAGCGCGGTGGGGAGACTCCAAAGAATCGGCAGCGCGACCAGGATGATGAGGCCTTTGAGGTAGCCGGCGCCGAGGATGTCTTCGATGCCATAGGGGCCGCCCGAGACCATGAAAAACGTGGCGGCGATGAGCGGCAGCAGCCGCATACCGCGCGCCGGTTGAGACGTCCTGGCGATCCTCTCTGGGATCTGGAGATCCTCCGCTGAACAGAAGTGAAGAATCAGAATCTACTCTGGATAGGACGGGATGAAAAGCGAAAACGCCACCGGGTTGGGTGGCGTTTTCGCTTGGGGCGGGGGGCGGAGATCAGGAGGCTTTGCGGCGAGGCTCTTCTTCGGGACGGTAGTAGTTGTGCATGGAGCCGTAAACCTCCACGGGGCTTTCGCGGTCGGCGGCACGCGGGGTGAAGGTGGAGGCAGCGCGTTCGAAGCGGATGCGGCCGTGGTTGCGTTCAAGGATGGCTTCGGCGAGCGAGGAGCGCGTGCCGGCACTGACGGTGATGACGGCGCCGCCGCGGCTGAGATCGCCGCTGAGACCGCGGGCGTGATCGGGGCTGAGGCCCATGCCGGTGAAGGAGGTTTCAAAGGCCGGCTCGGAGTATGCATATTCGGGAACGAGGCCAAGGGTTCCTTCGCCGGTGCCGAATTTCTGCTTCGAGGCTGCCGCGGTGTTGCGGTTCTTGGCGGTTTCCGCTGGGTTGTTGCCCCAGGTGCGATGGAGGTGCTCGACCCAGCGGTCCCCGGCATCGGTGATGGGACGCGATGAAGCGGGAAGGTCATGGGGCAGGGTCTCGGGGAGATCGTGCCTGAGCGTGGAGGGAATTTCGCCGCCGGGAATGGGGCCGGGAGTGGAGGGGGCGCCGGGAAATGCGTTGCCGGAACCGGGCGCCAGGCCAGCGGGGTTAACGGCCTGATCGTGGGAAGCGGCTCCGCCGACGGATCCGGAGACGGCGGGGTTGCGGTCGTTGATTTCGCGGACGTTCTTCATCTCGCCTTCTGCGGACAGCGAACCGCCGGACTGCGCGCCGGCGCCGGCAGGTCGGGATCGAAAGGCGGCTCCGATTTCGGAGGGCCGAAATCCTTCGTCGATTAGTTCATTGATGGCGCGATACGCGTTCGCGCCGTCGGAAAAATATCCCACCACCAGGTCTTCCTGGGTGCTGTTCCCTGCTTGAGTCATCGTTGGATCTCCCTGTTGGGGTGGCGTTGTCGCCACGTAGTGGTGGGATGCAGGGAGCGGGCGGGACGCAACCCGGGGGTACCCGGAAGATAGGGTCGGGGGAGGAATTATGCGGGTAGGGAAGGGGGTTCCGGTATACTGACCGCAGCCGAGCCGGAGAGATGGCCGAGAGGCTGAAGGCGGCGGTTTGCTAAACCGTTATAGGGTTTAAAAGCTCTATCAGGGGTTCGAATCCCCTTCTCTCCGCCAGCAAGTTTACCGGTTTTCAGTAATTTCGCTCTGGCTTCCCACCCTGCAGAGTTGAACAAAGCCTACAACCGCATACCTTTTCGGCCGGTGCGGGCCACGACGCGTGCCAATACCGAACCTGAGACCTAAGTTAGCTGAATTTGGTTAAGCATGATCTCAAGTTGCTCCAGCGTGCGGCGCCTTGCCGGCTCATCTTCCTCTTTTAATTGTCTGACTTTCTCGTTGTAGCCCTCAGAGAACTGGAGAGACTGGGTCTGAACCATTGCTCCCACTGCTGCCCGCAACTCACCTATTTGGTCGACATGATCGTGCACCAATAGAAAAGCCGTCTTCCAAAAACTCTTCGCTTCTTCTTCACTCACCGCTGCACCTCCGTTTCGGTATGGAGCATAGCGCACATGCTGGAGGGTTGTGCAATGGCAGATTTCCACAAAGGCGCACCGGCGCTCCATTAGCGGAGGTTCACTGAGGAGATTTCTGCTGTTGCTTTGCAGCCGCGGCTTTCGCATTGTCGATCATCTGCTGCTGCTCATTCTGTACTTGTTCGGCAGCAGCTTTCTTTGCCTCGACATTCAGATCAATGCTGACGAGCGGATCGAACTGGACTCCGCATTTTGTACTTGCCCACTGGCGATAGGTTTTGTACTCGTGTTGCTGCCATGTTCCTGGCCGTTTGCAATAGGGCGACTCCGTTGCCAATCGCAACTTGTCCATGAAATCCGAGCCGATGTGGTCGCCCTTCTGTCCTTCACTCTTCCACAGGAGTTTGTAATCGGTGGTATACAGACGCGCTTCCGACATAAACCAACGGCTGTCCACCCAAATGCGAACAGCGTGTAACGCCGCCACGGCAGGATCAGGCCCGTAGGTGACAGTGCAGACATTCCCGCCACATTCGACCGTCATCTCGTTCCCCGTCGAATCAAGGCAAGTCGTGGAGGTTGGGGTTGATGTGCAGGAGACCGACGGAATGACACTCCTTTGGGCCGAGGTGCCGTCGTTCAGTGGGACGACTTCGAGGATGGCGTCCGCCTTGCGCACATCCGTTACCGGAGTAAAGCAAGTCTCTTCGCTCAGGTGTTTGTATGCGTGGGCGACTCCGTTGTATTGCGTGCCCATGACGTAAAGGGTGTGGATTCTGAATCCATTGATGCTTCCGTCGCACTTTGTTTGTGCTGTAGAGACAACGGTGACTGAGACGAGCATCAAGACGGCCAGCAACCTCATCGCACCCTCCTGCGATTTCTGCGCTCTGCGAAGAATTAAAGCACAATGGGTTCGTCTCCCATCTGCTCAACTCCGCCGCGTTCGTCGGCGTTGGCGTGCCCATGGTCGCACCTCCCGTCTGGCCAAAGGCGGTCAGATTCAGATATGGGGCACCCAGCGATTTCGACCAACTTGCGTGCGATCACAACTCCTGACATGCTCAGAGATTGCAGGATGCGGGATAAGATATCGCTCCAATGAAGCGAGGTAAACGATGCCAACGGCGGTACTACAACTGACACAATCTCCCGAATATCAAGGGTGGTGGGTTGGTTTGAGGAGTCACGGAGAACCGCGACATGATTTTCCCATCATTCCCACCCCGCCTGCCGATCGCAGCCCCTATGCTCTCTATCCCGCGAAGGAACTGGCTCACCGTTTCTTGTTGGGCAACATCGAAGATGTGGTAGCCGACTTGAGGGCGCGTCTTAAAGCGGAATTACCTGAACCTGTGGAGTTCAGCATCGTCGAAGAATCCATCAACTGATCTTCTGCCCAATTGCCATTGATCTAAGAGCGGCGGGGGCGTGTGCTCTGGTTTTGGAAGATGGCTTTGGCGCAACGTTCAGCGAGGTAGGATAGTCACGATGGCGCGTATCGCAATCGTTGGGGTGGGGGCTATTGGGGGCGCGCTGGCTGCGCTGCTGCATTCGACCGGGGTTCACGATCTCACCCTTTGCTCGCGGCGCCCGGTCGAGGGGCTCACCGTCCGGACGCCGGAGGGCACGATCGAGATCAGGACTCGTAACTGCACCGAGCCTGCCGCAGCCGAAGCCGTCGACTGGGTTGTGGTGGCGACAAAGGCCTACGATTCCGACGGAGCCGCCGCGTGGTTCCCTGCCCTTTGCGGTGCGGGCGCGCCTGTGGCCATCGTGCAGAACGGTGTCGAACACCGCGAGCGGTTTGCGCGGCACATGAGCCAGGATCGCCTGCTTCCGGTCATTATCGATTGTCCGGTTGAACGCACCGGCGACGGCACGGTGGTGGTGCGCGGGAACACGCTCATGAAAGTCGAGGACGATCCGCTCGCGCGCGCCTATGCCGCTCTGTTTCACGGATCGACGGCCCGGGTCGACCTGGTTCCGGACTTCACGACCGCGGCCTGGTGGAAGCTGTGCATGAATTCCGTCGGGGCGCTATCGGCTCTGGCGCTGAAACCGACGGGGGTGCTGTGGAACGAGCCGATGAGCAGCGTCGCGCTGGCGGTGGCTGCCGAGTGTGCAGCGGTGGGCCGCGCGGAGGGCGCCAGGCTCGATGCGACGATTGCGCAGGAGGTGATGGATCATGTCCGGCGTCATCCTGCCGATGCGGTCAATTCCATGCTGGCGGATCGGCTCGCCGGGCGGCGGATGGAGATCGACGCACGCAACGGCGCGATCGTGCGCAAGGGCGCCCGGCATGGAATTCCCACGCCGCTCAACAGCATGGCGGTGGCGCTGCTTGAAGCCGTCGGCTGAGGCAAATTCAGGGTGATTCGCTTGACCGGTATTCGAGCCGCGCAATGTGATTTGGCAGGTCGAACCCCTTCCCCGCGGTTATCTAAGGTCGCCCGCAGCTGGACAGCGCTCTGCTCACCTGAGCAGGAGCCGAATCGGCCGTAGCAGCCAGACCTGCCATCTACGGTGGAGGTGGAATCGCTCGGCGAAAAGGAAATCCGCTTCAATGAGCCGAGTGAGCAGAATGCGGAGATGGCGGAGGCGGGCGAACAAACGCTGGAGGCGGCGACTTTCAAGACTGAGAAAGAACTGATGCTGCAGGCGCCAGTCAACGGTGGGCGACGGCTCTCGCATGCGCTCCTGCCAGAGGCCATCGGCAAGTTCATCGATGTTTTTGTAGTCTGCGGCGCTGAGAGCCGGTGCCTTCGGGGAGATGGTGGGATCGAGGCGCGAGGCCATCACCGCGCCCAGGGCGAGAACGCGGGCCGAGGCGGCATTGCTTCGAAGCGAGTCGACAGCACGCGGCCCGAAGTGGGGGAAGGCAAGGACCAGGTCGAGCACGTGGCTGAGGCGTTCGAAGCGATGGCGCGCACCGTGCAGGCAGAGGAAGAACAGCTCGTCCGACGGCGCCAGCAGCCACGCGGGAACGCCTTCGAACTGCGCAGGCACAGCGCGCCGCCAGGCGGCTTCGATATCGAAGTCGAAGGCCAGCGGGTTCTCCGCGTCGTGATGGAGTTCGAGCCGGAGGTTGTCGCGCAGCCAGGGGCGATGGTAGTCATCGCGTCTGCGCTTCGGCCGAAATCCGATGGCGGTGAGCAGCTCTTCGGCGCGAGCGATGTCGTCTCGACGAACCAGCAGATCCAGATCGCTGTAGAGTTTCAGCGACGCATCGCCGGAAAGCCGTTGAATGAGCCATGGACCTTTCAAAGAGATGACTGGAATAGATTGGCGATGGAACTCCGCGAGGGTGCTCTGCAGAGTCGCATTCCAGAGGAAGGCGGAGAGCCGGGCGTTGCGCTGGATCCGATCCAGGCGGATGCTGAGCGGCGATGGTTGCGGGGCGATCTGCGCCCGGAGACGCGAGGCGGTCCACGGCAGAATGTTTTCCTGATCGGCCAGGTCGAGAACGGTCATCCACTCCGGCTCAGACACATCGCTGAGGCCCGCTTCTCCGCGCAGGAGGCGAAGCAACAAATCCATGCCCGGTCTCATGCGGGGGGCCCTTGTGCGGCGAGGGCGGCGAGGAGGGAGCGGGCCACGGGTGCAGCTTCGCCGCGCGGCGAGCGCCAAGCGGTGGCGTCACGCATCGTCGCAGTCAGCGTCGCCAAAACCCGTGCTGGCGTGCGCTGCACGGGCAGACTGTGCAGTAACATCTCCAGCATCGCCTGGCCCGGCGAAACTGCTTCCGGATGCCATGCCGCACCCTCTTCGAAATGCGTAAAGACCACTAAGGAAACGGGGAGGGGGTTGGTACCGGCGCGCCCCTCCATTTGTGCGATGGAGAGTGGAGTTTGTTCCATCCCGCCCGGCCGGCGCATGCGAAGCACGCGAGGAAAGGGGTGGACACGGCCTTCGGAATCGAGCAGCGCGAACTCATCGGAGTAATAAGTGGCGCCGGCGCGCACCAGTTCGGCAACCAGAGTCGACTTACCCGCGCAGCTGACTCCAGGTAACAGCAGGGCGCGATCCTGCCAGGCAACGACACCGGCATGGAGAAACACATGCTCCGGGGCGTGCTCGGCAACGTGAATCATCATGTGGCCGCCCAGCTGAATCAGTGCCGGATCCAGGGGTGCGGCATCGACGAGCACTTCGTCGCCGGCATGCACGCGATAACCATCGGCCGCGATGGCACGCATCGTGAAGGTGCGGGCCGCGGAGGGCGGGTTGCTGCACTCAACCGAGCCGAATGGCGCCTGCGACCGCATCCGGTTAAGCAGCGGCCCGCTCTCCGCCATCAAGCGGAGAGGAACACCCCAGGCCATCAGGCCCAGGCTGTGGCTGGCTCGCTCCGATGCGCTTCCGGAAGCAGTTTGCGAACTGTCACACCCTGAACTCATACCCCATTATCAGACGCCGGCTTTGCCGCATCGATCGCAAGCAGCGCCGTCTCATGGTTTTGTTCCCGTTGTTTTGTTTTTCGCTGCCGTGGATAGGGGCGCAACCGGGGCGGCCGCGCCGAGGATCCGGGTCACGCTGTGATTGCCTTTGTTGGCGATCCAGACGCTGCCGCCCAGGTCGATGGCGATGCCGGTGGGCGTGGAGAGCGAGGGATCGGTGTAGCCGGTTGAGGGAGATACGGCTGCACCATTCGTGAACAGGCTCACGGAGTTGTTGCCGTTCGTGATCCACACCTGGCTGTTTCCGTCGATGGCGATGCCGGCCGGGGCGTTGAGGCCGCCACCGGAGTTGATCGTATTCTGCACCGTCCCTACCTGGCTGGTTTCCTCCAGCAGCGGTCCGGCGCCCGCGGTCCAGACGTTGCCGGAGCTGTCGATGGCGACGGCGGTGTTGGCGGCTGGGAAAGCGCTGGATGATATGCCGTAACCGTTTCCGGCCAGTTCGGCTGTGCCGCCACCGCTATTCACGATCCAGACGCTCTCCCCGCTGACGACGGCCGTTTTTGTCGTTTGCGCCGTAGTGTAGGTGCTGGGGTCGGTGGGCGTGAAGGTCGCGGTGATGTCCCACGAGCCGGCCGTCAGACTCTGCGTCCCACCCGTTACATCCATTGCCGATCCGCCGCCTGTCGGCGTCGCCGAGTAAGCGAACGTGCCGGGGGCATTGGCCGATGCATTGAGCACTTTCGTGCCGGCCTCACCGAAGATGATGGTCCCCGCCGGAACCCAGGTGATGGTCGGCGTGATCAGGGCACCGGTCACAGTGAAGGTCTGTCCGCTGATCGCGGCGCAGGTTGCGCTGGCGGGGAAGTTCTCAATATAGACGGGATAGGAGGCTGGATTCGCGACCTCTGGCGCAGTCAGGGTTGCCTGTAACTCGGTCGAGCTCACATAGGTGGAAATCAGCAGCGTGCTGCCGAGGTACACATGAGAATTCGACGAGTCGAAGCCCGTGCCGGTCAGCGTCAGGGTCGTTTGGCCGGATCCGGCGTGGACGGAGGATGGACTGATTCCGGTGAAGGAAAACGGATCGGTTGCGGTATTGAAATTCGCATACACCAGCGTCTCGTCGTTGGCGGTGAGGCTCTGAGGATTGGTGGTACCGGTGAGGTCGTAACTCCAGCCGGTGAAGTTCCATCCCGGGTTCGCGTTTGCGGTGAAAGTCAGCGACTGCCCCCAGGGATAGAAGCCGTCGCCGGTGGGAGAGGTTTGGCTGATTGTTACTGATCCGCCGCAGGAGGCGTTCACGCCGGTAGCCGGCTCGAACTGCGGATCGAAGGTTGCCGTGTAGTTTGTACTGGTCGCCGGAAGCGAAGCGATGGTGTCGTCGGATACGGTGCCGCCGTTGCTCCAGTTATTGAAGACATAGCGGGTGTTGGAGCTCAGAGGATAAGCTGGCGAGTAGAGTCCGGTCAGATCGTGTGCGCTGGCGGTCGTCCACGCAGCACCGTCGGACCAGTAGTTCGGAGAAAAGGTTTTTGCCGTCAACCAATTAGAGCCATCCACGTCCACATACCAGTTGAGCGCAAAGTCATTCGTGAGAGGGTGCGAAGACACGACACTTACGGTGTAAAGCGGGTCACTCGAAGGCGAAAAATAGACCGTCGAGTTGATCGGATTGCCACTATCAGGAACGAAAAATTCCTTCGGGTCTGCCGAAAGCCCACCCGGGAGCCAGAATGGGGCGTTATTGAACCAGTAGAAATTCCAACCCGAATTTGCTGTAGCAGTCATAGTTACGTTCTGCCGCGCCACGAAGAAGTTACCAAGAGGATTACTGTTCGTGTCGGAATAAGCCTGCGGAATCGGACTAACGCTGATGGTCCCCGATCCGGAGGGATCGGCGGTCGCCGTATAGGGTACCAACTGAATGAAGTTGGCCGTGTAGGTCGCCACCTGGGGCGAGGTCCTGGGGAAGAGCGGGCTACCATCTCCGCCCGTGACAGTGATCGTGTGACTCTGTGACGTGGAGTCGTTCCAGCGGCCGTAGGTGTAATAGAAGATCGCGTTCGTCGGGTTGTTCGGATTGTCCCCCACGATCTGACCGGTCAGCGTTTGCACGCCGGTGGGAACGTCCAGCGTATGCGTGGTGCCCAGTGCCCATGAGCCGGTCGCAGGAAACGAGACGGGGGTGGTGTAGGGCGTGCCGTCCACGTTCACCTGCAGGCCAACGGGATTCGATGTGATGGTCACCGATGTGGGGGGCGCACCGTAGAGGCGCAGAATGCCTTCCTTATCGGCGGCGGAGTAATCCGGCGTTGTCGGAACGGGGTCACCTTCAATATTCATCGGGATCCCGGCGGGGATACTTTCAATGACTGGGCCGCCGTTCCGCGAAAACGACATGGACGGATACTGCATGAGCGAGGCGTAGTCGAAGTAGGTCGTGAGGTTCTGCTGGTTCTCGGTGTTGATCAGGAAGTTGCCGGGATAGTCCGCCTTGACGACATTGTTATAGTTCACCGTGACGTAACTGTCTCGATCGGAGCGGGTCATTTCGTGCCAGAGGCCGATCACATGACCCATCTCGTGCAGAATGGTCGATTCATCGCAACTGGCGGATCCGGTCACGGGTTGGGCCGGAGTAGCCTGATAGCCGACATAGGCTTCGCACGTTCCACTGGTATCGCTGGTGCTCAGGTTAAATTCGGCGTAGTTCCCCGAACCGGTGGAGTTCACCCACTGAATCACTCCGGGAAAATCATTATTGAATTGCGTGATAGCCGCGTTGATGTTGGTCACGTCGCCGGAGGCGCCGTTGATCTGGTAATAAACGGTGGCGACGCCGGCAACCTGCGGCCACAGTATTCCGGTACCAACAACGCCGGTCGACTGCGGCCGGGGTCGTGTGAACTGAGCATGCGGCAGACCAGGAGCGGGGCGGCCCTGAGGAATGCGGACGGCCTGGCCAGGCGCCATTGCTGGAACAGCAAGAAGCGCCGAGAGGATCACACTGTGCTGCAACGACCTGGACGGGAGTCCCTGGTAGAGAGTCATGGCACCGGCATCCGCGCAGATTTTTTGGGGGCCCGGGGGAAGATGACGACAGAGTCCCATGATGTTGCCATGTGGTATCGCTTCTGTCAATTTGTTGAATAAAGGACTGTTACACCCCTACCCACCTGAGTCCGGGCAGAATCAGTCGGCCGGGTTAGCCCGGCAAATCCATTCGTGCGCTAACAGATGCGAGGCAGTTGCTCGCCGAAGAGTGTGTCGACGACACGAGTTCCGCCGATGGCTGTCTTCATGAGCACCATGCCGGGGGGCTGTTCGGAGACCTCGCCAAGGATCCGACTGTCGGCGCCGAGCGGATGGCTGCGCATGCGAGCGAGGAGGCGATCGGCGATTTCCGGAGCGACGACGGCGACGAGTTTGCCTTCGTTGGCGACGTAGAGCGGATCGAGTCCCAGAACTTCGCAGGCGCCACGGACGGTTTCGCGGACCGGGATCTCCGCCTCGCGGATCACCATGCCGACGCGGGAGCGCGCCGCGATTTCGTTGAGGACGGTGGCGATTCCGCCGCGGGTTGGGTCACGCATGCAGCGGATGCCGTCGGGAAGGCCGGCAGCTTCGGCCTCGACGAGCATGGCATCGACCAGTCCGTTGAGCGGAGCGCAATCGCTGGCGAGCACACCTTCGAACTCGAGGTTCTCGCGCTGCGAAAGGATGGTGATGCCGTGATCGCCGATGTAACCGCTGAGGAGGATTTTGTCCCCCGGGCGGGCGCGATTGGCGGATGGGTGGATGGGGCGTTCGATGAGGCCAATGCCTGTAGTGGTGATGAAGACCTTGTCGCCTTTGCCCCGGTTCACGACTTTGGTATCGCCGGTGACCAGTTGCACGCCGGCCTCGCTGGCAGACAGCGCCATCGAATCGACAACGCGGCTCAGCTCTTCGGTGGGGAGGCCCTCTTCGAGGATGAACGCCGCGGAGAGATAGAGCGGCTTCGCGCCGCCCATGGCCAGATCGTTCACGGTTCCATTCACGGCGAGCGTGCCGATGTCGCCGCCGGGAAAGAAGATGGGCGTGACAACGAAGGAATCGGTGGTGAAAGCGAGGCGCAGGCCGCCGATTTCAAGGGCTGCCTGATCGTCCATGCGTTCGAGGGTGGGATTGCGCAGGCGTGCGACGAAGATTTTGTCGATCAGCTCCGCCGAGAGCTTGCCGCCGCTGCCGTGGCCGAGCACGATTTGCGGATGGTCGAAGATCGGCAGCGGGCAGGAGCCGAAGGGGCCGAGTTCAGCCGACGATTCTTCCTGATCCTCGACTTTGCCGTCGCTCATCGCGCGTTCCCCAGGGTCACGAGATCGGCGTCCTTGAGGTGCCGGCCGTAGGCATAGTAGGCGGCGCAGGCTCCCTCGGCTGAAACCATGGTTGCACCCAGCGGATGCTGGGGGGTGCAGGCGGATCCGAAGGCGGGGCAGTCGTGCGGCTTTTTGATGCCCTGCAGAATCTGGCCCGAGATACAGATGGCGGGCTCCATGGTTTCGATGGCCTGGACGTCGAAGCGGAGTTCCGCGTCGAAGTCGGCGAACTCGCTGCGGAGACGGAAGCCGCTGCCAGGAATGGAGCCGACGCCGCGCCACTTGCGATCGCTGACCTCGAAGACCTTCCGGATCAGATCCTGGGCAGGCAGATTGCCTTCGCGGCCGAGCACGCGCGAATACTGATTTTCCACTTCGGCGCGGCCCAGTTCGAGCTGTTCAATCACCATCAGCACGCCTTCGAGGATATCAAGCGGCTCGAAGCCGGTGATGACGATGGGGACGTGGAAGCGCTCGACGAGGGGCTCGTATTCGCGATAACCGACCACAGCACAAACGTGGCCGGGGCCAAGGAATCCCTGGACGCGATTCTGCGGAGAATTCAGGATGGCCTCGATCGCGGGGGGGACGAGCACGTGCGAAACCAGCAGCGAGACGTTCTTCATGCTCTGCCGGCGCGCCTGCCAGGCAAGCATGGCATTGGCGGGCGAGGTGGTTTCAAAGCCGATGGCGAAGAAGACCACCTGCTTGTCGGGATTGGCGCGAGCGATCTTCAGGCAATCGAGGGGGGAGTAAACGACACGCACATCGCCGCCCTGCGACTTGATGCTGAAGAGGTCGCCGTTGGAGCCGGGCACGCGCAGCATGTCGCCGAAGGAGCAAAAGACGACCTCGGGCCGGCGGGCAATGGCGTGCGCGCGGTCGATCATTTCCAGCGGCGTCACGCAGACCGGGCAGCCCGGGCCATGCACCAGTTCGATGCCCTTTGGAAGCAGATGGTCGATGCCATTTTTAACGATGGAGTGGGTCTGTCCGCCGCAGACTTCCATGATCACCCAGGGCTTTTTCTGGACCCGGCGGATGCGTTCCACCAACTTCGCGGCGATGTCGCCGTCGCGATATTCATCGAGGTATTTCATGCAACTCCTCCGGGACCTTCCTCGAGCACAGGCGCTTCGAGTTCCGCCAACTGATCCAGTTCCGCGAGCGCCTGGCAGGTGCGCTGGGCCTCTTCATCGTCAACGCGGCTGATGGCGAAGCCCACGTGGACGAGCACGTAGTCACCCACGGTGGTCTCGGGCACGTAGCCAAGGCAGGCTTCGCGGGTGACCCCGCCGAACTGGACACGGGCCATGTGCATTCCGTCCTGAGAGAAGGTTTCTATCACTTTACCAGGAATCGCGAGACACATTTGTGGCTCCTTGTGTTTGTCGAGGCTGTCGTTGACCGGCAGGGAGTGCCGCGGGATCCATCATGGAGCGGACAGGGACTCAGACTTTCCTGGTCCGAATCCGCGTGCCTCCGTGGCATCGTTGCGATGCGTCACCTGGGTGGAACGTACGCCCGGTGCATTTGCGCTGTCAAACGGAGGCGATATGGACAGGACTTGCGACGCATTTTGATCGCGGAGGTGGACCCCGCGTCCGATTCGACGAGCCTCTCTCCTTGACAGTCTGGGAGAAGCTCGTCTACTCTCCCAGACTGACTGGGAGAGTAAAAAAATGTCCAATGAAACACCGATTGATTTGTTGCAGGGAACACTGGACATGCTGGTACTGAAGGCCGTATCGCTGGGGCCGCTGCATGGGTATGGGGTGCTGCTGCGCATCCAGCAACTGTCGCGAGAGCGGCTGGAGATCCAGCAGGGATCTTTGTATCCCGCACTGTACCGTCTGGAGCACGAAGGATGGATCTCAGGCGAGTGGGGGCAGAGCGACAACAAGCGGCGGGCACGCTTCTACAAGCTGACGGCAGCAGGACGGCGGCGGCTTGAAGCGGAGACGAAGAAGTGGAATGAGTTTGCCGGGATGGTGGGAACGATTCTGAACACGGCCCCGGGGGAGCTATGAGCCTGAGCAGCCGAATTCGGACGTGGTGGCGGGCGGTAGCGCGCCCCACCGACGTCGATGCACAAGTGGATGAGGAATTGCGGTTTCACATCGAGAGCTATACCGAGGACCTGATGCGCAACGGATTGTCGCGCGAGCAGGCGATGAGGCAGGCGAAGGCGCAACTGGGGAGTCTGGCGGCGGCCCGGGAAAGAACCCGGCAGGCATGGGGGACGCGCTGGTTTGATGAATTGCGGGGCGATCTGCGTTATGCGGTGCGAATGCTGGCAAAGAGTCCGGGATTTGCGTTGATCGCGATTGGATCGCTGGCGCTGGGGATTGGAGCCAACACCGTCATCTTCACCGTGGCACAGCACATGCTTCTGGACCGGCTCGACGTGCTGCATCCGGAGCAACTGCGGCTGTTCGAATGGACGGAGCCGCGCGACGGGGTGGTCGAATCGATGTGGGGCGAGTTCGACGACCTGCCGGGTGGAGGTGAGGACTCGACCTCGTTTTCGTATCCGGTCTATCGGCAACTGCGCAGCGCAAATCGATCGCTGGCCGATATCTTCGCCTTCAAAAACTTCGGACGCATGACGGCGACTGTGGACGGGCGGGCGGAAGCGGTGAACGTGGAAATGGTGTCGGGGAATTACTGCTCGACGCTCGAAGTGAAGCCGCAGTTAGGGCGCGGGATTGAAGACTCCGACGATGGCGCGGTGGGCAGCGGTCCGGTCGTCACGATCAGCGATGCGTTCTGGGAGAGGCAGTTCGGCCGCTCACCGGACGCGATCGGAAAGACGATCCTGGTGAATGGAGAGCCGATGACGATTGTCGGCGTCAATCCGCGTGGATTCACGGGTGCGTATTCGGCGCAGGAGAGCCCCGATCTTCTTCTTCCCTTCAGCATGGAGCCGATCGTCGCGCCGCAGGAAATGAGCGACGGAAAGGAATCGCTGCTCGACAACAAGTCGATCTGGTGGGTGCTGCTCATGGGACGTCTCAAGCCGGGTGTTCCGGAAGCGAAGGCCGATGCCGCGCTGAATGTAACACTGAACGCCGCAGTGCATGCCACGATGGCGGTCAGGAAGGACAGCCAGATACCGCGGCTCGCGCTGGAAGATGGGAGCCGGGGACAGAATCCGAACGCGGACTGGATGTTGAAACCGGTGGCGGTTCTGATGGGATTGGCGGGATTCGTGCTGCTGCTGGCGTGCGCGAATCTGGCGAATTTGCTGTTGGCGCGGGCGGGGTCGCGGCAACGGGAGATGAGCGTGCGACTGGCGCTGGGTGCGGGGCGCGGACGCATTCTGCGACAGATGATGACGGAAAGCCTGCTGCTTTCTCTGACGGGTGGTGTCGCTGGCTTGCTGCTGGCGTGGACTTTGCGCGACTCCATTCCAAAGCTGTTGTCGGATGCATGGAACCCGCCCGCCTTTACGGCACGCTTCAACTGGCCGATCTTCGCGTTCGCTGCAGGGATCTCGGTACTGACGGGACTGCTCTTTGGGCTGGCTCCGGCGTGGCAGGCAACACGCGTCCAGGTCAGCAGTGGCCTCAAGGACTCCGGCCGAACCGTCACGCACCGCCGGCGTGGGCTGACGGGCAAGGCGATTGTGGTGGTGCAGATTGCGTTGTCAATGGTACTGGTGGTGGGAGCGGGGCTCTTCGTTCGCACCCTGGTGAAACTGGTGAAGGAGCCACTGGGGTTCCAGTCGCACCACGTGCTGCTGTTCAGCCTGCAGTTACCTCAGGCCAAATATCAGGGGGGGGCCAGCCTGCGCTTGCTGCAGCGGATCGAAGATCGGTTGGCCGCGCTTCCGGGAGCCCGATCGGTGACGCTGATGACTGTGCCTTTGATTTCCGGCAGGGTGTCCACCCTGACCTTTGTGCCGGAGGGACAGCATTACGCGCGCGAAAGCCGACCCGCGGTGCTGGAGAACACGGTGGGAGACGATTTCTTCAAAACGTTCGGGATTCGGATCCTCAGCGGACGAGGCTTTAACCGAGGCGACACTCCAACGTCGCGCAAAGTGATTGTGGTGAACGAGAGCGTCGTGAAGAAGTTTTTTCCCGACCGCAATCCCATCGGAACGACGGTTTACGCCGGCTGGAATCGTCCGTACCCCGCGGAGATTGTCGGGGTGTGCGCGGACGCTAAGTACAACGCGGTGCGGGAGAGGGTACAGCCAACCGCTTACATGCCTTATAGCCAAAGAGCCGGGGGCCTGACGGAGCCGAATTTTGCTGTGTCGACGAGCCTGGCAGGCGAAACGATTCTGCCCTCAGTACGGGAAGCCGTTGCCTCCCTGGACCGGGATGTACCTGTGCTCGATGTGCGCACGCAGGATCAGCAGATCGCCGCAAGCCTGCAGCAGTCGCGGATATTTGCCGAGTTGACAGCCGGGTTTGGCCTGCTGGCGCTGTTTCTGGGGTGCATCGGTATTTACGGGATCACGGCCTACTCTGTCTCGCGGCGAACGAACGAGATCGGGATCAGGATGGCGCTGGGCGCCCAGAGGGGGCGCGTGCAGCGTATGGTGCTTGGCGAAGCGTCGTGGATAGCCGGAATTGGCGTGGTTGCTGGACTCGGGGGTGCGGTGGCGTTGGGACGCCTGATCGCTTCGATGCTGTATGGGTTGAAGGCGTGGGATCCGGCAACGCTGGCCGGAGCGGCGGCTCTGCTGGCCCTGGTGGCTCTTGCGGCAAGCTGGCTGCCGGCGCGGCGTGCGGCGAAGCTCGACCCGATGAAAGCGCTGCGACACGAGTGAGGACAGGAATCACCGTTCAGGCGTGAGGAACAGGGAACTACCTGAGGGTGGCGAGGACTCTCCCGGTTGCCGGTGCTCGGGAATGGGGCACTGCTCGTCGCGTCCGGGTATATAACGGTCGATGCAGACCATCGGGCGCCTTGTGCTTTACGGAAATGCGAGGGGCGGTCCCTCCTGATCCCGGGGAGTGCGAGAACCCGGTGCCCAACCACCTCCGCGGCCGCGTTGCGTGCTGCTTTGCGAGCGGTTCGGCTTTGCGCCGGGACGCTGGAAAGATGGACCTCGTTCATATGCTGCTCTGTCTGAAGTCTTCTCTTCGCTCGATATTGCTGCGGCCCTGGGCCCCGGTCTTCGCTGTCCTGTTTGTGTGCCTGTCGGCGCGCGTGGCGGGCGCGCAGATGAAGGTGACCGATAACGGCTATCTCAATACGCGCGGCTTCAGTGTGGTGCTGTATCAGAACAAGTACCACCCGGTCTTTGTGGATGAGAAGAATGCGGCGTTGCAGATGATCCTGCACGGGCAGCGGATCGCGACGAATGGGGATATCCGTCTGGTGCCGACGCCGGAGCAGTGGGATCTGGTGGCGACGCTCAAGGGCGAAGAGGCGGACGCGGCGCACGACAAGCTGGTTGCTCACCTGTCGTTCCCGACCTATGAGATGGATTACACGCTGGAGGTCGCGGCGGAGCCGGGAGGGGTGCGGGTAAGCGTGAATCTGGCGAAGCCGCTGTCGGAGAAGCTGGCGGGGCGGGCGGGGTTCAATCTGGAGTTTCTGCCGTCTATCTATATCGATAAGAGCTACGAGGTGGATGGCCAACAGTTTGGGGTTCTCCCGCGGAGCCCGCAGGATGCGATGCACGTGGTGCCACCGGCTCCCGACCAACCGAAGAAGCTGCCGTATCAGGAGGAGTGGGACAAGGCGAAGGGCTACACGCAGCCGCTGCCCATCGTGACGGGGAACAGCATCACGCTCGCGGCGGAGGATCCGCTGTATCGAGTGAGTGTGAGTTCGGATGATGGGCCAGTGTCGCTCTATGACGGGCGCGATCGCGCGCAGAACGGTTGGTTCGTGCTGCGGACGCTGGTGCCGTCGGGGAAGACAGAGGGCGCCGTGGTGTGGCACATCCATCCGAACCTGATACCGAACTGGACGCGTCCGCCTGTGATCGAGCACAGCCAGGCAGGGTATCCGCCGGAGTTTCCTAAGGTCGCGATGCTGGAACTCGATCCTGACTACGACGCGCCGAAGACGGCGCAGGTGCTGCGTCTGGAGCCGGATGGATCCTATAAGCCGGTGTTTGAAGGGCCGGTGTCGGAGCCGACGCCGTGGCTGCGCTACAACTATGCGAAGTTCGATTTTTCCGCAGTGAAGGATCCAGGGCTCTACGTGATCGAATACGGCGGGGTGCGGACCCACTTCTTCCCAATCGGGAAGGATGTGTACAGCCACACATGGCAGTCGAGCCTGGACGGATTTCTGGGCGTGGAGATGGATCACGTGTCGGTACGGGAGGGGTATCGGCTGTGGCATGGGGTCTCGCATCTGGATGACGCGCGGCAGGCGCCTGCGAACGAGCAGCACTTCGATGGGTATCGGATGGGGCCAAATCTGGATTCGCCATATAAGGCGGGCGAGCATATTCCTGGACTGAATGTAGGGGGATGGTTCGATGCGGGGGATTACGACAACATCGCGCCGAGCCAGTATGCGGTGATCGAGAATCTATCGCTGGCCTACAAGACGTTCGATCTGAAGTGGGACGACCTGGATGTGGACGAGACGGCGCGGACGGTGGAGATGCATCGTCCCGACGGGGTTCCGGACGCAGTGGAGCAGGTAAAGCACGGCGTGCTGCAGGTGCTGGCCCAGGTGCACGCCATCGGTCACCCGATTATGGGGATCATTGAGCCGACGCTGCGGCAGTACACGCATCTGGGGGATGCTGCCTCGAACACCGACGGCCGTGTTTACTCGTCAAAGCTCGGTCCGCATGAGATGAACGCAGAGTATTCGGGCAAGCCGGACGATCGGTGGGCGTTCACGACGAAGATGCCGTTCCTGGACTACGGGGCGGCGTCGGCGCTAGCCGATGCTTCCGGGGCACTGAAGGGATACGACGACGCGCTGGCGAAGGAGTGCCTGGAGACGGCGGAGAAACTGTTCGCCGACGAGCAGGCGCATCCCACGCCGATGGCGGGGCCGCGGTTCGGTCCGCCGGGAATGGCGGATGCAACGGAGTGGCGGGCGGCGCTGGATCTGATGATCTCGACGAACGGCGGGGAGGCGTATAAGGCGACGTTTGTGAAGCTGTATCCGTCGGTCGAGAAGGGACCGCTGTTCGGGTTTGCGGGATGGCGGGCGGTGTTTGCGCTGCCTTATATGGATGCGGATTTCCGAAAGCAGTTCGAGCAGCGGGTGCGGGCGTATAAGACGGATCTGGATGCGGATCTGGCGAAGACGCCGTTTGGCGTGCCGCCGAGTTTGGGAAGCTGGGGCGGTTCGGCGCAGGTAGCGGAGTTCGGATCGAAGATGTATTTCCTGCACAACGCGTTTCCGCAGATAGTGGGGCCGGAGTACACGCTGCGGGCGGCGAACTATTTGCTGGGGACGCATCCGGTGTCGAGCACGTCGTACATTTCGTCGGTGGGGACGGTCTCGAAGCTTCATGCCTATGGGAACAATCGCGCGGACAACACGTTTATTCCGGGGGGAATGATTCCGGGGTACATCGTGATCAAGCCGGATTTCCCGGAATGCATCGACGATTTCGGAATGTTGTGGTTCGAGAACGAATATACGATCAGCACGACGAGCGCGTGGATTCTGGAGGCTACCGCGGCGGATGCTTTGACGCGGTGATGTTAAGAGAAATTTACAGGCGTGTCCGGCCGGGACCTATAGAAAGATACTGACGTGTGATTTGACGTTCATGGAGGGAACCGGTGGCTGGTGGTGGCTGGAGAGGGTGCGTTCGTGCGGCGACGCTGCTTGGGGCTGCGGCAGTTTTGACGCAGGCCGCCGGAGCGGCACAGACGGCTGGCGTCACGAGGGATCAGCTGATCGCGAATCTGCGGACGCATGTCCATCATGTTTTTCTGATCTACCAGGAGAATCGGTCGTTCGATTCGTACTTCGGTTCCTTTCCGGGAACTGACAACCTGGCCACCAAAGAAGCGCGCGAACATGGGTTCCGGCAGTGGGATGGAATCGGGCACACCTGGGTCACGCCCTTTCTGCTGGAGGCGCCGGATACTCTCGATGCGGATCACTCCCGCGAGGCGCTGATCGCGAAGAGCGACGACGGCAAGATGGATAACTTCGTCGGCTACGAAGAGAAGAACATCGTGGAGCAGGGGCTGGGGAGCCCGCAGTATGCGCGGCAACTGGCGATGCTGACGATGGCGCACGAAGATTGCCACACGATTCCGTTTCTATGGATGTATGCGCATCGGTTCGCTCTGTACGATCACATTTTCCAGGCGATGTACGGACCATCGACGCCGGGGAATATCGATCTGATTGCAGGACAGACAGGGCAGTCGCAGGCGGCGCGGCATCCGGACGAGAAATTCAAATCGACGATGACGCTGGGCGATCCGGTGGTGAATGATCTTGAGCCGGATTTCGGTCCATATGCGTTTCCCTATCAGGCGAACGGGCCGCATCAACTGGATCAGAAGTACGCAACGCTGATGCTGTCGATGAGCGGGCGCGATGCGAAGGATGTGAAGGTCGACAGCGACGATGTGAAGGACGACATCGGAGCGCTGGCGCGGCTCAATCATCAGGCGATTCCATGGGCGTGGTATCAGGAGGGGTTTGGCAACGGCCAGGGGGATCATCATCCGGCGTACATTCCGCACCACAATGCGCCGCAGTATTTCGGATATGTGCGGCAGAATCCTTCGCTGTGGAAGGGCGAGCACGACCTGCTGGATTTCTTCTCCGCGATGGAGAAACACGAACTGCCGGCGCAGAGCGTCGTGTTCATCAAGGGCGGCCTGGAGAATCCATTTGGGTGGAAGCCGGCGGCTCCCCGCGCTCGCAATATTCTCGGCGACGACGATCATCCGGGATATTCCGATTCGCAGCTATCGGAGTCACTGGTGGCGAAGGTGGTCAACACGGTGGCGCGGAGTCCGTACTGGAAGGACTCAGCGATCATCGTGCTGTGGGACGATTCGGAGGGGTTCTACGATCACGTGCCGCCGCCGCAGTTCGAGCAGTGTCCGGACCAGCATCCATGCGGGGATGGGCCACGCGTGCCGCTGATTCTGATCTCGCCCTGGGCGCGGTCCGGGCGGCGTGGTCTCCGATCCCGGCGACCATGTTTCGTTCGCGAAGTTTCTCGATGTGCTGTTCAACCTGCCGCCGTTGGCTTCGCTTCCCGATGAGAAGCCCTATCTGCCGGAGGGTCCGCGCGATGCGAATCCGCGGCTGACGGATCTGCTGGGTGGATTCGATCCGGCCGGCTGGCGGGAAAAAGGACCCCGATTCCGGCGGCGGAGGCGGAGATTCCGGACTCGGTTGTGAATCGTTTTCCGCCGCCGATGACGTGCCGCGAGACGGGCGTGACGCCGGTGATGATTCCCGGAGGTTCGCTGCGGCCGCCGAAGGATTTTCTGAATCCGCTGCCGTAGGTTGGCCGCTCAGCGCCTGGCGTCAGCTGAATCGTCGCCTCGGGATCAGGTGATGACCGGCTTTTCAGCGATGCCTTCGGTGCCAAAGACTCTTCTGTAACGCTCGATCTCTGCTGGTGGTCCCAGGGCTTTGGCTTCGTTGTCGGAGAGCTTCACGGCCTGATGTCCGTCAGCGTCGTTCAGCTTGCAGACCAGGCGCGGCGGATCGAATCCGTTGCCGCCCTGGGGGTTGCAGTCGCGAAAATCGTTGGTGAGCAGCGTGCCCCAGCCTGCGCTGAAGCGGATGCGGCGCTCGGGGATCCACTTCGCCGCGTCGAGGAAATCGGTGGCGCTGCGGAAGTCCTCGCGTATGGCGCCGTTTTGCATTTGCCCGGCGAACGTCGCGTGGAGCTGGAGGATTTCGTCGACGTCAAGCGAATCGGAGGCGATGAAGAGCTTCCTGCGCGGATCGCGGCCACGCTCTTCGAGCCACGCGATGTATTCCTCGCCGGCGATGAAGGGGTCTTTGCTGTCGGCGCGCTGACCGGTCCAGTCGGCGACCCAGTTGGGCGCGTGGCGCAGGAACTGCGTGGTGCCGAAGGTATCGGGCAGAAGGATGAGCAGCTCGCCGCCGTAGGTGTGCTGCCAGAGGTCAAGTAACCGATACTGTGACGATTGCAGCTCCTCGTCGCTGCGGGCCATAGCGGCGAGGGCCATGGGCAGCTCATGAGCATTGGTTCCGATGGCCTCGACGTCGTGCTTGTAGGCCAGGTAGGTGTTCGAGGTGCCGAGGAAGTTCTCGCCGAGAACGTCGTGCATGGCCGTGACAACATATTCCTGCCACAGGAAACTGTGCCGGCGGCGAGTGCCGAAGTCGCTGACGTGCAGGTCGGGAACGCCGCGGAGGCGGGCCATCTTCTCCCATAGTTTTGCCTTGGCGCGGGCGTAGAGGATGTCGAGTTCGAGTTCAGAGAGGCGCTTGAGATGGGCGCGGGTGCTGAGCTCGCTCATGATGGCGAGCGCGTAGATTTCCCAGAGCGTGGTCTCGGGCCAGGAGCCGCGAAAGGCGAGCGAGAAGCGGCCATCCTGCAGGCTGAGATCGTAGTCGGAGAGGGTGAAGCCGTGTTCGAGCCAGTCGAGGAAGCCGGACTCGAAGATGCCGCGTCTGCCGTAGAAGGTGTTGCCGGCGAGCCAGATGATCTCCGATTTGTGGAAGCGCAGACTTTTGACCTGATCGAGCTGCGCGCGGAGCTGGTCCATCTCGATCAGCGCAGCGTAGCGCTGGTCGTGGGAGCGATCGATGAGGGTGAAGGTGACGCTGGTCCGGCGGAAGTGCTTCCAGATGAACTGGAGCATGAGGAGCTTGTAGAAATCGGTGTCGAGCAGCGAGCGGATGATGGGATCGAGCTCCCAGTTATGGTCGTGCGCACGCCGGGCGAAATTGATAATCACAAATTCACCTTATCAACCCGCTCCTCCCTGGCCAATGCACCCGCGGCGGTGGTAGTGTTCTCCGGTGCAAAATCCGGCTCGTCCCGGCTCCGGGAAATAGAGGCTTTGCCGTTAACCCCAACGCTTCCGGAGGCTTACTTGTCCAGCCACCCGAGAGCCCGTGCGTGACCTGTTGCACACGAGGTTGAGCCATGGCTACCATCGCGATCGATCCCCGCATCAGCGGCACCACCGCCGACTTTGTCACGCAGCGTCACCAACTGTATATCGGTGGCCATTTTGCGAGCGCGGCGTCGGGCAAGAGTTTTCCCGTCTTCAACCCAGCCACCGGTGAAGTCATCACCGAGGTCTCGGAAGCCGAAGAGGAAGATGTGAATCGCGCGGTTCTGGCGGCGCGGCGCGCGTTCGACGAAGGCCCATGGACGCGGATGTCACCTTCCGAACGGGGTCGGATGATCTGGAAGCTGGCGGACCTGCTGGAACAGCATCTGGAGGAGTTCGCCGAGATCGAATCGCTGGACAACGGCAAGCCGCGCAGCGTGGCGCGCGTAGCCGATGTGCCGCTGGCGGTGGACATGTTCCGCTACATGGCGGGATGGGCGACGAAGATTGGCGGGAGCACGCTGCCGCTGTCGGCGGGACGCGACTTCCACTCCTACACCATGCGCGAACCGATCGGCGTGGTCGCGCAGATCATTCCGTGGAATTTTCCGTTGTTGATGGCGGCATGGAAGCTGGCTCCGGCGCTGGCGTGCGGATGCACGATCGTACTGAAGCTGGCGGAGCAGACGCCTCTGTCAGGGATCCGCCTGGCGCAGCTGATCGACGCGGCTGGGTTTCCGCCGGGAGTGGTGAACGTGCTGACCGGGTACGGCGAGGGGGCGGGCGCACCGCTGGCGGCGCACGAACTGGTCGACAAGGTTGCGTTTACCGGGTCGACCGAGGTGGGCAAGCTGATCGTGAAAGCAGCCACCGGGAATCTGAAAAAAGTCTCGCTCGAACTGGGCGGCAAGTCACCAGCGATTGTTTTCCCGGATGCGCCGATCGAGCAGGCAGTGTCGGGGACGGCGAGTGCGATCTTCTTCAACCATGGGCAGTGCTGCTGCGCCGGATCGCGGCTGTATATCCACGAGAAGGTCTTCGATCAGGTGGTGGATGGAGTCAGCAAAGTCGCGGCGGATATCAAGCTGGCGCCAGGGCTCGATCCCTCATGCCAGATGGGTCCGCTGGTGAGCGATGAGCAGTACCGGAAGGTCGTCGGCTACATCGAGTCGGGCATTCAGGAGGGCGCGAAGATTGCGGCGGGCGGACCGGTTTCCGGCGTCGATCGCGGCTACTTTGTGCGGCCGACGGTGCTGACCAACACGAATCCCCGGATGAAAGTCGTGCAGGAGGAGATTTTCGGGCCGGTGGTTTGCGCTGTGCCGTTCTCCGACAAAGATGTTGACGCGATCGTGAAGCGGGCCAACGATACGGTGTACGGGCTGGCGGCATCCGTATGGACGCAGAACCTGAGCCTGGCCCACAAAGTCGCGCGCGGGCTTCGCGCCGGCACGGTGTGGGTGAACTGCCACAACGTCTTCGATGCTTCCCTGCCCTTCGGCGGATACAAGCAGTCCGGATGGGGCCGCGAGATGGGCGAGGAGGTGCTGCACAACTACACCGAGGTCAAAGCGGTTACGGTAGCGCTTTGATCTTTGAATATCCCCAGAGGGCGGGCGGAGGGGACGTGGCCTCTGCCCGCTTCCCCATTTGGGGGCAGCAAATACAGAACCCTTGCCCGCGGTGTGTCATCCTGTAAAGCAGATGACTGCCGATCGCACAACCCGCCTGCGCTCGTTTGAGCGGACGATCGCTAGTGCGCGCCAGACAATCATGCTGAGCGAGATCGCCAAGCTGGCGATCGACAGCTTTCGCAGCTCGAAGGTGCGCTTTGTGCTCACGGCGCTGGGCATGGTGATCGGGACCGCCTCGGTGATCCTGGTGGTGGCGATTTCGGCGACCGGGGGGCAGTACATCCAGAAGCAGATCCAGGGCATCGGCACGAATCTGGTCGAGCTGGAGTACGCGGGCGGCGGATCGGGTGCGGTGACGAATATTCAGTCGGACTTTCTGGTGTTCGACGATGAGCACACGATCGACGAGCGCGTGCCTTCCATTGCTGCGTCGTCGGTGGTGTTGGAGATGCACCAGAACATCAGCATCAGCGGTATGACCCGCGAGGTGCTGGTACTCGGGGTCGAACCACAGTACAAACAGGTGCGCAACCTGGTCTCGCTGTCGGGCCGCTTCTTCGATGAGGAAGACGAGAGCGCTCACACCAAAGTGGCGGTGGTGACGGAACCGTTTGCACGGGCGATGTTCGGCACGCCGTCGGAGGCGATTGGGGGGACGTTTCAGATCAATGGAATTCCCTTCACCATCATCGGCACGTTCAAGGAGCGGGTGGAGACATTCGGCGAGACGGAGATTGCGAATCAGACGATTCTGATTCCTTATTCGGTGGGCCGGTACTTCAGCGGGACGGATAACGTGAAGGAGATGTACTTCTCCATCCGCGACCGTAACGATGTGGAAGATGCGGCGAAGCAGATCATCAACGTGGTGAAGACCGATGGGCGGCATCAGCCGAACTCGGTGTATCAGACGCAGACGATGACGGCGCTGATCACGCTGGCGGGGGAAGTGGTGAATGCGCTGACCGCGATGCTGCTGCTGGTTTCGGGCGTAACGCTGGCGGTGGGCGGCGTGGGCATCATGAACATCATGCTGGCGACGGTGCGGGCGCGCACGCGCGAAATCGGTATCCGCAAGGCGCTGGGAGCGACGCGGCGCGAGATCAAGCTGCAGTTCCTGATGGAGGCGATGTTCGTGTCTCTGTTCGGCGGCCTGATCGGTGCGGTGATCGGACTGGCGATTCCCTTCTCGGTGCGATTCTTCACGGCGTACCGCGTACCTGTGTCGGGGTGGTCGGCACTGGTCGGACTGCTGGCCTCGGTGTCGGTGGGGATCGTCTTTGGGACGCTGCCGGCCAATCGCGCCGCAGCGATGGATCCGATCGAATCGCTGCGGTACGAGTAGCCGGAGACGCCTCCGTTACTGGAGGCTGACGCCTGGAGGAATGACGGTGAGCGCGACGTCCATCTGGGTCCCATCGGGCACGTGAACGTTTTTGCCCTTTGAGGAAAACGTGACAGACGAGCGATCGTGGATGCTGCTCTTCAACAGGACGCCGGGTACGCCGTTGTGGTGGATTTGCTGCACGGGGCTGGAACTTGCCTGGGGCACATTCATGGGCTGCGGAGACGGAGCTGGTGCTGACGATCCTCCGGCCATGGCCCCGGCGCCAGAGGGTGCTCCGGAAGTTGGCATCGCGGCAGGCGCGCCGGGGGCCATGCCGCCTCCGGATTGCTGCTGTGCGTAAACAGGCTCCGATACGGCGAGCACGGTGGCCTTGATGGACAGTTCTTTACCGCCCTTGAGCTTCGCTTTGTCGAAGGTCACGGTCATCATGGAGTCGCTCTTGTGGTCAGAGGGCTGCACCTGATCGACGTGGCCTTCGAGGACGGTGTTCTTCGGCAGCGCCTCGGCGTTGGGGATCTGAATATCCTGTTCGAGTTTGGCGGTGACGGGGTCGCCCTGTTTGGCCTTTTTTGCGTCCAGAGTTTTGCTGAGCTGCGCCTGGGCCTGCACCATCTGGATCGTGCGCTGGGGCTGCGCAGCGCTCTGCGGATTTGGGGCGGGCTGTGTTTGCGCGCCGGCGGCAGCGCCGATGAGCGTGGCTAGAGCGAGTCTGACTCCGGTGGTCAGAGTCCGACGAAACGATACATGCATGGGTCACCTCCGGCGCGCCCGTTCCCTCGTATAGGAGGACGCGGCGGGCAGGAGGGGACGTTGCCCGGGAAATTGGTAAACTTAAGGAGATGGCCGCTGCGACTTCACTTCCGGTACCTTTGCGCGGCCGTGTCCAGGCGCAGTCCTTTACGGACTCGAGCACGGGGATTCGACTCGATCTGGCTGCATTATTCGCCTCGATCGACGACGCTCTGGGCGACTCCCGCAACAAGTAACCGCAGCGTATCTTTTTCTCCGGTTCTCATTCTCAACTTCACATCGCTGAAATCTCAGCCGTCAGGAAACCTTTGTGAGCATTCGCAATATCGCAATCATCGCCCACGTCGACCATGGCAAGACCACGCTGGTGGACGGACTTCTGCGCCAGGCCGGCACGTTCCGCGCCAATGAGACCCTCACCGAGCGGGTGATGGACTCGAACGAACTGGAGCGCGAGCGCGGCATCACCATCCTCGCCAAGAACACGGCGGTTTTTTACCATGACGAAAAGATCAACATTGTGGACACGCCGGGACACGCGGATTTTGGCGGCGAGGTGGAACGCGCGCTGAAGATGGTCGATGGAGTGATGCTTCTGGTGGATGCGTCAGAGGGACCGCTGCCGCAGACGCGGTACGTGCTGTCGAAGGCGCTGGAGGCGAAGCTGCCGCCGATTCTGGTGATCAATAAGATCGACCGGCCGGATGCGCGCGCGCAGGAAGTGCTGAACGAGGTGTACGACCTGTTTATCGATCTGGACGCGACGGAGGACCAGCTGGATTTTCCGGTTCTCTACACGAACGCGAAGCACGGGCAGGCGAGCACCGATCCCAACGTTCCGGGCACCGATCTGATGCCGCTTTTCGATGCGATTCTGGCGACCATTCCTACCGGGAAAGGCGATCCGCACGGGACGCTGCAGATTCAGGTGACGAATCTCGACTACTCGGATTATCTGGGAAGAGTGGCAATTGCGCGGGTCTTCCAGGGGACCCTGCATACGGGCGACGACGTGGCGATTTCGAAACGGGATGGATCGCTTCAGAAGACGCGCATCACGAAGATGTTCAGCTTCAGAGGGCTCAAGCGCGTGGATATCGAAGCCACGGAGATTGACGACATCGTCGCGATTGCGGGTGTGGAAGGCATCACGATCGGGGAGACCATCACCGACGCCGAAAATCCTGCGCCGCTGCCGCCGATTGTGATCGACGAGCCAACCATCGCGATGCAGTTCTCGGTGAACAACTCGCCGATGGCGGGACGCGAGGGGCAGTATGTCACGTCGCGCAATCTGCGCGAGCGTCTGGAGAAGGAGTTGCTGACAAACGTCTCGGTGCGCGTGGAAGAGAGCGGCAGTCCGGACAGTTTCAAGGTGATGGGTCGCGGCGAGTTGCAGCTGGCGATCCTGATCGAGATGATGCGCCGCGAGAGCTACGAGCTGATGGTGGGGCGGCCGGAGATTGTGACCAGGGAAGTCGATGGCAAGCTGATGGAGCCGGTAGAGCACCTGACCATCGATATTCCGGAGAATTTTGTCGGGGTGGTGATCGAGCGACTGGGGCCACGGCGTGGCGAGATGACGAAGATGCACAACCACGGCTACGGGCGTGTGCGCCTGGAGTTTCGCGTGCCTTCGCGCGGGCTGATCGGGCTGCGCAGCGAAATGCTGACGGAAACGCGGGGGACGATCGTGATGAACTCGCTGTTCGACGGATACATGCCGCATCAGGGACAGATTCCGCAGCGGCCCACCGGGGCGCTGATCGCGGACCGGCCCGGCACGACGACGGCGTATGCGCTTGAAGGTCTTGAGGATCGGGGTGTGCTGTTCATTCCGCCCGGGGTTGAAGTCTACGAGGGGATGATCATCGGCGAGCATTCGCGCGACAACGATCTGGACGTAAACGTGGTGCGTGAAAAGAAGCTGACGAACATGCGGGCGTCGACGGCGGACGATGCGATCCGGCTGGCGCCGCCGCACCTGATGAACCTGGAACAGGCGATTGAGTTCATCGCGGATGACGAACTGGTGGAGGTCACCCCGAAGTCGCTGCGCTTGCGGAAGAAGATCCTGCAGTCTAATCGGCGGCCGCGGCGAAATCCGACAGTGCCGGCATAGCGAGTGAGACGCGGCAGGGGTGCTGCTTCTGGGCCACTCCAAGGGCGAACAGCACCATGGTCCAACCCGCGCCCATAGCCGCCCGCGTCCAGGCGACACGGGTTTTCGAAGCCGAATCTCCCATTCCGCTTCCACCTTAACAGCCGGGGAATTGCCGGAGATCATCTGCCGGGCGACTCCTTGCCTTAAAAACGAAGGCCCTCCGTTGGAGGGCCTTCGTTTTGCTGCCAGCTACCATCTCAGGCTACGCACTGCCTCTAGATATCCAGGTTTTTCACGTCCAGAGCATTGTCTTCGATGAACTTGCGACGTGCATCCACGTCCTCGCCCATCAGGGTCGTGAAGATGGTTTCGGTCTCGGCGATGTCTTCGAGCTTCACGCTCAGCAGCGTCCGCCGCTCCGGATCCATGGTCGTGTCCCATAGCTGCGTGGCGGTCATCTCGCCCAGACCTTTATAGCGCTGGACCTGGTAGTCGCGGCGTCCCTGCTCGATGACATACTCGAACAGCTCCCGCGGCGTCTGCTTCTCGACCGGTTCCAGGTTTGCCTTGCCGGTGCGCTTGGGTGCGGGTTTGCCGGCTTCGACTTCGCCCTTCGTTTCGGACTCGGCCTCGGTGCCGACTTCTTCTTCGTCGGGCACGCCGACTCCGGCCTTCTCCGCCGCCTTGCCCGCGTACTCCACCACAAACGGCGGCTCCAGCAGCTCTTTGATCGATGCGTGCTTCGACATCATTTGCCGGTACTCCGGGGTTGAGGCGAGGGCCCAGTCAATCCGCCGCTCCGCGCCCTGCGCGTCGGTAAAGCGCAGCGACCAGGTTTGATGCTCTTCGTCCTGCACGGGCTTTTCAAGGCCCTTGAACTGGTACTTCTTCTGGATCTTTTCCAGATCTTTGTACAGGCCTTCGAGCTTCGTGGCCGACTCGAAGTCCACGCGCTTGGTCAGCTCCGCTTTGGCGAGCAGGTTAGTGACTTCGTCATTGCGCAGACGGGTGTTCACCTTATCGAAGAAGCCGAGATAATCGTTCAGCTGGCCCATGAACTTGGTCAGCGCCGCGCCTTCAACCTTGGCCGCACCCTCGCCGTAGCGGATGATCATGCCGTCGGAGGCGCGCTTCACCATCACCCGGACAAACTCGCGATCATCCTTGATGTACTGCTCGAACCGGCCCTTCTTAATTTTGTAGAGCGGGGGCTGCGCGATATAGACATTGCTGCGCTTGATGAGCTCCTGCATGTGGCGGAAGAAGAAGGTCAGCAGCAGGGTGCGGATGTGCGATCCGTCCACGTCGGCGTCGGTCATCAGGATGATCTTGCCGTAACGCAGCTTGGTCGCGTCGAAGTCGTCCTTGCCGATGCCGGTGCCGAGCGCCGTAATCATGGCACGAATTTCCTCGTGCCCCAGCATCTTGTCGTAGCGCGCCTTCTCCACGTTGAGGATTTTGCCCTTGAGGGGCAGAATCGCCTGGAACTTGCGGTCGCGGCCCTGCTTTGCGGTTCCGCCGGCGCTCTCGCCCTCGACCAGGTAGAGCTCGCACCGGCCAGGATCGCGTTCGGAGCAGTCGGCCAGCTTACCCGGGAGACCGCCGCCATCGAGCGCACCTTTGCGCCGCGTCAGATCGCGTGCTTTGCGGGCCGCCTCGCGCGCGCGTGCTGCCTCGATGGCCTTGTTGATGATCTTGCGAGCCACCGGTGGATTCTGTTCGAGGAAAGCCCCCAGCTTCTCGTTCACCAGCGCCTGCACGGTGCCGGCGATGTCCGAGTTGAGCTTGCCCTTGGTCTGGCCTTCGAACTGCGGCTGCGGCAGCTTTACGCTGATCACCGCTACCAGTCCTTCGCGCACATCGTCGCCGGTCAGGTTCTCCTTCACGTCCTTGAACAGCCCCAGCGCCTGACCCACGGCATTAATCGTCCGGGTCAGCGCCGTTCTGAATCCCGACAGATGCGTGCCGCCATCCACCGTATTGATGTTGTTCGCGAAGCAGAAAACCGTCTCCGAGTAGCCGTCGTTGTACTGAAGAGCGATCTCCATATCGACGCCGTCGCGCAGTCCTTCCATCACGATGGGTTTGTCGTGGAGCACAGACTTGCCGCGGTTGAGGTGCTTGATGAACTCCGCGATCCCGCCCGCGTATTTGAACTCCGCCTTCTTCGCCTCACCGGTCTTCGGATCGGTAATCCGTTCGTCGGTCAGCGTGATCGTCAGCCCCTTATTGAGGAAGGCCAGTTCGCGCAGCCTCTGCGCCAGCGTGTCGTAGTTGTACTCGGTGACGGTAAAGATCGACTTGTCCGGCAGAAAGCGGATCCGGGTGCCGCGCCGCTTCGATGTGCCAGTCTGCTTCAGCTTTGTGGTCGGCAGGCCTTTCGAGTAACTCTGCTCGTAGGTGTGACTGGGCTCCTCCGGCTTGGCGGGGCGCCAGATCTCCACATCGAACTCCTCGCTGAGCGCGTTCACGCAGCTGACGCCTACGCCGTGCAGGCCGCCGCTGACCTTGTAGTTCGAGGTGTCGAACTTGCCGCCCGCGTGCAGCTTGGTGAGCACCACCTGGACCGCCGGCATCTTCTCGCCGTTATCCAGGGTCATTTCATCGACAGGGATCCCGCGCCCATCGTCGACCACGGTGATCGAGTTATCGTCGTGGATCGTGACCTCGATCTTCGTGGCGTACCCGGCCAGCGCCTCGTCCACCGAGTTGTCGACCACCTCATAGACCAGATGGTGCAGCCCCATCTCGCCCGTCGACCCGATATACATGGCCGGCCGCAGACGCACCGCCTCCAGCCCTTCGAGGACCTTAATGTTCTCGCCGGTATAGGAGCCGTTGCCGTTCTCGGCTTTGCCGCTCTTGGCGGCCTTCACGCTGGTTGGGATCGCGTCTTCGGTGGGTGTGACTTCTTTGGTTGCCATGAAACTCCGGTCTTCCTGGGGTGAATCGTCCGTGTGTGTGACTGCAGCGTTTAAGCGGGCAACGCCCGGCGAGTCGAACGGGCGAAGGGACATGCATTTCGACCGTTCCGTGCGGCAGTTTCCCTGGCCCGTCTCGAGCCAAAAATCCGATCCTTCGCAGGGCCCCTTACGAGCCTCAAAATGCACTCAAATCGAAGGATTTACCAATGGCCTCAACACCCTTATTTTACCACGCAAAACCACGCGTCCGGACGCCCCGGAAGTGGTGCAGAATCAGTGCAAAAACATGGCTCAATCGAGGCTGGTTTCGGCCCTTATGGGCACCCGATCCTCGCGCTGGCCGAGCCCATCTTCGGACCTGACTTCTTTTATTCAATTGGCATTGCTCGCGCTGATCGAGCGGATGTAGTATGGCGCCCGACCGAGCCCGGGCAAGAACCTTCCCCACCGCGCTGAATCGCAATTCGAAATTCCCCAGGAGATCCCTATGTTCACCCACGATCCGATTCGTCAAGGATCACGGCTGCTGTTCGGCTGCGCTATCCTCGCCCTTACCATCAGCACACTCGCCTCCGCCGCCACCCTCTGCGTCCAGAAGAACGGAGCATCCGGCTGCCAGAAAACCATCGGCGCCGCGGTCGCTGCCGCTGCTCCGGGCGACGCGATCTACGTCTGGCCGGGCGTCTACAAAGAACAAGTCACGATCACACAGCCGGTTTCGCTGGTCGCCGTTCCCGACAGCCACACGGTGATCGACGCCACCGGCCTGGCGAACGGCATTTTCATCAACGGCATGTCGGCCGCGCCCAAAGCCGGGGTCTCCAACGTGGTGGTGTCGGGTTTCGACGTGCGCAACGCCAACTTCGAAGGCATTCTGGTCGCCAACGCCTCCGATGTCACGCTGTCGGAGAACCATGTCCATGGCAACAATCAATCGCTTGACATCGCCGCCGCCACCTGCACCGGAATTTCTGCCTTTGAGACCAACGAGGGGGAGGACTGCGGCGAGGGCATCCACCTGATGGGCGCCGACCATGCGACGGTGCTGGGCAATGAAATCGATCACAACTCCGGCGGCATTCTCATCAGCGATGAAACCGGCCCCAGCCAGAACAACCTCATCACCGGGAATCAGGTGCACGACAATCCGTATGACTGCGGTGTCACCATGGCTTCCCACGGCCCAGCCACCAGCGTGATCCCCACCGCCAAGCTCTCCTACGGCGTCTGGAACAACACCATCAGCCACAACGCGTCGTACCGCAACGGCACGCAGCTGCCGGGAGCGGGTGCCGGCGTCGGCATCTTCGCGCCATTCCCCGGCACCGCAGCCAGCGGCAATACCGTCATCGACAACGACATCCGCAACAACGGCCTGCCGGGCGTGACCATGCATAACCACGCGTCTTCCCCCTCAGCGCCGCCCATCAACCTGAACAACAACACCATCGTCGGGAACCACATCTCGGGCAACGCTGCGGACACCGCGGATGCGATGACCTCCGGGCCGACCGGGATCAACATTTACAGCACCGCGCCGATCACCGGCACGGTTATCGCGCAGAACGACATCGATAACGAGGCCGTCGCCATCGCCTTCAACGCGCCCTCCGGCCAGCTCAACGTCCACTTCAACGATTTCCCCAACTCCATCGGGATCGACAACCACCTCGGCGCAGGGACCGTGGACGCGACCCAGAATTGGTGGAACTGCGACAAGGGGCCGGGCTCCGGCCGTTGCGCCTCGGTCACTGGAACCGGCGTGACGACAGCTCCCTGGCTCTGGAATCCGCCAGACAGCGGCAGCCACTAATCCGCAACCCCGAGGCGTCCCGAATCAGCCGGTTCGGGACGCCGTTCGCCTCGCAGCACCGACTCCCGCTCGACCCGTTCCATCTCGTACAATGCTCCCCATCCCTGCTTCGCGGAACGAACTGTGGCCACACGATCCACTCCAGACCCCGGCGCGAGCACTATCGGATGGCGCCTCGCCAATACGCTCGCCATCGCCGCGCCCTACCTGGTCGCAGCCGCGCTGTACCTGACTCTCTATCTGAGCCACACGCCGGTGCCGCACTCTGCGGAGCTGGCCCCACCACCACCCCCGCCTCCGGTGAACGGACCCTCCGTCACCGCGGACACGGAAGGTGCGAAGACCCCGGTCGCACAGGCCGAATCGGCCAAACCTATCCGCAAGGAAACGCCCGCCGCGCGCGCCCGCCACAAGGCCGTCACCACAGACACACCTCAGGCTCCCACCCAGCCGGTTCCCGTCGACCCACGCATCGCGGGCACCATGAAACTCTCCGGCGACCCGCCGTCGTATCCGCCCATCGCCCGATCCGCCGGCGTCCAGGGCATCGTGGTGGTGGATGTGGTCATCGGCGCCAGCGGCTTCGTGCAGGATGCCCACGTCATCTCCGGACCACCGCTGCTGCAGGCGGCCACGCTCGACACCATCCGTGCGTGGCACTACCGGCCGTGGCTGGTCTACGGCAAAGCGGTGCCGTTTGAGACGCAGGTCAGCATCGACTTCAAGATTAATGCGGGGCAGTAGGTTCGGACTCCAAGGCGCTTCGGGCTCGTCTTAGTACTGCAGTGCTCGACAGAAACCCTGTTCCCATTGCCTGCTGCCTGCCTTTCAACGTGACAATCATCACAGTTTCGTCACTCGATCCAGGGCACTCTATCTCCAATTCCTCCCCCGGAGACGTGCCCATGAATGCCCCCACGCTGATGCACAAGTTGATGGAAATGGAGCGCGCCCTCTCTGCCCAGGACGCCGACACCCTGCGCAACCTCATCTTCGAAGCCCAGGATGGCGTTCTCGCCCTTGAGCGCGAAAACGAGCACCTCGCCATCGAGAACGCCGGCCTCCGCCGCCGACTCGACGACTACCGGCGCTCCCCCCTCCAACGGCTCGCCCTGCAGAATCGCGCCGCCGGCGGCTGTCATGACGAGGAAACGCCCGCACCCTCTGTTCTCCCGGACGACTCCCCGATCGAGCCCAAAACCCCGATCTGGCACATGACCCACTTCTTCTTCAGCTGATTAATTAACGATGCGCGGTGCCCGGCTGTTCGAGCCGACCTGTCCGGATGTCAACGTCGCCGCGAGTCCAGGTTACGAAAGTAGATGTAACTGTACGGATAACATCGCTGCTGTCGTCCCATCTTATGTATTCTTCATCACATCTTTGGTAGCGTGACCGGAGCAACCTATCTGAAGATAGTTACGTTACTTCCGGAGGGGGCTCGATGGATCCACCCGATATCCTGCACAAACTGATGGAAATGGAACGCGCGCTGGGCCGGCAGGATGTTCTCGCCCTTCGCAACCTCCTCATCGAAGCCGAGGACGGCGTGCTTGCTCTCGAACGGGAGAAAGAATTCCTCGCTCGCGAGAATGCCAGCCTGCGCCAGCGCCTTGAATCTGCGCGTGCCGCCTTACCCTCAAACCCGCAGCGCGACCGCTGACAACAGACTCCCGGGCCCCCTCCCCCAACAACGGGATTGCTATACCGCGTCTGCGCCCGGCGAGGCCGACGAGCTGCGTGAGCAATCGACCCAATAGTTATCTTCCCTTCCCAGGGAATTAAGAATTCAGTAACCGCTGCGATATCCCGCGTGATATCCGTCGCGGAAGCCATGGCGGTAGTCGTCCATCAGGGGTCCGGGGACGGGGGGATTTCGGAATCGCGGATGCCGGTCCGCATCCGGCCTGAGCCCGTTGCGGAGATCGCGCTGCGCGGCCGCGACACCATCGTTATATCCGTGCCGAACGGCCTGGCTGTACGCCGGCGGGGGCGGCCCGTAGACCTCGGTTCTGTGCGAGCAGCCGGTTAAAGCGACCGGCAAAAGGATCAGTGCCAGGCACAAATACTTCATCGCGGATTTCCTTTCAGGCTGCGTGGGTGGAGACAGCAAGTCCGGAATGCGTCTCTTCCGGACTTGCTCCTCCAGACACGGCCCGAGCCGCGATGTTGCGCTGCCTGTTTAGTGAGCCCCGTTCTCGGTCGAGCGGACGAAGTTCTCCATATCGCTGTGGAAGGCTTTCAGCACATCCTCTTTGACATAGATCATGTGTCCGGCCTCGTAGTAGTGGTAGCTGATGTTCTTCTGCAGGGAGTTGGGCATGGGCAGATGATGCATCTCGTACTCGCCTTCAAAGAAAGGCGTCGCGAGATCGAAGTAGCCGCCGCACAGCATCACCTTCATTTTCGGATTCATCTTCATGCGGTAGGCAAGATCGGGCATGACATTGGGCCCGCTCCAGTCGCTGCTGAAGCCGCGGAATCCGGGCATGCGGTGGTGCATGTCCCAGGAGAAGTCGCCGCCCTGGCGCCCGCTGGTGAAGTAAGTTTCCTGCGCGCCATACTTCAGGTCCTGGCGCAGATACTGGTTGATCGCGGTCTGCCATCCTGAGGTGATCGCGTCGCTCTGCGGATCGTAATCGGTCTCGCCGCTCAGAGGATTCATGTCCGGCCCCTGATACCGCGTGTCGAGGCGGCCGACGGTGGTCATATCGTCGAGCTTCAGTTCCTTCGAAAACTCGCCGCCATTCACGCGCAGATTGGCCCGCATCAGAAAGTCAACCGGCAAACCCGTGTAGCCGTGCAGCTTCTCGGCGACGGCCTGCTTCTGCTGGTCGCTGAGTTCGCTGCCCTGCAGCATGCGCTTCCATGTAGTCGCCGAGCGCATACTTCTCGACCTCATCCAGAAACGGACCGAGCGCGGCCGGTTGGGTCGGCAGCTTGTGGAAGTACCATGCCGTCGCGGCCATCGTCGGCAGCGCCAGCGCATACGCCTGGTCGACGCCCGGATTGGCCTGCGGTTCGTCGATCGAGTTGTCGAAGCTCAGGATCTGCGAAAGCAGGATGACTCCGTTCAGATCGACGCCCTGCAGATCCGCGGCCAGAACCGCAGAACGCGGCGTTCCGTAGCTCTCTCCGAAGATGTACTTAGGGGAATTCCAGCGGTCGTATTTGGTGAGGAACTTGCGAATGAAGTGGCTGAACGCCTGGCCATCCTGATCGATGCCGTAGAAGGCCTTGCCGCGATTCTTGCCAAAGGTCCGGCTGAATCCGGTACCCGGCGCGTCGATGAATACCAGGTCGCTGGCGTCGAGCAGCGAGTACTGATTGTTGACAACGGAGTAAGGCGCGCCCTCCTGGTGATCGGCATCGGGCAGCACAATCCGTCTCGGCCCGAAGGTTCCCATGTGCAGCCACATGGTCGCGGATCCGGGACCACCGTTATAGATAAACATCACGGGACGATGGGTTTCGTCAGTCGCATCCTTCTTAAAGTAGGCAACGTAGAAACATGCGCGCGGTGGGCGGGGCCTCGGCCGGATCGGTGGGAGGCTTGACACCGGAATCCGGCAGGATGCTGCCGTCAAAGGCCAGAGTCGCATCCTCCTGATCGGTTGCGCCGACAGTGATGGTCCCCGCCACCGCGCGATAGGCGACCGGCTGTCCGCCGATGGTGACGGTGCCTTCGGTGATCGAATCCGGCAGTGCGATGGTCGACGCCATTCCCGGCTTCGATTCGCCGCCCTTTTCGTTCGGCTTCTCCTGCGCCACTGCGAGACACGAAAGCGTGCATACTGCTGCTACGAATAAGGTGAGTCCTGCGGCCTGGCCCCTCGAACGGAAATCCATATTCACCTCGGCAATTTTTGGAATGCATCCGAGTATACCCGGATTGGCGGGTAAACCCCTGATTCGGCGGCATTCCGACGCTTCTCCGGGATTCTCTGCGCGCCCTGCGAGAACGTCGCGCCCGTTGCGCGCAACCGCGGCACCTTTCCGCGGAACCTGTGTCACCGAAACGAATTCGCGTAAATTGCCGTCTAACTACCCACAAAGTTGTACCTGCTGCGCCTGTTCCTTTTCCTCTGCCTCATTTGTAATTTTGAAGAGGTCCTCCCCATGCGTTTGTCGTTGCTCCGCCAGGTCTCAGGCGCCGCCTTCACAGCTTTTGTTTTTGCCAGTCTCGCCAACGCCCAACAGCCAGCCAACCGTATTCTGCAGCCGATCGATGTCGGAGCCGCGGTCGCGCTTCCTGGCTCTGTGAGTCCTCGCGTACAGGCCGGTCGCGATCTGGGGCAACTCAACGCCGGCGCTCCGATTGCGGGCATCACGCTTTGGTTCCAGCCGACGGCGAAACAGAAAGCGCAGCTCGACGCGCTGATTCAGGCGCAGCAAACGCCGGGATCTCCGCTGTACCACGCATGGCTGACACCTGAGGAATATGCCAGCCGCTTTGGCCTGAGCGACGCGGATCTGGCGCGCGTGGAGAACTGGCTGGAGTCGCAGGGCTTCAACATCGATCGCGTCTCGAACAGCCGCACCAGTATCACCTTTTCCGGCACGGCAGGCCAGGTGGCGTCGGCGTTTCAAACCGAACTGCACCGCTATCAGGTTGGCGCTGAGACGCATTTCGCGAACGCCACGAACCTCGCGATTCCGTCGGCGCTCTCGGGCATCGTGGGTTCGGTCCGCAATCTCGACGATTTCCGGCCGGCTCCGCAGCTTCGTCCATCGCCCGGTACGATTCAGCCTTCGTATACCTCGTCGCAGACACAGAGCCATTTCCTGACGCCGAAGGACATCGCAACAATCTACGACATCAACGCCGCGTGGAACGCCGGCTACACCGGATCCGGTAAGACGATTGCTGTGGTCGGTCAGTCACAGATCGCGGTCGCCGACGTCGAGGCCTTTCAGTCTGCGGCCGGTCTCACGGTCAAGGCTCCCAACGTGATTCTTGTTCCTAATTCCGGGGCCTCGGTCGTTTCCTCCGGAGATGAAGCGGAGTCGGACCTCGACCTGGAGTACGCCGGCGGCATCGCTCCCGGCGCGACGATCGATTTCGTGTACGTCGGCAACAACCAGAACATGAGTGTCTTCGATGCGCTGCAGTATGCGGTCGACAACAAGACTGCACCCATCATCAACATCAGCTACGGTCTGTGCGAGCCGGACCTCAGCTCAGCGAATTACTCCACGCTCGAAGGCATCATGCAACAGGCGGCCAGCCAGGGACAAACCGTGGTCACCGCTTCGGGCGATGCCGGCTCAACCGCCTGCTACAACCCGACTGCAAAGACGGGCGTGACCGCCGCGATGGAAGTACTCGCGGTGAACTACCCAGCCAGCAGCGCCTACGCTGTTGCGGTGGGAGGAACCGAATTTCCCTCCGCGGATGTGGCGACGGGGAACACGACGTATTGGAAATCCGCCAGCGGGAGCGACGTGGTCGGCTCCGCACTTTCCTATATTCCGGAGCAAGCCTGGAACGACGACAGTGCCACCGTCGGCCAACAGAACGCGCAATACGCTCTATCCTCCGGCGGAGGAGGGGTCAGCACGCTCACGCCGCGTCCCAGCTGGCAAACCGGCGTTGCGGGAATCTCGTCCGGCAGCTTCCGTCTCGTTCCCGATGTCTCGCTGGCGTCGTCTCCGAACAACGCCCCTTATCTCTACTGCAGCAGCGATACTTCCGGGTGGAGCACCGGACAAAAAGCCAGCTGCAATTCAGGCTTCCGCGATTCCGCCAGCCAGGACCTGACCATCGCCGGCGGCACCAGCTTTGCCGCGCCCGTTTTTGCCGGCATGCTGGCCATCCTTGAACAGCAGCAGAACTCGAGCGGCCTCGGGGTCGCGAACAAGACTCTCTACTCGCTCGCCGCCAACGCCTCGACGTACGCCTCCGCTTTTCACGACATCACCAGCGGCGGCAATCAGTGCACTGCGGGAGGCTCCTTTTGCTCGTCTTCCGGCTCCGCCCAATACGCGGCCGGTACGGGTTATGACGAGGCGACCGGCCTGGGCTCGGTGGACTTCAACAACCTGATGACGGCCTGGAGCGGGACCACCGGCGGTGGCGGTGGAGGGGGCACGGGCAGCGGCTCCTTCTCACTCTCCGCGACCAATGTGACCCTCACGCGCGGGAGTTCGGCCACGTCCACGGTGAAAATCGCATCGCCGAACTCGTACGCGGGAACCGTCGGCTTTACCGCCTCTTCGACCAACAGCAATCTGAACACTTACGGGTGCTACACCATCAGCAACGCCACGATCGCAGCGAGCAGCACGGCGACAACCACTCTCACCGTTTACACCTCACAGAGCGCCTGCAGCGGCCTCTCCGGGGCACATTCGTTTGTGCACGCAGGCAGCAGTGGCACTACCGCCAGGAATCGTTCTCCATTTGGAAAGGCCGTTCCGATCAGTGCGGGAGTTTTCGCCGGGATCCTGCTGCTCGGATTCGGGAGGCCGCGGAAGGCCTGGGCGCTGTTTGGCTGCCTGGCTTTAGCTACGATGGTTGGCCTGGCCAGCGGCTGTGGCAGCAGTTCCGGCAATGCCAGCTCCTCGAACTCCCCAAGTACCAGCAGTACCGATGTTGCCTCCGGAAGCTACACGGTAACTCTGGTGGGCACGGATACGACGACGTCCAGCATCACGGCGACTACGAATCTGACTTTGACCGTTAACTGACACCCGGGACGGATCAGGAACAAAAAAGGACGGCTGCAGGTCCCCGAAAGATACGGAGGCCTGCAGCCGTCTGGTTAATTGCTGGTCGCTGAATTTAGTGCGAATCGCCGTCGTGGTCGACATCGCCGCCTGCGCTTGCCTTCTGCGCTGCGGGGCTGAGGGTAACGGTATCCTGGACCGGCGAAGAGGACTGTGGCGCCGGGGCCGCCTTCTGCGCTTCGGGCATATTGTAGGCGGAAGAGACTGCGTTCACGGGGGAGATATTCATGACTGCTCCTTTCTCATCCCCTATCGGCGCTGGCGCCCTCGGAATCCAAAATGGCGCGATGAACATTTCGTCATTCCCCGTAAGACTCAGCGGGCTGACTCGTGCAGTAACTCCGCCAGATACTGCTGCCAGATAGCTGCACGGGTGTGGGTGCCGTGCCCGCGGGTTTCTTCAGTAATCGGCAGCAGCACGAACTTCCCTTTGGGCACCCGTTTGATCATCTTCGACATGATGTCCAGCTCCGGCGGATTGATGAAGTCGTCCGCTGAGTTGACCGCCATCACCGGCACCTCAATCTTTTCGAGGTTCGCCGAAGGATCGTAATTGCGCGACGAGTTGAACGCGTAGAGAAAGTCGTTGGCGTCGGTGGTTTTGAAATGCTCATCGAGGAAGCTCTTCAGGTAAGCGTCGGCCTCATCGCGCGTCGGATCGTGCTCCTGCATCTGGAGCGGGCTCGACCCCATGATCAGCAGCATCTCCAGCGAGGTCCTGAGCCCGGGCGGCTGGGCGGTGTAGTCGCCGTGGTCCCATGCGGGATCGTCGGTGATGGCATCCATGGCCATCTTCCGCATCATGCGGTTGCGTCCGGCAATTTGCACCGGCAGGCAGGCGAGGGGCATGAGCGCATCGGCGAATCCGGGATAGGTCTCGCCCCACACCCACGAGTGCATGCAGCCCATCGACGTGCCCATGGCCAGCCGCAGATGATCCACATGCAGACCGTCGGTCAGCAGGAGGTGCTCGGCTGCCACCATATCGTCGTAGTCGTAGTGGGGAAAATGCGCGTGCATGCCGTCGCTCGGCTTCGAGGATCCGCCATGGCCGATGTCGTCGGGGAGAACGATGTAGTACTTCGTGGCATCGAGCAACTGGCCGGGCCCGAACAGCACGCCGGCAAAGTAGGGGGCGAGAAACTGCGCCCCGGTCCCGCCGGTTCCATGCAGGATCAGCACGGCATTGTCCACATCCCCCCGCGCGTCGCGATGCGGTGACCCAAGCGTCCGGTAGTGCAGACGCATTTCGGGCAGCTGTTCGCCCGAGCGGAAGTGAAAATCATGCGCGACGTAATTGCCCTGCTGCACGGCAGGAATTTCCTGCGCCCCACCTGTCACTGCGAGCGCGCAATTCATCCCAAAAACAACGGCGAGAATCGCCGATAACCGTAGCATCGTTATGACCTCTCCCTGAGATGAGCGTCGAAACAGCATAACCTGGCGGGTTTGCCGTCATCCCGGCGATGAAAGTCAACGGCGATGGTGGCAAATTCGCATTCGTGGCACAATATTTACTCATCAGTACACTGGTATCCCCAAACCTAAAACCAGGCAACATCCATTTTTGGAGGCAAATATGATTTCCCCCCGCAGGAATTCCTTCCTCGCAGCTTTAGTGTTTTTGTTTGCGATTCTGGCGGTTTCGCCGTCGTTCGCGCAGTCGACTGCCGCGCTGCAGGGCGTTGTCACCGACCCGTCGGGAGCTGTGGTTCCCGGCGCCACCATCACCATCCGCAATACCGCGACCGGCGCCACCCGCACCGTCCGCACGGATAGCGACGGAAATTACGCCGCGCCGTCTTTGATCCCGGGCCCCTACACCATCGACGTCTCCGCCAACGGCATGCAGACACGCCACCTGCAGGGCATCACGCTCAACGTCAATGTCACTGTGACGGAAAATGTGACACTGACGGTGGGGTCCACGCAGCAGGTCGTCAACGTCAACGCCACGGCGCCGGTGGTGAACACAACCGGCATCACTGTCGGCCAGGTTATCGATCAGAAGACGGTCCAGAACGCCCCGCTGAATGGCCGCCACTTCGTCGATCTGGGCAGTCTGATCCCTGGTTCGGTGACCGCTCCCGCGAACGGATTTCTCACCCAGCCTATTCGCGGTCAGGGCGCGTTGTCGTTCGATACTGCCGGCCAGCGCGAAGATACGGTCAATTTCATGATCAATGGCATCAATCTGAACGATATGGTGCAGAACCAGATCACCTTTCAGCCCACCATCAACACCGTCGCTGAGTTCAAGGCCGATAACTCCACGTTCTCCGCCGACTACGGCCGCAGTTCCGGTTCCATCGTGAACATCGCTACCCGTTCCGGCACAAATGCTTTTCACGGCGAGGTTTATAACTACCTGCGCAACCAGTTCTTCGATGCGCGCAACTACTTTAACCCGCAGTACACCGTCAATGGCGTTCACGTGCGCCAGTCGCAGTTCATCCGCAACCAGTTCGGCGGCGATGCAGGCGGTCCTGTCTGGAAAGACCGCACCTTCTTCTTCCTTAGTTACGAAGGCTCGCGCCAACGCCAGGGGGCGACGGTGAATGCGGGGGTTCCTCCCGCAGGATCGGTGGGAGCGGACAGCACCATCAACGCGCTGCTGAAGCTGCTGCCGGGGCCGAACTCGGGGAATAACTTCGTCGGCTCCGCCAGCGCGCTGGCCAACATTGATCAGGGCACGGTCGACATCCTCGACCAGATCGGCGTCAACGACCATCTGCACGGCTATTACGCGATCCAGCAGGATTCCCGCAACGAACCTTTGTCGCCGACCGTTGCCGATACCATTCCCGGATACGGCGATGCACGCCCGGCGCGCCGTCAGTTGCTCACGATCGTCGAGACGCACACGTTCGGCTCCAATGCGGTCAACGAAGCTCGCCTTGGATTCAACCGCATCAACATTACGTTCACTCCGACCGTGAACACCAATCCGACCACCCTCGGCATCAGCGACGGCAACAACACGAACGTCGGCTTGCCGCAGATTTCCATCAGCAACATCGGTCTGACCTTCGGCGGTCCGGCGGGCGAGCCTCAGGGCCGCGGCGACACCCTCGGCGTGCTGTCGGACACGTTCAGCCTTCTCAGGGGCAATCACTCCTTCCGTTTCGGCGGGGAGTTCCGCCGTTTCGTCAACTCCAACTTTGCCGGCGACACTGGTTCCTTCACCTTCAGCACACTTAGTAACTTCCTCAACGACGAGCCCAGTTCCTTTGCGGTCACGCCGGGCAGCCGTCCCAGCCGCGTCTTTACCTCCGCGATCGGCGCGTACGCTGTCGATTCGTGGAAGATCCGTCCCACTCTCACCGCCGAACTCGGCTTCCGCTTTGAATGGAACGGTTCGCCGGTCGAGGCCGAGAACCGCTTCGTGGAGTTTGTTCCGGCGAGGGCCTCGCTGGTGCAAGTGAACAGCAATGGCCTGGCGCGGTCGGCTTATGGCCAGAACTATCTCTACGAACCGCGCCTCGGCCTCGCCTGGGATGTGAGCGGCAAGGGCACCACGGTGGTTCACCTTGGCTACGGGATCCTCTACAACCAGCCGGAAACGAATCTGGTGACCGGCCTGAGCACGAATCCGCCCTTCGCCGTGCCGGTGTCCATCTCGACGAATACACCGAGTCCTGCGCTCACCCTGCAGAATGCGTACTCCGGGGCGGCGGCCGCGAAAACCATCTCTCCTTATACGGTGCAGCCGGACTTTAAGAACCCGCAGGTCCAGACCTGGAACCTGCTGGTGCAGCATCAGGTGACCAGCACCCTGGGCGCTCAGGTGGGCTATATCGGCTCGAAGAGCACGCATCTGCAGATGTACCTGAATGAAAACCAGCCCATCAACGGCAACTCCGCGAACCGCCCGTTTGGCGCGATTTCGGCGACCAGCCCGATCGATCCTGGCGTGACCCTCACCAACATCATGGAGAGCGCCAGTGTGGGGAACGGCAACTATAACGCCCTGTGGGGGACCCTCACGAAGCAGTTCGGCAACAACCTCCAGTTCAACACCTCTTACACGTGGAGTAAGTCGCTGGACTATAACTCCTACAGCCTGGCCTCCGCCGGCTACGGGACGCCGCAGAATAGCCTGAATCCGCGCGGCGACTACGGTCCCTCGGACTTCGATGTGCGCGACCGATGGGTGCTGAGCGGGGTCTATAGTTTGCCCTTCAAGGGCAACCGATTCATGCAGGGCTGGCAGGTTTCGAACATCGATTCGCTGCAGACCGGCAACCCGTTCACCGTCCACACCACTCTGGCGAATAATGGGCTGGCCAATCTGACCCGCCCCAATGTGAACGGTTCAATCCACTATGGCTACGCTCGGGCCGGCAACAATGTTCAATACATCCCGCAGGCGGTCTGTGGGACGGCCGTAACGTCCGGTTGCGTCTTCTCGAGCCCCGGCACGGGTTTCGGTGATGAATCCCGGGGCGAGTACACCGGTCCTGGATTTGAGGATATCGATTTTTCGGTGGCGAAAGACACCCACATCACCGAACGGGTGGTGTTCAATCTCCGCACCGACGCGTTCAACATTCTCAACCACCCCAACTTTGGCCAGCCGTCATCGAACTTCGCCCCGGGTGGCGCAACCGGCACCTTCGGCCAGCTGACCTCGACCCGCTTCCCGGTTGGCGACTTCGGATCGTCTCGTCAGATCCAGGTCTCGGCTACCGTCAGCTTCTAGCTCAACAACTCTGCCGGCCCCGGGGCAAGTCCGCTCGCCTCGGGGCTGTTTTCACTTGCAGAAGTCCCGCTGCACGTTCCAGGCTGTCCGCTTCCGGACGTACCGCCGCAAATCCGAACACGCGCCCCGCTCTGCATCCTTCGTTTGCGGATACAAACCCTTCCGTAATCACGCGGCGGCGTGTTTCGAGAACCGGCCCGCGAATTGCTTCGTATCCTTAAAGTTCACAATTTGGTTTTCCGCGGAGGATCTGCATGGGCAACTCGGCTCGTGATATCCGCTTCGCTCTGCGCATGCTGGCGCGCAACAAAAGTTGCGCCGCCATCGCCATCCTCGCTCTGGCTCTCGGCATTGGACCCAACGTCGCCATCTTCAGCATCATCTGGGCCACGTTTCTGGCTCCGCTGCCTTATCCCAACCCGAATCAACTGGTGGTGGTCTGGAATCATTACAAGGGGGACCGAAACGGGACCTCGGCATCCGACTACGCCGAGTACGCGGCGCAGAGCCGCAGCTTCCAGCGGCTCGATTTCTCCTCCTGGAACGGACTCCATCTCACCAATCCGGATCACTCCCAGGATGAGACCAGCGGCCTGCGCACCTCGCCCGGCCTTTATACGAAGGACTTCCAGGTCCACATGGCACTGGGCCGCGACTTTCTCCCTGACGAAGGTCTTCCCGGCAAAGATCACTTCGTCATCCTCACGCATCGCTTGTGGGAGGCGCGCTATCACGGCGACCCGGGGATTCTCGGCAAGCTCATTCTGATCGAAGATGAGCCCTACACCGTCGTTGGCGTCCTCCCCGCCGATCCCTTCGACAAAATCGAAGGCACGCAGTTTGTGGTGCCCTTCATCGCCCAGACCGGCGTCAAGAGCAACGAATACGGCAACGTGTTCGGGCGTCTCAAGCCGGGGGTTTCTCTGGCACAGGTCCAGGCCGAGATCGCCACGATCGACAAGCGGCTCGCGCCCAACCGCGGCGGAGGCGCGGCCGATGCGGCCTCCTGGTCGGTGAGTGTGGAGCAGCTGAAGAACGACTGGCTCGATCCGAAAATTGTTCGCAATCTCTGGCTGCTGCTCGCTGCGGTGGGTCTTGTTCTGCTGATCGCCTGCGCCAATGTGGCGAATCTGCTGCTGGCCCGCGGATCGGCACGACAGCAGGAACTTGCTCTGCGCTCTGCTATGGGCGCTACGCGCCGTCAGGTCTTTCACCAGCTCCTCACGGAAAGCCTGACCCTCTCCGTTCTGGGCGGTTCTGCCGGCATTTTGCTGGGCTGGTCGATTATGAAGCTGGCGATGGCGCTGCTGCCGCTCAGCAAACAGGTCGCGGAAGCGGTTGTCGGCATCAACATCCCCGTGCTGCTGTTCGCGGTTGGCGTCTCGCTCATCGGTGGGGTGCTGTTTGGCTGCGCACCGGCATGGCAGGCGGCGCGACTGAATCTGAGCGACACGCTCAAGCAGGGGTCGCGCTCCATCTCCGGGCGCAGCCGGAGCCGCACGCAGGCGGTGCTGGTGACGGTCGAGTTCGCACTCGCGCTCACTTTGCTGGCCGGAGCCGGTCTTGCCCTGCACAGTTTCTGGAACCTCAGCCGCATCGATTTCGGAGTCACCACCGAGCACGTTCTGACGGCGGGACTGCAACAGGCCACCAACACGCGTCAGGGCCGCACGAATATTCCTCCTCCGGCGCAGATCGTCGCGAACCAGCGCCAGCTCCTGGAGAAGATCAGTGGTGTGCCCGGCGTTCGCGACGCCGCTCTGACGACAGGCCTGCCGCTCGAAGGGTCCGGATCCTTCCCCTTTACGATCGCCGGCCAGCCGACCGACCCCAAACATCAGCCGGTCGCGGAGCTTGAAGCTCTCACACCCAGCTTCTTCCGAACGCTCGGTGTTCGGCTGGTCAGCGGCCGTTTTCTCGACGCGACAGACAGCCTTGGCAGTCCGCTCTCCGTGGTCGTCAACGAAACCTTTGTCCACCGCTACCTCGCGGGCAAGGATCCCTTCTCCCAGCACCTTCTCTTGCCTATTCCGCAGCCCGGACAGAATCAGCTCGGCCCCGCAACCTCGTTCCGGATCGTTGGCGTCTTTCACGACATCCATAACAGCGACAAGATCGGGGGCGCGGCACAGCCTTCGATGTTCGTGTCTTTGTTACAGATTCCGTGGCCTTATGTCGGGCTGGTGGCCCGCACCGCCGTCGATCCCGGAGCCGTTAGCAGAGGGATCCGCGCTGCCGTAGCTGCCGCAGCCCCCAATCTCGCCCTGACGCACGTCCAGACGCTGCATGAGATTGTCGATGAGAAGATGACAACCGACCGTTTTGGCATGGTCCTGTTCGCCGGATTTGCGGGGGTTGCGCTGCTGCTGGCGGCGCTGGGCATTTACGGGGTCATGTCCTTCGCTGTCGCACAGCGGACGCATGAAATCGGGCTGCGCATGGCCCTTGGCGCCCAAAGAGGCCAGGTGGTCTCCCTCATCGTGCGCGGCGGCATTCGGCTCGCCCTTCCCGGGATGGTTATCGGGCTTGCGGGCGTGCTCGCGCTCGGCCGCCTGATGCACTCAACCCTTTACGGGGTGGGAGCCGTCGACTACGCCAGCACCCTGCTGGTGGCCGCTATTCTGTTCGCTGTGGCCCTGTTCGCCTGCTGGGTTCCGGCGCACCGCTCGGCCGAGGTCGACCCCATGGTTGCCCTGCGCGAAGAGTAGCGAAGGCACAAGCTCCGCATCACTTCGGGGCGCGTCCGAGAGAATGCGCCCTCTTTTTTTGCCCCGCAGGAAAATTCTGTTAACCGGAAGCCCGTCTTCTCCGTATTACTCAGTGCAAACAGAAATTCACTTGTGCGAGGTAAGGCCATGAGCACCGACGTAGTCGCCCTGATCGCAGTGTTTGGAACCATCAGCTTCATCACCTGGACCATTTTCAGCTCTGTGCGGCGGCTGCGCATGGCCCGTGCGCAGGCCGATGTCCAGACCATTCTTCTGTCGCGCTTCGATAACGCCCAGAACATGGCGGCTTATATGCAATCGGACGCGGGCAAGCAGTTCCTCAGCGGGCTTCGCTTCGACCACGAATCGCCGCTCGCTCCCATGCTGGCCTGCGTGCGCTGGGGTATCGTGATCATCTTCCTCGGTGCGGCGCTCTGCATCCTGCGGGCAATGGGCGCGGTCGACTCCGACACCATCGTTCCGGGGGTACTCGCTCTGGCGCTCGGCTTCGCGTTTGAAGTCGCCGCCTTCGTTACGTGGTATCTCTATCGCGCGCTGGGACTGGCAGAGCCTGTAAAGAATGCCTGACGATCGGCCCGGAGAGGGAACCAGCCGTGGTTGTGGAACGTAGAAAGGTGCATGGAACGAACTCCTGGAATCGTCAGCCTCGTGTTGGGAGAGGCGCCAGCCGGCGCTCTCGACGAATCCACGTTCCGGCTGCTCTACGATGCGACTTCGCGACCTCTCCGGGCCTATCTGCTGCACGTTTGCCGGCGCCCCGACGTGGCCGACGACCTGCTCCAGGAAACGTACTGCCGCTACCTGATGCACAGGCGTACCGATATGGATGAGACGCAGACACGCTCGTATCTGTTCCGCATCGCGACGAACCTGATCCATGATCGCGTGCGCAGCCGTGTCGATCTCGCCGTTCCCGAAATTCCCGAGCGCGGCATGGCGCCCGATCTTGCCACTCGCCTGGATGTTCGCAGCCACGCTGCGCCAGCTCAAGCCTCGCGAGCGCGAACTGCTCTGGCTCGCTTACGTCGAAGGCATGAACCACGACGAAATTGCTGCCGCGACCGGCCTGCGCCCGCTCAGCATCAGGATCCTGCTCTTCCGCGCGCGCCGCAAAGCCGCGCAGCTTCTGGCGCCGCCGGCGCAGAAGTCAACGAGGCTCGCATGAAGCCATTGCACTGCGAACACGCCTCGGAGGTCTGCCGCGCCGCGCGGACCGGCTTCTGGCCTGCTGCGCTGGAGCAGCACGCCGAGGCTTGTCCGGCTTGCGGCGAGACCCGAGCGGTGACCGAAGCCCTGCTCCAGGAATCCGCGCATGCCCGCGCCGCCAGCCCTCCCCCGGATGCCTCGCAGGTCTGGCTCGAAGCGCGCCGGCGCGCTCGGATTTACCTGCGTCACCGGGCGCTCTTCTGGTTCCGGGCCCTGCGTGCTCTCGCGGTGATCTATGTCCCGGCGATGCTTCTCTGGGCCGTCTCGCATCGCATGGGGCCGGTGGATGAGGCCTGGAAGCCCACGTTCCGCGCCGATTTCAGTTCCCTGCTCACGGGACCGGCGGAACTGGTGGCGCTCTCCGGGGTTCTGCTCGCGGCTGTCTGTATCTTTATGGGCTCCTGGTACCTGGTGCGGGAAGCCCGGACGCCGCTTCATCACAGCCCGAGCCGTTAGGCAACCACAACAAAATCCGTCCGTTTCGCGTCCAATCTCAAGTAGCAGAGCTGTACGTCCGTCAACCAGCTTCGGTTTCTGCATCTCACCCCCCGGAGATCCCATGCTGACTCAACGCATTTCTGCAGCTACCTTTGTCGCGGCGATGGCACTGGCCGTCGCTTCCTTTCCCGCGTCCGCGCAGACCTCCATCGCCCTGAGCGGGTACGGGGCCTTCAGCGGAACCACCACCGCTAACGGCACCCAGCAGAGCCCCGCGAACCAGGCCGGCGGACTCTTCGAACTGCGCCACATTTCGAACCCGATCTTCGGCTTCGAAGGCACCTACTCCTTCAACCGCGCCAACCAGACCTACACCTCCGAGCCCACCGGCTGCCCGGCCTTCGGCTGCTCGATCTCGACGGAAACCGTGCGCTCCAACGCGCACGAAGTTACGGCGGACTGGACGCCCTCGGTTCACATTGCAAACTTCCGCCCCTTCGGCGTTCTCGGGGTGGGACTGCTGCTCGACGTACCGGCGGAGAGTCAGGCCACCGTTGTCACCAGCAACCCGTGCACGGGCACTGGCTGCACCGGGACCACGACGACCACTTCCACGTCGAGCACGAAGACCTCGTACAAGCCGGTTTACGTCTATGGAGCCGGTCTGGACTGGGGGCTGCTCCCGCATCTGGGCCTGCGCATTCAGTACCGCGGCAACCTCTATTCAGCGCCGAATGTAACGAACCTGTTCTCGTCGACCAACACGTTTACGCACACAGCCGAACCTATGATTGGCATCTACTTCAGCCTCTGATCGTTCCGGCCCTCCGAACGGCGTGCCTGTCGTGTTTAGCCCCACCCGCTGTACGCCGTTTGCTTCCGCTCCGTCCCGCGCCCACTCCCTATACCCTGTCCTTATGGAACCCCAGGAAGCGCAGGAACTCCAGGAACAACACGAGCACGCAGCCAAAGAGCCCAGCCTCCGCCCGGTCAGCTTCAGCATGAGTGTTCTGGCTGTCCTGGTCGCGATCGTCACGGTGATGGGACATCGCACCCACACCCATGCGGTGCTCTATCAGAATCGCGCCACCGACGACTGGAATCTCTACCAGGCCCACAAGATCCGGCAGTACGACACCCAGCTCATCTCCGATCTGCTTGCCACGCTCCCCATCCGCGATCAGAATGCCGCGAATAAGATCACCGACGCCTACAAAAGCCACCTGCAAAAATGGAATGCGGACCTCGTCGAGGCGCAGGATAAAGCGCGCGACGATGAGGAGAAAGTTCACGAGTTCGAGCGCCGTGCCGATCGCTTCGACCTCGGCGAAGCCCTGCTCGAAATCGGTCTCGTCATCACCTCCATCACCCTCCTGACCCGCCAGCGCGGCTACTGGTATCTCGGCCTCGCCTTCGGACTTGCCGGCATCGCCGTCGCCGTTTTCGGCTTCGCCCACTTCGGCTAATCATCCGGGCACGGCGACGTCTATCATGGCTCGTCGACTAATCTGTTCCCGGAGATTCCATGAAGTCTGCGCGCCTCGTTGCCCTGCTCACCTGCGTTTTCGTCCTGATCTGTGCCGGCCTTCACGCCCAGAAATCCGACAGCGAACTGCGCGTCTACTTCATCGACGTCGAAGGCGGCCAGTCCACGCTGTTCGTCACGCCCGACCATCGCTCACTCCTGATCGATACGGGCTGGCCCGATAACCAGGGCCGCGACGCCGACCGCATCGTGGCCGCCGCCCACGATGCCGGGCTCTCCCGCATCGATTTTGTGCTGCTGACGCACTACCACGTCGACCACACGGGCGGGGTCCCGCAACTGGTGGACCGCATCCCGGTCGGCACGTTTATCGACCACGGCCCGCTGCGGGAGCCTGGCGACAAAGCTACCGCGGCCGCGTACAGCGCTTATCAAAACGTTCTTGCCACGGGAAAGTACAAGCACATCGTCGCCGAGCCCGGCATGATGCTCCCTGTTCCCGGCCTGACGGCCGAGGTCCTTACCGCCGACGGCAGGTATCTGGAAAAGCCGCTGCCCGCCGCGGGTCAGCCGAACCCTTACTGCAAAGAATCGGAGCATCGCCCGGCCGACCAGACTGAAAACTCCCGCTCGGTTGGAACCCTGCTCACCTGGGGCAAGGTTCGCATCCTCGACCTCGGCGACCTGACCTGGGATAAGGAAATGGACTTCCTCTGCCCCGACAACCGCATCGGCCACGTCGACATCCTGGTGGTGTCGCACCATGGCTGGTATCAAAGCTCCAGTCCTGCGCTGGTCGACGCGATCGCGCCGCGGATCGCCATTATGGATAACGGCGCCACCAAGGGCGGGTCGAAGCCAACGGTCGAGACTCTGCGCAAAATTCCAGGCCTCGAAGCACTGTGGCAGCTCCACTACTCGGAAGAAGCGGGTCCGGACAACGAGCCGGCAAAGTTCATTGCCAACCTGCACGGCCCTGACTCGGGCTACGGCCTCGAATTGAGGGTGTCGCGCGGTGGGAGCTTTTCCGTAACCAACGCCCGCACGAAAGCCACAACGGACTACGGGGCACACTGAGCGGCTGAAGCCGGGGAATCAAGGGCTGCGCGGACCTGAACGCGGTGTCATCTGCTGCTGATGGAATAGCATTTGCCAGGGTTCTGCAACGGATATCGCCTCAGGTTCATCAGACCCTCTGAGCCTGCGACAGGAGCTTTACGCTGTGGCTTGCGCCCTGGTTTGATATCCTCTGCGCAATAGCTGTTCTTGCTCGCTCTTTTGTCTTCCGAGGAACTACGTGCCCGGTCAACAGGAAGTGCGGTGGTCACAACTGAAAGTGGGCGTCCTGGTGATCGTCGCTCTGTGCGCTCTGATCGCGCTCATTTTCCTCATGTCAGGAAGCACGGGAGGATTCTGGTCCGGGCGGCTGATGCTCCGCTCGTACTTTGAGAACTCGGCAGGGCTGAAGGTTGGCGCACCCGTCCTTTTGGACGGTGTGACCGTGGGCAATGTAACAGGGATCCGCATTGTGAACGATCCGGGCCGTCGCCAAACTCCGGTCGAAGTAATGATGAAGATCAATCATCACTACGCCGAGGCGATTCGCAAAGACTCAAAGTCCAGCCTGGAGACCCAGGGCGTTCTGGGCGACACTCTCGTCGATATCGACAGCAAGCATGCGCACGGCCCGCCGATCCAAAACCACGACGAGTTGCAGACAACCGAGACCCCGAACCTCCAGGATGTGATCCAGGCCAGCCAGGGCACCATTCTGCGTCTCGACACCATCCTCGATCAGGTGAACCAGATCGCGACCACGTTGAATTCGAAGAACGGATCGATTGGCCTTCTGATCAACGATCCGACTCTATACAAGCGGGCACTGGGGACCATCAACGAACTCTCGTCAATCGTCGACCAGATCAACAATGGCCAGGGCTCGATCGGTAAGCTCCTCAAGGACGACACGCTCTATTCGCGCCTGAACGATATTGTTGGCAAGGCGGACGACATCACGACCCAGTTGGATGAGGGCAAAGGGACCGCCGGCAAGCTCCTGAAGGACGAGACGCTCTACAACGAACTGAAGGAAACGACCCACAACCTGAACCAGATCACCGCGTCGATCAATTCGGGCAAGGGCACGCTGGGCATGCTGACGAAAGACCCGAAGACGGCCGCCAAGCTGTCGGACACTATCGACAAGCTCGACGCGATGCTGACTCAAATCGACCAGGGCCAGGGTACCCTCGGGGCGTTGCTGAAAGATCGCAAGCTCTACGACCACGTCGACACGCTGATGACGGACTCCAGCGACCTGGTCACGGCGATCCGGAAGGATCCGAAGAAGTACCTGAATATCCGCGTCCACATCTTCTAGGCGTCATGGTCCGGAGCGCACGCTCCGTCACATTCCGGCGATGGCGAGTGCTGTAACCCCCGGCGTGCAGCTGTCCGCGATACCCCGGGCCCCCTTCTGTAACCTGTCCTTCCTGCGTGGTATCGTTTTTGCACATTCCACCGCGGTTTCCCTGACCGCCTTCCCGAGGAGTTCCCATGCACTCGCCTCGTTCTCTCCGGCGCTTCGTTATCGCATTGCTGCTGGTGAGTCCCGTAGCTCTTCCGGCTCAGCAATTGGTTTCTGCTTCCGACCCGGCGCAGGCACCCACGGAGCCCAAAGCTCCGCGCAGCTTCGATCTGAGCGCGATCGACAAGACTGCCGATCCCTGCGTGGATTTCTACCAATATGTCTGCGGCAACTGGCGGAAGGAGAACCCCATTCCGGCCGACCAGTCGCGCTGGGGCCGCTTCAATGAACTCTCCGAGCGCAACCGCTACCTGCTGTACGTGGATCTGAAAAAGGCCGCCGACGCGCCGGCAACTCCGCTGCAGCGTAAATACGGGGACTTCTTCGCGGCCTGCATGGACACCGATCTGGCCGACAAACTGGGCGACAAGCCGCTGCAGCCTGTGTTCGCGCGCATCGACGCTATGCGGGACAAGAAGGAGATCGCCGCGGTCGCTGCGTATCTCGATTCGAAAACGCCCACCGGCATCTTCTTCCGTTTCGGGGTGGAGCAGGATCAGAAGGACTCCAGCAAGCAAATTGAGGGCATCCACCAGGGCGGCCTGACCCTTCCCGATCGCGACTACTACCTGCAGGACGACCCGCACATGCAGAGCATTCGCTCGAAGTACCACGACTACATCGCGGCCGTACTCAAGCTGACCGGCGAGTCTGAAGACCAGGCGAAGGCCGACGCCGATCACGTTCTCGAAGTTGAAACGGCTCTGGCTAAAGGGTCCACGCCGCGCCGCGAACTACGCGATCCGGACAAGCGCTATCACATCATGACCTTCGCGGATCTGGATCAGCTGACGCCCAACTTCGATTGGACCGCTTATCTGGCGGGCATCGACGCACCGAAAGTGAGCGACCTGAACGTCGGCCAGCCGGACTTTTTCAAGGCGGAAAACCAGGTGCTCGCCGACGAGAGCCTGGAGGCGCTGAAGGCATATCTGAAGTTCCACGCTCTCAACGGCGTCGCCTCGTGGCTGTCGCAGCCTTTTGAGGATGCCAGCTTCGACTTCTTCCAGAAGACGCTGCAGGGCCAGGTCGAACAAACGGCGCGCTGGAAGCGCTGCACCGCCGCCACGGATCGCGCCCTGGGCGAGGCCGTCGGCCAGGACTGGGTAAAGCAGAACTTCCCGCCCGAGGCCAAACAGAATATGGAGCAGCTGGTGGCCGCGCTCAAAAAGGCTCTGGGCGCCGACATCCAGGCCCTGCCGTGGATGAGCGCGGAAACCAAGAAACAGGCCGAGGAGAAGCTGGCCGACTTCCGGGAGAAGATCGGGTATCCCGACAAGTGGCGCGACTACTCGAAATTCGAGGTGACGCGCACCAATTTCGTCGAGGATCTCGACCACTCGGCGGCGTTCGAGTTCGACTACGAACTGAATAAAGTGGGCAAGCCGGTGGATGAGAAGGAGTGGGGCATGACGCCGCCCACGGTCAACGCGTACTACAACCCGCCGATGAACGACATTAATTTCCCCGCCGGCATCCTGCAGCCGCCCTTCTATGACTACAGCAAGGACCCGGCGGTAAACTTCGGGGGGATCGGGGTGGTGATCGGTCATGAGATGACGCACGGGTTCGACGATCAGGGCAGCAAGTACGACGGGAAGGGCAATGTGCGTCCGTGGTGGACGGATGCGGACCGCGCCGCCTTCCAGAAGCGGCTCGACTGCGAAATCAACGAGTACAGCAGCTTCCAGCCTGTCCTCGGGGTTCACCTGGACGGCAAGCTGACGCTGGGGGAAAACACCGCCGATAATGGCGGCATCCGCATCGCCTGGCAGGCTCTGCTGGATACACTGGCGAAGGAGCACAAGAGCATCGACGACAAGATCGACGGCTACACGGAAGCGCAGCGGTACTTTATATCGTTTGGTCAGGTGTGGTGTGAGAATCGCACCGAGCAGGTTTCGCGGATCGCGGCGAAAACCGATCCCCACTCCCCCGGCATGTTCCGGACGAACGGCACGGTGAGGAACTTCGATGAATTCGGCAAGGCATTCGGGTGCCACGTGGGCCAGCCGATGATGCCGGAAGACGCCTGCCGGGTCTGGTAATTTGGCCTGGTGATCAACGCAATTGCAGTGCGTCTAATGCCATAACCGAGCCAGCGTATCCCCCGCGCCTGGCTCGACTACCGCCGATGCGGCGCAACACGTCCGTTCCATTTACAATGGACCGGGATCATCCATACAGCTTTGTCCGGGCCAGCTTCCCTGGCGCCCGGCGTGAAGGAAGCGCATGAAGTTTAGGAAACTCGGCCGGATTGCCCTGGCCACGGCGGCATCCCTTTTCATCGGGTTCGGCACCCAGTCCTGCTACTACTACACTGAGGCCTACATCATCGTCACCGGTTCTCAGTACAACCAGGTGGCCTCCTACCGCGAACAGAACCAGACGGGGCTTCTGACCATAACGCCTCACAGCCCGCTGAGTTCCGGCGGCAACAACCCGATCCGCGCGCTTCTGCTGAACGGGGGCCGGTACGTTTACGTGCTGAACCAGGGAACGGCCAAGTCCAACGCCGATGGATCGATGACCTGGAGCGGCGCCAGCATCGCGCTTTTCAGCATCGGGGGCGACGGTTCGCTTGCCTTCCAGCAGAATTATTTCAGCCAGGGACGGGGATCTCTGCGCCTGGCGCTGTCGGCGACGGGGAACTACCTCTACGTTCTTGACGAATATCAGCCTGGCGGGAGCGACCCGAATACCACGCCTGCTTCGACGACGATCAGCACTGCAACCCCTTGCTACGACTCGGCGGCGGGCGTTTATCGTCCGGCTGGAGATATCACAGTATTCAGCATCGACTCCGCCACCGGCCGTCTCTTCCTGGTACAGAATCAGCAGTTGCAGAACGCCTTTGGAACCCCGCTGACGTACTTCCCGATCGGATGCGGCGCCATCGACTTCCACTTCCTGTCCAACTATCTGTACACCGCTGAAAACAGCGATCCGACGAATCCGACCACGACGGGACAGTTGATTTACGCCTATGGCGTGAGCCCGACTACCGGCCAGCTCACCCAGGTGCCGGGCGGTTCGCAGCCCATTCCCGGGGCCACGAACATCAGCGTCCTCGGAACCAGCGCCAGCGGCTCCTGGCTGTACGTTCTCGACAATGGGACGAATCAGATCTTCACGTTTACGCAGGGCGGCAACGGCCTGCTTTCGGCCATTTCGACCGGCGCCGCGCCGAATGTGCCCACGACTTCGGGCATGACGGCGCTCACCACCGACAGCAACAACAAGTGGCTCTATGTCACGAACACGCAGTCGACCACGCTCGGTGCGGCCAGCAGCGTTATCGCGGGATTCAGCATCACGTCGGGCACGGGTCAGCTGAGCCAGTTCAATCTCGACACCGGCCACAGCACCCCGGTCTTCGGAGTGGGTTCAACACCGGTTTGCATCTTCGAGGATCCGTCTCACCAATACATTTACACGGCAAACGCCGGGTCCAGCGACATCACCGCCTCCAAGATCGATCCCGGCACCGGGACGCTCACGAGTCTGTCCAAGGGTTCCACATTTAAGACGGTGGGTACTCCAACCTGGTGCCTCTACAGTTCCAATACAAACTGATGCGAGCAGGTTATTCTCCAAGGCAGTCGAAGCAAATTGGCAAGCGGCTTGTGGCCGCTGTCTCCGTGACGGCGTTGTCGGCGCTCGTTCTCTCCTGCGCGCCCAGCAATACCATCGATTTTCTATACGCCACGAGCAATCTGAACAACCCTGGGCAGATCAATGTGTATGAGGTCGACTCCGAGTCCGGCGCTCTTTTCCAGATCGCCGACTCGCCGTATCCCTCCGGCGGCCGCAACCCGGTCGCCGAAGTGACCTCACCGAACGGGAAGAATCTGTACGTCGTCAATCACGACGACAACACGGTCGTTGAGTTCGCCATCGGCACAGACGGCAAGCTGTATCCCCTTCAGACCGTCAACACTCCCGGTACTGAGCCGGTGGCCCTTACCCTGAGCCCCGATGGGACGATGCTGTACGTCCTGGACTACTACGCACCTGCGGCCCCCGGTCAACCTTCCTATACCGACCTCAACCCCGGTCCCGGCGCTGTGGTCGCCTTCCCGATCACGATCGACTCGAAGAGCGGGCTCGGCAGCATCGGCTCGCCGGAAGCAATTGGCGCGGCTAATTATCTGCCCGTTCAGTGCTTCCCGACCAATCTCAGCATTACTCCCAACGGCAGCTTCCTGTACGTAACCAACACCAACGCCGTTGTCGTGACCACATCGCCTCCGGTTACCGGAACCGTGCCGATTCTGCCGGCATCCTGCCCGGCTCACGGCACCCTTTCCGCGTTTGCCGTCAGTGCCTCGTCGATCACCGAGATCGCAGGCAGCCCCTTCACCACCGGCCCCGGCTCGGAACCGACCGGTGTCATCGCCGATCCGAATGACGCATCGATCTACGTCACCGACGCTGCACTCAATCAGCTGTACACGTACTCGGTCCAGCCGGATGGCACGCCTGCGCTGGCGGCAACGATCGGGACGGGCAACATGCCGATGAGCGGCACGGTGGTCACACCGGCAGCTGGCAGTAAATTCCTTTACGTGAGCAATTACACCGACGGATCTTTAAGCGTCTTTTCGCTCAACAATGCGACGCCTGCACTGCTGACCACGAGTAATTCCGGCGCCTCCGGACCGCTGTGCGTTCTGGCCGATCCTCGCACCAACCGTTTTCTCTACTCGGCCAACTACATCGGCGGCAGCATCGGCGGCGCTGAACTGGATCCCTCGTCGGGAGCGCTGATCACGAACAAAGATTCCCCGTATCCCACATCGGGACAGCCCACCTGCGTGGCCGCGATTGTCCACGCCGGCGGCTACAAAAATGGCTTATAGGCAGCTGGCATGAGATTTTCCGCCCAGCTCGTTTCTCCGGCTCGCACGCCGTAATCTGGAATGGATTTACTTCCCGCCAGGGACGAAGGAAAAGCATGAAGTTGACACGAATCGGTCAGGGTTTGCTCGCCGTTGCTGCCTCAGTGGGGCTCGGCTTCAGCATCACCTCGTGCAGCCCCAGCCAAACCATCGACTACCTTTTTGTCACCTCTAACAGCGCGAGCGCAGGCTCGAGCGGCACCGGACAGGTGACCACCTACCACGTCGACTCTGCGTCGGGCGCCATCAGCCTGGTGAAAGGAACCCCCGTTTCCTCCCAGGGAATGAACCCGGTGGCTGAAATCGCTTCGCCGAACGGGCAGTACCTCTACGTCGCGAATCATGGCAGCAACAACGTTGCCCAGTTCACGATTGGGACAGACGGAAAGCTCTCCTTCGGCCATGCCTATACGACGCCGGGATCGGAGCCTGTTTCGCTGGCCATCAACACGGCCGGGAACCTGCTGTTCGTTCTCGACTACTACGGCCCCGGGTTTTCGGATACGAATCCCGGCCCTGGCATTCTGACCGTGTACCCCATTGCCGCCGACGGGACGCTCGGCAGCCCGGTCGCCAGCGGCGGCCAGCCTTATTCCACGGTGCAGTGCTTCCCGGGCGGGGTCGCCGTTTCCGCCAACGGGAGCTTTGCCTATGTCTCGAATACGAATTCGGTGGTTGTGACGACGGCGCCGCCCTCGACGCCCACGCCCCCCCCACCCCGGCGGCCTGCCCCAGCCAGGGAACCATCTCCGGTTTCAGCGTCAGCTCGTCGGGTGTGCTCGCCCCGGTCTCCGGCAGCCCCTTCCCCGCGGGAACCACCCCCACGGGCATCGCCGTCGATCTCACCAGCCGGTTCGTTTACACCACCGACAGCGTGCAGAACCAGATCATCGTTTACACCATTCTCGGCGGAGGTACCCTGCAACCGCTCGTCAACGGACCCTTCTCGGCGGGAATCTTCCCGGTGGGTATTGTGATCGATCCGCGCGATCAATACATGTACGTCACCAATTTCAACGACAAGACGATCACCGGGTACACCATCTCGCAGGCGACCGGACAGCCCTCGGCGCTGGCTTCTTCGGCATTCGATACAGGCGCACCCGGTCCTACGTGCGTCCTGGTCGACCCGGCCTTCGGCCGCTTCGTCTACACATCGCTGTCGAAGAACAACCAGGTCGCCGCGGCCCGCGTGAATCCGAACACGGGCGAACTGAGCGGCGTCCAGAACTCGCCGTATGACGTCAGCGGCGTGGCCACATGCGTCGCCGCCGTCGCGCACGGCAATCACGCCTCGCAGTACGTGACCGCAACCGCCGGCCAGTAGTCGCGCGGAACCAGCTAAAAGGCTGCCCTCACCGGGGCGGCCTTTTCCTTTGTGCGGCGGCGTTCAGAGTCCCTTGCTCTTCCGAAATTCCCGCACCACGTCCGCGGGACTGAGATGCTGACCGTCCACGGCCTCGTTCATGGCGCGCATATCCTTCGCCGTGACTTTTCCGGACAGCGTATGGATCGCATCCTGAATGGCGGGCCATTCCCTCAGCGCCGCATCGCGCACCAGCGGCACTGCCTGATAAGGCGGGAAGTAGTGCTTGTCATCGTCGAGCACGGTGAGTCCCAGGGTCTGAATCGGTCCGTCGGTTGAGTTCGCGGCGATCATATCGACCTGATGCGCCTCCAGCGCTCGGTAGAGCAGCCCCAGGTCCATCACGCGCGGAGGCCCGGCGAAATGCAGCCCGTAGGCAGCACTCAGCCCGCGCAGGCCGTCCGGCCGTTGCTCGAATTCATACCCGACCCCCAGCCGCCATTGGGGAGTGTATTGCGCCGCCTGGCTCAGCGTGGCCAGATGCCGCCGTTCGGCATCGTCTCCGCGAATCACCATGGCAAACGTGTTTTCGAACCCGAGTGGCGGCCCTACCGTAATTTGATACTTCGACTGATACAGATTGCGCACCGTGGCCAGAACCCGCTGCGGATCGCGATCGACAGGCTGCTTCAGGATCGCGGTCAGCGCGGTCCCGGTGTACTCGACATAGGCGTCGATGCGGCCCGAGGTCAGGGCCTGATTGCAGATGTAACTGCCGGCGAGATAAAACCGTCGCTCCACATCGAGATCGGACCTTGCCTCGATCTCCTGGGCCAGCAGTTCACCCAGCACCACCTGCTCGGTGAAATTCTTGGCGCCGATGACCGGATGATCCGGGCGGCGGAGGAGAGCACCCCGCCAGCAGCGCGCACACGAGGGCCGCTGCAGCCGCAACGCCCCGATTCATGCGGCTAAGCCCTGGCCCGGGACTCTGTACCAGCGCTCCATCAAGCCGAGCGCCCCGTCACACGCCAGCGCCAGCAGCGCCGCCGGAATCGCACCCGCCAGGATCAGCGTGTTGTCGATCGAGGCCACGCCGCGAAAGATCAACTCGCCCAGTCCGCCCGCGCCGACTGCGGCCGCAATGGTCGCGATGCCGACGCAGGTTACGGTGGCCGTCCGCAATCCCGCGAGAATAAACGAGGCGGCCAGGGGCAGTTCCACCTTGAAGAAGCGCTGCGTGTTCGTCAGTCCCATGGCCTGCGCCACGGACAGCAGCGACGGGTCGATCCCACGGATGCCGGCGTAGGTATTGCGCAAAATCGGTAGCAGAGCATAGGCCGTGAGAGCGATGATCGCCACCCGCGCCGCGCGCTCCCCCAGCCACGGCAGCGGGAGCAGAAAGCCGAACATGGCGAGGGAGGGAATGGTCTGAAGAATATTCGCGACGCCGATGACCGGCTTTGCCCAGCGTGGCCTCTGGGTCAGCCACACGCCCAGGGGGACCGCGATCAGCGTAGCGAACAGCATCGCCACGCCGGTCAGCCAGAGGTGCTCGACGGTCAACTCCAGAATCTGCGTGCCGTATTGCCTCAGAAACTCGGTCACGCGCGCTTCTCCGCTGCCGCGGCGCTCATTTCTCCTCGATGGAACGCCCGCACATAGGCCTCCACCTCCGGGTTCCGCGACTGCAGGAACTCCCTCGGCCCCAGGTGCGCGGCGACCCTGCCCTGGCTCAGCAGGACGATGCGGTCGGCCAGATAGAGCGCCTCGTCGAGATCGTGCGTGACCAGCAGCACTGTCTTGCGCATCCGCGTCATCAGTTCGCGGAACATGTCCTGCATTTCGGCCCGCGTGAGGGGATCGAGCGCCCCGAAGGGCTCATCCATCAGCAGCACGCCCGGCTCGGCGGCCAGCGCACGCGCCAGCCCCACTCGCTGCCGCTGTCCGCCGGAAAGCTGGTGCGGATAGCGTACGCCGAAGGTGCGCGCCTCCAACCCAACCGCGTTCAGAACATCCTGGCTGCGCAAGGTTCGCTCTCTGCGGTTCACGCCGGCCACTTCGAGAACGAGGCCAACATTGCGCAGGGTTTTCATGTGCGGAAAGAGCCCGGTTTCCTGGATCACGTATCCGATGCTGCGGCGGAGCGCGATTGGGTTTGGCTCCCGCACATTCTTTCCGCGCACGAGCACCTCGCCCGAGGTGGGATCGAGCATGCGGTTGACGGTCCGCAGCAGCGTGGTTTTTCCCGAACCGCTGCGTCCGAGCACAACGGTCGTGGTGCCTTCCTCCACGGTGAAAGAAATATCGTCGAGCAGGCGCTGCCCCCCGCTCGTCGCAAACCCAACTTTTCGGAATTCAATCGCTGCGCTCATCGTCATTGTGCTCAGGAGACGAATTATCCGACGTTGAGACGCATATGCAAAGAAAGAAAAACGAGTACAACGCAGGCGGCCCAGCGGGCCCGACGTGCGCATCGATTGCAGGAGGACGCCGGTGGCAACGGACGTGAACTAAAGTAAGCGGGCTTCGCGCGGAAGTTTCAGCGCCAACACGAGAGAGCCGCACGTTCTGCGGGCTCTCTCATCGCCGGCTAAACTTCGCACCCTCAACCCTCTACGGTGTTCGTTCCTATTTGCCTGCCACCATCACTTCGAAGCTTCCCGGCACGAGGGTCGGCCTGGGACGTGGATTTGCGGCGGTTGGTGCGGGCCTGGGTCCAAACTCAGCAGTCACCAGATACAGGTGACTTCCGTCAGGATCCATCGCCATCGTTCGAGCACCGCGTTTCGTGTCAAGATTCTGCACCACGCTGTAATGGTCAGGGCTGTCCTCGTGGATCACCGTCAACGTTCCGGCTCCGTTCGAACTGAACGCAAACTGATCCGCACTCGAGAAACGTGCTGCATCCGGACCCTCGCCGATGGCCGGCGTCGCCACGACCTTGCCGCTGTCCATATCAACCACCGCCATCTTCTGGTTGTCGCATACTGCGAACAGGCGACGATGTTCCCGGTCGATCGCCAGGCCGGAAGGTTCTTCACACGGCGCCAGCGGCCAGGTCGCCACGACGGTGTGCGCCTTTGCATCCAGTTTCACGATCTCGCTCTTGTCCTCGATGTTGTCATAGACGAAACCCGCCGCGTCGCTCACGGGAAACTCCGGCTTGCCGGGCAGCGCCACGGTCGCCACTACGGTATTGGTCGTGGCATCGATCACGGTTGCATCGTGACTGCGCCCATTGAAGGCCCACACGGTTTTCGTGTAGGGATCGAACACGGCTCCATCCGGACCGGTTCCTGCCGGAATGGTCTTCTCGATCGTGTTCGTCTTCCGGTTGAACTCCGCCACCTGATTGGCCCCGCCGTCCGTGATGTATCCATGGACGCCATCCGAGGAGAACACCACGCCATGCGTGCCGTGCAGTCCGGTGATGTCCGCCACCTGCTTGCCCTCGTGCGTATCGATCACAGCGACGTGGTTGCCATGGGTGATGTACAGCAGTTTGGACTGGGGGTCGACAGCCAGGTAATCCCAAAAGCCGTCGCCGCCAATCTTCCATTCGTGCTCGACGTGAAAGGGACCCGTCGACGCAGCCTGGCACCAGGCCGGAGCTGCGGCCAGCGCTGCGGCGCACACAGTTGCACACATCAACCCACTTCCCAACGAAATCCTCATGAACCGCGCCTCCCTTTCAAACGAAGCGCAGACAAGATTACCTGGGGTTGCTGAATTTTTGCTGAAGAGGAAAATCCCGGGGTCGGCTCCTGCGCAACTGCCCCCAGCCGGTGGCGGGCTAATTCAAACCGTCGGCGATGTAGCGCCGCAGCACTTCAGGAAGGCGCGCGGCACTGCGCGGGAAGACAGCATCGCCGGCCAGCCCGCTGTTGTCGAGGGCGGCGTCGGCGAGATAGCCGACAAACTGGCGTGCATTCCCGCGCTTCACGCGCAGAGCTGCAGCCACGGCGAGTTCCACGGCATGTTCTCCTGTCACTTCCAGCAGCACCACGTCGAACTGGCGCTGGTTGAGCAGGGAATCCACGTGCGCATAGGGGCCTGCGTATTGCACCGTAAAGCCATGCTCCTCCAGAGCTCGATGCATGGTGTTTCCGTGTCGTTCCGAATCGCTCGCCAGAAGAATCGAAGGTTCGGCGAACCGCTCACCAGAAAACTTCTTTGTTGGGGTCATCATAACGGGCATGAATTCTCCTCTTTCGTTGATGGACCACTTCAGTTGTGTGTCTTCGCGGCCGCTCGTCTCGCCAGATCCAGACCCATTGCAAACCTGCCTGGAAACC
>CAWCNN010000003.1:102500-2197853 GCA_963796895.1 uncultured Acidobacteriaceae bacterium
TGTGGGGGCTAAGCTTCATAGTCGAGAGGGAAACAGCCCAGACCGCCTGCTAAGGTCCCCAAGTTACGGTTAAGTGGGAAAGGAAGTCGGAACGCCCAGACAGCCAGGAGGTTGGCTTAGAAGCAGCCATCCTTTAAAGAAAGCGTAATAGCTCACTGGTCAAGCGGTCCGGTGCCGACAATACAACGGGGCTAAAACCGTACACCGAAGCAGCGGATGCGTACACTTTGTGTGCGCGTGGTAGGAGAGCATTCTCAACAGCAGTGAAGTCGGACTGAGAAGACCGATGGAGCGTTGCGAAGAGACCCTGCCGGCATAAGTAGCGATAACGGAGGTGAGAACCCTCCGCGCCGAAAGTCTAAGGTTTCCTGAGGAAGGTTAATCCGCTCAGGGTCAGGCGGTCCCTAAGGCGAGGCCGAAAGGCGTAGCTGATGGACATCCGGTTAATATTCCGGACCTCCCAACCTTCGTTTGACGATGGGGAGACGCAGAAGGATAAGCAGGGCCTCCTATGGCTATGGGGCTCGATGCGCGTAAGCTGGTTCCGACAGGCAAATCCGTCGGGGCTTAACAGTGAGGCGCAAAGCAGTAAGCCGTATGGCTGAAAGCTGCCGATTCCACGCTGCCGGGAAAATCCTCTAAGGAGAGGCGTTGGGAACCGTACCTCAAACCGACACAGGTAGACGAGGAGAATATCCAAAGGCGCTCGAGTGAAAGCTTGTTAAGGAACTCGGCAAATTGGACCCGTAACTTCGGGAGAAGGGTCGCCCATCGTAAGATGGGCCGCAGTGAAGCGCGTACGGCGACTGTTTAACAAAAACACAGGTCTCTGCTAAGTCGAAAACGACGTATAGGGGCTGACGCCTGCCCGGTGCCGGAAGGTTAAAAGGAGAGGTTAGCCGCAAGGCGAAGCTTTGAATTGAAGCCCCGGTGAACGGCGGCCGTAACTATAACGGTCCTAAGGTAGCGAAATTCCTTGTCGGGTAAGTTCCGACCTGCACGAATGGCGTAACGATCGTACGACTGTCTTAACGAGTTGCTCGGCGAACTTGTAGTACCGGTGAAGATGCCGGTTACCCGCAGCTAGACGGAAAGACCCCGTGCACCTTTACTACACCTTTACTATGATTTATGGCTCTTGCTGCGCAGGATAGGTGGGAGGCTTTGAACTCGGATTCTCGGATTCGAGGGAGCCACCGGTGAGATACCACCCTGCGAGTGCTGTGAATCTAACCTCCTCCCGTAATCCGGGAGAGGGACATAGTAAGGCGGGTAGTTTGACTGGGGCGGTCGCCTCCTAAATTGTAACGGAGGCGCGCGAAGCTACTCTCAGGCTGTTTGGAAATCAGCCGTCGAGTGCAAAGGCATAAGAGTGGTTAACTGTGAGACCTACAAGTCGAGCAGATGCGAAAGCAGGCCTTAGTGATCCGGTGGTTCTGTATGGAAGGGCCATCGCTCAACGGATAAAAGGTACGCCGGGGATAACAGGCTGATCGGAGCCAAGAGTTCATATCGACGCTCCGGTTTGGCACCTCGATGTCGGCTCATCGCATCCTGGAGCTGTAGAAGGTTCCAAGGGTTAGGCTGTTCGCCTATTAAAGCGGTACGTGAGCTGGGTTCAGAACGTCGCGAGACAGTTCGGTCCCTATCTGCTGTGGGCGTAGGAGATTTGCGGGGGGCTGTCCTTAGTACGAGAGGACCGGGATGGACGAACCTCTTGTGTTCCAGTTGTCCTGCCAAGGGCACGGCTGGGTAGCGAAGTTCGGTTGTGATAACCGCTGAATGCATATAAGCGGGAAGCACGCCCCAAGATGAGATCTCCCTGAAGGGCCCAGGAAGACCACCTGGTTGATAGGCTGGAGGTGAAAGCGCAGTAATGCGTGCAGCTGACCAGTACTAATCGCCCGTTCGGCTTAATCATAGAATTAACTCTGCGCAGTTTCTGCTCAGCGTCGACCGCAAGGACGCAAGCAGCTCTGCAGAGGCGCTCAACTCGCCTTGTATCCAATCGATTTTCGTTTCCTGTTCCGGGAGCTGGAGTTCGCTTCATCCTCCCGGTCAGCTAAGTTGTGACGCTAGTCTGCCGACAGCGGTCCGAAGAAGAAACTGTCCGGACCCCTCGGCTGCGGGAGAAACTACCCGCCAGGCGTCGCTCGACTTTGCCGGTGACCATACCGCGAGGGTCCCACCCGTTCCCATCCCGAACACGGAAGTTAAGCCTCGTTGGGCCGATGGTACTGCACGCGTAAGTGTGTGGGAGATTAGGTGATCGCCGGCATAAACATGCAAACGCGGCAACTACCCCTTGCCGCACCCCCGAAAGCCCGCTCCACCCACCCCGGAGCGGGCTTTCCCCTTTTCCAAAGTAAAGTTAGTGCGAAATGTCCCCCACTCGGGATATCCGGGATTTGGCCGAACTTCCTGATCGCTGGAAGTCGGATGGAGCATTCTGGAGCGGCACTCCGTTTGCCTGGAAGCGTTGGGACAGGTTCAGGCCGGACTGGACGCATGATCACTGTAATTTCTGCTTTGCCTGTATCTGTAACCATCGCGACCGATTCCCCGAGACCGACCCCGGCGACCGGGGATGCTATCGACATGCCTACTATGCGGAACGCGAGCCGCGCGTTTATATTTGGGTTTGTCGCACTTGCTTCAAGCGTGTTCGAGCGGAATTTGGCTGGATTTTAGCTGAACCAGTAACGGAGGAATCGGAGGAGGATTGATGGCCGCCTCGAAAAAAACTTCCCACGGGAAGCAAGCAGCCTCCCCAGCCAAACAGCTCGACGCCTTTCTCGACAAGTACCACCCCGCCATCGCCGCCGACGCCCGCGTCGCCCTGCGCCGCATGCGGGCCCGCCTCCCCGGCGCCCAGGAACTGGTCTACGACAACTACAACGCCCTCGCCATCGGCTTCTCCCCCACCGACCGCACGTCGGAGGCGCTCTTCTCCATCGCCGTCTTTCCCCGCTGGGTCAGCCTTTTCTTCCTGCAGAACGGCACCCACCTGCGCGACCCGGAATGCTGCCTTGAGGGATCCGGCAACAAAGTCCGCCACATCAAGCTGGATAACGGAGCGATGATCGACGACCCTGGCGTGCAGGATCTGATGGCGCAGGCCCTCGAACTCGCCGCAAGTCCCATCGACCCCGCCCAGCCGCGCCGCCTCATCATCAAATCGGTTTCGGCGAAACAGCGCCCAAGACAGCCCGCGGGAAAATAAAGAGCGGTTCCAGACCTGACTTTGCGTCTACTTCTCTATTTCCGCTCGCTCTTCCGGATCACCGGATCACCAGTTTCAGCCCCGACCACACCGCATCCACCGCGCACACCTTTACGTCGACAAAGCCCAGCGGCAGACACATCTGTCGCACCGTGTCCTCCGTGATGTCCGTGGCCACAGCAGCCACCTTCTTAGGCCACGAAACCCAAACCACTCCATCCTGCGCCAGCAGCCCGCGCAGTCGCTCCAGTTCCCTTCCCAGCTCCTGCTTCTTCGTCATCAAACAGGTGCGCCATCTGAAGACCAGCCGTTGGCGTCTTCATCAGCTTCGGCGCCGCGCCGCTAACCGCGATCTCTTTCGCCACACTCGCCGGCATCTTCAGCCGCCACGTACGCTGCCCGTCTTTCACCCCCAGCTTCTTCCACAGCGGCGTGCCTGAATATCCTGCCGAACGCGGCGCCGCCTCGCGACCCGGCTTCCCTTTTCGCTGCGCCATCGCGGCTCTCAAACCTGCGAATACGCCGTCGGGCTCAACACCAGGTTCGTAATGTTGACGACAAGCTGGTCGTAGCTGAACCGCGGATCGGCTTGCAGCTTCTTCCATTGCGGATCGTTGCGGAAAACATCCCACATCTCATTCATCTGAGCCAGATCCGGAAAGCTCAGCATGTAGGTGAGCTGCGGCAGCCGTTCTCCGATCAGGGCGTCCCCGAAAAACACGCGCCAGAACCCGGCCTTCTGAAACACCTCAAACTCGCCCGAGTGGAACATCTGCACCTTGCGCACGTGATCGCGGTCGCTGGCGCTCTCGTAGCTGCGCAGCTGGAAGACCCGCTTGCCCTTCGTCGCGGTCGGTGGGGGCACCACCAGCTGCGGCCATCCCTCGAACGCGATCAGGAGCGTGCTCTCCACCCGCTCAAAGGCCGGGCTCGTGTCGGGTGCGTTCCAGAAGGGCTCGGCCACTGCCAGGAAAGTCGGATCTTCGCGTAGCCGCAGCCCGGCGCCCACCAGCGTATCGAGGTTTTCCGACGGTAGCAGCAAATAGACGGTTGGCGTTGCCGGCCCGATATCCACGGTGAACGCGCCCACCGGACCGATCCCCATCCGGTTCAGCGCCGGCAGCAGCGCCTGGGACAAATACTTTGCGGTCGCCTGCACCTGCGCATCGCGCCGAAGCAAATACTTCCGCAACTCATAGTACTGCCGGCCTTTACCGGCCCCCGCGGCTGCTCCCGCCTGCGGCGTTGCAGTGCGCTCCGCTATCACTGCAGCCGATGCCGCCAACGTGGCACGTATCATCTCTCTTCGATTCATCTCCATCCTCCGCCTTCAGAACCTCAACATCCATGCCGAGTACCAAAACGCCAGCAACACCAGGCCTCCTCCCACCAGCAGCATTCGCTGGATTCCCCGCCCGAAAAGAGCCAACGCCACGGTCAGCACGGCCGTGAAAAACGCAAGGTTCAGCACCATGGTTCGCCGAGGATTCACCAGATAGTGCCCCTGATTCCCGACGACCATCGGAAAGCGGACGAACAGACAGGCCATCACCGCGATGAGGCACACAATTGCCGTCGCCACGCCTGCTCCGAACAGCACCCGTCTCACGCGTCCATCCTTCCCACGTCAGCCTTCTACCATGTGAGACCGCCCGATGGCGGCGGCCAACTTCCCAGTAGTTGCCGCAACAGCACCACGCGTCCCAGGTGATAGGCGTTGTGCGCGGCGAAGCTTTCCAGCTGCTCGCGGACCGTCATCCTCCGCGTCGGTTCCGACGGTGAAGGACAAAGCACCACGCTTTCGAGCTTCTGCGCATCCCCGTCCGCAATCGCCGCCGCTTCATTTACTCCGCCGAGGAACCGCCTGCACAAATCCGCCCACGCCTCGGCCAGTACCGCAGCCTCATCCGGAAAGCTCATCGCATTGTGCTCCGGAGACGGCGTCCCTCTGCCATGCAACCGGCCCAGCATCACTTCCTGCCAGTACGCCGCATGCCACACTTCGGCATAGATGCTGTGGGGTGCGCCCGCAATTCTGGTGTGCGCCAGCTCCTCACTCAGGCTTTCCAGGATATGCGACGGCGGCGTGTGCGCGCTGTCCCCCCTGAACGTCAGTGCCAGTTCATTCATGCGCTTATTCTCGCATCACGCGTGCCCGGTCACCACGGTATGCGGACTCAGCGGGATGGGGTGCGACCTCGTATTCGTGAAGCCGGCATCCGCATACATCGCCGACAGATCGTTGAGGGTGTACGCATCGCCGGCCGGCGTCGAGGTCAGCATGGTCAGTGCAAACGCGGCCGGCATGGGCGGCGAGACGCGATCCTCGTTGGGCACGAACTCGAGCGTTGCCACGCGCCCGCCCGGCTTCAGCGCTCCCCGCACTTTCTTCAGCAGCCCCACACAGGTGGGCTTGTCGAAGTGATGCAGAAAGTTCGTCAGCAGCACGGCATCGTAGGGGCCGCCAAAGTCGACATCAAAAGCGCTGCCGGGAAGCATGTCGTAGCGCTCATGGACGCCGGCTTTGCGCGCATTGTCGAGCGCCACCCGCAGCACCGGCGCCCAGTCCAGACCGGTGACGCGCGCGTGAGGATTCTGCTTCGCAATCTCGATCCCAAACAGGCCGTGTCCCGCGGCGATGTCCAGCACGTGCATCGGACCGTTGTGGCCCTCCAGCACCACCGCACCCAGCGGAGCCGCCATGGGCGCCATCATCGGGGCCATGGACTCAGCAAACTGCACCCAGATGGGATTCTCCGGCTCAACGGTTCCCTCGCCCGGCAAACTCGTGCGCCCGTTGCGCACAATCTCAGCGAGGTTGTCGTAGGTTTCCCGCATCGCTGGGTTCGCGAGGAACTGCGCAATCGAGGCGAGCGACGCGGGCGAGCGCGGATCGAGAAACGCCGCACTCGTGGCGCTGTGACGATAGCGCCCGTTCTCCTTCACGAGTACACCGTTGATGACGAGGAAATCACACAGAATGCGGACTCCGCGCTCCGACGCTTTGCAATGCCGCGCGATCGACGCCACATCGCCGGGAGCATCTCCAATCGCAGTGAACAGATCCAGGTCGATCGCCGCCTTCAGCGCTGCGGTGCGCTGGTGCGCCTGCAGCATCTCGAAAACGACAGCAGGGGTCAGCGGACCCTCGGGTTGATTCCCTGGGTGCATAAGAGGCTCCTCGATGAAATTAGCCCGTGGATCGACCGCTGGGGATGGGAGCGTCGGGCGCGGCGAGTGTACCAAAGCAGGCGGGCCCGTGGCCATCGATTTCGCCGGCTAGCGGCTGCGCTTCAGTTCTTTCCAGTCCTTCTCTGTCTGATCGGAGTACGCCTCGGCAAACTCCACCAGCGCGGCGGCAAACCTCGTCCCGCTGCCCAGGTATCCGGAGATCACACACGCGTCGCCCGACCGCGCATGACCACGGGCCAGGAGTTCGCCGCACATCTGCGCGTAGTCGATCAGGCCCTGACCGGCGAGATCGTCGATGGCAATCGATCCTTTGTGATCGTTGAGTTGCCGCACCACGTAATCGCGACTGGCGATCGCCGTCCATCCCAGAAACGGATCGGACTGGAACTGCATCGCCCGCTGTCCCTCCGCTGTGCGTTTGCCCTGATGACCCGTAGTGCCAATCGCGCCCGGTAAATACGGCGCATATGCCGACCCCGGCTCCTCCTTGATCTGCAGAAAGAGAGGATCTCGCGGGCCATTTCCTTCCAGATAGACCAGATAATCTCGCAAGCCGACGCTTCCCGTGCCCACCACTTTGAACGCCACATCGAGGGGCCGATACTGCGCCAGAAAGTGCTGCCGCTCCGGCAGCAGGCTCTCGCGATAGGTCTTCAGCGACGCCAGCACCGGCCGCGCCTGCTGCGGCGTCAGCCGTTTCAGCAGCGGAGGCTCGTCTTTGAACATGCGCCCCTTCTTCGTCTCTGCCGTCAGCGCATCGAGGGTGTGCATCGGGGTCGTCCGCTCGGCCTTCATCAGGGCTTGGGAAACCGGAGTGATGCGCTGGAGCCGATGCACCTGATAACGCGCCACCTCCACCACCGGCATGCGCGCCAGCGCGTCGACGAGCTTGCGATAGCTTGCCACGAACTGCAGCACGGCTTTTTCGCCGTCCCTGACCTTCTCGTTCGGCGCACATGTCTCCCGCGCGGCCAGCACGAGGCTGGCAGCAAGCCGCTTCAGATCCCACTCGAACGGCCCGCGTATCGTCTCATCGAAGTCGTTGATGTCGAACAGGAGCCGCCCATCCGGCGCCGCAAACGCTCCCAGATTTCGCACGTGTGCGTCGCCGCAGATCTGGTTCACGATGCCGGTGTGCGGCAGCAGCGCCAGATCCGCCGCCATCACCGGCACTGCGCCGCGGAAGAATCCGAAGGGCGACGCGAGCATCCGTTCGTATTTGAGCCCCACCAGCCCCGGCACGCGCCCGCGCATCGACTCGGCCACCAGGGCGACTGGATCATGCCGGCGGAGCTTCGCGTCCCAGCGCGCATGGTCCTGGCGGCGGACCTGCTTGCGCCGCGCTTGCCCGAGAGCACGCCTTTCCTGCGACGTGGGAATGTGCGTCATCACCCACTACCATACGCCGCAATCGACTTCGCGAGGACGCTCGCAGAAGTGCCCTACGGTTCCAGATCGAACGCCGGCCGCGTGGTCGCATCCATATAGAACGGCACCGAGGTATGCTCGTGCACGATCCTCCACCCGTCGCCTGTCCGCTCCAGGCACAGCGTCTCCCGCATCCAGAAGTTCACGTCGTGATCCGCGCTGTTCTTTCGGCCCTGCATTCGCATGTACCCGTGCGCAAAAGCCATGTCGCCCGAGACCGTCACCGCGAAATCCCGCGGCTCAATCGTGATCGGCCCCGCCCACGTGTCGAGCCACGCCTGCGTTTCATTCAGGTCGATGCCGAGATGGGCCAGAGGTGGCGCCAGGTTGAAAATCGCTGCGTCCTGCGCGTACGGCGCTGCGATCGCCCCAGCATTCTTCTCGTACCGGGCCCTGGTCATCCCGGCAATCAGATCCAGAACATCAGCCTTATCCTGCGTCGTACCGAACATTGTCGCCGTCGCCATCTTTGTCTCCTCAATCACTCGATACGGGGGCCCCATGTCCCCCTTTTTTTTGAAGACATGGGGTCGCAGGACCTCGCCGCTACTGCACAGGAAACAGAATCTCCGTCCTCAGCCGATCCTCGGGCGTGGTCCGGGGATCATCGACGTAGTTTTCGATGTTGAACGCTCTGCGCAGCGGCAGCTTCAGTTCCCTAACCCGCTCCACGGTACGCCCGGTCGCCTGCGGCAGCAGCGAGAACGGCCCCGTGAGCACGAACTTCGCGTACTTCCCGCCCGCGAACTTCTCGTAGTCCACGCCGGCCGGCAGATTCTTAGCCTCAGCGGCGATCGACACACCTGCCCGGTAGATCCCCTTCTCCATGTCGTACAGGCTCATGTAGCCCGTCACCTGGTTGCTCTTCTCGATCTCCGGCACCAGCGCGTGCATCTGGTTCCAGGCCTGGGGTGCGCTGGTCTGGAACGGTCCCACCTTTTCGATGAACACATAGTGCGTTGCCGGCCACTCGACCGACTCCGGTGTGGTGGTCAGATTCAAAGTCTTTTCGGCTGTCGCTGTCATGCAATTCCTCCTGGGGTTTGTTTGGCTTCTTCTTTCTTCGGATGCGAACTCGTTCTTCCGAACAGACCTTCCAGATACCGCCGCAGATGATCGATCGACTCCGCGGCTACCTCGGGGCCACCGTGAGCTTTGGCGAGGATGAACGATCCCTGGATCACCGCCTGCGTGTGCAGCGCCAGGCTGCGCGCGGTCCACTCGCCCCGCATGCCGTACGTCCGGATCGCTTCGGCGATGTCCGGCTCCAGGGTTGCCGCGTGTCCCCAGATACTGCTTTCGCAGGCGTGGCGCAGGTCGGGATGCGTCTCGTACACCTCCTGCACCATCGTGCCCACGAGGCAGGTGAACTCCGGCAACTCGCCCTTGAGCAGGGCCTTGCGGAAATCCACGTAGGCCAGCAGCCGGTCCAGCGGATCGGCCAGCTCGTGATAGGAGGCTCCCCGAAACAGCTGGCCGGTCTTCAGACTCCAGTACTCGGCGGCTGCGAGGGCAAGATCTTCCTTGCTTTTGAAGTGGTGGAAGAAGCTCCCCTTGGTGAGCGCCGCAGCCTCGCAGACATCTTCCACGCGAGTGGCTGTATATCCTTTGGAACGAATGACATGAAGGGCGGCATCGAGCAGTTTTCGCCTGGATTCGTGCTGAGTTTGAATTTCCATGGTCACCATACCAACTGGTTGGTATGTAAATTACCCGGCACTTCTCTCCCCTGTCAAGTGTGATCTGTGGAATTTCGACACTTTCCGATCGGCGCTCAATCCGCCCCGGCTGGAGTCAGGAATCCGCGCAAACGCCGCCGTCACAGGCTCGTCTGGAAATTCAGGTTGCAGGCAGGCCTGGGGTTTTCCCTGAAATGTGGAACTCCCTTCCTGATCAGAGAATGATCTTGCGTAATGCGCCGTCCGGATCATCGACCATACGCGGCTCGTTATCCCAGACCATGGTCTTGTTGGTGACCGGGTCGGTCGGCTCCCAGGGAATGCCGGGGAGGCTCGGATTGCCGGTACGAGCAAAGTTCGCCCAGGCGACGGCCATCTTTTTCGCCAGGGCCTGGGCCTCGGGTGTGTTGCCGGTGCCCTGCTCGCAGCGAAGGGTGTTGTCGAAACAGAACTGCAGGTCGGAGGTATGCCAGGCCCCGGGAATGCCGTCCAGCATTTTGGTTTGCCAGGTGAAGTAGTAGGTGTAGACCGGCGCCGCGTGCAACTCGTATTTCAGCTTCGCCATACGGACCACGCCGTTGCGCATCGATAATGCATTCAGAAAACCTCCGCCTCCACACATGTACGACAGGGTGCGCACAGCCTTTTGCGGATAGGCTTTCTTCATGCCGTCGGCCAGAGCTTTGCCCTTTTCCTCGCCATAGGCCTTGAGGAGGTTGGCGCGCCATTCAGCTTCGGTGGGACGCGACGCCATGGAGTTTCCCTCCTCGCTGACCGAACCGACCATCAGGGGAACATTCTTCGATATCTCGGGCGCGGCATCCTGAAATGGGCCCGTCGGAATAATGCGGCCATCGAGAATCGGCATCCAGAATCGCCGCGGCGGTCCATGCATTCTGAACGGCATGTGGGGATTGGGCGGCAGCTTCCCCTGGGCCGCGTCAGCGGCCGCCATCAAGTCCTTCCAGTCCATCTTCTGCAGGGCTCCGATGTCGTTCGGAGCAAGGCTCAGATCCTTCATCATTTGCCGTGTCAGTTCTCTTGCTTCGACCGCTGACCCGAAAAAGCTGCCCCCCGACTGAATGGCCGCGCGGTGGAACAAGCCCTGGGCGGAGGGCATGCCCATGAGCGTGGCCACCTTGCCTCCGCCGCCGGACTGGCCGTAAATCATCACGCAATTCGGATCCCCGCCAAAGTTCGCAATGTTTTCCTGAACCCATTGCAATGCTGCCACCAGGTCCGTCATGCCCACGTTGGAGGAGTCTTCGTATCCCGCGCCTCCCACTTCGGACATATCGAGGAAACCAAGAGCGTTCAGGCGATGGTTGACGGAGACCTGCACGACGTCGTGATAGCGGGCCATGTTCGCGCCTTCGTGCGACGGCAACTCGTAGGCGGACCCGAATTCGAAGCCTCCCCCGTGCATGTAGAACATGACGGGCCGCCTGCCGGAGAGCGAGGACGTCCAGATATTCAGCTTGAGCATGTCCTCGCTCTGCCAGCCGTCGTCCCAATCCTGAAGAAATACCTGCTCCTGGCTATGCCAGTCGTGCAGGCGCTGCGGACAATTGGCTCCATAGATGAGCGCAGGGTACTCTCCATCCCAGGGGACCGGCGGCTTAGCGGGCAGCCATCGATTTTCCCCTCCTGTGTCCTGGCCGTAGGGAACACCCTTGAAGGTGAAGACATCGCCGGACACGAAGCCGCGCACTTTGCCGTATTTCGTATGGGCCACCGCAGAGGGGGGCGTGGAACAGAACGGCGGCTGCTGCTGGTGAACTCCGGTCTTGATGCTGTCGGACGCGTGAGCCATACTCGGGATCGCAGCGGCGATTCCGGCACCGGCCGAAAGCTTCAGGGCATCACGACGACTCAATACAGCGGAATTCCCGGTTTTCGCTTTGGACATTTGCGGTTCCTTTGCGGTTTTACAAACAGCGTTGACTGGTTGTACTCGAGTCTGGCACTGGGGATCTCCGGCCTGTCCCTCGGAGTCCTGCCCGGCGACGCGCTCAATATTACTGAGCGGCCACAGGAATCAACAAATAAATAAATCGCTTGATTGAGGGAAGGTCGAACTCCGGCGGACACACGGAACGCGGTTTGGATTCGGACCCGGGCCGATCCGTCTGGAGAAACCTATGCCTTACCGCGAGCGTGCAGGTCCCGTACAGCCCTACTCCCTCCGCGCCCCGATTTCCCCGCTCACCCGTTCCAGGATCTCGGCGCGCAACGGCGGCATCCCGCCCGCCTGCGATGCCACCCACGCTCCCCAGCGATTCCCTGCCTCGTTCAGTACGGGCAGCGGCGCGCCCTCAAGGTAATAGTGCGTAAGTGCCGCGGTGAACGCATCGCCCGCACCCACCGTGTCCTTCACTTTAGCGGCCAGGCCCGGATGCCGATGATGCTGCCGGCGCGTGACCAGCAGACTTCCCTTCCCTCCCAGGGTAATGCAGACCAGCTCCACAGGATACCGATCCATCAGGCGACGGGCTCCGCGCACCATCTCGTCCAGCATCTCGCTTTCTTCCGCCTTCTCCAGCGGATGAGGGCACGCGCCCGTGCCCATCAGCACGTGCCGCAATTCGCCCCCATTGAGTTTCAGAATCGTCGCCCGGGCCAGGCCGCCACGCAGGATCTCCGCTGACCAGTACGGCGCCCGCAGGTTCACATCGAAGACCCGTACACATTCCCGCCGCGTCTCATCGAGGAACTGCAGGATGGTTGCCTGCGACTCCGCCGCGCGCTGCGCCAGCGTCCCAAAACACACGGCATCCGCACTTCGCGCCAGTTCCCGCCATTCCGGCGTCAGGATCAGGCGGTCCCACGCTGCCGGCGCATGGATGGTGTACTCCGGCTCGCCGGCCTCCAGTCGAACTGTAACCGTTCCGGTTGCATATTCTGTGTCGCACTGCACGAAGCCGCCTTCGGCGGGCAGCTCGCCCAGCTCTTCCCACGCCTGCCTGCCCAGCGCATCGGCGCCCACGCGGCTCGCCACCACCGACCGATTGCCCAACCGCCCCGCCATCACCGCGAAATTCGCCGGCGCTCCCCCCAGACGCGCTCCTTCCGGCAGGAGATCCCAAAGCAGCTCGCCCAGCCCCACTACGATCTTCTGTCCTGTTTTTCCGTTATTCATCGCACTTCGCTCGGTCCTGACCGCGAATCTACTGCATAGACGAATCGTGCCCCCGTAACAGATCGCGTTTCTTTGATGCCATCAACAGCGGCCTGCCCGAACTGCGAAGTAGACCCGCTACAGCCGCCTCGGGTCCGCGCAACGAGAATAAACCTCTGCCCGCCTCTTGCGTACAGCCCCCCGGGCCCCATTCGTCTCTAACCACTGGGACCCCAATCCGGTTCACAATCAGCTCACCATCGAAACAAGGCGGCCAGCGTGACCCCATCGACAGCAACCAAACCCACTCCGACGCATCTGCGCCGCCATCATCGCCTGATCGTCGCTCTCCTGTGGGTTGGATCGGTCCTCGCCATTCTGGCGATCGCTGCCCTCATCGCCGGCAACATCTTCCTCCATCGCGCCGGCCCCATGCTCAAGGCCAAGGTGATTGAAACGCTCAGCAACCGCTTCGACAGCCGGGTCGAGCTGGCCAAATTCCACGCCTCCTTCACCGACGGCTTCCATGTCACCGGGGAAGGCCTGAAGCTCTACCCCAACCACCTCGCGATGGATGAGCCGATGATCGCGGTGAATAAATTCGGCTTTCGCGTCTTCGACTGGCATCAGCTCCTGCACACCCCCATCGTCGTCAACCATGTCCAGGTGAATGGCCTCACCATTCACCTCCCGCCCAAGGATCAGCGCTCCAATATGCCCCACGTCGGCGGTCAGGGCAACGGCAAGATCGATATTCTCGTTCGGGTGATCGACGTGGACCGCGCCGACCTCGTCATCGAAAACGGCAAGCCCGGCAAGGTTCCGCTGGAGTTCCTCATCCAGAAGCTGCAGCTTCGTTCCGTCGGCGCCGGCCGCCCCATGCGTTTCCACGCGACGCTGGTGAATCCGAAACCGATCGGCAACATCGATTCCACCGGCGACTTTGGGCCCTTCAGCGCCGACGATCCCGGCAGCACACCCGTCGACGGCACCTACTCCTTCCGCAAAGCCGACCTCGGCACCATTAAAGGCATCGGCGGCATCCTCGCCTCCGACGGCAAGTACCAGGGTCAGCTCGACCATATCGTGGTCGACGGCAAAACTACCACGCCGCAATTTTCCCTCGACATCGCCCACCACGCCGTACCGCTGAACACTACCTTTCACGCGATCGTGGACGGGACCAATGGCAACACCTATCTGCAGCCCGTCGATGCGTGGCTCGCCCACACGCACATCGTCGCGAGGGGCGAAGTCGTCCGCGTCCAGGGCGTCCACGGCCGGGACGTCCGGCTCGACGTGACCGTGGACCCCGGCCAGATCGAAGACGTGTTGCGTCTGGCCGTCAAAGACCCATCCCCCATCATGAACGGGGATCTCCAGCTGCACACGAAATTCGATCTGCCCCCCGGTCCGGCTTCGGTGACCGACAAGCTGAACCTGCAGGGTTCATTCACGCTCTCGAATACGCACTTCGTCAGCGACAAGATCCAGAGCAGAATTGATGAGCTCAGCCTGCGAGGGCAGGGCAAGGCGAAACTGGCGGACCAGGAAGGCCAGGCGGTTAAGGACGAGGACGGAGGCAAGGACAGCAAGGACGGCAAGGACCAGAAACAATCCGCGAAGAACGGATCGTCCGCGGGGAATTCAAACCCGAGCGGTGTGCAGATTCCTCTGGCCAACATCGCCTCGGACATGCGCGGGAACTTCACCTTTGGCAATGGCAAAATCACTCTGCCCGTGATCAACTTCCGCGTTCCCGGCGCGGACATCGCCCTGCACGGTGTGTACGGGATCGACAACCAGTCGCTGGACTTCACCGGCCTGGCGCGGCTCGACGCGCACATCTCGCAGATGGTCACGGGGTGGAAATCCTGGCTGCTGAAGCCGGTCGATCCGTTCTTCGCCAAGGACGGCGCGGGGACGCAGGTCCCGATCAAAGTGGGCGGGACCACGTCGCACCCCGACATCGGGCTTGACTTCGGCCACCACGGCAACGACAAGAACAAGAAGTAGGAACAACCCTGGGCGCGCGCAACGCGTGCACAATACCTCTCCTCTGATTGGATTCGCGCACGCGGCTCGCCTCAGATCTCATGCTCCCGGCTGCTGGGTCCCTGTAAACTTCTCAGCATGCCCCCCGGCCCGAAAACGAAAGCCGACGATCCCGAGCGCCTGGTCTCTGCGGCTCGCTCGGATGACGAATCCACCTTTGAGCTGAAGCTCCGGCCCCGGCGCCTGCAGGAATTCATCGGCCAGACCAAAGCTAAGGAGCAGTTGGCGATCGCGCTGGAAGCGGCCAAATCCCGCGGCGAGGCGCTGGACCACGTGCTCCTGTTCGGACCGCCAGGATTGGGCAAGACGACGCTGGCGACGATCATTGCGAACGAGCTGGATGTGCCATACCAGCAGACTTCGGGGCCGGCCCTCCAGATCCAGGGCGACCTGACGGCGATCCTGACCAACCTGCGCGACCGCCAGGTGCTGTTCCTCGACGAGATTCACCGGCTGCAGCCGGTGCTCGAAGAAAAGCTCTACACGGCGCTGGAGGACTACAAGCTCGACATCATCATCGGCCAGGGGCCGGCCGCGCGCACGCATGTGATGGAGATCAAGCCCTTCACTTTTGTCGCTGCGACGACGCGGCCGGGGCTGCTCTCTTCACCGCTGCGTTCAAGGTTCGGCATCCTGCTGCGGCTCGAGTTCTATACGGATGAGGATTTGCGCTATATCGTTACCCGTTCCGCCGAAGTCATGGGCATCCAGATCGATCAGGATGGCGCCGCCGAGATCGCCATGCGGAGCCGCGGAACCCCGCGCATTGCGAATCGTCTGCTTCGCCGCGTCAGGGATTTTGCTCAGGTAAGAGCCGCCGGCCGCATCGACCGCAAGACCGCCTGCGACGCATTGCAGTTATTAGAAGTCGACGCCCACGGCTTCGATGAGTTAGACCGCCGCTTACTCATGACCATTATCGAGAAATACGATGGAGGCCCGGTGGGGTTAGGGACCTTAGCGGCGACGTTGGCCGAAGAAGAAGATGCGCTCGAAGAAGTCTATGAACCGTTCCTGATTCAGATAGGGTTTCTGGATCGGACGCCTCGGGGGCGCGTGGCGACGCGGCTGGCGTATGAGCACTTTGGATTGCCGCTGCCGAGAAAACAGCCTGGGTTGTTTTGAAGCGAAACGTGCGACTTTGGTTTGGTCGAACAGTTGAGAGCTGATTCCGGCGGTGGCCACCGCCGTTTTTGAGCGCCAAACACTCTCTGTTTTTGCTTTGATTGAGAGGTGTGGGGATTGAAGCGATATCTCAGGCTGTGCGCCGCGGCCGTGGCGTGCACTTCACGCCACCCGCTTCCTCGGCCGCCCCCCCAGTTTCCCGTTCTTCTTCGCAGCCTTCCGTTTCGCCGCGCTTCGCGACCGTCCGCCCGTCGCCCCGAGCCGTGCCGCCATCCACTTCCGCGAGCCCAGGAAACCTTCCAGCAATGCCGGCACATACAAATCGGCATCGAGCTTCGGAAAGTGAATTCCGAATCCCGACGGGGAAATCTCGATCTTCTCCAGTTCCGCCGGACTCGCCGTCTCCAGCCCCTCGGCATCCCCAGGCGCGAACATCACATCCACTTTCGAACTCAGCGATAGCACCACCCGACCCAGCCGCCGATCAAATCGCGCCGCCACCACCCGCGGCACCGACGCCTGCATCTCCTGTACTCGCGCATTGGCCCGCTCCAATTCAGCCAATTCCATGGATCTCCCTCCACGCCTCGCACAGTCGTGCGAGATTTTCATCCAGCCCGGCTGCGATCTTTCTCAGTTCCCGCAACACAAATCCGTAATTCTCGCGCAAGGCCGCCGGACCGCCAGGACAATTCAGTTCGAATACCGCCTCGTGGCCCTCTCCGATCACATGAACATGAGCCGGCCGATGATCGTTCGGATAAATCACGACCCGAAACGCGCCAAACCTCAGAACGGTTGGCATAGTTGATTTTAACACATAACCTAATCGCTTAGGTTTAAGACCTCACACCCCTCCCTGCCCCCCTTAACCAATATGCCAACACAAGGAGGTTCAACCCAAACCCTTCGCTGTGGAATCAGCAACATATCGAGGCAATAATATACTTGATTAATGACGCGAGTCATGAGATTCTGTCTTTGCGATGAAGAACGAAGTTAAAACCCTTGCAGATGCAATCAGATACTTCGCAGACGAGCAGGTTTGCATTGATACCGTGGCTCGGATGCGCTGGCCCGATGGCCCTCCCTGTCCCAAGTGTGGATCGGGAGCAAAGCGGCAGCACTTCCTGAAGACTCAGAAGCGCTGGCAGTGCCGGGATTGCGGAAAACAGTACAGCGTCAAGGTCGGAACCATCTTCGAAGATTCGGCGATCAAACTGGATAAATGGCTGACCGCGATGTGGATGCTGGCGAACTGCAAGAATGGGGTTTCGTCCTACGAGATCGCCCGGAGCATTGGCGTCACTCAGAAGTCGGCATGGTTCATGCTGCACCGGATTCGGGAGGCGATGAAGAACAAGTCTCTGCGGAAGCTGGGTTCTACTGGCGGCCCCGTTGAAGTGGATGAGACGTTCGTAGGCGGCAAGCCAAAGAACATGCACGCGAGTCGCCGGCTTAAACTCCAGACCGCGCTGCACGGTCACGGCGATCACAAAACCGTAGTGATGGGGATGCTGGATCGGGATACCCGCGAGGTGCGGACCAGGGTGATCCCGAACGTAAAACGCGAGACCCTCCAGAGCGAGATTCTCCGCCAGGTACAGGGCGCGGGCACCGTGTATTCGGATCAGCACTACGGCTATGACAATTTGAAATTCCAGCAGTTCGTGCATGAGACCGTGAACCACATGCAGGAATATGTTCGCGGCGAGATTCACACTCAGGGAATCGAGAATTTCTGGAGTCTGTTGAAGCGGACCCTCAGCGGAACGTATGTTGCAGTGGAGCCCTTCCACCTGGACGCATATGCCGATGAGCAGGCTTTCCGGTTTAACAATCGCGCCACGAAAGAAAACCCTCTCGACGATCAGGACCGTTTTCTGGCCCTGCTCTCGCAGGTATCGGGCAAGCGTCTGACCTATGCGGAGCTGACGGGCAAGGTGGGAGAAACGGCGGTCTAGGAAGGGTTGGATGGATCGTCAGAAGCGGGGGAAGCGGATTTAGACGTTCGCTTTTCGCACTTGTCCGCTTCCATGCGCCGATTCAGTTCCTCTTTCGAGACCGTCAGAACCTCGCCAAGCAGGTTCTCGAATCGCGTGTATTCTTCGGACTGCGGCTTCGGCTTCATGGACCTAGAATAGTCCCTCTGAAGCCGTGCTCCAAGTTCCTAATTTCAGCCTCCAGTGAATCGCTTTCTGGTCGGCTCCACAGTCGGATTCCATTAGTGTTGCAGGTAAATCCTTCAAGGCCTCCAATCGTTCCACTGCTGATATGTCCAGCCGAGATAACGACCAGAGCACCCAATCGGGAAAGCTGTTGGGATGACAGGCCGTTATTGTGGTGGCGCATCGCCCAGTAATACGCGACATTCCATTGATCCCCTATGGGGATGCAGCCAATCACCTCCTCGCAGGTCGATTGCCCCGATCTCGCGTGGGAGAATCGATAAAGCGAGGGGCAGGGATCAGAAAACGCGACAAGACACTGAGAGTCTTTGTTCTCCGCAAGCCGATTCCCGATGTTGAGAATTTCAACGCGCCGATCATCGCAAGGGACGGAGAGTTGCGAGATAACTTCATCGGCTATCGCGAAAGATGCATCCATATCATGTGCGCCAGCTACCGCAACACGCCTATCCGCTGAAACGCGGATCTTGGATGAATGGTAGCCGTACCAAGGCTGCCCTCCTGGCTCCACGTATTGCCATGTATCGCCGACGACAACAATTCCATCGCGTCCCAGCATTCCAATTTGCAGAGTCATGGGCAGACCATCCTTGTGCGTGAAAGATGGTACCGCAGAATAGTCCGTTTGCATTCGGAAGACACCTCATGCGAAGATTCGCGTGAGGGTGTCGTATTTGGCCCCGCCCTGGCAGGCGGGGTTTTACTTTTTAGCGCGGCAATTCCGCCGACAGTTTGCGCATAAATCCACGAGTAGCGGCAATGATCTCCTCTGCGACGTGTGGACTGAAATCGGTATCCACCCAAACAATTTGGTTATCAACGTGATCGAGTTTGTGTCGCCATGCGTCCTTCATTGCGGTCGCCAAGGGCAGCACATTTTCCAAGAGTTTGGAGTGCTGCTGCGCAAGAGTGGACCGCTGCGGATAAGGAACCGCGATTAATTCTTGCAGCCTCTTGAGGCATGACCACCCTGGCTTGTCGCCGGAGACAGCTAGCAAATTACCCACCTGAATCACGCCATATTCTGCAACTTGCAAAATGTGAAACACCGCCGCGCCGTAGCGAGTGAGAGCGAAACACTTCGCGCTCTCCTCAATGTTGTATCTAACCTTCGAGAATCGGGTAATTACTTCCTGCCAGCCTTTTTCAGGGTTCTGGTAGGAATCCGCTTCTTTCAGTGTGAGATGGAGGAATAAGTGTTGTGCGAGTTCGTCTTCGTAGCGGGTCCGCAGACTACGCAACTCGTCTCTGATCTCGCCACACTTGACGGGCAACACTTTTTGCTGCTGAATCCGTTGCAGAATGCGCTGGCATTGCAATCCTACGGATTGCAAATTGTGGAGAGATGCATCCGTCATCAGACCTGACAGTTCGGCATATAACGCTGCCAGCATTTCGGGCCTCGCGAAGGTGTTCCGGTCCTCGTCCAAAGCCTTTACTTCAAAGGCATTAATTTGGGCCATCTGCCTAAAGAACTCACTCGCGTAGAACTCAATCATTTTTAGTAGGGACACCACCCCCTGCGACCAAGGCTCACAGATGGCGTCCTTATTGTCGAGGGGATCAGCCCAAATGAACTCCCGCCCTGTCCCGGCATCTTCGAGTTTGGCTCCGAATGGCATAATTAGTCAAGTATATTATTGCCCATATCGAGGGGTGGACCCCCAGGTCCGGAGCTGCGCTACCGGCTACAGGCTACCGGGCTACTTCTCCTTCAACGGCTTCCGCGCGAAGTAATACAGCGAGCCCGCCAGCAGCGCGAACATCAGCACCGATACTGCGTCGTGCGAGAGGAAGGTGTGGGGAAACGCAACGGGGTTGTTGCGGTTCGAGACCGACTCCCACAGCTTCAGCCCCACGCCCATCAGCCCCACGATGCCGCCGGCCGCGATCAGGCCGCTGGCGTAGAGGGAGCCAGGGCTGATCTCGCTCTCCTCGGTGGACTCGCCGGCGCGCGCCGCCGCGCGATCGACCATCCAGCGCACCATGCCGCCAAGAAAAATCGCGAAAGTAGTGGCGATGGACAGGTAGGACCCCACTGCGAAGGTCAGCGAGCGCACGCCCATCAGCTCGATCGCGATCACGAGGAACACGCCCAGCAGCACCAGCCCCCAGGGAAGCTGCTGGCGGAGGATGCCGTTGATCACGGTTGCCATGAGGCGCGCCTGCGGCGCTGCCGCCTTCTCACTGCCGATGCCCGAAATCCACTGCACGTCGATCGACTTTGTCGCGGGGTTGTAGAGATACTTGCCGTCGGCCAGTTCATGCGAGCCAAGCGAGTTGAGCAGGATGTAGCGGCTGCCTTCGAGGGTCTGCTGGGTTTTGTCCGGCTCGGTTACGCGAAATTCTTTGCGAGTGAATGTTCCCTGGTTCTGGACGCCATCGTGCTCGGCGTTGATGTCCCACGCCTTCTGCATCGGATGGAAGTCCTCATAGCCGCGGTTCACCATGCTGAGCGTGATGCCGACCGCAAAGGTCGAAACGCAGACGCCGATCATCAGCGCGAGTTGCTGCTTCCAGGGGGTTGCGCCGACGAGAAAGCCGGTCTTGAGATCCTGCGAGGTATCGCCGGCGTTGGCCGAGGCGATGCAGACCACGCCCCCCACGGTGATGGCGAGCGCTCCGTAGGCGGGGGCCGTCCAGCCCTTCACGAGGAAGACCGCGGCGGTGGCCATGAGGGTGGCGATGGTCATGCCGCTGATGGGGTTCGCCGAGCTGCCGATGAGGCCGACGATGCGCGACGAGACCGTCACGAATAAGAAGCCGAAGAGCACGATCAGCAGCGAGGCAGCCAGGTTGGCCAGCATGCCGGTCTGCGCGCCGGGGACGGGCTTGACGGTGAGAAAGATCCACATCAGCACGACCAGCAGAATGCTGCCGCCGATCACGACCGACATGGGCATGTCACGGTCGGTGCGCTCATTCCCTGCCGCCGCGGCGGCCGCGCCCTTTTTCAGGTTCCCCATGCCCGCCTTGAGAGCGCTGACGATGGTGGGGATGGTCTTGAGCAGCGTGATCAGCCCCGACGCAGCGACGGCGCCGGCGCCCATGGGACGCACATAGGCCGACCACATCTCGCCGGGGGACATCTGCGCCACCGGCTTGACCGCCGGATAGAGGGGGCCGGAAAGGTGGGATCCGAAGAAGTAGATCGCCGGCATGAGGACGAGCCAGGAGAAGACGCCGCCGGCAAACATCGTGCCTGCGACCTTCGTACCGATGATGTAGCCGACGCCGAGATATTCCGGCACGGCGTCGAGCCGCACGGCGCCGCCCTTGAGGATGTGCTGCTTGCCCAGGTCGGGCTCGTAGTTGGGGGTGTCGGGCCAGGCGCCGAAGATGTCGCTGTTCTGGAAGAGGGTGTAGAGGCTCCCGAGTCCGAGGCCGAGGAAGACGCGGCTGGCGAAGGATCCGCCACGCTCGCCGGCGAGCAGGACATCCGCGCAGGCCGTCCCTTCCGGATACGTCAGGTTGCCGTGCTCTTCGACGATGAGCTGGCGGCGGAGGGGAATCATAAACAGCAGGCCGAGCCAGCCGCCGAGCATAGCGAGGATGAAGATGCGGAAGTATTCGAGATCGAAGCCGAGAAAGATGAGCGCCGGGAGCGTGAAGATGACGCCGGCAGCGATGGACTGGCCTGCGTTGCCGGTAGTCTGGACGATGTTGTTCTCGAGGATGGAGGCGCGGCCGAGGGCGCGCAGGACGCTGATGGAGAGCACCGCAATGGGGATGGACGCCGCGACCGTGAGGCCGGCTTCGATGCCGACATAGACGGTGACCGCGCCGAAGATGAGGCCGAAGATGCAGCCGAGGAAGATGGCGCGGAAGGTGAGCTCGGGCCGCGTTTCGCTGGCCGGCACATAGGGCTGGAAATCCTGCCCGCCTGAAGGCTTGATGTTGGTGGTCGCCACGGTTCACCCCTGCATTCGGTTTTGGGGAAGCCTGAGTGTACCAGCCAGCCGCACCATTTAAGTAGCGACTTGGGCCGCCTGCGCTATCCTTGTCTACCTGTGCGCAGACTCCTGGGCTACGCCGCCATTTACATCCTCTGGGGCGGATCGTTCCTCGCCATTCGCGAGGTCGTCAGCGTTGTTCCACCCTTCCTTGCCGCCGGATTCCGCTTTACGGTGGCCGGCCTCATCCTCGTTTTGTGGAGCCGCTTCAACGGAGCTTTCCAGATGACCGGGAGGCAGATCATCAACGCCACCCTGCTGGGGTTCATCATGTTTGCCTGCCTCTACGCAGGGCTGTTCTGGGCGGAGACGATCGTTCCCTCGGGCGTCGCGGCGGTGGTATCGGCGCTGATCCCTCTGTGGATTTATGCCGGGGAGGTGCTCTTCCTGCGCACGCGGCGCGCCACGCTGCTCGGATTCGGCGGCATCGCTGCCGGCTTCGCGGGGGTCGCGCTGCTGGCGCTGCGCCATCGTGGGCATCACGCGCACGCACGCCTCTATGCGATGGCCGTGCTGGCTCTGGTGGCCGGAACCCTGTGCTGGGGTCTGGGGACGATTCTGTCGCGCCGGCTCAGCTTGCCCAGCCCGCAGAAGCTGAATGCGGGATGGCAAATGTATACCGGCGGCTTCTTGCTCATGATCGCGGGGTTCGCGAGCGGGGAGTGGCATCTGGTTCCTGCAACCTGGGTCGTGCTCAGCCCGCGCGTGCTGTGGAGTATGGCCTATCTGATCGTCGCGGCATCGATCATTGCGTATACGAGCTACGTGTGGCTGATCGCGCACGATTCGCCGACGCGGGTGTCGAGCTATGCGTATGTGAATCCGGTGATTGCGCTCATGCTGGGAGTCGGCCTCGTGGGCGAACAGCTGACACGCCGTCAGGCCGCGGGGGCCGTGCTGGTCCTTGCCGGCGTGGTCGCCACCCTGATGGGAAAACGAACGCCGCGAGCGAAAGATGAGGATCCACGGCCACAGCGGAAGGTCTCAACGGCAGGGTTGAGGTAGCGGCGAACGAAGGGCGCTTAGCTACGGACGCTCAGCAAAATGCGCTTAGCAACGAGCGTCTGGCGAAGAGCTCTTAGCAATAATCTCGGAGCAAGAGGCTGCAAACAGCAAATTGGCGCAGGCGGGATCTGGCTCACCGCTGCTCGCTGACGTTCTTGCTTACGATCCCTGGCTAAGCGCGCTCCGCCAGCAGCCTTTCGCTGACCGCTTCCTGGCTGCCTTTACGCGTAGATTCCGCGCTGCTTGATTGTGAAAGCCACACGATCGATCGCCAGCATATACGCCGCAATGCGGTTATTCACCGCATGCGCCTCGGCGTAGCGCGTCACGTCGTCGAAGCTTTCCGCCAGGATGCTCGTCAGCCGTTCCTGCACTTCCGATTCTTTCCAGAAGTAGCCCTGCCGGTCCTGCACCCATTCGAAATACGAAGCCGTCACGCCGCCGGCATTCGCGAGAATGTCCGGAATGATGAAGACCTTCTTGTCGGCCAGAATCTCGTCGGCCACCGCGGTGGTGGGACCATTGGCCCCCTCGCACACGATGCGGGCTTTGATCTGCTCCGCATTGCGGCTGGTGATCACGTTCTCGGTCGCCGCCGGAATCAGAATCTCGCACTCGGTGGTCAGCAGCTCGGCAGTGGGCATGGGCTCCGCGCCGCGGAACCCGAGCACGGTGCCGTTGCGCAGCTTGTGCTCCTCCAGCGCGCCAATCTCAATGCCGTTGGGATTGAACAGGCCGCCATCGTATTCACCGATACCGATAATTTTGTAGCCGCGTTCCTGCATCAGGCGCGCCGCATTCGAGCCCACGTTGCCGAAGCCCTGGATGATGACCCGGCAGCCGTCACGCTGGATGCCGAGATACTTCAGCGCCTCTTCGCAAACCACCATGATGCCACGGCCAGTGGCCTCTTTGCGCCCGCGCGATCCGCCGATATTCAGGGGTTTGCCCGTCACCACAGCGGTCACGGTCTGGCGCATGTGCATCGAGTAGGTATCCATGATCCAGGCCATGGTCTGCTCGTTGGTATTGACGTCGGGCGCGGGCACGTCTTTCTCCGGACCGAGGAACTCGATGATCTCGGCGGTGTAGCGCCGCGTCATGCGCTCCAGCTCGCCTTGCGACATCTTCTTCGGATCGCAGATCACCCCGCCCTTGGCGCCGCCGAAGGGAATATTCACCACGGCGCACTTCCAGGTCATCCAGCTCGCGAGGGCACGAACTTCATCCAGGGTGACGTCTGGCGAGTAGCGGATGCCGCCTTTACCCGGCCCACGGGCCTGAGAGTGCTGCACGCGGTAGCCGGTGAACACCTCGATGCGACCGTCATCCATACCCACCGGGAAGTGGACGATGATTTCGCGCGAGGGATAGCGCAGGACGCGCCAGAGGCCCTCATCCAGATTCAGTTTGCGTGCTGCAAAATCGAAGCGTGCCGCCTGGGCTTCCCAGGGGTTAATTTCCTGCTCAAGAGTGACCGTCGCCATCGAGAAATCTCCAACCCATCCTGACCCTGCGAAAAATGGTTCAAAGCCGGTTCGTTTCGGATTGAACCCGCATCCGGGCCAAACGGTCCGAGTATAGGCTTACAGAGCACCCCCCGGCAAGGCTCTGCGGACCCTCCAAAGTAACCCTTGTGGGGCATGCGGTGAGGAGCGTGGGGTCGCCTACCAAACCGTTCTGGGATACGCCTCGCGGATCCGTCGATCGGAGGTGACCAGCCAGGCGAGCGCGTTCGTCCGAGCGTGTGCGGTGATCAGCCGATCGAAGGGGTCGCGCGTCCAGCTCTCACGCAATGCGGTCTCGACTACTGCAGGAAAACTCAATTCGCAGAGCGTGACCCCGACCTCGGTTTCCAGCTTGCGGCGGATGTCGGCTGCGGGCAGCACAATCCGGCCAATTTCGTAGAGAAACTCCAGTTCGAGCAGAACTGCGGGCGAGAGACGACAATCCGTCGCACGCCCCAAATGGTCATAGGCGCCGGCACTGATGCGGTCCAGGGAGCCCTGCGCCAGCCACACGGCCACCGCAGTGTCGAAGTAGGTGATCAAAGCTCGGACCAGTCGCTCTCCCACTCCCGAATCATCTCTTCCTTCCAGGCCGCGTCTTCCAGATCCGGCCCTTTGGGGTTGACGATTTGCAGGGGAGTGACGGTTTTGAGTCCGGTGATGTCGGAGGTGTCCGGCACCAGGCGCAACCGGCGGCCGCGGTGGGTCACGTAGACCGTCTCTCCCTTCATGGAACGCTCGACGAGTCGAAATAAATCCCGGCGAAACTGGGTGATAGGGACTTCCATGAGATCTAGTGTACCACTACGTACGTACTTAGAGTACATTAACGTACATCGCTGAGGTTCGACCAGGAGATGTCGGGCCCGAAGAATCACCGACGAGCCAAAAGGCCGTAGCCGCCTCTGGCGATTCCTTTGGCTGCGCCCTGCATCTTCCTCGCGTTGCGCGACAATCTTAGTCACCATGGATCGTCGCGATTTCCTCCGCACCAGCGCCACTGCTGCCGCCGCCTCTGCCGTTCCCGGCGCCTCTGCCTCCGGCCAGGCTACAGCCCCAGGGCGCCGCCCTGAATCTCCCAACATGATTTATCGGGAGCTCGGCCGCACCGGGGAGCTTGTGTCCGCTATCGGTCTGGGCGGCTTCCACATTGGCAAGCAAGCCGATCCGCAGGAGAGCATTCGGCTGATCCGCACCGCGATCGACCGCGGGATCACCTTCCTCGACAACTGCTGGGATTACAACGGGGGGCTGAGCGAGGTGCGCATGGGTCAGGCGCTGCGCGACGGCTACCGGCAGCGGGCCTTTCTGATGACCAAGATCCACGGGCGCGACGCCAAAACAGCCGCCCAACAGATAGAGCAGTCCTTAGGACGCCTGCAGAGCGACGTCATCGACCTGATGCAGTTCCACGAGTGCATTCGCCTCGACGACGCCGACCGTATCTTTGCGCCGGGCGGTGCGCTGGAAGCGGCCTTCGCCGCGCAAAAAGCCGGGAAGATCCGCTACATCGGCTTCACCGGCCACAAGGATCCGAGCGTCCATCTGCGCATGTTTGAGACTGCCAGGCAGCACAACTTCCATTTCGACACGGTGCAGATGCCCATCAACGTGATGGACGCCCACTTCCGCTCGTTCCTTCACAACGTGGCGCCGGTCGCGCAGCAGCAGGACACGGCGATCCTCGCCATGAAGAGCTTTGGGGATCACTTCATCCTCGACAGTCACACCGTGACGCCGATTGAGGCGCTGCACTTCGGACTGAATTCACCGGCCAGCGTCGTGATCACGGGCATCGATTCGCCGCAGATTATGGATCAGGCGTTTGAGGCGGTGGCAAGTTTCCGACCGATGAGCGAATCGCAGGTCGCTGCGCTGCTGGCCAGAACGCGCGACGCCGCGATGACCGGGCAGTACGAGTTGTTCAAGACCAGCCCGCACTTCGACGGAACCATCCACAACCCGCAGTATCTCGGACCGGCCTACAAGGGATAAGCGGGAACGCTAATTCGTCTGCTCTCGCATCGACAGGGGGCGTCGCTCGCTCACGGGTTCCGTCTCTTCGCGAACTGAAGGAGGGCCGGCGGCAAGGAAGGCATCGGACAGATCTTCCAGTCCGCCGGAGAGGTCCTCATCGTCGTCGGCACAGTGCAGTTGGAAAGCCCCGCGCAGGGCGAACGGCGTGAAGAGCGTGGTGAGCAGGACGACGGTGACCATGAGGGCGACCTCTTCCCTGCTGAAGATGCCGGCTTTAGCGGCGATCGCAGCGATAATAAGGCCGACCTCGCCGCGCGAGACCATGCCGCAGCCGATACGCAGACTCCTCACAAATCCCATGCCGCGTGCCAAAGCGGCGAGGCCGCAGCCAAACATTTTGGTGAGCACGGCGATGACGAAGAGGACCGCGAGCAGGAACCAGTGTCCGCCCAGCGCGCGGAAGTCGCTGGTGATACCGATGGAAACAAAAAAGAGCGGGATCAGCAGACCGTGTCCGATGGCGTGGAAGGTGCGCTCGACATCGGCCTTGTATCTGGACTCGGCGAGAACGAAGCCCAGCAGATAGGCGCCGGTAATCCCGGCCACGCTGCCAAGCCATTCGGCTCCGACAGCATAGAGAAGGACGAGAGCGAGGACGCAGCTGGTGACGGATTCGCTGGCCGAGAGGCGGCGCATCTGGCTGATGAGGGGATCGAGCCAGCGCTTCGCAAGTCCGTAAGCAACCACGAAAAACACGGCGACGCTCAGCGAGATGAAGAGCATCTGGACCAGCAGGGGATGTGCGGCTGCGGAGGGGAATCGGCCTTCGAGCCAGGCAGAGGCGACCGGAGCCGCTCCGAAGCTGCCTGCATTCCCACTAATGGAAGCCGTCAGGAAGGCCAGCACGAACAACCCCATCACGTCATCGATGACCGCCGCACCCAGAATGACCGAAGCTTCCGTCGATGCCATGCGGCCGGCGTCCATGAGGGTGCGTGCGGAGATGGAGACGCTGGTGGCGGTCAGCGCTCCGCCCAGAAAGAGCGCGACGTTCCAGGAGAGCCCCAGCAGATGCGCCGCGGCAGTCCCGAGAAGGAAGGGCCAGATGACGCCGGAGAGCGCGACCAGGAAGGCGGTGACGCCGGCTTCCTTCATGCGATCAATGTCGGTTTCAAAACCGGCAATGAACATCAGCACGAAGCCGCCGATCTGGGCCATCAGCATAAAGGAGCCGGTGGCGATCGTGCCGTTGAAGAGGTGGAGATGAAGGAGATTGAGCGCGCCGGGACCGGCGCCGACACCGACCATCAGCTCGCCGATGATCGGCGGTATGCCGAAGCGCCCACACAGAGACGCAACCACTTTGCCTGCGGGGAGCAGGATCGCCAGAAGCAGCGCGAGCTGGAGGATCTCAGGCATCAATCGGCGATGAGGGCAGCCCTCCGCGGGCGTACGAGAAGGCGACGGACTCCAGTGAAAGGAATGCTGAACATCGAAAGAAGCTTACCGTAGCCGCCGCGCTGGATGCCGGCCTGTTCCATGGCGCGGATAGAGGCGGCCTGACGGCGGGCCAGGTCGGTCTGCAAAGGGCTCCCGGCCAGCTGTGCGGCCTTGCGCGTCTCCTCGGCGGCCTGGGTGGTGATGCGGAGCCGCATCAGCAACTCACCCAGCTTCAGATGAGCGATGAAGCTGTCAGGATCGAGGCGCACGGATTCGCGCAGTTCTTCGAGGGCTTCCTGGGCTTCGAAGTTGACGCACAGCGCCATGCCAAGAAGCACGTGCAGCTCGGCCATCTGCGGCGCGAGTTCGACCGCCTCGCGGAGCTGCGCGATCAGCTCCGTCTTCTCTGGAGCTTCGAGCAGGTAGGGATCGCGAAACATGCGGGTGAGGAGGGCTTGCGCCGGCGGGGCGACGACGGAGGGGAACGTAATCGCGGTCGGCTCGGACGAAGTGTGCAGTGGGTTGCCAGGAACAGAAGTGGTTTGGCTCAGCGCATTCATGTCATGACTCCGATGTTGCCACGAGGTGCAGGCAGCAGAGCGCCTGGAGGAGCGCCCTGCTGCCGCAGAGTGACAGGTTTTAGGCGACGGCGCCGACCGGCGTCCCTTTCAGGTCCGGGCGAAGGAAGGCCGGCTCGGGCTGAAAGACGAAGTCCGGGTAGCCCAGCTGACCCATCTCAGGCAGGTCGAGGCCCGCCAGCTCCGACTCAGCAGAGACTCGCTGTCCAAGGAAGACATCGAGGATCCAGTTGAGAACGAAGCTGAAGGTGAAGACGAACCCGATGAGGGTGGCGATGCCGACCAACTGCGCGACAAGCTGGCTGGCGTCCCCATAGAACAGCCCTGTGACCGAACCGTTGACGCCGTTCCATGCCCCACCGTAGTTGCTGGTGCCGTCTGCAAACAGGCCGACGGACAGAACGCCCCACAGGCCGCAGGTTCCGTGGACCGAGATGGCGCCCACCGGATCGTCGACCTTCATTCTGTTTTCGACAAAGGCAACGCTGAAGCAGACAAGCACTCCGGCGACCAGACCGATGATGGCGGCGCCGACCGTGTTCACGAAGCCCGAGGGAGCTGTGATCGCGACCAGACCGGCGAGCAGACCGTTGCCGGCCATCGAAGCATCCGGCTTGCCTTTGAGCGCCCACATATAAAGCATGGCACCGAAGGTTCCGGTGCATCCGGCAAGCATGGTGTTGACGGCGATGGAGCCGATGCGGAGGTTGCCGGCGGCGGAAGCGCCCAGGGTGCTGCCTGGGTTAAATCCGAACCAGCCGAAGGCGAGGATGAAGCAGCCGATGAGGACAGCCGAAATATCGTGGCCGAGGATGGCGTTGGACGAACCGTCGCGGTTGAACTTCCCGATGCGGGGTCCGATGATGAGCGCAACCGCGAGAGCCGTGAGGCCGCCGACGGCATGAACGACACCGGATCCGGCGAAGTCGCAGTAGCCCTTGCCGAGCCCGAGGTTGCTGCCGAGAGAAGCCAGCCAGCCGCCGCCCCAGGCCCAGTTGCCGAACAGAGGATAGGTGAAGGCACCCATGAGCACCGAGGAGACGCAGAAGGTGAGGAACTTCCAGCGCTCGGCGGCCGCCCCGGTAACGATGGTGAGGGCGGTATCCATGAAGACCATCTCGAAGAGGAAGATGACCATCACGCCGACGTCATAGGTGTGCCCGGAGAGGAAGAGCCCCTGCGTGCCGAAGAGTCCCCAGGTCTTGCCGAAGAGACTCATCGTGTGCTCGCCGTTCAGGGACTGCAGACCGCCGAGGTTGCCGTTGCCGGCGGCGCCTCCCATCTGGATGGCAAACCCGATGAGCCAGTATGCGAAGAGGCCGCACGCATACACGGTGAAATTCATCATGTAGGTGTGGTTCGCGTTTTTGACGCGGCACAAACCGGCCTCGACCATGGCGAAACCCGCCTGCATGAACATGACGAGGAAGCCGGTGATCAGCGTCCACACAAAGTTGATGGCAATTTTGTTCTGGCCGACCTGGTTGCCGACGTCACCGACCGTGACGCCCGCCTTCGCGTTGGCGGCAGGAACATCGCTGATGGTGCCGGTCGCCGTTCCGCCCGGGTCGCCCTTCTGGAGATCCGCCGTGGTGGGCGCGGCCGCGGCGGTGGCTTTCAGTTCAGTATCGGCGGGGCTGGTCTGAGCGTGGACCGCGCTCCCCAGAGAAAGTGTGAGAACGACGGTCCAGAATAGAAACTTATTTCGCAGAGTCTTCATCGAGTGGGCTCCATGCAGAAAGTGGGTTAAGCCTTCCAGATCGCGTTCTTGTTGCAGGCGGCGGGCAGCATAGAGACCACGCCCACCAGGGAAATCGCAAGGCCGACGAGGGAAAGGATCATGCGGCCGGCAACGCCCGAGGCCAGGTGGAGCCCGAACAGAACCAGCAGCCATCCGGCTACGACGACCAGAACTCCCACTGCCTTGGCTGCGGGTGGCTGGGCGCCGAGCGCTATTTTTCCTTCCTGGGGCTTGAGGTTAAGGAATCGCACGAACGATACAGCCAGGAGCACGAGCCCGACCGCGAGGGCCAGTTTTCCCAGGCCACTCGAGATTTGGTAAATCCCGCCGCACGTGACCGTGATCCCTACAAGAAACAGGCCAAAACCCTGGCCCTGTTGTCTGGTTGCTGCCATCTGGATTTCCTCCATCAGTGAGAAATCGTTGGGTGGTTGGTCTTCACCTTGAGCAATCTTGTGAGAGATTGCCGCCGGCAGGAGAGCGGGGGATAGAGATGGATCAATCGAGGCCAGGACCAGCTGCGGGGACCACTGCGCGCCGCTGGTGCCGGTCGGCCTTTTTGGAGCGAGAGGACCGTTGGGGAGACTTCGAGCTGGCGGCAGACTGTTCCTGCCGGGCCACGGGGAGGGCCATGAAAACGATGAACTGAATGGCGGCGGTGACCTCGACGGTGAGCGGCACACCGACCTGCACCCGGACCAGCGCGAGAATGCCCACCATCGCAAACCACTGCCAGCGCGTACGGCTGAGGCGGGTGATGCGATCGGTAAGGCGCAGAAGATCTTTCGGGCGAACGGCGACCTGCCGAAGGTCGGCTGCCGGACGCGCCTTGAGACATGCGATCGCAAAGAACCCTGAAACCAGCAGTTCAAGCAGGAGTGCCTGGGTGGTCATCTCGCCCTCCGTAGAAGAATGACAGCGGGGTCAGCACCCAGAGTGCTGGGTGGACCGCCAGGGATCCGTGTCCGGCGCAAGAGACCCAGGACGCCTGCTTCTGGTCTCCGCTCCGGCTCGGTTACGCCCCCGCGGGGAAGTCTGGCCTAACGCTATGCAACCAGGAAAACATGCGATTTATGAGGATTTCATAAAGAGGCTGCAGGGCCCCTGCGATTCCGAGACTGGCTGTTGATTCTAAAGCCGTTATTCGGGACGCTCCAGGCGTCGCTCCAGGTCCGGTCGGAACCGGGAGATCTGCTGAAATTCGAGCGGGAAAACGCCCCAAGTCAGCGATGGCGGGAGAGCAGCAGCATCAGCACGAAGAGGATGACGGGGACCAGAGCGATCAGCGCATAGAGCAGAATGCGCGAAGCGGGCTTTGCCGAACCTTTGCCGGTGAGTTCAGGACGCTCGGCGATTCCCACCTGGTCCAGATGCTCCAGATCAACACCGAATTCATGGGCGGAGGCGTAACGGTTGCGCGGCTCCCGCTCGGTGGCCCGGCAAACGACCTCCTGCAGTTGCGGAGCGAGCGCAAAGTCCGTCAGCCGCAGAGGCGGAGGATTGCGGGTGAGGCGTGCATTCATGATGGCGACCGGCGAGCGGCCGGTGAAGGGCGTCTTGCCGGTGAGCATCTCGTAGAGCATGATGCCGGCCGAGTAGAGGTCGGAACGCGCGTCGCCGCGCTTGCCCTTCACCTGTTCCGGCGAGATGTAAGCCGGAGTTCCAAGGACCTGGGTGAAGCTGGTGAACGTGAGGCGGCGTGCGCCCTGCCGCGAGGCGACACCGAAGTCAATCAGCTTGATGTGGTTGTGCTCATCGACCATGATGTGCTCCGGGTTCAGGTCGCGATGCACGACGCCATGCTGGTGGATGTACTCAAGCGCGCGGAGAATTCCGACGGTGACGTAAATGGCGCGTTCCGGAGAAAGTTTGCCTTCCTCTTTCAGAATCTCGCTGAGGGAGCGGCCCGGGCACCACTCCCGCACCATGTAGAGGCGCGAGCGGTGGTGTTCGGGAAAGATACGCATCACGTCGTCGTGGTGGAGCGCCGCTCCGATCTCCTCTTCGCGGCGGAAGCGATCCAGAGCCACCGGATCGGCTTCTAGAGCAGCGTGCGGAATTTTGATCGCGACCACGCGGCCGTCCCGCAAGTCGGTCGCACGGAAGGTGCGCGTCATCGCGCTTTCCGCAATCAGCTCATCGAGCCGGTAGTGATCCAGTTCCTGACCCGCTTCGATGGCGGCGGGCGTTGTGGCTGACGAGTCGGTCATGCGGACGGCTCCGGTGAGGAAGAACGGTCGTTAGGGGAAGGATCAGTCGTCATGATTATGCTCCCGGACGCGGGTAGTAGCGTCCCCGATACATCGACATGGCCTCCACCGAGCGGATGGCAATCACCTGGGCGGTGGCATTGTCCGAGCCGTCCTGCTCGACGGCGTAGTCAACCAGGTTGTGCGCGAGTTCCTCAACCGGCTGCCCGCGCGACACAATGCGCGCGATGTCGGCATCGCCGATCCCGGAGAAGACGCCGTCGGAGCAGAGGACCAGAAGGTCACCAGGGCGAAGGGTGACAGCGGTCGTGTCGGCCGTGACGAAGCGCTCGGGACCGAGAGAGTGGGTCAGAACACTGCGCGATTCCGACTCCGCTGCTTCCTCCGCGGAGACGAGGCCGAGCCGTTGCTGCTCTCCAGCGAGAGTGTGGTCCCGGGTGAGGGCGACGGCCGCTCCATCCCGCACGTGATAGCAACGCGAGTCTCCGACGTGCGCGATGATTGCCTGATCGTGGCGCAGGGCGCAGGCCACGACGGTGGATGCCATCAGGCGCCCGCGGCGTTCGCGCGCGAAGGATTCATCGTGCACCGCGGCGTTGGCGTGCTGGATGAGACGGGGCAGCAGACTGAGCAACGAGGTGTTTTCCGGAGACTGGGCAAACCCTTCGGAGATCACCTGAATGGTCTTTGCGGAGGCCACTTCGCCCATATCCAGGCCGCCTACGCCATCAGCGAGGACAAAGAGCCATCCACGGGTGCGCGCTTCCAGCGGAGACCTGGGGCGATAGAAGCCGGAGCAGTCCTCATTGTTAGTGCGGACCTTTCCCGGATGCGTGGCCTGCCCGAACTCGATGTCCAGCATGCTCGAAACCGATCGTACATGCAGACAGCCGGAAGATGCCTGGTGGGGCATCCTCCGGCCAGCCTGGTAGTTATGCGTGGTTCACGGGATCGCTCCTGGAGCGAGGCAGCTACGATCACCGTTTGGGGCCGAAGAAAGCGATAAACCCGGCCGTCAGGGTGGACTGTGCATCGACCAGGCCGGTATCCCCCTTATGGAAGAAGGCGACGTTGGACCAGTCATGCCGATACTCGAGCCGGGCCAGCAGACCTTCGGTCCACTTGTACTCGTAGGTGCCGGTCACTTCCTGGAGGTTTTGCGTCGTCCCCGTGGAGTAGCCTGCATTGTCGTTGAAGTATTCGTAACGGACACTGAGCGCATTTTTTGCGTTCATCTGTTCGTGGGCGTCAAAGGCGACGCCGGACCAGTGATCGGAGGCCTCCGGCGTGGTGACCCCTCCACTGGTGAACGCGTCGGTGCGATTCTGCCCATAGTCGTAATTGATATAGGCGTTGAACTTCGCGGTTGGAGTGAGGGTGACAGTCGTGTCGATCAGGTTGCGATACCCCTTCTGCGTATCAAAGTTCGATGGCCCCACATAGTAATTCAGAGCCCACGCGTACTTCGGTTTGGTGAGGGCGCTGGTCAGGCCGATGGTGACGCCACCGTTGTTGGCTACATCGTTGTTCCAGCCATTCACCACCTGCAGGCCGGCGGTCCATGTCTTGGTGAAAGGCGTGGAGGTGCGGAGGCCGAAGTGGTAATACGGGATGGCCCAGGCGAACAGGATGGAGCGCGAGTAGTTCCAGTCGCTCATGGCGGGAATCACTTCCGCGCCAGCCGAGGTGACGAACTGGCCGAAGTCGAACTCCGAACCATGGGTTTTGGCAGGGGTGAAGCTGACGTAGGCCTGTTCGATGTAGTTCGCTGTGTCCTTTTCGGTGGAGGAATGCATAAGGGCGTTGGCCCGTCCGAAAATCAGATCGGCGTGGACGCCGATGGGATCGGGGTTGTGGTTCAGCGTCAGCACCGCGCCGGCGAGATTGAACTGATCGGTTTTATCGTTGAAGTTGTAGAGGTCGTTGACCTGACCGTTGGCGGCGTTGCTGGGACGGTTATAGTTATAGCCGTAGTAGCCGTCGAGATAGCCGCTGAAGTCGATGCCGCCGACGCTCCAGGTGGGAGCGGCAGGGGCAGGTGCGGGAGCAGGAGCAGGGGTTGGAGGCGGGGCGGCAGGGGTACTTGTTTGTGCTGCCGCAATCTGGGCGAAGCAAAACAGTGCGCTCGCCGCGGTTGTCAAAAGAAGGTTCGGCTTAACGTCGATCAGAGTCGTCTCCTCCTGAAATCCGGCTGTGCCTGGAGTTACCCGATGCACCGCGTCCCGCCGCTCTCCGCTACGACCGTAGCGGCTCGGGGTGAACGCTCATTCACCTGTGTGCCGGGTGTCTCTATCTAGTCAGAGCGGGCCTGAGGAATTCATAAAGAAGAAACAAACGAGGCGTGAGGATGAGGGCGACCCGGGTGTGAGAGGCCTGAATGCTTGAATATTCATCCCACACTATGCAATTCTGATTACATCTCTGATATAAGGCACTTCATTTTTGGGCTCGCTCGTGAGCTTTTCCGGTGACGTGTTCCCGCCGTCCGTTTCGCGTCGGCTAATTTTCCGGGCAGGGAGTTTGGATTGCGCGACAACAGCCAGAATCCGGCTGCAACGATGCCCCATCCCCATCTGCCGGTGCGCCAGAAGCGCGGCGGACGGAACACCCTGGCAGTGTGCATGGGGCTCGCCTCGGCCTGCGCGGCGGCTGCGCTGACGTTGCGGCGGCATGGCGCGGGCGTCAGCCCTTCGCGGATGGATCCAGCCGGACAGGAGGCGCAAAGCCTGTGCGATCTGGTTCGGGAGTCAGCGCAACTGGACCTGCATCAGAAGCCGGGGCCGCAGATGGCTGCCCTGATCCGCTCGATCTTCGGGCTGGAAGCTGTGGCTGTTTTCGACGCCGATCTGAATGAGGTTTATCCGACTGGCGAGTGGTTTGCGGATCTGGAAGAAACGGTGCGGAATATCTGCGTCTTCGAGACGGTGCGGGACGACCCGGAAACCGGCCTGATTCGGCGGGTGCTGCGTGTGGGCAACATGCCGATCGGGGCGCTGCTGGTCCGCGGTGAACTATGCGAATCGACCAGCAACACGATTGCTGCGCTGATCGCCATCACCTTCGACCGCTATCACTCCCTCGCCAATGAAATGCGCATGGAGAGCGAGAAGCGGGCCGAACAGCTGCGCACGACGGTTCTGGACAGCCTGGCCCACGCCTACAAAACACCGCTGACCGCCATTCGCGCGGCGAGCACCGGCCTGACCGAAATGGGCGGCCTGAATGCCGCACAGAGCGGACTCGTATCCCTGATCGAAGAACAGGCCGAGGAACTGAACCGGCTGACCACGCGCCTGCTGCAGACCGCGCGGCTGGAGAGCCAGACCCTGCGGCCGGAACGGGTCGCTGTCGCACCCCTCATCGAGGATGTCGTGGCGGGAACCAGAGACCAGTTGGCTGGATTTTCGGTGAAGGTCGCGGTTGCCCGCGAGAATCTCACGGTGGTCGGCGACCGCGGCGTGCTCCGGGCGATGCTCACCCAATTCGTGGAAAATGCTGGCAAGTATGGGGACGCGGGATCTACGGTGACCATCGAGGCAGCCGAACAGCCGGCGGCGGTGCTTTTGTCGGTGCACAACCGGGGGCCGGTGATTCCGGCATCCGATCATCAACGCATTTTCGATCGCTATTTCCGATGTAGGGCGACGGAGCAGCAGGCGCCGGGAAGCGGGATCGGCCTGTCGGTTGCACGACAAGCCGCTTTGGCCCACGGCGGAGACGTATGGGTGACCAGTGACCCAGTCACCGGAACCACCTTTTTTGCATCGCTGCCCAACGTACATCGAGGAGCTGAGGCTTGAATAGCGAAGGAAGCACAGAGAAACCCATCCGCATTCTGCTGGTCGACGACGAACCGGCGATCCGCAGGGCCCTGCGGACGCCCCTGCAGGAGCTGGGCTTTCACACGGTCGAGGCCTCGAATGGAGAGAGCGCCCTGCATCTGGCGCGCGCCGAAAATTTCGATGTGGTGCTGCTGGACATCAACATGCCCGGCATTGGCGGCTTGAGGACGCTGGAACGGCTGCGCGCTTATGCTCCGCGCCTGCCGATCCTGATGCTCACGGTGCGCGATGAGGAGCAGGACAAGGTCGAGGCGCTCGAACTCGGAGCCGACGACTATATTACGAAGCCGTTCAGCATTCGGGAATGCGTGGCCCGCGTTCGTTCTGCGGTGCGCCGCGCGCGAACCCCGGAGCGGCCTGAGGATGCTCCCATCACCATCGGGAAGATTCAGCTGGAACCCTCGCGCCGAGCGGTAACCAAGTCGGGACAACCGATCCGGCTTACGCCCAAGGAGTTCGACATCCTCTGTTACCTGATGGGCCACGCCGGCCGCGCGGTGACCTATGGCAGACTGCTCACCTCGGTGTGGGGCAATCAATACCGGCAGGAAGTGGATTACCTTCGCACCTTCGTCCGCCAGTTACGGAAGAAGATCGAGGACGATCCGTCCAATCCACGCTATCTGCTCACTGACACCTGCGTGGGCTATCGATTCGCGGAAGAGATTCCGCCCGAGCCCAGGGACGAGCCGCATCTCGGGGAGTATCACTTACCGATTGCCTGATGCGAGTGCGCCAGCAGCATCATCGCCGCGAAGAGCAGCAAAGGGATGAGCGCGAGCACGACATAAAGAGCAACGGTGCGGACGCGCCTGGAACCGCGCGGCCTCCATCCGGACAGCTCCGGTCTTTCGGCAACCCCAACTCGGTCCAGATGGGTGAGATCGAGCTTGAATTCGTGCGCGGTCGGGTACCTGTTTTTCGGTTCGCGCTCAAGGGCCCGATACAGCACTTCCTGCAGCTGTGGGGTGATGCTCGGGTCGACTTCGCGCGGCGGCAGAGGATGGGCGATCAGGCGCTCATTCATCACGGCCAGGGGCGTGGGTCCGGAGAAGGGTGTCCTGCCGGTGAGCATCTCGTAGAGCATCACTCCCAGCGCATACAGATCCGAACGCTGATCGCCGCGTTTCCCGCGTACCTGCTCAGGAGAGATGTAATCCGGTGTGCCCATCGCCGGAGAAATGCCCGAGTACGTCAGGCGCTTCGCTCCGTGCTTTGAGGCGATGCCGAAGTCGATCAGCTTCACCTGGTCGTTCTCATCGACCATAATGTTCTCCGGCTTCAGGTCGCGATGCACGATGCCGCGGGAGTGAATGTATTCGAGGGTGTCGAGAATCTCAATCGTGATCCGGATCGCCTGCGCCTGCGAGAGCTTGCCCTGCTCCGACAGAATGCGGCGCAGCAGCTTGCCCGGAACCCACTCCATGACCATGTAAAGACGCGAGCGCTCCGGGTTGGGAAACGTGCGCATTACGTTGGGATGGTCGAGGCTGGCGCCGATTTCTTCTTCGCGTCGGAAGCGCTCGGCCAACGCCGGATCCGCCTCAGCAGCGCTGTGTGGAATTTTGATGGCTACCTGGCGTCCGTCGCGCAGATCGATGGCACGATAGACCGACGCCATCGCGCTTTCCGCGACACAGGCTTCCAGACGAAACGAATCCAGTTGCCGGCTGGCTTCGTCCGCGCCCCGCTCGAGATTAGTGGGGGATGAATTCATCGCTGTGCATCACAAATTCCGGATACGCCCCGGCGCCGAGTTCGTAGAGATCCATGCCGAGGCGCTCACCCTGCGGGTCAGTGCGGAAGCGAATGACCTTGTTCAGGCACCAATCCAGAAGGTAGATGGCCGGGAGCACCAGACCAGGGAGAGTGGCAACACCGACGAGCTGCGCAATCATCTGTCCAGGCGCGCCGTGTCCCAGAAAACCAGCCGCCAGCAGACCCCAGATTCCGGATAGGCCATGGACCACGATACCTCCCGAGGGATCGTCGATGCCACAACGCAATTCGAGGAGTTCGATCGCAGGAGGAAGAATGGCTCCAGCGACGACGCCGACGAGGAGAGCGGCCGGCGGCGAGACCAGTGCGGCGACGGCGCTGCTGGCAACGAGTCCACCGATCCACCCATTTGCGCAGAGCGACGCGTCCGGTTTGCCGAAACGGATGCGCGTCACCAGCAAAGCGCCCATCAGCGCGCCGGATGCGCAGAGAAACGTGTTGACTTCGACCAGCGCCGGCGCACCTCCTGTGATTCCGGCGAAGAGGATCGCACCCAGCAGGTTCAGCGCAAGCCATCCCACCAGCGCAACGAAACTGCCGAAGAGAACATAGGCAATGTGGTGGGCCGGGATCACCGCTGGCGGCCCTCCGCGCGGGAACTTACCGCGGCGCGGGCCGAGAATCCAGACCGCCGCCAGCGCCGCCAGCCCGCCGACGGTTTGGATAGTCGCGGCACCGCCGGGGTCGGCAAAGCCGGCGCCCAGATGGAAGGTGGATCCGATCTGCGCGAGCCATCCTCCCTCCCACACCCAATGCGCGAAGAGAGGGTAGACGACCCCGGCAAGCAGAACCGTCGAACCGCACGCCGCGCTCAGCCGCCAGCGATCCGCGCCCGATCCCCAGGGAATGAGCACCAGGAGAGTGACGGCGATCAGCTGAAAGGCCGCCCTGCAGGCTGTAGGTCCATCAGCCCAGTGGACGCCCAAGAAGAACGGGGCCGATCCGCCGGCCCAGTTCCAGACGGTCCCGCCGATATGCAGAGAGTGGTTCACGCCGCCGGCGAAGCCGTCGAGGCAACACCCGAACACGCAATAGGCAATGGCGGCGACCGCGACAAGGCAGAGCGAACCGAGCAGAGACTGCGCGGCGCTCCGGGAGCGGCCGAGCCCCGCGTTCACCAGGGCGAGTCCCGCGGGAGCCAGCGGCAGCAGGGCGATGAGAGCGACGCAGAGCGCGGCATCGAAGGCCGAAAAAGGCGTCATCGGCCACCTGCCGTGGACTCGCGATGCGTTCGTCCAACCAGGATGATGCCGAGAAGCTCAACCATGCAGCCGGCCACGACGAAGACGGCGCGCGGCACCGGCTGCGGCAGAAGTTCGAGAGCGAAGACGACGATGAACCATCCGGAAAGCAGCAAAGCAAAGCCGGCAATCTTCATAGGTCATCTTCCTGTGCGGTGTTGCGATCGGTTGAACTTACGTGACAGGAGAAATCCGCACCTGCAAATCAAAGGGCAGCGATTGGCGTGACTATTGTTGCACGTCAAAATCCGCTGGAAAGAAACGCCCCGGCAATTCACCGGGGCGCCTCGTTTTAGTTCCTGCGCACGAAGGGCGCGTCTGCCTCAGCGGCAAATTGTCAGAACTGGTTCCACAGGAACTGGTTGTAGATTTCGTGATGGAACTGGACTTCGAACGGCTTGACAAACGTGCCGAGCAGCCGTGGGCAGCGATCTGCCGAAGCCTGCTTCAGGTCTGCGTAGCGCGCTTTGACGTCCTCGCCCAGCAATGTTGTGGCCCACGCCGCGTTGCGGAAGTCCTCGATCGCCGTGTAGATATTGTCCGGAAGATACCGCTCCGCCTGCCGCAGGTTGGCGACCTTGGACGTCTCGCCGGTGATGCCGGTCTTGAATACCGACAGCATGACGAGGTAGGGATTCGAGTCCGGCGCCACCGATCGCACTTCGACGCGCATGGAGCGCTCGTTGCCGATCGGGATGCGGATCATCGAGCCGCGATCCACCGCGGACGCCTTGATCTGGTTGGGGGCCTCAAAGTGCGGGTCGAGACGGCGATAGGCGTTGACGCTCGAGTTCAGCAGCAGGCAGATGTCGTTGCCGTGGGTCAGAATACGGTCTACAAACTCCCAGCCTGTCGCCGACAGCTTCTCCTGCCCCTTCGGATCCCAGAACAGGTTCTTGCCGTCTTTGCTGATCGAAACGTTGGTGTGCATGCCGCTGCCGTTGACGCCGACGACCGGCTTGGGCAGGAAGGAGGCGGTCATGCCGAGCCGCGTCGCCACCTGGCGGCAGATCAGCTTGTAAAGCTGGATCTGATCCGCCGCGGCTACCACTTCGCCGTAGCCGTAGTTAATCTCGAACTGCGAGGGCGCCACTTCGGGGTGATCCTTCTCGTTCTCGAAGCCCATGGCACGCTGCACTTCCGCCGTGGTGTCGATGAAGGTGCGGAGCGGATCGCCGGGCAGAGAGTGATAGTAGCCGCCGGTGTTGACGTATTCGAATTTACCGGTGGTGGGGAAATTGCGCTCCGCATCCACGCCTGCGAACAGGAAGCCCTCAATCTCGTTGGCCGCATTGAGTGTGTACTTGTTCTTCTCGAACTGCTCTTTCGCAAAGGTCTTCAGCAGTCCGCGCGTGTCTCCGCTGTAGGGGGTGCCGTCCTTGTCGATGACGTCGCCGAACACCATTACTTTGCCGGCGCCGAAGATGTCCGCGGGTGCGTAGTAGAAGGCGCTCCAGTCGATGCCGAGGCGCAGATCGCTCTCCTTCTGCGCGGTGAAGCCGCGGATGGAGGAGCCGTCGAACGTGAGGTTCTCGTAGGCCTTGAGCAGGAACTTCTTGTCGTAGTCCAGCATGTGCAGGCGTCCTTCGAGATCGCTGAACAGGACGGTGACCGCTTTGATGTTCTTGTTATCGGTGAGGAACTTGAGACGTTCTTCCTGGATCTTGTCCGCAGCCACGCGATTGCGCCGCTGGTCCTTGGCTTTCAGGTTCAGTTCTTCCAGCTCTTCATACGAGAGCGCCAGGAAATTCCGATAGTCAGTCGACATGCTTCTCCTCTGAATTTGAATAGGTATCTGTTGCGCTGCCGCAGCCTTCTCACAGCGTCGCCACCGGGTCTGCCCTGTGCGTGGCGCGATTCTTCCGCAACGCACAAACTCTCGCGGTCAACAGGCAGGAGAAGGGTTTGCTGGCTCCCCATCAGGGTATTCCGCGAGATATAAAGATTCTCCTCCTATAAAACAACCTGATAGCCTGCATCGATACTTCTTATCGGGGGCGGCCCTTGCGGGCGACTCGGATCCATGAAATCACTTCCCGGACAGGGAAGCGATGGCGGTGAGCGGCGCTGGAGCGATGCGCACGTCGGCGGCGAGTTCATCAACCGAAATACCCTCCAGAACTTCCAGCATGGCCTGTTGAGCGCGCGCCCACACGGGATGCGCGGGGCACCATGTTTTGCGGTCGCAGGAAAGGCCGGAAGCGAGGCAGACGTTCAGGCAGAAGGGGCCTTCGATGGCTTCGATCACCGCGCGCATGGATGCGCAGCGGCCGGGGGGAAGAATCGTAAAGCCACCTGTTTGTCCCCGCCGCGAGGAAATAAGGCCGGCGCGCGCCAGGGTCTGGAGAACCTTGGAGAGAAAGCTTTCCGGGGCCCCTGTTGCTGCTGCCAGCACGGGAAGCAAGACTCTTCTGCCCGCTCGCTCCGCTGCCAGGTGCACCATCGCGCGGATCGCATAATCCGCGGCGCGAGTGAGTTGCATGGAGGAGTTGACTCGGGTCATCACCCTGGCTCCCGCCCCGTCGGGCGTTGTATCCGCTCGATCGTACTACGCAGTTTTCGTCTCTCCATCGCCGTGAGCCTCGTGCGGCAGAGGTCGCTCCGCAAGCTGCGTCGATCGCGCGCGCGGCCTCATGAGAAGAACTTCGCGGATAACCGGCAATTCTCTCTGTGACCTGCATCACCTTTGGCTTCGCCGGCTGCGCGGCGAGTGGGCCGGCGATCGCCGGCAACAAATTGTGCTTCACGTCACAAAGAAACGTATCCGCGATCACAGACGGCGAAGGCGGAGTGCCCTTGAATGTATTTAATTTTGGATCAAATCACTCCAAAAGCGGCGGCCGTGCCTGGATTCGCACCGGCCCGCCGGTTCTCACAGAGAGCGCGTGGATGAATACATTTCCTAACGTGGATCCAATTCCGCTGCCGGCGCCGGTATGGCTGTTCAAGCTTCTCCACATCGCCACGCTGGCGCTGCACTTCACTGCGATGGAGATCCTGCTGGGGGCACTCCTCATTGCGGTTCTGCTCAGCCTGATTCCCCGTTCCCGATCCGGACATACCGCCGCAACCGCGATGGCAAGCCGCCTGCCGGTGGTCATGACCTTTGTGATTAACCTCGGTGTGCCGCCCCTGCTCTTCGCTCAGGTCCTGTACGGGCGGGCACTCTACACCAGCAGCGTGCTCATCGGCATCTGGTGGATCTGTGTTGTACCGGCTCTGATGCTGGTGTACTGGCTGCTCTATCGCTTCGCGGCCGGGCTGGAGAAGGGCCGGCGTGTCTGGTGGATGGGCCTCATCGCGTGGCTGGTTACGGGCATGATCGCGCGGGTCTACACCAGCAACATGACCCTCATGCTGCGGCCGGAAGTATGGCAGAAGATGTATTCGGCCTCGGCCATCGGGCGCTGGCTTCCGCATGGCGATCCGACCATTCTTCCGCGCTTCCTCTTTGTCCTTGCCACAGGCTTCATGGCGGCGGGACTGTGGATGGTGTATCTCGCTTCCCGCAAAAGCTTCAGCGAGCCCGACCGCAAATACTTCGTGGGCGTGGGAGGCTGGATTGCGGCGATCGCGGCCGCCCTGCAGCTCGCCGCCGGCCTCGCGGTCCGCAGTGCGCAGCCGGCAATTGTGCAGGCGGGTTTGCACGATCACCTTCTTTATCGCGCCGCGGGCTGGGGCTGGGTTGCTCTGACCCTGCTGATCCTTCTGTTCGCTGCGGGCTCTGCCTTTCTGCGGCCGATCATGGCGCTTACCTCGTGGACGGCGGCGGTGCTGGGCTTTCTGTCCATCGCGCTGGAGACCGTGTATCGCGACGGGATCCGGGACCTGACGCTGGTGAGCAAGGGCTTCGATGTATGGCAGCGCACGGTGGTCACTAACTGGAGTGTCGTCATCCTCTTTCTGGTTCTGTTCATCGCCGGCCTGGGCGTCATCGGCTGGCTCATTTCTGTCGTGGCCCGCGCCAGTCGGGTGATGGAGAGTGCAATTTGAGCGACATCGTTGCAGAGAAACTTGAGCCCCTGGGCACGGACGAGACGACCACGCGCAGAGGCTTCCTGGCAGTCGCCGTGGCCGCGGGATTCTGCTATGCGGGTGCCCTCGCCTACCCCATCTATCGTTATCTCGCTTCTCCGGCGGAGATGGCCGCCAGCGAGGCCGCCGTCACTGAGGTCACGCTGAAGGACGCGCAGAAGCTGGCTGCCGGATCGGCCATGATGTTCAGGTTCGGTCCATCGCCGGCCATGCTGATTCACAACAGCGACGATTCCTGGGTGGCGCTGAGCGCGGTGTGTACGCATCTGGGCTGTACGGTGAAGTTCGAGCCCGATCAGAACCGCATCCACTGCGCCTGTCACGGGGGCGTCTACGACCCGAAGACAGGCAGAAACGTCAGTGGCCCTCCCCCCCAACCGCTGCGCGCTTACAAGGTAATGATCGCGCCCGACAGCGTCGTTGTTTCGCGTGTGTAAACCAGGGAGAGACAGAGCATGGCCAGTTCCATTTACGAATGGGTCGATGAACGGGTGGGCCTGAGCGAGGCGGTGGCTCTGGCTCGCCACAAAACGGTTCCGGTGCACGCGCAGTCGTTCTGGTATTACTGGGGCGGCGTTTCGCTGTTTTTGTTCATCGTTCAGATCTTCACCGGCATTCTGCTGCTGGTTTACTACCGGCCCGGCGCCGACGCCTTCGAGAGCGTGCGCCAGATCACTTACGTGATGCATTTCGGATGGCTCATCCGATCGGCGCATTCGTGGTCGGCCAATCTGTTCATCTTCGCGATCTTCGTGCATATGTTCTCAGTCTTCTTCATGAAGGCTTACCGCAAGCCGCGGGAACTAGGATGGTTCACCGGTATTGCGCTGCTTTTCCTGGGCGCGCTCTTCGGGTTCAGTGGATATCTGCTGCCCATGGACGAGCTGAGCTACTTCGCCACCAAGGTCGGCCTGCAGATTCCCGCCAGCCTGCCTTTTGCCGGACCGGTGATCACCAATGTGCTGCGTGGCGGCCCCGACGTGAGCGAGTTCACGGTGCAGCGCTTCTTCGCCCTGCACGTGGTGATTTTGCCTCTGCTGTTCCTGCCCTTGCTGAGCCTGCATTTATGGATGGTGCAGAAACACGGGAACGCGGTGCCGCCCGGCGAAAACGCGAAGCCGCCGCGGGAGCGCAAGTCGGTCCCCTTCTTCCCCAATTTTCTGCAGAAGGACCTGGCGATGTGGCTCATCTCGCTGAACGTGCTGGCGCTGCTCGCTTCGGTCTTTCCCTGGCAGTTGGGCAAGCCGGCCGATGCGCTTACCCCTGCGCCGAACGGCATTCACCCGGAGTGGTACTTCATGGCGCCGTTCCAGATGCTGAAGATCCTCGGCGACTGGTTCCCGGGGGCGAGCGGCGAGGTGATCGGCATTCTGCTGTTCACGGTGGGCCTGGCTTTGTGGGTCCTGATTCCCTTCTACGACAACACGGAGCGCGCCGGCCATCGCGGACGGATCGCGCACTACTTTGGAATCTTCGCGGTCACCGCGCTGATTCTCACCACCGCGACGGGCTACTGGAGTCTGCGCTAGGGCCGAACTGCATGCGAGCGAGAGAACTATGAATTATCCGTTTTGGCAGGTGCCTTTCTTCGGCAGCGGTTGGGTGATCGGAATGATCGCCATCTTCCACGTGATGATCTCGCAGTTCGCCGTGGGTGGCGGGCTATGGCTGCCGGTTGCTGAGCGCAAGGCACTGCGCGAGAACCGCGAAGACTGGAAAGCCCAGTTGCAGAAGCACGCACGCTTCTTTCTGATTCTCACGGCGGTCTTCGGAACCGTGAGCGGCGTCGGCATCTGGTTCGCCATCGGGCTGGCGCAGCCCGAGGCCACCAGCACGCTGATCCACAACTTCGTCTTCGGGTGGGCGATGGAGTGGGTCTTCTTCCTCGTCGAGCTGACCACCATCGGCGTCTACTACTACACGTGGGGACGCATCTCCGACGAACTTCATCTCAAGGTCGGCTGGGTATACGCGGGGGCTTCGGCCGCCACGCTAATCATCATCAACGGCATTCTGACGTTCATGCTCACGCCTGGGCACACCTGGCTGCATGTGGCGGGGACCGGCGCCGAAGCCAGCAAATTCTGGAACGCATTCTTCAATCCCACCTATTGGCCCAGCCTGGCGATGCGCTCGCTGGTCTGCATCTCGCTGGCGGGAATCTGGGCGCTGATCACGGGCAGCCAGATCAACAGCGACAAACAGCCGGAGCTGAAAGCCAGCTTCCTGCGCTGGACCACGGCGTGGCTGGTGCCTTCGTTTCTGCTGATGCCGGTGATGATGGCCTGGTACATCGCGATGGTGCCGAAGGCGCAGCGCGCTCTGCTGACGCTGGGCATCTCCACCATCGGGTCCGGCACTTTCTCGCAGGTGACGCGCATCGCGCTGATCATGATCATCACCTCGGCCACGATCATCGCCGTCACCTACTATCTCGCGTACCGCAACCCGAAGGATTTCACGCTGGCGCACGCCTGCGCCATTCTGGCTCTGGCGCTGATGGCCACCGGCTCCGGGGAGTATGCGCGCGAGATGCTGCGCAAGCCGTATGTCATCGGCCGCCACATGTATTCCAACGGCATGCGCGTGAACTATGTTGCCACCGCGAATAAGGACGGCTATCTCGCGCACACCATGTGGCTCAACCAAACCACCGATCCGCACGAGGCGAAGGGCGAGGCCATGTATCGCGGACAGTGCGGATCCTGTCACACTCTGAATGGCTACCGTTCGCTGACCACGCTGCTGGCTGGGCGCGATCGCCAGTCGGTGGGCAACCTGTTGGACATGCTGCATGAAAACGCGCCGGATATGGCTTATCGCCGCTTCATGCCGCCGCTCACCGGAACTCCGGACGAGATCAAAGCGCTGGGCGACTATCTTTACGCGCAGACGAATCCCGCGTCGGCAGCAAAGGCGCAGTCCACCCTTCATGCCGGGCAATAGCGGCGGATAACGGCGTTCCCCTCCGCGTTGCGTTGAGAGGGTCTAGTTTGCGTTGGGGCTGGTTAGAACCTGAGCTTCGTTCAACGCAGCTCCGTCAGGTTCGGAGCCAGCGATCATGGCGAACTGGGGCTCCTTCCGCCGGCCAGAGCGCTTCTGCGCGTACATGTCGAAATCGGCAGCGACGCACATAGCCTCACAGGTGCCGGCGTCATCGGGAAACAGCGCGACACCGACGCTGGCTCCAATGGTGAGTTGCCGCGTCTCGATCTGCAGAGGCGCCCCCAGCGCTTCGGTGAGTTCCGCCGCAATCTGCAGTGCGCTCTCGCGGCTCGGGGTCCCCTCGATCAGAACAGCGAATTCATCGCCGCCGGTTCGGGCCACGGTATCCGACCGGCGCACGCGTCCCAACAGGATCTCACCCACCCGCCGGAGCAGCAGATCGCCGACATGGTGTCCGGACGTATCGTTTACCTTCTTAAAATCGTTCAGATCGATCAGGAGCAGGGCAAGCTGGGAACCACTCCGGCGCGCGCGCTCCAGCGCGATCTCCATGCGGTCCTGGAACAGCCGGCGGTTGGGCAGGCCGGTCAACTCATCATGCAGGGCCAGGTATCCGGCATATTCAATCTGATCCTCCAGCAGCAGCAGGATCATGCCCACAGCGACGACATACTTGGGCAGGTTCCAGACTTCGCTGTCCACCTGGACACGCGGAAAGTAGAAAGCGAGAAACGGTCCCACAACGAAGACGGCCGCCCAGCAGAAAAACCCGGCAATGGTGATGAAAGCTCCCGCCGTGGCACGGCGGTAGGCATACCAGAAATGAATGCCGCATCCCAGGTAGACAGTGAAGAGGACCGCATTCAGGGCCACTTCCGGACCGGACGCAGAGCGGTGCTGGAACGCCAGCAGGAAGACGCACAGATCGAGGTAAAGAAAAACCGTGATCCAGCGCAGCATATGGCCAAACCGCGGCAGGGCCGAAGCCATCACCGCGATCGGCAGCACGCCGAGCGAAAGAGCGGCAAGCACCAGCGGCCACCGCGCCTGCGGCCCGATCACGATGAGCGATATATAGAGAGTGTTCGAGGAGAGCAGCGCGGCCAGCATCCACGGACTGGAGTGCGTATACCGGTACGGCACCGAGGCCCACATAAAGAGCACGCCGGCCCACGTGAGCGAAGCGAGGCCGACGATCTGCTGAAGGTCGGTTGCGGCTGTGCTGGAGAGGACCAGTGTAAAGGACGCGAAGTGCAGCACGATCATGCCCCAACCGGTGAGCCAGATGGCGGAGGCCGAGGTGCGACAGCGCCGAGCGACCGATCCAAAGGCGCAGCCCAGCAATGCGATCGCCACCAGATCCGGTACTTTAGTCCAATCGATCACAGGACGCTCACCATGTTCGGGGGTACGACGGAACGCAATTCGAGCAGCGGGCGGGAGGGTCGCTTATCGAGGAATCCCAACCCTTTCGTGGTTCGGAGCGAGGGAAGTTCCCCCGAGCTCCGCAGTACTGCTGGTCGGCGAATCGACGCTCCGCCGAGCCGTTGAATCCTGCCCTGCATCTGCACCTCACAGAAGCTGGTGATCGGTGAGCCGCGAGGATGGCGCCCGAGAGCAGAGATTCAGATCCGCCGCCCGAGGGGTCATTCCAGCCAACATATCTGAAGGCCTGGACACCTCCCAATTCCGCAGAAGTTGTAGCGGGGGTCACGTTTGGTGGTGAATCACCAACTTTGGGTCAGGTCGTGTCATTCGACCAGGACGGCCACCGATTGGGAGAATGGTTCTGGCAGGTACGCAATGAGCGAAGCAGCGTTTCGAATCGAAAAGGATTCCCTGGGTGAAGTGCGCGTCCCGGCGGACAAACTGTGGGGCGCACAGACACAGCGTTCACTGGAGCACTTCAGCATCGGTACGGAATTGATGCCGCGGGAGATGATCGGCGCATACGCAACACTCAAGAAGGCCTCGGCCCAGGCGAACCATGCGGTGGGTTGGCTGGATGACGAGCGGCGCGCGCTCATCGTTCGCGTGTGCGACGAGATTCTCGCCGGCCAGCACGGCGACATGTTCCCGCTCCACGTGTGGATGACGGGCAGCGGCACGCAGTTCAACATGAACGTGAACGAGGTGATCTCCAACCGCTGCTGCCAGCTTGCCGGCACGCCGCTCGGCAGCAAAACTCCGGTTCATCCCAACGATCACGTCAATATGTCCCAGTCGTCGAACGACAATTTCCCCTCTGCGATGAACATCGCCGTCGCGGTGAATGTGAAGCAGCGCCTGATTCCTGCCGTGCAGCAGCTGCGCGATGCGATCGCCGCAAAGGCCGAGGAGTGGAAGGACATCATCAAGATCGGGCGCACCCACATGCAGGACGCGACGCCTCTGACGCTCGGCCAGGAGTGGTCAGGCTACGCCGCGATGCTGAGCGACGATCTCGATCGAATCGACGGCGCGCTGCACGGCGTTTATCCACTAGCGCTGGGCGGCACCGCGGTCGGCACCGGAATCAACGCAGCGCCCGGGTTTGCCGAGTCAGCCGCAGCGGAGATCGCCAGGCTCACCGAACTGCCCTTCGTCACGGCGCCGAATAAGTTCGCCGTGCAGGGATCCCACGATGCGCTGGTCCAGTTCTCCGGAACGCTGCGCACGCTCGCAGTCTCGCTGTACAAAATCGCCAACGACATTCGCCTGATGTCCTCGGGACCGCGCGCCGGCTTTGCCGAACTGCTGATCCCGGAGAACGAGCCGGGGTCGTCGATCATGCCCGGCAAGGTGAACCCCACGCAAGTGGAAGCCCTGACCATGATCGCCGTGCAGGTGATGGCCAACGACGTGGCTACAGGATTCTGCGGCGCCGGCGGCTATCTCGAAATGAACGTCTACAAGCCGCTGATGATCTACAGCCTCGCGCAGTCCATTACGCTGCTCGCCGACGGGTGCACGAACTTCCGCAGGCACCTGATCGAAGGAGCCAGGCCGAATCGGAAGAAGATCGACGAAGACCTCGCGCGTTCCCTGATGCTGGTCACGGCGCTCTCGCCCGTGATTGGCTACGACAAAGCCTCGCAGATCGCCCATCACGCGATGCAGCACGACCTCAGCCTCAGAGACGCTGCGCTGCAGTTAGGCTTCGTCACAGCGGAGGAATTCGACCGCATCGTCGACCCGGCGAAGATGGTGCGACCCTGCGCCGTCGAAATGATTTACGCCGGGTTCGCCTTTGCTTCGCTGCCGCGAACCGCTGGACCGTGCGATCGCACCGGTCGATGCGTTGCGCAAACTGACGTCATGCCCCGTTGGTGCGCACCGGCACGGCACTGCGAGGGCACAGCGGTTGACGCCCAGGAGGGATTTCCGGCCGTTGAAAAAGAAGGCTACTCTTCCGGGCATGGCAGAAACCTACAGGGCCGAATGGGAGATGCGTCCGGTGCAGAGTCTGGCGGGGCAAACCGCCACGGTGATCCAGCGCAGCGGAGCGCGCAAACAAATTCGTTTCGGGCGCGATGTGCGGTTGCGCCGCGAGGGCGCGCGTCCCCCGGGAACCACCGCGGTTCTGCAGCCGGTCGTCGAAGGACATGTGGATGTCAGCGAGAACGGCTTCGACCCTGAAGATCAGCAACTCGTCCTGAGCGACGGCAGCATCTTCCGGATCACCTTCAGCTACCAGAGCTTTTTCTTTGCCGTGGAGCCGCTGTCGGCCCGAGTGCGGATGCACCCTTAGTTCCGCGATCCGATCTTTGGCCGCTTCACTCGTCACGATTTCTGGCGCCTGAGGTTAGTCGGCGCAGAACGAATTCCTGAACAACGGCGTTCGCCATTCGTCCCCCGGTGACCACGGCGGCGTTTCCAAAAACCAGACCTGGGCCGCGATCCACCGGAGGATAGTAGGTCTCCGCGATGGCGCCCGCAGCCAGATCTCCGCCGATGCTGGAGAAGTTCGGCTGCAGTTTGCCGTTATCGCCATGAGCGACAAACGGGCTCGCCAGCGCATGCAGTACGCGTGATTTTGTGGTTCCTGTCCCCTTGTAGAAGTAGCGCGGGTCCTGGTGCAACAGCGATGGCAGAATCGCACCGCCGATCATAATGTCGGTGAAACCGGTCGCGTAGTTAGCGCCGAAACGCTGGGCGTATCCTTCTGCGCCCTCAGGATAGGCAGGCGTGCTCCCCCCCTGATCGAGCGCGGCGACGAACGCCGATCCAACAAATGTCATGGGATCGCTTTCCGCTTTCAGCGCCAGGGAAAACTTCAACTTCGCGGTGAGTGGTGCGGGACGGGAATCGTACGCGACATAAAAATTAGGGATGACGCCCAGCACCCGCTGCTGCTCTTCCAGTTTTACCTGCTCGGTTGCAATTTGTTCCGAGCTTCCATACACCGTGATCGAGGTGGCCGGCGCGGCGAACACCAGTCGCACGTTCGAGACGAACAGAAACTGGCCCGGCTGCAGCGTCATCTCCGGCGATGCCCACGGCGCAAATCCCTGGGCATTGATGGTGACGCGATAGGGAACTCCCGGAGTCACCGCGTCGAAATGAAAGCCGCCATTATCGTCGGCAACGGCGGTGCGGGCGGGCTGCAATGCGGGGCCGTTGAGGACGACCGCTGCGCCCGGAACTACATCGTCCTGCGCGTCCATCACCGTGCCGCTGATGTTGCCCAGGGACGGATCGGTGGGCAGAGTTGCCTGCGCCGCAACCAGCGGTGCACCAACCGCCATCCAGACAAAAAAATAGTGCAGCCATCGTCTGACGCTCATCGTGGAGAACTCCTGTTCCATTCCCGAGTTTCGCCACGCATCGCGTTCCGGCGAAGGGGGGAAACAACTGGGTATCTGATGCACGGAAAGTCAGGCGGTTTCAGGTTTCTAAACGGGCGGCGGCGCTCGTGCGCGAGCTGCAAAAATATACATGCGTGTAGATTCCTGAAGAAGCAACGGGTTAGCCCTTCCGACACGACGTGCCGAATTCCCTTAAAATTTTTCGGCGCACTCTTTTAACCATGGGCAGAGCGCAGCGGAGGGGATTCGGATGCTGAATCGGCGGACGTTCTTAAAGACAGGAGCAGCGGCAGGAACGCTGGCGTACCTCAGGGATCCACTCCATACGGCTGGAGCCACCGGCGCGATTGCGACCTCCACGGTGCCCGCGGGCCAGCCCGAGTGGCTGAAGGCGCTGCGGCGCATCGGCCAGACCAACATCACCGAGCACGACCCCGCGGTTCTCGACGTGGAAGCGTGGGCCGACTACTGGGCGGGCGTGAAAGCCGATGTGGTGTACGTGAGCGTGACCGGGATCATTGCTTACTACCAGACCACGGTGCCGTTCCATCGCAAGGAAAAGTATCTTGCGGGCAAGGATTTCTTCGGCGAGCTGAACACGGCGGCGCGCAAACGTGGATTGCGGACCATTGCCCGCATGAGTCCTGACCTCAACTGGGGGGACTCGCTTCAGGCGCACCCCGAGTGGTTCATGCGCGACGAGCAGGGCAACGCTATCGCCACGGCGGATACGCCGGAGCTGTTCCAGACCTGCATGTTCACGTCGTACATGACCGATTACATGACCGCGATCATGCACGAGATCAACGCGCATTACGATGTCGATGGCTTCTATATGAACGGCTGGCCCATGTTCAGCCTGCCCGTCTGCTACTGCAACATCTGCCGCAAGCTGCCTCCGCCGAAGACGCCCGCGTACTGGGAAAAGTTCAACGAGCGCGTGATGGAGTTGTGGAAACTCTACGACGGCATCGCGAAGGAGAAGAACCGCGAAGCTTTTTATTTCGCGAACATGGGTGGCGGCATTCATGCCACGCCCAACCTCGTGCAGGTGGGCGAAGTTTCGCAATGGTTCCAGGCCGATAACCAGGGACGCGGAGGCACGGGCGAACCCATCTGGGGCTGCACGCAGCAGGGCCGCGTCTGCCACGCCATCATGAATGGGAAGGTGGCGGCCAACGTGACGGGGTTGTGGTCCACCGGTCCCCTCCGCTGGCGGGAGAGCATCAAGTCGCCGGCGGAAACGCAGATGTGGCTGAACGAAACCGTGGCCAGCGGCATGGTGCCGTACATCCACGTCATCGGCGGAGAGAAAGGGATGGGGGAGGATCGGCGCTGGGAGAAATTGGGACGCGAGTATTTCGACTGGACCGCGAAGCATGACGCACACTTCACGAACCGGCGGTCGATTGCGAATATCGCCGTGGTCTTCGGGCAGCGCTCGAATCTGTTTTACAAAGCGCCCAACGATATGACCATGCAGCGCAACATGGACGGGTTATATTCCGCACTGCTCGAAGGCCGCTTCTTCTTCGATTTTCTGCACGAGGACCAACTCGACGCCGAGCGGCTGAAGAAATATGCGGCTGTGATCCTGCCTGACATCGCACTGCTCAGCGATGCGCAGTGCGCGCAACTGCGCGCCTACGCGGGGCAGGGCGGATCGTTGCTGGCGACTTTCGAAACCAGCCTGTATACCGATCAGAACGAGCGGCGTGCGGACTTCGGCCTCGCCGACGTGCTCGGCACCCATTCGGCTGGCGAGGTGATCGGGCGGCGCGGCAACTCGAATCCGTTTTACGCGCGCATTGAACGGCACCATGCGATTCTCGAAGGCTTCACGGACACGAACTGGCTGCCGGGGGCGGAGTATCGGCAGCCAGTGGCCGCTGTGGAGAATCCCATGCTCACGGTCGTGCCTGGATTCGTGGCGTATCCGCCAGAGCTTTCCTACCCTGCAACGCCGCAAACTGCAGAGCCCGCGATCGTGCTGCGGGAGCGTGGCAGGAGCCGTACGGCGTACTTCCCCGGAAACATCGAACACAGCCTCTGGATCGGAGGCAACACCGACCTGAGCCGCCTGCTGCAGAACACGATTCGCTGGGTCAGGGGCGACAATGCGCCTGTCAGCCTTGAAGGCAACGGTCTGGTCGAGGCGTTCGCGTGGGAGACGGAACCGGGCTTCGCGGTGCACGTGCTCAACTACACGAACCCGAACGCCAATCGGGGTTGGCTGCGGGCGACCTATCCCATCGGAGAGCAGCACGTACGTTTGCAACTGCCTGCCGGACGAACGGTGAAGAAAGCCGAACTGCTGCGGGCGGAGAAGGAAATTCCCTTCACCATGGACGGCGATGCGGTGGAGTTCACGATTCCGTCGGTTGACGATTACGAAGTTGCCGCGCTCACGGCGAGTTGAACTTCACACGACCACGGTCTCGCGATATTCGCCGAAGACATCGCGCAGCGTCGAGGCGATCTCCCCGACCGTCGCGTAGCTCTCGACGGCATCGAGGATGACGGGCATCAGATTCGCGCCGGAGCGCGCGTGCTCGCGAACGCGATCCAGCGAAGCCTTCCACCGCCCCGGATCGCGGCGAGCGCGCTGGGCACGAACGCGCTCGACCTGCTTCCGCTCCAGAGCTTCGTCGATGCGCTGGGTGGGGATGGGGGGATCATCCTCGCGGGTGAAGCGGTTGACCCCCACCACCACCGCTGCGCCGGTATCGACGGCGCGCTGGTCCTCGTAGGCCGCGTTCTGGATCTCCTGCTGCACCCATCCGCGCTCGATCGCTCGCAGCATGCCGCCGAGTTTCTCGATGCGCTCGAAATAATCGCGCACCTCGAACTCAATCCGATTCGTCAGGGCCTCGATCGCATACGACCCCGCGACCGGATCGACCGTATTCGGAACGCCCGATTCACAGGCGATAATCTGCTGCGTCCGCAGCGCGATACGCGCGGCCTCCTCGGTGGGCAGCGCGAGCGCTTCGTCGTAGCCGTTCGTGTGGAGCGACTGCGTTCCGCCCAACACGGCCGCGAGCGCCTGCATTGCGGTACGCACGATATTGTTCTCCGGCTGTTGCGCTGTGAGCGTGGAGCCCGCGGTCTGCGTGTGAAAGCGCAGCATCCACGAGCGCGGATTCTTTGCATCGAATTTCTCGCGCATGATGCCGGCCCAGATGCGGCGGGCCGCACGAAACTTTGCGATCTCCTCCAGAAAATTGTTATGTGCGTTGAAGAAGAAGGAGAGCCGCGGCGCAAAGCGATCGATGTCGAGACCAGCGCCAATCGCATCCTGGACATAAGCCATGCCGTTCGCCAGGGTGAACGCGACCTCCTGGGCCGCCGTCGATCCTGCCTCGCGCATGTGATAGCCGGAGATGGAGATGGTGTTCCACTCCGGCACATTCTCGCCGGCCCACGCAAAAATATCCGTCACGATGCGCATGGCGTCGCGCACCGGATAAATGTACGTTCCGCGCGCGATGTACTCCTTGAGAATGTCGTTCTGGATCGTGCCCGACAGCTTGCGCACCTCGGCGCCGGTTCTTCGTGCAACGGCCACATACAGCGCCAGCAGAATGCCGGCTGTGGCATTGATCGTCATTGAGGTCGAGATGCGCTCCAGCGGGATGCCGTCGAAGAGGCGCTCCATATCCTCGATGGAATCGATGGCCACGCCGACCTTGCCCACTTCGCCGAGGGCATACGGGGAATCCGAGTCGTAGCCGATCTGCGTGGGCAAATCGAACGCAACAGAAAGGCCCGCAGTTCCCTGCTCCAGCAAAAACTTGTAGCGCCGATTGCTCTCCTCCGCGTCGCCCATGCCGGCGTACTGGCGCATCGTCCACAACCGGCCGCGGTACATGGTCGGCTGGATGCCGCGCGTGAAGGGGAAATCGCCGGGGAAGCCAAGATCGCGCTCGGGCGAGAACGAAGGCAGGTCGTCAGAAGTAAAGAGCGGCTTGGACGTGAATTCGGCAGACATAGTCAGGGCTTCAGGATGAGGATTGCACGTTCCGGGTCCTGCAGGAATTCGGTCACGCGAATTGCCTGAGCACGCAGCAGACGTTCGGCGACTCCAGTCGGATCGTCGCAGCCGCGCAGCCAAATCACTTTTGGGGGCGCTCCTTTCGCGACCGCCAGATCATAAAAGTCGCCATCGGCGGTTACGACAGCAAAGCTGTGCTGCCGGGCGTACTCCCAAACTGCGATGTCGGTGGCCTGAAAAAGCATCTCAAAAGCCAGGTGAGAAGAGCCAGGAAACAAATCGTCGAGCCGTGCAGGCAGGCGGTGAGAAAGATTTTCATCAAACAGCAGTTTCACAGGGCGACGCGGCGCCCAACCCGCGCAGCATAGTCGAAGATCGCGGGAAAATCCGCGGGCTCCAGCTCGGGATAGTCGGCGAGAATCTCCTCTATACTCTCGCCCGCAGCCATCCAGCCCAAAACATCCCAGACCGTGATGCGAAGTCCGCGGACGCACGGCTGCCCCGATCGTTTTCCGGGCTCGATTGTGATGCGATTATCGTCCATACGAATCCGCCCTTGATCTTAATCCTTCGACAGCAGCTCCGCCGTCAGCCCCGCCGCTGCTTCCGGCTCGCGCGCCAGAAGGAGCTGACCGCGAACCAGCAGAACAGCACCGCAAACACCAGGTACAGCGCCAGATGGCGATCGTGCCATCCTGCGTCTTTGTACAGTTGCCAGGACTTGGCCCCGAAACCCAGCGCGAAAAACGCAAACAGCAGCCCCGTGATCTGAAGCCCGAGGATTCCGGTCGCGTGGGCGAAGGGCTTCAACAGCGCTCCGCTGAACCGTCCGGCCCCGCGTGCCAATCTGCGGCTCCCGTCCGCAATCGCAACCCGTGAAGGTACCGCAGCCCGAGCCTGCGCGGAGCACCCGGCCCCGGCAGCAGCCCCCGGGCGCTCCGTCGGCAACGGCGGAGCGGCAGCGTGCGACCGTTCCACAGCCGCGGCCGCTCCCCGCGTCCCGTCGCGCAGTTTGCCCGCGGCGATGCGGGTCCCGATGCCGAGCAGCCGCCCGACTCGATTCGGCTCCATGGTGAGAGTCTAGCAAGCGGCTGCTCCCCGATACGCGCCCGCCCTGATCCCGCCCCACAATCGCGTTGCCCCGTGCGAACATCAAACGATAAGGTAAAAGCATCGGCGGTCGGCGATCGAGCGCGCTGCCGGGAAAATCGAGGTTTTGACTTGAATCAAAAACTCCGCAAACTGGTTCAGCAACTGGGTGAGGCGATCCACGAGAGCGTCTCCGAGTCGCCCCAGATCGCCGGCGTGGTTGCCGATATTCGCCGCCAGGGCTTCGAAGTCATGCTCATGCTGGAGGCGACGATCGGGCTGAACGAGGTGGAGGAACAACCCGCAGGCGCCCTTCAGGCCCCCGGGGCCGACCAGGAAGGCGACGAAAGCGAAGAGCAGGGAGCGTTCACCGCCCAGGACCTGCACTTCCTTAAGTCTCTGCGCATTTCCATCGCCGGTGAAGCCGGAGATGGCGAGAACGGTTAAGCATCTTTCAGCTCACACCTGCCGGGCGCGCAAACCCCCAAAGTTGTGATATATCTGGCCTTCGCCTACTCCGGCAGAGCGACGTGCAAACGCCGGACAGATCGCCGGAGGCCGCGAAAATTTCATGGCAAGAGCCGTGAGAGGCGATCATGCCGATGAAAGACACACTGGGCGTACTGCTGGCGGGCGGCGCAGGCGAGCGGCTGTTCCCGCTGACGCGCGATCGGGCCAAACCTGCCGTTCCTTTTGGCGGTCAGTACCGCATCATTGACGTCACCCTTTCCAACTGCATCAACTCCGACCTGCGCCGGGTCTACATCCTCACCCAGTACAAGGCGCTCTCCCTCAACCGCCACATCCGTGAGGGATGGACCAGCGTCGTTGCGCAGGAGCTCGGGGAGTTCATTGAGATCCTTCCCCCCATGCAGCGCGTCAGCGCCAACTGGTACATGGGCACAGCTGACGCCGTTTACCAGAACATTTACTCGATTGGGTCTGAACAGCCGAAGCACGTCCTCATCCTGTCCGGCGACCACATCTACAAGATGAACTATGGCAAAATGCTGCGTCAGCATGTGGATTCCGGGGCCGACGTCACCCTCGCCACGCTGCCCATCGAGCCGGCCGACGTGGCGCGCTTCGGCGTGGTTGAGGTCGCCCGTAACGGCGAAGTCACCGGCTTCCTCGAGAAGCCGAAGAAGACCGACATCCGCTCCCCCTTTGACCCCACCAAGGTTGACGCCTCCATGGGCGTCTATGTTTTCAATACCGACGTGCTGCTCCCGGCCCTGATTCGCGACGCCGAGGATCCCGAGTCGCAGCATGACTTCGGCCACAACATTCTTCCGGCGATCCTCGGCAAGTACAAGATGTTCGCCTACAACTTCGTCGACGAGAACCGCAAGGAAGCGCTTTACTGGCGCGACGTGGGGACGCTGGAGGCCTACTACGATGCCAACATGGATGTGGCTTCGGTGTCGCCGATCTTCAATCTCTACGACAACAGCTGGCCGATTCGCACTCGGGTCCGCCAGTATCCGCCGGCCAAATTTGTCTTTGGCGAGCCGGGCCGTACGGGCATGGCGATCAACTCGATCGTCTCCCAGGGCTGCATCGTCTCCGGCGCGGTGGTACGCAACAGCGTGCTCTCCCAGGACGTGCGCGTGAACTCGTATTCCGAGGTCGATTCAAGCATTGTGTTCACGCACGTGAACATCGGGCGGCACTGCCGCATCAAGCGGGCGATCATCGACCGCGACGTGCATCTGCCCGAGGGAACGGTGATCGGCTACGACCAGAGCGATGACCGCAAGAACTATTTCGTGACCCCAAGCGGGCTGACGGTGGTGACGCGGGATTACTCGCTGTATGAGAATCCGGTTTCGGCGGACTTTCTGCAGGAGAGAAGAGAGTAGGTTTTAGCCCATAGCTCATTTCCCGATTGCCGCTGTGGGGATGGATTCCACATCCGGTATCTTTTGTTCCCGGCCGCAGTAATCTCTTTTGTCCATCACCCGGAAGTGCGCTTTCTGCTTTGAGCGCGATAAATTCTGCGCATCCCCAGGTCTCAATTGACCGTCTGGGTGAGCGTCGCGGACTTTGCCGTCTTGTAGTTGTTATCCCCGGCGTACGATGCGGTGATCGAGTGCCTTCCTTTGGACAGGGTTGACGTGGAGTAGGTTGCGATGCCGCCGGTCACTATACCCGTGCCGAGCTTGACGCTCCCGTTGTTGAAGGTGACGGTGCCGGTTGCCGTTGGGGGGAGCGCGACGGTGAGAGTCACCAGCGTTCCAGCGGTGGACGGATTGAGCGAGGACGAGAGCGTGACGGAGGGAGTCGCCTGTTTGATTGCGAAGGTTCCGGCGGAGACCGCGGTGAGACTGTTGTAGTCGGTTGTATCGGAGGGGGTGAAGCCGGCAGTGATGGTGTAACTGCCGACGGCGGCCGGCACGGTAGCCGAGCCGGAATAGAGCACGGCGCCAATGGTTCCGGGCACCGACCCGCTGATGACGGCGGGCAGAGGGGATCCGGTGTAGGTTGCGCCCGAATTCGTCACTTTCAGGGTCGGCGTTGCCTTATTGATGACAAAGTTTCCGGCGGAGGCGCTCGCAAGGGTGAAGTAGTCGGTCGCATCGTTGGGAGTGAAGTTCGCAGTGATTGCCCAGATTCCCGCCGCAACCGGCGCGGTGGGCGATCCGTTATAGAGGATGTTGCTGACCGTGCCACCGACCGACCCGCTGATGGAAACCGGGTGTGCGGCACCGTTGTAAGTGGGCGACGATGTGGTGACGCGCAGGGTTGGCGTAGCCGGGCTGATGACGAAGCTGCCAGCGGAGGCGGCTGTCAGGCTGAAGGAATCGCTGGTGTCAGAGGGAGTGAAGTTGGCGGTGACGGCATACGTGCCCGCTTTGGTGGGCACCGTGGAGGAGCCCGAGTAATGCACGGTGCTGAAGGCCCCGGGCGTGGAGCTGCTGAGCGCGGCCGCCTGCGATTTGCCGGTGTAAATCACGGGGGAATTGCCGATCGCGAGCGCCGGGGTCGCTTTGCCGATGATGAAGATGCCGGCCGAGACTCCGGTAAGGGTCTGATAATCCACGGAATCGTTGGGCGCGAAGCTGGCGGTAATCGCGTAGGTGCCGGCGGCGGCGGGTATGGTGGGCGAACCGGAGTAGAGCACGTTGCTGAAGATTCCGGGGACGGAACTGCCGAGGATGGCGGGCTGCGGCGTGCTGTTGTAAACCGCCGGCGAATTGGTGACGGCGATGGTCGGCGTGACGGGATTGACCGCCTGCGACAGGCCCGAGGAGTTGCTGGCCGCGAATGTCGCATTGCCGTCGTAATTGGCCGCGATGGCATGAGTGCCAACCAAGAGGGTTGCGCTCGTCTGCGCGATGCCGGCGTTGAGCGGTACCGGGGTGCTGTAGGCAGCGCCATCGATTGTGAACTGCACGGTACCGGTGGGTGTTCCGCAGGTGGAGGTGACAACGGCCGTGAAGGTGACATTTTGATTCGGCGCTGCAGGATTGGCACTGGAGGAGACGGCGGTCGAGGTCAGCCCGAGGCCGGAGGCGATCACAGCCGTTTCGCCGGAGATATCGGACACGGAGGCGGAGATGTTGGAGCCGCCGGAGCAGAGGGCGGTGGCGAGCCCGGCGGCATTCACGGAAGCGATTGCCGATAAGGAGGAACTCCAGGAGGCGGTAGCGGTGATGTCCTGGGTCGTTCCATCGGCGTAAGTGCCGGTAGCGGTGAACTGCTGCGTGGTGCCGGTGGCGATCGTGGGATTAGCGGGTGTAACGGCGATGGAGGCCAGGGGATTGGCGGGCGGTGGCGGAGGCACGATTTCAATGGCCGCGCCGTCGAAGTTCGTGCCGCCGTTGGGCTGGCCGTTGGCGTTGGCCATCTGCCAGCTAAAGGAAATCGGGCTGGTGGAAGTGGTGTAGACGTAGGCGTAGGGGTCGCCCGTGTCCCAGCTGCTGGCATCGACCATGCCCGTGGCCCAGATGGAATTGAAGACCACGCCCGGAGTTAGTGAGGCTGAAGGAGGCCCGGTGCCCACATAGCTGGTGGCGAAGATCACGCTTCCTGCGGTGGTGGGAGTAATGACCGGATCGCCGGTCATGGGAGCGTTGGGACTCGATCCCTGATAGCCGATAACCGTGTCCACCGTGGTTCCAACGCAGCCGGTGGAGCCCCCGGTCGCGTTAGCGCCGGCGATGTCATAGAACAGCACGTGATTGTTGATGGTGCTGGGCGTCCAGGAGATCACGAGATTCTGACCGCCTGTGCCGGTGCCCAGGCAGGTGGAAAAGATCTGCGGATCGGTAGCGCCGTCGGTAAAGGGCGTGCGTGTGTAGGTGTCGCCGGCGTTATCGGTGAGGTTCGCCATGTCCCAGCCGCCGACCGATGGATTGGAAGTGGAAATCACGATGGCATTGCCACTGGAAGGGAACGGAACCGAGACAGTCTTTTCGTTGATACCGACGTAGTGCAGGATGCGCGTGACGTGCACGCCGGCAGGCTGCGTGCCGGCGCCAACGGATGGGATGAAGGCGGCGGCGACGGAGTTCCAGTTACGCGGGCTGGGGTCGGCGTTGACCGTAAGGGTTGGGGTGTAGGGGCCATGCGCCGCCTGGAGGCTGACTTCGCTGGCGTATTTGTCGATGGTGTTTTCCATCAGCAGAGCTGAAGCGGCATCGGGCGTGACTCCTCCGACGGGAGCGTCGTACTCCGGATACTGATACGTTTCTTCGCCATAGTTGAAAATCAGGTCGCCGTCGACGGTGGTGGTGACGGGACCGGGTAGCACAGTTCCCCGCAGGCCGTTGGCAGCGGCGGCGCCATCGAGGCATGCAGTGGGTGCGACGCCGGTGACTTCGTCGTAGGTAAAGTGCAGAGGCTCGTCGTGGACAGCAGGCTGGCTGAGATGAATCGTGATGAGATTGGTGCCGGCTGCGGCCCCGCAGATGTAGAGCAGATCGCTTTCTTCACCGTCTGCCGTGTTGGTGGTGGTAACAGCGGTCTGCCAGTTGCCGTTATTGTTGTCGGTCACCGTGATGGATTTGGAACTGACGTGCATCACGGTGAAGATCAGGAGATTGCCCGGGGAGCTGGGCACCATGGGAAACTTGAAGTCCCGCAGGGTTTCGCCATAGGCTGTTCCGTCGCCAACTGTGTCGATGTGGTGCACGACGCAGGGGTGGGCGGTGTCGCAGTCCGGCCAGACGTAGGTTCTGGCGGGTGTGGAGGGCTGCGCGGCGCCAGGAGTGATGGCTGCATGACTCGGCTGAACAACGCAGAAGAGCAGAGTTACGAGGACGATAGGAAGAGCCGCTGCCGGCGCGACACCCGTCGGCCGGTCCTGTCGCAGGAATCTCATCGCCGCCTCCCTTCGGCCGGGTATGCCGAAGATGTAAAGGGGTATGAACGAATTCCGGACTCTGGCTGCGGGGACAGTCCGAGCGAGGATGAATGAAAAGATGACCTGGAAGGAACTTACTCGGAATGGACAGGCTATGCAAGTGGGGCGGCAAAGAGAATCCGGTTGGTTATAGACTTATAACCAACCAGATAGGACAAGCCCGCCGCAATCTTGATTCAAGGTACTGCAACCCAACGGGGGCTGCACTTAGTCCGCCAGCTTGAAGATGCGGATCTGGACCAATTTTGCGATGGTCAGATTGTTGAAGCCGCGGTCCTGCATGCGGTGGATGAAGTCCGGGGTCACCTTGAAAATGCGCATCTGGATGAGCTGGTCGGCGGTGGGGTTGTAACCCATGGCGCGGTACTGTTTCACCTCGTCGGGATTGACGTGGTGGACCCCAAAGGCGATCAGCTTGCCGGCTTCAAGATGGGAATAGCCGAGGGCGTCCATGCTGCGGACGTAGTCGGGCGTGATCTTAAAAATGCGCAGCGCGATCAGTTTGCCGGAGTCCATATCGGTGACGCCGGCCGCCTGCAGCTGGCGGACCCACTCGGTATCGATGTGAAAGAGGGTGTAGGCCTCAAGTTTGTTGGCGTTCAGGCCGGTGAAGCCGAGGCGGGCCATGCTCTCGACGAAGGCAGCGTTGGGGGTGAAGGTGAATTCGCCGGCGAGGGTAGCGCCGTGAATTTCTCCGGCGCAGGAGATGGTGCCGGCTTCGGCAACGATGCGGGCGTCCATGTGGGCGCCTTCATGCTCGAAGTCGGCAAGGGCGAGGCCGGTGAAGGTGCTCAGCGGCGCATCGGAGTCGTTCTCGTGGCAGTCGCCATCGCCGTCGGCGTTCTGGCATTCGCCGTTGCGAAACTCGTAGCGCACGTGATCGGGCTGGGTGGACGGCGCGAGGGTGCAGGTGCCGTGGATGGGCTGGAGTTGGTCGTCCGCAGGGAAGAGGCGGCTGCCGGCGAGGCAGAGAAGGGCTGTGAGAATCGCGGCGCGTACGCTCATGGCGGTTTCTCCTGGTGTTGCGGTCCGGGTTTTGAGGGTCCTATTGCAGGCCTTCGTCGTCGAGGATGCCGGAGATGCGGAGTTTGACGAGCTTCTGAATCGTCAGATTCTCGAAGCCGTGGCGTTTGGCATTGGCGATGAAGTCGCCATTGATGTTGAAAATGCGCATCTGCACCAGGTCTTCCACGGTGGCGTCAGGAAACTGGGCTTTGACGCTCTTCGCGAAGTCGGGTGTGACGTTCTGGACGCGCAGGGTGACGAGCTTTTTGGTTGGAATGTTCGAGAAGCCTGCCGCCTTCATGCCGGCGATGAAGTCAGGCGAGACGTTGAAGATGCGGTACTGAATGAGGTCGTTGAAGGAGGCGGCTTCGATGCCGCTGGCGTGCAGTTTGGCTGCGTAGTCGGGACTGACGCCCTGGACTTTCATCGCGATGAGCTGATCGACGGTGGGTTTGCCGTAGCCGAGTTTGGCCATCGCGTCGGCGTACTCCGGCGTGATGTCCTGGACCTTCATGGCGATGAGCTTGTTGAGGTCGGCGTCATAGCCGTCGGCGTGCATCTTCGCGATGTACTCGGGCGTGACGTCCTGAACGCGCATGGCGATGAGCTTGTCGGCGCTGAGCTTGGTTTCGCCGGTGGCTTTGGCCATCGCGGCGGCGTATTCGGGAGTAATGTCCTGGACGCGCATAGCGATGAGCTTGTAAGCGTCGAGGTCGTAACCGGCGGCGCGCATTTTGGAAATGTAGTCGGGAGTAATGTCCTGGACTTTGAGGGCAATGAGCTGGCCGGCGGAGGGCTTGGAACCGAAGGCTTTGGCCATTTCGGCGGCGTAAGCAGGGGTGATCCCCTGCACCTTCATGGCAATGTATTTGTCGAGGTCGACGTCGTAGCCGGCGGCTTTCATACCGTCGATGTAGTCGGTGCGCGCCGTGGTGGAGCTGTCGGACTGATCTTCGCTGGCCGGTGTCGCCTCTGGAGTCGCTTGGGGGGCCGGTTCTTCAGCGTGCGCGGCGCTCGGCTTCGGAGTCGGCGCTGCAGAGGTTCTGGCCACCTGGAGATGGGTATGGGTGGCGCGGTAGACGACGGTCCGCGTGACGCGGGTAGCCGCGGGCACGATGCTGGCGGCGACGTGGGGAACGGCACGGAAGCTGGCGAACAGGCTGGGCAGCGGGCACAGGAACAGGACCAGCGCGATCGAGACTCCGGCGAGCGAGATGGGGCGGAAGCTGCGCGGCGCGGCTTCACGGTCGCCGAGAATTCTCAGGATGCGGGCGCGCAATCCGGCGCGGGACTGATGTCCATCGAGAGCCATGGCGAGGTGGAGCCGGGTGCGGCGCTCCTCTTCGAGGCGGAGAAGCGCGGAGGCGTAGACGGTGGGATCGGAGCAGGCAGCGACGGCGATGTCGTCGCAGCAGAGCTCGCGCTCTTCGCGCACGCGGCGGCTGATCCACCAGACGGCGGGGTGGAAGAAGAGCAGGGTTTCGATGGAGGTCTGGAGGAGGTTCCAGAAGTAGTCGGCGCGGCGGATGTGGGCGAGTTCGTGGGCAAGAACGACTTCGAGCTGCTCCTGGCTGAGGCCGGTGAGCGCTGTAACAGGGAGCAGGATCCACGGGCGCATCACGCCGGCGGTAAGCGGGTTGGTGAGCCGCGTGGAGAGGCGCAGGTCGACGAAGCGCGGGATGTTCATCTGGCGGCGCAGTACGTCGAGGCGGAGGAGCAGCGTGTGCGGCGCCCGTTCGAGTCGCGCCCTCATCCGGCGGATGAGCCACCATCCCCCCAGCGCGCGGAGAGAGAGAAAGAGAACGCCGGCGAGCCAAAGGCCATCGAGCCAGGGCATGAGACGGGTCTCAGCGAAGAAGCGGTCAGCGGAGGTCCGGTCAGCTAAGGTCCGGTCAGCGTGAATCCGGTCGGCGGTGGTGCGGGCGCCTGCGGCTTGTTCCATATGCGGAGTGCCCTGCGCACCGGCAGCCATGAGGATCGTTGCACGGACGGGTTGCGGAGTGGCGATGCTTTCTTCGTACGCGAGCGTACCGGCGCAGACGGCCGCCATGCCGAGAAGGGCGCCAAGAGCGAGCACGTAGCGGGCGTTGGCGGAGCGGCGCGCGAGGGCAAGGTCGGCAGCGCGATAGGCAAGGGCAATGGCGGCGCCCTGCCACAGGAAGTGGACGAGGGTCCAGCCGAGGGCTTCCCAGTGGTGTGTCATTTGCGGTTCCTCTTTTGGTCGATGAGGGTGCGGAGTGCGTCGAGGTCGTGATCGTTGACCGGCTCGAGGGCGAGCGCGTGAAGCGCGAGCTGCGCGGCGGATCCGGCGAAGAGGCGCTCGGAAATGTCGCGGAGGAGCTGATCCTGGGTTTCGTTCTGCGAGGCGGCGGGATGGTAGATGTGCGCCTTGCCGGATTCTTCGCGCTCGACGAGGCCTTTGTCGGTCATGATCTGGAGAATCTTGAGGACGGAGGTGTAGCCAAGGGGGCGGGTCCTGCTGATCTGCTCGTGAATGTCCCGGACCGTGGAGGGGCCGCGTTCCCACAGGATGCGAAGGAGCTCGAGTTCGCCTTCAGTGGGGCGGGGGAGCTGGAGGGGCTGCTTCATGAAAAAGACAATATACGAAGTCGTTCGTAGATGTCAACGAAGGCTTTCGTAGGTGACGGCATTTTGTGACGAATGGGACGGGAAGAACAGGGAGTAGGGGGTAGGAAGTGGGGAGAAGGGAGAAGGGAGTGAGTGCGGGCGATTCCCGGCTGCCAAACCCTGGAACCGGAAGCGCGCCCGCCTGAGGGAGACTCCCACTCCGGCCGTCAGGAGCGCGGGGCAGGCCAGGGAACGACGGCGGGACTGCGGTGCCTCCTGGCATCGACGGCGCGAACGGCGAAGACGACGTTGTCCTTTGAGACGGGAATGGTGATGGCGTAGTGGCCGTCGCTGGAGGAGAATTTGCCGTCGGGGACGGAGCCAAGTTTGTCGGCGAGGATGGAACGGGTCCAGTCGGGCGCGGCGAGCGGGCGCCACACGATTTCATAGTGCGTGCCGGAAGGAGTGCCGGGCGCTGAGTCCCACGTGATCTCAGTATTGTTGAGCGCGATGCTGAAGACACGCGGCGGCGGCGGGTACTGGACGCTCACGGGCGGAGGCGGAGCGCTGGCGAGCGAGGCCATGGTAGCGGCGTTGAGGCGCGCGACGCGGGCGATGTAGTCGAAGTTGTCGTATTGGATCAGGTCGCCGTACTGGACCCCATCTTCGACGCGGACATTCTGGTGCTGGTGGTCGAAATCCTCGCGCCACTCGGTAAAGCGAATGGCGGCAAAGCCATCCTGGTTGAACGAGGAGTGGTCGCCGCCACGGAGGAAGCGGTCGTGCCGGAATTCGAGGACAGGCTCGAGTCCGGTGGCGATGGGTTTGTCGCTGTAAGGGGTGGGCGCATCGGTGTAGGTGCGGCCGACGCCGACGATGGCGCGGGAGAGTTCCCGCGAAGGCGAATCGCTCTCATACCCAAGCGCCAGGATGCGCCGGATCTCTTCGGGCGGAGCGCTGGCAGGCACGTTCTCGGAGAAGACGCGAATGGCATGTGCATCCTGGCCCTTGTCGCCGGGAGTGCGGTTGCCGCCGACGATGTCGTTGTCGAGGACGGCTTCGAGGTCCCAGCCTTCCTTCTTCGCGAGATCGGCGAGATGCTTGCTGCCGAGCAGCCCCTGCTCTTCGCCGGCAACGGCAACAAAGACGAGGGTAGCGGGGAATTTAGCTTTGGAGAGGACGCGGGCGCACTCGAGGCTGACCGCGGTGCCGCTGGCGTCGTCGTTGGCGCCGGGGGCTTCGCCGTGGGTGTCCTCGTTGGTGCTGTCGCGGGAGTCGTAGTGGCCGGTGACGAGGATCATGCGCGAAGCCTGGGCGGGGTCGGTTCCACGCAGAATGGCATAAATATTGTTGAGGGGCGTGGGCTCAGTGACACGCGGATGGGGACCGGTCAGGGGCGGCTGCATGAAGGAATCGCGGTGGACTTCGAGGCAGCCGTTGCAGGCGGCGGAGATGGATTTGAACTGCGACTCGATCCAGTCGGCGGCGGCGAGGACACCGGTGTTGGGCGGGAGATCTTGATCCAGACTGGAGAGGGTGCTGCGATTACGGAACGAGACCAGCGTGGCAATCGTATGCTGAATCTGTACAGGCGAGACCTGGGCGATCGCGTGGGCGATCGCGGGATCGGGGGGCATGGGGCGGATGGGCGCGCCGATGGCATCCAGATCGCGGTGGGCGGCATCGGGAGAAGAGGCACGCAACTGACCGTTTGCGGCGAGGAGTGCGGAGGCGAGCAGAACGCAGGCGAAGGAGCGGAAGACGATCATGACTATCGAGTATGCCTTAAGGAGAGAGAATGACGCACACCCTTGACGGGTGGGGCAATTCTCTTCAAAACTAGCGAAGGCGCCGGGGAATCGGACCGGAAGAAAGCGCTGCGGTTAACGATTCGAAAAATGGCAACAACATTTTCCCTGTGGACGGCGTCATTCTGATGGAATCTAAAGTTGGCTTTTCCTGGTGGAGGAATTCATGCCGATGTGCCCTGAATGCGAAACCTCTCTCGACTTCGATCCGGATGATGTCGAAGAGGGCGATGTAGTGGTCTGCGATGAGTGCGGGACCGAGTATGAGATCGTAGCGACCGATCCGCTGGAACTGAGCAAGGTGGAAGAGGGTTACGAGGAAGAGGAAGAATTGGGAGAAGAGGAAGAGGAATGATGCAGGCAGTGCGGCAGGATCGTGCAGTGGGTATTTTCGTGTCCGGAAGGCGGTGGAAAGTGCTGGCCGGATGCGTGGTGGCGCTGGTGCTGATGGCAGTTATGCCCGGAGTGGGGCACGCGCAGGATTTCGGACTGAAAAATCTGCAGGGCAAGGTGTTCAATGGGGACAATCAGCCGATCAGCGGCGCGATCGTCTACCTGAAAAACTCGCGTAATAACGATGTGAAGACTTTTCTTTCGGATAAGGACGGGAGCTACCGGTTCGCAGGGTTGTCAGCCGATACGGATTACTCGGTGTGGGCCGCATATCACGCAAAGAAGAGCCCAACGAAGACGGTGAGTTCGTTCGATTCGCGGAAGCAGGTGTATATCGATTTGAAGATCAAGGATTAAGGAGCGGGAAGCGGGAACTTGAAAACAAAAACGCCACCCCCTGGGGTGGCGTTTTTGCTGGTGCGGAATTGGGTCTTACTTTTCGCGTTTCCACTGGACCAGGTCGCCGAGAGTGGTGGTGGAACTGGAGACCGGCTGCTTGTAGGCTTCCACGTCGGCACGGCTGGCTTCATCGCCGCTGACGGCACGGATGCTGAGCGCGACTTTCTTCTCGTCCGGGTTCATGCGGATGATTTTGAATTCGTGCTCGCTGCCCTGCTCCAGCTTGATGGGAGCGCCATGGCCGTCGGTGGCTTCGGAAACGTGGCAAAGCCCCTCGACTCCTTCGGCGATTTCGACGAAGGCTCCGAACTGCGCGGTCCTGAGTACCTTGCCCTTGACCACATCTCCGACGCGATGCTGCGCGAAGAAGGTCTCCCAGACATCGGGCTGCAGCTGCTTGATGCCGAGGGAGAGGCGGCGATTCTCCGGCTCGACGCCGAGGACGACGGCGCGGACTTTCTCACCCTTCTTGAGAACTTCGGAGGGGTGCTTGACGCGCTTGGTCCAGCTGAGATTGCTCACGTGAACGAGGCCGTCGATGCCGTCCTCGATCTCGATGAAGGCGCCGAAGTCGGTGAGGTTGCGCACGCGGCCTTCGACGGTCGCGCCGGTCGGGTACTTGTCGGCGAGATGCTCCCATGGATTCTCAAGGAGCTGTTTCATGCCGAGCGAGATGCGCCGATCCGCCGGATTGACGGCGAGGATGACGGTCTCGACCTCGTCGCCGGGCTTGACCAGCTTGGAGGGATGCTTCATGCGCTTGGACCACGTCATTTCGGAGACGTGGACCAGGCCCTCGATGCCCTGCTCCAGTTCGACGAAGGCGCCGTAGTCGGTCACGCTCAGGACGCGGCCCTTCACGTGCGCGCCGATGGGATAGCGCTCGGCGGCATCGAGCCAGGGGTCGGGGGTCAGTTGCTTGAAGCCGAGCGAGACGCGCTGCTTCTCTTTGTCGAACTTGAGGACCTTGACCTGGATCTCATCGGCGACGTTGACCAGATCGCGGGGATGGGTGAGACGGCCCCACGACATATCGGTGATGTGAAGCAGGCCGTCGATGCCGCCCAGGTCGACGAAGGCGCCATAGTCGGTTAGATTTTTGACGGTGCCGGTGAGGACCGCGCCCTCTTCGAGGTGTTCCAGGGTCTGGGAGCGCCGCTCGGTCTGCTCTTCCTCCAGGATCTCCTTGCGGGAAACGACGACGTTGCCGCGCTTCTTGTTGAGCTTAATGACGCGGACTTCGATCGGCTGACCGATATAGGCGTCCAGATTGCGGACCGGGCGCAGTTCGAGCTGCGAGCCGGGCAGGAACGCCTTGATGCCGATATCCACCGTGAGGCCACCCTTGACGCGGCCCACCACCGTCCCGGTCAGCGCGACCTTTTCGTTGTGCGCTTTCTCCACCGTGTCCCAGACGCGCAGCCGCTGCGCTTTTTCGTAGCCCAGCAGGTAGCCGCCTTCGGGCTCCTCGCGCTCGATCACGACGTCGACCGAATCGCCGGGCTTCAGCTTGGGCTGTCCGGTGTGATCGACGACCTGCTCGATGGGGATCAGGCCCTCGGACTTCATGCCGACGTCGACAACCACGTGCTTGTCAGTCAGCTTGATGACCGTGCCGGTGACGATGGCACTGTCATCGAAGGCCTGCGCTGCAGCTTCGGCAGCCTGCTCGCGGTCGAAGGACTCGAGAGCGGCGGCGAAGTCTTCCATGCTGAGGTCGGGCTCTTCCTGATGGTCGGGCTCGGCGGCAGCTTCGGAAGTCTGCGGGGCGCTTGCGGCGTCGACAGCGGGGACTTCGGGGTTGGAGGTGGTTTCAGCCACCGGCTCAGAGTTCTCCGGCGGGGCTTCCAGCGTTGGGGTTTCCAGTTCGGTGTTCAGAGGGTTGCTCTCGGTCGTTTCAGGATTGAGGACGTGTGCCATAGACAGCTCCGGGACTCATGCGGCGGTTTCCGGATTCCGCCCCGCAGCGAGGGAAGCCCGACACGCCTTGACGCGCCTGACTCTCGGGCTGCAGCTTTCTTCGCCGTCAGCGGGAGGGCGTGGGTCCCTGGCGCGGTTCTCGACGAAGTTCGGGGATCGTCCCGGCTGATCGATTCCGAAATCTAAGCGGAGTAACCCATCGGAGACGGTGCGCATTGAGATCGCAGCATCGATCTCCTGACTGAACGTCCGCAGGACTGGAAGGAACAGGAGTGGCGACCGGAGGTGAGCGCAATGAATCCCGAGCGCGCAAACCCCCTGTGAAAACTATAGTGCCGCGCTATAGGCATGTCAATGAAAGGTGCGTAAAGCGACTGAGAATCGTACAGAACTTCGGTTACTGAAGTAGGCATAGCAGGTGTTGACTTTCGGGGAAAAAGACGGAGCAGCCGAGGCTGCTCCCTGAACGAGACGCAATGGAATTCCGAGGTCTTATTCGTTGCCCGATGGAGGTTGAGCCTGAGGCTGGCCCGGAGGGGGAGGAGGAGGGGGCGCGGCGCCGTCCGGCGGAGGCATGCGGTGTTTATGCCACGACGACTCCGGACCGCCGGGGCCGCGACGCTCGTCGCGCATCCTCCGGTCGTGGTGTTCGTCGCGCATGGCCTTCAGTTTTTGCCACTGATCCGGGGTCAGGGTTTTGCGAAGGTCGAAGAGCATGTGAGCGTTGGCTTTTTCAAGATCGGCGCGCGCCTGGGCAACGGCGTCGATCTGGGAGAGGACCTTCGCTTCGTCAGGCTGATCGGCTTCGATCATCGGGCGCAGCAGGGTTTCCTGCTTTTCCAGATTCGCGTTCAGGTCAATGATCTTCAGCCGATGCTGCAGAAAGATGTCGTCCATCTGCTTCTTCTGCTGATCGGTGAGGTTCAGCTGCTGGGCCAGCTCGGGGTTGTTCCACCAGCGTCCGAAGTGCTGGTGGAAGGCGCGTTCCATAGGGGGGCCGGGCATGCCGGGTCCCTGCGCCGGACCGGGTCCGCCGGGACCGGGTGCGGGACCGTCGAAGCTTTGCGCGAGCGCGAAACCAGGAGCGAGCAAGCAAAGCAGAGCAGCAAGGAGGAAGCTATTCCTGCGTGGCATTCTTTTTCTCCGAAACAGAATTGGTGGTGGTTGTGGCCTGGGTGGTTGTGGCCTGGGTGGTTGTGGCCTGGGTGGTTGCGGCCTGGTAGCTCAGGTCGGCAAGGGGCTGGAGAGCGTCGGGAACATCTTCAGAAAGGTCGCTGTCGATCTGGTTCATGAGCACGCTGTCGTCGATATTGACACGCGCTTCGGTCGTGGTGGGCTCGGCCTCGGTGGCAACGGCGACGGTCGAGGAGTGGGGATGATGGAAGTGAGCGTAGAGCGGCAGCAGAACTCCGGCGGCGACGGCAGCGGCGAGAGCGGGCGCGAGCAAAAGACGCAGGCCGAGGGTACGCTTAGGGCGCGGCTGCGCGAGGCCCTGAACGATGGGGTGGAGGGCGGTCTCGCGCTCCGCGACATGGTGCATGGCCGAGCGATAGAGGCTGAGAGCCTCGGCGAGGTTGCGCATTTCCTCACGGGGGGCGTCGGTTTCCGGATTGTCAGCGTGTTTGCGGAATTTCATGATGGGTCTCCGAGGCGCTCGCGAACGGCGGCGAGGGCGCGATACAGGTGGGATTTCACCGTGCTGAGGTTCATCCCGATGGTGGTTGCAATTTCTTCCAGCTCCATCTCCTCGACAAAGCGCAGCACGAACACGGTTCGCTGATGCGCCGATAAATTCCTGACCGCGCGCCAGACGGCAGCGACGCGATCGCGGGCGACGGCGAGGCTCTCCGGGGAGCTGCGGCCGTCGGGGATCCAGTCGCTGATGTCCAGGACATCGAGCGCGGAGCCGCGGGTCTTCTGCCAGAAGCGAAGACTGCGGCTGCGGAGGTGGTCGCGCATCAGATTGACGGCAATGCGTGTCAGCCAGGTGCTGAGGCTCGATTCGCCGCGGAACTGATGCCGAGCGCTCCAGGCTTTGAGGAAACAGTCCTGGGTGAGCGCCTCGGCGGCATCGCGATCCGTGAGAGAGGAGAGGAGGAAGCGCAGAATGCGCGGCCGGTAAAGGCGCACGACTTCGTCGAAGTCGGCGAGTTCCAGCACGGCCTGCTCCCGTTTCTCGATGGCGAGCTCGTTACCTGCGATCTCTTCCATGCGACGAGATAGACGGGATTTCACGCGGCAAGTTTACAGAGAAAGAAGGGAGCAGGCAGAAGCGAGAAGCCAGAAGGGAGCAGGGGCGATAGGGAGCCCCTTAGTCAGCCGCGAGCATAGGCTGGGTAAGCCAGGCTTCGGGGGCATCCCCGCGGACGCAGTCTTTGCCCGAGAGCTTGGCTTCGGCCAGGGCTCGCTCGGCTTCGCGGAGAACCACGAGCGGGGATCGTCCGTGGCTGGTGGCGACGCCAACGCTGGCGGTGAGGGCGACGGCTTCGTTGTCGGCGGGAAACGGGCGGGCCAGGAGCGTGTCGCGGATGCGGCCAGCGAGTTCGAGGGCCTCGCCCAGTCCGCATCCGGGTAGCGCGAGCAGGAATTCGTCCTCGCCGCAGCGGCCGATCAGGTCATAGCTGCGCAGCTGGCGCCGGAAGCGGCTGGCGAGTTCCGTGAGCAGGCGGTCGCCGGTTTCGTAGCCGTAGTCGTGGTTGATGCGGGAGAAGTTGTCAAGGTCAAGCAGCATCAGGCTGAGCGGCGTCTTCATCCGCTGCACACGGTCGGTCTCCTGAAAGATGAGGCTAAGGAGGGCTTCCCGGTTCCACAGGCCGGTCAGGGGGTCGTGGGTGGAGTGGTAACGCAGTTCAGTGGACTGCTTTTGAATCCGGCCGGTGAGGGCGACGACGCGCTCGGCGACGCGGATGCGGAGGCGGAGTTCGGAGGCGTCGGCGAGATCGGCGGGGAAGGCAAGAAAGTCGTCGGCGCCGCACTGCAGCGCGGCCCGCATGCGGTCGCTGTCGCGCCGGCCGCTGAGCAGGATGTTCCAGGTCTGGCGAAGCTCATGTCGGCGGCGGATCTCCCATACGATGTCGCTGGCGCAGGGGGAGCCCAGGTCCATGTCAAGAAAGGCGATAGAGGGCGGAGTAGGGCTGTCGAGCCGGGTGAGGGCTTCTTCGCCGTTGCGGGCCAGCTCCACCTGATAGTGCCAGGACTCCAGAGTCCCGGCGAGGGACTCAATCATGCGGTCATTCGTCGAGCCAAGGAGGATGATCGGACTGGTGGTAACCGTAACGGCGATGGACGACATGACGTCTCCCGGCGCAATTCTGCCTGGAGCACCTATCGGCGGTTCCGAGGAAAGTATTCAGGAAAGCGACTGCCGTGGCGGAAATTGGGGCAGGAGAGATCCCGGGTGCGCAGGAGGATGGCCTGGCGCCTCGCGGGGACAGGTTTCCCGAAACGGACACGCAATAACCCGTCAGTAACTATTGGTCACATCAAATTTTCCGCAACCTCCATCGCCGCAGGTAACGACTGCGTGCCATAATGTGAGACGAAAGAGCCATTCAACGGTCCTGCACGTCGCGACTCTGTTGAGGAGACAGCGATGAACCCTTCAGTCAAAACCACGCATGTCATTCCCAGGCAGCTGCCCCCGGCGCGTCTGGCGACGGTTACGACTTTCCTGCGCTGCCCGTTTTGCATGACGACCATTGGAGCCTACAAAACTCCCGCAGAACGGATACGTTTGGAAGCGAAACACGTTTGCAGCGACCGGCTCGTTGTCGGAATGCCAGCGGCATCCATCCCGTTTAACTAAGACGCCCGTTTCCTCCCGCGGCCACGGCAAGGGTGAATTTGTGCGCCTCCGAGTAGAGCGAAATCGTCCCGTTGGCGGCGCGAGTCAGCATCCATCTGCCGGTGCCTGGGGAAGCCGCGCGCCTGTTCCTGTTGTAACTCCACTTCCGTTGCAGATAGCATCCTCCCAACCGCCGGAGGAGAATCGGCATCGAAGTGCGCCAGGTGCCCGGAACCGGGCGTGTCCGGGCGTATCAAGCTGCAAGCGAGGTGATCAGCCACCATGAAAGCGCAATGGGTGTGGATTGCGGCAGCACTCTTTACGGTTGCGGCGAGTGCGCAGAGTTCGACAGGAGCGAGCGAAGCGGGCAGCGCGGCGGCTCAGGCGGGGCACACAACGGCCTCGGCTGCGGAGGCGGCGAGCGTTTCGGCCGAACTGACAAAGAGGATCGACGGCAAAAATGCAAAGGCCGGCGATGCAGTGTTCGCGAAAACCATGAGCGAGGCGCGGCTGGCCGATGGCACGAAGATCCCGAAGGGATCGAAACTGCTGGGGCACGTGACGGAGGCCCTGGCGAAATCCAGGGACAATCGCAATGGGTATGTGGCGTTCTGCTTCGACCACGCGGTGCTGAAGGACGGCCGCGAGGTGCCGGTCAACGTCGTGGTGCGGGCTCTTGCGGCACCAGCCCCGATGGCTCCGACCGGTGGATCCGACGAATTGATGGCAGGCGGGGGCATGCAGGGCGCTAATGTGGCTCCCGGGGGAGGTGGCCTGGCGGCGAATGGGCCAGGGGGCGCGCTCCACAGTGCCGGAGGACTGGCGGGAGGCGTGCCGTCCGCAGCAAGCAGCGGTGTGAATGCGGCGGGCTCCGGGATCGATGGCACGGTGAACGGGGTGGCGAGCGAAGGGGGAGCCCTTGGGGCGGGCGCTCGTGCCGGTGTGAACGGAGGGCTGAACAACGGAGCCGCCGGCGGCGGGACGGTAGGGAATCTTTCCGGGGTAACCTTTGCCACGGTGCATGTGGCGGCAAGCGCGGAGAACGGCGGAACCAGCGCCTCGGGGGCCGCGACGACGGGGACGATTGTGACCGCGCGCAACAAGAATGTGAGCCTCGACAGCGGATCCCAGATGACGATGGCGGTTTCGCCGCGGTAGTTCGTTTGCTGGGCGCAGGAAATGCCCTGTTACGCTACGGCGTGGCAGGGCTTTTTCTTTGTTGCGAAGGGGGATCAAGTTGGGGGAACCGGGAGTGAGGCGATTGCCGCGGGTGTATCCGATTCTGGATGCGGAACTCGTGCTGCGTGAGGCGGGCGGGGATTCCGCGAGGCGGCGGGAGCTGTTGCGGCGCGTGGCGGAGGAGCTGGCCGAGGCAGGCGTCGAGATCCTGCAGTATCGGAACAAGCGGGATGAGGATGCTGTGGTGGTGGAGGATGCCCGGGTCATTCGTGAAGCGGCGGCCGGAGGGATGCGGTTGATCCTGAACGATCGCGCGGAGCTGGTGGCGAGCCTGGGGTGGGATGGCGTGCATGTAGGGCAAGAGGACCTTGCGGCGCGTGAAGCGCGCAAGCTGGTGGGGGAGCGGGCGTGGGTGGGACTCTCCACGCACAACGAGACGCAGTTGCGAGCGGCGGACCTCGAGCCGGTGGACTACATCGCCGTTGGGCCCGTGTTTGCAACGGGAAGCAAAGCGAATCCGGATCCCGTGATCGGGTTGGAAGGTGTGCGGCGGGCACGAGCGCTTACGCAAAAACCTTTAGTGGCCATTGGGGGGATCACCGCAGAGACCGCGCAGGCAGTGGTGCAGGCAGGTGCGGATTCGGTGGCGGCGATCGCGGCGATTTTCGGTCCGGGACGCGCGGTGGGGCAATCGGCCAGAGACTTTCTGTCACTTTTCGAGTAGAACTCATGCAACAGATCAGAACAAATTCGCTCCCTGGAGCGTAGTCCCTTTGTGGAATGGCGAGGTACCCAGGGTGAAGATAAAGTGCGATTGGTTTGCGTTCGATATCACAACCGTGTTATCAAGGCTGCAAAGCCAGCGTCGCCCGTATTTCCTTCATCGTGGCCCTGATCCGGCATCCTATTGAAGCAACCGGTGTCTGAATGGCGTCTAAGGAAAATGGAGACCATGAGCACGACGATCACATTTGACCAGATGGAGCGGAACGCAGACCGCACGCTGGCGGTCGCTCTTTGGGCTCGGCACGTCAGCGGCCTGATCAGCTGCATTACGCTTTTCGCTATTCTTCACGCCACACTCCGCGGACTGCTCCGCTCCCTTCAGAGCGGGGAACGCCTGGCTACGCTCACAGACGAACAGGCGGTCGAGTTGGCAGGTAAGTTGCGCGAGCTGCATTCGCATTTAGCTTATGTGCTCGATCACCGCGGCATGTGCGCCTTGCGGACGAAACGCGTATTCTCCAGGCTCATCGCCTCGTTGGAAGAGGACACAGAGGACCTATATGACGTTATCGAAAACCTGGTCCTGTCCAGCAACAGGGAGTTCCGCAGTCTGATTTCGGATTGCATCCAGTCATTGTCCACCGCCGAACGTTCGGAACCCGTTGGCCAGTTGCAAAGTTGATTCGGCCAAGAGCCCGGATTTCGCAAGCCTCTGTGAGCACTGGCGAAAACACGGTTACCCAAGCATCCGCAAGGACGTGGACAGCGCGATCGCCGCAATCTCCGCAAACCACGAGGCCCTTCACTGCAACCGGATGCAGCGGTTTGAAAGCCTTCTTGAGGGTCGGCTCCTGCTCAAATATCGCTTTAAGGATAGTCACCACCGCGAGGGCGCCCGGGGTGGTTGGCGAATGATCGCAATATTCGACCCGAAAATGCGGATCCTCCATCCGATCATGATCTACCCCAAGAAGATCTGGGAAGTGCCCAGCGATGCGGATCTCGGTCAATGCGTAGCGAATTTGGGAATGGCATTGCGTCAGCGCGAATTACCCGATACGTGAGTGCTGCTGAGACATACGTGCAGTCCCTTTCGCCAACCGTACGCACAACGAAACGATGGCACTGATCGCACTTTTCGAGTAGAAATGTAGGACACGTGAGTTCCCCATCTGTGACATCCACACCTTCTGAGGGAAACCAGGCCTCGGGTAAACCCGCCCCCGGAAAATCCGGGCTGGTGGCGAGTCTCGGCCTCTTCAGCGCCACGGCGATCGTCGTGGGATCGATGATCGGGTCGGGAATTTTTCTGGTTCCCGCGGAGATCGGCCGGGACGTCGGCTCGCCGGCGTTGCTGATCGGCGCGTGGCTGGTGACGGCGGTGATGACGATCATCGGCGCGCTGAGCTACGGCGAACTGGCGGCGATGATGCCGGGCGCGGGCGGGCAATACATCTATCTGCGCGAGGCGCTGGGTAAGATCTGGGGATTCCTGTTCGGCTGGACGCTGTTCCTCGTGATCCAGACGGGGACGATTGCGGCGGTGGCCGTAGCGTTCGGGAAATTCCTGGGCGTCTTCTTCCCTTCTGTCTCGACGACGAACTGGGTGTGGCACATCGGACACGTGCCGGCGTGGCATGTGGGGCCGATGGTGCTGGGCAACATGGACATCGGCATCTCGACGGCGAATCTGGCGGGCATCCTCATCATCCTGCTGCTGGCGCTGGTGAATGTCTTCGGCGTGAAGCTGGGCGCGCTCATCCAGAACATCTTTACAACTGCGAAGACCGCGGCCCTGCTGGGCCTGGTGGTGCTGGGTGTGATGTTCGGGCGGAACATCGCAGCGATGCACGCCAACTTCGGGGCGAATTTCTGGGCCGGCTGGCATGGCCTGCACGCGGTGCAGGTAGGCGTGGGCGGACCGATTGCGATGGTGGGTCTGCTGACCGTGCTCGCGGTCGTGCAGACCGGGTCGCTGTTCTCGGCCGATGCGTGGAACAACGTGACGTATACGGCCGGCGAGGTGAAGAATCCGAAGCGGAATCTTCCGCTGTCGCTGGCGCTGGGGACGGCTCTGGTGCTGGGGCTCTATATCCTGGCGAACTTTGTTTATCTGATGGCGCTGCCGCTGCACGGCGATCCGCATGGGACGACAATTGCCGCGCGCGGAATCCAATACGCCTCGGAAGATCGCGTGGCCACGGCGGCGCTGCAGCAGATTTTCTCCCATGCCGGCGCGTTCCTCATGGCGGGCGCGATTCTGATCTCAACGTTCGGATGCGCGAACGGGCTCACGCTGGCCGGAGCACGCGTCTACTACGCGATGAGCCGCGATGGGCTGTTCTTCAAGGCGGCCGGCCGGCTGCATCCGAAATGGCACACGCCGGTGGCGGCGCTGATCGTACAGGCGCTGTGGACGTGCGTGCTGTGCATCTCCGGCTCCTACAGCCAGCTGCTCGACTACATCATCTGCACGGAGCTGATCTTCTACATCCTGACGATCGCATGCCTGTTTGTGCTGCGGCGCAAACGGCCGAATGCCGAGCGGCCCTACCGCGCCATCGGATATCCTGTGCTGCCCGCGATCTATATATTGATGGCTGCCTGGATTTGTATCGTATTATTGCGCTACAAACCCCAATACACATGGCCGGGCCTGGTGATCGTATTGCTGGGGGTGCCGGTCTTTTTCATCTGGTCCCGCAGGGCGGCGACCGCAAACTCTGCCGGGCAAGAAAGCGCGCCCTGAATCCATTTGGAGGAAGACCCAGGAATGGCCAGACTTTTCGCAACCAAACCGCTTTCCGTCATCCGCCAGGAGGCCGCCGAAGAAGGCGAGCACACGCTGAAGCGCTCCCTGGGAGCGGTGAACCTGATCACGCTGGGCATTGGAGCCATCATCGGCGCGGGCATCTTCGTGCTGACGGGAACAGCGGCGGCGCAGTTCGCCGGTCCGGCGATCGTGCTGTCGTTTGTGGTTGCGGGCATTGGCTGCGTATTCGCGGGACTGTGCTACGCGGAATTCGCGTCGATGATTCCGATTGCGGGCAGCGCCTACACCTATGGCTATACGACCCTGGGCGAACTGGTGGCGTGGATCATCGGCTGGGCTCTGTGCCTGGAGTATGCCTTCGGGGCGGCCACAGTAGCGGTGGGCTGGAGCGGCTACGTCAGCAGCCTGCTCGGATACTTCGGGATCAAGATGCCGTTCAATCCGACGCCGTCGATCGCGCTGAATTTGTTCGGGCATCCGCTGGCGGCGAAGGTGGACATCTTCGCGCTGTGCGCCATCATCGTGGTAACGACGATTCTGGTGGTCGGCGTGAAGGAGTCGGCAAACTTCAACAGCGCGGCGGTGATGATCAAGGTCTCCGTGGTGCTGTTCTTCGTCGGCATCGCCACGATCTTCGCGTTCGGGCACTGGGGCCACATGATGGCGAACTGGCATCCGTTCATTCCGAAAAATCAGGGGCACTTTGGGGCGTTCGGGTGGTCGGGGATCATGCGCGGGGGCAGCGTGGTGTTCTTCGCGTATATCGGCTTCGACGCGGTGTCGACGGCGGCACAGGAGGCGCGCAATCCGCAGAAGGATATGCCGTTCGGCATCCTGGGATCGCTGATCATCTGCACGGTGCTGTACATCATCGTGAGCGCGCTGCTGACCGGCATTAAACCCTACGGCACCCTGAATACGCCTGCCCCGGTGGCGGACGGCGCGGCCGCGATCGGAGCGACGTGGGGCGTCGTGCTCATCGATCTCGGGGCGATTGCCGGGCTGGCCTCGGTGATGCTGGTGATGATCCTGGGCCAGACGCGCGTGCTCTACACCATGGCGCACGACGGCCTGCTGCCGAAGTGGGTGGGCAGCATCCATCCGCGGTTCCGCACGCCTTGGCTGGTGACGATGGCGACGGGGGTGCTGGTGGCGTTCCTGGCGGCCTTCTTCAATATTTCGTTCCTGGGCGAGCTGGTGAGCCTGGGCACGCTGCTGGCATTCACGATCGTTTGCCTGGGCGTGTGGGTGATGCGCAAAAAGCAGCCGGATGTAGAGCGGCCGTTCCGCACGCCGTGGGTGCCGTTTGTGCCGATCGCGGGGATGATCATCTCGCTGGCGCTGATGGTGTCGTCGGATACGCCGGCGAAGATCGGGTTCTTCAGCTGGCTGATCGTGGGCCTGCTGATTTACTTCGGGTACTCGGTGCGGCACAGCAAAGTGCAGGCGATCGGCGCGGAAGCGACGGAGCAGCGGTAAATCAGGGGCACATAACCTGACGTTATACTGCGCCAGTGGACTACCTGTGGACACCGTGGCGCTATACCTACGTCACCGAGGGCGACAAGAAACAACGCGCGGGCATTCCTGAGGAACTGAGCGCGTTTCCCGGCGATCTGCGGTGCGTCTTCTGCAACATGATTGCGGCGGCTGATTATGCCGTGGAACATGGGATGGACCCGCGCGAGGCCGAGCGAGCCGCGGGCATCGTGCTGCGCGCCGAGCGGAACTACATCTGCGTGAATCGCTTTCCTTACACGTCGGGCCACATCATGGTGGTCCCGTACGCGCATGAGGCTTCGCTCGCGGCGCTGCCGCAGGAGACGGCGCGGGAGATGATGGACCTGGCGCAGCGTTCGGAGCGGGCCCTGGCGGAGTTGTACCACCCGGACGGATTCAACTTTGGACTGAACCTGGGCAAGTCCGCCGGGGCCGGTGTGGCGGGACATGTGCATCTGCACGCCCTGCCGCGCTGGACCGGGGATACGAATTTCCTGACGGTGGTGAGCGAGACGCGCATCCTGCCGGAGGATTTTCACGTGACGTGGGAGCGGGTGCGGGCGGCGCTGGGCGTGGAGAAGAAGGGTTGACGGGTGGCCGGTCGCGCCAGGCGCATCCAAGTGTCCTGAGCCCCCCGGTGTTCGGTGTGGCCGGGGCTCCACGAGGTGTCCCCAATGGCCCATTCTTCCAGCGAGAAGACTCATTCCTCTTCGACCTCGCATCGCAAGCCGGATCCGCGGTCTGCTCAACACGCTGAGGAATCGTCCGCGCAGCAGCCCGAGACGAGCGTGCATCCCCTGGAGCCCGAGGATAAGAGGGCGACAGGAACGAGCGGTTCACGGCAGCGTGAGCTGCTCCGCGACAACGTCGAGGGCGGCCGCTCGCAGCAGCATCCCGAGACGCCGGCGGGTCAGCACGCGACGGGGTCCTTCAGCGGGCGGGGCAAGAAGGGATAGCTCGGCGCCTGGACTTTACGGGGTATTCTGCTGATGGAGACCCCCGATGCTCCTCATCGTCATTCTGCAAGCTGCGATTCTGCTGGGCATCGTCGTACTGATGCTGCGCAGAAACCCTCTTGGCCCCATCTCGGCGTCACTGCAGGCGCTGGGCGAACATGTGGTGCGGCTGACGAGCGGGACGGAACACCTCGAGGCAGAGATGCGGGCCGGCGTGCAGAGTGTCCGCACCGATCTGACCACGGGGATGGGCCAGTCGCGCGAGGATGCGGCGCGTTTCTTCGAGCAGGTGCGCAGGGAGTCGAGCGAGCTGCGCGAACTGGTCAGCAATAAGCTGGACGGGAGCGCGAACCAGGCGGGCGAGCGGCACGGCACGCTGGTGGAGAGCATCAACGCCAGGCTGACGGCCATCGGCGAGGCGCTCAATTCCGGACAGATGACCCAGTCCGCCGAGACACTGAAGATGAAGGAGACCGTCGAGACGACGCTGAGCCAACTGGGGCGCGACCTTCGCGAGAACACGAACCATCTGACCGAAGAGGTCAAGGGCCGCTTGAAAGACGTCGCCGAGCAGATGACGGCCCTGTCCGATGCGAACGAGCGCCGGCAGGGAGAATTGCGCCTCACCGTCGAGGGGCGGCTCGAAAAACTGCAGGAGAGCAACACGTCGAAGCTCGAGGAAATGCGCGCGACGGTGGACGAAAAGCTGCACACGACGCTGGAGCGGCGGCTGACGGAGAGCTTCAGCATGGTGGCGGAGCGGCTGGAGAACGTGCAGACAGGCCTGGGCGAAATGAAGGATCTGGCGATCGGCGTCGGAGATCTCAAGCGTGTGCTGACCAACGTGCGGGCGCGCGGCAGCATGGGAGAGACGCAGTGCGGCGCGCAACTGGATCAAATTCTGTCGCCGGATCAATACATTCGGAACGCCACGATCAAAGAAGGAAGCCGTGAGGCCGTCGAGTTTGCGATTCGGATTCCGAACGGCGATCAGCCGGAGATGCTGCTGCCCATCGACGTGAAGTTCCCCAAAGAGGACTGGGAGCGGCTGGAAGAGGCTCTGGACCACGGCGCCGCGGATGAGATTGCGGCGGCGCGCAAGTCTCTGGCGGCGACGGTGCGCAGCGAAGCGAAGAAGATTTGCGACAAGTACATCGATCCGCCGCGGACCACGCCCTTCGCGCTGATGTACCTGCCGACGGAGGGACTGTTCGCCGAAGTCATACGCGTGCCGGGGTTGATCGACGAGTTGCAGACGCACCTGCACGTGTCGGTGGCGGGGCCGACGAACTTCGTGGCGATTCTCAACAGCCTCCAGATGGGCTTCCGCACCGTGGCGCTGCAGAAGAAGGGGGCCGAGGTGTGGCGGGTGCTCGGCGCGGCAAAGATGGAGTTCCAGAAATTCGGCAAGCTGATGGCGAAGGTCGAAAACCAGGTCTCTACGGTGCAGAACACCCTCAAGGACATCAGCAGCAAGACGAGAACCATCAACCGCACGCTGAAGGACGTAAGCACGCTGGAGACGCAGCCGGCGGAGGTCTCGGGGCTACTGGGCATCCACGAGCAGCAGGCACTGCCTTTGGGCGGGGAGCCGGAACCGAACCTGATTCTGGAGATGGCGGCGGAAGAGGAGAAAATTTCGGAGGGGTGACGGAACCAGCGTTCAGCGTTCAGCGTTCGGCGATCAGCACTCAGCACTCAGCGTTCGAAAAACGGGGCCACGCATCCTTCCGATCACGGCTTGTTTTGCGCAATCCTTTCCGGCCCCGGCTGAGGAAATTTTGGCGTCTCGGGGATGGCGGCCCCATCGGCGCGCGGGTCCGACGCACCGTAGTTGATGCTGGTGGCGCTGTTGTGCAGGACGGCCTGGCCGCGGCCCATGGTGGTGGAGTATTCCTTGCGGACATCGAGTTGGTGGCCCATCTTCGTGAGCTGATCGAGGGTGTTCTGGCCGACGCGCGACTCAATCACAATATGGCAGCCGAGCTTGCCGCTCACGGTGAAGCGCGGTTCGGAGAGCGCCGCCTGGATATTCATGTGGTAATCGACGAGGTTGGAGACAAACTGGGCATGGGCGAGGGGCTGGTTCCAGCCACCCATAATGCCGAAGCCGATGTGCTCGTCGCCGCGCTGCATGAAGCCGGGAATGATGGTGTGGATGGGCCGCTTGCGGCCAGCCAGCGCATCCGGCGATTGCGGGTCGAGTTTAAAAAGGCCGCCGCGATCCTGGAGGACGAAGCCCATGCCGTCCACCGTGATGCCGGAACCGAATGCGGCGTAGTTGCTCTGGATAAAGGAGACGATGTTGCCGTCGTGATCGACGACCGAGAGATACGTCGTGTCACTGCCGGGTAGAGCGCCGGGAGCGACGGTGCAGTTGGCGTTTGCCGGATCGATGAGCTTCGCGCGCTGGGCAGCATACGACTTTGCGAGCATCTGCGGGACGGGGATCTTCGAGAAGCGCGGGTCTCCGTCATAGGCCTTAACGTCGGCGTAGGCCAGCTTCATAGCCTCGATGCGGGTGTGCAGTTCGCCGGGACTGCGCGGGCCGGCAGGATCGGGCTTGAACTGCTCCATGATGTTGAGCATTTCAAGGGCAGCCATCCCGTCGCCGTTGGGCGGCAGCTCGTAGATGTTCCAGTCGCGATACGTGGTGGAGATGGGCTCGACCCACTCAGCGGAGTATTGCGCGAGGTCGTCGGCGGTCATGGTGCCGCCGTTTTCCGCCGACGTTTTCAGGATGGCCTGGGCGATGGGGCCTTGGTAGAAAGCGTCCTCGCCGTGGTCGGCAAGGATGCGCAGGGTGTTGGCGAGGTCAGGATTCATGAAGATGGCGCCTGCGGCCGGGACCTGGCCATCGGGGAGGAAGACTCGGCGGCTCTCGGCGTTGTCCGCGAGCTGCGAAGCCGAAGCAGCCCAGTAGTCGTGGATCATTTCCGGGACGGTGACGCCGTGATCGGCGTAAAAGATGGCTGGCTCGAAGAGCTCCGGCCAGGGGAGCTTGCCCCACCGGGCGTGGAGTTTCGCCCAGCCGTCGACCATGCCGGGAACCGTGACCGAATCGATGCCCCTGGACGGCATCGTCGTGATGCCTTTAGCACGCAGGTGCGCCAGGGTAAGCGCCTCTGGGGACCATCCGCTGGCGTTCAGGCCATAGAGCTTTCCGGATTTGGCGTCCCAGTAGATGGCAAACAGATCCCCGCCCAGGCCGTTCATCATGGGCTCGGAGGTATTCAGGACGGCGTTCGCCGCGATGGCGGCATCAATGGCGGAGCCGCCTTTGTTGAGCATGAGAGCGCCGGCCTGCGAGGCCTGGACCCACGTGGTGGCGACGATCCCGTAGGGAGAAGAGACGACGGAGCGCCCGTACGAGCGGTCCTGCCCGGAAGCGGGCGCGGCAAGGGAGAAGGCGGCGAAGAGGCAGAAGAGAGAGACGAGGCCGGAGCGGATTTTCATGGGCGACGTCCTCCCTTGTGGCTTGCCGCGGGTCGCGGTCGTGGGGAGACAGCAGGGTAGCAGATTGCCGATGCAGAGTCCTTTGCGAGGATGGTGCATCATGATGGTGGAGTCGGCTTTACACTACCAGGGGGCCTCAGTAGACTTGGAATTTCGGAGCTGCGGGGCAGCGCGCCGCGTGCGAACCTCGGCCTCTGCGCGGAGGCTTCACATCCCCCCTCCCGATTTTCAGCATCAACAGGAACGAAGGACAACAGGAGAGACGCATGGCATCAGGTGTGGAAGATAAGGTGAAACAGATCATCGTCGAGCAGCTGCAGGTGGACGAGGCAGAGGTAACCCCCACTGCGTCCTTCCAGGAGGATCTGGGTGCAGACTCGCTCGACGTGGTAGAGCTGGTGATGCAGTTTGAGGAAGCCTTCGACCTCGAGATCCCGGATGAGGATGCCGAGAAGATCAAGACGGTGAAGGACGCCATCGATTACATCGACAAGAACGCGAAAGGCGGCAAGTAATCTTGCAACGACGTGTCGTTGTCACAGGGCTCGGGCTGGTGTCGGCGGTAGGCAACACGGCGCCCGAGGTCTGGAACAACCTGCTGGCCGCGAAGAGCGGGATGGCGCCGATTACGGGATTCGATACGACGGGTTTCCCGGTCACGTTCGCCGCCGAAGTGAAGAACTTCGACCCCCTCAACTTTGTGGACAAGAAGGAAGCACGCAAGATGGGGCGCTTCATCCATCTGGCTCTGGCGGCGACGCACGAGGCGATGGAGACGTCCGGGCTGAAGGTGACGCCGGAGAACGGCGACCGTGTCGGGGTGTTCATCGGCTCGGGAATCGGCGGATTCGACGTCATCGAGCGGGAGCACAACAACATGCTGCAGGGTGGCCCGCGCAAGATTTCGCCATTCTTTATTCCGGCGACGATCATCAATCTGGCGGCGGGCCAGGTGAGCATCCGTTACGGAGCGAGGGGGCCGAACGAGGCGACAGCGACGGCCTGCACCACGAGTGCGCACGCGATCGGCGATGCGTACCGAATCATCGAGCGGGGCGACGCCGATGTGATGATCGCGGGCGGATCGGAAGCGGCAATCACGAAGATGGGGATCGGCGGGTTCGCGGCCATGCGGGCGCTCTCCACGCGCAATGACGATCCGGAGCATGCCTGCCGCCCGTTCGACAGGGACCGTGACGGATTTGTGTGCGGAGAGGGGTCGGGGATTCTGATTCTGGAAGAGCTGGAGCACGCGCAGGCGCGGGACGCGAAAATCCTGGCCGAGGTGATCGGCTACGGGATGAGCGCGGACGCCTATCACATCACCGGCATGCCGGAGGATGGGGACGGGTGCTATCGGGCGATGCAGAACGCGCTGAAGAGCGCGAAGATCGAACCCGGGCAGGTCGACTACGTGAACGCCCACGCAACCTCGACATCGCTCGGCGATGTAGTGGAGTCCAAGGCGATGCAGCGTCTGTTCGGCGAGAAAGCCACCAGCGGCAAGCTGATGATCAGTTCGACCAAGTCGATGACGGGACATTTGCTGGGCGGTGCGGGCGGGCTCGAGGCAGGGATCACGATCCTGGCGCTGATCAATCAGACCGCGCCGCCGACGGCGAACCTGGAGAATCCCGATCCGGAATGCGTGCTGAACTACGTGCCCAATACGCCGCAGAAAGGGCCGATCCACATTGCGCTGTCGAACTCGTTCGGGTTTGGCGGGACAAACGGCTCGCTGATTTTCAAGCGCTGGGAATAGAAGCTGGAGGGGAGGCCACCGGGCGCCCCGAGTCCCGTCTCAGGCTCCATCCATTGGAATCCAGAAGAGGACTGGCGATGGTAGGCTGCGGTCCATCGGAGGAGGGAGTCGCATTGTCCGATTCGTCACTCGATACGGCACGAGCCTATGCGCAGGCGATCAATGCCCGGAATTTGGCCGCGATCCGCGCGTTGCTGACGCCAGATCACATCTTCACCGATGCGCTGGGGGCGAGGATCATCGGCGCCCGAACCATGATGATGGCGTGGCAGCATTTCTTCGATCTGTTTCCCGAATACTGGATTCGGGTGGAGACGGCTCTGGCGGATGAGGCGCGGGTAGCGATGTTCGGTGAGGCGGGTGGGCGGTGGAAGGTGGAGGATCCGGTGCTGCCGCGGACGTGGAAGGTGCGGGCCGCGTGGCTGGCCGAAATTGAGAGTGGGAAAGTGAAGACCTGGCGCGTGTACTGCGATACCGGCTGGACGAAGCCGCCGGAAGAGGAATCTGCGCCGCCGAACTGATGGTTCCGTGGCAGCGGTCGGAGAGTCGGGAGTTTACCCCAGAATGCCGGGGAAATTGCGAAACTGTTACGGTTTCCCCTACCCAATGGCGCAACCTGGCGACTATGATCGGGACTGCTCTGGCGGGTGCGATCATCCCCCGGACCCCGGATTTTCCCGTCCGGTAAACCCAAAAACTGCGAGACGCTCACAGAGGCCCCGCCAGTCGCAAGACGAAAGGCAGGATCGGATGAGCGTATTTCTCGTGAATCCCAGCGACAATTCTTTTGGCACAGCGGTCATTACTCCGCGGTGGTTATTCGTTCTGGCGGCCGCGACGCCCCGTTCGGTGGGAGACCCCATTCTGGTCGATGAGTCGCTGGAGCCGATTGTCCCGGAGCGCATTCAGACCGGCGATATCGTGGGCATCAGCGTGCACACGGGCAACGCTCTGCGCGGATACCAGGTGGGCAGGATGGCGCGCGAGCGGGGCGCCTGGGTTGTGTATGGCGGGATTCACGCGACGCTGTTTCCCGAGGAAGTGCTGGAACAGGGGCAGGGGCACGCGGTCGTGAAGGGCGATGGCGATCTGGTGTGGGCGAAGGTTGTGAGCGACTGCCTGATGGGCAATCCGGACAAGGTTTATGAAGGGGGCCGCATTGCCGGAAGCGACTTTCTGCCGGCGCGCTGGGACCTGATGCGGCCGGAGAAGTACATGTGGGCGTCAGTGCAGACCATTCGCGGTTGTCCGAAGCATTGCTCGTTCTGCAGCGTGTGGCGGACCGACGGCCAGAAGCCGCGGCAGAGGCGGCATCAGAGCGTGATCGACGAGATCGTGAACCTCCGCCGGCTGGGCTTCAGGTTTGTGGCGCTGGCCGACGACAACTTCTACCCGGTCACGCTGACCGATCTGCGTCTCGCGCGGGAGCAGAACAACACTGCGAAGCTGGCAGAACTCACCGAGATCCGCGAAGAGCGCTTCGCGCTGATGGAAGAGCTGGCGAAGCTTCCCAGCGACATGGTCTTCTTCACCCAGATCACCATGGAAGCCGGCGAAGATGGTGAGTATCTCGACGCCATGCGCAAAGCCAACATCAAAGGCGCGCTGGTGGGTGTGGAGGCGGTGACGCCGGAAGGCCTGAAGGCCGTCTACAAGGACTGGAATTACTCGGGCGAGGCGCTGGCCAAGCAGTTGCAGACCTTCAAGGCGCACGGAGTGCACGTGCTGGGATCGTTCATCTTCGGATTGCCGACGGACAGGCCGGCCACGTTCGACGCGACCGTGGAGATGGCGATGAAGGCGGGCGTCACGTTTGCGCAGTTCGTCATGATGACGCCCTTCCCCGGGACCGTAGATTTTGGGCGCTGGGAGAAGACGCAGGCGGTGGATCCGACCATGGTGGGCGACGTGCCGATTACGCGCTATTGGCTGATTCCGACCGAGGTTCGTCCGAAAATGTTCACGCCACATCCGACGATGAGTTCGGATGAGATTCGCGAGCGGACGCAGAAGGTTTGGGACCGGTTCTATAACTGGCCGGCCATTTGGGAGCGGTCGGCGGTGTGCCCGAATGTGACGTCGCGGATTGCGTTTATCTTCCTGTCGAAACTGTATCGGCAGATGTATGCGGGGACGGGCATTTCAAGCGACAGCGCGCGGCGGAAGAAGTCGAAGCGGTGGGCGCGATGGACGGCGCGGCAATGCAAGAGGCTGTTTCAGGCTAAGCCGATGCCGGAGTTGGAGTCGCCGAACTGGGGTCCGGCGTTTTTGCCGGATCGCGGACAGGAGTCCGGGCTCAGGGTTCTGGAGAACTGACGAGGCGGCGTCCTGCAGCTGCCTCGAAACTTCAGCGGAAATGAGACGTCGCTGCGGCTCAAGTTGGGGAGGGTCCCGAATGACGCCGGAGGAGCATGGCTTCAGAACCAGGTTCTGCGCTTGTATTCAAGGTAGGCAGCGCCGAACGTCGTCGCCAACACCTGCTCTTCTTTGCGGGCGCGGTAGATTTGCACCGGAATCAGAATCAAAAGAGCGAGCAGGAGCCATAACCTTCCTGAATACACAATCGCGCCGGCCAGCATCCCGGTGCTGAAAATGTAGACCGGATTGCGAATGCGCGAATAGACTCCCGTAGTGACCAGGGTTGTCGCTTTTGCTTTGATACTGAAGGCTCTGCCCAGCTCGATGCGTGCCATGGCAAAGAGGACGAAGGCAGGGGCAAAGATCGCGAAGCCTGCGACACGCATGGGCGTCCATGGAAATCGCAGCGCAAGCACGATAAAAATAATCCACCCTGTTGCGACAAGCGCCAGGGTGATGACGTTCAGCTTCACAACCTCTCCCCGCCAACAGAAATCCGCGCCGGGCTTCGCCGCCTCAGTAATAGAGGTACTTTCGCCACTTCGAATCCGAGTGGCCGATCATGCGCATGATGTGGCGGCTCGTGTGCAGCGTGAACGGCCGCGGCTCGCGCTGCAGCTTCATGTGATCGAGATCGTTGAGCATGTGATTGCCTTTGCGGCGATTGCAGGAGTGGCAGGCAGCGACCAGGTTCTCCCAGGTCGACAGACCGCCACGCGAGCGCGGGATGACGTGGTCGAGGGTCAGCTCGGCGGAAGGCAGAATCACGCCGCAGTACTGGCAGGTGTTGCGATCGCGCAGCAGGATGTTCTTGCGGGAGAGAGCGCGGGTCTGGTGCGGGATGCGGCGGTACTCGAGCAGGCGAATGACGGAAGGCATGGCCATGCGCACGCGCGCGGAATGCAGCTCGGTGTTTTGCTCCTCTTCGGTGCGCGCAACGCCCTTCAGTACGAGCACCAGCGCACGCCGGGCGCCGCAGATGTTGATGGGCTCGTAGGAGGCATTGAGCACGAGGACGGGGGTCTGCAGAGCCTGGGTGGTGGTGACCACGCGCAGGCCTTCATGCGGATGGCTTTCGAGCTTGACGGGGGCAGTCCCCTGCGTTTTACCCAAAGTCTGCCTGCGAGCGTGGACACCAGCTTTCCCCAACGACATACATTCCTCCGTGTCGATGACCCGCATCTGGCAGTTCGCCTGCCAGGACGGGCGAGCTATCGTGCCGGACCGTCAGCCGGAGCCGAACGGCCTGATTCCTCCCAGAAAACAAAATCCTGCTCCATGGGGAGCTGCGGTACTGCGAATTCCCTGCCCTGCCCATCTTTGGGCTGGGCGAGCGCGCGTTCTTTTTGCGCGCGGGCGACCGTAGCAACCCGAACGGTTGCCGCTCCGGCGCGGTGCAGCGCAGTGGAGCAGGCGCGGGCCGTGGCTCCGGTGGTGTAGATGTCATCGATGAGAAGAATGTGGTGGCCGCGGACGGTCGCGGGCCTGGGGACAAAAAATGCGCCGCGGACATTCTCCCGGCGCTGATGCGGGGTGAGGCCGGCCTGGCTCTCGGTGGCGCGCTGCCTCACCAGTAGCGGAGCGGCAAGATGAATGCGGGTCTCCGGGCGGTGCCGGCGCAGCGCGTCGAGCAGCGCGCGGGCGAGCAGATCGGACTGATTGAATCCCCGGCTGCGCCGCTTTTTGCCATACAGAGGTACGGGCACGACGAGGAGATCGGTGGGAAGATCGGGGAGGGTAAGAACTTCGTTGGCGAGGAGGACGCCGAGGCGTTTGGCGATGGGCTCCATGCCGTCATATTTGAGGAGATGGAGCAGCGCGCGCAGCTTGCCGTTGTAGACGCCATGAGCCACGGCCTGGGTGAAGTCGGGAGGCACGGTGCGGCAGGGGCGGCACACAGACTCCCCGGTGGCGGCCGGATCCCAGTCGAGATCTTCGCCGCAACGGGCGCAGAGCGGGCCGGTTTGTGCGGGGAGGTCGTTCCAGCAGGAGTTGCAGACGGGCAGGAGGGTGAAACCAACAAGCGGCAGGCCGCAGACGCGGCAATCGGCGGGGAAAAGGACGGAAGTGAGACTGTCGAGGGCAGCGGCCGGGGTACTTCGAAGCACGCGAACCACGGCGCGCCATGACGATGTATCGGATGGCGGAATTTCGGGCTCGCGGTTTGCCCGGTGAACGGGGTTCACTGGGGCGTTCGTCAGGGACAGGCTCTGACTGAAGACACACCTCGATTCGGAGAAGCGGGATGCCCCTCGTTGGCTTGCAGTATACGAGGGTTCGATGAAGGCGGCAACCACTGGATTCAGCGGCAGCGTGGCGAAGGTACTCTAAAGACAGGAAGTAGAGCGTACCGAGTGGCGTTGCATTCAACAAGAATCGACGAGTTGGCCCGCGAAGCCGGCTTTGCCGCCGCCGGAATCGCCCCCGTCCCCGAGCCCGGCTCCCCGGAAGATGAGAACGAGCGCCGCCGCTTCGCCGCGTGGATCGACCAGGGCCGCGCCGGCGAGATGGACTACCTCCGTCGCCGCGACGAAGCGGGCCGGCTGCTGCGTTCCTCGGTGCGGGTCGCGCTGCCCTGGGCGCGGTCGGTGATTGTGTGCGCGGCGAATTACAACTCCGGCGAGCCGCGCTCGATCGATCCCGCACCGGAGGGGACGGGTTGGATCGCGCGGTATGCCTGGACCAGCCGGATCGAGAACGGGCCGGCGGGTGCTCAGAACGTACGGCCGTCGGATTATCACAAGGTGTTGCGGCGGCGGCTGGAGGAGCTGCGCGAGCGGCTGGCGCACGAAGTCGGGGAGTTCGAATCGCGCTGCTTCGTGGATACCGGGCCGGTCGTGGAACGGGTGTATGCGCGCTACGCGGGGATCGGATGGGTGGGGAAGAATACCTGCATCCTGAACGAGAAGCTGGGATCGTGGCTGTTTCTGGGCGTGATCGTGACCTCGCTGGAAGTGGCGAACGGTGAGAGTGCGGCGCTGGCAGCGGACCGCTGCGGGTCGTGCACGCGCTGCATCGATGCTTGTCCCACAGGAGCACTGACCGGCGAGCGGGAGATGGATGCGAACCGGTGCATCGCATACTTAACCATCGAGAAGCGCGGCCCGATCCCGACCGAGTTGCGCCCCGGCATCGGCCGGCAGGTGTTCGGGTGCGACATCTGCCAGGATGTGTGCCCGTGGAACCGGCGGGCGCCGGTGGCGTCGGATCCGGAGCTGGCGGCGCGGAAAGAGCTGGTGAATCCCGCACTCGACTGGCTGGCAGAGATGGACGAGGCGGACTACGAGCGACAGTTCAACGGCTCACCCGTGCGGCGGACAAAGTGGGCCGGGTTCCGGCGCAACCTCGCCATCGCCATGGGAAATAGCGGAGAGGAGCGTTATCTGCCGCGGCTGCGTCCGTGGGCCAAAGACACCGATCCCGCCCTGGCCGACGCGGCCGAGTGGGCAGTCGAGAATCTGAGACGGAAGGAGCGCGAACGGGAACGACTCTGATCGTCTAAGGACCCTGGCCAAGGCAAACTGGCCCCTGCAGGACTCAAGTTGTTGCTGCGAGGCTTTCCGGGGAAAAAGGCTCGCAGCTGGTTCTTCAGGCGCCGTTGCGGACGACGTTCGCTGCGCTCAGCCCTTTGGGACCCTGCTGGCACTCGAACTCGACGGCTTCGCCTTCGTTCAGTGTTCTGTAACCCGAATCCTGGATCGCGGAGAAGTGGACGAAGACATCTTCGCCGCTGGACCGCTGAATAAACCCATAACCCTTGGCTCCGTTAAACCACTTCACAACTCCATGCTCTTTCACCTGAGACTCCTTCATTCGTTTGCGCCTACGTTGTTGCCACCGATTCGTCTCGGAATTCCCGGAAATCGTTACTGGTGTAACGATTTCAGAGAAACCAAAAGCTGCCGTTGCTCGCCCATCAGGGGCGGCGGGGGCAGCTCAGGGAAAGACCGGGCAGTCACGGTGACAGCGATGCGGGTACATCAGGAACTGGCCTTTGAATACGATTCCCTTCCTGGGGACGGAAATCGTGTACCTGTTATGGCAGGAAACGATTTTGAAATCAAGAAAAAATTTGCGAAGAACAGGGGTGTTTGCAGCTGGTTACGGAAGTACGGGCAACTTCCGTGCCGGGCGCCGTCCAGAAGCCTCCGCCGGCGCGGCTTCTGGAACCGCCTCTGTTACGATTTTCCGCGGAGAACCCATGACGGAAGGGTCTGAAAAGCAGGAAGAGGCACCGGCGACCGGCAACGACGCCCTGCCCCCGCCTGCGCCAAAACCGCCAGCCAGGGCGCGAGGACGTGGATGGTGGCCCGAAGCAGTTGAGCTCGCACGCTATCTTTCACAAACTGAAGTACATACGTACGCCTTCAGCGTCGCGGCGAATACCATTCTGTCCATCTTTCCGTTCATCGTTATGATGTTCACGGTGGCGGAAAATGTCTTCCACTCGCCCGCCATGGCACGGGAGATCGGCAGCATCCTGCACGATGTCCTTCCCTCCAACCAGGATTTTGTCGTCCGGAATATGAGCCTGCTGGTACACCCGACAGGCGGCGTCCAGGTGGCTTCGGTGATCATGCTGCTCATCTCCTCCACCGGCGTCTTTCTGCCGCTGGAAGTGGCCCTGAACCGGGTATGGGGTGTGGAGCAGAACCGGTCCTACATGATGAACCAGCTGGTGTCGCTGGGATTGGCCGGGCTCATCGGCGTGCTGACGATGATCGCCGTGGGGGCGGCCACCGCCCAGTCCGGCATCCTGACCTTCGTCTTCTTCGGCCACACGCAGAACGCGGTCTATGGGTTCATTCACCAGACCTTCCTGCAGATTGTGGTGGCGTTTTTAAGCGTGGGGATGTTTTTCCTGGTGTACTGGCTCTTGCCCCATCGGAGGCTTCCTCTGCGGGCCGTGCTGCCAACCGCAGTGATCACGGGGCTGCTGTGGGATGTGGGGCGGCTGCTCTACATTCTCGTGCTGCCGCACATGGATCTCCACTCGGTCTACGGGCCATTCGAGGTATCGGTGACCCTGATGATCTGGGCGTTTCTAACCGGGCTGCTGCTGCTGAGCGGTGCGCAGTACTCGGCGACGCGGTACGCGCTCAGGCTGGCGCACAGGGCGGATGTGGAGGCAGCAGCGAAGAAGGCGGAAGAAGGCCAGGCGACTCCCTCGGCGGAGTAGCGGGCCAACTGCAGGGCTGGCGAGAGGCGTTGCCTACTTGATATTGCGCGCGCCGAGTTTGTAGACAATCCCGACTGAGCCGGCAAATTCGTTCTGCCAGAGGAAGCCGTAGTGGGTGGGCTGCCAGTCGGTGATGAAGCGAACGGAAAGCTGCGGGCTCAGATTGTAGTCGGTCGATGCGCCGATCCCGAGAGCCATGGCGAGCTTGTCGTTGTAAATACCGACATCCTGAGGAGTGGTGCCTTTGGGGAATCCGTTGCCGAAGCTGCCGTAGGCTGCGCCCAGCAGGGTGTGCATGCTGAAGGTGTAGTTCGGGTGACGCAGGATGCGGAAGTCCGGGCCGAAGAGGAAGAGGTGCTCGCTCATGGGCGGGTTGGCAGGGATGCCTTCGGTATTGGTTGGGACCTGGAGTGTGCCGTAGAGACCGCGCGCGGAGGCGTCCAGTCCTACAAGGGAGCCGAGCCACACGGTAGCCGTGCCATTCCAGCCGAGCAGGTTGTTGGCCTGAATCTCGCGAGCGCTGCCGGGGTTGAAGTGGGAATACTGCGCGCCGCCGTAGAAGTCCCAGCGGTGGGCGTATTGGGGGGCTTCCGCTTCGGGAGCCGTGGCGGTAACCTGGGCGTGAAGGCGAGGCGAGGGAACGAAGCCAGCCACGAGTGCGGCCAGGGCCAGAATACGAAACATCACGGCTTTCACGCGATCGGCAACCTCAAAACGTAGGGATAGCACAGTGAGTAAGAAGCGGTCAGCGGCCCGCAACGGCCTGTTGGTTGAAAACGGATAACAAAGACAAGGGTATCACCTGGCGCACCGGCACGGAGGCCGCAGGCGGTGCGATCAGGCTCGTGATCCTTCGACCGTCGGAGCGCGCCGTTCGTATGCAAAAAAATCCCCCATTCCGGCAGGTTGAGGCCGCCGGAACGGAGGATGCGGGTGTCGCACAGGAGGCAAGAGACACAACACCGGGCGCCAGCGCGAGGCTCACAAAAAATCTGCTGAATTGTGCCGGAGTTTAGTGCTGGACCTGAATGACGAGGTTGACGTCAACGGGGATGGTCTGGTTGTCGAGGACAGCCGGGCGCCAGCGGAACTGACGAACCGCCTTCATCACGCGCGTGTCGACTTCAGGGTTGATGGAGTGGACGACCGCGACGTGGGTGGGGGTACCCGTTTCGTCGAGATTGACGCGAAGAACCATCTGAGCGGGGTTGGAGAACGAGTCGACCACATTGGTGGGGATGTCGATCTTCGTGGAGCGAAGCAGTTGCGCTTCGGTGACGCCGGTGGAGACAACGACGGCCGCAGGGGCTGCACCTGAGGCGTCGCTCGCGGGTTTCGGGGTGGCTGCGGCAGCAGTCAGAGCGAAGGAGGAGAGCAGGCTGGCAACGAGGATACGGTGCATGTAAAACCTCCATTGGGTCGGTAGTGACCGTCTTCACCTTAATCCGAAACAGATACGATTGTCAAGAATAATTCGCAAGTGACAGTAAGTTAGCTAGTTAGCAGACTGCATAAGGAGAAAACCAGACTTGCCTGTGAATTTTGGGTGAACTTTTATACGGGTCATAAACAAAAGGATCAAGGCGTGGCAGTGACGGCGCTTGCAGCCAGACGAAGGCCCGGCCGATCGGTGAGAATCGGCCGGGCAGGAGATTGAACTGTGCTATCGGGCTTCGCGGCGGAGTCCGGCTCCGTGCCTGATTGCGAACTTAGACTAGCGGCGCACTTAACTGCGGGTGACGGTGCGGATGTGCAGCTCTTTGAGCTGCTCGTCACGGACCGTCGAAGGCGCGTCGACCATCAGATCGATCGCTTTCGCCGTTTTGGGGAAGGCGATGACTTCGCGCAGACTCGTGGCGCCGGCAAGGATCATGATGATGCGGTCGAGGCCAAGGGCGATGCCGCCATGCGGTGGCGTGCCGTACTGCAGCGCGTCGAGGAAGAATCCGAAGCGCTTCTTCGCCTCTTCGTCGGATATTCCCAATGCGCGAAAGATCTGCTGCTGAATGTCCTGGCGGTGGATACGAATGGATCCCGAACCCAGCTCCATCCCATTGAGGACGATGTCATAGGCAAGCGCGCGGACGACTTCCGGATCGGATTCCATGCGGCCCGCCTTCAAATCGTCTTCATGCGGCGAGGTGAAGGGGTGATGGGCGAAGGTCCAGGTTTTCGTGTGCTCGTCCCACTCGAAGAAGGGAAAATCGGTGACCCAGAGGAATTTGTAATCGCCGGCGGTACCTTTTTTCTCGAAGGCGTGGTGCTCGTTCTCGAAACGTTTCGCGAGATCCAGGCGCAGCTGCCCGGCTTTCTTGTACAGCCAGAGGTGATCGCGGGCCGGCGGCTGAACTCCAACGCGGGGCGAGAAGACGATCAGGCGGTTCTCGGGCTCGACGCGTTCGAGGCCGCAGGCTTTCGCGGCGGCAGCGTCCATGCGCTGGGCGAGAGGCGCATACTGTGCGGCAGCGCCGAGTCGCTCGACATCGAGATACGCCAGGTCCGGGCCGGCCGCAGCATTCATCTCGCTGGCGAAGGCCTTTTTCTGCGTGTTGCTCATGGCGACTTTGCCCGGGATAACGATGGCGAGGATGGGCAGGTCGGGCTCGATCCTGAGCGAAGCGATCTCCTCCGCGGTGAAGACGGAGCGGACGTCGGTCATGGGCGGCAGCCGCAGGTCCGGCTTGTCGATGCCATAGAGGCGGATGGCCTCGTCGTAGGTCATGCGCAGGAACGGCACGTCGATTTTCTCGCCGATGACTTCATAGGCTGCTTTGAGGAAGCCTTCCACGACCGCGAAAACCGTGTCCTGCTGCGGGAAGGACATCTCCAGATCGATCTGCGTGAACTCGGGCTGACGATCGGCGCGCAGGTCTTCGTCGCGGAAGCAGCGGACGATCTGGAAATACTTGTCGAGTCCCGAGATCATGAGGATCTGCTTGAAGAGCTGCGGCGACTGCGGCAGAGCGTAGAACGTGCCGGGGTTCACACGGCTGGGCACGAGGTAGTCGCGCGCGCCTTCCGGCGTGGAGCCGGTGAGAAACGGCGTTTCAATCTCGTAGAAGCCCTGGGCGTTGAGGTATTCGCGAACGGCGAGCGCGACCTTATGACGAATTTCGATGTTGTGCGCCATCTCCGGCCGGCGCAGGTCCAGGTAGCGGTACTTGAGGCGCAGCTCCTCGTTGGCGATGGCCGGCTCGGCGGGCGAGAAGGGCGGCACCTTCGAGTCGTTGAGAACCAGCAGCTCCGTGGCGGCGACTTCAATCTCGCCCGTGGGCATTTTGGGATTGATCGCGTCCTTGTCGCGCAGGCGGACCTTGCCAATGGCGGCGACGACGTACTCGGGGCGGATGTGCTCGGCCTTCGGATGACCCTCGGGGGAGATCTCCTTATCGAGGACGATCTGCGTGATGCCGTAGCGGTCGCGCAGGTCGAGGAAGATGAGGTTGCCGTGATCGCGGCGCCGATTGACCCAGCCCATGAGGGCGACGGTTGTGCCGGCGTCGGCGGCGCGGAGTTCGCCGCAGGTGTGGGTGCGTTGATGAGTGCCGAGAAAATCGAGCAAAGCGAGATTCCTAACGGGTCTGCAGCGCGGACACGAGCTCGCCGCGCGGGATTTTGGTCTGCTCGCCGGTGGCGAAGTTCTTCACTGTCAGGATACCGGAGGCGTGCTCGTCTTCGCCGAGCAGGATGATGTTGCGGGCGAGCTTGTTGCCGATTTCAAAGGATTTTTTGAGACGGAAGCTGCCGTCGCCGAGATCGATGCGAAGGCCCTGGCGGCGGAGATCGCGCGCGAGAGCGAGAGCCGGCGCATTGAGAGCTTCCCCGAGAGGCGCGAGAAAGGCGTCGGCGAGCACGGGCGCGGATTTTTCCGGCGCAGCTTCGGCCTGTGCCTGCAGCGTGAGGATCAACCTGTCCAGCCCCATGGCGAATCCGATCCCCGGCGCCTTCGGACCACCGAGCATTTCCGAGAGGCCATCGTAGCGGCCGCCGCCGAGCAGCGCGTTCTGCGCGCCGAGTCCGCCGTGCGTGAACTCAAAGGTCGTGCGGGTGTAGTAGTCGAGGCCGCGCACGAGACGCGCGTTGAGCTCGTACTTCACGCCGCAGGCATCGAGCGCGGCGAGGACGGCGGCGAAGTGCGCCTTCGATGCGTCGTCAAGGTAGTCGGCAATTTTGGGCAGCGTCTCGATGATCGGCTGATCTTCCGGAATCTTGCAGTCGAGCACGCGCAGCGGATTCGTCTCGGCGCGGCGCTGGCAATCGGTGCACATGCGGGGCGCGACTTCGCGCAGGGCCTCGCGGACAGCGGCGACGTAGCGGGGCCGGTCGGTTGCGGAGCCGACAGAGTTCAGGACCAGATTCCATCCCGTGATGCCCAGCCCATCGAGGAAGCTCGCCAACATCTCCAGCACTTCGGCATCGCGCAGCGGCGACTCCGACCCAGCGCTCGGCGGCCCGATCACCTCCGCCCCGATCTGCCAGAACTGGCGGTAGCGCCCCTTCTGCGGCCGCTCGCGGCGGAACTGCGGGCCGATGTAATAAAGCTTCTGCAGCAATCCCGACTCGCCCAGTTTGTGCTCGATGTACGCGCGGACGACGCCGGCGGTATTTTCGGGGCGGAGGGTGAGGGACTGGGATTTTTCCGACTGCGCGCGAGCGCGGTCCTCCCACGTGTACATCTCTTTCGAGACGATGTCGGTTTCTTCGCCGACGCCGCGGGCAAAGAGAGCGGTGTCCTCGAAGAGGGGGGTGCGGATTTCCCCGAAGTTATAGCGGGCGAAGACGCGACGCGTGACAGCTTCGACGCGGTTCCACAGTTCGGTTTCCGGCGGCAGAAGATCGCGCGTGCCGCGCACGGCTTTAATAAGGGTCATCGGAACGCTTCTTCTGTTAGTTTATCGAACGCCGCGAGCAAGGATCGGCGAGATCACTCGTGGGGCGGGTGCGGCGGCAGCGCAAAACCCTCGATGATCCAGGCAGCGAGCAGAATCCCCGCGCCGACCATGGACAGGGCGATGCCGAAGGGGCCGACGCCGATGGTCCATGGCGGCTGATGGAAGAGCACCGCCGTGAGCCAGCCAACGAACGCGAGCGCATCGAGGAAGAGGCCGAGGGCGAGGATCGCTTTTCCGACGAGGCGAATGCGCTGGAGTCCTTCCTGAGCGGCCATGGGGCCACTCTACCACCGCGCGTGCGGACGGGAGCGATGGGCGCGGCCGGCACAAGGTGGTATGGTGCGAGTGCGCGGAGCGTGCGGTGATCGACCGCATCGGCCGCCAAAGCCTATGATCCTGCGACGAGTCTTGCTGCTCGGCTTGCTGGTTTCGATGAGCGGCTGGGCGCGCGAGAACGGGTCTGGCTGGGTCGAAGTCCGCAGCCCGCATTTCACCGTGATCACCGACGCGGGGGCGGGGCGCGGGCGGCATGTCGCGGCACAGTTCGAGCGGATGCGGTGGGTGTTTCAGAGCAGCCTGCCTCGGTCGGCGGATCTGGATCCGGCCAATCCAATCGTCGTGATCGCGGTGAAGGACAAAAAAGACATGCAAGCGCTGGAGCCAGCGTCCTATCTGGCGAAGGGACAGGTGAACCTCGGCGGACTGTTCTCCCGCTCGACCGACAAGAACTACATTCTGGTGCGCGTGGATGTGGAGGGAGAGCATCCGTACTCGTTCGTCTACCACGAGTACACGCACCTGGTGGAGGGCAGCGAGGCGGAGACGATGCCGCTGTGGCTGAACGAGGGGCTGGCGGAGTTTTTCGAAAACACGGAAGTACGGGACAACGAAGTCCTGCTGGGGAAGCCGAACTGGAATCAGTTACGGCTGCTGCAGCAGAATCGGCTGATCCCGCTGCCGGTGCTGTTCAAGGTCGATGCGTCGTCGCCCTACTACCACGAGGAGCAGAAAGGGGACCTCTTCTATGCGGAGTCGTGGGCGCTGACCCACTACCTCGAAATCGCGGATTATCGGGACCACGGCCATCGCATGAGCCGGTACCTGCAGCTAACCAGCCAGGGAATCGATGCGGTAACGGCGGGCGAGCAGGCCTTCGGGGATCTGAAGAAGCTGGAGGCGGCCCTGCAGGCGTACACGCAGGCGGGACGCTACACGTACTTTCTGCAATCGACGGCGGAGCTGAAGCTGAACGAGGACTCGTTCGCAGTGACGCCGCTCAGCGTGGCGAATGAAGAGGCGATTCGCGCGGATTTTCTTGCGTATATGAACCGGCCCGACGATGCGCGCGCGCTGGCGGATGCGGCGCTGAAAGCCGATCCCAACAACGCGAAGGCGCATGCGGCGGTGGGGCGGATCGAATATGCCGCGGGGCAACACGCGGAGGCGCGGAAGTGGTATGCCGAGGCTGCGAAGCTCGATCCGCAGAACTATGTCGTGCGGTATTACACCGGCGCGCTGGCGGTGATGGCGGGGGCGAGCGATGGGGAAGCGGAGAGCCACCTGCGGGCGGCGATCCAGACGAATCCGCGATTCGCGCCGGCGTACGATGCGCTGGCGACGGTGTTGTCGGACCAGCGTGGCGGGCTGGACGAGGCGCAGAGGATGGAACTGCAGGCGGTGGCGCTCGATCCGGGGAACCTGCATTACCGGCTGAACGCCGCGCATCTGCAGATGCAGCAGGAGCATTTCGATGCCGCGGTGCAGGTGCTGGCAGCGGCGAAGACGCTGGCGCGGAATCCGCTGGAAGTAGATGTGATCGATCGGATGCTGCAGCAGGTGGATCGGCAGCGGAAGCTTGCGGAAGATCGGAAGAAGCAGGAGGCCGAAGCAACGGTGGTGACGGCCACGGGTGGCAGCGAAGTGAAGCCGATGGGGCTGCCGGAGAAGCCGCAGCATGTGACCGAGAAGCCGCACGGGCCGGATTTATGGATGGTGGGCGTGATTCGCGGCGTGCACTGCAACGGGCCGGGTGAGATGGAACTGCGGGTGGAGGGGGCGAAGAAGACGGTGACCCTCTACAACAACGACGCGTACTCGATCGACTACCGGGCGCTGGACTTTACGCCGAGGGAGTCGATCCAGCCCTGCCGGGATCTGGAGGGGCGGAAGGCGCGGGTGCACTACTTCGCGACGGAGGACAGGACGGTGGACGGGCAGATCACGGTGATTGCGCTGTGGAAATGAAAACGGCGCGAACGAGCCGCGCCGTGGGTGGAGATGTGTATCGACTTACGCCCGGCTCAGGTACGCCCCTTCCGCCGTGTCCACGCGAATCTTCTCCCCTTCGTTGATGAAGGGCGGGACGTAGACCACGAGGCCGGTTTCGGTCTTCGCGGGCTTGGTGACCGAGGAGGCGGTCGCCGACTTCAGGCCGGGCTCGGTTTCGACGACGGTTAACTCGACCGTCTGCGGCAGCTCGATGCCGACAGGCTTGCCATCGTGGAACGAGACTTTGATCTGAAGGTTGGGGATGAGGTATTCGACCGCGTCGCCAAGCGTGTCGCGTTTCAGATGCGTCTGCTCGTAGTTCTCCGTGTTCATGAAGTAGTAGTCGTCGCCGTCGTTGTAGAGGAAGTCCATCGGGATTTCGTCGACGACCACGCGCTCGATGGGATCGGGCGAGCGAAAGCGCTCCACGAACATGGCGCCGGTGCGAACATTGCGCAGCTTGGCCTGGATGAAGGCGCGCAGGTTGCCGGGGGTACGGTGCTCCACGGAGAAGACGAGGTGGAGGTCGTTGTTGTGCTTGATGATCATGCCCGGACGCATCTGGGTGGCGGGAATCGCCATGGGGTAAAGCTCCTTACGGAAATGTGGTGCGGAATCTGGCGGCAGAGACGGGCCGCGGGTGGCGGCCTGAAGGGACCGCGCAGGTACATACTCCGGCAGATTTGATTTTATCGCAGCGGCCCAGGCTTCTCACTGGGAGGGTCCCTCGCGGTCGTCAGCCGAAGATTTTGCGCAGAAACCGCACAAAGGCGGAATGCTTCTTTTTAGGCTTTGCCGGCGGAGCGGCCGGAGTGACAGCCGGAGCTTTCGCTTCCTCGGCCGAGGCTGCGGGAGCCGGCGTGCCACCACTCGCGGCGGCCTCGCCGTTATAGACCAGCGGCACCGTGACTTCGGCGTGGGCCTGGCCAGGCGGAACGACAGGCGTGGAAGGTGGCGGCGGGGGCGGTTGGAGGCCTTCGCTTTGCGCCAGAGGGAAAGGATTCTCTTCTGCCGTCGTCTTTGTTTTGGGCGGCGGCGGGGTGTTGCTCTCGCCGCTGGTGTGCAGAGTGATTCCAGGCGCGCCAGCGCGGGCGATGGCAGTGGGTTCGGGCGTGGGTGCAGGAGCCGGGCAGCCGCACAACTCCTGCTCGTCGTCGACCACCTGCTGCAGGCTGCCGTGCTCGAAAAGGACCCGCTGGTTCGGCTGGACGCGGAAGGCGCCGCCTTCAAACAGGTTCGTCGCGAGAACGTAGGGAGCGTGGTCGCCGTGGTTGTCGAAGCAGGTATCGCCCTGATTGTTGACGCGCAGGCTGAAGTCCGCCGTGCCAGGGCCGGAGATGAGGATGCGCAGGTCCGGCGTCAGAATCACGTCGGAATACTGGCCGGGGATGTAGTGCCCTTCGAAGGCGCCGCGGTTGAGCGCGATCATCAGGCCGCCGCCGGAGACGCTGGTGTCGGTAGACAGATGCACCTGGGTGGTAGAGCAAACGTTGAGGCTGCCGCCACGGGTGAGCTTGAGGTGGACCGTCTTATCGCCGGCTGTGATGGCTCCATTGTTGCCGAGAACCGCAAGCCCATCCGCCACAGACAGCAGGCCCGATAAGGAGACGCCTTCCGTTGAAACGGTGGCGAGCGAGGCTGCGGTGGCAGGAGCCGATGGCGCCGCCGATTCGTGGAGCACCGTCGAGAGCGAGGCGGGTGGCTGCTGGGGCGTGGATTCGGTCGGCACACTGGTTTGCTGCGCCGCAACGCCGGAAGCGAGGCAGGCAACAGCAAGGGCGAGCAAGGGCGCTATGCTGCTGATATGGCGATTCCGGTCCCGCATGTCCTCTATGTGCTGATGATCGTGTTGCCGCCGCTCACCCTGCTGATTTCATTCCCGCTGGTGCTGGGCTGGGTGAAGCCAAATCCGTGGTACGGTGTGCGTACCCCGAAGACGCGATCCTCTCCTGAAATATGGTACAGGGCGAATCGCATGGGCGGCATTTGTCTCGCGGTGGCGACAATGATTGCGCTGCTGCTGTGGGCGGTGTTGTGGCCGCTGGATATCGGGAACGCATTGCGCGTGGGACTGGACCTGCTCATCCTTGCCGCCTGCGATCTGGTGGCCTGCGCAGTGATGCTGGCGCGGGTCGCGAAGATGTAGCGCGTTTTCAGAGCTCCAGGAAATTCTGAACGAGGCGCTTGCCGTCCGAGGTGAGAACGGACTCGGGGTGAAACTGCACCCCTTCCACAGGAAACCTGCGGTGGCGCAGGCCCATGATGGTGCCGTCAGCGGTCCGCGCGGAAACTTCGAGATCGCGCGGCAGCGACTTCTCTTCCACAATCAGCGAGTGATAGCGAGTGCAGGTCATCGGTGTGGAGATGCCGCTGAAGATCGTCTTGCCGTCGTGTTCCACGTCGCTGGTCTTCCCGTGCATCAGCTTCGGTGCGCGGATCACGTTGCCGCCGAAGGCCGCTCCGATGGCCTGATGGCCGAGACAGACGCCGAGGATCGGGACCTTGCCCGCCATGTGGCGGATGAGATCAATGGAGATGCCGGCTTCCTGCGGCGTGCAGGGCCCGGGCGAGAGGACGATGCGATCCGGATGCAGGGCTTCGACGTCTTCCGGAGTGAGTTCGTCGTTGCGGCGGACCACAACGTCGGCGCCCAGCTCTCCCATGTACTGCACCAGGTTGAAAGTGAAGGAGTCGTAGTTGTCGAGGACAAAGACCATTGTGTTCAGTGTAGCGCCGGTTGTTGAGGGGATCGAGGGCGCGAGTTACGCCATCTTTTCGCTGCTTCCGGTGCTATGCTGTTGGCGTTCGGAGGTGCTTGGTATGAGGCTCTTCGTCTCCGCTCTTCTTCTGGCCGCGGCTACGGCGGCATTCGGACAAAACCAGACTGGACCGCAGTCCGATCCGGGTGCGGCTGTGGTGGATCCAGGCGGAAATCCTTCGCCCCAACAGCTGGAGCCGTTGAAGGCAAAGACCCAGGAGCCACTGCAGGAGGCGATCGCAGAGATCGAGCGCAACTCCCAGACCGGCTGCCCCGTGACGCTGACCAGCGCCCACCTGAACTGGCCCGCGAGCTATCTGCCGGTGACGAGCGCCGAGAAAGTGACCCAGCCCAACCTGGCGCTAGGCTTTCACAACTCCAGTGGCAAGGCGATCCGCTCGGCCACCATCACCGCCCGTTTCCTCGGCAAGCAGAATGTCTACCAGCTCGACGCCAGCGCCTTCGATCTGCGCCTGACATTCTCCGGCGTCGATGCAGCCGACAGGGTGGCGGAACAACTGCGGGAGATCCGCGTGCCGGCGAAGATGTACGCGTATGGCGTGACCCACGTGTCGCTCGAGCAGGTGCTGTTCGCCGATGGAACCCTCTGGACGGCGTTCGGACACACCAACTGCAGCCTCGACGTGCAGGGCAGCGCGGAGCGGGTGGCAAAGTAGGACCTTCGGGCAGCCGCGATTCGCACATTCTTCGTGCCGGACTTGCGATTCTGCGGGGATTCGCTTTCAATGGTTCTCTGCGCCGCACTGTCCCCTGCTCCTCGGGCGCTGACTCGGACAATAAGGAGAGTGGTTATGTCGTCACCGGCATTGAGCAGGCAGGAATTCGCCGCCCTCGGCGCGATTTCAAAAGCGCGCAAAGACAATCTGAAAAACCTTTTCGCGGATACGGAGCTGACCTTCGGGAAGTACGCGAAGGCGAAAATCCTGAAGAATGCGGCGTCCGACGCGGCCTCGCTGGGAAGTTCGTGCAACAAGATGGTGCAGGGGATCCGGACCGGATCGTCGAGCGTGGCGGCTCTTTCGCAGACGGGGAACATCCACACGAATGCGATGGAGTTTCTCGGCATCGCGAGCAATCTGCACGACATCTCCGACGTCGTGAGTGCAGTAGGGAGCGAGACGCTGCACTCGCTGGTCTCCGAACTGACACCCTTCATCGGCGTTATCACCAGCTCGCTGAAATCCGTCCAGTCGTGGCGGGCGGTGGTGGGCAACGCACGCGACCTCTATAAGGCGGACTACTACCTGGAGGGCGTGCTGCCCGGCGATCCTACGGCGGCCGCAGAGGCCGTGCTGGTGTGCATCAAGCGCTTCCTGGCGGCGAATACCGCGGACGCGGTGCGCAATACGGCTTCGGCTTCGACGAAGATTGCCGGCCTGTTCGCCGATATGGGAACGGCGACCACAGCGGCCATCGGCGCAGTGAGCGCGCTGTCCAAGCTCATCCAGGAGCTGGCCATTCTGGGCCGCGACTATACCGAGATGAAGGCCGGCAATGCTCTGCTGAAAGGTTCCGAGCCGCTCGACCTGGGCCTGTTCCGCGTTTGCCCGGTGCTCGGCTGCTACCTCATCTCCTGCTCCGACACGAGCAACGTCGCCAACTTCTTCGTCTCCGACATCGGATTGCCCGGCTGGATGGACAAAGTCGAGAAGATGAAGAAGACGCAGCTCGACCCGCTGATCAAGAACGCGACCAAGGCGATCACCAGCTCGCACCTGACCCTCGAAGGACTGAAGCAGAACAAGGGCACGTTTGCGGAAAAGGGAATGCTGGACAAGATCAAGGACAACATCAAATACAACTTCAACAAGCTGATCCAGTCCAACGCGAAGCGCAGCGTGTAGCGGGCTGGCAATTATAGAAATCCCAGACCGGCTTCGCTCGGAGTTTTACTCAGCGACACTCGAATTGAGGATGGAGGCTTCCCAGATCTGCCAAGGCGGCAGATCTGGGCACCCGGCGACAACCGTCGAATCAATATCCTCTTCCACCTCTAATTCCCCCGCGCCCGTTCGATCGCCCGTACCACCGCCTTCGACTTATTGAGGCTTTCCTGGTACTCGCTTTCCGGTACAGAATCGGCGACGATGCCCGCGCCGGCCTGGATGTATCCTTTCTTCCCTTCCACCAGCAGCGTGCGGATCGCAATGCACGAGGTCAGGTTGCCGGAGTAGTCCGCGTAGAGGACCGAGCCGCCGTAGATGCCGCGGCGCGTTGGCTCGAGCTCCTCGATGATCTCCATAGCGCGGATTTTGGGCGCTCCGGAGAGGGTTCCCGCGGGAAAACAGGAGCGCAGCGCGTCGACGGCGGAAAGTTCCGGCTTCAGGCTGCCTTCAATGTCGCTCACCAGGTGCATGACGTGCGAATAGCGCTCGACGTGCATCAGATTTGTCACCTTCACGGTGCCATATTCGCTGACGCGCCCGACGTCGTTGCGGCCCAGATCGACCAGCATGACGTGTTCGGCGCGCTCCTTCTCGTCGTGAAACATTTCATGCTCGGCGGCGAGGTCCGCTTCTTCCGTGGCGCCGCGGGGACGCGTGCCGGCGATGGGACGGTACTCGATGCGGCGGCCTTCCACGCGAACGAGCAGCTCGGGTGAAGAGCCCACTATGTGGGTGGTCTCTTCTTTCGCGGCGCGGACGCCTTTCGCGACCTTCGCGCCGGGGACCCCCCTGCCGAAGCGCAGGAAATACATATACGGCGACGGGTTGACGATGCGGAGCGCGCGGTAGACCGAGAAGGGGTCGACGCCCGGCTCCAAATCAAAGCGCTGCGAGATCACGACCTGGAAGATGTCGCCGGCGGCGATGTACTCCTTGGCCTGCTCGACCGCTTTGAGGAACGCGGATTTTCTGGTGCGCGCAGCGAGGCGGAGTTTGCCGTCAGGCTTTTGCGCAGCGAGTTTCGGAAGCGGCTGGGAGAGATGTTTTTCGAGGCGATCGAGGCGGCGGAGCGCGTCGGTATACGCAGCCTGGGGTTTGTAGCGACGGAGATCGGCAGTAACGATGAGCAGGATTTCCTTCTTCACATGATCGAAAGCGAGGACCTCGTCGAAGAACATCAGGCAGGCGTCCGGCAGTCCGAGATCGTCGGTGGTGTCCTCGGGCAGACGCTCGATCTGCCGGACAACATCATAAGAAAGAAACCCGACGGCGCCGGCGGTGAAGGGCGGCAGTCCGGCGATACGGGCAGGCTTGTGTCCGTGAAGGGCGTCGCGGAGCAGCGCGAAAACATCGCCGGTAACCTTGCGCGTTTTGCCGTGCTCAGTGAGCTCGATCTGGTTTCCGTGGGAAACGATGCGGCGGCTGGGCCGCGTCCCGATATACGTGTAGCGGCCGAGATGCTCGCCGCCTTCGACTGACTCCAGGATGAAACACTCCGGCTCATTTGCGGCAAGGCGCAAAAACGCGGAAACGGGAGTCTCGAGATCGGCGGTAAGGGTGCGGTAGAGCGGAACGAGCGAATGCGTGCGCGCAAGGCGGAGGAAGTGGGCGCGATCGGGCAGCGAGGGGCGCATGAAGACTAGGGTATAGGGGATAGGGTTCAGGGTGTAGTGCGGCGGCGACTCAGTCTTCGTCCTGAACTCGAGGTAGAGTCCGATCGGACTGACGCAGGCGCGCGTTTTCCTCTTCGAGCACGGCGAGTCGGCGCCGGATCGGCCCGAGCATCGGCTCAAGTTCTTCCTGCGTAAAACGTGGCGGGATGTGCTGCTGGCAGTTCCAGTCGTACGCCTCAACGTGGATGAGAACGGCGCGTTCGGCGCGGGCGCCCTTTTCAGGAACGTACAGACGGTCAATCCACTCTTTGGCTTGTGGCGTGTTTTCGAAAATCTCTGCGTGGCCGAGGATCTTGAGGCGGGCCTGGTGCGCGTAGTCCATCAGAAAGAGCGCAACGCGGTCGTCGTGGAGAAGATTGCCGGTGCTGATGTACTGCAGATTGCCACGGAGATCGGCAAAGCCCAAAGTGCGCTCGTCCAGGGCGTGGAGAAACCCTCTGGGCCCCCCGCGAAACTGAATATAGGGCCAGCCGGTTTCGCTCACCGAGGCCATGTAGAAGCCGTCGCGTGCGGCGATGAAGTCCCGCTCTGCCGGACCGAGTGCAGGGTCCGGATTGCCCGTGGTTTCGACGCGGTGATACTGCCCGCGACTGCCGTGCAGGGTTTGTTGTTCCTTTACACCGGGGGTGAAGGCGAGTTCGGCGAAGCGGCGTCCCATGGCTCTACATGGATTCACCGGGATGCTCCGGGGATTCAGGACCCTGCAGGTTCGTTCAGGACAGCGATCAGGCGGTCGAGGAAAGAGTCCTGTCCGCGGAATATTTTCGTACGGGCGGTTGCGAGATCGAACCAGGCGCCGCGATCGGCTTCGGGGATCTCGAGCTGGCGGCCGGAGCGCGGGGGCCACTCGACCATGCAGGTGTTGGAGACCAGGGTTGCGGGATCGAAATCCCCTTCGATGGCCCAGGCCGTCACTTCCTTGCCGGCCGGCTGGCGAATGACGCCGAGTGGAGCGAAGTCGGCTTCGGCACGATCGAGCGCCAGCCGCGAACCCGTTTCCTCCTGGAATTCGCGCCGTGCAGCTTCGAGTGCGGGCTCACCGTCGTGGTATTCGCCTTTGGGGATGGACCACGCGTCCTTCTTCGCCCAGAAGGGGCCGCCGGGATGGATGAGGAAGACTTCAGGGCCGGAGGGCGTGCGGCGATAGAGGAGAATGCCGGCGGAGCGTTTGGTCATGCCAGGTTACAGGGTACAGGGTGGAGGTTCCAGGGTGAAGGAACAGCCAACCCTGGAGTTGGCTGCCGATGGAGCAGCGGAATTTATTGATAGACTCTGGGAAAATCGATTCCTCCAGGAGGGCGGCGGTCTTGAAGAATGCGGTACGAGTGAGTGTGGTGATGGCGCTGGCGATGGCGGCGGCGGGTTCGATGAGTTTCGCCAAAGACAAGACGAAGGACGAGACAAAAAACGCAGAGCCCATGGCGTGGGGAATGCAATCGGGCAATGACGGTTGCGTGATCTTCAAAGAGTCGGAAGAGACCACCTCGGAGATGGCCCCGGACGGCGGCGGGTTTACGACCCACACCGTCAAACAACTGGAAGTGCTGAACACAATCAAAGCGACTCTGCCCAAAAAGAAATACGACGAGACCAGGGAAGATCTGGACGCACTGGCGAGCCTCGGAATGCAGAACCACCTCAAGTTTGTGCGAATCCCGAAGAAATACACGCCGGAGCAGCTGGAGAAGGCGAAGACGATGTGCGGGGTGCAATAGGTTCCGACCCCGAGTAGTCCCAGGATCGCGGGCGAAATCGACAGCACCTGCAGACGTCAGGCCGGCTATTCCTTGCCCTCACTCACCCGCTGCGCAAAGATGCTGTGCGGATTCATCCGCATTGCTTTGGACAGCGCTTCGCGTTCATGAACCGTGTCCCCTTTCTTTCGCCAGGCAATCGCCAGCCAAACGTAATCGTCGTCGGACCCCGGATCGGCTGCGGTGGCCTTCTGAAAGGACTGAATCGCCTTGTCGACGTCTCCACCAAAGGCGCCCGGCGCATAAAGATATTTGCGCCCCTGTGCGGCGAAGGCCATTGCATTGCCGGGGTCGAGCTGAAACGCCTTCGCCACTTCGGCGTTCGCCTTTGGGCCGTAGTGCATGCCTGAGAACATCCCCGTGATTTTCGCCCCGTACAAATCTCCGAGCAGGGCATGGGCATTCGCGGATCGGTCGTTACAGTTAAGAGCGGCGAGCGTGTCGGAAATCGCGGTATCCAGCCAGTGCGCGGCTTCGGATGAATGGCTCGCCGCGGCTTCCGCCTTTTGCATCCAGCTATCGGTTCTGGCGCGGTCGTACAGACACTGAAAATTCGAGCGGTTCTGACCAACGCAGTCGTTGAAGATCGCCCGGGCATCGAGCAGGATGTTGGCATTCAGGAGCGTTCTGCCGTTTTCCATGAGGGCTTCGCCACGCGCGATGGCAGGCGATGGAAGATTCGACCGATCTGCTCCGGATTGCTGGGGCATCAGAGCGGATACAAACAGAAGTATGAGCGCAGCAACGTGCATCAGTGTCCCCACGGACTCCGGCAGTCCATCTCTATGCCTCGCCGATCCTTCTTAGCTCGGCGCGATGAACTACCGCAGTCGAATTTCACGAGACGTTACGCAATCCGCGATTGCATGGTTCAACCTGCCCCGAAGCGCCCCATCACCGCTTCCGTTTCTCCGTCTTCTCCATCTCCTCCAGCATCTCCATCGATTCGCTCACCTGTTTGTGGAAATACCGCCGCATCAAACCGAGCACATCGAGGATCAGCGGATCGCGGACCGAATAGAAGACCTGGTTGCCGACCTTGCGCGTTACCACAATCTGCCGAGCCCGCAGGACGGAAAGATGCTGGGAAAGATTGGCCTGTTCGAGTCCCAGGCGGTCCACGAAACTTCCCGCCGTGAGCTCCCCATCCTTCAACTGCTCCAGGATTGCCAGGCGGGTCGGATGACCGAGCGCCTGAAAGATCTCGGCCTTGAATTGGCGAAGTGAGTCGGGCATAGAATCATCGTATTCGAACCTTCGCATATTGTGGTCTGAACATCCACCCTCTTCAGAAGACTTCCACTTATACCTTTGAAGCCGATGAGAGCGCCTCCAGAATCCCGCTCAGGATGGCGGCCGGCGTCGGTGGACATCCCTGAATCGTATGGTTGACGGGGATCACATCGGCGACCCTACCGCGGCTGGCGTAGCTTCTTCCGAAGACGCCCCCGCACTCCGCGCAGTCGCCGACGGCAACAACCAGTTTTGGATCCGGTACTGCGTCGCAGGTGCGCCGCAGCGCCTCTTCCATGTTGACCGAGACCGGGCCGGTGACCAGCAGCAGGTCGGCGTGGCGCGGGCTGGCGACAAATTTTATGCCCCCTGCCTTCCAGGTTGTAATAAGGATTGTTCAGCGCCTGGATCTCGAGCTCGCAGCCGTTGCACGAGCCGGCATCGACGTGGCGGATGCACAGTGCGCGTCCGAGAATCCGGTAGATGCCTCTGGCTACAGCTCGTCGGCTGCGGGGAGCTGCGGCGGGCGTTTCGGTGAGTATGCCGGTGCGCATCATGCGCGAGAGAATGTCGAACATTGCTGCCTCAGCCGTCCTGTCCGCTGTAGGACAGGTTGAAGGATTTGTTGATCAGAGGAAAGTCGGGCACGATGTTGCCGAGGATCGCGTATTCGAGCAGCGGCCAGTTCTGCCACGACGGATCGTGCGCATGGCAGCGGCGGATGGTTCCCTCCGGCCCGGTTTCGAGAGCGATCAGCCACAGGCCCGCGCCATCCTTCGATCACGCCGATTCCAAGCGCGATTCGGCTCCGCCGGAGGAACACTGGTCCGAACCGGACCATCTGACGGGCCGTCCAGCAGCACGCGGCACAGGCGCAGAGATTCGACGATCTCGTCGAACCGGACCTGCACGCGGGCGGCAACATCGCCGGATGGTCTGCGTGACCAGCTTTGGCGCCAGCTTGTCATAGGGCGGCCAGGGATGGTCCGCCCGCAGATCGCGAGGCGATGCCCGACGCGCGAGCCGCCAGGCCAACCGCGCCAAGCTTCTCGGCCAGAGTCAGGCGCCAGCCGGCCCGCCTCGCGGAAGCGGTCCTGAAGTCCTGCATGCTCGTCATAGATGGCGCGCAGTCCGGATGACTCCCTCTTCCAGCTCCGCGATACAGGCTCAGAAGCTGACCGGCCGCATCATCCCGGCAGATCGCCGGCGACTCCGCCGGGCACGATAAAGTCCATCAGATAGCGCGCTCCGAAGAGGTCGGCGTTGGCGCGCAGCAGATCTTCTTTCATGCGCGAGAACTGCGTGAGTCCGAAGGCAAAGCCCGCGTCGTTGCCCAGCGCGCCCAGGTCGCCCAGATGATTGGCGAGCCGCTCGTGCTCCAGAGCCAGGGCACGCAGGTGGAGAGCGCGCGCGCGGACAGACCGTCTGCGGTGATGGATTCCAGCGCTGCGCAGTAGGCCCAGGAAAAGGCGACGGCGGAATCGCCGGAGACGCGCGCGGCGAGCCGCTGGCCCTAGCTTCTGCGGCATGTCCCTGAAAGAGCTTCGCGACTCCCTTGTGGGTGTAGCCGAGGCGTTCTTCCAGGCGCAGGACTTTTTCGCCGACGACGGAGAAGCGAAAATGTCCCGGCTCGATGGTGCCGGCGTGAACCGGGCCGACGGCGATCTCATGCACGCCATCGCCCTCGACCGGGACGAAGGGATACGGCTCTGGACTGCGCGGGGTAGTTGCGCCGTTGCGTCGAAGTCGCGCCGCAGGGGAAAGACATCCTCCGGCCAGCCGCCGTGGCGGAGCCATCCGCGGCGGATCGGCGCCGATCGCGCGAATGCCGAGCAGGTCGAACACCGCGCGCTGCATGCGTGTTGCCGCAGGGAAAGAGTTCAGCGAGGCTGGGATAGGTAGGGCTGGCTCGTGTCGGCGATGCGTCGTTCGGCGACCACCAGGCCATCCGGCGTGAGCCATGCGGCATCGAATGCGGAAGGAGCCGTCGCGATCGCGGTCGTCGGCGCCCCAGAGGGTGAGCAAGCGGGCGCCGGCGGCGCGCAGCTCTTGCGCCAGTCGCAGCCAGTCGATCGCGCCTCGGCCTGCACGCCGGATCGCCGGCAGGTTCGAAGGCAGCGGCAGTCGCGGAATCGCTCGAAGAACGTCGGATGTCATCGGCATTCATCCGATCAGCCGCGCCGCGGCGCGATACCACTCGGCCAGCGCCGGCGGAATATAGAGGCCCAGCACCAGCACCATGGCCAGATGGACAAAGACCGGAACCAGCGCCGGGGAGTGCGGCAACGGCGGCGCATCGCTTTCGCCAAAGACCATCGGCTGCACTTTGCTGAAGATTGCGGCAAAGGCCACGCCGAGCGCGATCAGCAGAAACGGCGTGGCCCAGGGATGCTCGCGCATCGCCGTGGTCAGGATCAGGAATTCGCTGGCGAACACGCCGAACGGCGGCATGCCAAGGATCGCGAGCGAGCCCAGCATCAGGCCCCAGCCGATCGTGGGGCTGATGCCCAGCAGGCCGCGGATGCCGTCCATCTGCTGCGTGCCGGCGGTCTGCGAGGCGTGGCCGGCGGTGAAGAAGATCGAGGACTTGGTGAGCGAGTGAACCGTCATGTGCAGCAGCGCGGCGAAATTGGCGATGGGCCCGCCCATGCCAAAGGCGAAGGTGATGATGCCCATGTGCTCGATGGAGGAGTAGGCGAACAGGCGCTTGATGTCGCGCTGTCGCCAGAGGAAGAACGCTGCCAGCACCGCGGACAGCAAGCCGAAGCCCATCAGCATGCGGCCGGGCAGCAGCGGAGCCGATGGAGCCTTCGACCAGCACCTTGCAGCGGATCACCGCATACAGCGCGACGTTCAGCAGCAGGCCGGAGAGCACGGCGGACACCGGCGTCGGGCCTTCGGCGTGCGCATCGGGCAGCCAGTTGTGCAGCGGCGCCAGGCCGACCTTGGTTCCGTATCCGACCAGCAGGAAGACAAAGGCCAGCCCCATGCACGCTCGGTTCGAGCTGGCCTTTCACCGCATTCAGGTGGGTCCACAGCAACGCCGTCATGCCTTCGCGGCCGAGCGTCTGCTCCGCGGCGAAATACAGCAGGATGGTGCCGAACAGCGCCTGCGCGATGCCGACGCCGCACAGGATGAAGTATTTCCAGGCCGCTTCGAGGCTGGCGCGGGTGCGGTAGAGCGACACCAGCAGCACGGTCGAGAGCGTGGCGGCCTCCATCGCCACCCACAGCAGGCCCATGTTGTTGGTCAGCAGCGCCAGCAGCATGGCCGCCATGAAGAGCTGGTACATGCTGTGATAGAGGCGCAGGCGCCGCGGATTGAGGCGGCCGTGATGCTCCTCGATGCGCATGTAGGGCCGCGAAAAGATCGCGGTGGTGAAGCCCACGAAAGCGGTCAGCGCGACCAGGAACACGTTGAACGGATCGACGAAGAACTGCTCGTGGCCAACCAGCAGCGGTCCGTGGCGGATGACGCGCAGCACCAGGAGCAGCGGCGGCGAGCAGCGTGGCGAGGCTGATCGCCGACATTGAGCTTCGGCGGCAAAGCGGCGCGCTCCGAGCAGCGCCAGCAGAAGCGTGCCCAGCAGCGGCAATCCCAGAACCAGCAATAGTTCCACGTCAGTCCTCCTTCAGCGCTTCCAGGTGATGCAGGTCGAGGCTGTCGAACTGCTCGCGGATCTGGAAGAAGAAGATTCCGAGAATGAACACGCCAACCAGCAGGTCGAGCGCAATGCCCAGCTCAATCACCATCGGCATGCCGTAGGTGGCGCTGGTGGCGGCGAAGAACAGGCCGTTCTCCATGGCGAGGAATCCGATCACCTGGGTGACGGCCTTGCGGCGCGTAATCATCATCAGGAAGGAAAGCAGGATCACGGCCAGCGCAATGCCGATGGTGTGGCGCGTGATGGTGGTGGCCAGCATGCTGATCGGCTGCGCCAGGCCGAAGGCGAAGATCACCAGCACCAGCCCGACCAGCATGGTGGTCGGGATGTTGACCAGCGGCTCGCTGTCCCACTGCGCGCCCAGCCGCTGGATCAGCCGATGCAGAATCCAGCGGCAGCGCGATGACTTTCAGGATCAGGGTGAGCGCGGCGGAGTAGTAGAGTTCGGTCAAGGCCGCAGCTCGTACGCCACCAGGCAGGTGGAGAGAAACAGGATCGCGCCCTGCCAGGCAAACAGCGTAATCAGCCGCTGCGTGCGCCGCCGCGACAGCATGGCGAAGGAGATCAGCAGCAGCCCGGCGGCCAGCAGATTCAGCAATTGGGCGATCGAGATGGGATTTAAGCATGGTCGTTCGCTCCCAGCAGAAGGTGAACGAGCAGGCCAAGCACGGCGAGCAGGAACGCCATGGCCAGATACTCCGGAGCGCGGAAGATGCGCAGCTTGGCGGAGAGCGATTCGATCAGCGCCAAGCGCCGCTCCGGCGACGAGCCAGCTTTGCCAATCAGCGCAGCGACGGCAAGCAGCAGCGCGCCAGCCGCCGTCGGCTCCGTGAATGGCGATGCCCCAGGGCAGAAACAGCGCAAATCCGATGCAGGCGTAGTTGAAGAGCTTCAGGCTGGACGCCCATTCGATCAGCGCGAGATGGCGCGCGGAGTATTCGAGCACCATCGCTTCATGGATCATGGTGAGTTCGAGATGGGTGGCCGGATTGTCGATGGGGATGCGCGCATTTTCCGCCAGCAGCACCATGACAAACGCGATCGCGGCGAAGATGACGCTGGGATCGATCGACCGATGGATGCGTAGCGTAGCCGTCCACCAGGCTGGGCAGGGCGGTGCTGCCAAACAGCAGAAAGGCATTGAACAGCACCATCAGCAGCGCCGGCTCGGCGAGGAAGCCGACCATCATCTCGCGGCGCGCGCCCATGCGTGCCGAAGGCCGTGCCGATGTCCATCGCGGCCAGCGCCATGAAGACGCGCGCGGTGGCAAACAGGCCGATCAGCGCGATGGCGTCGGCCGCGCGCGCAAAGGGCAGGTCCGTCGCCACGCGAAGGAATGATCGCCGCCGCCAGCACCATGGTGCCGAACAGGACATAGGGCGTGGTGCGAAACAGCGGCGAGGCGTTCGTCGGCCAGCGCCGCATCCTTGTGGAAGAGCTTGCGCAGCATGCGGTAGGGCTGCGGTCAGCGGCGGCGCGGTGCGGTTCTGCAGCCAGGCGCGGCATTGCGCGATCCAGCCGGCAAACAGCGGGCGCCAGCGCGATGGCCAGCACCACCTCCGCCGAATTGCCGGACCAGCGCGATCGCCTTCATAGGACGAACACCAGCAGGCCGAGCAGAGTCAGGAAGCTGTAGAGCAGATAGATCGCCAGGCGGCCGCCCTGCAGGACGCTGACCGCATCGGCCAGCCGCTGCACGCGCGCGCGCGATGGGCTAGATAGAGCGCGCGCCAGAAGCGGTCTTCGATGTGGATGCGGTAGCGCGGCGCGCTGATCGGCGGGCGACGGCAGGTCGCGCTCCATGCGGAAGAACGCGCCGAACATGTGACGGATCGGCTGGCCAAATCCCTCGGCCGTGTCCTGCATGCGCGAGGTCTGCCAGGGATAGCCGCAGTCCCAGGCGGCGGTTCGGCGCATGCGTCCGTGGGCGAGCAGGCGCACCAGCACGAAACGTGATCGCCGACGACGCCGAGCGATGCCCGCAAGAAAGATCAGTCCGCTGTAGGACGCCTGCTCCGGCGCGATCGGGGCGATCCACCAGACGGACGGGCCGGGAGCGATCGTCTGTGCCCAGGAGCATTGCCGGTGACCGCTGCCTGCAGCGCGCAGCGCGAGCTGCGGCAGCACGCCGATGACGATGCAGCCCAGCGGCCAGCCAGGCCAGGCCGATCCGCTCCAGCCAGTTGGCGTCATGGGCCTCGGCCAGTGACGGCTTCGCGCGGCTGGCCGAGAAAGATCACGCCGTAGAACTTGACCATCACATAGGCGGCCAGCGCGACGGTCAGTGCCAGCGCCGCCGCGCCCAGCGGGACCAGCATGTTGACGAAGGCATGCGGAAGCTGCGGGGTGAAGAGAAACGACTGCAGCAGCAGCCACTCGGAGACAAAGCCGTTGAGCGGCGGCAGGCCGGCAATGGCCAGCGTGCCGACCAGCGCCAGGCGGCAACCCACGGCATGCGGCGGATCAGGCCGCCCAGTTTGCCCAGGCTGCGCTGCTGGGTTGCGTGCAGCACCGAACCGGTGGCCAGAAACAGCAGGCTCTTGAAGAGCGCGTGATTGAGCGCATGGATCAGCGCCGCGGCCAGCGCGAGCGCCGCAAACAGGCGCATGATTGCTTGCCGCAAACAGAATGGCCAGGCCAATGCCGGTAAAGATCAGGCCGATATTTTCAATCGAGGAGTAGGCCAGCAGGCGCTTCATGTCGGTCTGCACCGCCGGCAAAGATGGCTCCGAACAGCGCCGAGAAAAGGCCCAGCGCCAGCACCAGCAGCTCCCCACTGCCAGAACTGCACGTGGAGCAGATCGAAGGTGACGCGCAGCATGCCGTAGATCGCCGTCTTCAGCATCAGCCCGCTCATCATGGCGGAGACCGGCGAGGGTGCGGCGGGATGCGCTTCCGGCAGCCACACGTGCAGCGGAACCAGTCCCGCCTTGGCGCCGAAACCCAGCAGCGCCAGCAGGAAGGCCGTCGTCGCCCAGAAAGGCGCGAGCGATGCGCCGCGCATGGCATCGAAGGTGAACTGCCAGCTCCCGCCCTGCATCACGCCGAAGCAGAGCAGAATGCAGATGGCGCCCACATGGGCCATCAGAAGGTAGAGAAATCCGGCGCGCCGGATCTCAGGAATGCGGTGCTGCGAGGTGACCAGGAAATACGAACTGAGCGCCATCGTCTCCCACGCCACCATGAACAGATAGGCATCGTCGGCGAGAATGACCACCGCCATGCTGGCCAGAAACACGTGGTACTGCAGGCCCAGCAGCCGGGAGCGGTGCCTTCGCCCGCGCGGAAATATCCGGCGGCAAAGATGGAGATTCCTGCGCCCGCCACGCCGAGGATCACGAGGAAGAAGCCCGACAAGCGCATCCAGTCGAAAATGAAACGGCAGATCCGGCAGTCCCAGCGGGAGAATCATCACTTCGTTCGCGTGGCCGGTGGCCAGGAAGGTTCCGGCCAGCAGCGCGACGCCCATGCATCCCACTGCTCCAACAGGAAATATCAGGTGAGCAACAAAACGCACGCTGCGAGGCCGCACCAGTCCCACAGCGCCCAGAATCAGCCAGGCTGCCACCAGAAACAGCAGCGAAGGAAGTTTGGGGCCATGCAAAAGGTGCGCCAGCGAGAGACATCCAGCGAGATGCGCTCAACGATGCACCTCTGCCGCAGCCGCGGATCGTGAGGACCCCATGCGATTCATTCGCCCTTCTCCGCCGGGGTGTTTTCCATCTTGTCCAGCATTTCCAGAGCTTCTTTCAGGTGCTTCTGAAAGTACCGACGCATCAGAGCCAGCACCTTGAGGATGATCGGGTCCCTGACCGAATAGAAAACCTGGTTTCCCGCCTTGCGGTTCACCACGATCTGCCGCGCTCTGAGCACCGCCAGATGCTGCGAGACGTTGGCCTGCTCCATGCCCAGCTTTTCAATCAGTTCGCCGGCCGAACACTCTCCCTCGCCCAGCAGTTCAAGGATCGCGATGCGGGTCGGATTGGCGAGGGCCTGAAAGATGTCGGCTTTGAAGCGGCGAAGCGAATCAGGCATGAGGAACGTCTCTGCATATCAGTATATTAGAGTGTTCGAATATATCAACAAATATTAACCTCTTCACATGACCGGCGTACCGACTTCCAGCGCGAACACCTCGTCGGTCAGAACACCCTTCGGTTGGCGGATGCACAGGTATCGCACCTGCTCACCCGAGCGCTCATTCCGATTTAACCTATTGATAATACATCAGATAATTCAATCCGCAGATGGCCTGCGGCCGCGGCAGCGGTCAATCGCATATGCGAGAAGCAGATGTGGACAACCGGCAATGGACAAGTGAGCCGGAGACGGCAACAATGTGGAAACACTGGAAATGAACCGCGAATGCTGTCGCTGTGTCGGATGCGCATGCACCAGGAACAACCTTCGCACAGAATACGTATGGCCCATCACTTCTGTTTGCACGATCTTCAGAAGCGGAGCGGATCATCGCCCCGTGTACTCTTAGTGCGAATTCAAATAGATAACCATGCCTGAAGCACCTGCAAGACCGGATCTCGGTGGGCTGCGCATCGAGGATCACAAACGCGGCTCGCGAAACGCCGGCAAGCTGATCGCGATTGTTGGTTGCGTCCTGCTCGTCTCGCTCCTGATCGTGGGCGGCGTCTACGCGTACGTGCATCAGACGCCGTCGGTGCAGGTCGCCACCGCGGACGCTCCGGACACCGGGCCACAGGCGCTGCTTAACGCCAGCGGGTATGTCACCCCGCAGCGGCGGGCCACGGTAGCGGCGAAGATCACAGGGCGCGTCACCGGTGTGTTCTTTACCGAAGGCATGCACGTGCGCAAGGGCTTTGTGCTGGCGACCCTCGACGATTCCGATGCGCAAAGGACACTGGCGTCGGCGAAAGCCGATCGGAATGCCACGCAGGCGAGCATTCTCGATCTGCAGGTGCAGTTGAAGAACGCGCAGATCGAGTTGCATCGCGCCCAGGAACTGCGGGCGGCAGGCATTCAGACTCAGGAAGCGCTCGACAATGCGACCATGGCCGTGAACAGCCTGCAGGCGAAGATCGACTACGCGCAGGCGCAGGTGCTCGCGGCGAACGCGCGCATCCAGGAGGCGCAGCAGGCCGTGGATAACTGCGTCATCAGCGCCCCATTCGACGGAATTATCGTTTCCAAGGACGCCCAGGTTGGAGAAATGGTGTCGCCGATCTCGGCGGGCGGCGGATTCACGCGCACCGGGATCGCGACCCTCGTCGATATGGCCTCGAATGAAATCGAAGTGGACGTCAACGAAAACTACATCGCACGCGTGAAGCCCAGCCAGGAGGTGACCGCGGTTCTGGATGCCTATCCGGACTGGAAGATTCCGTGCCGTGTGCGCACCATCATTCCCACGGCAGATCGGCAGAAGGCAACCGTTGAGGTGCGCATCGCATTCGACAAGCTGGATCCGCGCATCCTGCCCGACATGGGCGTAAAGGTCACCTTCCTCGGAGAAGAAAGCAAGCAGGGAGCGAAAGCGCCGGCAGGCGTCATGGTGCCACAGAACGCGGTCCGCGACGATGGCGGACAAAAGATCGTTTTCCTGGTGCAAGGCGATCACGTGGAGCGCCACGCCGTGAAGGTGGGTGGAACCAATGGCGCCCAAACGCAGATTCTGGCCGGGCTCACCCCCGGGGATACAGTGGTAGTGGCGGGGCCAGCCAATTTGAAAGATGGCGAAGCCGTAGCGATCAAGCGCTAGTACAGCGATCCGATTCAGATGGCGCAAATGAAGGAGTGTCGATCATGGTACGCGTGGAGGGCAATGGGGCAGAGGGCAGCCTGATTCAGGTGCGCGGTCTGGATAAAACCTACCGCCGCGGCAGCGAGGACATCGACGTCCTGCAAGGCTTGAATCTTGACGTCAACCAGGGCGACTTTGTCGCGTTCATGGGGCCGAGCGGCTCGGGCAAAACCACGCTGCTCAATCTGCTGGGTGGCCTCGATGTTCCGACGCGCGGCACCATCAGCGTGGCCGGCGACGAAATCACGCACATGTCGCGCGGCAAGCTGACTGAATGGCGCGCGCGCCACGTCGGCCTCATCTTCCAGATGTACAACCTCATCCCTGTGCTCACCGCGTTTCAGAACGTCGAATTGCCCCTGCTGCTGACCAAACTCTCCAAAGGCGAACGCCGCAAGCACGTTGAAACCGCCCTCTCCGTGGTGGGTTTGGGCGAACGGATGGGACATTTTCCGCGCCAGCTTTCCGGCGGACAGGAACAGCGCGTGGCCATTGCCCGGGCCATCGTCGCCGACCCCACCTTCCTGCTGTGCGACGAGCCGACGGGCGACCTCGATCGCAAAAGCGCCGACGACGTGATGGACCTGATCAAGCGGCTGGTGCAGGAGTACGGGAAAACCGTGCTGATGGTGACCCACGACCCACTCGTCGCGCGCCAGGCCCATACCACGCTGCATCTCGACAAGGGCGTGCTGGTCGAAGCTGCGGGGCAGCAAGGGGTGGCTGCAGGAGGCGCATCATGAAATTCAGCAGACTGATTTGGGCCAACCTGTTGCGCAAAAAGGCTCGCCTCGTTCTGACCATCGGTTCGTTCGCTGTGGCTCTGTTCCTGTTTGCGCTGCTGGGAGTGGTGAACGACGCCTTCACCCGCGGTGCGGACGTGGTCAGCGCGAATCGCCTCGTCACCATCAATCGCACCTCCATCATTAATACGATTCCGCTGTCCTACCGCGACGAAATCCTGCGTATTCCCGGCGTGAAGTACGTCACGCACAATAACTGGTTCGGCGGGGTCTATCAGGACCCGAAGAACTTCTTCCCCCAATTCGTCATCGACCCGGAAAACCAGCGCCAGGTTTTCCCCGAGCTCATCGTTCCCGACGATCAGTGGAATACCTTCCTGAAAGACCGTCAGGGCGCGATTGTCGGCGCGGACACCATGAAGCGCTTCGGCTGGAAGATCGGCGACCGTATTCCCATCACCACAACCATTTACGGTTTGGCCGGCAAGCCGTTCGAGTTCAATATCGACGGCGTCTACCACGGCGCCAAACAGCAAGACGATCAGACCCAGTTCTGGATTCAGTGGGAATACTTCAAAGAGAGCGTTCCCGACAGCATCAAGGGCCAGGTCGGTTGGTACGTCATTCGTATCGATAACCCCGACGATGCCCCGCGAATCGCGAAAACCATCGACAACATGTACCTGAATTCGCCCTACGAGACAAAGACCGAGACGGAATCCGCCTTTGCGCAGGGATGGGTGAAGCAATTCGGGAACATCAAATTCCTGATCATGTCGATCGGGACCGTTGTCTTCTTCACGCTCCTGCTCGTCACTGGAAACACGATGGCGATCTCGGTGCGCGAACGAACCAATGAGCTGGGCGTGCTCAAGGCGATCGGTTTCCCGGATCGCGCTGTCCTCGGATTTATTTTGGGCGAGTCGATGGCGATTGCGATTGCCGGCTGTGTAGGCCTGTTGCTTGCACTGGTTGCTATTCCGCAACTGAGCCGCGCGATGGCGGGTCTGCTGCCGCCGCTCCTGGTGACAACCAAAACGCTGACATCTGGCGTGATCGCCGCTCTGGTGGTTGGATTCGCCAGCGGAATTCTTCCCGCTTACGGCGCAATGCGCATGCGCGTGGTCACTGCGCTGCGGAGGGTCTGAGCATGGTGGTGAAGCTCCTTTTAGGTGTCGTGATCACGCTGCTGGCAATAGCTGCCTTGCTGCTGGTTTTGATCATTGTGGGTGGGATCCTGGCCGGTTTGCTGGCGCCCCTGATCGGGAACGTGCCGATCTCCTATAACTTCCGCAGTATTCGCGCGCGCTGGACCTCGACCATTGTGGCCATTCTGGGCATCGCCGGAACCGTCGGCGTTTTCGTCGCCATGCTTTCGCTTGCGCATGGTTTCCGGGCCACGCTGGTGGGTTCCGGCTCGCCCGACGACGCGCTGGTCATGCGCGCCGGCTCGACTACCGAAATGATGGGCGGCATCACCCTCGATTCCGTAAAGCTGGTTCAGGACAAGCCCGGCGTCGCCCGCGATGCGGCCGGGCAACCCCTGGTCACACAGGAAGTCGTCGGCGTCATTCCGGTGCCGCTGATCAGCACAGGCACCGACGCCAATGTCGAGGTTCGCGGCGTTTCGCCGAATGTGCTGCAGATCCGCAAATTCGTGAAGGTCGTTCAGGGGCGCATGTTCCATTCCGGCCTCGACGAGCTCGTCGTCGGTAAAAACGCCTCGAAAACCTACGCGGGGCTCACCGTCGGCAACACCGTCGACTTTGGCGGCGGACACTGGAAGGTGGTGGGCGTATTCGACGCAGGCGGATCGTCCTTCGATTCCGAAGTCTGGTGCGACTCGCGCATCCTGAACGAAGTGCTCAAGCGCCCGGAAAACATCTTCCAATCGGCCACCGTTCACCTGACTTCGCCCGCGGCCTTCGACAAATTCAAGGATTCCATTACGTCCGATCCGCAGTTGAATCTCGAAGTCGAGCGCGAAGTCGATTACTACGCGAGACAATCCTCGGCCATGACCCGGCTGATCACCATCCTGGGCGGCCTGGTGGCGGCCGTCATGGCGATCGGCGCGATCTTCGGCGCGCTCAATACGATGTACTCGGCCGTCGCCGAACGCGGACGAGAAATTGCCACCATGCGCGCGCTCGGCTTTTCGAGCTGGAACGTCATCCTCTCCTTCCTGTTTGAGGCGCTGCTCATATCGTTCATCGCCGGCGTTATCGGCTGCCTGGTCGTGCTTCCCCTGAACGGCATGACAACCCAGACCATGAATTTCTCGACCTTTTCCAGCATCGCCTTCGCCTTCAAAATCACATTCAACCTGCTGGTGATGGGAGTGATTTTCGCGCTGGCCATGGGTGTTCTCGGCGGCTTGCTGCCTGCCGTGCGCGCAGCCCTGCGGCCGGTTGCCGTCTCCCTGCGCGAGCTATAGGCACTGGGATGTCGGAAGGTCAGCGTTTACGGATTAACCCCGGTCCCGCTTCCAGTGCCGGAACCAGCCAACGCTCTGATTGCAGGAAGGTTGCTGCTGCTTTGGTGCCGAAGAAGGGACTCGAACCCCCACACCCTTGCGGGTACGTGGACCTGAACCACGCGCGTCTGCCAATTCCGCCACTTCGGCACATCGGTCCCGCGCAGATCACGCTGGACGGCAGCAACTCCTAGTGTTACAAAGGCATCCACCCCTGTCAAACCCCCGTGCGAGGCGCGCGGCAACGCACTTTGGTTCAGGAACTACCCTTAGATGAACGCACCTTTGCAGCCCAAATCGATCCCCGAGCAGCAGGCCAAAGAGATTCGACGCCTCTCCCACGACCTCAGCAACGCCCTCGAAATCGTCCTCCAAACCAGCTTCCTCCTCGGCACCGTCGATCTCGATGAGGACGCGAAAAAATGGCGCGGCATGCTCGACAACGGCGTGCAGCAGGCTGCGGAACTGAACCGCCAGCTCCGCGAGTTCGTCCGCGGCAACAGCTGACGCAGGACTCGACGCGAGGCGACGCACAGACCCCGGCCCATCCATTCCTCGTGCCTTCGGAACCCTGTGGCGAGGCCTACTGGAACAGGCGCGGCGCAAAATCCCTCAGATCGCGGCGCCACGTTTGCCATTCGTGCGACGTCCCGGGCGACTCATAGAAAACATGCTGGATGTTCGCCTCCTCCAGCGAGTGATGCAGCCGCTCCAGCCCGGTCTTCATCATCGCAGGCTCGTCCGTTCCCACGCCGATCCACAGCAGATGCACGCGTTTCGCAAGCGCCGCCGGATCGGCCAGCGCTCCATGGAAATCCGTCTTCGGGTCCAGCTTCTGGTTGCCGAAAACCATCGCCGCGCCGCTGAATCCTCCGATGTACGAATACAGATCCAGATGATCGAACGCGATCTGGAAGGTCTGCGCTCCGCCCATCGAAAGCCCCGCCATCGCGCGATGATCCCGATCCGTCAGCGTTCTGAAATTCTTATCGATATAGGGAATCAGCGCCTGCGTGAAATCGTCTTCCACCGCTACAAACGCCTCCTGCATCGCCTTCATCATCTCCGGCGACCCGAACGGCTTGCCCGTCAGATCCGGCGGAGTCACACCCGCTCGCCGCGCGTACCCATACGCCATCACGATGATCATGGGTTTCGCTTTTCCCTCTGCGATGAGGTTGTCGAGGATGAAGTTCGCGTGTCCCTGGCGAATCCAGCCTGTCTCATCCTCGCCCGCGCCGTGCTGCAGGTAGAGCACCGGATAACGGACCTTCGTGGTGTCATAGCCTGGAGGCGTGTACACCAGCGCGTGCCGGAACGTCCCCGTCACCTCGGAGTGATACCAGACCTCGCGCACCTGCCCATGCGGCACGTCCTCCACCTGGTAATACGTCGCTCCGGTCTCGGGAACCTCGACCATGCTGGCATCCTTGCCGCCGCCAAAGAACGCCCGGCTGCTGGGATCGCTCACCTCGGCGCCATCGATATTCACCGTGTAGTAGTGCAGCCCCGGCGCCAGCGGCGGTGTCGTCACCGTCCAGAACCCGTCCGCCTGCTTCTCCATGTCCAGCTTCGGACCGCTCCACAAATTGAGCTTCACCTTGCTCGCTTCCGGCGCCTTGATGCGAAACTCGACCCGCGATGCGCTGTCGACTTTCGGATATTGCGCATCCGGAACATTCGTGACCGCAGGTTGGAAATCGCCGGACTGTTGTGCAGAACAAAGACTCGCTGCCGCGATCAGCAGCGCAATACCCGCCAGTTTCATCTCGTTTCGCTCCCGCGCCTGAAATAGGCCCTGCCAGACACAATTTCGGCGCGTGGCTCAGCTGGCGCCGCTGGATCAGTGGCATCGTATAACCAGGAAACTCGAAGCGAAAGTCGCATTTTTTATTCCAAGCCATCGATTTCCTGGATCGGTCCTGCGGAGCACAAAATGGAAGGGCTTGCCCCGGAGGACCTCCCACTGCCGCAGCGCGACTCGCGCCTCTGCGAATCGATCCATGCCAGGCGCCCCCCCCGGTCGGCCGCCCACCCGCATCCGGCTCCGCTCCTGCCCCGCCCAATTTGTAAGAATGAGATAATAAGACAGCCGTCAGGAGTTCCCTTCCTCGACCGGCGCCGCGAAAGGGGGCGTCACGGTTTCGACGGGATTGCTTGCGGCATAGAGGCATGCCGGGGTCTGGGCACCCGTAATCGCCTGGAAAACCATAATTGCCAACACCAATCAGCTGGCATACGCAGCCTAATTAGTTAGACTGCCGTTCTCCTCAGCTTCGCCCCTGGGCTGAGAAAGAACGTCGAACAGGGGGCTGGTTGCCGTCGCTCGGTCCGTGTGATGGCAGCGAGATCATCGGACTAGTTTCAGGCGTTTCTTGTCCGTTCTGAGCGCCGGGAGCGAAACTTCTGAACGGACTGAGCATGGAGTCTCTCTGCTGACAACGATTTCGGACGCGGGTTCGACTCCCGCCGCCTCCACCAATCTTCGCCTACCGAAGGCTATGCCCATACAGACCTTCTGCCCTTTCCTGGCTCACCAATGGCCCCGTTTCCTCGCGCCAGAATGCGCCTGATCGGGGTCATCGGACCACCCGCCGCCAGGGAGAATGGCATCTGAAACACAAATCGGCACTGCGGTAATCCGCAAAAGATCATTTGCCGGATGACGCCGTTCCGTCGATAATCTGGGCTCCCCCTCAACTCCAGTTTCAGGAGACTCCATCGTGCGTGGATGGGCCTTTTACGATCTCGAGTGCATCGGATGCGGCAACGTGGGCCTGCTCGGCATCTGGACCGAAGTCCACGGCGCCGATGAGGTCTGGAACGGCGAGTGGGACGGATTCTTCGGCATCGTCGATCGCAAGACCGGCCCCAAGGTGCACACCGTCCACTGCGGCCTCTGCTACTCAACCAACGTGAAGATCGCCGTGCGTCAGGAAGAAACCGCGCTTCAGCCCTGAGCCGAGATATCGGTTCCCTTCCTGCTTCTCCCTTCCTGCTTCTCCCGCCGTGCCCGTGGTAAAAGGAAAATCATGGTCTCCATCGAATTCGAATATCAGGGCGACCTTCACTGCCAGGCCGTCCACGGTCCCTCTGCTACTGCCCTCACCACGGACGCTCCCAAAGACAATCACGGCCGCGGAGAAACCTTCTCCCCTACCGATCTGGTCGCCACTGCCCTCGGCAGCTGCATGCTGACAACCATGGGCATCATGGCCCGAACCCTCAATGTCGACCTCGCCGGAGCAACCGCGAAAGTCGATAAGGAAATGACCAGCAGCCCCTTCCGCATGATCCAGCAGCTCACTGTGAAGATTCACGTCCCCCACTCCGTCAGCCTGGAGAACCAGGCCAAGCTCGAACGAGCCGCCCTCACCTGCCCCGTCGCGAAAACCCTCAACCCCAGCGTGCAGATCCCCACGGAATTCACCTGGGGATAATCCCGGGAGATGCCCCTCTGGTCCCGTCCGCCGGCAGAGGGCCGAAGTGAACATCCGCTCCAAGGCGCTCCTTAGCGCTCATGGTTCCCGGGCAACTGTCCGATAGGTGCATTGGACATTCGAACGCCTGGGGAATCTTGATGAACCAGAGGACTGCTTTACCCGGATGCTGGGTCGTGCTCGCTGCCACGCTCGCGCTGACCGGTTGCGGGAATCGGCAGGACTCGCCCGCGGCGACTGCACCACTGAACACAACGGACGTCAACCTGATCTTCGTGGTGAGCGACGACCTCGCCTATGCCGCGAGTGGAGACGTCAATTCCGTAACCGGAAACCTGACGAACCAGGGCCTGCAGCGGACTCTGCTGATGGGCTCGTACCTGCAGCAGCAGGTGCTGGGCGGACAGAACGCCACCGCCATTTACGCGCTGGAACCGATGACGCATCTGCAGACGGCGAACGAGGTTCCCGACATGGTCGCGCTGGAGACCATCCAGCAATTCGCGATGATGAACCAGGTGACCATCCCCGTTCCGGGCAGCGCCGGCGTTACAGCGAATAGCTATCCCATCTTCGCCTCCTACGCCGCCGGCCCGTTGCCGAATCACGTCGCCAATCCCGTCTTTGCCTGTCCCGGCTGTCAGGGTCTGGTGTTCGACGACGTGAGCGGGAACAACGTCGCTCTGGCCAGCGGGATCATTGCGGCGAACGTTCCCGGTTATTACGTTCTGTCCGCGCCATGGGAGACGGTCAGCGCGTTGATGACCGCTCTGAATCGGCAGAAGAGTTACGGCTTGGCGGTGCCGTCCTCCTATGCCGGACCGAACGCCGTGTACGCAATCGCGATTCACTCCGGAAACGCCCGCCTGGTCACCTATCGCGGCCATCTCCAGCCACCGACCTCCTATCCCGAGTTGGTTCCTCTGAGCAGCGTGAGCGGAGCCTGTACCGCAACGCACTTCGACGTTCAGGTCACGGTGGGCAGCGATGGCGCGGTGTTTCCGCCCAACGGCAACCGGAATGAGACCGTCTACATGATCCGCCACGCGGAGGCGCACCCTTCGGCCGCCTGGGACGACGGCAACTACATCGCAGCGGGACAGTGGCGAGCCCTGCTGCTACCCGAGGCGTTGCGGAATAAGATCCATCCCACTCAGGTTTATTCGGTCGATCCGGCCACAGGAATCCCGGGCGGCGTCGAGGAGGGAGTCATCACCTCTTCCTATGTCCGGCCTGCACTCACAGCGGAGCCCTACGCGATCGCCAATCATCTCCCCCTCAACCTGGCGGCGAACGTGCCGGTCTTTGCACAGAACGCCCCACAGCTGGCCACCGACGCCAGCGGCTTTTTCTTTGCCAACCCGGCGTTCTCCAATCAAACGCTGCTCGTCGCCTGGGAGCACGACCACATTCCGCCTACCGTCAAAGCGCTACTGGCCAGCTACAACAGCCAGCAGACGGTTCCGGACTGGCCGGACGATGACTACGACACGATATGGACCATCAGGATCGACGCGCAGGGCAACCTGAGCATCGACAACGCGAATTGCGAGGGGATCGATTCAAGTCTGCTGCCTTCTTTTCCTCCCTGGTTCTGAGGAGGGGTTGTACCCCCTTTGCGGAGTTAACGGTTCCCCTTTCGTGCACTAGTTGCGCCACCCTCCCAGGCGCGACCATGAAACCACTGCCGCGTAGTTCCTCCCCCACCTTTTCGCGGTGATGCGTTCTGCCTCATGTCGCTGCCCGCCCAAACCGTGCCCCCCGGGGCTTCCCAGCCTCTTGACCCCGATCCGGCGTACAGCTTCGCCTTTCAGCCCATCGTCGATGCAGTCTCCCATAAAGTCGTCGCCTGCGAAGCCCTGATCCGCGGCCCGTGGGACGAGCCTGCCTGGCAGGTGCTGAACCAGATCTCCCCTCTTCGGCTTCATCTCTTCGATCAGTCCGCCCGCGTCTCCGCGATCGACCTGGCCGTTCGTCTCGGTATCGAGTGCCCGCTGCACCTGAATTTCATGCCCCGCACGCTCGACTCCGCGCCGAAGGCCGTCCTCGCCACCATTGAGGCCGCGCGCAACGCCGGCCTGCCTGCGGACCGCATCGTGATCGAAGTCCCCGAGACCGAAGTGATTGTCGACCGCAGCCGTTTCGCCGCCCTTCTCAAAGACGCGCGTGCCCTCGGCGTGCGCCTCGCCATTGACGACTTCGGTGCCACCTACGCCAGCCTCACCGTTCTCGACGACCTCGAGCCCGATCAGATCAAGCTCGACATGCGCCTCATTCGAAGCGTCGACCGCCCCGGCCCGCGTCAGGCGATCCTTCGCGCCATTCGCCGCGCCTGTTACGACCTCGAGATCGACGTCATCGCAGAAGGCGTGGAAACCCTGGCCGAATACCAATTCCTCGCCGGTCAGAGGATTCGCCTCTTTCAGGGTTACCTCTTCGCAAGACCCACTTTCGAGGCGCTACCCCCCGTCCACTATCCACAGTCCCAGTCCACCGCCGCGCCCATTCCGCCCGCACGCGCTGCGACGGCGACCCGATCCAAAAAGCGCGCCTAGAATCCAGCTTCAGCGCGGCATCAGTTCAAACTGCTGAATTCCGATCCGCGCACCCAGCGTTGCCCGCGTGGCATCGGGAAAAAAGAGCACGGTGATGCCGTCAAACTTTCCGATCACGCGTCGGCCCGGAATTGCGTACCGAATCACGTCCGTCACCGCACTGCTCTTGAACGCAAAATGATCCGGCTCGGTCGACGCAATCGGCTGCGTCCCCAGGTACAGGGACGGCTTCCCCGGCGTCGTCGAATCCGTGAGCAGCACGCCCATATCGATGCTTCCCATCCGGTTATCGCCGTTCCGCACCGTCACCTGCAGCGCACCGGCAGGCCGCAGATCCACGGGTTGCGCCAGGGTCTGATGCGCCTGCATCGCCAGCGGAATCCAGCCGGTTGAGTAAATGTTCACCGCCACCGGATCGCCGTGAGCCAGATGCGGGTGAGCGCCCGGCCCGTGCTGCGGCGCCTGAAAATACCAGTACGACCCGTCGAACGGGATCACCAGCGGTTTCGCTCTCCCCGCCCGCAACAGGTCGCGTTGCATGGGTAACGGTGGCAGTTCCTTTTTCTTCTCCTGCACGGTGAAGAGAACAATTCCCTGATAGGGATCCGCGGCAGTCCCGGTCTCCCCCTCGGCGCGCGTGCGGGTCGCCGCCTGCGCCCGCGTCTCTACGCCGCCTTTCATTTGTGCAAACCGCGCCAGCAGCAGCGGGATAAGAATCAGCAGCGCCAGCACCGCGGCAGCGCTCGCCCGCGCCGCCGGCCGCGCCATCCCATCGCCCGCCTTCGCGTTCAGCGTCGCGAGCCGCTTCCACACGAAGAGGAATCCCGCAATCCCCATCAGCGCAGTTGCCAAAAATACGGCGTCGCGATTCGCCAGCACGATGGCCAGTTCCATGCATACGGCAATCGCAAACGCCTGCGGCCGGCCCGAATCCGGCGCCGGCAAATCGGCGAAGAGCGGGCCCTCGTCCCAACGTTCCCAGTCTTCGAACGGTTCAGCCCGCGGCGTCATGGTCCACAAACCCGCGGCCATCGTCGCGCCGGCAACTACGCTCATCGCGGCCGCCCAGCCCGATCCGCGCAGCCAGCAAATCAGGATCGGAGGAATCAGCGCCCACGTCGCCGCGGATCCCACCAGCAGGCGCATGGGAGGCCGGGTTGGCCGTCCGGCGACGACGCCCTCGGCAGCGCAGAACCCCAGCGCTCCCGCCAGCACCGTCGTGAGCGTCCACAAAGAAGCCGCCGCAACGGCTTTCCCGAACGACAGGCCGAACATCGGAGGCCGCATCCATATGGCGGTCGCGATTGCCATCAGCAATCCGCTCAGACTGACCACCCACGGCTTCGCAACAGAATCCGGTCTCGTCATCGGCGCAGGTCGACTCTACCTGGCTTAGACTCCGCGCGGCTGTGAATTGTTCCCTATGTAGTTTGCACTATAGGAAGCCTCGGCATCCCATCCGGCCGCTCGTCAGCCCGCTGTCACCAGTTCCCCCCGCAACTCGGGGACCTTGCGCCCGGCATCGAGTTCCCGCCGCAACAAATCGTATTTGTCGCGATCCGCCTCATACGCCCCCACTTTCGGCAGCCGCTGCGCCAGAGCATGGCCCTTCTCCCAGGCCTCCAGCGCCTCTTCCCTGCCGCCTTCGATCCACAGGAACGCTGCCCGCGCCAGCCAGTAATCGGCGTCATGCGCTGGATTCTTCGTCTCCATCCGGTCCCACCACTCCCGCGCCCCTTCCGCGTCGTGCTGGACGAATGCCTTCCCAAACACGAATGTCGGGTACAGTTCCACAAAGATGTCCGGCGCCGAATCGTGAAATACATCCTCGCCCGCGTTCAGCGCGAGCCCTGCTTCCTGCATCTGACCGCAGTCGCGGTAATGCGACGCCATCAGCAACCGCAGGTGCAGCGCCCGCGGTCCCTGCGTGATCACGGACGCCGCCCGCTCCATGGCAGCGATGTCGTAATCGCGCGGCCGCAGCGCCGTTACCGTAGTCGCGCCGACGATCCCCATGGCGTGGTGATAATCCCCCCACGGCCCACCCGACAGCAACTGATAGACCTGGGCGCCGTCGGAATAATTCCCCTTCTTCGTCTGCGATGGAAGCAGGTTCACCAGCCCCGACAACAGCGACAGCGTGGTAAACAGCGCCAGCAATTCCCACTCGTTTTGCCACGCGTGATGCGGCGCCTCCAGCAGCGCTGCCAGGCCGGCCACGCCTCCGATCAGGCTTGCGATCGGACCGCCGGCAATCATTTTGATCTCCCGGCTGCGCCCTTGCTGTGGATCGGTCGGAACCACCGCTGTCGCCCCGCCGGTCGCCATGAAATCCGACACCCGGAACTCGAACCTCCAGCGCCCTTCGCGCACCCGCCACTGAAAGGGCCCCACCACGAACGCGCGCAGCCGCATCCCCAGAACCTTGCCGGTCAGCGCGTGTCCCATCTCATGCACGAACACCATCGCCAGTTCCGCAATCGCAAACTCCCCGTAGAGCAGCAGCGCTCCGTGGCCGGGCAGTCCCTGCGCGTGTCCCCACAACCACCAGCCCCACATTCCGGCGACGAATCCCGCGAACCCCGCCACCCACACCACCCTGTCGATCAGCCGGTTCGTCCCGTCGCCCTCGATATGCGGCGGCGCGGCGCTCCCCGCTTCCAGCTGTGCCGTCGCGTCCCACCTGCCGAACGCCACCAACCCGGCGATTCCCGCGATCGCTTCTACCGCGGCGAGCTGCCACTCAACGGCTGCCAAACGAGGAACGCTGGCCGCGCTCGACCACGGTGCATACAGCAGCACGAAGATCATCATCGCCGCGAAGGCAAGATTGATGCCGCTCGCAGACACGCCCCACCAGCGCGCCGCCCTCTTCCGCGACCAGCACATCCAGCAGGTCGCAGAAAAGACGAGCCCTGCCGCCAGCATCGGAAGACTCACGACAACGTGAAGAATACTCGCGGTCGCACCGCCACCCGCGTGCGCAGCCGCCAACTCAAGCACCAGCGCAGGCACCGGCCACAGGCAGACCACAGCTTCCGCTGCAAACACCCAGCAGAGCGTGGATCGGATCGCGCGCATAGGCACCTGCCTGTTCCCCGAAAGTCCGCCCAGCTTAACGGGCCCATGACAAACCCTCAATCCTCCTTAGGTGGCAGTTGGTTACGTCAGTGCGTGGCTCGCCTCACGGCCAGTCCCTGGGCTTGGCCTCGGTATCGCTACCGCCGGCTTCCGCCTACACCCGGCTTTTGACAAATAAGCGCGCCGCCACCAGAATCGCCGCGCACCCCATCACCGTGAGGATCAGCGCCTCTTGCCACAGGTCCGCGATTCCCGCTCCGCGCAGAATGATGCCCCGCAGGATCCGGATGTAGTACGTCGCCGGAATCACGTGACTGATCCACTGAAACGGCAGCGGCATGTTCTCGATCAAAAAAATGTAGCCCGACAAAAAGACGGACGGCAGAATCGTCCCCATCGACAGCTGAAACGCTTCCGCCTGGGTGCGCGCCTTGGCGGAGATCATCAGCCCCAGTCCCAGGACCGTGAGCAAAAAGGGCACTGACAGCGCGAGCAGCAGCAACACGCTGCCGTGCACCGGCACCAGAAAGACCGCGCGCATCACCGCAAGGATCGCGCATAATTCCCCGAATGCCAGCAGGCCATACGGGATCATCTTGCCCACCATCAGCCCCAGCGGCGCCACCGGCGTCATCTCCAGTTGTTCCAGCGTCCCGCGCTCGCGCTCCCGCACCAGGCTCAGCGCGATCAGCAGGATCGTCATCACCTGCAGCAGAATTGCGATCAGTCCGGGCACGAAGAAATTCGCCGAGCGCGTCGCCGGGTTGTACAGCACCGAGGGCCGCACCTCCACCGGCATCGTTCCATCCGGCAGCACCCGCACCAGCGACTGCTGCAGGGCCACGCCGGTCGAGGTGCTGATCGCCTGCGCCGCCACTGTCGAATCCGATCCATCCACCAGCACCAGTACCGTCGCCCCGGTTCCATCCTGCAGCCGCCGCGCGTAGTCATAGGGAATCCGTATCCCAACCCGGGCCTTCCCCGACTGGATCGCCGCATACATCGCATCCGGCGACGTCACGTAGCTGCGCAGCGCGAAGACATCCGACCCGGCAAAGCTCTCCAGCAGCCGCCGACTCTCCTGGGTCTGCGACTCGTCGAGCACCACCGTCGATACCTGGCGGATATTTGTATCAACCGCGAATCCAAATAAGAACAGCTGAACGATCGGGATCAGCAGCGCGAAAAACAGCGTCCCCGGATCGCGCACAATGTGTAGGAATTCCTTCCGGCACACCGGCCCCAGACCCCGAAACAGCGCCTTCACCGCGCGTTCTCCATAATTTGATACGTCAGAGTTACAAATACGTCTTCCAGCGATGGCTCAATCGCCTGCACCCGCGCCTGCGCCAATTCCGCCCGCAATGCATCCAGCCGATCCGTCTCCGCCAGCGCGTGAATCGATCGTCCAAAGATGGTCGCCTCCCGCACCCCCTTCATCGCGCGCACCCGGTCCAGCGTCGCCGCCGCATTCGCTGTCTCGATCTGCACGCGCGTGGTTCCTGCCGGATTGGCCTCCGGCAAACGCTGCAGTTCAGCCACCGTCCCAATCGCGATCAGCTTCGACATGTAGATGTAGCCCACCCGCCCGCAGCGTTCCGCCTCGTCCATGTAGTGCGTCGTCACGAAGAACGTCACGCCCTGGCCCGACAACTGGAACAGCAAGTCCCACAGCGCTCGCCGCGCCACCGGATCGATCCCCGCCGTCGGTTCATCCAGAAACACCACCTCCGGCGAATGAATGATCGCGCAGGCCAGCGCCAGCCGCTGCTTCCATCCACCCGAAAGCTGCCCCGCCCGCCGCTTCATGTAGGGCTCAATCCCCGTCAGCTTCTGCACATCGTGCGTGCGCTCCTCCGCGCGCTGCGCGTTGAGGCCGTATACGCCCGCGTAGAACGCAATGTTCTCCGCCACCGTCAGATCCTCATACAGCCCGAACTTCTGCGACATGTAACCGACATGGCGACGAATCTCGGGCGCATCCTTGCGGATATCCATGCCGAGAATCCGCCCCGTCCCCTCGCTCGGCGCCAGTAGCCCGCACAGCGCCTTGATCAGCGTCGTTTTCCCCGAGCCGTTCGGACCGAGGAAACCGAAGATCTCCCCCTTCTCGACGGCGAGGCTCACGTCGTTCACGGCCGTGACCTGTCCAAACCGGATCGTCAGACGATCGGCCTCGATGATCGCCGTCATTCGAGGCTCACCGTCGCCGACATCCCCGACTTCAGCACTCCCTGCGCGTTATCGACGTAGACCTTCACTCCGAACACTTCGTGCCCGCGATCGCTCTTCGTCTGCACGTTGCGCGGCAGGAACTCCGCCTCGCTCGCAATCATTCCCACATGCCCGTTAAACGTCCGCCCGAAGCTGTCCACGCGCACCGTCGCCTTCTGCCCCAGACGCACGTGCGCCAGATCGGTCTCCGGCACGTAGACTTTCACCCACAGCTGCGAGCCGTCCAGCATCGTCATCACGATGCGGCCCGCCGGCACCAGATCCCCGGGCCGTACGCTCACCGTCTCCACCACCGCGTCCGCTGGAGCCGTCAGTTCCGCTTCGCGCAGCTGGGCATCCATCGCCGCCACCTGGGCCTGCGCCTGCGCAAGACGGCCACGCGCTGCGTCGATATCCTCCCGCCGAAATCCCTTCTTCGCCAGCACCGCGGCGGCCTCGGCCTGGTTGTATCGCGCCTGGGCCGCGTGCAGATCCTCGGGCCGCGTTCCGGCCTGGAGCAGCGCCAGCCGCTGGCGCGCGCTCTCCGCCCGCTGCGCCGCCGCATCGCGCTTGTCCCGCGCATCGTCGAACTGCTGCTTCGAGATGATGTCGCTCGCCATCAGTTCCTGCATGCGCCGATAGAAACTCTCCGCGTTCGTTGCATCCGCGGCGGCTGCGCTGTAGTCCGCCCTGGCCTGGTCGATCTCCTGTGCCCGCGGTCCGTTCCGCGCCTCTTCCAGCGCTGCCTTCTCCGCATGCGCCGTAGCCACCGCCTGCGCAATCTCTTCCGGGCGATTCCCGCGCACCATCCGCTGCAGATCGGCCTGCGCCTGTTCCACCGCGGCCTGCGCCTGAGCCCGCTGCGCGGTCAGCTCGTCATGCTCGAAACGCACCAGCACCGCGCCGGCCTTCACGTCCTGGCCCTCTTCGACGCCCACCTCGGTCACGCGCCCGCCCACCTTCGACCCGATCTGGATTTCGCGCGTCTCCACCGTCCCCGAGTAGTCGTTGCGCGTTCGCCACCCCGCCCACGCGAACGCAATCCAGATGCCGGCGATCGCCACCACCCCCACAGCTCCAATCACGATCGGTCGCCGTTTCATGCCACTCCCTCCCGCAGCACCAGCAGCCGCTCCCGCATCGTCTCCACCAGCCACTTCTGCGGAACGCCCTCGCGCATCAGCCACTCCAGCATGGTTGCGATGTACACGGCGAAGACCGTCTCCGCCAGCAGATGCGCCCGCTTCTTCGGCCTCACAAACCTGGCGAGCAGGGCGGCGATCGCCTCCACCGCCTCCGCCCGCGCCACCAGCAGCACTCCCTGCGACGCCTGGCGGAACACAACCTCGATCAGCAGCTTTTTCGACTTCGCCGCGATCCGCACATTCTCCTCGCACAGCCGCAGGATCAGTTCCACAATGACCTCGAAGTCCGCGGCCTCGCCGCTTCCCGCAAACTCCACGAGGATCGTTTTCAGCTTCGCCACCCGCGCCGCCGCAATCTCGCGCAGGATCAGCTCTTTTTGCGGAAAGTAGTTGAACAGCGTCGCGCGCGACACACCCGCCGCCTCCGCCACGCTGTCCATTGACACTTCCTCATACCCGCGCTGCCCGAACAGCTCAAATGCCACCCGGATAATCTCCGCGCGCGTCTGCTGTCTGCGCCGCCCATGCAGCGTAGGCCTGCCTTCCTCCATTAAATGCCCGTCCACAATATAGACTATAGTCTATGATCTGGACGGACAACCAAAATAATTAAGAGACGCAACGATACAAAAGTAACCTCGCCCTCAGAGTCTCCGTGGCTACCCGCTACCATCTACCGGCTGCCCTTCCGTCACTCTCCTCTTGACAATCAAGACAAGACTCCGGTACCTCTTGATCTCCAGGTGGAGAAGCCCGCCCCATGCCAGAAAAACCCGGCGACCTCGTCCAGGGAACCCTCGAGATGCTCGTCCTCAAAACCCTGGCCCTCGAGCCTATGCATGGCTATGGCATCGCCCTGCGCCTCGAGCAGATCAGCCACGGCGTCTTTCGCATCAATCCCGGCTCGCTCCTCCCCGCCCTCAGCCGCCTCGAACGCGCCGGCCGGGTTAAAGCCGAGTGGCGCGCCTCGGAAAATAACCGCCGCGCCCGCTACTACCAGCTCACCGCCCGCGGCCGCAAAGCTCTCGAAGACGAGCGCGCCCAGTGGGACCGCCAGATCGCCGCCATCAACCGCATCCTCGAAGCCTGACCCGGGCGCCCCGACCCAGGAGGACCCAACCATGTTCGAACCCCTCATCGCCGGCCTCCGCGCCCTCTTCCGTCGCGACCGCCGCAACTCCGACATCGCCTCGGAGCTGGACGGCTTCCTTCAGGCCTCCATCGACGACAAGATCCGCAGCGGCATCTCCCGCGACCAGGCCCTCCGCGCCGCCCGCGCCGAAATCGGCAGTGGCGAAGCCGTCCGCCACAAAGTCTGGTCCGCCGGCTGGGAGTCCACCGCCGAATCCCTCTGGCAAGACGTCCGCTTCGCCCTGCGCCAGCTCCGCAAAACCCCCGGCTTCACCGCTACCGCTGTCCTCACGCTCACGCTGGGTATCGGAGCCAACGCCGCCATCTTCACCCTCGTCAACGCTGTCCTGATGCGCAACCTTCCCGTTGCCGATCCCGCCAGCCTCGTGCGCCTCGGCAACACCAACCAGTGCTGCGTCGGCGGCGGGTATATTCCCGAGAATGATTCCTACTCCCTCTTCTCCACCAATACCTGGCAGCAACTCCGCAAGAACCTTCCTGAATTTCAGGACCTCGCCGCCATGGAATCCGGCTTCGCGTACCGGCCCATCACCGTTCGCCGGAATGGCACCCAGGAGGCGCCGCGCTCCGTCATGGGCGAGTTCGTCTCCGGCAACTACTTCCGCACCTTCGGCCTCCGTCCCGCCGCCGGCCGCCTCTTCCTCGACTCCGACGACGACGCGGGCGCACCCATGACCGCCGTCCTCAGTTACCAGAACTGGCACGATAACTACGCCTCCGATCCCTCCGTCATCGGAAGCACGTTCTGGATCAATACCAAACCCGTCATCATCGCCGGCGTCGCCCCCAGGGGCTTCTATGGCGACCGCCTCACCTCCACGCCGCCCGACTACTACCTGCCCATCCAGTCCATGGATTCCCTCCTCGGCGTGGACTATGTGCCGGACCCGAAGACGCAATGGCTCTATATCGTCGGCCGTGTCCGCCCCGGCGTTGCATTTGGCCCCCTCCAGACCAAAATCGACAACCTCTTCCGCCAGATCGTCGCCTCCGATCCCGTCTACGCCGGCGACAAAGGCAAGGCTTCCCTCTCTCGTGCCCACATCGTGCTGGCCCCCGCCGGCGGCGGCATCCAGAGCATGCAGGATCAATACAAGGCCAACCTCCACATGCTTCTCTGGATCTCGGGTCTGGTCCTGCTGATTGCGTGCGCCAACATTGCCAATCTCCTCCTGGTGCGCGGCATGGGCCGCAAAGCGGAGATGTCTCTCCGCACTGCGCTCGGCGCCGCCCGCTCCCGCATCGTTCGCCAACTCCTCACCGAGAGCCTCGTCCTCTCCATGCTCAGCGGCATCGCCGGCCTCGTCGTCGCGTACCTCGGAACATGCGCGCTCGTCGCCATGGCCTTCCCCGGCGATCAGAACGTCCCCATCGACGTCACCCCCTCCTGGCCGGTCCTCGCCTTCGCCTGCGCGCTGTGCCTCGTTACCGGCGTTCTCTTCGGCGTAGCCCCCGCCTGGATTGCGGCCCACGCGTATCCCGCCGACGCGCTGCGTACCGGCTCTCGCAGCACATCCAGCAAAGCCACTCTGTTGCAGCGCTCGCTCGTTGTCCTGCAGGCCGCACTCTCCCTGGTCCTCCTCATCGGCGCCGGCCTCTTTGCGCAAAGCCTCAACAAACTCCAGAGCACCGACCTCAAGCTCGACTCCCGCAACCGCTACATCGTCCATATCAATCCCCAGGCGGCCGGCTATCGCGGCTCCCAGCTTGGCCCGCTCTACCAGGCCTTTGACGATCGCTTCCACGCCATCCCCGGCGTCGTCCACGTCTCCTGGGCGACGTACACCCCCATGGAGGACAACAACTGGGGCTCAGGATTCAAAGCGGAAGGAAACACGGAGCGCAGCTTCGGAGCTTCCACCGTCTATGTCTCGCCCGAATACTTCGACTCGGTCGGAACCAGGCTGCTCAACGGACGCGTTTTCACCCGCCAGGACACGCCCGCATCGCCCACCGTCGTCATCGTGAACAAGACGCTCGTGAACGATGTATTCCCAAAAGGGACGAACCCCATCGGCAAGCGCATCGGCCGCAGCGGACCTAAAGCTCCCCTCGAATTCCAGATCGTCGGCGTCGTCGACGACACTCCCTACCAGAGCGTTCGCTGGAAAGATCACACCATGGTCTTCTTTCCCATCCTCCAGCGCCCGGCGAGCAACCCCGGCCCCATCGACACCGACTCATCCCTCTACGCCGGCGCCATCGTCCTTCAAACCGCCCACCCCATGCCCGATATGGAATCCCTCACCCGCCAGACGCTGGCGTCCATCAACCCCAATCTCGCCATCGTCAAATTCCAAACCTTCGACCAGCAGATCGCCGACAACTTTACCGAAGAACGCCTCATCGCTCGGCTGACGACCCTGTTCGGCGCACTCGCTCTGCTGCTGGTGACCGTCGGCCTCTACGGTGTGACTGCTTACACCGTCGCCCGCCAGACCGGCGAGATCGGCATCCGCATGGCCCTGGGAGCCCAGCGCCTCCGCGTCATCGGCATGGTCCTGCGCGGCGCCATGATCCAGACCGCCCTCGGTCTCGCTATTGGCATCCCCACGGCGTACTTCTGCGTGCGCTACATCGAATCGCAGCTCTACGAGATCAAAGGCGTCAATCCGGTCCTTCTCCTCCTCGCTGTCGCCACCCTGGTCATCGCCGCCGTCTTCGCGGGGTTCATCCCCGCCCGCCGCGCCGCCTCCATCGATCCGGCAAGGGCCCTTCGGATCGAATAGACCGGCTACCTTAATCCCCCCGGAGGACCCGCCAAAAACTTGACCGCCCGCACAACCAGCTCGGGCTACCAGCTCAGGCTACCCGCTGGCTCCACCAGCTCCGAGCCAACCCCTATGGTACTGTTGGTTTAATGCTCGTACCGGGGCGTCCCGCGCGTCCCGCGCGCTCTTCGCCCTATGCCGTCGCCCCCCGACCTGCTTTCCTCCGCGTCTGCTCCAAACCCCGCCAGCCCCGCCGCGACCGCACCCTCTCCCGAGGAGCACCGCGCCACGCACTGGCTCCAGCGCGCCGACCTCTTCCTCCGCGTCATCATTCGCCTCTACGTCGGCATCATCCTCGTCTTTCTCCCCTGGACCCACCCCTGGGCCTATAACCGCTTCTTCCTCTATTACGCTCCGGTGGCGAAGCTGGTGGAGAGCGGCGCGATCCGCGGCCTCGTCTCCGGCCTCGGTCTCCTGAATCTCTGGATCGCTATTTCCGACGCAATCCATTACAAAGAGAGCTGATGCCGCGCAAGCTTCCGCAACCCCTCGAAAACGCCGCCCTTGCCTACGAGAACGACGCCTTCCTCAACAGCCCCGACGGCCGCATCCTCCGCATCCTCGCCGAGTACTCCGAGCCGCTGGCCCGCTTTCGCCGCGAGCGCATCCAGGATACCGTCGTCTTCTTCGGTTCCGCCCGCTTCCGCGCGCTCGACGAAGCCAACCGCGAGCTCGAGTTACTGGACAACACCGGTTCGCGCCAGCCCGCTCCGGAAGAAGAACAACCGGCGCGCGGATCCGACACCGAGCAGGCTGCATCCAGCGATCTGCGCCGCAGCCGCGCCGAGGCCGCCGTCGAAATGGCCCACTACTACGAGGACGCTCGCCGGCTTGCCTACCTGCTGACCAAATGGGCCAAGGAACTCAAGTTCCGCCGCAATCGCTTCGTCGTCACCTCCGGCGGTGGCCCCGGCATTATGGAAGCCGCCAATCGCGGAGCCTGGGAAGCCGGCGGCAAGACGATCGGTCTGAACATCCGTCTGCCCTTTGAGCAGATGCCCAACCGCTTCATCACCCCTGCGCTTAACTTCGAGTTCCACTACTTCTTCATGCGCAAATATTGGTTTGCGTATCTGGCCAAGGCGCTCGTGGTGTTTCCCGGCGGCTTCGGAACCCTCGACGAAATGTTCGAGATCCTCACGCTTTCGCAGACCCAGAAGCTCGCCAAGAAGATCACCGTCGTCCTCTACGGCTCATCGTATTGGGAGAAGGTGATCAACCTCGACGTCCTGGTCGATAAGGGCGCCATCTCGCCGCGTGATCGCGAGCTGTTCCGGACCGTCGATTCGACCGATGAAGCCTTCGAAATTCTCCGTGAGGGCCTCACCCGGAACCACCTCGATCCCGAGTCTGCGCACGAAGGCGATCTGCCCGAAATTGCCCAGACGCGCCGCTAACCATTTGTAACAGTCGCCGTTCTGAAATAGCGCAACCAGGTCATCCCCGCGCCGGCCCCGGCCAATAAGGGGAAGCCTGCTGATATGCAAGAACTTACAAAACACGGCGCATCCCCGCAGTAACGTTACCTTCCCGATCCGCTCACGTATTTGTTGGACCATTCTTGCCTCCGTAATGCCTCATTCATGGTGCACCGCGGATACTGGCGCCAGAGTACGACCCAGGAGGCTTCTTAATGGCCAGTCTGCGCCGGATCTCCTACCTCTGGAAAGAACCGGAAGCCGCCGGAACCTATGCAACGGGCGTTTCCCTGCATAGCCACACCAACCAGTCGAAGGAGACGCTCGATTTCCTGGCCAACCTCGGAAATCAGTATCCCCTGCTGCGTCCGATTCTCGCCCACAGTGAACGCCGGTCGCGGGAGCGCCACAGTATTCCCATCGACTATGCCGCGGCCTACTGGACCCCGCCTCTGACGCCGCGTATTGCCTTTGACGTAGAGAGCGGTCAGATCGAAAAGCAGCTGCGCCTGATGCCGCTGGTTTCGATCACCGACCACGACACGATTGCCGCTCCCATGCTCCTGCGCACCGTGGCCGCCGCCCGCCATATCCCGGTCTCGGTCGAGTGGAGCGCGCCTTTTGGTGGAGACCAGGCGTTCCATCTCGGCATCCACAATCTACCCAGCGATCAGGGCGCCGCGTGGATGAAGACCTTCGCTGCGTATACGGCCAGCCCCCACGAAAAGCGGCTAACGGAAATCCTGGCCGCGCTGCACGAACTGCCGAATGTGCTGATCGTCTTCAACCACCCGATGTGGGACCTCTACCTGATCGGCGCCGAGAAAGCCGCGCAGCGGGTCGATGACTTTCTGCATGCGAACCATGCATTCATGCACGCGTTCGAGCTGAACGGTCTGCGTCCCTGGGAAGAGAATCGCAGCGTGAAGCGCCTCGCACAGAAGTGGAACAAGCTCCTGATCTCGGGCGGCGACCGGCACGGGATGGAACCGAACGCGAACGTGAACCTCTCGAATGCCTCCAGCTTTACGGAGTTTGTTCACGAGATTCGCTACGAAGACCGCAGCCACGTGCTGTTCATGCCGCAGTATGCGCAGCCCTGGAAGCACCGTATCCTCGAGTCCACGCTGGATGCGATTCGCGACTATCCGGAATTCCCGCTCGGTTCACGCACCTGGGACGAGCGCGTCTGGCACCCGGACCGCAATGGGATCGTGCGGCCGCTGCGCGATCTCTGGCCCGACGGCACCGCGCCGCGCTGGATGACGATAACCATCAAGGCAGTTCGCCTGATGGGCAGCAGCCCGGTTTCCGGCAGCCTGCGGATGGCCTGGAGCGAGTCGCGCGAACTGCGCTTCGCACTGGGTGACGACCGAATCTAACCCCGACAGCCTTCAATGAACGCTGATCGTCGAGTCGCTGCAAATTCCGGGTATCACCCGATCCCTTGACGCGAGTCGCCTACTTCCCCGATTCGTTCCATGAAGTGAATGGAGTGGCGCATACGTCGCGCCACTTCGAGGAGTTTGCGCGGCGGCGCAACCTCCCCTTTCTGTGCGTACGCGCTGGAGCCAGGCCCAACCCGCTCGCCACTGATGGCGGCCTCACAACGCTGGAATTGCCGCGCGGCGTTCTTTCGATCCCGCTGGAAAAGGACTTGAAATTCGATCCGGCATGGGTGCGCCACGTTCCGATCATCGCGCGCACGGTGAAGGCGTTCCGTCCCGACATCATCCACATCACCGGGCCGAGCGAGTTGGGCATGATCGGAGCGGCATTAGCTCTGATCCTTCGACTGCCGCTCGCCGCTTCGTGGCACACCAATGTGCATGAGTACGCGGCCACTCGCGCGCACTGGCTCTTCCAGGAACTTCCCCCCTCCAGTGCTGCGGCCGCAGCGCACGCGATTGAGGTGACATCCCTCGCCATCCTCTCCTGGTTCTACCGATGGGCCCAGGTGCTCTTCGCTCCGAATCCCGATCTCTGCCGCCTTCTGGAGCAGGAGACCGGGCGCCCCTGCCGTCTGATGCAGCGGGGCATCGATGCGCAGTTGTTCTGTCCCAACCAGCGCGTTCGTCCCGATCCAGGGTTCGTGCTTGGGTATGTCGGACGGCTTAGCATCGAGAAGAACATCACCCTGCTGGCTCAGGTACAGAAGGAACTGGAGCAACGCGGGTTCCTCGACTTTCGCTTCCGGATCGTCGGTCAGGGAGCCGAGGAAGGATGGCTGCGCGAGCATCTGCCGCGGGCAGAGTTTACCGGCGTGCTGCGGGGCGAAGAACTGGCCCGCGCCTATGCCGGGATGGACGTCTTCGTCTTCCCCTCGCACACGGACACCTTCGGCAACGTCGTTCTGGAGGCGCTGGCTTCCGGAGTTCCGGCGGTCGTGACCCCGGACGGAGGACCGAGGTCGCTGGTGCAGCACGGACGCACGGGCATGATCGCCACCGATGCGCAGTTTTCGGCTGCGATCGGCAGGATTCTCAGCGATTCCGACCTCCATGCGAACATGCGCGCCGCTTCTCGTCAGTGCGCGGCAACGGCCTCGTGGGATACCGTCTTCGAGGGCGTCTACGCGGCGTACGAGCCGGTCCTGCACAGGAAACCAAAAGCCACGTGATATCGGCCGCGCCTCAAGCGGGAGGAGTGAAGTCCAGCCCCTGCTGCTGGGCTGCCTGCTGCGTGGCGCTGAGGTCGAGGGACGAAAGCGGGATTCGCTTCTGCCGCCCCGAAGCCGCCTCGTCCAGTACGATCACGGCGTCCGAGGTGAGGACGTAGTTGTGGATGTCTTCACGATGGCCGTCGCTGAAGATAAGCGTCAGCGCAGGCTCCGCCGCAACCGAGGCCGGTGGTTGATCCTCGACACCCGGCGGCGGAGCATACTCCGCAGTCGGTTCAGGAGACCCTGTATATTCGGGCCGGTATCCATCGCTGGGCGGCGCCTCGGAAATGGCGGGTTGCTGCTGATCGGCTTCTGATCCTGAATTGTCCGCGTACCCGGTGGAATCAGAAGGGCCGAGATCCCACGGCAGCAAGGTCCATGAACTCGCATAGGCATACGGATAGCCGCCGTAGCCATACCCGCCGTAGTACGAACGGTGACGATCCCGGTCGTGATCGCCATCGCGGCCACGATCGCGGTCGTCGTTGCCGCGTCCCTGGTCGCGCCATCCCCTGGGGGCATTGGATACCGAGTAGGGCACATGATTGAGCGGAACAAAGGCGTGGGCCGGAGCCGTTGAGACAAAGTTCGGAGACGTGGAAATGAAGTTTGGAGCCGTAACGAAGTTTCGGCCGGCAAATCCCGGGGGGTGGACGTAGGAGCCGCCCCCAGAACCGCCGATATGCCCCATGGTGCCTCTCGCGACAGGGCCGCCAGCTGCACGACCACCGCCGAATCCGCCATCGCGCTGAGCCAAGGCCAGGGGAAGAACCGCTAGAGAGGCCGAGAGGAACACAACCACAGCGAGCCGCCGCATGAATGCACCTCTGTTAATTAGACGCACGGAGAACTCCGCGGACCCAGGGAAATCCATCAGATTAACTCCGTTCCCCACAGGTCATGCAGGTGGATGACCCCCTCGATCCGATTCTGGGCGTCGATGACCACCAGGGAAGTGATCTTGCGTTCTTCCATCGTATGGAGAGCGCGGGCTGCGAGTTCCGCGGCTGAGATGGTTTTAGGAGCGGGATTCATGACCTCGCCGGCCGTCCTGCGCAGGCCATCGGGGCCGTCGCGTTCGAGCAGGCGGCGAAGATCGCCGTCGCTGATGATCCCAGCCAATGTCCCATCCTGCTCAACGGCGGTCATACCAAGCTTCTTGCGGGACATCTCGTAGATCACGTCCGTCATCGGCGTCTTCGTATCGACCCGGGGGATGGCTTCGCCAGTGTGCATCAACTGGCGGACGGTCGCCAGGCGTTTACCCAGTTTGCCGCCGGGGTGCAGCGCGGCAAAATCCTCGGCACGAAACCCGCGGCGCAGCGAGACGGCAATGGCGAGCGCGTCGCCAAGCGCCAGCATCGCGGTGGTCGACGCGGTCGGAGCCAGGCCGAGTCCGCAGGCCTCGGCAGGAACAGAGCAGTCGAGAGCGACGTCGCTGGCCTCGGCCAGGGTCGATTTCGTCTCGCAAACGAAAGAGATGAGGGCGTTGCCCATGCGCTGCAGCGTTGCCAGCAGGCGGAGAATCTCTTCCGTCTCGCCGCTGGCCGAGAGCGCGATGACCACATCGCCTTCGGTGATCATGCCAAGGTCGCCGTGAACCGCTTCGGCCGGATGCATGAAGAGCGCGGGGGTGCCGGTGGAGCTGAGCGTGGCGGCAATTTTCTGGGCGATGATGCCGCTTTTGCCCATGCCGGTAACAACGATGCGGCCACGCGACTGACCGCACTCGAAGATGCGCCTGACGGCGCGCTCGAAGTCGGCCGCCATGGCGCCATCGAGGCGAGCGGCGAGCGCCAGCAGCGCATCGGCTTCGATGCGGACCAGCTGGGACGGCTTGTGAATCTCGGTCATGCTCTGAAAGTCCTGATGCTATCACTGCGGGCGGGCGGTTTCGCGGCCTGCGACGAGAGCGGCGGGGCGGTAAAATGACGAAAGCGAGGTTTCCTGATTTGAAGCGCAATGTCCTGGTTCTGGTGGCGATGGCGGCGGCTCTGACCCTGATGATCGCGGCCGGCATCATCAACTTCGAACATCGCCGGAAGGCCGAGCAGGCTCGGATGCTGGGTCCGCAACTCACGCTGGTGCCGGATAACGGTACCGGGACCAGCCCCGATGCTGCCGACGCGGCGGCAATGGCTGGCGATATGGACAACGCCTCGGCGCTGGACGGGAAAATCGCTCCCGGGTTCACATTGGCGGATCTCAACGGCAACAAGGTGGCTCTGGCAAACTACAAAGGCCGGCCGCTGGTGGTGGATTTCTGGGCGACATGGTGCGGTCCGTGCAAGGTCGAGATTCCGTGGTTCGAGAAACTGCACGAGCAGTACGCGAGCCAGGGGCTGGAGATCCTTGGGGTTTCGACCGACGATCTGGACCGGGACGACCCGGCGAAAATGTTCACCGAGAAGCGGGACATAGCGGATTTTGTGGCGAAGATGCACATGAACTATCCGGTGCTGCTGGGCGAGGATGCGGTTGAGGATAAGTGGGGCGTCGATGCAATGCCGTCGACCTTCTTTATCGACCGGAACGGCAAAATCGTGGCATCGACGATCGGCCTCGCGCCCCGGGACGTGATCGAGGCCGACATTCAGAAGGCCATCGCAAGCGGCAAGGACTCCGGCGTGAAAATGGGAGCGGACTCGTGAGATTTGCGACCGTGGCGATTGCATTGACAGCCCTGCTGGCAAACGGCGCGGCGCAGAAGCTACCGTGGGACACGGCATCCGGTCCGGGCGGGGAAACGCAGCTGGTGCATTTCCTCTACCCGCAACAGGTGACCTTGCCTGCCGGCAAAGCGGCGACGGTGGAGATGCACTTTCGGATTAACCCGGGGCTGCACATCAACTCGCACACGCCTCTGCAGAAAAGCCTGATCCGGACGGAGCTGATCGAAGCGGAACCGCAGGGCGTAACGATTTCCGCGGTGGATTTTCCGGCGGGATCCGATTACGCATTTCCGGCCGATCCGAGCCAGAAGCTGAGCGTCTATTCCGGCGAATTCGTCCTCCGCATGCATCTGAAGGTGCAGCGCGGCGACCATCTGCTGGCCGGGCAGTTGCGCTACCAGGCCTGCGACGATCACACTTGCTTCCCCCCCCGGAAACTGCCCGTCCCACTGGATGTGATCGGCAAGTGAGCCAGGCCTCGCAGCCTTCGCGGGGAACGTTCTAAAATAATCAGCGGTGACGATGAGCGATCTGATCTCGTTTCGCCCGTTTCTCCGCCGCTTCCGGCGTGGCCGTCCCGATCGTGGACGACGCACTTCCGTTTGACGACCGCTTTGGATCTGCCCCGATTGCTGACTCAGGGATTCCGGTGAGACTGAGTCTGCTCGCCGGGATGACTTGCGCCTCTCACCACGAAAGGAACCGTCATGAACAGCTTTGGCAGCCAGTCGGAACTGCAGTCCGGCGGCAAGACGTATGAGATTTTTCGCCTGAGCGCGCTGCAGAAGCGTGGCATCCGCCTCGCGCGCCTCCCCTTCAGCCTGCGCATTCTGCTGGAAAACCTGCTCCGCTACGAAGATGGAAAATCAGTTACCGCGGACGATATCGAGTTTCTGGCGAAGTGGGATCCGAAGGCCGAGCCTGCGCGCGAGATCTCGTGGATGCCGGCTCGGGTGCTCATGCAGGACTTTACCGGCGTGCCCGCAGTGGTGGACCTGGCGGCGATGCGCGATGCGATGAAAGTGCTGGGCGGCGATCCGCAGAAGATTAACCCACTGCAGCCGGCGGAGTTGGTGATCGACCACTCGGTCCAGGTGGATGAATACGGGACCGGCAATGCCTACTCGGTCAACGCCGCGCTTGAGTTCCAGCGCAATCGCGAGCGCTATGCCTTTCTGAAGTGGGGACAGACAGCGTTCCGCAACTTCTCGGCCGTGCCGCCGGGGATGGGCATCTGCCATCAGGTGAATCTGGAGCACCTGGCGCGCGTGGTCTTCACGACGTCGGGATCACAGCCGCAGGCGTATCCGGACACCCTGGTGGGCACGGACTCGCACACGACGATGATCAACGGCCTGGGCGTGCTGGGCTGGGGTGTGGGCGGCATCGAGGCCGAGGCGGCGATGCTGGGACAGCCGGTGTCGATGCTGGTGCCGCAGGTGGTCGGCTTCAAACTGACCGGCAAGCTGCGCGAGGGTGCGACGGCAACCGACCTGGTGCTGACGGTGACGGAGATGCTGCGCAAGCTGGGCGTCGTCGGAAAATTTGTCGAGTTCTACGGGCCGGGCATCGCCGAGCTGCCCCTGGCGGATCGCGCGACCATCGGCAACATGGCGCCGGAGTATGGCGCGACCTGCGGGCTGTTCCCGGTCGATGCGGAGACGCTGCGCTATCTGCGGCTCACAGGACGGAGCGCGGAGCAGATCGCGCTGGTCGAGGCGTACTTCAAGGAGCAGGATCTGTTCCATACGCCGGATGCGCCGGAGGCGGAGTACTCGCAGACGATTGCGCTGGATCTGGCCCAGGTGGAGCCGAGCGTGGCGGGACCGAAACGTCCCCAGGATCGAGTGCTGCTGCGCGAAGCGGGCGCCAGCTTTAAGAAGCAGCTGCCGTCGCTGCTGGGCCCGAACGCCGACAAGGTCGGGCAGCGACAGGCGATTCGCTGGGAAGGCGAGGGCGGTCATGCCTCGGCGAACGGCAATGTGCAGTCGACCCATGCGTCCCCGGAGCCGGGGAATGGTCACGTGGCGGCAACGGTGAAGGAGCGGTTTGGCGTGGACGTCGAACCGTATCTCGATCACGGATCGATCGTGATTGCCGCCATCACCAGTTGCACGAATACGTCGAATCCCTCAGTAATGGTCGCTGCCGGTTTGCTGGCGAAAAAAGCCGTGGAGAAGGGGCTCAGCGTGCCGCCGTGGGTGAAGACGTCGCTGGCGCCGGGGTCGCGGGTCGTGACGGATTACTACGACAAGGCCGGCCTGACGCAATGGCTCGACAAGCTGAGGTTCAATACGGTGGGCTACGGCTGCACGACGTGCATCGGCAACTCGGGGCCGCTGCCTTCCGACATTTCCAAGGCGATCGAGGATCACTCGCTGGTTGCGGTGTCGGTGCTGAGCGGCAATCGCAATTTTGAAGGCCGCATCAACTCCGAGGTGCGCGCGAACTATCTGATGTCACCGCCGCTCGTCGTTGCGTACGCGCTCGCCGGGCGTATTGACCACAACTTCGACAACGATCCGATCGGGAAAGATAAGGCCGGGAATCCGGTCTTCCTGCGCGATCTCTGGCCAACGCAGCAGGAGGTCTCGAGCGTGATCGCCTCGTCCCTCACGTCGGAGAGCTTCACGAAGGAATACGCGACGGTCACGAAAGGCGATGCGAACTGGCAGAAGCTTAGCTTCCCCACCGGCGATGTGTACCAGTGGGAGCAGGACTCGACGTACATCCGGAAAGCGCCGTATTTCGACGGGATGCCTGCGCAGCCAGCTGCGGTGAAGGAGATTTCTGGTGCGCGCGTGCTGGCGGTGCTGGGAGACTCGGTCACCACGGATCACATTTCGCCGGCGGGATCGATCAAGTTGAACGGCCCGGCCGGGAAGTATCTGACCGAACATGGCGTGAAGCCGGCGGACTTCAACTCCTACGGATCGCGGCGCGGCAACCACGAGGTGATGGTGCGCGGGACCTTCGCCAATGTGCGGCTGCGCAACAAGCTCGCACCCGGCACGGAGGGCGGGGTAACGCGGCTGCTGCCGGAAGGCGAGACGATGTCGATCTACGACGCCTCGGTGAAGTACGCCGAACGCGGCACGCCGCTGATCATTCTGGCGGGCAAGGAGTATGGCTCGGGGTCGTCACGCGACTGGGCGGCGAAGGGGCCGCGGCTGCTGGGAGTGCGCGCGGTGATCGCGGAAAGCTTCGAGCGCATCCATCGGTCCAATCTGGTGGGGATGGGCATTCTGCCGCTGCAGTTTGAAGGGGGCAAGAACGTCGAGTCGCTGGGCCTGACGGGCGAGGAGACGTACGACTTCCCCGGCCTGAAATCGCTGCTGGACACGAAGTTCGCCAACGGCAAGACGATCAAGGTGCGCGCCACCGCGAATGGCTCAACGAAGGAATTCAGCGCGACGGTCCGCATCGACACTCCGCAGGAGATCCTCTACTTCGAGCACGGTGGGATTCTGCAGTACGTGCTGCGGCAGCTGGCCGGACAGAAGTAGGACCCGCACCAGAACGAGAAGCGGCCGTCTTCAGGCGGCCGCTTCTTATTACCTGGTGTGCCTCCCGATTCCCGGAAAAATTGAGATTTTCGGAACGCCATGGCGCCTGGGCGCGTCTATGCAAGCATGCGATTGCACGGGCTGCGTCGAACCTGGGTTGTGACCGGACTTATCGCAGCGGTCTGCTTGACCGGCTTCGCGCAGAACAATTTGCCGGAGCAGCATGCCCGCCGTCCTGAGGCAAAGCCCGCACCGGACGCCATCATCCCGATGCCCGAAGATCGCGCCGAGGATTCTTATGCAATCTATTCGCTCCTGATGCCGGGCAAGACGCTGGCGAGTCTGCCCTCAGCCCAGGGAGCTCCGTGGGCGATTGCGTCCGTCACGGTTAATGAGCCGAATCGCAATCCGCAGATTCCTCCACAAGGACAGCTGAAGCCGCCGCCCGATAATCCGAAGGGATTCAGCGAGGCGTTAGGCGACTACGAGGTGAATAAGTACGCGCGCGTTCGGCTGGAAAAGAACGGGTTTCATCTGGATCATGCTTTCGCGCTTGTCAATGCGGATCGTGCGAAGAGCGGCGATTTTCCAGGCGTGACGTACTTCAGCGAGGTGTATTTCGACAGCAAACACAGGGCGGCGCTGGTCTACCAATACGAGTGGTGCGCGAACCTGTGCGCAGGTGGCAGCTGGGTTTACCTCGAAAAGCACGATGGCCGGTGGCAGCGGCGATCCGGCATCCTGGTGCCGGGCGCGTAGCCGTCCTACCTCCGCCGCGCGCGCTCCCGTTGCAACTCGCGCCAGACGTCGCTCTTCGAGAGATCGCGTTCGCGGGCGATGCGCTTGAGCGCATCCTTCTCGGTTAGACCTTCCGATTTTTCCAGTTCCGCAAGGCGCGCTTCGACGCTGGTTGGTCCGGGTGCGGATTCGGAAGACGGCGGTTGTGCGTCGATCAGCAGAACCATCTCGCCGCGAATGCTCTCGCGCTGTGCCAGTTGCTCACGCACGTCGTGCACGGTTCCCCGGAGAAACTCCTCGTGCAGTTTGGTGAGTTCTCGGGCCAGGACGACGTGGCACGCGGAGCCCCACACCGCCTCGATGTCGGCCAGAGTTTCGACGATGCGATGCGGAGCCTCATACAAAACGAGAGTCGTGCGTTCTGCCGTCGCTTGGGCCAGATCTTCGAGCGCCGTGCGGCGCGCGCCAGCCTTCGGCGGAAGAAATCCGATGAAGGCGAAGCGCTCCGTGTTGAGGCCCGAGGCGACCACAGCGGCGAGGACCGCGCTCGCGCCTGGAATCGGATAGACCGGAATGCCCTCTGCAATGGCCGCCTGGGCGAGCACCATGCCGGGGTCGGAGATGCCCGGCGTGCCGGCGTCGCAAACGACTGCGATGCGCGCGCCGTTCTTTAGTTCTTCAACCAGCTGGCCACTGCGCTCCAGCTCGTTGTGCTCGTGGCTGCTGATGGCTGGCGTCGCGATATCGTAGCGGTCGAGGAGCTTGCGCGTCTGGCGAGTATCCTCACAGGCGATACGGTCGACGGAGCGCAGCACGCGCAGCGCGCGCAGGGTGATGTCTTCGAGATTGCCGATGGGGGTGGCGACCAGGTAGAGGCCGGGCGCGAGGGGTTCGTCGTTCACGATTCGCTGTCGGCGCGCTCGATGCGGCGGTATTCGGCGAGCAGGCCCATGCTGCTGCTCAGATTTTGCCAGGTGACGATGCCAACGATGCGGCCGCTCTCCGCGACGGGGATGAGGGAGAGGCGTCCGCTGCCGATGCGGCGGATGAGCGCTCCGAGCGAGTCGTCGGGCTGGGCTACCTGGAAGGCGCGCGACATGATCGCCTGAATGTATCCATTGCCGCCATTGCGCAGGGCCTGGATAATGCCCTGGCGCGAAACAACGCCGACCAGTGCGGCGCCGCGCACGACGGGGAAGTCATCCTGCAGGCTGTGGATGGCCTTGTAGAGCGCATCGGAGAGCGTGTCTGACGGCGAGAGGGTGTCGAAGTCGGTCAGCATCACGTCGCGCATGCGCACGGTTTCCACAACCGACTGGAAGAGCACGCCCTGGTCCTCCAGTTGCGCACCAATGAAGACGAAGAAGCCGCCCATGATGAACCACGGGCTGAGGGATGAGGCGAGATGCGTATTGGGAATCGCCAGCAGCGCCAAACCCGCAACGACCGCGGCAATGCCGAGCATCTGGCCAAGTCCGGAAGCCGCGCGCGTGGCCTGCGCCACCCCGCGCGTGTGGGAGAAACTGCTGCGCATCAGGCGGCCGGCGTCGAGCGGGTAGGCGGGAACGCAGTTGATCACCGCCAGGGCCACGTTGAGCCAGATGACGGAACGCATCAGATGCGCCGGGGTGACGATGGGCAGTGCGGCGATGCGGACCTGCGGCGAGGCGCCCCAAATGAGCGCTGTGACCAGAACTGCGAATCCCAGATTGGAGAGCGGCCCGGCGAGGGTGAGCGCCCATTGCGTGGAGCCTTCGGTCGCGCGCTCCGCCATCTCCGGGTTCGAATAGGAGAAAAGCCCGCCGATGGGAAGCAGGAGAATGCTGCGGACTGCGAGCCCGTGATACGCGGCGGTGAGAGCGCGGGCGGCTTCGCGCCCCAGCACGGCGCCGAAGAGCAGGAACCACAGGAAGACTCCGCGCCAGGAGGCGATGCCGGAAAGATTGGTGGAGAGAATGCAGAAGATCAGCAGGAGGAGAAAGAAATAGTGGATGCGCAGGTGCACACCAAACCAGCGTCCGAGCGGTAATGACCAGGCGCGCATCTCTCTCCGAAGTCCTTCCCGTTATTGTAGAGGGTCAGCCCATTTTCGAGAGGAACAAGCGATGCGCGTGATTGCGGGGCAATATCGTTCGCGAATCCTGCAGGCTCCGCGCGGGCTGGACACGCGGCCGACCAGCGACCGGCTGCGCGAGACGCTGTTCAACGTGCTGGCGCCACGGATCGAGGGCGCGGTGTTTCTCGATCTGTACGCCGGATCCGGGGCAGTGGGTATTGAGGCGCTGAGCCGCGGCGCACGGGAAGCGATCTTCGTTGAGCAGGCAGACACGGCGAACCGAGCGATCCGGGCGAACCTTGCCGCACTGGGGATTCAGGTTGGTTATGCGCTGGAGGCGCGCAGCGTAAGCGCGGCGATCCGACGACTGGAGGAGACCGGCAAACAGGCGCACCTGGTGTTTCTGGATCCGCCCTACGCGGAGGCGCAGGAATATGAGGCATCACTGGGCCTGCTGGGCGGCGCATGCGTTGGCCTGCTCGCGCCTGGGGCGCTGGTGATTGCCGAGCACCAGAAGCGTCGCGAACTGAAGGAGCGGCATGGGGCGCTGGTGCGCTATCGAGTGCTGAAGCAGGGGGACGCGGCGTTGAGCTTTTATCGTGTTGAGTCCGAGGCGGGCTGAGAGGCTTCGCCGGTGCGCAGATCCACAATGAAGGGGACCTCGCGATCGGTGAGCAAATCCCAGCCAAATCCATACAACTCCTTGCCGCCGATTTCCGTGATGCGGAGGCCTTCGGAGGAAAGCCGGCGCGTCTGCCAGGCTTCGCCGTTGGCTCCCCAGGCCAGCAATGCCTGATGGCCAACAAAAATGAGCAGGTTGTGCTCGGGTAGAGAACCCACTTCGAGCACGGGGCGGAAGGCGAGATGGGTGAAGCTTGCGGGATCGAGAGTATTCACCATGTAGGCGTACCCACCGGCAACCGCGCACAGATCATCCGGGCTGGGACAGCTCCACAGACCGCTTGGCGTAGCGGGATCGGCGAAGCCCAGCGCGAAGGTAGCAAGAAATTTGAGATGTTTGCCGGTGGGCTGGACCATCACCTCGAGGGCGCCGCGCTCGACCTCCTCCGCCTCGCGTGGATAGGTATAGCAGCGCAGCGGCTTGATGAGCGGGCGCTTGGGCAGAATCTCGGCCCGCCAGGAGTGCGGAAACGCAAGCGTTACGGTTCGGGACGAAAATTGAGGATCCATTCCAGCTGCTCCTGTGTGTCGGGAACCGGGAAGCCGCGCGCCTTTTCGATACGCCGCAGAGCTTCGTCGGCGCGCCAGCCCAGGGCAATCATGATGGAAGCGAGGACAACGGTGGCGCGCCCGATGCATCCGCGGCAATGTGCTCCAACGCTGCGGCCCGCCTGCACCTGATCGCGCAGGTCGGCGACAAGGCTTCGAAAGCTGACCAGATCGGGTGGTGTGCAGCGATCGAGAATCGGATACGAGATAAATTGCATGCCCAGTTGCCTGGCGATCCGGCTCTCCTCGGTGAGGCCCAGCTCTTCGTTGTCTTCCCGCGTGAGCAGCGATACGAGGATGTCGATGCCTGCGGCACGCGCTTCTTCGAGATCTGTTTGCATCCAATCGTACGGGCGCGGACGCAGCACGTATGCGAGGCGCGAAGGATTGGCTTCGCCGATCCAGAGAACCGTCTTCATCGGGCTGGGCTCGTGGCGTTAGTCGCGACTGGGCTCATGAACTGTTCGATGCGTTCGCGCACGCTCAGCACATGCACCCGCAGATCCAGCAGGCTGCCTTCTTCCAGAATCGGGATCAGCTTGTCGAATTCCGGGCCGGAGTGCGATCCAGTGAGCGCGATGCGGATGGGGTGGAACAGCTCCTTCCCTTTCGCACCAGCTTCGCTCTTGATCTCGTTCATCCAGGCCTTGAATTGCTCGGGCGTGACGGCCCCTTCCTGCGCGGCCACCCGGGCAGCAAAGGCGGCGAGGACCTTCTGCGCGGATTCGGTTGTGAGGATTGCCGCGTTCTCTTCGTTGGCGCGTGCGGCCGCGGGATCAAAGCGGAAAACAAAGGCTGCCTTCGCCGGCAACTCGTCCAGCTGATTCACCGACGGCAGGAAAAGCGCGAGCAGCTTGCTGAACCAGGCATTGATGGCGGGGCCGCTGCCATCGTGCGCCGGCATCAGGCCTGCAGTGACGAAGTGCGGCCACGCCATCTCGGCCACGCGCTCGGGATCGGCGGCTTTAAGGTAGTGGCGGTTGAGCCAGTGCAGCTTCTCCCAGTCGAAGACGGCGGGCGATGCGGTGACGCGCTCGATGCGGAATTCCTTCACCAGCTCGTCTCGTGAAAAGATTTCGCGGGTCCCGCCTTCGGCTCCCCAACCGAGCAGCGCCAGATAATTCACGAGCGCTTCGGGGAGAATCCCCATCTCGCGGAAGCTGGCAACCGACGTCGCGCCGTGGCGCTTGGAGAGCCGCTCGCGGTCGCTGCCGAGGATCGTGGAGAGGTGCGCGAACTCAGGAGGCTTCCACCCGAACGCCTCGTAGATGGCGACCTGCTTGGGCGTGTTCGAGATGTGGTCATCACCGCGGATGACGTGGGTAATCTCCATCAGCGCGTCGTCGAGCGTGACAACGTAGTTGTAGACCGGCATACCGCTGGAGCGGACGAGGATGGGGTCGCTAACCGTTTCATTCGCAAATTCGACCGTGCCGCGAACGATGTCGTGAAAACGCAGCGGGTGATCAGGAATGCGCAGGCGCACCGCGAACGGCTCACCCTTGCCAGCCCGATCGGCGGAATCGGCGTCGCTGATCGAGCGACAGCGCCCGGAGTAGACCTGCGGCTTGTGCGCCGCGGCAGCCTCGCGGCGCTCTTCCTCCAACTGCTCGGCCCCGCAGAAGCAGCGATAAGCCTTGCCTTCAGCCAGAAGCCGGTCGGTGTGCTCGCGGTAGATGCCAAGGCGCTCCGATTGCCGATACGGCGCGTGCGGGCCTTCGACACCGGGCCCTTCATCCCAGTCGATGCCCAGCCAGAGCAGGTCTTCCATGAGTTGGGTTTCGTGGCGCACCTCGCTGCGGTCGAGATCCGTGTCCTCGATGCGCAGAAGAAAAGCTCCGCCGGTGTGCCGTGCGAAGAGCCAGTTGTAGAGCGCGGTACGCGCATTGCCTACATGGAGGAATCCCGTCGGCGAAGGAGCGAAGCGGACGCGCGTCGGAGCAGAGGAAGCCATGAGAGGGATCAATCTCTGATCTTATGGAAGCCGCCGTGCTGGTACAACCCGCCTTCCTTTCTTCTCAGCTCTCCCCATCGCGAAACAGCCGCAGTGCGCGGCCGCCCACAATCACCTGCGCACCAACTTCTTCCGCGGCAAAGGGGTCGTCGATGTTCTCCGTATTCAGTACCTGAATCCAGGGCGAAGCCGCCGACGGCTCCGGCAGAGTGAATTCCACCCCCTCCGCCGCCGCGTTCACCAGAATGAGAAAGCTGTTGTCGACGATAGGATTGCCCTCCTCGTCCGTGATAGCCAGGGTGCGGCCATTGAGCAGGAGGGCCAGCGAGCGGTTCCACGCGGTATTCCAGGCCTCGTCGGAGAGCTCGTTGCCGTCGGTGTTGTACCACACGATGTCGCGCACCACGGAGCCGCGAATGACGCGGTCCTGAAAGAATTTACGGCGGTGCAGGTTCGGGTGACTGCGCCGCAGATGGATCAGCTTCGCGGTAAAGTCCCGCAGTCGCTCTTCGGCCGGCGTGAGCTTCCAATTGAACCAGGCGAGTTCGTTGTCCTGGCAATAGACGTTGTTGTTGCCCTTCTGCGTGCGCGCCAGTTCATCGCCGCCGCAAAGCATGGGTACGCCCTGCGAAAGAATGAGCGTCGCGAGAAAGTTGCGCATCTGCCGCTCGCGCAGATTGTTGATGGCGGGGTCGTCGGTCGGGCCTTCGGCGCCCATGTTCCAGGAATGGTTATCATTGGTGCCATCGCTGTTGTTATCGCCGTTGCCTTCATTGTGCTTCTGGTTGTAGCTGACCAGGTCGCAAAGAGTGAAGCCGTCGTGCGCGGTGATGAAGTTGATGGAGGCGTAGGGACGCCGGCCATCCATCTCATATAGATCGGAAGAGCCGGTGAGCCGGTAGGCGAAGTCGGACAGCAGGCCGCTGTCGCCTTTCCAGAAGCGGCGCACGGTATCGCGATAGCGGCCGTTCCACTCGGCCCATAGGACCGGGAAATTGCCCACCTGATAGCCGCCTTCGCCGACATCCCACGGCTCGGCGATGAGCTTGACATCGGCGATGGTCGGATCCTGGTGGATCGTATCGAAGAAGCTGGACAGCTTCGAGACCGCGTGCAGTTCACGCGCCAGCGTACTGGCGAGGTCGAAGCGGAACCCGTCGACGTGCATCTCGGTCACCCAGTAGCGCAGCGAGTCCATCACCAGTTTGAGCACCTGGGGATTCATCACGTTGAGCGTGTTGCCAGTACCCGTGAAATCCATGTAATAGCGCGGATCGTGCGGGACCTGCCGGTAATAGGTGGTATTGTCGATGCCCTTCAGAGAGAGCATCGGCCCCAGGCGATTGCCTTCGCACGTGTGGTTATAAACCACGTCGAGGATGACCTCGATGCCGGCTTTGTGCAGCGCCTTAACCATCTGTTTGAACTCGACCACCTGCTGTCCCATATCGCCGGAAGAACTGTACCGCGACATGGGCGCGAAGTAGCCGAGGGTGTTGTAGCCCCAGTAGTCGCGCAGGCCGCGATCGACGAGGTGGCCTTCATCAATGAAGTGGTGAACGGGCAGCAGTTCGACAGCGGTGACTCCCAGCTTCTTCAGATAGTCGATGCCCGGTTCGCAGGCGAGACCTGCATAGGTGCCGCGGAGGTTCTCGGGAACAGCTTCGCAGAGCCTGGAGAACCCACGGACGTGCACTTCGTAAATGATGGAGTCGGCGAGCGGGATTTCCGGCGGGCAATCTCCTTCCCAGTCGAAACGCGAATCAATGACCACCGCCTTGGGAACTCCCGCGGCAGAGTCGCGATCGTCACGAGTGAGGTCGTTGCCGGTCGTCACGTCGTAGGGGAAGATGGGCGCTTTCCAATCCACGTTTCCCGTGATCGCCCTGGCGTACGGGTCGACCAGCAACTTGTTCGCGTTGAAGCGGAGGCCCTTCTCCGGCTCCCAGGGACCTTCGACACGATAGCCGTAGCGCTGGCCGGGTTGGATCCCGCGGATGAGTCCGTGCCAGACGAAAGCGGTGCGCTCGCGCAGCGCGATGCAGTCAATCTGGTTGCCCTTCTCCTCGAAGAAACAGACAGAGACAGCGGTGGCGTTTTCAGAAAATAGAGCGAAATTGGTGCCGATGGCCGTGGGTGTGGCGCCCAGAGGCCAGGGCTTGCCGGGTAGCAGCGTTCGATGCATGCAGGACTCTCGCAGGGGAATGTAGCAGCGAATATTCAGATGCAGAAATTGCGACAGCGTTGCGAGGGGAGAGGCAGCTAGCTTGCCATGCCCAGCCCCACCAGGTTGGCCGCCGCAATGATGATGACCATGCCGGACCACAGCAGCTGCACGGGTCGGCCGCGGGCGCCGCGCCACTCTCCGAGCGCGAGGCCGACGATGCCGCCGAAGAGAACGTAGCCACTCATGTGCAGCATCCAGTTAACGTAGCTGAGGTGCGCGGGGATGCTCGCCTGTCCCCACGCGTAGAAGAAGAACTGGAAGTACCACATGATGCCGCCGGCCGCAGCCATAGAGCTGTTCACGAGCACTGTCCGCTTCGTCTGAGAGAAATCCGCCCGCACGGACAGGTCTTTGCGGAACGCGAGGCGCGAAAAGCAATAGGCAAAATTGATCAGCGCTCCGCCACCCATGATGATGACGTAGCTCGGCAGCGCCGCATAGAGGTGGTTGACTCCGGCATTCTGCGCCGCGGCGGCGATCGGACGCGCGGCATCGATGGCAAAGGACATGCCTGAGGAGAAGATGCCGCACATGACAGCGAGCAGGAGCCCTTTCGTCAGGTTGAACTCTTCGGCACGCTTACCCATGCGCTGTTCCTTCTGGTGGCCGGCCCAGGAAACGACGGCGATGCCGACAAGCGCCAGCATGATGCCGGCGATGGTGAAGTGTCCGCTGCGGCTGGCGATGAGATAGCCGAGTTGCCCGTGCATGATGGGGGGGACGAGCGTGCCGACGACCAGCGTGACACCGATGGCCACGCCGATGCCCAGCGACATGCCGAGGTAGCGCATGGTGAGCCCGTAGTTCACGTTGCCGATACCCCACATGCAGCCGAAGAGGAAGGTTTTGGTGAGAACGTCGCTGGGGATCGCCGCATAGAAGGCGCGAAAATCCGGAAGAAGGATAAGGCTGACGATGATCGGCAGCAGGATCCAGGAGAAAATGCCCGCCACGGCCCACGTGGTTTCCCACGACCACTTCTTCACTTTTTCGATGGGCGCATAGAACGAGGCAGCGGAGGCTGCGCCGACCATGTGCCATCCGATTCCGCCGAGAATGGCAGAGGACATGCGGGTTCCTTTCGACGCTACGCGACCTGGACTCCGGCGAGCGCGGCTACTTTTTCGGCAACGGACTGGGGCTGGAGCGAGCCTGAGGACTGTTCGATCCGCGCCCATTGTATGGCGAAATTTCCCAGCGTGGAGCTTTCTGCAGAACAACGCCGCACCGGCAGACCTGTGGCCTGTGCGGTGAGCGCGTTGAGGTACTCATTCTGGCTGCCGCCGCCCACGACGGAGATATGGTGCGGCGTCTGGCCTGTCATCTCCGCGATCTCGCTGAGCAGCGAACCGTAGCGTGCGGCGAGGCTGTGGAAGATGAGGCTGGCATAGTGCGGCGCGGCGGCGCATCCCGGAAGCAGCGGCGCACAACCCAGGCGCGCGCGCTGCGCGTTGATGCGCGCGGCCATGTCGCCGGGCGGCAGCAGGGAGGGATCGTCGAGGTCGATCAGGCAATCGGGCGCGGGCAGGCGTTGTGCCTCGGTAATAAGGTCCGCGAGTTTCCACCCGCGCTCCTCGTCCCAGGTGTTCATGCACTGGCGCAGGAGCCACATGCCGGGAATACCGCGGTGGAAGAGGATTCCGCCGTCGGCCGCGCCGAGATTAGTGAACCCGCGCGTAAAAGCCTCGTGTGTGCGCAGACTCATGGCCAGAGGCGTCCCCACGAGCGACCAGGTTCCGGAGCTGACATAGGCCCAGTTGCCCGGGCGTTCGGGAATGCCGGCGATCGCGGATGCGGTGTCATGGCAGGCTGGCGCAATGAGCTGAGTTTTCGCAAACGCGGGCAGGCGGCGCAGATCTTCACGCAGCAAACCCAGAGGGGTTCCGGGAGCAACGATCTCCGGCGCAGCGGCGCGATCGAGGTGGAGAGAGGAGAATATCTCATCGGACCATTGGCGCGTTTCCGCGTCGATCAGGCCGCTATGGCTGGCGTTGGTGTACTCGGCTATGCGCGGCGCGCCGAGCCAGTGCAGGATGGACTCAGGGAGATTGACCCACGGCGCGGAGTCGGGGATTCCGTCGCGCCGGTCGGCGAAGAGCTGGTAGATCGTATTGATCGGCTGAATCTGCACGCCCGTGCGCATATAGAGCATTTCGGCAGAAACGATAGCGTGCACCTCCTCCATCGCTCGCTGATGGCGCTCGTCGCGATAGCAGAAAGGTGGGCCGAGTGGCCTGCCCGTTCCGTCGAGGCGGACATAGTCAACGGCCCAGCCGGTGACGCCGATGGCGGCGATGCCCTCGGGGGCGGTTTCGGCACAGATGCGCAGGCCGGCGTCAATTTCGGCGCAGATGCGTTCGAGGTTCCAGTGCCAACCGGCGGCGCCATGGTCCTGAGGGCCGTTTTCGAAGCGCCGCACCATGGTGACGCGCGGTGCAGCGCCCCGCCAGCGCAGCAGGGATACCCGGCAGCTCTCCGCGCCCAGATCGATCGCGACGAGCGCCGGGCCGCGGCTCACCGCAGGAAGGCCTCGGGCAGACCGCCGTCCACGGGAATCAGATGCCCGGTGGTGCAGCGTGTTTGCGGTCCGGCGAGGAAGAGGATGGCGCGCGCGCAATCGTCCGGCTCGATGGGTTGATGGGTTAGTGTGCGGTTGGCGTAGAAGCCGGCCAGCAGATCGCGCAGCTGGTCGTCGCTCATCGACGGCTCGAAGGGGATGCTGTATTTCGTGAGCGAAGTGATGACGCGGTCGCGGGGGAACATGGTTGATCCTTTGACGACCGTCGCCGGACAGATGCCGTTGACCCGAACCTGCGGAGCCAGCGAGACAGCCAGTTCGCGGACCAGGTGACTGAGCGCCGCCTTACTGACGTCGTAGGCTTCGCTGCCACGCTTGGGAACGACGGCGTTGGCTGAACTGGTGAGCACGATGCAACCGTTGGTCTTTTCGGCAGCGAATATCTTCGTTGCTTCTTCGGCGAGCAGATAGTTTGCGGTGACGTTGAGGTCCAGGGTCGTCGACCACATCGCATCGCTGATGGCGCCCTGCGGCGACGACGGGAAGATGGCCGCAGTGTTGATCAGGATGTCGAGCCCACCGAAGCGAGCGACGGTCTCCCGCAACGCCGCAGCGATCGAAGAGCGATCGCGAATGTCGACGGAGGTGGCGGCGACGGTTTCTTTGTTTCCGGCAATCGTGCGCGCTTCCTGCGCGACAGTTTCGGCTCCGGTCAGATCGCGGTCGGCGACCATGATGTGCGCGCCGCGCTCGGCGGCAATCAGGGCAGCGGCACGCCCAATGCCACTCGCTCCGCCAACAATCAGAGCAATGCGGCGGCTGAGTTCTTTCTCCGGCGGCTGGCGGCGCAGTTTCGCTTCTTCCAGAAGCCAGTACTCGATGCGGAAAGCTTCGGCCGCGGGCAGTGCGACGTAGTTGGTGTAGACCTCGAAGGCTTCGCAGGGCGCGGCGGCTCCCGCCTGGGGCACATCTTTCACCGCGGTCGTGCCGGCAAGCGCGGTGGCCCCTTCCATCACGTGAATCGCGTTTGTGTAGAACTCGCCGATGATGCGCGACTCGCTCTTGCTCTTCCCGAAGGAGAACATGCCGATACCCGGGATGAGGACCACGGTCGGATTAGGATCGCGCAGCGCGGGCGAAGTGGGTTCGCGGTGCTTCTGGTAATATGCCGCGTATTCGGCACGATAAATTTCGAGTGCGGCTTCGATTTTCTTCTGCAAAGCTGCGACGTCATCGCCTGCTGTTGCGGGAATGAACATCGGCCGAATCTTAGTACGGATGAAGTGATCGGGGCAGCTGGTGCCCAGATGGGCCAGGGCCGCGCCGTCTTTCGAGTTCACGAAACCCATGACGTCGTTCGAGTCGGACCAGCTTCCGATGAAATGCTTTTGCTGCGAGACGCGTCCGCGGACGAAGGGCAGCAGTTCGAGGGCGAGCTCTTTGCGATCCGCGCGGGACTGCATCGCCGCGCCACCGAAGAGCGACGAGCCCTTGCGCTCGACGTGGTCCTGCACAAACTGGCCCAGGTGATCGATCATCGTCAGCGTGTTCAGGTAGCACTCCCGCTGCGTTTCGCCCCACGTGAAAAGGCCATGGCCGCCGAGGACGATGCCGTCGCATCCGGGATTCTGCTGCACGACATTGCGCATCATCAGCCCCAGCTCAAAACCCGGGCGCTGCCACGGCACCCAGACGAGCTTGTGCTCGTACTCGCGGTTGAATTCCTCCATCTTCTCTTTGCCGTTGGCCGCTGCCGCCATCGCGATCCCCCAGTCGGGGTGCAAATGATCGACGTGTCGGAAAGGCAGGAATCCATGCAGCGGGGTGTCGATCGAAGCGACGGTGGGATTCACGCCAAAGGTACAGAGCGGGTAGAGGTCGACGACCGCATCTTCCTGCGCCACGCCCTTGTATTGTTTCTCGATCGCGAGCAGCTTATCGAGATACAGCGTCGCGAAACCGGCTCGCTTGATGCTGCCCAGATCGCCGCCGCTGCCCTTCACCCAGAGCACCTCGGTCGTCTGACCGGTGAGCGGGTCGGGTTGCGTCACTTTGGAGCTGGTGTTGCCGCCGCCGAAATTGGTAATGCGCAGATCGGCTCCGAGCAGGTTAGAGCGGTAGCGCAGCAGCTCTGGCTCGTCGAGCGTAGCAGCGTTTTTTTCGTCCCACAAATCCGTGAGGTAGCGCAGCGCGGTCAGGGTTTTCATCGAGTCACCGTCCCAAATGATGCCACAGCGAATATCAATAGGGCAATTGTTTCAGATTTTGAATCGAATTGCCGAGGTTCGCGATATTTGGCCTCAGCTGACAGCAGAGGCCTTCGTTTCCGCCGAATTCTCGCGCACCATTTCCGCCGTTACCAGTTTGTGATCCACATAGTTATACGGTGGAACGGTAAGGCCGCGCAGGATAGAGAGGCCGAGTTGGATGAGGCGCGGGCCGTAGGTGCCCGCTTCGTGGGAAACCGAACCGATCCACGGCGTATCGGGGCGCTTCATTTCGTCGATCGCTTCCGGAATACAATCCTGACCGGCGATGGCGACGTGCTTCTCGCGCTTTAACTGCCGCACCGCATCGAGCGCGCCCAGGGCGCTGGAGTCCGTGGCGGCAGCGATGAGGATGTGGCGGTCTTTCGGGTGACGTTTCAGGAAGTCGGAAATGAGGCGGCCGCTCGGTTCGCGCATTCCGCGCCCGTCCACACGCACAAATTTTTCCACGGGAATGTCGGGAAGCTTGTTGCGAATGCCCTGAAAGACGCCGGTGATGCGGCTCTGGACCAGAGGGCCTGCATTCTCGATGTCGAGCCCGAGGATCCAGTCCAGCCTGCCGCTCCACTCGCCCATTGCGTGATCGGCCAGAAGGGTACCGGCTTCCACGCCCACGCGGTAGTTGTCCACGCCGAAGTAGGTGGCGTGGGGGTGCGGAATGTCGACCGCGATCAGCGGAATGCCGGCGACCGCAATCTTGTCGGCGATAATCGGCGCGACCTCCTGATCGATCTGGAATTCGATCACCAGGTCCACCCGGCTGCGCACGAACTCCTCGGCGACCTGCACCGCCGTCGCGGCGTCATAGCGGTTGTCCAGAACCAGCAGATCCACCCCGGCCTGGGTGGCTGCATCGCGCAGGCTCGCGGTGACGGCCTCAGAGAACGGCATCTCGCCGGACTGTTTGCCGAACCCGAAGCGCATCTTGCGCGGTCGTGCGGCCAGACGATACAACCCGTCCTGCGACTGCGCCAGATAACCACGATGCACGAAGGTCTTCAGGATGCGATAGACGGTGGTCTTCGAGATATGGGTGCGCTGGTAGATCGCCTCCAGCGACATCGGCCTCTCGCTCTTCTGGAGCACCTCCAGCACGTCGAGGGCTTTGGACAGGATGGGGATGAAATACAGGCGTTTGGTGGATGTTTTGGGCAAGACAGCCTCGGCAACTTCAACGCATTTATACCATCAGCGTTTCAATGCGGAAACGAACTATTCGGATTGAAACCGCGAACTGTCGTCAGGCGTAGGTGACCAGCGAGCGCGCATTCCGCTCTTTTCGCTCGCTGCGAATGCGCTCCACGTATCCGCTCTGCCGAAGTGCGGCAAGCGGATCTTCCGGCAGCCCGTGCGCGCGGCGCCATTCCTGCACCAGCGGCCGCACATCGAACCAAAATCCCTCGCGCAGACATTCCTCAGCCTCCACCAGACAGCACGCGTCCTGCAGCGCCCCCAGCCGTTCACGATCGACGAGCGCGGCTTTTGCGAAGATCTCCTGCGCGGCGCAAACCGTTTGGACCATGGCCTCCATCTTGCCCTTCAGGTTGTGGCTCTGGTCGATCATGAAGGCCGTGTCCGCCATGGCCGCGCTGTCGGAAAGCATTTCGTGGAAGATGCGGAAGACCTGGTAGGGATCGATGGACCCCAGGGTCAGGTCGTCATCGGCAAAGCGGCGGTCGTTAAAATGGAAGCCGCCCAGCATCTTCTCGCGCAGCAGCCAGACAACGATCTGCTCGATATTCTGCCCCTGATAGTGGTGGCCGGTATCGACCAGCACCCGCGCTTTTTCGCCGATTTCACGGGCGATGAGCAACGACATGCCCCAGTCGGCGAGATCGGTGTGGTAGAAAGCCGGCTCGAAGGGCTTGTACTCCACCAGCAGCCGCTGATCGTCGCCCAGTTCTGCGTGCGTCTCGGCCAGCGCCTCCGCCATCCAGTCGATGCGCCGGCGAATGCTCTGCGAGCCGGGATAATTGGAGCCATCGGCCAGCCACAGGGAGACATCGCGCGAACGCAGCGCCTTTCCGATCGCTACCGACTCGAGGAGATGATCCACGGCCATCCTGCGCACCCCGGGGTCGGGATTGCAGATCGATCCGAATTTATATTCCTGACTCTCGAAGAGATTGGGATTGATGGACCCCGCGCGCACACCGTGCTCGGTTTCGAGAGCCTGGATCTTCCGCGCATCCTTGAGTCCGCCCGGCAGATCCCAGGCCACGTGCAGGGCCAGGGTGGGCGTCGCGCCGGTCAGAGCGTGCACTTGTGCGGCGTCGGAAAACTTCTCCTCGATGGTCGAGGCCGCTTCTGCCTGGAGGAATTTGCCGAAGCGGGTCCCGGTATTCGCGAATCCCCAGGAAGGCAACTCGATCCGCAGCGAGTCAAGAGCGTGGTTGACTTGATCCTGGTGCGCGATCACGGTGCGATTCTCCCGATTGAAATAAGTTCCCAGTTAAAATGCAGCAGACTGACTGACATGGTACTGCCCGAAAATGGACGCGTCAAAGGAAGATTTTCAGCTCTGTCCGTCCGCTTCCCGGCCGCATTAAAACCGGTCAGCACACCACGAAGGAGTTTTTGCGATGACGCGCGTCTGCTTTCTCCTGAAAGTCCGAGCCGAAAAACTGGAAGAATACAAGCGCCGCCACCGGGAAGTATGGCCGGAAATGCTGGATGCGCTGCGCGCGACCGGTTGGCACAACTATTCGCTTTTCCTGCGACCGGACGGACTGCTGGTGGGCTATCTGGAATCGCCGGATTTCGAGCAGGCCCGCGCCCGCATGCAGGACCACCCTGTGAACGCGCGCTGGCAGGCTGAAATGGCGCCCTTCTTCGAAGCGCTGCAAGGAGGGGCCGCCGACGCAAGCATGTTGCCGCTGGAAGAAGTGTTCCATCTCGACTGACGGCGATCGTGCGACGCATCAGGGCTCCTTGATTCCGGAATCGCGTCGGAGTTGCAGCCCCGGACTATCGGTGCAGGTGAGTTGACTGCCGTCAGTAGCTCGGATCGACACATCGGACAACGACCAGTTCTTCGTATCCGCCACCTTTCCGGCCGACTGCGCTTCGATCAGGATGTGGCCGAGGCGGAAATTCTCGAGGGGCCCCTCCGGGGTCGCGCTCACTTCGAATGCTCTGCGGGCCCCAGTGGCCGTCAGGTGGGTGATGCTGATGTTCCGAAAATGCGGGAGTCCCTGCGCCGCGGGCACCGGCGTCGCCAGCACTTTGTAATACGGCGGAGCATCGGTCAGCCCCGGTGGAATCTTTGCGTAACTGTAACTCGGGTTCCAGTTCATCGTGATGCGAATGGGAACCGCGACGTTCTCCAGTTGCAGATCGTGAATACGAATATTGTCGGCCCAGCCGCCTCGCGTGTGCGCCGACTTGATGAGGACGCCGGAAGGAACATGCCCGAAAGCGTGGATGTTGTAGACCTCCACGTTGCGGAAACCGCCGGAAGTTTCGCTGCCGATGGTGATCGCCGCGGCGCCATCGCGCACCGTGGAGTCGCGAACCACAATATCTTCGTCGGGACGGTTCACGCGCAGGCCATCGGCATCGCGACCAGCCTTCAGGCAGAGAGCATCGTCATTCACCGAGATATCGGCGTGCTCCACCAGCACATGCCTGGAGGAGTCGATGTCGATGCCATCGGTGCTGGGACCGCGCCCGCCTACGTTGTTGCGAATCGTCACGCCATCGACGTGGACATGGTCGGAATAACAGATGTGCACCGTCCAGAAGCCGGAGCGCTTCAGCAGGGGGCCGGACAGCGTCACATGACTGGACTTATAGATCTGGATAAGGCGCGGCCGCCGCGAGTCGTAGTCCGCAGCCCAGCGCAGGCCCCTGGCATCGTATTGCCGACGCAGCGCCCAATAGCCGTCCCACCAGACTTTGCCGTCGCCGTCGATCGTGCCTGCGCCGGTGATCGCGGCGTTGTGCTGTTGGTAGACGTTCACCAGCGCCGCGGGCCAGGTCATTTCGATGCCGGCGACGCGGGTCGGCATCATCGGATAGTCAGCCAACTTTTCTGAGCCGAGAAGGGTCGCGCCCTGCTCGATGCGGAGCGTCACGCGCGAACGAACGAAGATCGATCCACTCAGGTAGGTTCCTGGAGTTACCACGACAGTTCCGCCACCCGCCTGAGCGGCCGCATCGATCGCTGCCTGGATCCCCTTGGTATCGAGTGTCGTCCCGTCACCCTTCGCGCCGTAATCCTTCACCCGGAAATCTTTCGCGTAAGAGCAGGGAGCGCACCCGAAACAGACGCACGCAAGACACGCGAGAATCGCGCGGTGCCCCACGGATCGCCCCACGCTCACCCGTGTACCTCGACGAACACGATTGCATCTCCGTCCGGGTCTTCAATGCTCAACGTTTTGGCGTGTTTCTTCGCGGTGAATCCGAGGGCTCGCAGCTGGCCGGCCGTGTGCCGCAGGCTGGGCACAGAAAAGACGAGGTGAAAGGGCAGGCTTTTCGAAGTGGCTGCTGTCGGCGGCAAAAGCTCAATCTGCTCATCGGGACTTCCCGGTAATGCCAGCGCCGTAACTCCGGCTTCGAGCGGACGCGACGCACGTCTGAAGGAAAGCTTGTCGACGTAGAAGGACTGCGCGGCGGCCAGATCGGCGAATGGAATCCCCACTCCGGCAATGCGCTCGGCAACCCGATTCGGCCCCAGATGCTGCCCGCGATCGAGGGTGTGCCGCGAACCGGGCATGTATTGCGTGTACTCGATGTTCTGCGCGGCACTGCCGCGCAGGTCCGAGGGCGGCCCCGGCTGGTCGGGGCCTTGCAGCGTGAAGAGCAGGTTGCCCGCACCGGCGCGGCGGACCTGGTTCGGCACGAGGCCGTGATCGAGATAGCTCTGATGAACCGCGTTGATGTCGGCGGCCTCAAAGCACACATGCATAAAACCAACAGCGGCTGCCGTATCGCGCCGCGGATACAGCTCGATGAATTGCCGGTCGTTGATCTTGAAGAAAGCCTCGGTCGGCGTGCCGCCCTTGTCCATCGCGAAGGCTTCTTCGAATCCCAACTGATGGAAGAACGCGCGGGCCCGCGCAAGATCGGCGACGCGGATCGCCACGTGCGCGATACCGGTGAGGCTCGGATTCGCTGTTGCCGACTGGGCTGAAGCCGGGCGCAACCCAGGACCGAGGCTCATCGTTACAACCATCGCTGCGATAGCGATTCGAAGCGTAGCTTTGCGATCAAGGATTTTCATCTCATTTCGCCTTCCCCACACCAGCCACTGCTGCATGTGTGTGGCCGTGATGGCCCGCCATCTCCTCAACCTCTGCGCCGGCGAGCAGAAATCCGCCAACCCCATACGTATAGCTCGATGAAGGCAAATAATGCGCAGGCTCAGCCCCGGTTTGCTGGATGTTCCCGAGGCGGCCATCGGCGTAAATCTGGCCCACGAGCCCGCGCCAGGCCTTTGCGATCACCGGCGCGTAAGTGGCGCGGTTGAGCACGCCATGATTCACACCCCAGGCAAGGGCGAACGTGATGAGTGCCGAGCCGGAAACCTCGGGCTGCGGATAATCGGCGGGATCGAGCATGTCCGAATGCCACAGGCCGCTCCGCCTATCCTGCAGTGCCGTCACCGCCGCCGCCATTTCGCGCAACTGCGCTTCGTATTTTCCGCGCGTAGCGTGATCCTGCGGCATGTAGTCAAGAGTGCGCGCGATGCCCCCCATCACCCACCCGTTTCCGCGCGACCAGAAGATGGGATCGCCCTTCTCGTTGGTCTTATGCAGGAACGTGATGTCGCGATAGTAGAGATGGCGGTGCGCATCGTAGAGCAGGTCCGACGTCTCCCACCAGTGCTTGTCGACGTAGTCGAGATACTTCTCATCGTGGGTGACCGCATACATGCGCGACCACACCGGGGGCGCCATGAACAGCGCATCGCACCACCACCACGGAATCTGCGCCTGGGCCGCCGGAATCTTCGCCGCACCGCCGGCCAGCAGGTCGTCAAGCGCCGCTTGTGTCGGCGCGACCTTCTCCGGCGCGGGCTGCAGCAGATCCAGTTCGAGATAGGTCTGGCCCACGCTCTGGTCGTCGGCGTTGGGATGCTCCGACCGCAATTCCCAGTGGAACTTCTCGGCCATCTCCTGCATCGCGTTGCCATATTGCGGATCATCGAGCGCCGGTGAGGAGGCCATAAAGCCGGAGTACAGCACGCTCCACGTCCAGATGCGATCGAAGTACGGTCGCGACCAGCCCAGTTCCCAGTCCGCGACCTTGCGCATGGCGGCGCGCACGTCGGCCGGACGCATCGCCCCCGAGAGCTTTGCCTTCGGTCCCGGATCTGCCGGAGCATCCCCGAAGTGCCGGCTGATGTCGCGGTCAATGCCATCCTGCTCCGCGCGGGAGATCGCCGGCGTGGTGCTTGAAGAAGCTGCCGGTCGGGTTTGTGCGAGGAGCGGCAGGGCGCCGAGCAGAGCGGCAACCACGAAGAGTCGATGCTTCACAGATTCCATCCTCCAGCAAAAGTCATGGCGTTCAGTTCATCGGGTCAGCAGCGGCGGATTCCTCACTCACAGGCACAAGGCGCAGGGGTCCGAGAATGCCCGACGGGAGAGGCTCTAGATGATCCATATCCTGGGGCGCGAAACGTTTACCGTACTTCATCCATAACAACCGGTAGTCTTTGGGCGCGCACCCGGCCAGTTCATTGATGGCGGTGTTCGCAACGACGATCTTCAACTCATTGGAACCTGCATGCAGGAACGGCCCGATGTTGAGCACGAAAGGCGGGTGCCACACCGATCCCGCGCGCTGCCCGTTCACATACACGACGGCGGCATCACGCACGGGAGCATCGAACCAGGTGCGCATGCCCGGAAGATTCAATGTTGTCCGCTCGAGCGGTGTTCCTGTGCCAAAATCCAGCATCGCCGCACCATCACGCGGGAAATCCGACGGCAGATCGAGGGTGCGCGTATAGGTCGCCGTTCCCGAGTAATATTTGCCCGCCCCATCGTCGGACCAAGAATGCAGCGCCTGCATCGTCTCGCTGAATCCGGTCCTGTCCAGCGTGAGCTTCCAGTCGTGGCTCACATCGATGGGCGCAAACTTGGTTGCGCTCACTCTTTCCTTTTGCCCCGGCGGCTGATCGGTGAAAACCACCACGCGTGATGCGTATGGCGCCAGGGTCATCGCGATCGTCGGCCCCTTGCCGGCCTCGACTGCCTTGCCGGTGTATGGATCCCACCAGGAGGCTGACGGACGCACCGTGCGGAAAGTGGCCGTGAAGGTGTGTGGGCGATTGCCCGTGTTCGCGAGGAAATAGATGTCTCCGTTCGCGAGGCGCCGATGGATGAAGCCGACCTCCGGCGTAATCGGATCGAGCCCGACATCTGGTTTCAGAAAGGTGGAAATCGCGGAGCCCAGATCCGAAGTCCTGTCGACGACCTTCGCGTCCTTCGCATCTGGCGCGAATAACTCCTGGGAGATTTGTCGGATCGCCGCGGTGTCGCGCGGACCTTCTACAAATCCCGGCGCGCGCGAAGGGGGATTCTTTATCGCGATGACGATGCCGCCGCTGCGCGCATACGCTTGGACCTTCCGGTAGGTCGCGAGTGGCAATCGCTCGACATTCGGGATCACCAGCACCGGATAGTGAATGCCGACGCGATCGATGGCCTCCGAATCGATGAAGTCGAAGTTGTAGCCCGCATCGAGAACCGCGGGGACCAGGTCCGGACCAAGCAACTCCGCCATCTGATCGCTCACCGTCGCGTGCCCGGGACGAAAGCGTCCCTGTGCGTCTTCTTCCGGCAGTAGCACAGCAATATCGTTCGCGGGCTTGCCCTGACGCAGCAGCCAACTCATGCGCGTGAGGTACGCCGTGACGTCGGGCATCACGATCCACCACGGATTGTGATCGTTGAAGACCGCCGCGGCGTAGAACGCATATCCCGGATCGCCGGCCGATGGCGGCGAGTACGGCCAGCCGTGTCCCATCAGCTGATTGATGCCCTGCAGGAAAAACGTGTCCGCTTCGGCCTTCATATCCAGCGGAGTTGCGCGGAAGGGCGGCGAGTGCAGCCACGTCCAGGTCTCTGACGACGTCACCGGCCGCCCATAGACGTGGCTCGCCGACGTGGCCCAGCGCGTGAACGAGAACGGTCCGTGCCACTGCGAGCCTTCGCCTTCCGGCAAATCGACGCGGGCATTGCTGGAGAGCGTGACCGCGGGGATGCCGTAGCTTTGAGAACGGAACTGTGTGTGGTGCGCGCGTGCCCAGGCATTGATGGCGGCGAGATAATTCTGGTCGATCAGCTCCGCCAGCGTACGGCCCCAGTCGTAACGCAGGTCGACAGCTTCGGGCCCGGTGCCTGCGACCAGCTCGGGCAGGTGCGGTGTCAAATCGTAACCGCGACGGTTGCGAAATTCATTCAGGAAGTCTGGCGTCCAGTCCGATTCGTAAACCTCGAGGCTGTCGCTGAACACCGAGTACGGAGGATGCTGCCCAAAAGCCTGTACCAGAGGATCGGCAACATTCTTCAGATGATCCTGCACGGCAGTGCCGCTGAAGTGATCGATGACGAAACCCTCAGCCCCGTAAGCCGGGCGCTTCACCTGCTGGCCGGTGCGGCTGGAGATAAAAAACAGCGCGACCTGCGGATCGCTGCCGCTGGATGGAATCTGGAGCCTCCCGTCCTTCATCTCCTCCACGCGCCGTGCATGCTCCGCGTCGTAATGCTGCGGCGTCCCAGCGGTAACGAACGCGGCCAGCAACGTCTCTCCGTTCTCCATTGCGGGGACCGCGACGGAGTGCTCGTCAGAAGAAATGGGCGTCGCAACCACGCGCAGCCGCCCGGCCGACTCGCTCACCGGCACCCATGCGCCACCGTAGGGCCAGCCGCTGCCCAGAGTGATGCTCACGCGCATGCCCAGATCGCGAGCGGTATTCGCGGCGTAGCCGACCATCTTCAGAAACTCCGGCGACAGGAATTTCATGTTGTGGAAGCCCTTTTGCGGATCGTCGAGTTCCAGAGGGTAAACGGGCTGAATCTCCACCCCGCCGATGCCGCCGGCCTTCATGGTGCGCAGTTCACGGGCGAGTTCGTTGGGCTCGACCGCCGGACCAAACCACCACCAGCGCATCATGGGACGCGCGTCCATGGGAGGCGAGGCGAAGCCCTGGCGCAGCGCTTCCAGGGATTCAGCCGAGTGGACGGTCACCGCTTTTTGCTGAGCGCGACCGCAAGCTGCAAACACAACGCAAGCTGCTGCCGCACTCAGAAACAAGTTTCGAAAACGAATCATGGATCCGGGGAATCTCCTCACAGCGGTGGATCGTACGCCGCGGCTTCACAGCGATCAGTGGAGAGTAATGTTTCCGCCCTCCGCCTTGATAATTCCCGATCCATCGGCGGCCTGAACGCTGACGTTCTCGCCCGCGACATCGGCGTTGCTGATCGCCAGCCCATGCAGTGCCTGGATGTGGACGTTCTTCAGCACCACGTTGCGAATCGGCGCTTCCGGCAAACCGGCGATCGCCCCCGCCGAAACTATATCCGTGGCGGTTACGTTTTCGAGCGTGATGTCGTGGAAGTGCGGCGTCAGACGCGTGATCGGCGTCGGCGGATCGGGGGTCGGGGGCAGGATCTTCGGGTAGTACTCGCTGATGATGATGGCATTCTTCACGTTCTTCATCTCGATATCGCGAAAAATAAAGTCACCCACGTTATTCCCGCGATCCCGATTGGCCTTCACACGGATGCCATTGTCGGTGCCATCGAAATGAATGCGTTCGGCGCGCACATGCTGCGCGCCACCCGCCACTTCGCTGCCGATGGAGAGACCGTGCCCATGCAGGAAGTTGCAGTCGGTGATGGTGATGTTGCGGCTGGGGTCATCCGGTCCCGGAGAATTGGCCATGCCGGACTTGATGGCTACATCGTCGTCGCCGACATCGGCGAAAACGTGATCGATGCGCACGTTCGAGGAGGAGAACGGATCGACGGCGTCGGTATTGGGCGAGTGTTGCGGCGCCAGGACTCGGATGTTCCGGATCGTCACGTCGTCGGAGTAGTAAGGAACCAGCTGCCACATGGGGGAATTCTGGATCGTGACACCCTCCACCAGCACGTGCCGGCAGTGGTCGAACACCACCAGCCGCGGCCTGGTGTGGTCAGACCCCATGACCCCGTGATCCTTCACCTCGCGTGCCTCCTGCCACCAACTTTCCCCGTTCCCATCGATCACGCCTTCACCGGTGATCGAGACGTTCGTTGCGTTCGTCGCGCTGACCAGCGACCGGCGCCCCGGCGCCTTGAACTCCGTGATGGCGGGGTAGTCGTCGTGATCCGGAGACCCGAGCAGCGTCGCGCCCTTGTCGAGTTCGAGGGTGATATTGCTCTTCAGCACGATGGGCGCGCTGAGCCATTTGCCTGCGGAAAGCCTCACAACCCCGCCCCCACGCTTCTCGCACGCATCGATGGCGGATTGAATCGCGGCGGTGTCTTTCGTGACTCCGTCGGCTTTCGCGCCGTAAGCATATGGGTCGCACGTCGTTTGCGTAGCGGCAGCGTTCGCCGGCACTGCCGCCCCGATCGCCAGAACAACGAATGCAGAAAAACAGCAGGAGGGGCACATTCTGAATCGCATCAGGATCATTTTTCCTCGCCGGGAACAAGTGCAACGGCGAAACCAATGATACGCTGGATGGCGTCCAGTGGTCATACCACCTGGCAGCCCGCAAAGAGATCTGCCAGCGGGATATTTCTTCTGCGAGGATCTTGCCCCTATGAACTCCTTCCGCTCCAACCGTCGAGATATTCTCCGCATGAGTGCTCTGGGTCTCGGAGCCGTCGTCGGCTCCTCGCTACCGGAAGCGTACGCTGCTCGTCGTTCGTCGCCATCCGCAGGCATGCCTGGCGTCTTCGATATTCGGACCTACGGAGCCGTTGGCGACGGCAAAACGGTCGATTCTCCCGCCATCAACAAGGCGATTGAAGCGGCCGCCGACGCAGGCGGAGGCACCGTGCTTTTCCCTCCCGGAACCTGGCTGAGCTTTTCCATCCGTATGAAGAGCCACGTGGGGCTTTATCTGTCGCAGAACGCGACGCTGCTTGCGGCCCCCTCCCCGCTGCCCGGCGAGACCACCGGTTATAACGGCGGCACCTACGATGCTGCCGAGTCCAATACCCCGTGGGAGGATTACCAGGATTACGGTCACAATCACTGGCACAATTCGCTGATCTGGGGCGAGGGTCTCACCGACATCAGCATCACCGGACCTGGCTTGATTTACGGGAAGGGCCTTAGCTTCGGAGCCCACAGGACCGCGCGTGGGAATTACCCCATTTATGTGGCCGAGCAGTCGGGTGTGGGCAACAAAAGTATCGCGTTAAAGAATTGCCACAATGTCCTGCTGCGCGACTTTTCCATTCTTAAAGGTGGCCATTTCGGACTGCTTCTGACCGGTGTCGACAACCTGACCATCGACAATCTCACCATCGATACGGATCGCGACGGCATGGACATCGACTGCTGCCGCAACGTTCACGTCTCCAACTGCACCGTCAATTCACCGTGGGACGACGGCATCTGTCCGAAGAGCAGTTACGCACTCGGCTATGCCCGCGCGACCGAGAATGTGACCATCGCCAACTGCTATGTCACGGGAGACTACGAACTCGGCACAGTATTCGACGGTACCTTCAAAAGATTTGCTGCCGACGCGCACGTGGGCCGCACCGGCCGCATCAAATGCGGGACGGAGTCCAACGGCGGCTTCAAAAACATCACCATCTCGAACTGCGTCTTCGACACCTGCAACGGTCTGGCGCTGGAAAGCGAAGACGGGGCGCTTTGCGAAGACATCGCCGTCAGCAATATCACCATGCGCAACATCACCACCGCGCCCATCTTCATCCGCCTGGGTGCCCGCCTGCGCGGTCCGAAGGAGACGACCAGGGTCGGCACCATGCGGCGGATCCTGATCAGCAATCTCACCAGCTATAACTGCGCATCGCGGCTCTGCTCCATCATCAGCGGCATCCCCGACTACGCTGTCGAAGACCTGAAGCTCGACAATGTATACCAACACCAGGTAGGCGGCGCATCGCCGGATACTCTTTCCCTCCGCCCACCGGAGAACGAAGCCAAATACCCCGATCCCGGAATGTTCGGCCCCATGCCGTCGCAGGGATTCTTCCTGCGTCACATCAAAAATCTGGAGATGAGCCACGTCGAGGTTGCGGCGGCTTCGCCCGATCCGCGACCCAGTTTCTATCTCACCGGCGTCGACCGAGCCGACTTTATCGCCGTCACCGCGCCCAAAGGCATCACCGCGTTTCATCTCGACAAGGTGACGGACCTGCGCATCCTGATCAGCCGCGCGGCCAAAGATACGCAACTGGAAAGCGCGGACAACCAAACCCTGTAGCGGCGTAAGTGGTGTCCCGCGGGGGCCGCCGCTCGCGCCGTGGTCTGACCAAACTCCCCTATTCCGGACCCCACCGCGTGCGGCGAATCACGCACCGCGGCCCTCCCGCGGCCCCTGCGCCGCCTATTCGGAGCCCCCTCCGGCCGGGACAGCGCCGAGGGTCTTTGGTGCCACTCTGGCGCGGTCTTGCGCCTCCCGCCGAGAAGGTCATCCGATGCCGCCCGGGCACGCATGGGACCTCCTGCCGACAGGTGTCTTGACAGTTCTCTTCCCCGTCCACGATACTAGTGCGGTTTCTACGACAGGTCAGACCTCTTAGTAAAATCACGGCCTGCCAATCGAGTAAATTTCGGAGGATTTCGACATGACGCAGACGAACCGGTGGGCCCCCGTGTGGGGACGATCGCTTCTCTGGGCCCTTGCACTCGGCCTGTTTGTTTCGCCCGCGTTCGCGCAGTTGGCCGGTACCGGCAACATTCAGGGAACCATCAGCGATCCATCTGGCGCCGTCATTGCAGGCGCCCACGTAACCGTCACAAATGGGGCCACAGGCGTCAAGCATCAGACGGTCACCAGCGGCGGTGGCGTGTTCAGCTTCCCGAACCTGTCGGTCGGCACCTATAACCTCTCCGCCACCGCCTCGGGATTCAAGGCCTATACCCAGACGGGCATTGTCCTGGAAGTAGGAAGCAACATCGCGGTTAACGTAAGCCTGACGGTAGGCACGGAGAATCAGGAGGTTCGCGTCGAGGCCAATGGCATTTCCCTCCAAACGCAGGACACCTCGTTCAAGCAGACCATTGACCAGAAGGAAGTCAACGAACTGCCCCTCAATGGCCGCCAGATGACTGACCTCATCGTGCTTTCCGGCGGAGCGGCGAGCGCTCCCGGCAACGACATGGTGGGCAGCAAAAATTTCTTCAGCTCCAAGTCCATTTCCGTTGCCGGCGGTATGGGAAACCAGACGGATTATCGGCTGGATGGCGCCGATAACAACGACTACATGACCAACGTCAACCTGCCGTTTCCCTTCCCCGATGCCGTCAATCAGTTCAGCGTGGAGAGCACGGCGATGGGCGCGCAGAGCGGTCTCCATCCCGGCGGCGAGGTCAACGTGGTGACGAACTCGGGCACCAATACGTTCCACGGGGATGCCTTCGAGTACATCCGCAACAACTTGATTGACGCGACCAACTTCTTCTCCAGCAAACCGGACCAGCTCCACCAGAATCAGTTCGGCGGCACCCTCGGCGGTCCGGTCCTGCGAGATAAGCTCTTCTTCTTTGCCGGATATCAGCACACCATCCATCACGAGGTGACCTCGGACAAGACTGCGTACGTCCCCAGCCAGGCCAATCTCGCCGGTGATTTCTCTGGCTCCGACTCCACCCCCCTCTACAACCCGGTAACCGGAGCTGCGTTGGTCGGCAACCAGATCGACCCTACGTATTTCAGTCCCGTTGCGCTCGCCCTGGAGAAGTTCCTTCCCCAGACCACCGATCCGGCCGGCGCCGTCAAGTATGCCGCGCCCGGCAACTATACCGAAAACCAGTTTGTGACCAGAATCGATGCCAATCTTTCGCCGAAACATAATCTTTATGGTCGCTACCTTCTCGATGGGTACGGGTTCCCTGCGTTGTGGGACCCCACCAATGCATTGGTAACCGCAACGCCAGGAAACTATCAGCGCGTGCAATCGCTCACCGTTGGCGACAGCTATGTCTTTAGCGCACACGCGGTGAACTCCGTGCATGCGACGGTCGACCGCCGCCGTGACAACCGTTCTCCCGCCGCTCAGGGAGTCAGCCCTGACGCCGTTGGAGTTTCGATGTTCAACGTCGATCCCAACTTCTTCCGCTTTACCGCCAGCTCAAAGTTCAGTCTCTACTGCGGCACCTGCGCCCCGTCTCATTTCAATGTCAACACCTTTGCGATTTCCGACGACGTGAACCTCGTTCGCGGCAAGCACCAGATCGTCTTCGGTGGCGAATATGCGCGCTCCCAGTTCAACGCCTCGAATCACTACGAAGAGAACGGCGCGTTCACGTTCAGCGGTGTCTTCAGCCAGACAGGCCCCGGACAGAATCAGAAGAAACAGCCGGCGGCGGATGCCAATCTCGATTTCCTCACCGGCGCTCTGCAGGCTTTCGAGCAGAGCAAGGCGCAGGGGAACTCGCTCCGCGCTCCCATTCCCACTCTCTACGTCCAGGACACCTGGCAGGCAACGCCAAAGCTGGTACTGACGGCTGGCGTCCGCTGGCAGCCGGAATACATGCCGGCCGACTACTTCCATCGCGGGTCGACATTCGATGAGGCCGCCATGCTCAACCACACACACAGTGGCGTCTATCCGAACTCGCCCGCCGGCGTCTTCTATTACGGAGACAAAGGAGTACCGAAGGCTTTCACGCAGAATTCCCCGTGGCAATTCTCACCGCGCCTCGGTCTCACCTGGAACCCCGATGGCTCTGGCAAGACCGTCTTCCGCCTTGGCGGCGCGCTGATCTACGACGAGCCCAACTTCTTCACCGCACAGCGCAATCAGCAAAATCCGCCTTTCGCGACGGCAGCTTCGACCGTTCCCACAACCGCGCCGCTCGATTTCGCCGACCCATGGTCAAGCGGCAGCGCACCGGGCAATCCCTTCCCGCAGCCCTTTACGCCCCCATCTAACATCGTCTTCCCAAAGACGGCGCAGTACATCTTCATGCCGCATCAGTTCCATTCACCGTACGTGATTCAGTGGACGGCAAGCGTGCAGCACGAACTGGGGCATGCGTGGATGGCGCAGCTTGACTATATCGGCAACGAAACCGTCCACCAGACCTGGGGATTCCCGCTGAACCCAGCGGTCTATACCAGCGGCTCGCCAACCGCGAATTACAGCAGTCGCTTCCGGCTGGTCCTGGAGGATCCCACCGACGGCGGGGCATTCACTGGCGGTGGCGGCGGAACCGTCCTTGTCGATGACTCGTCCAATGCGAACTACAACGGCATGATCGCCACTGTGCAGCATCGCACCTCCAACTACACGGTTCTCGCTAACTACACGTGGTCGCACTGCATCGACGTCGAAGATGCGCAGGGTGACTTTGCCGGAACCACCGTCGAAAATCCCTACAATCCACGCCTGGACCGCGCCAACTGCGGCTTTGATTACCGCGGCATGTTCAACGCCAACGCCGTGGTGATCAGCCGGTTCACCAGCCTGCATGGGGTTGCGAGCGCCATTGCCAACAACTGGGAACTGGGTCCGCTCATCCGAATCACGGATGGCGCTCCATTCACGGTAACGGATGGCACAGACATCTCCGGCACCGATGTGAACAATGATCGGCCCAACCTGACCGGATCGGCTTCCTACACGCACAACACGATCAGCCAGAACCAAACCTACGTCAACCACGCTGCCTTCGCTTACGCGACCAACGGCACCTACGGCAATCTGGGGAGAAACACCTTCCGTGGGCCGAATTACGCGGACGTGGATGCGGAGATCAGCCGCTTCTTTCCGCTCACCGAAAGGACCAAGCTGGATTTCCGCATCGAGGCGTTCAACATGTTCAATCACCCCAACTTCGACGCACCCGGCAGCGGCAATCTGAAAGTGAACAACTCCAAAACCTTTGGCGTGATCACGGGTGCTAACGATCCCCGCATCTTCCAGGGTGCGGTGAAGTTCATCTTCTAGTTCGAACCTCGAAGTACCTCCTCCAGGCCGCCATCGTCATCGATGGCGGCCTTTTTCTTTCCGGACGAAGTACCTCCTGTTCGGCTGTTGCCGATCGCCGTGTCCTTTCCATCCGGGGATTCAAGACCGTAAACTGAGCCAGCATCTTCCCCAACGGTGAACATCGTCAGCCAACCAGAGTTGGAATACCTTCGCACCCCGGCTTCCGCTGAGATCGACAGCGCCGCCCACGATCAATCTCTCCGGAGACCTCCATCTTTGGGTGGAAGACACTCCTGCTGCTGGTTCGGTAACGTGGGCAAGGCTTTGCACTGCGTCCCTATCCCCGGCTCTCCAAGCCCGCATCTCGCGGTCACGCCTGCGACTGCCGGGACGGGCCAGCGTACAGCATCTTTCCGCGCCCTTGTGTGTGTCGCTGCTGCCGCCGGCATCCTCGCCACCGGCTGCCACCGCGGCCTGCCGAAACCGGAGTCCGCACAATACACGCAATTCGTGCAGTCTTTTTACGTGGGGCTCGCGGCCATGGAAGTAGGCAATGATGTGCGCGCCGAAACCGAGCTCGCACAGGCCACGCAACTGGCTCCCGGTGAGCCCGCCGGGTGGGCCGACTGGGGCATTCTCGCCCTGCGCCAGCGCAACTTCGATCCGGCGAAGCAGCGTCTGGACCGCGCCCACTCGCTCGCTCCACGCAACAGCCAGATTGATGCCGACCTGGGCGTGCTCGAAAGCACCCGCGGCAATTCTGCCGAGGCCATCGCAAACCTGCGCAGGGCGGTCGATCTCGATCCGCACAACCTGCGCGCACTGTATTTACTTGCCGTGGAGATCGAGCGCCAGGGCGGCCCCGACAGCGAAGCTGAATTTCAGCAACTCATTGAAAAGATTCTCGCCGCCCAGCCCGACAATCTCGCTGCTTTGGTTGAGTTGAGCCGCATCGCAGCTAAGCGCGGAGACGCGCCTACTCTTCGCTCGGCGGTCAGTCGCATTGCTGCACAGTCCTCCTCCGCATGGCCGCCCAGCGTACAGCAGCAACTGACCGAATTGCAAAACGCCGCACAATCCGCACCCGCGACGGCCGCCGTGCGCAGTGTCTTCCTGCGCAATGTGCTGATGCAGGTGCCCAGCTTCCGCCAGAGCCTCGCAACGATCAAAGCGCAGCCCGGAGATGAGGCGCAGCCATTCCAGGCTTTTCTGCGGATGCCTTCGCCCTCTTCGCGCCCCGCATCTCCGGATCTCGCTCTGCGGTTCACGCCCGAACCGCTGGCCACGACGTCGGGCCAGCAATGGGACTGGATTGGCGCCGTCATGCTCGATGACAAACAACCTCCCGTGGTGGTCACGGCGAATGCACGAACCGTGCAGGTGCTCGGAGGACCGTCCTTCGTTTTCCCCGGCGGCGCGAACAACGTGGCTCCGGACCCGGAATCCCTGCTGCCGGTCGACTTCAATTACGATTTCAAAACCGATCTCGTCCTGGCCGGCGCTGGCGGCGTGCGCTTCATGCGCCAGGACTCACCGCAGAAATTCACTGACGTGACCGCGCAGACAAAGCTTCCCCCCGCGATTTTGCAAGGCAACTACACCGGTGCGTGGGCCGTGGACATCGAGGCCGACGGCGATCTGGACATCGTTCTCGGCACCGAGACCGGCGCGCCAATCGTCCTGCGCAACAACGGCGACGGAACCTTCACCCCCATCCATCCCTTTGCCGCCGTCTCCGGCATCGAGCAGTTCGTGTGGGCCGATCTGGATGACGATGGCAATCCCGATGCATCGCTCATCGACGGCGCCGGGCAGCTGCATATCTTCCACAACGAGCGCGCAGGAAACTTCCGCGAGATGACCGATTTACCCAAACTCGGGAAAGTCGAAGCCATCGCCGCCGCCGATACACGCCACAGCGGTTCTCTCGATCTGCTGGCGGTCCAGGCGAACGGCGCCATCACGCGCCTCATCGATAACAACGGATCATGGAAGTCATCCGATCTCGCGCATGTGCCGAATGCAAGCACGGAGTTGAAGAATCCCGTCCGGCTTCTGACGGCGGACCTCGATAACAACGGCGCAGTCGACCTTGTGCTGGCGAACGTCGGCGGAGGAGGGGCACCGCATCTCTGGCTCGGCGGTGATGACCGCGGTTTCGCGCTGCTCGATCACCCCGCGGATTCCAAGCGTGTATTCTCCGCCGCCGACCTGAAGCGCGCCGGCCGACTCGACCTGCTGGCCCTCGACGCGAATGGCCAGTCGGTCAGGCTGGTCAATCACGGCACGAAAAATTACCACTGGCAAGTAATCCGCACACGGGCGGTCACAGCGCTGGGCGATCAGCGCATCAACTCCTTCGGCATCGGCGGTGAAATCCAAACCCGCTCCGGCCTGCTGCTGCAGGCGCAAGCCATCACCGGTCCGGAAGAACATTTCGGCCTCGGCGAATGGAGCAGTACCGACGTGGCGCGCATCCTCTGGCCGAACGGCACCGTCAACGCCGAGTTTCAGATGAAGGCCGATCAGCAAGTGCTCGCCCAGCAGCGACTCAAAGGATCGTGTCCCTTCCTCTTTGCCTGGGACGGACACAAGATGAAATTCGTCAAGGACACGGTGCCCTGGGGATCGGCCATCGGCCTGCGCATCAACGCACTGGGCCCTGCAAAGATCGCGGCGACCCAGGAGTGGTACAAAATCCCCCGTAACGACCTCGCCCCGCGCGACGGCGCTTATGACCTGCGCATTACCGGCGAACTGTGGGAGACCTATTACTACGATTGGCTCCAGTTGATGACCGTCGACCACCCGCAGGGAACGGACGTCTTCACCGACGAGCGATTCGTCGTGCCTCCCGTCAAGCTGGCAATCACAGCGACGGAGATGCCGCATGCCATCGCGCGCGCAGTCGATGATCGCGGAAACGATGTGACGGGCACCCTAAGCGCACTGGACGGGCGCTATCTTGACACCTTCGGACGCGGGCAATATCAGGGCATCACGCGCGATCACTATGTCGAGATCGATCTCGGCGAGCACGTGCCAACGACCGGCCCCCTGTATCTGATCGCGAGAGGATGGCTGCACCCCTCGGATTCATCGATCAACATCGCGCTGAGCCAGGGCCGGCACGAACAGCCGGAGCCGCTGAGCCTCGAGGTTCCCGATGGGCATGGCGGATGGGTTGTAGCCCGTTCGAATCTCGGCTTCCCCGCGGGACGCAACAAGATTTGCCTCATCAACCTCACCGGCGTCTTCCGCCCGGGAACGCCGCGAAAACTCCGACTTCGCACCGACCTCGAAATCTATTGGGACCAGATCCAGTGGGCGCGCGGCTTGCCCAACACGCCGTTGAAGATTACCCACATCGATCCGTCGGTGGCAGACCTGCACTATCGCGGCTACTCGACAATCCATCACGCGAATGTATCGTCGCCGGAGATTCCCGATTACAACAACATCTCGTCGACCACGCAGATCTGGCGCGATCTTGAAGGCTTCTACACGCGCTTCGGCGACGTGCGCCCGTTGCTCAATAAGATCGATGACCGTTACGTCATCATGAATGCCGGCGACGAGCTGGCGCTGCGCTTCCGGGCTCCTGGTCCTCCGCCCTCCGGATGGGTGCGCGATTACGTGATCGCTGGTGACGGGTGGATTAAAGACGGCGACTATAACTCGACCGATTCTGCGACCGTCCGACCGTTGCCGTACCACGCCAGGACGGTCTACGATTCGCCCCCGGCACCACTTGAAAACGAATGGGTCTACCGCCACCATCCCGAGGACTGGCTGACATGGCAGACGCGCTACGTCACGCCGGAGCCCTTCCGCGATGCGCTCAACGCTGATCATCGGCGAACGGATTCCCGGCGGGAGGCACCGTCGTCACGATGAAGCGCGTCCCTGTCGCCCGGATTATTCTCAGCGTTGTCTTTGCCGGCATGTTGGCCACACCCTGGATCATCCGCCATTTTTCCTCCGGCAAGGTCCGAGCATCCACTGCCCACACCGACTGCGGGACTGCGCTGTCGCGCTACGGATTCTGCTTCCAGGAAGTCTCCCACGAGGCCGGTATCCACTTCGTCCACGAAGCGCCGATTCTCGATCCCAAACTCGACGGCATCATGCCCGAAGTTGCCTCGATGGGCGCTTCCGTTTCGATTGTCGATTTCGATCGCGACGGCTGGCCTGACATCTATGTAACCAACAGCCGCACCGGCAGCATGAATCATCTCTACCGCAACAACCACGACGGCACCTTTACCGACGTGGCGGCGCAGATGGGCATTGCCAATGTGAACCAGTCCGGAACCGGTGTTTCGATGGGCGCCGTGTGGGGCGACTACGACAACGACGGCTACGAGGATCTCTTCCTCATCAAGTGGGGGCGTCCGGAGTTGTTCCACAACGACCACGGCCGCGGCTTCACACGGGTGACTGATGAAGCCGGTCTCCCCCCCTGGATCAACGCCAACACGGCTGTGTGGTTCGACTACGATGGCGACGGGCTTCTCGATCTTTTCGTGGGAGGTTACTACCCGGAAGACGTCAACCTCTGGCATCTCAAGAACACGCGCATGATGCCGGAGAGTTTCGAGTACGCGAAGAACGGCGGCCGCAAATATCTCTTTCACAATCTGGGCAACGGCCACTTCGAGGAAGTCAGTGCAAGGGTCGGCATCAACAGCCGGCGCTGGGCCCTGGCTTGCGCCGCCGTCGACCTGCGCGGCACCGGATATCCCGACCTCTTCGTCGCCAATGACTACGGCGTCTCGGAACTCTACCTCAACGATCACGGCCATTTCCACGAAGCCGGCGAGAAAACCGGCGTAGGTTTCGCACCCAAGAGCGGCATGAACGCCGCCTTTGGCGATATCTTCAACCAGGGAAAATACTCCATCTATGTTTCGAACATTTCCGAAGAGGGCGTGCTGCTCCAGGGCAACAACCTCTGGGTTCCCCAGGAAGGACAGGGCCTTCATTATGCCAACCTCGCCCGCGACCTTGGCGTCGAACTCGGTGGATGGAGTTTTGGAGCGCAGTTCGGGGACCTGAATAACGACGGCAACCTGGACCTCTTCCTCGAGAACGGTTACGTCTCGCTCTCACGCACGCGCAGTTACTGGTATGACTTCTCCAAAGTTGCCGGCGGCAACAGCTCCATCATTAGTGACGCTTCGCATTGGCCGGCTTTCGATGGCCGCAGCCTCTCCGGCTACCAGCAGAAGAAGGTCTGGATCAATGACGGAGCCGGCAAATTCGAAGATGTCGCCCAGGCGGTTGGGGTGACAGACACCTATGACGGCCGCGCCGTCGCGCTCGCCGATCTGTGGAACACCGGGGTACTCGACGCCGTGGTTGCAAACCAGGGCGGCCCGCTCCTGATCTATAAAGACACTACCGCCTCCGGCAACGACTGGATCGAGTTCGACCTCGAAGGCACAAAGAGCAATCGCAGTGCAATCGGCACCCAGGTTACGCTGTTCTGGAACGGACAGAAGCAGATTCAGTACGTCTCCGGCGGCAACGGATTCGCTTCTGAGAATGATCGGCGCCTCCACTTCGGGCTCGGAAAGAAACCGCAGATCGACAAAGCCGTGATCCACTGGCCCTCAGGAACCGTGCAGACCCTCGAACACCTGTCCCCTAACCAGCTCGTTCACGTGAAGGAGCCGTCATGAACTGGACCATCGTCGCGCCATCGGCCCGGCCCCGGCCGGCGCTGTGGAGGAGTATTCTCGACAGCCGATTCATGCCGCCTGTTTTCATCACACTGATTTTGCTCGCCGGCAACTTCTCCTTCGGAATCCTCGAGAGCTACACCCGCACTTTGCTTGCCATAGCGGTCAGCATCACCGGTGAACTGATCCTTGGTCGGACCTTTCTGAAGAAGTGGCCGCACCCCGCCAGCGCTTACATCACCGGGATCAGCGTCGGCATTCTGTTGCGCTCGCCCGCATACTGGACTTACGCACTCTGCGCGGCGCTTTCGATCAGCTCGAAATACGCGCTGCGCTATCGCAATCGACACATCTTTAATCCTTCGAATTTCGGCATCTGCGCGATGCTGTTTCTCGCATCGGATTCTGTCGCAGGCCTCAGCATCCAGTGGGGCAACAACCTGGTATCGCTGATCGTGATCTGGGTTCTCGGTTCGGTGATCGTCTGGCGTGCGCGGCGCTTCAATATCACCGCGACCTACGTCGCCTCGTTCATCGCACTCTCGTTCCTGCGCTCCTGGATCACCGGCGATCCGTGGCAGTCGGAGATTTCCCCAATAACGGGCCCAATGTACCAGCTCTTCATCTTCTTCATGATCACCGACCCGAAGACTACCGTCCGTTCACGGACCGGCCAGTGCATCGTTGCTTTCGCTGTCGCTCTGGTGGAATTCTTCATGCGCCTCGGCAGCAGCGTCTACGCGCCTCTCTACGCGTTGTTCTGGGTCGGACCCGCGGCGCTCTTCATCGAGATGTGGCTGGACTCACGCCGATCGCGAACGACGCTGCCCGCAGCAATGCCCGGAGCGCAACCGGCCTAACTCCCAACCGGATCAGGTTGCGGTGCAAATCCGCAACGGAGCAACATTTTCCGGATCTCCTCCGGCGTCGCACCGAGCTTCGCCGCGCCATCATACAGATCCTCCACCTCCACCGGATACCAGTTGCGCCGCTCCGGCCGGCCGAGCCCCGCAATATTGAACGGTTCGATGGCCGCGAGAATATCGCGAACCAGGATCTCTGATTCGGTGTACGTCAGCGGCCGTCGCGCTCGCGCTGTGAGAACCCGGCTTGCGGCCCCGAAAATCGGATCATCGCAAAGCAGAAAGGACGCCGCCAGATTGCGCCTGTCCAGTCTCCGCGCTGCTTCCGAATAGCTGGCCGCTGCAAAATACAGCAGCGTGAGCGCAACGAAGACCGGGAAGTTGCTCATGTTTACGTAGAGAGCGCCGATCAACTCTGCCGTGGCCAGCAGCTCTGCGTCGGTCTGTCGACCATAGTACTGGAGACGTTCGGCGAATCGAGGGGTATCCCAGTCCTGCTCGATCATCTCCGCGAGGCGTTCCACCCCCAGCAGTGTCAGCGGAAAGCCCGTTGACAGAAGCGGATCGACAAATCCAGCGGCCGAGGGCAGCACCGCCCATCGATGCCCGGCAATCTGCGCCGAACGAAAGCTCAGCCGCGGTACATGCGTGAACGGCCGCTCTGCCTTTGCCGATGCAAACTGTTCACGGAGCGCAGGAATCTGGTCCAGCAAACGTGCCCATGCCGGCTCTCCTTCAGAGAATCGTAACCGTGATGCGCACGAATCCGTCGCCGTAACACCGGCGCTCGTGATTCCGTTATTGAACTGAAGAACCCAGATCCATCCATCGTCGAAGATGTGGTGCACGGCCGCATCGTCAATAGGATACGGCGGAGCCGTATCTCCGGTCCGGGCGAAGGTCGTGTTTTCGTGACGCTTCACTCCGGAGAAATGCGAATAGAGCGCCTGCGTCCGGGGATAATCCGGTAATTCCTTTTCGTCGAGTTGGAGCGCGTGGTGCAGGAAACCCCGCGGTCCGGTCGCGTCTAAGACGAACTTTGCTCGAAAGGTGATGTCGCGGCCTTCCCGCGATCCCCGCAGCAGAACCTCGTCTTTGCACTCCTCGAACGCGCGCAGAACTACCCGATCGAAGTACGCAACACCCTGCCTCTGCGCTTCCTGCACGAGCAGGTGATCGAAGTCCGCGCGATACCAATGCGTATCGGCGATCGCGTCGCGCGGACTGGCAGCCACCAGCAATTGATCCGCACGTTCGGGATCGGCATGTGAAGCTGCGCCGAGCCCATGATGACGAAAAGTGAAGCCGCGCTTGAGCCCGACTGCGATATTCGGATACAACCTCTGCCAACTTCCCCACTTGGAGAGCGGCAGCAGCGCCGGAAGGTCGTAGCGCGTCGCCAGTTCTTCCAGCAGCAGATTCGAAAGTGGCGTGGAGGACTCGCCGATCACGACGCGCGGATGCCGGCCCTTCTCGATCAGAACAACGGAATGCCCGAGTTGGCGCACAATCATCGCCAGCAGCGAGCCCGCGAACCCGGATCCAACGATCGCAATGTCGTACGTATCGGTCAGCTTCTCCCTCCGCACCCTTCACATTCCATGCGCGGCGGTATCTGTTGCCGAAGATTCATAGTCTCCAGCCTCTCAAGTCGCGATTCATGGCAGGTCTTACATCCCGGACGGCGGCGCTCATCCCACAGATCAACAAACACGCGCCCACGGCCAAGCCCTATCCCGTACTCCGCCACAGCCTCTACGGCTGCGAGCGATGGCGGCGCAAAATCTCCGCTTGCCGCCAGTGCTTCCATCGCGCCATTGCCGCCACGCGTAGGGATCAGGGTCGCAGCCGTCGCGCCACAATCGAAAGCAAAGTCCAGCGACCGCGCAGCCCATTCCGCTGCCTCGTCTTCCAGCATGAAGGGAGGCTTAATCAGGATGAATACCCGCAGGTCGATGTCGTTCCTGCCCAGAAGATCCGCCGCCGCCCGAAACTGCTCGAGCGTCATGCGCTTGTTCAGCCGCTCGAGAATCTCCGGATGCGCCGTCTCCAGGCCCATCGCCACCTCAAGCCTGCCCTTCAGCCGCTCTCTGAATCGAAAACAATCGTCGCCGACAAGAGCCGGGTGGCACTCGACGATCACGCGCTTAAAGCCACCGATCCGTCCGGCAATCGCCGCGTGATCCTCCACAGGAATCGCCTTCGGGTCAAAGAAGCTGCCGCTGTTGTAGAGCTTGATCTGGCGCGCTGCCGGCATCCGCTCCAGCGCAAAATCGATTTGCGCCGGAATAGCACCAACGACAGTTACGTTTTCCAGCGTGTTTTGCCAGAGGTCACACATCAGGCAGCGCCATGGGCACCCGCGATTTGTCAGGAAGACGGTGGCGACGGGAACGATCTCGCCCGACGCGCTTCGCTCGTCTTCAACAAAGAACGCCCACGGCCGCAGCGGATCGACTGCGTTGCGCGGCCCTCGTCGCGCGAGAATCCATGCGTCTCGCTCCGCCAATGCCTCTGGATAGGACGCCAACAAAAGCCTCAGCGGTAAAGCGCGAGAAATTGCTCGCGATACTCGGCCTCGCGAAAGGGGAGCCTCGCGCGGAGAGAATCTTCGGAAACCGCACCATGCTGAAAGCGCCGCTTGGGAAACGCCGGCATGTCGAGTCCGGTGACAGCTTTCACGCCGCGCGCCACAATCTCGCCCTTCAGCTCATAGAGCCGACCAACGCTATATTGCGTCAGCTCAATAAATGGAATCGCTTCAGCCACGGCGATCACCTCGGGCCGCGTGTAAGGGCTGAAGCCTTCGAACCCGTGGCGGTGCGCCGTCGCATAGGTGCGCACATACGAACGGCTGAGTCCACCACTGTACGTCAGGGAGTGCTTGATCTTACCGACGCCCCAGCCTTCCTGGTAGAGCATCGGATTGTGGATCACGCTGCGAATCGTCAGTTCCGGGTTTTCCTCGATGGGATAATCCTTCAGATTTTCGTCGCCACCGTCGCCATCAATCAGGCAGCGCCATTCCGGATAGCGCGCGCGAATGCCGCGCGCCAGCGCCAGGGCCATCGTCGCCGACTCGACATCCAGCGATTTGTAATCTTCGATGATACGAATCGTTTCGCCGACGTCCAGCGAATCCGGATCGGCCTCGATCGGCTCCAAAAACAAGCCCAGCCCGCGCTTCTCCAGAAACGCGCGTGCCTGCTGCACGTCGGGTCCATCGCCCAGATCGAGCACAAACGCCTTCAGCCGGCCAGGATTCATGCCCAGCTTGCGCATGACGTGATATGTCGTCAGGAAAACGCTGCCGCTGTCGATCCCGCCCGAGAAACATACGCCAATCGGTTCACTCTCCGGGACCGTCCGCAGCCACTGCGCAATCTCCTCGGCTAGCGCCGCAATGTAGGCCTTGCCGATAACATCGAGGTCCGCAGGCATCGAGGCCATCACCGGCGTGAAGAAACGCGTGTAGACCGGGTCAGGATCGGGGCAACCAATCAACTGCAGATCGACGATGTGATGCGCCGGCACCATGCGCGTGTAGCTGGGATGAAACTGATCGCCGAGTCCCTCATTCCGGACCCATTCATGAATCGCATCGATGCGCGACGCCACAACCAACGCCGGCCCTTCCTGGCGCTTGGCCAGAAAATAGCGCATGGGCCGGTCGAGCGAGCGCGCCATGCGCACCGTTTTTCCGGATTTCGCGGTCAGGGCAAACGAGCCCTGGATATGACGCACCGCGTCGGCGGACCCGTCGAGCAGGATCCTGCGAGCGTCATCCGCGCTCATGTTGTAGAGGTGGTTCGATCCGGGTTCGACCAGATCCACGAGTCGTTCGACGTAATGATCCATCTGCGCCTCCCCAGCAGTGTACGCGGAGGGGCTCAGGAAAATCCCATGCCGCCGCCTCTTCTAGGCGCTCATCGCCGCCAGCGATTCTTTCACCGTCGGATTCTGCCCTGATTCCACCGAGCGGCGACGGATCTGATGGAACTGCGACAGCACGGCATTGGCCTTCGACAACGCCTCGATCCGCTCTGTATAGACTGCGAGCTTCGCGCCGGGAATGGCGAAGATCGCGACGTCATCCGCAAGGATGTCCAGATAGGCCCGCGCGCCGCAGCATCCCAGGCTCAGCGCGGCACGTCCGGTATTCATCACCTGCGGTACGACCGCGCAGGCGGGCCGCCCCATCGCGGGCGCGACCTGATTCTCCACCTGCTGCGTCGCCTCCGAAAGGATCAGCGCCTGGTTCGAATGGACGAACAGCATCACGATATCCGGCGCAGTCTTTGCCTGAGCCAGCGGTGCGTACACCACGTACTTCGGCTGCGACTGCAGGACAGGAATCTGCGGCAGATCCTCGGGGCGCACATAGCCAAGATCGCCGAAGACCTTGAGCGCGTCCATCAGATCCGTTTGCTGTTCTGGCGACGGCTGCAGGTTATGCGTGTGCACGCCGATGGCGCAGCTGTAGTGATCCGCGGCCGTCGTTGCGAACGCCGCGGCGGCGCCATCTTCCCAAAACCGGCATCCCGCCGGAACGCGCCCGGTATGGGCTGGAACGTCTGCCGGCAGAGAGTCGGAAAACGAAATAGCTACGGGCGGCTGCTGCAGGCGCAGCGTGGAAGTCAGTGTCTCGGCAATCGATGCGAAGTCGGTGTCTCTTGTCATGAATCCTTCTTTTGAGTCGCGTCGCGACAGATCAGCTTCGCGGTTCGGCTTCCGCTGTGAAACCCAGCTCAGAAATAAACCCTCGTAGTTGTGCCTCGTTCACCGACGAGGGATCGAACCGAATTGTCACCTGCGCCTCGGGATAAGTCGCCTTGACCCACTTCACGCCCTTCTCCCCGCGCAGCATCGTTTCGAGGCCCACCGCGCACGTGATGCAGGTAAAGCCCTTCACTCGATAAGCAACCGTCTTCGTCTCTCCAGCATGATGCAATTCCGCCGCCGCAACAGTCCCTACACCGGCCAGCGTCAACATCTGCACAAATCGTCTGCGCTGCATCTTCTCTCCTTCGCCCGGCCACTGCAGACCGGTTGGTCAAAACCTCAGTTGGCCGCAGCCAGCCCCGGATCGTATTTCCACGGCGTCTCGATCGTTGCCTTGTCGGAGAAACGCGTATCGGTGTACTGGCTGAATTCGATCTTCTTATTGAGCACACCGGTCTCGATCATCAGATCGCGCACCATGTCGAAATCGGCTTTGCGCGGGGCCAACTGGCTGTACGTCACTCGATCCATCGGCTTCGTCAGAGCCCAGCGCAGCAACGCCGGCTTCTGGTTGTAGTAATACCGGCCGACGAAATCGGCAGCATCGTCGCGATAGCGGATGCCTTTGTCGAGCCACAATCCGGAACGCGCGATTCCATCCACGAGAACCTGCACGGTCTCGGGCCGCTCGTCGATCAGGTCCTGTCGTACGACCAGAATGCACGACATGTAGTCGGGCCAGTATTTGCGCGCCTGGAACAATACACGTCCATATCCCCCCATCTCTGCCTGCGAAGGGAATGGTTCCCCCATCACGAATCCATCGATGGCGCCCGCCGCCAGCGCTCCGGACACGTCGGGCGGAGCCATCTCCACCATCCTGATGTCTCCCGGCTTCATGCCCCAGACCTTCATCGCGCGAAACAGGATCAACCGCTCGTCGGAGAAGCGGCTGGGGATGGCAACCGTCCGTCCCTTCAGATCGAGGAAAGTTTTCACCGGACCATTCTTCTTCACCACCAGCGCGCTGCCGTAACGATGTCCCAGATACACCACTTTAATGGGCACGCCCTGGGCAGCAAGAGCAATCGCGAGCGGAGCCACGATAAACGCGGCCTGTACCTTATTCGAGATCAGTGCTTCCTTGATCTCGGGAAAACCCTGAAACATGCGCGGCAGAAACATCTCACCGCTCTCCGAAAACTTCGAGATATAGTCCGTCACCGGACAGGTGAGCTGGCAGGTAACAGGGATATAGGCCACGACGATCTTGCGCTGCGCCGGCGGACGAAAATCGTTCAGCACCACGTCCCAGTTCACGTTGAGCCACGCATGCAGACCCGTGATCAGCACGAGCCACCCACCGCAAAACACCATCGCCTTCTTAAGACTCAAGACGGAACCCCCAGCGGACCGAACGAAGTTTCTCGAGGCGCCGGAACGCCACGTCCAGGATGAGACCGATCACGCCGATCAGCAGAATGGCCGCGACCACAAGGTCGTAGCGCTTGCCGGAATTGCGCGAGTCGATCACCAGAAAGCCGAGCCCTGAATCCACGGCAATCATCTCCGCCGCCACGACCACCAGCCAGGCAATGCCGAGCGCGATACGCAGCCCGACCAGAATCTGCGGCAGCGCTGCCGGAAACAGCACCCTGCGAAGCAGTTGCGGCGGCGTCAGCCCGAAATTGCGGCCGGCGCGCCGGTACACCGCCGGGACGTTGGCCACGCCATCAATGCAGGCCACGACGATGGGAAAGAACGCCCCAAGAAAGATGAGGAACATCGCGGCCCTGTCGCCGACGCCGAAGAAGATGATGGCCACCGGGATCCATGCGATGGGGCTGATCGGCCGCAGGATCTGCATGGTCGGATTCACCACCTGGTTGGCCGCCGGATACCAGCCCAGCGTCAGACCCAGGGGAATCCCAATCAGCACGGCAAGGCCGTAGCCCATGGCCACCCGCCGCAATGAATCGACGATGTCCTTCCACAAAACATGGTGGCGCAACAGCTCCGCCAGGCCCTTCTCCACTTCGAGCGGCGAAGGGAAGACCTTCGTCCCGCTCCAGCGCACCGAGTAATACCAAAGAGCGAGCAGCAGCCCTGTGGCGACGATCGGCCAGAAGAACCGTTCCCACTTCGCGGGTTGGCTCAGCGCGTTCATACTTTATGGGCCAGGCCAATCTGTTGAAAGATGCCATCGCGCAGTTCCAGATAGCGCGCCGAGCTGATGTCGCGGGGATGCGGAATATCGATGTTCACGATCTGCTGGATCGTGGCCGGACGCGCGCTCATCACCACGACGCGATCGGCCAGCTGCACGGCTTCGTCGATGTCGTGCGTGACGAAGACGATGGTCTTGCGCTCGGCCTCCCAGATACGCAGCAGCTCTCCGCGCATGATCAGGCGCGTAATCGAATCCAGCGCGCCAAACGGCTCGTCGAGCAGCAGCATGTCGGGATTCACCGCCAGCGCCCGCGCCACTTCAACGCGCTGCTTCATCCCGCCGGACAGATCCTGCGGATAGGTCTTCTCGAATCCCTGCAGCCCGACCATTTTCACGTAGTGGGCGATGCGCTGTTCGCGCTCGACCCTGGGCAGCTTCGAGAGCCCGAAGCCGATGTTGCCCTCCACAGTGAGCCACGGGAAGACACCCCGTTCCTGGAAGACGAAGATGCGCCGCGGATCGGGCTTGCGCACCGCTTCGCCATCCACCGTGATTTCTCCGCTGGTGGGCGAAAGGAAACCTGCCATGGTGTTCAGCAGCGTCGACTTGCCGCAGCCAGACGGTCCCAGCAGGCAGACAAACTCGCCGTCGCCGACTTCCAGATCGATGTTGTTCAGAACCTCCGTGCGTTTCCCGTCCCGCTCGAACACAACGCTGACGTGATCCACGCACAGTTTCGTCTTCGTGGTGAAGGGCAGTGGGGCGGCGATCGGTTGCATGAGCGGCACTAGTCCTCCGAATAGCTCCAGCGAAATGACTTCACTTTTTCCAGCGACTGCATACCGAGGTCCAGCAACAGGCCGATGATTCCGATAATCAGCATCCCCGCAACCACCAGGTCGTAGCGATTGCCGGCGTTGCGCGCATCGACAATGAGGAATCCAAGGCCCGAGCTGACCGCGATCATCTCCGCAGCCACAACAACCAGCCACGCAATGCCGAGCGTGATGCGCAGCCCAACAATCAGGTTTGGCACGACGGCCGGATACAGCACACGATAGACCAGCGCACCCGAGCTGAGGCCGAAGTTCCGACCCGCGTTCACATAAACGGCGGGAATGCTCTGCACTGCGTTGATCGCGGTGAGCATCAGCGGGAAAAAGCAACCGACGAAGATCAGAAAGACGGCGGCCAGATCGCCGACGCCGAACCAGAGAATCGCAATCGGAATCCACGCCAGCGGCGAAATGGGGCGCAGAATCTGCAGGATCGGATTCACCGCCATCTCCGCGCGGCGGTACCAGCCAATGGCCAGCCCCAGCGGTATGGCGGTCACCACAGCCAGCATGAATCCCCACGTCACCCGGAACAGCGACGCGACAATGTATTTGAGCAGAAGCCCGTGCCGTATCAGATCCACGATGCCGCCGACAACGCCCCATGGGCCGGGCAAAAGGTGGCTGGGTTGATAGCGAATCCCAATCTCCCACAGGACCAGCAACAGCACAATGAATGCGGACGGCCGCCATAGCAGGAGGAGATTCGTCTTGGCTGTGGGCTGCTCTTGCATCGGTGCGCCTTATCGCCCGCAGGGCGCAAACCTGTGGCCGGCGACCGTAGCCGCGGATGGACTTCCACATTGATTTGCGAGCCTGGGGAGCTCAGGGATTCTCTGTGCGCGATGATCTTACCGGCCCCGCGGCCGGTTGCGCCTCAACCCAAAGGTGGATATGGCCGCGCCAGTTCCCCACCGAACGCAGCCGTGATGCCACCGGCAACTTGCGCGCCCCGCTGATAAAAAAGACCGGCATCAGGTCGATGCCGGTTCGCATGATCGTTCGAGATTGATTCGAGAATCGTCCGGGTACGCACATCGACACATACCCGGACGATCCTCAGGAGACTACCACCACCACCACCAACCGCCCCTGTTCTGCTGGACCGTCACGCTGGCGGTGGCCGAGCTGCTCGCTCCGCCCGACAATCCGGAGAATGTGACGGGATAGCTTCCGGCCCCAGCGTTGGAAGGCAACAGAAGCCCGGCGAGAGCCCACGCCTGACCGTTGTAGAACGTGACGGTCGACGGCCACGTGACGCAATAGGATCCTGTCGGGCCACCGGAGCAGCTCAGCGAGACTGCGCCGTTGAACCCTTTGCTGGCCTGCAGTTGCACGACGAAGATCGCGAGATCCCCCGCGTACAGAGTCTGACTCGGCGGGTTCACCGCCATCGTGAACGACGCCGCACCAGGATTCACCGTGAGAGCCTGCGGCGCTGCGGCGAGCACATCGCTCCCCACCACGGGCAGATTTACCGACACGGTGTCGCCTGAGGCAGCCGCCATATTCGTCTGGAAGCTGCTGAACGTTGCACCCGTTCCACCGATCGTGGTTGCCGTCAGCCCGGTCGCCGAACCCGTGCCGCTGAAGGTCAGCGTCACCGGTACGCCGCCAATGTTCTGGCCGCTCTCCGTGACCGACACAACGATCGCCGGAGTTGTTCCCGGCTTGCCCGCGGTGGCAACGTACGGACCGGAGCCGGCGAACTGGACCGAAGTGTAGTTGCTCTGTACCGCGCCGGCATCCACGCAGGGCGCCGTCGCCGAGTATCCGGTGTAGGTGAGGTTCTCGTTTGCGAAACCGCGCTGATCGGTAAGAGCGTTGATCGGAATCAATGTCTCAGAACCACCACAGATCGCCGGACTCCCAGGCTGCGCCAGCACGGTCAGCGTCGGTCCGCCATAGCTGCCGAGCGCAGTCAGGCTCGCCGTCGTCACGTTGCCGTTGCCGGTTGCCGTGCAACCGGTGCCCGCGCATTCCCCGCTGGCATCGAAGACGCTGTTGACCATAGAAAGCGCACCGAGATTGTCGATGCCCGGACCCGTGCCTCCTGTGTTGGCAGCAAAGGTCGTGTTGGCCAGCGTCAGGGCTGAACCGCTGTTGTTATAGATTCCGCCCATGCTACCGGCAGCGTTGTTAGCAAAAGTGCTGTAAGCCGCGTTGACCGCGCCCGCGTTGTAGATGGCGCTCCCCAGCGAAGCCCTGTTGCCGGAGAACGTCGAGTCGATCGCCAACAAGGTTCCATGATTGTCGATCGCGCCGCCGTCGCTGGTCGCGCTATTGTTGCTCACCGCCGCGTTGCTCAGCGTGACCAGGCCGTTCGCGTTCTCGATGGCGCCGCCGTTCGATGCGGATTTACCGTTCGCGATCGAAAGCCCGGCAATATCCAGCGTTCCGGTGGTTACGTTGAAGATCTGATAAGCGTTGTTGCCCGAAACCGTCAGCAGATTGGCCCCGGCGCCCACAAGGTCAGCCGTTCCGGAGATCGCCGGCAGTGCGCTCGCCAGAGTAATGGTGCCGCTCATGCCGCTCGCAAATGCGATATCGGCATGGCCTGCCGCGTTCGCCGAGGTGATGGCGCTGCGCAGGCTACCGCTGCCGCTGTCGGCGGTGGTTGTCACCAGCAGGTAGTTAGACTGCACCGCACCGGCATCCACTTTGCCGGTTGCGCACGAAGGGTTGAGCGCAAAACCGCGCTGGTCGACCACCAGCGCTCCGCCCGACAGATTCTTCGCGCCTGCGGTGATGCCTCCGCAAATCAGCGCGCTCCCCGTCTGCGGCAGCAGCGTCTGCGTCATCCCCCCGTAGTAGCCGAGAGGAAGAAGATTGAGACTCGTCGCGACTTCGTCGAAGTTCCCGTTCGCGTCCGGGCTGCCGGGGTTCGCTGGGCATTGCCCCGCTGGTGCCGGAGCCGCCGTGCACTGGTAGGTATACTGCGTCGGCTCAGCCAGGACGTTGTTGGTCAACGTCATCACGCCCGCATTCGCAATGCTCCCACCCGTTGCCGGCAGGTTGCCGGAGAAAGTGCTGTTGCGCACCGTCAGGGTCGCGCCGGCTTCGTTGTAGAGCGCACCCCCACCACCACCCGGCGGAACCACGTTGTTCGCAAACGTGCTGTCGACGATCGTCGCTATCGCCGAACTGGCCCCGTAGTTCAGGATGACGCTGCCCTCATTAATCGCGGTGTTGAAGGAGAAGGTGCTGCCGCTGACGTTCACCGTCCCGAGATTGAAGATCGCGCCGCCACCTGTGTAGGACGTAACCGAATTCCCCGAAAACGTCGTGCCGACGATATTCAGAATGCCTTCGTTCAGAATCGCGCCACCACCCCCGGCGGTAACGACGTTGTTGGTAAAAACGTCGTTCTGCAGGGTCAATGAGGTTCCGGTCGCCGTATAGATAGCCGCGCCCCAGCCGGGGTCAACCGGGTAGCCGGTTCCCGGGGCCGCAAGGCCGTTCGCCAGGGTCAGACCCGAAATCGTCGCCGTCCCTTTGACAAGAACCAGCAGTTGGTATGCGCCCTGACCGGAAATCGTCAGCTTGTACGCGCCGGGGCCCGTGATGCTCATCGTGCCGCTGGCCAGATTGATGTTCGGGAGAGAACTCTGGAGATTGATCGTGCCGGCGAGCCCCGAGGCGAAAACAATATTACCCGCAGAGTCGGCGTTGGCCGATGTGATCGCTGTCCGCAGCGATCCGCTGCCGGAATCATTCAGGTTGGTCACCGTGTAGGTGCTTGCATAGGTCGCCGTCGCAGACAAAAGGAAAAACGACGCAAACCACATGCAATGGACGAATCGGTTAGAGAGATTGCGAAACGGCGAAAACCTGCTTGCAGAACCCACAAAACCATTGGCAGACATTCAAGAGCCCTCAGGAGCGGAAATTAGAATTGCCTGACCATGAGCGATCGATTCGCAGTCGTGGGGTCAGGCCAGAATCCGGAGAAGAAACCCCGGGTCAGCTTTGAGTCCTTCAATTCCCTTCTCACTGTGTACGAAAGAGCCCAACAGTTGGCGGGCGCGGGGGCGTGGGAGGGGAGAAGTTGTCCTCGACGTACCTTAAGGGCAGCGCATCCAGGGGTCAACGAATCTTTGGTCGCCACGCCAAAGGCACTGCGGAACCCCTGCCTGCGTCACTTTGGTTGTAGTTACTACCGAGCTATGCGCAGAGCGCGCAAATCCCGTAACGTCTGCCGCTCCGGATCATGAGATCCGCCCGCGCTGTGCCATTGGAATCGGCGAATGGGTACTTTCGCGGCAGCCTCGCCTGCCGGAAACGTGGGAGCGCCGCGAACTGCCCGTTGCGTCGTCATCAGACCGTAACGAAGATCGATCCGTCTTCGACCGCCAGTTCGATGCCCGCAGCCTTCGCCGCTTCCTGGAGTGCAGCATCCAGCATCACCACCGGATCCCGGCTGACCTCCAGGCGGCGCATCAGGCCCTCGCCCTTCTTCGGCCCGGCCGACAACGTGATCTTCAACCCCCGCCGCTTGCAGCGCACCGGCGTGCCGTCCTCCAACTTCACATTCAACAGCTTGATATAGGCATCAATATAGTGAACTCCGATTCCGGACTTGTCGTCGGCCTGCGGCGGGAGCTTCTCCACCGCGGCTGCATTCACATCGCAAATTTTCACTTTCACGCTCGGCTCCGCTTCAGGGCAATGCCCTTCGAATTCAGAAATTCGTCCATCACCTTCCGGAACGCACGAATGTGGTCCGGTGTGCTGCCGCAGCAGGCGCCCACGATGCTCGCACCCGCCTCCAGAATCGGCGGCAGATCCTTCACCATCTGATCCGGCGTCTCGTCGTAGACCACCTTCATCTGCACCAGCTTCGGCTGTCCCGCATTCGGCTGAACCATCACCGGCAGACCGGTTACTGACTTATAGCGCTGCACAGCCGTCAGCGCGCGCTGCATGTCCATCCGTGTGCCGCAGTTCAGTGCAACGATGTGCGCGCCGCGCTGTTCCATAAATTCGGCAGCCTTCTCCGGTTCAATCCCCATCATCGTGCGGAACGTCGATCCATCCAGCGTCACGTCGTAGGCCATCGAGCCGATAATGCACCTGGCGCCAGCGCGCTGCGCCGATTCGATTCCGATCCCCAGTTCCTCCAGCGACGTCTGCGTCTCGATGATGATCGCATCGGCGCCACCTGCGACCAGCGCGGCAGCCTGCTCTTCAAACGAACTGCGCACCTGCGCTTCCGTGAAATCCCCATACGGCTCCATCAGGCCCCCGAAGGGCCCCATATCTCCGATAACGTAACCATCCTTGTCACCAAAGGCCTGACGCGCAATCGCGACCCCAGCCTTGTTGATCGCCGCTGCGTGCTCGCCCTCCCGGTGCCGAGTGAGCATGATCCGCGATCCGCCAAACGTGTTCGTCAGCAGACAATCCGATCCCGCCTCCACGTACCGCCGCTGGATCCCCAGCACCCGTTCCGGATGCGTCAGGTTCCAGGCCTCGCCGCAATTGCCCTGTTCCAGGCCTGCGAACATCAACTGCGTGCCCATCGCGCCGTCGCACAGCAGCGGACGCTCCAGAATCGCCTCCTGCAAAACCTTCTTCGTCATAAGTCCGTTTCCTGCGCCCGCTCTTTTTGCGCCAGCGCGTAATGAAGCGTCTCCAGCACCAACCCCCATTTGTGATTACGGCTCACCGCTTCGCAAAAGCATCCGGCTCCGTTGGGCTCGCGCCGCCATGACAACACCGCCTCGAGAGGTCCGCCGCTCAGTGGCTTCTCCCGCTCGATGGCGTCCATCGTGCCGTCCGGATTGGCGATGTACTGGCACATATGCGTGTGCCCGGTGTCGCCTTCGGCCGGCGCACAGTGCTGTGCTCGGATCCGATAGCCTTCCTCGCGCGGCCCCAGCTTCACACGGTACCGGAACGCCAGCGGCCGGCCCATATTCGTGCAGGTGGTCCCATCGTAGCGAAACGTCGCGTCGATCGACCCATCCGCGTGCTCTTCCAGGGTCAGCCGCTCCTGCGCCCATCGTTGCAGAGCTTTGCGGTTTACGCTGTATGCGGCGTCCTGATCGAGCACAGGAGGATTCGCCACCCGCTCCCCGGTTCCGCGCGGCGGCCTGCGATAGGGCGCCCGGCGGTACTGGCAAGGGCCGAACGAGCAGTTCTCGCAAGGTATAAGGTCGGTGAGGCGGCGCAACCGCTCCGTGTGGCGCGTCAGCCCAAAAACCGCCAGTTGCGATTTTCGGGGGCGCAGCATCCCGGAATCGAGCGCTTCGAGTTGCGATGGGAATACCTGGCTGCGCGTTTTGCGGATCACCTCCAGCAAACGCGGCTGCTCAGCAACATCCCACTCCGGATAGCCCGGGCTGTAGTGCGGCAGCACCGCCATCCCATGCTGCTCGGCCCAGTCACACAGGCGAGCCCCGGTCGCGGTAGTCAGATGCTCCACCACCGCCGAAGCAAATATCTCGAGGAAGAAATACTCATCGGGCTTTTCGTCCGCCCACAGCTGCCGTGCTTCCTCCTCCGCCTCTGCACCCGCACCGACCGCGACGAGAATCACGCTATGCGCTCCAGCCTGCTGCAGCGTTTTTTCGAGGTGCTTGCTCGTGAATCGCTCGCCTTCGATGCAGATCGAGCCGCCCTCTCCGGCAAATGTCTCGGCTTGCCGTGCATAGACCCAGGGCCGCCCGTTCTCCGCGTACCACGCCCGCGCGCCTTCGGCCAGTTCCAGTGCCCGGCCCTCCAGCACATGCCCCCGCGGATACCCGAGCAGCCGCACATACTCCTCCGGCTGCACGTTGATTGCAGCCCGCGCGTCGGCCAGCTCGATGCTCTCCGCTAGTGCGCGCATGCCATCGGCTCCACGGGCTTGAACTGGCAGCCCTCCACAAAAAAGTCGAAGAAGCCGGGATGGGTTTCGAGGCGGCAATGCTCCACCTTCTTTACCAGCTCTTCCATCTCATGCCGCTTCGTCTTGGAAAGCAGCGCGATGGTCGCGCCTTCAATCGCCGTATTCCCAGCCTGCACGATCTTCGCCGAGTCGATCCACGGTACCAGCCCGATTCTCTTCGACGCTTCGACTTTCAGATGCCGCCCGAATCCTCCGGCAAGATAGAAGACGTCGATGTCATCGAAGTCGATGCCGTAAGTCGAAAAGACGACGTGCAGACCCGCGACGTTCGCTCCTTTCGCCTGCGCCAGCTCGTTCACATCGCTTTCGAGCAGATAGACGTCTTCGTCTGCTTCCGAACCCTTTTCCGAACCATGCCACAGCGTGATCCGATGCAGATCGTCCTCGAAGCGGCCCTTGTCGTTCATCTGTCCGGTCCGCAGCAACTCGCTCAGCGCATCGACAAGGCCCGAACCGCAGATTCCTTCCGCCTTGCCCTCGCCGATGACCTTGAGCCGGAAGCTCCCATCATCCTCAATCGCGACTTCCTCGATGGCTCCATCGAGCGCAGGCATCCCGCACGCAATCGCGCCGCCTTCAAACGCCGGACCCGCCGGGCACGACGCCGCCAGAATCCGATCCTTATTGCCGACGACCAATTCCGTGTTCGTGCCGATGTCCATGATCGCGATCCGCCGCTCTTCATGCGCCAGATCGACGGCCAGCATGCACGCCGCGGCATCCGATCCCACATGCCCGCTGATGATCGGCGCCCCGTAAACGCGCGCCTTCGGATGAATCGGCAGCAGGCTGCGCAGCCCGTTCTGTTCAAGGCTGGTTGTCGTGCGCTTGCCCTCGGCCATTTCTATTTCGGTGATCGACCGGTACGGCGTCTGACCGATCGAATACACGTTCTGCCGAAAGAACAGATCCCGCATCGTCGAGTTGCCGACCACTACCATCTCGTAGATCGTCTTCGGATCGACGGGGAACTTCTCGATCGCGTGGCTCAGATATCCAGCCAGCGTCCGCATCAGCAACCGGCCCGGATGATCCGTGTCATACGCGATGCGCGACATCACCTCTGTCCCGCCGAACCGTTGCGGATTCTCGAACGAAGTATCCGCGATCAGCTCGCCGGTTTCGAGATTCAGCAGCCGAACGACGACGGTCGTAGTGCCCAGATCCATCGCGAGGCCATGGATCGGGCTTACGTCCGGTCCGCTGCAGCGATCCACCTCGACACCATCGATCAGGATGCGATCACCATCGCGCGTCACCGCAGAATCGAGGGCAATCGCCTTGCAGCTTCCCGGCAGCCCCACAGCGTGACTCTCGATGCGCATCTGCCCGCGCCGCATCGTGTGGCAGCGCACATGCCCGCTCGCGCCGGTCACGGTCGTCTGGCACGACAGCCGGAACTTACCCTTCAGGTGCTGCTCCGCCTCGGTCATCGGCGACAGCAGCCCGGCCCCCTCCACCACCTCCACCATGCACTCTTTGCACTTGCCCTGCTTGCGGCACGAAGTGGGCACCTCGATCCCGAGCGCCTCCGCCTGATCGAACAGCGAGAGCCCGCTCACTGCTTCAACCGATTCTCCGTTGATGGTGAGGTGAACCGCCATTCCGCTCAGAGGTCCTGCCAGCCCTTCGCTTCAAGCTCCGCCTTCACCGCTTCCGCAACTGCGCGCGCGGAGCCCTCGCGCTCCTCTTCCTCGCTCCACTTCCATTGCGCCAGATAGTCATCGGCGCCCTGCAGTCCGCGCTTCGCCGCGACGATATCCACCTGCTGCATGAACTTCCCATCCAGCATCACCGTGACGTCTTCATCGTCGTCTTCGGCTTTGATCTGGGTGGGGATTTCCTGCCAGCAGAGAACCTTGTAAATTGCCATAGCTTTGCTCTAAGTTGCCGCAGCCGCCTGCTGCTCCGCAAGCCGGATAAACAGATCCACTGCCGCGGAGGCATTCGCTCCGTAGCCATCGGCGCCAATCTCATCGGCGAACATCTGGCTGATCGGCGCGCCGCCGATGGCCATCTTGATTTGCGTCAGGCCGGCCGCGTTGAACCCGTCAATGACCGTCTTCATGTACATCATCGTGGTGGTCAGCAGCGCGCTCATCCCGATAATCGTGGGCTTCACCTTTTCCGCCGCAGCCATGAACTTATCGAGGCTCTGGTCCACACCGATGTCGTGCACCTCGAAGCCCGCCCCCTCAGCCATCATGCCCACCAGGTTCTTGCCGATATCATGCAAATCGCCGCGCACCGTGCCCATCAGCAGCACGCCTTTCGGCTTCGTGACGGAGTCCTTCGAAGTCAGCAGCGGCTTCAGCACTGCCATCCCCGCCTTCATCGCGCGCGCCGCAATCAACACCTCCGGCACATAGAGCACGTTGTGCTTGAAGTCCTCGCCCACCACGCTCATCCCTGCGATCAGACCGTCGTTCAGAACCTCCTGCACGGTCCGGCCCTCGGCCAGCGCGTCCTTCGTCATCTGCTCGACTTTGTCGGCGTTCCCTTCGTAGAGGTATTGATTCATCAGTGCGTAATCGGGCATCGATCCACCTTACCGGGCGCTCGTAACCGCATGAGCTGTGCGTTTGTCATTGAACTCGTTCAGAGCCTCGAGCATCGCCAGAATGTTCTCCTTCGGCATCCCCGGGCTGGTGCCGCCACCCACGGAAAGAATGATTCCCTCGCCCCCGGAACCTTCCAGCACCTCGAGCGTCTCGTCCTTCACTTCCTCGGGCGTTCCCCGCACGCCGATCTCCAGCGGGTTCACATTGCCCATCAGGCACATGCGGTCGCCCACACGCCGCTTCACTTCGGTGATGTGCCGCTGCTTGCCCCAGTTCAGCACGTTGAATCCCGTGTCCGGCAGATGATCGAGGCACGCATCCACCTCAGCGTCGTTGTGGTAGAGCTTCACCCAGTCCTTCGGGAACGCATCGCAGATTTTCTTCAGATAAGGATGCGCAAATTCCAGGTAGTGCTCCTCATTGATGAAACCCACAATGTCGTCGAGGATGAAGATGCTCTCGACCTTGTCGCCCATCACCTTCTGCTGCGCCTTCAGCCAGTCGATGATCACCCGCGTGCACAGATCGATCAGTTTGTGCGCCCCTTCGGCGTTCTCCACCAGGTCAATCATGAAGTGCGTCGTTCCCCGCACGAAACCCGCCGTGCACAACGGTCCGCGCGAAGTTACCATGGGCAGAATGTAGCCGGCGTCGAGGATCCGCTGCCGTGCCATCTTGATGCGGTGCAGAGTCAGCCCTGCAAAGCCATCGGCGTCAACCTCATACTCCGGAAACTGATCGATGTCCTCAAGACGGTAGAGCGTGTGATACTCGCTCGGCGTGTTGTCCTGCCAGAACTTGATCTTCGCCCCCAGCACCGACGGCTCCGCCGCCATCCCGTATTCCATCCACCACGAAGGAATGAAAATGACGTCCGGAAATTCCTTCATGATTTTCAGATTCGACTGAAACCACAGCTCCGGATCGAGGAAATAATCCATGTGGCTGATCCCCAGATATCCCGGAATCCAGGGGCTGTCCACTATCAGCGCCATCGGGATCCTGTCCATCTTCTCCCGCCGCGCCGCCTTCTTAAATGTTTCCCATTGTTCAGGCAGCATACTTTTTCCTCCCGGCCGTTCTAATGAACCTCTGAGATCCCAGCCAGACCCCTCATCATCGGCGCTGGGCCGCTGCTTTCCCTTTCACACCGTCCAGTTAAGTGCGGCGTCCTCCGGCGGATATTGTTTACCATAACAACAAAACCTCAGGCAAAGCTATTCTTTCCCCGAGTCGGACCTCGACCCCCTGCTTGCTGAGCGATCGACAGACCCCAGGATCGAACCGCCAGGGTTCGGTGCCTTTCCCCGGCCCAGGATCGCGTTCTCGGCAGCCGCCAGCACCAGAATCGCAGCCAGTCCGGCTACCGGGACGGCAAACCCGATCCGCAGAGACCCGGTCATGGTCGACACCAAACCCGTAAGCCATGGCAGCACCGCCCCCCCGCTGGCCGTCATCGCAAAAACCCATCCCGTATTGCGATGATCCTTCACCCGGCCCAGCATTCGCGAAACACCAACAGGGAAAGCCGGTCCGAATCCCGCTCCCGCCACGGCCACCGCGATCATCACCACCACCGGCGAACGGGGAGCCACAAGCGTGACGACGGCAGCCAGCGATACGCCCAGACCGGGCAGGAGCACCGTCCTCTCCGCGATCGACTTCAACGCAACCGATCCCGCCCAGCGCCCGGCCAGCAGCGCCAGCCAGTACAGCGACACCATCAGGCCGGCGCGCGCCACCGTCATCCCGCTGAAGCGGTGCGCATAGGTCGTGATCCACCCGCCCACCACCGTCTCCACCCCGACATAAAGAAAGAGAAAGGCGGCAAAGAAAATCAGGATGCCGGATTCCGACCGCAGTGACGCCCGCGTCCCCACCGCGGTCCCCATTCCCGGCTCATGCCACTTTGGCACCAACCCGGCGAACATCCCTGCCGTCGCCAGCGCAATCAGCAACAGCAGCGCGCGCAATTCTCCTCGCTGCTCGGCCGCCGCAATCAGCCAGGGACAGATAACCGCCCCGATCCCCCACCCCAGGTTCACGATCGAAATCCGGCGCGCTCGCTCGCCTGCGCTTGCGCCACTCTCCGCCATCATCCCGACCGTCAGATTAGTCGCCGTCACCGAGAGCCCGATCCCCACGCCGACCAGCGCAAACGCCGCCAGCGCCAGCGTATGCCCGAGCGAGGCCCCCGCCGTCTGACCACCCACGATCAGCAGCAACACTCCTGCCGTCATCGACGCATACCCCAGGGGCAGGGTCTTGCGCAGCCAGTGCGGTGAAAAAATCGAAGCCAGGGTTGACGCCAGAAATTCCGCCGCGAAGAACGCCCCCGACTGCACATCGCGCAGGCCCCACCGCGCCGCCATCCCCGGCAGCAGTGGTCCCGGCAGCACGGTCACCATGCCGCAAATCACAAAACCGAAACACAAGAGGGAAAATCGCGGATCGGATCCGCGCGCTGTGCTCATGGAATGCCGATTCTACTCGGTGCGCATGGCTTCAGGGGGGCCGTCCGCGACCCGCTACAGGCGACCGGCTGCCTTGCTACTTCTTCTTCATCCGCGCCGGATTCGGCGGCAGCGTCGATTCGCGGATGATCAGCTCGGGCACGATCGACAAATGCTCTGGATAATCCTTGAGCCCGCGCAGCCGCTGCAGCAGCATTCGCGCCGCCATATTCCCCATACTCATCAACGGCTGGCGGATCGTCGTCAGGCTCGGCGTGTGATACGCCGCCCCCTGAATATCGTCGAATCCGATGACTGACACATCCTCAGGCACCCGCAAGCCAGCATCGCGCAGCGACCGGATGGCCCCAATCGCAGCAATATCGTTGTAGGAAACCAGTGCCGTAAACAGACGCTTCGACGCCAGCAGCTTCGGGACGACCGGATAGCCCAGTTCCGGCGACGACAGATTCTCCTCCAGCTGCACCACCAGCTCGGGCGGCACCTCGATCCCCAGATCCTTTGCTACCGTCATCAGGCTCTTCCACCGGTCGTCGGAATCGGAGCTGAAGGTCTGGCCGCGCATGAACGCGATCTGGCGGTGCCCCAGCTGATACAGGTGCCGCAGCGTCAGCTCCGCCGCGCGCGCGTGATCCAGCAGGATCCGCGTCACGCCCGGCAGCGACTTGTGCCCGGCCACCGACACCACCGGCAGAGGCAGGCTGTGCTGCAGGGCCGTATCGATGGCCACGAATCCTTCTACCGCCCGATCCATGAGCAGACCCGGATATTCCTCAATCAGATCCGCTTTTCGCCGGTGGCTGGCGGTCAGATAGAAATAGCCCTCTTCGATCAGCACCTCCTCGATGCCGCTCATCACCAGCACCGAATAGCCGTCGCTCAGCTCCGGGACCAGTACCCCCACCGAAAAGCTCTGCCGCCGCCGCAGCGATCGCGCAAAAAAGCTCGGCCGATACTCGAACTTCTTCGCCGCTGCAATCACCCGGTCCCGCGTTTCCTGCGGAATCGACCGCACCCCCGGCGCATTGTTCAGGACCAGGGAAATCGTTGCCGGCGACAGGTCAAGATAATCCCCCAGCGTGCGCAGGCTGATCGGCCGCGGCGGCAGAAACTCCCCCCTGGTCGCTTCCCCCGTTCCGTCCTGCCCCTGTCCCACTTTGTTCGCCGATGTCTTCTTTCGTCCAGCCATGCCCAAGTATCCACGCCGCCGGCGGCAATCTACAACTAAAATGCCAGCCCTGCCCTTCCCGCTTCTCTTCGCGCTATCCTTATATCACCCCTTTCACAAAGAGGTTGGCCCCGCTGGATGCTCCCTGCGGGCCCTGGAGTTTCCCTCAACGTGCTCAACCGCGAAGAAAAGCTGTCTGCCGCTCGCCTCACCGCCATCCAGTACATCATCGCGGCGATCCTGGCCGTGCTCGTTTTCGGACTGTGGCGGCTACAAGTGGTCGGCGGCCAGAACTACCATGCCCTCGCGGAAGCCAATCGCATCCGTAAAGTCCCCATCCTCGCGCCCCGCGGCAAGATCTTCGACCGCGAAGGCCGCCTGATCGTGGACAACTATCCCTCTGTCTCCTGCTTCCTCGTCCGTGAACAAGGCCACGACATCACCCCGGATCTGCCGCTGATCGCGCGCGGTCTCCACATGACCGTCGATCAGATCGAGGCGATCCTGAAGAAGTACCGCCTCGCCCCCAAATACCAGCCGCTCCCCCTCAGGCAGGACATCACCCCGGACGAAGAAGAGTTCATCGAGGCGCACAAGGACGAACTCCCCGAACTCGACACCATTCAGGAGCAACGTCGACTGTATCCCCGCGACGGTTTTGCCGCCCACCTCATCGGCTACGTGGGTGAGGTCAGCGAAGAGATGCTCAACGATCCGCGCTACGCCATGTACGAGCCCGGCGACGTCGTCGGCCGCTCCGGCGTCGAAGCCTCCTACGATGGCATCCTGCGCGGCGAAGACGGCTCCGAAGACGTCGTCGTCGACAGCCACGGCCGCGAGGTCGGCCGCCTGGGAACCGAACCCGCCAAACCCGGGCAAAGCCTCCGCCTCACCATCGATCTCGATATCCAGCGCGCTGCAGAAAACGCCATGGGCGATCGCAACGGAGCCATGGTGGCCATCGATCCCCACACCGGCGAGGTACTGGCGATGGTCAGCCGTCCGGTCTTCGACCCCAATGCCTTCGCCGTCCGCATCAGCCGCGACGAATGGAACAAATACGTCACCGATCCCGAGCATCCCCTGATGAACAAGGCCATCCAGGCGCAGCTCGCTCCCGGCTCCACTTTCAAAATCATCATGGCCACCGCCGGCCTCGAAGAGGGCATCGCGCAGAATATGCGCGTCGTCTGCAACGGCGGCGTAAACCTCTTCGGCACCTATCAGCGCTGCTGGATCTCCGCGCGCCACCAGGTCCACGGTGTCGTCGATATCAGCCACTCCATTCCCTGGTCCTGCGACGTTTTCTACTACACGCTCGCCGCGCGCCTCGGTATCGAGAAGATCGCTTACTGGGCGACCCGCTTCGGCATCGGCCAGAAAACCGGGATCGATCTCCCCGATGAAATGTCCGGCACCATGCCCTCGCCGGAATGGAAGATGCGCAATTACCACCAGAAGTGGTACCCCGGTGAAGTCACTTCGGTCGGCATCGGCCAGGGCGCCGTCACCGTGACGCCCATCCAACTCATCCGCGCTATCGCCGGAATCACATCGGGTGGCGTCTTCGAACGCCCCCATGTGGTCTTTCCCGATGAACTGAAGCCGGACGTTCGCCAGTCCATTCTCGATTCCTACCCCGGCTCAGCCAATCAGAGGGTTCCCATTGCTCCCGACGTCTGGCAGACCGTCACCGATGCAATGGCGATGGTGACCGAACCCGGCGGCACCGCCGCGCTCTCGCACCTCCAGGGCATCGACTTTGCCGGCAAGACCGGCAGCGCCCAGACCATGAGCAATGCGCTCGCCCAGCGGCTCGGCCACTCCCACACCGTGAACGACAATGCCTGGTTCGTGGGCGTTTCTCCCCGCCGCAATCCGGACATTGCCGTTGTGGTTCTCTGGGAAGGCGGCAAAGAGGGCTACTTATCCGGCCGGCTGGCCGCGCGCGTCATCGCCGCCTATGTCGACAAGCAGCGGAAGATGAACCACAACCTCATCGCGGAGCAACCGAAGACCATCGAGGTCGGTGCGCTGTGGTCCAATCCCGCCGATCCCAATGGCATGGGTGGCAAACCCCTGCCCCTGAAGCCCGGACAGAAGGCCAACCCGGAGCTGGCTTCCATCCGCGCTGGACGATTCACCGTGCCCGTCGATTCCACGCCGCAAAATTAGCGTCTCAGAACGCTCGCCACTGCCGCGACCAAACCAACCAAATCGTGCGGATCGGCCTCGCCCGCCGGTTCCCATCCGTTCTCTCGCAGCGTCCCGCTCGTGATCGGCCCAATCGAAACTGCCCGCATCGTTCCTGCTGCCTGAACGCCGGCTTCGCGCAGCAGATTCAGAAAATTTGTAACCGTCGATGAGCTTGTGAACGTAGCGGCATCCGGAACCCGCCCGCCCGGTCCGAAAAGAGTGCGCACCGCTGTGACAGATTCCTCCGGAATCACCGTCCGGTACGCGTCCACGACATCGACACTCGCCCCGCGTGATCGCAACTCGGCCGGGATCACATCCCGTGCGACCGCCGCCCGCACCAGCAGCACGCGCTGTCCGCCAACCTGATCGCCCAGCGCCTCCACCAGCGACTCCGCCACATACTCTCCCGGCGTTACCGCGATCCGGAGTCCCATTTCTTCCAGCGCGCGCGCCGTAGCCGACCCCACCGCCGCAATTTTCAGATGCGCGAACGCGTCCGTCCCGATCCCGAGGGCTTTCATCCGGTCGCGAAGCGCCTGCCCCCCGTTGGTGCTGGTAACAATCAGCCACTGATACAGTGACAAATTCCCCAGGGCCCGATCCAGGTCTGCATACGACTCGGGCGGCACAATCGCAATCGCCGGAATCTCGACGACCTCCGCCCCCAAAGCCCTCAGTTTTTCCGATAATTGGCCCGCCTGATGCCGCGCCCGCGTGACCAGAATTCTCCGCCCCGCCAGCGGATGCTCGCTCACGCCGCTCCCACCGGTTCCGGTCCCGGCTTATCCGGAGCGCCCAGCGCGAGCAAACGCTTCGCTCCCTGCCCCAGCAACTCCTCCGCAACCTTCCGGCCCAGCGCTTCGGGCAACACATCCGCCTGCCGATCCAGCACCACGCGCAAGACCTCGGACCCATCGGGCGCCGCCACTGCCGCTATAACGCTATAACCCTCGTCGCCTGCAAAGCAGTGCACCCCTATCGGCACCTGGCATCCGCCGCCCAGTCCGGCGAGGGCGGCGCGCTCCGCGGTCACCGCATAGCGTGTTGCGTCGTGATCCAGAAACGCCAACGCCGCCAGCGTTCGCTCATCACGGGCGCGCGCCTCGATCGCCAGCGCCCCCTGTCCGGCAGCCGGACACACCACCAGCGGTGAGAAACATTCCCGCCGATGCGCCGTCAGTCCCAGCCGCTCCAGCCCGGCCGAAGCGAGGAGGATCGCGTCCACCTGGCCCTCAGCCAGCTTGCGCAGCCGCGTGTCCACGTTGCCGCGAAATTCCATGCACATCACGTCAGGACGCTGCGCCTTCAGCTGCGCCTGCCGCCGTAAGCTGCTCGTCCCGATCCGCGCCCCATGAGGCAACGCTTCGAAGCTCTCGAAGTTCACCGACACAAACGCGTCTCGCGGATCCACGCGCTCCGGAATCGCCGCGATCGTAAAAGGCGCCGCCAGTTCCGTCGGCAGATCCTTCAGGCTATGCACGGCCAGATCGATGCGCCCCTCATACAGCGCCTCCTCGATCTCCTTCGTGAACATCCCCTTTGCGTCGCGATCCGTCGTTCCCACTTCGGCGAACGGCACATGCTGCATCGCATCGCCGAGTGTCTTGATGATCTCGATCTCGACCGCGTGTCCCACCGCGCGCAGCCGCTCCGCAATGTGATGCGTCTGCCACAGCGCGAGCTTCGATCCACGGGAACCGATGCGCAGAGCCTTTGAGTTGTTGGGATTCGTCATGCAAGATCAGAGATCAGCCTGGCGCGGCAGCCGCCCGCTATATCTTACCCGGCTCATCGGATTCCTGGGCCGAATCCGGATTTTGCGGCGCGGCCGCCGCCTTGTGCCCGTAGTCGCGCTCGAACATCCCGCGAATTATCTCCATCGCCGCCTCGTCGCCTTCGCGCGCAGCCGCCTTCAGCGCCTGCAGCGGCATATGCATGAACTTGTTCATCAGTCCGCGCGTCAGGGCTTCCACCGCTTCCTGTTGCTCCCGCGTCATCGACTGCAGCAACCCGCGCTGCCGATGCAGTTCCGACTGCCGTAACTCCTCCGCCGTGCCCTGCACGTCCACCAGCACCGGCGCGATGTCGATGGTCCGAATCCGCCGCCGGAAACGCTCCGTCTCCTCGGCGATGATCGCCTCGGCCTTCTCCGCCTCTTGTCCCCGATCGACCAGGTGCGACGCTGCTACCTGCTGCAGGTCGTCGATGTCGTACAGGAACATGCCTTCCAGCCGGTTCACGCGCGGGTCCACATCCCGCGGCACCGCGATGTCGATGACGAACACCGGCTGCCCCTTGCGCCGATGAAGAATCGCCTGCGCCTGCTCCACGCCGATGATCTGTTGCGACGACCCTGTCGACGTAATCACGATGTCCGCCTCGTGCGCCCGCGCGTGCAGATCCTCAAACCGGATCGCCTGCCCCAGGAACTGCTCCGCCAGCCGCAGAGCGCGATCATAAGTGCGATTCGCCACCATGATCGAGTCGGCTCCGTGCTGCATCAGGTGCCTCGCCGCCAGCTCGCTCATCTTCCCGGCGCCCACAATCAGAATCTTCTTGCCTTCGAGCGAACCGAAAATCCGCCGCGCCAGATCCACGCCCACCGAAGCGATCGACACCGACGACGACCCGATCTCCGTCTCCGTCCGCACCCGCTTCGCCGCCGTGAACGCTCCCTGCAACAGCTTATCCAGCGGTCCCTTTACCGCCCCAAGATCGCGCGCCACGTTCCACGACTGCTTCACCTGACCCAGAATCTGCGCCTCGCCCACCACCATGGAGTCCAGGCTCGCTGCTACGCGAAACATATGTCGTATCGCATCATCGTCCTGGTAGCGATACAAATGCGGCTCCAGCATGCCGCGGTCCAGAGAAAAGTGCTCCGCCAGAAATTGCGGCAGCTGCGGCTCGGTCCCGTTGTGCGCCACCACAATCTCCACACGGTTGCAGGTCGAGAGAATCATCGCTTCCTGCACACCCCGCGTCCCCAGCAGCGCGCGCGTCGTCTCCGGCAGCGCATCCTGCCCGATCGCCAGCCGTTCGCGCAGCTCCACCGGCGCCGTTTTATGGTTCAGACCTGTGACCAGAAATCTCATTTCAGTCCAAACCTGTGAGCGGAACTATGAACACCATTCAGCAGATTCGCCGCCCACACAAACAGGATCACCACAAAAACACTCGAAGTGAGCCACGCCGCGCGCCGGCCGCGCAGTCCCACGCTCCGCCGCACAAACAGGATCATCACGTACAGGCCCCACATCGCAAACGACAGCAATACCTTCGGATCGGCGAAGTAGCCAATCCCCACCTGCTCCTGTGCCACCACCGATCCCGCAAACAGACCCACGGTCATGCAGATGAACCCCAGTTGCAGCGTGCTCTGCGTAACCTGATCCATCGTCGCCAGCGGCGGCAGCCATGTCAGGAAGCCCCGCGGCCGCGCTTTCGGCCTCGGCGTCACGCCGGCCTTTGCCCAATCCTTGTTCTTCAGGCGCTTTTCCTGGATCAGATAGAGGAAGCTCGACAGAAAACTGAACAGCAGCGCCGCATATGCCACCAGCAGCATCACCACGTGAAAGGCGATCCACCCGTTGCGCACCATCGGCGAGCTGAAAGTGTAGTGCTCCGGCCCGATCGCCGGAATCACTGTGAGCAAAAACGCCAGCGGCAGCGCGAACAGCCCAAACGAGACCGTCCGATAAACAAAGAACGTAAACAGAAAGACGCCCACGATCGCCAGCGCCAGCGTCGAAACAATCTCCGTGCCCAGCACCGGGATCAGGTGATGCGCCGCAGCCAGCATCTCCACCGTCGCCACCAGGTGGAAGAACCACCCGCCCATTGCGACTGGCAGGCAGTAGCGGTGCCCCCTCGGGCGATTTCCGAGCACCGCCGGAATCGCCAGGATGCTGGCGACTCCGTACAAACCTGCCGCAATGCGTAACCAGAGGAGAAACATGGGGAGATCTCAGCGGGGAGCGCGCAACCGGGGTAAGAAAAGTATAAATAACGCCGGACTCCGAGCTCTCCGAAACCCATTATCCGAATCTCGCCCGAGGCCGAATGTGAGCTAAATCACACTGCCTGCCGCGCCCGCCATTCCGGGCACCCCTGGCCGGCCAGTCCTCACCGCACTTCCGCCGGAAAGAGCTTATCCGGCTTCCCTGACCCAAAATCCACCCCACTGCCCAGGATCCTGTTGAACATCACCGTATCGTTGGTCTCGATCACCCAGGCGACCAACCGATCCTGGAGCGCAACTACCACAATGCCAATCAGTTGCTGCCCCGACGTCTGCACATCGCGAGGGCTTACAGGCTGTCCATCGGCAGCGCAGAACCCGGCCCGGTAGCCGTCCAGCTCGTACAGGGTGGGCACCTCCAGGGGCATCGTGCCCATCACCGTGGTTCCCTGCGTCACCAGGTTCCGCAGCAGGAGTTGCGTCCTCTTCTTGTCCCGCAAAGTCTTCGGGGGAAAGCACTCTGCGCTGATATTCACGACCCCGAGCCGTACCCAGGTGCCCGCACTGCCCTCCTTGCCTTCTCCCACCGACAACAGCGTCCTGGCACACGTGTCCGCCTTCCCCTGCTCTCCCTCTGCGTCCTCGCCGTAGAGAATCCGGCGTCCGGCCGTCACCGCGAAGGCTCCATCCCGCGGCGTCAGCTCCGCGGGATAGTAGTAGGTCAAATGCAACTCCTGATTCGACCAGGTCTGATACTGCGGAGCCGAAACGGCGGCCTGCGGGGCCGGATTGGCGCTTTGTGTCACGCCGGTCTGCGCCGCGCCGTTCTGCATCTGTGCCGCCAGGGCCTGGGGCAGAAGCAGCAGCGCGACGAACCATGCCTGTCTCATTCCCGCCAGCCTACCACCGCCTGCAACATATCCGGGCGCTTCGTCGGGCGCGAACCTCCCACGGCACATCCGGCGACAGGCTTTCGACCTCACGAACACAAACCGCTCCGAGGCGATGTTCGCCGGCAGAAAACTGCCGATAAAAAAGAGGACAAACGCCAGGCGCCGCCAGATTGCGCGCCTTGCGAGGTGAGCTTGTGGCAAAGAACGGCACGGGTAAGTCCGGTCAGCAAGGTGTCAATGGATCGGCCAATGGTTCCTCGAAGGAGTACAGCTATAAGAAGGAAATGCGGCGGCTGCAAATTGAGCTGGTGAAGCTTCAGGAGTGGATCCGCCACGAGGGACTCCGCGTCGTCGTCCTCTTCGAAGGGCGCGACGCGGCCGGCAAGGGCGGCGCAATCAAGCGCATCACCGAAACCCTCAACCCGCGCATCTGCCGGGTCGTCGCGCTGGGCACGCCCACCGAGCGCGAGAAGACCCAGTGGTACTTCCAGCGCTACGTATCCCAGCTGCCCGCCGCAGGCGAGATGGTCCTCTTCGACCGCAGCTGGTACAACCGCCCCGGCGTCGAGCGCGTCATGGGATTCTGCAACGAAGCCCAGTATCAGGAGTTCATGCACAGCTGCCCGGAGTTCGAGCGCATGCTCATCCGCTCCGGCATCGTCCTCGTCAAATACTGGTTCTCCGTCAGTGACGAGGAGCAGGAGCGGCGCTTCCGCGAGCGCATCGAGAATCCCACCAAGCGCTGGAAGATCAGCCCTATGGATCTGGAATCCCGCAGCCACTGGGCCGACTACTCGCGCGCCAAAGACGAGATGTTTGCCATGACCGATACCCGCCAGGCACCGTGGTTCGTCGTGGACGCCGATAACAAGAAGCAGGCGCGCCTCAACGTCATCCACCATTTGCTCAGCCGTATCGACTACAAGGAGCTGATCCCGGACAAACTGAAGCTGCCCGATCTCGACCGCCGCAAATACACGCGGCCGCCGATGCACGAGCAGAACTTCATTCCTGCCGTCTATCACTGATCGCGCCGCACCCTGGCCCGGGGCGCTGTCCTTCTCCATGGGAACAGAGGTTGGGCGCCGCTCGCGTGAATGAGACAATATCCTTCGTGCCACGTCTTTCCAGCGGCGTCCTCGGTTTCCCTGATTTCCGCGGCTTTACCCGCACCCTGGTTCTCTGGAACCTCGTCGCCTTCTTCCTGCTTCTGGTGCTGAACGCCGCCTCGCACGGCCTCGGCGGAGACATCACCGCCATCCTGATCCTCGATCCGGTCATGGTCATCCATCACGGATGGATCTGGCAGCTCCTTACCTACTGGCTGATCCACTCCGGCATCCTCAGCACCGCCTTCGAACTCCTCTCGCTCTGGTTCCTCGGCAGCCTGCTCGAATCGAACCACGGTCCCCGCTGGCTCGCCGAGTTGTTCTTCGTCTCCGTCGTTGGCGCCGGCCTCGCCGCGCTGCTGCTCTACCTCGTCCTGCCCCAGGATGCCGGAGCCCTCTATGCCTGCTGGGGCGGCATCTTCGGAATGCTCGCCGCCATCGGCATCCTCTACGCCGACACCCCGTTCATGATGTTTCCCCTGCCCATCACCATCAAGGCGAAGTACCTCGTCGCCGTCTACATGCTCATCGCGCTCGCCATGCTCTTTACGTCGGAGAAGATCATCGCGTTCTCGCAACTCGGCGGCGCGCTCTTCGGCTACCTTTACATCAAATTTTCTCCCCGCCGCGGCTTCGCCATCGCCGGCAGTGAGACCGTGTACGGCATGCGCAACCGCTACTACCGCTGGAAACGCCGCCGTGCCGCGAAAAAGTTTGAAGTCTACATGCGCAAGCACCGCGACAACTAGCGCAGCTCCGTCCTTATGCCACGTGAACCCGCTCCACTGCGAGTCGCAATCCCATGGCCTTCAGAATGGCAGCCAGACTGGCCAGTTCGGGATTCCCCTCGCTTGAAAGTGTCCGGTAAAGCTGAGTCGGATTCAGATTCGCACTCTCTGCGACCTTCTGGACACCCCCGAATGCCTTCGTAAGCTGGCGCAGCGCGATCAGCAGTTCTCCCTGATCGCCATCCGCAAGGATACTGTTCAGTAATGCAACCGCATAACCAGGATCTTCGCGGAAAAGATCGGCCATCGCTTCGTCGCGAGCTCTGTCTCTCATGACTCAGTTCTCCTCTGCCAGTCCTGCCAATTCGTGCAGGCGCGATCGATATCGGCGCTCTGCGTTCGTTTATCGCCGCCACACAGCAACAGCACCACTGACTGTCCTGCTACCGCGTAGTAGACCCGGTATCCCGGTCCCCAATCGATGCGCAGCTCCCACACGCCCTCGCGGCAAAACCGGTGATCACCGAAGTTCCCCATCTCGACTCGATTGATACGCCGGTCAACCGAGATCCTGGCGGTCGTATCGCGCAGCTGCCGATGCCAGTTCAGAAAAACATCCTTGCCTTCGGCTGTGAGGTAATGCCTGATCTCATACACAGTCTATTTTCGTTTAAAAACGAACTGAGCGCAAGACCCATTCTTCTATTTCTTCCTCTTCCGCCGCCCCTCCAGCCCCACCCGTATCCCAACCGGTAGTCGCGACACAACGCTGACCAGCGCCTTGTACTTCCAGTCCGGAACCACGAACAGCTTTCCCCGCCTCAAGCCCCGCAGCGACTCCTCCACCACGAACTCCGCATCGAGCCACCACGCCCTGGGCGCCAGCCTGCTCCGGTCGCACCCCAGAACATCGTGAAACTCCGAATACGTGAAGCCTGGACTCAGAGCCTGCACCTTCACTGCCGATCCTGCCGCTTTCAGATCCAGATCGAGCCCCTCGGTGAAGTGCGTCATCCACGCCTTGGTTGCCCCATAGCTCGCACTCCCCGGCGCATGCACGAATGCCGCCACCGACGCCACATTGATGATCCCGCCCGCGTTCTGCGCCACCATCTTCTTCAGCGCGACATGGCACAGCCGAACCACGGCCATCACATGGAGCCGGTGCATCTCCTCCTGCCGGTCGCGGTCCGCTTCCCAGAAATATCCCGACGCCCCAAAACCCGCGTTGTTCACCAGCAGGTCCACATTCGCCTCGGCCACGATGCGCTCCGCCACCGTGGCCAGCCCCCCCTCACTCGCTAAATCGGCCTCCAGCACCTCTACGCGCCCGCCTGACGACTCCCCCAGCTCCGCCGCCAGGGCCTCCAGCCTCTCTCTGCGCCGTGCAACCAGCAACAAATCATGCCCAGGTGCCAGCTTCCGGGCAAATACCTCTCCGATTCCGCTGGATGCTCCCGTCACTACAGCCACCCGCCTCGCCATCTGCCACCTCTGCGGCGATGGTAACCAATCCCCGGACCCACGCTCCGCATTTGCCCCACCCTCCCCGCATCCATACAATCAATCTCGGACCGCCTCCCTCTTATGACCGACCCGGCAGAGACACGGACACCATCGGTATCGCCCGTCTGGGCCAAAACCGAGCTGGCACGGCACCCCCAACGGCCTTACCCCATGGACTTCATTGAGCGGATTTGCACCGACTTCAGCGAGATTCACGGCGACCGCTCCTTCGGCGACGATCCCGCGATGGCCTGCGGCATGGCCCGCTTCGACGGCCAGGAAGTCATGGTGATCGCCAACCTCAAGGGTCGTTCCACTAAAGACAAGGTCAGCCGCCGTTTCGGCATGCCGAACCCGGAGGGCTATCGCAAGGCCTTGCGCTGCATGCAAATCGCAGCGAAATTCTCGCGGCCCATCCTTTCCATCATTGACGTGCCCGCGGCTTATCCGGGCGTCGGCGCCGAGGAGCGCGGACAGGCCGAGGCCATCGCCCGCAACATGCGCGAAATGTCCCGCCTGGGCGTTCCCATCATTGCCGCCATCACCGGTGAAGGCGGTTCCGGCGGCGCGCTCGGTCTCGCCGTGGCCGATCGCGTCCTCATCTCCGAAAATGCTATCTACTCCGTCATCCCCCCCGAGGGCTGTGCCGCGATCCTCTGGCGCGATGCCGCTTTTAAAGACAAAGCCGCGGAGGCCATGCGCATCTCCGCATCCGACGTTCGCTCCCTGGGCTGCGTCGACGACGTGATCCCGGAACCCGAGGGGGGCGCCCACGCGGACCCTGCCGGAGCCGCCGAACTCCTCGCTGAGAAGCTTCGCTGGCATCTCAACGAGCTGAACGCGCTCTCGGTCGACGAGCTCCTCCGCCGCCGTTACGACAAGTTCCGCAATATTGCCCAGTTCTACACCACTTAGTCGAAGGCAGGCATCGAAATACCCCTGATGATCCTTCAGCGCGCCGCATTTCTTTTCGGAGCAACCGCGTGAGTTTTCTGCAAAGGCTTTACGCGCTGCTGTGGTTTCTGCTGGCTGCCGCCTGGTTTCTCTTCGCCGATCTCATTGCCTCGCACGCCGCCGAGGGCCTCAACTCCAGCGATCTGCAGGAACCCCTCTACCGCGTCTTCCTGCTCTTCCTCCTCATCCTCGGCTACTGGGCATTGAGCCGCATCGGCCAGCGACGCCTGGAGTCGCCCCAGGCCACCGCCCTCGCCCCCCGCTCGGGCTCGGGCCGCGAGTTCGCCCTTGGCGCCGCCCTCGGCTGGGCTGGCGTGCTGGTCTGCGTTCTCCCGGTTGCGCTCCTCGGCGGACTGGTCATCACCATCTTCACCAACGCCCATCAGTACTTCGTGCTGATCCTCGACCTCATCGCCCTGGCCGCCGGTTCGCTCGCTGTTGAAGTTGCCTTTCGCGGTTATCCCTTCCTGCGTCTCGTCGAAGCCATGGGATCGGTCCTTGGCGCCTTCTTCATGGCGGTCGTCTACGCTGTCTGGCGCACCCACGGAGCGCCGACCACCACCGCTTCGGTTCTTGTTTCTTTCTTCCTCGGACTCGTCCTGGCCGTTGCCGTCCTGCGTACGCGCGCCCTCTGGGTCGGGTGGGGATTCCACTTCACCTGGATCGCGACCATGACCATTCTCTTCGGCCTGCCGGTTTCCGGCTCGATGAGCTACTCGCCGGTCATCGTCACCACCGCCCATGGCCCTGCGTGGATCAGCGGCGCCGGCCAGGGACCTGAAGGCTCGGCCTTCGCCGTCCTGGTTTCCTTCCTGCTGATCTTCTTTATGATCCGCTTCACCAGCGACCTCAGGCACAAGTACGGTTTCTCCGACCTCGTGCCCGCTGGTATCCCCGTCGACATCGATGCCGCGGCCCGCGCCCAACACGAGGCCGCGATGGCTTCCGCTGCTCCCCGCGAACCGGCCCTCGTTCAGATTCTCCCCGCTCAGCCCGCCGCAACCGCACCGAGCCCTGAGCCACTGAACACCATCGAGCCGCCAACAGCGCCTGGGGATGCAGCACCAGCGCCGCACGATCCAAATCCGGCATCCGAGACCTTGCCCGAGCCCGAGCCCCCGGCCGACACCCCGCCCTCACACCACGAATAGGGTTTCGTCGAAGCCCTGCGCGCGGAGACGCCGTCGCCCCCAGGATGCCAACCGCCTCACCAAAAAAGAACTGCAGGGAAATCCAAACCTCGAAAGAACTCGGGCAAAGAAGCCTCGAGTCACTGCAGGGATCAGCGAATCCGATACCGCAGACCCGTGCTCACGCTCAGGTTCGTCATTGACCCATACGTGAAACCGGGCCAGTACTGATACTCCACGTCGAAAACCCGCAGCCGGATGCGCGAGTTCACCCGATAATCCACTCCCCCGCCTGGCGCCATCACAAAGTAGTTGCCCCACGCGTAGTGGTACGGGAAATCGAAGTACCCGTCTCCCACCAAAAACTTCACATAGGGCCGCCACTGCGCGTTGTCGCCCAGCCCCGCCAGTTGCAGCCGGGGACCGACCAGATACGTCGTCGCGTGCGTCTTCTCGAACTGGTTCAGGACCTCCCAGTTCGTCTCGCCTTCGATCCCGTACCTCCAGGTAAAATTCGCATCGACGAAGACGCTCCCGCCGTACAGCCAGTGCTGCCCGTACTGGATCCGCGACGCATTGAAGCTTCCGCCCACCGCCAGCGACGACCAGTCCCCCACCGCCGCCTCCGACGACTGCGCCTGCGCACCCGCCACCGCTGCCATCAGCCCCGCTACGACGAGAAGCCTGCGAACCCAACCGCAACGCATCATGATGCCCACTCCGCTCACTGCGTCACCGTCAGGGTCAGATTCGCCACGTGTGTCACGCCCGTCTGCGTGCCCGTAGCCGTCACCTGGATCACGTAGTTCCCTGGCTTCGCGCTGTTCAGTGAGAACCCACCGCAGCCCGTCATCAGGAACGTCGTGCCTGCGAGCATCGCAATCACGACCAGCGCTCGCAGTGCCGCCGCATTCTTCCGGAACCGCCGGAACGCCAACCCGAACAGCGCCGCTCCCGGGAAGATCCAGGCCGCGATCATGCTGCCGCTGCCCAACAAGCCGTCATTCTTCGCCTGCGACCCGGAAGCCAGCGGCGAGTTCGTGTCGATGGTCAGCGTCACCGACGCCGTCCCGTTCGCGTCCAGCTTGAAGTCGTTGTTCGAGAAATTGCACGACACCGAGTACGGCATCGAACCGCAGCCCAACGCAATCGTGTCGGCGAATCCATCCTGCGATCCCAGATTGATCGTCAGCTGCCCCGACTTCGTCGTCTGCAGTTTCATCGATGTCGGATTCAGTGCGATCGTGAACTGCGTCGCCTGCGATACGTTCACCGTCACTACATTCGAAACGGACGGCGCGTTCAGGGCGTCGCCGCTGTAGTGCGCAGTAATGCTGTAGGAGGCCGCAGGAGGGTTCAGCGAGAATGTCGCAGCCCCGTTCGCTCCCACCGTCGCCGTCCCCAGCGTCGTCGTCCCGTTCATGTAGGTAATCGTCCCCGTCACTGCACCGCCGCTCGATGACGTGGTCGTCGTCAGCAGCGTCAGCTGCTGGTCCGTGTTCATGCTCGTCGCCGAAGCCACCAGCGATGTCTGCGTTGCGTAGGCGGTCACCGTTTCCGCGATGCCTCCCGATGTGCTCCCGGAGTCGTTGGCGTCGCCACCATACACTGCCGTGATGTTGTGCGATCCCACGGCGAGCGAGGACGTTGTGTAAGCCGCCAACCCGTTCGCATTCACCGCCACCGATCCCAGCGTGTTCGCCCCATCCATGAACGTCACGTTGCCGGTCGGGACGCCGCCATTGCCGCCCACCGTTGCAGTGAACGTTACCGCGTGCGTCACCTGCACCGATGGAATGCTGCTCGTCAGCTGCACGCTCGTCGTGGCCTCAATCACGCTCAGCGCCAGGCTCGCCGACGTGCTGCTCGTGTCATTCGTATCGCCCACGTAGTTTGCCGTGATCGAATAGCTCCCCACCGGCAGCGTCGAGGTGGTAAACGTCGCCACGCCTGCGGCGTTGAGCGTCCCCGAGCCCACCAGTGTCGCCCCGTTGAGGAACTTCACCGTCCCCGCAGCCGTCCCGCCATCCGTGGTCACGGTCGCTGTAAGAGTGAGCGGCTTACCCGCGATCGCCGGATTCGCGCTCGCCGCCAGCATCGTAGTCGAAGAAGCGATGTTCACCGTCTCGCTCAACCCTGCGGACGTGCTCGTGAAGTCCTTCGCGTCCCCGCCGTACGCGGCCGTAATCGAATGCGTCCCCGCCGCCAGCGCCGACGTCTGCAAGCTCGCCACCGCTGTCGTCGTTCCGGAAGCCGCCAGCGTTCCGCTGCCGATCTGCACCGTTCCGTCGTAGAACGTTACCGTTCCCGAAGCAGCCGTCGTGCCCGTCGCCGTTACCACCGCAGTGAACGTCACCGGCGTTCCGTGAATCACCGGATTCAAGCTCGACGTCAGGCCCGTCGCGGTGTTCTGTTCCACTACCTGCGCCAGTACCGGGGAGGTGGAACTCACGTTATTCGAATCCGTAAAGCTCGCCGTGATCGAATTGCTGCCCACCGGCAGGGTTGCCGTCGAATACGTCGCGGTATTCCCGTTCAGTGTCGCGCTGCCCAGGTAATTCCCGTTGTTCGAGAACGAAACCGCCCCCGAAACCGGAATTCCACCCGACACGCTCACCGTCGCGGTGAACGTCACCGTCGCTCCCCAGGCGGACGGATTCCCGCCCCCCGTATTCGCAACCGTCACGGTGACTTGTTCCTGCACCACCTGCGACAGCGGATTCGAAGCCGACGCGCTGTAGAAAGTATCGCCGCTGTAGTCTGCGGTGATCACATGCGTCCCCACCGCCAGGGAACTCAGCGGCAGGCTCGCATTGCCGCTTGCGTTCAGCGTCTGCGTGCCCAGCGTCACCGTCGATCCCTGGAACGTGTCCGAGAACGTCACCGTCCCGGTCGGAGTTCCCTGTGTCGAGTTGGGGTCCTGCTTCACCGTCACGTTCAGCGTCACCACCTGCCCGTAGGCCGCGGGATTCTGGCTCGACGTCAGCGTCACGATCGCACCGTTCAACCCCAGCGCCTGGCCCACAACAGAAATGTCCAGTGGAGCATTCGCCGCATCCCCGGTCAGGTTCACATTGCCTACCAGCGGATTGGTCAGCGTCGTGCTCGTCGGCGCAAACTCCGCCGCCACCACGCAACTTGCATCGACCGCCACGCTGCTCGTCGTCGAGCACGTCGTCCCGCTTGCCGCCACCGCCGCGTTCGCGTCCGGCGTCACCGCGCTCAGGTTCAGCGCCGCGTTGCCGTCGTTCTCGATCTTCTGGTTCTGCGGCGAACTCACCTGGTTCTGCCACAGCTCCGGCTGGAAGAACAGCGTCGCCTGATTCGCGCTCACCTTCCGCACCAGATGATCGAAATACTCCGCCACCAGAAGGTTTCCTGCCTGATCCACGGCAATCCCGTACGGTGCATAGATCCCTGCGCCCGTCGCAATGCCGCCGCCGGTAAATGCATCGCCATTCTGCCCGTTGCCGTAAGTGAAATCCGACTTTCCATCGATGTAGTTGTCGTTGCCATTGGTCCCGGCAATCGTCGAAATCACGCCCGAAACCGCATTTACTTTGCGCACCACGTAGTTGCGCGCATCAGCGATATACACGTTCCCCGCTGGATCGCTGGCCACGCCCAGCGGCGAATACAGCTCCGCCGCTCTCGCCGCGCCTCCATCCCCCAGATACGCCGGCGTCCCATTGCCCGCAAAAGTGTTGATGGTGCCGCTCGTATTCACCACACGCACCCGATTATTCCCCGAGTCCGCGATGTACAGATTCCCCGACGGATCCAGCGCAACACCGTACGGCGCATTCAGCTTCGCAAGGATCGCCGGCTGGCCATCGCCGGCAAATCCCGGCACTCCAGTGCTGTCGCCCGCCACCGTCGCGATCTTTCCGGTCGCCGCATCCACCTCGCGCACCGCGTTGTTATTGGTGTCCGCGATGTATAAGTTCCCCCACACATCCACCGTGACGCCTTCCGGCGAATTCAGCGTTGCCGAAGAAGCCGCACCGCCGTCGCCCGTATATCCCGGCACACCGGTGCCAGCCGCAGTCGAAATCGCCCCTGTCGCCAGGTCTACTTTGCGGATCACGTTGTTATTCGTGTCCGCGATGTACAGATTCCCCGCTCCGTCCACCGCCACGCCGCCCGGCTGGTTCAGTGACGTGGCCGTCGCTACCGTCGCCGTCCCGTCATATCCCGCGCTGCCGTCCCCCGCAACCGTCGTAATCTTCCCGGCGTTGGCGCCGGTCCCAAACACCTCGCGCACTCGGTTGTGGTGCGAGTCAGCGATAAACAGATTCCCCTCTCCGTCCACCGTCACGCCCGACGGCAGATAGAGATCCGCCTGCGTCGCCGGCTGCCCGTCGTTCACCAGCGTCCACTCGCTCACCTGGCCAGCCACCGTGCTCACCGCTCCCGGCACCATCACAGCCAGCGATCCCTGACCAATGCCGGTCAGATACTGTGTGCCCAGCGTGTTATTCGCCCCATCCAGCAGCACCACTGCGCCATTTCGCGCCCCCGGATATTTCGGCGCAAACGCCACCGGCACCTGGCAGCTGCCCGAGCTGATTCCCGCACAGTTGTCGGCCCCGGACTCGGTGAAATCAAGGTTCGGCGCTCCCATCGTGAGCACTTCAACCTTCGCCACCGCACCTGCCGTCTGGAGGCTCACGGTCACGGACTGTGTTGCCGTCGAGGTCCCTACCGGCGCACCCGCAAATACCGTCTGAGCCATCGCTCGAGGCGCACTCGTCAATCCCAGTGCCCCCACGGTCATCAGGACAGCAGTCATCGACCTTGTAATCAGGGTTCGGGGGGCGGTTCTCAAAGCCAGGCAGGAGTAAGACAAAGCCTTCATGGAATTTCCTCGTTGTGATATCCCTGCCGGGATCCGTGTCGAGGCGGTCCGAATCGGCAGAGAAGGTAACCGGTGAGCCCCACACCTATCGGCCATTAACCCGGCCCGTTTCAGCACACGCAGTTACCAATATGGTGCGAACATAGCACGCATGGTCACACGCTTAAATGACTTTAGTGATCTATTGCTGGTACTTATGTGTTACTGCACCACGGCCGGGTGAGGACCCAGAACCATCGAGGGAAACGCTGTTACTACAGAGTCGCGATTTTCCACAGAAAAGCCGTCCAGGCCTTGCTGAGGAACACGCCGGCCCGAATCCCTTTCGCCACCGGTCGCCACCCCTCTCCGCCCGCCACCGGAATCATCCCCGGCAAAAATAAAGTGTGACTACCGCTGAGGAGGGATAGCTTCTCCCTGATAGTTGCGGTTATCCTCAGGCCCCAATGGGGCTTTATCCCGGCCTCCGAGTCCTGCCAGGAACGTTCGGTCGAACGGAAGAGCCGGAGTACAGCAAATCGTGTTGAACGACAGTACATTATCGGAACGGCATTCTCCCGAGGGCCTCGGCGGCTGGCTCATCCTGCTGCTGCTCGAGATCTGGGTCAACGCGGCTGCAAGGCTGGCCGCCGGAATCTCCTCGCTCGCCGTGATCTTCCACGTCGCTGTGCCCTCGGCATTCGCGGCTGCGCTGACGCCTTTTTCCTCCGCCGTTGCCGTGGTTGCGGGTCTCTTCGGAGCCGTTACCGGCTTCTTCCTCGCCCGCAAGAGTACCCGTGGACCCGCCCTCGCCAAGGCTCTCCTGTCCCTCGACGCCGGCTATTACCTGCTGTATCTGCTGGTGATCGCCTTCCGAATTGGACCCGTCGCCGCCGAGTCGCTTCCTCTCTGGCTGAAGCCAGCCGCGCTGTGTCTCGTCTCCATCGTGAGTCTGGGATACCTGCTGCGCTCGCGCCGCGTCGCGAACACTTACTCGCCGCGGCTGCTGGGACCGAATCCATCCGAAGTCTTTGAGAACGACGAAAACTCCGACGTTCTGCGCAACCGAATTTTTCCCTGGGAGGAAGTCCGCGCTTCTCAGCAGCCCGATCCTGCCGCACTGGAGTCCGGCCCGCCCGCACTCGCGGCAGAGAATCCTGCACTCGAGTCGACGGAATCGGAGGAGTCCGCCGCCCACCACAGCCGTCTTTTCCGCGACGAAACCGGACAGCTTGTCCCTGCCGAGCAGGCCGAGAACGGTCACATGCCCAGCATCCCGCGATCCGAGCCGGTGAGGATCGAACGCCGCAAAGAAAGAGAAGTCTGGCCCACCCATCGCTTCACTCCGGAAGGGCTGGACCCGGAAACCAGCAACGCCCGCCTCTTCCATGATGACATTCCCGCACCCGCCCAATCCGTGCCCCCACTGCACGAGCAGAACGGACACCTCCCCGTCGCGCGAAAGCTCGCTTCGCGGAACGCTACTCCTCTCCTGAATGAAGAATCTTGGCCGCCTCCCGAGTTTGATCCGGCGCCCTCCGAGCCGCCGCACCACCAGAGCCGCATCTTCTCGCGTGAATCCATGCTGGGAGCCACCCAGCCGGTTCCGGCGTCCGAACAGGAACAACACACACCTTTCGGACGCACCGAACCTGGATCAGCCCGATCCCCTCGCGCCGGAAGCGTGGCCGGCGGCGCGTTCGTTGCGGAAACGACGGCGCCTGTCTCTCAGAACGGCAACCTCCACCCGGTCAATTCGTTGGAGCCAGAGCCTGAGGAAGCGCACCCGAGAGTCAGCACATTCCGCAGGAGAATCTCCCGGAGGAAGCAATTCCTTCCCCGTCCCTCGGCCGCGGAGACTCTCGCAAACCCCGGAACCTGATCCGCACGCATCGAATGGGTGGCATGCGGAACCTCGGAGCCTGCAAACACCAGAGTCCGACTCGTCTGAGCCCACCTCGCAGCCAAACCTCGAAGCGCTCGCCAAACCAGGAGCCCGACCCGCACGAACTCGACACACTCAAGGCGCAGATCGCCATCGGCGTCACCGCATGGCTCGCGTCGACCACCAACGGCTCCTCCCGGCAAGGCGCCCACGCCGCACTGCTCGATGAGACGGGCAGCCCACTCACCATGGAGGAAGCCACACAGAAGCTGCTCGATCAGATCGACGCAATCTGCGACCAGGCCTGGTCGGTCTGCACCGGTCAGTCGCCCACTCTCCCCAATACCTCCGACTCCGGTGGATCGCTGGCCGACGAGCTGCAGAAATGGGCTATCGCGCAGGCCGCCTTCCGCCTCACACGCGCGCTCGATATCCGCGCCGCCATGGAAGTCAACGGTCCCTTCGAGCGCGTCGCGCAGGACCGCGAATACCTCATGGCCATCGCCCTGAAGAACTCTTCGGAGGACGCCTTCGGCCGCAAAGTGGATCTCGCCGATTACAACATCCACCCTGGCCCCGAGATCGCTTACCGCCTGATCCTCCGAGCCCAGCGCGACATGTTCGAAGCCGATATGTGGGCCCATGTCGCCGACCTGGCCGGAGCCCCCGACTTCCGCAACCGCCTCTCCAGCCGCGGCTCCAAGGCATTCCAGGAGTCGAGCGAATACTGGACCGGCTACGCCAGCCGCCTCCACGAGGATCGCTCATCTCTCTTCACGACCGGCGCAGGATTCCGCTGAGACGCCCGAAGAACGCAGTTGGTGCTGTCCCGTGAGCCCCGCACCCCGAAGAAGCGTTTCCTGAACCAGCATCCGCGTGGTGGGCCCGGAGGGATTTGAACCCCCAACCAAGGGATTATGAGTCCCCTGCTCTAACCGTTGAGCTACAGGCCCCCAATTCCAATCTAATCTACTGCCCTCGGCTTGCGTCTGACCGCGGCCTGACCAGCTTGGCCCACGAACTCTCCGGGTACGGCGTGCTCGCCTTCGTCCGGCGCCACTCAGGGAGTCACGACCTGGGCGCAATACCCCGGTGCCAACAATCAGATCGGCTCGGAGTCGAACGGCGGGCCCGTGGCCAACTACACCTACGACGACGCCGGAAACGTGATGTACGACGGGACCAACTTCTACGCCTATGACGGCGAGGAACGGCTTTGCGCGGTTCAGCCGCTTGCCGGTTCGAGTGCATTTGCCTATATTTATGACGCCGACGGGAACCGCGTCGCCAAGGGCACCATCACGCCAAGCCCGAATCCGGCGACAACCCCGCCCTCCTGCGACACCAGCAGCAACGGCTTTACCTTGACGGAGACTTACATACTCGGACCGGACGGGGAGCAGTTGACCACACTCGACGCAGCGGGGAATTGGGTGAGAACCAACGTCTATGCCGCCGGGAAGCAGATCGCGACGTACGACAGTCCGAATCCCGATGCATCCAGCCCGACCGTCGCCCTGCATTTCCAGATCACCGATCCGCTGGGCTCGCGGCGGATCCAGACCGACTCCATTGGCTGGCCGGAAGAGCAGTTCACGAACTGGCCTTTTGGGGACCAGCCTGGCACCGCGTCGGCACCCAACCCGCCACCCAACGGCGTCGAGGACGCCACCCCGCTGCACTTCACCGGCAAAGAACGAGACCAGGAATCAGGTAACGACTACTTCGGCGCCAGATATTACAGCTCTACGATGGGCCGCTTCCTGTCCCCGGACTGGAGCAAGAATCCCGAAGGTGTGCCGTATGCCGATTTCACCAACCCTCAAAGTCTGAATCTCTATCAATACGAAGGCAACAACCCATTAGCCAAGGCCGACAAAGATGGACACTGCTGGCCGCTCTGCACAATTCTCGCGGGTGCTGCAGTTGGAGCACTCACAGGCGGTGCTATCGAAGCAGGGACAGAGTACTTTAGCAGCGGGCATGTTGATTGGAACAAGGTCGGAAACGCCGCGCTGGGAGGAGCCGTTACGGGGGCAATTGTTGGCGCGGCAGGGCCTGAGGCTGGCTTAGGTGCAAAAGCCCTGATAGGGGCTGTCGGCAGTGTCGCCGGGGGCGCAGTTGAACGCGGCGTTAACGGCGAGAAGGTCGCCGACCCGAAGGCAATCGCAGCCGATGCAGTTGCTGGCGCAGTGAGCCCAAAAGTGGAATCGATAGCTGAAAAGACCTTTTCCACCGAAGCGGTAGCGAAAACAGTTCCTAAAGTGATCGACGCGACCACAGATGCAGCACGACGGTTGTCGGACAATGGGGCAGAGAAACCGGGACAGCCAGCAGGACAACCCCAGCAGCAAACACAGCAGCCTCAACAGCAACAGGTCCAAGTGCGAACTGGAGCCTGCTCTTCAGGTGCACCTTCGTGCTGAGGCAGGTCGAGAAAATGACTGAACAGACAGAGATCAAAGACGAAAACACGCAGTTCTGGACTTCCAAAGCGAATCTGTTTTGGGTAACACTTGCGCTGCTTCTCATGGGGTTTCATCTAGTCGTTCGTCACAGTTTTCCGGAGTTCAATCCTCCGGCGACGCCCGACAAACCCTTTTGGATAAGAGGGACACTGTACGGAGAGTTGGCGATACACATCCTGTTTCTGGGAGCTGTGATAACCGGAATTCGCAATCGGATACCTGGCTGGAAGCGCCCGAGTTATAGCGACGACGGCACACTCAGCATAGGTTCAGCGGAGCCCTCTGCAGGGCCGGGGATCCGCTGGAGCGAAATCGGTGGCATCCTGATCGAGTTCATCTTCTATTTAGCCATTTGGGGATGGATATACGGGATCATTTGAGCAGCAGAACCATGGCTCAGCAGGATCAAATGGTGAAGATTCGACTCCGGGGTCCGGATGCGGGAGACGTAGAGACACTGTGGGCAACGCCGGTCGATGGAAACCACTATCGTCTGGAGAACAGCCCGTTTTTTGCATACGGAGTTTCGTGGGAAGACGTTGTCGAAGCCCATCCCGGGGACGACAACGTTCTGGAATTCGCACGTCGCGTGAAGAGGTCGGGAAACCGCACATTACGAGTGATCTTCGATTATCCGTCGGATGATCCAAGAGCCGAGGGAACCTTGAGGCGTCTGCGCGAGTTCCGGTGCACCTATGAAGGGATGAAGCCGAGGATGATCGCGGTCAACGTGCCGTCATGGGTTGATCTCGATGAGGTAACTGACTTCCTCAGCGGACGCTCGGGAGTTCAGTGGGAGTACGGCGATCCGACATATGAAGAGGTCACAGGTGACCGATCGGCATAGCCCTCAATGGGCCTAGCCTCTGCTTCAGTGTGTCTGCCTCCGCTAACCCCCAAAGGCGCCGCCTGCGGCGTCGGGAGGGGGGTGACACGCCACCCCCGAGACGTTTCGTGCAGGCGATTTGCCAATCCACAACGCGGCATGTCAAGCTGGCTGATTTTCGTGCATGTGTCCGAACACACCGTGGAGGGGCATTCACGAATCGGATTCGGGATCCCCTCGGAGGCAGATGGCGGGTATGATTCCGGCGCGGTCAGGAGAAGATCCTGCGATGCTGCTATCAGAAGGATGCAGTGATGCAGTTTTCGGTGCCGGTTCTGGTGCCGGTTCGGATTTCAACCCGGAGCGGGTCGGTGCGGCATCATGCACGATCGACTCTGCGATCAAGCTGCTGATGGCACAATACTTATGCTGCTCCCTGCAAATTCATGCGCCTGCACCCCCAATGGTGCAAAATGACCTCTCTTGCCATTATGAGTCCCCTGCTCTAACCGTTGAGCTACAGGCCCCCAATCCAATCTAATCTACTGCCCGCCCTGCGGCTGACCGCGCCCTGCCCAGACTTAGCCAGCTCAGGTCACACTCACGAATCAGAGGCCCGCGGGTTCAGTTCTGTGTGACGAAGACGAGTTCTGAGGTCAGAGGCTCCGGCAGCACCACACGCATTCCCTCCTGCATCAGTTCTCTTCCCGTGGCGGAAATGTCGGCGGACGTTCCGTCTTCGAAGTGAAGGTGGTAGGAGGCGCCGGGATTGAGTCCGGCCAAAATGTAGTTGTGCTGCGGCTCGTTGTTCCCGGACCCGCGAAACGCAAAGACCACCCCCTCGCGCCGAGCAGGATCCCAGTACTCCATGCCGTCCCAGTGGACGCCGTCGGGGCGAGGCGCGATGTGGAACAACTCTGCGTCGCGGATCAGAGGGCGCAGCCGTGATTTGTAGAGCGCCAGTTCCCTGCGCGCGGCCGCATGCTGCTCCGGCGTCCAGTCGTTCGTGTTCTGCATCACGCTGAACCATCCCATCATGCCGCTGCGCAGTTCGTAGAGAAAGTTGCCGGGATGCGGCGTGGGCCACTTATCCACATAAGTCTCCAGCATGGCCGGCGGCAGAACATAACTGGCGTCGTAGAACGCGCGACGGTTGGAGAGAGGACCATAGCTGTCGGTGATGGAAAAGTAGTCGCCATGCGCCGCGGAACCAAAGTCGACCATGCGCCCGCCGTCGTTGCAAATCTCGAACAGCAGCCCGGGGTGCGTTTGACGCAGCTTCTCGTAGATGCCGTAGTACGCCTCCACCGCGTAATAGCTGACGTCGGTGGAGTTAGAACTGAGCACGATGTCTTCGCCGTCGTAGTGCTCCACCTGCATGTGCTCGCGATCGGGCGGGGCGTGAGGATGATCGTCGCGCGTGCAGCCCTGGGCAACCAGGTAGCCGTCGTGCTCCAGCATGTCGACATGATCGCTGGTGACGATCCGATCGACCTCACGCGCCGCATAATCGCGGGCAGCAGGAACACCAAGGTCGATGGTCTGGCCCTTGAAGTCCTGCGGCTTCCAGTCAGGCCCCACATCGGCAACGAGCCAGTCGCGCACCTTCGGATCGCGCAGATTGAGAGCGCCGGGCTCCGTATCGATGCCTGCCTGGGACCAGTCCACCCAAAGGCCGAAGCGCATGCCGTGCTGGTGCGCATCTTCAGCGATCGGTGCAAGGCCGTTCGGAAATTTCTGTGGATTCGGGTACCAGTCCCCCGGACCGCGGAACCAGCCGGCATCGAGGTGGAACATCTCGAAGCCCAGCGAGGAGGCGTCGGCGATCATCCTGCGCGCCGTGGCGTCGTTGATCGTCATACCAACGCCCCAGCTGTTGTTGACCGTGATCGGATATTCAGGATCGGTCCAGGTACGGGGTGAGCCGAGCACGCGGCGGACCCACGGGCGCAGCTCGTTGCCGGCGCCATCGCCCCCGCCGCTGAAGGTTCCAATGAAGACGCGCGGCGTGGTGAACGTTCCTCCAGGGACGAGGCGCGTCAGCACCGGCCCCGGTTGCGGATCGAGCCCGATGTCGCTGGTGAGCCTTGTTGCGCTGCGCTGCAGAGTGATACGCGTTCGTCCGCTGAACTCAATGCCCGCGAACCATCCGGCAGCGTCGCTCCCGGGCGCAAAGACGGCTTCGAAGGGAATGATCTCGCGCCCCCGGCCCGGAACCGGGTGAGCAAACGTGGACGACCAGCCAGTCCAGCCGTAACCAACAGGCACGGGATCAAGATGGGTCCCCTGGTCAGTCGGCGCGCCTGCGCCCTTCTCTATATAGAGGTTGCGAAGATCTGCGGAACTCGGGATATCCCAATCCACGCGCAGGCTGTCGACGACCGGCAGCCAGAGTTCGACGCCGCTGCGGCTCTCGATCTTGACCGTGTGTTCCACAGGGCCAAACGACGCGCGTGCGGACCAATCCCAGGTGAGGCGAAGTTGCGGACTCGTTGTTTCGTACACAAAGACGACGTGATGGGCATCGACCGTCCCTGCGCCAGCAACCAGCTTCCACTGCAGGGGAAGCCGCTTGCCTTCGCGCTCCACCCACGGGGGCAGGGTCTCCACCGAACGATTCTGCCAGGAAGATCCATTGCGACCCGCAAGGGAGACGAGTCGAGGAGCCTCCGCTCCGGCTGCGAGTTGCACGGTTGTGTCCGCGGTGACGAGCCTGGCGCTCACGTCCGCGGCAGCGCTCGGCGGCGTGACAGACAAACCGGCCGCGATCAGCACAGTACCCAGAGCATGAAGTCGCTGCATGGTTCCTCCACCCTGCGTCAGCGAGGGTTGAACTCCACGGTCATGGTCTTGTGAACATACGCGCCTCGCCGGGTGGGGGCGTTGGCAAAGGTGAGCGTGGACCACGTACCGTGCCCATCCGCAATCCGTCCCCCCTGCACCGACCGAATCTTCCAGGGTGTCTCCAGGTCAAGAGAAGCATCGTCGGACGCGGCGACATCGGCTTCAAGCGTCAGCCGATGTCCGGCAAGTCGCATCGCAGTAAGCTTCAGGCCCTCACTGGCCGCGCCCAGCCCAGGATGAGCTGCGTGAACAACAACGCGCACGCCGCCGTCATACGCGATGCGGCAGTGAATCGTGCGCGCCGGCAGGTCGATCTCAATGCCGGCATGCTCGTCCTCCTCGTGCTGCTCCACCGCCGCTGGAATGGGCCTCCCGTCGACACTGGCGATGATGTGGGTCGCGCCCAGGGGAATCTGCGGCGCAAAGCGAAGATGCGCCGGAGCGCCCTGCGCCGTCACGTCTGCATCGATCTCCCCCGGCTTCTGCTCGATCGTGACATCCACGCGCGCCGAGCCGACCGGCACGTGCTGCAACTCAACCTGGCCCCAGCGAGGATCGAGGTGAGGCGCGAGCCTAAGCCGGTGAGCAGAGGCATCCACACGGAGTCCGAAAACCCCGCGCATCAGAGAGTCCAGCAACCCTGCCGAAGACCACGTCTGTTCCGGTACCGATTCAACCTGAGGATGAAACACATCGCCGGCGAGCACTTCCGGGAGATGGCCGAGAGAATCGAGCTGCATCGCAGGCAGCAGCGATCTCCACACCGGCCACGCGATGGCGGGACGATGGTCGCGCCAAAAAGCCCCGGCGGCATCCGCGGTGTTCAATTCAAAGACGCTCCCCGCAGCATACGAATCGGGATTGTAAGCAGGCGACGTGTCGGACATCCCGCGCGTGCCCCAGTCTGTCTCGAAGTGTGAGGACGCCAGGCGATCGAGCGCCGCGTCTTCCTGCGCGGGCGACAAGTAGCCGTAGCCCAGCAAGCCGGAATGGCTGCGCTCATCGGTCATCGCATGGCCGTCTTCGCCAAAGCCCGCAATCCAGAATTGCTTCTGCGGGTCCCAGTAACGGCCGGCCAGGGCTTTCTGCGCAGCGTCGTGAGCGCGAGCCGCAACTTCTGCTTCGCCCGTCTTGCCCATGGCCAGCGCCAGACGCCGATAAGCATCCGACGCCGCAACCCAGGCTGCCGAGAGCCCCGCGTCCTCGCGCATCCGGTCCTGCTCGTTACCGCCTTCCTTGCCGGCGGGAATCTCTGGCAGCGCCGTTGCAGGATCGACGAGAGATTGGCAATAAGCCCATGCCTTCTCGATGCCGCTCCAATGTGCGCGGATGAAATCCACATCGCCGGTCGCTTCGTACTCATCGGCCAGTGTCGCGAGGAACTGGAAAGTCACGTCGACGTGGACATACATATAGGGATATTTCCTCGACCAGTCCACGTAGTTGGCGCTTTGCGAAATCTCATGCCAGATCATTCCGTTCTCCGGATTCTGATAACGGAAGATAAAGGCCAGCTCCTGCTGGGCGCGCGCAGTGTCGCCGGCTGCCAGCAGCCCCTCTGTGGCAACAAGGCCGTCCCCGGCAAAGAACCACGCGTATTGCGGCCGGCGTTCCGGGCGTGATGGGCCATAGCCCGCGACCTCGCCACAACCGATGGAGTCGTTGCACACCCACGCCTGGTCCAAAGCGATCTTCGACCCAAGGAAGGCTCGATTCAGGTCCGCGTCCGGTGTGTGGATCTGGATTCCGCTGTCGAGCATGGATTGCGCGTGCGCCTGCCCGTCCGCCCGCAGAGCCTCCAGGTTGTCCTCGATCGAGCGCAGTTCCGCGCCCTCCGCCTGTGCGCTCGTCTCCAGAGCCACAAAAACCAGCGCCCGGCCCTGCGACGGACGAAGCACCATGGACTGCGTCAGGTCCTGGCGGTGCGTGGCGTTGATCACGGCGGTGTGGTCAATTTCCTCAGGGCTCGCGATAATCGCTCGCATGCCCGTAGTCCGCTCGGAAATAACGTATCCGTGAAGCGCCGGCGCCCAGCTCAGATCCTGACCACCAATCGCCCCCGGCCACATCAGATTGAGAACCGGGAGCAGCCTGACCTTGATGTCGAGATCGCGACGGCCGGTGACATCGTAGCTCAGCACCACACCCGGCCGATCCCGTGGAACGAACAGATGTTCGCGCACTTCAAAGTCCGGGCCGTCGTAAGTCCGGACAATTTCCTCCGGCCGATATTCAATTCTCCGCAGAACGGCCAGGCCATCGATCGCAGAGCCGCTGCCCCCAGGCAGGAACTGGATCCGATAATTGCTGAAAATCTGGAAGGGATACGCCCACGCTTCCAGGCCGGAACCGGAATAGCCCATCAGCAGAGCGCGCTCTCCATGCGCGGCAACAAAGCGCGATGGCCCGATGTTACTGGTCGCGAGCGTGAGATCAGAAACTTTCGGCTGCGCACAAGCCGCAGCGCCGAGCGAGAGCACCAAGGACAACCAGGCCGATCGTCGCACCGCGCCCCTCACCAGGTGAATGTTACGGTCTTATCGACATAGCCGGTCCCCCCGGGGAACCGCACATGGACCGAACGAAGTCCCTGCTCCACCTCGCCCAACTGCGCATCGCTGGTGGCAAGTTTCGGCAACATGCCATTCTCGCGCACCGTCAGCGTCTGTTCGCTGTCGCCCGGCGCGGAGAGCCGCAGCGTCAAAGTATGTGCGTCCGATGTTGTACCCAGGACCTTGAGCTGATGGGTCTCGGCTCCGAATTCAGGCAGATGTGCGTCAATGCCAACTTCCACCGGCGGCAGAGGAATGCGGATTTCGCCTTTCTGCACGGCGGCTCCGGGCGCGTGCGTGGCGAGGCGCACGCTCGCATCGCTGGATTGAATGAGCAGTTCCTTTCCGCGACGCTGGAAGGTGAGATCGAGCGTCCGATTGCCGAAAGGAATGCGCCGAACGGTTGCTTCGTTCCACGACGCAGGCAGATGCGGAGTGACCGTGAGCGTATTGTCCGGCTGGTTCCACTCGATGCCAAACAGCCCGCGCAGAATCGGGGAAATCACCATCGCCGCAGACCACAGCTGATGCGCCGTGCTCCGCCCCAGCACCTGATAAAACTGCCCCGAGAGAAGCTCCGTAACGTTGCCCGGATCCTCCGCCCAGGTCAGATTCACATTCTGCATCAGGTGGGCGTAGCCCGACAGAGGATGATCCGTGCGGTATTCGGCGACGGCGGCCCAGCCTGTAAACAAAGGCCAGACCGTTCCCTGGTGATAGCTGATCGGATCGTAAAAGCTGGTCTCGTCGCTCAGGATGCGGACACCCCAGTCCGTGGAAAAGTGGCTGCCGGCCCACTGCTCCATCATCGGGTCGGGATGCGCAAGCTGCCACGTGCCGTCCCACCACGCGACAGAAGGGAAGACGGTCGCCGTGGTGTCCTGCTCGCCGGGACCATTCCAGCTGAACGCGTATCCCTGGCCGTTCGGCAACGCATACTCCGTCTCGATGGTCTTCGCGATCCGCTGCGCGCGCTGTTGCGCCTCGTCCGCCAGATCGGCGTGGCCCGCGCTCTGCGCAAGTCCCGCGAACGCCAGGCTGGCCTGTTCATCGAGCGCTGCCAGATAGATTTCCTGGTGCGGCATCGTCGGAATCCACGACTCCACCCATCCTGATCCCTGCGAGTTGTCGTAGATGCCGTCCCCATCGGTGTCGTGCGTGCTTTCGAATTTCCAGGCGCGCTCGAGGTTCGGCCAGATGGCTGCAATAAATGCGCGGTCGCCGCTGATGCGCAGGTAATCCCTGGAGGCCATCAGCAACAGCGGCGTGGCATCGGAGGAAGCCCACTGATACGGCAGCGCTGCCCAGTCCACCAGCCCCGCGGTCTGCGACCACTCGTGCATGATCTTTCCATCCGCGCTCTGATGGTCGATCAGAAATCGGATCTCTTGCTTCACCGTGCCGTAGTCGCCATAGCTGCTGACGGCATAGAGAGACCAAAGCGCATCGCGGCCGAAGAACCACCCGAATCCCGGGCGGGCCGCGTCCCCTGAACCCACAAATCCGGCAGTAAGCGCCTGTTCCTGCGCCCCGGGCGCGGTCTCGACCTTCAACTGATCGATGGAGGTCTCCGCCCAGGAGAACGCGGCGTTCAGCCGGGCATCCGGCGTATCGATGGACGTGCTGCGCGCAAGAAAATCGCGATAGTAGTCCAGGTTTTGCGTGCGGATCGCGGACACCCGCGCTTCGAGCAGATGGAGGCTCTGCCGAAGGCTCTCAGGCTTCGCTGCATCTGCCGAATTGGCGATGGTAAACACCATCGGATAGAGCTTGCCGCTGTCGCGCTTGGGATCGAAATGAAGAACGAACTGCAGTGGCCAGGCGCTGGCGCGTTCCTGATACGGCGGCAGAATGCCGGGCTCGGCTCCCGGCAAAGCCAGCGCGGCCACCGGCTCGGGAAAATTCAGATGCAGGATGTAAAAGCCCGATCCATCCGGGTTACGCACCCACTCCGGCGAAGGACGATCGGGTGAATTCGCGGGCCACATGCGCTGCATCACCGGGTCAAAGCTGAAGGTCACCGTCATCGGCCGAACGGCTGTGAACTGGTAGAACATCAGCGCGCCAGGTGCATCGGCCGGATCCTTCGGCGCGAGCATGATCTGGCGGATCGTAAAGTTCGCATGCGAGTACGTGATCGTGGTGTGGTCCGGCTCTACGTCAATATCGGAGGCCTGTTCATTGACGTTAATCGGGACCGGGTAGTCCTGCATCTCGACGCTGAGGTGCATCCCGTCGAGGACCTTCCACGGAAATAGCCAGACTTCAGACGATCCATCCTGCTGGCCGAGAATGGCGCCCCGCGGCCCAACCACAGAAAAGGGATGCGATGGGATCGCCACGCCGCTGATGTGCGCCGAGGTTTCGCCCCCTGAAGTCACAGGTGTTCCCTGCGCCACAGCTGTTCGGACAACTCCCAGAGCGCTCGCCATCAGCAGCCCGCTCAACCGCAATTTCCCGTATACGGACTGTCATCCTGTCACACGCGACAATGGAACATCGCCAGAAACCTGGTTTGTGAGTCAGCCACCGCTTACACCGGGCCTGGTGGGTCCAGCGCATTCTATCCCTGAACCGTCTCGCCGCGCCATGCGGCAGAAAGCGGAGCGAAGAGTCCGCCTTCTGCCATTGGCCATTGATCGATCAGAACTGGAACCGCGCCGCGAACTGCAGTCGCCTCATCGAGGTTCCGTCCTGTTCAGAGAAGGTGCCCTGAATGTAGCCTGCGTTGTTGCTGTCTCCGCAGTCGATGCAGGTGTTCGGATTGCCGTAGTTCGTGTGGTTAAAGACGTTGAAAGCTTCCGCGATCAGCTGCATTCTTACGTTTTCGTGAAGCGAGAAGCTCTTGGCGAGGGTGGAGTCGACGTTAAAGAAACCCGGTCCCCACAAGGCGTCGCGGCCGATGTTACCGAACGTATCCGCTCCAGGTCGAGCATACGCTCCAAAGGAGTTATTCGCCTGTCCCGGACTCTGCAGCACATAGGGCGACGGCTTGATGTACGGAACCCTGAGCGCGACAGGATCGAACTTGCCTTTGGATATCCCGAAGCTCTTGCCCGGAACCTTGTTCAGGAAGCAGGCATTGTCGTTCGATGCAATGTCGTTGTCCTGGTTGCAAAGCTGATAGTTGGTGTTGAACGGTACGCCGCCCTGGAGCGTGAGGTTGGCATTGAGCTGGAATCCACCGATGACCTGATTCATCCAGCCAGGCACGGTCGAACCAAACTCCTTGTCGCGTCCAAAGGGTAGATCGTAGTTACCGGCGAAGACCCAGGCCTGACGGCGGTTGTAATAGCTGTTGCCGCGTCCGATTCTCGGGTCGATCAGGAATTGGTAAGACTCATGATCGATGTCGTGCGACCAGGTGTAGTGGGTGAGGAACTGCAGGCCGTTGGTGAAGCGCTTGTTCAGAACGATCTGCAGTGCGTTGTAACTGCCCGTTGCCTGGTTCGCCATGTAGTCGATGCGCTGCGTCCAGCCATGCGGAACACCGTACTTCACGCCCAGCTGCGCCTGCGCCGTGCCGTCGTAATAGGGCTGCCGCTGCGGATTGGTATACCAGCAGGCAGAGTCTGCCGCCAGCGTGGGATCGGTTCCCGCACAGCTTGCGCCACTCGACGACGTGTTGTTGGGATTCACCTGTTTGAATCCCTTATAGGTAATTTCATTCGCGTTGTAGGAAGGCGAGGAGTCGAACATGTTATGCCAGGCCTCACTCCCCACATACGCGACCTGCAGGGACATGTTTTTGGTAAGTTGCTGTTCGACGGTCACGTTCCAGCCAGCCACCGACGGCAGGCGCACCTGCGTCGGACGTGCGATCTGATAAATGCCGTCTGGCAACGGATAGGCGCCAGATGTGGGAATCGGGGCAAATGTGTAGCCGGGCGGTCCAGGCGCCACTCCACTTTCCGTCGCCGTCAGATTGAAGACGGCGGCGGCATTCGAGACCGGGTTGACGCTCTGCTGCACCTGGGTTGGGAAGGATGAAGTCAGGACATCGCCGAAGCTGTCGCCAGCCCAGCCCTGTCCATAAACGATTCCGTAGCCCGCACGGACCACGGTATTCGAACGCGCCTGCCACGCAACACCGAGCCTCGGCGCAAACATACCAAAATTGTTGGTGACATTGACTTTGTTGTTGAACTGACCCACTCCCGCGATGCCCAGAATGCCGGTCTGAAGATTCAGCAGGCCGCCGGCTCCTGACGCAGTCAGCGATTCGGGAGTGTAAAGCTCCCAACGCAGACCGTAATCCACGGTGATGTTATGCGTGGCGCGCCACTGATCCTGCGCATAAGTGAAGAACCGCGTCTGACGAGACTGAGCATTCACGTTCGCCGTCTGCGTACGCCAGAACGTTGTCGTGTCTCCAAGAAGGAACGTGGCGAACCCGACGCCCGGCGACTCTGTGCCTCCGGCGTCGACCCCCGAAGTGCGCGAGGATGCGAAAAAGTAAGTGCCGGAGCGCAGTGCATTGCTGGCGATCGTGACCGTCCAGTTCTTGCCGTAACGGTAGTCGGCGCCAAACTTGATGTTGTGGTTGCCCATCTGATGCGACCAGTTATTCACAAACTGATACTGGCTGGTTTGCTGCAGCGTGGGATTGGCCGAGGTGCCGTACTCCACGTTTTGGCCGCCATTCGCTCCGTTGGCCGGAATATCGATGTTGAACTGCGGCAGCCCGCCGTTCAGCGAAAGATCGCCCACGTTGGCGTTGGGAATACCAAGGTCGTTGCCCAGCGGTTGGTTGCCGTTCGGCCCCTGCGTGTTGTTGTAGATCCGGTAGTAGCCGAATCGGAAGTCCGTCAGCCAGCTTGGCGAAACCACATAGTCACCGCCCGAGGCGAGGCTCGAATAGTGGAAGTCATCCGATCCCGCGAATCCGCCCGATCCGAAGCCCTGTCCACCGGCTGCCCCAAAGAACGGGGCGCCCGAGAGGCTGCCACCGAAGTACGTGTAGCGTCCGAAGATGTGGAGTTTGTCGGTCAGTCGGCTGTCGATCCGCACATCCGGCTGATTGGTGCTGAAAATGCCCGAACCCGAAGCCGCATAGTTGTTTTCTACAGCCGTCGTCGAAACATTCGGCTTCGGCAGCATCTTGAAGAAAGCAACCGCAGCTGGGGAGATATCGCCGGCGGGAATCACGTTCCCGGCATAGGCCGTCCGCCCGGTGTTGCTGGCATCGCTGAGCGCGTTCGGCTTGTAGATCTGCCCAACGGAAAGATAGTCACTCAGATCGCAGGCGTTGCCCGACGTGCAGGTCGTTTCCGCCTTGAGTGTCGGTACAGTGGTCAGCGTCGACACGCCGGTCTTCTCGCGCAGACCCTGATAGTCCCCGAAGAAGAACAGCTTGTCGTGGAGAATCGGACCGCCGATGGAGCCGCCAAACTGATTGTGCAGCGTCGGCGCGAGCTTGTCGTTCGGCGGAGCATTCGCGAACGGATCGCGCGCCTGCTGCGCATCCGAGCGCCGATATTCAAATGCGGTGCCGTGAAATGCGTTGCTGCCGGATTTGGTCTGCGCCGTCACCAGGCCCGCGACCGCTTTGCCAAACTCGGCGTCGTAGTTCTGCGCTGTAACCTTCATCTCCGAAACAGCGTCAAGATTCGGATTGATCACCGCCACCCCATTCAGTGGCTCCTGGTTGTCCGTCCCGTCTAGTTCGTACCCCGTCGCAAACGGAAGCTGCCCGTCGACTTCGATCGACTGGCTGCGCTGCGGATTGCCGCCACCCTCGCCCGGACCCCATCCAATGTAGGTCGTGCCCGGTGTAAGCAGCTCAAAGGCCGTGAAGTTCCGGTTCAGGTTCGGAAGATTCTCCACCGCGCGCTCGTTCAGAATCGTCGACACATCGGCGCGGTCGGTCTGGAGCAGAGGAGCGCCCCCCGTCACGGTCACAGTCTGTCCCACGGAGCCGACCTCGAGCTTGAGGTTCACCTCCGGCGCCGTGTCGGCATAGACCACCACATTGTCGACCAGCCCCTTGGAGAAGCCCTTGGCCTCCGCCTCCACCCTGTAGGTGTCGGGAATCAGATGCTGCACACGGTAGTCGCCGGTTTCATTGCTCTGGACCGTTGTAGCCGTGCCCTTCGAAATATCGGTGACGGTGACCGTTGCATTCGGCACGACCGCGCCGGACTTGTCGGTCACGGTGCCGAAAATCGATCCGTAAACAGCCTGGCCGCTCGCCGGCCGCGTCATCCCCAGCATCAGAAGCAACGCGGCGAAGAATGCCATGGCGAACCACTGGAATTCTGGGTTGCCGCCTCGGTTCGCTCGTTTCCTTCTCTGTCATCCACTTCATACGCATTGCCTCCGGAACTTCGGTCCGCTCTGCTTTGTTCTTGAAGCTCCCGCGATCGAAGGGAGCAGCTTTTCTCACCTCATCAGCATCGCGAGGAGAGAGCGGTACGCATTACAACAGCGCCGAGTATTCGCGTCTGCTTCCCACAGCTCGCAACGTTTTTTACGGTGAATTGACCCGCAAATTTGCGTATGCCATACTGCGAGTTACTGAAATGACAGCAGTTCACGCAGCTCCGGAGATTGAGAGCGCGCTGGCGGCCGACGAACGATGGGCTCTGGTCAACCGAATCGCTTCGAGCCCGCACCTGAAATCTTCTCCGCGCCTCTGCGAATTCCTGTTTTACATAGCGAAGTGCGCCATTCGCGACGCCCCTGAAGAGGCCACCGAACAGCAAATCGGCATACGGGTCTTCGGCCGCTCTCCCGGATACAACTCCAGCGAAGACAGCATCGTAAGGACGCATGCCCGTCTGCTCCGTCAGAAACTCGCCTCCTACTTTGCCGAAGATGGCGCAGCGGAACAGATCCTGGTCGAGATCCCCAAAGGACACTACTTTCCCGTTTTCCGTAGCCGCGAGACTGGCCCCTCTGCAACCGCTCCGAACCCGGCCCTTTAACGGGTGAAACGGACGTCAATTCAACACCGCAACCTCAAGAGTCTAAACGGCTGGTCCGGTGGCGTTGGGTGTGGACGACGGCATGCGGCTGCGCTTCTCTCTTCGTCGCTTCCGGCGCAATGATATGGCGCCCGTGGAGATCGGCAACGCCCGCTCATACCGCCGTCGACGCCTTCTGGCATCCGTTCCTCTCGGGCGACCCGCCCCTGGTGATCTACAGCAATGCGCTCTTCCAGGGGAACTCCACTCAAGGCCTCCGTTACGCTGCTCCGGACCCTGCCGCGCCGCCGTCCGGCGACGGTTTTGTCGATACCTACACCGGCATCGGTGAATTGAATTCCGTCTACACGCTCACGCGCCTCTTCGACGCCCACCACGCGACGTTTCTGCTCAAGCGCAGCCTGCTCGTGACCTGGGACGTAGCCCAGTCCAAAGAACCTGATCTTCGTCGGGTCGCGCGCGGAGAACCCGTCTCTCCGGGTCTTGCCCTCCACAACGGACTTCACCATGGTCGCCGACGCCGACTCCGCCGGAATCGTGAATCACCATCCGCTTCCAGGAGAACCGCCGGTCTATTCGCGGCCGGAGCATCCTCTCAGCACCGACTACGCGATTCTGGCGCTGCAGCCAGGCGTCCAGTCCGGCCGCCTCATGCTCGTCTTTAGCGGCTTGACGACCTTCGGCACCCAGGCGGCCGTTGATTTTGTCTGCGACCCGGACAGCGTCGCCGGCCTCCTGAAGAAGGTCACCGGTCCGAAGGGCGAGATTCGTCCCTTCGAGGCTGTTCTGCAGACCACATTGGGCGGCGGAGTTCCTCTCGAAACCCGACTGGTAACGCTCCGCGTCCACTGACGCGGCTCAGTGCGGCGCCTCTAATTTCAATGCATGATTCATGTGGCTCTGGGCGGCCAGTTCGTTCTCGCGCTTTGCCTCGTCGTCCTGCCCCGCCATGCGATAAGCCTGCGCCAGAGAGGCGTGCGTCACGTAATTGCCTGGATCCATCTTCTCCGCATGCTTCAGGTACAGGATGGCCGTGCGCGCATCCTGCCGCCGCAGCAGCACACGTCCCATCAGGATGAACGGCCCCGTGCTGCTCATATCCAGCGACAGCGCTCGCGTCAGCGACTGCTGCGCAAGATCGAGATCGTTGGTGCGCAGATACGCGTCACCCATCCGCTCGTACACAGCGGCATCATTGGGGTTGATCTTCTGCTCGGCTTGGAACTGCTGCAGCGCCTCATCGATGTTCGAGTCCAGAAGCGCCACTTCTCCCAGAAGAAGGTGCGCCCCAGGCAGATTCGGCTCCAGATCGAGCGCTTTCTGCGCTTCCTGCGCAGCCTGGCGCGGCAGATTCGCCTTCTGCAGCATCGTCGCCAGCAACAACCATGCCGCACCGGAGTCCGGCGCCTCGCCGAACTGCGCTGCAAACGACTTCCGAGCGTCGTCGTAGCGATTGGCATTCAGATAGCAAAGACCCAGAACATAGTTGGCGTCGGTGCCGGCATCGGGCGTCCACTGTCGCACCCTCTCCAGATACGGGATGGCCGCCGCAGGCTCGCCCGTTCGATAAAGTGTGAGCCCTTCCATCTGCACCGCTTCGATGTCCTGCGGATCCTCGGCCATCGCCTTCTGAAAAGCTGCCTGCGCCTCCACCAGTTTCCCGGTGCGGTAATACGCCAGGCCCAGTTCGCGCTCCACGCCCTTCGCGACCGGCTGCTTCGCGGCCATTTCCTGCAGCAGAGCGATCGCCTCATCTGCGCGACCTTGCTGCAAATCCGCATGCGCCCTGGCCAGATCGTCTTCCGCCCCAGGAGCCGTGGAAAGCTGCGCCGCAAACGCGGGAAGAGAAACGAGCAGAACAACAAGTATTCCCAAAGCACGCATCACCGACCAGCATACTGCCCCGGAGCTGCGTAACACGAGGCGTCGGCACGACGAAGCAAAACCGCAACCATCCAGCTCCGTTGTACCGTTCGCAACGACATCGCCTGCAAGCGCAGGTAGAATCTCGCTGTGATCTTTGCGGGCACACCGGCCAGGTCGTGTAACTGGAAAGGATCGGTCAACGCTCCCTGCGCATCCTGCGGATGGATTGTCTCCGCCGCTTTTCTTATTCTTTCGTCTGCCTTGTTCGCTCAGTCAGACCCCGCGCATGCGTCATCCGGGCCCCCGCCTTCACATCCTGCGGCCGAGCCGGAACCGCCCAAAGCAGTTTCCACAATCTCTTTTCGCGATGTCAGTCGCGAGGCCGGCCTGACCACCGTCCCCCATTCGACGACCGAACGGCATTACATCGTCGAAACCATGGGCGGAGGCGGCATCGCGCTCTTCGACTGCGACAACGACGGCAAGCTCGACATCGCCGTGGTCAACGACACAACCATCGACCGCTACCTCGCCGGCGGCGATCCCATGATCACCCTCTATCATCAGGATGGAACCGGCGACCACCTTCACTTCACCGACATCACCCAGGCCGCCGGGCTCACGACCCGTGGATACGGTATGGCCATTGCCGTCGGCGACTACGACAACGATGGCCTCCCCGATCTCTACATCACCGGTTACGGCCACAACGTCCTGTACCACAATCTCGGAGGCTGCCGATTCGAAGATGTCACCGACCGTGCGGGCGTGAAGCTCGGCGGCTTCAGCACCGGCGCCGCCTGGGCGGACTACGATCGCGACGGCCGCATCGATCTCTTCGTGGCTCGCTACGTACGCGCCGACCTGCATCACCTTCCGCCTCCCAATCCGAGTGCGGTCGGTTATCGCTCCGTCATTCTGCAAATGCCCGGCGAAATGGAGGGCGATACCGACTTCCTCCTGCACAATCGCGGGAACGGCACCTTTGAAGATGTCTCCCGTAAAGCCGGAGTCAGCAATCCTACCGGGCTCCATGGTATGGGCGTCGTTTGGGGAGACTACGACAACGATGGCTGGCCAGACCTCTTCGTCACCAACGACGGAGGCACAAACTATCTCTTCCACAATCTCCGCAACGGCAAATTCGAAGACGACGGCATTGATACCGGCACGGCCCTGGGACCCAATGGCGAGATCTTCGGCAACATGGCCGCCGACTTTGGAGACTTCAACCGCGACGGCAAACTCGATCTGGTTACGACACGCTACAGCCAGCAGCCGGTGAGCCTTTATCGAAACGACCTGCCCATCTTTACCGATGTCGCCACGGAAGTGGGCCTCGCCAAAGATACGGTGCCGCCGGTGAAATGGGGAACCGGCTTCGGCGATTTCGACAACGACGGCTGGCCTGACATTCTCATCGCCAACGGCAACTTCTCTTCCCTCATGGACAACCTGAAAAACGAAGTGAAGTTTCGTGAACCAATGCAGCTCTTTCGCAACCTTAACGGACATTCGTTCGAAGACGTTGCCGATCAGGCGGGCCTGAACGCCGGCCCTCTCCAGTCCCGCCGCGGCACCGCCTTCGGCGATGTGAATAACGACGGCAATCTGGACTTCGTCGTATTCAATGTCGACGGACCTCCTTCGCTCTTCATCAATGAAAGCTGCAATGCGAACCACCGCGTTTTGTTTCGCCTGGTGGGCAGCAAGAGCAATCGCATGGCGATCGGGGCCCGCGTCACCGTCGAAGCCGGAGGTATGAAGCAAATTGATGAAGTCCGGGGTGGAGGCAGCTACAACTCCAGCAACGACACGCGCCTGCACTTCGGCCTGGGAAAAGCAACCGTCATGACAAAGATTGAAGTGCGCTGGCCCAGCGGTCTGATCCAGGATTTCCAGACTGTTCCGGCCGACGCCATCTATGAGATCGATGAGGGACAACAGATCCGCAGGACCCTGACGCTCCTGCCGCCGCTGCGCGAGAAATAGCCAACGGAACGCCGGAATCCAGTTGCCGCAGAATCCCGGCTTACGACTCCACCGCCAGCCGCTCCATCGCCGGCGTCGGCGTACCCTCAGGCGCTACCGCCAGCCACAGCGCTCCGCCCACCAGACACAACACCCCACTCACAACGAAGGACGCCGTCCATCCAAAGTGGCCTGCAATGGCCGGCGTCAGTGACGACGTCACCACGCCCCCGAACTGGCCGCCCATGTTCATCACGCCGGAGAGCGAGCCGGCGCTCTCGCGTCCCAGATCGGCGCTCACCGACCAGAACGAGCTCTGCGAAATATACAGCGTCCCGACGCCCCCTGCCAAAACCGCGGTTGCCCACATGATGCTCGTCACCTGCGTTCCCAGAATTACGAAAATCCCGCACAGGCACATCGCCACACACGCCAAACCGCACCGGCCCACCCGCTTACCGAACCGCCGCGTCAGCCGGTCGCTGACCCACCCACCCAGCGGCGCACCGAGTCCCATGGCAAGAAACGGAATCGCCGCATAGTAAGAACTGGCCCGCAGATCCACGCCCCGCACCGCGTTCAGATAGATGAAAAACCATCCGAAAAAGATATAAGTGACATATCCATAGGTGAAGTAACTCAGCGCTAATGCCTGAACGCTGCGGTTGCCGAAGATCGCGCCCCACGACATGCGCCGCAGCCGGACACCCTCGTCCACTGCCGGGATCCCGGCCCCAATCAACGCCCGCTCCCCGCTCGAAGCCCACGGATGCTCGGCGGGAGAGTCCCTCGCCAGGAAATACCACACCAGCCCTGCAAAAATGCCCACCAGCGAACTCACCCAGAACGACGCGCGCCACCCATAATGCAGCAGCACCCAGGTGATCGCCGGCGGCGTCACGCCCGCACCAAATCCCACCCCGGCAAAAATAATGCCGTTCGCAATCCCGCGCTCCGACGAAGGAATCCATCGCGACACGATGCAGTTCGACGCCGGATAAACAATCGCCTCTCCCATGCCCAGCGCAAAGCGCATCGCGATCAGGCACACCAGAACCGCGGCAAGATGAACCGATAAGATCGTGATCGCCGAGGTGAAAATTCCCCACCAAATCACGCCCAGCGCCAGAGCCAGACGCGGCCCCACCCGATCCGCCAGGCGACCCGCGGGTGCCTGCAACAGCGCATAACCCAGAACAAAGGCGCTGAAGACCCACCCCAGCTGAAGGTTGGAAAGGTCAAACTCCCTCGCGATCGCCTGGCCGGCGATGGAGATATTCACGCGATCCACATATGCGATCGCACTCAACACGAACATCCACAGCACAAGCACGCCGCGCATGCCCATGAGCGGAATACCGGGTTGTCTGCCGCTCTCGCTCATTCGACCTTCATTCAACGCGCCATCGCCGCACGATCCTGCGCGCTTCTATAACCCGGTGCTAACTTCCTTCGCGCGCGACTAACTCCCGTGCAACCGGCTCGATGCGTCGTTGTTGTTCCGCCGACAGCGCCGTAACGAAGGGCGGAATCGCACCCGTCCTGGCGATTCCCCCCAGCTCTGTCGCGTGATGCAGCACGCGCGCCGGTCCCCACGCATCGCGCAGATCCTCGAGCGCGAGAAAATGCTCTCGCACCCTCTCCGCCTCCGCAAAATCACCCTTCTGGCACGCGCGCAGAATCGCCATCGATTGCGACGGCGCAAGGCATCCCGATCCGGTCGTGAATCCCGGAAGCCCCCAGTCGCGCAGATGAACCACCGCCGGCCGCTCCCCGATCCCGCTGATCACCTTGCCACGATCCACCCGCCGCAGCAGCGCCTCCAGATACCCATCCACCTTCGGATCCTGCCGCACCACCGCGTATTTGATCCCGATGCAGATCCCCTCATCCACCAGCTCGCCCAGCACGTCGAGGCCGCGCTCCAGATCGCTCCCCAGATTCATCTCTTCCTTCACGTAGCAGATCAGCCGCGCCCCGGAAGCCTCAGCAAATTCGCGCAGCCCCAGCCCGATACCAGCGGCATCGCGCGGATCGCCGCACGGCAGCACCATCGCATACAAAACCCCAAAACGCCGCAGCAGCGGAGCTTGATCCATCAGCCGTCCAAACGACGGGCCTGCACTGGGAATGCACACCACTCCATCCTGCTGCAGCCCGCTCAGCCACTCCAGTAACTGCTCGTATTCACGGACGCTCACATGATAGAGAAACGCATTGCCCCCATACATCAGGCAATCAACCCCGCCCTGAGTGAGGTGCCGCACAATACGCGCGCTCTCATCAAAGTCGATCGCACGCCGCCTGTCCGCTATCCGCGCCAGCGGCGGAACGGCAAAGACACGATGCAGCGCGAGCGGTTCCTGACTCACGACCGTTGACCCAGCCGGATCGGCGAATCGAAAACAAACCCCTGCATCCACACGGTCCGGATCACAGCCTCACTCCCTCCCACTGCAGCAGCAGCGCGCTCGTCCTCGGCACAACCAACTCCGGCCGGCGCGACCGTTGCAACCACTCAGGATGCCACACGCCGCCGGACACACTCTGTCCGCCCAGCGTCACACCGGTCGTGCTCTCCACACTCGGCGCCGCGAGAGCCATCTCCTGCGACGGCCCCTGCAACACCTCGCCCTCCAGCCGCACAGGCAGATCCTGGTGCAGATCCTTATTGATCATCGCAACCGACAGGCGTCGGCGCGCATCGATGCACGCATACCCTGTCGCGTTCACCCCGCCCGCATCCAGCTTGCACGGAATCATCGCACCCGAAGCGAACGCACGCCAGAGCAGCATCGCCGAATACAACGGCCGCACCGCGTACGGCGCGCTTCCGCCTCCCGCAATTGGCGTATAAAATCCCCGTCCTCCACCATGGAAGTTAATCCCCGCCACGCCCAACTGTGCGAGCAGCAGCATGAAATCCGCACCCCACAGCGCAGAAGCAAATGCATCGCTCACTCCAGCTTTGCCGCCGTTGTAACATGAGTTCCCCTCCGACATTCGATAGGGAACCTGCGCCCGCCGTCCCATTTCCACTAACTGCTGCATCTGTTTTGCAGGCTCCCCCTGGCGCTGCAGCAGATGCGGGATGTCCGAATCCTGGCTCTCCGGCGGACCCTCCGCATAATAATGACTCGTCAGCATGCAGATGCCGCTCGCCTGCCGCGCAAACCGCTCCACCCAGCTCAACTCACCGGAAACATCCGGCCCAGCCAGCGGAGCCTCAGGCACCCGCCGCCGAATCGCATCGGCGAAGCTCTGCCACTCACGGAAATAATCCGCGTACCCATACGACGATGGGCGAATATCTTTGGAAAATAGATCCGGCTCGTTGCCCATCTGCAACGCCACCAGCTTCGGACCCAGCTTCTGCACAACATAGGCGGCCTCATCCGCCGCGGCCTCCGGCGAGCCATGCCCCAGATCGAGCCCGTACACCGCCGTCCACCCCGTCGCATCGAGAAACCCGCGCAGCTCATCGATGGCGGTCTTTGTTACCAGGCCGCGCACCGTTGCGTCCTTTCCGTCATCAGGATTCACGGGGTCGCTCCACCCCGCCCGGCGCTCGCTCTGCTCCTGCTTCCATTGGTCGTAATCGCTGGTGCTGCCCCCCAGACGCAGCACGCCTCGCGCCCCAAGCTGGCGAACCAACTCCACCAGCTTCACGTTGTCCCGCGAAAAATATCCGGGATTCGCCAGTTGCGCCGACTCATAACTCAGTCCCGTGTAGTCCCCCGGAATAGCAACGCGCGGAGCGGATAGATCCAGGGACAGCGTGCCCGCGACCTCCCTGTCACCCTGCGCAAAGGCCCAACTTACTCTGCGTTTCAGCAGACAGGCTGCTGCCCCTCCGATGATCAGTCCACGGCGATTCATAGCTAACCCCGAGTTACTGCTCTGTCGCGGCGTAATTCGATACCGGCCAGGACGGCGCCCCCGCCTGCATCGAACCTTCCATTTGAATGGATATCTCTTCTCCCGGACGCATCGAAACCACAACCGGAAGACATTCAAATCCAGGCACCAGGTTGAAAGTCCTCTCCTTCGGCAGCGACTCGAATCCCCCGTCGGCGCTTGTGCGAAGTGTGAGGCTGCCCTTTGGCTTCCTCAAACGAATCGTTCGCGGATCGCCGTGCTCCACTGCCTCACTGCTGCGCGAAATCACCGGCAGGATAAACTGCAGCTTCCCCGCTAACCCCGCGCCGCTGGCCGAAGCCCTAATCTCAACTCCGGACTCCCGTATACGGTAGCTCATGTGATACTTCGCGCCGCTGCCCGGAACACCGGCACGAGGCACAGTCTGTAACTCCCCCCGCGTCTCGAACACAACTCCGTCCGCCACCTTCTTCGCCTCGAGCACCGCCTTGAAGTCACAGAAGCTTGTGTAAGTGTCCTCTCCAGCGACATACTCCACCCGCGGAGTCAGCGGCATATGCGGCGCATCATTAAATCCCTGCTGATTCGGCGGCTCGATCAATTCATACTCCGTCATGCTTGCCGTCAGCAGCGGCCCGAGCCCGCTGTGGAATAGCACGGACAGCGATCCCCCCGTCACGTGCCCGCCCTCCTCTCCCGGCTCCTTCCAGTCAAACTCCGTCACTGTGGCGCGCCACGGCCCGACCGCCGCCAGATGCGTGCCGATCTCAGAAAATGACCTCAAGCCATAGGGTTCGTCGCGCGGAAGAGCTACGCGCGCCTCCGGCACCGGATGCGCATCGTGATCGAGCACCGTCGTCAGCGCCTTGGCATGGGTGAAGGCGTGGTGGAGGCAAGGCCTGTCGCCATGAACCAAATAATCCGGGCCGCCGTACAGCAATCCATCGTGCGTGCATGCCGCCATCAATTCCACGTTGCGCTGCGCCACTTCGCCAAAGCGTGGATCATGTTCCGCCAAAACGATATATGCCGGATGGCACCCATCGCTGGTACGGCTTCCCCACCATGTCCACTTATAGTTGCGGCATCCCCAGCTGTTATCCCATCCGCCGTCGGGGAGCATGAATTCCATATGGCTCCGCATCGCCGTCACCGTCGCATCCTGCACTTCTCGATCGCCGGTCAGCGTCGCATACAGCGCCAGCCCCGGCAACGACTCCTCCACGTTGTAACCCAAATCGACGGGGCGAAATCCTTTAGGGCTAAGTTCCCGCATTGGATGACCCTCGCCATACAGCAAATGATTTGGCTTGCTCAGATAGTCGAGACAGGTATGAGCCAGATCACGACCGCGACTGACGTATCTATCTTCCCCGAGCACTCGAGCGCATAGCGCAAACCCATACGATGCCGAAGCGGGGTAGTTGATATTTCCTGAATCGATCGTGATGAATCCATCCAGAAACTTCACCGCCTTCGCCAGACGGTCCATCCAGCGCCGCCGTGTTCCCGCATCCAGCAGCGATCCGTAGTGCAGCAGCGCCTCCGCCATCGCGACGGCGCGGAACACCGTAATCCCCTGCCAGTCCTGCAGGCTCACGTCGTTCACCCAGCTCCCGTCAGACCGGCTCACCTGCCGCTCTGACCAGTCGTAAACCATCAGCGCGCCGCGCACATATTTGTCATCGCCCGTTGCTTTCGCCACGTGCAGCAGCGGATAAACCGCATCGGCGCACCGCCCATGGATCAGCGCGCATGCCGGACAGAGAAAGCCACCCGCCAGAGCCGGATCCTTCAATTCCCTGATCTGATGCGCCAGCAATCCGTCGCACCAGGTCTTCACCAGTTCGGCGTACAGATTCTGCCCCGCACCTCCCTCTTGCCCGGCCACCGCCTCCTCCGGGTCAACCGGCGACAGAAGCGACGCCGCGAAGACCCGCCGTGTTGCGAGCGCTGTCGCCCCCGTTGCCGATAATGCCAGGAGCCGTCGCCGCGAAAAGCTCTTACCCAACGGATGGTTTGCCATGCCGCGCCATAGTATGCCAGCGCGCGGTCGGAAGCAATCCCGGTATCTCAGGATTACTTCGGAGTTAAACCAACTCCGCCCAGCAGGGTTAACAAATTGGGATTTCGATTGACACGCACGAACGACAAGTGGGATAGTGACCAGACTCAGGGGCACGCTTTTCGTGATGGCAAGGGGCTCACGCGGGCCACATATGTTGATGCCGGTTCCGGCATAACTCCCCCATCACAGCGCGTTCTCGGCGATTCCTTTCGTCCCGCCCTCAAACGGCAAGCCGATGAAGAGTCCCCTCTGGGTATGGTCGCGGAGGAAACGCATATTATGACCTGCAAGCGAACGAAACCAGCTTCTGTAGTGGCCCATCGGCCCTGCACGGTTGCAGTCAGCCACAATGATTCCCGGCTATCCGTGACCCGCCAAGGTCCCCCCTTCCCCGCTCGACTTCTCGCCCTCGCACTCTTCCTCGGCATCGCGGCATCCCCCCTCTTCGCTAAGGTCACCGGCACCATCTCCGGTACGGTTCGCGATCCCCAGGGCGCCGTCGTTCCTGGAACCAGCGTCCATCTCCTGAACGTTCAAACCGCCGTCATTCAGACATTGGAAACCGACGCGGCGGGTTTCTACCGGTTTGCGGCTGTCGATCCAGGCACTTACAACATGAGCTTCGACAAAGCCGGCTTTACAGAATTTCGCGAAACCAGCGTCGTCATTAACGTCGACTCCAGCCTCTCTATTGATGCCAACCTGCAGGTGGGAAGCAACCAGGAACACGTCACCGTCACCTCATCCGCGGCTCGCGTCGATACCGAGACCAGCCAGATCGGCGAAGTTATCGACAGCAAGGAGATGACCAGCCTTCCTCTCAATGGCCGCGCCTTCACCGACCTCCTCGCCCTGCAACCCGGCGTCGTGCCGATCTCCACCTCGCAGTACGGAACCCTCCTGCCCTCCAACTCTCTGAATAATGGCCTCCTCTCCATGGGCGGAGCTCGCGACGTCAACAGCGGCTTCATGGTCAACGGCGCGAACGTCGTCGAGGGCTTTGGCGCCGGGACCACCGTCATTCCGAATCTCGATTCCATCGGTGAGTTCCGCATCATCACCAGCAACGCCGGCGCCGAGTATGGCAACTATGCCGGCGGCCAGGTCAACGTCGTCACCAGGTCCGGTACCAACGAATGGCACGGCGACGCTTTCGAGTTCCTGCGCAACACCGACCTCGACGCGAAAAACTTCTTCTCCGACAACCGCGGCGTCTTCCGCCAAAACCAGTTTGGCGGCACCTTCGGCGGACCCATCCTGCGCAGCAAGGCGTTCTTCTTTGTCGATTACCAGGGCACGCGCCAAACGATCGGCGTCGACACCGGCAACGTTCTGGTACCCTCCAATGCAGAACGCGGCGGAGACTTCTCCTCACCCGACGATGCCGGCACCCTTTCCGGCGCGGCGGTCAACGGCGCCTATTGGGCCAGCCTCCTCAGCAGCAGGCTTGGCTATATCGTCAGCGACGGTGAGCCCTACTACGCGGACGGATGCACCAGCTCCGCGGATTGCGTCTTCCCCAATGCGCAGGTTCCGAAGGCCGCCTGGGACCCGGTCAGTCCGCATATCCTTCCCCTCATCCCGACCGCCAATTCCGGCGCCAATTTCAACACCTCGGCCTATCCCGAAACTCTCCAGGACGACAAGGGCGGCCTGCGCATCGACCTGAATTCCCCCATCGGACAGGTCTCCGGCTACTACTTCGACAATCCGTGGAGTAACACCTCGCCCTACGACACCAGCGACGGGGCTAACCTCCCCGGCTTCCCCGACCAGTCCATCGGCAGCGCGAAGCTCGCAACCTTCGGAATTACCAGCACACTCGGCGCCAACACCGTGAATCAATTCACCGCCAGCTTTTTCCGCAACAAAAACATCTCTGGGCAGACGAAGAGCGGGCCCTCTCTAGCCTCACTCGGATTCGCCTCTCCCCAGGATGGAGGCATCGCTCAGTTAACCACCCAGTTTCAAAACTATCCCACCGTTTTATTCAATAACTACTCGGTCGGACCTCCCGAGTCGCGCCTCGCTCAGCTGAACGACACTTATCAGTTCCAGGACGACTTCACCAGAATCATCGGCACCCACACCCTGAAATTCGGCGCCGACTACCACTGGGATCTCATCGGTATCTCACGCGCCAACATGAAACTTTACTTCGAGTTCTATGGCGGAGAAACCGGCCTCGACTTTCTCGATATGCTCATCGGCGCTCCTGACGGTTATTTCCAGGCAACCACCGCTTCTGTCGACCTGCGCAACTTCTATACCGGCGCCTACGGTGAAGATAGCTGGCGCATCAACCGCAGCCTCACTCTCAATTACGGAATGCGTTGGGATGTCGATCCCTATTGGGCATCGGCCGATAATAACGAGCCTGTCTTCGTTCCTGGCCAGCAGTCCACCCACTTTCCCACCGCCCCGCTCGGCTATAACTTCCCCGGCGATCCCGGCATTCCGAAGCACATGGCCAACATCCGCTGGAATGACTTCGGCCCCCGCCTCGGCATCGCCTGGTCGCCCGACACTCCCTCCGGCTTCCTGCGCTCCCTCTTCGGCGACCACGGCAAAAGCAGCCTGCGCGCCGGCTTTGGCCTCTACTACACCAACATCGAGGGCTCTGCTGTCTACAGCTTCTCCGCGCCCCCCTACGGCTATCACTACACCGCCCCCGACCCTCCGCTCCTTTCCACCCCCTTCATCAGCCGGTCCTCCGGCATGAACAATGGACAGCGCTTCCCCCTGCCGCCTCCCACATCGCCTGCCAACATCAACTGGTCCGAATTTGAACCGCTCTCCGGCATGCGCAGCCCAATGGTCAATTCCCCCAGTCCCTACACCGAACACGTGGACCTCTCCCTGCAGCGCCAGCTCGCGGCCAACACGATGTTCACCGTGGATTACGTCGGCGCCTTCGGCCATCATCTGATCCTCAACGCCGATAACAACCCCGGCGATCCCGCTCTCTGTCTCAGCCTCAACAGCGCGAGCGCGGTTATGTCCGGGACCGACATCTGCAAGCCAGGCCGCGAAAACGATATTTTCCATCCCGCGGCGGGCAGTACTGTCTACGGCACCCGCGCACCCTACGGCTATAAGTTCAAAGGCAACGGCCTGCAGCTCGACATCGGCAACTCGAGTTACAACGCTCTCGAAACTACGTTGCGCCAGGTCAGTGGGCGACTGTCGGTTCTGCTCAGCTACACGTACAGCAAGGCAATCGACAATGGTTCGGGATTTGGCGAGCAGGTCGTTGTATATCCCAATGGCAGGGTCTTCGCGCCCCGCGCTCTGTCCCTCTACGACATGACCCACAACTTCTCCGCCAGCTACACGTATGAACTCCCCATCGATCGGCTCCTCAGCAAAGACAACCGCTACACGAGGGGCTGGAAACTCTCCGGAATCTCCGAATTCACGACCGGCCTTCCTGTTACTTTGTTCGAGATGGACGACCATTCGCTGCTCGGCAGCACCAACAACAGCGGCTACTTCGGCTCTCCGGACCTGCCGGTCTATACGCCCGGAAAAATCTACGCCGACAAGAATCCCCGCCACGGCAACCCCTATTTCAATGTCGACCTCTTCGCCGCCGAGCCTCTGGGCCAAATCGGCAATTCCTCGCGCCGCTTCTTCCACGGACCCGGCATCGATAACTGGAACTTGTCCCTGCTCAAGGATCTCAAGTTCACCGAAAGCAAATCCATCGAGTTTCGCGCGGAGTTCTTCAACGTGTTCAACCACGCGCAGTTCCCGGGCGCCTTCTCCACCGATGGCAATCTCAGCGACGGCCCCGGCGCCTTCGGCTACGTCACCAGTGCCGCCGATCCGCGCATCGGCCAGGTCGCGTTGAAGTTCATCTTTTAGAGGACATCTCAGATCGGGGCCGCGCTCTGAAAGATCGCTGCTTCACAGCATGAGAACCATCCGGCGAAAGGCCACGAGACAAAACCCACACCCCCCCCCCAAAAAAAAATGCTGCGAAGGCCAGGTTCACCCCACAGCAAGAAGCGAACGCCTTTCCAGCCCGAACATCAAGACGAAGCGTGCATGGGCTCACCCCAAAGTATTTCCTTTGCCCGTTCTGGGAGGAGTACTCCCGCAACTCCCCCTTCCGGACCTGGCGAGCCCAGCGTGCCCACGGTTTGTGTTTGTGCACGACTATCAACGGTGCCCCAAAAGATCGCGCGAAGTGGGCTCCAACCGCGGACGGATGGCTCCCGAATACTTCAGAGGTTCCCTCTAAGTCCCACGCAAGCCCGATTCCCCGCGAACCGGGCCCGCACGCCGCTTCAGAATGAAGACCCCTGCGCCACCAGCAGCAGCGCCCAGTCGCCGTCCCCAGTCTCTTCATTCACCTTGTGCGGAGGCACAAATTTCCGAACACCTGTGTTAGCGAACGGGCCACCGGGAACCGTAATGTAAGTCCCGCTCACCGGATCGAACCACTTCGCCGTGGCCGGCGCCTTCAGGCTCGCCATGTCCACCGTGATCTCCCGCGGCGTCGGCATATAGGCCACCACGACCGACCCATCCTCGGTTCGCGACGCCGTGCAGAAATCCATCTTGCTCGCCCGGTCCTTCGCGTGCCCCGGCGTTCCATATCCCGCTGTCACCACCGTATGATCCTGGTCCGGCACCAGATCCTGCCACGGCATTCCCGAGAAGAATGCGTGCCAGATCATCAACTGGTTCACGCCCACCGTATCCACGAAGTTCTTCCACCCCGACATGAAGTCGTCGGTGTAGTTATTGCCGTAGAACTCCCCCTTCGCGCCGCTCAGCATTGCCCAGTATTCCTGCCGCCGCAGCACCGACGGCGTGCCGTACTCGTCCGACCAGTTATCCGCCATGTCGTAGTGCCCTTCCAGAAAATAGGTCGGCATCATCGGCTTGTAGTTGTAGCTGTGCCACATCTGAAGATAGGTAGGATAGTAAGTATAAGTTCCATTGATTGAGATCAACGAGGCCCACGCCGGATCATCCGTCGAAGAACTCGACCACGTATTCAGTTCCACTGTCTGCATCTGCTCCGGCGCTTCCGCCTTGATCCCTTTGGCCACCGCCAGCACCACCTCATCCTGTTTCGGATCCTTCCAGTGATCGAAATCGTTCCCGTTAAGCCAGATAACATTGTTGAACCGTCTATATCGGCGACCGAGATACTCTCCATACTCGCGGCACTTCGCCGGCCCATTATTCAGCAGCGTCGGAATCCACTGCCCTGTTTCCACCGGATCCAGGAAGATCAGAAACCCGTACCGCGACGCCAGCTCCAGCATTTGATCCACGCGCTTGAAATACGCCTCGTTCGGCGTGGACAGATCGTAGTGCGCCGTATCGTTGCCCCCCGCCACGTACCCCTTGAACGGCAGGAGCCCGTCATACGTACCTCCATCGTCCCGCGTCGCCGGGTGATAGGGTCCTGAGTTCAATACGTCGATCCACAAAGCGTTGTACCCATGCGCCGCACGGTCCTCCATAAAACGCGACGCCTCGGCCGTGGAAATTTGCGTCACCATCGTTTGCGGATTGTCCCCGACAATCAGAAAAGGGACGTCGTTCTGATCGACAAGATAGCGTCCGTTTGCGCTGACCTTCAGCGGATACCCGCGCGACGTCCCGCGGGCCACCGTCGTCACCGGAACGCCGGTATCCTGAGCCAGTCCCGCCGTTCCTCTAAGCAGACCGAAGATCAGTGCGCAAACAAAGGCGAATCGTGCAGCCATCCGTTAACCTCCACCGTGCAGCCGCTTCAGTTCCGGTGCTCCGATAACTTTGCAACTTCTTCCCCAGCCAGCAGAAATCCACCGACCCCGAAGTTATAACTCGACTGCGGCAGATAGTGTTCCGGAGCCTCATCGGTTTGCTGCACATTCCCCAGCCGCCCATCGGCATAAATCTCGTGGACCATTCCCCGCCACGCTTTCTCCACCACCGGCTCATACGTCGCGCGATCCAGAACTCCATTGTTGACGCCCCACGCCAGGCCAAACGTGATCAGCGTCGATCCCGACAGTTCCGGTTGCGGATAATCCGTCCCGTCGAGCAGGTCCGAGTGCCACAACCCGTTCGCCGGATCCTGGATCGATTCCATTTCTTCGGCCATCTGCCGCAATACCGTCTCGTAGCGGCCACGACCAGGAAAATCCTTTGGCATATATTCCAGCGTCCGCGCCAGCCCACCCATTACCCACCCGTTGCCGCGCGACCAGAAAATCGGCCTCATCGCCGGATCCATCACGCCAATGTAAATCTTGTCGCGGTAGAAAAGATGATAACCGGGGGAGTACATCTTGTCGTACACCTCCCACCAGTGCTCGTCCATATAGTGCAGATACTTTGCATCGTGCGTAACGGCATACATGCGCACCCACATCGGCGGCCCCATAAACAGGCTGTCGCACCACCACCATAACTGCTGAAACTGATCGGGATCGGGTGCCGGTTGCCTCACTCCAATCAGCCCATCAATCCCCTTGCGCAGCGTTTCGATCTTCTCCGGCGATGGCTGCGCGAAATACAACTCCAGATAGGTTTGCCCCATCGCCTGATCGTCGTTGTCCGGCCATCCGCGCCCCACCCGATCCTCTTCACTTAGACCCCAGTGATACTTCTCCGCCATCCTCTGCATTGCATCGCTGTATTTCGGATCCTTCAACTCCCGCGACGCCGCCATGAATCCTGCACCGAGCACAGCCCAGGTCCAGCTCGGATTCATATACGGCTCGGCCCGCTTCAGTTCCCAATCGGCTACTTTGCGCACCGCTGCATCCACCGCCGCCCGCTCCATAGCACCCGACAGCTGCGCCTTCGGTCCCGGATCAACCGGGACATCGCCGAAGTGCCGCAGCAGAATGTCCTCGTCGATATTCGCCTGCTCGCTCGCGCTCACTTGTGCCGAGGTTGGAACCCCGTTCCATTGCTCCGATGGACCTGATGTCTGGGCATACAGAACGCCTGAGATCGCAAAGCCCGCCGACAGGAGCGAAACCCGTCGCAACAAGCGCCGAAAGCCATGGCAATCATTCCCTGGATATCCGCGGTGATGCACTTCCCGAGTCATCGTTCCTCCGTCCATCCGCCCGGCAGTCCGTTTGGGCCTCGCGGCCGGCGAACGGCAGCCAGTATCCCGGATCGTGAGCGCACCTAGTATGCCACGCCATTTCGAGAAAGCAACACGGCAAACTTTCTCTCCACTAACTAAAAGTAGGCAATAATAACTCTGACCGCTGCTCCTTTCTCGCACTCTGCTGCCACGTCGATCATCCCAACCTCATGCTACCCAACCGCCACGCTCTGATCTTCGATTTCGACGGCGTGCTTGCCGATACCGAGCCCCTCATCTGGATGGCCTGGGCTCAACTCCTCGCTCCCCACCGCATCGATCTCACCCGGGAAGCGTATTCCCGCCTCGGCCAAGGCGCCACCGACGAAGAAATGCTCGCTCGCCTCCTCGTCTCCAACCCCAATCCGTCTCTTCTGCCCACGCTCCTGGACCAAATCCCCACCCGCCGGCAACTCGTCCGCCAATGGTGCCTGGAGCATACTCCGATACCAGTCGGCACTATCTCAATGCTGCGCAACCTCGGGAATCACTGCGTCGGCCTCGTCACCAGTTCCCACCGCTCCGACGTCGAGCCCCTCCTGCATCAAGCCGGCATCCTGTCCTGCTTTCATGCCCTGGTCTGCGCCGAGGACTGCACTCTTCACAAACCCGACCCCGAACCCTATCTCCTCGTGCGCAAACTGCTGGCCACCGAAGGAGGCCTGGCCTTCGAGGATTCCTCCGCCGGCCTCGCCAGCGCTGAGGCGGCAGGTTTTACGGCCGTGCGCATCGACGAACCCGGTCGCCTCGCGTCCATCGTCGCCGCAATACTCGATCAAACGGCTCCCGTAAGATAGAACGCGGCAGCACAGGTCGGTAATCTGTAGTTAATGACCACTTATCCAGAAACACTTCACCGAAGTACTGTGTGTTACCTCCTGCCGCCATTGACCACCCCATCCTTCTCGTGCAAGAGTAGAGCCCTGCATCGCGCGCCCGAGGTGTCGCCATGACCCTGGAAACTCCAACCGCCACCCTCGCCCTTCACGGTGGAAAGCCGGTCCGCTCCGATCCCCTTCCGCTCGAGTTCCCCGGCGTCCACCATATGGACGAAGAGGAGATCGAAGCCGCCGTCCGCGTTCTGCGCAGCCGCTCCCCCTTCCGCTTCTATGGCGTCGACCTCCAGGGTGAAGTCGAAGCCTTCGAGTCCGAATTCAAAACTTTCACAGGCGCCCCCCACTGCCTCGCCCTTACCAGCGGAACCGGCGCCCTGCACACCGCGCTTGCTGCCCTCGGCGTCGGCCCCGGCCAGGAAGTCATCGTCCCCGCCTATATGTGGGTCTCCGTCATTGCCGCCGTCGTCAACCTCGGCGCCATCCCCGTCCTCGCCGACATCGACGACACCTTCTGCCTCGATCCCGCCTCAGTCGGAGCCAAGATCACCCCCCGAACCACCGGCATCATCGCCGTCCACATGAGCGGCGCTCCCGCCGACGTCAAAGCCATCGCCGCCGTCGCCCACCGCCACAGCGTCTTCCTCCTCGAAGACTGCGCCCAGTGCGCCGGCGGCTCCATCGATGGCCGCCGCGTCGGCACCTTCGGCGACGTCGGCATCTTCAGCTTCCAGATGAACAAGAACATGACCAGCGGCGAAGGCGGAGCCCTCGTCACCTCCAACGAATACCTCTACCAGCGCGCCTTCGCCGTCCACGACACCGGCTATGCCCGCGATGCTGCAGGCCGCGCCATCTACGACCGACTCGAGTACTGCCTCTGGGGCCGCGGATATCGCCTTGACGAGATGCGCGCCGCCATCCTGCGCGTCCAGCTCCGCAAACTGCCGCAGATCACCGGCCATATGCGCGCCAGCAAATATCGCATCCGCGAAGCCCTGAAGAAGTTCCCCCAGGCCCGCCTCCGCCGCATCGTCGATGAACGCGGCGACACAGGCTGCTTCCTCCTCACCACCTTCGCCACGCCCGAGCTTGCCCGCGCCGTCAACCAGGCGCTGCGTGCCGAAGGCATCGTCACCTTCAGTCAGGGCATTAACGACATCCTCATGACCAGCTGGGGACTGCACCTCTACTACAACATCCCCAGCCTCGTGCAGAAGACTGGCATCGACAAGCGCAACTCACCATGGTCGCTCGCCGAAAACAAGGATTCGCGCACGGACTACGCCAAAGGCGCCTGCCCCCAGGCCGACAGCCTCTTCGAGCGCACCAACCTCCTCGCCATTCCGTCCAACCTCACCACAAAGGACGAAGACGATATCATCGCTGCATTCGAAAAAGTGCTCACCGCCCTGGCCGTCTGAAATGAAAGCCCACTCCGCACCCGGATTGCGTTAACGTCATTGCTGACTCAGAGCCGTTCCCATCTCGAGAAGAACGCCAGCTGCTCCACATCTCACGATGCCCACCACCGGCCAGCCCGCTGACGAAATCCGCCTCCGCAAAGTCCTCGGCCTCTGGGACCTGATCTTCTACGGCATGGTCCTCATCCAGCCCACCGCGCCCATCCCCCTCTTCGGCGTCGCGCAAAAGCTCTCCAACGGTCACACCGTCACCACCATCCTCATCGCCATGTTCGCGATGATCATCACGGCCTTCAGTTATGGCCGCATGGCCGCCGTCTATCCCTCCGCCGGATCCGCCTACACCTATGTCGGCCGCACCCTGAATCTCCATCTCGGCTTCCTCATCGGCTGGGCCATGCTGCTCGACTACATGCTCCAGCCGCTCATCAACGTCGTCTGGATCTCCGCCGCCCTCCACAGCCGCTACCTCGCCATCATTCCGTTCCCCATCATGGCGCTCATCATCGCCGCCCTCGTCACCGCGCTCAACCTCATCGGCATTCGTGCTTCGGCGCGCGCCAACAAGATCCTGCTTGCCGCCATGTGCGTCGTCATCGCGGCCTTCTTCGTCCTCGCCGTGCGCTTCCTCTTTGTGCACGAACACTGGGCCGGACTCTTCTCCATCGCGCCCTTCTACGCTCCCGACACCTTCGACCTCCACCGCATATGGGGCGCCACCTCCTTCGCCGCCCTCACCTACATCGGCTTCGACGGCATCACCACCCTCTCTGAAGACGTGAAGAATCCGCGGCGCAATGTTCTGCTCGCCACCGTCCTCGTCTGCCTCTTCACCGGCATCCTCAGCGGTGCGGAAGTCTACCTGGGCCAGCGGGTCTGGCCCAACTGGCACGCCTTCTCCAATCTCGAAACCGCCTTCCTCGATGTCTGCCAGCGCGTCGGCGGCCCCTGGCTCTTCCAGGGGATGGGCGTCATCCTCATCCTCGCCGCCCTCGGCAGCGCCCTCACCGGCGGACTCGGCGCCGCCCGCCTCCTCTTCGGCATGGGTCGAGACGGCGTCCTCCCCCGCAAATTTTTCGCCCACCTCCACTCCGAAACCAATACGCCGACGTACAACATCCTCCTCATCGGCGCGCTCGCGTACGTGGGCGCCGTCGCCCTCAACTACATTGGCAACGCCTACGAACACGCCGGCGAACTGCTCAACTTCGGTGCCTTCCTCGCCTTCATGGGCGTCAACTTCTCCGCCTTCTGGCACTTCGGCCTGCTCGCGCGCAGCCAGCGCCGCCGCATCCTCGCGGACATCGTGCTCCCCCTCATCGGTTTCGCCTTCTGCGCCTCCATCTGGTGGAACCTCAACATCCTCGCCAAAATCGTCGGCGGAATCTGGTTCGCCGCCGGCATCGCCTACCTCGCATACGCCACCCGCGGCTTCCGCTTCAAGCCGAAAACCATCGACTTCAGCGAGTCATAAACGATGAGCGCCCATCGGACGATCCTCCTGATCGCGCTGCTCGCTGCCGCCACAGCGATCCCCGCACTTGCGCAAACCCAGACCCAGGAATCAAAGCCCCTCTATCTCGACCCCGCGCTGCCCGTCGAAGCCCGCGTCAACGACCTCATGCAGCGCATGACCCTGAAGGAAAAAGTCGGCCAGCTCAATCTCCCCTGCGCCTACGTCGACGATCTCGGCAAAACTCCCGAAGAAAAATCCGCCGCCGCGATCAAATTTGCTGCCGGCACCTACACCACCGCCATCGGTCCTGGCTCCGGATTCTTCACCCTCGCCAACACCCTCAAAGATCCCGACCTCGCCCGAGAAGTCGCCCTCTTCAACGATCTTCAGCGCATCGCACTCACCCAAACCCGCCTCAAAATCCCGCTCCTCGAAGATGAAGAAGGCACGCATGGAGCGATGTTTCCCGGCGCGACCGTCTTCCCCGAAGGCCTCGCCCTCGGCAGCAGCTTCGATATGCCACTCGTCCAGCGCATCTACGCCGCCGCCGCTGAAGAAGCTCGCGCCGTCGGTATTCACATCCTCTCCACCCTCGTCCTCGAGCTCGATCGCGACCCGCGCATGGGCCGCAACATGGAGGCCTACACCGAGGACCCGTACCTCGACGCGCAGCTCGCCAAAAGCATCGTCAGCGGCCTACAGGGGACGAACATCGCTGCCCCCAATCACACCGTCGCTCTCATGACCGATTTCCCCACGCAGAGCCAGCCCACCAGCGGTATGGAGCGCGGGGCGATTGATCTGTCGGAACGCACCCTGCGCGAAAGCGACCTCGCCCCGTGGGTCTCCGCCTTCCATGCCGGAGCCCTCGGCGTCATGGCCGGCTACCCCGAAATCGATGACGTCCCCGAGCATGCCTCAGAGAAGTGGAACACCGGGATCCTGCGCAAGGAGCTGGGCTTCCGCGGCATCGAAGTGAGCGAAGGCGGCGGCTTCGCCTCGCTCCTCTACGAAAACGTTGCGGCGAATCAGAAACAGGCGGGCATCGAAGCCCTCCGCGCCGGCGTCGATATGGACATCACCTATGAGCCCGCCTATATGGCACCGCTTGTTGAGAGCGTTCAGAGCGGCGCCGTCCCTGAAGCTCTCGTCGATCGCGCCGTCCGCCGCGTCCTCGAGCTGAAGTTCCGCCTCGGTCTCTTCGACCATCCCTACGTCGATCTCGCCCACGCCCAGCAAGTCGTCCACTCCAATGAACACCGCCAGCTCGCCCTCGAAGCCGCGCGCGAAAGCATCGTCCTCCTCAAGAACGACAACCACGTGCTCCCTCTCAAAAGAGACCTCAAGTCCATCGCCGTCATCGGTCCCGACGCCGACGACGGCTGGAGCCAGCTCGGCGACTACTCCCCCTCCGTCGTCCCGCAGAAAGTCAGCACGATCCTCGACGGAATCAAAGCGGCGGTTTCGCCCGGCACAAAAGTCCTCCACGCCCACGGCTGCGACGTCATCGGCGGCCATCCGACGCCCGACTTCACCGAGGCCATCGCCGCCGCGCACCAGGCCGAAGTCGCCATCGTCGTCGTAGGCGAGCGCCCCGACAACACGGGCCGCGGCGACGCCACCGCAACCGTCGGCGAAGCCTTCGATGTAGCGAGCCTCGATCTCACCGGTGCTCAGGAAGCACTGGTCCGGGCTATCTACGCCACCGGCACGCCCGTGCTTCTGGTCCTCATCAACGGCCGACCGCTTTCCATCCCCTGGGAAGCCGAGCATCTGCCGGCCATCGTTGATGCGTGGGAGCCTGGCGAAGCCGGAGGTCAGGCCGTCGCCGACGTCCTCTTCGGCGACTACAACCCCACAGGCCGCCTGGCGATCAGCATTCCCCGCAGCGTCGGCCAGCTCCCCGACTACTACGACTACAAACCTTCAAAGGAATACTGGATGACCCAGGGCTGGTCCCACGACGGCGGCTACGTCGACATGCCCGGCACGCCGCTCTGGTCCTTCGGCTACGGCCTTAGCTACACCGCATTTCAGTACAGCCATCTCCGCATCGACCCGACACAAACCGCAGGGCGACTCGCACAAGTAACCGTCGATGTGACAAATACAGGCACTCGCCCAGGCACCGACACCGTCCAGCTCTACCTCCACCAGCGCGTCGCGCCCGTCTCTCTGCCCGTCCGTCAGCTGCGCGGATTCGTCCGCGTCACCCTCGCCCCTGGCGAAACCAAACCCATCACTTTCACCCTCCGCCCCGAAGACTTCATGTTTCTCGATCGCGATCTGTTGTGGCGCGTCGCTCCCGGCACCGTCGACGTCCTCATCGGCAGCGCATCGGACCACATCGTCCTCCGCGACTCTCTCGACGTGAAGCCCGGCCCCAGCCTCACCGCCGGATCCTCCACCCAACCCAACCTCGCCCGATAGCTACCGGCCACGGGCTACCGGCTGCTTCACTCCGCTCGTAACGCCCGGCTCGGATCCACTGAAGCCGCGCGCCGCGCCGGAATCCAGCTCGACCCCAGCGCCACCAGCGCGAGCAACAGCGCCGCGGCCCCCAGCGTCAAGGGATCCCACGCCTTCAGCCCATACAACAAGCTCGCAATCACGCGCCCCAGTGCCAGCGCCGCCCCCAGCCCAATCGCAATCCCGACCGCCGTCATCCACAGCGCTTCGCGCAGCACCATCGCCAGCACCTGCTCCGCCTGCGCGCCCAACGCCATCCGGATTCCAATCTCGTTCGTACGCTGCGAGACCCCGTACGCCATCAGCCCGTAAATGCCGATGCACGCCAGAGCCAGCGCCAGCACGCCAAACCCGCCCGTCAGGTCCGCGAAGATGCGCTCGGTCATCAGCAACTCGTCGATCTGCTCCTGCTGAGTCCGCACATCGGTCAGCGGCAGGTTCTGATCCACACTCTGCACGGCTCGCCGCAGCTCCGGTCCGATCTCCCCACGCCCTGCATGGGTCCGCACCGCAAAGGTCATGCCCCAGTCGATCTCGGGCGTCTGCCGGTAGTTCAGGTAGAAAATCGGAGGCGGATCTTCACGCAGGCTCCCGTAGCGCGTATCGGCACATACACCCACAATCTGATACGTCAGCTTTTCGTTCTTTTCGCCGGATGTAATAAAGCTTTTTCCGATCGGATTCTGGTTCGGAAAGTACTTTCGCGCGAGCGCCTGATTCACCACCGCAACCTTCGGCGATGTCTCTGTATCGGTCGGCGCAAAACCGCGGCCCGCCACAATCGGGATGCGGAAGGTCGCAAAGTACTGATCGCCGACCGTCGTGTTATCCGCGACTTCGTCCTTGTCTGCCGCCTTTCCGCCCACGACCTTAAAATCGTCGTTCTCGTAGCTGTGCGAGAGCGGCGCCACGCTCGTTGCCGATACCGACTCAACTCCCGGCACCGTTCCCAGGTGATCCGTGATCTCGCGGAAGAGCTGGATCTGCTTCTCGCCCGGATACTCCTGTTGCGGCGGCCGCAGTTCGAAGAGCACCAGATTCTTCGTGTCGAAGCCCGGGTCCACGTGATCCAGGTTGATCAGCGTCCGCAGAAAAATGCCCGCCGCCACCACCAGCAGCGTCGACAGCGCCACCTGGAATCCTACGATCGCCTTGCCCGCCAGCCCGCGCCGCCGCCGCGTTACCGTCTGCGCGGAATCTTTCAGCGTCGTGCTCACCTGCGCTCTGGTCGATTGCCACGCCGGAGCCACGCCAAACAGCAGCCCCGTCGCCAGCGACAGCGCCGCGTTAAACGCGAACACGCCCCAGTCGAACCCCGCCTGCACCACGACCGGCTCCGCAGGACTCGACAGCATCGCAAGGATCGCATCCCGCCCCAGCCATCCCACCAGCAGTCCCGCCAGCCCGCCCAGTGCTGCCAGCATCAGGCTCTCCGTCATCACTTGTCGCAGGATTCTCGCGCGCCCCGCGCCCAGCGCCATGCGCACGCTCATCTCCCGCTGCCGCGCCGCCGACCGCGACAGCAGCAGGTTCGCCATGTTCGCGCATGCCAGCAGCACCACCAGCCCCACCAGCGCCATCAGAAAACCCAGCGGCTGCGCCATCTGCCGGCCCGACTCGTTCAGGCCGCGGCTGCCCTCGGTCAGCATCAGTTGCGGGACGGACTCGTCCTTCTTCACCGTCATCGTCGCGCGTACCGCGGCCTGCAGCGCCACGTCCAGAGCAGCCCGCGCGCGTGCCTCATCCACGCCGGGCTTTGCCCGCGCCATGATCTGCATCCACCACACTTTGTCGCTCGTCAGCAGCGAAGGCTCGTTGCGGTAGGGGAACACCGCCGGCTGCACGCTGAAGGGCATAAAGATCTCCGGCGACGTCAATGTCCCCTTCGCGCCCGTGAACCCTGGCGGATTGACGCCGACAATCGTCACCGGCACCAGGTTCACCACCATCGTCGCGCCCACCGCGGAGGATAAGCGATTGAACCGCCGCATCCAGTACCCATCGCTGATCGTCGCCACCGGCGGCGCACCTACCTTGTCGTCCGCCGGCCCGATCGCGCGCCCCAGTTGAGGCTGAACCTCCATTTGTTCGTAGAAATTTCCCGATACCAGGTCTCCCTGCACGACCTCCGCTTCGTTGTTCGCCGTTACGTTCAGCCGACCGAGATTTTTGAATGCAAACAGAGCGGAGAGCGCGTGGTTCTCCTTTCGCATCTGCTCATACACCGGATAGGAGAATGAGGTGCTCGTCACCTCATCCCGTCCGCGATCCCAGTCGCCCCACGAGCTGTGCACCACGCTGTTCCGGCCCGACCGCCATGCGAACAGCCGCAACTCTCCCGCATGGGGGACGTTCAGCCGGTCCAGCAGCACATGCTTCGCAATCGAAAAGATCGCCGTGTTCGCCCCAATCCCCAGGGCCAGCGAGCCGATCGCCACCGCCGCAAATCCCGGGCTCTTCTTCAACATCCGCAGCGCATACCCAACGTCGCGCCGTACATTCTCCACCCACAACATGCCTTCGCGCATCCGCACTGTCTCCCGCACCTGGGTCACCCCGCCAAAATCACGCAGCGCCGCCCTCCACGCCTCATCCGCACCCATCCCGTGCCTCTGGTGCTCCTCCGCCGCCATCTCCAGATGCGCGCGTACCTCCTCCTCCAGCTCTCCATCAAGCCTTCGCCGCCGAAACATCGCCGCGATCCGATCGCACGCCACCCGCATCCAACGCATCGCACCCTCCCGCTGCCATCTGGCTACCAGCTACCGGCTCCTGGCTCCTAACTCCCCGCTGCTCTCAAAAATCGCGCCATCGTCGCCGCTACCCGCTCCCAGCTCTCCGTCTCCGTCTCGATCTGCGCTTTGCCGGCCTTCGTCAGCGCATAAAAACGAGCTTTGCGCCCGTTCTCGCTGGTTCCCCAGTCCGCGCGAATCCAGCCCCGCTGCCGCAGGCGCAGGAGCGCGGGGTAGATGGTGCCCTGGTTGAGCCGAACCGCCTGCTCGCTGATCTGCTCGATGCGGCGCGCGATCCCGTAGCCGTGCTGCGGCCCCATCGCCTCCAGCGTCTTCAGCACCATCAGGTCCAGAGTTCCCTGCAGCATCGGGCCGCCCGCTTCGGATGCGCCGGGGCGCAGAATGTCCTGCTTGTCGTCTTCCACGGATCCTCCTGTTGGATTTCTACAGATACACCTCATTCCAGTTGAATGTCAACAGGAAGACGGCTTTTCTGTCCGGCAGGAAGAACTTTTCATCGGGCGCAATTTCACCCTCGCCGTCAACCCATTAGTTTTGTTAGCTCCTGTAAATAAAAAAGTTGGCGTCTCTTGGCGCGACACCCGAGTCGGACCAACGGTACCCTTTATGGAATATTTACCTCCGTTTCCTGTAATCTGATCCTTGCCCAGCGTGGGTCGTCTGGAGGTGTATTTCTTTGGCAGAGGTTCGCATTCAGGAAGGCGAGCCGCTTGAAAACGCGTTGCGCCGGTTTAAACGCAAGGTTCAGCAGGAAGACATTATTAAAGAAGTCAAACGTCATTCCTTCTACCTGAAACCAGGCGAAAAACGCCGCGTCAAGGAGGCTCTCGCGCGAAAGCGAAATCGCAAAAAAGCTCGTAAAGAGCAGGACTAAATCACCGAGCCGGTCTGTCCAGGTCCCCAGACTCCGACAGATCTGAGCTTCGTCGGCAGCAATGCCGACGGGTGGAGGACCAGCCCTCAGGGAGCGCCCCGCTCGCGCCCCTGAGGTGGCAGACCGGCCCATTCTCCTTTCCTTTCTGACTCCGTCCCTCAAACGGAGGGTTTTTGGCGCCTCGCCGCTGTTGTTTCTGGCCGCAGTCCATTCGCGGCTCGGCAGTCTCGAGAATGATTCCGCCCAGGAATGTCGAATCCTGCCGGATCGCTGCATCTCGGTTGCCACAAGGGCCCCTTCCAATTCAGAAGTGCCGCGCCGGCCAACCGGCGTATCGCTGGAAGCCGGCGCATCCGCCGGGCGATTCAAACGTGCCGCCTTGCGGTCGGTTGAACGGACACTTCAGGCAAAGGCGAGGGTAGCGGGATGGATTTCGTCGACAAGATGCTCAAATGCGCTGACTGCGGAAGTGACTTCGTGTTCACGGCCGGCGAACAGCTTTTCTTCTTCGACAAGCAGTTCAAGAACGATCCGAAGCGTTGCAAGCAATGCAAGGCCAAACGTGCCTCCGGCTCAGGCTCGGCCCGTCCGGAAACACGCACCGTCTGCTCGGAGTGCGGAACCGAAACCACCGTCCCCTTTAAGCCCACCCAGGGACGTCCGGTCCTCTGCCGCGGTTGCTTCCAGCAGAAAAGAACCATGAGCCAGGCCAGCTAGTACCCGTTCCGGCCCCTCGCGATTCGGCTTTCGTCATCGCTCCACCGCCTCCCACGGGGATCGTGTGCCCCTCCCGCGCCGAGATCGTCCAGTGCCATCCGCACCAACCCTCAAACGGAAACGGCGAACCGCAACCTGCGATCCGCCGCCTGGACTACCTTTCCGAACTCGAACTGCAGAAATCTACTTCCCTACCGCCTGTCTTCCGCGCGGCTTCTTTCCCGCCTCCTGCGCCACCACCGGCTCCAGTTTCTTTCCCGTCTCTTTCAGCTTCTTGTCCTCGTGCGCCACCAGCATTGCTTCGATCTGCCGCAGCAGATCCTGCGTGTTCATCGGCTTCACCAGAACCTTGTCCGTGTCCGACGTCGTCACCCACTCCGCGTCCTTCGGCGGATACGCGGTCAGCATCGCCACCGCCGGCTGATTCGCAGCCTTCTTCGCCGCGGCCGCGACCTCCTCACCCGCCGTCTCACTCTCCATGCGCAGATCGGTGATCACCATGTGATACTCGTTCGACTTCAGCTTCTGCTTCGCTTCCCGCGCCGAAGCCGCTGTCGTCACTTCAAACCCGCTGATCTCCAGCACTGCCTTTAATGTCAGCAGAATCGCAACGTCGTCATCGACTAAAAGAATGCGTCTCTTCATAAGAACTCCTGGGGTTCCACCGCTGGATCGTACACGAAAAGCAATTACAGAAGCTCAGAGACAGTTCGGATTCCGTGCGGCAACGGACCAGCTGCTCCCATTGATACACTGAGCAACGTGGCAGAATACCACGTTGAAAACTTCGGCTGCCGCGCCAGCCGCGCCGATGGCGAAGCCATTGCCGCCAACCTGCGCCACAGCGGACTCTCGCCCGCCCCTGACCTCGCCACGGCCAATGTTGTAATTGTAAACACCTGCAGCGTCACCGCGGAAGCCGACCGCCAGGCCCGCGTGTACCTCCGCCGCGTCCGCCGCCAGAACCCCCAGGCACGCGTCATCGTCACCGGCTGCTACGCCCAGCGCGCCCCGGAAGAAATCGCCGCCCTCCCTGAAGTCGACGCCGTCATCGGCAATAGCCACAAAGCGCTCGTACCCGAAGTTGCGCGCAGACTTATCGTTGAAAACAGCTCGGTCATCCTGAGCGAGCCTTCCGAATTCGTTGCGCCTGCTTTTGGGCGCAACTATCAAGTCAGACGCGAGTCGAATGGACCTGCGGTTGAACTTGCGAGCCCGACCGCACTTGAAGCCCCCCACTTCATCCCCCTCCGCACCATCCTCCACGACGACTCCTTCGCCCACTCCGAACTCGCCACGCTCCCCTTCGCGCCCGACGCCCAGCAAACCCGCCCCAACCTCAAAGTGCAGGACGGTTGCGGCAATCGCTGCTCCTTCTGCATCATCCCCACCACCCGCGGGCACTCCCGCTCCGTCCCCCTCGCCACCTGCCTCGACAACGTCCGCCGCTTCGTCGACAACGATGGCAAGGAACTCGTCCTCTCCGGCATCAACCTCGGCCGCTGGGGCCGCGACCTCCAGCCCACGCGGCGTTTCGAAGACCTCGTCGCTGCCATCCTGACCGGGACCGCGCTCCCCCGCCTCCGCCTCAGTTCGATCGAACCGATGGACTGGTCGGCAGACCTGCTCGCGCTGTACCGCGAATTCGCCGTTGCCGCGAACGCCGAACTCAACGCTCTGCCGCGCCTTTGCCGGCACACCCATCTCCCCCTCCAGTCCGGCTCCGACACCATCCTCCGCCGCATGTACCGCCGCTACCGCCCCTGGCATTACGCCGAGAAACTCGCCGCCATCCGCGCCCTCCTCCCCGACGCCGCCATCGGCGCTGACGTCATGATCGGCTTTCCCGGCGAAACTGACGCCCTCTTCCACGAAAGCTGCGACTTCATCGCCGCCCAGCCCTTTACCTACCTTCATCTCTTTCCCTTCTCCGCGCGCCCCGGTACGCCCGCCTGGGAACTGCACCGCCAGAACCCCACTCCCGCGCGCGTCGTGCAGGAGCGCATGGCCGCACTCCGCACGCTCATCGCGGAAAAGTCCCGGGTCTTTCGGACCAGCTTCATCGGACGCACCCTCTCCGCCGTCACCATCGGTGACGACGCCGAGAATCCCAGCCCCAACCCAACCACCCGGGCCGTCACGGACAACTTCCTCAAGCTCACTCTCGATTCGGCGCTCCCCGCCAATCGCCTCGTCACCGCCCGCATTACCGCACTGTGGGACGACGGCCTCCGCGGCACTCCCATCGCCTAGCTCCCGCTGCTTATACTGGCTCGGTCTTTCAGGCGAACCTCGGCACCCCCGCAAACCACGCCTGGAGTCCGGAGGAATCCCGCATGCGCGCGCGCACTCTCGTCCTTTCCTGCCTTACAGCCGCCCTTCTCACTGCCACCGCAGCCCGCGCGCAGGACAAATACTTCCAGAACTGGCCGGAGAACGCCGACCCCCATTCCATCGGTGACCGCGTCGCGCTGCACTTCCTCGCCAGCGCGCACATGACCCCCATCAACTATCCCGAAGTCTGCGCCTGGTACGGCGCGCTCAAATACGCCGAGGCCACCGGCAACACCGCTCTCGAAACCGAACTCCAGAATCGCTACACCGGCCTCCTCTCCCCGCAGTTCGCCAGCCTCATCCCCGATCGCGAGCACGTCGACGCCGAAATCTTCGGCATCGTCCCCCTGCAAATCTCCATGGAGACGAAAGACAAAGGCATCGAACGCGCAGGCCTTCGCTTCGCCGATCGCCAGTGGGCCCACCCGCTCCCCGACGGCCTCTCCGGCGAAACCCGCTTCTGGATCGACGACATGTACATGCTCGAGATTCTGCAGCTGGAAGCCTTTCGCGCCACCGGCGACCACAAATACATCGACCGCGCCGCCAACGAGATGGTCGCCTACCTCCGCAAGCTGCAGCAGCCCAACGGCCTCTTCTACCATGCGCCCGACGTCCCCTTCTTCTGGGGCCGCGGTGATGGCTGGATCGCCGCCGGCATGGCCGAGATGCTGCTATCTCTCCCCGAAGACCATCCGCAGCGCGCCGAAATCCTCGCCGGCTATCGCAAAATGATGGCGGCGCTCATCAAGAATCAGAACCCCGACGGCATGTGGCGCCAGCTCATCGATCACCCCGAGGCCTGGGAGGAAACTTCTTCTACCGGCATGTTCACCTTCGCCCTCATTGAAGGCGTGCGCCACGGCTGGCTCGACGAAGAAACCTACGGCCCCGCCGCGCGCAAAGGATGGATCGGACTCGCCGGCTTCGTCGATCAGAACGCCGACGTCACCAACGTCTGCGCAGGCACCAATAAAAAGGACAGCCTCGAGTACTACCTCGCCCGCCCCCGCCGCACCGGAGACTTCCACGGCCAGGCTCCCGTCCTCTGGGCCGCCCGCGCGCTGTTGGAAAAATAGTCGCTGCCATTCGCTGCAGTCCTGTTGCCCACCCTCGCTTCCCCCGGCGAAGATGATCGCCATGTACGAGAACACCTCCGAACTCCTCGACCGGATGCCCCGTCACGCCCGCTCCTGGTTTGAGAACCTCGCCACCCGCCCCGTCCGTGCCACAGCATCCGCCGATCATCTGCGCGACACCCTCGGCGGCCCACTCCCCGAAGTCGGATCCGCTCCCACAGCCGTCATCGAAGCCCTCGCCGCGGCTGGCGCCACCGGCACCGTCGCCTCGGCCGGACCGCGCTACTTCGGCTTCGTCGTAGGCGGCAGCCTCCCCGCCGCGCTCGCCGCCGACTGGCTCGTCTCCACCTGGGATCAGAACGCCGGCATCTTCGCGCTCTCGCCCCTCGCCTCCACCATCGAGCAGATCACCGGCGCCTGGCTCCGCGACATCGCCGGCCTGCCCTCCACCATGAGCTTCGGCTTCGTCACCGGCGGACACATGGCCAACTTCACCTCGCTCGCCAGCGCCCGCCACAGCGTCCTCCGCAAAGCCGGCTGGGACGTCGAAGCCAATGGCCTCTTCGGCGCGCCCCCCGTCGAGGTCTGCGTCAACGAAGAATCCCACTACACCATCTTTCTCGCGCTCCGCCTCCTTGGCCTCGGTGCCGCCCGCGTCCGCAAAATCCCCGCCGACGAACAGGGCCGCATGCGCGCCGACCTCCTCGCCGCCGCTCTCCGCGAAACTACAGGACCGTGCATCGTCTGCGCCCAGGCCGGCAACGTCAACACCGGTGCCTTCGATCCGCTTCCCGCGATCGCCGACGCAGCAAAAGAGCGCGGTGCCTGGCTCCACGTCGACAGCGCCTTCGGACTCTGGGCCGCCGCCTCACCCCAACACGCGCACCTCGTCCGCGGCATCGAGCGCGCCGACTCCGTCGCCACCGACGCGCACAAGTGGCTCAACGTCCCCTACGATTGCGGCGTCATCTTTTGCGCCGACGAAGCCGCTCACCGCAGCGCCATGTCCCTCGCGGCTGCTTACATTGTTGCCACCAGCACGGAGCGCGATCCGCACGAATTCGTCCCTGAAGAATCCCGCCGCGCCCGCGCCATCCCCGTCTATGCCGCGCTCCGCTCCCTCGGCCGCAACGGTCTCGCCGCAATGATCGAGCGCAATTGCCGCCAGGCCCGCCGTTTCGGCGAAGCCCTCCACGCCGCCGGCTTCGACGTGCTCAACGACGTCGTCCTCAATCAGGTCTTGGTTTCCTTCGGAACGCCCGAACAAACCCAGGCCACCATCTCCGCCATTCAGAGCGACGGCACCTGCTGGTGCGGAGGCACAGTCTGGAAAGGCCGCACCGCCATGCGCATCAGCGTCGCGAACTGGTCCACAACCGATGAAGATGTAGAGAAAAGCATCGCCGCGATGATTCGCTGTGGCCCCGCAGGCAAGGTCCAGGCCAGTTAGCATGAGAAAAAGCCCTCGCACTTCCCGCCCATGACCACGGCTTCCCCGACTTCTGCGCCGCAGCCGCGCGCCTATGAACCACCGTCGCCTTCGGCGTCCGCCGCAGCAACAGGCGCATTCCGTATCCTCGCCGCGGTCAGCCTCTGCCACATGCTCAACGACATGGTGCAGTCGCTGCTGCCCTCCATCTATCCGATCCTCAAGATCTCCTTCCACCTCAACTTCAGCCAGGTCGGACTGCTGTCCCTGACCTATCAGCTGGTGGCCAGTTGCCTGCAGCCTTTCATTGGCCTCTACACGGACCGCCGCCCTGTACCCTACGCACTCGCCGTGGGCATGTGCTTCACCATGGCCGGCATCGGCGTGCTCGCCATAGCACCCACCTTCGGGCTGCTCCTCGTCGCAGCGGCAATCGTTGGCGCGGGCTCCGCCATCTTCCACCCTGAGTCGTCGCGCATCGCGCGCATCGCTTCCGGCGGCCGGCACGGTTTCGCGCAGTCGTTTTTCCAGGTGGGAGGCAATACCGGCAGCGCCATCGGTCCGCTGCTCGCGGCTTTTATCGTATTGCCCGAGGGCCAACGCGGCGTGGGCTGGTTTGGCCTCGCAGCGGCGGCGGGAATCTTCATTCTCTATCGCGTCGGCCGGTGGCGGTCGCACCATCTCTCGCGGGCCACGCCGGCGCACCTGCATGGCGAGCCGCGCCATCACCTTCCGCGCCGCTCCGTCCTTCGCGCGCTCTCCATTCTGGCCGCGCTGATCTTCTCAAAATATTTCTATCTCGCCAGCCTCTCCAGTTACTACACGTTTTATCTGCTCAGCCGATTCAACGTCTCAGTGCGCAGTTCGCAATTGCACTTGTTCGTGTTTCTGGGAGCCGCAGCCGCGGGAACTTTCTTCGGAGGCCCCATCGGCGACCGCATCGGACCCAAGTATGTGATCTGGGGTTCGATCCTCGGCGTGCTTCCTTTCACGCTCCTGCTGCCGCACGCCAACCTTTTCTGGACAGGCATTCTGTCGGCAATCATTGGCTTCGTGATCGCGTCGGCATTTCCCGCCATTGTGGTTTATGCGCAGGAACTGATGCCGGGCCGCGTGGGCCTCGTCTCCGGCATCTTCTTCGGACTCGCCTTCGGGATGGGCGGCATCGGCGCGGCGGTGTTGGGCCATGTCGCCGACCTGACCAGCATTTTCTTCGTCTATAAGATTTGTGCCTGGCTTCCCGCTATCGGCCTGCTCACAGGATTCCTGCCCAACCTCGACCGGAAGCCCTCGCGAACCCTTACCCCTGCGAAAGGTTGACTGTTTTCAGGGCATAAACTTCCGCATAGCCGGTTTTTACGTCCGGAATCCGACCCCAGCACAGAAGCCGCAACGCTACCTCTCAGCCTTTGCTACCTGCCGACGCCAAGTACTCGTCTCAGCCTCTCGTCCGAGTCAGCGCCGAGTGTCTCAATCGGAGTCAGAAGCTGCAGTTTCCGTGCATCTTCACCTGCAGCGTGCTGTCTAGTTCGCTGAAGCTTCTGCTGCACCTTCACAAGGTGGAGATCAGTACTCAGCATTCCGCTAACCCAATGGTCTCGAAAAGTGAAGGCTACTTTGTCAGTCTTAGCGACGGCGGCCTCAGCCTTTTGGATCAGTGCGTCGCGGGCACCGTCATCGAGCGCACTGGAATTCCGCAGAGCATCCACATCCTTCAATGCCTCTACGCCGGCTCTCCTCTCGCTCGGTGTGAGCCAGCTGCGGTCGATCAACTCACCCGCATAGACTACAGCAGCTAACGCCCATCCCCCGATGAATACGACCAGCAGAAGTCGCAGGATTCCGGCTCCACTTGCTGACCACAATGGCCTTCTCTCAGTGTTCATTGTTTCGCCTTACATCATAAGCGGCGGGGAACTTGCTGTCGTTGGAGGATGATCGGCAATTGGGAAGTCTCGCGCCGACGGAGATTATTCGCCGAGCCCCGCTTGTTGCGTCCTGAGTTTTGCGTCCTGGCGCGCAAGCGTCGTCTGCCTGGACAGCCTGCCCTGAGCGAAGTCGAAGGGGCCAGTCCCTATTGAATCGGCAGCTGCAGATCCTGCCCATCCGCATGCGTCGTAGGCCGCCCCGCAAATTCCCGCTCCAGACGGTCGTTCACACCCGACTGCGCAAATTCCGACGCCACGCGAATCCCATTCATGATCGCCCGGTCGTTCGACGACCCATGCCCGATGATCGCCACCCCACGCACGCCCAACAGCGGCGCCCCGCCGTATTCCGACGGATCCAGCCTCCGGCGAAACGCATTGAATGCGCGCCGCGAGAGCAGCGCTCCGACCTGCGCCGTCACCGTCTGCGTCAGCGACGCCTTCAGCATCTCGCGCACCAGCCGGCTCAGACCCTCTGACGTCTTCAGCGCGACATTACCGACAAACCCGTCGCACACGATTACGTCACAGTTGCCGTTATAAATATCCCGGCCCTCGACGTTGCCAATGAAATTGATCGGCAGCTTGCGCACCAGCAGCGTCGCCTCGCGCGTCAGTTCGTTGCCCTTGCCTTCTTCTTCACCCACCGACAAGAATCCCCACTCGCGGCTTCGGAATCCGCAGCACGCTGCGTGCATACAGCTCCCCCATCAGCGCGAATTGCTCCAGGTTTTGTGGTTTGCAGTCGACATTCGCGCCCGCGTCCAGCAGGATGCACGGCGACCCCGACAGCGTCGGCACCACAATCGCCAGCGCCGGCCGATCCACCCCCGGCAGCGCCCCCAGCGTCATCTTCGCCGTTGCCATTCCCGCGCCGGTATTGCCCGCGGTAAAGAATCCCGCCGCGCGGCGCTCCTTCACCATCTTCAGTCCGAGGCGCATCGAGCTGTTGCGCTTCGTCCTCACCGCCTGCGCCGCTTTCTCGCCCATCGCGATGTACTCATCGGTGTGGACGATCGAAATCGCCAGACGACGAGCCCCGTACGCGCCATCCAGATGTTCGCGCAGCAGCGGCTCCGGCCCCACCAGATGCACTCGCACCGGCAGATTGCGCGCCGCTAAAATCGCGCCTCGTATCTCCGGCTCCGGAGCTTTGTCCGAACCCATGGCGTCGAGAGCGATGTCAATGAGCATCGAGTGCCGGTGCTACTTGGCTTCCTTCACTTCCAGAACTTCGCGTCCCTTATAGTGGCCGCACTTCGGGCAGGCGCGATGCGGAAGCTTCCGCTCGTGGCAGTTCGGGCACTCCGACAGCGATTGCGAGGTCAGCGCGTCATGCGCGCGCCGTGTTGATGTGCGGGCCTTCGAGTGGCGCCGCTTTGGATTCGGCATTGCAGATTCCTTTCGCTCCCGGCTTCACATTTCCGGGCTGAAAACTTCAGCGTTTCGACGAATGACTCTCTTTCGTCTCCGGACCCAGCCGGCTGCGCAAATCCGAAAGCGCCGACCACCGTTCATCGGCCGGCGGGGCCTCGCACTTGCAGGCTCCCTCATTCAGATTGCTTCCGCAGCGGGGGCAAAGTCCCTTGCAGTCCGCACTGCAAAGCGTTCTTACCGGGAGACTTAACAGCACCTGCTCCCGCAGAACATCCTCCAGCGTCAGACCGCCTTCCTGATAATACCCGATTTCAGTCTCCGGCACGACCAGCGCCCGCTCCGGCGCTCCGGCATCGACTCCCAGCGGCCGAAACAGAAGGTCGAAGTCCCCCTTCAGCTCGTGCCGCACCGGCTCCAGACACCGCGCGCACGGAACCTCGAAGGTCCCCGACCACTGCGCGCGCACGCGAATGTCCGGCACCACTTCCTTCGGACCACGATGTTCCTTCAGCAGATCCGCCTGCCCCGCAACCGCCAGGTCCGACGTCTGCGTCGCTTCCTCTCCGTAATCGATCGCGCCCGGAGAAAACTTCAGGTCAAAATGGACCGGCTCGCGTTCCAGATCGAGCAGGGTTATCAGCATCGAGGAGATCCTTCGCCGTGGGGGCCTGCTTTCAGGGTACGGTCTGCGCCTGCCAGGGTCAATCCAGATGCCCTGCTTTAGAGGAGAACGAGGTCTCGATTGACCAGATACCAAATTCATGCTATATTATAATATAGCTGAGGGAAAAGCAGCACTCGGCCTGTTCAGATCTAAAACTGATGACTATATAAAGAGGAAATCTAAATGCACGGCAAATCTATAGTTGAAGTGGAAGAATCCGTTCAGAGCGCACTGGAAGCTCTGCCCGCGATTTTCGGTTCCGGATCGACGGCTTCCGTCAATCAGCAATTGATCGAGGCGGTAAAAGTTCTTGTCCCCGCCGGCTATCGACCGGTCGTCGAATTGCAGGAAAATGGGCGCAGAAAGCGTCGTACTGCATCGGCCGACAACTGGTCACCTGAAACCGGAGAAATTGTGATTTCCTTCAGCAGAGAAGATCCGGTTCATCCGTTGGACCAACTTCAGGCCCCACCTGCCCACGATGCAGTGCCTGTGACATCTGCACCCGCCAGCGCTGCCGGTGGTGAGAAGTTCTCTCGTTCGGGATCACAGATGGATTCTATCGACGCCCGGGAGACTGACCTTTGTCGTGCGCTTGAGGAAGTGGAGCGTCAGGGTCGAGCTTTCATTGCGCTGAAGTGGTTCCGTGACGATGTGCTGGCCGCTACCGGATTTGCCTGGGCTTCGGATGCGGAACAACGTCAGACAGTTCTTGCTTCCGCCATTGCCAAAGGTCTGGTGCTCACAAGCCGCATCCCAAATCCGCGCTCTTCGTTCCCAACAACGGCAATCCGGGTGAACCGAACGCCACCTGCAGCAGAAAATCAGCGTGAGCGCTATTCGCCGGTTCGTATTCAGGGCGAACCGCTGTCCTCAACCATCCTGCGGGACCGGGGAACCTATTGACCAGCTATTTCCTGGAATCGAGCGCATTCGTAAAGCTCTTTATTCTGGAACAGGGCTCGGCTCCATTGATTCAGCTTCTACAAACAGTGGAGGACTCCCGAAAGCTCGTGTCCTCCCTTGCAGGTCTTGAAGTCAGGTCCGCCATTCGGCGTCGCCAGCGGGAGAACGATATCTCACCCGCCGACGCCAACCAGGCACTTTCCGCCATGGATGCAGAAATCCTCCGTATCGTCGAGCAACCACTGAGTCCCGCCGTCATCGACTTCGCCAAGCTCGTCCTCGATGCTCATCCCCTCCGCGCCATGGATGCGCTGCACCTCGCCGCTTGCCTCACCATTCGAGATACGCTGCAGATGTCGGACATCTGCTTCGTGAGTGCCGATGATGCTCTGCTGAAAGCCGCAAATCTGGCGAGATTTCCGACGATCAATCCCCTCAGCATCTGAGCACCCCGCCTATGCCTTCAACCCCGGCCCCACCCACTGCATCCCGAACCGAGCAAAATCTGCCGGATCTTTGAACGGCGCACCCGACTTCTCCTCCTCGCGGAAAAAGTCCTCCATCTGCCCCGCGGGTGTAAACGCGATCAGCATCCGTGCCGGCGTTTCGCCTGTCGGCACAAAGGTATGCGGCACCCCGCGCGGTCCCAGCACCGACTCGCCCGGCTTCAGTTCCACCTTCTGCTCGCCCACCTGGAACAGCGCCCGGCCCTCCATCACGTAGAAGTACTCCTCCTGCGCATGATGCAGGTGCAGCGGCGGCCCGGCTGTCACCAAGTGCGTATGCTCGATCAGGAACAACCCACCCGCCGTCTCGCGCGGCAGCACCTTAAACGAAATCGTGCTGAACCCAAGACTGTGGTGCTCTCCCAGCCGATCCTGCCCCGCCGCAATCACATGCGCCAGGGGCGCAGAATTCCCCACCATCCCAGCCCAGCCTGCCCGTTCCATCCACCCGAGCGGAAACACCGCCGCAGACTGTAAGAACCGCCGTCGCTTCATGCCTGTGTCCTCTTTCGTGCGCAATGAATAGGGGGAGAGTTGCCCGGAAGTTTAGCACGCGGATACCGCCACTTTCGCGACCTGCCGCAGACAGCAAGACTCACGCCAGCTCCTTCTCCAGCACTACCGAAGTCTTCACCTGCCGGTACCCATCCCGCAGATAGAACCGGTGCGCATCCTCCCGCTTGATCTGCGACCGCACCCGCACCCGCGCGAACCCGCGCTCCCGCGCCCAATGCTCCACTGCTTCGCACAGCCGCTTGCCCACCCCGCATCCGCGCGCCGACTCCCGCACCACCAGCCCGCCAATCACCACCGTATCCTCGGCCTGCAGATGCCGCTCCACCGCCGCGTCGATCCACCCCACCAGCTCCGCACCGCGCACCGCCGCGAACGCCACGCGATCCTCCGGCCGCATCATCGTCGCAATGCGCCTGCGCATCTCTTCTGCTTTTCCCGGATACCCGAGCTGCCCGCTCAGCTCCGCCACCGCAGCGGCATCCTCCACCGCCAGCCGCCGCACGACCACGTCCGCCGCTGATCGCATGAGGCCATTATCCCGCAGTCCCCTACGGTTGCCCGTCCAGCGCCATCACCGCATACGCCGTCGCCGCGTCTGTCATGAACAGCGCCGGATCGCTCTTCGGATCGCGCTCCTTATTCAGCGATGCCGCCGTCCAGGCGCCATCGTTCTCCTCATGCGCGGCAAGCCACTCCACACTCCGCAGCAGCATTGCATCCTTCCGCGACGTCCCCACCGCTTCCAGCGCCAGCGCCACCAGCCCCGTTGCGTAACCATCGCTCGCCGTCGGCTGCGCCGTGTGATCCACGCGCTCCCGCGCATCGAGCCCCGCCGTCCTGAATCCCCCGTCCGCCTGCTGCAAACTCCCGAGCGATGCCACCAGCGTCTTCCGCTCTGCCTTGGTCAGCAGCCCCGGCTCCTTTGCCGAAGCCCACAGCACATACAGCCGATTCACCACAGGCTCCGCCGCATAATTCCGCCGCAAATACTCCCGCAACCGATCCAGATGCGCCCGCGTCTCCGCCTCTCGTACGAACCCTCCCGGCAGGTTCACCGCCGCAACCATCAGCAGCGCCGCCCCCTGGTATCCCGACTCCGCCGACTCCCACGGCCCCAGATCAAAGTCCTGCCACTTCCACGCGCCCGCATGCGGACCCTCCGCCTCCTGCAGCGTCCACAATTCCTCAAAGGCCTTTCGGGTAATCGGCCGCACCTGTCCCTGCTGACGGTCCCCCGCGGTTCGGTCGTAGCTGGCCAGAATCACCGCATTCAGCACCGCTTCCGTCGCGCGCGATTCCGCCGCCTTGCCCTTCCCATATTTCTCATCGGAATAAAACGGGGCCATCTCAGCCCAGTCGCCGACGCGCTTCACCACGCTCGCCAGCATCACCTGCTCCGGCGGCGTCATCGCCGCATCGCCCAGCACCCGCCGCAGTTCCGGCCGTGCCATGGCGTACGGCACCACCGTATGGCACGAGATGCACACCGTCCCGTGCTCCTTCTGCGCCCGCGGCCAGACCTGCCACCACATCTCCCGACCATCCAGGAATTTCGCTGCCGCCTGCTGGTTCCAGTGCCCGGCCTGCGCCACATCGGTGCCTGCGCCCAGCACCGTTCTCACCGGCAAAAGAAATCCACCCGCCACCACCGCACTGCACAACAGCCACATCCAGGGGATGCGTCGTTCCATGGGGCTGATCCTCAAACTGATGGCCTATCGTACCCCAGTTCGTCGCGCGGGCATGGTCAGTAGATCCTGAAGTTCACCTCGATATTCACTTCCACCGCCACACTCTTCCCCTTGAACTGTGCCGGCTTGAACTTGTACTGCCGCACCGCTTCCATCGCCTTCTCGTCCAGGCCCATACCCAGCGGCCGCACAATGTGCACCCGTTGCGGATACCCGGAAGTATCCACGATCACCCCCACCACGCACACCCCCTGATACTTCGCCCGCCGCGCCTCATCGGAGAACTCCGGATCGGGCGCATAGATCAGCACCGGATTCGAAACCCCGCCCCCCACCTTATAGATCCCGCCCCCATAGCCGCCGCCTTCGCCGGGCCCAATCCCGTTGCCATGACCAGTCCCCAGCCCACCCCCCGAGCCCGATCCAAATCCCGATCCCGACCCGCTCCCCTGCGACGCAAAGGCCACCTGCGGCGACTGCGGAATCCCCAGATCCGGCATGCTCGCGTTATCCGGCAGCTTGATCGGCGGCATCACCACCGTCGCGTTCACCGGCAGCTTCGGATTGTCCAGCTTCAGAATCTGTGGCGGAACCATCTGCTTCTTCGCAAACTCGGGCAGCTTTCCCCTCGACGCCTCCAGCAGCTCATGATTCCCGCCGCCCCCGCCGCCCCCCATCACGTCCTTCAGATTCGCCGCCGGCATGAACGGAACATCCACCGCCGTCGCCATCATCTTCTTCTGCACCTGCCGCGTATGCCACTGCGCGATCGCAAATAACGCAATCAGCGCGCAGATCAGCCCATGCGTGCCCAGCGACAGCAGACTCGTCCACCGCGACTGCGTCGTGATTTCAAGCCCGGCAAACGTGGGGATAAAGACCCGATCCGCGCCGGCCGCCGCCGGTTCGAACGCCATTCCGCCGAGGTTCGCACTCAGCTTCTCCTCCACGCCCGCCATCAGCGTCGCCGGCGCCGCTTCCCGCGCAAACGCCGTGTACAAAGCCTGTTCCAGATCCTGATCGTGCTCCATCATCCTTCAACCTCTCTGACTCCGCATGCCTGCACCGCCTCTAGTGCACGACGCGGGTCATCTTCTCGCGCAGCAGCTGCAGCGTGCGCCGCAGGTGACTCTTCACCGTCGCCGCCGGCATGCCCAGCGCCTCCCCTATCTCCTCTACCGACATATCTTCCTGGTACCGCAGCGCGATCACCGTGCGCTGTGTCACCGGCAGCGACCCCACCAGCAGCCGGATCTGCCGGCTCAGCAGCGGATCATCCGCCGGCACATCCACCGCCAGCTCCGGCAGCTCCCCCGGATCCGTCACCTCTTCGCGCCGCCGCTCCCTCTGCCGCAACCGGTCAATCGAGCGATGCACCGTCACCCGCCGCAGCCAGTGGACGACGTGCTCGTCCCCCTCCAGCTCGCCGAGTTTCCCGTGCAGCTCCACGAACACATCCTGCGCGGTCTCTTCTGCCAGAAAGCGATCGCTCAGGATGCGCAGCGCGATGCTGAACACCATCGACTGGTGCTCCTGCATCAACGTTCGAAAGGCCTGCTCGCGCGCGTCCAGGTTTCTACTTCCTGCCTTCAACCTGGTATACGCTCGCCGCCCCGGCCCCGGACGCAGAAAATTGCGGTCACCCGGCTGCCGGTTACTCCAACACGAGTACCGATGGGTCGTCCCTCAAACCCTTCTTCCAACGTCTTTGCTGTCCTCTGTGTTCTCTCGATCCTCTGCGGCAAAAAATCGCATCCCGCCCATCCGGCCCACATCAAACGAAAGCGTTTCCCTGATCCCTCAGAGGCATATCCCCATGACCCACGAACAGCTCCTCGCCACCGCCGCCGTCAAAGCCTGGAAACAAGTCCTCGGCCAGTTCGACAAAAACCTTGCCGCCTTCTCCGACGCCGACTTACAGAAACATGTCGCTCCCGGCCGCAATCGCCTCTACTACCTCCTCGGCCATCTCACCGCGGTGCACGACCGCCTGCTGCCCATGCTCTATATCGGGGAACGCCTCCACCCCGAACTCGACCAGGCCTTCATCACCAATCCCGACGCCGCCGGTGCCGACACCGTTTCTACCGCCGACCTGCGCAAAGCCTGGACCGAAGTCAACCACCAGCTCACCGCCGCCTTCTCCGCCTTCTCCCCCGAGGACTGGCTCCGCAAACACACTGCCGTCTCGGACGAAGACTTTGCCGCCGACCCAACCCGCAATCGCCTCGCCGTCGTGCTCAGCCGCACCAACCACCTCAGCTTTCACACCGGGCAGCTCATCCTCGCCCGATAGGCATTCGAGTCTCGTACTCGAACGCGTCCCCCCTCAGAACATAAACACCGGGCCGCCCTCTTCCCGCACATCGTTCCACTCCCGCGCCGGCACGCCGCGAAACTGCGGCAGCGCCTGCTCCGGATTCGCCCGCGTCGTGTACAGCGATTGCTCATACGAGAACGACACCCACTTGTTCAGCCGGTAGTTCAGCGTCGCCACCAGCATTCGGCCTTCGCGCCGATTGCCCGCGCACCGATTCAGGTCCCGCGTCTTCGCCTGGTCCTCCCCAAACAATCCGTACACCGACCAGCCCCCATTCCGCCCCGCAGGATTCGCGCTGAAGAGTCGTGACAGCGGCAGCCCCAGCTGCACAAATCCACCCGCGGCGCGCATCGGACGTTCCGGAGCCACCACCTGCTCTCCACTCGCCTTCGTCCCCAGCACCACATTCGAGGCGCCGTCCACGGAGGACACCGTCGCCGTATTCGTCAGCCCTGCCGTGTCATTGAAAAAGGAATAAAGCTGCCCCGCAAAAAACCAGCGCAGATCGCTCCCCGCATACACCTTCCCGATCAGCGTGAACCAGCGCGTTGGCAGTTGCCACTCCGCATCCCAGCCCGCCTGGCGGCTGCTCGCGTCCACCCCCGCTGGAAACTGCGCCTGGTATGCCGCTGGAATCGCGGAAGCCAGCACCGTCGCCGTCCTCCGTCCGTCAAATCCGCTGACGATGATCTGCGCCTGCGGAACCCCGCGAGCGTGGTCCAGGGCCCATTGCCCCACCAGCCGCCCCTCCAGTTCCGGGCGATTCGAATCCGGACCCTGCCGTTCCCCATACCCCAGCTGGCTCGAAAGGTTCGCCGCACTCGGCGTCAGCCCCGATCCCGGCAGGTCGATCGCAAACTCCGGCATCACCGTGATCCCGCCATGCCTGTGCGTGAAGCCCACCCGCATCTGCGGATCGCGCTCGTACAACGACCCAAAGCCGATCCCCAGCCCCGTCGTCTCCACCAGGTTCGGCAGCGTCGACGAACCATACGTCGTCCAGTCCTGCCCAAACAATGCCGAAAAGGTGTTGCTCGCGTCGAAGTGATAATCCAGCCGCCCCCACGCCAGCCGCAGCGAAGGATTGCTCGATCGCACCGACGAAAGATTCCGGTTATCCGAGCGATTGAAATTCCCCTCGAAGTCCGCTTCCACCTTCCCCGTGATCACCCACTTCGGATTTCCGTCGCCCACCTCGAAGTTCACCCCCACCCGGCTGCTGCGCGCCTTGATGTGGAACTCCGGTGACCCATCCGGGCCGCTCACCGCCAGAAATCCAGGCAGCGGAAAATCGTCACCCGTCGGCGATGAGCTGTCCTCCACCGCTGTCACCTTCACGAACCCGTACGGCGTGATCCCGACCCCATCGGCGGTGAACGCGGCATGCACATCGCCCCGCTTCGCGCCGCCCACCGGAAACACCCGAATCGGCGCCAGCCCCTCATGCACCGCCTTTGACGCTGTCCGCTCCACCAGCGACGGCGCACCCGGCTCGGTGGTTTGCGGCGGAACCTGCGGCTTCACCAGCGCCGCCGTCACATCCTTACCCGTTTGCTGAGCCAACCCGGCCATCGACCCCACAAACCACCCAACACAGCAACAAAGACAAGATATGACCGCACGCGACTGGATACTCATCGAGAAACAGGCCTCCGCCTGCCCAGACCATCGGCAGAGGTCCGCTCTTCAACTGCAACGCGCAGCCGACAACCGTCCGCGCGGTTTCAAAAAAGGACCAGGATTCGTAGCGGGAAAATCATACCTCCCGGCAGCGGAGCATCGATGTCCCGAATCGTCTCATCGCCGCAATCCTTCGTCTCCCTTCCCCCTTCTCCCTTCAACCTTCAACCTTCCCCCTTCCCCCTTCCCCTCACATCGCCCGATACACCACCACCCCTTCCTTCATCACCATCCGCATATGCTTCTGCGGATCCGCCAGGACCCGGATGTCCTCCAGAGGATTTCCCTCCACCAACAGCAGATCCGCGATCGCCCCCTCCGCCACTACGCCCAGACGTCCTTCCATTCCCAGCACCTGCGCCCCCACCGTCGTCGCGCTCGCCAAAATCTCCCGCGCTCCCAGCACCCGCGCCCGAATCGCGAACTCCTCGTTCTGCCGCACGTGCGTCGGCCCCAGCAGATCCGTCCCGAACGCCATCGTCACGCCTGCGTCCCGCAAAATCCCCAGACTCTCCAGCCCCGCCTTCCGCACCGTCTCGATCTTCGCCACCGACGCGGCCGGCAACCCCAGCCCCGGCCCATCCTGCGCCAGCGCCTCATACGTCACCAGCGTCGGCACCGCAATCGCCCCCGCCTCCGCCGCCTTTCGCGCTGCCTTCGCATCCACGCGATTGCAGTGCTCCAGCGTCCTCACTCCGCACTCCACCGCCCGCTCGATGCCCTCCGCCGTATACACATGCGCCGCGACATACGTGTGCGCATCGCGAGCCTCTTCCACCGCTGCCTTCAGTTCCTCCACGGTGTAGCCGAACCAGTGAATCGGATCCGTCGGGCTCGCCACTCCGCCGTTCGCCATCACCTTAATAAAGGATGCGCCCTCCCGCAGCATCTCCCGGCACGCGCGCCGCACCTCGTGGACGCCGTCCGCGATCCTTCCCAGCGCCCCAAAATTCCCCGCCCATCGATTCGCATCCCGCGCGTCATACCGCGGCCGCGCATCCGAGTGCCCGCCCGTCTTCGACAACGCCTTCCCGCACACAAACAGCCGCGGCCCCGGCGTCAGCCCCTGCGCGATCGCCTCCGCCAGCGCGTACGGCGCGCCCCCCAGATCCCGCACCGTCGTGAATCCCCGCTCCAGCATGCCTTTCAGGATCGGCACCGTCCGCAGCACAGCCAGCGGCGCGGGTAGCTCCGCATTCGCCGCCAGATCCATCAGGCTTGCCACCACATGCACGTGGCAGTCGATCAGCCCCGGCATCAGGGTCCACTCCCCTGCATCGATCACCGCGCAATCCCCGGCCGGCGTCTTCGCGTTCACATCGCGAATCACCCCGTCCTCAACCAGCACGTTCCCCGCCCGCGGCTCCGGCAGGGTCGCGTCCACAATCCTCGCGTTGCGCAACAGCGTTCGCATGATCCACCATCCTAATGCCGACCGCGTTTCAGCCGACCGCCCTTGGCGCTGACCGCCCTTTGGCCCTCCGCCGTGGTATGCTCCCGTCACGGCGATCCCCCATTGCCCGACTTTGCGCGTCGAGCCTTTTCGCATCCGCTCCAGGCCAGCAGCGCAGGAGGACCCGTTCCATGAACCGACCCCTCGGCACCTCTCTTCTGCTCACCACGCTCTGCCTCGCCTCTCTCCCTGCCATCGCGCAAAGCTCGGCAACCGGAACCAGCGCAAAGCCCGGCTCATCCCCTTCGGCCAGCACCGCGCAGCCGTTCTCCATCGAAACCGAGATGTTCACCTACAAAGCCGTTGAGCACAACAGCGCCGTCATCGCCTGCGACACGGCGCAATATCTTTTCCATGGTGAAGTCGCCGACGCGCCCGCGGGTTCCCACGCTCCCTGCATCATCACCGGCGCTTCCTCCCGCCCCGGCATCGTCCTCGTCTCCTCCGGCAGCACCCTGCTCACCGATTTCCAGAACTGGCGCGCCGACATCGCCGCCATGCAGGGCCTCGTGGCGCATGCCAGTGAAAGCTGCGTCGCGAATCCGGAAAAAGCCGGCACCCAGGAACAACCCTCCGAGTCCAAACCCCACATGCGCGGCCGCGGACTCCTCGGCAGCGCCCTCAGCGCGATCGGCGGTCCCGGCGCAGCCGCGTCCATGGCGGGTCAGGTCATGCAGATGTTCAGCAGCGACCAATCCGTCACCTCCGTCAGCGGCACCGTCCAGGATCCCGCGCTCATGAACGAAGTCGCCCGCCAGCTGCGCGCCCTCAATGTCCAGGTCCTCGTCCCCGAGCTTTACCACCCCTACGCCCTCGGCGCCATCGACTACGCCCACTCCCCCTACATGCAGAACCTCCAGGACGTCTTCAATGCATACGACAAATGCAGCGAAGCCAAATCCACCTGGCACGCGGACGCCCCGCAGATCGCCGACATCGACGCCGTCAACGCCGGCATCCGAGAGTTCCTCCAGTCCGCCTTCGCCGCTGCGCCCAAGCCTCCTGCCAACAGCGCCAGCGCCAATACCGAATCCGGCGCCCAGACTCAGGGCACGCCCATCACCCCGCCCTCGCACTTCGCCTCGGTTCTCGCCGCCGACGAGCTGGCCAAACGCATCGGCTTCTCCGCCTCCGGCGCGCCCGATCCCAACAGCCCCTGGCACGACCTGCTCTGGGTCAAAGCTCTCGAGTCGGGTGGCTCCGTCACCAAACAGAGCAACATCTTCGGCAGCAAAACCTTCTTCGGCGGCGGTGCCGTCGACACCTACTCCGTCTTCGATCTCACCGGCGACCTCGTCTGCGCCGGCAACGTCTACAGCTTTCAGCAGCCCGTCAACGTCAAAGACGTCCAGAAAGCCGTCAACGTCCCCAGCCCCGATCCCCCCGCAAAGTGGATGTCCGAGCACAGCACCTGCGCCCCGCTCGCCGGCAACTAACCGATCGACCGGCCTCAAGCCGGCCACAAATTACGCTCAAACTGTCATCCCGACAACCCTCAAACTGTCATCCCGCGGCGAGCGCCCTGGGGCATTAGGCGAGCGAGGGATCTGCTGTTGCTTTTCCTTCCCCCGACGAAATGCCCTGGATCCCTCTCCGCACGCGCCGTCATCCTGAGTGAACGGGGCCCCGAACGTACCAGGGGCCCCAAAGCGCGATTTCGCTCTTTGGGGTAAGTTCGGGGGTGGTGAGCGTAGGATCTGCGGTCGCTTTTTCTGCCTTCCCCCCCTCCGAAACTTCCTGGGATGCGAACCATGCAGACCTTTCGCCCCCAACACGAATGTCATCGTGAGCGGAGCGCGGCCTCAGTCCCCGCCAGAAAGGACAACCCTTGATCCGCGCGGAGTCGAATCGACCCCCGTAGCGACACGAACCGCACGCACGACAACACTCTCGGCGCGGAGGGACTCGGTGGCGCAGCCACCGATAAAGATCTCAAGCCTTTTCCTCGGTAACCCGATGCCTCCCGCCAGCGTCATCCCCCGGGTGCCGCTCGAAAGGTAAGTAAGGCGACCATCCACTCATCCCCCGACAACTCCCGAGTGTCATCCCGAAGCGAGCGCCCTGGGGCCCCATCGCAGATTGGGTAGGCGAGCGAGGGATCTGCGTTTACTCGTTGCTTCCTGCCGCTCCGAAACTCTCTGGATACCGACTTTACGGCAACAATATGGAAAATCGACCGAGGTTCGCTTGAGTAAATGTCTTCCTGGCGGACCCGTGCTAAGTGAAATCGACCTTCTCGACGAACCGGAACTCTCCGTCAGCTTCGATGGTGATTCCGGTCCCATACAACAGTAGGGTTCGAGCGTAGTCACGCATCGTCAATGCGAACCTGACATCCCCCTCGAATTGCATCGGCAACGGGGCCAGACCGTTGTGCTCTGCTCCTTCGAGCACAAGTGCCCCCCGGTAGATGTCCTCAGGAACTTCGGGCGCGTGACCCTCAAAGCGCATCCCTCGCATCTTGATTCTGACCCGCTGATAGCCGCCTTCGCCGGTACTCTCAACCGGGGCTCCCCGTGCTTCGGTGCACGTATGCATTGACCGTGATTTCGCCGTCGCGAGGTGGTGCCTCTTTTATCGCGACAAGTTCAGAATCATGCCATTCGATTGCTGAGTTCATCGGACCGAGTCTACCGCACGAACTTTGGCCCCAGCCGCCCCTACTGCGGATCCGGCATCCAGCAGCCCGGCGTCGATCGCGATATCTCCACCTCTTCCGGAGTCATGTCGACAGCCACCTCCGCAAACAGAGGCGTGCTCAGGTACCGCTCTCCCGTGTCCGGCAGCATGCACAGAATCGTCGAGCCCTGCGGAGCCTCCGCAGCCACCTGCAGAGCGCCCGAGAACGTAGCGCCGGAAGATATCCCCACGAAAATTCCCTCTTTGCGAGCCAGTTCCCTGCTGCACCGCAAAGCCTCGGCATTCTGGATGCGCACCACCTGGCTGATCAGCTTCATGTCCGCAGTGTCTCCCGCCAGCTTGGCGATGAAGTCCGGCGTCCAGCCCTGGATCGGATGCGGCTTCCAAGCCGGGTGCGCCTTCGCAGCCGATCCATCCGGATTCCGGCTCTGCGGCTCACCACTGGCAAACAACGCAGCATCCTCCGGCTCGCACACCACCACCTTCGTCTCCGGCCGCTCCTTCGCCAGCACCCGCGCCACGCCCTTCAGCGTTCCGCCCGTGCCGTAGCCCGTCACCCAGTAGTCGAGCCGCTCACCCGCAAAGTCGTCGAGAATCTCCTTCGCCGTTGTGCGCGAGTGCATATCCGCATTCGCCTCGTTCTCGAACTGCCGCGTGTAGAACCATCCGTGCTTCTCCGCCAGTTCGATCGTCTTCTCTACCATGCCCACCGCGCGCGCCGCTGCGGGCGTGATGACTACCTTCGCTCCCAGGAAGCGCATCAGTTTGCGCCGCTCCACGCTGAATGTCTCCGCCATCGTTACCACCAGCGGATAACCCTTCTGCGCGCACACCATCGCCAGCCCGATGCCCGTGTTCCCGCTCGTCGCCTCCACCACCGTCTGCCCCGGCTTCAGCTTGCCCGTGCGCTCCGCCTCTTCAATCACGCCCAGCGCCAGCCGGTCCTTCACCGAGCCCAGCGGATTGAACGCTTCAACCTTCACATATAGATTCACGCCCTGTGGTGCCAGCCGATTGATCCGCACCACAGGAGTATTCCCGACCGTCTCGAGGATGTTCTGGTACCGCTTGCCCATAGCGCCTCCCTTTCAAACCTGCTTTTTTCGAAGGCTCGAATTTTACCACCGGCCAATCAAGCCGGGACCACACGGCCGTTAGCGTAAAAGTTACGCAATTGGTTGTGGCGAATTTGTGTTATCCCCTGGATAAAGTACTTGTTGACCGAGCGGTTTTGTGGTCTTAAGCTGTTTGGAGCGTCTGGGGAGAGTCGCCAAGCGTCTCCAATTGGGGAGAATTCCTCATAAACCCAGTCGCTTTTTTATTTCTGTTTTCCTGCCTCCTTCCCCCCCCGGCAAAATTCAGAGCTGATCGCTGACTATGTACGTCTGTTACATCGATGAATCCGGCACGCCTGATATTCCGGGCAATACTTCTCATTTCGTATTGGCTGGCTTAGCGATTCCGATTACGCTTTGGAGAAAATTCGATGCGAGCATCACCAAGGTTCTTACCAAATATGACCTTGCCGATGCAGAGTTTCATACCGCATGGGTGCTCCGGAAGTATTTAGAGCAATCCAAGATCGCGAATTTCGACAGATTAGACCACGTTGCAAGGCGCGCGGCTGTCGAACAGGCTCGCACCAAAGAGCTTTTACGTCTCCAGAAAAAACAGGCCAAAAACTACCAGACAATGAAGAAGCTGTTCAAGCACACGAACGCCTACATCCACCTCACATTTAGCGAGCGAAAAGCAGTTGCGTCCGAGGTAGCGGCGTGTATCGGATCGTGGTCAGAGGCGCGGTTATTTTCCGAAGCTATAGACAAGACCCATTTCAGCCCCGTATTGGCTCAGAGAAGTGTCGGTGAGCAGGCGTTCGAACAGGTCGTTTCCAGATTTGAACAATTCCTAGTCAAGGGCGGCCCACCTGGTGGGAAGGATCGTCATGGATTGTTGGTCCACGACAACAACGAAACAGTTGCCAAAAAACACACCGAACTGATGCGGCAATTTCATCAGGACGGTACGCTGTGGACTTCCATTAAATGCATTATCGACACTCCGCTTTTCGTCAACAGCAGCCTCACGCGAATGGTCCAAATGGCAGACTTGTGCGCATACTCTCTGAGGCGGTACTTCGAGAACGGAGAGAGTGAATTGTTCGAGAAAATATTCCCTAGGGCTGACAGAGCCAAAGGGGGAGTGGTCGTGGGAGTCCGTCATTTCGCGGAAACCAAGAAGTGTGGCTGCAAGGTATGCATTACGCATAAAGGGCCAACCACAAAGTCCGTCGCTCCTAGCCCGCCTGTGGCGATTTAACCCAGTCCTCTTCCTTGCGTAAACACCACTCTCGCCGCAGAATGCTCGGAGTCTAGCATTTGCCCCGGCGCCCAAGCACCCCCTGAAACTCTCCCCTCCATCTGCCGATAGAAGCCCTACACTCCTCGTGGACTCGAACCTGTGTACCCTGGAGCGTCTCTTCCCCCCCAGATGCCGACCATCGAACTCCAGATGATCGTGAAAGACGGCGCCGCTGCCGGCCTCGCCCGTTGCCTCGCCAGCCTCCCCCCGTTCATCGATCGCATCGTCATCGGCGATACCGGCTCCTCCGACGCCACCCCCGACATCGCCCGCCAGTTCGGCGCCGACTTCCTCGTCCTTCCCTGGGAAAACGACTTCGCCCGCGCCCGCAACCGGCTCCTTGCGCAGCGCCGTTGCGACTGGATCCTCGTCCTCGACGCCGACGAGATGCTCGACCCCCGCACCGCCGCCTCCATCCCCCGGCTCCTCGCCGACAGCGCCTTCGCCGCATACGAATCCTGGCGCTGGAACTACATGCGCGACAGCCACACCCGCCTCGGCTGGCAGTCCCCCCTCCCCAATCCCGGCATCCTTGGGCAATCCCGCAGCTGCCCCACCTGCGTCCCCGCTCTCACACTGCGCCTCTTCCGCGGTCACCCCGGAATCCGCTTTGAAGGATGTGTGCACGAGACGGTTACAAAAAGCCTTGACGCCCTCGGCCTGCGCACCAGCCGGGCCGCCTTCATCGTCCACCACTTCGGACACGCCGAAGATCCGGAAGCCACCCGTGATCGAAAAAATGATTTGTATCAGTCACTGATCGAAAAGAAGCTCGCCTCCAGTCCCTCCGATCCGCAGGTCTTCTTCGAATTGGGCCTCAGTGAACTCGAGCATCACCGCCGCCCCGCCGACGCCCTCGCCCACTTCGAACAGGCCTGCGCCCTCGATCCCCGCTGCGCCGCCGCCTGGCTCTTTGCCGGCGTCTGCCTCGTCCGCCTCGGCCGCATTCCTGAAGCCATCCAGCGACTCGACCACGCCGCCCGCCTTGGCCTCCGTAATGCCGTCTTCTATCAGGCCCTCGGCGACGCACACTTCCACTCCGCCCGCTACAGCGAAGCTCGCGATGCCTATCTCGCCGCTACGCAACAAGGCGAGGCCGCCCCACTCTCCGTCGCCAAACTCGGCGCCTCCGAAGTCCATCTCGGCCTCATCCCCCAGGGCCTGCGCCGCATGCAGGATGCGGTTGCCAGCGATCCGGCCTTCGCCGAGCTCTACGATATCCTTGCCGCTGCCGCCCTCCTCGCCGGCGATCTCCCCCTCGCCGCGCAGACCCACCAGGCCCGCATCCGCCTCGGCAACCTGACCGAGTTCCACACCCGCCTCGCCGCCCTCCTCCAAACCCAATCCGCCGCAGACGCGCCCGCACTCCTGGCCCATTAATCACCCGGATACTTTTTCCGCATCTCATCATCTGTTTACATTGCGCTCAGGCCCTCGCGCCTACAACGGTTCATATATGGAGCTTTCCGGCCTGGCCCCCAGCCGCTCTCTCCGCCTCCCCCGACCCAAAACCGAAATCCCCGCGAGACCCGCCTGATGCGCCGCGTCATGATGTTCCTCAACCCGCTCCTCATTCACAATGAGAAGCGCCGCGCCCAGGTCGAGCAGATCGCCCAACTCCTCAGCGGCTACGGCTCCGACGTCCACCTCCAGGAAACCCTCTCCGCCCACTCCGCCGGCCAGCAGGCCGCCGAAGCCGTTGCCGCCGGCTTCGACACCTTCCTCGTCTGCGGTGGCGACGGCACCATCTTCCAGGTCCTTCAGGGCCTCGCCGGATCCGACGCCACTCTCGGCGTCCTCCCCTTCGGCACCGGCAACGTCATCGCGCAGAACCTCCACATGCCCCGCAATCCGCTGCGCGCCGCGCACCTCCTGCTCAACGCGCAGCCCCGCGAAGTCACCCTCGGCGAAGTCATCCTCAGCCCCACCGGCCACAAGCGCATGCGCAGCTGGTATTTCTTCATCGCTGCCGGCATGGGCGTCCACGCCGCCCTCATGAACCTTGCCCCCACCGGCCAGGGCAAGCGCCGCGGCGGACGCCTCGCTTATTTCCTCGGCGGATTCCGCCTCCTCGTCGACCACCCCATCCAGCCCTTCGAGATCGAGATGACCCTCGCCGACGGCGCCACCCAAACCATCGTCGCCTGCGAAGCCATCGCCACCCACGTCCAGGAAATCAACCGCTGGCGTCCCGGCGGCGATCCCTTGGGAGACTCCCTCCGCGTCGCCTGGGTCCCTCCCACCGGACGCCTCGGACTCGGCCACGCCAGCTTCCACGCCCTCGCCACCGGCAAAACCAGAACCGCAAACGGCTGGGGCCGGCTCCCCTTCCCCCAATATGTAACCGTGCAGCGCATGATTTGCCGCCCGCTCAACGGCACCGAGTACCGCACACCGCTCCTCGTCGAGGCCGACGGCGAAGTGCTCGGCGCCAGCTATACCGCCATCCAGATCAGCAACAAAAAACTTCGCCTTCTCTGGCCCAACAACAACGGGCGCCCCTGATGTGCGCCCTCAAAAGGTCCCACTCTCAAAGCGAGCAAACGAGTCCCCTCTAAAAAAACCACCCCCCGCAAAGTCCCGATGGCCAGGTTCACCCCATAGCAAGGACCAAACTCCTCTGCTGTCGGATCGCCAAACGATTACTTTCCGCGCTTCAACCAGCAGTACTTTCCCCGGCAATCATCCGCCTCTGTTGAGAAAGAATCCTCGCCTGCAAAAAACCACCCCCCGCAAAGCCCCCGACGGCCAGGTTCACCCCACAGCAAGGACCAAACTCCTCTGCTGTCGGATCGCCAAACGATTACTTTCCGCGCTTCAACCAGCAGTACTTTCCCCGGCAATCATCCGCCTCTGTTGAGAAAGAATCCTCGCCTGCAAAAACCCACCCCCCGCAAAGCACCGACGGCCAGGTTCACCCCATAGCAAGCGCCCCACAGGATCCCCGCCCAATAGTTCCCGCCCCCAAAAAGGTCCCGCCCTTAAAGACCTAAAGACGCCCCGCCGTAAACAGGTCCCTCCTTCAAAACACCCACCACCAAAACAAAAACCCACCCCCCGCAAAGCGCCGATGGCCAGGTTCACCCCACAGCAAGAAGCAAACTCCCACCGCCCCCGCCCTTCAACACCAATGCAACCGCGCTCCACCCGGAAATACCTCCACCCCCCGCGCTGCGTCCCATTTTGAAAACCGCTCCACAGCCAGCCACTCCTTCCCATTCCGGCACCTCCCACACCCCCAAACCCAAATCGAACTAACCCCGACCAATCCCCCGCCGATATCTCCCCCATACAGGCGCTGTGCGCCCCATTCTTTTCTTTTGAAGGCCGTGAACATGCCGGAGGATCACAACCCCGTCGCCGACGACTGGTTCCGCTACGCCCTTGCCCTCGAAGCGTCCGATGAAGGCTTCTTCGACTTCGACCTCATCGCCGATCGCCTCTGGGCCTCCGCCCGCTTCCGCTCCCTCGCCGGCCTCTGCGACGCCTGCTCCTCCCTCGACGCCTGGCTCGCCCGCGTCCATCCCCACGACCGCCCCCGCCTCGACGCCGACCTCCGCACCCTCCGCACCTCCCACGCCGCAACCATCGCCAGCGAACATCGCGTCCAGAGTGAAGATCGCGCCTGGCGCTGGGTTCGCCTCCGCGCCCGCGCTTCCCGCGACCCCTCCGGCCGCATCGCCCACATCGCCGGCTCCCTCCGCGACACCACCGCCGAGCGCATGGCCGACCCCCTCACCGCCCTCCCCAACCGCGCCTTCTTCGTCGACCACCTCGAGCGCCGCATCGAGCGCGGCTTCCAGCACGCCGACTGGAACTTCGCCCTCCTCGCCCTCACCCTCGACCGCTTCGATCCCCTCTGCGAAACCCTCGGCTCCAGCGGCGGCGAGCACCTTCTCATCGAAACTGCCGCCCGCCTCCAGGCCCTGCTCCCCGATTCCTCCCTCGCCGCCCGCCTCATTGGAGCCGAGTTCATGATCCTGCTCGAAGGCGCCAACACCGCTGCCCACGCCGCCCAATTCGCCGCTCAGCTCACCGACGCCTGCCGCGCGCCCATCGTCTTCCGCGGACACGCCGTCGTCCCCCAACTCGCCATCGGCATCGCCCAGGCCGGCATGCAATACGCTCACCCCGAAGAGCTCATCGCCGACGCCGAAGCCGCGCTCCTCCACGCCCGTCGTCAGGAATCCCCCGCCGTCATCGGCTACACCCAGGGCATGCGCGAACGCGCCGTCCAGCGCCTCGAGCTCGAATCCGAACTCGCGCACGCCATCCGCCAGGGCGAGCTCGTCCTCCACTACCAGCCTGAAGTCGATCTCCGCACCAACCGCATCATCGGCTTTGAAGCCCTCGTCCGCTGGAACCACGCACGCCGCGGACTCCTCTCCCCTGCGGAATTCATCCCCCTCGCCGAAGAAACCGGCCTCATCGTCCCTCTCGGCGAATGGGGACTCGCCGAAGCCTGCCGCCAGCTCGTCCAGTGGCGCGGCTCCGGCACCGACCTCCTGCAGAAGGCGCGCATCTCCGTCAACCTCTCCGCCCGCCAGCTCGATCAGCCCGACCTCGTCCCCCACGTCCAGCAGATCCTCGCCTCCACCGGCCTCCCCGCCGCCTGCCTCCGCCTCGAAGTCACCGAGAGCAGCCTCATCTCCGACGCGCCTGCCGCCCAGCGCAACATGCTGGCCCTCGAGCAACTCGGCGTCGGCCTCCACATGGACGACTTCGGCACCGGCTACTCCTCCCTCGACTACCTGCAGCGCTTCCCCTTCGACACGCTCAAAATCGACCGCTCCTTTATTCAGGGCATCGCCTACGACCGCAACTCCCGCCTCATCGTCGACTCCATCCTCGACCTCGCCCGTTCCTTCGGGATGGATGTGGTGGCCGAAGGCATCGAAGACGCCGAGCAGCTCGAAGAACTCAAAACCATGGGCTGCCCCTGCGGACAGGGCTACTACTTCGCGCGCCCCATGGACCCCGCCGCCATCGACGCCTTCCTGAGCGCGGATACCTGGGCCATCCCCACACAAACAGCCCAGGCATAATCCGTCTCAGGAAACCGACACACCAAGGCCCCCCATCCTGGTCGTACGGCGCTTTTCCGCGCGAGAAGGGTGGGATGGGCCGCAGCGCCACTCAAACCCGAAATGTCATCCTGACCGGAGCGCGGCCACAGCCCTCACCAACGGTGCGCAAACCTCGACCGCGCGGAGCAATGTCACCCTGAGCAAGCTCCGAAGCGCAGCGAGGTGCGCGTCGAACGGGGGAAGGACCCCCCGAAGCACGAATGCACCAGCACCGCCCGTACCCATGGCGAAGGGGACTCGGTCGCGCAGCGGCCGATCCAAATCTCACCAAAGGTACCAGGTTCCCAGCTACCCGCTCCCGGCTCGCCCTTTGCTATACTGAGAAACGTTGTCAAACCGTAGTTTCTGAGCAGGATCAACATGCCCAAACTCAAGACGCATCGGGGCGCGGCCAAGCGCTTCAAAAAGACCGGCACGGGCAAATTTAAGCGCGGCCAGTCCAAAATGCGGCACATCCTTACGTCGAAGGAGACGAAAACCAAGCGCCACCTCGCCAAGAGCGTGCTGGTTTCCGACGCCGACCACAAGAAGGTTGCCCGCATGATCCCCTACGCCTGATCCTTCCGGGCCGCTCACCGCGAGCGGCTCCCTCGTGCCAACGGGCCGATACCCGCAAGCCGAGAGAGGACCAGACCAACCGAGCGAGTGAAGAGGCCCTCCCGCCTCCAGCCGCCTGACACGAACCCCAAGGAGAATCACGATGCCTCGCGTCAAACGTGGGACTAAACGCACCGACCGCCGCAAGAAAATCCTGAAAAGGGCCAGCGGCTACTTCCTCACCAAATCCAAGCTCTACCAGGCAGCTCAGGAAGCCGTCGAGCGCGGCCTGAAGTTCGCCTACAGCGGCCGCAAGCAGAAAAAGCGCCAGTACCGGTCCCTGTGGATCGTGCGCATCAACGCCGCCGCCAAAATCAACGGCATCTCGTACTCGCAGCTCATCAGCGGCCTGAAAAAGGCCGGCGTGGAGCTGGACCGTAAGATGCTCGCCGATCTCGCCGTGAACGACGCGCCCGCTTTTGCCGCCCTCTGCGTCCAGGCAAAACGCGCTAACGAGCAGCATAAGGTGGCGGAAACACTGAAAAAGTAGGCGATTCCATCGGTTCAAACATCGAGGCCCATGCGCATGACTTCCAGCGGGCCTCGCTAACCGGTTCATCGCTGACCGCTTCCTGGCTGACCGCATTCCGGCTGACCGGTTCTTCGCTCGTCTGCCACATTCCTCCGCGTCCGCACAAGATTCCCGCGTACACTGAACGTTCCACGAAAAGCCCTGCAATGCCCGCGCCCGATCCAAACCCTGCCCAACGCAAGCCCGCCACCTACGCCGCTTCCGGAGTCGACATCTCCGCCGGCGACCGCACCAAGCAGCGCATCAAATACCTGGCCCAGCGCACGTTTACCCGCAACGTGCTCAGCGAGATCGGCGGCTTCGGCGGCCTCTTCAAGCTCGACGGCAAGTATCAGGAGCCGGTGCTGGTCTCCTCGGCCGACGGCGTCGGCACCAAGCTGAAGCTGGCCTTCCAGCTCGGCATCCACCACACCGTCGGGGCGGACCTGGTCAACCACTGCGTCAACGACATCGCCGTGCAGGGCGCCGCACCGCTCTTCTTCCTCGACTACCTCGCCACCGGGCGGCTCGACGGCCAGGTGATGGAGAAGGTCGTCTCCGGCCTCTCCGACGCCTGCCGCGCGAACGGCTGCGCGCTGATTGGCGGCGAGACCGCGCAGATGCCCGGCTTCTACGCCGACGGCGAGTACGACCTGGCAGGCTTCATCGTCGGCGTGGTCGAGCGGGCCAAACTCATCACCGGCGCGAAGATTCGTCCCGGCGATGTGCTGCTTGGTTTCCCCTCCACCGGCCTGCACACTAACGGCTACTCGCTGGCGCGCCAGCTCTTTTTCGAAGTGGCGAAGTACAAGCCGGAGCAATACGTCAACGCGCTCAAGGAAAAGGCCGGCGCGGCGCTGATGAAGACCCACCGCAGCTACCTGAGCCTGATCAGGAAACTCATGGCCAGCGATTATGCCGCAGGCCTCGCGCACATCACCGGCGGCGGCATTACGGAGAACCTGCCGCGCATCCTGCCCAAGGCGGTCTCGGCGCATGTCGAGCTCGGCAGCTGGCCGGTGCTGCCCATCTTCGAGCACCTGCAGCAGCTGGGCAGCGTTGCGCAGGACGAGATGCTCCGCACCTTCAACATGGGCATCGGACTCATCGCAGTCGTCCCCGCCGAACGCTTCAAGCGCTGTAAGTCGATGCTCGACCGCAGCGGCGAAAAGAGCTACGTCATCGGCCGCATCGTGAAGGGCGACCGCAAAGTCATCTACGCGTGATGTATAACCTGGGGATTCTGCTCTCGGGCCGCGGGTCGAATTTTGTCGCCATCGCTGATGCGATCGACCAGGGGAAGATTCCTGATGCCCGCATCGCGGTCGTTATCTCGAATCTTGCCGATGCTCCCGGACTCGCGGCGGCCCGCCAGCGTGGATTGAATGCCGTCGCCATTGAGGCTCAGGGACGCAAGCGCGCCGATCACGATCGGGAAATCGTCGCCAAGCTGCAAGCCCACGATGTGGAATTGATTTGCCTGGCGGGCTACATGCGCCTGCTGTCGCCCGGATTCGTTCAGGCCTTCCCGGGTCGGATCCTCAACATTCACCCGTCGCTGCTGCCGGCATTTCCGGGCCTGGATGCACAAACGCAGGCCTTCGCATACGGTGTCCAGGTCACCGGCTGCACCGTGCACTTCGTCGACGAGCAACTCGACCACGGCGTCATCATCCTGCAGCGCTCCGTCCCGGTTCTGCCCACCGACGACCCGCACACCGTCGCCGCCCGCATCCTCGAGCAGGAACACCTCGCCTACGCCGAAGCCATTGCGCGGGTGCTGTCAGGGAAGTATGAGGCGGTCGGGCGACGGTATTTGGCGAAGAGCCAGGGAATCCAATAACCGCGGTCAAAACCTAAGCGGCATGGGTTATCATGGACTGTGGGCTCGCTGACCCTTGGCGGTGTGCAGTTTTTCGTCTATACGAACGATCACCCGCCGAGGCATGTCCACGGCTTTTCGAGCAACGCCGAGGTCATTGTGGATCTGCTGGCCAACGGCGACGTGGCTCTCGCGGATCGATGGGATGCGATTCGGCCCGCTAACGCAAAAAGATCGGATATAAGAAAGATTCTCAATGCCGCGGCAGAGCATTTCTCACAACTCGCTGCGCTCTGGGAGGGAATTCATGGAAAGCCATAGGGTCATAACAACGGACGCTGACATCGACCGGGCGCTCCAGCGAGCCGGAAAACTTCGCGACGAGCCGCGAGTGGCCGCGGTGGAATACCGCCCGGGCGCGGGTCTGGATTTACTGATCCTCAGATTAAGCGACGGGCGACGCGAACTGATTCCCAGAGAGGATTTGCAGGGGTTGGCGCACGCCACGCGAAAACAGATTGCGAATGTCGAGATCCTGGGTCATGGAACGGCGCTGCGATGGCCGGACCTCGATGTGGACTACTACGTTCCAGCGCTGCTGAATCACGTCTATGGAACGACACGGTGGATGGCCGAGATTGGGCGCAGGGGAGGATCGATCGCCAGCCCGGCCAAGCGCAAGGCATCGCGGGCTAACGGGCGCAAAGGCGGCCGGCCGCGGCAGCAACTGGCCCGGGCGGCAGGCGACTGAGAAGGGGCAGGCCTCCTCGAATAAAAACGTCAGCTGTGTGAAAACAATTCCCTGGCGCTGTCGGGGAAGTACGAGATTGTGGGGCGGCGGTATTTGGCGAAGCCTTCCACGGACAATCTGCCTTGTTATGATCCGGTGATAAGATGAAGAGAGACCGCAGCCTCGACACGCTGCTTCATCTCGACGGTGAGAGCTTTGTCGTTGAAGGTCTGTTTCTGGGTCCGGTTCGAAGTGAAACAAGTAGCCGTCAGCCCGCAAAAGCCGCACGGTCTCGACTATTCGCTGACGCTGCACGATGGCAGAGGAAAGCGGTTGCTCGGATTCGACAATGCTCACCCGATCAAAGAGGGTTCAGGGCCGGGAGTTCGAACGCGTATCGAATACGATCACCGCCACAGGGGCCAGCGCCTCCGTCTCTATGACTACAAAGACGCCGCCACACTGTTGGCCGATTTCTGGACCGAAGTGGATCGAATCCTGAAAGAAGAGGGAACCCCCCAATGAACACTCTCAAAGTCGGTATCGCCACCCGTGACGCTTACAGGAAGCGAACCCTGGCGATCGCAAAAGGAAAATACGTTCCTGCAAAGAAAGAACCGAAAGTGTGGTTCGATTCCCTGGGCACCCTCTCTCAGGTCCTTTCCGATCAGAACCGCTCTCTGCTCCGCCTCATTTTGCAGAAGCAGCCAAAATCTCTTCACGAACTGGCCAGGGTTTCGGGCCGCGCGCCGTCGAACCTCTCCCGAACCCTCCGCACCATGGAGCGCTACGGACTCGTACAACTGGAGCCGGGTCCCAATCGCCAGATCATTCCCCGTGTTCACTACACTGGGGTCGAGTTCACGGTATCGTTTCAGGCGTGACCAGCCGCCCCACTCACCTCCAGGCCATCACTCTCGCCATTGCCGGCTTCACCCTGTGGGTCTTCACCGACACCGCCATTAAGCTCGTCAATCTGTCCGGCCTGCCGTGGTTTGAGATCCTCGCCTTCCTCGGCCTCTTCATGGCACTGTTCATGCTGGCCCGCGCGCTCTGGCGCCGCAACCTCCACGCCCTCCGGCCGCACAAACTCCGCCCACAGATCCTGCGCTCCGCTCTCGACCTCGGCAACAACATCTGCGTGATCGTTGCTCTGCGCCACCTCACGCTCACCGTCTTTTACATCCTCATCTTTCTTGCGCCCATCGTCGTCGCCACCCTCTCGCCCATCCTGCTGCATGAGCGCATGACCTGGAAGAAAGCACTCGCCATCCTCGCCGGATTCTCCGGAGTCGTTATCGCCGTCCATCCCTGGGGCGCATCGCGCGAAGCCGACTGGATCGGCTTCCTCGCCTGCATGATCTGCGTCGCCTGCTTCTCCATGAACATCGTGCTCTCCCGCGTCCTGACGCAGACCGAAACCCCGGAAAGCCTCACCCTCTTCACCGCGGCCGTCATGGCCCTCGTCGGATTCACGCTCATGATCCACCACGGTGTTCTCTTCACACCGCGCATCGCAGCCCTGCTGGTCGGCATGGGCATCCTGTGCTCCACCGGCAGTCTCTGCTTCTTCTTCGCGCTCAAACACACCACGGCCGCCAACGTCTCGCAGTTCCACTACACCCAGCTGGTCACCGGCACGGTGATGGCATGGCTGGTCTGGCGACAGATTCCCACGCTGTTCACCATCCTCGGCGCGATCCTCATCATCGCCTCCGGTCTCTACATTGCCGTCCATGCCTCGCAGGACGCCCGCACATGGCCTCACCCCGCGACGGTCCCGGACTGAGCCCGCCCACCACGCCCCGCGTCCTTGTTCAACGCGACCTCCCGGGCATATTCCCTACATCCTTCAGGCCATACGCCCACTAAAATCCGAGCGGTACACTGCCCCTTGATCCCGCTCTCTCCTGCTGTATCTCGCACGATTCGAGGCAAGTACCGAAATGAGATATCTTCGGCATGAATACATTCTGCTGGCAGCCTCCGCGGCCGCCGCGCTCTCGTACTTTTCTCTGCGGCACGTCTCCTTCTCCATGGACGCGGCACTCTGCGCCGGCTTCACGGTTGTGGTCCTGAGTTACTCCCTGCGCAAACGGGGGCACAGCTTCTTCTCGGGCGACGACCCGCGATCCATCACAGAAGTCCTCTTCGCGCACACCGTCTGCCTGGCCGCGCTGGTCATGGCGCTCAGGACCGGTATGTTCGAATCGTCGCTGCCAACCTGGTTCACCCTCCCGGTTGGCGCCGACAGTTATGGACGGCAGCTCGGCCCCAGCGGATTCCAGATGCTGCAGGCACTCGCGGTCTTCTTCCTTGGCTACTTCGAATTCCGCGTCCTCACCGATCCCAAACCACGGGATCCCGAGAAAGAAGAAAAGAAAGCTACCGCAGCTCTTTGGAAGAAAGCGGCACTGGAAGCCGAGAGAATGGACGGCCTGCGCCTTCGCTGAGGACTCATCCCAGGCCGGTCACACCCTGCTCTGACAGCCACACAAAATCACGCCGCCAGCGACGGGGGTCGCCCTCCAGCATGATTCTCTCCTTCTGACTCTTCCGGTTCCCTGTGTACTCGCTTCGTCTTCCAGAAGCTCTTCTGCATCTGCGCCGTATCCCGCGCTTTCCACTCCTCCATGCGCAGTCTGGAATCGCTCAGCGACAATTCCTCCACCTTCGTGGCCTCGATGCGCCTGACCCGATGCCATGGATAGATGTGGCTGCCGCGAATCAGAAAACCGGATTTCGCCCAGGCCTTCATCAGTTCGCACACCTTCGTCTTCACGTCTTCCGCGTCCTCAAACGGAAGCAACTCGAACGACTCCCCCGACTCCAGATGCACCGTTACATACGCGACCAGAACGGTCCCGTCCGATCGCTCCGCTTTCTCATCGATCTCGGCCATCGCGCTCCTCCTGCCATGCAGTAAGATGCGCGTCCGATGCGTCTACTGCGGCGCGAAATCCCGAATCTGTGCTACCGTCTGCGCGTCCAGTTCCACCAGCAGGTTCGTCAACAGGTCCACCAGCCCATCGAAGTCCCGCCGGTTCACGATGCCGTTGTGCGCATGCGTATAGCGGATCGGCGCCACCAGATTCACCGTAGGCACCCCGCCGTTGCTCTCCTGGATCGCCGCCGAATCGTCCCCGTAGCCCTGCACCAAATCCAGTTGCAGCGGGATCTGGTGCTGCGCCGCCGTCGACTCCACCAGCTTCACAAACTTCCGGTTCGGCATGGCGCTTGAATCAAACAGAAACAACCCCGGTCCCGCGCCCAGCTTTGCCTGCGTCTCGTCCGGATGACCGGCATAGGTATCGCCCGCCACGCCGCCCTCCAGCGCAATCCCGATATCCGGCTTCACCAACTCCACTGCCGCGTGCGCGCCGCGCAGTCCCACTTCCTCCTGGGTCGTCGCAACAAAAAACAGCTGGTTGCGATGCGGCATCTTTGCCGTGCGCGCCATCGCTTCCAGCATCGCCGCGCAGCCCACCCGATCGTCCCACGCCTTCGCCAGATAATTCCCCGTTCCGTTCAGATCGACGAAAGGACTGTCCGGAACCACCGGGTCTCCCACTTCGATGCCCAGAGCGGCCACGCCCGCGGCATCCTTCGCGCCTACATCCATCAGCAGGGAGTCGCGCGGAAACACCTCGTTCCTCTGGTTTGCCGGCAGCACATGCACATCGCGGATTCCCGTCACCGCATGTACCGGCCCTTTCGATCCAAGGATGATCCACCGCTGGTCCACCAGCGCCTGGTCCAGCCATCCACCCAGCATCTGCATCGTCAGAAAACCGTTGGGCGTGACGCGCCGAATCATCCCGCCCAGCTCATCCATGTGCGCGTCGATCATCACGCGCGGTCCCGTCGTCCCCTGCTGCGCGATCACCGATCCCATCCCGCCATAGCGCAGCGGTTCGGTGGCCAGCGGCTTCATGTGATCCACCATGATGGCGCGCACCGCCTCTTCGGCTCCCGGCGGCCCCGGCGCATTCGCCAGTTGTTCCAGCAACTGCCGCGTAGCATCCTGAGCCGGCACGGTCCCCGCGCAGGCCAGCGCCAGCACGCAGATCCCAACAATTCGCAGCCTTCGAGTCATGCGTGCACTCTAGCACGACATGCTCCGCTCCTCCGCGCGAACGAACGCGGCGCTAAATTGCCCGCAGCGCCTCCACCGGATCGGCGCTCGCGGCTCGCTTGGCCGGCAGCGCCGACGCCAGAATCGCAATCACCAGCATCGTCGCAATCGTCACCGCATACACCAGCGGATCGGTCGCGCTCACTCCAAACAGAAACGCCCCCACCAGCCTTGAAACCGCCAGCGACCCCAGCACGCCCAACGCACACCCGAGCAGCGCCAGCTTCACTCCGGACAACAGCACCATGCGCGCAATGCTCCCCCGCTCCGCGCCCAGAGCCATGCGGATGGCGATCTCCCGCGCCCGCAACGTCACGGAAAACGCCACCACCGCGTAGATTCCCGTCAGCGCCAGCAACAGCGCCGTCGCAGCGAAGCCGGTCATCAGGTCCGTGTTGAACCGGCGCGGCGCTTCCACATTCGCCATCGCTTCTTTCATGCTGGCCACCTGATCGAGCGCGAGCAGCGGATCCACCTCGGCCACCGACGAGCGCAGCACGTGCACCATTTGCTCCGGATCGAGCGACGACCGCAGCACGATGTAACCTCCCGCCGGCTGCACCAGATTCTCCGGCGCCGTCGAACCATACAGGATGGCCGGCTGCTCCGCGGGCATGTACCACTCGTCCGCTACCGGTGTGTCGCGTGGGCCCAGAAGTGTATTCCCCACCACGCCCACCACCGTGGCCCAGGGATAGCCCTTCTGCGGATTCCCCACGTGAATGCGTTTGCCCAGCGCGCTCTGCCCCGGCCAGCAGTGCTTTGCCATCGCCTCGTTCACCAGCACCACCAGCTGCGCGCTTGCGCGGTCTTCCGGCGTGAAGTAGCGCCCCGCCAGCAGCGGAATCCCCATCGCCCGGAAATAGTCGCCATACGTGATCACGAACGCCGCGAAGGTCAGCTTCCAGGCGGCCGCCGGTTGTCCCTCCACGGTGTAGGCCGCCAGCCCCCCGTTGTTCGCCGTCGGCAGAGAATTGGTGATACCCGCTGCCACGACGCCCGGCTTGGTCATGAGCCGGTCGATCACCGCGCGGTTGAAATTGTCGGCCGACGTCTGCGTCGCGTACTGCTCCAGCGGCAGCTGATAGTTCGCCGCCACCACATGTTCCGGCTCAAACCCGGGGTTCACCGCCAGCATCCTGCGATAGCTGCGCAGAAAAACACCCGCCGTCGTGAGCAACACCAGCGCGATCGCGATCTCCGCTACCACCAGGAAGGAACGCAGCCACCCATGGCTCGCCCCTCCTGTCCCGCTGCGTCCGGCTTCCTTCAGATTCGCGATCACGCTCGCCCGGGTCGCTGCGAATGCCGGTGCGACGCTGCATAAGGCTCCCGTCGCAATCGCCAGCACCAGCGCAAAAATCATCACCACCGGGTCCATCGCAATCGAATCCACGCGCGGGAGTGAATCCGGCAACAGGTGCAGCGTTGTCCGCACCGCGACCGCCGCCAGCCCCACGCCCAGCGCGCCGCCGGCCACGCCCAGCATCAGCCCCGTCAGCACGGACTGTCGCAGAATCGCACTCGTCGGAGCGCCCAGTGCCACCTGCACCGCATACTCCCGCCGTCTCCCAATCGCCCGCACCAGCAGTAGTCCCGCCACGTTGGCGCACGCAATCAGCAGCACTACCAGCACCGCCACCAGCAGCGCGCGCAGTACCGGCCTCGTCGTCGCCACCGTCTGCTCCCGCAGCGACAAGGCATCTCCGCGGATGTGGATCGACTTCATGCTCGCCGGAAAATCGCGCATGATCTGCTGCGAGACGCGATGCGCATCGAGGGCCGCCTGCTGCATCGTGACCCCATCCTTCACCCGCGCCACCATCCGATACATCCAGGCGCCCACGTTCTTATCCGACAACTCCTCCGCCGTCAGGCTCAACGGAGCCCACACCTGCGCCTGATTCAACCGCCCCGGCAGCAGCGGAAACTCAAAACTCCGCGGCATCACGCCGATGATCGAGTACGCCTTGCGGTCCAGTTCGATGGATCGCCCCACCACCTGCGCATTGCGGTGATAGCGATTCACCCACAGCGCGTAGCTGATCACCGCCACCGGCGCATCCCCATCGTCTTCCTGCTTCGTGAACACCCGCCCCAGCAGCGGCGCCACACTCAACGCCTGAAAAACCCCCGCGCCCAGCCGCGCCCCATTGATCAGCTGCGGCGTTGCCTCGCCGGACAGCTCATAGTCCTTCGCCGCAAACCCGCCCATTGACGAGAAGGCCGTGGTCGCGTCCTCATACGTTGCGATCTCCCGCGCCGTCACGCCAGGATTCGGCCCATTGCCCAGATGGTCGCCCACGATCACCAGCCGATCGGGATTGGCGAACGGCAAAGGCCGCAGCAAAATCCCTTCCACCAGCGAGAAGATCGCAATCGTCGCCCCCATTCCGAGCGCCAGCGTCAGAATCGCCGTCAGATAGAAGCCCGGCGTCTTCCGCATCTGGCGCACCGCCAACTGTAGATCCCGCATCGCTCCGCCCATCGCACGCTCCTCGCCTCAGCGCATGCGCCATTACAACCCGGCCTCACAATCGCGGGCAAATCCGCTCGTCACAAACGCGGAAACCGATGGGATCAATCCCCCGTCAGGCAATGCCGGTAGCGCCTTCAGGGCATTCTCTGGCAGGCGATTCACCTTCTACACTGCGGGCACACCGTCAATCCCATGGGGCTCGAGGCAGGTTGGGGATGAACTATATCCAGCGCAAGATGATCAGCGTTGCGGCTTCCGCCGTCTTTGCCCTGGTCTATTTTCTGCTGCGCGGTCATGGCTTTCGCCTGGACCTGGCGGTCTGCGCCAGCTATTCGCTCCTCGTTCTTGTCAAAGCGCAACGCAAGCGCGGAGACGCTGGGTTGCTCCGCGGCGACGATGCCATCCCCTTCGTCGAACTTCTGCTCGGACATCTGCTTGCTCTCGCTTGCATCGTCGGCATCGTGCGTCTGGGCATCTACGCCGCGCCGGTCCTGCCCGGCTGGCTGACGTCGCCCATCGGCACAGCGCCCGGCGGTCGGCCTATGCCCACGCCGTTGCGCTATTTGCAAACCGGAATGGTGTTCCTGGTCGGTTTCATCGAGTTCTGGTGGCTGACCTCGATCAAAACCAGCGAAGAAAAAGAGCAGCAAGGCCGCATCATCCTCACCAAAGACGCGCACGAGCAATATCTGGCGAACCGGCTGCGCCTGCGCTGAACCCGAGCCTTCTTCCTGCCGCGGCTGCGCGCTACCGGCTAAAATAAAGCAGATGGCCTCCTCGCCCGATCTCATCCAGATCGACCTTGCGCCCCGGCGCCCCCTCCCCAAACCGGAGTGGCTGCGCGCCCGCGCGCCCATGGGCGACAACTACCACGACCTGAAAAAACTGGCGCGCTCGCTCAACCTGCACACCGTCTGCGAATCCGCGCAGTGCCCCAACATCGGCGAGTGCTGGCACCACCGCACCGCCACCTTCATGATGCTGGGCAATACCTGCACCCGCCGCTGCGGATTCTGCGCCGTCCCCAAAGGCCGTCCCGATCCCATCGACTTCGATGAGCCCCGCCGGGTGGCCGAAGCCGTCGCCCAACTCGCACTCAAATTCGCCGTCATCACCAGCGTCAATCGCGACGACGACGTGATCGGAGGAGCCCGCGTCTTCGTCATGGTCATCGAGGAAATCCGCCGCCAGGCCCCCGGCTGCCAGATCGAAGTCCTCATCCCCGATTTCCAGGGCGATGAAGAAGCGATCCGGCTCGTGGTCGAAGCCCGCCCCGAGATCCTGAACCACAACACGGAATCGGTGCCGCGCCTCTATCGCGCCGTCCGCTCCGGCGCGCGCTACGAGCGCACCCTGCGCCTGCTCCAGTTCGCGAAGGAAGTGAATCCGAAAACAGTGACGAAATCCGGCGTCATGGTCGGTCTCGGCGAAGAGATGGACGAACTGCTCGCCGTCTATCGCGACCTCGCCTCGGCCGGCGTCAACGTCCTCACCATCGGCCAGTACCTGCGTCCGTCGAAGGACCATCTCCCCATCGCCCGCTACTACACCCCCGACGAGTTCGCCTTCATGAAACGCGAGGCCCTGGCCATGGGTTTTCGCCACGTCGAATCCGGTCCCCTGGTCCGCTCCAGCTACCATGCGCACGAGCAGGCGGATTCCCAGGCCAGCAGCGTCACCACAGACGCCCCTGTGCTGCAGTAGCCCCAATCCCCGCTCTTTCCCCGCGACCTGCTGTCGGAATTTAATCCGCACTGAACCTCGCCGGTAAACTTCCGCCCTCTACCGTGCGATATAAAAGAAGTAGGGCGCTGCTCACAGCTCGACATCCAGCCTCTATCCGTTCCTCCGGGGCACCCGGGGGACGTTCCGTGTGCAAAATGCGTTTTCTGTCTTTGCGTTTCTGGTTTCTCCTGCTGCTTTGGCTGGTTGCTTTCACGCCGCGACCTGCACGTGCCTGTGCGCCCGGCAAAACGGAGATGGATAATGGGCGTCCCTCTCCCAGCGGCCCGGCGGCCAACTCCAGCGATGATGCGGGATCGGGTGGAATCACCCTCGTGCGCCGTCAACCGACGATCGTCATTCCCCGCCTCAGCGCGGCCCCGAAGCTGGCCGACTTTCTCGGCGATCCAACGCACGCCCCGGCAGCGTCGCAAATGCTCCGCATCGACCACTTTGTCGAGCGCTATCCCGACGACGGGAGCAAGCCTTCCGAGGACACCGTCGCCTACCTTGGCTACACCCACGGGGCCTTCTTTGCCGCTTTCGTTTGCACCGATACGACGCCCCAGCTGATCCGCGCCCACATGCTGGCGCGCGATACGCAGAGCGACGACGACGACGTCTTCGTCATGCTCGATACCTTCCACGATCAGCGGCGCGCCTTCATGTTTCAAACCAATCCTCTCGGCATCCAGTCCGACGCCCTCTATAGCGAGCAGACCGGCTACGACTTTTCCTTCGATACGGTCTGGGATACGTGGGGGAAGCGGACCGCGACCGGCTTCGTCGTGCTGATGCGCATTCCGTTCTCGAGCCTCTACTTCGCCAAGGCCGATCCCGGCGAGATGCGCACCTGGGGCATCGTGCTCGGACGAAACGTTGCGCATACCAGCGAGTCCGATTACTGGCCCCGCATGAATCATGCTATCGCCGGCCGCCTCACCCAGGACATGGCCGTCGAGGGATTTGAGGACATCGAGCACGGACAGAATCTGCAGTTCCAGCCCTACTCGCTGGCACGGAACCTGCGGCAGCTCAACTCCGTCGATCCCGTGAATCCGTTCTTCGAGAACAAGCCTTTCCAGGCCTACACCGGCCTCGACGCGAAATTCATCCTGCACAACAGCCTCGTGCTGGACACGACCGTAAATCCGGACTTCAGCCAGGTGGGCATCGACAACCCTGCCACCCCCAACCAGCGCTTCCCTCCCTACTTCGCCGAGGTGCGGCCCTTCTTCATTGAGAACAGCAGCTACTTCCAGACGCCCATCAGCCTCTACTACACGAACAACATCGTGGAGCCGCAATTCGGCGCGCGCCTCACCGGCAAGGCCGGTCCCTGGGCTATGGGCGTGCTCAGCGTGGACGACCGCAGCCCCGGCCAGCTCGTGCCGGCGAGCGATCCCAATGCCAATAAGCGCGCCGATTTCTACGCCACCCGTCTCAACCGCGACATCGGCAAGCTCTCCGACGTGGGCGTCATCTACGCCGACCGTGAGTATGTCGACTCCTTCAACCGCGCCGGAGGCTTCGACTACCGGGCGAGAGTGGGGAACAACTGGACCGTGACCGGACAGGCCCTGACCTCACAGACCAAAAATCTCACCAACAACACGCCCGGCGAACAGTACTGCGAGAATTACGCGCCTACCTGCAGCGGCCAGGCCTACGTCCAGCAGGTCAGCTACTCCGATCTGCACTGGAGTTGGTGGCTCGCCTACAACGACAACTCCGCGGGATTTGTCACCGATACCGGCTTCTTCCAGCGCCCGGATATCCGCGAGCCCAACGGGCATATCGGCTATACCTTCCGGCCGGCGAATGGGCCCATTCTCTCCCAGGGACCCAGCCTCTACGCCGAACGCATCTGGGATCACACCGGCGTCCCGCTCGATGCCTACGTGAATCCTTCCTGGAGCGTCGAGTTCAAAGGCAGGACGTCTCTGTCGGCCTGGGCACAGCTGGGACAAGATCGCCTTCGGCCGATCGATTACTCGGCCCTCACGGCCAACGTGGAACATCACAGCAATCAGGCGGGCTTCAGTTTCTACACCTCTCCGGTTCCGTATCTCGCCCTCGGCGGCGGCTACTACCAGGGAACCGCGATCAATTACTCGCCCCCCGCCAACCAGGGTCCGGGACCGGTCGACGTCTCCTCGCCGCATCTGAACGTGGAAGTCAAGCCCTTCGGCTCCGTCGATCTGCAGAACAGCTACGTGTACACCCACTTCACCGATCCCGCCACCGGCAACGTGGTCTACGACAACCATCAGCTGATCTCGCGCTGGAATTATCAGCTGACCAAAGCCGCGTCCTTCAATCTCATCGGCCAGTACATCTCCACCCTGCCCAACGCGGAGTACACCGACGCGGCCAATTCCAAAACCCTCTTCGCCGACGCGCTGTTCACCTACATGCCCCACCCCGGGACCGCCCTCTACGTCGGCTACATTGGAAATTTCGCGAACCTCGATCGTGCCCTGTGCACCCGCGAACAGGATGGCCTCTGCAATACAGCCGATCCGATCCTCTCGCCCACCAGTTCCTCGCTGATGAACGATGGCAAGAACGTCTACGTCAAGCTCTCCTACCTGCTGCGCTTCTGATCCGACACGCCGGCTGTGCCTTCCCGTGTGCGGCAGGCATCCTGATTCCACCCTTCCAACCCGCGTACAATACCTGTTTTGAACTTGTTTTTCCTGAAGGAAGACTCCTATGGCGCCATCGATTATGGCGGGCATCCCCGCCCTCAAATCCGATTACACGCAACTCCGCAGCCGCATGGATAAGGCTGTCGCCGATTTTCAGACCAACCTCGGCTCCATCCGTACCGGCCGCGCCTCCATCCACATGCTCGATCAGGTCAAAGTCGACTACTACGGCACGCCCACCCCCCTCAACCAGGTCGGTCAGATCACCACGCCCGACGCGAACCTGATCGTCATCCAGCCCTGGGACGTGAGCCTCATTGTCGAAATCGAGAAAGCCCTGCGTACCTCCGACCTCGGCTTCAATCCCAACAACGACGGCAAAGTCGTCCGCGTTCCCGTTCCTCCCATGACCGAGGACCGGCGCCGCGAAGTCGTCAAGCACCTGCACCGCGTCCTGGAGGATCACCGCACCGCCGTCCGCAATATTCGCCGCGATGGCAACGACCTCATCAAAAAAGCCGCCAAAGAAAAGAAAGTCTCCGAAGACGAGGAGAAGCGCTCCCTCGAAGAAATCCAGAAGCTCACCGACGAGGAAATCAAAAAGATGGAAGAGATGGCGAAAAAGAAGGAAGTCGAAATTATGCAGGTCTGATCCCGCGCTCCTCCGTCGGAAAAGTGAAAGGCCGCCCGCAGAGGACGGCCTTCTGCTTTTTCAGGGACAGCGTTTATGCCCCGGATGCCATGTTGCCATTCATGTTCGAGCGCTGCCCGATGCCCACCTGCAGGAAGGTTCCCGCACGCAGCTTGACGTTGCCGTTCTTATTGATGAAGGTCGCCGAATTCTGACCGCTCACCCGGCTGTGCATCGCGACGTCGTGCAGCGTGCCCGCCTTCTGATCGAACCGGTCTTTCAGCGACACGTGCTTCTGCACCGGTCCCATCGACGACTCGCCATAGACACCCATCTGATACTCATCGTTGGGAAACGCCCCGATCACCGCAACCTTCACCGGCAGCGTTTTGCCATCCTTCAGCACCGCCTTGTCGAAACGAATGCTGATGGTCGAGGGCCCGTTCGACGACGCGTTCACCGCTGTCACCGTGCCGCGCAGCTGCGTGCCCGCGGGCAGTTCGGTGCCGTCCGGCGTCTTCACCGTGTGGTCGAGCTTCGCCTCGATCATTTCCCCCTGCTTCGCGTTCTCGGCATTCAGCGCATGATCCAGTCTTGCCGTCCCGCCCGCCAGCCAAGCCGCCGGCGACATCGCGCTGCTGTTCGGAGGAGGTGTGGGCAACGCCCACGCAGCACCGGCTGCGAGTAATGCCGCCGCCGCAAAACCAGGGGAAAGCTTTCCTACAGATAAATTCAATCGCATAAACAGCTCCTTTACGTGAAGAAAAAATTCGTTGTCGCAACCGGCGGCATTCCCAGCCCGCTTGCGGCCGTGATCTTCAAAGCCAGGCGGCATCGTGCTGCCGCCTTTCCGTTTGCTTCGGGCCTCAATGCGTGGGGATCGATCGCGCGCTGCGCAATCGGTTCAGCCAGCCTCGCGACGTTCGGGCGGCTCGTAAACAAGCTCTGTTTATTCGACGTTTCGGCACTCAATCCGACGCGGAATTTCGCGGGAAAATCCGGCTATCTTCTCCGCAATGTCATTCCTATCCAAAGAGTGATTGGCACATGGCGAAATTCGGGCAACCCTTTCTGCCGATGGAAACCACGAGCAAGAAGAAGGCCGCCCGCAATCGGACGGCCTTCTGACCCAATACTTCACTGTGCGATTACATCACCCAAGCCACACCTTCCAGCTCGTTCTGCATGCACTCGACGCTGCAGGCGTTCGCCTCCAGCCGCAGCACGGCTTCCCGTACCATCGTGGGATCGGCCCCATACCCATGCCCGGTCAGAAACGTCCTCACCAGGTCCGCGGCCTGCCACGAATCCACACCCGACTGCATCAGTTCGGTGCGCAGACCGGCCAGTTCTGCCTGGGGGAATTTCTCGATTCTGCTCTCGCTCGCCATGGTCGTCTCCTTGCTCCGATCGGCCTGGGCCTCATCTCCCGAATGGGCTCTCGATATTGCCTGCTCCGTTTAGACACCATTTCAGCAAATTTGTGTTGCTGCCAACGGGGGATTTCGCCGCAATTTTCGGCACCACCTCCGGCAACACCCCCCTGTAGTAATCTGCGCCGTACACTAAAAGGTGACCGACGCCGAAGAAAATTCGCAACCCGAGGCAACTCCGCCGCATCATGAAGGCCCTTCCTGGGGACTCATGCTCGCCCTCATCTTCCTCGCCATGCTCATCGCTATCGGCATCGCCTGGATGTTTATCCACCCCTTCTTCGTTCAGCACTGAATGGTGTCCTGCACTTTGGTTACGTATCTTCTCCGCCTCCAGTTCTCCCCGGCGCCGACTTACAATCACATCGGACCCTCCTGATTCCGCCGTTTTCCTGAGGAGATTCATGTTGCGCGCAGGCCTCACCGGCAGTCTCGGCAGCGGCAAAACCACCGTCGCCGCCATCTTCCGCGAACGCGGACTGCAGGTCCTTGAAGCCGATGCCCTGGCGCGCGACATGATGCAGCCCGGCCATGCAGTTTTCGACCGCATCGTGCAGCAGTTCGGTCCCGGCGTCCTGCTGCCCGATGGCACCCTGAACCGCCGCCGGCTGGCCGACCTTGCTTTCGCCGAAGGCCGTCTCGATGAGTTGAACCGCATCGTTCATCCGCCCGTGATCGCCGAGCAGGAGCGCCAGGTGAATGCGCTCTTCGCCCGCGATCCCAGCGCCGTTGCCGTTATCGAATCCGCGCTCATCTTCGAGGCCGAAGCCTGGGGCACCGTCCCTGGCTGGCGCGATCGATTCGATCGCATCATCCTCGTCACTGCTCCCGACGACCTCAAGATCCAGCGCTTTGTCTCCCGCATCCTGCCGGCGAATGCCACAGTCGAAGAGCGCGCCGCCGCAGAACGCGATGCCCGCCAGCGCCTCGCTGCGCAACTCCCCGACGCCGTAAAGATTCCGCACGCCGACTTCGTCATCGACAATTCCGGCTCCCTGGACCTGACGCGTACTCAGGCGGAGAGAATCGCGGGAGAGCTGGCAAAACTCGGAGCCCGGTCCGCTGTCTGAACCTCTGTCGATACAATTAGGGGAGCACCGGATTTCTGTGCCTCGCCCCCCGGCTCCTGGCACAATCCGCGTCCCGGGCCCGCTGCAACTGCATCGAAATACCACGTCAGCCGCTATGAACTTTCGCCGCATTCTTCTCGTTCTGATCCTGGTTACGGGATTCTGGTACTTCGTCAACCACGCGAATCTCCGCAATGACGCGCTCTTCGGCGGCAAGCCGAGCCTGACCCTTACCGAAGCCCACGCCGCGCCCGAGTACACCCCCGCGGAGATGAACAATATCTCCGTCTACAAGCGCGTCGTTCCCTCGGTGGTGAACATCACTGCCGGCACGGTCACGCTCGACTTCTTTATGGGGCTCGTCCCCCAGCAGGATCAGGGCTCCGGCTTCATCCTCGACAAGCAGGGCCACATCCTCACCAACTATCACGTGGTCGGCGAAAGCCATAACATTCAGGTCCAGACGCACGACAAGCATCGCTACACCGCCACCGTGGTCGGCAAGGATCGCCTGCACGATCTCGCACTGCTGCAGATCAACGCCCCCAATCTGGTTCCGGCTGTTCTGGCATCGTCGCGCGAGCTGCAGGTCGGCCAGCAGGTCTATGCCATCGGCAATCCCTTCGGCCTCAGCGGCACCATGACCTCTGGCATCATCAGCGCCATCCGCTCCGTGCGCGGCGCCGAAGGCAATGCACCCATCGAGAACGCCATCCAGACCGACGCCGCGATCAATCCCGGCAACTCCGGCGGCCCGCTCCTCAACTCGCAGGGCGAAGTCATCGGCATCAATTCGATGATTGCCCAGAACGGCGCCGAGCAGAACGCCGGCATCGGCTTCGCCATCCCCATCGATACGGCGAAGGCGGTGTTGAGCGACTTTCAGAAATACGGCTACGCGCGCCGTCCCTCGCTGGGTGTGACCACCCTGCCCATCGGACCCGACCTCGCCTCGCAGATGGGCTTGCCGGCGCAGTATGGGGTCCTGATTGAAAGCGTTGTTCCCGGCGGCGCCGCCGATCGCGCCGGCCTCCATGGCGGCAACCAGGTCGCCTACCTCGGCAACATGCAGATCTCTGTCGGCGGCGATCTCATCGTCGGCATCGATGGCCAGGAGATTGCCAACTCCCAGGACATCTCCGAGATCATGAACCAGCACCAGCCCGGCGACACCGTGACGGTGACGTTCTTCCGCGGCCGGCGCAAGATGACCGTGCGCGTCACGCTCGGCGAAGCCCACGAGCGCAGCGCCTGACGATTCGCGGTGTGCAGCCAGGCCTCTGCCTCACACCAGCTTCATCGCTTCGGGATCCCACTTCACGATCGCATCCCGCTCATAGCTGAGGTTGCTCAGCAGCGCTGCGCCCGCCGCCCGATACCCGAACACCGCATCCTCCACCACCGGCTGGCGCGACCGCACCGACGCGAAGAAGTTCTTCAGGTGGTCGTAGCTGTCGCTGTAGTCGCGCGGCACCACGTAACGGTCGTAGCCAACGCGGGCCGGCTCGGTCGGCTCGACCAGCGGATACTTCTCCCGATACGCGGCGGTGATCGTCTTCTGCATCTCCTCCGTAAAGGAGCCGATCATCAGCCCTGGCTCTTTCTCCCGCGGCACGCGATTCACGATCAGCGAATTGCCCGCGATCTCCATCGTGCCCTCGGAACCGGTGAAGAGAAAGCCCTCGCCCTCGCTGCCGCCGTCGACGAAGTTCACGCGCAGCGCAAGATTGAAGCCCTCCGGATAATCGAACAGCCCCAGCAGAACATCCGGGACGTCGCGCCCATCCTTCCAGAAGCGCAGCCCGCCGGTCGCCATCGCGCGCGTCGGACCATGAGAGCCGGTGATGAAGTGAATGCCGCTGAAGAGGTGAACGAACAGATCCCCCGCCACGCCGCTGCCGTACGCCTTCCACTTCCTCCACTGGAAGAAATGCTCCCCGTTGAACGGAATCTTCGGCGCCGTTCCGAGAAAGCGCGGCCAGTCGCAGGTCTCCGGTGACGCATCGGGTGGCACGGTGTAGTTCCACGCGCCGATCGATGAGTTCCGATCCCAGTGCGCCGAGATCATGTTGACCTGCCCGATCGCCCCCGACGCGAGAATCTCCTTCGCCTTCGCGTAGATGATGTTGCTCACCCGCTGGCTGCCGATCTGCAGAATCCTCTTCGTTGCCCGCGATGCCTCGATCATCGCCGGCCCGTCCGCGTACAGGTGGATCATCGGCTTCTCGCAGTACACGTCCTTGCCCGCGTGCATCGCGTCGATCGACGCCTGCTTGTGCCAGTGGTCCGGCGTACCGATGATGACGGCATCGATATCCTTGCGGTCGAGGATCTCCCGATAGTCGCGCGTGGTGAGAATGTCCTGGCCCCAAAGCTCTTTGCAGTGCGCCAGCCGGTTGTCATAGCAATCGGCCGCCGCGACCACCTTCACGCCAGGCACGCTGGCCGCCACTTTGGTGTCGTACTGCCCCTGGCCGCCTGCGCCGATGAGCGCAATCTGAATATGATCGTTCGCTGCAACCGGCTTGTCGGACTCGGCCTGTTGCGGAGTCAGAACGGTTCCCGGTAAATCGGCCTCAGCACCCGCGCGAAGACCGGAAACAAACAGCGCCTGCGTCGTTGCGGTGCCGGCAACTTTGAGAAAGTTTCTGCGATTCACGTGCGTCAGGCCCTCCTGATTTCATCTTGCGATTCACGCGTTCCACTGCCCCTGCCACGATAAATCCTTTTCGCGCGCGTTTTCCTGGAATTCCGGACCGCCCGGCAAAACCGCAGGAAGTATCATCGATACGCCATGCCGTCGGCCAGTGATTACGCCGTCTATCCCAGCCTGCGCGAACGCCTCGTCGTTATCACCGGCGGCGCCAGCGGAATCGGCGCGGCCATGGTCGAGGCCTTCGCAGCCAACGGCGCGCGCGTTGCCTTCCTCGACCTGCAAAAGGAGGCAGGCGAGGCATTCGTGAATCGCCTGCGCGATGCCGGCGGCCCGGTCCCGCTCTTCCTCCCCTGCGACCTGACCGACATCCAGGCCCTGCAGGCCGCGCTCGCAACGATCGCCGATCGACTCGGCCCCGTTGAAATCCTCGTCAACAACGCCGGCAACGACACGCGCCATTCCATTGAAGACGTCACACCGGAGTTCTGGGATCGCACGCTCGCGCTCAACCTGAAGCATCAGTTCTTCGCAGCCCAGGCCGTGATCCCGGGCATGCGCGCGCTCGGCCGCGGCTCCATCATCAACATGAGCTCCATCGCCTGGGTCATTCCGTCCGTCAACGTCCCGGTGTACGTCTCGGCGAAGGCGGCCATCGTCGGCATGACGCGCACCCTGGCGCATGAAGTCGGTAAAGACAACATCCGCGTCAACTGCATCCTGCCCGGCGCCATCGCTACCGAGCGCCAGAAGCGCCTTTGGCTGACTCCCCAATATGAGGCCGAGATCCTCAGCGCCCAGGCGCTCAAGCGGCTGATCCAGCCCGAAGAAGTCGCGCGCCTTGCGCTCTTTCTCGCAGCCGACGACAGCGCAGCCATCACCAACCAAAGCTGCATCATCGACGGCGGCTGGGTGTAACCCTCGATACAATCGGCTGGATGCGTGCGATCCGCCTTCTTCTCCCCGTTGCATTCGCTCTCGCCTGCTCCCTCCCCGCTCCTGCGCAACTCAGCCAGAAGATCGCGCAGATCGCTGCCCAGGCCCAGGGACCGGTGGGCGTCGCCTGCTCGCTGCCGGGGACGAAGCTCGATTGCGACCTCCACCCGGATCGGCCCTTGCCCATGCAGTCCGTCTACAAGCTGCCGACGGCGATGGCCGCACTCCACGCGGTCGAGCAGGGCAAACTGCGCCTCGATCAGAAGCTGCGCTTCCTGCCCTCCGACATTCAGGCTCCCGATGAGTACAGTCCGCTGAAAGACGCGCATCCGGAGGGCAACGTCGATATCCCGCTGGAAGATCTGCTGCGCGCCATGGTCACGCAGAGCGACAACGTCGCCAACGACATCGTGATGCGCGCGCTCGGCGGCCCGGCTGTCTCCGACGCCTATGTGCGCAGCCTCGGCATCACCGGCATGCAGATCCGCGACAACGAAAAGACCCTGAACAACGACGAGCGCCTGCAGGAACGCAACACTGCAACGCCGCGTGCGCTGGTCGACTTGTTGCGGATGCTCGCCGACCATTCCCCACTGCATCCGGAACACACGCAGCTCATCCTCGGCTGGATGACGAGTGCGCAGACCGGCAACAGCCGCATCAAAGCGCTGCTGCCCCCCGGCACCATCGTCGCCGACAAAACCGGAACCTCCGGGGCCATGCGAACCCACACCGACGCCACCAATGACGCCGCGCTGATCACGCTGCCGGATGGCCGAAGGCTCGCTCTCGTCGTCCTGGTGGCGGATGTGAAGGCTCCGTTTGCCGTCCGCGAGCGCGTCATTGCCGAGATCGCGAAGGCGGTGTGGGACGCGGCAGTGCATGCTCCGCAAGGCTGAAGCCGGGTCGTGTTTCTCCCGCTCGAATCGTCGACTTCCACCTCTCCGTTGAAGGTAGGGGATAGCGGCCGGGAAAAGTGCACCCCCTCACGAGGCCGCGTGCGTTATCGCCGATCCTGCGAATCGGCATCGTGCAGCGCTGCTCTTGCAAGGTGAAGGTTCGGAACGGGTAGAATCAAGATTTCAATAGTGACAGAAAGCTTTTTCCAACAAGCGGTTAGCAACCGTTGCGAAAGGGAGCCACGTGCCATTTATGCCACAGGCGAACGATACACCAAATGGCAACCCAAAGAAATTGAGCGTTCGTCGTGAAAAGGGCAAGATCTGGAGCCATATCCGCAAGAAATGGCTTGTAGAAACTCCCGAAGAGGCCGTCAGACAGGAATATCTTTGCACGCTCGTCAATGAATATGGCTTCGTACTTGATCAGATGGATGAAGAGGCTGAGGTGAGGGCAGAGGTTCCGGTCATGCCAGGGCTGATTTTTTGATCTGGCGAAGCGTGAGGGACAAGTCAGATTCGAAAAGCCCGACTGTCGCCGCCGGGAAAACAAAATGGTTATTCCGGTTTGCTTGTGTGAATCGAGCACGCAGGGGGCTAATGGATTCGACTATTCAGCTCGGCAAATTGGAACGCGTCAACGTTCGCGATGTCTGGAAGGGCGAAGCCCAAGACTTTACTCCTTGGCTTTGCCAGCCGGAGAATATGTCGATCCTTTCAGACGCTGTGGGGCTAGACCTTGAGGTTCAGAAGGCGGAATTTCGCATCGGCGAATTTAGGTTGGACATCCTCGCAAAGGTCAAGGGAACTGAAGAAGCGGTCGTTATCGAAAATCAGTTTTGGAAGACAGAATCACACGCACTTGGGGCAACTTTTGACATATGCGGCGGGCGTAGGACAGGGGGGTGGAGCAAAGACGGTCATCTGGCTGGCGGAAAGCTTTGCTGAGCCCCACCGAAGCGCGCTAGATTGGCTGAATCGGGTCACAGACCCCGGCATCCGGTTCTTTGGAATCGAGATCGAGTTGTGGCGCATCATTCGCTTTTCCTTCCACGTAGACTTGATATACGGGCGCACTATGCTCAGGCTCACCAAAAAAGCCGATTACGGCCTCATGGCGCTGAAGTACCTTGCCGAACATGCAGATACGGCATCTCTGAGCGCCAAGGACATCGCCGAGGCCTACCACATTCCGCCGCAGCTGCTGGCCAAAATCCTGCAGCGGCTGGCGAAGGTCGGCATTCTGCGCTCGCACGCGGGCATGAATGGCGGCTACTCCCTGCTCAAGCCGTCGCGTGAGATCTCCGCGTTCGAGGTCATCCACGCCATCGACGGACCGCTGTTCATCACCTCCTGCGGGCCGAGCCACAACGGCTGCGACCTTACCGACAGCTGCACCATCAAAGAGCCACTGGCGCGCGTGAACGACAGCATTTCCGGCCTGCTGCGCAGTATCAGCATCGCCGACCTGGCCGAGCGCAGCACCGAAGTTACCGTGCAGCGGACTCCCGGCCAGGAACTCGTCACCATCCAGTTGTAAGCTCAGGAGAGGCGGGGAGCCGGGAGCCATGCAACTGCCCATCTACATGGACAATCACGCCACCACGCGCATTGATCCGCGCGTGCTCGAGGCGATGATGCCGTACCTCACCGACGCCTACGGCAATGCGGCCAGCCGCAGCCATGGATTCGGCTGGACCGCCGAGCAGGCCGTCGAAACCGCACGCGCCCAGGTGGCGAAGCTCATCGGCGCGACCGCGCGCGAGATTGTCTTCACCTCCGGCGCGACGGAGAGCGACAACCTCGCCATCACCGGCGCCGTGCAGGCACAAGGCGGACGCGGGCACGTGATCACCCAGGCCACCGAACACAAAGCCGTCCTCGACACATGCGCCTGGCTCGAAAAACAAGGGCTCGAAAAACAAGGCTGCCGTGTTACCGCGCTGCCGGTGGATGCAGAGGGAACCATCCGCATCGAAGACCTGCGCGCGGCCCTGGCGTCGGAAAAGGATGAAGACAAGCCGCTGCTGGTCACCATCCTCGCCGCCAACAATGAGATTGGGACGCTGCAGCCCATCAACGAGATCGGCGCGCTGTGCCACGAACGCGGCCTGCTCTTCCACACCGATGCCGCGCAGGCGGTCGGCAAAATTCCCATCGACGTCAATCGCAGCCGCATCGACCTGCTCTCCATCTCGGCGCATAAGATGTATGGCCCCAAGGGCATCGGCGCGCTCTATGTGCGGCGCAGCAATCCTCGGGTGAAACTCGCCGAGCAGATGCATGGCGGCGGCCACGAGCGCGGCATGCGCTCCGGCACCCTGAATGTGCCCGGCATCGTCGGCCTCGGCGCCGCGTGCGCAATCGCCGCTGCGGAGATGGAACAGGAGTCGGCCCGCCTCGCCGGTCTGCGTGATCGCCTGCAGGCGAAGCTCCTCGCCGGACTCGATCACGTCCGCGTCAACGGAGCGCAGGAGCGTCGGCTCCCCGGCAATCTCAACATGACCTTCGAGGGAGTCGACAGCGAGACGCTGATGATGGGGATGAAGGATGTTGCCCTGTCGAGCGGCTCGGCCTGCACCTCGGCGAAGATTGAGCCATCCCACGTACTGCGCGCGCTCGGCCTCGGCGAAGAAGCTGCGCACAGTTCGATCCGCTTCGGACTGGGACGTTTCAATACTGAAGAGGAAGTGGATTACGTGGCGGAGCGCCTGATTGAAGTGGTGAAGATGCTGCGCGAATTATCCCCAGAATTCGCCGACATGACATAGGGCACTTCTTCCTACTCCCTTCTCCCTTCTCCCTACTCCCTTCTCCCTACTCCCTTCTCCCTACTCCCTTCTCCCTACTCCCTCATTCCGCTTCCACAATCACGCACTTCAGATACTCCGTCTCCGGGATGTTGAGCACCACGGGGTGATCCGGCGAAGCGCCGCGCACCTCCAGCAGACGCACTCTCCGCCGCGCATCGCCCGCGGACGCCCGCAGCGTCTCCATGAAATCCTGCAGCGAGACATGGTGCGAGCACGAGCAGGTGATCAGCCGCCCGCCGGGCCGCAGCATCTTCAGCGCGCGCAGATTCAGCTCGCGATAGCCGCGCAGCGCTCCTTCCACCGCGCGCTTGCTTTTCGCGAACGCAGGCGGGTCAACCACGATGGTGTCGTACATCGTGCCCGCATCGCTCCAGTCGCGCAGCAGCGCAAAGGCGTCGGCCTCCACCCAGTCGACGGCGGAATCCTGCAGCGCAGCGCGGTTCGCGTTCAGATTCTGCTCCGCCACCTCGAGCGCGGCGCGCGAAACATCGATACCGGTGGCGCGCCGGCAAACGCGCGCCAGATGCAGCGCGAAGCCGCCCTGATAGGTGCAGACATCGAGAGCCTCGCCCGTCCCATAGCGCGCCGCCGCCGCGTAGTTCTCACGCTGATCGAGAAAGGCACCGGTTTTCTGGCCACTCGTCGCGTCAAAGTGGAAAGAGAGTCCATTGAGGCGGAACATCGTCTTCGTTGCGGGATGGTCCGCATCGCGCGCAAACAGCGTAGACGATGCCGGCACGCTGAGCTGCTCCAGTTCCCGGATGCGCGGGTCTTCGCGCTCCAGAATCGTCTCCGGGCCGCCCGTTTCCGGATCGAGAACCTCGCGCAGGATCTCCGTCACCGCCGTGCGCGTCGCATCATTATCCAAAGCCTTGTGTCGCAGCTGGACAATCACCAGCCCGGCATATTGGTCCACCGTGATCCCAGGCAGCTCATCGGCCTCGCTGAAAACCAGGCGGCAGGCGTCGTTATCGGCATCGAGCAGGGACGCACGACGCGCGTTGGCAGCCCGCAAACGTGCGCGCAGCAGATCGATCCAGGCCGCCTCATTGGGAATCAGCTCCGAAGAAACAAGGCGCAGCGCGATCTCCGAAGCAGGACTGTACAGAGCTGTGCCCAGCAGCAGGCCGCGGCGATCGGTCACCGGAACCAGTCCGGCGGGAATCGCCTCCGGCTCCCCAGGCCATTGCTCCACATCGGAGCGGTACACCCACACATGCCCCGCACGCACGCGATCGGCGGCACGCCGGGTGATGCGAATGGCGCCCGCGATCTCCGGCCCATCCGAGGGCGAGGAGATGTCCCGCGGCGCATCGCCCACCTTTTCGGACGCCGCCGGCGAGGCTTTTCGTTTAGCTTGTTTCTTTCGGGGCGATTCGCGTTGGCTGGGCGTCGGCATCAGAATCCTGAACGGGGCCTCGACTTGATCCTCGCGGATCACTCGGGCAAAGTCTCATCTTCGCACAGTGCAAAGGGGCGTACTTGAACGGTCACTTCCGGCGGGTAGCGTTCGTGCTGTTGCTGTTGCCGCTCGCGGCCGCCCCGGCGCACGCTCAGGGCATCGACTCACATGCCGCGCCTTCGAGCCAGGCCGCTCCCGGCGGGCGTTCCTCAACCTCCGGATCGGACGCCGCGCCCACGAAGCCGGCGGCCACGTTGCCCGCCGCACCGGCAGCCGCGAATCCACCCCCACCGCCATCTGCTCCCCCGGGCCCGCCGCCCGTCGCCGTCCAAACCGAGGTCGGCCGCCTCAGTGGCGCATCCTTCCGCATCGACGTCCCGAAGAACTGGAACCACAGCCTGGTCCTCTACTTCCACGGCTACCAGGGGACGGCGCAGGTCTTCGATCCGAAGTACCCGCCTACCCGCATCCTCCAGCAAATCCTGAATCGCGGCTACGCCGTTGCGCGCTCCGGATACGCGGTCGGCGGCTGGGCCATTCCGCAGGCGGCCACCGAAACCGACGCCTTGCGCCGCTACTTCCGCAAGAAGTACGGCCAGCCGCGCGAGACCTTCCTGATGGGCCACTCCATGGGCGGCCTGCTGACCGTCATGGGACTGGAGACCAATGCAAAGGACTACGCCGGCGGGCTCGCGGTCTGCGGTGTTCTCGCCCCCGCTGACCTGGTCATGCAGCGCGCCTTTGCCGATCGCGTGGCCTTCGACGCCTTCTTCCCCGGCGTTCTCCCTGACGTCGACCACATCCCGCCGACCTTCGCCGTCAACGATATCCCCACGATCGCAAGAGTGCAGAAGAGCCTCGATGCGAATCCCGAACAGGCAGCGCTGGTGCGCCAGATCGCCAACATCCACACCAACCGCGGCCTCGCCGATGTGCTCGTCTTCAACACGTTTGTAATCGAAGATCTCCGCCTCAAGTCCGGCGGCAATCCCTTTGACAACCGCAATCTCATTTACAACGGCACGGCCAACGATGCCCTGCTCAATCAGCGCGTGCATCGCTACGCGGCCGATCCCAACGCCTACCGCTTTATGGCGGATTGGTATTCGCCTACCGGCAATCTGCATCGCAAACTGCTTGAGGTGCACACCATCTACGATCCGCTGGTGCCGGCCTTTACCACCGCCTGGTATGACGAGCTCACTCGCCGCCTGGGCAATGGCGACGACTATGTGGAGCAGTATGTCGACCGCGATGGCCACTGCAACGTGACTGCGGAGCAGACCGGTCTCGCCTTCGACGAGCTGGTGGACTGGGTCCACGAGAACAAGCGGCCCACTCCGGGGCTGATGCCCGGCAGCCCCGCGCCGCCGGAGAAGAACCCGCCCAAGCCAAAAAATCCTGGCAAGCCGGAGTAAAACAAGATCGCCAGGCATCAGGGTGCCTATGTCAAAAACGGACGAGAACCAACGGAATCAGGACCCAAAGGGCGCGACACCTTTGACGACTCGCACAGGGGCGGACGACATCCGAGCCCAATTGGCGAAGCTTCGAATAACGGAGCAGGACGTGAAAGCTGCATTAGTTTGGGCGCGCCAAACCCCGGAAAGCTGACTGTTGTACCCGCACACGGCCTGGCGCACGCCACGGGGCATGCATCCTGTCCCCTGCTCTTCGCCCCGCCGTTCAAGCCCCTCTTGCGCGACCTGCCTATAATGGGATATGGCGAGTGTCCAGTCCACCGCGCTCAAGGTTGAGCGGGTTCCCGACCTGTTTCGGGAGAAGTTCGGCAAGCTGCTGGACACTATCCACGCCAATCGCCCCTCCGACGACGTCAACATCATCCGCCAGGCCTGGCAATTCTGCCTCGAGCACCACAACGGGCAACTGCGCGCCTCGGGCGAGCCCTACGTGCTCCACCCGCTGGAAGTGGCGCTGGTGCTGGCCGAGATGAAGCTCGACTCGACGGCGATCGCCGCCGGCCTGCTGCACGATGCTGTCGAAGACACGCCTGTCACCACCGAGGACATCGTCGCGAAGTTCGGCGAGCAGGTGGCGCACATCGTCGAAGGCGTCACCAAGATCGACAAGATTCAGTTCGCGAACCGCGAGGACCGGCAGGCCGAGAACGTCCGCAAAATGCTGCTCGCCATGGTCAGCGACGTCCGCGTGGTGCTCATCAAGCTCGCCGACCGGCTGCACAACATGCGCACCCTGGAGCATCTCTCGCCGGAGCGGCAGCGCTCCATCGCCCGCGAGACTCTCGACATTTACGCCCCGCTCGCGCACCGCCTCGGCATGGGCAAACTGCGCGGGGAGCTCGAAGACCTGGCCTTCCGCTGGGTCGATCCCATCACCTGGGAACAGCTCCACGAGGCCGTCGAGGCCCGCCGGTCCGAGGGCGAGCAGTTCCTCGCCGGCGTCGAGGGCCTGCTCTCCGAGCGCCTGCACGAGAACGGCATCAAGGCCCGCGTGGAGTGGCGCATCAAGCGCCTCTACAGCATCCACAGCAAGCTGGTAAAGTCCCGCACCTCCATCGATCAGGTCTACGACCTCCTCGCGCTCCGCGTCATCACCTCCAGCGTCCAGGACTGCTACGCCGTCTTCGGCATCATCCACAGCATCTGGCGCCCGGTTCCCGGCCGTATCAAGGACTTCATCGCCATGCCGCGGCCCAATTTGTATCAGTCGCTGCACACAACCGTCATGGGCGAAGGCGGCCACCAGTTCGAGGTGCAGATTCGCACCGACGAAATGCACCGCATCGCCGAAGAAGGCATCGCCGCCCACTGGAAATACAAAGCCGGCGGATCGCCCGTCAGTGCGCGCGACGAGCAGCGCCTCGCCTGGGTCCGTCAACTCGTCGAGTGGCAGCGCGACATGACCGACCCCAACGAGTTCCTGTCGACGCTCAAAATCGACCTCTATCCCGAGGAGGTCTACACCTTCACCCCCAAGGGGAAGGTGGTCGTGGTTCCGCGGGACGGCACTCCCATCGATTTCGCCTACACCATCCATACCGAAGTCGGAAACACCTGCGTCGGCGCCCGCGTGAACGGCCGCATGGTGCCGCTCCGGACCAAGCTCCGCAACGGCGACATCGTCGAAGTCATCACTCAGAACGGACACACCCCCAGCCGCGACTGGCTCACCTTCGTCAAAAGCCCGCGCGCCCGCAACAAGATCCGCCACTGGCTCAATGAGCACCAGCGCGAACGCGCCATCGAAATCGGACGCAAGCTGCTCGAACGTGAGGCCCGCAAATACAAAGTCGGTCTCTCACAGTTTGAGGAGTCTGACTATGCGCGCGTGGCCGCCGACTACAGCGTCGCTACCCCCAGCGATCTCTGGGCGGCGATCGGCTTTGGCAAATACTCCGCCCGCCAGGTGCTCAATCGCCTCGCCCCCGGGCTTATCCATCAGCAGGAGCCCGAAACACCCGCCACCGCGCCCCTGAGCGCGGGCGCCGAGGCGGTGCGCCGCGCGGCTGCAGCCAGCGGCACGGACTCCCTGATCGTCGAAGGCCAGAATGAGCTGCTCGTCTATCGCGCGCGCTGTTGCAATCCCATTCGCGGCGAGGAGATCATCGGCTACGTCACACGCGGCAAGGGCGTGGCCGTTCACGCGCGCAGCTGTCCCAACGTACAGAACCTGCTCTACGAGGCCGACCGCCGCATCGCTGTCGAATGGGCGCGCACTCCCGACGACAAAGCCGGACCGAAGCAGACCTACCCCGTGCGCTTCACCGTCCACTGCGACGACCGCGCCGGGATGCTGAAGGAAATCACCGCGGTCATCAGCGACGAAAACACCAACATCCGCACATGGAGACGCACATCGGCGATGTCGGCGATGCGGAGATTCAGTTCGTCATCGATGCCGAGGACGTGAAGCACCTCACCCGCCTCGTCCAGGCGCTGCGCCGCCTGCCGGGCGTGCGCGAAGTACAGCGGTCGCAGAAGCTGTAGCCCCTAAACCTGCGCCACCGGCGGCACCAACTCCTCCATCTGCGGAACATCCACCTTCTCTTCTTTCCCCACAATCCAAACGCCCGCCAGCACCAGCGCACCGCCCGGCGATCTCCATCGGGCTCATACGCTCGCCGAAGATCATCCACGCAAAAAGAGCGGTCAACGGCGCCACGGTGAGAAACAGGATCGAAGTCACCGTCGCCGGCAGATGCCCCAGCGCATACGTGAGTCCGAAGTATCCGCCCACCTGGCAGATCAGGCCGAGCGCCAGCAGCGCCCACATCGACCCAACCCCGGGAATCCCCATCGGGAGACGCAGGCCTTCAGCAGCGAGAAGCAACACCACCGCGCTGGCAGTGGTTGAAATCGCCAGTAGTTCCAGCACGTCATGCTTCTCCCGCAGCCGGCCCGTGATGACCAGATAGAGCGCAAAGCAAACAGCGGCGACCAGAGCGAGGCCGTCTGCGGACGAACGCGAAAGGGCCAGGCGCAGATCCGCCGCCACGATGAGAGCTGTGCCGATCGTGCCCACCAGCAGTGCAATCCAGAATCGCCACGAGGGCAGTCGCCGCGTCAGCATCCACGTGAACAGCCCAACGAACAGCGGCGAAATGTTGCTGAGAAACGTCGCGTTGCCCGCCGACGTGTGCATCACCGCGGTGTTCCAGAAGCCGACATCGCCGGCGAAGAAAGCCCCTCCGGCCACCGTGATCCAGAACGACCGGCGCGACAGGCGTCGGCTCTTATCCCGCACGAAAGGAAACAGCGTCCACAACACGACGCTCGCAATCAGGGTGCGATAGAAAGCAGAGCACGTGCCGGGGATAGCGGCCCAGCGAACGAAGATCGCCGACCACGAGATCGCGACGACCCCTCCGGCCAGGGCAAGAAACGCCGCGACTCTCCGCTCGCTCCGCATGAAGCCATCGTAGTGGAACGGCCCAGCACGTCCCTACTCCCTACTCCCTACTCCCTTCCCCCTACTCCCTTCCCCCTTCCCCCTTCCCCCTTCTTCCTTCTCCCTTCTCCCTTCTCCCTACTCCCTTCTCCCTTCTCCCTCCCCTCACCTGCCGCCGTGAGCCGTCACTTTCACTTCGATATTCCCGCGCGTCGCATTCGAGTACGGGCAGGTGCGATGAGCCGCAGCCACCAACTCCTCCGCGCTGGCCTGATCCTGCTCGGGAATCGTTACGTCCAGCTCGACCCGCAGCGTGAAGCCCTCGCCCTTGCCCTCATCGTACGGGCCAACACTTACATGAGCGCGCACCGTGACCACGCCCGTCTTCTTCTTCGCCAGCATGGCCTGATACTCGACCGCCCCGCCAAAGCACGCGGCATAGCCCGCTCCAAAAAGCTGCTCGGGATTCGTCTTGTCGCCCCTGCCGCCCATGCCCGGAGGCAGCGCCAGGTCCAGATCCAGCAATCCATCGGAACTGCGCACGTGGCCGTGGCGCGCGCCCTCGGCCGTCACATCTGCGGTATACAAAACCTGCATTGAAAAATCCTCCACTTCGATCTCTGCCGATCATAACGGAGCCGGATGAATTGACGATCGCCGCAATCCTTTTCTACTTCTCTTTTGCCCCGGATGCGATGACCTGCAGCAACCCTTCCAGTTCCGCCGGCAGCTCCGACCGCAGATGAATCGTCTTTGCTGTGCGCGGGTGCGCAAATTCCAGCTCCGCTGCGTGGAGGAAATTCCGCCGCAGCGTGAGGCTTTCCGGTTCCGGATCGGTGGCCTTGCGCGATGGAATCACCATCAGCCGCGCCGGCGCTCCATACACCGTGTCGCCCACCACCGGATGCCCGATCGAAGCCAGATGCACGCGAATCTGGTGCGTCCGCCCCGTCTCGATGCGCACCGACACCAGCGTGAACGCACCGAAGCGCGACTGAATTCGCCGCAGCACCGTGTAGTGCGAGACTGCCGAGCGCGCACCCAGTTCCCGACGCGTCGTCATGCGCGTGCGGCGCAGCAGATCGCGCGCGATCGGCGCATCGATCGTGCCCCGATCCTGTTTGAGATGCCCGTGCACCAGCGCGATATACGTCTTCCGCATCTCCCGCTGCGCAAACATCTGCGCCAGCCGCGCGTGTGCCGCGTCGTTGCGGGCGATGACGATCAGGCCGCTGGTCTGCTTGTCCAGCCGATGCACGATGCCCGGCCTCTGCTCGCCTCCTACCGACGAAAGCGCGCGATAGCGGTGCAGCAGCGCATTCACCAGCGTTCCGCTCTCCGCTGCGCCGGCTCCGGCATGAACCGTCATGCCCGCGGGCTTGTCCACCACCGAAAGATCACCATCCTCATAAACAACTCTGAGCGGAATATCCTCGGCAAAAGCTTTCAACGGTGGCGGCGCTGGATCACCCAGCACCTCGACCGTTTCCCCGCCCCGCAGCCGATGCGAGGCGCGCGGAGATTTGCCGTCCAGCCGGATCTTCTCCTGCTCGATCAGCATCTGCACGCGCTCCCGGCTCACGCCCGTCAACTGTGCGGTCAGCCACGCGTCCAGACGCTGCTTCGCCGCCTCGCCCGGAACTGTATAAGTCACAGTCATGGTTACGGATGATGAGGCTCGCCCGGACCCGTCAGTCCCGGCGGCCACGATGGCACGTTGGGCTGCGGTGCAGGCGGAGCCGGCGCGGTCGACGGAATCCACCCGCGCTGCACCAGCCAGTTGCGCAGCAGCTCCGGCCACGTCGAGAGCGGAATAATCGACCCGCACAGCCCGCAGCCGTGATTGGCATAGTCGTAGATGTGCAGCTCCGACGGCACATGATGCTCTTCGAGCGCGCGATAGAAATCCAGGCTGTTCGCGATCGGGACCGTCGGATCGTTGGTCGTCGCAAACAGAAACGTCGCCGGCGTCTCTGCCGTCACCGCAAACTGGTTCGAATACCGCCGCTCGAGCTCCGGATTCACCTCCGGCCCCAGCAGGTTCATCCGCGATCCCGCATGTGCTTCCGGCAGCGTCATGCTGATCACCGGATACGACAGCACCATGAACGCCGGCTTGCAGCTCTGCGCATCGGCCGCATCCGGATGCTCGACCGGAACCGCATCCGCATCGCAGTGCGTCCCCAGAGTCGAGGCCAGGTGACCGCCCGCGGAGAACCCCCACACCCCCAGGCGCTGCGGATCGATCCCGTATTCCGCGGCATGGGCGCGAATCAACCGCATCGCGCGCTGCCCGTCTTCGATGGGCGCCGGATAGTGATACGGCGCCACGCGATAATCCAGCACAAACGCGGGAATGCCCTGCGCATTCAGCCATCCGGCAATCTGAAATCCCTCATGCCCGATGGCCACGTGTTGATACCCGCCGCCCGGGATCACCAGAACCGCCGTGCTGGTCGAACGCGTCTGCGGCAGAAACGGATACAGACGCGGAATATCGGCCTCCGTGTGACCCAGCGCGCCAGGCACGCCGTTCGGCCACAGCAAGACCGGCTGCGGAACACCGGCGGGCAGCTGCGCGTGCAAAGAGAGTGACATCGTCATCAACAGAAGAACCAGAAGCCGCAGTTTCATCGGGACCAGTATATGCACGCAACGATGCCCAGCGGCACCGATGTCCACCAACCCAAAATCAGGCGCTGCGCGGCGGCTCGTCCGAGCCCTGCAGAAACACGCGCTGCATCACGAACTCCGGCGTCACCTGCTCGCCCGACAGCAGCATCGCCGTCAGTTCCCCGCCCAGCACCTGGGGCGCGATCACCACGTCCGGCTGCGCCAGCTTCACGCGGCTCAGGTGGCGGGCGTCGTTCACCGCGGCCACCGTACGCGCCGTGCCCGCGAGTTCCCGCACGGCCAAAACGCAGAACGCATTTTCCGAATCGTCCGCCAGCATCGCCAGCACCGCTTCGGCCTTGTGCGCTCCCGCCTCGCGCAGCACCTCCGTCATGCTCGGATCGCCAACCACCAGATCCACATCCTTCACCTGGCCCTCCTCCGGCATCTCGCGCAACAGGCGCGTCACAGGACGACCGCGGCGCGCCAGTTCGCGCCACGTGTTCACAGCCAGGGGAGTGTTCCCGATCACGACAAAATGGTTTTCCCGTTTCATACGAGCTCCGCTGCGGTTCATAATGCGCTGCATGCTGCGTCCCACCAGCGGCGCAATCACCGCGGTGAGCGAAGTGGCGAACACCGCCACGCCCAGAACGATCACCGACAGCGCGAACAGCCGCGCCTGCGAGGTCGTCGGCACGATGTCGCCGTAGCCGACCGTGCTCATCGTCACCAGCGCGTAGTAGAGCGCCGTGACCAGGTCGTGGATCTGCGGCCGGAATTCGCTGCCCAGATAGTAGCTGCCAAAGGTCGCGTACAGCAGCAGCATCACGACCGAGGTCACCGCGAACAACGTGCTCGCCGCCAGGCTGGAGCGGTCGAACCGGCGCCACGCTGCGATCAGCGCCACCACCGTGAACGAGAAGTACGCCAGCAGGGCATGGACGTGCGTGTGCCCCGTCAGCGCCGTGTTCACGTCCCCCAGCGCGGCCAGCAGCAGCGCAATCACCCACGCCAGACGCGAGCGCCACAGCAGCGCCAGCCCCATCATCAGCATGCCTCCGCCGATCAGCAGCGGCGGTAGCAGCGCGGGGCTCACATGAAAACTGCCGCGCATCAGCTGGTCGACATAGAGCCGCCAGGTCGACGCGAAGCGCGCATGCAGCAGCCAGGCTCCCCCGGCCACCAGCAGTGCAGCCAGCGGCAGTTGCGGGAACCACACATCGCCATAAACGACACGGTTCAGCCGTGCGAGGCGGGCGCGCACCTGCTGCGGTGAATGCCGCATCACGGGCGCTCCTCCGTCCCTCCCACCGGACTCGCCAGCGCCGCCCGGATGGCCGGCTCCCGGCCAGATGTTGCCCCGCGCCGCAGCCACAGCGCCCCGCCCATCAGCACCGCCGCGATCGAAAGCAGCTGGGCCAGCGTCACCGCGCCGCCGAACAACGGCTCGCGCGCAGCATCCCCGCGCAGAAACTCCAGGAAGAAACGAAGTACGCCATAAAGAAACAGCCACGCGCCGGCAATCTGCCCGCCGGAATGCGCGCGCCAGCGCCACACCATCCAGACCAGCACGGCGAACAGTACGAGCGACGCGGCCGCATCGTACAGCTGCACCGGGTGCAGTGTGACCCCAAGCGGCACGCGATACCACAGGTACGCCACCGGGCTGCGATACTCCACGCCCCACGGCAGATGCGTGGGCGTTCCCCAGGCCGCGCCTCCGCAATACGCACCGATGCGGTTGAAGCAGAACGCCAGCGCGATCCCGGGAGCCAGCACGTCGGCCGTCCGCAGCAGCGGCAGTCCCTCGGCCAGCGCATACAGGGTCGCCGCCAGCAGCCCCAGCAGCGCTCCCCCGAGCGCGAACCAGACATTGGGCAGCGTCAACAGTCCCAGCACCCACATGGGGTGCCGGCTGAACATGTGCGGATGCGCCACCACCATCAGCAGCCGCCCGCCGATCAGCGCCGTGAGGATCGCGATCAGCTCAAGATTCCAGACCTTATCCGGATTCAGCCCCGCCCTGCCCGCCACCAGCAGCGAAACCGCCAGCGCCGACAGCAACGCCACCGCCGTGCAGGCGCCATACGTCGGAATCGCGATATGCCCGAAATGGAAGAGAAGAGGATGCACGCGGCGATCGGCGTGGGGTGAAGGAGGAGGACCGGAGCCCCATCCAGCCCAACTCGGGCTCGATGGAATTCAGTAAAAGACCGACCCGCTGGGCCGTGGCGCGATGCGCTGGTGAACCCGTCCTAAGACGGTGGGAACTCTCCGCGGTTCTTTAGGCATTCCGGACTGGCGGACACTGCACACCGAACCGATTTGTCGAGTCGAGCTCCCTGTTCAATGAATGTAGGTTCATCCAGCGTTGACCGCCCTCACCTGCTTTGCAGGCCGATCTCTTGAGTGGATGCTAACGGCAACCCTGGCAAATTGGCAAGGGACAGAGGCTGCCCCGAAAGCGTCAGCGGCCTGCAACCTGCCGTTTCGGGACGACTTGCGAAATATTCCCGATTTGCATCCTCGCTACTTCACGCCCTTGCTCGGGTCCCATGCCCCTTCCAGTTTCCGCACATAAAGAATCTGCCCCAGGTGATACGCATTGTGCGTGCCGATGTGCGCGATCAGCGACGCACTCTTCGCCAGCTTCTGATCGTCGGCCCCTTCCACCGCCGTCTCCCAGTCCGTCATCACCTGGTCGAGCTTCTTCTGCAGATCTTCCCATTGCGCCGCGTTGAAGTCGCTAAACGTCTCGTTGTTGTTGCCGTCAAAGGGGGCCGGCTTCTCCCCTTTGAACTGCTGGAGAGCGCGGTTGTCCCAGTACCAGAGGTGATAGGCGAGCTGCCCCACGGAGTGGCCGCCCCCAGGTGGCATCCACTTCGCCTGCTCCGCGGTCAATCCCGCCACCGCGATCTTCGCCGGGACGAACCATTCTTCCTTGTCGTGGGTGGAATGCAGTTGCGCCAGCAGAACGCCGCGCAGCGTGGTCGGTTGATTCTGGTTCTGTGCAAACGCAATCGCGGGGAGCGTCAGGAGCAGAAAAAGTGCGGCTTTCTTCATGGGCAAAGTTCCTCAGGGTGCTGTCGTCGCAAAACAATAGCACGCTCAGGATCGGCCCCTCCATCACCAGTGGCCAGCGCAGTGACGAATGGCCTCCGGAGGAGGATGAATCGGTCACAAGCCGAGCGCTGAACGCTGCCTCTCAGCCCGCCTTGCGCTCTTCTCCCAGAACCTCGTCCAGCATCCCGCTCAGCGAGTGCGCCCGGCTGCGGATCGACGCCACCGTGTCGCCCGCATTCACCTCCCCGGCGCAGCGCTCCTGCAGGCGCGCCAGCTCGTCGGCCAGGTTCAGGGCGGCCAACACTGCTACGCGCAGGGAATCGACCGTACGCCCGTGCGAAGCCACCGCGCGCATCTTTCCATCCACAGTGGCCGCCAGACGCTCGACATATTCGCGGTCGTTGCCGTTCAGACGATAGGTCTGATCGTAGATATCCACGGTAATCGCGTTGTCATCGGACATGGTCATGCAATCTCGGTCATGCAATCTCGTCGATTTGTTTCAGCAGCCGTTCCACGCGCTGCCGCACCTGCTCCCGCTCCCGTTCCAGCGTCTTCACCTGCTCTTTGGCCTGCTCCAGCAGCGAAGTTTGCGCGTCCAGCAGGCTTTGCGCACGCGCCGCATTCTGCTCGGCCTCGGCCCGCGCTGCGCGCTCGTGTTTCACCACTTCCACCGCGCGCACAATCCGTTCTTCCAGAGCGCTGAAGTCGTCCCTGTTTGTTGTCAATTCTGCTTCCTGCACGCTCAGCGTCGACATCCCGGGGTCACCTCAAAGTTTCTTCGCGCAGTATAGCTCTCCCCATGCAGGAAAAGCCGGGGCAAAACCTCCATCCAGAAGCATCGCCGAGAAGCTCGATCCCAAGCTACTTCAGCTCCCGCTCCTTCGATCCCTGAAACACCTCTTCATTCGTCCCCGGCCTTCCCACATCCCCTTTATGCGGACGATTCGTGTGCGCGCGAATATCCTCCCCCAGCGTCGACGTCGGCCCCCGCCCCATCCCGTGCTCCTCGGTTTCGGTTGGATGGGGCGGCGGGTTCTGTGCGGCACTGGGTCGCGTCTCATCCAGCACGCCTTGCGGCGCAATTTCGTTTCGTTTGATTGGAACGGCCATCGCTCCTCCTCAGGAAGAAGAGGCCTGACGCAGGCTGGCCGTTGCCCGGCGCTGCCCGATTCCCGCGATTTCTCCGGAAAGTGTCTAGTGCAGCAAGGGCCGAACCCGGACAATCAGGAAGATCACCGAGGCGATCAGCGTCACAAACAGCAGCGCGAGGATCGTGATCCCCGTTTTCACCAGCGAATGCATCGACCGCAGGTCTTCGGCGAGTTCGGTCACTTCCACCGCGTTCCGCTCCGTCGCTTCCCGCGCCTTCGTGATCGTTTCCTCGATCCGCTTCATCTCCACCGTCTGGTCCTGTACCGCCAGCCGCAGATCGCGATGCGAGCTCTCCAGCGCACTCACGCTCTGCCGCACCTCGTTGCGCAGCTCCGCCGTGATCGCCGTGGATGGCTGCGATGGGTTGCCCATCTCCACCAGCCGCGCGACGTAGGGTAAAAATGCCCGCAACTGCAGCAGGGCTTTCCACATAGGATTGTGCTCCAGGTCTCTTGCCGACGGCAGACCCAGGGGGACGGTCTCAAGGTCGGTCTGTTCGTCAAAATCCGCCGCGCCCTGCCGCGCCGGCTTTTGCTGCGCCAGCGCGATCAGCCTGTCGACCGCGGATTCACCTGCGTTACGATTCATGGGGGTTCCTTCAGTCACTATAGTCAAAACTCCGGCGCCCCCTCCATGCTTCTTTTCGGGTGTTAACAATCAGATACTGGCCGCTCCCCAGCCCAATCTGCCAGGTCCGACACCGCGCCCTGTGCCAAAAGTACCTGCGCCCCTTGCTCCAGGCACGGCTCCCACCCGACAGCACCCCTCGTTACTGGTGCATAATGACTGCAAGGGGCGCATCCCGCGTGAACCTCCCCAATTCCATCACGATGGGCCGGATCCTCGGGATCCCGGTGCTCATCTGGATGCTGTCTCCGCGCTTCCCGCACGGCAGCTTTCACGGTGAACAGGAAGTCATCGCCTCCCTGTTTTTCATTTTCCTCTCCATCACCGACGGCGTAGACGGCTACCTCGCGCGCCACCGCGGCCAAATCACCACCATGGGCATGCTCCTCGACCCGCTCGCGGACAAGCTGCTCATCACCTCCGCCTACGTCGCCCTCGTCGAGTTCAACCCCCACGTCGTCAAAGCCTGGATCGTCGTCGTCGTCATCGGCCGCGAATTCCTTGTCAGCGGCCTGCGCTCCATCGCCTCCACCCAGGGCTTCACCATCGAAGCCAGCGACGTCGGCAAGCTCAAAACCGTCATCCAGATCGTCTCCGTCGTCGCTGCCACCCTCGACCACGGCTGGTGGGTGTGGCACTGGGGCTGGTTCATCCTCCCCGTCGATCTCATCGCCGTCGTCGGCATTTACTACACCGCCGGCGTTTCCATCGTCTCCGCCATTGACTACTTCGTGGCCTTCTGGCGCAAAATTGATAAAGCGGCAGCCAAACAACGCGGCCGCGATAACGAATTTGTCCTTAGCCGCCGCAGGAAGAACCCAGCCCCAGCGGCGCCCAACGCAACGCATTTGTAGCCATCGGAAACCTCCGGGTCCCCAGACCCGTCACCGCATCATCACCGGAATTTCCCCGGAACGCGCACGGAGGAAGCCTTCGCTCCTTTCCGCGCGCCCCCGGGATCCAATCTGGAGTTGCTATGGATCAACCGAAGAATCCACTCCTCGATGCCCCGGAATCCAGCGCCGATAATAAGGCAGAAGCAGAGAAACCCCGCGAACCCGCCTTCGGGAGATTCTCCCGGCGCTCGTTCCTCGCCCAGCTCGGCGCTGCCGGCGTAGCCGCCACAGCCACCCCGCTGGCCCACGCCGTCGCCACCGAGACCGAGGAACAGGAAGCCGCGACCACCGTCCCCGGCGCCGTTCCCGTCACGCTCAACGTCAACGGCAAAGAGTACAAGCTGCGGCTCGAGCCGCGCGTCACCCTGCTCGACGCACTCCGCGAGCGCCTCCAGCTCTTCGGAACCAAGAAGGGCTGCGACCACGGCCAGTGCGGCGCCTGCACCGTCCACCTCAACGGCCGCCGCGTCAATTCCTGCCTCAGCTTCGCCGTCATGCACCAGGCCGACAAGATCACCACCATCGAAGGCCTCGCCCAGAACGGCGAGCTGAATGCGGTGCAGCAGGCCTTCATCGATCACGACGGATTCCAGTGCGGCTACTGCACCTCCGGCCAGATCATGTCCGCCACCGCCCTGCTCCACGAGCCCATCGGCCCCGCCGATGACGACGTCCGCATCGCCATGAGCGGCAACATCTGCCGCTGCGGCGCCTACAACAACATCGTTGCCGCGGTCCAGCAGGCCCGCAAATCCACCACCGTCTAAGGAGGCGCCATGGAAGTCTTTCGCTATACACCGGCCAAAACCGTCGACGCCGCCGTGCGGGCGGGCACAGCGGCCGGCGGCACATTCATCGCCGGCGGCACCACCCTCGTCGACCTGATGAAGCTCAACGTCCTGCAGCCGTCCACCGTCGTCGACGTCAACGGCCTCCCCCTCGACCGCGTCGAGACGCTGCCCAACGGCGGCCTCCGCATCGGCGCGCTCGTCCGCAACAGCGACCTCGCCAACCACGCGGCAGTCAGGAAGGACTACGCCGTCCTCTCCGAAGCGCTGCTCTCCGGCGCATCGCCGCAGCTGCGCAACATGGCGACCACGGGCGGCAATCTTCTGCAGAAGACGCGCTGCTACTACTACCGCGACACCAATTACGCGTGCAACAAGCGCGAGCCCGGTTCCGGATGCGCCGCCCTCGATGGATTCAACCGCATCCACGCTGTGCTCGGCGGCAGCGACCACTGCGTCGCCACGCATCCCTCCGACATGGCCGTCGCCATGATGGCGCTCGAAGCCACCGTCCACACCCAGCACGCGAAAGGCGTCCGCGCCATCGCCCTCGATGAGTTCTACCTCGTCCCCGACAACACGCCCAATCGCGAAAACGTCCTCATGCCCGGCGAGCTGATCACCCACGTCACGCTGCCCGCTCTCCCCAGCGGCTCCCGCTCCGTGTACCTGAAGCTGCGCGACCGCCAGCAGTACGAATTCGCGCTGGCCTCCTCCGCGGTCGTCATTAACGTGAGCGGCGGAAGCATCCAGCATGCGCGCATCGCCTTCGGCGGAGTCGGCACCAAACCCTGGCGCTCCCGCGAGGCCGAAAAGGCTCTGGAAGGCCAGCAGGCCACGACAGAGGTCTTCCATCGCGCCGCCGATGCCGCCATGGCCGACGCGAAACCGCTGAAGTACAACGCCTTCAAGATCGAGCTGGCTAAGCGTGCCCTCATCCGCACGCTGGAACAAACCACACAGACAGCCTGAGGAGAACAGCCTTGAGCACACCGAGTTCAGACATGAGCACTTCGATCATTGGCGCGTCGGTATCGCGCGTAGATGGACCGCTGAAGGTCACAGGCAAGGCCGCCTATGCGCTCGACCATCCGCTGGATAACGTAGCCTGGGGCGTCCCGGTTGCCAGCACGGTGGGCAAAGCCAAAATCACCCGCATCGACGCCAGCGCCGTCGAACGCATGCCCGGAGTCCTGGCGATTCTTCATCACGGCAACACCGAGCCGCTCTTCCGCCCCGCCGGCCAGTGGGAGCACAGCCGCGCCAGCGAGGCCCGCCCGCCCTTCGAAGACGACAACGTCTACTACTACGGCCAATATGTAGCACTCGTGGTTGCAAATACCTTCGAGCAGGCTGTTGCCGCCGCTGATGCGGTCAAGGTCGTCTACGACGCGCAGAAGCCCTCCATCTCCTTCGACGATGGCCCCATGGCCCCGAAGCCGCGCGTCCACTACACCCGCGGCACCGCCGATCAGGCCTTCGAGAGCGCCCCCGTAAAAATCGACCAGACCTACGAAATTCCCACCGAGACCCACAACCCGATGGAGATGCACGCCACCATCGCCGTCTGGGACGGCGATAAAATCACGATGTACGAAACCACCCAGGGCGTGATGAATCACCAGCAGGTTATGTCGGAAATGCTCGGCATGCCCGTCGACCGCATCCACGTGATCTCCCCCTTCCAGGGCTCCGGCTTCGGCGGCAAGCTCTTTCCCTGGCCGCAATCTCTGCTCGCCGCGGTGGGCGCAAAAAAGGTCAATCGCCCGGTCAAAGTCCAGGTCCCGCGCAACCTCATGTTCACCACCGTCGGCCATCGTCCCATGACGCGCCAGCACATGCGCCTCGGCGCCACCCAGGACGGCAAGCTCGTCTCCATCCAGCACGACGTCGTCCAGCCCACCTCCATGGTCGATACCTACATGGAAGGCTGTACCGGCGTGACCACCATGCTCTACAGCTGCGACAACGTCACCGCGCAGCAATCGCTGGTCGAACGCAACCTCGGCACGCCCACGCCCATGCGCGGCCCCGGCATCGTCCCCGGCCTCTTCCCGCTCGAATCGGCGATGGATGAGCTGGCCATCAAGCTCAACATGGACCCGCTCGAACTACGCCTCAAGAACTACTCTGAGCAGGACGAAAGCTTCAACCCCGCGCGCCCCTGGTCGAGCAAGCGTCTCCGCGAATGCTACCAGGCCGGCGCCGACAAATTCGGCTGGTCGAAACGCACCCCGCAGCCCGGCTCCATGAAGAGCGGCCACGAGATTCTCGGCTGGGGCATGGCCTCCGCCACCTGGCACGCCGGCCGCGGCTCCGCCACCGTGCGCGTTCGCCTCAACGCCGACGGCACCGCGCGCGCCACCTGCGCCACGCAGGACATCGGCACCGGCACGTACACGATCTTCGCGCAGATCGTTTCCGAGAAAACCGGCATCCCCATCGACAAGATTGAGGTCGTGCTGGGCAACAGCGACCTGCCGCCGGGCCCCACCTCCGGCGGATCCACCGTCACCGCGACCGTCTCTCCGGCGATTGCGATGGCCACCCAGGGCGCCGTCGATCGCGTCATCGCCGCCGCGCAGTCCATCCCCAGTTCGCCCTTTCATCCCGACAATCTGCCCGCCGGCGATCCGGTCAAGCTGATGATGACCGGCGGCCGTATTCATCCCATGGACAAGCCACCCGCGAGCGGCATCCCCTTCGGCGAAATTCTCAAAGCCGGCAAGCTGGCCGCGCTCGAAAACGAAGCCCGCACCGCGCCCGATCCGGCCAAAGCCCACGAGTACTCCGCCCACTCCTTCGGCGCGCAGTTCATTGAAGTCACCTGGGATCCGGGCATCGCGCGTCTGCGCGTGAGCCGCGCCGTCACTGTCATCGACGCCGGCAAAATCATCAACAAAAAAGCCGGCCGCAACCAGATCCTTGGCGCCGTCGTCATGGGCATCGGCATGGGCATGTTCGAAGAGACCATCTACGATCCGCGCAACGCCAAGCCGATCAACAATAACTTCGCCGACTACATCGTCGCCACCAACGCCGACATTCCCGAACTCGACTGCATTTTTGTGGAGTATCCTGATCTGCACGTCAACGAATATGGCGCGCGTGGCATCGGCGAAATCGGCCTGGCGGGCATCGCTCCGGCATTGACCATGGCCGTCTACCACGCCACCGGCGTTCGCGTCCGCAAACTCCCCGTCCGCATCGAAGACCTCCTCGCCCCCAACAACAAGACCGCGTAGCCGCACCGGATTCACCAACGACCCTATCTCCCCCGCGCCGTCATCCTGAGCGAACGGGGCCCCGAACGCACCAGACGGGGCCCCCGGAGAGCCGGTTTTGCTCTCCGGGGTGGAGAGGCCCCATAGAGCGCTTGCGCCTTTGGGGTGGGTTCGGGGGTGGTGAGAGAAGGATCTGCGGTTGCTTCTTGCTTTCCCCGCTCCAAAACTTCCCAATGGCCGACCATAGGCAACGTCGCGTCAATGAGTGCGTTGGCCTGATATCGACAGTTGACGGTTCAGACTGCGACAATGCCAAAACAGTATTGGACTCAAGGAGAGTAATCTTGCACTTCTGCCCGGAAAGCTATTGATCAAGTAATATTTGCCGCTTAGACGATAACTCTTCCGGAACAGATCAAACTCTGAGTGCTCCAATGCCATGGGCCTACTTGCCGTTGCTTGGCCTGGTGGGCTCTGGCCCATAGATAAAGAGCAATCCCGCAGCAAAACGTTTGCCGAACTCGGCGCCGCCATGGTGGGCTCCCTTGGCGACAGTCAGCTGAACTTGCGTCGGTGAATAGGCTGTGGCTCTCAGGTTGTCGGCGAGGCTGTACATCATGCGAACCCATCCGGCATTGATTATCGCCGCATCGGGAAACTGAGAATCAAGCGCCTCTTCTGTGCCGATGCCAAGTGCAATGCGATGAGGGGCGTTAGTCAGAGAGCCACTGTCACGCAATAGCTGTCCGTTTCCGACAAACATCGACGGGCTTTCGATGATCATACGGTCGAAGAGTTCGGGGCGCTCGATAGCAATGTAAAGCGCGGCAGCTCCAGACAAGGATGCACCCCAGAGCGCGGCATTTTTACCACCGCTGAGGACACGATACTTTGCCGCGACTACGGGCATAACATCGTGCTCGAGAAAATCCGGGAGTTGAGCGCCGCGTACATCCCTAAGGGCGGGAAGAAAAGCCGTGCCGGGATACGGCATGTATTCGATGGCACGGCCGTTGCCATTATCGGATTTCGGCCTATCGCCGTTTTCATCGATGACATCCGACCCATTGTCGACGCCAACGGCGATCAGGGGCGGAATTTTGCCCGACGTGATGAGTGTCGTCAGTGTCTCATCGATGTGCAACTCTTCGTGGAGGTAGGCAGTGCATGCGTCGAAGAGACTATCGCCATCAAGGAGATAGAGGACCGGATATTTCTTCGTAGCATTGGCAGGATCGTCGTAGCCGGGTGGAAGCCAAACACGGAGGTTTCGTGTGTTATGGAATGTAGCGCTGACGATAGGAAACACGTCCAGATGGCCGGTCACGGTGGGCTTGCAGGGATTTTCTTCCGCCAGGGCGGCGATGGAGAAAAATGCCAGCAGCATAAATACCAGGGGCACACGATTACGCATGCAGGGATACTAGCAGCCGAGGTTCGTGGACGGTGACAAAAGACAGGTCGGTACCGAACAAGCCGCTGGAGCTGACTACGATATTGCACCCGGTTTGTCGCCCGCTTGTCAGTAATGCTCTGTAGAACTAAATATTCCTCGGTTCAGTACCGGCAGACGGGTTCAGTCCATCGATCGGCGTTTGATGCGCCTCCGAATCCTCAATGAGTGCAGAATCGCCAATTCACTCATCGACGCGACGTTCTGGCCCTAACACCGGCGTTGCGGAACCATCGGCGGCGCTTCGACTCGCTTCGCGAGCGAAGTGCCGGGGGCTGGGGTGGGCCGTCGACGGTCGAGGCGAACGACGTTCGCCTCTGACCTTCGGCGCTGGCGGCGCGCCGCAAGCACCAGCTTTGCGGAAGCACACAGCCCAAAAACGCCACAGTCCGTGAACCGATCCATTCGCTGACCACTCCACCGCCGATCGCTTTTAGATGTTGAGTCATCGCCCTCCCGGAGAATCGCACCTACCAATCCCCGAAAGCCGTACCATAAGAACCAGCACGCATCACCCAAACACCGGCAGTACTATGTCCGAGCTTCGCCGCATCCTCGACCTCGCGAAACGCGCCGCCGCCGCCAAAGAAGAGATCTGCCTCGCCACCGTCGTCGCCGTCGAAGGCTCGGCCTACCGCCGTCCCGGCGCGCGTATGCTCCTCACCTCGTCCGGCCAGCGCGCCGGAACCGTCAGCGGCGGCTGCCTCGAAGCCGAGATCGCAAAAAAAGCCTGGTGGCTCACCGAACGCGGCCCCACCCTCCAGCGCTACTCCAGCTTCTTCGACGACGACGGCGACATGCCCTACGGCCTCGGCTGCGGCGGCAACGATCATCGTTCTGCTGGAGCGCGGCGAGCCCGCCGCGCAATGTCTTGAAGCCCTCCGCCGCAGCGTCGAAGACCGCACCGATTCCGTCATCGTCTCCAGCACCGATCAGGAATCTCCCGGAACTCTTCTGATCCTCGATAGCGCGAACAGGGTCGTCTGGCAGCGCAACTCCACCACCCCCACCGTCGCCCATCTCGCCCCCGATGTCCTCAGCGCCGGCAAATCCGCACACACAGAAAACCGCTTCGTCGAATGCATCGCCCCTCCGCCTTCCCTCATCCTCTTCGGCGCCGGCGACGACGCCCAGCCCCTCGTCGAATTCACCGCATCCCTCGGCTGGCACGTCACCGTCGCCGACGATCGCTCCAGCCTCGCGCGCCCCGAGCGCTTCCCCCACGCCGCCGCTGTACAAAATCTCGACGCCGCGCTCGCCCTCGCAGGCCCCGCAACCGCCGCCGTCCTCATGAGCCACAGCTATGAACAGGATCGCAAAGTCCTGCGCGCTCTCCTCGCCAAAGACATGAAGTACATCGGCGTCCTCGGCCCACGGGTTCGCACGGAGCGCCTCGTCAGCGAGATCGCCCCCACCCTCGAGTTGACCCCTGCCGATTGCATGGCGCGCCTGCACACCCCCGTCGGGCTCGACCTGGGCGGCCACACACCGGCCTCGATCGCCCTCTCCATCGCCGCCGAACTCCAGGCCATCTTTGCCGGACGCGATGCGCGCAAGCCCTCCTCGCCGCCCGTTCCTGCCTGATCTCCGCCCATGCCTGAACTTCGCTGCGCCGCGATCCTTCTTGCCGCCGGTGCGTCCACTCGACTCGGCCAGCCCAAACAACTCGTCCCCATCGACGGAGAATCCCTCCTCCGCCGAACCGCCCGCCTCGCCCTCGAAGCGGGATGCTCCCCTCTATATGTTGTTCTCGGATTCGAAGCGACCCGGATGCGGGAGGAACTGACCGGCCTGCCCGTCCAGATCGTCCTCAACAGCCTCTGGCACGAAGGCATGGGCTCCTCCCTCCGCTCCGGCATGACCGCTCTCCAGCAATCGACCCCTCAGCCCCAGGCTGTCCTGCTGCTGGTCTGCGATCAGCCCCACCTCACCGCCGAGCACTTGCGCGACTTGCTCACCAGGCATGCAAACGCGCAAACCTCCAACAAGAAACCAGTTACAGCGTCGGCTTATGGAGGAAATAGCGGGGTACCGGCAGTTTTTTCCGCAGAGTTGTTTGGGGAGCTAGCCGCCTGCGCCGGCGACCAAGGGGCCCGCGCCCTGATCCGGGCCCATCACCCGGACGTCGTGGCAATTTCCTGGCCCGCAGGGGAGCTCGATCTCGACCGACCGGAGGATCTTTCCACAATTGAGCGGTAATTCTAGTCCACCTAACACCAAAAGTGAGCAGCTTAACGCAAACGTTCACCCCGTGAAAACAGATTCCACAATATAAATACGACTTGCGAATCCTCCGCTCACCTCCGTACTCTTGCGCCGTGTGCCTGTTGCCAGGCGTTTACATCCGGGTCTAGCATACGTTGCAGTTCAGTCACGTCCCACAGGAAACAAGACCATGTCCATCCCCACAACGCTGATGTTCCCAACCCATTCCCAATCCAGCATGCGGAGCGACCCAATATGGCGTGGTATGCCTACTGCATAACAGAACGACAGGCCTTTCCGGAACTCCTTCGTCACCGTAAACCTATTCCGATGGAAGCAGTTACGGGGATTCAGGGCAATCAAATCTTCCTTTACCCAGCCAGTGATCTAGCCGTTATCGTCAGCGAGTATTCCCCTTCTAACCTCACCTCCCAGGCCGGCGTCGAGCATGCCCGGGTCATCTCGGATTGCTTCAAAACTTCCACCGTCCTTCCCTTCCGCTTTGGCACGGTCTTCGCGGACGATGAGGCCCTCCGCCGCTCCATCCGCTCCAACCAGCGCCAGTTCCTCACCAATATCGAACGTCTGCGCGGCAAAGCCGAGATGCACCTCAAGGTCCTCCTCGACGATTGCTGCCACGAGCAGGTTCGCCGTTACACCGCCGAACCCGTCCCGAACGTCGGTAAAGGTTATCTTTCCAACCTGCGTGAAAATGCAACCCTGCAGCGTGAGCGTCAGACCAAAGCCCGCGCCGTTACCGTTCAGATGCACCGCATGTTCCTGCCCCTCGCCGAAGAGGTCAGTTGCAAGCGGGTCGAGTCCGGCAAAATGCTCCTCGACATCGCCCACCTCATCGATTCCAACGGAATCGAGCGCTATCAGAACAAATATTCCAGCGCCAGCCTCACCATGAAGGACTGCCGGATGCAGTTGTCGGGGCCCTGGCCGCCGTACCACTTCGTGCACCGGCTCACGCATCACACCACACCGGCGGTCAGCACCGCGGTGCGCCCTTCGGCCCACCTGGCTGCCTCCGCCTAGACACGGCATCTTCAGACAAAGAAAAGCCCCGGCGGACCCACGAACCACCGGGGCTTTCATGGAGGGCAGCATGGGGCGTTAGCATGGAATGCAGCGCCCCGCGCGCCTCTGGCTTATAGACGCGCGAGACCCACAGAAAGTTAAATTTGATCTTTTGAATTGCTCGGCGCCCTCGCCGTTCGGCCTGCGCTTCGAATCCCGAACGCCGCCACGGGGTCGCCTGTTAATCTGCCGACAGAGATGACGAACCTCGCCTTTCTTTTTCCCGGACAGAACTCGCAGTATGCCGGCATGGGCCGCGACCTCGCCGAGAAGTTCGCCGTCGCCAAACGCACCTTCGAAGAAGCCGACGATGCCCTCGGCTTCTCCATCTCAAAGCTCTGTTTCGAAGGCCCCGAAGACCACCTCAAGCTCACCGAATTCCAGCAGCCCGCCATCTGTACCGTCTCGATCGCCGCGCTTCGCGTGCTCGCCGAAAAAGGGATCCACCCGCAGTGCGTCGCCGGCCACTCCCTCGGCGAATACGCCGCCAACGTCGCCGCCGCTTCGCTGAGCTTCACCGACGCGGTCCGCACCGTGCGCAGCCGCGGCCGCTTCATGCAGGAAGCCGTCCCCGCCGGTCATGGCGCCATGGCCGCCATCCTCGGCCTCTCCTCCGAAGACACCGCGCGCGCCTGCGGCGATGCCGCCGCCGAAACGAACAAGATCGTCTCCGCCGCTAACTTTAATTCGCCGGAACAAACCGTCATCTCCGGCGAAGCCGCCGCCGTCGAACGTGCCGCTGAGTTGTGCAAAGAACGGGGCGCCAAGCGCGTCGTCATGCTCCAGGTCAGCGCACCCTTCCATTGCGCGTTGATGCAGCCGGCTCAGGATCGTCTCGCCGAACTGCTGCACGCGATCCCTTTCGCGGCGCCCGCCATTCCCGTCACCGTGAACGTCGATGCGGCACGCATCACCGATCCCGCGCAGCTTTGCGACGCGCTCATCCGCCAGGTCACAGGCACCGTCCGCTGGGTCGAATCGGTGCGCCTGCTCATCGCGCAGCGGCCGGCCTTCTTTGTCGAAGTCGGACCCGGCAAAGTCCTCACCGGTCTCATGCGCCAGATCGATCGCAGCCAGACCTGCGTCAATGTCGAGGACGAAGCCAGCCTCGAGCGCGTCCTCCAGGGCGCCAAACAAAAATCTCAGGATTAAAGCAAAACATCCCCGGCGTCGATGCACCGGGGATGTCTGTTCCCTGTTCCCTACTCTCTACTCCCTGCCTTCACGGTCCCGAATACAACTCCACCGGCGAGAACCCGATCGTCCCGGTCGCGCTGTCCACGCGCAGAAACAGCGGCTTGCCCGTGTTCCCGTTCACGTAGAGCCCAATGATCACGCCGTTACCGGCACGGTGCGACACGAAGATCCGGTGGCTCGTGATCGTGCCGTAATCGCTCGACGGTCCCCAGTCCTTGGTGAACTCGCTAATCGTGTACGGCTGATACTGCTGCGGATGCTGCTGCCAGTTCGGATCGTTGTTCCACAAGCCGTACGCCTTATTCATATCGCCGCTCTCCACCGCCGACATGAATTGGTTGATCTTGTGATCCGAAGGCCAGTGCCAGAACTGCCACGGCACCTGCAAAAACCACGTGATCGTGCCGATCACCGCAATCGCGAATACCACCACTCCGCTGATCGAGAGAATACGAATCCGCTGCGCGCGGCGCGCATTAAAAACTGGAGCATCCATCAGGGTCATCGAGCATGACTCCTTTCATCCGTCCGACCCAAATCCGGCACACGCATCTCCTTCTATTCTGACACCTCAGAAGCACCCACAGTTCCCACTCCCAACCCACTGACCAAATTCACGCGCCGTTCCCTTCTCCCTCCTCCCTTCTCCCTCCTCCCTTCTCCCTTCTCCCTCCTCCCTCCTCCCTTCTTCCTTCTTCCTTCTTCCTTCCATCTACAAGCTGTACTCGTTCCGATCCTTCTCCGCCCGTCGCTCCATCGCCAGAGCAATCAGCCGATCGATCAGCTGCGGATAAGCCACACCCGACGCCGCCCACAGCCGCGGGTACATGCTGATCGACGTGAACCCGGGCAGCGTATTGATCTCATTCACATAGATGCGCCCTGATTTGCCTGGCTCCATCAGAAAATCTACCCGCGCCAGGCCCGCGCAGTCGCACGCCTTGAACGCGGCAATCGCCATCTCCCGCACCTGCTTCGCCTGCGCCTTCGTCAGCTTTGCCGGCACGATCAGGTCCGAGCCCTCGCTCAGATACTTCGCCTCGTAGTCGTAGAACTCCTTGCCAGGAACCACCTCGCCCACCACCGAAGCCTCGGGCGCATCGTTGCCCAGCACCGCGACTTCCAACTCCCGCGCCTTGCCGTTCTTGCCGCCCACGCCCTGCTCCACCACAATCTTGCGATCGAAGCGCGCCGCCAGTTCAATCGCCGGCCCGAGTTCCTTCGCATCGTGCGCCTTCGTGATCCCCACCGACGACCCCAGATTCGCCGGCTTCACGAACACCGGATACTGCAGCGCGCCCTCGATCTTCGACCGCACTTTCCTCGGGCTCTTCTCCCACTCGCCGCGCAGAAACGTCACCCATTTCACCATGGGCAGCTTCACGGACTGAAACAGCCGCTTCATCGCGTCCTTGTCCATGCCCGCCGCCGAGCCCAGCACCCCCGAGCCCACGTACGCGATGCCCGCCAACTCGAACAGTCCCTGGATCGTTCCATCCTCACCGAACGTCCCATGCAGGACCGGAAAGATGACGTCGACACTCAGCACCTGATCCGGGCTCGTCTGACTCAGACCGCCGGTCATCGCACCGGCCTCGCGCTCAAAGGGAATCAGCGCCTCACTCGGAACCGGCGGGACCAGCACCGACTCTCCTCGGCGCAGCACCGCCGCCGGCTGCGTCGTCTCCGGATCCCCCGCCCGCAGATGCTTGCCCGACGCGCCTCCGCCGAGCAGCCGCTCCGCATGACCCGCCGACACCCAACGGCCTTCCTTGGTGATCCCGATTGGAACCACCTCATACTTGCTGCGGTCGATCGCCTGCAAAACCGAAGCCGCCGACAGCAGCGAAACCTCGTGCTCGCCGCTGCGCCCGCCAAACAAGATACCCACTCGAATCTTTTTCATACGCCGGTTGCCATTCTAAAGGTCAGCAATGACGGTTGCGGCCCCTCTCCTCTTTGACGTACCTTGAAGGGCATGGAAGTGCGCTTCACGCCCGAGCAGGAGACGAGACTGGCCCAGTCCGCCGCTCGGCAGGGCCGCAATCCCGACGAGTTGGTCCGGCAAGTCGTGGCCCGCTATTTCGACGAGGAGAGCCGGTTCATGGACGCCGTGAAACGTGGCGAAGAGGCCCTCCAGCAGGGCCGGCCTCTCACTCACGATGAGGTAGGCCAGCGCCTCGAACGGTTTTTACGACCCTGAAGCAGATTAGCTGGTCCGTACCCGCCGCGAGGATCTGGAAACGATCTGCGAGTGGATTGATCGGGATAATCCTGAGGCGGCCCGTCGCATCGCTCGCACGATCTACAACGAATGCGCCCGTCTCCTGGAGTTTCCCCATCTCGGACAACCCAGCCTCCGCATCGCCGGCTGGCGCGAACTCACCTTTGCGCCGTTACCCTATATCGTTGTCTATCGGATATTGCCGAACGCCATTGAGATTGCACGCGTCTTTCACGGGGCGCAGGACTGGCCCTGAAGTCGCGATCTTCTCGATCACTCACTTCGGCGCGGAGTTGCCCCGCACTTCATCCCCGCTCATGGTCACCGTCCACGTCTTGTCGTCCGTCGATGTGGCCGACTCGAAGTGAATGCGATCGTTCCCGGTAAATTCGTTCGTCGTCCGATACCACGTAGTCTTCCCGTTCTCGTCGTCGTGGCCCATATAGGTCCAGTGCGCGCCCTCGATCGTGAGATCCCCGCGCCCGGTTGCCTGTCCTGCCGGCAAAACGTTCTGCGTGTAGTACTGCCCCGGTGCACCCGTGGGCACAAAAACCACCAGCGCTCCCACCTTGCCGTTCACGGTCTGCTGGCAGGCGTAGTAGTGGCCAAAAAGATGACATTCGTTCACCAGCGCATCCGTCGTCGTTTTCCCCGACGGATTGTGCATGCTGATGGTCCACCCCCCGTCGTAAAGCCGCAGAGGAGCATAGGGATCCGGCGGGTTCGCCGGCGCTTGAGCCAGAAGCACGGCAAGGACGATCGAAACGAGCATTGGCAATCTCCCTCAAAATGCGAGGCCAAAGTGTAGCAGAATCAGCGCGATACGAGATCATCCCGCGGCTGTCTCCGTTTGTTTTCAATCACTTGCAGTGGCCCGACGCCGACTGGCCCGCGGCTGCGTCCGAGCAACTCAACTTTCATCCCCCGAACCAGTGGCATTGGAATAGAGTTGCATCGCGGGGCAAACCTCTTTAATATGCGTCAATTGCGGGTATGAAAGCAGGCTCGGCAGTCGCGCGCGCCGCGGTTCCACGCGACCGCGCAAAATCCGACGGAGCAAAGGCCTCGGCGCCTCGCCCCACCACGCCGGCGCCGAAGGCGATCCCTGTCTCCGGTAACGGCGCTCCTGTCCGTGAAGCTCCCCCCGTCAACACGGCGCACTTCATTCGCTCGCGCATCGGAAAAATCTGCGTCGCCATCACCGGCGACACGCCGTCGGAGATGCTCGACAACGCCGAGCAGATCGTTCGCGAAAATCACTTCGTCGAATTTCGCCTCGACTATCTGCCCAACCCTGCAGCGATCCTCCCGAAGCTGAAGCAGTTTCTTTACGAGCGGGGCGAGGTCACGGCAATTGCCACCTGTCGTCGCGTCGCCACCGGCGGAAAATTCAAAGGCACCATCGCCGCCGAACTCGACATCCTCGAGAAGGCCGCTACCGCCGGCGTTCACCTCATCGACATCGAAATACAAACCGCCGAGCATGTGAAGCCCGCGCAAATGAAGAAGCTTCGCTCCTTCGGCGCCGCGCTCATCATCAGCTATCACGACTTCGAAAGCACGAAGAATATCGACGCCATCCTCGACCGCATCCTGCCCTATCAGGCGGAGTTCGTCAAAATCGTCTCCACCGCGAAAACCCTGGCCGATAACGTCACCATGATGCGCTTCCTCGATCGCCGCCGCGACGAAGCCAACATCATCGGCATCTCCATGGGCGACCAGGGCGTGATCAGCCGCGTCCTCGGCCTGCGCGCCGGCAGCGTCTTCACCTTCGCCTCCGCACTCCCCGGCGAAGAAACCGGTCCCGGCCAGATCGACGCCCGCACCCTGCGCGAAACCTGGCGCATCGACCAGATCGACGCATCGACGAAGGTCTATGGTGTTGTCGGCAATCCCGTACGCCACTCGCTCTCGCCGCTGATGCACAACATGGCCTTCCGCCGCGAAACGGTCAACGCGGTCTTCCTTCCGCTGCAGACCTCGCGCCTCAGCGACCTGCTCACCCTCACCCGCGAAGTGCCGCTCCACGGCCTGGCCATCACCATGCCGTTCAAGACCGAGATTCTCAAGCACCTTGTGAAGACCGACGCCCTCTCGGAGAAAATCGGCGCATGCAACACCGTCGTCCGCGCCCAGGACGGCAAACTCTACGGCTTCAATACCGATGTCGCCGCTGTCGTTCGCCCCCTCGAGCGCCGCCTCCCGTTGCGCGGTGCGAAGATTCTCGTCCTCGGTGCCGGCGGAGCCGGACGCGCCGCCGTCTTCGGCCTCGTCGAAAAAGACGCCGAAGTGTTCGTCTGGAACCGCACGATCGAAACTGCGAAGAAACTCGCCCGTCAGGCCAAAGCGAAGAGCATCCGCCGCGAGCAGATTGCCAAAATGAATTTCGACGTCATCATCAACACCACGCCGGTCGGCATGAAGGGCGTCAAACCCGCGTCGATCCTCGAAACGAAAGAGTTGAACACCCGCCTCGTGTTCGACCTGGTCTATAACCCCATCGACACGCCCCTCATCCGCATGGCGCGCGAAAAGGGCCTGCCCGTCATCACCGGCGTCGAGATGTTCGTGCACCAGGGCGCGCGCCAGTTCGAAATCTGGACCGGTAAGCCCGCCCCTCAGGAAGAAATGCTGCGCGTCGTCGTCCACGCTCTCCGCCAGGAAACCGCCCGCCAGGAACCCACCAAAGACCGGGCATAGCTTCTCGCCAGCATCTTCACAAATCCAACCACCCAAAATTGGACGGGGCCGTCTGTATCAGGGCACGACTTCAGTCGTGCCGAAACAGCCCAAAATGAAACGGGCTTTCAGCCCCTGAGCACCAGCGACCGTATGCCTCCGCGATGCCGACCCTCTGCCCTGCGGCGGGTGATAGCGCTTCCGGTGCCGCGCCAGCGGCGCGACGGTAGAAGCCACGGGCTTTCCGTTTGTCTTTACCTCGGGCTGCGCAGAATTCGATCTTCCTTCGGTCTGACTCATTCCGGGCGTGGGCTCGGCGTCCCTTACTCCGCCTGCATAAACCTTTTCAGGTTCTGCACCAGCCGGCTGGCGACTTCGGGCGTGCCGCCACGAGTCAGCGGCCCGAACAACAGCGTGCGGTCGCCGGCGGAAGAAGACCACAGCACGATCCCCTGGTTATTCACGATGGAAACGGCGCCGGTTGCCGTATCGTGCAGACCGAGATACCCGCCCGTCAGCACCGACCCAACGTCCTTCGTTTGCCGGCCGGTGCCCACCAGAAGAGCGTCCGCCTCGTCCTTATTGATCACCACCTCGAAGCGGCCGGGTAACTGTTTCGCGATTTCCACGCGCAGATAATCGCCGAGATCGCCGCCGATTTTATCGATGTAGAGCTTGTGCACCTGCTTGAGCGTCTTGACTGCCGGTGCCGGTGGCTTCGCGGGCGCAACCTTGGCGGCAGCATGCTCGGGTGCAGCAGCCGATCCGTCACTGCCCTTTGTCTCCCCGGCTTTCACCGCCGTCAGTAGATCGGAATCGGCGCCGGCATTCTGTAATTCGTTCGTCATGGCGGGCGTCAGAGAAAAGCTCACGCCGCGCTGTTCGACAAGCTGGGTGACCCGCGCCGGCGGCGTTCCCACCTGGAGCAGCGTGAGAATTTCATTTTCCGCCAGGGGCGGCTGCGGCGGAGCAGAAGACGGAGCCGCACCTGCCGGCGGACGATAGTTCCTCCGCACCGCTTCGATCAGCGGAGTGGCCGCTCCGGCCGCGCGCAGGCTGGATTCAACCGGCTCCGTCAGTTGAAACGACACGCCGCGCTCGTTGACGATCTTGACCAGCTCCTCGGTGGAGAGGCCGCCGATCTTCAGTGCGGCCGTGAGCCCGTCCTGAGAGATGGGCTTCGCCTGGGACCCAGGCCCGGTCTGCGCTTGCAACACAAGCCCGGCTGCCAGGAACGCGATGAGGAGCGGACGAATGCGACGTACTTGCATGTGGGGACTTTCTTCTCCGATTCAGTTCTGCAATGCGTCCAGCGCTCGCGATCGCCGGTCGTTGTTGTTCGTCTTCTTTTTGACCGAGCCGCCGGATCCACTCTCATTGAGAGCCTGGAGTGCAGCCTGTCGCCGGCTGAGTTCCGCCTTGTCGCTCGCGCGCGTCGTTGAATTCGCAGCGCTGGCCGCGGCGCCTTCGGAAGTTTTTTGTGGGGGCGTTTCTTTCGAGAGATCGTGCCCGGTCTGCGGATGCTGATCCGTTTCCGGTGCGGCGACAGCAGGGCGTTCGGATTGCGCCGCGGCCGGCGGTGCCTGCGCCGACACAGGCGCCGACACTGCGTTCGTTCGCCCACGCGCGTGATCCCTGGAGAGTACTCCGATGACCGCCGCAGCCGCCAGCACCAGCGCTGCCGCTCCATAAAGCGCCCACCGCAATTGGCCCGACGAGGCCGAGCGAGCGGAACCAGGAATGGCGGCCGCCGCCGTTGTTGCAGCCGCCGCGGAGGCCTCGACCGCCGGGAGATCCGACAGGGCGGGTTGCTGCGCGGTGATGGCGGCCAGTGCGGAGCGTAATTCGGCAGCCGACGCGAACCGATCTTCGGGACGCTTCGCCAGCGCGCGGATGACCGCCTGTTCGACTCGCGGCGGAATCGAAGACACCCCCACCGCGGCAAACGGTGCGGGCGCTTCCTCCAGGTGGGCGCGCATCATCTCGTACTCGGTCGCCCGTTCGAAGGGCAGCCGGTGGCTCAGCATTTCGTAGAGCACCACACCCAGCGAGTAAAGATCGGAGCGGACGTCGCCTTCCTCGCCCCTGATGCGCTCGGGCGCCAGATACTCCAGCGTTCCATACGCGCAGCCCTCGCGCGTGAGCCGCGCGTTGCCCAGAACCCGCGCGATGCCGAAGTCCGTCACTTTCACCTGCGCCGACGGGGTGAGCATTACATTGGCCGGCTTAATGTCGCGGTGCAGAATCCCCTGGCTGCTGGCGTGCTCAATTGCCTCGAGAACCTGCGAGGCTACCGAGAGCGCCAGCGCCGGCGGAAACTTACCGGTCTCGCGAATGATCGATTCGAGCGTCCGCCCGGTGACGAATTCCATCACCATGAAATACTCATCGCCTTCGCGGAAAAAACTGTACAGCGTTGCGATGTGAGGATGATTCAGCCTGGCCAGCGCAATCGCTTCGCCCCGGAACCTTTCGAGGATGTCAGGCTGTCCCGCAATCTCCGGCCGCAACGCTTTGATGGCGACTTCCCGTTCCACCATCACATCGAGCCCTTTGTAGACGACACCCATGCCGCCCTGCCCGATGGGCTCGATCAATTTGTAGGTCCCTACCGTGCGGCCAACCATCGGAGTGCCTCCTCGTTCGAGCCTTCGCAGTAAGGCGCCACTGCAACCGCAGCCACCGGCCGGGAGGCCGGCCCTCGGCTGATCTCCTCGCACCGGGTCGCCAGGATCGATCGGGTGGATTGCGCCGCATCAGTATAACGCCGTAGTACCGGGCCAGCGCGCACCTGTATTCAGTTTGCAACGAGCAGTCGGCGGTCGTTTCCTGTAGGCCGATGAGCCCCTTCTCCTCCCACCCATCGTCGTAGTCCTCCGTCAGCGGCTGCAGAAACGCCACCAGGCCGCTGGCTACTGCCCGCTCTTCAAAAACGTGACAATCTCCCAGCGCTCCGGCTCCGGCAGCCCGCTCCACGACGGCATCCCGTGCCGCAGATCGCCGTTCCTCAGCAGCCAGAACAACTCCCCGTCCGTTGCTCCCGCAACCACCGGCGTCCGCAGCGAAGGCTTCCCCCGCACGCCCTCGAGGTCCGCCCCGTGACACCGCGAGCAGTGATCCGCATACAGCCGCGCACCCGCCCCAGCCGCCTCCGCCTGTCCCGCGTAAGGATTCACCCGCGCCCGCTCCGCCGCAGGCACCCGCTGCAGCCAATCCTGATTCACCTCACCGGCCAGCACAACCGCGCAGCCCAACAGCAAGCACGCCACTCCAAAAAATCTGCGCATCGCTACCGCACCCCCGCCGCACGATGGAACCGCCCAAAGAATTGCTGCAATTCGTACTGCACGCCCACCCTCCATAGCATGCCCAGGCTGTTGTCGTTCAGCCCAAACCCCGGCGAGAACATCACCGACGGTCCGCGCGGAAGATTCCACTGCGCCGTCGGCGCCACATAGTGCGACGTCGCCTTCAGCCCAAACCCTTCCGCGTCCCCAGCCCGCCATACATCTCCGCGCCCGCGGCAAAATTCTCCCGGCAGAACGACACACGCCCGCGCCCCCGCCCGCAGCGTCAGCGGACGACTCGCCCCCAGCGCATACCCAAACTCCCACGCCTCGCTCGTCTGCAGATTCTTCTCCGTAATGAAGTTCTCCGAAAAGTTCCACCCCTTCGCATCACTCGACAGGATCAGCTTCATCTCCATCTCCCGCTCCACATCCGGACGCGCCTGCGCGTTCGCCACCCGAAGGTCATCCACGCTGTCGTTGCCCACCACTTCCAGAAAGCTCCGGTCCGCGCTCGTGTTTTCGTATTCGAAGTACAGAACCGGATTGATCCAGTGCTCCTCCAGCAGCGGCCGAAACCGGTTCTCCCAGCGGAACCCGGTAAAGATCGTGCTGTCGTGCGCCGTCGTCTGCCCGCTCAGGTAAACCTCGGTCGTCCACCACGCCTTCGCCCCATACTCGAACTCCACCGTCCCCCCGCCAAAAGCGTTGTCCCCTTTGGGAGCCGCCTGGGTCCCCTTGAACTCCACTTCGAGGTTGCCCGGCTCCTCCATCGCGTGCGAGTACGTCACGAAATACGGAGGCTCCTGCGCCGCACACCGCTTCGTCCCCAGCGCAAAGAACACCGGCAGCCCAGCCACCATCACCAGCCAAATGCGCGCTCTCCTGCCGGTTCCTTTTCCTGCTCGAATCACATCCGCCTCCTCAATATACGACTCTTTTAGTCCTATTTATGAGCGCAGAAAGGCGCCGGCCTATGACCTGCGTCACGCCTCACAACTCAATTGTTTTCATGGGCCCCACGAAAGATGAACAACATGTCATCTCCCGTACGAGCAATATACGACAAGATTGGTCCTGATTGTCAAGCCAGGATTTGTATTGCTTTTGTCACTCCCTACTCCCGACTCCCTTCCCCCTTCTCCCTTCTCCCTCTCTCCCTACTCCCTACTCCCTTCCCCCCTCCCTACTCCCCCTACTCTTCCCGACTCCCCTCCCCCTCGCCACCGGCCGGCATTACTTGGCCGCCGCGTCCGCCTTCTTATGCTCCGTGAAGATATGCGCCTGATGGCAGCTCACGCACGTCTTGCCTTTCATGAAGGGATCGGACTTCAGTTGCGCCACCTGATCCGAGTGGCAGGTGTCGCAGGTGCTCAACCCCGGCTTGCCCGCGAAGTCCGAGGCGGTCGTCTCCCCATGGCACACCGTGCATTCCACAGCGTTGGCGGCATGCGGACTGGCTTTCCATTGGTCATAGATCCCCTTGTGGCAGGTGGCGCAGGTATCTCCGGCCGGGATCAGCCGATGGAAGATATGCGTGGCTTGATCCTGCTGAGCCAGGGCGGGTCGGACGGGCATAGATAAAGCGAGAAAGCCGAACAGGGCGAGACCGAACAGGCGCGCACAGAAACGATTCAAGGACAGACCTCCTGGTACGGTCTACAAGTATCGAACCCGCAATTGGCGGCCATCAGTGATCCGCGTCACCTCTCACCACCGGCATGGACCGGCTCGCCGGAGCCCTGTTCCTGCTGGATGGACGCCTGGCATCGGGCACCCATGCGCTCACCGAGGACCCATGGGACGATGTGCAGAGCACGACCTGGAATCTTCTGCCCTTCCTGCTGCAGCGGACAGGGGAAGCCCCGGCCTGGGTCGTGAACCTTGCCTTCACCGTGAGGAGCACGGGACTCGTCGCCTTGGCATGGGTCGCGATGCGCCTCCGCAACACCCTCTCCAGCTTGCGAACCGCCTCGCCGGAGTGAACCCCGTTGCGTGAGCGGGATCGACCCGTGCATTGCGCCCGAGAAGACCCCTGGATGAGTGATTTGCCCTGATATCGTCAGTTGAAAACGTCCGGGGGGGCGGTCCCGGGCTGACGCTGACATGGAACTGTTCCTTTTTGACCGCAGCAAAGGAATTCCCCACCGTCGCGATGAGAACGGCATCGACGGTACGCCCTGACTAGCGTGCAAAGTCACGACATGCTCGCGATCGATTCCGCCATCAGTCTTCGGAACGACGAAGCCATTGGTGAGCCGGATACCCTCCGCCTTGAGGGCGTCACGGATGGCCCCTGTGATGCGCTCGCTCTTTTCTGGGTATGGTGTTGACGGCTACTTCCGTCGGTCGCCATCAATTTATCGGCGGCGGCCCAAAACGTGCTTCAGCATCGACTTTCAGAAGAGCAGCTCAAGCAGCAATGCTTCGCGTTTGTATCACCGTAAGAACTAGTGTAGTGCGTCATGCAGATTGCCGATTATGAAGAGCGGCGCGGGCGCGCTTGACCTTCTCCAGTATGTCGGCAGCTTTGGCGGTCCAGATAAAGGGTTTGGGGTTGTCGTTGTGATGGTCGATGTAGTCGAAGATCGCGGTGATCAGATCCTCGACACTGCGAAAGACTCCCCGGCGCAGGCGATTTTCGGTCAGGTCGCGGAAGAAGCGCTCCACCATGTTCAGCCATGAGCAGCCGGTAGGCGTGAAGTGCATGTGGAAGCGGGGATGACGTTCGAGCCAGCGCTCGACCCTGGCGTGTTTATGGGTCGAGTAATTGTCCACGATCATATGGATCTGCTTGCCCGGGGGAACGACGTCATCGATAGCGCGCAGGAACTTCAGCCATTCCTGATGGCGGTGCCGGTCGTCGCACATGGAGATGATCTGGCCTTCGAGTGCATCGAGGGCGGCAAACAGCGTAGCCGTTCCGTTGCGCTTGTAATCGTGGGTCATGGTGCCGCAGCGGCCTCTTCTTCATCGGCAGGCCGGGCTGAGTGCGATCCAGAGCCTGAATCTGGCTCTTTTCGTCGGCGCACAGGACGATGGCGTGCTCGGGCGGATTCAGATACAGGCCGACAATATCCTCCAGCTTCTCCTGGAAGCGGGGATCGCGGCTGAGCTTGAAGGTTCGCACCTGATGCGGCTTCAGTCCGTGGGCGCGCCAGATGCGGCGCACACTGGCCTCGCTGATGCCCGCCGCACGCGCCATGGTGCGCGTCGACCAGTGCGTGGCGTTCGCCGGCTTGTTGTGCAGCGTCATGTCCACCACTCGCTTTACCCGCCGCTCGGTGATGGTGGGCGTGCGGCCCGGCCGCGGCGCGTCCTTTTCCAGAGCCGCGATGCCGCCTGTGAGAAAGCGGTTCCGCCAGCGCGCCGCCTTCTCCGGCGTCATGTTCATCCGCCGGGCAATCTCCTTGTTCTCCAGCCCGTCTGCGGCCAGCAGCACGACCCGCGCCCGCTCCACAACCCGCGCGGGCAGAGAACGTCCTCGCGCCATCCGCTCCAGGGCTTGTCTCTGTTCCGGGCTCAGGTCAACTGCGGCAGCGATGCGCATACTATGTCGTCCTCCATAGTATGGACGCATACCGGAGATACTCGTTACTATTTACGACGCACTACACTAGAGAGCACCAAGGGAGCAAACCTTTTGCTCCGCCGAAATGTCTGCTCCCGGCATTATGGTCAGTGCATAGGCTTGGCCAGCAACCAGCATGACATCGCAAGTTTGTGGATTTGCGAGGCCGGTTACGCTGGCCGAAACCGTCCATGTCCCAGGATTGAGCTGTCCTGCCTGCGTCAAATTTCCTCCACCGTATAGCGTCGGGCTGACCGAATTATCGAGCTGGGCCGGCGGGGCTGCAAAGGCGAAGGTGTCGTTAGCACCGGTTTGCTTCACGCCATTCACCGTCCTATACCCCGACATATTCAAAACGGCCTGACCAGCGCCTCCATAGGGATTACTGCTCAATACGAAGATGATACTCAGTGAAGCATACGGAGAAGTCACAGGTACGGGTACGGGCTTTGCTCCAACCGCGATCGGTAGCTGCGGGGTATTGGCTGGTTGTCCGTAATCTACGCATGAGAATGCAATCTCGGCATAACTTGGGTTGCCTTCCAGCGCGGGGGTTCCGACCGTACCTTCACCGGATGCTGGAACAGTAAACTTTCCTTGATCGGAAAAGTTCAATCCCATGAAGATCTCGCCCGTGATCGTATTCGAACACCCGCTCGTCGGAGCAACCTTGTAAGTGAGGGCGGCTGTTCCGCCGTACGGTATCGTTGTGGTTGGAACGCCGAAGGCAAGAATAGCAGGCTGGGGAGTCGGCCAGGTTTGATTCTCGTTGGCGAAAGTGTAAAGGCTGTACGCAGCGCCAGCCGCCTGCTGAACTGCGATGGTGTCACGTTTCTTATTGAAGAACTTGCCCATCAACGCCACGCCGTTAATCGGCGGCGCTGCTACCTGCCGCGAGATAAATCCTGTCTTGGTCGAGAAATTGATAAACCAGGCACCGTCGGATTGACGAAATATCGCAACGTCAGCTATGCCATTGCCATCGAAGTCACCAACGAAGTTCGGGCCGTCCGTTCCCCATGTCCCGTGCCACTCCTCTTGGTCGAAACCGTGTCCGTTCGATAGGTTCACCGTCCAGGTTTTGGTCGAGTCGCGCCACATAAAGACATCGGCTTTCTTGTCGCCATTTAGATCACCGATATGTATTGGACCGTCGGATCCCCAGGCTCCTTTCCATTCTTCGGCGCGGAACCCTTTCCCAGTCGAAATGTTGACGGTCCAGCTTTTTGTTGAGTCTCGCCACATGAATACGTCGGCTTTTCCATCGCCGTTAAGATCGGCAACAAATACCGGCCCGTCGGATCCCCAGGCTCCAGGCCAGTGTTCCACTTTGAATGAGGTCCCTGTAGATACGTAAACGAGCCACGTCTTGGACGTGTTGTCCCACACGGCGATGTCCGACTTCCCATCGCCGGTGAAATCACCCACGTAGAACGGCCCATCCGCTCCAGCGACTCCCGGCCAAACCGCAGATGTAAACGTCGGAGCGGAGGGAGGCTGTGAGAGCGGGTAATTGATCGTCGCAAGATTCACGACCCAGCTATGGTCTGACTTTCGCCACGTAAAGATATCGGCCATCTTGTCGCCATTTAGATCGCCAACTAAGATCTGATCGCCGGTCGGGGCTGCACCCCCAATGTGCTGCGGAACCCGCAAGGTAAAGTCGTCTGCGCCAGGATATGTCATGAGCGCTTCCCAGGAGTTGTCGGAGGGTTGCCAGAACACGATATCCGTGAATCCGTCACCATCGAGGTCGACCGGAATCGGCATCTGGGCGGCGCTCGATAGCGCAAACCCACAGGAGCCGATCACGATCCATAAGCGCACCGTCGGAAAAGATCGAAACATTATCTTCAGCCATGAGACTGCGAGTATGAACAGCGAGAAGGTGCCATCTTTCGACGGACGCATCGATGCCTTAGGTGATGCACATAAGTCAAAGCGTAGTAGGCCTGTAAGAAGCGCGGTTCGGCAGCCAGCACCTGCTGCTGCAGCGCCCATACCGTGGGAGGATGCTACATTACGTTCGGAGTCCGTGTCCACAAGAAAGATTGCCTGAACACCTCGCTAACGCTGGACTGCCCTCAACCCGATCGCGGAAATTGCGAATGAGCTGTAGTGCTACGGTAGCACCTCACGCGGACGCCGATGGGCTACATTCTCAACGCCAGACTGAGGTTATCGCGCAATCATTTCTTCACACTCCGCCTGCCCCTGCAGAGTCATAAAGTACCTGACACACGAAGGTGTGACATGGTTGCAGCGGCCAGACGGGGCGGTGAGCGGGTGGGCTACATCCGGTGAGCAGCCTGATCAAAACACCACCCAACCTCTTCATCGTCAAGATTGCGATGAGTTTCCCTGGCGGCGGTAAGTGCATCAGCAACTAAAACCTCCATGAAGGTTCGGTCCGACACTCGAACGATGCTAATACTGTCTGAATCCCATCGGGAACGTTCACGGAACTCCTAATGGCGTAAGGATCAAAGGGCTATTTCAGAATAGATAATGCCTTGCCCAGATCTTATATGGATCGAAACTGATCATCACATGCAGCCGTCGAGCCCAATCAGACCTACTGGCCGGAACTCCTTACCTCCTGAGAAACGCTCCTGTCATCACCGATGATTCTCAACGAGCGCATCATCGCCAAACCACTCACCGAAAACCGAGAAAGACCCCAAAAAGTCGGCCTGGAATGGACCAAACCCAACCGCCTTCCATTTCTTGTCAAGCCCCAGCCCTCCTCACCAAAGTAATGACCCCTCATTCCACGCCACTTACAACCCGCCCAACCCCAACATAATTGGCCGACTTTCTGCCTGGACTTGGTATTCTGATAATAGGGGGTAAGATATTTTTCCCGCCCCCAACAAGACCACGAAAAGGCTCGCCATGCGGCGAGCCTTTTCTCTTCGGAGAGGACAAGCCCATGCCGGCATCGGCGACAACACGGAGCTCCACGCGCGGTCCCCTGCGCCCTTCCCTCATCGTTACAGCGCATCATTCCTCGAACCGTTCCGCTCGACTCATCCTTCGCGGCCTCGGCCGGCCCTGCCGCAAACCTGGCCGCCTCTGCCGCAATCCTGGCCGGCTTTGCCGCAAACTCAGCCGAGTCCCCGGCAAACTCGGCCGAGTTTGCTGCACCTGCGGCCGCGGCCCATCTGCTCTCGCAAGCATCACATCCGCCCAACTCGGCCGAGTCTGCCCCAATCACGGCCGTGTCTGCCGCACCCCCAGCCAGGGACGCATCTGACAGAACCCAGACCACTTGCCCAGGCATCTGGCAGGGCCACTCCCGCAACCCGCTGAAAACAAAACACCCCCCCAATTTCCCCACCCCCCCCAAAAATCTCTTTTCACGCCCTTTCCTAAATCGGGAAATTCGAATCGGCCACCGGCTCCCGGCTCCCGGCTCCCGGCTACGGCTACGGCTACCGGCTACCGGAGTGATAGCACCTGAGCGAAAACAAGGTATCCTCCGTCTTTAGGGCAGACGTATGCGATTCTCCCCAAACCGGATCGAACCGGCGCGGGGGTTCCAGGATTGAGGCAGGATGAGTTGTTTCGAAGGCCAGCTCGCCTCCTGGGCCGCGCCTGCTCCGGTTGCGAAGCCCTTGGATAACACCCAGGAAAACGCCCACACGATCGCGCAGCTGGTGGCCGAATACTCGACGGCGCTCTACCGCGTCGCCTTCTCCGTCACGCGCAATGCCGCCGAAGCCGAAGATGCCGTGCAGGAGACCTTCCTGCGCGTGCTGCGGCACGAAGCGCGCCTCGGCGAGATTCGCGACTACCGGGTCTGGCTGGTCCGCATCGTCTGGAACATCGTTCTCGACCGGAAACGCCGATCGAAAACGCGTCCCGCAGGCGAAGACATTGCCGACCACGCCCGCGTCCTGGCCTCCGGCGATCGCTCGGCGGACGCTGCAGCCATCTCGTCCCAGGAGCACGCACGCATTCTCGCCCTCATCGATCGTCTGCCTGCGCGCGAACGCGAGGCCCTGCTGCTCTCTGCCGTCGAAGAGCTGACCACCGCTGAGATTGCCGCCGCCCTCGACACGACGGAATCGTCCATCCGCTCGCGCATCTTTCGCGCCCGTCGGGAACTGGCCCTGCTGCTCGAGAAAGAAGGAATTCCGCGATGAACCGCGACACGATTCACGACGCTCCACCCGACCCGCGCATCGACCGCGCGCTGCGCAGCATCGGCTCGGCCACGCCCGCCCCCGGCCTCGAAGGCCGCATTCTCAACCGCCTGGCCGCCACCCGCATGACCATGGATGCCGAGCCCGCGCGCTCCTCCCGGACTTCGCGAAACTGGACTTCCCGGATTTCTGCCCTCCCCCGTTTTCCCCGGCAGATATTAGGCCTGGCCACGGCAGGCCTGCTTGGATTTGTCATCGTCGCCGGCTCCGTCAACCACTCCCACAGGACCGGCTCCGAGCGCGGCACCATCGCGCCACCCCTGCCGACTGGACAAGGCATCGGCGCCGCCTCCGCAGTTCATCCTGCCGCACCCGCCTCCACGCCGGCCCCCGCCGGAGAACCGGGCCGTGCCGCTCGCTCTTCCGAACAGGGGCGTGCCCGCATCGCTCCCCATGCCCGCAAGGCGCCCGGAGCCGTGCCTGCTCCGCCATCGAGCCAGCCGCCTGCCGATTCTCGTCACGACACGCAGAACTGACTCGCAGAGGGGCGCGCTCGCGGTAGTCTGATCTTGTGCGAACCGTACTCACCGCCACTCGGCTCTACACACCCGATCACCTGATTGAGCGGCCCGTCGTCGTCATCGAGGACGGCATTGTCGCCGACGTTTTCTCGCTCACCCGTGCCGCGCTTCCCGAGGGTCGCCACGTCGAGCTGCCTGAATCCACGCTGGTCCCGGCTCTCTTCGACGTCCACATCCACGGCTCCGGCGGCCACGACGTCATGGAAGGGACCGAATCGGCGCTCAGCCACATCGGCAGTTTCCTGGCGCGGCGCGGCGTCGGCGCGTATTGTGCCACGACGGTCACCGCTCCGCTCGATTCGCTTCTCCACTCGCTCAGCAGCATCGCGAAGCTGATCGGCGCCCCGCTCGACGGCGCTCGGCCCGTGGGCATTCACCTCGAAGGTCCGTTCCTCTCGCCGCATAAGCGCGGCGCTCACGCAGAAAGCCAGCTGCTTACACCTTCCATCGCGCTTTTCGATCGCATGTGGGATGCAGCCGAGGGCAACATCCGCATCATGACGATGGCTCCCGAGCTTCCCAACGCCGAGGAAACGATCGCCCACGCAACCCAGCTCGGCGTTCGCGTCAGCCTCGGCCACAGCGATGCCAACGGAGACGCAGCGCGAGCCGGCGTGATGGCCGGAGCCGTCAGTGCCACGCACACCTTTAACGCCATGCGCCGATTCGATCATCGCGATCCCGGCCTCCTGGGCGAAGTCCTCGACAACGACCGGCTCTTCGCCGAGATCATCTGCGACGGACTCCATGTCGATCCTTCCGTCGTCCGCCTTTTCTGGAAAGCGAAAGGCGTCGACCGCGCCATTCTCGTCACCGATGCCATGGCTGGCGCCGGTATGCCCGACGGCCCCTATCGCCTCGGGGAGATGGAGGTTCGCGTGAAGAACGGCCGCTGCGTGATCGGGGAAGACACCCTGGCCGGCAGCACCCTCACGCTCGACCGCGGCCTGCACAACTTCATGCAGTTCACAGGCGCCGGCCTCGATCGAGCACTGCCGCTGGCGACGTCCAATCCAGCGCGCATGACCGGCTTTGAATCCGAAATCGGCGCCATCGCTCCCGGCCGCTCGGCCGACATCGCCGTGCTCTCGGCCCGGCATGAAGTCATCGGAACCATCCTGCGCGGCGTTCCGCAACTCGGGCCGCCCGGCGATGGCGTCTACATGAACGGATAAGCCGGGGTCGAGCCTTCATCCGGGCCATCCACCCGTAAAACTCCTAACTCACCAGGATGCGAGGCAGTCCGGATCGTTACTTCGGGTGCGACTTTTCCATGTTGGAAACGCTGTACCAGGCGATCTTCCACTGTCCGTCACTTTGACGCTTAAACTCCGCAAGGAAGTTCGTCCTGTGGGTCATCAGCACTCCATCTTCGCGACTGTTCTCCTCGTTATAGGTGCCACGATAGACCGCCATGTCTCCGCTGCGCGCAACGTCGACGTTGTCGGCGATTAGACTTACTCGCCAACGAGGGTCGTGAGCAAAGCCTGTTTGGAATCCCTCTCGATCGGAATCGATTCCTACGGTTGACAGACTGCCACATTCCATGGAGACCACATCCGAAGCATCGTAGGCGGTTGTCTTAACCGCATCGTGAGCATTGAGCCCAGCGACGATTTGCGCGACGTCCATCTTGATCGTCTTGGCAATCGCATTTTTGTCAATTGGCTTTGCTGCTGTCCATGTCCAACTCCCGACAAGACCGAAGGCAAGCAGAAGCTGACCTCCTCTCCAGTATGTCGAAATGTTCATGACGCCTCCCGCTTGGCTAACAGTCGGACCGAAAAGACCGGTGGAAACTAGTTTTCACTTCCTGAAAGTGGAGGAGAACACCAACGGACTACGATTGCCGCCCATTCTACCGCCGCAGATCCATTTGGCTTCGAACGTTGGGGCTCAGGAGTTTCGACCGATTTTGGATGAAGATGTCCCGACTCGGAGCCGCTCATGCGTAGCCCGATCACGGCCCCGCCAGAATGCCCGACAAAACTCCCGGACTGCCATCCGTCGGCGGCGCGTCCAGCCCCAGAATCTTCGCCAGCAGCGGATACACGTTCACGTTCTCGAACGGTTTCAGCTTCACGCCCGCTCGGATATCCGGCCCCTCCGCGTAGAACACGGCCTTCATCTCCGGCATCATGTACGGATCGAAGCCGTGATTGCCGGCCGTCGGCGGACGATCCTGGCGATCCGGCGGGGGCGCCTGGGCGCGAATGGCATACGGTCCCCGCGCCACGATCACCGGATCTCCCTCGCGCGGATTGCTGTTGTAGTGCAGCTCCGCCGGCACGTTCGCCCGCCGATACACCATGAAAGCAGCATCCGCCGCTTTCAGCCTTTGATAAACCTTGTTCGCGGCCAGTTCATTCGGCGCATAGAGATAGTCGCCGACCGCCGTCACGCCGTCCATCGACGCGTACTGATCCAGATCGATCCAGCTGCCCTGAATCTTCACCATGCCATGATCGGAAACAATCACCAGATCGACAGGCAAATGAGTCGCCTTCAGATCTTCTTCCAGCTTGCCCACCAGCGCGTCGACCTGCTTCACCGCCTCGGCCGTCTGCGGACTGTCCGGACCATACTCGTGTCCGGCATGATCGACGTTCGCATAGTAGAGCGTGATGAAATGCGGCCGCTGCTCCGCCGGCAATTTCAGCCACGCAATCACCTGATCGATGCGCTTCTCGTCCGGAAACTTGTTGTCGAAGTGCAGATAATAGCTCGGCCTCTCCCCGGCGATCTCCGCTTCGGACCCCGGCCAGAAAAAGCACGCCGTTCGCATCCCCTGCTTCTCCGCCAGCGACCACAGCGGCGTCCCCCCATACCAGGAGCCATCGCTGTTCGTCTTCGGATCCGTATACGAATACCGCTCTTTGCGCTCCGGATCGTAAAACGAATTCCCGACGATGCCGTGATGCTCGGGATAAAGACCCGTCACCAGCGTGTAGTGATTCGGAAAAGTCAGCGACGGATACGAGGGAATCATCCCCTCCGGCGCGCTCGCGCCATGCGCTGCGATCGTCAGCAGGTGCCGCGCTCCGTATTTCTTCGCGTAGTCGTAACGAAAGCCGTCCAGCGAAACCAGCACGATGTAATGCTTGCTCTGCTGCGCTTCCGCGTTCGGCCCGTGATCGACCGCGATCACCGCCTGCTGCGCATGCGCTCCGCACAGCAGACCCACAAACAGGAGCGACACCAACCACGATCTTCGCGCCATCTCGAGCCCCCAACGCGTTCGACGATTCAGCTTACCCGAACGGGAGCACCCGGGTCCCCCCATCACGCGTAGGCCGCGCTCATCTGCTGGAACTCCTCGCCTACCCATTCGGTGAACGTGTCGCTCGACTGGCTTCGTCCCAGAAACCGCTGCACGATCTCCTTGCCCGGCATCGAACCGCCTGGCTCCAGCACCGTCTTGCGGTACCGCATCGACTCAGGCGAATCCAGCAGCGCATTCCGCGGAAACTGCGCAAAGAAATCCAGCGCAATCACCTTGTCGTAGAGGTACGTGTAATAGTTCGACGAGTAGCCCACCAGGTGCGTGAAGCTCGCATACATCCGGTTCCCCTCGATCCACTCATAGGGAAGGAAGCGCTCGTAGAGACTGCGGAACAGCGCGTCGGGATCGAGCGTCGCCGGGTCCTGCCGATGCGTCTCCAGCGAATACGTCGTGTAGAGCAGTTGCGTCCGCACCCAGTCCGCCCTCCCAAACGCCCCCGCGCGATTCATGCGCAGCACCAGCTCCGCCGGAATCGGCTCATCCGTCTCGAAATGATGCGCGAACCGCGCCAACAGCGCCGGATCGCGGAAGAACTCCTCCAGCATCTGCGACGGCACCTCGACGAAATCTCCTTCCGTCGCGATGCCGCTGATCCCCGCCCATGCCTGCCGTCCGCCCAGCAAGGCATGCATCAGGTGTCCAAATTCGTGGAAGAACGTCACCACGTCCGAATACTGCATCAGCCCCGGATTGCCTTCCTTCGGCTCCGGAAAATTGCAGATCAGCGCGGCCTCCGGCAGTTGCCGCCCCAGAATCCCGGGAATCAGCGGATGCGCCGAGAACCACTTGTCCTTGCCCTCGCGCGGATGCATGTCCAGATAGAAGCGCCCCGCAAGTTCCGTTCCGTCCCACACCTCCCACGCGCTCACCGACGCATGCCACACCTCCGGATTCTGGATGCGCCGGAACTCGACCTGGAACAGCTGCTCCGCCGTGGCCAGCACGCCCGGCTCCACGCGCGCATACGGGAAATACGGCCGCACCGACTGCGAGTCGAACGCAAACGCCGAGCGCCGGTATTGCTCCACCCAATACGCCCGGCTCGCCGCGTCGATTCGGCTCAACCCCGGCTGCTCACCCTGCGCAAACTCCAGGATCATCGCGTATTCCTTCTCCGCCCCGGCCTTCGTTGCGCCATCCAGATCGTCGAGGAAGGCCTGCATATTCGCCGCCGACTCCATCATCTGATCGGCCGTCGCCAGATCGGCCCAGTGCGCGAAGCCCAGAATGCCCGCAATCTCCTGCCGGATCTTCAGCAGATCCAGCAGCAATTGCCGGTTCGCCGGATAGGCCCGCGTGTTGTAGGACAGAAACATGCGCCGCCGCAGATCGCCCGACTTCGCAAACGTCATCACCGGCAGATAATCCGGGAAATCCGTCGTCAGCGTGATCTTCCCGTCCTCGCCAGGCTTGTGCGTCTCCAGATAATCCGGCGGCAGGCCCGCGAGTTCGTTCGCGTCCTCAACAACCACAGTGTTGCCGCCCTCCTGCACATTGCGTCCGAAGCTCAGCGCGGTCAGCGTTGCCTGATCCTGCAGATCTTTCAGCTTCGCCCGCGTGGCATCGTCCTTATCGACGCCTGCGAGGCGATACTGGAGCAGGGTGCGGTCGAGATAGTGCTTCGTAGCCGCATCCGCCCCGCTCGCATCGATCTTCTCCAGAGCCTGATACACGTCGCGATGCAGCGACAGCTCCACCCCGGCCTGGGAGATGGTTTGTAACAGCGCCTGTGCCGTATCCCGCACCGCCTTTTCCGGATAGACGCTGTGCATCAGGCCGGTCAACGATCCAACCGCCGACAACTCCGCCACCGCATCGTCATAGGCGCGCAGGGTATTTTCCAGAGTCCGCGGGCCTTCGACTGCCAGCAGCCGGTCAATCGCCGCGCGGTGCCGGCGGAGTCCCTCCTCCACCCAGCTTTCGAGGGCCGCTGCGTCGACCGCGGTGTTGGCTCCGGCCGGTTTCCAGGGATATTCCAGGGGAGATGCAACAGGGGCGCTCATGAAGAATCCTCTGTTGGCAGACTACCCTGGGCGGTCCGGTCACAGCGGTCGTTACGGGATCCGGCAAACGCTCAGAGAACTGTTATGCCAGCGGCAATCCAGACCGTTGGGCGGGGGCTGGGACAGCAATACCCAGTTCACGCCAAACTCGGCTCGCAACCTCTCGAAGTCTGCCAGACCGAAATGATCCCAGCCTTGCTGCGCCCGCTGCTGCGTCTGCCACACGGGCCCCAGGTCCGGAACCTTTGTTACGACCGACGCATCCTTAATGGCGTCAGCCAGCGAGCTTCTTTCCGCAAGCGCGCGGAAGCTGTGATAGTCCTCTCCCGGAGCCGCCATGTAATGCGGGTCCAGCGCGAAGTATGCGTCTGCAGGCGTGTTGTCGCGAATCCAGGCGAAGGCCTGCAGCCACCGGTTCATCGGGGCCCTCCCCGGCAATTCCAGGTGATGTGTCGAAGCGAACAATTGCCGCTGGGCAAGGAACATCCCGCCGTTGACCACTACCAGGAACAGCGCCCAACGCCACAGCTGCTTTCGCAGGACCCACTTCCCCAGCGCCGCTCCTGCGATCAGAGCCAGAAACAGATAGATCAGGTGCAGGAACCGCATCGGTTCCAGAGTTCCCAGACCGGACTGGACCTGGGGAGACAGAAGGATCAGCGAGAGCACTAGAAAGACGGCTCCGTAGGCCACAGTTGCGGTAGCGAACCGCGATAGGTTGTCATCCGTGCGCTTGTGCGCTGCACGCGCGATGCCCCAGAAGATCAACAGCGGCCCCAGCACGCCGAGCCACTCGTACCAGGTCCAGGAATAAACCCGAAACCAGTGGCGCGTCTGGAGAGTCTCCAGCCAGATCCCGGTCGGCCGCGCAAACAACCAACCGAATGGCACCACGGCATAGGTTGCGACCGTTTCAGCAAATTCGGGTTCGGGGAGAGCAACGGTTGCCGGCTGAACCAGAGCGATCTCCAGCGAGATGCAAAAGAACGCCCCCAGCAGCCCCATAATCGGGTGCAGAGCAATCGCCGCCAGCGCCAGCGGAACCGCCTGCCACCTTTTGCGCGCAAGCAGGCTCGAAACAGCAGTGAGAATCAGGGCAGTCGCCAGCGTGCGCGGGTGCAGATGCTGATCGACAAGGTAAATAGCCGTTCCCGAGACGGGAAGCGTCAGCATGGCTGCTACCATGGCGACCGCACCCCATTGAGCCGTTTCGTCCGAGAACAGGTGCCGCGCGATCGACCAGCAGGCCCATAAAACCGCGAAGATCGCTGCCAGTTGCCACAAAAATGCGGACCACGCGAGAGGGATGTGGGTAACGCGAACGAAATCCGCCATCCATGTGTCGAAATGGGTCGCCTTCATCTCGAGGCGAAAGAAATCGGCGTTGTGAGGATATAAAGCCGGAGCCAGATCGCTCTTAACGGCGGTCAGGTAAACCCCGTCATCCTCGATCCCGGGGTGATAACCCATCGTCAGAAAGCCGAGGAGGGTGAAGAACAACAACAGCAGACTAGCGCGCAATAAGGGTGGGCCCTCCCGGGCCGCGATGCATTCGCGTCTCTGGCAACTCTGACGGGACGCCGCTTCCGGGGGCGCATTCTGCGGAAACAGGAAACCGAATATCCAGCTTGGACCGGAACAATTCGCAGGCCGCCGCCAATTGCTCGTTCCGTCGGGCCGGGCGAGTTAACACTTCACTGGACATGCTGTTTCAAGGTGAGACGTTGGAAAAACGCGAAAGTTGCGGCCTGCACCACAACTTCACCGTTCTGTCATTACCGATGAGTCTGTCACGTGCTGGAGGAAAATGCACGCGGATCCTGCACCGGTCTGATCGTTCGATTCACCGAAGGGCCCAGCCCGTTGTCCGCCTGAGCCTCTGCACGGCCAAAAAGCACCCGATCCAGCTCCGTAGCGAACCGCGATTCTTACAAAATCTTTTTCCCGAACGCCGAGGAAATCAGCTCTACCGCCAGATCGGCCGTTCGGTTGTGCTCGTCGATCACCGGATTCACCTCGACCACTTCGAGAGACACCATCCGCCCGTGGTCGGCGATGATCTCCATCGCCAGATGCGCCTCGCGATACGTCGCCCCGCCGCGCACCGGGGTGCCCACGCCCGGCGCATCCTCCGGATCGATCCAGTCCATGTCCAGCGAAACGTGGTAGCCCGCTGTCCCCCGGCCCGCTGCGCGCAGCGCCTCCTCCATCACCGTGCGCATGCCGCGCTCGTCGATGTCGCGCATCGTGTAGACCTCGGTGATACCCGCGCGCCGGACGTTCTCCTTCTCCGCCGCATCGATGTCGCGCACCCCCACCAGCACCACATTCTCCGGCTGCACTTTGGGCGCCCACCCCAGGATGTTCGCCAGCGGCTCCGGCCCCAGCCCCACCAGCGCGGCCAGCGGCATCCCGTGCACGTTACCGCTCGGCGAGGTCGCCGGCGTGTTGATGTCGGTATGCGCGTCGATCCAGATCAGACCGATCTTCTGATTCTGCTTGCGGTAAAACTCCGCCACGCCGGAGACGCTGCCCGCCGCCACCGAGTGATCCCCGCCCAGAATCACCGGCGTCATGCCCTCGTTCAGCGTCTTCAGCACCATCTCCGCCGCGCGGGTGCAGGTCTCGGTGATCTCCTTCAGGTACCGCGCGCTCTGGTGGCCCGACCGCTTGGTCTCCGCGATGGCCACGCTGATGTTGCCGCCGTCGCGCACTTCGTGGCCCAGCGCCTCCAGCCGCGCTTCGAGGCCGGCCACCCGTACGGCCGATGGCCCCATATCGACCCCGCGCCGGGACGCACCCAGGTCCAGAGGCACGCCGATCACTTTGATCTTGCGTGGAGGCAGCGACTGCATACCGCGGTAAACGGGCGCAGGCGAAGGCAAACCGGCCGGCGATCCGGCCTTCAGGGATGTTTCACTCGGTCCTGGCATAGATCCCTACGGATACATTCGATTCAGCGTCCGGGCGAAAGGAATCGTCTCGCGCACGTGGTCGAGTCCGCAGATCCATGCCACTGCGCGCTCGATGCCCATGCCGAAACCCGAATGCGGAACCGAACCATACCGCCGCAGATCGAGATACCACTTGAAAGCATCGATTGGCAACTGGTGCTCCTCGATCCGCTTCTTCAGCAGTTCGTAGGAGTGAATACGCTGCGACCCTCCGATGACCTCGCCGTAGCCTTCCGGGGCCAGCACGTCGACGCACAGCGCGTACTTCGGATCCTTCGGGTCCGGCTCCATGTAGAACGCCTTCACCGCTGCAGGATACCGGTGCACCATCACAGGCCGGTCAAACTGCGATGAGATGTACGTCTCATCCGGCGATCCAAAGTCGTTGCCGTACTCGAACGGCGCCTCCAGAATCCCCTTCGCGTGCGCATCGTTGAGCATCTGCACGGCTTCGTCGTAGCGCAGGCGCGGAAACGGCGGCTGGATGGCTTCGAGCTTCGCGGTGTCGCGGTTGATGGTCTTCAGCTCCAGGGCGCGTTTCACCAGCACCTTCTGGACAATCGCGCTGATGAAGTTCTCCGCCAACCCCATCAGGTCGTCCAGTGTGGCGAAGGCCCACTCCGGCTCCACCATCCAGAACTCCGTCAGGTGGCGGCGCGTCTTCGATTTTTCGGCGCGAAACGTCGGCCCGAACGAGTAGACCTTGCCCAGCGCCAGGGCGGTGCTCTCGATGTAGAGCTGGCCGCTTTGCGTCAGATACGCCTCGTCGCCGAAGTAGTCCACCGGGAAGAGCGTGCTCGTTCCTTCGCAGGCTGCCGGCGTCAGGATCGGCGGGTCGGTCAGCACAAATCCGTTGTCGTCGAGGAAATCGCGCGCCGCTTTGATGATCTCAGCGCGAATGCGCAGGATCGCGGCCTGGCGCGGGGTTCGCACCCACAGGTGCCGGTGCTCCATCAGAAAATCGGTGCCGTGCTCCTTGAGCGAGATGGGGAACGGATCGTCTTCCGGCACCCGCTGCACCACCTCGACGGCCTCCACATCCAGCTCGTAGCCGCCCGGGGCGCGCTTGTCGGCGCGAACCTTGCCCGTCACCACGACCGAGGATTCCTGCGTGAGCCCCTTCACCGTCTCGAAGACTTCCGGCGTCACCGCGGCCTTCGGCACAATGCCCTGGATGGTCCCGGTCCCATCGCGAAAGATGGGGAAGAGCAGTTTTCCGCTCTCGCGCAGGTTGTAGAGCCATCCGTGCAGCGTGACGGCCTGTCCTTCGTGCGCGCCAATTCCGGCAATCGTCGAAAGCGGAGCTTTTGTCGCAGTCTCCGTTACAATTCCTGCAGCTTCCTCTGCCATAAGTGCCTCTAACTGAGCTTTTTTGCCGCGTCCATCTTCTCAAAGGCCTTCTTCGCCTTTTCACCGATGGCTTCAGGGGACTCGCCCAGCCCGTAGTGAATCTCCAGCACCCCGGCCGGAACCTGCGGTGCCCCTTTCAATCCACCCAGGGTCTCATCCCAGAGGATGGTCCCGTCGCCCGGCCACAGATGAGCATCCCGATCGCCCTTGTTGTCGTGCAGATGCGAAGAGCGAACATAGCCGTTGACCTCGGAGAGCGTCGAAGCCACGCCGTCGCCCAGGTGCGCATGGCCCACGTCGAGGCATACGCCGATGTCCTGGAAGTGGCCCGAGGTCAAAATTTCCACCAGATGCGCAGGCCGCGCCACATCGCCCTGCAGATTCTCCACCAGCAGTTTCACGCCCAGCGGATTCGCGAAGGCGCGCAGATGCTCCAGCGCGGTGATGGAGTGCTCCAGAGCGCGCAGCCCCCACGTGTCCTCTCGCTCCCCAAGATGGAGGATGAGGAACCGGAAGGGCAATACCTCCGCCACTTCGAGTGCGCGCTTGATCTCGTCCATCGCATCGATGCGCCGGCTCTTTTCCGGATGGATCACGTTGACCGCAGGCCCGCCGCCGCGCCCCATCTCCGCATCGGAGTAAAGCGGCGCGTGCATCGAAAATGCTTCGGTGGGATTAGCCCTGAACCACTCCGCCAGTTCGCGGATATGGGAGCGGCTGCTGTAGTCGAAGTGCTGGCGCGCCGCAAAAAGCTCGACGCCCTGTGCTCCCGTGCGGGCAAAAACGTCCAGCAGCCCGGGGTGCAGCCGGTGATTCAGGAAGACGTGCGAGGAGATGACCTTCAGCATGGATGAGAACCAGGAACGATATGTTCCTATCTTCTCATCCCGCGAGCGCGGACAGAGAACAGGCCCCGGAGACCCGTCCGATCTGTGATCGGACCAGCATCCGAGGCCCTTCAGACCTACTCCGCGGCTGCTTCCTCGCCCTTCACAGTCACACTGATGTGCGCCGTGACCTCGCGGTGCAGCTTCACCGGAACGTGGAACTCCCCGGTCGACTTCAGCGGCTCGTCCAGCTGGACCTTCCTGCGATCAATGTTGAAGCCTTTGGCGGCCAGATCCTGCGCGATGTCGGACGACGTCACCGACCCGAACAGATGGTCGCCTTCGCCCACTTTGCGCGTGAAGACCAGCGCCACGGTGTTGAGCTGCGTGACCAGATGCTCGGCCTCGGCCTTTTCCTTCGCGGAACGGCGCACAGCCGCGGACTTCATCTGCTCGATGACAGCCTTGTTGCCCGCTGTGGCCTCCATCGCGAGGTTTTTCGGCAGCAGGTAGTTGCGGCCATAGCCGTCGGCGACCTTCACCACATCGCCGCGGTGGCCCAGATTCGACACATCTTCTCTGAGAATCACTTCCATTGCAGATCTCCAGTGCTCGGAGCACAGCGCTCAGAGCTCAGTTGGCATCAGGGCTGCGGCTCGCTGTGGGCTGACCGCATTTCCGCTGACCGCTTCTTTGTTGACCGGTTTTTAGCCGATCTTAGAACCGGGCCGCGAACGGCAGCAGAGCGATATTGCGCGCCTGCTTGATTGCACGGGTCAGGCGCCGCTGGTGCGTCGTGCAGACGCCGGTCAGGCGCCGGGGCACAATCTTGCCGCGCTCAGCCACAAATCCCTGCAACAGGCGCACGTCGCGATACGAGATCGCGTCGATCTTTTCCGTGCAGAACTTGCAGACCTTCTTGCGGCGGAAAAACTTCCGCCCGCCCGGTCCGCCTGGACCTCCGGGGCGTCCGCCGGGTCCGGAAGGCCGTCCCGCCGGACCGTCCGGCCTTGCATTCGTTGATGTCGTTCCTTGTTCAGCCATGTTCATTCCTCCGGCGGGCAGCCGCTCGCGGTGCCGGCCTGAATTGCAAATCCTTGTTGCAGGCCCCGCTTAAGCGCTGGCCTGAGTCGCCGTCTCTGCAGTTGCCGTCTCTGCAGTTGCCGTCTCCGCAGCCGCCGGCGCCGTTTCCGCAACTGCCGGAGCAGGTACAGGTACAGGTACGGGAGCTGCTTCAACGGGCTGCATCGCGCTCAGCTTCTTCTTCGTCGCGCGGATCGCCCTGACCTTCGCAAGACGCTTCTCTTCCTCGTCCATCCGCACCGTGATGAACTTGATCACCGGCTCGGAGACGCGCAGACGGCGCTCCAGTTCCGCGATCAGCGAGCCATCGGCGTCGATGGTCAGCAGGATGTAGTTGCCATCGTTGAATCTCCGCACCATATAGGCCAGCTTGCGCTTGCCCAGCTTCTCCGTCGAGCGAACCGTGCCGCCGCCGCCTGTCACCGTCTGGTCCAGGCTTGCGATCAGCTTGTCCACATCCTCGTCGGCCACGTCGGGCCGAACGATAAACATCACCTCATAGACACGTTGCATCGTTTGCTTCTCTTCCTTCCGGACCCGCGGGCCCGGCAACAGAAATTCGTTTCCTTCACTTCGCCGCCGTGCCGTTTCCGGTTTCTTCACGGCGGTTGAACTCGTTCATGGCGGGCGAAATTCCCTTCGTCACCACCATCTCGACGGCGCGTGCAACCCGATCCAGAACCGGATCGATTGCCGTCAGATCCCTTTTCCCCATCGGCGTCAGCAGATAATCCTTACCGCGCCGAAAGGCTTCTTCCTTCACTCCAGGCTCCGGTCCGACTCCAACCCGGATCCTCCACCACTCGTCCGTTCCCAGAGCTCCCGAGACCGAACGCGCTCCGTTATGTCCTGCCGGGCTGCCACGCTCCCGAATTCGTAACTTACCCAGGGGCAGATCCAGCTCGTCGTAAATCACCAGCAGGTTTTCCGGGAGATCGGTGTCCAGTTCCAGCTCGTCCACCAGATCCCCAACGGAATGCCCGCTGAGGTTCATCCAGGTCTCCGGCTTGGCCAGGATCACCTCCCGCCCCGCCATCCGCACCCTGGCGGTGAGCGCGCGGCAGCGGCGGTTCACCACCTCTGCGTTGTGCTCACCGGCGATGCGGTCAATCGCCAGAAAACCCGCATTGTGCGGCGTGAACTGGTACTCGATGCCCGGGTTCCCAAGCCCGACCACCAGAAACACGCCGCTTCCCACTTACTTCTTGCCGCCTTTTTCCGCGGCGGGAGCAGCTGCTGCGCCTTCGGCGGTCTCCTGCTTGCCCTTCTTCACCACCTCCGGCTCCGCAGGTGTCGCGGTTGCAGCGGCTGCCTCGGCGTCCGGTGTCGCAACTACTTCTTCCTTGATCGAAACCACGTGTGCCACCGGCTTATCCTCCGGCGTCAGGAAGCGCAGCTTGTCCGTGTGCGGCAAATCGGAGACGCGCAGCACCATGCCGAAGTTGAGGTTCGAAACATCCACCGCGATGGCGTTCGGAATATCGCCCGGCAGGCACTCGATCTCGACCTCGCGCAACATCTGGTCCAGAATGCCGCCCGAGGTCTTGACGCCGACGGCAACGCCCGTCAACTGGATCGGCACTTCCACGCGGATCGGCTTGTCCATCGCGATGCGCTTGAAGTCGATGTGGATCAGCTTGCCCTTGATCGGTTCGTACTGCCAATCGACAATCATCACCTTGGCGCTCGCCCCGGAGACATCCAGATCGAAGATGCTGTTATGGCCGGTCTCCGAGTGCAGGATCTTCTGGATCTGCTTCGGATCGACTTCCACCGCAACCGCAGGCTCGGCCGCGCCATAAACCACGGCGGGTACCTTGCCCCGGGCACGCACGCGGCGTGCGGCATTTTTGTTGAACTTGCCCTCGCGGGGCACTGCGCTGACGACTTCCTGGGTGATCATCTCTCTCTCCTCGGGCATGGAAAAGCAGCCTTCCGCTGTTAGCTCTCAGCCTTCAGCTTCCGAACTGCGGTTCCACTCCCTTCTGTACGGCCCGCTTCACAGCGCGCCGCCATTGATTGTTTAGCTGTTAGCCACCAGCTACTCCCTATTTGGCTACTGGCTATCGGCTGCTTCTAACTGAACAGCGTGCTGACGCTGGTCTCCATATGAATGCTCAGGATGGCCGCGCCCAGCAGGCCCGCCACCGAAAGCACCTTGAGCTTTCCCGAATCCTTTAACGCCTGTGCTTCCGGGCGCAGCGGGATCGAATCCGTAACAAACAACTGCTCTAATTTCGAATTGGCAATGCGCTGCACCGCCTCACCCGACAGCACCGGATGCGACGCCCCCGCATACACCTTGAGCGCGCCTTTCTCCAGAAGGGTGTCCACCGTCTTTACCAGCGTGCCGGCGGTGTCGATGATGTCGTCGACAATCAGGCAGGTCTGCCCCGTGACATCGCCGATCACGTTCATCACTTCGGTTACGTTGATATCGGTGCGCCGCTTATCGACGATCGCCATCGGCACGCCCAGCTTGGTCGCGATGTGCCGCGCGCGCTCCACGCCTCCGGCGTCCGGCGAAACCACCGTCAGATTGGGCAGATTCAGTTCCCGGATGTACCCGATCATGACCGGGCTGGCGAACATGTGGTCCACCGGAATATTGAAGAAGCCCTGAATCTGCGCGGCGTGCAGATCCATAAACAGCGCGCGATGCGCTCCGGCGGTGGTCATCAGATCCGCGACCAGCTTGGACGAAATCGCCACGCGAGGGCGATCCTTGCGATCCTGCCGCGCATATCCGTAATACGGAACCACCACGGTAATCCTTCCCGCCGACGCGCGCTTCAGCGCGTCGATCATGATCAGCAACTCCACCAGGTGCTGGTCCACCGGCCAGCAGGTCGGCTGCACCACAAAAACGTCCGCCCCCCGCACGTTCTCCAGCAGCTGGAAATAAACTTCCCCGTCGGAGAAGCGCTGCATCCGCGTCTCGCCCAGGGTGACGCCGATGTGCCGGCAGATGTCCTCCGCCAACTCACGATTCGCCGACCCCGAAAAGACCTTGAACCGCCGGTCTTCGTTCGAAACCCGTGAACGCCGCGGCTGCTGTTTCGCCTTCGCGCCGTCCCCCTGAGCCGCCGCCGGGTTCGCCGTGGCTGCTCCCACTGCTTCAATCGTGTCCATCTTCACAAGATCCTCCAGGCTGGTTTGCATGGTTATCCTGCTTCATCCCTGCGGCGATCTTTTGCCGGCCGTTCCTGCAAGCTTTGGCTGGGCGACCAGGATTCGAACCTGGACAAAGTGCTCCAAAGGCACTTGACCTACCATTAGTCGATCGCCCAGTAGCTTTACTGCTCGATCAGGATTCGATCCTGTCCCTCGCCCTGCTAACCGCTTCTTAGCCCACCGGTTCTTAGCTGACCGGTTTATCGCTGACCGCTATGCATGCACCACCATCGTCCGCCAGTACTCATCCCGCGCCAGCGTGAGCGTGCGCAGCGAACGAAGACCCTCTTCCCTGAGCCGCAACTCCGCAGCATCCGCCGCCTCGGTGCTTCCGTAAAGCCCGAACAGGGCCGATCCGGAGCCGGAGAGCGCCGCATAGACGGCTGCCTCCTCAGGATCACCGGAGCCCGCAAGAATGCGCTTGATATTTCCGAGAGAGGGATACTGCCGGAAGACGACCTCTTCGAAGTCGTTTTCGATCCCGGTTCGGACAAGCGCGAGAAGCGGGTTCCCCGTTTTCCCGGCCCGGTCGCCGCTCAAAGCGGTGACACCGGAGGAGTGCGCGCCAACCCCGGCAGATATTCCCCCGGGATGCCTCGGCACAAAGGCCGAGGCGAGAGCTCGACTCAACGCTACCAGTCTATCGGAGCCCTCCCCTGCGGTCAATTCCGGTTCGCCCCCGTTGCCCGTTGCCCGGTGCCCGGTGCCCGCTGGTAGCGCGTCCCAGTCCCGATAGGCCTGCGGTGTCGAAACTCCCACCTCGGGCAGAGCCAGCACGCACTCCGTTGGAGGAATACTCGGCAACGGGCAGACCTCTTCGCCGCGCCCCAGCCCCAGCACGGTTCCTCCAATCAGGAACAGCGGCACATCGGATCCCACCAGCGCCGCGATCCGCAACCGCTCCGCCCCCGGCAGCTCGGCTACTCCGGCACGAGCCAGTTCCTGCTCCAGCCCGATCAGTGCCGCAACGGCATTCGCCGAACCCGCGCCGATTCCACCCTGCACCGGAAGCCGCTTCTCAATGTGGATGTGAACCTCGGCCTGCGCCCCCAATGCGTCCAGCGCGCGCTCCACCATCTTCCAGGCGGTATTGCGATGATCCGTCGGAACCCGCTCGTCGTTGCTGGTGAGCCGCAGGCCGGTCGCCTTCGCGGGGCGGGCCTCGACCGTGACCAGGTCATGCGCCGCCAGCGTCTGATAGCAACTCGTCAGCCCGTGGAATCCATCCGCGCGAGCCGGCCCAATCGCCAGCCCAAGGTTGATTTTTGAAAAGGATCGTACGGTCGTCGACATCGTTCCGATTGTAGGGGAGCGAAGCCGCAGTCCGCTGACCGGCTCTCCCCTGACCGCTTCTTAGCCGACCGGTCTTTAGCCGACCGCTTCTCCGCTCGTCAGAGAATGTACCGCGACAGATCCTGGTTCTTCACAATGTCCGCGACCATCTGGCGCACGTATTCCGGATCGATGACCATCACCTTCTCCGTCCCGTTCGCCGTCTCGCGCTCGATCACCGGCAGCGGAGCCGTCGTTCCCTCGCCCACCGCAGCCAGTTCCACCACGGTGCTCTGATTCTTCGCATCGCCCTTCGACTGCGTGCGCGTCAGGTCCGGAGCGGAAAAGCTGATCTCGTCCAGCACCTTCTCCATAATCGTGTGCAGCCGACGCGCCCCGATGTTCTCCGTGCCTTCGTTCACCTTGAAGGCAAACTGCGCCATCTCCGCAATCGCTTCCGGCGTGAACTCCAGCTTCAGACCCTCGGTTTCGAGCAGTGCCGTGTATTGCCGCACCAGGGACGACTTCGGCTCCGTCAGAATCCGTACGAAATCCTCTACCGTCAGCGACTGCAACTCGACCCGGATGGGGAAACGCCCCTGCAGTTCCGGAATCAGATCGCTGGGTTTCGACACGTGGAACGCGCCCGCCGCGATGAACAGGATGAAGTCCGTGCGCACCATGCCGTAGCGCGTGTTGACCGTGGTGCCTTCCACGATCGGCAGAATGTCGCGCTGCACGCCTTCGCGCGATACATCGGGGCCATGGCCGCCCTCGCGCCCGGCAATCTTATCGATCTCATCCAGGAAGACGATCCCCGAGGTTTCCACGCGCTCCACGGCCAGCCGTGTCACCTGATCCATATCGATCAGGCGGCTCTCCTCCTCCTGCACCAGATATTCGAAGGCGTCCGACACCTTCATCTTCCGTTTGCGCGTCCGCTGCCCGAAGATGTTCGGCAGCATGTCCTTCAGATTGACGTCCATCTCCTCGACGCCCTGGTTGGAGATGATCTCGAAGGACGGGGAATTCCGCTCGCGCACATCGATCTCCACCATCCGGTCGTCGAGCTTGCCTTCGCGGAACTGCTGCCGCAGCTTCTCCCGTGTGCGGTGATGCGAATCATTGGCGGTCCCACCGGGAGGCGGCAGTGTGATCGTGTTCCCCTCGACCACCGCACCGAAGCCGGGCCCATTCCCGCTCTGTCCCGCAGCCGCTGGCGCCGGCTGTGCCGGAGCTGGCAGCAGCACGTCCAGCAGCCGCTCCTCGGCGTTCATCTCCGCCCGATCTTCGACCTCTTCCAGCTTTTCCTCGCGGACCATGTCGATCGCGATCTCCACCAGATCGCGCACAATCGAATCGACGTCGCGCCCCACATACCCAACTTCGGTGAACTTCGACGCTTCGATCTTCAGAAACGGCGAGTTCGTCAGCTTCGCCAGACGGCGCGCGATCTCGGTCTTTCCCACGCCCGTGGGCCCGATCATGATGATGTTCTTGGGCATGATCTCGTCGGCAAGATCCGGCGTCAGCTTCTGCCGGCGCATGCGGTTGCGCAGCGCGATGGCCACGGCCCGCTTGGCCGCCTTCTGCCCCACGACGTACTTGTCCAGTTCCCCGACAATCTCGCGCGGCGTCAGCTCTTCGAGCGACAACTCCTGGTCTTCTGCCGTTCCGGGTAAATAAATTGCCATATCAACCTCTGTCCATCGCGCCGCCTCTGCGCCGACCGCTTCTCCGCCGACCGGCCTTCAGCTGACCGCTTCTTAGCCGACCGGCCCTTAGCTGTCAGTGAGTGGCTATTGGCCGCTCCCTGCTCCGTTCAGCTCTTCGATCGTGATCTTGTCGTTGGTGTAGATGCAGATCTGCCCGGCGATCTTCAGCGCCTTCTCGGCGATGTCGCGTGCACCCATCTCCGTGTTCTCCATCAGCGCCCGCGCCGCAGCCAGCGCATAGGAGCCGCCGCTGCCGATCGCGGCAATCCCTTCATCCGGCTCAATGACGTCCCCGGACCCGCTGATCAGAAACGTCTGGCTCAGGTCCGTGACCACCAGCAGAGCCTCCAGGTTCCGCAGCATCTTGTCCGTGCGCCAGTCCTTCGCCAGTTCCACCGCCGACCGCCCCAGATTCCCGGCGTACTGCTCCAGCTTGTTCTCAAACCGGCTGAACAGAGAAAAGGCGTCCGCCGTCGATCCCGCAAACCCGGCCAGAATCTTGTCCTGGTACAGCCGCCGGATCTTCTTTGCCGTGTGTTTGAAGACGGCATCACCCATGGTCACCTGGCCATCGGCCGCCATCACCACGCTGCTCCCGCGACGGACACAAATAACCGTCGTCGACCGGATCCGAACCCGGCTCGGCGCAACTTCCCCATCTCGTCCGGCCGTACGCCCAGTACCTCTGAAGGAAAAACGACCGCTCGAAGCGGCCGTTCCTGAAAAATCGCGTTCCACCATGTCTTCAGCGAGTATAGCGCAGCCGTACGTTACCAACTGGCGGCCAGGCAGCTGCCATGGCATCACAATTCCCGAAATTCTGAGCTATCCTGCAACTGTCGGCGCTGTTACTCCCCGCCTTCTCGGAGCCCACCGGATGTTCGGCCAGTCACTGCACGATCCCCGCGTGATCGGGACGGTTGCAGCCGCGGTAGTTTGCATTGGCGGCGTCACCACCTGGCTCATTCTGCGCCGCCGGCCAACTGCGGAAGAAATCGAGCGCGAGCGCCGCGCCCAGTTGGTCCGCTCCGGCCGCATCATCGACGGCACCATCCTCGATATTTCCGAACTGGACACCACGGCTGACGCGCTGGATCATCCCCGCGAGATTCACTTCATCCTTTACAAATACGAGATCGGCGGCGTCGCCTACGAATGCTCCCAGGAGGTCACGACCCTGCGCGATCTCGTGAACCCCTCCGAGCTGCGCCTCGGCTTTCCCTGCTCCGTTCGCTATGACATCCACCGCCCCGAGAACAGCATCGTGGTTGCCGAAAACTGGAGCGGCCTGCGCACCACCGCCGAGTCTGTCCCCGCTCGCCCCATGCCCGAACGCAGCAACCCCCACGCTTCCGCTCCCGTGCAATGAACCTTCCACCCGAGGATTAAACTGAACCTGTATGCATGTTCATGGGGCGAATACTGCAGCCATGCAGCGAGTGCTGCGCCTCTCTCTCATCGCCACCGTCGCCTACGTCGTGCTTACGCTCGTCGCCGGACTCCGCGCCCACTCCCTGGCCCTCGTCTCCGAAGCCGGACACAACGCCTCCGACGCCCTCGCCATCGTGCTTTCCTTCGTCGCTGTCTGGTTTCAGACCCGTCCCGCCACCGATAAGAAGACCTTCGGCTATCAGCGCGCCGGCGTGCTCGCGGCATTTCTCAATGCGCTCACCCTGATCGTGATTTCCGCCTGGATTGCGATCACCGCCGTCCACCGCTTCACCCAGCCGGCTGACATTCAGCCGAAAATCATGATGGTCGTCGCCGCTGCCGGCGTGCTGATGAACGGCCTCATCGCCGCCATGCTCTGGCGCGTCGGTCACGACATCAACATCCGCAGCGTCTTCATCCACATGTTGGGAGACACGCTGTCCACCGCTGCAGTCATCGTCGGCGGACTCGCCATCCTCCTCACCGGCCGCACCTGGATCGACCCCGCGCTCTCCCTCGCCATCGCCGCCCTCATCCTCTGGTCTTCGGCCTCGATCGTGCGCGAGACGCTCAACATCCTCCTCGAAGGCACGCCCCGCGGCATCTCCCTGGGCGACATCCGCACCACGCTCTCCCGTATCGAGGGCGTCGAGGATGTCCACGACCTGCATGTCTGGAGTCTCGGCTCGAACAGCCATGCGCTCTCCAGCCACATCACCATCGCCGACATCCCGCCGTCGGAGAGCAACCTGATCCTCGACCGCATCAATGGCGTGCTGCGCGAGCGCTTCCGCATCTACCACACCACCCTGCAGTTCGAGCATGTGATCTGCGAGACCGCCCACGGCTGTCTGGTGACGGTTGAGGAAGTTGAGGCGCATCACCACCATCACCACGGCCACGCGCACTAGCTCGTTGTACCGACAGTGCTACAAAAAGCCGCTGACTACATCGGCTGCTGGTACGACTCTCGGGCTTCCTGGTCCGCCACGCAGTTCTCCGCTGTATCGGGCGCGACGCCGGCCATGGCCGCCGCCCTCCTGAGCAGATCCGCAGGTCCCCCCGAAGTAAATTCCTCATCCTGGGGACCGAGCAGGAGCCGGCCCTCCCCTTCTGCGAGCAGCAGGATCTTCGGCGGCGAAGGCAGGCCGTGCACCGCCACGATGATCCCCCGGCACTCTTCTTCGGAAAGCGAATAGCAAAGCAGGACCAGATCGAAGCGCTGCCCCGTCAGCATCGCGACGGCCTCCGCCGGGGTCAATGCCACCTTTACCTCGAAACACCGCCGCAGAATCAGCCGCCGCGTGCGGTTCAGCATCGTGTCGCGTCCCACGCACAGCAGCTCTGGTTTTTCGCTCATGGCCACGAATTGCCTCGCTTCCGCGATCGTATTTCTCGTTTCACCGTCATCCCCGTCGGGCCCTGGCAGAGCGTCATTCTCCGCCAATTCCGCCAAATTGCCCCCTCGCCAAGGAATCTGCCCTCCGGGTGCATCCCAAAATATGGCCAGAGATCGACAGGGGACTCGCGGAACCATAACCGGACATCAGACGCAAAGTCGGTCTAATACCGAACATATCTGTCTGATAGCGAACATAAAAATCCGGCCCCAGTTCATATAATCCGCAAGTCAAAAGTCCCCAGGGTTTCTTCAGAGACAAAGACTTTTTGCCGGGATTCGGCCCTATGTCCTTGCTCCTGAAGCACAGCGGAGCATCATGGGCCATAGCATCGATAATCTGTTTCTTGAGAACCTCCCTCAACCCTACCGAACTGCCTTTTGTTCTCGCCTTGAGGAGGTCTGTCTGCCCCCGGGGAGCGTCCTCTACGAAGCCGAGCAGCTCCCCCGCCACGCTTTCTTCATCACTTCCGGACTTGCCTCCAAAATGGTTTCCATGTCCGACGGCCGCACCGCCGAAATCGGTCTCACCGGCAGCGAGGGCGTCGTGCCCTGCAACCACTTGCTGGGCGCCGAAGCCGCCAGCCCCGCGCGATGCATTGCACAAACCGAGGTGATGGCCTGGCGCATCCCCTTCCCTGAGCTGCGCAAAGAAGTCCAGGTGTCGGAAGCGCTCCGCCTGCTGGTCATGAAATGTGCGCAGCGACGCAATATGATCCTTTGCCAGTTGAGCGCCTGCAACCGCCTGCACCGAGCCGAGATGCGGCTGGCGCGCTGGCTGCTCACGGCGCACGATCTCACCGGATCGAACAGCATTTCTCTCAACCAGGGTCTGCTGGCCGATATCCTCGGCGCCCGCCGCACCACCGTCACGCTGGCGGCCGGCACACTCCGCCGCCGCAAGCTCATTTCCTACCGGAGGGGCCACATCGAAATTCTGGATCGTGTCCGCCTGAAAAAGGCCGCCTGCGAATGCTATGAGACCGTCAGCACTCTGTTTCAGAACTACTACGGCTGAGCAGCCCGCACGCGATGGCGGTGCGTCTCTACGCCGCAGGCTCCCCGGCTGCCCGCGCCATCGTCCGCGCGGGCAGAAAGACGCGAATACACGCCCCAGACAGCTCCGGATCGGCTCCATCGACCACGCTGATCGATCCGCCATGCTTCTGCACGATGCCCATGCTTACCCACAGGCCCAGGCCTGTGCCCTCCGCCCCCTTCGTCGTGAAGAAGGGCTGAAAGAGCTTCTTCGCCGCTTCGTCTGAAATCCCCGGCCCGCTGTCCGCCACCTCGACCAGGACCCCGGCTCCCTGCAGCTCTCCGGGTTCGGCGTGCCGCATCGTGATGCGAACCTTCCCCTTCGCGCCCGCGGCCTCCACCGCATTCACGATCAGGTTGGTGAAGACCTGCCGCAACTCCGCGGGGAAGCCCTCCACCGCGAGGTTCCCCTCGATCTTCGTCTCGAGTTGAATGCCCTGGTGCTGCAGCCGGCGGTCCAGCAGCAAGAGCACGCCCTCGATCAGCTCCCGCAGATCGACCCGAATTGGCGCCCTCGGCTCGCGATACAGACTCAGCATCGTGCGGCTGATCTGCATCGTGCGTCCCAGTTCCTGCTGCGCCAGCCGCAGGAACTCGTCGCGCTTTTCCGGATCGCCCTCCTCGGCCAGCAGATAGTGCAGATTCGCCACCGAATCCAGCGGATTATGAATCTCGTGCGCAATGCTCGCAGCCAGCCGCCCCGCAACTGCCAGCTTTTCCGACGCCACCAGAGCTGCCTGCACCTGCCGCTCCTCGGTTACATCCCGAAATACCAGCACCACTCCGATCATCTTCCCCGGCCCGCTCATAATCGGAGCCGCGCTGTCATCGATCACATGTTCGCGGCCGTCGCGCGCAATCAGCACCGTGTGATTCGCAAGCCCCACCACCTGCTTCAGCCTCCTCACCTTTTCCACCGGATTCTCTGCCGGCTGCCGCGTCTGCTCATTGACGATGCGGAACACCTTCGCCAGCGGCTTCCCCTGCGCTTCCGCCAGACGCCACCCCGTCAGCTTCTCTGAGACGTCATTCATGAACGTCACGGCCCCGCGCTCGTTGCAGGCGATCACCGCATCGCCAATCGACTCCAGGGTCGTCCTGAACCATTGCTGGCTCTCGTAAAGATCGCTGGAACGCTCGGTGATCTCGGCAATCCGCCGCTGATAGCTCGCCGAAATCGCGTGCACATGATGACGCGTAAACAGGGCTAAGAAGATGCCCACCACTGCGGAGGAAACCAGCAGCGAAATCAGCTCCCGCCCCTCCAGCCGGCGCGCCTGGCGGAGTCGGGCGGTCCGCAGATTCTCCTCGTGCTGCAGCATTCTCGACGTCGTGGCGCGAACCCCGTCCATCATCGCCTTGCCGCGCTGGTTCATGCCGGAAGCTTTCAGCGCCGCCGCGTCCTGGCTCAGCACCGCATCCGCAAACCCCAGCCACTGGTTGTAACGACTTTCCAGCTCGTCGACGGCCTTAATCTGGTCGGCATCGCCAGCCAGCATCCCCCGTAAGGTTGCGAAGTGAGCCTGGATCGGTCCCGCTGCCGCCTTCCACGGCTCCAGCATCACCGGATCTCCCGTCAGCTGGAACCCCCGCAACCCGGTCTCCTGATCGACGAACAGATTCTGCAGTTCCTGCACCTGCGCGGACACCTGATCGCTGTGATCGAGCGCCCGTTGCGCTACCGTCGTCGCTGCATTCTGCCAAACCAGAAATCCCGCCATCAGGATGAGCAGCACGATGGGCAGTGCCACCAGCTGGCGCAGGGTCCGATTGAATTGGGGCTGCTTCACGCCATTCCCCCGGCCGCCGCTCCCGTCTGCCCTGCCGACCGCAGCATCTGGTGCAGCTTGTCCAGCAGTTCCTGCGGCCCCTCTCCCTTCAGCAGGGTGATATCCGCCAGGGCTACAACCTCGGCCGGCAAATTGATGTACGCGGAGAGCAGCATAATGGGAACGTCCGGCCGCTCTCGCCGCATCGCTTCCGCCACGGCGCCCCCGTCCATTTCCGGCATGTAGTAGTCGAGCACCACTCCGTCGATCGCGTTCCCGCGAAACAACGACAATCCCGTTGGACCATCGACCGCAATCAGAACCTGATAGCCGGCACGCTCCAGCACCGCTTTGCGGATCTGCAGCCCCAGCGCTTCGTCGTCAATGCAGAGAATCGTTGGAACGGGCACGGATCGTGTTTACCTGCCTGACCCCGGGGCGGCAGGGTCATACCACTCAGCTTGCGGGTCCTGGGGTGGAAAGGCGCAGCGTTGGCGAAAGTATAACACCCCGAAATCGGGCAACTCCTTCGATCTGAAGGGATCCATGGCGCTGCAAATCGCGCTCCATCATCGTGCTTCGACCATCCTCGCGACTTTGGCCGCGGCCTGAACAAGACCCAAATTAACACAACGTTTGCAATCTCTTTGCCCCTCCAGGTTTAGCCTGAGGGCGGTACGCGCCACCCGCCATCCGGTTAACCGGGAAAGGAACCCTTCACTTGAGCCAGACCGTCTTCGTGCTTGAGGATGACGCCGACATCGCCCGCCTGATCCAGCATCATCTCGAAGCCGCCGGATTCCCGGCGCGCATCTACGCCACACCCGCCAGTCTGATTCCCGACGCGGAGCGCCAGGCCCCCGCTCTCTTCCTGCTCGACATCATGGTTCCCGGCGGTGACGGGCTCGATGTCTGCCGTCGCCTCCGCAATCATCCGGCCCTCAGCACCATCCCCATCATCTTCGTCACCGCGCGCGCCGCGGAAAATGATCGGGTCCTCGGCCTCGAGCTCGGCGCCGACGACTACGTCACCAAGCCCTTCGCGCCCCGCGAACTGCTCGCACGCGTCAAAGCCGTCCTGCGCCGCTTCGAACGCCCCACCACTCCCTCCGCCATCGCCTTCGAAGACGTCGAAATCGACGCCAGCGCCATGCAGCTCCGCGTTCGCGGCAATCTCACCACCACCACCGCGACCGAATTCCGCCTCCTCGACTACCTCGCCCGTCATCCCGGCCGCGTCTTCAGCCGCGATCACCTGCTCGACGCCGTGTGGGGCGATGCACGCTTCGTTACTCCGCGTTCGGTCGACGTCTACGTCCGCCGCATCCGCGAGAAGATCGAAACCGACCCGGAGAATCCGCGCTATCTCAAAACCGTCCGCGGAGCCGGCTACCGTTTCGAGATTCCGCGCGCCGCCGAGCGACCCGCCGTTTAGTTCACATCCCCGTGGCGCACAATAGGTCTCATGACCGTCCCTGAGCTGTTCCTCCAGGAATTCGACCTTGAGATGCCAGGCACCCGCAAGATCCTCGAGCGCGTGCCCGAAGCCCGCTTCACCTGGAAGCCGCACGAAAAATCGATGACCCTCGGCCGGCTTGCCTCCCACGTCGCCGATCTGCCCGCTCGCTGCGCCACCATCATCACCACCGAGGAGCTGGTTCGCCAGCCCGGATTCACCCCCTGGACAGCGTCCTCGACCGCCGACCTGCTGGACCACTTCGACACCGCTGCCGGCACCGCGCGTTCCGCCCTGACGGGTCTGCATGAGGACCAGCTCTCCGTGGTCTGGACCATCAAAATGGGCGACCGGGTTCTCGCCTCCATCCCTCGCGTCATGGCGCTCCGCCGCGTCTTTATGGACCACATGATTCATCACCGCGCCCAGCTCGGCGTCTTCCTCCGCCTGCTCGATGTGCCCATCCCCGGCTTGTACGGACCGTCCGCCGACGATCAGAACACCCTGTAGGACTGCCTCTCCGGGTCGCACAATGTACGCTGGCTGCTCCCTGCACGATAGGCTCGCCTGAACGCTGTACCCTGAACCCTGTACCCTGGAATCCACCGTGACCGGCAGAGTTTTCTCCAAGCTCCTCTTCTCTTTCCTCCTGGTCCTGTGCATCGCCACGGCCATCCTCGACCTGTCGTTCCGCAACATCGTCGAGCACTCCCTGCACGAGGAAGCCCGCGTCGCCTCCCTCAGCACCGAACAGCGCGCCGCCGCGCTCCACATCCTGCGCCGCGACCTTTTCACTGCGTCTCTGATTGCGCTGGTCCTCGCCACGCTCGCCTCGGCCTGGCTCGCGCATCGCATCGCCGCCCGCCTCCGCCGCATCGTCGATTTCTCCGGCCGCATCGCCGGCGGCGACTTCAAAGCCCGCATCGAAGAGGACGCCGAGGACGAGATCGGCGAAGTGGCCCGCGCCCTCGATACCACCGCCGACCGTCTGGAGCGCTCCTTCCAGGCGCTCGAAGCCAAGCAGCGCGAACTCGCCGCCCTGCTCGATTCCATGCAGGAGGCGGTCATCGCCGTCAACGCTTCCGGTCAGGTCAGCTGGTCCAACGCCGTCATGCAGAGCATCGCACCCGGCGCCGTCCGCCCGGGTAAATCCCTCGTGGTCAGCATCCGCGATCCCGACATCCTCACATGCGTCGACGCCGCTCTGCGCGAGCGCCGCATCGGCACCGGACGGGCCATCTCCCTGGTTCCGGGGCGCGCCTTCGAGGTCAGCGCCGCCCCCACGCCCGACGGTGGAGCCGTCGCCGTCCTCCACGACGTCACCGAAATCGAGCGCGCCGAGAAGACCCGCCGCGACTTTATCGCCAACGTCTCCCACGAACTGCGCACCCCCCTCACCTCGATCTCCGGCTATGTTGAAACCCTCCTCGAAGACGAGATCGACCTGCCCGATCACGCACGCGAATTCATGGCCATCATCCTCAAGAACGCACGCCGCGTGAATCGCCTGACCGAAGATCTGCTCGCCCTTGCCCAGATCGAGTCCGGACAGCGCAGGCCCCATGTGCAGCCCGTTCGCGCCTCCGCCCTCGTCGCCGATGCCATCGAGTCCCTGGCTGGCCTGGTGGTCGAGTCGGGCATCGCCCTCGAAGCCGGTGAAACCACCGATGCGCCGGTGCTCGCCGACGTCGACGCCATGACCCAGGTCTTCGGCAACCTCATCGAAAACGCCATGAAGTACGGAACCTCGGGCAAGCGTGTCGTCGTGGGTGCCCGCCCCCTCGAAGGTGCTGTCGAGTTCTATGTGCAGGACTTCGGCCAGGGCATGGCCGAGGAGCACCTGAGCCGCATCTTCGAGCGCTTCTATCGCGTCGACAAAGCCCGCTCCCGCGAGTCCGGCGGGACTGGGCTTGGCCTCGCCATCGTCAAGCACATCGTCCTGGCCCACGGTGGCACCATCCGCGTCGAAAGCGAACTCGGCAACGGAGCGACCTTCCTCTTCACCCTGCCCCTCGCGCCCGAGGCAGTGCCGGTAGCCACGCCCGAAGAAGCCCCTGCGAAACTTGCCCGCTGAGTTCCCTCCTCCCTTCTCCCTTCTCCCTTCTCCCTTCTCCCTACTCCCTTCTCCCTACTCCCTTCTCCCTTCTCCCTTCTCCCTTCTCCCTTCTCCCTCCTCCCTTCTCCCTTCTCCCTTCTCCCTTCTCCCTACTCCCTTCTCCCTTCTCCCTCCTCCCTTCTCCCTCCTCCCTTCTCCCTCCTCCCTACTCCCTCCTCCCCACTCCCTACTCCCTTCTCCCTACTCCCTTCTCGCTTCTCCCTGTACCCTGTTCTTATGCCCCGGACCGTGCATGCTGTCTGCTCGCATGACTGCCCCGACTCCTGCGGGGTGCTCGTCACCATCGACGAAACCGGTCGCGCTACCAAACTCCGCGGCGATCCGGATCATCCCGTCACCCGCGGCTTCCTCTGCGGCAAAGTCGCCAAATATCTCGACCGCGTTTACGCGCCCGATCGCCTGCTCTATCCCATGCGCCGCCGTGCCGGCGTCCCCAAAGCCGCCCTCCCGCACAACCGCGAATCCGAAGCCTTCGAGCGCATCTCCTGGGACGAGGCTCTCGACACCGTCGCCACAAAGCTCGCCGCCATCGCCCGCGAACACGGGCCCGAATCGATCCTGCCCTACTCCTACGCAGGCACCATCGGTCTGCTCGGCTACGGCTCCATGGATCGCCGCTTCTTCCATCGCCTCGGCGCCTCCCAACTCGACCGCACCATCTGCTCGGAGACCGGCGGCCAGGCCCTCCTCTCCGTCTACGGCCGCAAGCTCGGCACCGACACGGAAGCCTTTCCCCACGCGAAGCTCATCCTCGCCTGGGCCGCCAACATCCACGGCAACAATATCCACCTCTGGCCCTTCGTCGAAGAAGCGCGCCGCAATGGCGCGAAGCTGGTCGTCATCGATCCCTACGCCACCCGCACCGCGCGGGCTGCCGACTGGCACATCCCCATCCACCCCGGCACCGACTCCGCGCTCGCGCTGGGCATGATGCACATCATCGTCCGCGACCGCCTCTTCGACGAGGAGTACGTCTCGCGCTGGACCTGTGGCTTCGAGCAGCTCCGCGAGCGCGCCGCCGAATATCCGCCCGACCGCGTCTCCTCCATCACCGGCATCCCGGTCGCCGATATCGAACGCCTCACCCGCGACTACGCCACCACGCAACCCGCCGTCATCCGCCTGAACTATGGCGTCCAGCGCTGTGACAACGGAGGCGCCGCCACGCGCGCCATCGCCATGCTGCCCGCCCTCACCGGCGCGTGGAAACACTACGGCGGCGGCCTCCAGCTTTCCACCAGCGGCGCCTTCAAGTGGAACGGCGCTGCCCTGCAGCGCCCCGACCTGATGGAGGCGAGCCCCCTCGGCCGGCCTGCCCGCATTGTCAATATGTCCGTGCTGGGCCACGCGCTCACCGAGCTGGGTGACAATCCCGAAGACGGACCTCCCGTCCACGCCCTCTTCGTCTATAACTCCAACCCCGCCGCCATCGCACCCGATCAGACTTCCGTCCTGCGCGGCCTTGCGCGGCCGGACCTGTTCACCGTGGTCCACGAGCAGTTCTTTACCGACACGGCCGACTACGCCGATATCCTTCTCCCCGCGACCACCTTCCTCGAGCACAAGGACATCCAGGGCGCGTACGGCCACTACTATGTCCAGCTTTCGGAGCAGGCGATCGAGCCGCTCGGCGAAGCGCGCTCCAACGTCTGGCTTTTCTCGCAACTCGCCCAGCGTATCGGATTCCCCGAGCCCTGCTTCCGCGACACCGTCCACGACATGATCGCTCAGGCGCTGCGCACCGATGATCCCGAGCACCAGCATCCATGGCTCGCCGGCATCACCGCCGATTCCCTGCACGAGGCCGGCGGGGCGCAACGCCTTCGCTTCGAAAATGAGCAGAACGACAAAAGCAGGAGTCCCTTCCTGCCATTCGCCGAAGGCCCCTTTGACACGCCCAGCGGCCGCATCGAGTTCTACTCCGCCTCGCTCGAAGCCCACGGCATCGATCCACTGCCCGGGTTCGTTCCGGCTCCGGAGTCCCGTCACAACGGCGCCCACAAAAGCTACCCGCTCGAGTTCCTCGCTCGCAAAGCCGACAATTATATGAACTCCACCTTTCCCAACCTCGAGGGACACCGCCAGATGGAGTCCGCGTACAACGGCGTTCTCGAACTGCACGCCGACGACGCTTCCCCTCGCGGCATCGCCGATGGCGATTTGGTTGATGTCTTCAACGATCGCGGCAGCCTCGCTCTCCGCGCTCACGTCAACGGCAGCGTGCAGGCGGGTGTCGTCGCCGCGCGCCTCAACTGGAACAAGCTCTCGCAGGGCGGTCACAACGTAAACCTGCTGACCTCGCAGCGTCTCAACGACCTCGGTGGTGGACCCACTTTTTATTCGGTCCTCGTTGACGTACGCAGATCTTCTGCGTCCCACCAAAATCGAAGCGATCTTCGATAAACTGAGCCGAGGTTCTCCCCGACTACATCCTCAGCAGGCGCAGTCCTTGCGGGATGGGAGATAAGAATGATGTTGCCCGCAAAAACACCGCCGCAATTCACTGCCTGCACGGCCGTCCCCAACGGCTCCCAGGCCTCACCTGGCGCTGCCGCACGCGCGAATCGCGCTGATATAATCGCCTTTTCCCAAAGAACGGCCTGATTTTGAGCAGTGAGGGTGTGCCTATTTCTTCCGTGAACCTCTGGAGCGCTGGCTCCCCGCACGTAACATGCAGGATTTTGCGCCGTCTCCTCAGGCGCTCCCTGATTCTGGTTTTCCTCCTGGCCCCAACTCTGCCCCCCTCGTGGGCGATGGCCCAGGCGTCTGCGCCCTCCGCCTCGAGCGACGTGGGCCAGAAGATCATCGAGGTTCGCGTCATCGGCACCCGCCGCATTCCCAAGGAAACCGTCCAGGCGCGCATGTTCAGCCACGTGAACGACGCCTACGACCCCCTCACCGTCGAGCGTGACTTCAATTCTCTCTGGAACACCGGATACTTCGAAGACGTCCGTATCGAGAAAGAGGACACACCTCAGGGCGTCATCCTCGACGTCTACGTCCGCGAGAAGCCCACCATCCGCGACATCACCTACAAGGGCCTCAACTCCGTCACCGAATCCGACGTTCTCGACCGCTTCAAGAAGGAGAAGGTCGGCCTCTCCCAGGAGAGCCAGTACGATCCGGCCCGCATCGCCCACGCCGTCACCGTGATCAGGCAGATGCTCGCCGAACACGGCCACCAGTTCGCCTCCGTGCGTCCTGAAGTCCGCTCCATCCCGCCTGCCTCCGTGCAGATCATCTTCCAGATCAAAGAAGGCCCCACCGTCAAGGTCGGCAAGATCACCTTCTCCGGCAACCACCACGTCAGCTCGCGCAACCTGCGCGAAGCGATGCGCAACCTGCGTCCCATCGGCATTCCGCACTCCATCTTCCTCGAGAACCTCTTCGCGCGAACCTACGACGCCACCAAGCTCGACGAGGATACGGAGCGCGTTCGTCAGGCCTATCGCGACCGCGGCTACCTGCGCGGCGGCCCCGTCGGATCTCCGGAAACCAAAATCCGCAACGAGTCCGGGCTCTCCCTCCTCACCTTCCGCCCCCGGAAGGGCAAGCGCATCGATATCCACATGAACATCGATGAAGGCGAACGCTACCGGCTGGCGGCCATCAATTTCTCCGGATACAAGCCCGGAACCAACATCAAGGCTCTCCGCTCTGTCTTCACCGAGAAAGACGGGTCGATCTTTAACCTCACCGTCTTCCAGAAGGACCTCGACAACCTGCGTAAGGCCTACGGCCAGGACGGTTACATCAACTTCAGCCCCCTGCCCGTTCCCACTTTCGACGACGCGAAGCACACTGTGACCTGGAACATCGACATCGATGAAGGCAAGCAGTTCACCGTCTCGAGAATCGAGTTCCAGGGCAACACCGTCACCCGCGATTTCGTGATCCGCCGCGAGCTTCTCCTCCAGGAAGGCCAGGTCTACAACAGCCACCTCTGGGAGCTCAGCCTGCTGCGCCTCAATCAGCTCGATTACTTCAATCCACTGAGGGTCGAACAGGACTCCGAGACGCACCAGAACACCGAGGCCGGAACCGTCGACCTGCTCCTCAAGGTCCAGGAGAAGGGAAAGAATTCCATCGGGCTGAACGGCGGTGTCAGCGGCCTGTCCGGCGCCTTCCTCGGCCTGAACTACCAGACCAATAACTTCCTCGGCCTCGGTGAAACGCTCAGCGTCCAGGCCAACGCCGGCAGCCTTGCACGTAACCTGCTGTTCGCGTTCAACGAGCCCTACTTCCGCAATAAGCCACTCAACATCGGCTTCCAGGTCTTCGATCGCAAGACCGACTACAACGCCTCCAAGAGCTACTCCTTCTCCGGCAACACGTCCGGCAACGAGAGCTCCGCTGTCTCCTCGCTGCTGCAGAACTACAACCAGGGCGAGAAGGGCTTCAATCTCTCCGTCAGCTACCCCATCCGGCGCTTCAGCCTGTTCGGCTTCTCGCGCGTCGGCGCAACTTACGCATGGGACAGCTCCTCGGTCCGCGCCTTCAGTCAGGCGTCCAGCAACCTCTTCCAGACGCTTGCCTTCCGCAGCGGCATCCAGGGCCAGAACGCTCTGGAAGGCATCATCACCAGCTCGGCGATGTTCAGTTATAACTCCAGCAACATCTCCAGCAACTACCTGCCGCACACCGGCCAGTCGCTCTCGGCCACCGTGCAGTTCGCCGGCATCTGGGGCAGCGTGCGCTACGTCCGCCCCGTCGTCGAATACAAGCGCTTCCAGCCCATGAAGGGCCTTTGGTTCAATCCCGCCGGTCGCAATACGCTGGGCGTGCGCCTCCAGGCCATCTACATTACCGGCTTCAGCGGCGACGTGGCCCCGCCCTTCGATCGCCCCTCGGCCGGTGGCGAATCCGATATCCGCGGATTCGACGTCCGCACCGTCACCCCCTACGGGTTTGTTCCCACGCGCGTTCTCTTCGATCTGACCAATCCCGACGGCTCCCCCGTCCCGCGCGATCCGACCAATCCCAACCTCGGCCCCATCCAGGTGCCCCTGCCCGTCTACGGCGTTGCCACCATCGGCGGCGATACCAACTTCACCGCCAACCTGCAGTACATGATCCCTATCTACGGGCATACCGTCGGCTTCAACTTCTTTAACGACTTCGGCATGGATATGGCCGTCAATAAGAACCAGCTCCGCCAGAGTCCCGAAGGCATCGACGCGCTCAACTCCCCGCTCTACGGCTGCCCCAATTACGTCAACGGAACCTGCCAGGGCGGCCAGCAGATCAAATTCAGCCCCACCATCGACCCCATCAAGGGCACCAATTACGTGCCTCGCGATTCGGCGGGCGGAGAACTCGACGTGATGATGCCGATCATCAACGCGCCCTTCCGTATCTACTATGCGGTGAACCCCCTCAAGCTCTTCACCTCGTTCTCGCGGACCAACCTCATTACCCGCAGCATGTTCCCGGCGGGTGGCGCGGGCGATTATTCCTACGCGCAGGCCGAACAGTTCTACAACGGCCTTTACGTGCTGCGCGAGCCCAGCAAAACCTTCCGCCTCACCGTCGCCACCACCTTCTGACCTCCCTGTGCCCCATTCCTGGCCGCGCCCGCTGTTGGCTCGAGCAGCGTGGGGCACCGGAATCTCAGATCCGTGGCGTGTATTAACTCAGTCGTTAACATAAGCGGCTTCACCCCACCTCCACTACAATTAAATCAACCACTTACAGGGGGCCTGACCCCCGGCCGCCTCCACACCTGGGGAAGCTCCGATTCAGGTGCTGCTTTGAAGCGGCACGGCTTCAGCCGTGCCGCACAGACCCAGAGTTGAACCCGGCTTTAGCCCCGAATCAGAGTCTCCTTCAAAGTCACTCGCGGATAGAAATGCCCCCTTTCGGCAAATCTCCGGAAATTGTCAAGCTTTTGTGGAAAAGTCCAAAGTAATGACCGTTGACTTACAACCACTTACCCTCTAATTCAGATCGAGATATTTGGCTGATTTATTCTTTCAAACTGATATTCTGAACTTAGAGTAGAAAAAGAAAAAAAGCTCCGTCATCACTGGCGGGGCTTTTCCTTTTTCCGCTTCGGTGTTCCTTTCAGGCGAACCGGGCTGGCAACCCGGTCCCTGGCGAAGGGTCTGCGTTGGGCAGCGCAGGCCCTTCGCGTGGATCGAGTTCGATGTTGAAGGAGAAGGATGATGCAGAGCGAGCACGAAGACGCGAATTGCGAGTGTGACCAGAGCAACAGCGGCGGGGCCGCGCCCGAGCATCGGCGCTGCCAGTATCTGAAAGCGGATGGGAAGCAGTGCCGGGACTGGGGCGTTCGTGGTCAGGACTTTTGTTACCGGCACGGCGTCTTCCTGCAGCCCGGGGGCCGGCGGCAAATCGATGTTCCGCTGCTGGAGGACGAGTCCTCCATCGTGCTGGTGCTGTCGGCAACGCTGCGCGCGCTGGCCTGCGGGGCGATTCCGGTGAACAACGGACGCCTCATCCTCGACGGCTGCCGCCTCGCCCACACCATGCACCTGGAGCGTCAGAAAGCGGCGGGCCATCGCGTGCAGAGAGGCCACAAGTGCAGTTGTGCAGAGAAGATGGGCGAGGAGAGCTCCGAGGCACGAGCAGAGAGCACGGAATTGAATCCGGACTGCGGTGCCCGGCACCCGGAACCCAGTGCCCAGCCTGCTGAGCCCTGTGCTCTGCGCTCTGAATCCTGTGAAGACGCCGCGCCGGCTTCCGAGTCGCACACCCCGCAAAATCGTCGCCTCCGCAGGCTCGAGAAGAATTGGAACCGGCAGCGGAGCACGGTCGAGAGCGTGAGAACGGACAGCTCCGACGCACCGAGCGGGGCCGGCCGGCAGGAGTATCTCGCCGCACAGGCTGCGCCGCTGGAGGAACGGATGGAGGAGGAAGCGCTGGTCGGGGACGAGCTGATCGAGGACGAGCTGGTCGGGGTCAGTTGAAGGTGTCGGTTAGCACGAACACATTCCGGCGCTGTCCTCCTGAAACACATGCACCACAGAGCTGTCATCCTTGAACGGAGCGTACCGCAAGCGGAGTGAAGGATCTGCGGTTGCTCCTGCGCTTTGGCCCGCTCCAAACCTCTGGATACCGGTCTACCGCCAATTCGATGGCAGGCACGTAATTCACGCTTCCCGCGCCGCACCGGCGGCGCGATGGTAGAAGCCGCGGGCTTCAGCCCGCGGAATATCGCTCGCCATAGAAGCAGGCCTTCAGCCCCGGGCCATCCACGCCCGAAACCTCCGGTAGCCGGTCATACGGCAAGGAGGCTGTGGTCCCTAACGGACCTCAACGGTTGGTTTCGGATCTGGGAAGCGAGCGTATTACGGAACGTTGGGGAACATCAGGTCGATGTTCTGGAAAACTGCCTGCGTCCGAGAGCCGCTTCTTAGCCGATCGGCCCTGAGCTGACCGCACTTCCGCTGACCGCTTTTTAGCCGACCGGCTGACCGCCAAACTCTGGTGATCTTGCGGAGGCCGTCGCTTCGGGTTCGAATGGCCCACATGAAGACGCGGCACTTTCGCGACCTGCACGTTTGGCGGAAATCCATGGCTTGAGCCGGAACAATCTACAGCGTCACACCTCTTTTCCCGAAAACAGAAGTCTTTGGCTCGACCGCTCAAATGCGGCGTTGCGCTGTTTCCGTTCCCAGCAATATCGCCGAGGGACACGGCAGACTGAGCGACCGCAACCTTGCCATGTTTCTCGGTCATGCTCGCGGCTCGCTCTTTGAACTGGAGATCCAAATGGATTTGGCTATTCAACGTGGTTTCGCGGAGAAGGGAACTGGCCGTGGCGTCCTCGCACAGGTCAATGAAGTAGCCCGCATGCTGAACGCATTTCTCGCAAAGGTCCAGCACCCCGATAATCCATGAACCCGACCGGCCCTGAGCTGACCGGCCCTGGCTGACCGCTTCTCCGCTGACCGCCTTTTAGCCAACCGGCTCTTAGCTGCCCGCCTCATTGACGCCCCCTCCCCCGGGACCTATAATTTGCCCAGGTTCCTGAGAAAATCTCTCTGTCCGCGTCTTGCATTCCGGGCGAGAATTCAGCCCGGTCCCGCTCCGCAGTTTCGAGGAACCGGAATTTCTGTGAGCGAAAGAATGCGGGCCAACCACCCAGGAAACCGAAGGAGTCCTTGATTTCCATGAAGCGTTCGTTGTCACTCATTTGCGTGCTCGCGTCCGGAATGGGCGTCGTAGCCGTTGCCCAGGCCGCTCCCGCTAAACCGGATCCGGCCCCTTCCGCCCCGGCCGCCATCACGGGCGCTACCAAAATCGCCATCATTCAGTTCCAGGGCGCCGTCGCCCAAACCAATGAGTTCCAGCGCGACGTTGCCGACCTCCGCAAAAAGTACCAGCCTCAGGAGGCCAAGCTGCAGTCTGAAAATCAGGAGATCGAAGCCCTGAAGAAGCAGCTCCAGGACGGCGGAACCACCATCAGCGACGTCGAACGCGAAACCAAATTGCGCACCATCGACGACAAGACCAAGACCCTGCAGCGCTCTGCCCAGGACCTCCAGAGCAGCGAGCAGCAGGATGGCCAGGAGACCTTCAATCAGGTCGCCAATAAAGTTGGCGAAGTGATGGTCAGCTATGCGCAGCAGCAGGGCTTTAACCTGGTCCTCGATGCCGGCCAGCAGAACAGCAATGTCCTCTGGGCCAACCCTGCCACCGATATCACCAAAGCGGTGATCGAGGCCTACAACGCCAAATCCGGCGTCCCCGCGCCTCCTCCATCGGTTCCGTCGGCTCCAGCTCCCCGCTCCACGCCTGGCGCGAGCCACCCCGCAACTCCGCACAAGTAAGCGCCTCGCGCGAGCGACGGCCTTCCTCTTCTGAGGAAGGCCGCGCTCCACGCGGGCAACGTCGCGTTTGCTGTGGAAATTTTTGTGGAAGACTTGCGCCGCGCGTCCGCTGAATCCCTCCGCCAGCGCGCATTCTCTCGCGAAAAGTCATAAAAACGCTGCTATCCGGCTATCTTTCAGCAGCTTAGATCACTTCCGGAAAGTCATGCCCGTCCGTAACCTTAATCGGCGCAACCATTTCTGTTTTCCACAAAACTGCGTAAATCTCCGGTAAACATACCCGTTCGCAGTTCGCCTGGAAACCAGCGTTTCGCTTACTGCACAACTCCGCGTTTTGACCCCGCGACGAACTCCACCAGATACCTCACATCTTCCGACTCGGCGCCCTCCGCCCGGATTTTCTCCACCGCCTGCGCGATATTCATCTTCGACGCCAGCAGGAGCCGGAACGCGTGATGCAGCGTCCGCAGACGCGTCCGATCGAACCCGCGTCGTTCCAGCCCGACCTTGTTCATACCGTACGCATGCGCCTCGCGCGTTGCGGAAGTCAGCGAAAAGGGAAGCACATCCTGCGTCACCACCGTTCCGCCCCCGATATAGGCATGCTTCCCCACCCGGCAGAACTGGTGAATCGGCGACAGCGCACCTACCGTCACATAGTCCTCCACCGTCACATGTCCGGCCAGGGTCGCATTGTTCGCCAGAATGCAGTGGTCGCCGATGATGCTGTCGTGCCCCACGTGGACATACGCCATCAGCAGACAAGAGCTGCCGATGCGCGTCATCCCGCCCCCGCCCAGAGTGCCGCGCGAGATGGTCACGCACTCGCGGATCACATTGTCGTCGCCCAGCGTAACGCCGGTCGCCTCGCCTTTGTACTTCAAATCCTGGGGCTCCACGCCCACGCATGCAAACGGCGAAAACCGATTCCTCGCCCCGGCGATCAGGTGTCCATCGAGCACGACATGGGAGATCAGCTCGCACTCTTCGCCCAGCGCCACGTGCGGTCCCACCGTGCACCACGGCCCAATCGTGCACGATTCAGGAATCACAGCGCCCGGAGCAACGACGGCCGTCGGATGAACGCTCACCCCTGCTTCACCGATTCGTTCAGCGATTCCAGCCCTGATCCGCCCGCCGCCGCCGGTTCCGCCGCTGCCGCGCTCGCCGCTTCCTGCGTCCGCGGCACCAGTGCGCACATCACCGTCGCTTCACAGGCCAGCTTGCCGTCCACCGTCGCCCGGCCTTCCATCTTCGCCACCCGCGGCTTCCACGTCAGCACGCTCACTTCGATCCGCAGCTGATCGCCAGGCACGACCGGTTTGCGGAATTTCGCCCGCTCGATGCTCGTGAACACCATCAGCTTCTTGTCCCGGTCAGGAACCTCCGGCATCAGCAGCACGCCACCCGTCTGCGCGATCGCTTCCACCACCAGAGCCCCCGGCATGATCGGATACCCCGGAAAATGTCCCTGAAAAAATGGCTCGTTGATGGTGACATTTTTGATGGCCACGATCCGCTTCTTCCGTTCGATCTCAACGATCCGGTCGATCAGCAGGAATGGGTAGCGATGCGGCAAAATGCTCATGATCTCGTGGATCTCCAGCACCTGCCGCCCTTCCAGAATGCAGTCGTTGTTTTCCATTTTGCGCAGCGCCGATTATAAATCGACCGCCAGCAAAGAAGCGGTCAGCAATCAAACCGGTCGGCTGAGAACCGGTCAATGAAAAGACGCGGGACACCCCCCTCGCCTTGCGTTGCCAACCGCATCTTAGCTAACCGCACCACGGCTAACCGCTTCTCAGCTCCGCTCAGAACAACGCCAGCAGCGCCAGCCCCAGCGCCACCGGCATCACCACCATTCCAACCTTCAAAAACTCCCACCCCGTGATCTCCGCGCCCTCCCGGCGCAATGCAATCAGCCACAGGATCGTTGCCAGCGATCCGGTCACCGACAAATTCGGCCCCAGATCCACTCCGATCATGACCGCATGTGCCAGCAACCCATGCTGCCCCATCTGTCGCAGAGCCGTCCCCGCCGCCAGCCCCGCCGGCAGATTGTTCATTGCGTTCGAGAGCAGCGCGATGCCGAAGCCGCCCGAGAATTTCCCCACACCATCCGGCGCCGCGGCCAGCCACGCGAGCCCCGCCCGCGTCAGCCGCATCATTCCGGCCCGATTCAGTGCCTCCACGATCATGAACAGCCCGGCGACAAGAGGCAGCACGCTCCACGCCACGTTCCGAGCCGCATTCAGCGGCGCCCGGCGATCCCGCAATCCCACCAGCGCCAGCGTAACGATCCCGGCCCCAAATGTCGGCGCGCCCAGCGGAACATTCATCGCCGACGCCATCAGCAAGCCTGCCGCCGCGATTCCGATCCCACCCAAAGCCAGCCACCCCGCTGGCTCCAACCGATACGGCTCCCCCACCGGCGCCGCCTCGCCCGCCAGCGCCTTTCGCGAAAGCAGCCGCAGGCAGACAAACGTCGCTGCGATGGAAGCGACCGACGGCAGCAGAAACATCCGCATCCACATCGCCAGACGCGGCAGCTCCGATCCGTAGACCACAAGGTTCGCGGGGTTCGCAATGGGCAGCAGGAAGCTCGCCGCATTGGCAATCAGAGCGCATGCCAACAGATAGGGCCTCGGCTCCACTCTTGCCCGGCGCACCGCCGCCAGCACGGCCGGCGTCAGAACGACGGCGGTTGCGTCGTTGGAAAGCAGCGCCGTCACCGCAATTCCCACCGCATAAACCCAAAGAAACAGCCGTCCCGCCGAGCCCTGCGCATGATGGACCGCAATATCCGCCACCCAGTCGAAGACACCCTCCTCCCGCGCCAGTTCAGCCAGCAACATCATGCCGGTCAAAAACAGGTAGACGTCGACGCCCTCATGGATCGCATGCGCAGCTCCGCTCACCGGCAGCAGGCGGGTAGCGACCAACAAGAGCGCGCCCCCGCAGATCCACACCCATTCGGGCAGACCCCGCGGACGCACCAGCATGAGCGCGATGCTGGCCAGGCAGATGATCCAGATCAGGATGGCTGACATTTCTGTAATGGAACCAGGAACGAATACTTTGCGACAGTTGGATGCCCTCGCATTACACTAAATCGGGCCAGCTCTCCAACACGCCCGCTTTTGCCCTGGCGGAACCCAATCCCGACAGAGGTGGAGTCAGAGAATGTCCGCAACCGAGCGGCTGTATTACACCGATTCATTCCTGCAGTCCTTCCCCGCTGTCGTTGCCGATGTGCGTGAGCTCTCCCGCGCGGAAGGCGAATCCGTCTGGCAGATCGCCCTCAACCGTAGCGCCTTCTACCCCACAAGCGGCGGCCAGCCCTTCGATACCGGCGTGCTGCGCGCGTTTGCTCCCGGTGGCGCTTCGATCGACATCGCCGTCGACTCGGTGGAAGAAGACGAGCAAGGCCAGGTCTGGCACTACGTCCGCAAGCCCCTCGCCGTCGGTGCCAAAGTCGAAGGCCACATTGACTGGCAGCGCCGCTTCGACCACATGCAGCAGCACACTGGCCAGCACCTGCTCTCCGCCATCTTTTTGCGCGAGTTGCAACTGCCCACGGTCTCCTTCCACCTCGGCGACAGCCTCTCCACCATCGACCTCGCCGGCGGCCCCCTCGCCCACCACAGCATCGAGCGCATCGAGCGGCTCTGCAACGAAATCGTAGCTGAAAACCGCCCTGTCTCCATGCGCTACGTGTCGCGCCCCGAAGCCGAATCCATGCTCGCGGCCGGCGAGTTGCGCAAGCTGCCGGAGCGCTCTGGCGACATCCGCCTGGTCGAGATCGAGAGCATCGACCGCAATGCCTGCGGTGGAACCCACCTTCGTTCCACGGGCCAGATTGGCGCCCTGCTCCTGCGCGGCACGGAAAAAGTCAGCCGCGGCGTTCGCGTCCAGTTTGTCTGCGGACTCCGCGCCGTCGCTGCCGCGCGTGCGGATGCCGCCATCCTCAGCCAGCTCACCTCAGCCCTGTCCGCGGGCCCTGCCGATATTCCCGCGGCCGTCGAGCGCCTCCGGGCCGAAGCCAAAGCCACCGCCAAAGAGCGCCAGCGTCTCCGCGAAGAACTCGCCGACTACCACGCCGCCCGCCTCGCCGTCGAAGTCCCCATCGAGGACCGCCTGCGCATCGTTGACCGAGCCTGGAAAGATCGCGACCCCGAATACTGCAAACTCCTCGCCTCACGGCTCACCGCCGCTGCTCCCTCCACGGTCGTCCTCTTCAGTTCCGAGAACGGAAATTCCGCCTCGATCGTCCTGGCTCACAGCCTCGACTTCAACTTCGACTGCGGCCGCCTGCTCAAAGAAGCGCTCACCCAGCTCGGCCTCCGCGGGGGAGGCTCCGCCGACTTCGCCCAGGGCGAGGTTCCCACAGACCAGCTCCCCGCTCTGCGCGCCTCCCTCGTCTCTTCCGTGCGCAACGCCGCCGCCGGCGACCGGCGCTGAGTCTCTCGCCGCCCGGAACCTGCCTTTCGTCACCTTCCCACCTTCGGGGGTTGGCGTACAGGGCGGCTCGTACCGTAAAATGAAAAAGTTCTTCCCGCCACGTGGGGCTATAGCTCAGCCTGGGAGAGCGCCTCGTTCGCAACGAGGAGGTCGTCGGTTCGAGCCCGACTAGCTCCACCAAATCCACCCGCAGGACGTCGAATTAAGTCCGTCATGGATGCGGCCAATAACCCCTCCATTCTCCGCATATTCTGCGGAGATTACTGCCTGGCCGCACCGCGCGATACCATGCCGGGAGGAACAGCCTCATGAACAAAGGCCGCCTCGAAGCCTTCAGTGACGGAGTCTTCGCCGTCATCATCACCATCATGGTGCTGGAGATGAAAGTACCCGCACAGAGCACTTTCGCTGCCCTGCACCACGTTCTCCCCGTCTTCCTCACCTACGTTGTCAGCTTTGTATACATCGGCATTTACTGGAACAACCACCACCACCTGCTGCACGCGTCCGACCGAGTCAGTGGCAGCATTCTGTGGGCAAACCTGCACCTTCTGTTCTGGTTGTCGCTCGTCCCCTTCGCCACGGCCTGGGTGGGCGTAAACATCAACGCCCCCATCCCCATCGCGCTCTATGGAGCGGTCCTTCTCTGCGCCGGTTTTGCCTACTACATCCTCGAACAGCTGCTGATTCGACATCACGGGGAAGAATCCCAGCTCGCCCTCGCCGTCGGACGCGACCGCAAGGGCCTCACCAGCGTGGCCATCTACGCCCTCGCGATCGCAGTCGCGTTTCTGCACCCTTTCATCGCCTGCGGTCTCTATGTCCTCGTTGCTGTGATGTGGCTGATTCCCGACCGGCGCATCGAGAAGAACCTCCACGACTGACGCCACCCAAGCAGCCGCAGACGCACGCCTCAGCTACAGAAGCGCCATCGCTCACGGAGGAGCGCCTCGTCGGGACATCTGCGGCTTCCAGCCCCTCACGGGCTTCTGCCTTAATGCGTGTCCAGCACCAGCACTTCAATCGAGTACGGCGGCACGCGATGATGAAACGAGTCGCCGACTCCACTAAGCGGGCTTTCCACCGGAGCAATCGCCTTCGGCTGTTCCATCGTGTTCGTCGCCTCCGGATCGTGCGCCGTCAGGCTGATGAGTTTTCCGGTTGCTGCCAGCTTTGCGCCCAGCAGCTTGATGTCCACCATCCGCGCATCCGAAGAGCCGTTCACCAGCTTCAGGTAGATCTGCTTTTTCGCCGTGCTTTCTGTCACCGAATAGAAAAACCGCGTTCCGCCATCCTCCATCGACGATTCCGGCTTCAAATCGCCCAGGTAGCTGCCGAACATCACCTGTGCGTAGTAACTCGGCGAGCCGTAGCTCTTCATCGCGTCGTAACCGATCAGATCCGTGTCCCACTGCATCGCGTTTGGGCTGATGTTCACCAACAGCGGCGCATAACTCGCCATCACCACGATGTCGCTGTTGCGCTCGAGCCCCGTCATCCACGCGGCATCGCCCAGCGCCGCGCCCATGTTCGGCGTCGGCGTGCCTTCGCGCGTCGCCCACTCACCCACGAAAATCTTCGGCCCGTTGCGATCCGTTTTGTCGTAGTGCGTTGCATCGTGGAAAAAGTCCGTTGCCCGGACGTAGTAGTGATCGTCCTGAACGTCGGGCTTCATGTCCTTCAGCGGCATCGTCGCGATCAGCTGCAGTTCCGGATACTTCGCCTTGATCGCTTTGTAGAACTGCTCATAGCGCGCCTCGTAGGTGCCCGACCGGTCGAACTGATCCTCGTTCCCGATCTCCACATAGGTGAGGTGGAAGGGCGCCGGATGCCCATCCTTCGCCCGCTCCGCTCCCCACTTCGTGTCGGTGCTGCCCGTCGCATATTCGATTTCTTCGAGTGCCGCCTGAACATACGGTTCAAGGTCCGGCCCTGGGGCGACATGCTCCTGCGCCAGCGAGTAGCCCGCGTACACCGCCAGCAGCGGCCGCATGTGCAGGTCTTCACACCATTCAAAAAACTCCAGCAGCCCGAACTGATCCGTGGACCAGTAATTCCAGGGGCTCGGATGCCCTGGCCGATCGACCAGCGGCCCGATCGTCTTCTTCCAGTCGTACCAGTCCTTCAGATGATCGCCTTCAAGGTAATTCCCGCCCGGGAACCGCAGAAACTGCGGATGCATCGCCGCCATCTTCTCCATCAGGTCGATGCGCGTACCGTTTGGCCGATCGTGATACGTCGGCGGAAACAACGTCACCAACTGCAGCCACAGGCTTCCCGGATGTGCCACGGTGAGTTCCAGGTGGTTTTCCATCCCCGCCTCAATCGCGCCCGTCTTCAACGTGAACGCGTACTGCTTCCAGTCCGTCCCGATACCCGACACGGTCGCGCTCGCCAGCACTTTACCGCTCTGATTCGCGACCAGTCTCGCCGTCACCGGCCCGACTTCGGTTGAATCTTCCTTTGCGTAGAACGAGCCGCGATACGTGGTGTTTGGATGCGCCGGAATCCCCCAGAACCCGCCATTCAGCATCCCCGCCGGTCCTGCTGCAGTCGCTGCACTCACATCCAGATGCATGCTGTAGGGCAGCGCTTCGCTCGGTCCGCTCGTCTTGTCGATCCCGATCTTCGCCTCGGAATTTCCGTCCTGTATCAGAATCCAGTCATTCACGCCCGACCAGTCCGAACGGAATGTGTTGTTCCGGATCAGCTCCGCATACAGGCCGCCTTCGTAAGCGTGGTTGATCTCCTCGGTCATCAATCCGTACAGCGTCGGGCTTACCTTCGACGCCGTCTGATCGGCGTGAATCGTCAGGACTGCCGGACCACCGGACTGCGCACGTGTGTGAGCCGCGGCAAAAAGAAAGAAAATCAGCATCGGAAGAATTGCGAATCGTCTTGTCATAAAAACCCTTTCCTTGCAGTTCCGTTGCAGCGTCGGGAAAACGTATACCACACACCGCCAAAGACAGGCACCTGGCTCTGCGGCTCAACTCTACCAGTGGATCGAGAACAGCGAAACACTTTCCCGAGGCTGTTCCACTTCCAGGTCCAACTTGCCCCCGTCCATCGCCACCCACCGCGGTGACGCCATCAGTTCCAGCTGCCCGGCGGCTTTCAATTGCGACATCTGCTCCGCGGTCGGCTCCTCGGGCGATCCCATCTGCTTCCATACCGTGTAGGCATTGCTGTGGCTCCCGTCGATGCGGTACTCCTCCACCAGCGCGCGCCGCACGGTTGCCGGAATGCCCTGCAGCGTTAGGTGCACCGGCGCAGCCGCTCCCGCGACATCATCGTCGGCGTAGTTCCACACCATCACGGCTGCTGAATTTCCTCTCCGCGTCGCCACCGCGTCGATCTCCGGACGCCCGCGCACACCAGACTGCACAATAGTCTCTGCAGGAACGGCAGCGGTGCTTGCCGCCGCGACGCGATCTCCGTCCAGCAGCCCCGCCGCCCGGAAGAAATTCATCTCCGGCTTGTCGACTCCATGGGTCGCCAGCGCACGCTGCCCTGCAAAAAACGGCTGCCCCTCGAACTCGAACGCCCAGGTTAGAAATCCCGCCAGTTTGACGTGCTCCTGCGCGGCGAGCTCCGTCAGTCCCTGCATCTCCGCCGCCGTATACGCCGGGTAGACCGTCGAGTTGCGATACCCATCCTCCGGATGCTGCGCCGGCGAGCAGGCCCCGCATCCCTCCGGATCGGCCTCGCTCAGCACAATCGGCACATCGCGGAATTTCGTCGAGGCGTGCACGATCGCATATCCCGTCTTCGCATTCAGCAGTTCGTGTCCCAGTCCCATCTGCACATGCCCGTCCACCCAGTGCGGGCTGCCTTTCGCGTGAAACGAAACAAAATCCAATGGGATCGCGCCACCCGTCGCGCTGCTCCGATCCTGCGCACAGTGCCGCAAAAAAGCCTCGAGAAACGCCGCGCTCTTGCTTCCCGGCGCAGGTCCCGTCGTCGCCGGACCTCCGACCTTCGCTCCGGGAATTGCTGCCCTCACACCCGCGGCCGCGTAGTCGTAGAGCTGCTCGTACTCCTTCTCCGTTCCTCGCCAGTAGAAGATGTCGGGCTCGTTCCACACCTCCCAGTACCAGGTGGAGACTTCGTGCATCCCGTAGCGCTGCAGCCAGGTGCGCCGCCACGGCATGGATCATCGCACCCCATTTTTTGTAACTGGTCGGCGGATACGACCAGCCCTCCGTCTCGCCCGGCTTGGTCGGCCATGGAATGTGGTACGGATCGGGATGGCTCGACAGCGCCTTCGGCATGAACCCCAGCTCCACATACGGGCGGACACGCCAGCGCCCACCCACGCATCAAAGATGCTGTCGAGAATCCTCCAGTCGTAGACCGGATTTCCGTTTGCATCCTCGGCGTAGACGTTGCTCGAGCTCCATTTCAGCTCCGGCTTGCCGTCCCCCGAGGCCAGCAGAAAATGGGCGCGCACATACAACGGCGCCGGCGTCGCATCGTGCAGTTGCTGCAGCAGCGCTCGCCCATTCTCCGATGTCGTGTAACCCGACTCGTCATAGCCGACCCACGCATACACCGGCGTGAACGCACCCTCGCTCCGCTGCAGGTCTACGTTGATCCGAACTGGTGACTGCCCGCGCGCTAACGCGGCCGCTCCCGCCAGACACACTGCAACCACCAGCCGGCGCATATCCTCGACGACTCCTTACTCCGGCAGCATCAGCTGCCCCTTGATCTGGAAATGTCCCGTCGCTACCGGCGCGCCCGTATCCGGCTGGCCGCCTCCGATCGTGATCGTGTACGGACCCTCAGCAATAATCGGATCGCCCATCTCCGTCACCATGCTCAGGTCCCGGCGCTTCAGCGTGAAGTCGACCTTCTGGCTCGCGCCCGCTTCCAGATGCACGCGCTCGAATCCGCGCAGCGCCCGGATCGGCGCACCCGGCACATCGGGGAACTGCAAATACAGTTCCACCACCTCATCCCCGGCGACTTTGCCGGTATTTGTAACCGTCACGGATGCATGAACCGGATCGCCCGCGTTCACCTCCTCCGTCGGCACCGTCAGATCGCTGTAGCTGAACTTCGTGTAGCTGAGCCCATACCCAAACGGATAGAGCGGCTTGCCCTTGAAGTAGCGGTACGTGCGGTTCGTCATCGAGTAGTCTTCGAAGTTCGGCAGCTGGTCGACGCCCGTATAGAACGTCACCGGCAAACGTCCTGCCGGATCGTTCTTGCCGCTCAGCGTCTCGGCCACAGCCGCGCCGCCCTTCTTCGCCCGAATACCAGGATTCCAGAATGGCGTTGGCGTGCGCCTTCGCCCAGTTCACGCTCAGCGCGCTGCCGTTCATCAGAACGACCACCAGAGGCTTGCCCGTTGCCGCCACCGCTTCGATCAGATTTTCCTCCGGCTGCGGCAGATCGAGGCTCGTCCGGTCGCCGCCCAGGAATCCCGGCTCGTTCACCGGCATCTCCTCGCCCTCCAGTTCACTCGTGATTCCGACTACCGCGATCGTCACATCGGCCGCTTTCGCCGCCGCGATGGCCTCCGGAGAAGGCGCCGGATTATATTTCGCCCACAGCAACTGCGCCTTCGGCTCGCCGGCTGGAGACAGCTTCGCATACGTAACGGTGATTGGTACTTTTACCCCGCGCTCCAGATGCAGCCGGCCCATTTTCGAATTCTGGCCGCCCATGCTGAAAATCTGCGCAAAGGGCTTGCCGTCCACCATGAGCCGCCCAAACCCATCGGCCGTGATCCCCAGCAGATAATCGCCCGTATCCGGGCGCAGTCAGAAATCCGGTCCACTCTACTGAGATGGCCTTCTTATCCTTCGCTTCTTCCGGCAGATTGCTCGGTGTCAGATCGACGTTTGGCTCCACGCGGCTGGTCAACGGGGTCGGCTTCGTCCTCGGGCTCAGATCCATGCCTTCAACGGTCCCGTAATCCGCTTTCAGGCCCGGCTTGCCGTCCGGCGTCGTCAGCAGGTTGTTGGGCACAGGTCGCCGTCGTTCCGCAGAAACTGCGTCCCGGGCACGTACTCGGATCTTCGCGTTCGGAAACTCCGCCTTCAGTCCATCCAGCACCGTTACAGAATGCGTCGGCGTTCCGCTGTAGTTCCCCATCAGAACGCGATTCTGATCGGCGAGCGGGCCCACAACCGCGATTTTCGTGATCGCTGGATCTTCAGCGGCAGCACGCCATCGTTCTTCAGCAGCACCATCGATTCGTTCGCCAGCTTGCGCGCCAGCGCCCGGTGTTCCGCGCTGTCCAGTTGCTTTGCGATCGATTTTCGTGTATGGCACCCTGTCGGGCGGATCGAACATGCCCAGCTTCATCCGCGCCGTGAACAGGCGCACCAGCGCCGTGTCCATCGCGCTCTGGCTGAGATATCCCTGCTGCACGGCTTCGATATACGGCTTGTAATCGTGATCGTCATTCACCTTCGCCATGAAGTCGACGCACTCGTTGTCCATGCCGCGCGTCAGCGAGATCGCCGATGCCTGCGGCTGGGTCGGCCGGTAATGATGCCCTGCAAAAATATCGATCACCGCGCCGCAATCGGAAACCACATACCCCTGAAATCCCCAGTGCTTCGCGCAGCTGATCTTCGAGCAGAAACTGGTTGGCGCACGCCGGCTGTCCGTTAATCGCGTTGTACGCGCACATCACCGAATCCGCTTTGCCTTCCGTCACCGCCGCGCGAAAAGCCGGCAGATACGTGTCCATCTCATCGTGCTTGCTCACGTCCACATCGGCCATGTGCCGTGTCGGTTCCGGGCCCGCTGTGTACGTCGAAATGCTTGGGCGTGGAAATCACCCGGTAGTACTTCGGATCGTCGCCCTGCATTCCCGTTACGAACGCGACGCCCATTCGCCCTGTCAGGTACGGATCTTCGCCGTAGGTTTCCTGCCCGCGGCCCCAGCGCGGATCGCGAAAGATGTTCAGGTTCGGAGCCCAGAAATCCAGGCCGTCGAAAATCGTCGAGTGCCCGTCGCTGCACCGACTCGGCATGAGCTGACGCGCCCCTCGATCCCGATGTCGGTCGCCATCTCGTGGATGCCCGGCACATCGAAGGTAGCGGCCAGCCCAATGGGCTCGGGAAACTCGGTGGTCCCGTTCACCGCCACGCCGTGCAGCGCTTCACTCCACCAGTCGTACGCGGGCACGTGCAGCCGTGCGATGGCGCGCGCCTGATTGACCAAGCTGCGACGCCTTTTCCTCCAGCGTCATCCGGCTCACCAGATCTCGGGCTCGTTCCACCGGCGAAAGATTCGGATTCATGTACGGCAGCGTCGATGCATCCTGCGCCGCCGCGCTCACGGCCATCATTCCCATCGACAGCAAAGCTGCTGTCCACATGCGTACTCCGAATCTCGACATTAGTCCCCTCGCGATGAATGCAGATTTCCGCCCCCACACGGCCGCTTTCGCCGCTTAGCAAGTCGGCGCCGGTGGTGACTCCCCACCCTAATGCCTCTGGCCTTTCGGGTCAATTCGGGGAAATGCTTTCTCGGGGTTCTGACTGCGAAACTGCGCACCCTCTCCGCATGGTCCAGGCACAAGTTGCCGATTCGCAGGAAACGCATTCCCGATTTCGGAGATCTCACTTTGCCTCTCCCCGGCAATTCTGAATTCAGACTGCGGATCGGACTGCCGCGATCGCCTTGGACTCGTCGCGACTCTCGCGACCAGGACGGCTCTACGGGAAAACGCGGGTGAACCCGGTTGCCGATTACCCCGGAACCCCCGCCACAACCAGGCTGGCCTTTCCCCTGGACCATTCGTCACTAACTCCCACGCCAGAGAGCGTTTCCCGGATCGCCGTTGCCGAGGGGCCTGTTCCGCTAAGGCCGATTTCGCAGGGAAAACGGTTTCACGCACTCCCCGAAACGCTTCAGCCCATTGGCCTTGACAAGCCGTTTTTGAAGGAGTAATTGTTTTCCCGCCCGGAAATATGTGTTCCACAAAGTTCTCAAAATATCCGGGCGAAACAATCAATCGTTTTAGTAGAGAAAACGTTTGCTCACGGAGGCAATATGATCCCTGTCGCTCACCTGTCATCTCCGCCCTCGCTCCCGCTTCACCGCAGGGGACTTTCCCTGTGGCTGGCCGGCTTCGCACTGTTCCTCTTCGCCCTCACTCCTGCCCTCCGCGCTCAGGAGAATGCCACCATCAACGGGACCTGCGCGGACGCATCGGGCGCTGTCGTCGCCAATGCATCGATCTCACTCACGAACACGGCAACCGGCGTGGAGCGCAAGGAGGTCTCGAACTCTGTCGGCGCTTTCCGCTTCGCCAACCTCGGCATCGGCACCTACAACCTCACCGCAACCGCACCCGGATTTGAGACCTTCACCAAAACCGGCATCGTCGTCAACGTCGCCCAGACGGTGGCAGCGGACGTGGTGTTCAGGGTGGGCAGCCAGACGCAGACGGTCTCCGTCCAGGCCAATGCCCTCCAAACCCAAACCGAAACCAGCGAAGTCAGCACTCTGATCAGCGCCCAGCAGGTGGAGCAGCTTTCCACCAACGGCCGCAACGTAACCCAACTGGCGGCGCTCGGTTTGGGCGTCTCCAGCACCCTCCCTTCCTTTGGCGGTGTGGACGCGCTCACCTCTGCCAACAGCATCAGCTTCAACGGCACCCGCAACACGCACAACGTTTACCTGATCGACGGCGCTGAGCAAAACGACCGTGGTTGCGGCGGCTGCTTCATGAACCTCCCCGCCCAGGACGCCATCGCCGAGTTCCAGACTCTGGACAGCAATTACCCGCCCGACTATGGCATCGGTTCCGGTGGGACGATCGTGATGGCGCTGAAGTCCGGCGGCCATGATTTTCATGGCGAGCTGTATGAGTTCAACCGCAATACGGACTACAACGCCAACGATTATTTCGTGAAGCGCTCCGGCAAGCCGCGCCCCACCTTCCAGCTGAATGAGCCCGGCGGCAACATCGGTGGCCCGCTCTTCATACCTGGCGTCTACAACACCAATCGCAATCGCACCTTTTTCTTCTGGAACGAGGAATGGCGCCGCCTGATTCAGGGCAGTTCGCCTCTGGTTGCGAACACCATCCCGGTCAATGACTTTCCCACCGCCGGCGCCAACCTGACTTACACGCAGTGGAACTCCACCAAAGCGCCGATCGTCCCGACCACCACCGATGCGGCGAAGCTCGCCCTCTATACGCAGGACGGACTAACCCCCGGACAACCTTTCCCCGGCAACGTCATTCCCGCCAACCTGATCGATCAGAACGCTGTCCTTCTGCTCAATGCCGGCACTTTCCCAAAACCCAACCTCGGCACCTCTCAGTACACGGCCTCGATCCCGCAGCCGGACAACATTCGTGAAGATGTGGTTCGTATCGACCACACCATCAACAGCAAGTTCCAGCTGATGGGTCACTACCTCCACGACGCCATGGCCAAGCAGTTCTTCCCGCCACTCTGGGGCGACAGCACTTATCCCACAGTCGGCACCGCCATGACCAACCCTTCCTACACCGCGGTCATCAAGCTGACCCAGACCTACTCGCCCAGCTTGCTGAATGAGACGGGCTTCTTCTACAGCGGCAACAAAATCACGCTGACCCCGATACCCGGAAAAGGCGGCGCCAGCTTTACGATTCCCAGCGGATGGAGCGCCACCAGCTTCTTCCCTGTGGCCAATAACCTCATGAGCCGTCTGCCCGAGATCCAGTTACAGCAGACCCCCATCAACACCACCTGGAGCCCCAGCTACTTCCCCTGGAGGAATGGCTACGAAGGCTTCCAGTACAAGGACGATCTGTCCTGGACCAAAGGCCGGCATCAGTTCAAGTTCGGCTTCAGCTGGCTGCATGCTTACAAGAACCAGCAGCTGCAGGCCAACACCAACGGGACGGCGGTCTTCAATGCCAGCACCTTCGCCGGCGATTCCTACATTAACTTCCTGCTCGGTGATGCGGCGAACTTCAGTCAGCTGGAATACCTCGCCGGCAAGCACTGGGTCACCAACACCTACAGCTTCTATGCCATGGATAACTGGCACGTCAATCGCAACCTGACCCTGAACCTGGGCATTCGTTACGACGACCTGCCGCACACCTTCGAGCGCTATGACCTGTTCTCCAACTTTGTACCCGCCGACTACGACACCACACTCGGCAATCCGGTCACCACCGACGGCACGCTGATCACGTCGCAACTTTCCACATTCAGCAAGACCGGGAATGAGTTGTTCTACCTGAACGGTATTCGCGAAGCCGGCGTCAACGGTTTCCCGCGCGGCAACGTTCAGAATTACCACTTCACCTGGCAGCCTCGCTTCGGCTTTGCCTATAACTTCCGTGGCGACGGCAAGACCGTGCTCCGCGGCGGTTATGGCATGTTCTTCGAACGCGTCCAGGGCAACGATGTTTATAACGCCGCTCTCAACCCGCCCTTTGCTTACATCCCGTCCGCGGACAACGTCTACTTCTCCAACCCCCATACCAGCGCGCTCGACGGAACAACGACGGCACAGTACTACCCCTCGAATCTGACCAACATCAAATACCGCTATCCGCCCCCGGGAACCTCCAACTACAGCCTGGGAATCCAGCGTGAAGTCGCGCCCTCGGTCGTCGCCGTCATCCAGTATGTCGGCTCGAACGCGTGGGACCAGAACAACGACCGGCAGATCAATACCCTGCCCCTTACGGATCCGGCCAATTCCGCCAACCCCTACGATCTGCGCCAGGGGGTTGCCACCGGCAAACTGGCTCCTAACCGCTATCGCAACTTCCCCGGTTTCGCCAACATTAACCAGGAAGAAAACGAAACCAACTTCCATTACAACTCTCTGCAGGCCGGCATCCGCTTCGAGAACAAGCATGGGCTGACCACGCAGTTGGCTTACACCTGGTCGCATGAGATCGACAATGCCACCAACGATCTCAACGGTCTCTCGAACCCTTACAACGCGGCGTATGACATCTCCTCCGGTGGTCTGGACCGCCGTCAAATCTTCAACGCGAGTTATGTCTACGCTCTCCCCTTCTTCAACCACAGCGACAATCTGCTGGCCCGTGACGTTATTGGCGGATGGTCCATCTCCGGCATCACCCTCTTCGAAAAAGGTGTGCCGCAATTCATCCACTACAGCGGCTCTGACACCGTGGGCCTGGGCGGAGGCACCTCCAATCGGCCCAACCAGACCGGGAAAATGAGCTATCCGAAGAAGCAGGCGGCATGGTTCGACAAGAGCAAATTCACCGACCCGATAGCTCCGTGGGCCGGTGGTCCCGGAGGTGTCAATGCCGGCTTCGGCAACGCCGGGCGCGATTCGGTGGTCCTCCCCGGTCTCTCCAACTGGAATCTCTCGCTGTTCAAGGCGATTCCCTTCAAAGAAGGCGGGCCCCGCATCGAGCTCCGCTTCGAGTCGTTCAACACCTTCAACCACACCCAGTTCCAGAACGTAGATGCCAATAATCACGATGGCAACTTCGGGCAGACAACCGGCATTTATCAGCCGCGCGCGCTCGAACTGGGCGGAAAGTTCATCTTCTGATCCTGCATTGTTGACAGCCTCCCTGACGGCGCGGCGGCAAATCTGCTGCCGCGCCTTTTCTTTTTCTCCCCGCCGCGATTGCGCATCTCTTCCACGCCGCGCGACAATGACCCATCGGAGATGTGCGTGAGCCGGGTTCCTTCAACGCGAACGCTGCTGGCCGCGGCTCTCAGCCTCGCCTGCGCGTATGCCCCCGGCCAGTCCTCCTCCTCCTGGGAGCAGCAGCGCCAGGCCGCCATCACCCTCCAGCAGCAGGGCCAGCTCGATCAGGCCGAATCGGCATGGCAGGCCATCCTGAAGAGCCATCCCGCCGATGCCGATGCCTGCGCTAATCTCGGCGTCATCGCATCGCAGCAGCAGCACTACCCCGAAGCGGTCCGCTACTATCGCAAAGCCGCGGCCATCCGACCCTCCATGCCCGGCCTGAGAATGAATCTCGGCCTTGCTCTCTTCAAAGCCGGCGACATGAAGGAGGCCGCCCGCGTCTTCGTATCCCTCTACCGCCATGCGCCGCCGAATTCGCCCGATGCCCAGCGCCTGCGCCTGCTGATCGGCATGGCCGATTACGGTGCAGCCCAGTACGCTGCGGCCGTCCCGTACCTCCGCGATGCTACTTCGCGCGACCCGCAGAACCTTCCCTACCGCCTCGTGCTCGCTCATGCCTGTCTTTGGTCGAAGCAGTACCAGTGCGTCCTCGACGTTTACCACCAGATCCTGAACCTGAATGCCGAATCCGCCGAAGCCGACATGCTGGCCGGGGAGGCCTACGATGAGATGCGCGACCACGAAGACGCCATCCAGCAGTTCCGCAACGCCGTCAAAAGCGACCCCAAAGTCCCCGGTGTCCACTTCGGTCTCGGCTATCTCCTCTGGACCCAGAGCCAGTATGAAGAAGCCGCCGAACAGTTCCGCCTCGAGGTCGAAAACCAGCCTGACGATGCGGAGAGCATCGCCTACTGGGCCGACTCCAACGTCCGCCTCAATCGTGCCGACATCGCCCGTCCTCTGGTCGAGCGCGCCCTGAAGCTCAACCCCCATCAGGAACTCCCCTGGCTGGATCGCGGCATCCTCAATGCTCAGGAGGGCAACAACGATGACGCCTTCCACGACTTCCAGACCGCCGAGAAGATCGCGCCTTCCGACGTCCAGGTTCACTGGCGCCTCGCTCGCCTCTACCAGTCCCTGGGCAAGCGCGCCGAAGCTCAGGCTGAATTCGCGAAGACCAAAAATCTTACCCAGGCCGCCGACCAGAGCCTCCGCGAAAAACTCCAGGCCAAACACTCCCCGGAGACACAATCGGACACACAGACCAGTTCCGCCACCACTCCACCCTCGAACTAACAAACCCTCCCTTCTCCCTTCTCCCTTCTCCCTTCTCCCGGTAGTATGGTCGCGGCGTTTCCCGCGAGGACCTCATGACCCGGCAATTCATCGGCGCGCTGCTCTCCGAAGCCGTCGCCATGTTCATCATCATCGCCTTCGGCGACTCGGTCGCCGCCATGTACTCCCTCTACGATCCCAGTCCCTACCAGCATGCCTACTGGGGCGTCTGCATTGCATGGGGACTCGCCGTCACCCTCGCTATTTACACCACCGGCTCCATCAGCGGATGCCATGCCAATCCCGCCGTGACGCTCGCTCTGGCCCTTTATCGCAAATTCCAATGGCGCAGCGTGATCCCCTACTGCATCGCCCAGACCATCGGAGCCTTCGCCGGCGCCGCCCTCGTTCTCCAGCTCTTCTCACCGGTCATTCAGCAGTTCAATCTCACCCACAACATCACGCGCGCCGCGGGTGGCGCCGCCGGCGTCTTCTTCACTCACCCCGGCGCCGGCATTACTCCCTTTCACGCCTTCGGCGACGAAATCGTTCTCACTGCCTTTCTGATCTTCGGCATCTTCGCCATCACCGAGCAGTTCAACGAAATGGCTCCCGGCGCCAACGGCGGCGCCCTCATGATCGGCCTCCTCGTCGCGCTGATCGGCGCCTCGATGGGCTACCTCGAAGCCTTTGCCATCAACCCCGCCCGCGACTTCGGCCCGCGCCTGTTCTGCTTCCTCGCCGGCTGGGACTCCTCCGCTCTCCCTTCACCGCAAAGCTACTGGTGGATCCCGATCGCGGCCCCGCTCCTCGGCGGCGTTCTGGGCGGCGGAGCCTACCAGCTCCTCATCCACCCCTTCCTCCCCGCTCGCCTGCGCGCCACCGCCACCCAGGGCTGACACGCACGCGGGTGCCTGTCCCCTCGCCCTGAACCCCTCTGCCGTAACCCCCTGCAGGTCGAATTTGACCCATGCATCAATGTGACCACCAGCGGTTACGAATTTTCATGCGACCCATCCGCTCGCACTGAGTATCATCCTTACCAACAGCTAATCATCGGATCGCCGCGCCATCGCCGCTCCCCAGCTGGCTTTTTGCATGCTCTGACGAGTTGGAGTGGTCCCCGAGCCAATCTGCGTACGGGAGCCGTCCCCATATGGCTCCAAAGGATACTTATGAACTTTGCAGCATCAAAGCGCATCCCCGTCTTCGCCGCGATCTTCGCGTTCACTCTCCTCATGCTCTGCGCTCCCCGCGCCTCCGCCCAGCAGGTCACGTATTACAACTTCAATACGCCGGCGACCGCATCGCCCCTCCAGTACTCGTACACCTGCTCCCCCGCCAGCCCTTCTTCGAATCCCCTCTTCTGCCTCAACGACGGAACAGGCGCCGCCAGCAACCCCTCCTTCATTCAGGATCCGGCCGGCGGCGGCACCTGGGCCACCCAGCTCACCCCCGGTGCCGGCAGCCAGGCGGGCAGCCTCTGGTTCTCCATTCCGCAGAATGTCGCTGGCGGGTTCAACACCTGGTTTGAATTCCGCATGACGCCGGTGCCGGCGAGCACCTTCACCGCGGACGGGATTGCCTTCGTCATTCAAAACTCGCAGGGTGGAGGCAGTGACGCAAGCAGCGGTTGCACGGCTACCGGATCCGGTCCCACCGCTGTTGGCGCGGGCGGCGGCTGTATCGGCTACAGTGGCATCGACAACAGTGTCGCCCTCGAGTTCGACTCCTATTTCAATTCGCCCTTCGATCCTCAGGATCAGGCGCACGGCTACTACTACGACGACAACCACATCTCTCTGCAGAACTGCGGCCCTGGCCTGCCCAACTCCTCGGCCCACCTCGCCTCCGACAGCGGACCGGGCTGCGAGGTCTACCTGCCCGGTCCCAACAGCACCCAGATCCCCACACTCATCTCCAATCCCAGTTCCTCCGCCGCGCCTCCGGCCGTGGCCAATCCCGTCCTCCTCACCGATGGCAACGTCCACCAGGTCGTCGTCGTCTACAACGGCCCCACCGAATCACCGGCGAATTACATTTACGTCTACCTCGACCCCACCTTCGATCCCGGCACCGTCACTCCGGTTGCCGGCTCGGTGCCGCTCTTCTCCGGTCCGTACGACATCACCCACGCCATCAACCTGATCAACACAAGCTCGGGCACCAACAGCGCCTACGTCGGATTCACCTCCGCCACCGGCTTCTCCTTCGAACAGCACGAGCTTCTGGGCTGGACCTTCACCCCCCACACTCCGGTCACCCAGGCCCAGCCGCTGCAGCCGGCCGGCAGCCCTACTTACACCCAGTTCCCCTTCGGCACCCACACCTACGGCGTGCAGTACCCCCCCGGCGGGCCTTCCACCTCCGGCATCAGCATGACCGTCACCGCCAACACGGTCTCGCCCACGCTGTTCTCCCAGCTGATTGCCGGTACGCAGTTCCAGGGCTCCGCCTGCCAGGTCTATGACGACACCGGCGGCAACTGCATCATCTACTCGGTCTCCTGCTCGGTGACCGGCTCTAACCCCGCGCAGATCGTCGCCTGCCCCGCGGTCACCAGCGTGCCCGACTGCACCGGCTCCAACGCCGCCAGCTGCATCAACGTGAAGACCGTCTTCAACACCTCGACTCCTCCCGTATCGCCCGGCTATCTCCAGGGCGATCCCTTCTTCAGCCAGGTGAGCGCCCTCAATGTCACCGGGGACACCGCCAGCTTCACCTGCACCGGCGAGTGCTCCGTGACCCTGGGACAGACCGTCTCCGTCATCGGCGCTCAACCCACCAGCTTCAACGGCAGCTACACCGTCACCTCGGTCTCCGCTCCCAACCAGTTCATCGCGCAGACCGCTGTCGGCGCATCGGGTTCCGCCACCACGCCCGGCTCCCTCACCTCCAACAACCTGAAGAACATCTTCGTCGCCTACACCGCGGCGAACATCGACGGCACTTCCACCGGCAGGACCACCAACTTCTCCGACTTCGTCTTCACCAGCCAGACCAACGACGCCACGACGCTGATGCAGCTCAGCGCCGCAACCAACACTCCCACCCTCGGCCAGCCTGATCTGCTCACGTCCACCATCACCGGATCGGCGACGCAGATTGCCGCGCCTACGGGCAACGTTGTCTTCTACGCTGGAAATTCACTCCTCTGCAGCACTCCGGTCAGCACCACGACCGGTGTCACCACCGCAACCTGCACCTACACTCCAACAGCTCCAGGCCCTGTGACGATCACTGCACAGTATCTCGGGGACACCGCTCACCTCCTCAGCAACGCCGGGCCGCTCAACCTCAACGTGCCTGCCGCGCAGATGTTGACGATCAATCCTTCATCGATTGACTTCGGCACGCTGTACCTGGGTTCGTTCGTTACGAAGCTCGTGAATATCGCGAACACCGGCACCGGCTCGGTCACGATCCATGATCCCTTCATCGCGCTCGTCAAAGGAGGCAACTCCAGCGAGTTCGTCACCCTCAACCTCTGCCCCAAAACCCTGGCCGCCGGCAAAAGCTGCACCATGATCGTTGCCTTCATCGCCGGGCCGTACTATACGCCGCAAACCGCTGTGCTCACCATCAACGACAACGCCTTCGGGGGACCGCACACGGTGCCCCTCACCGCCACCGTCGTCGATCCTCAGGCGAAGCTCAGCAGATCTCTTCTGTCCTTCGGCAAAGTGAAGGCGGGCACCATCAGCTCGCCGGCGACCGTTACACTCACCAGCTCCGGGGCTACTGCCCTCTCGATCGACAACGTCACCCTGGGCGGCGCGAATGCCGGCGACTTTCTGCTGAGCAGCTCCTGCACTGGCACGCTCAATCCCAGGGCTGTCTGCTCGATCGGTGTCACCTTCAAACCAACGGCGAAAGGCCTGCGGACAGCGACCGTCATCGTCAACGACAACGCCTTCAACAGCCCGCAGCTGATCCTGCTGACCGGCACCGGCAACTAGCCGCCGCAGAGCAGGGCTTCTTCGGAACGCAGTAAAAACAGAAATCCCGGTGGTCACCCACCGGGATTTTCCTTTTGCAGACTGAGCAAGAGCAGCTATCGACAGGTGCCCGGCATCGCTACCGGCTACCGGCTGTCAGGACCTTCACATCCGCCCGATCCATCACCTTCGCCGCCCCATCTTCCTTGCTGATCTCACCCAGAACCCGCGCCACCTGTTGCCGGCTCCGCTCGGCCTCCGCCGTCCTTCCATTCTTCGCGGCCAGCGTCGCCTCCAGAAAATCCGCCTTCGCCTGCAAAATCCGTAGCCCCAGATTCTCCGCACGCGCCTGCGCCAGCGTCAGCGTCTGCGCCGCCCCCGCATCGTTCTTCGTCGCCAACAACGCCTGCGTCAGATAGATCGAGCACTCCACCGCATCCGCTTTCAGCCCCAGCGCATCCGCATCCTGCGCCAGCTTCCGGAGCACCGGAATCACCGCCGCCGCATGCCCCAGCGCCAGATCCGCCTTCGCCAGGTTCACCTTCGACCGCAGCTGCGTCTCCTTGTTCGCGGTCTTCGATGCGATCGCCAGCGCCTGCGCATACTGCGCCCGCGCATTCCCGTAATCGCCCTGGTAGTAGTAGAAATCGCCCAGCCAGTTCGTCGCCATCGCGACGTACGCATCGTCCTTAATCTGGTGCGCATCGTTCAGCGCTTCATCGAGACTCGCCTTGCCCTCCGGGCCGCGTCCCACCTGCGCCAGCAAATCGCCCCAGCCGCCGATGGCCTCCACCGTCAACCAGGTCATCTCTTTCGTCTGCCGCAGCAGATTCACCGCGTCCTGCATGGAGTGCAGGGCTGCATCGTAGCGTCCCTGCGCCGCAAACAACCGCGCCATTGCGTCCGACGCCATCGCCACGCCATGCTGATCGTTCGCACTCCGGTAGGCCTCGATCGCCTTTAGATAATCCGACAGCGCTGTGTCGAACTGCCCCAGCTTCGTGTTCACCTCCGCCAGGTTGTGCAGCGAATCCCCAATGTCCGCTGGCACGTTCAGCTTCTGCCGCAGTTCATACGCCTGTTCCAGATACGTCAGCGCATCCTGATACTGCCCCTGATCCGCTTTGATCGATCCGATATCGTTCAGGCAAAACGCCTGGTTTGCCTGATCGCCCATCTGCCGTGCCAGCTCCAGAGCCTGCGTGAAATACTGCAGCGCCTCGGTGGGCTTCCCGTGGTCGTGATACGACGAACCGATGTCGATCAGCGTGTTCGCGATCCCCGCCTGATCGCCCAGTTGCTTCCGCAGCGTCAGCGCCCGCTGGTAATCCGCCAGCCCATCCTTCTGATTGCCGGCCAGATCCTCAATCGATCCGATCTGCTCGTAACTCGCCGCCGCGCCCCGCTTGTCTCCAATCTGCTGCTTGATCGCCAGCGACGCCTTGAGATTGCTCAGCGCGTCGTCGGGCTTGTTCATAATGTTGTAGGCAATCCCCATCGCCTGCAGGATCGACGCCCTCTCTTGCTGATTATTCAGCTCCACCGCAATCGGCAGCGCGCGGCTCAGAAAATCCAGCCCCCCCTGCGGATCCCCGCTCATGATCGCTACCCGCCCGCTGGCCAACAGCGCCGCCACGTTCTTCGGATCGCTCTGGAGCACCGCCGTCAGCCGCTGCTTCGCCGACGGATAATCGCGCACCTGCTCGTACAGCTTGGCCAGGGCGAACTGCACGTCGGTGTCGGAAGGATTCGCGGCTGCGAGCAACTGATAGGCCTGAATCGCTTTCTGCGGATTGTTGTTGATCTCCGCGTTGTTCGCATCGATCAGATACCGCTCCGCTGCCGGGAGCGCCGCCCCCAGTTCCACCGCAGTTCGCGACGCCGACTGCGCCAGGTCATCCTGCCCCATGCTTTCGTAGGTTTCCGCCAAACGCTCGAACGCCAGCGCGAAGTTCGTGTCTGCCTCGGTGGCTGCCTTGAAGCTGTTCGGCCGCCTTCACATTGTCGCCGGCCCGCTCCAGCGCCAGTCCGTTCTCATAGTCGTGCAGCGCTTCCATCGATGTCGTCGAGGGCCGCACCGCATGCGCCTTCAGATCGCTCAGCACCTTCGGATCGGCGGTCAGCTTCGCACGCAACTCCCCGGCCAGCTTATCCACGCTCGACAGAAGCTGGTTCTGATCCGGCACATCGGTCGTCAGCGTCGACTGCGTGCCGTGCGCCGGATCCAGCACCGTAGTGTTGATCCGGATCGCGTTGCCCGGCTGAACGAACTGTCCGAAGATCACGGTCTGGGCGCTGGTCAGATCCGCCACCTGCCGGATGATCGCCGCATCGGCCTGCGAGGTCGCCGTGACATGCAGATCGCTGAGCACCTGCTGCAGCCGCTCCGGCGAAACCATGCGCACCGCCGACGACGCGCCGATGTCGCTGCTCAGCATCTCCGCCAGGCTGCCGCCCAGCCAGTCCATCGAGCGATCGCCCGATGCGTTGTAGAACGGCATGATCGCCAGCGAAATCGTCGGCGCACTCGCCACCAGTCGATGCCGGGCCGCGCTGCGAGATGCGAAAGTGCCGCACCGTCAGCGAAATCACCCGCCACCAGCGCGATCAGCAGCGCTCCGCCGCCCGTAATCAGCAGCCAGCGCCCGCTCAATCCCTGTCGAGGGCACGTCCGTTTTGAAGTGCAGACTCGCCGCTGCCGTCTTCCCGCGCCAGGACGTCCAGATCGTGCAGCACCTCGCCCACGTCCTGTAGCGCTGCTCCACATCCACCGACACGCACTTGTCGACGATCCCGCCCAGCACTGCCGGTATCGCCGCATCCACCTTCGTCAGCGGCTCCGCCGACTCGCGCGTCCGCTTCAGCAGGCTCGCAATCGCGCTCTCCGCTTTGAACGGCATCCGCCCCGTGAGCATCTCGTAGCCGATCAGGCCCAGCGCGAAAATATCCGAACGCTGATCCAGCTCCTTGCCCAGCGCCTGCTCCGGGGACATGTACTCCATCGTCCCCACCAGCGCGCCGGACTGCGTCATCCCGTCGCCTTCAATGGTGCGCGCGAGGCCGAAATCCATCACCACCACGCGCCCCTGCTCCTCCACCATCACGTTCTGCGGCTTCAGATCGCGGTGCAGGATCCCCTCGTTATGCGCCGTCTCCAGCGCGTAACAAATCTGCTGCAGGATGTCGGCTGCCTGATCCACCGGCAGCTTCCCGTTCTCTTCGATGATCGAACGCAGATCGCGTCCCGCCACCAGTTCCATCGTGACGAAGCGCATCCCCGCGTCTTCGGAAAGGTCGTACATCCGCACGACGTTCCGGTGCGTCACCTTGTGCGAGAGCCGAATCTCCTGCTTGAACCGGTCCACGATGGCCGCGTTCCGCGCCAGCTCCGGCCGGATCACCTTCAGCGCCACCTGCCGGTCCAGCTCCCGGTCCTGCGCCTTGTACACCGACCCCATGCCGCCCGTGCCCAGCACCGCGAGAATCTCGTACCGCCCCGCCAGCACGGTCCCCGGTTGCAGCTCTGCCGTATCGCCGCTCCATCCGCCTGATCCAGCCACGCGTGAGGCTGCTGCGCCCGGCACCTGGGTCGCCGCATCGCTGCGCGTGGCCGGCACCATCGTGGCGGCGTCGCTTTTCGATGGAGGCACCAGCGTCTCGTCCTCGCGCGATTCCTTCGACGGCGGCACCATCGTCTCCATCGGACGCAGATTATCCGCCGAACTGCTCACCGCCGTCGCAGAGCCAATCTGCGTCGGCATTTCATTCGCGGGTCTCTTCGGACTCTCTGCCATGCCAATACAATTCGGGGACCCAGCCACGACGTGCAGGCCGCATCAACGCGTTCGGGGAAATGAGCTGGGGAGCCCCGGGGATTCTGTGCTCAAGAATAGTACGTATTCACCACCGGCGTCCCCTCTTTTTCCCCCTCTGTACCCTGCGTCCGCTACCCTGTACCCTCTACCCTGTACCCTCTACAGCCGCTCATGCCCGAGACCCACCCCCTCGCCGCGTACTTCCGCTGTCCCGAAGAATTCATCCAGCCGCTCGCTGCACCCCCATCCCCCGCCTCTTCCGCGCCCGGCTACTTCGCCTTCGGCCCCGACACGACCCTCTACGGCCGCCTCACGACCCAGGCGCCCGCGCCCACCCCCGACCAGCCCCTGCCCGATGCGACGAACGACGTAACCGTCCACGAAAAAACCGTCCATCTCCCCTTCGACCCGGCCGAAGTCGTCACCAACCTCCGCCACGAAACCTACATGGGCGGTGATGCGCGCTCCGGCACGCAATCCCTCACCGCGAAGATCTATTACTTCTTCCGCCCCTTCCTCCCCGTAGCCGCGCGCAAGCACCTGCAGAAACTTCGCCTCCGCAACTGGGACCAGCGCCCCTTCCCGCGCTGGCCCGTCGACTTCTCCGTCGATAACCTTCACGAGCAGTTGCTGCTTCTCTCTCTCCGCGCCACCGGCGCCGAGCGCATCCCCTTCATCTGGTTCTGGCCCGAAGGCAAATCCGCCTGCGCCATGATGTCCCACGACGTCGAAACCAAAATCGGCCGCGACTTCTGCCCCACCCTCATGGATCTCAATGAGTCGCGCGGCATCCGCGGCTCCTTCACCGTCATCCCCGAGGAGCGCTACGAGGTCCCACAGTCCTACATCGACTCCATCCACGCGCGCGGCCACGAGGTCGGCGTCCACGACCTGAACCACGATGGCCACCTCTACGACAATCGCGCCCAGTTCCTCGAACGCGTTGCGAAGATCAACGAGTACGGGCGCAAATTCGGCGCGCAGGGCTTTCGCGCCGGCGTTCTCTACCGCAATCAGGACTGGTTCGATCAGTTTCAGTTCCAGTACGAAGAATCCGTGCCCAACGTCGCCCACCTCGACCCACAGCGCGGCGGCTGCTGCACGGTCATGCCGTACTTCATCGGCAACCTCCTCGAGATCCCCGTCACCGACATCCAGGACTACTCGCTCTTCAACATCCTCAACGAGTATTCAACCGACATCTGGAAACGCCAGACCGCACTTATCCTCGCCCACCACGGCCTGATGAGCTTCATCGTCCACCCCGACTACATCATCGAAGCCCGCCCCCGCGCAGTTTTCGAGGCTCTCCTCGATCACCTCGCCCACCTGCGCGATCACGAAAATGTCTGGACCGCACTTCCCCGCGAGATCAACCAGTGGTGGCGTCAGCGCGCGGCCATGACGCTGGTGCCATCGGCCTCCGAATGGCGCATCGAAGGTCCCGGCTCCGACCGCGCCCGCCTTGCCTGGGCCAGTGAAGCCGCTGGCCGCCTCAGGTACGACGTTTCTTAGCCTGAAAATCGGTGGTTCCCTTTCAACCCGCGCTCCGTTCCGCGGCCTTTTCCTGCACCCGCGTCGCCTCCTCCGCCAGCTCGCCCTGCAGAGCCTCGATCTGATCCATCTTCCGGTTTGTTATCCCGTGAAACCGAAACTCCACGCCGGTCGCCCGCCGCTCGACCAGATTTGCAGGAATGCGCAAGGGCATCCGCTCGGTCCGCATCCACACTTCCACCATCGTCCCGGGTTCGAGGCGGCACTTCGTGTCGATGACACACCCTTCCGCGGCCAGATTCACAATCTTTCCCTCATATTGCAGACCGCGGCCCGGCAGCACAATCTCCGCGTCGCTGGCTGAGGTCGGGCGCGCCGCCATCTGGTAGACCGCGATCTTCCGGTGAGAGACCATGCGTTGTTTATCGGCGCGCAGGCAGGTCACTTGAATTCCCTTGGCCTCCCCTGCGCACGGTACAATCCCTCTTTCCTCTATGCCGCATTCTCCGATCCTCATCCTCCATGGCGGTGCCTGGGACATCCCCGCCGACGTCCTCGATGCTCACGAGCAGGGTGTCTTCGATGCCCTCCAGGAAGGCTGGCGCATTCTCGAACGCGGCGGATCCGCCGTCGATGCCGTCGAGGCCTCCGTCACTTCCATGGAGAACGATCCCGCCTTCGACGCCGGCCGCGGTTCCTTCCTCACCCGCGACGGCCGCGTCCAGCTCGACGCCCTCCTCATGGACGGCGCCACTCTCCGCGCCGGCGGCGTGGCCTGCGTCGAGCGCATCCGCAACCCGATCCAGGCCGCCCGCCTCGTCCTCGACAAAAGTCCCCACGTCTACTTCGTCGGCCCCGGAGCCGAAGCCTTCGCCCAATCCCAGGGCATGTCCCTCATCGATAATTCCGAGCTCGTCCTCGACCGCGAACGCCGGCGCCTCGCCGAAGCCCAGGCCCGCGAGCAATCCGGAGCGCCCGACCGCACCTTCTCCGGTGAGAGCGACCCGCATCAGGGTTCGCACGACACCGTCGGCGCCGTCGCCCTCGACCGCGATGGCCGCCTTGCGGCCGCCACCTCGACCGGCGGCACGCTGAACAAGGATCCGGGTCGCGTCGGAGACTCCTCCCTCATCGGTTGCGGATGCTATGCCGACAATGCCTCCGCTGCCGTTTCTCTCACCGGCTGGGGCGAACCCATCATGAAGCTCGTCCTCGGCAAGTGGGCCACCGACCGCGTCCTTGCCGGCCGCTCCCCCGAACAGGTCGCCCCCGAAGCCATGACCTATCTCCTCCGCCGTGCCGGCGGACACGGCGGCATCATCCTGCTTGCTCCCGACGGCCGTTACGGCCTCGCGCATAATACTCCGCGCATGGCCTGGGGCATCCACACCGCCGACGGCCCCCGCACCGGCACCCTCATCCGCGATCAGGACGAAAACGAAACCGACAATACCTGAGGAACTGGTAGCCTGTTAGCCGATAGCCATCCGCCGCCCCCTCTACCGGCTACCAGCTTCTTTTCAGGAGATCCCTATGTTCAAAGGCTTTCGCGATTTCATCCTGCGCGGCAATGTGATGGACCTGGCCGTCGCCGTCGTCATTGGCGCTGCCTTCACCGCCATCGTCAACGCGCTCGTCACGGACATCGTTAACCCCCTCATCGCCGCGGCCGTCCATAAGCCCGACTTCTCCGCGCTCGTCCTCGACATCAACGGCGGCAAGGTCAAATACGGCGACTTCCTCAACGCGATCATTTCTTTCCTCCTCATCGCCGCGGTTGTCTACTTCGTCTTCGTGCTCCCCGTCAACGCCCTGATGAAGAAGTTCCACCCCGCACAGGCCACTCCGCCCACCACCCACCCCTGCCCCGAGTGCCTCTCCAGCATCCCCCTCGAAGCAAAGCGCTGCTCCCACTGCGGTCAGCCCGTCACCCCCGCCCTCGCAACTTAGCCGCTGCGCGAAAGCAACGCCCGGGCCTCCAACAGGGACCCGGGCGTTCTGCCCTCTTCGGCTACCAGCTCTGAGCTTCCTGTACCCTATCCGCTATACGCTGCCCGCTTCCCAAAGGAGCCTCCACACTGATGCCTTCGCGCGTCCCCGTTCTCTCCGTTGCCTTCCTTCTCCCCACTCTCTTCTTCCTCGGCGCCCAATCCGCAGCGCCTCCGTCGGCCTCGGTCTTCGGCTACCACGACTTCGCCGCTGAACAAGCGCATACCGATCAGACCTTCCTCGCCGTTCCGGACGCCAAACTCGCTGGTGAAGAACTCAAAACCCTCACCGCCGAGCCTCACATCGCGGCCTCTCCCGAGGACTACAAGACCGCCCAGTACGTCGCCTCCAAATTCAAAGAAGCCGGCCTCCAAACCTCCATCGTCCCCTACAAGGCCTGGCTCAATATGCCGAAGTCCGTCAAAGTCGAAGCCTGGGACGCCGACGGCAAGCTCCTCATGACCGGCCCCACTCCCGAGCATGTCGACGGCAACGAGCCCTTCCAGAACGACCCGCGCGTTACCCCCGCCTTCAACGGCTCCTCCCCTTCCGGCAACATCACCGCCCCCGCCGTCTACGCCAACTACTGCCGTCCTGAAGACTTCCAGAAGCTTCAGGAAATGAACATCGACGTCAAAGGCGACATCGTCGTCTGCCGCTACGGCGGCAATTTCCGCGGCGTCAAGGTCTTCATCGCGCAGCAGCATCACGCCGCCGGCGTCATTATCTACTCCGATCCCGCCGACGACGGCTACTACCGCGGCGACATCTACCCCCACGGTCCGTATCGTCCCGCAACCGCTGTCCAGCGCGGCTCCGTCCAGTACATGTTCAAGTATCCCGGCGACGCCCTCACCCCCGGCATCGCCTCCCGCCCCGATCTGCCTGCCTCCCAACGCCTCCCCCTCGATAAGGTCACCAGCCTTCCCACCATTCCCTCAGAACCTCTCAGCTACCACGATGCCGCTCCCATCCTCGAAAACCTTGGCGGACCCGACGCGCCCCGCGAGTGGCAGGGCGCGCTGCCCTTCACCTACCACGTTGGCCCCGGCACCAAAGTCCACATGGATCTCAAAATGGACTACGAATACTCCACCATCTGGGACGTGGTCGGAACCATCGATGGCGCCGAGTTCCCCAATGAGTGGGTCGTTGCCGGCAATCATCGCGATGCCTGGGTGTACGGCGCCGTCGATCCCAACAGCGGAACCGCCGCCATGCTCGAAGCCGTCCACGGCATCGGCGCCCTTCTGAAAACCGGCTGGAAACCGAAACGCCGCATCGTCTTCTGCTCCTGGGACGCGGAAGAAGAAGGCCTCATCGGCTCAACCGAATGGGCTGAGGATCACGCAGCGCAGCTCTCCCACGCCGTCGCCTATTTCAACACCGACGTCGGCGTCTCCGGCCCCAACTTCGACGCCTCCGCCGTGCCTTCTCTCAAGGAGTTCATCCGCAACGTCACCAAAGAAGTCCCCAGCCCCAAAGGCGGCACCGTCTACGACCAGTGGAAGAAATCCCAGGCTGACGCAGCGGCGCGTCATCACCTCGGTGTTCAGGAACATGCCAGCCAGGAAGCCGCCGTGGTCAGTAACGATGTCCGGGTCGGCGACCTCGGCTCCGGCTCCGATTTCACCCCCTTCATCCAGCACCTCGGTGTCCCCGCATCCGACATCGGCTCGGGCGGACCCTATGGTGTCTACCACTCCGTCTTCGATGACTACGCCTGGTTCGTCATGAATGCCGACCCCACCTTCGTCTACGAACAGGAAATGGCTCGCGTCTTCGGCCTCGAAGTCCTGCATATGGCCGACGCCGACGTGCTTCCCTACGACTACGTCACCTATGGCAAAGCCATCTCCGCGTATATCGACGCGGCAGAGAAGAAGGCCGAGGCCGACGGCGTCACCGGCATCGACTTCTCCGACGCCAAAGCCGCGGCGGAGAAATTTACCCAACTCGCCGAGAAAGTGCGCAGCACGCAGGAGCGCGCCGCCGCCGGATCGCCGCAGCAACTCGCTGCTCTCAACACTCAGCTCCGCGACGTCGAAGAAGACTTCCTCTCCGCACCCGGCCTGCCCAATCGCCCCTGGTTCAAACACACCATCTACGCGCCCGGCGAATACACCGGATACGCTGCGGTGGTGATTCCCGGGGTAAACGAGGCCATCGACGCCAAAGATGGGTCACGGGCACAGTCACAAATGTCCGTCCTCATCCAGGCCATCGATCACGCCTCCGCCACCCTGGAGGGGATCGCGAAGTAGCAGGAAGCGGTTAGCAAAAGACGTTTAGAAAAGAGCGATGAGCAAAGTGCGCATAGCGCAAGACGATTAGCAAAGTGCGCGTAGGCGGAGACGATTTGCCGACAGTGCGCGAACCCTGCGCGACGGCTGGCGCGACGTCGAGCGTCTGTCGCTAACCGTCTCCGGCTATGTGCTCGTGGCTCAAGGCGCTTCGCTAACCGCGCCTGGCCACCCCCTTCCCCCTCGCCCCCCCTCATCCTCTTTCCCCGTCCTGCCGATAAACCCGTCAGCAGGACGGATACTATCGTGCATCTGGCTCCCATCGTCGCGCCCGAACTCCCACAGGACCGGCCGTCTTCGGCGGTCCTCGACATCGAAACCCTGCAGCCTCTGACGGTTCAGCCCGAGCGCTGGATGCTCGGCCCCATGGTGGGCCGTAGTCTCGTGATGCAGGCCCTCTTCCAGCGCATGCGTGCCACCGCCCCGCATTTCCGCCTCGTCAATGTCGAGGGCGAACAGGGCACCGGAAAACTGCTGGCCGCGCAAACCCTCCACACCCTCAGCCCGACAGCATCCGGCCCCTTCGTCCCGGCCATCGCCGCCGAATTCATCGACAACCCGCAGCCCCTCTGGCGTGAAGCCAGCGCCGGCCTCCTCTACCTCTCCCGCATCGACGACCTCTCTCCGGACCAGCAGCGACTCCTGCGCGATTTCCTCGAGCGCGCTGCCCACGAGCGCATCCGCACCGTGAAATCCAACGCACCGCGTCAGATCGTCGCCGGTTCCTCGCAGCCCCTGCGCCGGCTCGCTGCCTCTGCCGCGTTCCGCCCCGACCTCGCCAGCCATCTGGCCGCGATCCGCTTTGCGATTCCTCCCCTGCGCGATCGCAAAGAGGACATTCCTCTCCTCGCCGCACTCTTTCTTCGCAACTGGAGCCGCGAGCACAACAACCCTCTGCGCGGATTCGCCGCCGGCGTTCTTCCCCGCCTCACCTCGTACGCCTGGCCGGGCAACGTGCGCGAACTCGAATCCGTCATCGCCGCCGCCGCCCTCGAGTGCGCCGGCCAATGGATCCGCCCCATCGATATCCCGCGTCTGCACTGGCTCGTCCCTGCCGCCGCCGGCACGGTTCCCGCACCCGCCGATCCCTTCACCGACGACCCCAACCTGGACCGCGCCATCCTCCGTCACATTGTCCGCATCCTCGCGCGCGCCAACGGCAACAAAGTCCGCGCCGCCAAAATGCTCGGCATCAGCCGCTCAACCCTCTATCGCCTCCTCGATTCCGGCCACCCCGCTCAACCCATCGTTGGGTAGCCAGTTCGGAGCGGGTAGCTGCTGGCTCGAGCATTTTCGCTTGCCTTTGCGAACCATCCTTTCGCCCGTGAGCGCGTGCCGCTCCCATTGCCAACTCGGACCACCTGCTGCCAGTTACCGGCTACCGGCTCGGGCCGCTCCTGGACAACTCCTCCCCTCCCCCTGGCATCGAAATTTGAGCCTTGAAACGATTCGGCGACTCGCCAAATGCGGTCAATCATTCGGAGTGCAGAAAGGTGATTCCCAAAACCGCAGCATCCGGGCAACGCAGGGCATCTTCCTCGTTCTCGGTCTCATCCACCTCCGGCGACGGAGATCCCGGCCCGCAACGTCTGAAGACCGGCATCGGCGGCCTCAACGACATCCTTAACGGCGGCTTCCCTTCCGGCCACCTCTACCTGATCGAAGGCGACCCCGGCACCGGCAAGACCACCCTCGCTCTCCAGTTCCTCCTCGAAGGCATTCGCAACGGCGAGCGGGTTCTCTACATCACCCTCTCCGAATCGAAAGCCGAACTCGAGCAGGTCGCCAGATCCCACGGCTGGCCTCTCGCCGGTCTCGAAATCGCCGAGATGATTCCTCCCGACGACGACCTCAAGCCGGAAGCGCAGTACACCGTCTTCCACCCTTCCGAAGTCGAGCTGGCCGACACCATTGCCTCCATCCTCAACCGCGTCGACGAAATCCAGCCCCAGCGTCTCGTCTTCGACTCCCTCGCCGAGCTGCGCATGCTCGCCCGCGACCCCCTCAAGTACCGCCGCCAGATCCTCGCTCTCAAGCGTCATCTCTCCGGCGGCAATATCACCGTGCTCATGCTCGACGATCGCACTTCCAACAACAGCGACGATCTCCAGCTGCAAAGCATCGCCCACGGCGTCATCGTCCTGCAGGGTCTCAGCCGCGACTACGGCATCCGGCGCCGCCGCCTCGAGGTCCATAAACTCCGCGGCTCCGCCTTCCGCGAGGGTTATCACGATTACGTGATCCGCACCGGCGGCCTCGACATCTTCCCCCGCCTGATTGCCGCCGAACACAACCCCGGCTTCGTGCGCAAACCTGTGCCCAGCGGCCTCCGGGAACTCGACGATCTTTTCCGTGGCGGCATCGACACCGGAACCAGCACCCTGCTCACGGGTCCCGCCGGATGCGGCAAATCCACCATCGCTTTTCGTTATGCCTGCTCAGCGGCCCAGCGCGGCGAGAAGGCCATGATCTTCACCTTCGACGAGTCGCTCGGCACGCTTCTCGATCGCGCCCGCGGCCTCGGCATGAATCCCGACCCGGTGCTCAGCTCCGGCCATCTTCAGGTCCAGCAGGTCGATCCTGCCGAACTCTCTCCCGGCGAATTCGCCGCCCGCATCCGCTCTCTCGTCGACACCCGGAAACTCCGCGTCGTCGTCATCGACAGCATGAATGGCCTGCTCAACGCCATGCCCAACGAGCAGTTCCTCGCCATGCAGCTGCACGAGCTCTTCTCTTACCTCGGCCAGCAGGGCATCGCCACCATCATCACCCTGGCCCAGGCGGGCGTCATCGGCGCCCAGATGCATTCCCCTGTCGACGTCAGCTACCTCGCCGACACCATCCTCCTCTTCCGCTACTTCGAGCGGTGCGGCGAAATCCGCCAGGCTCTCTCCGTGGTCAAGAAGCGCAGTGGCTCCCATGAGCGCACGATCCGCGAACTCGTCATGGAGAACGGAAGGGTGTTCGTCGGCAAACCCCTGGCTCAGTTCGAAGGCGTTCTCACCGGCGTCCCGAAATTGATTGCCAATCCAGTCATTCAGGAGGATTCCTCTGTCTCCTGAAGCGAAATCTTCGACGCACGAAAGCCGCACGATCATTCTGGCGCCCACCGGCAAGGACACTACGCTGATCGCGGGCCTGCTCGAACGCTGCTTCATTCCCTGCCACGCGGCCGCCACCGTCGAAGAACTGTGCATCGAAATCGAACGCGGCGCCGGCGCCGCCATCGTCTCCGAAGAGGGACTCGTCAATGGCGCCATCGTCCATCTGCGCGAAGTGATCGCGCGGCAACCCACCTGGTCCGATTTTCCACTGATCCTGCTCACCGTCGGAGGGCGGGTCACCGCGGAAAGCGAGCGCCTGCGGGAGATTCGCAAACCGCTCGGCAACCTCTTTCTCCTCGAGCGGCCCATCCGGCCCGAGACTTTGCTGAGTACCCTGGAGATCGCTCTCCGCGGACGCCAGCGCCAGTACCAGATTCGCGATCAGATGATGCAGTACGCGCGCGCCCAGGATGCGCTGCGCCGCTCCGAAAAACTCGCTGTCAGCGGACGCCTCGCCGCCAGTATTGCCCACGAAATCAACAACCCGCTTGAAGCTGTCACCAACCTGCTTTTCCTCATGCGCACCACCGACGATCCCGCACAGAGCCACACCTTCCTCGCCCAGGCCGATCAGGAACTGGCACGCGTCGCCGAAATTACACGCCAAACCCTGCGCTTCTATCGCGAGCCCAACCATCCCGTGGACACACAAGTCGCCGCCGTTCTGCGCTCCGTCCTGGTCCTCTACAACTCGCGCCTGATCGCTGCGAATGTCGAAGTCCTGCTCGAAATTGCGGCCTCCGAAGCGACTGTGCTCGCCAGTCCCGGCGAACTGCGCCAGGTCATCGCCAACATCATCGGCAACGCCATTGACGCCATGCGCCACGGCGGCCGCCTCCGCCTTCGCATCTCCGAGGAGAACGGTTCCGATGCACCGCGCCGGCTCCGGCTCACCATTGCCGATACCGGCTCCGGCATCCCCTCGTCGTTGCTGCCCGCCATCTTCGAGCCCTTCGTCACCACCAAAGGAGAAACCGGCACCGGCCTCGGCCTGTGGGTCACCGGCGAGATCATTCGCCGCAACGGATGGAATATCCGCGTCCGCAGCCATTGCGGACCCGATCGCTCCGGCACTGTCTTTTCCATCACCATGCCCCTGCGTGTAGCGGCGGCGGAGGTTGAACCGGAAGTCGCCGTCGCCTGAAGAGTCCCCGCAAATCGCTTTTCGCTAAGAGCATCTTGCCCAGAGCTCCCGGCTAAGCGTGTTTCGCTGACCTGCTGACTCGCGACTTGCTACTCTGTTCCCGCATGAAGAAATACACTTTCACCGCCACCATCGCGGCGGCCTCCGCCGGCAGCGGCGGCGCGTACATCCTCTTTCCCTTCGACGTCGAAAAGGAATTCGGCACGAAGGGCCGCGTTGCTGTCCAGGCCACCTTCGATGGCATCCCCTACACGGGCTCCCTCGTGAAATACGGACAGCCGCAGCACATGCTCGGCATTCTCAAAGCCCTGCGCGAGCAACTTGGTAAAGGCCCGGGCGACAAAGTCAAAGTCGAGATCTGGAAAGACGAAGCCGTCCGCACCGTCGAAATCCCCGCCGAGTTCGCCGCCCTCCTCAAAAAAGAAAAGCTCCTCGCCGTCTTCGAGAAGCTCAGCTATACCCACCGCAAGGAATTCGTCCGCTGGATCACGGAAGCGAAAAAAGCCGAAACCCGCGCCGCCCGCCTGACCCAATCCATGGACATGCTCCGTAAAGGCGTGAAGACCCCTGATTAGGTGCATCTTCCGCCGACCGGCGCTTAGCTGGCCCCTCGTTCGCTGTACCCTGAATCCAGCATGAAATTCCGCAGCATCGCCCTCCTTCTGCTTTTCCTTTGCGCCTGCCCCATCGTCCCCCAACTCGCCGCGCAGACCGCCGCCGCCGCGCCGGCCTCCGACCTCGCCGCACGCCGCAAAGCCCTCGACGACCTCTTCGCCCAGATCTGGGAAGACCACCTCTCCCACTCGCCCGAGTTCGCCTCCACCATCGGCGACAACCGCTTCAACGACCAGCTCACCGACTACTCCGTCGAGGCATACAACCAGCAGATCGCCCGCGACGGTGACTACATCCTTAAGCTCGGCGAAATCGATACCACCGGAATGCCGGAGCAGGAAATCCTCTCCCAAGACCTGATGATCCGCCAGCTCACCGACGCCCAGGAGGAGTCCGCCTTCAAGCCCTGGGAGATGCCCGTCAATCAGTTCAACGGACTCCAGCTTTCGCTCCCGCAGCTCGTTCCCCGCCTGCGCTTCACCACCTCGAAGGACTACGACGACTACATCGCGCGCCTCGGCAAAATTCCCACCGCCTTCCGCCAGATCACCGATAACATGCTCATCGGTGTGGACGATCAGCGCGTCCCACCGAAGTATCTCCTCGAAAAAGTCCTCGCCCAGGTCAACGCCCTCCTCGCGCAGAAACCGGAGGACAGCCCCTTTGCCCTGCCTCTCAAAAAATTCCCTGCCTCCATCTCCGCCGCCGACCAGGCCACGTACCGCAACGCCATCCTCACCGCCATCGTGAAGCAGGTGTACCCCGCCTACCAGCACTTCGCGAAATTTGTCCAGGGCGTCTACATTCCAGCCGGCCGTACCGAACCCGGCGTCTGGGCGCTCCCGAATGGCGATGCCTACTACACCTTTCGCGTAAAGCAGAGCACCACTACCGATCTCACGCCGGAACAGATTCATCAGATCGGCGTCGAACAGGTCGCGCAGGATGAAGCTGCGATGCTCGCCATCGCGAAGAAGCTCGGCTACTCGTCGATCGCCGATCTGCGCGCGGCCATCAATGCGAATCCCAAACTCCACCCCACCAGCCGCGAGCAGCTCCTCGACGCCTACCGCGCCGACCTCGACAAGATGCGGCCCAAACTTCCCCAGCTCTTCAACCACCTGCCGAAAGCGCCGCTTACCGTCGAAGCCGTCCCCGCCTTCATGGAAAAAGATCAGGCCCCCGCCTACTACGAGCAGGGCACGCCCGACGGATCACGCCCCGGCACCGTCTTCGTCAATACCTACGACTTCGAGCACCGCTCTCTGGCGAATGTCGAGTCCGTCGCCTATCACGAGGGCCTGCCCGGCCATCACCTGCAAATCTCTATAGCGCAGGAACTCACCGGCCTGCCCACCTTCCGCAAATATCTCCACTACACCGCATTCACTGAAGGCTGGGGCCTCTATGCGGAACAACTCGGTAAGGACGTCGGCTTCTATCAGGATCCGTACTCCGATTTCGGCCGCCTCGAAGCCGACATCTTCCGCGCCATCCGCCTCGTCGTCGACACCGGCGTCCACTCCCAGCACTGGACCCGCCAGCAGATGGTCGACTACTTCCACGCCCACTCCGGCCTCGACGAGGCCACCATCAACGCCGAGTGCGACCGCTACATCGCCTGGCCCGCGCAGGCGCTGGGCTACAAAATCGGCCAGCTCAAAATCCTCGAACTCCGCTCCAAAGCGCAAAAAGCCCTCGGCCCCAAATTCGACATCCGCGCCTTCGATGACGAGGTGATCGACTCCGGCGCCCTGCCCATAGACGTGCTGGACGCACGAATCACCGCGTGGATCCAGAACCAGTCCGACGCGGGCCAACGGTCGCCGCGAGACAACTAGCTCGATCCGAACGATCTCCTAAATACCAAATCGCCTTGCGATACCCTGCAATGGAACAACTCTACATGGAGAACTCATGAAGCTGACGGACAGGTTCGTTGACCTCACCACGCGACCCATTCCCCTGCGCGCCCTTGCAATGCGCCGTCTTCTGCGGCGCTTCCCCATCGGTTCCTGGGAGATGCGCTTGCGTTCCGGAGCGGTCCGTCGCCCCCACTACGCATGGTGCCTCCACTATGCTGCAGGTCAGGCAAAAGGGCTTGGATACCGAGCTATGACCGTCATTGAACTCGGCGTCGCCGGCGGCAACGGCCTCCTCTGCCTCTGCGACCACGCTGCGGAAATACGCAAACAACTCGGCATTGAAATTCGCATTGTCGGGTTTGATTCTGGCGGCGGCCTTCCCACGACTTCCGACGTCCGCGATCTCCACTACCTCTGGCCCGCTGGTTCCTTTGAGATGAATCGGGTGGCACTCGAGAAACGCCTCGCTGGCCGCGCCGAACTCGTCCTCGGCAACGTCTCGGAAACCGTCCCTCGCTGGCAGCCGCCGGCCAATGCTCCCCTCGGGTGTGTCATGTTCGACCTCGATCTCTACACTTCAACTCGCGACGCTCTGCCCCTCCTCACCAAAACGAATGCCCTTCCCCGCATCTGGTGCTACTTCGACGACATTAGTGGCTACCCAGACATGGAACTGACAGATTTTATTGGCGAAGGTGCCGCCCTTTGGGAATTCAACAACCATCCCGATCGGTCGCTCTTTCGGGATAACGTGTCTCCCGCCAACATCTTTGCTGCAAACTGGCCTGAGATGTGGCACCGCAAAATGTACATCTACCACCGGCTCTCTCATCCACAGTACGACATTTGTCTTTCCGCGGAGAAACACCATCTCCACCTGACCTCGTGACGTCGCGGCCGTCGGCGAAACAAACACGTGTCCCTTCACCCTGCACCCTCCACCCTGTACCCTGATTCCATGTCCACCGATCTCTCCACCTCCCGCGTCGCCGTCCTCGGTGCCGGCAAAATGGGCGGCATCCTCCTCCAGGCTTTCCTCAAGCAGCAGATCCTCACCCCCGACCGCCTCCTCGCCACCGTCGCCCACGCCGACCGCGCCCAGGTCCTCTCCGCCCAGTGGGGCATCGAAGTCTCCACCGACAACGCCGCCATCGCCTCCAAGGCCGATGTGATCCTCATCGGCGTCAAGCCGCTCCAGGTGCCGGCGCTCATCGAAGAAATCCGCCCAGCGCTCACCTCCGACAAGCTCCTCATCTCCTTCGCCGCCTCGGTCCGTACCGAAGCCATCGAGAAGACTGCCGTCGAAGAAGTCCCCGTCATTCGCGCCATGCCCAACACGCCCTCGATGCTGGGCGCCGGCATCTCCGCACTCTGCCGCGGCCGCTTCGTCCAGCCCGCGCACATGCAGCTCGCCGAAAGCCTCTTCGCCGCTGTGGGCCGCACCGTCGTCGTCGACGAGAAGCACATGGACGCGGTCACCGGCCTCAGCGCCTCAGGCCCGGCCTTCATCTACATCATTCTCGAATCGCTCGCCGAAGCCGGGGTCAAAGTCGGCCTTCCCCGCGACATCGCCACGCTCCTCGCCGCCCAAACCACCTTCGGCGCCGCAAAGATGGTCCTCGAAACCGGTTACCACCCCGCGCTCCTCAAGGACGCGGTCACCACGCCCGCCGGCTGCACCATCGACGGCATCCTCGAACTCGAAGAAGGCGGCCTCCGTGTCACCCTCATCAAAGCGGTCATGCGCGCCACCCAGCGCGCCAAAGAACTGGCCGCGGGTTAGATACTCGGTTGTCTCACAAAGCCCGGATGCCCGACTGAGTGTTCCGCGAACCCCTACACCGGCGGCTCGCCCTCCACTACGTGCACGCCCGCCGGAGGCACAAATACAAACACCGAATCCGGCGCCGGGACATTGTCCGCCTCGCCGCTGAACTCGAACTGGTTCGTCACCCCATCGGTCTCCTCAATCGTCATCGAGCGAATCGTTCCATCCGGCGTCGCCCTGATTTTTAGTGACGAAACCCGCTGCTCCAGCCCCTTCGGCACGCCCGACAGCTCGCACGTCCCCCCGCCGCAACTCACCTTCAGCCCCTTCAGTTCCTTCTCCAGTTCCGTATGCCCCAGCAGGAACCGCAGCGGCGAGCGCAGATCGTCGAGCTTCTTCTCGTCCACCTTCTGTGCCTCGGTCTCGCCCGGCGAATAGAAGTACCCGTACTTCCCGTCCAGCACAAACAGCTTCCCGTCCGGATCGGTATAGGTCCACCGCATCTTCCCCGGCTTCTTCAAAAGCAGCACGCCGGATTCTTTCCGGTTCATCCCCATGCCGGTGTAGGTCTGCACAAAATGGACTTCGAGCGAGTGCAGCGCGTTGTAATGCCGATCCACCCGCTCCGCCACCTGCGCCGGATTCTGACCAGACTGCGCCCGCAGCCCACCCGCGCAGCCCATCGCCAGCGCCCCGACCAGCAAAAACCGCCAGCGGTGCTCGACGCGCTGGCGGCTCACATTTCTCTCGTTTTCAGATTCAATCTTCGCTCACTTATCGCCAACCGCTAAACGCCGCTCGCAAACCGCTTCTCCGCTAACAGCCTTATCGCTGACCGGACTTTAGCTGACCGCTTCTTAGCTTTCCTACTGGATCGCCACCGTGCAGTTGGTCCCGCCCGAAGGATCGGCCTTGATCTCCCCGCTCATATCGAGGCAATAGCCGTTGTGCCCGGTCTTGCCCACCACCTGCGGCACCGCTGTCGCTTCGTAGCTCACGAAGTCGTCCTGCTGGCTGCCCGGCGCCTTCTGGCAGTTCACGATATTGAAGTTGTAACCGGCCTTATTGCCGCCGGCCAGATCGCCCTGCAGCAGCTGTGCCGACTGCGGAGTCGGCGGTCCCGACGAAGCATTTCCTCCCAGCGCGGCCAGCGAGCAGGCAAAGCCATTCGCCGGGAAATTCGTCGCGTACTGCGTCTCCGCTTCCTGGATCGCGCGCAGCGACTGCTTCGCCGACGTCTCGTTCGCCGTCGCCTTCAGGTTCAGCATGTTCGGAATAGCAATCAGCATCAGGATCAGCATGATCGAAATCACGATCAGCAGTTCCATCAGCGTGAAACCCGCGTCGTCAGGACGCCGCCATCTGCGTTCGGTCAGAACTTCAAGAGCCTTCATAGATGCATCTTCTTTCGCGACTTCCGAGCGCCCCCAGGCCCCAAAGGCCCGCCGTTACACGCTCCCGAATCCGCTTTCATCGTACCGCAAATGCCCCGCCCAATGCCCGCCCGCGCACGGTACTGTGGTGTGCTTTACCACGCCGCCAGCCCACATTCAGATACACGACAAGCCGTCATTTGCCTGTCATGGAACAGACGCCGAAGACCCTTCAATCGCTCAAGCTTTCAACACCCCTTGCGCTGGAAGCCTCGGACGGATCGCTTCTGGCTAACCGCTTGTCCCTGACAGCTTGCTGCCAACCGCTCTCCGCCACCCGCTACCGGCCGCTCTTGTACCCTGTAACCAAAGGAGTCGCTTTGAAAGTCGTTCTCGCCGAAAAAGTCTCCCCCGCCACCCTCGCCGTCTTCCAGTCCGAGCCCGGATGGCAGGTCCTCACCCACGACCAGGTGAAGAACCTCCCCGAATCTCTCGCCGACGCCGACGCCCTGGTCGTCCGTTCCGCCGTCCAGGTCGACGACACCCTCATGGCCGCCGCCCCCAAACTCCGCGTCATCGGCCGTGCCGGAGTCGGCGTCGACAACATCGATGCCGAATCTGCCACCCGCCGCGGCATCGTCGTCATGAACACCCCCGGCGCCAATGCCATCGCCGTCGCCGAGCTCACCCTCGGCCTCATGATCGCCCTTGCCCGCCAGCTCCCCAAAGCCGACTCCACCATGCACGCCGGCAAATGGGAGAAGAAATCCCTCCAGGGATCCGAGCTCCGCGGCAAGAAACTCGGCATCCTCGGCCTCGGCCGCATCGGCCTCGAAGTCGCCCGCCGAGCACGCCAGTTCGGCATGGAACTCATCGGCCACGACCCCTTCGTCTCCGCTTCCATCGCCCGCGAAAACGCCATCCGCCTCGTCTCCGTCGAGGAACTCTTCCAGATGTCGGACTTCCTCACCCTCCACGTCGGCCTGACCCCGCAGACCACCGGCATCATCAACGCCGCCACCCTCGCGACCATGAAAAAGGGCGTCCGCATCGTCAACTGCGCCCGTGGCGAACTCGTCGTCGAAGCCGATCTGGCCGAAGCCCTGAAATCCGGCCACGTCGCCGGCGCCGCCCTCGACGTCTTCCACGAGGAGCCCCCGAAGAACTCGCCCTTCGCCGCCCTCGATAACGTCATCCTTACCCCCCACATCGCCGGATCCACCGCCGAAGCCCAGGAAGCCGTGGGCGTCCAGATCGCCCTCCAGGTCCGCGAATACCTCAAGTCCGGCATCGCCCAGAACGCCGTCAACCTCCCCTCGCTCAGCCATGAGGAGTACCAGGAACTCGCCCCCTGGATGACCCTCGCCGAGCGCCTCGGCACCTTCCTCGCGCAGATCCCACGCGGCTCCATCGACTAGCATCCAGCTCTCCTACCACGGCCGCCTCGCCGAAACCAAAACCGAGCTGATCCGCAACAGCGCCATCGCCGGCGTCCTCGGTCACCTGGAGCAGGTCAACCGCATCAACGCCGCCTCGGTCGCCCAGGAGCGCGGCATCCGCCTCCATGAAGAGAAGACCGAAGCGCCCCGCGGAGCCACCGGCAGCGTGCTCGAACTGCGCCTCCACACCAGCGAGACCAGCATGGCCGCCAGCGGAGCCGTCCTGCACGGCGAGTCGCCACGCCTCCTCCACCTCGACGGCATCGACATCGAAGCCCCGCTGCAGGGCACCCTCATCACCATCCGCAACAAGGACGTGCCCGGCGTCATCGGCCGCATCGGCACCATCCTCGGCGAGCACAATGTCAACATCGCCAACTTCGCCCTGGGCCGCGCTAACGGCACCGGCGCAGAACCCGCTTCGGCCCTGGCGGTCGTCCAGGTCGACGGCGCCGTCACCGACGAAGTCCTCCGCGTGCTCCGCAGCGTTCCCGCCATCACCGGCGTCCGCCTCGTCACTCTGTAAACCTGTCGGGACTTCCGGGTCTTACTCTTGAGACCCGGACCGCGGAAAATCTCAGTGAATTACGGACGCACAGCTGCCGCGCACGCCCCGTAGTCCTTTGCCACGCTGCTGACAACGAACATCGGCACATCGCTGTCCCGGGCGGACTTTTTCTTTCCCTTCAGCCGCAGCCGATCGCCTAACTTCACCGCGGCGGTCGCACCGGAAAGCTGATACGCGTCGGCCCCGTTGTTCGTCCGAATCTCCAGCCCGTTGGGTCCGTTCATCGCGCAGCCCTGGATCGACCTGCCGTGATGGAAGGCAAAGAATATCCCTACCCCGATGGCGGCTGCGATCGCCACGCCACCAATGACGATTTCGTCCGCAGCCGTTTGCAGGCTTTCCGCGCGTGCCGTCGAGCCGTCGAGCAACACTCCCAGGCAGATTGTTCCAATCAGGGCCCGTTGAAACAGCGTGCGCTTCACCGATCGCTTCTCCAGTGGAAGGAAAGTGACGCATCATACCGCCCCGTTTCACCCGAGAGCAATGAATTCCGCTGGAAGCTGCTCCCGCCCCCAAACTGCCTCCCATTTTCCACCCCCCCCCGCCCAGCTTCCCTATCCCCGCGGTTCGCAGACCCAGGACTTGTTGCCGGTTCTGGTCCCAGCCGCATCCTCCCTGGTGCGCAAAAGGCGAAACCAGGTTAAGCTCGCACTTACAACACCGTTACATTGACGAAAGAATGTCCCTGGGATCTGTTCTTGAACTTACGGAGGATCGGTCCTCCAGCCCTCGTCCCACCCTGGTCCCCAGGCGTGCCGAGGAGCCGCGCGAATCTCTCATTTTCAGCGCCCACAAGGCCGCGCTTCAGGGACGCCTGATTCAGCGCGACGGCAGCACTTTTCTCTGGTTTACCTTCCCCAAAGCGCACGTCTTCGTTCCCGTCGTCCAGGCGATGGACCCTTCGCTGCCCGGCCGCATCCAGCAGGTCCTCGAACGAAAGGGAACTGCCCCCTCAGACTGCGAGAACATCGTCGTCCAGCATCTCGACGCAGTCGGCGCAACCACCAACGCCTGAGTTCTTCCCCTACTCCCTTCTCCCTTCTCCCTTCTTCCCTACTCCCTACTCCCTTCTCCCTGCCTTTTAGTGCTTCACCCACCCATGCATGCCCGCCTCAAAGCTCCGGCGGTCGAGCCGCGGCAGCTCCCGCGCTACCCGATGCGGAAACAGCGGATAATGCTTCGCCTCGATCAGCAGCTCCGGCACGCACCAGACGTCCTTCCCTGACGTCATCCACCCCTCGCCATCCAGCCGCGCCAGGTTCACCGCTCGCGAGTACGCCCGCAGCGTCCGTTCCCCGCGCAGGTTGTAGTAGTGCTCGAAGTAGCTCAGCGCCAGCTCGCGCAGCGTGCGGTAGATCGGCGCCCGGAACCGCAGCCCCGCAAAATTCGACTTCGCGATGCTTCCCCACAGCCCCCGCTCCCGATAGAGAGCCACCACGTGATCGTCATCGTGCACCGCCTCCAGATCCATCACCAGGGGCGGGCGACCGTTGACCCGCAGCGCCGCAGCCGCCACCAGCGCGCCCTCCAGGCAATGCCCCTTCCGCTCCCGCAGTACGCGCGCCGGCGACCATGCCGTATTCGCATACTGATACGTCAGCCCGTCGACGAACTTCTGGATCTTCGCCGGTGTTTTCAGCGCGCGCAGTTCCCGCAAATTCCCCGGCGTAAATCCAGAGCTGTCCCCGTTCTGTCGAAATCCGTTTTTCGACACGGTGCCGTCTTTGTCCTCAATGCGCGACTCTCCTCGGAAATTGCCGCGATTATACAAACCACACCATCCAGCCCCCGGCTCGCGTCCGGAAGGTCCTCCGTCCGGATAGTGCACGACCCGTTAGAATAGAAGCAGCTTCGGAACCCCAGAGGAACCCCGCCCCGTGCCGCTCTACGAATATCGCTGCAAGAATTGTGGTCACCAGTTCGAGAAGATTCAGAGCTTCAGTGCTCCGGAAGAGAAGGAATGCCCCGCCTGTCAGGGGCCCATCGAAGAGCCTGATCTCCGCGCCCGCGATCCAGTTCAAAGGCTCCGGCTGGTATGTCAACGACTACGCTGCGAAGTCGAAGCCGGGCGGATCAATGAAAGCTTCCGCCGACGGCGACGGCAAGTCCTCCGATTCGAAATCCGACAAGAAGCCAGCCGAGAAGTCCTCAGACCTCTTCGGACTCCGGCAGCTCGTCGTCCTCGTCGTCCTCTTCCTCGTCGAGCACTGCGAAGAGCGAATAGCCGACTCGATCCCGGGGGCCCGGTCTCTCCGGACCGGATATCGAGCTGACCGCTGGACCCGCGAACAGGACCTTAACCGACCGCTTCTCCGCTGCCCTACAGGCTCTCCTCCAGCTGCATCGACAGCTCTTCCCACTCGCTGTTCAACGACGCGTGCTGCTGGCGCAGCGCGCCCAGCGCATCCGACAGCCGCTGCGTCTCTTCCGCGCTCACATACACTCCCAGCGCCTGCTCCGTCTCCGCCAGCGAGTTCTCTACCTTCGGAATCTCCGCCTCCACGGCCGCCAGCCGCTCCTGCATCTGGCGCAGCTTGATCGGATTCACCCGCTTCGCAGCCTTCTCCACGACCGGCTCCGGCACCGCCACCACGACCGGCGCCGTGCACCACCGGCTCGGCCGCCGCCCGGGTTGCCGCCGCCAGCTCCGCGGCGCCGCCTTCTTTGCGCCACCGATAATCCTCGTAGTTGCCCGGATAGACATTCAGCCGCGAGCCCCGCGCCGGATCATCAGGGTTCTTCTCGATCTCGAACACCTTCTGTGCCAGCCCGTCGATGAAGTACCGATCGTGCGAGACGAAGATCACCGTCCCGTTGAACTTCCCGATCGCCTCCAGCAGCACATCCTTCGCCCGCAGATCCAGATGGTTCGTCGGCTCGTCCAGCAGCAGGAAATTCGCCGGGCTCACCAGGATCCGCGCCAGCGCATAGCGGTTCCGCTCGCCGCCGCTCAGCACTCCCAGCGGCTTGAAAGACGTCATCGCCTGAGAACAGAAAGCATCCCAGCAAACTCCGCAGATCCTTCTCCGCCACCTTCGGCGCCGCTCGCCCAATGTCGTCCAGCATCCGCGCCGCCGGATCCAGCACCTTGTACTGATCCTGCGCGAAGTACTCCGCCAGCACGTTGTGCCCCAGCTTCAGCGTGCCCTTCGTCGGCGACTCCTGCCTGCACAGCAGCCGGATCAGCGTCGATTTGCCCGCGCCATTCACACCCACCAGCGCGATCCGGTCCCCGCGATCGATGGTGAAGTTGCACGTTCTCCAGCACGCTGCTTCTCGCCGTACTGCATCGAGAGACCCACTGCGTCGACCACGTTCCGCCCGACGGCGGCGGCTGCGGAAACGAGAAGTGCGGCACCGGCTCTTCCAGCGGAATCTCGATTCGCTCGATCTTGTCGAGCTCCTTAATCCGGCTCTGCACCTGCTTCGCCTTCGTCGCCTGATAGCGGAAGCGGCTGATGAACACTTCCAGATGCTCGATGCGCTCGCGCTGGTTCTTGTACGCCGACTCCAGTTGCGCCCGCCGCTCCGCCTTCTGCGTCAGGTACTTCTCGTAGTTGCCGTGGTAGACGTGCAGGCCCTTGTTCCAGATCTCGATGATCTTGTTCACCGTCACGTCCAGGAAATACCGGTCGTGCGAGATCAGGATGTACCCGTTCTCCCAGGTGCTCAGATAGTTCTCCAGCCAGTTCCTGGTCTCCAGGTCCAGATGGTTCGTCGGCTCGTCCAGCAGCAGCAGATCCGGCTTCTCCAGCAGCAGTTTCGCCAGCGCAATGCGCATCTGCCAGCCGCCGGAAAACTCCTCCGTCCGCCGCGTCCAGTCCTCTTTCGCGAACCCCAGCCCGGTCAGCACCGTGCCCACCTGCGCATCCAGCGCATAGACATCGTGGTGCCGCAGCCGGCCTTCGACGTGGCTGTAGCGATCCGCCGCCGTCTCGTATTCCGTGACTGGCGGGTCCAGCTCCGACAGCGCGTGCGCCAGCTGCTCGAACTCCTGCTCCATCGCCCGCAGCTCGTCGAAAACGCTCAGGCACTCCTCGAAAACCGTCCGTCCGCTGAGCGCCAGCCCATCCTGCGGCAGGTAGCCCGATGGTCATCCCCTTCATGCGCTGCATCGAGCCGTAATCCAGGCCGTCCATCCCGCCCAGAATCTTCATCAGCGTGGACTTCCCGGCCCCATTCGCCCCCACCAGAGCGGTCTTCTCCGTCGGGGGTAATGAGCCAGTCGGCATTTTCAAAGAGGAGTCGCGGGCCGAAGCGCTTGCCCGCGCCGGAAAGCTGCAGCATAGGTCCATTTTATCGGAGGCCCAACCGGCGCCTTGCCGTCCTGGCATTGGCCTCATATCTGGCGCTGTAGGCGCCTCGGTCAGGTCCCCCGCGGCAAAATCGATTTTCCGTTGCTCTTTGGAAGGCGGCGACTACATTTAGTTCGGCCTGCTAACTATAGCTGGGCGCGCGTCTTCGTGATTCGCCTTGCACGTCAGGTCAGGAAATCTCGCCATCATGACAAAATCACCCGCCCCTGCGCCCTCTGCCAGCAAAGCCACACCCGCCTACAAGAATCCAAAGCTGCCCTCCGCCCGCCGCGTCAAGGACCTGCTCTCGCGCATGACCCTCGAAGAGAAGGCCGCGCAGATGCTCTGCGTCTGGCAGGAGAAGGCCCAGAAGCTGGTCGACGAAAAAGGCGACTTCGACCTGGCCAAGGCGAAGAAGGCCTTTCGCGACAAGCGCGGCCTCGGCCAGGTGGGCCGGCCCACCGACGCCGGCGGCGGCAAAAAAGCGCGCGCCATGGCGGAGCTGACCAACGCCATCCAGAAGTTCTTCCTCGAGAACAGCCGCCTCGGCATTCCCGTCATGTTCCACGAGGAGTGCCTGCACGGCCACGCCGCGCCCGACGGCACCAGCTTTCCCCAGCCCATCGCGCTCGGCGCCACCTTCAATCCCGACCTGGTCGAATGCGCTCTTCACCATGACCGCCCTCGAGGCCCGCCTCCGCGGCGCCCATCACGCCCTGACGCCGGTGGTGGACGTCGCCCGCGAGCCGCGCTGGGGCCGCGTGGAAGAGACCTACGGCGAAGATCCCTACCTCGTCTCGCGCCTCGGCATCGCCGCCGTCCGCGGCTTCCAGGGCGACCGCAATTTCCGCGACAAGCAGACACATCCTCGCCACGCTGAAGCACTTCGTCGGCCACGGGCAGCCCGAGTCCGGCATGAACTGCGCCCCGGCCAACGTCTCCGTGCGCGTCCTCCGCGAGACCTTTCTCTACACCTTCAAAGAAGCGCTGCGCGAAGCCGAAGCCGTCACCATCATGGCCTCCTACAACGAAGTCGACGGCGTCCCCTCGCACGCCAACAAGTGGCTGCTGCGCGACGTGCTGCGCAAGGAGATGGGGCTTCAAGGGCTTCATCGTCTCCGACTACTACGCCATCTGGGAACTCGGCTATCGCCCCGACACGCACGGCCACTTCGTCGCGAAGGACAAGAAGGAATCCTGCCGCGCTGGCCGTCAACGCCGGCGTCAACATCGAGCTGCCCGACCCCGACTGCTACCTCCACCTCGTCGAGCTGGTGAAGAAGGGCGTCCTGAAAGAGTCGCAGCTCGATGAGCTGGTCGCGCCCATGCTCTTCTGGAAATTTGAGATGGGCCTCTTCGACGATCCGTATGTCGATCCCGACAGAAGCCGATCGCGTCGTTGGCTGCGACGCGCACATCGCAGCTCGCCCTCACCGCCGCGCAGGAAGCCATCACGCTCCTCAAGAACGACAACAACCTCGCCCCGCTCGACCTGAGCAAGATCAAAACCATCGCCGTGATCGGCCCCAACGCCAACCGCACCCTGCTCGGCGGATACAGCGGCGTGCCCAAGCACGAAGTCACCGTCCTCGAAGGCATCCAGGCCCGGGTCGGCAAACACGCCAAGGTCCTCTACAGCGAAGGCTGCAAGATCACCATCGGCGGCAACTGGAACCAGGACGCCGGTCGTGCGCCAGCGATCCCGCCGAAGACCGCAAGCAGATCGCCGAGGCCGTCGAAGTCGCGAAGAAGGCCGACGTCATCGTCCTCGCCATCGGCGGCAACGAGCAGACCTCGCGCGAAGCCTGGAACCTGCAGCACATGGGCGACCGCACCAGCCTCGACCTCATCGGCCGCCAGGATGAGCTGGTCGAAGCCATGGTCGCGCTCGGCAAGCCCATCATCGCCTTCCTCTTCAACGGCCGCCCGCTCTCGATCAATCACCTCATCGCGCACGTGCCCGTCATCTTCGAGTGCTTCTATCTCGGCCAGGAAACCGGCCACGCCGTTGCCGACGTGCTCTTCGGCGACTACAACCCCGGCGGCAAGCTGCCCATCAGCTTCCCCCGCTCGGTCGGCCATCTGCCGGTCTTCTACAACTACAAGCCATCGGCGCGCCGCGGCTATCTCTTCGACGACGTCTCGCCGCTCTTCGCCTTCGGCTACGGCCTCAGCTACACCACCTTCGAGCTCGACGAACCCGCGCCTCACCAAAAAGAAAATCACCACGAAGGGCACAACGCAGGTGCAGGTGGACGTCACCAACACCGGCAAGCGCGCCGGCGCCGAGATCGTGCAGCTCTACATCCGCGACCTCGTCAGCTCCGTTACGCGCCCGATCAAGGAGCTCAAGGGCTTCAAGCAAAGTCTGCCTCAAGCCCGGCGAAACCACCACCGTCACCCTCGACATCACGCCCGGACTCGCTGGCCTTCTACGACGTCAACATGAAGCACGTCGTCGAGCCCGGCGACTTCGAAATCATGATCGGCACCTCCTCGCGCGACGCCGACCTGCACAAACTCACCCTGCAGGTGACGAAGTAAAGGCGTCAACGCGCCACGCCAGAAGACGAGGCGGCGTCTATGATCCAGAAACTTTCCTTCGCAGAGAAGTTCGGCTACGGCCTGGGCGACATGGCCGCCAACTTCATCTTCCAGGCGATGCTGGCCCTGCAGCTGGGCTATTACACCGACACCTTCGGCCTCTCCGCCGGCGCAGGCCGGCACGCTCTTCCTCGTCGTCGGCCTCATCGCCGCCGCCTTCAATCCCGTCATGGGCGTGATCGCCGACCGCACCAACACCAGCTGGGGCAAGTTCCGCCCATGGCTGCTGTGGACCGCGGTCCCCTTCGGCATCATCGGCGTGCTCACCTTCACCACGCCCAGCCTCAGCATCACCGGCAAGCTCGTCTACGCGTGGATCACCTACCTGCCTCCTGCGCCTCATCTACGCCGTCAACAACGTGCCCTATGCCTCGCTCACCGGCGTGCTCACCGGCGATCCCGACGAGCGCACCAGCATCGCCTCCTACCGCCAGATCTTCGCCAACACCGCCGGCTTCATCGTGCAGAGCCTCGCCATCCCCATGGTCGTCTTCTTCGGCCACGGCAACGACGCGCGCGGCTACCAGATCACCATGGGCCTGCTTTCCGCCCTCAGCGTCATCTTCTTCATCATCGCGTTCTTCGCGACCAAAGAGCGCATCCAGCCCGACCCGCAGCAGCAGACCTCGCTCACCCAGGACCTGAAGGACCTCTTCAGCAATCGCCCCTGGATCGTGCTCTTCCTCGTCACCACGTTCTATTTCGCCGCCATCGCCATGCGCGGCAGCGTCATGCTGCCCTTCTTCAAATACCTCGCCGGCAACGAGAAGCTCTTCAGCTGGTTCAACGGATTCGGCCTGGCCTCGCTCATCGCCGGCGTCGTATTCTCCACGGCCCTCACCAGGAGCATCGGCAAGCGCCCGCTCTTCATCCTCAGCATGACGCTCTCCGGCGTCTTCAATCTGGCCGTGCTCGTTCCTGCCGCCGCATGCCACGGTTCCCATCATCGTTTCTGAAGTCCTGCGCCAGTTCTGCCTACGGAACCTCCGGCCCACTCATCTGGTCCATGATGGGCGACGTCGCCGATTACGGCGAATGGAAGACCGGCCGCCGCGCCACCGGCACCGTTACGGCTGCCGTCGTCTTCGCGCTGTGGGTCGGGCTCGCCATCGGCGGCGCCGTCGCCGGCTGGCTGTTCTCGTACTACGGCTACGTCTCCGAACGCCGTGCAGACCGCCCGCGCCCTCGATGGCATCCGCCTCACCGCCGGACTCTGGTCTGCGCTCTTCTTCTTCGCCACCGCAGCCTGCCTCTTCTTCTACCCAATTTCCCGAAAGATCAACAGGAACATCTCCGACGAACTCGCCGGCCGCCGCCTCAACTTCGGCCCGCCGGCAACCTCAACACAGAAGTAGGTGGTCCTCTCCGTGTACTTCTGAATCGCAGCGCTGGCCACGCTCCTCCTCGGGCCTCGCCGCCGCAGCCCAGGCGCCCACCTCGCTCAAGGATGCCTACAGGGCGACTTCTACATCGGCACCGCGATCAACACAGCGCAGATCACCGGCCAGGACACCCAGGGCGACGCCATCATCGCCGCACAGTTCAACTCCATCTCGCCCGAGAACTGCCTCAAGTGGGAAGTCGTTCACCCCCAGCCCGGCAAATACGACTTCACCCTCGCCGACCAATACGTGGCCTTCGGCGAGAAGCACCACATGTTCATCGTCGGCCACAACCTGGTCTGGCACAGCCAGGTCCCCGCCTGGGTCTTTCACGACGACAAGGGCAACCTCCTCACGCGCGACGCCCTGCTCGCACGCATGAAGGACCACATCGACACCGTCGTCGGCCGCTACAAGGGCCGCATCCAGTCCTGGGACGTCGTCAACGAAGCCCTCAACGAAGACGGCACCCTCCGCCAGTCCCTCTGGTACAAAATCATCGGGCCTGACTACATCGAGAAGGCCTTTGCTTTCGCGCACCAAGCCGACCCCGCCGCCCAGCTCAACTACAACGACTACAACATCGAGAACGAAGCCAAACGCAACGGCGCCATCGCGCTCGTCAAAAAGCTCCAGGCCGCAGGCATTCCCATCTCTACCGTCGGCATCCAGGAACACGACAGCCTCGACTTTCCTACCCTCGATCAGCTCGACGCCAGCATCGACGCCTTCGGCAAACTCGGCGTCAAAGTCGCCATCACCGAACTCGACGTCGACGTGCTGCCCCGCGCCACGCGCCAGCAAACCGCCGACGTCTCCGTGCGTGCGGCAGCGAACCCGGCGCTCAACCCCTGGCCGAACGGCCTGCCGGAGAACGTCGAACAGCAACTCGCGAAGCGCTATGCCGATCTTTTCAGCGTGTACCTGAAGCACCGCGACGTCATCAACCGCGTAACGCTCTGGGGCGTCACGGACGCCGACTCCTGGAAAAACAACTGGCCCGTTCCTGGCCGCACCAATTACCCGCTGTTATTCGACCGCTCGGGAAATCCCAAACCCGCTTATGATGCTGTGATTCGAGTGGCTGCTGGTTCGTCAGCTCAGTAATACATCAGCCTTCGGCCGGCGAAGTGGCCTTCGCGATCAGCCTGCTCGTGCTGAAACCCTCCACCGTCGGCACGATCTTCACGCGCCCACCCCACGAGCGAACTTCCTTCGCGCCCACTACGGTCTCCTCGCTGTAGTCGCCGCCCTTCACAATCACGTCCGGCCGCAGTGCCTCAATCAGCTCCAGCGGAGTCGGCGCATCGAACACCACCACCGCATCCACCGCCGCCAGCGCTGCCAGCACCCGTCCCCGCTCGCGTTCCGCAACAATCGGCCGCGTTGACCCCTTCAGGCCCTGCACCGACGCATCGCTGTTGATCGCCACAATCAGCCGATCCCCCTCGCGCCGCGCATCTTCGAGCAAGGTGATGTGCCCGATGTGCAGCAGGTCGAAACACCCGTTCGTGAAGACTACGCTCTCGCCCGCCGAACGCCACGCTGCCACACGCGCCCGCAGCGGTTCCAGAGCCAGCATCTTCTCCCGCGCCTGCAACTCGATCTGCGGCATCAGGCTCATCAGCAGTTCATCCCGATTCACCGGTACCGTGCCGAGCTTGCTCACCGCGATGCCCGCAGCCACATTGGCCAGCTGCACCGCGATCTCCGCCTCGAGGCCCCCAGCCAGTGCCAGCGCCAGCGTCGCGATCACCGTGTCCCCCGCGCCGGAAACATCGAACACCTGCCGGGCTGCTGCCGGAGCGATAAACCGCGAATCGGCTCGCAGCAAAGCGATCCCCTTGTCGCTCAGCGTCGCCGTCAGATACTCCAGGTCCAGATCCCGCACCAGCCTTTGCCCCGCGCCCAGCATCTCTTCAAGATTTCTCGATGCGAACCCGGTCGCCACAGATAACTCAGAGAGATTAGGACAGATCGTCGTGGCCCCGCGATACCGCGAAAGATCCCGCTGCTTCGGATCCACCAGCACCGGAATTCCTCGGCCCCGCGCCGACTGAATCACATGCCGGCACACCTCAGCCGTCAGAACTCCCTTCGCATAATCGGACAGAACCACCGCGTCCGCACTGCCAAGAACGGTGTCGAACTTCGTCAACAGCGCGGTATAGGTTTCCGCCAGATAACCGTCCGTCTTCTCTGTGTCGAGACGCAGCATCTGCTGCTTCCCGCCCACGATCCTGAGCTTTGAAGTGGTCGGATGACCGGAAATTTTCACCAGTTCGGTGCCGGCGCCGGCTCGCTCCAGCAGCTCTTCCAGGCTCTTCCCTTCGTTGTCGTCGCCGCAAAATCCGAGCACCGTGGCGCGCGCGCCCATGCCCACGATGTTCAGCGCAACGTTGCCCGCCCCCCCTGGCTGCTCGGTGCGATGGGCGGTTCGCACCACGGGCACCGGGGCTTCAGGTGAAATTCGCTCGACATCGCCCCAGATATAACGATCGAGCATGACGTCGCCCACAACCACGACGTGCTTGTTCCGCCAATCGCCCTCAACAAGCTGAACGACCCGGTGCAGATCCTGAATCATCGCTGCGCGGCTTCCTCTTTGGATCTCAGGCTTTGGCAAACGCTCAGCTCGATCCAATCGCACAGCATGTGCCCACACAGAATGTGGCCTTCCTGAATGCGCGCCGTATCCCTGGACGGTACGCACAGGACCGCGTCGGCCACGCCCGCCATCGCCCCGCCTCCCTCGCCCGTAAACGCCACCGTGAAAGCCCCCATCCTCCGGCCGGCGTCCAGGGCCAGACAAACGTTCCGGCTGTTGCCCGAAGTCGAGATGCCCACCAGAACATCCCCTCCCGCGCAAAGCGCCTCCACCTGCCGACTGAACACCTGTTCGTAACCGTAGTCGTTACCAATCGAAGTCAACACAGAAGTATCGGTGGTCAGCGCAATCGACGGCAATCCAGGCCGTTCCCGGCGAAAACGCCCCACCAGCTCCGCGGCCAGATGCTGAGAATCCGCTGCGCTCCCGCCGTTGCCGCACCACATCACCTTATTGCCGGCAAGAACGGCACGGGTCATCTCCACCGCGATGCGCTCAAGAACAGGGCCCTGAGCACGCAGGTTCCCAATCACCTGCAGGTGTTCGTCGATGGCGCGTTGAATCACAGAGGTCGGGTTTACAGGGGATGACATGGGTGTTTCACTGGCGAGCCCTTCGATCGGATGCAGCGGCTCCCGTCTCGGATCATCATATCGCTCCCGGCTGCTCTTCAGGATGCCCCTCTACGCCAGAGCAGGCTCGGCGGCAAACGTCGCGCGCACTCCTTCTTCGAGTGGCGTGAATGCCCGATCGCATCCGGTTGCGCGCAGGCCGGTCAGATCCGCTTCCGTGAAGTGCTGGTAGCGCGATTCCAGATCGGCAGGGAAGGGGATGTACTCGATCTTCGCCTCGCCATGGACCCGCATCAACGCTCTCGCCACCTCATTGAACGTCCGCGCACGGCCGGACCCTGCATTCACTACCGCATGCCAGGTCTTCTTCGTTCCGCCCTTCGGCGGAGCATAAGGACCCGCCTGCGCAAAGTAGAGATTCAGCCTCGCCAGATCGCCCACAAACACAAAATCCCGTCGCTGCTCGCCATTTCCATACCCGCCCGACCCCTCAAACATCTTCACGGCTCCTGTCTCGTGAATCTGCTTGGAGAAGTGGTGCATCACCGAAGCCATACGTCCTTTGTGCTGCTCGCGAGGCCCGTAAACATTGAAATACCGCAGCCCCACAACGGTGACCGGCAGCGACTGCTGTTCGATCCTGTGCCGCACATAATGATCGAACGCCAGCTTGGAAAACCCATAAATGTTCAGCGGCCGTTCATTCTCCAGCGTCGGCGTAAAGTGCCCCGGCCCGCTCAGTCCATACACGGCCGCCGTCGACGCATAGATCAGCGGCGCACCCTGTTCGATCGCATATTCGAGCACTTCCTTCGAGCAGGTGAAGTTGTTATCCATCATGTAGACGCCATCGTCCACCAGCGTGTTCGAGCACGCCCCCTGATGAAACACCGCTTCCACCTTCGAGGCCCCCAGCGATTTTTCTTTGATAGCCCGCCGGAATTCCCGCTTGTCCATATAGTCGGTAAATCGCGCGCCATGAAGGTTCAGCATCTTCCGCGCATCGGCAAGTTGATCGACAATCAGAATGTCGCTGATCCCGTGCAGGTTTAGCTCATGCACCAGATTGCTGCCGATAAAACCTGCACCGCCTGTAACGATATACATCGATCACCATGCTCCTTCAGGATCTCGAGCTCGCCTGGTCCATTGTCTTCAGATTAAAGCTTAAGAAGTCCGGGCTACCCTCGACAAGACCGGAGAAAACCGCACTTCCGACCGAAGCCGCATCACAGGCCTTTCCGGCGATCCTTCGTTACTCGCCGGCGTGTCTCGGCGTTTCCTTCCTGGATACTTCCATCTGCTGCAGGACGTCATCCAGTGCCCCTTCCCAAGTCTTCAGCCCCACCCCAAACCGCGCCTGCAGCTTTGCATTCGACAACACCGAGTTCCGCGGCCGCTTCGCCGGCGTCGGGTAGGCACTCGTCGGAATTGCCTTCACCACCGGACTGCGGTCCCCCAGCAGCGATCCGGCCCGCGCAAAAATCTCCCGCGTGAACCCGCACCACGTCGTCCGTCCTGCGCACGTCATGTGGTACAGACCCGACCATTCTTCCGCCGCCCCAAACTTGCCCGCGAGCACCCCATCCACAATCTCTCTCGTCACCCGCGCCAGTTCCAGCGACGTCGTCGGCGCACCATACTGATCGTCCACTACGCTCAGCTGATCCCGCTCCCGCCCCAGGCGCAGCATCGTCAGCAAAAAGTTCTTTCCATGCGGACCGTACACCCAGCTGGTGCGGAAGATCAGATACCGCCCACCCACCTCACGGATTGCCTCTTCACCCGCCAGCTTCGTCTTTCCATATTCGTTCAGCGGGCCCGGCGCATCCTCCTCCGTCCACGCGCCCTCCTTCGTCCCGTCGAACACATAATCGGTGGAGTAGTGGACGAGAAGCGCTCCCGCCTTCAGCGCTTCTTCCGCCAGAATCCGTGGCGCGCGCGCATTCACTGCAGCCGCAATCTCGGGTTGCGATTCCGCCCGATCCACCGCCGTATACGCAGCGGAATTCAGGATCACATCCGGCTTCACGCTCGCAACGATGGCCCGTATTTGTTCCGGCACCGCCAGATCCACTACTTCGCGATCGACTGCCACCAGTGGACTTGTCCCGGCGAAACTGCGCTGCAGCTCCTGTCCCAGTTGCCCGGATCCACCAAGGATCAGAACCCGTGGCGCGTCACTCACGGAAAGACCTCAGCCTCGCGCAGCGTCGCGCCCTTGCCGTCCTTCTCCGAAACAATCGCGTCCGCCGCCCCGACCGGCCACGCAATGCCTAGATTGGCATCGCTCCACCGAATCGTCCGCTCCCCCGCCGGCGAATAATAATCCGTCACCTTGTACGCAAACCCGGCCTCATCGCTCAGCACCAGGAACGCATGCCCGAATCCCTCCGGGATCCACAGCATCCTGCCGTTCTCCCCGGTCAGTTCAACCGCTACATGCTTTCCGAATGTCGCTGAACTCCGCCGCAGATCCACCGCAACATCGAGCACCGCGCCGTAAGCCACCCGCACCAGCTTGCCCTGGGGCTGGATCACCTGATAGTGAATCCCGCGCAGCACATTCTTCTTCGATATCGAAAAGTTGTCCTGCACCCAGCGCGCCGGCAGTCCCGCCTCTTCCACCGCCCGCTGATTCCATGTCTCCAGAAATGCGCCGCGATCGTCGCGGAAAACCTTCGGGCTCAGGATCAGCACGCCTGGCAGTATCGTTTCCTCCACCTTCATCCGCGTCCCTCGGGTGAATAGTACGGCTCGCGCAGCAGGTTCAGCAGATACTCTCCATACCCGCTCTTGCGAATCGGCACCGTCAGAGCCTCTAACTGCTCGGCGTTGATGTAACCGAGCCGATAGGCGATCTCTTCAGGACACGCGATCTTCAACCCCTGCCGCCGCTCCACGGTCTGGATGAACAGCCCAGCTTCGAACAGCGAATCGTGCGTTCCGGTGTCCAACCACGCCATGCCGCGACTCATGATCTGCACGTTCAACTGGCCCGCTTCCAGATAGCGCCGGTTCAGATCCGTGATCTCCAGCTCTCCGCGAGGCGAAGGCTTCAGCGACGATGCCATCTCCACTACCTGGTCGTCGTAGAAATACAGCCCCGTCACCGCATACCGCGACTTTGGCTTTTGCGGCTTCTCTTCCAGACTCACCGCCCGGCCGTCTTTATCGAACTCCACCACCCCATACCGCTCCGGATCCTGCACCGGATAGGCAAACACCGTCGCGCCGCTCTTCAGGGAAGCCGCAGCCTGCAGCTGCTTCGAGAAGGACTGCCCATAGAAAATGTTGTCCCCCAGAATCAGCGCGCTCGCGTCGCCGCCCAGGAAATCCCTCCCGATCAGAAACGCCTGCGCCAGCCCATCCGGGCTCGGCTGCACGGCATAACTCAGGTGAATCCCCCAACGCTCGCCATCGCCCAAAAGCTCGGCAAATCGTGCCGTATCCTGCGGCGTCGAGATCACCAGGATCTCCCGCAGCCCCGCCAGCATCAGCGTGCTCAGCGGGTAATAGATCATCGGCTTGTCATACACCGGGAGCAACTGCTTCGAGACGACATGCGTCACCGGGTACAGCCGCGTCCCCGATCCCCCCGCCAGAATGATCCCTTTCATCGCGCCAACCGCTCCCCGTAATTCTGCTCGATCCAGTGCAGATATGCACCCGTCCGCACGTTCTCCACCCACTCCGGATGATCCAGATACCACCGCACCGTCCGCCGCAATCCCGTCTCAAACCGCTCCGCCGGACTCCACCCTAATTCGCGCGCGATCTTCGTCGCGTCGATCGCATACCGCCGGTCATGCCCCGGCCGATCTTTCACAAACGTGATCAGCTTCCGCCGCGAGCCAATCGTCGCATCCGGCCGCATCTCGTCCACCAAATCGCAGACCGTCGTGACCACATCGAGATTTTTCCTCTCGCTGTTGCCCCCGATGTTGTACGTCTCCCCCACCCGCCCTCTTTCCAGCACCGTCCGGATCGCCGCACAGTGATCCACCACGAACAGCCAGTCCCGCACGTTGGCGCCATCGCCGTACACCGGCAGCGGTTTGCCCTCCAGCGCATTCAGGATCATCAGTGGGATCAACTTCTCCGGAAACTGCAACGGTCCGTAGTTATTGGAGCAGTTCGTGGTCAGCACCGGCAGGCCAAAGGTGTGGTGATACGCCCGCACCAGATGATCCGACGCCGCCTTCGAAGCCGCATAAGGACTATTCGGCGCATAGGGAGTCGTCTCGCTGAAGGCGGGATCGTCCGGTCCCAGGGTCCCGTACACCTCGTCGGTCGAGACGTGCAGGAAGCGGAACTTCTTCTTGTCCCCTTCGTCCAGCCCCAACCAGTACGCCTTCGCCTGTTCAAGCAGCGTGAAGGTCCCCTGCACGTTCGTCCGGACAAACGCATCCGGCGCCACAATCGACCGGTCCACATGCGACTCCGCTGCAAAGTGAACAATCGCACGCGGCCGATGCTCGCGCAGCAGGGAACCGACCAGTTCGCCATTGCAGATGTCGCCGTGCACCAGACGATGCCGCTCACCATCCTGCAGCGTCGCAAGGCTGGCGGGATTGCCGGCGTAGGTCAGCAGATCCAGGTTGATCACAGGCGTCCCAACCGCCTCCGCCCACCCCAGCACGAAATTCGCGCCGATAAACCCCGCCCCGCCCGTCACCAGAATTGTCTCGTGAATGCGCGTTCTCCCCCTTAAAACCCTTCCAGGTTTGTATCGTAAACCAACACTGCGTATGGCCCCGTTAGATCCAGTGGAATTCAGAGATCACGTTTACCAATTGGCAATATTTCGCCGAACAGCCCCCTGCTCGCGTACAGTGACGCGTCGCAATCTCCATTTCCCGGCCGGGGATTGGCGATTCAACAACAGCTTCGCTCATCGCATTTCATTTCGGCGCTCCCAGTTTCGATCATTGCATCCTGCAAGCCGATCCGATTCCTGGCTGAACGGACCGAATCGCGAAACCACCCCCACTTGTTGAAATAGCTCAGGGCCGCTTTCATATGCAGTCTGAGCAGCCGAGCATCTCGGTACGAACCTTGGGCATGGCCGTGAATAACAGTTGCATAAGGCCAGTACAACAGACGCGAAACGTCCCCCATGCGACGGCACAGGTCCGTATCTTCCAGGTACAGAAAATAACGCTCATCGAAACCGCCCACCGCCTCCAAAACTGAACGCCGGGCGAACATGAAGCAACCCGAAAGGACGGGAACGAAAACCGGACGAGAGTAGTCGAAAGACTTCATATCGTATCGGTTCATCCTGTTCCCAAAAAGCCGGCGCCAGGGCCCAGCCCCAAATCTGCGCAGAATGAGATCCGCGGGCGTCGGCAGCAGTTTGCACAGATACTGAATGGTACCGTCAGGATTGAGCACACGCGGCATCACCAGGCCAACCTCGCGTGACGCCGTCATGACGGATGCAAGTTCCGCCAACACTCCATCTCTTAGCTCGATGTCCGGATTCAGTATTAGATGGTACGGTATCCTGGAGGGAACTGCACCTAGTGCCAGATTATGACCAGCCCCAAATCCAAGGTTACGCCCAGGATCCAAACGGCGGGCCCCCAGGGAGGTTGCAATCTCAGAAGCCGCCTCCGCCCTGCCGTTATTGACGACAGCCCACCCTGCGACCTCGCGGTCCCGGGCGAGAACCTCAAAGAGCGGGCGCACATCTTCCGGCCTGTGACCGTAAAGAACGACGCTTGCGGTGACTCTGCCGGCCATTGAGTTGCTCCATTCCGGCTCTCAGCCGGCCGCCAGAGTTAGCGCATCTGGCAGCATTTCTTCATCGCTAACTGGAGTAATATCGTAGAGCCTGCTGGATTCCCACTTTGAAATCAAGCTTATACCGAAACCCCAGCTGAGCCTGCTTTGCAGTATCACCCCCTCGCGCGTGAACCCCGGCGGGCTTATCGGACATCCCTTTTACTTCAGGATCGTAGCCTGCGATATTGGCTGCCACCTTCGCAAACTCGATAAAGCTTGTCAGAATCCCTGTCGAAAGATTTACCGCCCCCCCATCGTCGATCTTGTCGATGGTTATCATGATTCCATCCACGCAGTCCTCTATATGGATAAAATCCCGCATCTGTGTGCCGCTTCCCCACACGCGCAGCACATCCGATCCCCGCCTTTCGAGAACGCGCTTGCAGATACTCGGAAATGGATATGCATCGTCCTGATCTTCGCCGTATCCCGAAAAAGGCCGATAGCAGATCGACTTCAGGCCATGCTTCTCATACGCCAGCCGGGCAAGATATTCGCATGTAAGCTTTGCCCACCCGTAACTCATATCCGGCATACCGATATCGTCAGCGAACGAAATCATATCCTCTCTGAGCAGCACGTATCCATCGGCTCTCTGCAGCTTGATTGGATACGCCGCGCTGGAACTGAAGCAGGCCGTCTTCTTCGGTCGCGCCGCCTTAGCCCATTCCCAGTACCCGGCGTCGATCGACAAGTCGTCAGCGACCGCCAGAGGGTTATTCTCGATCATCAGGCGTCCGCCGACCATAGCCGCCAGATGGAATACATAATCGAAGTCTGTATCTTTGGTTCGTGCAAACCACTTCCGGCAATCTTCGTTGTAGAAGTGGAAGTTCGCATATTCCCGCGGGTCGAACAGCGGCCAGCCTTGCGCTGGGTCGATACCACCGGTAAACTTTGCCACGGAATCCACAGCGTGTACCTCGTCTCCCCGATCCAGAAGACGCTTTACCACATGCCGTCCAACAAACCCGGCCGCTCCGGTCACCAGTGTCTTGCCCATTTCTCTTGCCTCCCTCAGGTCCGTATCACGATCTCGTCGATGCAGCGTTCACATCGACCGGTGAATCAGTCATTGGCTCCCAGCAGTCGCGACAGGGTCCGCTGCATATTCGCTTTCATGTCGTATCTTTCGCAAAGAAAGGCCTGCGCATTGCGCACCAGAGATTCGCCCAGGCCCTTTTCCGTCAGAATTCTGCGTATGCATGCGGCAAACTCCTCCGGCGTATCCCCAACGAGCAGGTGAATACCATCCCTGAATCCCGTTCCTTCGATGCCCAGCGCTGTACTGACCACCGGAACGCCTGCCTGCAGCGCCTGTACGACCTTGATCTTGACTCCGGCACCCAGAATCACCGGATTCACGAAGACTGCTGACCTCTCATAGAGCCCATCGAGTATCGGTGGATCTTCCTCAAGTGCTGACTTAGGGTTGTCATTTACTATCTCTTTAAGCCACGCTATTGGCTGACCTGCCGTTCTTCCAGCCACCTGAAACGAATAACCTTCAACATCCAGCAGTCGCCGGTGAACATTTCTCAGGTACCACACGACGGAGTCGGTATTGTGCGAGATAGTGAGAGAGCCGATGAAGAGCGCTGACTTTCCACCAGCTGTGAACGGCCGCAGAGCCTCAGGGCTGACGTGCGTGGGGAGGAAGTAAGACTTATCCTCATCATCAGGATTCTTTCGTACATAATCTGCACGCTCACTCTCGGAAATAAACCAAAGCAGATCGCATTTCCGCATGACGGAAGGTGAAAAGAATCCGAATTTGAAAGACTCGGATATAAAGTACGCTTTCCTTGGCCAGCCTTTGGCCCCTTGAGCAAGCTCACGGAAATACAGGACCTGCTCGTTGTGGATCCGAAGGATCAGCCTGGAGCCACGGACAGCCGGATTCTTAAGTACCTCGGCAACGTAATCGGCCTCCAGAATGACGCCGTCAAAAGGCCCCTCCAGCTTCACGTCCCGAAGCCCTGATCTGCTCCGTGCCTGAAATGGAACAAGAGACAGAAACGAACTCAAACCCGCTTTACGACCGACTATCCAGAGGTTTCCCACCTGTTTTTTCACTGCATCGAGCCGATCCCGATCCGGTGCCTCTCTCACGCTGGCCACCAGATCAACCCAGTATCCCATCTCGCCCAGAATCAGAATCCGATTCCACATATCCACCGCTGCTCCATGCGCCGGTGGGTAAGGAAAATCGTTCGCCACTACCAGAATTCGTTTCATAAACCAATCCGCCCCTGAGCCACAGTTCCTAAAGCTGGAAAGCCATCCTCCGGATGCGATATTCCGCCAGTGCCAGCAGCAGGTGCAGACGAATTCGAAGTCTGCGACCGAACGTCAACGGTTTTCGTCCGGTTGCCGTCGAAGAATGGCGCCGGTTGAGCACCAGCGGTTCCGGGATATAAATGGCTTCGTGGCCGGATATCGAGTTTCTCACGCCGATCCACAGATCATGCAGAACCTCGTATTTATGCGGGAAAGGCAGGAGTATCTCCAATCACCTCGGCTCGAAACGCCATGGTACAGCCGCCAAATCGATTGCGAATAAGGTTGGCCCAGAGTCTGGCTCGGAAATTGCCCCGGCCTGCGAAATACGATTCCGCAATCAGCGAACCATTCTCGTCGATCAGGGCGTTGTCCGTCGCGATCAGGGTAACCTCCGGATGGGAATGCGAATGCTTCCATAATCGTCGAGACTTTCCGCGGATCCCAAAGATCGTCCTGATCGCTGAGAAACAAAACTCTGCCCGAAGCCGCCCTGATCGCATCCTCAAAGGTCCGTGACACGCCCTGGTTCGAAGTATGCTCGATCAGGCGAATCCTCCGGTCGCCCAGTTCGCGCACAACCTCCCTCGTCCCGTCTCGCGATGCGTCGTCCACGACGACGACTTCGTCTTCAGGCGAAAGTTGGCTCAGGATCGAATGCAATTGCGCCGCAATGAATCTCTCGCCATTGTAACTGGCCATGCAGACAGAAATTCTCGGCCGTTCCCGGCTGCTCTTCGCCGCCTCGGTGTCCGGGACACGCTGCTTCATTTGTGTACTCCAGTCTCCAATGCGTTTGTCTCGCGAGAGAAATACTCGCCTTGTCAAAGCCTTGCCGGTCAGGCGTCGAATGGCCGGATCGGTCCCGTTTCTAAATTGGCGAAGCCAACGCCCCAGCAAACGGCCGGTCAGCAGAAAACGGGCCGCCTTGCCGCGGTAGAGGTCGCAGTATGCCGATTCGGCCAGCAGAAAGTTTTGAAAGCGCTCCGGCGAAATCGCCTGCCGCTCCGAAATCAGCGAAAGATCGTGCTTCAGATGCATCCCTCCTGCAATATAAATCCGCCTCCCACACATGTTGAGCTTTCGATAGGTGGAGGCATCCTGATAGTCAAGCCAGAACCGTCCGTCGCATCCGCCGATCTGGCGCAGCGCCGATACACGGAAAAGCGACCCGGAATTAAAGGCATGAATCTCGCCCCTGACGAATCCCGCTGCATCCTCCCGGAGGTAGCTCACCCCCCAGGGGCGAATGCGCACCGGAGAAACTGCCCGACCTCCACTAAACAGGTGCGGAACCACCGCTCCCACTGCGTTCAAATCGTGCAGCCCGCTCGCAGCTGCCTGCATTCGAACAAGAAAATCTTCCGGCAGTTGCGTATCCTGGTCAAGAGTGAGCAGCCAGTCGTACCCCTCCTGCTCTGCGATGCGCAGCGCATAGTTGTAGGCGCCCGCGACGCCATCGTTCCAGGGAGCTGCGTGGTAGATCACGTTCGTAACTGGATCCTGAGGCGGCACACCGCTCGGCGTATTGCATTGTTTCGCCCCGGAGAGTAGTAACTGACTTCCGCCGGGATGTCGTCATCGTTCGCGCGGACCGGCGTATTGTCGTATATCAATATGGGGACATCTGATTCGAGGCTGCTGATCGCTCGCCGCAGAGTCCCCAGCGATCCCGATTCGCTGCATCTCAACCCGTAGAGGACGACCAACGACAATATCCGTACTCCAGATTGACCTGACTGTTGGCTCATGGGGTTCTTCTACTCAAATCGGCACCACAGTCGCTGCGTATCATCCGATCCACACGCTAAAGACCCGACTCTACAACGCCTTCCGCATTGAGATGCGGATTCGCGGCAGCCGAATTACGGGGAACCGCGGACTTATCCCGGTAACTATTCGATTGAGAATTCCATAGTATAACGCGAGCAACACGATCGCCAAGATCATGTGCTGAAAATCGGTATATGCGTCGTCGAAAATCGACATTACGGAAGAGTAGATCAGCAATGCACTGAAGAAGAGCGCGATCTTTCCACCCTCTCGAGCCCTAAGATATACGACTGTTTGTATCAGGCCTATGAAGAAAACCGCCAGCAACATACCCGCAAACCCGAAGTCGGTAAACAGCGGCTTATAAAGTGTGTAAACATTAACAGGAAATGGAACAAATGCGAACTTGTCCAGGATCTGAGGCGGCTGAAATGATATTCCGGAGAGAGCCGAGAATACCTTCAGAAAAAACTCGAACGTGCGATGCGGCTCGGATGCAAATTGAGCCGGATGAGTGAGCACGTAGTTCAGCCCTCCAAGCGGCCCAAGGATATACCCGAGGATAAAGAAAGCAAAGAATCCGCTAACTCCCCCACTGAAACTTGTCAAATTCTTATTGATAAATATGATGCCTACAAATATGGAGCTGAAGACCAGGAGGGGGACAAGCGCGATTCGGAACGCTGTTCTGATGGATCCATCTTTCTTATTGAACAAATATAGATATGTCAACCCCGAGACGAGCATAAGGAACAACCCCCGGCCGGTCGCAAGCAAACAACATACTACGGCAACCGCAACAGCCAGCCTGAATAGGGTGCTCTTGCCACCTCCCTCCATAAAAAGCAGGATAGTAACCCATACCGAGAACGTCGGCAGATATGTTAGTGCCGGATAAGAAAGCAGTGAGCCACCAGAATTTGCGATATCGATGGTCGCCTGTCGAGTATTGGCCAACAACCCCAGCCCGCCCGTGGCGCCCAATGATAGGATCTCGCGAAACAGAAGGGGCAGGCTCAGGACGCAGACAGCGACGAGAAGATATTTTCCGCAATCAGAAGACGTCCGGTGATTGAGTTCGTGCACTCGCAGCCTGAGCAATCGCTTGGGAGCCAACTGCGCGATCCAGGATCCGATACTAAAAACGGTTGCCCCTGACACGATAGCCCACCAGGTGATCGAATCAACCTTATCCATTTCGATTAATGACAGGCCGTAGAGATAAGTGACGCCGCACCAGATGAGCGAATAGACAAATGGCGGGTATAGCACTCGGCGGCGCCCCAGGAAGTAGTTCCCTGCGGTAAGCATAGAGAGCGCAACTGCGGCGATTATAAATGTCATATGCAGACTTGGCGGGGCTCGCTGATCGGCGGTTGGGTCATGGCATGGCCGCAGGATCATATTTGCGGGTTGGGAGGAGCTGGAGGGTTAGCGCTGATATCTGCCTGCGCTCGGAAGGAGCGAAGTTTACTTTCCAGAGTAACGCCATCGCCAGGAGTTCGCAGCCGGCAATCATAGCCGCCTGCGCGATCCAATTGAGCGCGTGGTCGATCGCGATCATCCCCATCATGAAAACCGGCAGGCAACAGATCACTGGCCGCAGGATGCCGCCGGTGGCGAATTCACCGCGATTGAACTTCAGGCGGTCCGTGCGCGGCATGCTGTTCAAAAAGTGCAGCAGCACGCCAGCGACAGCGCCGATCAAAGTCCCCAAAGCCACGCCAACTGCGCCCAGATAGCGGGCGCCAATGAGGCTGCACACCAGATTCACCACGCCTTCTCCCAGCGGTGAAATCAACATCCTGTGCAGCTGACCCGCCGCGAATCCAAAAGCTGCATAGGGTAACAGCGTCAGCCGTATGAACTGGGCCACCACCAGAAGCATCGCCATCGAAAATGCGTGCTGCGCGTAATCCGCTCCACCCAGAGGTGCAGAAAGGGCCTCATCCCCAGCAGCAGGGGCAACGTGATCAGGCACAGAACAGCGCTGGAATACCGCGTCGCTCGGATCAGCAATTGACCGAGTTGCTCCGGATCGGCGGTCGCACTGATGCCCGCGGCTATCGGCATCAGCGTGTTGACCACTGCCACCTGTGGGACCGACAGCATCGTGCTGACCGTCGCGGCAATCGCGTAATAGGCGGCTGAGTGAAAGTCGAACGCCGCCACAATCGGTATGTCCAGCCCGGTGATGAGGAGGCCGCCAAGTTGCGTGGCAAACAGCGCCGAACAAAAGCCCACAAACTCGCGCAGTGCACCGCGCGTTATGTGAGCCCACCGGATGATCCCCCGCAGATGGAGTCTTTGCCAGGCAAACAGATAAAGCAGCCCCTGAAGAATGTACCCGATGGCCATCCAGACCGCCATAGCGACCAGGCCCTGGTGACGAAAGGCAGCCCATGCGGCGCCTCCCGCCCCGAGGAGCCTTCCCAGGCTTCCTGCCACGGCGTTCACTTCGTTCATTTGTAGCCCGAGAAAGGCGCCGGCCAGCGTCGAAAAAGGCAGGCTGAAAGCCAGCGACAATCCAAAAATAAGCAGGGCTCGTTGTGCATCCGCCCGGATCGTGGAAGGGATCCCAGGAAAGAGGGTCCCGAGCTGCCACGAACCTAGAATTGTCAGGATTGCCGTTACCGCCGCCGCGCCGAGCATGACCAGGCCCGCACTGCTGAGCATTCGTCCCATGTATCCGCCGTCGTTCAGCCCGCGGGACCGCCCCGTAAATCGGCTGATTGCCGATTGAATGCTGCCATCGATAAGCGCCACGTAAGTGCCGATTTGGAGGATGAGCACCCATGTCGCATACACGGGCTTGTCGAGTACGCGGACAAGCAGAGGCGGCAGGAGAAAGACAGTAACCGACAGGGCGGCTATCTTCGCCAGGTTTGCAGCGGAGTTCTTCAGAATAACCGCAAGTACACCCGTTCCCCTGTGGCGGGACGGTTGATTCACAGGCTCATTTTGCACGACGTGGGATTCCAGGGTTCTGTTCAGGATAATTCATTCACTTCGCGGCCTGCCAGGCCCGATTGGCATGAAGCTTTTACCCGGCAACGCTTCAGGCGCCACTGCGAGCCGCGGACGCAACCTGCGCGCTTCCGAACCGTCGCCTGAGCGATCTTCATCACCTCGTGGATAATGAGAGGATGAGCCGCTCACTTCTGCACCGCGTGGCGATGAAGTCTCGTATCCTGCTGCAACGGCGCTTGCGCTGCTATTCTCTGGCTAAGGAACTGGTGGAAGGAAAGTGTGGCATCGAAATCGGCGGACCGAGCGAAGTCTTCCGGAGCCGGCGCTACCTGCCGATTTATCTCGGCATTCGGAGTCTGGACAACTGCGATTTTTCTGCCAGTACAACCTGGGCACGCCACGCAGATTCGTTTGTGTTCGATCAGGGAAAGTCTCCGGGAAAAAACATCTTCGCAGATGGGTCGGATCTCAGGGATGTGCCCGATCATCATTACGACTTTATATTGTCTTCCCATAATCTCGAACATTTTGCCAATCCAATAAAAGCGCTCAGGGAGTGGCAAAGGATCGCGGTAAAGCGCGGGATTCTCATTCTGACTTTACCAAATTACTGTTACACATTTGATCACCAGCGGCAACCAACGGCCGTCCGCCACATGCTCGCCGATTTTGAACAGGCAACCCAGGAAACAGATCTGTCGCACCTGCCGGAAATCCTCGAAAAACACGATCTCAGCCTTGATCCGGCGGCGGGCAACTATGAGGAATTTCGCAAGCGCTCATTGGCCAACTACGAGAACCGTTGTCTCCATCACCATGTCTTTGATGAACACAACGTCTGTGAGCTTCTCACTGATCTCGGCATGGAAATCCTCGCCCTTGAGACAGCATGGCCCTTTCACATTTTCACGATAGCTCGCATGCCATAGACCGCGTATAACCCCTTGCGCGGCTCGCAAGCTGGTGGACGCGGAAGGAATCGAACCTTCAACCTGTCGATTAAGAGTCGAATGCTCTGCCAATTGAGCTACGCGTCCACAATCGGTAACGGCGCTTGCGGGTGGCCCCGCGGACAAGCAAATCCTCGCCGTTCTTCTTCTCAATATAGCATGTGAATCGCGTCCTTCTGCCCATCCCCACCACCGCCGGCCGACGTCAAAGCGGCCCACACACAACCTTGATTTTCAACAGGATTCAGCCGCACCGGCAGCCTTCAGAACGGGCGCCATCGCCCCTCAGAACGTGAACGACAAACCGCCCTGAACGCAGCGCGCCGCCTCGGCGAAATACAGCGTGCTCCCGTCGCTCGACAGGAATGGCCGGTACCCTTCCGCCAGCAGATTCCGCACGTCCACCAGCGCTTCGACGCCATTGGGAATCATGCGACGATACCGGATCGGCTGCCGCACCAGGAAGCTCAGATACGGCGTCGCCGTGCCGCTGGCAAACGCATCCACCGGCGTCAGGGTCCGCGGATTCTGCCACCGGTACGACGCCTGCCACTGCATCCCCGTCGATTCCACCTTGCCGCGAACCGCCGCGCCGAACATCGGCGTCTCGTGCGCCTTCATGCCGCGCACCGCCTCATCCAGGCTGTTCGTGCCGGCCGGCGCATCCGTCATGGCCAGCGCTTCGCCCACCGCTGCCTCAAACGAAATCCACGTACTCGCGTTCACCCGCCGTTCCACTTCGCTCAGCATGCCGTTGCCCGTGTAGCTCTCACCGTCAACACGCAACAAATCGCTGGTCTGGTCGTACAACAGGTTGCCGCTTGCCCAGTCCGCCGGGGAAATATCTCCGCCGCCCGTCACCACCGGGTTCTCCACCCGCTCGTGCCACACCGCCACCTTCACATGCGTGGCGCCTTCACTCCTGCCTGCCGACAGTTCCTGGTGAACACCCTGCTCCAGTTGAAGTCTGCCGTTGCGCTCGCCCAGCTTCGGTTCCGCCGTCGCTTCGCGGTCCAGATCGTCCACACTCTGGATCCCCGGGGCCGTCGACACCCGATACGAAACAAAGGTCGCGCCGCGATGGATCGTCACCGCCGCGAAAGGATGATTCGCCAGGATCGTATTGCCCAGCCGCATCGCCGCCGTCTCGTCGCCAAATTCCGCCTGCAGCCCGGGACCGAAATTCATCGTCTCCCCGCTGCGCATTTCCATGGCCTGCAGTCCCTGCCCGTTCGGGCCGCCCCGAATGTCCGGCCGGGATTCCACCGCTGCCACCGCCCGGAACGTGCGCCCCAGGGCCAGTTGCTGCTCGTAGCCCACCATCGCATTCACGGCCGGATCCACCGGCTGGCCCAGGCTGCCCTGGCTCAGATCGGCGCGGAAGATCATCGCCCGCCCGTCGTCCGGCGTCCGCTCCATCTCGAAATCGTTGTGCAGCCCGCCGTCGCCGAACCCGCTCTCGCCGCCCCGTACCGTCACCCGCGCTTTCAGTTCCGGAGCCGATCCATCGCCGTTCGAGACCACCACCAGCGGCCCGTCCTGCAGCAGCCGCAAAAGCGGCCGGTTCGCTGAGAGCCGCAGCGTCCACGTCCAGTCGTCCTTCGGTTCATCGGCCTGGCGCGGCTTCGCCGGCAGCCAGCGGAACGCTTCATAGAGTGTGTTCAGCGTCAGATTCACCACCAGCTTCGTGCCCGCCAGCACCTGCAGGTTCTCCCGCAGGGTCGGCAGGAACATCGCGCCCGAGACCTTCACTTCGTAGACGCCTGGCAGGATCCCCTCCAGCCGGTAGCGGCCCCGCTCGTCGGTGAATACCTCGGCGACCACCGAGAAGTCCGGCCGCAGCAGTTCCACGGACGCGCCCACCTGAGGCGCACCGTGGCTGTCGCGGATCAACCCGCTCAGGGTGTTGTCCTGCGCGTTCGCCTGCGCCCCCGCTGCGCACAGCACGGCCAGCGCGATCAGCACAGGTACGGAAATGGTGATACGTCGGCTCACTGAGTCAGTAAGTATGTGCTCCTGGCGCTGCTCCCTAAAGTCGTCCTTGCCTCGTGGCTCTTGCGACCACTGAAGCGCCATTCCGGTTCCGGGCGTGGGACCCGAAACCGTCTTCCGTGCCTATTCCACCGTAAAGGGAGCCGACTGCGCAATCTGCTGTCGCGTCACGTCGTCATCCACACTGATCTTCACGATGTACTTCCCAGGCTCCAGACTTGCAAGGGGGAGGGTTTTTTCCAGCGTCAGCTGGTCCGAATTCGGACTCAGCTTTTTCGAATCTTCCGTCGCATCCAAAACGGATTTGTTCGTCGTCGCATTCAGGATCTGGTACACAATCTTCGCGTTGTTCTGCTTGCTCTTCTCGTCCAGGCCGAGATTATATACCTGCATCCAGAAGTTCAGATTCTGGTTCCGGTGAAACATCGCCGGCGACGCCGGATTCGTCGTCACGCGCGGCCGCACAAACGTGTTGCCGATAATGAAGTTCCCCGCCCCGATATCCTTGGACGGCACCCTCTCCATCTTGTCCGCCAGAATCAGCGACGATACTGCCAGGTGATCGTCATCGTACCGCGGCACCGTGATCGCCTGTGCCCAAACTCCCACATGGTCCGGATTGTTAATGTCCTTGATCGCAATGTCGATGCGATACCGCCCCGGGCGCAGCGGAAACGCCTTCCAGTACAGCGAGGAGCCCTGCATCTCCCGCGGCAGCAGCTCGGCCGGGTACGGCCCCGCTTCCACCGGATCCTCAAAGCTCTGCACCACCCGGTCTGTGATCGTCGAGATCCGCCCGATGATGCTCACGTCCCCCTTCGACACCCCGTCCTTCGTGTTAAACGTGATGTCCCGGTTCTTGATCTGCAACGTGATCGGCACCAGCACCGTGTCGTCGGTCACCTTCACGAAATCCGTCCGCACTTCAAACGGGAAGAATGGCCCGGTCAGCACCTTGTGGTTCGACAGGAATTCCGCCAGGCTCAGATCCTTGAACTTGATCTCCGGCGGCGCCTCCAGCTTCGCGTACAGTTCGATCCGATCGAATTCCTTACTCTGGTTTGCCGACGAACCCGGCCCCGGTCCCAGATCTTCCAGCCCGCCCTTGAACCGGTCCGCCTTCTTCGCCATCCCCATCTGCTCGTACAGCGTCTGCCCGGCATTGGGTACGTGCAGCAGCGCATCCTTCTCGGAACGATCGATGGTCATGTGGTAATCACCGCACATGCAGGTGTCCACAAACTCAATATCGATGTTCTCTCCAATCCCCTCCAGATACCGGTAGTGCCACACCTCGAACGGGAAGGTCGACGTCTCGCCCCCGCCCTCTTCAATCGGCCGCTCGTAGCTGCCGCCGCTCGGGTGCGAGTCGATCGAGTCCGGCTTCCCGTACTTGATGTAGATCATCCCGCGGTCCGTCATCCAGCCCGGCTTGCCCGCCGCAAAATGCTCGTTGGCGTAAGCGATGCGCCGATAGTGCTCCTCGCGGTACTCATTTTCCGGCGAATCCGGGTTCGGATTCCGCCGCCGCCAGAACTGCTCGATGAACGCGTCCCGCTCCTCGTCGTTGCTCAGACTCAGGAACGCCTTCCGTTCCTGATCGGTAATGATCCACCGCACATCCTGGTCCAGCCACTTCTTATAGGCCGTTTCCAGCTCGGAGTGCAGCTCCTTCTGCTGCTTGAACCGCTCCTTGTCCGTCAGCCGCCGCTTTAGCGGATTCTGTTGATCCTGCGAGCTTTGCGTCGAATCCTGGCTCTGGTTCTGGTCCGGGTTCTGGGCATGAATCTTCGCCGTGCCGGCTCCCGCCAGCAGGGTAATCAGAATCGCGGACGGAAGGCAGAATCGATTCCAGGACATACGGCAGTTACTGCTCCTTCGGGGGTGCATTCAATTCTACGAGTCGGAAGCAGCCCTTTCAAGCTATTCCTTGCCGCTGCAAACGGCCCCCGGACCCTTTGCTCAAACCCCTGTCCAGATAGGACGAATTCGCCACCCAACCTGTTATCATGACCTCGAAAACTCTTTCGGCAACGCATGGTACCTCCGCACGCCCGATTCCCTGGCATCTGATCGATCGTTCCAGCCTCGGGAGTCGCCTGCGCAACAGACCGCGTCGAGTCTGTCGCCGGAAGTTCCCGGGGAACTGCCGCCTCCCGATTTGCGTAAACGTTCGCGAAGGAAAACTGCTTTGAAAAAGATCCTCATCATCATCGGCGCTGTCGTGGTTCTCGGCGCGATTGTCACGTTTACCGTTGTGCGGGCCCAGGCTGGTTATACCAAGGTCCTCATCGGTACCGTCGCGCGCGAAAACCTCGTCTCGGTGGTCAGCGCCACCGGCCAGATCCGTCCCAAAAATTATGTCAACGTCGGCGCCAACGCCATGGGCCGGGTGACGCACTTCTATGTCAATGAGGGCGACCACGTTAAGAAGGGTCAGATCCTCGCCACCATTGAGAACGTCCAGCAGCATGCTAACGTCGCCGCCCAGGAAGCAACCATCTCCGCCGCACGCACCGATATCAATTCCTACATCGCGGCTGAAAATACCGCCGAGGCCAATGTCGCCCACGCCAAAGCCGACCTCGAGCAGAAGAAACTCGACTATCAGCGTGCCCAGGCCCTCTTCAATGCTCAGGTCATGTCCAAGACAGGACTTCGACGCAAAGAAAGCCGCCTACGACCTCGACGTTGCCAGCCTCCAGCAGGCCCAGGCCGGCCTTGCCCAGGCCAAAGCCCAGACCGCCTCCGCCCGCGGCCATCTCGCCACCCAGCAGGCCAGCCTCAAGGTCAACGAGGACCTCCTCAACCGCACCATTGCGGTCGCTCCGTTCGACGGCATTGTCACCAACAAGCCGATTCGCGAAGGCGAAATGGTCGTCACCGGCATCCAGAACACCGAAGGCTCCACCCTCATGACCCTCGCGGATATGTCCGTGATCACCGCCGAGGTGAAAGTCGACGAAACCGACATCGTCAACGTGGCCAATGGCCAGGAAGCCGACGTCACCGTCGACGCTCTCCCCGGCAAGATCTTCAAAGGGCACGTCACCGAGGTCGGCGATCAGGCCCTCCTCCGCTCCACCGGCGTTTCCACCAGCCAGTCCACCACGGGCGTCGAGGAGGCCAAGGACTTCAAGGTCGTCGTCACTCTCGACCATCCGTCCAGTGAGCTGCGCCCCGGCCTGTCCTGTACGGCGAAGATCACCACCGCGAAAAAGGACGACATCGTCGCCATTCCCATTCAGGCGCTGACCATGCGCGACCCCAAACACCTCAACGACACGACCACCAGCTCTACTTCCTCCACCGTGTCGGCTGCAACCAGCAACTCCCAGCCTGCACAGCAGGTCCAGGGTGTCTTCGTCGTCAGCAAGGTCAACGGAAAAGATCGCGTCCATTTCGTGACCGTCACCACCGGCATTACCGGCGCGACCGACATCGAAGTCACGAGCGGTCTGAAGGCCGGCGACCGCATCGTCACCGGAACCTATCGCGTGCTGCGTGACCTCAAGGAGAATTCCCTGGTCAAACAGGACAAGACTCTGGCCGCTCCCGTGAAGAGCGACGACTCCTCGTCCTGATCCCCGGCACGGAACCGCAGCCCTTCGCACCGCGTACCATCAGCATGGCAACAGGAGCCCTCATGGCGGCAGAAACCTCGACCCGGACCGATAACCGGCCCCCCAATACCGGCTGTCAGAGCGACATGATCGTCGTCGAGGATCTCTGGAAGACCTACGACATGGGCTCCGAGCAGGTCAATGCCCTCCAGGGGATCAACCTGCACATCTGCCGCAATGAGTACGTCGCCATCATGGGCCCCTCCGGTTCCGGCAAGTCGACGCTGATGAACCTGATCGGATGCCTCGATACGCCTTCCAGCGGCAAGTACTGGCTCAACGAGCACCTCGTCAGCGAACTCAACGACGACGAGCTCGCCCGCATCCGCAACAAGGAAATCGGATTCGTCTTCCAGACCTTCAATTTGCTCGCGCGCGCCACCGCCCTGCACAATGTCGAACTGCCCCTCATCTACAACGGCACCGTTGCGGAGGAACGCCTCGCAGCGTGCCAAAGGCGCTCTCACTGCCGTCGGCCTCGACACCCGCATGAATCACAAGCCCAACGAGCTATCCGGCGGTCAGCGCCAGCGCGTCGCCATCGCCCGCGCCCTTGTCAATAATCCTTCCATCATCCTGGCCGACGAGCCTACCGGCAACCTCGACTCCAAAACCGGCGTCGAGATCATGGCGCTGTTCGACGAGCTTCACCGGAAAGGCAACACTATCGTCCTCGTCACTCACGAGGCCGACATCGCCGAATACGCCCACCGCATCGTCCACATCCGCGACGGCAAGATCTTCTCCGACCAGCCCTCCAGCCGCAAAATTACTCCCGTCGTCGAGGAATAGAAGCGGCCGCACAAGGGCGCGGCCTTCGCTGTCAGTACCTGGGCTGCCTGCTTACTGCGGCTCCTTCGCCCCCTGCTTCGCGCCCTTCACCGCACCCTTCGTCGTGTTCTTCGTCTTGTGCCAGGCCTTCTTCGTGCCCTTCTTCGTCGAATGGTAGGCGCTCTTCGTTCCCTTCTTCACGCCATGACCCGCGTCCTTCGCGCCCTGTTTGGTATCGCGCCCCGCCTGCTTCATGTCCTGTTTCGCGCTGTTATCGCTCTGCGCCCGCGCTCTGACATATCCGGGAGTCATCATCAGCACCGCTCCCAGGACCGCCATCACCCACCGCGTTCTGCTTTTCATGATGGAAGGGATGGCGCCCGCGCCCCCCGAGTTGCGCGCCGACTTACCGCTTTCGTCTAAACAGCCCCGCAAAAGGCGCTTTGCTACCAGCTACCGGCTACCGGCTGCCTCTAAGCTCCTTCCTCCAGCACATGCGGAACATCCTCACCCAGCGCCGTCGCCAGATCGTGCTGGTGCTCCTGCTCCTGAGCGATGATCTGCCGAATCTGTTCGGCCAGCGCGTAGTGCCCAATCGCCTCCGCCTGCCGCAACCGCTTCCGGTACTGCCGGAGCGTCTCCGTCTCGTTCTCCAGGTCGAACCGCAACATCTCCTCCGCCTTGTCCGACAGCTTCACCGGCTTGGGTGTCGCATTCGGCACCGCGCCCAGATAGTCAATCTGATCGGCGATAGTCATCGCGTGCGCCAGTTCCTCGCCTGCATGCTTCCGCAACTCCCCCGCAATGTTCATCCACTGCGCGCCCTTCAGTACGTTGCTGTAGACCGTGTAGGCAATGATCGCCTGATACTCGCGCGACAAATCCTGCTGCAGCCCGTCGATCAGCTCCTTCAAGCGCACCGCTGTTCTTATTTTCTGCCATTTCTCTCTCCTCAATCCTGTTGGAAGACCCACGAGTTAGATGCACCCAGCCGCCAGGGCGCCGTGCATGGCCGCCGTAACCTGCGCCCTGCACCCTCAACCCTGCTCCCTGTACCCTGTTACCAGGATGCCCGCCCTCCACCACCTCTTCAACGACCACGCGGAACACGTCCGCAGCAAGGTCATCGGCATCTACGGCCTCCTCCTCGTCTTCAATGGAGCGGCCTGGCTCTGGGCTGTCCTCGCCTTCGACCACTATCCCGTCCTCCTCGGCACCGCCTTCCTCGCCTACTCCTTCGGCCTGCGCCACGCCGTCGACGCCGACCACATCGCCGCCATCGATAACGTCACCCGCAAGCTCATGCAGGAGGGCAAGCGCCCCGTCGCCGTCGGATTCATGTTCTCCCTCGGCCACTCCACCGTCGTCATTCTCGGCTCGCTCGGCCTCGCCGCCCTCGCCCTCGGCCTCCAGAAACACCTCGACCACTACCGCACCATCGGCGGCGTCATCGGCACCAGCGTCTCGGCGCTCTTCCTCCTTGGGATTGCGATCGTCAATCTGGTCATCCTCCGCCACGTCTACGCCACCTTCAGGCGCGTCCGCCGCGGCGAACCCTACGTCGATGAGGACTTTGACCTCCTCCTCAACAATCGCGGCTTTCTCGCCCGCATCTTCCGGCCGGTCTTCGCCATGATTCGCCGTAGCTGGCACATGTACCCGCTTGGATTCTTATTCGGACTCGGCTTCGATACCGCCAGCGAAATCGGACTCCTCGGCCTCTCCGCCGCCGAAGCCTCCCGCGGACTCTCGCTCTGGTCCATCGCCGTCTTTCCGGTGCTCTTCGCCGCCGGCATGTCCCTCATCGATACAACGGACAACATCCTCATGCTCGGCGCCTATGGATGGGCTTACATCAAACCCATCCGCAAGCTCTACTACAACCTCACCATCACATCGGTATCGGTAGTCGTTGCCTTTGTCGTGGGAGGCATCGAGGCCCTCGGCCTCATCGGCGGACACCTCCACCTCCAGGGCGTCTTCTGGACCTTCATCGACCGCCTGAACTCGAATTTCGGCGTCCTCGGCTACTGCATCATCGCCATCTTCGCCCTCGCCTGGATCGTCTCCATAGCGATTTACAAACTCCGCCGCTTCGAAGACCTCGAACTCAACCCCGAAAGCTGAGCGCGCCAGGATGGATAAGGGAGATCGGCCCGGCAGCATCTTTGGCTGGATCACCGCCGTCATCGTCGGCGTTTTCTATCTCCTGTTCGCGTGGGCGCTGCCTTTCCCCGTGTTCAATGGCCTGAATCGCCGCGGACCTTTGCGCGAGCGTTTTCGTCGTGAAGGCCGCGAATCGCATCGCCAGCGCCGCTAAAGGCCCTCCCGCCGCGCAAAAGCAAAGGGCCCCGCAATCGGCGAGGCCCCCCTGCTTCCACCTTCTTCCTTCTTCCTTCTCCCTTCCACCTTCTACCTTCTTCCTTCTCCCTTCTACCTACCGGCTCGCCCGCTCCACCGCGTGGTTCACGGTCGCCACGAACTGCCGCGCAGCGCTCTGATCCGGCATATGCACGCTGCCGTTCAGAATCCGCGAGAAAGCCACCTCGTGTCCGTACAGGCTCTTCGTCTTGTCGTGGTCCTGGTTCAGCTCCGCGCCGTTCAGCGTCGCGCCCACATACGCGCCCTTCGAACGCGCGTAGCTCAGAATGGCCGCGTCCCAGCCGCCCGAGCCCGACGCATTGCGCCCCACCGGTCCCGCCGCCGCGTTCACGCCCGCGCCCAGCTTGAAGTGACCCGAGTTCAGCGCCTGCATGCCCTGGTTGTTCATGATCATCATCACGTAGCCCTGCTCCTCGCCGCCGATCTGCGCCCCGAAGCTCGCGCCCGACATCTGGAACGGCGCCGGCGGGCTCCACTTGCCTTCTGCCGTTTTGCAGGTAGCCACGCCATCGCCATGCTCCGCTCCCACCACAAAACCGCCCTTGATCATCTTCGGAATCACCGCCACGCACTTCGCATCCTTCAGCACGTCATCCGGAATCCCTGCGCTCGACTGTGGCCCGGTGAGGGAATGCAGCACCTCACTCGACTGCTCCAGTTCCGTATCCGCCTTGCTCTGGGCCATTGCCGGCAGCGTCGCCGCCGCGGCGAAAATCCCCGCGCTCAAAATCGCAATCGATTTCCTCATCGCTCTCTCCTCTTCATTTGTTGCCTGAAGTTTTTCCAAACACATGGCGCGCATCGGCACGCCCATCTCACCAGATAGGAACTCCCCCCGCCCCCTGGGGTTGGCCTTTCCAGCAATATTTCCGCACTTCCGGGCGCGAATCCCCTGGGTAGAATTCCTCATGCGCCGGCTCCGATACGCCCTGGCTTCTTCCTTATTCTTTACCCTGCTGGCGTCCGCTCCGGCGCAGCAGGCCCCGGCCCCGAATCCGCTCCGCGATCTGCTCACCATGCAGATGAACTGGGACGCCTCCAAGAGCAGCGACACGGCCGCCTCCGTCGCTACCTTTGGATTTGTCCCCTACGACAAACACAACCAGGACGGAAAGACTTTTACCTCGTACTACCTGTATGCCCCCGGCGTTCAGCAGAACACGCCGTACACGCTCGTCCTTTGGCAGATCGGCTGGGATGCGCAGCAGCCGCCGATGCAGTCTGCGCAATCCGGCATTTACGTGAACGCTCGCGGCGTGGTGATGTGCCGCAAGCCGACTGAAAAGGAGAACAACAGTGACGCGCCGGACATCGACAGCGCCGGCCGCGTCAACATCATCAGCGCCGGTTCCCTGGGCGAGCCGGTCCGCTACGCTCTCTATGACGAAAAAGCCGGGATGGTCGCGATGGGCCGCCTCATCGTCAATCCGATACAGTCCGATGATCGCGGCTGTCATTTGCAGGCGATCCTCGCTGTCGGCGGCGCCCAGGTCGTTCTTGTCGAAGGGACTGGTTTCCCTCCGAAATCATCCATTCAGCTCACGACCGAAGCCGGCGGCAAGCCGCAATCTGCGCCCTTCAACACCGACGATCATGGGCGCCTTGAAACCGCCGTCGTCCTCGTGCGCAAGGGAGAAACCCAGGGAGCCGGCACCATCACGATGCAATCCAGTTCCTGCGCGCCAGCGGTGAAGGTCAATTGGGGGCCGGCTACGTACCACGTCCAGTAGCAATAAGCCGCCCGGACTACTTAACGCCCACCCCCGCCTGCGCCTGCTCGATCAGCTCGAACAGCTTCGACCGGTCGATGACCTCGACGAACGGCGCCCCGCTCGTCCGGTTCGTTACCACCCAGATCGTCGGCGTGTGCTGGATCCCCACGCTCTGCCCCAGGTCGTAGTCCGCCTTCACCCGCTGCGCCAGCCGTCCCTGCGGATCCACCGCAAACGGAAACTTCAGCCGGTGAGTCGCCGCAAACTTCTGCGCGAACGCGGTCAGATCGTCCTGCGAGTGGATCGTCGGCTGCGCCGCAAACACTGCGTCGCGAAACTCGTCGCCCAGCCGTTTCGATTTCGTATCGAACCAGCGCGCATCCACCGCGCCCTCGAAGCTCCACCTATGCTGCGGCAGCGGAAAATCGTGCCGCACCCACGGAACGTGGTACTTCTCGGCGGCCTCTTGCAGGATCGGGTTCGCACGCGCGCAGTCCGGACACTCCAGGTCGTCGAACTCGATAATGGCCACGCGGGCTCCGGCTGGCGGACGCAGCGCCGTCGCATTGTGAACAACGGTCGTCTCCGACTGCGGATTGGAAAACTGCCCCAATGCCGGCGCCACCAGCGCCAAAGAAAGGAGAACCCCAGGAACCAAACGCCGAGCCTGTCGTGACATAGGAATTGGACTCATTGTAGCCACGAACGTTCCCGCCCGATGCACAAAGGCCACCCGTTTCCAGGTGGCCCTCGTTTCCGAACCAGGCAGATTGGCTTGGGTCCTGTGCTCTGTACCCTGAGCCTTGTACCCTGTGCTAGTCCCCCATCACGGGCTCTTCAGCCTTCACAGTCTTCGGCTTCGCCGGCGCGATCGAATCGATCGACACCAGTCCTTCCACCGGCTTCTCGCCCAGCACGTGCTCGCGATACAGCTTCGCCATCTTCGCGTTCTCGGCATCCGCCTTCAGCTTCGCTTCGCGCGCCCGCATCTTCTCTTCGCGTGCGTTCTTGGCGATGCCCAGCTTCTCCAGGGTGTTGTTGGCCGCCGCATCCACATGCTCCTGATTCAGGATCAGCGTGTGCTGCGCCGACTCCATGCCCACCTTCTTGCCGCCCGCGAAGATCTCATGCCGCCCGTGCTCCTCGTACCACTTGGTCGAGCGTCGCCGTCATGTGCATCTTCTCGATGATGTTCCGCCAGCCCACGCCCGTGTTGTACGCGCAGAAGCTGATCTCGCCTTCCTGCGTCGCGTACGGAATGATGCACTGCTCCGTGCGCCGGAAGTCGTAGTTGAACAGGTCCTGGAACCACATGCCCGCGATGAACAGGAAGTTCCAGCGATCCGCGCGCCGCTTCTCGATGTCCTGCATGCGTGCGGTCGCCCGTCACCTTGCCGTAGTTCCGGCCGGTCGCGCCGAAGCACTTGTCGAACTTCTGCAGCAGGTCGAGTAATCTGGAAGTGCGTCGGCGACTTGCGCGGATCGTAGTTCCGCAGCAGCGCCAGCGCCACGCCCGTAATCGACAGGAACTTGCCGCGCGCCGCGTCGTTCACCTTCGCGATGTCCTTGGCCAGACGGTCCGCATTCAGGAACGCCGTCACCGGAACCGCTTCCTTCGTTTCCTTGTCGATCATCAGCGCCATGCCGATGCCGCAGTTCGGGTGGCAGCCGCAGCTCAGCTGGCCCCACTCGTGATTCGGCCCGTGCACCAGATCCGCCCAGTCGCGAGAACGTGCTCATGAAGCTGATCGGGAACCAGTCGCGCGTCGGCTCGCCGAGGCCGGTCTGGTTCTTCACATCGTGCGCCATGTGGCTCAGCGTGTAGCGCTGCGCCATGCGCCGCTCGTCGCTGATCTCCTCGTCGCGGCCCGTAAAGCTCACCGGCTGGAAGCTCAGGAAGTTGATCTTCTTCGGATTGTCCAGCGCGAACTGGATGATGCGTCCCACCTGCTCGTTGTTAATGCCGTTGATGATCGTCGTCACCGGCACAATCTCCACGCCCGCTTCGTGCAGGTTGTGGATCGCCTGCAGCTTCACGTCGAACAGGTTGCCCACCTTGCGGTGCGAGTTCGCCGCGTTGCCGATGCCGTCGAACTGCAGATAGGCATAGCGCAGACCCGCTTCCGCCGCCGCCCGGCACAGCTCTTTCGATCTTGGCAAACTCAATGCCGTTCGTCGCCGCCTGCACCGAGTTGTACCCAACCTTGCGCGCGTACGCCACCGCGTCGAGGAAGTACGGCGACAGCGTCGGCTCGCCGCCCGAGAACTGCACGCTCATCTGCCGCTTCGGCTTGATCGTGATGGCGTTGTCCAGCATGGTCTTGATCTCGTCCCACGTCAGCTCGTGCACAAAGCCGACCTGGTTGGCGTCCATGAAGCACGGATCGCACATCATGTTGCAGCGGTTGGTCAGATCGATCGTCAGCACCGACCCGCGCCCGTGCGTCACCGTCGAGGTGCCGTGGTTGTGCAGCTTCTCGTCGTTGTGCGCGCGAATGTCGCGGCCCGGGAAAACCTCTTCCAGATGCTTGAAGAACGCCGTGTCGATCGACATCACGTCTTCAAAGTGCCCATGCTTCGGGCAGTCCTTCACCATCAGAATCTTGCCGTCGCGCTCGATGATCTGCGCCTTGATCTCGCCCACCTTCTCGTTCAGCAGGATCTCGTGCGGCAGCTTGCCGTCGATGATCTGCTGGCGAATCTCGGGCACACACTTCGGACAAAGCGAGTCGGTCGTGCGCGGCCAGCCCAGCGGCGGCTTCTCCTTCTGCTACGACTTCAGCAGCGGCTTGTCGGACCACTTCGGGGTGAACGACGGGTTCGGGCGGATGCTGTTCAGCTTCTCAAAAACGCTCCAGGCACCGTTGGCCGCGATCGTTACCGCTCGCTCGGCGTATTTCACAGCTTTGGACATAGTGGCAGAAATCTCCTGTTGCAGGATGTCGTGCTCGGGGTTGCCTGAACCGGGACCTAAGTACTTGTCCTTCCAGGACTTTTCCAGCATCCAGCATAGGTCAGCCCGCGCACCGCAGGAACCCGGTTGGGCTGAAAGGGGAAAAACAGGACCTGGGCGGTTACCAGGGCCGCTGAATGGCGTAAATCAGTGACCAAAATGCAGGTTACGCCGGATCGATTCCCGGGGCCCCTTCTCCACCCTCGGCCGATCTACCCCGGAACCTCCGCGCTCGGCCAGTAACGGAAATTCCGGAACGTCGCCTTCCCGCTTCCGCACGCATACAGCGCCGGCCGCACATCCAGAAAGCCGCCCAGAACGTTGTGATCCATCCCCGAGATTTCGGCCGACTCCTCAGTCCGCTGCCAGCCTTTCCCTGGAATCTGGTAGTAGAAATCAACCTCCTCCCGGTCGTTCACGATGCGCAACCTGGACCGGACGGCCCCCTTCTCTGCCGAGCTGTGCGCAGAGTCGTTGGCGTTCCGCACATGGATCCCTTCGGCATTGAGCACGATTCCCGCCGCATGTTCGGGATTGTAGAAAAGCAGCAACCCCGCCTCGCATCCCGCGTCGATCGACACATCGACTTCGACCGTGTAGGAGTGGCCGCCCACCGGCGTGGCGAGCACCCCGGAGTCGGCCAGAGACTGGCCTCGCGCCGCCAGAATCAGCGCGCCTTTCCCGGTCGTGAACCGAGCACGATCGAACTCGTGCCAGAAGCCCCACTGCAGACCCAGCTCAGGACGGGTGAAGTCGTCGGAAGGATCGGAGAAGGGCCGCTGCGTCGAACCGGCAACGGGCAATGGAATCGCGGAATCGGCCCGGATCCCTTCCGGGATGCGGAACCACCCATCCGCGGTCCACTCCACGGGAAGCAGCAGCAACTGGCGCCCCAGCGGACGATACCCGTTCTCATACGCGTGGACCGTCATGTACCACTTCCCATCGGGAGTATCGACGAGGCGGCCGTGGCCGAGGCTCAGCCATCGCTCGTCGCGCGACCCGGTGTGGACGATGGGATTGTAGGGCGAGTATTCCCACGGGCCCTCGGCGTGGCGGCTCCGAGCGCTCACCACCATATGACTGGTGGCCGGCCCCGCCGTTCCTCCCTCCGCGAAGTTGAGGTAGAAATAGTCGCCGTGCCGCAGGAGCTTGGGGCCTTCGAGGCAGACGCATTCGATCCGTATGTTCCGCGGAATCGGCCATGCGTCGACGACGGTTCGCGGCGGGGTCTTGACAGCCAGGCCGTCGGCGGTCAACTCCGCCATCTGGCCGCCGACGAGGTAGAGAAACCGCCGGCCGTTTTCGGCAATGTGCGCCGGATCGATCGCGCGAATACCAAGATCGACCGGCTCGCTCCACGGCCCGGTTGGGTGCTCGGCATGGACGACCATGATGTGTCCGGCGGCCGGGAAGTAGATGTAGTAGTGGCCCTGGTACTCACAGAGATAGGGAGCCCATACCGTCCCGTAATAGCGACCGAGCGCCGCGGCGACGGGCTTCCAGTTGATCAGATCGCGGGAGTGATAAATCAGCAGGCCAGGCGCGTAGTCGAAGCTCGAATGCGTGAGATAGAAGTCATCGCCCACGCGTATCGGGCTGCCGTCCGGGTGATCGCCGCCCAGGATGGGGTTGCGATAAGTCCCGCTTGCCGATTCGCCCAATCCGAAGCTGCCCTGCGCAGCCAAAGCCAGACCTGTCGATGCCACTGAGGCATCGCGGATAAACCTGCGTCGTGTGACCATGGCGGCAGTCTAGCTCACCGGGCCCGGACTTCTTCCGGGCAACTGCGCCAGCCCCCCCTTCGTCTAACGCAATCGGTAGCTCGCCGCAATCTCCCCGTTCGTATCTCAGTTCGCCAGGAGCATCGAAGTGAAGCATCTCTGTCGCCTTGTCGCGGCCGGGTGCGCAGGTTTCGTGTCTCTCGCTTGTTTCGGCCAGAACGCTCCCACCTTCACCAGCGAAACCTCCCCCACCGGTCCCACGCCTTCCCACATCTACGCCGTTGACGTCAACAATGACGGCATCGCCGACATCCTCCAGGACACCGCCCAGCCCGGCGCCACCGGCAGCTATTTCGCGGTCAGCATCAACAACGGCAACGGCACCTTCAAGCCGCCCGTCACCTACAAGATCAATTCCAACACCTGGATTCCCCTCACCTGGGGCGACTTTAATCACGATGGCAAACTCGATGTCGCCGTCACCGTCCCGCCCAACCAGGTCGCGGTGTATCTCGGCAATGGCGACGGCACCTTCCAGGCGCCCCTCACCACCACTCCCGGCTTCCCGTCGGGTACGACCCTCCAGTCCTCCACCATTGCTGCCGCCGATTTCGATCACGACGGCAACATCGACCTGGTCGTCGCCGGCTATCAGGGCAGTGACAGCTACTCCGGACCGTGGGACGTCTATGTCCTGCACGGCGACGGCACCGGCAGCTTTAACAATCCCACCTCGATTTACCAACCCACCTCAGGCTGGCTCGTCGATACCATCCTCACCGGCGACTTCGACTCCGACGACAATGCCGACGTCGCCATCCTCGAAAACCTTCCCTGCGCCGGCAGCGCCACGTTCTGCGTGGGCAACACTTCCGCGAGTAACGTCCTCGCGCTCTTTGGCGACGGCACCGGCAGCTTCACTCCCGTCGACGTCACCACCATCAACGGTGCCGCGATGACCCTCGGCGCCGCCGACCTGAACAACGACGCGGCCACCGACCTCTATGGCATCGAATATTTTGCCCAGAACGGCCAAACCCAGCTCGGGGTTTTTCTCGGACATTACGGCCGTCAGTTCGGCTACCGTTTCACCCCCGTTCCCTCTACCTTCCGCAACATTGGCGCCCCCAGCGCCGTGGCCGACTTCAACGGCACGGGACACTGGGCTCTGGCTGCGCTGAACGACGCCTATAACTCCGGCGACAGCCAGATGGTCTACTTCCTCAATGCCGGAACCTCCAGCCCCGGCATCGTCACTGGCCCCTCGCCGGCGGGCGTCAACGGCTGGCAGTTCGGCCCGGTCGTCGGCAATTTCAACGGCGACACGAAGCCGGACATTGCCGTCGTCTCCAGCCCCTCCCTCCAGAGCCCCACGTCCACCATCGCTGCAGGAATCAACACCAACACCCAGGGCTTCTATGGTGGCTGTAACTATCCCTCAACCGGTCAGGGCATCCACCTCTGCAGCCCGCCCGGGCCGTCCGCTACCGGGCCTCTCACCTTTGCCGCTTCCGCCAACTCCTTCGGCCAGCTCCGCAAAATGGAGCTTTGGGTCGACGGAGCCAAACTCGGAGAGCAGCGCTGGGTCTGGGGACAAAGCGCCTATTTCAACCTGTCCAATCCAAACGTCTCCCCCGGAACCCACGACGGCACCATCTTTGCCGCCGACGTCGACAACACTCTCCAGCGCTATGACTTCACCTTTACCGTGAACCCATAAGCGTTGCGGAGAGAAACGCCCGAGCCGGCCTGCGACGATCCCGTGCTCCACCCCGATCGCCGCAAGCCTGCGAGGGAAGTCAGACCACGAAGACTTCCTGCGTGCACCCGCGCCTGCCGACCCCGCCCGCTTCGCCTACAATGCCTGCGTGGGTTCGGGCCCTCTCCGCGAGCGGCCCAATCCCGAGGAGAAACATCGATGAAGCGTCTTCTGCTGTGTGCCAGCCTTCTTGCTTTCACCTCTACACTGTTTGCCCAGAACGCCCCGAGGAAGCCCCCCGCAAGCCCCTCCGAAACCACCACCGCCTCCATCGGCGGCCACGACATCACCATCAAGTACTCCTCGCCCGGCGTGAAGGGCCGCGAGGGCCAGATCTTCGACAAGGGCGGCCTGATTCAACGCACCCACAAGGAGTACCCGGTCTGGCGCGCCGGAGCCAACGCCGCCACCACCCTCACCACCGATGCCGATCTGACCATCGGCGACGTGAATGTCCCGAAAGGTGAGTACACGCTCTTCGTCAACATTGCCGACCCCGACCACTGGGTTCTCATCGTCAACAAGAAGACCGGGGAGTGGGGACTGGCCTACGATCCCTCCGAGGACCTGGGCAAGACCGAGATGAAGATGAGCAAGCCCCCTTCCATGGTCGAGAACCTGGTCTGGAAGATCACCAGCCACGGCGGCGACAAAGGCACGATTACCCTGGCCTGGGAAAACCACAGCGCCTCGGTCCCGGTCACCGTGCATTAATCGGTGCAGCGAATGCCGCGCGGGTGGCCTGAGCCCCATGGGCTCGGGCTGCCGGCGCGGGCGCACCCCATTACCTCCGTACCGTCCGCCCCGCGGATTTTCCTTGCTACAAATCGAACAAAACCCTAACCTCAAAACAGGAAAAGCTCTGTCCCGCCTCAGGCGATCGGAGCTTTTTCTTTTTCCGGCCCAAGCCGGACCCGAAACGATCTTTGAATTACGAAACCGCTGCAACGGAAGTTGGACATCTCCTGCCCTGAACGCGGACAGTTTTGAGGGCCCGTCCTAACTGATTTCGTTTCCATTACTTCGGTCAGAAGGGCCTCAGAGCTTCAAGGCTAAGTATCCATGAATCAATTACTTAGTCAAAAAGTTAACCCCCCCCCCGGAGGGGTGGACGGGGCGAATCAAGGGGTAATCGGAAAACAGTATTACCGCAGAAAGTGAAGAAAACAAAGGCTCAACGGAACCCCCCCCCCGGGTCCCCATCTTGAAGGGTCGGCGAGGCAGAGCTTGAGGGCCTCAGGAATCCCTGCAGGACCGGCCCGAACGGGTTGATCGAGCCGGAACCCTCCTCATCGTGCAGAGTTCTGTTTCCGCCGCTGCTCACTGGCCTCCGCGATTTCGTTCATATCGGCCACCGGCCGAATCTCGAAGATGTTGCCGAACGAATGCGCCGGATGGTGCGACATCAGCTGGACTGCATGATTCATGTCCCTCGCCTCCAGGACCAGAATGCCGCCGAGTTGTTCTTTGGTTTCGGCATAGGGGCCGTCGGTCGTGGCCACTTTGCCGTTCTTCCAATACAGAGTCATGGCGGTTTCGGGGCCCTGCAGCGCCTCCCCACCGGCCCAGTTCCCGTTGGCGCGAAGATGGTCGTCGTATGCAAAGCATGTGTCGAACATGGCATTGCGTTCGGCCTCGGTCATGCCGTCGAATTTGGCTTTGTCGTAGTAGCCAAAACACAGATATTTCATTGTTCTCTCCTCATAGTGAAAATAGCTGAACAACCTTGCTCGCCCACTCGTGCCGAGCGCACGATTCTGACCCTTTCGCGAAGCGCTCCCCCTTGCGGAACGACGGCAGAGGCCCTGAGCCTTTCGCGAAGCGGTCCCGCTTGCGGGACGACGGTAGAAGCCCTGGCCTTCAGGCCAGGGAACAGGCAATTCCAAATTTCACGCCTTTAGGCCCGGAAAAACTGTTGGCGGGCACCACGGCGCATCTTACGAAGCCGCGGCGACTATTCCGCTATTGCTCCGGAGCCGGATAAAAAAGAAGCTCGCGCACCTCGCCCGGCACATCGCAGGAGACGGCTGCCCTCTTCGCCCATGCCAGTGCCTCATCCAGATTGGCGGCTTCCAGAATCCAGAATCCGCCCATGTGCTCCTTAGTTTCCGTGAAGGGCCCGTCGGTGACGAGGACCGTACCATCCGTCTGCTTCCGCACCGTCTTCGCGTTGGCGGCCGGGGCAATGCCGCAGGCGAACTTCCTGGCGCCGGCGGCCATCAATTCGCGGTTGAGCGCGTGGATCTCTTCCATCATCGCTTCCGTTACGGTGGACGGGTCGAAGTCGTCGGGGAGGTAATTGCAAACCAGGTATTGCGGCATCGCTTTTTCTCCTTGGTCTCTGGGTCTTGATTCCGATGGCTCATTTCCACTTCACGCTGGAACCGTAACGCATCGTTCTGTTGCCCTATAGTCGTCGGGAAGACGGAAAATCGACAGCCGCTGTTTTTTTTATTGCAGCTGCCGAATTCGCTCCTCGAGGAATTGCCGCTCGGGTTCCTGTTGGGTCAGCGACCGAGCCTTCTCATACGAAGCCCGAGCCTCCTCGATCTTGCCCAGCCTGCGGCACAGATCCGCGCGGGCTGCATGCGCCAGATAGTAGTTGGCCAGTTCGCCCTGTCTGAGGATCGCGTCGATGTGCTTCAGACCCACCGCCGGACCATCCCGCATGGCAATGGCGACGGCACGATTGAGATGGACAACCGGGGAAGGCTGGATGCGAACCAGGTGGTTGTAGAGCGCAACAATCTGCCGCCAGTCGGTCGCAGCCACCGATTCCGCCTCCGCATGAATGGCGGCGATGGCAGCCTGCAGAGTGTAAGCGCCGAAGCGGCGGGACTGGAGGGCTTTCTCCACCAAGGCCACGCCCTCGGCGATCTGCTCGCGGTTCCAGAGCGAGCGGTCCTGATGTTCCAGCAGTATCAGCTCACCCGATGACGAGGTTCTCGCCGCGCGGCGGGATTCCTGGAGCAACATCAGCGCAAGCAGTCCAATCACCTCCGGCCCCATCACTTCGGGCTCTGGCTGGAGTTCGGTCAGGAGCCGCCCCAGTCGAATCGCCTCGCCGGTCAGCTCAGCACGAGTGACCTCCGCTCCCGCCGCAGCCGAGTAGCCCTCGTTAAAGACGAGGTAGATGACCTGCAACACCGCGTCGAGCCGCTGGGGCAACTCCTGCGGCCCCGGCACCTCGTAGGGAATCGGTGTCTCTCGAATCCTGGCCTTGGCGCGCACGATGCGTTGGGCGACCGTCGCCGGCGTAACCAGAAACGCCCGGGCAATCTCTTCCGTGGTCAGGCCGCAGACTTCGCGAAGCGTGAGCGCCACCTGGCCTTCCGCAGGCAGTGCGGGATGGCAGCAGGTAAAGATGAGACGGAGGCGATCGTCCTCGATCTCTTCGTCCTCAACAGGAGCGGCATGGACGCGCGATTCCATGTGGGCGACAAGCTCTCTCTCGACTCCATCGAAGCGCGCACGCCGGCGCATCACGTCGATGGCCTTGAAGCGCGCGGTCGAGATCAGCCAGGGGCGTGGCCTGTCCGGAATGCCGATCTTAGGCCAGGACTCCAGAGCGGCAGCGAACGCCTCGTGCATCGACTCCTCGGCCAGATCCAGGTCGCCGAGCAGGCGCACCAGCGTCGCCAGAACCCGGCCCGATTCCGAGCGGTAAAGGGCCTCAAGGGTCCTGCTGAGTTGTTCGGACACAGGCGCCGGCATCTTCGGCCAAACTAGCAAACGAAGGGTCTCGCGACAACTGTGCTCCGTGGTTCGCGGACCCGCAGTGCAGCGGCGCCTGGTTCGACAGGGCTGGAGGCGTGCCCCTTCACATTTCGGAGCCAAAGATGAGAACCCTTCCGGAACCCATCGGTAATCTTGTATTCTTTGCCACGCATCCTCACACTGGCTTTCTGATGGCACTCGTATGGCGCTCGGAGATTCCGGGCACCTGAAAGTGGCATAGCATTGTCCGCCGGATCGCAGCACTATGAAGCTTAGAAATGGGAACAACTGCAGTTCGAGTTCAGGAGTTACCCATGAAAACTGCTTTACTTTTCCTCAGCCTGCTGTTCGTCGCCAGCGTTCGTATCTGCCCTGCTTCTGAGCCCAACGCGATCCGCGACAAGGTTGCTCACAACACCACCATTCAGGGGTTCCCCTGTGCGCGAGGAGTCGTCTGGTTCTATCCCGACGGAGCCCTGGACGAGTGCACGCTGTCGGCTCCGGCCGCGATCGGCGACCTCCGGGTCCCACGGCATTCCGTCGTGGAACTGTGGCCGGACGGCGGCGCGCGCTTCGTGATGCTGCCGCACACCGCGGTGCTGGGCAGCTATCGCGTCCGAGGCGGCACGCTCCATGGTCTCTCGCGGGGAGCGGCAACCGCGTTCTATCGAACCGGGGAACTGCAGTCGTTCTATCTGCCAGCCAATCAGACGATTCAGGGCGTGCCCTGTGGGGGCGGCGCGTGGAATACCTACACCGATCCGAGCGGGGGCGAAACCCGGGTGGAGCTTTACCCCAACGGGAAGATCGAGTCCTGTAAGCTCAGCCGCGATTTCAGCGGGTTTCGAAGCGACCAGCGAATCGTGTTTCCGCACCTGACACTGTCGGCGACGACCGTGGCGGCGGACAACATCCGGGCCGCGCAATAGCGGGACCATCTCAAAGCCACCGGCACGATCTCGCAAGAGGTCTGCGTGTGCTGTCACCAAAGTTTCCATCGCCGTTGAATCTTCTCCGCGTATATTGAAGCCGATCCTCCTCATACCCGTGTGGCAGAAAGGCGTTCCCATGGAAGCGGCCCCGATGTTGATCCTCGTCGCCCTGGTTGTTCTCGGCATTTTTGTTCTGATCACCATCATCAAGACTATGTACACCGTCCGCACGTACACGGCCGGGATCGTGGAGCGCTTCGGCAAGTTCAATCGCGTGGCGCAGCCGGGGCTGCACATGCTGGTGCCGTGGTGCGAGACCGTCCGCTTCGTCGATCTGCAAATTCGCCAGGCCGATGTCAACGTGGAGACCAAATCCAAGGACAACGTCTTCGTTACGATTCCGGTCTCCGTCCAGTACCAGGTCTTGCCGGACAAGGTATTCGAGGCGTACTACAAGCTGAGCTCGCCGCAGAAGCAAATTGAGAGCTACGTTTTCAACTCGATCCTCGGGCATGTGCCGACGCTGACGCTGGACGAGGCGTTCGAGCAGCAGGCGCAGATCTCGGCGGCCGTCAAGCGGGAGCTGGACGCGGTGATGAGCGAGTTCGGCTACAACATCCTGAAGGCGCTGGTAACGGACATGGTGCCCGACGCCAAAGTGAAGGCGGCGATGAACGATATCAACGCCGCGCAGCGCGAGCAGACGGCGGCCCAGGCGCGCGGCGAGGCGGAGAAGATTCTCAAGGTGAAGCAGGCCGAAGCCGAGGCGCAGTCCAAAGCGCTGCAGGGTGAAGGCGTCGCGCGCCAACGGCAGGCGATCATTCAGGGCCTGCAAGCGTCGGTGGAGCAGTTCAAGACGGCGGTCGAAGGCTCGACCGCGCGCGACGTGATGGCCATGGTCTTGCTCACGCAGTACTTCGACACGCTGCGCGACATCGGCACAACCGGCCACTCGAACACAATCCTGCTTCCCAACCAGCCGGGGACGGTAAACGATCTGCTGACGCAGATCGTAGCCGGATTCAGCGCAGGCACCGCAAACGCGAATGGGCCATCCGCACCGCAGTCGGGTGGGACCAACGCACCCGGCTAGACCTGGGACGGTATCCACCTATTCGTGATCTGCCGCGGCAGCCTGCGAAGAGGAAATGGAGGCCGATTTGCCCATTCGGCTCGCGGGGCCGTGCTCGGCGCTTGCTCAAAATGACAGATTGATTTGAACTCAGTCACGTTCGCTCAATCCCTGGGTCGCTGGGCCTACTCGTTCCTGCTCCGGATGCAAAAGCCTATCTTTTGGCGGAACCATCCGGTGAAAGCCGTGTTCATGGAATGGGACCTCAGTCATCCCCTCGGGCATTCCCGCTCTCGCCCGGAGGCTGGGATCGCCGGTACGGCAGGAGCCAGTCTCCTGCATCGGCAAGAAAACACAGATATTTCAAGTATCTGTGCGGCCACGAGGGCATATGGATCTCCGCGCGCTTTTCCCCGCCTCCCTTTCCTCCCGACAGCCCAATCCTGATTCTTCGGGCCGGGCAGAGCGCCCGGTACACCTGTGGCGGCGCGCGGTCGCCGGTAGCCTCATCGTCCTGCTTGTGCCATTTGCAAGCGTCGGCGTGTTTGCCCAGTCCGGCTATCCGCCGCGGGCGCAGCAGAATTATCCACCTCCGCCGCCGCAAGGGCCGCCAAGCTATCAGCAGCCGCAGGAAGATTACCCTCCCCCGCCGCCCGATTACTCGCAACCCCAGACAGGTCAACCGTATCCACAGCCGTACCCACAGCAGCAGGGGTTTCCGCAGCAGCCGTATCCGGACCAGTCGTATGACCAGCAGGCGCCACCGTCGTATGGAGCCCCCGATCAACAGCCCTACGCCGCCCCCGAGCAACAGCAACCGGCGCTCGCGCCCGATCAGCTCGATCAATTAGTGGCGCCGATCGCGCTCAATCCGGATGGCCTGATTGCGCAGATGCTGGCAGCGTCCACCTACCCCGAGCAGGTAGCCGCCGCCGATCACTGGCGCCAGTCGATGGGGTACGCTTCTCCGGCTGAGATTGCCGCGGAAGCGAATGCTCAGCCCTGGGATCCAAGCGTAAAGGGACTGACGGCTTTCCCACAGGTCCTGGCGGAGATGGATCAGAATCTCTCCTGGACGATTGAGTTGGGAAACGCGTACTACAACCAGCCGCAGGACGTTTTCGGCGCGATCCAGGAGATGCGGCAGCGCGCACAGGCCTCCGGCAATCTGCAGTCCAACCCGCAGGAAGAGGTCACGAACGATCAGGGCTATATCGGCATCGCCCCCGCAAATCCGCAGGTCGTGTATGTACCGAGCTATAACCCCTGGAATGTCTACGGCGCGCCGATCAACCCGTGGCCCGGCTTTTCGGTTCTCGCTGCGGTGGGTGAGGCGATTGGCGAATTCGGTGTGCGCTTTGGTCCGGGCCTGGTGATGTCGGCCTTCACCGCCATGCCGTGGGGCTGGCTGGGATGGGGACTCAGCTGGCTGGGCAGCTGCCTCTCGTTCGATGACGGCGGCTATTACCCACACGGACCGGGCCTGCGCGACTGGGGACTTCGCTATGGTGGCCCACGCGCCCCCTGGGCTCGGAATTTTGCCTATGCTCGCGCCTACGATCGCGGCTTCAACCGTGGATACGGCCGAGGGTACGGGCGCGGCGCCGGTCGCGGATTCAATGGCGGATACGATCGGGGAATGAACCGCGGGGGCATGAACCGCGGATATGGGGGACGCGGCGGCTACCAGGGCCGTGGCGCCTATGGCTACAACCGCAATCGCGGATGGTTCGAGGGGAATCGTGGATTTGCGAGCAGCCGCGGCTATAGGAATGGCTTCGTCCGCAACCCGCAGCAGGCATGGAATCGTGGACCGGCGTTCAATGGACGGTCAGGTTACGGAGGCTATGGCAGCTACGGGCGTACTTCGGCCCCGGTTTTTCGCTCCGGCTTTGGCCGCCCGTCGGCGCCCAGCGGACTCAACCGCGGCTTCGGGAACTCCTACCGCCAGCCGCAGTTCCGCTCGGCGCCGAGTTATCGGGCGTACTCCGGATCGTCGGGCTATGGGAGTCGCGGCTTCAGCCAGCCTCGTTCCTTCGGGGGGGGGCACAGCTTCTTCGGAGGACGGCACTCCCAAAGCATGCCGCGTTCCAGCGGTCATAGCTTTGGCGGAGGTGAGCACTCTTTCTTTGGAGGGGGTGGGCACTCGAGCTTTGGCGGGGGACATAGCTTCCATGGAGGCGGCGGTCATAGTTTCGGGGGTGGTGGACACAGTTTTGGCAGTGGGCATGGTGGGGGTCGCGGTGGCGGCGGCCACGTCGGGGGTGGGCACCATCGGTAGTGACTGCGAGGCGCTGACGACCCAAAGCCGTGGCCATTTTGTCGTGCTGCGTGGCACCGCGGGGCCTCGAGCATCGTATGGCGACCTGCGGTTTTCCACTCCTTTCTCTCGAGGGTTGCGCTCCGATTGTGGCCCTGACGTCATCCAAGAGCGTGCTATGACTCCTGCGCAGACTTTCTCTCTCGGCAGCGACATCACCATCCAGCGGCTTGGCTTTGGCGCCATGCGCATCACCGGGCCGGGCATCTGGGGCGAGCCGAAGAACGTTGACGTTGCACGCAAAGTTCTGCGCCGGGCGGTCGAGCTGGGTGTCGATTTCATTGACACCGCCGATTCGTACGGTCCCGAGGTGAGCGAGCGCCTGATCGGCGAAGCCCTGGCTCCGTACGCGAAAGGTCTGATGATCGCCACAAAGGCGGGCCTGACGCGGCAAGGGCCGGACCGTTGGCTGCCCGTGGGGCGCCCTGAGTATCTGCAGCAGCAGGTGGAGATGAGCCTGCGACGGCTGAAGCTGGAAACCCTGCCCCTGTGGCAACTGCATCGCATCGATCCCAAAGTTCCGGTGGAGGAGTCGCTGGAGCCAATTAAGAAACTGCAGAAGCAGGGCAAGATTCGGCATATCGGCCTGAGCGAGGTGAAGGTGCCGGAGATCGAGCAGGTGCGCAAGTTCGTTCCGATCGTCAGCGTTCAGAACCGCTACAACATCGCCGACCGCGAGCACGAGGATGTGCTCCAGTATTGCGAAAAGAACAACCTGGCGTTCATTCCCTGGTTCCCGGTCGCGTCCGGCAAGCTGACGCAACCCGGCGGCCGGCTGGATAAGGCCGCGAAGAAGCACGGGGCCACTCTGAGCCAGCTGTCGATTGCGTGGCTGCTGCACCACTCGCCGGTAATGGTGCCAATTCCGGGAACGTCGTCGGTGGCCCATCTGGAAGAGAATCTGAAGGCCGCAGAGGTCAGACTTTCCGACTCGGAGTGGGCCGAAATTGAAGGGACCGCGAAGGCTGCTTAGAGGGAGAAGGAAGAAGCGAGAAGCAGGAAGCCTCCTGCGGCCTGCGACTCCTTACGCTTTCTCCCTACCCCTTCTTCGTACCCCTTCTCCCTTCTCGCTTCTTCCTCCTTCCTTCTTCCATCTCCCTCGCTTCTTCCTTCCCGCCTCCCGTTCGCTGCCGTATCATCGTGCTTCTCGTATGATCCCGGCCCAACCAAAATCCCAGTTGCGTAAGACGATGGGCTTCTGGGACGTTCTCCTCTTCAACATCGCGTGCGTTTTGGGGCCTCGATGGATTGCGGCTGCGGGGCACAATGGCGCCTCGTCGATCAGTCTCTGGGGGATTGCGGCGGTCTTCTTCTTTGTTCCCGGCGCGCTGGTGATCAACGAGCTATCGTCCCGATTTCCGGAAGAAGGCGGCCTTTACGTCTGGGCCAAGGAAGCCTTCGGCGACTTTCATGGCTTCATCGCCGGGTGGACGTACTGGATCTACACGTTCTTTTATTTTCCAGGGCTGCTGCTGGCGAGCGCTTCCATGGCGGCGTACATTCTGGGGCCGCGCGGCTCGGGGCTGGCGGGGGATCGGGCCTTCCAGCTATCGGTTTCGGTGGGCCTCCTCCTGGTGGCGGTGGGGCTGAACATCGTCGGGCTCAACATCGGCAAGTGGCTGCAGAACGCGGGCGGCGTGGGCACCTACGTCCCGCTGCTGATTCTGCTGTTTGTCGGCGCGGCGGTTGCGATGCATCACGGCTCTGCCACGCACTTTACGCTGCACGCCATGCTGCCCGCGTGGAACTGGAGCACGGTGAATTTCTGGTCGCAGATCGCGTTCGCCTTCACCGGGCTCGAGTTAGTTTCCGCGATGAGCGAAGAAGTGCGCGATCCGCGCCGCACGCTGCCACGCGCTGTTTTCGGAGCAGGCGCGATGATCGCCTTCATCTACATTGCGGGGACGTTTGCGATTCTGGCGCTGCTGCCGGCGGGATCGATCGATCCGCAGAGCGGGGTCTTCAGCGCGATCACGGTGGGCTCGACGGTGCTGAAGATCGGCTTCCTCGGCGTGCTGGCCGCGGTGCTGGTGACGGTGGGGAATGCGGGGGGTGTGGGCTCGACGGTGGCGGGGATTGCGCGGGTTCCCTTCGTGGTCGGCATCGACCGCTATCTGCCCGCGGCGTTCGGCAGGATTCATCCGCGGTGGAAGACGCCGTGGGTCTCGATCCTGGTGCAGGGCGGGATCTCAGCGTTCATCCTGCTGGCGAGCCAGATTAATCAGAGCGTGCACAGCGCTTACCAGACGCTGGTGGACGCCGCCGTCATCCTCTATTTCATTCCGTTCCTCTATATGTTCGCGGCGGTCATCAAGCTGGCGCCGCGGAGGGACCGCGCGGAGAATCCACACGCCATTCTGGTTCCCGGCGGGCGGGTCGGCGTCTGGATTTGCGGCGGCCTGGGCTTCGTCGTGGTGCTGATCGGCATTACGGTGTCGCTGATCCCGCCTGGAGAGGCGACGAGCCCGCTCGGATTCGAAATGCAGTTGCTGATTGGGACGGTGGTCTCGATCCTGGTGGGATTGGTGCTGTATTGGCGCGGAGCACGGGCAAAAGCCAGGGTTTAGACCTGGGGTTGTTGATCAAAGTTTGGCTCGTTGTACCCCGCTCGCGGCACCCTGTACCCTATCCACGATGCAACGTCTTCTCCAGGGGTATGCGCATTTTCGCCGCGATGTCTTCCCTCAGCACCGCGACCGCTTCCGTCTGCTCGCCGAGCGCCAGCAGCCGGATGTCCTGTTCATTACCTGCGCCGACTCGCGGGTAGTGCCCGACCTGATTCTCCAGACCGAGCCTGGCGATATGTTTCTGTGCCGCGCCGTGGGCAACATCGTTCCGCCGCATGGGTCCATGCCGGGCGGCATCTCGTCCACCATCGAGTACGCGGTGGAAGTCCTGCATGTACGCCACATCATTGTCTGCGGTCACTCGGACTGTGGCGCGATCAAGGCCGTTCTGCCGCCCGATCCCGCCGACCCGCGCGATCATCGCCAGGTTCCGCGGCTGCCGCTGACCACGAAATGGCTGGGCTACATTGAGCCGGCGTGGAAGTTCCTGCCGCCGGGCACGTCTCACGACGATCACCGCACGCTGCACGAAGCACTGATCCGCGCCAACGTGATTGCGCAGATCGAGAACCTCAAGACTCATCCTGAAGTGGCGCGCGCGGTGGCGCACGATACCCTCCAGGTCCATGGCTGGTATTACGACATCCTTAGCGGCGCGGTAGAAACATATGACAGTGAGCAGCGGAGCTTTGTTGCTCTGGAAGAGTGGGCGGAAAGAAAGGGGGTAGGGAGTAGGGAATAGGAAGGAGGAAGTTGCCTCCCCGATCTACAGTTTCTGTATCGAATCCCCGAAACCTGACCTCTAAGAATTCAGGAAAGCCATGCGCTATAACCTGGATGAATCGCTCGCCCTTCTCACGCACACTCCAGCCTCACTGAATGCGCTGCTGCGCGGTTTGCCGGATGCCTGGACGCGGCGCGGAGAGGGCGAGGGCACGTGGACGGTGCGCGACGTGATCGCGCATCTGGCGGAGCTGGAGCGGACGGACTGGATGCCGCGGGTGCGGCGCCTGCTCAAAGATGGCGAAACACGCGCCTTCGATCCGGTCGATCGTCAGGCTTTTGTGCGCAACGCGCGAGGCAAGTCGCTGACCCGGCTGCTGGGCGAATTCGCGCGGCGCCGCGAGAAAAACCTTAAAGGCGTGCGAGCACTCCGGCTGCAGCGCCCCCATTTGGCGCGGCGCGGGCTGCACCCGTCCCTGGGAACGGTGAGATTGTCGGAACTGATTGCGGCGTGGGCGGTCCACGACCTGACGCATCTGCACCAGATCTCACGGATCCTGGCGGTCCAGTATCGCGAAGCGGTGGGCCCGTGGGAGCGCTATCTCGGAGTGCTGCAGTGTCAGGGTCACAGCACACCGGCGTGAATTAGTCGAAATAAGTGTCGGGATCGCGAAAGCGGCGTGCCAGCCAACGCAGGGCAAAGACAATCAGAACTGCAGCGGCGACCTTCCAGTATACGTTTGTGGTTTCCATGGCAATCGTGAAGCGAGAGACCTCAGGCACAGAGAGCACAACAACCAACGCCTGAGATTAACTTTCATTCATCAGGAAGTGAATTGCCGGAAAGTGGCCGTTACTCTCCCACCTGCACTCACCGTTTAGTAACGGGTTACTGCGGAGGCCGAGTCGGCCGCAATCCCCGGTAACTTTCCATGCGACCCTCACCGGAGTGGGGGATGTCGCCGCCGCCCAGGCGCGGTAGGATGATGACGCCATGTTCAGCCGTGCCGGACTTTTGGTGGGGATTGTACTAATTGTGGCGGGTGGCGCCTGGGGACAGGGGCTGAATCGCAAGTCCGGGCCGTGGGCCCTTGAAAACAGCGGAACGACCGCGGCGCTGCGCGGGGTCAAATCCCTTGGCGCCGGAGTGGCGTGGGCGAGCGGGACCGACGGGACCATTCTGCGCACCGAAGACGCCGGGTATGAATGGCAGCGCTGTGCGGTTCCCGAAGGTGCGGACAAGCTTGATTTTCGGGGCATCTGGGCGTGGGACGATAACACCGCCATCGTGATGTCGAGCGGCACCGGGGATCAGTCGCGAGTCTACCGGACAACGGACGGCTGCGCCCACTGGAAGCTGGTGCTTTCGGACCCGGACAAGGATGGATTTTTCGACGCGATAATATTCGTCGGGCGGCAGGTGGGGTATCTGCTGGGCGACCCGGTGGGCGGGGCGTTCACGCTGTTTCGAACCGGCGATGGCGGAGCGACATGGACCAGGATCGAGTCTCCCGGGCTGGGCACAGTGGCGAAAGGCAATGCAGCCTTTGCGGCGAGCAACTCGGCCCTGATGGGGGCAGGGGGGGCGGAGGACGGGCGGGTTTGGTTTGTCACGGGCGGAGCAGGCGGGGCGTTTCTGTATGACGGGACCCCGAATTGCCCGAAGGACGCAGACGGCCCGGCTGATCCGAGCTGTTTGAATCAGTGGACGTTTCAGCGGCAGGCGCTGCCGATGGCGGGGGACACCCCGTCGTCGGGAGCGTTTTCTCTGCGGCTGGTTTGCTGGGACATCCGGGTCAAGTCCGGCGTGGCGGTGGGCGGGGATTATGCAAAGCCGGACGCGAGCGATGGAACCTCGGTGTGGACGCCGGATGGCAAGACCTGGGCGCCGTCGGAGGCGCCTCCGCATGGATACCGCTCGGCCGTGACCTGGGATGCGGACCTGAATGCCTGGATCGCGGTGGGGAGCAACGGGTCGGATGTGAGCTGGGATGGCGGGCGGCACTGGCGGACGCTGGATGGGGCGGAAAGCGGAGGCAACTGGAATGCACTGAGCCTGCCGTTTGCGGTAGGGCCGGGGGGAAGGATTGGGAAAATCAACCTGGATGAGCTGCATAAGTGAGCAATTCGGGGGCCGGCGGCGTCTAGTCCATGCAACCCTGCGCCTGAGGCGTCCGGAATGCGGGAACTGCTACGCTGGAGGGGAGGCATCCCCCGGCCGGAATGTGCCCGTTGGCACGGTCGCACGGTGCAGTGGATAACGGACGACGATCGTCCGGGACGATAACACAAACTCATGGCAGAATTCGTGATCAGGCTGGCCGACGAGCGCGGCCATGTGCAGGAGCAGATTCAGTCGGCGGCGACTGCGGAAGAGCTGCGCACACGGTTCTCGCAGGCCGGGTACTTCGTCTACTCAGTGAAGCCCCGCGGGCTGACGGGCAGCGCGAGGAAAACCAAGCTCGAGACGTTTCTGATCTTTAATCAGCAGTTTTTAACGCTGATCCGCGCGGGCATGCCGATTCTCGGTTCGCTGGAAATGCTGGCGAAGAGCCAAAAGAACGCCAACTTCTCCGGCCACCTGCAGAATGTGGCGGCGCGCGTACGGACGGGCGAACCGATTTCGTCGGCATTCGAGGCGCAGGGCGCGTTTCCGCTGATGTACACGACAACCCTGCTGGCGGGCGAGCGGTCGGGCAATCTGGAAGAGGTGCTGGGGCGGTACCTTTCGTTTCAGCGGGTAGCGCTGGCGTTTCGCAAGAAGCTGATCGCGTCGCTGATTTATCCGTTGATGCTGATCACGCTGGTGATCTGCCTGTTCATCTTTCTGATCACGTTTGTGGTGCCGCAGTTTGCGAAGCTGTACGACCAGATCGGGACGAAGCTGCCTTCGATCACGCTGTTCATGCTGGCGCTGGGCACGGGCGCGCAGCATTATCTGCTCTACATCCTACCCGCGGTGGCGCTGTTCGGCTTCCTGCTGTGGCGCTGGGGTCGCAGCGAGGCAGGCGCGGATCGCATCGACCGGATCCGCATCGCGTTGCCGCTGTTTGGAAAGATCTGGCTGAAGTACCAGGTCGCGATGTTCGCGCGGACGCTGTCGACGCTGCTGAGCGGTGGTATTCCGCTGGTACCGTCGCTGGAGACAGCGGCGCGGTCGATTACGAGCCGGCGGATCGCGAAGTCGGTGACGTCGGCGGTGACGTCGGTGCGCGAAGGCAAGGGACTGGCGCAGAGTCTGGAGGCGACGAAGGTATTTCCGGAGCTTTCGACGGAGATGGTCGAGGTGGGGGAATCGACGGGCGCTTTGCCGCAGATGCTGAACTCGGTGGCGGAATTTTTTGAGGATGACGTGCAGACGGCGCTGACGGCGTCGCTGGCGCTGATCGAGCCGGCGATTCTGATTGTGATGGGCGTGGTGGTAGTGATCATTCTGATTGCGCTGTATCTGCCGATATTCTCCATGAGCAACGCGAATAATTTCAGAAGCTAGAAGATGTGCGGTGCGCGAGCATCGCGGTGAACCGAGGTATTGAGTATGGCTCAGGCTCCCCCTATTCCGACTCCGATCCCGGCCGAGCCGGACGAAACCGCGCAGGCGCAGTCGCTGGCACGGCGCTATCGCTGCGAGTTCATCGACCTGCAGAACTTCCGCATCCGGCATGAAGTGCTGCGCAGCGTGCCGGTGGACATGATGTTCCGCTACAACTTCGTGCCGCTGGAGCAGGAGGAAGACCGGCTGGTGATCGCGGTGAGCGATCCGAGCAAGCTGATGATGCTGGATGAGATCAGCGGCCTGCTGGGCCAGCGCATTGTCACGCGGGTGGCGACGCTGTCGCAGATCACCGATCTGCTCAAGAAGACGGAGCAGAGCCAGCGGGTGCTGGACGAGGCGTCCGAGGGACTGACCTTCGATGTGCTCTCGGCCAATGAGGATTCCGACGAGAGCATCTCGATCGAGAAGCTGACCTCGGAAGAGGACATCAGCCCGATCATCCGCCTGGTGGATACGACCATCTTTACCGCGCTGGAGCGGCGCGCATCGGACATCCACATCGAGACGTACGACGATTCGGTGCTGGTGAAGTACCGCATCGACGGCGTGCTGCAGCCAGCCATGGCGCCGATTGCTCGCGAGCATCACACGACTATTCTGTCGCGCGTGAAGGTGATGAGCGAACTGGACATTGCCGAGCGGCGCGTGCCGCAGGACGGCCGCTTCCGGGTCCGATATAAGGGCCGCCTGATCGATTTTCGCGTCTCCATTATGCCGACCGTGCATGGCGAGAACTGCGTGTTGCGCGTGCTCGACAAGGAGTCGATGAGCGAGAAGTTCCGCAAGCTGACGCTGGACGTGGTGGGCTTCGCGGACGACGACCTGAAGCGCTTCCGGCGGTACATTCGCGAGCCTTACGGGATGGTCCTGGTGACGGGGCCGACGGGATCGGGCAAGACGACGACGCTGTACGCTGCGCTGAACGAGATCAAGAGCGACGAGGACAAGATCATCACCATCGAGGACCCGGTCGAATATCAGATTCGCGGGATCACGCAGATTCCGGTGAACGAGAAAAAGGGTCTGACATTTGCGCGCGGATTGCGGTCGATTCTGCGTCACGATCCCGACAAGATTCTGGTGGGCGAAATCCGCGACCAGGAGACGGCGCAGATCGCGATCAACTCGGCGCTGACGGGACACCTGGTGTTCACCACCGTACACGCTAACAACGTCGTGGATGTGCTCGGCCGGTTTGTGAACATGGGGGTGGAGGTCTACAACTTCGTCTCGGCGCTGAACTGCATTCTGGCGCAGCGGCTGGTGCGCACGATCTGCGAATACTGCGTGCACGAAGTGCGTTACGACGAGGACATCCTGATCGACAGCGGCCTTGATCTTCGCGAGTGGCGGGATTTTCCGTTCCGCGAGGGACGCGGATGCATCGAGTGCGCGGGCACGGGGTATCGCGGACGAACCGCAATTCACGAATTGCTGGATCTGACGGACCCGATTCGTGAAATCATTTTGGAGAAGAAGCCCAGCTCCGAAGTGCGTAAACTGGCGCAGCAGGAGGGTATGCACTTCCTGCGCGAGTCGGCGCTGGACCGGGTGCGGCGCGGCCTGACGACGCTGAAGGAGATTAATAAGGTGACGTTCATGTTCGAGGCTTCGCGCTAGTGGCGAATCTGGAGAACTTCTTTAAGCCGGTGGCGGGATCGCGGCCGAGAGTGGCGTGCGAGATTCGCGCGGAAGGCGTGATCGCGGCGCGCGCGGGCAAGAAACATGGCGAGCGGGTGGCGGCCTTTGCGCCCCTGGCGGAAGGCGCGATCGCTCCCGGACTCAAGGTGCCGAATCTGGTCGACGGCCGTGCGGTTCGCTCGGCGCTGGAGACGGTTCTGGAGAGCGTCAGCGCGACCCGAGAAGTGACGCTGGTGGTGCCGGACGCTGCCGCGCGCGTACTGCTGCTGGATTTCGATGCTCTGCCGTCAAAGCGCCAGGAGGCTCTGCAGGTAGTGCGCTTCCGGCTCAGGAAGATGGTTCCCTTCGACGTGGAAACGGCAGCCGTGAGCTACCAGACGATGGGAGAGAAGAACGAGCAGCTGAGCGTGCTGGTGACGGTGATGCCAGGCGACGTTCTCGAGGAATACGAGAAGGCGGTGCGCGAAGCCGGTTTTGAGCCCGGCGCGGTGCTCCCCAGCACCGTGGCCGCCGCAGCCGCAATGGAGAACGACGACGCAATGCTGATGGTGAATCGCAGCGGAGCTTCTGTAACAACCGCGGTGACACAAGGCAACGAGATGCTGCTGCATCGCGCGATGGATCTGCCCGCGGAGCCGCAGGCGCGTGAAGAGGAGATGGCGCAGGCGGTGATCACGGCGCTGGCGTGGTACGAGGACACCCTGAAGCGGCTGCCGCCGACGATGTACTATGCGGGGTCGGGCGGGGCGAGCGCGGCGGAACAATCGCGCTGGGCTGCGCTGGTGCAGCCGGCTCCCAGGCTGGTGGATCTGGCAACGGGGGAAGCGCCGTCCGCGATGACGAGCGTGCCGCCCGGCGTGATGGCGGGTGTGATGGGGGCCCTGGCGACGTAAATGAAGATTGCAGTCAATCTCGCGAGCCATCCCTATATCGATCTGCAGCCGGTCTACGCGCGTCTGCGCACGTGGATCGTGATTCTCGCTCTGGTGGGCGGCGCTTTGTGGTACCTCTACCGCAATGAGAGCGACGAGGCACAGGCGGCGCAGGCGCACGTCACCATGGTCAGGAACCACGTGCAGGAACTGGAACAGAAGCAACAGGATTACCGCCGCATGATGCAGCAGCCGAAGGCCGCCGCCATCCTGCGGCAGGCGGAGTTTCTGAATTCGGTATTCCGGAGCAAAGCGTTTTCGTGGACGGCGACCATGACCGACCTGGAGACGGTTCTGCCCTCGGGGGTGCAGGTGCTGAGCATCGATCCCATCACCGGGCCGGACGGCAACGTGATCATCCGGCTGCGCGTCACCGGCGAGCGGGACCGGGAGCTGGATCTGGTGCGCAATCTCGAAAAATCGAAGCACTTTGCGCAGCCGCGGCTGGCGTCGGAGTCGCTCGCGACCGCGCAGGGCGCTGCCGGCATGCAAAGCGTAAGTGCCGCCAACCTGGTGAATTTCGACATTCTGGCCGACTATCGCGCCGTTGCCGCTGGAGACGAAGGCGCCCAACGCAGAAACAGCGGCGACATCGGAGGAGAAGCCGAAGCCCCGCAAGGCTGAGCGGAAAAAGCCAACCGCAGCCCAGAAGGGACGGCCGTCGCGATGAACCGCTCGACGAAGCTGAACCTGCATCTCCTGCTGCTGGCGGTCGTGGTGGCGGCAGACATCTTCATCGGTGTGCGTTTCGGCACTGGCGTGGAGAGCGATTCGCTCCGACCGGTCGCCGGAGTTCGTTCAGGAGAGCGCGCGGCTGGCGCAGCTTGAGGCGCAGATGAAACATCTGAACGGACTGCCGGAAAAGGTGAAGGCGTCCGACCGGATGCGCAGAAGTTTTACGACGCGCGCATTGCCGCCAACTACTCGACGGTTCTGGCGCAACTCGGAGCCGTTGCCACGAAGAGTCAGGTCAAGCTCTCGCGCGCTGCCTATGTGCAGAATGCGGCGCCGGCTGGCGATTTGACCGAGCTGCACATCGATGCGGGACTCAGCGGACAGTATTCGGATCTGATGCACTTCATCAATGGCCTCGAGCGCGATAAGGATCACGTGCTGTTCATCATCAACGGCGTCACCCTGAACGGCCAGCAGGGCGGGCTGGTGAATCTCCGGCTGCGCATGACGACGTATATCCGCGGTGGAGCGACCGACCTGCCGCAGAACACATCGGACACGAATGCGGAGCCGGCGCCGAATCCCGAAGCGCAGCCTGCCGGGGGCGAGGGACCGCAATGAAGACCGGCTTCGAGAACAGGCGGAACGTCGTGATCCTGGCCGTGCTGGGTGCGATTCTGATCCCGACGATCGTATATTTCGTCAGCTACGTGTTCGGGGGAAGCCCGTCGCCGGCGCCTGTGGCGCAGAACAGCTCCGTCGCCAACGAGAATGCGCAGACGCAAACGGAAGCGCGCGACGCCAACGGTCATCCTGCGAAGAAGCTGCCGCCCCTGGAGAAGCTGGATCCGACGCTGCATCCCGAGGTAATGGCGGGGGCGGAGGATCTGGAGTACAGCGGGACAGGACGGAATATTTTCTCGATGAGTTCGGTACCGGTGAACATTCCAAAGCCGGTGAACAACGGGCGCAACGAGATCGCGAAAGCACCTCCGCCGCAGCCGGCTGGGCCGCCACCGCCGCCGCCGATCGATCTGAAGTTCTTCGGCTATGAGGCCAACAAGGGCACGAAGAGGGCGTTCCTCCTGCACGGCGAGGACATCTTCATAGCCAACGAGGGAGACGTCGTCGATCATCACTATAAGGTGGTGAAGATTTCTCCGCTATCGATCCAGGTGACGGATCTGCTCTACAACAATACCCAGACGCTGCCGCTGACGCAGAGCTGAGCGAGCGAGCGCTGAAGCGGTCAGCGATAGAACGGTCAGCGACAAATCAGAATCGGGATCAGGATATGCAGTTTCGAAAATCTGAGAACGAAGACGGGTACGTTCTGCTGGCGGTGATTTTTCTCACCGTGCTCCTGCTGATCACGCTCTCGATTGCGGCGCCGAAGATCGCGCGATCGATTCAGCGCGACAAAGAAATGGAGACGATCCATCGGGGCGAGCAGTACAAACGGGCCATCAAGCTGTACTACCAGAAATTTGGTTCCTATCCGACGTCGCTCGATCAGTTGGTGGAAACGAATCAGATTCGGTTCCTGCGCAAGAAGTACAAAGACCCCCTGACCGGTAAGGCAGACTGGAAGCCAGTGCTGTTTGGACAGGCGCATGTGCGGCCGCTGGGATTCTTCGGACAGCCGCTGATGACGGTGGGCCTGGCGGGAACGGCTTCAATGTATGCGGCACCGGCTTCTACCACCACAGACGCCAATGGGGTGCCGATCGCGAGCCCGGATCAGTCGGGAACGAGCGGGAGTTCGGGATCGTCGGCCTTCGGTTCGAACTCGGGCTTTGGTTCCTCGGGGTCCGGTTTTGGATCCTCAGGCTCGGGCTTTGGATCTTCGGGCTCAGGTTCCGGCTCGCCCACTTCAGCTGCGGGATCGCCGACAGGCGGCTCGTCGATGTTCGGTTCGTCCTCCCCGACTTCGGGACCGGGATCAGCGACATCGACGTCACCGTTCGGATCAACCGGGCAGGGGACATCCGCGACGACCTTCGGAGGCGGCGGCCCGATCGTAGGATTCACGCTGCCGGTCGACAAGCCATCGCTGATCGACTACAAGCTGCAGACTCGCTACAACAAGTGGGAGTTCAACTACGATCCGATGGAAGACCAGGCGCAGGCGCTGTCCGGATTGTCGGGCGGAGCGCCGACTGGAACCAATCCGGCGGGTACGATGACCAATCCCACAGGGACAACGCCGGGCACGACTTCCCCCGGGACCATGCCGACCAATCCGATTGGAACGACCGATCCGACGAGTCACGCAATGAGAAAGGCCCGCGCGATGGCGGGCCTCTTCATTTCCCTTAGCTGAAAACTTAGACCTGGAATGACGAGCCGCAGCCGCAGGTGCTCTTGACTGCCGGGTTGTCGAACTTGAAGCCGGCGGCTTCGAGGGTCTCGAGGTAGTCGACCGTGCAGCCGTTGAGATACATCAGCGAGGTCGCGTCGACGAACACCTTCAGGCCGTTGAAGTCGAAAACCTTGTCCATCATGCCGGACTGATTCTCGAACGACATCGAGTACTGGAAGCCGGAGCAGCCGCCGCCCACAACGCCGATGCGCAGACCGGCCGGGAGCGGGTCCTGGGTGGCCATAATCTCGCGCACCTTGCTCACGGCGCTGTCGGTGAGGCGAACCGGGGTGGACTTGGGCGCGGGAGCCGCTTCGGGAATGGGCGTGCTGGTCGTGACGGTGTTGGTAGCCATGAATAGATCTCCTGGGGAAAACGCTCTGCCCTTTGAGTGTACCGCACGCGGTGGGCAATCACCCCCTGAAGTTTGGATGCGCAGGCATTAAGCAAAGTCGCATCCTGGGGCCAGGAGATCCACATTCTGCAGGATTTAGCGGCGAATTCCACGTAGAATCCTTGCGATCGACTCCAGCAGCCGTTCCGGGGCTACGCCTTGGGTCAGGAGCGGATCCATGACGATGCCCATCTTTGCCGTCATTTGCCGGGCGAGGCGTTCGGCGAGGGCGCGGCGGCGAGGGATGTCAATATCGATTGCTCGAGCGAAGAAGTGATCGATCACGTTGAGGTCATCCGGCGTGAGGCGTGCGACGGCATCGGCCGGCAGATCGACGGCGTTGGGATCGGCGGCTGGAACCGGTGGAGCTGCGACCGGCGCGAAGGCTCCGGCGGTGATGGTGCGCGACGCGGAACCGCTCCACAGTGCCGGCTCCGGTGCACGTTCATGAACCACCAGGGTTCCGGCGGCGAAATCTCCGAGGCGCTTGTTGCGGCGGTTGCACAGCATAGTGACGATGCCGACCGCGTAGAAGCTCGGCAAAGCATCGACCACCCGGATCAGGTTCCGGGTCATGGATTCAAAGAAAGTGATTTGCCGGCCGGAGTCACGGATGACGCGCAGCTTGCAGAGCTTTTTGCCCGGGGTCTGGCCATTCCAGAGCGCTTCGAAGACCGTGTAATAACCCCAGTAGAGCAGGAAGTAGAAGAGGATGATGGCGGCGATGATCCACTTATCGCCGATGCGCGCAAGGACGAGGCCGTTGATGCGCGGAGCGGAGCTGATGATGGCGAGGATCACAAGGAAGATAACCACGTACGCAGCCACCTGCAGGGTGGTATCGGCAAGCACGGCGAGAAACCGGCTGCCGATGCCCGCGATGGGGAAACGGATGGCGACCTGCTCCGGAGTGTCGATGGTAAGCTGATCGGGAGTTTCGTCCATGGCGGGGTTCAGCGACGGTTTTTGGGGCGCGGCACAAGCATGATTTCGAACCGCTGGATTGAGCAACGACAGGGACTGTGGCAGCGGCTGGATGCGTTGCTGGTTCAGACGGAGCAGTCGGGACTGAAGTCGCTTTCCGGCGACGAGTTGCGCGAACTGGGGCTGCTCTATCGGCAGGTGGCCCAGGATCTTTCCGCGGTGCGGGCAGATCGCGGGTCGCGCACCCAGGAAGAATACCTGAACCTGCTGCTGGCGCGGGCGCATAATCGCGTGTACTCGGGCAGGAAGCTGGAAGCGCGGCTGATCGTGCGCTTCTTCGTGGTGGAGTATCCGCGCATTTTTCGCAGGCTGTTCCGGTATGTCGCCGTGGCGACGGTGATTTTTTTGGCCGGTGCGGCGCTGGGTGCGCTGCTGAGCTTCGCCCGCCCGGCGTTCGAGCGCATGGTGCTCGGACCGACGCTGGTGGCGTCCATTGAGAAGCACGAGATGTGGACGCACAGCCTGGTGAGCATGAAGCCGCAGGCTTCCACCGGCATCATGACGAACAACATCGGTGTCGCGTTCTCCACCTTTGCTGGAGGCATCACGGCGGGGTTGTGGACGCTCTACGAACTGTTCTTCAATGGGCTCCAACTCGGTGTGGTGGGCACGGCGTGCGCGCAGGCGCGGATGGCGCTGGACTTGTGGAGCTTCGTTGCTGCGCACGGGGCGCTGGAGTTGCCGAGCATCATCATCGCTGGAGCCGCGGGATTACGGGTCGCTGCGGGCATGCTTTTTCCCGGCATCTACAAACGACGGGATTCGCTGGCGAGGGCTTCGGTGGACGCAATCCGGCTTCTGGCAGGAACGGTGCCGCTGCTGGTGATCGCCGGCACGCTGGAGGCGTTTCTGTCACCGTCGGGAGCGCCGGTGACAGTGAAGTTTTTGACGGGTGCGGTGTTGTTTATGGGTCTGGGGTTGTGGCTGACGTCCGGGCAGGGATCGGGTGAGGTGACAGGGTACAGGTGACGGGGAGCAGAACTCAGGGTTCCGCGTGAGCGCAGCCTCAGACTCACCGCATCGTCGCGTCGGACACGGCACCCTGTGACAGCAACCTGTGACCGGTCACCCGTAAGCTGTCACCTGTTCCCTACAGCAGGCCCCGGGCTTTGACTTCCAGATATTGATTGATGGCGTCGGTGCGGAGTGCGCCGGGTGTGGTTTCGGCGATGAGGACGCCTTTGGAGCGGAGGCCGGCAAGGATCTGACGGCGGCGCTCGATGACTTCCTGGGCGGCGGCGGACTCGAACATCTGCGTGGGCGGTATGCGGTTCGCGCGCGGCGGCTGGCCTGAATCTCAGGATGGTTGAGCACGAGAAGCAGAACGAGATGACGGCGCGCGAGGTCGACGGCGGCGGCGGCGATATCGGGGCGACGGGCGCTGTCGGCCATTTCGGTGATCCACAGAACGAGCCCGCGGCGGCGCTGCAACTGGCCCAGGCGCGCGGCTGCCTTGAGGTGGTCCGCTTCCGACGCTTCGACGCGCGCCTGGGAGAGCGCGTCGATCATGGTGCGCATTGCGCCGGCTCCGGCTGCGGGCAGAAGCTGTTGCTGGAGGCCGCGTCCGTAGACGAGGAGGCCGGCTTTGTCGCCGGCCTGCATCACGGTTTGCGCCAGGGCAATGCCGGCGCCGCAGGCCTGATCGAGTTGGGTGAGGCTGAGGAGAAAGGACTCGTCGGAGGCGGCGTCGCGGAAGCTTGGCGCGCGGTATGCGGGCGCGGAACGGCGCAGTTCGAAGACGGTTCCGGAGAGGCGGCCGGCGTCGAGGACGATCCAGACCTGCTGGCTGCGCTCGGTGGTGAACTCGCGGGTGACGACTTTGGCGCGGCGCGCGGTGGCAGGCCAGGAGATGTTGCGCATCTCATCGCCGGCGCGGTAATCGCGTAGATGGTCGAACTCGCGGCCGGTACCGGTGAGGCGCAAACGGCGGCGCTGCTGCTCGATCTGGCGAATTCGTAACAGATACAGTGCCGTATCGTCGGCGGAGCGCTCCATGGTGGGGTAGACGCGGATCTTTTGCGCGGGCTCGGCGAGGGTGCGGCGTTCGACGAGGCGCAGACGGCCGGACCAGCGCAGCCAGACCGGGCCGAGAGTGAAGTCGCCACGGCGGTTGGGCGTCACGGTGAAGGCGACGCGGGCTGGATCGCGCGGGAAGGCGGCGATGCTTTCCGAGGGAGGCAGTGAAGCGAGGGCGGGATGGAGGTCGTCCGCAACATGGACCTGGAGGACTCTGGCGACGGCGTGTTCGATGGTGAGTTCGAGACGGGTTTCACGGCCGAGAACGGGCGAATCCAGAAAGGTCGCGGGTGACGCGGAGAGAATGTGCCGGTGGCAGTGACAATATATCGGAGAGCACGAGGATCAGGACTACGGCGTCCCAGGCGAGCATGAGAGCGAGCCAGTGCAGGCCGAAAAATCCAGGGATCGCACATAGGAGTCCGGCCAGGAAGAGCAGCAGGGAGCGCGTGGTCAGGGTGGTGCCGAGGAATCTGCCGAAGCGGCCCTTGTCGTGCGCCTGCGCCGATGCCGGCGCCGGGATAAGCGTCTGGATCATTTGGGCAGCGGCGTAGCAGCGAGCACGTCGGTGAGGACGCGATCGGGGTCGAAGCCTTCGAGTTCAGCCTCGGCTTTCAGGATGATGCGGTGTCGCAGACACGGCAGCGCGGCCTGTTTCACGTCGTCGGGGATCAGGAAGTCACGGCCATCTTTGGCCGCGTACGCCTTGGCAACGATGAGCAGATTCGCAGCGGCGCGGGGACTGGCGCCGAGGGTGATGGCGGGCCACTCGCGGGTGCGGCGCACGACGGCGAGAAGATAGTCGAACAGGGCGGGCTCAACGCGGACGGCGCGCAGCTCACGGCGCGCGGCAATGAGGTCCTGCGCCGAAACGCCGGCGACTTCGACCGCTTCGAATTGCGGCGTGTCGCCTTTGGCGTGATGACGTTCGAGCACGGTGCGCTCTTCGTCGACTCTGGGATAGCTGACGCGAATCTTGATGAGGAAGCGGTCGAGCTGCGCTTCGGGGAGTGGGTAGGTTCCTTCGAACTCCAGCGGATTCTGCGTGGCGAAGACAGTGAAGAAGTCGTCGAGCGTGTGGGTCTCGCCGTCGATGGTGACCTGGCGTTCCTCCATGCTTTCGAGCAGCGCGGCCTGGGTGCGCGGCGGCATGCGGTTGATCTCGTCGGCGAGGAGGAACTGGGTGAAGACCGGGCCGCGGTGGAAGGTGAACTCGCTGGTCTTGAGGGAGAAGACGCTGGTGCCGAGAATGTCGGCGGGCATCATGTCGGGCGTGCCCTGGATGCGGCGAAAATCGAGCGCGAGAAAACGGGCGAGGGTTTTCACTGTCATGGTTTTCGCCACGCCGGGAACGCCTTCGACCAGCGCATGGCCGCCGCAGAGGAAGGTGAGGATGGCCTGCTCGATCAGTTCCGTCTGGCCCGAGATGATTTTGCCGAGCTCCGCCCTGCCGCTCTGGAAGATGGAGAGGACGGCGCGGACTTCGCTGTTGTTTTCGACGATTTCAGTCATGCAGTTCCCTGGGTTGGTTTTGATGCTCTGTGCAGCGGGTTGCGGATGAGCTCGTTCAGAGCCGCGATATGGCGGTCGAGGCGGCGCACCAGCGCCAGGGCCGCAGCGGGACGGGGATTATCGTACTCCGCCTGGCTCGCGGCTTCGAGGTCGGCGGCAAGGGCGGAGGTATCGCAGCCAAAGCGCGCGTGGACGGCCGCAGCGATGGCGGCGGGACCGGAGCGCAGGGTTTCCGCGGGCAGGCCGCCCTCGATGCGCGAGAAATCCGTCAGAGACGCCGCTCGGCCGCGGCGATGGCCACGCTGCTGGCTCCGGCTTTGGCATAGAGCGCCCCCATGGACTCGACGAATTCGAGCGGCGAAGCGCGCGGAGGCTGCACGAGTGCGCGATGGGGACCGGTGCCGCGGGCGAAGCTGAAGAGCAGCAAGCGCGGCGATGCAGCAGGTCTGAATGATGATGCTCGGTGAGCGGCGTGCCGTGCGTGGTGGTCCAGGGGCTGGCGTTGACGCCATGCATGAATTCGTCGAAGTAGACGGTGCGGCTGGTGTCGCCGACACTGGCGAGGAGCAGCCGCAGATTGCCATCGTTATGCAGGCCCATGTTCGTGAGCGGCGTGGCGGAGGCCCACCAGATGATTTCGCCCTTGCCTTCGCGAGTACGAGACGACGACCGCGCCGCTGCCGCAGCTTTGCGCGACGCGAATCGCCGGGTCGTCGCCGCTCCAGCGAACCGGCGCAGCCATTTCCAGCTCGCCCGCGCGCGCGAGCGGATCGGGGCCTTCCGGCGACTGGTGATGCAAAGATCGGTGAAGAGCCGATCGGCCTGCGTCACCTTCGCATCCGGAAGAAAGAGCGCGCGACGGCGCCTGTGGCGACGATGCGTCCGCCGCGGTGGAGGAAATCGACGAAGGGCTGCTGGCGGTTCTTATCGGTAAGCGCGGCGAAGCGAGGGCGAGGGATCGGCGAGGATGAGGGTGTGCGTGCGATGCGTCGATGCCGGAGAGTTCCGCTTCCGGGCGCTCCCAGCGGACGGTATGGTAGCCGAGCGGCTCGAGCAGGAGGAAGGCGGCTTTCGCTCCCGCGGCGCCGGAGTTCCAGGTGCTGGGCGTGGGGTCGCGGTCTTCGCGATTGGGCGCGAGGATGCCGGTAACAACGATCAGCAGCGACCACCACGCCGCCGAAGATCAGCAGGAATTTCGCAGTCGCTGCTCAGCTTCTTCATGCCGTCCTCAGCTGGCGATGCAGATCCAGCGCGCTTTCGTAGTCGGGGCGGGCGGCGGGACGGAGGCCATACCAGATCGTCTCGAAGCCGAAAGGTCTGGCGGCGGAGCAGCGACGATACGGGCGACGCCGGATCGAGCAAGCGCAGATACTCGCGTGGAGTGCGCGCGCGATCCGGCTGCCAGAGACGGCGGCCTTCGAGGGTGACGATGGTCGCCCAGTAGAGGCAATGCACCGCATCGCGGAAGCGGCTCGCGCGCGGCGCAGGCTCTTCGGCCTCGCGCATCCAGTTCAGCACGCGCTCGTCGGTCTGCTCGATGCGGCGAGCAGCCTCGAACTGCATGCGCACGCGCTGCCGGCGCACGGTTCTGAAGGCCCACACTAGCAGCAGGGCGCAGGCAATCGCGCCCAGGCCCCACTCGATCAGGGGACCAATCCAGGGCGAACGGGAGCCGAATGCGGCCACGTGCGCCAGCATGCCGATCGATCCAGCGGTAGAGCGAACGCGAGAGTCGGTCGCGGAGAGAAGGCTGCGGTGGAGGTGTTGAATTCCCGCGGCCAGGATGGCATCGGCATCTCTGCGAGCGGCGGTGAAACTTGGCGTTGGCGGCGGAGGCCGCGCATCGGCCAGGTCTGCGTCGAGATGGGCTTCGGCGGTGGCCATCAGTGCAGCGCGTTTGGCATCGGGGAGAGATCTTCGCGGAAGAGAGCGCGTCGCCATCCAGGCAAAGTGGGCATCGAAGGAAGACTTGTCCGGCAGAGTGACGTGCTCGTCGGCGCCCACCCTGGCTCGGGTCGCAGGCCGACGGATTCTGCGCGCACGCAGCGGCGAGAGAGCGAAGCGACGTGGAGCGGCACTGCTGTAGTCGGCCAGCGTGCTTTGCTGGAGGACGTGCTCCGAGACGGAAGCCCGGGCATCGTCGGCGCGCAGCGGCGAGGTAGCGAGCACGACGCAGAGAAGGAGCGGCGAAGGCGCGCAGCGGGAGCGGATTATGCCGGCTCCGGAGATGGGTTTGCCTCCGCGGCAGGATTGGCGGGCGGTGTACCGGCGCGCAGCATGAGAAATTCGATGTCGAAGCCCTCATGGCGGACGCGCTCGTCGAAATAGAAGAGGCAGAGCGCGATGGCGGCCACTGGGCCAACCAGCAGACGGCTGAAGAATGCTCCGCTGAGCTGGACCATCTGCAGGATGTAGCGTTCCGCGCCATGCGCGCGCACCGCCATGAACGTGAGCGGGGAGAGCACGATGCCGACGATCATGCCCATGGCAAAGACCAGCAGGCCGAGCAGGAAGATGCGGCCTTTGCGTTCTGTGAGCAGGGCCATGCTGCGGCGCACCGACGGTGTTGGGGCCAAGCGATTCGATCACCGATGCGGGCACCGCCAGCGAGACGCGGATGGCCGCGTAGACCGCATAGATGCGGCTGGCGAGAAGCTGCAGGCCAAAGATGAAGGAGAGGATTCCGATGGCGATCGCCGCCGCCGGCTCCCAGGCGAGGAACCAGCGCAAGAACCGCGGCGAACATGATCGCGGAGAGGATGAGCCACCAGCAGATGCTCCAGTACTGGCGCAGCGTCACCAGCACGTAGCGGACCCAGTGGGCGGTCGCCGCTTTCCATGCTGTGCCGACCGAGGCGGATTGCCGAGATAGATTTCCGCGACTGCCCAGGTTGTAGCCGCCTGGGTGATTCCGTAACAGACGAAGTAGAGGAGCAGGCCGGACGATCATGATGATGCCGGCGAGAACGGCTTATTCACGATCTGGACATGCACGCCGTTGCGCAGGGCGCGCTCGCCGGTGGTGAGCAGAACCTGCAGCAGCGCCGCTGAGAAAGCTGACGCCCGCCGGGAGAGCGGCCAGGCTGGCGAACAGCGCGAAGCGGGAGCGGTAAAGCTGGAAGGTGCGGTCGAGGACTTCACCGGTCGAAAGTGGCCTGAGATCGTAGCCTGAAGTGGTCTGTGCGAGGCTCTCCGAACCAGCCCAGCTTTGCCCGCCTGCCATGAAAAGTGTCTCCGAGTGTGGGCATAGTAGCACAGCAAGTGGGAGAAAACACCGACTCGAAACGGTCATGGTCTCGGCGAGGTGTGGACGGTGAAAAGGAGCGAAAGTCGTGGGTCAAAGGGACTGTCGTAATCCGCCGCCTGCGTGCCGAGGACGATTCCCCTTCTATTCGAGTGATTGCCATCACAGATTGCGTGCAGCCGAGCGACCTAAGTTCAAGAGCATAAGCCGAAGCGCCGTGTCCGAAAATGGCACCCCCTCGCAGTTCGCCGCTGGCCGCGCTTCCGCAGGAGGTCCGGCATGGTTGATGCGGGGATCGCACGAATGATGAGGGTTTCGACAACGGATGCAGAGTGCCTGCTCAACGGACACGCCTGCCCCAGCGTCGCAGAGACACTGGGAGCGCCGGCGATCCACATCCAGGCGTATGTCGATACGGGCCAGGCGGCGGTGATCTTCGCGGAGAAGCTGGGTGTCGATCCGGAAGCGGTGGAGGATCTCGGTATGCGGCTCGGCAAAAAAGGCAGGATCGGACTCATCATCGGCATGATGATGGCGCGCTGATGCAGCCTCAATTCCAGATTAGTGCGAACCGCTGTCTTCCCCGGCGGGCAGCATCTGGTAGCTGACAAAAGCAAGGCGCTTGCCATCTGGCGACCAGTTGGGGACATTCATCGTGCCGCCACCCCCGATGAGCCGTGTGAGCACATGGATGCTGCGATCTTCCAGCGACATCACGCGCAGCGCGACGGGCTTGTTCGTCGGATGCCCGGTGGTTCCCTTCTCATAGCTGATAAAGACGATGGATTTGCCGTCGGGCGACGGATGGGCGGTCCAGTTGACCCAGTCCTCGTGGGTCATCTGCTCCGGTGAGCTGCCGTCCGCACGCATGCGCCAGATCTGCATGGAGCCACCGCGATCGGAGTTGAAGTAAATGTACTTGCCGTCGGGCGAATAGTCGGGATCGTCGCTCACGCCGGTGCCGGTGGTGAGCGCGTGCTCCTCGCCTCCGTCGTCGGGAATCGCATAAATATTGAGCGAACTGTGATCGGGGCGCGTGAAGAGAATCGTCTTTCCGTCAGGCGACCAACTGTGGAACCAGGAGCCGGGATGTTCGGTTACGACGCGCGGCGTGCCGCCGCCGATAGGCACGGTGTAGACGCGGAACTCTGAGCTGCCGGTGATTGCGCAGGTCATGGCCAGGCGTGCGCCATCGGGCGAGACCCCGTGACTGCCGGTACAGCGCGTGGCGTTGCCGGTATCGATGGGATGCGGCGTTCCACCGTCGGCGGGGATACGTCATGATTTTGCCGGCCTCGTCAAAGATGAGCGTCTTGCCGTCGCGGCTCCAGACCGGAGCTTCGAAATGCGCCTCGGCCGACCACACTACAACGTCGCGACGGAAGTCGCGGTCGTCGCCGATGGTGTTGAGCGTGCTGTAGAGGGCGAGAGCCGAGGGCAGCGGCGCGGGCTTTTCCAGAGTCACGTGCGAGAAGACGGCTTTCTCAGTCTTGTTAGGATCGTGCGAGCATAGCCCGAGTCCGACGTAGAACGGTTCCGCGAGATGAAGCTGTACGCTGGCGCCAACCTGATGCAGCGGCCCTCCCGGTTCGAAGGCGGCGAACATGGTGTATGTGTCGCCGCGCTTTTCGATGCGGATGCGGATGCGGCGCGGGGCGGTGCTTGTGCTGAGTTCGATGTCTTCGGTGATCGCGCCCGCTTCGCGACGGAACTGAAGGGCGGTGAGGCCGATCCCGTGCACGGCTGCGTCCGCATAGGCAGAGCTGGGGTCGAGGGACTGTCGGAAGATGAGGATCGCCTTGCGATGGGGATTGTGCTCGCCGCCGGTCTCGGGGAAATCAATGTCAGCGGTGAGGACAGCGTCCCCGGACATCTTCTTCCAGACGAAGTGGAAGGCATCGGCCGTACCCCAGAGGTTAGCGCCCGCGGAAGTGAGGGTGTAAGTGTCCGCCACGCCGCTATAGATCAGGGTGCCGCGGGGCCTGACGGAGCCAACGTCGGAATTGCCCTCAAAAAGACGGCCATAAGTTTGGCCCGTCGCAGACGACGCCAGCAGAAGGAATGTGCAGGAAAATGCGAGGAAGCTGCAGTGTGCAAGGCGGCGAGGCATGGCGGGACGTCTCCGTGGCTGCGCTCAGGGGCGCGTTTTTCAAACCAGGAGAACTATATACCGCGCCTCGGATGAAGCCGGTCGTAGTCTGACGATGGAGAGATCGGGAAGAAGCAAAATGGTGCGCCCGGAGAGATTCGAACTCCCGACCTGATGCTCCGGAGGCATCCGCTCTATCCAGCTGAGCTACGGGCGCGTTCCTTCAGGATACTACGGTGCAGCGGCTGGCCGCGCAGCCCGGGCCACGGCAGCAACGTGGGCGGGACCGGTGCGGCAGCAGCCGCCGACCGCCTGGGCTCCGGCCGCATACCACGCGCGGGCCACCCGACTATATTCAGACACGTCGGAGACTCCGCGCCAGCCGCGCATCGCCGCATCCCACGTCTCGCCGGAGTTGGGATAGACGAACACCGGCTTGCGACCATGGCAGCCAATCCTCGCTTCGCCGATCAGCGCCTCGACGTGCCGCGGCGCGGTGCAGTTGATGCCGATCGCGGCAACCTGGGGTGACGTTGCCAGTAACTCCGCGCAGTCCCGCAGCGGTTCGCCGTGGGCGATGTACACCGCATCGCGGCAGGTGAAAGATACCCACGCGGTCAACTCCGGAAAGCCCTCGAGCGCGCGCAGGATGGCCTGCGCCTCTTCGAGCGAGGGAATGGTCTCGAGTGCGAGGAGATCGGCCACGGTCTCGGCCAGCGGCGCAAATCGCTCCGCATGAAACGCGACCAGTTCGTCGAAGCCGATGGAGTAGCGCCCGTGGTACTCGGCTCCATTGTGCAGCGCAGCGCCATAGGGACCCAGCGAGGCGGCGATCCGGATGGGGCGCGAATTTTCGCGCGTGTATTGCTCGCGAGCCTGCTCGGCGATGGCGACGGACTGATGCAGGGCGCGCGCGGCATCCGCGGCAGGGCGCCCCAGCTCTCTGTAGCCGTATGCGGACACCTGATAGCTCGCGGTCGCAATGCAGTCGGCGCCGGCGCGAAGGTAGTCGAGGTGGACGGCGGCGACGGTGTCCGGAGATGAGTCCAGCACATGCGCCGACCACAACGGGCCGGAGATATCGCAGCCGCGGCGCTCCAGTTCAGTGGCCATGGCGCCATCGAGGACGCGGATCGAGGAGAAATGGATGGCTTCGCGCAGAGTCACAGAGTCGGCGCAGCCGGGGCTTCAATGCCCGGTGCTGCTGCTTCTATTAATTGTGACGTACGGGCGTGAGCGCCGAGAGGATGGGGACCGAGGAACTAGAAGTGGTTGCCGATGTCGTTATTGAAAAAGTTTCCGATGGTATTGGTAAGGCTCGTCATGGAAGCGATCAGCGCCAGCGCCATGACCGCCAGGATCAAACCGTATTCGATCAGGTCCTGACCGGACTCATCGCGGATGAAATCCAGCAGGCACGATGTAGCAAAGGTCATAGCAGTCTCCTTGCGACTGGCTTTCAGGCCACAGAGCAGCGAGGAAACAGCGAAGCCGCTGGAGGTGGTTACACTAACCATCTGCGATTTCCCCGGCCGCGACAATGGCAGCCTTGTGCTATTACGGCGGTGCAAAGGTGGCAGGCAGCCGACGCGTGCCAGCCAAGGACCGCCAGCGCCTCCCCCGCGGTCGATTTGTGCTGAGTGGATTGCGGGGCAGGCCAGGGTCGAGTAAACTACAGAAACGTCGGGGCTAAGCAAGATGTCGGGGAGTGGCTCAGCCTGGTAGAGCACCTGGTTCGGGACCAGGGGGTCGGAGGTTCGAATCCTCTCTCCCCGACCATTCATTTCAAAGTACTTAGCTCGACCGAGGTGCCCGGATTTCCACCGGGGCACCCCCAAAAGGGCACCCATTCAGAACTCGGTTTCTCGGTGTTTTCCTGCGTTTTTGTGGGTTCCGGAGGTTGGGCCGCCGGTGCAGCGAACACTGCCGCGACGGCACGGGTAACGGCCTCGACCCGCTCGTCCCACCAGGTCCGGGAATATCCATCCAGCGTCATCCCGATTTCCGAATGGCCCATGTTGTCCCGAGCGACTTCAGGGCGAGCTCCCGCCCGGCGCATCAGACTGGCATGCATCGTGCGGAAGCTGCGGAAGTCCACCGTCCTCGGCAGGCCGAGTTTGATGGCTGCCGCCTTGATGTGCCGGTGCAGCAGGTTATGAGGGTCCAAAGGATTGCCGGCCTTGTTGGCAAAGACAAGATCCTCGGTACCGTGGAACTTCGAATGTTCCCACGTGTATCGAAGCGCCGCCGCCATCATGCCCGCGCCGTCCAGCGGAACGTCTCTTTCGCCCGCGTCGGTCTTCACATCATCGAACTCTCCGTCGTACACGCGCTCGGCGATCGAGATTCGATCGAACGATACGCGCTTCCAGCGAAGCGCCAGAGCCTCCCCAACGCGCATTGACCCGAAGATGATCTGGACCACGATCGACCGGGTCGGCTCCGGGATGATTTCCAGCATGGCGCGGATCTGCGGCAGCTCGAGCAGAACCGGCGCCTTGCGGGCCTTGCGGCGCGGTAACCTGACCCCGATCGCCGGGTTCCGTTCGAGCATCCTCCAGATCACCCCCTGATTCAGCATGCTGCGAAGAACTCCATGGATGGACCTGATGGTTTTGGGCGAAAGCCGGGGGTGGAACGAATTGAGCCACTCCTGCATCGCGATGGTTGTCAGCTTGTTGAGTTTGACCTTGCCCCACTTCGGGACAATGTACGTTTCAAAGAGATCGTTGTAGCTCTTGACCGTTGAGTTCTTCAGGTGTTTCCAGGTCAGCTCCCGGCACTTTGCCAGGAGGGTTGAGAGAGTTTCATCCTGACTGGGATACGTTGCCGGATCGTTATTCCGACGATTGACACCGATCATGAATTCGTCGGCCAGTCGCTGCGCTTCCATATGTGATGGCGCCTTGTTCCTGCTCCACACCTTGGAGCGCTTCCTGCGCGGCTGTGCGCCGTAATCCCAGTAAACGATCTTCCACTTTGTCCCGAGGTCAATCACCCCGGGACGTTGATAGCGTTCTCGCACCACGGGCTTCTTTCCGCGGCGCTTCAACCGTGCTACTGGAGTATCAGGTTCCGAGTTCACTGACAAGCCTCGGATCCGTCCAGAAATGCCGGGAGGGCGGAGGGCTTGAAGCGGATGTAGTATCCGAGCCGCAGTACACCGGGAATCTGATCCGCATGGGCGTACACCCAGCTTTTATTCACCCGGAAGAGCTGAGCCACCTCTTCTGGTTGCAGAAGAGGGGTCATACCGCCCAGCCACTCCTCGAACGCAGCACGACGGAACCGCAGGTTGCGTCCGAGGTGGAAAGCACCAGGAATCGCCTCAGAATGTGAGGCGACCCAGGTTTCCGGCACCGACAGGAGCTTTGCCACGTCGGTTTTCTTAAGAACGGGTTCGTGAAGGGACGGAAGGACCTCTTCCGTACCCGGTTGTACTTGCATCACGGCTATTTCCTCCGTACGCGGAGGCCGGTTTACCCGGCACACGCAGGACGAGCACTGGTGCGCTCGACCATTTGGAGAGTGCCTGGAAGTGCGGGGAGGATGTGAATCATCTCGTTTTCTCCAAACCTGCTAAGGCCTTTTGGAACATCGCAGCAGGTCTTCTATGAGCTGAGGCCCCTTGCGATCTGAACCGAATTTAGGCCCGAGGGGTCGTTTTGCCAAAGCCAGACTGTCAACAAGTGGCCTCCGTCCGTTCCGAAGCGTTGTTTAGAGCATCGCGGGGAACGTCGTCGCCGGGAATCGGGTGAACTCCCGAGGGGCCAGTGTGCAAATCACCTAAGCGGCAGGTCGAACTCGAACCACAGCGGTTCAGGCCGATTGCGCGCGAGGATTCTTCCTCCGCTAGCCCCCGGCGGGCCCCTGTCACGAGACAGCGTCGCCTGGGCTGCCTGTCCCTCAGTTCCCACCTTGCTTCCTTGGAGACGTAGGCGTGGCGGACCGGGGTCCTGACGGAGCCAGCTGAGCATTCTTTCGCTGCCTTTGGCTGGACTCGGTGAGTCGGATACGATGAGTGCCGCAGGGCACTTCGGGGCAAGCCGGCGTCGGGTTGGCGATGGCAGGGCGGTTGGTTCAGGCGACGGCGAAATGCTTCCCACCCGGCCAGGAAACTCAGTGACGCCGATCTCCCAGCGGCGGAAAACGACTTGACCGCTGGCATGAGCCTGATGTGTCCGCAGGCTCTTACGAATGGTGCCAACGGCGACATCCAGGGCAACGGAACGCTGGCAGCTGCTTACGTCGACCAGGATGATGAGACGAAAGACCTCCGCGCAGGGTTGGTCAGTAAAAGTGCGTTGGATTGCCAGAACATCGGCAGGGGAGAGCGAAATGATGATCATGGGTAGGTTTCCTCAGTTGGAAGCTCCTACCCCTTGCTAGTATAGAAAGCCCCAGCGGGCCCAGCGACTTCCCCAATGTCACCCATATCAATCGGGTCATTCGCCAGATAATCAAAATGACTGTTCAGCCTGATGTTTCGGCATAAACTGGCAGTTCCATGCCGATCACGCCCGAAGATAGAGCCCGGCAAACCATCGATTCCCTGCTCAATCAGGCGGGCTGGATCGTCCAAAACCGGAAGGACGCGAACATCGACGCCGGCCCGGGGGTCGCGATCCGCGAGTTCTCGCTGGGACAGGGCCATGGCGAGGCCGACTACCTGCTCTTCGTGAACGGCCAGGCTGTCGGCGTCGATCGAGGCAAAAAGAGAAGGTTCGACGCTCATCGGCGTCGAGAAGCAGACCAGGAAATACAGCGAGGGCATTCCCGATGCCCTCCCCGCGCCGATTCGCCCACTGCCCTTCTGCTATGAATCGACCGGCGTCGAAACTCGATTCACAAACCTGCTCGAGCCAGAAGCCGCCAGCCACCCCATCTTCGCCTTCCACACGCCGGGCACCATCGCGCACTGGCTCCAGGATGAGTTAGCCAACCCGGGCTCGACGCCAAAAGCACGTCTCCAGTCGATCCCACCCCTGATCGAGACCGGCCTGCGCCCCGCCCAAGTCACCGCCATCCACAACCTCGAAGACTCCCTCCGCCAGGGACGTCGCCGCGCGCTCATCCAGATGGCCACCGGCGCGGGCAAAACCTACACCGCCTGCAATTTTCTCTATCGTCTGATCAAGTTTGCCGGCGCGCTGCGGGTTCTCTTCCTCGTCGACCGCGCCAACCTCGGCCGTCAGGCCCTGAAAGAATTCCAGGCCTTCCGCACGCCCGACGACGGGCGCCTCTTCACCGAGCTCTACAACGTCCAGCACCTGCAATCGAACCGCGTCGACCCCGTCGCCAAGGTCTGCATCTCCACCATCCAGCGTCTCTATTCCATGCTCAAGGCTGGAAAAGACTTCGACCCGGACCTGGACGAGCAGTCCGGCGCCTCTCTCGAAATGCTCCAGCCGCCCGCCCGATCCCATCGTCTACAACCCGGCCCTGCCCATCGAGACCTTCGACATCATCGTCACCGACGAGTGCCACCGCTCCATCTACAACCTCTGGCGCCAGGTGCTCGAATACTTCGACGCCTCCCTCATCGGCCTCACCGCCACGCCCTCGAAGCAGACCATGGGCTTCTTCCATCAGAACCTCATCATGGAGTACCCCTTCGACCAGGCCGTCGCCGATGGCGTCAACGTCGACTTCGACCTCTACACCATCCGCACCCTCATCTCCGAGCACGGCAGCACCATCAACGCCGGCTATCCAGGTGGACTATCGCGACCGCCAGACCCGCAAGGTCCGCTGGGAGCTGGCCGACCAGGATATCCCCTACGACTCCGACGACCTCGACCGCCGCGTCGTCACGCCCGACCAGATCCGCACCATCGTCCGCACCTTCCGCGACCGGCTCTTCACCGACATCTTCCCCGGCCGCGACGGAAGTTCCCAAAACCCTCATCTTCGCCAAAGACGACAGCCACGCCGAGGACATCGTCCAGATCGTCCGCGACGAGTTCGGCAAGGGCAACGACTTCGCCCAGAAGATCACCTACCGCAGCGGCGCCGCCAAAGTGCGCGTCAAGAAGACCGACAAAGACGGCAACGAGTACGAGGTCGAAGAGTGGGTCAATCCGGCAGTCTCAAGCCGGAGCAGCTGCTCAACGAATTCCGCACCGCCTACAATCCGCGCATCGCCGTCACCGTGGACATGATCGCCACCGGCACCGACATCAAGCCGCTCGAAATCGTCATGTTCATGCGCGCGGTCAAGAGCCGCACCATGTTCGAGCAGATGAAGGGCCGCGGCGCCCGCACCGTCACGCCCACCGAACTCCAGCAACGTCACGCCGGACGGCCGCAGCAAAGACCACTTCGTCATCATCGATGCCGTCGGCCTTGATCCCGAAAAGATGGAGGAGACGCAGCCGCTCGAACGCAAGCGCAACGTCTGCCTTGAAAAGCTCTTCGAGCTGGTCACCTTCGGCAATCGCGATCCCGACGTGCTCAGCTCCATCGCCTCCCGGCTCACCCGGCTCGACCGCCAGCTCACCCCCAACGACCGCATCGCCATCACCGACGCGGCCGACGGGCGGCCGCTCGCCTCCATCGCCGGGGACATCGTCGCCGCGCTCGATCCCGACCGGCACATCGACGCTGCCCGCGCCCTCAGCGCCGGACGCCGAGCCCACCGAGGAGCACATCGCCCAGGCGCGCAAGCAGCTTCTGCAGCGAGGCCGCCAAACCGATCGCCGCCAATCCGAAGCTGCGCAACCTGATCGTTGCTGTAAAAAAGAGTTACGAACAGATCATCGACACGGTCAGCCAGGACCAGCTGCTCGAAGCCGGCCCCGCGGAAGCCATCCGCGACCGCGCCCTGCGCATGGTCCAGACCTTTGAGCAGTTCCTCCAGACGCACAAGGACGAAATCGAAGTGTTGCAGATTCTCTACAGCAAGCCCTACGCCGCGGGCCTGTCGCTCAAGGACGTGAAATCGCTCGCCGGGATGCTGCAGAAGCCCATCGACGGCAGCCCCCGCGCCACGCCCGACCAGCTCTGGCACGCCTACGAGCGGCTCGACGCATCGCACGTGCGCGGCACCCGGACGGAGGTCGCCGCCGACCTCGTCAACCTCGTCCGCTTCGCGCTGAAGCAGAAGAGCGAACTCATGCCGCGCCGGGCGGAAGTGGAAGGCACGCTTCGCTGCGTGGCTCGAGTCAGCAGAAGAGCGCGGGCGTGGTCTTCAGCGCCGATCAGATGCGCTGGCTCGAAGCCATCCGCGACCACATCGCCTCCAGCCTGGCCGTCGAGCCGGACGACTTTGATCTGGATCCCTTCGTCGCCTGGGGCGGACTCGGAAGGGCGCAGCAGGTTTTTGGCGAACGATTCTTCCCGCTGCTCAGCGAGCTGAATGAGGTGCTGGCGGCATGAGCGAGTTGCCGAAGCGGTTGGGCTGAAGCAACGCTGGGCGAAATCGGCCAGTACATTAATGGCCTTGCCTTCAGACCGGCACTCGAGACAGCATCCCGTCCCGATGATCCGGCTTCAGCCGTCTGTCGGCACCGACGAATGTTGAACAGCACCGATGAAGTGCCGGACGATCCTGGTCGTCAATCCGACAAAGCAGCGCTGGTGCAGCTGGTCTGCCACGCGGTCGATGCTTTCTATGGCGAGGCTTCGACCGTCGAACAAAGTCGCCTGAATTCGAGGATATGCTCTCCGAGTTCATTGTGTCCTCACGACGCGAGCGAGATCGGTCGCTGCTATCTGTCTGCTTACCTGCTGAGCAGCTCTCGTCGACATCTGAGGTTCAGCATCTGCACGCTCACGCACAGGGCATCGACCACGCGACGATTTCAATCAGATCGGAGCACTACAACTTCGCTCGCCCCCGAGCAGAACAGGACCGAATCGTCGCCGAGATCGAGAAGCAGTTCACGCGGCTGGATGCGGCGACGACGGCGCTGAAGCGGGTGCAGGCGAACCTGAAGCGGTATCGCGCCTCCGTGCTGAAGGCGGCGTGCGAAGGCCGTCTGGTTCCCACCGAAGCCGAACTCGCCCGCAAAGAGGGCCGCGACTACGAACCCGCCGACCAACTCCTCCAGCGCATCCTGCGCGAACGCCGCGCCCGCTGGGAAGCCGACACCCTGGCAAAGATGATCGCCTCCGGCAAGCCGCCGGAGGACGACCGCTGGAAACCTCAAGTACAAAGAGCCAGTCCACCGATACGGCTATCTGCCAGCGCTGCCCGAAGGATGGTGCTGGGCACTCGGTAACAGTACTGGCGTCTCTAATGAGGAACTGTACCAATCCGCCCAATACGACATTCTTGAGTCGTCTCGCGGGCAACGGTTCGAAGTCCTGAGTCGGACTTGGTTCGGGGAGACGTTACGGAGACCTTCATCGTGCTACGCAGGCACTGCTGAGCCAGTGCTCTACGAGAGGGGAAACCACTGGATCGCGCGCCGAATACCTTAACAAAGGTGCAGTTATGTGTTCCGCGGTATGCTTATGTCGCTCATCTGGAATTCGTGCTTTGTCCAGCGATCAGATCGAATCGCATGCGCGCACGACTGCCGGTATCCACAGGATTTCGGCAGACAGACATTGATCAACTTTCATGATGCCACTTCCGCCCGTCTCAGGAGCAGGCGGATCATCGCGACTGCGGCGGAACAAGCGCTCAGCAATCGTGCAGCACACGGAAGAAGCATCGACCGCTATGGGTGCGCGGTCCGCGAGCCTGCGGGACTCGCAGATCCTTCTGCTACGCCTTCTCCGGAAGCTTGGTGCCGCAGGACTCCAACGACGAACCCGCCTCTATCCTTCTTGACCGCATCCGCGCCGAGCGCACCGGAAACGGCCGAAGCCGCCCGTCCGGCGCAAACGCGAGGAACTCGTCCATGCCTGAAGCGAAGAAGCCCGCGAAGAAATCCGCCACAAAACCCAAACTGCCAAAGCGGGCGCCAAAGCTCATCCCGATGCTGCCGCTCTTCGCCGACGACGCGGACTTCAGCCGTGACGCAAAAGAACAGGCCCAGGAACTGGCCTTCGACGCGATGGAGGCGGAAAGCGAAGCCGAAGCGCTGCAGCTGGCGAAGCGCGCGCTCAAACTCGACCCGGATTGCGTCGACGCCATCAACATCGTGGTCCACGGCGAAGCCAGCACGCCGAAACAGGCGATCGAGGGAATGGAGAAGGCAGTCGCGGCCGGCGAGCGCTCGCTGGGACAGGAGTTCTTCGCCCACAACAAGGGCTACTTCTGGGGACTGGTGGAGACGCGGCCCTACATGCGCGCGCGGCACGAGCTGGCGAATCTGCTGCGGGCCGAGAACCGGACTCGGCGGGCGATCGGCCATTATGAGGCCCTGCTGGAGCTGAATCCGAACGACAATCAGGGAGTTCGGGATTCGCTGCTCGGCGCCTATCTGCAGGTGCGCGATCTGAAGGGCGCGGCGCGGCTGCTGCAGCAGTACAAGAACGATGCGAGCGCCGTCTTCGCCTGGGGACGCGTGCTGGAGCGATTTCTGGCGGACGACAAGCCGGCGGCGACGCGGGCGCTGCGGGCGGCGCGCCAGAAAAATCAATTTGTGGAACTGTACTTCTCGGCGCAGCGACCCTTCCCCAAAGATCTGCCGGACATGTATAGCCTGGGCAGCAAAGAAGAAGCCGAGTTCTGCGTGATTGAGCTGGCACAGGCCTGGGCCGCGCACCAGGACGCAATCTTCTGGTTGCTGGACCGGCTCGCGGGGAGCGCGGCTCCAAAAAAGACGACGCAAAAACGGAGCGTGCATTGACCTCGAACGGCATCGACCAGAAGCTGGAGAACTACTGCAACATCCTGCGCGAGGAGGCCGAAGACGCCCGGCTACAATGAATCAGTCAAGGATCCCGCCCATGAATGCCCTGGTAGAGCAGAAGCTGCCGGAACTGGAACGCGCGTGCCGGCGCCGGCACGTGCGCCGCATGGAGTTGTTCGGCTCGGCTGCCACCGGGAGCTTCGATTCCGCGTGCAGCGATCTGGACTTTCTCGTCACCTTCGAGGATCTTGCCGCGGGCGAGTACGCGGAAGCCTACTTCGGCCTGCTGGAGGACCTGGAGGGATTGTTTCAGCGCCCTGTGGATCTGGTGGCCGAAACCGCTTTCCGCAATCCCTACTTCCAGCAGTCGGTGGACGCCACGAGGACGCTGGTCTATGCGGATTGAAGCGAAGAAATATCTCTTCGACATCATCCACGCTGCGGTAAGCGCGATCAGCTTCGCGGCGGGCAAGACCTTTGCTGAATATGAGTCCGACGCCATGCTCCGTTCGGCGGTGGAGCGGCAACTGGAGATTGTGGGCGAAGCACTGGCGCAGCTGGCCCGCGTCGATCCGGCGACCGCTTCTTCGTTGAGCGAATACCGGCGAATCATTGCCTTCCGTAACATTCTGATCCACGGCTATGCGGAAATCGACCAGAGGATCGTGTGGGATGTCCTGAATACGAAGCTCCCCGTGGTTCGGAATGAAGCCGAAGCTCTGTTGGGCAGCGCAGCCGCGGACACCGGCGGTCCCCAATGACCTCGAACGGCATTGTCCAGAAGCTCTGGAACTACTGCAACATCCTGCGGGATGACGGCCTCTCGTATCAGGACTACATCGAGCAGCTCACGTTTCTGCTTTTCCTGAAGATGGCCGACGAGCGGCAGAAGCTGCTGCCAGGGAAGGCCACGCTCATTCCGCGCGCGCTCGACTGGCAGAGTCTGGAGCGGCTGGATGGCGACGATCTGGACCTTCAGTACAAGCACATCCTCACAGAGCTGGGCAGGAAGCCCGGCATGCTGGGGACGATCTTTCGAAAGGCGCAGAACAAAATCCAGGACCCGGCCAAGCTGAAGCGGCTGGTTTCGGACCTGATCGGGCGCGAGCAGTGGACCACGCTGGGCGTGGACGTGAAGGGCGACGCCTACGAAGGCCTGCTCGAAAAGAATGCCGCCGACGTGAAGGGCGGCGCCGGCCAGTACTTCACGCCGCGTGCCCTGATCCAGGCGATTGTCGACGTGATGCGTCCTGAACCCGGCCAACTCATCCACGATCCGGCTTGCGGTACGGGCGGCTTCCTGCTGGCGGTGCATGACTACATCACGCAAGAACTACACGCTCGATAAGGATCAGAAGAAGGAGCCTCAAGGACAAGGCGCTCTCGGGTGTCGAGATTGTGGACGCGGCGGCGCGGCTGTGCGCGATGAATCTGTTTCTGCATGGCACGGGCGGCGAGGATTCGATCACGGTGCGGCGATGCTCTGATCAGCCGCGGCAGCCGCGAGTACGACATGGTGCTGACGAATCCGCCCTTCGGGAAGAAGTCGAGCATCACAGTGATCGGCGAGGACGGCGACGAGCAGCGCGAAACGCTGACGATCGTGCGCGACGACTTCTGGGCGACGACCAGCAACAAGCAGCTCAACTTCCTCCAGCACGTGCGCTCGATGCTGAAGATCGATGGCCGCGCGGCCATGGTAGTGCCGGACAATGTGCTGTTCGAGGGCGGCGCCGGCGAGGCGATTCGCCGTCGCCTGCTGCACGACTGCGACGTGCACACGCTGCTGCGCCTGCCCACCGGGATCTTCTACGCGCAGGGCGTGAAGGCGAACGTGCTCTTCTTCGACCGCCGCGTCGCCAGCGAAAAGCCCTGGACGAAGAAGCTGTGGATTTACGACTTCCGCACCAATGAGCACTTCACGCTGAAGACAAATCCGCTGCAAACGCGAGGATCTGGACGACTTTGTCGCCTGCTACCACGCCGACAACCGCCACAAGCGGAAAGAGACCGACCGCTTCCACGCTTTCACGTATGACGAACTGGTGAAGCGCGACAAAGCCAGCCTGGACATCTTCTGGCTCAGCGACGAAAGCCTGGAAGACGCCGCGAACCTGCCGGCTCCGGAGGTGATCGCTGCTGAGATCGTCGAGGATCTGCAGGCAGCACTCGATGAGTTCGCGCTGATCGCTGCGGATCTGCGGAAGTGAGAGTCGGATGCGTGATCTGTCGTCATATCTCAGGGTTTCGCTCCGTACCGGATGAAGTGTGGACCTAGCGTGTTATGGGCGAAGATGCAGGGATCTGACTGGCCACAAATAACCATGTAGTAACGACGAAATCACCGATACGCAGGAGTTTATCTATACTAGAGCGGCCGGTTGAGGGCGCTTTGGGGTGCGTAACGTACCAAAAGTATCAAGGCTACGTAGGGAAAACGGTATTCCCCGGGTTTTGTTGTCGCCGAGTCGGAATGGAACGGGGTTTTGCCGAAGCGGTGAGTGGTTAACTGAGAAGTTAACCACGGTTGTGCTGGTCTTCGGGGTCGCGCCCGAGCCTGGCAGGTCGCCGGCGGAAACAGAACAGACCGAGGATAAGAACGACGACCTCAGCCGGATACAGGGTGCAAAAGGTGCGGGAACGGGGTATAGAAGGAACCTCGACACCGGATCAGGGATGGGTCCTGGACGCACATCGAGCATGAACCGGGCGGTAATTTAGGCAGAGTGCCGACCGGGACCAAAAATCTCCAGCATCTGCGATCCAGGTGAGAGGGTGCAGTTCTTCGGTCGCGTGTACAAGCCTGCCGGACTGCGGTACAGATGGAGAATGCGTTACGCAGTGCGATCGGGGGTGATGGGCAGGGTGAGACGCAGAAGCGGCGCCCGGATGCCGGAAGCCTCAGTTGCCCGGAGCCAGCCCGAGTGAGGTGAGTGCGGCTCTTCCCGTCGCGCGCGTGCGCGAGGCTTCCTGTTGCCGGCAGGACGAAAAGACCGGGTCTGGTCGACATACTGCTTCGTTGCCGCGTCGGTGGGGTTGACTGGCGCGCCCAGGTTCTGGATGGTCTGGCTGCCCAGGCTCAGCGAGAACCGTCGGGGCGGCGAAGTCGGTGATCTTGTTCTGCAGGCCGGCGAGCACACGGATGGCGACGCCGTCGTAGAGCTTCAGCTGGAAGGTCGCGGAGTTGAACCAGATCTGTCCGGGGACGGGACTGCCCGGGTCGGCGCCCAGGTTCTGGATGCGTACGTTCTGCAGCTCGTTCTGACCGAGGTCGAGGGAGGAAAGGAACTTCATGGACATGGTGGAGTGGGCTCCTTAGATGAGGGAGGCGGTTCCGCTGAACGCGCCGGAGAAGTTGAGGGTGACCTGATCGAGGGAGTCGTAGTGGACTCCTCCGTAAACCTGATTGCCGGCACTGTCGATGACCGTCACGGTGGAGCTTTGGTGCAGCCATCCACTGAGTAGATACTCATCATCTGAACAAAATCCCGCATCTTTATCTTGACAGGATGCGTCCAATGGAGTGAGTATATGAGCACGTATCGTTTCGTCTCTCAGCCGCCGGCTTCCCCTCAGCAGATTCAGCGTGATGCCTGGCGACGGCTTTTCGGAAGCATGATCGCAGAATGCCGTTGTCTGGCCGGCCGTTCCCTCGAGGAAGCGGCTGAACTGGCCGGCATGGGGTTTTCAGAATGGGAGGCGATCGAAATCGGCCATATCCCGGCCGATCTCAACCGTCTTCGTTCCATGGCCGCCGCGCTCTCCATCCGCTACGACCAGATGAGCCTGATGGTGCACCTCTGTCAGGGCGCCTGGGTCGAGTAGCTGGCGATCAGTACTCATAACCAGATAAGCTCATCCTCAGACAGAGAGGGGGTGAGCACAAATCAGCAAACCTGAAGGAAGGATCAAACGCTTGAACGTCAACGTCCCGATTGCACTGCACAACTCCTTCAAGTCGGTCTCTGCCGCCCGAGGCGAAAATATGACCGACGTGTTGGTGCAGTTCATAGAGCAGTACATCGCCAAACACTCACCGCAACCGAAGGGACGGCGCAAGTGAAACGCGCCGCCCTTTACCTGCGGGTCTCGACCGTCGATCAACACCCGGAGACACAACTGTACGATCTTCGGCAGATGGCTGTTCAGCGCGGCTTCGAGATCGTGGCGGAGTTCACTGACCGGATCTCCGGCGCGAAAGCGCGCCGGCCGGGTCTCGATCAACTCCTGAAGGAGGCTCGCCGTGGCCAGTTCGATGTCGTGCTGGTCTGGGCTTCGGACCGGATCGCTCGGTCCGTTCGGCACTTCCTGGAGATCCTCGACGAGCTGAACCGCCTCAACGTCGAGTTCGTCAGTTTCCGCGAGCAGATCGACACCGGTGGTCCGCTGGGCCGGGCCATCGTCGTCATCATCGGAGCGATCGCGGAACTCGAACGCAACCTGATCGTCGAACGGGTGCGCGCCGGGATGCGGCGCGCCCGCCTCGAAGGCCGGCATATCGGGCGCCGTCCGCTCGAGTCTCGACCACACTTCAATCCTTCGGGACCGGCAGAACGGCCACAGCCTTGGCCAGCTGGCTCGCACCTACCGAGTATCCCGAACCACTGTCCATCGCGTGCTTCACCAGCACGCCTCAACGACCCCGGAGAACCCAGCGTGAAATGCTCTCTTGTTCCTCTTGCGCTTGGGGCGGCTGGCGCCGCCCTGTTCTGTCTTGCCCGCCGTCAGCAGCCTGCCCCGGCCGGCGACGCCAACCTCGAGAAGCGGCTGCGTCAGATCCACGACGACCTCTTCCTGCAACGTCGCCTCTCCGTTCACACCCAGCAGGTTCTCAATGACGCCCACAAGCTCATCCACGGTGTTACAAAAACCCTCGCGAAACAGCCCTCCTAAACCCCGCACAATCAATGGCCGGATCTCCCCGATCCGGCCGTTCCACAAGGTGTGGGTTCCGGGAACAGCCAAGCCCTGCCATATAATGCGCGTAAGTCTTCGTGGAACTGCTCTCGAATCTCGTCTGGATCGCTGTCGCGCTGCTCCTCTGGTGTTTGTGGCTGGCCGAACAGCGCCGTGCGCGCGGAGCCTCCCTATCCTCCGGAATCCGCGTGCAACTGGTCGCGCTCTCGCTGCTGACCATGATCCTGTTGCCGGTGATTTCGGTTTCGGACGACCTGCAGGCCTCGCATAATCCTGCTGAAGTCGAGCGAACCTGCCTTAGAAACGATCAGCATTGGCTGCAGCCCGACACTCCGCCACCAGCGCCTGCGGCCCTGGCAGCTGTCATCACGTGCCTGCTGCTGGCTTCTCCCCGCACCATTGCGTTTTTGTGCCCACCTCCTGCCCCGCGCAGCGAGCCGATAGCCTCCCTCCGGGTATTTGCTTCCAGGCCTCCTCCCGTCGCCTGAGCCGCTCGCGCCTTTCTTCCCGAGCCATTGTCAAATCATGATCGCCCTCGGGCGATGAATGGATATGCATCATGAGATTCCGCCTCTTCGGGCCTGGGCTCGTTCTCGCCCTGCTGCTCGCGAGTGTGTCTGTATGCGCGCAAGCGCCGGCGCCGATGACTCTGCAGCAGGTTCTGGACGTCGTCCGCACAAAGAATCCCGGCCTCCTGTCCGCCGAACAGCATGTCATCGCAACCCAAGCGTCCGAGATCACCGCGGGCTTGCGGCTGAACCCCACCTTCACCCTCTCCGGCGCGAACACCACGCTGCCGGCCAGCAACCCCAGCAGCCCCTACACCTACGTGGGGAATGTTTCGCGAGTGTTTGAGCGCGGGCAGAAGCGCCGCTGGCGCATGGACGCTGCCAGCGCGACGACCGCTGTGACACGGAGCCAGTACGACGACCAGCAGCGGCAGCTGGTTCTGCAGGTCAAGGATGCCTTTACCAATATGCTGGCCGCCAAGGCCGCTCTGCAGGTGGCCCAGGACAACCTCGACAGCTATCGCAAGACGGTCGGCCTGAGCCAGGTCCGCCTGAATGCAGGCGATATCAGCAGGACCGACTTCGAGCGCATCGACCTGCAACTGGCAGAGTTTGAGTCGGACTGCGACAACGCGAAGCTGGATCTGGTTCAGGCCAGCGACTCTCTGCAATTGCTGATGGGCATCGGGAAGCCCGCTCCGAACTTCGACGTGACCGGTTCGCTCCAGCCGCCCACCCTCGCACAACACCTGGCGCAGATCGAGCAGGAGGCTCTGGCCGCGCGCCCCGATTACCTGGCTGCTCAGCAATCCGTCACGCTCGCCAAAGCCAACCTGAACCTGGCCGACGCCCAGGGAACAACCGATCCCACGCTTGGAGCTGAATACGAGCGGCTGGGCGTGTACAACAGCGCCGGATTTCAAATCTCCATTCCGGTGCGCATCTTCGATCGCAATCAGGGGGAGAAGGAGCGAACGCGGTACGAAGCGCAGTCGGCCCGCCTGGCCGTGGTCGAGGCACGCAACCAGGTGCTGAATGATGTCGATCAGGCTTGGGCGGCCTACCTTGCAGCTCTCGATGTAGCCCAACGATATAACAGCCATTACGTCGCCGAGTCAGAGAGAGTCCGCACGAATCTTGAGTTCAGCTACCGCCATGGCGGCGCCACGCTCCTGGATTATCTTGACGCGCTGCGGGACTATCGCCAGGTCCACCTGGACGCCCTGGCCGCCAACCAGCAGGTTTGGCTGAGCCTGCACCAGCTCAGCTTTGCCACCGCTACGGAGATCGTGCCATGAAGAAGTCTGCTCGTTCCGCCGCCATTTTGGTTGCGGCTCTCACGTTCGCCGGATGTCGCGGAAACGAACCGCCAGCGCAGACTGCCACGCCGCGGCAGCAGGTGATCGAGACCTTTACGGTCCACCGCAGTCAGGTGGCCAGCCAACTCACGCTGCCTGCACGAATCACGGCGAACCCTACGCAGATGGTTCACGTTTATCCACTGATCAGCGGGCGCGTCCTGTCACTCCGCATTCTTCCCGGACAGGACGTGCACAAGGGCGAAACCATCGGCACGCTGCAGAGCAGCGAGGCCGCCCAGGCCCGTTCCGATTATGAAAAGGCGAAAATCGAAGCCGATCGCGCCGATTTGCAGCTGAATCGTGCGAAAGAACTGCTGGCGCACGAGGTCATGGCCCAGCGGGACTATGACGACCTCAAAGCGCTGGACGCCGCGGACCACTCCGAGCTGGATCGCGCACGGCAAACCCTGCATGTGCTGGGTTTCAACGAAAACGACACGGCCGACATCGTGCCGATTACTGCCCCGATCTCCGGAGTCGTGCTCGATGTGGGCACTGGCCCGGGTGAATTGCAGCGCTCGCTGGATAACGCCACGGCAATCGCCACCATTGCCAACATCAATTCCATCTGGGTGGTCGGCGACCTCTATCCGCGCGACCAGAGTAAGGTCCACGTCGGCCAGCCTGCTGCCATCACCGTGAACGGCTATCCCGGCATGGCGCTGCACGGCATGGTGGACAACATCTCCGATGCCGTCGACCCAACTTCTCTCACCCTCAAGGTCCGTGTCGTGCTGCCCAATCCGCAACACCGTCTCAAGCCCGACATGTTTGCCAATATGACGCTCACCGGCACTGAGCAGAATGTGGTTGAAGTTCCCGCCACCGCAGTGATTCAGAATGGCCATGAAACCTTCGTGTTTGTTGAAACCGCGCCTGGCAAATTCGAGCGCCGCGCCGTCGTGCTGGCGAGCATGGGGACGGAAAACGACGATGTCGGCCAGGGCCTGCGCGACAGCGAACGGGTCGTGAGCCAAGGAGCGGAGCTTTTGCGCGACGCGGGGGACGAATAGCCATGCAGGCGCTCATTCGCACGCTGCTCCGTTATCGCAATGTCGTCCTGATTGTCTTTGTGGCGGCACTGGTCATCGGCGGGTACGCGTTCACCCGGCTCGACATCGAGGCGTATCCGGATCCCTCTCCGCCCATGGTCGAGTTCATCACCCAGAATCCCTCCTGGTCCGCCGAAGAGATGGAGCAGCAGGTGACCATTCCGCTCGAGACCGGATTGAACGGCACGCCCCAACTCGACCAGATCCGCTCCATCAGCATCTTCGGCCTGAGCGACGTGAAGATGTATTTCGCCTTCGACAGCGATTACTTCGTCGATCGGCAGGAAGCGCTCAACCGCATCGCCCAGGTAACCCTCCCCAATAACCTGCAGCCGCAGCTTTCGCCCGAGTCGCCGGTTGGGGAAATCTATCGCTATCAGCTCACCGGCCCCGGCTATTCGCTGAACGAGATCAAGGCCACGCAGGACTGGCTGCTCGTCCGCGAGATCAAGCAGGTGCCGGGCATTATCGACGTTGCGACCTTTGGCGGCACCACGCGCCAGTATCAGGCCGAAGTCGATCCCAATCAAGCTCCTGACCTATGGCGTCACCATGACGCAGGTAGTCAACGCGGTGCAGAACAGCAACGCCAACGCGGGGGGCAATTACCTCACCGTCGGCAGCCAGAGCGTCAATGTCCGAGGCATCGGGCTGCTGCACTCGCTCGATGACATGCGGCATATTGTGGTGGCTGAACACAACGGCGTCCCCGTCCTGCTCAGCGATGTGGCGGATGTCCGCGAGGGCCATCAGCCGCGGCTGGGCAAAGTGGGCCGCAACCTCAACGGGCATGACGATCCGGACATCGTCGAAGGCATCGTGCTGCTTCAGAAAGGCGCGAAATCACTGCCGGCCCTGGCGGCTCTTCGCCAGAAGATCGATTCTCTCAACCACGGCAACCTGCTGCCGCCGGGCATGCAAATCCGGCACCATCTACGATCGAACGAAGCTGATCGACATCACCACCGAGACGGTGCGCCACATCGTCATCATGGGCCTCACCCTGGTGACGCTGGTGCTCCTCAGCATGCTCGGCGACTGGCGGATCACCCTTATCGCCGCCGTCACCATTCCATTTGCCGTCCTGTTCGCCTTCAGCCTGATGGTGCTCACCAGTCAGTCGGCCAACCTGATCTCTATCGGAGCCATCGATTTCGGCATCCTCGTCGACGCTTCGATCGTGGTCCTCGAAAGCATCTACCGTCGCGTTTCGCGGCGCGTCGAAGCCGAAGAGATTTCCGAGCTGATTCTTGCCGGCGTCGCCGATTCGGCCAAGCCGGTTCTCTTCGCCACCCTCATCATTCTCGTCGCCTTTATCCCTCTCTTCACCATGCAGGGCGTGCCGGGCAAGATCTTCGCCCCGATGTCCGTGACCTATGGCTTCGCTCTCACCGGCGCGCTCATCTTCGCGCTGGTCTTCGCCCCGGTGCTCGGATCGCTGGCGGTCCCACGGCAAATTCACCATGAGGCCAAAGAAACCTGGCTCAGCGCCTTCTTCCGTCGCCATTACGACAGCGGCCTGCGTCGCGCCCTGCGCTTCCCGCGCCTCGCCTGGATCCTCGCATTGGCCGCCCTCATGGGCGCCGGAGTCGTCTTCCATTTCGTGGGCGGCGAATTCATGCCCGCCCTTGAGGAAGGCAACCTCTGGATTCGCGCTGATATGCAGCAGGACATCTCCTTTGAGGCCTCGACCCGCATGGCGGACGATATCCGCGCCACCCTGCGCGCTTATCCCGAGGTCACGCAGGTAGTCTCGCAGATGGGCCGCCCCGACGACGGCACCGACGTCAGCACCTTCAACAACATCGAGTTCCTCGCCGATCTGAAGCCCGTTTCGCAATGGCGTCCTCAGTTCCACCGCAGCAAGGAGAAGCTCATCGCCGCCATCTCGAAGAGCTTTCAACAGTATCCCGGCGTCGATTTCAACTTCTCCCAGAACATCCAGGACAACGTGGAAGAGGCCATGTCCGGCGTCAAAGGCGAGAACTCCCTCAAGCTCTTCGGCAACGACTTCGACCAGCTGACGCGCATCGCCGACCAGATCGCTGCCATCATGAAGCAGGTCCCGGGCATCACCGATGTGGGCGTCTTCGACGTTACCGGCCAGCCCAGCCTGATGGTCTCCATCGACCGGCTCAAGGCCGCCCGCTACGGTCTCCAGCCGCAGGACATCAACAACGTCGTGCAGGCAGCCGTGGGCGGCGCGCCCGTCACCCAGGTCATCGATAACGACCGCCGCTTTGACTTCTCCGTCCGTTACGCGCAGCAGTTCCGCAGCACGCCCCAGCAAATCTCCCAGATCCTGCTGTCCACGCCCGACGGCAACGAGGTGCAGCTTGGCTCCGTGGCCGACGTGAGCATCCGCAACGGAGCCTTCATGATTTACCACGAGGGCGGACGCCGTTACATCCCCATCAAGTTCAGCGTACGCGGACGCGACCTGGCCAGCGCGATTCAGGACCTGCAGGATCGCCTTGCGGCTGAGGTTCACCTGCCGAGCGGTTACGAGTACTCCTGGGCGGGAGAATTCGACAGTCTGCGCAAAGAACAAAGCCGGCTCGCTTTTATCATTCCGGTTAGCCTGGCCGTGATCCTCATGCTGCTTTACATTCAGTTCCGCACCTGGCGCGACGCCTTCATCGTCGTGGCCACACTGCCCTTCGCCGCCATTGGAGGCGTGCTCTCACTGTTCATCACCGGAACGGCGTTCAGCATTTCCGCCGCGGTTGGCTTTACCTCGCTCACCGGCGTGGCTACTCTGGGTGCGGTTGTGTTTCTTTCCGGCATCCGCCGGGCACAGCGCGAAGAAGGCTTCGACGTCGGCCTCGAAAAAGGCTGTCTCGATGAGATGCGCCCCGTCGTGATGGCCTGCATGGCTGCCGGTCTGGGACTGCTGCCCGCCGCCGTCGCCACCAGCATCGGCGCGCAGGCGCAGCAGCCGCTGGCCCGCGTGGTGGTCGGTGGGATGGTCACGACCGTTTTTGCAATCCTCTTCGTCATGCCGCTGCTCATCCGCAGTTTCCCGCCGCGAGCGAGTTCGCAGCGCCCTCTTCACGAGGCGGACCTCGAAACTTAGAAATCCGTACGGCGGCGGCGCACCGGGCAGATTATTTGGACCGGTCGGCGACGAGCAAATTGGTTGTGGACTCAACAGAGACTCCTCGGAGTGATCCGTTCGGTCTCTGCCACTGCTGTTCCCGGGTTCAGAAACACCCTTCTCGCAATCTCCCGTCGTCGCTGGAAGTGGGTAGTTTCGTTGTAGGTTTCGTCCGCCTGGCACCCCAGGAGTGGGTTAGCGACGGGGATCCAGGGGCCGGTGCTGGCGAGCGCCAGGTTCTCGTCAAACGGCGCTTCAGTGCGTTCTTGCCGGCTCCAACGTCTGAGTCCTGTCGCGCTCTCACTCGTTTGGAAGACGAATCCAGACGGCGCCCGCCAGGGCACGTTGTCGCAACCATGCTGCTGTTCTGTGCCGCCGGCTGATCAAAACCGCTCACCGAGACCGTACAGGCCGGGAAAGGCCTGTACGAGATTCACTGCTTCGAGTGTCACGAGGAAAACGACCTCGGCCTCAAGAAGGCCCCGCCGAAGCTGCATGATCTCTTCTCCCATCAAGACCTTCCCGATGGCACGACTCCGGCAACCGATGCGGCGGTGCGCCAGGTGATCATCTACGGAAAGCGTACGATGCCCGCATTCAATGGGCGTCTGAGCGACGCACAGATTGCGGAGCTGATTGCGTATCTGCACCGAAAGTGACTTAGATTCGCTTCCAGAAGGTGTGACCCGATACCCACACGGCGACCCAGAGAACCGCGCCAATCACGACCAGCGACCAGAAACCCGCGTGCACAAGATCGCGCCGGCTCCAACGAATACGAGCCACGCGTTTCCTGCTACCCCCTCGGAGCACCCGCTGCCTGACACCGCGGCCATAGTAATTTGGCATAGCCGGCTCAATCGAAATGATGGGTTGCGATCCAGATGCCAACCCAAAGACCAAAGGCGGTCATCAGCGCGGCAAGGATGAACGCATGGATGAGCTCCCATCGCTTCCACCGAATCTGTGTCAGGCGTCTCTTGCTTCCGCGCTGCTGCGGATCTAATGGGGCCATAAATACCTCCCGAGTCGATGAGGGGCGGAGATCGGTCCGCCCCCATCTGGGTTCAAAACGAGAAGGTGATTCGGCCGGTGATGGCACGCGGTGTGACATAGTGCGTGCCGCTGAAGGTGGAAAGGAAGTTATAGAGAGCGTATTTATTCGTGACGTTCACGGCTGTCACCTGCGCGCCCCATCGATAACGATCGCCGTGGAAGAGGTTATCCTCGCCCAGCGCCATGTCGAAGAGACTGCGCGGCTGAATGCGCGGCGGATTGTGGTCATCGTTCTCGGTTCCGGGTGCGGGAATCTTCACCAGGTTCGAGGTAAGCTGGGAGGCTGGGCATGGCGACGGCAAGGGCGAGAAGGGCGTCGCCCGCACCCCGTTGCAGGTGAGCCCGGCCTCGAATTCCTCGTCAGCGGTCAGGCCGCTCAGGTCGATGGCGGGTTGGCCATTCAGTGTCGTGGATGGCCCTCCGTTGTCCGGATTGCACAGGCTGTTTGGATCGCTCACGTTGTAGCAAGGAACGGATCCCGCCACCAGCCCGCTGTCATACCTCCAGTTAAAGCTGTACCAGGGCATATGCTTCCAGGGAAGCTGATACTGGAAATGTGTCGTCTCATTGAACTGCTCATCGTGGTCGATGCGGAAAGGTAATCCGGTTTGGCCTACCGTTGCTCCCGCTCCGCCCACCTGCGGCGGGAAGAACCGTGCGGCTACCGAAGACATGACGATGTAGGCGCTGAAGCCGTGCACCGGCGTCACATTAGCCCGCAGCGCAAAGCCTGGAATCTTCGACTTCTGCCACTGGATCGGGAAGGTGATCGGTGTGTTGCCAAGCACACTGAAGTCATAAGCATTGTTGGTGTACTTCCAGATATATTCGCCGCTCACGACGAAGTGCGGACCGAATACCTGCTGGATACCGGCGTGGTATTCATTGCGAGTGCCGGGCGTAAGTGCGCCGGTATCGCCACCCTGACACCCCAGCAGAGGATTCACGACGGCGTTGAGACACCCGGTGCTTGCCAGCACCAGGTTCTCGTTGAACGGCGTCTCCAGGGTGCGGGCATACGAGCCTCGCAATACCGTTTTGGTCTGCTTGATGTTGTAAGACGCAGCCAGCCGCGGCTCCGCCTGGCCCGAATCGGAAAGACCGTTATACAGATCGCCGCGAATACCGATGTTGAACAGCCAGTTGCCCAGCGTGATCCGGTCTTCGGCGTAGAGCGCCAGCTCCTTGATATCGGTGTGGCCCTTAAAATTGTAGTTCGTCCCGCCCCGTGTCAGATCGTACGGATACAGGTCCGTGCACGGTGAATCCAGCGGCGCATCCGGCGTTCCACCCGACATGCAGGGATTCCCGTCGGCGTCCGTGAGGGTATCCAGATAACCGGGATCGACGACCCCCAACGAATCGTTCTCGTTCAGAAAAGTCTGTTCGTACACCGCGCCGGCTTTGACGTTGTGGTGCCCCTTCTCGTACGAGAAGTCCGTGTGCAGGCCCGCATTCGCGAGGCTGCGATTCTGTCCGATGGTCTCGGTCTGAATCGGCCCGAGATCGGCGAACGGATCCTTGCTTGGATAATAGTTGTAGGCGTCGCGCCGGTAATAGAACCCGATATTCCAAACCGAGTCAGGGGAGAGGACATGGGTGAAACTCGGAGCCACGTTGACGGTTCCGATTTTCGAACGCTGGTCCGTTTGCCCGGACACAGCCTGCCCGGCAAGGTTCACGCCGCCCAGGTTGAGGTTGTCATAGGTGTTCGGCGTCTGGAACCACGACCGCGAGTAGTTCAGGTTCACGTGCAGCGAGTTTGCCTGGTCGATCTGATAATCGATCCGGTCGAAAACGTTCTCTTCGTTCCCTCTGTCATGGAACGTCGCAAACTCCGGAGCATCGAGAAATCGGCTCGTGTTCAATCCATCGACGGAGAGAAAGTTCCCCCAGTTCTGCTTGCCATAGCCAAGCGTGCCCCCCTCCGTGGTCGAGCCAAAGCTTCCGTACGATGTATAAATCGACCCGGTCGGCTTGGTCACGCCCTGTCCGGAGCGCGTCGTCACCTGAATCACCAGGCTGGTCTTGTCCCCGTACTCGGCCGGCGGCGCGCCTTCGATCACGTCCATCGATTGCACCGCATTATCGGGAAGCTGGTTGGAAAACACCTTGCTCTGCTGATCCGTAATCGGCTGCCCGTCCACCGAAAACGAGTTCTCCGCGTGATCGCCCAGCCCGTGGAAGAGGCCGTTCGAGTCGGCGGACACCCCGGGCGTCGTCAGCGTCACCAGCGAGCTTAGCCCCGACGACTGGCTCTCCAGCGGGATCTGGGCAAACGCCTTACGGTCGATATCCGTATCCATATTGGCGTTGCGATTGATCAGGTCTTCGCTGGTCACCTGAACTGTCTCCGCTGCTGCGCCGACCGTCAGGTGCACGGGGATGGAGATGGCGGTGCTGGAGTGAACGCTCACGTCGTGCACGTAAGCGCTGAATCCTTTCATCACCACGGTCATGTGGTATGGGTCGTAAGGCACGTTCGTGAACTGAAAATGTCCGCCGCTGTCGCTTGCAACAGTGCGCTCGTACTGGCTCACAGGATTCTGGATCGAGATGGTGGCACCGGCGACGACAGCTCCACTGGGATCAGTCACTGTGCCCGTGATCGTGCCGGAGATAGCCCCGGCTTGGGCGAAAGAAGCAAGGGGGCTAAGACCAATTGCAGCAAAGCCCACAAAAAGAAAAATGGCAGCGCCACGCAGACACGTGCGCATAGACGACCTCCGATAGATGTGGAATGTCCCTGGGGTGAACTGCTGTCTTAGGCGAAAACGGCAGGGACAGGCGGAGGTCGATTGGCCAGTTTCAGAATGAAACGCTGGCGGGGAACAGGAGCAAACTTCTCACAGGTAAACCGCGCGATCGGACGGGAGGCGAGCAGAATCGTCACCACAACAGCGATCTGAACCACTTGATGTGCGGTAAAGCACAGCGCGCAATCGTGATCGATCTGCCCGTTGGCGTGTGTGTGGGTGACCGATAGAATCCCCGTGGTCAGCACAAGGGCGATACAGAGAATTCCCAGGATTGATACCCAGGAAAGCCCAGTACCTCGCTTTGCTGTCACGAAGCGCATGTGTCTAAAGACTATAGCCGGAAAGGCACGCTGGGGCAAAGTTCCCCTTTCGGGCTGCTCGTGAAGCAACGGTGAAAACGGCCGGTATCGCTCGTTGAAGTCTCGATCTGTGGGTGGTGAAGGTGAGGTTCTGGAGTGCGCTGTTGCCAGCGCTAACGAATCGACCTGAATTTGTCGTTCGCTTATTCATTTGAACGACGAATGCAGACCGCGCTCGCAAGTGAACAGGAGAGATGCAGAACCCTTGCTTTTTCATTGGAACGCAGCAGGAACTCCTCCGCGGATCGGCTGTTCCCGGAATCCACACCTTGTGGGTTTAGATACATCCCCCCCGATCATCTTGCCTTCACCTCGATGAGTGACCTGGCCGGTTGGCAATAGCTGACAAGTCCACCCGGGGAAAATCCCAGAACGCTAGCCGACTTGTGGCAGTAATTCGCGTTCGATGAGTGCATCGGCGATCTATCACTCGTTGAGAAAGCGATGCGGCTCCGTTCCGACGATCATCTGTCCGAAAAGCCCGTTTTACGGCCAGGTGGAACCCAGCACATTCCTAAACACCGGCCGACTCCCGTTCCGTATCCGCTTCTCAATGGTTCTCTCCGACCATGAGCCGAGAAACGAGTGGGCAATGCCGAACAACCGCCCCTACGCATGCAGCACCTCGGCGGGGGCGAAGGTGAGGGTGAGGACGGTGATGTCGTCTTCCTGGCCGAACGGCTGGGCGGCGGCGGCGATGGCTTCGGCGGACTGGGTGCTGATGGCTACGGTGCGGTCGAAGCCGAAGAGTTCGCCGGTGGTGTTGCGGGCTTCGACGACGCCATCGGTGAGGAGGGTGAGCTGGGCGCCTGGATGGAGGGCGAGAGTGGTTTCGGTATAGACGGCGTCCTGGCGCGAGGCCGAGAGGCAGGCCGTTTTCGAGAGGGATTTCATCGCCATCCGCGTAGGGGGCGAGGTGACCTGCGTTGGCGATGGTGAGGGTGCCGTCAGTGTCCACGCGGACGACGAGGCATGTGGTGAAGCCGCCTGAGTTGCGGCCGAGCATGCGCTGGTTCATGGCGCGGAGAAACTCCGCTGGGCCCTGGGTGTAGTGGGCGAGGGTGCGGAAGGTGCCGACCAAGAGCGAAACGGTCATGGCCGCGGGCATGCCCTTGCCGCTGACATCCCCGATGGCAATCAGTACGCCGCCTGCGGCAATGGGGAGGATCTGGAAGAAGTCGCCGCCCACCTCTCCGGCTGGCTTGTAAACGCTCTCGATCCGAAATCCTGGAACGGTGGGGATCGCTTCCGGAACGAGCACCTGCTGCACAGCACGCGCGGCTTCCCGTTCGCTCCTCAGATGGTCTTCCTCCTGACGAGAGCGGGCAAAGCGAAGGACGACGATGGCAAGAATTGCGATCAGGAGAATCCCAATCGAGAGATCGTACAGACCGAACGGGAAGGGCCAGCTGAAAGTTCTGTTCCAGAGGATCCAGTAAGGCTCGATCCCGGGATGGCCCGCGGTGAGAATCGCCCAAAGCGCGTTATTGATCCAGTTGGCCAAAGCGTTCAACCCAACCGGAATCAGCAGCAATCGAGCATCGGGATCGCGGCGCCTGACGCCCTGGATCAAAATGGCCACCGGGCCGAGAGTCTGCGGCAGATTCACGACCAGAAAGATGAAGTTGCCGGCGGAAACCGGCAGGTTGCGGAGCGCAGGCACGGTCCACATCACCACGTCCAGCGCCACGGAGGCGATGCATACGGGGATCCATATCGTGCGCCGAGCACCAAGCATCATCCAGATGAAGATGAGGAAGCTGAGGAATCCTGCCACGGAGAGGCCGTCCATGGCCGCCTCACTGGCCAGAGCCGGCACAGAATGAAATGCCGCGAAACAGCTCGCGAGCGACCAGGCTCCGAAGAAGAGGCCGGCCAGGGCATACCAGAGGTACAAACGTTCCTTGCGCCTCATCAGGAAGAGCGCCAACCCGGCGATGCAATAGAGGAAATTGAGCAGGGCCAGGTAGCCCTGCGCGCTGAGCTCCCAGAACGTGTTCCTGTTCTGGAGGCTCATCCAGTTCTTCAGGAGGCCGGCGTCGCCGATGCGTGGCGCGCCCGACAGCCCGCCTCCGAAGTACATGGCCCAGTGCGGCCAGTGCCACACGCGGATGGCAATCTCCATGGTGCCGGCCGGAGTTTCAGGCAGGAGCACCAGTTGTGGTTGCGAAGTGTCGATGGCCCCATCGGGCGGAAAGCCGCCAAACGAGCCCACGAGCGTGCCATCGGCGAAGACCTGGTAGCTGGTTCTGACAGGCGGGATGTAAAGGCCCAGCTGGTGATGATCGCTGGGTAGGATCACGCTGAAACGGTACCAGGCAAAGCCGCCGTAGTTTTTGTACCCCTGCTCGCTCCACTCGCGCTCCGACGAGATGACCGGCCAGGAAGAATCATCGAAGCCGGGCTGCGACCAGACGGAATTATCACCGGTGTGGAAGCGCATCAGGCCGTCCAGCGGCGCCATCTGCACGCGGTCCTGCTCCATGTTGAACACCTGTGCGCATGCAGGCAGGGCCAGCGCGGCGATCGCCAGGAGTACGAGCTTACGCATGCGCCACCTCCGCACCCTTAAACGCCAGCGTCAACACCGTGATGTCGTCCTCCTGTCCGAAGGCCTGCGCGGCTCCAGCAATGGTGTGTGCAGGCTGCGCGCTGATTTCCCGGGCTCGCTCGAAGCCGAACAGCTCGCCTGTCGCGTCGCGAGCCTCGACGACACCGTCAGAGAGAAAGGTGAGCGAGTCATTCGGGCCAAGCCGAAAGACAGTTTCAGCATATTCAGCTTCGGCGCTGAGTCCGAGAGGCAGCCCCGGAGACAGTGGGAGTTCCTCGCCGTTACGGTAGGGTGACAGGTGCCCCGCATTGGCGAGAGTAACCGCCCCGTCCGGGCGAATGTGCGCCGCAACGCAGGTCACGAAACCGTCGTGCATCTGGCCGATGAGCCCGCGATTGAGCGCGGCCAGAATGCGCGCTGGCGCCAGAGGAGGCATTGTGCGCAGCGCGCCGACTATCGCGCTAACCGTGAGCGCGGCGCGCAATCCTTTGCCGCTCACATCCCCCACCACGACCAGAACCGAACCGTCCTGCTCGGGGGCTACACGGAAGAAGTCACCGCCGACCTGAGCGGCGGGCGCGTAGACGCTTTCAATACGAAAGCCAGGGACTTCGGCAGCTGGAGTGATCAGACGCTGCTGCACTGCGCGAGCGGCTTCGAATTCGGTGTGCAGAGCCTCGCGGGTGCGCCACTCCTTCCACGCTTCGATCGCGAGCGCAATGGAGAGGCAGAGTCCCGCCAGAAAGAAAGCCAGGTCGAAGAATCCCTGTCCCTGTTGAAAGAGGACCCGGAAACCAACGAGCGACGACGCCAACGGAGGGAGGGTCATGGCCAGCGCGATGAATCGATTGCGGCGCAGGATGAAAAGGACCCATCCAAGAACCCCCAGGGTGATGAGATTGAAGCACTGCAGGGCGATCGAGGAAATCGGGTTGGCCAGAGCGGCGAAAGCCGAGGGGTTGGCCGGCACATAGGCGACGATCATGCCGAGGTTGAAGATCCACATGGCTGCCAGCGTCAAGCGTTTGAGCCAGACATCGCCGAGGTCATTGATACCCCAGATAAAGTAGACCGTGACAATCATGGCAGGAAGCTGAGTGGCGACCTGGAGCGGAAAGTACTCCTGCACAGAGAGGGAGATGAGATGAGCGCCGACGACCTCGAAAAAGAGGGTGATCCATGGAAACGTGGCCAGCATGGAGCCATAAAGCAGAAGATTGCGGCTGCGCGAGGAACGCCCCAGCAACAGAATGGCGCAACCGATGAGCAGGATGATGCTGTTCAGGACCAGGCCCGGAAGATTCCGCAGCAGAGCGCGGGCGCTTGCGGCTTCCTGTTCGGCATGTAGAGTGCGTTGCTGGTCGAAAGCGAGAGTCGCGGTCGCCATAGCTGTGGTATTCCTGCCAACGGAGATGGCAAGCTGGTCAAAGCCAAAGTTGGCAGCGCCGGAAGACCTTCGGTCAAAGGGCGGGTACCAGATACGCAGCGCCACGGAGGCGATGGCCCCGGGCGGGGCGAGTCCACGGGACAGATCGAAGATCGCCGTCTCGGGCAGGCAATCGACCCACGCATGCGGAGGGACACGTCCCAGGGACCCCACAGGTGTTCCATTAACAAACACCTGGTCGGCAACGAGAACATTGGGCGGGTTGGTGACCCGGATGGCGAGGGGTTCGGCGGTGTCGTTGCGAACCGCTACGCGGAAGCGCACCCAGACAAATCCATCCGATTGGTAAGGCGGTGCGGGCCAGCGGCCGCGCTCCGCCACCGGCCATGTGCTGTCGTCGAAATTGGCTCCGGCCCAGGCTGGATTCTCGCCGGCGTGGTACCGGACAATGGACAGCGGTGACGCGGAGGCGCTGCTTTGGGCAAAGGCAGTGCCAACCGCAATAACAGGCAACAATAAAAGATAAAGAAGGAAAAGATTCAGAAGGTCGCAGGCCTTCCGCATGCATCCCGTCCCGTCGAAGCGCAGCGTCAGCACCAACGTTGGTCCTCGTGCCCGGGCGGTGCGCCTTCGGACACTCCGAGCCATTTCGCGATGAGCGAGAAGGAAAACCACATTATCACAGCGATTTAAGTACTGCACATTGTCACCCGCCGTGGTTTGGCGGGTAGTGTCCTAAATTGGGACACTACCGTCTGGCGTGACCTGCAACGCGGGACAGGACCAAGGCGAGAGCGGTAGCTTGACCCGGCAGTCATGGATGAGGACGATTGAGGAGTGAAGAATGGGAGAGGGGGGCTGCACTTAAACCCACACCTTATGGAACGGCCGGATCGTGGAGATCCGGCCATTGATTTTCCGGGAGTTAGCGGGTGGTTGGTGGCGACCCTTGTGGAACAGGGTCGAGCCGGAGCAGGGTGGTGCGACGGAAGAGGGTGGGCGAGGCCAGTTCGTCGATATCGAGGGCGAGCTTGCAGGGATCGGAGGGACGCGAGCGGGAGCCGAGCGCGATGCCCACGAAGAAGCCGGACAGGAACAGCGCAAGAGTCTTCATGCCGGCGACTCTGTGGCTGCGTGCTCGTGGAGCACGCGGTGGATGGTGCTGCGGGAGACGCGATAGCCCTTCGCCAGCTGGCCGAGACTCTGGCCGTGCTGACGATCCCGCAGGATGGCAGCGCGATCGAGTTCCACGGCCGGGCGGCCGATGGGCCGGCCTTCGAGGCGGGCGCGCCGCATCCCGGCGCGCACCCGTTCGACGATCAGGTTGCGTTCGAGTTCCGCGATCGCTCCGATGATGACGACGATGGCCCGGCCCAGCGGACCACCGGTGTCGATCTGCTCGCGGAAACTGACGAACTCGACGTTGAGGCGGTTCAGCTCGTCGAGGATCTCCAGGTAGTGCCGAACGGACCGAGCGATCCGGTCCGAGGCCCAGACCAGCACGACATCGAACTGGCCACGGCGAGCCTCCTTCAGGAGTTGATCGAGACCCGGCCGGCGCGCTTTCGCGCCGGAGATCCGGTCAGTGAACTCCGCCACGATCTCGAAGCCGCGCTGGGTGGCGAGCTGGCGGAGGTCTAAGGTCTGGGTCTCGGGGTGTTGATCGACGGTCGAGACGCGCATGTAGAGAGCGGCGCGTTTCACCGGCGCCGCTCCTTCGGAGAGTGCTTCCTGACATAGTCGCGGATAAACTCCAGCAGCACGTCGGTCATGTTCTCTCCCTGGGCCGCGGTCAGAGACTTGAAGTGGTTGTGCAGCGGAAGGGGTACGTTCAGGTTCATGCGTTTCACCCTGGTGGTTTCAGTTCGTGGAATCTTCCTCACCTCCTCTCTCTGGAGGTGAGGCTATACGGTTATGAGTAAAGAGGCCAGAGCGGGGGAGGGCTCCGGCCCCGGGGGTTTGAGGTTCAGGGCAGGCGGCGCAGCCGGGACAGATCGTCCCAGCCGACTTCAAGGACGCGGCCACCGGGCGCAGGCGCTCGGAATCGACGGGCGGATGGCCGGACTCGATAGCCGCCCACTCCGAGTAAGTCATGCCGGCCAGGTCGGCGGCCAGATCGATACTTAGACCGCGGGCCAGGCGCAGATCGCGGATCAGGTCGGCAAACAGCCATGGCCAGATACTGCCGGGGCGGTGGACGACGCTGAGGAACAGAGCGTGCAGATCAGTGTTACTCGTATACTCATGCCTTTCGACGGGACTCCCCTTAGCGGAGAGTTCGGTCACGTACAGGATGAGTGTGAACCCGGGCGCCCTTCCTGCCAAAGCCAGGTTACCAGGATTTGCCGGAACCGGAGGATATTTTTCTTGCTGGCTCTCCCACCCGGAGAACCTGAAGGCCATGCGCCGCCTCGGCACTCTCGGCGAGGGCGGCTTCCTGATGCAGTCCGGCCTGCATGGACTGGAGGTCGAGCGCACCGTGCGCTACGACGTCCACCGGCTGAACATCCCCAACTGGCAGTCCATCGTCGGTCAGCCCCTCGAGGATGCTCTCCATCTGCAGAAGGGCCAGCGCGCCATCCTCGGCTACCACAACGGCGAAGAAGTCTTCGCCAACGGCGCGAAGAACTATATCGAGAACGTCCACGAGATGGGCGGCGGAGTGCTCGGCGTCGAGGTGCGCGAGTCGGTCGGCTTCGGCACCGGCACGAAGATCGACGCCGGCATCAAGGGGCTCGTCTCCGGGGTCAGTCGCAAAGCAGACAGACCAGGTGCCTCCCCGGCCGGCATACATAATTTCCCCCGCGCGCGGGAGAGGCTCCGCCTGGCCGGCGGCTCCTCTCACCCCGGATGCCTCCCCACCCGGATGCCTTCCCACCCGGACGCCGGACCGGATCCGACCCTGGCTCCCTCGGCCCGGGTCGACCCGGTTCCGTCGGCCTGGGCTCCCCGCGACCCGGACTCCGTCGACCAGGCCTCCCGTCGACCCAGCTCCCGGTACCGGCCCTTCCTTCCTCTCCACTGTCCCCCTCACCCCCGTCGTCCTTCACCCCTGCACCTCCCGGTCCCGGCGGGGAGCCCCTGAACCGGAATCCGGGATCTTCTCTTCCTTATCTTGTTCTTTCCTCTCTTCGATCCGGGTCTGCATCCGATGTCTCAGGGTCGCTCCCCTCCTGCCCTCCCCAAACCGTCCTCGGCGCCGGCGGCGCCTGTTGCTCAGTGAGGTAACAGTTGCTCCCGCGCGAACAGGTTCGTCGCTGGAGCAGATTTCACACGAGGAGCGAGGACATGCCACTTTCCAGGAAAGTTACTTATCCCCCATACCAATAGAACCCGCAAAAATCGGCCTTTCCCTCGCCATCCAGGCCCTCTGCCCTTTACCTCTCTGCTACTCTTTCCCCAATCCACTCTCTCCCTGAATGTACCAGCCAGTTATCCCCCCAAACTCCCCCCCTCGCCTACACCCCGATCCCGCACTGATGTGCCCCGATTGGGCGGCACCGGCAGGACAACGAGATACCCTACTCGTAAGTCAGGAGGGTCACGTGTTCAGCTATTTGTCGCTGCAGCAACGGTGGGGAAGGACCATCCGCTGCGGGCGGCTCGTGCGCTGACCGACGAGAATCTCGGGATCATTTGGCCGCCTTCGAGGCCATGTACTCCCGCTGGACGTCCGGCGATTGCGCCGGAGAACGCAACTCCCGCAGATGCTGTACTCGGCGTACTCGGAGCGGCTGCTGATGGAAGAGTTGGGAACCTTCGACCCGTTCTGTTCTGGATCTACACCCACCTGACTTTTCCGCATTCTGTGAGCGACGCCCGTTATGGTCAGAGTTCCAGTACTACAGATCTTTCAAAATCACCGCCCGCTTTTCGTCGTATTCCTTCTTGGTAATGAGCCCCTGTTTGTAGAGGCTCTCAAGCTTTTTGAGCCGGTCGGCCACACTCGTTCCGGCCTGTCCTGCGACTGGCGCAGGCGTTGCAGTTGCTCCGGAACCAGGAGGGGGCGGCAGCGGCGCAGGCGCAGCTGCTGTCTGCTCAAGAGGGGCATTGTTGATCGGCGGGGGAGCCTGGATCTGTGCGGCCTGCGCCTCATACGCCTTTAGATCGGCGGCACCGCGCTTTGCACGTTCGCACGTTCCGGAAGCGGTTGCTACTGCTTCAGCGCCTTTCGCATCCATCGCGCTCGTAAAGAGCGTGGCTGCCTTTTCATAGTCAGCATGAATGCAATGCAGCAGCCCGTCATCGTAGTAGGCTCGCGCCAGGCTTTTGTCCTTGTGTTTTCCCGCCGTACAAGACTGCAGGTTGGCATCCATCATGCGAAGAGCTCCGTCCTGGTCGCCATTCTTGAAAAGCAAATACACCTGGTTCAGGTCGCAGTCCTTGTCGTCATAGAACGGAAGCTCTACTCGATCTCCGGAGGGGAAGAACATGGCGTGCACCTGAAAGCCGACGTCCTGCATCGCCTGATCCTTGATTTCGTCGACGGGCGGATACTCTGGCTGACCTTGTTGCGATTGATTCGATTGCTCCTTGCTGCTCTGAAAGTTGTGAGATCCGACGATCTGTCCGGTGGTCAGGTTGACGATGCGGAGCGAGCCCTCAAGGGAATAGCGAGTCTTTGAAATAAACGTCCGGACGACCTGATTGTTGAACATGTTGCGCTGGTCGTTAAAGAGCGGCACCTGCGAAGAGCTACAGTTGTTGACGGTGACGATAATCATTGCGCTGGGGCCAAGAATCCTGCCCAGCTGCGCAGCGCTGCTTGGATCGGCATAAGCAGTCTGGCTGAAGTTGTGCTCCGACATGATCTGGTTCAGCGCCTGGCGCTCAATCACGTCCATATGGTTTTGCTGAAAGTCTGGCAGAATCGTGCGATCCACCAGTTCATTGGCCTCGCCCGGGCAGCTTCCACCGGGCTGACCGAAGGCAACGCGCCTGACTGTCAAACCAAACTGAGGTGGATGGCTGATGGATACGGGTACGGTTTTCTCGGGCCCGACCTTGAAGAACTGTGCGCTTGCGCAGAGCGGGAGACAAAGCAAAACCAAGACTGATCTGCCAATTCTTTTCATCTTTGATTCCTTTCGTAATTCGATCCGGGCGCTAATTAGGCGGCATTGTCGGGCGTGGGATGGTCTCATGGATGTTGTGGGCAGAGACCGGGACGATAACCTGCTTTTCCGGTGCTGCGATGGCTGGCTGCGATCCGACCGTCAATGAAGACAGACCAGAGATTCGGAAGATCACTCCGTCATCATTGGATCCGCCATACGCCGTCGTGCCATACAAATTGCCGTCCGGACCGGCAATCAGACCGGCGGCTGGCCAGGAGCCGTCCGAGGCACCAGTAAAAACGTAGAGCACCGTCACGTTTCCTGAGGTGTCCATTCGAAAGATGACGCCGCAGCCCGGCCCATACTTCCCAGTGCATGCGATATCGCCACCCCCATAGGCAGTACCGTAGAAGTAACCGTCGGATGCCTGATAGAGTTGCCCGGGATAGGCACCATCGGCTCCGGAGAAAGAATGGAGGAGCGTGAAATTGCCGGACGTGTCGGTCTTGAAAATTGTCCCGCACCCTTGGTACTGGGCGTTCTCTGCGCATGTTGCGCTTCCGCCGAAGAACGTTGACCCATAGATGTTCCCGTCGGCTCCGAGCATGAGCGGAGAATCCGGGGCCGATCCATCTGAGCCGGTGAAGGAATGCAGTAGTGAGATGGCGCCGACCGGTGTCATCCCGAAAACCGTTCCACAGCCGGGGCTTGTATACGAGCTGCAACTCAGAGCTCCTCCCCCCTCCGTGGTGCTGTAGAAGTTTCCATTCACCGCAAACAATGCCGCTGCGGGGTATGCCCCTTCGCTGCCGGTAAAAGTATGGAGAGACGCGGGAGCGCTGGTGCCCGTGAGGTCGAAGACGGCACCAAAACCAGTGCGCGAAACCGTACCCGTCGATCCCGCGCATGCCGTACTGCCCCCCACGTCGGCGGTGCCGTAAAGAGTGCCGTTCGAGCTCTGGAACAACGGTGCCTTCGGGCCGACGCCGATGGAGGAGGTATAAGGGCCAAAGGAGTAGATGGACGCGAAGATTCCCGCTGTGCTGTACGTGAATAGCGTTCCGCACCCAGCCGGCGTACTTGTACCGCCCAAATCGCACGAAGAGTAATAGGAGCCACCATAGAGCGTGGTCCCATACAGCGTGCCGTTCGTCGCTGCCAGCAACGACGCAACCGGGTATGCGCCATCGATGCCTGCGAAGCTGTGCAGGGTTGTCACATTTCCTGACGTGTCTGTCTGGAAGATCGTTCCACATCCCTTCAGAGTGGAGATATAGGCGCAGGACAGATTGCCACCTGCCTCAGTTGTTCCGTACATGATTCCGCTGGAAGTTAGGATAAGAGGCGCACTCGGAACAGCGCCCTCTTTGGTGTGATCGAAGGAATGGATGGTGGCGATCTCCGGACCTGCGACCACGTTGACTGTAGCGGTCGCCGTCTCCGTCGAGTTCGTTGAACTGGCGGCTATCACATGATACGTGCCGGTGTTTTGCGGAGCGGTGTAGATTCCGGCGGAAGAAATCGTTCCCCCGGCCGAGCCCTCCTGCACACTCCAGTTAACCGTGCCAGTTCCGGAAACGGTCGCGCTGAAGGTTTGCACCTCACCTGCTGGAACAGAGACGCTTGCCGGACTGATTATCACCTTGCCGGTTGCGGGATTGATCGTGAAGGTCGCGGGAGACGATATCCCCGCACCCGTTCCCGGATTGGCTACCGTGACGGAAACAGTGCCTGCCTGACTAATAAGCGATGGCGGAACAGTCGCGTTGAGGGCTCCGGTTGTCTCGTAGGTCGTATTCAGGGCGCTGGGGCCAAAGTTGACCACCGCTCCTGGTACGAAGTTGGTCCCGGCGATGGCCAGAATAAAGCTGGCTCCGCCTGCTGTCGTCTGAGAGGGCGACAAGGACTGAATGATTGGTGCTGCAGCTGATGGCGAAAACGGACCTGGCGCCGATGCAATCATTGTGCTCCAATCGAACATGTCTCCCAAGTCATAACTGGCCAGGGTTTCACCCAGGAAGGTGACGTCCAGGCTCATAGGGCCTTCGACACCTCCGGTCAGGGTCCACCACGGATTGGTGGTGATATCGGCGTTGAACTCGAGGTACTCGTCGGGCTTGAAAGAAGGACCGAGAAGGTCCCAGACGTTCAGGTCCATTTCTAGTCCCGCATAAGCCTTGGCTTGCATGGAAGCGTCGATGGCCGGTGGAGAGTAGGAAGTCTGCATAGTTGGGGTCGGTTTTATGGGAGTCCACTGCCCGGAAGAGTAACTAACTCCGCCGGTGATCGCGCCCGCCTCAGCGAATTCAGTCGATAAACCGGTGGAGATATTGCCGGAGGCCCCGACAAATACCGATATCTCCGGCGTAACCCAGACAAAGGGGAGCCCTGGCACCGGGATCGGCTCGCCGGGCAGAGTCGCGAGTTTCACTGGATCAGGATTGAAAGACCCATTGAGGAACTCACCGTGCAATGTGAGATCGGCCGACTCCCCCACCGTGGCTGTGGCGGTGAAGGCATTCAATTGCGGCGGGAGACTAAATCCTTTCCCCTCAAGGTCGATCTGCAAATTAATAGCGGAACAAAGTTCCACCTGCCCGTCCAGGGAAATGCCGGCGACGGGGTCCAGGCTGATCGGTTCGGTGATGTCAAATACGCCTAGCGACGAACCCCCGCAGGGGTCCTGTACTGCACTCCTCCCAATCATGGCGGTTGCACCCCCGTGCCGCCCATGAATCGCGGCATGCGGACGAAAGACCACTCCGGGCGCGGTGCGAACGGACTGCGTAGTCGACGGGGTTGCCTGCGTATTTAGCTGCAACGACAGTCTCTGGAAAGCGTCCGCCAGCGTGGCTGACTGAACCGTGACGATCATCGTCGACGCGCCGGAGGCGATCGACACGACTTTGCGCAATAGCCCCATTGGCGCGACACCCGGAATGGGAGGAACCACCAGCACATCTCCCGCACTGAGCGATGTCGCGATCGCACTGGCAACGCTGATCGTGATCGTCGTGCCGTCAGTCGATATCGTCAGGCCCTGCATACCTGCCGAATCGAGAACCTTTGTGGTTTGTGGAATTACGGTGTAGTAATCGACGTCTACCGGAGAGAGCTCTCCGGCCGTTACCGTCACGCTTTGCGTCGGCAACTTCGCGATGTAGGCGCTCGAACCGGAAGTTACAGTCGCTGCGACCACCGTATAAGTGCCCGGTATGGCGGTGACAATCTGACTCGACGTCAGCGTCGACTGCAGCCCGTTAGGATCGGTGATGGTGACGGCCCCCGCTGCCCCGGAGGGTAGGTCGGTAATCGATACGGCCAGAGCCGTAGTATTCGATGCGCTGATCGTGCCGTTGCCGGATTTGGTCGAATCCTGAGTCGAAGTAGCGGTAACGGTCACAGTTCCTGCGACTGCCGGCGTGAAAACGCCTGTGCTGCTGATCGATCCGCGGCTCGACGGAGCTACTGACCATGTGACAGTGTTGCTGAAGCTGCCTGTGCCGGAGACGGTGGCCGCACATACAGAGGTCTGCGTAATTAAAACAGAAGACGGCGAGCATGAAACGGTGATCGAAGTTATGGTGGGCGAGGGCGGTGGGTTACCGCGGCCACCGCCGGGACCACTGCCACCGCCGCATCCGCACAGAAACATAACCAACCCCAGCAGGACACAAGTTCCAAGAATGCAAACGCCGCGACCGTTAAATCCACCGGAAATGCGGTTCGAAATGGAGGGTCTCTGGCTATCAGCCGATGGTTGCGGGCGAAACTCCGACATGTCCAGCATGCGTTGACTCCCCGCTGGCAGACTTCACGTCCCAACAGCGACACGTTCTGCACAAAATCCTTGAATAGTGAGCCATGCGGGGCTAAACTCCGGCCACTGGTCAAAGCTGACAGAATATGACTATTCGTGACATGCGGAGTTGTATGTCACTGAGCCCCCGAAGTAATCCTGCCTTTCTCGTCTGCTGAGGGATCGAACGATGACGCAAGAGGGACCTTCCACCGAAAGGCTGGATTCCTGGAAAGAGATCGCCGCCTACGTCGGTCGGGACGTCCGCACGGTCATCCGTTGGGAACAAAAGGGTGGCCTGCCCGTCTATCGGATACCGGTCGGCCAGCGGCAGGCTGTCTACGCCTTCAGGCACGAAATCGACGAGTGGATGGCCGGCGGCTCTCCGGGACGATTTGAACTGGCTGCCGCTCTCGAAGTCGCCGCGGCACGGCCAGAATGGAACCATGTAGCCGTCACAGTACCTTCGACGGCAGCCGCTCCCCCACTCGGTGTTCGTTTGCCAGCCAGGCTTCTCGCTGACATCGGGATCACACTCGCAGGGCTATTTGTGCTGAGCGCCGCAGCAGTAATAACAATTCGGGCGTTTGGTCCGGTCCGCATTTCTCTGGACCGTGAAACCCAGATCACGAACGACGAAGTCGTCAAGGAGAACCTCGTCACAGATGGCGTCAGCCTCTACTTCAGCGAAAGACGCGCAGGACGGGACGTCCTGTCATCAGTTCCTGCGAAGGGGGGACCTGTCACCGAGATTCCGACAACGTTCATTGAGGCGACGCCCCAGGGCGTCAGTCCTGATCGGCAGACCTTGCTCATTCTGGCGGGTGAAGGCGAAGAGAAAGAGCGCCCTCTATGGGTATTTCCTCTGCATGGGAACAGCCCCTGGAGGGTGGGCGATATCGTCTGCCATGCTGCCGCCTGGTCACCGGACGGCACAACGATCGCCTACGCATTAGGGAATGGCGTTTATATAACCGCTGACAAGGGAGTCACCAGCCACCTGATCCACACATTCACAGCGGTGCCGCTTTTGTTGCGGTGGTCCTTCGACGGAAAGAGAATCCTGATTCGGTTGCGCGATTCCAGCACATGGAATTCATCACTATCTGAGCTCGTGCTGAGCGCCCTCGAGCCGCCTGATGCGAAGAGTCTCGACGTCACCGGTTTTGCCGCATCGGACTATAACGACGTCGCGATCTTCGATCGACAGGACGACGCCTTCGTACTGAGCGCCAAGAAAATGTGGCTGCTAAGCAGAAAGCGCCTGCCCTGGCAGTCAGGTTTTACACTTGGTCCGCTGACAACCGTGGTTGCCGGACAGAACTCCGCGGCTCTGGATCCTGCGACGCACATGATGTATGTAGCTCGGGATATGACCGGACGGGACGAACTCGATCGGTTCGATCGGAGATCTCATCAGTTCCGGCCATTCCTGCCCGGAATTTCAGTACGGGATGTGGACTTTTCAATCGACGGACGATCGATCACCTATGTCCGCGAACCGGAAAATACCCTGTGGGTAGGGACCCCGGATGGCAAACTCGCTAGACAAATCGCTACCCCAAACTTCGTCAGCGTCGAGTTACCGCGTTGGTCGCCGGACGGAAAACGGATCGCTTTCATGGGCAAGCGTTCCGATGCGCCCTATCGCATTTTCATCGTCGCGGCCGCTGGCGGATCTCTGAAAGAGGCCTCCCGTGGAAGTGACAATCAGGGAGCTCCCACGTGGTCCCCTGATGGACGCTACCTTGTCTACGGTCGTGTTCTTTGTCAGGAGGAAAGGACCTGCGAGATTGAACGTATCGATCTCAACACCGCGGAACAAGCTGCGATTCCGGGCTCGGAAGGTCTTTCAACAGCCCGATGGTCACCTAACGGGCGCTCAATAGCCGCCCTGCGATCCGATCGGCATCAGGTGGTCGTGATGGACGTTAAGACCGGCAAATGGAAAACAGCCGCCGACGGCGTGAATGGAAACGATCTGGCCTGGTCACCGGATTCCCGCGCTTTGTATGCGAGCAGACCCAACGGTGATCAGCCAGAGGTCGTCCAAATCTCACCGGAGAGCGGCCGAGTTGTATCCGCGGTTGATCTCACCGATTTCAGCAAGCTCTCTGGGCGAATTGACACCTGGTTTACGGTGGCTCCAGACAATTCAGTTCTTTTTCTCAGGGTTGTTACGGCCAATGAGATTTGGGCGCTCAACTATAGCGAGAGATGAAAGCGCAGAGTCGGAGTGGGGCACGCTTCTCGGGGCGCCCATTGGTCTTCGTCTTGAGCTGCCCAACGCCGGTGCTCGCGTTTCTCTTGCCACAGTGGCCTATACTTTTTACTTCTCGTGGCAAAACTCTGTAGTGCGGAACTTCCTTCATGCCACGCTAAAAAGGTACTTGCCTGCTTTGACCCAAACCCGAAAACTGGTCCGTTGTGAAGTTGAGAGATCGCAGGCTGTCGTGGTTCTCTGAAGCGGAGAGGAGAACCGGAAGATGGCAAGGCGAGGACACAACGAGGAGGCGATTCTGCGGGTGCTGCGGGAAGCAGAGTCAGGGGAGACAGTCGTGGAGATATGCCGCAAGCACCGCATCAGCCAGCAGACATTCTACCTGTGGAAGGAGAAGTATGCGGGGCTGGGCCTGAGCGAGCTGCGGGAGCTTCGGCAGTTGCGTGAGGAGAACGGGAAGCTGAAGCGGCTGGTCGCGGATCTTTCTCTGGATCGCCACGTTCTGCAGGAGATCGTCGCAAAAAAGCTCTGAGGCCTCGGGCGCGTCGTGAGCTGGGAGTGGGCCCAGCAGGTCCACCAGTTCAGTGAACGGCGTGCTGCGGGGCTGATTCCGGTGAACCGGGCAACGCTTAGGTATGAGCATCATCGCAATCCGCAGGAGGCGCTACGCGTACGGCTGCGCGAACTGGCGGGCAGCCGCGTTCGTTACGGCTACCGCTGGCTGACGGTGATGCTCAGGCGGGAGGGCTGGGAAGTGAACGCGAAACGGATCTACCGCCTCTATACCGAAGAAGGGCTGATCGTGCGCACACAGAAGAGACGGCAGCGAGCACAGCGGCAGCGCATTCCGTCCGGACAGGCAATCAGCGCCAACCAGAAGTGGAGTATGGATTTCGTCGCGCAGCGGCTGGCCGATGGCCGCTGGATCCGCGTGTTGACGGTGGTCGACCAGTTCACCCGCGAGTGTCTGCTGCTCTTTGCAGACACAGCACTCAGCGGAGAGAAGGTGGCTGTGGCACTCGATGCGGTCGTCGCCGGCCACGGAGCGCCGCAGTCGATCACCGTGGACAACGGAACGGAGTTCGCCAGCAAGGCGATGGATCTCTGGGCTTACCAAAACAGCGTGCATCTGGATTTCATCCGGCCGGGGCGGCCGGTCAAGACCGGCTACATCGAGAGCTTCAACGGACGACTGCGCGACGAGTGCCTGAACGTGGAGGTCTTCTTCACGCTGGCCGATGCTCGCCGCAAGCTGGCCTTCTGGCACCACGATTACAACCATCACCGGCCGCATTCCGCACTGGCCCATCGGACTCCGGCTGAATTTGCCGTCATCAGCAGCGGTGGAAATGACGGCGATAAAGCTGCCTTGGAAAACGCTCCGCGTTTCCCACATTCCCACCGCACGACGACGACGGAAACTGTGAACCCGAAAAGAACTTACTCAGACCTGTTGCTGGAGACCATCACTTGATTTACATTAACCGCAATCGTGCCCGCCAAACGGGCACCAACCGAACCACGCAGGCCGAACTTTCTAACCTCGCGCGGCTTAGTTTTCAGGGGCGGGTCATTTACGAGAGAACTCCAGTTTTAACTGGCTGAGTTTTTCGCTGGCACGTCATATCACGAAGCTCCAAATGCATTGCCGACAGGCGCTAATACTTCGGCGTATACAACCCATCAGGGTAGGCGCCCAATTCCCCGGCCTCCACGCACGGCAATTGTTTCGTGATCACCCACTGCGGTGCGCCTCTCGCGTGCGGGTACTGCTCGTCGTCGGCCATGTTCTTGTCGTGCTTGATAATCGGAACGACTTTTACTAATCGATTTCGACCTTTGAGTTCCCACATTTCCATCGCGTTTCGCTTGAGCACGTTGACGTCCAGGTCATAGGACATTTCGAAACGGTGCAAGCTAACGTTGGTGTACCCGGCCACCCGAAATTCGTTTCTCTCCGGAAGCTGTATGAGGGCATACACGTATCCGCCTTGTGCCAGACGTCTCTCCTTGAATCCGAGAATCTTCTCGATGTCGCGCAGGGATTTGCCCGCAATGAATTTGTCCTGGGTGAAACAGCCTGAGGCTTGCATCGGTCACTCCTGGCGCGTGGATGGACAGCCGTAGCATCAAGTACAAAAAAACGAGGTACCACCTTTGAATTTCTTCTACTCCTGCCATGGAATCTCACTGCCGAGACCGGAAAATCCACCAAAGCCGTTATGAACCTAGTGTAGTGCGTCGTAAGTGATAACGAGTATTGCCGGTATGCGTCCATACTATTGAGGACGACACAGTATGCGCATCGCTGCCGCCGTTGAGCTGAGTGCGGAACAGAAACAAGCCCTGGAGCGGATGGCGCGAGGACGTTCGCTTCCCGCTCGGGTTGTGGAACGGGCGCGGATCGTGCTGCTGGCCGCGGACGGTCTGGAGAACCAGCAGATTGCCCGGCGGATGAAGATGACGCCGGAGAAGGCGGCGCGCTGGCGAAACCGCTTTCTCACAGGCGGCATTGCGGCTCTGGAAAAGGACGCGTCGCGACCGGGGCGCACGCCCATCATCACCGAACGGCGGGTGAAGCGAGTCGTGAATATGACGCTGCACGATAAACCTGCGAACGCCACGCACTGGTCGACGCGCACCATGGCGCGTGCGGCGGGCATCAGCGAGGCCAGTGTGCGCCGCATCTGGCGCGCCCACGGACTGAAGCCGCATCAGATGCGAACCTTCAAGCTCAGCCGCGACCCGCGCTTCCAGGAAAAGCTGGAGGATATTGTCGGCCTGTATCTGAATCCGCCCGAGCACGCCATCGTCCTGTGCGCCGACGAGAAGAGCCAGATTCAGGCTCTGGATCGCACTCAGCCCGGCCTGCCGATGAAAAGAGGCCGCTGCGGCACCATGACCCACGATTACAAGCGCAACGGAACGGCTACGCTGTTTGCCGCCCTCGATGCACTCCAGGGCCAGATCATCTCCATGTGCGACGAGCGGCACCGGCATCAGGAATGGCTGAAGTTCCTGCGCGCTATCGATGATGTTGTTCCCCCGGGCAAGCAGATCCACATGATCGTGGACAATTACTCGACCCACAAACACGCCAGGGTCGAGCGCTGGCTCGAACGTCATCCCCGCTTCCACATGCACTTCACGCCTACCGGCTGCTCATGGCTGAACATGGTGGAGCGCTTCTTCCGCGACCTGACCGAAAATCGCCTGCGCCGGGGAGTCTTTCGCAGCGTCGAGGATCTGATCACCGCGATCTTCGACTACATCGACCATCACAACGACAACCCCAAACCCTTTATCTGGACCGCCAAAGCTGCGGACATTCTGCAGAAGGTCAAGCGCGCCCGCGCCGCTCAGAATAATCGGCAATCTGCATGACGCACTACACTAGCTAGAAGGCGTAGGACATCCCTACCAACGGGACGGCGCGCGCCACGAGTCCCCCATTATCTACGCGTGTCGTGATGTTGCCGGTGAGGAGAAGTTCGCGAACGAGACGAATCTTCACACCCGTCGCAATGCTGTCTGCGCTGTAGTCGTCGGTGTACGGCTGAAGTTGCGGCAACGTGTTTCCGTTGACGTCGGTGAAAGTGCCCATATCGAGGCGGCCTGCACTGAAGAGCCTCTGACCAATAAGATCCGCAGCAAAGGTGACGCGATCGGCCAGCCTCACGTCGATTCCGCCCGAATACACAAGAGACGGCGGCAGGCTCACCTTAGCGGGACCGGGATTGATCGAAGGGCTGCCCCCAATTCCCGGCAGAATGCCAACGGGATTTCCAGGAAGGATCGAGTCCCCATTCCACTGGTAGCCGATAAGTACATGCGGCGAAACGCGGCCCCGGTATGTAAACGCGCCGAAAGGCTGCACACCAATGGTTCCCGCTCCCAGCAGATTTGCGGCGTCACCACTCGGCAAGCGAACGGCGACTCCTACGGACGCTGCGCTTTTTTCGCCCTTGATAACTTCTCCCTTTGCACGCAGTGTGACATCTCCGATGCCGCTGGCGTTTCCGCCATTCGTGAAGTTCGCGTTTACGTCATCATGTGCTTCCTGATATGTCGTCGGGATGCCAAAAAAGTGATATTCGCCAAACTCCGAACTGGAGTCACTGCACGTACCGACGGGGTTTGCAAGTTCACACGGCACTGTTCTGACGATATGATCATTAGAACTGGCCGAAAAATGAATTGTCTCTATTGGTAGTTCAGCAGAGACATCGATGCGGTTGCTGACTCCATAGACCGCATACAGTACGACTTGGTTCAAATGGAGGGACAGGCTGTTCGAATTTGTAATGTAATCGTTTTCGTATGGTGGATCTGAGCCGTTCACCGGAAATTGCGCGTGCGCGAGCACGTCCGGCGCCTCGCGAAGGCTAATTCCATCGATCGAACGGAAATCGAAATACTGATACGCTGCACCGAGTGTAATTCGCTGCTTACCGATCACCTGGGCGCGCTCCGTCATGATCGGTCCAAGACTGTCCTCGGTTGGAACCGGCACATGCTCAGGGGTGTACGTGATGCTGATACCCGCGCCTCCGGAACCCAGAGGAAGTGATGACAGTTCTTCACCGATCGATGTTGTGAGCGGTTGCGAGAAGCTAGTTATTGACTTTTGCTGGAAGTGGGCAGCGTGATTGGGGTTTTGAAGAACCATTCCCAACTGACATCCCACCGGCGACGTGCTGCAGCCTGGCTTCGGACCGAATAACTGGGGCAGCACGCAAATTAACTTGTGGGTCGGAGATGTTTGGGAGCAAGTCTGCCCCAGCAGCGAGAGGGCAAGGCCGGGTGACACGGACAGCAGGATGACAGCGCGCAGTTTGGTCATATAACCTCCGATAGTATGGGCTACCTCATACTGGTGATCTGCCAGCGCCCGTGGGTCTTCTCGAGGGAGAATAGAATCGTTGCCGAATTCTGGGATGCCTTTCCGTTTACCACTAGTAGAAGATGTTGTCCAGTACTTATCGTTGCGTTATCGCCATTAATTGCCGGAGTTGACGACGTGAAAGTTACCCTTACTTGTTCGAAGGTTTTAAAGGTTCTCTGAAGGGCCGAGCGGTCACGGGGAAGCATCGCTGGAAAGACGGCCAGCATACCAGTGAGGTTCTTTGATTCATACGCAATTCGGTAGTCTTCCAATACTGCGAGAACCTGGTGCTCGTCCTGTTGGATTGCCTGTTGCTGCTGTTGCTCCAGCTTTGCTTGCAGTGCGGCAATATGTTGCCTTGCGTCCGAGGCGTGCGCGCTGTCGGGATAGCTCTTGACGAACTGTTGAAAGTCAGAAATCTGAACCGAATTGCGGATGTTGTTCCAGGCAGTGAGATCAGGAGCTGGCGCAGGAGCGGCCGCGGGCGGCGTCTGAGGAGCGGGCACCTGGGGAAGGGGCGTTGGTTGCGCGGAGGCGGTTTGCACAGGCGGTTGCGGTCCATTAGTTGCCTGGTTCTGTATCGGTTGTGGTGCGACCGGAGCCGAGGGTGCTTGCTGCTGCGCGAGCTGTGGGGCAGGAGACGGAGAGAGTGCGATGGGGGTGATAAGGAGTGTTGCCTGATTGGAACCGCCGGCCCGGAAGGCCACGCTCTGGCTGCCGCCGCCGTGCACCAGAGTCACGTTGAATTGAGGCTTGTCCGCCGAGACGCGGTAAAGGTTGCGCGCAAAGGGCTTGACCTTCTTCCCGTCGATCTGTAACTCGGAGCCGTTGCAGCGGCAAAAGAGCGTGGTCTTACCGGCAGAGTACATGGCCGCGAGTACGAGGTCCTCGTCAAGACCAGTGGCGCTGTCGATGCGCACCGAGCCATCCTGAGCAACGCGAACAGGCAGACGAAGGTCCTTAACGCCTCGGGTAATGTCGAGTCGATGCGTGCCGGCAGGCAGCTGGCTCAGTTCGACGCGACCCGTGGCGAGATCGCCTGCGGGCTTTCCATCTAGGGATACAGCGGCCGCGCCAGGATCGCCGAGAATCGCGAGCGATGAGCCGGGCAATGGGTGCAATGCCGGCGGCGCTGAGGGGGGAGCTGCCTCAAGAACCAGATTGACGGTGCTGTTTGCGTCAGCCTTTGCGAGTGTAAGGTTGCGGCTCAGCGTTAGGTAGCCGTTCTCCGCCACGGCGACGCTGTGGTTGCCGGGCTGGAGTTGCAGGGTGCAATGCGCGGAGCAGGCTTTGGGTTGACCGTCGACGGTAAGGGCAGCACCGGCAGGCGTTATGGCGAAGGTGACCGGAACAGTCGGAGCCGGCGACACGAAGGTGCGCACGGTGAACCAGGCACCGGCGGCGACAACGAGCAGCGCTCCGGAGGCGCCCGCAACAAGCGACAGTCGACGGAAACCCGAGACTGCCGCGGGAGCACCAGCAGGCCTTGCAGATGAAGCCTCGGGTTTTGTCGCGATGACGGTCGGCTCTGCCGGCTGGGTTGCGGCGAGGCGTGCCCGCGCTTCGGCGGCGGCCTTCTCTTTGGCGGTGTGCTCGCGTTCGCGGCGTTCACTGTCTGCCTTCTCTCTGGCGAGGCGTTCGCGTTCGGCCTTCTCGCGGGAGAGACGGTCTCTCTCTTTCTTTTCGGTTTCCGCTTTTTCTTTGGCAAGACGCTCGCGTTCCTCTTGTTCGGCGGCCGCCTTTTCGCGAGCGAGACGTGCCTGTTCACTGCGCTCTTTGTCGGCCTTCTCTTTGGCGATGCGCTCGCTCTCCGCCTGTTGACGGGCGATCAGTTTTCGCGTGGATTCCAGCGCGGTGCGGAGTGCCGCGCTTGCGGGATCGCGCTCCATGGCGGCGAGCAGGATGGCGAGCGACTCTTCCCCCTCGCCGTGAGCAAACGACTGGCTAGACCGATCGAGAGCTTGCTCGGTGGCGGCCTGGCGCGCGCGCGCTTCAGCGGCGGCCTTTTCCTGGACGATCCGCTCCTGTTCGAGGCGCTCGGCTTCGGCTTTTTCTTTGGCGACCCGCTCCTGGCGCTCGCGCTCCCGTCTTTCCGCCTCGGCCTTCCCTTTTGCCTCTTGCTCGGCTTCGGCTTTTTCCTTGGCGAGCCGCTCCCGTTCTTTGCGCTCCGCTTCGGCTTTTTCGCGCCCGATGCGCTCCAGTTCGGCGCGCTGACGCGCAAGCTCGTCTTCCACGGAAGCAATCTCGGAGAGGAGCGCCTGGTTTTGTTGATCGTGCTGGAGCGTAACGCGAAGAATCCGGAGAGACTCTGCGCCTTTGCCCTCGGCGAGGACCTGGCGCGCCCGGGCGATGGCCTGTTCGGCGATGGCTTGGCGGGCGCGAGCCTCAGCTTCGGCCTTCTCCTGCGCCATACGCTGCAGTTCTTTGCGTTGAACCTCAGCCTTTTCTTTGGCTATCTGTTCCTGCTCCCTGCGCCTGGCTTCCGCTTCTTCTTTCGCAAGCCGTGCCCGCTCACGGCGGTCAGCTTCGATCTTTTCTCTCGCCAGCCGTTCCTGTTCCGCCTTCTCTTTTGCGATGCGCTCCTGTTCTTTGCGCTCGACCTCAGCTTTTTCCCGCTCGAGGCGTTCCCTCTCACGGTTCTCGGCCTCCGCCCTTTCTTTGGCGATACGCTCCTGTTCTCCGCGTTCCGCCTCAGCACGCTGGCGGGCGAGTTCGGCCACAGCTGTCTCGAGCGCCACGCGCAGCTGGGGCTGCTCCGGATCACGTTCGAGGGCAGCTCGCAGTGTCCGGATGGATTCTTCCGCGGTGCCCTGGGTAAGCAGGTTCTCCGCTTCCTGCAAAGCCTGCTCGACAGCTGCGGCCCGGGCACGCGCTTCGGCCTCTGCCTGCTCACGGGCGATGCGTTCCTTTTCCTGGCGCTCATGCTCGACGCGGAGCTGCTCCAGCTGCTTTTGAATGGCAGCGATCTTCTGGTGGAGATCGCTGCGATCGGGGTTTGCCGCTTCCACCGAACGGAGTCTGTCCAGAGCTGCGTTGGGATCGCCCGCGCGAAGTCGTTCCTCCGCTGCCTTAATTGCTGCATCACATGCCGCATTTCGTTCGCGCAGGTCGGCACGTTCCCGGAGGCTCTGCTCGACGGTCGCTTCAATCTCGCTGGAGAGCCCAAGAATCGTGGGATCGTTGCGATGCTGGGTGCGGCACACTACGGCTCTGGCAGCAGCAGCGGAAAGATCCTCCTCTGTCTCCAGTGTTGAGAGCGTGGCGCGAATGGATTCGAGTTCCTGCGTGATCAAGTCGTGCTCGATGCGGCGCCCGTGGACCTGAGCCAGCAGCCGCGTTGCCGCTTCCTGGAGATCCTGGAAATCCGTCTGCCGCTCGGCCAGGGTGCGCACTTGCGGGAGAACCGATTCTGCATCGTCGATGGTCGCGGCGCCTGTCACTTTCTCCGCGAGCGAATTCATCTCGCCGAGCAGAGATTCCAAAAAGGCGCGCGAGCGGGCCGCCTCCGTCTGTAAATCTGCGGCTCGCGTGGCAAGATTGTCGTCGCTGCGATCCAGAGTCGCAATCGACTTGCCGCGATCCACAATCCGCGCCATCTCCTGCAGCGAACGAGTTCGCGATAGGTCGACGAACAGGCTCTCCATATCGCGAGTATGAGTGGCTTGCGCCTCAAGGCGCGCCGACACCGAAGACTCAATCTGCTGCAGCAGGACACCGATGCGGGCATCGTCGGCGAACCCTGCGCCAAGGTCATGAGCCTTATTGCGGAGAGCATCCAGTTCGCCGGTGGGCGTTGCGTCGACACCCTGAGCAAGCGAGGTGAGGAGAGAGATTCTGTGATCGTGTTCATCGCGCAGCCGCGTGAGGGCATTGCCGAGTTCGCTGCACAGGGATTGAATTCGCTTCTCGCCGGGAAATGTCGCCTTGATACTGCGCAGGCGATTGTCGCCGTCGGTGAGTGAGGCGACGTTCCGGACCTGCTCGATCTGTTGGCGGAGCTGCTCGAGTTCGGTGACGGCCTGATCGCGCGCCTGCAGTCGTGCGTCGAGTTCCTGAAGCACAAGAACAGCCGCATTCCTGGCATGTTCGTCCAGATCTGCGCTTTCGATGGCCCGACGCAAGTGCTCGGCGTCGGCAGAGATTTTGTCCAGCGCTGTGCGCGCGTCGAGGGAACGCCGCAGCTCTATTGATGCATTCAGAACCTGCTGTGCACGGTGGACTCGCTCGTCGTCTTCCGCCCGCTGCATCTCCTCACGGCGCGCCGCTTCTTCGCGCTCCTGACGCACCCGGTCCACTTCGGCGCGGGTGAGCGCGAGCAGCGATTCCAGGTTGGGCTCGCCTGGATACTTCTTCAGGGCGAGAGAGAGGGTTTCGATCGCTTCGGCGAGCCGGCCCTGGTCGGTAAGGATCTTGACTGCGAGACTTTGATCCTGGACAAAGCGGCGTCTCTCGGCGATGTCGCGTTGCTTCTCAGAAATAGCCCGGAGTCGCCCGAGCGTAGGATCGTCCGGAAACCGCTGCAAGCCCATTTCGGAGATGGTGCAGGCCGAGGAGAAGTCGCCGTTGCGCAGCGCCTTTTCGATCTGGTCGGTGATTTCCTGGAGATACCTCCGCCGCTTCTCTTGCTCCTGGCCGCGCTCGGCCCACTGCAGAAGCTCGCGAACGTTGGAATCAGCGGGATCCAGTTCCTCAGCATGATGCAGGGCGTCAACAGCATCGCCAAAATTCCGTTCGGCAATACCGCGACGGGCCTGATCAACAAAATCCTGAACACGCTGCCGCCGGGATCGCTCTGCAAGCTCTTTATTGACGACTGAAGAGAGAGCACGCGCTTCGGAATCCGAAGGATCCAGGCGCAGCGATTCTTCGACGGCATCTTTGGCCTCGTCGAAATCGCCTGCAAATAGCGCGGATTCGGCACGATTGAGGGCTTCGCGGACGGCGCGGGCGCGAGTGATGGCGGAGCGAATCTCGTCGGAAAGGCGTACCGACTCGCGGTCGGAGGGATCGAGCTTGAGAGCCTGATCGGCGCAGGCCAGAGCTTCTTCGTACTGTCCACCGGCAAGCGCCACCTGGGCCTGGGAGCGCATCTGCACGATCTGCGAGGAGCGTTGTTCCTGCTGAATCGCCTTGCGCACGTCGCGCAGCAGACGGTTGGCGCGTTCGTGCTGGCGATCCAGACGAACGACTTCGAGCAAGTGCTGGCGGGCACGCTCCAGATCGTGACGCTGCATGGCGGCCTCGGCTCGCTTCATGCAGTCGGCGATAATGCCGGAGGTCAGATGCTTCTGGACGGAAAGTATCTCGAAGCCAAGTTCCTCCGCCGTTTGATAACGGTCGTTGACATTCTTGGCGAGTGCGCGACTGACAACAGTTTGCAGGGCGAACGGCAACTCGGGCACAAACCGGGAGAGCTGCGGGGGGTCCTCGGTGAGAATTTTGACGAATGTAGAGGAGGGATCGGGGCCCTTGAAGGGCAACTCACAGGTGAGGAATTCGTAGAGCAGCACGCCCGCGGAAAAGATGTCGCTGCGCGCATCGATGGGCTGGGAATTGATCTGTTCGGGCGAGAGGTAGTAGAGGCTGCCGACCAGTTGACCGGCCTGGACGATGGTGCTCTCACCGCCGGCGATGCGAGCCACTCCAAAATCCACGATCTTGGCCGTACCGTCGGCGAGCAGGATGACGTTTGCCGGCTTGATGTCGCGATGGATGATATTGCGGTCATGGGCATATTGGAGCCCGTCGCAAATCTGAACAACGACATCGAGCTTTTCGACCAGTGGAATGGGCCGGCGCTCCGCGATGACTTTGGAGATCGCGTCGCCCTCGAGGTATTCCATGACAAGGTAAGGGTTGCCGTCCTGCTCGCCGCTGTCGTAGACGGTAACGATGTTCTTGTGGTGGAGGTTGCCGGTAGACTTCATCTCCCGCGAGAAAAATCGGTCAAACACACCGGTACCACCGCTGGAGTCGGCTTGGCGGAGCATTTTGATGGCGACCGTCCGGCCAATGGCGGGATCGTGGGCACGAAACACGATGCCCATCCCACCCGTGCCGATGACGTCGATCACCTCATACTTGCCGATGTGTCGAATCGAGGGTTGCACCCCCATATCGCACAGCTCCTGGAACCGATGAGCGAAAAGCCGCAAACTGTTGCAAACAAATGCGAAACGGGGGGAGGAGGATGAGCCGACGGCTACGACTGGGGTCGCCCCGCCGCCAGATCACTCAAAATACCACAGCACTGCAAGGATTTAACAGTCCTTGTTTGAGTCATTTATGGACGCATTGGAGCGTCGGCAAACCAAGGGTCCCGGATGTGAAGATAGTGATTAGAACAGCGTCGAGCGTTTCAACGGGTCAGGAAGCGGGAGTGGGATCCATGCGATCCGCAACAAGGGAACGAGTTAGAGATGGTCTTGATCAGATTTCGGTTGACGTCTGAGACGGATCGAGAAAGCTGACCTGCATACGGTTTCCAAGGGGCACCCCTTGCGGGGCACCCATTGGTTTTCATCTAACAAGTCGGAGTAAGAGTGAAGCGGACATTTCCGGTTGAAGCGCCGCCGCTGAGAATTGTAAGTTGCTGATCCTAATGCGCTTTACGCTTTCGGGACCAGGGGGTCGGAGGTTCGAATCCTCTCTCCCCGACCATTTAAATCAACAAGATGCGGTTGAGGTTGAGGGGCGGCGTCTGCCCCCGGGCGCCCAAAAAGGGCACCCATTCAAAGCCGGCTTTCCCCGCTTCTTGCTGCGACCATCGGTTCCACCGCTTCGGCCCCTGGAGCAGCAAACTCGCAAGCTACAGTGCATCTACCCTGAAGCCGTTCGGGAAGACCGCAACCCGCTTCTCCGCCCCCATGACAGTGGCAATGCAGCTGATCCTCGCCGCCACGCCCGTTACTTCCGCGGGCGCAGAAAACGTCCGAGTAACTCATACTGGTCGCTGGCGATGTAGTCCACGCCCGCCTTCTGCGCCGCCCCCCAGCGCGCTTCCGCGGCCGGAAGCGAACCGAAGTTATAGCTGTGGAACCAGCCGTTGCAGCTCTCCTCTTTCTCGGTTGCGCCGTCGAGGGTATAGAAGCGGATCCACAGGTGGTTGGTGTGGGCGTGCTGGACCAAGGCACGCAGGCGGTCGTTGTCGGCAGGCGTCCAGTCACCGGCATGCTGCTGTCCTCCCTGCTCAACGACGCCCCAGGGATTGTTCCACCAGCGGCGGTAGTTCGAAGCCGACTCGGGCTCGAGTACGTTAGGCGCGGCCATCGGTTCCTTCGTGTTCGTGTGAACGGCCCCAAAGACGAGGAGACGGCCGCCGTCAGGAACATCGTTATCGAAGACCGCCTGCTGCGCGTCGGAATCCCCGGTGAGAACGAGGATGGGGCGGATCGTCAGCGGCTGGGGCGTTGCGGGATTGCCGGTTTTGGGAGCCGTCGTGAGCCAGTCCTGATACTTCGTCAGCAGCGCCCAGATGGCGCGCAGATGCGCGGGCTCCTCGGTCTTGAGGTCGAGGTTGAGGGTGATGAGGGGCCAGTTGCCGTGATTGCCTTCTTTCAGCGCGCGTTCCACGATGGGCCGCACGCGATCGAAGAAGTAATGCTCCATGGTGGGCTCGTGGCCGCTGATGGGCGCGCCGTGCGCGACGATGGACCAGGATCGCCCCGTCTTCGGGTCGGTATACCAATAGAGGTCCTGCTCGATGGCCAGCGGCGTGCCCGCGGAGAGAGCGCGATCGATGCGGTCGTACCACCACTCGTAATACGGATAGCAGTTGTGCGCGTCCATGACGCTGCGGCTGCCCGGGCGCGAGTGGTCGCGGGCTTGTGCGCCGAGGGGGAGCGTGACGGCAGAGAGTAGAAGCAGGCAGAGAGCGTGACGCATGCAGTTCCTTTTGTTCAGTGCGTGATGGTGGCCGGATGCGTATTGCCAGTCGATGTAAACCGGGTTGCCGAACAACAGGATGTGATTGTCGGCGCTGACGACTTCGGCGCGCAGCCAGTGTTGTTTGCCGTCAGAGGTCCAGGCAGCATGCAGCGTCTGGTCTGCTGAGGCTATGGCTTGTGCAGGCAGCGCGCTGGATTCTTCGCCATCGATAAAGAGGTGGAGCGATGCGCCGGCGCATCCGGCAACATGCACATCGATGGTGACCCGTTGACCAGCGGCGGGTGCGAGAGTGCTGCCCATCGTCGCTGTCGACCCACCGGATTGCGCGGTCATGTCGAGCAGACGATCGCGCTTGCCGGTGAGGTCGATAAAGACGCGTCCCGAGCGGATGCCGTCGAGAATCCCCGCGACGGAGAGGTTCTGCGCGTAAATGACCGTCGTCGGATAGCCGACGGAGCCGGTATGTTCCGGAGGCCAGTCGGCGTGGTGATTGTCGCTGCCGCCGATGGCCGTGAGCCGATACCCTCGGCGCAGCTGGTCTTCCCAGAAACGGGTGGCGGGAAGGCCCCCGCCGTTGACGACTTCAATCGAGGTGACCAGGTTCATGTCTGCGGGAGGCGTGGCGGTCCACCCGCAGCCCATGCAGACTTCGTCGCTGGGCGACTGCGGATGGTTGATGGAGACAATCGCGCCGAGGGAGCGCGCCTGGCGAAACATGGCGTTGACGTCCGGCACCTGCTTCGTGCCCACGCGGTAGTCAATGAAGCGCGTCGTCCCGAACTCGTTGGCATGGCCGTGGAACGTGGTCAGCTCGCGGCCGGGGATCAGAAGCAGCTTGTCGAAGTACGTCTGTAACTCGCGCTCGTCGTCATATTGCGAGGTCGCGTTGTGGTCGGTGATGGCAATAAAGTCGAGGTTGCGGCGAACGGCGGCTTCGACAGTAAGAAACAACGGGCACGGCACCGGCTTGCCCGTCTGGCTGGGACAGCTGCCGTCGCTGTGCGCGTCATGCATGTGCAGATCGCCGCGGTACCAGCCGGGCTTGTCGTTGAGCGGCTGCTCGGTAAACGAGGAGTCATCAAATGCAGAGTTAAACCATATCTCGGCGCGGTAACGCGATGTAACTCCGGCGCGAATATTAGGAACCGCGATCAGCAGCTTCCAGCGCCCCGGTGGAATCGCGCCCGGCAAATAGGATGGCGTGGCATCGGTGTCGCTCAGGGTGAAGTGGCGCTTGTTGCCGCCGCTCTCGCCGCGAAAGCGAAATGGATCGGCGATGCCGAGATCGAGGACGGTGCGCTCATCCTTGCCGAGGTTGTGAAAAGTAACGGTGATGCGATGCGTTCCCGCCGGAACGGTGAACGGAACTTCGAAGTAAGTCTGGTTCTGCGCGGGATGAACCTCGCCCCGCAGAACTATGTTGGGAGCGGGAGCCGTTTGCGCGGAGGCGAGGGCGCAGAAGAGGAGAAGCAGCGAGAGCCAGCTGATTCGTAACGCCATTGGAAAAGAGTATCCGGAGCCGAGGGTGTGAGCCCAGCTCCGGAACAGGGTTAGAAGGAAATCCGCACAGCGAACTGCATCACGCGCGGATCGCCGGCCAGCGAAGTAATGCTGGCCACGCCGCCGCTGGTGATGTTGCCCTGCGGCTGCCCGAATTCCGGCGTGTTCGTCACGTTAAAGACCTCCCAGCGCGCCTCGGCGTTCCAGCCTTCGGTGATAGGGAAATCCTTCAGCAGCGCAGCATCCCAGACCCCGATGTGCGGGCCACGCAAGGTGTTGCGGCCGACGTTGCCGATCGCGCCGACTGCAGTGGTGGTGTATGCATCGGTCGCCCCGGTAGGCGCCTTGAGCGGCGCACGCCGAATCCTTGCTGGCGAAGAACCAGCAGTCGGGATCGCCGATGGTGCGCGGCTTGCCGATCAGGTTCGGGGTCGCGGTCGTGTAGCCGTAGGGATCGAGGATGGAGTTATGGTTGCCGTCGTTCTCATTCACCTGGAAGGGGTGACCGCTGTAGTAGGTGTAGAGCGCCCGACGTCGTCCAGTTGCCGAGGATCCAGGAAGCCGGACCGTGGTTCAGCATCGACTGGCCGCGGCCGAAGGGCAGATGGTAGTCGTAGCTGAACGCCACGCGGTTCGGAATATCGAAGTCGCTGGGACCATACCAGGCTGCGTAGTTCCGCCCGTCCGGTGCATCGCCGGAGTTGCTCTCCAGTTCCTGCGGCGTGTTGTCGAGACTGCGCGAATGGGTGAAGGCGGCGCGTACTTCGAGACCATTGGTGATGCGGCGGGTGAGGCTAGCCTGCAGTCCGTTGTAGTTGCCGTAGCCGATCGGAGACGTCCACTCGATCTGTCCGAAGTTCGGATACGGAACCACGCCGGTGCTGACACCGCCCGAGATGATCGGCTGGTTGTAGTTGCGAATTACATCGAGGTGCGTCGACTTAGTGCCGACATAGTCGATTTCCGCGACCCACGGCTGACCGATCTGACGCTGGACCCCGAAGCTCCACTGCTGCACATAAGGCTCCGGATCGTTCACCGGCACCGAGCGGATGTGGAAAGCCTTCAGGTTGGTGAAGTCCACCGTGCTGGGATCGAGGAAGTTCGACGGGAAGCCAACCGAAGGCTGTGAGCACCGGAGCAGTGTTGCTGACCAGCTGCTTGTTGATGAGGAAGGGCGGGTTGAGCGCGAGTTCGTCCTCGCTGCCGAAGCGCTCGAACAGCGTGTAGTAGATGCCGTAGCCGCCGTGGACCACCGTCTTTGTATCCGGCGAGTAGGCGAAGCCGAAGCGCGGCCCGAAGTTCTTCGTGTCTGGGTTGACGATGGCGCGGTTCTGCAGACCGATCCGCCCTTGGCGAAGATCGAGCGAGCCCGAGGCGGGATCGAAGTCGGCCATGCGGTTCTGGCCTTCCATCGCCGGCGTGGCGAAGTCGTAGCGAAGCCCGAGGTTGAGGGTGAGCTTCGGCGTGGCCTTCCAGTCGTCCTCAAAGAAGCCGGATGCCATCCAGAGCCGCTGATCGACAAAGAAGACGTTGGTGAGCGGCCGTGGTCTGCGTGTAGCCGAGCAGCCCGTCGGCGTAGGACAGCCCCGTGCCGGAGACGCATTTACCGGGCGCGCTGTGCTGGCAGGTGAAGACCCCGGTGAACTGCAGATCGCCGCGCGTGCTGGGCTCATCCTGGAAGAGATTGCGCATGGGCAGGTAGAGGCTCACACCGTACTTCAGCGTGTGGCGCCCGAAGCACCTGCGAGAGGGTGTCGTTGTACTGGTACTGCATGGGAACCTGCCGCTTGGGCAGGAAGTCCGGCGAGCCTTCAAAGGCGAAGTTGGAGAAGGAAGTCAGCGGCACGCCGCCGCCCAGGGCAGGATTGGTCGGGAATGCCGGGCACGAAGCTCGCCCGCGAGCTGGTTCAGCGCGAAGGGCTGCTGCTGCGCGTAGGAGAAGTCGCGCACCCAGCCAAAGCGGAATTCGTTCACCATGTTCTGGTTGAGAATGTGCGTCCAGCCAATGACATCGCTGTACGCCTTCAGGATCTGATTGCCCCACGCCGAGGTCGAGGTGCCGTCGGCCAGGCCACCAAGATAGCCGGGAATGTCGCGGTTGCGGTGGAGTAGTTGTAGCGCACGAAGACGGAATCCTGCGGCGAAGGCGTCCAGTCCACACGCGCATCGTAGTTGTGCTCAAAGTCGGTGAGCAGCGCGTTGCGGATGTAGTTGTTCACGTTGGGCGGGCTGCCGGCGGTCGTGGTGTTGGGCTGCGGGAACAGTGCCATCAGCTTCTGCACGGTCGGGTCGAGGCTGCCCTGGGGAACCGAGTTGTTGGCGAATGGCTGGCAGTTGGACCCGGAGAACGCCGGCGTGCAGGTGGTGGGATCGTAGATGGTGTGGTATTTCACGCCCACAGCGGCCGCGGTTGCCGGGCTGAAGTCGCCGATGCGCTCATTGGGCAGCGGGAACGGTGCTGGTGCGCAGAACACCCTGCTTGATGCGGGTGCCTTCGTAGTCGAAGAAGAAGAAGAGCTGGTTCTTGATGATTGGCCCGCCGATGTTGCCGCCGAACTGGTTCTGGTTGTACTTCGGCTTGGTGCAGGTGGTGGCGGTCGGAGAAGAAGTCGTTCGCGTCGAAATAGTTGTTGCGCACGTATTCGTAGCCCAGTCCGTGGAATCGGTTCGATCCGCTCTTGGTGTTCACCGAAACCACCGCGCCCGGGCTGCGGCCGTATTCCGCCGAATAGGGATTGGTGATGGCGTTGAACTCGGCGATCGTGTCCACCGAGGGGTGCGCGGATTCCGTGCTCAGCTCCTGCACATTTTCAGAGAAGGTGTTGTTGTCGATGCCGTCGAGGATGAAGTCGTTCTGCAGCGAGTGCATGCCATTGACGTTGAAGTCTCCGACGCGGCCGGCCGACGTTGCGCCGCTCTGCTGCGTATAGCGAGCGATCTGGATACCCGGCACGACGCGCAGCAAGATCGTCCCAGTTGCGCAGTGCCAGCGGCGTTTGTTCGATCGTTACCGCGCCAATCTCCTGCCCGACCGAGGCGTCGTCGGGGGAGAGCAGAGGAGCATTGGATTCGACGTTGACAGTCTGCTGGGTCGATCCGATCTGGAGTTTGAAATCCTGGCGCGCGCGCTGACCCACGGTCAGTGTGACGTCGGAGTTCAGGGTGGCAAAGCCACCGTCGCTCACGACGAGGCGATACGGCCCGATCGGCAGGTCCTGCATGGAATAGGCACCAGCGGCGTCGGTTTCGACGGTGCGGCTGTAGCCGGTGTCCTTGTTGGTGGCCACGACAGAGACGTGCGGCAACGCCGCTCCGTTGGGATCGGTTGCGAGCCCGGACAAACTGGCCGTGTTCACCTGCGCCTGGGCAGACCAGGCTCCTGCCAGCAACAGCAGCAGCGTAGCAATGCGGAACCATGAAGCTTTCACTTGCACCTCCGGAAGAGTGGCGGGCCTGATTTTCAGAGGAGTGGTTTCCGGCGCACATTGGCCGGGGCCCGACACCCCCATGGTGGGTTGGCCGCGGCTTGCGCGGAAGTGTTTACCCGGCCCATCACAGCGTGCATACACCTGTGTATTCTTGATCTAAATGCTTCTGTAACTGTTACTTAAACGAAATATCAATTGTTAGTGAATCGCTTTCGGGCGCGGCGTCTACAGCTCTGTTCATCGCTTGTTTACCGGCGCGTCCTACCCTGATGGTGGCCACAGATCATTCAGAGACGACTGCCAGGAGATCACCAGCAATGGCACAAGCGTCGGTCGTCGACCGCCCGCTTCACCCGCCCGAGAACGAAAGGCTCGACAACGATCTGCGCTGGCAAGTCGCACAGCGTGTCGTCGCCAGCCGGCACTTCGCCCGCTCCGCCCTGCTGTCCCGCTTCCTGCTTTATATAGTTGCGGAGAGTCTGCACGGCCGGACCGAGAACATCACCGAGCACGAGATCGGGGTGCGCGTCTTCGACCGCCCGCCCAGCTACCGCACCGTCGAGGACAACATCGTTCGCAACTACGCCCGCCAGCTGCGGCGGCGGCTGGCGGATTTCTTCGCAGAAGAGGGCGCCTCGGAGCCGATGCAGATCGACATTCCGCTGGGCGGATACGTCCCGGTCTTCGTCGATCCTTCAGCGCAGGCCGAACCAGCGCGTGCGGTGCCGATGAGCATTCGCGCGGATGCTCCGGTCGCTCCGGCAGAACTTACGCCAGAGGCTCGAGAGCGGCGGGAACGGAGTGCAGGTCGTGCGGCACTGTTCGCGCTGTACAGCCTGGCGCTAATCGGCCTTGCATGGCTGGCCGCGATCCGCCTGAACGCACCGCGACCGGCCGCGGAGGATTCTTCGCCGGCGGTTCCGCTGTGGGCCTCGCTCTTCGGCGGCAGCATCAACACGTACATCGTTCCTTCGGATGCCGGGCTGAATCTCCTGGAGGATTTGTCGCACCGCCCGGTTCCACTGGGGGACTATATCAGCGGGGGATCGGAGCGGGTCGCGCTGCCGGTGATGGATACGCATAGCCAGGATGATCTGCGCGGCCAGCACTTCACCAGCTTTGTCGATCTCCAGATCATCACCGCGCTGGCGCGTCTGCCGCAGTTCAATCCTGAGCGGGCGGTGCTGCGCTTCCCCCGCGATCTTCGCATGGATGACATTCGCAACGCCAACGCAATCATTCTCGGGTCGGTGGACAGCAATCCATGGGCGGCCATGGCGGAAGGGAACGCCAACTTCCGCATCGTGCTCGGCCCGGAGATGAAGGACGCCATGATCACGAATGCGCACCCGGAGCCGGGCGAGTCGGCGACGTACGTGAGCCACTGGAACGAGCCGGACCACGAAACCTATGCGCTGATCACGTGCTTCCCGAATCTTTCCGGCAACGGGCACCTGCTGGTTCTGCAGGGACTGGATGTAGCCGGGACGCAGGCGGCCGCCGAGGCCCTGCTGCATCCGACAGCGATCGCACCGATTCTCGAGCGAGCCACGCGGACTGATGGGTCGCTGCGGCCGTTTGAGATTCTTCTGCGGACCACGAGCATCCAATCCACCGCGACGCGGACCATGGTGGTGGGCAGCCGTGTGGACTGAAAGACAGAGACAGGAAAATTGGGAATAGAAAGGCGCAGCGACGTCCCTGTTCCCTACTGGCTATTCCCTGCTCTTCTCACATCGGGTGGCTCACCGCATCCGCATTCGGCACCAGCATCTGGTAGACGTGGTCGGGCACGCGGGTCTGCCAGTGCCCCGAGATGCGGGCGAAGAGGATCACTCCGACGAAAATGATGGCGAGGATGAACACCGCGGTGCGCGGGCGAACGGCCTGTCCGCGCCAACGGTCGACGGGGTCGGCAGCTTTGCGCGGGGGCAGCGCGAGCTGCAGGGCGTTTTCTACCGGGCACGACGCGACGCACGCCATGCACGCGGTGCACTCGGCAGAGCGGATCTGGACGAGTTGGTCGACGTTGAGGTGAGAAGGGCACGCCTTGCTGCACTTCCCGCAGTCGATGCAGGCATCGGCGTCGCGGCGGATCTTAACCGGGCTCAGGAGCGAGACCAGTCCCATCAACGCGCCATAGGGGCAGAGGTAGCGGCACCAGAAGTTCTGGATCAGGAACGAGAAGAGCACCAGCGCGCTGAGGACAGAGATCCCGACGATACCGATGTCGCGGAAGAGGTTGAGCATTTTCACGTCCGCGATCGTGCCGTAGGGGCCGGCCATGAAGTCGCGCAGGGCTTCGGCGGGCATCCAGGCGATAAAGGAGACGAAGAATGCGAGCAGGAGATATTTGAGGCTGCGCAGGCCATAATCGAGCCAGCGGGTGAGCTGCCAGGTGCGACCGAAGAATTTGCGGCCGAGCTTCCAGAGCACTTCAGAAGCGGTGCCGATGGGACAGAGCCAGCCGCAGAAGGACTTCTTCATGATCAGGCTCATTGCGAGAAAGGCGATGAAAAGGAACATGGCGGCCGGATGCATGGCGGGCGTGTGGCCGGTGAGCAGGAAGTATTTGAAGTTCATCAGGCCGGCAATGGGGAGCCAGCCATCGACCCCGGCTGGGCGGCCGACATGCCACCCTTGGCCACCACGCTCGAAGTGGCGGACCCAGAGAAGAAACTGGGCGCCGATCCACAGGTTGAGCGCGATGAACCCGAACTGCACGATGCGGCGGGTGCGCTGCGACTGATCGGGCGCGGAGCGGCGGACGAGCTTCTTTCTGCGCCTTTCCTGCCCGGGGATGATGGCTTGTGTGCTCATAACGACTCCCAGCTGTGTTGAGGCTAGAGGGAGTGGGAGCGCGGGACAGTGATTTAAGTCACTCGGGGGAAGGAGCCTTTAGCCATTAGCTTTAAGCCGTTCGCCCGTGGAGCGGCGCTCCCGGGCGGGAGGACGATTGGTGTCGTGTAAAATTAACGAAGCGCGTCCCTGCGCTTTGCCGCGACCTCCCTGCACATCAGGTGAATTTCCGCGAAGGCCCTGGGGGTGCTTGCGCTTGTGCCATGCGTGGCCGGGCGCCGCGAAAATCAGGATCAGGAGCAGCACGATGGCCAAGATTGCCAAGACCGCCGACCGCAAGAAAATGATGGATACCACCAAGAGCACGGATTGTCCGAAGTGCTCCAAGCCAACCCGCATTGTGAAGCGAGTGAAGGACCGCGAGCGCGGAGTTCCGGGCGGGGTGTATATCTCGTGCTCGGCCTGCGATTTTTACGAGAAGCTTTAGGACTTACCGTCCCGACGGACGCGTTACGCGCCCCTGGTTCTTCCGCCTGCAGGCATCGGCTGTAAAAGCTGGACATGCGCCGGTTCTCCCGGCGCATTCTTGACGACGCCGGCTTCTGATTACTCCGCCTTCAATTCATAGTGGCCGGCCTTGCTGAAGTGCACAGCGAGGCGGGTGCCATTCTCTGCCTGTGTTCCCGTCTGCGAGGCGCCGTTGACACGGATATGGTCTGTCCCGGATTTCACCGGGAAGAGCACCGTCGCGTTGACTCCGTCGGGAATGTCCAGGGTTGCATCGAGACCGCTGCCCTTTTTCTTCAGATCCACTTTGATTAAGCCGTTGGGCGTGGGCTCAGCGCCGCGCGCCCAATCGAGGTCGAGAAGGTCAGGGCGGATAGTCGTCTGGCTGAATCCCGGCGCGGTGGGCACGATGCCGAGCACTTGCTCCATCAGCCACCAGGTGGGGCCGCTTGACCAGCCATGCGCGAGCGAAATGCGGTAGCCGGCAGTGTCGTCGGCCTGAAGGTCGACATGGGGATCGCTCTTGGGCCAGGAGGGATCGTAGGCCTCCCAGAAACTGGTGGCGCCTTCGTGGATCATGCCGCCCCAGTAGGTGCGAATCCAGGTGAGGGCGTCGGCGCGGTGGTCCATGCGGGCCAGGGCGTCGAGGACGTAGGAGCCGTAGTAAGGGGAGATGATGTCGGGGCGATACGTCGGCCGGTTGATGTTGTCGAGGACGTTCTGCCAGATGGAGCCGTACTGATCGGGCTTCGCGGTGCCGGAGATGACGGCCATGGCGTTGGTCTGCCAGCGCGGTCCGAAGGATCCGTCGGCGAAGTAGGCGGACTGGCTGTGCTGGGCGATGGCGTCGGCGTGCTGCTCGAATTTGTCGGCGTTGGCGGTGTCGCCGATCTGGCGCAGGAGCCAGGCGCCGGCGCGGTAAGCGCGGATGTATTCGAAGGTGGTGGCGATGCGGGTCTGGGGCGTGTCGCCGTTAAGGTCGTTGGCCCAGTCGACGAAGAGCCACTCGGGCCTGCGGGTGAAGAAGTTGATAGAGCCCATGAAGTCGTTGCCGGCGTGGAACTGCGTATCCATGAATCTCAGCAGGCCGACCATCGGGTCATGCATGGACGCCACGTATTCTTTGCGACCGGAGTGCAGGTAGTAGTGCTTCAGCTCAGTGAACCAGAACGACGAGTACCCGGGTATGCCGTTGACAGATTCTCCGACGGGGTAGGGGCCGTGGAGGCGGGTGAGGGTGTCTTCGAGGAGGAAGTGGTCGGCGAAGACGTCGTCGATGACGCGGCCGGAGACGTCGGTGTCGCCCATCCAGCGGCCGCGGTCGCGTTTGGGCGCGTCCCAGATGTCGTCCTGCATGCAGAGGTGCGAGGTGTAGGCGCCGGTTTCCCAGATGCGGTTCAGCAGCGGGTCGGAGGATTCGAAGGAGCCCTGGTACTGGACCGGGTAGTAGATGTCTTCGAGGCGGATGGTGCGGAATTTGAGGACGGGAGGGCCGGCGAGGAAGCGAATCTGCGCATAGCGAAAGGCGGATTTGGGCCCGGCCTCCGTGTCACGCGGCGGGATGTGAAAGGCGTCGACGCCAAGGTAGGGCTCATTGTGGGCTTCTTCGATGGATTCACCGTAGGCGACGGAGACGGTGATGGGAGAGTCGGTATCGGACAGGACCTGGATGCGTCCGGTCACCTCTCGGCCGAAGTCGAGGGTGATGCTGGGGACGAAGTCAGTACGGGCGCGGTGGGGGTCCATGTGGACGGTGAATTCGTGGGCAGGATTCTGATCCGCAGAGGTGAGGGCGTCAGTGTTGTCGTACGCGCCGCCGCCGCTGATGTAGATGTCGCGGACCTCGGCAGCCGGCAGGAAAGTATGCGCGAGGAAAGGCGAGGCGCCCTCATAACCTGGCCACTGGTACATGCCGGCATCGCGATTCCACTGGAAGAAGTCAATGTTGCCTTCGATGGAGCCGCGCGCGTCGGCGTCGGGCCAGGCGTTGTCGTCCAGGGCGATGGTTTGCCAGTTGCCGGGGGCGTCGCGGGTGGCTTTCCAGCCGGGGCCGCTGATGAGGATGGGAGGCACAACGATGCCGGGGGGTGCCGGGATGATTTTGGCGACCATGGTCTCGCCGTGATCGGCAGCGATGGCGACGACGTTATCGCCGGCGCGGAGGTAGCGGGTGAGGTCGGCGACGAAGACGGTCGGCCGGATGCGTGAGAGCGGATCGGCTTCGAGGCGAGCGGCGGGAGCGCCATTGACCCAGACCTGCGCGCCACGAGGTCCGGCGAGATAGAGGATCGCGACCTCGGGAACGGTGTCGAGATGGAAATGGTCGCGGAAGTAGTGGGGGGCGTCGCGCTCGGCGCGGGTGAGGTTGGCGGGATCGTGCGTCCAGATGTACTGCTCGGGAAGCGGCTGATGGAAGGAGGAGAAGAGCTGGGGCTGGCCAATGGAGCGAGTCGGATCGAGCTGGCCAAGGGGCGGCTGGGAGGGTGCGTCAGGGGTGCGTTGGGCGAGGAGTGTGTAGGCGGCGAATAGAAGCAAAGACGAAATGCCGAGGCGGCGCATCTTACGGGAGCTCCTTCGTAAGGGCGTGAAAATTTCGCACAGCCGAAAATATGCGTGTTGGGTTGGGGAAGTCAAACGATAACCGATAGCCTGCAGGAGCATATGGCCGCGGAGCAGACCCACGCGGTCAATGCAAACAGGATGGAATCTGAATTCAGTCCGCGACGGATTCGCGAATCATCCGCGGCTCCCACGCGGCCGCTGCATCCACAAACGACTGGAAGAGGTGCTGCGCGGCCTTGTTTTCGTCGAGCAGGCGCTCGGGGTGCCACTGCACGCCCATGAGGAACTGATCACCGTGCCCCTCGGCGGCTTCTATGACGCCATCGTCGGGGGACCACGCGGATTTAACGAGGCCGCTGCCCAAAATGCCGACCGCCTGATGATGACTGCTGTTGACCATCATGGTCGAGCGCGAGCCAAGGCCGAGGATGCGGCGCAGGCGCGAACGCGCGTCCAGTTCGATGGCGTGCGCCTCGGCGATGGCTCGTCCCGCGGCGTGGTTAATGCCGGATTGCAGATGCTGCACCAGGGTTCCGCCCTGCCAGACGTTCAACGCCTGGAAGCCATAACAGATGCCGAGCAGCGGCTTATAGAGATTCGAAGCATCCTGGAGGAGCAATTCGTCGACGGCTTCGCGGGCTGCGTCCGCGGCCTGGCATTCGGCGTCCGCCTCTTCGCCGTACTTCTGCGGATTCACATCGGCCGGGCTGCCGGGCAACAACACGCCTTCGCACGAAGCGACCAACTGGGCTACGCGGGCCGGTGAGTCGCGCAGCGGCACCTTGACCGGCTCACCCCCTGCGAATTCAACGGCACGGGCATACTGCGGCCACGATCGCTCGCTGTATTCGTGGTCGGCAAAGTTGGGTTCGGGGATCGCAATGCGTGGTGCTTTCATTGTCTCCGCGCCTCCTCGGTTTCTTCCAGGTCCCGAGCGATGTCAACAGGTTTCAGTTGCCCAACTCCCGTGCTGCTCTCCGCCGTGGGGGGCGGAATCGGCCGAATGAGCCGGCAGGAGTGCTCATCATACAGCGCGGCGACGCGTTCCTCCAGCAGCGCGGTCAACTCGTCCAGTTGCTTCATCGTCATCCCCTGGGTTTCGATCGGCTCGCCGATGTTCAGGGCGACCGGAACCTTGTGGATCGTGGAGGTGTGGATCGGAAGCAGCTCATAGGTACCGATGAGCGCCATGGGCACGATCGGCACTTGCGCGCGTATCGCCATGAACGCGGGCCCGTTCATGAATTTTGCCAGCTTTCCGTCCGGCGCGCGTCCGCCTTCAGGGAAAATGAACAGCGGCATGTCCAACTTCAGCGTCTTGACAGCGGAGATGAGGCTGGCGATCGACGCGCGGGGGTTCGAGACATCGACGGCAACCTGGCCGGAGCGACCCAGCCACCAGCCGATGAAGGGGATCTTCCACAGATCGTGCCGCGCAACGATGCGGAACTGAAACCGCAGCGAGCTGAAGATGACCGGGGTATCCATATAAGACAGGTGATTGCACACGTAGACCGCAGGCTGGCCTGCGATATGCTCGCGGCCGAGGACGGTGACGCGCGTGCCGCTGATCGAGACGAGGACGCGCGCCCAGACCTGAGCGATGCGGTGTTGCCAGTAACCGCGTTTTTCAAAGAGCGAGGCGAGAACGGCAAGGCTGGCGAAGAAGGCCGTGACGACCACGAACGCCGGGAAGCGAACCAGATTGCTGAACCACACCTCGTGCCAGGGCAGCGGATTCGGACGCGACGCTGTCGGGGTGATCGCCTTCATTGCGTCACCGTTTCGGCCGGATGGAGGAGAGGTCGAATCTCGCCGACGAGGTAGACGGAGCCGGCCACGACGACGAGGCCATCCGCGCCGGCCTCGCGCAGCGCGATCTCCAGAGCTTCGTGTCCGTCGTGCGCGGCGGTTGCGGAGGCACCCGTGCTGGCTGCCGCATGCAGCAAATCGGCGGTCGTGGCGGAGCGCGGCGATGGAACCGGGGTAGCGATGACGCGCTCGAAGAGCGGGAAGAGGATCTGGGCCATCTCCTCCCAAGCCTTGTCACGCATGCAGCCGAAGACCAGGACAGAGCGGCGGGCACCGGTTCGTTCTTCCCCGAGAGCAGAGAGCGCCGCGCGCAACGCCCAGGCTCCCGCGGGATTATGCGCTACGTCGAGGATGATTCGAGGCTGTCCGGGCAGGATGATCTGTTCGAAACGCCCTGGCCATTGCGTGCGGCGAATGCCTTGTTCGATTTGCGCCGGTGTAATTGTGTAACTGTGATTGTTACGAAGTTCCACGGCCGCGGCGATGGCCAGAGCGATGTTGCGCTGCTGGTGGATTCCGGCGAGCGGGGAATCGACCTGGATGGATTCGCCGAGGACCTGGAGGAAATAGCGATTCCTTGTAGCGCCATGTTCCGGCACGCCGGCCTCCGAGTCCGGAGTCCGGAGCCCGGAGCCGGGAATAAACTCCGCCGCGTTCACGCCGCGTACGCCGAGCTCGGCGGCGACTTCCCCGATGGCCTGGTTGGCCTCGGGATGCTGCGGCAGCGTGACGAGGGCGCCATGATGGCGCAGGATGCCTGCCTTTTCGTGTGCGATGAGGGTGACGGTGTCGCCCAGCCACTCCATGTGATCGAGCGAGATGTCGGTGATGATGGAGAGCAGCGGTTCGACGACGTTGGTCGCGTCGAGGCGGCCGCCCATGCCCACTTCGAGCACGGCGAGATCAACTTGCGCCCGGGCGAAGGCCTCGAAGGCGACCGCGGTCAGCATCTCGAAATAGCTGGGATGCGCCGGCAGACGGCCTTCAGCCACCAGGCGGTTGGCGCAGGCATCGACGCGGAAGTAAATGCGAGCGAAATCCTCATCGCCGATCGGCGCCCCATGGATGCGGATGCGCTCGTTCACCCGCTCCAGGTGCGGCGAGGTATAAAGGCCGACCCGATAGCCCGCGCTTTGCACGATGGCCGACAGGGTGGCCGCCGTCGATCCTTTCCCATTCGTGCCGGCGATCAGCACCGAGCGAAAGCGCTGCTCCGGATGGCCGAGCGCCTCCACCAGGGTGCGCATCTCCTCGAGGCGGAATTTGCGCCTCGGCTCACCGGGAGAGGCGTGCAGCTCACCGACCCGCGCGTGGAGACTGTCGAGCGCCGCAGCGTAGGACATGAATTCAGGGTACAAGGTGGAGGGTGCAGGGTACAGGGGCGGCTTCCGGGGCGGTTACTCGGACGTCGCTGAGGGGGAGCGGGGGGTATCGAGGAAGCTCAGGATCAGCGCTTCGATCAGCTTTTCGAGATCGGATTGTTTGGGGCGGCTAACGAGAGACTGGAGAATATACGCAGCGAGAAACCCAGGCAGGAGGATGAACAAAACTGCGAGTGCCTGCAAGGTACCGGGCATCGGGGCGCGCTGCCCTTATTGTGAACTGCGTCGTTTTGGAGGCGGGGGGATTCGCACCGGTGTCGGCAGGACAAAATTCGCCAGAGGCGCAGGCTTATTGCGCCGGGGCAAGTCACGGCCTTTGGGTGGTGCCGGCCGTGTCGCGCTGGATGAGGTCGAATTCGTCATCGCGCAGGCCCTCGCCTTTATTATCGCACTGCCTGCGCGTATGCCGGCTCCTCTCACGTGCGAAACCGTTCGGTTCCACTGCTAGACTAAACACGGCATGATCCTCCCCTTTGTCCGCGAGTTGTTGGCGGACCTGGAGCACTCATCCTCCTTCGAGCAGGCAAGAAGGCACTTGGCCCTTGCCCGTGGGCGTCGTCGTGTCTCTGGACTCACTTCAACCGCCCGCGCCTTGTACCTTCCTCTTTTTGCGCGTGCCGCTCAGGTGCCCACCGTGGTCCTGGTTGCCGACAATAAGGCCGCCGACGCAATGCACCTCGCGCTGGTGGCCGGCTGCGAACTGACGGGAGCGATCCCGGCGGATCGCGTGCTGCGACTGCCGGCGCACGATGTGCTGCCGTTCGAGAATCTCTCGCCACACCCCGACATTCAGGAGCAGCGCGCCAAGACGCTGTGGAAGATTGCCACAGGCGAAGCCTCCATCGTGGTCGCGCCGGTCGAGGCCGCCGCCATGAAGCTTTTCCCCGCGCCGTTCTACGCGGGGCTGGCGCAGGTTCTGCGGCGCGGCGAAGAGGTCGACGTCGACACGCTGCTCGCGCACCTCACCAGCATCGGCTACACGCGCATGGATATGGTCGAGATGCCGGGGCAGTTCACGCGACGCGGCGGCATTCTCGATGTCTATTCGCCCGAGGCCGACCGGCCCGTTCGCCTCGAGTTTTTCGGCGACGAGATCGAGTCGATCCGCAAGTTCGATCCGGAGACACAGCGCTCCGCCGCTCCGCTCGATGAAGCGCGGCTCCTGCCGCTGACCGAGACGCCGGTGTCCGAGCGGCTGCTGGCTGCCGTGCACACGCAGCTTAGCGGAACCCGCATCGCGTCGAACGACGATCCGGACCTGATTGAAGAGGCGATTGCCGCTGGCGGTGTGAGCGTGTTTCCGGGTTGGGAGTTCTTTGCAGGTGTGAGCGGCGCGACCGGCACGCTGCTGGATCTCCTTCCGCGATCGGCGCTGCTGGTGGAAGAGCCGGCGATGATCAGGAACCAGATCGACCGCTGGTGGAACAAGGTCGAGCAGCGGCACGAGCGTTCGAGCATCGGATCGCTGATCACCCCGGCGGATATTTATGTTCGCCCTGAGATCTTGCTGGCGCAACTGGCAGCGCATCCGGGGCTGGACATCGATCAGCTGGGCGCGGTCGACGTGCTGGAAGAAGACCCGACCCTCGGTGAGATTGAATTCACCTCGCGTCCGACGCTGCGCTTCCACGGTTCCATCCCTGCGCTGATCGAGCAGATTCGCAACCTGATGAACCAGGATGTGCGCACCCTGCTGGTCGCGCCGAATCAGGGCGAGGTGGAGCGGCTGGCGAATCTGCTGCGCGAATACGAAGTTCCGTACCGGCTCGGCTCGCGCATCCAGCACACCGGCAGCGAGAATGTTTACGACGAGTCGAGCTATCTTGCCGGCGACATGCGGACGCCGGTCATCCTCCGCACCGCACTGGCCACCGGTGTGAGCCTGACCGATGCGCACCTGGTGCTCTTCGGCGCGCAGGACTTCTTCGACGAAGCGGATGTGACGGCGCGGCCGGCGCCCAAAAAATCCAAGACAGCGGCGTTTGTTTCGGACTTCCGCGACCTCACGGTCGGCGACTATGTCGTGCACGTGGAGCATGGCATCGCACGCTACCAGGGGCTGCGCGAGATCGAGCAGGACGGCATCTCGCTGGAGTTCATGATCCTCGAGTTCGCCGAGGGGGCGCGGCTGTATGTGCCGCTCACGCGGCTGGACCTGATCCAGAAATACCGCTCGACGGAGGCGGGGCCGGCGCCGGTGCTCAACCGGCTGGGCTCGCAGCAGTGGGCGAAGACCAAGGCACGCGTGCGCAAGGCCATGCAGGATATGGCCGACGAACTGCTGAAGCTCTACGCGCAGCGCAAGGCGGCGCAGGGGCACGCGTTTCCGGCGGACAACGAATTTCAGCGCGAATTCGAGGACGCGTTCGACTTCACCGAGACCGAGGATCAGATCAGCGCGATTGCGGACATCAAGCGCGACATGGAATCGACGCGGCCCATGGATCGGCTGCTGGTGGGCGACGTGGGTTACGGCAAGACCGAAGTGGCGATGCGCGCGGCGTTCAAGGCGGTGCAGGATGGCCGCCAGGTCGCGGTGCTGACGCCGACCACAGTGCTCAGTTTCCAGCACTTCGAGACGTTCAGGAATCGCTTTCGGCAATTTCCCATCGCGATCGAGATGATCTCGCGCTTCCGCACGCCGAAGGAGCAGAAGCTGATTCTCGAACAGGTGGAGAACGGGCGCGTCGACATTCTGATCGGCACGCACCGGCTGCTCTCGAAGGACATCAAGTTCCAGAATCTGGGGCTGCTGGTGGTCGACGAGGAGCAGCGCTTCGGCGTGCGGCACAAGGAGCGGCTCAAGCAGATGCGGCAGGAGATCGATGTGCTGGCCATGTCGGCCACGCCGATTCCGCGCACGCTGCACATGTCGCTGGTGGGGCTGCGCGACATGAGCGTGATCGAGACGCCGCCCCGCGACCGCATGGCAATCCAGACCGTGGTCGCGAAATTCGATGAGAAGCTGATCCGCTCCGCCGTCGAGGTGGAGATGGAGCGCGGCGGGCAGATCTACTTCGTCCACAACCGCGTGGAGACGATTTACGAGATCGCGGCGAAGATCCAGGAACTGGTGCCGGCGGCGCGCATCGTGGTTGGGCACGGGCAGATGGGCGAGAGCGAACTGGAGAAGGTGATGCTCACCTTTATGCATCACGAGCACGACGTGCTGGTGGCGACGACCATCATTGAAAACGGGCTCGACATTCCGCTGGCGAACACGATCATCGTCAACCGCGCGGACCGGCACGGGTTGTCGGAGCTGTATCAGCTGCGCGGGCGCGTGGGGCGCTCGAACCGGCGCGCGTATGCGTATTTACTCATCCCGCCGGAGCAGGAGCTGACGGAAGTCGCGCGGAGGCGGCTGGCGGCGCTGAAGGAATTCTCCGACCTCGGCGCGGGCTTCAAGATTGCGGCGCTCGATCTGGAGCTGCGCGGCGCGGGCAATCTGCTGGGCGGCGAGCAGAGCGGGCACATCGAGGCGGTCGGCTTCGAGATGTACACGTCGATGCTCGAGGAAGCGGTGAGCAAGCTGAAGGGCGAGGAGCGGGTGGAGCGGCCGTCGGTGCAGATGTCGCTGGGCATCGCATTACGTATCGATGAAAGTTACATATCCGAAGAGAATCAGCGGTTGCGCATGTACAAGCGCATCGCCGGGATCGACGGCGACCGCGCGCTGGACGAGGTGCGCTCCGAGTTGGAGGATCGCTTCGGCCCCCTGCCCACCAGCGTCGAGCACCTGCTGCAGGCGGCGCGGCTGCGCATTGAGTGCGAGAAGATCGGCGTGGCCCAGGTGGACCGCAAGCGCGACCAGCTGCATATCCGGTTTACCGAGACGGCGGCCGTCGATCCAGGTCGGCTGATGAAGCTGGTGTCAAAGAACGCGAAACGCGGCGCGCAGTTCACGCCCCAGGGGGTTATGAAATTCCCGCTGACGGCTACGAAGCCGGACGAGGTGCTGGTGGAGGTAAGGGCGTTGCTGGAGGAGTTGGCGCTTCAGACGGCTGCGGTATAGGGGCGTGTCGTCGTCTCAGAATTTCGCAAGCTCGCTCAAGGCATCGCGGCGCTTCTTCATGACTTTCTCCGCGAGGGCCATCTGCTCTTCGAATTCGGGGTCGCCGGTCGTGATCCGAAACCCATGGGGTGCTTCGGTGAGGAAGACGGTATCGCCTCTAGCCAATCGCAGGCGCGCCATCACATGCTTCGGAATGACAAGTCCGGCGGAATTGCCGATACCTCTGATTTTGAGCGTCACTGCTGGGTCTCCTGGCCCCCTCAAATTAGAGCGCAGCCAGAAGTGGTGCAGCAAATCGTCGCGAGTCCTTCGCGCCGACGAGACCGCCACCTTTGCCATACAAATCCAGAGCAAACGAAAAAGCTGTCAGTCTCCAAAACCCCAAATCAGCGAATGAAACGTTTTTGATTGAGCCACCATCGCTCCTTTCAGAACCACTTCACCAAATCCCCAAAGCTTTCTACCTCCAGCAAATGCTGCCCGTCGGGCGCCTCGTCGCGCACTTCCTTCTCCAGCACCCAGGTGTGCGGGTGGTGAATGTACACCGCATGCAGGCGGCAGGCTAACGCCGGGTTGATGTCCGACTTCGGGCTGTTGCCGATCATCCAGGTGGTGTGCGGGGCCAGCTCGTACTTGCTGCAGACTTCGCGGTAGGCGTCGGGGTCCTTCTCGCGCGGCACTTCGACGGCGGTGAAGTGCGCGCGAAGGCCGGAGCGGGCGAGTTTGTCGATCTGCTCGGTCTGGATTGCCCTTGGTCATCAGGATGAGCCGGTGGCGTGAGGCGAGAACGGGCAGCGTCTCGGCGACCCCTTCGAGCAGTTCGATCTCCTGGTCGGCGATGGACTGCGCGAAGGTCATGATGCGCTCGTGCTTCTCCGGGGTCACGGTTTCGGTCGACAGGCTCTCGAAGCAGGTCACGAGCGCGCGCCGGAAGCTGACCAGCCCGTAGCCGTGCTGGCGAACATTTTCGCGCTCCACTTCGTTCAGCTTTTCGCGGACCTGCTCGCGCGAGTAGTCCTTGTGGTCAAGGTACGAGATGAAGGCAGCGATGGCGCGCTCGAAGTAGATGTTGTTCTCCCAGAGCGTGTCGTCGGCGTCGATCAGGAGGGTCTGGCCGGGCGCGAATCGGGTCTCTGGGCTCATCCGTATCTGCAGGCTATCAGCATCGCGGACGGCTCAGCGTTGCGACGGAAGGGTCGGCGTGTCGGGCGCAGACCCTGAGCGTGCGCACCGGCTCGTTCATCTTGCCGGCGCGGCATTTCACCACAAAACACCGGGGGGCAATGCCTGGCCCGTACCGAGGCGCATTCGGTCGCGTATTATCGATAGTTTGCTTCAGGAGGATTCATGCGCCTGTCCCTGGTGCCCGCTGCCTGCCTTTCCCTCGCCTTTACCCTGACCTGCGCCGCGCAAAATGCGGCTCCCGCGTCCGGTGCGGAACAGTTCAAGCCGACCCCAGGCTACGACCCGTCCGCGATGGACACCTCCGTCAGTCCCTGTGAAAACTTCTACCAGTACGCCTGCGGGAACTTCGCGAAACTGCATCCGATTCCGTCGGACATGCCGGAGTTCGATCAGTTCGTGAATCTTTACGAGTTCAACACGCAGGTTCTCCATGGACTGGTGAAGAAGGCGGCCAACGTGCATGCAGCGTCGGGCACGAACGAGCAGAAGATCGGTGACTACTACTCCAGCTGCACGGATACCGACGCCATCGACAAACGCGGCCTGGCGCCGATCCAGCCGGAACTCCAGCGCATCGCCGCGCTCGACTCGAAACAGGACCTGGCCCCGTTGGTGGCTCACCTGAACCGCCTGTCGGTGGGCGTCTTCCTCGATTACGGCTCGCAGCAGGATTTCAAGGATGCGACGAAAGAGATCGCGTATGTCGACCAGAGCGGTTTGGGACTGCCGGAAAAGGACTACTACTTCCGCACCGATCCCAAGAGCGTGGAGGTCCGCAAGGAGTACGTCGCTCACCTGGCCAACGTCCTGAAGCTGCTGGGGGATACACCGGACGCCGCCCAAGCCAAAGCGCAGAAGATCATGGACCTCGAAACCGCGCTGGCGAAGGCTTCGCAGGGGGTGGTGGAACGGCGCGATCCGGACAAGATCTACCACATGATGACGCTGAACAGTTTTGCGGCCACCGCGCCCATTCTCGATGCGACGAAGTACGTCCAGCTGATGGGTTCGCCGGCGGTCTCCGAGCTGAACGTCGTTGCTCCAGACTTTTTCCCGGCGATGAACCAGGCCATTGCAGATACCGATCTCGGGACCCTGAAGGACTACATGCGGGTGCATCTGGCGGACTCGTTCTCCATGCGTCTGCCGGAGGCTTTCGACCAGGAGCACTTCGACTTCTACGGGCGCAAGCTGCTGGGCACGCCCCAGGAGGAAGCGCGCTGGAAACGCTGCGTGCAGGCGACCGATTCGGCTCTGGGCGAGGCACTGGGCAAGCTCTATGTCGCGGACTACTTCACTCCGGACATGAAGGCGTCCACCCTGCGGGAGGTGCACGACATCGAAGCCGCGATGGGCAAGGACATCGACCAGATCGACTGGATGAGTCCGGAAACGAAGGTCAAGGCGAAGGAGAAGCTGGCGGCGGTCGCGGACAAAATCGGCTATCCGGACAAGTGGCGGGACTACTCGAAACTGGAGATCAAGCCGAACGATGCGCTGGGCAACTCGATGCGCTCGCGGGAATTCGAAGTGGCCTATCAACTGGACAAGATCGGCAAGCCGGTCAACCGCGAGGAGTGGCAGATGACTCCGCCGACCGTGAACGCCTACTACGATCCGTCCATGAACGACATCAACTTCCCGGCAGGCATCCTGCAGCCGGCGTTCTACGACAAGAACGCGAGCGATGCGACGAACTATGGGCACATCGGCGCCGTCGTCGGCCACGAGCTGACCCACGGCTTCGACGACCAGGGCGCCAAGTTCGATGCCAAGGGCAACCTGCACAACTGGTGGACGCCCGCGGACCAGAAGAACTTCGAGCAGCGCACCGACTGTATCGCCAACGAGTACAGCCAGTTCACCGCCGTGGACGACGTGAAGGTCAACGGCAAGCTGACCCTCGGCGAGAACACTGCGGATAACGGCGGCATGCGCCTCGCCTACATCGCGCTGATGTCGCGCCTGGCACAGGGGAAGCCCGAAGCGACCACCGCGGAGCAGAAATCGGAAGCGAAGTTCACGCCGCAGCAGCAGTTCTTCCTCGGATATGCGCAGAACTACTGCAGCAATGCCCGGCCCCAGTTCCTGCGGATGATCGCGCAGGTCGATCCGCACTCACCGGATCCGTTGCGGGTACGCGGCGTGGTTGTGAATATGCCGGAGTTTGCCCACGCCTTCGGCTGCAAGGCCGGGCAGCCGATGGCGCCGGTGAAAAGCTGCCGGGTCTGGTGACTGGCGGAAGTACTTCGGGTATCCGGATCTCGCACAGCACTCTGGCTTCCAGGGCCGCGCCGTGAGACCATGCTTCAGTCTGCCGGAAGGAGGATGCTTTCTCCTTCCGGCAAGTTATTGGCCCATCGCCAGATGACTTCGTTTTCATAATACCCAGCACGCGATAGTAGTATGTTGCCTGGACTTAAGTAACTTTTTCGTTGAGGCTCAAAGTAGTTAGATTATGTCCTTCGCCTTAGATACTTTCGTGTGGTTTTGGGCCTACCAAGTCTGGAAATCTTTCTGAATTTCGCAATCCCACTTTCGAGTTAGTCTCGGGCTGCGTCACAATCGACGCCAAAGGATAAAAAGCCCGATGATCAAGTCCCTTCGCATCGCCGTTCTTTCCGCCGTACTTGCTATGACCATCACCCCTGCCTTCGCCGACCCCACGGGGACCGATCCGCCGCCGCCGCCGAATCAGAAGCAGACTTCCAGCGTGACCACCACCACGTGATCCTCGCCGTTCTGACCAGTCTCGGCGCCTAGCCGCCCCGGCAGCAGATCCGCCCGTGCTCCACGGGCTTCCCTCTTCTCCCGGGGGAAGTCTGTGGGGTAACGTATCTTAGGAGCAAAGGCGGACGGGATGCACTTCTCAGGACTGTTCATTTTCTTCTGGATCGCGGGCGTGGTGGTGGAGTCCGCACTGGTCCTCGTCCTCCTTCTGCGCCAGCGCTGGCGCCAGTTCCCGTTCCTCACGGCGTTGATGGTGTTCACGGTATTGCGCTCCGTGACCCTGATGATTGCTCTACGCCGAGGGCGCAAAGCACGGGTACACCGTTGTTTATCTGGTTGGCCTGGTGCTCGATTTCGCCCTGCAGCTCGCCGTCGTTCTGGAGATCGCCCGGATCGTGCTGCGTCCGACCGGCACCTGGGTTCAGGACGCCCGGCCCCGCTTCATGACCGGCGGGCTGGCGGGGGTCGCGGTGGCCGGCCTGCTGACCTGGCTGATCCACCCCCCTGTCCACAGCGTGCTGCAAATGTGGCAGGTGCGCAGCAACTTCTTTACCTCCATGGTGATCTGTGAGTTATTCGTAGTTATGACCCTGACCGCCAATCGACTGGGACTGGGCTGGCGCAGCCACGTCATGGCGATTGGGCAGGGGCTAACTGCCTGGAGCACGGTCATGGTAATCAAAACCGCCATTGAGACCTACTTCGGAACGGGGCTGCACTATCTCCAGCTGGAACAAGTGCGGAGTGTGACCTATATCGCGGCAATCTGCTGGATGATTCTGCAACTTTGGCGGGATGAGCCTGAACGCAGGCCGATTTCTGCCGATCTGCATCAATATATTGTTGCGCTCCACAGACGGGTCGAGTACGATCTTCGCAGACTTGACGCCGGTCATTAGTGGTTCGCAGGTCCGGATTCGGGGACCCGGTGAGTCCCTCATTGGAAGGCACCTCGTGTTGGTTTACCTCCTCCTGGGCGCGGTTGTCGGTTGCCTCGTCGCGGCCGCCCTTAAATCCCAGTTATCCGCCATCCGGGTGGATCGGCGCAGCTGGCAGGACATCGTTTCCCAGTTAAAGCGAATCGAATTTGAGCGCGTAACTTCCGTGGCGCGCGACTATCTTGACCCCAAAGAAGGTCAGATTTCTCTCGAACCAACTGACATGTGGCTCATGCTGGGAGGGCGCGAGGGCCTGCGCCGCATGCGTCAGAATGCAAAGCTTATGCTCTTGCTCGCAGCCCACGCGCAGCAGTGGAACTTCGACGAAGGCGTGATTGTCACCGAGCGGATGCGCCGCGACGCGGTCCGCCTGCGCAGCGCGATCCGCCGCATCGAACTGGCGCTGACCTTCCACCTGGTCCTGCGTCATTCGGCCACGCTCATCCCGTTCTATATGCACGAGGCTGCTTCGTCGTATTACCTGATGCGGCAGAGGCTGCTGGCTCTCTATCAGACCAGCCACGCCGGACTTTATCCGCGACTGGCCGAAGTCCTCTAACTCTAAGAAGAGGATCCGCGGCGTAACTCAGGCCCGCAGCTTACCGCCCTGTGCTTCGATCGCTGCCACCACCTGTTGCGACCAGCGCTGCACTTCCTCTTCGCGCAGCGTGCGCTCGTGCGACTGGAACACCGCCCGCAGTAGCAGCGAGAAGTGGCCCAGCGGCGCGAGCTTACCCTTCGCATCCCGCAGAATTTCCTTTGGATCGAAGCTGCGCAGCTCAGGAATCGCCAGACCTTCGAGGGCGCCGGCGATCTTTGCCCAGGCGACGCTATCCGGCAGGATGAAGGAGAAGTCGCGCCGGACCGGTTGGTAGCGCGATAGCTCCTCGATCATCGGCTGGCGCAGCGTGTGCTTGTAGAGCCGATCGAGCCACAGCTCGCCGATCCAGACAGCCTGCTTGAGTTTGCGCCGGTCGGCTTCCACGGGATGCAGCTGGCCGAACCAGCCCATCGTTGCGCCATCGAGGACGGCGCGCGTGCCGCGGCCGGGATGCAGCCAGGCGGGCATGAGCCCCGCGTCCGCAGGGAAGCGATCGAAGTGATAGAGCGAGCGCGATGCGAACTTGCCGAGCAGCGCTTCTGCGAGCCCTTTCAGGTCGTAGAAATCCACGGGCAGCGCGCCGAAGGCGGTGCCCGTCGCGCCGAATGCCAGCGCCGGACGCTCGTCCACGCGCTCCGGACCGCCGCTGAACGCCGTGCCCATTTCGAAAAGCGCAGCGCCTTCGACGTCGCGGCTGATGTTGAGCGCGAGCATGTCGAGCATGCCGGGCAGCAGCGATGGGCGCAGCACGCCCGCCTCCTCGCTGAGAGGATTGCCGATGGCGACGAAAGAGCCCGGTTCGCGCACGAAGCGCGCAGCATCCTCGGCGGCGCAGAAAGTCGAGGAGATGGCCTCGTTCCAGCCCAGCGCCAGCAGCGTGTCGCGCACGGTGCGTTCCTTCTCGGCCCACTGCAGCTCGACAACGCTCCCGGCGAAGGCGGGCAGAGTGTTTTTGAAGCGGTTGTAGCCATAGACGCGAGCAATCTCCTCGATCAGATCGATCTCGCGTTCGAGATCGAGGCGCCAGCTGGGCAGCGCCACGCTGTAGACGCCGCTCGATGCATGCGCCGTTGAGCTGGTGAGCGCGACCTGGCCCAGAACCGCGCGCGCCGGATCGAGGCCGAGAGCGGGCATGGCGGCGACCGGTGCTGACGGCCCGTGCGCCTCGACGCCACAGCCGAGCCGCGTGAGAATATCGACCGCCATGGGAGCCGTGATGCCTTCCGGATCTTCGGTCGGCCCGAGGATACGCTGCACCTCGCTCAGACAGAAGGCGATGCTGGGACGATGTGCGGTGCGCGCGACGGCTTCGGGGATGACCACGTCGACGAGCTCGCCGTCGGGATAGCCACCCGCGGCAAGGATGATCTGACCGACGAGCGCCGAGGCCACGGGAGGCGCATTGAAGTCGGCGCCGCGCTCGAAGCGGTGCGAGGCGTCGGTATGAAGCAGGTGGCGTTTTGAACTGCGCCGCACCGTGCCGGGATCGAACCACGCGGCTTCGACGAGAATGTTCTTCGTCTCGGCGGTGATCATCGTGTCCCAGCCCCCCATCACGCCGGCAATGCCGAGGGCTTTTTTCTCGTCGGCGACTACGAGATCGTCGGGATCGAGGGTGCGCTCGATGCCGTCGAGGGTCCGCAGCTTCTCGCCTTTGCGCGCGCGCCGCACAAGGATGCCGCCTTCGAGCTTGTCGAGGTCGAAGACGTGCGTGGGTTGGCCCATGGCGAGGGTGACGTAGTTGGTAGCGTCGACGGCGTTGGAGATGGGCTTCTGTTCGAGTAGGCGGAAGCGCTCGGCAACGATGCCGGTCGAGGGGACGATCTTCACGTCGCGCAGCACGCGGGCGGTGAAGCGGCCGCAGAGTTTCGGCTCTTCGATGGAGACCGGAAAGGAGCGGCCGGCGTAGGGCGGCTAGCGAGGCAACGCGGTGTCGAGCGATTTCAGATCGCAGACCGTAGACTGTGGCCGCTTCGCGTGCGATGCCGTAGTGGTTCATGGCATCGACGCGGTTGGTGGTGATGTCCATCTCGAACAACGAACCAAACTCGCCGAGGTCGAAGACGCCTTCAACGGCAATGCCGCGCAGGGTCAGATCGTCGGCGAGGACCCGATCCGGATCGACGATCATTCTCAGCAACTGAAAAACGTCACCGAGTTCGGAACATATTCGCGAAGCCAACTGGAGAGAATCTTCATGCGAATTGCTCCAGGAAGCGCAGGTCGCCGGAGTACAGCAACCCGATGTCGCCGATGCCGTACTTCATCATCGCGATGCGATCGATGCCCATGCCGAAGGCGAAGCCGCTGATCTTCCTTGGGTCGTAGCCGGGTTGTTTGCCCTGGACGAAGCCGAAGACCGCGGGGTCGACCATGCCGCAGCCGAGCAACTCGATCCAGCCGGAGTGCTTGCACTTGCGGCAGCCCGATCCGCTGCAGAAGGGGCAGCTGATCTGCACGTCGGCGCTGGGCTCGGTGAAAGGGAAGAACGACGGGAAGAAGCGCGTCTTGACGCTCGATCCGAAGAACGCCTTCATCGCAAAGTCGAGCGTGCCCTTGAGATCGCCGAAGGTGATGTTGGTATCGACGCAGAGGCCTTCGACCTGGTGGAAGATGGGCGAGTGCGTCGCATCGGCTGCGTCGTTGCGATGCACCTTGCCGGGGATGACGATGCGCACCGGCGGTGGCTGCTGCTCCATGGTGCGAATCTGCACCGGCGAAGTATGCGTGCGCATCAGCAGCCGGTCGCGGAGGGGCTTGCGCTCCTGGCCGGCGACGACCAGCGTGTCCTGCGTATCGCGCGCGGGATGGCCGGGCGGGAAGTTGAGGGATTCGAAGTTGTAGTAGTCGGTCTCGACCTCGGGGCCGACGCCGACGGAGTAGCCCATGCGCTGGAAGACGGCGACGATCTCATTCCAGGTTTTGATGAGCGGGTGCTCGGCGCCGAGGCGGCGCTGGGTGCCGGGCAGGGTGATGTCGATCGCCTCTGCGTCGAGTTCGCCAGCGGCTGGACCCGCACCGGCTTGCTCCAGGCGCAGCTCGATCTCGGCCTTGAGGGCGTTGAAGCGCTGGCCGATCTGCTTCTTCGCCTCCGCGGGCGCGGACTTCAGCCACGCGTCGCTGATCAGCTTCAGGCGCCCCTGCTTGCGGCCCAGCCAGTGCAGACGGAAGTTTTCAATGTCTCCCGGCGATCCCAAGAAAGTGGCATAAGAGATCGACTTCGTTGGCGAGTTTTGGCAAACTCCCAATCCAGCTCCGCGTCGCTGTAACCGCCGAGTGGCTGAATTTCGTTCTCCTGCATGATTCTCTTGAGGATAAATCACCAGGACCGGGCACCGGGCTCAGGGCACCGGGCACAACAGCGCGGTCCGGCGTGGAAACTCAGGCGGGGAGCGGGATTTCGGTGACGCGCGTCGTCGGCTCGGGAACTGGCTCGCCATCGGCGCGCAAACCCTCAATGTGGAACTCGATACCTTCGCGCATCAACTGCTCCGTCTCCTCGAAGGTCGCGCCGGCCACTCCAAGTCCGGGCAAATCGGGGGCGTAAGCGCTCCAGCCCGTTTCCATCCGCTCGAAAATCGCCGCAAATTTCACTGTCCCGGTCATCGGAAAAGCCCATAATGCGGAGACTAGAATAATCCCATGATCCGCAGCTACCAGGGCGTTACCCCGACCATCCCCGCCACCTGTTATGTCGACCTGTCCGCGCAGGTCATCGGCGATGTTGTTCTGGGCGAGCACTCCAGCGTGTGGATGAATGCGGTGCTGCGCGGTGACGTGCATTCCATCCGCATCGGCGCCCACTCCAACGTGCAGGACTGCGCGGTGCTGCACGGGCAGCGCTATAAATATCCCGTGATCGTCGGCGACTGGGTGACCATCGGCCACAACGCCACCGTGCATGGCTGCGTGGTCGAGGATGTCTGCCTCATCGGGATTGGCTCGACGATCCTGAACAACGCGCGGATCGGCGAGGGTTCGATCATCGCCGCGGGCGCCGTGATTCCCGAGGGCATGATTATTCCGCCGCGCTCGCTGGTGGCCGGGGTTCCGGGCAAGATCCGCCGCGACCTTACCTCCGACGACCGCGAAGAGATCCTGATGTTCGCGAAGAACTACCTCGACTACACGAAGATCTACCTCGAAGAGAGCCGGCCTGTCACGGTGCGGGGATTCATCGAAGAGATGAAGATCGCGAAGTAGCGGAACAGCGGTCGGCAGTCTGTGGTCGGGTAGCCGGTGAGAAGTTTCCGTCAACCCCGCTCGATCGGCTCGATGGGATGCCGCAGTGAGCCAGGTAATCTCAGCGAGAGAGGTGGAGTTCGGTCAGCTGGCTCTCGTCGGGATCGTGTTTGTATTCGACCGCGCGCAGCCGGAAGAGCTGCATCATGAGGAGGCCGGAAAAGCTCACGGCCATGCCACTGAAGAAATCCGCGAGGGAGGAGGCATCCAGGCCGCGCGCGATGAACGCTCCCAGCACACCGGCAAACGCCAGGATCGAAAGGACGCGGATCGAGAAGATCGGCTGGTTGCGGAAGGTGCTCATGGATTTCCAGATTGATGTGAGGCGTTCCATAGCTGGCAGTTTGGCATGAAAGGGCAGGCGTGGCAATGCCGCCTTTACCGAAATCCCCGGATCGCCGAGAATGAGACTAGAGGTCACAAAGGTCCTATGCCCCTTTCCGGCGAAGCGATTCGCGTAATGAACCTGGTAGACGACGTGGCGACCACGATGCGCCGCATGCTGGCTCTGATTCCCGCTCTCAGTCCCGACGAACGCAAGCGTGTGAGCGAGTACCTGAAAGCCTCCGACCCCAGCGCCGAGCAGGTGCAGACGGCGCTGACCAACCCGAAGTAGGGACGCCGACGCGGTCCGATCGGACGGGCGATCCAGACCACCCGTCACAAATCCTTCCCGCTGCAACGCTTTCCGGTGCCCTCCGGACCGCTGCGGCGTCTAGCTTTGCAGAGGCCGGGAGGGGAACCTGGTGTCCTTCCTCCGCGTATCAGAAGATAGCTCATGCAGAGCCTCGCCGACACCTTCGGGCAGGTCTTCCTGGCCATCCGCGCCAACAAGCTGCGCTCGTTCCTGACTATGTTCGGGATCGCGTGGGGCGTCGGATCGATGCTGCTGCTCATTTCCGTGGGCGAGGGTTTCCGCTCCGGACAGAAGCGGCAGTTTGCCGAGCTGGGCAACGACGTCATCATGCTGTGGAACGGCAACATCCCTGCCGTTCCGGGACAGCACGCGAACATGCGGCCCTATTACCTCACACTCTCCGATGCCAACGCTATCCGCACCCAGGCTCCCGACGTTCGCGACGCAACCGCCATTCTGAGCCGCAACGACATCAAGCAGCAGAGCATCTGGGAGACGGCCGGCGGCCAGGTCATGGGCGTCGAGCCGCAGTTTCAGACCATCCGCTACCTGCCCATCGCAGAGGGACGCTTCATCAACAAAAACGACCTGCTCAATAAGAACTACGTGATTGTGCTGGGCGAAAAAAGCGCGAAGCTGCTCTTCCCTGGTCACCCCGCTGTGGGCGAATGGGTTGCGCTGAACGGCACGCGCTTCACCGTCATCGGGGTCGCGGACCACGTGGGGCACGGTGACAACGACAACCGCAGCCAACAGGTGTATATCCCGCTCCCGGTGATGATGGACAAGTTCGCGATGAACTGGGGCAATAATCCGCAGGACACAGTCAGCACCATCCAGTACCAGCCCACTGTCGCCAGCGAGCACGCGGCCGCGGTGCACGAAGTCCATGAGATCGTCGGGCGGCGCCACGGCTTCAATCCCGAGGATGCCGACGCTTTCAATGAGTGGGATTCGGTCGAGTCACAGCAGATGGTCGGCAAGATCTTCGACGCCATGGACATCTTTCTTGGCGGCGTCGGCCTGGTGACGCTGGCGCTGGGTGCGGTCGGGATCATCAACATCATGCTGGTCTCGGTCACCGAGCGCACCAGCGAAATCGGATTGCGTAAGGCTCTGGGTGCGACCAAACGCAGCATCCTGGTGCAGTTTTTCCTTGAGGGCCTGACCCTTACCGGTGTCAGCGGATTCATCGGCATCGCCGGATCGGCCTTCTTTATGTGGCTCCTGCAGCGCGCCGCCGGGCACAACATGGAAGGCTTCGATCCCCCGCGCCTGCAGGCATGGTCGGCGGCTCTGGCCTTCGTTTCCCTGGCCGTCTGTGGCATCGTTTCCGGCCTTTATCCCGCGGCGCAAGCGGCCGCCATGGAACCGGTGGAAGCGCTGAGACGGGAGTAAGGAGATCCGCCATGTTTCGCGACATCTGGGCACAGGCGTGGGACGCGATGATCTACAACCGTCGCCGCACCTTCATCACCGTGATCGGCATGGCGTGGGGTATTGCCACCGTGGTGCTGCTGCTCGCGTATGGCGCAGGCTTCGGCAAGGCGATTCAGGCCATCTTTGCCGAGTGGGGCACCTACCTGATCGGCGTGTTCCCGGGGCGTACCTCGCAGCAGATCGGCGGCAGCAAGGCCGGTGTGCAGGTGCGGCTCACCCAGGACGATGTGGAACGCCTCCTGGCCACGGTTCCCAACCTCGTGCACATCTCGCCCGCCATGTTCAAGCAGGTGAACGTGGCCAGCGACGAGCACCTCTACAACTGGCAACTGAACGGCTATCGCGCCGAGATCTCCAGCATCCTTAAGCTCGACATCGAGCAGGGCCGCTTCTTCACCGATCAGGACGATCAGGATCGCGCGCACGTCGCGGTCCTCGGTTCCGAAGCCAAAACGAAGCTGTTTGGCGGCCGCTACGCGCTCGGCCAGAGAATCCGCCTCAACGGCGTCGGCTTCACCGTGATCGGAATCCTCGAGCCCAAGATGCAGGAGGGCGACGACGACGTCAATCGACAGGTCTACATCCCTTTCAACACCTTCCAGGACTTCGGCGATACGAAGTACCTCGGCGGAATCTGGATGACCTATCACGGCGACAATCAGGTGGTGGAGCAGGCGGTCCGCAATACGCTGGCGGCGATGCACAATTTCCTGCCCTCGGACCATAACGCCATCTTCGTGGCCAATCTGATGCACCAGCTGCGGCAGTTCCAGGTCATCACCATCGCGCTGGAGGCGCTGCTGCTGTTCATCGGCGCGCTCACCCTGGGCATCGCCGGCATCGGCCTGATGAACATCATGCTGGTGGCCGTGCAGCAGAGGACGAAGGAGATCGGCATCGAGAAGGCTCTGGGCGCCCAGCGACGTCATATCCTCTTCCAGTTCCTGTCCGAAGCACTGGTGATCGCCGCGGCGGGCGGCATCCTTGGGATTGTCCTCGCCTACGTGGTGTCGTTCAGCGTAGGCAGCATCACCTTCTACAGCGCGATGGCGAAGCACGCGCATGACGCCGATATCCGCCTGTTGATATCTCCGTTCTCGGTGCTATTGGCGACGGGGATTCTGGGGGTCGTCGGTCTTGTTAGCGGGATGATCCCAGCGATCCGGGCAGCCAACCTGGATCCGATTGAAGCATTACGCTATGAGTAACCGGTTTGGCGCATGCGTGCGCCTATGCCGCGGGTTTGTCCAAACTCGGACAATATTAATGACCGAATCGACCGGGATATTCCCTGAATTTTGAGCGTTTTTCTGTCGCTGGCGTAGATTTCTACAGATTTTGGAAATCACGGAAGAGGACAGGTACCTGTCTTGGTTACCATGTTTCGCTTGCCAATCACCGCCTGATCAACAGGTTACGATATCGTTTCCATTTTCGGTAACCTCAGTGACTCCCCTATGAAAAAAAAGGTTGACCCGATTTCCGTCGAAGGTTATTTTCAAGACTGTCGATTTCAGCCTTCTGGGTTTCGCCGTCCCTGTTTTGCAATCCGGTCACGCAGAAGAGAAAGTCACTCCCCAGGGAGCGCAGTTGTCTCTCCGCAGGATCGGGGTGCAGCCGGAAGATCTGAAGTAGACATCCGAATTTTGCAGCACGTTTTTTCAGAGTGGAAAAAGGTGATCAAAAATCGGGTCAGCTGCGTCTAAATATGTGAGCTTTCCCGGATCCCCTTCTTTCCGAAACCTGCTTTGGGCCGTCGTGGTTCAGCGGTTTTTTCTGTGATCGGAAGCGGTCGGACAACTCACTAGTTGAAAAGCAAGGAGACATCATCATGCGTTCAGAACTAATTTTCGGTGCCCTCACTCATGTCAGCAATCGTTATCAGTTGTGCCAGCTCGCTTCCAAAGCTACCCGGAAGCTGCATAAGCCGAACACCCGGCTCCAGGACACGATGAATGACGTGCTCGTCCGCTTCCGGGAATCCAGCCCGGCAGCGGCCGTGCCCGTCCGGCAGGAACCCGTTGCTATTGCTCAGCATTCCCAGCGCCGCGCCGCCTGACAGCGGCGTGCGCTGTCTCGGGCGCGGCGTGTGGCCTTTCCGTCGCTCCCTCCTCGGTTAACATAGATCCTGAAAGTTCCGCTCCTCACACCCTATCCTTCCCGATTTAAAATCCCCGCCTCGAAAGACTCTCCGCAGGTGATCCATGACCATCGCAGAACTCAAAGAAAAGAACATTACTGAACTCAGCCGCATCGCCCGCACCCTTGAAATCCCCGGATCCAGCGGCCTGCGCAAACAGGACCTGATCTTCAAGATCCTCCAGGCGCAAAGCGAAAAAGAAGGACACATCTTCGCCGAAGGCGTTCTCGAGATCCTTCCCGACGGCTACGGCTTCCTTCGTTCTCCGGATTACAACTACCTTCCCGGCCCGGATGACATCTACGTCTCGCCCTCGCAGATTCGCAAATTCGATCTGAAGACCGGCGACACTATCAGCGGCAACGTCCGGCCGCCGCACGAGGGTGAAAAATACTTCGCTCTGGTGAAGATCGAAGCCATCAACTTCGAGTCGCCGGAAGAAACCCGCAACAAGATTCTGTTCGACAATCTCACGCCCCTTTATCCGCAGGAGCGCGTGAAGATGGAAACGGTTCGCGAGAACATCAGCGGCCGGGTGATGGATATCCTGACGCCGATCGGCAAAGGGCAGCGCGGTCTGATTGTCGCACCGCCGCGCACCGGCAAGACCATGCTGCTGCAGTCCATCGCCAACTCGGTCACCACGAACCACCCGGAGATCGTGCTGATCGTTCTGCTGATCGACGAGCGCCCCGAAGAAGTCACGGATATGCAGCGCTCGGTCAAGGGCGAGGTCATCAGCTCCACCTTCGACGAGCCCGCCGCCCGCCACGTGCAGGTGGCCGAAATGGTCATCGAAAAGGCCAAGCGCCTGGTCGAGCACAAGCGCGACGTCGTCATCCTGCTGGACTCGATTACGCGTCTTGCGCGCGCTTACAACACCATCGTGCCGCCGTCGGGCAAAGTGCTCTCCGGCGGCGTCGACTCCAACGCCCTGCAGCGGCCCAAGCGCTTCTTCGGCGCGGCCCGCAACATTGAAGAAGGCGGCTCGCTGACCATCATCGCCACCGCCCTGGTCGATACCGGCTCCCGTATGGACGAGGTCATCTTCGAAGAGTTCAAGGGCACCGGCAACATGGAAATCATTCTCGACCGGAAGCTCGTCGACAAGCGCGTCTTTCCGGCCATTGACATCCAGCGCTCCGGCACCCGTAAGGAAGAGCTGCTCATCCCCAAGGACGAGCTGCAGCGCACCTGGGTGCTGCGCAAGGTGCTCAATCCGCTGTCGCCGGTGGAAGCGATGGAGCTGCTCGTCAGCCGCCTGGAAAAGACGCGGAATAACGCTGAATTCCTGGTGAACATGAACCAGCTCTAGAAGTTGCGGCCCGCAAAAAGGGGACGAATGAAACGCTCGTCCCTCGGCCTGCACCATCAGAAGGCGCAAAATTTGCACAGGACCACGACTTTGGTCCTGCGATATCGTTTGAGTAAGGGTGGGTGAACCCTGCTCGAGCGCGCGCTATCCTGAGATAGAAGACCGGAGCCACACCCCCATGGCGCAACAGAGCTTTCTGCCTGGAAACGACGCATTTGCCGCAACGGCTGCTCCTGACGGCCGCTACGGTGCCTTCTTCGACGATGACGGCGAGTCGGCGTATTTCTACGCCCTGGATCTGGACTCCGACGATCTGATCCTCGACGCCGTCCGCGTCTATGACACCATCCGCTATCCGCACCGCAAGCGCCACACGTCGCTCTCGATCGAATGGTCGCCCGACGGGCGTAAATGCGCGCTTCTGCTCGATGGAGTTCCGCAGGCAGCCTTCGACTTTGAGGCGCGGCGGGGATACTCGCGCAACACCGCGCCGGCGCCGGTGCGTCCCAGCCGCAACAGCTGGCCGTCGTCCGATCACGCCTGGTCGGATGCGGTCGTGGACTGGCTCGATCTGCGCAAATCGGCGTAGGTTCTAGTACGCCTGCAGCGGCTCGATCGGCAGCCGCACCTGGAAACAAGTCTCGCCCGGTTGCGATTCCACGTGAATGTATCCGCGATGCTGCCGCACGATGCGCTGCGCCGTATCCAACCCCAGCCCCAGGCCATCGCCGGGGGCCTTCGTCGTGAAGAAGGGCTCGAAGATGCGCCCCTGAATCTCGGCCGGAATTCCGGGCCCGTTGTCCCAGATCTCCACGACCAGAAAATCCCCCGACAGCTGTACGCTAAGCACGATCTTGCCGACATTGTGCATTGCGTCCAGCGCGTTTTCCAGCACCGCCATCCACACCTGATTCAGCTCGCTGGCGTAGGCCGAGATGCGCGGCAGGTCCGGCGCGTACCGCCGCTCGATCTGTACCTTATCGAGGCGCGACTGCAGCATAGCCAGAGTCGTCTCCAGCGACTGCGGAAGGTCGATCTCCTGGATCGGCGCCTGATCCATCCACGAATAGTCCTTCACCGCGCGGATCAGGTCGAAGATGCGGTTGGTCGAATCCAGCATCGCGTGCGCCATGCGCTCGGTCCGCGCCGAGGACGCGAACTGCGACAGCACCACATCCAGATGCTGGCCGCCCAGCAACTCCGCCAGCTCGTCGAGATTCTCCGTCGTGATCCCCAGCTCGGTGAGGTCGGGCGCGATTTGCCAGGTCTTCTCCACTCCGCGCTCGCGCAGCCAACGCTGCAGCTGGTCTTCGCGCTGCGCCTGATTCGCGGGCTCGAACGGCCGGCGCTTCGCCTGTTCTTCCATGCGGCAGCGCCACGAGCGAATCTTCTCCAGATGCTCCCGGTCGAGACACAGACTGCCCAGTTGGAACTTCTGGTGCCCATAGGTTTGCAGCTCTTCAATCAGTCCCGACGCCGCGCGCTGCGCCGCCGAGGCAGGATTATTCAGCTCGTGCGCCAGATTGCCGGCCAACTTGCCCAGAGCATTCAGTTTCTCCGTCTGCTGCTCGAGGCGCGTCATCTCGCGCACGCGATCCAGCAGGATCGAAACGCTCCGCTGTGCCATCGACGGAATTGCCTCGAGCATTTCCGGGAAGAGGGAGCGATCGATCTGCAGTGCCCACATGTCCGTTGCCGCGAATCCCTGCCCGCCGTGCGTCTTCATGCGCGAGAACGGCAGCACGCCTGTGATCTGCCCGGCGCGTCCGATAAACAGCCCTAGCCCGCCTTGAGAGCGGCGCACGTGCGCCTCGCCCTTCAGCAGAATCCACATCTTCGTGGCCGGCTCGCCTTCGCGGAAGACCATCGTCCCCGCGGAAACGCAGACCTCTTCGCAGTGGGTGGCCAGCCATTCCAGCTCAGTGTCGGTGAGGCCCTGCAGGGCCTGCACGCGCCTCATCGCCTCCATAATCTCCGCCAGGGGCGTCTTCAGCGGCTCCCCAACGACGAGAGCTGTATTTGCAACGGTCGATAACTCCATAAGCCCTCCCTGGGGGATACCGAAATTTCCGGAATAAGTGCGAGGGAACAGGGGTACCTGCTACAACGATGCTAAATGACTGACTCCTGGCGCACCGTTTTTGTGACTAATTCGCGTGCGGACGCCGGGCCTCGGCCTGGCGCAGCGGGGTTTTGTCAATCACCGCATTCAGACGATCCGCCTCCACGGGAAGCCGGGAGCGCAGCATCGCGCTCCCGTCCTCATCCAGTAACAACACCACAAATTCGGCCGCCGGAATGTGAAATTTCGCGCGCACGGCCTTCATCTGATCGCTGCTCAGGACCGTGTAGGGCGCATCGGCCGGCGTCGACACCTGATTGCCGTCCGGCACAATCGGCGTGAACAGCACGAACCGGTCCATCATGTCGTCCGCCGCCTGGTCCAGATTGGCCACCTGTCGTTTGAGCCGCGCGTCGTCCCCGTTCGTGCTGAAAACCAGCAGCGGCCGGTAGCAGTTCTTCATCGCGTCGAGCGTCCTTGGGACCACGGCGCAGGTGAGCCTGGCCTGAGCATAGCCGGTGCCGCTCAGCGTTGCCATGACCACGATCAGGATCAGGACCCGTCTCATGTCGACCTGCGCCGCACTTGCTTGTGCTCTGGCTCTTACGCGTTCACCGGCTCTGTTGCCGCTGCCGCCGGCTGCGGCGTGCCGTCTTTCACCACCACCGGATCGAGGAACGGCATTGCTGCCCGCAGCCGCGCGCCCACTTCTTCGACGAGCAGTCCCGCTTCCTCCTTCCGCATTTCGGTGAAATTCTTCCGGCCCGTTTTGTTCTCCTCGATCCATTTCTTCGCGAACGTCCCATCCTGGATCTCAGAGAGCAGCTTCTTCATCTCGGCGCGCGTCTGGTCCGTCACAATGCGTGGACCCGCGGTGTAGTCGCCGTACTCCGCTGTGTCGGAAATCGAATACCGCATGTACGCGAGGCCGCCGCGGTACATCAGGTCGACGATCAGCTTCAGCTCGTGCAGGCATTCGAAGTAGGCGATCTCCGGCTGATAGCCGGCCGCCACCAGCGTGTCGAAACCGGCCTTCACCAGCGCCGACGTTCCGCCGCACAGCACCGCCTGCTCGCCGAAGAGATCCGTCTCCGTCTCCTCGGCGAAGGTCGTCTCCAGCACGCCGCCGCGCGTTCCGCCGATGCCTTTTGCATACGACAGCGCGAGTTCTTTTGCTTTGCCCGACGCATTCTGCTCGACGGCAATCAGGCAGGGCACGCCGCCGCCTTCGATGAATACCTCGCGTACGCGATGGCCGGGGCCCTTCGGCGCCACCATCGACACGTCGACTTCCGCGGGAGGCTTGATCTGCCCGAAGCGGATGTTGAACCCGTGCCCGAACATGATGGTCTTGCCCTTCTTCATGTGCTGGGCAATCTCCTGCGCATAGGTCTCGCCCTGCGAGTGATCCGGCGTGAGAATCATGATCACATCGGCCCATGCCGCCGCATCGCTCACCGAAACCACCTGCAGACCCGCCTTCTTCGCCTTGTCCACCGACTTGCTCGTCGCCGGCAGCCCCACCCGCACATCGACGCCGGAATCCTTCAGGTTGAGCGCATGCGCGTGTCCCTGCGAGCCATAGCCAATTACCGCTACTTTCTTCTGCTGGATCAGTGACAAATCCGCGTCGCCATCGTGATACGTCTTCGCTGCCATTCTGTCGTTTCCTTTTCTTCTGAGGATATGTGATTCTTGTTCCAACCGAAGCTTGCCGCCAGCCGTCCCGCGAAGCCGAGAACCCGCTTTATATTCCCTATTGGCTAGGGCTTGTTCCCTAATTGAGTCCCGCTTCTTCCGCCATCAATACATCGCTGGCGCCGGCAGTTTCTTCCGCCTTCAGTTCGTCCGCCGTTTCCAGACCCGGCACTCGCATGGCCTCCAGCACCTTGCTGGTATGCTGGCCGCGCCGCATCACCATGCGGCCCGTGCGCGCAACCTCGAGGATCCGGTCTCCATTCTCATTCAGTACCTGAATCAGCCCTTCGATCTTGCTCTCGACGCCGGTGATCTCGATCATCAGCGATTCGGGAGCCAGATCCACAATGCGCGCGCGGAAGACTTCGACCAGGTCGAATACTTCCGATCGGCTCTTCGGCGTTGCCGCCACTTTGATCAGCGCCAGCTCGCGCGTCACGTGCGACAACTGCCCGACATCGTCGATCTCGAGTACGTTCTCCAGTTTATAGAGACTCGCGGCGATGCGGTGCCCGGCGGTCGGCGAGGCCTCGCAGACAATCGTCATGCGCGAGACACCCACCTTCTCCGACCGGCCCACGGTGAGCGAAACGATATTGATGTTCAGCCGGCGAAACAGCGATGCAACCCGCGTCAGCACGCCCGGCTTGTCTTCGACCAGTGCAACAAATGTGTGCAGCATTGTCTTACCTCGAGCCTTCCTAAGCTTCGTGATGGGGAAACGTATTGAATGTCCCGTAAAGGGCCCGGTCCTCGTTCGCCATCGCCCGCTCTACCATTTCGTGAATCTCTTCCGATCTCTCGCCCGATTCTTCGAATCGCCTGATCTGCTCAACTTCGAAGAGCACCAGCTTGTAGTACTCCACAGTGCTCTTCAGCTTTTGCAAGAACTCCTCTTCCGAGTCTGCCTGAGTTGCCCACCACACAAAAGCGCCTGCGCCGTCCCAAAACTCCATCTGGCAGCCCTCGGCCTTTGTGACTTCCGTCAATCCGATCCATACCTCTTTCAACAGTTGGGCACTCCGCGCCAAACCGCTAAACGCTTTACGCTGACCGCTTCTTACCTGACCGCTTTATCGCTAGTCGTGCGCCGTTTCCACCAGCGGATTATCAGGCCTGCGAATCATCTCGTGCAGCGCCGATCCGGCGGGAATCATCGGGTACACCGAATCTTCTTTCTCGACCATGAAGTTGATCACGAACGGGCCCTTGTGCTCCTGCGCTTCCTTCACCGCCGGAATCACATCGGCGCGCGCCCGCACTGTCCTGCCCGCGATCCCGTGCGCTTCGGCCAGCTTCACAAAGTCCGGGCTGCGCATCGGCGTGGACTGGTAGTTCTTCTCGTAGAAAAACTCCTGCCACTGCCGCACCATACCCAGATAGCCGTTGTTCACGACAGCGACGTTCAGGTCCAGCTCCTCCTGGGCCGCCGTGGCCAGCTCCGAGGCCGTCATCTGGAAGCCGCCGTCGCCGGCAACCACCCAGACTTCCTTGTCGGGACAGGCGATCTTCGCGCCGATCGCCGCCGGCAGCGCGAAGCCCATCGTGCCCAGCCCGCCTGAAGTGATCAGCGTCCGCGGCGCATCGTGCTTGTAATACTGCGCCTCCCACATCTGGTGCTGGCCCACGTCCGTCACCACGATGGCCTTGCCCTCGGTAGCCTTCCATAGATCGTGCATCACGTGTGCCGCGTAGAGGTGGCCGCTGTCCGGCAGGTTGCGAATGTCGCGCACCGCACACTCGCCTTTGCTCGCCTCAATCTCCTTCACCCATGCGCTCTCGCCCTCGCGCGGACTCAGATGCGGCAGCAGCGCTTCCAGCGCCTCTTTCAGATCCGCAATCAGGGCAACGTCCACCTTCACGTTCTTGTTGATCTCCGCGGGATCGATCTCGATATGGATCTTCTTCGCGTTCGGCGCATACGTCGTCAGCGATCCCGTCACGCGATCGTCGAAGCGCATGCCGCACGCGATCAGCAGGTCCGACTGCTGGATCGCATGATTCACCCACGCCTCGCCGTGCATCCCCATCATGCCCAGCGACAGCGGATGCGACGCCGGAAATCCGCCCAGCCCCAGCAACGTCGACGCGACGGGAATCCGCATCCTCTCCGCCAGTGTTCTCACCTCAGCGCCGGCGCGCGACTCGATCACGCCATGCCCTGCAAGGATCACCGGCTTCTTCGCATTGCGGATCAGCTCCGCCGCCTGCAATATCGATGCCGACTCCGTCTTCAGCATCGGATGTGGACGATGTGGCCGGGGCGCTGCTGCCGCAAAATCGAACTCCGCCGAAGCCTGCTGCGCGTCCTTCGTGATATCTACCAGCACCGGGCCGGGCCGCCCGGACTTCGCCACCATGAACGCCTCGCGAATCATGGGGGCGACATCCTCGGCGCGCGTCACCACATAGTTGTGCTTCGTCACAGGCAGCGTGATGCCCGTGATATCCACTTCCTGAAACGCATCGGTGCCCAGCACCTTACTCGAAACCTGGCCGGTGATGCAGACGATCGGCACCGAGTCCAGCATCGCCGTCGCAATCCCCGTCACCAGATTCGTCGCGCCCGGCCCCGACGTCGCCACACAAACGCCAACCCTGCCCGACGCGCGCGCGTAGCCATCGGCCATATGCGCGGCGCCCTGCTCATGCCGCACCAGCACATGCCGAATGGGAAATTTGCGCAGCGCATCGTACGCCGGCAGAATCGCGCCCCCCGGGTATCCGAAGACCACATCGACGCCTTCGCCCTCGAGCGTCGCCCAAAGAATCTCCGAGCCGGTGAGCTTTGTAGTCGCTCGCGTTTGCGTCTGCTGGGTCGCCGGAGTCTTTTCCGGAGCTGCATTGTTCGTTGTTTGCGATGCGTACTTCTTTGCCGTTCCCATGGTTGCTCCTCGTTGTAGTGCGCTCTGGGGAACGCGCTTTGTTTCCTGTTTCCTGTTGGCTACTGGCTAGTGGCTACTGGTTAATTGGTGACCGCGCCCTGCGACGCCGAAGAAACCGTATCGACATACTTTTTGAAAACGCCACGCTTGAACTTCGGCTCCGGTTTCTTCCACTGCGCAAGGCGCGACTTCATCTCCGCCTCGGGAATCTCCACATCGAGCCTGCGATTCGGAATGTCGAAGTGAATCGTGTCGCCTTCGCGCACGGCTGCAATCGGCCCACCCATGGCAGCTTCGGGTGCAACGTGGCCCGCCATCAGCCCGCGCGTCGCACCGCTGAATCGTCCGTCAGTCAATAGCGCCACCGTGTCAGTCAGCTCTGAAATGCCCGCCACGGCCGCGGTCACGCCGAGCATCTCCTGCATGCCCGGGCCGCCCTTCGGACCCTCGTAGCGGATTACCATGACATCGCCGGGTTTGATCTTGCCCGCTTCGACCGCCTGAAACGCCGCATGCTCGGAATCGAACACGCGCGCCGGTCCGCGATGCTCCAGCCGCTTGTGACCGGCCACTTTGATCACGCATCCATCCGGCGCAATGTTCCCTTTAAGAATCACGAGTCCGCCCGTCGGCTTCAGCGCCGTCTCGCGTGTGTGGATCACATCCTGACCCGTTGTTTCCTTCGCCGCAGCCGCTTCCTCGGCCAGAGTTTTGCCAGAGACATTCGGGCACGACCCGTCGATCAGGCCACCCTCGATCAGACGTTTCGCCAGCAGCCGGCTCCCGCCCGCCGCCTGATAATCCACCGCGACATACTTACCGCCAGGCTTCAGGTCGCACAGCAGCGGCGTCTTCGCGCTGATGCGGTCGAAATCGTCGACCGTCAGTGGAATGCCCGCCTCGTACGCAATCGCCAGGAAGTGCAGCACCGCATTCGTCGATCCGCCGCTCGCCGCCACGCTCGCAATCGCATTCTCAATCGCCTTCGGGGTGATGAACTGCGATGGCTTCTGTCCCTTGCGCACCAGTTCCATCACCAGCCGCCCCGCTTCGCGCGAGGCTGCCAGTTTTTCTTCGAGGAACGCCGGCACGCCCGACAACCCCATCGGCGAAATCCCCAGGAACTCGCAGGCCATCGCCATGGTGTTCGCCGTGAACTGCCCGCCGCATGCGCCCGCGCCCGGACATGCATTCGCTTCAACCGCTTCGAGTCCCGCGTCATCGAGCTTGCCCGCGGCATGCGCGCCCACAGCCTCGAACACATCCTGGACCGTGAGATCCTTGCCGTTCAGGTGACCCGGCGCAATCGAGCCGCCGTAGAGCATCAGCCCGGGAATGTCCAGCCGCGCCAGCGCCATCACCGTGCCCGGCATATTCTTATCGCAGCCGGCAATCGCGACGAGGCCGTCGAACTGATTCCCGCGCGTGACCAACTCGACGGAATCCGCGATGACCTCGCGGCTGATGAGCGAGGCCTTCATGCCCTCGGTGCCCATCGTGATGCCATCCGAGATGGTCACAGTGTTGAACTCCATCGGTGTGCCGCCCGCCTCGCGCACGCCCTGCTTTACCGCCTCGGCGATTTGCCGCAGATGAAAATTGCAGGGGCCAATCTCGGTCCACGTGTTCGCGATGCCGATGATCGGCTTATGCAGATCTTCCGGCGTGAATCCCACAGCGCGCAGCATCGCCCGCGCCGGCGCGCGGCTCGGACCTTCCGTCACCGCAATCGAATACAGCTTGCCCGAACCGTTTCCACTTCTTCCGTTCCCGCTCATGCCTGCGCCTGTTCTCCCGCGCGCGGCGTCACCCAGAACGCCGCGTCATGCTGTCTTTCATACGTGTCCAGCTCGGCCGCGTGCCGCAGCGTGAGCCCAATGTCGTCGAGCCCTTCCAGCAGGCAATAACGCCGGTAGGGATCGATCGCAAAGCTCGTTTTGAAACCTTCCGTGTCGCTGATCGTGTTTTCCTCGAGCGACACCGTTAATTTGTAACCGTCTCTGCTACTGGATCGATCGAGCAGCCTCTGTACCTGCTCTTCGGGCAGCGTGATCAGCAGGATTCCGTTCTTGCCCGCGTTCGAATGAAAGATATCCGCGAACGAGGGCGCAATCACGCAGCGGAATCCATAGTCGCTGAGCGCCCAGGCCGCATGCTCGCGCGACGACCCGCAGCCGAAATTCTTTGCCGCCACCAGGATCTTCGCCCCCTTATATTTCGGGTTGTTCAGCTCGAAAGCGGGGTCCTTCCGCCAGTCAAAGAATAGATAATCCTCGTATCCCGTGCGCTCAATCCTCTTAAGAAACTGCTTGGGGATGATCTGATCGGTGTCCACATTCACCCGATCCAGCGGCATCACCGGCGACGTGAGAGTGCGAAATTTCTCCATTACGCCAGAACCTCCTGGTTCGTGGATGAGGGCCTGAATTCCCACGTTCGAACATCGGTGAAGTGCCCCAGCACCGCGGCCGCCGCAGCCATCATCGGGCTCACCAGATGGGTCCGGCCGCCCTGCCCCTGCCGCCCTTCAAAGTTGCGGTTGCTGGTCGAGGCGCACCGCTCGCCTGGCTGCAGAATGTCCGGATTCATGCCCAGACACATCGAGCACCCCGGCTCGCGCCACTCAAAGCCCGCTGCTTTAAAGATCGCGTCCAGGCCTTCTTTCTCCGCCTGGGCCTTGACCAGCTGCGATCCCGGCACCACCATCGCGCGCACGTTCATGTGGACTTGATGACCGGCCACAACCTTCGCGGCCGCTCGCAGGTCTTCGATGCGCGAATTTGTACACGATCCGATGAAGACCCGGTCCACCGCGATCTCCTCGATCGGCGTTCCCGCCCTCAGGTCCATGTACTCCAGTGCCCGCGTAAACGCTCGCCGGTTGGCCTCGTCCTTCGCATCCGCGGGATCTGGCACCGTCGCGGTTACAGATACCACCATGCCCGGGTTGGTTCCCCACGTCACCGAGGGCTCCAGTTCGATGGCTGGAATCGTCAGCTCGCGATCGAACTTCGCTCCGGGATCCGTCGCGAGCTTCCGCCATTCGGCCACGGCGGTATCCCACGCTGCGCCCTGCGGGGCGAACGGCCGGCCCTTCAGCCATGCGAAGGTCGTCTCGTCCGGCGCGATCATGCCCGCGCGCGCGCCGGCTTCGATGCTCATGTTGCAGATCGTCATCCGGCCTTCCATGCTGAGCGAGCGGATCGCCGAGCCCGCGTACTCGATCACATAGCCCGTCGCGCCGTCGGTGCCGATGCGCCCGATGATCGCGAGCACGATGTCCTTCGCGCCCACGCCCTCCGGCAGTTCCCCTTCGATGGAGATGCGAAACGTCTTCGGCTTCCCCTGCGGCAGGCACTGCGTCGCGAGGACGTGCTCCACCTCCGACGTACCGATGCCGAACGCCAGGGCGCCAAGCGCGCCATGCGTCGAAGTGTGCGAGTCGCCGCACACGATGGTCATTCCCGGCTTGGTCAGTCCCAGCTCCGGCCCGATGACGTGCACAATGCCCTGGCGCGGCGACTGCACGTCGTACAGCTCGATGCCAAACTCCGCGCAGTTTTTGCGCAACGCCTCGATCTGCTTCGCGGCAATGGGGTCTTCAATGACCATGCGGTTTGCCGTGGTCGGCACGTTGTGATCGACCGTCGCGATGGAGCGATCCGGCCGCCGCACTCTGCGCCCCGTCATGCGCAGACCGTCGAAAGCCTGCGGCGACGTGACCTCGTGAATGAGGTGCAGATCGATATAGAGCAGCGTGGGCTCGCCCTGCGGCTCCGCAACGATGTGCGACTCCCAAACTTTCTCGAAAAGTGTCTTTTGATTTCCAGACATATTAGGTTTCCTGTTGCTTTCCGTGGTGCTTAACGCGAAGCGGCGCTGGCACGGGCGCCCACCAGTTCCTCTCGTACTTTCACCCCGGCGTCCGTTGTCGAGAGAACCCTGGCAGATTGGTCCCCGCGTGCCAGGTCGGGAGTTCGATACCCCCCGCTCAGCACTTTTTTTACTGCTGCCTCCACGGCCGCGGCCTCTTCTTCCAGCCCTGCCGAATAGCGCAACAGCATCGCCGCCGTGAGAATCGCACCCAGCGGATTGGCAATGCCTTTCCCTGCGATGTCGGGTGCGGATCCGTGGACCGGCTCGTACAGATTCACCTTGCCGCCGATGGTCGCCGAAGGCAGCATCCCGAGCGAACCCGTGATCACGCCGGCTTCATCCGAGAGAATGTCGCCGAACAGATTCTCGGTGAGCACCACATCATAGTTGCGCGGCTGATTCATGATGTGCATCGCCATCGCGTCCACGTACTGATGCTCCAGTGCAATGCCGGGATACGATTGGGCGACTTCCGTCACCGTTGCGCGCCATAATTGGGAAACTTCGAGGACGTTGGCTTTGTCGACGGACGTGACTTTCTTTCGCCGCTTTGACGCCAGCTCGAATGCTACCTTCGCAACGCGAACGACTTCGTCGCGCGTGTAGCGCATGGTGTTCCATGCCGCGCCCTTTTCTTTGTCCCACTGCCGCGGCTCCCCAAAATAGAGCCCGCCCAGCAGTTCGCGGACAAACAGAATATCTGCGCCTTCGACAATCTCTGGCCGCAGCGGCGAGTTCTGCGAGAGGCCCTTCCATGCAAACGACGGCCGCAGATTGGCGTAGCCGCCAAGAGCCTCGCGAATCTTCAGCAGGCCGGCTTCCGGCCGCTGGCTCGGGGGCAGCGCGTTAAACTCGTTGCCACCCACTGCACCCAGCAGCACCGCATCGCTGTCCAGCGCGGCTTGCAGTGTCGCATCCGGCAGCGGCGAGCCTTGCGCCTTGATTGCGACGCCACCGATAAGTGCTTCGCTGAATGCGAAGTCGTATCCGCCGAAATCGGCAACCGTTTCGAGTACGCGCACGGCTTCGCCCGTCACTTCAGGGCCGATGCCGTCGCCGGCCACGATCAGAATCTTCAGCTTTTTCGTCATGAACTCTCTTCAGGATTGTCTGACGCAGTTGTCGCCGACACAGCTTCAAGCTCCGGCTGTGGGCTCGTCCTCAGTTCACCGCCGGCTCGGTCGAGATCAGATCCTCGTGGCGCTGATGATGCGCCACCAGGTTGATCAGGTCCTGGTCGTAGATGGCCTTCTTGCGATCGGCCAACTCCGTGAAGGCGCGATATGCGATGTCCAGATCTGCCGGCGACAGCCGATAGCCCAGTTCCTGCAGTCGCGACCGCAAGGCTGTGCGCCCGGAATGCTTGCCCAGCACCATGCGATTCGCCGGGACGCCCACCGACACCGGCGTCATGATCTCGTAGGTCAGCGGATTCGACATCACGCCGTGCTGATGAATACCCGCTTCGTGTGCAAACGCATTGGCGCCGACGACGGCCTTATTGGGCGCAGCGCCGAAACTAATGGTGGTCGCGAGCTGCTGGCTCAGCGGATACAGCTTCTCGAGCTTCAGCCCGGTCTGGTAGGGGAAGCGGTCCGCGCGCACGCGAATCGCGGCGGCGATCTCTTCCAGAGCCGCGTTGCCCGCGCGCTCACCGATGCCGTTGATGGTGCACTCCACTTGCCGCGCGCCCGCGGCGATCGCTGCCAGCGTGTTTGCAACCGCAAGGCCAAGATCGTCGTGGCAATGCGTGGAGAGAATCACGCGATCCGCGCCGGGAACCTTTTCCAGAATATTGCGGAACATGCCGGCGTAGTCTTCCGGCGTGGCGTAGCCCACCGTGTCCGGTAGGTTGATCGTGGTGGCGCCGGCGCTGATCGCCGCGCCGACAAACTGGCAGAGAAACTCCTGATCGGTGCGCGTCGAATCCTCGGGTGAAAACTCCACGTCGTCGACGTACGTCTTCGCCAGGGCGACCATCTTCGCGGCCTGATCCAGCGCCTCGCCGCGCGTGATCTTCAGCTTGTATTCAAGATGAATGTCGGAGCTGGCGAGGAAGACGTGAATCCGCGGACGCGCAGCTTTCTCGACAGCCTTGGCCGCCCGCTCGATGTCCTCCTGGCGGGCGCGCGCCAGAGACGCGATTTTCGGTCCGCGCACTTCCTGCGCGATCGCCGTGATGGCGGCGAAATCGCCCTCCGAGGCAATGGCGAACCCTGCCTCGAGAATATCGACGCCGAGATCGGCCAGCGAATTCGCCAGCGCCAGCTTCTCATGGTGCGTCATGCTGCAGCCCGGGGACTGCTCGCCGTCACGCAACGTCGTATCGAAGAAATAGATCCGATCCTGGGGCATAGGATGTCTCTCTCAGTCGAGCCGGCGCGAGAGGAGAACCATCGCGCGCGGCCCATAATGACCATGCTGCTCCGTACGTAACCAGTTTGGCAAAGGGTATGGCATAAAGCAAATTTGTAATTGTTTGCAATTCCATAAATATTATTCATAATTGGAGCGAGCCCTTATGGCCGCTGCCCCTATGGACCTTTACCAGCTTGAGACCTTCCTCGCCGTCGTTGAAGAAAAGGGCTTCTCTCGCGCCGCCGTGCGCATGCGCCGCACCCAACCCGCGATCAGCCATGCCATTCGCAAGCTGGAGGAAGAGGTTGGCGAGCCGCTATTCGAGCGCTCCTCGCGCGATGGCACCCTGACCGCTTCCGGCAAGCTGCTGCGCAGTTACGCGGAGCGCCTCCTGCGGCTGCGAGGCGAGACCATCACCGCTCTTGAGGAACTGCGCTCCCTCGAGCGCGGGCGCCTGGCGATCGCCGCCAACGAGTACACCTGCCTCTGGCTGCTGCCCGTGCTGGACGCATTTCGCGCGAGCTGTCCCCAGATCGGCGTGACCGTCCAGCGCTCGCTGGCCAGCCAGATCCCCGAGCAGGTCCTGGAACGCGCGGCCGAGTTCGGTATTCTCTCGTTTCGTCCCGACGATGCCCGGCTGCACGCCATTGCGGTTTATACGGATACGGTGACGTTCGTCGTCGATCCGGGGCATCCGCTTGCGAAGCGGAAACAGGTTTCGATCCGCGAGCTTGGCGCCGAGAATTTCATCGCGCATACGGTCGCTTCACCCCTCCGGCAGCGCGTGATCGAGACCTTCGCCCGCCATCAGACGCCGCTGAACATGGGCGTGGAGCTGCCGAGCCTCGAAGCCATCAAACGTTTCGTCGCGCGCGGCAACGGAGTCGCGCTGGTTCCCGGGCTCACCGTTCAGCCGGAACTGGCCCGCGGCGAACTGGTCCAGGTCGCGGTGCCGGAACTGAAAATCGCGCGCCGCCTGTGGCTGGTCTGCCGCGAGCGCGCGACCCTGTCCCACGCGGGTGCCGCTTTTCTGGAGAGCGTGAAGGCCGTTGTTTCGCATCAAGGCCACCCTTTTGCATTTCGCACCGAGCAGCCTCCCATCCGGCCCCGCCGTGCGTCCAAGCATTAACGTCTTCGGCAGGACTGTGGAAACTCCGCCCCGGCAGGTACAATGACCAGGTGGATATTCCCACAATGTTTGCTGATCCAGGGAGCCTCGGCTTCTGAAGCGCCGCCACGTGCCTGGCGCCCAAAACTTCCCGAAGGGTGTTGACCGACGAATGAAGAAATCGCAGTTTGTGTTTTTGTTGTCCCTCCTGCTGGCGGTACCGGTCTTCGCGCAGGAAAGCCGTCAGGATGTCAGTATCAGCGGCTCCATGATCAATGCTCCGTTTGCCTCCGGAAACGCTGTTCAACTGCATGCCACACCGGGCTACGGCGCGCTGGTCAGCTATCGGTTTGACCTGACGCCGCACGGCGCCCTGGAACTGAACTACCAATACGACCAGAACGTGCAGCGATTCTGCTGCTCCTTTGGCTCCTACACCGTTCACGACCGGTTCCAGGAGTTCTCCGGCGCCTACGTGTACACGTTCAACTTTAAAAACTGGAATCCGTTCATCGAGGCAGGTCCTGCCGGTTTCACTTTCTCGCCCATCGACGATGCGAAGACCAACACCTTCAACGTGAGCCGCAGCACCAGCGTGGGACTGCTGTATGGCGCCGGGATTGCGTATGAGATCAGCCCCAGTTTCGATATCCGGGCGGAATATCGCGGGCTGGTCATGAAGACACCTAATTTCGGCGTGACCGACTGGCGCACGAACGTCTACTACAACATCTACGATCCCACGGTAGGCATCGCCTATCACTTCTGAGATCGAGAGACAGTGTTCAGAGAAAAAGGGCTGGGCGGCAGGCGCTCAGCCCTTTTTATTTCGAACCCCGATCGCAATCGTTACCGCCCGAGGAATCTGTAAACCACGCCGAAGCTGAGCCCGTTCGGGGTAAGCCCGCTAGTATGCTGCTCCACTTTGCCGGTCGTCGGGTTGTAGGACGGTGGGCCTGCAAACGACGGCCACAGTTGGTATTCGTAGTCGACCCGGAGGCCGATCTTGCGGTTGAGCCGGTACGCGAGGGTCGCTCCGGGAGCATAGGCGAAATAACTGCCCTTCAGGCTGCCCGCCGCGGGATAATTCGGGGTCGTGATCCACCCGCCGCCGATTCCCAGTTTCCCCCAGAGGGTGAAGCGCTGCATTCGGTACAACCGGTAGCGAGGCCCAATAAGGTAGTTCGACTCCACCTCTCCACCATTGCCGTGCCAGTGGAGCCACCGCGCCTCCGCTTCGACACCGTACTTCTGGTGCAGATCGAAGTTGAACACCGCCGTCGGGCCGTACAACTGATTCGCACAGCCCAGCGGGGCGATGTTCACGCAGCCCCAGTCCGGGTTAAAGGTCGAAAACTCCACGCCTGCCGACAATGAAGCTTCGCCACCGATGGCTGATTCCGAGCTTTGCGCCATTAACAGCGCGGGAAAAAGAAGAAGTGCGATGAATCCGATCTTCCTGACCACGTTCGTTCTCCGGACTTGCAGCTTGGAGCCCTAAGTAACCTGTAGCTCTTACCGATCCCTGTTATTAACTCTTTTCGAACTACCCGTTTTGCGGTTCAGCCCCTCCGAACCGCAAAGCGATCCAACTGCCAGCGTGACGATTATTGCTGCGGTGTTGCTTGTGGTTGCTGCGCCTGAGCGCTTGCGGAAGGCTGTGCCGCCGCTCCCGCGTCGGCCGAAGGGGGTACACTCGCCGCCGGGGTCGCGTTCGCAGGCGGCCCTGCCGGCGCCGCATCCGAGTAACGCTGCAGGCGGAAGTACACCGGCGTCAGCTCCAGCGGCATTTTGTCCCGGGCGTTCAGCAGCACGGGCGGCCGGGCGTTCAGCATAAAGACCTTGTCATCCCATGGGTCGATCTTCAGACGGCTGTTCAGCGGCAGGGCCGCGATCTGCTGGAGGTTGTCCATGTCCAGCTTCGGGGCACCCTTCGTCAGTCCTGCCAGCCATGGCTGCCCATCGGCGCGGACCAGGGAGTCGCCCAGCCGCGGCGTGAACAGAGCGGGAAGAGCCTTTTCCCGCGCCTCGAGCTGCTGGAAGAACAGCCCCACACTGGCGGCCTTGTCCTTGTAGATAGAGTGGTCATACAGGTCGACGGCTTTCTTCGCCGCTTCTTCGTCGTCGGGGATCGAGTGGTTCATCGTGATGCGGCGGAAGGTCGCCGTATCCGGGAAGAGCAGCCGATCGTTGAAGGCGTAGCGCGTATCGATGTGGTGGCCCGTGACGATGTGCGCCAGCTGGAACGCGATCACCGCCGCCAGCGCGTTTTCATCCGGCAGCGTATCGATCAGGCCTTTGCTGAGCAGAATCGTGTTGCCCACCGCCAGAGACTCCAGCGGCGTGGTCAGAATCACACGGCAATGGATGTCGCTGGGCAGCTGCAGATTGCTGCCGATGATGATGTTGGTCGCAACCTGCTCCAGTTGCTTGTCGAAGTCGCTGGGCGGCGCGATCAGTCCGGCCTGGGTCAGCCGGTCGAGCACGTTGTTCTCCGCCTGCGAGATCCATTCCCGCTCGGCCTGCAGCGGGCTCACGTCCGTCGAGTTGTCGCTCTGGTCCTGCGCGTTTTCGATCTCCATCGATTCCGCATCGGACTCTTTGGTCGGCAGCTTCAGCGAGTAGCCCCAGTAGGTCGTCTGTCCCTTGAAGCTGGTCGCGTGGTTCACGCCGTTATGCAGCGTGTCTTCGATGTACACCGCCGCCGGCGCCCACACTCCGGGCTGCACGTTCATCCGCCAGCTGTCGAAGTGGAAGTAGTGATCGGCATCGTCATTCGGGTTGTTGATGTACGTGCCGTTGAAGCGAACCACGTTGCCGTCCTGATCTTCAACCCAGATACGACCGAAGAAACGCCCCGGCCCCTTCTCCTTCGGCTGCACATCGAAGACCCAGGTGCGAACCGTGCCGAGGAACTCGCGACGCACAAAGGTGAAGTCGTAGTGCTGCCGATCGAACCCGGTTGGATCGATGAACATCATCGCCATGAACCCGGTGGGTGAGTTCTCCAGATGGAAAGCTTTGGTCAGGTCGGACATGAAGTGAAACGACCCGGCAAACCAGCCATGATGTCCCTGGCTCCGCTCTGCCTGCGCATACTCGTCGGCCGTAAACGCCTTGCCGAAATCCACGCGGCCGATCATGTACTGATCGGAAACCGGCACCTGATAAAGCTTCTGATCCGGGCGAAGGTCCTGGATGTACGACTGCACCACCGGGGTGCTCTTCTGGATCTGCTTAATGATGACTTTCTCGCGGGCAATCGCCTCCTGCACCAGACGCTGCTGCTGCGGAGTGAGAGGCAGTCCTGCCGGACCGCGAGGTTCTTTCTTGGCCTGGGACGCCGGAACGCCCAGCAACAAGGTCATGCCCAGAATCAAAATCCTGCGATGATGCATTTTCTTATGACTCCTGATTACGTGCCTGATATCACCCGTCTCCGCGAAACGCGAGTCTCCCCGCGCTTCGTTCACAGCTCGAATTCCTATGCCATCTGGAATGTCACATGGATGATGCTTACCTGGTCCACCGCCTGACCGTCTTTGGTCGCCGGCTTGAACCGGATCCGTTCGGCCGCCAGCTTCGCCTGCTCGTCCAGTCCGTGTCCCAGTCCCGCGATCACTCGCAGCACCTGAACCTCACCCGACGCCATGAAACGAACCTGCAGGGTCACATCGCCCTGAATCTTCAGCTGCCGCGCTTCGGCCGTATAGGTCGGCAGAGGCTTGGACAACACGACAATCGGAGTCGACTGCGGTTCCTGCGGATGAATTGCAGGACCCTGAGCAGACCCGTACATATTGTCGCCAAAGCTGCCGTGCGCCACACTGCCGTGGCTGTCCTTCGATCCGGTCCCACCCACGACACCATTGCTGAACCCGGCGGATGCGATGGTCGCATTCCGGTCTTTACCGCCCGGAACCCCGTTCGCGACCCCCGAGCCAAAATCTGCGCCTCGCACAGCGCCCTGCCTTGCCGCTCCTGCGCCCTGAGCTGGTCCCGGTGCCGCATTGAACGATCCCAGTGAGGCGATGGTCGCCGCGCGCGTCGCACTCGGGTTCGGCTTGACCCCTTCAGGATCACCAAAACCGCCCGTCTTCGGCGAGGGCGCGCTCTTGTTGTTCGCCACCGTCGTCGGCGCCTCGCTCTTGAACGCACCCAGCTTCGGCTGCGGCGGAGGCATGAACTTCTTCGGTGGCGCTGCCTCGATCTTCGGCATCATCGGCGCCGGCAGCTTGATCTCCGCCACTTTCGGAGGAGGCGGCAGAGTTTTCGGTAATTCGATCTTCGGCTGCTCCAGCTTCACCACCGGAGGCGGCGGCAGGAACTTCATCTTCGGCACCGGCGGCACATACGGCTTGGGCTGCTCAACCGGGAAAATCAGCTGGGTGGTCTGATAGCGGTGCTCATGTACCTGATGGACCTGCGCGATGGTGAGCACCAGCATTAGTGCTGCCACGGTCACGTTGATGACCATGCTCATGCCAAACGACCCCATCCGGCCTTCCGGCTCGGGGAGCAGTCCGAACGTTGCGCGCTTTACGGAGTTGTCAGTTGCCATTGCCCTGTATCTCCAACCTCACCCGAGAAAAGAAGTTGCATGTTTCAAGAAGTGCATCTCTGAAAAGGCATGCACTTTGATGACCAGTGAACTGAATCCGTGTTGGCCCAAATCCGGACAAGCTTGATGCAAAGCTGCGGGGCCCCGTTTTTCCGGAAAAACCAGCTTTGTCAGTGGGGTTACCACTTGATCTTCCTATGGGTACTTCTGAACGCGCAAGAGGTGACCTGAGGGTATCACCGTGGATTACCTCCAGCAGTCACACGAACGAGGCAGAATCGTGCCCATTTTGGGTCTTGCTACTGATGAACGACGCGAACCAAGCCGTCTTCGTTCACTCCTCTACACTTCTGCGCCCGGCCCTCCGCTACTTGGAGCGGCCGTTTTCTAGCTGAATTCCCGGACCCACTCAGCGAGCCACGAACCTCGCCCAGTTACCGCAGTGAGGCCTCCGTCTCAATGAATTATAAAAGGTCAGACGCATCCGAAACGCAAATAGCATAAAAGATCGAGGGGAGTGATTCGTGCGAATTCTGGTCACTGGCGGTGCTGGGTACATTGGTGGCATGGTGGCTATCACGCTCATGCGACAGGGTCATTCCGTAGTCGTTTACGACAATCTTTGCCATTCCACGCGCGCTTTACTCCCAGCCGGAGCCAGCTTCATCCAGGGCGACATTGCGGACCGGCCGCGCCTCGAGAATCTCCTCGCCACCGGCTTCGATGGAGTGATGCATTTTGCGGCGCTGATCGAAGCGGGCGAGAGCATGCAGCAGCCGGAGCGCTATTTTCGCAATAACAGTGCCTCCACCCTCAGCCTGATCGAGGCGATGATTTCCACAGGCGTCCACAGGTTTGTTTTCTCATCCACAGCCGCCGTCTACGGCGAGCCGGAAGTGACTCCGATTCGCGAGGATGCGCCTCTCCGCCCCACCAACGCCTACGGCGAATCGAAGCTGCTGGTGGAAAAAATGCTCTCCTGGATGTATCGAGTACACGGTTTTCGATATGCCAGCTTGCGCTATTTCAACGTCGCCGGAGCTATGGGCGGCCGCGGCGAAGCCCACGAGCCGGAGTCCCACATCATCCCCTTGGTTCTGGATGTCGCCTTAGGCCGGCGCGACCGCATCAAGATCTTCGGCGAAGATTACCCCACCCCGGACGGCACCTGCGTCCGCGACTACATCCACGTCGAAGACCTCGCTCATGCCCATCTGGTTGCTTTTGAGGCACTTGCCGGCCACGAACAACTCATCTACAACCTCGGCAACGGGGCTGGCTTCTCGGTCCGCGAGGTCATCCAGTCAGCTCGCCGCGTTACCGGCCACCCCATCCCGGTCGACGTCGTCCCCCGCCGCGCCGGTGATCCCGCTGTTCTGATTGCCAGTTCGGAAAAAATCGCCCAGGAATTGGGCTGGAAACCTCGTCACACCGACCTCGACGAGATCATCGCCAGCGCCTGGGAGTGGCACAAGATCCGCTACCAATAGCAAAGGCGACCCGGACGCAGTCCCATGGTCGCCTCATACTTTCTATTCAATTCCTGGGCTCGTCTTCTTCAAGACGTGCAGGTCTGCACCGCCGGGTCCTACTTCTCCACCTCGACGCCGCGCCAGAAGGCGATGTGATTCTTGATGTTACGGGCAGCAGGATTTGGATTTGGATAGTACCAGGCAGCGTCCTGATTCTCCTGCCCGTCGACCAAAAGACTGTAATACCTCGCCTGGCCCTTCCAGGGACACGTCGACGTGGTCGAGCTGGGCCGCAGATATTCGCGGTTCACCGCTCCTTCCGGGAAGTAGACGTTCCCCTCTACTGTCTCGTAACTCTCACTTTCTGCAAGTACTTTTCCGTTCCAAACCGCCTTCGCCATAGTTCTCTCTTCCTTCGCCGATCGCCGCTGTTCCGCCCGCCCGACGTACCACATTACCAGATGCGCGCCCCCCCGCCAACGACGCGGAACCTCGAAATCCCCGTGGGTATCGAGTCAGGATCACCCTGCTGCGCCGCGGCTTCACCTGGAAGGTGGCGCCCCGCCACCTGCGCATCCGGTCGGCGAACTTTAGACTCAAATCGCTGAACTCTTGTGATACTCCGGAGGTCCCATGCCCACATCCGTAACCCGCCACACAGTCGACCTCAGCCGGTTCCCGGATCTGGTCGTTGTCTACCTGGGCATGCGCGTCAACCGCATCGCCGGCCTCCGGACCCTGATCGGCTTCGGCCCGAAGATTGCCGGATCGGTCGAAGCCCAGCCCGACGGTCTGTTGCGCCACGAGAACTTCGTCTTTTCGCTCTTCCCCATGCATGCGGGCATGCGCCAGTACTGGCGCGACATGGACTCGCTGCTCCAGTGGACGCGCTCGGAGCCGCATCGCCTCTGGTGGAAGAACTTTCTCCGCGACTCCGGAGGCACCGGTTTCTGGCATGAAACCTACACACTGCGCGGCGGCATGGAAGCCATCTACGACGACATTGCTGTTCCGCTCGGCTTCTCCAGCTTCGCGCCCGTCGTTCCCGCGCGTGGATCGATGTTCACGGCGGCGTACCGCACCATACGTAGCGAGAATCCGGAACCTGTGGTGTCCGAGGAAGATCTCTACGGAAACTAGAGAAGGTGTGTGGCGAGAAACCGTTGGCGAAGAGCAATTAGAAAATATCGGTCGGCGAATGCTCCTGGCTAACGGCTTCTCGCTAGCCGCACCTGCTTATGGCTGGTCGCTAACCGCGCTTCAGCGAGCGCCCTCACTCTTCGACCACCTCAATCCCTGTCACGGACGCATAGCCCTTCACCGGAACAAAGCTCAGCACCAGCTTGCCCTGCGCATCGGGCTCGAGGCTCAACGCTTTCCTCACCACCACATCGGAGCCGCGTGCTTCCTTCGCCAGGTCGAAATTCGCGAGAATCGTCTTGCCGTTACAGAACACATTGAAAATGTGCTCCACTCGCGGAGTCTCCTGTGCGCCCGGTTCCAGGGGCTGGTCCCATCCGCGATGCCGAGCGGCAAAGAGCAGCGTCACCGTATAGTGTCCGGGCGACGCCGGAATCGCATAGGAGAAATTTCCCCATCGCTCCGTCTCGTATAGCTCCGGGTCGTCGGTCCCCCTCACCGGATCCGAATACGAAGCCATCTGTCCGCCGTCGGCATAATTGTCCGGGCTCCACCAGTGACTGTCGTTGGAGTAATAGGGCGTTTGCCGCGCCAGCAGCCGCACCGGCCGCATGCGCGCAACCTGCGCAGTCCCCATACCAGGCAGAATCTCGATCGCCGAAAGGGTCGCGCTCGCGCCGTTCTCGCCCGCAAATTCCAGATGCAGCTTCCCATCCCCGGCCGGCTCCAGCCCGGGGAACACACGATCGTCCGCGATGCGCTCGCCACCCGCATCGGCCAACACATCGAAGTGGCTCAGTAACTGCACGCCATTCGCTCGCACCGTCATCAGCCGACTCCCCTCGCCGCCCATGCCCGCATTCTCCGGACCATACTCGGTCTCGGCAAAGTGCAGATGGACTTCGTACACGCCGTGCTTCAACGGAATGTCGTAGCGAAATTGCCCTTCCCGGCTGGTGCGATAGAAGGCCGGATCGAGCGTCCGCGCAATATAGCGCGCTTCGTTCTTCACCGCCGTCCCGCCTGAGTACCAGGTGTCCGCACTCCACATCTTGTCCGCATGATCCACGTAGCTGCGCGTCGATCCGGCAAGGATCCGCACCTCATCTCCCGGCGGCGGACCTACCAGCGGCTCTTGCGCGACCGGCGCTGGCGCGCGAGTTACAGCCACCTCGGGACTCGGCCGCGGATGCCGGGTTGCCAGCCAGACCACGCAGGCCAGAGCACCAGCTCCCAGCACTGTCGCTACTGGAATCCGCCAGCGCCGTAACCATCCCGCCGGCTCCGGCTTGGGCTCGGGCGTCGGTTCCGGTTTTGCCTCCGGTTCGGGCGCCACGCTCACAAAGCTCGGGCACGTACTGCCCCACCGGAATCGCGATCTGCAGCTTGTGCGAGGCCCCTTCCCCCGCGTAGTAGTCGGCCAGCCGCTTGCGCAGCCGGTTTACCTCCACGCGCACAATCGAGTCGGTGTCCTGGTCGAACTCCGCGCCCCGCCGGAACATCTCAACGCCGATCGAATACTCCTTGATCTGGCTGCTCTCCCCCGCGAAAAGCTTCTCGCACAGATAGCGCAGCAGATGCGCCAGCGTCGGCGCCTGCCGGAACGGGCGCGACTCGAGTACCGTGCGCAGCTCCTCGCGCCACGCCTCCAGTTCCACCGGTCCCGCGTGTCCGATCACCGCCATCGCCTTACCCAGTCCGATTCCCGGCCTTTCTGCTCCCGCTCTTTTGCTCTCTGACGCCTTCTTTATACGCTGGTAACAGGACGCAGGTGCCGCTTAACCGTCACATTCAGCCCTGCCAACACCCTGTAACGGGATTTAACCCCCCCACCCGCCACCTCCCGGCGGGCACACGCACCGAACTGTGCCTGCTGTAAGTCATGCCTTTTCTTCGCTCGCCCCTAAGAACTGCGGATGTAACCCCAAATCCACCACCCGGTAGCAGGTATAGCGTTGTGTCGGGCTCGGCTGCGGTGTGTACTCAGGCTCGAAATGCGGAAGTGCTCCCCCATCTGCCCACACAAGGCTTCCGCAGGAGGTAGTAAGCCATGAAAGCCCTCATCCTGACGCTTGCCGCAGCCGCCGCCCTGGCGGTGCCTGCCGTGCGCGCAGAAGTCTCACAGTCCCTGCTGCCCAACACCGTTACGGCGGATGCCCGCCTGCAAACTGCTAAAAACTACGAGATGAAAGGCGACATCGCCCGCGCCCGCGAGGAATACGGCTCGGCGGTCACCTGGTACACCCTCGCCGTCCGCTACGACAACCGCGACGTCGCGCTCTACAACAAGCTGGGCATCGCGCACATGAAGGTCGGCGAGCTCGATCAGGCTCGGCGCACCTTTGCCCAGGCCGTCAAAGTCAACCCCGCTAATGTCGACTCCCTCAACAACCTCGGCGCCGTCTACTGCCTGCAGCGCAAATATCGCCAGTCCATCCGCTACCTGAAGCAGGCGCTTGCCCTCGATGAAACCAAGGCCGTCACCCACCTGAATCTGGCTGAGGCCTGGATGGGCCAGAAGCAAATCGACCGCGCCATGACCGAATACGCCCGCGCTCTCGAACTCGATGCCGACATCCTCACCAGTGCCGGTAAAGAAGGTGTCTTCGCCCAGATCCAAACCCCCGAGCAGCGCGCGGTGGTCGACTTCATGATCGCCAAGGCATACGTGAAGCGCGGCAACCTCGAAGGCGCTCTGGACTACCTCCGCCGGGCCAAGGTAGACCGCTTCCACGACCTCGGCAACGTGTGGGAAGATCCCGCCTTTGCCCCGCTGTGGAAGGATCCGCGCCTCGCGGAGATTGTGAAGCCCAAGGCTTCCTGAACGCTACGCAGCGTTGAATCAGGCTCCTCAACAACAGGAATCCCCGACGAGCCCGCTCGCCGGGGCATTCCAGAGGCCGCCGGCTCTTGCTTCACTTCGCCCGGGAAGCGGTTCTTCCTCTCCCTCCCCCAGGACCGCTTCCCTATTTTTTCCTCCCTGTCAGCTTCCTACGGCTGGCGGTAATTCGCGTAGTGCACCTCAAACAGCGTGCGCCGGTCAGCCACGCGCTGGCCTGAGTCCCCTGCGGGGGTAACGGTGGTGAGAGTGTAGCTCTGCTGCGGAAGAAGCATCGTCGTGCCGACCACGGGTACCGGCCCGTAATCGATCCGCGTGTCTTCCTGGCGCACAAAATCCGACTTCCTCAGGTCCGCCTGCATGATGAAACGGAGCACATCGCCCGTCGCGGGATCGATGAAGAACTCACCGTGATAGCCGACCTTCGTGCGGAACGGATCGAACGTCGTATTCGTGGCGTAAACCGCGGGCGCCGTCGCAATGCCGGCCCCCGCCCCCATGCTGCCGCTGGCCGAAGAAGTCAGAGGAGCCGCCAAATGACTGCCCACGTTCTCCGTACTCGGGAAGCAGCAATAATTCACCTGATAGTGCGACTGCTTTTTGGGGACCTCGAAGGAGAAGACCGCCAGGGGTTTGCCGTCGACGGTCTCCCAGCGCGCGAATTGGATCTTGCCTTTCGCTGCATCTTCAAAAGCCACACCGAGTAGCGGACCCGGCCCCCCCTGGGAAATCTGCCCGTTCTGTTTGGACGGATCATCTGCCTTGACCTTTGCCGGGCGAATTTCCACGCCGCCCAAAACCTCAACCGGCATGGTGTGCTGACCCAGGTCTTTCAGGTATGGATTGTCCGGAGCAAACTGATGGCCGAGATCGGCCCGCGTGGTGAGTGTCCCGCCATTGGACGAGTAAACATAATCCGGACCGTTCTGGTAGCGCACCGTCGTCTTGTCGGCGGTGAGCTTCGGCAGATGCATGAAGTCGGAGAGGTAGTTGACCGTTTTGCCGAGGATGGCCTTTTGCGTATTGGCGTCGGGCGCACCTGTCGTGGGTAGATCGGAGGCCGGCGGCGGCAGTAACGCGCTTTCCACGGCCAGAATACGAATCTGCTCCAGCGTCTCCGGACCCAGGTTCATCCCGCGCAGTTGATCGAGGGCTGCGGGCGTCAGTTCCTCGGAAAGATCCACTTCCATGAGCTTGTCGGCGATGTTGCTGTCGGACTTCGCCTGTTGTTGCAGATCGGCGATCATCGCGCCGAGTTCCTTAACCGACAGCGTTCTGGCAGCGAGGACGGGAAGAGCGATGGCTGCCATCAGAGCAGTCAAAAGAGCAAATCGCATTTTCACAAAAGCGCCTCAGCAAGTGCTTCTGCCCAAAAACAGGGGCGGCAGCATTATTCCACCCGCCGAGGGGCCGGAACAGCCATAAGTTGCTTCACTCGAAACTGAAACCCAGAGGCGCCAGAAGAGCTCTGGCTCCAGCTACAACCGTCCTGCCTCATCGAAAAACTCAATCAGGCTCTCGATCCCGCGATGAAAATTCGCGATGTGGAACTTCTCGTTCGGCGCATGCAGCCCATCGTCCGGCAGCCCGAACCCCATCATCACCGAAGGAATCTTCAGGAACCGCTCAAAGTCCCCCACAATCGGAATCGATCCGCCCGACCGGATGAACACCGTGTCCTTCCCCCACACCTTTTTCAGCGCCTTCGTCGCCGCCTTCACATACGGATTGTCCGTGCCGATCACGATCGGTTCGCCCTGGTGGATCAGCCGCACCTCCACCGTGACCCCCTCCGGCCTGATCTTCTCCACATAGGCCTTGTACTGCGCAAACGCCTTCTCCGGCGTCATGTCCGGCACCAGCCGCATCGACACCTTCGCCGTCGCCTTCGCCGGAATCACCGTCTTCGCGCCCGCCCCGATGAATCCGCCCACGATGCCATGCACGTCCAGCGTCGGCCGCGCCCACGTCCGCTCAATCGCCGAATACCCCTTCTCCCCCACCAGCGCCGTCGACCCCACTTCCTTCTCGCGATACTCCTCTTCGTCGAACGGCAGCGCCTTCCACGCCTTCAGCTCATCGGCGCCCGGCTTCGCCACATCGTCGTAGAAGCCAGGAATCAGAATCTTCCCCTCGCGATCCTTCAGCCCGGCGATGATCTGCGCCAGCGCCACAAACGGATTCGGCGCCGCTCCGCCATACATGCCCGAGTGCAGATCGGTCTTCGCGCCGCGCACCTCCAGCTCCGTGTAGATCATCCCCCGCAGCCCCACGCACAGCGTGGGCAGCTCCGGCGCAAACATCTCCGTGTCCGAGATCAGCGCGAAATCCGCCTTCAGCCGTTCAGGATGCTCGCGCACAAACGCCGCGATCCGCTCTCCGCCGACCTCCTCCTCGCCCTCGTAGATCACGCGCACATTGATCGGCAGCTTCCCGTCCGTCTTCATCAGCGACTTCGAGCGCCTTCAGCTGCGACAACAGCTGCCCCTTGTCATCCACCGCGCCGCGCGCATAGATGTTTCCGTTGCGCTCCGTCGGCTCAAACGGCGGCGACACCCACTCCTCCAGCGGATCGGGCGGCTGCACATCGTAGTGCCCATAGCACAGCACGGTCGGCTTGCCCGCCGCATGCAGCCAGTCCGCATACACCAGCGGATGCCCTTCAGCCGGCCCGGATCACCTCGACGTGTTCCATCCCGATGCGCGTCAGCTCCGCCGCCACCCACTGCGCAGCCTTCTCCACATCGCCCTTATGCTCCGGCGTCGTCGACACCGACGGAATCCGCAGCAGCGCCTTCAACTCCTCCAGAAACCGCCCCGCATTCTCCTTCGCAAACCCAACCGCACTCGTACTCATCGCTTCACCTTTCCGCAAACATCCGAGTATACGGCGGCCAGAGATTGAGGGAACTACACGGGGACTGGCGTCGCCTCCACTACCGGAATCACTTCCGGAGGGCTCACTATCGCAATCTGAGTCAAAAACACGAACAGCCACGCCCACGGCACGCCCGTCGCCAAAGAAACAAGTATCCAAACCGCATACGACGCCATCACCGTCGACCGAATTAACCCCGGCCCCAGCAGCATCGGCGGCAGGTGCAGGTCGCCCAGGTTGGAAATCGTCAAAACCAACAGGCAGCTAATAATGATCGGAACCCGCCATGGGCGACTCGCTGCCCTCGAGGCAAGAAAGGGGTCGATCGGTGCCTCGTCAGCCGTGAGGGGCAAGGGGATGGCAAGCGTAAAACGTCGAACAAAAACCGCGTAAACGAAACCAAAAACAAGAAGCGAAAAAATCTCTGAGCAAAACCTGCCTCTTGGGGTTAGCAAATCAACATGAAGGCGCGTGAAAAACCAAAGACCAATTGCACCGCTCGCCATCATCACAAGATATCCAGGAATGACGAACCATCCGCAAAGCCGCCACAACAGCGACAGCATACCAGGTTCATCGATGACAGACCTCGACGCCGAGCTCAGCGACCCGGGTCCACCCTCATTCAGGGAAACCACCATACTGGAAATGGCAGCAAATGCGGCGCCCCACACGATAAATTCCGCTCCCATCGCCACCAGTCGCAGCGCAACTCCAGGGATCACAACCCCTCGGATCGCCGCATTCACATTACCGTGCGCGTGGCGCCACACCACATAGCTCAGCCGCTTCTGTAACCACCCATTGCTCCAGCCGGCCCAATAGCCAATAAACCCCGCAAGCAGCGCCGGGGGAACGAGCTTCCCAAAATGCCGGAAGAACATCTCATTTGTCCGATTCAGAATTTCCCGAGCCCTTACCCGCTCTACCATGCGCCCTCATATCCAGCTGACAGGAAAGTGTACGGCGATCACACCCTGCGCCGGATCCGCGCGCAATACCCCCGCCTCCAGCAATCCTCCGCGTGATCGTTCACGATCCCCGCGGCCTGCATCCACGCATAGACAATCACCGGCCCCACAAACTTGAAGCCCCTCTTCTTCAGCTCCTTTGAGAACGTCTCCGCCAGCGGCGTGCTCGCCGGCACCGGCCCACCTCGAACAATCTTGCTCTGAATGGGCTGGCCCCCCGCCCGCTCCCAAACCCAGTCCGAAGAACGCCACCCCCTCGTCCCGCATCTGCAGAAACGCCTTCGCCCCGCCAATCGTCGCCTCGATCTTCGCGCGCGACCGAATGATGCCCGGATCAGCGAGCATCTTCTCCACGTCTTTCGAGCCGAACCGCGCCACCTTCTGCGGATCGAAACCCTTGAACGCCTTGCGAAAGGCCTCCCGCTTGCGCAGCACAATGATCCACGCAAGCCCTGCCTGAAATCCTTCCAGCATCAGCGTCTCCCATAACGCGCGGCTGTCGAACTCCGGAACTCCCCACTCCTCGTCGTGATACTGCCGCATCAGCGTATCGCTCTCCGACCACGCACACCGCCGCTTCTCGCTCCTTCGTTCCCGCTCGCCTTTCACTCGTTTCCCACCCGCTCCTTGACCCGCTCCTTGACTCGCTCTTTCACTCGTTGTTCACTTCTTTATCCGCTCGCCAGCTCGCCTTTCCCACTCACTGCGGCAACTTCAAATGCGCCGCAAACCCCGGAATCTCCCCATACGCGATGTGCAAGCCCTCGGAGAACGACCCCACCTTCATCGCGTGCGGTTGAAACAGCAGCGCCAGCGATGCCGTCGAGTACAGCGAGATATGCCCGTTGCGGGGGCCCGCGTACCACCAGGTCAGCCCCATCTGGTCGAAGTTCGCCGGCAGCACCAGCGTCGAAAACAGAATCGCCCCCGGTTTCTTCATCAGCGAAATCATCTCCGCCACCGTCTTTTCCGGCGACGGTACGTGCTCCATCACCTCGAAGCACGTTATCAGATCGAAGCGCTCCGCCGGCATCTGGTTGAAACTCGAAAACGGATCGTAGGTGCTCGCCGCGAATCCCCGCGCTCGCAACCGCTCCGCCAGCACTCCCGCCCCGCCGCCGTAATCGAGGACGGTCATCGACGCCTTCGCATCCGGAAACGACGCCGCAATCAGCCCGGCATGCCCCGCCGGCCGCAATTCCACGTAATCCGGATCCACGATCAGATAATCGTCGTTGTAGATGTATTTCCGGAACGCGTCCAAATCCCACGTATCGAATGCTGTTGTGAATACAAATCCGCATCGCTGGCAGCACCGGTAATAAATCGGCCGCCCCGACAGAGCCAGCCGCTTCCCCTTCTGCTCGATGCAGCTTTTGTGGAAGTCCACCACACCGTACAGCGCACTCGGCGCGTGGCATATCTTGCACTCCAGCGGCCGCACATCGGCCACCTGCATCGGACCCGCAACCGCCTGCGCTGCCGCTTCACTCATGGGAACCCCCGCCTCCTGCCTCCGCCGCGATCTTCCTCAATTCCGCACCCACCCGTTCCATCACACTCCCCCAGTCCCCCGGCCGCGGCTGCCGAAACAGCCGCGCCGACGGATACCACGGGCTGTCCTCGCGCTCCAGCAGCCAGCGCCAGTCCGGCGCGAACGGCAGCAGCACCCACACCGGCCGCCCCAGTGCCCCGGCCAGATGCGCCACCGCGGTATCTACCGCAATGACCAAGTCGAGCCGTTCGACGAGCGCCGCCGTGTCCGCCATGTCCGCGATGCCGTCCCGTAAATCGACAACTTCCGCCTGCATCCCGGCCAGCTGCTCCGCGGCCGCGCCCAGCTGCAGCGAGAACCACCGCATTCCCTCCATCCCGAACAGCGGAGCCAGGAGCGGCAGCGGCACCGACCGCGCCTGATCGTCGCTGTATCGCGGATTCCCGCTCCAAACCACTCCGACGCGCAGCCTCTCCGGCCAATTCCGCACAGCCGCCTTCTGGCGCGCCTCTTCCGGTACCCTCAGATACGGGACCTGCGCCGGAATTGTATCCATCACGGTTGCAAATCCCAGCGGCAGGCTCATGAACGGACACTGCCACTCGAAACTCCCCAGCCCCTCGCCTGTTGCCGTCAGCGCTTCCAGCCCGGGCAGCTCACCGGCGAGCCGCCGCAGCGCCAGAGGAACATCGAGCAGGACACGCCCACCGCTCGCCTGCACCAGCGGCACATAACGCAGGAACTGCAGCGAGTCGCCCAGCCCCTGCTCCGCATGCAGCAGAATCCTTGTGCCGTTCAGATCCCCACCCCGCCACAAGGGTGCGTCGAACTTCCGGGGTGCATTCCTCTTCCGCTCGCGGCGAACCTCATATCCGCGCCATCCCTCGATCAAACTTCCCCTCCACCAGATCCACGAGGCACACGTTCCACTGCACGTCCGGGTTGTCCGGCTGGATCGCGAGCGCCCGCTGGTAGCAGGCGCGCGCCTCGCTCAGCCTTCCCTGACTGCGACGCACGTTGCCCAGATTGCTCTCCGCCTCCGCATATTCCGGCCGCAACTGCAGCGCCCGCAGATGACAAGCCTCTGCTTCTTCCAGCCGCAACTTGTCCCGCAGCACCACTCCCAGATTGTTCCAGGCCCCGGCGCCGCTCGGATCCAGCTCAAGGGCGCGCCGGTGCGCAGCCTCCGCCTCCTCCAACCGTCCCAGGTCGCGGAGCGCAACGCCCAGATTGTTCAACGACCCGGCAGCGGCCTTCGGATCCAGATCCACAGCCCGCTGATGCGCGCGCGCAGCCTCCTCCGTCTTGCCCTCATACTGCAAAATCACGCCCAGATTATTCCAGGCCTCGGAATACTCCGGCCGTGCACGCACCGCCTCCTCGTAGTGTCCCCGCGCTCCCTCCAGATCTCCCTCGTCGCGCAGCATGTCCCCGAGATTGTTGTGCGCCTCGGCAAACTGCGGCAACAATTCCAGCGCCCGCCGGAACTCCGCCGCCGCCTCCTCATCCCGCTTCAGCCGCACATACACATTCCCAAGATTGTTATGCGCCTGGGGGAAATCCGCCCGCAGCGACAGGGCGCGCCCGTAGTGCTCTCCTGCCTCTTCATTCCTGTTCTGCCGCAGATAGACATTGCCCAGGTTGTTCTCCGCCTCGGCAAGGTTGGGATTCAGCGCCAGCGCCCGCTCATAGCATCGCCTCGCCTCTTCCAGCTTTCCCTTCGCCAAAAACACATTGCCCAGATTGTTGTACGTGTCCGCGCTCGGCTTCAGCCGCAGCGCCTCCTCCAGTTGCTCCCTCGCCGCGTCATGCTCGCCTGCATCCAGCAGAACTCCGCCCAGCTGAAAATGCAGCTCCTCGTTCTTCGGCTCCAGCGCGAGTGCCATTCGATACGCCGCGGCCGCAGCATCGAGTTTCTTTTGCGCATAGAGCACCGCCCCCAGATTGGAGTGATACGCCGCCACCCGCCCATCCACCGCGATCGCTCGCTCGAACATGCGCGCGGCGTTCTCGAGCCGCCCGCCCTGAAACTCCACCAGCCCCAGTCCGAACAGCGCCTTTGCCTGCTTCACATCCAGCGACAGCACTTCGAGGTACAGCCGCTTCGCCTCCTCCAGCCGCCCCGCCTGGTGCTCCCGGATCGCCTCCGCCAGCAACCGCTGCGCCGGCGATACTGCCGGTGGCCGGGAGAAAGGCGGCTTGCCGGACGATCCACCCCGCCGGCTCATCGCAACCGCCTCGCTTGTCTGTTCGCATTCACACGCATGATCTCGGTGCCGACAGAGAAGTATACGGTCCACCATGGGCAGCCCCCGGCCTCGCGCACGGCCGATGCCTGTTCATCCTTGAACCAGGAGGCGCCTCGAAAATCGGGAGCGCGCCTTGACTCCGGTACCTGGAACCGCCTACTTTGGATTGCGCCCGGTAAACGTTATCTCGGCCGGCCTCGCATCCATGCGCCTCGCCCTTCCCACCTTGCTCCTCTTCTCCGCCTCCGCCATCGCGCAGGCGCCTACTGCCACCTTCACCATCGATGCCTCCCACCCCGCCGGCCGCGTCAGCCCCACTCTGTACGGCATCATGAGCGAGGAGATCAACCACTCCTGGGACGGCGGCCTCTACGCCGAACTCCTCAATCCCACCACCTTCCAGCCGCCGCGCCGCCCCGGCCGTCCGCCGCAGAACTGGACCCTCATCGAGCGTGGGCCCTCCGAAGCCGCCATCTCCATCGATCCAGCCGACGGACCCAGCGCCGCGCAGCCCGCCAGCCTCAAACTCACCGTCACCAGTGCCGATGCGCACTCGACCGCCGGATTCTTCAACACCGGCTACTGGGGCATACCCGTGCGCCCTGCGACGACGTACGTGGGCTCCTTCTACGCGAAATCCGCTGACGCTGCCCCCAGCCCCGTCACCATCCGCCTCGTCAACGGTCAGACCGGGGCCATCGCCGCCTCAACGATCGTCCCCAAAGTCGATACCGCCTGGAAGCAATACACGTTTACCCTGAAAACCGGCGCCGCGGTTCATACCTCCGCTGACAACCGCATCGAATTCCTCGTCGCGCACCCCGGCACCGCCTGGTTCACGCTCCTCTCGCTCTTCCCGCCCACCTGGCACGATCAGCCCAACGGTTTTCGCACCGACCTGATGGACAAGGTCGCCGCCCTCCATCCGAAGTTCCTGCGTTTTCCTGGCGGCAACTTCCTTGAAGGCCAGCACCTCCCCGATCATTTCGACTGGAAGGAAACCATCGGCCCCCTCGTCGATCGTCCCGGCCACATGGCGCCCTGGAAGTATCGCTCCTCCGACGGCATGGGCCTGCTCGAGATGCTCACCTGGTGCGAAGACCTGCGCATGGACCCTCTGCTCGCAATCTTCGATGCCTACACCCTTGATCAGCAGCACGTGAATCCCGGCCCCGACCTCGAGCCTTACGTGCAGGATGCCCTCGACGAAATTCAGTACGTTACCGGCGACGCATCCACAAAGTGGGGCGCCGAGCGCGCACGCGACGGCCATCCCGCTCCCTTCGCGCTCCACAGGGTCGAAATCGGCAACGAGGAGTATCACGACCCCTCCGGCTCCTACAACGCCCGCTTCGCCCAGTTTTACAACGCAATTAAAAAGCAATACCCACAGTTACAAATTGTCGCGTCCGCTCCCGTCACCTCCGTCCGGCCGGACATCGTGGACGACAACGACCGCGAAGCCCACCGCCACTTCTACCGCACCGCGCAGCAGTTCTTTGACGACGTGCATCGCTACGATCATTACGACCGCAGCGGACCGAAAATCCTCGTCGGCGAGTGGGCCACCCGCGAAGGCACACCCACCACCGACATGGGCGCCGCCCTCGGCGATGCCGCGTGGATGACCGGCCTCGAGCGCAACTCCGACATCGTGGTCATGGCCTCCTACGCGCCCCTCTTCGTCAACGTCAGTCCGTTCGCCATGCAGTGGGAAGGCGACCTGATCGGCTTCAATGCGCTCTCCAGCTACGGCTCGCCCAGCTACTACGCGCAGGTCCTGTTCTCGAACCACCTCGGCGATCAGATCCTCGCATCCACCCTCGATTCCCCCAATCCGCGCCTCTTCGAATCCGTCACCGCTGACTCGAAGACCGGCCGCCTGCATCTGAAGCTGGTCAACGCCTCATCGGCGCCGCAGACGATCGACATCAAAATCAATGGAACCGATCCCGTTCGTCCAGCGATGACCGTCACCACTCTCCACGGCGCGACAACAAAGGACACCAACTCCATCACGCAGCCAAAACACATCGTGCCGGTCGTCACGCACGAGACCGGCGCAGCAACATCCTTTCGCCACACAATCCCGTCGTACTCTATCCAGGTGCTGGACATCGATCGCGGGAAGTGATTCGCGCTGCCGCGTCCGCGCATCGAAAAGAAAGACATGACTGCTCTCGATTCCCAGATCGCCCTCGTTACCGGCGCCGCTCGCGGCGTTGGCGAAGCCGTCTCCATTCGCCTCGCTGAACTCGGTGCCCATGTCCTGCTCATCGCCCGCGACACCGCGCGCCTCAATGACGTCCGCGATCAGATCCAGAAAAACAAAGGCCAGGCAACCGTCCTGCCGTGCGATCTCGCCGATCCCGCCGCCATCGCGGGCCTCGCCGAGCAGGTCGCCCGCGATCACAACCGCCTCGACATCCTCGTCAACAACGCAGCCATCGGTGGTACCGGCCAGCCTCTTCACCAAGTCGGGCTCGAAGATTGGGATGCCCTCATGGACACCAACCTGCGCGCGCCTTATCTATTGATCCGCGCCTTCGCTCCCATGATGATCGCGGCCCAATCCGGGCACATCGTCAACATCTCGTCGCTCGCCGGCCACGTCCCGCTACCCAACAACGCCGCCTACGCTGCCTCCAAGTGGGGCCTCAACGGACTCACCTATTCGGTTGCCGAAGAACTCCGCCCGCACAAGGTCCGCGTCAGCGTCATCGCTCCCGGCTCCATCAACACCCACTTCGGCGGTGGGCACTCCTCCGCAAAGGATCCCGCGAAAATGCTCCAGCCCGACGACATCGCCTCCGTCGTCGCCACGCTCGTCACCCAGGCGCCGCAGTCTTTCATCAGCGAAGTCCTGCTGCGTCCCACGCAGAAGCCCTGAAGGCTACTTCTTCTTCCCCTGCGCCTCCGCCACCCGCGCCCGTACCAGCTTCTTCACCAGCGCCACCGGCACGCGTTCCTCCAGCGGAAACTGTACCGTCCCCTTCGACACCTTGTACCCCTTCAGTTCGTTTCTGAATTGCCCGAGCACCGATGCCGTGGGAAACAAACTGCAGTGCCGTGCGAACGCCGCGTACCACACCAGTACCTTCTCCGCCTTCAGCGCCACAATTCCATAGCTGCGGACTTCCTGCGCGCCCTTCGGCGCCGCCTGGCGCACCGCCTGGCGCAGCGCGTCGAAGGTCTTCCGGCTGGTCTCCGGAATGCCGGCGATATATTCCTTGACTCCGCTCGCAGCATCCGCCTTCGCATTCTTCTCTCGTTCCGAACTCACGCCCGGCGTGCGGGCCTTCGCACCCTTCCTCGCAGATGGGGTGGTCTTCTTCGCTTTCATGGCAACGATGCTAACGCGGCGACGAGCCGTAAGCCACCGTCACTCCGCAGCATGGACCGGCATGGCGTACACCTCGGCCATCAGAGATTCCTCCGAGCCCTCTCCACCAAATACGAAAACATCTCTATGCGGATGCTGCTCCATCCAGCGCGCCGCCGCCTGCTCCTGCTGCTCCTGCTGTTCGGCCGACAGCCTCGCCTTGAGCCGTTCCAGATTCTCTCGCAGCTTTGCCGCAGCTGCCGGGCCGCCCTGCTTCACCGCTATCGTCAGCCAACGGAACGCCGCCTCTGCATCCCCTGGCTCGCCCTGAGCTTCCGTCACCCCGAGCGTTGCCGATGACTGCCAGGTTCCTGCCTCGGCTGCGCGCCGCAGCAACATCTTCGCCTCACCCGATCCGCCGCGCGACAGTTCGGCATGCTCCGTCAGCAGCACACCCAGTGTGTACATCGCCGGCACATATCCGGCGTTTGCCGATTTGCGCAGATACCTCGCCGCTTTTCTCAAATCGTGCTCGTGGCCGGGTTCAATCCAACAGAGCCGGCCCATTGCAAACTCGCCCTCGGGATTCTTCCCCTTCGCAGAAAGGCGAAAATATTCCTCCGCTCGCTTCGAATCCTGCGGCACGCCCTCGCCCCGCATATAGATCACACCCAGATAATCCGCCGCGCGCGCGTTCTTCCGTTCTGCCAGCTCCTGAAGTATCTGACGGGCGAATTGGGGATCGCGAGCCACGCCAATCCCACGCATGAACAGCACCGCCATGTTCAGCTTGGCCTGCTGCATGCCCGAACCCGCTGCGCGCGCGAACCAGCGAATCGCCTGCGCCGCATTCCTTTCCACCCCGATGCCCCAGACGTACAGATAACCCATCTGGTTTTGCGCCACCGGATCACCGAGGTCCGCCGCTCTCCTGAACCAGTCCGCAGCTTCCGCCTCGTCCCGCGGCGCGCCCTTGCCCGTCTCAAAGCTGATCGCCTTCTTTAGATCGTCCCGTATCTGACGCTGGAGTTGCACCGCGACCATACTCTGCGACATCGTCTGATCCACGATTCTCACGTCATCCCACCCCTCAATCGCCTGACCGCTCGCGCCCGCCGCCACTGCCATTGCTGCAACCGCACACCACACACCGGCCTTCGCAATACTGCGAAACGCCATCCGCTTCGTGAAATTGGGGGGGATTGAGGACTGCACGTGACTGCTCCTTCAGCTCCTGGCTGACACACGGGGCCGCTCGCACCGCGTTGAGCCACCGGCGCTTCGCCTGACATTCTTTGTTTCGGATCGTGAGTTTGTCGCGGAATGCGACTCCGGTCACGAGAACCAGGCCTCAGCCAAATAGAAGTGCGGATTCCTGCACCGTGGCGTCGCTCTGCAACATTACGCCATCTGCTCTTGGGATGTACTCTCTTCGCAGCGCGTTACCAGGAGTGAGTGCGACATCTGCGTTCACCTCACGCCACAACGCGCCACCTCCGTTTATCCGTGCCTCCGGATTCCTCGGCGTCCTCGATCTGCTCAAAGTCGCGCAGCATGGCGCGGGCCAGAACATTTACCTGATCCGCTTCCACTACATCCCGCCCCGCCGCCACGGCGCCTAAAAGCTAACCACTCATGGCCGATTGTTGAACGCCGAACGCTGAACCTGGGTCACAATTCCCGGAACCATTCCCCACCCGCCGCCGTACTATCCCTCCATGTCCTACGACCTGCGCTTCGCCCTGCGCATGATCCGCGCCCACGGCTGGTTCTCCCTCGCCGTCATCGTCACCCTGGCCCTCGGCATCGGCCTCAACACGATGGTGTTCACCATCGTCAATGCGGCGCTCTTCAAGCCCGTGCCCGTGCCCGGCGGAGCCCGCCTCGTCTCCATCGCCACCCACATGCCCGACGGCCACGACACCCGCATCTCGTACCCCGACTTCCTCGACTACCGCGCCCAGGCCCACTCCTTTGAAGCCCTCGAGGCCGGCGCTGATCAGGAAGGCGTGCTCGGCGAGCCCGGCATTCCGCCCCAGTCGTACCACCTCGAGCGCGCCACCGCGGGCATCTTCTCCATGCTCCACATGCACCCGGTCCTCGGCCGCGACTTCTCCCCTTCCGACGGCCGGCCGGCGCCGCATCCGTCCTCATGATCGGCTATGACGTCTGGCAGGAGCGCTACGCCGGCTCGCTCTCGGTCATCGGCCGCGCAGGTCCGCATCAACGAGAAACCCGCCACCATCATCGGCGTCATGCCCAAAGGCTTCGTGTTCCCCACCACCATCGACCTCTGGATGCCCCTCGTCGCCCACGCCCAATGACCTCAAGCGCGACAACCGCCAGCTCGAGGTCTTCGGCATTCTCCATCCCGGCGTCACAATCCAGGCCGCGCAAACCGAAATCGCCGGCATCTCCAACCGCCTCGCCGCGCAGTACTCCGAACGACAAAGACACCACCGCCAACGTCATGACCTTCCATGAGCGCTACAACGGCGGCAACATCAAAATGGTCTTCATCCTCATGCTGGCCTCCGTTGGATTTGTCCTCCTCATCGCCTGCGCCAACGTCGCCAACATGATGCTCAGCCGCGCCATCGGCCGCCAGCGTGAGATGTCCATCCGCGCCGCCCTCGGCGCCTCCCGCTGGCGCGTCATCCGCCAGTTGCTCATTGAGAGCGTCCTCCTCAGTGCTCTCGGTGGCGCCCTCGGCCTCGTGCCTCGCGTGCTCGGCGTCCGCTGGTTCGATCTCGCCACCGCCGCACGTCGGCAAACCCTACTGGGTGCAGTTCACCATGGACTACACCGTCTTCGGCTACTTCGCCGCCCTCTGCATCCTCAGCGGCCTGGCCTTCGGCATCGCCCCCGCACTCCGCGCCTCGCGTCCCGACCTCAACCAGGTCCTGCAGGATGGCGCGCGCACCATCGGCCGCCATCGCGGAGGCTGGCTCGCCGCCGCCCTCGTCGTCTTCCAGTTCGCGCTCACCCTCGTGCTGCTCACCGGCGCCGGCGTCTTCGTGCACAGCCTCGTCAAAGCCCTCGAAACCAACCGCTCCATTCCCACCAACCAGCTGATGGTCGCCCGCCTCTACCTCCCCGATGGCCGCTACAAGGACACCGACGCCCGCCAGCGCTTCTACGACCAGCTTCTCCCGCGCCTCCAGGCCATCCCCGGCGTTACGCACGCCAGCATCGTCTCCAACCCGCCCGGCCTCGGCTCTGCCGACACCCATATCGAGATCGAGCATGGCCCCGTCTTCGACGCCGCCCACCGGCCGCCCGTCTCCTACGTCGTCTCCTCGCCCGGCTATCTCAATACCATCCACCTGCCTCTGCTGCGCGGCCGCGATTTTAACGACCTCGACGGCACCCCCGGCCATCTCTCCGCCATCGTCACGCGCGAAACTGCCAGCGCTTCTGGCCAGGCCGCTCACCCCTCGGCCAGCCGCTTCCGCCTTTACGACGACCCCAACAAGCCCGGCGACTGGATCACTGTCATCGGCGTCTCCGCCAACATCGTGCAGGACGTCAACACGCAGAATCCCAATCCGCTCCTCTTCCAGCCCTTCCGCCAGGTGGGCTGGGCCGGGATGTCCCTGGCCGTCGAGTCCTCCGCCAATCCCACTAAAGCCGTCAGCGCCGCCGTCCAGAGCCTCGATCAGGATCTGCCCCTCCGCGACACCTGGATCCTCTCCGGCGCCATCGAACACCAGCAGTGGTATCTCCACCTCTTCAGCAAAGTCTTCATGGGATTCGCGCTCATCGCGCTGCTCATGGCTGCCGTGGGTATCTATGCGGTGCTCGCGCAAGCCACCAGCCGCCGCACCCAGGAGATCGGCGTCCGCATCGCCCTCGGCGCCAGCTTCCGCAACATCATGCTGCTGGTCATGCGCCGCGGTCTCTGGCAGATCCTCGCCGGCCTCGCGCTCGGCCTCGCTGCGGCGTTTCCCGCCGCTCGCCTCATGGCCAGCCTTCCCATCGGCGTCTCGCCAACGGACCCTGTGGTCTTTATCGCGGTCGCTGCAGTCCTGGCCCTCGTGGGAGTTGTCGCCTGCTGGCTGCCTGCGCGACGGGCCGCGGCATTAGATCCCGTCCAGGCCATCCGCTACGAGTGAGATTTCGCCGGCGCTGTATTAGTCGATGAAATACCCGATATCGGTCAGCACGCGCTCGCTCAGCTCGACACCCAGCAACCGGGCATCCTGCGGAGTGCGCAGCCTCCGTTCAAAACTCTCAAGAACGTAACCCGGCAGGTCGGTCTGTTGCCGCAGCATGCGCAGCAGCGCCGTGCTGTCCATACGGCATTCGTAGTCGCCGGGGATACCACAGGAGGGGCGGATGGTGAGCAGTAGCGGGAGGGCTCCTGCAGCGGACGGGGAGGATCGGGAGGGTCGGGTACTCAGGTTGACGCGCATGCCGGAATCCTGATCCCAATCGCTCCAACCCTCAATCACTCTGATGGGGAACAGGCCCTGACGAAATGGGGAGGTCCTTTGCACCATCGTTCTCAGCACCAGTTCTCAGGGCCGGCCCCGCCCCGGCTCCCGGCTCCCCGCTCCCCGCTCCCCGCTCCCCGCTAAGTTGAACGCTTTTCCCCTCTCATCCGTCTACATAACCAACGCGGCCCGTAAGAGCGCGCCGTTTACGGGCCCCTGACCGTCCCCTGTTAGTCTGAAGCTTCTGTCCCCACAACCAGCGTTGTTGAACCTCTGCGCCAACACAAGAGGAGTGGTCTGCTCTCATGTTGTTTTTTCGCCGCCGCCGGCGACTCTGCCTGATTCCCGCTCTCGTCATTGCTCTGGCCCTGTCCCCGATCCTGGGCGCGCGCGCGCAGCCTGCGTCTTCACCCACCCATAAAACAACCGCGCAGAATCCCACCGCGACCCTCGCCGGCACCGTCGTCGATCCCACCGGCGCCGTCATCCCCGGCGCCACGGTAACGATGAAGCCGCCCCAGCCGAACGCCGCTTCCATCACCGCAACCTCTGACAGCTCGGGCAGTTTCTCCGTCACCGGCCTCGCACCCGGCACGTGGACCGTCTCCGCCAGCGCACCCGGCTTCCAGTCTGTCCATCTCGATCGTGTCGCACTCCAGCCTGGCCAGACCCGCCGCCTGACCCTCACCCTCGTCATCCAGATCCAGCAGCAGCAGGTCACCGTCAACGCCGACACCCTCGACTCCAGCCCCGACAAAAATGGCGACGCCGTCATGATCAAAGGCTCCGACCTCGACGCCCTCTCCGACGATCCCGACGAGCTCACCCAGCAGCTCGAAGCCATCGCCGGCGCCGATCCCGACGCCGGCACGCAGTTCTACATCGATGGATTCTCCGGCGGCCGCCTCCCCCCCAAATCGGCGATCCGCGAAATCCGCATGAACCAAAATCCATACTCAGCGCAATACGACCAGATCGGTTTCGGCCGTATCGAGATCTTCACCAAGCCCGGCGCCGACTCCTGGCACGCCGACTTTTTCACCGAAGACAACGACTCCAGCCTTCAACTCGCGCAACCCCTTCGTCACCACCCAGCCGCCCTACCACTCCATCGAATTGTGGGGCGACCTCGACGGCCCGCTCACCAAACATTCCTCGATCTTCAACGAGCTCTGGCACGAGGGCTCTTCTGACGACTCCATCGTCAACGCCTTCATCCTCGATTCATCCTTCAAGCCCAGCGCCCTTCACCCAGATCTTTCCCAATACCAACAACGAGGGCGATTTCTCCACCCGCTACGATCTGCAGGCCGGCAAAGTCCACACCCTCACAGCGCGCTATCACGTCGAGCTGGCAGAAGCAGACGAACGCCGGCGTCGGCCAATTCGCGCTCGCCTCCCAGGCCCACAACACCGACAACGTCGAGCAATCGCTACAGCTCACCGACTCGCAGGCCTGGAGCGCGAACTTCCTCAACGAACTCCGCTTCCAGTACATTCGCGATCGCGACCGCCAGACCCCGCTGAACTTCGGCCCCACCATCGTCGTCCAGGGTGGATTCACCGGCGGTGGCTCCAACCTCGGCCTCGACAATGACGCCCAGGATCACTACGAGCTGCAGAATTACGCACAGACCTCCCGCGGCAAGCACACCATCGACTTCGGCGTCCGCCTGCGCAACACGCGCGACTCCAACACCTCAACCGCGAATTTCAATGGCCAGTACACCTTCTGCCTCGCTCACCGCGTATCAGATCACGGAGCAGGGAATCGCCAACGGTTCAACGCCCGCACAGATTCGCGCCGCCGGCGGTGGCGCCAGCCTCTTCGCCCAGACCACCGGCCATCCCGGCATCGTCGTCAACGTCTTCGACATGGGCCTCTACGGCGAAGACAACTACAAGATCCGTCCCAACGTAACGCTCAGCTATGGTCTGCGCTTCGAAACCCAGACCGGCATGCCCGACCATGCCGACTTCGCCCCCCGTTTCGGTGCCTCGTGGGCCCTCAACGGTCCAAAGAACAAGCCGCCCATCGCCGTTCTCCGCTCCGGCTTCGGCCTCTTCTACCAGCGCTTCGCCTCCGGCAACATCCTCGAAGCGCAGCGCCAGAACGGCATCACCGAACAGGAACAGGTCGTCACCGACCCCGACTTCTACCCCGCCATCTGCTCCAGCACTCCCGCCGACTGCGCCGGCGCGCCCACGAATGCCGCCGCCACCTTTCGCATCGCTCCCCATCTTCGCGCGCCTTACATCCTGATGGCCGGCATCGGCGTCGATAAACCCATCGGCCGGATCGGACAAATCTCAGTCAACTACATGTTCTCCCACGGCGTGCACCTCTATCTCACGCGCAACATCAACGCGCCCCTGCCCGGCACGTATAACCCCACCGATCCCACCAGCGGCGTACACCCCCTCGGCACCGATCAGAACATCTACGAGTACGAATCCGAAGGCGACAACGCCCGCCAGCTTCTCCGCGTCAACGCCAACATTCACACCCAATTCCTCGGCATCTTCACCAATTACCAGCTCGGCAAAGCGGAAGCCGACACCTCCGGCATCGGCAGCTTCCCCTCCAACGGTTACAACCTCCACCAGGACTGGGGCCGCGCCTCCAACGACTACCGCCAGCGCCTCTTCTTCGGTGGCTGGTGCCATCTCTGGCGCGGATTTTCACTCAATCCCTTCGTCGTCTATCAGTCCAGCGCGCCGTTCAATATCGTGATCGGTCAGGACCTCAACGGCGACAACCAGTTCAACGACCGCCCCACGTTTGCCACCGACCTCACCCGTCCCAGTGTCGTCCACACGCAGTGGGGTGTCTTCGACACAAATCCCATCGCCGGCCAAACCGTCATTCCCATCAACTACGGCAAAGGTCCCAGCACCTTCATCTTCAATACGCGCCTGCAGAAGAACTTCAACTTCGGCAAGCCGCTGCCTCAGGAAACCCCCGCTCCCCCCGCCGCCCGGCAGCAAGCCGTCCTCCGCGAAGAAACCGCCGATCCAGCGCAAATACAACCTCAGCTTCTTCATCGCCGGCGAGAACGTCCTCAATCACGTGAACCTCGCTCCGCCGGTCGGCGTCCTTGGCTCGCCCTTGTTCGGCCAATCGACTGCGCTGGCCAACCGCTTCGGCACCGGCTCCGCCAACCGCACGTTGAACGTGGGCACGTCGTTCCACTTCTGAAATTCTCTAAGCCGAGGCTGAAGTTATTGCGGATCCAGTCGGGATTCCCCGTTCTCCATCGAGCCGAGGAGTACATTTTCTGTTGCGCGATAAATGGGAGAACCAATGCTGCGTCTGAGGTCCGCTGTTCTGTGCCTTCTCTTTCCTCTCACTCTGATGCCTGCGGTCCGGAGTTATGCCCAGGCAAGCACGATGGAAGTCAGCTCACCCGATCACCGCATCACGATGCGCTTCGCCGTCCTCCCAGGCAAAGACAAGGCAAGCCCCGATGGCCAGCTGATGTATTCGATCGACTTCAACGGAAAGCCCGCATTCGAAGACTCAGCGCTCAAGCTCGAGCTGGCCAATCTGCCGCCCCTGGGCTCCGCGGTCCACATCACCGGCACAACGCCGGGCTCCGGAATCGACGACTACCGTCTCCTCGCCGGAAAAACCTCAGCAGTCCACGATGCCTATAACAGCCTGACCGTGCACGTGACGGAGGGCTCTGCGCCGTCTCGCACCTTTGACGTCGAAGCCCGCGCGTATAACAGCGGCGTGGCCTTTCGCTATCACGTGCCGCAGCAGGCGGCACTGTCGCGTTACCAGCTCACCCAGGAAGATACCGAGTTCCGTCCCGTTATGGATGCCGATGCCTGGGCACTGCGCCTCCCGAATTATCAGACCGGCTACGAGGCCGAATACATTCCGACCGCGATCAGCGCACTGGGCAACGAAGGCGGCGTGGCCAGCCACATCCTCAACGGTGCGCCTATGCTGATGCACATGCCCGGCGTCGCCTGGGCCGCGGTCGGCGAGGCGGATCTCGAAGGGAACGCCGCGATGTACCTCGAAAATCCCGCAGGCAGCTGGATCGGCCACTACATCGTGACGAAAATTTCGCCGCCGGTGGATGGCCATGGGCCTGCTGTGGATGCGCCACTTCCCCATGACAGCGCATGGCGGGTGATCCTGCTGGGAGAGAAACCAGGCGAACTCATCGAGTCGAATCTCTTCACCGATCTGAACCCGCCGAATCGCATCACTGACACGAGCTGGATCCATCCCGGCAAAGCTTCGTGGGACTGGTGGAGCGGCAATCTCGGCGCGGACGGCCAATCGGCATTCACTACCGCCAACATGGAGTACTACGTCGACTTCGCCGCGGCGTCGGGATTCCCCTACATGCTGCTCGATGCAGGCTGGTCCGGCAAAGACATCACGAAAATGCGCGGCAACGTCGATGTTCCGGAACTGGTCCGCTACGCCGCGAAGAAAAATGTGAAGGTGTGGATCTGGCTTTATTCAAAATCCGTCGCAGCCCAGATGCAGCAGGCGTTCCCGTTATATGAAAAGTGGGGCGTGGCCGGAGTGAAGATCGACTTTGTTCTGCGCAACGATCAGCAAGGCATCCGCTTCTACTACGACGTGGCGAAACTGGCCGTCGAGCATCACCTCATGGTCGATTTTCACGGCGCCACGCAGCCCTGGGGCATCCAGCGAACCTACCCGAACGTTCTTGATTACGAGGCGGTGCTCGGGCTCGAGCAAAACAAAGCCGGGCGTCGCGACGGACCGGTGAACCGCACCACCTTCCCGTACACCCGCATGCTCAGCGGGCCGATGGACTATACGCCCGGCGGTTTCGACAACGTCACCCCGGAGGCCTTCGTCCAGCGCGACAAGAGTCCGATGACGATGGGCACGCGCGCACAGCAACTGGCGCTCTACGTGATCTTCGAGGAGCCCCTCGCCATGGTTTCTGATGCGCCTTCAGCGTATGCAAATCAGCCGAGTTTTCAGTTTATCCGCGAGGTGCCGACCACCTGGGATGCGACGCGCGCTCTCAACGGCGAACCCGGAGAATTTGTGACCATCGCACGCCGGCACGGCGACGATTGGTATCTCGGGAGCATCACCAACTGGACAGCGCGTGATGTGCAGGTTCCGCTCGACTTTCTCGGCAACGGAAAATACACAGCCGAGATTTACGAAGACGCCGCCGATGCTGCGCAGAATCCGAAGCACGTCACCATCCGCCGGCAACCCGTCACAATGAGCGACACACTGACCCTGCACCTGGTGAGCGGAGGCGGTTGCGCGATCAGATTTGTACCTGTGCCCTGAGCCTCTGTGCTCTGTTACTCGAACACCGGAGTCAGCAGTCGCACCAGGTGCTCCGGCTCCGCAAGGAACGCGTCGTGCCCGTGGTTGGACGCCATCTCCCGGTAGTCGCACCGCGCGCCGGCCGCCGCCATCACCACCGCCATCGACCGCACATCCTCCGGAGGGAACAGCCAGTCTGTCGAAATCCCCACCATCGTCACATGCGCCTGAATCCTGCTGTACGCCGCGAATGGCGAAGTGTGCGCCCGCACTGGATCGAACGTGTCCATTGCGCGCGTGATCGAGATATACGCGTTCGCATCAAAGCGCTCGTTGAATTTCTGCCCCTGATAATCGAGGAAGCCCGCAATATCGAACCGCCCGTTCTGCCCCGCCGCCGTCGAGATCCAGGGATTCTCCCCCGCCCGGTTCGGCTTCCTTCCGAATCTCTGCTCAAACAGGGGCACACTCTTGTAGCTGATCACGCCCAGCGCTCGCGCAATCGCCAGCCCGCCGCGCGGCTCATCGTCCGGCAGATAATATCCGCCTGCCCACTTCGGATCCAGCATGATCGCCTGCCGCTGCAGATGATTCAGACCCAGCCCCATCGCCCCCAGCGGTGCCGCGCCAATGCTGATCACACGCGCCACCCGATCCGGAAACAGCACCGCCCACTCCAGCACCTGCATCCCACCAATCGACGCACCGATCGCCAGCTTCAACTTCTTAATCCCCAGCGACGTGATCAGCTTTTCCTGAGCGCGCACCATGTCGCGCACGTTGATCAGGGGAAACGTCGGCCCATACAGCCGCCCCGTCTCCGGATCGACGCTCCCCGGCCCCGTCGACCCATAGCAGGAACCAAAAATGTTGATCCCGATCACGCAGTCGCGATCGAGATCGAGCATCGCCTCCGGCTTTTTGAAAAGCTGCGGCCACCACGTCGCCACTTCTGCATTACCCGAAAGCGCATGCGCCACAAACACCGCGTTGTCGCGCGCCGCGTTCAGCCTCCCATAGATCGCATAGCGGAGCGTCGGCCGCACCAGCACCTCGCCGCTCTCGAGCGGGACCACCTCATCGATGACGTAGTCCCCCTCAAAGTCCGGCTGGATCGCCGCCGCGACCCGCACCGCGCTCTGTGCTTCCGTACTCACCGGCTTCCCACCAGCTCCGGGCTTGGCACCGCCACCTCCAGCGCCTGATCGATGTCCGCAATCAGATCGCGCACGTCCTCGATCCCTACCGACAGCCGCACCAGCTCGGACGTTACACCCGTCGCCGCCTGCTCCTCGCCGCTCAGCTGCTGATGCGTCGTCGATGCCGGATGAATCACCAGCGACTTCGCGTCCCCTAAATTCGCGAGCAGTGAGAAAATCTTCAGCGAGTTGATGAACTTCTTGCCCGCGTCGAATCCGCCCCGAATCCCGAACGTCACCAGCCCGCTCGCGCCATCCGGCAGATACTTCTTCGCCCGCGCCGCATACTTGCTCGACTTGAGCCCCGGATAATTCACCCACTCCACGCCCGCGTGCTTCTCCAGGTGCTCGGCCACCGCCAGCGCGTTCTCAGAATGCCGCTCCATGCGCAGATGCAGCGTCTCCAGCCCAATCAAAAACTGCCACGCGTTGAACGGCGACAGCGCCGCGCCCGTATCGCGCAATCCCTGCACCCGGGCTTTCAGGATGAATGCCAGCGGCCCGAACGCTTCCGTGAACGACAGCCCGTGATACGAAGGATCCGGATCGACAAAATCCTTAAACCGCCCCGACGCCCTCCAGTCGAACTTGCCCGCGTCCACGATGATCCCGCCAATCGAGGTCCCGTGTCCGCCGATATACTTCGTCGCCGACTCCACCACGATGTCTGCGCCCCACTCGATCGGACGCAGCAGCACCGGTGTCACGCTGGTGTTATCGATGATCAGCGGCAGCCCGTTCTCGTGCGCGATCTTCGCCAGCGTCTCCACGTCGCAGATATCCAGCTTCGGATTCCCCAGCGTCTCCGTGTAGACCGCCCGCGTCTTCGGCGTGATGGCCTTCCGCAGACCGTCAAAGTCATCCGCATCCACGAATTTCACGTTGATGCCCTGCTTCGGCAGCGTGTAGTGGAACAGGTTGTACGTCCCGCCATAGAGCGACGTCGTGGAGACAATCTCGTCCCCCGCATTCGCCAGCGTCGTAATCGCCAGGGTCTCCGCTGCCTGTCCCGATGCGGTTGCCAGCGCCGCCGCTCCGCCCTCCAGCGCCGCCACCCGCTTTTCGAAAACGTCCGTCGTCGGATTCATGATCCGCGTGTAGATGTTCCCGAACTCCTGCAGCCCAAACAGCCGCGCCGCATGATCCGCGTCCTGGAACACATAAGAAGTCGTCTGATAAATCGGAACCGCCCGCGATCCCGTCGTCGGATCGGGAGCCTGCCCCCCATGCACCGCCAAAGTCGCCAGATGCTGCTTCTGTTCTTCCGCCATCTCTCCCTCTCCTTATCTGAATTTCGAAACTGATCCAGTGCCGATCGCTCTCTGACTTGCTGACTCGCCGACCGGCTGACTCGCTCCCCTGAGATCTGCGCCCTGCGCTCTGAAATACAAACGGCCCGCGATCACCTTGACCGTGGGCCGCCGGAACCTTCCTGAACTCGCTCTACTCCGCTTGTTCGCTCCCGCGCACGGTCCCGCCCCGCATGCCCATACACATGTCGAGCGTGAGCGCCGCACCGTTGCGGAAGTTCATGTCAGCCAGTATCCGCGCACCCAGCCCGTTTCGTCAACGCAACCCCTCCGCCGCTTCCGGGTTCATCATGTCAGACGCCCATCCAGCCCAACGGATGCGTGTCTTCTGCGTCCAACCAATTGCCGGTCAAAATCACTCGGGGGAGAACGAACAATGTCCTGGCGCCGGCATGGAATCACGGTGATGGCGGGCGTGACGATGGCGATCGTCGTCGACCTCATCGACCGCGGATTCGTTGCCCTTGGGCTGCATGCGGAAGCCACCCGCATCGACGATATCCTCATCGGCCTCGCCGCCGCCGCCCTCGTGTTCTTTCTGCAGCGCCAGCAGGAACGCGAGTTGCAGCAGCAACGCCAGAGCGCAACCGTCATCGAGCAGATGAACCATCACATCCGCAACGCTCTGCAGGTGATCGTGACCCGGGCCAGCCTCGACCACGAGGCCAAGCCGGAGTTGCAGCAGATCAACGACGCCGTCGCCCGCATCGACTGGGCCCTCCGCGAAATCCTCCCGAGAAGCGCCGGGGACGCACCCATCCCCACCCTCGAACCCGAGAAACGCGAGCCGGCCGCGATCCAGCGGTGATCCCGGCCCTCTCCCGAGAGGGCGACGGCGAAATTTCCGGAGAGCCAGTGTTAGAAAAACAATTCGGCTCGCTGAGCGACTCGGCGATTGAGCAATGTTCCAGAACGTGCGCGGTTTCGCGTTTGGGCGAGGAGTCGTAGCTCTTCCCTTCAGGGAGAGTTTCCGGGTAAAGGGAAAGCTGCTCTGCGACCCAACATCGTCGAGGCCCGTGCTAGTGATTGTTGGGCTCTCCTGGGGTCGGGATGCGCTGAACGTGGAAGTCCCTGCAATTCGTGTCCGTGTCGGCGCCATCCGGGAAGCGGCCCACGCTGACTCCCGTGCCGCCGGCGGGACGGGGTATGACGACGATGCAGCCGCCTCCCTCCTGCTCGCCTTCGAGGGTGGCGCGTTCGGGGCTGGCGATGGTTCCATTGGCGCTGGAGTTGCTCTGCTGGGATCCATAGACGATGGCATCGACCACAGTCGTGCCGCTCGCGTCCAGCAATGCGAGAGACCCGGCGCGGGGCGACAAAGTTTCACCGAACCATTGTTGGGGCGAGGATCCCTGACGGTCGGTCTTGGAATCGGGCCGGCCGGTGACCGGCGCGCCATAGGAGTGGCTGCGCGCCAAAGGCCGGTCCAATGTGATTCCGGAGCCGAGCGGCTGCAGCGCGTCGCCACTGGTATGCGGAAAGCGCGTCGCGGGAGAAAAGCTGATTCCTGTGCCCTCGGATGAGACATCCACGCCGGATGCGTGGTCGAGCCGAAGCGGCGCTGCCAGGTCAACTCCGGCGCCTTTCGCTCCGGCCGAGCCCACAGCGGCGACCATGACCGTCTCTCTGCGGCTTCCGGTGCTGATGACCAGCGTATCTCCCGCGGAGATATCTGAATCTGCCAAAAGCTTGATGTTAGCAGCGCCAGCGGGGGCCGACTCTGCGAGCACGGTCTGAGTTGCGGCCTTACCAACGGATGTGACGGCGACCTGCTCGTAATTACCGCCAAGGTCAATGCCGATCCTCTCTCCAGCTACAAAGTTTGACGCGTTGGCAACAGGAAAATTCGTTGTTCCTGAGGGGAACCTGAGCCAGGGTCCGGTGGAGACAGGGATGAAGACAGTGGTCCTGGCGGCAGCGGGGGTTCCCACATCTTTAATGATCCGGATCTCGCCATCGACATCGATCCGCTGGCCTGTCACGAGGTTTTGCAGATCGCGCACATCGATGGTCTGTGTTCCGGCGGCTGCTGGTGCGGCCAAACCTGAGTCTGAGAGGGCGAGAAGGTAAAAGCTATGGCTATCAAGCGTCGTTCCGGCAGGGATCGTCGCGAGACGGATTGGTGTCCACTCGCTCGACGTACTCACCAGCGTCCAGTGCGAGAGATCCACGTTGTGACCAGAGGCGTTATAGAGTTCGATGAACTGATGCTCAGGGTTGCCGTCGGCTCCGAAGCCGACCTCGTTGATCTTAACCGGAGGCACATTCCGCACTCTGGAAGGTGTGGTCTCGATGTGGACCGCATGATCTGTCGCGCTCTTCCACGCGACTCTTCCCGTCAGGTATCCTGCGCTCGCCGCTGCGGGCGAAGTTACATTGAACGTCAGGTGGAGGCTGGCGCCGGGAACGACGACCTTTGTAAAAGTCTTTGACGTCTGTCTTGTATCTGCCACCAGAGCAGTCCATTGCGCATTGGGTCCGGACAAGCTCAATCTCACTCTGCTTACCGGTCCACCGGTGGTGTTGGTGAAGGTGAGGGTAACCGGTTGCGACGATCGCGGCGAAAATGTGGTGATGCGCGAGAGGGCCAGGCGCGGAACGTCATATCGCGCGGCTACAACATTCGCCTGAACTGCATCGGTGGTGGCGTTGGTGGGGTACCCCGAGGTGATGACGCCCTCGTAGAAGGTGCCCGACGAGCCGTTCCCGTTGTCGCCGCCCGTACCTAAGAGGATGCCGCCCTGCTTACGCATCGGGAAATAGCTTCCGCTTCGCTGCGAAGCCGGTCGCTTTCCGCTGTAGAAGGTCGTCAGTCCGCCGCTTTGCGCATCGCCACCGCGTAAGTCCCAACGGTCTTCCCCGCCTCCGTCCACCACGGCTGTCACAAACCGCCGCGAGGCAATCGTGGGATCGTCGGTGTTCTGCTTTGCCCCGTATCCGGAGAAAAGACCGGCTTCCATATCCGACATGATCCATGGTCCCGGCCCGGCGCCTCTGCCCCACGCGGTGGAGGTTCCGAAGTATGTGGTTTCCATTGTGCCCGTGCCCACCGCGCGACCGTTGGTTGAGGAGTTGCCGTAATCGAAGCAGCATCCGCTGTCGTAATGAGTGCCGTCGATGACGTAGTAAATTCCCTCCGGCTCGTCGTTGATTGCGATGCCCCTTGCATTGTTATTGCGGAAGCCCATGCCGGGCATGATGAAGACGCCGTAAGCCTTGTGGCCACCGATCGTGATCGGGGCCATGTCGGCGATGGGTTGGGTATCGAATCCACCGGGGGCCGGTCCTTTGAATCTGCCTGGCGGGGCCTGAAGTAAATCGTTGCCGGTGCCAGACTGATCGTAGATGCGGTTGATGACGCAGACCGTGTTGGCACAAAAGGTGTCCTGGGCAGCTGCGTTGGCGTAGCCGCCCGCCTCGGAGGCGGTCGGCTGAACAACGCCAATGTCCAGAGTCCTGGAATCGGAGGAGCGCTTCAACTGGTAGAGCGGCCCATTGTAGGAAGCGTAGAGAGCGCGCGTGGTACTGTGGGCGGCAACACACGGTGTGTGCGCCGCCGCATCGATGTCGCATGGCCCTTGCTGCCTGTGTGCCACGACCTGAGCTGTGACGCTGCCGGGGAGCATCGCAAAGACCATTCCGGCGAAGAATGCGTGCAGCGGAGAGCAGGGCCTTCCCCGTCGAGCCAGGGAGAGGGGCGAGCAAAAATGAAGGTTCATGAGGTCATCAACGCTGTCAGTACGCCCCTTGTGGGGACTCTTCGCTCCTATTGCTCGACACACAGGATACGTACCCGCGCCCTCGCCTGCAAAAGGTGTCGATGAGACCCGCGTCTGCAGGACCGCTCACCCATAGAGCGGAGAGTTCCTGAATAACTCGGCCAGGCAAACCTGTCATCAACGAGGCAGTTCGCTAGCCGGCCGTCGCTTTGATCGACAAAATCGCAACTGGCGATATCGGGGCAAAGGAATCACTGACTGCTCGTGGATCTGACGTCGGCAAACCGGCCTTCGCGGCTGGTGCCCCAAAAACACCCGCGCCACCGGCTTCGTAACCCCCTACCGTGAATGCGCCGCCCACACCTCGCCCGCCAGCAGTCCCGCCGAAATACCCAAAAACGTCCCCGCGATGACATCGCTGACGAAATGCCAGTCCCCCACCACCAGCAGCACCGCCCCGACCAACTGTAGTACGGAGAGCGGCAGCGTGCTGCGGCGATAGAGCCGCATGAAAACACCCGCGAAGGCGCCGGAGAGAACCATATGCCCCGAGGGAAAGCTGCTCATCGAAGAGCCGCCGAGAAGATGGCAGGCATGCCGCGCGCCGTGCAATACGGCTACAGGGTTCGGCACCCCGAAAAAAAGCTTCAAAACGTTGTCGTCGATCGCATAAGCACAAATCGAGGTCAGACAGGCAAGCGCCGCCGCCTGACCCAGGGGCGGCAACCGTCCCCGTGTGATCCGGACCCCAACCAGGCTCAGCGCAACCGCCCCTTCGGCGCTGAGAAGAAAGGCGCTGGTCAATCCCTTCCCCAGGCTTTCTGCATAGCCCAGAGTTCCATAGACGAGACGAGCGATGGGTACATCGATGTATGCGAAAGCCACCACCGCTGCCAGGATGCAAATCAACAGCGACAGGAGCCACATCGCTCCAGGAAAACGTGGAGCCTTTCCTTCCGGCGCCCCGCTGCGTTGTCGGGAACCAACGGCACTTCGCAGCAATCGAATCCCTCCTCGCACCAGCCCACTCTTCGTCGAACCAGGCACCCACATCCCTCTGGCGGGGTCGCCTCCCGAGTGGCCCACATCCCTCTCCGGGAAGGACTTCCCTCAGAATACCCTGCCCATCCCACCCAGATTCCCGCGCGAATCTGGCCGCGGATGCGTCAATAGTGGTACAACAGACCGTGACCCCCCTGTTGACCCCCCGCACATGAGCACGCAGGAAAAAGTCCTCATCGTCGAAGACGAGCCTCACGCCCTGTCCGGCCTCGCCGAGCTTGTCTCCGGCTGGGGCTACCGGACCGAAACCGCCCGCGACGGCCTTGAAGCCCTCGAAAAGGTCGCCGCCTGGCAGCCCGGCATCATCGTCTCCGACCTCAAGATGCCCCGTATGGACGGGCTGCAGCTCCTCGCCCGCCTTGGCGAATCAAGCGAGAAGATCGCCGTCATCATGCTCACCGCCCAGGGTTCCATCGAGTCCGCCGTCGAGGCCATGAAGAGCGGCGCCTACGACTTCATCCAGAAGCCGGTCGATCCGACCCGCCTCCGCGCCATCCTCAACAACGCCGCCCGCCAGCGCGACACCGAACGCGAACTTGAAGTCACTCGCCGCAAGCTGCGCGAGACCGGCGTCCTGGGCTCCCTGGTCGGCGCCTCCAAGAAGATGCAGGAAGTCTTCGGCCTCATCGAGCGCGTCGCCACCAGCAACGTCTCCATTCTCATCACCGGAGAAAGCGGTACCGGCAAGGAACTTGTCGCCCGCACACTGCACGACCTCAGCCCGCGCCGCAGCAAGCCCTTCGTGGCCGTCAACTGCGCCGCCATCCCCGAGACCCTGATCGAAAGCGAGATCTTCGGCCACGAGAAAGGCGCGTTTACGGGAGCCATCGAGCGTCGCGCCGGCTGCTTCGAGCTCGCCGAAGACGGCACCCTGCTGCTCGACGAAATCGGCGAGATGCCGGTCGCCACCCAGGCCAAGCTCCTCCGCGTCCTCGAAGACCGCAAACTCCGCCGACTCGGCAGCAAAGTTGAGTCCCCCATTGATGTCCGCGTCCTCGCCGCCACCAACAAGAACCCCGAGGAGGCCGTCGCCGACGGACATCTTCGCGGCGACCTGTTCTACCGTCTCAACGTCTTCAACATCCATATGCCGCCGCTGCGGGAGCACAAAGAAGACATCCCGGCCATCGCTGAAGCCATGATCGGCGACATGAACCAGAAGCACCAGCGCAAGGTCACCGGCATCGACAGTGAAATGCTCGCCCGTCTGGTCGCCCACGACTGGCCCGGCAATGTTCGCGAGCTGCGTAACACCATCGAGCGCGCTGTCGTCCTGTGCGGCGATGGCCAGATCCAGTCCCGCCATCTTCCCCCCGGCTTCGGCACCAAGCCGGTTCGCTACGCTGCTGAGCTGCCTCCCAACGCCATCCAGCTCGAAGTGGGTGCTACTGTCGACGATGCCGAACGCATGCTGATCTTCAAAACCCTCGAATCCACCCATAACAACAAAACCCGTGCTGCCGAGATCCTCGGAATCAGCCTGAAGACGTTGCACAACAAGCTACGCGAATACGGAAGTACAACCGCAGCGGCCGGCGCTCTGGAAGAATAATGTGGCGGGCGAGGAACAATCTTTGTATCCTCCATTTACTGATCCTTAAACGTTGAGCGGGTCCCCCCCGACCATGCGGCTCAAGACCAAACTCGTCCTTGCCATCACCGGGCTCGTCTTTTGCGTGGTGCTGGTTTTCTCCTGGATCTGGCTGAGCCAGTTGCTCCAGCAGCACATCGAACAGTCCTGGTCGACGACCGACTACCTCGCCCACAACGTCCTCTTCCAGATGCGCCAGGCCCTCGATAACGGCCTTCGCGCCCGCCAGTTCGACCCCAACGATCCCGTGGCCGTGCGTAACGCAGTCGCCGACACCCTGCGCCGCGATGCCGGCCTGAATGCGCTGCTGACCTCGATCGTCAACTACACGCCCACCGTTCTCGACGTCTCCATCGTCGACCGTAACAATCGCGCCATCATCGCTGTTCCGGATTCCACTCTCGACGATCAGATCCTGCCCAGCCGCCCCGACTACTCCGTCCTGCTCCGCCAGTCCCCGGTTCGCACCCTCAAAATCGTCTTTGGGCCGCCCCAGGTCTACAACGTCACCCTGGGACTGGACCGCAACGATCAGCCCTTCCTGTTCATCCGCATCGGCATCCGCACCACCTTCCTCAGCCACGCCTTCAAGCCATGGCTGCTGGAAGCCTTCAGCTTCATGGGTCTGGCCATGATCATCTCCATGATCGTTGCCGCCTTTGTGGCCAACCTCGCGCTCCAGCCCATCGAGGACATCAGCCAGCGTCTCGATAAGCTGGCCGCCCAGGACGCCCCCGCCGACTCTCCAGCCTCCCGCCACGCCCGTCGCTCCATCGAGCCGGAATACCTCCCCGGCCCGGTTGAGGCGGCTGCCGAACCCCGTCGCAGCGGGGACGCCGTAGCCCAGGTTTCCGGCAAGATCGAACGCCTCGGCCAGCGCATCCGCAATGTAGAGGAAGTCTTCTCCGCCCTGCGCGAGAACCTCGATCAGATCCTCTCCAACCTGCAGGACGGCCTCATGCTTTTTACCCGCGACTCTCGCGCCGTCCTCGTCTCCAGCGCCTGCGAGCGCTTCCTGAACATCGGCCGCGACCGCATCTTTGGTGCGGAAGTACGCGAAATCTTCGACCGATCGACCCGTCTCGGACGTCTGGTGCGCGATGCCTTCGAAGGCGGCATGTCGATCGTGCAGGAAGAAGTCACCACCGAGACCGGCCGCCGCGTGGAAGTCTCTCTGGATTTCATTCACGATTCGCAGTCACGCGACCCCCATTCCCTCGGTGCGCTGCTTACGATCCACGACCTCGAATCGGTGCGCGAGATCGAGACTGAGCTCGAGGTTTCCCGCCGTATGGCCTCCATCGGTCGTCTCACCGCCGGCGTCGGTCATGAGGTCAAGAACCCCATCAACGCCATCGTCGTCCATCTCGAACTGCTGCGGAACAAGGTCCAGGTGGGCGGCGACGCCCTGCGCCACCTCGACATCATCCAGAGCGAAATCCGCCGCCTCGACCGCGTCGTCCAGACTCTGGTCGACTTCTCTCGTCCCGTCGAACTCCAGCTCAAGGACCAGGATTTGCGTTCGGTGGTTTCCAGCGTCCTCATGCTCGCCTCTGCCGATCTGCATAACCGGGGCATCACCGTCGAAAGCGCTGCGCCGCCGCGCGCCGTCCCCTGCCGCGTCGATGCCGACCTGATGGAGCAGGCCCTCCTCAACATCGTGCTGAACGGCGCTCAGGCCATGGCCTCCGGCGGCGTACTCGAGGTCCGCCTCACCGAAGACACCCGCTGGGCCTACATTCGCATCCGTGACCACGGCGAGGGCATTCCGGACGAGATCCGCCCCCGCATCTTTGACCTCTACTTCACCACCAAGAAAGAGGGCAGCGGAATCGGCCTCGCCATGACCTACCGCATTGTGCAAATGCACCATGGCCAAATTGACGTAGAATCGAAGCCTGGGAGCGGAACCACATTCGTACTGCGGCTCCCTTTGATTTCTGCCGGTTCGGGACAGCGCGTAGTTCTGGAAACCACGGGACACGCGATTCCCAGCGAGCTTGCTCGCCAGGGTGGTGAGACCCAGCCAGAAAGGTCCGGACCATGAGCTCCGGAAAGGTATGCGCAGCGCTTGCCTTGTCGCTGGTGCTGCTCACGGGTTGCGGCCCTAAGAGGCCCAGGGGTGTTGTGTCGCCGGTCGCCCAGGTCCCGGATCTGCCCCCCGCCCGCATGGCCCTTTCACTCCCCGCGGTCCCCCCGCCTTTCCCCCCGATCGCCCCTCGCTCCGTCAAGCTGGACACAACCGCTCCGCCGGAAGTGAAGCCCGAAGTCGCCACAACCGAGCCACACAAGGCTCCTAAACACCACGCCGCCCGGCCTTCTCCGGATGAGGCCAAAAACGCCACGGCCGCTCAGTCGCCCCAGCCGCCGCTCCAGATCAGCCCGGCACAGCCATCCGATCAGACCCCCATCGGAGAGCTCTCCGCCGATGGCGTGAGCCCCGCCAATCGTCACGACATTTCCAACCGCATCGATTCCACCGAGAACGGGCTGAACTCGATCAAGCGCTCGCTGAATTCCGAGGAACAGAAGACTGTCACGCTCATCCGCCAGTACATCACGCGCGCGCGCGACGCCCTCAAAGTCGACGACCTCGACGGAGCGAATACCCTGTGCACCAAAGCCGCCCAGCTGCTTCAGGAACTCACCAAGCCCTGAAGAAGCCCGAGCCATGAGCCCGAGCTTTGGTTTCATGCCGCTCCGGCTCAGGCTCGCTGTCCTACTTCTCTCCCCACTTCAGCTTGAGCCGCAGCACGTCGAAGAAGCCGTTTTCACCCAGCCGGATCAGCCGGACGCAGTGGTCCGACTTCCTGCAGCGCAGCTCGTCTCCGATGCGCAGTTCGATTGCCTCCTGCCCATCGACCGTCAGATAGGTCTGGTCGGGAATCCCTTCGATGCGCACCAGGACCCGCGAACTGCCCGGCAGAACCATCGGCCGCAACGTGAGCTGATGGGGACAAATGGGGGTCACCTCCAGCACGTCCACCTTCGGAACCATCACCGGTCCCCCCGCCGCCAGCGAATAGGCCGTCGATCCCGTCGGTGTGGCCACGATCACCCCATCCGCGCGAAAGCTCGCCGCCAGCTGGTCGTCCACTTCCACCGCAAAATGCCCCATGCGCGCAATCGCGCCCTTGGCCACCACCACGTCGTTCAGCGCTTCATGCTCGCAGCAGACTTTTCCGTCGCGCCACAGCTCGCTGTGCAGCATCGCTCGAGACTCGATGCAGCAGGCGCCGTTCGCCCATGCTTCGAGATGCGTGTAGAGATCCGAGAGCCGAACCTCCGTCAGAAAGCCGAGCGCCCCCAGGTTTACGCTGAGGATAGGAACCTTGCTGCGCGCAAACACCCGCGCAGCCGCCAGCAGCGTGCCGTCGCCCCCCAGCACAATCACCAGAGCCGGGTTCATCGACGGCAAGTCGGGACGCCCGTGCACCGCCTCGTCCATCACGTAGTTGGCGCTCACCGGATCGAGCAGCGGCTCGTGCCCATGCGCCTTCAGCCACAAAACAAGTTCCGGCAGCAGCTGCCGTAGCTCTTCCTTCTGCGGTTTCGAAATAATCGCGACGCGCGGCATCTGGTCCAGTGTAAGACACAACGGGCGCAGGGCACCGAGACCTGCCCCCGATACTCGATGCCCTGTGTCCGGTCTCTACGTCGTCGGACGGCTCTTCACCGCCAGGAACTGTGCCGGAACCGCCGCACCGCCGCTGTTCGTCAGCTTCGGGTCGAGCGTCTGTGTATCGGTCAGCGAACTGGTGCTCACCATATGCACCAGATTGTCGCCGCTGGTACTGGCGAAGAAGATCGTGCCATCCGGACTGAAGACCCCGGCAATCGGAGCCTGCGCGCCCGACGACAGCTGTACCGAACCCAGCGTGCCGAACGCGCCGAGGTTTGTGGCTGCCGCCGGATTGTAGTAAGGGAGAACACCGCTCGCCGTCGCCGCATTGTAGGTCACGAACGAGACGCTCGAATCCGGCGACGACACCACCTGATCGATCTCCGTCGGCGTCACCGGCAACGTCCCCGTGTTCACTGAAGTCGTCAGCGTCAGCGGTGTCGCCCCGTTGTAATCAGGACAGGCGCCGATTGGGACTCCTGCTGTCTGCTTCGTTGCATCCTGGTAGACCCAGGTGTCGGAGAACGTCGTTCCGTCTGCGCCAAGAACATGGTTTCCATCTGCCGTAGCATTGACCTGCGCCGTCGCCACTGCCGTATCCCCCGCCGGCGGATAATACGGCGGAGCCGAAGTGTGGTTCGGACAGTAGCTCCGCGCCGTCGTGGTATTCCCACTCACGAACGCTGCCACACTCGGCACTGTGATGGTCAGCGACGGCCCGCAGAACGGATCCCAGTTGGGGTTGTAGGCCGGCGCCGCAGTCGTCCCGGCGGCATCCAGTGCGCAGCTGTACGTCGGCTGGTTGGTCAGCGGATAACTGGACCATCCCGAGGCGCTGCTGTTCACGAACAGCGTGTTCTGCCCCGTCGCCGGATCCTGCCCGACGATGTACACCGTGGTTCCGTCCGGCGAGTACTGGGCGCGAGATGCGATGCCGGCAATACTGGTGGCGGTGCCGGCAGCAGTGCTGTAGAGATAGATCACCTGACGCAACTGATCGTTGATGACAGCGGTCGATCCGGTGGGAGAAACCGCCAGCACTACCCCGGGCACCCCCGGCGCTTCCTTGCTCAGCGAGTTGTTTGTGGTGCTGTAGGTCATCAGCTCGTGATAGCTGCCGAAGTACAGCGTGTCGCCGGCCTGATCCATCACCATCGAATTCGGCGTATATGGCAGCCGGATCGGAGACGCCGTGCCGCCGGTGGTCAGGTCGACCACAGAGAAAAACGGCGACTGCGACGACGCGAACCAGATCTTGTTGCTGCTGCGACCAGGCGAGTCGACGTTGACCCGATTCCCCGCCACCGGCATCCCGTTACCCAGACTGCCGATCAGATTCACCGGCGCCGGATTGCAGCTCGGCGGCTGGCAGAGCGCCGTCACCGTCGCGTGGCTGGGGAACGTCGCTGACACCAGTCCGGTGCTGCCGACATTCAGATTCTGAGGCTCCGTGGAAGCGTAGGTCAGGCTCAGCCCGTTAATCGTCGCGCCGTTCGTATCGGTCACCGTCGCCACCACCGTCTGCGGGGAACTCGGCGTCACCGTGGCCGACGTGGAACCGTTGATGTTGAGCGCGATCTTTGCCGGCGGGCAGGTCGAGAAGAATCCCGCCGCCGACGTTACCTGCGAGCTTGTTGCATTGATGACCGTCGAACCGGGAAGATTGGCCGTCGCTGCCCCGTTCGGGTTCGGACCAGAACTAACCGCCGTGCCGGTCGGGGGGTTCGTCGTGTTGTTGATGTTGACGACGTCCTTCGTCACCGGGTTATACGTGATCGTCCCCACGTTCGCCCGCGGGTCGGTGCACGAAAGGGTCGTCGGACTGCACAGCGTCGTTCCCCCAGGCCCCGTTACCGTCGTCTCTGCCAGCAGGGATGTCTGCAGCGATGCCCCCTGCGAGATGCATGCGCTCTGCGTCGGGATAGTGATCGACGAAATCGGCGGGTGGATATAAACGTTGACCGGATTGCTCGTCACCGCTGCCCCGCTCGCCGTCACCTGCACCGTCCCGCAGGTCGCCGGAGTGCAGCCCTTAAACCCAGAGAGTGAAGCGCCTGCCGGAGGCGTGCAAATGGTGAAATCGGGAACGCCGCCCGGGCTGTTTCGGTTCCAGGTGCCCGCGCACAGCGTGCCGGAGGGCGAAATGTCGGCCAGCAGCAGGTTGGAGCTCGTATAGGTGTAATGCGACACGCTGGCCGAGTTGTGCTGGCAATTGAAGGCTTGCGGCGAGTTCAGCGATCCCGTCTGGCCCCACGCCAGCGACAGCCCTGTCACTTCCGGCCCCAGTTCGATGGTGACCACCTGGCTCGTCTTAATGCCGTAGGCATGCCCGTTCGTGATGCAGTAATCGTTGGGATTATGGCCACAGCCCGTGACGGAGAGACCTACCGGAAAGGAACAAGCCAAAACAACTACAAACGCAAGCAACCGCCGCATGAAACCTCCCCGCCTGCGCAGTCCAGCCGCGTCAGACGGTCCAAGCACCAGATAATTCAGCGTGCGTTTCAGAATAACAAAGGAGAAGCAGCCCGCACAGCACGACCCCCGCCCCAGATCAGCCTAAAATCACCTTTTTCGATCCGACGCGGTAAGGGCCCTTTGGTTAGCAGCACGGCATGACTCGCGAATCGCCCTGGTTTCCTGCTCCCGGCTCCCTGGTCCTACTCCCTGCCCTCCGGCATATATTCCTCAAACCACCCCAGCGCCCGCTCCAGCACATCCCGCCGATGCTCCGGGTTCACAAACCCGTGCCCCTCGTTCGGATACACCACCAGCTCAGTCGTCTTCCCCAGATCGTGCAGCGCATGCCAGAACTCGAACGACTGCGGCGCCGGACACTCCCCATCGAATTCCCCAACCACCTCCAGCGTTGGCGTCGTCACGTCCTTGATGTAGTTGATCGCCGACATCTTCGCGTACACCGCCGGATCCTCGTACACCGAAGCGCCCATGAAGGGGATCATCCACTGATCGATCTGGTTCTCCCCGTAGTAGCTCTTCCAGTCGGAGATTCCCGCGCCCGCTACCGCCGCCCGGAACCGGTGTGTCTGCGTCACCGCAAACATCGTCATGAACCCGCCGTAGCTCCAGCCCGTCAGCCCTACCCGATGATCGTCAATGGGATACTTCTTCTCCACCGTGTCCACTCCGGCCAGAATGTCGCGCAGATCGCCATAGCCGAAGTCCCTGCGATTCGCCTGCGTGTACTTCTCGCCCTCACCGTAGCTCCCCCGCGGATTTGGCATCAGCACAAAGTAATCCAGAGCTGAAAATGGAGCCCCGCCGTACCCGACGCCCGGCCACCGCGGCAATACCGCCGACGAAGGCCCGCCATGCACCTCCACAATCAGCGGATACTTCTTTGCCGGATCGTAATGCGCAGGCAGCAGCAGCCATCCCTGCACGTGGTACCCCTCGTTCTCCCACTCGACCGACTCCGCTTTGCCCCACACCGGCTTTACCCCGTCGTTGATGTGCGTAATCTGCTTCAGGTTCATCAGATCGCCGGCCCACACCTCCGGCGGATTCTCAAACGAGGAGCGGACCATCGCAATCTCGTTTGTGTGGGAGACCGAAACACTCATCATCAGGCCGCCGCCGCTCACGCCATCCGGCAGCGTCAGGTTGTACTCCGGCGATTCCTGCTCGCTCCCGAGGTCGTAAGCAAACAGATGCGACGCGCCGGCCTTGATCTCCGATATCCCCACCGTGTTGTCGTCGATCCACGTGAACCACGATGGCGTCCCCGCACGATTGGGCGTTACATCCTTCGGCTCGCCCCCCGTCGCCGCCATCAGATACAAATCCCCGCCCGTCGATCCCTGATCCGACATCAGCCCGCCGATGAACGCGATCTGCTGCCCATCGGGCGACCACCGCGGCACCGCAATCTGCAGCCCGTGCAGCGATCCCGAAACCGTCTGCGGGTCGAGAATCGCGGTCGGCTCTCCCCCACCACCTCGGTGTACAGCTTCGCCACCCACCAGTTGTTCTCCCCCGGCGGCGGCGCGGCCACAAACGCCAGCTTCTTCGCATCCGGTGACCAGTCAAATTCGAATACATGCAGATTCGCCGGCGTGATCTGCGTCAGCTCACCGCTGGCCACATCCACCGCCGCCACCCGCTGCACCTCAAATCCCTCCACGCCAATCACGCCCGTCTGCGGCTTCTCCGCCGCCAGCGCCCCCGACGGCCGCGTCGCCCCTTCCACATACAGGAAGCTCAATCGCTTGCCATCCGGCGACCACTGCATCTCTTTCGCAAATCCATCCACGACCGCCAGCGGGCGCGGCGCCGATCCGCCCGTCACGTCCGCCAGAAAGACCGCCCTCTTGTGATCGCTCGTGCATTCGGAATAGAACGCCAGATGCTTCGAATCCGGCGAGAATACCGCATTGCTCTCGGTCCCCTTCTCGTCGCCGCTGCACGCTGTCACCCGCTTCGCCGCCGCAGGATGATCCATGGCAGCCAACTCGATCTCCGAGCCGCCGCGCCCGCCCACCTCCCACACGATGTGCTGCCCATCGGGCGAAAGCTCGGTTCCCCGAATCGACTTCGCCTGCCCCAGCGCGCTGATGATTCCGGGAATACGCGGGTCGTGAGGAGCCGCCGCCGGTGCCTGCGCGAATCCCGTCACAGAAAAACCAACAGCAGCGATGCCAAGGCCCATGGCTTTCGCCACAAGCCTCCGGTTCGGCGCAGGCAGGGTGGGAATAAAGAACCCCAACACAGCCGCCTTTGTAGGCGGGCACGAGTTTACTCGTGCCGAAAACCGCCCCTTCCCCACTCGGGCTTTAGCCCCTGAGGCTGTTTCGCGCCCCGCCCCCGCAAGGCCATCCTGCAACTCGGACTGAACAGCGTAGCGAACCTTCGTCATGCGCGTTTTATATCAGGTCACCCACCCATGGTGCGAAGTCGGGGGCTGACGAACTGGCCGCCCCGGCTTTGCTGCACCCTGCACCCTCCACCTTGTAACCTGTCCCAATGGCGACGATCCGCCCTGCCCGCTTCGACGGCGCAAACCACGACGCCGATCTCTGCCGAACCCTCATGCGTGAGTACGCCCACTTCCTCAACGAATCGGTCGGCGGCCAGCACATCTGCGTCGACTCCCTCGAAGAAGAACTCGCCGCCCTACCCGGCAGCTATGCCGAACCTAACGGCACCGTCCTGCTCGCCTTCGAAGACGAAACCCCCGCCGGATGTGTCGCGCTCAAACCCCTCAAACTCCAGCATCCCGCCCACAGCAACGAGCGCGCCTGCGAAATGAAACGCCTCTGGGTCCGCTCAACCCAGCAGGGAACGGGCCTCGGCCGCCGCCTTGCCGACGCCGTCGTCGCAGCCGCACGTGAACGGGGCTACACTGCCATGGTCCTCGATACCATGCCTCAATCCATGCCGGCCGCGTATCGCCTCTACTGCTCCATGGGCTTCACGCCCATCGACCGCTACACCAACAACCCCGTCCTGCGCCAGACTGACGCCCTCGAAATCGCCTTCCTCCGCAAAAAATTGTGACCTTTGAACGCAGGACGCGAAGCATGAGCCGTGACCAAAACAAGGGAGAGCTAAAAGCCAACGGCTAAGAGCTAAAAAATGGAATCCTTCGCCGCCGCCCGCGAACTCGAATCCCGCCTCCGCGCCACCCTCCGCGGTGAAGTCCGCTTCGACCCCGCCTCCCGCGCCCTCTACGCCACCGATGCCTCCAACTACCGCGCCACCCCCATCGGCGTCGTCATCCCGCGCGATGCTGCCGACGTGGAAGCCACCATCGCTGCATGTAAAGCTGTCGGCGCGCCCATCCTCTCCCGCGGCGCCGGAACCAGCCTCGCCGGCCAGTGCTGCAACGTCGCCGTCGTGCTGGATTTCTCGAAATACATGCGGCGCATCCTCTCCCTCGATCCCGAAACGAAAACCGCCGTCGTCGAGCCCGGCATCGTTCTCGACCGCGTCCGCGAAGCCGCCGAAGTCCACCACCTCACCTTCGCCCCCGATCCCGCCACCCACTCGCGCTGCACCATCGGCGGCATGATCGGCAACAACTCCTGCGGCACCCACAGCGTCATGGGCGGGCTCACCGCCAACAACATCCGCTCCCTCGACGTCCTCCTCGCTGACGGCACCCGCATGACCGTGGGCGCCACCACCAACGCCGAAGTTGACGCCATCATCGCCCAGGGTGGCCGCCGCGGTCAGATCTACGCCGGCATGCGCGAAATTCGTAACAAGCACAGTGACGAAATTCGCCGCCGCTTCCCGCAGATTCCGCGCCGTGTCTCCGGCTACAACCTCGATGAGCTTCTCCCCCAGCGCGGCTTTCAGGTCGCCCGCGCTCTGGTCGGCAGCGAAGGCACCCTCGCCACGGTGCTTACCGCCACGCTTGACCTGATGCACTCTCCGCCCTGCCGGCGCCTCGCCGTCCTCGCCTTCCCCGATCCTTTCCTTGCCGCCGATGCCGTCCCCGAAGTCATCGCACACGGCCCCATCGGCCTCGAAGGCATTGATGCGATGCTCCTCGACTTCATGCGCCGCAAGCAGCTTGCCGTCGATGACGTCCGCCTACTTCCCGAAGGCGGCGGCTTCCTGCTGTGCGAATTCGGTGCCGAGTCCGACGACGAAGCCACGGCCAAAGCCCACGATTTCCTCGCCGCCTCCGCGCGCTTCAAAACCGCGCCCACCAGCGGCCGCCTCTATCCCACCGCCGAAGCCGCACGCATCTGGTTCGTCCGCGAATCCGCACTCGGCGCCATGGTCTTCGTCCCCGGCGAGCCCCACGGATGGGAGGGTTGGGAAGACGCCGCCGTCCCGCCCGAAAAGCTCGGCGTTTATCTCCGCCAGATCACCGCCCTCATGAAGGAGTACGGCTACCGCAGCCCGCTCTACGGCCACTTCGGGCAGGGCTGCGTCCATTCCCGCATCAATTTCGATCTCGAGTCCGAACCCGGCATCCGCCAGTTCCGCTCCTTCATCGATCGCGCTGCGGACATCGTTATCGCCCTCGGCGGCTCCCTCTCCGGGGAACATGGCGACGGCCGCGCCCGCGCCGCACTCTTACCGAAGATGTTCGGCAACGAGCTCATGCAGGCCTTCCGCGAATTCAAAGCCCTCTGGGATCCGGACAACCGCATGAACCCCGGCGTCCTCATGGACCCCGCCCCCGCCTTCATGCGCGAAGCGCAGACGGTAGAAGCCCCGGCCTTCAGGCCGGGGAATAACCCGCCCCAAAAAGAAGGGGCTTTAGCCTCGGCAAGCCGCATCCATCAACCCGACGAGCACCTCCGCCTCGGCGCCGGATACCAATCCCCCAATCCCGCAACCTTCTTCCAATTCCCCGACGATCACGGCTCCTTTGGCGAAGCCACCCTGCGCTGCGTCGGCGTGGGCGCCTGCCGCAAGGATCACGCCGGCACCATGTGCCCCAGCTACATGGCCACCCGCGAAGAGCAGCATTCCACGCGCGGCCGCGCCCATCTTCTCTGGGAGCTTCTGGAAGGCAAAGTCATCGGTTCCGCCAACGGCGCCCCGGACTGGCACAACGACAGCGTCCGCGAAGCCCTCGACCTCTGTCTTTCCTGCAAAGCCTGCAAGAGCGAGTGCCCCGTTAATGTGGACGTGGCCACTTACAAGGCCGAATTTTTGGCCCACTACTACGGCGACCGCCTCCGCAAACCGCAGCACTACGCCTTCGGCTTCATGGATCGCCTCGCGCACGCCGCGTCTCTGATCCCCGGCCTCACCCCGCGCCTCGCGAACCTGCCCCTCTCCACGCCCGGCCTCTCGCACGCCATCAAAGCCATCCTCGGCGTCGCGCAGCAACGCACGCTGCCCCGTTTCGCCGCCCGCAGCTTCCAGTCAGACTGGCACTCTCGCCAAAGGCGCGAAGCGCGTCCGCCTGGGCAGCCAGTCCTGCTGCTGTGGCCCGATACGTGGAACAACCACTACCACCCCCAATCCCTCCTCGCCGCCGCCCAGATCCTCGAAGCCGCCGGCTTCGCCTCTGAAGTTCCCCGCCGCCACGTCTGCTGCGGCCGCCCTCTATACGACTTCGGCTTCCTGAAACAAGCCCGCGCCTACCTCGAAAAAATCCTCCACGACTTCGCTCCACAAATCGACGCCGGCCTCCCCTTCATCTTCCTCGAGCCCAGCTGCGCCACCGTCTTCCGCGACGAGCTCATGCAGTTCTTCCCTGGCGACCCGCGCGCCCAGCGCCTCCGCGACCAGACGCTCCTCCTCAGCCAGTTCCTCGTTCGCCACGCGCCCGGCTATCAACCGCCCAATCTCTCCGGCCAGAAGATCGTCCTCCACGGCCACTGCCACCACAAATCCGCCATGAAGATGACCGATGAAGTCGAGCTCCTCCGCCGAACCGGCGCCGAGGTCCAGCTGCTCGACTCCGGCTGCTGCGGCATGGCCGGTCCCTTCGGCTTCGAGCATGACAAGTACGAAGTCTCCCAGGCCCTCGGCGAGCGAGTTCTCCTCCCTGCCGTCCGCAACGCCGCCCCCGAGACCCTCCTCGTCGCCGATGGCTTCAGCTGCCGCGAACAAATCGCGCAAAACTCGCCCCGCCGAGCCCTCCACTTCGCCGAAGTCATTGCACCGAGGTAGTCATCCATACGCACCGGTAACGTTCCCCCGGTTATTGTGGTGCTCCTCGAAAAACACCGCCCGGCCATCGCTCTGAAGCGATTGGGTCATGGCACCTCTCCCCACTTCGCAGTACGTTATCCAATATCCCCGGTGGGCCGGAGTCCATCGCCGTTCCACACTCATTGGCCGCGCTTCTTCTTGCTTGTCGCGGCTCGGTTGACTGAATCACTGCCGCTGTCTGGGAGGATGCCATGACCTGTTTTGAGTTTCTGCTTGGCTGCCTGCACCGCCATCAAACGCGCCCATTCACACTCAGGAACGCGTGCTATACCGTGTGCCTGGACTGTGGTCGGGAACTCCCCTACTCCTGGGCCGAAATGCGTACGCTGAAGCCGGAAGAGTGCGCGCAACCTCGACACCACGCCACGGAAGAAGTGCGAGCGGTCGCTTGATCGGCCCCGAGGATCCCTCTTGTATCGCTCCTCCCCAAAGGGCATACCCCCTTCCCGCTCGCTTCTTCCTTCTCCCTTCTGCCTCGCCCATTTGACATCCCGGTCCCCTCTCCCCTAAGGTGAAATCTGCGATGTTCGTTTCTGTCCATCACCGTCATCATCACCATCATCATGCGACGAGTGTGCCGGCGAACTTCCGCATCCCAGGTTAAATCAGCAGCAAACCAGGATTAAGAAGAGCCCGCCGGCGCCCAGCGCTGACGGGCTTTTTAGTTTTCAACTAAAAGGAAGAGAAGATGACCGAACCCGCTATCGACTTCGCCAAAATGGACGGCCTCGCCCCCGGCATCGTGCAGGATGCCCGCTCCGGCCAGGTCCTCATGCTCGGTTTCCTCAATGAGGAAAGCTGGCGCAAAACAAAAGAAACCGGCTTTGTTACATTCTGGAGCCGCACCCGCCAGAAGCTCTGGATGAAAGGCGAAACCAGCGGCAATCGCCTCCGTATCATCGACGTATCCACCGACTGTGACAACGACGCGATCCTCTTCCGTGTCGAAGTCGAAGGCGACGGCCTCGTTTGCCACGAAGGCACCGTCAGCTGCTTTACCCGCCCGCTCACCGCAGGCAATGGGGTGTCCGCATGAGTCAGAAACTTCGCCTCGGCATCCCCAAAGGCAGCCTGCAGGACGCAACCATCGCCCTCTTCAAACGCGCTGGCTGGAACATTTACGCCGATGGCCGCTCCTACTTCCCGTCGATCGATGACGCCGAGATCGAGTGCATGCTCATCCGCGCTCAGGAGATGGCCCGCTACGTCGACCACGGCGTGCTCGACGCTGGCCTCACCGGCATCGACTGGGTCGTCGAAAGCGGCCTCGACGTCGAATCCATCACCAGCCTCGTCTACGCCAAGCAGAGCCGCCGCAAGGTGCGCTGGGTCCTCGCCGTTCCTGAAAACTCGCCCTGGCAGCGCGCCGAAGACCTATCCGGCAAGATCATCGCTACCGAGCTCGTCGAAGTCACGAAGAAATACTTCGCTGGCAAAAACGTTCCGGTCAAGGTCGAATTCAGCTGGGGCGCGACTGAAGTCAAACCGCCCACCCTGGCCGACGCCATTGTCGAAGTCACTGAAACTGGCAGCTCGCTCCGCGCCAATCGCCTCCGTATCATCGACACCGTGATGGAAAGCGAGACCCGGCTCATCGCCAACCGTGCCGCCTGCGCCGATCCCTGGAGAAAACAGAAGATCGACAACCTCGCCCTCATGCTGCGCGGCGCCATCGACGCCCAGGACCGCGTCGGCCTCATGCTCAACGTCGAAAAAACCAACCTGCCCGCTGTCCTCGGCGTCCTGCCGGCACTCAACTCTCCCACCATCTCCGAGCTCAGCAATTCCCAGTGGGTCGCCGTCAACACCATCCTCGAGGAGAGCACGGTGCGCGAGGTCATCCCGAAACTCAAGGCGGCGAACGCCACGGGCATCGTCGAATATCCCCTCAACAAGGTCGTCCTGTGAAGCTGATTCGCACCACGGCCAAAGGCCTCGACGCCATCACGGCGCTGACCGCTCGTGATGCGGCTCCGTACGAGCGCGTCCTGCCCCAGGCGCGCCGTATTGTCGATGCCGTTCGTCGAGGCGGCGGCCCCACACTCCTGCGCCTTCGCGCCAAATTCGACCGCATTCCGTCACCAACACCGTTACGTATTCCAGCCGCCGAGCTGCAGCTGGCGTGGGAATCGACTCCCGCGCCTCTGCAGCAGGCCCTCAAAATCGCCGCCCGCAATATCCGCGCCTTCGCCGCCCGCCAAAAACCGAAGGATTTCGACCTGAAGCCGGCTCCCGGCGTCGTCACCGGCCAGCGTGTTGTACCCCTCGCCTCGGTCGGTTGCTATGTTCCCGGCGGCCGCTATCCACTGCCTTCTACCTTGTTGATGACGGCAATCCCTGCTCAGGTAGCGGGCGTCGAACGCATCGTCGCCGTCTCGCCTAACCCCGCCAGGGAGACGCTGGCAGCCGCATATCTACTGGGGATTTCCGAGTTCTATCGCGTCGGCGGAGCCCACGCCGTTGCCGCACTCGCCTATAGCACCCCGAGCATCCCCGCCGTTGACAAAATCGTTGGCCCCGGCAATGCCTGGGTCACGGCTGCCAAGAAACTCGTTGCCTTCGACTGCTCCATCGACATGCTAGCCGGCCCTACCGAAGCCGTCATCACCAGCGAAGCCGGCGCTCCCGCCCTCATTGCCGCTGACCTCGTTGCCCAGGCCGAACACGATCCCGACACGCTGACTGTCTTCATCACCACTCGCCCCAATCTGGCCCGGTCTGTCACCGCGGCAGTTACAAAAGCGGCCCGCGGTAACAAAATAGCCACCACTGCCGTTACAAATCGCGGTCTGGCGATTGTTGCCCGCAGTCTCGACGAAGCCCACGACCTCACCAACAGCATCGCCCCTGAGCATCTCACCGTCGATACCGCCGCCGACCTCGCCTGGGTCCGCGACGCCGGCTCGGTCTTTATCGGAAACTGGTCCGCCCAGCCCCTCGGCGACTACGTCTCCGGCCCCAACCACACGCTCCCCACCAGCGGCCTGGCTCGCACCCGCGGCGGCCTCAGCGTCCTCGACTTCGTCAAACTCATCACCGTGCAGGAGTATTCAGAAACCGGCGTTCATCAGCTCGGTCCCGCCGCTCTGCGTCTCGCCGAAGCAGAAGGACTTCAGGCGCATGCGAAAGCCATCTGCGCGCGAGGTGTCCATGACTGAGATCAAAATACAGGGCCCGCCGCCCTCTTCAACCGTTCGCCGAATGAAGGAGTATCACCCGCCCCTCGGCGACCGCAGCGGCCTCCGCCTCGACTTCAACGAGAACACCTTCGCCTGCTCGCCACGCGTGCTCGAAGCCCTTGGCCGCATCTCCCGCGGCGACCTCACCCGCTACCCTGAGCGCGAACCTGTCGAGGCCCGCGTTGCCGCGCACCTCGGCCTTCAGCCGCAGCAAGTCCTCCTCACCAACGGTGTCGACGAAGCCATCCACGTCCTCTGCCAAACCTACCTCGATGCGGACACCGAGATCCTTATCCCCGTGCCCACCTACACCATGTATGAGGTCTACGCTTCCGCGACTCCGGCCCGCGTTGTCACCGTACCGGCGCAAAGCGGTTTCCACTTTCCACTGCGCGCTCTTCTCGACGCCATTACGCCCGCGACGCGCCTCATCGCCATCGCGAACCCCAACAGTCCCACTGGCCAGGCTGCATCGCGCAACGATCTTCTGCAACTCATTGACACCGCCCCCCACGCCGCGATCCTCATCGACGAAGCCTACTTCCACTTCTATGGAGAAACCGTCCTCGACCTGATTGGCCGCGCGCCAAATGTAATCGTGGCGCGCACGTTTTCCAAAGCCTACGGCCTCGCTGGGCTCCGCCTCGGCGTCCTCGCCGCTCCTGAAGCACAGATGCAATGGCTTCGCCGCGCCATCTCTCCCTACAGCGTCAACTCCGTTGCGCTTGCATGCCTGACTGCCGCGCTCGACGACGAGGACTACCTCCGCTGGTATGTCGACGAAGTCCTGGCATCCCGCCCCCTCTTCGAATCGGCACTACAACGCCTCGGCGTCCGCTGCTGGCCATCCCAGGCCAACTTCGTCCTCGCGGACATCGGCCCGAAGCATCGTGCATTCGTCACCGCCATGCGCACAAAATGCGTCCTCGTCCGCGACCGCTCCGCCGATCCGGGTTGCGACGGCTGCATCCGCTTCACCCTCGGCACACGCGAACAAACGCAGCAGGGAATCGCCGCCATCGAGCAGGCCCTTGCCGAAATCCACTGGTCCCCAATCGGGGCCGGAGCCCCAAAATGAAAAAACGCACTGCTTCCATCGATCGCAAAACCGCGGAGACGGAAATCCACCTGCGTCTCACCATCGAAGGTCAGGGCCGCTACACCATTTCCACCGGCATTCGCTTTTTCGATCACATGCTCGAACTCTTCACCCGCCACGGCGCCTTCGATCTCGATCTCCGCTGCAAGGGCGACCTCGACGTCGACCAGCACCACACGGTCGAAGACGTCGGCATCGCGCTCGGCGAGGCCTTCGACAAATCCCTCGGCGACAAGCGCGGCATCCTGCGCGCCGGCTACTTTCTGATGACCATGGACGAGACCCTCGGCCTCGCCGCCGTCGATCTCAGCGGCCGCGCCGCCCATCACGTCGAGACCAAAGTCCGCACCCGCCTTGTCGGCGATCTGCAGTCGGAACTGGTCGAGGACTTCTTCGAGGGCTTCGCCCGCGGCGCCCGCGCCAACATTCACGTTAAGACAATGTACGGCCGCTCCAACCACCATAAGATCGAAGCGCTGTTCAAAGCCTTCGCGCGCGCCCTTCGTTTTGCCTGCGCTCGCGATCCTCAGCTCAAAGAAATGCTTCCCAGCACGAAAGGCCTGCTGTGATCGCCGTCGTCGACTACAAAGCCGGCAATCTCACTTCAGTGATGAAGGCCCTGCGTGCCGTCGGCGCGGATCCTGTCCTCACTGACGATCCCGCTCTCGTCCGCCAGGCGAATCGCATCATCCTTCCTGGCGTCGGGCATTTCGCGGCAACAAAATTCCTGGAACAGCATGGCCTGAAGCCGGCCATCGAGGAGCGCATCGCCGCCGGCATCCCATTCCTCGGCATCTGCGTCGGGCTCCAATGGCTCTTCGCGGGCAGCACGGAAGCACCCGGCATTTCGGGACTCGCAGCGTTCCCCGAACTCTGCGACCGCTTTGCGCCTGGCAGGAAGATCCCCCACGTCGGCTGGAATTCCCTCGCCACCAGGCCCGGATCGAAGCTCCTCTCCGGAATCAGTAACAGCAGCTTCGCTTATTTCACGCACTCCTACCGCGCCCCCGTGCTACAAGCTACTGTCGCTGTGACGGAGTACGGCGAACCCTTCACCGCGGCCGTCGAACGGGCCAACGTGATGGGCGTCCAGTTTCACCCTGAAAAATCCGGCGAAACCGGCCTTCAAGTCCTGCGCAATTTCCTGGAGTGGCGCGCGTGCTGACCAAACGCATCATCGCTTGTCTCGACGTTCGCGACGGCCGTGTTGTCAAAGGTGTCCAGTTTGTCGATATCGTGGATGCCGGCGATCCCGCTGAGCTCGCCGCTCGCCACGCAGTAGCAGGCGCCGACGAAATCGTCTTTCTCGACATCACGGCCACCCACGAGGGCCGTGGAACCCTGATCGACGCCGTTCGCCGCGCGGCCCGACAGCTCTTTGTGCCGTTCACCGTTGGTGGAGGGATTCGCACGGCTGACGATGCCGCTGCGATCTTCGATGCCGGTGCCGACAAGATCAGCATCAACTCCGCCGCGCTCGCCCGTCCCGAACTCATCGGAGAAATCGGCGCGAAATTCGGTGCCCAGGCCGTGGTCGTCGCCATTGATGCCCGCCGCATCGCGGATCATCCCGTCGCTGAAGCCGAGGTTTTCGTCTCGGGTGGCCGCAAGCCTACAGGCCGCCGTGCCGTGGAGTGGGCTCGCGAAGCTGAGTCCCGCGGTGCGGGCGAGATTCTGCTCACCTCCATGGACGCTGACGGAACACGCGCCGGCTTCGACTGCGAACTCACCGCCGCTGTCAGCGAAGCGGTCCGGATTCCCGTCATCGCTTCCGGGGGAGCGGGCAACGCGCAGCACTTCACGCAGGTCTTTCGCGAGGGCAAAGCCGACGCCGCGCTGGCAGCCAGCATCTTTCACTTTGGCATCCACGACGTCCGCGCTCTCAAAGCCGAACTCCAGCGCGACGGCATTCCCGTGAGACTTCCATGCTGATCCCCTCCATCGACCTCATGGGTGGTCGCATCGTTCAGCTCGAACGTGGCGAAGAACTACGCCTCGCCTTCGACGACTTCGACTACTGGATCGACCGCTTCTCCCGCTTTCCTTTGGTCCAGCTCATCGATCTCGACGCCGCCAAACGCGCAGGGGATAACCGCATCCTCATCGAGCAAATCGCAAAGCGTCTTCCTGTCCAGGTTGGCGGAGGCATTCGCAGCGCCGATGATGCCCGCGCGCTCCTCACCGCCGGAGCTCGCCGGGTTATCTTCGGCTCCTCCCTCTTCCGCGCAAGCGGCATCGATACGGAACTTGCTGCCGCGATTGCGTCCAGCATCGGCCAGGATCAATTTGTCGCAGCCATCGATACAAAAGCCGGTAAAATCGCCGTCCGCGGCTGGCGCGAGAATGTGAACATCGCTCCCGCTCAGGCCATCGTTGCCCTCGCCCCCTTTTGTGGCGCATTCCTCTACACCCACGTGGATACCGAAGGTACGATGAGCGGGTTCCCTGTGGAAGTCGCACGCACCCTGCGCCCGCTCACCTCGCGACAGCTCATCGTCGCCGGCGGGATCCGCGCCCAGGCCGAAATCGACGCCCTCGACGAGTTGGGCGTTGACGCCGTTGCTGGTATGGCCGTCTACTCCGGGCTTTTAGCTACCTAGCCTTCGCTCACTCCTGCGGGCTGCGATTTCCGCTCCGTCCACATCCAAAATGCTCTAAGCTGTAACGTCCATGTTGACGAGCGAACCCGAAATGACAAGCAAAAGCACTCCCATCCGTCTTGCAAAACGCCTCGACGAAGTCGGCTTCTCCGACATCGTGCAGATTCGCAATAAGGTCCTCGAACTCCGCGCTGCAGGGCAGCCGGTCCACGCCTTCCACGGCGGCGAGCCATTTTTTGAAACTCCCGACGTCATCAAGTACGCGGCTCTCAAGGCGCTCGTCGAGAATAAAACTCGATACGCGCCCTCTTCCGGCGTCGAGCCGCTGCGCGCTGCTATCGCGAAGAAGTTGCAGACGAAGAATCACATCGATGCCACCATTGACGACGTTCTGATCACCTCGGGCGGTGCTCACGCACTCTACGTCGCCTTCCAGGCCGTGCTCGATCCCGGCGACGACGTCCTGGTATTCGCTCCGTTTTGGACTCCGATTCGCGACATGGTGCCCCTCGCCCAGGCCAGGCCGGTGATGGTGCCCACCGCCACGGCGCGCCGCAACGGAATCACCGCCACCCTCGAACACTTTTCCACCCCTGCCACCCGAGCCATCTACTACAACACACCGCAAAACCCATCAGGGGTCGTGTTTTCGCGGAGCGAAGCCGAAGAAGTCGCCGCCTTCGCTAAAAAACACAACCTCGTGGTCATCGCCGACGAAGCGTACGAAGACCTGGTCTACGAAGGCGAGCACGTTTCCATCGCTTCACTCCCCGGCATGTCGGAGCGAACCATCACGACCTACACCCTCTCCAAGACCTATGCCATGACCGGATGGCGCGCCGGCTATGCTGTCGCCAAGGAGCCCTTCATGACCGGTCTGCGCAAGCTCGTGCTCTACTCCACTAATGGCGTCTCTACTCCGACCCAATGGGCCGCTCTCGAAGCCCTGTCGATCCCCGAGGAAACCATTCTCGCCCGCCGCGAAGAATATCGCCGGCGCCGCGATCTGCTGGTCGGAGGCCTCAACGGGATCGGCCTGGAATGCGACATTCCCGCCGGTGCGTTCTACGCCTTTCCCAGCGTCCGCAAGATAGATAAGGACAGTCGTCGATTCGCCGCCCAGCTGCTGGATAAGGCGCACGTCGCCACTATTCCGGGCGTTGTTTTCGGCGCCCAGGGGGAAGGCCATCTCCGCTTCAGTTATGCCGTCCCGCTGGACGCCATCTCCGCAGGTCTCGAAGCATTGCGCAAGGTCCTCTCTTGAAAATTCGGAAGAGACGTCCGCCGACGACTTCGATCCCGGTAGGTCCGACCGCGTTAGCATCGAAAGAGTCCCGTGATCCTGGAGCTGCGTTCCATGCTGAAAGTCGGCGTACCCGAGGCTATCGACCACGATCTGCTCCACCTGTTGCCCGATGGCATCTCGCTCCAGCTTGTTCCCATCCAGCCCACCGAACCCATTAATGTCGAGTTCTGGGTTCCTCCACCGTGGCAGGGTCAGGCCGCACGGCAGCTGCCTTATCTGCGCGGACTAAAGGTCATTCAGGCTACCCTCGCCGGTGTCGATCAGCTCATTACCATCAGACCGCCCGGCGTCATCCTCTGCGATGCTCGCGGAGCGCACACCATTTCCACTGCTGAGTGGACAGTCGCCGCCGTCCTCGCTTCCACTAAAGTACTTCCCGCTCTTCGGCCAGATCCAGCGAGCCGCGGTCTGGTCGCGCCGCAAAGAGGCCGAAGACCTCTATCACACGCTCCACCCCGCGGCGAAGCGCCTCTATCCACCCATTCTTTGCGACGAACTCCACGGACAGCAGGTCCTCATCGTCGGCTATGGCGCCATCGGCCAGGCCATCGAGCAGCGCTTACGGCCTTTCGGCGTCGATTGCGTCCGCGTCGCCCGCACCGCACGTGAGGGCGTCTACAGCGTCAGTGAGCTTCACAAGCTCCTTCCCTCCGCCGACGTGGTCATCCTCATCGTCCCCTACACCAGCGAGACCACCGGCATGATCGGCGCGCACCAACTGGCCCTGATGAAGCAGGGCTCGCTCCTGGTCAACGCTGCGCGCGGACCCGTCGTCAACACAGACGCGCTGCTTGCCGCTCTCAACACCGGCCGCATCACTGCCGCCATCGATGTCACCGACCCCGAGCCTCTTCCCGAAGGTCATCCGCTGTGGCACGCGCCTAATCTCCTCATCACGCCGCACGTCGGGGGATCCACACCGATGTTCATGGTCCGTGCCATGCGATTCGCCGCCGTTCAGATCGGCCGCTATATGCGCGGCGAGCCGTTAGAGAACATCGTCACCGGCGAATACTAAACCGGGATGTGCCGCCCCGGTCCACTCCGTCCCACCGGCGGCCCTATCTTCTTCTCTGCCAGTGCCTTGTCGTTCTTGACCCGCCTTTTCGCGAAACCTACAATCTAAACAGGAGAAATTCACCCTTTTGCGGGTGTTTTCCGCGTGTTTCCATGGCTTCCGATCTGCGCCTGAGTCCTCGCGAACGCACCGTCCTGACGGCGATTGTCGAAACATACATCGCCACCGGCGAACCGGTTGCGTCACAGGCCCTCGCGCGCCACTTCGGCAATAAGGACGGCTTGAGCTCCGCCACCATTCGCAACGTGATGGTGTCGCTCGCGGATGCCGGCCTGCTCGATCAGCCCCACACCTCCGCCGGCCGCATTCCCACGCCCCAGGCTTTCCGCTTCTACGTGGAGCTTCTTGGCGGCCCGCAGGTTACGATCCTCGCTCCCGAACGCCAGGAGCAAATCGAAGAAAGCTTTGCCGGCATCGGCACCAGTCAGCAGTATCTCGAGCGCACCTCGCATGTGCTCGCACTGATCTCGAGCGGCCTCGGCGTCGCTCTGGCCTCCACACAGGAGCTCCACACCCTGGAGCATATCCACTTCTCGCGCCTTACCCCCGGACGCGTGCTCGCCGTTGTCATTACCAAAGCCGGCAGCGTGCTCGACCGCGTGCTCCAGCTCGATCACGACCTCGACGTCTCCGAACTCGAGACTGCCGCCCACTACCTGAATGAGAATTTTCACGGCTGGTCCATTGAGCGCATTCGCGGCGAAATGTCTCGCCGCCTCGAAGCCGAGCGCAGCGAGTACGACCGCCTCATGCGCTCGCTCGACGAGCTTTACCGCAAGGGCGCGCTGGAAGCCGAAAGTGACTTTGTCCCGACCATCTTCGTCGAAGGCGTCGCCAACCTGCTTGCCGGCGAAACCGACCGCGAACGCCTGCGCACCATGCTCCATGCGCTCGAAGCCAGGGAGCGCCTCATCGAGCTGCTCAATGCCTATGTCGATGCCCGCCAGCGCACGGTGCGCGTGGTCGTCGGTCTGGAAGACGCCATCCCCGAGTTGCGTGACTTCGTCCTTATCGGCACCACCGCGCGGATCGGTGCTGAGAATCTGGGCACCGTCGCCGTCATCGGCCCCACCCGCATCCAGTATCAGGAGACCATCAACGCGGTCTCGTATATAGCACAGCTTTCCGGAAGGATTTTCCAGCCGCCCCATTGAGCGAGCGCACTGCGTGCTCTGAATTGAATTACAGTAAGCAGGCGCCCCACAGTCACTCGCCTGCCCGACGAATCGAGTCTGAATATGCGACGCATTATGCTTGACAAGAAACACTCCGCGAACGAAGCAATTGAGGCCGCTCCGGCCGGCGACCCGGCGAACGGTCCGGGATCCGTTGCCGCCGAAGTCGCCGACAAGGATGAAACCAAAGAGCCCCTTGTGGCCGTCGAGACCGCGCACGTGCCTCAGGAGGAATACGACCGCCTCAAAGCCGAGCGCGATCTCCTTTTCGACCGCCTCGCGCGTCTGCAGGCGGAATTCGACAACGCCCGCAAGCGCGAGGCGAAGGAACGCGCCGACTTCCGCGACTATGCCGTCTCCAGCACCGTCGAGCAGTTCCTCCCCGTGCTGGACAACTTCCAGCTCGCGCTCAAGTCCACGGGCTCAACCGAACAACTGCGTACCGGCGTCGAGCTGATCGTCAAGCAGATGGAAGAATCCCTGCGCTCGCTCAACGTGCAGCCGGTCGAGACGGTCGGCGCCGTCTTCGACCCCCGCGTCCACGAAGCCATCGAAATGGTGGACCGCAACGACCTGCCCGATCATCAGGTATTCGAGGAAGTCCGCCGCGGCTATCGCATACGCGATCGCCTCCTCCGCCCGGCTCTGGTCCGGGTCGCCAGCAATCCGCAGCAGAAGGAAGCATGAGCAGAACCGGAAACGTGATCAAAGCCGACTACTACGAAGTCCTCGGGGTCACCCGCACCGCCTCCGATCAGGAGCTGAAAGCGGCGTACCGCAAACTGGCCCTCCAGCATCATCCCGACCGCAACCCCGGCAATAAAGAATCCGAAGAGCGCTTCAAGGAGTGCAGCGAGGCCTATCAGGTGCTCAGCGATCCCCAGAAGCGCGCCGCCTACGACCGCTTCGGTCACGCCGGCGTCGGCGCTGCCGGCTTCGATGGCAATCCCTTCGGCGCCCAGGATATCGGCGACATCTTCGGCGATCTGTTCGGCGAGATCTTCAACATCGGCGGAAACCGCCGCGGCCAGTCCCGCGTGCAAAAGGGCCGCGATATCCGCTACGACCTCACCATCGAGTTCGAAGAAGCCGTCTTCGGCAAAGAAACCAAAGTCGCGATCCAGCGCATGGAGGCCTGCCAGGATTGCCGCGGTTCCGGCACCGCCAGCGGGCGCGGTCCCACCACTTGTCCCCATTGCCAGGGTCGTGGCCAGGTTCGTTACCAGCAGGGATTCTTCTCCATCGCACGCACCTGCACTTACTGCGGCGGCTCCGGAACGGTGATCAGCGACCCGTGCGCTACCTGTCGGGGGCAGGGCCGTATCGAGCGCCAGCATGAGATCGCCGTCAGCATTCCCGCCGGAGTCGAAGATGGCACGCGCATTCGCTACCAGGGCGAAGGCGATACGGGACCCCACGGCGGACCGGGCGGCGACCTCTACATTGTCCTGCGTGTTCGTCCCCACAAGGTTTTCGAGCGCGACGGCAACGATCTTCACTGCCTTATCCCAATCTCGTTCCCCCAGGCCGCCCTCGGCGCCGAGATCAATCTGCAAACCCTGGACGGTGACGTGAAACTCAAGATCCCGGAAGGCGCGCAGAGCGGACAGGAGTTTCGAGTTCGCGGCAAAGGCGTTCCGCACCTGAACGAATACGGCCGCGGCGACCTCATCGCGCAGATCGTCGTCCGCACGCCCACTAAACTCACCAAAGCGCAGAAGGAAATTCTCCGCCAGCTCGGCGAAAGCATCACCGTCGAGAACACTCCCACCGGCCGCGGCATTCTCGAAAAAGTGAAGGAGATGTTCTCCTGAGAGCAGAGCTCAGAGATCAAAGTTTGGAGGGTTGGACCCGATGCGCTGACGATCAAACTCTAAACTCTAAACTCCAAATCCCTAAACTCTAACCCTGTCCCCCGCACCCTGCTCTACTCCAGCAGCGCTCCCACCACCGCCATCGCCGCGATCGCTGCCGTCTCCGCGCGCAGAATGCGCGGCCCCAGGCTTACCGGCTTCCAGTTCTCTGCGTCGAACAGCGCTTCCTCCTCCGCCGTCCATCCGCCCTCCGGTCCCACCGCCACGCGGATCGCGGGAGCCTCATCGCCGGTATTCGCCAGCGCTTCACGCAGCGCATGATGCAGCGTTGTCGACCGCTCCTGCTCCGCCAGCACCAGGCGCACCGCCTCCGGATGGCTCTTCACCGCATCCTTCAGTGCAAGGGGGTCTTCGATGCGCAGAACATCCGATCGCCGCGCCTGCTTCGACGCCTCCAGCGCCACGCGCCGCCATCGCTCCGCACGCCCCGCTGCGGCCTGAGCCAGATGCTTCTCGCTCCTGCGCGCGATCGCCGGTACGATGCACTCCGCTCCCAGTTCCGTCGCCTTCTCGATCGCCCACTCCATCCGGTCGAACTTGTACACCGAAAGCAGCAGCGTCACCGGCAGCGCCGGATCGGCCTGCACCTCCGCCACCAGATTGAATCGGACCGTATCCCCCGTGATGCCGGCCAGCACGCTGTGCCACACATGCCCGCCTGCCACCACATCGAATTCCATTCCCGGCTGCGCGCGCAGCACGCGGATCAGATGCGTCGCCTGATCCCCGGCCAGCGAAGCCGTCGCTTCATCCCATGTATCGGCAATCCATCGGCGTCTTGTCACAACTCCAGCCTACAGATCCTCGCGCAGTCCGTCCTGCGCCGCGCTCTGCTTTCCATCGTGTCGAAAATCGACTCCCAAAAGCATCGGGGGGACGCTGATCGCGTCCCCCCGATGTGTTGCCAATGACCTCTTACTTTTTCTTGGAGGTCTTCTTGGCTGCCTTCTTCGTTGCCTTCTTAGCTGCCTTTTTCGCTGCCATGTTTTCTATTCTCCCTTTTCGATGTCTACATCGAAGTCTGCAACATAAAATGCTGCAGTTAACGAATGTATAGAGTTCCGCGCATACAGTGTCAAGAGAAAAATTCAAATTTCGACTACAACTTTTTTCTCTCTCCATCGCTCGCATCGCGACATCGCGCAATCGATTCTCACAGCGGATGAAAATGTTGCAGCAGCGCGAGCATCACTCCGCTGAAAATGTCGTGCCACGCATGCGCGATCATGCCCGGTCGAAGACTGCGGCGCGCAAACACCAAAACGCAAAACATCGCGCCGTACGCGGTGATTGCGATCATTCCCGCTGCTCCCTCGTATCCGTGACTGATACCGAACAGCAGTGACGAACACAACACGCCCACGCTCAGCCCTCCTCCCACAGAAGAAAACTGCCGCAGCAGATAACCGCGAAACACAACCTCCTCGCAGAATCCGGCCGACATGCTGAGCATCACCCAAAGCAACACCTCCAGCCCGGTTCGCGGCGCAATCTGCATCAGCGTCTTCTGCGGCGCGGATAATCCCGCCGCCTTCAGAGCCAGTCCGATCACCGCCAGAACGATCACGGCAATCACCCAGAACAACGCCGCCGCACCCGCATCTTCCATCAGCGCCTGCCACCCGCGCCGGATTCCCAGCAGCTCTCCGAACGAAACACGCCTCATCCGCAGTCCCCACCACGTCAGCAGCAGCAGACCCCACTCCATGCAGATTCCGAAAGCGTAGCGAGCCACGTGGTGCGCGGTCCCCGCACCGTGATGCGCCGCTCGTGCTCCCAACAAAGAAGATCCAGCCAGCAGCAACACAATCAGCGCCGTGTGCCACCACGGCGCCACCGGCTTTGTGATGCGGCTTTGCGGATCCAGCGGCATCTCGTGCATTCCCCCCTCGCTCTCTGGTATCTTCCTCTGGATTCTACTGGTGGCTTTGCGCATCGAATCAGTAAAGGGATTGCAATGGATCAAATCGTCATCGTCTCCGGCGTCCGCACTCCGGTCGGAAAATTCCAGGGTTCGCTCTCCGACGTCTCCGCCACGCGCCTCGGTGCCGCCGTCGTCCGCGAAGCGGTGAAGCGCGCGAACCTCCAGCCCCAGCAGATCGACGATTGCATCATGGGCAACGTCGTCTCCGCCGGACTCGGCCAGAACCCCGCGCGTCAGGCAGCCATCTTCGGCGGTCTCCCGCCCGAGGTCAGCGCCGTCACCGTCAACATGGTCTGCGGATCCGGCCTGCGCGCGGTCGCGCTCGCTGCGCAATCCATTCAGACCGGCAACTCCGATATCGTGGTTGCCGGTGGCATGGAGTCCATGACCAATGCCCCCTACCTGCTTCCCCAGGCGCGCAGCGGCTTCCGCATGGGCAATGCAGTCGCCGTCGACTCCATGGTCAACGATGGCCTCTGGGACATCTACAACGACTTCCACATGGGCCAGACCGCCGAGCTCGTCGCAGAAAAATACAACATCTCCCGCGAAGAACAGGACTGTTTCGCACTCCGCTCTCACCAGAAGGCCGCCGCTGCCTGGCGCGAAGGCCGCTTCGCTCCCGAAGTCGTCCCCGTCGAAATCCCCGCGAAGAAGAAAGGCCAGCCCCCCACGCTCTTTGAGCGCGACGAGTCCATCCGCGAAGACGCCACCATCGAAGCCCTCCGCGCGCTCAAGCCCGCCTTCAAGAAGGACGGCACTGTCACCGCCGGCAATGCGCCCGGCGTGAATGACGGCGCCGCTGCCGTCGTTTTGGTGTCCGCAGTCAAAGCCCGGGAACTGGGCATGAAACCCATGGCGCGCATCGTCTCGCACGCCACCAGCGGCATCGATCCCAAATGGGTCATGATGGCCCCCGTCGTCGGCGCCCGTAAAGCCGTCGAACGCGCCGGCTGGACCTTCGACTCCATCGACCTCTTCGAATTTAACGAAGCCTTCGCCGCCCAGGCCCTCGCCGTCACCCGCGAACTGGGCGCTCCGCCGGAGAAGGTCAACGTCAACGGTGGCTCGGTCGCCATTGGTCACGCCATCGGCGCCAGTGGCGCCCGCGTTCTCGTCACCATGATGTACGAGCTTGCCCGGCGCAACGCGCATCGCGGACTCGCCGCCCTCTGCCTCGGAGGCGGCAACTCCGTCGCCATGTGCATCGAGCGGGACTAGCCGTCCAGGCAGTCGCCGCTTCGCGGCAGAGAATTTCAGATGGCAATCGCGAATGCTGCCCAATCCCACAGACCGCTTCACCGGCCGCGCCGAAAGCTACCGCCGCTTCCGGCCGACGTATCCGTCCGCCGTCGTCGACCTCCTCCGAGATAAGTGCAGTCTTAGCCCCGGCTCACACATCGCCGACATCGCAGCGGGCACCGGTCTCCTCACCGAAATCTTCCTCGCCGCGGGATTCTCCGTCACGGCCGTCGAGCCCAACACCGAAATGCGTGCATCCTGCGCCATGCTGCTGCAGCAATACCCCAGCCTTAGCCTGATCGCCGGAACCGCCGAAGCCACTGGCCTTCACGACCACTCCGTCGATCTCATCACCGTCGCGCAGGCCATGCACTGGTTCGATCTCGACAGGGCCCGCACTGAATTTTCCCGCATCCTGAAGCCGGGCGGCTGGTGCGCGGTCATCTACAACAACCGCCGCCTCTCCGGCGATCCCTTCCACGACGCCTACGAGCGTTTCCTCCTCGACTACGGCATCGACTACGGCGCCGTCAAGCAGCAGCAGGTCGGACGCAAACGCCTCGCCCAGTTTTTTGCGCCATCACCGATGAGCTGCGCCACCATCCCTAATCCACAAGCCCTCTCCCTCGAAGCCCTCGAAGGCCGCATCCTCTCCTCGTCCTACAGTCCCCAGCCAGGCCACCCGCGCTTCGATGCGATGCGTGCCGCCATCGCCTGCCTCTTCGCCGACACGCAATCGAATGGCGTCGTCACCATGCACCACGACTGCCTGATTTGCTGTGGGCATATCGGCTGAGGTCGGTCTTTGCGCCCGCAGGGCGCGTCTCGCTGGACGCGCAGTCCCTCAGCACTCAATCACGTTCAGCGCCAGCCCCGCCAGGCTCGTCTCCTTGTAGCGCGACTGCATATCGAGCCCCGTGAGGTACATCGTCCGGATCACCTGATCCAGCGACACCTTGTGCCCCTCGGTCTCGTTCATCGCGAGGCGGCATGCCTGCACTGCCTTCACTGCGCCCATCGCGTTGCGTTCGATACACGGGATCTGCACCAGGCCGCCGATCGGATCGCACGTCATGCCCAGATTGTGTTCCATCCCAATCTCCGCCGCGTGTTCCACCTCATCGTTCGTGCCGCCCAGCGCTGCCGCCAGTCCACCCGCTGCCATCGAGCACGCCACACCCACCTCGCCCTGGCATCCGACCTCCGCTCCGCTGATCGACGCGTTCTCTTTGTAGAGCACGCCCACCGCCGCCGACGTCAGAAAGTACCGCAGGATCCCTTCCTCATCCGCATCCGGAATAAAGTCCCGATAGTAGCGAGCCACCGCCGGGATCACGCCCGCCGCGCCGTTCGTCGGCGCTGTCACCACACGGCCGCCCGCCGCGTTCTCCTCATTCACCGCCATCGCATACACCGTCACCCAGTCCAGCGGCGCCAGCGGATCAACCGAACCTTTCTCGCGCAGCCGGTGCGCTAACCGGCAGGCCCGCCGCCGCACACTCAACCCTCCCGGCAGAATGCCCTCCGTCGTCATCCCCCGCTCGATGCAACCCTGCATCACCTCCCAGATATGCAGGATGCTCGCCCGCACCTCGTCGCGGCTGCGCAGAGCGCTCTCGTTCTCGAGCATCAGCTCCCACACCGCCAGCCGCTTCTCGCTCGCCATCTGCAGCAACTCCGCTGCGCTCGCAAACGGATGGGGCAGCGCGGCATCGGCGGCCGGCTTCTGTGTCTGCTCTTCCCCATCGGCGACGATGAACCCGCCCCCAATCGAAAAATAGGTCCGCGTCAGCAGCACATTGCCTGCCGCATCCAACGCCGTGAACCGCACCCCGTTCGGATGCTGGGTTACCGCTCCCGGCGGAATCATCTGATCCCCATGGAAGATCAGGTGCTCGGCCTCACGAAACGAAATGGCGTGTGTCCCCAGCAGCATCAGCCGGCCAGTGCTCCGAATTTCCGCGAGCTTCGAATCGATAGCCGCCGGATCGATCGTCGCGGCTTCCTCGCCGCTCAAGCCGAGCAGGACCGCTCGATCCGTACCGTGACCCCGTCCGGTGAGCGCGAGCGATCCATAAAGCTCGGCGCGAACCTGGGCAACTCGCTCTAGCAGACCTTGCGTCTCCAGTTCAATAGCAAACCGCCGCGCCGCCCGCATCGGCCCCATCGTGTGCGAGCTCGACGGCCCAATCCCCACCTTGAACAGATCGAACAGGCTGGTCTTCACGGATACAGGGTACAGGTTGCAGGGTAGAGGCTGCAGGCGGCCTACGCGGCTCGCGGCGCGATCGACGCCTGACGCTCTTCTAACTGGCTCCCACGTAAATGAACCGTGCTATGAACAAGACCGCCAGCAAGTACATCAGCCATTGTCCTCGCTCAAATTTCCCCATCGCCAGATGCAGCGCCGCATAGGCGATGATCCCAAATCCCAACCCGTTCGCAATCGATGCCGTCAGCGGAATCAGCACCAGAGTCAGAAACGCCGGGAAAGCGATCAGCGGACGCTTCCAGTCGATCTCGCCCAGCGTGTGCAGCATCAGGCTGCCCACCACAATCAGCGCTGGAGCCGTCGCTGCGGTCGGCACCATGCCTACCAGCGGCGCCGCCGCCAGCGAGACCAGAAAAAGCAGCCCGGTCACAATTGCCGTCACGCCCGTGCGACCGCCCGCTGCGACGCCCGCCGCCGACTCGATGTAGCTCGTCACCGTCGACGTTCCCGCCAGCGAACCTGCCATGGTCGCAGTTGCATCCGCCGCCAGGATCTGGCTCAGCCGAGGAATCTCGTTGTCCGGTCCCAGCAGCCCCGCGTGTTTCGCTACCGCCACCAGTGTCCCCAGGTTGTCGAACAGATCGACAAACAGAAACACGAACACGATCTCCGCCAGTCCGATGTGCAGCGCCGCTGGTACATTCAGCCGGAACGCCGTCCCCGAGATCGCAGAAAACCTGTACGGCGCCGGATTCCACCGCACCAGCCCAAAAGGAATCCCCGCCACCGTCACCGTCAGCACGCCGATCAGGATCGCCCCACGCACGCGCCATGCCAGCAGCGCCGCCATCAGCAGCACGCCGAACAGCGCCAAAAATGTCTGCGGATCCCGCACGTTCCCCAGCGTCACCATGGTCGCCGGATCGGCCACCACGATCCCCGCATTCCTGAACCCGATAAACGCAATAAACAGCCCGATCCCGCCTGCTACCGCCGCATACAGCTCATGCGGGATGCTGTGCAGAATCGCCTGCCGCAGTCCCGTCGCCGTCAGCAACAGAAAAATCGCCCCGGAAAGAAACACCGCACCCAGCGCCGTCTGCCATGGCACGTGCATCTTGATCACAACGATGTAGCTGAAGTAGGCATTCAGTCCCATGCCCGGCGCCAGCGCCAGCGGATAGCGCGCGATCACGCCCATTAAAATGCTGCCGAACGCCGCGCTCACACACGTCGCCGCCGTCACCGCTGACACCGGCAGCCCCGCCTTGCCCAGAATCGAAGGGTTCACCACGATGATGTACGCCATCGTGACGAAGGTCGCCAGGCCGGCGAAGATCTCCGTCTTCCAGGTCGTCTCCAGCCCCGCAAAATCGAAATACCGTTCCAACCGTTCGCGCATCTTCTCCGGAGAAACTGCGGATGGTGTGAATGCTATAAAACCACAGCTTCCGTCCATGCATGGAGAAATTTTCCGGGCTGCACTCCCACAAAACTCTGCCCGGTGCCTGCGCGCCCCCCCGCCCGCGGTGCCGCTTGTTATCCTGACAACAGTGGCTCGCGCGCTCACTCTTTCTGCACGATGAAATCTCTCGCCGCCTCTGCGGTCGCTCTCCTCCTGGCGTGCACGCTCGTCTCGTGCTCGCGCTCCCCGCGTCAGCCCGCCTCCGCCATCGAAGCCGCGGCCGCCGCCCGCGAACGCACTCTCGCAAAAAATCGTGCCGCTGCCGCCGCTCTGGAAAACGAGCGTCAGGAACTCGAGAGCATTCCGCCGCCGTCAAAGAACGTCTACCTGGCGATCCACACACGCCAGAGCTGGACGAATCCCTTCCTCATCGTCAGCAAGTCCACGGTGAACCTCACCATCCTGCTCCCCGACGATGGCCCCGGGGCCGGCAGCCCAGGCAGCGAGATCCTCCGCCCCGTCGCAGCCCGCCGCCGCGAGCTCGACCTGCGCCTCTCCGATCTTCCTGAAGCACTCGCCGACACCCCGCAGAATGTATGGCCCTACGGCCGCGTCATCGCCGTCGAAGAAGATCCACTCGAGCAGAAGGCCGATCGCGCCCATGTGCGAAGCAACGTCGAAGCCACCATGCAGATCCTCAATGACCTCGGCATCGTCATCTACGAGTGGCCGGCGAACGGCACCCGCTGATTCACTGCGTTTCATTCACCATCTCCACCACAAACGGAACCGCCTCCGGCTCCAACACCACACCCTTCATCCACACGATCCGCCCCTGCCACTCCAGCACCGGCCAGGTCTTCCGCGCCTCAGACTCCACCTGCATCCGCTCGAAGATCTCCTTGAGTGGCTTCGCCCCGCGCGAATAGCGAATCTTCACGCGATCCCCGGCCCTCGGCGCTCGCAGCACCGCCGTCCCCTCTACTGCCGTACCCGCTGCCACGGCAACCCGCAAGTGCACACCGAAACCTGACGCGTCGCCTGGAATCGCCACCTCCACCGGCGCAACCGCATCTTCGCCGCCGCCAGCTCTCTTTCGTACCAGCCGCAGCTCCCGCGCCGACTTCTCCGCCCGCAGATCCGCCGCCAGCTCCTGCTTCTTCGCGCCATCTGCCTCGCACATCGCCATCAGCCGTTGGGTCTGCTCAAAATTCAACCCGCAACCCAGCTGCTTGGCCGCAGCGCGCAGCACCCTTCGCCGCAGCGCTGGAGCCAGCGCCCGCAGCCGCTCCAGCTCCATCCCTGCGCTGCCCTCCTCCGGAAGCGTCGACACCGCGCGCCCGCCTCCGCGCACCGGCTTGCCCGGCAGCACCAACCCCGGCAACAGCCGCGCCAGCTCCGCCTCCCACCAGCTCTCCTCGTCGCGCGCGATCGTCGCCATGTGCGCAAGCCGCTCCGCGACCTGCGGATTGTATTCCGCCAGCCGCGGCATCAATCCATGCCGGATCCGATTCCGTGTGTATGTCGTGTCTTCGTTGGTCGCATCCTCGCGCCACACCTGCCCGACGTCGCGCAGCCACACGCGAATCTCCACGCGTCGCGTCTCGAGGAACGGCCGCAGAATTGCCCCTCGCGCACACTGCACCACTGGATGGATCCCGCCCAGCCCCTCCGTCCAGGCGCCGCGCATCAGCCGGTGCAGCACGGTCTCGGCCTGGTCGTCGAACGTGTGCGCCGTCGCCACCGCATCCACCCTGCCCTCTGCCAGTAGCTCCCGGAACCACGCATACCGCAGCTCCCTCGCAGCCTCCTCGAGCGTTTGCTTCTTCTCCCGGGCAACGGCCGGCGTTTCCACGCGGTGCACCCAGCACTCCGACCCCAGCCCCTGCGCCATCTCTGCGACGAATCGCTCGTCCGCATCCGCATCCGCGCCCCGAATCCCGTGGTGCACGTGCGCCACCGCCAGCACCAGCCCAATCTCAACCGCCTCTGCGTGGAGCGCACGCAGCAGCCCCACAGAGTCCGCCCCGCCCGATACCGCGACCGCCACGCGCATTCCCGCACGCAGCGAAGTCCGATCGAATCTGATTCGGTGGATACCCGCCGCCCGTGTCACGTCCTCATCCTAAGCTCTATACTGCTCATCATGCTGAAGACCAGGCCGGCTACAGCCGGCGACGCTCCGCTCATCACTCACCACCGCCGCCGCATGTTCGTTGACGCCGGCCGCCGCGACGATCAGGTCCTCGATGTTATGGCTCAGACCCACGAGCCGTGGGTCGCCCACGCCATCACCGAGGGCAAGTACCTTGGCTGGCTCAGCGAAGATGACGCCAAGGTCATCGCTGGCGCGGGCCTTCTCCTTCTCGACTGGCCGCCACATCCGCTTGACCCGCGCTCCACCACGCGCGGCTATCTGCTCAACGTCTATGTCGAGCCCGAATACCGCCGCCGCCGCCTCGCCAGCAACCTCATCGACCTCGCCCTCGCCGAGGCCCGCCGCCGCCGCATCCGCGTCGTTGCCCTGCACTCAACCGAAGAAGGCCGCCGCCTCTACGAATCCGCAGGCTTCCGTTCGACCAATGAAATGTTCTATGTGGAACCGGTTGAGCCATAGCTCTTACGCACACCGGTCATGCGGGCGCATTCCTATCGCAGGATAGGAAACGGTCCGAAAGAATTGCTGTTCGTCCCGTAGTCCAGGTCGAACCCCAGCTGCAGCTTCGCCGCCTCCGACATCCGTCCCGCATTCCACGGCGGATCGAAGACCACTTCGACCTTCACCTGCTTCACCTCAGGCAGGCGCGCCAGCTTCTTCTCAACATCGGCCTTCAGCACATCCGACATGCCGCATCCCGGAGCCGTCAGCGACATCTGCACATCGATCTTCTTTCCGCCCTCCGGCCCATCGGCGATCGCGCACCCATAGATCAGCCCCAGATCGACGATGTTCACCGGAATCTCCGGATCGTAAATCGTCTTCAACTGATCCCACACCATCCGCTCACTGAACGCCGGCGGCGTATGCGCCTCCGTTGCCGGCCCGCTCAGGCCCAGCGCATCAGCGTCCGCCTCATCGATGCGAAACAGCGCCCCTTCCGCCGCGACCGTGTAGCTCGAACCCGCCGCCTGCGTTATCCGCACGCACGTCCCCGCCGGCAGCACCTGCTTCGTTCCCGCAGGAACCGCAATCGCCTCGCAGTCACGCTTCAAAGCAACGGTTTGGTTTGTAATGATCATCAGCGTTTCGCTGCCCCCAGCTCGGCTCGGGCTCGGGCTACCAGCTATTCCGTAGAAATCTTCTCCTGCTTGCCTTCCAGAGCTGCCTCCAGCGTGTGCCACGCCAGCGTCGCGCACTTCACGCGCATCGGAAACTCCGAGACCCCCGAGAATACTGCCAGCTTGCCCAGTTCGGCCTCATCGCCGTGTGCGTGTCCGGTCACCAGATCGTGGAACCGATGGAAGATCTTCTCGGCCTCTTCCTTCGTCTTGCCCTTCACGCTCTGCGTCATCATCGAAGCCGATGCCTTCGAGATCGCGCACCCCGCGCCCTGAAATCCAACCTCGCGAATCTTGTCTCCATCCATTTCGAGGTACACCGTGAACCGGTCCCCGCACAGCGGGTTGTAACCCTCGGCCTTGTGATTCGCGCTCTCGATCGCCTTGAAGTTTCGCGGCGCCTTGCTGTGCTCCAGAATCACTTCCTGATACAGATCTCTCAGCTCCGGCATTACGCAAACACCTCGCGCACCTTGCGGATTCCCCGCGCCAGCGCATCCACTTCGCTTTTCGTGTTGTACACCGCGAACGAAGCCCGCACCGTCGCCGGTATCCCGAACCGATCCATCACCGGCTGCGCGCAGTGGTGCCCCGTTCGCACCGCAATCCCCTGCTGATCCAGAATCGTCCCGATGTCGTGGGGATGCACCTCGTCCAGCACAAACGACAGCACCCCGGCCTTCTCCCGCGCCGTGCCGATCAGTCGCACGCCTTCGACGGCGCCAATCACCTCGGTCGCATACTCCAGCAAATCGTGCTCATGCGCGGCAATCTTCTCGATGCCGACGCCGTTCATATATTCGATTGCTGCCTTCAGCCCCGCCACACCCGCCATGTCGGGTGTGCCCGCCTCAAACTTGTGCGGCACCTTGTTGTACGTCGTCTTCTCGAACGTCACCGAGCTGATCATGTCGCCGCCACCCTGGTACGGAGGCATCGCCTCCAGCAGCGCCTGCTTGCCGTAGAGCACGCCGATCCCCGTCGGCCCGTACATCTTGTGCCCGGAGAACGCGTAGAAATCCGCGTCCAGATCCTGCACGTCGACCTTCACGTGCGGCACCGCCTGCGCTCCATCTACCACCACCACAGCACCGTTCGCATGTGCCGCCGCAATCATCTGCCGCACGGGGTTGATGGTCCCCAGCGCATTCGACACCTGCCCGATCGCCACCAGCTTCGTCTTCGGTCCCAGCAGCTTCTCGTACTCGGCGATCAGCACCTCGCCGGCGATCGTTCATCGGGGCCACCCGCAGCTTCGCGCCCTTCTCTTCGCACAACATCTGCCACGGCACGATGTTGGAGTGGTGCTCCATTGCCGTGATCAGCACTTCATCGCCCGCACCGACATTGGCCTTCCCGTAAGTCTGCGCCACCAGGTTCAGCGCTTCCGTCGTTCCGCGCGTAAAGATAATCTCACTCGACCGAGCCGCGTTCAGAAACGCGCGCACCGTCTCCCGCGCTTTCTCGAACTCCTCCGTCGCAATCTGCGAAAGGTAATGCACGCCGCGATGAATGTTCGCGTTCTCAGCCTCGTAATACCGCACCAGCGCGTCGATCACCGCACTGCGGCTTCTGCGAGGTCGCCGCATTGTCCAGGTACACCAGCGGATGGCCATGCACCTTCATCTGCAGAATCGGAAAATCCTTCCGAATCCGCTCTACGTCAAACGACGTCCTCGCGGCTTCCTCGCGAATCGGCACAGCGGCTGCAGCGCTCATCCAACCTCCTCGACAACCCTTTCCACCACCCGGCCTGATCCGGCCAACGGCGCAGTTCCTTCGGTGAACAGCAGATGCTCGCTCACCAGATGCTGGATGTGGTCGCGCGCCACGCTCGACTGCATGCGCTCCACGCATTCCTCGGCAAACGCCATCAGCAACAGCTTCTTCGCTTCCTGCTCGCTGATGCCGCGTGACTGCAGATAGAACAACGCATTTTCCTCGATCTGCCCGATCGTCGCCCCGTGCGTGCACTTCACGTCGTCGGCGTAAATTTCCAGCTGCGGCTTGGTGTCGATCTGCGCATCGTCGCTCAGCAGCAGATTGCGGTTCGTCTGCTTCGCGTCCGTCTTCTGCGCGTCCTTGTGCACCACAATGCGCCCGTGAAACACGCCGTGGGACTGCCCATCCAGAATGCCGTTGTAGAACTGCCGGCTTCCGCAGTGCGGGCTCGCATGTTCCACGTGCATGAAGTTGTCCAGATGCTGGCGTGCCAGTGCCCAAAAACAGCCCGTTGATCAGGCACTCGCCGCCTTCGCCCGCCAGCACCGGATGCACGTTGTTCCGCACCAGCCCGCCGCCCAGCAGCAGAGAATGCGACGCCACGTTTGCGCTCCGACCCTGCTGGATCCGCAGCGTCGACACGTTGAAGGCCTTCAGATGCTCGCGCTCGATCAGGTAATGCTGCGCCACCGTGCTCTCGCCCGCGACCAGCTCCGTCACCGCGTTCGACAGCACCACCGACTCGCCGCCTACCGACGCGTAATCCTCGATCACCGCGACCTGCGCCTCATCCTCAGCCACAATCAGGTTCCGCGGATGGGTCATGGTCGGCGCATTTTCCTTCGTCGACAGATACAGGAGATAAATCGGAGCTTCCAGCACCACGCCGCGTGCCACATGCACGTACGCCCCGTCCCCGATGAAAGCCGTGTTCAGCGCCACGAATGGAGTCTCGCTGCGTATCCGCATACCGTCCAAGATGTTTCTCGACTTCCTCCGGATGCGAAGCGATCTGCTCTTTCAGGCTCGCGACCGTCACGCCCTTCGGCAGATTCCCGATCTCCGACAGCTCCGCATCGAAGCGCCCGTTGACAAACACCAGCGACGCCGCAACGTCATCCACGCGCCACGCCGCCGAATCGCCGGGGGCCAGCTTCGTTGTCGCTGCCGGACGAAAGATGGTTTTCGCGATTCCCGACACGTTGGTGAAGCGCCAGTCCTCATCCTTCGTCGTCGGGAAACCTGTTTCGCAGAAGCGCGCGAACGCATCCTCGCGCAGCCGATGCAGCCACGGCAGAGTTCGCCCCGCCGCTCGCTTCTCGAACTCCGTAAAATTCTCGAGCCAGCTGTCGATATTGGCCACCGCCACCGCTGTCTCCCTCACGCCCGTGCTCCAACCGGCTGGGATGTCTCCTTCTCGGTCCAGCCGTAGCCCCTCTCTTCCAGTTCCAGAGCCAGCTCCTTGCCGCCCGAGCGCACGATCCGCCCATCCACCAGCACGTGCACAAAGTCCGGCACGATGTAATTCAGCAGCCGCTGATAGTGCGTTACCACCAGCATCGCGCGATCCTTGTTGCGCAGTGAATTCACGCCGTTCGCCACAATCCGCAGCGCGTCGATGTCCAGCCCCGAGTCCGTCTCGTCCAGAATCGCAAGCTTCGGCTCCAGCACCGCCATCTGCAAGATCTCGTTGCGCTTCTTCTCGCCGCCGGAGAATCCCTCGTTCAGCGAGCGGTTCATCAACTTATCGTCCATCTCCAGCAGCTTCAGCTTCTCGCGGAACATGGGCAGAAAATCCATCGCATCCATCTCGTCTTCGCCCCGATACTTCCGCTGCGCATTCAGCGCCGAGCGCAGAAAATACGTGTTGCCGATTCCCGGAATCTCCACCGGATACTGGAACGCCAGAAACACGCCCTCGCAGGCCGCTTCCTCCGGCTTCATCTCCAGCAGATCCTTGCCGTCAAAGGTGATCGAGCCTTTCGTCACCTCATACGCATCGCGCCGCGCCAGCACCTGCGCCAGCGTGCTCTTGCCCGAACCGTTCGGCCCCATAATCGAGTGGACCTCGCCGGCATTCACCGTCAGATCGATCCCCTTCAGGATCTCGTTCCCGTCCACCGTCACGTGCAGATTCTTAATCTCCAGCAAACTCATTCTTCCCCTCGCCTCGAAATCGCTAAACTCTATTCCCTGAAATCTGTGGAAGGATGCCGCATTCGCGACATCATCCCACGCTGCCTTCCAGGCTCACCGCCAGCAGCTTCTGGGCCTCCACCGCAAACTCCATCGGCAGCTCTTTAAATACCTGCTTGCAGAACCCGTTCACGATCATCGATACCGCGTCCTCGGTCTTCAGCCCGCGCTGCTGCAGATAGAACAGCTGATCCTCGCCGATCTTCGACGTCGCCGCTTCGTGCTCCATCCGCGCCGATGAGTTCTTCACCTCGATGTATGGGAAGGTATGCGCCCCGCACTTATCGCCGATCAGCAGCGAATCGCACTGCGTGTAATTGCGCGCGCCCTCTGCGCCCTTCATGATCTTCACCATCCCGCGATACGTGTTCTGACCGTGGCCGGCGCTGATACCCTTCGACACAATCGTGCTCTTCGTGTTCTTGCCCAGGTGGATCATCTTGGTCCCGGTATCGGCCTGCTGGTAGTTGTTCGTCAGCGCGACCGAGTAAAACTCGCCCACCGAGTTGTCCCCCTGCAAAATGCACGACGGATACTTCCACGTAATCGCCGAACCCGTCTCCACCTGCGTCCACGAGATTTTCGAGTTGCGCCCCAGACACTTGCCGCGCTTGGTCACGAAGTTGTAGATCCCGCCCTTGCCATTCTTGTCGCCGGGATACCAGTTCTGTACCGTCGAGTAGCGAATCTGAGCGTTGTCCAGCGCTACCAGTTCCACCACCGCCGCGTGCAGTTGATTCTCATCGCGCATCGGAGCCGTGCAGCCTTCCAGATAGCTCACGTACGCGCCTTCCTCGGCCACAATCAGCGTCCGCTCAAACTGCCCCGTCTCTGCCGCGTTGATGCGGAAATACGTCGACAGCTCCATCGGACAGCGCACGCCCTTCGGCACATACACAAACGATCCGTCGCTGAATACCGCTGCGTTCAACGCTGCATAGAAGTTGTCCGTGTGCGGCACCACCGACCCCAGATACTTCTTCACCAACTCCGGGTGCTTCTGCACCGCTTCCGAAAACGAGCAGAAGATCACGCCCGCCTCTGCCAGCTTCGCCTTAAACGTCGTGGCCACGCTCACTGAATCGAACACCGCATCCACCGCTACGTTCGCCAGCAGCTTCTGCTCCGCCAGAGGAATACCCAGCTTCTCGTAGGTCCGCAGAATCTCCGGATCCACTTCTTCCAGACTCGTCAGCTGCTTCTTCTGCTTCGGCGCCGAGTAATACGTGATGTCCTGATAATTGATCGGCGGAAACTTCACGTTCGCCCACTGCGGCTCCGCCTGCGCCCGCTCTTGGCTCACCCAGTAGCGATACGCGTTCAGCCGCCACTCCAGCATGAACGCCGGCTCGTTCTTCTTCGTCGAGATCAGCCGGATCACGTCCTCGCTGAGCCCCTTCGGAATCCGGTCTTCCTCGATCTGGGTAACAAATCCCCACTCGTAATCCTTGTTCGCCAGTTCGTGGACGACATTCATATCGGTGCTCATGCCACTCTCCCCCGGATCTTGTGTGCTTGCGGCGCTTCCCGCCTGTCTAGGCTCCCAGCGCCAATATGCGACTAAAGCAGTCCTATATCAGAGTGTACCCCGACTCCCCGCCGGTTTCAACCCGCGCCGCTCCAGTTCCTTACCCTATTAAGGATGCGCCCGTCGGCAAGGCCGTTTTATCGATTCCGCCGGCATTTTCTTCCTCTGCTCCGATACCGCGACGAAACGTCGACGAGTCTCGCAATTCTCCTAAATCTCTCATTTAATGAACCTTATCGTCCGCAATGCCATGCGCGCCCTCCCATTCCCGCCCAAGGCGGCGGGAAGTCTCGGTACAGGAACAATTGAAACCTGGTCGACGTTGTCAGATTCGCTCCACACCGACCTCGTTCAGCCGTCTCCGAAACCGATCTGCGTTGCCTCCGCCACACCGTCCATGGTTTGGAGAACCGCCCGATAATCGGCCTTGATGAAGCCGGCAGCGTCGAGGAACCGGTGCCGCCGTGCGCAATTCTCGCAAAGGCGAACCCGTCGTCATCATTCCCTTTCCCTCAACTCCTTTCTCGCGACTCCAGGCTGTGAAAGTTGCGATCACAGTTGCGTCGCGTTTTTCCCCGGTGCGACCCGTAACGGCGGGAAAGTCAGGCAGCACTCCCTTCTTCGGCGGCCCGGAAAAAACGGCGGCCCGATGGCCCCCACGCCGATTCCCTGTGCCGACGCCTGCGTGCAGGTGGAGGCGCGCAACAAAACCCTGCAGCGGCATGCAAAAACGCCAAGATACGCCTTCAGGCGGCAGGTGCTCGGTGTCACCCTTTCATCGTTATCATTGAATTTGGCCGTTGTTCTTAGTCGGCGCCCCAACCGGGCTTGCGGCGACTAAGGTCGGACGCTCCCGGTTATCACGGCCCGATCGGAGTAAGAAAGCGACTAACTTCCACTTTGCGATCAGTCGAGGGAACGATGTATGTTTCACGAAACATCAAGAGCTGTTTGTGCCTGTGCTAATCTGCGGCGAGCGAGCCGTGCTGTCTGCCATTTGTACGATTTAGTCCTCTCCCCCCTGGGCCTCAAAGCCACGCAGTTCATCATCCTGAACGTGATCTTCGAATCAGGCGAAATTGCGCACTGCGAACTCGCGCGCCTGCTTGCGGCTTCGGAAGAAACCCTTTCGCGACGTCTGGCATCGGCCCGCAAAGCGGGGTGGGTGCAGATGAGGATCGACGCACGCCGCCGCTGTATCTATCAGCTGACCGCCGAGGGACGCAAAATCCGCAACAGCGCCTTGCCTTACTGGGATCGCGCCCAGACGCGGATGCGGCGGGAACTGGGCGACGAAGACTGGGACTTTCTGGGAGAGTTTGCAGAGCGCCTCACCCAGGCCGCCCTGCGGGCCGAAGCAGCACCAGCTCGCAACGGTGCCCCGGCAACAGCTTCGCTTATTCATCTATAAAGACAAACCAACATAGACAAATACCCTGCTGAGGAGTGGCGTTCGTCGCTGCGCGGATGCGCACTCCTCCGCGGCGAATTCGCCCGATGCCACCGTTGCTACAGCAACCGCCACCGGGTCAAACCTTACCGCCGGGGTTTTCATCTACTTCGATCATTCCGTATCTGAAGAATTACAAACCACATCCGATCCATCAATTTTGCAGGACCTGCTCTGACAGTTGTTTGATCTTTCGTCCGCCGCGGAGTGCGCATGAGCTCTGTTGCTGTTGCTGAACGCCTGAAAGCCACATGGGAAACACCAAAGACGGTCTGGGGCTGGTTCGCGACCGTCGACCACAAGGAGATCGGGCCGCGGTACCTGTTCACGGCGATGGTGTTTCTCATCATCGGCGGTGTGGAAGCCCTGATCATGCGCGTGCAACTGGCTCGGCCCGCTCAAATGCTGATGTCGGCGGAGATGTACAACCAGATCTTCAGCATGCACGGCATAACCATGATCTTCTGGTATGCCCAGCCAATTCTCTCCGGATTTGCGATTTATGTAATACCGCTCATGATCGGCGCGCGAGACATGGCCTTTCCCCGGCTCAACGCCTTTACTTACTGGGTCTATCTCGTGTCTGGCATCTTCCTCTACATCTCCCCATTGGTGGGGGAGGCGCCACACGCGGGCTGGTTCTCGTATATGCCGTACTCGAGTTATCAGTTCTCGCCCAGCCACGGACTGGATTTCTATGCGCTGTCATTGATCCTGTTCTCGATTTCCATGACCGGCGGTGCCATCAACTTCATCGTTACCATCATGCGTCTGCGTGCCCCAGGTATGACCATGAGTCGCATGCCGCTTTTTCTCTACAGTACCTTGACGATTTCGTGGGTTTCGATCTTCGCCATGCCCTCTCTCACCGCGGCTTGCGTCTTCATGGAAATGGACCGGCGCTGGGGCACACATTTCTATGGAATCGCGAACGGTGGCAATCCGGTTCTCTGGCAGCAGCTCTTCTGGTTCTTTGCGCATCCGTGGGTCTACATCATTTTTCTGCCCGCAACCGGAATGCTGTCGATGATCATCCCCGTCTTTTCCCGCCGCCCCATTGTCGGCCATGCGTGGGTGGCAACCGCCACGGTGTTGACTGGAGCCGTGGGCTTCAGCGTGTGGCTCCATCACATGTTCACGGTTGGAATGTCAGACATGGCGATGAGCTTCTTCAGCGCCGGCAGCATGATGATTTCGATCTTCACCACCATTCAGGTATTTGCCTGGGTAGCGACAATCTGGAAAGGCCGCCTGGTCATGACAGCTTCCATGTATTACGCCCTGGGAGCGGTAGCCCTGTTAGTCATTGGCGGCCTCAACGGCACCTTTACCGGAATCATTCCCGTGGATTGGCAGGCGCATAACACCTACTACGTGGTCGCCCATATCCACTACGTGCTGATTGGCGCGAATGTATTTCCCGTATTCGCGGCGTTTTATTACTGGATACCCAAAATGACCGGACGCATGCTCAATGAAACCCTCGGCAAGTGGAGTTTCTGGGTGATGTTCGTCGGGCTGAACGTGGGGTTCTTTCCCATGCACATTGTGGGATTGATGGGCATGCCGAGAAGAATCTTTACTTATGCGCCCGGTCTCAATCTCGGGCCGCTGAATATGGTGGAGACGGTCGGCGCATTCGTACTGGGCATCGGCATTCTGCTGACGCTGATCAACATAGCCCTTAGCCGGCGTTACGGCAGGCTCGCCGGCCGGAATCCATGGAACGCAGACACACTGGAGTGGGCCATCGACTCTCCGCCGGAGCCCTACTCGCGCGTGCATATCCCAACGGTTGCAACGCGGCATCCGTTGTGGGACGACCACGACGAAGAATATGACCCCGACGATGAGCGCGTATTCGCAGAAGGCCGGCTGACGCCGGTTAGCCGCTGGACCGACGCGGAGCCGTTCGCCATTTCGAAGATGCCCAGGGAGACCATCTCGCCTCTGCTGCTGGCTATAGCGATGCTGGGCTTCTTTCTGGCCCTGACATTCCAGATGATGTGGTACGCCCTGGCGGCACTGATCGCAATGGTGTTGTTGACCGGTTACTGGTTGTGGCCACGCCCGGCGGGGGAGGAGATTGCGTAATGGCGACGATGGTTCAGACAAATGAGCCCCGATTCCCGCGCCAGCCCGGCTCCGGATATCCGCTGGACGACAATCGCGGCACATGGGGGATCGCATTGACCATCGCTACCGAAGCGACCCTGTTCGTATGTTTGTTTGCCAGCTATTTTTATCTGGAGAGTAACAAGGAGCGCTGGGCAATTGATAAGCCTCCGAAGCTGACCTTGGCGCTGATTATGCTGGCCGTTCTGCTGACCAGCAGCGTGGTACTGCATTGGGGCGAACGGCAGGTAAAGAAGGAGCGCTACCTGGCCGGGCGTATCGCTCTGGGAATTACCATCCTCATGGGCCTCGGATTCCTGGTGATCCAGGCATTCGAGTATCGAAACCACTGGAAAGATCTGACCCCGTACAGCGATTCCTACGGCTCCATCTTTTATACGATCACAAGCTTTCATGCTGCGCATGTGATCGTGGGACTCCTGATTCTGATTTACACGCTGGTGCTTCCACGCTACAGCCCGGCACTGCGAAGTCCTTATCGTCCCTATCATGTTGCCGCCCTTTACTGGCATTTCGTGGATATCGTCTGGGTCTTCGTTGTCGGCCTGCTCTACATCATGCCCCACATGCGCGTCTATGGCTTCTGAAGCAATACCTCGTCCCCCGTCGATCACGCCGCGGCGCCTGTGGCTGGGCATCGTCGTGTCCGGCAGCGCCTGGTTCCTGCTCGGCATCGCCGAGATGTTCATCACCTGGCGGGCCTGCATGCACAACGAGGAGTTTGGAACCGCAAGCTCTCAGCCTCCGGCGACGCTCGCCTCGTTTGTAGTTTCATTCTTCCTGCTTGGATTGGTTGCGGCGGGAGGTTTCATGTCTTATACGACCTGGCGCGGCTTGTCGCGGCAGCGCAGCCTGGTGCAGGCAGAAGGCCGCGGACAGCATGAATTCATAGCCCTGGTCGGTGTGTTCTTCAGCCTCACTCTGGGAGCGGGAATGGTCTGGATGACTTTACCTCTCTTCATTCTCCGCTTGTGTGCGAGGGTGCGATGAGGGGAACCTGGGTGATGGCGGTGGGACTGCTGCTCACTACTTTCGGTGCGCTGGGCGGCTGTACGGCTGGCCGGAAGGCACCGCCTTACAACGCGGCGTTCCCGGGCGATCCCGGTGAGGGCAAAAAGCTGATGGTGTCTTACGGCTGCGGTTCATGCCATGTAATCCCCGGCATTTATCAGGCCCGGGGACTTGTCGGTCCACCGCTATATTTCTTCGGACGCCGAACGATGATCGCTGGCGAACTGCCGAATACGCCGCAGAACCTCGTGCGGTGGCTAAGAAATCCGCCCGGTGTTGAAGCCGGCACGGCAATGCCGAACCTGGGTCTTAGCCAGGATCAGGCTCAGGATATCGCCGCTTATCTGGACAGGTTGCATTAGATGGAGCGTAACAGGATGGAGAGAGGAAACTGCAAATCGGGGATACCGGGAAGACGCACGACCCTTGTGCTGCTGATGGCGTCATGCATCGGTTGGGCAGCGGGGCAGGGCAAAAACGAGGCGAACCAGGCAGGCACGACGAGTATTCCCGGAGCAATACCCGGGATCCATCTGGTGTCTCCGGTTCCGGACGGTGAGTGGACGCTTCCCGCGGGCGACTACGCGAACACGCGCTATAGCCCCCTCTCCCAGATCAACACCACCAATGTGCAGAACCTCAGGGTTGTCGCCACGGCATCGACGGGCATCCCGCATGGGCACGAGGGACAGCCGCTCGTAGTCGACGGAACTCTATATATAGTCACTCCCTTCCCCAACAACCTGATTGCGCTCGACATCACCAAACCCGGTTTTCCGCAGAAATGGGTGTTCCGGCCGAATCCCGATCTGCGCTCGAAGGGTGTGGCTTGCTGCGACGTTGTGAACCGTGGCGCCAGCTACGCCGACGGGAAAATCATCTACAACACCCTCGACGATCACACCGTGGCCGTCGATGCGAAAACCGGCAGGAAAGTTTGGGAGACCGAAGTGGGTGACTGGCGCTATGGCGAGACGACCACCATGGCTCCCCTCGTGGTAAAAGACCGGGTGTTTGTGGGGGACAGCGGCGGCGAGCTGGGAGTGCGCGGCCGTCTTACCGCTCTTGACCTGAAAACGGGAGCCGTTGTGTGGCGCGCCTTCGACAGCGGGTCGGATGCCGACGCGCGGATCGGCCCCGATTTTCATCCGTTCTACAAGAAAGATCAGGGGAAGGACCTGGGACTAAAGACATGGACACCGGGCCAGTGGAAGCTGGGCGGAGGCACGATCTGGGGCTGGATTTCCTACGATCCGGAACTGAACCTCATCTTCTATGGCACCGGCAATCCTGGGGTATGGAATCCGGACATGCGGCCTGGCGACAACAAATGGTCTTGTACTATCTGGGCGCGCGACCCGGAGACCGGATACGCGAAGTGGGCCTATCAGGTCAGCGCGCACGACGCCTGGGACTATGACGAGATTATGGAAAACATCCCGGTGGATATGCCGTGGAAAGGCAGGGAACGCAAGCTGCTCCTGCATCCGGGACGTACAGGATTCATGTTCGTCTTCGACCGTGAGACGGGAGAACTGCTGTCGGCGGAAAAATATGAACCCGTGAACTGGGCGAACGATTACAACCTCCAGACCGGATTGCCGGACGAGAATCCGGACAAACGCCCGCACTTCGGCAAGTATGCGATGGACATCTGCCCATCGTCGACAGGCGCAAAGGACTTTATACCTTCCGCCTTCTCGCCGCGCACCGGCTACTTGTATATCCCCGCCCACAATACCTGTATGGATTACGAGGGTACGGCGGTGAACTATATCGCCGGTACTCCCTATCTTGGCGCCAGCGTTCGCATGTATCCCGGACCCGGTGGTTATCAGGGGGAATTAGTCGCCTGGGATGTGGAGCACGCGAAGAAGGTGTGGAGCGTGAAGGATGATAAGTTCCCCGTTTACAGCGGAGTGCTGGCTACGGGCGGCGATGTGGTCTTCTACGGAACCATGGAGGGCTGGTTCCGCGCCGTCGATGCGCACACAGGCAAGGTGCTTTGGCAGTTCAAGACCTCGTCCGGCATCATCGGCGACCCCATCACTTTCCTCGGACCGGATGGCAAGCAATATGTCGCGATCTACTCCGGCATCGGCGGGTGGATGGGCGCCAGCGCGCTGCCGTCTGTATCGTCGGATGATCCCTACGCGACTTTGGGCGCCAATGGAGCCATGCGCGACATAAAGGCCTATACGCAGCCCGGAGATACGATGTATGTCTTCAGTTTCTAAATGGTTGACCATTGCGCTTTTGACCGCGGCGACAGCGACCTGCAGTGCTGCGTCTGTTCTGCGGGTGTGTGCCGATCCTGACAATTTGCCGTGGTCTAATGAGCGGCAACAGGGCTTCGAGAACCACATCGCCAGCCTGATTGCCGAAGATATGGGCATGCAGGTCCGCTATGTGTGGTATCCGCAGGGGGAAAAGTTTTTCCGCAGGACGCTGGACGCGGGCGTATGCGATCTCGTGATGGGAGTGCCGGCCGGTATGGATGAAGCGGCTACGACCCAACCCTATTACACATCGAGCTACGCGTTTCTTTCTCGGCGTGACCGGCATCTGCAGATCGCGTCGCTGGACGATCCGCGACTCCGCTCCCTGAGGATCGGGGTACATATCCTCGGTGATCAGGACGACAGTCTTCCGCCCGTTCATGCGCTCATTAGTCGCGGCATCGTCAGGAATCTGGTCGGTTACAGCATCTTCGGCAACCTTACCGAGAAGAATCCGGCGGCGGATCTGATCCGTGCGGTCATCCATCGCGATGTCGACATAGCCGTCGTATGGGGTCCGCTGGCGGGATACTTCGCGCGGAAGTCCGCTGTCCCCCTGGAGGTGACGCCCATCGCCGCCGATTCACGGAATCCGAACCTTCCCATGGTGTTCGGCATTGGCATCGGTGTGCGTCCGCGGGACCAGGCCCTGCTCCGCCGTCTGGATGCCGAAGTCGCCCGGCGGCAGCCGGAGATCAACCGTTTACTCACTACGTACGGAATTCCGCAGGTGAACCATGCGCCTGCGCTGCAGGGAGGTAACTGAAGCGATGCGAACGTGCATGGTCGCTGCGCTCACCGGCCTGATGCTGGCTTTGGCTGGCTGCAGCAGCTCGTCCACCCCTGTGGCTGCCGGGGCCGAACCGGCGGTGCCGACCAATGTAGGTCCGGTGCCCGGCGGCGTAAGTGAGCCGGTAGGCCATACCAACCCGTATGGCAGCGATCCGGTAGCGATCCAGGATGGAAGGAGGCTTTTCAACTGGTACAACTGCTCCGGCTGTCACGGCGGACATGGCGGCGGCGGTATGGGTCCGAGCCTTCGCGACAAAGTGTGGCTGTATGGAGACCGCGACGACCAGATTTTCGATTCGATCGCGGAGGGCCGGTCCAACGGCATGCCCTCCTGGGGCACAAAGATTCCCGAACAGCAGATCTGGCAACTGGTGGCTTACATCAAGTCGATGCGAACGCCGCAGGAGGCCGATCCTCCGATTGAGCCGGCGAATGAGCAGACCCCAGATCCCCTGGACAACGACCGCATCATGGTCGGCACACAGTCGGAACATTGAGGACCGCATGCGCAAGGCACTGCCTCTCAGTTTATCGACGCTGCTCCTGACCGGATGCGAGTCCGTGCAGTCGACGTTCAATGCTCAGGGGCCCGCGGCGGAACGCATTGCGAAGCTATCGTGGCTCATGACGATCGTATTCATCGTCGCCACCATCGTAATGTGGGCGCTGATCGCGTGGGCCGCAGCGCGACGCCGAGGAACGCTGGAGGAGCATGCCCCGGTCGACGTCGGTGGCGGCCAGGAATGGATCACCGTCGGTGGCCTGGCGATCCCGCTGATCGTCCTCTGCGTGATCTTTGTCCTCGGGTTGCGGCTGATGGCCAGCTTTCCCATCCACGATCCCATGAACCAGAAGGTTCTCAGGCCCGACATCCTGGTCACCGGACACCAGTGGTGGTGGCAGGTGGAGTATCTCGACGGCCCCGTGGACGAGCACTTTACTACCGCCAATGAAATTCACATTCCCGCGCAGCAGCCCGTCACGATCGAACTGAAGTCAGCCGATGTGATTCACGCTTTCTGGGTCCCAACCCTGCACGGAAAGGTGGACATGATCCCAGGACACGTGAATTTCATCCGCATTCAGGCCGATCACCCGGGTAATTTCGCCGGACAGTGCGCGGAGTATTGCGGCGAGGAGCACGCTCTCATGCGGCTGCTCGTAGTCGCGCAAAGCCAGGACGATTACGCCGCCTGGAAGCAGCAAATGCTCAAACCGGCGGCGGAGCCAACCACGCCCGACGCAATTGCAGGAGAAAATCTGTTCCTCGGTGGTCCGTGCTCGATGTGCCACACGGTTCGGGGCACGGTCGCCGGAGGCCGCGTCGCGCCCGATCTGACGCATCTGGCAAGCCGGCAGAAGATCGCTGCGAATGTGTATCCGAACAACACGGCGTATCTGGAAGCGTGGATCACGCATGCCCAGTCGCTGAAACCGGATTCGCAGATGCCGGACATTACACAGTTCAGCGGCACCCAGCTCCGCCAGCTGGTGGCTTATCTGCAGCAGCTGAAATGAGCGCAACTTTCTTCTTCTGAGGAGTGATGGCGATGAATGGGGATCGGTATTTGCAGATCGTGGCGTTTGTTGGAACTTGTGCAGTGTGCGCAGCCCTTTCCTGTCCAGCACAGTCAAAGCCGGACTGCTCTGGACTCCCGGACGCGAGCACGCTGAAGAGCGCGGTGCAGTCCGTGGTGAAAGAGGGTTCATCGAAGAACGGTGGCATGGGGAACCAGGAGTGGGCGGTGATCGTAAATCGCGACGGCATCGGCTGCGATGTCGTTTTCAGTGGAACCACCCGCAGCCAGGAGTGGCCAGGCAGCCGCGTCATTGCCGCGTCGAAGGCAAATACAGCGAATGCGCTCAGCAATTCCGACTATGCGCTTTCGACAGCGAATGTCTTCGCAGCTTCACAGCCCGGGCAGAGCCTCTACAGCCTCGCGACAAGTGACCCGCCGAATCCGCAGGCGGTCATCGGCAACCCGGTTTCATTTGGGACGCCGAATGATCCGATGGTGGGCAGGGCGGTGGGGGGCGTGATCGTCTTCGGCGGCGGTCTCGCTCTCTACAACAGCTCCGGCAAAATCGTCGGCGGCCTCGGCCTGAGCGGCGACACGTCCTGCACCGATCACATTATCGCCTGGAAGGTAAGGCGCGAACTGCACCTGGACTACGTACCCATGGGCCCCAGCCCCGCGCACGACGACAACATGATCCTGGACTATAAGAATGGCTTCAGCCCCAGCGGCTTTGGCCATCCCGACTGCAAAGGGGGGATGGAACCGTCCTATATCATTGAAAGTCTGTCAAAGAATTTCCCAACGGATGGGAAGAAGAAGTAAGCGCTGCGGTTGGTTGTCGAAGCGGCTACCGCAGAGTTTCAAGGAAAGCGGTAATGTCACGCGCCTGCTGCCGTGGAATGCCCAGATCGGGCATCGCCGTTTTGGGTTTCATCGATTGCGGTTCCCCGATCCAGCGAGTGAGTGTCGCGGGCGCATTAGGGAAATTCCCTGCGATGTACTCGCGGCGGGCAATCTGGCTCAGGGGTGGCCCGAAGACGCCATCGGCATGAGGAATTCCGGGAATGGTGTGGCACGATCCACAGCGATAGCGGACCACCAGCCGGCGTCCTCGATCGGCGTGCCCCCCTGTGGCCACCGGATAAGAGCGAGGCTGCTGCCCGCCCGTGCATCCGGCAAGGAGCGCAACCGCGCCAAAGGCTGCGAGCAGACCGGAAGATCGAATGCGCATGCGGAACACGGCTACTGGTTCGATGAGATTGGGTGCGGGACGACGAAGGCCCGGGCACCTTGCTGCAGCAACCTCAGCCTGTCGAAGCAGCGGCACATCGGCACACGGAAGCGCGTACATCCTACAACTTGTGTTCACCCAGCCCGAGCAGGCAGAGAGCGCAGGGCGCTCGTTTCTCCCCTGGCTGGTGGTCACTGCGCTTTGCCTGATCGGCTCTGCCGGGACGATCCATGCAGCAGCACAATCGGAGCCCCCCAGGAATGCCGGCGCCGCCGCGAAACCGCCGGTGACTCAGCAGAATCTTCCCGGCGCCGCGGTGTTTAAACAGCACTGCGCGGTTTGCCATGGTGAGCAAGGCGAAGGAGTGAGCGCGTTGGTCACGATCGCGGGGCCGTCGTTGCGAGCCGAGCACCAGCTGGATCGAGTACTGGAGGCGGTGCGCGACGGTCGCGGCGTGATGCCCGGTTTTGCGAACACGCTGCGTGCCGAGGATATCGACGATGTGGCCGCCTGGGTGACGGGACATCTGGCGACAATCTCCCTCGAGGGAGGCAAACTCGGCGAGGGAGGCGAACTGTACAGAATGTACTGCGCTTCGTGCCATCGAACCGCAGTGCGCGGTGGTGCCCTGGCGTTTGCAGGAACCAATGCTCCTGACCTGGAAGACAAATCTCCGGCAGTTGTCGCTGGGGCAGTCCGCTGGGGGCCGGGACCCATGCCATCCTTTCCGCAGGCGGTGCTCACCGACCAGCAGATTGCTTCAATCGTCGACTATGTCGGAACCGTGCAGCATCCCCCGCACCCCGGCGGACACCCTATGCACTGGTACGGGCCGACATCCGAAGGCCTGGCTGCATGGGTCTTCGTTTTCGTGCTGGGCGGACTCACCATGTGGATCGAAAAAGGGGGGAAGGGATGATCGAGTCGCAGGAGCGAAAGAGAGGAACTCTTGCCGCCGTAGTGTTGCTGGGCTGGCAAGCCGGCGCGAGGCTGCTCAAGGCGGCAGCCAGAAGATATCTGGAGAAGGCGAATCGCTCTCCGGAGAAGACGGTCTCGATGACGCGCGGATCGGCTCGTCCTTTCCGGGAGAAGGAGCAACACAGAGCCGAGGCGGGCATCGTTGTTTTTCTCGGAATGGTGGGCTGGCAGCTGGGTACCTCGCTGGTGAAGGGCGCGTCACGCTGGCTTTTGTCGCAATCGCCGCGTCACCGGACGCAAGTAGGACAGCCGGATGCGGACATCGACGGCCGTTCGCTCGCAGCTCGGATGCGGGTGGCTGAAGCTCTCGAACCAACGAAGCCTGCCACGGACGAGAAGCCTGCAAACACTCGGCAGGGGCGCGAGGCGGATCGCGATCTCGACGAGGAGCGCAGCGCAAATCTGCAGTCACGCGACAAGTGGGGCACCGGCCTGGTGCTCCTTGCCTTCGCCGCAGCGGTGGCCGGCGGCATCGGTTTCATCGTTGGTTACTGGACCGGCGGTAGCAACCGGCTGCTGGGTGGCATGCTGGCGCTCTTCTGCGGCGGTATGGGAGTGGCGGCCGTCGTGTGGGCGCATTTTCTCACCGCGCGCACTGAGGCCGTGGGTCCGCGCGAAAATCCATCCTCCGCAAAAGATCACGAGGAAGCCGCGGCGACCTTTCGCGCCGGAACCACGCAAATTCGCAGGAGAGCTCTGCTGGTTTGGATGGGCGCCGGGGGAATGGGCATGCTTGGCGCGATCGTGATCTCCATGTTTCGCTCGCTGGGGGCGTCGCCCGACCCGGGTCTCTACTCAACCGTCTGGAAGCGGGGACAGCGATTGATGACACTCGACAACAAGCCCGTGAAAGCTGATGAACTGATGCCAGGCAGCACCACGATCGTATTTCCGGAAAACAGCATCGGTTCGGAAAAGACGCAGACGGTCCTGGTGCGTGTCGATCCCGCGCTCCTGCGGCTGCCAAAGCAGCGAACCGGCTGGGCGCCTATGGGAAACCTCGCGTACTCGCGCGTCTGTACGCATGCCGGCTGCCCCGTCGGCATGTATGAGGCAACCAGCCATCAGTTGATGTGTCCCTGCCATCAGTCCACGTTCGACGTGCTCAGCGGAGCAGAGCCCACCGGCGGCCCCGCGGCTCGCCCCTTGCCTCAGCTGCCGCTCTACACCGACAGCGAAGGAAATCTTTGCGCGGCGGACGGCTTCACGGCCCCCCCGGGTCCGGGTTTCTGGGGAATGCCGTCATGAGCGAATTTCCGCCTCGCTGGCTGGACTCGCGCGTACGGATCGCAGGAGTGGTCCGGCGAGCGATGAATCATATCTTCCCCGACCACTGGTCGTTCATGCTGGGCGAAATCGCGTTTTACGCCTTTGTGATCCTCGTCATTACCGGAACTTTTCTCGCGCTCTTCTTCAAAGGCAGTTCGGAAAAAGTCATTTATCACGGCGCCTGGCATCCCCTCGACGGAGTGCAGGTTTCGATGGCCTACCAGTCCGTTCTGCATCTCAGCTTTGCCGTGCCGGCAGGCCTCCTGGTGCGGCAGATGCATCACTGGGCCGCCGACATCTTCATCGGAGCCATTCTCGCGCATATGGCGCGAATCTTTTTCACCGCCGCCTACCGCCGTCCGCGCGAACTGAACTGGATCATCGGCCTGACAATGCTGGTACTGGCCCTCGTCAACGGATATCTGGGATATTCCATCTGCGGAGATTTGTTGTCGGGCGGAGGTCTTCGCATCGGGTATGCGATTCTCCTTTCCATCCCCCTGATCGGGCCCTGGCTGACCTTCCTCACCCTCGGTGGCCGTGTACCGGTGAACACTACGATCCCGCGCCTGTATGCCATGCACATCTTTCTTGTGCCGGCGATGATTTCAATTCTGCTTGTGCTCCACCTCGGTCTGGTCTGGCGGCAGCTCCACACCAACTATCCCGGCCCGCATCGAGACAACCAGACAATCACCGGCTCCCGCCTGTGGCCCTCTTACACGCTCAAGTCGCTGGGGCTGTTCCTGCTGGTTTTTGCCGTGGTCGCAGGACTGGGCGGTCTGGTCCAGATCGATCCCGTGTGGATTTATGGACCCGACAATCCAGTGGCGATCCTGCCGGGGGCGCAGCCGGACTGGTATCTGGGCTGGGTCGAGGGCGCGATGCGCCTCTTTCCGGGCCTGCACCTGCGCCTCGGCCACTGGCTTATCCCCGAGCTATTCTTTCCCGCGGTCTTCCTGCCGCTGCTGGTCTTCCTCCTGCTGTACGCATATCCATGGATCGATAAGCTCATCTCCTTCGATACGCGCATGCACAACGTATTGCGGATGCCCTGGCAGCAGCCCTTCAACACGGCGTTTGGCTGTTCTCTGATTATGTTCGTCCTGGTGCTGCTGGTGGCAGGCGGAGACGATGTTATCGCCGTCGCAGCAGACACCTCGGTGGTGACGCTGCGTGCCTGGTTGAGAGGGATAGTATTCGCAGCGCCGGCTCTGACCTTCGCAACCGCCTACGCCTTATGCCGGTGGCGGCAGGCAAGAGCCCGGCGCGAGCAGCACCCCGGAACGTCGGAGGCCCATCTTCACGCGGAGACCGAAGACCGCGGAGCAGATTCTGCAGTTGCCTGAACATCCCTTCTCTGCTTGACTGTGTGCGGCATTCAACCGGGGGTATGTCCCGTAAACCGGCAGCAGTCGCCATGGCTGCAGGAGCTTAGAGTGCAAACGAGCTGCGGACCGGCGATCGGCCGCGCTGTCAGCGAGCGCTGATGCCCTCAGGCATCGACGGAAACGGAACCTGCGTTTTCCAGGTCCGCCCACCTGAAACCGAGAGCCCGCTCTCGTACAGTCTTTTCTGGTGCCCGGAGGGGGACTTGAACCCCCACGGCCTTGCGGCCTGCGGATTTTAAGTCCGCTGCGTCTGCCGATTTCGCCATCCGGGCCCGTTCCACCCGCGTCCGCTAACCCAGCGCCACCGCCGCCTCGCGTGTCGCCCCAACCTTCCCGCTTGCGACCCGGGTCAGCGTCAGCACCGTGATATCGTCCGTCTGTCCATATCGTAGCGCCGCTTCCGCAATCGCATTCGCCGCATCTGCGCTGATTGCCCGCGTCCGCTCGAACCCGAACAGCTCTCCGCTCCCATTTCGCGCCTCGACCACCCCGTCCGACAGCAGCGTCAGCCGGTCCCCCTCCTTCAGCCGGAACCCGCACTCCGCATACGTCTCCTCCGGCGCAATCCCCAGCGGCAGATCCGGCTCCAGCACCATCTCCTCCCCGTTCCGATAGGGTGCCAGATGTCCCGCGTTCGCTACCGTCACTTCCCCCTGCGGCGTAATCCGCGCGCACAGGCACGTCACGAATCCCTCGTTGCCCGTCTCCGCCAGTTGCCGGTTCAGACGCGTCAGCACTGCGCCGGGACCCAGCCCCTCTGCCGCCAGGGCCCACAGCGCGCCCAGCGTCAGCGTGCTCGTCATTGCCGCCTTCAACCCCTTGCCGCTCACGTCGCCCAACACCACCAGCGTCGATCCGTCCCCCTCCATCAGCTGATAGAAATCCCCGCCCACCTCTTCCGCCGGAAAATACGCCGCTTCGACCAAATACCCCTCCATCGCGGGCAGAATCTCGGGCACCAGCCTGCGCTGGATATCTCGCGCCGCCGACAACTCCGCCCCCGTGCGCGCCTGCTCCCGGCTCACCCGCGTGAACCGGAGACACATCACGGTGCCGATGGCCAGCAGAAACAGAAAATCTCCCAGGTCGGCGATCTGCAGCGGGATACGGCCCAGCATAATCGGGTTGTCCAGAAAGTCGGCGAAGCCCCAACCGAGGTAGATCGAGACGGTTCCAAGATCGTAAAGCGAGGCCGTTGCCAACGGCAGCAGGCTCGGCAGAATTAACCATCCAGCCTCGCGATTTCCGCGTCGATACCAGAGGAGAAGCACGATCGGCAGAAGCACCGCCGCCGGAAGAATGACCAGCCCCTCCACTACCAGGTAAACGCCGCTGCGCAGGACTCCTGCCCACATCAGCGCATTGAGCACCAGGGGCGACAGCAGCAGGACCTCGTACGTGCGCCATGGCCGGTTCAGCCGCTTTCCCGCAAAGGCGAAGGTGAACTCGATTTGCGCAATCGTAAATACGTACACCAGTGGATCAGCCACCAGGTTGTTCATCGGGATGGGCGCCAGACCTGTCTGTACCATCGCCAGCAGCAGATTCGACAAGCCCAGCAGCGACAGGTACAGTCCCAGCCATTTGTACTCAGCGCGCATTCGCTGGGTGAGGAACAGCGCAAACGCCGCCAGCCCCGCCAGCACCAGCGCTGCGTTGATCGCGATCGACGGCAGCGCAGCGTACAGCCTCTGGCTCTCCAGCGCCGTTCGCTCATTGTCAATCGATTCCGGCGACCCCAGAGCCGCCGTCAGGAACAGCGGCAGCTGCCAGCTTGCATACGCATGCGACGTCGACGTTCGCAGCGCGATCGTCAGATCGGGCCCTGGATCCGACAGCGAAAATACCTGCTCCGTCGGACGGGTCGCTCCCAACACCGGATTCAGCCGAGGCCCATCTTCCTTCACACCGTTGAGAAACAGCTCGTAAGTGCCTTTGCCCCCCGCCAGCAGTAAATGAAGATGGGGGTGGTTCGGCGCCAGCGTGACATGCAACCGGTACCACCGCGTTCCCGGCCGCGCCGCGCCCAGATCGTCCAGCTCAACCGCCTTCCATCCGCTGTCGTCGAAGTCCGCCTGCGCCCATGCCGCATTGTCGCCGTCCTGCTCGCGCCACCCGTCGTTCAGGTTCTCCGTGCCGTTCCGCCACTGCGTGGCATTCACCTGCGCCACCACAGCCGCCGGTCCCAGCAGCAACAAAAGCATCAGTAGCGTGCATCGACAGCGCTTTGGCAGCGGCCTCTTCAGCAACGCAAATCCTCCATACGACGATCGGTCGGGGTGTGCGGGGGTCCTCAGTCTACCGTCCGTGCTTCCACGCCATCAACACGCCCGGCCAGGTCCCGTCTAACGACTGAGCGAATCGCTGTCCGCCGTGGTGACGGACGCCCCCATTCCCATATCTAATGGGAAGCTATGCGATCCGCACGCTTCATCCCGGCTGCGCTTCTGGTCCTCGCCCTGGGAGCGCCCTGCACACCAGCCCAGGAGCGCACCACCATCACCCCCTATGGCTCCACCCAGAACGTCTACATGAAGCGTCTCATCCTCAAAGATGGCTCGTATCAGACCGTCACAAAGTGGGAAGTTAAGAAGGACCGTGTCCGCTACTACAGCGCCGAGCGGGCCGAGTGGGAAGAAGTCCCCTCCAATCTCGTCGACTGGCCGGCTACCGAGAAGTGGAACAAGGAGCACCTGCCCGGCGCGCCTCCTCCTCCGCCTCCGATCACCGCTCCTTCCACCGCTACGCATGAGGAAGAACAAAAAGAAGCCGCCGCAATTGACGCTGCCGCCGCCGCTGAACGCGCCGACCAGCAGGCCCGGATGCCGCTCGTCGCTGCAGGCCTTCACTTGCCCGACCGCGATGGCATCTTCATCCTCGACAACTACCAGAGCATCCCCGAGCTCGTTCACCTCGACCAGGCTGCCGGTGACGTCAACCGCGACGTCAACCACAACGTCCTGCGCACCGCCATTGGCTCCTTCCACGGCGCGAAGGAGCCCGTCCGCATCGACGGCCAGGCCGCGCACGTTCGCGTTCACCTCGACGATCCCATCCTCTACGTCTCGCTGAGCGCCGGTAACTCCGAACAAGTCGCCCCCGAAGACGCGCTCATGGTCAACACCCACGGCGCCGATTCAACACCGGACAAAGGCGATTACAGTTCACCCGAAAGCCGCTATGTGATCGTTCGCGCCGACGTCCAGCCCGGCGAACGCGTCCTCGGCGCTCTGCGTATCACCCGCGCCGGCGATGCAACGCAATCCGCGGACATCATCCCTACCAAAGCCGAAATCCTTCCCGGCAAACACTGGATGAAGCTCACGCCCCGGGAGCCGCTCCCCATCGGCGAATACGTCCTGATGGAAATCCTCCAGCCCGGCGTCATTAACCTTGACGTGTGGGACTTCGGCATATCCCCCAACGCCCCCGAAAACAAACACCCCATCACGCCCGTGAAGGACGAGTAGCCGGCGTTCAGAGTTGAGAGTTTGGGGACTGGAGTTTTAGAGTTCGCTCGACGCGCAGTCACGTCGCCGACAGAAGTTGCGTCTGGAGCTCCAGGCTTTCGGCCCCGAACTCCAAACGCTGAACCCTGAACTCTGCTCAGGCCGACTTCCCCTCAGACTGCGAAATAGCCCCCAGCACTTCGTCGCTGTGGACGTTCGGGTTCACCTTGGTCCACACCTTCACAATCTTTCCGTCCGGATTGATCAGGAACGTGTTCCGGTTCGCGATTACCATCGGTCCGAAATTCCCCAGCGATCCGTACTTCTCCACGACTGTCTTGTCCGGATCGGCCAGCAGGTTGAACGTGAGCGAGTCTTTCGTGCAGAACTGCTTATGGCTGTCCACCGTATCGACGCTTACTCCCAGAATCACCGCGTTCAGTGCTTTGTACTTATCCAGATCGCGCTGGAAGTTATGCGCCTCGATCGTGCAGCCCGTCGTCATATCCTTGGGATAGAAATACAGCACCACCCACTTACCCTTATAGCTATGCAGGTGGATTTCCTTCCCTTCCTGATTCGGCAGCGTGAATGTCGGCGCCGCCTGTCCCACTTCCGGCATGGGTGCGTTATCGGCGGCAAAGCTGCGCTGGACCACAAATCCTGCGACCACCAGGACAACAACAACGGCTCCAATAATTCCGAAAATCTTCGACATACCATCTCTCCTTTTGCTTGACGCGCCTGCGGGCCTGGGGTTTCGTAGATTCGGCACGCGGATTCGGCGCTTCTGCGTGCCCGACTATTATGCGTTTTCCAGTGCGACCACCGCAATCCCGGCCGCATCCGCCGCAGCCATCACCGCCTCGCGATCGAAGATCAGCGTCCGCCCCGCCTCCAGCGCCAAACACGTTGCCCCCGCCGCCCGCATCGTTGCAATCGTCGGAACGCCAATCACCGGCACGTCGAACCGCAAATCCTGCTTCGGCTTCGCCACCTTCACCACCGTCAGGCTTCGCTCCAGCAACGGGGTCCCTGGCGAACTTTGTTCGCTGGGGTGGAGAGTCGACGCCGCTGGTTCTCCCAGGCTCCGCATGAGAGCCCCCGCCCGTTCCACCGTTGCATCCGTGCCCTCCATCGCCTCCACCGCCACACAAGCCTGCGCCGCGATCACCACCGTCTGCCCCAGATCGAATCCCGCGATTCCCCGTGCCACCTCGCGCCCGTACTCGATGTCCCGCTGCTCCTGATCGTTCGGCCCGCGCGCCGTCAGCACTCCCGGCTGCGCGAGCAGTGGCTCCAGGTACGTCGTCGACGAAATCAGCTCGATCCCCTCATCCCCCAGCACCTTCGCCACCGCGCCCAGCAGCATATCCGTGTTCCGCGCTCGCAGATTTAGCAGCAGCTTTGCCAGCCGCCAGTCCGGCCGAATGCTCGAGAAAATCTGCTTGTGCTTCACCTGGCCCGCCATCACCGCCTTGTGCACGCCCTCACGCTGAAACGTCTCGATCAACCGCGACAGCTCACCCAGCGATAGCCAGTGCACCCGCACGCCCGCATCGACTGCGGCGCGCACATCCATCTCCGGATCGGTTTCCTCCTTGATCGCCGCCACCACGACTTCAGCACCGTGCGCCCGCGCCGCATCCAGCAGTAAAAACGGGAAGCGCCCGTTACCGGCAATCAATCCCAGTTTGTCTGTCACGACACCAGCCTACTTCGCCGCCGGCTTGGCGAGATGATCGAAGTTCAGAATCGCATTGAAGACGAGCGCATAACTACCGATCGTCTCGCCCCGATAGATCGGATTATTCGCGAACAGAAGCACGTTTCCCTCACCATAGTGCGCATCCACCACGATCGGCTTCTCCTCGATCGAGCCACCCCCCTCCAGTAGTCCCGACAGTAGCAGCCCCTTCGACGTACCGAACCGCACAATCACATCCGGCCGATCCTGTTCCGGAATCACATAGGGATTGTTCCGCGCCTCCTCCTCATTCAGCGGCGTCGCCTCCCACGGCTTCGGCGAAGGCAGCGGCTCCGGTTCCACTGCGGCGCGCCCTTGCGGAGTATCCTGGTCCTGCGGACCCCCTCGCCCCGTCGCCCGGTGATAATCCTTCTCCGTCTCGATGTGCCGCGGCGCCGTCATATTCCCGACCGTGAACGCCATCCCGTTTGCGCTGTACACCGCCAGATGATCGCCGTAGCCCCACGCCACCGGGCTCTTGCGATCCACAAACTCCGCCGCCAGCACGCTCCCCACCACCTTCACGTTGCCGCCGTGATTCACAAACACTCCCGGCGCCATCCCTTCCTCAATCGCAAATTGCGCTGTATCCTCCGACGTGATCAGCAGCCCGCCCTTCTCTACAAAATCCTTCAGGTGCTCCACCCCATCCTCGCCCAGGCCAGGCCGCTGATCCGGAGTCGAGTCGATCCGCCCCAGATTCGGCGTCAGCTCCGTCTTCTCCCACGGAAGAGCATTCCCCCACATCGGCATCCCGTTCACAATCGACTGCGTCGACGACCGCCCCACCGGCGCAAAAAGGATGACGTCATACTTCGACCGCAGATCGCCCTCATGCGAGACGGTCTGCGTCGAGATGTAGTCGTAGGGCACGTGCAGCTTGTCGAGCGCCTCCCGCCACCAGCCCTCGGTCTGCGTTCCGGCCCACGTGTGCATCATTGCGATCCGCGGCGCGGGCGCATCATGCATCGCCACTTGCGGCGCAGCCCCCAGGCTGACCGCTTCCACATCCGCACCGTGAATCGCGGACTTCACCGCATCCGCCGCCGCGTTCTGAATGATCAGCGACCCGGCCCCGAAATGCCTGCCGTCCGCATCGAATCCGGCGTCAGCGACGGAAATCTTCGCGTCCTTCAGCTCGTACCGCAGACCCAGCAGCGAAATATCCCCGGCATTCTCGACCGCCACCACATCGCCGCTCCCGCTCACCGCACCGCTCGCCGCACCTGGATCCGCCACCGGCTCCATCTTCGCCTTCAAAATCGACGCATCCGTCACCCGCACCGTCGGCACGCCAAACAGATCTGGAAACGACCAGCCGGTATCGTCATACGGATGCTTCTGCGGATCGTCCGGAGCCCAGTACTGGCGGTCCAGCAGCGCATCGGCAATCCGCGAATAGGGTTGATCCATCCGGATCACATAGCTCCCCGCCGGAAACGTCAGCGTCTTCGGTGTCTCCACCTTGTCCGCCTTCTCCTTATCGCCCTTCTCTGTCCCCGCCTTGTCGTCGCTTTTCTTCGCAGCTGGATTTGTAACCGTCACCGGTTCAGATAAGCGGCTCACCTCCACATGCTGCAGCCCCAGCACCCGCAGCAGCTCCGCGCGCCGGCTCGCGCGACTGTCCATCGGAGGAAATCACATACGCCGCCGGCCCGAAGTCCTCCGGCTTCTCGATCGACCGCTTGGCCTTCAGGTAGTAGTTCTCCAGCCATTGCGGCGTGTTGTGCGCAAAATACGAAATCGTCGTCAGCAACGCCGTCTCTTCGTAGTTATTGTTGTTCCGCTGCGACCACTCCACCACGGGCAGCGGTGGATTCTGCTTGTACCAGGTCCGCTCGTATTCATCCGGCTGCCAGAATTCGCTTCTCCGTATCCGCTCCGCCGTTCCCGAACGTCTCATACAGCCGGCTGATCCCGTTGTGCATCGCCGCCAGAAACATCAGGTACCCCGGACTCCACGTGTCGAAATCCCCATGCGTGAACACGCCCGGCATGCCGAACTCCGTCATCTGCTGCACGTTGTTCCACCCGATCTCCGCCCACTCCCCGGCCAGAATCGGATCGATCCACGCGTTGTACGGCCCATCGCCCACCGTGTTGTCGTAGAGGAACGGCACCGACTCATGCAGATCGTGCAGCACCTGCGCGTGCCACGTCAGATAGGTGTTCAGCACATTGCGCGTCAGGTCCAGCGTCATCGCCATCGCGTCGCGATTGTTATCGTGCGCGACGTAATGTCCCCAATACACCAGCCGCGGATAGTTCTCTCCGGGATGCGCCAGGTGCCACTTGTAGATGTCCACCATCCGATCGCGCCCATCCACCTCCACCACCGGCGTGATCAGGACAATCATGTGCGTCCGGATGTACTGGATGTACGGCGAATTATCCACGGCCAATCGATACGCGAGTTCCATCAGCGCCGTCGGCGCGCCCGTCTCCGGCGAGTGGATCGTCCCCGTAATGTAGTAGACCGGAAACGACTGCTTCACCAGATCCTGCGCCGTCTTGTCGTTCAGCTGAATCGTCCGCGGATCGGCCAGCTTCGCCAGCCGCTCATCGTTCTCCTTCTGCTTCGCCAGCAGAGACTCGTCCGCGATCGCCACCGCGATCATCTCCCGGCCCTCTTCCGTGTGCCCGATCGTGTACACCTTCACCCGCGGCGTGCTCGCGGCCAGCAGGCGGAAGTATTTGTACACGTCCTCGGCATACGGCAGAATCCCCGGCGCCCCCGACACATCCCCCAGCACCTTCGCCGGCGTCGGCACCGACTTCGACGCGGGCAGATAATCCGTCAGCGGCGAATTGAAGTACGGCTCCGTCGTGTACTTCCTGATGTGCGCGGTATAGTCCTGATCCACGGCCTGCTGCGGATCGCGCGCATACGTCGAGCTGATCGCGGTCTGCGCATGGATCGGCAACGCAGCAAAACAGGGAAGGGAAGCCAGCAGAAATACGAACAGCCCACGACGCATCTTCATCGAAGTACGGCCTCGGGAAACAGGGATGTGCAGCGAAGGATGCAGAATATCAGGGACGACTGCTCAGAGTCTGGAGTTCAGAGTTTGGGGATCGGTTTTGAAACAGCAGTTCCTCGCAAAACCCGCTCACTTCCTCGCCGCGCCTTTCCTGCGCATTCAGCCTCGCAAGGCGAGGCGACGGTAGAAGCCATGGCCTTCAGGCCATGGAATCAGGGTCAGCAGCAGAAGCGGCTTCAGCCGCGGCGCGTTTTGACTCCGCAGGCGTCCACCCGACCGACGCACCCGTCCGGGCGCTGATCGCTGTGCCTTTCTACTCCCACTCAATCGTCCCCGGCGGCTTCGACGTAATGTCGTACACCACCCGATTGATCCCCCGCACCTCATTCACAATCCGGCTCGAAATCGTCTTCAGCACCTCGTACGGCAGCGGCACCCAGTCCGCTGTCATCCCGTCCTCCGAGTGCACCGCGCGGATCGCGCACGTATACGCATAGGTCCGCTGATCGCCCATCACGCCCACGCTCTTCACCGGCAGCAGCGCCGCGAACGACTGCCAGATTTTCGTGTAGAGCCCGGCGTTCTTAATCTCCGTGACAACGATGTCGTCGGCCTCCTGCAGCAACGCCACGCGCTCCGCCGTCACCTCGCCCAGGATCCTCACCGCAAGCCCCGGTCCAGGAAACGGCTGCCGCTGCAGAATCTCCTCCGGCATCCCCAGATCGCGCCCGATCCGCCGCACCTCATCCTTGAACAAATCCCGTAGCGGTTCGATCAGCTTCAGCTGCATATCTTCCGGCAGGCCGCCCACGTTGTGGTGGCTCTTAATTGTCTGCGACGGCCCCTTTACCGACGACGATTCGATCACGTCCGGATACAGCGTCCCCTGCACCAGCCAATCCACGCCCCCGCCTTCTTTTGCGATCCGGGCCGCCTCATCGTCGAACACCGCGATGAACTCCGTCCCAATAATCTTCCGTTTCCCCTCCGGATCGGTCACGCCCCGCAGCTTGCCCAGGAACCGTTTGCTCGCATCGACGGCGACCAGCTTCAGCCCCAGCTTGTCCCGCAAATTCTGCTGCACCTTTTCAAATTCGTCCTTGCGCAGCACCCCATTGTTCACAAACACGCACGTCAGCTGATCCCCGATCGCCCGATGCACCAGCACCGCCGCCACCGACGAGTCCACTCCGCCTGACAGCGCGCAGATCGCGTGCCCCCCGCCGACCTTTTCCTTGATCGCCGCCACCGTCGTCTGGATAAAGTGCGCCGGCGTCCAGTCCGGCTGCACTCCGCAAATCCTGAAGAGAAAATTCCGCAGCACCTGCGTGCCCAGCGGCGTGTGATGCACCTCCGGGTGAAACTGCACCGCCCAGATGCGCCGCCCCGGGCTCGCGATTCCCGCCACCGCGTTCGCCGTCTTTGCCGTCAGATGAAACCCCGCCGGCAGATCCAGCGCCTCGTCCCCATGCGACATCCACACACTGAGCGACGCCGGCAGTTCCGCAAACAGCGGATTGGCCCCGTCCACCAACTCCACCTCGGCGTGCCCGTACTCGCGCTTCAGCGCCGATCGCACCCGGCCGCCCAGGTGGTGCGTGATGAACTGCAGCCCATAGCAGATACCGAGCACCGGCACACCCAGCTCGAGGATTCTTGGATCGGCCGGCGGCGCATCGCTGTCATACACCGAACATGGACCGCCCGACAGCACCAGGCCAACAGGATTGAGCGCGCGAATCTCGTCGATCTTTGCGGTGCACGGCAGCACGGCCGAATATACGTTCTGCTCGCGAATCCGCCGCGCGATCAGCTGCGTATACTGCGACCCAAAATCAAGAATAACGATGGAAGGGGTTGGCACAGTTCAGTTTGTCAGGGATTTTCAGCGGTGTAAAGAAAAGGCGCTATCGCGCAGATGAATCGTCCGGGCGGGCAACTCGACCCCACAGATCAACAAACGCAACCACCCGCGCAACCTGAAAAAAGTCGGATGCCACCAGATACAACACCGTCACCCCCACCCACCACACGTACAACGCCGTGCCCTGCACCTCGGCCTCAAACGGCAGCGGAACCGCGGAAAACACCATCGCCAGCACGATCAACCCGATCTTCGCGATCCCCATCACCAGGTTGATCTCCACCAGCTTCGCCTTCAGCGGACCCAGGCGCAGGCTCCGCACCAGACTCGACCCCACCCCGCGGTTCTCCAGAAGCGCCAGCAGCGGCGCAATCGAAAACACCCAGCTCAGCAGCGCCCAAACCGTGAAGATCCCCAGAGAAAAAATAATCACCAGCGTGCAGTACAGCACCAGATTTGGCTCGCCCTGCGCAGCGCCGCTCACAGACGCCTGCGACAGTGTGAAGTTCGCCGCCCACCGCACCGCCAGATACCACACGACATAGCTCCCGCACAGCGCCACCCCGCGCAGCAGCTGCAACACGATCATCGCCCCCGGCCGCCACAGCGTCTCCGCGCGATACCCTCGCACCACCGCGTTCCGGCCCAGCCCCGATGCCAGCGCCCAGGCCACCAACGCCAGCGGCAGCACCCACTCCGCTGCATGCAGGACCGGCGGCTTCAGGACATCGATCGCATCGGAAATCTGCAGCGCCCCGCGCATCGGATATTCCAGGGTGAATTCGAAAACCCCAGTCGCCCGCAGCCGCGCAGCCGTCTCCGCCCAGATGCGCATGCCCTCCCATCCCAGCAGCGCCAGCTGCGGGATCCCGAAGGCCCAGCGCCACAGAAGTTCCAGCGCCGTCAGCGAAGGCCGCCCCCAGCACATCCCCAGGATCTGTACGAAGGATTGCGTTCCGCGCGCTTCCCCCTGCGCCGTTCTCGGCACACCGGCGCTCGTGGCTTCCACATCACGCCCCATAGCAGGCATGACTCTACTTCACCACAATGTTGATCAGCTTCCGTGGCACCACGATGATCCGCACAACTTCTTTTCCGTCCAGCAACGCTGCAATCTTCTCGTCCGCCAGCGCCGCCGCCTTCAATGCTTCCTCATCCGCATCGGCGCTCACCGTCACCACCGCCCGCAGCTTCCCGTTGATCTGCACCGGAATCTCGATCTGCTCCTCCCGCGCCAGGGCCTCATTGAACTTCGGCCACGGCGCGCGCAGCAAATCGCCGGTCTCCCCAATCTGCTCCCACAACTCAAATGCCAGATAAGGAGCAAACGGCGCCAGCAGCAGCGTCAGCGTCCGCAAAATCTCCGCCAGCACCGCATCCGGAACCTTACCCGCGCTGATCGCCGGCTCGGCCGCTGTCAACGCATTCACCAGCTCCATGATGGCCGCGATGCAGGTGTTGAAGTGCCACCGCCCGCCAAAATCTTCCGTGATCTTCCGGATCGTCTGGTGCAGCTTCCGCAGCAATCGCTGCGACTCGCCTGACAAGGCCCCACCACTCGGCTCCGCGTGTTTTGCCGTTTCCGCATATTTTGTCGCAAACCGCCACACGCGCGCCAGGAACCGGCTCACCCCGGCAACCCCGTCCTCCTGCCAGTCCAGATCGCGGTCCGGCGGCGCCGCAAACAACGCGTACATCCGCGTGGCATCCGCTCCGAACCGCTCCACCATCTCGTCCGGCGACACCACGTTGCCCCTGGACTTCGACATCTTCGCGCCGTTCCGGATCACCATCCCCTGCGTGAACAACCGCTCCACCGGCTCGTCGTTCTTCACCAGACCCAGGTCGCGCATCACCTTCGTCCAGAAGCGCGAATAGATCAAATGCAGGATGGCGTGCTCCACCCCGCCGATGTACTGGTCGATCGGAAACCAATACGCCACAGTGTCGGTTGCAAATGGAGCTTGATCGTTCTTCGCGTCCGTGTAGCGATAGAAATACCAGGAGGAATCCACGAACGTATCCATCGTGTCCGTCTCGCGCAGCGCCTTGCCGCCGCATTTCGGACACGTCGCGTTCACAAATTCCGGCACTTTCCCCAGCGGTGACCCGCCCTGCTGCGTGATCTCAACGTTGTCCGGCAGCAGCACCGGCAATTCGCTGTCCGGTACCGGCACAATCCCGTCCTTCGCGCAGTACAGCATCGGAATCGGCGTACCCCAGTAGCGCTGCCGGCTGACGCCCCAGTCCTTCAGCCGAAATGTAACCGTCGCCTTGCCAAATCCATGCTCCTCCGCATACGCAGCCATCTGGTGCTGCGCTTCCACGTTCCCCAGCGAGTTGAAATCGCCCGAATTGATCAGCAGGCTGTCCTCGGCCGTGTACGGCAGCAACTTCTCCCGATCTCCGTTCGCCGCGATTTCCCCGTGATTCCGCGGCAGAATCACGATCCGCATCTCCAGCCCGTACTTCTTCGCAAATTCAAAATCGCGCTCATCGTGCGCCGGCACCGACATAATCGCGCCCGTGCCGTAGTCCGACAGAATATAGTTGCCCACCCATACCGGCAGCCGTTCGCCGCTGAATGGATTGATGGCGTAGTGCCCCGTGAACACGCCGTGCTTCTCGATCGCGCCCACATCGCCCGCCTCCCGCGCCTTCCGCTGCTGCTCCAGCAGCCCCGCTACCTCGTCCGACAGCCGCGCATCCTCCGCCGCCATCTCCTTCACTAACGGATGCTCCGGCGCCAGCTGCAAACTCGTCGCGCCAAAAATCGTGTCGATGCGCGTCGTGAACACCGCAATCCTCTTTCCCGCGCCCCGCACGCCCTCTTGCGCCGGCAAGACCGCTGTCCCAACCCTGCGCGCCTTCTCCTCATCCTCCGGTGCGCTCGCCGCATCCTCCAGCTCGAACTCGACCTCCGCGCCTTCACTGCGCCCGATCCAGTTCCGCTGCATCGTCCGGACCTTCTCCGGCCAGCCTTCCAGCTTCGACAAATCATCCAGCAGTTCCTGGGCGTATTGTGTGATCCGCAAAAACCACTGCTCCAGATCCCGCTGCTCGACAATCTGCTCCTCGTGCCGCCAGCAGCATCCGTTCACCACCTGCTCGTTGGCCAGCACCGTCGCACACTGCGGACACCAGTTCACCTTGCTCTTCTTGCGATACGCCAGCCCCCGCTCGTACATCCGCAGGAAGAACCATTGATTCCACCGGTAGTAGTCCGGCAGGCAGGTCGTCACTTCGTTGCGCCAGTCGTAGCTCAGCCCCAGCCGGTTCATCTGCCGCTTCATGGCGGCGATATTCTGCAGCGTCCACTGCCGCGGCGGCGTGTTGTTCTTGAGCGCCGCGTTTTCCGCAGGCAGTCCGAACGCGTCCCACCCCATCGGGTGCAGCACATTGTGCCCCTGCATCCACATGTAGCGCGCCAGCGCGTCGCCAATCGAGTAGTTGCGCACGTGCCCCATGTGCAGCTGCCCCGAGGGATACGGCAGCATCTCCAGCACGTAGTACTTGCTCTTCTTCGATGAGGCCGGCTCGGCGGCGTACAAATCCGGCTGCGCCTCCCAGCGCGCCTGCCACTTCGCCTCAATCTCGGCGGGGTTGTAGCGAGCCTCCAAAGGTGCGGATTCCCCGGCGCCTGCCCCGCGGGCAGCTTCTGACTGTTCTTTTGTCGCCATAATTGGACCAGCCTCGATTGTAAATTGATGCGTCAGCCCGTCGTTCGACGCGCTTCACAATCGGTCCGGATCCGATCCGCCGCCAGCCCCCCACCCCGTGACCCTCGCCACCGGGGCCTAAACCCTCAGTCCACGCCCGATGAATTCTGCGTCACATTCCGCGCATTCGTTACATTGTCCGGCTCATCCGTGAATGCCTTCCCCTCGCGGTACGCGTACTTCTTGAACTGCGACCCCACCTTGCGGATGCAGTCCTGCCACCCATCGTCCCACGTCACCTGCGCCTCGCCGTTCAGGTACTCCCAGCGCCCGCGCTCGCGCTCGATTCCGTTCATCGTGCGCAGTGCCGTCCCGTCCTCGCGCAGCGTGATGTAGAAGTTGTCTCCGTTGCCTTCGCCGACCTCCCACTTCCCCAGAAAGCGCGCCCGCGACGGTCCCGGCGTGCTGATCATCCCTGCCGGGACGGGCCCAGGAAACTCCAGCCGCTCCACGGCATCCAGATTCACCCTCTGGCGATGCCCATCCTTAAAGACGATCACGAGCGTGTTCCCCGAGCCCGCCTGCGCCTGGGTTACAGGAGCGACGAAAAGTGCTGCAACGGCAAGAATCGTAGCGCTGGCGAATCGAAGCATACCCTCTCTCCTTCAAACCGGGCGGCGCGGCAGGGAAGGACTTATACCCGCGCCACGCTGATGTACGCTGCCGGCCCGCAGTTAGTTCCGTCCCATCCCGACCACACACCCCCCCTGTGTGGGATATTGTTGGCAGCAGCCCCCGCCATGCCCAGCGAGCCCAAATCCCGAACTGCCGAGCGCCTCCTGCGCAGCCACTCCCCGCTCGCCCCCGATCCGGAGACCCCCTACCTCCGCATCTTCAAGTCCAACGTCTTCGTCCGCGACCTCGACCGCAGCCTGCCCTTCTACGTCGATCGCCTCGGCTTCACCGTCCTCGCCGACGCCCGCCTCGAGTTTGGCCGCTGGGTCGCCGTCGCCCCACCCGACGGCAGCGCCATCCTCGCCCTCATCGCTCCCCGCCGTGGCACCGAAAATTACCGCCTCATCGGCCGCCCGACCAACGTCAGCTTCATCGCCGAAGACATCAATGCCACCTATGAGCTCTGGAGAGCCCGAGCGGTGAAGTTCCTGCAACCCCCGCAACCCCAGCTCTGGGGGGAACCTTCGCCACCTTTACCGACCTCGACAACAACGTCTTCGAACTCCTCAGCTCCGACGAGATCAGCAGAGAAATCGAGGCCCACCGCCGGGCCGCCACCGAGCGCGTCGCCGCCGAACGCCGCGCCGCTCAGGAAATCGAAATCGCCAAGCAGGTCCAGGCCCGCCTCTTCCCCCAAACCGCTCCGGTCCTGAGCACCCTTGACTACGCCGGCGTCTGCATCCAGGCCCGCCACGTCGGCGGCGACTACTACGACTTCCTCTCCCTCGACCCCCACCGCGTCGGCCTGCTCATTGCCGACATCTCCGGCAAAGGCATCGCCGCCGCCCTCCTCATGGCCAATCTCCAGGCCAACCTCCGCAGCCAGATCGCCCTCGCCGGCGACTGTCCGCAAACCTTCCTCCGCACCGTCAACCAGACCTTCTACGACAACACCGTCGACAGCGCCTATTCCACCGTCCTTTTTGCCGAGTACAACGACCAGTCCCGCCTCCTGCGCTACGCCAACTGCGGCCACCTCGCCGGTCTCCTCCTGCGCACCCGGGGCGGTGTCGAACAGCTCTGTCCCACCGGCACCGTCCTCGGCCTCTTCCGCCAATGGGACGGCCACCTCGGCCAGTGCCAGCTCACGCCCGGCGATACCCTCGCCTTCTACACCGACGGCGTCAGCGAAGCCTGTAACGCCCAGGGCGTCGAGTTCGGCACCCGCGGCCTGATCCGCGCTCTTCGCAAACGCAAATCCCTCGACGCCAAAGCCACCGTCGATGCCGTCCTCGCAGACGTGCAGACCTACAGCGCCGGCGAGCAGGAAGACGACATCACCCTCATCGTCGCCCGCTGCACCCAATAGCCTTCATACCCGATACTGCAGCACCGCCTTCTGCACCCGCCCCACCATCGGATTCAGCCCTTCCATCAGCTCCGTCGTCCGTCGCACGACTGCCGAATTCTGCTCCGTCATCGAGGCCACCTCGGTGATGTTCCGGCTGATCTCGTTCATCGCTTCGGTCTGCTGCGACGACGAGTTGGCAATCTCCGCTACCCGCCGTACCGCGTCGCTCATCAGCCCGTTGATCCCATTCAGGGCCTCCCGGGCCGCCTGCACCATGTTGACGCTTTCCGATACCTGGGCCTCCCCGTTCCGCATGCCCTTGATGGCTCGGTCGCTGTCGCCCCTGATCTTCACAATCAGCCCGTCGATATTCGCCGTCGCCTTCATCGTCCGGTCCGCGAGGTTGCGCACCTCCGTCGCCACCACCGCAAACCCCCGTCCCGCTTCGCCCGCGCGCGCTGCCTCAATCGACGCATTCAGCGCCAGCAGATTCGTCTGGTCCGCGATCTCCCGAATCACCCCCGCAATCTGTCCCACCTCCGCCGACGAAGTTCCCAGAGCCTCCACCTCGCCCGATGCCCCCTGGATCGTCTCCGCCAGCGCGTGCACCTGTGCCGACACCCTCTCCGTGACCCCTGCGCCCTCGGTTGCCTTCTCTCCCGTCTGCCTCACCGTGCTCTCCGTGCTCTGCAGATGCTCGGAGACCTCGCGGATCGTGAGCCCCAGCTCGGCCGCCGCCGCCGCCACCGACGCTGATGCCGCGCTCTGCGAATTCGCCGCCCGATCGATCTCCATCACCTCCCGAAATACCTCCTGCGTCCCGCTCTCCACATTCACCACGGCATCGCTCACCGAGAGCACCGTTGCCTGCAACCAGCTGGCCAGCAGGTTCAGCTTGTGACCGATCGCGCCAATGCAATCCTCCCGCGCACAGGTGAACCGCTGTGTCAGATCGCCCGACGACAGCACGCCATCCAGATATTCCTCCACCGCCCGCAAATCGTGCCGCTGCCTCGGCAGCGTCCACCCCAGACCCGCCAGCGCACCAAGGGCGTTGAGCCCAAATATCCCCTCCGCCAGACCCGTCAGAACCGGATTCCAGCCCGCCGTCCGTGCCAGCGTCATTCCCAGCACCCCCGCCACCACAGCCAGAACCATGCTCGCCCCCAGTTGCACGGAACAGCCCGCTACCCGGTTCCGAAACGCTGAGCGCACTCGCACCGCCCGCCCTTCCACGATCTTTAGCGACCGGTCCCCCTCCCGAATCTGCCGGTACGCCCCAGCCGCCGCCTCAATCTGCTCGCGCGTCGGCTTGAAGCGGATCGACTGATACCCCACCACCCGCCCGTTTTCCCGCACTGGAGAAGCGTTGGCAATCACCCAGTAGAAGCCGCCGTCCTTACGGCGATTCTTCACCACTCCCTGCCACGGCCGCTCCGCCGCCAGCGACTTCCACAGGTCCGCGAACGCCTCCCGCGGCATATCCGGATGTCGCACCAGGTTGTGCGCCTTGCCGATCATCTCCTCAACCCGATAGCCGCTGATCTCCGCAAACGCTGCGTTCGCCTCCGTGATTCGCCCCTTGAGATCGGTCTGCGAATGGATGAACACGCCTTCCGGAACCACCGTCTCCACGTTGGTGGTGTGCACTTTGACTGTGGACGCTGCCATAGATGCCCTCAGCGTCTGCATCGGCGAAGCTGTGCCGGACTTTAGGGTTGGCTCCTGTTCCCCTCATAGATAACCGCGCGGCAACCTGCGAAAATAGACATGCCAGCCGATTTCCCTCCACGGCGCGCCTCTTCCCATGCGTCTTTCCGGTCGCCGCCGCAATATGGTCCTGTTCACCCTGCTCGGCGTGTGCCTCATCGGGGTCGCTGTCGTCCTCAACGTCGGCTGGATCGTCCTCAACTGGCGCCGCATCGTCCCCATGGCCATCGGCATCCCCTTCTTCGCCCTCCTCATCGCCGGCGTCGCCATCAACACCGTCTTCCTCGTCCGCGAAATCCGCCGCAACGAGCGCCACGACGCCTTCCTCAGCGCCGTTACCCATGAACTCAAAACTCCCATCGCCTCCATCCACCTCTATCTCGAAACCCTCCAGCGCCGTCACGTCGACGACGCCCAGCGCGACGAGTTCTACAGCCGCATGCTCGCCGACAGCGATCGCCTCCTCGCGACCGTCGAGCAGGTCCTCAAAGCCGGCGAAGTCGGCCAGCGCGCCCGCTCCGACGTCCGCGCCCAGGTCGATATGCGCGCCCTCGTCGAAGAATGCATTCGCACCACCCTTCAGCGTCACCACCTCGAAGACAAGGCCATCGCCCTCCGCGTCAACGAGCCCCAGCTCCCCATGCTCGTCCGCGGCGATCCCAATGAGCTCCAGACCGCCGTGCTCAACGTCCTCGGCAACGCCGTCAAATATTCGCCCGACGGCGCCGACATCACCGTTGCCCTCAGCGTCGAGGAGGACGCATGGGTGCGCGTGAGTGTCACCGACCAGGGCATCGGCATCCCTGCTCCGCATCTCAAGCGCATCTTCCGCCGCTTCTACCGTGTGCCCAGCCGTACCGTGCTCGGCACCAAAGGCACCGGCCTCGGCCTCTACCTCGTCCGCACCATCGCCCGCCAGCACGGCGGCGACGCCACCGCCCAAAGCGAAGGCGAAGGCCGCGGTGCCACCATCAGCCTCCAGCTTCCCCGTATCCTCACTCCGCTTCTGCGGCAGGAATAATCATGGCCCGCATTCTCATCGTCGAAGACGAAGCCAACCTCGCGCAGGGTTTGCTCTTCAATCTGCAGGCCGAAGGCCACGAGGTCAGCGTCGAAGGGGATGGCGATTCCGCCCTCGATCGCCTTCGCCGCGAGCCTTTCGACGCGGTTGTGCTCGATGTCATGCTCCCCGGCAAAAACGGATTCGAAGTCTCCACCGCCCTCCGTGCAGAAGGCAACTTCATTCCCGTGCTCATGCTTACTGCCCGCAGTCGAAGCCAGGACGTCGTCAGCGGATTCGCCGCCGGAGCCGACGACTACCTCCCCAAGCCCTTCGACCTCAACGTCCTGCTCGCGCGCCTCAACGCGCTCCTGCGCCGCATGCAGTGGCCCCGCGTCCCGGAAAAGGCGCCCGCTCCCCCGGAGGAATCGGGCGCCTTCTCTTTTGCCGGCCGCCGGATCGACTTCGATGCCCTCGAACTCCATGCCCTCGGCCGTACCGTCCGCCTCACCCTGATGGAAGCCGACCTCCTCCGCCACCTCACCCGCAACCGCGATCGCATCGTCGCCCGCAAGGAGCTTCTCGATCAGGTCTGGCACGTCCGTGAGGATACCGACACCCGCGCCATCGACAACTTCATCGTGCGCCTCCGCCGCTACATCGAGGACGATCCCGCTGCGCCAAAATATCTGCAGACCGTGCGCGGCGTCGGCTACCGCTTTGTGCCGAATCCGGAGTAGAACCATAGATAGAACCTGCACTCCCGCCGCATCCCAAACGCCGGTCCCGCATCTCGTAAGAAAGAGGCTGCGAAAAGTGATTGCCTCGGAACGTCCGGGTTTTCGAGCGCCGACCGCTCCCCGTTGTCGGCCTTTTCAGGGAAGGAGTTCATTCGTGCCGTGGCCCTCCGAAAGATACCCCCACCCCCTGAGACCAGCCTTCGTCAGCATTCGTCCAACAAGCGGCTAAGAGGAGAAGAATCATGAAGGAAGTAACGCTTCGCGTCGACAACATGCATTGCGGTGCCTGTGTGCGCCGCGTGACGCAGGCCATGGAGAACATCGGTGGTGTCAAAGTCGACGAGGTCCGCATCGGCGGCGCTCGCGTCCACCTCGCCGACGACCTGCCCGAAAGCACAGTCGTCGCCGCCATCGAAAAGGCCGGCTACCCTGCCGTCGTCGAACACTAAGCCCAGCGCCAACCGAGCCATCGATGCCCGCAACCGAAGCCGAAAAAGTCGAGAAGACCGCCCCACCAGCACTCGCGGGAGAGGTCTGCACCATCACCCTCCCCGTCATCGGCATGTCCTGCGCGGCCTGCCAGTCCCACGTGGAACGCGCCCTCCGCTCCACCGCCGGCGTCAGTCAAGCCTCCGTCAATCTGCTCACGAACTCGGCCCGCGTCAGCTTCAATCCCGCCCTCGCCCAGGCCGAAGACCTCATCGCCTCAGTCCGCGAATCCGGCTACGATGCCACGCTCCCCATCGACTCCGGCTCCGCTCCCGTGGACTCCGCCTCCGACGAAGGCCCGCTGCGCTTCAAAGCCATCTTCACCCTTGCCGGCGGCGTGCTCGTCCTGCTGCTGATGAACGCCCACAACTGGTTTGCCCCGCTGGCCCCTCTGCTCTTTGAAATCTCCCCGCGCACCCTTGAGTACGTCATGCTCGCCATCACCCTGGCCGGCATCGTCTGGGGCGGCGGCATCATCTACCGCCAGGCATGGACCGCCGCCATCCATCGCGGCACCAACATGAACACCCTGGTTGCCCTCGGCACCGGCGCCGCGCTCGCCTATTCCATCGCTGCCACCACCATGCCCGGCCTCTTCCGCCGCCATGGCCTCCACGCCGACGTCTACTACGACGCGGTCCTCCTTATCCTCGGCTTCCTCCTCCTCGGCCGCTGGCTCGACGCGCGCGCCAAACGCCGCACCCTCGACGCCCTGCACGAATTCATGAAGCTGCAGCCCCAGTCGGCGCGCATCCTCCGCAACGGCCAGGAAATCGAGCTCCCCCTCGCCCAGGTCCTGGCCGGCGATACCGTCGTCCTCCGCCCTGGCGAGCGCGTCCCCGTCGACGGCCTCGTCCTCTCCGGCATCACCTCCATCGACGAATCCCTGATCACCGGCGAGTCCCTGCCCGTCACGCGCAAATCCGGCGATCGCGTCATCGGTGGCTCGCTCAACTTCGATGGCGCCATCGAATACCGCGCCACCTCCGTCGGCGCCGATAGCGTCCTCGGCCAGATGATGCGCCTCGTCGAAGAAGCGCAGTCCTCCCGCGCCCCCATGCAGCAGCTCGCCGACCGCGTCAGCGCCGTCTTTGTCCCTGTCGTTCTCGCGCTCGCAGCCGCCACTTTTCTCATCTGGATCCTGGCCGATGGCGGCGCGGGCCGCGCTTTTGCGGTCGCCGTTGCTGTGCTCGTCATCGCCTGCCCCTGCGCCATGGGCCTCGCCGTCCCCGCCGCACTCACCGTCGCCATCGGACGAGGCGCGCAGCTCGGCGTCCTCTTCAAAGGCGGCGAAAGCCTCGAGCGCCTCGCCCGTATCGACACCGTCGTCCTCGATAAGACCGGCACCCTCACCGAGGGCAAGCCCGAAGTTGTCGCCATCCAGGCCCTCGATGGCGCTTCTGAAAACGAAGTCCTCGCCCTCGCCTCCGCCCTCGAACTGCGCTCCGAGCACCCGCTCGCCCGCGCCATCCTCGCCGCCGCCGCAGCGCGCAACCTCGCCATTCCCGCAGCGGAGGACGTCCGCGCCCTGCCCGGCAAAGGCATTCAGGGTACCGTCGCTGGCCAGCGGATCGCAGCAGGGAACGCGGCTCTCCTCCAGGATCTCGGCGTATCCATCGCCCCAACCAAAGCAGCCGAATCCGGCACCACCGTCATGTACGTAACCCGTGGCGGCACCCTCACCGGCGTCGTCGAAGCCCGCGACACCCTGCGCGCTTCAGCCACCGCCGCCATCGCCGGCCTGCGCCGCCTCGGCATCCGCACCGCCATGCTCACCGGGGACGCACCTGCTACCGCCGATGCCATCGCCCGCGCCGCCGGCATTGACCAGGTCTGGGCAGGACTTCTTCCCGATCAGAAACTCGACAAAATTCGCGAACTCCAGAGCCAGGGCCATCGCGTCGCCATGGCCGGCGACGGCATCAACGACGCCGCAGCCATCTCCCAAGCCGATGCCGGCCTCGCCATGGGTACCGGCGCCGACCTCACCCGCGAAGCCGGCGACGCCATCCTCCTCCACGGCGAGCCGCGCCAGATCCTCGACGCCGTCCTCCTCGCCCGCCAGACCCTTCGCGTCATGCGCCAGAACCTCGGCTGGGCCTTCGGCTACAACCTGCTCGGCATCCCCATCGCCGCCGGAGTGCTCTATCCCGCCTTCGGCATCCTGCTCAGTCCCGCCATCGCCAGCGCCGCCATGGCCCTCAGTTCCGTCAGCGTCCTTTCCAACAGCCTGCGCCTGCGTGGATTTACCCCGCGATAAACTGACTGCGTGCGCATCCTCAACCGCTACATCCTCAAAGAAGTCGTTTCGCATGCGGCCATCGGGGGCGCCATCTTCACCTTTGTCCTTTTCATTCGCTACCTCCCCCATCTGCTGGAGATGATCGTCCGCAACAGCGCCTCGCTCGGTTCGGTCTTCGCCATCGTCAGCCTCACCCTCCCCGATATGTGCACGGTTACCATTCCCATGGCCGTGCTGGTGGGCATCCTCCTCGGCCTCAGCCGTCTCGCTGCCGACAGCGAAATCACCGCCATGCGTGCCTCCGGCATCGGCGTGTGGAGCTTCGTCCGCATTGTCGGCGTCATTGCCGTCATCGCCTGGGGCCTCGGCCTCTGGAATACCCTCTATCTCGCGCCCCGCGCCGCCGCGTCCATGATCCGCCTGGAGAACTCCCTCGCCAACGCGCAGGCCTCCTACGAAGTTCAGCCGCGCGTCTTTTACGAGGATTTCAAGGACTACGTGCTCTACGTTCAGGACGTCCGCGCCGGCGCCGGCGCCGCCAACTGGCGCGGCATCTTCCTCGCCGACGTCACCCACCCCAACGCCCCCAAAATCACCACCGCCGATCGCGCCACCGTCGTCAACAGCCCCAACCAGACCATTACCATGCGCCTGCGCGATGGAACTGAAAGCGAGACCGTCCCCGATCAGCCCGGCCAGTACACCGTCTCGACCTTCGGACAAACCGACCTTCCCCTCCGCGCCGGTTCCCAGGAAGATGTCCGCCTCGGTCGCAGCGACACGCCGATCCTCGCCATGAGCAACCGCCAGTTGCTCGCGCGAGCGCACGGCAAAAACGGCCTCATCTATCAAATCGAATTCCAGAAGCGCCTGGCCTTTCCCGCTGCCTGCCTCGTCCTTATGCTCGTCGGCGTGCCCCTCGGCATCTCTTCGCGCCGCGGCGGCAAAGGCGCCGGCTTCGTCCTCACCATTGCCCTCGTCTTCGTCTATTACTTCCTCTCCTCCACCGGTACCGCTCTCGCCCGCCAGCACAAGATCCCCGTCTTCCTCGGGGTCTGGCAGGCGAATCTCATCTTCGCCGTCTGCGGCATCGTCCTCCTGCGCCAGATGTCCACCGGCGGCGCCGCCATCTCTGCCCTCACCTCGCTGGGCAACTGGTTGCGTCTTCGCGCCGAAGAGTCCACCCCAGCCACCGGTCCCCTCAAGGTCACCTCCCGCCGCCGCGCCCCCCGCGGCCGCTTCCCCCTCATCCTCGACGAGTATGTCCTCCGCGAGTTCCTCCTCACATTTGTGATGGTGCTCGTTACATTTGTCATGCTCATGCTCGTCTTCACCTTCTTCGAGCTGCTCAGCGACATCATCCGCAACCGGACACCCCTCGTCACAGTCGGTGAGTACCTCATCAACCTCACCCCCAGCATGATCTACCTCATCACCCCGCTCAGCGTCCTCATTGGCGTGCTCGTGGTCTTCGGCGTCATGAACCGCAACAGCGAGCTCACCGCCATGAAGGCCACCGGCGTCAGCCTCTACCGCATTACCCTCCCCGTCGTCGCCATCGCCGCCATCCTGTCCGTCTCCCTCTTCATGTTCGACGAGCTCTACCTCCCCCACGCGAACCGCCGCCAGGAGGCGCTGCGCAACGTCATCAAAGGCAAGCCCGCCGAGACCTTCGAGCACCCCGGCCGCAAATGGATCTTCGGCCAGCAGCGGCCCGGTCAGCCCAGCCGCATCTTCTATTACGAGTACTTCGATCCCGATATCGATACCTTCGGCAACGTCTCCGTCTTCGAATTTGCCCCCGGCTCCTTCAATATCTCCAGGCGCATCTTCGCCTCCACCGCTCACTGGGAGCCGAACCTCAATACCTGGGTCTTTGAAGATGGATGGGACCGCACCTTCAGCGGCGCCGAGATCACCTCCTACGAATCCTTCCCCGTCCGCACCTTCCCCGAAATCTCCGAGCCGCCCTCCTACTTCAAAAAAGAAGTGCGCCAGTCTTCGGAAATGAATTTCAACGAGCTCGCCGCCTACATTCACGACCTCCGCCAGAGCGGATTCAATACCGTCCCCCTGCGTGTCCAGCTCAACCATAAGCTGGCCTATCCCCTCGTCACCCTGGTCATGGCCGTCCTTGCCATCCCCTTCGCCCTCTCCATGGGTAAACGCGGCTCGCTCTCCAGCATCGCCATCGCCATCGGGGTCGCCATTACTTACTTCGTTGTGTCAGGATTCTTTGAGGCCATGGGCAATGTCAGCTGGCTGCCCGCGTTCCTCGCCGCCTGGTCCCCCGACTTCCTCTTCGGCCTCGCCGGTGCGTATCTGCTCCTGCGCACCCCGACTTAATCGAAAGACAACGCGCATGTTCAAAAAACTCCAGCCCCTCCTCCCCTATATGCGCCGCTACTGGCGCGGCTATCTGTGGGGCTGCGTCTGTACCGTTCTGGCTAATGCCATCTGGGTCCAGTTCCCCCGCGTCATCGGCCTCGCCGTCGACGACCTCACCATCCGCGTCACCTGGAACAAAATCTTCGCCTATGCCGGCCTGCTCATGGCCGTCACCGTCGCCCACGGCATCCTGCTCTTCCTGATGCGCTGGATCATCATCGGTATCTCGCGCGATATCGAGTTCGATCTCCGCAACGACCTCTTCGCCCAGCTCGAAAAGCAATCCGCCTCCTACTACCACGACCACCGCACCGGCGACATCATGGCGCGCATGACCAACGATCTGAATGCAGTCCGCATGCTGCTCGGTCCAGCCGTCATGTATACCGCCAACACCGTCCTCTTCTTCGCCGGAGCCCTCTATTTCCTCCTCCGCATCAGTCCCCTCCTCACCCTCATGGCTCTGGCTCCCATGCCGCTCGCCAGCATCCTGATCCAGTTCATGGGCCGCCGCATCCATGACCGCTTCGAGCGCATCCAGGCCATGTTCTCCGACATCTCCGCCCAGGCCCAGGAGAACTTCTCCGGCGCCCGCCTCGTCCGCGCCTTCGCTCAGGAAGAAGCGCAGGTCAAAGCCTTCGAGCGCTCCAATCAGGAATACATCCGCCGCGCCCTTCGCCTCGTCCGCCTCATGGGCATGCTCTGGCCCACCCTCGAATTCATGCTCGGCCTCGCCATGGTCATCTCGCTGCTGGTCGGCGGCCATCTGGTCCTCGAGCACCGCATCCCCGTCGGCCAGTTCGTCGCCTTCAATACCTACATGCTCATGCTCACCTGGCCCATCATCGCCCTGGGCTACGTCGTCAATCTCTTCGAGCGCGGCACCGCATCGGTGGTCCGCATCCATGAGCTGCTCACCGCGAACCCGGCTATCGACGATCGCGACGCCGTCCTCTCTCCGGAACCCTCAGAAGTTCGCGGCGACATCGAATTCCGCGACCTCCACTTCGCTTACCCCGCCGCCAAAGGCAACCCTGTCGAAGTGCTCCACGGCATCTCCCTCCACATCCCCGCCGGCACTTCTCTCGCCCTGGTCGGACCCACCGGCTCCGGCAAATCCACCCTCGTCAGTCTCATTCCCCGCCTCTACGACGCGCCCCCGGGCAGCGTCCTGATCGACGGGCAGCCCATTTCCAGCTATCGCCTCGACGCGCTCCGCGCTGCCATCGGCTTCGTTCCCCAGGAAACCTTCCTCTTCAGCAACACCATCCACGAGAACATCGCCTTCGGCGTTCCCGGCGCACCTTCCGAAGCTGTCCTGCAGGCCGCCCAGGCCGCGCGCATCCGCGAGGAGTTCGAGCTCTTCCCCAACGCCTTCCAGACCACGGTCGGCGAACGTGGACTTACCCTCTCCGGCGGTCAGAAGCAGCGCACCGCGCTTGCCCGCGCCATCCTTCCCAATCCGCGCATCCTCATCCTTGACGACGCGCTCGCCAGCGTCGATACCTGGACCGAAGAGCGCATCCTCGAAGAACTGCGCACGGTCATGGCCGGGCGCACGACCCTCCTCATCTCCCACCGCATCTCCACCGTGCGCCACGCCGACCGCATCGCTGTTCTGGTCCGCGGCCGCATCGTCGAGCTTGGCACCCACGAGCAACTCATCGAGCAAAACGGCTATTACGCCAGCCTCTTCCAGAAGCAGCTCCTCGAAGAGGAACTCGCGGTTACCCACTAAACGCCTCTACGCGGTCCAGGTCGAAGCGACGGCGTCCGACTCCCCCTGCGCCCCGCGCGATGCCGGTGTCAGCACCATCCGCGGCTCGCCTCCCTCCCCCAGCAGCCGCAGCACCTCCGGATCGTGCGCCGCCACATGCCACGCATCGCGCACATCGCGAATGCACCCAATCGCCTCCCGGAAACGGTCCGCCGACTCCAGCCGCGACCCCTCCAGGCACAGCGCGAAGACCGCCGCGTAAAACTCGCTCAGGACCTTCGCCGAATTGCCCCCCACATCGGGCCGCATGCGCGACTGCAGATGCATCAGGATCTCCAGCACCCTCCCGATCGCCTTGCGCCGCGCCTCGGTGTCGCGCTGTTCCACTGCCTCGATCGCGTGATACAGGAAACGCATCATCCCGTCGTACAGCGCCACGATCAGTTCCACCGAGTTCATCCCGGCAATGGCCTGCTGTTGATAATTCATGCCCCTCCGCCCGCCCCGCCGACCATCAATGCTGCTGGTTGTAGCCGGTGATCGCGCTGTAGATCTGGTCCACGTACTGGATCTGCTGTGGGATCGCCTGCAGCGTGTAGTTTGCCTGGTTCAGCTCCGTCGTCAATTGCGTCTTCTCTGCCGCGATCAGCGTTTCCTGATTCGCAATGTTGCTGTTCAGCGATGTCTCCTGGGATGCGTCCTGCTGCAGTGCCAGGTAGATGGCACCGTTCGGTGCGCTGTTGCCGAGGTTGCTCAGCGTCGTAGTCAGATTCTTCCCCAGCGACGTATAGCTGCCATTGGACTGAAAGAGATTCATCGCGTCCTGGTAGTTGCTGTTCAGAGCGCTGTCCAGTTGGCTCGTATCCAGGCGCAGCGTTCCGTCGTAGCTGGTGCTGGCTGTGATGCCCAGCTGCGAAAGGGAGGTGATCGTCCCGGACGACTGCGTGAAGTTCACCGCTGCCTGCAGTTGTTGCTGCAGCAGCGCGATCGCCGGATTCCCGAACAGCGGCTCCGGCTTCCCGGAGGAGTCGCTCCTCTCCTGGGTGTTCAGATCTCCGACGACCTTGTTGTACGCACTCACGAAAGCGCTGACCGCCGTTTCCACGCTGCTGTTGTTGTTGGTGATCTCCACCTGCACCGGCGCGGCCGACGTATCCAGCAATTGCATGGTGACGCCGGGGATGGCCGATGTCACCGTATTGGAGGCGCTGGTCATCGAGATGCCGTCGACCGAAATCTGCGCGTCCTGTCCCTTTTGCGCCTGCGTGATGGCGAGGTTCCGGCTCGTGGTTGCATCCATGAGGCTGCTGGAATCGATCGCGACCGCGCCTGATCCCCCGCTCCTTTCGCTCAACAGGGCCAGCCGCGATCCCGAAGAGTCCGTGACCACGCTGGCCCGGACCCCGTAATTCCCGTTATTGATGTACGCGGCCAGACTCGAAAGCTTGTTATTGGCCGGGATCGTGTCCCCGTTGCCGTCGACGGCCGTGCCGTCGGAGATCGTGACCGTCGTTCCTCCGACCGTCAAACTGCCGCTCAGCGGATCCGTCGCCGTCAGGCCGCCGCTGGCATAGGAATAGGTCTGCGCCAGTTGCCCGATGACTACCGTGTGGCCGCCCGCCACCGCCGCCGACGTCGCATTGGTCAGCGCCAGAACGCCTGTATTCGAGCTCGATCCCTCCTTCGCCGAAAACGTTCCCTGAAAATCCGTCAGCGACTGCAGCGCCGTCGACAGGGCACTCAGATCGGTCCCGATACCCGTCAGTGCCGCGTCCTCGGATTGCAGCGCCGCCAGCTGGTTCTTCCACGGCGTTTCCACCGTCTGCAGATTCGTCACGATCTGATTCACCGTGCTCGTGACATCGAAGCCCTGGCCGCTGGTGGGCGACCCAAACGAAATGCCGACGCTTCCCATATTGGTCTTATCGTCGCTTTCCTGAAGAGCATTACCCGGTGCTCCCCGGTGGGCACGCAAACAGCCTCGCGACCCACGCAGTCATTAGGCCCAGCTAAGAAAAGGCGGGGAGCCGAAGCTCCCCGCCGATGAAACTGCCGCGTTGGTTTACTGAAGCAGCTTCGTGACCATCTGCTGCGTGCTGTTGGCCTGCGCCAGCGCCGAGATGCCGGTCTGGGTCAGGATCTCGAATTTGGACAGGTTCGAGGTCGCCGCCGCGTAGTCGGTCTGCGTGATGTTGTTCTCCGCCGACTTCACGTTGGTTTCCTGGGCGCTGGCGATGTTCGATGCCGCGGTGAGCGTGTTGATGTTGGCGCCGACCTGGCCGCGCTGGAAGGCCACGGCGCTGATCGCGTTCGTCACGGTCTGCAGAGCCGCCTCCGCGTCTGCCTGGTTGTCCAGTTTGGTCGACGCAAGACTCGTTCCTGTTCCCGCGCCGGCCGTGGTGCCGCCCGTACCCGTCTGCGATCCCACCGAGACGCTCACGGCGGAACCAGCTGACGACGAAGCATCCGAACTGCCTACGTTGGTCGTGGTCAGAGTTCCGGTCGTCACCAGATAATTCGAGCTGCCGGCCGATGTGCCGTCACTGGTGTAGATGTGGATGGCGGTGGCGCTGGCCGGTGTCTCGGTCGCGTTGCTCGCCGTTACAGAGAGCAGCTCGTTCGCGCTTCCGCCGCCGCTGGTGGCGATCGAAACCACCCCGGCCGCCACCGAAACCGCATAGGTGGATCCGGTCGCTGCGCCCAAAGTTGCGTTCAGTGCCGTCGTCAGAGAGCTCGCCGCGCCGTTGGCGACCGACTGGTCCTGGCTGGCCAGACCGCTGTAGCTGGCGAGGTTGACGATCTGCGTGCCCGGATTGGTGCCCGCTGTCGAATTGATGGTGATCGAACCGCTCAGCGTGTCGCCCTGCGTCAATGTCACCTTCAGAGGATTGCTCTTCGCCGCCTGCGTGAACGAAGCCGTCGTCAGGTTGGTCGCCGAGCCGGTGCCCGACGTGAAGACCTGGATGCCGTTGTAGTTCGTGGTGCTGCCGATCGTCCCAATCTGAGTCAGGATGTCCTGATACTCCTGGTTCGCTGCGCTCAGCTGCGGCGCGGACAGCGTTCCGCCGCCGGCTTCGGTCGCCAGCGTCACAGCCCGGTTCAGCAGATTCGTTACCTGGGACAGCGCGCCATCCGCGACCTGCAAAAACCCGACACCCGCGCTGGCATTGCTGGACGACTGCGTCAGCGCCGATGAGTTGGCCTGGAGCCCGTTGGCGATGGAAAGACCCGCCGCGTCATCCGCGCCGGAGTTGATCCGCGAACCTGAGGAAAGCTGCTGCAGAGTGTTCTGCAGGCTGGCCTGCGTCTGGTTGAGGTTGTTTTCAGCATACACAGCCGAAATATTGTTCAGGACTCCCAATGCCATGATGTTTCTCCTCTTCCGAATTTGGGTTCCTGAACGGAGTGCATCACCCTGCCCCTCCCGGAACCACTCGACTCACAGCTCTCATCGGCCCTCCCTCTTTTCGCCTTAACCTTCCGCCCCCCTTTGGCCGCCCGCGTGCGCGGCCCCGCTGCTCTCCTTCCGCGCCACCCTCCTTCCCCCTCACCTCCTTCTTCCCCGCGCCGATAAACAAAACGAACGCACTCCGGAGACGCCCCTCATGATCCATCTCACCCGTCTCAACGGCAATCCGCTGGTCGTCAACAGCGATCTCATCAAATACGCCGAGTCCTCGCCCGACACCACGCTCACTCTGATCAACGGCGAGAAAATCGTTGTCCTCGACAGCTGCGACGACGTCGTTCGCCGCACCATCGCCTACCGCGGCCGAGTCTTTGCCGAAGCAGCCGGGCATCTGCAGGCGCTCGCCTGGACTCCCGTTCAGCCTCCACCCCCCGCTGCAGAACTCCTGCAGCCTCCCGCATCCACGTCCGCCCCCTCCGAGGACTGATCCATGGACGCAGGTTCCCTCGGCGGCATTCTTCTCGCACTGGCCGGCATCCTCGCCGGCCTCCTCCTCGAAGGCGGACGCGTCAGCCAGGTGTTGCAACCCACCGCCGCCATGATCGTCTTCGGCGGAACCCTTGGCGCCGTCATGCTCCAGTTCCCCCTCCCCACCATCCGGCTGGCCGCCGTCCGTCTCCTCCGCGTCTTCTTTCACCGCGACGGCGGAGGCGACACTTTGCTGCGCCAGATCGTCGCCTTCGCCAATCAAGCCCGCCGCAAAGGCATCGTCTCCCTCGATCAGGAGCTGGACCACGTCACCGACCCCTTTCTGCGCCAGACCCTCATGCTCGCGGTCGATGGCACCGATCCCTCCGAGCTGCGCCACATCATGGAAGTCCAGATCGACGCGGTCAGCGAAAACGAAGCCCGCATCCCCGCCGTCTTTGAATCCGCCGGCGGATTCTCTCCCACCATCGGCATCATCGGAGCCGTCATCGGCCTCATTCAGGTCATGCAGCATCTCGATCACATGGACGAGGTTGGCCGCGGCATCGCCGTCGCCTTCGTCGCCACCATCTACGGCGTTGGCGCCGCCAACCTCTTTTTCCTGCCTGCCGCCGGCAAACTCCGCCAGCGCGCCCGCGAGGACCAGCGCCTCCGTGAAATGGCTCTCGAAGGCGTGATCTCCATCGTCGAAGGGATGAACCCCCGCATGATCGAAATCAAGCTGGCCGGCTTCCAGGGCAGCGCGGCAACGCCGCAGCCCGGCGAAACACCCGAGAGGGTCCGGGAGAAGAGCGCTTGAAATCCGGCTCGCTCAAATCGCGCCGTACTTCCGACCACGTCCCCCACGACCGCTGGCTGGTCTCCTACGCCGACTTCATCACCCTGCTCTTCGCCTTCTTCGTCGTCCTCTATGCCAGCTCGAAGGCCGACCAGCAAAAACAAGCCCGGATTGCCCACTCCATTCGCTCCGGCTTCGAGGCTCTCGGCATCTTTCCCTCCGCGCCCCATCCGGACAGCCCTGCCGTCCCGGATCCGAAGGCCGCCGTGCCCCCCATCAACGTCGTCCTCGGCGACGACCTCGCCGCCTCCCCCGAAGTCCAGCAGGATCTCCACCGCCTCCAATCCCAGCTGACCGCCGCCCTCGCCACTCCGATCGCCCAGCACAACATCGCCCTCAAACTCGGGCGCGACGGCCTCGTCATCTCCCTGCGCGAATCCGGTTTCTACGACAGCGGCTCGGCCCTCCCTCACCCCCAGTCCAAACCCACTCTCGACAAAGTTGCTGCGACCATCGGCGCCACGCCCTACGACGTCCGTATCGAGGGCCACACCGACAACGTGCCCATCCACACGCCGCAGTTCGCCTCCAACTGGGAGCTCTCCACCGCCCGTGCCACGGAGCTTGCAAAGACCTTCATCGTCGACTACCGCTTTTCCCCGGCGCGCCTCTCCGCCGCCGGCTTTGCCGAATATCACCCCGTCGCCTCCAACGACACCCCCGAAGGCCGCAGCCAGAACCGCCGCGTCGACATCATCGTCCTCCCCAGGATCAGCGTCATCACCATCCGGAACAGCAGTCAGTGATCAGCGTTCAGCAGGCAGAAGTTCTCGCCGTCTCTCCGCAAATGAGTCCTCGACATCCCGACCCTCTCAGCGCATGATCGTGCAATGGATGAGCCGTCTCCTGTCCGATACAAAGTCTTTTTTCACCAGGGCGAAAACCTCGGCCTGAAGACCCACGTGGAACAGGCCAGCGCCTGGGTGGACGCGGCCGGTGTACACGTCGAAAGTGCCTCCGGTGCGATATTCATTCCGCGTAACGACCTCGTTTCCAGCCGAATCTTTCGACTTCATGGACTGGGCCGGGTCATTGAAATCGACCACCGCGGAGGCAGGCTGTTTGTCTCTGTCGTGCGGTTGATGATCGGCCAGTTTGCATTCATCAATTTCTTCAGGACTGGCGCTCTGAACACACAAATCAACGAGCAAATCGCCGTCCTCTCGCCGAATCACTGAACGCCGACAACCGAACGCTGCCCGCTGCCCTTCAGAATCCCAGCACCGGGTGCGGCACGTACGCCGCTTCCAGCGCTTCGATCTCTTCCGCCGTCAGCTTCACAGACACCGCCGCCACCGCATCCTCCAGATGATGCGGCTTCGTCGCCCCCACAATCGGCGCCGTAATCCCCGGCTTCGCCAGCATCCATCCGAGCGCGAGCTGCGCCTGCGGAATCCCGCGCCTCTTCGCAAGCTCCGTCAGCGCCTCCACCACCTTCTGGTCCGACTCCTCCGTCTTCGCATACATCGTGTTGCCGAACCGGTCCGTCTCCGATCGCTTCGTCGTCTCGCTCTGCCACGGCCGCGCCAGCCGTCCGCGCGCCAGCGGGCTCCACGGAATCACGCCGATTCCCTCCGCCCGGCACAGCGGCAGCATCTCCCGCTCCTCCTCCCGATAAAGCAGGTTGTAGTGGTTCTGCATCGAGACGAAGCGCGTCCAACCATGCCGCTCCGCCAGGGCCAGAGCCTTGGCAAACTGCCACGCGTGCATCGACGAAGCCCCGATGTACCGCACCTTCCCCGCCTTCACCACGTCGTGCAGCGCCTCCAGCGTCTCCTCGATCGGCGTCTCCTCGTCCCAGCGGTGGATCTGGTACAGGTCCACATAATCCATCCCCAGCCGCTTCAGGCTCTCGTCCAGTTCAAAAAGAATCTCCTTCCGCGAGAGCCCCCGCCCGTTCGGCTCCTCGCGCATCACGCCCCACACCTTCGTTGCCACCACCACCGACTCGCGCCGCACGTTCTTCTTCAGGAACCGCCCCAGCACTTCCTCGCTCGCCCCGCTCGAATACACATTCGCCGTGTCGAAGAAGTTGATTCCCAGATCGAGCGCCTGCTTCAGAAACGGCTGGCTCTGCTCCTCATTCAGCGCCCACGCATGGCGCCCCGCCTGCGGCTCGCCCGGCGCCGGCGGCCGCCCATACGTCATGCATCCCAGACAAATCCGCGAGACCTTCAGCCCCGTCCTGCCTAAATTTACGTATTCCATCGCTTCTCCCTCTGCAACCTGTGCCAAAAGTCCGGTTTTGAAGGGGCACGGCTTCGGCCGTGCCATAAAGCGCCCAACATCGGCGGGCTTTCAGCCCCTGAGGGATGCTTTGCTCTTCGTCCGGCTTTGCAACAGGCTGTTAGTGCCTGCCGGTGATCGAAAATGAGAACCGCAGCTTCGATGTTAATGATTCAGATTCGCGAACTCCAGCGCACGATTGCGGGACCCTGACTGTTCGTTGCGCTCCGGCAAATTCGTACCCCGAGCCTCTGTGCTCTCTGACCCCTGCGACCTGCAACCTGTAACCCGTAACCTGTAACCTGTGTCTTCCGCCGGCCGCCTGCACGCAATGTACAACCGCCTCGTCGAAACCTGGGGCCCGCAGCAGTGGTGGCCTGCGCAAACGCCCTTCGAAGTCGTCATCGGTGCGTACCTCACCCAGAACACCGCCTGGAAATCCGTCGAGCGCTCGATTGCCAACCTCCGCGCCAGGGGCGTGCTCTCCGTCCGCGGCCTCCGTGCGATTCCTGAAACCGACCTCCGCGCCCTCATCCGCCCCTCCGGCTTTATGCTGCGCAAAGCCGCCGCCCTCAAAGCCTTCGTCTCTTTCCTGGATGACCGCTATGGCGGTCGCATGGCAGCATTGCGTCGTGGCGCTCTTCAGAGCGTGTCTGCCGTCCGCAACGACCTCCTCGACCTCCCCGGCGTCGGCCCCGAGACCGCCGACGCCATCCTCCTCTACGCCCTCGCCGTTCCCGCCATGGTTGTCGACGAGTACCTCCGCCGCGTGGTCACCCGCCACGGTCTCCTCCCCCCTCACGCCAAATACGCCGAGATCCAATCCCTCGCCGAACAGGCCTTCGCTCCCGACTCCGCCCAAGAGAGTCCCGATGCTCTCGCCCGCCACTACAACGAGTTCCACGCCCTCATCGTCGAGACCGGCAAGTTGCACTGTGGCCGCGTGGCCCATTGCGAAGGCTGCCCCCTCGCCTTCGACCTCAAAAGGCCTCCCCTTGCATAAAATAATGCGGTGACGGTTACTCTTTACGCGGCCACCACCAACCCCGGCAAGCTGCGCGACTTTTCTGTCGCCGCTGCCGAAAGCGGCTACCTCATCGAATCTCCGCCCCCGTTCAGTCAAATCCCTGCCCCCGAAGAAAACGAGCTGACCTTCGCCGGCAACGCGCGCCTCAAGGCCCAGTACTATAGCCGCCTCATCCCCGGTCTGATCCTCGCCGACGATTCCGGCCTCGAAGTCGACGCGCTGGGTGGCGAGCCCGGCGTCCGCTCGGCACGCTACGCAGGCGATGCGGGCTTTGCCCCGGGCGGCGATGATGCTTCCCTCTCCACCGACGAACGCAACAACCTCTATCTGCTTTCCCGCATGCGCGCTGTCCCGCAGCGCAGCGCGCGCTATCGCTGCGCTCTGGCCGTAGCGCGCGACGGCCGGCTGCTCCTCACCGCCGAAGGCACCGTCAACGGCGAAATCCTCTCCGCCCCCCGCGGTACCGGCGGCTTCGGCTACGACCCGCTCTTCTGGATTCCCCAGCTGCAGTTCACCATGGCCGAAATCTCTCTCGAGCAGAAGCACCTGCTCAGCCATCGCGGCCGAGCCTTCCGCAACCTCCTGCCTCACCTCAAAAAACTCAACGCCTGACTCCCCGCGCCGCGCTTCCAATTCGCTCTACAATAGCGGCTGTCCGGACTCAGTCAACCATGCGCATCGACGCCCACCACCACTTCTGGCACTACACTCCCGCCGAATACGGCTGGATCGACGACACCATGTCCGCGATCCGCCGTGACTTCCTTCCCGTCGACCTCGCCCAGGAGATCGCCCCCGCCGGCATTGACGCCGTCATCTCCGTGCAGGCCCGCCAAACCCTCGCCGAAACGGAATTTCTCCTCGCTCAGGCAAGCAGCCATCCCTGGATCGCCGGCGTCGTCGCCTGGCTGCCCCTCGCCGACCCCGCCATCGGTCAGCACCTCGAGCGCCTCTCCGCGAACCCGCACCTGAAAGCCGTCCGCCACGTCCTCCAGGGCGAACCCGACGCCTACATGAACCTCCCCGACTTCAACGCCGGCCTCTCCCAGTTGCGCTCCCTTAACCTCACTTACGACATCCTCATCTACCATGCGCAGCTGCCAGCCGCCATCCGCTTCGTCGATCGCCATCCCGATCAAATCTTCGTGCTCGACCACATCGCCAAGCCCGCCATTCGCGCCGGCGAACTCCAGCCATGGGCGCGGAACCTCAACGAACTCGCCCGCCGCCCCAACGTTTTCTGCAAGATCTCCGGCGTCGTCACCGAAGCCGACTACACAACCTGGACGTACGAACGGATTCTGCCCTACATGCAAGCAGCGCTCGAAGCTTTTACGCCCGCGCGCCTCATGTTCGGCTCCGACTGGCCCGTCTGCCGCGTCGCCGTCTCATATCTGGATTGGGTCCGCACCGTCGAACGCTTCGCAGCGCCACTCTCTGCCGCCGAACGCGAAGCCCTCTTCCACACCACCGCCGCCCGCGCCTACCGCCTCGACTCACCGTCATCTTGAGCGAGGCAGGACCCGCACCGCAACCTGTCCGCCTCAGCTACAGCTACGCGCCACAGGCTACCGGTTGCTTTTCAAATCTCAAGCACGGTGACAATTTCCCCGGCCGCCAGTGCCTCCATCGTCTCCGGAACCACCAGGAACGCATTCGCCTTCGCCGCCGCCGCCAGATCGCCCGACCCCTGCCACGCGATGCGTCCCACCCGCATACCGCGAACGCCGCCCTCCACCAGCGCCGGCAGGAACCGCGTCAGTCCCGCCTTCACCTGAACCTCTTCCTCCAGCCGTGCCATCCCGAACCGCGGCCCATGCCAATTCTCGCCGCTCAAACGCCGCAGCAAAGGCGCCGCAAACAGCGCGAACGTCACCATTGTGGAAATCGGATTCCCGGGCAATCCAAAGAAACAGGTCTCCCCCAGCTTCCCGAACACCGCCGGTTTTCCCGGCTGGATCAGCACCCCCGTAAAGAAAAACTCCGCATCCAGCGCCACCAGCGCCTGCTCCACGAAATCGAACTTCCCCATTGAGACGCCGCCTGTCAGAAGAATCAGTTCGCAGTCCCGCGCTGCCCGGATCGCCTTTTCCGTCGCGGCCTTGTCGTCCCGAACCACCGCGCCAATCTCCGGTTCCCCACCCGCCGCCCGCACCTGGGCCGCTAATGAGTAACTGTTCGAGTTACGTATCTGATGCGCCAGAGGTTTCTGCGCTACATCCACCAGTTCGTCGCCCGTGGCCAGAATCGCCACCCGCGGCTTGCTGAACACCGCCACCTCCGCCGCCCCGCATGCCGCTGCCGCGCCAATCTCCGCGATCCCCAGACGCCGTCCCGCGGGAACGATCACCTCGCCCGCTCTCGCCTCCGCCCCGGCGGCCACAATGTTCTCCCCCGGCGCCAGCGAGCGCCCCTCCGTCAGGCTTACCCACTCCGCGCTCGCGGACGTGTGCTCCACCATCACCACGCAGTCGGCGCCCGGCGGAACCGCCGCCCCCGTCATGATCTCCACGGCTTCGCCTGGCCGGATCGCCCCCAGCGTCCATGCATCACCCGCGCGCAGTTGACCCACCACGCGCATCCCGCCCCCATGCAGATCTGCCGTTCGGCAGGCGTAGCCATCCCGTGTCGCGCGAGGAAACGGCGGCTGATCCCGATCCGCCGCAACCGCCTCGGCCAGCACGCGTCCCTGCGCACTCGTCAGCGCAATCTTCTCCACCGCCGGCTTCCGGACCGACTGAGCGCACTCTGCCTGCCGTCGCAGCACCGACGCCGCGTGTTCGTAGCTCAGAACGATGGAGGGGGAGGGCGATTCATCCCGGTTTGCGACAAGCTGGCTCACGCAACGATTGTCGCAAAAAGAAAGAGCGCCGTCCCCCGCCCCTTCCCTGGGGTGGGGACCGGCGCTCTGCGTTTCGCCCGGCTTAGTGAGGCTTCTTGCCGCCCTTGGAACCGGTCACCGGCGCCGCGCTCAACTCCGCCAGCACCGACTTGGCGTCGTTGGCAAACGGGCCGGTCGGCGCCAGATCCAGGTACTTCTGGTAGGCCTCGGCGCATCCCGGCGGCGCGACAATTTTCTGCGTCTTGGGATCGATTGTGGCCTTGTTGATCAGAGCCTTGCCCTTGAGATAGTAAGGAATCGGCTTGGTCGGATCTGCCGCAATCGCTTTGTCCGCCGCCGCCACTGTCCCATCGAGCTGGTTCTCTCGATCCATCACGATGGCTTCGTTCGTGTAGTACATCGCCGCTCCAGCAGGATTGGCCTTCGCCGCCGCATCGTAGGCCGCCTGCGAATCGGGAATCTTATTGTCTGACCCCAGCGCTTCGCCCAGCGCGTTGTCGGCCGCTGCGATTACCTCAGGATTCGGCTTCTTCGCCGCCGTCTCCAGTTGGATCCCCTTCTGCAGCGAGGTCTGGGCGTCTTCATACTGCTTCATGCCCAGCTGCGCCTCGCCCAACTCGACCCAAAGCAGCGGCTCGTCGGGCTTCATCGCCACATCCTTCTGCATCAGCGCCGCCGCATCCGAATAATTCTTGGCCGCGCGATCCGAACGCGACTTTGAAAGATCCGCATTCAGATTCTTGATCTGCGAGTTTTCCTTCAGAATCGCCGCGTTCTTCTGCCTCGCTTCTTCCAGCGCCTTCCGCTGGTCCGGCGTCAGTTTCGCCAGATAATCCTGGCGCGACATGTCGTCGTTGGCCTCAATATCCTGCCCCGCCACCACCTTCACATTGTCAATCTGGTCGACGATCTGACCCTTCGGCGTCGTCGGCAGCCGAAACGTCACCGTGTAGCTTCCCGGCGCAGCTTCGCCTTTGTAGTCGCCGTTCGCGTCCACCTCGAAGGTGTACTTCGGCGTCGCGTCGGCCGATGCCATTCCGCCCTCAAACAGCGAAATCGTGCCGCTCGTCTCCGGCGTGCCCGCGGGATCATTCACGTGCCCGTGGATCTTGCCCATGGTCGTTGCCTGTGCTCCCAGAAACAGCGGAGTGCCAAGAAGAACGGCCAGCACCATCCGCGGCCCAGGTTTTCTTATCTTCATTTTTCTTATTCCTCTCTGCTGGAGGGCGCAGTCATGCCGCCCCCTCCCGACTCGTCTCCCCGGTCTTCGGGCCCGCCTCCCGCCGCTTTCCATAGCGGATCGGGTCCCTCGCTCCGGCCTGTTCGAAAGCCCGCAGGCGCAGCACGCAGCTTTCGCACACGCCGCACGCCTCTTCCGAACCTGAATAGCATGACCACGTTAACTCCAGCGGTGCGGCCAGTTCAAGGCCAAGCGCCACGATCTCTCGCTTGTGCATATGGATGAGCGGCGTCTTCATAATGATGTCGCCCTCCCTCGTCCCCTGCCGAATCAGCTCCTGGAACGCCGCGTAATACGCCGGCCGGCAGTCCGGATACCCCGAACTGTCCTGCTCCACTGCACCGATAAACACGGATTTTGCCCCAAGGACTTCCGCCCAGCTCACCGCTGCCGACAAAAAATGCGCATTGCGAAAAGGAACATACGTCACTGGGATCTCTGCCCCGATCGCCGCCCCATCCGCAGGCGCCTCAGGCACTTCGATGCGGGTATCGGTCAGGGCCGATCCCCCGATCCGCCGAAAAAGATCCAGCTTCAGCCGCAGAAAATCCCGGAACCCAAGCCGTTCGGCCACGCGATGGGCCGCCTGCGCCTCTCTCTCCTCGGTTCGCTGCCCATAGCTGCAATGCAGCGCATACGCGTCGTAATCCCGCGCCGCCAGTGCCGCGCATACGCAGGAGTCCATCCCTCCCGACAGGCACACCACCGCTCGTTCCCGATGCAGGCTTTCGCTCCCCAGGCTCACCCTTCAGCTTAACCCGATCTGCGACTCCGCGCGCTGTGACGCACCGCACTGCGGTTCGCCCGGCAGCTCCTATCAGCGCGCCAGGACCTGCGCAAGGGCCGATCCAGCGTCAACCTCTGCCCTCCTGCCGCCACCGGTCCCGCAACCCTTTGGATGCCCAATGCGCGCTGCGCTGAGTGGTTTTGAGGCTTGACCTGAAAAGTGTATGATCGCTAGCCGCCCGTGCCTGCCAGCTCAATCGCGCGCCGCAAGGAAGCCCCAAAGGAAGCTCTTGATGGTTTCGTTCGCCCTTGAACCCCTCAGGTCATCCAAAACGCAGCTATGAAGAAAGACAGCGCCCCTCCCTCCACTCTCGATACGCTGAGCCTCGATGCGCACACCGTCGCGCAGCTCGAGGAATTTCTCGCGCTCCTTTTCCGCTGGAACGCGCGCATCAATCTCACCTCCGTCCGCAGACCCGATGAGATCGTCCGCAGACACTTCGCCGAGTCGATCTTCGCCGCAAAACAAGTCCCGCAACGCGTCAATACCCTGCTCGACTACGGCTCCGGCGGCGGATTCCCGGGAATCCCCATCGCCGTCTGCCGCCCTGAAATCGCCGTCACCCTCTCCGAATCGCAGGGCAAGAAGGCCGCGTTCCTCCGCGAGGCCGTGCGCACCCTCGGCCTCAAAGCCGAAGTCTGGGCGGCCCGCGTTGAAGAGATGGAACCCGGCCGCGTTTTCGATGCCATCACCCTGCGCGCCGTCGACCGCATGGCTGCAGCCTGCCAAACGGCCGCGGAGCGCCTCGCCCCGCGCGGCTGGATGGGCGTTTTCACCACGCGCAAAACAGAAAACGCGCTCGACAAGATCGTCGGCATTCGCTGGGACGCCGCGCTCGAAATTCCCGGCTCCCAGCAGGAACTCCTCAGGACCGGTCACAAAGAACCGTAGACTACTCCCCGACCGCACTCCCCGGGATCACAGCGCAAAGTCCGGCGCACTCACCAGTCTCTTCATCGTCTCCACGTTCCGCCGCTCGTCCCCGTCTTCATCGACCGGCGTCTCTGCGATGAATGCGCAATGCGCGAACCGTGGGTCATTCAACAGACGCCGGAACGGCTCCAGCCCCATCGTTCCCCGGCCAATATGCTCGTGCCGGTCGAGCTTCGACCCCCGCGGCGCCTTCGCATCGTTCATATGCCACACCCGCACTGCGTCGAAGCCCATCGTCCCCTCGATCCACTGCACCGTCTGCTCGTATCCCGCATCGGTCACCAGATCGTAGCCCGCTACGTGGCAGTGGCATGTGTCCAGACACGCGCCCACCGGCACAATTCCGCGGAGCTGCTCGATCAGCTCCGCCACCTGCTCGAAGCTCCCGCCCAGCGAGAATTCCGCGCCCGCCGTGTTTTCGATCAGCACCCTGAAATCGCAGTCGTCGAACCGCACGCCCTCCACCGCCCGCGCAATCGACTCCGCCGCCAGCCGCAGCCCTTCGCTGCGCGTCAGCCCCTTCCACGACCCCGGATGCAGCACCAGATACTCCCCACCCAGCGCCAGCGCGCGCTCCACCTCGCCGCGAAAAGCCATCACGGACTTCTCACGAAACAACTCCGTCTGACTGCATAAATTCACCAGATAACTCGTGTGGATCGCCAGCGGAGCGCAATCGAACTCCGTCCGCAGGGTTCGCATCTGCTGGCAGTGACTCGCTTCGAGCCGCTGCGCCTTCCACATGCGCGGGCTCGATGAGAAGATCTGAAATGTGTTCGCCCCGATCGCCTGCGCGCGCTCCGCTGCCCGAAATACCCCGCCCGCCGTCGACAAATGAATCCCAATGCGCTTCTGTGTCACAGGACTCAGTCTATCGGCGCTAAACTCTAATCTCTAAACGCTGAACTCCGATCTGCGAACCGTGCCCGACTCCGCCGACACACAAACTCCGCTGATGCGCCAGTACCTGGCCGCCAAGGGCCAGCATCCCGATGCGCTGCTCTTTTTCCGTCTCGGCGACTTTTACGAGCTCTTCTTCGACGACGCCAAAACCGCTTCGCGCGAGCTCCAGCTCACCCTCACCGCGCGCGACAAAGAGCGCAATACCCCCATGTGCGGCGTTCCGTATCATGCCGCGGAAAATTACATCGCCCGCCTCCTCCGCCTCGGCTACCGCGTCGCCATCTGCGAGCAGATGGAGGACCCCGCACTCGCGCGATTGTCGGCGAAAAAGATCGTCCGCCGCGAAGTCACGCGCGTTCTCACCCCCGGCACAGCGCTCGATCCCTCCCTCGCCGCCGAGCAGTCCAACTTCCTCGCCGCCGTCCACCTCACCGAAAATGCCGCCGGTGTGGCCGTGCTCGACCTCTCCACCGCCGACTTCCGCGCCACGGAGTTTTCTGGCTCAGGCGCGACCGCCCAGGCGCTCGAAGAACTCCTCCGCCTCGTTCCCTCCGAGCTGATCTTTCCCTCCACGCGCGGTCCCTTCGGTCCGAACACGGATGCCTCCACCCTCGACCCGCTCCTCGCCCAAATCAAGACCCGCACCGCGGTCGACGATTACGTCTTCTCGCCCGATTTCGCCATCCCGCTGCTCGAGCGCCAACTCGGCAGCACCTCCCTCGAAGGCTTCGGCCTCGCCGGCCATTCCGCCGCCGCCATCGCCGCCGGAGCCATCGTCCACTATGTCCGCACCACGCAACAGTCCGACGTCACGCACGTCGATTCGCTCCGCTACTATGCCCGCGCCGAGTGCCTGCACGTCGACCAGGTCACGGCGCGCAATCTCGAGCTGGTCGAGCCTCTCTTCTCCGAATCTGGCCCCGACGTCACCCTCTTCCGCACCCTGGACGCCTGCGGCACTCCGATGGGCAAGCGCCTGCTGCGCGCCTCCCTGCTGCGCCCCATGATCGATCCCGCCGCGATCGAAGCTCGCTACGCGGCCGTCGATGCCGCACGCCATGACCTCATCCGCCGCGAAGAACTCCGCCGTTCCCTCTCCGGAATTCTCGACCTCGATCGCCTCCTCGCCCGCATCTCGCTCGACAGCGCCGGCCCCCGCGATGTCCTCGCCCTCGCCGCCTCGCTCCGCCACCTCCCCGCCGTCCGTCAGACGGCCGCCTCCCTGAGCGTTGAACCCGGTGCCCGGTGCCCGGTGCCCGGTGCCCCCTCTTTCTGGTCCACCGCCGGCGCCACCCTCGATCCCCTCGACGACCTCTGCGCTCTCATCGGCTCCACCCTCGTCCCCGAACCGCCCCTCACTCTCGCCGAAGGCGGCGTGATCGCGCAGGGCATCGATCTCGAACTCGACGACCTGCGCTCCATTGGCTCCTCCGGCCGCGCTTCCATCGCCTCCATCGAGGAGCGCGAGCGCCGCCGCACCGGCATCGGTTCCCTCAAAGTCCGCTTCAACTCCGTCTTCGGCTACTACATCGAGATCACCAAATCCAATCTCGCCTCCGTTCCCGCCGACTACGAACGCAAGCAGACCCTCGTCAACGCCGAGCGCTTCACCACCCCGGAGCTGAAGGATTACGAGACGAAGGTCCTCACTGCACAGGAGCGCTCGGTCGAAATCGAGAAGCGCCTCTTCGCCGCCCTCCGCGCCAAAGTCATTGAGAACGCCTCGCGCATTCGCCGCAGCAGCGCTGCCGTTGCCTCGATCGATCTCGTGGCCAGCTTCGCGCACCTCGCCGCGCTCCGCAATTACACCCGCCCGCGCATCGATCCCGCACCCATCCTCGAAATCGCCGGCGGACGCCATCCCGTCATCGAACGCCTCATGGACGAAGCCGGCGACACCCGCTTCGTCCCCAACGACCTCTTTCTCGACGCCGGCGAGAACACCTCCCTGCCCAATCTGCTGCTCATCACCGGCCCCAACATGGGCGGCAAATCCACCTACCTGCGCCAGGCGGCCCTCCTCGTCATCCTCGCCCAGATCGGCAGCTTCGTCCCCGCCGATCGCATGACCTACGGCATCGTCGACCGCGTCTACACCCGCATCGGAGCCGCCGACAACCTCGCCCGTGGCCGCTCCACCTTCATGGTCGAGATGACCGAGACGGCCACCATCCTCAATACCGCCACGCCCCGCTCCCTCATTCTGCTCGACGAGATGGGCCGCGGCACCTCCACCTTCGACGGCCTTGCGCTCGCCTGGTCCACCCTCGAGTTCCTCCAGCGCCACATCGGCGCCCGCGCCCTCTTCGCCACCCACTACCACGAGCTCACCCTGCTCGCCGACGAGTTTCCCCGATTAAAAAACCTGCATGTTGAGGTGCGTGAATCCCCTCGTGGCATCGTTTTTCTGCATCGAATCGAGGAGGGACCTGCGAATCGGAGTTACGGAATCGACGTCGCGCGCCTGGCCGGCCTCCCTCCAGCGGTCATCCAGCGCGCCCGTCAGGTGCTGAAGCAGCACGAACGCTCGGAGCGGCATAATGTTGCCGTGGAGACCGGGCCCTCGCTGCAACTCACCATGTTCACTCCGCTCTCGCAGCGTATCCTCGATCGTCTGGCGGAGACCGACATCGATACGCTTACGCCTCTCCAGGCACTCAACCTTCTGGAAGAACTGAAGGCCGAAATCGGGGACAGGAAAGTTAGCACGACGAGCTGAACGCTAAAGTGACTAGCCCATGAGCCCGCGGCCCGCAGATCACAAATCCATCCCGGAAGTTCCAGCCACCGATGGCCGGCGCGGCTCCCGCGTCTTCATGCCGCGCCGCCGCAGCGTTCCCATCGCCGAGCAAGCCGGCCAGGTCCTCATCGCCGGTCTCGGCAGTACGGCGATGTCCTCCGAAGAGCGGGCCTGGATCGAGCGCATTCGACCCGGCGGCCTGATCCTCTTCCGCCGCAACATCGAAGACGCCGCCCAGGTTGCTGCTCTGCTCCGCGATGCGGATCGCATCGGCACCACCCCGCTCTTCCGCTGTATCGACATCGAAGGCGGCTTGGTCGATCGCCTCCGCGATTTGATCGCCCCCATGCCGTCACCGGCCGCCGTCTTCGCCACCGGCAAACGCAATCTCTATCGCCAGCACGGAGAGTTGATTGCCCGCGAGGCCCGCGCCCTCGGCTTCAATGCCGTCTTCGCGCCTGTGCTCGACCTCGCCCTCCCGGAGTCCGCCACCATCATGCGTACCCGCGTCGTTGCCGCCGAACCCGGCCGCGTCATCGATTACGCCCGCTACTTCCTCGCCGGCTTGAAGAACGAAGAGATGCTCGCCTGCGGAAAACACTTCCCCGGACTCGGCGGCGGTCAGGTGGACTCACACCAGTCCATGCCCGTCATCCACCGTCAGACCCGCCTCATGTGGCGCACTGACCTCGCTCCCTGGCTTGCGCTCGCAGGACGTCTGCCCTTCGCCATGGTCGCGCACGCATCGTACCCGTGGCCCGGCCGTGACCCCGCACCCGCCACCGTCTCGCGCTACTGGGTCACCAACGTCCTTCGCCGCCAGATTCGCTTTAAGGGCATCATCCTCTCCGACGATATGGAGATGGGCGGCATCCTCTCGCAGATGCCCATTGAGGACGCCGTCATCCAGGCTCTCCTCGCCGGTATCCAGATGATCGAGATCTGCCGCGATCCCATGCTCATCCAGCGTGCCTACGAAGCCATCCTCAAGGAAGCCGAACGCTCCCGAGCCTTCCGCGCCGTGGTCGCCAGCGCGTGGCGCAAAATCTATCGCTCCAAAAAGCGCTGGCTCCAACCCACCCGCCGCCAAAACCTCTCCGAAGGCCGCCTCGACCGCCTCCGCGCCGACGTGAAGGAATTCGCCGAGTTAGTCGGCGAAATCCCCGCCACTTCAGCCCCCGATCCTGAAAAGTGGAAAGGCCTGAGTTAGATCGGGGGGCAAACATACATACTCACCTACCTCGGCCAATCGTCACCGTGTGCGCAGTGTAGCCGAAGACTTCCCGGGAAGCAGACAGAACTTTATTTTCGCCAGGTTCTTTATAGTTTCGATTCTCGATAGAATTCCGTACCTTTCCGGCAACAGCGAACGGACCCAATAGCGTATACAGCACCCAGCACGGTCCCATATCCCCACACGCGTCTTCCCCGGGTGGATACGATCGGAGCGGAATGAATCTGCCATCTGGAAGCGAGACACTGGAAGGTTCAACCTCGAGGTATCCATCTTTCCGACCCGGCACAGCCTTCGTGACGTGCTTCACAACGCCGCGAGCAGCTATGCCCTCTGGAATGGCGAGCACACCGTTTACGATTAGGTCCTTTGAGGTTGTCAAATGAACCACCTGCCCATTCCGAGCAGTCGCGGAGGACAATGTTTGCATCAGCACAAGCCGCACCTCAGTGCCCTTGGGAATAACTATGTGGCGTGCTTTTGCAGCCCCCGACGCTGCCGGGCCGCCATCAAGTCTCTGCCCCGTCGCCACAGGCTGCACAACAGCCAGGAGGGGTAGCAACACATACAAGGGGATTCGCGCACTTCGGCCCATAAGAGATTCCTTTGACGAGCACCATTTTAAGCTGACTCTGCACCGCGCATAAGGTGCCGCGAAGCGGCACGACGGTAGAAGCCATAAGCCTGTCCTGAGCGAGTCGGCGCAAGCCGGCGAGTCGAATGGAGCCTTCAGGCCGGGGAATATCCGGCAGGAAAGAACGTGGCTTGAGCCACGGACTAAACTGGCCTCTGGACCCCGAAAGAATCAATCCGCCAAAACGCGCGAAGGGTTCTGACGATTTCCCCATGCCCGTCCAGATTGGCGCCAAACTCGACAGCGGTTTCGATGACCCGCTCGGCATGCTGCAGGATTGCCATCGCCGCATCGAGCGCTTCCTCGCCATCCTCTGCGATGTCGCCGAGCGCGCCCACGCCCGCTCCCTCACCAGCGAAGAAGCCTCCGCCGTACGCGCCGCGCTCGCCTATTTCCGCGAGGGAGGCCGCCGCCATACCGCCGACGAGGAGGAATCGCTCTTCCCTCGCATGCGCACCCTGGCCCCGCCCGGCGCTCTCGATCCACTCGACCATCTCGAAGACGATCATCGCGAAGCCGACGTCCTCCATGAGGACGTCGATCGGCTCTATACGGACTGGTTGACAGCCGGCTCGCTCACCCCCGCGCTCCAGCAATCGCTCCTCGATAAGACCCGCCGCCTGCGCGCGCTCTACGCCGACCACATCCGCACCGAAGAGGCTACCGTTTTTCCCGCCGCGGCCCGCATCCTCGATCGCGACACCATCACCGCCATCGGCTCGGAATTCCGCGCCCGCCGCAACATCGTGTGACCCGCACAAGCAGAAGCCCCGAGCCATAACTCGGGGCTTCTGCTGTTGCCTTCAACGCTGACGCGCCTCACCACCGATACACGGTCAAGCCGTCGAGATACACATTGGCCCACGTCGTCCCGCTGCCGCTCCCATCGATCTGGAACTGCGTGATCACCGACGGACCCCACCCGAGCGCAAACCCGCTGAACGCCGTAATGTTGAGCGCCTGCTCCGCGCCGTCCAGCCACACCGCGTGATACGTCACCCATCCTGAGGTGTTGCGCGTGTACCAGATCTGCACGTGATGCCATGTGTTCGGAGCCCAATGGTGGACGTTGCAGTACGCGCCCGAGTGGGCCCACGTGTCGTTGTACGCCGTCGGCGATCCCGCATTCACCGCGTAATCCCACGTGTTGTTCCAGGTATCGCACTGGAACCCCATCATCGCCGTCTCGCCGTTCTGCATCGTCTGCGCCAGATCGAACTCCAGATTCGACAAACCGTTCGAGTCGTTGGCGATATAAATATACGTGTCGTAAAAGAAGTTCTGCGATGCGGTGTCCGTGGCGAACTGCACCGCGTACCGCTCACCACCGTAATAACTGAAGACGTTCTGAAAATATTCAGCCGCTCCGTCCGGCGCGGGCGAACCCGTGCGCGTCATAGCGCCGGCTGACGATCCCGGCGTTCCTCCGTCATGAATCGCTGACCAGTTTCCAAACGTCTGGATTGAACCCACCCCAATCGCATTCGACGGAATCACCGACGTGGCCGGGCTGCTGCTGGCGGTCGCGGCCACTGCGCCACCGACAACGTCGACCGACACATCCGTCACGCATACCCCGCCGTAAATGTTCCACACCTTCACATGGATGATGTGCCAGCCCAGCGATGCCGACACCGGGCCATTCATGTACTGCACCGGAAACGCCGCCGTTGAAGGGCTGCCATCGAGCGAGTAGCCAACCTCGCTCACCGGCTGACCCGAGCATGTTGGAGCCGTCATGTGCAGCGTGAAGGGGGAACCAGCCTGGGAGCCGTTGGCCGGGCTGTAAATCGTCGTCTGTGCCAGCGCCGGCAACGCTGCCAGCATCACAACAAATGGGGTGAGGGACTTTGCAAACTTCATCGGGAGTACCTTCGCGGGGGAAGAATGATAGTGCCGCTGTGTGCGGGTCCGGCCGCCTGTCGCGTGAAAGCCAATCGAGGGGTGACGAGGTACGTCGTAATTGCCATCATGCGAAAGGGTGGAGCGTCCAGGGTGTATCTGCTCTCAAAATCGATCGGTCGCCCACGCTGCCGCAGCAATCGTGTGTGGCCAATCTGGAGCTCTCCCGAAGCGTGCGAGGGCACAGGCGCGGCGCATCATGAGTGCTCGCCGCACGAGGGCTGACCCGTATCGCCCGGAATGAGCGAACCGGCTTGCTTAAATTTTCAGGTGGGCCATTGTGAGCCTTTGACCGAGCTGCTCAGCAGACCTCTTTGCTCTACGGCTGCGAACGAATGAGCGGCGTGCTCCCACTTCGTTCTGGCCTGACGCCCGGCTAAAAAGCCGTGGCACGGACCGGATCCATCTCTCTTCAGTCGGATCGCGATCCTGGTGATCCGTTAAGGTTCTGACCGAAAGGCAATCAGTCGCTTCGAGTGTTAACCAATCCTTACATAGGGTAATGAATCAGGCAACCTTTTTCTCGAAGAAATTTTGCCTGGCGTCACTCGGCGTCCCGCCTCTGTCCCAGGCAGGTCAAATGTAACCGCTCCTGTGACTCTTAGCCGCCTGTAAAATTGGCTCCTGCATGCCATCGAAATCGATGATCGTCGCCGGCATCATGAGCGGCACCTCAGCCGACGGCATCGACGTCGCCCTGGTCAGGATCGCGGCCCCCTCCGCACAACGCCCTCTTCCCCAACTCTCGCTCCTCGCCCATCGCGCCCATCCCTTCCCGCGCGCGCTCCGCCGTTCCATCCTCGCCGCCATGGCCGGTCAATCCGACGCACCCAACACCACCACCGAAAAACTGGCGCGATTGAACTGGCGCCTCGGCCTCGCGTACGCCGAAGCGGTGCGCGACACAATCCGGATCACGAAGCTCAAGCCCGCGCTCATCGGCTGCCATGGCCAAACCGTCTACCACCAGGGATCGCCCGCGCTCTACGCCGGCCGCCGCTTCACCTGCACCTGCCAACTCGGCGAGCCCGCTGTGATCGCAGCAGAATGCGGCGTCCCGGTCGTCTCTAACTTCCGTCCGGCGGATATGGCCGCAGGCGGTCAGGGCGCGCCCCTCGTTCCGCTCTTCGACTACGCGTACTTCATGCACCCCACACGCGCCCGTGTTTTGCAGAACATCGGTGGCATCGCCAACCTCACCTGCATTCCCGCCGCTGCTCCGCTCGAGCGCGTCATCGCCTTCGACACCGGCCCCGGCAACATGATCCTCGATGCTCTCACGCAGCAGCTCTTCTCGAAGCCATACGACCGCAACGGCCGCATCGCCGCCCGCGGCAAAGTCCTCGAGCCGGTGCTCCGCGCAGCGCTCAGTGAAAAATTCTTCCGCCTCGCGCCACCCAAATCCGCCGGACGAGAACAATTCGGCGCAACCTATGCCGAAAAATTCCTGGCGGCCTGTCGCCGCCACAGCACCCCAAAACGTTTCCGCCCGGAAGACGCCATCGCCACCGCCACCGCGCTCACTGCCCAATCCATCGCGCATTCGATCCGCACCTGGGTCCTGCCACGCGTCGGGTCCAAACCCATCGACCTCATCGTCTCCGGAGGCGGCGCGCACAACGCCACCCTCCTCGCGATGCTGGGCAACCGCCTCGTCCCCCTCGACGCAAACCTCACCATCACCGATGCCCTCGGCCTCCCCTCCGCAGCCAAAGAAGCCGCAGCCTTCGCCCTCCTCGCCTGGCAAACATGGCATCACCAACCCGGCAACGTCCCCTCCGCCACGGGCGCCTCCCGTCCGGCGATCCTCGGCCACATCACCTATGCGTGAATCGTCACCGGGTCGGCCCGCGCGCCTCCTGCTCGCCATCTTCTGCACCCTGCTCCCTGTTCCCTGTTTCCTGCTTTCCGGCTGCGCCCAAAAGCTCGCCCCCTCCACCGTCACCATGCTCATCGAGTCCAGCCCCGCTTCGCTCGATCCGCGCATCGGCACCGACGGTCAAGCCGAGCACATCGACTCACTCATCTTCGATCCGCTCGTCCGCCGCGACGACCACTTTGGATTGCAACCCGCCCTCGCCTCAACGTGGGAGACGCCCGACCCTAAGACCTGGGTCTTCCACCTCCGTACTGATGTGCGTTTTCACGACGGACACCCGCTCACCGCCCGCGACGTCAAATACACCATCGATTCGATCCTGAACGGCACCGTGATCAGCGTGAAGGCCGGATCCTTCACGACTCTGGATCACATTGACGCGCCCGATCCCGCCACCGTCATCTTTCACCTCAAACAACCCGACCCCTCGCTCCCCTTCAACCTCTGCGACGGCGCCATCGGCATCGTCCCGTACGGCTCCGGGCGCGACTTCTTCCGCCACCCCATGGGCAGCGGACCTTTTGAATTCGTCAGCCAGCAGCTCGACCGCGATGTGGTCATCGAGCGAGCGCCATCGTACTGGGGACCGCGCCCCAACATCCCCCGCGTCCGCTTCGCCGTCGTACCCGATGCCACCACGCGCGCGCTCGAACTGGAAAAAGGTTCTGCCGACGTCGAAAGCAACGCGCTCCAGGCCGACGAGATCAACGCCCTCGCCCGCAATCCGCACCTCGCCGTCGACGACGGCCCCGGCACCGTCCTCAACTACATCGTCTTCAACATGCGCGACCCCATCCTGCGCGACGTGCGCGTGCGCACTGCCATCGCGCTCGCCATCAACCGCCCGTTGCTGATTCAGGCGCTCTACCGCGGCGAGGCGCGCGTTGCCGAGAGCCTTCTGCCCCCGCAGCACTGGGCCTGGGTCCCCACACCACCCCACAACTTCGATCCCGCCCAGGCCAACGCTCTCCTCGATCAGGCCGGCTACCCGCGGGGTGCGCATGGCATCCGCTTCCACATCGGCATGAAGACCTCCAACGACGAGACCGTCCGTCTCACCGCCGTCGCTATCCAGGCGCAGCTCGCGCAGGTGGGCATCGCGCTCGACCTGCGCAGCTACGAGTTCGCCACCTTCTATGCAGACCTGACGCGCGGCGTCTTCCAACTCGCGCCTTCGCGCTGGATCGGCGGCAACGAGAACCCGGACATTTTCCGCTACGCCTACTCCACCGCGAGCTTCCCGCCGCACGGCGCCAACCGCGGCTTCTACTCAAACCCCGAGATGGATCACCTCATCGCCGACGCCGCCTCAACCCAGGATCCGAAGCAGCGCCTCGCCGACTACGCCCGCATCCAGCAGATCGCCGCGCGCGACCTCCCCGACATCAACCTCTGGTATCTCGACTCGGTCATCGTCCACAACAAACGCCTCGGCAACATCCACCCCAACCCTTCCGGTACCTTCGACTTTCTCCGCACCGCAACGCTTCAGCCGTAGTCCCACACCCTGGTACTCTGAAATCATGAAGCTCACGCTCCCCTCCGGTCCCTTCGGTGCGTACCTATTCGATATGGACGGCACCATCGCCGACTCCATGCCGCTGCACTACATCGCCTGGAAGCAGGCCCTCGCCGAATACGGCTGCACCGATTTCCCCGAAGACCTCTTCTACTCCTGGGGAGGCATGCCCGTCCGCGAAATCATCTCCACCCTCAATCAGCGCCACGCGCTCGCGATGCCCGTCGACGAAGTCGCCCACCGCAAGGAGAGCCTCTACTACGAGCTGTTGCCGCAGCTCACCGCCGTCCCCGAAGTCCTCGAACAAATCGAGGAGGCGCACACTCGCATCCCCTTTGCCGTTGTCTCCGGTTCCACGCGCGACTCGGTCACCGCCTCGCTGCGTGCCCTGCATCTCGAAGATAAGTTCGACGTGCTGGTGTGCGCCGGTGATTACAAGAACGCCAAGCCCGACCCCGAGCCCTTCCTCCTGGCCGCGCAAAAACTCAACGTCCCACCCGCTTCCTGCCTCGTCTTTGAAGACACCGCGATGGGCATCGAAGCCGCGACCCGCGCCGGCATGCAATCCGTCCGCATCCTCCAACCCTGGGAGCGGAAAGAAGTATCCGGAGGTTTAGCAGCCACTTTCCGTACGCGATGAAGATTACCTGATTGTGTGAATGGACGACGACGGGAACGCAATTCGGGGAAATAATCCTGATTAGACAGCCTCGGCTCTTACTCCCTTTCCGCCCAACCTCTCGCCGTCGCTTTGTTAATCTCTGTGATCGTCGCAAACTTCTTCCGACGTCCCTTCAGACGCCCGATAAAGTCATCGATCGTACCGGCCTTCGGCTTGCCAGGTTTCCGCACTTCCGTTCCGTGCCCGCTCGTGCTCCGCTTTGTCATAAGCTCAAGCAATCATATTCCCCGGAAACACGACAACCTGACGTTCAGCGCTTCCCCCGCAGCTGCGACTCCGTCTGCACTCCGGAATCGAAATGCAAAGGCAGCCCCGTCGGCTTGTACTGGTACGTATCGTTCGTCTCCGCGCGCAGCTCTTCCAGCCGCTTCTGCAGATCCGCCGTGATCTCCTCGTACCCCGGCTTGCCGTAGAGATTATTCGCCTCATCCGGATCCGTCTGGAGATCGTACAGCTCGTATTCCTGAGGTTCCAGGAAGAAGTGGATGTACTTATACCGCGCGGTCCGCACGCCGCGGCACGGCCGCACGTTCTCAAACCCAGGATATTCGTAGTACTCGTAGAGCCAGTCCTTGCGCCACGCCACATCCTTCCCTTCGGCAAGCGGCAGCATGCTCCTGCCCTGCATCTCCGGCGGCGCCACTCCCGCAATCTCCAGCAGCGTCGGAGCCATATCGAGATTCAGCACCATCTCGTCCTTCGTCGTCCCCGCCTTCACGCGCCCCGGCACCCGTACCATCATCGGCACCCGGATCGACGGCTCGTACATCAGCCGCTTGTCGTAAAAATGATGCTCGCCGAGAAAGAATCCGTGATCCGAACTCAGCAGCATCGCCGTTTCGTCCGTGATCTTCTGCCGCTCCAGCTCCTTCCAGATCGCGCCCACGTTGCGATCGTTGTCCTCAACGCCCACGTAGTGATCCTTCACCAGCTCTTCCAGCGACCGCGGATCGTCGCTGAACACCTCGGAATAACCAATCTTGTTGTCCGCATCCGCCACCGCGCGTGGCTTGCCCGGATAATCCTTCAGATCCTCATCGAACGTCGCCGGCTTCGGGATCTTCACCCCGTCGAAGTCCATCACCATGTCCTTCGGCCGATAGAACGGCGCATGCGGCGCATAAAACCACAGGAACAGACAGAACGGCTTGGTGCGTTCCTGCGCCAGCCATCCCACCGCCTTCTCGGTCAGCAGCGTGTCCACATATTCGCCTGCGTATAGCTTCGCCGGTCCGTACTTGCCGCGCACACCCTCCGTGATCCGCGGCCGATAATAATCCGCCTGCCCCACGAACCCAAAGTAGTAGTCCCAGTAGTGGTCCATGAGCGCGCCTTCCACATGCGACTTGCCGATGAACGCCGTCTCATATCCGGCCTTCTGCAGCAGGTCCGACACCAGCGGCAGCCGCGGCGCAATCTTCCCCTCCACGTTCGACACCGCGCCGGTCGTATGCGAATACATCCCCGTCAGCATCGTCGCGCGCGAGGGCAGGCACAGCGCATTCACCACGAAGGCATTGCGAAACGTGCAGCCCTCGCGCCCAATGCGATCCATGTTGGGCGTGTGCAGCAGCGGGTTTCCCGCTGACGAAAACTCATCCCAGCGCAGCCCTTCGCCCACCAGGCAAACGATGTTCGGCCTCTTCCCTCGTTCGCTCGGCTGCAGCGCGAACGACTCCAGTGCGTCCAGCCCGCACGCGGCGGTTCCCATCGCGCCTGCCAGATACTTCAGGACAGTTCTGCGTGTTTCCATCTTCTTCTCCAGTCCAAAAGCGCCGGCTCGCCTTGCCTCTTCCGAGCCTGCCGCAAACAAATCGAAACGAAGCAGCAGTGATAGACCCCGCATCGTGCCGTGTCAAGCATGCCGCGCGTATCATCGCTTCTTATGCAGACCGGCTTCCACATCATGACCAAGCCTATCGGGCCGATCTGCAACCTTGACTGCAGCTACTGCTTCTACCTCGAGAAAGAAAAGCTCTACCCCAACACCCGCCACTGGGCCATGGACCCCGCTGTCCTCGAGCGCTACATCCAGCAGTACATCGCCGCGCAGCCCGTCGACGAGGTCCACTTCGCCTGGCAGGGCGGCGAGCCTACGCTCCTCGGCGTCGATTTCTTTCGCACCGTGGTCGCGCTCCAGCAAAAATGCGCCGAGGGCAAAACCATCCATAACGCGCTGCAGACCAACGGCACCCTGCTCGACGACGCCTGGTGCGAGTTCCTTGCCGAGAATCGCTTCCTCGTCGGCCTCTCCATCGACGGCCCCCGCGAACTGCACGACGTCTACCGCGTCGACAAGGGCAGCGCCCCCACCTTCGATCGCGTGATGCGCGGCCTCAACCGCCTCAAAGCCCATCGGGTCGACTTCAACACCCTCACCGTCGTCCACCGCCGCAACGCCGAGCGCCCGCTCGAGGTCTATCGCTTCCTCAAAGAAACCGGCAGCGGCTTTATCCAGTTCATCCCCGTCGTCGAACGCAAAGCCGCAGCGCCCGACGCCGACGGCCTGGTCCTCATCCAGCCCGCGAATCAACATCCCGCAGAAGTCACCGACTGGTCCGTCGAGCCCCTCGCCTACGGCAATTTTCTATCGCAAATTTTCGACGAGTGGATGAAGAACGACGTAGGCCGCGTCTTCGTCCAGCAATTCGACGTTGCCCTCGAAAGCTGGATGGGGATGGACGCCAGCCTCTGCGTCTTCCGCCGTACCTGCGGCTCCGCCCTCGCCATGGAACATACCGGCGACCTCTACTCCTGCGACCACTTCGTCTATCCGGAAAATAAGCTCGGCAACATCGCCGACAACGACCTCAGCCGGATGGTCGAGTCCGATCAGCAGAAGAAATTCGGCCGCGACAAACTCGACTCGCTCCCGCGCATGTGCCGCACCTGCGACGTCCGCTTCGCCTGCAATGGCGAATGCCCCAAGCATCGCTTCCTCACCACACCCGACGGCGAGCCCGGCCTCAACTATCTATGCGCGGGCTACAAACATTTCTTCCACCACATCGATCCGTTCATGCAGTTCATGGCTGCTGAACTGCGCGCCGGACGTCCCCCGGCCGGCATCATGCGGCTGCTTGGGTCGTCTCAATAGCCATCCAGTGCAACGCTCATCGGAGCAGCGGGGTCGCGCCCTGCATTACAATCCGCGGCGAGACTACTGATGCTTTTCAACCGTCGTGAATTTCTGTACGGCAGCGCGGCGATCGCAGGCGGATCCCTCCTCCACCGATTCGGCCTCCGCGCGCAGGCTCTCGCATTCGTCTCAGCCGCGCAGCTTGCCGCCGACCCGCGCCGCCCGCAATATCATCTGCTCCCTGCCCGCAACTGGATGAATGACCCCAACGGCCCCATCTGCTGGCGCGGCCAGTACCACATGTTCCACCAGTACAATCCGCACGCCGCAGTCTGGGGCGACATGCACTGGGCCCACGCCATCAGCCCGGACATGCTCCACTGGCGCCACCTGCCCATCGCGCTTGCACCCAATCCCCATGGGCCCGACGCCGCGGGTTGCTTCTCCGGCACCGCTGTGCTGGATGGCGATCGTGTCGCTGTCCTCTACACCGGCGTCGTCAACGCCTCGATGCAGGACGCGACCATCCGCGACGCCGCCCACCCCCTCAAAGAATCGCAGTGTCTCGCCACCGCCTCCGATCCCGACCTCACCCAATGGACGCAGGATCCCGTCCCCGTCATCGCCGCGCCTCCCGCCGGCCTCGACGTCACCGGCTTTCGCGATCCCACACCCTGGCGCCAGGGAAACACCTGGTACCTCGCCGTCGGCTCCGGCATCCGCGGCCACGGCGGCGCCGTGCTTCTCTACCGTTCCGCTGATTTGCGCCAATGGGAATACCTGCACATGCTCGCGCACGGCTCCCCCACCGGCAGTTCCTCGGCGGACCCGGTCGCGTCAGGCGATATGTGGGAGTGTCCTGACTTCTTCCCCATCGGCGATAAACATGTGCTCATTTACTCAACGCAAGGCAAGACCTTCTGGCACTCCGGCACGTTCGACACCGCCGCCATGATCTTTCATCCCGAGCGCGACGGCATCCTCGACTACGGCTCGTTCTACGCCCCGAAAACCCAGCTCGACGCCCATGGCCGCCGCATCCTCTGGGGATGGATTCCAGAAACCCGCCCCGAAGCCGAATACAGCGCCGCCGGGTGGGCCTGCCTCATGTCCCTCCCGCGTGTGCTCACCCTCGACGCTGCGCACGTTCTGCGCATCGCGGTGCTGCCCGAATTCCACAACCTGCGCCAACCGGAAACCCAGCTGCGCCTCACCGCCGACGAAGCCCGCAATCAACAGCAACTCGCGCACATGACCATCCGAGAAGCCTGTGGCGAAGTCGCGCTCTCATTCCACAAAACCACGGAGCCTCTGGAATTCTCGCTTGCCTCGCCCGATCCTGCGAAGACCTGGCTCGCCTGTCGCTACGACCCATCGCACCCCAACGAAATCCGGATCGACAACCAGCCCGTCCCCCTCGGACCCGGCAACGACACACCCGTCGAGCTGCGCTTCCTCATCGACGGCTCCGTCATCGAGTGCTTCGCCAACGGCTACGGTGCGCTGACCCGGCGCTTCTACTACCCCGGCGACGCAGCCCCCACCATCGGCGTGCAAGTCAGTGGCCCGCTCGACCGCATCGCCTCCCTCTCCATGAATCAGATCAAGCCAATCTCAACCAACCGCCTGACAATCTAGACCTACTCCCTACTCCCTACTCCCTACTCCCTTCTCCCTTCTCCCTTCTTCCTTCTTCCTTCTTCCTACTCCCTTCTTCCTTCTTCCTTCTTCCTTCTCCCTTCTCCCTGCCTCTAATCATCATCGTCCTTCTTGATCCCATGCGGATGCGTCAGCATCCACGGCACCGGCTTATTCCCCATTGCATCCTTCCACAGGATCACGTTCAGCTTCACCGGATCGGCGCGGTCCTCATGTGTGAAGTCCATCTTCGCCGACTCCTTCGCACCCTCGGACTTCGGCGCGTTGGCCGTGTAGATCAGCCCATTCTCCCGATTGCGATAGTCCGCGCTGAACGCCGGCTGATCTCCCGCTCCGGAAAACTCCGGCGCCATCAACGGCGCAAACGCATCGTTGTTGTTCATCGGCGGGCACCCCAGCAAAGTCAGGATCGTGTGCAGCGTGCTCACCGTCGTGTAGAACGTGTGGTCCACAAACGGCGTTTCTTTCCGCGGCGCGTACTTGCTGATCACCAGCGAGATCGACCGGTGCGCATCCACGTGATCCGCTCCGTCCTGCGCATCGTCCTCCAGCACGAAGAACGCGGTCGAATCCCAGTACCCACTGTGGCTCACGGCATCCACCGCGCGCCCCACCGCGAGATCGTTATCCGCAATCGACGCCTTCGGCGTCGGCATGCCGGCCCGCGTCCCCGCCGTGTGATCGTTGGGCAGCCGCAGCATCACAAACGCCGGCATGCTGTCGTGCCCCGCCTTCAAATCCCCAACCCACTGATTGAAGTGCGTCAGAAACTCATTCACCCGCAGCTGATCCGGAAAGCTCAGATTGAAATCCGGATACTTCGGATCGAAATGCCCCTCCAGCTCCGGCTTCGTCGCCACATTCTTATAGATAAGAGGAATCTTCCACGGATACTTGCTGACCCCGCCGCCGTAGTTCGCCGGAATCGCATCGCCCTCATGAATGAAGGGGTGCTCGCAGGAGTGTTCGCCCTCCGGCGTGCCCGCCTCCTCGGGCAGCGGCCGATCCTTTGGCGCCTCGCCCGAGTCGTCGCAGAACTTCGACGAGATGAACTCGCCAAAGTGATACAGCGTCTTGTGATTCTTCGCCAGGTCGGTCCACATATACCCGCTGCCCGGCTCATCGACGTCCGGAATGTTTTCGAGCAGTGGATAGCCTTCCTCCACCACCCCCTCAAAATCGTACGGCCGCTCGTGCCCGCGATAGCCGATCTGCCAGGTGCGCTCGTTGTAGTCGCTGTTGATCGCCGCTGTCGACCACACGTGCCCGTCGCCCGACACCTCGCCGGAATCGTAGAAGTTGTCCAGCACCCCAAACTGCTTCGCCAGCGCATGCAGGTTCGGCGTGATCGCCTCGCCATACATCGTCAGCGAAGGATCGCCATCCCCCACACCCAGATCGCCGAGCTCCTGATCGTACGTCCGGTTCTCGCGAATGATGTAGATCACGTGCTTGATCTTGTCTCCTCCACCCTGAAACGCGATCTTCTTCTGCGCCGCATGCATCAGGTTGCTCTCCAGCACCTGTCCCGTCAGCTCGCGCAGATTCGCCTTCGCCTCCTTCACATCGATCGTCGCCAGCGATCCGTGCAGCATCGTCGCGATATACGTGTGCGGCCGGTGCTCCAGGCGCGTCGGTGCATTCCCCGGCGGATTCGGCGGCTCCGGCTGTGGCGCCCCATTCGGCCCCGTTCCTTCGCCCTTCGCCGTCGCCACGTACACATGATCCCCCTGCGCCGCCATCGCCGTCGGATACCACTCCGTCGGAATGAACCCCTTCGGAATCTCCGGCCCATTCGCCTTCTTCGCTTGTTTGAGATCGAACACCGCCACCGCATCCGATCCGGAGTTCGCCGCATACAAAGTGGCGCCGTCATCCGATACCGCCACCGCATCGGGCATCGCTCCAAAAAACGATTGGCCCGGCAGCCGCGTGTCATACAGGCCCGCCAGTCGCATCGCCGGTCCCGACACCTGCACCGCCGCCACCGCATCGCGATTCACCAGCGCCACGTACAGCATCTTTCCGTCCGGACTCAGCGTCATCGCAATCGGATGCGAGCTCGGCGACGTCGGCCGCGAGGGCGGCAGCAACGGCAGACGCTGCATCACCTTCCCACTCGTCAGATCCAGCTCCGCCACCGCCGATCCATTCCACAGCGAAACCCACGCCCGCCGTCCATCCTTGCTCGCCACCACCGCCACCGGATACGTCGTCGGAACCACCGGCCCGTCTGACAGATCGAACCGCGTCTCCACCTTCCCGCTCGCCGCATCGAACAGCAGCGCATCGTCGGAATACTCATCCGCAACCAGAATCTTCTCCGCGCCGTCTTCGCCCTTCACCACGGCGATGCCCGCCGGTGCCGGAATCGCCTCGTCCGCCGCCATCTCCATCGGACCGTGATTCTGCTTCTGATCCCCGCTCAGCTTCCTCAGCGGCACCGGAATCAGCCGCTCCGCGCGCAGCACATCCGTCCCCGCTGTCTCCGGCGAGAACGCATAGACCCCGATCGCGTTCCCCGTCTCATCCTTCTTGCCGCCCTCCGGCTGGCTGAGCGAGTCGAAGCTCACATACAGATGCGATCCATCCCCCGAGAAGGCAATCCCCGAGTAATACGTCTGCGGCTGCTGAATCTCCGTCCGCGGCTCCGGATAATCCGTCAGCTTCCCCGTCGTCGTATCGAGAATCGCGATGGACTGCTCGTAGTTCGACTCCGCCGTGCCGAACCCGGCATTCACCAGCGCCAGATACCGATGATCCGGCGACCACGCCGCCGCCATCGGCAGACTGTTCAGCGGTTGCGGCGAACCCGGCACCGGCCCCAGAATCTCTTTGCTGGTGGGAAGGTGGACCGTCTGGGCCGCGGCGAGTCCCGCCACGATCAGGAAGAGCGAACTGCAGGCGATGCGAAGGGTGCGAGAGGTCATTGCGTTCTATCGTCTCCGGAGCGGATGAACACGGCGTAAATGGTAACAAGCCCAGCATTTTCCCGACTATTCAGGTTACTGCCGGCGGCCGGTTGTGCCGACGGCCGCCATCCCCCCAAACGGCCTTACAAAAGTGTTACATCGCCCGGCCTGTTTCGGCTGCTACGGTGGAAAAAGCGGAGCATTTTTCTGGCTCCGCAAATTCTTTCTCCACGGGATCCTTACCCCCTCATGTCACCTCAGGTTCTAGTCCCCGAAGCAGAGGAGCAGATGCTCTCTGCGGCTCCTGTTGCATCCGTATCGGCGCCTCACCGCGAAGTTCGCGGTGCCGGCCTGCCGAGGCTCGGCCGCAAAAATCAGCACGGTATGAACTGGTTCACCAGCGTTTTCATGGTGATCTTCCACGCCGGCGCCATCGCCGCCCTCTTCATGTTCACATGGAAGGCCCTCGCCTGCGCGATCGTCCTCTGGGTGCTCGCCACCAATATCGGCATCGGCATGTCGTACCACCGCCTGCTCACGCACCGCGGCTACCGTGTCCCGAAGTGGCTGGAGTACGCGTTCGCCGTCTGCGGAACCCTCGCGCTGGAAGGTGGGCCGATTTTCTGGGTCTCTCTCCACCGCGTCCATCACCAGCTTTCCGATCACGAAGGCGACCCGCACACCCCGCACGAAGGCGGCTGGTGGGCGCACGCCGGCTGGATCCTCATCGGCGATTCACTGAGCGGCGAGACGGAAAACCTCGCCCGCTATGTGCCGGACCTCATGCGCGACCGCTTCATGGTCTGGATCAGCAAATACCACTGGGTTCCGCAGGTCGTGGCCGCGTTCATCTGCTACGCCGTCGCTGGATGGCCGGGCGTGATGTGGGGCATCTTCCTGCGTACCACCATCGGTCTCCATGCCACGTGGCTGGTCAACTCCGCGACGCATATGTGGGGCTCGCGCCGCTTCATCACCCGCGACGACTCGCGCAACAACTGGTGGGTCGCGCTGATCACCGGCGGCGAAGGCTGGCACAACAACCACCACGCCCACCCGGTCTCTGTGCGCCACGGGCTGCGCTGGTATGAGTTCGATGTGAACTACTACGGCATCTGGCTGCTCCAGAAGATGGGCCTCGCCGAGGAAATCAAGACCGCCCACTGGGACCCCAGCAACCCCCGCCCCGCCGGAACGGCCTAGGCTCAACCGGGAAATAGCAAACAAAACACACCGGACAAGACACAGGGCGTGGCGCCAGATGCCACGCCCTTCATCTTTTGCCTGCGGCAAATCGCCGATCCGGAAGTTTCCCGAATGGCGGGTTTTTCCCTGACCTCGTAACGTTCCGCAAAGTTCAGACTTGACAATCTTCCAAAATACACTACCATTTGGTTGTGGATGCGCTGGATACAACATTTTCGGCTTTGTCCGATCCAACCCGCCGGGCCATGATCGAACGGCTTTCCCATGGGCCTGCCTCTGTGCGTGGGTTAACGGAACCGTTCGCACTCTCGCAGCAGATGATCTCAAAACATATTGCATACCTGGTGCGGGCTCGGCTTGTGGTCAAGACGAAGCGCGGGCGGCAGAGTGTCTGCATACTCAGGCCGGAGGCGATCAAGACCGTCAGCGACTGGGCCTTCAGCTATCGCCGATTCTGGGAAGAGAGCTTCGACAAACTGGATGCGGTTGTGAATCAAATGAAAAAAATGGAGGCCGGAGATGGCAGGAAGCACGGTTAGCGAAACAGAGCGGATGGTGATCACACGAGTTTTCGATGCCCCACGCGAACTGGTTTGGAAGGCGTGGACAGACCCGAAGCACATCATGCAGTGGTGGGGACCGAAGGGCTTTACGGCGCCTGTTTGCAGGATGGATTTTCGCGTGGGAGGGAAATTACTCTGCTGCATGCGGTCGCCGGATGGACAGGAGTGCTGGAATGCCGTTGAGTACCATGAGATTGTTCCGCACGAGCGCATCGTTTCCCTGATGTACTTTTCCGATGCGGAGGGAAACAAGATCGACCCCGCGGAATTGGGGATCGAGCATGAGGCCATCGAAGGTGCGTACGACGTGACTCTTTTTGAGGATCTCGGAAACGGTCAAACGAAACTTACCTTCATTGGAAATGAACCCCTGGAAAGCGCAAAGAACAGCGGGCAACTCGAGGGCTGGAACGAGATCCTCGATAAAATGGCCGCGGTTGTTGCGGCGATGGCGTAGGCGAAATGAGAAGTTGAGTTTTGAGCCAGGGCTGGCGGCGGCGGCTGAGTTAGAACGAGCGGCCCGTCGCCTGGCCCAATGGGGCCGATCGTCACGCGAACCGGCCCGCGTTCTCCTTCCCCCATTCCTTATAACTCCGCGGCGCCCGGCCGTCACCCAACCATCCGTATCGGTCCTCCGCGTCGCGCGTCCGGTCCAACCTGCTCCCGGCGGGAACCGGAACACGTCCTCGTCCATGCCTTCTACCGACGTGGTTGGGATCCCCCACCCAGAGCCCGGACCTTCTGGGTTTCTGCGGGAGCGCGCCGAGCTCCCCGCGCCGAAGACTCCCGGACGCCTCCGAACTCTCCAGATCGCTCGACGCCCGTCGAATGTTCCACGTGGAACACCGATGCTACCCGGCTACCGGCTAACGGCTACCGGCTAACGGCTAACGGCTACCGGCTACCGGCTACCGGCTGAAAACTTGTCAAGCTTTTGTGGAAAACGCCACGGTAACGACCCAACAAAACAAAGGCCTTCCCCACCAAAAAACCCCAACAAAGTTGGCGTGGTTTCAAGCTCCGTTTGGTATTCTAAAAATAGGGGGAAAGAGAATTTTCCCGCCCATCAGATCTCGTAAAGGCTCGCCCTGCGGCGAGCCTTTTCTGTCGAAAGGAGAAGCGAATGCCGGCCACCCATCGATCCGAAACAGCCGTGCCCTTCCGCTCACTTTCCTGCTCGCCCTGCCCTCACCACATCACAGTCGCGAATGACTCACGCACGAACGCCACTGATTCAATCACGAGCGTCACCCCATCAATCCCACGCGCCATTGCATCACTCGCGACCGCGAGCCATCTGCCCCGGAATCAATCATCGGAGTCGCTCACGAGCATGAATGCAGCAAGTACGGCCACGTCTGCCGCATCCACGACCGCATCGCAAATGGTTCAGCCCCTGTCACTTGCCGAACATAACCAAGGGTAATCCACCCGTAACACGCTGAAAACAAATCACAGGGATTCGAAGGAGGGGGTGGGGGGTAGGGGGGTAGGGGGGGTAGGGTACGGGCCGGGAGGATACCCGACCGATTGAACGCGGAACATTTTGAATGGGGCCCCCCGACCTCCCGATGTTCCACGTGGAACAGTCCCGAAGCCAGCTGAACGTCCAGCGCCCTGGCATCCAACCGCCAAGCGGCAGCTACCGGCCACTGGCTACTATCTTTCGTCCCCTGTTTTCCACGCGGGGGTCCTGTTCGACAACTCCGCCTCATGCACTCGCCCCCGTTGCGTATCCCCCAGTAAAACAGGGAGTTAGGACCCACTTTTCCAGCCGCCCCGGAAAGCTTCCACAAATGCAGCCCGGTTTCGCACAGCTGATCCCGATTGCAGCCACGCCCCTGTACCGTTACCCTTTCTTAGTCATGGGGAAAGTGCTCGCCGTCGTCAATCAGAAGGGTGGAGTGGGCAAAACCACCACCGCCATCAATCTCTCGGCAGCACTCGCTCTGGAAGGACTGCAGGTTCTTCTCATTGATTGCGATCCCCAGGCCAATTCCAGCGGCGGCTTGGGCGTCGCCCGCGATGCCGATCGCCGCTCCTCCTATGACGTCCTCATGGGCGACGCCTCCCTCGCCGAAGTGACGCTCCCCACCGAAATCGACAACCTCAAGCTGGTTCCCTCGCACAAAGACCTCACCGGAGCCACCGTCGAACTCATGCAGATGGAGCGCCGCGCCTATCGCCTCCGCGAAGCCGTCGACAAGATCCGCAACAGCTACGACTTCATCCTCCTCGATTGCCCGCCGGCTCTCGATCTGCTCACCCTGAATGCCCTGGTCGCCGCCGATCGCCTCCTCGTCCCCATGCAGGCCGAATACTTCGCGCTCGAAGGCATCAGCGAGCTGATGCACACCCTCGAACGCGTCCGCGGAACCTTCAACCCCGGCCTCGAGATCGAAGGCGTCCTGCTGACCATGTATGACGACCGCACCAATCTGGCCCAGCAGGTCACCGACAATCTGCGCGAGTTCTTCAAGGACAAGCTCCTGAAGACCGTCATCCCGAGGAATATCCGGCTCGCCGAGGCCCCCAGCTACGGCAAACCGGTTCTCCTGTACGATCCGAGGTCCCGCGGCTCGGAAAGCTATCGCGAACTGGCCGACGAGCTCCTGGCTCCGCAACGGGATTGAAAGCCCAGCGGCGAAACAGAGAAAGACAGCCGCAACTTATCAGGGTGAGACCAGAGGTCAAGTTCTGGCCGTACGCGTGAAGCAGCCAGCTGTCAGCGACTCAGCGCTGCGCGAACGCTTTTCAATGGACGGCTGCCAGCTCAAAGGCTCAATGAGGTGAGGACGGATGCAAACCATGACAGAAGCTCCCAAACGAAGAGCGCTCGGGAAAGGGCTGGAATCCCTGCTGCCTCGGATTCACGCGGTCGCCGAGCCGGCTCCCCTGGAGGCTGACCGAAGGCAGGCCGCGCGAAATCCCCGTCGGCGAGATCGATCGCAGCCCCTACCAGACCCGCAGCCGCTTCGACGAGGTCCAGCTGGCCGAGTTGGCCGCCTCCATCACCGCCACCGGCGTCGTCCAGCCGATCGTCGTTCGGCCGCTGCCGCAGGGCCGCTTCCAGCTGATCGCCGGCGAGCGGCGCTGGCTCGCCTCGCAGCGCGCCGGCAAGGAGACCATCCCGGCCATCATCCGCCAGGTTTCCGACGAGCAGGCGATGGAGATGACCATCGTCGAGAATCTGCAGCGCAGCGACCTGAATCCGATGGAGCAGGCCCGCGCCTACGAGCGCCTCGCACGCGAGTTCCAGCTCACCCAGGAGCAGATGGCCCGGCGCACCGGCAAGGATCGCGCTTCCGTCGGCAATTTTCTCCGCCTGCTCAAGCTGCCACCGGAAGTCCAGGGTCAGGTCGAGGAAGGGAGTCCTCACCTTCGGCCACGCCCGCGCGCTGCTGCCGCTCGAAGATCCCCAGGCAATCCTGAAAGCCGCGCAGAAAGTCACCGCGCTCTCGATGTCCGTCCGCCAGACCGAGAGCCATGTGCAGAAGATCCTGAACCCAGCACCGAAAGAATCAGGCGAACAAAAGGAGAAGGCAGTCGACCCCAACGTCCGCGAGGTCCAGGACTCTCTCCAGCGCGCGCTCGGCCTGAAAGTTCGAATCGAAGATCACAAAGGCCGCGGCCGCGTAATCATCGAATACGCCCAACTCGACGAGTTCGATCGGTTGCTGGAAATGCTGCAGCGGTAACAGCGGAAGAGTTCCCAGAACACTTTCCAGTTGCGGGCAAATCTGGTAGTACCATTGCGGCAAAGGATCGGGTACCTCCACCCAATTGTCATTCGCGGTGTCATGGCGATGGCGACGTATAAAGAATGCGCGATCTTCGATTCCCCTTCATGTACAACCGGCTCCGTCGTCCGCGTCCTCTACGTTTGAGAACGCACGAGATGAAAGAGGCGAGGCATCTGCATTGAATCAGGCACGCCTGCTCGCGGCATCAACTGAAGTATTGCCGAATCGCGGCAACTATGAGCCGCGCCGTCATTCTCCACGGGGATTCCACCTTTGCCAACACCGTCCGGAATGAAACCAGCATTCAGCAGGAACACGATCCCGAATGCGAAGTCTTTTCTCTTCATTCGCCCAGAGGGATTGGGGGACATCATTCTGACTCTGCCGGCCATCGCCTATATCAGGCAACAAAACCCAGCGGCCCGGCTGGCAATGGCCGTGCGGCCTATATTTGCGCAGTTTGTGAGCCGCCTCCAGATTGTTCAGGAGGTTATTCCACTTGATTACCCGAAGAGAAGCACTCTTTCTCTGAACAGGATGGGACCTTTTCTTGCACAAGTTGCTCGGATGCGCCGGCGTTTCGATGTTGCGTTCGACTTTCGGGGAGACCCCAGGAATGCTTGGATCGGAGCATGGGCGGCACGGACAGTCGTGGGTCCCGGTGCCATTGGAACGAACTTCCTGCTGTCGCGGAGATATGTCGAGAAAGAGCTTCTGCCAATGGCCGAACGCAACCTCCGCATCGTTTCTCTGGAGCAAACTCCCGAGCCCAGGATTGAGGATTACACCTGGGCGCTGCGCTATCGGATCGACGAAGAGGGCCGCCAGCGGGTCCCGCTGCTGATTGATTTCAACGAGAAATACGTGGTGATCCATCCCGGCGCATCGAGGCCCAGCAACCGCTGGGCGACGGACCGATGGCGCGATTTGATCAGAAGATTTCTTGCGGCAGGGGAGCATGTTGTTATCACCGGCGCCGGATCGGCGGATTCGGAACTCGTGTCGGCGATCCTGCGGGAAATCGAGCCGGGGGCAACGGTAACCAATCTGGTCAACCGCACTAGCTCATCGGATTTATCAGCGATCGTGGAAAAGGCGCGGCTGGTGATTTCGCCGGACACCGGTGTCGCTCACATCGCATTCGCACATCACGTTCCGTCTGTGACAATCTTCGGATCCGATAGTGAGATTCGCTGGGGACATCAAACTCTGATCAATCTCGTGGCTTTTGCGTCCATACCATGTCGGCCCTGCATGGCGTACCGTTGTCCCAGACGCGACCGCCCGATGGAATGCATGGAGTTGATTACGGTCGATCAGGTATGGTTGAGGGCAATAACGCTGATGAAGGACTCCTCGCCGGCCAGGTGGCCTGCTTCTAAGCATTTCACGATCTAATGAAGTCAACCCACAACCTGGAGTCTCAACACTGAATATGTCTGGTTCGATAGCCCGAAGGGCATTCGCTGTATGAAGGTCTACTTACGATCAATCGGTATCAATGAGTTGCCGGAGCTTCTGAAAAAGCTCCATCGGCACGCGGACCAAGCGGTCCACACGCTTGTCGACTCGCCCCAGGAGGCAGATCTCATTCTTCTTTGCGGAAACCTGACCGGCGCGTCGACAGACTGGAAAGAGTTGGTCAAACGACATCCCGACCGATGCGCCGTTTACTCCGACGACGACTCTTACCTGCCGCTGGTACCAGGCATCTACTGTTCTCCTCATCGTGGATACAGCACGAAGACAGGGCGGGTGGGTTCTTATTCCTATATCGCCCGCCACGTTAAAAAGGGAAATCCGTTCATCACGAGCGTTTCCGCGGAGCAGAAAAAGGATTTGCTCTTCTCGTTTCAGGGCAGCACGACTTCCTTTGTACGGAAGAGGCTGTTCAGTACCAATTATGGCCGACCGGACGTTTTAATTGAGGACACGACCCGTCATGTGAACTGGATTGAGACGGCCGATTCGCAGCGGCAGCAGAAGGCCTATGTCGAAACCATAGCGCGGTCCCATTTTGTGCTCTGCCCGCGCGGTTCAGGCACCGGGAGCTTCAGGCTGTTTGAGGTGATGCGGATGGGAGTAGCGCCAGTGCTGTTGGCGGACAGCTACGTCCTCCCGGCTGGGCCGGACTGGGATTCATTTCTGATTCGATTGCGGGAACGAGAAATCGCACGCCTGCCAGAGATTCTTGAGGGCCACAGGGCCGAAAGCGTTGAGCGTGGCAGGCTCGCCGGCGCAGCTTGGCAAGCATGGTTTTCCACAGAAAAAGAGTTCAATCAGATTGTCGGCCGCTGCGCCGCTGCGCGTAACGCGTGCGGCCGCGCCGAGCCCGTGTACCGATTGTCTTGGCCAGCGATGACCCTAGGACTTCATCTACGGACCCGTCTTCGCGGTGCCGTGCGCAGCGGATTACTTAAGACGATGCAAATGCTCGGAGCTAAACCCCCGTTCAGCATTCGCACGCACCACATCCCGGATTTTGATCCAAATACGGGTGATGACCTCTGAAAAGAGTTGCGGCGATAGCGGCCCGAAAATCATCGCCGGGTGTCGGCGTAAGTCGGGTGCGACACGTCTCGGTCCAATCCAGACTGGGCGCTTCTCAGGGCGCAAGGGCCTTCTTTTTCTGAACTGACAAAGAATTTCTGGATTGTCTGGGCACCCCTTTGCATCGTGAAGCGCGACGCAAAGCAGGGATAGGCGCGAGAGGCCATGGCGGCTCGATCTGCCGCAGTTTTGCCGAGCCAATTCCGCAAGAGACGGAGGGTGCCCTCCAAAGTGTCGTCTTCGATCAATCCGGCGCCGTCCTCGAGAATCTCGCGCCAGATATTGACTTTGTTCGTAGTCAGTACAGGGCGGCCGACCGCCAGCGATTCTGCTAAGACGAGTCCGAAGTTCTCCTGATGAGAGGGCAGGATAAAAGCTTCTGCGGCGCGAAGGGCTCCCCACTTGACATCTCCCGTGATCATCCCTGGCCAGTGAACGCGTTGCGCGATGCCCCGGTCGATGCAGATTCGCTGCAATCTCGCCTGGAAGCCCTCCTGGTCGGGACCGGCTACAACCAGATCCACATCCGGATACTCCGGCGCGACCTGAGCAAAAGCATCCACAAGAAGATCGCAACCCTTCTTGACGTGCAGACGCGCCATACAGAGCAAAAAGCGTTTTCCGCGGAGGACGGGGAGAACGGAATAAAAGCGCTCGATTTCGCCTTCGCTATTGCCGCTGGGATCATGGATCCCCTGAGGAAAAAGAACGGCGTTCCAGTGATTCGGAACGAAGCTCTCTTTGGCGAGATCGGGCTCCAGTGAGCTTGTAAAGAGGACCGCGGCAGCATCGCGCAGCACCGGATACTGAATTGGCCAGTAGAGATACTTCTTGATGTGTTTGAGCGGGTATTTTTCGCGGAACCAGGGATCCAGGGCACCGTGGGGAAAGATGACATACCGCTTCCCTGCCCGGCGTGCGGCGAGACGAACGGCCAAGGAGGGGAAACTCCAGATACCCTGTACGACAACGCCATCGAAGCAGTGGATGTTTTGACGAAGCCATTTCCAGAGCCGGGGCGAGAGTGAATAACGTCCGAGCCAGCGCTGGCCCGTGGCATGGACCGGACACGGAAAACCTGAGAGCCAGTCCGCCTCCGGCGCATCGGTGCAGAGTACCTCGAGCGAGGCACCAGACTTCGCAAACGCCAGCGCCATCTGGCGGGCCACCTCGGGCGGACCGCCATCGCAAGGGGCCAGGCTTGGGATCACGTCAAGTACGCGCATTGTCATCCGATTTGCCAGTCAGCAACGCGAGAACACCCAATCCAGAGACAACTGCTAGCTCCATGTGACTGTCGGCATAATCTGCGTCCGGTCTACCCGATCCTTATAGCGAATGGCGAAGTGCAGCAGGGAATCCAGCAGGGACTCAGAAAGGCAGTGGGGAACGAGGCCAAGATCGCGCAGATGCGTATTTTTCGCGTTGTAGTAATGTTCCTCTTTCTCAACGCGGGGATTGGGTAAGTGCTGCACCTCAACGTCCAGCCCCGCGTGCCGGCCGACCTTTTGAACCATTGTGGCGAGGTCCTGAACGCTGAACTGCTCGGTGAACTGATTGAAGACTCGGAATTCCCCCGCAGCCGCGGGATTCGCAACCGCGATCTCGATACAGCGCACCGTGTCGCGAATGTCCAGGAATCCGCGCGTCTGCCCGCCCTTGCCGTACACAGTAAGCGGATGACCGATGGCAGCCTGAATGCAGAAGCGGTTCAGCGCCGTTCCGAAAACTTCGTCGTAGTCGAGCCGATTGATGAGCAGCTCGTCACGGCCGGTCTGTTCGGTCAGCACCCCATATACAACACCCTGGTTCAGATCGGTGGCCCGCAGCCCCCAGATCCGGCATGTGAACTGGATGTTGTGGCTGTCATGCACCTTGCTCAGGTGGTAAAACGAGCCGGGCTGTTTGGGAAAGGGCAGCCGATCCTCCCGGCCGTTGTGCTGAATCGTGATGTAGCCCTCTTCGATGTCGATGTTCGGCGTGCCATACTCGCCCATCGTCCCAAGCTTGACGAGGTGGATGTCCTTGTTGAATTCATGAATCGCATAGAGCAGATTCAGGTTACCGACAACGTTGTTCACCTGGGTCATGACCGCATGTTCGCGATCGATCATGGAGAACGGCGCCGATCGCTGCTCCCCGAAGTGGACGATGGCTTCCGGCTCGAATTTGCGCATGAAGCTTTGCACAAACGAGTAATCGGTGATGTCGCCGATAAAGAGCTCGATATTTTTACCCGTCAGCTCCCGCCAGCGGTCAACGCGATGGCGGATCGGCGCAATCGGGGTGAGAGTCTCAAAGCCGAGACTGAGATCCCAGTGTCGACGCACCAGGCTGTCCACGATACCAACTTCATAACCGCGGTCCGAGAGGTAAAGGGCCGTGGCCCATCCGCAATATCCGTCACCACCAATAACTAATACCTTCACGATTACTATGCTCCCGTGTGCAGGATGAAGGTCCGAAACCGAAGAGATTCCGGACGCAATAGCACGTCAAGTCCGCTGCGAATACCGGAAATTTCGCCGTCCAACCTGATCAATCAGCGAATGTTCCGGGGACGCGGCTGGTTGCCGATGAAGACCGGCATGGCACAGTTTTGGGAGCGGCGAGGAAGATCCGTCCCCAGGGAATTTTCACGACGGGATTCCTGTTATCGAGCCCGATACCAGATTCACCACAGGTTACATGAAGGGCAATGGGCCCGCAAAGTCGCCGCGCAGTTTTTCGCCGACGATGGAGGTTCCTGCGGTAAGCATTTGACCCATACGCCTTCGGTTCGACGACATCAACCGGACGCTTAACCCAGGTAGCGAACGTCCATTACCGTACAGTCATCATCCGCAGCCAGTGCCCCGGAAAAGCGCTCCACTTCCTCAAAAATTTGATCGAGCGTGGCGCTCGCCAACTCCGGTGTCGTGAGCCGCACTTCCCCATAGAACTCTCCGTCCGGCGCCGACGCTTCCGTAACCCCATCCGTGACGATGAGCACGCGATCGCCCGCCTGCAACTGCAGCGTCCCGGACGAGAAAGGCGCTCCTTCGATTAACCCGACCGGCAGGTTGGACTCGGTGAGCCGCGAACATCCTTCGGAATAGAGAAACGGCGGCACGTGTCCGCAATTGATGTATTCCAGATGTCCATTCGGCGCGAGACGCAGGATCGCCATAGTGGCATATTTCTCGACATTCTTGCCACAGATGTAGCGATTCACGATTTCGGCGATCGTGGCCAGAGGTTGCCGCGCCACCAGCAGCGAGTAGATGAGCCCCTGCAAGGTAGCACCCAGGATCGCCGCCGAAATGCCTTTGCCGGAAATATCCGCAACAATTACCGCGAGCGACTCGCCATCCTCGACGATGTCGAAGAAGTCTCCCCCGACTTCGCGGCAGGGCACGGAGCGCGCAGCCACGCCTGCCCAGGAGAGCGTGGGCGGCTTCACGGTCATCAACCCGCGCTGAATATCGGCGGCGATGTTCATCTCCTGCCGGTAAACCCGCTCGCGCTCCTCGGAGATCGCAAGCTGCGCATTGTCGATCAGAGCGGCAGCGTCCGTAGCAATGGTGCGCAGCAGGTCGTTGTCAATCTGCGTCAGACTCCCCGGGCGCAACCGGCTGTCCAGATAGAGCAGCCCCAGCAGCTCCGATTCCTTCGCCGCGCCGGGACGCCGTTTGCGCAGCGGGATGCAGATGACCGATCGAATGCTGTGCGCGACCATGCTCGCCGAGCGCGTCTCCGGATCGGCGCTCAACGTATCGGTCACCACGAATTCATTCGAGGTACTCACCGCCTGGCGGATCGCACCATGGGAAAGCGTCGCGACGTCGCTGAGAGCTTCCCCTCGCGCATCGCGTCCCAGCGCCAGCTCCATCTCGCCGGAATCTTTGCGAAGAAAGACGTAGCCGCGCTCCACCTGGGTGAGTTGCAGCGTCGTGTCCAGCAGCGCCGCCAGAATCTGGTCGACGGCGTCGGAGGTGTTCAGCTTGCGCGCGGACTCGAAAAACCAGCGCAGCTTGTCCAGCGCATTGCCCGAGGCGTTGACCTCCGGAATCTGCTGGAGGATGTTTCGGATCGTGGAACCGTCGCCGATTTCGGACGCGCCGCCTTCCACGCCCAGACGGAGGCTGGGACCATCGAGCGCCCCGAAATGGATGATGTCTTTCTCGCCGATGGCCTGGCGCGATGCTGCCGGCTTGCCGTTGACGTAGGTACCGTGCCGGCTTCCCTGATCGACGACGAAACAGCGACCGTCTTCCACGACCAGGTCCGCATGGCGGCGGGAGACGAACGGGTGTGCGAGAACCAGGTCATTCTCGGGTAGGCGCCCGATCGTGAAAGGAGAATGCGTAACGACAACCGGGCGACGGCTGGGGCCGTCGATGAGGATGAAAGAGACCGGGGCCGCGATCGTGCTGGACATGGTGGTGGGAATTATAGATGGCATCCGGCCCTTCAACACCGCATCACCGTTGCAGGGTGGGCCGTCTCCATGCCCTAAGCGGCCGGCGACACAGGATTGCGCGGACGAGGGATGGCGTGCCCCGATGGGACCTCCTCCATGGTGGATCCCGCACTTGGCACCGGCAGCCAACCAGCCGGTGCCACCCGGAAGGTGAGCACCACGGCGCGGCGGGTTCCACACTGGAACTGCCGCCGCCCCTCCCCGGCGCATTCTGCCCCTCCCCTTCATCCCGGCCCAATTTCCGCCGATAAACGAGACGAACGGACCTCAGAGACCTGTTTACAACGGCAGGAGTGTGCGCTCGGGTTCGCGGAAACACAACAAATTTTTAAGGGCGGTTCGATGACCGTGGCAATCGAGGAAGGCGCAGCTCCCGATCAGCTGAGGAAGCTGGCCGGTGATCTCCGCATCCTGCTGACCGAATCCGAGAAGCAGATCGACCGGCTGGCGCGCAATTTTGAAGAGCTGGCGCGCGAAACCGGCGCGATCCTCGAATCGGCCGGGGTCATCGTGCGCTGCGCCGAGAACGAACGCATGGCCTCCGTTCTGCCCGGCGTCCGGAAGCTGGGTTCCGCTGCAAAGGAATTCATCCGCCAGCGCCTGCGCGCGACCTCCGGCGTTCTCGACACGGTTGTTGCTGAAGAGGCTCTGCTCGGGCAGTTGGCGCAGCTCACGCGAGGACAAAAGGCGGTCGTTCGCGAAACCAGCATGCTCCGCGTGCTGACCAACATCGAAGTGGCGCGGCTCGGGGAGGTCGGCTCCGGCTTCCAATACCTGGCGCACGAACTCGATGACTTCTCGCAATCGGTTGCGCGCAGCACCAACGAGATGATGGAGCACACCGAAGCGCGCAGGCGCGGGATCGGGGAAACGCGACGCGCCCTGACCGCCGAGTTGCCCGTCATGCGCCAAGACTTCGAACGGATTGAGCGGAACCTCGAGAATGCGTCCCGCGAGGTGGACCGCGCTCTGGCCAATCTGCGGCAAACGCCGATGCGCTTCCAGACCTGCCTCAAGGAGGTCGCGGGGCAGATCGACGGAGTCGTGGCCGCCATCCAGGGACACGACATTACCCGCCAACAGATTGAGCACGTGGAGAGCGCGCTGGAGCTGATCGCCGGCACCGCGGAAAACGAGGCGGCGTCGAGTGGAGCCGAAGCCGGGGCCGCCCTGGCCATTCAGAGCTATCAGCTGCGCAACGTGCGCCGGACGATCGACGAATGGAGCACGCAGATTCGGAACTGTCTTGACGGGATTTCCCGCATCGCCTCCTCCGAGATTCTCAGTCTGGGACCCATCGTGATGCAGCAGGAGACTGCCCTCTCGGGTCAGCTGACTCGCATTGAGCGCCTCGAAGAGGACTGCGAAGTGAGCGACTCCACTGTGCAGGCATCCTTTGCCGGAATCACCGGGCTCATGCAATTGGTGAGCGAAAACCTCGAGCGGTCGAAGTCCGTGCGCGATCGCCTGCAACTGCTCATGTTCAACTCCATTGTCGAAGCCAGCCATCTCGGCACCCAGGCCGACGGGATTCTCGAGATATCGACGACCATCAAGCGCATCTCCGCCGTGTGGGGCGAGATCACGGCAAAATCCGAGATGGCGACTGGGCAGATTCGAACCCTGGTGAACGAGAGTCACGCGACCCTCGAGGTCTTTTCCGAGACGAGCTATGCCGCGCTGCGCGAAGCGCGCGCCGAAACGCAGACTGGCCTTGAGACCCTGCGCGACGCGGCCGCATGCGCCGAATTCCGTGGACACCAGGTGGAAAGCGCGGTCGCGGCACTGCAGAAGAAGCTGACTGAGGTCGCCGCTTCTGCAAAGTGTCTGGTCGATGGTTTTGCGCGGTTAGAACCGGCTCTCGACCAGATCGAAGCCATGCGGCGGCAACTCGAAGCCCCCCGCAGCGCGGCCCCCAACTGCGACACAGCGGCCATCGAGGAGCGCTTTTCCGAGCACTACACAACGGAAATCGAGCGTGCAGTCCTGCGGGCCGCGCTGGCTGGAGGACCCCTGCCGGTGGCGGAGCAGTGCTTTGCCGGCAACGGCGTGGAACTGTTTTGAGGCCGGGAAAGGCGGTTTGCGTCCGGCAACCGGCCCATTCTGAAACTCCCGGATTCCGTTCCGGGAAATCAGGAAACGGGTGGCTTTCAAATCTGGAGAAACCCCTGGTTTTCTCCGATGAAGGGGATATAGGGTCGCAATGAAGCAGGTGCTGACAGTGGATGATTCGGCGAGCGTCCGGCAGATGGTGAGCTTCACGCTGCGCAACGCAGGCTATGGGGTCACCGAGGCCGTTCACGGCCGCCATGGCCTGGAGACCGCGCGCGCTCAGAAGTTCGACCTGGTGATTACCGACCTGAATATGCCGGAGATGGACGGAATCGAGATGATCGCCGGCCTTCGCCAGCTGCCGGGATACGCCTTCACGCCCGTCCTGATGCTCACCACCGAATCGCAGGCCGAGAAGAAGGATGCGGGCCGCAAAGCAGGAGCCACGGGCTGGATCGTCAAACCCTTTCAGGCCGAGCAACTCATCGCGGTCGTGCAGAAGCTGGTTCGCTGATGCCGGAGGAGCGACCTTTGCCTGTTACGTTCGATCGGACCGTGCAGCCCGCCATGCTTCGGCTGGAAGGCGAGATCGACATCGCCGCCGCCGCCGCACTGAAGACCCTTCTGCTGGAGGCGCTGGCCTCGGAAAACGATGCGCGAATCTCCATGGAAGCTGCCACCGGCATGGACGTCACGGCGGTGCAGTTGCTGTGGGCTGCCGAACGTCAGGCAAGAGCGTCGGGAACGGTCCTCACGATCGACAGCCCCATCCCGGTAGCCTTGTCGACGGCCGTGCGCGATGCAGGATTCGAACGGTTTCCGTTTGCGGATGCGCCTGAGGCCATCCGCGAGGTGCGCTCGTGACGGCGACCGGCAACGGCGACCAGTTTCGCCACGGTTTCCGCGAAGAAGCTCGCGAACTGCTCGTGGAACTGGAGTCGGTGCTGCTGGAACTCAACGAGCGCCCGCAGGACGAAGGGCTGATCGGTCGCGTTTTTCGCGCGCTGCACACGATCAAGGGCTCCGGGGCAATGTTTGGTTTCGATGCGCTGGCCGCCTTCGCGCACAAGCTGGAAAACGCCTTCGACGCGATGCGCAAAGGGCGTCTCGCTGTCACTCCGGATTTGGTTGATCTCACCCTGTCGGCGCTCGATCAGATTCGCGCCATGGTCGAGGAGGGTGAGGGACCAACCGCCGTCGATGGTGCAGCCTGCGTCGCCATTTTGACGCGGCTGCAGACCCTGATGGGACCGGAAGTTCCACTTTCAGTCGCCTCAGCAGCCAACCGGCCCGCCGCAGCGGAATCAGGGCCGGACATCGGCCCCGAACGCGATTGGCACATCCGGTTCGCTCCCGGACCCGACCTGATGCGATACGGTGCCGATCCGCTGCTGCTCCTCCGCGAGCTGAGCGGAATGGGGCGAATGAGGGTCGCCGCCTCCATGGATGCAATTCCCTCTCTGGAGGAAATGGAGCCGGAGCGCTGTTACGTGAGCTGGGAGATCCTGCTCACCACGACCGCGACCGAGGACGCCATCCGCGACGTCTTCATCTTTGTCGAGGACAGCTGTGAGCTGGCCATCGAGCTGTGCGCACCTCAACCGCCTCGCCGAGAGGCCCGGGCGGGTGGCACCAACACGAAAGCGGAACCGTTCGTGTCACCTGCCGAAGCGCCCTGCGACGCCGACCGGGTCGCCAGGGCGCTGGAAGAGAAGCGCCGGATGGCCGGGCGTCGCGGCAGCGACCAGCCCGACACCAGCAGCAGCCTGCGCGTCCCCGCCGCGCGCCTCGACCAGCTGGTCGATCTGGTCGGTGAGATGGTCACGGTCCAGGCCCGGCTGAGCGAGATTGCGGCCCGCTCCGCGGGAGCCGAAATCCTGGCGGTCTCGGAGGAGATCGAGCGCCTGACCTCGGCGCTGCGCGAAAACTCAATGACCCTTCGCATGCTCCCCATCCGCGCCACGTTCGAGAAATTCCGGCGCCTCGTTCACGACCTCGCGCGTGATCTCGGCAAGGACGTAGAGCTGACCATCGAGGGCGCGGAAACCGAACTCGACAAAACCGTCATCGACCAGCTGGGCGATCCGCTGATGCACCTGATTCGCAACAGCATGGACCATGGCGTCGAAAGACCGGACCAGCGTGCGGCCCAGGGGAAGAAGCCGGGGGCAACCATTCACCTTTCGGCCCGTCATTCCGGAGCCAGTGTGTTGATCGCTGTCACCGATGACGGAGCCGGCATCGACACCGAGGCCGTCCTCCGTCGCGCCGTCGAACGCGGCCTCACCACCCCGGACGCGCATCTGACCGAATCGCAGATCTTCTCCTTCATCTTCGAGCCCGGGTTCTCGACCGCCAAAGAGGTCACCGACGTCTCCGGGCGGGGCGTCGGCATGGATGTTGTGCGCCAGCGCGTCGAGAGCCTGCGCGGGTCGATCGACGTCACCAGCCAGCGTGGCTCCGGAACCACGGTCACGCTGCGGCTGCCCCTGACCCTCGCCATCATCGACGGGCTTCTGGTGCGTGTGGGTGAGTCCTTCTTCGTCCTGCCGCTGGCGTCGACACTCGAATGCATCGAGCTCACCCGCGAGGAGGTCGAACAGGCGAACGGTAAACACGTCGCCCATGTGCGCGGCCAGATCGTTCCCTATATCCGTCTGCGCCAGTATTTCGCCCTGGACACGGCGCCGCCGGAGCGCGAACAGATCATGGTGGTCGAATCCGAAGAAGGACGTTGCGGACTGGTCGTCGACGAAGTGCTCGGAGACTGCCAGACCGTGATCCGCAACCTTGGCCGGCTCTACCGGCATGTGCAGGTCGTCTCCGGAGCCACCATCCTCGGCAATGGCGCTGTGGCGCTGATTCTCGACCCACAGCGGCTGGTCCAGGAAGCGGTGCGGGCTCGGATGCAGCGGGAACGCGGGCGGGCCCACAACCCGGTCCGTGATCGGGAGAACGGGCATCCGCGCGACGGCACCGTCCCGCGCGGAACAGGTTCATGGGGCGCTGGCATATCGGCCAGTGCGAGTCTTTAACGCAATTTCAGAAGGGCGAAAGGGCAGGAACGATGCCGAACACAGGGATCTTGGAAGGACACAAAGGAAACGGCCACGTCCGGGCCAACGGGCACGCGGGCGCGGCAAAAACGCACGCAACCGACGAAGCGCTGCTGGTATCGCAGGAGATTCTGCGGCTGGTGGAAGCCTCCAGGGAGGGCCGGCTCTCCGAGCGCGGCCACGCCGATCAGTTCACGGGGATGTACCGCGAGATGGTCGATGGAATGAACCAGATGCTGGATGCGATCCTGCTGCCCATCGGCGAAGGCAACCGCATCCTCGCGCAGATTTCCTCGGGCAAAATCGACGAGCTGATCGCCGCCACCTATAAGGGCGACCACGAAAAGATGAAGCTCGCGATCAACAATGTCGGCCAGGTGCTGCAGAGCCTCCAGAAGGAGCTCGACCGTCTCACCGACGCATCGAAGGAGGGTCAGCTCTCCGAGCGCGGCAAGCCGGAACAGTTCCAGGGCGCGTACGCAGAGATCGTCCGCGGCATGAATACCATGCTGGACGCGATCCTGTTGCCCATCGGGGAGGGCAACCGTATCCTCGCGCAGATTTCCTCGGGCAGGATCGATGAGTTGATCGCCGCCACCTATAAGGGCGACCACGAAAAGATGAAGGTTGCCGTCAACAACGTCGCCCTCGTGCTGCAGAGTCTCCGCAAAGAGCTGGATCGACTGACCGAGGCCTCGAAGGAAGGACAACTCTCCGAGCGCGGCACGCCGCAGCAGTTCCAGGGTGCCTACGCGGAGATCGTTCGCGGCGTTAATGCCATGCTCGATGCAATCCTGCTGCCCATCGGGGAGGGGAACCGCATCCTCGCGCAGGTTTCCTCGGGCAAGATCGACGAGTTGATCGCGCAAACCTACAAAGGCGATCACGAAAAGATGAAGCAGGCGATCAACAACGTCGGCAGCGTGGTCCAGGGGCTGCACAAGGAACTGGATCGGCTCATCGAGGCTTCCAAAGCCGGCCAGCTCTCCGAGCGCGGCAGAGCGGACCAGTTTCATGGAGCCTACGGCGAGATCGTCCGCGGCGTGAACGCCATGCTGGATGCGGTGATCGGGCCGCTGAACGTCTCGGCGCGCTATGTCGATCAGATCTCGCGGGGGGATATTCCGGCCGAGATCACCGACACCTACAACGGCGACTTCAACAAGATCAAGAACAACCTGAACGTTCTGATTCGGGCGATGAACGACATTACCGCGGCCGCCGAACAGATTGCCGCCGGCAATATGATGGTGGTGCTGAAGGAGCGCTCGCCGGAAGACAAGCTGATGCAGGCGCTCTCCTCGATGGTGCAGGGCCTGACGCAGACGGTGGGGGAGATTCGTACCATCGCCGGCGAAGTGGCCTCGGCCAGCCAGTCGATCTCGACGGCCTCCGTCCAGGTCTCCAAAGGAGCCAGTTCCCAGGCGGCGGCGGCCGAAGAGGCCTCCTCCTCGATGGAGGAGATGGTTTCCAACATCAAGCAGAATGCCGACAACGCACAGCAGACCGACAAGATCGCCAACAAGAGCGCGCGCGACGCGCAGGAGAGCGGCAAGAGCGTGCTCGAGGCCGTCGCGGCGATGAAGGAGATCGCCAACAAGATCTCCATCATCGAGGAGATCGCTCGCCAGACGAACCTGCTCGCGCTGAACGCAGCCATCGAAGCGGCGCGGGCCGGCGAACATGGCAAAGGCTTCGCCGTAGTCGCGGCCGAGGTCCGCAAACTCGCGGAACGCAGCCAGAAAGCGGCCGCCGAGATCAACCAGCTTTCTTCCACCACCCTGCGCGTCTCGGAGAAATCCGGAGAGATGCTGGACAAGCTCGTGCCCGACATCCAGCGCACCGCGGAGCTGGTGCAGGAGATCACCGCCGCCAGCAAGGAGCAGGACACCGGAGCCGAGCAGATCAACAAAGCGCTGCAGCAGCTGGAGCAGGTCATCCAGCAGAATGCCTCGGCGGCCGAGGAGATGGCGTCCACCACCGAGGAGCTGACCGGGCAATCTGAACAGCTGGTCAGCGCGCTGTCCTTCTTCAAAACCGACGATGAGGCCGATGCGCCGCGCCGGAGCGGGAAGCCGCCTCGTCCAGCCCACACCTCCCCCACCCACGCGGGCAAAACGGCCGCGCAGGCGGCGGGGGCAGGCAAAGCGGGATCCAAAGGCGGCGTCAAGCTGCGCATGACCGACAAGCACGACGACCTGGACGGGGAGTTCGAGCGCTACTGACGGGCGTGGCGCAGCCCTGGCAACCAGGGCTGCGCCGTACTCCGCACGCTGGAGAGGAGAAGAGAAAAGATGAGTGGGAACGAGATTACGGAGACCCGGCAGTACCTTACCTTTCGCCTCGGCAACGAGATCTTCGCGATCGACGTGGCCAAGGTGCGCGAGGTCCTGGACCTGACAACGATCACGGCTATTCCGCGAACGCCGGAATTCATGAGCGGCGTCATCAATCTGCGCGGCAGCGTCGTGCCGGTCGTCGATCTGCGGCTTTGCTTCGAAATGTCGAAGACAGAAAGCACGCGCAACACCTGCATCGTGGTCGTGGAAGTGCTGCTCGACAACGAACCGACCGTGATCGGCGCGCTGGCCGATTCCGTCGAAGAGGTCATCGACCTTGAGCCGGATCAGATTCAGCCGGCGCCGCGCATCGGCACGCAGATCCGGACGGACTTTATCCGGGGCATGGGCAAGCGCGACGCACAATTCATCATGATCCTCGACATCGATCGCGTTTTCTCGGCCGACGAGCTGGCCGTGGTGCGCGGTCCGGTCACGGAGGTGGCTGCCTGAAGAAAGCGGGGCGCGCAAGCGCCCTGCGGTTCTTCCCAGCCCTGCCATGAGTATCCATGAGGATCAGCTTGCCGGCCGCGACTTTGAGCGGCTTACGGCCTTCATCTATGCAGAAACGGGGATCCGCCTCGGCGCCGAAAAAAAAACGATGCTCGAGGGCCGTCTCAGGAAGCGCCTGCGCGATCTTCACATCGACAACTACCGCCGCTACTGCGACTACCTTTTCGGGCCCGAAGGTCTGCGCAACGAGAAGATCCTGTTTATCGACGTGGTTACGACAAACAAGACCGACTTCTTTCGCGAGCCAAAGCATTTTGACTATATGACCCGGCAGGCACTCCCCGAACTGGCAGCGCGCTCCGATGGCCAGCCCCTGCTCTTCTGGAGCGCGGGCTGCTCGTCCGGCGAAGAGCCGTACACCCTCGCCATGGTGCTCAGCGAATACGCTGCGGCCCACCCGGGCTTTCGCTTCCGCATCCTCGCCACCGATATTTCCACCAAAGTGCTCGCCCGCGCAGAGTTGGGCGTCTACAGCACCGATTCGGTCGAGCCCGTTCCTCAACTGCTGCGGCACAAATACCTGCTGCGCAGCCGTGAGCGCCACTCCGATCGCGTGCGCATCGTGCCGGAGCTGCGCAGGCTGGTCGACTTCCGCCGTCTCAACTTCATGGATGCCGATTACGGCATCCCCGAAAGGGCCGATGGGATCTTCTGCCGCAACGTCATCATCTACTTCGATCGCCCCACGCAGGAAAAAATCCTGAGGAAGCTGACCCGTCACCTGAAACCGGGCGCCTATCTGTTTGTCGGCCACTCCGAAACCCTGCATGACATGGACCTGCCGCTCGAGCCCCTCGGCCCGGCTCTGTACAGGAGGCTGGATGGCCGCGGCTGAACGGGATCGTCAGGACGTCTATGTTCAGCCGGGCGAATCGCACCTGGTGCGCGGTCCGGCCATTCTGCATACGCTGCTGGGGTCCTGCGTCGGTATCACTTTTCGCCACCAACGCCTGGAGATCGGCGCCCTCTGCCATCCCATGTTGCCCCGCCACCCGCCCGCCGGACGATGCAAGCTCGACCGCGCCAAGGCCCGCCGTTACGTGGACTATGCGATTCACGAACTCGCCGCGCAGTTCGAAGCCCTGGGTGCCCGGCGCAGTGAGATCGAGGTCAAATTGTTCGGCGGCGCCGACGTGCTCCTGGTCCGCACCGATGAATCGCGTCCGAGTGTCGGCAGGCTGAATCGCGAGATGGCGGTCCGTATCCTGGCCGAAGAAGGATTCGAAGTTGTGGCTTCGCGCCTCGGCGGATCTGTCGGCTTCCGCATCGATTTCGACACGATCACGGGAGAAGTGCGGTTGCGGCAGCTGGGCTAGCAGACCGCGGAAAGAACGAGAAGTTAAAGATGGATCATTCCAGAGTACGAGTGCTGATCGTTGACGACTCCGCGGTCGTTCGTCAGACGCTGACCCACGTGCTTTCTTCCGATCCGGAGATCGAGGTCATCGGTTCGGCCGGCGATCCTTACGCCGCTGCCGAAAAGATCGCTGAACAATTGCCCGATGTGATTACGCTCGACATCGAAATGCCGCGTATGGACGGCATCACATTCCTCCGTAAGCTCATGGCACAGCACCCCATCCCGGTGGTGATCTGCTCCAGCCTCGCCGAAGAAGGCGCGCAGACGGCGCTGGAAGCCATCGAGAGCGGTGCCGTGGAGATCGTCACCAAGCCGAAGATCGGGGTGCGCCAGTTTCTCGAGGAGTCACGCACCACCCTCTGCGATGCGGTCAAAGCGGCTTCCGGCGCACGCCTCCGCCCCCTCAGCCCATCGCGGACCGTCGAACCCAAGCTGACCGCGGACGCCGTTCTTGCCGCCCCTACGTCTGCGATGTCAAAGACCACCGAAAAGGTAGTCATGATCGGCGCTTCGACCGGCGGCACAGAGGCCCTGCGCACGCTGCTCGAAGCCTTGCCTGCTGATACCCCCGGCATCGTTATCGTGCAGCACATGCCGGAGCTGTTCACGCGCGCTTTCGCCAGCCGCCTGGATGGCCTTTGCGCGATCACCGTGAAGGAAGCCGAAACCGGGGACACCGTTCTCCGCGGCCGCGCGCTCATCGCCCCCGGCAATCATCACCTGCTGCTGCAGCGCAGCGGCGCGCGCTACTATGTCGAGGTTCGGGAAGGTCCGCTGGTCTGCCGTCATCGGCCTTCCGTCGACGTCCTCTTCCGCTCCGCGGCTCGCTATGCCGGTCCCAATGCCGTCGGCATCATCCTCACCGGCATGGGCGACGACGGGGCGCGCGGCATGCTCGAGATGCACCAGGCCGGTGCGACCACCATCGCCCAGGACGAGGCCACCTGCATCGTCTTCGGCATGCCCAAAGAAGCCATCAAGCTCAACGGAGTCGACAAAGTTATGCCCCTCGACAACATCGCCGGCGCGATTCTCACCGCCTCCCGGTAACAATGCCGTGACTTCGCAACCGCCGCCACTACGGCGCTGCTCATCGCCTACGCATGACTGACCGCCTCGGACGCGCGCGATTTTTGACGCGGCCAACATTCCACCGCCTTTTCCACGACAGCACATCCCACCGTGTCTGAATAAGGTACAGTCTTCCCAAAAAGTTGTAGCTCGCATCGACGCTCTGGTGACGGAGTGCGGCCAGCCCTCCGCTATAACAGCAATGTGTGTGTAGCTCAGGCACAGTCCTTCTGAGCTGCGATTACCTCCCCGTTTCGCTGGTCATCCGTCGCTCCCGGTTTCTGTCTCCCATCAGCAATCGCCGGGTGCGGCTTTGCTGACCGGTTTCAAGGAGTTGCCGGGTTTGCGCTACCACTCCCATTGCGTCCACGCATGGCTGAATCTGGCCAACGCCACGGCCCAGACGTCCTTAAGACCCGTCTTCCCCCGGAAAGCGCGGACCCAGCCATGAAGGAGCTTCTCTGGGGAACTCGTCCGGATCCTGATTTCGAAGCTGACACGCCTTCGCCTTTCCCCTTTGGGACTTACGACCCTTTTGCACCCCCCGAGCCCACAACATCTCTCGATCTGCGCGGCTTCATCCACATCCTCACCAAAGCGCGCTACCTGACGCTGGTCCGTGAGCGCGTGGACTGGAAAACCGGCATCGGACGCTGGACACGGTCGCGGCACAAGCCGCTGCTCTTCGAGAACGTCAAGGATTACCCCGACCAGCGCGTCTTCACCAATGGCCTCGCGAATCAGAACTGCATCGCCCTGGCGCTCGGCTTCGACGCCGGCACGCCCATCGGTCGCGTCATCGCCCAGGCACGCCAACGGCTGCGCGAACCCGTTGCGCCCAGGATGATCCCCACCGGTCCGGTCATGGAAAATGTGATCCCCGCCAGCATGATCGACTTCCTCCAGTTCCCGGTCCCGCAATGGAACGCGCGCGACGGAGGCCGCTATCTCGGCACGTGGCACCTCAACGTCAGCCGCGATCCGGACACCGGCCAGCGCGGCGTCGGCATGTACCGTATGAAGGCGATCGGCGAGAAACGGGCGACCATCAATGCTCCCAAAAGGAGCGACCTTGCCCGACACATCGCGAAAGCTGAAGCCAAAAAGCGGGAGTTGCCCGTGGCCATCGCGATTGGCGCGCCCGAAGCAACCGTGATTGCGGCCCGCGCGGTCTCCCCGCACGGCATGGATGCCTTCGACCTCGCCGGAGCGCTGCAGGAGAAGGCTGTGGAACTGATCCAGTGCGGCCACGTCGAGGCCCCCGGGTACTCCGAAATCGTGATCGAGGGCTTCGTGCATCCCGATGTGCGCGTTGAAGACGGGCCCTGTTTCGACGATCACGGCAAACCGAAGACCAATCCCAAAGCGTATCTCTTCGAAGCAACCCGTGTAATGCACCGTGACCAGCCCATCTTTCGCGGCAGCGCGCTGGGCAAACCCGGCGCCGAAGACTACCAGGTCCAAGAGTTTCTCGAAGAGCTGAAGTTGCGCAATGCACCCGAATCGCGGCTCTGGCAGTTCATGCACCAGTTGTTCAGCTAGTACCCCTCGCCGCGGCCGACGGACTCCTGTGGCGTTCGCCTCTGAAAGACCAGGGCGGCCGCGCCGCGGAGACGGGCCACTTCGCCTTCATGGCCCGGCCGGATCACCGGCGGTTCCCCGGCCAAAGTGAGCGCCGCCGCCTCTTTCTCGATGATTGGGCCGAAGCGATGCCACGCGGGAGAGATTTCGCCGGTGATCAGAATCGTACTGGGCGACAGCGCGGCGATGATCATCCGCAGTCCGCGACCGATCCACGTCGCCTGCTTCGCGAGCGCTTCAATCGCCGGCGGGTTCCCTTCTTCGGCCAGGTTGAGCAACTCCGGGAACGTGATCGCCTTCGCCTTCGGCTGCAGTTCACGATAAAACCGCAGCGCGGCGTTGCAGGAGGAGAAGGTTTCCCAGCAGCCATTCTGCCCGCAGGCGCAGCGAGGACCGTTGGGATCCACCTGAATGTGCCCGAACTCGCCCGCCAGGCCGTGATTGCCGGAAATCAGCCGGCCATTCGAAAAGACGCCGGTTCCGACACCTTCTGAGATCGTGACCAGAACCGCATCGCGCGTGCCATCCATGCGCGCAAACGTCAATTCTGCCAGCAGGCCCGCCGTTGCCGCGTTCTCCATTTTCACCGGAAGGTTCATCTTCGCTTCGATCACTTTTTTCAGATCGAAGTCGGGCCAGTGGAGATTAGGGGCAAACATCATCTTCTGCGTTGCCGGATCGACGCGTCCGGGCAAACTAACCCCGATCCCCTCGATGGACTTCTTCGGTACCGCCCGTACCATGCGCTGCATGCAGTCGATCAGGAGGCGGGTCGACGCCTCAGGGTCCGAACTGAGCGGCACCAGGGATCGCGAGAGGAGGCGGCCATTCAGATCGACGACAGCGACAATTGCCTGCCGGGGATGAACATCGATGGCAACGGCCACCACATCCTCGTTGAGCCCGATCATGGTCGGCCGGCGCCCGCGAGGCGCTGTCGCGATCGAGCCCTCACGAACCCACTTCTCGCGGATCAGTTGCTCCACGATCTGTGAGACGGTGCTGCGCTGCAAACCCGAGCGCCGCGCCAGATCGGCGCGCGAGATGGGCTGGCTGGTGCGAATCAGCTCCAGCACAATGTCGCGATTGATTCGCCGAGCCGTTTCGCTCGAGGCGAGCTGAACATCAGTGAGGTCGATATGGCGGATGCCAGCGCACGATATAGTTCGAACCCCGAACTGTCTTTTGACGGCAACTTACAACTGTACACTGCGGCTACCCGGCGTTGGCCTGAGAGGCGATTCAGGTAGGCGCCCAGCAGTGGAACCTACTGATTGACACCGCTGGCCAGAAAGCCGCCGTCCACTGCCAGGATCTGCCCGGTGATAAAGGATGCGCTCTCCGAGGCAAGAAATACGGCAGTCGCCCACCAGTTCTTCGAGTCGTCCATAGCGGCCCATCGGGGTGCGCAGCAGCACCTCGCGCCCGCGCGGCGTGTTCTCCAGCAGCATCTCGTTCAGCTCGGTCGGGAAAAACCCTGGCGCGATGAGCATTGACGCAGACGCCGTGACGCGCCAGCTCGATGGCCAGCGACTTGGTCAGCGCGCCCACCCCCGCCTTACTCACCCCATACGCGGCAACCTCAAAGAATGCGACGAAGGTGGCCAGCGACGCGACGTTGATGATGCGCCCCCATCCCTGCTGCACCATGCCCGGCGCCACAATCTGGCAGGAGTGGAACATTCCGGTCAGGTTCGTGCGCAGGATCGTGCGCCAGTCCTTCTCCGGCATCTCAAGCGTCGGCATACGCTTCGTCGTTCCCGCCGCGTTCACCAGGATATCCACCCTGCCGAACGCGGCGACCGTCTCCGCGTGCAGATTCTCGAGGGTAGCGCGCTCCAGCACATCCGACGTGATGGCGAGCGTGCGCCGTCCTTTGGCGCGAATCTCCTTTGCGACGTCGGCAACCTCGCGGCTGCGACGCGAACTGGCGACCACATCCGCACCTGCGTCGGCCAGGCCCAGGGCGATGGCCCGACCGATCCCCGACGATCCTCCGACGACCATCGCCACCCGGCCGCTGAGGTCGAATCGGTCTCGTGTTCTTTCTTCTGTCATGCGCGCCTTGCGGACCCTGTGCCGCGTCTCTGGGACCATGGTGGCATACCCCGGCACCCGCCTTCCCGCTTCACGGAACCTGCGGCTTCCGGCTCTTATGGAATCTGTTCGTGCTCTGGTTGGTTCAGGATCGCCGGGATATAGAAATGGAAGAACCTGTCAGAGTCGGAATTCAGACAAACATTGGCGTTCGGTGCGCCCGCCACCGGCCGCGTGAATCCCTTGTCGTCAATCTCAATATGCATCGGCGTCGTCGGGCACAACGCGGGATCGATCGCAGCAGCCACCGCCATCGCATCGAACAACGTCGGCGTTGGGCTGCCCGTCGATGCGCGCCACTCTTCATAGAGGGACAGCAGCGCGTCGGTCGTCGGCGTCGCACGGCTGAATACTGTGTCGCGCATGACTTCATCGAATTTCAGCTGCGTCGAGTCCAGGGGCATCATCTCGATTGGCACGCCCGACGTGAACAGCTTCTTCGACGAGGCGACATCCATCACGATGTTGTATTCGGGCTCCGGCCCGCGATCGGGAAAATACCCCAGGTCGCCGTAGCGGCGATGGATCGACCCTCCCATCAGCACCACGCGCTTCAGCTTGCGAAAGGTTGCCGGATCGCGGTCAATCAGCGCGCCCACGTTGCTGAACGGCGCAATCGCAATCAGCGTGATCTGGCCGGGATTCCGGCGAATCGCGTCGAGAGTAAAGTCCGTCGCATCGCGCCAGCCCTTTGCCGGTTCCGGCTCGACCTCCGCCCAGCGCGCCTGGGTGAAGATCGACGAAGCGTGCGTCTTCGGCCCGGCCGCCACCGGGATGTCGCCATGTCCGCTCACCTTGAGGAGACGCTCCGTCAGACGCGCTCGGAGATCCGTATCGCCCCACGCAGTCGTCACCCCGATCACATCCAGTTTCGGGCTCGACACGGCAAGCGCCAGCGCGAACGCGTCGTCGATGTCGTCGCCAATGTCGGTATCGACGATGACCTTCTGTTTTTCGGTCGCCGATGCCGGATTTTGAGCAACCAGAGTGTGCGACCACGCCGCGGCGCAGAGCATCGCCACCGCAGCCGCCATAAGAGTTCGTCCACTGAGGGCTTGTTTCATCGTTGCTGTCGCTACTTTCCGATGCAGAAGGTCGAGAAGATCTGGTTCAGGATATCGTCTGCCGTGGTTTCGCCGGTAAGACTGTCCAGATGACGCAGCGCTGCATACAGATCCAGAAGGAACATCTCGTGAGGGATCTTCTGCCCGACCGCATCACGCGCGGCGTTCAGAGAGCGCCAGGGCTCCACGGACAGCCTCGAAGTGCCGCAGGCTGGTGAGGAAGCCCGATTCGCCCTCTCCCGCCGGATTGCGGACGGATTCCGCGAGCGCCTCGCGCAACAGGGGAACGCCATCGCCGGTAAGGGCAGAAGTCGTAACCGATCGGAAGCGGCAGCTCAGACGCGACCTCGGCCCCATCCTTCAGATCGGCTTTGTTGCGGACGACCAATGCGCGCCGGCCCTCGAGAGAAGCAATCAGTTCTCGCTCGTCCTCGCGCAACGGGACGGAGGCGTCCAGCACCACCATCACCAGATCGGCATCGGCCAGCATCTCGCGCGATTTGCGAATCCCGATCGCCTCGGCTTCGTTCTTCGCTTCCCGCAGACCGGCGGTATCCACCAGTTCCACAGGAATTCCACCCAGGGAGAGGCGATCGCTCACCAGATCGCGCGTGGTCCCAGGCTGCGCGGTGACGATGGCGCGTTCGCGCTCCAGCAGCCGGTTGAACAGCGACGATTTGCCCACGTTGGGCCGTCCGACAATCGCCAGCCGCAGCCCGCTGTGCACCATGCGGCCGTGCTCAAAGGATCGCGCGAGCGCCTGCAGCTCCGGCGCGAAATTGTATCGATGCGTGTGACAATCTCCGCGTCCGGCGTGATCTCGACGTCATCTTCGGCAAAATCGATTCCCGCTTCGAGCAATGCGATCAGCTCCACCAGATTCTGTTTCGCGGGCTGAATACGCCGCGAGAGCGCGCCGCCCATCTGCTCCGCCGCGACGCGCGCCTGATAGAGCGTCTGCGCCTCGATCAGATCGCGGACCGCCTCGGCTTGCGTCAGATCGAGGCGTCCGGCGAGGAAGGCGCGCTCGGTGAACTCGCCCGGGCGCGCCAGCCGCGCGCCCGCTCGCAGCGCCATGCGAACCAGCATCTCCAGAACCACCGGTGAGCCGTGCGCGGCAATCTCGACCAGATCCTCTCCGGTGTAGGAATTCGGTCGCGCGAAATAAGTAACAATGGCCTCATCAATTTTTCTGGTTGTTGTTCCGGATCGATCACGTCGGTCGAGCCGAGCCCGCGCGTGCTCCAATGCAGCGCTGATTCGGACCAGATCCTGCGCGATCTGCACAGCATGCGGACCGGACAGGCGCACGATGCCGATGCCGCCGCGGCCCGGCGGCGTGGAGATGGCAACAATCGTCTCCTGCGCGATCGACTTCCCGTTCTTGGTCTGTGGATGAGGCTGCACGGTTGGCAACTCCCTCGCCGCGCGGCGGGTTGCGCGCCCGTTTACCGGCGGCGTCCGGAAAAGCGGCTCTCTCGCGGCTCCGAATCGCGGCGTTCGTAGCCCTTCGGATAGGCGACCACGATAGCGCCGCATCCCTTCGCCCGACGACGCCGTCTCGAGATCGGTATACCCGCGAAACGCCAGGTGCAGCATGCGCCGCTCCCGCGAACTCATCGGTGCAAAGCTGTAGGGCTGGCCGGTGCGCCGAACTCGCTCCGCTGCCGTTTCGGCGGCCAGCTTCAGCTCGCGCGCACGCAGAGCCTTGAAGTTCTCCGCGTCGAACGAAATCTTGTCGTGCTCTTCGTTTTCGAGGCGCAGCACCTTGGCTGCGACGTGCTCGAGAGCGCGCAGCAGTTCGCCGCCGCGCTGCGTCAGCAGCCCGGCGTCAGGACCGGCTAACTCCACATAAATTTCGCGAGCCTCCAGCCCGGCGGGATCCGCTGCGCCGGGTCCCGCGGTAATGCGGAACTTCAGGCGCAGGTGGCCCAGATGGACCAGTGCTATTGAGGAATTCTGCAATCTTTTGCGCGGCGGCGGAGTAGTCGTCAATCGGCATTGAACTATTAGTTGACCGTTCCCCGAGTTATTAGATCACGTTGACGAAGCTTCAGACCACTAATTCGCACGAGTGACGCAATTTAGCGTCGGGCGTTGATGGTTTTGGCGCTCCGCTTGGCGGCCCGCTTCGCGGCGATGGCGCGCATCTCCTGGCCCATGCTGGTGCGGTTCATCACCATCTGCGTCGCCACGCCCATCAGGTTGCTGCCTGCCCAGTAAAGCGCCACGCCCGAGCCAATATTCCACATCATGAAACCGAAAACCGCCGGCATCATGAAGGCCATCATCCGCTGCTGGTTCTGGTCCATGCCCGGCGACGGCGTGAAGAATTGCGACAGGAACATCGACACGATCACCGAGAGTGGCAGGATGTGAAGTGGATCCGCTGCAGACAAATCCGGCAACCACAGGAAATGCGCCTGGCGCAGTTCGATCGCGTATTCCAGCATGCGGTAGAAGCCGAACAGCAGCGGATACTGCAGCAGCATCGGCAGGCACCCGCCGAACATGTTCACGCCCTCTTTCCGCTGCAGGTCGAACATCTCCTTGTTCATTTCCTGGCGGCGCGGGTCGGTGGTTTTGTACTTCGCGTACTTCGCTTTGATCCCGTCCATCATCGGCTGGATGCGCTGCATCTTCAGCGAAGACTTCATCATCATGACGCGTGTAGGCAGCATCGCCATGTTCAGGATCAGCGTCAGTACCAGGATCGCCCAGCCCCAGTTGGGGATGCCGTGCGTTCACGAAGAAGCGCAGCACCAGCAGCATCGGCTTGGCGATCCAGCCCCACCAGCCGAAGCTGACTACGTGCTCGAGGTTTTCGCCGGTAGTGGTGTGGACGGAGTCCAGCAGGTCGAGGAGCTTCGGCCCACAAACAGGCGCGTGCTGAATGGCCCCGCCGGTGGCGCCCACCGCTGCCCCCAGCAGCGGCACCTGCTCCACTGCATTGGGATCCGGGATGTGCCGGATTCTTCGGAACGCCCAGCGATTCATGCAGGGTCACGACGCGGTGTCGGCCGGCGACGTCGGCATGAAGATCGCCGCGAAATAAAGGTCGCTCACCCCGGCATAATCGAACGAGCCCCGCAGCGTGTCCCCGCCGACCACTTTTTTCGCGGCCAGCTCGTCCGTCTTGCCGCTTCTGCGAGGTGTCGACCGTCGCTGCCGCATAGTTGCTGCAGCGTGCTCTGATCGCCGAGCCCGGAAGGCCAGGATGAGCAGCGCTGTGACCGGCGCGCCATTCTGCGTGACGGAGACGTCGGCGCGAATGACGTAGCTGGATCGAAGTGAAAGGTCTTGTGGACGATCAGGCCGCCGTACGAATAATCGAACGTGAGCGTCTTCGATCCCGTGCCGGGAACGCTGACCGTTCCCGTCTCCGACGGCACATACAGCGACGAATTCAGCCGGCTCTTCAGGCCCGCGTCGTAAGTGAACAGCGAGAGCGGGAGCCCGAAATTTTCCGCCGCCTCGTGGTTGACCAGATCCAGCGGCTTCTTCTGGCGTGTCGTCTTTGTACTTCTTCAGCAACCACGACTTCACCGCCCCGCCGCGATTCGTGAAGGTGATGCGGTAGAGCTCGTTCTCCACCACGGTTTCGGATTCAGCCGAGCGCCTGGACAGCATTCGTCGCAGTGGATGTTACATTTGCGGGCGCGGCCGGCGCCCTGCCGGAATCCTGCGCTGCTGCGGGCGAAGATGATGTCGAGCTGGTCTGTGCGGGAGAAGCTTTTTGCTGCGAAGCCGGCGGCTGCGTCTTCTTCGGCGCGAAGACCTGAAATGCAACCACCATCAGCACAAATACAACCATGAAGCCCCATAGCGACTTCATGTCGCCGCCGCCGCTGCTGCCGCCGCCCTGCTGATTGGGATTTTGTATCTCTGCCAAGACTTCCGTTACCTGTTCTCTGTTTGGGGAACGCAGGAAATTGCGCTGCCGGAATTCTGGGTGTGGGAGGCATTTCGCTTCGCCGGCACAGGATCGAAGCCGCCGCGATGCAGCGGATGACACCGCAGCAATCGCCCTAAAGACATGAGCCCGCCGCGCACGACTCCATGTTCAGCCATCGCGATCGCCGCATATTCAGAGCAGGTAGGCTGGAACCGGCACCCACCCGGCGCCACCGCATGCAGGACCGGAGAAACAGCGCTCTTATACACCGCAAGCAGAGTGCGCGCGGCCGTGGTCCGCACAGTCTGCGCGAACCCGCGCGCCTTCCCCGTCATTGTTTCGCCTCGGTCCCTGCCACAACGCTGGCAAAGATGCGAGCGACTTCGCGCTGCAGACGGTCAAACTCCATCTCGAGAACCATGCGGCGCGGGTGGAGCACCACATCCACGCGCGGCGGCAATTCACTCAGGTGCAGTCGCACTGCTTCACGCATACGCCGGCGAATGCGATTTCGTTCCACGGCCTTTCCCAGAACGCGGCCGGCCGTCAGTCCGACGCGCGGCGCGACGCCTGTCGGATCTTCGCTCGCACGTGCGCGGAAGAAGTAGCTCATGGACGCGGACGTATACCGGCGGCTTTCGCGGTACACGCGCTGATAGTCAGCGTGCTTCCGCAGACGGGCGCTGCGCCAGTCGAATCGTGCCTCCGGCATATCTCCATTCTGTCGCAATCCTGGGGTGGGAGCCGCTGAAACCCGGCTGCCTGTTGCGTGGAAACGAACTAGTCGCGATAGCCTGCACTGACTGAAACGCGCTTGCGGCCTTTGGCGCGCCTCCGCGAAAGGACCGCGGCGCCGCTCTTCGTCTTCATGCGGGTGCGGAACCCGTGCGTCTTGGAACGGCTGCGGCGATTGGGTTGAAATGTGCGCTTCGGCATGGAAAAACTAACTCCTGATTTTCTTCGGATTCGGCTGGATCGCGCGTCGCGTCGCGTCGCTGATTCGCCGAACGCGCAACGGTCCTCATTGGCCGCGCAACTGCTGAGAACACGCCTCTTTGCGGCAAGATTCGAGTATATCGCATCGCATCCGCGCCCGCAAAAATCGCGCTCCGCTTACTTTTTTCACCACTGCTTGTGCAACTTTCGTGCGCCTGAAATTTTTCTCCCCGCGAGTCGCTTCTCTTCGCCCCGCGCTGTGCTACTATCGGCAACGTTCACTTAAGATTTTTTCGACGCCCTGCGGTTGTCGGAAGAAGTTTTTGACCGATCGCTCCGATGCCTGACAGATCGGAGCCACTCCCGGCCAGTACGGATTTGCCCCTGAACTCGCCCTGCTTCCACACGCCAGGGATCGCCTTGGGTTTTTCCGTATTTCGGTTTGCGGCGCAAGGGTCATTTCCACTCCCGGGTGTTTGCTACGCGAGGATTTGCGCATGTCATTTGCCGTTACGTCTCCTGTCGCTCTCAATCCCTGGATCCAAATCCTCGCCGCGCTCGAAAAGAAGGTGAACCGTCAGTCCTTCGATACCTGGCTCAAGCCCACCCGCTACAGCTACACGCGCGAGCGCATGCTCTTCGTGCGCATTCCTACTCCGGAGTTCAGGCACGTGGGCGATCGCTACGGCGATCTCATTCAGGAAGCCATCGAGAATCTGCATCTCGAGTTCGACGACGTCACCTTCATCACTCCCGATGAAGATCCGACCGTTCCGCGCGTGCGCGAAGATGGCGGCTTCGCACCTTCGTCTTCCACACAGATTCCGAATCTGCACACCAACGGCGCTGCCACGCGTCCCGCGCAGCACCCAGGACCGCAGCAGGCGCGCTTCGACTGGTCCACCGCAGCGCAGCTGAATCAGCGCTATACCTTCGACGCATTCGTGTGCGGACCGGGCAACCAGTTCGCGCGCGCGGCAGCCATGGCCGTCGCAGAATCCCCGGCCAAAGCCTACAACCCACTCTTCCTCTATGGCGGCGTCGGCATGGGCAAGACCCACCTGATGCACGCCATCGGGCACGAAGTGAAGCTGCGCCAGCCTGGCGCTTCCATCTCCTACGTCTCCGCGGAGAAGTTCACCAACGAGATGATCAGTTCGGTGCGCTTCGACAAGATGACCAGCTTCCGCGATCGCTTCCGCACCGTGGACCTGCTGCTCATCGACGACATCCAGTTCCTCTCGCAGAAGGAGCGCACCCAGGAAGAGTTCTTCCACACCTTCAACGCACTGCACGAGAACATGAAGCAGATCGTGATCGCCTCTGATCGCCCTCCGCGCGAGTTGGCCGATGTCGACGACCGCCTGCGCAGCCGCTTCGAATGGGGCCTGATCGCAGACATTCAGCCCCCCGATCTGGAAACCAAGGTCGCTATCCTCCAGAAGAAGGCGGAGAGCGAGCACCTCCCGCAGCCGCTGCCCATGGATGTGGCGCTCTTCATCGCGTCGAACGTTCGCACCAATGTCCGGGAGCTGGAAGGCGCCCTGGTGCGCCTCGTCGCATGGTGCGGATTGAATGGCCTCGAGATCACGCTGCCCACCGCGCAGCAGTGCCTGAAGCAATTCATCGATACCCAGGTGCGGAAGATCACCATCGAGTCGATCCAGCGCGCCGTTGCCGAGCAGTTCGGCATGCGCGTCGCTGAACTCAAGCAGCGCAATAACTCACGCGCTGTCGTGGTGCCCCGCCAGATCGCGATGTACCTGGCCAAGCAGCTGACCGAAGCATCGTTGCCGGAGATCGGCCGCCAGTTCGGCGGCAAACATCACACCACCGTGATGCACTCCATCGGCAAGATCGATGAGCAGCGCCGCAACGACAAAAACCTGAACAGCACCCTGAACAAGCTGCAGGAAACCCTGAACGGGTAGTATCGGCCGATCAGACGGGCACGCTCTTGGCGCTGAGGTTTCTCACATCGGTTCACGGGCGGAGAGCACTGCTTCAATGTCCCGCGCGCCATGCACGACATGCACAACGCGGATCAGCGCCTGGCCTGGCAGATCCTGATAAAAAATCGGGTGCCGCGGAAAGCCCGGAACCGGTGTTCGGCGTAGATTATTTAACTCCGGATGCCTGAAATTACATCGCGGCCCGAGCGCGGCTTCTGCAGGCAGGCGTTCAGGCGTTCCGCGCACAGCAGCCTCCCACCGGTCGGCCAGCGCCTGACTCTCGCGGCTTGCATAGTAGGCGGCTTGCTCGATGATGGCATTGCTCGCCGCACGCGTGATAAGAAGCCGGTGAGCGCGTGATCTGGACATTGTCCAGGTGAGACTACCGGATCGGCTATTCCTTTTGGCTCTTTTGGGATTTCGTTTTGCTCCGAAGTACCGTCACGAGAGAGGCTTTTTTTAGCTCTTGCGGCTTCAGCTCGATGTCCCCGGAGTGAAGCGCTTCGAGCAACTCCCTTTCCAGCCGGCCGCGCCGCAGTTCCTTGTCCCGCCGGATCAGCTCTCGGAGATACTCACTGGGTGTCCCGTAATCGCCTTCCCGCACGCGTGATTCAACATAGTCCTTCAACTGCTCTGGCAGTGAGATATTCAGAGATGACATTGCCATGCCTTCATTATATGACAGTTTATGAAGGTTGATTCAGAGTCCCTACAGACCCTTCAGCCCCGCCGCCACGTAGATCTGCGACATGTACTCGGTGTCCCGCAACCCTTCCTCGCCCGGAGTCTTCGGCTCGCGGTTCTGCCAGACGCATTCGGCCAGGTGATCGGCCTGGCGCACGAAGTCCCATGGATCCTTGTCAGGCTGCGGCTCATTGATGGTCTGGCCGCTCGCCCGCCCCATCAGGCGCATCCCTTCGTAGCCGAACGCCGGCTCCATTGCGAGCCAGCCCTTCGATCCGTGCACCTTGAAGAATCCACCACCACCCGTATCGCCGCCGTAGGTCGTGTTGCAGCTGGCAAGTATGCCCGAGGGAAACTTCATCGTCCACGCGTCGTTCTCCTCCACCTCATTAAAGCGGCCGTCGTGATCGATCACCGACGAGTTCGCCTTGATGTCCCCCGGCTCCTCGCCGGTGAGATAGCGGCAGGCGTTCAGCGAGTAGATGCCCACATCCATCAGCGGGCCGCCGCCGGCCATCTTCTTGTTCAGCCGCCATTCGCCGAACTGTTCCGGAAACCCGAACGCGCTTTCGATCGCCTGCACCTGCCCGATCTGCCCCGAGCGGATCAGATCGATCGCCTTCAGGTGCAGCGGGTTGTACTGGCAACGGTACGCAATCATCAGCTTCACGTTGTGCTTCTTGCACGCTTCGATCATCGCCTTGCAATCGGCCACGCTGGTCGCCATCGGTTTCTCGCACAGCACGTGCTTGCCGGCCTTCGCCGCACGGATCGTGTACTCGGCATGCATCGAGTTCGGCAGCGCGATGTACACCGCGTCGATCTCTTTGTTCTGCGCGATCTCGTCATAGTTCTCGTAGTCGTAGATCGACGGCGACGGCACGTTGTACTGCGCTGCCTGCTTCTCCGCCTTCTCGCGATGCCCGCTCACCAGCGCGGTGATCTTCCCCGTCTTCGACAGCTCGACCGCCGGCATGAAATGCCCCATCGAAATGCGCCCCAGCCCGACAATGCCCCAGCGGAATTTTCGTCCCGAAGTGTCGCTGCCGGCCTGGGCGTGCAGCTTTGGCAGTGCGCCGGCAACGGCGGTCATCGCGGAAAGGCGTGAAAAATCGCGGCGGGTCAGCTTCATCAGGAAAATCCTCCGCCGCCATTGTAGGGCTTCACAACAAATCCGCGGACCGCCGCGAGTTCATCGCCGGCCACCGGTTCACACGAGTCCCGTGTACACTGGTTTCGCATGAAAAACATCACATTCAGCGCGGATGAGGATCTGATTGAAGGCGCCCGGGCCGTGGCCCGTTCTCGCCGTACGACACTCAACGCGGCTTTTCGCGAGTGGCTCGCGCAGTACTCCGGAAGAAAGGCGCGCCGGCGGGAAATCGAGGAGTTTTTCCGCAGCGCCCATTACGGCAATTCGGGAGGGCGCCACTTTACGCGAGACGAGATGAATGAGCGCCGATAGAGCCTTCCTCGATACCAACATCTTCGTTTACGCCGCCGATGATGCGGACATGAGGAAAGCGCGACGTGCACAGAAGCTGATCGCTGACGCGGCAGGCAGCTTCGATGGCGTTACGAGCTATCAGGTCGTGCAGGAATTTGTGAATGTGGTGCTGCGCCATTTTCCGAAGCCTCTGCCAAATTCAGAGATCGAGCGATATCTGGTGGCCGTGTTTCAGCCTCTCTCTGTCGTGCACTCGTCTCTACCTTTGTTTTCCCGCGCGCTGCAGATCCAGAACCGCTACCGGCTGTCCTGGTACGATGCGCTGATCGTTGCAGCGGCCACCGAGGCCGGCTGCTCGATCCTCTACAGCGAGGATCTGCAGCACGGCCAAAGCTTCGGTTCAATGACAGTGAAAAATCCTTTCCGGTAGTTCGCGCCTACTCCTCTCGCAGCAGCGCCGCCGGCTCCACGCTCACCGCCCGCTGTGCTGGGACCGCCGCGGCCATCAGCACCGATCAGCACCATCGCGCCCACGGCTCCCAACACAACGAGCGGATCGTAGACTGTCGCTTCATACACGATGCTCGCGAGCACTCGGCTGCCCAGCGCGCCCAGCGCCAGCCCCACGACCGATCCAATTCCCAGCAGCAGCATGGTTCGACCCAGCGCTGCGCGCAGCACCTGGATGCGCTGCGCACCGAGCGCCACACGAATCCCCATCTCGCGCAGACGGCGCGCCACCGCATTGCTCGCCATGCCAAAAATGCCCGTCGCCGCCAGAATGCCCGCCAGCAGTCCCAGCAGGCCCAGGGCGACCGTCGCGACGCGCGCCGGCAACAGCACCAGTGCCATGGTCTCCGGCCAGCTCTCGATCGTCACCGGCAGGCTCGGGTCGATCTTCGCCATCATCGTCGTCGAGCGCAGCGGCAATCTCCGCCGGCGGGCGATTCGAGCGCACCACCAGCGTCATGTCGTTCTCGTTGTTCTGCGCCAGCGGCCAGAACATCGCCGCCTGCTGCGCTTCGGTGAGCGAGTCGTATTTGCCGTCTTCGACGACTCCGACCACCTCGTAGAGTGTCGCGCGTGCGGTCTCCAGGTTCCGCAAATCGCCGGCCAATCGCCGCCTGCGCACTGCCAAAGAGCGTGCGCGCGAAAGTCCTCGTTCACCAGCGCCACGCAGCGGGCGTTCCTGTCGTCGTGCCAGGTGAAATCGCGTCCCGCTACCAGGCGCGTGCCCGCCGCCCGAAGATAGCCTGGCGAGATGGTGTAGAACTTCGCCGTCAGTGCGCTGTTCGAACCTCGAAAATCCTCAGTGCCCTCCCGATACACCGGCGTGCTGCTGCCGCCCGCGTTGAGCGGCGGCTCGTCGATGGTGCCCACCGCAGTCACGCCGGGAATCTGCGCCGCTTCCTCGATCATGCGCTGTTGCACGGAAATGCCGACGCATCGGAGTAGCCCGCCATCTTCATCTCGGTCTGCGCCAGCACAACTCCGTCAGGCTCGAAGCCGATCGGTGCGTGCAATTGGCGATTCATTCCGCGCAGGCCAACCAGAGCGCACGTCACCAGCAGCGCGCACAACGCCACCTGCAATCCAAGCAGCAGATCGCGCACCGTCATCCGGCGAATCACCGTCTGCGCAGTTCCCTTCATCACCTGCATCGCATCGATCTGCCATATCTGCCGCGCCGTCAGCAGGGCCGGCAGCATGCAACTCGCCACGGCCAACAGTACGGCGATGCCGTAAACGCGCGCATCGGCCAGGATCGTCACATGAATCGGCAACGCGGGTACGGGACGCCACTCGCTCAGCACCTTCATGAGCGCCACCGACACGACCGCCCCCACGGCTCCCCCAGCCGCCGCCAGCAGTGCGGCTTCGGCCAGCACCTGGCGCAGCACCCTCCAGCGGCTCGATCCAATGGCGACTCGAATCGCCAGCTCGCGCCCCCGATCCGCCGCCCGCGCAGCGAAGATGCTCGCCAGATTCACGCAGGCCGCCGCCAGCACCAGCAGAGCCAGCAGCAGAAGCCCGGCCAAAAAGCTCCGTGCCGCATCGCCGATCTGGTCGCCAAACAGCCCCGCCTTCACCAACCGAAAGCCGACATGATCGTCATCGACCGGATTCTGTTTCTCCATCCGCGCAGCCACGGTTGCCAGATCGTTCGACGCCTGCTGCATCGTGACGCCCGGCTTCAGTTCGCCCACCACGAAACAATCCATGGTTGTAGCGCTTGTTCAGATAGCTGTAGCCCTCGATCTGCTCCTCGTTCACCATCGGCACCCAGAAGTCCGGCCACAGGAACAGCTCCGTTCCGTGAAACTCCGGCGCCGCCACCCCGATCACGGTAAATGGGTGCTTGTTCAGATCGATGGTCGTCCCGATAATCCTCGGGTCCGCCGCAAACCGCGCCCGCCAGAACGCATCGCTCAGCACGATGTAAGGCGCGGAGTTCGGCCCATGCTCATCGCTGGCATGGAAAAGCCGGCCCGCCTCCGGCTGCACGCCCAGCATGTCGAAGTAGCTTCCCGAAACTTCATACATCCAGCTCTTCTTCGTCGGCCCGCCGCCGCTGCTCACTGCGGCTTCGCTGATGCGAAACGCCGCCATATCGCTGAAGGTTGAGTTCTCCGCGCGCAGGTCCTCGAAGTCCGGGTAGGAGTGGCTGATGTAGCCGTGCTCTTTGTGCTCAATCGTCCACAGCCGATCGGCACCCGCCACATTGAGCGGCCGCAGCACCGCTGCATTCAGAACGCCGAAGACGACGAGGTTCGCCGTGATCGCCATCGTCAGCGACAGAACCGCTACCAGCACGAATCCCGGCGCATGTCGCAGCCGCCGCGCCGCAATCCGCAAATCACCCAGGAAGTCCGACATAGGCTCCTCCTCGATTTTTGGCAGGAAACTCCGAGACCATCGCAGCACCCGCGCCTCCATCCTGCCAGAGAGTCAATCGCGCAGGAAACACTGCGTTTGCTCCCGTATCCCCACCTCTTCGCCCCGCCGCGCTTGTCCGAAATCCAGCAGGGCCGTCCATTCCCGGACATCGTCCTCCCTGCAGCCGCCCGGCCTCCACGCATTACAAACTTTTCGCCACACCCCAGGCCCTATACCCTTGTCTCATCCGCAATGCTCCGACGACTTGTCCTGGCTCTTTCGTTGTTCCCTCTCGGTTCCCTGCCTGCACAGGCAGCGATGCACCGCCAGGACACCGGTTTCCTGAACCGCACCGTTTCGGTCAACGGCAACCTGCACCGCTACGTCGTCTACATCCCTGAAAGCTGGAACCGGCAACAACTCTGGCCCGTGATCCTCTTTCTGCACGGCTCCGGTGAACGTGGATCCGAAGGCATGGACGAGTCGCAGATCGGGCTGCCTCAGGCCATCCGCCTCCATCCCGACCGCTGGCCCTTCGTCGTCGTCATGCCCCAGGTACCCTTCAGCCACCATCACTGGACCGATCCGGACATGATGGCGCTGGCCATCGCCGCGCTCGACGCCGAGATGAAGGAGTTTCGCGGTGATCGCGATCGCGTTTACCTCACCGGCCTCTCGCTCGGCGGCTACGGCACGTGGGAGATCGCGAAGGCGTACCCTCATCGCTTCGCGGCCATCGTGCCCGTCTGCGGCGGGGTCTTCTGGTCGTATCAACCGGATCGCTGGCGCGAAGTCAATGCGCTTCCCGCCGAATACGCGCGCGCCATCGGCCGCACGCCCACCTGGATCTTTCACGGCGCCGACGACCCCATCGTGAGTCCGCGCCAGTCCCTGCTCATGTTCCAGGCGATGAAGGCGGCCGGAGGCGACGTCCGTTTCTGGGAGTACGCGGGCGTCAAACACAATGTGTGGGACCATGCCTATAGCCAACCCGACCTGCCGCGATGGCTGCTGGCCCAGCACCTGAGTGCCGTTCCCAAGCTCTCTCCCCTCGCCGAGCAGATCCGCGTTCCCGTGCATCCGGTGCCGGCCAAAATCGAGCCGAACATCTACAACGCTTACGCCGGCGAATACGAAGATCAAAACGAAATCGTGGCCACCGTCTTCCGTCAGGGGGACCGTTTGTTCTCCCGGAACCACATCGGCGAGGTCACGGAGCTTCTGCCTGAGAACGCAACCACCTTTTTCTATCCGTCCGGCGGCGCAAGGCGCCTTTCTTTCGAGCGAGATGCCGAGGGACGCGTCACCGGCATCCGTTTTCGCGACGATCGTCACGAAGAATTCTGGGAACGGAAACGGTAAGCGGAGCGGCCCCTTCCCTCCTCAAAGCGCCAAATTCCTGGACAAATTTTTGGACATTCGGTCAAACCCTCTGCGTGGTCCCCTTCTTAAATGCCCCTTTATCAGCAGCTTCACTTTGGTAGCACATGTGCCTTCTCTCACTGTGGCGAACCCTTGCAACCGAATCGGAGGAATTCGACCAAATCAGTGTGAGGAGAGAGTTTATGAAAGCCTTCTTTTATGCGGCTGCGCTTCTGGCCTTGCTGACCGTTCCGGTTTTCGCCAGCGGAAAAACAAAACGCCACCATATCCAGTTCGCCGGTCCCATCACGGTGGGCACTGCGAACTTCATGCCGGGTGAGTGCACGGTCAGCTGGGAGGAAACCGGCGATACCGTCCAGGTCACGCTCGCCCAGAACGAGAAAAAGAACACCGTCACCGTGCCCGCCAGTCTGGTGAAGGGCGACCACCCCTATGTTTCCCTGACTACGAAAGTGGTGGATGGCGTCAGCGTTCTGCGCGAGATTCAGTTCGACCATTACAGCCTTGTCTTCCAGGGTGCTGAGGTAGCCTCCAACACCGAGCCGCAACCCGAACCATAGCGCTCCGGCAGCAGACTGGCATAGAGTTGCTGGAGGGGCGGCTGACCGGTTCGCAGACCGGTTGCCGCCGCGCCAGTTTCATATCCCGCCCAGCCGCGGACCCCTTCCAATACCGGCGATCCAGGACCGTGGCGAGCGGCGTCAGTCCAGGCGGAGTCAGTACAAAAGTAATGGTCGGCATACCGCCTTTCTGGTTTCGTGGATTGTCTGTTTCGCCTCCAGATGTCGATCTCAGCAGAGCTGTTTCCCATACAAGAGGCAATAGCTGGTGAAAGCGCTCGCGTCCGCCGGATCCTTGCAGCGGCTGTTCAGGAAAATCCCGCCATCGGTGTCCATTCCCGAACAGGCTTTCTGTCTTCCGGACAACCGTCCCTCTCTACCGCCCCGTTAACTCAATGATTCCGCGGCCCCCTCGCCCCGGCAGCCTTCGGCATAGCGCGTGCTCTTCTTTCTCTGTCGGGCTCCCGCTAAAAATCGCTGCTTGAAGGAACTGCTATGCGTCCCAACCCGTACCCACCGAGTGAGGTTCGAGCTATGCGCCGCTTCGCTCTCTTCATCGTCGGCCTGACCGCTATCGTGCTTCTGGGCGTGTCGATGCCGCACAGCCATCACTACGTCCGCGCTGCCTCCCAGGCGCAATCCGGCAATTGGCAAAACGGCGACTGTGCCGATACCGGCCACCACTGGGGCCAGGCCCACGTCTGCCAGATGCGCCGCACCAGTTTCTCCCTGCCCGCCGGCCACCTGAGCGTCGACACTACCAACGGCGGCATCGATGTTGTCGGCGAGGATCGTTCCGACGTCGCACTGGAAGCCCGCGTGACGGCTTGGGCGCCTTCCGAGTCCGAAGCCAGCGACCTTCTCCGCCAGGTCGTCATCGACACAGCCAACGGCGACCTCCGTGACCACGGCCCACACACCCACTTCTTCAGCCGCACCGGTTACAGCATCGACTACCACCTCCATGTGCCTCGTCACCTCGCCGCGGAGCTGCACACCATGAACGGCGGCATCGATCTCACACGCGTCGACGGCAACCTCCGCTTCGACACCACCAACGGCGGCGTCACCCTGGACCACGTCTCCGGAGATGTCGATGGCCGGACCGTCAACGGCGGCCTGAATGTGTCTCTCGATGGCGATCACTGGCAGGGCAACGGTCTCCATGCAAATACCACCAACGGCGGCATCGACCTCCGCGTTCCGGAACACTACAACGCCCATCTGGAGACAGCCACTGTCAATGGCGGTATCAGCATCGACTTCCCGGTGACGGTGCAGGGAACCATCAAAAATCGCCTCAACACTGACCTCGGCAGCGGCGGATCCACCGTCCATATCCAGACCATCAACGGCGGCATCAACATCAGCCACAACCAGACAGCCAGCGCGGATTAACCCTCCGCGCTCGGGATTTGCACCTGTTTTCCTCCCCCCGGCCCTCCCCCTCCCCTTCCCCTGAAGATTCACGTTCCTGACCTGAATTGTGCATCGCGGGTCCCTCACGACGCCGCATCCTGCCTGCACCAAACCCGCCTTTCCACTCACACCCTTGTCTTTCCACACCACCTTTCCCACCAGCCTGTTGAACTCGTGGAGATCCCAGGGCTCAAACCCCTCCCCACCCCCTGGTTTCCACGTTGTTCTCTTTCCCACACCCACGTTTTCTAAAACTCGCACCCTCGCCCCAGCCGCTCCCCCATGGGTTTCTCTGCTCCTTTCCACTTTTCCAGCGCGAACGACTACTACTACTGCAGAAGAATAGAAATCTAAAAACGTAAACAGCAGCCGTCGCCGAAAAGCACCCGCCTGCAAGCGACCCACAAAAACTCCTCGTTTTCCAGAGAGCGCATTTCGGCCAGAGGCCTCTAGAATGGATTCTTCGATCCTGTACGCTTGCGGTCCGCCGCCCAGCCTGGTGTACAGTGAGTCCAATCGATTCGGGGGAAGCCAACATGCCGGCTGTCGAAGAGGAAAAAGCGGTTCAGGGAGCGACTATGGAGATCACCGTCAGCCGCCAGGATCTTCTGCGTGAGCTCACCGCCACGCAAAGCGTCGTCGAGCGCAAAACCACGATCCCCATCCTCTCCAACTTCCTGCTCGAGGCCGACGGTGACCGCATCGTGATCACCGCCACGGACCTGGACCAAAGCATCCGCACCAGTTGCGCGGCAAAGGTGAAGAAGCCTGGCTCCTGCACCATACCCGCCCGCAAGCTCTACGACTACATCCGCCTCCTTGGCGACGGCGACATGTCGATCAAGCTGCTGGAAAATCACTGGGTCCAGATTCGCGCAGGCCGCTCCAACACCCGCATGGTCGGCATGGCGCGCGCCAACTTCCCCCAGGTTCCGGAGTTCCCCAGCGGCGCCGCAATCAAAATCCCCGTCGCTTCTCTGCGCACCCTCATCGCACGCACCATCTTCGCCATCTCGAATGAGGAATCCCGCTATACGCTGAATGGCGCCCTGCTGATCTTCAAGGCCGAATCCATCGCCATGGTCGCCACCGATGGCCATCGCCTCGCGCACATCGAAAAATCCGCCGAAAGCTTCCCCGGTATCAACACCGAAAAGAAAACGCTCGTCCCCCGCAAGGCGCTGCAAGAGCTGCAATCGCTGCTCTCCAGTACCGAAGCGGAATTCATCGAGTTTGCCGACGATGACTCCACGCTGTTTTTCCGCGTCGGCCATCGCGTTCTTACCAGCCGTAAGCTCACCGGCCAGTTCCCCAACTACGAAGCCGTCATGCCCCGCGACAACAACAAGTTCGTCATCGTGCGCAGCCAGGATCTCGCCGCTTCCATCCAGCGCGTCGCACAGTTCGCCGACGAGCGCTCCGGCGCCATCAAAATGCGCCTCGAGCAGAATGAGATGAAAGTCTCCTCCTCCTCGACCGAAGCCGGCGAATCCGAGGACAGCATCGAGACCCCCTACAGCTTCGATCCCATCGTCGTCGGTTTCAATTCGTCTTATCTCATCGAGTTCCTCAAAGCGATCGGCAACGAAGGCGAAGTCCGCCTCGAGTTCAAAGACGCCCAGTCCGCCGGCCAGATCCGCCCCGAAGACGGCTCCGAGGAATACAAGTACCGCTACATCATCATGCCCATGCGGATCTGATGAAGCCGATTTGTTCTTGACGTCCCTCGCCTGAACCGTCGTACGATGGCGGACACGGTCCCCCGCCGTCATCCACCTCAGAGGGACGGATCATCGTGCGCCATCTCTGCCCAGCGGGCTTCTCTGCGCTTCTCACTCTTCTCCTCTTCATCCATGCCGCGTCGGCGCAAACCCCGGGCCACCTCGGCGTCGCCCTGATCGATGGCCCAGGGGGCGGCGCTCGAGTCAGCGCTGTTCAGCCCGGCAGTCCGGCCGATCGTGCCGGCCTGCATATCGGTGACGTTGTCACCGCCGTCAACGGCTCTCCCATCGACCGCTCCACCACCATGAGCCGGATGATCCTCGGGATGGCTCCTGGACACACGGTTCGCCTCACCATCTTCCGCCCGGAAGGCGCGACCGTCCGGCGACTGACGCTCTCCGCAGTTCTCGCAGGCGGCGACGGCGCGGCTTCTGGCCCGGCTCCCCCACCAGCGCCAACGCATATGGCCGCTTCTACTTCCAACAGAACCCTGGCGCCTCCCGGACCACCCCCAGGCCCGCTCGTGGTCACCAGCTACACCACCATCGCCGATCCGCTGGAGCACGCCTTCACCGTGCAGGTTCCCGCCGGCTGGCGCTCGGAAGCCGGACTCGCCCGGCGCGCCGCCCTGCAGATCAACCCCTACGTGCGCTCCCTCTCGCCCGACAAGATGACTTACCTTCTCCTCGGCGAGCCCACTTTGCCTTCTTTCGTGCCGCCCAGTCCCATGCGCAATACGATCGGCTTTCCGGAGGGCCATCTCTACGACGCCGGCCTCGGCGGCCTCACCATGGTGCTCCACTCCATGTCCGGGCCGGAGTTCGCCCGCTACTACGGCCAGTCCGCACTCGGAGGGCTTTGCCCCTCGCTGCATTTCGCCTCTGCGCAGGAACGCCCCGACCTCGCCCGCAAAGGCGCGGCCCTCGTTCCCACCGTCATTCCCTCCCATGAGGATGGCGGCGAGGCTCGCTTCACCTGCACCCACAACGGCCACCCGATGGAGTCCCGCGTCTTTGCCGTGACCCGCAGGGACAACAACAACGTCGGATGGGGCGCCATTCTCCTCTATTCCTTCATCGCCCCAGCCGGCCAGGCCGACAAAGCAGAGGCCATCGAAACCCACGTCCTCGACACAATCCACTACAACGACCAGTGGATCCAGATGCAGAACAACCTCAGTCAGCAGGCTGCCGAGGCCATCAACCGCCGCATCCAGGATTACTTCCGCCAGGAACAGGGCTTCATGCAGAAGCTCAACTCCGTCGACGAGAACTGGGAATCGATGGACGAGCTCGTCTCCGGCTATAGCACCTATCGTGATCCCTCCACCGGCAACAGCTACATGCTCAGCAACACCGATTCATCCAAATGGATCGACGAGAGCAGCGGCCGCATCATCTCTTCGGCGAATGGCGCCAAACCCGGATGGGCCGGCGACTATCGTCCCCTCACCCGCACTCCTCAGTAGCCGTTCACCAGACTGCCTTTGGGCGACTTCGCCTACTATACGCGGCATTATGTTGATTTACCGACAACATGCCTTGTATGCTAAGCACATGCTGGCCCTCGCCACTCTCGCCAGGGAGATTGCCATCCGACGCAAAACCCTCGGTTTGAGCCAGACCGCGCTTGCAGAACAGGCGAAGGTCAGCCGCTCTACCATCGACGCACTGGAAAACGGCCGCCTCGGTGAGTTGGGCTACTCCAAAATCAGCAACATTCTCGCCGCCCTCGGGCTGGAGCTGAGCCTGCGTGAGTTCACCGCGCGCCGGCCGACGCTCGACGACCTGATGGCGGAAGAGCACGAAGAGGAACAGGATGATCAAGGTCTGGACCGACGCCGCTGAAGCCGGACTGCTCGACCGCCTGGGCCCTCGCGGCAGCACCTTCCTCTACCAACCCGGAGCGCCCCCCGCTCGCGCGGTGTCGGTGACCATGCCCGTGCGCCTCTCCTCCTGGGATCTCTCCTACGGGCTTCCCCCCATCTTCGACATGAACCTGCCCGAAGGTGTTCTCCGGGAGCGGCTGCGTCTGGCTTTCGCCAAGGCTACCGGAACCTTCGACGATTTCGATCTCCTGGAGGTCGTCGGCCGCTCCCAGGTCGGCCGCATTCGATTCTCCGGCGAGAAGCAGCAGCTGGCCGAGGAGGTGCCGTTTCAATCCATCGACGAAATCCTCGAGAAAAGCCGCGGCGGCGATCTCTACCGCTACTTACTCGAGAAGTTCGCAACCTTCTCCGGCATCAGTGGTGTGCAGCCGAAAGTATTGGTGCGCGACGAGGCCGCCTCGTTCACGCTCGGCCACTCGAAGCATCGCCTCTCCGAGAGCTATCGCGGCGCAACCCACATCGTGAAGTTCTGGGACCAGAATGAATACCCACAACTCGCAGCCAACGAATACTTCTGTCTCAACGCTGCGGAGCGGTGCGGCCTCGACGTCCCACAGTATCGTCTCGCCGAAGACGGTTCGGCCCTCGTCATCGACCGCTTCGATCTACGCCCGGATGGCACGTACCGCGGATTCGAGGATTTCTGCGTGCTCAATGCCCGCCGCACCGAGGAGAAGTACCGCGGCAGCTATGAGACTTCCATCCTGAAGCGCTTCACGCAGTTCGCGAACTCGTCGCAGATCGGCGAGGGTCTGGAGCGCCTGTTCACGCTCATCGTTCTCAACTGCGCGTTGCGCAACGGTGATGCCCACCTGAAGAACTTCGGCATCGTCTACGACGACGTGCAGGGTGAGGCCCGCCTCGCACCGGTCTACGACGTCGTGACGACATCGGTTTATCTCGCCAGCGACAGCATGGCGCTGACCCTCAACGGAACCACCCGGTGGCCGACCACAAAGGAGCTGCAGCGTCTGGGCGAAACCCGTTTGGGAGCCACTCCCGCCCGGGTGCGCGCAATCCTCGAACATGTAGCGGATGGGATCACGTCCACCTCGGCCGATCTCCGTGCCTACGGCAAGCGGCATCCGGAATTTCGGGACACCGGCAAACGCATGATCGAGGAATGGCAGAAAGGTATTGCGTCCTCGCTGCAGCCCGCCTGATGCGCTGCCCCGGCGTTCGTTTGCGGATCGTAGATGCCCCGTAGATCGCGCGCCCCAGATGATGGAGAGACGATCGTGGACAGAGACGCAGGGTTGGCGGATTTCCTATTCAGGCAAATCCTTCGACCCGGTGATGGTGAGCTTCGCCGAAGCTCCGCCTGCGGCTGCTGCGGTTTCGGGTGAGGATCCTCCCACATAGACTTGATAATCACCTGCGCGCACGGCGCGGTGTCCGGCGCTGTCGACTTCGCTGAGCTCGCGCGGTTCAAGACGGAAGTGGACGACGGCGCTGGTATGCGGCGCCAGGTGTACGCGCTCGAAGCCTTCGAGGCTGCGGAACGGATAGCCGTTGCCCGAGGGCGGAACGAGGTACAGCTCGGCGACTGCATCGCCGGCACGACTGCCGCTATTGGTGACTTTCACCGCGGCGGTGAGGGGATCGCCGGCATTGAGCGAGCCGGACGATAGTTTGAGGTCGGAGAAGCTATAAGTCGAATAACTCAGACCGTATCCGAAGTTATAGAGCGGCTGGCCGCTGAAGTAGCGGTAGGTGCGGTCCTTCATCCTGTAGTCGGTGAAGGGCGGGAGCTGCGAGTCCGAGGCATAGAAGGTGACCGGCAGGCGCCCGGAGGGATTGATCTTCCCCGTCAGAATATTGGCGATGGCTTCGCCGCCAGCCTCGCCCGGATACCAGGCTTCGAGAAGCGCAGCGGCATGTTGCTTCGACCAGTTCATGGCGATGGCGCTGCCGCTCATCAGGACAACGACAACGGGCTTCCCGGTCGCCGCGACAGCATCGAGGAGATCCTGCTGCGTTTTGGGCAAGTCGATGTCGGTGCGGTCGCCGCCGTCAAAGCCGGTCACATGGACGGGCATCTCTTCGCCTTCGAGATTGGGCGAGATGCCGACAAAGGCCAGGACCACGTCGGAGTCCTTTGCGGCCTGGACGGCTTCGTTGCGCAGGACGTCGGCGGGTGCGTGCCATTCCAGCGTGATGGCCGCGCCGAGCAACTGCTCTTTGAAGACGTACTCGATGCGGATGGCGTGAGGGTGAGTATCGCTGAGATCGAGGTCGACGGTGGGGTCGGGCTCTCCGCGGCGATTCTCAGAAGCGTGTTGCGCGCTGTCGTAGACTTCCTTGCCGTCGAGCCAGAGCGCGTACGTTTCGTCGCTGCCGCAGCGGTAGCAGCGGCCGCGTTTGAAGGCGAGCTGGTAATGACCCGGCGCGGGGGGCGTGAAGACGCCGCTCCAGCGCACGCTGTAGTTGGTCTTGCCCAGCCGCGGGACGGGGGCGGCGGCGTTCCAGTCGAAGTCAATCTCTTTGTCGATACGCGTCGTGGCTGGCTTGCCGGAGAAATCAGGATTACTGAAGTATTCGCCTTTGAGGCCATCTTCTTTAGAGCCTGCAGCGGGATGGAGCGCGGTGCGGGGCAGGACGATCGGGAGGTCGTCGACGTAGTCCGATCCCTGGGCAAAGGCGACGGTGGCTTTGCCCCGGAGTTCGGCTTCGATGGCGTCCACGGGAAGCGACGGGTGCGAGGGGATGGCGTTGTAATTGCCCTCGATCGCAGCGAGGGAGGCGGCATTGGGACCGATGACGGCGATCTTCTTCAGGCCTGGCTTGAGCGGGCAGGATGCCGTCGTTCTTCAGCAGCACGATGGATTCTTCCGCGGTCTTGAGAGCCAGCGCGCGATGCTCAGGCGAGTCGACAACGGAGTAAGGAATCTGCGCGTACTTCACCTCCGACGGCGGATCGAACATGCCTAGTTTGAAGCGCGCGGTGAAGAGCCGCTCGACGGCGGCATCGATTTCGGATTCGGAGATGAGGTTCTCGTGGACGGCATCGACGAGAGATTTATAGGACTGGCCGCAGTTGGTGTCGGTGCCGGCTTTCACAGCGGCAGCGCTGGCGTGAGCCATGTCCGGCGAGTAGTGATGGCCGGTGGGCGAAAAGAAGTCGCGGATGGCGCCGCAGTCGGACGTGACGAAGCCGCGGAAGCCCCAGTCCTGGTAGAGGTAGTGCTGCAGCAGCTTCGTGTTGGCACAGGCAGGGACGCCATCGACGGCATTGTAGGAGCACATGATGGAGTCGGCGTGCGCGTCATGGATGGTGGCGCGGAATGCGGGGAGATACGTGTCTTCGAGGTCGTGCGGGCTGGGGTTGACGTTGAATTCGTGGCGGAGCGGCTCGGGCCCGCTGTGCACCGCGTAGTGCTTCGGCGTGGCGATGGTGCGGTAGTACTTCGGATCATCGCCCTGCAGGCCTTCGACAAAGGCGACGCCCATGCGGCTGGTGAGGAAGGGATCTTCGCCGTAGGTTTCCTGGCCGCGCCCCCAGCGCGGATCGCGAAAGATGTTGATGTTGGGCGACCAGATGGTGAGGCCGAAGAAGATGCTGTGCAGGTTGTCGCGCATGGCCTGCTCGTATTTGGCGCGGGCTTCGATGGAGATGACGTCGGCGACCTGGTGCTGCAGCGGCACGTCCCAGGTGGAAGCGAGGCCGATGGCCTGCGGGAAGAGGGTCGCATAGCCGGAGCGCGCGATGCCGTGGAGGCCTTCGCTCCAGTAGTCGTACGCGGGCACGCCGAGGCGGGGGATGGCCGGCGCGCCGTTCACCATCTGGCCGACCTTCTCTTCGAGGGTCATCGCGTGGACGAGGGCGTCGACCCGCTTGTCGAGGGGCTGAGTGGAGTCGAACCAGATTTGGCCTTTGTGATCCGGCGATGATTGCGCGAGCGCGGGGACGAGGGCGGCGGAGAGGATGGCGCAGAGGATCAGGGTCGAGCGGTGGATCACGAGGAGACTCCTTCGATATAGAAACGCATCACCAGTCCCATAGGGTTCCATCGAGCTTGCGCAGGACAGGCAGATACGCGCGTTGGTACGGGTATTTCGCGGCAAGGTTTTCCTTGAGATCGACGCCAAGACCAGGGCCGTCGCCCGGGGACATGGTTCCGTCGCTGAAGGTGTAGGTGTGAGGGAAGACTGCGTCGGTTTCCTGGTTGTGCGGCATGTGTTCCTGAATGCCGAAGTTGTGAATGGCGAGATCAAAGTGCAGCGCCGCGGCCATGCAGACCGGCGATAAGTCCGTAGGACCGTGGCAGCCGGTGCGGACGTGATAGAGCGCAGCGAAGTCAGCGAGCTTTTTCAGGGCCGTGGGACCACCCGCGTGGGTCATTGTGAGACGCACGTAGTCGATCCACTGGTTGCGGATCAGGTCATGCACATCCCAAACCGAGTTGAGGACTTCGCCGGTGGCGATCGGCGTGGTGGTGTGCTCGCGAATGACGCGGAAGCCTTCCTGGAATTCGGCGGGGACAGGATCTTCCATCCAGAAGAGGTGGAACGGTTCGAGTTCCTTGCCGAGGCGCGCGGCTTCGATGGGGCTGAGGCGGTGGTGGCAATCGTGAAGAAGATGCAGGTCGTCGCCAAATTGCTCGCGCACGCGAGCGAAGAGCTTGGGCACGTGGAGCAGATATTTTTCCGTGGACCAGCGGCTTTCCGAAGGCAGGCCGCGTTCCGCGGGTTCGTAGGGCTGCGCGCCTTTGGGGACGCCGTAGGTCGCGTCGAGGCCGGGGATGCCGCTCTGTACGCGGATGGCTTTGTAGCCCATCGCCTGGTGGCGGGCGACGTCATCCAGGGCTTCTTCAATGTCGTTGCCGTGTGCGTGGCAGTAGACGAGGACAGAATCCCGGCTGCGTCCGCCAAGCAGGTTATAGACCGGTGTGTTCAGCGCCTTGCCCTTAATGTCCCAGAGTGCCATGTCGACGGCGGCGATGGCGGACATGGTGACGGGGCCACGGCGCCAGTAAGCTCCGCGATAGAGGTATTGCCAGATGTCTTCCGTCTGAAAAGGATCGCGATTAAGGAGGCAGGGGATGACGTGGTCGGTGAGGTAACTGGCGACGGCGAGTTCGCGGCCGTTGAGGGTGCCGTCGCCAAGGCCGTAGACGCCTTCGTCGGTCTCGATTTTGAGCGTAACGAAGTTGCGGCCGGGGGAACAGATGTTGACGGTGGCGCGCGTGATCTTCATCGGATCTTTCCTTTCGGCGTCCTCATGGGGGAGCGCCGGCCTGCTTCTTCTTTCGCGAGGGTGCGGCCCAGGTAGCTGGCATAGCGGGCCGCGGCTCGCTTCAGGCCTGTTTGTTCCTGCCTGTTCAGGATACGCAGAAGCGTGGGCGTTGATCGCGAGAGTGCCGTCTCCATGGAGCGTACGTTTCCATGTCCCGGCAATGCGGCCGTTAACGAGGATATTGGCTGCGAGGCCGTGGCTGACGGTGCGCAGGACCGAGGGGTCCGCAGCGGCGCTGCGATCGGCATAGGCGACGGTGTACTCGTCAAAGGCGGGGAGCAGGAGGACGGGCAGTGGGCTCGAAGAGGAAACGGGCGCATTGCGCAGGAGCCAGTAATCAACGCCCTTGACACGTATCGCCTGGAGACGACCGGCGAGGAGCGAGAGGGCCTGGTTCGCTTCCTTCAGCGTAAAACCGGCCCACCAGGCGAAATCCTTCGTGGTGGCGGGCGCGTGGCTTTGAAAATAACGCAGGGCGAGCTCGGCGAGAGCTTCTTCGCGAGATAGATCGCGACCGCGCGGGGTCCAGTCTTCGAGGAGCGCGAAGGTGGGATGCTTGCCTTTGCGTGCGGCAATGCAGATCAATCCCGCCTGCGCCCAGTGACAGAGAAGATGCAGCCCGCGTGTTTGCCCGTCCGGAGTATCGGTGCGAACGCCGGCGGCGTTCAGCTGCTGGTAGAGCTCAGTGCGGGTAAGCTGCTTGCCTCCGGCGAGACCGGTCTCGAAAACTTTGGCCGCACGATCGAGATCGCGGTTGGTGATCCCCATCTTGCGGTGGTAAGGCGTCATGCGCTCGATGCCGCGCGGCGTGAGCATGCGGATCATCCAGCGAGCGTCTTCGGCGGCCATGCAGTGGATGGTGCGTCGCATCGGCCAGCTGCGCACGATGGAGCGATCCGCCAGGGCCTGCTCGACAACCGCTTCCGTGGCACTCTTCATGCGCAGACCGATAGCGTAGAGGGAGGCTGCCAGGTCCTGCGACTGGATGGCGCCGAACCAGCGCACCACGTCGGCCGGGGTCGTGAAGGACGGGCGGACAAGATGCTGATGGTGAAGCCGCAAGCGCCGAATGTCTCCACGCTTCATCGGGTTCAGTGGACGCTCTTCGTTTGCGGCGCTGGGGCGGGTTCGGGCGTGATCTCGATGTAGTCGATCGGCGCCGGCTCGTCCTGATCGGGGATTCCTTCAATCGTCAGCGTATCGCCGGGGCGCAACGGAACGCCGTCGAGCCTGAAGCGCGTCGAAGTGTCGCCGTTGGGCGCTTCACCGGGAAGCGTGTTGTCTGCGGTCCAGGTGGCGATGGTTTGCTGATTGAGTCGCAGCTTGAAGAGGGATGCGCTGCGGCGATAGTCGAAATATTGCACGGCAACACTGTACCAACCGGCAGCCCGATCGACATGAACAGAGGCTGAGCAGCCTGCGGTCCTGGTTACAGACGTAGGCCTTGCCGCCGGAGGCCGTCTCCCAGGGCTCAACCTCAACGGGTTTGTAGCCGTCGAGCTGCATATCGGCGGCGATGATGCGATTCGGGTCGTGGTCGATGCGGTGCTGGTCGTCGGGAATCCCGGACATCTTTTTGAACCAGCGGTCGATGGCGTCGCGCCACACGATGGCGTGGCCGGCCTGATATTCGAGCAGGCCGAGGACTTTGTTGTAGCGCTCGGGATCGACGAGGCCGTCGAGCGATTTCCATTGCGTCACGAAGCCGGCGGCTTCCTGCGCGCCGAGGTAGTGATCGTCGTAGATGAGTCTGAATGACGCGTCTTGCCGGTGTGCAGGCGGTAGGTGTACGGCACGTGATGCATGAAGAGGAGCAGATTGTCGGGACAGGTCTTGAGCGAGGTGTACATCGCGGCGACGGCGGGCGGGTACTGGCCGATGTAGCCGGTGCCGGTAGCCACGGTGCGGTCCATGCCCACACCGTCGCTGATCGGCGCGAATCCACTGGCCCCAGCCGTTGTGCTCCTGCGACTGCGGCGCGGGACCGTAGTGGGGGCCGGTGATGTTGGTGAGGGTCTGCAGGCCGAGCGGGCCGGTGTAATGCTCGTAGACGGGCCACGAGGTGAGCAGCATGGGCCTGACGGTGGAGACGACCTTCGGATCGTTGGAGAAGGTCAGGCGGGTCCAGTCTTCGGCGATGCTTGTGCGTGGTGTTGGGGTTCCAGGCGAGTCGGCCGAAGCCGTAGAGGTTCGCCATCGACATGGGGTGGCCCATCCAGTTGGCATCGAGGCCGACGTTGGCGACGCCGACGTATCCGCCGAGCGGGCGATGGAAAGTCTTGCCGTCGACGATGTCTTTCACTGGCGTGGTCACGGTTTTCCGCATGCAGATCGAAGTCGAGGGCTTCCTTCCATTGCGTGGGCAGGAAGACGAGGTGGCGCGCCTGGCCCATGTATTCCTGGGTGATCTGCAGTTCGATGGCTTCGTTGGTGTGATGGAGGCCGGCGAAGAGCGGCGAGACGGGCTCGCGCACCTGAAAGTCGATGGGGCCGTTCTTGATCTGGACGATGACGTTGTCGGCGAATTTTCCATCGAGGGGATGGAAGATGTCGTACGCGGCGCGGGCGCGATCGGCCTTGATGTCGTTCCAGTCGAGGTGATGGTTGTAGACGAAGGCGCGGTAGAGGACGATGCCGCCGTGGGGCTTGAGCGCCGCGGCGAACATGTTGGCGGCGTCGACCGGGGTGCGTCCGTATTTCGAGGGACCGGGCTGGCCTTCGGAATCGGCCTTGACCTCGATGCCGCCGAAGTCGGGAATGGCGGCGTAGATCTCGTCGAACTTCGCGCGCCACCACGCGGCAACTTTGGGGTCGCCAGGATCGAAGGTGTCGAGCCCGCCAAGCACCTGCGGGGCGTCGATGGGGACGGACATGGAGAGGCGCACGCCCCAGGGACGGAAGACGTCGGCGATGCGCGCGACCTCGTGGATCATCTCGGGCGTGAGGAGTTTGGGGTTGGCGTTGACGTTGTTGATGGTGCAGCCGTTGATGCCGATGGACGCCAGCAGGCGCGCGTACTCGCCGGCGCGGGAGAGGTCGGTGCGGACCTGATCGTTATCGAAGAAGATGGAGCGGCCGCCGTAGCCGCGCTCGATGGTGCCGTTGAGGTTGTCCCACTGGTTGACCCAGCGCACCGGCGCGGCAGGGGATTCGGTGCCCTGCATCGACGGGAAGCTCACGCCGCGCGCGATGCCGGAGAGAACGTGGAAGGCGCCGTAGAGCAGGCCGCGCGGATCGGCGCCGGCGATGATCCAGTATTGGTGGCCGTGCGCCGTGAGGGTGGAGATGGAAAAGCCTTCGGGACCGGGCTCGCGGGACCCCGTGTGGAATTCAGGAAAAGCGGTGTGGATTTCTTCGACGGTGCCGAGGACCCAGGCGTCGTCGCTGGTTGGGATTTTGGATTTCGACGCGGAGAATGCGACCCAGCATGGATTGCACGCCGCCGCGCAGTTCCTTCTGCGCGCTGACCCCTTCCGGCGATGAATCGAGATCGACGAGAGCGGCCGGCATCTTCTCGTAGCCGCTGGGATAGCGATGGGGATCGGCGGCGCATAGCGAAGCCAGCGCCTCGGAGCCGTCTTCAGCGTGGAGGGAAACAGCGGCGGCGGCAATGAGTGCGGCCGCGACCAGGAGACGGAGACGAGGCAGGTCAGTCATGGTCCGAAAAGACGGAAGGGCCATTTTCGCAGAAGCCGCGGGAATTTGTTTGGCTCCAGAGCAAAATGCAGAAGAAGGTGGGGCGCGGCCTTAGCCCCGGCCGGAGAGATGGTACAGCGTTTCGGCGTTGCCACGGAGCACGAGCCTGGCAATCGCATCGGCGCGGTCGCGGCTGACTTTGCCGTCCCGCACCATACGGGTGAGGGCGACGCCCAGCGCCACTCGGGCGTTGCGGTTGGCGATCCAGGTGGATTCCGCCCAGCCCATTTCATCGGAGTAGGGATAGCCGTCGGTGCCGAAGAGAACCTTCCCGGGTTCGAACTCCAGCCATTCGCGCAGCCAGAAGGATTCCGTGCGCGGGCTCATGAGGAGGTCCTGCTGAGAGATATCGAGCCAGACATTCGGCTTCTGAAGGAGCGAGCCAATCTCGCGCACATAGGGCCATCCCCCGTGCAAAAGGACAAAGTCGGTTCTGCGCAGCTGTGGGTCGTTCAGGATAGGCTCGAGCAGCAGCAGATTCACGCCGGCGCTGGAGAAATAGCTTCCCCCGTCGGCCATGGCATAGAGGTGGACGGGCATGCCGAGGCGGCCGCATTCGTCGGCGATGTAACGGAAGAGATAGTCCTGGAGGAGCTTGTAATCGCTCAGGTCAGGCGTGCCCCCCCGGCTCCAGCGGGCGTAGATTCTCTCCACCTGCCTGCGCGGCGGATTGCCGAAGTCGATGGAGCGCAGATAAGCGACCTCGAATTTCTCGGCGACCGCGCCTCCGGCCTTCTGGCGCTCAAGCGTGGGCGTAACGACCTTTTTGAGATAGGCGTCGAGGGTGGGCGGTGGCGCTGAGAGTCCCACCGCGGTGAAATAGCGGCGGCGGACTCGGTCTTCGAGAGCGAAGAACTGCTTGCGGGCGGGTGATGTTGCGGCCATGCTGCTGTTGTCAAGGGGGAAGAGCAGCGCGTCGACATAGGGCACCCAGAGAAAGCGCGGCGGCTCAACACCCTGTCCCATGGCAGCGCGGTTCGCGAGCATGGTGCCAATCTTGGCTTGGTCGAGAACCCACTCGGGATAGTTCTCGCCCTGTTCCTTTTTCACGCGGGCGCGAGCTTCATTCAGTTTCCGCAGGCCGGCTGGATCGAGGGGAGGATGCAATTCCACACCGTAGAGGGCGCTCCACGCCTGGCGCAGGGCGGGGAAATCAGGGCGCAGGGCGGGCGGATCCGACTGCGGCGCGACGTTGGAGACGGGGAGCGCGTCGAATTCCTTCTCGGTGGCGTCGAGGGGCGGAGCGACAAGGGGATGGCCGTGATTGTCGATCGCCTGGATCGAGTCAATGGTCTTCGCAATGCCTGAATCGATGACGAGGCCACCCGCGTTTTTGCGGTTGCGATGACCGTTGCACGAAACCAGAGCCAGGAGCAGCACCGGAACCGCAACTGTGATGGCGAGGCGTCCCAATGCGAGGAAGGAACCGGGCCCGAACCCTGGATGTGTGCATGTGCCCGGTTTGAGGCTGCGGTGAGAGGACATCGTCAGGCTGCGGCGAGATTGATCGTGCTGGAAAAACTGTTGGCATTATCCCATCTGGAGGTGGGCCAAAACCGGAGGGGAGGGGCTTGCCTCGACATCGATCAGGGGACTTTAGGGAGAGGTCATGGTGCGGGAATGGAGGGACGATGCGGGCGGCTTATAGGGCAGGCAGTTTCTAAGCACTCAGGCGAAGCGGGATTGGCCGCCATGCGCAATCTCGGCCGTGAGCCGTATGGGATTCGCGCAGAGCGCGGCTCCGACTCGTTGTGACCAATTCGAAGTGAACGATTACGGCAAATCAATCCAAAGGGACCGCGGGCAGAGATCAGGTCGTTGCAGAACGCCTGCTGCGCCAAGCGTGCCGCAGCAGGTCCAGCTTGCTGCTGGACTCGGGATCCTCCTTAAGACGTTCCCAGCCCGCCTGTACAAGAGCAATCAGCACGCCGATCAGGAGCCCGGCGAGGGTCGATACCAGGACGATGATCGAGCGCTTGGGGAAAGATTTGCGGTCCGGCAGAACCGCTGGATCCACCACCTGAATCAGCGATCCTTCCTTGGCCTCATCGAGCTTCGCAATTTCGAACTGCCGCGCCAGGATGTCGAAGATCGTCTCCCGATATTTCACATCCCGCAGCCTGCGCACGTACTCGAGGCCACCCTCCGTCAGTTTGCCCCTGGGCATGATCAGCGCGTTCGGGTTCCCCTCGGCGCCACCCAGTTTCGCCAGCTGCGCACGCATGCTCTCCAACTCCTGCTGCGCCTGGATCAGCCCGGCGTTTCCGCCGGACGCGTACGTCTGCATCGCCTGAATCTGGACTTCCTTCGCCGCGATCTGCGCCCGCAGGCTCGCCGCCGATTCGATCAACGCGCGCGCCTGGCTGTCCAGCTGGATCAGACCTGTCTTTTGCTCCGTCGTCTGCAGCGCCACTTCCGCGTTCGCCAGATTGTCCTTCGCCTGCTCCAGTTGGTTCTGAAAGAACAGTGCCCGCTGCTGCGCCTCGGTTACCGCCAGGTTCTGTGACAGCTTCCGGTACTCATCCACGTAACCATTGGCAAGTTCAACCGCGCGTTCCGGACTCCGCGCTTCCACCGAGATGTGAATCAACCCGTCTTTGCCCGATCCGTCTACTGTCGCGTGGCTATCGAACGCTTTGCGCGCATCGGAGAGCCGCTTCTTGTGGTACTCCTGCTGCAGATTAAAGTCGTGCACCATGCCGTCTTCCACGGTCTGGCTCTTCAGCATCGCCACGTACATGTCGTTCGGGTTCTTGAGGCCCAGGCTTCCCCCTGCCAGCGCCGCCATCGAGCCGAGACTCCCCAGCTGTGAGGCAATTGCCGAACCAAGCGAGGCGTTCTGCTGCGGCGGCAGCAGCGTTACCATCGAGGTGTACCAAGTGGGTAACAGGAGAGAAACCACGATAGACACAACAGCGAACGTCCCCGTGACGTAGAGGATCGTCCTCTTGCGCTCTGCCAGCACGATCAGCAGATCGAGCAGAGAAATCTCATCCTGGTCCGCAGGTGCCGGCTGCCCGGTGGGCGGCCCAACATCGGGCGGTTCCTGGAGATCGGGATAACGTGTCTCAGTCGCCATCAATCACTGCCCATTGGCTGCCGGCAGCTCATCCATGCCATCTTACAGGCTTGTGAGCCCAACAAGCTTGCTTACGGAAGAACGCTCAACGATGCTGCGCCCAGCGCAAACTGCGAGAACATCTGCGACCAGTCGATAATGCCTCTCAGCGCCGACGGCTTAAAAGTCTTGTTTGGCACCACAATCGTGTCGCCCGGATTCATGCGCAGGTTGTCAAACTGATTGCCCCAGATTCCATTCTCCGCCGTCCGGCTGATGACCGATCCATCCGCCCGAATGATGAAGATGTGCTTCCGGTCCGCGTCGCGATTCGGTCCGCCTGCCAGGTGGAGATAGGTTCCGGCCCGCCGGCCCGTCTCGTACAGAAACGAATTCTGGTCGTAGACCGCGCCCACCACATTCACGCTGGCTGGAACTGAAGGAACCACGAAACGGTCGCCATCCTCCAGAGCAATATCCGGCAGCGCATCCAGGCCGCTGCTGCCCGCTCTGAATTCCAGCACGATGCGGCCCGTTGCCCGCATCTGACGCAGCCGTCCCAGCAACTCACGCTCGCTGGACTGCGCCGCCGATCCGCTGGCCAGCTCCTGCGGAGAAGCTGCTCCTGCCGCGGCCACCGCAAGATTCCCCCGCTGCATCTGCATCTCCAGCTCTTGCACGTACTCGTCCATGCGCCGTTGCTGGATCGCCCGCGTCGATTCCCGGGTGAATTCTGAACCGTACAAATAAGCGCTCGCCGTAAATCCTCCGGCGCGCTGCACCAGATCCCGCAGCGTCTCCCCCGGCTGCGCCGTGTAGAACCCCGAGTGCACGAACTCGCCTTCCAGCCGCACGAACTTGGTTTGCTGGGCAATCGGTACGCGAATGTCGCTCTGCGAAAAAATCGACACGATGTCGCCCGGCTGCAGCGCCAGGTCCTGGGACGCATCGTGCTGCAGCACCAGCTTGCCCAGGTCGAATGGCAGCAGATTCGTCTTCAGCGTGACCGGATCCATGCGCTCGATCACCGCGTAGTCCCAGTCGATCTCCGGCGCGATCGGCCCCACTTCCGTATGAGCCTCTGTTGTCGGCGCCGTTCCAGCAGGCTGCTCGACCGCCAGAGACGCACTTCCGGCACGCTGCGCCGCCGTCAGATTGCCACGCGTCGATCCTGCGGCCAAAGCAGCCTCCGCCCCGGGGGAGTTCTGATCGTTTTGATAATTCTGATAGTTCGACGTTCGCTCGGGCGACTCCCAGGTCTGTCCGCTGTTTTCCCCGTTCGTCGTCTGCGTCGCCCCGTTCACTGAAGGCTCAACCAGCCGCCGTCGCGGCAACTGCGTCGCCGTCGCCGGTTGCCGCAGGGTCGGCAAATTACGCAGCGGTTCAAACTCAGGTCCCGGCAGACCCATCTGCGCGCGCTTCCACCAGTAGTTCCGCGTGATCAGCGAATCCTTATCGGGTATCAGATCGCTAACATGCATCCCCGAGTGCCAGGCGAAGCGCCCCGGATTTGCGATGTTCCCGCGCAGCGTCACTGTCTTCTGATATCTCGGGATGATCGAATACACCCGGATCAGATCCCCATCCGCCAACGGCGTCGCCATCCCCGCCTGATCCCAGGCAACTTCCATGGCATAACGATCGCGGTGCTCATCGATCCGTTCAATCGACACCCGTCTCTGCGCCGCTACTGCCGAGGCTCCGCCCGCGTCCGCCACGACATCGGCCAGCGTTTCGCCCGTCCTTAATTCATAGATAGCCGGCGTTCGCACGCTGCCCGTCACCCCGACCTGGGGACCGGCCGGCGGAATGAACAGGACGTCGCCGCTCTGCAGCGGCACATCCTTTGACTTATCGCCATGCACAAGCAGCGAATAGAGATCGAAATCCGTAACCTCGGCCCCTGCCCGCCGCAGAATAATATGGCGAAACGATCCAGTCGCGGAAGGGCCGCCACTGGCGAACAACGCGTCGACCAGAGTGCTCAGAGAACTGACCGTATATACGCCCGGACGCCGCGCCTGCCCGGACAGGTAAACCTGAATTGCGCGAATCTGTCCCACGTTTACGGTCAGATCGAAGTTGCGGTAGACCCGGCTGATCGCACTCCGAAGATGTCCGTCCAGATCCGAGAACGGCATCCCCGCCACATGCACTTCCCCAATCTGCGGAAGATAAACCTCGCCCCCCCGGTCCACCCGGACGTCGGCGCTGAAATTGACCTGTCCCCAGACACGAATGCGGAGTTCGTCCCCCGGGCCGATGACGTAATCGGGGGGGACGGGGGTCATATCCAGCGGAGCGAAGGTTGAAGGCACCCGGCGAAACAAATCTGCTCCGTAAATCGGAAGAATCTGGCCGGTCGTCGAAGCAACGAACTTCTGGAACTCGGTCAGCGCCTCATCCGGCAACGTCTCCTGAAACTGTTGCCGCGCAGCCGGTTGCCGAGTTTGATTCTCATTGTCCCGGTAATCGAAATATCCCGGTCGCTCGGAACTCATCTGGCCCGCTCTCCCCGACGGGTTCAGGGGCGTCAACGGCGTCTGATTCTGTGCCGTGCATTGTGACGAGTTCGCCAGGAGCGGGTCCGAACAGTCCGGATTCCCCAAAGGGTTTTGCCCGTTGCCGGGATTCTCCTGGCCTCCGGCATGAATGACCAGCGCAAGGCATGCGGCCGCGAGGAACAACGGGAATCGTTTTGTCATACCAAAGTAATGCACGAAACGGAGAGAGTACGCGGACTGCGCCGCGAAGCTTTTTGTTTCATCGATTTCGTGCGACTGGGTTCCTGTGACCACAGTCTAGCATGCTGCCGTCGCGTGTTTGCCGATGTATACCTTTGGGGGATTGTGTGCCATTTTGGTGCAGGTTATTGTCGTAATGATTCTCTCGTGACATTTCGTTTGCGCGCGATTGAATTTGATCCTTGAAGTCCTGGCATCCACTGTATACTGCAGCCAGAAACAGGAAACTCCCTCGGTTACAGTTTAGTAACAAACTTACAAGTTCATACGTACTCCATCAACCTGACCCCGCCGGAACGCTGTCCTGTTGTTCCTGAGATTTGCGAAAGTCAGAATGCCAACGACGTCGTGATGGGTGGGAATGAGTTCGCTTTCGTTCGATAATGTGTTTTCTCCCGACACGCCTGATCCGTCAGATGCTGTCTCGCGCCCCGGCTCGCCTCGCTCCGCCTCGAAGACCGCGCTGAAAAGCGATCTTACCCGTGTAACCGTCCTCGGCGAATCGACGCACGCCAGCCCATGGGCACTCTCCACGATCCGCAGGACCCTCGATGTCACCGCAGCGGTGATCGCCCTCATCGCATTCCTGCCCCTGATGCTCCTTTCCGCCCTCCTGGTCAGGTGGGGTTCTCCCGGTCCGATCTTCTTCCGCCAGCGCCGCATGGGTCGCAACGGCTGCGAGTTTACTCTTTATAAATTCCGCTCCATGTGTCCCAAGAAGGGCAATAATTCCTCCATAACCGTCAGCGGTGATGTTCGAATTACCCCCATCGGAGCTCTCCTGCGCCGCTATAAGATGGATGAACTTCCGCAGTTCTGGAACGTCCTGCGCGGCGACATGTCCCTGGTCGGCCCCCGCCCCAAGCTGCCCCACCACGAGGCGCTCCGCCTTCCCTGCCGGCCTGGTATTACCGGCGCGGCTACCCTTGCCTTCCGCAACGAGGAAGAGTTTCTCTCCGAGATTCCCGCCGATCAACTCGAAACCTTCTACGAAACCTTCGTCAAACCGGCCAAAGCTCATCTCGATCTGGAATACATGCGCACGGCGACCTTCGGAACCGATCTGAAGCTCCTCTGGCGCACCGCTACCGCCTGCCTCTTCTCCACGGACACCGCGGTCGCCGAATCTGCCCTCTCCATCATGCAGTATGAGCACGCTGCCCGAGCCCGCGCTGAGAAGTTCGCTCCTGCCCCGGTGGCCACTCACGTCATGCCCAAAGCGATTGCCTACCCGACCGCCGCGGGACTGAACCCCGAACTGTAGTAAGACCGCTGCGCCCCGCGCCTTCTTTGCCGGAGAAACCCGTTCCGTCGGTCAGGCAGCATCCGCGCGGCCTCTCGCGCCACCCCGATACCCAATCGGGAACCCTCTGAGTACCATCGACACCTTCGCCTGACAAGTATTCGGTCGTTCCACCCCCCGCCTTCCAATAATGAGCACATCGCATGGATGCTCCCGCGCCCCGCGCCTCCGCACCCGTGCGAAAACTCGCTGGAACAGCATGGTGACTCCTGGTGCAGAGCTGCAAAAACGCGTCCGAAGAATGGCCAGGCGCTCTTGCTGGTCCTGATCCATCGTCGCCGCTCCGGCGGCCCGGATTCCGCCGCAACCTCGCCCTCCTTCTTCTGTGGGCCACGCTCAGCGCCGGTTCGGCCCGTTCCGTTCTCGGTCAGCCATCCGCGCAAATCTCGCTTGCCCCCAACGCCCTCCCAACCCCGTCCACGCTCTGGCAGCCCGTCGGCCCGGCCCAGGTCAGCACCTCCGCCTGGAACCTCGTCACGGGTCGCGTTGCCAGTATCGCCGTCGATCCCTCCGACCCCACCGGCAATACCGTCTATATCGGAACCGAAGGCGGCGGAGTCTGGAAATCGGCCAACGCTGCAGCCAGCGCCCCCAGTGCCACCTTCATTCCCCTTACCGACAACCTCAGCGTCTGGTCCGCCCCGACTCTCCTCAGTTCCCTCAGCATTGGCGCTCTCACCGTCCAGCCCGGCGGAACCGGCGTCATTCTCGCTGGCACGGGGGATTCCAGCAGCGGCTACGGCTCCTGGTACGGCGCCGGCATCCTCCGCTCCACCGACAATGGCGCGACATGGAACCTGATCTGGAAAACCGCGATCAGCCCCGTCGGACTGCAGTACAGCTTTCGCGGCGGCGCCTTCGCCGGATTCGCCTGGAGCGGCACTAACCCCAATCTGGTCGTTGCCGCCGTCGCCCAGCCCGGTAACCGCACCACCATCGTCGGAGCCCTCGGAGCTCTCAATACACTCGGCCTCTACTACTCCCAGGACGCCGGCGCCACCTGGCGCTTCGCCACCATTCAGGATGGATCGCAGGTCGTCCAGGGCGAAATGTACATGAAGGGTCAGGGCAACGCCGCCACCGCCGTGCTCTGGAATCCCATCCGCCGGCGCTTCTACGCTGCTGTCCGTTATCACGGTTACTATGAATCCCTCGACGGCATCACCTGGACCCGCCTCGATCACCAGCCCGGATCCAACCTCACCCTCTCCACGTGTCCTACCAACCCGGGAGGAGCGACTGGCTCTCCCGCCTGCCCCATCTTCCGCGGTGCTCTCGCCGTGCAACCCACCACCGGCGACCTGTACGCCCTCACCGTCGATTCCAATAACCTCGATCAGGGCCTTTGGCAGGACGCCTGCCATCTCCAGTCCGGCACCTGCTCCAACCCTGCCGTCCAGTTCGCCACCAGAATCACCGACACCTCCCTGCAGTCTCTGTCCGGGATTGGCACGATCTCCCAGGCAGATGCCGGCCTGTGGCTCGCCGCCGTCCCCTCCCAGCAGGACACGCTCCTCTTCGTCGGCGCGCAGGACATCTGGCGATGCAGCCTTGCCAATAGCTGCGTCTGGCGTAACACCACCAACACCCAGACCTGCGCCGCCGCCCAGGTCCCCCCCGGGCAGCAGGCCATCGATGCGACCTTCGGTTCCACGGGCCTTCTCTACTTCGGTAATGACGGCGGCCTCTGGCGATCCTCTGACGCCGTCGCCCAGCCCACCACGCCCTGCTCCACCAGCGACGCTACCCACTTCCAGAACCTCAACGGCAACCTTGGCTCCATCGCACAAACTTCCGGCTTTGCCCAGGATTCCGCCACGCCCTCCACGTGGCTCACCGCACTCGGTCCCCTCGGAACCGCTGCGGCCACTGCCGACGCCACCGCCCCCTGGCCTCAGGTTCTCGGCGGCGAAGGCGATGTCGTTGCCATCGATCCCGCCGTCTCCTTTAACTGGTACGCCACTTCCATCGGTGGCATCGGCATCAACCGCTGTACCGAAGGAACCGGCTGCGACGTCGCCGGCTTTGGCGCCGCCATCGGTGAATCGCAGGTCGACAATGACTTCCAGGCGATTGCTGCTCCCTGGATTCTCGACCCCGTGAACACCGCCAACCTCATCCTCGGTACCTGCCGCATCTGGCGCGGCTCCGCCGACGGCTCCGGCTGGAGCGATCAAAACCTCCTCAGCACCATGCTCGACAAGGTCCAGCGGCCCTACTGCAACGGCAATGCCGAAATCCGCACCCTCGCCGCAGCCTCTATCGTCAGCGGCCCTTCCACCGGTGATGGGGCAGAACAGATCTACGCAGGCATGGCAGGCGGCCGCGATGGCGGCGGCCTCCTTGCCGGCCACCTTTTCACCGCGACCATCAATAACGCTTCCCAGTCGTCGAACACCCAATGGACCGATCAGTTCGCCTCGCCCGTTACCAACCAGGGCTCAGGTGGGACTCACTTCAATCCTGGCGGATACGGCATCTCCAGCATCGTTCCCGATCCCCACGACCCTTCCGGCCAGACCGTCTACGTTACCGTGCAGGGAGCCTCGGGCACTCAGCAGTACAACCCCGTTGTCTTCCGCTCCACCGATGCCGGTGCTCACTGGATCAATCTCACCTCTAACCTCCTTCCCGTCCCAGCCAACAGTCTCCTCGTCGATCCCAATGACGCCAGCATCGTTTACATCGCCATGGATAACGGCGTTTACGTTACAAAGAACGTCTCCGGCTGCGGCGATCTCAACAGCGCATGCTGGAACCTGTACGGCAGCGGCCTCCCCACCTCGCCCGTTACCGGACTCATGGCCTACAACCAGGGAGACACGCAGAAACTCCGCGCCGCCACCTGGGGACGCGGCATATGGGAAACCGACCTCGCCACCGCGGGCATCGCTCCCACCACCGCCTCCGCGCAGCCCGCATCGCTCAGCTTCCCCGCCCAGCGGGTCCAGACCGTCAGCGATCCGCAAACCATCGCCCTCACCAACACCGGCAATCTCAATCTCAATGTCACCGGCATCGACATCACCGGGGACTTCATCGAAACCGACAATTGCGTCGATCAGTCCATCGCGCTCCAGGCTAACTGCCAGATCTCCGTCACCTTCGATCCCTCGCAAAGCGGCCCCGCGACCGGACTCCTCACCATCCACACCAACGTCAGCGGTGGCCAGCTGACCGAGCCCCTCTCCGGAACCGGCCTGGCCCCGGCTTCCGTCCTGCTCACCCCGTCCTCTCTCACCTTCCCCGCCGTCACCGTCGGCTCGACGTCCGATCGCCAGTACTTCACGATCGCGAATACCGGCGATATCGCTGCCTCTCTCACCAGTGAAACGGCCTCCGGCGACTTCTCCATCGCCTTCAACTCCTGCCCCGCTTCGCTCGCCGGCAATCACAGCTGCACCCTCGGCATCGTCTTCTCCCCCACGGCCTCCGGAACCCGCACCGCTAAGCTCACCGTGGTCGACTCGGTCGGTACCCAGACTGCTCTGCTCTCCGGCACCGGCCAGAGCCCCGCCACCGACCTGCTCTCTCCCACTTCGCTCACCTTCGCGCCCCAGATGGTCGGTACCGCCAGCGCCCCTCAGCTGATCACCCTGACCAATAGCGGCGACCAGCTCCTGACTGGCATCGCCGTCGCCTCAACCGGCGACTTCACTGCGGTCGATAACTGCGGAACCACGCTCCAGGCCCAGTCCTCCTGTACCCTTTCTGTTGCCTTCGTCCCCACCCTGGCCACTGTCGAATCTGGCACAGTTACGGTTACAGATAAATTCCGCTCGCAAAAAATCACCCTCAGCGGCACCGGCCAGGCTCCTCCCGGAGCGTCAGCCCTGCCGGCGTCTATTCCCTTCGGGAGCTACGCCGTTGGCACCACCAGCAGCGTCCAGACCGTCACCGTCTCGAACAGCGGCGGCTACGATGTCACCAGTCTCAACATCGCCATCACTCCCGGTTTCACCATCGCCACCAACGATTGCCAGGCCACCCTTGCCGTCGCCGGGAGTTGCCGGATTGGCATCACGTTCTCTCCCACCGCTGCTGGCGCCTTCACCGGAATCCTCACCATCTCTTCTGCCCATCTCCCGAAGAATCTCGTCGTTACCCTCTCCGGCCAGGGAAACGATTTCGGCCTCTCCGTCAGCGGCTCTTCCACCGCCATCGTCACCAGCGGTCAGACTGCTGCCTTTTCTCTGCAGCTCTCCGGCCTTGCCGGAACCTCGGGTACGGTGGCCCTCACCTGCGCAGGAGCCCCGCAGAATGCCACCTGCTCCCTCAACCCGGCCAGCATCGCCGTTGTCAGCACGAACACCTCCAGCGCTACCGTCACAATTGTCACCGGTATCTCCACCTCGGCCGCACTCACTCCCGCGCCCGACGCAACATCAGGCAAACTGAAATCGACTGTGCCTCTGCTCAGCCTCGCGCTCCCTCTCGGCCTGCTCTTCTTCCGCCGGCGCACCCAGACACACAAACTGCTCTTGCTCATCTTTGTCGCCTTTGCGCTCACCGGATGCGGCGTCACTTCCAGCAACGGTGGCAACGGAGGAAGTGGCGGCTCCGGCGGTGGCGGCGGAGGAGGGGGCAATCCAAACCCAACTCCTTCCGGGACCTATACCCTCACCATCACTGGAACCATGTCCAACATCGTCCACACCGCCAAACTGACCCTCACCGTTCAGTAGCCGAAGCGGAGCCAACCCAATCCTCGAAGCAAACAAAAAGGCCGCCCAGACGAGGCGGCCTTTTCTCTTCGTTATTCCCTGTCGTTAATCGTGCACGGTATCCACAAACGCCCGCAGCTTCCGCGAACGCGATGGATGCCGCAGCTTGCGCAGCGCCTTCGCTTCGATCTGCCGGATGCGCTCGCGTGTCACCTGGAAGCTCTGTCCAACCTCTTCCAGCGTGTGTTCCGAACCATCCTCCAGCCCGAACCGCATCTTCACCACGCGCTCTTCGCGCGGAGTTAGTGTGCGCAGCACCTGCGACGTGTACTCCTTCAGGTTCACGCTGATCACCGCATCCGACGGCGACACCGCCTGGCGATCCTCGATGAAGTCCCCCAGGTGCGAATCTTCCTCTTCCCCGATCGGCGTCTCCAGCGAAATCGGCTCCTGCGCGATCTTCAGTACCTTACGCACCTTCGCCACAGGAATATCCATACGCTTCGCGATCTCTTCCGAGGTCGGTTCGCGCCCCAGCTCCTGCACCAGCTGCCGCGAGGTCCGGATCAGCTTGTTGATCGTTTCGATCATGTGCACCGGGATGCGGATCGTTCTCGCCTGATCCGCGATCGCGCGCGTAATCGCCTGCCGGATCCACCACGTTGCATACGTCGAGAATTTGTAACCGCGGCGGTACTCAAATTTGTCCACCGCCTTCATCAGGCCGATGTTGCCTTCCTGAATCAGGTCGAGGAACTGCAGCCCGCGATTCGTATACTTCTTCGCGATCGACACCACCAGGCGCAGGTTCGCTTCAATCAGCTCCCGCTTCGCCTGCTCCGCGTCCATATCGCCCTGGATCATCTCGCGCTGCGTCCGCTTCAGCTCCGCGATCGCGACGCCCGCTTCTTCTTCCAGCTTCTCCAGATCGATCTTGCAGTTCTTCTGCTGCCGCCGGTACTCCTTCTTCAGCTCCTCGCTGCGGCTCTGCTCGTACTTCGTGTCCAGCGAGCGAATCTGCCGCTCCAGCGTGCGCATCGCCTCGACGGTCTTATTAACCTTGTCCAGAAGCCGCTTGCGCTCCAGGTTGGTGTACTTCAGCTCCCGCACAATGCGCGATACCAGCACCTTCTCGCGCGCAATGCTCCAGCGCAGTCGCCGATGATCGCGCGGCTTGGCCTTCTGGTTCACCGTCGCCAGCTTCTCTTCCAGCTGCTGCGCCTTCTTCTGGTGCTTCACCAGCGTGTCGACCTTGTTCGCCGTCGCACGCACGCGCGACTGCACCACTTCCTCGGTCAACTCCTCATCGTCGAAGATGACGATTTCCTTGATATTGCGCACGCCGCGCTTCAGGTCTTCACCCAGCGCCACGATCTCCCGGATCACCACCGGCGACCGCGAAATCGCCTTCAGCACGCGCAGCTGCCCGCGCTCGATCCTCCGCGCAATCTCCACTTCGCCTTCGCGCGTCAGCAGCGGCACGGTGCCCATCTCGCGCAGATACATGCGCACCGGATCGTTCGTCTTCTCCAGCGTCCCCGGCGTCAGGTCCAGCTCAACGTCTTCGCCTTCCTCGCCCTCGAAGTCGTCGCGCTCGCCCCCACCAATCTTTGGGCCGCCTTCAAGGATGTCGATCCCCTGCGTGCCAATGGTCGTTATCAGATCGTCGAGATCGTCGGGCGAATTCATATCGCCCGGAAGAAGGTCGTTGACCTCGTTGTAGGTCAGGTAGCCCTTCTCTTTGCCCGCATCGATCAGCTTCTGAATATCAGCTTCGTATTTGTCGTCAATCGCCAAGCGGATTGGTCCCCCGCGTTAATTTTTTCGGATCTGCTGTCTCACCTGGAGTGGACGAGGTGCGGTCAGGGCCATAAGAGGCAAAACCCAGTCCGGCTCTATGACCGGTGGGCAAAGGGCGCACGTCTCCCCGGAACGTCAGAATACCACGAAAAATCCCTAACTCCGGCAATTTGTGCCGTTTCGGGGCATTTTCGCGCTGTCAACGTTGAGCCGTAGCGACAGGATCCTCATTCACTTAGATGTGGAAAACCCAGAATTGTTTCATTGCCTCTCACAAATCCCCGAATTCAGCCCCATCTCCGATGCAAAACCGCTGTGCCGTGACCCGTCCCATAGCCGTAACGTGACTCTCCCCACCGGTACTGTTACGCGAAATCCACGCCGACCGGTTCATCGCTGAACCGTTTTCAGCCAGCCGCTCCTGAGCTGAAATCCCGCTGTACCCTGTACCCTGTACCCTCCCAATGGCCAACGACTTCGCCCAATCCGTCAAGGAGCAAGCCGACATCGTCAAAATCATCGGCGACTACGTGCGCCTCAAAAAAGCCGGAGCCCAGAACTATACCGGCCTCTGCCCCTTTCACAAAGAAAAGACCCCCTCCTTTTCCGTCCACGCCGGCCGCCAGTTCTTCAACTGCTTCGGCTGCCACGAGCACGGCGACGTCTTCACCTTTATCCAGAAAATCGACAACGTCGGCTTCTTCGAGGCCGTCCGCACCGTCGCCCAAAAGTCCGGCATTCCCCTCCCCAAGCGCGAATTCGCCTCCCCCGAAGAAGCCGCCGAACACCGCCAGCGCGGCAAGCTCCTCGATCTCCACGAAACCGCCACCGCCTGGTTCGAGGAACAGCTCCGCTCCCCGGAGGGCGCACTTGCCCGCGAATATCTCACCAGCCGCGGCCTCAATCCGGACGGCATCGCCAAATTCCGTATCGGTTACGCGCCCGATTCCTTCCGCGCCCTCGGCGAACGCCTCCAGTCCCTCGCCGACCCCGAAACCCTCCGCGCCTCCGGCCTCTTCTCCTGGAAGGAGCAGGAAGACGGCTCGCCTGGCGCCATGTACGCGCGCTTCCGCAAGCGCATCATGTTCCCCATCGCCAACGAATCCGGCCGCGTCATCGCCTTCACCGCCCGCACTCTCGAAACTGGTGAGAAAGCTGGCCCCAAATACCTCAACTCCCCCGAGACCCCGCTCTACTCCAAGAGCCACGTCCTGTTCAATCTGGATAAAGCCCGCCAGGCCATCCGCCAGGACGGTGGCGCCATCCTCGTCGAAGGCCAGATGGACTGCATCTCCGTCTTTCTCGCCGGCATCCCCAACGTCATCGCCACCAGCGGCACCGCCTTCACCGAATCCCAGGTCCGCCTTCTCCGCCGCTACGCCACCCGCGTCATCGTCAACTTCGATCCCGACACCGCCGGCGCCAATGCCGCCGAAAAATCCATCTCCCTCCTTACCGAAGAGGGCTTCGAAGTCCGCGTCCTCACCCTCGAAGGCGGCCTCGACCCCGACCGCTATATCCGCGACCGCGGTGCCCGCGGCTACGTCGACGCACTCCGCGCCTCACCCACGTTTCAGTCCTGGCTCATCGACCGCGTCCGTCAACTCTTCCCTGGCCGCGACCCGAAGTCCAAGGCCGATCAGCTCAACTTCCTGCTGCCGCATATCCGCCGCATTCCCAACCGCATCGAGCGTGACGCCTTCGCCATCGATGCCGCCCAGGCCCTCGGCATCGACTCCGCCCTCGTTCGCGCCGAACTCAAAGACGCCGCCGCCAAACGCCGCGACTCCCTCGCCGCCCAAACCTTCCCTCTGAATCACGCTGAGCGCATCCTGCTCCAGGCCTTCTCCGCCCCGCGCTCCAGCGACTGCAATATCGTTGCCGAGGGCAACTGGCACCAGCACGCCGTGGAACTCGCCACCCTCCGCGCCGACGTCCGGGAAATGGTGGAGCAGCTCCGCGCCCGCCCCGATGGCGCCGACCCCCTCACCGCCATCACGAATCACGATCAGCGTCAGATGCTCGCCGAGCTCTTCCTCTCCATCCACGACAACGAGCCCAGCTCCGACGAAGTCGACGCCGCCGTCCTCGCCCTCCGCCGCCAGGCCATCGAGCACCAGCAGCGCCAGCTCCGCGCCGACCTCGAACGCGCCGAGCGCGCCGGTGAACCCGATGACGTCCTCCGCCTCACCCGCGCCATCCAGGAAGCCAGCAACCGCCTCCGCGAAGTCGACTGGTCCTGATCCGGCGTCCACCCTTTCTTGCTGGCCAGGAATACTCCCGGAACGACCGTCTCGCCGGGAGTTCGCCTCGCGGACCCGCTTACTTGCCCGCTTCGCTCACCAGCTGCGTGGCCCGCGCCATCGCCGTGAGCCGGTTCTGCCTCTGTGTATGCATATCCGCCGGTCGCAGCGGGTTGTTGGCCATTCGCCTCGCGTAATCGTCCAGTCGTTCGCCGAACGTCGAAGCAACCCCCGCTACGGCAGCCTGCGCCTGCGGCAATTCCTGGCGAAGGTGCGTGATTTCGTCAGCGGCCCGCTCCGGGTGATAACTCAGCCGGTCGCCGGTCTGCATCGCGTCAATCAGCGGATCGGGCGGCACCGCCACCGGCCACGTCTGCTGCAGCGCGTCGTACGCTCCGCGCAGCCGTGTCATCATTCCGGCAAATCCGTCCAACTCACCGCGCCGTGCCATCAGCCCCGGCGCACGCCGCACCTCAATCGTCACCCGCCCCGCTGTACTGAACTCCTCGGTCGGAATCACCGTCGTCAGCGTATTCCCTGCAAAACTCCATCCGCCTTTGCCCAGGGGCACAGCTTTGCCATCCACCGTCACCGATGCCGGCGGCCAGTCATCCGGCAGCCGCAGTTCATACGCCCGCGTCTTCAGCATCCCCGGAAAGCTTCCCTCCACCGGCCCGATCTCCACCCTCAACGTGTCGCCCGCCTCCGTCGCGTGAATCGGCGTCCGCGTCAACACGCCCCACTGATACAGCACCGAAACCCCCGAATCCTCATACAACGAATAACTGGAACTGGTCCCAGGCGCGAGCGGCCACACCGTCACAATCAGCGGATCGACCGCCTTCTGCCCCGTGTACTCCATCGCCGGCTGCATGGGCACGATCGCCCCCGGCCGCAGATACACCGGAATCTGATCGATCGAAAAACTCCGCTCGACCAACAATGGCCCCTTGAAGTGCTTCCCCGTTGGCCACTCGATCCACTCGCCCTCCGGCAGCCAGATCTTCTCCTTTGCCAGACCGCTCGTCGGATCCGCCGCTTCCGTCACCGGGGCCGCCAGCATCTGGCTCCCGAACACATATTCGTTCTTGCTCGTGTACGCCTCATCCGCCTCCGGCCAGTCGTAGTACAGCGGATGCAGAAACGCTACCCCCGTGTCATACGTCCGCCGCGCCTCCGTGTAGACATACGGCTCCAGCGCATACCGCAGCTGATAGGTGCTGCGCAGGATCGACGAGTACGGCTCCGGATACGCCCAGATCCGCCGCTCCGAGTCCGGATTCTTCGTCGTGTGCGTCCGCAGAATCGGGCTGAACGCTCCAAACTCCACCCACCGCGTGTACAACTCCGGATCGACCGCCCCCGGCATGTGCCCGCCAATGTCGTGGCTCCAGTACGCATAGCCCACATTCGCCGCCGTCGCCGTGAACCAAGGCTGAAACGCCAGCGAAGGCCACACCGAAACCGTGTCCCCCGAAAACCCAATCTGATACCGGTGATTCCCCAGCCCGCCCCAGCGATGGAACAGCAGCGGCCGCTTCCCCTCCCGCTGCTGATCCGTGAAGTGCAGATAGTTCAGCCACCACGTGTTGTTCACGCCGGGCAGCCTGGTGTTCGGCCACTGCTGCCAGTCCAGCCACCAGAAGTCGATCCCCTCGCGTTCCAGCGGATGCAGAACCAGCTTGAAATAGTTCTCCGCCCACTCCTTATTCACCGGATCGAACGGCACATATTTCTTCGTCCCCGGATCGATCCCCATCGCCTTCGCCATCGCCGGATACGCCTGCTCCCACGGCTCGATCCCCGACGCCGGATGCAGATTCAGCGTCACCTTCAGCCCCTCGCTGTGCAGCTTTTTCAGAAACGCCTCGGGATCCGGAAAGAGCAGCTTGTTCCACGTGTATCCGGTCCACCCCAGCGACTCGCCCGCCTGATCCTTCTCGCCCCGCGCCTCCAGCTGCTGCTCGTTGATGTGCCAGTCCATGTCGATCACGAACACATCCAGCGGCGTCGAATTCTCGTGAAACCCCTTCACCAGCTGGTCCAGCTCCTGATCGCTGTACGCCCAGTAGCGCGACCACCACGACCCAAACGCGAACCGCGGCGGCAGCGGAATCCGCCCGGCGACCCGCACATAATCGCCCAGCGCCTTGCGGTAGTCGTGGCCGTAGCCGAAAAAGTACCAGTCGTCGTAACTCCCCGGCTTCTCATCCGCGGGCCGTTCCATCACCCATGGCCACACGCTCTTCTCTCCCTGCAGAAACCGAAAATCAGAAGAGTCAAACAACGGTCGCGTCGAATCGTCCACCACCACCCATCCCGATCGTGACACCAGCCCCCCGCCAATCGGCTCCTTCGTCTTCGATCCCAGCGCCCCGTCCAGCGTCCGCGTCGTCCCCAGCAGGTTCCCCGTATCCTCCATCCCCGGATGCCAGGTCACCGGCTTGCCATCCACCGTCAGCTCAATCGCCAGATTCGAATCCGTGAACCCATCCGCGCCCGATTGAGGAGACCACGTCAGGGTCAGCGCCGCCGTTTTGATGGTCAGCCGCATACCGTCGATCTTTTTGGAAAACGCCGGCACCGGCAGCCGTCGATTGATGAATACAAATGAACCGTGATCCTCGAACGCGTCCGTCGCCGACCACTCCATGCGGATCAGCTGCGGCGTCAGCACCGTAAACCGCGCATGCTCGAAACGGACCACTGCACCCGGATTGGCGACCGGATCAGCCGCCGGCGGGATCTCCTCCTGGCTTCCACGGTCCGCTGCCGTGGATCCGTTCGCCTGGTGGACAAAAAAGCAGCTCAGGAGAGCAAGGCTCACAGCCAGCGATGCACGAGAAAGGTGCATTCATCCTCCGATTTTGATTCGCATCCATGCGTCATCAGGCCCGCCGTGCCGAATCCGTATTCTTTCGCGCGCTTACCCTGATTGGCAAAGGTTCCGCCCGGTGCGCAGGAATATTTCGCCGATGAGGATCGATCAGGAAGGATGAATCAGGATTGAAGCGCCATCCTGCGGACGCCCCTGGCTCGCGCGGTGGTGTTCCGCGCGAGCAGGGTGGGCGGGATCTCAACAGCGATCCCGCGCCACCGGAATGCTCCCGGCATCAGGCCAGATCGAAGCGGTCCAGCTCCATCACCTTCGTCCACGCCTTCGCAAAGTCCTGGACGAATTTCTCCTGCGCGTCGCTGCTCGCGTACACCTCGGCCAGCGCGCGCAGTTGGGCGTTCGAACCAAACACCAGATCCACCACCGTGCCGGTCCACTTCGGCTGGCCCGTCGTCCGGTCCAGCCCCTCCAGCACCAGCGGCGACCCGGCCGACTTCTGCCACTTCGTCCCCATATCCAGCAGGTTCACGAAGAAGTCATTCGTCAGCGCTCCCGGCCGTTTCGTGAAGACTCCGTACTGCGTGCCGCCGTAATTCGTTCCCAGCACGCGCATGCCGCCCAGCAGCGCCGTCATCTCCGGAGCCGTCAGCATCAACAACTGCGCTTTGTCCAGAAACAGATTCGCCGACCACTGCTCGAGCCCCTCGCAGATGTAGTTCCGGAACCCATCCGCCTTCGGCTCGAGCACCTCGAACCCCGCCGGATCGGTCTGCTCCTGCGAAGCATCGGTGCGGCCCGGCGAGAACTTCACCTTCACCGGGTGACCGCCCCTCTTCGCTGCCTCTTCCACAGCAGCCGAACCCGCCAGCACGATCAGGTCCGCCAGCGAGATCTTCTTCCCATCCTTCTGCGCCGCGTTGAACTCCTTCTGGATCGACTCCAGCTTCGCCAGCACCTTGCCGAGTTCCGCCGGTTGATTTGCCTCCCAGTCCTTCTGCGGAGCCAGCCGGATCCGCGCGCCATTCGCGCCGCCCCGCTTGTCGCTGCCGCGGAACGTGAATGCCGAAGCCCACGCCGTCGTCACCAATTGCCCGATCGTCAGCCCCGAAGCCATCACCTTCGCCTTCAGCGCCTCCACATCTTTCTCATCCACCAGCTTGTGATCTACAGCCGGAATCGGATCCTGCCAGATCAGCTCCTCCTGCGGCACCAGCGGCCCCAGATACCGCGCCCGCGGACCCATGTCGCGATGCGTCAGCTTGAACCACGCCCGCGCAAAAGCATCCGCCAGTTCCGCTGGATTCTCCAGGAAATGCCGAGAGATTTTCTCGTAAAGCGGATCCGTCCGCAGCGCAATGTCCGACGTCAGCATCGTCGGCGCATGGCTCTTCGACTTGTCATGCGCATCGGGCACCGTTCCCGCGCCGCCGTTGTTCTTCGGCTTCCACTGGTGTGCGCCCGCCGGACTCTTCGTCAGCTCCCACTCATAGCCGAACAGCGTCTCGAAGAAGCTGTTGTCCCACTTCGTTGGCGTCGGCGTCCACGCGCCTTCCAGTCCGCTCGTGAACGCATCGCCTCCGACGCCCGTGCCGAACTTGTTCGCCCAGCCCAGCCCCTGTGCCTCCACGGGCGCCGCCTCCGGCTCCGGACCCACATTCGTAATCGGCGCCGCGCCATGCGTCTTCCCGAAGGTGTGCCCCCCCGCGATCAGCGCCACCGTCTCGTAGTCGTTCATCGCCATGCGCGCAAAGGTCTCGCGAATGTCGCGCGCCGACGCCAGCGGATCGGGATTCCCGTTCGGACCCTCCGGGTTCACGTAGATCAATCCCATCTGCACTGCGGCCAGCGGATTGGCCAGTTGCCGATCGCCGCTGTACCGCTCATCCCCCAGCCACGTCGTCTCCGGACCCCAGTCCGCATCGATCTCCGGCTCCCAGATGTCCGCCCGGCCGCCGCCAAAGCCAAACGTCTTGAACCCCATCGACTCCAGCGCCACGTTGCCCGTCAGCACCAGCAGATCGGCCCACGACAGCTTCTTGCCGTACTTCTGCTTAATCGGCCACAGCAGCCGCCGCGCCTTGTCCAGGCTCACGTTATCCGGCCAGCTGTTCAGCGGAGCAAACCTCTGCGCCCCGTGTCCCGCGCCGCCCCGCCCATCGGCAATGCGATACGTCCCCGCCGCATGCCACGCCATGCGGATAAACAGCGGCCCGTAATGCCCGTAATCCGCCGGCCACCACGCCTGCGAATCGGTCATCAGCGCCCGCAGGTCCCCGATCACGGCATTCAGATCGAGCGTCTTAAACTCGTTGGCGTAGTCGAACGACTCGCCCATCGGATTGGATAAAGAAGATTGCTGGTGCAGGATCGCAAGATTCAGCTGCTCCGGCCACCAGTTCCGGTTGCCCTTGCCCCCGGTCATGGTGTGCTCGATCATCCCTTCGTGAAAGGGGCACTTCGCTTCAGTCGACATGATTTCTCCCGTGGCCGCACTCGCTTGCCGCCAACCCCACAGTATAAGGAAGCCGCCCGGCCTCCCCGCCGCCCCCGCTTCTCAGTTCTCCGTAATATCTCTGTCACCCTGCCCAGGTTGCAGGCCGCGGCTTCACGACTTGCGGGAAAACTCGTTGCCGACGGCTCTTGTATCAGGGCACGACTCACAGTTCGCGAAAAAACTCACCTTCAGGACGGAAAAGTGAAGGGGCATGACTTTCAGTCATGCTATAAAGGCCGAAAAAATAGTCGGGCTTTAGCCCCTGAGGCTCTTCGCCGAAATCGGCGTGACTCTTTCGCTAACTGTTCGGCCCTGCCGAAGCCGCCCCAAATAACGCCTTGATCCCGCGATCGAATCGCCGCAGGCGCATCGCTTTGTGGTGTTTGCTTCCGCCAAATGGCGTACAATATTCGTCAGGTGGCGCCCATGAACATCCCCGAAATCGTCCAGGTCCTCGGAGGCGCCAAAACCTTCCACCGCCGCGTCCGCACCAGTGACGACCTCGCCCAGCAGGTCCGCTCCGGCCTTCCCGCCTCCACCATCGACCTGCTCGCCGCGACCCTCTCCCTCCACCGCAGCCAGGTCGCCGAGCGCCTCAGCATCCCCGCCCGCACCCTCAGCCGCCGTCTCGCCACCCACTCCCGCCTCACCCACGAGGAGTCCGACCGCACCCTCCGCATGGCCCGCGTCGTCGCCCTCGCCAAAGATGTCCTCGGCGCCGACGAAAAAGCCTCCCGCTGGCTCAGCAGTCCCAACCGCGCCCTCGCCGGCCGCCGCCCCTTTGACCTTCTCGACACCGACCTCGGCGTCCGCTCCGTCGAAGAGGTCCTCCAGCGCATCGCCTACGGCGTCTATAGCTGATCGCCCGCCATGGACGTCTGGAGGCTCTTCCCCCGCCGCTTCCGCTCCTCCGCCTTCACCGGCGCTGGCGGCCTTTACGCCGCCGGCCGCTGGAATCATCTCGGCGTCCCCGTCGTCTACACCTCCACCTCGCGTGCCCTCGCCGCCCTCGAGTTCTTCGTCAACCTCGAGCCCAACCAGGCTCCCGACGACCTCCTCATCGCCGAAGCCTCCGTCCCCGACGACGCGATCGAGACCCTCGATCCCGCCCTCCTCCCCTCCGCCTGGCGCAGCCTCAACAACAAGGACTGCCGCGATCTCGGCTCCACCTGGGCCACCCGTGCCCGATCGCTCGCCCTCAAAGTTCCATCGGCCGTGGTCGACGGCGACTCGAACCTCCTCCTCAACCCCCGCCACCCCGATTTTCCCCGCGTCCGCCTCTCCTCGCCCAAACCCTTCCGCTACGACCTCCGCATGTTCCGCTGAAGATCGAGCCGGCTCTCGCTCAAAAACTGTCAAGCTTTTGTGCAAAACACCAAGGTAATGACCCTTGATTCCACACGACTTCCCCGCCAAAACACCCCAATAAAGTTGGCGTAGTTTCAAGCTCGGTTTGGTATTCTAATAATAGGGAGAAAGAAAATTTCCCGCGCCATAAGACCCCGAAAAGGCTCGCCACGCGGCGAGCCTTTTCTCTTGTCGAAAGGAGAAGCGAATGCCGGCCACCCACCCATCCGGGACGAACGTACCCCTCCGCTCGCTTTCCTGCTCGCCTTTCGCTCACCGCGTCACAATCGCGATTGACTCACTCACGACCGAGACTGATTCAATCGCGAGCGTGACCCCATCAATCAGACACGTCATTGCATCACTCACCACCGCGAGCTATTTGCCCTGGCCTCAATCATCTGGCCCCATCACGACCGCGAATGGATCAATCACGGCCACGTTTGCCGCATCCCCGACCGCGTCGCAATTGATGTAGCCCATGGCACTTGCACGGATAACCAGGCTGGCCCACGCCGCAACGCACTGAAAACAAATCACAGGGAATCGAAAGGGGGGGGGCAGGGGTCGGAAGCTGTCCCGAATCGGGAAAAAAGCCTTCTATTCTCTATTGGCTACTGGCAATTCCCTGCTTCTTCAGGCGGCCTTCGAAATACCCATGAAGTCCAGCGCCCGAATCAGGTACGCCTTCATCTCGTGACGAGGCACAATCGCGTCGAGGAACCCATGCGTCAGCAGGAACTCCGACCGCTGGAAGCCCTCAGGCAGCTTCTGCCGAATGGTCTGCTCGATCACCCGCGGTCCCGCGAACCCGATCAGCGCGCCTGGCTCGGCGATATTCAGATCGCCCAGCATCGCAAAGCTCGCCGTCACGCCGCCCGTCGTCGGATCCGTCAGCACCGAGATGAAAGGAATCTTCGCCTCATCCAGCCGCGTCAGCGCCGTCGACACCTTGGCCAGCTGCATCAGGCTCACGATGCCTTCCATCATGCGCGCCCCGCCCGAAGCCGCCACCGTGATCAGTGGTTGCCGGTCCTCGTACGCCTTATCGATGGCCCGAGCGATCGTCTCGCCCACCACTGCGCCCATGCTGCCGCCCAGAAAGCTGAACTCGAAGACGCTCAGCACCACGGAATGGGGTCCGAGCTGCCCCTGGACATTGACGATGGCATCGGCCAGCCCCGTTGCCTTCCGTGCCTTGGCCAGCTTGTCCTTGTAGGGCTTCAGGTCTACAAAGTTCAGAGGATCGGTCGACTTCAGGTCGCCATTGAGCCACTTGTATCCCGGCTCCAGCAGACTCGCAATTCGCGCCTGCGCGCCAATCCGCCCGTGCCGTCCGCACTTCGGACATACCTGCAGATTCGCGTCGAGATCGGCCTTCCAGATCGGCTGGCTGCAGCCCTCGCATTTGATCCACAGCCCCTCGGTGCGCACCCGGTTTTCGCCCGACTCGATCTTGTTGTCTTCACGTCTGAACCAGGACATCTGCAACTCCCGAAGTGGCAGGAATCTACCGAAAACCAGCTTATCAGGCCGCCCCCGGCTTCAGACCGCGGGCTGCCTTTTTGTCCGGAACCGGACGCTGTCCGCCTGCGTATTCCTATCAGTGTTGCCCGCAGGAGGTGCTCAATTATGTTCTGCAGCGCATGTGGCCAGCCGATCGATGCCTATTCGCCCTATTGCCCGCGGTGCGGGCGTCAGGTCATCCCCATTGCCACCGCCACGCCTCCGCCCTGGGCCTGGACCCGTGTCCATCGCCACGTCCACACCCTCGGTATCTTGTGGATCGCGTACGCCGGTCTCACGATGATGAGTTGGCTCGTCGCGGTCGGCGTTCTCTCCGGCATCTTCCATGACTGGGGGGTGCCCTTCGGTCATGGCTTCGACGGCTTCTACAGCTTTCCGTTTGGGCACTTTCCGTTCCTGATTCCGATCATCACGGTCGTCCTGGCCGGCCGCGCCGTCCTCTGCCTGGTAACCGGGATCGCGCTGTTGCGGCGCGCCTCCTGGGCCCGCGTGCTGGCCATCGTCTGTGCCTTCCTGACCATCATTCGCCCCTTCCTTGGCACCGCGCTGGCCATCTACACGCTGTGGGTTCTGCTGCCCGGGGCCTCCAGCCAGGAGTACGACCAGATCGCGACGCCCAGCCTACAATAACCGCATGGAATTCCCCATCAGCCGGATGCGGCGCCTGCGTCGTACCGAGCCTTTGCGCGCACTCGTCCGCGAGACGCATCTGGAGCCCAACGCGCTGATTCTGCCGCTGTTTATCTGTCCCGGCGAAGCCGTCCGTAAGCCCATTGACTCCATGCCCGGCGTCTTTAACCTCTCCGCCGATGAGGCCGTGAAGGAAGCCGAATCCGCCGCCGCTCTGGGCATCGGCGGCCTGCTCCTCTTCGGCCTGCCCGCGGCCAAGGACGAGCAAGCCACCGGTGCCTGGGACGACAACGGCATTGTCCAGCAAGGTTTACGAGCGCTCAAGCTGTCCAACGCAGCGAAGAACCTGGTCCTGATCGCCGACGTCTGTCTCTGCGAGTACACCTCGCACGGCCACTGCGGCATCGTGAAGAAATCGGGGGATGACTACGAGATCGAGAACGACTCGAGCCTGGAGTTGCTGGGCAAAACAGCCGTCTCGCTCGCCCGCGCCGGAGCCGACATCGTGGCCCCCAGCGACATGATGGACGGCCGCGTCGCCGCCATCCGCGACGAACTGGACGAGGAGGGGCTGGAACAGACGCCCATCCTCTCCTACGCCGCAAAGTTCGCCTCCGCCTTCTACGGCCCGTTCCGCGAAGCCGCCGACTCCGCCCCGCAGTTCGGCGACCGGCGGAGCTATCAGATGGACGGGGCCAATTTGCGCGAGGCGATGCGCGAAATCGATTTGGATCTGGGCGAAGGCGCCGACATGATCCTGATGAAGCCGGCCATGCCGTATCTGGACGTGATCCGCACCGCCCGCGAGACCTTCGAAGTGCCTATCGGGGCGTATCAGGTGTCGGGCGAGTACTCGATGCTGCAGGCTGCCTTTGCGAAAGGCTGGCTCGAACCGCAGCGAGCGATGCTGGAGTCGCTAATCTCGATCCGCCGCGCGGGGGCGGGATTCATCGTGACCTACTTCGCGCAGGAAGCGGCGCGGGTGCTGGCGTAGAGTCTAGGCCCGATCCAGTTCAGCGAACAGCTCACTCAACACAACGCGAATCGGCCTGCCTGGAATCTCGAGCTCTCCGTTTTCCGGTTCCTGAAACCCGCGTCGAGAGCAGACATATCCCTTGCGTAACTCGGGATCAATGATCCAAATGTGCTCGGTGCCGAGTTTGAGATAGTCATCGACCCTCTCTCGCACTTTGCTGAGGCGGTCTTCGGGAGAAAGGATCTCCACAAACAACAGGGCCGGCTTCCGGAGGATTCGCTCCCACGACACTCCCGTCTGCACGACCGTGATGTCTGGCACACGATAGCGCGTCGGGCTCACCTGAACGCGGAGTTCCGGGAACACTTCGACACTCCAGCTCTTCTGATTTGTCAAAAACAGGAAGACGAAAGCTCGCTGCAGAATAGAGTGTTCCTTTTCACCGAGATTTCTCTCCTCGATCTCGCCGTCCACGTAATCGCAGTCCGGGCGATAACTGGTGGCCAGGTATTCTTCCACCGGAACCCGCGCAGACTGAGGAATAGCGCTCATCCATCCAGTTTCGCCCCACTCCTTGCGAAATGCCCGGGAAAAACCGCCACCCGGAATCCTGCAGTGACCCTCTGGCATCTTTCACTCGGTAGCCCCTGCGTACAATTGAGCTTTGGGGCCTGTGGGCGCGAATCGCAGCGCCCGATGAAAGCCTCAACTTCCCTGAACGGAGTCATCCTTGGCAGAGACGATTTATGACGTAGCCATTGTCGGCGGCGGCCCCGCCGGATACACAGCCGCGATTCGCGCCGGACAGTACGGCCTGAAGGTCGCGCTGATCGAGAAGTCTGAGAAGCTGGGCGGCACCTGCCTGCACGTCGGCTGCATTCCCACCAAGTCGCTGCTCTTCAACGCCGAGGTCTACGATCACCTGAAGCACGCGAAGGAATACGGCATCGAAGGCCTGGGCGAAGGCCAGTTGAACTGGCAGACCATCCTCGACCGCAAGAACCAGATCGTCACGAAACACGTCAAAGGCCTCGACTTCCTGATGCGGAAGAACAAAGTCACGGTGGTCCCGGGGTTTGGCAAGCTCACCGGCCCCGCGAAGAACGGTCTCCTAACCATCGCCGTCGAAGGCGGCAAAGGCGCGACCAGCGTCCAGGCCAAGAACGTCGTCCTGGCTACCGGCTCCGATGCGAAGATGCTCCCCGGACTCAAGGCGGACGACACCATCCTGACCAACATTGAAATCTTGTCCCTCAAGCAGATTCCAAAATCGCTGGCCATCATCGGCGCCGGTGCCGTGGGCGTCGAGTTTGGATCGATCTTCCGCAGCTTCGGCTCCGAGGTCAGCATCATCGAATTTCTGCCCCGCACGGTCCCGAACGAAGACGAAGAGGTCAGCAAGGAGCTGTCACGAGTCTTCAAGAAGCGTGGCATCGACATCAACGTTGGCGCGAAAGTCGAAACCGTCGAGAAGACGAAGACCGGCGCGAAGGTCACCTTCACCGCGTCCGACGGCAAGAACGTCGAGAAGGAAGCGGAGAAGGTGCTGGTCGCGGTGGGTCGAGCGCCGCGCACCGAGGGCATCGGTCTCGAAACGACGAAGATCAAGCCCGAGCGTGGATTCATCAAGGTCAACGAGTGGATGCAGACCGACGAGCCGGGCATCTACGCGATCGGCGACATCGTTGCTGGACTCCCACAGCTCGCGCACACCGGCGCGATGGCCGGCATGGTGGTTGCGGCGAAGATCGCCGGCAAATACGCGCGGCCCATCCGGCGCGAGCGTATTCCCGCCTGCACGTACACCGAGCCGCAAATCGGCAGCGTGGGCCTGACCGAAACGCAAGCCAAAGAGAAGGGCTACACCGTCAAAGTCGGCAAGTTTCCGTTCTCGGCGAATTCGAAGGCGTCGATCGTCGGCTCGCATGAGGGCTTCATCAAAATCGTGGCCGACTCAAAGTACGAAGAGATTCTCGGCGTCCACATCATCGGACCGCAGGCGACGGAGCTGATCGCCGAAGCCGTTACGGCCATCGAACTCGAAGCGACGGTCGACGAAATGATGTTCACGATCCATGCGCATCCGACGCTGTCCGAAGCAATGCTGGACGCTTTTGGCAGCGTTGAGGGCATGGCCATCAACGTCTAAGGGTGGTGTCCATGTGGACTCAGTTTCTGGAGAACGCGGATGCGATTAGCTCGATTTTCGATCAGGCTCCATCCCTCCAGAGAGTGCGCCTTATGCGCCTGCAACTGTCCGAGGACGGACCGACCGTTGACCTGAAGTTAGCTTTGAGAGATTTTCCAGCGCGGCCACCGAAACGTTGGGCCGCGATGAGGGCGAATGCTGCGATCCTCGAGCTGCAGCTGTTGGGGGTGGCGCGGTTATCTGTTGCAGGATGGACGACAAATAACGTGGTCGATATAGTATTCAATCGCTCAGCCGAAGGATCGTTCGAAACCATCTTGCACGGAGAGGGCGTGCGGGTCGAAGTGTTGTGTCTCGGAGTCCGGGTTACGCACCTCAGTGCATGCCAGACAGCGGCGGAAGGCGCTGAATCGCCGAATCGGTAGGGCGGAACGGACATGATCCTCAACCTCCTCCAGTTCGGACGCGTTCCCTACGGTGAGGGCCTGGCCATCCAGAAGGCTCTCATCGAGGCACGGTACGAGGATCGCATCGGGAACACCCTCGTCCTGCTGGAGCATCCGCCGGTGCTCACGCTGGGCCGTAATTCCAGTCGCGCGAATATTCTCGCCAGCGACGCGTTCCTCGCCTATCGCCAGGTCGAAATCCACGAGATCAACCGAGGCGGCGACGTTACATATCATGGCCCCGGCCAGCTGGTCGGTTATCCAATCTTCGATCTCCGCAGCTTCACCCCGCGCCTTGGTGCCGTCGAGTACGTGCGCATGATGGAAGAAGCCCTGATCCGCGCCTGCGGGGATTTCGGCATTCAAGCCACCCGCGTGGCCGGCCGCACCGGTGTCTGGAGCCCCGCGGCCGGCAGCGTTTTGGAGAAGAAGATTGCAGCGATTGGAGTCCACATCTCGCGCGGCATCACCTCGCACGGCTTCGCGTTCAACGTGAACCCTGAACTTCGTGACTTCCAGCTGATCGTGCCCTGCGGGATCGCCGATCGAGAAGTGACGAGTCTGGAGCGTGAGGTCGATCCGGCGCCCGCGATGGACGCCGTTCGCAACGCGGTTGCGCGCCAGTTCGGCCGCGTCTTCGATTCACAGGTGCTGTGGATCGAATCGCCGCGCGATTTGCTGCCCGAGCTGATTTCGTTTAGCGGAACCGTCGCTGCAAGTGCGGATTTATAATCGATCTTTGCGCCGAAGCCTGTTCTGCAGTCCATCTGCACGCCTCAAGCCCTGTCCATAGCGGAGAGAAACACCGATGCCAACTGACATCCTTATGCCCCAGATGGGCGAGTCGATTTTCGAGGGCACGATCACCAAGTGGCTCAAGAAGCCGGGCGACACTGTGCAGCGCGACGAGCCGCTCTTCGAAATCTCAACGGACAAAGTCGACGCGGAGATTCCTTCGCCCGCCGCCGGCGTGCTCACCGAGATCCGCGCCCAGGAAGGCTCGACCGTGCAGGTGAACGCCGTGGTCGGCGTCATTGGCGACGGGGCATCGGCCGCTGCCAGCTCCCCCGCGGCACCTGCCGCACCCACAGCCCAAACGCCAAAGACGGAGCCCGCACCGGTCCCCGTCGCCGAAGCGAAACCCGCAGCGGCTGCCGGTCCCCGGCAGGACGTCCTCATGCCGCAGATGGGCGAGTCCATCTTCGAAGGCACCATCACGAAGTGGCTGAAGAACGTCGGCGACACCGTCCAGCGCGACGAGCCGCTCTTTGAGATCTCGACCGACAAGGTCGACGCCGAGATTCCCTCGCCCGCCGCCGGCGTCCTCACCGAAATCAAAGTTCCCGCGGGTCAGACAGCGCAGATCAACACCGTCGTTGCCGTCATTGGCGGTGCGCGGCGGAACCACGGCTCCCGCTGCTCCGACCGCCAGCTCGCCGACTCCGGCCCCAGCCATCAGCGCTCCCGCAGCGCAGCCAGTCGCCGCGACCGAAGAGGCCGAGCACGTCCGCTCCTCGCCCTGGTCCGCAAGATCGCTCGCGAACAACAACATCGACCTCAGCGCAAGTGCGCGGCACAGGTGCCGCCGGCCGCGTCACCAAGGAAGACATCCTCGCGTACATCGAGAAAGGCGGCGCCGCCTGCCGCTCCTCCGGCAGCAACTCCAGTTCCGCGCAGCCGCAGCTCGACCTGCAGCCCCTGCTCCAGCAGCCGCGGCACCCCTCCCCGGCGAGCTCGTCCCGATGACCCACATGCGCTCGATCATCGCGCAGCGCATGGTCGAGTCGAAGCGCACCAGCCCGCACGTCCACACCGTCTTCAAGATGGACATCACGCGCATCGTCAAGCTCCGCGAGAAGGAAAAGAACAAGTACGAGCAGCGCAACGGCGTCAAGCTCACCTACATGCCGTTCATCACGCGCGCCGTCATCGCCACGCTGCGCAAAATGCCCATCGTCAACGCATCGATGGAAGGCGACGCGATCCGCTACAACCAGCACATCAACATCGGCATCGCGGTCGCGCTGGAGTGGGGCCTGATCGTGCCCGTCATCAAGGAGGCCGAAGAGAAGAACTTCCTCGGCATCGCCCGCGCCATCGTCGATCTGGCCGAGCGCGCCCGCGGCAAGAAGCTCAAGCCCGACGAAGTCGCCTCCGGCACCTTCACCCTCACCAACCCCGGCATCTTCGGCGAGCAGTTCGGCATGCCCATCATCAACCAGCCGCAGAGCGCCATCCTCGGCGTCGGCGGCCTGTACAAGGAGCCGGCCGTCGTCACCGACAAGGACGGCACCGACTCCATCGCCATCCGCAACTTCCTGCACTTCACGCTCGGCTTCGATCACCGCATCATCGACGGCGCCGACGCCGGCAAGTTCATGTCTGAGTTGAAGAAGTACCTCGAGAACTGGAACGAAGACATCGGCTGAGGCCACGCTGAACGGAAATGCCCGGCGCAAACAAAGGCTGGAGGAACAACCTCTGGTTTCTTTTGTTGCCAGGAACAGCCCACTTCAATCAGTGTTTTGCCAGAGCGTTACCGCCAAAGTGGTACGTCAATCCACCGGCATAGCGCGTCGTCCATGTTCCCTGCGCCAGCAGATCGTTAAACAGCCGCCAGTACACGAGGTCGGCCTGCGCGCGGACGCCAAAGCTTCGCGTTGCGTTCCACTCCAACCCGCCGCCAAATCCGTAGAAGCCCTGCCAGTCCAGCTTCGTTCCTGACGGCACAAGCTGCGTCACAACCGCTCTTTGGATTGGGTCGACGGGATGCGGCGTTACTCGCTGGCGGATCGCGCCCAGCGATGGTCGCACGAACAGGGTCACCGGTTTGAAGTGACGGTACTGCAACTGGGGTCCGAGGGCGAACGTCTCGGAAAAGGCGTGCAACGGCACTACCAGCTGATAGTTCGCCGGAATTGCACCCTCCTGGATGAGAAGCGCGAGTTCTCCGCCGAGCTGTTGCTGCAGAGATGGCTTGAGGACTTTCGGACTGAGCGAGTTGTTCCCGCCCGCCTCCGAATAGTCGAATCCGACCGCGAGCCAGGATCGCAGATTGTCGCCCACCTGTAAGTGGAAACCTCGTTGCGCAAGATTCAGATACGGTGTCTCGAATCCGGCGAATCCGGCGTAAATATCGTAATGCTGCACGTCCGTCTGTTGTCCGGTCGCGGGCAGCACAGGAATCAACAGCACGAACGCAAGCGCCAGGGCGCCGACCCATCCATTGCGTGTTGTCATCCGGGGGAGTCTCCCTGAATCAGCAGACCGGCGGTTCAGGGCCGCAACCGCATCGGATCACGCGACGGAAAGTGCGGTCTGCTCAGAATTTGTCGTATGAAACGCGCGTGCAGCAGTGGTTGTCAATAACAGAATTCGGAACGCAACAGCTACAACAGAGCCTGTGCCTCCAGCACCCGCTCCACAGCTTCCTGCGGCGTCCGTCCCACCGCCGACAGGTGTCCCATCTTGCGCCCTTTGCGCGGCTGGTGCTTTTCGTAGAGATGCACGCGCACGCCAGGAACCGCCAGCGCGCGGTCGAAATGCGGCGGATGGTCGAGCCACAGATCGCCCAGCAGGTTCGCAATCGCCGCCGGCTGCACGACACTGACATCGCCCAGCGGCAAATCGCAAACCGCGCGAACAACCTGCTCAAACTGGCTCGTGACGCACGCACGCTCGCTGGCGTGATAGCTGTTGTGGGGACGCGGCGCGAGTTCATTCACCAGCAACTCGCCATCTTTCGTCACGAACATCTCGACGGCCAGCAGTCCCTCCAGCGTGAACGAATCGGCAATCTCGCAGGCCAGCTTCTGCGCGCGAGCCTCCAGCTCCGTCGAGATGAGCGACGGGATCACACTCCAGACCAGAATCTGCCGCTCGTGGTGGTTCGTCGCCGAAGGAAAGCTCTTCGTCTCGCCGCGCGGCGAGCGCGCCACCATCACCGAAATCTCGCGATCCAGTTCGAGCGCCTGCTCCACCACGCAGGGCTGGCGTCCCAGCAGCCGCCAGGCATCCGCGGCGGTCGTGTACGTCGCCGAACCCGATTTTCGCCTGGCCTGCGTCCGTCGTACCCGCCATGCGCGCTCTTCACAAAGCAGCGCCCACCCAGCCCCTGGACCGCTTCGATCATGTCCTGCTCCGACCGCGCCGGGTGCCATGGTCCGAGTGGAAATCCACGCTCGCGCAGCCACTCCTTCTGCCGGATACGGTTCTGGATCACATGCAGCAACTCGGCCGAAGGCCGCACCGGCGCGAATTTTGCCGCCGCCTCCAGGGATTCGATGGAAACCTGCTCGATTTCCAGCGTGACCACGTCGAACCTCGTGCCAGATTCGCCGCGGCGTGCGCATCGTCCCACGATCCTTCAAAGCACGCATCCACAACGAATCGCGCCGGGCACGAGGGATCGGGGTCCATCACCTGAATCCGGTAACCCAGGGAGCGCGCAGCCATCGCCACCATGCGGCCCAGCTGCCCGCCGCCAAGAATGCCGATCGTCGCGCCAGGAAGGATCGCGCTCATTCGGGCAGACCCTGCGCGAGAACTTCTTTCGTGCGGGCTTCACGCCAGGTGCGGAGCCGCTCCCGCAGCTCCCCGTCGGTCGTGGCAAGAATCTCAACCGCCAGCAGCGCGGCGTTCGCCGCCCCCGGCTTCCCGATCGCCAGCGTTCCCACCGGAACCCCCTTCGGCATCTGCACGATGGAGAGCAGGGAATCGATGCCCTGCAGCATCGTCGCCGGAATCGGCACGCCCAGTACCGGCACCAGCGTCTTCGCGGCCATCATCCCCGGCAGGTGCGCCGCCCCGCCTGCACCCGCAATAATCACCCGCAGCCCCCGCGACTCAGCCTGCGACGCGTACTCGAACAGCAGATCGGGCGTCCGATGCGCTGATACGACCCGCGCTTCGTGCGGCACCGCAAACTCGCGCAGAATCTCGACGGCTGAAGCGAGCGTCTCATAGTCGCTCTTCGAGCCCATCACGACGCCGACCAGCGGATTCTCTTTCATCGAGGTCGATTCTAGAGCATCGCCCCAGACATCTCCCAGGGGCCTCACCTCCGCCGCAGAAAATCCACCACGAATTGAATCAGCGTCACCAACCCGCCAATCGCAATGGCGAATCCTCGCGCGCTTTGGAAGCGCTCCTCGTGCTGGGTCACCCGCTGCTCGATTGAGCCGATCCGCCCGGCATTGCCGTCGCCCACCAGCGTCGTCATCTGATTCTTCAGTACCGAGAGATCGGCCAGTACCTGTGCCTCAAAGTCTGTCATTCATTCCTGCCTCTGTTGATGTGGTTCGTTCCAATTCCCTGACGCGCCGGCCATGACGCTCATGCAGTCGTCAGCGGCAGGTTGACGAACAGCGCAGTCGAGAACCGCGAATAGTTCGGTGGCGCCGAGCCGTCGTACATGCGGATGTAGTAGCGCTCCATCGCCGCCTGACGCGGGATGGTGAAGTTGGATACAGGCACGCGAAGCACCAGATCCGTCCCCGGTCCCGGCGTGAACGACCCGTCGCGGCGCCTCACCTCGAATCCGCCCCCCGTCGGCGGCGTCACGCCCGCGGCAATCTGGATTGCGCTCCCCGTCACCGACGTCACCGTCAGGGCGCTCAGATTCGCGAGCGGCGTCGCAGTCTCCGCCTCCAGCGGCAGCAATGCATCGGCAGGAATTGCCGACGATGTCCGGATCGCAATCTCGTCGGCCCAGTCATTGGCGAAAGTGAGTGTGTACTTTGTCAGATTCGGCATAGCGCTGTTGCCATCGATCTGCACCTCGCGAACCACCAGATTCGCATTCAGTTCAGCGGACGCCGAAGCAACCGCGACCGAATCCCCGGGCCACACCTCCCCCTGCTGGTCGGCATTCCACTCCGTATATTTGCCGCTCCATGCCGCCGCGCGGTTGGCGGAGGTGGCCAGAAGCGCGCTGGCCGCATTCTCGCAATCAGCGGAACTGCGCGTCACCGGGCTGGTGACCGTCCCCGTCCAGCAAGCCGTTCCGGGCAGCGAACCGCCCATGCTTTCTGCTGCGATACTGCTCGCATCGGCCAGGCGTGCCACGGAGCGCCCGCTGGTTCGGTAGGAAACGGCGATCACTTCCCCGGCCTGCGGGGTGCTGGCTGGGTAGAACAGCAATTTGCCGGTGCGATCGATGGTGCAATCCGCGCCCTGGGCCGTTGTTCCCATCCTGCGCACCATCGGCGCACCGTTGATCGGCGTACCCCTCACCCAGAATGGTCCCTGCTGTTCCAGGCTCACATAGCCCGATGCTGCCTTGCAGATATCCCGCCGTCAGCGGCGCGAACAGGCACCAGGGTGCAGGTGACGTGGTGAAGCTTCCCGAGTACAATACCGTGGGCACGCCGGCAACGCCATTGGTCGTGTCCTGCACCTCGAACACCATGTTGGCAGTCGCAGGCAGCAGGTTCGCACCCAAAGTCTGCGGCGCGTTTTCCGCTCCGACCGAATAGTAAGCCTGCAGAACCCGCTGCACCTCGCTTGAGTAAAAGCGCAAACGCAGCGTGTAGATATGTTCGGCAGTCGGCGTGAAGCTGCTTCCGGCAACGACACCATTGATTAGCGGCGCAATGGTCGTTGCGCCGTTCGCCTGGCCGATCAGAAAACCGGCGATGCAGGGATCGACGCTGGCCTGGCCTGCATTGAAACAGCCATTGAGGATGCCCGACGTGTTTTGGCCGAACTGCACACCTCCGACCTCAAGAACCAGCCCACCTCCCAGTTCCAGATTGGAGAGCGCGGAGATCACGGTCGTGCCGATCGTGCTGCCCCCGCCGCTGCAGGTGAGACCTTCCCCGAAGTTAGCCTGAACGCAGAGCTGGGGTCGTCGACATTCCAGACCTGCGTGTTGATCGTCGCGCCCTGAAAGATGTCGTTCAGTGGTTTGGTCGTCGAGGTCGAAGGCATCCATGGCGTTTCGCTGAGATAAGAGGACAGCTGTCGTGCCGTCGCCCTGGAAAAATTCCGTGACGTAGGCACAGGGCTCCGCTTCGCCGAATACCGTGACATCGTTGACCAGCGCTTTCGCCATGGACAATTGCAGACCGCTGCAAGCGAAAGCGAGCCGTCGGACTCGCTGAGCGAATGTGTCACGCGTCCCAACCGGCGTCATCGTCAGGTTGCCGTTGATCAGCCGATACGCGCTCCGCACCGACGCCGCCAACGCACCCGCATTTTTCGCCCAGCTGCCATGGCTGCTGGTCTGAAAATCGGAAACGTCCAGGTTGGCTGCGCCAGCTCCGAAACAATGTTCTCCATACCGAGCACCGCCAGCATCGACTGCAGTGCCTGTCCACTCGACGTTCCGCCTATCGGCGCGAGCTGCGGCAGGTTTGTCGGTCCAGCAGGATCTCGTCGCTGATAGCAGAGACACCCGCCTGATAGGCCACCCCTTCACTCCGGCGCCCCGCCAGTTCCAGCGCCGGCTCGGTGCCAACGTAGCCGGTGAACAGAACCGCCCCGGCATTGTTCTCCACGACGATGCGTCCATTGCGCGCAGGCATGGCGAGGCCGGGCCCCGGAAATAGAGTCAGGTCACAGGTGGCCGGTTGGTTCAGCCGGCGCACGATGCGCAGTGGCTCCCCATTACCACTGAGCGCTGTAATCGACCGGGCCCTTGCCGTCATGATTATCGATGGTGATTTTCAAACTCGCCCTCCTGTCAGATCAGCGTTGTGGGACTTGGTAAGAAGCTGCGAAAGCAAACGACCTGCTCCCCGTCATTGGCATCGGTCACGGCAAGCGCGCGAAATGCGGCGGCTCAGAGCCACGCGTTCCAGCGGCGCCGCCAGCGCGGTGTTCGCTTCGGCTGCCCCGGCCGACGACTGCAGGCGCGGATAATGAAACAGGATGCGTTCTCCCTGCTCACCTTCGATCACGAACAGTGCCGACCACTCCTGAAAGAAACCGCCGCCTTCCCTATCCACGAATCCGCACAGCGGCTGCACCTTCATCCCTGTCATGGGAACTCCGGCGATCAGTGGCTGCGCGAGCTGCAGACCCGTCGACGTTGCTCGATGTAACCCGAGCGACGTTGAACGAGACGCGCCGAATGTAGTCGGCGTCGTTGTTCACTGAACCGGCGTTGCTCACACAGGCTGCGGATACCCCACTTCCCACGAACCCGGTTTGTCGCGCGTAGTCCACATCGACGGTCACCAGCGCTCCCGCGGCGAATCCAGCAGCGTCAGACGCCGTCATCGCGAGGAAGCTTGCCGTCGATCCCGCCGCGAGGTTGACCGCCGGCACGCCTTTGCCCCCGGATCCGTTCGCCACGCTCCCCGATGCCGGCACGATCAGATTCATGTGCTGCGATCCCGCTGCCAGCGCCATGGAGAGCTTGCTCCATGCTTTGAAGCGCAGCGAGACCGTCGCATCCACCGTTTCGCGAACCTGAAACTGCGTCGTGCCCGGGCTGCCCGTAATCAGCTGTCCAAACTGACTCGTTGCTTTCCGGGTGAAATTTTCGATCCAGCCCAGATCCACCCAGGGTAAAGGAGGCGCATGCGTCGCGAACCATCCGTTCGCCGCTGGATCGAACAAAGTCGGTACACCATGAATTCGGTCTACGGGCGCAAAATAGGCGCGTACCGATCGTTGTGTCGGGGGGAGTGCCGGTAGAGGCGTGATGGCAGATGTGGTCATTGTTCCCCCACTTCCTGATAGGCGAAAATCGTGACTTTGACCGTGCGGCTCAGCCGATCCCGCAGAACCACCGCGGGACCGAATTCGGGTTCCGACCAGAACACCATCGTCCCCATCGCAGCTGCCGGATTCTGCGCGTAGTTCATCTTTTGTGCCGAGTACGGATACAAAAGCTGCAACACCTCGTAATCCATCTCCTCCAGCGCCCGCCCGCGATCCAGCCCGGCGTTCATCTGCGTGCCGACCGTGCAGTACTGGATCTCGCAGGTCATCCGCGCCATGATTGCAGGTAGCTGCAGGTCGGCCTGCATCCCCGTCCAGCTCAGTGCAAAGGCATCGAGCAGGGGTTGGCGGTACCGGCGCTTCGGCTTCGCTTACCAGGATTGCCGGGCGCGTCACGGCACGCAGGCTCATAGTGCGCGCCGGGTTGAGGTTCACCAACCGGCTTCGCAGCGTGATATAGAACGTATCTTTTGCGTTTTGCATAGATCTCTCATTCGGTTACATTTTGTGAGTGGCTTCGCAACCGCCTCAGCGCCGCGGCCGTCAGTGCGGCCATTCGCTGCACGTCTCCTGTAACAGCAGACGATACAAATAGACCTGCCCCTGGCTTTCCGACGCCGACAGGCTTTCGATCAGAAACAGCCTGCCCCCAACAACGATTCCCGATGCCATGGCAAACAACGCCTGGGCGGAACTCATCTGCAGCTGCGTGACCTGCGCCGCGACCGCATCCGCCGAGATCAGAAGTTCATACAACGGCAGCGTCCCGTCCCGCATCGCTGCCCGGGCTTTACGAAAGAGAGCCGGAGCAAGGGGAAGGGAGAGGAATCCCGGGGCATGCAGTCCCATTTGTCCGGCGTCCGTCGCATCGCCCTGGAGCGGCGGCATCTGCAGGCTGGCGGTTGTTCCGCCGCTCGCGCGCAACAGGGCCGTCGCTACTCGCTGGGCCAGGCCGCATGGATTCTGCGCACTCAGATCGGCCATGGCTTATCCCATCCTCACTGAAACCCACGGCTTCAGCAGCGCCTGAACCGTCGCATCCACCAGGGATGTCGAGAAATACTGGAGCCACATCGTGTCGATCTTTGCCGTCTTCACATTCAGTCCCGGCGTGGCCTGCGCATTCTTCACAATTTGCGCGCATGCGCACTTCACCGCGTTGGGAATCGTCGCAAGACCCGCGGTGTACGTCACCTGCACCTCGTTGTAAGGCAGACCCAGAAGGTTCAGCGGAAAAGTCAGCTCGCCGGTATCCGCAACAAAGTCCACGGTTGCCGGATCGACCGTGGTCCAGGCGCCCGGCAGTGAAAACGCCCACAGTACTTCTTCCTGAAGCGGATACGCCATCTCGCCCCGCCGGGGCTTTGCGTAACGCGCCTGGATCGACACGAACGGCAGCGTGGCCGGCGCAATCGGCGTCAGCGGCAGATGACTCAGCCGCGCCGTCTGCGAGCCTTCCACAATGTCGCAGCCGCTCGATGTATTGCGTCGGGTTCAAACTCGCGCGCCGGCAGTGGCGTCGATCAGCGACGATGCCGCGGTGATCCAGTCGTCGGTGACATCGGAAGCCAGTCCGTACGTCTGGTACTCGGTTGGCTGCAGATAGGACGCCATGAATTCTCCTTACAGCGGGTTGAGCACACTCAGGGAGAAAGGGCGGGTCTCTGCGAGCGCAGGTTTTCGCTCGCGGACCCGCCCCGGCCTTTGTTGCGCTCCGCGGTTGCGGAGCGCTGAATGGAATTACCGATCGACCAGCACCTGATAGTGCGCATAGCTGGCGCCCTTGACTACCGGTGCGCCAAACTTCACCACCACGTGCTGGGAAGCCAGCGAACCCGGAGTTCCCAGCTGGAAGACGCGCGGATTCGGATCGCTCAGCCAGTGGTACTCGATCAGATCCTCGGTCACGATGTAGGCCGGCAGCACGGCGCTGCCAGAGCCTGGCAGTCCGCTGTAAGCCAGCGACCAGTCCGGAATCAGCGGAAGCTCACCGGCCTGCGTTGCCAGCATCTTCATCGTGAACCCTGCGGCGATCTCCTTGCGTGTTCAGCACCACGTTGAACTCCGATTTCATCTCGCGATCGATCAGATCCAGCAGAACCGGATTCGCGTAGATCGCCGTCGGCCGCACCGCATAGCTGGTGTTCGCGCACATCTGTGCGATGGTCGACTTCAGTCCATCCGTGATGCTTGCCGCAGTGCCGATCGTCGTCGTGTTGCCGCCCGCCGCGATCTGCCCCGCCACGCCGAAGTACTGCATGGTCGCCGGCGCGCTCAGCGAGGTGTCGTTGCCGTTCCACAGACGCCACGTCGTGCGCCAGCATCACGCCTTCGATCGTGTCCACCAGGTCCTTGGCCTGCAGATAGGCGAACTGCTTCTGCTGCGCGCCCAGCTCCATGTCGAACAGGTTGTAGTTCAGCTGCGCCACGATGGCTTTCAGCGGCACGCTGCGCTCCACCCGCGTCGGCGTCACCACTGGGGCAACGATGTTGCGCGGATCGACGAAGCCCGCCGTCAAAGGATTCGGAATCGCCGTCTGCTCGAAGTACCGCGACGGATGACCCGTGGCCGGAACCTGCTTGATGCGCTGTCCGAAAATATTGCGCCGGCGCACGATGTCCGTGATCTCGGTCTGATAAAGAGGAACTTCCACCGCGCCGGGTCCGATGTAGTCCGCCGCCGCATGAATGTCGAGGAAATTGGCTGTCATAGCTGCCCTTTCGTGACAAGAATCGATTCGTCACCACTCGTGAGTAAATCTTGTTGACAACAAAAAAGCCGGCGCTCGGCCGGCCCTCAGGTCTTAGTGCAGATCGCCGCTAGCTCACCACTCCGGAGCGCAGCAGCTGCGCCTTCACCGCGATTCGCTGCTCGAGACTCAGTCCCGTCAGCGCCGCATCCAGTGCGCCGGCTTCCAGGGATTCCAGCGATGTGATCCCCTGCTTGGCCAGAAACTGCGCGGTCGACGCGGGAACCGTCTTGCGCCCGGATGGCGGCTGCGCCTCGGCTTTCGCTTCCGATCTGCGCGCGCAGCTCGCCGATTTCTGCTCCGCGGCTTCCAGCTTCTTCTGCAGTTCCGTCTCGCGGCTGGTTTCCACGGCAGCGACGATCTTCTGCACTTCGCCGCTCCTCTCGCTCTCCCGCTGTTCGATCCGGGCTGCGGCCCGCTCGAACAAGCGATGCCGCCGCCTCGATGCCGCGCTTCCATCCGCTCCATGCTCTCGCTCAGTGCGACCATGTTTTCGCCTGTCTGTGATTCCATCTCTCTTCCTTTCCTGTCGTCCTCGTCGGGATGGTCAAACCTGCTCCCTCCCCAACGCTTTTGGTTACGCCCGCATGCACTCTCTCGCGAGGGGCCGGGCGGGCCGTGATCGAACGGCAGCTAGCCGCCGTCAGTTCGAACGAAGTATTGCGATACGCTGCCTTCTCCCGCAGCAGGATCGCTGCCCCGGTGAAGGTCGCTCGTGTCAGCGTCCAGATCTCCGCACGCATGTCTTCCACGTGCGCATCAGCCAGCTCCCAGGACATCCCCATGGCGTTCGGCAGGCACTCGCGCATCTGCCGCTCTACCTCGGGAAAGTCCTTCGCAAATAAATAGCCGGCAACGCGCAGCCGTGAACCCTCCACCTCGGCCTGCGTGATGATGCCGCACTTGCGCCGTGCATCATGCCCGTCCCACGATGGCACGTAGTCCACCGCCATCCCCAGCAGCGAAGGCAGCGCCGTCAGTGCCGCCGCGCGGGTCAGGATCACCCGATGTCCGCGCGCCCCCGAAGGCGGTTTCGTGCTTGCCTCATCCACCAGCGTCAGCACACCGGTAAAAGGCGCGCGATTCGGATGGCCGGCCACTTCCGGCAGCGCCACTGCCATGGCTTGCAGTTTCATGGCTTCATCCTGAATTTCCCGATTCGTAATCGTTGTTGTGACGTTTTCCTCTCTCTGCAATGCCGCGTCCTCCTCTGCACTCCGCGGCGACGCCAATCCGCTTCCGGACCGGTCGAGATCCGGCATCCTCGGGCCCAGACCGCGCATGGCTCGCACCTCGTCTACGGTCAGAACGCCCGCCGCCAGCAGAGCTGTCTGCATCTGCACTTCCTCCATCTCGTTGCAGGCGTCCAGATCGTTGAAGACGAATTCGAACTCCGGCCATCCCAGCCGCTTGGCGAACAGGTCCCGCGTCAGATGCTCCGCAACCAGCCGCGCCAGCGGCACGATCGCGCTGTGGAAAGCCTCATCCAGCAGCTCGGCCGCCGTCGATCGGTTGACGTCCCGCTCCAGTCCCAGAAGCATGGGTGGCAGCGAGAACGAATTCGCTATCATCCGGATCAGGAACTCCTGCCAGGTCAAACGCAGATCCGCATCGGTTCCCGCCGTGAAACGCAGGACCTCTGGCTTCTGCTCCGTGCTCAACAGCGGCACGCGTCCCGTCCCTTCGATCTCGTCCTGCCACCACCGGATCAGCCGTTCATGCTGCGCAGGCGTCGTCTCGTTCAGCCACAACGCATACTGGACCACCGCGTTGCTCGCCAGTTTCCCGGCGAAGCGATGTGCGCTCAAAAACGAATTCACCGTCTCGAACGCCACTTCCAGCGGTCCCAGACCGAACGGCGTGTAGCTGCGCGGATTCATGCGCACGTAAATCAGCTGGTTGTCCATGAGCGGAACAGCGGAACCGGTTCCCGCCAGGCCCGTCGCCTGCGCATAACGTACCGACTCCGGATTGCCATCCCACTTCGGATCGATCCGAATCGTCGCTCCGTCCACCGCCCACAGTTCAAACGGCTTGGCCGGATCGCCCGTCAGCTCCATCTCGATCGCCCCGAACCCGCCCACCAGGGCATCTTCGATCGCCTGCTCGATCAGCGTTCGAAACGAATCCGACGGGTTTGGGAATTCCAGTGACCGCCGCAGAATCTGCAGGCGGGCTTCGGCTGCCGCCACCGCCTCCGCAGTCTGATCGCGTTTAAGCCGTACCTGCCAGTCCATCGCGGCTACGCGATCCTTGATCAGGTTGATCGCGCGCCTCACCACAGGCGTCTCCGCAAACTTGCGCAGATTTCCCGCCGTCGGCTTGGGCAGCGCCCTCGCCGGGAAGGAGTACGGGGCGAGCACCGACGGCAATGCCACCGTCTTTCGCTGGACCCCACCTTCTCTGCGTCCGGCTCCCAGCAACGCCAGCGCGTGTTTCCATTGCTCTTTGATTTTCACTTCGTCTTGGCTCCTTCCCTTGATCTCCAAATAGAAAGGGCATGGCGCCTGGCCATGCCCTTTGCAACTGTGCTCTGCGCTCTGTCCTTACACCCGCAGCTCCCTCTTCGCCGTCTCCGCTACCCGCTCCAGATCGTTCACCGTCAGCACCCGGATCTGCTGCGCCTCCATCGTTTCCACGCCAAAGCGATATTGGTCGACTTCATCTTCCCCGAGCAACACCTCGCCCTGCCCATTGCGTAAAGGCTCCACGATCGCGGTTAATTCCATCTCGGCGTTTTCCACTCTCGCCACTCCGGCTCGCAGCCCGGGTGCGCTGAACGCCAGCACCTTTGCCAGTTCAACATCGTTCACCAGCGAGACCGCATGAAACATGCGGACAACTCCGTTCGGCCGGTAGCCGCAGTCGATCTTCAGCGAATCCCCCGGCCGCGTATATGCCGACGCCGCAATCCGCTTGCGCATCAGCTCCCATACCCGCGCGTGTTCAAACTGCATCCGCATGCTCCTCACGATCGCCGGTCGCCCGCTCAGCGCCTGCCGCGCCCTTTGCTTCCGCGGCTCGACATACAGCTGCATCAGCTGATCCATCTCCGCCGCCATATTCTCCGCCAGGCAAGCTTTCGGCTCCGTCATTTGTAACTGATGCGAGAACGAATCCTCGATCGTCTTGATCATTGGCACCGTGTCCGTCGCCCTTTCCTGCAAGCGGCTCCGCATCTCCGCTTCCATCGCCTCCAGCATGGCGATATCCGCATCCGGATCGATGCACCGCACCCGCCCCCAGTCCTTCGTAAATCGCACCACCGCCGCTTCAGGCCGCGCCGCCTCTCGCAGCATCACCCCGATGTTCACGAATTCGTTCTTCACTGGATCCGACACATACCGGACCAGCGAGAACTCGCACTGTACCCGCTCGTTCACATCACCCTTCCGGAAATCGTGTCATCCAAACTATCGTCCCACCCCACCTCCCCCGACTGCCCCCTTCCTCCCCTTCTCCCCTTCCCCTCCCACTTTGGAAACGGCCCTCGCGACGATTCCCGAAACTCCGTAATCGAATCTCGCACCCGCGATCGGCGCGCGAACAGCTTTTCCACCAACTGCTCCAGCACCTCCACTTCGCCTCCATACCACTCCGGCGGCACAATCTCGACGATCTCCCAGATGCGCTGTGCGTCCATCTGTTCCATCCTGCTCAGCCACGGCTCAAAACTCTCCCAGCCCGTCACCTCCCGGTAGACCGTATTGCGCACATAGACCCCTCGCAGCGGGGCATCCTCAAACCGCCATTCTCCCGCATTGAAACAGAATCCCTGATCGATGAACGTCGCGCTGTACCGCTTCTCCCGGCCCTTCCGATAGAAGAGTGCCTGCCGCCCGTTCGCATTGCACGTCCACTTATCCAGCACCAGCGCTCCGGCAAACTCCGCCAGGTTCTTCACTTCCAGCAATTGCTCCTCCGGCAGATAGTCCGCAGTGTGCCCCGGCATCAGGCCCCCCACCATCTGCGATCCGAAATGCAGCCCTGCCATGCACCGCTCGCGGCGATGCCCAAATTCCATCGCCAGCTCATCCGTCTGCTCGATCAGCCACGGCGTCACCTCCACCACGTCGCACTGCGGCACCGTCAACCCGAGCAGCCCCCCCAGCCGCGTTGCCAGCAGTTCGTTCGGCAGCACTCGCAGATGCTGGGGGTTGTTCTGGAACTTCACCACCCACGCATTCCCGTCCGCCCCCAGCATCAGATGGCTCTGTGCCCCGCCCCTCATCCTGCGGATCTGCTGTATGGCCAGAACCGTCACCGCGCCTCCGGATTCCCCATGCTAATGCAATCGTCTCCCTGTGAGTCTTTCCTCGCGAACCGACAGCGCGATCGCCATCGCCATCACGCAGTCGTCGTGCTCCCCCGCCTGCGCCTCGGCCCGCCCGCTCCGGTGCCGGATGAAGCTGCGGCACTCCCGCAGCAGCCTCCCGCTGGCAAAGATCTGCGGCGACTCCACCAGCGCCGATCCCAGCCGGCCCAGCATCGCCGGGCGCGTCACAGAGGTCGTCAGCCATCCATGCTCTCCTCCGCTCTCGTGCAGACGCTCATACCTGCAAACGCTCTTGAGATACGCCAGCACCCCCGAGCCATGGTTGTTGCGTTCCACCGCCAGCAGTGCGCTGTTGTATTGGCGCGCCAGTCTGGCCAGCTCCTGCGCCAGTTCCAGCTGCGGCAGCCGGCTCTGCAGCTCCGCGCATTGCAGCCCGATTTCCAAATCGATCACCTGCGCCACCGAGTAGTCGCCCTCCGTGCCGCCGCCTGCCGGGTCCACAGCTACAAGGTACTCCCGGCCTTTGATGGGCCTGAGCCAGATCTGCAATCCGTTTGCTCGTTCCTCCACCGGCGCCTCTGCCTCTCGCAATCGGGCGTCAATCGCCCCTGTATCGAAGACACATTCGCCGCTCGTCAGAAAACACTCGGTCGCATCCTCGGCGTATTCCTGCCTGGCCAGGCCACGGAATCCACTCTGCATCTGCCGTCGATACCCAATCTGTTCCGGCCTGAGCCCCTGATCCTCCACCAGCCTCCTCTCCGCGCCGTTCAGTGAGACTTCCTCCGCTCCATATCCCCGATACGCCTCCTCCATCCACCACGGGAAAAAGTGCCGCGCCATCCCGCTCGCTTCCGCTTCCTGCCACTCCTTCCAGAAGCACCCGCCGCCCCCATGGGCGTCGACTCCAGCACCAGCTCCCCTGTCGGCGACAGCGCCGCCCGCAGCCCTGCAGAATCTCTGCCGGGTCCCCTGGCCACCGGGCAACCTCCGAGCAATGCAGGTTGGTGATCGTCAGCCCGCGTCCTGCGTTCGGAGCACCCGCCGTTTCCACCCGGTATTCCGAATCCATCCCTGGAAAAAGCATCTGCCGCGCATTCACTCTGGGACGCTCTTCAGCGCGCCCTGGCACAACGACGGCGGCAGCAGTCGCAGAAAGCGGTGCACGATGCGAAAAATCTGACTCCGCCGCCTCCTGCGTATGCGCCACCTGGACCGTCAGCGTGCCCGGGTGCGTGATGGTCTTCAGAAAGAACTGACCCGCCACCCAGGTGCGTCATCCCCAGCTGCCGGGCTTTCAAAATGATGTTCCCGTTTTTACGTCCATTCTCGAAATCGAGCTGCGCGGCGTTGGCCGCCAAAGGAATGGTTTTTCCCGTGCGGCCCCGCACGCGCAGCAGTTGGGCAGCCAGCGCTGTCGCGTGGTTTGCCCGCTTGCCGGATCCGCCGCATCCAGAAGTTCTCCCAGACGCACCAGCTCCGGCCGGTCGGCCGTGCCCCAGTTGAATTCCATCGCGGACCGCGCTAAGGATTCATGCTGTATTCCATCGTCAGCTGCGCCGAGCCCGGATTCGTACTGCAGCCCGCCCCCGCCGTCTGCACCCCCATCGACAGGTTGTGCCCGCTGGCAACTGAAACGCCGGTCACCGCATTGCGATAGCTGTACGTTCCCGCCGCCAGCGTCACGGTCTTCAGCCACGCCGAGGCCGTGCTGTCGTAAATGCCGATTACCGGATACGTGCTGCATCCGGCCGGCGCCGTGCCTACCGCAACATCCAGCCGCGTCATACTAATCGCCGCACTCGGCGTCCAGATCGCTCCCATCGAGTTATTCGTGCTGGTGCCGAACGTTCCCCCGAAGTAGCCAAACCAGGTGGATCGCGGCGACTGCGCACAATTCGCATTTCCGTTCGCCGCGATGCCCGTGGCGTAAGATCCCGCAGGGCACTGCGAGGGCGTCGCGGCCAGAGCCGTCGCTGTGGATGCGTTCCCCGAAGCTGCAATCTGTTCCGTACTGTAATAGTTCGAGTCCGGACCGCACGCCACGGTGAGTCCGCCGCCTCCGGTCAGCGAATAAGTCGTCGCGCTGGAGCCCGCCACGTTGATCGTCTCCCCGCTCGTCGTCGTCAGTTGAACCGCGTTGCTCGTGTTATCCGTCTTGACGATGGTGAACTCCATCCCGACAGGTCGCAGACCATCCGGCATCGCCGTGTAACAGCTGGGCAGCGTCAGGGTGAAGGCCCCGCTCGATGCATTCGCCAGGACGATATGATTCGCCTTCGTCAGCGTTGTCGACGAAGTTGCGAAGACGGCGCTGGTTTGCACGCCCGTATGCCGTACCGCCCCATCCGCCATCACTGCAAAGTTTGACGCCTGGCCGCTGATGCCGCTATAGAAGGAATCCCCCTGGCCGCCGGAGAAGTTCTCCACTTCCACGCCGCCCTCATTTGCCTGACTGCTCAGCGGCGTCACGAACACCTTCGGAGTAACCCCTGCCTGACCACTCCCGTAGTTCGTGTTGGAGGAGTTATTCCCGGTCGCATCGAAGGCCGTTTGCCGCGCGGACACTCGCTGCTGCACATACTGCCCGCAGCCTGCCAGATTGCTGACAGAAGAATAAGACGGCGTACTCCCATTAGCGCCCATATAGCTGATCCAGACGCCCGTGTTGCCCGCCGGAGATCCCGGAATGCCCGCCGTGTTGCTCATATTCAGGCAATCCACATTCGAGATCACCAGGTTGGAGTTCACCGTTGCTTCTACTTCGGCGAACGTCGCGTTGGGAAAGCTCGTCGTCTCCGGCCATTGAATATGGCCGCCGTTCACCTGTACCCCGTTCGATCTCAGATCAAATGCTGCAATGGCCGGCGAGTCCATATAGGTATTGAAGTACATGTTGCCGCCCGATCCAGTGTCCACGACCTCATAATTCGTGGCCCAGGACGCGTCAGCCGCGCCCATATTCGTCTCGGTGTTGTTGCACGGAGCCGATGTGCAGGTATAGGGATAGCCAAAACCATGAATCAGCTCGAACGTCGTGCCGCCGCCGGCATTGTAGACCGCCGCCTGCAGCGCATTGCGTACCAGCAAGTTCTGTACGAAGCTGTCCAATACCGTGCTTTGCAGATTCAACCCGTAATTCGGCCTGCTCGCCGGAGTGAACGTGGACGCCGAGTAACTCACCGTGACATTTCGCATCTCGAAGTTAGCCTGATGCGTCCCACCGGACTCACCAAGATAGAAAGCATCCTGCGTCGTGTCGTTAACCGTGACATCGTCGATATAGAGGCCGCGGAACCACTGCAGATTGAATCCATGGTTGGCCTTCTTGTTCGCCAGAATCATCAGATTCCTGAACGTGCAGCTCTGCGCCTGGCTCCCGGCTGTGTTCTGCAGGCTGAACAGATCTCCCCCCAGAGAGGAGGTCACAGTGACCACTGTCGATGCGTTGGCATTGTTCGCCGTTACCGTCGGGGCCGCGCTGCCGATCAGGCTCACGCATGCCCCGTTGGTCGGCTCGGCCAGCGTCGCCGTTACAGGAAACATCCCCGGTCCGAGACGAATTGTCTGGTTCTGCCCCGTCGTATTCGCCTGACTCACAGCCGCATTCCACGCCGCAGTCAGCGTTGTATACGTCGTCCCGTCGACCGTGATCTCACCGTTGACCGTCGCGCCGCTTACTCCTCCCTGTGCGCGTATCGCGCCCGGCAGAGATAGATTCCCGGATGCGTCGAGCTTCGATGTCCTGCCATTGCAGCTGACCGAAAATCCGCCGTTGGCGTTACCTGCGAGAGTTTCGGTGCAGTAAGGATTTGCGCCGCCAAAAGTCGTAGCCCCTGCCGTTAGCGACCAGGTTGTTGTCGGAATGCTGTACTGAAGTACATCCTCGCCATTCCCGTTGGCATTCGCGTTCTCAGCGAGCAGCATGTTATACGGCTGCGACCATTTCGAGCACACGTTGATCTGGTGATAGTAATCAAAACATCCGACAGCAACGGCACCGGTCAGACCTGGGTTCGCCGATGTGGCGTGCGGGGGTATCTTCAGGTACAGCCCGTTCAGCCAGTCACCGGAGAGGGTATATCCGTAGGGTGTCGTCATCTGACCGAACCCGGCCTGCCAGGGACGCGACAGCGGCGATCCTGCGTAGAGTCCAGGATCATTGGCGTTCTGCATCCAGTCACCGTAGTCGTTGGACCGGAAGCCCCCCGAAAACAACATGCCGCGCCCATTTTGAGAAACTGCCCCCAGCTGAAACTGAGTACTGTGCTGCTGCGTGCCGCTGAACTCCATCGCGTAACTGTGCTCCTGCTCCAGCGTGTCTCCTTTGTGCCAGGCGGCCGCTGACGGCATGAGCTGATCGGAAGCAAGGGAAGACCCATCTACCTTTCCGGTCGCCGGATTCCAGACATTGATGGTCCGCGCCATCGGGAAGACGGTCAGCGGGTTCGAGGTCGTGACTGCAACCCCAGGGGTTCCACTCAGTCCACTCCCGCCGTTGGCGACGGTGCAGGCGGAGAGAGCGCCGCCGCTCACATCGCCGACATAGATCGAAGGCTGTACCGCTCCAGTGAGCCCTGTGATTGTGAGTTGCGGCGGATGCTGCGCATCAATGTAGCCTGTTCCTCCCGAACAGGAACAGCTCGACACCGATCCGCCACTGAGGGTGGCTGTGCAGCTCCCGCCGCTCCCGCCCATCGCCTGATAGGCGCGTGTGGTCACATAGTTAAACTGAACTTTGGAGCCGGTGATAATGTGCAGTGTCCCACCAGCTGAGTTGTACATAATTGGCCACACGGACCGGATGGTCTGCTTAATGCCGTCATCGAAAGTCGGCATCGCCGTCTCCCCAGGAACGACGTTGTCGGCCTGCGCCGAGAAGCCCATGCCGGTCATACCCCCCTGAGCAATCACAGACCCGGAGAAGAATGGCTCATCCACCACCGCGAAGGTCAGTGAAGTGGAAGAGGCGGACGTGACGTTCTGACATTCCCAGTTGATTCCGCTGGCATCGAAAATGCACACCGGCCGTGATGTATTCCACGTTCCGCTGCCGGTGCTGATCGAAACCGTGACGTTGGTTTGCGGGAAGGTGTTAACGCGCCCACCCGGATTCTTGATCGGCTGCGTAATCGTGCCGTAGGCGCTTGTGTCCCCATAGGTGCTGTCCCAATCGGTGCCGCTTGTCCGCACTACACCGGGAAGAACGCCGGATATATAACCCGAGGAATCGCCCCGCGTGTAATCGACGATGGCAAGCTGGTCGCCCAGTCCTGCACTTACCCCTTGTGTCTGCGTGGTCGCCACCACATAACACGGCCCGGTGCACGGGCTTGTGCCTGCCGCCTGTGACGTAATGCTGTTGATCGTGCCCTGATAGACATCCCCAACTTCCAGATGCGCCAGACGATCTTCGTTCCCTTCGTTGTCCTCTGCGGAAATTCCGCCACGGGAGGCATCCCACACATAAAGCCCGATGTGATCGCCTGGTGCTTCACCATAAAACCAGGTTGCGAGGCTGTTAGATGAGGCTGGCGAATAAGCGGTCGTATTCACCATAAGACCCGCGTTGTTCGTTTGACCTGCGGGATCGATTGCTCCCGAAAAGTTATACGTGCCGTTCAGCAGGACCTTGTTGACCTGCAACCCGGGTGCAGTCCACTGCGATATCGCCTCCTGCGTTGAATTAATGAAGGTCGTGAACGATGGACCCATCTGGAACCGTGAATACCCGCTGTAGACCGAGCTCCAGTTCGGTGCCGGAGAAGGGATGCAGAGCCATTGAGGACCGCCAAACCGTTGATCTTCCACGCAACCCGCCGGGGTGCCTGCGGGAGGACCCTGGATGAAAGTGAGTACGTTCGTCCACTGCATCGATCCGCCCCACGGTTGCTGCTCCGTTGCTGCGTAAGTCGATGGAGCCAACACCTGACACGCGTAAGGGTAAGCCCTGCACTGTGCCAGCGACATTGCAATACCGTTGTTGCTCCCTGCTCCCGATTGCCACTGGTCGGCGTAGAGTCGCCCCTCGATTTGCTGCGCGTTCAGAGGTCCAGTAATGGTACCTCCGGCAAGCGGAAGTTGCGCCGCTGCCAGTTGGTCCGCATAGTGCTTGGTCGCCGCCTGATTCGCTGCCGCAGGATCCCCGTTGAGGCTCAGAGCTCCGGTCAGTGTACCCCCAGCCAGGGGCAGCCACGAGCCGTTCAGCGACGCGATCGCGTTGTCAAGATAGGCTTTCGAAACCGGCTGCACCGCCACGGTAGAAGGTTGTAACTGCGCCCTTACAGAAGCGATCGATGCATTCGCAGAATCCGGAACTATCCAGTATTCCTGGTTCACCGTTCCATCGTTCAGGTGATACACCGCCGTGTAGTAAGTCCCGGTTGGCAGCGCGTCGGCGTTGGGAGTCAGGTTCACACTCACAAATCCATCCGCTCCGATTGCCGCACTTGCATTTCCGGCCGCTACGGCCTGATTCTGCGGTGTCGTGAACGCAGGCCAGTTCAACAGCAGCGTTCCGCCGGCAGGCCCTCCATCGGCCCGGTAGACCGTACCCTGCACCGTCGTTGTGCTGATTTGCGCGGCGATGCCCGGCGGAAACAGGGTTATCCCGGCCGCCATCAAGCCGAGCGCCGCGCCCCAAAGCCGCCCTGCCAACCATGTCCGCTCTTCATGATCTCTGTTCCGCATATTCCTCATTTCTCGAATCTGCATATTAGGCCCTTGAACTCTGTGCCCGCCCGCACCAATAAAAAAGAGACACCCGGACAGGTGTCTCTTTTTCTTTTTCTACTCTAAGTTCAGAATATCAGTTCGGAAGAATAAATCAGCCAACTTTATTGCATAGGCTTGGTTTGCAACTGCTTTGTTATCTTGTGTCGTTACTTTGGATTTTACCCTCATCTCTTGACAAATTTTCCACATTTGCCTCCAGGAGGCCAAACCGCATAAAAAGGCGGGTCAGCCGGTCCATCGCATCCCCGTAGATTCGCGTCACCGATCGCTGACTGTGCCCGGTTAAAACAACCGCCTGGATCACAGAGTAATCTTCCAGTGCGATGTGGACAATAATCTCCCGCGAAACCTTGTCCAGCCGCTTAATGCACTTCTCCACATCGAGAACGAAAATCAACCCGTCTTCGAACGTGCGCAGCCGATAGCTGGATACGTGCCCGCGCAGAACGATCTTTCCCAGCACACACGGCGCTCGCCCCAGTTCCATCGACAGCTGCAGATAACGTTGCAGCAGCGCCAGCGTGTGCTTGCGGTAGAAGGCCAGCCCGGAGATCGGCTTCGGTCGGGCATGGGGCAAGTCCGTTTCGGCGACTGCTCTTGCGTCGTAAATCACAAGGGGCCCTACTGGAACGGCGCTCATTCCCTGCCCCCCTTCGCAGCCGCGCACCCCTTGGTCCGTCCTCGCCGCCCCGGCCGCCGCGTCGGTTCTACCGGAGGCAGTGACCGCAGTTTCCGCGCGCAGTCCGGGCAGTACACTTCTGCGCACTCCTGAGCTCGGAACCACAACACTCCGCAGCTCTCACACACTTTGAGAAAAATTCGCAGGTACATCAGTCATTCTCCAGAGTTCTGCCGCTAAATCCAGTGCCTGGACCCTCGCGGAGTTGGGGGAGGACGAAGGCATAGCTGCTCGCGTCGGCAGCCGCCGCCTTCCTTGTGTCTTGAACCAATACCGTCGTCGAGATCTCTCCTCCGGAAATGGGAATTTCCGCCGGACGCTCATGCCCCGCACGTCATTCGTTCTCCGGGTGAGCGAAAGTACTATGTCTGGCCGGCGCAAGTAGTCCGACACTACTTTCACGGAGCAATGCGATCAATTACCGAGTGGACTATACCGGTCGTGCTGCGCTGGCTGAGTACTGATGTCCTCGCCGCCTCGTGCGGTTTTCGCCGAAAAACGATTCTCTCTGCAAACCCCGTAGTAATGGCTGTATAGCTCCCTGCAAACATCGGAAAAATGAAATTCCTCGAGTTACACGAGCGCCTCCGGCTCGAAACCTGGCGCCGCATCGACCAGGGAATCCTCAGCAGCGCGCTGCTCGCGCGCCAGACCGGACTCGCCCAGGCTCACATCTCCAACTTCCTTCACCGCCGCCGCCGCCTCAGCCTCCCGGCGCTCGACCGCATCCTCATCGCCCAGGCCCTCAGCGTCGAAGATCTGTCCGCCGCCGCACTCGCCGCCGCTCCTTCTTCCCCCAACAGCGGTCGCGAAACGCTGGATGCAATTCCCATCGTCACCCAGAGCGCCGCCATGCTCGCGCCCCTCCCTCCCCCCGGCGGCATTCAGGGCAGGATCCACCTTCCTCCCGGCTGGCTGACGGGCTTTCCCGTGCGGCGTTCAGTCAGCCGCCGGAGTTGGGAACGATTTGTCGCGGTTCGCATTACCGCACACCAGGCCCTCCCTATGGATCCGGTCCTGCGCGTTGGGTCCATCGTCGTGCTCGACCGCCATTACAACTCCCTCGCCACCCTCCGCCCGCCTATCCCCAATCTCTACGGAGTCCGCACCGGAACCCACCTGATCTTCCGTCACGTCCTCTTTGAATCCAGCCGAATGGTGCTGCGCCCTCGCGCCCTTGAGTACCCCATCGACGTCATCGAACTGGCCCCTCAGCAGACCCCGTCCGACCTGATCGTTGGCCGCGTCTGCCTCTGTATTGTCGAGATTTGAGGCCGCATTTTTCCCCTGTCGCCCGCTTTGATAGCATCGCCCTCAGAGGTGTTTCCAATGGACTCAGTTCCCCCGCAGGGCAACGGCGCTCGGCGCAACGAAGACATCGCACTGGACCTGCTCAAATTCGTCGCTGCTACCGCTGGCGTTGGTCGCGGCGGCGCGCCTTCCACAGGATTCGTCGCGGGTGGCGCTCCCAAACCGGACGATCAGGTCACTCACCTGCTGGAGCTCTATTCCCGCTGCCTCCGCGTCGTCGACGGCAAACCCGCGTAGGTTCTCCGGTGCCCCCGTCCCGCTCGTCTCATCTCGGCGTCCTCGTCTGTGGAGCCGGTGTCTTCGGCCGCAACCACCTCCGCATCTACCGCGCCCTCGAAGATGAAGGTGTGCAGGTCCGTCTTGCCGCCGTCGTCGAGCCCGACCTGCTTCGCGCCGGGGCCGCCGCCACCGACTGGGGCGCGCCCGTCTTTTCCTCCATTGAGGAATGCCTGGCCGCTCGTGCCCGTAACGAGGTGGACTTCGCCGCCGCCTCCGTCTGTACACCAACCTCGCTCCACTTCGAGGTCAGCCAGGCCCTGCTCTCCGCCGGCATCGACCTCCTCATTGAGAAACCCATCGCCACCAGCGTCGACCAGGCCACTCGTCTCGTCGATTCCGCCCGGCAGCATCGCCGTATTCTTCAAACCGGCCACCTCGAACGCTTCAATCCCGCGGTCCTTGCCATTGGGCCGATCCTCAACCACCCCATGTTTTTCGAGGCGCATCGCCTCAGCATCTTCAGCCCCCGTGCCCTCGACGTCGACGTCGTTCTCGACTTGATGGTCCACGACCTCGACATCGTCCTCAACCTCGTCCAGTCGCCGGTTCGTTCCCTCCATGCCGTCGGCCTGCCCATCCTCTCGCGCCGCGTCGACATCGCGAATGTCCGTGTTGAGTTTGAGTCCGGCTGCGTCGCCAACTTTACCGCCAGCCGCGTCAGTACCGAGAAAGTCCGCAAGCTGCGCTTCTTCCAGCCGCACCAATACGTCTCCATCGATTACGCCCGCCAGGACCTTCTTGTCATCGACGTCTCCAACCCTGTGCAAATGGATTCCGCCTCGGCGGTCGGCGACATGCTGGGTTCGGCCTATCCCATTCCCGGTCTTCCGGGCCTCCGCATTGAAAAACCTTCCGTGAAACCCGGCGAGCCTCTTCGCCTCGAGATCGAAGCCTTTCTCGAATGCGTCCGCACTCGCTCGACACCCATCGTCTCCGCCGAAGATGGACGCGCCGCCCTCGCCCTCGCCCTCGACATCAACGCAGCCATTGCCGCCCACGCCGAACGCGCCGGATTAGCCCGCTTCTCGAGTATCTGAGAAAGTACGCCTGCAGGACTGACGATTTAGCTTTACCGGCTACCGGCCAGCCGCCATCTCTTCCCGCACCTTCCGCATTGTCTCCATGTAGAACGCCAGATTGTGCAGTGTATTCAGCACTGCCGCCAGCGGTTCCTGCGCCGCCATCAGGTGCCGCAGATATGCGCGGCTGTATCGCCGGCATACCAGGCAGTTACACGCCGGATCGGCGGGCCCCCGGTCCTCCGCGTACTGCCGGTTTTTGATGTTGATCCGCCCCTCGGACGTGAACAGCAGCCCATGCCGCGCCGCCCGCGTCGGCAAAACGCAGTCCATCATGTCCACGCCCATTCGCGCATATTCGGCAATCTCGTCCGGATACCCCACCCCCATCACGTAGCGGGGCTTGTCCGCCGGCAGCAGCGGCAGCGTCGTCGCGATCATCTCCCGCGTCAGTTCCCGCGGCTCCCCCACGCTCAGCCCTCCAATCGCGTACCCAGGAAAATCCATCTCCACCAGCCGCTCCGCCGACTCACGACGCAGATCGGCAAACATCCCGCCCTGCACAATGCCAAATAAGCTCGGGGACTGGTCTTCGAGATCCCGTGCCCTGAGCTCTGTGCCCTGAGCCCGGTCGGGCGTCCACGGGACGCTCGACTTGTGCGCCTCAAAATGTTCGCGGCTCCTCTTCGCCCACCGCAGTGTCATGTCGAGCGACGCCCTCGCCCTCGCCCGATCCGCCGGATACTCCGTGCACTCATCGAAAGCCATCGCAATATCCGACCCCAGCGCGATCTGCACCTCCATCGAGTGCTCCGGAGATAAAAAGTGCGACGACCCGTCGATGTGCGACCGGAACGACACCCCTTCCTCGGTCACCTTCCGCAGCTCGCTCAGACTGAACACCTGGAATCCGCCCGAGTCCGTCAGGATCGCGCGATCCCAGCTCATGAATCGGTGTAGGCCGCCCATCCGCCGGATCGCTTCATGCCCCGGCCGCAGGTACAGGTGATACGTATTGCCGAGCAAAATGCGCACATCCAGCTGCTCCAGCAGCTGTTGCGGCACCGCCTTCACCGTGCCCTGCGTCCCCACCGGCATGAACACCGGCGTCTCGACTGCGCCATGCGGCAGCTTCAGCGTCGCGCGCCGCCCGCTCCCGCGGGTGTGATGAATCTGAAAAGTAAGAGACACCTGCTGATTGTAGCCACTCGCGGATCCCTGTTATCCCCACTTTGACGCCTGCGTCCCCCCGCGCTACTCTGTCTCCGTGAGCCTTCCCGTGCCATCCTCGGGCGGTCGCGGCCATCGCTGTTGTCGTTGACCCTCGCTCGCACTCTCCCATCCCCCAATCACACCGGCTTGGCCTCACATCCCCTCGGAGAACTGAATCGATGACCTATGCGCCCCGGCACCTTCGTCTCTCCATTCGCGCGTCATTTGCCTTTATGCTCGCCCTCGCCGCGACCATCGTGGCCCCGGCCCTGGCCGCCAAAAGCGCCGATTGGAAAAGCAACCTAATCGCTTGGCGCGTTCAGCATGCCCAGCTTCTTTCTGAGCCCGACGGCTGGCTGTCGCTGGTTGCCCTCGACTGGTTGCGCCCCGGCAACAACTCCTTTGGCGCAGCCTCCGATAACCAGGTTCGTCTCGATTCCCCTGTCGCCGCCCACCTCGGCGTGATTCAGGTCAGCGGCAACCGCGTTGTTCTGGCAGCCCCCTCTCAGGGGTTTCCTTCAGCCCTTCGCGTTGATGGCAAACCCGCGCATCCAACCGTTCTCGCAGGCGACGACGCCAAGCCCGTTGTCCTTACTATCGGGACTCTCAATCTGATCGTGATCCATCGAGGCGATCGGTTCGCTCTCCGTGTCAGAGACTCCCAGGCTCCAACGCGGCTCAATTTCCATGGACTGCACTGGTATGCCCCCGACCCCCGCTTCCGCATCGAGGCGCGCTGGATCCCCTGGGTTCCCGCACACCAGCAGAAGATCCCCACCGTGATTGGAACCACGCTCGATCTGCCCGCACCCGGTCTTGCTGAGTTCACGCTCGATGGCCGGACCGTCCAGTTGGAGCCGGTCCTTGAGGCCCCTGGCGAAAAGCAGCTCTTCTTCATCGTTCGCGACGCTACCAGTCGCACCACCAGCTATGGCGCGGGGCGATTCCTTTACACCGGATTCCCCTCCAACGGCCTCGATCGCCCCGGCACGATTGTTCTTGATTTCAATCGGCTGGAGAATCCCCCCTGCGCCTACACTCCCTACGCCACCTGCCCCTTGCCGCCTGCGAGGAACCGCCTCGATCTCGCTCTCCCCGCCGGCGAGGAGCGTTACTCGCATTAAGCTGCATTGTTCTTCGCGAACGCGCCGTCTCCCGCGATGGCCGGGAGTGCACCCTGCACTCCCGGCAGCATGGCACGCCCTTCGCTTCCGGCCCTTCCGCCGTTACCCGTGCCCGTTACGTTAATACCCTGACCATTCCGAAAAACCTGTCCCATTTTGGACCGGCAGGCGTAAAGTGATGCCGGACAACCATTTCATCTCTATCAGGAGGCTGCCATGTTGAGGCCTTTTCTGATTGTCTCGACGTTGACCGTTCTGGGCCTTACGGCTCTCTCGCAACAGTCCCCACCCGCCCCGGCAACACCGCCGGCTGCGGCACCGAGCCAATCCGTGATTCCTGCTGAGGACGCCGCCAAAGTCAATCCGGTTAAACCCACCCCCGAATCTCAGGCCCGCGCGAAGCAGATCTACGGCTGGGACTGTGCCATGTGCCACGCCGAGAATGGCGACGGCAAAGGGGATGTCGCTGCCGAACAAAAGCTCACGATGCACGACTTCCACACGTCACTCAACACCCTGAGCGACGGCGAAATCTTCTACATCATTCACAATGGCAAGGGCAAAGATATGCCCGGCGAAGGCCCGCGCGCCAAACCGGACGAGGTCTGGAACCTCGTCATCTATCTCCGGAAAATGTCGGGCACACACGCGCCAGCCGCCGTGCCCTCCGCCGCACAACCGACCGCAACCCAGCCACCCGCTTAAGGAATCAGACACGGAGGTCGGCGCGTGCCGGGTCCCCCTTATCTGTCGCCTTTGGCAGATGTGGAAGGTCAACCCCAATTGCACACCGTCAGGCGGAATCCTTTACCTGCGCGCGCCGGCTTCCACCGGCAGCTCCAGCTGTTCTGTCTCGTGCTCATCCACCCATGGCCGGAAGCATGCCCGGCACCGAGCCTCATAGACCCCCGCCGCCCCTACCAGCACCAAAGCCTGATTGCTGCCCAGCCTCTGCGTGTGGACCGCCGTCGCCCCGCACTGCATGCACACCGCCGACAGTTTCGTGACCTCATCGGCGATCGCCATCAGATCCGGAATCGGAGCGAACGGCTCGCCCGTAAATGTCGTGTCCAACCCTGCCAGAATCACCCTTCGCCCCAGTCGAATCAGTTCGTTGGCCAGGCTCACCAGCGATGCGTCGAAAAACTGCGCCTCGTCGATGCCCACCACCTCGATCTCCTCGATCCTCGGCATCAGCACCGACTTCAGCTCCTCCACATTCGCCACCGTCGCTGCCTCGAGTGTTTGTGCGCTGTGGGACGCGATCGCGTTCCGGTGATACCGCACGTCCAGGTCAGGCTTAAAACACGCCACCCGTCGCCTCGCAATCTGCGCCCGCTTCAGCCGACGAATCAGCTCTTCGGACTTTCCCGAAAACATGGGTCCGGTAATCACCTCGATGCGTCCCGGATGCACGTCTCCCTGCGCCGTTCCCTGCGTGCTTGCCATCCTGCCCTCCCCTTCCCGGTGCGCTCCTCTGCAAATGCCCAGTTTAGGCGTCCTCTTTATCCCCGAGTGTGGAAAGCAGGTCTCAAAATTGGCATCCCGAAACGCAAAAAAACTCCCCTTTCCCCATCCTGGTCCGCCCGCCTTTTCCTTGACACTCCTTCGCCCGTACGCGATTCTATGAGTCAGGCTCTCCAGCAGAGACAGATTATGTGCGCTCCTGAAGAGGGCCGTTTCCAGGTATCCAGCTCCCGGACGCGGTGGTGAAACTCGAAACCAGGCGCTCCTGTGAGCCCTTCCGTGGAAATTGACTCTGTCTTGTGCCGCAGACGGCCTTTTCCCGTCCGGCGCAGAAGGACTGCGCGTTGACCTTTATTGCCGCTCTGCCATCGTTCGCGATGCCCACCGGAGTCGCAGGGATGCTGCCATTCCTGCTCATCATCGTCGTCTTCTACTTCCTGCTCATTCGCCCCCAGCAGAAGAAGCAGCGTACCTGGCAGGACATGCTCGGGAAGCTCAAAACCGGCGACCGCGTTACCACTACCGGCGGCATTCGCGGTGTCATCGTCTCCATCAAAGATGATGCCATCCAGCTCCGCATTCCTCCCGACAACCTCCGCATTGAAGTGGTCAAGAGCGCCATCGCCTCCGTGACCCAGGACGACGCCAGCACAAAGTAGAGACCTCATGAAAACCAATATCCGTACCAGACTCATCGTCATCATTGTTGTCCTGGTCGTCTTTGTATACGGCGTTTTTGGGATTCCCCGCGGCCTTTCCGGGACCGCTCTCAAGCCAGGGGCTGCTCAGCTCCGGTGTCTTCAGAAAGGGAATCCATCTCGGCCTCGACCTCAAAGGCGGCATGCACCTCATCCTCCAGGTCAGGGTCGACGAAGCCATCAGCGCCGAAACCGATACCGACGTCGCCAGCATTCTGAGTGATCTCCAGAAAAACGGCATCACCGGCGCGATCGTCTCCAAGCCCGATCCCAAACGCGCCGACTTCATTCAGGTCGCCAACGTTCCCGGCCGATCACGCCAGCGATGTTCGCTCCATCCTCGAATAGCAGCTATAGCAGCCGCTTCGACATCACCCCCGGCGTGGGCAACAGCTGGACCCTCACCATGAAACCCACCGTCGAGAGCTGACGCCAAGCAGCGCGCTCTTGACCAGGCCATCGAGGTCATCCAGAGCCGCACCAACACCCTCGGCGTCAGCGAGCCCATCATCGAGCCCTATCAGCTCGGCAGCTATCAGATCCTCGTCGAGCTGCCCGGTGTCGACGACCTCGGCCGCGTCAAGGACGTCATCCAGTCCACCGCCCGCCTCGAAGCCCATGAGGTCATCGGCGGCCCCTGGCCGGATCAACAGACCGCCATGCAGGCCGTCGGCGGCTACTGTCCCGCCCGATGCCGAGCTCCTTCCCAGCGTTCCGGGAGCAGCCAGCGAGGGCAGCGTCACCGCCTGGTACGAACTGAAGAAGATTCCCATCTGGGGCGGTACCGACATTCGCGATGCCCAGCCCGGCCACAATCCCAATACCAATGAGCCCGAGGTCGACTTCTACCTGACCAATGCCGCCGGCTCTAAATTCTCCGCATGGACCGGCGCCAACATCGGTAAGGACATGGCCATCGTCCTCGATAATCGTGTCCAGGAAGTCGCCGTCATCAAGGGCCAGATCGGCGATCAGGGCAACATCTCCGGCGGCGGCATCACCGAGCAGCGCGTGAAGGACCTCTCCATGCTCCTCCGCACCGGCGCTCTGCCCGCCTCCATCGACTTCCTGCAGGAGACCACCGTCGGCCCCTCCCTCGGCGCGGACTCCATCCATCAGGGTGTCGTCGCTTCGATCGTCGGCATGCTCGCCGTCATGATCTTCATGCTCGATCTACTACAAGGGCGCCGGCATCAATGCCGACCTGGCGCTCTTCCTGAACCTCGTCATTCTTCTCGGCTTCCTGGGCTTCTCCGGTGCCACCCTTACCCTGCCCGGCATCGCCGGCGTCATCCTCACCATCGGCATGGGCGTCGACTCCAACGTGCTCATCTTCGAGCGCATCCGTGAAGAACTCCGCGCCGGCAAGTCGCCCTCTGCCGCGGTCGATCAGGGCTTTGGCCATGCCTGGACGACCATCGTCGACACCCACGTCACCACCATCGTGTCGGCCGCTCATCCTCTTCATCTTCGGCACCGGCCCCGTCAAGGGCTTTGCCGTGACTCTTACCTTCGGTCTGCTCGCCAATCTGTTTACGGCGGTCTTCGTTTCCCGCGTCATCTTCGACGCCCACCTCAGCCGCAAACTGCACGGCGAACCGATCTCTATCTGAAGGCGGAATCTTAAGTGGAACTGTTTCATGATCCAAAAATCGACTGGCTGGGAAAGAAGTGGTATTTCCTCGGCTTCTCTCTGATCTTCAGCGTTGCCGGCCTTCTCTCCATCTTCTTCTGGCACCACCTCCCGCTCGACGTCGATTTCCGCGGCGGCACCGTCGTCCGCGTCAAGTTCTCCGCCCATCCCGATGCGGACCAGATCCGCTCCGCCATCGAGACCGCCGGCCTCAGGGATGCGCGCATCCAGCAGCCCTACGGCCCGGCGGCCAATAACGAAGTGCTCATCACGCTCTCGCTGCAGCGCCACCAGCGAGGCCGCCCTCGACCAGGGCCGCGTCAACATCGTCAACGCGCTCACCCAGCATTACTCGCGCAACGGCGGCGCGCAAAATCAGAACAAGCTCGACCTCGACAACGTCAGCAGCTCGGCCCTTGCCTCCTGGCTCCAGCAAAATGATCCCGAACACCTCGGCAACACCGCCGATGCGCAGACCCGCTATCAGGCCCAGGCCGAACGCCGTGCTGCAAATACCGCGACGACGAGCACAGCGGCATCATCGGCTCCATCGACGAGCCTCCGCGGCGTCGGTCGATCCCGCCGTCCTCACCGCGTTCCAGCAGAAGCCTGGCTCTCCGGCTTCTCCGTCCGCAGTGTCGAGATCGTCGGCGCCCAGGTCGGCAAGGTCCTCCAGCACCAGGCCGAGCTCGCCACCCTCTACTCGCTCGGCGGCATGCTCGTCTATCTCTGGTTCCGTTTCGAGCTCATCTACGGCGTCGCCGCCGTCGTCGCCTGCTTCCACGACACCATCATCACCGTCGGCGCATTCAGCCTCAGCAATCAGGAGATCTCCCTCACCGTCATCGCCGCCATTCTCACCCTCATCGGCTACTCGATGAACGACACCATCGTCGTCTTCGATCGCATCCGCGAGAATCTCCGCCTCAGCCGCCGCGAGCCCCTCGCCGATCTGGTCAATCGCAGCATCAACCAGACCCTGAGCCGGACCGTCCTTACCTCCGGCCTGACCTTCCTCACCGTCCTGTCGCTCTTCCTCTTCGGTGGCGAGGTTCTGCGCGGCTTCTCCTTTGCCCTCGTCGTCGGCATTCTCATCGGCACTTATTCCTCCATCGCCGTCGCCGCCCCATGCTCGTTGCTTACCAGGACTGGCGTGGCCGCCGCGGCAAAGCAGCATCCCTGCCCGCTGCAAAGAAAGCCAGGGTATGATGCTGCCGTCCCCCTGGGCTGGCCAAATTCTGCATCCAAAGGATGCAGGCTCGCCCTCCGCGCAGGTGCCGCTGCACCTGGCTCGGAATTGTGTTATAGAAATAAACCGGCCCTGTCTGTCGGTTGGACCCCCCGCTTCCGGCGTAGCGGGCAGGCTGGACATGCACGCGAAGAACCCCTCAGGGTTCGGTTCGTGATTTTTTCCCGAGCGCCGGAATGGCGCCGGGAACAAACCGGGCCCCCTGCGGTGTCTATACGAGATGTCAACTACTGAAAGGTCCGAGGTCGGCCATGGCAATGTTTGAAGACATCCTGCTGGAATCAGGGCACCAGATCAAGACCAAGAGCAGGTACTACACGATCGTGGGCGTGATCCTGAATGGCTCTGTTCTCGCAGCCCTCATCCTTTACCCCCTCATCTATCCTGAGGCGCTGCCCAAGGCCATGATGGCCACCCTCCTCGTTGCGCCACCCCCTCCGCCCCCCCCGCCACCGCCTCCGCCCCCAGCCGTTCACGTCGAGCACGTCGTCTCGGAGATGCTGAATAACCAGCTGACCGCCCCCACCAAAATTCCCAAAGAAATCAAGATGGTGAAGGAAGAAGCCGCGCCTCCCTCCGCAGGTGTTGCCGGAATGGAAGGAATGGGTGGCTCCGGTGGTGGCGTCATGGGTGGCGTCCTCGGCAGCCTCGGCACCGGCCCTGCCCCAACGGTGAAGGCCGCTCCCCCCAAAAAGATCACCGTCTCCTCCGGCGTCATGCAGGGCAACCGCATCGCCGGCGAAATGCCGCAGTATCCGGCCATCGCTAAAGCCGCTCGCATTCAGGGCACCGTCGTCCTCCAGGCAACGATTTCCAAGGGTGGAACGATCGAAAACCTGCATGTTATCAGCGGGCCGCCCATGCTTCAGTCCGCCGCTATGGAGGCCGTGCGTAGCTGGCGCTATAAACCGTACCTCCTCAACGGCGAACCCGTCGAGGTCGAAACACAGGTCAATGTGGTCTTCAGTCTTGGTGGCTGATGCAACTCCCCCGGTTCGGCTCTGCCCTTCCGGGGTTTCTCCCAATCTTCCGGCCTTCCCGCCTCTGGTCCTGCGGGCGGGTATTCCGTTAGCGTTCTTTGGCACCTACCGCAGCATTGCCTCAGGAGGAAAGATTCAGTGATTCTCGCTCAGATCAACCATCTCGTTGCCAACCCGGCGTCCCTCGGCTTCTTCCAGGAGGGTCAGACCGTCGGATTCAGCCCGATCGACCTCTGGAACAACATGGGCTGGCTGGCCCGCGGAGTCGTCTTCGTGCTCTTTATCATGTCCATCTGGTCGCTCGCCGTCATGATCGACCGCTATCTCTACTTCAACGCCGCCCGCAAACAGTCCCGCGAGTTTGCTCCCCGCGTTGCCGGTGCCCTCAAGGAAGGAAAGCTTGACGAAGCCGTCAAGGTTGCCGACCGTAACAAGAAGTCGCACCTGGCCGAAGTCGTGACCGCCGGCCTGCAGGAATTCCGCAACTACGGTGGCGGCGGCGCTGTCAGCGTCGAGCAGATCGAGTCGTCCAAGCGCGCCCTCGAGCGGGCCGAAGCCATCGTCCATGCCAAGCTGAAGAGAGGACTGGGCTCCCTCGCCACCATCGGATCCACCGCCCCCTTCGTCGGCCTCTTCGGTACCGTCGCCGGTATTCTCAAGGCCTTCCAGGAAATCGCTACCCAGAAAACCCCCGGTATCGGTGCTGTCGCCGGCGGTATTTCTGAAGCTCTGGTCACCACCGCCTTCGGCCTTTTCGTCGCCATCCCGGCCGTCTGGCTCTTCAACTACTTCACCAACCGCGTGGAGGCATTCGACGTCGAGATGGATAACTCCTCCAGCGAGCTGATCGACTACTTCATCAAGCAGAGCAACAACCGCCGCTAGTCGTCCAGCTGTCCTGCGCGCCGTGCTGGCGCTCAGGGCTGAAGTCCAGGTGAGCGCGAATCTTTTCAGTGCCGGGAGCCTCCGGGGGCTCCCGGCCCCTGATTGTCGCCGCTGCCTGAGAATCCCGATCGGAGCGTTAGCCAATGGCAATCGCAGTAAGAAACGAAGGATCCAAAGTCAACGCCAATATCAACGTCACCCCCATGGTCGACGTGATGCTGGTGTTGCTGATCATCTTCATGGTCATCACTCCCATGCTCCAGAACAAGGTGAATGTCGATCTGGCCACCAGCACCAACGCCACGCCGATGGAAGACGCGAGCAAGGAAGATTCCGTCGTCGTCGCCATTACGCGCGACAGCAGAGTCTACCTCGGCCAGAATCAGACCAGCATCGCCAATCTCGGGTCTGAGGTCCGTGATGAACTCGAAAACAAAACCAGCAAGATCGTCTATTTCCGTGCCGACGCCCGCTCCCACTACGGCACCGTCATGGATGCGATCGATGCTGTCCGCACCGCCGGTGTTGAAGAAGTTGGAATGCTCACCGAACAGCAGCAGCCCATCAACACATCCAGACCGCCCACCGCAGGCGGTCAGTAGTCCGGATCAGCGGTAGAAGAGTTGAAGAAACGAGGAACTGATTTATGGCAATGAGTGTAGGCGGTGGCGGCGCCCTGAATGCCGAGCCCAACGTTACGCCGCTCATCGACGTGCTGCTCGTGCTCCTGATCATCTTCATGGTCATCGTGCCGGTCACGCCTCGCGGCCTCGATGCGCTGGTTCCCCAGCCTCCCAAGAATCCGAACCAGTCGCAGCCCAATGACCGCACCATCGTCGTTCAGGTCGAGGCCGGCGGCGGCGGCGTTCCCAACTACCTGATCAATGAGACGCCGGTCGCCAAAACCGACCTCGAAAGCAAGCTCAACGAGATCTTTTCGACCCGCGCCGAAAAAGTGATGTTCGTCAAAGGCGATCCCAATCTGGACTTCCAGGCCGTCGCCAGCGTCATCGACATCGGCCACGCGGTGGGTATCGATCATATCGGTCTTGTCACGCCCAAGATGCAGGCTGGCCAGTAGACCCTGAGAACACCGTCCCGCGCGGCTTTTTGACGGAACACCCACGGGAGATCTTGCCTTCCGCCGGGAACGGATTACAATCGCTGTTCGGCAAGAATTATGTGGCTCAGGCTCTTGGCGAGCTGAAGGAGAAGATAGACAGCATGAACCGAATTGCACGTTTACCGGTGCTGGCTGCCGCCACGATCCTCGTGGTGGTTTCCTCGACCGGCTGTAAACGCCTCGAGGCCCGCAATCAGCTCAACAAAGGTGTGGAGGCCTATAAGCAGGCGAAATACGAAGAGGCCATCGACCACTTCCAGAAAGCCGTCAGCCTCGATCCCACTTACCCCATGACCCGTCTTTATCTGGCCACTGCCTACGCCCAGCAGGTTGTCCCGGGACTCGATACTCCTGAGAATGAAAAGACCGCCCAGATGGCCATTGCCGGCTTCCAGGAGGTCCTCAAGGAGCATCCGGACGACATCACCAGCCTCAAGCAGATTGCCGCTCTCAAATACGACCTCAAGAAGTTTGGCGAGGCCCGCGACTGGCAGCTCAAAGTCCTGCAAGCCGATCCGAAGGATGCCGAAGCTGCCTACACCATCGGCGTCGTCGACTGGACTCAGGCCTATCAGAACGCCATTCACGCCCTGCAGAGCGCTGGACTTCAGGACGACGGCCAGGGCAATGCCAAGATGCCCAAGCCCGTCTGCAAAACCATCCAGGATCAAAACACCCAGCTCGTTACCGATGGCCTCAAGTATCTGCAGCAGGCCGTAGATTCCCGCTCCAATTACGACGACGCCATGCAGTACCTCAACCTCATGTATCGCCGTAAGGCCGATCTCGATTGTGGCGACGACGCGGCTCGCAAAGCCGACCTCGCCCAGGCCCAGGACTGGGTGCAGAAAGCCATGGGCGCTCGCAAGGCCAACGAACAGAAAGCCAACGAGAAAGCCGCTGGCGGCGTGGTCATGAATTAGCTGACCCCCCCTCTGAAAGCAGGGCCCTCGCCCAAAGCGAGGGCCTTGCTTTTTCCTGTACCCTGCACCCCGTCACCCTGTACCCTTGTATCCGGTGTTTCGCAAAGTTCTCATCGCCAATCGTGGCGAAATCGCCCTGCGCATTCTGCGCGCCTGCCGTGAGCTGGGCCTCTCCACCGTCGCCGTCTATTCCGACGCCGATCGCGCCGCGCCCCATGTTCTCGAAGCCGACGAGGCTTACCGTCTCGGACCCGCGCCCGCTCCCGAATCCTATCTGCGCGGCGATCTGATCCTCGACATCGCTCAGCGCACCGGCGCCGGCGCCATCCACCCCGGCTACGGCTTCCTTTCCGAGAACGCCGACTTTGCCCAGGCCTGCGAAGCACGCCGGAATCAAGTTCATCGGCCCCCCCTCCTCGGCCATGCGCATCCTCGGCTCCAAAACCAACGCCCGCCAGGCCGCGGACGAAGCCGGCATGCCCCGCACTCCAGGTTGCGTCCACGCGCTCGCCTCTCCCGAAGAGGCCGCCGACGTCGCGGCCGGCGTCGGCTACCCCGTCATGCTCAAGGCCGCTGCTGGCGGCGGCGGTAAAGGGATGCGCGCCGTCTTCGCGCCCCGAAGACCTGCCCTCCGCCTTTGTCTCCGCCAGCAGTGAAGCCGAGCGCGCCTTCGGCTCCGGCGAGGTCTATCTCGAGAAGCTCATCGAGCGCCCCCGCCACATCGAAATCCAGATCCTCGCCGACGAGCATGGCCACTGCGTCTCCCTCGGCGAGCGCGAATGCTCCGTCCAGCGCCGCCATCAGAAAGTCATCGAGGAAGCCCCTTCCCCGATCGTCGATCCCGACCTCCGCCGACGCATGGGCGAAGCCGCCGTTCGCCTCGCGCTCTCCGCCGGATACACCAACGCCGGCACCATCGAGTTCCTCGTCGACGACACAAGGCAAAGCTTCTACTTCCTCGAGATGAACACCCGTCTCCAGGTCGAACATCCCGTCACCGAACTCGTCACCGGCCACGACCTCGTCCATCTCCAGATCCGCATCGCCCAGGGCGAGCCCCTCCCCTTCGCGCAAAAAGACATCTCAGCTCCGCGGCCACGCCATCGAGTGCCGCGTCTACGCCGAAGATCCTTCCAACGGCTTCATGCCCTCGCCCGGGCGCATCACCCGCCTCCTGCAACCCGGCGGCCCCGGCATCCGCGAAGACTGCGGCATCTACGAGGGCTGGGTCGTCCCCGTCGACTACGATCCCATGCTCTCCAAGCTCATCGCCTTCGCTCCCACGCGCGAGCTCGCCATCGCCCGCATGCTCCGCGCTCTCGACGAATACGTCATCGGCGGCATCCGCACCAACCTCGGCCTCTTCCGCCGCATTCTCAGCGACGCCTGATTTCCGCGCCGCCCGCATCGATACCGGCTACCTCGACCGCCTCCTCGCTGCCGACTCCGCCGGCGCCTCCCGCTGCCGATAACGGCCATGCCGCCGTCCCTGCCGTTGCCGCTGCTCTCTTCGAAGCCACCAGACCTTCAGCCAATGGCGCACTCGCCGAATGGCAAAACTCCCGCGAGTGCCTGGAAGACCGCCGCCCGCCGCGATGCCGTCGGCATCAGCGACTGAAGGATGCCGCCGGATGACCTTCCACCTCGAAATTGGCGGCCGCACCTGCCAGGTTGAAGTCGAGCCTGCCGAACAGCCCGGACAGTGGCGCATCCGTGTGGATGGCCAGACCCGTCGAGGCGGACGCCCATCTCGTCCGCCCCGGCGTCCTCTCCCTCCTCATCGCCGGCCAGTCGTATCGCGTCGTGCTCGATCCCGACACAACGGAACCCGCCCTCCATCTCGGTCCGCAGCGCATCCCGTACCGCATCGACGATCCACGCTCTCTGCGCGGCTCGCCGTCGCCACGCCGGCTCCGATGGCCCCGTCACACTCAAAGCTTCCATGCCCGGCCGCGTCGTTCGCGTCCTGGTCGAAAAGGCGACACCGTCGCCGCCCACCAGGGCATCCTGGTCGTCGAAGCCATGAAGATGCAGAACGAAATGCAGTCGCCCCGAGACGGCCGCGTCCGCGAAATCCGCGTCGCCCCCGGCGATACCGTCTCCGCCGGCGACATCCTCGCCATCATCGAGTAGTGCATCCTGCGCTCTGCACCCTGTCCTGTTGCTGTTGGCTCTGCTGAATCTGCAGCAGCGGCTCTGCCGGCGGCAGGCGGCGCCTGCGCCTTCTCCACCAGCATCGACCAGTCCTCCGGAATCGGCAGCTCCCGGTCCAGATCCGGAGCCGTCTCGGACGCCGTCACCTGCACCGCCACATACAACTCGCTATCCGTGCGGCCCCGGAACAGTCCCCGCGTCGGCGGCACATCCGCGTAGTCCCGCCCCAGTGCCGTTCGAATATGCCGGTCCCGCGCGATCAATGCGTTCGTGGGATCAAATCCCACCCACCCCAGCGTCGGCAGAAATGCCTCCACCCACGCATGGGTCGCGCTCGACGTCGACCGGTCATGATCCCCGCTGCCGTGGTAAAGATAGCCGCTCACATACCGGCAGGGAATCCCCACATGCCGCACCAGCGCAATCATGATGTGCGCAAAATCCTGGCAGACCCCCTGCCGGCGTCTTCAGCGCTTCGTCGATCGGAGAATCCACCCGCGTGCTCTGCTTCTCATAACTGAACGCGTTATACATTCGCGTGTTGATCTCGTGCAGCAGCTTCAGGGGATCGTCCCGCCGAACAACTTCCAGTTCCATGCCCAAACCCAGCAGCAAAGGCGTTGGTTTCGCGAATTCGCTCGGCAGCAGCATCTCCCAGTAATCGCCTTCCGCCACCAGAGCGTCCAGTTCACTCCATGCGTCCGGCCCCAGCTCCGCCGGAATCGCCGCCAGAGGATGATGTTCCACCACCGACTCCGCCACAATCACCAGCTGCGAGTGCCGTCCTGGAATATCGAAGTGGTGAATGTTGTTACCCAGATGATCGCGATACGTGAATACCCGGCACCGCGGGCTAACTGACAGCGTGAACGAAAGGCAGCGCTGGTTGCTGTCGCTCCTCGGATGCATCCGTACTTCCGTCGTGTTCTCGCTCACCGAGCGCGAATAAATAAACTTCGTCAGGTGCCGCACGAAATAGATAGTGCATACTGCCTTACACCGCCAGCGCCGCTTCCACCGAGTACTGGATGTAAACGGCATAAATCAGATCGTGGATCTCCCTGCACTGATCGAGGATCCCGTGCAGATACCGCACCGGATCGCGCGCCAGAATCTCGTCGATCTGCGCAAATCCCAAAGCCGCTTTCAAACGCCCTGCCACACGCATCAGCTCGCCGCCCCGCTGCGTCCGCGTGTGCTGCTGGATCGCCTCCAGCGCATTGTGCAGCGCATCCACGGCGTAACGCACCGAGTGCGGAAAATCCGGATTCAGCAGCAAAAACTCCAGAATCCGTTCCCGCGTCAGCTCCGAAGTGTGCACCCGGCAGAACGCCTCGAACGCCGTGCAGATTCGCAGCAGCCCCACCCACTCCAGATACTCGCTCGCATCGTCGGAATCCTGCCCCGGAAATACCTCGCGCTCGTAGACATCCAGCAGCATCGTCAGCGACCACGCCCGCTCCAGATAACGCCCAACCCGCAGCACATGCCATCCCTCGCCATGGCTCAGCGTCGTATCTGTCACTCCCTGGAACAGGTGGACTCCATCGATGATCGTCGGCAGAAACTCCGCCAGGTTTCTTTCCGAGGGTGCCGCCGTCCGCAGCCGGCTGATCTCGTGGAACAGCCCATTCAACCGCTGCCATTGCTCGGTGCTGATCTCGTCGCGAATCTGTCGCGCATTCTCGCGCGCCGCGAAAATGCAGGCCGTGATCGACGCATGCTTCGTCGTGTCGAAGCACAGCGCGTGTACCAGCGCCGTCACCCCGATCCACCGCGCCGGCTCTCCCGAATCGTCCTGATCCTGCCAGCCCATCCCCGGTGCCGCGCCCACCGCCGCTCAGCACCCGCTGCCAGCGCCGCTCCGAGCTCACCCGCGACCGGTCCAGCATCAACCCCATGTTGATGTCGATCAGCCGCGCCGTGTGCTCGGCCCGCTCCAGGTACCGGCTCGTCCAGTACAAACTGTCCGCTACTCGTGAAAGCATCCCGTCACCCTGAGGAATCTCCCGTTGAGCCAGGTCTTGAAGGGGCATGGCTTCGGCCGTGCCGTAACGCTAGCTGCTACCCAACCGCTTTCCAGCTGAACCGTTCTCGAATCGCTGATCGCTTGCAGTTCGCTGACCGCCTCCCAGCTTCGCTAACTGCTCAGCACCCACGTATCCTTGCTCCCGCCGCCCTGCGACGAGTTCACCACCAGCGAGCCCTGCCGCAGCGCCACCCGCGTCAGCCCGCCCGGCACAATCGTCACCTTATCGCCGAACAAAATGTACGGCCGCAGATCCACATGCCGCGGCCCAATCGATCCATCCTCCAGCAGACACGGCGCCCGCGAGAAACTCAGCGTCGGCTGCGCAATGTAATTCCGCGGATCCGCATCGATCCTCCGCCGAAACTCCTCCTGCTCCGCCTTCGAGCTGTGCGGCCCTACCAGCATGCCGTACCCGCCGCTCTCCCCCACCGCCTTCACCACCAGCTTGTCCAGATTCTGCCTTCACATACTCGCGCTGCTTCGCGTCCGTCAGCAGATACGTCTCGACATTATTCAGAATCGGCTCTTCGCCCAGGTAGTACCGGATGATCGCCGGCACATACGCATACAGCGCCTTATCGTCGGCCACCCCCGTTCCAAACGCATTCGCCAGCGTCACGTTCCCCGCGCGATACGCATTGAACAGCCCCGCCGCCCCCAGAATCGATTCGCTGCGAAACGCCAGCGGATCGATGAAGTCATCGTCCACCCGCCGGTAAATCACATCCACGCGCTTCAGCCCCGCCGTGGTCCGCATGTAAACGATGTTGTCGTGGATGACGAGATCCCGCCCCTCCACCAACTCCACGCCCATCTGCCGCGCCAGCCACGTGTGCTCGAAATACGCCGAGTTATAAACCCCCGGCGTCAGCACCACAATCGTCGGCTCCGGCCGTCCCTCCGGCGCCAGCGACCGCAGCGTCGCCAGCAGCGCCTGCGGATAATGATCCACCGGCCGCACCCCGTAATCCCGGAACAAGCTCGGCAGCGTCCGCTTCATGATGCGCCGGTTCGTCAGCATATAGCTCACGCCCGAGGGCACCCGCAGGTTGTCCTCCAGCACCACGAACTCGCCGTTCTCCAGCCGCAGCAAATCTGTGCCCGCGATCGCTACATATACATTGCGCGGTACCCGCAGCCCGCGCATCTGCCGCCGGAACTGCGCGCAGCTGTACACCACCTCGCGCGGCACCACCCCCTGCGCCAGAATCTTCTGGTCGTTATAAACATCGTGCAGAAACAGATTCAGCGCCGTGATCCGCTGCGTCAGCCCGCGCTCGATCCGCTCCCACTCCTCGCCCGTCACCAGCCGCGGAATCAGGTCGTACGGAAAAATCCGCTCCGTCCCCTCATCGCGCCCATACACCGTGAATGTGATCCCCTGCATCAGGAACGACGCGTCCGCCGACTGCTTCCTCCGCCGGATCTCCTCCGGGGGCAGCGTCGTCAGTTCATGAAACAGCGCCGCATAGTGCGGGCGTATCGCCCCGTCCCCGTCGAACATCTCGTCGAAGGCGCTGTTCATGAAATAGTCGCGGAGCAGCGGGTGGTCCTGCGCTCCCCACACGGGCGTCGTTGTCATACCTGTCCGTTACTCGGATGCCGGATTTTGCCTCAGACGCTAAGGCCGATCCGTTTCGGACAGGGAAACCCGCACGCTTCGACAGGGAAACGTATCTTCTTGTACCACCGGGGAGCCGCTGCCGCAAGCACGACAAAGTGCTCTGCCCTTATTTGTCAGGCGAGGAAGATGGATGGCGAATCCTGCTCGCCACGAAGAACGCCATTCGGTAGTTCAAACCGCCGCACAGAATGACAATCAGAACGAAGTTCCCGAGAAGTCCGCTCGCAAACCATGCGGGAATCCAGCGGATGAGCCACATCCCTAAAAAGCTCCACGGAACCGTTGCGACGAAAAGCGGCAGAAAAGCCCATCCGTAGCCATCGTCAATAAGAACGCCGCAGAAAGAGCGCGATCAGAGGATCCGTACCCACCGAGACCGCATGGAGCCAGTTCGGTCTTCGCCAGAACCTGTAAGAAGAGAAACCGGCCAACCGATCATCGCAACGCGAGCCCGGCTATCGCGATAGTTAGACGATTCGTTCATCAATTTGCTTCTCCGAGGGTGCTCTGCTACTCCCTACTCCTACTCCTTACCCCCTCACCACCACCCCGCCCTTCATCACAAACCCCACCCGCTCCACCGCCGTAATATCCTCCAGCGGATTCCCCGGAACCGCCACTACATCCGCGTAGTACCCCGCCTTCAGCTCCCCAATCTGCCCCTCCCACCGCAGAATCCGCGCCCCATTCAGATAATCGGCCTGCAGCACCGCCGCCGGCGTCATCCCGTACTGCACCATCAACTCAAATTCCCGCGCCTGCGTCCCATGCGGAAACGGCCCCACATCCGACCCCACCGCCATCGGAACTCCCGCCGCCACCTGCCGCTTGAACTCGTGAATCTTGTAGTCCAGCATCGCGTGCTCTCGCGCCGCCGCAGCCGGCGAAGGCGCATGATTCGCGAAGTATTCGAAGATCGTGAACGTCGGCACCGCCGGAATGTGCTTCTCCTTCATCAGCTGCATCGTCGTCGTCGCTCAGTTGCGACGCGTGATCGATCGACGCCACCCCCGCCTCTGCTGCAAACAGCGCTCCCGGCTCGCCCTGATCGTGGACGCCGACATTCATCCCCAGCCGCGCCGCCTCCGCTACATGCCCGCCTTGAGCTGCTCTTCGGTGTACTGATAGGGCGTGTGGAACGCCCAGAACTCCGGATCGCCCGCCTGCGCTCCCAGGTGATTCTCCGCGCACAACGCCGCATCCTCCTCGCAGGGAACCGCCTTGCACCCCGCCCGGCGCCTCCTCATCCGTCCCCGTCTCGTAAATCTTCACGAACGTCGATCCTTCCTTATGCTGCTCTCGGATCGTCTCCACAATCTGCTCCGCGTCGTTCGCGTAATCCGCGTTCCCCGGCACATGCGCCGCAGGATTGTAGTGAACCGCGTCCTCATGCCCGCCCAAAATGCTGATCGCGTTCCCGCTGATCCGCATCCGCGGCCCCGGAATCAGCCCCGCATCGATCGCCCGCATCACCGCCGTGTCCGCCGACCCCGCACCCTCCGTCCCCATATCGCGCTCCGCCGTGAACCCCGCCATCAGATCCGCTTTAGCGGCCAGCTCCGCCAAATCGTCCGCTCCGGCACGCTCTCCACCACCGTCTGCAAATCCTCCGCGCCCGGATGCAGGAACAAATGCACGTGCGCGTCGATCAGCCCCGGCATCAGCGTCATGTCGCCCAGATCAATCACCTCGGCCCCCGCCGGATGTTCCACCGACGTCCCCGCCGCCGCAATCCGCTCCCCCTCCACCAGCACCTCGCCCGGCGTCACAATCTTCCCCGCCGAAACATCGAACAAACGCGCCGCATGCAGCACAATCGCATGCCCCTGCGCCTCTCGCCGCCATCGGCGCCTCCTGCGCAAACCAGCAGCGAACAACCACAAGCCAGAGCCACCACAACCACCCATCCGTATCTCTTCATTGCGTACCGTCCCCAAACCGTAAACTCTAACCCCTAAACTCTAAACTCTCCCGCTCCCCGCTTCCCTGTACCCTGCACGCTGCAACCTGTACCCTGTACTCCAATGGACTCTCCCGCCGTCTCCATCCACGACCTCACCCGCCGCTTCGGCTCCTTCACTGCGGTCGATAACATCTCCCTCAACGTCGCGGCAGGCCAGTTCTTCGGCTTCCTCGGTCCCAACGGCGCCGGCAAATCCACCACCATCAAGATGCTCACCGGCCTCCTCGCTCCCACTTCCGGCCGCATCGAGCATCCTTGGCATCGACTTCGCCGCCCACCCCCTCGACGTCAAGCGCCAGATCGGCGTCGTCCCCGAAGGCCTCGCCCTCTTCGGCCGCCTCACCGCGTCGGAATATCTCCGCTTCGTCGGCCGCATGTACGGCCTCGACCGCGAAACCACCAACCGCCGCACCGACGAACTCCTCGACTTCATGAACCTCGCCGACGAGCCCAAAAAGCTGGTCACCGACTTCTCCCACGGCATGCAGAAGAAGCTTGCCCTCGCCGCCGCCGTCATCCACGGCCCCCGCATTCTGTTTCTCGACGAGCCCTTCGAAGGCGTGGACGCCATCGCCGCCGGCACCCTGAAAGCCATGCTCCAGCGCATGACCGAACGCGGAGCCACCATCTTTCTCACCTCGCACGTGCTCGAAATCGTCGAGCGCCTGTGCAGCCACGTCGCCATCATCCATCAGGGGCGCCTCGTCGCCAACGGCTCCCTCGACGAGCTGCGCGCGGGCGTCGCCGCGATCCCTGGCGAACTTGCCGAATCCGGCCAAAAACTTACCCTCGAGGAGATCTTCCTCCGCATCGTCAGCCGGCTCCGGCTCCGGCGCAGCCGAAGAATCTCTGCAGGAGCTCTCTTGGCTGGCGTAGGACCCAAACCCACCCGCGCCGAATCGAAGCTCCAGCGGATTCCTCTCCCCTCTCGCCCGCCAGCAATACTCCGCGATTGCCTGGGTCCAGCTGCGCACCTTCATCAACTCCCTCCGGACCCGCCGTGGCGGACTCGAATTCGGCGCGCGCATCCTCGTCGGGATCGTCTTCTGCGGTCGTCGCTATCGGTCCCTCGGTCGGCCTCGGCTTCGGAGCCTGGGCAGCAGCCTCCCAGGACCACTTCACCGCCATCGCGATCGAGCTCTGGGTGCTCCTGCTTTCCTGGCAATTCTTTGCCGCCCTCGCGCCCGCCCTCGGCGGCCAGAACCCCGAGCTCAGCCACCTCCTCCGTTACCCCGTCGGTTTCGGCTCGTGGATCGTCCTCTATCTCGTCTATGGGCTCGCCGCTCCGTCGACACTCATCGGTACGCTCTGGGCCATCGCTATTGGCATCGGTATCTCCGTCGCCCGTCCCGACCTCCTCCTCTGGTCCGCCTTTACCCTCGCCCTGTTCGTCTCTCTTCAATCTCCTCCTTGCCCGCATGATCCTCGCCTGGATCGAGCGCTGGCTCGCCCAGCGGCGCACCCGCGAAATCGCGACCGCTGTCTTCCTGTTTCTGGCTCTCGCTGCCCAGGTCTTCAATCCCGTCTACCATCAGAATCCTCAACAGCCGCCCCTTCTCAGACGTCCAGCCGCAGACCGTCAACCGCATCGCCAAGGGCATCAAGGAGTGCACAAGCCGCTCTTCCGCCCGGCCTCGCTCGTCGACTCCATTCATCGCATTGCGCTGCACGATCCTCTTTACGCCCTCACCGATCTCCTGTGGCTCGGCTGCTACACCCTCGGTGCCGGCAGTCTTCTCGGCTCTGCGGCTCCAGGCGGAAAGTCGCGGCGAAAATCTCAGCGAAGCTCCCCGCCGCTCAGCGCAAATCGGCCGCGGAAAGCTCCGCCGTCCCCGGCCCTCAACTTCTCCGGTCCCATCGCCGCCGTCTTTGAAAAGGATCTGCGCTACCTGCTGCGCAGCGGCCCCATGCTCTACAACCTGGCTGCCCCGCTGGTCATGGTCTTTCTCTTCGGCGGGGCTTTTCGCGGAGGTCAGCTCTCCAGCATCCGCCTCGAATACGCGCTCCCCATCGGCATGGTCTGGGTCTTCCTCGGTCTCGCTCGCCTCATCTGCAACAACCTCGGTATGGAAGGCGACGGCATCCAGTTCTACTTCCTCTCGCCCACGCCTCTGCGCACCGTCATCCTCGGCAAAAACTTCCTCCACCTCGTCGCTCTTCTTCATCGAGGCGATTCTCATTTCCGTTGTGGTGATCTACCGGTTCGGATTTCCCGCGCCCAACGTCGCCGCTGCTACCCTGGGATGGCTGCTGTTTGCCGTTCCCGCCAACTTCGCCATCGGCAATCTGCTCTCCATCACCATGCCCTACCGGGTCAATATGGCCCGTATGCGCCGCGAACCCGGCGCAGTCGGCAACAGCCTCAGCAGTTTCGCCACCCAGCTCGCCGTCCTCGCCGTCGGCGCTCTCGTTCTCGCCCCCTGCGCGATCTTCGGCTATCCCTGGTTGCCCGTCCCCATCTTCCTCGTGCTTGCGGGGATCAGTCTCTTCGTCTACCTGCGCGTCCTCGCCTGCGTGGACAGCCTGGTGCAATCCCGCATGGACTCCCTCACCCTCGAAGTCATGAAAACCCGCTGAGGAAATCAGCGCATAAACACCACGGGGACCAGCAACAATGCCGGTCCCCGCTCGATTCGCTACCAACTCCCAGGCGCTTTTAGATCAACTCGTGCCCCGCAAAGAAGTAACCGATCTCGAAATGCGCCGTATCCTCGGCATCCGAGCCGTGAATCGCGTTCTCCTCGATTGATCCTGCGTACTTCTTCCGGATCGTTCCCTCTTCCGCGTTCGCCGGGTTCGTCGCCCCCATCAGCTTGCGCAGATCGGCAATCGCGTTTTCCTTCTCCAGCACCAGCGCCACAATCGGCCCCGACGACATGAACGTCGTCAGCGAACCGAAGAACGGCCGCTCCCGATGAACGTAGTAAAACCCCTCAGCCTGCGGTTTCGAGATGAACAGCTTCTTGATCGCAACAATCCTGAACCCGGCCTTCTCGATATCGGCGAGAATCGCTCCCGCATAGCCCTTCCGAATCGCATCCGGCTTAATAATGCTGAACGTACGCTGTGACATAAGATATTCGGCCTCTATATTGAATATTTCATCTCATTGAGACGAGGGCTAAATAGCACGATCTGACCTTGGTTTACCGCAAAAGTAAAAATGTCTTCAGCTCGAGTTAGCGAGCCGTTCGCCCAGGCTAATCCAAAAACTGTCATCTTGGGCATAACGCGGATGTGGGGCGAGGACAATCGTGGTCGAGGCCGCGCTAAACTGCATGATTTCGACCTGGTGTCTTCCGATGCTTTCACAGCGAAATGAATTGTCAATGGCGTGTTTGCATAAGGTGACCATAGCCCTGTACTGACTCCACGCATTTTTGCCGTACATGATCACCAGCCTCGGACGCGCTTCCTTCATCCGGCCCGCAATGTTTTCAATCCTCTCACGCAGGATCAACTGAAACTCGTCGCCGCGAAAAAGTTGATCGACATTTTGCATAGCGCTATTCCGGTTCGGACCGGGCACGCCCGACAATTCGATCACGCAGGCCTCGCCCCCGAGTTGGCCCCAGGATTGAAGCTGGTATCGGCGGAGGCTGTCGTTGTCGTGAGGCTCCCCTTTAAAGGACTTCAGAAGGAGCATCAATTTTCGCCACGTGAACTGAAGAGGTGGGCTTGGTGGAGGGAAGAGTCTGTACCATTTGCCAAATTCCGGTAGCGCTCTTCCGATGAACTCGTGAAAATCGCGACAATCGCAGAGTTCACCGCCACCGCAGTTCAGCCAGGCAGCGACCCGCTCTACGGCATTTCCCCCGCCCTCCTCTGGCCCAATAAACCAATGATCGGCATCCCATCGTCCGTATCCAAAAAACGTGCGCGCCTTATCCCGAATGGTCTTTCCCATTGCTTTCTACTTCCCAATCACCCGCGCCACCGTCTCCCCGATCGCCGCCGGCGTCTCCACCACATGGATCCCCGCCGCCGTCAGCGCCTTCATCTTCTCCGCGGCCGTCCCCTGTCCGCCGGAGATGATCGCGCCCGCGTGCCCCATCCTGCGTCCCGGCGGAGCCGTCTGCCCGGCGATGAATCCCACCACCGGCTTCTTCACATGCGCCTTCACATACGCGGCCGCGGTCTCTTCCGCCGTCCCGCCAATCTCGCCGATCAGGATAATCGCCTCGGTCTCGGGATCCTCATTCAGCAGCTTCAGCGCATCCACGTGCGTCGTTCCGATAATTGGATCGCCGCCGATCCCGATCGCCGTCGACTGCCCGATCCCACGCTGCGTCAGCTGATACACCGCCTCGTACGTCAGCGTGCCCGAGCGCGACACGATCCCGATCGAACCTTCCTTGTGAATCCGCCCCGGCATGATGCCCACCTTCGCCTTCCCCGGCGAAATCACCCCAGGACAATTCGGTCCCACCAGGCGCGAGCTGGAGTGCTTCAGCACGCTCCACACCTTCACCATGTCGTTGATCGGAATCCCCTCGGTGATGCAGATGATCAAAGGGACACCCGCATCGTTGGCCTCGAGAATCGCATCGGCGGCAGCAGGCGGCGGCACAAAAATCATGGATACGTTCGCGCCCGTCTTCTCGACGGCCTCATGCACCGTATCGAAAACCGGCCAGCCCTCATGGGTCATTCCGCCCTTGCCCGGCGTCACGCCACCCACCACCTTCGTTCCGTACTCCGCGCTGCCCTTCGCGTGGAAGGTGCCCTCGCGTCCAGTAATTCCCTGCACGATGAGCCGCGTATTCTTGTCGACCAATACAGCCATTCGGAAGTCCTCAGTTGTTAGTTATTAGTCCCCGGTTGTTCTCGCAACAACGACTGCAAGAGGCCATTCAGCATCCGGCCGACCTCGTGCGATAACGATTCTGCCGCCAAAATCTGTTTCCGATCCGCCAAAACTAGCCCTTCGCCGCGGCGACAACCTTCTGTGCCGCATCCTGCATCGTGTCCCCAACGATGAACTTGAGATCCCGATTCCTTCAGGATCTTCCGCCCTTCTTCCACGTTCGTCCCTTCCAGCCGCAGGATCACCGGCACCTTCACTTTCAGGTTCTTCGCGGCTTCCACGACGCCTCTGGCCAGCGTATCCACTCTCAGAATCCCGCCGAAAATATTGATGAACACCGCCTGCACATTCTTGTCCGACAGCAGAATCTCGAACGCGTGCTCGATCTGCTGCTGATTCGCGCCGCCGCCCACATCCAGAAAGTTCGCCGGCATGCCGCCCGCGTACTGGATGATGTCCATCGTCGCCATGGCCAGTCCTGCGCCGTTCACCATGCACGCAATGTTGCCGTCCAGCTTGATGTAGTTCAGCGCGTACTTCGACGCTTCCACCTCCAGCGGATCCTCCTCCGCAACATCGCGCAGTTCCTTCAGATCCTTGTGCCGGAACATCGCGTTATCGTCGAAGTTGATCTTGCAGTCCAGCGCGAACAGCTTGTCGTCCTTCGTCGTGATGAACGGGTTGATCTCCAGCAGCGACGCGTCCGTGTCGATATAAGCCCGGTACAGACCGGTCATGAACTTCACCGCGTCCGCAATTTGCGTCGGCTTCAGCCCCAGCGCAAACGCCAGCTCCCGCGCCTGATACGGCTGGAATCCCACGCCCGGATCGATATACGCCTTGTAAATCGCCTTCGGATCCTTCGCCGCGACCTCTTCGATCTCCATGCCGCCCGCCTGCGACGCCATGAACACCAGCTTCGCCGCCGCCCGATCCAGCACGATCCCCAGATACAGCTCGCGATCGATCGCTGCCGTCTCTTCGATCAGCAGCCGCTGCACCTTCTGTCCCTGCGGACCCGTCTGGTGCGTCACCAGCTGCATGCCCAGAATCTGCTTCGCGTACTGCTCGGCTTCGCTGAGCGTCTTCGCCACCTTCACGCCGCCGCCCTTGCCGCGTCCGCCGGCATGGATCTGCGCCTTCACCACCACGCCCTTCGCGCCGCCGCTGAACAGCGCGCGCGCCGCCTCGATGGCTTCATCCAGCGTGTTGGCGACCTCGCCGCGCGGAATCGCGACGCCATACTTCGCCAGAATGTCCTTTGCCTGATACTCGTGAATTTTCATAAATGAGTCTTCAGAAATGATTGGAGCAAGCGTGTTTCCAGAAAGAACGTGACACGTTTCGTTCGGGAATCGTTTGCGGGTCTTACCGTCCCTCGCCTGCGCGAGATACGGCCAAAGCAGAATTACCAGTGTAGCGAACGCCTCTGACCCCGGGCAAACCTCACGGCCTTAGCCCCAAATTCTTATCATTCCGCCGCAACCCGTCCTGCGCTACACTGGCGGCCTCTCTCGTTCTCACCTCTCCTGCAATCGTTCTCCCGGGCCCCTCTGTCGGTTCTCGATTCGTGGCTGTCGCAACTGATGCCAGCTGTATCTGGAGGAAACAATGAATCTCAGTAAAAAGCTCTTCGCAGAATTCTTTGGCACCGCATGGCTCGTCTTTGGCGGATGCGGTGCCGCTGTTCTTGCTGCCGCATTTCCCGGTCTTGGCATCGGCTTCGTCGGCGTCGCCCTTGCCTTCGGTCTCACCGTCGCTCACCATGTGCTACGCCATCGGCCACATCTCCGGATGCCACCTCAATCCCGCCGTCTCCGTCGGCCTCGCGATCGGCCGCCGCTTCCCCTACGCCCACCTCGTGCCCTACATCGTCGCCCAGGTCTGCGGCGGATTCGTCGGCGCTGCCACCCTCTATGTCATCGCCCGCGGCAAGCCCGGGTTCGTCCTCGGCGGCTTCGCCTGCAACGGCTATGGCGCCCATTCGCCTGGCCTCTACATCAATGCAGTCCTGCTTCGTGGCGGAGATGGTTCTCACCTTCTTCTTCCTCTTCATCATCATGGGTTCCACCGACGTCCGCGCTCCCAAAGGCTTCGCCCCCTCGCCATCGGACTCGGCCTTACCCTCATCCACCTGATCGGCATTCCGGTCGACCAACCTCTCCGTGAATCCTGCCCGCAGCACCGGCCCGGCGCTCTTCGTCGGCGGATGGGCGCTCTCGCAACTCTGGCTCTTCTGGCTGGCTCCGGCTCTGGGCGGCGTCCTGGGCGGCCTCGTCTACCGTGTCTTCTTCGCCGAGAAACCCGCACCTGGCGTCCAGGCCGTGCCGGCCAAACCCGCCTACGAACCGCTGCCCGGCACCCCGGCCGGCGATTGATCTGCTTCGCCTGTTTCGGTGACCCCCTTCCCCGCTGGAAGGGGGGTCAACCCCCTCGCATATCTCATGATTCTATTGAACGGTTCTCCGCAAGAGACCCCTATTGTTATCACATTAGTAATGGGGGTCGTGTCGCTCCCAGGGATCGAAGGTCACGACCACCTCTCGCCCACGGTCACGGGTGTCTTTGCGAGCCCGTCCACTTCATCCAACCTCATTTACGATGAGTTCACCGCATGCCCGCACTGCAGTCCCAGATCAAGCAGATCGTCGAGGAGCGCCGTCCCCTCACGCGCGAGGAGGCTCGCGACGCGCTCAAAGCGATCCTGACCGGCGAGCCCGACGCCGTCACCGACTTCGAAATCGGTGCGCTGCTGACGGCCATCGCCACCCGCGGCGAAACCGTCGACGAGCTCACCGGCTTCGCTCAGGCGATGCGCGTCGCTTTCTCTCCCCATTCCCCTGGAGCCGGAGGAATGCGCCGCCCTGGTCGACACCTGCGGCACCGGCGGAGACGGCCTGGGCACCTTCAACATCTCCACCGGCGCCGCGCTGGTGGCCACGGCAGCCGGCGCCAAAGTCGCCAAGCACGGCAATCGCGGCATCACCTCGAAATGCGGCTCCGCCGACGTGCTCGAAGCGATGGGTGTGCCCGTCGCCCTCACGCCCGAGCAGTCCGCGGACTGCCTCCGCGCCACCGGATTCACCTTCCTGTACGCCCCCGCGCTCCACCCCGCCATGAAGCGCGTCCAGCCCATCCGGCGCGCCCTCGGCTTCCGCACTATCTTCAATCTCGCCGGACCCCTGACGAACCCGGCCGGGGCTCCCGCCCAGATCATGGGCGTCTACGCGCGCGACAAGCTCGATGTCGCGGCCGGGGCCATGGCCCGCCTCGGCATCCGCTTCGGCCGCGTCGCCCATGCCCGCAATGGCATCGATGAGATGGCTCTCTCCCCGACCGACACCATCGTCGTACGCTCTGTTTCAGACCACGGCGCGCCGCACGCCATGTCCGTTCACGTCTCTCCTGAAGAGGTGGGCCTCGCTTCGGCGGAACTCGCCGACCTGCAGGGCGGCGACACTCCGCTCAGCAACGCCGCCATCCTCGAAGCCATTCTTCAGGGTGAGGAAAAGGGTCCGAAGCGCGAGATCGTCCTTCTGAACGCCGCGGCCGCGCTCGAAGCGGTTGGCGTCGCCGCCGATCTCCGCGAAGGCGTCGCCCGGGCCTCCGAAGCCATCGACTCCGGAGCCGCCCGAAGGACCCTGCGTGCCCTACGCGACTTCGGCCGCAGCATCGCTCCCGCAGATCGCTGATTCCCGCCTTCGCGTCGCGATAGGTCGAAACCTTCCGCAATGACCGACCCCCAGAATCTGTCAATGAGTGGTTTGGCCCTGAAGTCCCCAAATGACTGCTAACATCGCGAACGCAGGCGTCTGCTAGACTGTTGAGAAATTTTGCCAATGAGGTGATTTATGCGTCTCCGGTATGTTTGCACCGCTTTGATTCTGGGAGGCTGTGCGCTGGCGGGCTCTGCGCAAACGGGCTCAACCAGAGCCAAGGTGGCCGCCGGCAGCCAAATGTCACCCGTGCAGGCGCAGGAGGAGTTGCTCAACCTCTTCGAGCGGGAGTTTATGGGAGTCGCGGAGGCAATGCCTGCGGATAAATACGGCTTTGCGCCCACCACGGCAACCTTCGCCCCCTCGCAGGGCGCGAAGTTTGACGGGGTTCGCACGTTCGCGCAGGAAATATCGCATGTCACGACGGCGAACTACTATTTTGCTTCGAAGATTCTCGGGGAGAAGATGCCGGTTGACCCGAAAAGCATCGGGAGTCTGACGACGAAAAACGAACTCCTGAAGGCCGCTGCGGATTCTTTCGCCTATGCACACAAGGCGCTCGCGACGATTACCCCCGAGAATGCCTACACTGCGATTGACGGTGTCGACGGTCTGCACACGCGGTCGGTCGTCGCCTCTTTCATTTCTGCTCATGGATACGACCACTATGGACAGATGGTCGAGTATCTGCGCATGAACGGCGTTGTGCCTCCGGGCTCGAAGTAAGCCCATTCTGGGTCTTTGCCGATGTGCCCGTAATGGCCAACTCGTGTTTCGAGCGACCGCAATTCTGGAAACGTGCTTTGGCCTGAAGTCAACAGCTAGAATTTCGGGTTAAGGCAGTCCGCTGGACTCTAGCCAACCTTATGATTGGGTGCCCATCTCATGTTGTGAGGTGATCGGTGGTGCGTGTTGCGTCAGCGATCGAAGTGACCCGTGAAGCACGGCTTGAATCGGAAAAGCTGTTGCGGCGGGGCGCTGATCCCAATCGGATTAGTAGAGCAACGGCTAATTGGCCTGCGTGTGGATAGGATGACGAAGGGCGGGAAGATCGGTCTCGCGGTCGTGGCTTGCGCGGTCCTTGGGCTGTGGGCGGCGGCATCGTATGCCGTACGCAATCCGGACCGGTATCTTCCTGAAACCACCGCCTACCTGAACAAAAAAACCGGATTGCAGATTGAAATCCAGCATGCGACGGTTCGGCTGCTGCCACTGACGGTGCGTCTCTATGGCGTTGCCGTAAAGAACCCGAAGCCCTTTCCGCCAGGATACTTTCTACAGGCACCGGAGGTGGATGCGGCGATTCCCTGGATGCCACTGCTCCATGGTAAGGTTGCCGTTCGCTCGCTGGTGGTGGAAAAGCCTGTCATCCATTTGATCTCCGATCCCGACGGCCTTTGGAATTTTCAGAATCCCTCCAGTGCGAAGACGCAGCCGGCGCGGTTCTCGATGGGAACCATTTCCAGTCTTCAGATCAGGAGTGGAACGCTATACGGCTCCGGGCTGATCGATCCCTCGGACGCGCCGGGGCCGGTCGTCTTCACTGTCGAAAATTTCTCCGGAGGAGTGCGGCAGCTCAATGTAACCGCCTTGAAAAATAACTCTCACCAGACCAGCGTTGCCGGTGGCCTGACGGCGGAGAGGGTCATGTTTGGACGCATCCATCTTCGGGAGATTCATTCGCAGCTCCAAATCGAACCGGCGCAGTTCACGTTTAAGAACTTCACGGCCAAAACATATCGCGGGAACGCCGCCGGAGATTTCACCTTCGACTTCGCCAGTAACAAGACGCGCTTCGACACCGATCTGCGGGTGAGCGGGGTCGGCATCAACTACCTGCTGGAGGAATTTGAAGCCGGCCAGCCGAAAATTACCGGGATGATGGAGGCGGACATGAAGCTCGGCGGAATCATCGAGCACTCTGCCAATCCCCTGCAGGGGATTCATGGGACGGGCCACTTCACCATCCGAAAAGGCGAATTCACCAGCCTGAATGGGAACAAGGATATGGCGAAGATGGTGCGCTTCCGCAATCCGGGCACGAACTCTCTGCCATCGTCGGCGTTTTCTTCCTTCAGTGGAGACCTGGACCTGAATCGGCAGCGGATTTTCAGCCGGCAGATCAACGTCGATTTCTACGGGATTGACGTGGTTGGCTCGGGAAGCGTTGACGAACTGAACAGCCGGCTCGACTACAAAGGCAACGCCACGATCGAGACCAGGCAGGGTTTTTTCGTCAGCACGTTTGCGAGGATGTTCAAGGGGGCCGACTCGAAGCACGGAAGGCTGGTCTTCCCGATTCGGGTCATGGGGACTTTGAACAATCCGAAGTGTTCGGTGGTGGATTGAATCCGCTCCCAACAGAAAACCAGGTGTTCAATGAGTGCTTCGGCGTGAAGTCAACCGGTGACGTTCGAGCTTGCCTGGATCATTGAGCGCAAACCGACGTTCGATGCCCTGGTCAGTGGAACGGCAGTCGCCGCCTACGCAACAGCCATTTCGACTGGAGTAAACGCCAGGGCCAATACAGTGATGTCGTCTTCCTGGCCGAAATCCTGGGCCCGTGCTGCAATCTCTTCGGGGGGGCGAGTGGAGAGAGAGGCTGTGCGATCAAAACCGAAAAGCTCGCCGGATTTGCTGCGTGCCTCGACCACACCATCGGAGATCAGGAGAAGGGAGTCCGCCGGCGCGAGTACTCTGGAACGGTCATGCAAACGGGCCTCGGTTCAGAAACCAGACTCGTGGTGGTTCTCGGTGAGCGCCAAATCGTCATGCGCTCACCTAAACCGGATAGAAACGAAACGACAAAGTCGGCTCCTCGCATGCGGCCACAGTGCCTTCTTATCCTGACTGTCTTAGGCGGACTGTGCGAGATGAACGGCCCTGGCTGGCTCCTGGTCTGCTCGCACTACTGCGGTGTCTGTAGCTGTCTCCATCCCGCCGCCGGTGCGTTGGTCGAGTTCACCACCTGCCCCTGGCCATTCACCCAGTAGTTGGCTTTCGGGCCCGTCCAGACGTCGCGCTGCTCCCCCGTCAGCGGATCGCTCGTCGGCGTAATCCCGTTTAGCGCGTTGGTGAAGGTCTGCACCTGTGCCGCCTGCGCTGCCTGGCGTTGCTCGAAGGCGTTCACCTGATTCTGCATCGCCTGCATCTGCGCCTGGAATTGCTGCACCTGCGCCTGCAGCTGCTGCATACGTCCCTGCTGTCGCAGCTGCTGATACTGCAGTCCCTCCGCGTCCATCTGCTTCTGGTACTGCGCCCATGCCGAGCTCACTTTGAGCGACTGCGCGCAGTGCACCGCGATTGCCCGGACGGACGCCTCCTTCTCGGGCGGCGCAACAAAGCTGACGATCGACGGCACCTGCCAAAGCCCCTGATACAGCGCCGTCTTCGTGTAGGCGTAGACCACGCGCGTCCCTGCCTGGGTCTGGCAGCGATAGGCAATCTGCCCCGCCGAAGACTGCATCGCGCCCTGACCCATCGCCGCGGATTCCGGCATGCTGAATCCCGCATCCTCTGCGTCCGCCTGCGGATTGCGGCAACCGCTGCCGAACCGCGCGTGCGAATACAACACTGCAAACTCAGGACCGGTCCGGTAGCGCGCTACGATCATCTGCGCCTGGGCTCCCAGGTCGTATACTTCGCCCTCCCGAGGGTGATATGCATTCGGAACCGCATAGGAGGGAATCGCCACATCGCCCAGACGGATCTCGATCGCCCCATCGGGCGACCGCAAATCCACCATCGGCCGCTCATCCGAATATCCCAGCCGGAACATGCCGCCCTTCGCCGTCCAGCCCTTCGGCACGTCCATACTGAACGCCTTTTCCATCGGATCCTGGAACTGGACCCAGGCGACCGGCCCCGCCACCTGACCGAACCCTGTTGGGCCGGCGACTCCGAAAATCGCTCCCAACACCAACCCTGCAATCAGACTCTGAAAGTGAATGGTCTTCCCTGCGTGTGTCATCCCGGACTCCTTTCCGACCGTGACATAACACCCGGGCCCCAAAACTGAATCCTGAAATTTTCCGCGACGACGCCACCGCTCCGAGGCGAATCGCCTGCCCGAGACTTTATCGCGCCGGCGCGATATGCGCCAGCATGATCTCCAGCGCGTTCGTGTCGATCTCCGCATCCGGTGTCAGCGCCACATCGCGGTAGTTCTTCGCGCCTCGGTCGATCGCCAGCTGGGCCGCAAACCGCCGGAAGCGCAGATACAGACGCAGCATCTTCCAGTGCTTGCAGGCCAGGTCCGATCCGTACCGCGTCCAGAAGCGCAGCCGTCCCTCCTTTGCCATCGAAGGGCGCCGGTCCATCCGATACTTCCGGCGTAGATAGCCGCCCTGCATCGGATCGATCCCTTCGTAGACGGCACAGAAATGGAACGAGAGCAGCAAGGTCATCATGTTTTCCAGCGAGATCCCGGTCGCCGCCGCCCGCCGTAACACCGTCTCCATGTGCTCCAGCGTGTAGAACTCCTTCCACGCATCGCGGTAGAGCTTCCTCCACTCGTCCGCCGTCATGTTGGAGTGCTGCGTCGTCACATGCTCGAGGTCGTATTGATTCAGATCCGGCTCGAGAAACGCACCCGCCCTATGCAGAGTCTGGTGATATTCCGATCCCGGCAGGGCGGTCAGACAATGCGGCTCCAGCAGGTCGATCGCCAGCTCTTTCCGGATAATCCGGATATCGCGCAGCACGCTCTCCGGCGTCTCTCCCGGAAACCCGACGATGTACCCCGCAAAGACAATCACCCCCGCCCGCTTCCACGCGAGCAGCATCTTCCGGTATTCCGCAATCTTGTTCTGCTTCTTCTGAACGCCCATCAGGCTTGCAGGATCGATGCTTTCGATCCCGATGAAAACACGCTTCACCCCGGCGCGTGCCGCCTTCTCAATGAATCCGGACAGGCGGTGGCACATGGTGTCGACCTGCACCATGAAGCGGAGATTCAGCCCTTCGCGCTCCCGCATGTCGATCAGCCGATCGAAGATCTTTTCCCAGTCCGGATTCCGCGAGAAGTTATCGTCCGTAATGAAGAACCGTCCCACCCCCTGCTTCAGGTTCTCCCGGACGATCCGTTCGATCTCGTCCACTGTCCGCCGCCGCGCCTTCTGTCCCTGCACGTTGATGATCGTGCAGAAGGAGCAATGGAACGGGCATCCCCGCCCCGCATCGAAGCTCGTGTACTTCCCCAGGGTTCTTCGGATCGCCTTCGCGGGCAGCATCGGCGCCGCTGCCCCTTCCAGCGACGGCGGATCGTTCACGTAGTTGTAGAGCGGCTTCAGCTCGCCGCGCCAGGCATCGCGCAGCACCGGATCCAGGCGCCCATTCTCCACTTCGCCCGCAAACAGCGATACGCCCAGGTTCATTGCCTCCTGCAGCTCCGGGGTGACGCCGCCCAGCATTGCAATGCTGCCGGACACATGGAATCCGCCCATGCAGACCTGCACGCCCGCTACCCGCAGCGGCAGAGCGAGGTCCATCGCGCGCGGAAACTGGCTGGTCTGCACGCCCACCAGGATGACCAGGCCCTGACCGTTCTTGAGTTCCCGTGCGAGATGGTGGGTTCGGATCCGGGTGTTGTCCTCATCCATCGCCCGGATCTCAACCTGTACATGGTCCCCCAGCACTTTGCGCCGTCTGCAGTCCTGCACCACCCCGTGCACCGTCGCGAGTGCGTTTGAAGGCATCGCCGACCGGTACCACTGGATGACGTACCCGTCATCGTCGTAATGCGAGGGCTTGATCAGCACGATCGGAAAGCGGCTCGGCCCGGTCGCTTTGCCCGCGATCCCATACCGCGCCTTGATCTCCTCCAGCTGCTGCTGATCGATGTTGCTGCCCTCGAACACCGGTTCCCCCGCCCTGTAGAGACCGTCATTCTAGCGTGACTCCCATGCCAATGGCTTCAACAACATCCTGCCCGGTGCCTGCCCTCTCAACCCGCCTCCCCCCGAAGTAGCATTGTTGCCCCCATTCGTCACCGATTACGCTTCGGTTAGCTCCCGCTCCAGGCGAAATTTATGCGCGCCGTACGAAATTTTCTGTGCTGGATGTTCGCTCTGGGGGCCATCCTCTTTCTCCGCTCCGCACTCTACTCTCTGCTCGACATCGCGTCCTGGCCTGACGCCCACCTGCCCCCTACCCTCCTCAGTGCCTCCCTCCGCGCCACCCTTCCGCTGCTCGGTGTCGTCTACGCCCTCGCCTGCTGGGCCTTCTGGATGGGCAAACCCTCCGCGCGCGGCTGGGGCCTGCTCGCCAGCGCCGCCAACGCGGTCCTTGGCTGCCTCTTCCTTTACATGGACCGCCGCTTCCTGACCCAGCCCGTCACCGCGTTTCTTAATCCCGACGCGTTGCTCCTCGGAGTCGGAATCGCGGGCCTGATCGCCTTCCGCCGACGGGACCTGGTCCGCGCCGAAAAACTCATGCAGCCCCTCCCCGGCGACGGCACCCACGCCATCGTCAACCGCATCATCTGGGTGGCCGGCACCGGCGGTTTCATCTCCGCCATGACCTGGTGGTGGCGCTGGGCCGAATCCAATGGTCTGGTCTGGTTCCGCAGCTCCTTCACCCACGACCTCATCCTGCTGCTGCTCCTTGAAATCCTTATGGTTGCCGTGCACGAATCTGGCCACGCCGCTGCCGCCAGGGCTCTCGGCATGAAGCTGCGCGCCTTCATCGTAGGCCCGCTGCACTGGCGGATTCGCGAAGGACGATGGGAATTTCGTTTCGTTTTGTCAGGCTTCCTCGCCATCGGCGGAGCCACCGCGGTCGCCCCGACCGACCCCGATCGTCCCCGGTGGCGCGACATCTCCATGGTGGCCGCCGGCCCATGCATCAGCCTTGCTGCCGGCGTGGTGGGATTATGCGTCACCCTTGCCGCGCCCGGTCAACCCTGGCAGGCCGAGTGGCTGCCCCTCGCCTTCTTTACCACGCTCTCCCTGCTGACCGGTGTGCTCAACCTGATTCCGTTCCGCACCAGCTCTTTCTATTCCGATGGTGCGCGGATCGTTCAGATCCTGTCGCGCGGACCCTGGGCTGACCTGCACCGCGCCTTCTCCATCGCGGCCGCCACCACCGTCACGCCCCTCCGCCCACGGGATTACGACATCCAGGCCATTGTTCGCGCCGGCTCCTCGATCCTGATCGGACAGCCGGCGCTCCACCTGCGTCTCCTGGCGGCGTCGTATTACCTCGACTGGGGCCGCATCGCCGATGCCAGTCATGCCCTTGCCGATGCGGAGATCATCTACCAGGAATCAGCGTCGGACATCCCTGCCGAGCTGCACACGCCCTTCATCTTCGCGAAGGCCTGCCTGGAACACGATGCGGAGGGAACCCGCCTGTGGTGGGAGCGCATGCAGGCCAAACATCCCACCCGCCATAATGCGGACTACTGGATTGCCCGCAGTGCTTTTCTTTGGAGTGAACAGCGCCTCGAGGAAGCGCGCGAAGCCTGGGAAAAAGGCAACGCCCTCGTCCAGCAGCTGCCTCATACCGGCGCCTACGAAAGCGACCGGGACCACTTCGCGCTACTGCAAAAAGAACTGCAGCTGGTTCCAGTCGCCGGTTAGCTTTTACTGGCTGGTAGCTGCTTCTTAGTCGGCTGCCGGCTCGCCGTTCCTGTAGAGGTAATCTTCCAGCGCCCGTTCGGTGTTTCCATCCGTTCCGGGGCTCGCGGCTGCCCACGATTGCCTCATCGGGAGATGGAGGGATTCGTTCCCCTTCCTCTTCAGCCTTTGCAGGAATCCGTCGGAAGGCATCCGCGCGACCGTTGTTGCCGCCGCAAACAAATCCGTGAGAAAGCTCGGCGCGAGCCCGTTCTTCCATAGCTGGCTCATCGGCCTGATTTTGCCGTCCCTGTCCGGATGGAAGGTCCGCTCATCCCAGCGCCTGCGTCCCTCCGGATGCTCGGGGTACTCGGCGATCACATGCGTGAAGTTCTTGTAAAGGCGCCACCCGAATGGGACTGCGTACTGTGGCATCACCATCACCGTGCTCTGGCGGCCGTCGCGAATCTCTTCCACGAACTCCGGAAAATCGGCGGCGTTCGTCAGATTGATCGAGGCATTGGGTTCGCAGCCGTGCCGATCCCCGCCCGAGATCAGAACCTGATTCCAATCCACCGTGAGTTGCAGCGCCGCCCGGTTCTCCGCGCGGCTGCGCATTCCGTTCAGCTCAAAGGCATGCACGTAGCGGTTCCCGGCTTCGAGGAATCGCGTTAGTTCATACATGAACCGGTCCGCCGGAATGTTGTAGAAGTTCCACAGCGGATGGTTGAACACCACCAGGACCCCGGGCATGCCGGAGAACTCTGCGAACAACTCGAGGATTCGATCCTCTTTAGCCTGGAAGGTCGCCTCGTGCATCGCCGCCATCATCGACTGCGCCGATGCCGCCGGCAGATTGTGAATCCCGAAGTGGAATACCGCCGCGCCGAAGGGCACCGTCCACTCCGTCGAAATCGGAACATTCCCGAATCGCGCATCCTCCCGCAATAACATGCAGGCCTCGATGCAGTTGTGATCCGTCAGCGAAACCATTGGCCGCAGACCCAGTTGCTCGATCTGCCGTTGTTCCAGCTCCTGTGCCGTCCGCTCGCACAGAGGTGGCGTCCAGTGGGCGTGATCGAAGTTCAGCCCAATCCCTGTCACGCGCCGGCACTGCTCCTGTTTGCTCTCGAACCAGCGCCGGGACCAATCGTGCTTGCGCAAAAACGCCCCGAGGAAGCCGAGACTTTCCTGCGAATGTCGAGTATGACTGTGAAGAGATACGCCGCTGCGCCAGGCGCTCACGCTGCCCGGATTTCGAGACAGCACCAACAACTCGTTGTGCACTCCGCCTCCGCCATCCCTTCTTCGGTCCGGGGATGTAAACGCAGATTGTCGTCCGTTCAGGGTTCCCGGGACTGCCACGCGTTGACCCGGAAATAAAAAAGCACGTCACAGGGGAGATACAAAACTTACCTGTCTGGATGGACTGTTCGTTCTACGCTACAGGACGCTCGCGCTTTTGGGAATTGAAGATTTGTTCAATAGTTGCATTGACGCCCACACTTCCAAAAGGCATCATAGGACATCTTGCGTCAACAATTTCGCACTCCCAGGCAGGCATGGATTATTTTAGGCGCCGCAGTGTTCGCCTTGCCAGCCTCGCTTCCCGCCCAGAACGTTAACGCCGCCATTACAAATTTGTCAGACCCGCCGGCAGCATCGGGTGCGGCAGCCTCCGCGGTCGCTCCACCCTCAGCGTCGACGGCATCGTCCAGCGCCTTGCCGGTGCCGAAAAGAAACGCGCCGGAGATCTCAAAGGCTATACCGAGCAGCGGACCTATTCCGTCTCCTACCACGGATTCCCGGCGAACCTGAGTGCCACGATGGTGGTCGCGGTTACCTACTCTGCCCCCGGCACCAAGCAGTTCCGCATCGTCTCCCAAACCGGATCGAAGATGCTCGCCGATCATGTCCTGAAGAAGCTCTTTGAAGCCGAACAGGAATCCGCTGCCGATCCCCGCCAGACCGCGCCCACTACCGCCAACTACCGCTTCACCCTCGAGGGCCAGCAGCTCCTCGACGGTCGCCCCTGCTATCATGCTCCGTGTCGATCCCCGGACCAATTCCCGCCTCCTCTATCGGGGTACCATCTGGGTCGATGCGGACGATTTTGCGATCGTCAAAATCGAAGCTACCCCGCCCGCAATCCCTCCTTCTGGATTCGCGATACGAAGATCCACCACATCAACGCGAAAACCGGAGAGTTCTGGCTCCCCGAACGCAACGAGAGCGATACCGACGTTCGCTTCGGCGGCCGCGCCACCCTCACTATCGACTACGGCGCCTACACCATGGACGCCCCGGCGCCGCGCCCCCAGCAGGCCGAACTGCAGCCCGCCCCAGCACCCCTGCCCTCAGGGAAATAGCCGCCGCAGCGACGCCAGAACCATCCTCCGCGTCGACCCGGCCCAGCGTGCCTCGCCACTTGCAGTTCCTTTCGCGGCCGTGGATGCTCGATCGCCTGCGCATAATACCGGCGCAGCTGATCGGTCGATCCCCCCAGCTGTGCCGCTCCACATCCGCCCGTGCGCGTACCCGGACCGCGGCCCGCTCTGCCGCATGCGCCAGTACCCACTCCACTTTCTTCACCAGCCCATCCTCGTCCGATCCGGCTCGTAGAAAAATCCCGTGACGCCGTCCTCGACCGCATCGGGCACACCGCCCGCCCGGCAAGCGACCACAGGACAACCGGCCGCCATCGCCTCCATCACCACCAGTCCCAGCGTCTCCGTCTTCGACGGCATCACGAACACATCGGCTGAGGCATAGGCCTGCGCCAGCGGCTCCCCCCGCATGTACCCTGCGAAATAGGTCGGCGTGCCGTCGAAGTGCTTCTCCAGATCCTTCCGTACCGGGCCCATCCCCTACAATGGCCAGCCTCGCCTCCGGCATCGCCTCGAGCACCTTGCGCAGCGAGCCGATATCCTTCTCCGCGGAAAGCCGCCCCACATACAGCAGCAGCGTCTTATGCGGTTCGCCCCCGCTCAGCACGCTTCGCATCTCCGCCGAACATTTCGAAGGATGAAACTGTCTGCGCGTCCACCGCCCGCTCCCACAGCGCCAGCCGGTCGATGTCATGGCTGCGCAGCTCGTCCATCATCTGCGTCGAGGTGCACAGATTCAGATCCGCGCGCTGATGCCGCGCCCGCATCAGCTTCCACGTCGGCCCCTCAAAGAACCCAAGGCCGTAATAGTGCAGATAGGCCGGCAGATTCGTGTGATACGAGATCACGATTGGAATCGCGCAGCACCTTTCCGTAATAGATCCCGCCGACACCCAGCAGCGATGGCTCGAACAGATGAAAGACGTCCGGCCGGAAGCGCCTCCAGATGCTTCCGTATCGACGCTCGCGGCGCCGCCACCTTCAGCTCCGGATAGAAGGGGAAGGGAAGCGAGGGCAGGCTCACCACCTCGCGCGCCGCACAGCTCCGCGGGTCCGCCGCTCGGCGCGAAGACCATGACCTCGTCTCCGCCCGCCTGCAGCGTCTCCACCGTCTTCGTCACCATGGTGACGATCCCATCGACCTTCGGAAGAAAGGTCTCCGTGAAAAGGGCAACCCTCATCCGCAGTGAATCCCCATATGAAGGCTAAGGATAGTCGTTGCGGCGTCATTTAGGACAACCGAATTCTTCGCGCCGCGCAGGATCGAAGAGAAGGCTTGAATTGCCTCATTTTCGTCTGGCGACTTTTCGTCGGGACCGGCTACCGGCTCACTGGCCCCCGGCAGCCTCTTCGTGAATACTGGACGGGGCCGTTTTCCGCCTCTTCTCGCCGGCCCAAAGAAACGAGGGATCCCGTGGTTATTTCCAGAAGACTCGTCGTTCGGCTCACAGCCGGGTGCATCGTTTTACTCGCGGCCTCCGCCATGGCACAGGAGCGCGCCGTCCCCGCATCCATCGAGCTGAATTCCGGCTGGCAACTGCAGGATTCCGCAAAAGTCTCCGATCCCGGCTCTACTGTCTCCTCCGCGAGCTATCAGCCGGCGGGCTGGCTTGCCGCCACCGTGCCCGGCACCGTCCTCACCAGCATGGTCAACGACGGCATCTACCCTGAACCAACGTACGGCGAGAACAACCGCGAGACCATCATCCCCGAGAGCCTCAACAAGACTTCGTACTGGTACCGCACCACCTTCACGGTCCCGAAGGACTACGCGCACCACCAGGTGTGGATTCACTTCGATGGCGCCAACTTCACCTCCGAGGTCTGGATCAACGGCACGCAGGCCGGCACCATCCAGGGCGCCTTCATCCGCGGCCGCTTCGACATCACGAAGCTCGTCAAGCCCGGCTCGACTGCCGTCCTCGCCGTCAAAGTCTCCCCCCAGCCCCACCCGGGTGTCCCCCATGAACACACCATCGCCAACGGCGTCGGCAAAAATGGCGGCATCACCGCCATCGATGGCCCCACGTTCCTGTGCACCATCGGCTGGGACTGGCTCAACGCTGTCCGCGATCGCGATACCGGCCTGTGGCAGAAAGTCTGGCTCTCCGCCTCCGGGCCTGTCCTCATCGACGATCCCCAGGTCATCACCGACCTGCCGCTGCCCAAAACCGACACCGCCGACATCACCGTCAACGCCACGCTGGAGAACACCTCAGACAAAGCGCAGAAAGGCACCCTCGAAGGCACGTTTGGCGACATCACCTTCTCGCAGAAAGTCACTCTGAAGCCGAACGAAACCCAAACCGTCACCTTCGATCCCAAAACCACCGCCGCCCTGCACATGGCCAATCCGAAGCTCTGGTGGCCGAACGGTTACGGCCCGCAGAATCTCTATACCCTGCACCTCCGCTTCATCGAACACGGTCGCGACTCCGACGCGCACGACACCACCTTCGGCATTCGCAAAATCACCTACGAAGCGCCGGGCGTGGACGCCCTCACCATCTCCGTCAACGGCGTGAAAGTCTTTATCCGCGGCGGCGACTGGGGCCTTGACGAAGCGATGAAGCGCATCCCCCGCGCCCGCCTCGACGCCGAGATCCACATGCACGCCCTCGCCAACATGAACCTGATCCGCAACTGGGTCGGCCAGTCCACCGGCGAGGACTTCTACGAGCTGTGTGACAAATACGGCATCCTCATCTGGGACGAATTCTTCCAGCCCAATCCCAGCGACGGCCCCAACCCCGACGACTTCGCCATCTACATGGCCAATGTCCGAGACAAGATTCTCCGCTACCGCAATCACCCCTCCATCGCGCTCTGGTGCGCGCGCAACGAAGGCTTTCCGCCGCCCGAAATCGACGCAGCCCTGCGCAAGCTCATCCCCGAGCTCGACCCGGCCCGCCTCTATCAGCCCAGTTCAACCTCCGGACGCGGCGTCCACTCCGGCGGTCCCTACTACTGGCGTGAGCCGCGCGCTTTCTACGCCTTCGACGCGCCTTTCAAGACCGAGACCGGCAGCATGTCCGTCCCCACCCTCGAATCCATCCACGGCATGATGCCCGAGAAGGACTGGAACACCATCAACGACGACTGGGCCGACGCACGACTTCGCCAAAGGCGCGCAGCACGGCGACACCTACCCCTACGTCCTGGCCGGCCGCTATGGCCGCATCGCCAACCTCGCCGACTTCGTCGCGCAAGGCGCAGATGATGAACTACGAGGCCTACCGCGCGATGTATGAGGCGCGCAACAAGCTGCTGTTCGCGCCCGCCACCGGGGTCATCACGTGGATGAGCAATCCCGCCCAGCCCAGCTTCGTCTGGCAGCTCTACCACTACGATCTCGAGCCCAACGCCTCGCTGTTCGCGGTCCAGTCCGCGTCCGAGATGGTGCACATTCAGATGGACGAGGACGATTTCCATCTCCGCGTCATCAACAACCTGCCCACGGCATCTCTCCGGTGACACCGCGCACGTGACCATCTACACCGGCTATGGGGCAAGCTGAACCCGGTCCTGCAAAAGGACATTCCCGTCAGCGGTCCGGCCGACACGGCCATCGACCTCGGCGCCATTCCGATGCCCGAGCATATCGCGCCGCATCTATATCGCGCAGCTCGAACTCCGCGACGCGCAGGGCAACATCGTTTCGCGCAATCTCTACTGGGAACCGAATCCCGAACAGGGTGACGACCTGACGCCCCTCAGCTGGTTGCCGACGGTTAAACTCGACGGCACCATCACCCGTCATGACGACGGCGACCGGCTCGGCCTCGATGTCACGCTGAAGAATCCCAGCCACACCATCGCGCTGATGACGCACCTGCAGCTGCGCCGCAAGAGCAGTGGCGAGCGCGTGCTTCCCGTGTTCTATTCCGGCAACTACATTTCCCTTGCACCCGGCGAAAGCCGCACGGTCCACATCGACGCTGCTCTCGCCGACCTCAAAGGCGACACGCCGCTCGTTGTCGTCGATGGCTGGAACATCGACGTGACGCCAGTGACGAACGCCGACTCCGCGCTTGCTCTGAACGTCGATGCGCAGGTGAGCCACTGGCCCGCCACCGGCCTGCCCATGATCACCGCCGGACTGGAGCCACACAGCACACAATAGAGAAAGAACATATGCCATCTGATTTTCCGGATGATGACACTGGCGACGCGCTGCGTCGCATGTTCAGCAGCGGTGATCGTCTCGACATCCCCCGCGACGTTGATTTCAACGTCGTCTTCCCAACCGAGTCCTCTGCCGCAGCGTTCGCCAGGTACTTCGCGCAAGCCGGATACAAGGTGTCCGTCAGAAAATCCGGCGTGCGCGAAGATTGCCCCTGGGATGTCCTGGTAGTAAAGAAAATGGCACCGACATACGAGACGATCACCGATTTCGAAGATGTTCTTCAGGCAATCGCTAACAATTTCGACGGGCAAAACGACGGCTGGGGCTGCCTCGCCCAGAATGACCCGCAGGTCAACTAACCGCTATCCGCCGTCCCCCGCCGCTCACCCAAACAGCGTCTGCGCCGCAACCGGCTCCAGCAGTTGAACCGCATTGTTCTTCACATTCCCCACCGCCGCATCCACACGCCACGTCCGCATTTTGTCCGCATCGAACGGCCGCAGCAGATCCACCGGCGGACGCTCGGCCTCCCCGCGCCGCAGCCAGCGCTCATAATCCCGCGGCTGCAAAATCACAGGCATCCGATCGTGCATCGGCGCCGTCAGTTCATTCGCCTCGGTGGTGATAATCGCAAAACTCTCCAGCACGGTCTTCTGATCCTTCGACCGCCACCGGTCCCACAAGCCGGCAAACGCCAGAGGGCGGTCCTCTTTCCAGGTGATCGCCCACGGCTGCTTCGTCTTCTCGCTGAACTTCTGCCACTCGTAGAATCCATCCGCCGGCACCAGACAGCGGCGCCGCTCGAACGGCTCCCGCCACATCTTCTTCTCCAGCAGGCTCTCCGCCTTGGCGTTGATCGTGCTCACCCCCAGCTTCTTGGGCTCTTCCGCCCAGTAAGGAACCAGCCCCCAGTACATCGCCCGAATCTCGCGCTCGCCCGTCTCGCGATCCTGCACCACCACCGGCTGAAAGGTCGTCGGCGCCACGTTGTAGTCGGGCAAAATCTCAAACGACGGAGGCACGCCCACCTTGAACGCCTCCGCGATCTTCTGCTTGTCCGACTTCCGAAAATATCGCCCGCACATCCTCGCAGCCCCCCAAAAACGAAAACTCTGTCATTCTGAGCATCCGATACAGAACCGGACATTAAACCGGACATTAAAGCGGACATAAACGAGGTTGATTTTCCGATATATCAATGATATATCATGCTCTATTGTAACAATGGAGGCGGACATTAAAGCGGACACAAAAGCGGTCTTAGATCGAGGTGAAAGTGTCTCGCTCATGGAACCCATGCTCATCAGCCAGGATTCCCGCTTTCGCGGCGGACTGACTGATCTTGCTCTTGATCTCGCTCAGAAGTCCGCGGGCTTTCGGCGGAGCCTGCCTGAAACGCTTCTCGCTTCCCTGGCGGACCTTGTCCGGTCGATGAACTGCTACTACAGCAACCTGATCGAAGGGCATGATACCCACCCGGTGGACATCGAGCGTGCGCTGAAAGACGACTATAGCAAGGATGCCCGTAAGCGCGATCTGCAACTGGAAGCAAAAGCCCACGTCAGCGTCCAGAGATGGATTGACAGTGGCGGGCTTGCAAAGAGGGCGGCTACGAGCGACGGCATTCGGGAAATCCATGTGCGCTTTTGCAGGGAACTGCCAGAGGATTTGCTGTGGGTCGAAGACCCGGAGACGAAGGAGAAAGAGCCGGTAATCCCGGGCGAGCTGCGAACACATGATGTGGCGGTAGGCCGACATGTGGCCATCAGTCCAGGCGCGGTGCCGCGCTTTCTGAAACGATTTGAGGAAGTTTATGGCCGCGCTGGTAAGACCGAATTGATTGTCGGGGCGGCAGCGGCGCATCACCGGCTGGCGTGGATACACCCGTTCATCGACGGGAACGGCAGGGTTGCGCGGCTCATGTCTCACGCCATGTTGCTGGAGACGCTTGATACAGGCGCGGTATGGTCGGTCGCGCGAGGACTCGCGCGCAATGTTGATGCTTACAAGGGACACCTCGCCGCTTGCGACATGGAGCGCCGGAACGACCTTGACGGGCGGGGCCAACTCAGCGAAGAGGCGCTTTCTGAGTTCACGGAATTCTTCCTGAAAATCTGCACTGACCAGGTGACGTTCATGGAAAGCCTGATGCAGCCGGATCGTTTGAGGACGCGCATTCTTCAGTGGGTGGAAGAAGAAATCAGGCTCGATCACCTGCCGCTGAAATCGGGCAACGTTCTGGAAGCGGTGCTATATCGGGGAGAGCTGCCGCGCGGTGACGTCTCGAGTGTGGTGGGAGCCGGAGATCGTCATGCAAGACGCATCGTATCGGCGTTGATAGACCGAGGCGTCCTGGCAGCGGACAGAGCGCGCGCGCCGTTGCGCCTCGTGTTCCCGGCCGCGTTGGCCTCGCGCTGGATGCCCGGACTATTCCCCGAAAAGACAGACTAAGGCAGGAGAATTCCTGCCGTGTTGAGAGCTTTGACGGGGCCCTCGCCATTCCCTGCGGCGCGCTACACTGGCAGGCGTTGTCCGCACGCCGATAGAAAAATCCGCAGAACCACCAGGAGAACCACATGCGTTGGATAGCACCCGTGGCCTTGTTCATCGCCGCCGCATCCCTGCAGGCGCCCGCCCAAAGCCCCACCCAGTGGCCCGACCCCACCCAGGCCCAGGACTACACCTGGCACCTCGCCTCCAGCGCGGATCCCACCGGCGCCAACGCCGATTCCCGCACCCTCCCCGCCGGCCAATCCATCACCCTCATCGACGCGGATGGCCCCGGCGTCGTCTCGCACCTCTGGTTCACCATCGCCAGCCGCGAGCCCTATCACCTCAAGCGCCTCGTCCTCCGCATGTACTGGGACGGAGAAGCATCGCCCAGCGTCGAAACCCCCATCGGCGATTTTTTTGGCCTCGGCTTCGGCGAATATTTTCCCTGGAGTTCCGCCATGCTCTCCGTCGGCAATTCCAACGCGCTCAACTGCTTCTTCCCCATGCCCTTTCAGCATCACGCGCGCATCACCGTCACCAACGAAGGCGCCGAGCCGGTTCTCGCCCTCTACTACAACATCGAATACCGGACGTATACCCACCCGCTGCCCGCGGGCACGCTCTACTTCCACGCGCAGTATCGCCAGGCCCAGCCCAATCACGGCTGGACCAACAACTGGCGCGAGAACGGCGATCCCCTCATCAACGACAAGCCCAACCTCGACGGCAAAGACAACTACGTCTGGATGGAAGCCAAAGGCCACGGGCAGTTTGTCGGTGTCACCATGTCGATCCTTGAGAATCAGGACGGCTGGTGGGGCGAAGGCGATCCCATGTTCTTCATTGACGGCGCTAAGACTCCGGCCGGCGGCACCGGCTCAGAGGACTATTTCCTCGGCGCATGGGACTTCGGCGGCACGCCCTTCTCCTATCCGCTCTACGGCGCGCCCGTGGTCGGCAAGGAACTGGCCGGCGAGCGCTGGTCCGTCTACCGCTTCCATCTCGACTCGCCTATCCCCTTCACGCAATCGCTGAAGGCCACCATCGAACACGGCCATGCCAACGCCCGCTCCGACAACTTCTACTCCGTCGCGTATTGGTATCAGGCCGAGCCGCACGCGCCCTTCCCGCCGCTGCCGCCGGTCAACGAAAGAATTCCAGCGCTGCAATTTGTCGGCGGACCCGGCAACGGCACACACACGGAGCCCGGCCCCTCGACCAATTAGGCGTGATTCCTGAACCAGTCCAGCGCGAGCGGAGTGTATTGACCCACTTCGATGATGTATCCGTCGGGATCGCGCATGTAACAGCGCCATTCCCAGCCGTCAGGATTGGGTAGGGGCTCAGTAATGAAAACAGCTCCTTTGTCGCCCCATTCCTTGTAGCAGGCCTGGATATCGGCGACCCGCAAATTGAGAAAGCTGTTCACTCGGTTCAGGTCCGTCGGCGCTTCAAGAACGACCTCCGGCTTGTCGGGAGTCGGGCCACCGCCGCAATTGAGAATGATCCACGAATTCGCCAGCTTGATGTAGCAGGGATCCGCCGGCTTGACCAATTTCCCCCCAAGAATGCGGACATAGAAGTCCCTCGATTTTTCCTGGTCTTTCACCGTGAAGAAGTGCGTCGCGAAGAAGCCTTCGTGTGCAACCGGCGCGTCAGGCAGATTCATAGGTGCCTCCTGTTGTCCATTCAGCATACGTCCGGTGTGGATGGAGCGCCCTGGTCGGCATCCCCGCGCAAATTGACATACGCAAAAAGCAACCCCTATGATGGCCGCCTGAAGCAAGGATGAGGAGGCGATACCTGTGCGAGTCCCGATGAGAGTTCTGTCCGTGGTCGCTGTGATAGCTCTGACCCCGGCGCCGGTCCTGTTGGCGCAGGCGGCCGCCCCGGCGCTGCCCGCTGAAGCCACTGCGAATCCGGTGGTGTGGAGCGCGAAGATGCTCTACGAGCGCGATGCGAAGAATATGATCGCTGCCGCCGAAGAGATGCCCGAGGGCAAGTACAGCTACCACCCCACGCCCGACCAATGGTCCTTCGGGAAACTGGTGTCGCACGTGGCGCAATCGAATGGCGGGTTGTGCAGCGCGATGTCCGGAACGACCGCGCCGGCGACACTGCACGTGAGTGACACCGCTTCGAAGGCCGATCTGGTGGCAGCGCTGAAGGCTTCCTTCGATTTCTGCGGCCCCGTGCTCGACGGCATGACGGACGCGAAACTGGGGGAAGCGATCACCGTGTTCCACCGCCCAATGGTGCGGGCGACGGCGCTGGTGTTGCTGCCCGTCGATCTGGCTGACCACTACTCCCAGATGGCCGCCTACCTGAGGCTGAACGGGATGACGCCGCCCTCGGCTCAACCGAAAAAGTAAGCGTGGGCTGAAGAATGGTCGAGGTTCCACCGGGATACACGGACCCTTTGGGGTGGCGTGGTCCCGGCTGAGAAACGTGCCTGTCGCCGACCTATTCTTTTCGGGTGAGTACAGCCATGCCCTCGATGAGCGAATCGGCCTTAACTCGCCATTTGAGCTTTCGCCGACACGAAACCTGCCTGGAACAGGCAAATCCGCCCGCTGAGAGTGTTCCTCATATCGACCACATGTTGGCGCGCATGCTGCGCCTCAATGCGTACGAAGCAAAGACGAACCCCGTGACGATAATCGGATCAACTTTATTCCAGGCACTGCCGCCGCTGTTCAGTTGTGAATAGAAATCGAGTAAAAGAGTGAAGGCGAAACCGGCATAGACCCACTCCGTGAATCGAGGCGCTTTGGGAATGAGAAGGCCCACGCTGCCAAGGATGTGGGTCACACCAATCAGGGGGATGATGTAGAGCGGGTATCCCAGCTGTTGATTGGCGATTCCCCATTCGCCGGGATCGTGAATCAGATATAGTCTTCCGAAGTACATCCACATGAGGGCGACAACACCGGTTGTTACCATCGCGGCTATTCGAGTTGCTCGACCTGTCCGCGCGGCTTTATTGATTGTGTGTTCGGCTTTCAGATTCAAAGCGATCCTCCTCCTGCGGTTAAATGGCTTTTTTCCAGGGCAGAACCGGACGATCAGCGCCCGGTTCCCCCGTTGCAGCCAAAACAAGAACGTTCATGTTTGCTTTGGATCTTTCCTGACGTCAGCGCCGCAGTTCCCGGAACCGGGACTGATTCAGCGCGCCCTGACTACGCCGTGGCGGCGTTTTGTGCAGCCGCAAAAACGTCGCGTGCGGACGTCGTACCCGCGACGTGCTCCGTACCCGCGATTCCCAGGTCCATCCATCCCGCGTTCACGCTGTCAAACATTTCTTCGGCAGGTCCAGTGTGGCCCTTCGGGATCCCGAACTGCTGGAACGCTTCCGCCCAGCCTGCCCGCGGGACTGCCAAGGCTTTTACGTCGAGTGTCAAGACCTGACCCAATTGTCCGGCCACTTCATCCGCGCTTACCATCGAACCCAGCTCGATGACGCGATGCCCTGACCACGGCCGCCCGGTGAGAATCCTTGCCACCTCAGCACCGATGTCGTCTGACGCGACCATGGTCGATTTCCGGCTTGTGGGAGTGTAGAAGACAGGTAGTGTTCCGCCCTGGGCGACCTGCAAGCCGTAAAGAAAGTTTTCGAAAAAGCCGCCTGCGCGCACAAATGCGACCGGAGATGGCAGGCTGCGAAACCCTTGCTCCAGGAGTGACAGGGCCGTGATCATCCCCACCCCGCTCGTTCTATGCGCGCCCATCGACGAGAGCGCGACCACCCGCGGGGGTACTACCCTGGTCAGCGCCTCGACATAGTTTGCAATCACGCCCCTGGCTTCTCTGAAATCAGGCGAGGGTGTCCACACAGCCGGCAACATTACGAATGCGCCGTCAACACCTTTGAGCGCCGCCGCGATGGCTGCCGCATCGTTCCAGTCTCCATCGACCAGTTGCACGCCCTGGTCTGCCCACTTCACGGCTTTCTCTCGATTGCGCACAAGGGAACGCACCTGTTTGCCCTGCTTCAGCAGATGCCGTGCGGTGGCGCCCCCAACTTTTCCGGTAATGCCCATGACTAAATACATGCCAGTTTTCTCCTTTTGCCTCGTAGTTGGGCCGCCCATTCAAAATGAGTGGCCTGACGATTAGAGGTATGGATAAACCAATGGTTGCAAAATAATCAGTGGTTATTCTACCAGTGGTTATAAATCAACAAATGGTCGCCACTTTCCTCAAACAGAGCTAAACTTCTGAAGTGACATCCACATCACCCAGTCGCCGTGCAGAGCGCAAGGAGAGGTTGCGGGTCGAAATCCTTGCGGCGGCCAGCAAAATGTTTGCCGATCGCGGCTACGAAGCCGTCACGCTTCGCGAGATCGCTAAAGAGATCGGCTATACGCACGCCGTGATCTATCAGCATTTCCCCGACAAAGCGCATATTCTTGCCGAACTGAGCCGGGAGACCATCGGGCTGATGGTTCAGAACTTCGACGCGATCGCCGCTGAATATCCTTCCCCGAAAGAGCGCCTTTTCGCGACCTCACGCGGCCTGATTCAGTTCTGCACTGCCCATCCACAGCAGTTCCGCAACGTCTTCTTCGGTCCGGAGAACCGCAACGGCATCCGCGCCGGTCAATATATTGACGACATTGGCAGGCCTTTGTTCCAACGTTTCGTACAACTCTTTTTCGATGTTGCCCGAGAGGAAGGATTGCCAGGCAGGGATGACATCGTCGTAGCCCACACCTGGTGGTACACGATATTTGGCCTCGCCGCGCTCATGGTCATCCAGGGAGTTGTGCCTGACCGGCCTGACCAGGCTCTCGTGGTCGAGCAAACGATCGCCACGCTTTGGGCGGGCGTTCAGGTCGTTCCGCGATTGCCGAAGAAAGCGATCACCAGGAAGTCCGGCCGGTCCAACGCCTCAAAGCGATAACAGCTTTTCCTACAAATGGCACATCGCGGGAGAATTCTCGCTTTACGCCCAATCGCCAATGCCCTCATCGACATCAGTTTTGCATCCGTAACTCCGCAGGTATCCCGCGATCAGCAGGCACGCCAACTAAGCCAATCGAACCTTGCCATGGCCTAAGTCCCACGCCGGCAGGAATTCAGTTACCACCCGCCGGCAGCTCGCGGATCATGATGTTCCGGAACCATATCTTTACTCCCGGCTCCCCTTTGGGTTCCGTTCCCTGCAGCGAGAGATGCCCCTCGTGATATTTGCTGTATCCCGGCATCCGCGCGAACTTGGTTCCGGCAAGCAGTGTCTTCCACTGGCTGTCCCAGAGCTGCGTCTCGATCACCGGGTGCCCGTTCTGGAACAGCTGCAGATGTCCGCGGTCCTGGATGATCTCAAACTGATTCCACTCGCCGGCCGGCTTCACCCACTCCACCTTGTCCGAGATCATGTCGAAAATATCCCCGGATCGCTCCATCAGGATGCGGCTGTCGGGAACCGTACACGCGAGGTCCGCGATCTGCATCTCCACGCCTGTGTCGTAGGTGTTGCGGTACTCCGGTGACTCGTGCACGTCGAACATCACGCCGCTGTCGATGCACGGCCGCGCCTTCCACTCCAGCTTCAGATCGAAATTCGAGTACTCGCCGTCCGTCACCAGATCGGAATAATCCGAGGGTGGATCCTCATTGGTCTTCTTCAGCTGGATCGCCCCATCCACTACCGACCAGTCGCTGCCCGTGCCCTTCTCCAGATAGGAGTGCCACCCCTGCAGGTCGTGCCCGTTGAAGAGCAGATGCCATCCCTGCTGCTGCTCCTGCCGCGTGAGCGTATTTGGCGCCTGCGCCCCGGCTATCCCGCAGCCCAGAACCCAGGTCGCGGCCACCATCCATAACTTCATCGGATCATCCTCACCTTCTCTTCCCAAAATACGCCCGTGCGGAGCCTCGTCGCATGACGGACACTCGTGGGAGCATCCGGCCATGCGGCTCTTGAGATGGAAGGAATGGGCTGCCACTGAGGGTCTTCATCGGCGGCCCGAGATGATCTGGAGCCTCCGGTTAATTCACCGTCAGCGTGAACGTCGCAGCCTGGCTCTGCGTTCCCGACGTCCCCGTGACGGTCACCGTGTACGTCTTCGAAGTTCCTCCGCCGCCCCCGCCGCCGCTGTTGCTCCCGCTGCTGCCGCCGCATCCCACGGCCACGCCCGCGACGAGCAGCAACACCACGATCAGCGGCATCATGCTCTGCCAGGGCACCTTCTTCTTCCGTCCGAAGAGCCACAGCGCCCCTGCCGCGAGCACCGCCACCGTCGCCGCGCCACCAGACTGCGATCCCTGCCGCCACGGCATGGTCAGCGCTCCCACCTGGGTCGTTCCGATGGTGAGTGTCGTCGTGGCCGGTGCCCCGTTCGGCGTCGCCGTCGCCGGACTGAACGTACACGTTGGGCCCACCGGCTGTGAGCTGCACGCAAAGCTGACCTGCGAATTGAACCCGCCCGCTGGCGTTACTGTGATCGTCGTCGTCGTCGAGCTGCCCGCCTTTACCGTAGCGCTCGTGGGATTTGCCCCGATCGCAAACGACGGCGTCACCCCGCTCACCGTGACCACCACTGCGTTCGAAGTCGATCCCGAAAAATTGGTGTCGCCCGAGTAGACGGCGGTCACCGAATCCGAACCCACCGGCAAAGCCGTGGTCGGGAACGACGCTACGCCCGAGGCATTCAGCGTCGCACTGCCCAGGTTGGTCGTCCCGTTCATGAACGTCACGGTTCCCGTCGGCGTTCCCGAACTGGCCGTAACAGTATCCGTGAACATTACATTTGTGCCGCTCGTGATCGTCATCGTCGAAGCCGCCAGCACGCTCGTCGTCGCCGGAAGCGTCTGTGGATTCACAGTCACCGCCACCGCCGGCGATGTGCTGCCCGCAAACGTCGAACTGCCGCCATAAACGGCCGTGATCGTATGTACGCCCACACTCAAAGCGTTGGTCGGGAACGCCGCCATTCCGGATCCGTCCAGCGTCGCCGTTCCCAGCGCGGTGGTTCCGTCCATAAAGGTCACACTGCCCGCCGGCGTCGATGAAGCTGAAACTGTAGCCGTGAGTGTTACAGTCGTCCCCTGCGCCACCGTGTTCCCGGGTGCGACGGTCAGCGTCGTCGTGGTCGGAGTCAGCGTACTGCTCGCGCCTTTGTTGATCAGGACTGCCGATCCGGCCACCAGATCTGGCTTCCCGTCCCCATTGAAGTCGATTGCCTGCGAGGCTCCAAACAGGATCAGGTCAACGGCCTGCACCGGTTCATTTAGTCCGGCCGATGGACTGAAAACCTGCACGGTGCCATCGCCGTTCCCCAGCAGAATGCCCGTATCGACCGGCGGATCGAATCCCGTGATCGCGACGTCCATCTTGCCGTCGCCATTGAAGTCAGCGACCGCCAGGCCCCAGCCAAGACTGCTGCCCACTCCGACATCCTGAATCGTCGGCGCCTGGAACGTGCCATCTCCATTGCCCAGAGAAATCGCCACTTCGCCCTGCGCCGAATTCGCCGTTGATCCCAGCGTGATCAGGTCCGGCTTACCGTCCCCGTTCATATCCTCCAGCACAATCTGTCCCAGCGCCTGGCCGAACGACGGCGGTCCAATATTGTCCGCGACCGGTGGTGTCGTTGCCGTGCCGAACGTCCCATCGCCGTTGCCCAAATAGAGCTGCAGCGAGTACGTAATCGTTCCGGACGTGTTCGTCGTATTCAGCACAAATAAATCCAGCGCTCCGCCCGGCCGGGTTTTTCCCACCTGCACCACCTGCGGCGCGTTGCTCGTCGGCGATGTCGTGCTCTTGTAGGTCTGGATCACCTGCGGCGCCGCGAAGCTCCCCGAACCCGTGCTTAGCTGCACCGCAATACCCTGGTAATACGTCAGCGTCTGGTAGTCTTCGTCCGAATACGTGTAGATCAGATCCGCCTTGCCATCCCCATTCACATCGGCAACGATCAGGTTGCTCAGCGTTTCGGCGTAGTCGTTATCCGGAGCGGGCACGAAGCTGGGTCCCTGCACCCAGGCCGGCGCCTGGAACGTCCCGTCGCCATTGCCCGTCGCCACAAAGAACCCTGGGTATCCTCCCGGCGCGTTGAATCCCTGCGCGATGTAGACCAGGTCCGCGTGCCCGTCGCCCGTCACATCGCCCAGTCCATAGGAATCCAGCTGCTGGAACGTCAGCTGCTGTCCGCTGAGCGTCACCGGGGAAATCGTGAACGTCTGCTTCGCCGTGAAACTGCCGTTGGTTTTCCCCACGTACGAGGTCATCGAAACGTTCGAGCTGTTCAGGGTCGTGTTCACCCCAACACCGTCCGGGATGTGATCGCCATTCAGATCGGCCAGGTTCGTCCCCGTGAAGACAAACGGCATCGACGGCGCGCCCTGGAACGTTCCGTCGCCATTGCCCATCAGGGCATAGGCCAGATTCTGGTCGAACTGATCGCCGCCGAACATTCCCGCGCTCGCGGTCCCGCTGAACAGATCCGGGTTTCCGTCTCCGTCCAGATCCGTCGACATCATGTATCCCGTGTTGTTGATCGTCGAGTACGCGCCCGCCGGAGTGAATGTCCCGTCCCCCTTGCCCAGGAAAATCGAAATCGAGACCGCGCTATCCAGCGCGATGTCCACCTTCCCATCCTTGTTGAAATCCCCCGCTGCGATGTTCGCCCCCAGCTGCGTCCCCCCACCGGTGCCAGGAAAGGCCAGGCCGGCAGCCTGCGTAAACGTGCCGTCGCCGTTCCCGAACAGCACCACGCCCGAGCTGGTGATCAGGTCCTTCTTGTTGTTGTTGCGCAGGCTGGCCGAGATCATGCTCGTGTACGGTTGACCCGTGGCTCCGCTGGGCGGCGTGAGGGTCACATTTTGCGGACTCGCGAAATTGCCCGTCCCGTCCCCCGCCAGAAACGTCAGATAGCGCGTCGTCCCGCCGGTCACAAACCCCGTGCTGGACGCCACAATGTCCAGCTTGCCGTCGCCGTTGAAATCGTCGATCACGGCACTGTCCGCCGACGCGCCTCCCAGGCTGTAATTCACCGGCGAGCCGAACCCACCATCCCCGTTCGCGTCTCCCAGCAGCACCGAGATCGTTCCTGTTCCCGACGCGATCGCATCGCTCAGAACCACGAGGTCAGGATTGCCGTCACCATTCAGATCGGCCGCCACCAGCGCCAGCGGATTCGGCAGGGTGGTGATCTCCTGCGACGAGATTTCCGCATCCGTCGTCCCATTCGCGACTACGATCTCCACATAGTTCGCCGATCCACCGTAGAACGCCTCCGCGTAAACCTTGTTGCCGGCCTTCGTCTTTCCCACGTAGGCCAGCTGCCGCGACGGATTGCCGGTCACCGGATCGCCGCAGCCCGCCGGCCAGTTCCCGCCATTCGTCGTGAGTCCTGCCTCGTTGTGCAGAATCTGATCGAAATTCGGCGTCGTCGCTCCATCAATCGTGTAGGTGAACGTCGGCAGACTCAGCGTGTATGTCACCGATCCCATCGTCAGCGAGCAATTCGCCGTGCGCTCCATGCCCAGAATGTCGCCACCCAGTCCCTGGATCGTCGTAATGTTCCCAAAAAAATTCGCCAGCGGAGCCGTCGGCGCCGACTGCGGCGACACCGCAGCCGCCAGCAGCCGCCGCGTCATCTCCGCAACCGACAGATCACGGAAGAAAGGATGCGTCTCCGACTGCCACTCGCGCAGCACCGCCTCCCGTTGCCCCATCGAGAATTTCGGATATCGCTGCGACGCAGCCAGCATGTTGGCTCGGAGGGCCAGGGTCGACTTCTGTTTCATGGAGCTGAATGCCAGAACGACCGCGATCCCGGCGGCTGCGCAGACCAGAGGCAGAACGAGCCAACGACTTTTCATGAGGCACCTGTTCCACCCCGGCGCGTCCGGCGATTCGCGGCGGCGTGGATCGAGAGAGGTTGTTCGGCGGGGGAAGGCAATCGGCCGGCTTCGCGGGCTACCGCGAATTTCCGGTGAGTTGCGTCATTCTAGGGAGATCGCGGAAGTCGCGTCAAGACACCCCTTCGAACTTCTAAGTACCCTTCGACAGTAACAACCATGAGGCTGTCCGGAGGGTCTATGGAGGGCTATGGCGGAGGGAGAGGGATTCGAACCCCCGGTACCCTTGCGGGCACAGCGGTTTTCAAGACCGCCTGTTTCAACCGCTCACACATCCCTCCGCGTGAGGGATCAGGTGGTATCACCATATTACGACGCAGATTCGTACGGGCTGAGGTCCTTCGCTTCGCTCAGGATTTCGCCTGCGGGCTCGGACGCCCGCAAGACGGCTCAAGTTCGAATCCCTCTCCCTCCGCCATGGTTCTCCCATCGAGATTCTGGCCCATCGACGGGCCCTCCCCGTTCGCCTTCGGGCAGAAAAACGGGTGCTGTTTGGGGTAGCCCTCACACTTCAGTGAGTTCCCGGATCGAAATGTTCCTGGAGAGTTCTAGTCTCCACGCTACTGCCCGGGTGCTTCGCGCTCCCACTTTCGTGGGGGTTGCCGAGGCAAGTTCAGCGCCGGATTGGCCCCGGAATTGCGCAGAAAGGGCTGTCGGGCACGTAAAAATTTCTCCCGCCGCGCCTTCAGCAAAACATTAAACCGCTCAAATACAGTGGCTTGCAGATTGGTCCCTGGATTGCCCATACGTTGGCCATGAACGACTAGTCGGCCGGTCGCCCCTATTTCGCGACCCTCCGGCGGAAAGCTCAGGCCAACCAGGTATGGATAAGCTGTCGGCAAAAATTGAGAACTGGTCGGTGATTGACAATCTCATCTTCCATGGCTTTCGCAAACTGGAACCGGGACAGCGTCTGACCGGCTATCTCATGGGCCACTCCGACCTCCCCAACGGCGTCATCTACACCTCTGTCATTCAAAGAGTCGACGTCGCCAATGGCCTGGTCGAAACCGGCAACACCATCTATCGGCTGGGCCAGATCAATGAGTTCTACCAGCACTGGGCTGCCGCCCAGGTCGAAGAGCCCGCAACCCAGCAGGTGCACGTTCCCAGCTTCGTCCCCGAAGCGCGCCGCCCTGCGGTCGGTTATCCGCTATCGACTTCAGTGCCTGCCTTACCGGCAGGGCTGAAGGGATCACTCCCCCGCCCAGCAGCCCTCCCCTCTCCCCCGACGCAGCGGCGGCAGGGAGCGGAGGGCATCGAATCGTTTCTGGCCACCACCGGTTCTTCACTTCTGTTGGGGCGCCGGTGCGGCCGGTGCCGGCGTTTTCCCCAGCCCCCACTTGTCATACCAGCCAAACCAGCGCTCGTACCGGTCGCGGATAAAGCTCGGCCGTGTGAATCCGTGGAACTGACCCGGATACACGATCAGCTCTGCCGGCACATGCAGGCTCTTCAGCGCCTCGTACATTTGCTCTCCGCCATTCAGCGGCACATTGAAGTCCGAAGTCCCGCCCATGAACAGCGTCGGCGTGTGGATGCGGTCTGCGTGCAGGAACGGATATCCGAGCTGGATGTATTTCTGCAGGTTCTTCCACGGCGGCCCCAGCTCGTTGTCGTATTGCAGAATGTACTCGTCGATGCCGTACAGGCCAATCGGATTACCCACACCCGCGCCGCTGCTTGCTGCCTTGAAGCGGTTCGTGCTCGCGATCGTGTAGTCCGTCAGGATCCCGCCGTAGCTCCATCCGCCAACCCCCATCCGGTCCGGATCCACCAGCCCCTCCTGCACAACCTCATCGACCATGGCCTGGAGGTCCTGCACTTCATGATCGCCCCAGTCGGCCGCGATGGCCTTTTGGTACGCACTCCCGCGGCCTGAGCTGCCGCGATAATTCACGTTCAGCTCCGCGTATCCGTGCGCCGCAAACAGCTGCCGGTGCAGATCGAAGCCGTGATCGTCCTGCCCGTTCGGTCCGCCGTGGATGTAGAGCAGCATCGGAGCCTTCGTTCCCGGCTGCCAGCCCACGGGCATCGTCAGCAGCCCGTGAACCTCCGTTCCATCCTTCTCTGCCGTCTTGACGTCGCGCGTCTCCGCCAGCTTCAGGCTCGCGATCTCCTCGTCGTTGTGGTGCGTCAGCCGCCGCAGCGTGCCGTTCTCCAGCGCATACACCTCGCCCGGCTGCTTCTCCGATGTCCACACCACGGCGCTGTGTCCGTCCGCTGCGTTGATCCCGCGCGTGACTCCCGGTTCGCTCACCAACCGATGCACCTGCCCCGTCGCCACATCCACGCTCGCCGGATAATCGTCCCGATCGTCCTCGACCACCACATCGATCGACTTCCCATCCGGCGAAAACACCGGCGACGAAACTCCGCGGTCCAGTGCCTCCGTCAGAATTCGCGGCGCCGCGCTGCCGTCGGCCGCCACGATGCCAAGTTTGTCCTCGCTGTACTGCCACAGCTTCAGCGGATCGCCCTCCGTAAACGCAATCCACTTGTTGTCCGGGCTCCACGCGATCCTTCCGCCGTCCGGTCCGTCATACGTCGTCAGCCGCTTGGGCGTCGAGTTCGCTTTCGCATCCACCACCCAGACATCCGTGTTGATCGACCGGTCTGGATCCGGATCGTGATTGCTCACATACGCAATCCTCGTCCCGTCCGGCGACCACACGGGATTGCTCTCGTCGTAGTTCTTGTCGCTTGTCAGCTTTTCCAGTTTCTTCGTCGCGATATCCCACAGGTACAGCTGCGTATGTTCGTTGTCCCGCAGATACCCCTCCACATCCTGCTTGAAGTGGTAGCGGTCCAGCACGATCGGTTTCGGCGTCTCCTTCTCTTTGTCCTCGCCCGGCTTCTTCGCTGCCGCTTCCGCCTCTTCATCCGGCGAGATGGAAAGCAGCAGGCTCTTCCCGTCCGGCGCCCACACGTAGGCGGAGAGATGCCCCTTCACGTCCGTCAACTGGTGCGCTTCGCCCCCGCGCCGATCCAGCACCCACACCTGCGAGCCCTTCGCCGCACCCTTCCGTCCCGCCAGGAACGAGATGTATTTCCCATCGGGACTCCATCGTGGTGCGCCCGACGAGGTCAGATCGTCGTCGTCCTCATCTACATCTCCCGCCCATGTCAGGCGTACATCTTCCTTGCCGTTCCACGACACCATCCACAAGTCGGTTACGCGTTTGTCGGTCTTCGTCTCGATCGTCGAAACGGTATACGCCACCCACTCGCCATCCGGCGAAACCACCGGTCCCGTCACATCGTGAAAGCGCGCCAGATCGTCGACCGTCATCGGATGCGGGCTCGGGCTCGTCGTCTGCGCTGGCAGGGTTGCGGAACTGAGTGCCATCGCCGCGGCGCCAAGGACCAGCGCAGGCACACCCGGGGCAGAGAAAGAATGCAGTACACGCATGGAAAGCATGACCGGAAGTATATAGAACCATGCGCATCGGTAACCGCTTCCGTGACGAGCCGCGCCTTCCGGCGACCAGGCAACAATCTCTCGCCTTCCTGGCAAAAACTTCACTCCACGCCGGCCGGATGGCGCGGAATGACGTCATTTACCTATTGATTACGATGGCCCCACAATTGCATCTACTTTCTTCCGTAAACAGACCCAGCCACGGGCTTGAACTCTCGGACGCGACCGGTGGCGGCAACCGTCAGGTCACGCACCCATGAACAAGCCCGACAAGCCGATCGTCAGAGTTGAGAACTGGTCCGTCGTTGGCAGCGTCGTCTACTTCGGATTTCGCAAGCTGGAGCCGGGTGCGCGCCTGACCGGCGACGTCATCGGCCACGCCAACCTCCGCAATGGCACCATCTACACTTCAGCCATTCTCGCCATCGACCTCGCCAACCATCTCGTCGAAACCCACAACAGCATCTACCGCCTTGGCGAGGTCAGCGAGGACTACGCTCGCTGGATGGATCAGGACCAGGAGAAGCCGCCCGTCGCCGCCTGACTTCCCGATCGGCCCGAGGGCATAGCGCCCCGCGCTTACTTCAACGCGGGGCCGCTACACGCAACACCCTGCCCCTCGAACCTGGCTCTACGCCGTCTTCGCGTGCTGTTCTTTCAGACCCTTCAGCAGCGCGTCGATCTGTTCTTCTCGCTCCAGCTTCGCAAACTTCTCCTCCACGCCATCGCCATCCATCAGCTCGCGTGCCGCCATATTGTGCGCCTCAGCTCCGGCGATCCGGTTCTTCATCCGCGCGATGCTCACGTCGCCTTCCTTCCGCGCAATCACTTCCCGCGCCTTCTGCGCGCGACCTACGACACGCGCCCGCCGGCTCTCCGCGATCATCAGCTCGCACCGGCTCCGTGTCTCCCCCAGCTTTTGCTCGAGGCCCCGCAGCGCCGTCTTCAGCGTCTCCACTTCCATCTTCTGGTCCTCCAGCTGCTGCGCAAATCCCGCCGCCATCCCTTTCGCGCTCAGCGACCGTTCCAGCGCCGCGCGCGCCAGCCCATCGTCGCCCTTTGCGCACTGCCAGCTCGGCCTTCCGCTTCCACTCCGCTTCGGAATCCTCGTGCTCCTTGCGCTTCTTCTCCAGCAGATGTTCGTCCGCCAGCGCGATCGCCACCTGCGTCTTCACCTGCATCAGCTGGTTCTCCATATCCAGCACCAGCTGCTTCAGCAGCTTCTCCGGATCCTCAGCTTTATCGATCAGGTCGTTCAGATTCGCCCTCAGCAATGTGCTTACTCGTTCCAGCAGTGCCATGACATTTCCCTCCAGTTCCGAAAATCCGTTCGCCAAAGTCTCCGGGGGCGGAGTGATCGCTCACCCCGCCCCATTCATGGGTTCATTCTTACTTCGCGTCTACCACCGGACCGTCCGATCCCTTGCCGTTCGGACGCTGCCGGATCGCCGTAATGTTCGACATCAGCTCGCGAATGTCCATCCCCGAAAGCGCTTCGAACAATGCCGGCACCTGCGCCGCCATCTTCGCCATGTCTCCGGTGATCTTGTTCGCGCCCGCCGCATCTCCGCCTGTCGAGACGATGGTGATCCTGTCGACTTTCGACAGCGGCTCCGACATCGCCCGCACTACCTCCGGCAGGTTCGAGATCAGCCGGTCGACCACCGCCGCCTGGCTCCATTCCTGGTAGGCTTCGGCCTTCACGTTCATCGCCTTTGCCTCGGCCTCGCCCTTCTGGAAGATGATCGAAGCTTCCGCCTCGCCCTGCGTCTTGATCGCCGACGCGCGGCCCTCGGCCTCCATCGTCAGGCGCGCCTTCTCCGCCGCGGCCGTCACCTCGATCCGCTGGCGATTGATCTCGGCCTCCTTCAGCACGGTCGCAATCAGCTCCTTCTCGTGCCGCAGAATCTCGGCTTCCTGCACCTTGATCTGCTGCTCTTTCTCGATCTGCTGCACCTTCACCTGCTCGGCGATCACCTGCTGCTGCGTGATGTTGGTCTGCAGCTCGTACGCCTTATCCGCGGAAGCCTGCTGCTTGCGGCTCTGCTCGGCATACTGCGCTTTGGAGATGTCCAGGTCCCGCTGCGCCTGCGCCTGCTTGGTTAACGAAGCCGTCTCCGCGATCACTCGATCCTGATCCGCCGCCGCCTTCGCCACCGCGGCCTCCCGCGTGGCATTTGCGCGCCGGATCGCCGTGTCCCTCTCCGCTTCCGCCGTCGCAATCTCCGCGTCCCGCTTGATCCTCACGATGTCCGGACGCCCCATGTTCGTGATGTACTCGTTCTTGTCGCGCACTTCCTTGATCGTGAACGACACTACTTCCAGTCCCATCTTGCTCATGTCATCGGCGCATGTCCCGCGCATCCGGTCGGCGACCATCTCCGGCTCCTTCACGATCTGTTCCACTGTGAGCTGCCCGATGATCCCGCGCAGATGGCCTTCCATCACCAGCCGGATCAGCCCCTCTCGCTGCGGAGGCGTCTTCGTCAGAAACTGCTCGGCCGCCGTCAGGATCGACTCCTGATCGCTGCGCACTTTGATCTGCGCTACCGCCTCCACCGTCACCGCCACGCCCTGCTTCGTGTACAGATCCTGTTGCGGCGCCACATCGAACGACATCAGCTCCAGCGAAAGCTCCCGGCAGTTCTCTACCATCGGGAAAATAATCGTTCCGTGCCCCTTGATCACTCTGGGGCCGCGGAACCCATACACGACGAGGGCCTCGTTCGGGCCTGCCTTGCGAAACATCCTGGCCAGCATGCCCATCAAAATGATGAAGCCCAGCAGGCTCAGTCCTACAACAATGATGATTGTGTTCGTCATAACGCCCGATCCTTTCCATCGGGGCGGTCACTGCAGTTGGGTTGGTGTTGCGGGCCTCGCGGCCGCGCTGTCCCCGGAGATCTCCGCACTTTCGCCGGACAATTCATCCCACGGGCGCACGTACGCGATGCCCTGCTCGTAGCGCATCACCACCACTTCTCTGCCGCGCGCAATCGCTACGCCTGCTTCACTGCGCGCGTGGGCAAAATGGCGGCTGCCATTTTGCGTAAACTGAATCTCCCCGATCCCACCCTCTCGCACCCCTCCCGTCACCACTCCCAGGATTCCCACGATGTCGGTGTCCGCCGCGGTCAGCTCACGCTCATGGGGCAACAACACCTTCACCAGGAACCAGAAGAGAATCGCACCGCCCGCCAGTCCGGTAACCGCTGCGATCGACAGCACCACTGCCATTCCGAAATCGCCGCTCTTCGCCAGCAGATACCCACAACCGCCGAACCAGCAGAGAAACGCGGCCAGGGTGAATCCGTTGATCGGGCTCACACTCGACTTCATCGCGCCCTGCGCATGCGGCACGTGCATAGGTGTGTGGGCATGTCCAACGTGCAGGTGCAGGTGCCCGAAATGCAGATGCGTGAATGCCCCCAGAGCCGACAGCACCGTCAACGAAAGCCCGAGCGTGAAACAAATCAGATAAAACGTGATCATCGTGCGGCCTTCTTTCCCGACCTTCTGGGCGAGCCGGGTGTCCCACTTCGAGCGCCGGGTGCCCCACCCTTATCCGCCGCTTCATCCCGGACAGTGTGGGAGAAGGTCGATCCCCTCCCGCGCAGAACCTCCAACAACCGATCCAGCAAACCTGGCGTGTCAATCACCGCATTCAGCAGCAACAAACACCGCCGCGAATCCTCGTGCCGCGCCACCGCCAGCAGCGCCTGCTTCAGTTCCGCATCGCGACGGAACCGCTCCGCCCCGCTCACCAGCCACAAATCCAGCTTGTCTTCGAGCGCTCGCGCATCGCTCAGCAATTCGGCGCTGTATCCCTCCGGATCGTCCACCAGATAGCCCGGATGCACCTTGAAGAACTGCGCCAGCACCTGGCGCGTGGTGTTGGTCAGGTGCGGCCGCGCCCCGCTTTCGATTTGCGACAGGTAGCTCTGGCTCAGCGCCTTTCCCGTCTCGGCCTTCAGCGCCCGCACCATCTCCTGCTGGGTGATCGCGCGCCCCAGCCCGCGCAGTTCGCCCTCTGCTTCTCTGAGGTATCTGAGTTTTTCGCCAAGCTTCATAAGAAATATTGCAAATCGCAATCACTATATCGCAATCTGTGATATAGTCAAGCGAAATCGGAAACCGGCCCCGCCCGAGGCATCCTGTCGCAACCCTTTGAGTCAGGCACCCCCGGCCGTTCCCGGCTCCGCTTTGCTGTAAACTTCCCACTCGAAGGGGGGCCGACATGCCCGCCATCTCTGCCGCCGAAGCCATCTCCCCCGCTGTCCAGCGAACCCGAGCTTTCCTCTTTCGTCCCTTCCGCCTGAGCACTTACCTCAAACTCTGCCTCGTCGCCCTACTCACCGAAGGCTCATCCGGAGGAAGCTTCAATTCGTCTTTCCCCCGCGGCGGACACACGCCGAGCCACCACCACTCCGCCCTTGCGTCCTATACGCCCTTCCACTTCACCCCAGTCGCGATTGTGGCCGCCCTCGCCGCTTTCGCGTTGATCATGATTCTCGGCATCGTGATCTTCTACCTCATCACCCGTCTGCGCTTCGCATACTTCCATTCCCTCATTCACAACATTCGCGAAATCCGACCCGGCTGGCATCTCTATCGCACCCAGGCCGCGCGCTTCTTCTGGCTGAACCTGGCGGTCTACCTCGGCTTTCTCCTCCTCCTCGGCCTGATGCTGATGCCGTTCGCCGCGGGATTCCTGGGCCTCTTCCGCAATCTTCACGCCGGCGGTCACCCCAGTCTGGGTGCCATTCTGGCCCTCTTCCTCCCCCTGATTCCGCTCCTTCTGCTCTTCGCTCTCCTCGCCGTCGCCGCCGAACTCATCCTGCGCGATTTCATGCTGCCGCACTTCGCCCTCGAAAACGCCACTGCCGGCCAGGCCTGGTCCGCCGCTCTGGCGCGCATTCGCTTTGAAAAAGGACCCTTCGTTGTCTACGCCCTGCTGCGCGTGCTTCTGCCCATCGCCGCAGCCATCGGCCTTGTCATCGTTCTTCTCATTCCCGGGATCCTCGGCGTTCTCGCCATCGTCGCCATCGAAGTTGGCCTCCACGCGGCTTTCGGCCATGCCGCGCTCGGAATCTTCCTCGAAGTGTCGGTCGGCGTCGTCGCCTTCGTCCTCGCGATGCTGGTTTTCATCGCGGCTTTCGGTCCTCTGAAAACCGCTGTCCGCGAGTACGCCCTCATCTTCTACGGCGGCCGCTACCAGACGCTCGGCGACATCCTCTATCCGCCGCCGCCTCCGGCCGCGATACCTGCTCCGTCGGTCTCATGAAGTGAACGCGGAAGGAGACCCGCCTCGACCGGTCTCCCCGCGAACACACTCATCGAGTCCTATCCGCCTCAGCGATCCGCACGGTCTTCATAATCGCCGTCAGATGTCGCCAGATGGCACGCGCCTGTACCGGAGTGAGAGGCTGTTCGTCTTCGGGCATCCCCAAAGCCATGGCCAGATCGATTTCGAACATGTAGCAAGTACCCCTCGCCCAGGTTGAGTAAAGCTGTCCGGTTGTCCCCTGCGACATTCCAGCCTCGCCAATTTCGCGGGCCGAAAACGACCTCTTTCCGAAAACAGCGTGCTTCGCGCTGGCCGCACGATCGCCAGCCACTGAAGATGCCCGCTCCTCGCAGGCTGCGGCGCTGCTGGCCTTCACCGCCGCATACACTACCCCGAACCCTTCCACATTACTGTTCGTGTAAGGCCCGATGGCGGCGTTCCGGGGAAAGCCTCCTTCCTCGAAGCCAAACCCCGAAATCGGCTTCGCTAAGGACAGCGCGCCGGGATGATAGCCAAACTCCGTTCCCGCCTTCCACACCAACGGATACCGGAAGGTGACGCCGTGCTGTGGGTCGGTGTAGGTCGCATCGAGCGTCCAAACCTGCGCCATTGTGTGAGGCTTCGGCAAATCATCCGCGTTCTGCGCAACGACCTTGCCGCTAAGCAGAATGAGAAGCACAACCGTAAAAGGGTGGCTGAGCATTGTTCAACGATCTTAACGGCTCGCTTCGGGCCGGTCATGTCCTGCCGCCACGCGGCTGTGCTATGCTGCCCCGCATGGCGACCGCCGTTTCCCAACCCCAGGTGGCGACTCCGCGGCATAGCGCCGTGGTGCGCGTCACGCACTGGCTCACCGTTGTCGCCTTCTTCGCTCTCGCCATCAGCGGCTACATGATCATCCTCACGCATCCCCGCTTCTATTGGGGCGAGACCGGCAACGTCAACATGAAGCCGATGTTCCGCATCCCGGTTCCTTCGTCGCGCGATACGGTGCCCACCGGGTACAACTACGTTCTGCCCGACGAAAACGGCTGGAGCCGCTCTCTCCACTTCGAATCCGCCTGGCTCCTCGTCCTCACCGGCGCCGTCTACGGCATCGCCGGCTTCGCCTCCGGACACTTTCGCCGGGATCTCGTCCCGGCGCGCGGCGAACGATCCTGGAAATCCTTCTGGCAAGCCATGCGCGGCGTCCAGACCCGAGACGACGGGGCACACTCCTACAATGTCGTCCAGCGCACGGTCTATCTCGGCGTCCTTTTCGTCCTCTTCCCTCTCGTCATCTGGACCGGCCTCGCCCTCTCCCCCGGCTTCAACGCCGTCTTTCCGTTTTTTGTCGACGTCCTCGGTGGACGCCAGTCCGCCCGCACTCTGCACTTCTTCATATCCGATCTGCTGGTGGTCTTCCTCATCGTGCACGTCGCGATGATCGCTCTGGCCGGTTTCTGGACCCGCACGCGCGCCATGATCACGGGCCGGCTCAAAAACTCCGCAGCGGAGGACCAGGCATGAGCCCCATCTCGCGACGCAAACTCATCACCGGAGGTGCCATCACAGCAGGCGTCGGCCTGGCCGGCCTCGCCGCCGCCGATCGCATCGCCCGCCGTTTTGGACTGATCCCACCCGACAGCGGCGGACTCTACGGTCCCGGCGAGACCCTCACCTACGCGGCCCAGCGCGTCATCGGCAGTCACGCTCTGGCACGCGAGTTTCCCCGCGGCATGATCTCGAAGATGCCCTTCATGAATGAGACCGCGCCCAAAACCGACGAGTTCAAGCGCTACGAAGCGGCTGGCTTCCGCGACTGGAAGTTGGTGGTCGACGGCATGGTGGAGCATCCGTTGACCCTTTCCATCGCGGACGTGCGCGCACTGGGCACCCGCAGCCAGATCACCGAGGTCGTGTGCGAAGAAGGCTGGTCCTACGTCGCCGAATGGATCGGCACGCCCCTCAGCGCCATCCTCCAGGAAGCTGGTACTCTGCCCCACGTCCGCTACATCGTCTATCGCGCCATCGAGAAGGACTGGTGGGAGAGCATCGACATGTCCGACGCCCTGCACCCGCAAACTATTCTCACCTGGGGCATGAACGACGGCGATCTCCCCGTCGGCTTCGGCGGTCCGCTGCGCATGCGGGTACCGCGCCAGCTCGGCTACAAGAGCGTGAAGTACATCACCCACCTCACCGCTACGGATTCGATGAAGAAGTTCGGCAAAGGCCTGGGGTCCGCATCGCCGGAAGCCGGCTATTCGTGGTACGCAGGGATTTAGGGCAAGGCGCTGAGGGTGACAGCCGGATGAAAACCAGGGATGATCAGGGACGATCAGGCGGGTAGCCGGTAGCCAAAAAGAAGCAAAAACACTTGCTGCAACAGCTGCAATCCTTCGGGCCTGACGGGGTTGTTGGGTCCCCAGGGAGCTACTGCAGCTCCCTGGGGACACCAGCTATTTCGAGTTGCCGGTACGGAGATCCGGGTTGAAGATTTTCTGCTCCTCGATGGCTGCCTGAGCCGCAGCAAGACGCGCGGTGAGCAGCCGGTAGGGCGAGCAGGAAACGTAGTCGAGTCCGGCGCGGTGGCAGAACTTGACGGATTCGGGCTCGCCGCCATGCTCGCCGCAGATCCCGATCTCGAGGTCGCGGCGCGCGGAGCGGCCTTTGTTGGCGGCCATCTTGATGAGCGTGCCGACGCCCTCCTGATCGAGTACGGCGAAGGGGTCCTGTTTAAAGATGCCCTGCTGGAGGTAGGCCGGCAGGAACTTGTTGCAGTCGTCGCGCGAGATGCCGAAGGTGGTCTGCGTGAGATCGTTGGTGCCGAAGCTGAAGAATTCCGCATCGGCAGCGATTTTGTCGGCCACCAGGCAGGCGCGGGGCAACTCGATCATGGTTCCGACTTTGTACTCGACCGAGAGACCCTTCTTGATGAAGACATCGTGGGCGACCTGGTGGATGATGGCGGCCTGGGCCTTGAACTCCTCGGGGCCGGTGGTCAGCGGAATCATGATCTCGAGGTGCGGGTCCTGGCCGGACTTCTTGACCGCCGCAGCGGCTTCGAAGATGGCGTGGGCCTGCATCTCGGTGATTTCCGGATAGGTGATGCCGAGGCGGCAACCGCGCAGAGCGAGCATGGGGTTGAGCTCATGCAGCTCTTCGACGCGCTCGAGGATCCTGCGCAGTTCCTTCAGCTTCGGCGACTTCGGTTTGGTGAGCTCGAGCTTCGCGATCTGGACGAGGAGGTCTTCCCGCTTGGGCAGGAACTCGTGCAGCGGCGGATCGAGCAGACGGATGACGACCGGGTAGGAGCCCATGACCTTGAGCAGGCCCTGGAAGTCGGCGCGCTGCATGGGAAGCAATTTTGCCAGAGCGGCGCGGCGATCTTCTTCGGTCTTGGCGAGGATCATGGCCTGCATGTGGGCCAGGCGATCTTCCGCAAAGAACATGTGCTCGGTGCGGCAGAGGCCGATGCCCTGGGCGCCGAAGATCTGGGCCTGTTTGGCATCGCGTGGGATGTCGGCATTGGCGAGGACACGGAGGCGCCGCCGCTCGTCGACCCAACCCATGAACTGGATGAGGTCAGGGTGATCGGGGTTGACGGGCAGGGTGTTGAGCTTGCCGTTGATGATGCGGCCGGTGGTGCCGTCAAGGGAGATCCAGTCGCCTTCGTGGAAGGTCTTGCCCTTGACGCGCATTTCCTTTTTCTTCTCGTCGATGGTGACATCGCCGGCGCCGGCCACGCAGCACTTGCCCATGCCGCGGGTGACCAGAGCCGCGTGCGAGGTCATGCCGCCGCGCGAGGTGAGAATGCCGGAGGCAACGTTCATGCCGGCGATGTCCTCGGGTGAGGTTTCGGCGCGGACGAGGATGATGGATTTATAGGTGCCTTTTTCGTGGACCTTGACGGCGTCAGCGGCGGTGAAGACGATCTGGCCGACGGCCGCGCCCGGTGAGGCCGGCAGGCCCCTGGCGAGGACTTCGATGGCGCCTTTTTCGTCGAGACGCGGTACGAGGAAGTCGAAGATCTGGTTGGGCTCGACGCGGAGGACGGCTTCGTCGATGGAGATGAGGTTTTCGCGGACCATGTCGATGGCGATGCGCACGGCGGCGAGGCCGGTGCGCTTCGCATTGCGGGTCTGCAGCATATAGAGGCGGCCATCCTGGATGGTGAACTCGAAGTCCTGCATGTCGCGGTAGTGTTTTTCCAGACGCGAAGTGAGGTCGCGGAGCTGGTCGTACACATGCGGCATGAGCTTGCGCAGCTCACTGATGGGGACGGGCGTGCGGATGCCGGCGACCACGTCCTCGCCCTGCGCGTTCATCAGGAATTCGCCATAGAATTCCTTCTCGCCGTTGGCGGGGTTGCGGGTAAAGCCGACGCCGGTGCCGCTGGTCTCGTTCAGGTTGCCGAAGACCATGGCCTGGACGTTGACAGCGGTGCCGAGCCAGTCGTCGATGTGGTTGAGGCGGCGATAGGTCTTGGCGCGCTCGTTGTTCCAGGACCTGAACACGGCGTCGCGCGCCATCGTGAGCTGACGGTCGGGATCCTGCGGGAACTCGGCGCCGGTGTGACGGAGCACGAGCTTTTTGTAGTTGGCGATAACCTCTTTGAGGGCGACCGGGGTAAGGTCGGTATCCTGCTTCGCGTTGTACTTCTTCTTGGTCTCGTCGAAGATGTGCTCGAACTCATTCTTGGGGATGTCGAGGACGACGTCGCCGAACATTTGGATCAGTCGCCGGTACGAATCGTAGGCGAAGCGGGGATTGTTGGATCTTTTCGCGAGGGCTTCGACGGATTTGTCGTTGAGGCCGAGGTTGAGGATGGTGTCCATCATGCCAGGCATGGAGAACTTGGCGCCGGAGCGGACGCTGACGAGGAGCGGATTCTCACCGGCTCCGAGACGCTGGCCCTGAAGCTTTTCGAGGCGGGCGAGGGCGAGGTCGGCCTGTTCGGTGACCTGCGGGGAGAGGGTGCCGCGCATGTATTCGCGGCAGGCTTCGGTCTGGATGGTGAAGCCGGGAGGTACGGGCAGGCCGGCGTTGGTCATTTCGGCGAGGCCTGCGCCTTTGCCGCCAAGAATGTCGCGCATTTTGCCGTTGCCTTCGGCGACGCCGTTACCGAAGAAGAAGACGTATTGGGAGGGAGCTTCGGTTTTGACTTCCTGGCCCAGGGCCTGGGAACTCACATGTGAAGTGCTGCTCATTTGGGATTCTCCGTTCTGCCGCCGCGGTGGGCGATATCGATTCGGGATAAGTGCGTTGCGGTCCTGGCGGGGTGCGGGGCGAGAGCTACAGGGCACGGGCGTCATCCGCAATCTGAAACCGGAGAGATTGTTAAATTAGCGGCAGTGGAGTGTATGTGACCGCGGGCACAAGCGAATGTGATGACGTTGTGACAGAAATCACAATGCACGCAAGACGTGTGGGTTGTGATGGATACAGCAGTGCGACGGACCGTAACAGAGGACGGCTCGTCACATTTTGCAGGCGATGAAGACCGACACCGATGACGTCGAGAGGGTTCGCGGCGTCGATCCAACGGGAAGTGGAACCGAGCGGAGCAGGGGTGCGTCCACGTCTGTCGTTCGGTTCGGCGTTTGGTCACAAAGGCCATCGAAGATGAGGGGAACATCATCGAAAGACGGACGGTGGTGTCCGGGAGCGGACACGCGCGGTGGGCGAATCATCATGGTCCGTCAACGTGGGATTGAAGTTGACATGACATTGTGGGCGTGGGGGTATGGAACGGTAGTTGCTTGGAGAAACAGGGAGTACTCAATAGCCAGTAGCCGGCAGCCGGCAGCCAGTCGGCGATAGCCGTTGCACGTATCCCGATAACCGATACAGATTGCAAATGAGCCGTTGAAAGCCGGCGATGGGGGCCGGCGAAATGAAGCAGTTTGGCAGTTTTCTTCTGGATACGACCAACGAGTGTTTGTGGCGTGAGGGGATGCAGATCGCACTGCCGCCGAGGCCTTTCATGGTACTGCGGTATCTGGTGGAGCATCCGGGCCGGCTGATCACCCACGACGAACTGCTGGACGCGCTGTGGCCGGAGACCTATGTGCAGCCGCAGGTGCTGCGCACCTACATGCTGGAATTGCGTAAGCTGCTGGGCGACGATGTCGTAGAGCCGCGGTTTATCCAGACGCTGCCGAAACGCGGGTATTGTTTTGTGGCGGCGGTGGGCGAGTGCGCCGAGACGGAGCGCGGAGTTCGTACCGAGATCCCGAACCAAAAACGGGCCGGGGCGCGCGCGATGGCCGGGCGGGACGAGGAGTTGGCGCAGTTGCACAGGGAGATGGCGACGGCCGCGCGCGGGGAGCGGCGCGTCGTTTTCATTACAGGGGAAGTGGGGATCGGGAAGACGGCACTGGTGGACGCTTTTTGCCGCGAACTGGGCGCGGAGTGGAGTGTGGCGCGCGGGCAGTGCGTGGAGGGGTTTGGCGAGAAAGAAGAGTATTACCCGGTGATGGAAGCGCTGGGCGGGCTTTGCGCACAGGAAGCGGGCGAGGTGGCGAGCGCCGTGCTGGCCACAATGGCTCCGGCGTGGCGGCGGGCGCAACGGCGAAGAAATGACACCGCAACTGTGACGAATGCGGAGCGCATGCCCGGGGATTTGTGCGCGGCACTGGAACAAATAGCGGAAACGAAGCCGCTGGCCCTGGTTTTTGAGGATCTGCACTGGGCCGACGCTGCGACCCTGCAGCTGGTGGCGGCGCTGGCGCGGAGGCGAGCGCCGGCAAAACTGATGATGGTGGCGACCTGCAGTGCGGGCGATGCGGAGCATCCCTTTCGCGCGACGAAGCAGAACCTGCTGCTGCGGCAGCTGGCGACGGAACTCGCGCTGCGACCGCTGACACAAACAGCGGTCCGGGAGCTGCTCAGCCGGGAACTGCAGCAGGAGACGCTGCCCTCGGGGCTGACGGGATTTGTCCATCAGCACTCGGAGGGGAATCCGCTGTTTGCGATTGCGATTGTCGAGCACCTGATCGCGCGGCGATTTCTGGTGCGCGAGGAGGCCAATGGGACGCTCCAGTGGAAGCCGGCAGGAGTGTTTGAGGAAGTGGAAGCCGAGGTTCCGGACCGCGTGGCGCAGATGATCGAGATGGAGATAGAAGGGCTGAGCGCGGAGGAGCAGCGGATGCTGGGCGCGGGCAGCGTGATGGGGATCGCGTTTCCGGCATGGGCGGTGGCCGCCGCGCTGGGCGAGGATCCGGCGCGCGTGGAAGAGTCGTGTGCAGGGCTGGCCCGACGCGTGCATTTTGTGCAGCGCGGCGGCCAGGACGAACTGCCGGATGGGACGCAGTCGGAGTTCTACGTATTCGTGCACGGGCTCTATCGCGAGGTGCTGTACCGGCGGCTTTCGGCCGGAAGACGCGCGGAGTGGCATGCACGGATCGCGGTGCGGCTGGGCGAGCTGTTCCGTGGGCGGGAGTGGGCGGTGGCGCGCGAGATGGCAGCGCACCACGAGGCGGCCGGATGGTGGGATGGGGCGATCCGAGCGCTGCAGTGCGCGGCGCGGCATGCGCAGGAGATGAGCGCGCACGGCGAGGCGAAGGAACTGCTGGAAGATGCGCTGCGGCTGGCGGGGAAGCTGGCCGAGGACGAGCGTGAGGCTCGGGTGCGGGAGCTCCGTGACGAGATGGCCGCGAGCGCGGGACGGACGCAGACTGCGCATCGCGTTCGGAAAAGCTTGACGAATTCTGGACGGGAATTTGACGACAGAGCTTGTGGGGGATCGCTAGCCTGGTTGCCAGTGCAGGAGGACTGCAAAATGCGATCGATACTCCCCAAAATCATTTTGGCGTCGGCAGTAGCGGCAATGACCGCCCTGGCCACCAGTAACGCGCTGGCCGACAGCAAGGTCAACGTCCCATTTAACTTCACGGTGAACGGTAAGGTTTGCCCGGCCGGTTATTACTCGGTGGGGCGCGACGATGTGACGGGTGTCGTGACGCTGCGGAACGAAGACTGGAAGCGCAACTTCGCGTGGCTTGCGTCGCCGGGCGAACCGGCTCCGACGGACAACCGCATCATCCTGCGGTTTGACAAGGACGGCGACAACTACACGCTGCAGTCGCTGCAGTATCACGCGCTGATCACGGATCGGCTGGACGGACGCAAGACGAACAACGAGGCGCCGACTGAGGTGCTGGCCGGCCAATAAGCGATTGAGGTTGGAGAAAGTCCCTCCCCCAGGGCTGAGGATTACGGGACGAGGTGGTCTCGCACAGAAATTCCTCATGAATTGTTGCCAAAGGGCACTTCCCGGAAGAGGAGTGCCCTCTTTTTTTGTCTTGCTTCATGCAGATACCGCGTTTGTCGGGACCGGGGCTTTTTTCGTTGACAGGGACGATGGCTGCGCGTAACTTTGCAATGCAAAGTGAAGGGCGGCGCGGTGAACGATCTGCACAAGGCGCTGGGGGAGATCAGCAGTATCCGGCGGCAGGTGGCGCGGACGACGGAGTTCCGCGGCTACGGTCCAGCGACGCTGGCGACCACCGGTGTGCTGGCGGTGATGGCGGCAGCAGCGCAGGCGCGATGGGTGCCGGATGCGGCGCATCATCTGACCGGGTATCTGGGAGTGTGGGTTGCGACGGCGGTGGTGGCAGCGGCGCTCGCCGGCGTAGAGGTGTATCGGCGTTCGGAGCGGGTGCACTCGGGCATGTCGGACGAGATGATCCGGATGGCGGTCGAGCAGTTTCTGCCTGCAGCCGCAGCGGGGTTGCTGATCACGATTGTGGTGGTGCGGGCGGTGCCGGGTGTGGCGTGGATCGTGCCAGGGTTGTGGCAGGTGATCTTCAGCCTGGGCATCTTTGCATCGTGCAGGTTCTTGCCGCGGCCGATGGTGGCGGCGGGCGTGTGGTATTTGCTGACGGGTCTGATCCTGATTTCTTTTGGCGACGCGCGGGCGTTTTCGCCGTGGTCGATGGGGATTCCGTTTTGCATCGGGCAGTTATTGGTCGCGGGCGTTCTGCTGAGTTCGGCGAAGAAAGGCGAAGAATGAAGGCGAAGACGCCATCGAGCGAAGGCCGGTTTGCGTATGAGGGACTGGATCGGGTGATCCACGAGCGGGCACGGCTGAGCGTGCTGACGTCGCTGGTGACGAATCCCAAGGGCCTGACGTTTGGGGATCTGAAGCAGCTTTGCTCGCTGACGGACGGGAATCTGAGCCGGCATCTGCGCGTGCTGGAGCGCGCGAAGCTGGTGGAGATTGTTAAGGGGATCGACCGCAACAACAGGACCCAGACGGTGGCGCGGATCACGGCGTCGGGGCGAAAGCGGTATCTGGAATACCTCGAAACGCTGGAGCAGGTGGTGCGGGACGCGGAGAAGGTGGCAGGGGAAGAGCCGGCGCGGCTGGTGCGCGGATTGCGGCCTTCGCGGGCCTGAGGGCGGGGGCCAAAATTTTTTACCGATTAACTTTGCAGTGCAAAGTTAATGAGCGGAGGAAAGCGCGATGAGCGAGATATCCGGGTTGACGGGTGAGATGGTGGCGAAGATGCGGTTTCGGTCGATGGGACTGAAGCTGATCGTGGTCTGCGGGCTGGCGCTGGTGATGCTGATCCCAGCGCTCTTCGTGTGGCTGCTGGTGGAGGACCGATCCAAGCGTGCGGACGAGGTGGTGAGCGAGATCAGCGAGCATGTGGGCGGGCAGCAGATGTTTCTGGGGCCGACGCTGGCGATTCCCTACACGATCCCGGCGGTTACGGCGACGGACTCCACGAAGCATGGAATCTACCTCGTATTTCCGACTCGGGGCACTGGCGTGGTCAAGGTGGCGACCGAGGAGCGGCGTCGGTCGCTGTTCAAGGTGCCGGTGTTCCGGGCGGATGCCCAGCTGAGCGGGAGCTTCGACCTGAGCGGATTACCGGCTGCGGCTCCTCCGGGGGCGCAGTTGGAGTGGGATCGGGCGGAGATGGTAGTGGGGGTGAGCGACCCGCGGGGAGCGCTGGCCGACGCGGTGTTGAGCACGGGAGGAAAGACTCTGACGCTCTTCCCTGCCTCGGTCGCGCAGAATCTTTCGGTCGGAGGAGAGGGAAGCCCCCTGTTCAAGCTGACGCTGCTGGGGACGAAGATCGAGGGGGTGGTGCAGCCGAACGCAAAGTTCGATGCGGCGGCGACGCTGAAGTTCTCCGGAGCCCAGCGGCTTGCTGTGCTGGCCTACGGGAAGACGACGCAGCTCAAGATGCAGGGAGACTGGGCGAGTCCGGGATTTGACGGAGGATTTTTGCCTGTGACCCGCAACGTGTCGAACAGCGGCTTCGATGCGGATTGGTCAGTGCCATTTATTGCGCGAGGTGTGCGCGCGGAGGGAACGGCGGAATCGATAACGGGACTGGACGCGACGGCGCTGGGGGTTTCGTTCATCGAAGTGGCGGATCCGTATCAATCCGTTACACGGTCACTGAAGTATGTCGTGCTGTTTCTGGGGCTGATCTTCCTTTCGTATTTCATCTTCGAGGTAACCACCGGCAAGACGCGTCCATCCGGCGCAGTATCTGCTGGTGGGCATCGCCCAGCTGATCTTTTATCTGTTGCTGCTGTCGCTGGCGGAGCGGATCGGATTCGATTTTGGATTCCTGCTGGCGGGTGCGGCAACGGTAAGCCTGCTGGCGGCCAATGCGGGATGGATCTTTGCGAGCAGGAAATACGGTTTCCGCGCCCTGGCGACATTCGGTCTGCTGTATCTGCTGATCTATTTGTTGCTGCGGCTGGAGGACAATGCCTTGCTGGTGGGCGCGGTAGCGAGTTTTGTCGCGGTTGCTGCAGCGATGTATCTGACGCGCGGCATTGACTGGTACAGCTCGCTGACTCAGAGCGAGCCTGGTGCGGGCACGGCCGGCGCAGGACCGGGGATTTAGCGATGGAAAACGGACTTCCCGGCGGAAACCGTCCGGTCAGTAACTTTGCTGGGCAAAGCGACGCGCCGGCCGGCCTGCATGTGGCGATCATCATGGATGGGAATGGCCGATGGGCCGCGCGGCGCGGGCTGCCGCGGGTGGCGGGGCATCGGGCGGGGGTAGCGACGGTGCGGCAAGTGGTGGAGCGGGCTCCGCTGATTGGCATCACCCGGCTGACGCTGTATGCGTTCTCGTCGGACAACTGGAAGCGGCCGGCATTCGAGGTGCGCAGCGTGCTGTCGCTGATTGCAGCGTATTTGCGGTGGGAGCGGCAGGCGCTGCGCGAGGCGGGCGTGCGCCTAGAAGCGATCGGGCGGCGGGACCGGTTGCCACGCCTGCTGGTGCGGGAGATCGAACAGTGCGAGGCGGCGACGGCGGCGGGGAGGCGGCTCCATCTTCGCGTGGCGGTGGACTATTCGTCACGCGAGGCGATGGCGGGGGCGGCGTTGAAGGCGGTGCACGTGCTGGACGGGTCGAGTACGGCGGAGACGGTCGGGCAGGCGATGGCAGAGACGCTGCGGAAGGAGGGCGGCGATGTGGATCTGCTGATCCGGACCGGCGGGGAGCAGCGGCTATCGGATTTTCTGCTGTGGGAGTCGGCGTATGCGGAGCTGGTGTTCACGGATCGCATGTGGCCGGACTTTGGTGGGGAGGATCTGGAGGCGGCGGTGGTGGAGTTTCGAAACAGGGAGCGGCGGTTTGGGGGAACAGGCCCCTCCGAAACGTTCGGGACAGGCTGTCCAGGAGAGCGCACTTCGCGCCTCCTTGCCGTCGTTGTGCAACCCCACCTTTCTCGCGCGAACTGCGCGCGCGACCAGGATAGGGCACCCGGCACCCATGGTGGTGTGTCTTGAGGCGGCCAATGGGGGACCCGCGTCAGGCGGCAGGGGGATCGGCAAGCATGGTGGAGGCCCAGCGGAGGGAGTGCGCGTAGTGGGCGGCGATGGCGCCTTCGGCGAGGCCGAGCTGGTTCTGGATTTTTTCGCAGCACTCCCAGTCGCAGGATTCAAGGGCGCGGACGAGGGCGAGGGCGCGGCCGCCGGGACCGTCGTCCCCGACGAGAGCGGATTTCAGGAGAGGGCTGATGGGGATGGCTTCGAGGATGCGGGCGAGCGGCATTTCGAGAAGGACATCCAGCAGGGAAAGCATACCGAGGAGATAGAACGAGGCCGGATCGGCGGAAACCGAGGGAGCCAGGAGACGGCAGAATTCGGCGCGGGTGAGAGCCATGGCGAGGAGAGGAGCAGGGCGATGGGAGGAGAGCGCACCAGCCATCGCGACGGTGAGCATGCGGCGGAGGGCATCTTCGCCGATCATGAGAAGCGCTTCGCGGACGGTGGAGACGATGCCGGGATGGCCCTGGAGAGCCGAGTTGGCGAGGCGGAGGATTCGATAGCAGAGCGAGGCGTCGGCGGCGATGAGCTTTTCGATTTTGCGCAGGTTGACCGGATCCCGCTGCAGCTCGGCGAGAAGGCGGAGATAGACGGCGTAGTTTTGCGGGACGCCGTGGGAGGCGAGGAAGACGGGCTGGGAGAAGAAATATCCCTGAAAGAGCGTGCAGCCTTCGCTGATAGCGATGCGCAGCTGGATATCGTTCTCGATTTTTTCGCCAATGAAGCGCGCGCCCGAGCCAGCGGCCATGGCATACACCTGGTGTCGGAGCTCGTATCCGGCGGCCTGGAAGTCGAGCTTGATGAAGTCGGCGATGGAGAGGAAGGGAGAGCGGGCGGAGCTGGGGAGGAAGCCGTCGAGAGCGAAGCGGTAGCCGTGGGTTCTGAGATTGCGGCAACAGGCGAGGAGTGCGGGGTCGGGGTCGAGGTCCTCGAGTATCTCGATGACAGTGGAGGAGGCCGGGAGGAGCGTGACCAGGCCGTCGGTGATGGCATTGCGGGTGCAGTTGACGAAAGAGGCGGCGTGGGGAGCATCGGGAATGAGGAGGAGCCAGTGGTCGATGACTTCGCGGGTGGCCTGTTCAGGATCGCCGGAGAACTGGTTCTCTTTGCCGGCGCGGTAGAGAAGCTCGTAGCCGAAGAGGCGGCGGTTTGTGTCGAGAATGGGCTGCCGGCCGAGGAAGCGCTGGGGCTCGGTGATGGGCGGAGGCGCGACGAGGTCGGAGACGGACGCAGACGCAAATGGAGGGGCGATGGCAGGCATGACGGGACCGCTGGCTGTGCGAGCTTGGGCATCAGCTTCGGTATGGTTATCGGCTGCAGAGTGTCGGGCGTTAGCGGGAAGCTGGATGCGACGAGGAGGAGGTCAGAACTGGAGCGTCGCCGAGGCCCACTGGACCGATTCGAGATAGAAGGCGGAGACGGCAGCTTCGCTGAGGCCGGCGAAGGACATGAGGAGTTCGCATTCTTTCCACTCGCAGGATTCGAGGCAGCGGACCAGGTCGAGGACGCGGAGCCAGGGACTCGGCTTGCCGGCAAGGGCGGCCTTCATTTCCGGGGTGAGGGGAAGGGCGTCGAGGATGCGGTCGATGGGGGTGGCGAGGAGCACATCGAGCAGCGAAAGCATGCCGAGGAGGTAGAGCTCTGCGGGCTGGGCTCCGATGGTGGGGGCAAGCAGTTCGCAGAAGCGGGCGCGAATGAGGGCCATGGAGAGAACGGGCGTGTCGGGGGTACCGGCGAGCGCGCTGGCGACGGCGACGGAGATCATACGGCGGACCGCTTCGTCGCCCACCATGAGGAGGGCGCCGCGGACGCTGGTGATTTCGTTGGTGAGTCCGTAGAGGGCTGAGTTCCCGAGGCGGAGGACGCGGTAACAGAGCGAGGCATCGGACATGACGAGACGCTCAATCTCGGCCAGGTCGGCAGGAGAGCGCTGGAGAGCGGCAAGAAGGCGGAGGTAGACGAGGCGATTTTGGGGAACGACGCGGGAGGAGACGGTGACGGGGCGGGAAAAGAAATATCCCTGGAAGAGGGAGCAGCCTTCGGCGAGAGCGACGCGGTGTTCCTCTCCGGTTTCGATCTTTTCGGCAAGGAAGCGGATGGGGCGGCCAGCGGCCATGGAATAGATCTCGCGGCGGGCTGTGGCGTCGGAGGCGAGGAAATCGATCTTGATGAACTCGGCGAGTTCAATGAGCGGGCCGCGCGAGGGAAGGGGAGCGAAGTCGTCGAGGGCAAAACGGTAGCCGAGCTTGCGCAGGGTGCGGCAGCTTTCGAGCAGGGTGGGATCCGGCTCGATGTCCTCCAGGATTTCGAGGACCGTGTTAACGGCGGGAAGCACGGTGACAGTTCCGTCGACAAGGGCGCTGCGGGTGCAGTTGACGAAGGCAATGCCGCGGCCCTGGTCGGGGACAAGGGTGGACCAGTAGTCGACAATTTTGCGCGTAGCAGCTTCGGGATCGCGGAGAGAGGCGTCGCCCTCCTCCTGGCGGAAAAGGAGTTCGTAGCCGAAGAGGCGATTGTGGGCGTCCACGATGGGCTGGCGGCCGACAAAGCGGTGGGATTCGGTTGCTGGAGCGGATGCGATCGCTGGATCGAGGAGAGGGGCCACGTTCGTTTTTCGAGGGCAACAGTATGAGCGTACGGAGTGCGGCGGTTGGGGGATATCCCTCGGAGGTGGGTAACGTTACGGGTATGCAACTCATTGTGTTTGTGTCGGTTGTTCCAGATTGAGGCAGGAGGGAAAAAGACCCCGTCCGGGAGCGCAAGCGACGCGGTGGGGCGGCCGGTTCGGTACACTTGCAGGAGTCTTGATGGGACAGGGACGGACCACACACCAGCTGCGGAAATTCCGATTTGAGGGACCGCAGAGGATCGCAGCGGTGCTGCTGCTCCTGCTGCTGGCGCAGTGTTTGTGGGTGAGCGCGCTGCGCCAGCTTTCGGAGACCGATTATCGGTTTGCCCGGTGCGGGCGTGAGATGTGGGAGCGGCCCTCGCCGCTGGCTGGCTATTTCACCACATGCGGGAATATTCATGACGGAACGCTGGCGTACCGGGCGGCAGGGCTGCCGCTGACGGTGGAGCGAATCCTGAGGGGGCAGGCGCGGACGACCTCAATGTGGGACATGCGGTACGAGGCGGGCGAGGTGAAGTTCCTGCTGCGTCTGCCGTTCATGATCGCCGGGCTGGCTCTGGGGGCCTGCCTGTGGTGGGTCACGCGACGATTATTTGGTAACGCGGGCGGTTACATTTCTCTGGCGCTCTACTGTTTTATGCCGGAGGTGGTGCGGGCGTCGACGACTCCCAACAACGAAATACTGGCTGCATTCGGGGTGTTCTCGACGATTTATCTGGCGATCGGGGTATCGCATGCGCTGCAGGGCCCGAAGCGGAAGTGGCGGCCGAGGATCGTGCTGCTGACGCTGGCGCTGGGATTCACGGCGGCGGCGCACCTGGCGGCATTTGTCGTGGCGCTGCTGTTCACGGTGATCTTCATGGCGTGGGTGGCGGAGGGGCGAAGGGCATATATCCCAACGCTGCTGATTGTGTGGGTGGTGGGCGCGTTCTTCGTGCTGTTCGCGTCGTACGCATTTCATCCGGATGCGTTCAGCTATGTATTTCGGAGCGCCGATGCGCAGATGTGGTTGTCACTCGATGGCGCGCGATGGTTCTTCGGAAACCCGGCGAACGCGGCCTTCACCATGGCTGTGGTGGGGGCGCTGGCGTTGTATATCGCCATGCGGCGATCGCGATATTTCGGGAATACGGCTCCGCTGCTGGTAGCTGTGCCGCTGATGCTGCTGGTAACGACCGGGGTGGAGTCGCAGCCGTGGCTGTGGGCGCTGCCGTTCCTGATCGCCTTTGTGGGCGGGGTGTTCGCGGACGCGCTGGAGACGGAGCGGCGCAGGGCGTTTGTGTGGGCGACCGGGGTAGTGCTGGTGGCGCAGGCAGGATTGTGCGTGGCGGCGTTGTGGCGGCCGTAGGCAAATCCTCCAGATTCTTCATCGGGTTGCAATTCTTAATCCCCATCTTTCGATACCCAGGCGAGGAATTCACGGGGGCGAGGCAGCCTTCTGAGGAAACTCCTCGTCCTAGACGCTGAGCGGAGCCTTTCCGGCGGCTGAACCGGAGGTGTCGCTTTTCGCTGGCAAATAAGTGGGGTGAACTTTCTGTGGGCAGCATTCTGCGGAGTGCCCGGGTCCGAACGACTCTGGCGTCATTGTTCCAAACGGTGCAGGACAAGGTGGGCGTGAGCGTAACGCCCTCGCATTTCTATTTTCCAATTCCGAAGCTGAAGTCCTTCGAGAGCAAAGACTGGAGCGCGTGCCGGCCGTGCGCTGGCGTGGAACTGCATCTGGAGGAGCAGATCGCGCGCCTGAAGAACGAGCTGGTTCCGTTCTCGCGGGAGCGTACCTTTGCCGAGAGCAACGGCGATGGGCGGCGGCAGTTCCATTTCAATAATGGGTTTTTCGAACGCATCGACGCGGAGATCGCGTACGCATTTGTGCGGCAGCGCAAGCCGAAGCGGGTGATCGAAATCGGCAGCGGAAACTCGACGCTGGTGCTGGCCTCAGCCATGCAGGCCAACGCGGCAGAGGGACATACCGGCGAGCTGACCAGCATCGAGCCGCATCCGGCACAGTTTTTGCAGGAGGGTCTGCCGGGTTTAACGCGACTGCTGAAGATGCCGGTGCAGCAGGTGGCGCTCAGTACATTTCGCGAGCTGGAGGCGGGGGACATCCTGTTCATCGACTCGAGCCACGTGGTGTCGATGGATAACGATGTGCTCTACGAGTATCTGCGGATACTGCCGGCGCTTTCGCCCGGGGTACTGGTGCACATCCACGACATCTTCACGCCGCTGGATTATCCCAAGAAGTTCGTGACGACCAACCTGTGCTTCTGGGGCGAGCAATATCTGCTGGAGGCGTTTCTGGCGTTCAACAGCGCCTATCGGGTGGTATGGGCGTCGAGTGCGATGCAGCAGTTTCATCCGGAGGTGCTGCGCGAGGCGTTCCCGGCGTGGGAGGGAAGCTTTACGCGGTTGCCGAACGAGCTGAAGGTGTTTGTGCCAACCCTGGACGGAAGGAATGTGTGGCCCTGCAGCTTCTGGATCGAGCGGGAGGCGGGCCCGGGGACGGGCCTCCCGGCAAGCTCGGAGCAGGGTCTCCAGGCGGACAGCTTCGCGAGTTCGTAATCAAAGATGTTGATCGGAATGCGTGAGTCGCCGGGTTCATAGCCCGGCGATTTCTTTTGTGGCGCTATCGCACGGCCGGGTGCGCGTCGAGGTTTGACGCGGTCCGATCCTGCTCTGCTTTTTGCTGCGGATGGTCCGAGTGCGCCCTGGTTCCGTTGGCGAGGAGGAAGAAGGGAATCCAGAGGGCGCTGGCCAGGGCGTCGATGCCGTGAGAGGGAGAGGCAAAGACGGCGGCCTGGACGGTGAGCCATCCGAGAACGGCCAGAGGGGAGCGCCAGGCGCCGCGGGCAGCGAGCGCGATGAAGGCGGGCAAGGCGACGATGGAATCGAGGTGCCAGGCGTAGGGCGAAGTCACGAGCGAGACCAGCAGGAGCAATGGCGCGTGCTCGGGCCAGTTCCACGCATGCCGGTGGCGAGCCCAGTACCAGCAAAGCCAGGCGAGTCCGGGAATGCAGGGCGCGTACTGGAGCCAGGTGTGCTGTACGCCGAAGAGGATGCGGAGTCCGCCGCCGAGTCCGCAAACCTGATCGATGGCCTGGCCGTAGATGTTGCCGAAGTAGTGGAAGGCCGCGGGGTCGAAGAAGGCGACGATGCCGGTGGAGACAGCGAGAGCGGTAAAGGCTCCGCAGAGGAGACGCCAGCGGCGCTGTTGAACGGACCAGAGCAGCACGGCGAGAGCGACAAGCCAGGTGATGTGAGGCTTGATGCCGAGGGCGGGAAGCAGGAGCAGGCCGGCGAGGAACCATCGCTGGGCGCGCATGAGGAGCAGAAACGCGACGAATCCGAGGAGGATGAGAGGCGTGATCTGACCGAGGCGATCGGTTTCACCGAGGGGGACAAAGGTGAGAGCGAGGATGAGGGCAATCCAGCGCAGACGCTGCGCGCCGTCGAAGTAGCTCCACATCGCGAGTGCTGCGAAGGCTTCGATGGCGAGGGAGAGAATGAGCCAGAGCATCTGCGCAGGAGCGAAGGGAAGAAAGCCGATGGGCGCGAAGAGAGGGAGAGTCCACGGCGGATTGTAGGCGCGGATGGCTCCATGTTCAGGCCAGCCGATGGAACGCTGGATGTCGAAGAGCGGCTGCTGGGCGTAGGGATTTTGGTGCGCGAGGAAGACGCGGGCGGCCCCCCAGTAAGCGGTGAAGTCGCGGTAGGGGCCAGGGCAGCGGGCGATGAGCCAGATCGTGATGGCCGCGAGGGGGAGCAGGCACAGGACGATGACGGCGAGGTCGGAGGAACGGCGCGGAGATGGCGTAGTGGGCGCGGATTCTCCTCCGGAGGCAGGCATGAGGAAAATGTAGCGGCGGGAGCGAGGGAGGGGAATGCCGCTTCCGTTGGAGGGAGTTGCAGCCGCGTGGCTCAGCCAGCGGCTTGCTCAGCCTCTTTCATCTCGACGGCGGTCGACTCCTTGCGGAGTTCGCTGACGCGCGCGCCGATGGCGTATTTGAGTTTTTCGACGCCCAGGCCGGTGACGGCGGAGATGGCATAGAAGGGGAGCTTTTTGCGCTTCGCCATGGTTTCCAGTTTTTTGAGCTTGGCCGGATTGGCGACATCGGCTTTGGAAGCGACGACGATCATGGGTTTCTCGTCGAGGCCGTGGCCGAAGCTGCGCAGCTCCTCCAGGATGACCTTGAAATCCTCGACCGGATCGGGACGTCCGCTGCCGTCGGAAACGTCGACGAGGTGCACGAGGATGCGGGTGCGCTCAATATGGCGGAGGAACTGGGTGCCGAGGCCGGCGCCCTGGTGCGCGCCTTCAATGAGTCCAGGGATGTCGGCGACGATGAAGCTTTCTTCGTAGGGTGCATCGCCCACAGTGACGACGCCGAGTTGCGGCTCGAGAGTGGTGAAGGGGTAATCGGCGATTTTGGGGCGCGCGGCGGAGATGCGCGAGATCAGCGTCGACTTGCCGACGTTGGGGTAGCCGACCAGGCCGACATCGGCAAGGACGCGGAGTTCGAGACGATAATGGCGCTCTTCGCCGGTACGGCCGAGCTCGTGTTCGCGGGGAGCCTGGTGGGTGGAGGTGGCGAAATGCTGATTGCCGCGTCCGCCGCGTCCGCCGCGGGCGATGACGACGCGCTCGTCGGGGCGGGTGAAGTCGTGAACCAGCTCGCCGGTATCGGCATCGAAGAGGACCGAACCGACGGGGACTTTGAGGATGGTGTCTTTGCCCTCGCGGCCGGTGCAGTTGGAACCCATCCCGTGCTCGCCGCGCTCGGCCTTGTGCTCGGGATTGAAGCGGAAATAGACCAGCGTGTTGTGGCGCTGGGTGGATTCCATGATGACGCTGCCGCCGTGTCCGCCATCGCCGCCGGAGGGGCCGCCGCGGGGGACGAATTTCTCGCGACGGAAAGCCATGCAGCCATTACCCCCGTCACCGGCTTTGACCCGAATTTTGGCTTCGTCGATAAACATTCGCTGTATTCAGTGTAGCGGGTGAATCAGGCTGGATTCACCTGGCAGAAATGCGTTGCGGGCCGGCTTTTCCAGCGGACCTGTTTTTGGCTGTCCTGGTGAGTGCAGGTGCTCCTCCCCCTAAATTGGAAAGCGGCCTTCGTGTGCCCCCGTTTGCTGGCGTTCTGGCTGGTGATCTGGCTTGGACTCGGCGCGGGACGGGTGTGCGCGGGGCAATCGGACACAGGCGGGATGGTGGGTGGGCAGGTGACTGGGCCGGACGGCCGGGGGGTTGCCGGCGCGCTGGTGCGGATCGAAGACGGGTCGGGAGATCGCACCGAGGCTGAATCCGATGGTAACGGGGAGTTCCATTTTGGTGCGGTGGCGCCCGGGGACTATACGCTGCGGGTGCGCGCGGCCGGGCTGTCGGAATGGGAGGCCGATCATCTGACGGTGGGGCTGGGCACAGCGGCCCGGCTGAATCCCCGGCTGGCGGCCGAGTGGGTCCACCGGACGGTTCTGGTGGATGCGCGGATAGCCGAGCGCGAAGCAGCCGTGGGCGGGAGCGAGGACGCGGCGAATGCGCTGGCCGGGGCGGTTCCTGACAACAGCGGGCAATGGTCGAGTGAGGCAGCGGTGTTGTCAGGCTCGTCGACGGGAGAATCCGGTGGCGCGAGCTTTCGCGGGCTGAGCCCCCTGATGACCAGCGTCACCGTGGATGGGACGAATGGCAAGCTGGCGTTTCGCGGGCAGCAGCGAGGGATGACTTCGGAGGGGACCGGCTTCGCGACGGTGCGCTCGGCGGTGAGCGCGTTCGACGTGAGCGGAGATGGATTCGCGGGTGGCTCGGGACGCGAGGCGGGCGCGATGAGCGCGGTAACGAAGAGCGGCGGCAACCACATGCACGGGCAGGCGGTGTTCTACGACCGCGGGGGTTTTGGGCAGGCGGCGAACGCTTTCAGCAAGACGATGGTGGAGGAGCCGGCGGGCACGCTGACGGCGAATGGACGACCGGTGCTGTATCTGAATGGGCAGCCTATTACCTATGTGCAGATGCCGTACCATGCCCCGGACCGCAGGCAACGGTGGGAAGTGTCTGCAGGCGGCCCGATCCGGCGCAATCGGCTGTGGTGGTATTTCGCGTGGGAGCAGTACGCGCGGCACGATCCCGCAGTAGCGCGGGCGAATGAGCCGGAAGTGTTTTTCGCGCCCCCGTCGGCGGACGCGCTGACCACGCTGGAAGGGCGGATAGCAACGAGCACCCACCCGCTGCTGGCGGCGTGTCCAGGGGCGGCGAGCGCTGGATCGGGGTCGACGGCACGGGCGGAGTGTGCGTGGACCCTGGCGCTGGGACAACTGAATGGGATGCTGGGGACGGTGCCGCGGGAGACGCGGGAGACAATTCTGTTTCCGAAGATCAGCTGGCGGGTGAATGCGCGGAATGAGATTGTGGTGCAGTACAACTCGATGCGTCGGACGGGGCTCCATGCGGCGCTGGGCGGGGCGACGGAGACGGATGCGATCGGGAGTTTCGGGAACAGCTCAACCAGCGATGACACGGCCATTGCGCGATGGAACTGGTCGGTAACGCCGCGGCTGATGAACGGCGCGCGGTATCAATTTAGCCGCTACCTGCTGGCCCACACGCCAGGGGCAGCCAGCCCGTTCGAGACGCAATTCTCCAACAACGGGTGGGGATTGCCGCCGGAAGTCTCCATCGACAGCAGCAAGGGACTGCGATTCGGGACGCTGGGAACCGTGAACAAGCGGGAGTATCCGCTGGAGACGCGGCAACAGCTGGCCGATGCGGCGACGTGGGTCCATGGGCGGCAAACGCTGCGGGTCGGCTATGACTACAACTACGTGACGGATGCGCTGCAGGGCCTCAACGGGGAGAACGGGGCGTATTCGTATGCGAGCCTGACGGATTTTCTTTCCGACATGCTGGCGCCCAACAGCTGCGATGGGACGACGACGGGGAGCGGCCCCTATCCCTGCTACCGGAGTTTTCGACAGACGGTGGGGGCGACGAACTGGAGCTTCGAGACGGCGGACTATGGAGCGTTCGTGGCGAACCAGTGGAAGCTAGGGCAGCGACTGACGCTGACCCTGGGCGCGCGCTACGAATATGAGCAGGTGCCGGATACAAATCCAGCGCTGGTGAATGCAGACATCCCGCAGACGGCGCGGCTGGCGCACGATCGGACGGGTTTCGGACCGCGGGGCGGGTTTGCGTGGGATGTTCTGGGCCGGGGACAGACCGTCTTGCGGGGAGGATTCGGGATCTATTACGCGCGAGTGCCGAATGCGACGGTGTTCAGCGCGCTGACGGCGACAGGGTCGGCGCGCTCGCCGCGGACCTATTCGTACCGGCCCCTGGATGCCGGGGCGCCGATCTTTCCGTATGTCTTCGGGAGCGACGCAAAGCCGTATGTCAATGCGAACGCGCCCAATCACAACTCGACGGCGCCGGAGGCGGTGTATTTCGATCCGCACTTCCGGCATCCGCAGATCGATTCGCTGCAGTTATCACTGGAGCAGGAACTGGGGCTGAGGACGGTGTTGACGCTGACGGGAATGGCGACGGACGGGCACGATCTGACGCAGTTCATCGATACGAACATCGATTTGCAGAGCTGGGCGACCTTGTTCTACAGCGTGGCGGCGCCGGGGAACCAGGGGCAGATCGGGCCGCTGGGAAAAGCCGTGGGCGGAGTGTCGGGGTATACGAATCGTGTGTATGAGCCGCGGCGGTTCTACTACCAGCGAATGAATCCGGCGTATGGCGCGATCACGGATATGGTGAGCGAGACGAACTCCAGCTACCGCGGCGCGGCCGTGCGGCTGACGCGGCGGATGTCGCGCGGGGTGACGGTAAACGCCGCGTACACCTGGGCGCATGCGATCGACGACAACCAGAATGAAGCAACGTTTTCGGAGCGAAACAGCGTTTACGATCCGGCGGATCTGCAGTTGGAGCATGGGACATCGAATTACGATGTGCGGCAGCGTGTGGCGGGCGGCGTGGTTTTGCGGGAGCCATGGCGGCTGGAGGGACCGGCGGGGATGCTGCTGGGCGGCTATTCGCTGGCGGGTTCCGGGGCGTGGCGGACCGGACTTCCCTACTCCATGCGGACCCTGGGATCGGTGCCGACTCCGTCATGCTCCTATGCGAACTGGCTGAATGCGGGGGGCGCGACCGGGGATGGGGCGAACTGCCTGAAGGCGGTGACGCAGCCGGACGAAACGTTCACCAACAACACGGCGGGGATGGTGGTTCCGATTGCCAGCCTGGGCGGGAGCCTGAACGGAACCGGGGGAGAGGACCTGATTCCGCCGGTGGGGCGCAATACCTACCGGTATCCGGCGACAGTGAGTCTCGATCTGCGCTTTGCCAAAACAATTCGTATCAGTGACCGTTGCTCATTCGAGGTGATGGGCGAGGCGTTCAACGCATTGAACCACCGCAACGTTACAAATATCCAGACGGCGGGCTACCGGATGTCGAACGACAAGGCACACCCCAACATGGCGACGCTGACGTGGCAGAGCGGGCAGAAACCTGGCACGAAGACGGTACTGGTGAACGGGCACACCGAGGCACAATACGTCTACGATCCGACGGCGGCGTTCGGAAATGTGACGAACGCCAACAGCGGGGCGGTCAATCGGGAGCGGCAGGTGCAGCTGGGGCTGCGGCTGAAGTTCTGATAACAGATTTGTATCTGTGACGGATCGGTTTTCCACCGGGTTTCCACCGCGCACAAGGAAATGCGGCACAGCGTGCGGCCGAATCCATGGTCTAATTAACCCGTCGTTAACTCAGTGGTGACACCCTGATTGGGGCGGTCCGCGTAGATCCCCCAGCGTGAGCCACAGCAAGGTTCCCCGGCCTTGCGGGACCCAGCAACAACTTTCAATTGAGGCCAGACCAATGAGAAAGCTCCTTTGCTACCGCTCCGTTGCAGCGGCTTGCCTGCTTTTCGCCAGTCTTCTGATCGCTCCGGTCGTCACACTCGCACAACAAACGCTGGGCAGCATCAACGGGACCGTGACGGATATTTCCGGAGCGGCCATGACTGGCGCGACGGTTACGGCAACGAGCGACCAAACCGGATTCACCCGTTCCACGACGACGCAGAGTAACGGTTACTGGGAAATCCTGAACCTGCCGGTGGGCACGTATCGGGTGACGGTGAAGTCGGCGAATTTCCAGACCTTGAACTATCCGGCGATTCAGGTACAGGAGATGCAGGCCAAGACCCTGAACGCGCGACTGAAGCCGGGACAGGTATCCGAGTCCGTTACGGTGAGCGCGAATCCCCTGCTGAACGCGACGGATACGACCAACGGGTACACGCTGGACAAGGAACAGATCGAAACGACGCCGCTGGCCACAGGGAGCTTTACCCAGCTGGCGATTCTGGCGCCGGGTGTGAATGCGGAACTGCTGAGCGGGCTGGACACCAACGCCGGTCTGGGGAACCAGAACATCTGGGCGAACGGACAAAGCGCGACGAGCAACACATTCCAGGTGAACGGCATGGACGTGACCAACATCTTCAACGGGATGAGTTCGAGCGGCGACGCTTCGCAGCGGTACAACTTCAACATCGGGGGCGGCAGCACGTCGAGCTCATCCTCGGCGGGCGCCGCCGATGTGGGGGGCGCGTCGCAGACGGGCACGTCGGTGTACGGATCGAACGGCAACAGCCTGCCTTCTCCTCCGCCGGAGTTTCTGCAGGAACTGCGCGTGAACACCTCGATGTACGACGCGCAGCAGGGCGCGACGAGCGGGGCGCAGATCGACGCGAATACGTCGACCGGGACGAATGAGTTTCATGGGCAGGTGTACGGCAGCCTCGCGAACAACTCGATGAACTCGGCGCCCTTTCTTCTTCAAGCAGCAATACCTGCTCTCGCAGCAGGGGGTGGGAGCATTTCCGGCGGCGCTGGCAAATCCCGCGCTGCATCGCTGGACGGCCGGGGGAACGATCGGCGGCCCGATCATCAAGAACAAGCTGTTCTTCTTTGCGGCCTATCAGCGTTTGTACGATTCAGACAATTCAACGGGGCTTTCCCAGATGACCGTGCCCTCGGGATTGACGGACGACCGTTCGCCGGCGGGACTGACAGCGGCGGCCACAAGCTGGAACAACGGCAAGGCGTACACGGGAACGATCGATCCGGTGGCGCAGGCGCTGCTGCAGGCGAAGTCGCCGACGGGTGGGTATCTGATTCCGTCGTCGCAGGCTCCCGGTCAGCAGATTCAATACGGCGTTCCGAACGTGACGCTGCTGGGTACGTCGGTCGCTGGCGGGCGATCAGGGCACGGGCTCAGTGGACTATCAGCTGAGCAAGCTGGACCGGCTGTCGGTGAAGTACTACTACCAGAACGATCCAACGTCGCGAGCTGTACGGGATGGCGCAGACCGGGGGCTTCCCGCAGACGCAGAACAACGGGTCGCAGGTGGGGGCGATCAGCAACACGGTGCTGCTGGGATCGAAGATCAGCTGGGTGCAGACACTGGGGTACTCGCGCATGATTTCGTACAGCTATTACACGCAGACGGTGCCGGGAGGAAATTTCGGAGTCGGTGCGGGAGCGCCGGCCGACGCACCGTATGCGGCGCCGGGCCTGCCGGGGCTGCTGATCAAGGAGATGGGCTCGAACGCAACGTACTTCGCCGGGGCTGAAGGTAGGTCCGTACAGTTCTTTCGCGAACATCGGCTACTACCAGAACCGTCTGAATCCGTCCTCGAGCATCGTGTTTACCGTGGGGCGGCACACCATTCTGGCGGGGCGGCGGCTACAGCTATACGCAGCTGAACATCGACAACAACCGTGACGGGATTGCCCAGATCAGCAGCGCGAGCTTCCAGAAGTTCCTCGCCGGTTCGGTAAGGGCACAGTCGAATGTGCTGGAGACGATCGATCCGAAGAGCGGGCGCAACGACGCGAACCGATACTACCGGACGAACGAGATATCCGGCGTATGCGCAGGACAAGTGGCAGGCGCTGCCGAACCTGAGCATCACGGCGGGCGTGCGCTACGACTACCACGGCGGGTTGACCGAGAAGTATGGCAACATGTTCAACTTCGATCCCGAGCGCGTACGACGTGACGGGCACGACGACGACAGGGTTTACGGTGAACAACTCGGGCTTCGTGATTGCGGGCAACAACAAATACAACCCGACGCGGGCGTCAGCGATTCGACGCTGACGGGACGGCAATGGGGCATCTCGCCGCGCGTGGGGTTTGCGTGGTCGCCGAAGATGGGGCCACGGGAATCTGGTATGGCGGCGGCGGATTCGGGCATGTACTACGACCGCGGCGAATGTTCAGCTATCTTTCGCAGCCGGCCGGCAGCGGCAACGGCGGCCCCTTCGGGGTGACCGAGTCGGCTCCGCTGGCCAGCTACGTGGTCGGCAACGGAACGACGCTGTCGAGTCCGCTGGGAAAAGCGCGGGCTCGCTGAGCTGGGTGACAGCCGAGCTCTGATCCTTCCACGATCAAGAGCGCGTTGCAGGACGACGCTGGATGGGATGACGGGGCAGAGCAAGTCCTATGGACCGAACTGCGGCGGCATCGACAATCAGGAAGGCTACACCGACTGCCCCTACACGCTGAATTTCGGCGCGTATGACAAGAACAACGTGCTGCCTTACTCGATGAACTTCACGCTGAACGTGGAGTGGCAGCCGCGTCAAGGACCTGGCGATGACCCTCGGCTATACGCGGCAATCGCGGGCGGCACGCGGTGATTCCGATTCCGTTCAACGAGCCGCTGCTGGCGACCGCGCAGAATCCTGTACATGGGGAGACGGCGAGTTACGGATTCGAAGTGCTCAACCAGAACAGCGAGTCGGACGGCTACGATTACGATCCGATCGCGGGCGAGCCGTGGAATACGGAGGATGGCGGCAACACGGATTTCCGCGCGCCGTATGTTGGCTACAGCCCCAATGCAGCGCTGTTCAGGACGGTGGGCAATTCTGCCTATGACGCGCTGGAGGCGCACGTGGAGAAGCGGCTCTCGCACCATATTCTGGGCGGGGTGAGCTACACCTTGAGCCACACGCTGGACGAGCAGAGCGACATCGGCCTGTTCTTCACCGGCGACAACCCGAACCAGCTGCGCGACTCCTATGCGTCGGCGGACTTCGATCGCACCCACGTGGTGACGGCCAATTTCGACATGGCGGCGCCGAACGCCGCGAAGGCGAACACGCTGCTGTCCTATTTCACCAACGACTGGCATCTTTACCGGACTGGGGTGCTGCAGAGCGGCGAGCCGTATTCGCTGTATGAATTCTACGGAGCGGTAGGCAGCATCTACTTCGGCGATTATCCGACCCTGATGAATCCGGTTCTGCCGATCAAGGACGGGGCCCATCCCAAGAGTGCGTTGACCGGGCAACTCGGGAGCCTTTCGTACCGGCGGCAGTTACATCCCGGCCATCGATCCGAGCCAGATTGCCATCCAGTATCTGGCGCCGGGCACGGATGGGATTCCGGTATCGACAGGGAACGATCCGTCGGACATCTACGAGACGGACTTCGCTCCGGGACAGCGCAATCTCTTCCGGCAGGCCTTCCAGAAACGGGCCGACCTGTCGGTGCGGAAGGACTTCCGCCCCTCAGAAAAGCTGACGCTGGAATACCGGTTCAGCGTGTTCAATGTGACGAACACCCCCAGCCTCGATGTGCCGCAGAACCAGACGCAGATTCGTCAGGCGGATGCGTGCTCGACGAGCGCCTACGCAGATCCATATGGGAACTGCGCCGCGGAGTATGTGAACTACGGGCAGATTGCGACGAGCAGCAGCGCGGCCGATCAGCAGTCGGCGCTGACGAATCTGGATCAGCTGCCGTATCACAACGGATCGGGCCGCTCGACGACCATTCCGACGATTCTGCCGGCCGGGACGCTGTCGTGCTCGAAGGCGACGGTGAACGGCGGCTGCCCCAATAATGGAGCCAATTTCGGATCAGTGACAGGCACAATTGGCGGATCGCGGGCGGTGACGATGGATCTGCACTTCGTGTTCTGACGCTCCCGGCAACGCCGAGCAGAAGAGAGGCTCCTCCATGAGGGCCTCTTTTCATTGTGTTGGCGGATTTTCCACAAAACGCGGATCGAATTGTGTGGGACGGGTGCGGTTTCCGTGCTGTAATCACACGTTAACTCGTCTGTGACAGCGTAGAGTTCGGTGCCTTCGGCGGATTGCGGTGTCCGCGACGACAGTTGACCGAAGCAGGAACCGGCCTGACCGGGAGTTCATAAGCGCTTCGCGACGGCAGTTGCAGAGTGGGCGCGAGACTCGAATCCGCGCACTGCGAAATAGACCTGACACCTTTGGGAGGGGCCAAATGCACAAGATCATCAGCAGGATTTGTTTCCTGTCGGCTACGTTTCTGTTTTTGGTGGCGGTATCGGTTTCCGCGCAGACCGCAGTGGACGGTGCGATCGGCGGGACGGTGATGGATTCAAGTGGTGCCGTGGTTCCGGGCGCGGCGGTCGCGGTTCGGAATCTGGCGACGAACGCGCAGCAGACGGCCACCACCGATAATTCGGGAAACTTCCGCATCATCCACCTGCAGCCGGGGCAATACAACGTGACGATTGCGGCGCAGGGCTTCAGCGACTACAAAGCGACGGGCGTGACGGTGCAGGTGGGGTCGATGACGAACGTCGATGGGCAGATGAAGGTTGGAACGGCTGCCCAGACGGTGGAAGTGTCGGGCGAGGCTCCCATCATCAACACAACGTCGGCGGATTTTGCGGGAGTGGTGGACGAGAAACAGATCTCGAACCTGCCCCAGAACAACTACCGGTGGTCGGCATTTGCGCTGCTGACGCCCGGCGTGACGAACGACTCGAACGGATTCGGGCTGCTGAGCTTCCGGGGCGCGAGCACCCTGCTGAATAATGTAACAGTCGATGGCACAGATGATAATCAGGCGTACTTCTCCGAAGAACGGGGACGGACGCGCGCCGGCTATTCGACCATCAAGGACGCGATCCAGGAATTTCAGGTCAATACATCGAATTACTCGTCGGAGTACGGGCGGTCGGCGGGCGGCATCGTGAATTCGGTGACGAAGAGCGGAACCAACGCGTTTCACGGCGATGTGTATTATTTCGATCGCGACAGCGCGTGGGCGGCGCAGAACAAGTACGTAACCCACCCGGTGCAGACGGCTCCGGGGTCCTATAACGTTGTGTCGTTCAAGCCGACCGATCTGCGGCGGCAGTATGGCTTCACCGTGGGCGGGCCAATCCTGCGGGACAAATTGTTCTTCTTCCTGGCGGCGGACCGTTTCTATCACGACTTCCCAGCGGCGGCGACGATCCTGGGGACCAGCGCAAATGCGAATTTCTTTGGCACGACCGGTTCGTATGCGGCATCGCAGATTGCCGTGCTGGCGACGGCGACGGGGATGTCGACCGCCAATGCGACAACCTACTACACGAACGGCATTGCCAGCTTGACGTCGATGCTGGGCCAGGTCCCCCGCACCGGCGACCAGACGATTTACTTTCCGAAGATCGACTGGCAGATCAACGAGAAGAACCGGGCGTCGGTCGAAGCGAACCGGATGCGGTGGACGTCCCCGGCGGGCATTCAGACCAGCCCCGCGGTCGCGTATGGCATGTCGAGTTTCGGCAACGACTATGTGCGCGACAACTGGATTGTGGGCAAGCTGGATACGTTTCTCACATCGCACTTCAGCAATGAAGTGCGCTACATGTACGGCCGCGATTTCGAGTTCGAGTTCAACCAAACGCCGACCGCATACGAACAGAACAACCTGGTGAAAACCGCAAACTACACCAACTCGCTGGGACTTCCGGCCAACGTCTATCTGAGCGGATTCTTCCAGTTCGGGACGCCGCAGTTCCTGAATCGCGCGGCCCTGCCAGACGAGCGGCGGTATCAGCTGGCGGACACGCTGGATTGGATCCATAAAAATCACGATCTGCGTTTTGGCGGCGATTTCGTTCACACCTACGATCGGATTTCGAATCTTTACAACCAGTACGGCGGCTTCACCTACAGCGGGAACACTCCGCTGGGCAACTACCTCACCGATCTTTATCTTTCGCAGAATCCGCAGGCGGGCAAGACCGCGGAACACTACAACTCCTTCAACCAGGGCGCGGGACTGGCGGGTCTGAACTTCACAACCGGCGACTACTCGCTGTTTGTGCAGGATGAGTGGAAGGTGCGGCCGCGGCTGAGCCTGACCGCAGGACTGCGGTGGGAGTTCGAGAAGATGCCGGATCCGCAGCTGGCGAACTCGCTGGTGCCGGCGACGGGAACGATGCCGAGCAACAAAGGGAACATCGGGCCCCGGGTCGGGTTTGCCTACGATGTTTACGGCCACGGGACGACCATCGTGCGAGGCGGTTATGGGTTCTTCTTTGCGCGTGCGATCAACGCGACGATCTACTCCAACCTGATCGGAACCGGCGCTTCGGGGAGCCAGACGAATCCGCAGTTCAACCCGGGCGCAACGTGCGCGCCGCAGTTCCCGCAGGTGGTGGATCCGAGCAACTACGGGACCTGCCTGCTGGGCGCGAGCGGCAACGCGACCGTGTATTTCTTCGACAAGAACTTCCGGCTGCCGGCGATTTACCAGGCAGACCTCTCGGTGCAGCAGCAGATCACAAAGAACGATGTCTTTGGGATGTCGTGGCTGGGGTCGTGGGGACGGCGGCTACCGGACTTTGTGGACACCAACCTGCCTGCGCCAACGCAGGTGAGCTTCACGGTCGCCGATACGAAAGGGGTGGGCCCGCTGCCGAACGGACATACATTCACGACGAATGCGTATCTGGGAAAGCGGCCGAACACCAACTTCAGCTCGATCACGGACACGTTCAGTGGCGTGAATTCAAGCTATGAGGCGTTGGTGGCGCAGTTCCAGCACCGCATGTCGCACAACGTGTCGTTCAACATGAACTACACGTGGTCGCACGCGCTGGACTTTGGCGAGAACAACAACACGGCGCCGACGGCAAATGCACTTCTGGACCCCGCGAACCTGCATCTGGACTATGGCAACTCCAACCAGAATGTGCCGAACCGGCTGATGATGTACGCAGTTCTCGACTCGCCGTGGCATGTGCATGGGCCCCTTGGATATCTGGCGAATGACTTCGAAATTTCGCCGGACTTTCAGTCGCAGACGGGTCTGCCGTATTCGATGAGCATCAGCGGGTCGCAGTCCAAGCTGTATCTGGTTCCGGGCTCGACGCTGCAGGGATCGCTGGTGTCGACGGGATCGTTCAACGGGTCCAACGGTGCGAACCGGGTTCCGTATATCGATCGCAACGTCTTCAACATGCCGCATACGAATGTGGTGGATCTGCGGGCGTCGAAGAAGTTGATTTTCCGGGAGCGTTACAGCCTGCAGTTTCTGGCGGAGGCGTTCAACCTGATGAACCACCAGAACGTGACGGGGGTGGGTTCGACGGCGTACGCGGTGGCGCTGGACAATACCAAACACCTCAACGAGCTGACGCCCTACACGAGCACGCCGTTTGAGAGCGTGACGAGCACGGACAACAGCAACTTCGCGTACAACATCCGGCAGGTGCAGATGGCGCTGCGGCTGCAGTTCTAGGACTGGCCGTCCAGGCGGGCGCGGTTCGCGCCTGCAGTCATTGGGTTAACGCAATGGAATTCAACGCGCGGCGGCTTCGGTCGCCGCGTTTCTTTTGAGGCAAGCGCGGGGCCGTAAAATAGAAGTGTTGTCTGTCCCCATGGTCTTCACTGAAAAATATGACGTGGTTGTGGTCGGCGCGGGTCATGCCGGCTGCGAGGCGGCCATGGCTGCAGCGCGCATGGGGCTGCGCACGGCACTCTTCACGCTGAATCTCGATTTGATTGCGCAGATGAGCTGTAATCCTGCGATCGGCGGGATTGCGAAGGGACACCTGGTGCGCGAGGTGGACGCGCTGGGCGGGATCATGGGTGAGGTCGCCGATGCGGTGGGGATCCAGTTCCGGCTGCTGAATACTTCGCGCGGGCCCGCAGTGTGGTCGCCGCGCGCGCAGTGCGACAAGCAGCAGTACCGCGTGAAGATGCGCGAGGTGCTGGAGTCGCAGGCGGGGCTGTTCATCAAGCAGGCGGAAGTGGTGGATGTCGTGTTCAGCACGGCATCGAGCGATCGGCGGTCGGCGATCGGCGATCGGGAAGACGAAGCTCAGGAGGGACTGCCGCGCGTCATTGGCGTGAAGCTGCGGGATGGGCGGGTGATCGATGCCGGCGCGACGATCATCACCACGGGCACGTTTTTGAATGGCCTGATTCACTGCGGGGAGGAGAACTATCCGGCGGGGCGGAGCGGGGAGCCGCCGTCGGTGCTGTTGGGTGAGGCGCTGAAGAAGCTGGGGCTGCGCGGGTGCCGGCTGAAGACGGGGACGCCGCCGCGTCTCGACGGGCGGACCATCGACTGGTCGAAGTTTGCCGAGCAGCCGGGCGATGCCGATCCGACGCGATTCAGTTTTCGCACGCGGACGCTTCCGCAGCGCCAGGTTTCATGCCACATCGCGTATACGACACCACAGACGTTACAAATTATTCGCGACAACGTGCACCGGTCGCCCATGTACTCGGGGCAGATCACCGGGATCGGGCCGCGGTATTGTCCATCGATTGAAGACAAAGTGGTGAAGTTTCCGGACAAGGAGCAGCACCAGTTTTTCCTGGAGCCGGAGGGCCTGAACACGCATGAGGTGTACGTAAACGGGATGTCGACGTCGCTGCCGATGGACGTGCAGTGGCAGATCGTGCGGTCGATTCCTGGGCTCGAAAATGCCGAGATGCTGCGGCCGGGGTATGCGATCGAGTACGACGCGATCGATCCCACGGAGTTGGACCGCGCGCTGCGGGTGAAGAAGTTTGCGGGACTGTATCTCGCCGGGCAGATCAACGGGACGTCGGGGTACGAGGAAGCCGCGTGCCAGGGGATCATGGCGGGGATCAATGCGGCGCTGAGTGTGAAGGGCGAAGCGGCGTTCACGCTCGATCGTACCGAGGCGTATACCGGCATCCTGATCGACGATCTGATTTCGAAGGGGACCAATGAGCCCTACCGGATGTTCACCTCGCGGGCGGAGTTCCGGCTGCACTTGCGGATCGATAATGCGGATCGCCGGCTCACTCCGTATGGGCGACGGCTGGGGCTGATCGGCGACGAGGCGTGGGCGGAGTACGAGGCGAAGCAGGCGCGGGCGGTGGCGCTGGAGAAGATTTTGAGCTTAGGGAAGGCTGTCGGCTCCCCGGAAAATGGCTGGCCGACCGGGCAGACGTGGGCGCAGGTTTTGCGGCGGCCGGAGGTGACCATGGAGACGATCTGGCCGGCGCTGCGCGAGCTCCTGAAGGATGAGATCTTTGCGCCGTGGCTTGAGGTTGGCACGGAGGGTCATCTCGGCGCGCGCGCGCACAACGAACTGAAGACGGTCGAGACGGAGATCAAGTACGCGGGTTATCTGGATCAGCAGAAGAAGGCGATCGACAAGCTAAAGAAGGCCGAGGAGCGTGGGATCCCGGAGTGGTTCGATTACACGCAGGTGAGCGGGCTGTCGCGGGAGATGCAGGAGAAGCTGGCGCGGGTGCGGCCGGCGACGCTGGGGCAGGCGAGCCGGATCCCTGGGGTGACACCGGCGGCGCTGAGTCTGGTGAACGTGTTTATCGAGATCCAGGGGACTCGCCGTCCAGGCGGGCGCGCTTCGCGCCTTCGAAGCGGGCAAGAGGGCAGCGATCGCTTGCCCAATGGGAGCGAAGAGGTGGTCGGCTGAAGCCCGCTATTTCGCCGGCAGGAACTCGATATTGGCAAACTTTGCGGCAGGTTTGAGGTCGAAGTCGGCGGTCACGAATACGTGATTTGTGCCGGACCCGATGACCGCTCCGAACGCGTCGACATATGGGATCTTGTAATCCAATTTGATTTGGGCTGCGGCAACTGCCTGATCCCCAGTGACCGAGAGGACTTCAATCCCCATCGCAATCAGCCTCTGAAGCACACTGGTTACGGCGGCGCGGCCGCGCGTCTTGTATGCGTAGCCCGCAACCTCACCCCAATGCAGAGCAGAAACCACCACGGTAGTCTTTCCTCTAAAGTGACTTTGCAGGAGTGTTTCAATGCGGCGCGCTCCAGCCTCATCTTCGAGAAACCGAAGAATAGCGCTGGAATCAAGAGCGTAGGTCACCACCTGCTGCGGCGATCCTCGTCGCGACGATCTTTCAGCAGCTCGTCGGTCATGGGTGACCCGCCCGCCAGGGACCCGCGCAAAGAGCGCACATATTCCTTGTTTACGGGCTCAAGGATGATGCGGTTGCCCTCGCGCAGGACCGCGATGCGCGTACCGGGACGAATCCCGAGCGCTTCCCGGATGTCAGCCGGGATGACGAATTGACCCTTTGTGCTTACCTTGGCGAGTTCCGCCATAATGTCTTACATTTTAGCATGGGTAAGACAATTCGCGATCAGTACTCCCCGCCGCCATCCTGCCCCGGGTATTCGTCTAAGTCGGCGAAGAGGGTGTAGTCGGATACCCAGCCGACTTCAAGGGATCCCGTTGGACCGTTGCGCTGTTTCGCAATGATGATTTCGGCTTTGTGCTCGAGGTCGGGGTCTTCGCGGTTGTAGTAGCTTTCGCGGTGGATGAAGGCGACGACGTCGGCGTCCTGCTCGATCGAACCGGATTCGCGGAGGTCGGAGAGGATGGGCTTGCGGTCTCCGCCGCGCTGCTCCGAGGCGCGGGAGAGCTGGGAGAGAGCGATGACGGGGATGTTGAGCTCTTTAGCGAGGGCTTTCAGGCCGCGCGAGATGGCCGAGACTTCCTGCGTCCGGTTTTCGTAGCGGCGGCCCTCGGAGCCCAGCGCGCCGCCGGTCATGAGCTGGAGGTAGTCGACGACGATGAGGTCGAGGCCGCCGGAGGACTGGCGCAGACGGCGCGCCTTGGCACGCATTTCAGTCAGCGAGATACCAGGGGTGTCGTCGATGAAGAGATGGGCTTCGACGAGGCGCTCGAGGGCGTTGGTGAGTTTCTCGCGGTCCTCGCGGGGGATGAACCCGGTCTGAATTTTTTTGGCGCCGACGTGGGCTTCGGACGCGAGCATACGGCGGAGCAGCGACTCCTTCGACATTTCGAGGGAGAAGACGGCGACGACTTTGTTGCCCTTGATCGCGGCGTTCTGGGCGAGGTTGATGGCGAGCGCGGTTTTGCCCATGGAGGGGCGGGCGGCAATGATGATGAGCTCGGAGTTCTGCAGGCCCGCGGTCATCTCATCGAACTTCGTGAGAAAAGTGCGCAGGCCGGTGACCTGGTGCTGGCCCTGCTGGTAGAGGTTATCGATGGACTTGAAGGATCCGGCGACAATCTCGTGGACGCTGGTGAAGCCGCGCGTGATGCCCTTCTCGCTGACTTCGAGGAGCGAGGTTTCGGCGGCGTTGAGGACTTCGAGGGCTTCCTCGCTTTGATCGGCGGCGCGGGTGATGGCGCTGGAACAGATGTTGATGAGCTGACGGAGGAGGGATTTGTCCTTGACGATGCGGACGTATTCCTCGATGGTGAGGCGCCGCGGGAGGCCTTCGGTGAGGGAGGCGAGCCAGGCGACGCCGCCGACGGACTCGATTTCCTTGCGGCGGGAGAGCTCTTCGGCGAGGGTGACGATGTCGACGACATGGTTCTCGTCGATGAGCTCGCCCATGCGGGCGAAGACGCGCTGGTGGGCGGTCAGCGCGAAGTCATCGGCACGGAGGAGGCTGGCGGCCTCGCTGTAGGCGTGGTTGTCCAGGAGAATGGCGCCGAGGATGGTGCGTTCGGCGTCGGGGGAGGCGGGGAGGCCGCGCTCGAATTCGATGTCGGGGGTGGTAGCCATGACCTTGAACGAGTGTAGGACGGAACGGTGTGGACGCGGCTTGGATGAAGCCGTGGAGAAACCTGGAGTTCTGTGAAAAACCGGTTTAGATCACTGGCGCTGATGGCTTTAGGGGTGGGTGAACGTCTATCATTAAAGGGAATCCCCCGAAAGCGGATATAAATATGCATTTTCGACGTTCATGGATCGCAGTTTGTGTGATTGCAGTTTGCAGCGCGGCAGGATTAACGCACGCTCAGTTGCGGCAGGCGGAATCGGCTGCGCCGGGTCAGCAGCTGCCTCCCGAGGTAAAGGAATTTCAGGCGCTGGAAGATCAGTGGAGCGAGGCGGTCGTGAAGAACGACTCGTACACGATGGAGTTTCTGCTCTCGCCGTTGTACGTGGATATTTCGGCGACCGGCGATGTGACGACACGGAACCAGCAGATCGCGGACCTGCTCGACAAGGGCGACGGGCCGGTGAGCATGCAGCAGCGGGTGGTGAGCGTGCGCGAGTTCGGCGATACGGCGATCGTGAGCGGGACCTACATCGTGAAATATCGGGCGAACGGCGGGGTGAAGGAAGAGCGCGGGATCTTCACGCATATCTACAATCGCGCGCAGCGGCACTGGGCGTGCGTGAACGCGCAGCGGACCGCAGTGGTGGAAATGGCGTCGAACAAGCAAAAGGCGTCCGGGCAGAAGAAGAGCGACGCGGAAGAGCCGTTCCACATTCCTTTCTTCCACAAGGGAGCGCAGCCTTCGCAGTCGGCGACGGGGCCGGCGAACCTTCCTCCGAACTAGCTCCCGGCGAGAAGCGGTTGGCGAAGTGCCACTGGCGAGAAGCTGTCAGCAAAAGACTGTTCGCCAAATGCCTTTTGCGGAAGCGATTTGCTGCGAATGGCCCTGCGGTTGTGCCAGGCTGGAGATGATGACGAGCACACGACCCACGTGGGCTGAGGTTTCGCGCAGCCGACTGATCCACAATCACGACGTATTGCGGCGTTTTGCCGGAAGCGACAGCGAGTTGCTGTGTGTGGTGAAGGCGAATGCGTACGGGCATGGGCTGCAGGAGTGCGGACGCACGCTGGCGGGCAACGGAGCGCGGTGGTTCGGCGTGACGTGTGTCGAGGAAGGCGTGGCGCTGCGGAGGGAGTTGCCGGAGGCCGGGATTCTGGTGATGAGCGGGATCTGGGAGGACAGTGTGATCCAGTATTCTCGCGGCGATTTATTCGTCGCTTCCGGCGAGGCGGCCGCGGTGCTGGAACACGATCTCACGCCGGTGGTGTGGGAGGCGAGGCATCTTGACCTGCTGGAGGGAGCCGCGAAGAGGTTGCGTGCCGCGCCAGGGGATTGTCCGGTGCACCTGGAGATCGACACGGGGATGTCGCGGCAGGGAGCGCCGGTCCAGGATGTCGCGTCGTTGCTCGAGCGACTGGGGCCCGGGTCTCCGCTGCGGTTGCAAGCGGTGATGACGCATTTCCATACACCGGGAAACGCGGAGCTGACCGGGGCACAGGTGCATGCATTTGTAACTGCGGTAGATACAATTGTCGAGCGCGGACTGCAGCCGCAGTTTCTGAGTGCGGGAAGCTCTGCGGGAGCTCTGGAATCGCACCCGCTTGTGCTGGAGCTGTCAAGAAGAGTGGGCGCGCAGTTGATGGTGCGGGCGGGAATTGCGCTGTACGGCTATGCCCCGGACGCGGAGCATCCGAGTGAAGGTGCCGGGCAGTTGAAGCCGGTGCTGGATTGGAAGACGCGGGTGGTGTCGTTGCGTGAGATTCCGCCAGGGGCGACCGTGGGCTACGACGCGACCTTCACGGCGCAGCGGCCGACGCGGCTGGCTCTGCTGCCGGTGGGTTACGCGGATGGGCTGAACCGGCTGCTGTCGAATCAGGGGCAGGTGCTGGTGCGCGGGCAAAAGGCGCCGATAGCGGGGCGGATCTCGATGGATCACACATCGGTGGATGTTACGGATGTGGCTGGCGTCGAGGTCGGAGATGAGGTTGTACTGATCGGAACGCAGCATGAAGAGGAGATCACGGCCGCGGAGATGGCGAAACGGACGGGGACGATCAGCTACGAGGTGCTGTGCGACATCGGGGCGCGGGTGCCGCGGACGGCGGTGGACTGACGATGCTGAAAGAGCTTTATGGGCGCTGGATGGTGCGCTGGGAGACGGCACTGACGACGCGGGATGAAAATCGCGTGGTGCGTCCGCTGGAGTGGGGCTTCGACTGGCTGGAGGATTTTATCGATGCCGCGGGGCTCCGCACGAAGGTGGAGCGCGCGGAAGGCAATCCAGAAGCGGCCGAAGCGGCGATGATCGCGGTCAACGAGGCCATCGTGCGCGAGAGCGATGCGTTTTTCGGGTACGAGCGCCCCACGGATTTTCGGCTGGAGGAACGTGCGCCGCAGTTATTCCCGACGAACGTTCGGCCGGAGACGCTGAAAAAGGATGCGCACCTGAAGCGGATGGGCGCGGAGGGGAAGCTGAAGAAGGCGCAGTTCCTGCGCTTCACGTCGCCGATAAGGACACCATATCCGGAGAACGATCAGGTGAATGCGCGCTGGTATCCGGCTCCAGCGGAACGAATGCAGGGGAAGCCGAAGCGGGCGATGATCGTGATGCCGCAATGGAATGCGGATGCGTTCAGCCACAACGTCCTGTGCTCGCTGTTCAATCGGTTTGGGATTTCGGCCCTGCGGCTGAGCAAGCCCTTCCACGATATTCGGCGGCCGGCGGAGATCGAACGGTCGGATTACGCGGTGAGCGCGAACGTCGGGCGCACGATCGCAGCGGGGCGTCAGGCGGTGGTGGATGTGCGGTGTTGCCTCGACTGGCTCCAGGAGCAGGGTTACGAGGAGTTCGGGATTCTGGGCACGAGTCTCGGGTCGTGCTATGCATTCATCGCGAGCGCTCACGATGCGCGGATCCGTGTGAATGCTTTCAATCACGCGTCAATGGCCTTTGGAGACGTGGCGTGGACGGGGCAGAGCACGCGGCATATCCGCAAAGGATTTCAGGATGCAGGGCTGACGCAGGAGCGGGTGTACTGGCTGTATAGCGGGATCAGTCCGTTCTCGTATATGGACCGGTTCGCGGAGCGGCCGAAGAAGGTGCTGGTTGTTTACTCGCGCTACGATCTGACGTTTCTGCCGGAGTATTCAGCGCTGGTGGTGGAAAACTTCGCCACGCGCGGCGTGGATTTTGTGGCGAAGGTGCTGCCCTGCGGGCACTACACGACGGGCGAGACTCCGTACAAATTTATTGATGGATGGTATCTCGGGTCTTTTGTCTTTAAGGCGTTTCGGGATTTACCGCCGAGCGGCCTTGGGACCATCACCCAGAATGCGGAGTCGCAGCCGACGGAAATGGTGGAGCGGTAGCTCCGCCTTCCAGATGGACGGTTGCCATGGCGAGGGTGGCGGTGTGCGTGATTGAAAGTGAGACACGCGTGACGCCAAGATGTCCGGCGATGGCACGTGCGCGGCCGGTCAAGACCAAAGTGGGGCGGCTGCCCGGAGCGCGGCGGACCTCGAGTTCCTTCCAGGAAACTCCGTGCTGAATGCCGGTGCCAAGGGCTTTGGCTCCGGCTTCTTTGGCAGCAAAGCGCGCGGCAAAACTCTCAGCAAAGCTGGCCCTGGCGCGGCAATACGCGATCTCTTCGCGGGTAAAAATGCGTTCGAGAAAGCGATCGCCGTAGCGTTCGATCGAGTGCGCGATGCGCGGGACTTCGATAAGGTCAATGCCGGTGCCGACCAGCATGAGGCAACGGTAGCACAGGTGTGAAGCTTTAGTGTCCCGGCAGCAAAAATAGCGTAATGCGATGCCGGGGAATATCCGATGCTGCAAGTGTGCAAACGATTGATGAGGAGCGTTGGGGACAGAAGGGGTGGGAGCTGAACCTTGCGGCACTCTGTTCAGAAGATGCGGCACGGACGGTGCGCTTCCTCACCGGCGCAGTGATGGCATGCGGCGGCTATGTTCTGTCGCGCCGCTTCGACACCGAGCAGTCGGCGGCCATCGAGTTCGAGTTCATCCGCGCGACCTGCGTGGAGATGTATAGCGTGCTGATCGCAGCAGGACTGGATCTGACTGCGCAATCCCACATTGTTTTGTCGACGCTGTGCCAGTGCACGCGCGAGACGCTGGAGACGACGGCCAGCGACCCGGTGCGGGTAGAGCTGATCATCCGCCGGGCGGAGGCTCAGCCGCAGTCTGGGCCGGGCGGCTCGGCGGCTCCGCCCCAGGTGGCGTAGTGCCCACCCGCAAACCCCGCCGAAGTGTACACCGAAGATATTCCCGGCAAGCGCGTTTCCCGGGCATACTATTTCCCGGATGGAACGGTACGACGCCATTGTGGTGGGAGCGGGGCCGGCGGGGTGCGCGGCAGCCTGGGATCTGGCTACCGCGGGGCGGTCGGTGTTGCTCCTCGACAAGGCGGAGTTTCCACGCCACAAGGCGTGCGCTGGAGGACTGACGCGGAAATCGCTGCGCGCGCTGCGCTATTCCGTGGCGCCGGTGGTGCGGGAGAGCGTGTCGGCCATCGTAGTGGAGCGGCGGAGCGGGCAGGCAGCAATGCTGGCGAGCCGCAACGCGGTGTGCGCGATGACGGTGCGCCAGGAGCTGGACCACTTCTGCTGGCAGAAGACAGTGGCGGCGGGCGCGGAGTTCGTACGGATCGGGCCGCTGACGGGGGTGGCGGCGAGCCGCGACGGCGTGATGGTGCAGACCGCGGAGGGCGAATATCGTGGACGGTTTCTGATCGGTGCGGACGGGGTGCACAGCCGCGTGCGGCAACGAGTGTATGGGGATCGCCCGGCATGGTTCCGTCGAGGGTTTGCGGTGGAAGCGAAGGTTTATCCGGGGAAGGGGCAGAGCCGGGATCTGGTTTTCGATTTTGCTCCGGTGCGGCAGGGCTATGGATGGGTGTTTCCGAAGGGCGATCATCTGAATGTGGGACTCGGCGTGTACAACGATACGGGCCAGGAGAAGCTGGATCGGCCGCGGCTGGAAGCTTACATCCGGGAGAGGTTTGGCGACGCGCGCACAGAGCATGTAACGGGACAGTACCTCGGCTTCGGCGCGGAAGCCGCACCGGTTGCAGAGGAGCGAATTTTTCTGGTTGGGGATGCGGGCGGGTTCGCGGACGCGCTCACCGGCGAAGGGATTCACGGAGCGATTGCGAGCGGACAAGCGGCGGCCGCGGCGATTGAAGCCGAGCTGCGCGGAGGCAAGCGGGCACAGCCGGCCTTCGGTGCATTGACGCATCAGCTGCGCCAGGATCTGCAGCTGTCGTCGTCGGGGTCGCGGTGGTTTTACGGAAATCTCGATGTGGGATATCGCGCCTTGACGGCTCCGGTATTGCGCACGGCTGTGATCAACGCGTATGCGAACGGCACGAAGATCGCGGCACTGGCGAATGCCGTGAGAAGGTTCGCTCAGATATTCGCAACCAGCGCGTAATGCGCAATACGTAAAGTGAAGTCCGCATTTCGATGGAGAGTGCGGGCGCTTCTTTGCTGTTAAGATTGTCTTTCGGCGAGACGCAGATTTTATCCGACGCTCGCGCGAACGCCGCCGCAAGGCTGTGGTATGGCGGTTGATCCCAGGCTGAGTTCTACGCACACTCCCTCGTTCCCACATCCAACCAACTGCACCAGCATCCCTAGGTTTGTGACGCGAGAGCAGATGAGATTCCTGATCCGGAAAGTCGGCGCGGGAGCGATTCGGCGGAGTTTGCCGGCGGTATTTTTTCTCTTTGCTGCCGGTGGGGCGTGGGGCGAAGGGCCGCTCGGCTCGCCCAGCATCTTCTCGCCGGAGTCGACGCCGGCGAAAACAATCCTGGACCTGTCGTGGTTCGTGCTGGCGATTACGGGCGGGATCTTCGTCACGGTCGGCGGCCTGATGGCGTGGGCTCTGATTCGGTATCGCGCGCGAAAGGATGACGACGGCAGCGAACCTCCGCAGATTTACGGCAGCACCCAGGTAGAACTGGCGTGGACCGTGATTCCCATCCTGATCGTGGTGGTGCTGTTTCTGACGACGGCGCGGATTATCTTCGCGATTCAGGATGCGCCGAAACCACAGGCGGCGCTGGATGTGACCGTGATCGGCCACCAGTTCTGGTGGGAGTTCCGCTATCCGAAGCTGGGGATCGTAACGGCCAACGAGCTGCATGTGCCGGTGAGCACCGCGCTCGATCCGCAGCCGACGTATCTGCATTTGCTTTCCGCCGACGTGGATCACAGTTTCTGGGTACCGCAGCTGGCCGGGAAGACGGACATGATCCCCAACCATCCGAATGAGACGTGGATCGAGCCGCTGCATACGGGTGTGTATCTGGGGCAATGCGCGCAGTTCTGCGGAGTGGAGCACGCGAAGATGCTGCTGCGCGTGTATGTAGATACCCCGGAGCAGTTCGACGCGTGGGTGAAACAACAACAGCAGCCAGGCGCGCAGGATCCCAGGGTGGCTGCGGGTCGGCACATTTTTGAAACCGAAGCCTGCACCAATTGCCACACCATTGCAGGGACGGCGGCGCGCGGAACGTACGGGCCCGATCTGACCCACCTGGCCAGCCGGACGACGATTGCCGCGGGGGCCGCGCTGAATACGCCGGAGAACCTGCGTGCGTGGATTCAGAATCCGGACACCTTCAAGCCGGGCGCAATGATGCCGGCGATGCAACTGGACAACGAGCAGATCGACGAGCTGGTGGCGTACCTGGAGACTTTGCGTTAGGACAACGAGATGGCGGACCAGACTTTACCCATTACCGGAGCACTCGATGTAACCCCGCCGCGGCGTTCGCCGGCTCTGTTGCTGGAGTGGCTGCACGGCTGGGTGGTGACGGTGGACCACAAACGGCTGGGGATTCTGTATATGGTCTACGGAATCTTCTTCCTGCTGGTGGCGGGGGTGGAAGCGCTGGCGATTCGCATCCAGCTGGCGTGGCCGGGAATGCATTTTCTATCGCCGGAGACCTACAACGAGTTCTTCACCATGCACGGCACGACGATGGTGTTCCTGGTGGGGATGACCATCATCTTCGGGTTTGGAAATTACCTGGTGCCGCTCATGATCGGGGCGCGGGACATGGCGTTCCCGCGGCTCAACGCCTTCAGCTTCTGGCTGACGGCGTTTGGCGGACTGCTGCTCTACTACAGCTTTATCGGCGGCTTCGGGCTTTATGGAATGGGTGCGGCGCCCGACGTGGGATGGTGGGCGTATGCGCCGCTGACGGCGAAGGCCTTTTCTCCGGGACACGCGACCGACTACTGGGCGCTGTCGCTGATCGTGATGGGCTTTGGAACGCTGGGCACAGCGATCAACATTATCGCCACGACGCTTGCGATGCGCTGTAAGGGGATGACGCTGCTGCGCATGCCGCTGTTTGTGTGGCTGATGCTGGTGGTGAGCGGGCTGACGCTGGTGACGATTACGCCACTGACAGCGGCACAAATCATGCTGACCATCGATCGCTACCTGGGCGGGCACTTCTTCGACACCCAGGCGGGCGGGTCGGCCGTGGTGTGGATGCACTTCTTCTGGATTTTCGGGCATCCCGAGGTTTACGTGCTGGTGATGCCGGCGTTCGGAATCGCGAGCGAGATTATTCCGGTGTTCTCGCGCAAAGCGATCTTCGGCTATCCGGCCATGGTGGCGGCGTCGGTGGGTATTGCGTTTGTGAGCATGGGGGTGTGGGCGCACCACATGTTCACGGTGGGCATGACGTCGGTGGGCAACACGTTTTTCGTGCTGTCGACCATGCTGGTGGGGATTCCGACCGGGATCAAGATTTTTAACTGGGTGGCGACACTGTGGGGCGGGAAGATTCAATTCCGGGTCCCCATGCTGTTCTGCCTGGCGTTCCTGATTCAGTTTCTGTGCGCGGGGCTAACGGGGATCATGCTGAGCGTGGCGCCGTGGAACTGGCAGCTGCACAATTCCTACTTTGTGATCGCGCATTTCCACTACGTGCTGGTAGGAGCGATCGTCTTCAACATTTTTGCGGGCATCTACTACTGGTATCCGAAGGTGACGGGGCGGATGCTGGACGAGACTTTGGGCAAGTGGCACTTCTGGCTCTTCTTTATCGGCTTCCACCTGACGTTCGACACCATGCACTTCGTCGGATTCCTGGGGATGCCGCGCTCGATCTACACCTACGAGCCCGATCGCGGCTGGAGCATGCTGAACCTTTGGATTTCGATCGGCGGCATGATCCAGGGGATTGCGGTCCTGATCTTCGCGTGGAACATGGTGCACTCGTATCTGAAGGGCAAGAAGGCGGGAAACGATCCATGGGACGCGTGGACACTGGAGTGGTCGGTGCCGTCTCCGCCGCCTTCGTATAACTACGCGGTGGATCCGGTGGTACACAGCCGCCGGCCGCTGTGGGATCTGAAGCATCCGGAAGATCCGGACTGGAAGTACGAGTCATGAGCGCGATTCCTGTATCTCCGGGAATGGAGCGGTGGGAGCTGCCCTCGCGCGGGCGTGTGGCCATGCTGTCGCTGATCGTGGGCGAGAGCGCGATCTTTACGATTTTCGTGGTCGCCTACATCTTCTACATCGGGAAGAGTCTGACGCCGCCGTATCCGGCGCAGGTGCTGGAGATTCCCTTCTTCAATACGGTGTGCCTGCTCTCGAGCAGCGTGACGATCTGGCTGGCGGAGCGGCAGATCGAGCGCGGAAAGATGCGCGGATTCACGGCGTGGTGGGCGCTGACGATTGCGCTGGGGGCGATCTTCATTGGCGGCACGGCGATGGAGTGGCACAAGCTGATCTATATAGATGGACTCACCATCAGGACGAATCTGTTCGGTACGACGTTCTACTCCCTGGTGGGATTGCACGCGACGCATGTGGTGGTGGGGCTGATCGGCCTCACCATCATTCTGGTGTTCGCGCTCACGGGGCACGTGCGCGAGGAACATAGCGACCGCATTCAGGTGTTTGCGCTGTACTGGCATTTTGTGGACGCGGTGTGGGTGGTGGTTTTTACGGTCGTGTACATCCTGGGCAGATAGCGATGACGGAGACATCACAACACGGAGCGGTACATCAGGCGGGAGCAGCGCACGGCGATACAGTGCACCTGCCGGCACCGACGTCGTGGCCGATTGTGCTGGCGTTTGGGTGTGTGATGGCCGCCGCTGGATTGGTGACCAGCCTGTGGGTGACGGTCTTCGGTGTCGTCCTGATGCTGGCAGGCTGCGTAGGGTGGTTCCGGCAGGTGCTGCCACATGAGGCGCACGAAGATGTGCCGGTGGTAGTGCAGCCGGTGACGATCACGACGACGCGGAAGGTTGTGCAGCGGCTGCATCTCGGTCCGGAGCATCGCTCGCAGCTGCCGGTGGAGACGTATCCGATCGTGAGCGGGCTGAAGGGCGGGATTGCGGGCGGGATCGCGATGATTTTTCCTGCTCTGTTGTATGGGCTGATCGCGCAGCACAGCATCTGGTATCCGGTGAATTTGCTGGGCGGCGCGGGGGTGGGGCCATCGGCGCACGTGACCACCGCGGATATCGCGCAGTTTCATGCAAGCTGGCTGGTGATTGCAATTGTGATCCAGACGGTTACATGTTGCCTCGTGGGACTGCTCTACGGCGCTATGTTGCCGATGTTGCCGAATCGGCCGGTGCTTCTGGGCGGGATTGTGGCGCCGCTGCTGTGGACGGGACTGCTGCACTCGGCGATGGGGATCATCAATCCCCAACTGGACGCGCGGATTCAGTGGGGATGGTTTGTCGTTTCTCAGGTGGTCTTCGGAGTCGTGGCTGGTTGGGTGGTCGCGCGCGAGGGGAAGATTCGAACCGGCCGCGGTTTACCGTTCTTCGCGCGCATGGGGATCGAAGCGCCGGGGCTGATGGAATCGAACCAGCACGCGGGTCCGCCAGAACATCGCGACGAGGAGAAGCACTGATGCGGCCTGCTGCCATGGCGCTGTTGCCGCTGGTGCTGGCCCTCGCTGGGTGCTCGCGTTTGCCGGGGGCGCAGGCCGCGGAGGGGACTCCGCAACGGCCGGATCAGGTCGTGGATTTCAAGACGCTGTACAACACGAATTGCCAGGCGTGCCATGGGGCGAACGGCCACGGCGGACCGGCAATGGAGCTGGGCAATCCTGAATATCAGGCGCTGGTAGACGATGCGACTTTGCGCAAGACGATTTCCCGGGGGATGCCGGGAACGCAGATGCCGGCGTTTGCGCAGTCGGCGGGCGGCATGCTGACGGACGCGCAGGTGAACGCGATTGTCGCGGCCATGCGCAAGGAGTGGGCGAAGCCGAATGTGTTTGGCGGGGCCACTCCGCCGCCGTACGCGCAACCGACCGGGGGCGATGTGAAGCGTGGGGAGCAGGTGTATCAGTCGCGATGCGCGAGTTGTCACGAGAAACCGCAGAACCAGCAGGTGACGAGTGCCGCGTATCTGTCGCTGGTGAGCGATCAGGCTTTGCGAACGATCACGATTGCGGGGCGGCCGGATATTGGGCAACCGGACTGGCGATTGCAGGGCATAAAAGGCTCGCCCGGACCGCTGTCCGCACAGGATGTTACCGATCTTGTTACGTATTTGGGATCGCTGCGCAATCCGGCGGCGGTGTCTGAGCAAGCGGCTGGAGGGAAGTGATGAGCGACGGGAGCGACAGCCCGGAGAAGCAGGGCAGCGGGCCGGATATCGTGACGGCGAGCCACGAGGCGAGCGATCAGGAGAACCCGGCGATTGTCTCGCGCCGCTGGCTGCTGCTGGGTGCGGGCGCGGCGCTGAACGGGCTGGTGGGGCTGGCGCTGGCGGTTCCGATCTTTCGGTATCTGCTCGCGCCGGTGAAGAAGGATTCCGATTACAAGTCGTGGGTTTCGCTGGGCGACGTCGGCGATTTCCCGGTGGGGCAGACGCGGCTCGCATCCTACGTGACTCCGTTCAAGCGCCCCTGGGATGGAGAAACCGATAACGTCGCTTGCTATGTGAGGCGGGAGGGATCGAGTCGGTTCACAGTGTTCGCGATCAACTGCGCCCATCTGGGATGCCCGGTGCGGTGGTTCCCGCAGTCGCAGCTGTTCATGTGTCCCTGCCATGGGGGCGTGTATTACGCGGATGGGTCGCGGGCGTCGGGGCCGCCGGAGCGCGGTCTGTTCACATACGACTACAAAATAGTCAACGGACAGTTACAAATTTACGCGGGACAGATGCCGAGCCTCTCGAACACGGCGAAGCTGGTTAACATTGCCGTGCCGGAAAACGGACAACCCGGCAAAGACGGGGATTGCTCATGCCGGGGATGAAGTCGACCGCGAAGAAAGTTTACGACTGGTTCGAGCTGCGGCTGCAGATCGAAGGGCCGGTGAAGGACGCGGTCCTGCATAAGGTCCCGCGCAACACGGCGAGCTGGTGGTACGTGTTCGGGAGTGCGGCGTTCACGCTGCTGATGCTGCAGATCGTGACCGGCATCCTGCTGGCGCTGGTGTATGTGCCGTCGGGAGCCGAGGCGTGGAACAGCCTGAACGTTCTGAATCATCAGATTCCGCTGGGATGGTTTTTGCGCGCGATGCACGCATGGGGATCGAACTTCATGGTCGCCGTGGTGTTCATCCACATGGCGCAGGTGTTTTTGTTCGGAGCCTACAAGTATCCGCGCGAACTCACGTGGACGGTGGGCGTGTTTCTGCTGCTGATGACGCTGGGCATGGCCTTCACGGGGCAGGTGCTGCGCTTCGATCAGGACGCGTACTGGGGCCTGGGCATCGGCGTCTTCATCATGAGCCGCGTGCCATGGCTGGGCGGGTCGCTGGTGCATCTGCTGCTGGGCGGCCCGGTGATTGCGGGCGCAACCCTGTCGCGGTTCTTCGCGCTCCACGTTTTCGTGATTCCGGGTCTGCTGCTGTTTCTGGCCGCTGTCCACATCTGGATGGTGTTGAAGCTGGGCGTGAACGAGTGGCCGATGCCGGGACGCCTGGTGCGGAAGGAAACCTACCTCGCGGAGTACAACAAGCTGGCGCACGAAGACGGCATCCCGTTTGTGCCGGGGGCGTTCTGGAAAGACCTGGTGTTTTCCGGCGCAGTGCTGGCGGCGGTGGCGGTGTGCGCGGCGGTGTTTGGGCCGTCGGGCCCGGGAGGCCAGCCGGATCCGTCGATTATTCAGACCGTGCCGAAGCCGGACTTCCCGTTTCTGTGGATTTACGCGGTCCTGTCGTATCTGCCCCCTTCGATGGAGACGCCCTTCATCCTGATTGCGCCCGATACTGATGATTGCGGGATTGCTGGCGGTGCCGTTTGTGGCGTCGGAGGGCGAAAAGAGCTGGCATCGCCGACCGATCGCGGTGCTGGCACTTTGCATGGTGGCGGTGGCGTGGGCGACGTTTACGCATCTGGCGATGTCGACGCCATGGAGCCCGCACATGAGCGCGTGGAGTGCGGACACGCTGCCGGTGAAGTATCTGCGCGAAGCAACGCCTCTGGTGCGACAGGGTGCGGTGATCTTCCAGGCGAAGCAGTGTCGGAACTGCCACTCGATCGGGGGGCACGGGCGGCGAGCGCGGACCGGCACTGGACGATGTCGCCACACGGATGACGCCGGACCAGATGCGCTACAAGGTGGTGACGGGCGGCGGCAATATGCCGGCGTACGGGAAGAATCTGTCGCCGCCGGAGATTGAGGCGCTGGTGAGTTTTCTTGAGACGCTGCATCCGGCGAATGAGCCGCCGGCGTTCGATGCGTCGCAGCATCGGATCGCGGAGAATCCAACTCCGCAGCCGGTGAATGCCGGTGAGCCATAGACGCCTGGAAACGCATGAAGGAGGACGCGCTGTTTACGCAGTGGGATGTGCCGTGGGCGAGTGACTGCGGCGCTCGCGGTGACGGCGGCGATTTATGTTCGGGGATGGTTACAAATTCGGCGCACGCGTCCGGAGCTGTTTCCGCGATGGCGGCTGTGGGCTTTTCTGGGAGGGATTCTCGCGATCTTCGTGGCGGTGGCGTCGCCGCTGGATACATTCAGCGAAACACTGCTGTTCATGCACATGGCGCAGCACTTTGTGCTGATGTCCATCGCCCCGCCGCTGATCGTCTTCGGCGCGCCGGTGGTGCCGATGCTGCGGGGACTGCCGCGCTTCGTGATCCGGGGATTGCGGCCGCTGTTCCGGACGGGCGTGGTTCGGCCGCGTGGGGGCATTCCTGACGCAGCCGAAGGTGGCATGGCTGGCGTTCAACGCGGCCTATGTGGGCTGGCATATTCCGAAGGCGTACGAATTCGCGCTGGCCAGCGAGAACTGGCACAACTTCGAGCACGGCTGCTTCTTCTTCACCAGCCTGATGTTCTGGTGGCCCGTCCTGGCGCCTTGGCCGTACCGGCAGACGGGTTCGCGGTGGCTGCTGCTTCCCTACCTGTTACTGGCCGATCTGGTGAATACGGGGCTGTCGGCCTTTCTGTGTTTCTCGGGGCGGCTGCTGTATCCGAGCTACGCGGCGGTTCCGCGGCTGTTCGGGCTGAGCGCGCTGAACGATCAGGTGGCGGCGGGGGCGTTCATGTGGGTGATGGGGTCGAGATGTATCTGATCCCGGCGATGGCGATCACGGTGATGCTGTTGTCGCCGCGTCGGGGTCGGATCAGGTCGCGCCGGCAAGAGGCATTCGCCGGCCACCGGTAGCGAAACCCTTCCTGCCCCGATTCAAACGCGGCACTGCTGCAGAGAATCCCTGTTCTGAACGAAAAGAAGGGCTCGCGCCAGGAGGCGAGCCCTTTGGGAAAGAAATGATTAAACGGCCCGGCCCCGGGTTAGAGGGCCAGGTGTGGGTTAGACGCGGCAGGTGGGGCGGGGTGATCGTGGGGGAGGGGGGAGGGCGCTTCTGCTGGAAGTACGCAGTCCCGGTAGAATCGGATTGGTCCAATGGCGAAGGTGGGCGAGGTCGGGAGGCGAGGGTCGGTTCGGGGGTTCTGAACGGCACGCCGAAAGCTGCCCTCTGGAGCGGACCGTCCGCAATCCGAACGAGCATCGAATTTGCGTATCTTTCCAGGGACGCATGAGCAGCCGAAGCGAGGCGCCATGACTGCGCCGCTGCAGCCGGTACCGGACTCGGCGCTGGTCGAGCGCATGATGGCCGGAGACGAAGGAGCGCTGTCGGCGCTCTACGACCGCTATTCCGGAATGCTGTACGCGATGCTGCTGCGCATCCTGAGGGATACGGGCGCGGCAGAGGAGGTGCTGCAGGATCTGTTTCTGCAGCTGTGGCGCGGGGCTGCGCGCTTCGACGCAAGCCGCGGATCGCTGGGCGGCATGGCTGCTGGTGATCGGGCGAAACCGGGCGCTTGAGCCGGCTGCGCGGCAAGCAGCGGCGTGAGTTTGTCCCGGACGATTCAGACGGATTTTCACTCGACGCGCTGCCGTCTTCAGAGAATCTGGAGGACGAGGCAGCGCGGATCCAGTTGATGACTCGGCTGCGCGGGGCTATGGCGGCTTTGCCGCCGGAGCAGCGCGAAGCGGTGGAACTGGCGTATTTTGAAGGGATGACGCAGACGGAGATTGCGGAGCGGACGGGGAGTCCGCTGGGAACGGTAAAGTCGCGGGTAAGGGCCGCGATGCAGACATTGAAGCAATGGTTCGACGATGAATCAGACACGTTCAACCCGAAGACTCTGACCTGTACGCGCTGGGCGCGCTCGACGGGGGGGAGAAGCAGGCGCTCGAAGCCCACCTGCGCCTGTGCGCGGAGTGCGCGCGCGAGGTAGAGGCGGCTCGTCAGCGCGTGGCTCTGCTCGGGCTGGCTCGCGCCTGCGGCCGCTCCTCCGGCGGGGGTGAAAGAGGAATTGCTGCGTCGGGTGCGGGCGGAGCGGATTCCGGAGATGGGCCGGGCGGTTCAGGAGCCGAAGCGAGCACGGGGCTTCGGAATGTTATGGCTGACGCCGGCATTTGGCGTGCCGACGGTGTTGTTTGCCGCGCTGGCGGCGGTGTTGTGGATGCGGGACGTGCAGGATCTGCGGCGGATCCACGAACTGGAGGGGCAGCTGGCGCAGGTGCAGACGCGCTCGCGGGAGATGGCGCGCGCGTCGGCAGACGACGGACAAACTGCTGGAGATGCCCGGCGACCAAACGCGTCGCGCTGATGCCGCAGCCGGGAATGGGGAATGGGCGCGGGGGCGTGCTGTACAACGCGAAGATGGGGATGGTCGCATGCGCGGGTTGGCTGCCGGCTCCGCCGAAGGGTAAGAGCTATCAGCTCTGGCTGGTGCCGATGGAGGGCAAGCCCATGCCGCTGCATGTCTTCAGCGACGGCGAGTGGACCGGCCCATGGCGATGCATATTGCGCCCGGGATGGAGGCCAAGGCCTTCGCCGTGACCGAAGAGCCGGAGGGCGGAATGCCCTGGCCGACGGGACCGAAGGTGCTGGTGGGCGTGGGGGAGTAGGACTACAGCCGTCAGCTTTTAGCCATTAGCGACTAGTATTTCTGACCGCTGGTACTTCTGACCGTATGACTTTGGGGCCTCGCGCGAAGCGGTCCCGCATGAGCGGGACGACGGTAGAAGCCCCGGCCTTTAGGCTGGGGGATTGGGGGCTCGAAAACCTCTCGCCTTCAGGCCCGGAAAACTTCATTCGGTCACCGGCCTGATATGGTGCCCCCGAAATTCTCAACAACAAAGCCGAATGTCATTCTGAGCGCACGGGGCCCCAAACGTTCCTCTGTTTGGGAGTGGTAGGCGAAGAATCAGCGGTTGCTTTGCCCTCGATTCGGCACAGAGGCGCCGTCGTTGTCCAGGAAGCGGGGTCTTCGCCTCCGGTAAACTCGGGTGTATGTCTTCCAGTAAGCCGCAATCGGGAAATGACGCCGGCCGGTGGAGCGGGTCGGCCATCCGCGAGATGTTTCTGAAGTTCTTTGAGACGAAGGGGCACCGGCGGGTGCACTCGTCGTCGCTGGTGCCGGCGAATGATCCCACGCTGCTGTTCACGAATGCGGGGATGAATCAATTTAAGGATGTGTTTCTCGGCCTCGAGCGGCGGGACTACGCGCGCGCAACGACGTCGCAGAAGTGTGTGCGCGCCGGCGGGAAGCACAACGACCTCGAGAACGTCGGCTTCACGCGCCGCCACCACACCTTCTTCGAGATGCTGGGGAACTTCAGCTTCGGCGACTACTTCAAGAAGGATGCGATTGCTTACGCATGGGAGCTGGTGACGTCGCCGGAGTGGTACGGGCTGCCGAAGGACAAGCTGTACGTCACGATCTTCGAGGGCGACGCCGAGGTTCCGCGCGACGACGAGGCGGAGCGTTTGTGGATGGAGGTGGGCGTTCCGAAGGAACGCATCTTCACCTACGGTCGCAAGGACAACTTCTGGCAGATGGGCGAGACGGGGCCCTGCGGACCGTGTTCAGAAATTTTCTACGACATGGGGATGGAGGCGGCGGAGACTCCAGGCGTCGACCGGCCGTTTGGCGAGGACGAAGCGCGGTACGTCGAGATTTGGAACCTCGTCTTCATGCAGTTCGACCGCTCGGCGGTGACCGATGCAAAGGGTAACGCCATCGATTACAAATTAGCTCCGCTGCCCAAGCCTTCCATCGATACGGGGATGGGGCTGGAGCGCACGGCCGCTGTTTTGCAGGGTGTGATCAGCAATTTTGAGACGGACTTGTTCACGCCGCTGATCGCGAAAGCGGCTGAACTTACCGGAGTCAAGAACGACGTTGGGAACGCTTCGCTGCGGATCATTGCCGATCACGCGCGGGCTTCAACATTCCTGATTAATGATGGCGTGCAGCCTTCGAATGAGGGGCGCGGGTATGTGCTGCGGAAGATTCTGCGGCGTGGGATTCGGCATGGGCGGTTGCTGGGACTGGAGAAGCCGTTCATGTTCCAGATGGTTTATGCGGTGCGGGACGAGATGGGGGATGCGTATCCGGAACTGAAGGAGAGCGCGGATCGTGTGGCGAAGGTGGTGGAGGCGGAAGAGTGGCAGTTTGCTCGGGTAATTGAGAAGGGAGCGCGGCTATTTGCAGCCGTCATTGCAGGTTCTGAGCGCGATTTCTTCAACTCCATCGCAAAACCGTTCAACTATAGAGTCACTCTGTTGCTCGACGATCCATTTGATCCTGTGACATCTGAAAGTATTGTGGCGGTCGTTAGGAGCGAGCCGCCGGAGCGAGCCGAAGAGCTGATTAGCGCCTATTTGCAAGAGCGGAAGAAAGCGCAACCCGTGATTGATGGCCGAGTGGCATTTTCGATTTACGAAACCTACGGTCTCCCGCTGGATTTCATGATGGACGCTGCTCGCGATGCGGGCATTCATTTTGATCTGGAGGGATTTGAGGCGGCTCGGGCCGAAGAGCAGGCCCGCGCGCGCGCTTCCTGGAAAGGCGGATCACAGAAATCGGCCAGCCCCGTTTTCCGCGATCTGCCGAAAACAGCCTTCGAAGGCTATCGCCAATTGCGCGTGGATGGGGCCGAGGTCCTCGCCATCGTGAAGGACGGCCAGGGCGTGCCCGCCGCCGCCGCCGGCGATGCAGTGGAGATCGTCCTCGACCGGACCAGCTTCTATGCCGATTCGGGCGGCCAGATTGGCGATACAGGCTGGCTCATGAGCGACGATCACAATTCCGTCGTCGCCGATGTGAGCGGGTGCACCAAGCCGGTGCAGGGCGTCTTTGCGCATCGCGCGTTTCTGCGACAGCCGATCAAACTCGGCGATCGCGTGGATACCGTCGTCGATGAAGGCTTCCGCAATGCGACGCGGCGCAACCACACCGCGACCCACCTCCTGCACGCGGCGCTGCGCGAGGTGCTCGGCACGCACGTCAAGCAGGCCGGCTCGCTCGTCGAGCCGAATCGCCTGCGCTTCGATTTTTCGCACTTTGCGGGGATCGCGGACGAAGAGCTGCAGGACATCGAGGACATCATTAACCGGCAGACGCTGGGGAACACGCAGGTGGTCACGCTGGAGGATGTGCCGATCGACGTTGCGGTAAATGAGTATCACGCGATGGCGCTGTTCGGCGAGAAGTATGGCGAGAAGGTGCGCGTGGTGCGGATCGGCGACTTTTCGACGGAGCTTTGCGGCGGCACGCACACGGGGGCGACGGGTGAGATCGGCGTAGTGAAGCTGCTGGGCGAGGGCTCGGTGTCGTCGGGCGTGCGCCGCGTCGAAGCCGTCACGGGACTGGGCGCGCTGAACGAGTTCCGCAAAGATTTCCACGTCGCGCAGATTGCTTCGCAGCTCGGACCGTCGGATGTTGCCCCGGCCGACGCGCTGCGGCAGCGGCTTTCCGCACAGGAAGACGAGCTGAAGAAGCTCCGCCGCGAGCTGGATGAGGCGCGGATGAAGTCGGCGGCGTCCCGCGTGTCCGGCGCGACGGATCAGGCCGTCGATGTTGCCGGATTCAAAGTGTTGTCGCAGCGAGTCGACGGGCTCGACCGCGGGCAGATGCGCACCCTGGTCGACAATTTGCGCAACAAGCTCGGATCGGGTGTGGTGGTGCTCGGCGGCGCGCAGGAAGAGGGCAAGGTTGCCCTCATCGTCGGCGTCACGAAGGACCTCACCGGCAAAATCCAGGCGGGCAAAGTCGTTGGAGAAATCGCGAAGAAGGTGGGTGGCTCGGGCGGCGGGCGTCCGGACATGGCCGAGGCCGGCGGCAAGGACGCAACGCAACTGGACGCGGCGCTGAAGAGCGCGGCAGATGTGGTGAAGGGGCTCTTAGCTGCCGGCTCTTAGCGGTTAGCCGAAATTTCGCGACACCCGCTATCCTGTTGCGGGTGAAAACATGGCCTACGTTTTAGCACTGGATCAGGGGACCACGAGTTCGCGCGCGATTCTTTTCGACCACCAGGGAAACATCGCGGCCGTCGCGCAGCACGAGTTCCCGCAAAACTTTCCGCAGCCTGGATGGGTCGAGCACGACCCGGTCGACATCCTCACATCGCAGTTGAGCGCAGCGGTGGATGTGCTCGGGAAGCTGAGCGCGACCCCGCGGGATGTAGCAGCGCTGGGCATCACGAATCAGCGCGAGACGGCGATTGTCTGGGACCGGAAGACGGGCAAGCCCGTTTCGAATGCGATCGTGTGGCAGGACCGGCGGACGGCGCCGATGTGCGCGCGCCTGCGCGAGGAGGGCGTCGAGGATACGGTGCGGCGGAAGACGGGGCTGCTGCTCGATCCCTATTTTTCGGCAACCAAGATCGCGTGGATGCTCGACAACGTCGACGGCGTGCGGGTGCGGGCGGAACGCGGTGAGCTGGCCTTTGGCACGGTGGACAGCTGGCTGATCTGGAACCTCACGAATGGCAAGCGGCATGTGACGGATCGGACGAATGCGTCGCGGACCCTGTTGTACAACATCGTCGAGGACCGGTGGGACGAGGAACTGCTGCGCATCTTCGGCGTTCCGTCGAGCATGCTGCCCGAGGTGGTGTGGTCGTCGGAAGAAGTGGGGCGGGTGACGGCAGCGCTGGGTCCCTGGGATGTGCCGATTGCGGGAATCGCGGGCGATCAGCAATCGGCGCTGTTCGGGCAGCTGTGCACGAAACCCGGCGATGCGAAATGCACGTATGGGACGGGATGCTTTCTGCTGCAGAACATCGGCGGATCGTTCCGGCTTTCGCAGCAGCGGCTGGTAACGACACTGGCGTGCAGCACGGCGCGCAAGCCGGAGTACGCGCTGGAGGGGAGCATCTTTATCGGCGGCGCGGTAGTGCAGTGGCTGCGCGACAAGATGCGATTCTTCCCCTATGCGCCGGTGGTGGAGAGCGTCGCCGCGGGCGTGCCGGATGCGGGTGGCGTCGTGTTTGTGCCGGCGTTCACCGGGCTCGGCGCGCCGCACTGGGATCCGTACGCGTCGGGAATGATCATCGGGATCGGGCGCGATACGGGAATCGGGCACATTGCGCGCGCCGCGATCGAGAGCATCGCATTCCAGGTGGCCGATGTGCTGAAGGCCATGGACGCGGACACGGGAATCGCATGCACGGAGCTGCGCGTGGACGGCGGGGCGGCGGCGAACGATCTGCTGATGCAGTTTCAGGCGGACCTGCTGGGCATTCGCGTGAATCGGCCGGGCATCCTGGAATCGACGGCGCAGGGGGCGGCGTATCTGGCCGGGCTGGCAACGGGGTTCTGGACGAGCGTGGAGGAGATTGCGAAGACGCGGGCGGAGCGGATGTTCGAGCCGCGGGCGGATCGCGCGGAGATGGGGCGGAGATATGGTCGCTGGCAGGCAGCCGTGGAGCGGGCGAAGGGATGGAACGCGCCGGAGGCTTGAGTCCGATCTGAGGCCTGTGCTTCAGGAGCGGATTGCGGAGAGGGTGTCGTTCGGGTCGGAGGGGAAGCCGTCGGGGATGGGGCAGGCCTCTTCGAGAAAGGCGCGCCGGACCTCTTCGCGGAGAAGCGCGCCGGGTTCGGCAGAAGGCTCACCGAGCAGATGGCCCTGGGCTTCGTCGGCGCCGAGGGTGCGGATGAGCTGGAGCTGGTCTTTGGTCTCGACACCTTCGACGATGACCTTCATCTGCAGGTCGTGCGCCAGTTTGATGATGGACTCGACGAAGGAGCGCGTCTCGCGGCGGACCATCAGGCCGCTGACGAAGGAGCGATCGAGCTTGAGCGTGTCGAAGGCGAGCTTGGGGAGGTACGTGAGCGAGGAGTAGCCGGTGCCGAAGTCGTCGACGGCGACGCTGACGCCCATACGGGTGAAGCGGCGAATCATCTCGGTAGCGCGTTCGATGCCGGCGATGGTGGCGGATTCGGTCAGCTCGATCTGCAGAAGGCTCGGGTGCAGGCCGGTGCGATGGAGGATGGCCGCGACTTCTTCGAAGAAGGAATCCTGAGAGAACTGAAGGGCAGAGACGTTGACGCCGACCTGAATGGGGTGGCCGGCGACGGCCTGCCAGGCGAGGGCATCGGTGCAGGCGCGCTCCATCACGTAAGCGCCCAGGGAGAAGATGAGCCCGCTTTCTTCGGCGACAGGAATGAAGCTGACCGGTCCGACCTGACCGAGGCTGGGATGGTTCCAGCGGGCAAGGGCTTCAAAGCGAACGATGCGATTCGAGGCGAGGTCGTACTCCGGCTGATACTGCAGGGAGATTTCGCCTTTGGCGAGGGCGTGCTGGAGGGCGCTCTCGATGCTGAGGCGTTCGCGGGCGGCGCTGCCGAGGTCGTCGCTGTACTGGACGATGCGGCCTTTGCCGCTGCGCTTGGCGGCGTACATGGCGCAGTCGGCCTGTTGCAGGAGCTGCCCGAAGTCGTGAGCGTCAGGGAAGATGCTGATGCCGACGCTGGCGCTGATCTGGATGGAGAGATCGTTGACGGCGATGGGATCTTTCAGGGTATCGAGAACGCTTTGCGCGGCGGTGAGAGCGTCGGCGCGATCCTGGATGCGATCGAGGATGAGGGCGAACTCGTCCCCGGCGATGCGAGCCAGCGTATCGGACTGGCGATAGCGCAGGCGCAGGCGCTGCGCGATCTTAGCGAGAACCAGGTCGCCGATGTCATGGCCGAAACTGTCGTTCACCAGTTTGAACGAGTCGAGATCGATATGCAGAAGCGCGAAGAGGGAGAGATCGCGCTGGGCTTTGGCGATGCTCTGGGAGAGGCGATCTGCGAGCAGGCGGCGGTTGGGCAGGCCGGTGAGATCGTCGACCAGAGCCATCGGTTGGACTCTCGATTCGCCGTCGCGGTCCGAGCGTTCGCGGCGCTGAATCTCGCAGACCAGGCTGTTGATGGCGATGCTGAGCGGGGCGACGTCGGCAGTTTTCGGTACCGGGACTTCAGTGTTCAAGTTGCCGTCGTTCGCGAGGGTCTGCACCGCGGAGGAGAGTTCGCGGATGGCATGGTCAGTTTCCGAGGCTTTGCGTAAGCCCCGGGAAGCCTTGTCCAGTTCCGACTTCTGCAGGCGAACGCGCCGGTTGAGGAAGAAGAGCCAGACGAGGGACAGCGAAGGAACAAGGACCCAGCGCGAGTCTCTGCTCTGGAACGCCGAAATATCGAGGACGACGCCGGGGTCGGAATCGGCAAGCAGGAGGCGATCCGGACCGTTGTTCGCTGAGCGGTTACCTCCTTTGAGAGCGGAAGGCCGCACGAGGCCGGAGGGCGGATTTTCCGATTCGGGAGCATGGACGGCGACCGGATGAACGACGGTGGCATCGAGCAGGAGCGTATCGCCGACGTGAATTCCGAGGCGGTTGGGGTCCAGGGGGATGGGAAGGGTGCCGGTTCCGTCCTCAATCCAGAACTGGCGGCTGGAAGGATCCACCGCGATAACGGCTCCCTCAACATGGACCGAGGAACCCGCAGGCGTGTCGGGAAGCTGCTGAATCGAGGTATCTTGAGCGCGGACGTAGCACTGCCAAAGCGCCGCAGAGGCGATGGCCGCACCAAGCGCTGACACCAAAACTGGGGTCCCCAATTTCATGGCGTCTCTCCGCTCTCCTGCAAAAATGATGGGTGGGGGGAGTGACGAGAGCCATACCACTTTTGACCTTTGCCGTGACCCGATAGCCTGCAGCCTAGGTGTGGGGAGTTGCGGCAGGAGGCCTTCGAGGTGTGCCTTGTGATGCTCCTCACAAAGGCAGGGGCCTGGCGGGGAACTATGATGAGTTCTCCGGGCGCTGGATGGCCCGCACTCCCGGCGATACCCTTCAGGAGCAGCCATGTGTCTCGCGATTCCCGGCAAGGTGATTGAGATTCGTACGCAGGAAGGCCTGCACATGGCGCGCGTGCAGTTTGGCGGCGTTACCCGGGAGGCGTGTCTGGACTACGTGACGGAGACGCAGGTCGGCGACTACGTGCTCGTGCATGTGGGCTTTGCGATCAGCCGGGTGGACGAAGAAGAGGCGCGGAGGACCTACGAGGCACTGGCGGAACTGGATCAGCTGGGCGAGCTCGAGGTCCCGGAGATCGAGGAGAGCGGCCCTCGGTCTTAGTCGGCCGGGAATGTCTCCGAAGTGAAGGTGGAGGCCGGCAGGCCGGCGGCGTTGTAAAGATTGTGGGGCATCACGCCCATCCATCCATAGCGAACATAGACAGGGTGTGGGACTGCGGACGCAGAGACGATGACCGTCTGGCCGTCGATGCGGGCCTCCGCGGGGACGAAGTGGTGGTCGGCGCCGGCGATTTCGAAGGCGTCGATGGGCTCGCCGCGGGCGGTGAGTCCCTGCGCGTGATCGAACCAGACACGGAGCGCCGTCGCGCCGTCGGGCTCGAGTTCCGTTGTCGCCTGGCGGAAGAGCGGTGAGGCGTAGGGCAACTCGGCTTCTCCATAGACCATGTGGCGAGCGGCAAGGGCGAGCCGATGGCCGACGGTTTGCTTGTCCGGCGGATGTACGTTGTCGGCCAGACCGACGTCGAGGGTCACAGCCATGGCGGTGTTGGCGAGCTGGAGGGTGCGGCGCTGCGCATCCCGGACGCGGCCCCAGTCTTCCGCGGGCGAGTTGAAGCTGGAAATCTGGACGAAGAAAAAGGGCAGATAGCCCTGCGCGAACTGCATGCGCCAGTCGCGGATGAGCGAGGAGAAGAGCGCATGGTAGTATGGCGCGCGATCGGGTGCGGAATTGGTTTCGCCCTGGTACCAGAGGAAGCCGCGGATGGTCATGGGAATGAAGGGCGCGATCATTCCGTTGTAGAGGCCGGCCGGCGACCAGGAAGTTTCGTCGGGATGCCAGTTGTGACGTGGGAGGGGCTTCCCTGCGGCGCGGGCGGCAGCGTCTTCGCTCCTTTCGGCGACAATCTGTCCATTGAGGTCGGTTTGCTCTTCGGCGAAACGCGCGCGTGCAGTGAAGGCGGGAAGTAGATCGGGATGGGAGCCGAGGGTGTCCATCGAGACCCAGGAGTCGGCCGGCGTGCCGCCCCAGGTGGAATCGATGAGGCCGACGGGGACGTTTTCCTTCGCGGCGATTTCGCGTCCGTAGAAGTAAGCGACGGCGGAGAACTTCGCGGCGGTTTCGGGAGTGCAGAGGGTCCAGGCGTCCGGAACGTCGTTGAGCGGATAATCAGAGCTTTTTCTGGTGACGAGGAGAAGGCGAAGTTTGGGATTGGTGGCGGCGGCGATTTCCTTGTCGGCGTCTTTGATGACGGCGCTGCCGGGGAATCCGCTGAGCGGGATTTCCATGTTGGACTGGCCGGAGGCGATCCAGACATCGCCGACGAGTAGGTCGGAGAGGATCAGATCGGGGCCATCGCCGGAGAGGTTGAGGGTATATGGGCCGCCAGCCGGTTCAGGCGCGAGCCAGAGACTGAAGGCGCCGCGCTCGTCGGCGATCGCGGGGACCGTTTGCCCTCGGAATTTCGCAGAGAGGTGTGCGCCGGGCGTGGCCCATCCCCAGATGTGCATGGGGCGATCGCGCTGCAGGACGGCGTGGTCGCTGAGCATGTGGGGAAGGCGGATCTCGGCGCGAAGAAGGGAGCAAGGGACCAGGCAGGAAAACAGCAAAACGGCAACGCGGATGGATTTCACTTCAGTCCTCTCATCGAATGCGCGTGCGATCCGGATGCAATCGGAGCGGCGCCGGAATTCTGGGCGTATCGAGTCTACAGGGTGAGCGGACGCCGAGAGGAACGCATGGAGCCGAGACAAAGAGTGGAACGCGCGTCCACCAGCTACTGGCCGAGGAAGCGGTAGCTGACGCCAAGGCTGAAGCCGTTGGGGGTGAGGCCGTTGGCGTGGCGGATCACAGCCCCTGTATTGGGGTCAACCGACGGCGGCCCGGCGAAGGAGGGCCAGACCTGATATTCGTAGTCGCCCCGGACCGAGATGCGCTCGGTCAGGTGGAATTCCAGGGTGCCGCCGGGAGCGTACGCGAAGTAACTGCCCTTGAGGCTGCCTGCGGCGGGAAAGCCGGGAGTGGTAATGAGTCCGCCGCCGACCAGCAATTTCAACCATGCGTCGAGTCGGCCAAAGCTCGCGGCCCTGTATCGTCCACCGATCAGGTAGTTGGATTCGATCTGGCCGCTGTTTCCGTTCCAGTGGAGCCAGCGCGCTTCGCCTTCCGCTCCCCATTTGGGGGCGAGGTTCAGGTCGACGAAGGCCGTGGGACCGACCAGCTGATTCGGGCAGCCGAAGGGCTTGTTGCTGCTGCAACTGTAATCGGGGTTGAAGGAGGAGATCTCGCCTCCCGCCCAGAGGCTCGCATTTCCTCCGACCGCGGCCTCGGGCGTTTGCGCGAGGGCCGCAGAGGGGAGAAGCAGAAGGACGAAAACGCCGGCCCATTTCAGCAAAACGGTACTCCTGCATGAAGTGTGGCAACACCGGGGTTGACTTCCTGGTTAAGAGGGTGGTTTTGCGGTAAAGGATGTTCGAGGGATGCCGCGGGGGTGCGGATTGGTCAGTTTTTCACGACGGGCGACCGAGGCGGCCGGGTGCTGGACAGGATGGAGCCGACGACCGGACTTGAACCGGTGACCTGCCGATTACGAATCGGCTGCTCTACCAACTGAGCTACGTCGGCTGATGGAAAAGGCCCTGCGGAAATGATCGGCACGCGGGGCGATGGCCGCTAGTCGATTTTATCTTTCGCCGGGGGCAGCGTAAAGCACGCCGAGACCTATACTGCTCGCGATGCAAAACGATCCGGCTGGAGAGTGGACGCGGCTGACGCGGCTGTATGGCGAAAAGAGCGATGAGGAGTTGCTCGCGCTGGCGGAGGAGTTTGGGAATCTGACCGAGATTGCGCAGGGCGTGCTGCGCGATGAACTGCGGAAGCGAAAGCTGGAGGAGCCGGGGACGATGACCCAATCCACCAACCAACAATCCTTGTCATCCGCATCCATGGGTGGGTTCGAGAAGAGCGGATTGATCTTCGGACGTTGGAGTCAGGCCGTGGCGGAGCAGAATCGGGAATTTCGTGCGGCGGGTGAAGATTTCGAGAAGAGCGATGGAGAGGAGCCCGTCGAATACACATGGAAGACGCTATTGTGCGAGTGCGATGAGCGCGAAGAAGCGTGGCAGATTGGGGAAGTGTTGCGGAGAGCAGGCATTGAGAGCTGGATCTGAAGGTCCCGGAACTCTTTCGAGAATTCGTTCCGATGGCTCGGAAGAGGTCCGCAGGTGATCGTTGCCGCCGATCAACTCGAGGAAGCGCGCGCGATCCTCGCGAGACCGATTCCGCAGGATGTCATCGATCAGTCGCGCTTGAAGGTAGAGGACTTCGAACCGCCGGTGTGTTCGAAGTGCGGTGCCGAAGATCCTCTACTGGAAAGCGTCGAACCGGCGAACACCTGGCTTTGCGAGAATTGCGGAGCCCGGTGGAGCGACGCGATGACAGTGGAAAACGAGGGACGGAATTCGCCGTAAAGACGTCGTCCCGGAACGAGAAAAGGCCGCCCGGCAACAGGGCAGCCTTTCCTTCAGGGAGAATAGTTCCAACGGAGGCAAGCCATCAGAACTTTCTGGGGGAATACTATGGGCGGCTGGAATGGGTGTCAAGGCTAAATCCGGATAGACTGCAAGTAACTGAAACTAAATTACTTGCAAAGCGGGCGCCTTCTGCGCATCTTCGCCATTGTTTCGCCCAAGTGCCGCTATCCGTCTGGATAATCCTTTTCGATTCTGGCAAATAGGAGAGAATTCCAGCGATTTGCCTATGCCGACGGCCCCCCCGGGTTGGGGCGCGGGGCTCAGCCACCCAGGTGGAGCGAGATGAATTCCTCCTCGGAAACGGTGGAGGCCGGCTTGCCGCGCAGAAAGCGAATGAGTGCGCGGCCTCCTCCGAAAAAGATTCCGAGGATGAGTGCGGCGCTCACGAGAATCACGACGAGCATGGTGATGCCCGTCAGCAATCGATAAAGCTTCACCGTCTCCGGTACGTAGCCTTCAGGATGGTTGATGGTGACGTAGTCATTGAAGTGAACCGCGGCGAGAAGCTGCTGCGCTTTTTGCGGCGAAGAGCTGCCGCTCACGATCGCCACCAGAGGTCCCGCACGTTTGGCAGAGAAGCCGGAGGATGGGGCGAGCGCATCGAGGGTCTTGAGATGGGCTCCGGCAATCTGCGGCGTGGGATAGAGGAGCAGTGTGAGTTGACCCGCGGGTCCGTACTGCGCGGTGACGACTTCGGTGTCGAGGCCGAAGTCGATCGCCGATGCGGGAAGGGTGCCCACCGATGCGCGCGTAAGCCACGGGGCCGATGGCGTACTTCACGCTGGCAGCATCGAGCTGCGCGGTGGGCAGATAGTGCGGCAGGCTGGGCGGAATGCCGGCGGCGCCTCCGACGGACGGGATCTGCGCGGCAAGAGCGATCAGCGCGGATTTCTCGTCTGCGGAGGGATGCGCGAAGGTCGCGTCGATGACCGTCGTGCCCTTCCAGAAGAGACCATGATCGACCGAGGCCGCGCCCTCGTGGCCGATGGGTTCCGCGTGCATGCCGGCCAGGCGCAGGAAGGTGAAGGCTCCATAGGCGCCGGTGGCATCGGCAAAACGAAAGGCGCGGACCGTGAGCTGGCGAGAGCCGGCGGCGTACGTGGCGGATTCCGATTGCGCGAGACCGTATTCGTGCAGGACGGCGGCGTCTGCCGGGTTGCTTGCGCCGGGCGATGTCGCAGTCTGCGCGAAGCCGGCGAAGGATGGCGGCAGCAGGGGCGCGGGAGGCGCAGGGCTTTGGGCGGGCGCCGCGATGGCCAGCGTCGAAAGAGACAGTGCGAAGAGTACGAGGATCCTGGGCATCGCCACTCTATCGATGATAGTTGGACTGACACCGCTCCCGAAAGAAAGGTTTCTATTGGGAGCTGTCAGGGTGGGCGCCGGCCTGGGCGACCCGCACGCCGTTGAGGCTGGAGACGTAGCGGGAGACGCCGCGATAGAGAGCTTCGGCGATGCGCTGGCGATATCGGGGCTGGCGGAGTTCGGCGGCATCGTCGGGATTGGTGAGGAAAGAGATCTCGGCCAGGATCGACGGCATGTTGGCGCCGATGAGGACAACAAAGGGAGCCTTCTTGACGCCGCGATCTTTCAGGCCGGGATTGCCCTGGTCGAGTCCGGCGTAGAGGCTCTGGTCGACGTCTTCGGCAAAGGCGCGCGACTCGTTGATCTTGTCCTGCAGGGCGATCTTCTTCACCAGATCGGAGAGCTGGTGAATGGATTCGTCGGAGGTGGCGTTTTCGCGCGCCGCCACTTCGAGCGCATCCGCTGACGAGGTGAAGCTGAGGTAATAGACTTCGACGCCGCGCGCGTCCGTGTCAGGACTGGAGTTGGCGTGGATGGAGATGAAGAGGTCGGCCTGAGCCTGATTGGCAATCGCGGTGCGCGTTTCCAGCGGGATGAAGGTGTCGTCCGCGCGCGTGTAGATGACGTCGGCGCCGAGACGCTGCTTGAGCAGGCGGCCGAGGCGGAGCGCGACATCGAGGACGACGTCCTTTTCTTCGAGGCCGCCGGGGCCGAGGGTGCCGGAGTCATGCCCGCCGTGGCCCGCATCGATGACGATGCGGTTGATCTTGAGCCCGAGGGCGCGAACCATTGAATTTGGCACGGGATGGGCGGCGGGGAGCTCGGGCGCGGGGGTTCCGCTGGCTCCGGCTTCGGCGGGAGGCACGTCGTCGGCCGATTCGGTGGACGGCGCGGGAGTTCGAGCCGCGGCGCGCGATGTCCGCGTCGCCGGCGCACCGATACCGAATGACGCAACGACGGGAGCCGTTGTCGGACGATGCGTCGCGCGCACTTCGCCGGGCTGGCTGCTCAGTTTTTGCACGTCGGTGAGCGCGGAGCCGTTGTCGCTGTCGGAATCCGGGGCAGGCTGCGGGCCAGCGGTGGCGCTGGAGCGGGGCGCGGGAAGAGTTCGCTCCGAGATGGATGGCTTTGGATGCGGCGCTGTGTTTGGCGGCGGGGTCGCGGCCGCGATTTCGCGCGGAGGCGCGGGGTTCGGGTTGCCGTGGACGTCGATGATGAGGCGCGGCGGATTCTGCAGAAAGAAGGCAGAGTAGTCGGTAAGGCTGCTGACGTCGAGCACCACCCGTGTGGTGCTGGGCGAAGTCTGCGCCGCGCGGATGCGGGTCAGGAAGGCGTCTCCGGTCACTTCAACGGGGCGGCCGGAGAGTTCAGGCGAGAGGTGCGTGCCGTAGAGGTCGAAGAAGATGCGGTCGGGATTGGTGACGCGGGCCGCCTGGTAGCGAACCTGCTGCTGGAGGTCGATGGCGACGCGCGTGGAGTTGGGCGTGGACCAGTGGCGGATGCCGGTGATGTAGGGCAGGCGGCCGCGGCGCGGAGGAGGCGGCGCGTTGAGGAGTCGCGTGTCGTTGGCGCTGACGGGTTGGGCGTCAGAGGGCTCGACGGCAGGCTCGCGGGACGCCGAGAATCTGCCTTCGGCCAGGTTCGAGCTCGCGCGATCCGAGCTTGCGGGTGCCGTCCCCGACGTCGCCAGACGTTGTCGCGATTCTGCTTTGTAGTGCGAGGGGGAGCGACTGTGTCTGCGGGCGGCGACCTCGTCACGGCGGATGTTCTTCAGTTCGGCGCGCGCTTCGACGGCGAGGGCGTTTTGCGGATAAAGGTGCAGGAACTCCAGGTAAACCGACTTTGCATGCGGCACGTCGTCGAGGTCGCGCTGATAGATCTCGGCTTCAGTCAGCAGGGCGGTGATGCGGAAGCGAGTGGCCGGATACTGATGGCGCAGGAATTCGTACTGGCCGATGGCATCGTGGAGAGCCTTCGGGTCTTCGAAGACGCGGCCTTCTTCGGCGAGAAGATCGGCGACAGCGGCGATCGAGGCGTCCGCTTTGGGTGACGCAGGATCGCCGTGGTAGACGGAGCGATAGGCGTCGAGGACGCGCTCGTACTGCAGACGAGTGCGCTGCTGCTCGGAGCGGCCCTCGAGAGCTTCGTGGAGGCGCTCGGCGTGAACGAAGGCCGAGGAGGAAGATTGCGCTGCAAAGGCTGCGGGGATGGGGGCCGCGGCGGCGATGAGCGCGAAAGTGATGGCGCAGACGCGGGCTGCGTGTGACCGGGGGGAGGACATCGAAGATCGGACAGCGCGCTGCATAGACGGCCGGGTCGGCCGAGTTCCACCGGCCAGCTTTCCACGCGGGGGAGAGAGCGACTCTGCCGAAGACACCTTCGATTATAGGTGGCGGACTCGCCGTTCCGGCCGACGCGCTTCCGGCCAGTACCTTCCACGGAACCCGGATCGTCACACCTTGTTGCGACGCGGTTTTGTCGCGGAAGAGCGTGCCACGGGACGCGAAGTCCTTATGTTGCGCTGGCGTGAGTTCTTCTGAAACACTGGGCCTGCTTTCCTTATGGTGTGTCACTACCTGGTGAAAGGACGCGTGCAGGGCGTTGGGTTCCGGTGGTTTGTCCACCGCGAGGCCGCCGCTCTGGAACTGCACGGGTGGGTGCGCAACACTGAAGACGGGCATGTGGAAGTGCTGGCGACGGGCGATGCCGAGTCGCTGGACGAGTTGAAGCAGGCGCTGCGCAGGGGTTCGCGCGGGAGCCGGGTCGACGCAGTGATCGAGCACGAACTGGATGCGAAGGAAGGCGAGGGCCTCGGCCCGTTTCGGATTGAAGGAGCCTGGTAATTTCACTATGACGCCGACGACAGATTGCGAACCGCTGAAGGCACTGATCCGGACGATTCCGGATTTTCCCAAGCCCGGGATTTTGTTCTACGACATCACGACGCTGCTGAAGGACCCGAAGGGGTTTGCCACGCTCATCGACGCGCTGGCGCAGTACTACATCGATAAAGAGATCGATCTGGTGCTGGGCATTGAGGCGCGCGGGTTCATCTTTGGGCCGGCGCTGGCGTACCGGCTTAACGCGGGATTTGTACCGGTCCGGAAGCCGAAGAAGCTGCCGGGACCGACGGCGCGAGTGACCTACGACCTGGAATATGGCTCGGACACGCTTGAGATCCATGTGGACGCAATCGAGCCAGGCCAGCGCGTGGTGCTGGTAGACGATCTGCTCGCCACCGGCGGCACCATGGAGGCGACCATCAAGCTGGTGCAGCAACTGGGCGGCGAGATTGCCGGGCTGGGGTTCGCGATCGAGCTGGATTTCCTTAAGGGGCGGGACCGCTTTAAGGAATACGACGTGTTTAGCTTGCTGCACTACAGCGAGTAACAACAGCCACCAGCAATAGGGAAGAGTCGGTAATTTTTGGGAGCCTCTGATGGTCGCTCCGATCGATTCCCCCTCCCGCAGGCAACGCTCGTCCTCGATTCAGCAAGATCGTGGTAAATGTCTTCGCGTCTCGCCGTGGGTCCACAACGCGCTCGGGGTGCTCAGGCATCGCGGAGCCGTCTGGCGCGAACCTCTTTTATCCGGTGTGGGCAGCCGGGCCAACAACAAGGCCTGCGCATGCCTTCTTTCAACTCCGTGCACACCCTCTCGACATGCTGCCTTCTGGTTTCCGGCCTCTTCACGGAGATGACCCAGCAAATCCATTCATTGCGCGCGAGCGGGGTAATATCTTCCCATTTTTCCCGCGCGGCAGAGTCGGAAACAAGCGCTTCTCGTAGATCCGCTGGCACGCTATGGACCACGCCCGCAGAGAGCTTTCCTGTCATGGCGTCACTTTACTGCTACTGCGCGCGAAGCGCCTCTGTGGGATCCACCGAAGCTGCTCGGCGCGCGGGGATGTAGCAGGCGGCGAGCGCTACCAGGATCAGGACCAGCGCCACGGCGGCAAAGGTGAGCGGATCGCGGGGGGAGACGCCGTAGAGCTGCGCGCTCATCAGCCGCGTGAGCCCCCACGCCATCGCCACGCCAAGAGCGACTCCAAGAAGGGCCATGCGCAGCCCCTGGCCGAGGACCAGCCGAAGGACATCGGACCGCTGCGCGCCCAGCGCCATCCGGACGCCGATCTCGCGGGTGCGCTCGCCCACCAGATACGAAATAACCCCATAGATCCCAATACACGAGAGCAGGAGCGCAAGCGCGGCGAAAGCGGCCAGCAGGATCATCGAGAGGCGGCGGGCGGCGAAGGAGCGCTGGAGGACGCCGTTCATGGTCTCGACGGCATAAACGATCTCGTTGGGGTCGAGTTCGGCGACCGCGCTGCGCACCGACGGCATGATGGCGGAGGGATCGTCGTGGGTGCGGAGGACCACCGCGGTCACGTCGGCGAGCAGGGGCATGAGCTTCGGCGGCATCTGCATCATGGGGTAGTAGAACTGGGCTTCGATCGCGGATTTAGGATCGTTGCCGGGTCCCCACTGCTTCACGTGGCCGACGATGCCCACGATCTCGGCCTCGACGTCGAACTGGGCGAGATGGATGTGCTGGCCGATGGGGTTGCTGTGGGGGAAGTATTTGCGCGCGAGGACATCATCGATGTCAACGACGATGGGGGCGTTTTCGTCGTCGTGGTCGGAGATGAAGCGGCCGCGGATGAGCGTCATCCCCATCGCCCGCTGAAAGCCGGATTCGACCAGGTAGAACATGGCAGGGTGCATATCGTTATCGTTGTCCGGCTTCGGTTCGCCTTCGATCCAGAAGGGCAAGGCAGAGTCGTGGATCATCGGGCGCGAGCCGAGGGTGACGGAGACAGCTTCGACACCCGGGATGGCGCGCATGGCAGCCTGAAACTGGCGAAGCCGCGCGCGCGTTTCCGCCGCGGTGGTCCTGGCGTTCGAGGGCAGCGAGACGGAGAAGGTGATGGCGTGGTCGGGATTGTAGCCAGGATTGACGCTTCCAGAGTGCGGCGAAGGTGCGCAACATCAGGCCGGCTCCGATCAGCAGAACGAGGGCGAGCGCAATTTCGGCGGCGACGAACAGGCCCTGCAGGCGATGACGCGCGCCCCCGGCACCACGGCCTGCCTGGCGGAGGACCTCCTGCAGATTGACGCCTGAAGTTTTGAGGGCGGGAGCGAGTCCGAAGACGATGCCGGCGAGCAGTGAGAGGCCCAGGCTGAACAGGAGGACCCGCGCATCGATAGCGACGTTGGCGGCGCGGGGCAGGTCAGCGGGCAGCGCCGTCACGATGGCTTTGGTGGCAAGGAAGGCGAGGGCGAGGCCGAGGATGCCCCCGGCAGCAGCGAGGAGAATGCTTTCGGTCAGGAGCTGGCGGATCAGGCGGCCGCGACTGGCGCCCAGGGCGGAGCGCATGGCGAACTCGCCGGACCGTGCCATGGAGCGGGCCAGCAACAGACTGGCGACGTTGGCGCAGGCGATGAGGAGGAGGAACCCGACGGCCGCGAGCAGGACCAGAAGGATAGGCTGCACATTGCCGACGATGTCCTCCTTCATCGACATAAGGGAGACGCCGACGTTCTTATCGGCTTCCGGATAGAGGACGGCGAGGGTGTGCGCAATGCGATCCATATCGCCGCGGGCCTGGGCGAGAGTGACGCCGGGTTTGAGGCGGCCGATGGCGTGGGCGCTCTCATCGACGCGCCGATCGCGGAAGGAAAGATCGTTCCACTGGCCGAGGGGGATGTAGACGTCGCGGTCGGCGCCGTAGAAACGGAAGTCGGGCGGGAGGATGCCCACCACGGTGTAGTCGGCGCCGTTGAGGGTGATGACGTGGTCGAGGATCGAGAGTGAGCCGCCAAACTCGCGATGCCAGAAGCCGTCACTGAGGATCGCAATCGGAGCGGCGCCGAGGCGGTCGTCAGTCTGATTGAAATCGCGGCCGAGCGCGGGGTGGACTCCGAGGGTGGAGAGGAACTGCGCGGAGATCATGAAGCCATTCACGCGCTGCGCGGGGCCGTGGCCCCCGGTGAAGTTGTAGTCCTCGTGTCGATACATCGCCATCGAGGAGAAGGTGCGGTTGTCGCGCTGCCAGTCGAGAAAGTTGAGATAGCTGATGGGGGCCTGGGGCTGGCCGGCGTTGCGCTCGTTGATGGCGACCAACTGCCCGGAGTGCGCGTACGGCAGCGGGTTCAGCAGCACGCCATTGACGACCGAGAAGAGCGCCGTATTGGCGCCGATTCCCAAAGCAAGGGTCAGGACGGCAATGGCCGCAAAGGTGGGAGACTTGCCGAGCATGCGGAGAGCGAAGCGGATGTCCTGAGCGAGAGCCATCAGGGGCGGACCTCGGGGCTGGGATGACTGATTGTAGGGCAGTTCGGAAGGGGGAATTCCGGATGGGTCGGGCGCTGTGTGACGAATGGGACGCGAGCCGGGATAAATCCTGCAAAACGGCTCTACTCAAACGTTATACTGGCTCGCTGCAGTGGGGCCGGGTTTCCGGAGAGCGCACAGGAGTTCCCTTCCCCTGTTAGTTTACGGAGTGGGTTTGGGGACACTTCGGAAGGGATAAGGGAACCGGAAGCATGCGTGGAGTGAGGCACTGGGCTCTGGGTTGGATGATGGCCTGTCTGGCGGGATGCTGGCTGGCGGCAGGAACAGCGTGGGCGCAGGCAACCGTGAGCTGGAGCGGGGTCGTCCACTCGGCATCGGGGCAGCCCGTGGCGGGGGCAACGGTCCAGTTGTCGCCGGGCACAACCCTGTCGACCACTGCGCGAACGGCCGAAACGAGGGAGGATGGCAGCTTTAGCTTTGCGAATCTTTCTCCTGGCCGCTATTTGGTATCGATAACGATTTCGCCAGGCGCGCTGCCGGCGAAGGGCATCCTGGTCGACCTGCCTGCGCCGAATGCAATCCTGACGGTCTCGGATGGAGTCGCCGGGGCCCGAACGATTGCGATGACGCCTGGGACGGCGACGCCTGCAGCGGGCACGAACACCGAGACTGCCACCGGGGGTGAGAAGCTGTCGAGCCAGTCGGTGAGCTCCCTCCCGCTGAACGGGCGCGACTTCAGCACGCTGTTGCTGCTGGCTGCCGGCACAATGACCGATGTGAACGGGGCAGACGAATTTCACCCAGCAGTTTGCGGTGAACGGGCAGCGCGGGGTGGAAGCGGTGTTCGCCATGGATGGCGCGGACTCGAGCGATCCGGAGATGGGCGGGAGCGCGTTCGCGAATTTCAACGTGGATGCGATCCAGGAACTGCAGTCAAGCTCGGGCTGGATGCCCGCGGAGATCGGACGCGGCGCGGCGGGTTTCACGAACATCATCACGCGCTCGGGCAGGGAAGGCTTCCACGGATCGGTCTTCGAGTTTCTGCGGAATTCGGCGCTGGATGCGCGCAACTACTTCGACTACCCGTCGATTGTGGAACCGGGACGGATTCCCCCATTCAAGCGGAATGAATTTGGATTCACCAATGGCGGCCCCGTGGTGCTGCCGCATCTCTACGACGGCCGCGGGAAGACGTTTTATTTCGGCCAGTACCAGGGATTTCGGCAGGTGCTCGGAACCACGCAGGTGCTGCCCATGCCCACCGCGGCGGAGCGCTCCGGGCAGGATGTGGTGAAGTACGCGGATGGCAGCACCGACATCCTGACGGTTCCGGTGAATCCGGCGATTGCGGCGGTGCTCGCGCGCTATCCGATGCCGAACAACCCAACGGGGGCTTATGGAACGCGGACCTATGCGGCGCCTTCGAATGTGGCGACGGATGCGGACCAGTTCTCGATTCGGATCGATCAGCAACTGGGCGCGAAGGGGCAGTTTCTGGGGCGATTCAACTTCGACAACCTGACCGGGCCGACCACGAATCCGGATCAGACAACAATCGATAAGACCTTCGGCGTGCAATATCAGGACCGCGAACGCAATGTGGAGTTTCGCTACACGCGAACGCAGTCGCCGCATTTCTCCTGGGAATCGATCTTCAGCATCACGCGGACGACGCCGGGATTCCCAACCTCGAACCATGTCGATCCAGGGGTGAAGTTCAATGACGGGCTCTTTGAGGGGTTCGACCTCGCCGCCGGGTCGGTGATGCAGGCGTATGGCAACCTCTTTCAGGGTCAGCAGAATTTCACCTGGACGCATGGGCGGCACACGTGGAAGTGGGGCATCGAGGCGCGGCTCAACCGCGACAGCACGTACTTCGGTATCAGTCCCAATGGCGAATATGACTTCGGGGGCGGGACGGTCTATTCGCCGGTATTCATTCCTTCGCAGAGCGGGCAGCACAACGTGAATCCGGGGGATGCCTTGCCGAATACGCTGGCCAGTCTGCTGGTGGGGTATCCCTATTCGTACACAGTGGCGGTGGCGCCGCCGGAAGTTTCGAGCGGGCAGCACATCGGGCCGGCGGCGATCAGTCGCAACGATGTGAACGCGTATTTCCAGGACACCTGGAAAATCAACGGCCGTTGGGCGCTGGACTACGGGCTGCGCTACGAGGTGTATTCGCCGATCAGCGAGCGCGCCCACCGCACCTCGAGTTTCCTCAACGTCTCTCCGCCGCCGGGTCAGCAACAGATCTATGTGATCAATCCGCAGCCGGGCTATCGTTCCGGATGGAACGGCTGGGGACCGCGCGTCCAGTTGTCGTGGAATGCGCCGCACGATTTCCGCGTGCATGCCGGCGGAGCCATCACCGTCATCCCGCCGAACCTCTGGCAGGATAACTACCTCACTGGATCGACGCCCTTCGCGGTGTATCCGCGAGTGAACGCGTCGAAGGCGGGTGAAGTTGCGTACGGTTTCCAGATCACGCCGGATCAGCTTCCCCAGACCTACACGCTGAGCGGGCAAAACGTCTTCACCACATGGCCGCTGCAGAAGCTGCCGGCAAATACGCCGATGGATGTGGACCGGTACCAGCACGATCTGGCGTCGCTGGCGCCGGGGCATCAGCTTTCGCTCCTCAGCCTGAGCGCCATCGACCGGAGGTTTGGGGATGGGTTTCTGCAGACGTGGACACTGGGGATGGAGCACACCCTGTTCGGCCTGACAGCGGATGTGGGCTACGTCGGCACCGCGTCGTTCCGCTTGCCGAGAGCGGCGTTCCCGAATGCCTATCCGGGAGCCGAGCGAGGGTTCGCACCCTACACCACTTTTGACAACACCGGTGCCGTGACCGGTGGCTTTGGACTCGAGAACGTGGTCGAGGCTACCGCTCACTCGTCGTACAACGCGCTGCAGACGTCGCTGTCGGGCACGGTACGGCATGGGGGACCGGGAATCCAGGCGGGGTACACGTGGTCGAAGTCGATCGACGATGTGAGCGGCGTGGCGGGCGGCACAGGATCGACCGGAGCGCTGGCGCTGCCCATGCCCCAGAATCCTTTCAACACGCATCCGGAGAGAGGCCCGTCGAGCTTCGATGTGACGCATGGTTTCAGCGTGAGCGCGGCGCAGGATCTGCATTTGCAGGAACTGGGGTGGCTCGGGGCGCCGCCGGTGCGGCGGTGGTCGCAGGGATGGGAGTTGCTGAGCATCTCGTCAATCAGCAGCGGCTCGCCGTTCACGGTCTACTCGGGGATCCAGCAGACGGGCTACGGGACCATGGGAGCGGACCGCCCGGATCAGATCGCTAAACCGGATTTGTCGACGGCGGGCGGAACGGGGCGGCGGCGAGAGGATTATTTCGGGCGGGGCGCGGAGAATGCGTCGTTCTTCTCGATCCCGATCGGGGTGCCGGGTGGGTCAGGCCCAAACACAGGCCGGTATGGGACCCTGGGCCGCAACACGTTTCGGGGGCCCGCGTACTACGACTTCGACTATGCGGTCATCAAGGACACGCCGATCGGTCAGCGCAAGACCGGCGTCGAAGCAGCGGATGTGCAGTTCCGGGCGGAGTTCTTCAACATGTTCAACATCGTGAATATGGGGCTGCCGGCGAATACGATCCAGGGCTCGGGGTTTGGCGTGATCAGCAAGACGGCGGGGACGTCCCGGCAGATCCAGTTCTCTCTCAAAATCATTTATTAGCTGGGAGCAGGGAGACCAGGAAGGAAAGGACCATGCCCCCGTGGGCGATCAGCTTCCTGCTCTACAATTCCGACACGAGGGAAGCAGGATGAGCGAACAGCCGATGTTGACGGGGATGCGACCCCACCTGAATCTTGCAACGATCTGCGAAAGGTACATTCAAGAGCCAGATGGAGCCCTGACACTTTTTCGGATCGTTGATAGGTTCACTGTCAACGGAACAACTCAAGAAATGCCCCCAGCGCAAATCAGCTTCGCGTTGGTTATCACCTTCAGGTCAGGAGACTTTCGTGGGCCGTTAGATCTGCGGGTACGAATGGAATCTCAGTCGCAGAGTGCTCAGCCTATGCCAGAAACGGTCATTGCGGTGAATTTTGAGGCTCCAGACGAAAAGGCAGCGCAGGTCATCGGCCAAATCACGATGGGTGTGGCAGAAGCAGGACTTTATTGGATCGTGGTTACCCTGGCAGGGGAGGAGTGTACGAGAATTCCATTGAGAATCGTCTATCAGCGTCAGCCGATGGTTCAAACCGGACAGTAGGAGCCGAGTAGGTGTTGACACTTCCAGCAGAGACGACGTGGGGCTCATCCTGGATGTTAATTAGGTAAATTCCGTTCATCCGCTGAAGGCTTTGCACGAGGTCATCGTCAGTGATCAGGTCTCGCTCATGTTCTGCGAAAAGGCGTTCAATCCTACCGACCATCGCGATTGCGGCGGGATCAGAGTCCTTGTGCATGTCCCACGATTGGCGAGTAAGCCACTCATCGAAATCGTCCAACGAGATTCCCGATAGAGCTAACTGCCGAAGCATCGCTGAAATTTCCTGAACGCTGATCATGCCGAGCAATCCTACACCCACCATCCAGCGTGTCACATCGGCCGAGTTGTGTAAACGCTTTAACGAAGGTGGGTATTGGGAAAGCGCCAAATCCGGACAGTTCTCGCAAGTGATTCTCGAGGAATGTGTTTCTACGCTCTTGGAGAGCGAACCCGGACCCATTCGCAGCCAATCCATCTCGTATAGAGACACGAATAATTGCGAAGTCGCTCGCGTTCACCAATTTGTCAGACCAGACGGTTCTTTGGCTGCCAGTGGAAGACCTGATCCCAAGCGACTACTGGAGGGCGGAGTGCTCTATCGTTTGGAAAAGAAGAAGAGAACCCAAACCCTAGACAGGCGTTCCCTGAGAGAGATATCGCCTTGTTTGTTATTGATAAATAGCGACTTATTACGGAATAGGCAAAAGATGATGTAAAGACACTCACATTTTCTGCATCGAGTATGCTACAGTTGACATCAGATGTTGTGAATGGCCGCTCCGGCGGGCTCATGGATGGGCCCGGGAGTCGGCGCCAAATCTCAAAATTCTGATGTGGAGGATTACGCAATGGCTATCACTCGTTGGGACCCCTTTCGCGACGTACTGGCTCTGCAGAACCGCATGAACTCGCTCTTTCAGGAGTACAACCGCGCCGAGCAGGGCAATGACCTGGTTTCCGCGTCCTTCGTTCCGCCGGTCGATATCTATGAAGATGAGCACAAGATCGCGCTGAAGCTCGAAGTCCCCGGCATGAAGGAGAACGAGCTGGACATTCAGCTCGAGAACAACCTGCTCACCGTGCGGGGCGAGCGCAAGTTCGAGAAGGAAGAGAAGGAAGAAAACTTCCACCGGATCGAGCGCCGTTACGGCAGCTTCTATCGCTCGTTCACGATCCCCAACACCGTCAACCCGGACAGCATCAAGGCGAACTACGAGGCCGGCGTGCTGAACATCGAGTTGCAGAAGCGCGCCGAGGCGAAGCCGAAGCAGATCAAGGTGCACGTCGGCACGCCCAGCCTCGACGCGGGCAAGAAGGACGTGAAGACAGCTGCGTAAAGCAGTCTGGTCGAGCGGTCAGCTAAAAACCGGTCGGCTAAGAACCGGTCGGCGTAAAAGAGCGGTCAGCGCGTGGGGTTCACAGGTCGCTGACCGCTTTTTGTTGAGGCGAGGCTCGCAGTTCTATTAGAAAGTTGGAAGATAGCAGGAGGCGGGATTTGCGTTCGCAATCGCTGGCCGCATTTCAGCGGACCGCATTTTCGCTGACCGCTTCTTAGCCGAATGAAGAGGAATTATGGCAATCAGGTGGGAGAAATTTACAGTCAAGTCGCAGGAGGCCGTGCAGAACGCCAGCCAGCTTGCGGCGGAAAACGGCAATCCCGAGATTCTGCCGCTGCATTTGCTCGCGGCCCTGCTGAGCGACAAGGAGGGCGTGATTCCGTCCGTCCTCGACAAAATTGGCGTGCCGGTGGGGCAGCTGGACGCGAAGGCGAAGGAGGCGGTGAATCAGCTCCCGAAGGTCAGTGGTGCCTCAACGCAGCCGGGCGCAAGCAACGCCCTGAACCAGGTTTTCGAAGCCGCGTTCAAAGAGGCCGAGCAGTTCAAGGACGACTACGTCTCGACCGAGCATCTGCTGCTCGCCCTCACACGCCTGAAAAATGACGGCGCGCAACTGCTCCTGGCGTCGCTCGGCGCCGATCATGACGCGGTGCTGAAGAGCCTGGCGGCGGTGCGCGGCAATCAGCGCGTCACCGATCAGAATCCCGAAGCGAAATATCAGGCGCTCGAGAAGTATGCGAAGGACCTGACGGAGCTGGCGCGGCGGGGCAAACTCGACCCGGTGATCGGGCGCGACGAGGAGATCCGGCGCGTGATCCAGGTGCTGTCGCGGCGCACCAAAAATAATCCCGTCCTGATCGGCGAGCCGGGCGTGGGCAAGACGGCCATCGTCGAAGGCCTCGCGCGGAGGATCGTGCACGGCGATGTGCCCGACATCCTCCGCGACAAGCGGGTGATCTCGCTCGACCTGGGCTCGATGCTCGCGGGGGCGAAGTATCGCGGCGAATTTGAGGACCGGCTCAAAGCCGTCCTCAAAGAAATCGAAGAGTCGAACGGACAAATCATTCTGTTCATCGACGAGCTGCACACCCTGGTCGGCGCAGGCGCGGCCGAGGGCGCCATCGACGCGTCGAACATGCTGAAGCCCCCGCTGGCGCGGGGCGAGCTGCGCGCAATCGGCGCGACGACGCTGAACGAGTACAAGAAGTACATCGAGAAGGATGCCGCCCTCGAGCGCCGCTTCCAGATCGTCTACGTCGGCGAGCCCAACGTCGAGGACACGATCGCGATTCTGCGCGGACTGAAGGAGCGGTACGAGGCGCACCACAAGGTCCGTATTCGTGACTCGGCCATCGTGGCCGCGGCCACGCTCTCGCATCGCTACATCTCCGACCGCTTCCTCCCCGACAAGGCCATCGACCTGGTCGACGAAGCCGCAGCATCCCTCGCCATTCAGATCGGCTCTGTCCCGCAGGAGATCGACGAACTGGAGCGCGAGGCCACCTCGCTCGAAATCGAGCGCGCCGCTCTCAAGCGGGAGAACGATACCAACTCGAAGGAGCGGCTGGAGCATGTGGAGCGCGAGGTCGCCCAGCTGCGCGAGAAATCCACGGCGCTGCGGGCGCGGTGGACGAAGGAGCGCGAGGCGATTACGCGGCTCAGCGATCTGAAGAAGCAGATCGAGACGCTGAAGTTCGAAGCGGACGAGCAGACCCGGCGCGGCAACCTCGAGCGCGCGGCGCAGATCCAGTACGGCGAGCTTCCGAAACTGGAAGCGGAGATGAAGAAGCTGGACGCGGCACAGGATGGGACCGCCGCGAGCGCGCATCGCATGCTCAAGGAAGAGGTCGACGAGGAGGACATCGCGAAGATCGTCAGCAAATGGACGGGGATTCCGGTGTCGCGCATGCTGGAAGGCGAAGTGAAGAAGCTGGTCCAGATGGAGGAGCGGCTGAAGGAGCGGGTGGTCGGGCAGGACGCGGCGCTGAGCGTCGTCGCGAATGCGATTCGCCGTTCGCGCGCCGGCCTCAGCGATCCGAAGCGGCCCATCGGCTCGTTCATCTTCCTCGGTCCTACCGGCGTCGGCAAAACCGAAACCGCCCGCGCTCTCGCCGAATTCCTCTTCGACGACGAGCAGTCCATGATCCGCCTCGACATGAGCGAGTACATGGAGAAGCATGCGGTGGCGCGCATGATCGGCGCCCCTCCCGGCTACGTCGGCTTCGACGAAGGCGGCCAACTGACGGAAGCGGTGCGGCGGCGGCCGTACTCGGTGATCCTGTTCGACGAGATCGAGAAGGCGCATCCGGATGTGTTCAATGTACTGTTACAAGTTCTCGACGATGGGCGATTGACCGACTCCAAAGGCCGCGTGGTGGACTTTAAAAACACCGTCCTGATCATGACCTCGAACCTGGGGGCAGGATTTTTGACTGGCGACGCTTTGAAGGACGAAACCACTTTCGGTCACGCGACGGAAAGCGTGATGAAGGTGCTGCGCGAGCACTTCCGTCCCGAGTTTCTCAACCGCGTGGACGATGTTGTGATCTTCCGTCCGCTGGGCGAGGAGCAGCTGCAGCACATCGTCGAACTGCGGCTGAAGGATCTCGAGAAGCTGCTGGCCGATCGGCACATCACGATCGAGCTGACCGCTGCGGCGCGGCACGCGATCTTTGCCGCCGGTTACGATCGGGCGTATGGAGCGCGTCCGCTGAAGCGGGCGATCCAGCGGATGGTGCAGGATCCGCTGGCGATGAAGATCCTCGACGGCGAGGTGCTGCACGGCGATCACGTGCGCATCGACGCGCACAAGGGATCGAGCGCACTGCAGTTTGAGGTCGCAAGCCGGGCGGGGATTCCGCTGGAACACGGGATGGCGATCGGGCAGGCGTAAGGTGTGTCCGGCGCATCTGCGCCGGATCACCGGAGTGGAGTGTGCAGAGGAGGCCTGCGGAGATTCTGCGGGCCTTTTTTGTTTCTGGAGAGGCGAAGGATCAACTGGTCGGATTGACTGGTCGATAATCACACCATGCGGCAGATTCAGGCGTCGGAAGCGAAAACAAAATTCCTGCAGTTGCTGGACGATGTGGAGCGGGGCGACACGCTGATCATCACGCGGCACGGAAAGCCGATTGCTCGTTTGAGTCCGGAAACGGAGCGCCGGCAGGCTGAGATCGAGGCGGCAATGGAAGGCATCCGCGCCCTGCGGCCGAAGTTCGGGCGCATCACGGTAAAGCAACTTCTTGCAGCTCGGGATGAGGGCCGCAAACGCTGATGCCATTCGTCATCGATGCGTCGATTACCGCAAGCTGGGCATTTCTCGGAAACGATCCGAGAGCGGAGATCGCGTTTGAGCGGCTGCTTGTCGAATCGGCCGCGGCGCCCTGGCTTTGGTGGTACGAGGTGAGGAACCTGCTCCTCACGCGGGAACGGAGCCAGCACCGAAATCCTGCGAATACGGCAGAGTTTCTGGCATTTCTTGCGACGCTGCCGATTCGTCTGGATGCGGCTCCGGATGAAGAGGAGGTATTGCGGCTGGCGAAAAATCACACCCTCGCCATTTACGACGCGGCTTATCTTGAACTCGCGGGTCGGCAGGGGCTCCCGCTGGCGACGCTGGATACGGATCTGGTGCGAGCCGCGCGGGCAGAAGGCATTGCGTTGATCGAGAAAAAAGAGCAGCGAAGGAAGTAGGAGCCTTTGTTGCGCTCACAGCCGGTTGAGCCACTCGTCTTTCCACTTGATGTTGCAGCCGAGGCTGGGGAGCTGGTCCGTGCTGACGGGTTCGCCGGCGAGGAGGGCTTTGAGAGCGGCGCGGAGGTCGCGGCCGGTGACGGGGATATCGTTGCCGGGGCGGCTGGAGTCGAGCTGGCCGCGGTAGACGAGGGCGCCGGCGGGGTCGAAGAGGAAGAAGTCGGGCGTGCAGGTGGCTTCAAAGTCGCGGGCGACCTGCTGGGTTTCGTCATAGAGGTAGGGGAAGATGAAGCCGAGTTTGAGGGCCTGTTCGGCGAGAGAGGCGGGGGAATCGTCAAGATGGTTTTCGGCGTCGTTGGAGGAGATGGCGACGAATCCGACGCCGGAGTCGCGGAAGTCGATGGCAAGCTGGGCGAGCTGCTTCTCGACATGCTTGACGAAGGGGCAGTGGCAGCAGATGAACATCACAAGCAGGCCTTTGGGACCCATGAGGGCGGCGCTGGTGTGGACCTGATTGCTGCGAACGTCTTTTAGCGAGAAGGCCGGGACCGGCGTGCCGAGCGCGAGCATGGCGGATTCAGTGCGAGCCATCGAAGGGGAACCTCCACTCGGGTATAGAGTATCGCGGCATCGAGGCGCGGCGCCGCCGCAGAACGCGAAACTATTTAGCCCCTGGCGCGTCTTCGTGGACAGCATGGAACCAACGGATGGGAATGAAAATCAGTTCCCTGCTGAGGTACGACGATGGGTCCAGTTTGTGGCTCTTTTGCTTTGGGTCTTCGCAGCCGGGTTGCTGCTTCGATCGCTTCCTTCCTCATCGCGCTGCTGTTGATTCCTCCGGCAGCGTTCGCAAAGGCAAAGCCGCTGGATGCGGCGACGGTGCACGCGCGCATCCTGAAGCGCGGCATCGATAACCCGGTCGGCGTGGAGCTGAACAACGGCATCGAGCTGGTGGGACGAGTTATTGCGATCCACACCGACACGTTCACGCTGCAGTTGTTCAACGATCCGGAGCCGGTGACGATCCATTACGCCGATGTGATCGATCTGCGGACGGGACCGGGGCATGGCTTCTGGATTCTGACCGGCATTGGAATTGGGGTTGTGACGGGGATGGCGATCTGGGGATTCGTGCACGTGCACAATCTGCAGCAGCAGAACCAGTTGCCGAACATGCCGGCATCGCAGCCGATTCCTTAGCGCCGCCGCGATTATGCTGGTGGCGTGAGTGCGAGGCGGAAGTTCGAGGGCACGCTGCGTCCGGACGGGACCGGCTTGCAGTGGACGGTCGTCACAGTCCCGTTCGATCCGACGAAGGTGTGGGCGAAGCGGCAGCGGCTGCAGGTGCGAGGGACGATCAACGGATTCGCGTTTCGTACTTCGCTGTTTCACGCGCCGGACGGCAGCTACATTCTGCTCGTCAACAAGAAGATGCAGAAGGGTGCTCACGTCCGCCTCGGGGCCGCGGCGGACGTGGTGCTGGAGCCCGATCTGGAAGAGCGTCCGCAGACGACGCCGGCGGAACTGGAGAAGTTGCTGCGCCAGGATCGGGCGCTGCGGAGGTTCTACGAACAGCTCAGCGATTCGATGCGAAAGGCGATCGTCGACCAGATCGAGCAGCCGAAGAGCGCCGAGGTTCGAGCCGGGCGTGCCGAGCTTTGGGCGGAACGAATGATGCTGGCGATGGAGGGGGAGAAGGTGACGCCGCCGCTTCTGGAGACGGCGTTCCTGCGGCAGCCGCGGGCGCGGGAGGGATGGCGGGCGATGACGCCAGTTCAGCGGCGCGGCCACCTGATGGGAATTTTTTACTACCAGAGCCCGGAGTCGCGGCAAAAGCGCACGCAAAAGGCGATCGAGGAAGCGCTGAAGGCCGCACGCAGGAAGGCGAAGCCATCGACCGACGGCGAGGAATCGGGATGAGGCATGGGTGGGCGATACCCAGCTCCCGCAGAAATCCGGGAGCGATTCGGTGGACCGGAAAGAATGTTGCTGAAATGTGAATCAGGGGTTGCCCGGGTTGTTCTGAACACAAACAGCGGATTGAGGACTCAACCGGAGCTGGTGCATTTGGGAGCGCTTCTGTTGACCGGGCTCATCGTCCGTTGAGCGATGGAGCGGCCGTGGGAGCGCGATTGCAGATTACCCCTTTTAATTCAGACGCTTAGATAAACCTGTAAACCGCAGCTCTGGCGAAATGAGCGCTGGTGGCGGTGAGATTTGGGCAAGGAGCGCGGTACCACGGTGACGGAAGCTATTGAATACTTAGATAATACAGACAAGTCGATAAAGCCAGCCACGATAACAGGTATATTCCTCAGTGTGTGGTGCCGTCTCTAGCACGGCAGTGTCAAGGCCATACAACTTTCGTTGAGGAGTACTTCAGTCATGAAGGCCGTTAGCACCCTGATTCTCGGATTGTGTACCGCAGTCGCGACGGTAGCATTTGCGACACCCCACGCTCGGCAACTCACTGTGACGCCGGGTCATCAGGCGGTCATTGCGGCGATGCCGATTCCGACCTGCGGCCCCAGCGGCTGCAACGGAAAGGGCACGGGCTTCCTGGCAGCGATGCCGATTCCGACCTGCGGCCCCAGCGGCTGCAACGGAAAGGGCACGGGCTTCCTGGCAGCGATGCCGATCCCGACCTGTGGCCCCAGCGGCTGCAACGGCAAGGGTCGTACCGGCTTCCTCGCAGCGATGCCGATCCCGACCTGTGGCCCCAGCGGCTGCAACGGCAAGGGTCGTACCGGCTTCCTCGCAGCGATGCCGATCCCGACCTGCGGTCCGAGCGGCTGCAACGGTAAGGGCACGGGCTTCCTGGCGGCGATGCCGATCCCGACCTGCGGTCCGAGCGGCTGCAACGGTAAGGGCACGGGCTTCCTGGCGGCGATGCCGATCCCGACCTGCGGTCCGAGCGGCTGCAACGGTAAGGGTCGTACGGGCTTCCTCTCGTAGATCGAAGTCCTTCGTAAGGTTACGGTTGTCACTGAGCTACCACGAAAGTGGTAGCTTTGTCTTTTGTTTTCTTAGTGTTTCCGCTTGAGTCGGTAACATTACTTCGCTATCCTCATAGGTCTGAGAGGAAGCGATGGCGCATCTTCAGGAGATCCTCATTCGACTTGAGCCGGTGCTGGTGGTGCTGGCGGCATTCTCGTTTTTCAGGTCGAAATCGGCAAAGCGTCTCCCGGCAATGGCCACATTCCTCGTGCTGCGGCTTATCTCGCTCGCATTCCTCGAAAGTGTCTATAACTTCGGTGGCGTTGCGCCGGCCTGTCCGTCCACACGATTCACGGTCTATTTTTACGGCTACTGGATCTCCTACATTGCCGCAGCGATCGCCATCTTCTTCGTGGTGCAGGAAGTCTTCAAGCGGGTCATGGAGCCGGTGCCGGGTCTGCGCCGCCTGGGATTGCTGGCATTCCGCTGGATCAGCATCGTTTCGATCGTTGTCGCTGTAGGCGCTGTTGCCTTGCCGGCGACGGCATTGCCCAGCAATAACGGAGATCGGATCGGGCCTCTTTGTCTTCAGACCATGCGGTGCGTGAGCGTCCTGGAACTCTGTCTCCTTGCCTTCCTTGCTCTGACCATTCACGCGCTGGGGCGTTCGTTCCGCAGCCGGCTGTTTGGGATCAGTTTAGGTTTCGGCCTGCAGGCAGCAACCGAATTGGTCTTCACCGCGATTTGCGCAAGGTACCAGGGGCTTGATTCCGCGGCCAACACCGCGCAGCAGATGGTCGTCACGTTTGTCCTGATCACCTGGACCGTGTACTTCCTGATGCCGGAGCCGGGCGCAGAGCGCAATCTGATTGTCCTCCCCCCCAGTTCCATGCTGGCGCGGTGGAATGCACTTGCCAGAGGTCTTGGCCAGATGCCGGAGCCGGTCATGGTGGGTGCGCCGACGGGCTTCTTCCTGCAGGACATCGAAGGCGTCGTCGATCGGGTGCTTGCAAAAAACCCGGTGGTCGCCCCCCGATAACGGTTCCCTCTTTACAGCAAAAGCCCCGAGAATCTCGGGGCTTTTCACTTTGGAGCGCGGGGCGCGCTTTGGAACTGCCCGGGATCAACCGGACAGCAAAAGGCCGGACTCATTCTGAGTCCGGCGCTGGTGCTTTGCGGAAGTGGGCGCGCTACTCGGCGGTGACGGGCTCAACCGCGACGAACCGCCCCCGATTGCCGCGGTCGATGAACTTGACGCGGCCCGCGATCTTCGCGAACAGGGTGTCGTCGGTGCCGCGACCGACATTGAGGCCGGGCTTCAGTTTCGTGCCGCGCTGGCGGACGATGATGGAGCCGCCGGTGACGACCTGGCCGGCAAAAATCTTGACGCCGAGTCGCTGCGCGTTCGAGTCGCGGCCGTTTTTGGAGCTTCCTAAACCTTTTTTGTGTGCCATGGCATTCCTTTTATTTCGTCAGGGGCCCGAGCCCCGGCTCTTTCGATCCCAACGGCATGACTGCAGCCGTGCCCTGATACAAACGCAACAGGAATCAGGCGGTGTAGCTGTTGCCGTCGACCTGGATTTCGCTGATGCGCACCTGGGTGAAGCCCTGGCGGTGGCCCTGGAGCTTCTTGTATTGCTTCTTGCGCTTGAAGTGGAAGACGAGGATCTTGTCGGCGCGGCCTTCGTTGACGACGGTGCCGAGAACCTTTGCCGATTTCGGCTGGACCAGCGAACCCGTTTCGCCGGAAAACGCGAGGACGTCAGCGAACTCCACCGAACCATTATTGCCAGCCGTGAGGCTCTCCACCTTCACGACGTCGCCGGGAGCGACCCGGTATTGCTTACCACCAGTGCGGATGACCGCGTACATAATTCCTCCGGCACCCGCGACGGAAATCCACCGAACGGCGGGCACGATCAAAACTGAGCTGGGCGGAAACTGTGCTTCAACTCCGGCCGAACGCCGAAGAATCCCCGGAGACGCACGGGACGTGCAGAATCGCCAAACCTTGTTAGTTTATCGGGAAAAAGGGGCTTGGGTCAATGGATGGTTCGGCGGCTAGTTCGTCTTCGCGGCGCCGGACGAGATGCCCCAGTGCCAGACCATTTCCACGTAGCCGAACTGGATGGTCTTATTGGAAGGGTAGATCGCGCCGATGACGCTCTTGCCCCATCCGTGGCCGTAGTAGAAGTTGAGGGCGACGTTCCGAGTGGCCTGCCAGTCGGAGCTGATGTCGGCGACGGAGGCAAACGAGGTGTGGCCATTGGCCGGCTTTCCTGTGAACCCGAAGACCTTGTTGTCAAACGCGCCGCCGCCCGAGTACCAGAGATCGTGGCCGGAGGTGAGGTCGAGCCAGTGCAGGTCGCTGCGCAGATCCCAGTTCTTCCGAGGCTTGTCCATCAGCTGAATGAAGGAGTCCGTCGAGTTCATCATGTTGTAGAAGGGCAGGCGCGCGTAGACGCGAGGCGTGGGCAGCACGACGAAAAAAGTGTTGTTCTTCGAGTCAGACGGGTTGTTATCGCCGGTGGAACGCCACCATCCCCCGCGAAACCAGGGCGAGGTGGGAACTTTGGTGAAGCGATAGCCGCCTTCCAGTTGGGCGGCGCCAGCGCTTTGGGTCAGCATGCCCCAGGCGCCGTTCTGATACGCGCCCCAGAAGACGAAGTCGAGGACGCCGGGGCCGGCGGGCTGGGTGACGATCAGATCGCCACCATAGCTGCCGATGCGAATGTTCTTGTGGTCGGCGGCGCGGACCGCTGCTGGCCGGTTGTCCGTCTTCGTGATGCCGGTGCGGCCGTCGTGATAGCCAATGGCGAAAGCACGAGCGAGCACGCGGCCGTGATCGGCCATGCGCGAGTACGCGAGGTACTGGGTGTCGACGTTCAGCTCGGGATTGCCGTTCATGTTGAAGACGCCCTGGTCGGCGCGGGCGGCCATGGCCGTGACGTCCCAGCTGTCCGGGCCCGTCCCCGATCCGAAGTGGGCGTCGATGCCGTCGAGTCTGCGCTGCGCGTTCGCGAATCCGAAGTTGCCGATCAGGTGCTGCTGGACCCGGTTGTTCTGCAGCCAGAGGACAGTCGAGTCCTTCGGGTGGAGCTCGACCCCTTCGACCCATTCCATCCGGCCGAGGCGGATGTTTTTGTCCGGGGCGGCGTCGTAGCGAATGAAGCCCTGCCGGAAGGAGGCCGCGGCAGGCTCGGTGTTATTGCCGTTGGCTGCGTAATAGGTTCCGCCAAGGCCAAGCTGACCCTGCGCGGAGACAGGCGAGATGGCGTCGTCGGGCGTGTGGAGGACAGCGGCCTGGTCCAGTTCGGCCTGCCAGTCCCAGTGGGCAAGGCGCTGGGAGAGGCTGATGCGCAGCAGCGACTGAAGGTAGGAGTAGGTCTCGGAGGCGGGCGGAGCGGCGAACCACTGCCAGGTGTCGTTGCGGGCGCGCTCGTAGACGGAGAAGTTGAGGGAGTGGCTGGCCGGCGCGGTGGCGGGAGCGGGGTGCGTCTGGGCGGCCGCGGCAGAGACACTAAGGGCGAGGCAGAGAACAGCTGGGGCAGTTCTGAGCATGATCCCGGCAAGGATGCCTGAAGGACGAAGGCGTCAACAACCAACTTTGGATTGATTTTATGAGGAGGCTGCGGGCCAGCTCCCATCTCGTGGCGGGCGGCTTTCGCGCGCGATGGTTGAAGCAGTCAGCGCAGATCCGGGTGTCCGGCCAGGCTCGACGTCAGGATGCAATCGACTCGCGCCGTCAACCCAGCTTCGAGAGATCGTCGCAGCATCGGCGGAGGTATTCCCGGACGGCTGGGTCGCTTTCCAGGCCGATCGCCAGTTGGTATGCGTGTCGCGCAGCGTCATACGATCCGGTGCGGCCCAGCAGGTTGGCGCGCGCGGCCCACCAGGGCTGATACGATTCCACGCGCCGGTCTGCGCTCACAACCTCCAGCGCCGCCAATCCAGCATCCGGCCCCTCTGATTCCGCCACCGCCAGCGCGCGGTTGATGCGTGCGACGGGCGAGTGGGTCAAACCCACCAGCGCGTCGTACAGGCTGAGGATGGCGGTCCAGCGGACCGATCCGGTGCGCGATCCCTCGACGTGCGCGGACTGGAGGGCGGCTTCCAGCTGATATCGTCCGATGCGCCGGGTGCGGCTGGCGTAGCGCAGCGCGGATTCGGCTTCCTCGATCATCCCCCAGTCCCACAGCGCGGTGTTCTGGCTCCGGAGGGGGACGAACTCTCCCTCGGCGGTGCGGCGCGCGGGCCTGCGGGCTTCGGCGTAGAGCATGAGAGCGAGCAGGCCCCAAGCCTCCGGCTCGTCCGGAAGAAGCTGCGTCAGCAGCCTGCCGAGAAAGATCGACTCCCCGGCCAGTTCGCGGCGCGCCGGGTCGGCTCCGGTCGCATCCACCCATCCTTCGGAAAAGCCTGCGTAGATCGAATCCAGCACCGATTCGAGGCGCTCCGGCAGTTCGTTGCGTTCCGGGATGCGGAAGGGGATACCGGCCTCGCGTATCTTCGTCTTGGCCCGCACCAGCCGCTGCGCCATCGCCGCCGGTGAGACGAGAAAGGCCGAAGCGACCTGTGCCGCTTCCAGTCCCAGCACCACCTGCAGCATCAGGGGCGCGCGGATCGCCGGATCGATGGCCGGATGCGCACAGGCAAAAAGGAGCGCCAGCCGACGATCGGGGAATTCGTCGTCGTCTGCGGTCGCGATCATGGTGTCGGCCAGACGCTCCGGGTCCTCGTCGCCAGACGTCTGGCGATTCCGGCGAATCTGGTCGATGAGTTTTCGCCGCGCCGCGGTCAGCAGCCACGCCTCCGGATGTTCGGGGCAGCCCTGCAGCGGCCATGCCGCCAGGGCCGAGGCAAAGGCTTCCGACAAGGCATCTTCCGCGGCGACTACATCGCCGAAGCGCGCGGCCAGGTAGGCGATGAGCTTACTCCGGCTGCGCAGTGCGACCGCCTCGGCGGCTGCATACGCTGCAGTGTCGTTATCAGGATTCACCATGGCCCCTTGTCCCTATCCGCCGCTGGTCAGAATTGCGGGGCGCGGACACGGATGCGTGCCCGCGCCGTTGCTGTCACATCGACCAGATCGCGCGCACTTCCACGCTCCCATGCTGGACAGCCGGGCATCGACCGGCCCACTGCATCGCCGCGTCCAGGTCCGGTGCTTCGATCAGGTAATACCCGGCCAGTTGTTCCTTCGATTCGGCAAAAGGTCCGTCGAGCACCTGCGTTTTGCCATTGGTTGTGCGCAGCGTGGTCGCGGTGGCTGAGGGTTGTAGCCGGTTCGAGTTGATCAGCGCGCCGGCGGATCGCAGTGCTTCCGTGTAAGCCATGTAAGCGGCCGTGCCCTGCTGCTGCTGTTCGGGTGTCATCCGGCCCCAGCCGGACTCGTCGACGTAAAGCGCCAGTAAGTATTGCATCCCATCCTCCGTTGTGGATTGTAGGCGGTGAAGTGCCGCACTCCCATGACGGATAAGCGGTCCGCCAATCGACAGAGGGCCTTGGTTTATTTCCGGCGAGCCCGCATGACGCTCCGGCGCACTTGATTCGGGTTGGAGGGCGGGTGCCCGCAGAGGGGCAACGTCGTATTGCTATTGCAGGGTCCGGACCGATCGCCTGCAGCGAACCCATCTGCCATCCTGTGCGTCTCTATATATGGCAGGATTATCCGGTTTCCCGGTGGATCTTGCCTCCTCATTAAACCGGGGCCGCTTTGTGGCGGCCCTCCTTTTTGCTCCGGGCCGGGGAGCTGGATTTTTCCCAGGGTCCGGCCGATGGAGCTGGAACTCCTCCCACACTCCTGCCGCGGTTCCCGATGCGTTAGCGGTTCGCGGGGAAGATTGCCCTGAGCTCTTCCGGGGGTACAACCTCCAGCTGTTCGAAGGTGCAGTCCGCAGGTCTCTTGTCGTCGCGCCAGCGGCGGAACTGAGCCATGTGGCGGAAGCGGCCGCTCTGCATATGTTCATAGGCGACTTCGGCGACGAGTTCCAGGCGGAGTGGTTCCCAGGAAAGGTCTTTGCCCTGACTCCACCGGCTCTGTCCGCCGGGACGTCGATGGGACGGGTTCGATTCTTCAGGGTTTTCGGCGCTTCCCGTCCTCTCGGACCAGGGGTGATTCTTCACAGCATTCCTGCGGAACGGCGCGAGGTAGTCGACAAGATCGTAGCGCTTTTGCATGGGGAAGCTGCCGCAGACCCCGACGTGCTGGAGCTCGCCCCGCTCGTCATAAAGGCCGAGGAGCAGGGAACCGATGGCAGGGCGCGCGCTTTTGCGGTACCAGCGAAAGCCGGCGACGACACAGTCGCAGTCGCGCTCATGCTTGACCTTCAACATGGTCCGCTTGTCCGGTTCATAAAGACCTTGCTTCGCCTTGACCATGACCCCGTCGAGGCCGGCGCCTTCGAAGCGGCCGAACCAGTCGGCGGCCCGGGTGGGATCGTCGGTCGCCGGGGTGAGGTGGAGCGGGGGTCTGGCTCGCGTGAGGACCGCCTCGAGCTGGCTGCGGCGCTCGCGGAAGGTCTTCTTCGTCCAGTCGTGTGTCCCTTCGGCAAGCAGGTCGAAGAAGACGACGGAGGCGGGTGTCTCACGGCTGAGGAGTTTCACCCGCGACGCGGCGGGATGAATGCGCAGCTGCAGTGCGTCAAAGTCGAGGACCCCGTTCCGGGCGATGACGATTTCGCCGTCGAGGACGCAGCGGCGGGGGAGCTGTTCGAGAAGGGGATCGATCAGCTCAGGAAAATAGCGGTTCAGGGCCTTTTCATCGCGGCTCTGGAGGAGGAGTTCATTGTGGTCGCGGAAGACGACGGTGCGGAAGCCATCCCACTTGGGCTCGTAGATCCACTCCGGGCCGATGGGGAGCTGGTCGATGCGTTTGGCGAGCATCGGCGGGACGGGAGGAGGGACGGGAAGGTTCATAGGTTCCTGTCGACCGGTTCCGAGTATGAGATTTCTCGGAGGCTCATTTCGACTTCGATGCTGTGGGCGACTCAGGGTTTTCAGGGCGGCTCGCCCGATATAGAAACCGGGGCCACGCCAATCTTGTTGAACGTGGTTTGTGAGCATGGCACAGATCGGTTGAGGCGTGCTCTCGGCGTGAACCTTGCCGTTGCTGCTCTTGCGGGTGGGCTTCTTTGTTGGCGACGACTTTCTGAGTTAGAAAGCAGCGCCGCCGGTGTTGGGCTGGTTGCTGAGCACTTCTTTGCCTCCGCTGCGGCCGATCACGTACACATTGCCGGGCAGGACCGGGATTTCGTCGAGTGGCGTCCAGAGCCAGAGGCGCGACGGCCCTTGCCACAGAACGCAGAGGTCGCCCCGATTGATGTTGAAAATGGGCTGCGGAACAGGCCCGACGGTGAACCGCACCGTGGTCCGGGTCGTGAAGTGGGCGCCCCCGGTACAGGGCGCGGGGATGGACCCGCTCGATGAAACTGCGTTGAGGAGCATTACGTTGCGCTCGAGGTAAAAGACGAAAGAAGACGCGTCGTCGAGAGAGCCGTTCACCACAAGGACGTCGCCGGGGCGGACTTCCGGGTGGATCGCTTCAGCCAGGATCTCGGAAGAGAGGACCGGCGAAAATGTATTCAGGGCGAGGTGCGCCGCGATCAGCATGGCGACAATCATGCCGGCGAGAAACATGTTGGCCATGCGGGCGTTGTCGCGGAGACGGAAGAAGAGCCCCGCCGAGACGCCCACCAGAAGAGAAACGAAGACAATCCAAAGGGGAACCTTGAAGGCGCCCATGGCGCTGCGGGTGAGGTCGAGGAAGTAAGAGAAGAAGACGGCATGGTGCCCGGGGTTGGGATGCAGGAGGGTCGCGATGTCGGTGCCCGGGGCAGGTCGCGGCGAGGCGAAGAGGTAGTACGCCACCAGGGCGGCCGCAGCCATGCCGAAAAAGAAGAGAATCCAGGCCGCGATGCGTCCCTGGTGGTGCGGCTGCGCCTCGTCTTCGGCGAGCCAACCGCCGGCCAGCAGCGCCATCGGCGGGAGCGCGGCGAGGAGATTGAACTCCTGGCGGGCGGTGAAGCTGAAGAAGACGAGGACGGTGAGGATCCAGAGGATGCAGAAGAGGCGTGCCTCGCGCCGGCGATCGGACTCCGGTGAGGCGCCGATACGGAGAGCGCGGAGCGAGAAGGCGCACCACGGAATGATCCAGAGAAGCAGCAACGGCCAGAAGACGATGAGGGGAACGCGGCCGCCGGTGAAGCGGGGCAGGAGGTTGAGCAGGTCCTGCTGGCGGAGGGCGTGGCGGGCGGCGAAGTGCCAGGGGAGATAGAGGACAAGGAAGACTAGGATCGCCGCAACCGGATGCCAGCGGAGGAGATGGCGGAGGCGGTGCGTGAAGGCGAGATAGAGCACCGCGATCGCGAGCGGCAGCAGCAGGCCGGGGAGTCCCTGCGTCAGGACGCCCAGTGCGCAGCAGGCGCCGAAGCCTAGAGCGGAAGCGAGCAGGTGCTTCTCCTGGGTCAGGGAGCGCCAGAAGAAGTTGAGGGCGAGCGTGGTCCAGAGGCAGAGGAAGACGTCACGGATGAGGAGATGGCCGAAGAGGAAGACGCCGTAGGAGGTGAGCAGGGAGAGGACGGCGTAGAACGCGGCGGCGGGCGAGTGGAAGATGCGGCGGGCGAGGGAGAAGGTCGCGATGAAGAGGCCGAGGGTGGCGATCGCGACAGGCAGTCGAGCGGCCCAGTCCGAAATATTGAAGAGGCCGAAGCTGACCGCGATGGTCCAGTAGAGGAGGGGCGGGTGGTGGGGATAGACGATGCCGTTGGCCCAGGGAGTCAGCCAGTGATTGCCCGTGAGCATCTCACGAGCGATCTCAGCGCTGAGGGCGTCGGAGCCGTCGAGGAGCGGGGGCTTGAAGAGAGAGAAGGAGCAGTAGAGGAGCACCCAGAGACCGACCAGCGGGAAGACAAAACGCTTGGCGGTGCGGAGGGTGGTCATCGGTAACAGGGTACAGGGTATAGGGGGAAGGTGGTAGCTGGTAGCTGGTTGGGATAGCGAACTGCGGTTAGTCGGGAGCGCCTGGCGAGAAGCAGTCCAAAGGACCGTTGGCGAGAAGCGTTGAGCAAAAGAGCGGTTAGCGACTTGCGCCTGGCGATACCGGGGCACGGCCGCCTTTATTGCCGGTTTTTGCCAACCGATTCTCGCTCCCCGCATCAGTTCGCAGGCTGATCGTAGAAGGAACCCGGCTCCTGCGCACAACGATCGCGGGTAAGGGTCGCCTGGAATGGATGCTGGCGGCGGCCTGCCCTCAATCCGTCCGCAGCGCCCGCGCCGGATCCACCGTCGCCGCCCGCCGCGCCGGCACAAATCCCGCCAGCCCCGCAACCACGCAGATGATTGCGATCCCCGCACCGTACACCACCGGGTCGGCGATCGACACTCCGAACAACTGGCTCCGCACCGCCCTCGTTGCCAGAATCGCCACCGGGATCGTCACCAGTATCGCGCCTCCGGCCAGCACCATCACCTCCCACAGGATCAGCCGCACCACCGACGTGCGCCGCGCCCCCAGCGCCATCCGGATCCCGATCTCCCGCGTCCGCTGCGCCGTCGAATACGCGAGGATCCCGTACAGCCCGATCCCTGCCAGCACCGTCGCGAGCACCCCAAACGCCGTCGCCAGAAGAGCAATCGTGCGCTCCGCCAAAAGGTTCTCGTCGATCTCTTCCTTCATCGTGCTCAGGTGCGCCACGATCAGTTTCGAATCCAGATTGCCAATCGCCGCACGGATGCTGTTCGCCGCCGCATCAGGATCCTGCCAGGTACGCACGTAGTAGATGAGCCCTGTGGTTCGCGGTGCTTGCGTAAAGAGCGTGTAGCAGGTCGGTATCGCTGGATCGCGCATGCTCTGGTGTTTCACGTCCTTCACTACACCAACGATCATGGCATCGGTCTGCGACCGCTGCGGCCGGCTCACATGATGGCCGAGCGCCGCGCCCGCGCTGCCGAAAAAATGCTTCGCGAACAGTCTCGTTGACGATGGCTACTTTGCTCGATGTCGCCGTGTCGCCCGCGTTGAAATACCGCCCGGCCAGCAGAGAAACCCCCAACGTCTGCAGATAGTTGTCGCTCACCCAGGGCAGCTCCACGTCGTACTCCTCGTTCGGCGGCGGTGTGTAGCCGGCTACGACGACATCGCCCGACACGCCGTCATTGGACAGATCCTCGTCGTTGGTCGCGCCCACCGAGCGCACCCCCGGCAGAGCCGCAATCGCGTCCAGAGCACGCTGTTCCACGGGTGCCACGCCGGTTGCCGGATAGCCCGCGCGCCCAGGATCGAGATCGAACGCCAGCAGATGATCCGTTGCGAACCCCGGATTCACATTGCGCAGGTTGTCGATGGTCCGCACGAACAGCCCCGCCGCCACAATCAGCAGCAGGCTGAAGCCAATCTGCAGCGCCACGCACGTCCTCCGGAAGCGCAGCGATCCGCCCGTGCCCCCGCGTCCCTGGTGCAGCGCCTCAGCGAGCTTCGGGTTCCAGAACTGAGCCGCCGGCGCGAGGCTGAAGAGCAGGCTCGCCACCAGCGTCGCCGCCACCGTGAACAGCAGCACCCGCCAGTCGAGTGTCGCGGTAAACGCACGCTGGCTCGGATCGCCGGTTGCCATCCAGTGGATCAGCAAACGCAGAGCTTCGGGCGCCAGCGCCAGGCCGATGGCCGCCCCGGCCAGACCCAGCAGCATCCCTTCCGCCAGCAGTTGCCGCAGCACCTGGCCGCTCGTCGCGCCCAGCGCAAAGCGCACAGAAAACTCCCGCGCCCGCGTCGCTGCCCGCACCAGCAGCAGGCTCGCCACGTTCACGATGGCCATCAGGATCACCAGCACCACCATGCCCATGATGATCGTCAGCGGCGTCTGCACGCTGTCGCGCATCGGCGAGAACCCTCGCGCGCCCGCTTCGAGATTCAGGTGCGCCTTGGTGACAAATGCCGTCCGCTCTTTCGCCGACTGATCGTGCAGCCGCAGTGAACTCCTCGGCGCGCAGGTCACGGAACAGAGGATTGATCGCCGCAGCAGCCTGCGTCGCCGTCATCCCCGGCTTCAGCCGGCCGACGATATTCATCAAGTAGGATTTGTGGTCGTTGAGAAAGTCCCACTCCGGCTCCGCCGTCTTCTGCATCGTGAGCGGCACGTAAAGCTGCGGCAGCGCTCCCCATTCCATGCTGTGAAAGCCCGGCGCCGTGACGCCGAGAATCGTGAACGGTGTCCCGTTCACCAGCAGAGTCTTCCCCACCACCGGAGCCTCCGCCAGATGCGATTTCCAGTAGTCGAAATTCAGCACCGCAACCGGATTCGCTCCCGGCGCCGTCTCGTCGCTGGCCACAAACACCCGTCCCACCGCCGCCCCCACGCCGAGCACGTCGAAGTAGTTGCCGCTCACCATCTCCGCGCTGACCCCATCGGCGCGGTTGTTCCACGTCACCCCCACGTTCACCGGCGCCGCTCCAATCAGCCCGCTGAACACGGTGTTCTTCTCGCGCAGGTCCTTGTACATCGGATACGAGAACGAATGGATGTGGCCCGTCGAATCACCTCCATGGGATTCTCTGTGCCCTTGCGCCGCCCCTGCGAAGCTCAGCACGACGAGTTGGCCGGGATCCTTTACCGGCAGCGCCTGCATCAGCGCCTGATCCAGCAGGCTGAAGATCGTCGTGTTCGCCCCGATCGCCAGCGCCAGGGTCAGCACCGCGACCGCCGTAAACATCGGATTCCGCGCCAGCCCGCGCGCCCCGTACTTCATATCGCGCCACATCGATTCCACCGTCCATCCCGGACGCTGTTCGCGGCACTCCTCCCGCGCCCGCTCCCTGCCCCCAAACGCAATCGCTGCCTTCCGCCGTGCCTCTTCCGGTGTCATCCCGCGCGCCATATTCTCCTCCGCCTCCCGCTGCAAATGAAACGCGATCTCCTCATCCACCTCGCGCCGCCGCTTCCCCGCGAAGAAGAACTTCGTCCGCGTCCAGATCTCGCTGATCATCGCTGCCCCTTCAGCTACCGGCTACCGGCCACAGGCTACCGGCTTCATATCCGTTCCAGCACCAGATTCACCGCCCCCGTCAGCCGTTCCCAGTTCTCCATCTCCGCGTCGAGCTGCTTCCGTCCCGCCGCCGTCAGCGAGTAGTACCGCGCCCGCCGGTTGTTTTCCGATGCGCCCCACTGCGCGCGAATCCAGCCCTTGTACTCCAGCCGATGCAGAGCCGGATACAGCGAGCCCTGGCCGATCTGCAGCACGTCGTTCGACACCTGCTGGATCCTCTGCGCAATCGCCCACCCATGCTCCGGCTCCAGCGCTATCGATTTCAGAATCAGCATGTCCAGCGTCCCCTGCAGCAGATCTGTGGATGGCGGCATTCTCTCTCCCCTCGACGTTCGACAACAGAATCCCCAGAATCTCCCGCCCTCTTGTCGAATGTCAAGGGGTACGTGACGAGTGGGCGAAAGGTTCAGTCCGACATCCGTGGCGTCTTCGAGCCCCCGGCTCGTGGGTCGCTTAGCGAAGAACCAGGCTGCTTTCGTAGCCGTACTGTCTTCTGTGAAGAACTGGGCTCGTATCTCCATTCACCTCGTCGTGATCGCCGGCGCCGCGTATCTCCTTGCCTCCGCCATTGCGGGATGGAGCCTGGCCGAAATGGCGCTCCATCCCGGTCACAAAACGCCGACCCCCGCAGCACCAGCATGGACGCACTTGCCGGCGTTCGATCCCACAATTGAGGGCGCCGATGGAGCAAACCTGCAGGCCTGGTTTATTCGTCCGGCCCACCCCAACGGCAACACGGTGATTCTCCTGCATGGCGTGGCCGACACGCGCGAAGGCGTTGCAGGTCATGCGTTCATGTTTTTGCGGCATGGATATTCGGTCCTCTTGCCGGACTCCCGTGCTCATGGTGCGAGCGGCGGCGCAATCGCTACCTACGGAGTGCTGGAGCGTGACGATGTGCGCCGCTGGGCCGCGTGGCTGCGCCCTGGGACTCCGGGCTGCGAATACCTTTTCGGAGAATCGATGGGAGCAGCCATCGCGATTCAGGCCAGCGCGGTGACGCCGGGTCTCTGCGCGATCACGGCCGAGGCTTCGTTTGCCTCGTTTCGCGAAATCGCCAACGATCGCATCTCGCAGATGACTCAATTGGGCCTCTGGTTTCCGCGAACCATTGGAGCCCCAGCTCGCGATCTGGCCCTCCTCTATACCGAGCTTCGTTATCACGTGAACCTCGCCGATGCCAGTCCCCTGCGCGCGATTCAGCGGTCGCGTGTCCCGACCCTCCTTATCTGTGGCACTGCCGACGACAACATCCCTATGCGCCATTCGCTCGAATTATTTCGGGCCGGAGCCTCTCATTCCCAGCTCTGGATCGTCGAAGGAGCAGAGCACACCGGCGCAGAGGATGTGAATCCGCGAGCATTCGAAGACCGCGTTGTGGGCTGGTTCGAGCAGTACAAGCAGCCTCATTGAAGCAAGGTGCGCAGGCCAGGTTAAAAGCGAAGCCGCCCCCGCGATTCCCACCCGGCCCTTTACTATGGAACTGGAGGTTTCCCGCCCGAATGGTTTCTCGCTATTGCCTGTGGTTCGGTCTTCTCTCTGTGAGCGCGCTTCTTGTCTGTTCCGCCGCCCAGGCCCAACAAGCGCTCCGCAACGACGAAGTCTCCATCGGCGGCTTCTATCAGCTCACGTCCAACGCCAGCGGCAACAGCATCACCGACACCACCACCCGCTCCCTCGGCGGCGAAGCGGCCTTCAGCCATAGCTTCCACCCCCTCATCGGCTGGCAGTTCTCCTACGACTACACCCGCTACACCGAGTACTACACCGGCCAGGTCTTCGGCTATCAGCACAACCTCCACGTCTTTAACGGCGACTACTACCTTCACGGATTTCAGGCCTTCGGCTTCCGTCCCTACGCCATGGCCGGCATCAGCGCTGTCGTCTTCTCCCCCTCACTGAATGGCGGCCAGAACGTCGCCTGGCAGGCGCGCCCCGGAGCGAACTTCGGCGCCGGCGTCCAGATACCCCTGCTGACCCACAATTTCGGCCTGCAGGTGCAGTATCGCGGCCTCTACTACAAAGCCCCGGACTTCGGTCTCGCTAAGCTCACCACCAACGCCTGGCGGCTCGCCTCCCAACCTACGGCCGGCCTCTACCTCCGTTTCTGATCCCGACCTCAGGAGTGGCCATCGTGGACTGCATCTTCTGCAAAATCGTCGCCGGCGCCATTCCTTCGAACAAGGTCTTCGAAGACGATCAGGTCTTCGCCTTCCACGACATCGACCCCAAGGCCCCAAAACACATCCTCGTCATCCCGAAGAAGCACATCGCCTCGCTGGCCGACGCGAAGCCCGAGGACGCCGCCCTCCTCGGCCGCCTCCTCCTTGCTGTAGCGGACATTGCCCGCGAACAGAATCTGGGCAAAGGCTACCGCGTGGTGATCAGCACCGGTCCCGAAGGCGGCCAGACCGTCGACCACCTCCACCTGCACCTGCTCGGCGGCCGCCAGATGCATTGGCCCCCAGGCTAGCCAAAAGTTCGGCACCCATTACCACCGTTACCTTATCGCCGAGAATTCACTGAGCTTTCCAGCCCCACATCTCCCTTCCGGGACTAGTTTGGAGCCGTAGGGGGCAAGGTGAGCGTGATTTCAGAAACAGCCGCAACTGCGCTGGCACAGGCAGGTTCCACCAAAGGCCAGAGGACCGCCACCGGCGTCGACGCCCTGGCCCAGTCGTTCCTCGACAACCTGCTCTTCGTCCAGGGCCGCCCCGTCGAGCGCGCCACCGTCAACGACCTCTACATGGCCCTGGCGCATACCGTGCGCGACCGCCTCGTCGAGCGCTGGATCTCCACGACCCGCAACTACCAGGCCCAGGATGTGCGCGTGGTCTGCTACCTCTCCGCCGAGTTCCTCACCGGCCCCCACCTCGCCAACAACCTCATCAACCTCGGCATCTACGAGGAAGCCGAACAGGCCATGCGCCACCTCGGTCTCGACCTCAACGTCCTGATCGAGCAGGAAGGCGAGCCGGGCCTCGGCAACGGCGGCCTCGGCCGTCTGGCCTCCTGCTTTATGGACTCCCTCGCCACCCTCGACATTCCCGCCATCGGCTACGGCATCCGCTACGAATACGGCATCTTCGATCAGCAGATTCGCGACGGCTGGCAGGTGGAGTCCACCGACAACTGGCTGCGCCTCGGCAATCCCTGGGCGCTGGAACGCCCCGAAGACGCCTTCGAAGTCAAAATGGGCGGCCACACCGAAACCCACGTCGACGCGCGCGGCCGGCTGCACGTGCAGTGGATTCCCGAACGCATGGTGCGCGGCGTCCCCAATGACACGCCCATCCTCGGCTACCGCACCAACACCGCCAACACCATGCGCCTGTGGTCGGCCCAGGCCATGGAAAGCTTCGACTTCGGCGTCTTCAATCACGGCGACTTCTTCGGCGCCGTCGCCGACAAAGTCGCCTCGGAGAACCTCTCCAAGATTCTCTATCCCAACGACGAGGGCAAGCAGGGCAAGCAGCTGCGCCTCGCCCAGCAGTACTTCTTCGTCTCCTGCAGCCTGCAGCACATTCTCCGCATTCAGACCATCCAGACCGGCCGCTCGCCGAGCTCCACCGCAACTTCGCCATCCAGATGAACGATACGCATCCGGCCATCGCCGTCGCCGAGCTGATGCGCCTGCTGGTCGACGAGCACAGCATGGAGTGGGATCCCGCCTGGCAGGTAACGCGCAATCGCTCTCCTACACCAACCACACCCTGCATGCCCGAGGCGCTGGAGCAGTGGCCGCGCGACCTCTTCAGCGCTCTCTGCTGCCGCGCCACATGCAGATCATCGACGAGATCAACCGCCGGCACCTCGAGGACGTGCGCCAGAGATTCCCCGGCGACGACGATCGCGTGCGCCGGCTCTCGCTGATCGACGAGAACGGCGACGGGGAAAAGTACGTGCGCATGGCCCATCTGGCCAGCGTGGGCAGCCACGCCATCAACGGCGTCGCCGCGCTGCACACCGAGCTTGCTCAAAACCAGCGTGCTGAGCGACTTCTACGCGCTCACGCCGGAGAAGTTCTCCAACAAGACCAACGGCGTCACCCCGCGGCGCTGGATGGTGCTCAGCAATCCGCGCCTCGCGCAGCTGCTTACCGCGCGGCTCGGCCAGGCTTGGGTCTACGACCTCGAAAAACTGCGCCGCCTCGAGCCGCTGGCCGACGACGCGGACTTCCGCCACGAGTGGCGCGCCATCAAGCGCCACAATAAGCTCCAGCTCTCGGCGTATATCCACGACCGGCTGGGCATGACCACCGATCCCGAGTCCATGTTCGACGTGCTGGTCAAGCGGATCCACGAGTACAAGCGCCAGCACCTGCAGGTCCTGCATATCCTTACGCTCTACAAGCGCATCCGCCGCGATCCCGAACGCGCCGATTGCGCCGCGCACCTTCATCTTTGGCGGCAAGGCCGCGCCCGGTTACCGCATGGCCAAGCTCATCATCAAGCTCATCCACTCCGTGGCCGAGCGGTCAACAACGATCCCCTGGTCGCGCGGCCGGCTCAGGGTCGTCTTCTTACCGGACTTCAACGTCAAGCTGGGACACCGGGTCTATCCCGCCGCCGATCTCTCCGAGCAGATTTCGCTGGCCGGCAAAGAAGCCTCCGGCACCGGCAACATGAAGTTCGCCATGAACGGCGCGCTCACCATCGGCACTCTCGACGGCGCCAATATCGAGATTCGCGAGGAAGTCGGCGCCGACAACTTCTTCCTCTTCGGACTGACCGCGCCCGAAGTGGAGCAGCGCCGCCGCGAAGGCTACAATCCCCGCGCCCTCTACGAATCGAACAGCGATCTGCGCGAGATTCTCGACGCCCTGAGTCGGCGGCGAATTCTCCCACGGCGACCGCGGTCTCTTCGAGCCGCTCGTCGGCCTCTCTGCTCAACAAGGACGAGTACATGCTGCTGGCCGATTACCAGGCCTACATCGACTGCCAGGACCGGGTCGGCCAAGCCTACACGCGATCAGGAACGCTGGACGCGCATGTCGATCCTCAACGTCGCGCGCATCGGCAAGTTCTCCTCCGATCGCGCCATCCGCGATTACTGCTCCGAAATCTGGAAGACCTGGCCGGTCAAGATTCGCGTGTAGCTAATCCCCCCGCTCCTCTTCGTCCAGCACCGCCCCCAGCCGGTCCAGCCGCAGCTCCCATGTCGACCGATGCTCGCGGATCCACTTCTCCAGCCGATCGAATCCCGCCGCGTGAATGCTGCAGGTGCGCACCCGCCCCAGCTTCTCGGTGCGCACCAGGCCGCACTCCTCGAGGATTTGCAGATGCTGCCCCACCGCCGTCAATGTAACCCCCTGCAACTCGGCCAGGCGCGTTACGGTCATCGGCGCCCGGCTCAGCCGGTCGAGTATCGCCCGCCGCGTCGGATCCCCGAGCGCGTGGAACAGCCGGTCAATGGCGGGGTCTTTCCTGGTCAAATCTCTCCTCGGATCGGCACCTGTTGATACCTTAGCGCTCCAGTTCTGCCGCGAAACGCTCGAAGAGCGTGCGCCAGCCGGCCTCGCGCATTTGCGGCCCGTCGGACCCTTCGTAGAACGCGCCCTGATGCGTGCAGCGCAGCTCCGTCCCGCCCGAGAGAGGCAGGAACTCGATCGTGACCAGCGACGACGACATGCGATGATCGCCGATCACCATCGTCGACGACATCACGATGCGCTGGTTGGGAACGATGTCCTCAAAAGTCGTCAGGTTCGTGAGCGGCACACCCGGGAACGGCGTATTCGGCCCGAGGTGATACACCGTGCGCTCCCGCCCCCCGACGCGGAAGTCCATCTCGAACACACTGGTCTCCGGCGTGTCGCGGTCCCCGTACCAGCGGCGCTTCTTCTCCGGATCGGCAAAAGCCGCATACAGTCGCTCCGGTGGATGCTGGTAGTTATGCTCGATGACGAAGGTGGAGTGGGTGGTGGTGATGTCCATGGGAATTCCTGCCTTTCCATAATACTGAAGTACATGCTTCAGTATTAAGATGCGCCGATGCGCAGTAATTGTCAAGTGGATACTTCAGTATTTTTAGGACGTCGCCGTTACAGTTCCACCCCAACCCCGCCCCACTCCTCCGGAGCCACGTCTGCCACCGATTGCGAGAACGTCCACAAATGCCCCGCCGGATCCAGCGCGTTGTACTGCCGTTCACCGTAAGGATGCGTGGTGGGCTCCTGCGTGATTTGCGCGCCGTGCTCCCGCGCCCGCCGGCAGTGCGCATCGGCATCTTCCACGCGCACGGTCATCGAGTGCCCCACGCCCAGCGCCGCTCCCACTTCTTCCGGACGCAGTTCCCGCAGCGTCACAGCCCCCTCACCGACATTCATCTGCACGCGATGCGTCCCGATTCGCAGCCGGACGCTGAAGCCGAAGGCCGCGCCCAGCCACGCCGCCGCCTCGTTCACATCCGGGTAGGCAAGGTTGGGAATGATCGCAGATCGTGCGATGGATCGGTTTCTCAGCATCGTCCCTCCGGCCTCTCACTGGAACAGAGAAAGATCGATTGAGTCGGCCATCTTCTGGTACCCGGCATCGTTCGGATGCAGATGATCCCCGGAGTCGTAAGCCGGCGCGATGACGTTCGCCTTCGCCGGGTCCGCCACCGCCTTGTCGAAGTCGATCACCCCATCGAAGACGCCGCTGGTCCGGATCCACTGATTCACCGCCTCGCGCATCTCCTCGCCCTTGGGCGCGTAGTAATGCGCACCCACGTACGGCGTAATCGTCGCGCCGTAAATCTTCAGCCCGTGCGCGTGCGCTCGCGTCACCAGCTGGGTGTACGCCAGGATCAGATCCTGCACGGTAATGACATCCGCAGGCACGCGCGGCATCGCGGTGTGGCCGATGTCATTGATGCCTTCCAGAAGAATCACGTACTTCGCCCCGCTCTGCGCCAGCACGTCACGATCGAAACGCGCCAGCGCATTCGGCCCGGCAAGGTCGTTCAGCAGCCGATTGCCGCCAATCCCCTCATTCAGTACGGAAAGATGCGCCAGCTTCGGATTCGCCTGCAGCCGCGCGGCCAGCATCATCCGGCCACCGCCGGTTCATATCCGGCGTGGAGTGCGCCCCATCCGTGATCGAATCCCCCAGGCAGATAATCGCCGCTGCTCCCGCGTCGCTGGTGCTCACGTCGATCGCCTTCACGAAACACCAAGAAGCAATCGTCCGCGCATCGGTCACCGTCTCCGCCGACGTGTTATTTCCCTGCGTGATGTACGTCGTCGTCATCCCTTCCTGATGGCACGTGGTCTCGCCGATCGGTTGGTCGGGAAGGTAAACACTCACCGCAAGATTCGCCATCGGCGCAACTGCAAGAGACACCGGATCGCTGAAAATCGGCGCCCCCGCGGGAATCGTCACCGAAGGCTGCCCATTGAACGTCAGGGCATGGTCGCTCCCCGGCTGAATGCCTCCCATTCCCGCGCTCAGGGCGATGTGCGCCGCGCCGATCGTCAGCGGCCGCGTCCCAAATTCATTCGTCAGCTCGACGCGCAGCGTCGTCCCCCCGGCACTGATGTGGACGATGTCGCGATAAGTGGTGTTCCCTGGCGAAGGCTGCCCGAAATTCACCGGAGCCCCCATCGGCGATGCCGACCACGTGCCCACCCAACGCGCAGGCTCCTGCGCAAACAACGCGGGTACAGAAAAGATTCCCAGAACAAAAACAGCGCGGACGAAGAGACGGTGCATACGTGCTCCCCAATAGAGTCACGTCCCTTCTACACGATTTAACCCTGATCCGCACTCCGGCTCGATGGCAGCGAAAAGTTTCGTCTGGCGCTGCGGGCGCGCGCGTCTCGCATTACGACAGGAACCCTAGGCCAGAAGATTCAGACGATTTGCGAACTCCTCTTCGGCCGCCTGCATCGTCGGGCCGTCACCCACCGCCCCGAAAATCACAGGATCCTGCGCGGTGTATTCGCCCGCCGAGTAGTTCACATTCGCCACGTAGGTCTTCCCGCCTACGTTCGCAATAAAAGGCGCCTTTTCACGCGGATCCTCCGGGGGTCCGGCCGCGGAAGAGACAGAGGAGATGGGATTAAGAGCCATGTTGCATCCTCGCCATCCTGAAGGTTGCGCTAACGCTTGCCCCTCTTATCGGCACTTCAGAAAAAACGTTCAGTGGAAAAATTCCAAACTACAACCATCGACACCCCGCAATATCCCCTTTTAGGAATCCGTCCCTTCCTGCACCCCTCCTTGCCCCGCCCCCCTCTCCCCCATCCAACCGAAAAGCCCCGGCCATCGCCGAGGCTTCACAGCACTTGGACCGCACACGCTACTGAACCAGCCCGTTGTTGCCGCCCGCCGGCGTCACGTTCGTCACCTGCCAGCCGCTCGAGCTCTTCACCAGCGTTGCGGTCGCCGTCTGCTGACCCGACGTCATGTTCCCAATCCTCGGGAAGGCTGTCCTCATCTCCGCGGTGTTCGCCCAGTCGGGCACTCCTGTGACCGTGTCATGGTAGTTCACCGTGTATTGCGCGGCATCCCCTGTGGGTGGCGTGAAGCTGTCGATCGACGTCACCTCCCGATGCCCGAAGCAAAAGTTCCCGTAGCCCGGCTGCGACGGATCCGTCGTCCAGGTCGACCGCCCCTTGTCGGACAGGTCGTAGTCGTTCACCTGTTTCGATCCGATCAGGAAGCGCTTCTTCTCCTGCGGCGTCCGAACCAGAAGTCCGGCATCGGTCAGCGCATCGAACCCCTTCGTCTGATCCTCATTGTTGGTATCGGCCTGCGCCGGGAACTTCACCGGAGCCGTCCACACACACACCGGTTTCGCGCTGTAATACCCGTTCAGCGCGGACTTGAAAGCACCCGGATCGACTGCGTTCTTGTGACACCCGGCGACGGCAAAAACCAAAAAGCCCGCGAGACCGATGATTCTGCTTTTTAACATGGATAACTCTCTCCTCGCCCAGTAGGATGCGCACCGCCACAGCGGCGCAGATGCAACAACCATCCGATCGCGGGCAACCCTTTCCCTTCGCGCAAAAACAGAAGAGCCCCGGCCTCAACCGGGGCTCCTGATATCCCTGCACTGCTGGTGGCGTTACACCTGTGCGAATTCCGCCTCGTGCTCTTCCTCGTCCAGGCCGTGCCGGCGCAGCAGCGTCGGCAGGTTCTGCGAGAAGGCCGAACGCGGCATCACCATGTCGCATCCCGCTTCCAGAGCCTTTGCCTTCAGGTCGCCCTGCAGGTGCGAGAGGAACCCGATCACCGATGTCCCCTTCTTCAGCTTCGACTTGATCTTGGGAATCAGCGTCATCGGCTTCGCCGCAGCGTTGTTCAGATCGAATACGATCAACGACGGCCGCTCTTCTTCCGGGGCCTCGACGATCTTCGCCAGCGTGTCGGGCTCGTTCTTCACGAAGGCCACTTTGATCCCCAGCTTGCGCGCCGTCTCGTTAATCTTCGCGAAGAAAAACAGGTCCTCGATGAACAGGAGGATGCGCGTCGGCGCGTCCTCCCGGATCGGCGGAGGTGGCGGTTCCCACGTGGCCTGATGCTCCGCGTAGTACCCGTTCCCGTTCACGTTGCCGTTCCGGAACTCGATCGTCGACGGGGGCGAATCGGCCACATTGCCGTTTACCGTCCGGTAACTGTGGTCCATCGGACCCACGAACGTGCGCTCGCGGCGCTGTTTGCCCCGCCGGCGCGCTCCGCCCTGGCCCTGCCCGTTGCCGTTAAAGAATCGCTGCTGGCTCGAGGGCTGCGGCTTCGGCGGCTTCGGCTTGAATGCCGGCGGCTGCTGGCTCTGCGGCTGTGCCTGACTCTGGCCGTTGCTCTGCCCGTTGACCGGGGCCTGCGCGCCCTTGTTCCTGTTCCGCTTGCGGCGACGGCGGCGGCGGCGTCCGCCACCCCCCTCATCGTGGATTTGCCCCTGATTCGCTGCCTGTGCCTGAACCGGATTCTCCGGCGGCTGAGGCTGGTTCTGCTCTGTTGTCATGCCTGCACTTCCTGTGCGAACTCTCTGTTCCCGTCTCCTGCTAGTGCTACTCGCCTGAATGGCCGCTGCGATTCGTGGGGTAACCGCGCAGCCATCCTGACTCGCGGGGAGCCAGCAACCGTGGAAAGTTGTTGTACTCCGGCCTAAACCTGCACTACGAACGCAACGCAAATGGCCGGAAAGTTTATAAAACGACGCAACACGCTGGACTGGGTTCCTGGGCCCGAACGGCTCCCGCCCCTCTGCCGAAGGGCTGAAACGGGGGAACGCAATCGGCGGCCGCGCCGATCAGAACGCAATCGGCAACCGCGCCGATCGTTGGAACGTACTGGAGCTGCCGTCTGATGCCGATTCAACCTTCGCACCCGGATGCTTCTCCTCTGACGGCGACATGCGACGACGGAGATGATCGACCGGGGTGATTCCTGACTCTCGAGAATCGCAGCGAGCCTCGCACATACCTGCGTGGCTTCAGCCGCTCGATAGGTAAAAACAATAGTAAACCCGGAAACAGGAACCTGACAAGTCCTTTGATGCGGCTACGCCCGCCCCGGGATCGCCAAAGTACCGTCCCGCCGCCCCCTCAACAGAAAAGCCACCCGTTCCCGGATGGCTTCCTGTGTGACAGCCAGTCACTGGCCTCCCTGAAGATGTCCTTGATCAAAAGTACTTGAGAACCAAATGGATCAGGACAGTTTGCATCCCGGCCGGGGCAGAATCTCGAAGGATGATGCTCTCGTCGGCCGGAATCTCTTGGTTTCGCACCGGCCTCCTTGCGGAGAGCCTATGCGTCGCTGGCACTTGTCATTGTGCAATTCAGGGTCCGTTTGAATCCTGTATTGAAATCAATCGTTTAGGCCCAGTGGCAGGGCCCTCTGCATTCCGAATCCCGTAGAACCGCGAACCACCTGGTCCCGAAATCCATAACACCGGAGAAGACTACTTTGATCCCCAGCCAGGAAGCGCAACCGCCTATCGCTGGCAGTGAGGACAAAAATGCGTTCCCCGCCCAGCCAGCACGATACGCCGGATCGGCGTCCCGCACACCCGGCAAGGCACCCCGTCCCGCCCATACACCATGTGCTGAATCTGGAAGAACCCCGCCTCCCCATCCGCATCCACGTAGTCCGAAACCGACGACCCTCCCGCCCGGATCGCTGCCTCCAGAACCTTCTGCAGCGCCTTGCGCAGCCGCCCCAGCTGTTCCCGGCTCAGCCGCCCCGCCGCGCGGGTGGGCCGGATCTTTGCCCGGAACAGGCTCTCATCCGCATAGATATTCCCCACCCCATGCAGCAGCGACTGGTTCAGCAGCGCCGCCTTGATCGCGAGCTTCCGCCCCCCAAACAGCGCCACAAAATCGTCCAGCCCGATCGTCGTCGGCTCGTGCCCCGGTCCCGCAAACCCGCCCTCCGCCATCCCCCGCAGCTCCAGCCGCCCGAACCGCCGTGGATCCACGAACCGCAGCTCCCGCCCCGACGCCAGACGCAGAATCGCGTGCGTGTGCGGTGCCTCGGGCAGCTCGGGTGTCGAAACCAGTAGCCGCCCCGTCATCCCCAGATGAACCAGCAACTGCCGCGTCGTCGTCCGCCCCGCCTTCGCCGTCAGGTCCACGACGATATGCTTGCCCACCCGGCGCACCTTGCCGATCCGCAGCCCCGCCAGGGTCGCCGCCATCTCAGCAGGCGGCGTCTTAAACGGCTCTTGATAGCGACTGAACCACGCCGAGACAATGCTGTCCCCGCGGACCCGCCGGTTCACCCCGTTCGCAATGGTTTCTACTTCGGGAAGCTCGGGCATGCCTCAGAGATTCTACTCGCGGCCGTCGCCGCCAAAGCGCGCGGGTGCCATGAGCTGGCCTTAGCGTTTGTACCACGGCACGACTTCGGACTCACCACACAGGCGAGCGCTCCCACCAGATAATTCGGACCCTTTCGCGAAGCGGGTGCCCCGTCAGCGGCACTACGGTAGAAGCCCCGGCCTTCAGGCCGGGGAATAGACGGATGAAAAAAACTCTGGCCTTTAGGCCCGGAAAACGGACCGATACTTCTAACTCATGAGCGCGATTTTCAACGGTGAATGGGTGATCGCCGACAAGCCGAACTTCCGGATGGCTGACTACCGTCGTGCGCTCGGCCGTATGAATTCCTGAAAACACCCCTCCCCGCGACTGCGTCTTCGTGTCACCGTTCTCGTCCAACCTGCTGTTCGCAAAATCCAGATCGGATCAAGAATCATGCCGCACAAACACCCCCGGCTCCTGTCCTTGGTCGCCTGCACCGCGGCCCTGGCGATCCCCTTCGCGGCGCACGCCCTCACGTACTGCCTCTTCCACCGTGCCGGCGACGCCTGGACCGGCGGTTGCGGACCGCTCTTCGATCAATCGCCCCTCATGACCCTCGCCCGCGAGGCCGCCATCACCACCGGCGTCTGGCGCGCCGATCGCCATCCCTCCTCCGCCTGGGGCGGCACCATGACCGACGACGGAGACACCGACAAGCTCGAGCTCGAAATCGATCCCGACCGATCCGGGGTCCTGCGCACCGAGTATGGCTGGTTCGCGGTGACTCGCTTTGTTAGCGCGGCCACCATGACCTTCGATCTCGAAGCCGCCAAAGAAATCCAGCCCGACGCCCTCGACGCCGCCATCCTCCGCAAGGCCGCCTCCATCCTCGACTCCGATCGCGTCTGGAACCGCGCCGACAACCGCAAGTGCCCCCCCGACGCCACCTCCTGGAGCCTCTACTGCGCCATGGAGAGGGCCACCCTCGAAGTGACCGGAGGCTTCCATCATCGCCGCCCCGCGCTCGAAGCGGTCCGGGAGATCGTCGACCGGCGCACCCAGGGCCGCGCGTACCATCACCGCCTGATGGACTACAACAACGACCCAACCACGCGCCTAGCCGACGTGCAGAGCCTGTTTGCGAAGACCCTCGCGCAGATCGAGCGCGATCTCCACGATTCGCCTCAGGCTTGACGGCACCCTTCCTCTACTCGGATAGTTGGGATTCGCCCCCAACAATCCATCGGCCGAGGCATATGAGGATGCGAAGCAGAGCAGCGTTGGCAGTGTTGTTCTTTTCCGGACTGGCGCTCGGCGCCCAGACCAATTCCGATCCGCTCGCTCCCTTCGTCAAGATCCAGGCCGACACCATCGTCCTCACGCACGTCCGCGTCATCGACGGCACCGGCGCTCCAGCGAAGGAGAACCAGTGCATTTACATCATCGGCGGCAAAATTTCGTACGTCGGCCTCGAACCAAAAGACGACATTACAACCTTTCCGGGTGCGAAGATTCTGCGCCTCGACCTCACCGGCAAAACCGTCTTCCCCGGCCTCGTCGGCATGCACGAGCACCTCTTCTACCCGCTCCCTGACGGCGGCCCTGGCCTGCTGCCCCTCTACGGCGAGATGGCCGACTCCGCGCCGCGCCTCTACCTCGCCGGCGGCGTCACCGCGGCCCGCACTGCCGGCAGCCTCGAGCCCTACACCGACATCTCCGTCAAGCAGTTCATCGACGAAGGCAAAATCCCCGGCCCGAAGCTCTTCCTCACCGGCCCGTATCTCGAGGGTGCGCCCTCCATCGGCCCGCAACTGCACACCCTCACCGGCCCCGACGATGCCGCCCGCACCGTCGATTACTGGTCCGCCGAAGGCATGACCTCGTTCAAGGGCTACATGCACATCACGCCTGCCGAACTGAAGGCCGCCATCGACCACGCCCACGAGCACGGCCTCAAAGTCACAGGCCACCTCTGCGCCGTCGGCTTCAAAGAAGCCGCGTCCCTCGGCATCGATAACCTCGAGCACGGTCTCGCCGTCGACACCGAGTTCTACTCGCAGAAGAAAGAAGGCGTCTGCCCCGGCCAGCATCCGCCGCAAGCCGAGCTGGCGAAGATGGACGTTGAAGGCCCCGAAATCCAGGGCACCATCAAAGACCTCATCGCCCACCACGTCGCCATCACGTCAACGCTCGCTATCTTCGAGAGCTTCGTGCCCAATCGCCCGCCCATGAGCGAAGAAATGCGCGTCCGCAGCTCGCTCCTGCCCGACGCCTGGGGCAGCTACGCAACCACCCGCGCCTCCATCGCCGAGCACGCGAGCGACGCCATCTGGCCGACGCTGCTCAGGATGGAAATGCAGTTCGAGCGCGATTTTGTGAAGCAGGGCGGCCTGCTGATGGCTGGCTGCGATCCCACCGGCTACGGCGGCGTCCTCCCCGGCTTCGGCGATCAGCGCAACCTCGAACTCCTCGTCGAAGCCGGCTTCACGCCCGAACAAGCCATCCACATCGCCACCGAGAACGGCGCACAATGGCTCGGCGAAGACAGCCACTTCGGGACCATTGCTGTTGGTAAAGCAGCCGACCTCGTCGTCGTCGACGGCAATCCAGCCGCCCACATCGCCGACGTCGAGAGGGTCGACACCGTCTTCAAAGACGGCCTCGGCTACGATCCGCAGAAGCTCATCGATTCCGTCCGCGGCCTCGTCGGATTGCGCTAGGTCGGGCGCCCGAACCTTCCGACTTGCCGGTGACTCGCCCGCAGTTCGGATGGCCGCGTCGCTGCACATTAGGTGCTGCGCAGCAGCACTACGGTAGAAGCCCCGGCCTTCAGGCCGGGGAAATGGAATCATCAGATCGGGGCCTTCAGGCTCGGAGATTTCTGAACCACCCTTACTGCGTTCCCGCCGCCATCTTCGCCCGCATCCGCGCCTCCGCCTCATCGCTCCAGTACTTTGCCTTCAGATGAATGAACACAGACGAATACGGCAGCGTCGAATTCGTCTTCAGCACCAGCACCTGAAACGTCCGGCTGTCCTGATCCACCGTGTCGATCAGCTTCTCGTGCGGCATCGACTGCACCGGGTACGCCCGCAGCAGGTCCGCCATATTCGAGCGATATTGCGCGATCCCCGGAGCGTCCTCATCCGCGACAAACGGCAGTTCCGCATCGGTGAAAATCTCCGGCCGCACATGATCCGAGTCATCGATCTCGTGCAGCACCACCCGCACCACCAGCGTCATCGGCGCATGCGTGTCCACCGTCTCAATGCCCGGCGAATCCTGCAGCGGATAAGCCGAGTCCACCACCAGAATCCAGTTGCGGTGCCCCAGCAGCGGCAGTGCCTGCGCCACTTTCGCCTGCCACGGCTCCGGCGCATCCGGCGCGGCATGCAGCGCCGGCCCGGCGAGCAGCAATGCAAGAACCATCAGATTCCTGAACATCGCACGAGTATCTCAAATCCCCGCGCCCCGCTGCCCGCGCCCGGCTATCTTTATTTCTGTTGACCTTTCCCATCCAAACGACTATCAGTTCTATTCCCCCTAAAAATCGATTGCAGAAGGAGACAGAAAAATGGGACATGGGATTATTGCCTGGATCATCATTGGCGTTATTGCGGGTTGGCTGACCGGGAAAATCATGAAGGGATCCGGCTTCGGCTTCATCATGGACATGCTGGTGGGCCTGGCGGGCGCGCTGATCGGCGGCTTCATCTCCGCGCACCTCGGCCTCGGTGGCGTGGGCGAACACGGCCTCATCATCAGCATCGTCATCGCCGTGATTGGCGCAGTCATCCTCACATGGATCGTCCGCCTCATCTCCGGCAACCGCAATAAGAACCTCTAACCCTCGCTCGCGCGCAGGAAAAGAACCGTGCAGGTGACTCCGCTCCCTGCACGGTCCTCTTTTTCTGCAGCAAGCCATCCCGCCGTCTGCCGACTAATCTTCCTTATAGACCGCGGCACCCGCCACCGTTCCCACTACCACCGCCACGAAATCCGTGATCGTCGCATACAGCGCCAGATGGTGCGGATACATGTACGGAATCACCATGAAGAACGTGTTCGCCACCAGCGATGCCAGCACCCATGTCGCCAGCGCCGCGTACACGGCCGTCTTCGCTCCCGCGCCGAAGCGCGGCCGGATTGCCGCATAGATCCACACCGCAGTGAATCCGATCACCAGCCCGACCAGGTTGTACTCCACGATTTGTCCCGTCGTCAGGCCCGGCTTGCCCAGCACCTTCATGGCGCCGTTCCACTGCGGGCCCAGCCAGAAACCTTCGACCAGGCTCTCGATTACGTCCCCAACGATGCCTGCGACGATTCCGCCCAAAATCCAGCGGCCGATATTGATCTTGCCCATACCGCCTCCTTTGCTTTTTGGGGGAGATCGGGGAAGCTTCCCCGAGAATGCGGAAGTATAGGCCTGCACTGAAACGTGTGCAACGGAATTCCTGGCCGGACCGCCGCTCCTCAGCGCCGGGCGCGCTCCGGCCTTCTCTTCTCCAAATCCATCCTGTTCTTTGGCCTACTGCAGCAGCGACATCGCCACGCTCGTCATCGCCGTCACGCCCGTGCGCAGCGTCGGCTCGGGCAGCGGCTCAAACCGGCTGGTGTGCGGACCCGGCAGCTCCTTGCCCTCCGCCTGCGCCGCCGCCAGCTTCACCGGATCCATCGCCCCGAGGATGAAATACGTCAGCGGGATCTCATGCTTCGGCAGCGCGAACACGCCCACATCTTCGCTGGCCATGCCGCGCGGTATGTCGATCACGTTGCTCGCCCCCAGCGTCTTTACCAGCGTCGTCTTCACCATCGCAGTCTGCGCTGGATCGTTATAGAGCACCGGCGTCGACTCATCCTCGAGCACCGTCACCGTCGCCGCCTTCTCCGGCGGCAGCCCCGCCGACTCCGTAATCCCCGCCGCCATGTCCTTCAATCCCTGGATCACCGTGTCGCGGCTCTTGTCGCTGAACGAGCGCGTCGTCAGCTCCAGCTTCACTTCATTCGGAATGATGTTGCGCTTCGTCCCGCCTTCGATGTGCCCCACCGTCACCACCGTTGGATCCTGCGGATCCTCCTCGCGGCTCACGATCGTCTGAATCTGCGTGATGTACAGCGCCGCCAGCGTGATCGGATCGCGACCCGCCTGCGGATACGCACCGTGCCCGCCAATTCCGTGGATCACCACGTCAACCGACGTCGAACTGGTCGCCGACGGTCCGCTGCGAATCCCCACCGTGCCCGCCGCCAGTCCATTCGTATCGTGCAGCCCGATGATGCGGTCCGGCCGCCCGAACCGTTCGTACAAATGATCCGCCAGCATCGCCTTCGCCCCGTCAATCGTCTCCTCCGACGGCTGCCCCACCAGCATCAGCGTCCCGTGCCACTCGGACTTCATTGCCACCATCGCGCGCGCCGTGCCGATCAGCACCGTCGTGTGTACATCGTGCCCGCACGCGTGCATCACGCCCACCATCTGCCCGGCCCGGTCCTTCATCTTCACGTGGCTCGCATACGGAACGCCGGTCTCTTCGACGATCGGCAGCGCGTCCATGTCCGCGCGGATCATCAGCGTCGGCCCCGCCCCATTCTTCAGGATGCCCACTACCCCGTACGCCTGCGATCCGTCCGGATACTTTCCCACGCGCTCCGTCACCGTGTATCCAGCCTCGCGCAGCGCCGCCCCTACGATACCCGACGTCCGCGCCTCGAAATGCGAAAGCTCGGGATGCTCGTGGATGTCCTTATAGGCATTCACCAGTGACGGCAATTCCGAATTCACGAACGAAGGAACATCCTGGGCAACAGTCGGGATCGCGGAAAGACACGCCAGCAGCGGAATCATGAAGGTTCGCACGAGAACTCCTGAAGGTGAAGTGGGGGCGTTCAGTATACGTGAGGGGGACTGATATTCCGTGGGGCAGAATCTCCCTGTCCCCGACCGCTAACCCTATCCCCTGTCCCCCGCCTTGAACCGCCGAACCGCCAGCACCGCGTTCAATCCGCCGAACGCAAATGAGTTCGACAACGCCAACTCCGGCGTCGCCGCCTCATTCTGTAACAGTACGTGATCTAAATGCAGAGCCGGATCCACCTTCGACCCGCCCTCTCCCAGCCCTGCGCTCGCCGGCAGCAATCCCCGCTGCAACCCCAGCACCGTCGCCAGCAATTCCATCGCGCCCGACGCTCCGATTGCATGCCCATGCAGCCCCTTCGTCGAACTCACCGCGATCGTCCGCGCCCGCTCGCCGAAAACCTGATCCATCGCCTCGGCCTCCACGCGGTCGTTCGCCTCCGTGCCCGTCCCGTGCGCATTGATGTATCCCACCTCGTCCGGACTCGCCCCCGCATCTTCGATCGCCTTCCGCATCGCCATCGCCGGTCCGCCCGGATTCGGTTGCGTGATATGGTGCGCGTCCGACGACATCCCGAACCCAACAATCTCGCCCAGAATCTCTGCCCCGCGCGCCTCGGCCGCATCCAGTGCCTCGATCGCCAGCACCGCCGCGCCCTCCGCCAGCGTCATCCCGTCGCGATCCTCCGCGAACGGCCGGCACGCCGTCGGCGACACCACATGCAGCCCATCCCAACCCTTCAGGAACGTCAGCGTCAGCGGCGCTTCATGTGCGCCGGTCAGCGCTGCTTTCACCGCGCCCGACCGCACCATCTGGAACGCCAGCCCGATCGCGTGGCCTCCTGATGCGCACGCCGTCGTCAGCGTAAACGCCGGCCCCATCAGGCCATGCTCCATGCTCACAAGGCTCGTCCCCGCATTTGCCATCGCCCGCGGCACCGTCAGCGGATGCACCCGCGCCCCGCGCGCATACAGCTTCTCGTACTCGGTCTCTTCGGTCGTCCGCCCCGCCGTCGAGCATCCGAAGACCACCGCGATCGCGTCGCCGGAATACGCGCGCACAATGCCTGATTGCTCCACCGCCTGCCGAGCGGACGCAATCACGAATGCCGACGTTCTCTCCGCAATCTGCCGCTGGCTCGCCATCAGCCAATCCTGCTGGCGGAAATCCTCGACGATTCCGGCGCGCGAGAAGCGCAAATCGGCCGGACGATCCGTCATCTCGCGAATCCCGCTGCGCCCGGCAAACAGGTTCTCGGCAAACCTGGCCACATCCTGGCCCATCGCCGTGATGCAGCCGGCTCCCGTGATCACAACCCGCGTCATGCTTTGGCTTGCGAAGCGGTACCCTTCCGGCGCAATGCGTCTTCGATCCCCATGACCATGTCCTTCACAGTCTTGATCTGCCCCAGCTTGTCCTCCGGAATCTCGATTCCGTACTTCTCCTCGATGTCGAACGCCAGGCTCACCCGGTCCAAAGAGTCCAGCGCCAGCTCGTCAAACGTGCTGTCGAGGTGAATCTGCTCCGGTGCAATGCTCTTCTGTTTTGCGATGAGTGCAATGCACTCGTCGACGATCGAATTCATGGCTGCTCCAGGCCCGTACGTGGAGGATACATGCTCAGGATGCCCCTCCTTCCCGCATCGGATCAAGCGAAATGCCACGCCATATAGCTGCCGCACGGCGGGCCGGCCCTCAGGGCGAAGAAGAAACGAAAACCCGGGTAGAATAGGCAAATGCTCTCCCCGGTGACCCCAGTCCCGGATATCCCACCGGACCTTCCTGTCCCCGATTCGCTCCGCTGGGCGCATCCGCTCGTGCAGGAGTGGTTCGTGCGCCGCTTCGGCACGCCCACCGAGCCCCAGGAGCTCGGCTGGCCCGTCATCCGCGCCGGACGCCCCGTTCTGATCTCCGCACCCACCGGCTCCGGCAAGACGCTCGCCGCTTTCCTCATCTGTATCGACGGCCTTATCCGCAAAGCTATCGAAGGCCGCCTCGGCTGCGAAACCGAAGTCGTCTACGTCTCGCCGCTCAAAGCGCTCTCCAACGATATTCAGAAGAATCTTGAGACGCCGCTTCGGGAAATTCAGCAACTCGCGCTCGAGCGCGGCTACCTCTGCCCCCACGTCCGCGCCGCTGTCCGCACCGGCGATACGCCCGCGGCCGAACGCCGCTCGATGCTCAAAACGCCGCCGCACATCCTCGTCACCACGCCGGAGTCGCTCTACATCCTCCTCACCGCCCAAAAGAGCCGCGAGCACCTGCGCCGCGTCCACACGGTCATCGTCGATGAGATTCACGCCATCGCCGACGACAAGCGCGGCTCGCACCTGGCGCTCAGTCTGGAACGTCTCGACGCCCTGGTCACCGGCGAAAATACCCTGATGGCCGGAGCCAGCCTGCTTTCGTATCCGTCACCGTTACGTATTGGCCTCTCCGCCACGCAGAATCCCATCGAACTGGTCGCACAGTTCCTCGGCGGCGCGCGCGGCGACGAAGTCCAGATCGTTCAGGCTGGCCAGCGGCGCCCGCTCGACATCGCCATCGAAGTCCCCACCGACGAGCTCGGCTCCGTCGCGACCATGTCCATCTGGGAGAGCGTCTACACCCGCATTGCAGAGCTCGCGCTCGAACACCGCTCCACCCTGGTCTTCGTCAACACGCGCTCCATGGCCGAAAGGCTGGCCTTCCAGCTCGGCGAGCGCCTCGGCGTCGAAAACGTCGCCTGTCACCACGGCAGCCTCTCGCGCAAGCTGCGCCTCAACGCCGAACACCGCCTCAAGCACGGCCAGATTCGCGTCCTCGTCGCCACCGCCTCGCTCGAACTCGGCATCGACATCGGCACCGTCGACCTCGTCTGCCAGATTCAGTCCCCGCGCGCCATTTCCGTCGCCATGCAGCGCGTCGGCCGCGCCGGCCACTGGCGCGGCGCCATCCCCAAAGGCCGCTTCTTCGCCCTCACCCGCGACGACCTCATGGAACAGGCCGGGATGATCCGTGCCATGCGCTCCGGTGTCCTCGACCGCCTCGAAATTCCGCCCCAGCCCTTCGACGTCCTCATGCAGCAGCTGGTCGCCACCTGCGCCTCCGAGGTCTGGGAGGAGAAGACGCTCTTTGAAGTCTTCCGCCGTGCCCAACCCTATCGCGATCTCCACTGGGGCCAGTTCGACCAGGCTCTGCATCTCCTCACCGAGGGCATCGAATCCAGCCGCGGACGTTATGGCGCCTATCTGCTACGGGATCGCGTGCAGGGCCGCGTGCAGGCTCGCCGCGGAGCCCGCACCACCGCCATCACCAATGGCGGCGCCATTCCTGATGCAGCACTCTTTCCCGTGATTTTGCAGCCGGAAGGCGTACAAATTGCCACCCTCGACGAGCACTTTGCCGTCGATTCCTCCCCCGGCGACGTCATCCAGCTCGGCAACTCCAGCTGGCGCATCCAGACCATCGAAAGTGCCGGCCGCGTCCTCGTCGAAGACGCCCACGGAGCTCCGCCGACTCTACCCTTCTGGTTCGGCGAAGCCCCACAGCGCACCCGCGAGCTTTCCGAATTTGTCGCTGAACTGCGCGAGGAGATCGACCGCCGCACCCGCAATGTCCTCCCCGGATACGTCAGCCAGGCCAATCCCGAGGTCGCCGAAGCCGCCGCCTTTCTCAAAACCGAGTGCGGACTCGACGACTCCGGAGCCGAACAGCTCATCGCCTATATCGCCCAGGGGCGCGCTGTGCTCGGTGTGATCCCATCTGTAACAACCATTGTTGCAGAACGGTTCTTCGACGAAGGCGGAGGCATGCAGCTCATCCTGCACGCGCCCTTCGGCGGCCGCATCAACAAGGCGTGGGGCCTCGCGCTGCGCAAGCGCTTTTGCCGCGGCTTCAATTTCGAGCTCCAGGCCGCTGCCACCGACAACGGCATCAACATCTGCCTGGCCGAACAGCACAGCTTCCCGCTCAGCGACGTCTTCCACTTCCTCTCTGCAAATACCGTCGGCGAACTGCTCGAACAGGCCTCCATCGCCTCGCCGATCTTCAAAACCCGCTGGCGCTGGGATGCCTCCCGCAGTTTGCAACTGTTACGGTTTCAAAAAGGACGCAAAGTCGCTCCCCAGATCCAGCGCATTCGCAGTGACGATCTTCTTGCCAGCGTCTTTCCCCAGGCCGCCGCCTGCTTCGAGAACATTGAAGGCGATATCCAGATCCCCGACCACCCCCTGGTCCAGGAAGTCATGCGCGACGTCCTCCAGGAAGCGATGGATCTCGACGGCCTCAAAGCCGTCATCGAAGCGATGCACGACGGCCGCATCCGTTGCGTCGCCGTGGACACCACCACGCCCTCTGCCTTCGCCCACGAACTGATCAACGCCAAACCGTATGCTTTCCTCGACGACGCCGGTCTCGAGGAGCGCCGCACTCGTGCCGTCCAGCTGCGTGGCGTCCTCCCCGACTCAGAACTGGGCGAAGCCGGCCGCCTCTCCCAGGAAGCCATCGACGAAATCCGCCAGGAAATCTGGCCCGACATCCGCGACGAGCACGAACTCCACGACCTGCTCTGCTCCCTGGTCGTCGTTCCGGTCGAAACCGTTGCCCACCCGGGCTGCCGTGACTGGAACGTCTTTTTGAGCCGTCTGCAGCGGTCAGACCGCGTTTTGACGGCAAAGCGTCACGAAATGGCGTATTTTGTCGCAGCTGAACGGGCTCAATGGCTTAGCAACCTCCTGCCGGATGTGGATTTCTCTGTGGAAATGTTGAAAATCCCCGGAGAAGTGCCCGCCAACTGCGACATTTTGCGGAAAACGTTACAGGGATGGTTACAAATATCCGGCCCCGTTACCTCCGCTTCCATTGCCGAGCAGCTCGGCCTCGATCCCGGCGCCGTTTTCCAGCAGATGGTCCACCTCGAATCCACCGGAACCATCCTGCGCGGGGTTTTTGAAGGCCGGCACGGCCGCGAATCTGTGCCCGACACTGAGATTGAATGGTGCGAGCGCCGCATCCTCCAGCGCATCCATCGCCGCACGCTCGCTACCCTGCGCAAACAAATCGAGCCCGTTACTCCTGCCGTCTACATGCGCTTTCTCCTCGACTGGCAGCACCTCGGTGAGCAACGCCAGCTGGGTGGCGAACAGGGCCTGCTCGAAGCCCTGCGCGGCCTCGAGGGATTCGAAGCCCCCGCCGCCGAATGGGAGCGCACCATCCTCCCGCAGCGCGTCGCCGGATACGATCCGCGCTGGCTCGACGCGCTCTGCCTCACCGGAGCCGTCGGCTGGGGCCGCATCTCGCCGCACGCAGCATTCGCCGACGCCGCAGAGGCAAACGGGACCCGGGGACCGCGCCGTGTCGTCCCCACCAGCATGGCGCCCGTCACGTTCTTCGTCCGCGAAGAGGCGCTCTGGATGGATTTGTGCCTGTCACAGCGACAAATTCCCGAAGCGAATCTGAACGCCTGCCTCAGCGACCTCGCCAATCGCGTGCGCTCGCTCCTCACCACCCGCGGAGCCATGTTTGCTGCCGACCTCATCCGCACCCTCGGTGCTCCCGCCGAAGACGTCCATCGCGCCCTGTGGGAACTCGTCGCCGCCGGCCTGGTCCATGCCGACGGCTTCGACAGCCTGCGCCTGCTCATCGATCCGCGCCGCAAGCGCGCCTTCACTGCGCCCGGCAGCACCAAGTCCAGCGCTCGTCACGCCTCCGGACGCTGGGCCCTGCTCGCCGACCCCGAACAACCCGTCCCCCTGGGCGAGCTGAAGCATCGCGATGCCGAAGCCGCCGCCAAGGCCGCTGCTCGCCGTGACCAACAAATTGAATCCGCCTGCCGCATGCTCCTGCGCCGCTACGGCCTCGTCGTGCGCGATGCGCTCGCGCGCGAAACCACGGTTCCCCCGTGGCGCGAGTTGGTCGGCATGTTCCGTCGCCTCGAAGCGCGCGGCATTGTGCGCGGGGGCCGCTTCGTCTCCGGATTCGGCGGCGAGCAGTTCGCTCTCGCTGAGGCTGCCGATGCGCTGCGCGCCAACCGCACCCGCACCCTCGCCGACATGCCGCCGCTCACCCTCTCCGCCGCCGATCCCATGAACCTCGTCGGCATCGTCGTTCCCGGCGAACGCCCCGCCTCCATCGCCGGCAATACCGTCACGCTGCCGCTGCCGCCCACCGAGGCAGAGACCGTCGTCATCGAGATGCCGGCACCGCAGTCGTTCGCGTTCGGTGCTCCACCTCTGGAAGGCGACGCCCTTGCCTGACGCGAGGTCCGACTCGGCCCAGGCCCCGGCCACTTCCGAAAACAGGCCGCTCATCGAAGGCGAAGACTTCTACCGCGAAGGACCCTATGTCGTCTTCACCGAGGCGTACCATCGCCGCCGCGGCTCTTGTTGCGGATCCGGCTGCCGCCACTGCCCCTGGCGCGAAGAGCGCTCCATAAAACCCGCCAGCGAATGATCGGAGCCGACTGTATCCTTTTCCTGAGATGAGCAAGCTCTCCCATTTCGACGACGCCGGTGACGCACGCATGGTCGACGTCAGCGCCAAGCCCGCGACCCGCCGCGAAGCCGAAGCCTCCGCCTTCGTTGCGCTCAATGCAGAAACCATCGCCGCTCTCCCGCACAACCCCAAAGGGAATCCGCTGGAAGTCGCGCGCATTGCCGGCATTCAGGCCGCCAAGCGCACCGCCGACCTCATCCCCATGTGTCATCCGCTGCCGCTCACGTTTGTCAACGTGCGAACCGAGGTGGTTCCCGGAGGCATCGCCATTCGCGCCACCGCCGCCACCACGGCAGGGACCGGCGTTGAGATGGAAGCGATGACCGCCGCTGCCGTCGCGGCGCTCACCGTGTACGACATGTGCAAGGCCCTCGACAAAGGCATCGTGATTCGCGAACTGGTGCTCGAGCGCAAAACCGGCGGCAAGAGTGGAAACTACGTGCGCCCCCACAGCCGCGACCAACAGGTCAGCGAAAAATAGCGGCCCCCGCAGACAACCCAAATCAGCCGCAGACTCATCGCGCTGCGAGGCTTTGGCCTGGATTACTGCAGGCATCCGTCCTGACTCTGGCCTTCATCTGAGCTTTCAGGTGTTCCCTGTTCCGCGATGTCTGCGACCCATCCCACGATTTTGAGGAGAGGGCCCGAGGGGCGGATCAACCGGCGGGGTCACATCACGAGGCAAGTCCAACTTCATCTCTGTTGAGGATGGTCCCCCTGATGCGCCACCGCCCGAGGAGTGGGAGCGCCGAACTTTTCGGCGGAATCCCGAAGCTTCATTTCCAGTGGCCGCGCGATGCGGCCCGCATTCAGCGCGTGGGCGTGATCGCCCCGCCGAAGCAGCCATCATGAGCCCGACGCGCTCAGGGAATGCGGTTCTCCGCGCCGATCGCGTAGCCTGGCCCGAAACCCCCGTGCTCGAGCCGGAGCTCGCGCGCCCGTTCCTTGTCGATGAAGAGTACATCCGCGAAGAGCGCCGTCAGGCGCGCGCTGCGCAGATCCAGCAGCGGGTCCTGCTTGCCGTCCTCACCGCATACGCTGCCCTCATCGCCGTCGCCATCGCCTTCCATGAGCCCTGGGCCGACGAAGCTCAGGCTTGGCTCCTCGCGCGTGACCAGGGCTTCTGGCACCTCATGTTCCATGCCATCCGCTACGAGGGCTCGCCCGGCCTCTGGCACGCCGTCCTGTGGGCCCTCGCCCGCATGCATGTCGACTACACCGGCATGCGCTGGGTCTCCGGCCTTTTCGCACTCGCTGGCGTTTACGTCCTGCTGCGCTCGTCGCCCTTCCCTCTCATCCTGAAAATCCTTTTGCCCTTCGGGTTCTGGATCGCCTATCAGGATGCGGTCGTCGCGCGCAGCTATATCCTCTTTGCCATCCTCGCCTTTCCCGCTGCAGCCATCCTCCGCAGCATGGGCCGCGAAGAGATTCGACCTCGCCGCAGCCATCTCACCTGGCTTGCCATCCTCCTTGGTTTGATGGCGAACCTTTCCGTTCACGGATTCGTCGCCTCCATTGGATTTGCCCTCGTCGCGTTCGCGCTGCTGCGCCGTAAAGCGCGCGTCGGCTTACCCATGTCCAGGAAGATTCCCGCAGCGGTCCTCTGCTGCTTCTGGCTCTTCGTCTTCGTCACCGTCTTCCCGCCCAGCGACGTCGATTTCCCCGCCGGCAGAAACCTCCAGATGTCCGCGCAAAAGATCTGGGCCGCCTTCGGCAGCAAAACCGCCAAAACCGAACTGAAGGACGAAGAGAACGCACGCTACTTCACTCGCCCGGGCGAGTTGCCGATGCGCACCGTTCGCCTCTTCCAGAAAACGCGCGGCGAAGCTCTCTGGCACAAGATCGCTCGCGTTCTCAGCCTCATCACTTTCCCGGTCTCCAATTTTCGTTACCTCGCGCTCGTAGCCTGTGCCCTCGTCATCCTGCAGGCTTTCGCATTCCGGCGTGCGCGCAGCGACATCGGCGCAGTGGGTCTGCTGCCGTGGGCGCTCATGATCGTCGTCTTCACATGGATGTACCTGGCCCCCCGCCACGCCGGCATGATCTGGGAAGCGCTCATCGCTTCCCTCTGGCTCACGTGGCCCTCCGGACCCGCTTCGAGTCACTGGCAACTCTGGCTGCGCCGGGCCACGGTGGCCGCGCTCATTCTTGTCGGCCTCAATCAGGTGCAGTGGACCGCACACTCCGTCTGGGACGACATCCACAAACCCTACTCCGGCGACGAAGCCATGGCGCAGTGGCTCAAAACCAACGAGGCAGGCAAGCGCATCGCCGGCTTCGGCTACCACTCGGTCGGTGTCACGGCCTGGTTCCATGGCCCGCTCTATTTCAACGAGCCGGCGACCTACTGGATCTGGAGCCAGACGCCGCGCAACGATGCGCGCGCCCCCCTCACCATCGCGACCCATCCGGACGTCATTGTTTTCGGGGGATGGGACTGGAGCGCGCACAATGCCGACATTACCGAGGACTGGATCAAGCCCGATCTTTCCAGACTCAATAGCATTCCCCTGAACGACGCGTTCGGAATCATTCCGTATGCTGAGGCGCATGGCTATCGCGAAACTCACCGCTTCTGCGGGCACGCCTTCCTCCGCAGCGGCTACTCCGAGCAGCTCTGCCAGGTCGCCCTCCAGCCCGTGTCCCAACCGGTGACACCTGCACCCGCACTGAGCCTGAACCCCGTTCCCGTCCCGCCTGCACAATCCACGCTAAAATAGATCAGCAGGCAGACTGGGCGGTCGCTGTTACCCGCACGCAAGTGCGGGGGCAGAGGAAAGTCCGGACTCCACAGGGCAGTGTGCCGGATAACATCCGGGCTCTGAGTTTCAAAGCTCAGGGACGGCCAGTGCCACAGAAAACATACCGCCCGCACCTCGCAAGAGGCCAGGGTAAGGGTGAAAAGGTGCGGTAAGAGCGCACCGCTCCGGCGGTAACGGCGGAGGCATGGTAAACCCCACACGGAGCAAGACCAAATAGGGAACGAGTCCGGCAGCAATGCCGGCACGCGCCGGCCCGGCGCGGCAGCCCCGAAGGGGCATCCTGCAAGGGATGAAAGTTCCGGGTAGGTCGCTATACACGAGCGCCGCAGTAATGCGTCGCCCAGAGGAATGGCCGTCCTCGACAGAATCCGGCTTACAGGTCTGCTTGTGATCCACGGCCCCGGTTTTCCGAAAGGAAATTCGGGGCCTTCAAATTTGCGGGAAGCTCCCTGTCCTGAGCGATTCGCCCTAGGTCTCAGCCGCCCGCTTCGGCAGATCCGCAAACAGGCTCGCCACAAAATCCAGCATGAACAGCGGATGCACCGGCTTGGCCAGGATCTCGAACATGCTTCCCCGCTTCGCTGCTTCCTCCATCAGCGCCGGAGTCCCCGCGTGTCCGGAGAACAAAACCAAATGGCACGCCGGACGATTCGCCTTCAGCACCATGGCCAGTTCGATCCCATTCATACGGGGCAGCATCACATCCAGAATCGCCAGGTCAGGCTCCCACGCCGCGATAATCTCGATCGCCTCTTCCGCCGAAAGTGCGCACCGCACCGCATACCCATGCTTCTCAAAGATCAAAGCAAGCGATTCGGTGATCGCTGGATCGTCGTCGACGATCAAAATGCCGCGCGGGGCGCCAATCCCCTTCACGGGGCCTCCTCAACGGGTATACGGATGGGTCGATCAAGGCCCGCTGCAGGTCGGAATTCTCAGCGTTTTGAATTCGGACCCACAGGTCTTATGCCGGCAAGCGCTCCCGGAAACCGTGGCGGTACCAGCGAGGTAACCGTTTTCTACGATGCACCGACCCAGGGTCGCGCGTTGCCAGGCCCGGTGTCAGCTTTTTCAAGGTCAATACCCCCATCCGCCTCAACGGAAGTGCTCCCACCCCCGCGATTCCAGAGGAACCTGTTTCCCATCAGCGGTTTCCAGCCGGATTCGCGCTCCCTTCCTTCCCCGCGGGCCAATCGCCCCTATCTCCCATAGCGGAACACCGGCTACCTGCCGCGGCACCTGCGCCCCCGGCGGAGCCGTAAACAACAGCTCGTAATCCTCGCCTCCGTGCAGGGCCAGATCCGTCGCATTCTTCACCCCAGCCGTCATGTCGTGCATTGGCAACAACTCCGTTTTCACCACCGCTGTCACACCCGACTCCTCGCACAGATGCATCAGGTCCGTCGATAATCCGTCGCTCAGATCGATCGCCGCGCTCGCCACTCGGCGCAGTCGCCGCCCCACGGCGATCCGCGGCTCCGGATAAAGATGCGGATGCCCTGCCTCGAACTCTCTCAAGTTTCTGAAAACAGTCGGCCGTTTCTCCAGCGCCGCCAACTCCGCAGCCGCGCCTCCCAGCGTGCCCGTTACGTAAATGCGATCCCCCGGCCTCGCGCCCGAACGCAGCAGCGCCTTGCCCCGCGGTGACTGGCCCACCGCAATCACGTCTGCGAGGATCAGCCCATCACCGCTCCCCGCAATCGTTGGCGACTGCGCCGTATCGCCGCCGGCCAGCGCCACGCCGTAGCGCCGCGCCAGCGCCAAAAACCCCCTCCGAAACCTCTCCACCCAAATTGCCGGAAGCTTCGCCGGAACTGCCAGCGACAGAAACACCGCCACCGGCTCCGCCCCCATCGCCGCCAGATCGCTCAGCCCGCGTGCCAGGCAGCGGTGGCCTATCGACTCTGCCGGATGCCACTCCCGCCGGAAATGCCGGCCCTCCAGCGTGAAATCCGTCGTCACGCAAATTTCGTATCCCGGCTTCACCCGCAGAACCGCGCAGTCGTCCCCCACCCCCACGCGTACCGCTCGCGACTGCCTGAGTCCACGCTCCGCCTGGCGCCGTATCGCATCGATCAGCGTCAGCTCGCCGGTGATCGTCCGGGATGTGAAACGTGCAGCCACTTGAAATCCGCCTGCGAACAGGATATCCGCCATGCCTTTTGCACAAAATGTGCTGCAATCTTTGGCCGGCATGTGCCTTGGCCCAATTGAAACCCTGTTATCCACTTGATTTACACAACGGCCCGCGCGTGCAATATCTCTACCGCCCCTGCGGCCGGAGAAAAATTCATGCCGAAGGAAGCCTGGATGGACAGCACCCATGTCCGCGTAACCTCGGAAGACGGCCGGACCTCGTATCTCTACGAAATCGATCCCCACGGCGATCGCACTTGTACGGAAATCATCGAGCGCCGCTCCGACGGCACCACCAGCTCCCACATTTCGGCGCGCGCCCTGGACGACCTCTTCTGGGGCGGCCGCAAACGACAGAGTTGATCCGTACTCGTCCCCCAACGTCCGGCATCTCGGTATCCTGAACTCGTCCTATGTCGGATCCAATCGAAGCCCTCAAAACCAGACTCCAGCCCCTGATCGCCGAGCCCGGTGCAGCCGTCGGCGATCGCGCCGCTACTGAAGCGTTCCTTGAGCTGCGCCTCGCACTCGAAGCCGGCCTCGTCCGCGCCGCCGAACCCGACCCAGCTTCCCCTACCGGTTGGCGCGTCAACCCCTGGGTCAAGCTGGGTATCCTCCTCGGCTTCCGCATCGGCCAGCTCCAGGCAATGGGTTACGGCCTCTCCTTTATCGATAAGGACACTTACCCGGCGCGCAAATTCACCACGGATCACGGCGTCCGTATCGTCCCCGGCGGTTCTTCGGTTCGCAGCGGAGCCTTCCTCGCCCGCGGCGTTGTGATGATGCCCCCCAGCTACGTCAATGTCGGAGCCTATGTCGACGAAGGCACCATGATCGACTCCCATGCTCTCGTCGGCTCCTGCGCCCAGGTTGGCAAGCGCGTCCACCTCAGCGCCGCAGCGCAGATCGGCGGCGTGCTCGAGCCCGTCAACGCCAGCCCCGTCGTCCTCGAAGACGACGTCCTCGTCGGCGGCAACTGCGGCGTCTACGAAGGCACCATCGTCCGCAGCAAAGCCGTACTCGCCGCCGGAACGATCCTCACCCGCGGTACTCCGGTCTACGATGTCGTCCGTGGCGAAGTCCTGCGCGCCGGCAAGGACACGCCCCTCATCATCCCCGAAGGCGCCGTCGTTGTCCCCGGCTCGCGTGCCATCAACAAAGGCCAATCAAAGGAGTGGGGCCTCAGTGTCTACACTCCGGTCATCGCCAAATATCGCGACGAAAAGACCGAACTCAGCCTCGCCCTCGAAGACCTGCTCCGCTGACTACGCTTCTTTCTCTGTCGGTTCGTGCAGAAACGACAGCGGCGTGCCGTTATTTCCTGCCCAGCGAATGCTGGCGATCAAATCGCCTACGTTGGGTATCGTCACATCCTGGACAGGAAGATAGATCCCCACGCAGTTCTCTCCCCAGAGACAGTTCGCCATCAGAAAGAGCAGCTTGTAACAGGAAGGCCATTCGGACTCCGGCATCTTCGGCGCGTCGGGATAGTCCACTTCGAGCCAGGCGCGGTGCCGTTCCCAGACTCTCTGCCGCGCCTCATTTCCCTCATAACCCCGGCGCCGGTAGCGGCGACTGCCGCTGCGCATTCCAAATAAAACATCGGAGACGCGCACCAGCCAGCGCCCGCGGCGGTGGCTCTGAATAATCTCTGCGCAGCTTTCGCCGTCGCCCCAGGCCTGTACGGCAAGTTTCAGAGCGCTCTGCCGCGTCAGTTCCATCGGCCGCTCCAGCAGCAAAACCAGCGTCGGACAGCGCGGCTCCTCTTCGTCCGGAGACCCGGTGATTACACTTCCCAGAAAGCGAATGGCCCTTCGGAACATTTCGCGATCCATGTTACGACCTTCGCTCCGGAAGTTAAAGAGCTTTGTGCGATAGATATTCCCGTGCAATAACTCGGTGTTGAGCCGGGAGTTATTACAGGTTAGTCATGAAATTGAGACAACGAGCCCTCGGCAACCGCTCATCTCTCACAAATGCCCTCTGGCTCTGTCCCGCCCCTTGCGTTGGACCGGCGCCGCCGCGCTTACGCCACGGCCCGCGCTTCGCGTTCAATCGCGCGGTGCGTCATGAAGCGCTCCAGTGCCTGCATCGCGCACCCCTGCCCGCAAAGATGATGCATGTCCGGATTGCGGCTCTCGGCGAAATTCCACGGCAGCAGCGTGAACCGCTGCTCCGGCTGCCCCTCGTCGAAACACGGCACATCGCCCAGCACGTACATCCACCAGTGGTTCGAATCGCCTTTCTTCTTGCCGCAAATATCACAGGTGAAGGACACGTCCCAGACCATGGTCACTCCTCGCGAAACGCGCTTGTCGCTACCGTATTACGGATTCCGGACCCGGACAGTAACTCTTCCGTGGGAGCCCTCTGGATTTCCCTCCCCCGCCCTCGTATCCTCCTCCTGCCATGGTTTGTTCGCGTTGCCACGCTACGGAATTTCGCCTCTCCAGCTTTCGCTTCCGCGACCTCGAGCACCTGGCGGTGCTGCGATACCCCGTCCGTTGCCGTTACTGTCATCACCGCACCTATGGAGGTTTCCTGCTGGCGCTCATGCTCTTCCAGTTGCGCCGTCGTCACTTTGGCAGCAGTAAGTCCGCCTGAGGCACTCTTTCGCCGTCCATTGTTGTGGATTTCTGGATGCGACGACTCGTCGCGCAGTTGTCGCCCTGAACGCGCTTCGGATTCCGCGGCATCATTTGACGTGTCCGGAACCCGGACTCGGGCTGCGGAGACCACTTCAAACTCTGAATCCGCCGCGTCTTCCACGTCGAACCACGTGCGGGTGGCGAGGCTTCTCCATATCAACCTCCCGTGCCTCCAGTTGCGTCCTCGCCTTCACCGCGTGGCACTCCCCGGTTCTATTGCGGCGTCGGCCCCCGCACAATCTGGACCAGGTTTTCCGGCTGGACATGCTTGGCGAACGCCGCCTTCACATCCGCCGCCGTAAGCGCGTAGTACTTCCTGGCCGCACGGATCGGCTCATCCAGCGGCAACCCTACCTGCGCCCGCCCCAGCAAGCCGCCCGCCACCGCATCCTCGCTCGATTCGCTCAGCGGAATCTGCCGCAGCAGCAGCGCCTTCGCCTGGTGTAGTTCCGCGTCCGACACATCCTGCGTCCGCATCTGCTCCAGATCCCGCACAATCAGCGCCCGCGCCTTCGACACATTCGGCGGATCGCATCCGTAATCCACCGAATAGCTGGCCCGCGTCTTCGATGCATTCATGCTCACATCCACGTTGTACACATACCCCGCCACTTGGCGAAGGTCGTGATACAGTCGCGTGGCGTAGAAGCCGCCCCCCAGCACGTGATCGCCCAGCTGCAGCGGATAGTAGTCCGGATCGAATCGGTTGATGTCGATCTGCTCCGCCAGAGTTACTGAATCCTGCACCGCCTGCGCATCCGGCACATTCGCAGCGGAGGCCTTGTTCACCGGAATCGCGGGCAGCGTCGTGTTCGGTTCCGGTCCCGTCGCCTTCCAGTCGCCAAACCATTTCTCGATCACGGTCTTCGCTTCTTCCGGCGTCACATCTCCGATCACCACAATCGTCGTCAGATCCGGCCGCACCGTCGCCGCGTGATACGCCTTCACATCGTCCAGCGTAAGCTTCATGACTGTCTGCGGCGTCATCTGGCGCAGCACCGGATCGTTCTTCGGCAGCAGCGCCGTGTCCAGCGCGCGCGATGTCCGATATCCCGGGCTCTGCAGATTCCCCGCCACAAACCGCGCAATCTGCTGCTGCGTGATCTTGAACGCCTGCTCCGGCAATGCCGGATGCAGCTCGTTGTCCGCCAGCAACTGAACCCCTCGCGAGAAATACTCCTTCAGCACCTTTACCGAAAATCCGTACCCCGCGCTTTCGTTCGCGGCAATATCGTCCAGCGCCTTCTGGAATGCGATCCGATCCAGCGTCGTCGTGCCGTACGAATAGAGATCGTCCAGCACCTCGCCGACTCCTTCCTGCTCCGCCGGCGACTGCAGATCGCCGTTGTGCTTCACCGCTCCCATCACCGTCACTGTGGGGCTGGTCGTGTCCGTCCGGACAATCAGCCGGATCCCATTCGGCAGCTTCGTATCCGAAACCGGAATGAATTTCGTCGGCACCTGCAGCTGGCTCAGATCTTTCTCCGCCCAGTCCGGCAGCGTCACTGGTTTGGTCGGCGCCGACGTCGTCTTCTCCGCCCCGCCGAATCCCTTCTCCGCCACCGGCTCGCCATTCGGTGCCGGCTTCAGCGTCGCCGTAATCGTCGCCGCGTTCAGCAGATACTGCTTCGCCACTCGATTCACATCCGCCAGCGTCACCTTCTTCATCGCTTCGATATCTTCATCCGGAGAGGTACGCCCTTCCGCTGCGAGCGCATCCGACCACAGCGACGCCAGGTCCGGAATCGAATTGCGCTGGAACTCTGCCTGCGCTATCTCCGCGCGCTTCGAAGCATCCACCAGATCGGCCGGCACGCCATCCTGCGCGTACTTGTTCACGATCTGCCGCATCTCCTCCAGTGCTGGATTCGCATCCTGCCCCGCCGGCAGTGCCACCAGTCCGTAGCCCACGCTCGCTTTTGGATAGGCCTCCGCCAGCCCAAACTCCGCCGCCAGCGCCTTGCCCGCCGGTACCATCCCGTACAAATCCGCCCGCTGGCTCGCCAGCACATCCGACAAAATCTGCACCGGCGCCCAGTCCGGCGAGTCTGTTCCCGGCATCCGCCACGCGATAAATCCAAGAACGTACGGCAGATTACTGTCCAGCGTAAAAGTATCCGACTTCACCGGCTCAAGGTGAACCGCCGGATGCTCCGGCACCGGATGACTCGGAATGTCACCGTACAGATGGCGGATCCTCTCCAGTGTTGCCGCCGCATCCACATCCCCCACCACGATCAGGATCATGTTCGACGGCGTGTACCACTTCTCTGCAAACTCCTTCAGCATCGCACCGGTCGTCTTGTCGAACGAAGGGCGCGTCCCCAGCGCATCGTGCGCGTACGGCGTTCCCGCAAACAGATCGCTGTTGAGCCGGCTCAGGAATTTGTACGTCGGGTTCGAAAGATCGCGCGCCACCTCCTGCTCGATCGCGCCGCGCTCGTGCTCCCACTCCGCATCCGAATCGTCGATCCCCCGCAGGCATGCCGCTTCCGCCTGCAACGCCACGTTCACATCGGCCGCCGGCACTGTCTCGAAATACTGCGTGATGTTCTGCTGCGTATCGGCGTTATTGTCGCCCCCCATCAGCGCAAAGATGGCTGCAGTCTGATCCGCTGTCATCCCCTTGCAGCCCCGGAACGCCATGTGCTCCTGCGCATGCGCCATCCCCGGATACCCATCCGGCGTCTCATCGCCGCCAACAATAAAGTTGGCTTCCACCGTCACCACCGGCGCCAGCGCGTTGCGGATGATCACCACCCGCATCCCGTTCGGCAGCGTCGCCCGCACGGGCGCCTCATCGGCAGCGCGTACCAAAGGCGCGGCGGCAAACATCAGCAGGACAAGCGGCAAAAAACTCGAGAAAGACAAACGCTTCACAATCCCTCCGGAAGGAGCTTCTCTCTAAGGATGGTAAAGGAAAGAGATAGCCAATACCCGCGGAGTGACGAAAGGAGCGCGTTCCGGTTTGATGCGTCAACGGCAGGCGCTCCATCCCCCGACACCGCTCTGCATCTGTCCCGCTGCTTCGGGCGGAACCTATCAAACCCGTCGCGTCGCTAAACTCTAAACTCCAAACTCTGCCTACTCGTCCTCCCCGATCGGCATTCCCGGCGGCGCCGCCACCGGCTTTACCGGCACAAATTTCGCCGGATCCTTCAGGAACTCATCGATCCGCGCCGCCTCAAACGCGCGCCAACCCGCATCCCCCTGCGCAGAGCCAGCCCGCGCGTAGTCATCCCGCAATCCCTGCAGTGCGACCCGCACAGTCCCGCGCACTTCCGCCGATGCTTCCGGATTCGCTGCGAGTGTCAGCATCGCCTCCACAATCCGGCTGTCCACCCCACGCTTCACCTCCGCGGCCAGCCCGTGTGCGTCCGCACTCCCGGTCGACTTCACCGTCGCCTCAATCACATCGTCCAGCGACGGCTCTGCGTTATCGCGCGCGTGATACTCCACCAGACGGTTCGCCCGCTCCGCATTGAACACCAGCCCCAGCGTCAGATCCGCCGCAGACTCCGCCGCCGCTACCGGGTCGAACGTCACCCCCGTATCCGATGGGAAGCTCTCCTCGGTCCGCGGCAGCCCCGGCGTCCGCGGAGGCAGCAGCTTCAGCAGCGACTCCGGCAGCGTCAGCGTCTCCGGCGACAGCGTCTTCAACACGCTCGCCAGCGCATGACGCTGATCCGCCGGATCCACAATCTCCGGCAGCATCTGCCCATCGCCCCGCACGTTGTAGCGATAATCGAGCCCGCCAATTTCCTTCGCCGCCGCCTCGGTCTGATAGCGATGGAACAGATAGAGCGGCACCAGCGTGTCCTCCAGCTGCGCCAGTGGCTCGCCCTCGTGGATCGCATCCACCCCGAAGCGCTTCATCGCCGCCGCCCGCACCGTCAGCACCCGATCCAGCTCCGCCGCCGGGTCCGTCCCGTTGTCCCACAAATGCGCGTGCGGATGCGCCCCGCCCAGCGGCCGCGCGTCCTCATCGGTGATGTAGATCATCCCCGTCTTCTCCGAGTCGCGCAGAATCTTGTCCAGCGCCGCCGCGTCCTCTACCGGCTTGCCGTCGCGATCGAACTCGCGATACCCGTAATCGATCGTGACCTTATCCCAGATCCCGATGCCCACCCCATACGCATGGCTCAGATCGGGTACTCCGTTCGCGCCCAGCGTCACCCACGGATGCGGATAGTCCATCACCGACGTCGTCTGATCCGGATCGTGCGGGAAGCTGCTCGCCGCAAAGTTGTGCGCGAGGCCCAGCGTGTGCCCCGTCTCGTGCGCGCCCAGCTGCCGGATCCGCTGCAGCACCATCTGCAGCGCGGCATCGTGCGCCTCATCGGCCGCCGGCTTGCCGTTCGCGTAGGGAGCCAGCAGCGCCTCGGCGATCAGATAATCCTGCCGTCCGCGCAGACTGCCCAGCGTGACGTTGCCCTTCAGAATTTCGCCCGTTCGCGGATCGGCAATCGTCTCGCCATAGCTCCATCCGCGCGTGTAGCGATGCACCCACTGGATGATGTTGTAGCGCACATCCATCGGGTCGGCGCCCTCCGGCAGCACATCCACCTTGAACGTCCCCGGCGCCCAGCCTGCCGCCTGGAACGCCTGATCCCACCAGCGTGCGCCCTCCACCAGCGCCCTGCGCAGCGGCTCCGGCGCGCCCCGATCCACGTAGTACTGAATCGGCGTCACCGCCTCGCACGCATGCGTGCAGTTCGGATCCTTCTTGATCAGCCGGTGCCGCAGGATGAACTGCTCCGTCAGCGGCGCCCCCAGCGGCGCATCGTAGTCGCGATAGCTCATCGGAAAATATCCCGCACGCGGCGAGAAGCGGCGCGGCGTGAATCCCGGCGGCGGCAACTCCACAAAATTCTGCCGCTCGCGAATCGTCACCGCTCGCGGATCCGGCGACACGTCGCGCAAAATCCGCCCCACCGGCTGCAAATCCTCCGGCCGCGTCGCAAACGTCAGCTCCGCTTCCACCACCGTGTTCTTCGGGAACGCCTTCGTATGCTCCAGCACAAACGTGGACCGCGCCGGATCCACATGGAACGCGCCCTGTTTGCCCGCCGCCAGCCCCTCGGCCACGTGATGCACATCGCTCAGGAAGAACTGCGTCGCATCCACCAGCACCGTGCCGTCCGGGCTCTCCGCATCGACGTTGAACCCCGCCACCACCGAGGTCGGGAACGACTCCTCCACCGCTGCCGCCACAGCCTCTTCGCTCGACGAGCTGCGAAACTTCAGGTTCGGTTCCACCAGCAGCAGCTTCGGCCCGGTCCGCTCAAAGTGGACGATTTCCCCCGGCGCAATCTGCCCGCGATCCATCCCATAGCCGCCCAGCTGGCTCGAGCCCATGCTCCACGGCGTGGAGTTGGTCCAGATCAGATCCTGCGAGCGCGTGTGCGCCGCGTTGCCATCGAGCGGCACTTCCAGATACAGCTTGCCCGTCTTCGCATCCCAATCGAGCGGCAGCAGCCCAGGCATGTGCTGCATGGATTTCGTCTTTTCCGCGAGCGAGACAGGGGCTTTGGCCTCGGCCGTCTGAGCCGCGGCAGCAAATCCGGTTGAACCAGCGATCAGGACAAGGGGAAAGGCAACAGCGAGCAGAGACGGGCGCATGCGAACCATGCGCCGTTATAGCACGCTTGTGTCTCTGAAAAGGATGAGGGAAGTCGTGGAAATTAAATGGTCGGGACGGGCAGATTTGAACTGCCGACCCCTCGCACCCCAAGCGAGTGCTCTACCAGGCTGAGCCACGTCCCGACAACAGCAGAGGTCTACTCACGGAGTTTACCATCCCACCCCATGGCCTGTTCCCGAAACCGCCAACACTCCGGCCCGAAACGCCCCCCACTGCCCGCTACCCCCCTCACCGCGGAACCTGCCACCCCGCTCCCACTGTCGCCAGCGTGATCTGATCCGTCGGGGCGCTCCCCAGCGACTTCGCCAGCTGCGGAAACGCCGCCTTCACCGCCTCCGCGTTCGCCCACACCGGCACGTCCCGCATCGCATATTGATACGTCACGTCCGTCTCGGTGAAACCATTCTTCGGGCCTGGCGGCGTGAAACTCACAATCCCCGTCACCTCGCGATGCCCGTAGCAAAAGCGCGGCGCGAACCGCTGTCCCGCCAGCCCGTTCAGCGAATAACGCGACACGTTCATCGACCGATCTTCCAGCCGCGTCAGCAGCCCCGCATCGGTCAGCGCGTCCATCTCCTTTTTGTCTTCCTTCGCCGTGGGCCCCGGGGCCACTTCATAGGGCCACGCGTGCCCCTGCGGGAACAGGCAATCGCTGCGGTCCTGAAAATACGCATTCAGCGTCTTGGTGAAGTTCTCCGGCGTCGGCTTGTTCTGCGTGTTGCATCCTGCGGCCAACACCATTACCGCCGCCAGCGCTGCGCTCGCCGCCCTCAGAATCGTTCTTGTCTTGTCCATAGATCCTCGCACCGCTGCTCCGATGCATAGTACGAGAAAAACGCAGCCTCTGCAGCTTGACTACCAGCTACCAGCTACCGGCTACCGGCTACAGGCTGAGTCCTTCGGCAGGGTCCCCCGGTTGACGCGATTCTCCTGCGCCGGGAGCGAGCAGAGGAAATCGCGAAAACCTGCGCCCCTGCCGTGATGCACTCTGCGTTGCCTCGCGAAAGCTCCGCAGGGAACCGGCATCGCAGCCGACTCACCTCAGCAAAGATGCGGCGCACTGCGCACAAAGATGGCTCCCCGATGCCCTGACCCGGCCGCGGCGTCCCTTTCATCGCGCCAAAACCCGGAACCAAACCCCTCCCGCCGGCGTATCGTTGCTCAAAGGTTTTTTAAGGGAGCCACCTATGCATATCCGTGTCCGCCTGTTGCCGCAAGCGTTCATCCTTGGCACGCTGCTTGCCGTCGTCGGCTGCCACGTTCAGGTCGACAAAGGCAAAAATGGGGAGGACAAAAACGTCCGTATCGACACCCCACTCGGCGGCCTTCACGTCCGCAGCGATCAGACCACTGCCCTCGATCTCGGCCTCCCCGCCTATCCCGGCGCCCAGGTCTCTCCCGATCACGAAGGCGACAAGTCCGCCGACGTGCACTTCGGCTTCGGCCAGTTCCAGCTCCGCGTTCGCGTCGTCTCCTACCAGACCCCCGACGACCGCGACAAAGTCGTCGCCTTCTACAAAGACGCCATGGGCCGCTTCGGCCAGGTCCTCACGTGCCAGGGCGACCACCCCGTCGGTTCGCCCTCCATTACCGCCGAAGGCCTCACCTGCAGTGAGGATTCCAAAGTCCAGGTCCACGGAAGCAATTTCAGCGAAGGCAATGCCCTGACCCTGCGCGCCGGCTCCAAACACCATCAGCACATCCTCGCCATCAAGGACGGCGGCCCCGGTACCCGATTCTCTCTTGTCGAATTGCAGCTCCCCACCGGCCTCGAAGAACACGCCTCGAAGACCAGCGACTGAGCGCCGGCTCCGCATCCACCCTTCCCATGCACGACCCGTCCCAATCGCGCATTGCGCTCCCCGTCCACCTGCGATAGGGTCGAAGTATGGAGATGCTCTGCCATCGCTGCGGCAACACTCTGCATGAGGGCGAGAGCTTTTGCCCCCACTGCGGCGCGCCCCAGTTCGTGGTGGATACCTCCGAACCCGCAGGTCCGCAGCAGCCCGCCCAGCGACTCGGCATCGATCCCTCCCGTGTCGAGTGGCGCGCAGCCATCACCTACGCTCTTCTCCTCGCCATTCCCGTCGGTATCCTCTCCGCGCTGGCTGGCATGAGTTCGCTCTTTGTCATCGCCGGCGGCTTCGGCGCCATCGCCCTCTATCGCAAACGTACCGAGGCATTCACCGATGGCAGCATCGGCTGGCGCGTCGGTGCCATCCTCGGTGCTGCAGCGGCCTCCATCGCGTCCCTCACCGATGGTGCCCGTCTCCTCATCGAGCGCTATCTCCTCCATCACGGAGCCGACATCGACGCGCAGTTCGCCAGTGTCGCCCAGCAGCTCGCCGATCAGGCCCTCAAAAGCAACAGCGAAGCCATGCAGCAGGCGCCTCAGCTGGTCCATAGCTGGGCCAGCTTCTGGCTCTCCGCCGATGGCCACGCCGCCATCCAGCTCCTCACCGCCTTCATGGTTTCCGCCGGCATGATCCTCTTCGCCGCCACGGGCGGCGCTATCGCTGGACGCATCCTCGCGGCCCGCCCTCGGGCCCAGCGCACCCTCTAGCAGCTGACCGCCCTCAGCCACTCCCTACTTCCTACTTCCTTCTTCCTACTTCCTACTTCCTTCCTCCTTCCTCCTTCCTCCTTCCTCCTTCTCCCTTCTCCCTTCTCCCTATCCCTGGTATCATCGCCTTTACGCTTATGTCAGAGATGCAGGCAGTCGCTACGCCAAAATTGCGCGAGAAGGGCCGCATCATGTCGGCCTCCGAGATCGAACGCACCCTGGTCCGCCTCGCCCACCAGATCATCGAGAAGAACAACGGCGCGGAAACCATCGGCCTCGTCGGCATCAAGCGCCGCGGCGTGCCCATCGCCCAGCGCCTCGCCACCCTCATCGGCAGCATCGAGAAACATCCCGTCGACACTGGCGTTCTCGACATCAGCTTCTATCGCGACGACCTCTCTACGCGCGACGTGCGGCCCGTCGTCGTTCCCGGCTCGCTCGGCTTCGACGTCAACGGCCGCGACGTCATCCTCATCGATGACGTGCTCTACACCGGCCGCACCATTCGCGCTGCCCTCGACGCGCTCTTCGACCACGGACGCCCCCGCCGCGTGCAGTTGCTCGTCCTCATCGACCGCGGCCACCGCGAACTTCCCATCGAAGCCACGTTCGTCGGCCGCTCCGTCCCCACCTCGCAGCGCGAGATCATCGAAGTCAAGCTCAAAGAAATCGACAATGACGAGCAAGTGATCCTCGTCGAACGTGTCTAGCGGGATTTGCGTCACGTGCCGCGCAGCGGCACGACAGTAGAAGCAGCGGTCTTCAGGCCGCCGAAGCCGATGTACAAATGAAGAGGGCCCTTCGGGCCCGGCTCGATCTGAGGAGATGGCAAAAACCAAAGCACCCTCCCGCACCTCGCAAAAATCCTCTGCCCCCACCTTTTTCCAGCAACCCATCCATCCCGGCTCCGCCATCTCCGCCGCAGACTTCTCTGTCCCCGAAGTCCGCCGCATCCTCGAAACCGCCGACACCCTCGAAACGCAAAATCCCTTCCGCCGCGCCGACCGTCTCGCCAAGCGCCGCGTCGCGCTCCTCTTCTACGAGTCCAGCACGCGCACCCGCACCTCCTTCGAACTCGCAGCCAAGGCCCTCGGCGCCGACACCACCCTGGTCAGCTCTCTCTCCTCCAGCATTGAAAAAGGCGAGTCCCTCAAGGACACCGGCATCACCCTGAAAGCCCTCGGCGCGGAGTGCATCATCCTGCGCAGCCCGTACTCTGGTGCGCCCTGGCTGCTCGCGCAAGCCACCGGCCTTCCCGTCCTCAACGCCGGCGACGGCATGGCTCAGCATCCTTCCCAGGCCCTCCTCGACCTGCGCACCATGCTGCAGTTCCTCAAAATCCCCGCAAGCAAAATTTCAGAAAAAGTCCTGCGCGGCGTCACCGTCAGCATCGTCGGTGACATTCTGCACTCGCGCGTCGCCCGCTCCAATGCGCTCCTGTTGCCGAAGCTCGGCGCCAAAGTCATCCTCTGCGGACCGCCCGCGCTGCTCCCCGAAACCGCCGCCTGCATGACGTCCGGCCTCATGATCGAGCGCGACTACAACGCCGCTCTCCGCGCCTCCACCATCGTCATGATGCTGCGCATCCAGGCCGAGCGACTCTCGGGCCTCTCCATCGATCTCGACGATTACCGCGCCCGCTACCAGGCCAACGCCGATCGCATCGCCGCGCAAGCGCCCAGCGCGCTCATCCTGCACCCCGGCCCCATCATCCGCGGGATGGAAATCACCGCCGAAGTTGCCGACGGCCCCCAGTCCGCTATCGCACAGCAGGTCCACAACGGCGTCGCCATCCGCATGGCCCTCCTCGTCCGCGCACTCGGCGAGAAGAAGAAAGGCGGGCACCGATGAAACCGACCCTCATCCGCAACGGACGCCTCGTCGACCCCGCCTCCAACACCGACGCCCCGCGCGACCTCCTGATCCGCGACGGCAAAATCGCCGCGATCGAAGCTCCCGGCAAGATCAAAGCCGCCGGCGCCGACATCATCGATGCGAAAGGCCTCATCGTCGCGCCAGGCCTGATCGATATTCACGTCCACCTGCGCGAGCCCGGCCAGGGCTACAAAGAAACCATCGCCACCGGCACCGCCGCCGCCGCCGCCGGCGGATTCACCACCGTCTGTGCGATGCCCAACACCACGCCGGTCAACGACACACCCGAGATTACGCGCTGGATGCAGGCCCCCGAACGCAGCGCTGCAATCCGCGTCCTCCCCATCGCCGCGGCCACCATCGGCTCAAACGGCGAAACCCTCACCAACTACGCGGCCCTCAAAGATGCCGGCGCCATCGCGGTTACCGACGACGGGCGCCCCATCCTTGGCGACGCCATCATGCTCCAGGCCCTGCGCGCCGCGGCCGAGCAGGGCCTCCCCGTCATCCAGCACGCCGAAGACACGCGCCTCACCGGCGGCTGCTCCATGAACGCCGGAGCCCTCGCCTTCCGTCTTGGCCTCCGCGGCATGCCTGTCGAAGCCGAGTCCGGCCTCGTCGAGCGCGACATCCACCTTATGCGCCAGGTTCCAAACGCGCACCTCCATGTCGCGCACCTCTCCACAAAGAAAGCTCTCGACGCGGTCCGGGCCGCGCGCAAAGCCGGCCTGCACGTCACCTGCGAGGTCACGCCGCATCACTTCGCGCTCACCGAAGAGCGCATCGGCCACTACGACACCAACGCGAAAATGAACCCGCCCCTGCGCGCCGAGTCCGATCGAGCCGCCATGATCGAAGGCCTCCTCGACGGGACGATTGACGCGATTGCGACCGACCACGCCCCGCACGCATCGCACGAAAAGGAGCAGGAGTTCGACCGCGCCCCCAACGGCATCACCGGCCTCGAAACCGCGCTCGGCCTCGCGCTTCGTATCCTCCACCTCGAGCACAAACTGCCGCTTGCGAAAGTCCTCGCGCTCCTCACCACGCGCCCTGCGCAGACCCTCGGCTTGAAAGGGCAGGGAAGCCTCACCCCCGGGGCAAATGCCGACCTCATCCTCTTCGATCCTGCTCAGAGGTGGATCTTTCAGGCCGCCGATTCCAAATCCAAATCGAAGAACACCCCCTTCGACGGCTGGGAATTCAGCGGCCGCATCCACACGACTATCGCCGAAGGCAAAATCGCCTACAGACGCCATTAGCGCCAACACCCGTCGCGTCGCGCATGACAGGCATTCGGCCCGTTGATTTTCATGAGTGCTGCGAAGCAGCACGACGGTAGAAGCCGCGGCCTTCAGGCCGTGGAATCGCTGTCGCAAAATGAGACGGGCTTTCAGCCCCCGGACTACGGCCCCTACTTCCGCTTCTTCTTCCGCAGCGCACTCGCCTTCGGCGCCCGATACTTTCCCTTCTTCCCATTCTTCACCGCCTGCGCCGCCGCTTCTTTCCGCGCGGCCTTCGCGCGCTTCTCCTCGCGCACCGCCTGCTTGCCTTTTACGTTTTTCTTTCCACCTTCTGCTTTCTCCCTTCCAGCTTCTTCCACGAGAATCGAGAACTGCAGCCGCTTCTCCACCGCATCCACCCGGTCCAGCACCACCCGCACCCGCTCGCCCACGGAAAACTTCCGCCCCCAGCGATCGCCGATAATCTGCCGCGTATTTTCGCGATACGTATAGCGGTCGCCGTCCATCATTCCTAAGCTCTGCAGCGGCACCAGGCCTTCGACGAACAAATCGTCCAGCTCCACGAACAGCCCATACTTCGTCGCGTTCAGAATCATCCCGCCGAAGCTCTCGCCCACGCGGTCGCGCATGAACCTGATCTTCTTCCACTCCACCAGCTCGCGCTCCGCATCCGCCGCCCGCCGCTCGCTCTCACTCGACTCCCGCGCAATCGCGGCAAGCTCCCCTTCCGCGATGGGCTCGAAAGACCCGTCCCCGTCGCCGTGTTCCCGGTGGTGCTGCGCGGAGCGCGATTGCCTGGACGGCGAGTCCGGCGCGAAGCGCGTCCCGCTCGACGCGGAGTCGCCGTCCACACCTGCCGCCAGCAGCTCCTTCGCAATCCGGTGCACGATCAGATCCGGATACCGCCGGATCGGCGAAGTGAAATGCGTGTAACTCGGAGCCGCCAGTGCAAAGTGTCCTTCATTCTTCTCGCTGTAACGCGCCTGCTTCAGCGAACGCAGCATGAGATACGAAAGAATCCGTTCCTCCGGTTTCCCCGCAATTTTCTCGGTCAGCTTCTGATACATCCGCGGCGTGATCGCAATCTCCTGCGCCACCTCATACCCGCGCGGAGCCCGCCCCCCTCCACCGCGCCGCTCCTGCCGCGCCTGATACTCGCGCCGCTCCCCCTTCATCCGGAAGGTCTGCACCGGCAAATTTCCCACGCCCAGCGAATACCCAAACGCAGCCGCAATTTCCTCAAACTCCACCACCCGCCGCGGCTCCGGCTTCTCGTGAATGCGATACAGCGACGGCACCCCCAGACCCTCCAGCCAGCTCGCCACACACTCATTCGCCGACAGCATGAACTCCTCGATCAGCCGGTGCGCCCAGTTCCGCTCCGCCCGCGTCACTGCCTTCATCGCTCCAAACTCATCGAACTCGATCAGCGGCTCCGGCAAATCGAAATCAATTGAGCCGCGCCGGTCCCGCTTCTTGTTCAGAATCCGCGCCAGATCCAGCATCCGTTCAAACTCCGGCACCACCGGCGCAAACTCCGCCCGCAATTCCTGATCGCCCTCGAGAATCCCATGCACCTGCGTGTAGGTCATCCGCCGCGCCGAGCGGATCACGCCCTCGCACACCTCGTAACCCAAAATGTCGCCCTGCGCATCCATCCGCATCAGGCAGCTCAGCACCAGCCGATCTTCATCCGGACGCAAACTGCAGATATCTGTCGACAACTCCATCGGAAGCATCGGAATCGCGCGATCCGGAAAATAGACCGACGTCCCCCGCAGCCGCGCCTCCAGATCCAGCGCCGTACCCGGCCGCACATACTGCGCCACATCCGCGATGTGCACCTGCAGCTCCCAAACACCGTCCGACCCGCGCCGCACCAGCACCGCGTCATCGAAGTCCCGCGCCGTCTCCCCATCGATCGTCACAATCGGCAGCCCGCGAAAATCCCGCCGCGTCGCCGCTACACCCGCATCGAACCGCGCAACCTCGCGCGCCTCGTGGAGCACCGCATCCGGAAACACCCGCGGCAGATGATGCTTCCGGATCACCATCTCCACATCGACGCCGAAATCGTCCTCCGCGCCCAGCACCTCGATCACGCGCCCCCGCGCGGCACGCCCCGCCGTCGGCCAGTCGGTGATCTCCACATCCACCACCAGCCCTTCCAGATTCTGGTGATGCCCCGCGACTCGCGCTTCCTTCCCCAGCACCCGATGCGGCGTCTCTGCCTCGCCCTCCGCCGCCGGCAGCTCCGCGCCAAACGGAATCACAATCGGCTGCGTCATCCGCTCGTCGGACGGCACCACCAGGTTCCCGCCTCGCGAGGTCTCGCCCTCCAGCCGCCGTGAGTAGTGAAAAATCCCCACGACCGTCGGATTCCGCCGCGTCAGAATCCGCAGCACCCGCCCCGCTCTGCGCCCATCCCTCTGCCCGAACCGCGGCGGCGTCAGCTCCACCAGCACCTGGTCGCCCTGCATCGCCCCGCCCATCTCGCCCGGCGGAATGAAAACGTCCTCATCGACCGGCGGCTTCTCTCCCGGATGGCGTGGCTGCGGCCGCACAAATCCAAATCCGTCGCGATGCAGGTCCAGCCGCCCCGCCACCAGATCCTCGCTGCGAATCCCTCGCCCGGCCTGCTTGAATCCCCGCTCCGCCGCAGGCTCGCCTTTCCGCGCGCGATGGCCCGCGGACCCAGCGGCTTCGTCCGTTGCGCGAAGTTTCCAGTGCTCCCCGTCCACCTGCACCAGCTGCCGCGTTCCGGTGAGCCGCCCCAGCTGCTCTCGCAGCTCGCGACGCTCCCGCCCGCCGCCCAGTCCCAGCTCGCGGATCAGCTGCTTGTATCCCGCTCGCCCATTCGGCAGCCGCTCAATGTGGCGCAGCAATTCGCGGTCGTTCATGATGGATTCGATGGTACGCGACTACAACACGGCCCCAGCGCTCCGTGACGATCACGCGTCCTGCGGAACGCCGAGGCCGTCTTCTCCGTTTGATCAGCCGGCAGCCCAGGCTCAGGCTCGGGCTACCAGCCACCGGCTACAGGCTACCGGCTCGGGCTCCCAGCTCCTGCTTGGTGTCTCACTTCGTGGCAATGATCTGGATCTTGTGAATCTGTGGCGGCTCCGCCAGCAGCTCCCCGGCCTTCGCCATCAGCGCTTTCGCAATCTCGCCGTTCAGGTGCGCCTCGCGTCCGGCTTCATCGTGGAAGGTGTCGAAGATCCCGTACCGTCCATCGTCCTCCTGGATCGCGTACCACGTCACCGTGCCCGTTTCCTGCTTCGCCAGTTCCGCGCCCTGCTTCAAAAACGCCTCTACCTCGGCTTCTTTGCCCGGCTTCGCCTTCAGCATTCCATACAGCGCCAGCTTGACCATGTAGATCCTCTCCTCTTGTGCTGAAATCAATTCGGATTCGCCGCCATCCGCGGAATCCCCCGCCAAAAATGGCTGCACTCCTTTCAAAAGATGCGCCCCGCCCCGGCCAGGATCATGAAAGTCTCACCTCGGTGATCTTCCACAGCCTACCGGCACTCCAGGGGGATGCCAATTTTCCGCGAACCTGTTTAAGATGCAGGTAACGGCGGCGATAGCGCGGAGGGGGTTCGTAGACTCCAGAGGCAAGAGGGTCGGCGCTGCAAAGTTCTGCATAGGCCCACGCATACCAACCGGCAGGCCAGGTGCAGGGCGCCATAGTCACCACCATTTCTCGGAAGGAAGGAACTGCACTTATGTGGAAACCCAACCAGCCAGGCACCGGCAGCGGTTCGCCAAGCCCCGAACCCGCTCGTCCCGCCACTCCCCCAACCCAGAGCTTTGATTCCGGTCAGCGTCCGGCGCCCGCTCCGGTATCCGCTGCCGCTACCGGCGAGCAAGCCACCATCGGCAAAAGCCTCGTGATCAAAGGCGAAGTCACCGGTTCCGAATCCCTCTACATCGACGGCAAAGTCGAGGGCTCCATCAACCTCTCCGGCAATCGCGTCACCGTCGGCCGCAATGGCCAGGTCGCTGCCAACATCACCGCCCGCGAAATCGTCGTCCTCGGCAAAGTCCGCGGCAACGTTACCGCCAGCGATCGCGTCGACATCCGCAGTGAAGGCTCCCTTACCGGCGACGTTACCGCCCAGCGTATTTCCATCGAAGACGGCGCCTTCTTCAAGGGCGGCATCGACATCCGCAAGCCCGGCGCCAACGAGAAGGCGTCCGAGTCCAAAGCCGCGGCCAGCGCGAACGCGAACACAGAACGCCCCGTCCCGGCTACGGTCTAGCCTCCGCGCTCTTCAGCACGAGGCTCCTGCAGGCATCGCACGCATTTCGCGACCAGCCGGCAGGAGCCTTCTGCATGGACGCCGGAACCGCGCTCCGTTTCACTCCGAATCACAATTCCGCTGCGGTTCGATCCCCTGACATCGATCCTTCGGTGCGCCAGGATCGCTCCTGACGCACCAGGAAAATCGATTCTCTACTTGCCCGCGGTCTCGTTCCAGAGAAAGCCCATCTCGTCGCTGTAGTCCTGCACGAGCTGGGTCATGGAAACTCCTGCGGAGTGTCCGCCCTTGATGGAGTAATGCAGCAGGATCGGTCGGTCGCTGCCGCCCCCTGCCGTTTGTGTCGCCTGCATGAGTGCCGTCATCTTGCGGGCGTTCATCGGGTCGACACGCGTGTCGTTATCGCCTGTAAAGAACATGATCGCCGGATACTTCGTGCCCTTGTGTACGTTCTGGTAGGGCGAGTACTTCACGATGTAGGCGAAGTCCTTCGGATTTTCCGCGTTACCGTATTCAGTAGTCCACAGCCGGCCGAATTCGAATTTCTGATAGCGAAGCATATCGAGCAGCGGATAGCCGCACCAGATCGCGCCAAACAGATCCGGGCGCTCCGTCATCGCCGCGCCCATGAGCAGCCCGCCGTTGGAGCGCCCGCGGATGGCGAAGTGCGCCGGCGATGTGTATTTGTTGCTGATCAAATATTCGGCGGCGGCAAAGAAGTCATCGAAGACGTTCTGCTTGTTCTGGAACATCGCCGCCTTGTGCCAGGCCTCGCCGTACTCATTGCCGCCGCGCAGATTGGGAAGCGCAAACCAGCCCCCCTGTTCCATCCACCACGCGTATTCGGGGTTCCACTCGGAAAGCATCGGCAGATCGAAGCCGCCGTAGCCGGTCATGAGCAGCCGCGCGGACCCGTCGCGCGGCAGACCCTTCTTGCCGGCAATGAACATGGGGATGCGTGTCCCATCCTTTGAGGTGTAGAAAACCTGTGTGACTTCGTACTGCGATGAGTCGAAAGGCACTTTCGGCGCGGCGAAAACATCGGAGCGGCCCGTCTTTGTGTCGTAGCGATAGATGGTCGGCGGAAGGATCAAGGAGTCGAAGGTGTAGAACCCTTCGCTCTGCGTTGGCTCGCCATACACCACGGTGCCCGTACCGATGCCGGGGTAGGTGAGGGTGCCGGTTTGCCTGCCACCAAGGGTGTAGATCGTCGTCTCGGTCTTGACGTCGTGCAGGCGCGAGACGAAGAGCTTACCGCCAACGATGGAATAGCTGTCGATAACTTCTTTACCTTCGGGCACGATGGTCTTCCACGAGGAAGCCTCACCACCGGGCGTGGCCTCGACGATGCGCGTGTTGGGCGCCTCGTAATCGGTCATGAGGAAGAAGCGGTCGGCGGCTTCGAGCACGCGAACGTGGGCCTGCACGTTGTACACAAGCGCGACGAAGTCGGAGTCCGCCTTGCGCAGATCTTTCACGAGGTAGTCCTCGCTGGTGGCCGGGACGCCGTGAGCAATCGAGACGATGAGGTAATGATGGTCATCGGTGACGCGGACGCCGATCAGGTCGAGCTCGCCGAGCTGCCGCCCCCGATATTCGCCACCAAAGAGTTTCTGGTCGGCGTTCACAGAAGTGCCGAATTTATGGAACCAGACGTTGGTTCCCTCGTGCGTGAATTTCGCGTAGTAGAGGCCCGAGTTATCAGGCGCAAGGCTGATGCCGGAGTAGCGCGCCGTCGGCAGCACGTCGGCGAGATTACTGCCGTTCTTCACGCTGCGGATATGCACGGCACCTTCATCGGCGCCGCCGTTGCGGATCTCGTAGACAACGAGGTTGCCGTCATCGGAGATATCCACCATGTTGACGGAGGTGTTCTGGTCGGCGCTGAGTTTGGAGGCGTCGATGAGCAGCTCGTCCTTGCCGCGCCAGCCGGTGCGCGTGTAAATGGAGCCCTGGTTCTGATCGGCCAGCCGTTTCTTGAAGAAGTATTTGCCGGCACGGTAAGTAGGCATCGAGTACTGGTCGACGCGCATGAGAGCGGTGAGTTCGCTGGAGATTTTTGGCTGCGTGCTGAGCTGGGACAGATATTTCTGTGTGTAGTCGTTCTCCTCCGTGATCCATGCACGGGTCGCGGGCGAACGGGCATCTTCGAGCCACCGGTAGGGATCTTCGATTTTGGTGCCGCCGTAGTCATCGGTGACGGTGTCGACTTTCGCAACCGGGGGCGGAGGGAGCGTGATGCCGTTTTCTCCGTGGATCGGGTTGGGTGCCTGGGCATGAAGCATCAGCGGCGCAGCGGCAAAAGCGAGGGCGAGGAGAGAGCGGCGAGCAGACATGGGCGGTTCTCCATGAAGAGTCGGGAGAGAAGGGGTAGTGTACGGCATTTGTTCCGAGGGAGCGCGAACGGTGAGACCCGATCACGAGCCGGCGGCGCTGGACCAAAAGGCGTGCGTACGCGCGGGGATGCGGTCAGGGTATTCCCGATAGACATCATTCAGAGCCCGGAAGAGCGCCTCGGATTCGCCCTCGAGGCCAAGCATCAGAGTGGAGCGCAGAATGCGGGTGAGGCGGAGGTGGTTGTGATTCATCGGCCACAGCCAGGTCTCCGCACGTGTCTCAAAATCGGGGGCGCGCTCGACGGCGATGCCCGCGGCACCCTGGGTGAGAGCGAATCCATAGAAGCGGAGCATGCGCTCAAAGGATTGGCGCAGGCGCTGCTGCATGGCGATCGAGGAGCGAAAGGTGAGGATGCTGGACGTGCCCAGGATCGGCGCTGTGGGATTGGCGCCGGAGGGCTCGGGCAGAGGGAAGAGCCACTGGATGAAGTTGTGGACCGCCTCGAGGCGGTCGTCGTCCCAGGCGAGGATTTCTGCGAGAGTGCGCCCCTCGTCGTCGGGCGCGCCGTCGCGGTAGAAGGCGACGAGGGGATTGGCCATCGCTGCCGATTTTACAGGTGAATCCAGCCGCGCAGGATGAGGAAGAGCGAGCCGGTGCCGACAATCACCCAGAGAACCACGCCCTGAACAAAGGGGCGCACGCCCACCTTGCGGATAGTTTCGCGAGTCAGTCCGGTGCCGATCAGGAATAGGGTGACGGCCAGGCCGAGCCGCCCGAGCCGCACCAGTTGCGTGGCCTCAGGGTTGCTCCACTGGAGCAGAGTATTGGCGACGGCCGCAAGGATGAAGAACAGGATGAACCATGGGATATGGATCTTCGCGCGGCTCCGACGCACCAGAGCCGTTCCGAGGGAGACGGGGACGATCCAGAGAGCGCGGGCCAGCTTGACCGTGGTGGCGATGACCAGAGCAGCGGCTCCGTAGCGCGCAGCCGCGCCAACCACCGAGCTGGTGTCGTGGATGGCGAGCGCGGCCCACAGGCCAAACTGCGTTTGCGTGAGATGAAGGGCACGTCCGATCGCCGGGAAGATGAACAGCGCGACCGAATTGAGCACGAAGACGGTGCCCATGGAAACGGCCAGGGCCTCTTCGCTCGCTTCGGTGACGGGCGCCAGCGCGGCAATGGCGCTGCCGCCGCAGATGGCGGTTCCAGCGGAGATGAGGAAACCCTGCGTCCTGCCGACGCGGAGCATCCACGCGAGCAGGGCGCCCAGCAGCAGCGCGAAGGTGATGCCGATGGCGGTATAGAGGAAGCCGGAGCGGCCCACGCGCATGACTTCGCCGAGGTTCATGCCGAAGCCGAGACAGACGACCGAAGCCTGCAGGAGGAACTTGGAGAGGCGGCGCGCGTCAAGATGGAATCCGTGAGCCACGGTGAGGCCGTAGACCAGGCCGGCAGCAAGAGCGAAGGGCGGGGATAGAATTCCGGCGGCCGCGAGGATAATCCCCAAAAAGAACAGGTTCTTCTTCATAGGTGCAATCATGACGGGGGAGTCAGTGACAGGAAAGACGGAATTGTGGAAGGGTGATAAGAAAAATTTATCGACTCGGCCGTCCAGGCAGACGCGCCCGCACCCCGGACGCACGAGAGTAGTGACGGATCTATTCAGTAAGGATGAAGCGCTCGAAAGCGCCTGCCGGGCCTTCCGGCATCGGGCCGAAGGGGCGGATGAGGTGCATGCTGCGGCGGATGTCGAGGCCTTCGACGGGAATCACGCGAACGGTGCCGAGCTTCAGCTCTTTCTGGATCGCCCATTCGGACACGAAGCCGGAGCCGAGACCGGCTTCGACGGCGGAAATGATCGCGACGATGGAGTCGAGGTTCATGGCGATGCGCAGATCGCTGAGGCGAAGCCCGGCGCGGCGGAGCGCCAGCTCGACCACACGCCGTGAGCCGGATCCGCGCTCGCGCATCAGCAGTGGGACTCGGGTGAGGGCCTCAAGGGGAATGCTCGCCTTAAGGGACGGCGATTTCGTCGACCCAGATTTGCCCGCCCCCAAACTCTCCGGCCAGGGGTAGCCGCGGCCCACGATCAGCACGAGCCGGTCCTCGAAAAAACGCTGGCGAAAAACGTCACGCGAGGAGACGGGGCCTTCGATGAGGCCGAGGTCGATCTGGCGATGCGCGAGAGCGGCCACGATCTGCTCGGTGTTGCCGCTGGTGACGGCGGCCTCAATGCGCGGATGCTGCTCGAGGAAGGCGCCCAGCATGCGCGGCAGGATGTACTGGGTCACCGTCATCGATGCTCCGATGCGTAGGTGGCCGGTGGTTTCTCCGCGCAGGCCATCCAGCGCTGCACGGGCTTCCTCGGCCAGGCGCGCGCCTTTGCGGGCATAGCGAAGCAGCACAACGCCGGGGTCGGTGAGGCGGATGCGCCCTTTGCCGCGGTCAAACAGGGTGGCATTCAGTTCTTCTTCGAGCGCGTGGATCTGCTGGCTGACAGCGGGCTGGCTGAGGTGAAGGCGGTCGGCCGCGCGGCGGAAGCTGGATTCTTCAGCAACGGTGCGGAAGACCTTCAGCCGGAAGTTTTCCATAAAACCACTGTAGCTGGTAGCGGGGAGCGGGGATTGCGGACTCTCCTCATCCCCGGCAAGGCGAACTGTAGAATCGAGCCCGATGGGGTCTTCAATTACTCCGCGATGGCGTCGCGCTTTCGCGATCCTGAAACCAACGCACCGCCATTCGCCATTCTCAGCGACGGTGCTCCTGATGGCCTCGACGACGCTGTCGCGGTTGATTGGCCTGGTGCGGGTGAAGTACATCGCCTGGCTCTTCGGGCGCACCGCGGCGGCAGATGCGTTCTATGCCGCGTTCCAGCTGCCGGACATGATCTCGTATTTTCTCGTGGGCGGCGCCGCGTCGATTGTTTTCGTCACCATGCTCAGCCGGTATCGCGAGGCGGGGCGCGAAGACGAAGGCGAGCACGCGATGTCGGTGATCCTCACGACCATGGCGCTGGTGCTGGGTGGCGCCATCGTGGTCGCGGAGTTTCTGGCCCCCGCGTATGTGCATCTCCTGCTGAGCGGATTCACAGCGGATGCCGCCAAGGCTGCACTCTGCGTGCATCTCACGCGCATTCTGCTCCCTGCGCAGCTGTGTTTTCTGGCGGGCGGAGTTTTCTCCGCAGTGTTGCTGGCGCGCAAGCAGTTCGGCGTGCAGGCGGTAACGCCACTCATCTACAACCTGGGAACGATTCTGGGCGGCGTGTTTCTGGCGCACATGCTCGGCGTGTCATCCCTGGCGATCGGCACGGTCGCGGGGGCGTTCTGCGGACCCTTTCTGCTGAATGCGATCTGGGCGCGGCGTGCAGGCATGCGCTTCCGGCCCATACTCGACTGGTCCAACCCCGGCCTCCATGAGTGGGTGCGCATGTCCATTCCGCTCATGCTGGGCGTCTCGCTGGTGACAGCGGACAACTGGATCATCAATTATTTTGCATCGCACACCAGCGGAGCCATCACCCTGCTGGCGAACGCGAAGCAAATCTTCACGGCGCCGGTAGCGCTCGGACAGGCGGCCGGCGCGGCATCGCTGCCGTTTCTGGCGAGTCTGTTCGGCAAGCCGGATCGCGAGCCTTTTGCGCGATCAGTGAATACCTCCGTTTCGCAGATACTGGCCTTTTCCGTCCTGCTCTCGGCCTTCATGATCGCAATGGCGCTGCCGCTGGTCGACGTGCTGGTGCGCGGCGGCGCATTCCATCGCTCCGACTCCGGGACCATGGCGGTCTACTTCGGAATCTTTTCCATATCGCTCTGCTTGTGGTCGGCCCAGGCGCTCTATGCCCGCGCCTTCTATGCGGCAGGCAATACGATCACGCCGATGGTAGCGGGGACCATTGTGACCGCAATCTCGATTCCCGTGTACTGGGCGCTGTATCACGCGATTGGACCCAGGGGTCTGGCCATGGCTTCGGACGTGGGGATCCTGCTGCAAACCGGTGTGCTGGCGGTGTTGCTCCACCGTCGTGGGATGGTCCGGCTGAACGGGCTGAACTATGCGGAGATTGCGCGCGCGGCGCTCGCCGGGGCGGTTGCGCTGGCGGCACTGTTGGGGATGCGGCATTTCGTCCATACAACCAGCCGGCTTTGGGAAGTAGCATTGCTGGCGGCGGCAACCGTAGTGTGGATGGCGGTGTCCATTGGGGTGCTGCAGCTGAGCGGCTCGAAGCTGCCGGGCCAGTTGCAGGCGCGTTTTGCCGGCAGAGCATGACCGGCGGCTATACTTCTGTGGTCCGACCACCAAAGAATTGAGGAGCCGCTGATGAACCGCCGCACCTTTGCCACACTCCTTCCCTCACTGGCCGCTGGATTGCCCGCACTTGCCGAACCAGGCGCAACCGCGTCGGGTTCCGCATCGAGTGAGCCGGTCAGGACAGGCGTGTATCCGGGGTTTACGCCGCCTGCCGACTTCACCGGCCACAAGGGACACAGCTTTTTTCATGGGATGCTGCCTACCGACATCGGGTGCGAGGCGCACGTCTCGTATCTGGCCGTCGGGTCACAGCACGAGCCGCTGGAGAAGCACAAGCATTCGGAGATCTGGCTGGTCCGCGAAGGTAAGGTCGAACTGATGCTCGACGGCGAGTCCCATATGCTCGGGCCCGGGGATGTAGGGATCGCGGTGGCCGGAACGATGCACTGGGTTCGCAATGCGGGCGAGACGGTCGCGTCGTATTTCGTAATCGAAGTGGGAACCGGGCCGGTGGGTCACTAGCCTCGTCAGGGCCTGAAGAACCCCACATCTTCCCGGATTGCGCAAAGCGCGGCGTACCGTAGGCCTCGCGAACCAGGGTGATGCAAAAATCCCCGGCCTTTAAGCCGGGGACATGGATGCAAAAGCAGGCCATCAGGCCCGAATTCCGAGTTGACCGTCCTTACGCCGCGGGCGCGATCAGCAGCGCCTCAATCGTCGGCGCCGGCTTGATCACCGGCATCTCCACACGTACAAACTTTCCTTCCGCTACCTGTGCGAATACCTGGTTCGTCGTGTCTTCCGTCCGTGTAGAGTCGATATGCAGCTTCCGCACCGCTCGCATCACGACCGTTGCCAGTAAAAAACGGTTCTCAATCTTCAATCCTGCGGAGTACACCAGATCCGATCGCATCGCGTCGCCTCATTTCCCGGTTGTGGAACGTGAACGGCTAAAGCCAGGGCTCGAGGCGACAAGCTCTCGCTGTTGTCGCAGGCATGGGTTTCTGCCGAAAGCAGCGATCGAGGTCAGGGCCACAAAATCCAGAAGGAGCGTGCTGAGCACTCCCCAACCTTCAGCATACCCTGCCAGAGCCGTTTTCCCTAATTACCAATGGGTATCGGAACCAGGGTCGCAACGCTGCGCTGTCGGCGGTGATTTTCTCGGCTCCCCCGGGTTCATCCCCGGATCGCTCAGGGCATCGCCCAATCGCGAAGCCGATCAGACACCCGTTTGACACTCCCTTCATCGGCCCGATGCCATCGTTCCAATTAAAGTGAAGGTGTCCTCGATGCGCCCGGTATTTCAGCTCACGATGCTGCTCTGCTGTGCCCTCTGGAGCACGGGAACGGCCATGGCGCAAATGCCGTTCTATACCGACAATGCGGATGTGACCGATCGGGGAACCCTGCATTTCGAGTTCTTCAACGAACTCGACGGCCTCCAGTCCGCTCAGTACCCCGATCTCCGCCAGAACACCTTCAATTGCAAGGCCAACTATGGCTTACCGTACGGCCTCGAACTCGACGTCGACGCCCCCTATCTCTCCATTTACCGCGCACCCGATGCGCAGACCTCCAACGGGCCCGGCGATACCGACATGGGCGTGAAGTGGAACTTCCATAAGGCCGCCCGCCCCCTGAGCGTTCCCGCCCTCTCTGCGAGCCTGTACATTGAGTTTCCCACCGGCGACGCGAAACAGGAGCTCGGTTCCGGCCTCACCGACTACTGGCTCAACTCCATCGCCGAGGAACCCTTCACGGACAAGACCCGGGTCAATGCCAACTTTGGATTCCTGTTCGCCGGCAACACCAGCACCGGCGTTCTGGGCACGCACAATACCCGTGGTCATGTGTATACCGGAGGCCTCTCCCTGCTGCACGACTTCGGCCCGCGCATGACCCTGGGGGCGGAGGCCTATGGTGCGGTTGCGGACAACAAGAGCCTGGGCAAAGACCAGCTCCAGGGTCTCGCCGGAGGCTGGTACCAGCTCACCAGCCGCCTCGCCATCACCTTCGCGCTTCTCGGCGGCGGCCACATTGCCAGCCCAAAGGTGGGCGGACAAATCGGCTTCGAAGCCGACTTCCCCATGCGCCGCGCTTCCCCGGGAAAACCACTTAATTCGACACCTCCGCGCTAGAGGCCCATAAGCGCCAGATCACGCCACCTGGGCCGCAGAATTTCCCCGTTTTCCACCCCTCCCACACCCTTCCACCGAAATTGCACCATTCCCGCACCTTGTCCCTCCCACCCCCCGCGCGTAGCCTCGATTCATGGCACGTGCATGCACTTGAGATCCGCCAGGACGTACGGCTCCGCCTCCTTTCCGGCCGCGTTTCATCTGGCGTTCATCCCCGCGCCCCATGCGCCTTCCCGCATTTCTGCACAAGTGAATTCTGGGAATTATGGATCTTGATTCCCCCAACTGCGCGTAAAATACTACAGGTAGTGGTTTGCGCTTGACACACACCATTAACAGAGGTACTTTCCCTTCTGCGGCTCTAATTAACCCATAGAGGTTCTCGAAAGAAGCGGTCGTCGCCTCCCCCAAACCTGGAAGCACACTCGCCTGAGTTCCTGCGGTTTTCTGATCCGCCATTGGTTCGCAAGTTTTCCGTCCTGCCGTGATCCGGACCGGGGGCCTTTTCGCCCTGTTCCCCTCGCGGTGCTTGCCAGTTTTTCCCGGCGCCTCACCCGCGCCGGCACGGGCCCTGATCAACCGAGTCCAGGTCCCAAAAGTACGCAGGCTGAACCCGCGCTTCCCGCGCAACATCACATCAGAGAGGATTCACCCCATGGCCGACTCCACCAGGAAATCCGCTTCCCTGGCCAACACCACGACGTCCGTAAAGGACGCCGGCCATCCCACCACCTCCACCCCGAGCCACGCAGCTCTGCGCTTCCCGCGCACCTTCTCGCGTCCCACCGTCTCCCCGTACGACGAGGTCCAGTGGGAGCGCCGCACTGCCGCCATCACCGACGCCGGCGGCAAGACCATCTTCGAGCAGAAGGACGTCGAGGTTCCCGTCGACTGGTCCATGACTGCGACCAACATCGTCGCCAGCAAATATCTCCACGGCCAGCTCGGTACCCCGGAGCGCGAAACCGGCGTCCGCCAGCTCATCGGCCGCGTGGCTGAAACCATCCGCGACTGGGGCCTCGCCGGCGGATACTTCGCCACCCCCGAAGACGCTGCCGTCTTCCACGATGAGCTCGCCCACCTGCTCGTGACCCAGAAGGCCGCTTTCAATTCGCCCGTCTGGTTCAACGTCGGCTGCGATCGCCTCGAGCCCAATTCCGACGCCCAGAACTGGCACTGGAACCAGCACTCCTGCGCCGTCGAGTTTTCCGTCACCGGCTACAGCAAGCCGCAGTGCTCCGCCTGCTTCATCAATGCCGTCGAAGATTCCCTCGACTCCATCCTGACCCTCGCCAAGACCGAGGGCATGCTCTTCAAGTGGGGCTCCGGCACCGGCACCAACCTCTCCAGCATCCGCGGTTCCAACGAGACCCTCTCCGGCGGCGGCACCGCCAGCGGCCCGCTCAGCTTCATGCGCGGATTCGACGCCTTCGCCGGCGTCATCAAGTCCGGCGGCAAGACCCGCCGCGCCGCCAAGATGGTCATCCTCAACGTCGACCATCCCGACATCGTCGACTTCATCGAGTGCAAGTCCAAAGAGGAAGCCAAGGCCTGGGCCCTCATGCGCGAAGGCTACGACGGCTCCTCCGGCCCCGACTCCGAAGCCTACAGCTCCATCTTCTTCCAGAACGCCAACAACTCCGTCCGCGTCACCGACGAGTTCATGCGCGCCGTCGAGAAGGATGCCGACTTCACCACCCGTACCGTGAAAGACGGCACGCCCGTCAAGACCTATAAGGCCGCCGACATCATGAAGAAGATTGCCGAAGCCACCTGGCAGTGCGGCGATCCCGGCATGCAGTACGACTCCACCATCAATCGCTGGCACACCTCCAAGAACACCGCCCGCATCAACGCGTCCAATCCCTGCTCGGAGTACATGTTCCTCGATAACTCCGCCTGCAACCTGGCCAGCTTCAACTTACTCAAGTTTGTAAGTCCCGCCGGCACCTTCGACATCCCCGCCTACCGCGCCGCGATCGACATCATGATCACCGCGATGGAAATCCTCGTCGATAACTCCGGCTATCCCACCGAAGCCATCGCCCGCAATTCGCATGACTACCGGCCCCTCGGCCTCGGCTATGCCAACCTCGGCGCGCTGCTCATGGCCTTCGGTCTGCCGTATGACTCCGACGCCGGACGCGACTTCGCCGCCACCCTCACCGCCATCATGTGCGGCGAGGCCTATCTGCAGTCCGCTCGCGTTGCCGAAGCCTGCCCGGCGCTGGCCTCCGCCACGCCGCTCACCGCTTCCGTCGATCGCGAAGGCGGCGCCTGCCCCGGCTTCTACGTCAACCGCGAGCCCTTCCTCGACGTCATCCGCATGCATCGCGCCGAGGTCAACAACATCGGCAAGTCAAAAACTGCTGGCGACAAAACCTTTGCCGTCCCGCAATTCGACGACCTCATAAACGCTTCAAAGGCCTGCTGGGATGAGGCACTCCGGCACGGCGAAAAGTACGGCTATCGCAACTCCCAGGTCACCGTCCTCGCTCCAACCGGCACCATCGGTTTCATGATGGATTGCGATACCACCGGCATCGAGCCCGACCTCGCCCTCGTCAAGTACAAGAAGCTCGTCGGCGGCGGCATGATCAAAATCGTCAACAACACCGTCCCCACCGCGCTCTTCAAGCTCGGCTACAACAACGCCCAGGTCGACGCCATCGTCAGCTACATCGACGCCACCGGCACCATCGAAGGCGCGCCTGGCCTCAAACCCGAACACCTCGCCGTCTTCGACTGCTCCTTCAAGCCGTCGAAGGGCACACGATCCATCCACTACATGGGCCACGTTCGCATGATGGCCGCAACCCAGCCGTTCCTCTCGGGAGCTATTTCCAAGACGGTCAATCTGCCGCACGACTGCACCCTCGACGACATCGCGGAAGCCTATCTCGAAAGCTGGCGCCTCGGCCTCAAGGCCGTCGCCGTCTATCGCGACGGCTCCAAAGGTGCCCAACCCCTCAACGTCTCCGACGGCGCCAAAGCGAAAGACGTCAAAGGCGCCGGAGCCGGCCCCTCCCCCGAAAATTCCGCCGCCGCCGATCGCGTGCTCGCCGCCATGGCCTCGGGCCACAAGCCCGCCGAGTCCGATCTCAAAACCCTCGAAGCCAAAGTGGCCGAGAAGGTGGAGATCGCTTCGAAGGCCATCGTGGGCGCCAGTACCGCTTTCGTCGCCTCGCTCGCCCGCACCGAAGCCAGCGAAGCCGAGCGCAGCGACCTCGAACACTCCGAGGCTCCCCCCCGCGCGGTCCGCCATCGCCTGCCCGACGAACGCGCCTCGCTCACCCACAAATTCAACATCGCGGGTCACGAAGGCTATATCACCGTCGGCCTCTACCCCAACGGTCAGCCCGGCGAGATCTTCATTCGCATGGCGAAGGAAGGCTCCACCGTCTCCGGCCTCATGGACTCGTTCGCGACGGCCGCATCGCTCGCCCTGCAGCACGGCGTCCCCCTCAAGGTGCTGTGCGAGAAGTTCGCGCACTCCCGCTTCGAGCCCTCCGGCTGGACCGGCAACGAGCACATCGGCTACGCAAAATCCATCATGGATTACATCTTCCGCTGGCTCCAGCTGCGCTTCCTCTCCGGCCAGCAGCTGTCGTTGTTTGCAAGCTTGGCGCCCCCACAAAACCCTGTCATCCTGAGCGAAGGCGAGCGCAGCTCGTCGGAGTCGAAGGACCTGCGGTTGTCTTCCTCTGAAGGCGGCATGCTCTCCCCCGAACAGCACAACCCAACGCGCGGCATGGGAGCAGCGAGCGCACCGCAAGGCGGCATCGCCCCCGAACCCGGTGCTCACAACTCACCCCTCACAACTCGCAACCCCGGCTCCATGGAAGATCGAGGCCTCTACCACGCAGCCGACGCCATGCGCAGCATGTACGACATGGGCGACGCCCCCAGCTGCCACACCTGCGGAGCCATCATGGTCAGAAACGGAAGCTGCTACCGCTGCATGTCCTGCGGCAGCACGTCCGGCTGCAGCTAACCGGAGCGGTGAGTGCGACCTCGCCTCCGCTTCAAAGGGGGGGCTTAAAGGGAGTCCGGGTCACCGGGCTCCTTTCGCATTAGAATGAGACCCGGCGGGCCAAAACTCGGAGGGGCTAAATAAATGACTAGGCAGATGTACACCATAGATCACGTTTTTGGGATATCTCGAGATTTGCCGCTTAACTACGTTGCTCGCCACAGCGCAGACGACGAACTGGTGGCAAATCTGACTCGCGACAAGCATGTTGTTATCTATGGAAGCTCCAAACAAGGTAAGACCTGCTTGCGAAAACACTGCCTAAAAGAGGAAGATTACATAACGGTCCAATGTTCAAATAAGTGGACCATAGCGGAACTTCACAGCAATATCCTGAAGCGGGCTGGATATGAGATTGAGCTCTCGAACAAGAAGTCGATCACCGGTAAGAACAAGATCAATGCTTCGCTCGGCGTGAAGACACCCCTACTCTCCGCAAAGATCGGCGGAGAGGGCGGAACTGAAGAGAGTAGCGAGGTCGAGAAAAAAGAGCTGGAATTAGATCCAGAAGACGCAAACGACATAATCGGCGCGTTGCAGGAGATCGGATTCTCGAAATACATCGTGCTCGAAGATTTTCATTACCTCACTCAAGAGTGTCAGCGCGATTTCGCAATCGCCTTGAAGGCATTCCATGAAAAATCAGCCCTTTGCTTCTTAATTGTCGGAGTCTGGCTGGAGGAAAATCGTCTCGTCGTTTATAACGGAGACCTTACTGGTCGGATTGTGGCCATTAATGCTGACAAATGGACGAACGAAGAGCTATCAAAAGTCATCGACCTGGGCGCAGAGTTGCTGAACGTCCAATTCACCGATGATACAAAGAGGAGTTTGATTTCAGGAGCTAACGAGAGCGTCTACATCGTACAAGAGGCGTGCAGGCAGATCTGCATTCAGAGTGGCGTCACAAAGACCTCTGACACTCCAAGGCAGATCGGCCAGAACGTGGATGTTAGATCCATCATCACTGCCGTCGTCAACCAGCAAAATGCTAGGTATCTCTCATTTGTCACCCAATTCGCAGAGGGCTTTCAGCAAACTCGCTTAGAGATGTACAAATGGATTCTCTACCCGATCCTCCGCTCAGAATCACAGGCCCTCGAGCAAGGGCTCAGATATTCGGTGATCCGGCGGCTTTTGGAAGAGAATCACCCACTCGGCGAGAAGCTAAACCTGGGAAATCTAACGCAGGCTCTTCTCTCAACCGCCTCTCTTCAAGTCTCAAAGGGCATAACGCCGATAATCTTGGATTATGACCAGACAAATAGAAAGCTGAACATCGTGGATCGCGGCTTTCTTCTGTGGCTTGAACACGAGGACAAACAAGAACTCCTAGAAGAGGTAGGTCTACCCTCCCAGAACGACACTCAGATTCGCTTGCCTGTCGAAATCAAGAAGCTAGAATCCCCAGACTAGCCACATAAGGCCTCGCAAAGCGAGGCGACGGTAGAAGCCATGGCCTTCAGGCCATGGAATAAGAGCCCCAGAAGAAGCGGCTTCAGCCGCGGGCCTTTCGTCTTCCGTAAATCGACATTCACCCGCATCTCCGTCCCACTCAACTACCGCGAAGCCATTTCTCCCACCCCAAATCCCCGAAACCACACCGGCCCAATCTTTCGCTCCACCACCTCTCGCTCCCCCCGCCCCACGTCCCCCTCCCCGCCGCTGTTCTAAACTGGACTTTCCCATGGCCACCGCCGTCACGCTCTCGCCCGAAATCCGCGCCAAATACGAAGCCGTCATCGGCCTCGAGGTCCACGTCCAGCTCCTCACCGAGACCAAGGCCTTCTGCGGCTGCGCCAACGAATTCGGCGCGCCGCCCAACACCAACGTCTGCCCCGTCTGCCTCGGCCTCCCCGGTGCGCTGCCCGTCCTCAACCGCCGCGCCGTTGAGTTCGCCACCCTCGCCTCGCTCGCTCTCCACTGCCAGGTCCGCGAACGCACCATCTTCGCCCGCAAAAACTACTTCTACCCCGACCTGCCCAAGGGCTATCAGATCTCCCAGTTCGACAAGCCCCTCGCCGAGCACGGCCACATCGACGTCCCCACCCCGGCAGGCACAAAACGCATCGGCATCACCCGCCTCCATATGGAAGAGGACGCCGGCAAGAGCCTCCACGATGGCTTTCCCGACTCTGCCACCCGCACTTACGTCGACCTCAACCGCTGCGGCACGCCGCTCATCGAAATCGTCAGCGAGCCCGACATGCGCACGCCCGACGAGGCCTTCGAATACCTCACACGGTTGAAGGAAATCATCGTCTACACCGGCGTCAGCGACTGCAATATGGAAGAGGGCTCGCTCCGCTGCGACGCCAACGTCAGCATCCGTGCCCCGCGGCCAGGAAAAATTTGGCACCAAGGCCGAAGTCAAGAACGTCAACTCCTTCCGCTTCATCCGCGCTGCCCTCGAATACGAGATCGAGCGCCAGATCGAGTTAGTCGAATCCGGCGGACGCGTCATCCAGGAGACGCGCCTCTGGAACGCCGGCGAAGGCCGCACCTACTCCATGCGCTCCAAGGAACAGGCCCACGACTACCGCTACTTCCCCGAGCCCGACCTTCCGCCCCTCATCGTCACGGACGCCTGGAAGTCCGAGATTGCCTCGCACATGCCCGAGCTGCCCGAGGCACGCCGCGCCCGCATGATCGCCGAGTACGGCATCTCTGAGCAGGACGCGCACACGCTCACCGCCACCCGCGCCTTCGCCGATCAGTTCGAGGCCGCCGCGCGTGCGGCAAAGAATCCGCGCCGCGTCGCCAATCTTGTCCAGAGCGAACTCACCATGCGCCTCAAGGCCGCTGGCCTCGAGCTCGAGCAGTCGCCCATCTCCATGAAGGGCATTGCCCAGGCTGCCGACCTGAGCGAAGACAACGAGCTTTCCTCGAAGCAGCTCAAGCAGCTCTTCGACCTCTGCTTCGAGCGCAAAGAGGACTTCCCCGCCGTCTACGAACGCGAGAAGCCGCAGCAGATCAGCGATTCCTCCGTCCTCGAAAAAATGATCGACGACGTCATCGCCGCGAACCCCGCTCAGGTCGAGCAGTATCCAAGGGCAAGAAGACGGTCGCGGCGTTTTTCGTCGGCCAGGTCATGAAGGCTTCCAAAGGCCAGGCCAACCCAGCACTCCTCAACGAACTCGTGACGAAAAAGCTGGACGCCTAATCCCCTGCGCCCACCGCAACCACCGCCTCACGCCGCACCAGACCGCTCGTCCAGCGCCACAACGCTGTCGCCGGTTCCGTGAAGTAGCTCACCGTCAGCCTCGGGATCCGCTTCAGGTCCGTCGCGAAGCGTGTGCGACTCCTCGCCCACCAGCAGCACGCCGTTGCGGATCATGTGCCAGTGAAAAGTCGCCGACACCAGCGTGAAGATCAGCCCTGCCACACCCAGCTGGCGCGTATCCCGCCCATCGAGCCAGAAGTGCAGCCCGGCGTCGATACCGAGTGACGTAAACGGAACCACGACCACGCAACAAAGCCACGCGAGCCACTGCGAGCGGATCTCCAGCGACTGCTGCTGCAAGGCCGAGAAGAACCCGCAGGTCACCACCACAAACGCTGCTTCCACCAGGCCGAAGTGGTTCCGCGCATGCTGCTCCATGTGCCGCAGCGCAAAGACACAGGCCAGGCCGCGCAGCACTGCGGTCATCAGTGCTACCTTCCAGTTCCAGTGCGTCAGCCCAAACAACCAGCCTGATCCCTGGACCCTCCCGGATTTTCCGCCGCCCATCATCGCAGCAACCTTCCCTGGCCCTCCGGGTTTGCTTTCTGCCCGCTCAGATCCACCTTCTCATCGATCGCCTCGATGCCCCGTCAACAGGGCATTACAGTTTGCAGAATTCATCGGCCACTGGTCCGCATTTGTAAAGGGCGCGGACGTTGCTATCTCCCGATAGTTACCAACGTTTCGCGAATGTCCGAAACTTCACGCAACCCCAGGGGTTCACCCCCACAACGGCTCAGTTCGCCGATCACAATCCAGACCCACCAGCGGTTCACGGGCACGCTTCATCCCGCATCGCGACCGCCGCTTTCCGAGGATCACAGCCTGGCCGCATCCGAGTTCTCGCGCTTCCCGCGCGCGCTCCCCTGCGTCCAGGCCCTGATCTTCCGCCAGCGGCTCGCCATGCCCGACCCGGCTTCCCGGATCCGCGGAAAGCGACTTACCCGATGTCGACCCACGCCCGCATCCGCTCCGCCCTTGCCACCCTTTGCCTCAGTGCCGCTCCCCTTCTCCTCGCCGCCTTCCTGCTGATGGGCTGCGGCATGACCTCCGGCAATTCCGTCACGAACCCTGGAACCACTTCCGGTTCTGCCTTTGTTATCGGTACCGACGCCCCGCTGGCCAGTGTCGTCTCGTTTAACGCCACCATTCAATCCATCAACGCCATCGACGCCAACAACAACTCCGTTCCCCTCCTCAGCGGCTCTCCCACCGTGGACTTCGCCCGCTTCAACGGCCTGCAAACCCTCCTCGACATGAACAACGTCCCGGCCGGCACCTACACCCAGATCCAGGTCGTCTTCTCCAGCGCCACCATCGGCTACCTGCAAACCGGCTCCGGCGCGCCCACCATCCAGACCATGCCCGCCACCTTCACCACCAACACCGTCACCCAGACCCTGGCCAACCCCCTGGTCGTCTCCACCGCCGGCCCCGTTGGCATCCACCTGGATTTCCGCCTCGATAAATCCATCCAGGTCTCCAGCGGCCAGATCACCGGCGACGTCAATCCGACTCTGGACATTCGCGCCGTCGGCCCCAGCGATCCCGGCGGCTACGTCGATGAGTTCATCGCCGGCGTCGTCGACCCCACCGCCTCCGCCCAGTCCTTCACCATCCAGGGCCCGCACGGCCGCAACTTTACCGTCAACGTCAACGCCCAAACCGAGTGGGACAACGGCGAAGAGCCTCAGCAATCTCACCTCCACCAGCATCGTCCAGGTCTCCGGCACCCTCGACCGCGCCGACTCCACCATCGACGCCGACGAGGTCGCCATCCTCACCCAGACCGGCTTCTACGCGGCCGGACAAATCACCGACGTGCAGCCCTCCTCCGGTCCCGCCACCGACTTCCAGCTCTATGTCCGCGGCACCCTGCCCGCCAGCGGCGATGGCGTCTCCCTCGGCCAGATCGCTCAGGTCAACCTCAGCGGCTCAGAGAAATTCTTCATCTACTGGATGCATAACCCGCTCTCGGAATTCCTCTTCAACTCCTCCACTCTGCTGCCCGGTCAGCATGTCTCGATCGGCGGACCGCTCTCCGGTGCAGCCGATGCCAATGCCCTCAGCGTGAAGCGCGTCGTGCTGCGGAACTGGGGCTTCAACGGCACCCTCGTCCCCAACTCTCTGTCCAATGGCACCTTCCAGATGAACATCAACGGATTCGCGGGCCTGCTCGTTCCCGGCCAGCCGGTGACGGTCTATACCGGCCTCGGGACAAAGTTCCGCGATGGCTTCAACGCGATTGGCGATCTCAGTTCGGCCACCAACATCCGCGTCGTCGGCCTGCTCATCAAAGACCCCACTTCCGGCAAGTCGGTGATCGTCGCTCGCTACATCGACGACATGAACTAGAACCAACTTCCTCCCCGCTAACCCACGCAAGGCGGCGCGCTCGAATCGAGCCGCCGCCTTGAACCCTTCACTCCGAAAGCATCGGTTCGTGAGTGATACAATGTATCTACAAAAATGATACGTCGTATCATCGAGCACAAGGAGACCGATCGCCATGCGGGCACAAATGGTCAGGTGGGGCAACAGCCTCGCTGTCAGGATTCCCAAAAATATCGCCCAGGAAGCCAAGCTCAAGGCCGGAGATCCGGTTGAGATCGCGGTCGCCGCAGAAGGTTCTGTCGAACTTCACCGTGTCGGCAAACTCCCGTCCTTAACGCAGCTCGTCTCTCAGATCACCCCGGAAAATCGCTATCAGGAATTCTCCACCGGTCCGGCCATGGGAAAGGAAGCGGTTGAATGGTGAGCGCTTATGTTCCCGATGCCGGAGACATTGTCTTCCTCGACTTCGATCCTCACATGGGCCGCGAACAAGCCAAACGAAGACCGGCGCTGGTGCTCACAGACGCGCGTTATAACCGTGCCAGCGGACTCGCCGTCGTCTGTCCTCTCACCAGCAAACCCAAGCCGTACCCGTTCGCGCTTCCTGTCACTGTCGGCCAGATCGACGGCGCCATTCTCGTCGACCAGTTGAAAAGCCTGGACTGGGCCAGCCGCCGGGCCGACTTCCATTCGAAAGTCGCGCCTGCCCTGCTCACGAAAGTGCGTCAGTACATCGGCGTACTGCTCTCAATCCGCTGAGACAGACGCTTCCCAGCCTCTTCACTTCCCCGTATACGCCGACTTCATGTACTTCCGCGCCAGATCTCCCTGCACCGTGTCGCTTCCTGCATTGAGCACCGCCGCATACTGTTCTACGGCTTTGCCGTGCTCGTGCATCAGGTCGTACGTCTTGCCCGCCTCCAGCAGACAACGCCGCTTCAGCTCCGGGCTGGTCGTTGTCTGCAAGGCCCCGTCGCGATACGCCTCCACCGCTTCGGCATACCGCTTCTGTCCACGCAGGCTGTCGCCCAGCCCAAAGTACGCCAGCTCCATATGTGCGTTCGGAAAGTATCCCGGATGCTTCGCCTGTTCGATCAGCCGCTCGTATGTCCCGACGGCGACCATCCCGTCGCCCCCGTCCTTCTGCAGATTGGCTTCCTCCAGCAGAAACAGGTAATCGTGTGGGTATTCCTCCGCCAGGCTTCTGGCGATCTGCACCGCCGCCTCGTACTTCGCCTCGCGCCGCAGAAACAGCATCATCGACGTCTTCGCTTCCACGCGCGTGATCACGCCCCGCTCGCTGTCATCGCGCAGCAGTGCCAGGCCTGTCGTTTTCGAACCATGGATGCCCATGATCCCGATCAGCACTTTGAACGCCACGTTCAGCGATCCCACAACATACTGATACACGCCCGTCACCAACTCCGCGTCCACGTAGTTTGGATCCAGCTGCAGCACCCGATCGCAATCGTTGCGTGCCCCCAGCGCCTGCCTCAGCCCACCGCCGAAAGCGCGCTCGACCATGGCTGAATAAACCGCCTGCATGCTCCTCACCCATCCCCGCGCAAACAAAGCATTCACGTCGTTGGGATTCGTCTCCATCTCCGCATTCGCTTCATCGATCGCCTGGTCCGCCAGCGCTTTCACCCGATCGCGCACCTTCGGATCCTCCACCACCGTGTGCTTGCCGGTCAGGAATCCATCGTTGGCGTAGAACGTCGTGTCCAGCAGATCCAGCCGGTTCAGTTCGCGAAACAGTACTGCATCCAGTAAATAGGCCGTCGCCATCGGATTGCCCGGGTGCTCCTGCTGGATCCTCTCGAAGCGCGGCAGCGCCTCGTCATAATCCATGTTGTAAAAAAGCCGAAACGCCTCCTCCACATCGGGCGCGCGATTCAGCGGATTCGTGTCCACTTTTTCCGCCTGCGCCCACACCGCTCCGCCCAGCAGGGAAATGCACACCGCGGCAGAAAGCCAACTTGCACGAGAAAAACACACCATCTTCACGGATTGTAGACGCAGCCTGCGAGCCTCGACTTTCCCCATCCCCGACGTCCGCAGCCTGCCCTTCGCGGCCCTCATAATCTGTGGAAAATCGGTGCAAAAAGAAAACGTGTTACTAAAGTACAGCGTTCGATCCAAGGTACTGTGCGCCTCGTTCCTGTCCCTGTTCGTCACGTTACGCATAGCTTGCCGCCGCGAAGGTGCAGCGAAAATGCAGTTCCCGCCAGCTGATCTTCGTCTCCGACAAAAGACCTCGCCCGCCTCCGCGACTGTAGGCGATCATTCGCATCAGGAAGGACATCGGGGATCGCGTCGGAGCGCCTCACGAAATTTTTCCTCTGCTGACTCTCCGGAACGCGCGCGGGGGTTAACCAGTTCATTATCCTGAACAGGCATTCTGTCCCCTTGACTGCGGCGATATACCCGCACCACATTCGATAACGCTGCGTCGCATTTTCCTGTTGCGTTGCAGCAGCCCCCTGGATTACCGTTGGCCCACCAGGAGCGGAACCTTCGGGTATTACCCCCGGCCTTCTCGAAAAATCCCATGACCCGCAAAGAACTCCTCCGTATCGTTGTCCTCCGCGCCCGCGTCCATGGATTTGAGTTTCGTCATTGGTTTCAAACCAGCCTCGAAACCGAATGGCCTGGCTTCGATCAGGCGGTCACCCTCCTCGCCTCCGGCCGCCGTTATTACGCCCTGCTCTTCTCCCACGACTTCGCCCGCCACTTCTGGAAAAAGGGAACCCAGATCACCTTCCTGCTTCCCTTCCCAGGAGTACACGCGCCTCGACGCCAACGGCAAAGTCGTCACGATTAAACGAAAATCCTTCACCCGCCGCTCCTCCCGCTCCACCTCCAACACCGTCTGGCAATATCACCTCGAGCAGATGGCGGTCTGGGAAGAGCCGCTCCGCTACATCCGCCGCTTCATCCTCACCGAAGAAGAACTCGAGGCCGCCGGGGAAGAACCCGTGCAACTCACCGCGTCCGGAGAGTCCGTGCCCAGGCCCGTTGCCCCCGCCGAGCCCGTCCAGGCGAAAGAACCACAGGCTCTTCCACGACGCGTGGACTGGTGCTGACACCCAGTCGAAATCGCGCAGCGATCCATCCTCCTTCCCGACCCCTGCGGCCCTCGCGCAGGATTGCCCCTGTTCCGTGAAACTGCTATCCTCATAAAAGTCTGCAGCACCCCTTCCAGAGCGCCCTTAGCTCAGTTGGATAGAGCGACTGACTACGAATCAGTAGGTCGGGAGTTCGAATCTCTCAGGGCGCACCATATTTTCAATGACTGAAGGGCCGGCCACGAGTCGGCCCTTAAAATTTGTCGGCAGAAAATCAAATTTCCCTCTCGCGAATCGTTCCACCGTGAATGCAATAGTGACTGTCGTCCCCCTCCCGGCGTTCCTTTAGGAAGCACCACGCCCACCGCCCACTCCGTTCCTCTTCGTACTCCGCTGCAGAGTTGCTCCTGGATCGTGCGCGATGTGCCTCATCTCAGGTCGCGACGCCCTCGAAAGGTTGTAACTCGGATGCCTAACTGCCCCCTGTAATGGTTACGATTTTGTTAGCCTCTTTTGAAATCACACCATGATAGACTTCCGGCAAATCTCAAACCAACGAGAATTGGCGGAGCCTTGCCACCAGGCAATACTTCGCGACCAACTATGCGGGTCGCTTCCCCCCTGCCTCATTGCGGCCTTATAACATCGGCCCTTTTTCAGGTGGGGTATCGTCCGTGGCTTTCTGCTCCTGGGTTCTGCTCTCTTTTGCCTTGTACGTTCGCCTGACCTTTAGCCCTCTTCGCAAAGTCCGCAGCGTCCTGGCGGGCATTCTCGCCCTCGCCACGGTTGCCCTCGCGGCATCCCAGGCTCATGCGCAAATGTTCCAGCCCCTGCATCACCAGGTGCGCCCGATCGTCACCTCAGGTAAGGCAGAGCTGATCGGCGGGATGCCACTCGACCAGCGCCTCAATTTCTCCATCGTCCTGCCGCTTCGCAATCAAGCCGCACTCGACAGTCTTCTCTCCCGGCTCTACGACCCTTCCAGCCCGGACTTCCATCACTTCCTCACCGTCGACCAGTTCACGCAGCAATTCGGTCCGACCGCGCAGGATTACCAGGCCGTCGTTGCTTTCGCGCAGGCCCAGGGCCTCACCATCACCAGCACGCCCGCCAACCGCCTCGTCGTGCCCGTCAGCGGCACCGTCAGCCAGGTCGAGGCGGCTCTCAACGTCCGGATGAATCTCTATCAGCACCCGGTGGAGGACCGCACCTTCTTCTCGCCCGACCGCGAGCCATCGCTCAACCTGAGCGTCCCCATCTCCGCCATCTCCGGCCTCGATAACTACTCGCTCCCTCAGCCCATGGTGATCCCCCCGCAGTCCAATCAGGCGATGGCTGCCAACGTCACCGGCTCCGGCCCCGGCGGCTCCTATCTCGGCAGCGATATGCGCGCTGCCTACTATGGCGGAACCACCCTCAACGGAAATGGCCAGGCCATCGGCCTGCTCGAATTCGATGGCTATAACCTCAGCGACGTAAACACCACCTTCAGCAATGCCGGTCAGACCTACAACGTACCCATCAACAACGTCCTGCTCGACGGCAGCACCGGTGCCCCGACCTCCGGCAACCCGAACGCCGAAGCCGAAGTCGTCCTCGACATCGTCCAGGCCATCGGCATGGCTCCCGGCCTTAGCCAGGTTCGCGTCTACATCGGAACCAGCGACGTAGACATGCTCAACTCCATGGCTTCGGAGAACATCGCCAAACAGATCAGCTCCTCCTGGGCATGGAGGCCAGCCGATCCGGCCGCGGCCGATCCTGTCTTCAAGGAGATGGCCGCACAGGGGCAAAGCTTCTTCGTCGCCTCCGGCGACTCCGGCGCATTCGACATCGCCATCAGTCCCTACTTCTATCCGCAGGAAGACGCGTACGTCACCGCGGTCGGCGGCACGCACCTCACCACCACCGCGGCCGGCGGCGCCTGGAGTTCCGAAGTCGCATGGAACTCGCCGCCCGACGGCAGCGGCGGCGGCATCAGCCCCGACAACATCGCGATTCCTGGCTGGCAAAACGGTGTCGCTAACACTTCCAACGCCGGCTCTTCCACCTTGCGGAACGTTCCCGACGTCGCCATGGAAGGCGATTTCGATAACTACGCCTGCGCCATGGGTTCCTGCAGCGGAGGTTGGGCCGGAACCAGCTTTGCGGCACCTCGCTGGGCGGGCTATATGGCCCTCGTCAATCAGCAGGCTGTCGAAGCCGGCAACGCGCCGCTGGGCGGCATCGGCTTCCTCAATCCCTCTCTCTACATCCTGGCGCAGGGCACTCCTTACGCCAGCGACATGCATGACATTACGTCCGGTAGCAATGGCACCGACAATCAGCCCGTATTCTTCAACGCTGTCGCCGGCTACGATCTCGTTACGGGATGGGGAAGTCCCGCGGGCCAGAACCTCATCGACGACTTAGCCGGTCCTCAGGTGCCCGGTTTCTGGATCATCGGCTCGCCCGCTACCGTCAACGTCAACCAGGGCGCCTCCAGCTCTACCACCATCTCGGTGAGCGACGCCGGCGGATTCAACAGCAATGTCACCCTCGCGGTCACGTCCACTCTGCCCACAGGCGTGACAGCCGCATGGGGAACCAACCCTACTACTGGAACCAGCGTCCTCACCCTTACGGCCGACAGTACGGCCCCGGCTTCCACCACCCCGCTCACCATTACCGGCACGTCCGGAAAGCTCGTATCCACCACCACAGTCACGGTCGCTGTTCATGGGCCGACCTTTGCGCTGTCCGCTGCACCCAGCGTCCTCGGCCTCAATCAGGGCGCGTCCGCAACTTCCACCGTCACCGTCACCCCGGAGTATGGATTCACGGGCAGCGTGAATCTCTCCATCTCCGGTTTGCCCAGCGGCGTCACAGCTTCTTTCTCGCCCACCTCCACCACCGGTCCCAGCACGCTGACTCTCACCGCCAGCAGCACCGCGACGGGCGGCACCAGCACCCTCACCATCACGGGCACTTCCGGCAACATTACTCAGACCACTACCCTTTCCCTCACGATCCACGCGCCGACCTTCCAGCTCTCCTCTTCCGGAATCCTCGATGTCGGGCAGGGTACCACCGGTACTTCCTACGTCTATGTCTTTCCGCAATACGGATTCAGCGGCGCCGTGAATCTTTCCGTCACCGGCCTTCCCACCGGTGTCACTGCGTCCTTCTCTCCCAATCCCACGAACTCCACCACCAATCAAAGCACGCTCACCCTTACCATCGCCGCCTCCGCTGTTGTCGGAAGTTATCCCCTCACGATCACCGGCACTTCCGGAAGCATTACCGCTACGGCCCCGCTCACTCTCAACGTCCATCTGCCCAGCTTCACCATCTCCGGCGTCTCAGCCATCGATATAGGCTAGGGAACAACAGCAAATTATTACTTCTATATCTACGGTCAATACGATTCAGCGGGAATGTCACCTTCTCCGTCTCGGGCCTGCCTGCCGGTGTTACCGCCCTCTGGACGCCCAATCCCACGACCAGCAATGCCTCGCTCACCCTGAGTGCCAGCAGTTCCGCGGCGCCAGGTACGGCGACCCTCACCATCAAGGGAACCTCGGGCAGCCTGACGACAACGGCGACCGTCACCCTCACCATCCACACGCCCACGTTCACCCTTTACAACGGCGGAATCGTGTACGTCGGCCAGGGCAGCACGGCCTCCACGTATGTCTCCGTCACCCCCCAATACGGATTTACCGGCAGCGTGACCCTTGCCGCCTCCGGCCTGCCCTCCGGGGTCACCGCGTCCTTCTCTTCCAATCCGACAACCGGCTTCAGCAATGTAACCTTCACCGCCAGCAGCACCGCCGCTTTGGGAACGAACACCGTCACCATTACCGGCACTTCCGGCTCGCAGACCGCCACTACCACCATTACCCTCGGCGTCTTTGCCCCCACCTTCACCATCTCCGGTCCGTACTCCATGGACATCGGACAGGGCACCTCCGGCGCCGGCTACGTCTCCGTCTACGCTCAATATGGATTCTCGGGCAGCGTGAATCTCTCCATCTCCGGTCTGCCCACAGGCGTCACCGCAACCTTTGCGACGAATCCCACGACGGGTTCCAGCTTGCTGACGCTGACCGCGACCGCATCCGCCGCGGTCGGGCAATCGACGGTCACGATCACCGGCACCTCCGGATCTCAGACCGCGACGACAACCTTCGCCCTCGGGATTCATGTTCCCGCATTTACGATCTCCAGTTTTGGCTCGGCTTCTGTGGGTCAGGGAAGCTCGGCCACGACCTATGCGTACATCTATCCCCAATATGGATTTGCCGGTAATGTCACTTTCTCGATCTCGGGCCTGCCCAGCGGCGTAACTGCGTCCTTCTCTCCTAACCCCATTGCTCCTGGCCCTTCGCAGGGAAATACGACGCTGACCCTCACTGCCGCCAGTACGGCCCCGGTTGGCCAGTACAATCTCACGATTACCGGTACCTCCGGATCGCAGACCGCGACTTCCACCCTTGCGCTGTCAATCTACGCCCCCACCTTCTCCCTCTACGGCAGCAACTATGTCAGCCTTGGTCTGGGAACCTCCGCCACCACCACCGTCTACGTCAATCCTCAGTATGGCTTCACCGGCAGCGTGAGTTTCGCCGCCTCCGGCCTGCCTGGCGGCGTGACCGCCTCCTTCTTGCCCACCTCCACCGCCACCAACACCGTCCTGACCATTACGACCAGCAGCACAGCCACTCCCGGACAGTACAGCTTCACCGTGACTGGAACCTCCGGTTCCCAAACTTCAAGCCTGACTTACTCCCTCACCATCAACGGAGCCGGCTTCTCTCTCTATACCTCCATCCCCTACTTCACCGTGAATCCCGGCGCCTCGGCGCAGGCCACCGTCACCATCAATCCGCAATATGGATTCACGGGCAGCGTCAACCTCTCTGTCTCCGGCTTACCCTCCGGTGTTACAGCCTCTTTCTCGCCAAACCCGACCGCTGGCAGCAGCACGCTGACCCTCTCCGTCAGTGGTACTGCGACGGCTGTAAGTCAGACTCCAATCACCCTCACCGGCACCTCCGGCTCACTTACCCAATCGGAGACCCTCTACCTCACCATCACCGCGCCCGGCTTCACTCTGTTGAATGCCCCAGGCGAAATCAACCTGACCCCCGGTGGTTCCGGTACCTCGACCATCGCCGTCATTCCTCAAAATGGATTTGCCGGCAACGTAACTCTTGCCACTACGAGTCTCCCCACTGGCGTCACCGCAAGTTTCTCGCCGAATCCTGCTGGAACCGGTGAGAGTCTCCTCACCCTTACCGCAAGCAAAACTGCCGCCCAGGGCTCTGCGAACTTCACCATCACCGGCACCTCCGGCTCCCTTGCCGCGACAACGCCCGCGGTTGTGTCCGTCGAGTCCGCGCCCACGGCTACCGCCACCACGCTGCAGATCGCGTCCGCCGGCAAGGCCGCCACTTCGGTCGCCGCCGGCACCGTCGTCACTCTCACCGCAGCTGTGGCTGCCGGAACCACCGCCCTCACCACGGGTCAGGTTAACTTCTGCGCCGCCGTCGCGACCGGCTGCGATGCAACCCACCTCATCGGCGCCGCTCAACTTACCAGCGCCGGAACCGCGACACTGCGCTTCGTGCCCGGCATGGGAGTTCACAGTTACAAAGCCGTCTTTGCAGGCGCCGCCACGAACGCACCCAGTTCTTCCGCTGGGTCGAATCTCACCGTCACCGCTACGCAACCGACCACGACAACCATTACCCAGAGCGGCACGGCGGCCAATTACACTCTCACCGCCACGGTTGCCGGTCAGGGAGCCGTCACGCCCAGCGGTTCCATCTCCTTCCTCGATACATCGAGTAGTAACTCCGTCCTTGCGACGGCATCGCTGGCCAACGCCAAAACAGCAATCTCCTGGGCTAACCCGCAGGCACCCACGGTTGGAACTCAGCCCGATGCCATCGCAACAGCAGACTTCAACAACGACGGCATCCCCGACCTCGCCGTCGCGAATGCCTCCAGCGCCACCGTCAGCATCCTCCTCGGAAAAGGAGACGGTACCTTTACCGCGGCTGCTTCCAGTCCGCAAACTGGTACCTCGCCCGCCGCTATTGTCGCCGGCGATTTCAACCATGACGGCAACGTCGACCTGGCCATCTGTAACTCACTGAGCAACACCGTAACGATCCTTCTCGGAAAAGAAGACGGCACCTTCACGGCCGCAGCCTCCACCCTGCTTACAGGCAATCTGCCCAATGCCATTGTCACCGGCGATTTCAATGGCGATGGCAATCTCGACCTGGCCATCCTCAACGCGAACAACGGCACAGTCACCGTTCAGCTCGGCAACGGCGATGGCACCTTCACCCTTTCTCCCCTCAGCCCCGTCGCCGGGAGTCAGGTGCGTGGCCTCGTCATGGGCGACTTCAACGGCGACGGCATCCTCGACCTGGCCTCAGTCAGCGGAGGCACCGGCGCTATCACCATTCTTCTGGGCAACGGAGACGGTTCCTTTACTCCCGGTGATCCCGTCGCTCTTCCGAATAACTCCTACTACTATTCTTCCCCTGCCCTCGCAGACCTGAATCAGGACGGCAAGCTCGACCTTGTCGTTTCCAATCAGAGCAGCACTACGTTCTACGTCTTCCTTGGCAAGGGTGACGGCACTTTCACTTCACCGGCAACCAGCCCCCTCGGCATCGCTACCCCCCAGGCGATCGCGGTCGGCGACTTCAACGGCGACGGCATTCCCGACGTCCTCGAATCCGGCAACACCAGCGCCGGCATTCTCATCGGCAACGGTGACGGTACCTTCGGCGCCGTGAGCAGCCTGTCTGTGTCCTACTACCCCCTGGCCATCGCCATCCGTGATTTCGACGGCAACGGTACGACGGACTTTGCTATCGTCAATTCCTATAACTCCTCAGCAACCATCTTCACAGCGCAGCTTTCCCAGACGATTGCCGCCAGCGCAACTGGCATCTCTCCCGCCGGCACCGGCACGCACAACATTGAAGCCAGCTATCCCGGTGACACCAGCTATACATCCAGTGTGTCGGCCACTACGGGCCTTACCGCCGAACTCGTCACACCCACGGTTACAGTAAGCCCATCCTCTTCCAGCATCACTACCGCCCAGGCCATCACCGTAACCGTCACGGTTGCCGGGACCAGCAACGATCCCACAGCAACCGGTTCCGTGGTACTGACCAGCGGCAGCTACACTTCGACGGCGGCATCTCTCGCCAGTGGCGGCGCGGCCATCAGTATTCCTGCCGGCTCGCTCGCTACCGGTAGTGACACGCTGACCGTCACCTACACGCCGGATACCGCGGGATCCGCGACCTACACCACCGCCACCGGGTCGGCTCCGGTCACCGTGACCACTCCCGCCAAAGTCACTGCGACCGTGACCGTGACCCCATCTGCCTCGAGTATCACCACAGCTCAGGCCCTCACCGTCACCATCGCCGTCGCGGGTGGCAGCGGCACTCCATCGCCGACTGGCTCCGTCGCGCTCACCAGCGGAACTTATACCTCGCCCGCCGCAACGCTGGCCAATGGCGCTGCAACGATAAACATCCCAGCCGGGTCCCTCGCTACCGGCAGCGACACGCTCACCGTAAGTTACACGCCTGACGCATCAAGTTCCTCAACCTATAACTCTGCCACCGGCTCGAATTCTGTCACCGTCACCACACCGCCAAAGACAATACCAACCGTGACCGTGACCCCCTCCGCTTCGAGCATCACCACAGCGCAACCGCTCACCGTCACCATCGCCGTCGCCGGCGGAAGCGGCGACCCCACGCCTACCGGCTCCGTCGTCCTCACCAGCGGGAGTTACACAGCTTCGGTGGCGCTCAGCGCTGGCAGTGCAACCGTTAATATCCCAGCCGGATCCCTCGCGGTGGGCGTAGACGCTCTCACCGGCACTTACACACCCGACACTCCCAGTTCCTCCATCTATAACTCCGCCAATGGCGCGGGCGCGGTCACGGTCGCGAAAATCACGCCCACACTGACCATCACACCCTCCGCCACCGGCATTACGACCGCGCAAGCGCTCACCGTCACCATCGCGGTGAACGGAGGCAGCGGCGCTCCAACTCCAGCCGGCTCCGTCGTCCTCACCAGCGGGAGTTACACTTCGGCCGCAACGCCCGTCAGCAGCGGCTCGGCCATCATCAATATCCCAGCCGGATCCCTCGCCCTCGGCGCCGATACGCTTACTGTCACCTACTCGCCGGATGCGGCGGGATCCTTCATCTATAACCCCGCCAATGGATCTGGTGCCGTCACGGTCACTCCGGCCATCGGTACTACGACACCCACCCTCACCATAAGCGCCTCCGCTGCGACGATCACCGATCAGCAAACTGTAACCGCAACGGTTACGGTTGCCGGGCCCAGCGGCAGTCCCACACCCACCGGCAGCGTGGGTCTCTCCAGCGGCTCCTACACGGCTCGACAAATTCTCGCGAGCGGCGCAGCCTCCTTCACCATTCCCGCCGGCGCGCTCGGCAGCGGCGCTAACATCATCACCGCTGCCTACTCCGGCGATCCCATGTACACCGTCGCCGATGCGACCACCAGCGTGACCGTCGTCCCTGTGCTCATCGCCGCGACCACGCTGAACGCCATTGCTCCAGGGTCGAACGCCACCGGCACGATCACCCTGACCGCCGGCAGCACGTACTCCGGCACTATGACCCTCAGTTGCACGCTGACCTCATCGCCTTCCGGCGCGCAGAGTCTGCCCACCTGCAGCCTCAATCCGGCGAGCCTCGCCCTCGCTTCCGGCGGAACCAGCACCACAGCCCTGACCATCAAAACTACGGCCGCATCCACCGCATCGCTGGCTCTGCCCACGCAGCTCCGCCTCTGGAAATTAGGGGGAGCAGGATCGCTCCTCGCCCTCATCATGATGTTCGGTATCCCCGCGCGGCGCCGTCGCTGGGCTTCCATGCCCGCACTGCTGCTCTTCGTCGCACTTGCCGGATCCATCGGCTGCGGAGGCGGCAGCGGCAGCACATCAGTGCAGCCACCTCCGCCACCTACACCCGCAACCACCGCGGGAACCTACGTGTTCGCCGTGAAAGCAACCGACGCCGGCGCAAACGTCAGCGCCTCCACCAACGTCACACTCACCGTCCAGTAAGAATGAACTGCGGGACCGGCGAAGAAATCGCGCCGGTCCGCAGCGCGGCCATCTGGTCAACCGTACCCTCCGGCAGTAAGATTCAGGCGGTATGCGCCTTCCTCTCTCCACCGCCGTCGCCGTTTTCCTCCTGGTCCTCTTTTCTTCTCCACTGCCGGCGCCCGCTCAGACGGCCGATCCGTCCCCGCTGGTCCTCGATCGTCTCAGCAGTTTCACGGCGCTCCCCAACGGAATCGACCTCCGCTCCGATTCCGCCCGTGAGCAAATCACCGCCCTCCGCGACGATGTCCTTCGTATTCGCGTCAGCCGCACCGATCAGCTCCCCGAGGATGCCTCCTGGGCGGTTCTCCCCGCTGCCCGCCAAAGTTCGGTCAGCGTCACCCCGATCGCAACCGATTCCACCATCGGCTTCACAACCAAATCCCTGCGCGTTGCCATCGACCGCCACACCCTCGAACTCACCATCCGCGATACCGATGGCAAAATCCTCCAGCAGGACGCTCGCCCCATCACCTACAACGGCCCGGCCTTCCGTATCTTCAAAAAGATGCCCCTCGACGAGCATTACTTCGGCCTCGGCGACAAGACCGGCCCGCTCGATCGCCGTGACGAATCCTTCACCCTCTGGAATACCGACGCCTACCGCTATCAGGAATCTACCGACCCCATCTATAAGTCCATCCCCTATGTTCTGACCTACCGCGCCGGCATCGCCTGCGGCTTCTTACTCGATAATACCTGGCGTTCGAACTTCGACTTCGGCAAGTCATCCAGAGATACTTACTCTTTCGGTGCCGAGAATGGCCCCCTCGATGCCTACTTCTTCTACGGGCCTTCCCCGAAGCAGGTCGTCGAAAGCTATGCCTGGCTCACCGGCACGCCGCCCCTGCCTCCCCTCTGGACCCTCGGCTATCAACAGTCTCGTTACAGCTACTACCCGCAGTCCCGCGTCCTTGAGATCGCTGCACGCCTGCGCGCCGACCACATTCCCGCCGATTCCATCTACCTCGACATCGACTATCAACAGGATTACCGGCCCTTCACCGTCAACAAGACTTACTTTCCCGACTTCCCGGGCATGATCGCGAAACTCAATGCCGAGGACTTCCATACCGTCGCTATCACCGACCTGCATATCGCCAACTACCCTGATCACGGCTACGCTCCGTATGACTCCGGGATCGCCGGCGACGAGTTCGTGAAGAATCCCGACGGCTCTGTCTATACCGGCCGCGTCTGGCCTGGCCCTTCCGTCTTTCCCGACTTCACCCAGGCCCGCACCCGCCTCTGGTGGGGCAATCTCTATCGCGATTTCTACTCCATCGGCATCGCCGGCTTCTGGAACGACATGAATGAGCCATCGGTCTTTGACAGCCCTACCCACACCATGCCCCTCGACGTGATTCATCGCATCGATGAGCCCGGCTTCCGCACCCGCACCGCCACCCACGCTGAGATCCACAATGTCTACGGCATGGAAAATTCGCGCGCCACCTTCGAGGGTCTGCTGGCCCTCCAGCCCAATCGGCGTCCCTTCGTCCTTACCCGCGCCAGCTACGCCGGCGGCCAGCGTTATGCCGCCACCTGGACCGGCGACAACAGCAGCAGCTGGAACCATCTCCGCATGACCACCCCCATGCTCGAAAATCTCGGCCTCAGCGGCTTCGCCTTCGCCGGCGCCGACGTCGGTGGATACGCCGGCACGCCTTCCCCCGATCTCCTGACGAAATGGTTCGAGGTCGCCGCCTTCCAGCCCATCGATCGCGACCACACCGAGAAGGGAAGCGGCGACCAGGAGCCCTGGGTCGGCGGCCCCGAGCAGGAATCCATCCGCCGCCATTTCATCGAAACTCGCTACCGCCTCATGCCTTACCTCTACACCCTCGCCGAAGAAGCTTCACGCACCGGCCTTCCGCTCGTGCGCCCGCTCTTCCTCGAGTTCCCCGATGCGGCCTCCGATCGCCATCCTCTCGACGTCGAGCTCACCGCCGCTGCCGAATTCCTCCTCGGCCCCGATCTCCTCATCGCGCCCGCACCCTGGCCCGATCAGCTGGAAGACTACCCCGTCGAACTCCCCTCCCGTGACTGGTATGACTTCTGGACCGGTGCCAGAATCCCTGCCCCCCCGCCACTCCCTCCGCCCTCGGAACACGATCCGCTGAGCCCGGCCGCGCCTCCGCTTACCCTCACCGCCCATCGCGAACTCGCCACCCTCCCCGTCTTCGTCCGCGGCGGTACGATCCTCCCCATGCAGCCTCTCGTGCAGAGCACCAACGAAACTCCGCACGGCGCGCTCGAACTCCGCGTCTATCCCGGAAACCCCGGCGAAGGTCGCGCCTGCAGTGGCGCCCTCTATCTCGACGACGGTAAAACCATGGCCTATCGTCATGGCGATTTCCTGCGCATGAGTTTCACCTGCTCCGAATCCGCAGGGACACTCCACCTCCACATCGGCGCCCACGAGGGCACTTATCCTGCGTGGTGGAAGCGGCTGCACGTTGATGTCTTCGGACTCGCGGCGAAATCCGCGAAAATTTCGGCGAACGGTGAGACCGTCACCCTGACCCAGGCCTCGCATTCCGTCGGCCTGACCCTCGACGATAACGGGAAGGGAATTGACGTGGATCTCGAGTGAAGACCTCGAATGAAGATCGCTCCACGACCGACCACTGATTGAGTAAATGTTGGCTGCCGCATCCGTCAACGGGTGGGCTGATTCCGACTCTGCCTCTACTCCGGGACCGCTGCCGACGTCTTCTTCGCTTCCTTCAGATGCGCCATCGTCCCTCGCGGGAATCCGGTCGACTCCCGCACCACCAGATGCGTGTCGATCTTGTGCTCGCGCTTCGGCGTGCCCTCCAGATGCCCGCGCAGCGCGCTCACCGCTGCCAACGCGAGATCAGCGCGCGACATCTGAATCGATGTCAGCGGCGGAATCATCATCGCCGCCATGTGAACATCGTCGAACCCGATGATCGAAATATCGTCCGGAACCCGCATCCCGGAATGCGACATCTCGTGCAGTGCACCGATCGCCAGCATGTCGTTCGAGCACATGATCGCCGTCGGCAGATCCTTCAGCGCCATCAGCTTCTCCGCGGCCGCCAACCCGCCTTCCATCGTGTGGTCCCCTTCGATGATCAGCTTCTCTTCCACCGGAATCCCGCATTCGCCCAGCGCCTTCCTGAACGCGGTCAGGCGCGATTGCGCCGAGTGCAGGCGCGGCGGCCCGCTGATAAAGGCGATCTTCCTGTGTCCCAGTGCCGCCAGGTGCTGCACGCCCTGCCGTATTCCGTGGTGATAGTCCACCTTCAGCACGCTCATCCCCGGCCGGTTCGGCGCCACATCCACGAACACCAGCGGCACATTGCGGTCGGCCAGTTGATCGAGCAGCGGCTGCTCGATGCCGAACGTCATCACCGCGACCCCTTCAACATTGCGCTCCACCAGCCGCCGGATGCATCGCTGCATCCGCTCCGGCTCGTAGTTCGTCGATCCAATCAGAATCTCGTACCCGTTCTCGACCGCGACATCCTCGAAGCCCTGGATCAGTTCCGGGAAAAACGGGTTCGTGATCTCCGATACGATCAGCCCCAGCAGCCGGCTCCGCCCCGACACCAGCGCACGCGCCTGAGTATTAGGAAAATAATTCAGCTCCCGGATTGCTTCCCACACTCGCTTCGCCAGCTTCGCATTCACGGTGGGAACGTGATTGATGGTCCGTGATACGGTGGCAATCGAAACGTGCGCCAGTTTGGCGACCGCGTGAATGTCCATCCGATCGGATTTCGGGGTGGATCGCCGTCTCGTTTTTCTTGCCGGAGCAGCCATAAACCCAAGATGCTGGAATGCGTTTACAGCATACTCTAACATTGATTCCTGGCATAAAATAACTACGCTGTCTCGTCACATTGCGGAAAATGTTTACTCCCGAATCCGAACTAATTCCTCTCTCGCCCCTATCCGATCGGATCACTCCATGACTATCGTCGCAGGCGTCGACTTCGGCACTCTCTCCGTCCGTGTCTCCATCCTCTCCAGCGATCGCGGCCGCCTCGGCACTGCCGTCGCCGACTACCCCCTCCATCGCAAACGCGAGGATCCCGACTACGCCACCCAGTCCCATGACGACCACATGCGCGCCCTCGCCGAGGCCACCCGCGCCGCAGTGAAATCCGCAGGCATCCATGGCGAAGATATCGCCGCCATCGCGCTCGACACCACCGGCTCCAGCGTCGTTCCCGTAGACGACCGCATGCAGCCGCTCAATGAGTACTACTTATGGTGCGATCACCGCGCCAAGTCCGAAGCCCAGGAAATCACCGCGCTCGCCCACAAAGAAAACCTCGAAGCCATCGAGTGGTGCGGCGGCGTCTACTCCCACGAGTGGGGCTTCGCAAAATTGCTCCACTGGTTACGCCATAACCCAAACAAAAGATCGCAACTCGCCTCCGCCTTCGAGCACTGCGACATGGTCGCCGCCACGCTCTCCGGCATCACCGATCCCCGTCAGGCCAAACGCAGTGTCTGCGCCATGGGCCACAAATGGATGTGGAACCCCAAATGGGGTGGTCTCCCGCCGCAGTCCTTCCTCTCCAAAGTCGATCCGCTCCTCGACGACATCAACGAAAAGCTCGCCGGCGACTACCTCACCTCTGACCATCTTGCCGGCCATCTTGCCCCGGCATGGGCCGAGAAGCTCGGCCTGCGCGCCGGCATCCCCATCCCGGTCGGCGCCTTTGACGCGCACTGGGACGCACTCGGCGCCAATTGCCGCGAGGGCGACGTCGTCAACGTCGTCGGTACATCCACCTGCATCATCGCCATGGCGAAAAAGACGGAGCTGATCCCCGGCGTCTGCGGCGTCGTCCCCGGCAGCGTCCATCCGCAGTACACCGGCATCGAAGCCGGCCTCTCCGCCACCGGCGATATCTTCGAAGCCATCGCCCGCCGCGCCGGCCACAAGGTCTCCGAACTCTCCAAAGGCCTCGAAAACTACCGAGCCGGACAAACCGGCCTCCTCCGCCTCTCCTGGGACAACGGCGACCGCACCGTGCTCGTCAACTCCGAACTCGGTGGCGTCACCCTCGGCTGGAACCTTATCCACACCGCGCAGGACGAGCTTTTCGCCGCCATCGAAGGCACCGCCTTCCACACCCGCATCATTCTTGAGCGCATGGCCGAGCACGGCACCCGCGTCGACCGCGTCATCAACGCCGGCGGCATCCCCCAGAACAATTCCGTGCTCAATCAGGTCTATGCAGACGTCCTCGGCAAGCCCGTCCTCGTCCCTGCTGAAATCCCCACCAGCCTCGGCTCCGGCATCTTCGCCATGCTCGCCGCAGGCGCCTTCCCCACCATCGAAGCAGCCCAGGAAAAGCTCTGCCCGAAGTTCACCGAGTTCCGTCCCCGGCCCCAGGCATCGGCCATCTGCGAACGGCTCTACCCGCTTTATCGCAAGGCCTACTTCGCCCTCGGTACGCGTTCCGCAGAACCCGCTGCCCTCGGCGACATCCTCCCCGAGATTCGCCAAATCGCCGCCGAGGTCAACGCTGGCCCACGCTAGATCAGCCCGTGGCTACCGGCTACCGGCCACCGGCTACTCGCTACCGGCTACAGGCTAACCTCCTGATACAACCGGTACTTCTCCTCCCCCAGCGCAGGGAACGGCGTAAATGTAACCGTCCCGGCTGCAGATGTCACCCGCCACTCGGTCGATCCCGCGCTCGGCTGCCGCGCCCCTATCAGCTGCGCATGCGTGAACCGGCCGTCCAGCGAACCCGTCGCAAACAGCGCCAGCGGCCCCGCCATCAGCGCCTGCGTCGTCGGATGCTGCGCATCGACCGCCTCCAGCCGCAGCGGCATATCAATCTGATATTCGATCCGGTCGCCGGCTTTCCACTCCCGCCGGATCTCCGCAAATGTCCCCGGCCGCACCGCCGCATCCACCGCTCTTCCATTCACCGTGATCCGCGTCCCCGCACCCGCCCACGCCGGCACGCGCAGATGCACGCCAAAGGTCTCGGGCTTTTCGCAGAACAGCCGCAGCGTCACTTCCGGCGTATACGGATACTGCGTCTCCTGCTCCAGCGCAATCCGGTTTCCGCCCCGCAGCCATTGCACCCGCGACGGCACGAACAGATTCACATACACCCCGGCCGGCGAATGGAAGTACGAGCTGATCCCATAATCCGCCGTCACCTGCGGGAAGGTTCCCGAGCAGCACGGCCACGCCTGGTCGTAATACACCTTCTGCCCATCGTTGTTGTAATCCGAGTAGTAGAACGTCTTCCCGCCCGGCTGCATCGGCAGAGCGCCCAGGATCGTGTTGTAGAGCACCCGCTCCATGCTGTCCCCGTAGCGGCTGTCCCCGGTGATCCGCATCAGATACCGCGCGATCTTGAAGTGTCCGTACGCGCCGCACGGTGTCTCGAAGCTCGCATGCGTATCGGTCAGGCTCTTGCCCAGATCCCCGCTGCCCGGCTTGCGGAACGTCTCATTCGGCCCCCATCCGCCCGTCGCGAACGACTGCGTGTCCACTACAAATCCAAACCCATTGCGCGCCGCGCGCAGGTGCTTCTCGCTGCCCAGCATCAGATACGCCTGCGAGGCCGAGCTCAGCGCGTTCACATGGCTGTACGCATGTTGCCCCGGCAGCACGTTTTCCCCCGCCGCCAGCGGATTGAAGTAGGTATCGTCCTGCAGGAATCGCTTCGCCAGCTTCAGATACCGCGCATCCCCGCTGATCGCATACGCCAGAAAGAAATTCTCCGGCAGCGTATAAGGCTCGTCCCACGTGTAGGCGATGTTCGGATGCGGCCGCGCCGCCATCTCCTCGCGGTTCAGCGCCTTCGGCGGCAGCCATGGCAACACCGCGTCCGTCGCCGCAGCCAGCACCTCCAGCGCCTTCGGATCCTGCGCATACCGGTGCGCGTCGATCAGCCCGCACGCCGTCTTGTCCGACGTGTAACACGGCAGCGGATACCCGTCGTAGAACTTCGACGTGATGGTCGGCGCATACCCGCGCACCATTCGGAAGATCTTTTGTCGCGTCGCCGTATCGCCGGTCACAGCGTACGCGCGCGCCAGCCCCGACATATATTGCCCGAACGTGTGTCCCGGGATATACCCCGTCATATTCTTCGGCGGATCGAAGTCTTTCGACCAGCTGTACCACCCGCCCATCGGCTCGCCCGGGGCCGGCAGCCCGGCCTTCTGTCGAAACGGCTGCAGCAGCGAATCCTCATCCAGCGCCAGGTAGTACGCATGATTCGCGCGAAACTGCTCCAGCATCGGCCCATCCAGCAGCCGCACATCGCCGTAATCGAATGGCTCCAGCCGCGTGCTCCCCTGCAGCGCCGGCAACGGGGCGCCATACAGTCGCCGTCCTGCCGCCGCCGCACCCGCCGCCAGCGACGTCCCCAGAAATCTCCGCCGACTCATCCTGTGCATGATGAATCCTCCCTTTCCTATGACCTTCGTCGCCCCACGCAGGAGAGCTGCAGGCGGACACGCGATCGCTCATCCCGCGATCCCGTACTTCGCCTCCATCAACCGCTGCACCCGCACCGGCAGCAGCGCTGCAATCTCCTGCCATGTCACCAGCCCCAGCCTCGTCCGCAGCGACGCAACCAAGACGGCCGCCATCACCTCAAACCAGCGCTCCACCAGATCCTGCCGCCGTCCATCGCAGATCACCATAAACGATCCACCGCCTGCGTGCGCCGCCAGAATGCACCGAATCAGCTGATACGACCGCATCACGCCATCGGCCAGCGGCAGCCGCCCCACCTCGAATGCCTCTTCCAGATCGCGATACCGCTCCACCAGTCGCAGAGGCGCCCGCTGGAAATCCCCCTCCGTCAGCTTCGCCTCCACCAGCAGCCCGCCCAGTCGCATATCCATCTCCGTTCGATCGCACTTTCCGTTCTTCAGCGGAATCTCCGGCCGATACCCGAACTCCGGCCGCAGCCCTTTCTCGATCCCCAGCAGCGCACACACCCGCGCATTCCGCAGCACCCCTGGATAACAGAACACATTCATCAGCAGCGCGTCGGAGCTGCTCGCGCACTCCAGCTCGTACCGTTTGCGATCGGCCGCCCGTGGGACATACCGGCTCGCCGTGTAGCTCTTCGTCAGCCGCTGCTTCCACGCAGGATTCGCCAGGATCCGCGCATACGAAGCTGCGAGAAAATTCCCGTGGCCGCCCTCGACCTCGCGGAAAATCACGCTCTGCGACGCGCCATACGAAACCTCGCGGTCCGAATCCTCCCCGCCCGCCAGATTCCTCCCGCCGATTTCCCGCCGCAGTTGCGTCGAACTCAGAACGGTGCGCTCCGCCGCGCCTTTGCTCATCGCCATAGACTACGCATTCCCCGCACCCCTATCCGTCGGACTAAAATTAACTTTCGGACCCTTCGTGTGATCGCCACCGCTTCCATCGCCGCCCCAGCCGCCCGCCCGCCCGCTGCGCTGCGCCGTTTCGCCTGGGGCGTCCTCGGCTACAACGTCGCCGTCATCGTCTGGGGTTCCGCGGTCCGCGCCACCGGCTCGGGCGGCGGATGCGGCGAACACTGGCCCCTCTGCGACGGCACCCTCGTCGTGCATCATCCCGGCATTGCCACGCTGATCGAGCTCTCCCACCGCGTCACCAGCGGCATCGACATCCTCTGCGTCCTCGCCCTCGTCTTCTGGACCTTCCGTGCCACTCCCAAACGCCATCTCGCCCGCGCTTTCGTGCTTGCCGTCGTGGTCTTCACCTTCATTGAAGCGTTGCTCGGCGCCCTGCTGGTGGAATTCGGCCTCGTCGCCAACAATCACTCTCCCATCCGCGCCGTTTACCTCGGACTCCACCTCACGAACACGCTGCTCCTGCTCGCCGCCCTTGCGCTTACCGCCCACTTCCTCTCGCGGCGCAGATCGAACATGCGCGGCACCGTCAGCCTGCGCTCTCCGGGCCTCGCCCTCACCGGACTCGTCGCGACCCTCATCGTCGGCGTCACCGGCTCCCTCGCCGCCCTCGGCGACACGCTCTATCCCGCACACGACCTCCTCACCGCCATCGCCCAGGACTTCGCCTCCCGCAGTTCCTGGCTGCTACGCATTCGCTGGCTCCACCCCGCCATCAGCCTCATCGCCGGCGCCTTCATCGTCTGGCTGATCGCTCGCAGCCTGCGCACGGAAAATCGCTCCCTCGCCCTCGGAGTCCTCGCCCTCCTCGCCGTTCAGTATCTGCTCGGCGTCGCTGACATCGCCCTCCTCGCGCCCACCTGGCTCCAGATGACCCACCTCCTCGGCGCCGACCTCCTCTGGATCGCACTCGTCATCCTCTGTGCACGCATCTGCCTCGTTCCCCCCACGCCATCGCCGGCGCCCTGATCGCCCCTATACCCCTCGCCCCGAGAAATCCTTACCTGCGTGAGTCCTTCCCCGCCTCTGCCCCGTCATTCCCTCCATCAGGTTGTACCTCCCAGACGCCGGAGATCCCCTGTGGTCTCCGGCGATCTTTTTCGCCCCTTTGCCTTGACGACACGCACAGCGCCAGCGGTCCACACCCCCGCATTCAGGGGCCTCAGCAACCGGCAACCGGCTCCAGGCAATCCCCCAATCCCTTCTTCCTTCTCCCTTCTTCCTTCTCCCTTCTCCCTTCTTCCTCCTCCCTTCTTCCTTCTCCCTTCTTCCTCCTCCCTTCTTCCTCCTCCCTTCTTCCTTCTCCCTTCTTCCTACTCCCTACTCCCTACTCCCTACTCCCTACCCTCCCTCCTTCTTCCTTCTCCCTTCTTCCTTCTCCCTTCCCTCCCTTCTCCCTCTTCCTTCTTCCTTCTCCCTTCTCCCTTCTTCCTTCTTCCTTCTCCCTCTTCCTTCTCCCTTCTCCCTCTCCCTCTCCCCACTCCCTACTGGCTACCGGCTGCCCTTCTCACCCACACCCGTGAAATCGCCTTGAGCACCGCCTTCGCCGGAGCCTTGCCGTCCTCTCCTGCAAACACAATCTCCCCCGCCCGTTTCGCCTGCGGCCGGTAATACCAGCGGCTGAACAGACACAGAGAATCCGCTAATTCTCCGCTGCGTCTCTTCTCGCCGCCCGCCGGCTTCAGCTTCGCCAGCGCAGCCTCCAGCCGCTGTTCCAACTCGTCCCGCGTCGCCATCGTGACTACCGAACCTTCCAGCGGAACCGCCTCCATCCGCGCTACCGGCTGCGTGAACAACGACGACGAGCCGGCCGCCTCATTCGGATGCCGCATTCCCACGACCGAGAACAGTGCCGGTCCCCGCAGCGATCCTTGTGCCAGCAGAAACAGCTCCACATGCTCCGCTTCCGCCGAAGCCTGCACGATCACCCCGTCCAGTTGCGCCAGTGCCCGCACCGCCTCCGGAACCTCCGCCGCCACAGCCTCCGCCTTCGTCAGCCTCGCGTGAACCTCCGCCGCCCGCTCGAACTCCATCAATCCCGACGCTTCGTCGCGCTCCTTCTGCAAAGCCTCCACCAGACTCGCCCCGCGCGTCTGCAGAAACGCCCGCACCGCCCGAGCCTCCTCCGCATAGCGTTCGTCCGAACATCCCTGAAAGCACGGCGCCAGACACTTCTTCATCTCCGAGTACACGCATCCCGGAAACGCCGGATCGGGATCCAGATCGTCGACGCATCGCCGCAGCTTGAAAAGGTCGAGCATGTCCTCGCAGAACCGCTCCGCCGCCCCCCGCGAGGGAAATGGACCGTACAAGTCCTCCATTCCCGTTTTTGTAACCCTGTTGGTTACATATACTCGCGGATACGCATTCTCCACTGTCATGCGCAGCAGCGCTGGCGGCCGCAGATGCAACCGCTTCCGCGCCCGCTCCCCAAATACCGCCCACGAAGCCTCATAAAGACGAAGCAGCGCCTCGAAATCCGAACCCGTCAGCGCGTACTCGATCCGCGCCACCCGGCCCGCCAATTGCAATCTCTTCGTCTGATCGGGCCTGGCGTCGAGCAGCTTGCGAATCCGCCGCCGCAGATTCGGCGTTCGGCTCACATACGGCTCCGACCGCGCATCCTCACCAAACAACGCAAATACGCCGGCCGCCGCAGGAATCTCTCCCCACCTCGGCTCGCTCGCGCTGAACGGAATTTGATTCGGAAACATTCCAGCGATTCCTGGAATATACAGGCCCTTCGCGGCGGACCGCACCTGGGGCCGCGGACCTATTCTCTACTCTCTTCTTCCTACTCCCTACTCCCTACTTCCTTCTCCCTTCCACCTTCTCCCTTCCACCTTCCCAGTCTTTACGCCCCCGCGATCGTCATCCCATCGATCCGCAGCGTCGGCGCCGCGGTCGATCCTCGAAACACCAGATCATTCCCGATCGCGGTGATGCTCCGCAACATCTCTTTCACGTTCCCCGCAATCGTGATCTCGTGCACCGGATACGTAAGTTCACCATTTTCGATCCACAGCCCCGCTGCGCCCCGCGAATAATCGCCGGTCACCAGATTCACGCCCTGCCCCAGCATCCGGGTCACATACAACCCGCGCTCCACCCCGCGAATGATCTGCTCCGCCTCCTGCGTCCCGGCTTCCATGAACAAATTCCCTGCGTCCAGATAGGGATTTCCCGCCAGCCCCCGCCCGGCATTCCCCGTGCTCTTCATCCCCAGCTTCTTCCCCGCATACGTGTTCAGGATGTAGTTCTTCAGCACGCCCCTCTCGACAATCACCGTCCGCCGGCTCGGCAGTCCCTCCGCATCGAAAGGCGACGTCCCGAACCCGCCCCGTATCGTCCCATCGTCGACCACTGTCACCGACTCCGCCGCAACAACCTCGCCCAGCTTGCCCGCAAAAATCGACGCCCCGCGATAAATCGCATCGCCCGCCGCCGCATCGAACACCGCCCCGGCCAGCCCCCGCGCCACCTCCGGCGCGAAGATCACCGGCGCCTGCTGGGTCGGCACTCGTCTCGCATCGAGCATCCGCAGCGTCCGCCTCGCCGCCTCGAGCCCCACCTCTTCCGGCTGCTCCAGTTCGTGGAACGACCGCGCCTGCGAATACCAGTAATCCCGCTGCATCTCCCCGTTCGCGCCCTGCGCAATCGGACTCACCGCGACCGAGCAGTACGACGATTGATACTCACCGTAAAATCCTCGCGAGTTAGCAAACACCCGACGCCCTGTCGTCGCGTCGAAGCTTGCCCCGTCGCTGTTCACGAGGCGTGTGTCGGCGCCCATTGCCGCGGCCTCCGCACGCCGCGCCCACGCAATCCGCTCCTCGATCGGCAGCGAGTAAACATCCTCGTAATACAACCCCAGATCCCCGCTCAGCTTGCCGAACTCGCTCTCCTCCGCCAACCCCGCGCATGGATCCACGGACGTCACCTGCGCCAGCCCCACGGCCCCCTGCACCAGATATTCGATCCCATCCGGCGTGAAGTCGCTCGACGAAGTGCTCGCCACTCGATAGCCATCGTCTGCCTTGACCAGCACACGCAGCCCCACCCCGCGCGACCCCGACTCCTTCAGCGTCTCCACCTCGCCCATCCGTACCGTGGTCGAGAACTCATCCCCCTGCCGGATCGTCACCTCGGCATCCGACGCCCCGTTCAGCCGCGCCCGCGCCACCACAAACTCCGCCAGCTCCTGCAGATTGGTTTGTATTTCGACAGCCACGCTCATTCCGTCTCCCTGCCTAACCCTGAACACTCTCTTCATCCGGCTCGATGGGGTTGGCAGCCAGCTTCTTTACGCCGTCGAAGCAGTCTCCCAGCGAACAACCCGGGTTCCTCTTTTTGTGTTCCCCGCGATTCGGCATCGCGTCGTCTTCCGATCTCCGGAATAACCCGATCGCTCCCTTGCACTCAGGACAGCGCAGCCGCGGCTCCGCGATTTTCAATGCTTCATCCGCCGAGATGGTGTTCCATGCATATCGGCGCGAGCCATCGGGACCCGATACGAATTGCTTGACGTCCACTCTTCTCATCGTCTCCCGCCTTACCGCCCCGTGCCCCCGACCGTCATCCGGTCCAGCTTCACCGTCGGCATTCCCACCCCCACCGGCACGCTCTGTCCGTCCTTGCCGCAGGTCCCGATCCCCTCATCCAGCGCCAGATCGTTTCCCACCATCGACACGTGCTTCAGCGCCTCCGGTCCGTTCCCGATCAGCGTCGCATCCCGCACCGGCGCCGTCACCTTGCCGTCCTCGATCAGGTACGCCTCCGATGCCGAGAAGACGAACTTCCCGCTCGTGATGTCCACCTGTCCGCCGCCGAAATTCACCGCATACAGCCCGCGCTTCACGCTGCGAATAATGTCTTCCGGCGCATCCTCGCCTGCCAGCATGTAGGTGTTCGTCATGCGCGGCATCGGGATCTGCTGATAGCTCTCCCGCCGCCCGTTCCCCGTGCTCGGAATCCCCATCAGCCGCGCGCTCAGCTTGTCGCTCAGATAGCCCTTCAGCACGCCGTTCTCGATCAGCACCGTCTCCTGCGTTGCCGAGCCCTCGTCATCCACATTCAGCGATCCGCGCCGCGACGGCATCCGCCCGTTGTCCACCACGGTCACCTTGCTGCTCGCCACCTGTCGCCCGACGAGTCCGGCGAACGCCGAAGTCTTCTTGCGGTTGAAGTCTGCCTCGAGCCCATGCCCCACGGCCTCATGCAGCAGCACCCCGGGCCATCCCGGACCCAGCACCACTTCCATCTCTCCCGCCGGCGCCGCCACGGCCCCCAACTGCAGGATCGCCGTCCGCGCCGCCTCTTCCGCGAAATGCTCCGGCCCCTTCGTGCCCGTGAAGTACTCGATCTCCACGCGGCCCCCGCCGCCTGAGCTGCCCTTCGACGTCTTCTCTCCATCCTTTGCGATCACGAATACGCTCATCCGCGCCAGTGGCTGCGTGTCGCTCGCATACGTTCCATCCGACGCCGCGATCAGAATCCGCCGCAGTTCATCGGCATAGCTGGCGCGCACCTGCGTGATCCGCGGATCGTAACCACGCGCCGCGCGATCCGCCCGCCGCACCAACTCCAGTTTCACCCCCAGATCGGCATCCAGGTCGGCCGCCGGCGCCGGATACAAACTCGGCGTCTCTGTCTCCGTGAATCCCCGCACCGGCTGCTTCGCCGGTCCACTCGCAATCAGTGCTGCCGTCCGCGCCGCCCGCAGCAGTCGTTCCGCCGACAAGTCATCTGTGTACGCATAGCCGGTCCGCTCCCCGCTCACCACACGCACCCCGCAGCCCGCGCTCACGCCCTGGCTCGCCGACTTCACAATCTGCTCATCGAGCCCCAGCGAAGTTGCCGCCACCGACTCGAAGTACAGATCTGCGTAATCGCCGCCCGCCGACAACGCCTGGCCCAGGCACCGCTCCAGCAGCCGCTCCGTCACCCCAAACTTCTCGAAAAAATATCGCTTATGTTCCAAGTTCCACCCTCTCTGCCATTCTCTGCCCCAACGCGCGGCCCTTATCCCTACAGTAACCCTTTCGTTGCATAGCTTCCTTGATTCTTTGCCGGAATACTAACGACAGTCGCCTCACCTTCGTGCCATTCTGGTCGCCATGAAAAAGCTCCTCCTCCTCGTCTTCGGCGGTTTGCTCGCGTTCTCCGCGCCGGCGTTTGCCTCTTCACACCACAACAAAGTTCATAAGCAAAAGGTCCACAAGCAGAAGATCCACAAGGTGAAGATTCACAACGGCACGCCCAACCACCGCCGCGCCGGTACATAGCCGACCCTGGGCCCGTGGCCCGTGGGCCCGGTCGCCCGTGCCCTGGCCACCGTGCCCAGGCCACCGTGTCCAGCCGCCCGTGCCCAGGCCACCGTGACAGCCTCCCTCCCCGCGCGTCGACAACGCCAGGTTCACCCCACAGCAAGAAGCAAACTCCTCGGCTCTCCCATCGTCAATCGATCACCATCCCGTCCCAGCCGAAAGTTCCCTCTCTGCCGATCCCCTGAGCCCATTCCGGGAAAATCGCGCTCACCTACACCCCCGGCCCCCGCCTTGCCCCGCCTCATCCCGCGGTATACCTTGCCGATATGAGCACGACTGTAGCCGCAACCGAGTTCGACCCCCGCTTCCCCGTCGGTAAATTCCGCCGCGCCGAAGCCGACATCACCAACCATCCCGCCCATATCGCCGACATCGCGGCGCTCCCCGAAAGACTCCGCTCCGCCGTCGATCGCCTCAGCGACTCCCAGCTCAACACGCCCTACCGCGACGGCGGCTGGACCGTCCGCCAGCTCGTTCATCACATCGCCGACAGTCACATGAATGCCTACACCCGCATGCGCCTCGCCCTCACCGAGAATTGGCCCACCATCGTCCCCTACGACGAAAAGCTCTGGGCCGAGCTGCCCGACGCCAGCGGCTCCCCCATCGACCTCTCTCTGCGTATCATCGAGGGCCTCCACGCCCGCTGGGTTCTCCTCCTCAACTCCCTCGAGGGCGACCAGTGGCAGCGCGGCTACAACCATCCCGTCAACGGCCGCCAGACCCTCGCCGAAGCCGTCGCCCTCTACGCCTGGCACTGCCGCCACCACACCGCCCACATCACCGAATTACGAAAGCGTAGCCACTGGTAGCTTTTCGCTTGATCCCGTCCGCAGCGGGCGCGGACCATCGAAGCTGATGCCTCCCCCCGCCGCCGCTGCGCCTCCCGCCCACACTGCCGATCCCGCCGCCCTCGCCCGCTCCATCGAAGCCTTCCTCGCCGACCATCCCCACGCCGCCATCTTCGAAGACGGACGCCTCCTCTTCGACCTCCGCCTCGCCCAATGCTCCGTCTCCGCCGACCACCGCCGCTGCCTCCTCCACCTCTGGTCCGACGAAAAGAACACCGTTCGCACGGTCTCCGCCATCCAGCCTCGCCGCGACACTCTCCGCCTCGAAACCCGCCGCTTCGGCCAGACCAAACCCCAAACCCTCACCCTCGTCCCCCATCCCGAATTCCGCACCGCCACCGGGCGCGACACCGCCCGACGCCGCTACCTCCGCACCCTCGAACACGCCCTCACCACGCACTTCCCTGGCTGGACCCCCGAAGGCTTTCGTTCCGCCATGGACCTCGAGCACAGCTTCGGCCCCGCTTACGCACGCGGCATACTCACCAAAGGTCAAAGCGCCTGGGCCATCCTCGGCGTCGGCCCCGAAGAACTCCCCGCCACCATCGAGGGCGCTCTCGCCCTCGGCATCCTTTGGCTTGACTACTGCCGCACCCACGCCAACGGCCGCCGCATCTTTCACGGCCTCCGCATCGTTGTTCCCGCCCGATTCGCCGCCACCACCCGCGCCCGCATGGCCTGGCTCAATCCCGCCCTCGCGCAATGGGAACTCTGCGAACTCCACAACTCCACCGCGGAACTCACCCCCTGCACCATCGGCAACGACGGCAACCTCGCCATTCAGTTGCCGCATGCCTTTGACCCCCAGGCCGCGCTCGATCGCTCCGCTACCGCCATCGCCCACCTCGAGTCTCTGCTCCCTCGCGGGCTGCTCGCCGCCACCGAAATCCGTCCCCGCGGCGCCACCGCCATCGCCTTCTCCCTCCACGGACTCGAGTACGCCCGCATCCGCCACAGCCTTGTCCCCGGCTCTTTCACCCACCGCGATGAAATCTTCTTTGGCGCAGGTCCCAACGAAACGCTGCTCGACGACACAACAGAAGACCTCTTCCGCGACCTCATGGACGCGCTCTTCCAGAGCCGCCGTCCCAATGGCACCGCCGGCGACGCGCTCTATCGCCTCCAGCCCGAGCGCTGGCTCGAATCCATTCTCCGCCGCGATCTCTCTCTGATCTTCCCCGACCTCGGCGACGGCCCCGGTCTATTCGCAAATGTTTGCATGTCATCCTGAGCGAAGCCAGGCCACGCAGTCGGCTGGCGGAGTCGAAGGACCTGCGTTTTCGATTCGATCAACACGTACCCTGCTCGATCTCGTCACCGTGACCCGCCAGGGCCGACTCGCCATCCTGGAATTGAAGGCCGACGACGATTTGCACCTGCCACTCCAGGCCCTCGATTACTGGATGCGCATCCGCGCCCTGCACCGCGCTGGAGAAATCGCTCGCCGCGGCTACTTCCCCGGCATCGAGCTGTCTCAGTGCAGTTCAGGCGAAACGGATCCCCTCCTGATCTGCGTCGCCCCCGCGCTCCACATCCACCCCGCCAACGAGATGGTCTTCCGCGCGCTCGCCCCCTCCGTTCCCTGGGAACTCATTGCCGTCGACGAGCACTGGCGCACCGATTGCCGCGTCCTGCTCCGCAAACATCACGCATCCGCAGCGCACCCGAACACAGCTGAAGTTCCGGCCCACTACACGAATTCCTGAAACGCACGGCCTCCCTCGCACACCTACCTGGCAGGAGGAACCTTCCCCATGAGAATTTGCATAAAAATCGGGGATCGGATGTGGTGCTTCTGGATTCCGATCCTTCTCTACCCACTGCATCCACCCAAGCCGGATCCTGAAAAGGAGTACGGCGAGCTGATCTATGACGCCACCATCCTCGCCTCGGTGCACGCCGCCGCCAAACAGGTCTCCGACGGCGCTGTTCGCGAGGCCCTCAACGCCGGCGTCGCCAATGCGGTGGCGGCCGTTCAGAAAAAGGCAGGGGGCAACGTCACCATCTCCCTCGAACGCTGAGGAACCGCGACTCTCTCTGCACGCAACAGAATGCCCCACTCAAGCCAGCCTGTCGTTGGTTTGAGTGGGGCACCATCCCCTACTCCCTCCCTACTCCCTACTCCCTTCTCCCTACTCCCTTCTCCCTTCTCCCTTCTCCCTTCTCCCTTCTCCCTTCTCCCTGCCCTCACCTCAGTCCACCGCTCGCCACCAGCGTTTCGCCCGTGAGCCAGCCCGATTCATCCGACGCCAGGAAGACCGCGATCGGCCCAAAGTCTTCCGGCTGCCCGATCCGCCCCAGCGGCGTTTGCTGGATTGCACCGTTGATAAAGTCCGATCCGATGAACCCGGCCGCGTGCGTACCCTCGGTCTCCACAGGCCCCGGATTGATCGAGTTCACTCGGATCTTCTTCGGACCCAGTTCGTTCGCCAGCACCCGGGTCACCGTATCCAGCGCCCCTTTGGTTGCCGAATACACGACGCTCGCCGCCGGCCCCGACGTGCTCGCCACCGAACCTACGTTGATCACCGATCCGCCCTCGCCCAGATACTTCGTCGCCTCGCGCGTCGCCAGAATCGGCCCCAGCACATTCGTATCGAAGATCCGGTGAAAATGCTTCTCTGTCACATCCCCAATCGGCGCAAACTCGTAAACCCCCGCATTGTTCACCAGCACATCCAGCTTCCCGAATGCCTTCTTCGTCTCGGCAAATAAGCGCTCCACGTCCGCGGCCTTTGCCACATCGCCCTGCACCGCGACCGCCTTGCCGCCCTTCGCCTTGATCTCCGCAACTACTTTCTCGGCGCCCTCTTTGCTGCTGGCGTAGTTCACCACCACCGACGCGCCTTCCGCCGCCAGCCCTTTCGCGATCCCCGCGCCAATGCCCTTCGATGCGCCTGTAACCACCGCTACTTTGTTCTTCAGCCTGCTCATCCCTGCGTCCTCCGCTTCAGTTTGATACTTCGACACTCATCGAAGTATCAAATGGATGACGCACCCCGCCCAAAGGGTTCAGCCCCGCTTGTTTAAATCTTCGCCAAATGGTCCAGGTAGGCCTGCCACACGCCCCGATCCAGCTCCAGCCTCGCGAACTTTCCCTCGCGCGCAATCCGGACCAGCCCCGCCGTTTCCAGCTCTTTCATATGATGGGACAGCGTCGCCGCGGTTACAGTCTGGCATTCCCTGATCGCTGTGCACGACGCGGTCCCCCCGCATTTCCCAATCTGCTCCAGAATCTGGTGCCGCCGCGGATCTGCCAGCGCCCGCGCGATTCGCTCAATCTGCCGCGCCGTCAGTCGGACTCTCTTTGCCCCCGCCATCGTTCCCCCGTCCAGACTAACGCTTCCCCACAGAGCCGCGTAGCCCATTCAAGCCCGCACCCGGCCCGATTGGGGGAGTCGGGAACTCGAGCGGGCCCCAACCCGCCGCCCCCGTTAAAAATTAACCCCCCACGCCTTCCGCCCGTCTACAATCTCCGCCATGCCCACCATCGACCAACATCCCGCCGGCAATTTCGTCTGGTTCGAGCTCTCCACCTCCGACCCGGCCGGCGCAAAGCAGTTCTACACCTCCCTGTTCGGCTGGCAGGCCCAGGACATGCCCATGGGCCCCGAAATGACCTACACCATGTTCCAGCTCAATGGCCGCGACACCGCCGGCGCTTACAAGATGAAGGACGAAGACCGCCAGCTCGGCATCCCGCCCAACTGGCTCATCTACATTTCTGTCGCCAGCGCCGATGCCGCTATCGCCGGCGCCCTCGAGCACGGCGGCAGCGCCATGTCTCCCGCCATCGATATCCCCAACGTCGGTCGCATGGCCGTTCTGCAGGACCCCATCGGCGCCATCTTCGCCGTCTTCGAACCCGGCCGGCACAAGGGAGTCGGCATCTACGGCGAGCCCAACGCATTCTGCTGGGCCGACCTCCAGACACCCGACCGCGATCGCACCGCCCCCTTCTATCGCTCCCTGTTTGGATGGGAACTCCTGCCCGGCAAAGATAAAGATCCCAACGGCTATCTCCACATCAAAAACGGCGAGCAGTACATCGGCGGACTCCCTGAAGCCCGCAACCTGCCTCCCAGCGTGATGCCGCATTGGCTCCCCTACATCCAGTGCACCGATTGCACCGCCCAGACCGCCAAAGCCGAACAGCTCGGCGCGCGCGTCCTTGTGCCTGCCACCAGCGTCCCTGACCAGCTCAGCTTTTCGGTCATTGCCGATCCCCAGGGAGCCGTCTTCGCCCTCTTCGCCCCGGCCCACTAAAACGCGGCGAGTCAAAAATATGACCGTCATCCTGAGCGGAGCGCGGCCACAGGTCCTTCCGGCGATGCACGTACGATCGAACGCGCGCAGCCGAAGGACCCCCCGAAGCACGAAAGCGGTTCGTCACCCCGGAATCTCAGGCGGAGGCGAATCGGTCGCAAAGCGGCCGACCAGAATCTCAAGCGCTGTACGAATCCCCCGCTCGGCCGGCCACCCCCTGGGCTCCGCGCAAAATAGTCTCCCCACCCCCGACCGCCGCAACCTGCACCCTCTACCCTGTACCCTGTTGTATCGATGCTTTTCCGATCCTTTCTCGCCACCGCGATCCTCGCTGCCGCCACCCCTTTCGCCATTCCCGCCGCCCCCGCGCAACATCCCCACTTCACCGACGTGACGCAGAAGGCCGGCATCCACTTCGTTCACAACAACGGCGCCTTCGGAAAAAAGTATCTCCCCGAAACCATGGGCTCCGGCGTCGCCTTCATCGATTACGACAACGACGGCTGGCAGGACATCTTCTTCGTCAACAGCACCGCCTGGCCCGGCCACCCCGGCCGCGTTACCACCCCGCACCTCTACCACAACAACCACGACGGCACTTTTACCGACGTCACAAAGAAAGCCGGCCTCGCCCTCCCTGTGTACGGCATGGGCGTCGCGGTCGGCGACTACGACAACGACGGCTGGGACGATCTATTTGTAACAACGTATGGTCAGAATCATTTATTTCGTAACAATCACAATGGCACATTCACCGACGTCACGAAACGAGCCGGCCTGACCACGCCCCCCGAGTTCAGCGCCTCCGCCGCCTGGATCGACTACGATCGCGATGGCCGCCTCGACCTCCTCGTCGCCAATTACGTCGACTGGTCCCCCGCCAAAGATCGCTACTGCAGCATGGACGGCAAAACCAAGTCCTACTGCACACCGGAAACCTATCCCGGCGCCTCGCTGCGCCTCTGGCACAACAACGGCAACGGCACCTTCACCGACGTCACGAAGAAGGCCCACCTCTACGACACCAGCTCCAAGAGCCTCGGCATCGCCGTTCTCGATGCCAACCAGGACGGCTGGCCCGACTTCGCCGTCTCCAACGACACCCAGCCCAACAAGCTCTACATCAACAACCGCAACGGCACCTTCACCGAGCAGGGTGTGGCCGCCGGCATTGCCTACTCTGACGATGGACTCGCACGCGCCGGCATGGGCATCGACGCCGGCGACTACGACCGCTCCGGCTATCCCAGTCTCCTCGTCACCAACTTCTCCAACCAGATGCTCGCCCTCTACCACAACGAGCGCAACGGCCTCTTCGTCGATACGGCGCCCTCATCGGAAGTCGGCCGCTCCAGCCTCCTCACCCTCGGCTTCGGCTGCTTCTTCTTCGACTACGACCTCGACGGCTGGCCCGATTTCTATGTCGCCGATGGCCATCTCGACGACTCCATCGAGCGCATCCAGCAACGCATCCGCTTCGCTGAGCCGCCTCACCTCTACCGCAACCTCGCCGGCAAAGGCTTCGACGACGTCGCCGCGCAGATGGGTCAGTCCTTCGACGCGGCGCGCGTCGCCCGCGGCGCTGCTTACGGCGACATCAATAACGACGGAGCGCCCGACATCGTCATCACCACCAACAATGGCCCCGCCGCGCTCTTCCTCAATCAGGGAACGACGAATCACGCGCTTCGCATCAAGCTCGTCGGGACCAAATCCAACCGCGACGGCATCGGCGCGGTCGTCTCCGTCCAATCCACAACCACCTCGCAGAAACAAATGCTGCGCAGCGGATCGAGCTATCTCTCTGCCAACGAACTGGTGCTGACCTTCGGCCTCGGCTCCTCAACCAAAGCCGACTCCATCGAAGTCCGCTGGCCCTCCGGCGCCGTCGACCACCTCACCAACATCAAAGCCGACCAGATCGTCACCATCCGCGAAGGCTCCGGCCAGATCGCCGCCCACCCCCTCGCCAAACGAGAGTAGCCCCTGCAAACACAAAGGCGCGGACCCAAAGTCCGCGCCCATTCCCTACTTCCCACTTCCTACTTCCTTCTTCCTACTTCCTTCTTCCTTCTTCCTGCCCTTCAGTCCCGGCTCCTGATCTTCGCCAGCAGTCGCAGCATTTCCAGGTACAGCCAAACCAGCGTCACCATCAACCCAAACGCGCCATACCACTCCATATACTTCGGTGCGCCCGCCGCAACGCCGCTCTCGATGAAGTCGAAATCCAGCACCAGATTGAGCGACGCCACGATCACGATCACCACGCTGACCCCGATCCCGATCAGCCCCGATCCATTCACCGACATGAAATGAATGCCGAAGAACCCCAGTACCAGCTCCACCATGTAGAACAGGAAGATCGCGCCCGTCGCCGCCACTACGCCCAGCCGGAACTTCTCCGTCACCTTGATCATGCCCGACGTGTACGCCATCAGCAGTACCAGCAGCGTCCCAAAGGTCAGGGCAACAGCCTCGATGGCGATCCCCGGCAGACGCTGCTCGAAGGCCGCTGAGATTCCGCCCAGCACCAGGCCTTCCAGCAGCGCGTAAATCGGCGCGGTCACCGGCGCCCACGTCTTCTTGAACGAAGTGATCAGCGCAAAGATCAGGCCGCCGATCAGCCCCACCATCAGCAGCAGATAGTCCATCGGCAGCGTGGCAGGATTCATCGCCAGGTGCCAGGTCCATGCCGCCGTCGCTACGGCGCACAGCAGCAGGATCCCGGTCTTGTTCACCGTGCCCTGCAGCGTCATCGTCTCGCCCAGGGCAGCCGGCAACCCCCGGAACACCTTGTCGTTCAGTGCCGGGTTTGCAGTCCTCATCAGGTCAGCCAATTCTTCCTCTCTTCCGCGGGCCATCCCGGCTCCATGCCGGCAGAAGCTCCGCTCCTTCCATGATAGAGGCTCTGTCCCGTCTCACCGCATGCGCGCGCCACCAGGCACGCCCGTTCTGCCGCTGCCAGCATTTCTTCCGTCAGCACGCTATTGAATTGCTTCGCCATTCCCATGCACCTTCGTGGTCAGGGTCCAGTTGCCGCGCAGCACCCCGTTCGGATTCGAGTTCGGATTGTTGGTTTGATACCACTGCGTCCCATTGCTCCACGTCTGCGAATACGCGCTCGACACCTTCGTGATCGTCCCATTCGGATTCTGAACCGTCTGCTGATCCAGTGCATAGTCCACCCAGTCCGAGGCCGCCGTCGTCTGCGCATTCATCGACGCATTCGCCCCCGTCATCGCGCTCTGGAACTGCGACTCCTGCTGCGCCATGAACTGCTCGTGCTCCCGCTGCGATCTCTGCATGATCTGCTGGAACTGGCTGTACAGCATCTGGCTCTCCTGCTGCTCCTGCCTGGTCAGCGCGTTGATCATGGCCTGCCCCTCTCTCTGCTGCCGCGCCAGCGCCGCCTGCATCCATTCCTGGGTATTCACTCCATGCGGCAGATTGTTGCCGTCCACCACCTTCACCAGCGCATCCAGCTGCCCTTGCGGAGCGGTCAGCACATCCACACGCGCCCAGCACGTCCCGCCCGCCATCGGACCCGAGGCTTTGGACTCCGAGCACTCCACCACGGCTCTCAGCCGCTCCTCCACCACAAACGACCCGTTCACCACTGCAACCCGCAACGCGGCCGTGTCGGCTGTGTGATTCGCCTGCAGCGCCGGTACCACCCGCGCATTCATCTGATTTCCCTGAGCCGCCAGGCCCTGTGCCCACTGCGCATAGGGCGCCGGGACCGGCATCGTCCCCACGACGTGCACTCCTCCGGGCATCGTTCCCACGTAGTACTGCTGCAGAAAGGCCGATGCCGAAATCGGGCCGTTAATATCGGCGCACCCGGTATTGTCCATGCCTCGCAGATTGGGCCGCCACCGCCATCCAAACACCGGTTCGGTCCGGTACTGCATCAGTCCATCCTGCGAATACGCCCGAAACACCGGCCACGGAATAAAGGTGCACGGGCTCCTCATCTCGATCCCCTCCAGCCTCCAGCCCGCTGGAATCGTGAGAGTCGCCGCAGGGATGTTGTTCAGGGATGGATCTTTGATCGTCGCCGTGGTGGTACGGGTAGTGAGCGGCGTCCCGTTCACGTAGGTCGCACCGCCCGGCTTTCCCGATGCTGCCTGCGCAGCGCCCGGCCCGCCGCTGAAAGCGTCCGACGCCGAGGCAGCGGTCGACGCGGATGAGCAACCCACTGCCAGTGCCGCAGCCGCAATCATCAGAGTCAAAATGCCTGTGAGTCTCTTCATTCGTTCGTCCTCGTTCGCTCGTCCTCAGCTTGAAACAGAGCTACTGCGGCTCTCCGTTCCCGTGCACCTTCGTCGTGGGCGTCCAGTTTCCGCGCAGCACGCTGTTCGGATTCGCATTCGGATCGTTGGTCTGATACCACTGCGTTCCGTTGGTCCACGTCTGCGAGTAGGCGCTCGATACCTTCGTCATCGAGCCGTTGGGATTCATCACCGTCTGCTGATCGAGCGAGTAGTCCACCCAGTCCGACGCCGCCGTACTTCTCGCATTCATCGACGCGTTCGCGTTATTCATCGAACTTTGGAACGAGGACTCCTGCTGCTGCATGAACTGCTGGTGTTCCGAAGCCGAACGCGCCATGTTCTGCTGGAACGCGCTGTACATCATCTGGCTGAAGGCTGCGGACTGAGCCCTTCCCCAGGCAAGTCTTGCCGCTCCATTCCGCGTGTTCGTGTCGGACATCTTTTGCATCACCGCCTGCCGATACTGTGGCATTGCCATCTGCCTGGGCAGATTGTTGCTGTCCACCAGCTGCACCAGCCCATCCAGTCGCCCCTGGGGCGCGCTCAGAATCGTCAGGCGCGCAAAACAACTGCCGCCATCCTCTGCCCGGAGCACCGAACACACGACGCCGACCAGCAGCCGCTCCTCCACCACAAACGACCCGTTCACCACTTCCACGCGCAATGCCGCCGTCTGCCCTGTATTGTCGGCCTGCATCATCTGCGGCAGACGGGCGTTGTTCTGGTCCGCCTGCGCTGCAAACCCCTTCGCCCACTGCGAATAAGCCGCGGGCACCGGCATCGCCCCCACCACATGGACGCCGCCCTTCATGGTGCCAACGTAGTAGGTGAGAAAATCCTCGGCCGAAATCGCCTTCGTGATGCTCGCGCAGCCCGCCTGATTGGTCTTGTACTTCGCGTCCCACTTCCATCCGACAATCGGCTCGCCCCGCATCTGCATCAGTCCGTCCGGCGACCAGGCTCGATAGATTGGATTGGGCCCAGGCGTGCACGGCATGATCACCTCGAGCCCCTGTACCTTCCACCCCGCCGGGATGGTCAGCGTTACCGCCGCCATGTTGTTCATGCTCGGATCCGTGATCGTCGCCGTCGTCATCTGGTTGCTGAGCGGCGCGCCCACATACGCCGCCGGTCCGGCCTTTCCCGATCCTCCCGGAACGCCGGAACCGGCTCGCGGCGTACCCGCCGCTTCCGCAGTATTCGATCTGGAAGAAGAACAGCCCGCGATCAGAAACGCAATCGCCCACACCAAAATCCCAATCCTGCTCCGTTGGTTCATTACAGCGTCTGCTCCCTCTTATTTCGGTTGCCCATTCAGTGAAACTGCATCATCGCGTCCGGTCTCCGCAGTGCTGACTGTCCGGGGCGCTCGTCCGAAAGCACTAAATGCGGCCCCGACTTCGCGCCGATCGTCCAAACTCTGTGCGGCTTTGCGGACGCCGGCGCTCTAGTGCCGGCGCTCTTCTGCGCCGAGGAACCAGGCACGCCGTCAGCATTCCCATGGAGGCAATCGTTAGCAAAATGTCCAGTGCAGTGCGCATGAGCGTCTCTCCTTCGCCCGACCCGGTCTCACCTCTGGACAACGCCTGAGCGAACCGGCAGATTCTGCGCATCGCGGGGAACAATGCGCGCTGCAAAAAGTCGCGGCGGCCCTGCTGGAATCAACCGCCGCTTCAAGGTGCGCCCCAACCCTGCCACCTTCCCATCGCGTCTTGCCAGAGACACGCGAGGGCACTGCAGGACAATCTGTGACACCTCCGTCCCCGCATCTCCTGCCTTTTCAACCCAACGGAGGTGTCCCGCCGATTCCCAGCCCCCTCTCCAGAGGGTCATCTCAGGACATCTCAGGGCGCTCTCGCCCGCCAAATTCATGCAAATTCAGCTTTTGGACATTACCAATCCGTCGCTATACTGTCTCCACCTCGGCCAGTTCTTGTTCATGCGGATGCGGCTCAGGTTGAGGCTCCTATGATGTCCCGCACGGTGTCGGCTTCCTCTGAGAATCGCCGCATCGACTCCTGGAAAGAAATCGCCGCCTTCTTCGGCCGCGACGAACGTACCGTCAAACGCTGGGAGAAGGAGCGGGGTCTGCCCGTGCATCGCCTGCCCGGCGAACGCGGCGGCGTCTTCGCCTGGTCCCTCGAACTCACCGCCTGGCTCAACTCCGCGGCCGCCGCCAACGGAAAAACCAATGGCCTCTCCTCCGCACCCCAGGAACCCCCGTTCCAGGACCCGCCTCCGCTCCCCCTGGCCATCGCCGTATCCGAGCCCCCATTGCCCGCTCCCCGGCCGCACCGCCGGACTCTGTTTCTTGCTTCAGCCGCCCTTACGGTTGTAGTGGCGGCAACCCTGACGGGTTGGCTCTATCTGCGCCATCGTGATCGCGAACGCAGCGTAATCTCCGCCACACAGCCCTCCGCACCGCGCCACATTCCCGACCCCGAAGCCCGCGAGTTCTATCTCCGCGGCCGTTATTACTGGAGCCGCCGCACCGAAGGCAGCCTCCGCCTCGCCCTCGATGCCTTCACCCAGGCCGTCGTCCATGACTCCAATTACGCTCAGGCCTACGCCGGCCTCGCCGAGTGTTACGACCTCATGCCCGAGTTCACCTCGATGCCCGGCTCAGAGGCCTTCCCCCGCGCCATGGCCGCTGCCCACAAAGCCATCTCCCTCGACGATTCCCTCAGCGAAGCTCACCGTGCACTCGGCTTTGCCCTGTTCTTCTGGGAATGGAAAGCTCCCGCCGCTCTCAACGAATACCAGCGCGCCATCCAGCTCGACCCCCGGGATGAAGAGGCCCACCACTGGCTTGCCAGCACGCTCCTCACCCTCGGCCGCTACGAGGAGGCCTCCGTCGAAATTGCCAAAGCCCGCGAGATCGACCCCGCCTCGCGCTCCATCCTGTGTGATGAGGCCCTCATCCGCTACTGGGCTGGCGACCGCGCTCCCGCGCTCCTCAAGCTCCGCGAAATCGAACAGGCCGAACCCGAGTTTCTCTCCCCGCCCCGCTATCTCTCCGGTCTTGCCTTCGATCAGAAGGACTATCGCACCTTCATCGATCAGACCCGGCTCCTCGGCACACTCTCCAGCGACAAGCAGCTCCTCGACGTTGCCGATGCCGCGCAGCGTGGTCTCGCCCAGGGCGGCGAACGCGGCATGCTCGAGGCCCTCCGCCTCGTGCAGTTACGCTACTTCGAAAGCGGCAAAGCCTCCGGTATGGACCTCGCCCGCACTTGCGCCCTCCTCGGCAGAAAACAGGAAGCGGTGAACGACCTCAAAGCCGCGGCCGCCAATCACGACTACATGGTCCTTACGATCTTCAGCAGCCCGGACTTCTCTTCCCTCCGCGACGACCCTGCCTTCGAGCAACTCTCCCGCCAGCTCACTGAGCGCGTCTATCGCGCCTGACCACAACGCCAGGCCGCACGAGGTCCCCCACGAAGAAGGTGCGAAGACCCCACACCAGAATCGTGGACCCCACACCAGAATTGTCGACCCCACACCAGAATTGTCGACCCCACACCAGAATTGTCGACCGCAATAGAGATCCTCTCTTCGGCGTTAGAGTCATCGGGGATCAGCGCGCGAATCGACAGCGTGGGCAACAGTTCCAGCCTTACGAAATAAAGACACAAGCCCCGATCCCCACGGCCAGGTTCACCCCACAGCAAGATGCAAACGCCTTGATCTCCAAGACATCAATACATATCAACCACTGGCTTACCCGAGAAATAACGCCCGTTCCATTTTGAAAAAGTATCCGTCTTACCTGGAACCCGCGAATCGAGGTCACACCACACTGGAGACCCCACACCTCCGACCAGCCGTCAACGAGAGGCGAGGGCAGCAGACCAGAGTCGTGGACCGCACAGGCGATTGCGGTTCCTTGCCAGGACGCGATTTTCTCGGCCCGGTAAAAACGAAAACCAAATCCCCACGGCCAGGTTCACCCCACAGCAAGAAGCAAACTCCCCCGCCAGGCAATCTTCCAGAGAAGAGCTGACATAGACCCAGCCGAGAGTACCGCCAGGAAATATCCAGAACCATTTCGGAACAAGCCGCCACCGCATCCCCACCGCCAGGTTCACCCCACAGCAAGCAGCAAACGCCTCGGCCCACCAAACATCAATAGGCGTCATACCGAACCTGAGTCAGGAGGTACCGTCTCGTCCCATTTTGAGAAGAACGGTCTCTGCACCAACGGCCGCCTTCCTGCGCAACCTCAGTCATGCGCTACCGCCGCCCAAAAATCTCATTCCTCAAAAACCAACCTCAGCACCCTTGGGGCTAGCTCCGGCGAAAGTTCCATCGCTGCCTCCGCTACTTCAGCAAAGCCTTTGGCAGCAGCGAGCGCAGCCATTGCGCACCTGAGAAAATCGGCGCCCCACGCACGACCAGCAGCCGCGCCAATCAGCACAGGAAGCTGCCTCAGTGCCCCAATGTAGGCGGGAAGCAGTTCAGCCGGAACACTCACATCCTTTCGACTCCGGCAAATCTCAACCCAGGCCGGAAACTGGAAAAACACCATTGGCGCGCGATACGGCGCCGATGCCAGCACTCGAACCACGTGCGGGACGGCTGCAAAAGATGCAGGATAAACATCGCCCTGGTGAGCGAGCGCGCTCCATATTGAGAACCACGGTTCTGCCATTCCCTCTGAACTCGGCAGGCCCTCCAGCTGACGCAGAAGGTCCGGTATATCCAGGGCGGGGCCATAGGCGTGTTGCAAACGTCCCCAATCAGGACTGTCTAAGCTCAGCATGGCTTCGGATCTCCCTCGATCAGCCTACCTTCACGACGCTCTCCGCCATTACCTCCGTTTGCCCGTACCCCCGCCCCCGCCCCGCCATCACCGAGAATCCCCCTCCCCCGCTGCTAGACTCCGCACAGAATCCCGGCCCATGCTCTTCACCGCCCGCAGCGCCGCAGTCTACGGCATCGACGCCAGCATCATCGACGTCGAGGTCGACTTCTCGAAGTTCGCCAGCGACAAGGAAATCTTCAACACCGTGGGATTGCCTGACGCCGCCGTCCGCGAATCCCGCGACCGCGTGCGCGCCGCCATCCGCAACTCCGGCTTCGACCTCCCGCCCACCCACATCACCATCAACCTCGCTCCCGCCGACATCAAAAAAGAAGGTTCCGGCTTCGACCTGCCGATGGCCGTCGGCATCCTCGGCGCCTATGGCGCGCTCCACCAGCAGACCAGCCTCCCCGACTTCCTCCTCATCGGGGAGCTCGGCCTCGATGGTGCCCTCCGCCCCGTCCCCGGCATGCTCCCCGTTGCCGTCGCCGCCCGCGAGCGCGGCATCAAAAACCTCATCATCCCCAAAGCCAATGCCCGCGAAGCCGCCGTCGTCGAAGGCGTCAATGTCTATCCCGTCGACTCGCTCCTCGCGGTCCGCGACCTCCTCAACCAGGCCAGCAACGGCGCCATTCAGACACCTGCCTTCAAAGTCGAAGCTGCCCAGGTCCTCAACGAGCTCCAGCACTTTCCCCTCGACTTCGCCGACGTCCGCGGTCAGCAAACCGCCAAGCGCGCCCTCGAAGTCGCTGCCGCCGGCGGCCACAACATCCTCATGATCGGCCCCCCCGGCTCAGGCAAAACCATGCTTGCCCGCCGCCTCCCTTCGATCCTCGCCCCCCTCTCCTTCGACGAAGCCCTCGAGACCACCAAGATCCATTCCGTCGCCGGCGTCCTCGACGCCGAAGCTGGACTCGTCACCCAGCGCCCCTTCCGCTCCCCGCACCACACCATCTCCGACGCGGGCCTCATCGGCGGCGGCGCCATCCCCCGTCCCGGCGAAGTCTCTCTCGCCCACAACGGCGTCCTCTTTCTCGACGAGCTCCCCGAGTTCCCCCGCAACGTCCTCGAAGTCATGCGCCAGCCCCTCGAAGACCGCCACGTCACCATCGCCCGCGCGTCGATGTCCCTCACCTTTCCCGCCGCCTTCATGCTCGCCGCCGCCATGAACCCCTGCCCCTGCGGCTACTTCAACGACAAGGCCCGCGAGTGCCACTGCACCCCGCCCATCATCCAGCGCTACGTCGCTAAAATCTCCGGCCCCCTCCTCGACCGCATCGACATCCACATCGAAGTCCCCGCCGTGCAGTACAAGGAACTCCGCGGCGCCGCTGCCATCGAAAACTCCGCCACCATCCGCGCTCGCGTCCTTGCCGCCCGTGACCGCCAGCACCAGCGCTTCGCTGCAGCCAAAGAGAGAATCTTTTCCAACGCCCAGATGGGAACCCGCCAGATCCGCGCCCACTGCGAGCTCTCCGCCGACGCCGAAAAACTTCTTGAGCGCGCCATGGTCCAGCAGGGACTCACCGCACGCGCCCACGACCGCATCCTCAAAGTCGCCCGCACCATCGCCGACCTCGAAGGAGCCGAAAACCTCACCGTCCCCCACATCGCCGAAGCCATCCAGTACCGCACCCTCGACCGCAGCTACTGGGCAGGATAGGAACCACGATCAACACGTCGATCGGCACCGCGCAGAATTATTCCCGCAAAACGGACCTCAACACCCTCCTGAACGAAGCCCTGCGCGATCTCATCCACATGAAAGCCTCACGCCGCCTCGCAGCTCTCGGCGCTACAAAGCCCGCTCTCAAGCCCATCAAGCGCACCCGCATCCGACCCAGATCTCTGGACTCTGCTCTGTGCAACTCTAAAGCTTCTTCGCCACCATCTGCGCCAGCTCCGTCAAATTCTCCTCGCTCCCCGGCCCCTGCAAAAAGTACCGCACGTTCCCCTTCCGCACGTGCAGTCCGTGATGCGGGTCGAAGTATGCGTCATCCCCTAAACCCGGCACAGGCCTCGGCGGGCTGTAGAACATCTTCAGCTGCGCAAACAACCGCGTCGCCTCGTCCGGCGACGGATCGAAGTAGATTCGGAACCATAGTTTGCCGCCCCCGCCTCCGTAATAGCAGTCCGTCCCCACCACAGTGTTCGCAAAGGGTCGCGGCGCAACCGTCTTCGTCGGCGTCGCATAGCTCGCGCTCATCGCCCGGCTCACTTCAGGCGCCGACAGCAGCGAGCACGGATCGGGCGGCTCCGTCGTCGCGCCGTACGCCGCCATCGTACCCAGGATCATCAGCCCCACAAACCCCAACTTCGTTACGTTTGCCATAAGCTCCTCCCCACAGCACCAGTACGATACCAGCGCCGCCCCCTGTTCGCATCACAACGGAATCGCCGCTCGATGCCTTACTCTCATACATGGTGTGTTGGGGGGGGCTGCACCGTATCAGACCGGCCGCGCAGCCCCTCAACCTCCAAAGGAGACCCATGCGAGCACTCGTCAAGGCCCGCGCCGAACGCGGACTCTGGCTCGAAGACGTACCCGAGCCCGAATACGGCATCAACGACGTCCTCATCCGCGTCCGCCGCACCGGCATCTGCGGCACCGACGTCCATATCTACCAGTGGGACGAGTGGGCCCAGCAGACCATCCCCGTTCCCATGGTCATCGGCCATGAATTCGTCGGGGAAATCGCCGCCGTCGGCTCCAACGTCTCCGACTTCAAAGTCGGTGACCTCGTCTCCGGCGAAGGCCATGTCACCTGCGGTCGCTGCCGCAACTGCCTCGCCGGACGTCGCCATCTCTGCGCCCATACCTCCGGTGTGGGAGTCAACCGCTCCGGCGCCTTCGCCGAATACATCGCGCTCCCGATGACCAACATCTGGCGCCACCACGCCGGCGTCTCCGAAGAAATCGCCGCCATCTTCGATCCCTTCGGCAACGCCGTCCATACCGCGCTCGCCTTCCCCGTCCTCGGCGAAGATGTGCTCATCTCCGGAGCCGGCCCCATCGGCCTCATGGCCATCCCCATCGTCCGCCATGCCGGCGCGCGCTACGTCGTCGTCACTGATCTCAACCCCTTCCGTCTCGACCTCGCCCGCAAAATGGGAGCGACCCTCGCCGTCGATCCCCGCCAAACCTCCATTGCCCAGGCCCAGAGACACCTCGGCATGCAGGAAGGCTTCGACGTCGGCCTCGAGATGTCCGGCTCCCCCATCGCCTTCGCCGACATGCTCGACAATATGTGCCACGGCGGCCGCATCGCCGTCCTCGGCATCCCCTCCAAACCCATGGAGACCGACTGGCGCAAAATCATCTTCAACATGCTCACCGTCCGCGGCATCTACGGCCGCGAGATGTACGAGACCTGGTACAAGATGTCCGTCTTCGTCACCTCCGGCGTCGACATCTCCCCGGTCATCACCCACCGCTTCAGCTACAAGGACTACGAGAAAGGCTTCGAGGCGATGATCGGCGGCAACTGCGGTAAAGTCATCCTCGACTGGACCACGATCTGACCCGGATATGGCCTTGACGGCTGTTGTCAGTTTTGACTACACTAACTCCGCAATCGCAATCGTGCGCCGATGAGGCAACAGACCAGGCCGATCTCCTGGATCAAAGCGGCTCGCAGGGACTTTGAGAAGTTTCCCGCCGAAGCGCAGTCGATCTTCCTGACGGCTTTGACCGTCGCGGCTGATGGCGGAAAGGCCGACATCGCCAAACCGATGCTGGGTCTGGGCTCCGGTGTTCTTGAGGTCGCGTTGCCCTTTCGCGGGAATGCATTTCGTGTCGTCTACGCGGTCCAGATCGGCAGCGATCTATGGGTCTTCATGCCTTCCAGAAGAAATCGACACAAGGGATCGGGACACCGAAGCACGAAATCGATCTGATCCGTGATCGGTTGAGGAAGCTGAAGGAGATGCTTCAATGAAAACCAGGCTCGACGTCGTACGCGGCAGTGGCAACGTCTTCCGCGATCTTGGCCACGCGAATCCCGACGTGCTGCAGATGAAAGCCCTGCTCGCCGCCGAGATCATCAGGATGCTGGACCGCGAAGGTCTGACGGTGCGCGCGGCCCACCAGCGCACGGGGATCGCTGCTGCGGATTTCTCCCGCATCCGCAACGCTGATCTCGGCCGCTTCACCCTCGATCGTCTGGTCTCGATCATCAATCGGCTGGGTTCACGAGTCGAGATCAAGGTGAAGGTGCGAAGCATCCAGCCACTGGATTCACTCTCTGCGTGATCCCCACACAGACCATCTTGCCTTGATTTCGAAACGGATCGCGGCCGATGCCGGCGCTCTCCGACTCCCTACTCCCTTCTCCCTACTCCCCACTCCCTACTCCCTTCTCCCTACTCCCTTCTCCCTACTCCCTTCTCCCTACTCCCTACTCCCTACTCCCTACTCCCTACTCCCTACTCCCTACTCCCTACTCCCTACTCCCTACTCCCTACTCCCTACTCCCTTCTCCCTACTCCCTACTCCCTTCTCCCTACTCCCTACTCCCTACTCCCTACTCCCTTCTCCCTCCTACCGCGGATCCTCCAACCGCCCCATAAATAAAATCCCACCCGTCTTCACATTCCGGATCATGAACAGAAAAGGATGATCGGCGCGAAATACTACCGGCGGAGGTTCCTGCATCGGTGCGCGCATCGCTGCTGCTCTCATCCCAATGGCCGTCGCCGCCGCGGCCTCCGTCCCCTGCTCGTTCACATCGATGAAGGCCTTATGAATCGCCGCCGAAATCTGGAACTCCCGCTTGCCCGTCATCCCCGAAAAATCCGCAGCCCGGCTGAACGCCTGCGCCATCCCCATCTCGGACAGCGTGCCGCTCAGCTCAAACTGCTGTGTCATCGTGAAGCGCGGCAAGGTCAGGATCACCTTCCCCACCGGCTCCAGCTTCTCCATCCATTCATTCGCTGCATCGGCCGTGAACCGCTGCTCCAGAGCATCCAGCCCATCCGGCTCTTTCGGCAGCAGCACCACCATCGCCAGATCCTCGCCGTCATACGGCATCTCCAGTTCCCGAAACGTTCCGTTGTCGTAGTAGCGATAGCCGCTCCCCATCCGATGCATCAGCGGAACCGTTGCCGTCTGCGACCCCGACAGATGAAACTCCCCATCCTGCGTTGCGCCCTTTTCAAACGGGTTCTGCCACGTTCCCTTGAAATAGATCGCATTCGTCAGTACCAGCCGCGTCAGCGGCGTCAGCATTCCCGGCCCAATCAGGTTCGTGATCCGCTCATTCGTCTCTTTTTCAACCCACGCGTTGATCGTTCCCCGCACCACGTCCGGCTGCGTTTTGAAATCCACGCGATGCAAGCCCGCGCCATAATCGTTCTGCATCAGCTCCAGATAGCTGGGCAGAAACCGCGCATCCTGCTCCGCCCACAGCGCATCCGCCACTCGCAATTCATAGCCCGTATGCGGCGCATTCATCCCGGCCAGCAGGGCGCCCATCGCCGGATGCAGCTGTTCCGGAGGAAGCGTGAAGTGGAACACCCGCGCCATCTGCGCCGCCGTCTCCCCGCGCGCCCCCGCATCGGCCATCGCAAATGCCGTCGAGATGCTCTCGGGTGAGAAAAACAGATTCCCCTTCTGCTCGCGCAGGTGGCCGTACAGATCCACCGCAAACGCGTTGTTCCCCTTCGTGACTGCAGACGGATCCGCCGCGCTCACCGCTCCCACCTTCGCCGCCCCCGCCGGGCAGCTGCCCACGACTACCAGAATGGCACCGATCAGGAATTTCATCCGAGGCCCTCCTTCCTTAGAACGGTCCCGGCCCGCTTTCCTTGCTGGCAAAATCGGGATTTTTGTTGCACCAGCGCGATCGCCGCGGCCGTACCCGAATCTTCCTGGCCTTCGCATCCCCGCAGCGGGTCTGCCCACAATCATTTAACCTAACCCCGAACAGTCATTCGCAAAGGAGAATCCTGCTATGGCGGGTAAAGCTCTCGGTGTTTCTCTCGAAGATGCGCGCAAAATCATTCAGGCCGGCCAGAAGAAAGCCGACGAAATCGGCGTCCCCATGAATATCGCCGTTGTCGATGCCGGAGCCAACCTCGTCGCCTTCGAACGCCAGGAAGGTGCATGGATCGGCTCCATCGATATCGCGCAGAAGAAGGCCTTCACCTCCCGCGCCTTCGACATCGAAACCAAAGCCCTGGGGGAAAACTCGCAGAGCGGAGACCAGTTCTTTGGTATTCACGCCTCCAACAACGGCAGGATCATGATCTTCGCCGGCGGCGTCCCCCTCAAACGCAGAGGCGCAGTCGTCGGTGCCGTCGGCGTCAGCGGAGGACTGGGAGCACAGGACCAGGCCGTCGCCGAAGCCGCCGCTAAAGCCTTCTCCTGATCAGCCACAGGCGGGAGGCTGTTCTGAAGCAGCCTTCTCCCTACTCCCTACTCCCTACTCCCTACTCCCTACTCCCTGTCCCAGGAGCCTCCGCACCACCGCCGCCTTCGCCTCCCGCACCGCCTCCACCGGCCCACCCCCCAGCACCAGCCTGCACAGCAGCGCCGACGAAAACACGCACCCGGTCCCGTGGCTCCCGTGTCTCGACCCCGGCTCCACCCGCTGCCCGGGAAACCATGTTTCCCGCCCCCCGCTCTCCAGCAGAAAATCGTCCGGCGGCTCCAGGTGCCCCCCCGTGACCACCACATTCAGCCCCAATTGCATCTCACAGATCTTTCGTGCCACCTCGGGAAGCCCCTCCCGTCCGATATTTGCCCTATTTCCAGCCAGGACCGCCGCCTCCTCCACATTAGGAGTAACCCACCCTATCCTCGGTAACAGCTCCTCCCGAAGCACATGAACCCCTTCCGCATCAAGCAGTTCCGCTCCTGAACTCGACCGGATCACCGGATCCAGCACCACCCGATCCCGGGGAATTCCGGCGCGCAATAGAAATTTAGTCACCGCCCGCGCCAAATCGGCCGTCGCCAGCATCCCTATCTTCACACCGGCGATTGCCACTTCCTGCGCCAATAACTCCAGCGTTTCCAATAACAAACCTGCGTTTACCGGCTCCACGCGGCGAACCCCGCTCCTCGCCTGCACCGTCAGCGCTGTAACGGCGGAAACCCCCGCAACACCATAGTCTGCAAAGACTTGCAGGTCGGCCGTGGCCCCCGCCCCGGACGAGGGGTCGTAACCCGCAATAGTAAGTACTGCGGGTGCTATTGCCCACTCCGGCATGTTCTTGACACCGTTGGCTTTAAGGCGCACCATGGTTTCCCAATTCATACTTCGGGCAGCGTATCATCCGCATTCCGCCATCGTACTCAGCAGGTCTTGTCTTCCGGCGTTTGTCGTTCCGGGCTTCCGGGAGGAAAGACCCTAATTTTTTGGTAGTCAAAATCTGCTATCCGGACTACCACAAAGGCTCGCAGTACGCAAGTGTTAAGTTGAGTTAAATGATTCTTGTTGTTTGACTTACGGGCACTTGATACCTACAATTTCAGGAGGAGGAACATGAACGCTATCCGACGATCAGATAACGCCACGCATCCCCGCCGATTATTCACCCTGGCCGGTGCTGTCCTCGCCATCCTTTTGGGCGTCGCCGGGGCGCAGGCCGCTTCTCCAGCCGAACACCTCAATCCCCAGGTCATCGTCAGCCACCATCACTGGTACCAGCTCGGCGTCGCCTCCTGGTACGGCAAATTCTTTGCTGGCCGCACTACCGCCAGCGGTGAGCCCTTCGACCCCAGCCAGCTCACCTGCGCCCATCGCACCCTGCCTCTCGGCTCTGTGCTCCGGGTCACCAACCTTCGCAACAACAAGTCGGTCATCGTCACTGTCAATGACCGCGGCCCGGTCCCCGAAGACCGCGTGATCGACCTCTCCAAAGCCGCCGCCGGCGTCCTTGGCTTTACCGATGAGGGCCTCGCCCCGGTCAAAGTCGAGCTCATTGGACCCCAGGACGAACTCGCCCAGCTGCTCATGCCGGCTGGCCTCGAGCCGCCCCGCCAGTAGCGCACCTCCCCCGAAGGTTCCCGCCCTCCTCTAAACCAGTTGGCGCCCCGCCAATCGGCTTGGGATCGTGCGCGTTCGCGCGCCCGATCCCTCCTCGCCGTCCCTCCCTGGGTTCTTCTCCCTACTCCCTACTCCCTACTCCCTTCTCCCTACTCCCTACTCCCTACTCCCTACTCCCTACTCCCTACTCCCTCACTCCCTTCTCCCTCACTCCCTTCTCCCTACCCCCTTCTCCCTACCCCCTACTCCCTACTCCCTCACTCCCTTCTCCCTACTCCCTACTCCCTACTCCCTACTCCCTACCCCCTACCCCCTACCCCCTACTCCCTACTCCCTACTCCCTACTCCCTCACTCCCTACTCCCTACTCCCTACCCCCTTCTCCCTACTCCCTACCCCCTTCTCCCTACTCCCTCACTCCCTACTCCCTCACTTCCTTCTCCCTCACTCCCCCCCATCCACCCAATACTGGGTCCGCGCCCGCATCGTCAGGCCCGTCCGCCCCTTCAGCTCCACCTTTAGCGCATGCAGCCCCGGCGTCGGCGCCGACGGCCGGAAACTCAGCACATACGCATTCGGCACATCGTTCGCCATCCGCACCAGCCCTTCTTTCAGGTCCTTCGCGTTGTGGAAGTGAAAGAACTCCCCGCCCGTCAGCCCCGCAATCGACTCCGCTGTGTTCTTCCTCAGTCCGCCCGCCGCGGCCATCCACGCCATCGTCGCAAATCGCAGCGGCGGCGCCAGGTCGCTGATGCAGTCCAGCACCTGCCTGCTGTAGTGCCCCTGATACTCCGCCATGCTCACCGGATCGGTCCCGTCCCGGCTGAAGCATCCGTGCGCCGGCCCCGGCTCATCGCCACGGCTGAACTTCGACGCCTCCCGCGCCACGGCGGCGCCCGTGCTTGAAAAGCCAAAGCTGTACATCGTGATGTTCGCGTCGCTGATCATGCGCAGCGCGTCGTTCAGCCGCGTTTTGCTGCTTTGATCCCGCGTCTCGCTCAGCCGCAGAATCGCCCGCCGGAACCGCGGCGGCTGCGCCTTCAGCTCCTCCACCGCCTTCGCAATCCCGTCCAGAATGGCCGCGCCCGCATCGCCCGCGTTCAGCCGCGACAACCGTTCGGACACCTCGCCCGTATCGTGCGTGAACCCCTGCAGCAGGTGCGGCTCGCTGTCGACCCCGATCAGCGCCACCCGGTGCTCCACATTCCCTACCAGCGCATCGAGCACCGCATCCAGCGCCTCATAATCTGCCAGATGCCGCGCCCCCGCGCCGCCCGTCTCCACCACCAGCGCCAACGCCAGCGGCTGCCGATCCGTATCCTGCTCCAGTTGGATCTTCTGGGGCACCCCATCGTCGCTGATCGCAAAATCATTCGCCGTCAGCGCCAACACCACCTGCCCGCCCTTCGCCTTCACGAGCACCGGCACTTCCACCAGCGTGGTCTCAACCCGCAGCGTTGTCGAAGGATTCTGATTCGCGCTCGATTGCGAAGGGGATCCTGCGGCCTGACACACGCCCTCCCCCACAGCCACAAAACAAAACAGCACAGCGATCGCGCAAACCTGCCGCATCCCTGTGCTGATTCTATGCCGCGAACCGCTATCCCAGCGCTCCCCGCCAGTCATCCTGAGCGACGTTCGATTCGCAAATGCGAGCCGAACACAGTCGAAGGATCTCCCGAGCGTCAGTAACTTCGACGAGTTGCCTCGTCGGAGTTCGCGAGGCTGCTCCCTAGGCCTTCGGCATCAGGAAATACGCTTCCATCGCACCCAGCAGCGACCCGCGATCCAGAATCGGTCTCCGGTCCTCATACTGCGCCGCCCAGCAAACCTGGTTGATCAGGTCTCGCGGCTGGCACGCCCGCAGTTCCTGCCCCAGCCCCTTGCGAATCGCCAGAATCACATCGACCAGTGCCGATTCATCCACACTCATCCCGCGCCGCGACGCCACCCTCCGGAAAATCTGCTTGAACTGATCGTCCGTCGCCGTATCTACACGGATCTTCGTCTGCATCCGCCGCAGAAACGCCGCGTCCACCAGATCCGCCGGATCCAGATTCGTCGAAAACACCACCAGCATCTCGAACGGGATCTCGATCTTCCGCCCCCCCGCCATCGACAGAAAATCGATCCGCCGGTCCAGCGGCACCACCCATCGGTTCAGCAAATCCTCCGGCCGCACCCGCTGCCGTCCAAAATCGTCCATGATCAGCACGCCGTTGTTCGCCTTCATCTGGATCGGCCCGCTGTAGTACTTCGTCGTTGCGTTGTATTGCAGATCCAGCATGTCGATGGTCAGCTCGCCACCCACGAGCACCGACGGCCTCTGGCAGCGCACCCACCGCTCATCGCAGTTGTCATACGCCGGGTTCTCCACCCGCTTGTGAATCATCGGGTCGTACACGATGATCATCTGCCCGTCCACTTCCACCGTGTGCGGAATCCACACGTCGTCCTCGGCCAGCACCCGCGACATCGTCTCCGCAATCGCTGTCTTACCTACCCCCGCAGGCCCGTGCACGAAGATTGATGCTCCTGAATTCAGCCCCGTCCCTATCTGCCCCAGCACCCGCGGATCGATCACCAGATCCCCAAACGCCCGCTCCACGTCAGCCTTGCGCACCACCATGTTCCGTACGCTCTGCTTGCGCACCATCGTCACATAGCTTTCCAGTGAAACCGGCGCCGCCCCCACGTACTGGCTCAGCCCCAGCAGCTCCAGCCCCCGCTTCCGTCCCTGATCCGTCAGCGCGATGGTCGGCAGGTTCGCCGTCATCCCCATCACCTGGCATAACTGCGAGGTCCGCAGCCGGCTCACCAGCTCATCGGCCACGTTCACGCTCACCCGCATGTTCCGTCCCAGCTCACGCGTCGACATCGTTCCGTTCATGTACAGCGTCTTCAGCGCGATGTCTTCCACAATCGTCTGCCGGATGCCCAGCTCCGAGGTCGTCTTCGGCCGATACTCCGGTGCCAGCAGCCCCCCTCCGTCGCCCCCGCCATCACCCGCGTCGGCTGCCGTCTCGACAGGACCCGGCCGGTCGGCCGCGTCCATGCTCTTCGCCGTTACCCGCGACGTGATGTTCGGGATCCCCCCATGCAGCGATGGCGGCACCATGCCGTCACCGATTCCACGCCCGGCAGATCGAATGTAGTTCAGACGCGATTCGATCGAGTTTTCCATTGGCTTCACGGATTTGCCCTCTTGTCTTTCGCTTCGGCCCTGTTCTCCTCTGGCATTACATGCTGTTTCCCGCAGGAACAGCATTGCCCTTTTGGGTAGTTACTTTCTGGTCAAGACCACCCACCCCGCCACCTTCGTCGCATCCCCCCGACCCTGAACGAACCACAAGGATGACCGCAGTGCTCCCTCATCCGACTTCTCCCTTCTCCCTTCTCCCTCCTCCCTACTCCCTCTCCCTAACCGCTACCGCATACCCCGCACTCGTCTTTCCCACGTCGTACACCCCAAAGTCGCAGCTGAATACTGCCCATGCCTCGCTCGGATCGGCAGCATCCGTCGTCGACGTCCAGTAGGACGCGTTCCCCATGAAGTTCGCAAACACCGGCCCCCGATACAGCGCCGCATCGCTCCTCCACACATACGTCGCATTCAGAAAGTCCGCCTCGTTCCCGTTCATCCGGTCCCCGAGGCTCTCCATCTCGTTCCGATTCGGCAGCCGCCAGTCCCCCGCCTTCGATCCGTCCATCAACCCGCACGTCCCATTCCCCAGCGACTCCACCGCCGCCTCTGCATCCCCCCAGTTGCCGGCGATGCAGTTGGCCGCCTTCGTCCAGATCAGCCCCGTCATCGTGTCGGTCAGCGTTCCGTTGCCGTTGTCGAGAAAACGCTCATACGTCAGACCCACCCCCGCCTGCACCCTCCCGTCATCCCCGGCCACCCCCTGTCCCGGCTCGTCGTAATACCCCGTCGCCGCCAATTGGACCAGCCCTCCGCTCCCCGCGCCCCGCACCGCCCACACTGCGTTGGTCGCGCCCGTCTTGCTGTTCAGCGTCCCGTCATTGATGTACCGCCCGTCGTCCATCCGGATCGCCCACGCGCTCGGCGATCCCCCCACGCCCCCGAAGTAGCTCGTCGCAGTCCAGTAGATTCCCCCGGATACCCGCGCAAATGGATTCCCCGCTGTCAGCGCAGGATGCGCCGCGGACACATCCACCAGGCTCTCCAGTTCATGCAGATTCGGCACCCGCCAGTCGCCCGCCTTCGACCCATCCGTCAACCCGCACGCGCTGCTGCCGAGTGCGTTCGCCTCCACGATCGCCGCAGCCCAGCTTCCCGCCGGCAAACATCCCGCATCCTTCAGCCATACCAATCCTGTAACCGTGTCGGTTACAGATCCGTCGCCGTGGTCGGCAAATCTCGAAGCTCCCCACCCTGCGCCCTTCTGTACAGCCCCGTCGTCGCCCGGCGCATAGCTCGCCCTCTGCCCCGTCGCCGCCAGACGCACCCGCGGCACGCTCCCGTCGAACGCCGCAAAGTTCGCACCGGCAAGCGGCGCATGCGGCAGCGAAACATAATCGATCACCGTGAAGTAAATCCCCGTATCGGTGACGCCATTCCCCTGGAATTGCCCCGTGTAATCCCACCGCATCGCCTTCGCGTTCGAGCTGCCGCCGCTCACCACCGGATAAAACCCGTACCCCGCCTTCTCCGCCCATAGCTGATACTCCCCCGGAACATCGCTCATCGCCGACAGTCCCGTAAAGCTGTAGTTCCCGTTCGCATCCGTCGTCGCTGTCTGCGCCACCGCGTTCGTGTTGGTCAGGAAGAGCGTCACCCTCACACCTGCCAACGGGCTGCCATGGAACGTGACCGTTCCCGTCACACTGTTGTCCGGAATTGCCCCGTTGTCCGTCCGTTCCGCCCCCGCGCCGCCCGCGCTCGACCCCACCCTGCACCCGCAGATCACGCAGAGGATCACCACCGCAACCACCGCCAGAAACCACCGCATACCGCCTCCGCCCCCGAATGCCTGCCCCTCCCCACCAGGGTGAGAAAGGGAAGGAATCATAGAGGATCATCGGTGAAAATCCAGAGGACTTGATGCGGATGCACCTATGCATCGCGGCAGCTGTCTCAATCTGGCATCGCCCTCCCCGCCTTCCCATTTCGAACCGCCCTCCCCAAACCCCACCGATTCCCTACCGGCTACTGGCTATTGCCCTTCTCCCTACTCCCTTCTCCCTTCTCCCTACTCCCTTCTCCCTCCTCCCTTCTCCCCGCTCCCTATACCCTGCTCTTATGGACCCGCGCCTCATCGTCGCCCTCGACTTCCCCACCTCCGCCCCCGCTCTCGCCCTCGCCGACCGCCTCCAGGGCCTCGTTCGCTGGTTCAAGGTCGGCCTCGAGGTCTACACCGCCGAAGGCCCCTCCATCGTTCACGAGTTCCGCCGCCGCGGATTCTCCGTCTTCCTCGACCTCAAATTCCACGACATCCCCAACACCGTCGCCGGCGCTGTCCGCTCCGCCTCTGCCGCCGGCGCCGAACTCCTCACCGTTCACGCCATGGGCGGTCCCGCCATGCTCGAAGCGGCCGCCGATGCCGCTGCCGGCCTGCCCAACCCGCCGCAGCTCCTCGCCGTCACCGTCCTCACCTCCATGGACCAGCTCCAGCTCGCCGCCATCGGCATCGACCACTCCCCCGAAACCCAGGTCCTCCGTCTCGCCAACACCGCCGCCGAGGCCGGCATCGACGGCTTCGTCGCCAGCCCCGAGGAAATCTCCGCCCTCCGCCAACGCTTCCGCGACGCGACGCTCGTCATCCCCGGCATCCGCCCCGCCGGCTCCGCCACCGGCGACCAGAAACGTGTCGCCACTCCCGCCACCGCCCTCGCTGCCGGAGCCAGTTTTCTCGTCATCGGCCGCCCCATCACCCAGGCCCCCGACCCCGTCGCCGCTACCCAGGCCATCCTCGATGAAATGTCCCGGGTCCCCGCGTCCTCCGCCTCCCGTTCCGCCCACCGAACCGAGTAGGATGAAAACCGCAGTCGCCGAAATCCTCTATCCAGGTATCCGTTTGTGTCCCGGCGTCATCGAACCTCCAGGCTTCAACCCGAAAGGAAAGACCTCGTGATCCAGAATCGTCGCCGCCTCCACCTCTCCGCGATCGCCGCCATTGGCCTTCTCAGTCTCCTCGCGCCTCAGTTCGCTCGCGCCGCTGAGGATGCCGACACCGCCCGCATCACCGCCTCCGGCGACGTCCTCAAAGAACTCCTCGACAGCCCCAGCGGCATCTCCCACGACCTGCTCGACGACGCCTACTGCGTCATCATCCTGCCCTCGGTGAAGAAAGGCGGCTTCATCCTCGCCGCGCAATACGGCCGCGGCATCATGACCTGCCGCGGCGGCGAAGACTTCCACGGACCCTGGAGCGCGCCCATCATGATGCAGTCCAGCGGCGGCAGCATCGGCTTCCAGATCGGCGGCCAGGCCACCGACTTCGTCATCCTCGTCATGAACGACAAAGGCGCGCACGCCGTCATGAATGGCAAAGCGAAACTCGGCACCGATGCCAGCGTCGCCGCCGGCCCCGTAGGCCGCACCGCCGAAGCCTCCACCAACGCCTCCATGGGCGCCGAGATGCTCTCCTACTCGCGTTCTCAGGGAGTCTTCGCCGGCATCTCGCTCTCCGGAACCTCGCTCGGTCCAGACTCCAGCGCCAACGAGAAAATCTACGGCAAATCCATCACCGGCCCGGAAATCTTTGAGGGCAGCGTCCAGCCCCCGTCGGAAGCCAGCCAGCTCCTCGCCACCCTCAAAGCCACCTCACCCAAACGCAGCAAATAGAAGGAAGCAGTCAGCGATAAAACGGTCGGCGGTCAGGCGGTTAGCGAAAGGTGGTTAGCGAAAGGCGATTGGCGAAAAGCTGTTTGCTGAAGGCGATTGGCTAACCGCTTCACCCCTAACCGCTCCACCGCTACTCCGCCCGCAGCGCCTCCATCGGATTCACCTCCGCCGCCCGCTGCGCCGGCACATACGCCGCCACCATCCCGCTCGCAAACAACACCACCGCCGCCCCTGCGAACGCCCACGCATCGTGCGCCTGTACCCCATACAGGAATCCCCGCACCAGCCGCCCTGCCACCCACGCCAGCACCAGCCCCACCGCAACTCCCGTCAGCAGCATCGTGCCCGCCTGCCGCAGCACCAGCCACAGCAGATTTCCACGCTGCGCCCCCAGCGCAATCCGCAAGCCCAGCTCCCGCGTCCGCTGCGACACCACATACGCCAGTAATCCATACAGCCCCGCCACGCACAACAGCAAAGCCGACCCGCCAAACACCTCCAGCAGATGCGCCGCCAGCCGCTGGCTCCCAAACGAATCCTCCACAATCTGATCCATCGTCTCGAACTTCGAGTTCGCCAGCTCCGGACTCGCCTGCTTCAGCAAATCCCGCAGCTCAGGAATCATCTCCCCCACCGGACGCTCCGTCCGCACCGCCAGATCCATCGCAATCGTCGACGGCTGATAGATCCCGCTCCCCGGCGTGATCTGGCAAAGACAAACTTCGATCTCCGGCTGCGACGGCTTCGCCACCGCCGTCTGCCGTTCGTCTTCCAGCACCCCCACAATCTTCCCCGGCATATCTTTGCGCAGATTCCACACCGTCAACCCCAGCAGCGAATTCCAGTCGTGCTTGTTCGGCGCATACTCCCGCGCAAATGCCGGATTCACCACCACCACACCCTGCGATGTCGGCGTGTCCTCCTTCGTGAAGAACCGCCCCGCCAGCATCTTCATCCCGAAGATCTTCTGGATATCCGGCGTCACTGTTTTCAGCCCTGCCGTCACCTCACCCCCGTTCATCCGCATGCTGAACATGATGTTGAACGTCTGCCCCAGCGGCACCTCGCTGATCATCCCCGCCGCATCCACCCCGTGCAGTTGCTGCGCCCTCTGTAACAGAGGCTGATACAAACCCGTCTCGACGCTCTTGTCCGTAAACCGGTACGACGGAATCGCGAGATTCGCCACGATAATGTGATCTGTCCGGTACCCCAGCGGCACGTGCCGCAGCGTGTAAATCGTCCGCAGCAGCAGGCCGCACGCTACCAGCAGCGTCAGCGACATCGCCACCTCCACCGCTACCAGCCCGCTCCGTAGCCGATTGTGCCGCCGCCCCGCACCCGTCTGCTGCCCGCCCTGCTTCAGCGCCGGCTCAATCGGCGCCCACGCCGCCATCAGCGCCGGCCACGCCGATGCCACCACCGCCGTCAGCACCGTCAGCCCGCACAGTCCCGCGAGAATCCGCCAGTCCACCGCCGTCGAAAAATCCACGTTCAGCCGGACAGGCGCCACGCTCCCCGTCACCTTCACTGCCAGCAACGCCAACCCGATCCCCAGCACCGCCGCGCACCCGCTCAGCAGCAGCCCCTCCACCAGCATCTGCTGCAGCAGTCGAGTCCGGCTCGCCCCCAGCGCCCCGCGCATCGCCACCTCCCGCTGCCGCGCCGTCGCCCGCGCCAGCAGCAGATTCGTCACGTTCACGCTCGCAATCAGCCACAACACGCCCGCCGCCGCCAGCAATGCCAGCAGCGCCTTCTTCACGTCCTTGTCGATCAGCGAGTCGCCGTACCGCGTCACATCCACCAACGTGTGATCCGCGCGCGCTTCGGCATCTTTGTATTCCACCGACACCTGTTTCTGGATCGTCGCCATCTCCGCCTGCGCCGCCGTCAGCTTCACCCCCGGCCGCAGCCGCGCAATCACGTCATAATTTTCCGAGTCATCCTTGCGTCCCTGATCCTTCGCTCCCAGCTGGATCGCCGTCCATACCTGCCCATACGGCGCGCCTCCCAGCGGATAAGCGAACCCCGCCGGCATCACCCCCACCACCGTATAGGGCTCATCGTTCACTCGAACCACACGCCCCACGATCTTCCGGTCGCCCGCGAATGCCGACTCCCACACACTGTGGCTCAGCACAATCGAGCCGTGATTCTTTGCTGCCCCCATGCTCGGCTCTTCCGCCACAAACCCCGGCCCCATCGCCGGCTTCACCCCCAGCAACTGGAACAGGTTCTCGCTCACCTCTTGTCCGCCCACCTGCAGCGCCTCGGAATTTCCCTGAATGTAAGCGCGCCCCCTCATCCCTGTGCTGAACGCGATGTCCTCAAACGACCGGCTTCGCGCACGCCACTGCTCCAGGTCCACCCACGGTGTCGAATTGTGGAATCGCGGATCCGGCCCATGCTCATCCATCGTTACCAGCCGCCCCGCATCCTTATAGGGCAGCGGCCGCAGCAGCACATGATCCACCACCGTGAACATCGCCGCTGCCGCCCCAATCCCCAGCGCCAGCGTCCCGATGGCCGTCGCCGCAAATCCCGGCGAACGCTTCATCTGCCGCAGCGCATACTTCACGTCCGCCCAAATGGACTCCACCCGCGGCCACTGCCATACCTCGCGCCCCTGCTCCTCGAGATGCGTCACGTTCCCAAACTCCCGCTTCGCCGCCCGCTCCGCATCCTCACGCGCCATCCCGCCCTCCATCAACTCTTCAACCTTCTCCGCCAAATGCTCCCGCATCGACTCCCCCAACTCCTCGTACCGCCGCTGCCTCGAAAACATCCGCTCCTCCCTGTCATCCTGTGCGAAGTTTGGCTCCCCGAGCCAAACACAGTCGAATGGACCTCCCGTCCCTGGCTACGCCGTCCCCATCACCCGCGTAATCCCCGCAAACATCCGCTCAAAGCTCGATCGCTCCGACTCCAGCCGCTTCACCCCCGCCGCCGTCACCTTGAAAATCCGCACCTCTCGCCCTGTCGGTGACAGGCCTCGCTCCGATTCCAGCCATCCCGCCTTCAGCATCCGCTGCAGCGCCGGATACAACGAGCCTTCCTCGATCTGCAGCAGCTCGTCCGAGACAGCCTTAATATGTTGCGCCAGAGCATACCCGTGCAACGGCCGCCGGTGCAGCGTCTGCAGGATCATCAGCTCCAGCGCCCCAGGAAACAAATCGCGTGATTCTCGTCCCATGATGGGTTCTAAATACTATTTCAGAAATAGTCTGTCCAGCAGAATATGCCGCTTTGTGACGAACAGCCCAGTGTCCCATCCCGGGTGCTCGATCCTCGGGGAAAGCACGAACCCCACTCAGCCCCTCTCTATCCGGCCGATAACCACCGGGCACCCCACCCTTGTTTGCCGTTGTTGGCGAACGGTGGGAACTCAAACTCCCAACCAGCCGCGATCCACCCTCGTATCGAGCCACCTTCTATCGCGAACCACCTTTTATTCGTGGGGCTTCAGCCCCGCGAACACGGTAAAAGCACCGGGCTTCAGCCCGGTGGACAGAAGCGGCGAAAATGCGGGCTTGAGCCCCGGGCTTTTGTGTCAGGGCACGACCCCCGGGGACCCATCCTGAGCCTGGACTGAGCGAAGTCGAAGGCTCGCGCCGTAGTCGGCGCAAAGAAGGGTGAGGAACTCAAACTCCCAACCAGCCGCGAGCCACCTCAATTCGTGGGGCTTTCAGCCCCGCGAACACGGTAAAAGCACCGGGCTTCAGCCCGGTGGACAGAAGCCGCGAAAATGCGGGCTTGAGCCCCGGGCTTTTGTGTCAGGGCACGACCCCCGGGGGCCCATCCTGAGCCTGGACTGAGCGAAGTCGAAGGCTCGCGCCGTAGTCGGCGCAAAGAAGGGTGAGGAACTCAAACTCCCAACCAGCCGCGAGCCACCTCAATTCGTGGGGCTTTCAGCCCCGCGAAGACGGTAAAAGCACCGGGCTTGAGCCCGGTGGACAGAAGCCGCGAAAAGGCGGGCTTGAGCCCCGGGCTTTTATGTCAGGGCACGACCCCCGGGGGCCCATCCTGAGCCTGGACTGAGCGAAGTCGAAGGCTCGCGCCGTAGTCGGCGCAAAGAAGGGTGAGGAACTCAAACTCCCAACCAGCCGCGAGCCCCCTCAATTCGTGGGGCTTTCAGCCCCGCGAAGACGGTAAAAGCACCGGGCTTCAGCCCGGTGGACAGAAGCCGCGAAGAAGGCGGGCTTGAGCCCCGGGCTTTTATGTCAGGGCACAACCCCCGGGAAGAACGAACCACCAGCCCCTCAAAAACTGTCAAGCTTTTGTGGAAAACACCAAAGTAATAACCCTGACTAATCAGGCACTTACACGACCAAAACAACCCAGGATAGTTGGCTCAGGTTCCCACCTGTAACTTGGTATTCTAATAATAGGGGGAAAGAAAGATTTCCCGCGCCATAGGATCCCGAAAAGGCCCGCCACCCGGCGAGCCTTTTCTCTTGCAGAAGGAGAGACAAATGCCGGCCAGCCACCTGCACAGATCGAACGCTGCGCTCCCGTGCCTCTTCTGGCTGCCTCTTGCCGACTGCCGGCCGCTCCACGACGGACGGCTCGACCAAGATTGACGCAATCACCGCCGTGTATGCATCAAACTCGGCCGTCTCCCCGGCAAACACGGCCGAGATTGCCTCACCCACCACCGCGAGCCATCTGCCCCGGACGCAATCATCTGAGTCGCTCACGACCGTGAATGCAGCCATCACGGCCACGTTTGCCGCATCCGCGACCGCGTCGCAATTGATTCGATCCAGCGCACTTGCCGAGGATAACCAGGGTAATCCACCCGCAACTCCCCAAGAATCAATCATGGAAGATTGCGGAGGGGGTGGGGGGTGGGCCCCAAGGCCGCCCATTCCCGATTCGGGATCAGCGGCCGCCCTCAGCGCAGATGGATGAAGCCGCCGTCCAGCGGATAATTCATCCCGGTCACAAAACTCGACTCGTCCGAACAAAGCCAGACCGCCAGGCTCGCCACCTCATCCGGCCTCGCCATCCGCCCGATCGGTTGCGACCGGCCCAGCTCCTCCATCATCTCGGCTTCGCGCCCAGGATAATTCCTGGCCACGAACCCATCCACAAAAGGAGTGTGCACCCGCGCCGGCGAAATCGCGTTGCACCGGATCTTGTCGCTCAGATAGTCCCGAGCCACCGAATACGTCATCGCCAGCACCGCGCCCTTGCTCGTCGAATACGCAAACCGATCCGGCAAACCCGCCATCCCCGCAATCGATGCCATGTTCAGAATCACGCCGCCGCCCTGCTGCTTCATCGGCTCCAGAACTGCCCGCGTGCAGAGGTAAAGACCGCGCACGTTGATCCGCATGATCCGGTCGAAGTCCTCTTCACTTGTGCTCAACGCGGTCCCAACATGCGCGATCCCGGCGCAATTCACCAGGATGTTGACCGCCCCGCGCTGGAATGCCGCATCGAAGGCCTTCTTCACGCTCTCTGCGTCGGACACATCGCACGCCAGCGCTTCCGCCTTCCCGCCCGCAGCCGCAAGACTCTGCGCAGCCTCCGCCGCGCCCTGCTGGTTCAGGTCAACCACAAACACCGCCGCACCCTGGCCCGCAAAAGCTCGCGCAATCGCCAGCCCGATGCCGCTCGCGCCACCTGTAATAATGGCAGTCTTGCCGTTCAAAACCTGTTGTCCCTGCATTGTTTCAACACCTATGGCTCACAACGATCGGAAACCTCAACCCTCGAAATTGTAGTGCTCCAGCGCCACGGCATGACCACAATGCGGGACAACGTACCGTTTCGCATCGTTATCCTCAAAGGATCGAACTCTCGTGACTGATCTCCGCATTACCGGCGTCCAGGTCATCGACCTTCGCTTCCCCACCTCGCGGGAAAGCATCGGCTCCGATGCCATCAACAAAGATCCGGACTACTCCGCGGCCTACTGCATCCTCGAAACCAACCACGACATCCGCGGCTTCGGCCTCACCTTCACCCTCGGCCGCGGTACCGAACTTTGCTGCGAAGCGCTCCGCTATCTCTCCCGCTGCGCCATCGGACGCACCCTCAGTTCCATCACCGATGACTTCGCTGCCTTCAGCCGCGAACTCACCGGCGACACGCAGTTCCGCTGGCTCGGCCCGGAAAAAGGCGTCATCCATCTCGCCACTGCCGCGCTCATCAACGCCGTATGGGATCTTTACGCCCGCGTCGAAGGCAAACCGCTCTGGAAGCTCCTCGCCGACATGTCCCCCGAGCGCATCGCCAGCGTCGTCGACTTCCATTACATCAGCGATGCCCTTCCTCGTGACGAAGCCATCGCCCTCCTCACCGAACGCCGCGCCGGCCAGGCAGAACGCCTCGCGCACCTTACGCAGCATGGCCTTCCCGCCTACACCACCTCCGCCGGCTGGATCGGGTTCAGCGACGAGAAGATCGTGCGCCTCTGTGACCAAGCCCTCGCCGAGGGCTGGACCCACTTCAAACTCAAAGTCGGTGGCGACCCAGCCGACGATCTGCGTCGCGCCGGCCTGCTGCGCGCGAAGATCGGCCCGTCCAATCGCCTCATGATGGACGCGAACCAGAAGTGGGACGTCGACGAAGCCATCCTCCGCACCCGCGAACTCCAGCAGTTCAACCCTTGGTGGATGGAAGAGCCCACCAGTCCCGACGACGTGCTCGGCCACGCGCGCATCCGCCGCGAAGTGTCCGGCGTTCGCATCGCCACCGGAGAGCACTGCCAGAACCGCGTCCTCTTCAAGCAGTTCATGCAGGCCCAGGCCATGGACGTTTGCCAGATCGACAGCTGCCGCCTCGCCGGTGTTAACGAGAACATCGCCGTCATCCTGCTTGCCGCGAAATTCGGCATCCCGGTCTGCCCGCATGCCGGTGGGGTTGGCCTCTGCGAATACGTCCAGCACCTCTCCGCCTTCGACTACCTCTGTGTCTCCGGGACTCTCGAGAACCGTGTCGTCGAATTCGTCGACCACCTGCACGAACACTTCGTCGATCCCGTCCGCATCCGTCGCGGCCACTACCTGCTCCCCGAAAAACCGGGCTACAGCATTGAGATCTACCCTGAAACCCTGCGCGACTACAGCTATCCCGATGGCCGCGTGTGGAGAAGCGCATGAAACTGGTCTCCTTCGAATTCTTTTCTGAGCGCACACCGCGTGCCGGGCTGCTGCTCGACGACGGCATCCTCGACCTGACTCCGCTCGGCGTCACCGATCCCATCACCGCCATCGCCGCCGGCACTGAGGCCCTGCGCCAGGCCATCGATATGCCCGGCGGCATTTCGCTCATCTCTCCCTCCGGCGTGCGCCGCCTGGCTCCTCTTCCGCGCCCCAACCGCATCTTCTGCGTCGGCCTTAACTATCGCGACCACGCCATCGAGTCGAAGATGGAGATTCCCAAAGTCCCGACCGTCTTCCTCAAACTCACCTCCGCCGTCATCGGTCCCGAAGACCCGGTCCGCATTCCCGCTCTCACGAAGCAGCCCGACTACGAAGTCGAATTCGCCATCGTCATCGGTAAAGCCGGTCGCAACATTGCTCCGGAAAACTGGCGTGAGCACGTCTTCGGCTACACCATCCTCAACGACGTCAGCGCCCGCGATGTGCAGCTCGCCACCTCGCAGTGGACCCTCGGCAAGAGCTTCGATACCTTCTGCCCCATCGGCCCCGCCCTCGTCTCCGAAGATGAAATCGCCGATCCTCACAATCTCGATATCCGCCTCTCCATCGGTGGCGAAGTCCTGCAGCACTCCAATACCCGCGAGCTGATCTTCAAGGCCCCGGAACTCATCGGCTACATCTCTTCGATTGCCGCGCTTGAGCCCGGCGACATCATCAGCACCGGAACTCCGGCAGGCGTCGGTCTGGGACGCAACCCGCAGCGCTGGCTGCAGCCAGGAGAAACCATGGTCGCGGAAATCGAAGGCCTCGGTCAGCTCATCAATCCCGTTGAGGCTGCCGGCTGACCTGTATCCTCAGAGGCATCTCTCCCCGAGGAAACCATGGATCGTTCGCGCCGCCGCTTCCTGATTCAATCCTCCGCCGGACTCGTCGCCGCCGCCGTCGCCCCTAACCTCGACGCCCAGCAAGCGCCCGCTCCTGGTACGCCGCCGGCCTTCGGAACCGCGCCCGCTGTGGGTCCGGAGGTCTCCGCCGCAACCTTTGCCGATGCCGAGAAGCTCGTCCGCATCGAGATGACGGAGAAGGATCGCGCTCAGGCAGCGTCCAACTGGCGCGAGTCAATGGCGCCTCTGGTCGAGCGCCGCACCGGTCCGCGCAAGGTCGCACTCACCGATGCAATCCAGCCGTGGTCGCGCGTCCAGGCGGTTCCCGTCGGCCACGTCGCCGGGCCCGCGCAGGACCGCTTCGTCCGTAGCAGCGCCGATCCCGGACCGCTCCCATCCAGCGACGAACAGATCGCCCTTGCTCCCGTCACGAAGCTCTCGCGATGGATCGAGAAGCGCCAGCTCACCTCAAAACGCCTCACGCAGATCTATCTCGATCGCCTGCGCCGCTTCGATCCGAAACTGCAGTGCGTCATCACGCTCACCGCCGATCACGCGCTCGATCAGGCCTCGCGCGCCGACGCGGAGATTGCTGCCCGACATTATCGCGGACCCCTCCATGGAATTCCGTGGGGAGCGAAAGACCTGCTCGACACCGCTCACATTCCGACCACGTACGGCGCCGAACCGTTTCGAGATCGGGTGCCCGACAAGAATGCCGTGGTCGTCGATCGTCTCGATCAGGCGGGTGCTGTCCTCGTCGCCAAGCTGAGTCTCGGTGCCCTGGCTCTGAACGACATCTGGTTCGGCGGCCAAACCATGAATCCCTGGTTGCTCGAGGAAGGCTCTTCCGGATCGAGTGCCGGCCCCGGTGCTGCGACCGCCGCCGGGCTGGTTGCTTTCGCCGTTGGCAGCGAGACCGACGGCAGCATCATCGGTCCCAGCATGCGCTGCGGCGTCACCGGCCTGCGCCCCACCTTCGGCCGTGTCGCGCGCACCGGGGCCATGGCGCTGTGCTGGTCGCTCGATAAGCTCGGCCCCATGGCGCGCAGCGTCGAAGACACGCTCCTCGTCCTGCATGCGATCACCGGACCCGACGCCGCCGACGCCTACAGCGTCCCCGGCAAACTCGACTTCGATGCGACGGCCTCGGTGCACGGCCTTCGCGTCGGCTACTTTCCAAAGTGGATGGAGCAGGATCCCGCCACCGACGTCGACCGCGCAGCGCTCCGGACGATTCCGCACCTCGGCATGGTTCCCGTCGAAGTCTCGCTGCCCGACTGGCCCTACGACGATCTCGATGTCATCCTCTTCGCCGAATCCGCCGCGTCCTTTGAGGAGATCACCCTCGACCACCGCGTCGATCGGATGCGCGCCCAGGTTCCGGACGCCTGGCCCAACACCTTCCGCCAGTCTCGTTTCCTCTCCGCCGTCGATTTCGTTCAGGCGGATCGGCTCCGCCGCAGAGTAGCGCTCGAAATGGAACGCATCTTCTCCCAGGTCGATCTGCTCCTCGTCCCGTCGCTGCGCGACGAGATGCTCACTATCACCAACTTCACCGGCCATCCCTCGCTGACCCTGCGGGCCGGCTTCATCGAAGTCTCCGAAGCGCGCAGCGACTGGGCGCCCGACCCGGCTCATCCGCTGCCAAAGTTCAACCCGCCCCGCCGCGTCCCCTACGGCGTCACCCTGATTGCGAAGCCGTTCGAGGAAGGCACCCTCGGGGCTGCCGGTATCGCGTTCGAGCGGGTCTTTGGAGTATCGGGCGCAAACCCGCCCGGCTTCTGAGAGCAGCCCCATGCAGCCCGGATCAGTTAGGCTCATTGCAGGCGGTTAGAAGATGCGCTCCGGGCTCGAAGAAGCGATTGTGCTGCTGAGCAAAGGCGATGCCGCCAGCGTCGATCGCGCCTTCCAGTTGCTGCAGCGAACCGTGATCTCCTTCGGGATCAAGGTCTGCGGGCACCGCGAGGATGCCGAGGATACGGCGCAGGAAGTGCTGGTCAAGGCGCTGCCGCACCTGGCGAAGCTGGAGAATCCGCAGGCACTCTCCGCCTGGCTCTATACCGCCGCAAAGAACCGCTGCTGGCAGGGACGCAGAACCGCGAGCTATCAGCGAACCGTCGCGCTCGACCAGTTGTTGCCGGACGACGGCGAACTGCAGGCCCTGCTGCTCGCCGATCCCGCCGCAAGTCCGGAAGACGATGCCGCTCGCGGCCAGGATCGCCGCATGCTGCATGAAGCCGTGCTAGCCTTGCCGCCTCAGTACCGGATTGTTCTCGTCCTCCACGATATGGAAGAGCTGGATACCGATCTGGTCGCAAAGATCCTGTCCATCCAGCCCGGAACCGTCCGGGTGCGCCTGCATCGCGCGCGGCTGCTCGTGCGCCAGGAGATGGCGAAGCTGCTGGAGCGGCGGACAACTGCGCCGAAGCGCAAAGAAAAGACGGCCAAGCGGTCGCCGCAGTGCCGCGAGATTTTCGCCAACCTGTCCGAATATCTCGACGGCAAGCTCGAACCGGAAACCTGCGAGCGCATGCGCCATCACATCGATGCCTGCCCCGCATGTGTGGCCTTTATCCAGGATCTGAAGCGGGCCATCGACCGCTGCCACTCGCTCGAAGTCTGCCCGGATCAGGAGACCAGGCCCATTCTGCGCCGCCTGCTCACCGAAGAGTACCTTCGCCTGAAAAAATCCGGCCCAAACCTGTAACACCCGCCGCCCTCCTGTCGTTTAGAGGGTGAAGGTATCCGCCACGGACTCTGCATAGGTAGGGAAGTCCCGCAATTCTGCGGACTGCTGGTCGTGTGTGCGGAGCCGATGAGGTTAAGCAGGCAATGGGGAGATTTCGCTGGATCGCTTGGGCCGGCTGGTCGCTGGCCATCGTGCCCTTCACCGCCGGGGCTCAGCCCTCGACGCTGACCCTGCGACAGGCCATCGACAAAGCGCTCGGACAGAGTCCGCAGACAGCAGCAGCGCACGCCGATGTGCAGGCCGCCGATGCCGGCGCTTCGCTGGCAAAGACGGCTCTGTTGCCGCGGCTGAACTTCACCGAGGATCTCTCCCGAGGCAACGATCCGGTCTATGTGTTCGGAACCAGGCTGCGCCAGCAGCGCTTTGCTCAGAGCGACTTCTCGCTGAATGCGCTGAACAGGCCCACCCCTTTGGGCAACTTCGCAACCCGCTTCAGCGGCCAGTGGATGCTCTTCAACTGGTTCGAAACCCAGCAGCAGATCCGCGGAGCCCGGCTCGGAGCCGAGAGCGCCGGGTCCATGGAAAAAGCGGTCGATCAGGGCGTGGTGTTTCAGGTGGTCGAGGCCTATCAGGCCGTGCTGTACGCCCAGCGGCAGGTGGCGGTTGCGCAGCACGAGCAGCAGACCGCCGAGGCCCTTGTTCACGACGCGCAGACCCGTGTGAAAGCCGGTCTGGCAATCGATTCGGATCTACTGTCGGCGCAGGTCAATCTGGCTGCGCGCCAGCAGGAGAGCATTGCGGCAGAAGGCGCCGTAGAGACCGCGTGGGCGGAGTTGGAAGCAGCGATGGGAGGCCCGGTCAATCCCCATCCGGAGCTGCGGCCCATCGACGCAAAGACGTTTCCCGTTGGCCCGCTGGACCAGGACATCGCGAAGGGGCTCGAGGCGCGGCCCGATCTGAAAGCATTGCGGCAGCAGACGGCAGCGCAGCAACAGGCCGCGAAGGCCGCCTGGTCGGACTTCTTTCCCCAGGTGAGCGCCTACGGCAACTGGGAGACGGACCGGCAGACCTTTGCCGGAAACGGCGGCAATAACTGGGTCGCCGGCGCGCAACTGAATCTGGACATCCTGCCGCTGAGCAAACGCGCCCATCTGGCCCAGGCGCGAGCCGCGCAGACCAAAGCGGCGGCGCAGCAGCAGGGCGAGGAACAGCAGATCCGCCTTGCCGTCAGCCGCGCCTTTACCGGTCACCAGACCGCCGAACGGATGGTGGCCACCGCGCGCGCTTCCATGGATCAATCGGCAGAGGGTCTTCGCATTCTGCACAACCGGTACGACGCCGGACTGGCCACCATGACCGATCTGCTGCGTGCCGAAGATGCGCAGCGGCAAAGCCAGAACAACTACTGGCAGGCCGCTTACGGAAACACGGTGGCGTATGCGGCCCTGTTGTATGCCACAGGACAACTCACTCCTGACACCGCGGAGACCCTGCAATGAAAACCGTTCTGCTCTTTTCTTCCGGACTCCTCCCGGCCTTGCTGCTGGGCTGTTCACAGACCAAGCCCGCCCCAACAACAACGCCGACTGCTCAGGCTCAGCTGGTGCACAGCGTGGCGCAGCCCATGCCGCAGATCCTCCAGATGACGGGAACGGTTCACGCAAAGGAAACGGCGGTGATCTCCCCGCAGGTGCCGGGCCACATTCGCCAGCTGCTGGTACAGGCCGGGGATCGCGTACGGGCCGGGCAACCGCTGGTGGTGCTCGACGATGCTGCGATGCAGTCGGCGGTACAGCAGGCTGCGGCCGCGCAGGCGGCGATCGAGAAACAGCAGGCAGCCGCCGAGACGAATGCGCAGCTGGCGTCCGGCACACTGGCGCGCTACCAGATGCTGAAGGACGAGAAGAGCGTCAGCCCGCAGGAATTCGACGAGGTGCAGAAGCGCTCGCAGGCCGCCGCCCTGCAGCTGCAGGCACTCGAGGCGCAGAGCGCCGGCGCCAAGGCAGCGGTCGAAGGCGCGCGCACCCAGCTCGGATATTCGTATCTGCACGCGCCCTTCGCCGGCATCGTCACCGCGCGCATGGCCGACCCCGGCACGCTCGCTGCGCCAGGAGTGCCGCTGCTCCAGATCGATCGCGATGGCCCGCTGCAGGTCTACACGACCGTCGATGAGTCCCTCATCGGTTCGGTGCGCGTCGGCATGAAAGTTCCCGTCGGCATCGAGGGTCTCAATGCAGGACTTAACCCCGCAGGAATCACCGGCACGGTTGCCGAGATTGTGCCCGCTGCCGATCCCGCGAGCCGCAGCTTCCTCGTCAAGCTCGATCTGCCCGCCGAGAAAGATCTGCGCGCCGGGATGTATGCCACCGCGGGATTTCCGGGCGCGACGAAGCCCATGATCCTTGCGCCGCAGTCCGCGGTGGTCATGCGTGGGTCGCTGGCCTGCATCTACGCGCTCGACCAGGACGGCGTGGCGCAATTGCGGTATGTCACCCTCGGGAGCCCGCACGGCGATCAGGTGGAGATTCTCTCCGGTGCAGCCACCGGCGAAACGCTGGTGAACAATCCAGGCGATCGCGATCTCGCCGGACGCCGCATCGAGGCGCAGCCATGAAACAGGAGAGCCCCGGCGTCGCGGGACAACTCGCGCGTGCCTTTATCAATTCGAAGCTCACGCCGCTGGTCATCGCCGCCTCCCTGGCGCTGGGTCTGTTTGCCGTCCTGGCGATTCCCCGCGAGGAAGAGCCCCAGATCCTGGTCCCGATGCTCGATGTGATGACGGCCATGCCCGGCGCTTCGCCCCAGGAGATCGAGCAGCGGGTCACGAATCCGATTGAGAGCCTGATGCACGAGATCCCCGGGGTCGAGTACGTCTATTCCATCTCCAGTCCGGGCCAGAGCCTCGTGATCGTGCGCTTCCTCGTCGGAACATCGGAAGAAGACGCCCTGGTGAAGGTCTACAGCAAGCTCTACTCGAACGCCGACCGGATGCCTCAGGGCGCGTCCCAGCCGATGATCAAGGCGCGCTCGATCGACGATGTACCCATTGTCGCGCTCACCCTGTGGGGCCAGCACTACGACGGCTACCAACTGCGGCAGATGGCCGATGAAGTACAGCACACGATCCGGCAAATCCCGGACGTATCGGAAACGAAGGTGATTGGCGGGCAGCCGCGCGCCATGCGCGTGATCCTGGACAACACGAAACTGGCAGCCTTCGGTTTCTCGGCCGGCGATGTCGTGGGCCGGCTCCAGGCCGCCAATGCGCGCACCCAGGCGGGCGAATTCGCCGAAGGCAATCGGGAGATTCGCGTCGACGCGGGGAATCTCTTCCGGGACACACACGATCTGGAAGGCGTCGTGCTCGGTGTGGCCAATGGGCAGCCCGTGTATCTGCGTAATGTTGCCATGCGCATCGTCGATGGGCCCGCTGAAGCACAGGACTACGTCCTTTTCGGCACCACGCAGGCGCACGCGCAGGGCGGCCCGGCCAGGGACTATCCGGCCGTTACGATCACGGTCGCCAAGCGCAAGAGCACCAACGCCACCGATATCGCCAATGCAGTGCTGGCGCGAGTCCAGGAGATGAAGGGAGTCACGCTGCCTTCGGACCTGACCATCACGACCACGCGCAATTACGGCGCGACGGCAAAGGACAAATCGGACACGCTGCTGAAGCACCTGCTGCTGGCAACCATTTCGGTCACGATCCTTATCGCCCTCTTTCTCGGCTGGCGCGAATCCGGGGTGGTGCTGCTCGCGATCCCCGTCACTCTTGCCCTGACCCTGATGGTTTCTTACCTGATGGGTTACACGCTCAATCGCGTGACCCTGTTTGCGCTCATCTTCAGCATCGGCATCCTCGTCGACGATGCGATCGTCGTCGTCGAGAACATGGTGCGGCACTTCCGCATGCCCATCAACGCGCGGCGTCCGCTCAGCGAGGTCGCAGCGGAGGCTGTTGCCGAGGTGGGCAATCCCACCATTCTCGCCACCTTCACTGTCATCGCGGCGATTCTGCCGATGGCATTCGTCCGCGGGTTGATGGGACCGTACATGCGGCCCATTCCCGTCGGCGCCTCGCTGGCGATGCTCTTCTCCCTGGCGGTAGCCTTTGTGGTTTCTCCCTGGGCCGCACTGCGTCTCCTGGGGCGCAAGCATCTGGCCGGCGCGCACACGCTCACCCCGGAAAAGGAAGGCTGGTTGGTCCGCTTCTACCGCCGGGCGATGCGTCCGCTCATGGCTCGCGCGCGCAACCGGTGGATCTTTCTGGGTGTCGTGGTGGTGCTGCTGATGCTCGCCTGCCTGCTGGTGCCGCTGAAGATGGTGCTGGTGAAGATGCTGCCCTTCGACAACAAGAGCGAGTTCCAGGTGATCGTCAACATGCCCGACGGAACGCCGCTGGAGCAGACAACCCACGTGGCTCAGGCGCTCGGTGTTTATTTGGGCCGGCAGCAGGAAGTCGAGAATTATCAGATTTACGCCGGTACTTCCGGACCCTTCAACTTCAACGGTCTCGTCCGCCATTACTATCTGCGCCGTCAGCCGAATCAGGCCGATATCCAGGTCAATCTGCTGCCGGCCGATGAGCGCAGCACGCAGAGCCATGCCATTGCGCGCCGCCTGCGTCCGGAACTGGACCGCATCGGCGAGGCCTACGGGGCGCGCATTCAGGTCTCCGAAGTGCCTCCCGGCCCTCCCGTGCTGCAGACTCTCGTCGCCGAGATTTACGGACCAGGCCTCGCCGGTCAAATCCAGGTGGCGCGCGAAGTAAAACAGATCTTTCAGCAGACACCGGGCGTGGTCGACACCGACTGGTACATGCAGGACCCGCAGCAGCAGCTGGTGATGCATGTGGACGAAGCCAAGGCTGCGTTGCACGGGATTCCCGTAGCCCAGGTAGCGCAGACACTGGCGCTCGCGACTTCAGGCATGCAGGCAGGGCTGCTGCACGTGCCCGACGCCCGCGAGGCCGTGCCCACAACGGTGGAGCTCGATCGACCGGACCGCTCGTCGGAGCAGGGACTGGAAAGCATCCGCCTGCGCGGAGCCAACGGCAGCATGGTTTCCCTGCGGGAACTGGTCGATGTGGAGCGCACAACCCTGCAGCCGGACATCTATCACAAGAACCTGAAGCGCGTGGTCTATGTGACCGGCGACCTGGCGGGGGCGGAAGAGAGTCCCGTCTACGCCATCATGAAGATGAACCGCGCCCTCGATCAGTTAAAGCTGCCCGACGGCTACGCCCTCACTCGCTATAACTCCGTCCAGCCCGAATCGACCGACCACTACTCGATGAAGTGGGACGGGGAATGGCAGATCACGATCGAAGTGTTCCGCGATCTGGGCCTGGCGTTCGCGGCGGTCCTTGTCCTGATCTATGTCCTGGTCGTCGGCTGGTTCAAGTCGTTCACCGTTCCGCTGGCAATCATGATTCCCATTCCCCTCACTCTGATCGGGATCCTCCCGGCGCACGCGATGCTGGGCGCTTTTTTTACGGCCACCTCGATGATCGGTTTCATCGCCGGTGCCGGCATCATCGTGCGCAATTCGATCCTCGTTGTCGATTTCATCGAACTGCGGCGCCGTGAGGGCATGCCTCTGGCGGAAGCCGTGGTCGACGCCGGTGCAATCCGATTGCGCCCGGTGCTGCTGACCGCGGCGGGGGTCATCGTTGGCGCCAGCGTCATCCTTGCCGATCCCATCTTTCAGGGCCTCGGCCTCTCGCTGATCGCGGGCGGCGTGGCCTCCACCTTTCTCTCCTGGCCCGCGGTTCCGGTGCTGTACTACATGCTCAACGCCGGCAAGAGCGAGGCCGGTAAACCTGCTCCTGTGGAGCATCAGGAGGTTGCATCGTGACCGTGGAACGTGCAGTTCGCTTACTCGCCGGAATCATGGTTCTGGCTTCACTGGCGCTGGCGCACTGGGTTTCGCTCAATTGGCTGTGGCTCGGCGCGTTCGTGGGGTTGAATCTGCTGCAGTCGGCGTTTACCAACTGGTGCCCCGCGATGTCCATTTTCAAATGGATGGGCCTGCCCAGCGCGCGTTCCCAGGCGTAAAGGGAAGCCGATCATGGCAGGGAATCGGGTTTCAGCAAGGGCGGCCGACCGGTTGAAGGACGAGGTCTACCGGCAGATGCTGCGCGTCGAAGCCGGACGTTCTGCCGCGCAGCTTCCCCTGGCCGTTGCCCTGCTGCAGGCGTGGATGACGCTCGATCGACAGCCGTCAGACAGCGAAGCGCGGCAGTGGTTACGCAATGTCTGTCCCTTGTGCGTGCGGATGATGGACCCAAGCCCTCGCAGCGATACGTGAAGCAATCCGCTATTTCAATTTCAGATCCTGCCCCGCCGACCACTTTCGCCACATCGCGGCATCGGCCAGCATCGGAATGTAGACGCCGCCCACCACGGACCGCGCCTGAAATCCGGATTGTTCCCCTGTAACGGTGTCGAACCAGTCGCTCAGCGGCACCCTTGACGGACTCTCCGTCATGAATTTGTAGAGCGGATCGATGAGCGCTTCAAACTGCTGGCGATCAGGCGCCAGCGTCGCCGTCCAGACGCTCCAGTCCAGCTTCGTGTACGTGTGGCGATTGTCCAGCGGCAGACCGAACGCATTCTGATGTTGCAGGTAGTAGTTGACTTCGCTTTTAGCGAGAGATTCCGGAAACAAGTGCAGCCCGAGAATCCGGTCCCAGACCAGGTTGTATTTCTGGCTCCACGTGCCCGGCAAATCGAACGCCAGACGCGTGTGATCCCCATCCGCGGCCATCGTCATCCACTGCGCCGCCATCTGCTGCGCGCTCTGCCGGTAGCGCTGCGCCTCGTCAGTCTTGTGGAGCAGATCCGCCATCTGCGCATAAGATCCCAGCGCGACAATCGCCTTGATCGACAGGTTCGCGTTGTGTGCCAGGTGGCCGGTGAAATCGTCGGTGCTCAGCTGGTTCTGCGGGTCCATTCCAAACTGCAGCAGATAAGCCGCCCACTTCGAGAGCACCGGCCAGTACTTTGCGGCAAAATCCGCATTGCCGTCCGCTTTGGCCAGCGCGTCGAACAGGATCAGCATGTTGCCGCTCTCTTCCACCGGCATCTGATCCTCTTCCGTCTTCTCACCACCGCCGTAGACCTGCCCATTAGCCAGCGGATACGTGCCGATATCGTGCGGCGCAAACGGCCATGGCCAGCGCGGCAGACGCGCGTATTCCATCACAGGGCGCAGTTCCGCCTCCAGAAGCTTCGGATTAAACAGTAGGAAGAACGGCGAAGCGGGGTACGTCACATCCACCGTATCCGTGCAGCCGTTGCTGGAATTCTCCTTGGAAAACAGAAGGGGCTGGCCGTCGATGTCGACCACCAGTTTGTGCGCGGCCAACGTCTGCCGATACGCGAGGATGGCCAGTTGTGCGTACTTTTCTCCGCCCACCGATGTGAGGTCCGACGTAATCGACCGATCGAACGACTCGGCCCGCGTGCGCAGTGAATCCTCCTCGTGCTCGGCGGCTTCGAGCATCTGCGCGAAGGTCTGTCCGTTCCGGCGCCAGTAGTCCGGCAGCTGCCGATGCAGATATTCGATGGCCTCACGATCGTCGTACGCCAACATCGCTCTCCGTGTAACCGGCGCGGAGCTGACCTCGGGCAGATCGAACGCCACGGTCATCATCGGCAGGTCGACGCGCGGAGCCCGCGGCATATCGAGATCGTCATCCGTCGTCCCGGCAGCGTTGCCGGTCGCGTCGCGACGAAACGCCCGGGCCCCCAGGATAGCGGTGGTTGTCCCCTGCTGTGCGGGCACCGCCAGATCGGCCCACCCCCAGTCGATGCGTAGATTGTCGCCCGCCTTCTGCAGCATGGGCTGCTGATTGTCCCCCATCTGCAGCACTGTCATATCGCCCACATGGGCCCTGCCCCACACCACCGTCTCCTGCGGGTTGTCGACCGCCAGTTGCGCGCTCGCGCTCACCCAAATCTGCACCGCGTGCGGGCGTCCATCCGTCGATCGCACCGTCCACGTCAGATACGTCAGCGGTCGCGACAACACATCCAGATCCTGCGGCAGAGCCGGCGTGAGGAATGTTGCGGTCAGGTGGAGTCCCTGGCCTTCGAACTCGTAGAGGGTTCGCGTCGGCCAGATGGCGCGCGATTGCTGCGGCAGAACCGGAACGTCGCGCTCGTCGCCCATGAAGCGGAAGGCGTGTCCATCGATGCGCACGATGCCATTCAGTTGCTGCTCTGTGCCGGTCCAGTGACGGGTGGGTCCTCCGTTGAGCGTGTCGTCAAACGACCAAACGCTGAAGTAGGGATCGTGCACCACCAACGGTGTGGCCGGTGTGCGCGCGATCACCGGCTCCTGCCCGGCCAGAGTTGCGCTGCAGGCGGCCAGCGCCAGAATCGGAAGCCCCTGCAGAACCCTCTTTGCTCGCGACAGACGCCTCTGCCACCCTTCCCCCTTGCAGATACTTTGCTGCGTCTGTGCCGCCTTCCTCATTTCGGTTCCCCTTTGCTCGAATCGAGCTGATTGACCTGTCACTCGCAAAACGGTCGCAAAGTAGATTAGGTTACACGCTTTCCGGGCGCGGATAAGGATTCCCCGTTTTCGGCACAGCAGACACGTGCTGGATTACACTTGTTGCACGTGTCTCCAGGATCGATGACGTTGCCCGGCAGCGGGTCGAATCGAAAGTCAAGTTGGCGCCTGGTCATCCCGATCGCCGTTCTGGCGCTGGTAATCGGGACGACGCTCGGTGAAATCTGGCACCGTCACGTCAATACCTCTCCTGAGACCTGTCCCATTTGCCACCTGAGCCACCAGGCCGCCGAACCGGCGGTCGGTGGCGTCCGGATCGAAATTCTTGTCCCCGAAGGTCCGCGGCTCGAGCCGCTGGAGACCGCCTCCGCTCCTCACGCGACAGCGCCGCGGGTGCCGGCCCGGGCACCGCCGGCATAACGGCTGTCTGCACTTTGCGCCGTCCGCGGCGCGTCCTTTCCTACTTTCGTCCTGCCCCAAAGGCTGCGTGCCCATGCGTTTACAACGTTGGTGTCTTTCATTCCTGCTCCCTGCGATTCTGCTGTCGGCAGTTGCGGGCGCACAATTGCAATCGGCGCAGAGTCCACCTGCACCTTCGGCGCAGACTCTCGCGCAAAAGCCCGGAGGTCCGCTTCTCTCCCTCGAAGACGCGATTCGCCTTGCGCTCCAGCACAATCACAGCCTGCTGGCCGCTCGAACGACGATCCAGCAGAGTCAGGCAGAAGAGGTCACCGCCAATCTCCGCCCCGATCCGGTGCTTCTGACCGATGCCGATTTTCTGCCGGTTTTCCAGCCGAGCGAGTTCACGTCCGACTATGTGAACAACACCGCGCAGTTCGATCTGGGTGTGAGCTACCTGTTCGAGCGGGGGAAAAAGCGGCAGCATCGGCTGCAGGCAGCGAAGGACGTAACCGCGGTGACGCGCTCCCAGGTGGCAGACACCGAGCGGGGACTCACCTACAACGTTGCCTCGCAGTACATCAATGTGGAGTTGTCAGAATCCACTCTGGCGCTGGCGCAGCAGGATCTCAAGAGCTTTCAGAACACCGTCGATATCGCCGAAGCGAGGTACAAGGACGGCGACATCAGCGAAGACGATCTTCTGAAGATCAAGCTTCAGCTGCTGCAGTTCCAGTCGGACGTTTCGGCGGCGCAGCTGGCGCGGGTGCAGGGTCTGTCGGATCTGCGGCAGCTGCTCGGGTATGAATCGGTTCCGGTCGATTACGATGTGGTTTCGGAATTCAACTATCAGCCGGTGACTGGAAATCTGGAAGATTTTCAGGCAAAGGCCCTGCAGAATCGTCCGGATCTCCAGGCCGCGCAGCAGGCGATCGCGGCGGCTAACAGCCAATACCAGTTGCAGAAGTCCATCGGGAAACGCGATATCACCGGACAGCTCAATTACACCCATCTGCAGTACAACGAGATCTCCCTGTTCGGCCAGATGCAGCTGCCCATCTTCGATCGCAACCAGGGAGAAATCGCGCGCGCCGGCTATGCGGTCACGCAGGCTCAGGAACAGGCGAAGTTCGCCCAGGGTCAGGTACTCACCGACGTGCGGGACGCCTTTGAAAACCTGCACAGCAACGACACCATCGTCGGGCTGTATCGCTCCGGCTATCTGGATGAGGCGCAGCAGTCGCGCGACATCAGCGAGTACGCTTATCGCCGCGGTGCGGCCAGCCTGCTCGATTTTCTCGACGCGGAGCGCAGTTACCGCTCTGTACAACTCGGATACCGCCAGGCGCTGGCCTCGTATCTGCTCGCCGTGGAGCAGCTGCGCGAAGCGGCAGGAACCAGGAGCTTACCATGACGATCGGGACTGCACTTCACTGCCGGTGGTCCGGTGCTGTGGCGCTTGCCTGCGCGATCGCGCTTGCGGGCTGTAGTTCAGGGGATCGCGAACGCGCCGGCCAAATGACTTCGTATGCGACCCGAGCCTCAGCTTCGGAGACGCCGCGCCTGTTCACCATTCCCGAAGACCAGATGTCCCACATCCAGGTGGTCACGCTGCAGCCGACCACGCTGACGCGCACGCTGCGCCTTACCGGAACAGTCGCTTATAACGCCTTTAGCACCACGCCGGTCATTACCCAGGTAGGCGGACCGGTCACTCGCATTCTCGTCGTTCCCGGACAACAGGTTCGGCAAGGAGAGCCCATGCTCGAAGTGAGCAGCCCGGATTACTCACAACTGCTGAACGCCTACCTCAAGGCTGCGGACTCGTCTCGCCTGACCGAGAAGAACTATGCGCGCGCCCTGGATCTCTACCAGCATCACGCTATCGCGCAGCGCGATCTGGACCAGGCCGAATCGGATCGGAATCAGGCCCGCGCCGATCTCAACGCGGCCGAAGAGGGGATGAAGATTCTCGGAATCAAAAATCCCGCGCAGCTCGCCGGGGGGCCGTCGTCGGCCCAGATTCCGGTGCTGGCTCCGATCTCGGGCGAAGTGGTAGAGCGTCTCGTGTCGCCAGGCCAGGTGGTGCAGGCAGGCCAGACGCAGGCGTTCACGATTTCGGACCTGAGCACCGTTTGGGTGCTGGCCAATGTCTACCAGGCGGACCTTGCCTTCGTGCACAGCGGCGAGGATGTCTCGGTTCAGACCGACGCCTACCCGGGCAAGTTCCACGGGCGCATTTCTTATGTTTCACCCGCGCTTGACCCGAACACGCGGACGCTGCAGGCACGCGTCGTGGTGGACAATCCGGGCGAGAAGCTGAAGCGCGATATGTATTGCACGGTCATCGTGACCGCGGGCAAGGTGGCCAACGCTATCGCCGTGCCCAACTCAGCGGTGCTGCATGACGACAACAACCAACCCTTTGTTTATGTCGCCATCGGCGCCAGTCAGTTCGGCCGACGCGACGTGGAAACGGGACAAAGCGAGGACGGCCTGATACAGATCCTGAAAGGCATTGCCCCCGGCGACAAAGTCGTGGGCGACGGCAGCCTGTTTCTGCAGTTTGCCAATTCGCTGCAGCACTGAGGAGACCGTTATCCATGATCAACCGCATCGTTCAGTTTGCTCTCCGGCAGCGATTCCTCATTCTGATGATGGTGGTGTTTCTCGCCGTCGGCGGCGTGGTTTCGTTTTCACACATGCCCGTCGATGCGTATCCGGACCTGTCGCCGCCGATGGTGGAGATCATCACCCAGTGGCCCGGACATGCAGCCGAGGAAGTCGAGCGGCTGGTGACGGTGCCTACCGAAGTCGAGATGAACGGCGTCCCCAAAATGACGGTGATGCGTTCCATCTCGCTCTATGGGCTATCCGACGTCATTTTGACTTTCCATGACGGCACGGACGACTACTGGGCGCGGCAAGTCGTGTACGAGCGGTTGAGCGAGGTCACCTATCCCACCGGCGTGGCACCTGCGCTGGCGCCCCTGGCCAGTCCTTCGGGCCTTGTCTACCGCTACGTGATTCAGAGTCCCGACCGCACGCCGCAGGAGCTGAAGGTTTACGAAGACTGGGTGATCGAGCGCGAGTACAAGCAGGTGCCCGGCGTGGCGGATGACTCCGGTTTCGGCGGTACGGTGATGCAGTATCAGGTCCTGCTCGATCCGGCGAAACTCTACGCGTATCACATCACCGTGCCGACCGTGGTGCAGCAGTTGTCGGTGAACAATTCCAACGCCGGCGGCGGCTTCTATTCCCAGGGCGGCCAGTTTTACTACGTACGCGGACTGGGTTTGATCCGCGATACGAAGGACATCGGCGACGTGGTCGTCGGCTCGCAGAATGGCGTACCGGTGCGGGTGCGCGACATCGGCAACGTGACGATCGGGCATGCCCCAAGGCTGGGCGAGTTTGGATTCAACAAAACGAACGATGCCGTCGAAGGCGTCATCATGATGCGCCGGGGCGAGCAGACGCAGAACGTACTGAAGGGCGTGGAAGCCAAGACCCGCCAGCTCAATACACAGATTCTGCCGCCTGATATCAGGGTTCGCCCCTACTACGATCGCAGCGATCTGGTGCAACTCACCATCGATACGGTCGAGCACAACATGTTCATGGGGATGATTCTGGTCCTCGTTGTGCTGATGTGTTTTCTGGTCAGTCTGCGCGCTGCCATCATCGTGGCGCTCACCATCCCACTTTCGCTGTTGTTCTCTTTCATCTTCCTGCATGCCGAGGGCGTCGCGGCGAATCTGCTTTCCATTGGGGCCATTGACTTCGGAATCCTGATCGACGGGACCCTGGTCATGGTCGAGAACATCTTTCGCGAACTGGGAGAGCGAGAGGGAACCGACTACAACCTGATGGATGTGATTGTGGCGGCCGCGAAGGACGTCGATCGTCCCATCTTCTATTCCGTAGCGGTGATCATTGCCGGCTACCTGCCCATCTATGCGCTTACCGGACCCTCCGGCAAGCTCTTCCGTCCTATGGCGGACACGGTCTCGATCGCACTCGTCGGCTCGCTCATCCTGACGCTGACCTTTGTTCCGGTGATGTGCTGGTACTGGTTCAAAAAAGGCGTGCACGAGCGCGTGAACAAACCCTTTGAATGGGTGCGGCGGCAATATGCGGGTGAACTGGAGTGGTGCCTGAACCACCCGAAGATCACGATGCTTGTGGCCACGGCCATCTTCGGCGCCACTCTCCTGCTGGTCCCGTTTATCGGCGGCGAATTCATGCCGCATCTGGATGAGGGTGCGCTGTGGATCCGCGCAACCCTTCCTTACACGATCTCGTTCGAGGAAGCGAGCCGTTTCTCGCCCCAGGTGCGCAACATCCTGATGCAGTATCCGATGGTCACCGACGTTGGTTCGGAACTTGGACGGCCCGACGATGGCACCGACCCGACCGGATTCTTCAATGACGAGTTCTACGTCGGCCTGAAACCGTACAGCGATGCCTCCTGGAAGTCGGGTCCCATCCACAACAAAAAAGAATTGCAGGCAGACGTTCAGAAGAAGCTGCAGTCCTTCCCCGGTGTCATCTTCAATTACACGCAGCCTGCCGAAGACGCGGTGGATGAGGCGCTGACCGGTCTGAAGAGCGCTCTCGCGGTGAAGATCTACGGCCCTGATCTGAACCTTCTGCAAAGCAAAGCTCTGGAGATCAAACGCCGTCTCTCCGAAGTTCCCGGGTTCACGGAGCTGACCGTGGTGCGCGAACTGGGCCAGCCCAGTCTTCTCATCGACGTCGATCGCGACAAGATCGCGCGCTACGGCATCAATGTGTCGGACGTCGAAGCCATTGTCCAGGCAGCTGTTGGGGGACAGGCTGCGACCCAGGTGATCCAGGGCGAGAAGCTGTTCGACCTGGTTGTGCGCATGGAGCCGCAGTTCCGCGAAAATGCCCACGAGATCGGGAATCTGCTCGTGGGTACGCCGACCGGCCAGCAGATTCCGCTCAGCGAACTGGCCGACATCCACGAAGGGAGCGGCGCATCCTTTATCTATCGCGAGGACAACTCGCGCTACATCGGCGTGCAGTACAGCATCGAAGGGCGCGACCTGCAAAGCGCGGTCGATCAGGGACAGCGCGCCATCGCGGACATCACGCGCACTCTGCCGCCGGGCTATCGCATCGCCTGGGGCGGGGAGTATGGGGAACTGCTGCAGGCCAGGCACCAGATGGAGATCATCGGGCCTCTGGCTTTGCTGATCATCTTCATGATCCTGTTCGCGCTCTACGACAACTTCAAATTCCCGGTCACCATTGCTCTGGGCGTGATCCTCACCGAGCCGGTGGGCGCGCTGATCGCGCTCAAGCTGACCCACACTCCATTCAGCGTCTCGTCGGTACTGGGACTGCTGGCGCTGATGGGGGTTTCCGTGGAGACGGCCGTGATTCTGGTCTCCTACATCAACAAGCTGCGTAAGGAGAACAAGGACATCCGGACCGCGACTCTGGAGGCATCGCTGCTGCGGCTGCGGCCGATCATGATGACGGCTTTGGTGGCGTGCCTGGGCTTACTGCCGGCGGCCCTGTCCACAGGAATCGGGTCCGATACGCAAAAGCCATTCGCGATCGTGATCGTCGCGGGGCTCATCTCGCGGCTGTTTCTGGGATTCTTTGTGAATCCAGTGCTGTACGAGATGGTGGCGCGCGATGGCGACGTCCTGCAGGTGTAAACCCGACAGGCGCTTCGAGCGTTGGGGATCAGTTGTTTTCGGAAGTCTCTGTCTTCGACGAAGATCAGATGGTGGACCTGGTCGGGATCGAACCGACGACCTCTTCCATGCCATGGAAGCGCGCTCCCAGCTGCGCCACAGGCCCACGAGAAGGACTATCCTATTTTCGTGGAGCGGCAACGATTCGTCAATGAACCGAAAGGGCAGGTTTCTGCACTTTCGTGCGCAGATGGAGGTCATCTGGCTGCGGGCTGGCAACCGCGGGTCTTTCGTATGCATCGTCCTGGTCATATGTCCTTCGTCCGAGTCTCTCTGGCGTTGCTCACGGCAACGATTCCGTGGTCGGTTTCGGCGCAGAATGCCGTACCGGCGGCCGATCCGCCCATTTCTGTTTCTGGCACCCTGCGCCCGGCTCTGGCTCAGGTGAGTCAGGCGCTGAGCAGTGTCAACATTAAGCACTGGAAGGCGCCCGGCGATGTAAAGTCGGCCGCGGACCAGGATATCTCGTCGATCCAGCGGGATCTGAGCGGGACGCTGGCCGGGCTTCTGCAGCAGTCCGATGCGGCACCGGGGTCGGTACCGGCGGCGTTCGCGGTGTATCGCAACGTCGATGCGCTGTATGACACGCTGCTGCGGGTGGTGCTGACGGCCAACCTGGCAGCACCGGATACCGAGGCGATTTCGCTCCAGGGCGCGCTGGGCACGCTGGAGAGTGCCCGATCGAGTATCGGCGATTCGATTTTCAACGCCTCGCAGACGCAGCAAGCGGAGCTGGTCAGAATTCGGACGGCGCTGACGCATGCCGCGGCTGCACAGCGGGCTCCGGTGACGACGACGGTGGTGGACGACGGGCCGGCACCGGAGACGACGAAGCACAAGCATAGCCGCAAATCCACCCCCAAACCCAGCTCTAACCCGCAGTAACTCCTTTGCGATGAGGCTCCCGCGGGGTTTGGGAACCCTGCGGCGCTCTCCCGTGTCTAACGGAGCAGAGTGAGCGAGGTCCTGGACCCGATTCCGGTGCGCCCAACCGGCGTGCCGGGATACGGGAAAGGCTGTCGGGAGTCGTGGAATTCCTGCTAGGCTGAAGGGAGTTTAGGATGCAGGCGGGAACGGCCGTGGGAAATCTGGCAGGCGTCATCGGTGTACATCCTGAAGAAGCTGCGGTCGTGGAGCAGCTGAAAGCGGGATCCGAGGAGGCGTTTGCCTGGTTGATCTCGCGGTACCAGCAGCCCCTGTACAGCCTCATCTATCGCGTGCTTCCGAATCCTGGCGACGCAGCGGACATCACCCAGGAAGTTTTCGTTAAGGTTTTCCGAGGCATCGGCCATTTTCATGGCGAAGCCAGTCTGCGGACGTGGATTTACCGAATCGCACTGCACGAGGCGCTGAACCAGCGGCGCTGGTGGTCGCGCCACCAGAAGCAGCAGGTGACGATCGAGCCGGACAACGAGGAGCAGTATCCACCCGCGGGTGAGGTTCTGGTCGACCCGCACGAATCGCCTTTCGACGCCGCCGTGCATGCGGAAGTTGCGGCGCGCGTGGAAGCAGCGTTACGCGAAGTGCCGGAGCCGTTCCGAACGGTAGTGGTATTGCGCGACATCGAAGGGTTCGGATACGAAGAGATTGCAGAGATTCTGAATGCGAACCTGGGAACCGTGAAGTCCCGTCTGATGCGTGGCCGAGCCCATCTGAAAAATGTTCTGGCTCCTTATATGGAGGCAGCCAGCCGCAAGCCCTCGCGTTCATCATCCGTACAGCGTGCCTGCTCCGTCGAGGAGGCCATATGAGTTCGTGCAGGAACATTCGTTCGCAGTTCTCCGATTATCTGGACGGCAATCTGACCGGGGTTGGGATGCAGTCGATCGCAGCGCACCTGAGCCTGTGCGGGCGATGCTCGGTGGAATTCGAGCAGTGGCGGAGCATGCAGCGGTCGCTGGCGGAGTTGGGACCGGCGCGGGCGCCGGCCGATCTGGCGTTGCGGATACGGGTAGCGTTGTCGCAGGAGCATTCGAGGACGCCGAGCAATGCGCTGGCGAACTGGAAGGTTCGCTGGCAGAACACGGTGGCTCCTTTCCTGCTGCAGGCGTCGGCGGGGCTGGCAAGTTCGCTGGTGCTGGTGGGAACCATGGCGTTCCTGATCGGGGCGTTCGCGGCCCAGCCGGCTTCGGCGCGCGACGAACCCCTGGGCATGGCGACCGGTCCGCGCTTCCTCTATTCGACGGTTGAAGCGAATTCGGGAACCGTATCGGGCAAGGGCGCTCCGGTGACGGTGGAAGTTTACGTGGACCGGCAGGGCCGAGTCTACGATTACGACATCGTGTCGGGGCCGAGCGATGCGGCAACGCGGGCGGAACTGGAGACGCTGCTGCTCTCGAGCAAGTTCGAGCCGGCGCAGTGGTTCGGTCAGCCGGTTCGCGGGGTCGCAGTGCTGTCGTTTGCCGGCGTGTCCGTGCAGGGCTGAGCCCCACCCCCTCCGCAATCTTCCATGATTGATTCTTGGGGAGTTGCGGGTGGATTACCCTGGTTATCCTCGGCAAGTGCGCTGGATCGAATCAATTGCGACGCGGTCGCGGATGCGGCAAACGTGGCCGTGATGGCTGCATTCACGGTCGTGAGCGACTCAGATGATTGCGTCCGGGGCAGATGGCTCGCGGTGGTGGGTGAGGCAATCTCGGCCGTGTTTGCCGGGGAGACGGCCGAGTTTGATGCATACACGGCGGTGATTGCGTCAATCTCAGTTGAGCCGTCCGTCGTGGAGCGGCCGGCAGTCAGCAAGAGGTAGTCAGCAAGAGGCACAGGGAGCGCAGCGTTCGATCTGTGCAGGTGGCTGGCCGGCATTTTGTCTCTCCTTCTGCAAGAGAAAAGGCTCGCCGGGTGGCGGGCCTTTTCGTGATCCTATGGCGCGGGAAATCTTCTTTCCCCCTATTATTAGAATACCAAGTTACAGGTGGGAATGAGCCAACTATCCTGGGTTGTTTTGTCTTGTAAGTGCCGATAAGTCAAAGGTTATTACTTCGGTGTTTTCCACAAAAGCTTGACAGTTTTTTGAGGGTGACTGGGGTTCGTGCCTCCCCACCCTTCTTGCGCGAAACAGCACCGCGATCAGGATGGGGTGCACGGGATTGTGCTCGGGTCAGGGTTGGAGGCTGGCGGTGGCTTTGGCGGTAAGGTTCTTCACCGCGTCGGGCAAGGTGAAGGACCAGGCTTCGGTGACGGCGGGGCCGGCGGATTCCTGAACCGAGCCGGCGGCGATTTTCGTCTTCTTGCCGAGTACGACTTCGAAGCTGCTTTGATTGCCGGGCGCGAGCGCGGGGGAGAACTCAAGGCTGACGGAGTGATTGCCTTTGACGCCGGTCGGCGCGAAGGTAACGCGGGTGATCGATCCGGGCGAGCCAACGATGGATTCGGTGACTCCAAGAGACTTGTCGGTGAGGGTGGTGGCGTCGCCGGTGGTGGCGGCGGAGAGGGTGCGGCCGGTGGCGTTCGTGAGGGAGCCGGCGGCGGATTTCCAGGACGTGTCGCCAGGAGTGAAGGCGAGAACGTGGACGCCGGTGGAGAGCGCGCCGCGATAGGGGACGAAATACGGCGGCTGCGCGATTTCTTTCCAGACATCGGCCGTGGAGGTAACGCCACCGATCTGGAGGGCTGTGCCTTCACCAGCGAGTCCGCCCTGTTCACGGTACATAAGGATGGGGATGGGCGCGGGGACGGGGGAGAGACCGCTGCCCTGCTCGGAAACGTCGGTGCCGAGGACGAATTGCCAGACGACGGGCGTGCCCTTTTCCGTGTTGAAGCGGAGCATGTACTGCGCGCCTTTTTCCGGATCGGAGGGGCCGTCGAAGGACATGGCGACCTGGTGCGCGTCCTGACCGGAGCGCTGCAGGATGGCGAACTCATCGGCGGAGTTGGTGTAGTGGACGGGGCGGCCGGCGGGGCGCGGGATGAGCTGGCAATCGTAAACGGGCTGCTTCGCACGGTCGTCGATGGCGAGCACGATCATGGAGTAGGGCAGCTCGGGTCCGACCCACTGGACGATTTGTTCGGGCCAGTAGCGGTAGTTGACGCCGGCGAGCGGCAGGGTGGGGGCGGTCTGCGCGCTGAGGGCGAGGGGGAGGGCGAGAGCGGCGGCGGTGGCGATGGCACGGATCCGGAAAGACATGGCGAAGTTGGGGAGCATGGTGGCGATCCTTTGTGGCGCGGTTGAAGGTCAGAATGTGAAGCGCGCGCCGAACTCGATGCGGCGGGCGGATTCGGCAGCGACGGGCTGGGCGAAGTTGGGCGATGAGGCAACCGTCGAAACGGCGGCAACGTTGGTGTGGTTGAGGAGGTTGGCGGCGCGCGCGTTCAGGGTGAGGGTGCGGGCGCGGTCGGATTTACCGAGTTTGAAGGCGCGGCTGAGGCTGGTGTCGAGGTGGACGAGGGTGGGCATGGTGCCAAGGTTGCGGGGGACGTCGCCATTGGCAGTGTTGGTGGAGAGCAGACCGTAGCGCGTGGAATAAACGGCGAGACCGGGGGCGGAGGCGTACGAAGGACGGTCGTTGAAGATGCCGTCGCCGTTGTTGTCGGTGCCGGTGGTGACGTTGTACGGGGCGCCGGACTGCGCGTCCATCTGCGCGGAGAGGGAGATTTTTTCGGGGAGGTTGTAGTTGCCGAAGAAGAAGAGGCGGTTGCGGGCTTCCCAGTCGGGCGGGGCGACTTCGCCCTGGTTGGAGTAGGCGGACTGCGCGAATCCGGCGTTGGCGGGGACATCGCTGTTGAAGTGGAAATTCAGATATCCGATGAAGAACGCAAACCGTTTGTAGCTGTGCTGGTCGAGGCCGAGGAAGACGACGCGTCCACTGAGGTGGCCTGTGGATTCGAAGTCGTAGAGGTTTTCGTTGGGGAGGATGGGGCGCGGAGCGGCGAGTGCTCCGGCGAGCGTAGGCGGCGTGGTCGAGGAGAGCAGCGGGGCGTTGATATTGCGGGAGCGGAGGTTGTTCCAGGATTCGCCGGTATAGAAGTTGGCCTGAGCGTGCCAGTGGTGGGGGAAGTCGTGCTCGACGCCAAGGCCGGACTGGAAGCTGGGCGTCTGGGCGAGATCGCGCAGGGGAGTGCGGAGGGTGGCGATATCGATGGACTGGCCGGTGGGCGAGAGGGGCGCGGCGAAGGACGGTGAGTAAATGAGGTTTTCCGTCTGGCGGGTGCCGTTGAGTCGGTAAGCCTCGGTGGCGACGGCTTCGGGGACGACGGAGGAGAAGAGTCCGGCGTGGAGGTGGAGGACGGTCTTCGAATGCTTGTCGACGGCCCAGGCGAGACCCACGCGGGGTGCAAAGTTGGCGTAGCTGGTGGGAGTGGTCTGGAGGGCGTAGCGGAGGCCGCCGGAGAGCGAGAGGCGGCGATTGAGCTTCACGGTGTCTTCGGCGTAGAGGGCAAGCTGGGCTTGCGTGAAGGGGACGAGTGCGTTGCCGGTGGTGATGGTGTAGCTGGTGGGCGTGCCGCCGGGGAGGTTGAGAAGCGCGCGGCGGTACTGCTCGAGCCCGGAGATGGTGGTGGTGGCGCCGGCGGGATTGTTGTTCGCGTCGAGAGCGGGCGCGTCGCCGCCGCCGAAGGTGAACGATCCGTTGAAGGTGTTGGGATCGGTTTCGTGAACGAAGAGGACGAGGGACTGCGCGCCGATTTTCCAGGTTTGTTTGTGATGGGTCCAGAGGAAGTCTTGGTCGACTTCGAGGTTGCGCTCGCGGTCGTTCAGGTTTTGCGCGTTGCTGCCGCCGCCGAGGAAGAAGCCCGCGATGTTGAGCCCCGGAGCGGTGGAGAGCGGGGACTGCGCGGTGTCCTTCCAGGTGAAGGCGGCGTGGGTTTCGTGGAGGAGATTGATGCTGATGGTTTGGGTGTTGGTGGCGCGGAGGTCGTACTCGCTGACGGTGGAGTCGTAGCCGGCGCTGGGCAGGACGAGGCCGCCGATGCCCTGATTGCCGAGGTTATTGGTGTTGGCGGCGAAGGAGAAGGTGGCGACGTCGGATTTCGTTGCCTGCCAGTCGGCGCGGGCGGAGGCGATCCAGAGGCGCTGCGGGGCGGAGAGGGTCTGGTGGAAGTCAGTTGGGTTTGCGTTGGCGTCGAGGGTGATGGCGTTGACGATGTTGAATTCGTCGATGTCGCGTTTTTCGAGGGCGAGGAAGAAGTCGCTGCGAGTTTTGGTGATGGGGCCGCTGAGCTCGAAGCCGTAGCGTCGACGGCTGGCGGGTGTGGCGATGGTGGAGAAGGGGTCGTTGGCGTTGAAGGCGCCTTCGCTGTCGGTGAGAAAGAGCGCGCCGTGATAGGCCGAAGCACCTGGCTTCGTGTAGATCTCGACGCGTCCGCCTGCGTACGGAGGCGAGTCGTACTCGGCGGAAAACATATCAGGCGCGGTTACAATCCGCGCGATGGAGGCTTTGGGCGGGAGGGCGCTGGAGTTCTGGAAGCCGTCGACGGTGATGCGCGCCGCGCCGGGTGCGCCACCATTGGCGGCGGCGAGGATCTGGAGCTCGCGGCGGAAATCGTCGGGATCGTCGGCGAGCTGCGCGATGTCTTTTTGCGTGAGGGTATGGGTGCCGATGCCGTGATCGGAGTCCAGGCTGGCGCCGCTGTCGTCGTCGCCGACGGCGACGCTGGTGTTGACGGTGGCGAGGGCGAGATGGAAATCGAGGTGGAGGTTTTGTCCGGCGTGCGCGCGAAGGGGAAGCTCTTTCGCCGAGAAGCCGGGAGCGGTGGCGGTGAGCTGCGAGATTCCGGCGGCGAGGCAGGGGAAGACGAAGTGGCCCGTCGCGTCGGTGAGAGTGGATGCGCCATGCTTGGCGGCGATGGTGGCGTTGGGAAGGGCTGCACCGGTGGGATCGAGGACAGCACCTTCGACGCGGAGGCCGTCAGCGCAATGCTGCGCGCGGGTGGAAGCGAGGGGGAGAAGAGCGAGGGTGAGAAGGATTGCGAATCGTGAAGGTGTGGGGATCTGCATGACGGCACTCTTTCCTGACATCCATCACTGTGCGTGAGGGAGCGGAAAGAATGCAGTGCCGAATGTCAGGAAAGGGAAATGACAATCGTCATGCGGGTTTGAACACACTACGAGGGTGACAGCGGATACGGCTTTCGCGGCGGATTCGTTCCGCGATGTGCGATCGGTGACGGTATTTGTGACGAGTGGTCCGCTGACGGGGATCGCCGGTATTCAAGAGTGGAGGTGCAGTGCGCGCTTTATGGGACGGAGGCGCGCTGCTCCGTGGTGCTGGGGACGTACCAGCTGTGCCAGTCTTCGAGGAAGATTTCGGGGTGGCCGCGGTAGAGGGTGATTTTGCCGCTGGCGCAGACTTTTCCGGATTTCGGGAAATTGCCGATGTCGGACTTGTGATCGCCCCAGACGACGAGGTCGAAGACCTGGTGGGGCCAGGGCTGATCGATGTCGATGAAGGTGGGCGTGCCGTGGCTGGAGGTGGCGACGTGGATGTTCACGATCGCGCCGCAGACGGTGCGGTTTTCTCCGACGTGCTGGGCGGCCTCGGCGGTGGTGAGCGTGGGCTGGGGAATCGACTGCGCCTGCGCGAGAGCGACGGGAACGGCGAGGCTGAAGGCGAGGGTGGAGACGAGGGTGGAGACGAGGAAACGCATGACGTCGTGACTCCTGAAGGAGTTTTGTGGGGGCCTGCAGCAGTGGATCCGGCCGGTGCAAGACCTGGGGAACGGTCGAGAATCCAGGAGAACGGAGGTTGCCCACCATCTTGCGATGGGAAGGCCGGGGAGGGCAAGTGAATTTCGGGAAGGAACTGTGGGTTTCCGGTGCGCGGAGCCGGATCGCGATTTGCATCAGCCAGCGGGGGGGATGAAGGGGCCAGTTCGGGAGAGGCGTCAAGTAACGCTAGAATTATTGATCATATTGACAATAGTTTCAGCGAATCGCTATAAAGGCTGACGGGGTTTGCCGTCGTCTTGCGGCGGCTGATGGGAGCGGCTTCCCAGCCATCCATGCACCGCTCGGCGGTGTATCGCCGCGGGCCAATATCAAACGGAGGCAGAGACATGTTCCACAGGTTGATCCTGCGTATTCGCCGTTCTTGCTCTTCAATGGTTACTACTCAGTTATCTTTTCATTCTTCCCATGGGATGCGAATGCCGGGAAACGGGCAGAAGATTCGAGGGGTGATGCTGGCTGCGTGGCTGGCGGTCGCGGGACTCAGCGTGGCGGTGGCGCTCGGGCAGAACACGACGTCATCGATTGCGGGAACGATCGAGGATCCTTCGGGTGCGGTGGTGCCCAATGCGCGCATCACGATACGGCACGACGCGACCGGCCAGGTGATTCCCGCGAACCGCCAGGCACGGGGGATACACGGCGACAACATCCCACCGCGAAGCTAAGGTGACGGCGGCGGCGAAGGGATTTCAGGGAGAGACGCAGAGCCAGGTCATGGTCGATCCGAATATCGGGAGGAAGGTGAACTTCACGCTGAAGACGGGAAGCGCGAAGACCAGGAGACGGTGACGGCGAATGCGAACGCGCTGCAAACGCAGTCGGCGGCGGTGGGGCAGCTGGTGACCCACGACCAGGTGAAGTCGATCGCGCTGAACGGGCGCAATCCGATTTATCTGTCGCAACTGGAGCCGGGCGTGACGCGCAATGCGCCGCTGACGTCGTTCAACTTCACGCCGGATTTTGGCGGGCCGCAGATCAGCGGGTCGCGGAACATGAAATTCTGTGACGCTGTATGGGGCGCCGATGATCCGGCCCGCGGCGATACACCGCCGAGCGGTGCATGGATGGCTGGGAAGCCGCTCCCATCAGCCGCCGCAGGACGACGGCAAACCCCGTCAGCCTTTCGTCAGCGGCGCATTGCGCGTCACGCCCGGCTCCAGTTGCGACAGATAAATCGTGATTGCGCCCGTTCAGCGCGATCGACTTCACCTGGTCGTGGGTCACCAGCTGCCCCACCGCCGCCGACTGCGTTTGCAGCGCGTTCGCATTCGCCGTCACCGTCACCGTGGTCGTCGCGCTTCCCGTCTTCAGCTGAAGTTCACCTCCCGCCCGATATTCGGATCGACCATGGCCTGAGCTCTGCGTCTCTCCCTGAAATCCCTTCGCCGCCGACCGTCACCGTATAACTGCCCGGTGGGATGTATCGTCAGAACCGTGTAAACCCGGCGACGTGATTATCCCGTCGGATGCACCAGCTGCGCTTCGCGTTTCTGCATTACACGTACTACCAGGACAATCCGTTCGCGGGGAACTTCAACCGCACGCCGCAGATCTGGAACTGGCCGGACGAGGTGGGGGTGGTGCACTGGACGTGGACGATGAGCCCGACGATGGTGAACGATCTGACGGTTTCGGGGTCGACGGATCACGTGACGATCACCGACGATCTGCCGAGCGGCTTGTACGATCGCACGAAATATGGGATCAGCTTCCCGTATCTCTTCCCGGCGAATCAAAAGCTGCTGCCGAACAAGATTCCGACGATTGAGATTCAGAATTTCACGACCCTGGATGGGGGCCCGTATCCATCGCACTCGGGCGGAATTGTGACCTCGATCGCCGACAACCTGACGAAGGTGGTGGGCAAGCACACGCTGAAGTTTGGCGGGTTGTGGGAGTACTCGGGGGAAAACAACTTCGATCAGATCGACGTGAGCAGCACGACTCCGGGTGCGACGAACAATCAGAACGGGCAGTTCATCTTCACGACGCTGCACAATAACCAGCCGACGACAGGCGCGGCGGTGGCGAATACGGCGCTGGGCCTGTTCGATTCCTATGGAGAGATCGGGCAGAAGTCGTACACGCTGTTCCGGGCGAATGCCGGGGAGTTTTTCGCGCAGGACAGCTGGCGGGCGACTCCGCATCTGGTGATCGAGTACGGCGCGCGCTACAGCATCTTCCAGCCGTATTACGCGCTGTGGGGCAATCAGTCGATGTTCAATCCCGCCAACTACGATCCGGCAACGGCGCCGGTGGTGAATCCGACGACGGGTACGGAGTCGGGCGGTAATCCGTACGACGGGGTGGTGATTCCGGGCAGCGGATTCCCGTCTTCGGCGAAGGGGCACGTGCCGGCGTCGGTGTTGAACGGGCAATACAGCAATCTGTTCCACGGGTACAACAAGGCGTATTCGCCGATCGTGTGGTCGGATATCCAGCCGCGGCTGGGCGTGAGCTGGCAGGTGGGGCCGCGGTCGGTGGTGCGGCTGGGGGGTGGTCGATTCGTACAGCGTCTGGGGATCAATGACACGGTGCAACTGGGCGGCAATCCGCCGTTCCAGGCCGCGGAGTCGGTGACCAACGGCAACGTGGATAACCCGGGCGGCGTGGGGACGAGCCAGTATCCGCTGCAGCTCTCGTCGCAGACGTACAACTTTCCCAGCCCGGAGGCGTGGGCGTGGAGCGCGAGCCTGGAGCAGGATTTCCCGAAGCTGGCGACGCTGACGGTGTCGTATGTGGGGCGGCGGGGCATCCACCTGGAGCAGCTGGAGAACATCAACGAGCTGCGGCCGGGGACGGTGCAGGCGAACCCAAATACGACGCCGGATGCGCTGCGTCCGTATAAGGGGTTTGCGTCGATCGTGGAGCAGTCGGACCGGGGCAGCTCCAACTACAACGCGCTGCAGGTGAACCTGAAGCGGCGCATGACGAACAACTTCCTGTTCGGTGTGGCGTACACGTACGCGAAGCTGCTGGACTATGGTTCCAACCGCGGTTACGAATTGCCGGACTACTACAACCCGCGGATTGATTACGGACCAGCAGACTTCGACATTCGCAACGTGCTGGTGGTGGACTACGTGTGGAACATGCCGTATGCGGACCATGCGAGCAACTGGCTGATGAGAAACGCGCTGGGCGACTGGCAGCTTTCGGGCGTCACGCAGGCACAGTCGGGGCAGCCCTTCTCGATTACGGATGGGAACGATTATGCGGGCGTCGGACCCGGCGCAGGATCGCAGCTGTGGGCTCCGGTAAAGCCGGTGCACATGGGCAGGCATTTCGGTTCCGCGGGATGGTTCGACGCGACGGCGTTCGAGAATCCCGACGGAACGCCGGCTCCTCCGGCGGCGGGCACGTTTGCGTCGCGCGGAAGCCGCAACGAGTGGTACAACCCTGGCTTCCAGAGCTGGAATATCGCGATGCAGAAGCCGTTCCACATCGTGCCCGGGCATGAGAACCAGGAGATGACGTTCCGGGCAGAGGCGTTCAACTTCACGAACCATCCGAATCTGGATTCGTCGTCGAATGCTTCGGGGATGACGACGCCGGGGAGCGGGAACTTTGGGCAGATCACGACGAAGGGGCAAACGTATTCGTCGGATCGGGAGATGCAGTTCAGTTTGCGGTATGCGTTTTAGAGGCAGGGAGAAGGGAGAAGGGAGGAGGGAGTAGGGAGTAGGGAGAAGGGCCGGCCGGATACTCAAAGTCGCCACGGCTTTTGCCGTGGCGACTTTTTGTTCTCTGCTTCCAGTCGCCGACGCCGTTCTGCAAAGTTATTCGGTGCGCAATGCTTTTACGGGGTTGATGGAGGCGGCGCGCCGGGCGGGGATGATGCTGGCGATCAGGGCGCAGATGCTGAGCGTCACGATGGCAGCGGCGAGGACGATGGGGTCCCATCCTTTCACCTGGTAAAGCTGGGCGGCAATCAGGCGAGAACAGCCGATCGATGCCGGGATGCCGATGAGCAATCCGATGAGGATTTGCAGGAAGGCTCCGCGCAGGACGAGGCGGACGATGCCGGGGCGGTCGGCGCCGAGGGCCATGCGGACGCCGATTTCGCTGGTGCGGCGCTCGACGGTGTAGGCGGTGACGCCGTAAAGGCCGACGGCGGCGAGGATAAGGGCGAGGATGCCGAAGAGGCCGGTCATGCTGGCGACGGCGCGCTGCTGATCGAAGCGGGAGTCGACCTGATCCTGAAGGGTGCTGACGCCCGAGCAGGGTGAGGTTGGGATCGACGTCGGCGAGGACGCGGCGAATCTGCGGCTCGAGGCCTTCCATGCTGCCGTGGATCTGAAGAACGGCGCCTTCGAGGTAGTGGGTTTCGTCGTCGATGGTCTGCATCATGCCGCCGTCGGCATATTTGGTGTGCTGGGCGAGAGGGACGAAGAAGAGCGGGCGCGTGGGGTTGCTGCCCGTGGGATCGGTGTAGCGCGCGTCGCGAACGACGCCCACGATCTTGAAGGTGCTGGAGTAGCGGGGAAGATCGAGTCCGAAGAACTGGCCGATGGGGTCTTCGCCGGGCTTAAAGAACTGTTTCACGAAGGCCTGGTTGACGACGACGACGTTCTGGGTGGAGGCGGTGTCGTCTTCGGAGAGGGAGCGTCCGCGGATAATTTGCTGGCCGAGGGTTTCGAGATAGCCGGCCCCGACGTGGTCCCACGAAGAGCCGGAGTGTTCGTTCGGGCCGGGCATGCCGTGCCCCTGGCGAATGACCATTTCGCCCCAGTTGTCGGTGAGCGGCGTGTATTGGGCGAGGGCGGCGCGTTCGACGCCGGGGATATGGGAGAGACGGTCCTGCAGATCGCGGTACATGGCATCGAGCTGGGGCTGCGAGTACGAAGACCAGGGCGCGGTGATGCTGAGGGTGATGCGGTGGTCGAGCTGGTAGCCGAAGTCCTGATGCTGGAGGTTGGCGAGCGAGCGGGTGAGCAGGCCGGCGCCGGTGAGCAGGACGACGGAGAGCGTGGCCTGCACGATGACGAGGGTCTTCTGCGACCAGGAGGCATGATCGCGAGTGCTGCGATTCGCGCCGCGGAGCGCTTCGGCGGGATCCGCGTGGGTGGCGAGCCAGGCGGGCGCGGTTCCGAAGACGGCTCCGGTGACGAGGGAGAGCGCGAAGGCAAAGGCGAGCACGGGGAGCGACGGCGTTGCCGAGATAGGCACGAACTGCGCGTGGCGGAAGGCGAGGGCGACGATGAGTTTCACGCCGAGGAAGGCGATGGCGAGTCCAGCGAGCCCGCCGAAGACCGAGAGCAAAATGCTTTCGGTGAGGGACTGGCGGATGAGGCGTTTGCGTGAAGCGCCGAGCGCGAGGCGGATGGAGGTTTGCGTGCGGCGCGCCGCTCCGCGGGCGAGGAGAAGGTTGGCGATGTTGGCGCAGGCGATGAGAAGGACGAGGCAGCAGACGGTGAGCAGGATGTGGAGCGAGTCGGCGTAATTCTCCTTCATGACGGCGACGCCGGCGCCGGCGGGGATGACGCGGATATTTTGTTTGGGAAGATCGGCTTTGATGCCGGGCATCCAGTCGGCGGGCATGCCGCTGTCGGTGACGAGCCAGTGGCGGAGGAGGGCTGTCATGCGCTGGCCGGTGGTGTTGACCGAGGCGCCGGGCTTGAGGCGGCCGATGACGCGGAGCCAGGCCTGGAAGTGGTTGAGGAGCGAACTGGGTCCGGAGAAGACGGGCTCCTGATTGAGGGGGAGCCAGAGCTCGGCGGGATTGGCGCGGAGGGTTTCGCCGAAGTAGCCGGGCGGGGTGATGCCGACGATGGTGACCGGATGGTTGTTGGCGATGAAGGTGGAACCGACGATGGAGGGGTCCGATCCGAACTGCTGCTGCCAGGTGCGGTAGCTGAGCATGGCGACGGGTGCGGAGTTGGGCTGGTCGTCGGCGGGGGTGAGGGTGCGGCCGGCGAAGGCGCTGAGGCCGAAGGTCGCGAAGTAATTGCCGGAAACATATTCCACGCGGAGAGGTTTAGCGGCGCGGTCGCTTTGTCCGCGGCGGACGCTGTAGGTCCATCCGCCAGCCTGGAAGGCGGCGAGGGAGGAGAACTCCGGGGTGTTCTCCTGCATGCGCTGGTAGAAGGGGTAAGAGAAGAAGCCCCATTCGTCCTGGGTGCTGCCTTCGACGCAACAGTCGTCGCCGGTGCCGATGCGGTAGAGGCTGGCGGGGTCAGCCACCGGCAGCGACTTCAGCATAACCGTGTCGATCAGGGAAAAGATGGCCGTCGTGGCGCCGATGCCCAGAGCGAGCGTGAGCATGGCGGTGAGGGTAAAGACTGGGGACAGGCGCATCTGGCGCAGAGCGTAGGCAAGGTCCTGGCGAAGGGTCTGCATGGGTCAGCCTCAGGTGGGGGGTACGGAGGGGAGGCCCGGGTGGTTCCGGAAATGTGACGGAATGTAACGGAGGGAGAAGGGAGAAGGAGGAAGGGAGAAGGGAGAAGGTGGAAGGGAGAGGGGAAGGGAGAAGGAGGAAGGGAGAAGGTGGAAGGGGTGGAGAAGTCGCTTTCGTATGATGGGCACATGAGGAAGTGGGTTGGGATTGTTGTGATGCTGGGATGTTGGGTGGCAGGGGCGGCACAGAATTTGCCGGCAGCGCCGACGGTGCAGAGCTTGCCGCCGTCTCCGGACACGCGGCCATGCGATTTGAACACCCTGATCGTTTGCGTGAAGCATGTAGCGGAGGACGAGAGGGGGATCATCCTGAGCCCGCTGCGGGAACCGGCCTCCAACCTGTGGTGGATCGCGCCGTTCGGGGTGGCGACGGGGGTGTCGCTGCACTTCGATACTGAAGCGATCCAGAAGCTGGGGGTGCATCCGTCGCGGGAGGATAAGTTCAACAAGCTGTCGGATTATGCGGGGTTGTATGGGCCGTTTGCGGCGGCGGGGGCGGGATACTTCGCGGGACGCGTGAAGCACGACGATTATCTGAAGGAGACGGCGGTGCTGTCGGCGGAGGCGATGGCCGACGCCGGGATTCTGGATCAGGGGTTGAAGTATGCGCTGGACCGGGAGTATCCGCTGGTGAACAACGCGAAGGGCGGGTTCTGGCCGGGGGGGCCGAAGAGCTGGCCGAATAATCCATCGATGCCATCGGAACATGCGATGAACGTGTGGGCGTTCGCGCACGTGGTGGCGGGACAATATAACGGGATTGCGACGAAGGCGGTGGTGTACGGCGCGGCGACGACGGTGTCGCTGTCACGGGTATTGGCGCGCGAGCATTTTCCGTCGGATGTGCTGGTGGGGAGCACGTTTGGGTGGCTGATCGGGGGATACGTGCTGCATCACCGGTCGCTGGAGCACGGGAGTCTGCTGGATTTGTCGACGGTGGAGACGCCGCTGGGAAGCGGGATGCAGGTGCGGATCAACCTGGGGCGAGGGCAGTAGGAACGGCGTTCAGTTGTCAGCGTTCAGAAAGCAACGCATTCTTCGGTCTGCGAGCGCTCGGCGATCCGCGTTTCGGTGTTCGGAACAGACAAACATGCAAGTTCAGGCCGCCGATTGATCGAGGCCGGTGGGGATCGCAGTCAGGTTGCGGTACTGGAAGAACATGTTCATGCGCCAGCGGAGGATCATGCCGAAGGCGAGGATGAAGAAGAGGGCGCCGGTCTGCTCGACGGTCATGATGCGGTCGAAGTAGCCACGGGCGGCGAAGCGCACGGCGGCGAGCACGACGATGACGACCAGGAACATGCTGGAGCGCTTCATCATGATGACTTCGCCTTCGCGGTGGAGGCGCGAGGTGCGCAGCAGCGGCCAGGCCAGGAAAATGGCGCCGATGAGGAACGAGACCAGAGCCCAGAGCCAGGGAATGCGGAACAGGGGCACCAGGAACATCGAGAAGCCGGTGGCCATGCCGGCCGGGGGGATGAGGATCTTTTTCAGGGTCACCGGAGTCTGACCTTCGCGGATGCGCCAGATGATCACGACGATCGCACCGAATGCAGAAGTAACCGCGTAGGTGAGAGGGGAAATGTGGATCATGACGCAGGGCCGGCGACTGGGGTGGCCTGCCTACAAGGATACAGGGTACGGGGCGCGGATGCGGGTCTGAAGGCGCGGTTCGATTTGCTGTGATGGCGGTCACGGCTTCCCGGCTCGAGGAGCGCGGAACATAGGCGACATCAGGGGTGTGCGCTATGAGTCTGTCGCGAAGGCATTTTGTCCAGTTGGCGGGATCAGGATTGTTGCTGCAATCGCAGCTGCTGAAGGCCGAGAAGGTGGTGCGGTCGGGAGTGCCGGGGGTTGAGCTTCCGGTACCGAAGCTGGCAGGACCGGCGAAGGTCGCGCTGATGCATGGCGAGGACCGGCGGAAGAATGTCCGCGAGGCGCTGGAGGCGATCGACGTGGAGATTCGCGCGGGGCTGCGCGGGAAGAAGTCGGTCGTCATCAAGCCGAATAATGTCTCGACGACGAATCAACTGGCGGCGACGCATCTGGATACGCTGGAGGGGATTCTCGATTATCTGGAGCCGCGTTTTCATGGACCGGTGACGATCGCGGAATCGTCGGCGGGTGACACGCTGGAGGGGTTCGAGCATTTCGGCTACAACCGGATCGCGAGCGAGCGGCGCGCACAGAAGGTGAGCCTGGTGGATCTGAATCGCGAGGCGAAGTTCGGGACGGTGGAAGTGCTGGATGCCGATCTGCACATCACGCCGGTGCGGCTGGCGGCGCGCGTCCTCGATCCGGAGACCTTTGTGATTTCGAGCGCGATGCTGAAGACGCACAACACCGTGGTGGCGACCATGACGGTGAAGAACATGGTGCTGGGATCGCCGCTGCACAGCGTGCCGGGTGAGTTGTTCTGGAGCGATAAGCGCAAGTACCACGTGGGGATTCGGCAGACGCATTACAACATGCTGGTGACGGCGCAGAGGCTGCAGCCGCACTGGGGTCTGGCGCTGATCGATGGGTACGAGGGGATGGAAGGCAACGGGCCCGGCAATGGGACGCCGGTGGAGTCACGGGTGGCGATCGCGTCGACGGATTTCATTGCGGCAGACCGCGTGGGCCTCGAGGTGATGGGAATCAACCCGGACTGGGTGGGCTATCTGGCGTACTGCGGGCAGGCCGGGCTGGGGCAATACGATTTGGCGAAGATCCAGGTGGTAGGCGCGTCGATTGCCTCCGTCGCGAAGAAGTATCAGCTGCATCCGCAGATCCAGAAGGAGCTGGAGTGGATGGGGCCGCTGAAGACGGGGTCGCCGACGATGGGGAGCCTGCTGGTTGGGGATGAAGCCTATCCGGCGTGAGAGAGAGGGAGTGGGGAGAAGGAAGTAGGGAGTAGGGAGAAGGAATAGGAGTAGGGGAATCGTGGCGCTGCGGCGCCACGATTTTATTTTGCGCCGACGAGTTTTGCGGTGGTGATGGCCTGGCCGGTGTGGCGTTGGGTGTGGTCGGCGCAGTGGACGAGCAGGCCTCCGACCGTGGTGGGCAGGGCTTTGCGGCCCACGGTGTGAGGCTGTTCGAGATCGGCACCGGCGAAGGCGCGGACGCGGCGGATGGCGTCGTCGATTCCGGTGCGAAATTCTGCGAAGAGCTCGGCGTGCGTCGCACCGGGGGCGAGCTCTGTCCTGAGTGCGGCCAGCTGCGCCGGGTTGAGCTGTTCGCCTCGCGCATAGGTAAGCAGGCGGTCGAGCGAACGGACGATATGGCGGAGATGAAAGGCGACGGGTGCGATCTTGTCCGGATATTGGGCTGGGTGGGCGTTGAGGGATTCGCCGGTGAGCGGCCCGCACCAGTGCTCGATGTCCTCGCTGGAAAGCTCGAGAGCGTGGACGACGGCGCGAAGGACGGCGGGGAGTTCGGTGTGAGTACCACGGAGCCAGGGTTCCATGGAAGACAGGGTATAGGGAGAAGGTAGAAGGTAGAAGGTAGAAGGGAGAAGGTAGAAGGTAGAAGGTAGAAGGGAGAAGGGAGAAGGTAGAAGGTAGAAGGGAGAAGGTAAAAAGAAGGTAGAAGGTAGAAGGGAGAAGGGAGAAGGGAGAAGGGAGAAGGTAGAAGGGAGAAGGGAGAAGGAAAAAGAAGGGGAAGGGAGAAGGGAGAAGGGAGTAGGTGGCGGAGCGAACCCCGGGACAGGATGGCGTCATCCCACGTAGCTGAGAAGGAGCGAAGGGAGAATGCGATGCCGGATCAGGAAGAGCGAGAAACCCGGGAGAAAGCCCAGGAAGATTTGCGCGAGGGCAAGGCGCCGTCGACGGCGGCGGGCGAATTCGTCCACGAGGAGATCGAGCATGTGCGCGAGGGCAAGCATGGCGCGCGGTCGCCGCAGCAGGCGGTGGCGATTGGGCTCAGCAAGGCGCGGCGCGCAGGGATACCGCTGAAGCCGCCGAAGAAGGGTAAAGCGAGCACGAAGGAGAGCGCGGAGCGGGATTACGAGCGAGGGCAGAGGCATCCGCGCAAGAAGGCTTCGGCGACACGGTCAAGGGCCCGGACGAAGGCGCAGAAAAAAGAGCCGAAGACGACTGCTTCGCATCGGGCTCTGTCGAAGCAATCGCGAGCCGCGGCGCACAAACGCTCGGCGAGCAGCCGAAGCGCGGCGGCGAAGAAAGCGGTGCGGACGAAGGGTCCGGCCGAGCGGAGCCGTGCGGCGAAGAAGGCGGCAAGGACGCGGACGCGCGGCGGAAGGCGGGGCTGAGCGGAACTCCGAGGAAGCTGCCGACGATCCTCAGCCGGGGACGGAAGACTCTGTCCGCTGCGATGCTGCGTTACTGGCCGGCGGGACCGGGCGCGTAAATCTCGTCGATCGGAAAATCCGAGGACTGCAATCCGCTTAAGAGAAAGAGGTCCGTATGCGGATGCTGTTCCATCCACGCGTCGGCTTCTGCGCGTTCGCGATTTTGCTGGTCTTCCGTTAAGGACTGGCGACAGCGGTCGAGATCGCGGCGGATGAACTGCTGCGCTGCGGAACCGCCCTGTCTTGTGGCGATCATGAACCAGCGGAAGGCGTCGGCGAGGCTGCGGGGACGCTCATGGCCGTCGCGGGCGAGAGTCGCGAGGACGACCGAGGACGCCCACGAACCGGCCTGAGCCGCGCGCTCGAGCATGGTGATGGCTTCGTCGGGGGAATTGGCAGGGATCTCCGGGTGCTGTTCGAGGAGAACGCCGAGGGCGTGCATGGCGGGGACATAACCGTCGCGGGCGGCTTTGCGGTAATAGCGAATGGCCTTCGCGGGGTCGTGTTCGTGTCCGGCGGTCGTGGACCAGAGTACGCCCATGGAGTATTCGGCTTCGGGATTCTTTCCCTTCGCGGCTCTTTTGAGCCACTTCTCGGCGAGGGCGAGGTCTTTTGGAAAACCATCGCCGGTGAGATACACGATACCGAGGTAGGCCTGAGCCCGGGCGTTGCCTCTTTCAGCCAGTTGGGTCATCAGTTCGAGGGCGAGGGAGCGGTCGCGAGGCGTGCCGACGCCTTTGAAATAGAGCACTGCCAGATTGAGTTTGGCGCCCTGCGAACCTTCTCCGGTGGCGCGCGCGAACCAGCGGAAGGCGACCGCTTCATCGCGAGGGACGCCAATGCCCCACATGGAGAGATAGCCGAGCTGATTCTGGGCATCCGGATCGCCCTGATCGGCGGCCTTCCTGTACCAATACGCGGCCTGGACGGGGTCGCGGGGAACGCCGCGGCCGATGAGGTAGTCGCCGGCGAGCCGAATCTCCTTCCGGATGGCGGGTGAGGTGATCTGGCCGAAGGGAGGAGAGACGCCTGGGTGGTTGAAGGGATCCATGGCGCCGATCGTCTGGCCAGCGAGGCGGCTGGCAGGAGCGGCGATCAGGACGATCAGGAACGTGAGTGCCGATGGGATGGCCAGGCGGTGGGTGGGTGCGCGAGCGGGAGAGCGATGCATGGAACTGCTCCTCTGGCAGCCGGACTTTGCGCCTGTTCGTGCGCAGCTGCCTGGGAGTCGACGCTTTGCCTCAACGGCGTTGACAGGCAGCAAAGCGAGGAGAGGGAAACGACGAGGTTCCGATCCGACGCCAGTGTGGATCGGGCTATGGGCAAAGGGGAGTGATTCGTGTCACGGAAACCGTTTTTGGGGATATCGAAGGTAACGGTTTTGTGATGGGATCAAAAACGCACCGGCAGGGATTGGGGAGGGCTGTCTTGTTCTGAGTCACTGGGTTGAAGCGATTCCGCCCGGAGACGGCTCTCCCGCGCGGCGAAAGTGCCGATAGGCAATGCGAGCGAGTGACGCGTCCAGGAGGGCTTGCGTTCTGGGGGCGGGGCGGTTCGATGAGGGCCTCGTCGGGATGCGCAGGCGGGCAGCTCGCTGGGTTGCGGATTGAGCGATGCGACAGAAGGGCGAGAGCGGCGTTGCGATTGAGGCGCATGGGGGGGCGCAGGGAGCCGGTGCGCGGGCACCGGGCGAGGCGGACTCCTGTTATCGGCTGCTGTTCGAGCGGAATCCGATTCCGATGTGGGTCTTCGACCGGCAGACGCTGCGCTTTCTGGCGGTGAATCAGGCGGCGCTTCGGCAGTACGGGTTCAGCGAGGCGGAATTCCTGGGGATGACGCTGGCGGACATCCGGCCGGAGGAGACGGTGCCGGCGTTGATGCAGGATCTTGCGGAGCAGCTCCGGGGATTGCAGGAGCGGTCGGTGTGGACGCATCGGCGGAAAGACGGGTCGACTCTGCAGGCCGAAATCGTGTGTCACGATCTGGAGTTCGACGGGGCGGACGGGATGCTGGTGGGCGCCTACGACGTGACGGATCGGGAGAAGGCGCACGAAGCCGCGCGGCGGGCAGAGGAGAAGTACCGGGGAATCTTCGACAACGCGGTGATCGGAATTTTTCAGCACAGGCCGGACGGAAGCCCGCTGAACATCAATCAGGCGTTTCGCGAGGATGCACGGGTATGAATCGCCGGAGCAACTGCTGGCGGAGGTGAAGAACGCGGCGGCGCAGCTGTTCGTGGAGCCGGCGCGGATGGGAGAGATCGTACAAGCGGCGGTCGAGGAGGGGATCGTACGGGGGACGGAGGTGGAACTGTACCGGCGGGACGGGAGCCGGTTCTGGGTGATGGTGCATCTGCGGGCGGTGCGGGATGAGCGGGGGGCGCTGGAGCTGTTTGAGGGGACGGCGGAGGATATTACGGACCGCAAGGCGGCCGAGGCGCGGGTGAATTTCCTGGCGTATCACGATGCGCTGACGCAGCTGCCGAACCGGACACTGTTCATGGACCGGCTGGAGAACACACTGGCGGGGGCGCGCAGGAACGGCGAGAAGGTGGCGGTACTGTTCCTCGATCTGGACCGGTTCAAGAACATCAACGACTCTCTGGGGCATGGGGCGGGCGACGAGATGCTGCAGGAGATCGCATCGCGATTCAGGGAGTGTGTGCGCGAGGAGGATACGGTCGCGCGGGTGGGGGGAGACGAGTTTCTGGTGATGCTGCGCAACGTAGCGGGCGGCGAAGAGGTGGACAAAGCGGCGCGGCGGGTCCGGGAGAGAGTCACGCGAGCGTTCACGATTCATGGGCACACGCTGAGCATGAGCTGCAGCATCGGCGTCAGCCAGTTTCCCGACGACGGGGAAGAGGGGGAGACACTGATCCGGAAGGCGGATGCTGCGATGTATCTGGCGAAGGAGAACGGCAGCAATCAGGTGCGGTTCTTCACGGAAGAAGTGGGCAGCCACGCGGAGGAGGCGCTGACACTGGAGAACGATCTGCGCGCGGCGCTGGAGCGGGGGGAATTCTTCCTCGAGTATCAGCCCATGATGGAGATGGCGACCGGGCGATTGGCGGGGGTGGAAGCGCTGGTGCGTTGGGAGCATCCCCTGCGAGGGCGGGTGATGCCGGATGAGTTTATTCCGGCGGCCGAGAGGAATGGGCTGATTGTGCCGCTGGGGGAGTGGGTGCTGCGCACGGCGTGCGAGCAGATGCACGCATGGCAGGTGGCGGGGCTGCGGCCGGTTCCGGTGGCGGTGAATGTATCGGCGCTGCAGTGCGGGGAGCAGGGCTTCTGTTCGATGGTGCGGAGGGTGCTGGCGGAGACAGATCTGGCTCCGCAATTACTGGAACTGGAACTGACGGAGAGCCTTCTGATGAGCAGCGCAGGGACGATGTTCGCCTGTTTGCGCCAGATGAAGGAAATGGGCGTGGGGCTGGCGATCGACGATTTCGGGACGGGGTATTCGAGCCTGGGTTATCTGAAGCACTTCCGGGTGACGAAGCTGAAGGTGGACCGGTCGTTCATTCGGGATGTGGCGGAGGATGGCGACTCGGCAGTGATCACCCGGGCGATCATCGGCCTGGCGCGGAGCCTGCATATGAAGGTGACCGCAGAGGGCGTGGAAAACGCAGCGCAGTTTTCGCTGTTGCGGCAATGGGGATGCGACCAGGTTCAGGGGTATTACGTGAGCCGTCCGGTAGCAGCGGGAGAGATGGCGCGGATGCTCGGTGCAGAGTCTGCCGGACGCCAGCCGGGTGGAATCGCTTCGCAGGTGCCGGCGCGCGCAACCGCATAAGATGCGGATGCAGCGAGATTCTGCAGCTTACAATCTGCAGCTTACAATCGGAGTGCGTTCTGCGACGGCACACGGTTGTGGGTGCGCGGAGGGAGGCGGAGTCCGATGAAATCGCTGTTGCTGCGGGAGTACGGGCATCTGGAGATAGCGGAGATGCCACGGCCGGAGGCAGGGCCGGGCGAGGTGCTGGTGCGCGTGGCGGCGTGCGGCATCTGCGGGAGCGACGTGCATGGGTACGACGGCTCGTCGGGGCGGCGGATTCCACCGCTGGTGATGGGGCATGAGGCGGCGGGGACGGTGGCGGCGGTGGGCGCGGGCGTCAAAGGATTGCGCGCGGGCGATCGGGTGACGTTCGATTCGACGGTGTATTGCGGGGAGTGCGATTACTGCCGGCGCGGGGAGGTGAATCTCTGCGATAAGCGCGAAGTGGTGGGGGTTTCGTGCGGCGATTACCGGCGGCACGGGGCGTTTGCGGAATTTGTCACTGTGCCTGAGCGGATTGTGTATCGCTTGCCGGATGCGATGGGATTTTCGGAAGCGGCGATGCTGGAGGCGATCTCAGTGGCGCTGCACGCGGTGCATCTGAGCGGGGATGGAGCGGGAAAGTCGGCATTGGTGGTGGGCGCGGGGATGATCGGGCTGCTGACGATGCAGGCGGCGCGGGCGCTGGGCTACGCGCGGGTGATGATCGCGGATATCGATGCAACGCGGCTGGAGCTGGCGCGCAAGCTGGGCGCGGACGGGGTGCTGCATCTTTCCGGAGCGGAGTTGGTGGAAGAGGTGAGAAAGCAGACGGGGGGGCAGGGCGCGGATGTCGTGCTGGAGGCGGTGGGGCGGAATGAGACGGTGGCGGCATCGATCGACGCGGTGCGCAAGGGCGGGACGGTGGTGCTGATCGGAAATATTTCTCCGGAGGTGAAGCTGCCGCTGCAGAAGGTGGTGTCGCGGCAGATTCGATTGCAGGGGAGCGCGGCGTCGAGCGGGGAGTATCCGGAGGCGATGGAGTTGGTGGCGAGCGGGAAAATTCGGATCGAGCCGCTGATCACGGCGGTGGCATCGCTGGAAGAGGGGCCGCGGTGGTTTGAGCGGCTGCATTCAGGCGAGCCGAATCTGATGAAGGTGGTGTTGTCGCCGGATGCGGCAGTGGTTGAGGCGGGGCGATGACGGATCCGATGAGCGAAGTCGCGGAACAGCTGTTCGATCTGAGCGGGCAGGTTGCGGTGGTAACGGGCACGAGCCGCGGTCTGGGGCAGTATCTGGCGCGCGCGCTGGCGAAAGCCGGAGCGGATCTGGTGATCACGAGCCGAACGCGCGAGACGCTCGCGGGTTTCGCAGCGGAGATGGAGGGGCTGGGGCGGCGCGTGGTGTCGCTCGAACTGGATGTGCGGGATCACGCGAGCATTCGGCAGATGGCGGAAAAAGCGCAGGCGGCGTTCGGGCAGATTCACATCCTGGTGAACAATGCGGGATGCAATGTGCGGAAACCGGCGCTCGATGTGACGTGGGACGACTGGAACCTGGTGCTGGAGACGAATCTGCGGGGAAGTTTTTTTGTGGCGCAGGCGTTGGCGCCGGGGATGATCGAGCACGGATACGGACGCATCATCAATATTGGTTCGGTGACGAGCGTGTTTGGGTATGCGGGGCTGGCTCCGTATGGCGCGAGCCGCGGGGGGATCCGGCAGCTCACGATGAGTCTTGCAGATGACTGGGGCAAGCATGGCGTGACGGTGAATTGTCTGGCGCCGGGGTGGTTCCGCACCGAGCAGAACAAGGTGATGTACGAGGATCCGCAGTGGGTGGATTATCTGGTGGAGCGGATTCCGGTGAAGCGGCCGGGGCAGCCGCACGATCTGGATGGGGCGGTGGTGTTTTTGGCGTCGGAGGCGAGCCGGTATGTGACGGGGCAGACGCTGCTGGTGGATGGTGGGATCTCGACGGGGGCGATGCGGGCTACGGTAAAGAAGTAGGGGAGCATTATTTGTTGTTCCGCGGCACAAGGGAGAGCTGTCCCTCGGGGGCTAAAGCCCGAATTCATTTTGCGGGCTTTACGGCACGACCGAAGTCGTGCCCTTCACCTTTTCGTGCCGGAGGCGAGGTTTTTGCAAACTGCGAAGCTGTGTCCTTTCAAAGCATCCGTCAATCTGCGTGAACCGGATCGTCGCTCATCGGCACGGGTTTGATTTCACCGAGGAGGAAGGCGTATCCGGCGATGCCGATGACGAGGTAGGCGCCCGCGACGCCGAAGGCCGCGGCGAAGGAGTGGCGCGAGCCGACGAGGTAGCCGGTGACGGCGGGCGCGACGATTCCGGAGATCTGGTTCGACAGGTTCATGATGCCGCCGACCGACCCCACGCTGTCGCCGGGGGCGATAAGCGAGGGCACCGACCAGCCGACCGGCGAGGCCGCGGAGAGGCCGCCGATAGAGAGGCTGATCCAGAAGAGGGCCTGAACGAGCGAATGGGCATGGGTGGCGCCGAGAATACCGAGGCCGAGGGTGAGTCCGGTGATGAGGACGGTGCGGCGGACGGCGCTGGGGCTGCGGCCGCGGCGGATGAGGGCGTCGACGAGCCATCCGCCGATAAAAAGATCAGCCACGGTTGCAATTAACCACGGGACGCCGGTGAAGAGGAACGATTTTCCCAAATTAAGATGCAAGGACTGTGACAAATAGACGGGCAGCCACGTGAGCAGCATGTAGAAGACGTAGTTATACGACCCCATGCCAAGGGCGAGGCCGATGACTTTGCGCTGGCGGAAGAGGTGGCTGAGGGGCACGCGCCGCTGGAGATGCGGCGCCGCGTTCTCTTCGGAGTAGTGGCGCTGCGCGGGCTGCGGATCGCGATAGATCCAGAAGAAGAGCAGGAAGAAGAGGAGGCTGATGACTCCTGTGGCCGCGAAGCTCAGCCGCCATCCGATGCGGAGCAGGAGCAGGCCGATGAGAGGGACACCGATGGCGGGCGCAAATTTTGCCGCAGAGTCGAACAGACCAGTGGCGAAGCCGCGTTCACGCGGTGGAAACCAGTAGCCGATGGCTTTCGCGTTGGCGGGAAAGGTGGGAGCTTCGCCGATGCCGAGGAGAAAGCGTGCTCCGAAAAATCCGGGGATATTGGGCGTGACAGCGGCGGCGAAGGAGGCGATGCTCCAGAGGAAGGTGCTGATGCAACCGACGCGGCGCACGCCGAAGCGGTCGAGGAGATAGCCGGAGGGCAGCTGACCGAGGGCGTAGGTCCAGTTGTAGGCGCCGGCGAGGAGGCCGAAGGTGAACTCGGAGATGCCAAAGCCGGCGAGGATGGCGTCGTGCGAGACGGTGAGGTTGACGCGGTCGAAGTAGTTGATGAGGACGCCGAGGGCCAGGAGGGCGGCGATGGTCCAGCGGCGCTCGAGACGCGCCGGGGCGGGGGTTGGCGGTTGGGCGGAGGCTTCGCTGGGCGGCATGGTGTAGACGTCCGCCTAAACCGTTTCCTGGGGCGCTGCGTGCAGTTCTACGGTGACGGTTTGCGAGCCGAGGCGCGGATGTTTCGCGGTGAGGTGCACGGTTCCGGCTTGCTCGCGGGCGCGAATCCAGACTGCGCCGGTGCCGCCGATCAGCGCGAAAGGATTGTCGCCAATCAGCTCAGCCGGACCGTCCAGGGTGAGGGTGATGGGATCGTTGGCGTAGGTGCGCGTAGCGCCGAATTCATCGGTGACGCGCAGGACCACGCGGGTGGAGTCGGCGCCGTCGGCCTGCAGAGTGCGGTCGTCGGCGATCAAAGCGAATTTGCGATCCACGCCGCGGCCGGAGAGCGATTTCGAGATCACCTGCTTGCCGGCGATGAAGCCGTCGATGCGGAGATCGCCCCACGCGAAGTGGGAGTGGCGGACTTCGAAGATGAACGGCGGATATTTGAGATGGGGGAACTCGTCGCGATCGGGATCGAGCTCGGTGATGAGCGTCCAGGGATTGGATTCCAGGCTGCCGGCGCGTGAGTAAATCTTCACGTGATCGCAGTTGGAGCAGATCACTGCTTTGGTGAAGCCGACGGATTCATCGCCGCGGGCCCAGTGGAAGGCGGGCTCGAGGACGATTTCTTCCGCAGGTTCGCACTGCGATTTGTAGAAACCGCCGGCGGGTTTCAGCTCGCGAAAGATATCGGTGACGCCGTGGTAGCAGATGCGATCGCCGGAACCGAAGTCGGAATGGGTGTTGTAGTCGAAGGCGCACCAGCCGATGCCGCCCGCGTATTGGGGATCGGAGGCGAGCTGGTTGTGGATGCGCGCGTGGCGCAGGGTGTGCTCGCGCTGGCGCTCATCGTCGTCCGTAGTTTTGGTGGGGAAGGTGTGCCCCACGAATTCGGTGTTGAGGTAGCGCGGATGATTCGGCGGACGCAGGGGGAAGCCGAAATCGTTGATGGTGAAAACGTCTTCCAGCAATTCCGACTGCGGGAAGTTACGAATGCCGCCGGTCTGGCGGGTGGGGTCGAGGGAGTGCGCGAGAGCGTTGGTGCGGGTGTAGAAGTCGTGGTCGTCCTTCGACTCGTTGATGCGCACACCCCACAGCACGATGGCGGGATGGTTCCAGTCGCGGCGGATCATGCGGCCGACGTTGTCGACGGCGAGATCTTTCCAGGCCTGGTCGCCGATGTGCTGCCAGCCGGGGATTTCTTCGAGGACAAGGAGGCCGAGTTCGTCGCAGGCGTCGAGGAAGTGGCGCGACTGCGGGTAGTGCGAGGTGCGGACGATGTTGCAGTGGAGAACATTGCGGAGGATGTGCGCATCCTGGCGCTGGACGCGCGCGGGCATGGCGCAGCCGACGAAGGGGAAGGTCTGATGGCGATCGAGGCCGCGAAGCTTGACGATGTTGCCGTTGAGAGAAAAGCCGTGGTCGGTGAAGGTGGCTTCGCGGAAACCGATGCGGCGGGTGTCTTCGTCGAGGGGCTGATGGTTGTGGAGCAGGCGGACGCGGACAGTGTAGAGATTGTGGTGTTCGAGGTCCCAGAGCTGAATGCCGGTGAGGCTGGTGAGGGCAATTGTGTGGCGCGCGGGATCTTCCGTGGTTTCGCTGGTGAGGTTGGCGGGCCCGGGCGTGGGGGAATCGAAAGCCGTCGCAGATCCCGCGGGGACAGGCTGGTTGACGGTGGCGATGACTTTGTCGCCGTCGAGCAGTGCGACTTCAAGAGCGAGGCCGTCCGGTATTTCGCCGGCAAGGAAGGTGTCGACGTCGAGCGCGGGGCTGGTGAGGACATCGCGCGGACGGGCGAAGACATTATCGATGTACGTCTGCGGAACGATGCGGAGGGCGGCTTCGCGATAGATGCCGCCGAAGGTCATGTAGTCGATTTCGTACCCGAATGGGGGGATGTCGCTGCGCTCGGTGGAATCGAGGTGAACGCAGAGCACGTTTTCGCCGTCGAAGTGGAGGTGCGGGGTCAGTTCGAAGGAGAAGGGTGTGTAGCCGCCTTTGTATTCGCCGAGGGAGACGCCGTTGATGAAGACGGTGGAGGCGGTCATGGCGCCTTCGAAATCGACGAAGACCCGCTTGCCGCGCGCCGAGGCGGGGAGCCGGAAGCGGCGGCGATAGGTGGAGACGAACTCGTAGTCCTTGTCGTCGAAGTTGTGCCACGGCATGCGGACGTTCGAGTGCGGGAGGACGACGCGGGTGAAAGCCGAGTCGTCGAAGGTGGCCGAAGTGGCAGCATCGACTTTGGCGGGATGGAATCGCCAGCTGCGATTCATGGGCAGGATGGAGCGGCCGCGGGCGAGAGGGTGTGGAGCCGATTCACCTTCGGCAGCGAGAGCAGGTGCAGAGGAGAGCGCGGCGGTGGCAAGCAAGCCGCCGGTACGTTTGAGGAAGTCGCGTCGATGCATGATGGTTTGGGCCTGGGATTTCGGGCAGGATCAGTCTAGATCACGTAGCCCGAACTGACGCGGCACTGGTCCTTTTGTGCTACTTTCTGCGCGCTTTGCTTACGGTAAAGTACCTCTCAAACACGTTACTTCCATTGTAGTTTCGGTTGTTTCGGACCCCCTCCTATCCCCATGGACTGCGTGGTTCCAAGAGCCTGCTTATGAGAGATTTGTCCGGTTCGGACGGCGCCCTGCTCGCGACTGGTGAACCGGCGAACGCGCTTGCCGGGCAACGGCGGACTCGGCCGGTGCCGCGGAAATTCGTACTGATTGGGGCGGCGTTGGCGGCGGTGCTGGTGTGCGGCCTGCACGCAGCGGTGGCAGGCGCGGACACGGTGCCCACATCCGGAATCGGTTATCTGTGCGATGGGCTGATCCTGTTCGGATGCGCCTGGGCGCTGTGGACGCGGGTGCGTTCGACCGAGGGCGTGACGCGCATCCGGTGGTATGTGTTTGCAGCCGCGGTGTTGTGCGAGTCCCTGGGTTTCCTGCCGTCGTTTACGGAGTGCTTCCTGCACACGGGCGCGGCGAGAGAGTTCCAGACGGCGTGCTTCAACGGGAGCGAAGCGCTGTTCATGGTGGCGGCGGTGCTGTTTTTTGGCGGCTTGACGCGCGCAATCGTGATCGTGGATCTGGTGCAGGCCCTGGTCTTTGTGGTGCTGCGCTTCAACCTCGTCTATTCGCCGGTCACGCGCGATCACTTCACGAACATCCATCTGATCGTGGGGCAGTCGGTGGCGCTATTCCTGCTTCTGATCGCTGTGGTGGGATGGCTGGGCTCAAGGTCGCGGGGAGAGCGGAAGTTTCTGGGCACGTTGTCGTGGTTCTTTGGGCTGCGGCTGATTGCCTTCTTCACGGCCGATCAGATTTCCTATATCTGGCTGCACCATGAGCACTGCAGCGAGTGGGACGTGCTCGGGGATGTGGCGTTTGCCGGCTTCGCGCTGTATCTGCTCTACAGCGCCGACTCGGCGGAGGACGAGGCGCCGGAGGTCGCGGCGCGACATGCGCCAGGCGTGGCTTTGCAGAGCCTGATGCCTTCTTTTCTCGCGCTGGTGAATCTGATGCTGGGCCTCTTTCTGCTGCGCATCTCCATGCTGTTCGCGGCGGTGGCCATCTCGGTGACAGTGGTGTCGTATGTGGTGCGCACGGCGCTGCTGCACGCGCAGGCGGTGCAGGAGAGGGCGTGGCTCGAAAATCGGAACGAACACCTGGAGGGGCTGGCGATTCGCGATCCGCTGACCGGAATCGGAAACCGGCGATCGCTGGCCGGTGTGTACGAGCAACTGCAGGAGACGGCGGGAGACAGGGGCGTTGCGCTGCTGCTGATGGATATCGATTCGTTCAAGCGGGCGAATGACTGCCATGGGCATCTGCATGGCGATCGGGTGCTGATCACGCTGGCGCGGAGGCTGGCGAGCGTGGCGGAAGGTGTAGCGGGCAGCCATTGCGCGCGGCTGGGCGGCGACGAGTTTGCTCTGCTGCTGCCGGAGGTGGGACCGGAGAAAGCGAAAGCCATGGCCGAGGAGTTGCGGGCTTTCCTGGGCGCGCACCGTTTTGCGGCGATGGATGGCAAGGTGAGCCTGAGCGTCGGGGTCGCTCCGCTGGGGTCGGCGAGCGATCTGCCGCTGGAGACGTTGGTGTGTTACGCGGATGAGGCGCTGTACCGGGCCAAGCGGCAGGGCCGGGACCAGGTCGAAGTGCAGCCGGTCTGGGCTGCGGGGGCGACGGGCGAGGATCCGGACGAACTGGAGTTGCGGCCGGCGCTGCAGCACACGACGTAATCAGCGGCGCGGCGGCGCAGGGGCGGGGCATTTGAAGATGGTGCCGGGGGCCACGTGCGCGTGGGCCGTGAGGCATTGCTCATAGGCGGCGACCGAATTGGCCCATGCCTGGATATAGCCATAGCGATCGGCCGTACTGCGGAAGACGGTGCCGGCGGGGACCTGAAAGGTCATGCCGGGTCCTGGCATGCCGAGGTAGGGCGCCTTCATGGATTTCTCGCGGTCACCATAGGAACTGCCGTCGATGCCGTGGTTGTCGCGGATGTATTTTGCAAAGAACGCGGCCTGGCCATCGCCGTGGGCCGCAGCTTTGTCGTACCAGGTGACAGCCTCGCCGAGGTTGATGGGCACGCCGATGCCGTATTCATAGGCGCGGCCGAGGCGGCTCTCGCCGGCTTTGCAGGACTGGGCTGCACTTTTCTGGTACCACTTTGCGGCTTCGATCCAGTTGTCCTGAACCTGATTGCCGTCCTCGTAGAGCTGGCCGACCGCGGCTTCGGACTGACACTCGCCCATCGAGGCGCCCTTCATGTACCAGCGTGCGGCTTCGGCCATGTTCTTCGGGATGCCGTCGCCGTTCTCATAGAGGTAGCCCATTTCGTAGGTTGCGGTGGGGTTGCCGGCCTGGGCGGATTGAAGGATCAGACGGGCCGCGCCGGCGTGGTCGCCGGCTTTGTAGCGGGCGACGCCCTGGTTCCACAGGTCCTGGCCGGGGACCGCTTTCATGCCGCTGCTGCCGAGGTTGGCGAGATCCTTCTGCGCGGTTGGATTGCCCTGGTTGGCGGCGGCCTGGATCAGCTGGCGGGCTTTCGCGATATCTTTCGGGACGCCCATGCCGTTGGCGTACATCAGGCCGAGGTCGAGCTCGGCGGCGTTGGAGCCCTGGGCGGCGGCCTTCTGGTACCAGTAGACGGCCTGCTGCAGGTTCACGGGGACCGTCCAGCCCGTGCGGTAGGCGGCGCCGACGACGGCCTGCGCGACCGAGTAACCCATCTGCGCGGAGCGGAGATAGTGCTGGAAGGCGGCGGTCTGGTTCTGCTGCTCCTCGGCGGCGCGGATGCCCTGGCAGTACTCGGCGACGGCGGCGTTGGCGGGAAGCGAGAGGCAGCGCTGCAGCTCGCTTTGCGCGCGGGCCGCGTGCGGAACGAGCAGGGCCGCGGCGAACAGAGGGAGGGCGAGCTTCGGGAGCGAGGAAGTCGAAGTCCTGGTGCCCATTGGGGACCTCTGGGGAGAGGATGCGGGGGTTTCCAGTTTAACGCCGGTTCGCGTGGGGCTCGCGAGTGGAGGGATGGCTGGTAGTGGATCAGTTTGAAAATCGGTAAATGTCGTCGGGTTAACGCTTTTTGTGGGGGGGATTCTTCGTTGGAGAATTTGGAGCCGATGCAGCGAGTTGTTGTACCACCTCCTGTTTCTCGACTTTTATCACGCGGGGCAGCCATTTCGACGCGCAGTCAACGTCGATGCCGAGAAACCGCACCATCTTTCTGATGTGGCCATGCTCTATATCGTCGAATTTGGGGAGAGACGGATAAACCTTGCCGCCAAAATGAATCACCCGGCTGTGGTTCGCTAATCGAACCGTAAAGCCGGGTGCGCAATTCTTCAGCATCCTTTCGATTGCAGAGAAAGCCGTCGAGGCTGACATTAGGCTGCTTGCGACACTGAATCCTGAATATTGTTGGTGGGCTTCAATTGGTTGCCCTTCTTGTTCTCCAACCGTTCAATATGGATACCCGCGGAGAAGTCTTCCGCCTTTTTCCTAGGCAGTTCCCTGAACGGCTCAGGGACCGTAGAGCCGTTTTTTCGCACGATGTCTAATGCCTGATCCCAGCGTGCATTTTCTTCGCAATCTTCCGCCTTGAAGAAGTTTTCGATCGCGCTTTTGAACGCGAGAAAACCTCCACACTCCTCTGCGATGTCGAAAAGCACGTCTTTGTACCTGTTCCTGAAATTCAGGAAGGCTTCGTTGGTCGTCGTGCCTCCTGCCGCGATTGCGCCAGGGCATACGCCATACATCCACCACTCGCCATGCTCATCCTGCTCCATCACCGCCTTGCCATGGGTGGTGATACCGGCCAAGAAGCCGCATCCTTCGATGGCATTTTGCAGCGTGAAGACGAGAGGGTGGAGATGCTGTTGGGTCATTTCACACTCCATCCGCAACTGTGAAAATCGTGTTCAGGTGTACGAGGGAAGCAGCCGAGCATGGCTGTCCTTCGGAACAGTCATGGCCATTATCGACTGAGACACCCACTTGCATCAGATTACCATGGTCACGGATAAGCGATTTAATTCCAATCGCACCAATGGGTTAGCAGTGGTTATTACCAACGAGGGATAGGGTGCAAACTGCTGACGCAGCGAATACTAAGGGGAAATTCTCCACCTTGGCAAGTAAAAAATCCACAGAGTCCACAATCAGTGGGTAGTCGGCGCGGGACAGTCCCTACGAGCGCGTTTTGAGTTTGGCGATGAGTTCTTCGGGGTGAATGGGCTTGGGAAAGAGTTCGAAGATATGACCGTCGGCCTGGGCTCTGCGCATGAGCTCGCTGGTGGCGGCCTGGCCGGAGAAGAGGATCACGCGGGCCCGCGGGAGTTCGTCGCGGAGGCGGATGCCGAGCTCGACCCCGGTCATCTTCGGCATGAGCACGTCGCTGATCACGATGTCAGGCTGCTCGGTTCGCGCGGCTGCGAGAGCCTCCTCGGCGCTGTAGGCAGCGGATGCGGAAAACCCGCTTTCGGCAAGGATGGCGCTGAGTGTGTCGGCGATGAGGCGCTCGTCATCGACGACGAGCACACGGAGAGTGGTGCGTGTAGCGCCGAGGCCGCGATCTTCCGACGGCTGGGGTGGCGGCTGGGGTGGGTTTGCGGGTTGTAGCCAGGCGACCGGGTTCAGCAAGGGGCCCTCTCTGAGGAAGAGATTACATGAGGGGCTGCGGATTGGAGGGTCGTTTTTCGTTGGCCGCGACCAGGGGCAGAGACAGCGTGAAGGAGGTGCCGTGACGTCCGGGTGCGGTGTCGCTCTGAACCTGGATATTTCCGCCCCAGGAAGTAATGAACTGGCGGACGACCCAGAGGCCGAGGCCGGTTCCGGAACTGGGTTTGGTGGTGAAGAAAGGCTCGAAGAGGCGGGAAATGTTCTCCTCGGGGATGCCGCAGCCGGTGTCCGCGATCACGACCACAACGCCGGGGTGCAGGGGATCCGCGGACGGGCGGAGGGAAAGGTTCAGCCTGCCGCCTTCGCGCATGGCATCGATGGAGTTGGAGATGAGGTTGGAGAAGACCTGGTGGAACTCGCCGCGGAGGCCGCGGATGGCGGGAACGATGGTGAAGTCGCGATGGACCTCGATGGCGGAGGCGCGCAGGCGGCTTTCGTAGACGGTGAGAACCTCTGCGAAGAGCGCGGGCAGATCGATGTCGGAAGGGAGTGAGGTTTCCCGATAGAAGCCGAGGGTATGGCGGGCGATGTGCGAGACGCGGGTGAGCTCCTTTTCGGCGGTGGCGAGATAGTCGCGGACGGTATCGATCTCGGCGCGGGTGGTGCGGGCCAGATAGATGAGGTTGAGGACGGATTCGAGCGGGTTATTGATCTCGTGGGCGATGGTGGCGGCGAGGCGGCCGGTGGCGGCGAGTTTTTCGCTCACGAGGAGCTTCTGTTGCTGGACGCGGGTTTCGGTGACGTCCTGGCCGAAGAGGGAGAGACCGTCGGGCGAGGGGTAAGCGCTGGCGGAGATCCAGCGCTGCGAAGGCGAGTAGAGGTCGTTGACGCGGATGACCTGGCCCGTGGCCATCGCTTCGCGAAAGGCGCGGCCGAAGGTGGTGGTATCGAGTCCGGGTGCGACCTCCCAGAGGGTTCTGCCGAGCATGAGCGCGGGATCGACTCCGGCGATAGAGGCGACCTGCTGGTTGGCATAGCGAACGCGCCAGTCGCGGTCGACGAAGACGAAGCCTTCGGAGATGCTTTCGAGGATGGCGCGGTATTGCTGCTCAGCGGTTTCGGCTTTGGTGCGAAGCTCGCGTTCGCGGGCGGTGAGCTCCTGGCGCAGGCGCTGCATGGAGATATGGGAGCTGACGCGGGCGAGGAGTTCGCGGGCGGTGAAGGGCTTGACGAGGTAGTCGTCGGCGCCGGCCTCGAGGCCTTCGGACTCGGCTTCTTCGCCGGCGCGGGCGGAGAGCATGACGATGGGGATCGCGGCGGTAGCGGGATCGGAGCGGAGGGCGCGGAGGAGATCGAACCCGGTCATGCGCGGCATCATGACATCGGTGAGGACGAGGTCGGGCGGATTCTCACGCGCCGACGCGAGGGCTTCGTCTCCGTCGGTGACGGCGGTGACGCTGAATTTACGGCTGAGCAGACGCTGGACGTACTCGCGCATGTCGCGGTTGTCGTCGGCGAGAAGGATGCGGGAGCGCTGGGTCTGGTCCTTGCGATCGAGGAGAAGGCCGAGGTCTTCGTTGGCAAGGTCCTTGATGAGGGCTTCTTCGTCGAGCTCTTCGCCGGGAAGCCAGCGCAGGGCTTCCTGCACGAAGGGAGCAGCGCCGAGGGTGTTGGCGGCGAGCTGATCCGCATCGGCAAGCCGTTCCGCGGGAAGATGCACGGAGCCGAGGGGGATGCGGACGGTGAAGGTGGTGCCTTCGCCGAGAGTGCTGACGACATCGACGGCTCCGCCATGGAGGCGGACCAGCTCGTCGACCAGAGCGAGACCGATGCCGGTGCCTTCGTGGGTGCGGCCGGCGGCGCCTTCGATGCGATGGAAGCGCTCGAAGACGCGCGGGAGTTCGGATTCGGGGATACCGGTGCCGGTATCGCGAACGCTCAGCTCGACGTGATCCTGAACGCGGCGGAGGGTGAGCTGGACCGAGCCCTGCAGGGTGAACTTGAAGGCGTTAGAGAGAAGGTTGAGGACGATCTTCTCCCACATGTCGAGATCGATGTAGACCGGCTCGGGGATGGGCTCGCATTCGATGCGGTAGGCGAGGCCGGCGCGATCCATGGCGGAGCGGAAGACGCTGGCCAGTTCGGCGGTGCGGGCGCTGAGATCGACGGGGCGAAAGAGGGCCTGGATGCGGCCGGCTTCGATGCGGGAGAAGTCGAGGAGCGTGTTGACCAGCTTGAGGAGGCGAAGACCGTTGCGGTGGACGGTTTCGATCTGGAGGAGTTCCTGGGGCGGGAGGGCCGGCTCGCGGCTGCGCAGGACATCTTCCAGGGGGCTGAGCATCAACGTGAGGGGGGTGCGAAATTCGTGGCTCACGTTGGAGAAGAAGACGGTCTTCTCGCGATCGAGTTCGGCGAGGGACTCGGCGCGGCGGCGCTCCTGCTCGTAGGCGCGGGCGTTGGTGAGGCCGGCGGCGATCTGGCCGGCGACGAGATCGATGAAGCCGGAGTACTCGGCGTCGAGCTGGCGCCACGGATTGAGTCCGGCGATGAAGAAGCCTGCGGGTCGATCCTGTCCCTGGCGCTGCAGGGCAATCATCGCCGCGCGGGAGGGCGGGAGATCCCAGGCGCCGGCGGGCAAATCGGGAAACTGGCGGGAGAGGTTGTCGACGATGACGAGGTTCTTGCTGTCGAGCAGGTCGCTGACCGGCCATGGGGAGTGGTCGATATCGATTTGCTTTGGCGCAGCGGAGTGACCGGGAGCGATGCCGGAGGCCGCGGCCAGGCGCAGGAGGCCGTCTTCTCCGTAGAGGTACGTCAGGGTGAAAGGGAGATCTTTCTGGTTCTGGACGAGGCAGCTTTCCACGGCACGGAGGACATCGGCTTCGGCGATCGCGCTGCTGAGGGTGGAGGCGAAGGAGCGCAGGAAGCTGAGCCGGCGCTCGCCGATCACGCGGTCGGTTTCTTCGGTGACGACGCAGAGCATGCCGGTGATGTGGCCGTCGTCGCCACTGAGCGGGCTGTAAGAGAAGGTGTGGTAGGTCTCCTCGCGGTAGCCGCTGCGTTCGAGGAAGAGGAGCAGGGCTTCGTCCCAGGTGGCGGTGCCGGTGCGGAGGACGGTTTCGATCCGGGGACTGATGTCGCCCCAGATCTCGCGCCAGACCTCGCGCGCAGGGCGGCCGAGAGCCCACGGATGTTTCTTGCCCAGGGTTATGCGGGCATAGGTGTCGTTATAGAGGAAGGTGAGGTCGGGGCCCCATCCCATCCACATGGCAAAGCGAGAGGTGAGGACGATGCGGACGACGGTGCGCAGGCTTTGGGGCCATTGATGGACAGGACCGAGAGGCGTCGCGGCCCAGTCGACGTCGCGCATGAGGGCGCCGACTTCGCCGCCCCCGGTGAAGAAGCTCGCCGAGGAGAGGGGATCGGGCGTTGGAACGCGGCCGGGAAGGGAGGGCGACTCGCGAGGGGACGCCTGCAGGGGAATCGGGTCCGGGCAGTTCAAGCAGCAACCTCTGACGGGGTGTTCTTGCTCCGCTGCCAGCCGGGGGCGGCGGCAGGATATCGCGAGCGCAGATGACTCGGTCCAATGATGCTCGCAGAAGGCTGCGGGGTTGTCCACAGGGGGTCGCGGGGCGGCGTTTTTGGCAGCCACCGAGGGCTTCGAGGCGTATGCTGTTGGCCGATATGACGAGCACAACAAGACGAACCATTCTGAAGCTTTCGGCACTTTCTACGGCGGCGGTTCTGCCTGGGCCGCTGCGGGCCTTTGCATGGGCAGCGGGCGCGGGCGAGGTGCGGGCGTGGCGCACGTCGAAGGAGGAGGAGTTCAAGCTGATCGAGGCGCCGGTGTGGGAGAGCGGCGCGCCGGTGGGGGCGATGTCCATCCACCTCGATCCGGGGACGCGCTACCAGGAGGTGCTGGGGTTTGGGGCGGCGCTGACGGACGCCTCGTGCTGGCTGCTTTCGCAACTGGAAGCGGAGCAGCGCAAGGCGATCCTGGAGGATTGCTTCGGGCCGAATGGGCTGCGGCTCTCGGTGGCGCGGACCACGGTGGGGTCGAGCGACTACTCGCTGAATGCGTACAGCTACGATGACAGCGAGCAGCCGGATCCGAACCTGACGCACTTCAGCATCGATCACGATCTGAAGTACATCGTGCCGGTGCTGCGGGAGACGCGCCAGGTGAATCCGGAGATGTTCTGCTTCTCATCGCCGTGGAGTCCGCCGGCGTGGATGAAGGCGAGCCACACGCTGCTGGGCGGCGCCATGCGCAAACACTACTTTCCGGCGTACGCGGAGTACATGCGCCGATTCCTTGAGGGGTATGCGAAGAACGGCGTGAAGATCGATGCCATCACGGTGCAGAACGAGGTGGACACCGATCAGGATGGGCGGATGCCGCAGGCGCTGTGGGGCCAGGAATACGAGATGGAGTTTGTGAAGGCGCATCTGGGGCCGGCGCTGGAAAAAGCGCGGCTGGGGACGAAGATCTGGATCATCGACCACAACTACAACCTGTGGGGACGCGCGGTGGATGAGCTGAGCGATCCGGATGTCTACAAATATGTCGATGGCGTGGCGTGGCATGGGTACGTGGGGACGCCCGATGCGATGACGCGGGTCCACGATCTGTTCCCGCAGAAGAACGCGTACTGGACGGAAGGCGGTCCGGACTACACCGATCCGGCGTACGCGACGGACTGGAGCAAGTGGTCGTCGACGTTCGCCGGGATTCTGCGCAACTGGGCACGGTGCATTGTGAGCTGGAACCTGGTTCTGGACGAGAAGGGCAAGCCGAACATCGGGCCGTTCAACTGCGGAGGCGTGGTGACGGTGGACTCGAAGACGCACGCGGTGACGAAGAGTGGCATGTACAAGGCTTTCGCGCAGTACTCTCGGGCGATCCAGCGCGGGGCGCGGGTGTTTGCGTCATGGAATTCCGGAGGGGGCGACTTTCCGGGGATCGATCATGTGGCGGCGGAGAATCCCGATGGGAGCAAGGTGCTGGTGCTGACGAATCAGGGCGGCGAGCAGCGGATGCAGGTGCTGCTGGCAGACAAGACGATGGCGATGACGCTGCCGCCGGATTCGGTGACGACCGTGGTGTGGTGAAGGAGCAGCTGGGAGCCGGGAGCGGGTAGCTGTAGCCAGAGCGATGGCGTTGCGGAGGGTCGATCGAGCGGCCTCACGGCAGCCTGGCTGCGTCCGCGACCGGGTTCCAGCGATCCGGGCCGGCCAGGAAGACCCTGGGCTCAAACTGCCGGGCCTCTTTCGCGGTTAACTGGTGCGCCCACGGAACACGGCTGGCCGTTGCTGCGCCCGGTCCGGTGTTGCCGAACTCCGCGAACCACGCCGTCTTCTCGTTCGATTCCTTGCCCCAGTTGTTCCAGCCCTCCGCCTTCACTGGCGCGGGTAGTTCGGTCTTCATGAACACAACGCGCGCATAGGGCCGCCATGGCCGTCCCAGGGAGGTGCCGGAGCGCTTGCCCTCCGCACCGCTGACCTCAGGCGCGGCGGTCACCTTGCTGTTCACGATCACGTAGCCGGTCGTTTGATCCGCCGAGGTCCGCGACTGCGCGGTCAGATACCCTGGTCCGTTGGCGTGAATCTCGTCGCGATCGAACACTGCGGCCGCATTGCCGAAGATGAAGTCGATGGCTCCCTCGATGTACGAGTCCACGTAATACTGACGGCCATAGTCGGCGAACAGCGTGTCCTGATAACCGAGGAACCGGCAGTGTTTGAAGACCGCGCGGTCAGCGCGGACCACAATCGCCACGGCTTGGCCTGTGTTGCCCGCTGAGTTCTCAAAGGTGACGTTGTCCGCCTCGAACCCGTTTCCATTCACCTCCACGGTTTCGGTGAAGAAGGTGCCGCCTGCCTGCTTCGCGTTGAGGCTGTTCGTGATCACGACATCCTGCGGCGCATGGCCCATGCCGAGGAGCGTGATGTTCGTGTGGTTCTGGGTGATGTTCAGGCGCTCGTGATAGGTTCCCGGCGCGATCTGGATGAACACCCGCCCGCCGCGCCCTGGGAACGGATGATGATCGAGCGCCATCTGGATGGTTGGAAACTCCGTGGTCCCCTCGATGCCGGTCTTCACATCGGGCGAGACGCGCACCTGAACATCCTGCGCATGAACTGTGCAGGCCAGCAACAGAGCAAAGCAACAAGTCAGCCGCATCGGCTAACAGTGTGCCGCGTTGCTCGCGGAAAAGCTACTCTGGTGAGGTGCAGCCGAACCCTGGAGATCCACTGCGAATGAAGATTGCCGGAGCCCTGCTTGCTGTCCTGATGGTCGGATGGAGTTCGCCCGCGCTGTCCGCGCAGACCCTGAGCGATGGCTCGGGCGCGTATGCCACCGGCAAATATCGCAACCTCTTCAAAGAAGACGGGCACTCGGAGAAGGAAATCCGCGCGAAGATCGATGCCGCGTACCAGCAGCTCTTCCACGGCGATCCGCAGACGCAGTCCGTGGTGTTCGCGGCCGGCTCCAACGCCAACGGCCCGCTGATGTACCTCACCGACTGGAATAACAAGGACGTCCGGACCGAGGGCATGTCGTACGGCATGATGATCGCGGTCGAGCTCGACAAGAAGGCGGAGTTCGATGCGCTGTGGAACTGGGCGATGACGTACATGTATATCTCGGATCCGAAGGCGCCCAGCTATGAGTACTTCGCCTGGTCGTGCAAGCCCGACGGCACGCATAATTCCGAGGGCGCCGCGCCCGACGGCGAGTCGTACTTCGCGATGGCGCTTCTCTTCGCCGCGAATCGCTGGCCTGGCGGCCAGGGGATCTACGACTATCGCGCCGAGGCACTGCAGCTGCTGCACGCCATGGTGCATCGCGAGGTGATCAGCGCGCCCGGTCCGCGCGGTCCGCATACCGTCGGCGCCGAGTTCAATCAGGATCCGCCCATGGTGAAGTTTGTGCCTGAGGCGATGCCGCACCCCTTCACCGATCCGTCGTATCATCTGCCCGCATTCTATGAACTGTGGGCGCGCTGGGGACCGCCCGAGGATCGCGGCTTCTGGGAGCGCGCCGCGGAAGCCAGCCGCGCCTTCTTCCCGAAGGTCGCGAATCCCGACACCGGGCTCGCGCCTGACTTTGCCAACTTCGATGGCAGTCCAATGCAGGGTCCTTTTGCCGGCCGATCCAATGTGTTTGGCTACGATGCCTGGCGGACGGCGAGCAACTGGAGCGTCGACTGGTCCTGGTGGCGCAAGGCACCGGCCGAACAGACGTTGAGCGATGACATCCAGAAATTCTTCGAATCCCGGGGGATGAACACCTACGGCCCAATGTTCACGCTCGAAGGCGAGCCGGTAAAACCGAATCCCCACGTCACGCATGAAGAGCATCCCGAGGGACTCGTCGGCACCAACGCTGTGGCCGGGCTCGCAGCTACGGACCGCGCCCGGGCGCGCCGCTTCACCGAAGCGTTGTGGAACACGAAGATCCCGTCCGGCCAGAGCCGCTACTACGACGGCATGCTCTACCTGATGAGCCTGATGCACGTGAGCGGCGAGTTCAGAATCATTCCCCCGAAGAAGTGAGAGCGGGAATCAGAAGAACAAGTCGACCGGGACCGAAAAGCGCTCACTGAGCCGGCGAATATGCTCCTTGCTCAGGTCGCGCTTCCCGCTGAGCACTTCGGAGGCCACGCTCGGCGTGCCGAAAACGTCCAGGAGGTCCTTCTGGCGCAGATGGTGCTGATCCATGAGGAAGCGGAGAGCCTCCAGGGGGAAGCCCGGGGAAGCTGGTACTGCCGGTCCTCGAAGTCCTCGATGAGCAGCGTCAGCAGGTCGGCCAATTCGCGCTCGGCCCGCGTCGAGTGGGTGTGCCGCCGATCCAGATCCTCGAGGAGCCGAGTGAAGTGCTCGTTTTCTGCCTGGGTGCGGATGACCCTGGGCGGATGCTTGGCCAGCAAAGCCGGGTACGCGGGTATGGCTCGCGCGCTCATGGATTCCACCTTCCCTTGCTGTATTCCGCATGCGTCAGAACGTGCCGGATGAAGATACGGCTGGACCGGTAATTGATCTCCACGATCAGACGGTAGTTATTTCCCTTGACGTTGAAGACGGTGTATTTCCCGACTCCATCAGCAGCGGGAAATGAGCGGCGCACGTCGTCAAGGTTCTGCCACGCCGCCCGCTTCACTATGCGATACCAGACATCGAGAGGCGCTCCGAGTTCGGGATGGCGCTCCGTTGCTTCCAGCAATCGTTTCCGGGAGATGACGTGCAACTTCCCGCTCCGAGCTTTATGATATTCGCATTTTGCGAACGCGTCGAATGATGGGGTTCGATAAGGTCGGCCTCTGCCCCCGCCAGCAGCCAGCGTCTCAGCCCCACAATCGGATCAGCGGCCCTGCGCTGCCGCTCACCGGGTCGGATTTCGGAAACGGCAGATGCTCCATCCGCTCCTGCGCCTTCGCATCCGGCGCCGAGCGGCAGATATCCCAGTGCTGCTCCGCAGGATAAGCGCCCACCACCAGAAAATCGGGGGACGCGGACAGGCGGCAGTGGCCGGTGCCTGTCGGCAGAACCGCAACGTCGCCGGCATGCACGGTGATCTCGTGACCGTTCTCGCCGCCCAGTATCAACTGCGCCGAGCCCGCCACGAATCCGAGCACCTCGTGCGCGGTCGAATGGTAGTGGTGAAAGTCGTATACACCGTTGCGCCACTGCGGCGGCCATCCGTTGCGGGTGAACACGCTCTCGAACGTTGCCGCCGGATCGTCTCCGCGCCCCTGCAGAGCGCCGCGATAGAGCAACACCGGCAGGTGCTCGTTATTCGGCATCCAGCCATTGCGCGACAGGCGCAGGATCTGCGGATCGCGTGCGCCTCCACTGCTGCCGGTGATCGCGCCCTCGGCCGTGAGTCCGGCAAAAGCAGGCGCGAGCCCCATCGAAGTCAGCATGCGATTGAAGTGACGGCGGCTGAAGTTCATGTCTTCTTTCGATGAGGGAAGCCCCAATCCGGGTGCCGCATCTCTGCAGTCATCATCCACTTCCGGGACAGCAGGAACATTTTGGGCCGAATTGCGTCTTTGCAGACAAGGGTATTTTTGCGCCTGTCCCCCTCTATGAAGCCTAGAATGGTTACTGATATGGCAATTCGGTGGTATCGACCATTTCTCGCGGCCGTCGTGTCTCTGGCGGCAGTGACCTGTGCGTGGGCCGACGCTGCTCCTTTCGATCTGACCGGTCCCAGGCTCGAAGTGAAAGTCACGCGCTCGGGCAAAACGCTGCCCATCGACGAGGTGCCGAACCTCGCGCCTGGTGATCGCGTATGGATCAAAGCCGACCTGCCGAAGGGCCAGTCTGCGCACTATCTCCTGGTCACCGCCTTTCTGCGCGGCTCCACGAATCCGCCGCCGGAAAACTGGTTCTTCCGCCAGGAGACGTGGGACAAGAAAGCAAAGGAAGGGCTCACGGTCACCGTGCCGCAGGGTGCGCAGCAGGTGCTGGTCTTCCTCGCGCCCGAAACCGGTGGAGACTTCCACACCCTGGTGGGCGCTGTGCGCGGCAGGCCGGGCTCCTTCGTGCGCGCCTCCCAGGACCTGAATCAGGCCATGCTCGACCGCTCCCGCCTGGACACCTATCTGGCCGCGGTCCATCAGCTCGATCGCAGCGATCCCGCGAAACTGGTGGATGCCGCGCCGCTGCTGGCGCGCAGCCTGGGCATGAAGATCGACAACCACTGCCTGGACCGGATGCCGGAGCTGCAGGCCGCCTGCCTCACTCAGGGCCAGGATGCCCTCATCCTCAGCGATGGCCACAGCCAGTCCATTGTCGAGGCCATGAGCTCCGGACCGGCGAGCGATCTCGCCATGCAGCTGGCCTACACGCCGCAGGCCAACTACGGCTTCTACAGCCCCTACATCGGCTCGGTCATGGACATGGCGCGCATCCTCGAGACCTTCCATACCGCGCAATATCAATACATCCCCGCGCTCGCCACGCAGCAGGGCGAGCAAATGGCGCTGATGCTGAACACGCCGCCCTCCTTCCACAATCCCAAGTCGGTGCTGGTGACGGCGCTGCCGGCGGTGGAAGCATCGCAGGCTCCGCCGCTGCACCCGGTCGATTCGAAGCAGAACTACTGCGCGGAAAAGAACTCGCTGGTGCTGGCCGTCGATGGCGCGCCCCTGGTGTTCTCCACCGGTTATGCGCACGAGATGATCCTGCGTCTGAAGAAGAAGGACGGGAAATTCGTCGATGAAGCCGTGAAACCCGACGCCGTGAAGGGCGGCCTGGAACTCGAGGCGAAGGACCTGAGCGCCAGCGACTTCGGCAACACCATCGACGCATCGCTGCATGGCTACTGGGGATTCGAGAAGTATGACGGACCGGCGTTTCGCCTGGAAAATACTCACGCGCAGAACTGGGAACTGGCCGCGGCGGATCGCGAAGCGCTGATCGTTGGGCGCGAGGACACCATCCATCTCTCCGCCGATGATGCCAGCTGCGTCGACACCATCCTCGTGAAAGACTCCGCCGGCAAGGAACTCAAAGCCGACTGGAAGGCGACCAGCCCCGATCAGGTGGAAGTGAAGCTGCCCCTGAAGCAGGCGCATCCCGGGGAGCTGAAGCTGGAGGTGAAGCAGTTCGGCACGGTCACGGCCCAGACGATTCCTCTTCGCGCCTACGCCGAGGCGGGTCACCTGGACAGCTTTACTCTTCACGCCGGCGACACGCAGGGAATTCTCAAGGGCAGCGGGCTGGATGCGATCGCGAGCCTCACGGTGGATGGCGTCACGTTTGCGCCGGGAAAGATCGATCCCACCATGGGCAGCGACGAGCTGCCGATGCAGGCCAAAGACGCGAAGGCTGCGGCAAAGCTGAAGCAGGGCCAGTCCGGTACCGCGCAGGTGGCCCTGACCGACGGCCGCACGATGAAGGTTCCCGTCGCTGTTGGCGCCCCGCGTCCCGGGGTGCTGCTCATCGGTAAAAGCGTCCAGGAATCGGTTTCCGGGAACGGCAGCAATATCCAGCTGGCCGATCAGGACGAGCTGCCGCTGGACGCGAAACTGCGTTTCAGCGTGCGGGCGCAGTCGCCGGCATCGTTTGGCCGCAAGGAAAAGATCGAAGTCGCCACCGCGGATGAAGCCTTCTCCACCACGCTCAGCCTCGACAGCGGCACCATGACGCTGGAGAACTCGAAGGTCGCATTGGCCACGCTCGATCCCGCCAAGGCGTTCGGCAGTTCGGCCTTCGGCCCGCTCAAGTTTCGCGTGGTTGACAACGGCACCGCGGGCGACTGGCAGCCTCTGGCGACGCTCGTGCGTCTGCCGGAGTTGCACGACCTGAAATGCCCGGCCGGCGAAGCTCAGCAATGCCGCCTCAGCGGGTCGAATCTCTTCCTGGTCGATTCCGTCGCCAGCGATCCGCAGTTCGCGCATCCGGTTGAGGTCCCTGACGGTTTTCCCGGATACGTGCTGCCGGTGCCGCGTCCGGAAACCGGGCAGCTCTACGTGAAGCTTCGCGATGATCCGAGCGTGGTGAACCAGGTGACGCTGGCGGCGGATATCCTGCCGCCTCCGCCGGGCGAAGAGGCACATCCTGCGGTACGCGCCGCGTATCACGAAGGCGAGGCAGCCCCCGCGCCGGGCGCCGCTGCACCCTCCGGCAATGCGGCATCGCCCGCCGAGAAGCCCGCAACCAGTCCGGCGCCGGACAACACTCCGGCGCCGCAACCGTCCACACCGCAGACCGGGGCTGCGGCTCCGCATGAGACTCAACCGCCGCCGCCGCCGTCTTCTTCTCAGCAGCCCCAGCCGGCTCAGCCGCAAGGCGGAGCAGCGAATCCGCCGCAAGGCAAGGAAGCAGCGCCTGCGACCCAAAGCTCTCAGCCCTCCGCCGTCGGCAACGCGCCGAGTGAACCGAGCACGCCGCCCGCGCAGAACAGTCGCCAGCCGCAGTAGCTTCGCCTCTTCCGCCGGCCCTGTTTGCGTCTGCAATAATGAATGGCGGCTGGTGCGCAGGAGACGATGATGCTGAGGCCTGGTTGGAGTTTTGTTCTGGCGCCGTTGTTCTGTACGGCAAGCTTATTCGCGCAACAGCCTCTCGATCTGCCGCCATTGGCGACCGCCCCACCCGCGCCGGTGTCGGATTCCATCCGTTTGAACGTGGTGGTGACCGATAAATCCGGCGCTCCCGTTCGCGGTCTTACGCAGCAGGACTTTACGCTGCTCGATGACAAGCAGCCCACGGCTGTTCATTCCTTCGTCGCGCACGAACTATCGACCCCGCGCAACGATCCGCAGACGATGATTCTCCTGATCGATGACGTGAATGCAAACTTCAGCGTCGTCAGCACCGTGCGCACGCAGATCGAAAACTATCTGCGCCGCGACGACGGACGGCTGGCCATTCCAGTCGCAATCTTTCTGCTCACCGACACCGGCCTCGACCAGATCACAGTTCCCTCCGCCGATGGCAATGGACTGGCGGCCGTTCTCCACCAGAAAGATGGGCAGCTGCATATCATCAACCGCGCGGAAGGATTCTACGGGGCTGAAGAACGGACACAGATCTCGCTCCAGGGGCTGAGCGCGCTGGGTCAGGGCCTGGCGAAGATTCCGGGGCGCAAGCTGGTGGTGTGGATCGGCCCGGGCTGGCCCATCTTCGACAGTCCCAATGTCACTTTCGGCCTCCAGCAGCAGCGCAACCTCTTCAGCGGCATCGTCGAATTAACCGGGATGTTCCGGCAACTGGGCATCACCATGGATTCCATCGATCCTCTGGGGCCTGTCGATGCGGCCAGCGCCCGCAGTTTTCTCTGGGAGAGCTTCACCAAACCGGTGACGAAACCCTCTCAGGCGAATCCCGGCAACCTCGCGCTGCAGGTTCTGGCTGTTCACAGCGGAGGCACCGTCGTCGTGGGCAGCAACGATATCACCGGAGAGATCGCGAAGTGCGCGAGGGACGCGTCTGCCTGGTACTCCATGACCATTGCCCCGCAGAAGGCCGACTCCGCCGACACCTGGCACACGCTTACGGTCAAGGTTGACCAACCTCGCCTGAAGGTGCGCACCCTCGAAGGCTACTATGCGCAGCCCTGATGGGGAGAGCACGCGGCGCTCATGATTGATGGCCGCCGCAGCGGAACCGCGGAGCGTGTCGCCATGCGCCGCGCTATGCATCAGCTCTGCGATCGCCCTCTGATCTTTGAAGACCCGCTGGCGCTGAAAATTCTCAGCGACGAGGCGGCCGCGCGCGTTCACGCCGAAGTGGCCGAGGGCGATTCCAGTCCATGGACTCGCGGCCTGCGCCTCTTTATTGCCGTGCGCAGCCGCTTTGCCGAAGAGGAACTGGCGCTTGCGGTCGAGGGGGGAATCCGCCAGTACGTTGTTCTGGGCGCGGGACTCGACACCTTCGCGTGTCGCAACCGCGCCGCTGAGCTGTGCGTCTTTGAGGTCGACCACCCCGACACACAAGCCTGGAAGCGCGAGCGGCTGCAACATGCGGGTATCGCGATTCCCGCCTCGATGCATTTTGCGCCCGTCGATTTCGAAAGCGACACGCTGGCCCATGGGCTCGAAGCCGCAGGATTTCACAGCAAGGAGCCGGCCTTCTTCTCCTGGCTTGGCGTCGTGCCCTATCTCACCCGTGAAGCGGCGCTGGCCACACTGCGCTTTATTGCCGGAATGCCGCGCGGCAGCGGCGTGGTCTTCGACTACGCCATCCCCCGCGAGTTGTTGGGAGAAACCGAACAGCGCGCTTTCGATCTGCTGGCCGAACGCGTCGCCCGTGCCGGCGAGCCCTTCCGCCTGTTCTTCGAGCCGGAGCATCTGGCCTCGGATTTGCGCAGCCTCGGCTTCACCAGCATCGAGGATCTGGAGGGCGCCGCCATTCGCACCCGCTGGTTCGGCGAAAGTGCAGCGGAACCTCGGCCGCACGGACGATCCGCCCGCCTGCTTTGCGCCCGGGTGTGAGCGCTGACCGATACCGGTCTCGATTTCCCGCTCTGTACGTGGAAGAGTAAGATTTCCCTGTTCTTTGCAGTGCGACTTGCGTACTCCCCGGCCTCAAAAGGAGTTTTCCATGCAAAGCAGCACATTCCAGCTGAATGAATCAAAAAGGAGCCGGTGGGTGCCCCGAGTACTATGCCTCGTGCTCACGGCGCTCGGCCTGCTGGCGGTGACGGCGCTTCCCGCCGCGGCTCAGGACGCGCCTCCGGGCGCCATCCTCCGGCCATGGGAGCCGCCCGACGCAGTCTCGATCCCCGACAAGAACGATCAGATGCGGATGCGGGAACAGGAGCAAGAGCAGAAGCAGACCAGTTATGCGGCAGCGAATCTGGAACGCAAACGGCAAATCGTCGCAGACACGGCGAAGCTGGTGGAGCTGGCCAATGAGCTGAAGCTGGAGGTCGACAAGATGGATAAGGACACTCTGTCGCTCAATGTCATCCGGAAAGCCGACGCGATCGAGAAGCTGGCCAAAGGCGTGAAGGAGAAGATGAAGCTGACCGTGGGAGGCAAATGAGCGAATCCTGCTGAGCAGGATCGTGGCCGCGACCCGCGATCTGCAGGCGCACTTTCGGAATATCCATCGGAATACCCACCCCAGGCCAGGCCGCCTGCCAGCGATTACATATTCGTGTGACCCGCGCGCATCTCCTCATTGAAGGTGGGGCGCGTGGCAGCCAGGGCCGCCTGCAGCTTTGCGTGATACTCCTCGCCGCGAGCCACCAGCGCGGGCGTGGCTGAAGCGTACTCGCCTTCGAGCTTCAACACTCCCTCTGCTGCGAGTTGCGCCGCCATCCGCTGCAGTTCCGCGGCCGTCGTGTTCAGATATTGCGCGTCGCGCGGATCGGCGATCCACACCGGCTGGCTACCGCCCAGCACTCCCGAGAGCCAGTACGCCTTCAGCGCCAGGAAATCCATGCGGCTGCGATCGTCGGTGTCGGTGAAGAAAAACTTCTTCTGCCAGCGGCTGTAGTAGCGCGTGGTTACCGGCACGGGCTGGCGATTGCCGCTCTTCAGCAGCTCGAGCTGTCCGCGATCGAGCGTTTTGCGCACCGCGTTGTAGATAAACGTCTCCGCGTAGGGCTGCTCCGGCGCCGGCACAATCTCCGCGAAAGTCACCGTCATGCTCGCCGATACCAGGGCATGCAGCGGCGACTGCGCCCCATCCTCCAGATGCACCGTACCGTGCACGATGTACGTGTCCGCCCCGGAGGTGGATCGATGGAACGGCCACGCGAAATTCCCGAAGCTCACCGGCAGACCGGCGAGCGTGACGTAAGCGTCGGGGCGCGGATTGCGCAGGCGGTTCGCGGCCTCACGGAGGTGGGTGGTCATCTCCGGCAGCAGCTCCGGCTTGTGGAAGTCGAAGGTCTCGCTCAACTCCAGCAGCAGAGTGCGTTCCGGCGCTGCGTCCGCAGTCGTGCCGAGGCGGAAGCGCGTCGTGGCGTGCCCGTTGAAGTCGGTGCCGGCGTCCACGGAGAGGACGGTGAGTCCTGCCTGCTGGGCGGCGGTCTGCAGTTTGGCGGTGAGGGTCGATTCGAGGTGCGTGGTCATAGTTGTCAAGGAGCGTTCAGCTCATTGTATCGGCTGTGGAATGCGGATGAAACAGCCAGCTGCGGGTGGACGGTTGAGAGTGTTGCATCGGCATCGGTGCGAGGTGCTGCGCCGTGCTTCGGCATCACGAAGACCGTCGCAGAAACCAGGCCCGCACACCGGCGCGCAGCAGCAGGTAGACGAAGAGGCTGTCGATCAGGATTCTCGCGAGGCCTCGCGCCCAGTCCCGCGTGATCAGCATGCTCATCATGTCTCCCAGCGCGTTGATGCCGATGCCGGCCAGCGCCAGGAGCCATGCCCACAACTGGCGGGTGAGTAAACCCACACCCGTGGCCACCGCCAGCACACTCACAAACAACAGCACTGCCGCGACCGCACCGGCCCTGGCCGCGAACGCATCGTGTGCGGGGGCATTCAGCGCCCACATCCGGTCGAGCCGCGTACCGGGCGCCAGCAGAGAGATACTGACGACGATCGCAATCGCCGCCGCGCCCAATGCCAGCACGGCAAGCAGCGTAACTTCCCACGGCCTTTTCATATGTCCTCGCGTTATGGATGCAGGATCGCCGGGGGTGCGCCCTCCGGTCGCTTCCAGTGGGCCGCGGGCCGGGCCACCGCGTACATCTGCTCGGCGATTTCGTCCATCATCGCCATGCGGTCGCCGTTCTCCTCGTACAGGTCGAAGTGGGTGCGGTTTTCACGATAGGTAAAGTGCGGATTGGCGCCGAGCCGGTTCAGCACCGCCTCGAACTTATGCGCGGCTCCGTCGAGGTAGAACGTGTCCGCCGTGCCGACGATCAGGTGGATTCTTCCCTTCAGCTCGCGTCCGCGCGTCGCCCAGTTCGTCTCCACGATGTGAGCGAGATCGTAGTGATCGTGCCAGTAGGCAACGACCTTCGGGTTCACGTCGCCCGTTTCGCGATCGAACATCTCCAGCGGCTTCCCGTCGGCGCCGCGCGGCGAAAAGACCCATTCGAACGAGGCCAACTGGCCGCCGTAGTCGCCGAGCACTTCTTCCTGGCGGCCAAATTCCTCGGCGGTCGCGATCACCTGGCTGTGATCCCGCACCAGCGGATACAGCGTGCCATCGGGGCGGTGATACAGGTTGGCGTGCGGCGCATAGAGGTCCACCCCGGTAAAGTCGTGAAAATCGCTGGGGTCGGGCGAGGTGGACCAGGTTCCGCCGAAGACCTGCGGATAATTTACCTGCAGCTGCAGCGTCGCCCATCCGCCGGACGAATGCCCCTGCAGGAATCGTCCCGATGGTTTCGGGTCCATGCGGTACTTCGCTTCGAGCCACGGAATAAACTCGGTTGTGAGCGCGTGTCCCCACGGCCCGTTGTTTACCGAATCCGCGAACTCGTGGGTGCCGGTGGGCAGCGACTCGTCGAGAAACACCCAGATCATGGGCGGCATCTTGCCGGCATTCATCCGGGCCGAGATCATCAGCGCACTGGGCCGGATCGTATCCAGCTTCGCTCCAAAACCATGCGTCCAGTAAACCGTCGGGTAACGCGCCTTCGCATGCTTGGCATATCCGGGCGGCAGCACGACCCAGCCGCGGATGTGCGTCTCGCGCCCGGAAAACGCAGTCAGCGCCGGGCTCACGAAGTCGGCCTCCGAGGTTGCCTTTTCGGCTGCAGCCAATTCTTCTGGCTTCAGGGGCAGGGGGCGCGGCGTGCGCGCCGCGATCACATGGTTCAGGACCAACGTTGGCTCGGCGCCGGTCCCGGGCGTCCAGTCGGGCAGCGACACGACCGCGCTCTCGATGTCCCCGGCTTCCGGACCGTCGTAGGCATAGGTGTGGTCCACATCGAGCACGGCCTGGGCCTGATACGTTCCAGGCTTCAGCGAGGAAAAGGGCGCCGGAAACGCAAGGTTGTCGACGTCGATATCGATGGATGCGCCCGGCTTCAGATCGGAAATTTCTTTCGCCGCGATGGACGTGGCGGACGGATGGAATTCATTCGCCTCGACCTGCTTTGCGCCGCTGCCGGGCTCGAGAAAAATCAGCAGCCGCCCCGACTCGGGGTGCTGCATGCCCGAGTCCAGCGTCACGCGAAAGAAGAGATGGGGCGTGGCGGTCTGAGCACAGGCAGCAGAAACCAGCAGCGGCAGGGCAAGCAGGCGAACAGCTTTCCTGAGGATCATTCCCGCGAGTCTACCAGCGCGCCAGTGTCGGGGAAAATCTTCCCGAAGGCGGCGGGAATTACGGGTGCAGGATCCGCGCGGGGCCGCCGTCCGGGCCGAGCACTTTGATCCGCTTCGCCAGCCCCAGCCACCCCAGCATGCGAATGCCCCAGTAGTTGAAGTCCAACTCATACCAGGCCATGCCGTGGCTCGCCGAAACCGGATGCGCGTGGTGGTTGTTGTGCCAGCCCTCGCCGCCGGTGATCAGCGCGACCCACCAGTTGTTGCGCGAATCGTCTTTTGTGTCGAAGCGCCGGCCGCCCCACAAATGCGTCGCAGAATTCACGAGCCAGGTCGCGTGCAGGCCCAGGGTGATGCGCAGGAAGCTGCCCCAGAGGAACCAGGACCATCCGCCAACCAAAAACAGCGTGATGCCGACGGCGGTGAGCGGCACCCAGTGCCAGCGGCTCAGCCAGACATGAAACGGATCGTTCGCCAGATCGGGGACGTAGCGCGCCAGGCGCGGATTCCGGTTGCGCAGCGATCCGTGCAGGATCCACCCCATGTGCGACCACCACTTGCCATCGCGCGGCGAATGCGGATCGCCGGGGCGGTCGGTGAGCTGGTGATGCATCCGATGCACGGCGACCCAGTAGATCGGCCCCCCCTGCAGGGCCAATGTGGCGCACAGAGCCATGGCGTACTCCACCCACTTCGGCGTCGCGAAGCCGCGATGGGTGAGCTGGCGATGGTAGCTCATCCCAATGCCGACGTTCTGCGCGAGCACCCAAAGCACCAGCGAGACGGCGAGCGCGCTCCAGCTGAAAAAGAACAGCGCGACGATCGCGCCGAGGTGAAACACGGTCAGCGTGACCGCGAAGATGAGATTCAGCTTCGGAGAGCGGGTCTGCTCCAGCGCCTCGGCATCGGCGCGCACGGTTTCGGCGGGGATCTCAGCAAGGGGCGACATCGGGAAAGAAAGTCCTCTTCACATTAAAAGCGACAGGAGCCAGGAGAATGTAAGAGTTGCGTAATGTCCCGGGCTATCTTTCGTTAGCGAAGGACCCAGCTTCCGCGCTCTTTAATGGCTGCGTACATGGCGTCCGGGGCCAGATCCAGATCGCCTGGCCACGATACCGCGCCATGCTCAACGGATACCTGCGCGAACACTGCAGGATCGGCCAGCGGAGCGAAAACTCCGGACCTTGACGAACGAAGCAACTCAACCATCTCAACTGTGCCTTCAACCCCATCCAGAAAGCGGACGCGGAGTCGGAAGCCGTCGAGTGCCATAGCTTCCGCAACTCTCCACGGCATGCGCGGGCGAATCTCAGGAACTACGGAAGAGGTCGAATCTTGTTTGGCTGCCGATTCTGCGAACATAGTTCCCAATCCTCCATCAGCTCCGTTCGATGCTCCTGTGCCCATTCAAGGACAAGAGCCAGAGCGCGTCTCGGAAATCCACCCTCCAGAACCATCAGCGTCCGAATATCGATCAGGACTTCGTGCTCCGCATACAACGCGTGAAAGTGCGGCGGTCGGGTGGTCATTCCAGAATATCTGAATCAGGATGCCGTAAAAGGCGCTGATCGTTGGCATGCGGGGTCTCCGGTTTTGGAGCTTCTGTCAGCCGTTCGACGCTTCCGCCGTTGCGCGCGCGGCTTCCGGGCGTGAGCCTTCGTCGACGCGGCCGAAGATCATCTTGCCTGAGGCCGTCTGCAGCACTGAGGTGACGCGAAGCGGCCGACGGAGCGAAGGCAAAGTCGTTAGCGGCAGATCAAGGGTCGAATCCTTTCGTCTTAGCAGGCACGCGATAACATCGCCTTGACATTTGATATGTTACCATGTACCGTCCACGCCATGAAGAAAGCTTTGAAGGTTGCTGCTGTAACATTGACCCTAACCGGGGGGGGTGGCTATTTGCGCAATCAGTTCTTCCGTCACCGGTTCCGCTGGAACGACGGGCGCAATTGAGTAAGTTGTTTACCATTTCTGCGAAGTACTTTCAGGACGTAGACACACTATGTGATATTGACGACTGTCATCAAATGGTAGCTTCAGCCAGGAATCATCTTGCGGACGGACAGAACGGGCTGCAAAACGGGACGATGGATCAGTCAGATTGGCAGGAGTGGTTCTCAGAGAATAAGCTCCGTCTCGAAGGTGTTCAAATGGCATTGGCTAACGTGATACAGCGACAGCACTTTCAAAACAATGTTTCTGAACTGCTGCAGTACGAAACGCGCCGTCCAGCGTGTAAGGTGAATGCCGGCTTCGACCCAGCTCGATGTGACAGGGTATTTGCAGAGGCGACAGCGATTTGAACGATAGGCTATGGGACAATTCCCCCGGCCTTTGCCATCTGCGAAGGGGCCGCAATTTACGGTTACAATAATTGTCTGGCCGCCGCTGAGCAGCCATAAGGGCCGTAGGGACTGGACTAACCGAATCAACCTGGATGATGGAGCGCTATTATGTCTACAGGCACAGGCGCGGTTTTAATGCATCAGATGGAAAGGATGGCACGCGGGCGCAGGAGCAGGATGGCTTTTATTCCTGTTGCGGCCTTTGGTGCCGCTTTACTTGCGTGGGTTCTTTTTGCGCCGATTGGGCTGCCGGCGGCCTGGTCGCCTTCCGGCCGCGCGATAGCGGAGAGCGGTTATATTGCTCTTTTTCTTGGCTCAACGGAGATGATCTCGTGGGGCACAAATTGGCGATGGCTCACGCGTGCAGTTACTCTTTGCCTCCTGGGGCTATTTTTCTACGGTATTACTCACCACTTCGGCGGATCCTAGTGGCTTGTCAAGGAGATAACATTAGTGGGTCACTTACGTGGACCACTGTCCTGTCTCTGTCACCGCCCTCTGAATATTTGCTCTGCGACAGGCAACCAGCGGAAGCTTAGCTAAGCTTCCGCCGTTGCGCGCGCCGCTTCCGGGCGTGAGCCTTCGTCGACGCGGCCGAAGATCATCTTGCCTGAGGCCGTCTGCAGCACTGAGGTCACGCAAATTTCGACTGAACGACCGATGAGGCGTCGTGCGTGGTCCACCACCACCATCGTGCCGTCGTCCAGATAGCCGACACCCTGGTCGAACTCCTTGCCTTCCTTCATGATCACGACCCGCATCTTCTCGCCCGGCAGCACCACCGGCCGCAGCGAGTTCGCGAGGTCGTTGATGTTCAGCACCGCCACCCCGCGCACCTGGGCCACCTTGTTCAGGTTGAAATCGTTGGTGACGATCTTTGCCTCGAGTTGCTTCGCCAGCTCGATCAGCTTCAGATCCACTTCCTTAATGTGCGGATAATCCTCTTCCGCGATCTGCACCACGATCTGCGCCATGCCGCGCATCCGCTGCAGCACATCCAGCCCGCGCCGGCCGCGCTGCCGCTTCGAGGAGTCGGAGGAATCGGCCACCATCTGCAGTTCGCGCAGCACAAACTCCGGAACGATGAGTGGGCCTTCCAGAAAGCCGGTCTCAGCGATGTCCGCAATGCGCCCGTCGATAATGGCGCTGGTGTCGAGCACCTTCGTGTTTCGCTTGCTGCCGCGCTCCGTCGTGAACAGTCCGCCTAAAGCGGCAAGGTTCAGCAGATCGCCTTTGCTCGCGCCCACGACGAGGCCGATGTAGGTCATCAGCAGCAGGACGCCAATCTGGAGAAGGCTGCGCGTCTGCCCCTCCGGCAAGCTGTTCCGCAGCACGAGCGAAAACAGAAACGCGCCGGTGATGCCCAGCAGGCTGCCGATTACCGCACCGAAGAGCCGCCGCAGACTCAGCGCCCGCACCCGCAGCTCAAAGAAAATGATCAGAGCGGAAGCGGCCGCTCCTGCGCCCGCCGCGGCCCACGGGTTAAGGCCAAAGGGGCGGAAGAACCAGCAGGCAACCGTAAAGATAAGGATGAAGAGCAGACGAAGAGCGAATAAATCCATCAAGGCCCCCAACGTACGCCGGCCACGCGGATGAACAGGAAGAAAGGGGGATCAAATAATGATCAGCATTGCCGGGCAAACGGAGTATACGCAGACCCCCGGCATCCGTCCAAGACAACGATTTTCACAGGCGTTTGCCCGGTAAGGGGGATTGACACGGGGCCTCCGGCGGTTGCGCGACCCCTCGGGTCCGCCGCTAATACCGGGGTACGTCCGGATCGATCTCGGTCGCCCAGGCCGTGATGCCGCCGGCCAGGTTGTGCAGCTTGCTGAATCCGTTCTGCGCCAGGAACTCCGCAGCGCGCTGGCTGCGGCCGCCGGACTTGCACTGCACCACGATATCCTTCGACGCATCGAGCTCGCCCAGCCGGTTCGGCAACTCACCCAAGGGGATCAGGTACCCGCTAACCCGACCTTCAATTCGGGCGATCTGGTACTCATACGGCTCGCGTACATCGAGGATGAAAACGTCTTCGCCGGCATCGAGCTTCTGCTTCAGCTCGGTCACGCTCATTTGCGGGATGCCGTTCTTCTCTGCTGCCACTTTTGCCTCCGGGACAATGCCACAAAATTGCTGGTAGTCGATCAATTTTGTCACGGTGGGGTTCTTCCCGCATACGGGGCAGTCGGGATTCTTGCGCAGCTTGAGTTCGCGGAACTTCATATCGAGCGCGTTGACCAGCAGCAGCCGCCCGATCAGCGGCTCGCCCTTGCCGAGGATCAGCTTGATCACTTCCGTCGCCTGGATCACGCCCACCAGCCCGGGCAGAATCCCCAGAACACCGCCCTCTGCGCACGAGGGCACCAGGCCCGGCGGCGGCGGCTCCGGATAGAGGCAGCGGTAGCAGGGGCCTTGTTCGGTGGCAAAGACGCTCGCCTGTCCTTCGAAGCGGAAGATCGATCCGTAGGCGTTCGGCTTGCCGGTCAGCACGCAGGCATCGTTGACGAGATAGCGGGTCGGAAAGTTATCCGTGCCATCGGCGACGATGTCGTACTGCGAGATGATCTCCAGCGCATTCTGGCTGGTCAGCATCGTCTCGTGCTGCACGACATTCAGGAAGGGATTGAGCGCGACAAGCTTTTCCGTTGCCGAGACGATCTTGGGCCGTCCCACGTCTTTCGTGCTGTGGATGATCTGCCGCTGCAGGTTGCTGGAGTCGACGACATCGAAGTCCACCAGCCCCAGGGTTCCGATCCCGGCGGCGGCCAGATAGAGCGCCAGCGGCGATCCCAGGCCGCCCGTGCCCACGCACAGCACCTTCGCGGCCTTCAGCTTCTGCTGCCCCTCCATGCCGACCTCGGGCAGGATCAGGTGGCGCGAGTAGCGCGCCATTTCATCGGTGGAAAGCTCGGGGAGCGTGACGGGTTCGATCATAGTGGCCATGGTCTTCCTTAAGGATGCGGCTTGTATGGTGCGCGGTGCAAGGGACTTGCCGTCCAGGCAGACGCGCTGGGCGCCATTGAGTGGCGCGTCCTGCGGGACGGCCAGGAACCGCCGGCAATCGAGGGGATGATGGTCAGCGTATCCGATCCCTTCACCGGGCTCTCCTCTTTCTCCGGCAGATAGCGCACGTCTTCGTCGTTCAGATAGAGGTTCACGAACGAGCGCAGTTTTCCTTCCGGAGTGTAGAGGTGCTTCCTGAAATCGGGAAACTCGTCCAGCAGCGTCGTGATGGCCTGCGCAACGGTATCGGCATGAACGGTGATATTCGGCTGATTGGCTGTGTAGACCCGCAAAGGAGTGGGAATCTCAATGGTCATAAATTGTCCTTGGGTTGGGGACTGCAATTGTGAGAGGAAGAGGGAGCGAAGAGGCGCTAACCGCGACAACAGCAACAACAACACAGCGCCGCAGAGGATGCGGGCCGTGCGACGGTCACGGTGGAGTTGGCCGTTTTGGAGGGGTTCACCATCTTCACTCTCTATTGTGCAACAAAACCCGGCGCGCTGTCCTGATCCGGCTCAGGTTCGAGCCCGGGGTCGAGTTGCCCGGTGACCTCGATGGCCTCGTCGGTAAAGGCCTTGTCGTCCTCGGTGGTCCCGGTGAGCAGGAACGAATTCGTCTGCCGCGCCGCGCCCTTCTCGACCGCGGTGATCACGTAGCTGCAGCCGAGCCAGTGGGCTTCGGCAAAATCGGTGGGCGACCACTGTGCAGGATGATCCGGATGCGAGTGATAGAAGCCGACAATCTCGAGGCTCCGCTCGCGCCCGATCCGCTGGATCTTCACCAGTTCCTGCGGTGCAATGTTATAGCGGTTGTGTGCCGAGTCGGTGCGCGTGTTCCCCGCGCGGATCGCGTCTTCCACTTCGTTGACAGGTCTTCCAGCTTCGGTGAGAAAGCGGCCCAGCAGGACCCCGCAGCATTCATGCGGATAGGTCGCCTCGCCATGCTCCCGGATTGCGTCGTAGATCTGCTGGCTCAGGCGCAGCACTATTCCTCCCAGAACCGCTCGCTCAGATATTTGTCGGCTGCATCGGGCAAGATCGTAACAATCACGGCTTCTTTTCCCTGCGCGGCCTGCTCTTCGCCGATGCGCAGCGCGGCGACCACTGCCGCGGCCGCCGAGATCCCCACCAGCAGGCCCTCGGTTCGCGCCAGCCGCTTCGCCATCGCGTAGGCCGCCTCGGTCTCGACCTCGACGTTGCGATCAGCGAGTGCCGGATCGTAGATCTTCGGCACGATGGCGGTCGCCATATGCTTCAGCCCTTCGAGCCCGTGAAACGGCGAGTCCGGCTGCATGGAGATGCACTCGATCTCAGGGTTGGTCTCCTTCAGCCGCCGGGTCACGCCCATGAAGGTGCCGCTCGTTCCCAGGCCGGCGACAAAATGGGTGATCCTGTGATGGGTCTGCTCGAGGATTTCCTTGCCGGTTCCCAGGTAATGCGCACGCCAGTTCGCGTCGTTGCTGTACTGATCGGCGTAAAAGTACTGCGGATCCGAAGCCGCCAACTCGCGCGCCATGCGGATCGCCCCATCGCTGCTCTCCGCCGGATCGGTCCACACCACCTCGGCCCCATAGGCCTTCAGAATCCGCTTGCGCTCGGGCGAGACATTCGATGGCATGCACAGCGTCACGGGAAACGCCAGCGCCGCGCCCAGCATCGCGTAGGCAATCCCGGTGTTTCCGCTGGTCGCGTCCAGCAGCCGCACGCCCGGGCATAGCTTCTCCTGGCGCATCGCATCGAGCACGATCGAGACCGCCGCGCGATCCTTTACCGATCCGCCAGGATTGGTCCACTCCGCCTTGGCCAGAATCTGCACGCCGGGCAAATCTGCCGCGACGCGTTCCAGGCGCACCAGCGGCGTGTTCCCGATGCGGTCGAGCAGCGTGGAGCCGGGGGTCGTCGGGCCCGGCTTCGATCCGGTGCATGGTTGGTTTGGTTGCAGCCAATGTGGCCATCGCGAAATCCGGGCGCATTACCAATGGGCGAATCAATCAAATTGCAGCGAGAGCGCGCCTGTGCGAACCTGAAGCCAGAGCCCACTGCTACGATTCAGTGTAGCGGCTGGCCATTTTCTATGAAAACTGCACTGATGCTTAAGAAGCCGCGCCCGCGCTCGTGGGACGCAGTTCTCAGCGAACTTCGCCGCCTTCAGTTCGATGTACAACCGGTCGGCGGGGTCGCAAATCAGCAGCGCATCTCGAAAAATGGGTGCGCGATCGTCCTCGAAAGAGCGGACAACCCAGCCGGCCTGCGTATGGCCGTCCGGCCGGGCCTTGTGTTTGGCGGCGAGATTGCGCAGCTAGTCGATCACGGCTTCCAGAAATTCTTCACCAGCGGCAAAGGCGAATTCCCCGCCACTGCGGAACGCCTGAAGACTCTCCACGCCTTTGTTGAGGAAGTGAAGGAAGTCACCGGATCGGTGACGCTCTATAACGAGGCCCTCGGCACGGTGAGCGACGCGTATCTCTACGATCGCGTGAAGGGCCGCGACCTGCCGGAGAGCCAGCGCCCGGTGCCGGCGTGGGAAGAGCCGACGAAGGCCTGACCTGTTAGAGGCATCGCGGTTCTGGCTTTGCCCTTCTCCCGGTGGTACCCTCAGCCCATGCAGGTTACGGTCGAAATCCCTGACGAGTTCGCAGGCGACATTGTTCCGGCCGGCTCCGATCCCGCGCGCCTGCTGCTCGAGGATGCTGTCGCTGCCGCCTACCGCGATCATCGGTTGACCATCGAGCAGGTGCGCCAGATTCTTGGCTTTGCAACCCGCATGGAGGTCGACCCCTTCCTCCAGAAGTACGAGATCTACGACTACACGGTGGAAGACCTGGCTGAGGACGTTGCTTCATATGACCGCCTGCAACGTCGCAAGGCTGGATGATCGGTACCGCGCACCTCAGTATCCCTGCAATTTCACTGCAAGGTACCCCCACAGAACCGATGTTTTCCTGGATTTCCGGAGCGACGCAAGAGAAGTCGATTTACGATTGGCCCTGACGGACTACCGCCCCTCCCCTGCGATGTGGCAAGCGGCTCCTGCCAAACCATCCCAGGAGAAGCACAATGGCATTTCCTCTTGTCGTCGTTGCTGACACTAGTCCGCTGAACTACCTGGTTCTTCTTGGTTGCCCCGACGTTCTGGTTCACCTCTACGGGAAAGTCCTGGTTCCAATGGCCGTCGTCAAGGAGCTTGGACACCCGAATACCCCGACCGAGGTCCAGGTGTGGATCGCGAATCGTCCTCTGTGGCTGGAACTGGCGGCCGTCCCTTCGACTGACCCGAGCCTTCCTGCCAAGCTCGGCCCTGGCGAACGCGAAGCGATCAGCCTTGCAATCGAAAGAAGCGCCGACGTCATTCTCATTGATGACGGGCCAGGCCGCTCCGCAGCAAAGGCGCGCAACCTGACTGTGAACGGAACACTTTTCGTTGTACTGGAAGCCGCACTTCAGGGCCATCTGGACTTCGAAGGGACTCTGGCCGGCCTGCATCAGATTGGGTTCCGCTTCTCTCAGGCCGTCGAAGAAGATATGCGAGGACGCTACCTGAAGAGGAAGACGCAATAGGGCTCGCCCAAAATACCAGCGGCCACCCGGAGGTGGCCGCTGTTCTCTCTTTGAATCCTGGTCAGGCTGCGAGTTTGTTCGCCCGGCTCTCACTCATTCTCGCCATCAGCACAGGCACGCCAAAGGCAACCGCCGTGATTGCCGTCGTCGCCAGCAGGTCGTTCCGGTAGAAGGGCAGAGCCGCCGCATAGCATGCGCCCAGGCCGCCCATGGTGTGGGGATACATCCCGCCGCCTACCCAAACCGCATAGTTGCTGATCAGGAAGAAGGAGGTCGACGCCAGCACCGGAGCGCCCGCCACCCGCGCGACGGTCACGCGGCGCAGCAGAATCCGGCCCAGCACAATCGCTCCCACATACCACGCCCAGGTGATCAGGTACTGGCTCGTGTGCCAGGGATAGTGATACATGAATACGGTCAGGTAGAAGTCGGTCCCCATCAGCGCCAGCACCGGCAGCGCCATCTCGCGCAGTGGCCGCCGCGCGCCAAAGAACAGCAAGCCGGCTCCCACCGCCGTAAAGTTCATCCCTGGAAACGGCACCACCCGGCTCAAAACCGCCAGCACCAACAGCAGATATGCGGCCATCATTCCCTCATTGCACGAAGAGTCAAAACCTGTACCCATTCTGCGGACCGCGAAACCTTTGGTCAAGGAGCACTTGCAGTCGGGTCAACAGGCAGCTTCACCCCACCAACAATACCGTGGCGTCTGCTTCCTTCTCCCTACTTCCTTCTCTCGGCTTGCTCACTTCTGCTCGTGTCCGGACATGTACATGCCCTCGATCTCCTCGCGCGGCCCCACCACCACCCATCCGCTCAGCGGCGAACGGCCGCTGGTGCCCAGCGGGGTGGAGCCGAACCGCAAATCCTGGAACTCCACGGCGTGCCATCCCGGATGCGGCGGGTCGGCGCCGGGTGCCTGTACCGTTCCCTGATCCTGCACCAGCGGCCACTTGCCCCAGTCCAGATACACCTGTCCCAGGTACGATTGCTTCGCCGCCGCCACGGCCGGCGTCACGGGTGGCTTGTAGATCACATCGGCGTAGTCGTCGGTGTTCACAACATCGCCGATGGTGGAGACCTCAGCGGTCTGAAAGTAATCCTTCGTCTCCATCAGCATGCGCCACTGGAACGGATTGGCGATGTGCGGCTCAGCCGCCACGCGGATCAGCGGCTCGCGCGTGTAACTGCCGGTGCGGACCAGCGCCAGCGCATGATCGCGCTCCGCATTGCGCAATCCCCAGTACAGCACCATGAAGACCAGCGCCGCGACCGCCCAGCCCCTTCCGCGAAAAGGCTTCCTGCGGGCGCCGATCTCGCGATCCGCCAAAGCTAAAATCGCCGGCAACAGCAGCGCCAGGGTGAGCGCCAGCAGCAGCCACGGGTCAACGATAAAGACGATGCTCCACGCATACCACTTCTCGCTGAACGGAAAGAACGGCCGCACCCCATAGTTCACGGTGTAGTCCAGCAGGATATGGCTGGTCGCGGCAATCCACGCGCCGAAAAACAGCCATCCCCACCGAGGCGGGATGATGGGCTCCTTCTTTCGCCATCGATGGAGAAGCCAGATGAAGCCGACGGTCGCCAGCGCCACCACCGGCGCTCCCACAAAGGAATGCGTCCAGCCGCGATGGTGCTGCAGCTCCGCCACCGGACCGCGATAGCCCCACAACACGTCCAGATCCGGAGCTTCCGCCGCCAGCGTCATCGCCAGCGTGGCGTAGGCCGTTTTGCGATTGAACCCGGAGCGCCCAAGGCACGCGCCGGTTAGAAAATGCGTTACAGGTTCCATCCGCTCTTTCTGGAACTCAACTCGATTCGCATCCGCCTGTCGTCTCCAGGCTTTCTCTAAAACACCAGGCGCCGCTGCGAAAGCGGCGCCTGGGCTGTGCTCCGGGCCCGGTGTTCTGTGCCCTGTCTTTCTAGACCAGCTTCGCGTCCAGGGTGATCTGCGTATTGCCTTTGAAGAGCCGCGAGATCGGGCAGCCGTTCTTGGCATTGTTGGCCGCCGTCTCAAAGCTCGCCGGCGTCGCCCCCGGAACCTTCGCGCGCGTGGTCAGGTGAATCGCCGTCACCGTGAATCCCTCGTCGGTCTTCTCGAACTTCGCCTCCGCCGTGGTCTCCAGGGATTCCGGCGTCAGATTCGCATTGCCCAGCTGCGCGCTCAGCGCCATGGTGAAGCACCCTGCGTGGGCGGCCGCAATCAGCTCTTCAGGATTGGTCCCGATCCCGTTCTCGAACCGGGTCGAAAATGAATATTGCGTATCTTTCAATACACCGCTCTGTGTGGAAATGGTGCCTTTGCCGTCCTTCAAGCCTCCGCGCCAGACGGCGCTCGCCGTACGTTGCATGCTTCTCTCCTTCTGATTGTGCTGAATTTCGAACCGGGTCAACAGACTGGATCACTCATTGGATGCCGCAAGGCCGCGCAGGTCCAGCTCAGGAAAACGCGCCGGGCATTGCCCGCACCATCATATGCGATTTAGCGTCCCACCGCGTCTCGCGCATACTGCCGCGCAAAATTCGCCCATCGTCCTCTGCTCATCACTCCTGCTCCATGTCTCTCGCCGATCCCTCACGTATGATTGAGTTTTCATGAACTCCTGGTCTATCGGCGTCGATCTGGGTGGCACCAATCTGCGCATCGCTGCGGTCACCCAGCACGGCGAATCCCTCGACACCATCCATCTCCCCACACGCCTTGCCGCCGGTCCCCAGACCGTCCTCGACGATATGGCGGGCGCCATCCGCCAGCTCATCGACAAACATCGGGGCGACAATCTGATCGGCATCGGCGTGGGCAGCCCCGGCCCCATCGAGTTACCCCTCGGCGTCCTGCATCATCCACCCAACCTCACCGGCTTCGACGGGCTCAATCTTCGTGTCGAGCTGGAGCGCCGCCTCGACCGCCCCGTCCAGGTCGGCCACGATGCCGCGCTCGCCGCTTATGGCGAATGCCTCCTCGGCGCCGGGCGGGCTTACCGCGTGAACTCGCTGCTGATGCTCACGCTCGGCACCGGCGTCGGCTGCGGCATCGTTCTGGAGGGCCGCATCTGGAACGGTATGAAAGGCGCTGCCGGTGAATCCGGCCATGGTCCGCTGTTTCCCGACGGCGTCCCGTGCCCCTGCGGTGCGCGCGGCTGCCTGGAGATGTACGCCTCGGCCACCTCGATCGTCCGCCTCGCCCTCGAACTGGGGATGGAACCTCCCGCGTCCGCCAACCCTCCGCATCTCACCGCCTCGCGCGTCGCAGAACTCGCCACCGCCGGTGACGAGCGCGGCCTGCGTGTCTTTGATCAGGTCGGCCAGGCCCTCGGCCTCTCCCTCGCCCACCTCGTCAACGCTCTCGATCTGCCCCTCTACGTCATTGGCGGGGGCGCCGCCGCGGCGTGGCCGCTCTTCGCTCCGCGCATGTTCGCCACGCTGCGCGAAGGCAGCTATGTCTACCGCCAGTCCATGCCGCGCGACCCCAATGCCTTCGAGCCCGGCAAAACGCACGTCGCCCCGGCGCAGCTGAGCGATGCCGGCCTCCTTGGCGCAGCGCTGCTGCCCGTGGCCTCCCGCGCCGCCGTCTCCGTCTGAGCGAACGTCGATGATCCTCCACCACCCGCGCGGCCGCCCCGCTCCCTGGCCGGAGCGCAAGGCCCGCGCGCGCCATGGGTGGCTCATCCCGCTACTCGCCATTGACTTCGCGTGGGAGTGGCTTGCCTTCCTTCTCAGCAACTGGAGCTTCCTCGAGGTTCTCGAATACCTCGGCAGCTTCTCCATTCTGATTGGGGTTATCTTCTGGTTCACCGAGTCCGGGGCGCGCGTACAACAGCGCCATTACCAGGCCTGGCAGGTCATCAACACTGCTCAGGGCAAGGGCGGCAGCGGCGGCCGCATCGAAGCTCTGCAGGAGCTTAACGCCGACCACGTTGCCCTTACCGGCGTCGACGTCTCATCCGCCTTCCTGCAGACTCTCCACCTCCCGCATGCCCGGCTCATGCGTGCCAACCTGAGCGCCACCGACCTCCGCGACAGCGATCTCCGCTCCGCCGACCTTACCTGGGCCGAACTTCGTTCCGCCAATCTCCGAAATTCGAGACTGGAATACGTCCTCTTCGACCACGCCGATCTGCGCGACACCGATCTGTCAGGATCTGACCTTGCCGGCGCTCACCTCGACGATGCCGATCTCACCAATGCCGACCTCCACGGCGCCGACCTCCGCGACATCGCCTGGCAGCACATCGCGGCCGTCCAGGGCGCCAATATCACCGGCGTGAAAAACCCTCCTGAGGGCTTCGCTGTGTGGGCGCTCAAAAACGGTGCCATCCAGAGCACGCCGGAGCCATAGCCCCCTCTTCCCGGGCTTCCGAATTCCCGATTCCCTCCCCACGGCTCCTCGTGCTATAACCCTCCTCACCCGGTATCTCACCCGTGAGGAAAGCCCTCCATGAAATCCCACCTTGCGTTACTCGCTTCGTTCCCGCTGCTCCTGTCGCTGACCGCGGTTGCCGCTGCCCAGAGTACTGAACCGCCTCCGGTCAAAATGGGTCTCTGGCAATCCGAAACCACCACCACGGCGGACGCGAACAGCGCGCCCTCTCCCATGGCGCGCGCCATGGGCGATCACACCACCGTCACCCAATCCTGCTTCACGCCCGAGTCCTGGAAGAAAGGCATGCAGGACTTCCACGCGCGCCAGCAGCGCCCCGACTGCACCCAGGCGAACCTCCAGCAGGACTCCCACCACATCTCCGTCGACGAGAAATGCGCAGGCGACGGCGGTTACACCACCGACATGCATTTTGAGGTGATCTTCGACGACCCGGAACACGCTCACGGCAACGGGGCCATGAAGATGAGCGGGCCGGCCTTTCCCGGCGGCATGGCTATGCACATGAATACGAAATACAAATTCATGAGCTCCGATTGCGGCGACGTCAAACCGGGCGAAGGCAAAGTCATCCACTAGCGATGGTTCTCAGTAAACTTCTGTTAGCCAAAGGCGGCTGGCGACAGACTTTGAGCGAACGGCGGTTAGCGAACAGATCTTCGCCCCGGTCCTCTGCTAACCGCTTTTCGCGAAATGCCTCTCGCCAACGGATGACGCCCGCCCTCGAAACCGCGCGCCTGTATCTACGCCCCCTCACCCTCGAGGACGCGGCCCCGATCCAGGGCATCTTTCCGCGGTGGGAGATTGTGCAGTACCTCAACGCCATCGTGCCCTGGCCTTACCCGCCCGACGGCGCACGTACCTGGATTCGCGACCACGCTCTCCCTGCCATGGGGCGCGGCGACGAGTGGCACTGGACCCTGCGCCGCAGGGAAGCTCCGCAATCCATCATCGGCGCCATCGGCCTGATGCGCGGCGAGCGCGACCACCGCGGCTTCTGGCTCGCACCGGAATGGCGGAACCATGGCCTGATGACCGAAGCCGTCACCGCCGTGAACGACTACTGGTTCGACGTGCTCGGCTTTCCGGTTCTGCGCGCGCCGAAGGCGGTGGCCAACGTGGCTTCGCGCCGCATCTCGGAGAAGACGGGTATGCGTCTCATCGGCACCGAGGAACGGTCGCTCGTGTCCGGCCTGCAGGTGAGCGAGATCTGGGAGATCACGGCTGAGGAGTGGCGCGCGTTTCGCGGATCCAGGAAACCTGGGTAGTAAATCAATGTTGCGCCGACGATGCGGGTGCGAAGCGCGTCCGCCTGGGCGGACAGTCCCCTAAAAATCGCTGAAGGCGTACTGCGGACTCAACCCGCCCGCCACCGCCGCCTTCGGCTCACTCGCCAGCTCGAGCACCAGCCGCTCCAGCACCAGCCGCTTATCCGGAGGCTGCGAACGCAGTTCCAGATCGGCGCGCGCGATCAGGCGCAGCGCCCGCGTCAACTCGCGCCGCGATTTATACCGCCGCGCTTGCCGGATCACATCTTCAGCCGCAAATGGCGGCATGCGGAAGCCCTGCCACAGCGCCTGCCAGATCGCGCGCGAGTCTCGCACATTCTTTTCCAGAATCACCAGCATCTGCCGGAAGGTCCGCGCCAGCATGTACAAGTGCCCGATGGCCGCGTCCTCGCCGCCGTCGCTCGCGTTGAGCAGGCCGTGGAGCAGGCTGAGAGCACGCGCCCGATCCTTCGCTGAGATGGCATCCGTCAGCTCGTACAGCGACCGCTGCTTCGCCGCCAGCACCATCGTCTCCACGTCGCCCAGCGTCACCAGCTTCTTCGGTCCGACGAAGAGCACCAGCTTCTCCACTTCCTGCGCGATCAACATCATGTCCGCGCCCAGGGCATCAGCCAGCTCGCGCGCGGCGTCCGCTTCGATGGTCACCTCCCGCCGCTTCGCCTCCGCCGCAATCCACTTCAGCGCATCGGCCTCGTCCACGCGCGCCAGTTCGACGATTCCACACCAGTCGCCCAGAGTCTCGCGAATGCGCTCGTAGCGGTCCTTGTCCTGCATGTCCATCCGGCGCGGGTCGGAAGGGATGCGCAGATGATCCGCGACAAAGATGAGCAGCGCCTGCGGATTCGGCGACTTGAAATACGCGTCCAGGGCCGCGAATTCTTCCTTCTTCGCGCCTCGTGTGTAGAGCTGCTTTAGGTTGCGGATGAACAGCACCTGAAACGGCGCCATCAGCGACGGCGTCTGCGCCCGATCCAGCGCCTCGAAGATGCTCGTCTCCGCCAGATCCAGTTCCGACAAGCAGAAGTCCCGCATGTCCGGGGGAACCAGGGTGTCCAGCACGGCACGGCGGCATCGCTCGTAGAGAAACACCTCGTCGCCCACGAGCACGTACCCCGCCCGCAGCCGATTCTCTTTCACCTCAGCAACAAATCGATCCGTCGCCGCGAATCCCGCGCCCATCGCCTCTCAGTCTACCTGACCGGGAATCGATGTTCGGGGTGCATCTATTTGCTGTTTCTTTTCCAGATAACGTAGTAAGGCTGATTCGACAGCGTCGCATTGAACCCCGGCACCATCCACGCGTCGTTTCTGCGCTTCAGCTCGAAGAAATATTCCAGCGGAAAGGCCGAGTGCGTGTAGTCGCCGGGAATCGTTCCTTTGTACGTGCGCTCGGTGCGATCCATTTCCAGCCACTGCCAGCGCTCCGCCTGATCCACGTGGCGATAGCGCAGCCGCACGGATATCTCTTCCGCTGCCGCTCCCTTGCCCAACTCCATCGCCACATCGAGCGGTACACCAGGAGTGAAGCTCTCTGCCGGTGTGTGCGATGCCGGAATATTCGGACGACTCGGTCGTCCCGTCGCGTCCTTGACCGCGCGTTCCGCTTCGGGTGACAACTGCGCGCCCGCGGCGCCTCCGCCTGTCACTTTCTGCTGCATCGCGGCGATGTCCGCATCGATCGCCGGCAGCCGATCCATCCAGTGCCCGCGGCGCATCGGCACATCGCCATAGCCAATGTCCGCGCGATACACACTGTTTGCGCGCGCGGCCATGGTCGCCCACACCTCGCGGCCCTCGCGGTAATGCGACAACGCCAAATTACCTACGCCTGCATCGTTCGTCTTCAGCCAGACCTCCCACAGCATCGCGCCGCGCAGTTTCTTCGCGAAGAACCGCCCGAGCCCGATCTGGATCAGCACGTCCTCTTCAATGCGCCGGAACTCCGCCGACCCTGGACGATCGGTTTTGACGCGCGCTTCCTGCAAGGCCGGCTCCGCAGACGCAGCCATATCCTCCAGCCATTGCGCCACCTCGATCGGCGAGTACTTCGGATTCGGCCACGCCGCCATCAGGTCCCGCGTCCATTCCACTACCGTCGCAAACAGCCGCGGATCGAGTGGGCTCACGGTGCCAAAACACTTCGGCTCCGGCGTGTCGCCATAGGGAGACTTCTCGCTTCCCAGGACTACCGGCATGTTCGTATACAGCTCCGGCCAGAAGGCGTGATTCGACGCCGACGGCAGATGCGCCGACGTCAACAGTGCCAGCATCCGGCTCGCATGCGTCAGCGCCGTGGCGGTCGGCTCCGCCCCGCGGCCGAAGTCGCTTCGCATCGCGCGCAGCCATGTCTCCGCATCGGCGTCAGGATCGTAGAGCTTCCGCCCCCACACGCGATAGAACAGCTCGAACTTCTTCCAGTCCTTGTCCGGATTGAGGGTCGTGTCAGCATAGGCGCATCGTCCGCCCGTCGAACCGGAACCTTCACGCCCTTTGAACGTCAGCGGCTCGCAGATGTCGAGGCCGGCTGCGCCGCAGAAGTGCGCCGCTCGTCCATACGCCGCCGCCATCTCCGGATCGCAGGACAGCAGATGCCGCTGCGTTCCCGGCCACAACCGATACCACAGCTTGTACGGCGCTCCCTGCGCGTAAAAATCCGCATACCCGTAGCGGGTGAACGACCGCGAGCCGCTGCTCAGGCTGAACGGCCCTTTCGCCGCGGATTCCTCGCCGCGGGTTTCGAGCGCGCGAATGTCCGCCTGCTGATAGCCGAGGCTCTGATGCTCGGCGGAAAACTTCGCGCCCAGCTTCACCGGCATGCCGGTCTCCTGGGCCAGCGCGACCATCGTCTGGTTCACACCCTTCGCGTGCATATCGATTTCAACTTTGCGCCCGCACCCCTTCACCGCTTCGAAGAGCGTCTTCCAGAAATCGTAGCTGCCTTCGGGCACCCCGCTCTCGCCGTGCACGCGCATGGTGAGCCCCTGGATCTCGGGACATTCCTTCAACAACGATGCCAGCGCGTCGCGGCAGTAGGGAGCATGCGTCTCCGGCGTTAGCCCTTCAATGCGGTGGTAGGCCTCCGGACTGTCAGTCCACGCATAGGCATGCGTCCAGATCCCCAGCTGAAAATCGAGCCCGCGCGCGCCGGTTTCCGTCGCGATGAACTTGAGCATCGCCAGATTTCGCGCCTTCTCCTCGGCGCTGACCACGGCTGGTGTTTCGAGCCGCGTCCCGTCGGGAGTCTTCAACTGGACGACCCTTACGCCCGCATAACCCGGCACATCCACCAAATAGGGATAGGGCAAATGGAAATAGTCGTCGGTCACGCCCTTCGGGAAGTCGTATTCCAGGCCAAACGCGAAACAGAAGCGGTTGAAGCGGCTCGCCACCAGCGTATCCAGATATCCGCGCCAGAAATCTTTGTCGTAGTACCAGGGCTTGTCTTCCAGCTCGCAGCAGAAATACCGCCCCACGCTGCGCCATTCGTTGGCGGGATGCTCCTCAATGGTGCGCTCGAGATGCAGCGCGTTCTTCAGCTCCGCGCCGAACTCCACGCGCTCGGCCAGCTCCAGCAATCCATAGATGAAGCCCCGTGCATCCGAGCCTGAGACCAGCACCGATTGCGCATGCTCGGCCTGGCCCGGCGTCAGCCTTACGCTCTCCGCCCCGGTCAGCTCTTCAGATGCGTGAGAAAAATGTTTCGCCAGCTCCGACTTCGGCCCGGCGGCGATCACCAGGAAGTTCGCGCCGGCAGCGTCCTTCATATCGGTGACGACATTCGCGGTGGCGCCCTTCGCCGCCGCCGCGTTCGACAGGCGCTCCGCCGCTCGCCGAACCGGGGCGCTCGATGCCACTGTATCTGCGCTGTCCAGCACGACGAAAAAGCCGCCCGCCGTCGCCGCACCAGCTCCACGCGATAAGCCACCGGCGGCCGCCACGCCCGCCAGCTTGAGAAAATCCCGCCGCACCACGCGCCAACCCGACCCACTCTGCTTTGAACGTGATTCCGCCATCGAAAACCAGCCTACACCGGGGCGAAGACTGCTGACCGCCGACTGCTATCGGACGACCTTCGCCGCCCCCACCTGCTGGGCCGTCGCGTTGTACAAATGGCATCCGCCTGTCGTCTCCTTAAACCGGAAGTAAGGATGAAAGAACAGCGCTGCGCGCGCATCGCCTGAACCCTCCGCCAGGTCGGTCAGCCACACCCCATCCGGCTCCGCGTGATCGTGCACGTGCAGCCAGAACCCCTTGTGCAGATTCGCCAGCAGACCTCCGCCGATCTTCAGATCCTGCGTCGACTTGATATTGATATCGATCGGCTCGCCCGTCTCCTCATCCACAGAAATCTTTCCCTGCATCACCTGCGCGAAGCGCTGATTCAGATTCTTCGCCTTGAAGCCGGGATTGGGCACGATGTCGTAGAACAGCACGTTCCGCCCGCCGACTTCCTCGCGATGCCCATTCTGCAACTGCATCGCGCTCATCACCTCTTCGAGCTGCTTGTTCTGCTTGTCCGTCTCCTTCTGCGCGGTCGCCGCATCGCTGTACTTCACCGTCCGCTTCATCACTTTGTCGTCTTCCTTCTTCGTCTCGTCCGGCGACAGGTCCTTCCCGTTCTTCGCCAGGGTTCGATCCACCTCCACGCCATTCACAAAAAACTGCTCTTTTGTTTCCGTTTCTGTCTTTTTTATGTTGCCTTTGCTGTCCAGTTGCGTGGTCTCATCGTGCACGCGGCATTCATACCGCTCCCGTTCGTGCGCCAGCTTTGTCTCGTTGGCGATGGCACGCTGCATCAGATCGTTCGGATTCGGCAGCGGCGCATCCTTCGCCTTCGCCATCTGTGCTGTGGCAGCCACGCCGCTGGTCAGCGCGAATCCAACGCACCCAATACAAATTCCCCGCAGCACTCTCATGCCCTTACCCTACGCGACCGGTTGACCACGGGTTCCACATCCGGTGAGACGCACCGAATTGCACCGCGAAAGCAAGGGCACCCGTGCTTTTGCTGGAAGGTAACAGCCAGCAGCTATTCGCGCAGCGCCTTCATCGGCTCCACATACATCGCGCGCCGCGCCGGAACATAACACGCCAGCATCGCGATCGCCGCCAGCGCCGCTGTCACTCCCAGATACGTGACTGGATCGGTCGCGCTCACCGCGATCATGCTCCGCACCAGATGGGCTGCGCCGAAGCTCGCCGCCAGCCCCACCGCCAGTCCGAGCCCGACAATCCATAATCCCTGGCGGTAGACCATGCGGAGGATGTCGCCGCGCCCAGCGCCCAGAGCCATGCGCACGCCGATTTCTCCGGTCTTCTGGCTCACCACATACGAGAGCACTCCATAGACACCCACCACGGCCAGCACCAGGCCGAGCGTCCCCATCACGCCGGCGAGCGCCGCCACCACTTCGTAGAGCAGCAGCCCATTCGGCGAATACATCGCCTGATGCAGTGTCGTTACCTCGAACAGCGGCAGCCCCGGCGTCATGCCGTGAATCGCTCCCTCGATCGCCGGAGCCATCGCGGCCGCATCGCCCTGCGTCCGGACTTCCAGCGCCAGCAGCAAGTTGAGGTCATGCTGCGTGTATGGCACGTAGAAATACGCCGGCGCCGCGCCGGCCAGACTTCCATAGCGCGCGTCTCCCACGACTCCCACCACCGTCATCGGATGCGATGGATCGCTTCCCATCGTGAAGTGCCGCCCGATCGGATCCTCATGCGGCCAGTACTTCTCCGCCATCGTTCGGCTCACAATCGCCACATCCGGGCTCATGTTCGTGTCCGCGTCCGTAAAGCTCCGCCCTTCCACCATCGGAATCTGCAGCGTTCGAAAATAATCCGGCCCGATCGCGTTGTTGCCGATCGTCGGAGCGCTCTGTCCCGCGGGCGGCGTGCGCCCCTCGATCGTCACGGTGTCCGAACCGTTGTCGATCAGCCCCATCGGAATTGACTGCGCCACCGTCGCCGACACCACACCCGGCAGGCTGCGCACCCGCGGCAGCATCTCCTTGTAAAACTCCAGCGACCGTTGGGTGTTGTAGCCGATCTCGCTCGGGTCCATCATCATCGTCAGTACATGGTGAGGATTGAATCCCAGCTCCGCGTGCTCCGACTGCCGCAGACTCCGCAGAAACAGCCCGGCGATCACCAGTAGTGTCAGCGCTGCCCCCATCTGCACCATCACCAGAGCATCCCGGAACCGGTGACCGTGGCCTGTAATCCCGCGGCCGCCCTCGCGCAGCACCAGATTCAGATTGGCCCGCGCCAGCCGCACCGCCGGCACAATCCCCACCACGGCTCCCGCCGCCACCGCCAGCACTGCCGAGAACACGAACACGTGCCAGTCGAAACTGAAATCGAACCCGATTGGCAGATCCGTCTGCAGATTGATCGACATCAGCAGTCGGCTTCCCGCCAGGCCCAGCGCGATTCCGCCTATCCCCCCCAGCGCCGCCAGCAGCACGCTCTCCGTCAGCATCTGCCGGATCAGCCGGAACCGCCGCGCCCCCAGTGCCGACCGGATCACCATCTCCCGCTCTCGCACCGTGGCCCGCACCAGCAGCAGATTCGCTACGTTCACGCACGCCAGCAGCAGCACCAGTCCCGCGAGCCCCAGAAAAATCGCTGAGATCGCGTTGAAGCTGTTGTCCTGATCCAGCGTCTCCTGCGGCGAGCCGCCCGGCCTCCAGCGAAAAGGTCCTGATCCCCGCATCCTGCTCCTCCCGGGGATGCTCCGCCGCCAGGTTCCGCGCCACCACTGCCAGCGCCGCATCCGCCTGCCGCGTCGTCACTCCGCTGGCCAGCCGCACAAACACCTGCATGGCGCGGTTCGTCACCTTGTTGAGGTCCGCCACCGGCGTATTCTCAATCGGCACCATCATCGCCAGTGGCAGATAGGCTTGCACCTCGAGAATGCTGCTCAGCCCCCGATAGCTCCGCGGCGCTACTCCGATAATCGTCACCGGCTTCCCGTCCAGGGCCACCCTCCGCCCTATCACATCGGGACTTCCCCCGAAGTGCTCCTGCCAATAGCCGTAACTCAGCACCATGTAAGGATCGGCACCCGGTATCACGCCTTCGGTCGCCTTGAAGAAACGTCCCAGGGCCGGCTGCACTCCCAGCGCCAAAAAGTAATTCCCCGTCACGTAGTCCGTGAACAGCCGATCCGGCTGGCTTCCGGCCATCGTGATTCCGTCCAGCCCGTACTGCCCGCCGAAGACGTCCGAGAACACGCCTTTCGTCTGCCCCGCGACGGCCTGCATCTCCGGCACCGACATCTGCGATCCGAACGGCCCTCCCTTCTGCCGCAATCCCAGCGTCCGCACCTGCGTCTCGTTCTCGATATGCAGCGAACGGAACAACATCCCGTTCACCATGGAGAAAATCGCCGTGTTTACGCCAATTCCGAGCGCCAGCGTCACAATCGCGATGGCGGCAAACCCTGGGCTCTTCCACAACTGCCGCAGCGCGTAGCGCACATCGCGTCCCAGGTCCTCTACCGACACCAGGCTGTTCATTCTCCAGATCTCCTCGCGTATCACCGTCGGGTTCCCCAGTTTCACGTGCGCTTGTCGCCGCGCTTCCTGCGGAGTCATTCCGCGCGCCACGTTGTCCGCGGTCTCCTGCTCCAGATGCGCTTCCAGTTCGCGCGCCCGTTCCTCGTCCCACTCCCGTCGCTGCCAATACCGGCGCAAACTCATGGCCTGCCTCCGACTACTCCGCTACCCGCCCCGCCTGTCCCATCACTCGCCCAATCGCCTGCACCATGGATTCCCACCGGTTCGTCTCCACGGTCAACCGCTTCCGCCCCGCCGCGGTCAGCTTGTAGAAGCGGGCCTTGCGGTTGTTCTCGCTCGGACCCCAGTACGAAGAAACCCACCCGCGATCTTCGAGGCGATGCAGCGCCGGATACAGCGAGCCCTGCTCGATCTGCAGCACCTCTTCCGAGGTGTGCTCGATCACGTGCGCGATGGTGTGTCCGTGGGCCGGACCCATCACCAGCGTCCGCAGGATCAGCATGTCCAGCGTCCCCAGCAGCAGCTCTTCCTTCTTCGAACGGCCCAAAGTACCCCTCCAATAGAACTTCTATGGAAACTCCAGAAGAACATCTATGGGGAAACAGCCTACACCAATAGACGTTCTATTGGAAGGGGAAATGCGCAGGGCCCTTAACGGAGGATCAGTGCAGCAGCGCGAAGCAGTTCGCCGGGGTGCGATCCTGGGCTTCCGGATCGTCCCGGTGGATCTTCAGATACTCGATCAGATCCATGCGTTGCGCCGGCGTCAGCGCAGGGCCGATCACGCCGGGAGAGCCCTTCGCCGCTGGGTTGCCGGGGTCGTAAGGAAGATAGCCGGGGCCGAATTCATGGCCGGTGTTCCGATTGCCGGGGAGGGTGGTGTCCATCCAGAATCCGCTGCTCGATCCCGCAACCGGCTCGGTCACGTAACCCACCTTCACGGGGTCGTACTCACGCCGGCCCACGAAAAACCGCTTCGACCTCTCCTTCACCGGGGAGAGCATCTCGTAGAGATTGGGCACGGAGCCGTTGTGCAGAAAGGGCGGCGTGGCCCATACACCTTCCAGCGGACGCGGTTTATATCCGTCGACCACCTGCGGGATATCGAGCGTATCGAAGCCCGCGAAGCATGCCTGCGCCTGATGCGTGAACCGGTTGTCGGTGTAGTAGCGGTCGCGCACCAGCAGGCCCAGAATGCTCAGGGCCTCGCCGCTGTTCATCGACCGGAGGTCGAGCGAATTCAGCTTCTGCGCGATCGATGCATCGCTGACCGGCTCGGCCTGCATCTTCTGCAATTCCCTGGCGAGGCCGCCCAGCGCCGCCGGGGAGGCGCCGGCCTTCTTTGCCTGGGCGATCTCCTGTTGCAGCGCGGGAATCAGCGCCGCATAACGCGCTTGCTGGACTTCATACTGCTTCTTCAACAGCGGTTCCACTTCATCCCGCGTGAGCCCGGTGGGTGTGAGATCGACGCGGTACCGGGAGAAGTTATTCGCTGCCGTGGGATCGGTTCCGACCGTCTGGACGGGCACGGGCCAGATCATCCACATGGGGTCGTTCGCCAGCCGGCCTGGCGAGGTGTACGCCTTCAGCGCCGGGGAGGCGACATGCGGGCCGTGACATTTGACGCATAAGGTCTGGAACAGCACTTTACCGCGCGCCGCGGATGCCTGGTCGATCGGCCCCAGCAGATCTTCCGGCCAGCGTGGTGGCTGCAACCGCTGCAGCGTCGATTCGATGTGCGCCAGGTTCTCAAACTGGACCGAAGTGCGATACCTCCGGCTGGGCGGGATCGGGTTTCCGTGGCCGTCCACCAAATTGAAGTCGGCGCCCACACCCATCGCTTCGGTCATGTTGCGCGCCATCGGCTGGCTCACCGATGCGTTGTACTGGACCCAGTCGAATTTCCATATGTTCCAAAGGTAGGGATAACTCACCGGTGCGTTGCCCACGTGATAGTTCGACGCCGAGACGTGATCGCCGAAGACCACGTTGCCGATCCGGGTGAGTGCGTCGGTGCGTCCGTACCCTCCCTGCAACGGATAGAGCCGTGGCGAAGAGGAGCCTCGGAAGACCTTTGCGAGATTCAATTCAACGCCGGCCAGGTTGTGCCAGAGCGTCCACTTGCCGGCGAACGTATCCGCGTGCGGTCCGAGCACGCGTGCCGCAAAGCGGTTGAACTTGAGCGGGTTGACCAGTGTCTCGGCAATGGACAATCCGAGGCCCATCTGAAAGCTGCCGGCATCCACGTCGGTAAATGCGGTCATCGCTTCCCCACCGTCGATGCGGATCGCTGTGGTCCGGTGGTTGCGCGTCACATTGAGCTGACCGGTGTGGCAGGCCGCACACGTGATGTCGACCACGTTGTCGTGCACCCGGTCGTCGTAGCGTTTCGCGAATCCCACGGGAAGCCGGTCCGGGTTGGCCCGCGTCGGCGCGGGATCGACGACGAAGTTGAGCGACCGCATGTGGTCGGGATCGGCAATCCGTGTTTTGCTGAACGGTTGTTCGAGATTGACGAACCAGCTATAGCGCACGCCGTGCATCCCCGTGCCCTGCGCGGTGTAGTAGAAAAGTTCCCGCTCCGGCGATTCGCGCTCCAGTCCCCAGCCCTGATTCAGATAGCGCACCTGATCCACCCGCTCGTATCCGGGCAGATTCTTCGCGGCACGATGCCGGTAGACCAATCCCGCAACGAAGTAGAGCGCGAACACGGCTGCCAACGACGCGGCGGCAAACTTCACCAGCCCACGCAGCCGCGAGCGAGGCGCTTCCGCGGCTGGCCTTCGGCCAAATTTCACCATTGCGGGTTTCATCCGATCCGGGAGATGGACTGCCCACCGATTTGTGCCAACGAGATTGTCCAGAAGTGTAGCGCAGGATCGAGTCACCCCAACAGCCGCAAGCGGGGCCGGGGAATGGGGCCCGGGAATGGGGTCCGGGAATGGGGCCCGGACGATTGATCCTTTCGAGCATCCCCGGGGGTCCCATGCAAGCCCACCTCTGGCTTGAGTGGGCTTGCCCTGCACCTTGTACTCTGTACCTTCCATGCTCCGCACCGTCCGGGCCACACGCTACGTACTTCCGCTCCGCGAAGGCGGCTCTCTGCCCGCCATCGTCGAAGCCGACGACCTCGGCCTTTACGTCGTCAAATTTCGCGGAGCGGGCCAGGGAATCCTCGCCCTCATCGCCGAACTCGTCGCTGGCGAGATCGGGCGCACCCTGGGCCTGCGCGTTCCCGAACTGGTCTTCATCGACTTCGATCCCGCCCTTGGCCGCAATGAGCCCGACGCCGAAATCCGCCAGCTCCTCAAAGCCAGCGCCGGCCTCAACGTCGCCCTCGACTACCTTCCTGGCTCCACCATGTTCGATCTCGCCGCGCACGACGTCGCGCCCTCACCCGAGGCCTCGCTGCTGGTCTGGTTCGACGCCTTCGTCCTCAACGTCGACCGCACCCCGCGCAACGCCAACCTGCTTCTCTGGCATCGCCGCCTCCACCCCATCGATCACGGCGCCGCCCTTTTCTTTCATCACAACTGGCCGTCCCGGGAGAGCAAAATAGGATCGCCCTTCATGGAGATCGAGCACCACATCCTGCTCCCCTTCGCCAACGAGATCGAAGAGGCAGCCCGGACCGCACGCCAGCGCCTCACTCCGGCACTGCTCGCCGACATCGTCTACCTGATTCCCGATGCATGGATCGATGCGATCCCCGGCGACCCCGGTCCCATCGACCCCGTCGAGCGCCGCGCCGGCTATATCGACTTCCTCACCCGCCGCTTTGCCGCTGCGGCCATCTTCGAACAGGAGGCCATCCGTGCCCGCTCCCGCCTCCTTTGATTACGCCATCCTCCGCGTCGTCCCCCGCGTCGAGCGCCAGGAGTTCATCAACGCAGCGGTGATCGTTTTCTGTCTTGAGAAGAAGTACCTCGACGCTCGCGTTCATCTCGACCCCGACCGCCTGCGCGCTCTCTGGCCCGAGGTCGACATCGAACTGATCCGCGATCACCTTAACGCGATCCCGCGCATCTGCCAGGGCGATCCCACCGCCGGACCGATTGCCCGCCTGACCCAGCGTGAGCGCTTCCACTGGCTGATCTCGCCCCGCTCGACCATCATCCAGCCCTCGCCGGTCCACACCGGCGTGTGCGATGAGACGGAAGGCCTCCTCGACCGCCTCGCGAAGCAATTCCTGCTGCGGTGACCACCCGGCAATGAAAAACGCACCGGTTGAACCGGTGCGTTTCTGTGCCGAATCGACCAGGGCTACTCATCCTGCCCAACCGCAAAGTATCCCTTTCTTGCCTGTACCTTCAGCTCGCCGTCCTGATCGTGACACGCGATTTCGATCTTGCGGAACCGTCCGTCCATCGTCTTGTTCGTCGGCACATACTGCGCCACATACTGGGTGCGCAGCTCCTGTTCGATCTGATCGAAAGCGTCTTCGAGCTTCTTGCCGTTGTTCCCCACGTTGATGACGCGGCCGCCGGTCGCCTCGGTCAACTGCCTCATCTGCATGTCGCCGGTATAGCCGATCCCAAATCCGCCGCCGGAATAGAAGCCGCGGTCCGCAATCATGATCACGTACACGATGGTGTTCGCATTCTGTGCCGCCGCGATTGCCTGTTTGGGCTTGGTTTCCGACCCCTGATCTTCGCCGTCGGTCAGCAGGATGAGGGCCTTGCGGCCCGTCTCCGAGCGCATCTTATTGTTTGGGGCCAGATAGACCGCGTCATACAGCAGCGTTCCCTTCGGATCCCCCTGGGTCGGGATGGGTCCCTGGCCGATGCCCGGCACGCCCACCGAACCTCCGCCCGCCGCTGTGTTGATCTGCACCTTATTGATGGCGCGCTCCAGCTGCTCGCGTATCGCTGGTGTAGTCCTGCTCCAGGTTCACGCCGACGTCGAAGCTGAGCAGGAACGCCTCATCCTTTGGGCGCAAAACCCGCTTTAAAAAGGCCGAGCCGGACTGCTGCTCCAGCGGCAGAACATACTGCTGGCTGCCGCTGGTGTCGATCAGAATCCCCAGGGTCAGCGGCTGGTTCGCCTCGGCCACAAAGCTGGTCAGCTTCTGTGGCTGCTGGTCTTCGGCAAACGAGCAGTCATTCTTCGTCAGGAACGGGATCAGCGCATTGTGCTTGTCCCGCACCGTGAAGTATTCGCTGACGAGGTTCGATGTCACCTTCAGCGTTTCTTTAGGGTTCACCTCGGTCGGGGAATTATCGGACGGAAAGTTGCTCACCGGCGGCGCGTCGGGTGACGGAGCCGACTGCCCCCACGTCAGAGGGATAGCGGTCCCCGCAACCAGGACCGGGAGGATCAATACACGCAGCCACCGCACGACCATATCTCCTTAGGCCTTAGACGGAACGCTTCTACCTTGGTTTATGCGCAGGGTTGTTCGCTGGGGAGTACGAAACAGCGGGCCTCTCGCTCTGTTAATCTTGAGCATACGCCCGGGGCCTCCAGGCTATCGAGGGCGCATCTAATATCTGCAGAGGCGCCGCGTATCGTCTCCGGCCAACGGACTCGAAAAATCAGCGAAATGGGCGCGGCCCGGCGAAAGTGGAAGTTTTGCAAGGATCAGGGGGTTTCAGCGTGATGCGGGCAGTTCGGCTCAGCGCTTTCTTCGTACTTTTCCCGGTTGCGGCGGTGTTTTGCGCCCTCGGCCAGCAGCAGCGGCCGGTGCCCGATGCGCCTGCCCCACAAGGTCAGTCCGCGCCTCCCAACGCTCCCGCCCCGCAGGCCCAGCCTTTCTCCGATCTGAAGGGCCGTATCGCCCCCGGCAAAGGCGTCTCCCCTGACGAGCAGGGCGCTGCGGCCGCGGGTCAGGACGCCCCAAAAACCAGCAACGGCACCGTCGGTCAGACTCCGGAGCAAGCGCCTCCCCAGGATGCCGTCCAGCAGGCTCCGCCCACCATTGGCGGCCCTGGCCAGCAGCCCTATACCATCACCACCGGCGTGACCGAAGTAGTCGTCCCCGTCATCGTTAAAGACAAGCACGGCAAGGAGATTGCCGGCCTGCCCTGGTGGCGCTTCCGAATCTATGAGGATGGCATCCGCCAGCGGATCGCCTTCTTCTCCACCGACGCCTATCCTCTCTCCGTCGCATTCGTCATCGATGCCACGCTGCCCGAGGACGTCATGGCCAAGGTCAACCGCAGCCTCTCGGTCGTCAGTAACGGCCTGACGCCTGCCGATACGGTCTCCGTGATCACCTACGCCGGCACCGGCCCGCAGATGGTCACCGACTTCACCGCCGCCCAGGGTCCGCGCCTGGTCGCCGCCATGGACATGGCCAAGCGGCCCGGCGAGCAGATGGGTGTTCCGATCACCGACGGTCCCTTCGCCGCGGGTCCCACGGTCAACGGCCTGCCCGCCGATCCCACGCTCCTTCCGCAGCGGGGCAATGCCAGCGGCGTCTTCATGCTGCCCAAAGAAATTCACCCGCTCAACGACGCCATCCTCTATGCCGCCGAGCAGCTGGCCAGCCAGCCCAAGGGCCGCCGCCGGGTGATCTACGTCATCAGTGACGGCAAGAACCAGCGCAGCAAAGCCAAATACTCTGAGGTCGTCCAGTACCTCCTGTCGCACAACATCTCTGTTTACGGCACCAATGTGGGGGACTCGGCTCTGTGGGGCTTCGGGTACTTCGACCGGACCAAACTTCCCTTGCTCCAGCCTGAGGACGTACTGCCCCGCTACGCCATCGCCACCGGCGGCGACGTCGACCACGAACTGAGCGAGAACGGCATCCAGTCCGCGTTCGTCAAGATCACCGACTCGCTGCGCAGCGCCTATACCCTCATCTACAACAGCCACCAGCCCAGCATCAGCGGCAAGTACCATAACATCGACGTTCGCGTCGAAGGCCTCACCGGCCTGCAGGTCAACGCCAAACAGGGCTACTACCCCACTGCAACGCAGGAATAGCGAGGCCGCGCAGCGCCCGGCCCTCACCGGGCGCACCCGACCCCCTTTCGCTGTTATCCTGAGAATGCTTCTTTTTCATTCCTCCATTCAGGTCCAGCCTGCAGCGCCCTGCGCCTGCACCCGCATCTGAAATTCTTCGAAATTCATGGCCGACGCAAAACTCCAGATCATTCCACTAGGCGGACTCGGCGAGTTCGGTATGAATTGCCTCGCCCTCCGTTATAAAGACGACATCGTCGTTATCGATGCCGGCCTCATGTTCCCTGAGTCCGAGCTCCTCGGCGTCGATATCGTCGTCCCCGATATCTCCTACCTCGTCGAGAACAAGTCTCACGTCCGCGGCATCGTCCTCACCCACGGGCACGAAGACCATATCGGCGGACTCCCCTGGATCCTCTCCGAGCTCAACGTCCCGGTCTATGCCACCGAGTTCACCCTCGCCTACTGCGAAGGCAAGCTCGAAGAGCACGCCATCCTCGACGACTCCGAGCTGATCGAGATCGTTCCCGGCGAAAAATTCTCTCTCGGCGCCTTCACCATCGAGCCCATCCGCGTCACCCACTCGATGGTGGACTGCGTAGCCCTCGCTATCGAGACACCGGTCGGCGTCGTCGTCCACACCGGCGACTTCAAAATCGATCTCTCGCCCCCCGACGGCAAGGCCTTCGACCTCCACCGCTTCGCCGAGTACGGCAAGCGCGGCGTTCTCGCCCTGCTGCAGGACTCCACCAACGTCGACCGCTATGGCTACACGCCGAGTGAATGGGCCGTCAAACCGCGTCTCGACGAGATCTTCTCGCGCACGAAGAAGAAGCTCTTCTTCAGCTGCTTCTCCTCGTCGATCTATCGCATCCGCATCGCCTTCGAGCTGGCCCGCCTGCACAATCGCAAGGTCGCCATCGTCGGCCGCTCCATGCTGGAGTCCACCGAGATCGCCCAGGACCTCGGCTACCTCGATCTGCCGAGCTCGCTCATCATCCATCCCGGCCAGGTCAACGACTACTCTCCTGAAGAAGTGATGATCCTCATCAGCGGGACGCAGGGCGAGCCGATGAGCGCGCTCAGCCGCGCCGCCGTCGATAACCACAAGCACGCCCGCATCGCCGCCGGCGATACCGTCATCCTCAGTTCGCGCGTCATCCCGGGCAACGAGAAGTCCATCTTCCGCGTCATCGACCACCTGTGCCGCCGCGATGCCGACGTCATCTACGACGATGGCTCCCACGGGCTCATCCATGTCAGCGGCCATGCCAGCCAGGAAGAACAGCGGCTCATGATCAACCTGCTCAAGCCGAAGTTCTTTGTTCCTGTCCACGGCGACTACCGCCATCTGAAGAAGCATGCCGAAGTCGCGCAGAACCTCGGCGTCGTCGACCTCGCGATTGTCATCGAAAACGGTGAAGTTCTCGAACTGGATCGCGATAATGCCAAAAAGAATGGCAAAGTCACGGCCGGCCGCGTCTGCATCGACTCCGGCTCTGCTCAGGATGTCGTTGAAGACCTGGTTATCCGCGACCGCCGCCATCTCTCCGAGGACGGCTTCGTCCTGCCAATTCTGACCATCAACAAGTTAAGCGGCAAAGTCGAGCGCCAACCCGAACTGGTCTCGCGCGGCTTCGTCGGGGCAGAACCCGGACTGATGGAAGGCGCCCGCCAGGTCGTCACCGCCACTCTCGACAACTCCAGCGCCGAAGAAAAAGCCGACTACGGCGTGATCAAAGAAAAGATCCGCATCGATCTGAAACGCTACATCCAGAAAAACACCAGCCGGCGGCCGCTGATCATGCCGGTGATCCTGGAGATCTGACCGAGAAGCGAAGGAAGAAGGAAGAAGGAAGAAGGAAGAAGGAAGAAGGAAGAAGGAAGAAGGAAGAAGCTAACAGCTAAGAGCTAGGCGCTAAAAGCTGAAAGCTGCTCTCTCACTCCCGCCAGGCCCGCCTTCTTCCGCGCCCATACATACCAGATCAAACAAGCCGTCGCGCTCCACGCATACACCGGCGAGCTCAGCGGCGTCTTCATCAGCAGAATCAGCACCACTGCCGCATTCACACCCGCCAGCCAAGGAGCCCACCGCCGCCCCGGCTGCACCGAGCACACATGCATAATTGCCGGGATCATCAGCAGCTGATCGAACGGCCATGAATACGGCGACACCATCGTGGACACCAGCAGCAGCGCCGCTCCATCCACGCGCCAATCCCAAATCGTCCGCCGCCGCCAATAGTAGCGCGCACACAGCGCCAGCCCCAGCACCGACGGCACCCCCTGCACCCACACCGGGCGCCCCGGCGCCATCCACCGCAGGAGGAACGACAGATTCGGCAGGTACTGATCCTGAATCCCTTCCGCTCGCATCCCCGCAAAATAGTGCGCCCAGATGTGCGCATCGAACAGCAGCGGAAATGCCGCCGCCACCGCCAGCCCCGCTCCGAATCCGGCCAGCAGCCGCCAGTTCCTTCGCCGCACGCACTCCATCAAAATCACCGGCCACAGCAACAGAAACAGGTGCGGCTTCATCGCCGGCATCAGCAGTGCCAGCCCCGCGATCCACGGCCGCCGCTGGTGATACTTGAAGAAGAACGCGATCCCGGCGAGGAGAAGAATCGACAGCTGCCCCGCCATCGCGCACCCCAGCACCGGCGCAAACAGGTACACGACCAGCGGGGTCGGCTTGCACCCCATCCTGAGACACTTGATCGCCAGCAGTGCCAGCGCGATCAACGCCAGCAGCCACAGAAACGCCGCCACCCGCGCGCTGAACAATCCCAGCGGCGCAACCACGAACAGCGCCCACGGAGGATTCCGCATCAGCAGAGGTTCGCTGTACCCGCTGCCTGCCCCGTTTTCCATCGCCAGCACAGCCTGGCCGGCGTACGGGTTCTGATGCGTGAGGAGAAGCCTGGCCGAACTCCAATAGCTGATGAAGTCGCGATTCGCCGCGTTCTGGTAGAGCACTGCGCTCAGCAGCCCAAGGCACACCACCAGTAACGCGAGCGCGCCCGCAGTCTGCAGCGGGGTGACAGTCTTCGCCTGTGGCAGCTTCAGCGTTGTCGTCTGTGCAGGCAAGCACGGTCAGTCTAGGTCGAGCCGGCGAGCGTCAACATAGCACCTTCGTGATCCGGAGCAACCCGTGCCCCACGTCGCCCATCTTCTTGTGCGTATGAGATCCCGCACCCGAGCGAGGAAACGAAGGAAGAACGTTCCTGCGGTAACTCCGCTCCTCGCCCGCTATTTCACTGCCCTCGATCGCATGGGCGAGGTTCCCCAACTGCGCACACCCGCACTCAAGCCGGAGCTGTGTCATCCTCGCCCGTCACCACCGTCCCCTGGTGATAGAGAATCCGCCAACCCTCCGCACTCTTCTGCCACACCGTCGCGCGCCGCGTAATGCGCCCCGCCTGATCGAGCGTATACGTCAGCAGATAAGTGCTCCCCGGCCCTAACTGCCGCACGCCAAAATCCCAGCACCGCCATCCCGCCTCGGCCGCATCGATTGCCGGCTTCTCCGCAAACAGCTTCATGATGAAGTCGCGACTGTAGCGCCTTCCTGACGCGCCGACCTCCCAGAATTCCGGAGCCGTTCTGCGCTCCCGCTCGGCCGCGGTCAGACCAAATGTCGAGTTATGAAAGATCGGCTCCAGCGGGCGCAATTCGGCCAGCACCACTTCCAGCCCAGGCTCCACGCGCGCAAATGCAGCCTCGTTCGCCATGCGCCGATTCTCTCACCGCCGGGCGGCCACCTGCTCCCTGTAACCTGCAACCGTACCCTTGACCCTTACTGCCCCTTCCCCTTACCCTGGACAGAGCGCGAAGGGCGCATCCAGTCCGCGGGAAGGGCCGTGCCCACCTTAGCTTCTTCACAATTCAGCGAATCTTCTTTCAGCCTCACCAGTGCGGACTCCTGAGGCGCCCGATGAAAGGAGCTTCGTATGCCTGAACTTCCCGCCCACCCGTCTCTCGAACAGTACAAGAAGCAGGCCAAAGAACTTCTCCGCGCCGCCGAGACCCGCAATCCCCACGTGCTCGATGTTCTCCGTCGCTGGCATCCTCGCTTCCGCAATGCCGATGACAACCAGATCGCCAATGTCACGCTTGCTGATGCGCAGCTCGCCCTCGCGCGCTCCCATGCTTTTCCTTCCTGGCCCAGATTCGCCGCACACATTGAGACTCTGAATACGTTGCGCGCGCTCGAAGATCCCTCCGCCACCGCCGCCATCGCCGATCCCGTCGCCCTCTTTCTGGAATTCGCTTCGGTCGAGCGCCACGGCTGGCATGGCTCCGGCTCGCTGCAGCAGGCCAACCTCATCCTCGCCCGCTTCCCGCACATCGCGACGGCAAGCATCTATAGCGCTGCCGCTCTGGCCGACGAATCCACGCTCCGCGGCTTTCTTGAACGCGATCCCGCGCTCGCCACCCAGCCCGGCCCGCACAACTGGGACCCGCTTACGCACCTCTGTTTCTCTCGCTACCTTCGCCTCGACGCTGCCCGCTCCGACGCGTTCGTCGCGTGTGCCCGCCTCCTTCTCGATGCCGGAGCTTCAGCCAACACAGGCTGGATGGAAACCACCGACGACGATCCTCCCCGCGAATTCCTCGAAAGCGTCCTCTACGCCGCCGCCGGCCTCGCGCGACATCCTGGCCTCACGCGGCTGCTGCTCGAACGCGGCGCCGACCCCAACGACGAAGAGACCTGCTACCACGCGCCCGAAACGTACGACAACACCGTTGTCAAAATCCTCATCGATTCGGGCCGCTGCAACGAGCGCTCCCTCGCCTGGCTGGCCGCCCGCAAAGCCGACTGGCACGACGAGAAAGGCCTCCTCCTCGCTCTCGATGGCGGCGCCAACCCCAACTTCATGACCCAATGGAACCACACACCCTTCCAGCACTCGATCCGCCGCGACAACGGTCTCGTGATGATCGAGATGTTCCTCGATCACGGCGCCGACCCGTATCTCCGCAACACGGACAACCAGCGCAACGCCTTCCAAATGGCCGCGTATCACGGACGCGGCGACATCCTGCGCGCCTTTGAAAAACACGGTTTCACACCGAATTACGACGGATCGACGACCGCCCTCGATAGCCTCGTTGCATCCTGCGCTCTTGGCGATCCAGCTCAGGCGCGAACCATGATCGCGGCCGGCGCCGATTTGGAGCCGCAACTGTTACAGATTGGCGGAACTCTCCTCGCGCACTTCGCCGGGGTCGGTAACCTCGAAGGCGTCCGCACCCTCCTCGACCTCGGCATCCCCGTGGACACCCTCTGGTCCGAAGGCGATCCCTACTTCGAAATCACGCGCAACTCCACCGCCCTGCACGCTGCCGCATGGCGCGCTCGCCACGACGTCGTTCGCGAACTCATCGCCCGCGGCGCCAACGTCAACGCCACCGATGCGCGCAACCGCACCCCACTCCAGCGTGCCGTGAAAGCCTGCGTCGATTCGTACTGGGTGCGACGCCGCCAACCCGACTCTGTCGCCGCGCTCCTCGCCGCCGGAGCCACAAAGCAAGGCTTGAAACTCCCCACCGGCTACGACGCCATCGACGCGCTGCTGCTGTCATCCTGAAAACCCTGGAGGCCTCTCCGCTACAATCGAAACCCATGGCCCGCACCTGGCTCCTCGCCGCGCTCGCTCTCGCACCCCTCGCTCTCTCCCAATCCCATCCCCGTCCCGTCTATCCCACGCGCGATCCCCACACGGCGGGCTACGTTCACGCGAAGGAACTCCCCGACGGCGCCGTGCCTTCACCCACCAAAGACGGGAACTTCATCATTGGACCCACGCACACGCCCGCGCCCGAGATGACCGTCAATCCCGACGTCCCGCATGGGACCGTCGCCGACCTCACTCTCACGTCGGAAGGGGACACGTACTACCCCGGCATCGCGCGCGAACCCGGCACCTTCGGCACGCCCGATCCCGAGCACCCCGAGCGCCTCATCGTCACCACTTCGCATCCGCATCCCTGGACCCGCACCATCGCGGTCTATGTGCCCGCGCACTACAAGCCCGGTACCGCCGCGCCGTTCATCGTGGGTGCGGACGGCCCCGACCGCGCCCTCTTTACCGCGCTCGATAACTTAATCGCCGAACACAAAGTGCCTGCGATGGTCGCCATCTCCATCCAGAACGGCGGCGGCGACGCGCAGGGCTCCGAGCGCGGCCTCGAGTACGACACCATGTCCGGCAAATATGCCGAGTGGGTCGAGCACGTCGTGCTCCCGCTCGTTGAGTCGAAGTGCAACGTCACCCTCACCCACGATCCCAACGGCCGCGCGGCGATGGGCGGCTCCTCGGGCGGGGCGGTCTCGCTGATCATGGCCTGGTATCATCCCGAGCTTTACCACCGCGTGCTGGCCTACTCAGGCACGTGGATCAATCAGCAATGGCCGTGGAATCCCGCCACGCCGCACGGCGCCTGGGGCTTCATGGACGACCTCATTCCTAGCTCGCCACGCAAGCCGATCCGCATCTGGATGGAGGTCGGCGATCGCGACCTCTACAACCCCAACGTCATGCGCGACAACATGCACGACTGGGTCGTGGCGAATGAAAAGATGGCCGCTGCGCTTGCCGCGAAGCATTATCACTACCAATTCGTCTTCGCCAAAAACGCCGGCCACGTCGACCACGCGACGAAGTTGCAAACATTGCCCGAAGCGCTGGAGTATCTCTGGCAGGGCTACCCGAAGAAGTAGCGGTGTAGTTCCTTGTTGAGGCACGTGACTCAATAACGGCGCGATCCTGCAAAACTCCTCGAAGAAAACAGGATCTGACGCTTGACAAAACATATGCCTATATAGGAATATACAAGCCATGGCACGAGCCGCCACCACCACCGACGTCTTCAACGCGGTGGCCGAACCTCGCCGCCGCGAGATCATCGGCCTTCTCAGCGACGGACGCGAGTGGCCGGTCAACGACGTCGTCCTCCGGCTCCGCCTCGCCCAGCCCGCCGTTTCCAAGCATCTCGGCGTGCTGCGCCAGGTCGGCGTCGTGACCGTGGTGAAACGCGGCCAGCACCGCATGTACAAGCTCGATGCTGCCCAGCTCAAGCCCATCCACGACTGGGTCAAAATCTTCGAGCGTTACTGGACCCACCAGATCGACCGGATCAAAGAGCGTGCCGAACAGAAGGCCATGGAACGCATTGAGCGCGAGAACCAGAAGCGCGACCAAAACCGCTGAACAAGGAGAACGAAATGCTGGTAACCGTGACAGAGCAGACCATCCACAGTCTGGAATTCGTGAAGGAAGAAGAAATCGCCGCTCCCATCGACATCGTCTTCGAGACGATCCTCGAAGAGATCGGTCCGCGCAACGTCGGCCCCGGCTATACGCCCATGCCCATGAAGATCGAAGCGTGGCCTGGCGGCCGATGGTTCCGCGACCTCGGCAACAACGCCGGCCACTGGTGGGGGAACGTCCAGGCCATCAAGCCGCCCGCGCTGCTCGAAATCAGCGGACCGCTCTTCATGTCGCAGCCGGCCATCTCGAATGTGCAATACCGGCTCCGCGAAGAGAACGGCGTAACGGTGCTGAAGTTCTCGCATCGCGCCATGGCCTACATCGCGTTCGACCCGCAGATCCAGGCGCAGTTGACTCAGGTCGGTAGCGGCTGGGGCTCCATGCTGGATCGTATTCGCGCCGCATCGTTGAAGAAATAGCGAAAGCGCTCAAGCAGAAACACTCTCACCCCAGGAGAAGAACCATGACCGAACATACAGTGGTATCGCAGCAGGAATGGCTGGACGCGCGCCTCGCGCTGCTCGCCAAAGAAAAAGCGCTCACCCGTCAGCAGGACGCGCTGGCACGCGAACGGCTGCAGCTGCCGTGGGTGCGCGTCGACAATCCGTACACCTTCGAAACGCCCGACGGCCCAAAGACGCTCGCCGACCTCTTCGGCGACAAAAGCCAGCTGATGATCTACCACTTCATGTTCGCGCCGGAATGGGAGCAGGGCTGCCCCTCGTGCTCGCTCGCCACCGAGACCCTGAACGGCAACTATGTCCACCTCAACCAGCGCGACGTCGCTTTCACGCTGGTCTCCCGCGCGCGGCTCGACAAGATCGCTGCTTTCAAACAGCGCATGGGATGGACTGTCCCGTGGGTGTCCTCCTACGGCACCGGCTTCAACCACGACTTCGGCGTCTCCTTCACGGAGGCGGAGCTGAAACACAAAACCTACAACTTCGGCACCGTCCATCCCTATGGCGGCGAGGAGATGCAGGGCCTCAGTTCCTTCTATAAGGACGACGACGGCACCGTTTACCACACCTACTCCAGCTACGCGCGCGGCCCCGAAAGCCTGATGGGAATCTATGCGCTGCTCGACATGGCGCCCAAAGGCCGCGACGAAGATGCACTCCCCTGGCCCATGGCCTGGGTTAAGCACCACGACCGTTACGAATCCGCGAAGCCGGCGCACGCCTGCTGCGCGCACTAACAGGAGGAAGCCATGAACTGCTGCCAGGTTCAAGCAGAGCGGAAGCCACGCCGCTGGTGGTCGGGCGCCGGCGGCGGCGCAGGCTCTGCGGCCCTGCTGGTTCTGCTGCCGAAGTGCCCGCTGTGCATTGCGGCGTATCTGGCTGTGTTCACGGGAGCAGGCGCGGCGATGTCGATCGCCACGCGCCTGCGTCCTCTGCTTGAAGTCGCGCTGATTGCCTCACTCACTCTGCTGCTCGTGCGATCCCTGATGACGCGGCTGCGACCAAAACCAGCATCGGCAACTTGCTGCCGTTGATCTGTCTCTCTATTTCCCCAGCTCCTTGTAATTCATCAGGGTGTTGAACATCATGCGGTACTCGCCCAGGTTCTGCCAGCGCCAGATCGGGTTGGTCGCGAACATCACCACCTCGCCCTTGCCCTCCGGTACCACGACGAGCGCTGCACGGCCCTTGATGTCGTCCGCGCCGTTGAACAGCCCGCTCAGCACCGACTTCTCCCCGCCCGGATAGCGCATCAGCACATCCTTCTTATCCATCTCTGCGGACATCCGGAGGAGAGGCCCGTTCGCATATCGCACCGCCACCGTGGGATCCGCATACCCGTAGAAGATCGGATTCTCGGGACGCAGAATATCCGCCTCCACAATCGGCCCCGGCGCGTAGAACTTCCCCGGTGGCGGATTGCTCACATCGATCTCCGGTGTCAGCCCGTAATCCGGAGGAAATCCGCTCGACGCTCCCAGCGTGACCAGCGTCCCGCCGTCATCCACAAATTTCTGAAACGCCTCCACACCCGCGCCGCCCATGCCTCCCGAAATATCCGGCGACGACCCGTAGTCGCCGAGAAACTTGAAGCGGTCTGTCTTCTCATAGGCGAGCGGCTTATCCGACTTCGGAATATCGAGCACCAGCGACTTCGCCGAACGCCCCTGCGTCGGGATCACGATCATGTCGTAATCCTTCGCGAGATCGCCCTTCAGTACGCGCTCCTTGAAAATCAAATCGTAGGGAACCTTGTACTGATCGAAGGTGTAGCGCACCCAGCCCACATCCTGGGTTCCGCCCCACGTGCTGAAGATGGCCAGCCGCGGCAGCGCTGCCGGATGCGTTGCGACTTCCGGGGCGGCAGCCAGCCCTGCTACATCCAGACCCAACTGCGTCGCCAGCGGCTTCAGTCGTTCGGCCGCGCTCGCCGGCACCAGGAACGTTCCCGCGTCAAACGTCGTGCCGCTCTCCACAAAGCCCTGCTCCGCAATCCGGATGGCGACGTCCTTCAGCCCATAGCGCAGCGTCACCATGTTCGGCGACCCATGATCCGGCACCGCGTACAGCGTGGCCCCGGCCACATCCTTCACCGTGCCCTCGGGTGCGTATGCATCCACTGGATCCACCGCCACCGCCTGCACGACCTTATCCGTGGTCGGCATGATCTTCGTGTGTGTCATCAGCCCCATCGTCCACGCGCTGTCGTCGTAGGTCGTCAGCTGCGGATCGGGATCCACCTGCTTGCCCAGCAGCGTCTTCGCCAGCGGCCCATACGGCTGATTCGTCTTCACGATGAACGATCCGGCGGGATAATCCCCGTCGCTTATTTTCACTGCGTCCTTCGCGCGCCCGACTTCGATGCCCTGCATGCGCAGGATGTGAATCACAAACGCGACCCGCGTCATGTCCTCCTGCTTTGCCGGAATCACAAATCCATACGGCGCGTCCTTCGTTCCCGCCGCCAGCGCATCGCGCGTCTTCTTGTAGAAGTCCTGCAGGATCATTTGTGGAAACGCGGAGACGAATTCGAGCGACGACAGCACTCCCGTCTCCGCATAGTTTGTGTTGTCGCGCATCGACCACAGAACCGATTTGTACGGAGGATTGGGCCGGTACCACTCCCGCTTCGACATGTCCCCGAAATATCCGCCTCCGCCCGCGAGCGCGGGATTCGGCTGCGCAATCTGGCGCTCCATCGTGGTCGCCCCGGCATTGCCGAAAATCTCGTAGAAGCGCATCAGGCCGTTGTGATTGGTAGCCATCTCGGCTACATATCCCGGCGACCACGCGTCCACATACCCGTGCGTCCACACCCCCGGCATCCCGTAGCGCGTCAGCTGCGTCATGTCCCAGTTGGACAGCATGGGCAGCTCGCCGTAAACGATCGGATCGTACAAAGGATTCTGCGGAGCCTGTCCGCTGTAGACGTAAAGAAACGGCACCGACTCGTGCAGATCGTGAATGATTGGCGGATGCCACTCCAGATACCACTTCAGAAAATTCTGGTTGGCCATCGCCGAGTAATTGATGTCGCGATTGTTATCGTGCTCGATGTACTTGCCCCAGTACGGCACCCGCGACATCTTCTCGTAGTCCGTCACATCCACGTTGTGCGCGTAGTACCAGTCGATCGACCGGTCGCGCCCATCCGGATCGGCTACCGGCAGGATCGCGACAATCACGTTCTGCCGGATCTTCTCGATCAGCGGCGAATTCTCCGTCACCAGCCGGTAGGCCAGTTCCATCAGCATCTCCGGCGGCCCCAGCTCCGCACTGTGAAGGCCACCTGAGAGCGTGTAAATCGGCTTGGTCTTCTCCAGGGTCGCCTGGGCGTCTGCATCGCTCAGTCCGCGCGGATCGGCGAGCTTCGCCAGATTCGCGCGCTCCTCATCCAGATGCGCAATCGAATCTTCGGAGCCCACAAACACGATTACGGTGTCGCGCCCTTCCTCTGTCTTGCCGGTCCGTATGACCTTCACGCGCGGCGAATGCGCAGCCAGCGCGTCGTAATAACGCAGAACATCGGCGTAGTAGGTGAGCTGTTTCGGCGCGCCAATCCAGTGCCCCAGCACGTCTTTGGGCGAAGGGACGCCCGTGCTCGCAGGCAGATGGTCGACCAGCGGACTGATGAACTCCGGCTTCGTAGTCCACTCCTTCACCTTCGCGGTGAAGTCGGGATCCATGGTCTGGGCTGGGGACGCAGGGGAAAGAACAGCAGCAGCAACAACCAACAGCAGCACAGCGAACTGCCTGAACATGAGGCGTGCTCTCCGATGAAAAGGGATGTTCGCTATAGTAACGCGCCGGGTGGGCACGCCGCCGAAACAAAACCTGCGGGCGCCCGCGTCGCCGCCGGCCTCAGGGCATCGTGGGTGCAGCGGCGTGCAGCATCGCTGCGGTCCAGGCCGCGCCGGGCAGACCCGATGCGGCGAGAAGCTGCAGCTCGCGATCGAGATCGTACTCGACACGCCGAACCGTCGGCACTCCCTCATCGAGAAGCAGGTAGCTCGCCCGCGGATCGCCGTCGTACGGCAGGCCGACGCTGCCGGTGTTGATGAGCAGCCGCGGCGTTCCGGGCAGACGACGGATGGCGGGCAGGTGCGTGTGTCCGTACACGGCGATCGGTTCTCCGAGGGGTCCGTAGGTTGATTCCAGTGCGGAGCCGGCAGCATCGGCCGCCGGAGCCCGCCAGCAATCGCCGGGCCGCGCATGCACCAGGGCGAGACCGGGCTGCGTGAGCGTGAAGGGAAGTGTGCCGAGCCACGCGAGGCGATCCTCGCCAAGAGACGCGCGAGTGGCAGCGGCGATCTCTCGGATCGCGTCCCACAGCGTGGCCGGAGCCCTGGACTGAGCGGCAAACGCCTCCAGCGCTGCAGGGCGAACGAGCATCTCGTCGGTGTTGCCCAGGACACCGGCCCAGCCGATGGCGCGTACGTGGTCGACGACTTCGACCGGGCTCGATCCGCTGTCGGCCAGATCGCCGCCGTGGTAAACCAGATCGGGCGCCGTGATCCGCAGATCGGCGATAACGGCATCCAGCGCGGTTCGATTGCCGTGAATGTCGGAGAGGATCGCGATGCGCATCGCTCAGCAGACCTGGGAGGTCAGTCTAACCGGTGCATCGTGGCCTGAGCTGGGCGCGGTGCTTTGCGGAAGCCGGAACAAGTCGCCGAAGGAGCAGGGAGGCCTCGCCTCCTCGGCAAGACCCCCATGGCACGCGCATCGGCAGAAAACAACCGACAACTTTTCAGCAACGCATGCGCAATCGGCGGCGGATGGGAGCGCAGAGAACGGGATCGGCCGACGGACTTTGTTCCAGCCCCGCCATCGTGAACGGACCGGGAGTGGACACGCTGTGATTGCAATCACAAGCGCACGACAATTCGCCTGGCCGAACGTTACCGGAGTGTGCCCGTGGTCCCGCAGTGCGGGCAATCCTGCGCGGCGACCGCTGAAATTATTCTTATGTTGACTGCGGACTTATTATCTGTTGCTTAAAACGGTATAACTGGGTACGGATGAGATATTGGCGGATACCGCCGTCGAGTGTGCCATGCAACACAGCGGGATGGGCCTCGATCTGACTAGAGTGGCGAGATATGGACAGAAATAGTCCAGCCGACAAGACGCGTCTGCCGGGTGCCGGAGCGCAGCGGACGCGCAAGGCGGACCCTGCGATCTACTCGCAGATGCGGCGGCAGGCGCTGGAGATCCAGCTGCCGAACCTTGCGCGCGATGCAGTCCATGTGACCGTGATGGACTGGCACGTGGACAAGGGAACGGTCACGGTGGTGGCCGCGGCGGATGGAGCAGCCAGCCTCTATCTCAGCAGCGGCGGCGGATACATCGGGGGAAGTGAGAAGGTGCCGGCAATCCGGGAGGCGGCGCTCCACGCGGTGGCCGTAGCGACGAGCCTGCGGTATTACTTCCAGCAAACCGAAACCAGCCCTCTGCCCTCCCTGGGCGATGTGACCTTCTACATCACGACGGGGGCCGGCGTGAGCCGCGCTGTGGCAGCAGAGTCGAAATTGCGGGCAGGAGCCGATCCCCTCGCGGCGCTGGGCGGCGCCATGCAGCGGATCGTGACCGAGTACCGGCTGAGCTTCGGCCGCAAGCCGGCGAACCCCGATTAGCTCACGAATTTCGTTCGCGTCCCTGCGGCGCGCCCGTCGAAATCCCTCGTCGCGCTGTGTCGCGATAGGGTACGAAGCGCCTTCGCGGTTGCGGTGCGCCGGAGCCGACCCGTTACAATCCAGAAACGAGGAAGCTGTGCCGGGAATAGCGGATCTGTTTCGCAGGAAAAAGGACGACGAGCGGCGAGGACCGACATTGCTCACGGGCCCCCGTATTCCGCGCCACTCGAGCGGGTGGCAGGCGCTGCTGAAGCATCTGCAGACGCAGAATGGGCTGCGCGTGCTGGATATCGGGCCCACATCCCCGCAGAACATCAATTTCCTCACCGAGATGGGACAGAGCGTCTACATGGCGGACGTGGTCCACGAATCCCTGCGCGAGGAGTGGAAGCTCCCCCCGGCCGAGCAGGGGGAACCGCCCCGCTTCGATGTAGATGGCTTCTTCGAACAGAATCTGAACTTTCACGGGCGCCAGTTCGACGTGGTGCTGCTGTGGGCGACGCTGGATTACGTCCCCGCGGGGCTCATCGAGCCGCTGGTGTCGCGGTTGAAGGATGCGACGCTGCGGGATGGCAAGGTGCTGGCGATCTTCCACTCCAAGCCGACCGGCCCGTTCACCGCGTATTGCCGCTATCACCTGACCGGGGCCTCGGACATCGAGATGCAGGAGTCCGAACCGTATCCGGTGCAACGGGTGTACACGAATCGCCAGATCGAAAAGCTCTTCACCGGATGGTCGGGCTACAAGTTCTTCCTGGCGAAGGACAATCTCTACGAAGTGATCATCACCCGATAAGCCGGTGGCCTGACTCTAGCCTTCCGCGGGGGCAGCAGTTTTACGCCAAAACCACAGAAAAGCTATTCCCAGCGTAGTCACGAGGGGCAGTCCGATTCCAGCCCACGCGGCGTATTGCGCCATTTGGGAGAAGTAAACGGTGTGGCGCGTATCGGAGAACCGATAGATGTGGCCGGAGGCCGGCTCGGGGATGCGGGGCGAGATTCGCTCCAGGTGCGCAATCAGAGCAATGCCGCCGCCCCACAGGAGAAGGACGAGGATCGCCACCGCCGCGATCTTGCCGCCAGCGCGACGACGGGGTGATTGGTCTGGGGATGGAGAGGGTTCGGTGAGCGGGCCCAGACGCTCGCGAATTTCGGAGTCGGACAACATGAGGACAGCTTTTCGATCATAGCAACCAGGGGCCGCCCTGGTCGCGAGGCATGCGTCACAGCGACAATTACCGATCCGGAGTTACTGATCCAACGGCGTGGAGGGGTTGGCGTAGTAGCCGGGTCGATATCGCAACGTATACGAAGGATTAGACTTAAGGGAAACCTGGATGCGGCGGAAGTCCGATTCCGTACGGCGCTGCACCGGGTAATAGCCGATCAGGTACTGGGTCCGCAGGTCCTCGGAGATCTTCCGGAAGGCGGCCGAGATGTTGCCGAACTCGGCATAGTAGTACTTGCCGCCGGTCTCCTGGGAGAGAGTGATGAGGGCGTGCTCGCCCCCGGTGTCGCGGCCGGCATCGTTGAGTATCGGCAGATCGATCAGCGAATAGACCATCACCTCGCCGCGAATGGCCTGGTCGAGCGCCTCCTGAAAGCCGACGCCTTTGACGGTGTTGCCGCCGTCGGAGATGACGATGAGCGCCTTGCGGCCGGAGCGGCGGCCGAGCATCTGTGCCGAGAGATAGATCGTGTCGTACAGCGCGGTGGCGGGACCGTAGTCGAGATTGTTGAGGCCCCACTCCAGGCGATGCAGGTTCGAAGTAAAGGGAACAACCTCGCGCGCCGAGGAGTTGAAGTCGATGAGGTCGAGGCGGTCGACGGGCCGCATGAGGGCGCGCATGAAATCGCGCGCGGCATGGAGCTCGATGTCGGTATCCTTGCGAACCGAGCCGCTCGTGTCGATGGCGAGCACCAGGGAGAGCGGCATGTCGGTCTCGCGCTCGAAGTAAGAGATTTTCTGCGGGACGCCGTCTTCGGTCAGGTTGAAATCGTTCTGCTGGAGGCCGCCAACCGGGCCGCCGTTCGCGTTCGTCACGTTGACGAAGACGTTCACGAGATGGACGTTGACTTTGAAACGCGGGATATCCTGCTGCGCTTGCGGAATCGCGGAAAGCGGAGCGAGTGCGAACGTCAGAAGAGCCGTGCAGACCGCGGAACCGGACCCCAGACGCATCAACGAGCACGCTCCCGCCTGGGGCGCCTGGCGGTTCCGGAGGCTGTCGTTTTGGGGGCAGCGGATCGGACGGAGCGGGCCGGGCGCGCGGGAGTTTTGCGAGCCTTCGCCGCCTGGGGCGTGAGTTCCGCTGGAAAAGGGTCGCCCTGGGCCCAGACGGCTCCGTCCTCGAAAAACTCCTGTTTCCAGATGGGCACGGTTTTCTTCAGCGTATCGATGAGCCAGCGGCAGGCATCGAAAGCGGCCGCTCGGTGCGCGGAGGCGACGGCGATGGCGACCGAGGTTTCGCCGATCTCCAGACGGCCGATCCGGTGGACGATGGCGAGATCGCGAACCGGGAAGTCGGCGAAGGCCTGCGCGGCAAGGAGCTTCATCTGCGCGATGGCCATGTCCGCATAGGCCTCGTAAAAAAGGTACAGCGTGCGGCGGCCACGCGTGTTATTCCGGACGATGCCGTCAAACAGGACGACTGAGCCGTCTTCTCCCGCCTTCAGGGAGTTGGCAATGGCCCCGGCATCGATGGGGTCGTCCGTGAGCCTGATTCTCTTGCGCGCAACGCCAAGGACCGGAATACCGGCGGGGGCGGGACTCCTCTTCGCAGATCCGCCACTCACCGGCGGCAAAAGGGCGACTTCGTCCCCATCCGCGAGCGGGTGGGTCGCCGGCACGTATTCCTGATTCACGGCTACGGCGATGGAGGACCACGGGGCGCCATCCCGGGGCGCGAGGGAGCGGCAGCGGTCGAGCAGGTCGCGCACCGTCGATCCGGCCGGCAGTTCGAGGGGGCCCGCGGAGGAGCCGAGATGATCGCGAAGGATGCCGAAAGCGAGGAGTTGGACGCGCATGCGGTTTCTATTATCGTGGATGGCTGTCAGGATGGCCTCAGAGATTGGACGTTGGAGGATGGCCGTTCGGCGCGCCGCCGTCGTTCCAATGACGGGAGTTTACCGGGCAGGGGTTAGAGTGTAGGGGTTGAGAACGGGGGGGAGGCGCATGAGTTACATCAGCAAAACGCTGGTTCCAGGGGAAAAGGTGGTCTACCAGACGCGGCTGCACTGGATCGTGATGCTGGGGCACCTCGTTGGCGCGGTCATCCTGTGGGCGCTGGGTGGGTACGTGCTGTGGTACGACTACGCGCATCCGCAGATGGAGACCTCGAGCCGGCACGTGGCGGGATACGGCGCGGCGGCGCTGCTGCTCTGCGGGCTGATCGTGCTGTTTGCGGGGAGCCTGCGCCGCAATGCGACGGAAATGGCCGTGACCACGCGGCGCGTGGTGGTCAAAACCGGGCTGGCCAGCCGGCGCACCATCGAAATGCTGCTGAACAAGGTGGAGACCATCGAAGTCAGCGAGCCGGGCATGGGGCGCGTGCTGGGCTACGGATCGATCACCATGATCGGCACCGGTGGAACCTCGGAGCAATTCCACAAGATTGCGCAGCCGCTGGTGTTTCGGAATGAGGTGCAACAGCAGATCGAGAAGCTGATGCCCGGTGCGACGGCGGCTGCTCCCCCTGCGAGACAATAGACGGTGATGGAATTTGTCGATCTGAAGGCCCAGTACCGCCACATCCGCGACCGCGTGGATGCCCGCGTGGCAAAAGTGCTCGAACATCAGCGGTTCATCCTCGGACCCGAAGTCGCCGAGCTCGAAGAGCGCCTCGCGGCGCGCGTGGGTGCAAAGCACTGCATCAGCTGCGCCAGCGGCACCGATGCGTTGCTGGTGGCTCTCATGGCGGTCGGAGTGGGCAGCGCCGGCGGGGGAAGTTCGGCCGACGAGGTTATCACGTCGCCGTTCACGTTCTTTGCGACCGGAGAAGTGATCACTCTGGCCGGCGCGCAGCCGGTGTTTGTCGACATTGAGGCCACCGGCTACAACATCGATCCGGACAAAATCGAAGCAGCGATCACGCCGCGGACGAAGGCCATCCTGCCGGTGAGCCTCTACGGGCAAGCGGCGGAGATGGAGGCGATCAACGAGATCGCCGCGCGGCATGGCCTCGCTGTGATCGAAGACGCGGCGCAGAGTTTTGGGGCGCTCTATCGCGGCGCGCACTCCGGCAACCTCAGCACCATCGGGTGCACAAGCTTTTTCCCGTCCAAGCCGCTGGGATGCTATGGCGACGGCGGCGCGTGCTTCACCAACGACGATGCCCTCGCCGGGGCGATGCTGGAGCTGCGCAACCACGGACAGTCGGGCCGTTACCGCCACACGCGCATCGGGATCAACGGGCGGCTCGACACGCTGCAGGCCGCAGTGCTCCTGGCCAAGCTCGAGGTATTCGACGAAGAGCTGACCGCGCGCGCCGAGATTGCCGACCGCTATACCGCGCTGCTGAAGAATACGGTGCCGACGCCGCGAGTCCTTCCGGAGCGGACCAGCGCGTGGGCGCAATACACCATCGAGGTCGACGATCGCGCGTCCGTCGAGTCGTCGCTGCAGGGCGCTGGGATTCCCACGGCGGTGCATTATCCAACGCCGCTGCATCTGCAGCCGGTGTACGCGGAACTGGCGCGCGCGAGGGGCTGGGGTCGCGGGAGTTTTCCTGTAAGCGAGCGGGTCGCCGATCGCGTGCTGAGCCTTCCCATGCACCCTTACCTCACGCCGCCCGAGATCGAGCGCGTGGCGGACGCGGTGAAAGTCGCGATCCGAGGGCCGGTGGGCGCGGGGACGGAAAAGCTCGGCCGGTGAGAGCAGGGCCGCGTCAATCGTGCCGGATGAACGCCACGTTACACGATGGTGCTTCCTGGATGCGTGACCAGCGTGGGCCAACACGTGACGAACCTGGGGAGGCAACCTGGCCCGAAAGTTGGCATTGACACTTCTGCGTGCGGCACTGAGAATGACGTCAATTGACGGGCTGCCTGGATGCGGCGTGCTGCATCGTACCGGATCGAGGCGACCCATCGAGATGCCGCCTGTGATGCCCGAGCGAGATTCGAGCGCGAGCAAGGCCGCCGCTGATCCAGCGGCAGAAGCGGCGCGAGTCCGGAGCGCTCCTTCGAGCGCAGCGATTTTTCCCGAAAGCCAGGGTTTAAAGGAGCAGGGAATTCCTGTTCGAGGACGAAGTTTTGTCTCTCTCGCGAGAGGAGGACGCGCCAAAGCCAGCACACGATAAGGACTGCAACCCGATCCGGCGACGGCAAGCCAGCCGGATGCAACAGCACACAGCACAACACCAGGAGGTTATATGCAGGAAGATCTTCAGATGCTGGACGAGTGGATACCGGAGCAGATGGAACCAGGGACGCTCTTTGTGCTGGAGAATGCGGCGCCGATGGGCGACGCGCGGAATCCTTTCGTCGCCGTGCTGGCGTGCCCGAAATGCGGGGTGCTGGGGCTGATCACCCGGGCGCAGTTCGTCGGTCTGGAATCGATGATCTGCGGCGGCGATGCCTGCTCGGCCGAATACTACCTGCGGGACGACGAGATCGAGTACCGCAAGCCGCACTAAACCAGCTGGCAGCTGGTAGCGAAAAGAAGAAAAGCGTGCCTTCGCGGCGCGCTTTTCTATTTGCGGTTGCTGCTCGGTTTATCCGCCGCCACCACGACAGGCCGGCGCAGCGGTACCATCGCGGCGCTCGGTTCGGCGGCGTGCTGCATGCGCGAAAGCATCTCGGTGCGCACGTAGTTCACGAAGTCCTGCATCTGCAGGTTCATCGCCTCCATGCGCTCGCGCATCTGCAGGATGATGGCGATGCCGGCGATGTTCACGCCGAGGTCGCGCGCCAGGTTGAGGATGAACTCCAGCCGCTCCAGATCCTCGTCCGTGTAGAGACGCGTGTTGCCCTCGGTGCGCGAGGGCTTCAGCAGGCCTTCCCGTTCGTAGAGGCGCAGGGTCTGCGGATGGATGTCGTACATCTCCGCGACCGCCGAGATCATGTAAGCGCCTTTGGATTTGCGTTTCGTGGGCATATTCGACTCACATTATGAACTGCGAATTGCGGAACCGCGACCTGAATCGTGCGCCGTCAGTGCGCATGCTGAAAGAAGTGTGGGACGGCGTCCTCGGTCACCAGTTGTCCCAGCACAATGCGGCGAGGGAAAAGATTATGAAACTGGCCGCCAAATATTTTGTAGGGGACGGTCGCCTGGAGAGCGTGGCCGGATTCCTGCTCGATGGTGAGGATCACGGCATCGGTATAGCCCTCCCGCGAGGGCGTGCTGAGGCTGACGTTGGCGCACACCGCGACCCCCTGGAGCCGGCCGCGGCGGATGCGTTCGGCGACGTGGTCGGTAAGAAGCCTGAACAGGCGCTCGGGGTCGCGCGGCAGGCGCGGGATCTCGATGGTCTCGCGCGCGAGCTGGCCCTCGCGGTCGATGGCGAAGGCGAACGGCGCCAGCTGCCCGTAGCGGCGCAGGATGAGCCGCGCGTACGCCATGGCCGCGTTGAGCAAATCCGTGGCGCGGCGCGTGTCGGGATCGGTGGGCGGGTTGGCGATCGGCGTGGGCCAGGGTCCGCGGAAGAGCCGCATCAGGCTGCGTCCTTTCTGTGATATTTTGTAACGGTCACGGTGACTAAACCTTCGCCCAGATCGCCTCGCGCGGGTCTTCTGGATTCAGCTTCGCAAATTCCTTCAGGATCTCGCGCGACCGCTCATCGCGCAGCTGCGGAACCGAAACTTCCACCGTCACGATCTGATCGCCGCGCGTGCCCTCTTTCGTGGCCGAGGCCACGCCGCGTTCGCGCATGCGCAGCTTCTGCCCGCTCTGCGTGCCGGGCGGTACGCGTAGCTGCGCGCGCCCGTCGATCGTCGGCACTTCAATGCGTCCCCCCAACGCCGCTTCCGCCACCGTGACCGGAAGCGTGAGGTAGATGTCGTCGCCGGTGCGCGTGAAAACCGGATGCGAGCCCGTGCGAATGATCAGGTACAGGTCGCCCGCCGCGCCACCGTGGGCGCCGGCGTTGCCTTTGCCGGCGAGTCGGATGCGCTGACCATCACGCGTGCCCGGCTTGATGCGGAACTCCAGCGGCTCGGTGCGGTAGAGCATGCCTTCGCCGTGGCAGCTGGGGCAGGCGTTCTGCACCTTGCCGCTGCCGCCGCAGCGCGGGCACTGGATGTTGAACTTCATGCGGCCGCCCATCTGCGTCACCTGGCCGGTGCCGTGGCATTCGGGACAGCTCTGCGTGCCGCCCATCGAGCCGCGCCCGTGGCAGGTCGCGCAGACTTCCTGGCGCTGAATTTCGAGCCGCGCCACGCCGCCCCGGATTGCCGTCCAGAAATCCACGTTGACGGTGTACTCGAGGTCGGTGCCGGGTTGCGGCCCCTGCGCGCCGGCGCGCTGCTCGCGCGAGAACATGCCGGAGAAGATGTCGCGGAAGTTGCCCCAGCTCTGACCGCCGGATGCGCCGGGCGCCGCTTCTTCTGAAAAATCGAATCCGCCAAAGTCGAAGGGGACGCCCTGCTGGGTTCCACCGCGCGCGCCGCCGCCCGGGCCGTAGCCGCCGCGCGCCGCCGCCTCAGCCGTCGCCGGATCGATCTGGTCGGAATAAAAGCCGAACTGGTCGTAAATCTTCCGCTTCTTCTCGTCGGACAGGATGTCGTTGGCTTCGGAGATTTCCTTGAACTTCTCTTCGGCCTTCTTGTCGCCGGGATTGACGTCGGGGTGATACTTGCGCGCAAGTTTGCGGAAGGCCTTGCGAATGTCGTCGCTGGTGGCGGCCTTCTTCACGCCGAGCATCGCGTAATAGTCTTTGTGCTGGGTTGGTGGCATTTTGTCTTTATTGTTTCGATTCAGGCCGTGGCTGCGCCAAGTTCCAGGAATTGCGGATTCATGGTCCGGATGAGCGCGAGCTTTTTGTGGCGCGTCCAGCCCTTGATCGTCTTCTCTCGGTTCAACGCCGCAGTCATCGATTGCAACCGTTCCTGGTAGACCAATCTACGGCAATCATACTTCGCCGCGAAGCCGGTCGCCGATGGTTTGCGGTGTTCACGAAGCCGGCGTTCGAGATCGCAGCTCGCTCCGGTGTAGAGCGTTCCGGTTCTGCCCCAGAGGATATAGATCCAGGCTCCATCCATACCTTCATTGTGATTTGCGGGCCTCGGAGACTGCGCCGAAAATGCGGGGCGAGCATTACTTTTGTCTCGTGTTGCAAGGCCGGTTCCTCCGGACAGGTTCGAATCGGATCCTTCGGTCCCTTCGCTGCGCTCGCGACCTCAGGATGACGCTGAAGCGTCAGTTCCAAACCATCTGGGCGTCGACCGGTTCGATGCGCCAGAAGATGTCCGGCTCCATCTGCCGCATCTCGCGGACGAAATGCTGCGCCTGCTTCTCATCGTCGAACACGACCTGGTTGGTGATCTGGCCCGCGCGGTGCTGTTCGCATTTCCAAACTGTATTCGTCGTGTTCGTCATGGGGATACTTCCTTTCAACTGCTGAACTCCTTTACGTCTAGTAAGCACGGGGCGTTCCTCAAGGAGAACGCCCCGGTTATTATCGGCACCTTACCGATGCCTGTTCAGGATTCTTCGTCGCTCTGCTCCTCAGGATGACGGCACAAGGCTCCCGCTTCGCTCACGCCTTGCAGGCCCGCGTTATTTCTTGTCCTCCACGTCCACGTACTCGGCGTCGATGACGCCCTCGTCCTTCTTCCCCTCGTCGGCGGTGCCGGCCGCAGCCGCGTTTCCGTCCGTCGGAGGAACGCCCGCACCCGCCGCGTTGGCCTTGTACATCGCCTCGGCCAGCTTGTGCGATGCCTGGGTCAGCTTCTCCCGCGCCGCGTTCATCTCGGCCGGGCTCGGCGTGCCTTCGAGCGTCTTCTTCGCTTCCGCCAGTGCCGTTTCGACGTCGGATTTGTCGGAGCCGGAGACCTTGTCGCCGTTCTCCTTCAGCATCTTCTCGATGTTGTAGACCAGCCCATCGAGCTGATTGCGCGCCTCGATCTCGTCGCGCTTCTGCTTGTCCTCCGCCGAATGCGCCTCGGCTTCCTTCGCCATGCGCTCCACCTCTTCCTTGCTCAGACCCGAAGACGAGGTGATCTGTGATCTTCTGGTCCTTGCCCGTCGCGGTGTCTTTCGCCGTGACGTTCAGGATGCCGTTTGCGTCGATGTCGAAGGTGACCTCGATCTGCGGAATCCCGCGCGGCGCCGGTGGAATGCCGCTCAGCTTGAACTTGCCCAGCGTGCGGTTCTGCGCCGCCATCGGCCGTTCGCCCTGCAGGACGTGGACTTCGACTTCGGTCTGCGAATCGGCCGCCGTCGAGAAGGTCTCCGTCTTCTTCGTTGGGATCGTGGTGTTGCGCGGAATCATCGTCGTAGCGACTCCACCCAGCGTTTCGATCGCCAGCGTCAGCGGCGTCACGTCGAGCAGCAGCAGGTCCTTCACTTCGCCCGCGAGCACGCCGGCCTGCACCGCCGCACCGATCGCGACGACTTCGTCCGGATTGACGCCCTTGTGGCCTTCTTTGCCGAACAGGTCCTTCACCAGCTGCTGGATCCGCGGCATGCGGGTCTGCCCGCCGACGAGCACCACCTCGTCGATCTTGCTGGCGTCGATGCCGGCGTCGGCGAGCGCCTTCTTCGAAGGCTCGACCGACCGCTGGATGATGTCCTCGACCAGCTGTTCCAGCTTCGCCCGCGTCAGTTTCTTCACCAGGTGCTTCGGACCCGACGCATCCGCCGTGATAAACGGCAGGTTGATCTCGGTCTCGAGCGCCGTCGAAAGCTCGATCTTGGCGCGCTCCGCCGAGTCACGCAACCGCTGCAGCGCCATCTCGTTACCCTTGGCGCGCAGGTCGAGGCCTTCTTCCTTCTTGAACTCATCGATGAGCCAGTCCACGATGCGCTGGTCGATGTTGTCGCCGCCCAGGTGCGTGTCGCCGTTGGTCGACTTCACCTCGATGACGCCTTCGCCCACTTCGAGGATCGAAATATCAAAGGTGCCACCGCCGAAGTCGTACACGGCGATCGTCTCGTCCTTCTTCTTGTCGAGCCCGTAGGCGAGCGCCGCCGCGGTCGGCTCGTTGACGATGCGCTTGACGTCGAGCCCGGCGATTTTTCCGGCGTCCTTGGTGGCCTGGCGCTGCGCGTCGTTAAAGTAGGCCGGCACCGTGATCACCGCTTCGGTCACTGTGGTACCAAGGTGGTCTTCCGCAGCCTTCTTCAGCTTCTGCAGGATGAGCGCCGAGATTTCGGGCGGCGTGTAGAGCTTGCCCTGCGCCTCGATGGCCACGTGGTCGCCCTGCTGGACCACCTTATAGGGCACCATCTTCATTTCGTCGTTCACTTCGTTGAAGCGGCGCCCCATGAACCGCTTGATCGAATAAACAGTGTTCGCGGGGTTGGTGATGGCCTGCCGCTTGGCGACCTGGCCCACCAAGCGTTCGCCCGACTTGGTGAATGCAACGACGGAGGGGGTCGTACGGCCGCCTTCTTCGTTGGCGATCACTTTGGGCTCACCGCCCTCCATAACGGCGACGACGGAGTTGGTCGTGCCGAGGTCAATACCGATAATCTTTGCCATGGTTGTTGCCGCTCCTGAATGAGTGCCCTGCCTGGCCAGCATCGCACTTGAGTGAGTTATTGTCAATCTATCTGATGCAGAATCTGGAGGCGGCGATTCAGAAACGGAACCAATTGAAAAGGTAAGGGTTAACGGCGCCCGTGCGCCTTCGTCGTAGAATTTCCGGGCCAGACGCTGCATCCTGCCGGACCCTCGGCGTATCTAACAGGTGAATTTGAATTTAGCGGCTGGCGACCCGGCCCGTGGTGTCTTTTCCATTGCAACGGCCGCGGTCACGATACGGGTTCGGCGAACTGGCGGCAAGGGACCCCAGCTGCGGATTCGACGTCGGGTCCCCTGGGTGATGCGAGGAAGAAATTTGTCGGTTTCCGGTGATTCAAGGCCGCCGGATCAGGTATCCATGAACTAGCAGCAGCGATGGGACCAGCAGCAACGGCACCATCACCAGCATCGTAGAAGGCATTCCCCGGTTAGTCTTCACCTACGCAGCGAAAACAATCAGGCAGAGGCATGGCGGACGGAAGCGGTCAGCAGCCGCAGAATTTTGGGGTTAATCCGTGGCTGATCGCGATCAGCGTGATGCTGGCGACCTTCATGGAGGTCCTGGACACCGCGATCGCGTCGGTCGCGCTGCCCTATATCGCCGGCTCGCTCTCCGCCTCGAACGACGAAGCCACCTGGGTCCTGACCAGCTACCTGGTGGCCAACGCGGTCATCCTCCCTGCCAGCAACTGGTTCTCGCTGAAGTTCGGCCGCAAGCGCTTTCTCATCACCTGCGTCATCATCTTCACCGTCGCATCGTTTTTCTGTGGCGCGGCCCCCACCCTGGGATTCATCCTGATCGCGCGCGTCATCCAGGGAGCGGGGGGCGGCGCGCTGCAGCCGCTGTCGCAGTCCATCCTGCTGGAGAGCTTTCCTCCGGAGAAGCGCGGAGCCGCCATGGCGCTGTTCGCCTTCGGCGTGGTGGTGGCGCCGGTCCTGGGCCCCACGCTCGGCGGCTGGCTCACGGACACCTATAGCTGGCGCTACGCCTTCTACATCAATATTCCCGTGGGCGCGTTCGCCGTCTACATGATCAGCCGGTACGTTCACGATCCTGAATACATCACGAAAGCGAAGGCGCCGAAGTTCGACAACCTCGGTTTCGGGCTGCTCGCCGTCTGGACCGGCTGCCTGCAGGTCGTGCTCGACAAGGGCCAGGAAGACGACTGGTTCTCCGCAGACTGGATCAAGTGGGCGGTACTGATTCTGGTGGTCGCGCTGACGTGGTTCATCGTCCACTCGTGGAGGAGCAAGACGCCGCTGGTGAATCTGAAGACGCTGAAGGACTGGAACTTTGGCCTGGGCTGCATCCTGATGCTGATGTTCGGCCTCTGCATCTACTCCATGATCACCGTGCTGCCGCTCTTCTATCAGGAGCTGCTCGGCTACACCGCGTTTGCAGCAGGCCTGGTGGTGGGTCCCCGCGGGATCGGTTCCATCATCGGCATGCCGGTCATTGGCTATCTCGGTAACAAAGTCGATCCCAGGTATCTGCTCACCTTCGGCTTCGTGGGATTCGGCATCATGAGCCTGGTGCTGGGCAATTTGAACCTTGGCCTCAGCCCGTGGACCCTGCTCGTGCCCATCGTCGCTACCGGCTTCGCGCTGAGCTTCGTCTTCGTCCCGATCACCACCCAGGCCTACAGCACCCTGCGCAACGACCAGATCGGCAACGCCAGCGGCATCTTCAACCTCGTGCGGAACATCGGCGGCTCCATCGGCATCTCCATTGCCCAGACCCTCCTCGTCCGGCGCAGCGCCGCGCATCAGACCCAGATCGCGGGCAGCGTTTCCCAGACCCAGTACTGGTTCGAGCAGCGGCTCAGCGCCCTCACCGGCTACCTGACCCACCACACCGCGGCCCCGAATGCGCGCGCGGCTGCGGAAGGGGTGCTCTACCGACAGCTCGGGCAGCAGTCGCTGCTGTGGGCTTTCGTGGATGTCTTCCGATGGATGAGCCTGATCTGCTTCCTGTGCGTCGCGCTGGTCTGGTTCTTCAAAAAAGCACGGCCCGGCGCTAAGCCTCCCGTGGGCGCGCATTAGACTTGTCACCGGGCCTCAGGAGGTTCGGTGACAGAAACGAACGCGCCAAAACCGAACGCATACGACGAGTTCGACTACCCTGGTTTTTCCTTCATCAATACCCACCCCGACCAGCTCGCCGTCATGGCCGCGCTGCATGGGCTCTCGCCTGCCCCGGTAGAGAGCTGTCGCGTCCTCGAGATTGCCTGTGGTGAAGGCGCTAACATCCTTCCCATGGCGCACGCCTTTCCACGCGCGGAGTTCACCGGCTTCGATCTGGCTGGCGTCCCGATCCGCCGGGGCCAGCAGCGCGCCCGCGCCCTGGGGCTGCGCAATATACGGCTCTTTCAGGCCGACCTGATGGACGTGGGGCCGGAGCAGGATCGCGGCGCTCTGGGCCAGTACGACTACATCCTTGCGCATGGACTCTACGCCTGGGTGCCGGAACCGGTGCGGGACACCCTGCTGGCGCTGTGCTCGCGGCACCTGGCGCCGGCCGGTGTTGCATTTGTCAGCTACAACGCCTGGCCGGGCAGCTACCTCCGCAACATCTTCCGCGACCTGATTAGCCGCGCCGCCGGTCCCGGTGAGCTGACGGAGGATCAGATCGCGGAAGGGCTGAATCTGCTCGAGGCGCTCCTGCATGCGCGCGCGGAAGACGACCCCTGGAGGCGGCTCTTCGATGAGCAGCTGTTGAAGATGCGCCGCCGCGCCAAAAATACCACTCGCCACGACGAACTGGCCCCGACCTATAACCCGGTCTGGTTCTCCGCTTTCGTCGGCCACGCAGCCAGCCATGGCCTCGAACATCTGGGCGATGCCGAACTGCCGGTGCTCAGCGATCCCTGCTTTCGCCCCGACCTCGTGGCCCGGGTCCGCAGCATCGCCGGCGACGATCCGGTCCGCCAGGAAGAAATCCTCGACTTCAGCCGCATGTGCCCTTACCGCGAGAGCCTGCTCACCCCGGCCGGGCAGGCGATTCGACCCGAGCTCGACCCGCAGGCACTGCGCACCCTGCGCATCGCATCGCCGGCCGTCTCTGCCGACGGCGAGCGGCCCGGGCAGCGCTTCTATGGTATCCAGAGCGGCTATCGTCTGGCGCTCGACCAGGCGCCGGCGATTGCCGTGATGGAGCGGCTCATCGCCATCTGGCCGCGGACTCTCAGATTTGATGAAGCCCACGCCGTCATGAGCGAGGCCGGCCTGCCATCGAATGCCGATGCCGCACGTCTTCTGCTGCAGATGGCCATCGCCCGCATCGTCGAGCTGCACTCCTGGCAACCGGACGTTGCCAACCGTGTGTCAGAGCGGCCTCAGGTCGCCGCGATTTGCCGCCACGAGCTGACTCTGCACCCCTACACCGCCAATCTGTGGCACGGCACCGTGCAACTGGACGAGCCGGTCGTGCGGAAACTGCTGCTGCTCGCCGACGGAACCCGCACCCGCGAGCAAATGCTCGCCGCTCTCGTGCACGAATTTCCCGCCATCCCAAAGACCGAACTCGAGACCGGCGTCGAAGAAAACCTCGATCGCTTTCGCCGCGCGGCTCTGCTCGTTGCGTGAGTCGTCGTGAATTTCCCTGTAAGTCTTTCAGCCAATGCCGTCGCCGATGTCGAATCGGCGGCTTTGCCGGAACAACTCCTCAACAACCCGCTCGTGGACGCCCTCGCCTGGCGAGCGCCCTCAGTCCTCACCCGGGCGAGGCAGGCGGCCATCCTGGTCTGGGGCTTCGGCTACATCGGCGCCGGCAAAAGCTTCCTGTCGCTCGGTTTCCATCGCCATTCGGTTCTCCTCGGAGCGATCGGGGCGGTCGTCTTTGCCGCCGGCACCCGAATCCTGCTGAATGCGATCCCGTCCCGGGCGCTCCCTTAATCCCACACCCCCGGCCTCAGGGCTTCTTCTATCCCGGATATTCGGCGCCGGCTATCGTTCGGGGCCTCAGGGGCGCACGACAACGTTGACTTGCAGTACACTGTCCAGCGTTCCGCACTCCCTGGGTGAATCTGCTGTGAAAGGAAAACCGCCTCGTGTCGACTCGCCGCTCCTTTGTAACCGTATTCATTGCCCTCGCTCTCGTCGTTTGCACCGGAGATCTTCTTGCCCAGGATCCCACCCTCGCCGCTACGCCGCCGATGGGCTGGAACAGCTGGAACCATTTTGCGCGCAATGTAAATGACGCCGACGTTCGTGCCGCCGCCGACGCCCTGGTGTCCAGCGGCATGCGCGATGCCGGCTACATCTACATCAACATCGACGACACGTGGGAAGGTCCGCGCGACGCGAACGGCTTCATCACGACCAACGAGAAATTCCCCGACATGAAGGCCCTGGCCGACTACGTTCACTCGAAGGGGCTGAAGCTCGGCATCTATTCCGGCCCCGGCCCCAAAACCTGCGCCGGATATCCGGCCAGCTACGGACATGAGGAACAGGACGCCGCAAGCTATGCCAAATGGGGCATCGACTATCTGAAGTACGACCTCTGCAGCTTCCGCATGATCATGCGCCAGGAGGCGCCGAACGACCAGGCGAAGCAAATGCAGCTCATGCACCAGGCCTACGAAAAGATGCATCAGGCGCTGTTGAAAACCGGCCGTCCCATCGTCTACAGCCTTTGCCAATACGGCTGGGACGATGTCTGGAAATGGGGACCCGAAGTCGGCGGCAATCTCTGGCGCACCACCGGCGACATCAACGATACCTGGGAGCGCATGTCCGATATCGGCTTCGGTCAGCTTGGCCTCGCCAAATATGCCGGCCCCGGCCACTGGAACGATCCCGACATGCTCGAAGTTGGCAATGGCGGCATGACCGGCGACGAATACCGCACCCACATGAGCCTTTGGGCCATCCTCGCCGCGCCTCTGCTGGCCGGCAACGATCTCAGCAAAATGTCGCCGGAGACCCTCTCTATCCTGACCAACAAGGAAGTCATCGCCGTCGATCAGGATCGTCTGGGGAAGCAGGGCGACCGCGCCTCGGCTCAGGGCCAGACCGAGATCTGGACCCGGCCGCTCAGTGGTGGCGCCCTGGCTGCCGGCCTCTTCAATCGCGACGAGGTGGAGCGCTCGATCACGCTCAACCTTCGCGACATCGGTTTCTCCGAGCATGCGAAACTGCGCGACCTCTGGAAGCACGAGGATGTCAGCGCGAGTCACGGCAGTTACACCGTCACGGTTCCTTCGCATGGCGTTGTCATGCTGAAAGTGAGCCGCTGATCCCGGCCACGGTTCCTCTCCTCGCCGGAGAAGCAGGACGACCCCTGTACTTCTCCGGCTCCGAGAGCGCATCCGGGCCGTCGAATTCCATTCTTCGAACCCAAAATGGAGACTAGATGAAACCGTTTTCCCGCCGCTCCTTACTGAAGTCCGGCCTCCTCGCACCCGCCGCCGTCGCCCTCGATCACATTCCGGTTGCCCGGGCCATGCAGAGTGGCGCCGGGAACGCGTCTCCCGGTCCCGTCGAGAAAGCTCCCAGCGCGCCGCTCCAGGCAACGGAACGCGAGCGCCTCCTCCTCGACTTCGGCTGGCGTTTCCATCTCGGCAACGCCAACGATCCCTCGAAAGACTTCGGCCTCGGCCTCGGCAGCAGCGGCAATTTCCAGAAGACCGGCAATTTTCTCCCAGTCAGCAACATTGCCTTTGACGACGGCGACTGGTCACCCATCGATCTTCCTCACGACTGGGCCGTCGAGCTCCCCTTCACCAACGATCCCGCCCTCGCCAGCAAAGGTTTTTACCCCCTCGGCCGCACCTATCCCGACACCAGCGTTGGCTGGTACCGCCGGGTGTTCGATCTGCCCGCCTCCGACGCCGGCAAACGCATCAGTCTCGAATTCGATGGCGCTTATCGTGAGTCGCTCGTCGCGGTCAATGGCTTCTACATCGGCCAGCACAATGGCGGCTACGATCCCTTCAGCTACGACGTCACCGACTTCGTCAACCCCGGCGCCGCCAATGTCCTGCTCGTCCGCGTCGACGCCACGCTCAGCGACGGCTGGTTCTACGAAGGCGCGGGCATCTACCGCCACGTCTGGCTGGTGAAAACCAGTCCCGTCCACGTGAAGAAGTGGGGCACCTTCGTCGCCGCGCAGGTGCGCTCCGGCGACGCCGCGCTTTCCATCCGCACGGAAGTCGAAAATCAAAGCGGCTCCGCGCGCAGCGTCCGCGTGGTTTCCACGGTGCTCGACCCCGCAGGCCGCACCGTCGCCACCGCCTCCAGCGAGACCGGCTCCATTCCGAAAGGTGAAGAGCGAACCTGGGAACAGAAGATCACCGTGCAGCATCCGGAGCTGTGGTCGCTCGAAGAGCGCAATCTCTACAAGCTGGTCACCGAACTCCGCGCAGATGGCGCCACCGTCGACCACTACGAGACCCCATTCGGCATCCGCACCATCACCATCGATCCGCAAAAGGGCGTCTTCCTCAACGGCCGGCACGTGAAGATCAAAGGCACCTGCAATCATCAGGACCACGCCGGCATCGGCGCGGCCCTGCCAGACCCCGTCCAGGACTACCGGGTGCGCAAGTTGCAGGAGATGGGCTGCAACTCCCTGCGCACCTCCCACAACCCGCCGACGCCGGAGCTTCTCGACGCCTGCGACCGCCTGGGCATGCTCGTCTTCGACGAGACGCGCATGATGTCCTCCAATCCGGAAGGCATGAGCCAGTTCGCCGATCTCATCCGTCGCGACCGCAACCGGCCCAGCGTCTTTATGTGGTCCATGGGCAATGAGGAGCGCGTGGCCAACACCGAGCGCGGCGTCCTCATCCTCTCTGCGATGAAAGAGCTGGCCAACCAGCTGGACGGCACCCGCCCGGTTTCCATTGCGCCTACAGGAGCGATCGGCTCCGGCGGCCTCGCCGTGTGCGATGTCATCGGCTACAACTACATGGATCCCGGCGCGCTCGCCTACCACAACGCCCATCCCGACAAGCCCGTCATCGGCACGGAAACGGTCAGCGCTGTGGGCACCCGCGGCATCTACATCACCGATCCTCACAAAGGCTATGTCGGTTCCTACGATCCGTACACCACCACCGGCCGGGCCTCCGCCGAAGGCTGGTGGCGCTTCTGCGATGCCGAGCCCTGGCTGGCCGGCGGCTTCGTCTGGACCGGTTTCGATTATCGCGGTGAGCCTTCCCCTTACCAGTGGCCCAACATCAGCTCGCAGTACGGCATCATCGACACCTGCGGCTTCCCGAAGGACACCTTTTACTACTACCAGTCGTGGTGGACCGATCGGCCCGTCCTGCACCTCTTCCCCCACTGGAACTGGCCCGGCTATGAAGGGAAGGAGATTGCCGTCTGGGTCCACACCAATCTCGATCGCGTCGAGCTCTTCGTCAACGGCCGCAGCCTCGGTGACAAGCAGGTGGAGAAGAACCAGCACGTCGCCTGGAACGTGCCGTACTCTCCCGGGAACATCGAGGCGCGCGGCTACAAGGCAGACAAGCTCGTGATGAGCACAAAGCGCGAAACCACCGGCCCGGCGGCGAAACTCGTGATGACCGCCGACCGCCGCGAAATCAACGCCGACGGTGAGGATGTAGCGATGTTTGCCGTCGCCGTCCACGACGCCCAGGGCCGCGAGGTTCCCATCGCGGATAACGAAGTCACCTTCCAGATTTCCGGGCCGGGAAAGCTCATCGGCGTCGGCAACGGTGATCCCACCGACCACGCTCCCGACAAAGGAACCTCCCGCAAGGCGTTCTCCGGCCTCTGCATGGCCATCGTTCAGTCCACCAAAAAGACCGGCAGCGTCACCGTCCAGGCCGCGTCTCCGGGAATTGCGCCCGCCACGGTTACGATTTCCACCCGGGAAGTCTCGCTTCGACCCCAGGTTGCCGTCTGGCAGCGCGAAGTCCCGGTCGGGTCAGGGGTAACCGGGCTCTGGCGTCCCATCCCCGAAGCATCCGGTTCCAACGCACTACTCACGGCCCTGATCGGCTCTGATTCCACGCTCTTCAGCCTGCGCCAAAGCGGCGACACGCTCGCCGGAAGCGTAGAAGGCGGTGGCGGCGGCTTCCTCAGCGGCAACGAACTCCCCGTTCCTATCGAGAACGGCAGCATCCAGGGCAGCACCATCTCTTTCAAAGCCGGCAACAGCACCTATACGGGGACCATCGCTGCAGACCGCATCCATCTCGAGCGGAAGGTCGAGTTCCCCTTCCGCAGACCGCAGCCCGCAACGCCAACAGGGCCGCAGCCGGCCATTGGTCCTCCGCCGGACGGATCAGATCCATCGTCCAACCGCTCACGGCGCTTTCCCGAAAGCATCCCGGTCGTGCTGCACCGTGTTGAGCGGTAACGATTGGTTGCCGCGCTGACCTTGTTGCGCCACAATTCGCAGACCGGCGATACTGAGCATCGCCGGTTGCAGCCGTTGCGAGTCCGCTTGCCGCGGCAATCCACGATCTGTGCTGCGGCCGGGGAGAACCGCATGCGCCGCCTACGCCGATTCGCCAACGGGACAGACCTTCTCCGCGGTCTGTGCGCCTTACGGCAATCCCGTAGGGGCCGCGTATCTCTGCTTTTTTGCGTCCTGGCGCTGCTCCCTGGAGTCTCGTTCGCCAGGGCTGCGCAGCAGCGTTCTTCCGCTGGCGCGATTCACGGTCGCGTCGTCGATGCCAAGGGCGCCGCGCTCCCCTCCACATCGATACTGCTCAGCGGAGCCGCCTCGCAACACACCACCTCCGACGCTACCGGCGCGTTTTGGTTTCGCGCTCTGCCTCCTGGGCGCTACCGGGTCACCGCCTCTGCATCGGCAGCTCATCAGGATTCAGATTGGATCGATCTCGGTCCCGGTGCTACCACCAGTCTGGAACTGCGGCTCGGAGACAAACCCGGTGCAGCAGCAGCCAAGTCCACGGCTCTCTCCTCGGGTATGCAGTTTGCCGACGAGCCCCACTTCACCATTGCCGGCATCACGGACTGGACGGCAGCCGGGGGACATGGATCGGACGCGAGCCTTCGCACCAGCGAGGCGCTCACCCGGGACACCCTCAACCTTCTGCCGGATGACAAGCCGTCACCCGACAGCAGATGCGGCGGCGATGAAGCTGCCCTGCGAGCCCAGGCTGCCAGTCAGCCCGGCAGTTTCGATGCCAACCACTGCCTGGGCATCTTCTACCTGCGGGCCAATCGATATGCCGACGCAGTCCGATATCTGGACGCCGCGTTGCGCATCCAGCCCTCCGATGCAGTCAACGAATACGCGTTGGCCGTGGCGTACGAAAAAGCCGGCGATGCAACCCAGGCGCGCGAGCATCGGCGTAAGCTCTCCTCCCGCGGCGGTGCGGGCAGCCTGCATCGTCTCGCGGGCATGGTCGACGAATCTATCGGCGATCCTGTAACTGCGGTCAACGAGTTCGCCCAGGCGGTGCGCCTCGATCCCAGCGAACAGAACTATTTCACGTGGGGCTCGGAACTCCTCTATCACCGCGCCGTTTGGCAGGCCCGCGATGTTTTTGAGCAGGGAACTCGCGCGTGGCCGCATTCCGCTCGCATGCTCACCGGGCTCGGAACCGCGCTCTTCGCCGGCGCCCTCTACGACGATGCCGCACAGCGGTTCTGCCAGGCGGCCGCTCTCGAGCCGGAAAATCCCGAGCCCTATCTCTTCATGGGCCGCATTGAGGTGGCCGCCCCTCATCCACTGCCGTGCGTCGCGCAGAAGCTGGCGGATTTCCACCAGCGCAATCCCGGCAACGCCCTCGCCGACTATTACTACGCCATGTCGCTGGCGAAGCAACAGCCGCCTTCTGCCGGTTCGCCCGTTCGGCAGCAGGTTGCCGGTTTACTGCACGAGGCCGTCACAGCCGATCCGCGTTGTGGCGAGGCGTGGTTGGAACTGGGCAATCTTGCGGCCCAGTCCGGCGACTATCCTTCCGCAATTCAGCTTTATAAGAAAGCCGTGGATACCACGCCGCAACTCAGCGAAGCGTATTACCGTCTTGCTCTCGCCTACGACCGTACCGGCCAACGCGATAAAGCGAGCGAAGCCTTCGCTGAGCATGACCGGATCCAAAAGCAACAGGCGGCAGAAGTGGAAAAGCAACGCCGCGCGATCCGGCAGTTCGTCATCTCATCGGCGGGCACCGATGCATCGACCGAAAATCCGAACTGAGCCCGGCTACTGATTCGGCGGAACATAGGTTGCAACAATCCCTGCAGCTTCACGAATGGTAAGAAATCGGTTGGCCTGGACATTGGTGAACCGCTCGATCTTCTGCGTTGTCGGCCACTTTACCTCGATCCAGTCCACCGTCTCCGCCTTACCCAATCCAAAGTGCAGCCGCAGATCGCTTTGCGACATGACGCTGGTGCCGCCGTGCACTTCGTCCATTTGGACGTGCTTGCCCGTAGCGATGCGAACCCGGGCCCCGATCGCGGTGCGATTACATTGGGTTCCAATCAGCTTCAGCGTGATCCAGTTCTGCCGCGTGCCCACATTGTGCAGCAACGACGGCAGGTCGTTCATGTTCAGGATCAGAATGTCCATGCCGCCGTCGTTGTCAAAATCCCCAAACGCAGCGCCGCGGCTGGAAAATCGCTCGCTGATCCCGGGTCCCATTTGTGCCGAGACATCCTCGAACCGCCCGTTTCCGAGGTTGCGGTAGACCAGGCGCGGATTCTTAAAGCTCTCCCCGAAGGGATACTGATCGACCTCGGGATAGACATGCCCGTTCACCTGAACGATATCTTTCCATCCATCGTTGTCATAGTCGATAAAACCACAGCCCCACGCGACATAGTTGCTGTTGACCCCGGTGCCGGCACTCAGCGACACTTCGCTGAAGGTCCCATCGCCGTTGTTGTGATACAAGTCCGAGGTATCATCGGCAAAATTAGTTTTGAAGATATCCAGCCATCCGTCGCAGTCATAATCTGCCACGCCGATGCCCATCCCGGCCTGTTCGTGTCCGTCGGCGTTGTACGCGCAGCCGGACATGACCGCGACATCCGTAAACGTCCCGTTGCGATTGTTCTGGAAAAGAATGCTCGGCTCAGAATCGACTGCAATGTAGATATCCGGCCATCCGTCATTGTCGAAATCATAGGAGACCGCGGTGATGGAATACCTCGGCCCCGGCTTCAGGATGCCTGCCTTCTCCGTCACATCGGTGAAGGTGCCGTCCCCGTTATTGTGAAACAGCAGGTTGGTATCGCCTGGCAGCCCGCGGGGTCCGCACATGGTGGGAATCCCCTTCCACTGACACATTGCCGTAACTGCCGGAGGAAACGGCTTATCCGGATCCAGTTTTACGAAGTTACATACGAATAAGTCGAGATGGCCGTCGCGGTCGTAGTCCAGGAAGGTGCAGCCGGTGCCCCAGCGACCGTGTTCCTGATACAGTCCTGCCTTCTTGGTTGCGTCGGTAAAGGTGCCGTCGCCGTTGTTGTGGAACAGGATGTTATGACCCCAGAAAGTACAGAACAGGTCGTCCCACCCATCGTTGTCGTAATCTCCGACACAAACGCCGGTTTGCCATCCACTCCGTCCCAGTCCGGATTTCGCCGTGACATCCGTAAAAGTTCCGTCGCGGTTGTTCCGGTAAAGGTGCGTCGTGGGCGCCTGCCCCGCAGGCCAGTGTGCATCGAACCGGCTTCCATTGGTCAGGTAGATGTCCAGCCAGCCGTCGTTGTCGTAGTCGAAAAACGCGATCCCGCTGCCCTTCGTCTCGATGATGATGTGCTTATGCTCGACGCCGCCCCACACGTTCGGCGTCGTCAGTCCTGCTTTTTCCGCGATGTCGATGAATTGCACCGGCGACTGAACCGGCGTCTTCACCTCAGCCTCGAGAAGTGTTCCGGTCCCCCACTTCCACACTGGAGTGGTGAGCACATCGAGCAGCGCGCCGCTCAGCAAAATCGAAGAACCCAGGAAACGCCGCCGCGGCAGGATCATAGACTGAGCCGATTATAGAAATCGAGATTTACGCGTGTAAAGCATTGCGCTCGCCTGGGGACTGCTGCGCGACGGTGATGGGTCGTGGTCATGGCATGGACTGGAGCATCGCGAGAGCCTGTTTGGCGGCGCCGTTGTCCGGTTGCAGCCGCAGCAGCGCATCCAGAATCTCCCGCGCGCGCGGCTTGTCCTGCTCCACCGCATAAAGCCGCGCCAGGTTCAGATACGACTGGTCGAATCCCGGCGCTGCCTGGATCGCCGCTCTGAATTCGCTCTCCGCCTGGGGCAGCTTCTGCTCACGCGCGAACAGCACGCCGAGGTTGTTCATGGCCTCCCCGTAGTTGGGGCGCAGCTCCACCGCGCGCCGCAGGTACTGCTCCGCCCCATCGTCGTTCCCCTGCTGTGCGCAGAGCATGCCCATGCTGAAGTTGGTTTCCGGATCGTTGGGCTCGAGAACCAGCGCCTGCTTCAGATACTGTCCGGCTCGATCCCAGGCATGTTCGCGCCGGTACATGTTTCCGAGATTCAGCATCGCCACCGCATAGTTCGGCCGCAGCTCGATCGCCCGCTCGAAATCTGCAATCGCCTCCGCTGCGGCACCCTGCTGCGCCGCCAGCATTCCGAGATTATTCCAGGCCTCCGGATAATCGGGCCGCAGCTGCAGCGTCGTCTCCAGATATTTCCTTGCCTGTTCCGGATCATTCCGGCGCAGGCTCAGCGTGCCCAGGTTGTACCATGCGTCGGCATCGTCAGGCTTGGCAGCCACCGCCTGGAGAAAGCTCTCCGCCGCCTGCTGCGGGTAGCCGTGTTGCACCATCGCAACTCCAAAAGTGAACGCATTACGCTGAAAGCTGTCCTGCACAAGTATCCCCGGAAAGGGCAGAGCCCGCCGCCTCCGCTCCTCTGCGTTCGTCGGAATCTGCGCGGCATGCCTGCTCACTGCATCCGCGTCGACGCCTCCGTTCAGGACCATCACGATGCTTCCACCCTTATCGATCAGAAAGGATGTCGGCAATGGCAGATCGCGGTGCCGATCGAACAGATGCCTGTAGACGATGTTGTAGATTCCCGCTACCTCGTCCGTCGCAAATACCTGCGGAAACGTCAAAGCCCTCGCGGCCTCGCGCGCTTTCCCCGCTGACTCCCCGCCATCGACATTCATGCCCAGCAACGCAACCCCGCTCGCCTTGAGCTTTGCCGCATCACGCTGTATCTCCCTGAGCACCTGCAGCGATGTCGCCGATTCTGTCGACCAGCATGTCAGCAGCAACGGCGCTCCTTTGAACGAATCGAGCGCACGCACTTTGCCATCGCGATCCGGCAGCGAGAACGATGGCGCCTGCAGCGGTTCGATCAGCCAGGTCTCGGTCTGCAGCGGCAGCTGCTCCGGAACCTTGTAGCTTCTCGCCGTCTCCCATTCCTGGGCCGCCCGGCCGAACGCCTTCGTCGCGAACCTCGCTGATCCTTCCTCAATCTCAATCCGATGGTTGCGCGGCAGATTTTCGAAATGCTGCTCCAGCCCCCCGGGCCAGCGAACCGTCGCCCGCGCCGTCCCCTCCGTTGCGCCCAGGCCGAAGAACAGCTCCTTCGTATGCTGGGCGAGAAATCCCGTGCCCGCCTGCAGAAAACGCGTCTGCCTCAACCTGCCGCATTCCACCGTGACCGCCGCCCCAATCGCATCCCGATTGCTCTTCGTGCCTTGCAGCCGGATCGAGATCGCGTCCCCGATGTGCGTCATCGCGTTATGCAGGATCCGGAGCTGGGGCGCATTCCGGCTCTTGAGCGCAACTTCCAGGCGTCCGTCGTGATCCAGATCGGCGAGGACAAAGCTGCGGCAATCCTGGTCGAAATCGAGCCCCGCCGGCCCCGAAATCTCCGCGAAGGTTCCGTCTCCGTTGTTCGCGAACATCACATTCCGCGCGTACCCATGCCACGTGCGATCCGAACGCACAAGCTCGTTGATCGCATTCCACGCCCGCTCATACGCCGTGGACGCGGTGGCGTCTTCCGGCGAATGCGCCACCACCTGCCGCCAGAAGAAACTCGCAAGATCGGCCCGATCGGCGCCGGAAATGTAGCCGTTCGTGACGTAAAGATCGGCGAATCCGTCGTGATCGAAGTCCCAAAAATCCGCGGACCAGGACCACCGCCCCATCTCCACCCCTGCGCTCTGCGCCACATTTTCGAATGTCCCGTCTCCGCGATTCCTGTACAGCGCATTGCCGCGCGCATGCCTGCGATAGAGCGCGCGGATCTTCTCCGGAGCGTCGGCATGAAATTGTTTTTGCTCGGCGACCCGCTGGCCTGCCGCCTCCCACATGCTCGGCACATAGATATCCTGGCGCCCGTCGTTGTCGAAATCCCGCCAGCAGCAACTCATGCCGGCGCCCACCTCTTCCACATGTGCGTCCTGCGACGCATCGGTGAAGGTCCCGTCTCCGTGGTTGCGATAGAGCTGGCTGCTGCCGAAATCATTCGCGACAAACAGGTCCGGGCCGCCGCCCGTGCCCGCCTGGCCCCACGCGCAGGCAAAGCTATAGCGATTGTTCTGCACGGCGAGGCCCGCCTTCTGCGTCGCTTCCTCGAACACATGGCCGCCCTCGTTGTGAAACAGGCAATTGGGAGGCCCGTTGCGCGCGTCGTAATACGGAATCGGATAGTGATACTGATCCAGCCCCAGGTAGTACTGGTACGTGCACAGATATAAATCCAGGCGCCCATCCCCGTCGTAGTCCGCTGCGGCCGCATGCGTGAACGTTCCCTCCGCTGCACGCGCGAACCGGAATGCATCCCGCTTCAGCGCGAACGTGCCATCCCCGCGGTTGACGAAGAGCAGCGGTCCGGTTCCGCACACCACCAGCAGATCCTGCAGCCCTCGATTGTCGAAGTCCACGAACAGCGCGCACGCCGTGTTATCGAGCACATCCACGCCCGCCTTCACCGTCACGTCCTCAAATGTGCCGTCACCCCGATTCCGGTATAAGCGGTTGGGCAGTCCCGCCGGCTGACACACGTACAAATCGTCAAAGCCGTCATTGTCGAAATCGCCTGCCGCGACGCCGTTGTTGCCGTAGAGGTCCAGTCCCACAGCGCCATCCAGCACGGTCCGCCAGTAGTCCGCGCCGAACAGCATCTGCTCCTTCCACGATTCAAGAGCACCCAAAGCGCGCGCGCTTACATCCACGAACCCCGGCTGCTCCACGACGCTGACGGTTTCTGCTCGAGCCAGCCAGCGCTCTGCGATCCAGCCCCGCTCCAGGGACTGCCACTCTGTTTCCCAGGATCCGACGCGCTCCTCCCGTCTTCCATCCGCTCGCAAAACAACCATGTCGTAGCGAATCTCCGTCCTGACCGTGACCGGCGACTCGCCAACCTGTTCAATTCCGTAGATCTCAAATTCGGCGGTCTCGACGCGCCCCTTGCCCAGCCATGCCGCAACGCTGTCCAGGAATCCATCGCGCCCTCTGCTGGTTGCATCTCCAAAATCTCGACGGATCCCGCTTACGCCAAACCCGGAGCGAAGTATTTTCTCCTGCTTCACGGCGAAATCCGTCGCGTCCATTCCGGCAGCAACTAGACCGGCAAGCACTGTGCGCGCATCCGCCGACGCGCAAAGAGCGCGCCCCCATTCCCGCAGCGCCGCTTCAATTTCGCCGGCGTATTTCTCGGTGAGGTAACCGTCGAGACCCGGTTCGACCAGGCGCATCACTGCGGCCAGCGGAGACTCCTGCGGGTAGTGCGGCCGCAGGTACGACTCTGCCATCGCCGCATCGATCGTCCACTGCGCTTCGCCGGGAAACAGGAGTTTGCGCAATCCCGTCAGCGGCGCCGGCCTTAAAACCAGCGGCGCCAGCCCCATTCCCTTCAGCATGCTTCTGCGGGAAAGGATCGGCTTCTTACTCCTTGGGGAGAGGTTCATACGGCGGGAGAATACGGCATGATAGCACCGGCTCAGTTCGGCCTTTGCGGCGGGGGGGCAATATCCCGGTGTTGTCAGGGGAATCAGCGCGAACCCCGCGTGTAAACCAGCGCCTCCAACTTTCGGTTGACAACCCAAAACAAGATGCTCTACAGTGGGCGACCGAAATCGAAAAGCGGTTGCCGCCCCAGCAGAATGTAACGGCTTACATCTAAAAACAGGTCTGTCTCGCTGTTGAAACGTCCCGCGCAAAGAAAAAATAAAGTGCGGGCCCGGGTAGTTTTTCCCAGGGTTTTTATCTCTTCTCGGAGGTACCAGGATGCGCGGAAACAGGAAAGCTCTGTGCTTATTGGGTTCACTGAACTGGATTCTCATCGCCTGCTGCTGCCTGCTGCTGCCGAGCAGCGCAGTGTTTGCCCAGGTGGATGAAGGATCCATCAGCGGCGTCGTCACCGATTCCACCGGTGCCGTGGTTCCCGACGCTCAGGTAACGCTGTTGAATACCGACCAGGGCATCACCATGCAGGCCCACGCCGGCGCAAGTGGCAACTACACCTTTTCGCCCGTTCGTATCGGGCACTACACCATCACGGTGACTGCCCGCGGCTTTGCCAAAACCACGCAGTCCAACCTGACGGTGAACGTCGGCACGCCTTTGACCGTCAACATCCAGCTCAAGGTCGGACAGGCTTCCGAGACCGTGGAGGTGAATGAAGCTCCGCCCCTGCTGCAGACCGAAGAAGCATCCACCGGTCAGGTGATCGGCCGCCAACAGGTGAACGATTTGCCGCTCAACGGCCGCAATTTCACCTTCCTGGCACAGCTTGGAGCGGGCATGCAGAGCCCGCAGGCGGATACGCGCGGCAACGCTGCCAGCGGCGCATTCTCCGCAAACGGCGAGCGCCCGGCGCAGAATAACTACCTCCTCGACGGCATCGACAACAACTCCGATAACGTCGATTTCCTGAACGGCACCAACTACGTCATCCTGCCGCCCATCGACGCCATTCAGGAATTCAAAGTACAGACCGGAAATTACAGCGCGGAACTGGGCCGGGCGGCCGGCGCGGTGCTGAACGCCACCGTCAAATCCGGCACCAACTCCCTCCATGGCGATGTCTGGGAGTTTTTCCGCAACGACAAACTGGACGCCGCCGATTGGTTCGAGGACAACTCCTCAACCCCGATCAAAGGCGAATACCGCTTCAATCAGTTCGGTGGAACGGCGGGCGGCCCCATCCTCAGAAATAAGATATTTTTCTTCGGCGACTACCAGGGGACGCGCCGTGTGCAGGGCACCTCTGCCAACACGACTGTGCCGACCGTGGCCGAGCAAACCAGCAATTTCCAGAATCTCCAGGACATTCTTACCCAGCAGGCGGGAGCGGCCCGGACGGACATCCTCGGCCGCAGCATTCAGCGCGGTACCATCCTCGATCCGGGCACGACCCGCTTTGTGGCCGCTGGTGCGACCGACCCCGTTTCAGGACTGACCAACACCTCGGGATCGAACGGTTATGTGCGAGACCCGTTCAGCACCGTGTGCGGTCCGGGAACGGCGAGCTTCACGCTTGCCACTTGCCCCGATCTCAACATGCTGCCGGCTGGCCGCATCGATGCCAATGCCGTGAAACTGCTGCAGCTGTTTCCTGCGCCCAATTCGGGCATCGGCAGTTACCAAACCAGTCCGGCGCTGTACGAACACTCCAACGAATTCGATACGCGCGAGGACTTCAACCCCAATGCGGGAAACCAGGTCTTCGCCCGCTTCAGTTATTCCGACGATCCGCAGTTCATTCCCGGACCGTTTAAAGGCATCGCCGATGGCGGCGCTTTCCAGCAGGGAATCCAGACAGCGAAATCGGCCCAGATGGTGGCGGCATATACGCACGTATTCAGCCCCAACGTCATCAATCAGGCGCGTGCGGGCTTCGCCCACCTCCACACCACTCGGTTCGGCCCCGTGGGCAACCAGATGGGGATTCCGGCCCAATACGGAATCCAGGGTATTCCCCAGGTTTCTGAAAACGGCGGTCTGCCCGCGATCGCCATTTCCAACCTGCAAACTCTGGGCAGTAACCAATACCTGCCGTCCGACGAGGCTACTGCGACCCTCCAGCTCACGGACGACTTTACCCGCATCTACGGCAAACACAGCTTCAAGATGGGCGTCGAGTTCCAGAACGCGAAGTTCTCAACCTTGCAGCCTGCAACCTCGCACGGCCGCTTTGAGTACAGCGGCACTTATACCGATATTCCCAACCAGGGGACCACGACCGGCGGTCTCGCTCAGTTCCTGTTGCCGCCTGTTGCCGCGCCTGCGACGATCTCCGGCAATCCGAATCCCAATGGCTACAGCTATTCGGGCGGCTCGAATAACGTTGCAGCCTCCAACATCAACAAGACCTACGATGAAAAGAAGTATGTAGCTGCCTACTTCCAGGATGACTGGAAGATGACCTCGAAGATGACGCTCAATCTCGGGATCCGCTACGACTACTTTGGTCCCATCAACGAGACCAACGGCGGGCAGGCAAACTTTGTTCCATCCGCGCTTCCGGCCGAAGGTCTTGGAAGTCCGACCTTCATCGTTCCGGCCAGCGGCAAAGACAATCGAACCCTTTCCACGAATGGCACCTGCTTCGGAGCCGGGTGCTACGGCTTGGTCAACCTGCTGGCGGCCGACGGCATCACCCTGGACGTGACGAATCGGTACGGACAGGGATTGCTGCACACGCAAAAAGCCAGCTTCTCGCCCCGCCTTGGCCTTGCGTACCAACTCACCAACAAATTGGTAGCACGCGGCGGTTTTGGTATGTTCTACAACTCCTTTGAGAACCAGGGATACGGACCCAATATTGGTGAGAACTATCCCTTTGTCTTCAACTTCGGTTACGGCAGCGGGACGAATGGAGCGGTGCTTGCCGATCCCTCCGATCCTCACGCGTCCATCGCTTCCCAGGTCGCGCCGGTGAGTTACAACACCGCATTTGCCGGCTGCCCCACCGCTGGTCCAGGCGGCACCGCATCCGTCGAGTCCGGATTCTCCTGCATTGCGTTTGATCCGGCCCTGGTGAACGCCAAGGGGCTGGGTCTGCAGGGCCTGCAGTTCAACTACCAGACGCCGCGCACCTATGCGGCAAACCTTACCTTCGAATATTCCATCCTGCCAAGCCTGGCGGTGACAGCGTCCTATGTCTACACTCACGACGCCAATCTGCAGCATGGCGTGGGCTATCACAACGTGTCGCAGATCCTGCCCGCCGGCATCAGCACAGGTAGCGGCTGCCCCTACGGCAACTACGCTGTGGGAACGACTCCCGGGAAGTTAAGTTGTTATCCCTTCCCGGATTTTGGCGGCGGCAGTTACCAGGCCACGGATGGTATCAGTTCCTATCACGGCTTGCAGACCAAGCTGCAGGAGCAGATGTCCCATGGACTGACGTTCCTGTTTACTTACACATGGTCCAAGGCCATGAGTGATGCCGGCGATCTTCTGAACGGCACCGGCGCCGACACGCTGCGCGCTTACGCCGTCCCGGGTCTGGGTCCGAAGTTCGACTACTCTTTGTCCGACTTCGACATCAAAAACGTAATTCACCTCAGCGGCATCTACCAATTGCCCTTCGGCAAGGGTAGAGAGTTCATGAACCAGGGCGGGGTTGCCAACGGAATTCTCGGAGGCTGGTCCGCCAACTGGATCGTGACCGCGCAGGGTGGTCAGCCGCTTGGGTTTGGCTGCCACAGCGGCACGGCCTCGGGTGTAGGCTGCAACGACATTGTCACTGGGGATCCGAAAATCGGGGCACACGTCAAGACTTCGGGTGGGATTCATGGACCTTTCTGGTTCGGAAATCCATCCGCGTTTTCCCAGCCATGCCTGTTGGGTGGCACCCCCGGTGCGCTTGCCCCGATTCCGAATTCGGCCCCCAATTGCGTTCCTTTAACCGGTGCCGCGGCCCTCGGCGACAAACGTGATCAGACTTGGGGTCCGGGAATCCATAATCTGGATTTCTCGGTCTTCAAGACTTTCCCGTTCCGCGAGCGTTACTCGGTAGAGTTCCGCTCGGAGTTCTTCAACATCGTCAACCACCCCAATTTCAATCAGCCAAACTTTGGCGGAAATGGCGTGGTAGCGATCGGCGGTTCGGGCGACTACACCAACCCCACCTTCGGAGCCATCGGATCCACGCGCACACCGCCACGGCAGATCCAGTTCGCCCTGAAGCTGTACTATTAGCGTCGTGACCATCGCCTGAGGAGCGCAGTCCGCACCTCTCAGCGATGGATGTAAGATGGGTCAACGCCCCGGCATGGCACGATTTTCGGGTGCCCTGCCGGGGTGTTCTTCTTGTGAGTGATTTATTTCGTGCAGCGATCCGGATACAGCGCGTGAACTGGAAGGCGGGGTCCCGTGTGTCTCTCCTGCTGGCCCTGTCTGGCTCTGCGGTGCTTGTCTGCGCGCAGAACACCCCTCAGCAAAGAGTAGACACCGCGTTTAAGCTCGCCGAGTCCGACTACAGCGCCGGTCGATACGCCGCCGCGGCGCGCCAGTTGGAAATCGTCCTTCCCCTGGCCGCCCGGAATTTTGAGGTGCACGAACTTCTTGGCCTGAGCTATGCCTCGATCTCTGAGAATGCTAAAGCCATCGAGCAGATGCAGCTCGCCGTCCAGCTCAGGCCGGACTCCGCTGCCGCGCGAACCAACCTGGGAACCATCCTGCTCTACTCGGGTAAGTCGGACCCGGCCGCCGAGCAGTTCCGCAAAGCTCTGCAACTGGAGCCGGCTAACTACGACGCCAACCATAATCTGGGCGAGTTATACATCAGGTCCGGCCAGTTAGCCAAAGCGCAGCCGTTGCTCGCCCGGGCTTACCAGGCAAAACCGGATGTCTACGACAACGGCTACGACCTTGCCATGGCCGACTATCTGCTCGGCCGGCTGGATGACGCACAGAAGACCATTCTGCAACTGGAAAAAGAGAAGAACGCCGGCGAGTTGCATAACCTCCTCGCCCAGGTGGACGAGAAGCAGGGAAAATTCATCGACGCGGCCAACGAATACGAGGCGGCCGCACATATCGACCCAACGGAAAGCAACCTCTTCGACTGGGGCAGCGAGATGCTGCTGCATCGTACCTACGACCCCGCCATCACCATCTTCCAGGACGCCACCCGGCGCTATCCCGGCTCCCCGCGCCTCTTCATCGGTCTCGGACTCGCGCTCTATTCCCGCGCTCGCTACGACGATGCCGTGAAGGCTCTTCTTCGTGCGGCGGATCTCGATCCTTCCGACCCGCGCTGCTACCTGTTTCTCTCCAAAGCCTACGACAGCTCCCCGGGCGAGGCCGCCGCTGTCACCGACCGCTTCCGCCGCTACGCCGAACAGCAGCCGAACAACGCGCGCGCTCAGTTCTATTACGCAATCAGCCTGTGGAAGGCCAAACGAACCGGGAACACCGGCGTGGAGTTCCCTGCCATCGAGTCGCTGCTGAAAAAATCCATCGCCCTCGACGATTCCTTCGCTGACGCGCATCTCCAGCTCGGCGACCTCTATTCCGATCAGCACCAGTACGAGCAGTCCATTCCGCAGTACGAACGCGCTCTTGCGCTCGACCCCAACCTTTCCGACGCGCACTACCGGCTCGGCATGGATTATGTCCACGTCGGTAAGAAAGACCTGGCCCGGAAAGAACTAGCCGTCTATCAGACGCTGCGTGCCCGGCATCTCGCAGACATTGACAAAGAACGCGCCGATGTCCGACAGTTCGTCTATTCTGAGAAACCGCAAACCCCTTCAACCCCCTGAGCGCGCATGAATCGCCTGATCCCATCGTTCGAGACTCCCCTCGGCCTCAGCCGCAGCCGCCGCGAATTTCTCCGGGACGTTGCCGGTCTCGCTCTTGGATCCACTGTGATGGGCGGCAGTCCCTTCCTGCGCGGCGAAGCCATTCGTAAAAAGCGCAAGGTCATCGTCATCACCTTTGGCGGCGGCGCGCGCGATCAGGAGACCTTCGCCCCCGAAGGTCAGGAAAATATCCCGCATCTGCTGAGCGAGCTGATTCCGCAGTCCAGCTTCTTTTCTCATGTCACCAACCGCGGCATCCTTGGTCATTACGTCGCTACGGCCAGCCTCGCTACCGGTGTCTATGAGACGCTGAATAACTTCTCCGCTGTTCCGCCGCAACATCCAACCGTGTTTGAGTATTTTCGTCGCGATCTGAATCGTCCGGCCCGCGACACATGGGTGGTCGCGCCCAGCAACGGCTTCAACCGTATCGGCGAGAGCGATTGCCGCTCCTACGGCGCCGGCGCCGCCGTCATCCTTCCCAAGCACCTGCTCGCCGCTGCCCGGCCCGATGGCGCAGACCTCGACCACCTGCTGCGCGATAATTACGAGAACCCTCTGTACACGCCAAAACTGGGCGGCGGAGAATTCGAGCTTCAGCAGCTGGACCGCATCCTCCGCCTCTCTGTCCAGGATTTCACCGCTCACGCGCTCACCCTTTCCAGTCCGGATGAGCTCTCGGTCTACATCGCCAAACGCCTTATGCAGCAGGAATCTCCCAGTCTGCTGTGGATCACCATGCACGACATCGACGTCGCTCATTCCGGCGCCTACTCTTTATATGTGGACGGCATCCGCCGCACCGATCGCCTCTGCGCCGAGATGTGGAGCGCCGTTCAGGACAACCCTGAGTACGCCGGCAACACCACCATGTTCATCCTGCCTGACTTCGGGCGCGATGCCGATTACGACGCCGGCGGCAACGGCTTCCAGCATCACCGCACCGGCGACGCAGCCAGCCGCACCACCTGGATGATGGCCCTGGGCGCCGGCATTCGTCCGGGCGTCATCTATGACGACCCCATGCAGTCCATCGACCTGGTCCCCAGCCTCGGCGCCATCCTCGGGTTCTCGCCCGCGCAAAGTCAGGGCAAACCTGTCCGGGAGCTGGTCTGATCATGGAGCCCCGCGACCTCACCGCGGAAAATTTCGCCGCTTACCCACCGCTCGGCCGTTCCCTCGCCGTCGCTCATCTCGACACTCTGCGGCAGCTCCCGCTCGTTCTCCTCCCCAGCCTCCTGCGCGAAATTATCCAGTACGATTACCTCTTTCCCGCCGAGCGCTCGACCATCGAGAAGCAGCTATCCGCGCTCGCCGCCATGAAACCGCAGGAGCTCTCCGGCTGCGTGCACGGCTTTGCCGATATCTCCCTTTCGCATGGCCTCAGGGATTTCGACTGGATCCATCGTCCCGCTCAGTTTCTGGAGCAGCAGTCTGCCTGGCTCTGGAGCACTCACCAGCTCGACGCCTTTCGCACCGCCGCTGAGGACTACAACACCCGTCTCCATGCCGTCGATCGCGTTGAACCGCCCCCGCTCCCCCGGCTTGGAATCGCCATCGTTGGCCAGGGCGTCGCCGCGTGGGACCAACCGCTCTTCCGCAACCTCCGTACCCAGGGCACCTTGTTCCGGCACATCCGCGCGAACAATGGGCTCCGCATTCTCCTCGATGCAGCCGCTCAACGCGCGCGAGCGCATCCCGAGCCCTTTGCGCACTGGTACATCGATGGTGGCGATGCTGCCGAGCATGATGCTGGGCTCACCGCAATTTCTTTCGGCGCGCTGGGGCCGATGCGCAACAGCTTGCTCAAAAAGATGCAGAAGCAGATCGAGCGCCCCGGCATGGGACCCGAGCAGCTCCGCACCTGGCTCGCCCAGCTAACGCCCGCGGAACTCGGCCTCGATGCCGCGGAGGACTCGGTCCTCACCCGCTTCAAGGTCAGTCTCTTCACGGAAGGTTCCGGCACCCAGATCTTCAGCACCACCTTCGCGCAGTGGACGACGCGGGAAGTGCTTCGCCGCGCCCAGGCTCTTACCGTCATCGCGCGCTTCGCGCCGCGCCAGCGTCAGCGCCCCATGAACGAACTGCTCTCCGGCGACAAGTCGAGGCCCGAGCTTGATCCCGCTGGTTCCCTCGTCGATGCCGACATGGGCGCCTGGTATCACTGGGTCAACCAACAGCGGCTCCCCGGCTCCGAGCAGTCCGCTTTTCTTGCATGGTTCGAAGATCACAACCAGGCAGTCGTCATCGCTCCCACCGTTCCGCGCGGAGTCGAATCCGATTCCTCGCTTGACCTCGCCCAGTTGCTCGCTTTCACGTTGGGATGACCGGATCTTTGCCCTTGCTCGGAAACCTTGCGGCCATCACCCGCCGCAAGCCCTCCCGATACGGCGGGGCGGGCCCAATCCTGCACGCCTGCGCGCTGGTCGCCGCTCTTCTGATTCCCGCCACCAAGCTGGCTGCCGCACCGGCTCCCATCCGGCCCGGCGAGCCGTGGCTCGACAATCGCCACCAGCGCATTCAGGCGCACGGAGGCGGCATCACGGTTTGGCATGGACTCTATTACTGGTTCGGCGAAGACCGGAGCCCGGCCATTGATCCCGAAAAGCGATACGTAGCCTGCTACCTCTCGCGCGACCTCGCGCACTGGAAATTCTGCGGCCAGGTGCTCACCCTCGCCGATCCGGAACACCTGGGCCCGCACTGGGTACTCGAGCGTCCCAAAGTCTATGTCGACTCGCGTACCGGCAAATTCGTTATGTACGCGCATCTCGATGACGCGCACTACAAATTTGCCCGTGTCATGGTTGCTGTGAGTAACCACATCGACGGCCCCTACTCGTACGTGAAGTCATTCCGTCCGCTCGATGAGGAAAGTCGCGATATCGGGCAGTTCGTTGACGACGACGGCTCGGCGTATCTCATCTTTGAGTCTCGTCCCACGAAAGGATTCTTTATCGCCCGCCTCGTGGATGATTTTCTCAGCGTCGAGAAGACCGCTTTCGTTCCGGCACCACTGGAAGGCGGAGCGTTGGTGCATTACGGGGGCCTGTACTACGTCGTCGGTTCGCACATGACCGGCTGGAAACCGAACCCCAACGTCTACGCCACGGCGCCTGCGATCACCGGTCCCTGGACCGCCTTCCGGAACCTGGCTCCCGCCGAAGTCAACAACTACGGCTCGCAGTCGACCATGCTGCTGAAGATCGTGGGCTCCAGAAAAACCGCCGTAATCTTTATGGGCGATTTGTGGCGCCCGCACGCGCTGTGGGACTCGCGCTACTTCTGGATGCCGCTCGAAATCGGCGAAGGCGCCATGCATCTTCGGCCGCCGCAACCCTGGGTGCTCAACATCAAAACAGGGGTATGGAAGTTTCAGCCGGACCGGAGCGCCAGTCTGCATGGACTGCGGCGCCACCAGTGCTGCCCGGCCCGGGGAGCCCACCGATCCGTTTACGTTGCAGTACGTGGCAGGCCACGATAACATTAAAACGACGATGCGCTACGTGCATCCGCAGGAAGGATGCCTGCAGCGCTTGTGAATACACTGGAATCGGCCCTCAACAACGGTTCCGGTCAACAAGTTGAAAACAAAGCAGTTTTTAAGTGCGGAAGTGGTGAAATTGGCAGACACACCATCTTGAGGGGGTGGCGCCGAAAGGCATAGGGGTTCAAGTCCCCTCTTCCGCACCAAAATTCTCTCCGCCTGACTTCCCGGCGCGGCCTTGAGGTTTCAGAAGCATCGTGATCATTTTCGTTACCACCATCCACGTCATCGTTTGCCTCTTGCTGATCGTCATCATCCTGCTGCAGCAGGGCAAGAGCGCCGATCTCGCCGCTGCTTTCGGCGGCCAGGGTTCCCAGACCGCGTTCGGACCGCGCTCCGCAGCCAACCTGCTCACCCGGTCAACCACCTGGCTGGCGGTGATCTTCGTCATCACATCCATCTCGCTCACCGTGCTCATGCAGCATCAGACCACCACGCGGCACTCGGTGTTGTCCGGCTCGAGCACCACGCAGAGCACGCCAAAGAGCAAGTAGCTTTCTGCAGAAAGACGAAGGGCAGGCTCAGGCCTGCCCTTTTGCATGCCTGCAACGCGACGGATCACCGACAATAGAGCCATGATCCTCGAGACCTTCCCCGTCGGCCCCCTGCAGTGCAACTGCACCATCCTTGGCGATGAGACCACCGGGGAGGCCATGGTGGTCGACCCCGGCGACAACATCCCGCAAATTCTCACGTTTCTCGCGCAGCACAAACTCACCCTGAAGCAGATCGTCGTGACCCACGGCCACATCGATCACGTGGGCGGCGCGGCGCGGTTGAAGAAGGCTACGGGAGCGCCAGTCCTGATGAACCAGAACGATCTCGAGCAACTGGACATCATGGACAAGCAGGCGGCGTGGCTGGGCGTACAGACGCCGGAGGTGGCTGCGCCGGACCACAGCGCCGAAGACAGGATGGTGGTCGGTGTCGCCGGCCACACCGCCCAGGTCCTCTATACGCCAGGTCACACGCAGGGCAGCATCTGCCTGCACTTTGTCCCGGAGAACCTGCTCCTGGCAGGCGACACCCTCTTTGCCGGGTCGATTGGAAGAACGGACCTCCCCGGCGGCGACCCGAAGCAGATCCTGCGCTCCCTGCACGATCGCCTGCTCACCCTGCCCGACGAAACGCACGTCATCCCTGGCCACGGTCCCGGAACCACCATCGGCGAAGAGCGCCAGTCGAACCCGTTCCTGCAACCGGGCGTGCGCCTCTGAGCCGCCGACCGCACAGACGATCGCCCGGTTCTTGATGACCGCATGCTCGACAGACCACGCCACGTCGGCGTGCGTGCTGTGTTCGGCTTACCCCGAAATCTCGCTGATGCGAACGGGGCGATGCTCGTCGCTCGACTTGCCCGCGGCGAGCGCCATGACCACCGGCATCCGGCTATCGGCGCCAGTCACCGCGATGGGCTTGTCCTTGAGCACGGATTCCGTGAAGGCCTGGATTTCGGCGGCGAAGCTGTCGGTATACCGCTGCATAAAGAAGTTGTACGGAAGATCGGAGTAGACGGATTTCTCGCCGCTGACGATCACCTGGTTCGGGTAACGGTTTTCCGAGGCGATCTTCCCTTTGCTGCCGAGAATCTCGACGCGCTGATCGTAGCCAAAGGTCGATTTGCGGCTGTTGTCGATCGTGCCGATCGCGCCACTTTTGAAGCGGAGCAGAACGACTGCGGTGTCGAAGTCGTTCTCTTTCGCAAAGCCGGGATCGATCATCACCGCCCCCGCCGCGAACACTTCCTCCACCTCTTCGCCCATGAGGAAGCGCGCCATATCGAAATCGTGCACCATCATGTCGAGGAAAATGCCGCCCGAGGGGCGCAGGTAAGCCAGCGGCGGAGGAAACGGATCGCGGCTCACGATGTGAAACAGATTGGGCGTGCCGATTTCTCCGGACTCGACCGCCTGGCGTACCCGGAGGAAGTTCGAGTCGAAGCGGCGATTGAAGCCCACCTGCAGTTTGACTCCCGCGGCTTCAACCGCGGCGAGCGCGCGGTCGATCTCTTTCAGACTGAGCGAAATGGGTTTCTCGCAGAAGATGTGCTTGCCGGCTTTGGCCGCCGCCACAATCAGGTCCGCGTGCGTATCCGTAGGCGAGCAAAGGGCCACCGCATCGATGTCGGGGTCGGCGATGATCTCGGCCCCGGTGGAGACGATTTTCGGAATATTGCAGCGCGAAGCAACCGCCTGCGCGGCTGCCTGCTTCAGGTCGGCGATGGCGACCAGCCGTGCCTCGGGCACGCGGAAGGCAACGGTTTCAGCATGCACCGGGCCGATGCGTCCGGCGCCGATCAGTCCAAAGCGAAGTTCGTTCTTCATTAGGTTTTTGCAGTCTCCAGGATGACCCATCCAGCATAGTGCGTCGAGGCCGTAAGACTGCGGGGTAGCGAATCCTTTTTCCGTTTGTGCAGCGACCGCTCCGGGGCTCGATCGTCTTGCCCTGCCGATCGCCCCTTCGAAACTCTGGTACCCACGGCCCGCTCCCCGCTTGCACCCTCCGGCTTCCCGCCTGCTTTATCATCCAGATATGACGCAGCTCGAAGCGCTCTACCGCTACGAAGGCCATCCTACCGAGACCACCATGTTCGCCCTGGGCAATCTGCGCGAGGTCTACGGGATCCGCCGCATCAAGCTCGATGAAGAATGGAAGACCGTCCGCGTCGAGTACGACGCCACTCGCCTGGCCGGCCCAACCGTCTACCAGTTACTCCGCCGTACCGGCCTCGCCGTTGTCGAAGAGTTGCCCCTCATCCCGCCCCAGGAAGCCGCACCCGCCGCTCCGACGGAACCCGTCAAGGCCTAGCCCGCTCAGAACCGCCGGTTGCCGGGCTTGCGCGACCGCGTCAGCGCCAACGGTCCGCCGCCCGCGATCAGCAGGAACACCAGCCCCAGCACCATGCTGAAGTCCGTCCGCGCGTCGTGCAGCATGAACCAGAAGCCCTCACCCGCCCGGTGCAGCTCAGGAATCTTGGTCAGCACGATCGCCGTCCCGATGACCGCCAGCAGCGGAATCGCCGCCAGGCGCGTCCACAGCCCGAAGATCACGGCCACGCCGCAGGCGACCTCGATCAATCCCACCACGGGGGCCAGAATGGCTGGATGCGGGAGACCGATCTTTGCGAATCGGCCCACGCCCAGCGCCGCCGGAAACAGAAACTTCTGGATTCCTTCGGAGACGAAGACCCAGCCGACCAGAATGCGAATCAAAATGATGGCTCTCACACAGAAGTCCTCCCAGGATGAGCAGTCGAAGCCGGAGTGCATGCGGCAAACTGCCCTGACGTGCTTGAACGTCCGCAGGGCCGCTCGCCGGACGCGGAGTCCCTACTTGGCCGGTTCTTCCACGGTGTCGCCCTCGCCGGGCGCAAGGAACAGATTCTCCTCGAGGCCATGCTGGCGCGTGTAGAGATCGTAGTAGCGCCCGCCCAGCGCATACAAACTGGCGTGGGTGCCGCGCTCAACGATCAGGCCGCCCTCGACGACCAGGATCTGATCGGCCCTGCGGATTGTCGACAGCCGGTGCGCGATGACAAAGGTCGTGCGCCCCTGCATCAGGTAGCTGAGGCCCTGCTGGATCATCGCCTCGGATTCGGAGTCGAGCGACGACGTCGCCTCGTCCAGAATCAAAATGCGCGGGCTGGCCAGAATCGCGCGCGCAATCGACAGCCGCTGCCGCTGGCCGCCCGAGAGCTTCACGCCGCGCTCGCCAACAATGGTGTCGTACTTGTCCGGGAAACGCTCGGCGAACTCGTCGACGCGCGCGATGCGGCAGGCGGAGAGGAAATCCTCCTCGGTCGCATCCGGATGCGAGAACATCACGTTCTCGCGGATGGTCCCATCGAACAGGAACGACTCCTGCAGCACCACGCCCAGCTGGGAACGATAACTGTCCAGCCGCACCGTCGACAAATCAATACCGTCGACCAGCACCTCGCCGGTGTCCGGCTTATGAAACGCGCAGACCAGGCTGATAATCGTCGATTTACCCGATCCTGACGAGCCGACCAGCGCCGTTACCGTGCCCGGCCGCGAGTCGAACGAGATGCCGTGCAGCACTGGCTTGTCCTTCTCATACGCGAAGCGCACATCGTCGAAACGCACTTCGCCGTCGATCTCGTCCAGTGTCCGCACCCGCGCCGGATCGGCAAATTCGTCCTTCTCTCCGAGGATCTCCATGGTGCGGTCGAGCCCGGCCACCGCTTCGGTCAGCTGCGTCCCGATGTTCACGATCTGGAAGATGGGCGCGATCATGTACGCCAGCAGCATCGTGTACTGGAAGTAGCCGCCGGTCGTCATCCGATGCCCCAGCACCTGGTGTCCGCCAATCAGCATCACCAGGCCGCCAACCACCCCCAGCACCGTGGTAGCGGCGAGGCTCAGCAGGCTGGTTGCGGTCAGCGATTTCATCACGTTGTCCAGCAGCCGCAGAACCCCGCCGGTGAATACGTTCGCTTCGCGCTGCTCCGCGTGATAGCCCTTCACCACGCGCACGCCGCCGAGGCTTTCCGTCAGCCGCCCCGTGACTTCGCCGGTGATCTTCGCCCGCTCGCGGAAAATAGGCCGAATGGTCTTGAACGCCTTCTGCAGAACGATGACAAAGACGCCGACCACGCCGAAGACGATCAGCGTCATCCTGGCGTTGGTGATCACCAGGTAGACGAAGACCATGCTCGCGGTCAGCATGCCGCCGACAAACTCCACCAGGCCCGTCCCGATCAGGTTGCGCACGCCCTCGACGTCGTTCATGATCCGCGAGACCAGCAGCCCTGTTCGGTTCGCGTCGTAAAAGCTCACCGAGAGTCGCCCCACATGCTGCTGCACCTGCTGCCGCAGCTCGGTGATCATGCGCTGCGCCGCCTTCGATAACAGTTGCGTGAGCGAGAACGACGTGACCGCCTGAATCGCCGTCGTCGTAAACACGATGCCGCACAGCGGTAGCAGAAGCTTCGCGTTGCCGTGGACGCCGAGAACCTTGTCGATCAGGAACTTGGTCGAGAAGGGCAGCACCAGGCCCGCGACCCGGTTGACGATCATCAGCAGGAATCCAGCAGCCAGCAGCCAGCGTCGCGGCCGGACCAGCTTCCAGATCTCCGGCATCACCTTCTTCAGGTCGGGCTTCTTCTTCGGCAGGTCGGCGCCGGCGCGCGCCCGAGCGCCGTGTCCTCCGCTGCGATCTCCGTGCATGGCCGGGACCGATCCCATTCGCATTCTCTACCCGCTGTGGACAGACTGCTGACTGCTGATGGCCGGCCGGCTAACGCGCCGTCGGCTGCTGCTCTCCGCCTTCTACCCGAGTCCTTCTAGCCTTGATGAACGAACGCACGCAAAGGAGCACATAAATCAGCATCATGAACGAGAACACGGCCTGGTCCTCAACCGCGATCGGCCGCACCACCGCATGTCCCGTCTCCATCCGGATGAACTTCCAGATGCTCAGGACGGTTCCCAGAAAGCCCAGCAGGCCCAGGGTTACGGCGATGTGCATCACCGTCATCCGCTTCTTCTGGCTGCCCCTTCGCGACAGAAACCCGAGGATGGTGAAGACGATCCCGAAGTACATCGGGATGAGCGCCGTGGGCGCACGCCATCCCGTCCCTACATACCCTGCTACGCCGAGCACAATCAGCAGGAGTCCGAACAGTATCGTGACTTTGGCCATGCTCCCTCCCCTGCTTTCAGTCTACTGGAGCAGCCGCGTGCGCGATTTCAACCCAGCATCTTCAGGCCGTATTTGTCCACGATCGACAGCAGCTTCAACGCTATTCCACTTGGCTTCTTTGCGCCGCTCTCCCACTTCTCTACTGTCGATTCGCTTGTATTCAGATAGCGCGCAAAGACCGGCTGACTCACACGCTGGCGTTCCCGCAGCATCTTGATCTCATGCGGGTGCATCGGAGCAGGGCTCACCAGGCAAGCCTCGTCAAAGCTTCGCATCGTGGCCTTATCGATCGCGCCGACATTGAACATTGCCGATGCTGACGAATGGATTGCTTCAAATGCGCCGCTCTTATATCTGCGGGGGTTTTTCATCGCAAATCTCCGTCCAGTCCCCGTTTTCAACGAGCTTATCCAGCTTGTCGTTCGTCAGGCCTGCATATGCCTTTGCCAGCCTTCGGAATGCCGCAAGTTCATCGTCACCGATGTTGTCGCGATCCTTTTTAGCAAACAAATATTCGAAAACCCAGAATCGTCCGGCATGTGTGACAACGATGCTCCGGTAAAGGTTCTTTCCTATCCTCTTTTTGAAAACTCCGCCACCCAAATTCACCGCCTGCCCCAGCATCACTTGCTGGATCGCGGAGCACAATTCCTCGTCACCGATGGCTACCTTCTTTGCGGCCTTGCTGAACCACCGCGTTTTGAAAACGCGACAATTCAGCCGCAAGGTTGCCATGTATTCTTAGTGTAGCACCAAGTGCTACACTTTTAGCGCTGAATCCTCGCCGATCCGCCCTGCGCGAAGGCCTTTACCTGGTCGAGCGTCGCCATCGTCGTATCGCCCGGGAACGTCGTCAGGAGTGCGCCATGCGCCCATCCCAGCCGGACCGCCTCTTCCGGCGCCGCGCCGCTCAGCAGTCCGTAAAAGAATCCGGCCGCGTAGCCGTCTCCGCCGCCAACCCGGTCGTAGACATCCAGTTCGGCCGTCGGCGCCGTGTACGTTTTGCCGTCGACCCAGGCCACCGCGCTCCAGCTGTGCCGGTTCGTCGAGTGCACCTCCCGCAGCGTCGTCGCCACCGCCTTCACCTGCGGATGTTTCTTCACCACGCGGTCGATCATGCCGATGAACACCGCTGGATCGAGCTTCGACTTGGCCTTCTCTTCGACCTTCGGCCCCTCGACGCCCAACCCCTTCTGCAGGTCCTCTTCGTTGCCGACCAGCACATCCACGTGCTCGACAATGCGCCCGATCACCTCGACGGCACGGTCCGCGCCCCCGCTGATCTTCCACAGCTTCTCGCGGAAATTCAGATCGAACGATGTCACCGCCCCCGCGGCTTTGGCCGCTGTCATCATCTCCACGGCCAACTGTCCCGTGGTGGGGGAGAGAGCCGCGAAGATGCCGCCGCAGTGCACCCAGCGCACGCCGCCCGCGAAGATTGCCTTCCAGTCAAAGTCTCCGGGCTTCAGCTGCGCCGCCGCTTCATTGCAGCGGTTGTAGAAGACCACTGGCGCGCGCATACCGTATCCGCGGTCGCTGTAGACCGTCGCCATGTTGGGGCCGGTCACGCCGTCATGCTTGAAGTGCTTGTAGTACGGGCGCACGCCCATGGCGCGCACGCGCTCCGCGATCAGATCGCCGATGGGGTAATCGACCATCGCCGATGCGATGCCGGTCTTCAGGCCGAAACAGTCCGACAAATTCGCCGCGACGTTGAACTCGCCGCCGCTGACATGAATGGCGCATTCCGTCGCCTTGCGGAAGGGGATGATTCCGGGGTCGAGGCGATGGACCAGCGCGCCCAGCGAGAGAAAATCCAGATCACCGTCTTTGCGAATCGTCAGCGCGCCCATTCCTCCAACCTCTTTCCAGTGTGGTCAGACCACAAATCTCTACCCATCATATCGAAAACTACGCGCCAGCCAGTTTGCGCACATCCTGCATCACCTGCTCCGGCGTCCACTCGTTGCCCGGATACCACTTGAAGATCTTCCCGTCCGGCCCGATCACCAGCGTCGACAACGAGTGCGTAATCGTCTTGTCCTTCTCCGGCGTCGCACCGATATCGAAGAAGCGCAGCACCTGCGGCAGCTCCTTTTCTGTTGGAGCCGCAAAATCCCAGTGCGCGAACGTCTCCTTCGTGTAGTTGCCCGTATAGGCCCCGCCGTAGCTCCGCAGCACCGCCGGCGTGTCGTATTGCGGGTCAAAGCTCACGCTCAGCAGGTGTGTCTTCGCGTAGAGCTGTGGATCCTTCTGCAACTGCTTGTCGATCTCCGCGAAGTTGCGGCTCATGCGCACGCAGAAGTTTGGCAGCGGGCAGCGCGTGTAGATGAACGTCATCAGCAGCACCTTGCCGCGCCACTGCTGCAGCCGCACCATCTTTCCGCTTTGATTCAGAAACACGAAATCCGGAACCGCTTCGCCGGGTTCCAGATCGTTAAACGTCACCGCCGGTTTGTAGTCGGGCTTCGCCTGGGCGATGATGTCGATCTCGTCGAGCGTATCCGCATTCGCCGTGACTGTCAGCGTCGCAGTGATCGTGTCGCCCGGATGCAGCTCCGTGGCGACGTTGGGCTGCGCCAGCGTATACGGCATGGTCATCGCTTCCATGTAGCCCGGGATCGCGTCCGTATCGACCGTGACCGAACCCGTCTTCGCGTCGCTCGACACCACGATGCCGCGGATATGGAACTTCTTCGCGCCCGCCTGTTGACTGGTCGTCGAGGCCGCCGGCTTTCCGCCCCGGCAGCCCGCTAAAAACACAACCACCGCCAGGACACAAGCGGTGGAAATATGCGCACGAAGTTGTTTCACCTGCCAGTTTACACTTGAGATCGACGCTTCCCCCCTCCATGCCGCTGGACCGCAAAATTGCCGATGCGCTCCGGCGCGGCGCTGCCATCGTCGCCGCCAGCGCCCGCGCCGCGCGGGCTTTGCATCTCCGCTTCGCCGAGCTGCAGCGCACCCTGGGACACACCGTTTGGGCCACGCCTGCGATCTCCGACTGGGATGCCTGGCTGCGCGCGCTCTGGCGCGATCACGCCTTCGCCGCCCCCGATGCGCCGATGCTGCTTGCGCCGCTCCAGGAACTCGTGTTGTGGAAGCGCGCCCAGCGCGACGATGCTGCGCTCGTCATCTCTCCTCGCTCCATGGCCGCGCTCGCCATGGATGCCTGGTCGCTGCTCTCCGCTTACAAGGCTCACCCGGCCCGCCGCTCCACCTGGGAGCACACCGACGCTGAGCGCTTCCGCCACTGGGCTGCCGCTTTCGATCAGCTTTGCTCTCGCAACGGATGGCTGAGCGCCAGCCAACTCGAATCGGCGCTCCTTCCACATCTTTCCCCCTCGTCTCCTATCGCTCTGCCCAGGGAAATCCTGCTGGTCGGCTTCGACCGCCTGACTCCTGCGCAGCGCGATCTCCTCGACGGCCTGCGATCCCGTGGAGTCACGATTGCGGATCTCCAGCCTGAACCGGCCCCGGCGCAATCCCAGCGATCCTGGATCGCCGCCAGCGACCTTCGCGGAGAAATCGAAACCGCAGCGGCCTGGGCGCGCGCCCTCCTCCTCGAAAAGCCGGCTGCACGCATCGGCATGGTCGTCCCCGCTGTATCGTCCGCGCGTGGCGCCCTCGATCGTACCTTCCGCCGCATCCTTGCCCCCGCGGGCGAAGACATTCGCCAGCCCTCGGCGCGCCTTCCCTGGGAGTTTTCTCTCGGCCAGCCGCTCTCCGACCTGCCCGCCATTCGCGCCGCGCTCCTCCTGCTGCGCTGGACTGCCGGCCCGTTGCCGGAAGAGCAGATTTCCTGGCTCATGCTTTCTGGTTTTGTCGCCGACACAGTTACAAATGCCATCGCCGTAGCCCAGCACGATGCACGCCTGCGCCGCTTCGCCGTGCTCTCCACCGAACGCACGCTCGTCAGCTTCCGCGAGTCCCTGGCTTCTTCTCCAGGTCTGCACGACCTGCGCTTCCGTCTCACCGATCTAGGGCGCGCCGCGGAGCAGAACCGGCTCGCCTCCGTTTCTCGTCCGCCCTCGGCCTTTGCGGATCTCATCCCGCGCCTTCTCGAACGTGTCGCGTGGCCCGGACAGCGGCCGGCGGACTCGGTTCAGTTCCAGGCCCTGCAGCGTTGGCAGCGCCTCCTCGACGAACTCGCGCTGCTCGACTTCGACGGCGCCCGCTATTCCTGGAACGATTTCCTCGACCTCCTCGAGCATCAGGCGGAAGAGACGATCTTTGCGCCGGAATCGCACGATGCGCCGATCCAGATTCTCGGCCCCTTCGAGTCTTCCGGCCAGAAATTCGACGCCCTCTGGTTCCTGGGCACTGACGACACTGCATGGCCGCAGCGTGGGCGCGTGCATCCGCTGCTGCCCCCCTCGGTCCAGCGCCAATATGGGATGCCGCACGCCGCACCCGATGACGACTGGAACCTTGCCAACACCGTCACCACCCGCCTGCTCCACTCCGCGCCCCGCATCGTCTTCAGCTTTGCGGAGCGCGACAAAGATGCCGAACTGCGTCCATCGCCCCTGATCGCCGGCTTGTTTCCCGCGGATGCAAAACCGGAGCCTGCCGCGAACGTTCGCGGTAACGAGGACCCGCAGGCTGCGCCGGCACTGGAATCTGTCGCCGACGACTCCGGCGTCCTTTCCTGGCCGCAGGATCTGACTGCCGGCGGTGCCGAGGTCCTGAAGCGTCAGGCCGCCTGCCCCTTCCAGGCCTTTGCCGCTAAGCGTCTCCGCGCCGAGCCTCTCGACGAATGCGAATGGGGCATCGGCCCCTCCGAAAAGGGCATGCTGCTCCACGCTGTCATGCAGCGGCTGTTTTCCTCCACGGAACCGCTCCCCCTTCGCAGCCGCGACGATATTGTCACCGCCATGGCTACAGAACAGCTGCCGGCGATCCTCGAAATCCACATCGATGCCGCGATGCAGGCGCAGTTCGGCGCAACCACCACCGATCCCTGGCAGCAGGCCTGCCTCGCCGCGGAAAAACGCCGCCTCATGATCCGCATCGGCGACTGGCTTGCCCTCGAAGCCGAGCGGCAGCCGTTCGCGGTCGAATCCTGTGAGCAGCGCCTGCGCGACGTTCACGTCGGTGACCTGAAGCTGAACCTGCGCGCCGACCGCATCGACCTCCTGCCCGACGGCAGCCGCCTGCTGCTCGATTACAAGACCGGCAACGTCTCGACGGCCAGCTGGGACGGCGACCGGCCTGATGATCCGCAGCTGCCGCTCTATGCCGCCTACGGCAATGTGGAGGACGTGAGTGGTGTTCTCTTCGCGCGCATCCGCTCCGGCAAGATCGACTTCGAGGGTCGCGTGCGCGATGCTCACGCCCAGCTCTCCGCAGAAATAAAGAAGTCCAAAACCCTCGTGACACTCCCGTACACCGACGCCATGCGGGACGGATGGGCGCGGGCGCTCGCCAGCCTGGGTGACGAGTTCCTGCGCGGCGAGGCCGCCGTCGCCCCGCGCGATACCAAGGTCTGCGAGTTCTGCGATCTGCATTCGCTGTGCCGCGTCGCCGAGTCTTCCTTCATCCCCGTCGCTCTCGACGAGAACGGTGAGGAGGACAACGATGACTGAGATCCTCACCGACGTCCCGGCGGACGCTGCCGAACGCGAAGCCGCGCTCGACATTCGTCACTCCGTCATCGTCCAGGCGCCCGCCGGCTCCGGCAAAACCGACCTGCTCACGCGCCGCTATCTCCGGTTGCTCTCCGTCGTCGACCAGCCGGAGGAGATTCTCGCCATCACATTCACACGCGCTGCCACCGCCGAGATGCGCGCACGCATCCTGCACGATCTCGAAGCTGCTGCGGGCCGCCACCCCTTCGGCCCGGCAGATTTCGAACGCATGGCGCTGGCTCGCGCGGCCGTTGCGCAAGCCCAGCGCCGCGGCTGGAACATCTTCGATCATCCGCAGCGCCTGGCCATCGAGACCATCGATTCGCTCTGCCTGCGCATCGCGCACGATCGCCCGCTGCTGGCGCGTCTCGGAGGCCATTTCGAGCCCGTCGAAGAAGCCGATTCGCTCTATGCGCTGGCCGCGCGCCGCACTCTGGAACGCCTCGGCGGCCCCGACGCCGCGCTCGGCGAGGCCTTGGCCCAGCTGCTCGATCTGCGCGACAACCGGCTCTCCGACTGCGCCTCCCTCATCGCGGAAATGCTGAAGGTGCGCGATCAGTGGGTCAAGTCATTTCCCCTTTCCGGGGCGATGCATGAAGAGGACTGGGAACTTCTCCGCAGCAGACTCGAAGAGCCCTTCCGCCGCGAGAATCGGCGTGTCGTTGCCGAGGCGCATCGCCTCCTCTCGAGCCAGCCGGCAGTCGAGCGGCAACTGCTGGAACTGGCCGGCTACGCCGCCAGCCACGGCAACGAGCAGGCTGCCCTGCTGGTAGGCGTCGAATCTCTCTCCGCGACCATGCCCCTCGGTCACTGGCAGGCGGTGTGCGATTTTGTCCTGACCACCGGCAAGCAGTGGCGCAAGTCCGTGAATGTCCGCCAGGGTTTTCCCGCCAGCGGCCGCGACGCGAAGGAGCGCAAGCGGGCCATGGAGCAACTGCTGCTGTGGCTGCAGCACACTCCGCACCTGCTCGAAGCGCTGTGTGCGATTCGCCGCGTCCCGCCCGCCACGTACGACGAAGGCCAGTGGACCACGCTGCGCAATGTCTTCACGGTTTTGCGCCAGGCGGTCGCGGAGATGAAGGTCGTCTTCGCTGAACATAATCAGGTCGACTTCACCGAGCTTTCCCTCGCCGCAATCGACGTCCTCCAGCACTCACCGGAACGCGTCCTCGATATCGCCGGCAACATCCGCCACCTGCTCGTCGATGAATTTCAGGACACCTCGCGCCGCCAGCACGATCTCATCTCCGCACTGCTCGCCGCGTGGGATCCCGGCGAAGGCCGCACCGTCTTCCTCGTCGGCGATCCGATGCAGTCCATCTACATGTTTCGCCAGGCTGAGGTGGAACTGTTCACGCAGGTGCGCGAACAGGGTATCGGACCGGAGGCGGGCCGGCTCCGCTGCCGTCCCGTGCAGCTCTCCGTCAATTTTCGTTCCCATGCCGGTCTCACCGAGCCACTCAACGGCGTCTTCGACCTGATCTGCGCCGCGGATGCGCCGGCCGGGTCCGCCGCAGTGCCGTTTGCGCGCGCCACCGCTGCGTCGCCGTCCATCTCGTCGCAGGGCGCGTTGCATATTCATCCACAGGTCATTGGCGCTGCTGACCGCGGTCCCACATTGGCCGAAATTTCCGCCGCACAGCGCCAGGAGGCCGGGATTGTCCTCAACATTCTCGAACAACACCTCCCGCAGATTCGCCACGCGCACGACACCAACGGCGAATACCGCGTAGCCGTGCTCGTCCGCGCGCGCAATCATCTGGCGCAAATCGTGCCCCTTCTCCGCGAGCGGGGCATTCCGTTCCGCGCTGTCGAAATCGAGCACCTCTCCGAGCGCCAGGAACTGCTCGACCTGCGTGCGCTCACGCACGCGTTGCTGCACCCCATGGATCGCATCGCGTGGCTGTCCGCGCTGCGCGCGCCGTGGTGCGGCCTGACCCTCTCAGACCTGCACCAACTCACGGGTTCCGATGATCCCGCCTTCAGGAAGCTTTCCGTTCTCGAACTCATCGAGCTTCGCCGTCATCTGCTCTCGCCGGATGGCCAACAGAGACTCGCCCGCACGACAGAAGTCCTGCACCGCGCCCTCGAGATGCGCTGGCGTCCCTCCGAGTCGCCCTCCTTTGCTTCATGGATCGAGCGCACCTGGCGTACCCTCGGCGGCCCGGCATGCGTCGATGCGGCCGCGTATGAGAATGCTCAGGTGTTCTTCTCCCTGCTCGACGCGGTCACACCGGACGGGATGGCTCCGGCCACCGCCAGTTTCGACGCCGCATTCGACCGCCTCTTCGCCCAGCCCGATCCGGGAGTCAGCGAGCGCGCCGGCATCCAGTTGATGACCATTCATAAGGCGAAGGGCCTCGGCTTCGATGTTGTCATCGTTCCCGGCCTCGACCGCCGGTCTTCCAGCGACTCCAGTCCGCTCGTCTGTTCGCTCGAACGCCTCAATCCCTGGACGGCGGAAAACGAATTCCTCGTCGCACCCATCGGCCTGCATGGGGAAGACACGGAGCCCCTCTACAAATGGGTGCGCCGGCAGCGCCAGATCCGTTTCGACGAAGAACGCAAGCGGCTTTTCTATGTCGCCTGCACCCGTGCCCGCCGCGAACTGCATTTGCTCGGCACCGCGGTGCTCTCCACCACCGGCGTCCGCCCGCAGAGCCGGGACAGCCTGCTCGACACGGCGTGGCCCGGCCTGCGCGCGACCTTTGAGTCCGCCCAACGCCGGCCGCAGCCCGGCGCGCCCCCTTCTCGTGTCATCGAGTTTCCGGCTCCCGGCGATATCGGAGAAATGGCAGCCGTCACGGAGAGTCCGCGTCTCACCTTCCGCCGTTTGCCGCTGACGGCAGAACCAGTCCCGGCCGCGGAAAATGTAACCGTCACAGGATCATTTACAGTTGCGGACGCCGAGGCTCCGGAGTTTCAGCGGCGGGAAGGATCGCGGGAGTCGCGCCTGATCGGCTCGACTGTCCACACATTCCTCGAGCGGCTGGGTGAGAACCTGGCCGGCATGGCCCCAGCCGAGCTGCGCGGCCGCGTTGCTTCTGTGCTGCGCGCCTCGGCGCTCAGTGGCGAATCGCTGCAACATGTCACCGCCACGGTGACCAATATGCTGCTCGCCTGCGCCGCCGATCCCGTATGCCGCTGGATTCTCTCCCCGCATCCGGAGGCGCAGTCGGAAGCCTCATGGACCGGCTTCCTGGCCGGCCCCGACATCGAGCCCGCCCCATCCAGCCTGCGCACGCTGCGCGCAGACCGCATCTTCCGCGCCGGCCCCGAGCCTCTGGACTCATCCAGCGCCGATTATCTGTGGGTGATTGACTATAAGACCGCGGAGGCCGCGCCGAATCCTCTGCTGCTCGCCTCAGAACGGGAGATCTACGCACCTCAGCTGCTGGCGTATGCGCGTGCGCTGCGCGCGCTGCACGGGCCCGCAACGAAATTCCGCCTCGGCCTGTACTACGCGGCTCTTTCGAAGCTGGACTGGTGGGATCCTGGCCACGCGTTGTGAAGCGCGGCCCGCAGGCTAGTGGGGGCCGGCCGCGCTCGGTCTCCGGTTGTTTCCCGCCACTGCGCCGACGTTGTGGCGCACATCGGCGCCGCGCACCCAGAAAATAACGTCCTCTGCGATGTTGGTTGCATGATCCGCCACCCGCTCCAGCGCTCGCGAGATCATCAGCGCATTCAGAGCCTGTGGCGCCACACCCGGATCCGTCTTCATCAGGTTCAGCAAAGTGTAATGCGCCGCGCCATTCAGTTTATCGACGCTGTCGTCCATCTTCAGCACTGCCGCCGCCATATCGGCGTCGCCTTCGATGAAGGCCTGCAGCGCCTTGCGCACCATGCCGCTGGAGAGGTTCGCGATGCGCGGAATATCGATCGGCATTTCGGCCGCGGGAAACGCCTGCAGTTCGCGCACCCGATCGCTGATGGCGCGCGCCGAGTCGCCCACCCGCTCCACATCGGCGTTGATCTTGATCACCGACAGAATGAAGCGCAGATCGATGGCCATCGGCTGTTCCATCGCCAGCAGATCCAGCGCCATCTGGTCGATCTCGCGCTCCAGCCGGTTGATCGCCATCTCTCCGCGGTCGACCAGGTCGCAGATCGAGAGATCCCGAACCCGGTACGCTTCGACGGCGCGCTGGATCGACTGCTCGGCCATCCCGGCCATTACCAGCAGCTTCTCCTTCAGGTCGTCCAGGTTTTGCTGAAAACGGATGCGCGCCATTATCCGAACCTGCCTGTGATGTAATCTTCCGTCCGCTTGTCGCTCGGATTTGTAAATATTTTGTGGGTCGAATCGAATTCGATAAGTTTCCCGTTCAGGAAGAATCCGGTCCGTTCCGCCACACGTGCCGCCTGCTGCATATTGTGGGTCACGATCACGATCGTGTACTGCACCTTCAGCTGGAAGATCAGGTCTTCGATCTTCGCCGTCGATACCGGATCGAGCGCCGACGCCGGCTCATCCATCAGAAGTACTTCGGGATCGACCGCCAGCGCGCGCGCAATGCACAACCGCTGCTGCTGGCCGCCGGAGAGGCTCGCGCCGGACTTCTTCTTCAGATCGTCCTTCACCTCGTCCCACAGAGCCGAGTGTTTCAGCGAGCGCTCCACCGTTTCATCCAGAACCCGCCGGTTGCGGAAGCCGTTCAGCTTCAGGCCCGATGAAACATTGTCATAAATCGACATCGTGGGAAACGGATTCGGCCGCTGGAAGACCATTCCGATCCGCCGCCGCACCTCCACTGCCGAGGTTTCGCTGTAGATATCCTGGCCGCCGACCTTCACCTCGCCGGTCACCTTGGCGATCGGATTCGTCTCGTGCATCCGGTTCAGGCAGCGCACGAAGGTCGATTTCCCGCACCCGGAAGGTCCGATCAGCGCGGTCGCCTCGTTCGCGGGAATATGCAGCGTGATGTCCTGCAGCGTGTGGTTGCTTCCGTACCACGCGTTCAGGCCGTTGACCTCGATGCTGACGCCCATTCTTAACTTGCCCCTTTCAGCACGCCGCGCGTGGTGACATACCGCACCAGAGCCACCGAAACCACGATCAGCACAATCAGCACCAGCGAACCCGCCCACGCCAGCCGATGCCAGTCGTCGTAGGGGCCCAGCGCGTAAGTATAAATCTGCAGCGGCAGCGCCTCGATCGGCTGGTTCAGAGCCGTGCTCCAGAAGCCGTTCCCCAGAGCCGTAAACAGCAGCGGCGCCGTCTCTCCGGCCACGCGCGCGAAGGCCAGCATGCAGCCTGTGATCACGCCCGGCATGGCCGTGCGCAGCGTGATCGAGAGAACCGAACGCCAGGTGGGCACGCCCAGGCCCAGCGCCGCCTCGCGGATCGAGTGCGGCACCATCAGCATCATTTCCTCGGTCGTCCGGGCAACCGTCGGGATCATCATGATGCCCAGCACCACGCCGCCCGCAAATGCCGAGAAGGTCTTCGTCGGCGCGACAATCAGGCCGTAGACCGCGATGCCCATCACGATCGAGGGCACTCCGTTCAGCACGTCCGCCGTAAAGCGCACCACGGTCGAGAGTTTGGTCCCCCGCCCGAATTCGGACAGATAAATCCCGCCGGCAATCCCCACCGGAATCCCCATCGCGCTCGCCAGCCCCAGAACCACGATGGATCCGATAATGGCGTTCGCCATGCCGCCGCCCGTTTCACCCGGAGGCACCGGCAGTTTGGTGAAAAAAGCCAGGTTCAGCGAACTCGCGCCTTTGTAGACCAGATCGAGGAAGATCGCTACCAGTGGCGCAATGACCAGGACCGTGCTGCCGACCGCCAGCCATGTGGCGGCATGGTTGGTGAACCAGCGCCAGCGGCGGTTCGCAGTGCCCGATTTGACTTGGCTCGCCATGGTTTTCCTTAGTTCGCCCGGGCGGGCGCGCCCCGGGTTACCGCCCACACCAGCAGCCGAGCCAGAATGTTCACGATGATGGTCACGATAAACAGCGCCAGCCCAATTTCAATCAGCGCGCTGCGGTAGGTATCGTCGGCGGCCTCAGCAAATTCGTTGGCGATCACACTCGCCATGGTGGCGGCCGGCGCCAGCAGCGATTTCGAAATCGTCGGGCTGCTCCCGATCACCATGGCCACCGCCATGGTCTCGCCCAGCGCCCGTCCCAGACCCAGAATGATCGACCCCACAATGCCGATGCGCGCGTTGCGCAGCACCCCCATGCGGATCATCTCCCAGCGCGTCGCGCCCAGCGCCAGCACCGCTTCCCGCTGCGTGTGCGGCACCGCCGTCATCACTTCACGCGTGAGCGACGAGATGATGGGAAGAATCATGATGGCCAGAATTACCCCGGCGGCGAACATGCCGATGCCGAAGTCCGGTGCGACGAACAATCCCGTCCAGCCCAATAGTTTGATCAGCACCGGATCGACGTATCCGCGCAGCAGAGGCACCAGCACGAAGATGCCCCACAGCCCGTACACCACGCTGGGAATCGCCGCCAGCAATTCCGTCAGGAACGAGAACATCCCGCGCAGGGACTTCGGGCACATCTCCGTGAGAAACACCGCCACACCCACGGCCAGCGGCACCGCGATGACCAGCGCCACGGCGGATGAAACCAGGGTTCCATAGACGAAAGGGAGCGCGCCGAAATTGGAGTTGACCGGATCCCACGCACTCCCCACAAAGAACTTCAGCCCGAACTTGGCAATGGTCAGCTGGGAGTGCACCACCAGCTCCATCGCAATTAACCCGACTATCGCGAAGATGCTCAGCGCGCACAGCAGCATCACCCAGCGGAAGGTCGAGTCCGCCATGCTCGAACTGCCGCGCGCCTGCAGAAAGCTGCGGATCGCGGATGCAGGCGCGGGCACAGCCAATGGCACCAGACCACCTGCAGGGGCCGCATCAGCTGATTTTGGGGCGCGAGGTTCCTGGATGCGCAGACTCACGACAGGTTTACCCTAACCTTCAATTTTGAATGCCATGTTAAACGTTATGAAAAATAAGGAAATAAAGCTGTCTGGAACGGCTTCTTCCACCGGATTTGTGCCGCCTGGAAGCCGACCGGGGCGCATCGTGCGATGCGCCCCGGTCCTCGGTTCCCGCGGCCCCTCAGACCGAAGAGCTACGGCAGTTTCGCGATCGCCGCCCGAACCTTGTCCGCCACGTTGGTGGGAAGCGGCGCGTAGTCCAGCGTCGAAACCTCGCTCTCCCCGTGCTCCAGCATCCACGTCAGGAAGTCCTTGATCACCTTCTGCTTCGTCGCATCCCCGGCCGCTGTGGGAATCAGCAGGTAAGTGAAGCTCGAGATCGGATAGGCGTCCTTCCCCGGCGCATTCGTGATCGACACACGGAAGTCCGCCGGCATCGTCTTCACCGATCCGGCTGCGTCCGTCACGCCTTCGATGCTCGCCTTGAGCCACGTTCCCGCCGCGTTGCGGATGTAGCCATAGGAGATTTTGTTCTGCAGGGCATAAATCAGCTCGACGTAGCCGATCGCCCCAGGCATCTGCCGCACCAGGCCGGCGACGCCCTCGTTGCCCTTGCCGCCGATCCCTTTCGGCCACGCTACCGCCGAGTTCGCGCCCACCTCGCTCTTCCACTCCGGGCTCACCTTGGAGAGATAGTCCGTGAAGATGAAGGTGGTTCCGCTACCCTCGGCACGATGCACGACATAGATCTCCTGGTTCGGCAGCTTCACCCCGGGGTTGTCCTTCGCGATGCGTGCATCGTTCCAGTTGTTGATCTTGCCCAGGTAGATATCGGCCAGCACATCGGGCGCGAACTTCAGATCGCTGCCCGCACCCGGCACGTTGTAGACCGGAACCACCGCGCCCAGCACGGTCGGTATGTGCATCAGCTTCACCTTCGACTGGCCCAGCATCGCATCGGTCATCGGCATATCGCTCGCCCCGAAGTCCACCGTCCCTTTGGTCACCTGGCCGATCCCGCCGCCGGAGCCAATCGACTGATAATTGATCTCAACTCCCGGATGCTGCTGGGCGTACTCGGCAAACCACCTGGAGTAGATCGGATACGGGAACGTTGCTCCCGCCGCAGTAATGTGTTGTGCCATGCACGGCGCAGCGCACACAGCCAGCGCAATGGCCAGAATCATGCTCTTTCTCACGGATTCCCCCTCGGAAAAACTGAGACGATTCTGGGTCCGGATTGTTAACGTCCGTTTACGCAGCCGTGAAAAGCGGAAGAAACACCTATCTTTCGGCGGCGGCAGTACATTTTCGCTTTGTCTGAAAGCGGTGCAGCCTTGTCCGCTACGCTAATTTGCCGGCAGCACCAGATACTGCTCCAGCTTTCCGTCGGGCTCCGTGTAGGTGGTGACGATCACTGGTTTGCCGCCCTTGGGAAACTCCACGCGAAAGACCCGAAAGGTCATCCCGCCCCGCAATTCATCGGCGATCTGCTCCACGCCTGAAGGCTTGCCCAGCGGCGCGAGACTCGACTGGAAATCCTCCATCGCCTGCTGGCTGAAATACGCATTGCACCACGGCGTGAACAGGCTGCGGTCGATCGTGCCCTGCTGGAAGTTCTCGAATAGTTCCAGCACCTGCGTCTCGGCCGCATTGGGTCCCTGGTTTGTCGCGCCCAGCAGCAGCGGAGCCAGCCCCCGCGCAATCACGCCGGCCGCGCGCGCCGCATCCTGATTCGTCAGCACCGCGATCGCCACCTTGTCGTTCGGAAAGACGTAGTTGTCCGACGTGAACCCCATCACCTCGCCCGAGTGCTCGAGGAGCAGGTGTCCGCTCATGTCACGCACCGAAAGCCCAAGACTGTAGTGTGAGTCCGACCCGTCCTTCAGCTTTACCGGCGTGTACATCTCGTCATAGGATTTTGCCGAGAGCAGCGACCGATCCATCAGGCTGATGTCCCACTGCGCCAGGTCATAGGCCGGCATCGCCAGTTCGCCCGCCGCAAACATCCACCCGGCGCCTTCTTTGGGTGAAGGTCGCAGCGGTCCCAGCGCGTAGCGCGTGTAGCCCTCAGCGTCCGTATCGCCCAGCTTCTTCAGGTCCGAGTTCCAGACCTCTTTCATATCGAGAGGTCGAAAAATGTGCTCCTCAAGGAATCGCATCAGTGGCTCCCCGCTCACCATTTCGACGATGCGTCCCGCGATCACAAAGTTCGTGTTCGAGTACTGCCATTTCGTCCCGGGATCGAAGTCCAGCGGCTTCTTCCCCCATGTGTCGAGGATATGCTGCGCCGTCGTCGGCTGATACATCGGCGGCATCAGATAGTCTTCCGGCCAGTAGTCCTGATAACCCGACGTATGCGACAGCAGCATGCGGATCGTAACTTCATCGCCGCGCGTCAGGTCCGGCAGATACCTCGAGACCTTATCGTCGAGCGACAGCTTTCCCTGTTGCTGCAGCAGCAGAATGGCCGCCGCCGTGAATTGCTTCGAAATTGAACCGATCGAGTAGCGCATGCGCGGCTCGGCAGGTTCCGCCTGCGTAGAGTCCGTCGCGAGCCGCGCCTTCCCATAGCCCTTTGTGTAGACGATTTGCCCCGCCCGCACGATGACCACCGACGCACTCGGCACCCCGGTTTGCTGCAGCGCCTGCTCCGCAACCTGGTCGATCTTCTGCGTCAGATCCGATGGCAGAGTGTCCACCTGCAATTGCGCGCCGGCCACGGCGGCAGCGCCAATGAGCAACAGTAGTAGTGACATTTTCCGAAACATCGGTGGCTCCCCCGAAACCCCTCAGAGTACCATCCTTCCGACCGCAGTCTGGTGTTATGCTGGGTCCTCCTCAGGAGCCGCCTATGCGCGCTTGCTTTATTCCACCAGCCGTCCTCGTTTTCGCTCTCACGGTCGCAGCGCAGCAGTCGCCACCGGCCAATCCCGCGCCCTCCAGCCCAGGCCCGGGCGAAGCCCTTCCCGCCGCCACCCATGACGTGGAACATCCGACCCCCCAACAAAAATCGAAAGACGTCCCCATCGATCCCCCGGAACTGACCTACTACACCGCATCCAGTGTTGAACTCGACCATCAGGTCCATTCCGTGCCGCAGTCCGACGCCGACCGCTTTGCCCGCCTGCAAGCCGCCTTCACCAAAGAAGACTGCAGCGGCGATCGCATGCAGGTGCAGGACTCGAAAGAAGGCAGGAACCTCATCTGCACCTGGCCGGGCAGCACCCCGTCGACCATCGTGGTGATCGCGCACTATCTCCACCAGGGCAAAGGTGACGGAGCCGTCGATAACTGGAGCGGTGCCGTGCTGCTTCCTTATCTCTATCTCTCCGTCCAGGCCGTGCCCCGCGAAAACACTTATGTTTTTGTCGCCTGTGCGGGAAAGAAGGGAGCGGCTGAATATCACAAGGCGCTGAGCAAGGAGCAGAAGAAGCAGATTCGCGCCGTCATCGATCTGGTCGGCCTGGGGGTCTCGCCGGTGGCCCGCTTCTATACGCCTTCCGATACGCCAGACCCGAAGGCGGACGCGTTTCATCTCCAGCTCGAATTGCTCTTCGCCACCTTCTCCGATCGGCGGCTCACCCTGCCCCAACCCGGGAATCCGAACCGCTGGCTGTCCGTCGACGACACGGAGAGCTTCCGCTATGCGGAAACTCCCGCGATCATCATTCACTCCGTGCCCCAGAGCGACGCCGACCTTCCGGATTCCTCCCACGATGTTCCCTCCGCCATCAGCGGGGATGACTACTACTGGAATTACCGCACCATCGCGATCTACCTCGCCGGGCTGGACCAGGTGGCGTCGAAGCTCGCTACCAACGACCCCCTGTGGGGAGCGGGCGGCTCGGGCTATCGACTCAATCTCAACGATCTTCCCTGGATCCACTAGCGGCGTATTTCCTCGCCTGGCCGCGCCGCCCGGCCACCGTTTGTTACCATGCCGTGCATGACTTCACGGCGCGATTTCCTCTCGCTTGGCGCGCTCACCACCGCCGGCCTCACGCTCCCCGACCTCTTCGCCCAGACCGCCGATTCGGTTAAGAAACTCCAGCCCCCCGCCAAACCCGTCATCGTCACCCGCGTGACCGGCGACAACACCATCCAGGAGGCGTACCAGATGCTCCTCGATGGTCAGGACACCCTCGACGCGGTGCACCACGTCTGCCTTGGCCGCGAGAACGATCCGAAGGATCACTCGGTCGGCTATGGCGGCCTGCCCAACGAGGACGGCGTCGTCGAACTCGACTCCTGCTGCATGCACGGGCCTTCGCGCTCGGCCGGTTCGGTGGGCGGGGTGCGCAACATTAAGAATGTCTGCCTTCTCGCCCGCAAGGTCTACGAGCACAGCGGTCACGTCATGCTGGTGGCGGAAGGCGCGCAGCGTTTCGCCCTCGACCTCGGCTTCCCCAAAGAAGATCTGCTCACCGAGGAAGCGCGCAAAATCTGGATGCTCTGGAAAGAGAACAACTCCCAGATGGATTGGTGGGGTCCGTCCATGACGCAGCCCGGCTGGAAAGATCCCTACGCCGACCGCCCCGCGCCGAAACCGAGCATGGACCTGCATGGACTCTCGTCGTTGCGCGAGGACTCCCCGGTTCAAACCGCTGCATTGCGCCCGGGACAAATTCCTCGTCACCCCACGCCTGAGTGGGCAGAGACGATTCGCACCCGCACCCAACGGCTGATGAACATGGCGGCGAACCTCGGCATCGCGCCCGAGGATCGCCTCTACGCCGCCGAGCAGATTCTCTGGCCCACCACCGGCACGATCCACGTCTCGGTTGTGAACTCGAAAGGCGAAATCTCCGGAGCGACCACCACCTCTGGCCTCGCGTGGAAGCTCTCCGGCCGCGTCGGCGACTCGCCCATCATCGGCGCCGGCAGCTATACCGACCAGGATGTGGGCTCGGCGGGCGCGACCGGCTCGGGTGAAGAGAACATCAAAGTCGCCGGCGCCCACACCATCGTCGAGTTGATGCGCAACGGCATGGAGCCGAAAGACGCCGGCCTCGAGGTCATGCGCCGCATCGTGCGTAACTACAACGGCGACATGACCAAGGTGCGCCTGCTCGACATGGAGTACTACATCGCCCGGAAAGATGGCGCGTATGCAGGAGTATCGCTCTGGAGCACCAGCCCCACGGGCAAGCCGCGCGTCTTCGCAGTGTGCGACGAGAAGGGGTATCGCGTGGAGAAGTGCGCCGCGCTGCTGGAGGGGGGAAGCCTGGAGTGGCCGCCGTTCTGATGCGGAGGGCGTTTAGACCGCGCGCCCTGTAGCCGCCCCTGAAGCCCAGGCCCACTGGAAGTTAAACCCGCCGAGGTGGCCGGTGACGTCGACGACCTCGCCGATAAAGTAGAGTCCCGGCACGCTGCGACACTCCATCGTCTGCGCGGAGAGGGCGTCGGTGTCGACGCCGCCGGCTGTGACTTCAGCTTTGTCGTAGCCTTCGGTGCCGGTGGGGGTGAAAGGCCAGGCGTGGAGCCGCCCCTCTAATTCCGCGAGTGCGTGATTGGTCCAGCTCGTCGGCGCGGCAACATCGATCAGGCGATCCGCCAAACGCCCTGGCAAACTTGCTCGCAACAACGCCTTCGCAGACGCCTCGTTCCTCCCTGCGCTTGCCCCGATCAGCTCCGCAAGAACCTCCTGTCCCGGAGCCCAGTCCACCATGACCGGGTCCGCTCGGTTCCAGTACGAAGAAATCTGCAGGATGGCTGGTCCGCTGAGTCCGCGGTGGGTGAAGAGCAGCTTCTCGCGGAAGCGCCGCTTGCCGATCGACGCGACGACTTCCGCCGAAACCCCGGTCAGGTCGGCGAACTGCGCATGCTGGTCGCCGCCGAGAACGAAGGGTACGAGCGCGGGGCGGGGCTCGCGGATGGGAATTCCAAACTGGCAGGCGACATCGTAGCCGAAGCTGGTGGCGCCCATCTTTGGGATCGACAAGCCGCCGGTTGCGATCACCAGGGAGGTCGCGCCGAAGGCGGCGGTGTCCGTTATCACGACGAAGCCCGGCTCCTTCGCGGCGACTTCCCGAACCTTCGCGTTGACGACGATGCGGACGTTGGCCCTGGCGCACTCGCTCAGCAACATCGCCACAATCTGCTTCGCCGAGTCGTCGCAGAAGAGCTGCCCCAGCGTCTTCTCGTGATACGCGATGCCGTAGCTTTCAACCAGCGCGGTGAAATCCGACGGCGTGTAGCGCGCCAGCGCCGACTTCGCGAAGTGCGGATTCGCCGACAGGAAGTTTTCCGGCTTGCAGTGCAGATTGGTGAAATTGCAGCGCCCGCCGCCCGAGATCAGGATTTTCTTCCCGACACGATCGGCATGTTCGAGCAGCAGCACCCGCCGTCCGCGTTTGCCGGCCTCGATGGCACACATGAGTCCGGCGGCGCCTGCGCCGAGGATGAGGACATCGAACTTCCCTTCAGACGTAGTTCGGATCACAGGCAGCCAGGAATGTTCTGCTCATTACAGCATGCGTGGAGCAGCCCCGCCTCAGTCAGCCGCCGCGAAGTCCACAGCCTGGCCATATCCCGGCCGCCGATGCAGCACCACCGTCATTGCCAGCGCAATCGCCGCCATCAGTGCTGCGAACAGAAAGATCGGCGCATAGCCCAGACCGGCGACAATCAGTCCCACTACCGGCCCGGTCAGCCCGAGCGACAAATCCGCAAACGCCGTAAACACCCCCAGCGCGGATCCGCGATTTTCCGGCGTAACGCAGTTCACCGCTTCCACTCCCAGCGCGGGATAGACGAGGGAGAACCCAAAACCGGTGAGCGCCGCCCCCGCAAAGGCCAGGGCGGGAGAATACGCGAGCCACAGAAACAGCAGGCCGCCAATCTCAACCGACAGACAGAGGATCGCCACCCGGAATCCACCCCACCGGTCGATCGTGCCCCCGAAGAGCAGCCGCGCCGTCACGAACGCCACGCCGAAGCTGGTGAGCGCGTAGGCCGCGTTGGACCAGTGCCGGTGCGCGTAGAACAACACCATAAAGGATGCGATGGTTCCGAAGCCGGTGGTCGCCAGGGCCAGGCTCATGCCGTGCGGAAACACCCGGCGGAGAACCCGGCGGAAGGCCATGGGTTCGCCCTCCGGCACCGCACACTCCCCCAGAGGGAACGCGGTGAGCAGGCCCACGCAGGAGATGCCGACACTGACCAGGCCAACGCCGCTCAGCCCCCAGGCATGCAGAATCCAGACCCCCAGCGGCGCGCCGACCGCGATGCCGCCGTAGGAACAGATGCCGCTCCACGAGATCACCTTCGCGGTGTGCTCCTGGCCCACCCGCGCGATCCCCCACAGGCACGATCCCGTCGCCAGCCAACTCTCGCCGAAGCCCAGAATCAGCCGGCTGACGAAAATCAGCGACAGGCAGGCGAGCGGCAGGGATCCGAGGAATCCGCAGAAGAACAGGACGATTCCGGAACACCCGCAGGCAACGAGTCCGGAGAGAACCGTCCGGCGCGCGCCCGCCGAATCGGCCATCCGTCCCGCCTGCGGCCGGCTCAGGACGGTGGCGACATACTGCGCGCTGATGGCCAGTCCGGCCAGCACGGTGTTGAAGCCCAGTTGCAGGTGAACCACGCTCGGAAGGGCCGCCATGGGGAGTCCGATGGCGAGGTAGCAGAGGAAAATTTGCAGCGAGGTAGGCAGGATCCGAAGCGTGACAGACCCGGAGATTGAACCAGGGAAAGAGGTTGTGGCGCTAGCAGACATCGCCGTGTCTTCATCGTACCAGCGCCCGACGTCCCGAACCCGGACAAACTCCCACCTCCGTGGCAGGAGTGGGGTATGGAAGTCACAAAGACCCGGAGTACAATACAGGGATATCCGCACGACTCGCGCGGCGTCGGAAAAGCTGTACTCCGGTTTTACTCCAGTCTTCCTGACTCCCCGAGCTGAGTTGCGGCGTCTAATGGTGTGGTGGATTCGGGCCGGGCTTTCGCTGTATTCCGGGTACGCGGCCGGCCGGGATGCCGAGTGAAAAGAGAGAGGTTTCCCCAAGGTGAACTCGACCGTTAAACAAATCCTGTTCTGGGTACTGATCATCGCCTGCCTTCTCGTTCTCTGGCAGCTGTTCCAGAAGAACGGCGCCATGGGTGGCCATGAGCAGGAAGTGACCTTCTCCCAGTTCCTCCAGGATGTGAACTCGAATCAGGTGAACGACGTTACAATCACCGGCCAGGAAGTTCGAGGGCACTTCCGCGCCGATAAAGGCGCTTTCCACGTCGTCGTTCCCGCCAACTACTCGCACCTCTACGACATCCTCGATCAGAACAAGGTCACCGTCACCGTGAAGAACGCCGACGGCAACAGTTGGTGGGGCTGGCTCCTGCAGTTCTCCCCGCTCATCCTGATCGCCCTGCTCTGGTTCTTCATGATCCGCCAGATGCAGAGCGGTGGAAACAAGGCACTCTCCTTTGGCAAGAGCCGCGCACGCCTTCTCTCCATGCAGCAGAAGAAGGTCACCTTTAAGGATGTGGCCGGCGTCGATGAAGCCAAGGAAGAGCTGAAGGAGATCATCGAGTTCCTGCGCGAGGCGCAGAAATTCCAGAAGCTCGGCGGCCGCATCCCCAAGGGCGTCCTGCTCGTTGGTCCCCCGGGAACCGGTAAAACCCTGCTGGCGCGCGCTGTCGCCGGCGAGGCCAATGTCCCGTTCTTCTCCATCTCCGGTTCGGACTTCGTCGAAATGTTCGTCGGCGTGGGCGCCAGCCGCGTCCGCGACCTGTTCGAGCAGGGCAAGAAGAATGCCCCCTGCATCATCTTCATCGATGAAATTGACGCTGTCGGACGCCATCGTGGGGCCGGCCTCGGCGGTGGACACGACGAGCGCGAGCAGACGCTGAACCAGCTGCTGGTCGAGATGGATGGCTTCGAATCCAACGACGGCGTGATCCTGGTGGCGGCAACGAACCGCCCTGACGTGCTCGATCCCGCGCTGCTGCGGCCCGGCCGCTTCGACCGCCGCGTGGTCGTGGGACGTCCTGACGTTCGCGGCCGCGAAGAGGTCCTCCGCGTTCACGCGCGCAAGGTGCCCATTGCCGACGATGTGGATCTCCGCGTTCTGGCTCGCGGCACACCGGGTTTCTCCGGGGCCGATCTGGCCAACATGGTCAACGAAGCAGCTCTGAATGCGGCGCGGTACAACCGCAAGCAGGTCCTGATGCTCGATTTCGAGCAGGCCAAGGACAAAGTGCTGATGGGCGCCGAGCGCAAATCCATGCTGCTCACCGACGAGGAGAAGCGCGTCACGGCGTATCACGAAGCCGGACATGCTCTGGTCGCCGCCCTGCGCGACCACGCCGATCCCCTGCACAAGGTCACGATCATCCCGCGCGGCATGGCTCTGGGCGTCACCATGCAGCTGCCGGAAGACGACAAGCACACCGTCACGCGCGACTACCTCCAGACGCAGCTCGCCATTCTCATGGGCGGCCGCATCGCCGAGGAGATCTTCCTCAAGCAGATGACCACCGGCGCCGGCAACGACATCGAGCGCGCCACCGATCTGGCCCGGAAGATGGTCTGCGAATACGGCATGAGCCGGCTCGGTCCGCTTACCTTCGGTAAGAAGGAAGAGCAGATCTTCCTCGGACGCGAGATTGCGCAGCACCGCGACTTCTCCGAAGAGACGGCGCGGCAGATCGATGCCGAGGTGCGCAGCCTGGTCGACGAGGCCTACAAGGCGTCGTGGGATATCCTCAACAACCATCAGCCGGTCATGCACCGCCTGGCCCTGGCGCTGCTCGAACGCGAGACACTGGATGCGAACGAGATCCGTATGCTCATCGACGGCCAGGAATTGCCTCCGCTGCGCCCGTCCGGTGGGCCGGGTTCGCCGACCGCGGACGTGCAGCAGGTGCTCAAGCCCGATACGGGCCGCACCGGCAGCCTGCCGGAAGGCAGCCCCAGCCCGGCGTAAGCGACGGTTGGGTTAGGAAAGAAAGGCCAGCTCTTCGGAGCTGGCCTTTTGTTTTGCCCGGCGAAGAGAACTCGCTGCATCTGCGAAAATACTCCCAGTGATGCCTTCGCGTTTCTCAGCGGTCTTTTGCGCGCCGCTTCTCCTCTTCGCTCTCCTCCTGAGTGGCTGCGGCTATCACACCCTCAACTCCGCCGCGCACCTGCCCAGCACCGTGCGCACGCTCGCCATTCCTTCCTTCAAAAACAACACGCAGTCGTATCTGACCCAGGCCGTTTTCACTCAGGCCGTTATTCGCGAATTCAACAGCCGATCCTCCCTCCGCATCGTCTCCGGCGACGATCCCGACGCCGATGCGACCCTGCGCGGCACCATCCTCACCTTCACCATCAATCCCCTCACCTACGACAACAAGACCGGGCAGACCTCGAGCTACCTGGTGACGATCACGACACGCCTCGAGTTGGTCGACCGCCACGGTAAAGTGATCTGGCAGAATCCTTCCTACCTCTTCCGCCAGCAGTACGAGCAGACCCAGGACCTGGCCAGCTTCATCCAGGAAGACTCCGCCGCGACGCGCCGCCTGGCGCGCGAATTCGCATCTGCCGCGGTGGCCGACATCCTCGAATCGTTCTGAGGCCTGTAAAAGGGCAAGCCGCCGCTGTCGTCAGCTCCTGACACCACCTCCTCCTCGCAAAGAGAACGGCCTCGGCACGGCCTCCCTTTCCTTCTTTCTGTAACTGCGACAATCCAGGCCACGCGCCTTGACACCTCTTTTGTTAGGTGCCTATACTTTGCCCCGTTTCGCTCGGGATGCTTTTCATTTCCCGCTGCAAGCGCAAGCCCGTCTTCCAGAGCAGCCAATTTGTTAGGTATCAGGACGAAAGACAGGAGCTTCCTATGTTGATCTCAGCCAGTGACCTCAAGCCAGGATTCGTGCGTCTTGCTCTCATCGCTGCCGCAGCGGTTTCTGTGCTGTTGCCCGCCGCCCCCCTTCATGCCCAGATCGTGGCCAATTACACCTTCGAAGACGGCACGGCCCAGGGCTGGACCTCGTTCTACGGCGCGTCGACGCCCACCAACACCACGGCGGACGCCCACGGCGGATCGCACAGCCTTCTCACCAGCACCAGTTCGACCGGCACCGGGGGTCCGCAGATCATTCTCAACGGCGTGCTTCAGGCCGGCGCGCAGTACACGATCACCGGGTGGGTGAAGCTCGTCTCCACCGACAACCCCGCGACCGCCAACGCCAACTTCACCATTTTGCGTTCGGACCCCTCTCCTGCGTGCAGCGGTGGGACGTGCTACGACACCATCGGTGCTTATACGACAGGTGTAACCACCGGCGGCTGGACGCAGATCGGCGGCAGTTACACCGTGAGCAGCACCGAAACCGGACTAACCCTCTACGCGCAGTTGGTGGGCGCGACCGCGGCCGAGGGCTTCTATCTCGACGATGTGGTCATCACCCAGACCGCGCCGCCGCCGGGAGGTACACCGATCGCCAGTTACACATGGTCCGACGGCGGCCTCGATGGATGGGCGCCCTTCGGCAATCCTACCCTGACGAACGCCGTGCCTTCGCCGGTCGATCCCATTGGCAATGCGCACGCTCTACTCACCACCAACCGCACCGCAACTTACGAAGGTCCCAGCCTCGACCTCCTCAATGTGAACGGTGTCGTTGCGGGCGCGACCTATGAGGTTTCCGCGTACGTGATGCTCGCCGGCCCCGATGCGAGCAATCCAACCGTGACCATGTCCACCAGGACCGCTAACTGCGCAACCTCCGGCGCTTACGGCAACATCGCGACCTCCGGTGCGCTGTCGAACATGGCCTGGACGAAGGTCCAGGGCACCTTCACCTTCAGCGATATGCCTGGACCGCCTTCCAGTCTGACGCTGTACTTCCAGTCCAGCAGCGCGACGGACTCGTTCTACATCAGCGATGTCACCATCGGGCAGCTGACCCCCGCGCCCGTCTCACCGAGCCAGCAGGACAACACCGGCATCGCCACCACCTTTGCCGATGGCGCGGCCGACGGATGGATCTCGCGCGCCGGCAGCGCGCTGAGCGTCGTGCCGTCCCCCTCCCCTGATCCCAACAACGACGCCAACGCTCTGCTCATCACTAACCGCACCCACAACTATGACGGCCCGCAGATCAGCGTGAACAACAAGATGTACACCGGGTCGATCTACAACCTGAGCGTATACGTCATGATGCAACCCCATGACGCGGCGAGCCACATCGTCAACATGAGCCTGCAGGTGACTTACCAGGGAAGCACGAGTTATCCGAGCATTACCAGTTATCCGGGGGTGACGGTGCCCGATGACGGACAGTGGCACCAGATCGTGGTGAACAACTTCCCCATGGGCTATAACTACGATCCCAATCAAGCGTTCCTCTACCTGCAGACGGTCACCAGTGACGGCAGCGCGGATCTCACCGGCTTCTACATCGGAGACTTCCAGCTCAGCTATGTGCCGCCGCCGACCATTCAGAACAATATCCCCTCCATCGCGCAGACCTTTGCGAAGTATTTCCCCATCGGCGCGGCGATCGACCCCAACGACCTCTCCGGACCGCACGCGCAACTGCTGACTATGCACTTCAACAGCATCACCTCCGGCAACGACTTCAAGTGGAGCAGCACCGAGCCTTCGCTGGGCAGCTACAACTGGACCAATGGGGATGCGGAGGCGGGCCTCGCGGTCTGCCATGACATGAAGATTCGCGGCCACAACCTTGTCTGGGCCAACGGATCCCAGGTTCCGTCCTATGCCTTCGGAGACGGGACGAACTCAGCAGCGAATCAGGCAACGGTGACGGCGAATATCCAGGAGCATATCCAGGCCGAGGTGCAGCACTTCGGAACGGAAGCGTACGCCTGGGATGTTGTGAACGAGCCCATCGACGCCAACCAGCCCGACTGCCTCGTGCATGGCCCGTTCTACAACGTGCTGGGCCCGAGCTACATCGACATCGCGTTCCGAGCTGCGCGGCAGTACGCGCCGCCGGGAACGAAGCTGTTTCTTAACGACTACAGCACAGCCGATCCCAACCGGCTCGCCTGCCTCATCAAGGTCGTGCAGGGCATGCGCGCGCGTGGGGTTCCGATTGACGGTATTGGCCACGAGACCCATAACGCGATCAACTACCCTTCGATCCAGGCGATGAAAACCTCCATCGACACCGTCGCACAGCAACTGCCGGGCATCGAGCAGCAGATCACCGAGCTGGACGAGAGCGTCTACAACGCCGGCGACAACAAATCCAACTACGGCAGCGCGATTCCTCCGGCCGTGCTCGATGAGCAGGGCTGGCTCTACAACCAGTACTTCAACCTGTTCCGCGAGGAGCGCCACAAGCTGACCGGCGTGACCATCTGGGGCATGGCCGACGATGACACCTGGCTCGACAGCTTCCCGGTCAGCCGCACAGATTATCCTCTGCCATTCGACATGGGCCTGCAGGCCAAGCCGGCCTACTGGGGCATCGTGAATCCGGATGGCAATGGTGTTCCGGGCTATGGGCTGAAGTTCGCGCTGACCCACGTCAGCGGCTCGCGGACCGCGCAGACCTGGACCGTCACCGCCACCAACGGCAGCGTGGGACCGGCCTACACGACGCTCATCGCGGGACTTACGCTCAAACAGCTCACCGGCGCTCCATGCTCCGCGACGATCACGCCGCCGGGCGGCTCGTTCCCGGTTTCGCTCGGCGATATTCCCACCAGCGGCACCGCTACTGCCCAGTTCACGCTCACTTTCAAGGGCTGCGGGCCTCTGGCCATTTTCACCATCCAGGCGCCCTGGACGCAGGCGACCTATCACACCGGGACGATGCTGGGCGTTGCCGATCCGTACTTCGGCTTCGCCTTCTGAGCGCACACCGGACTCACCACGAGACCCGCCCGAGGGCGGGTTTCGTTCTTTCGTGATTCCATGAGCCGGTTGAGTCGGGATCCCGTGTCCGAAAGACCGGCACGTCCCCCTCCGCGGGTCGTTTTTCGGAACCAAAACGTCCTGGGATACGTATGATTGCCCATGAGCGCTGGAACCATCTCGTGGAACCTGGGAATGCTGGGATTCCCAGCGGCCCAACCGGCTGCCCGGGCAGAAGTGGTTCGCCCCGGGCAATATCGGGCTCCTGGAAACGAGGAGCGCCGGCCGGCTGACCGATGGCAGCGCAAAGAGCACGAGCGGGGCTTTGAGAGGATCGGGGAGAAGCCTGTGGAAGCCGAGTGGCAGGTCCTGGTGGAGCGGTGCCTGAAGGGCGACAGCTTTGCCTGGACCGAACTGGTGAAAGCGCATCACAGACGGGTGTATGGTCTGTGTTTCCGCTTTACCGGCTCCTCCACCGATGCCGAGGATCTTACCCAGGAAGTCTTTCTCAAAGTGTACGGAAATCTGGCGGCCTTCGACCTCGCGCGCGGCACGTTTCAGACATGGCTTACCACCATGACGCGCAACCTGCTCGTCGACCACTTCCGCCGCTCCCGGGCGCAGCGGGTCACCGATTCCATGGACGCCGGCTGGGAGGGGGACGGAGACGAGATCCCCATGCTGCAGCGGCTGGCCGACAAGAGCCCGACCCAGCACGATCGCGCCGTACAGAAGGAAATTGAGAAAATGGTCCAGGAGGCTCTGACGAAGATCTCGCCCGAGCTCCGCGAAGCCGTCATCCTGCGCGATCTGCAGGATATGGATTACAAAGAAATTGCCAGGGTTTTGCGCATCCCCGAGGGGACCGTGAAGTCCAGGATCAGCCGGGGCCGGGCGGAACTCGCCCGTCTGCTGGAACGTAATAAAGGACAGATGGTGTAACGGTGGCAGACGAGAGCAAATTCGGACAGAAGCCGGGTCCATCCTCAGGCAGCGCAATGCGTTGCGAGGACTGGGAAGCCCTGCTCACGGATGCGCTGGACGGCCTGCTGCCGGCCGGGCAGGCGGCCGCCTTTGCCGCGCATGCCGGTACCTGCGAAAACTGTGGCGACCTCTTCGCCCACGTGAAGCAAGGGCAGGAGTGGCTGACGTATCTGCACGAAGAGCCGGAGATTCCGTCGGACCTGGTCGGCAGGATTATCGAGAAAACCCTGGGCGCGGGCGGGGTCCCGATCCCGGTCGTGGCCGCCGGAGCAGGGGCCGGAAGCGGTGCCGTTGCCATGGCAATGCCGTGGCGGCGCAGCTTCCACGAGACGCGGTTGCTGATGACCGTGGCCATGGCCTTCTTCTCCCTGGCTCTGACCCTGAACCTGGTCACTGGCGGTCATCTCACCAGCCTGCACCTGGCCGACCTCAGGCCCTCCCAGATCGGCAACACGATCTCCCGTGAGTTCTACGATACCCGCAAGTCGGTGGTGCAGTACTACGACAACATGCGGTTCTTCTATCAGTTGCAGTCGCGGATGCGCGAACTGCGCAGGGACGTCGAGACTCAGCCCCAGCAGCAACAACAGAACCAGCAGAATCAGCAGCAGCAAAAGCCGGCTGCCAAGGGCGGCAGCGCCAGCGCGGGTTACGGAACCCCGCTCCGCGCCAACAGCACATTCGACAAGAAAACAACAGCAGTGGTGGTGTCGTTGCAAACTGGCAAGTCGATTTCCCTGGGTCATTCAGAAACCGGGCTGCGGAGAGCGAAAGTCGAAAGGGGCCTGGTATGAACTGCGTCAATCATCCCGAGGCGGCGGTTACCGCCTTTTGTCAGAACTGCGGGAAGGGGTTGTGCGCGCAGTGCTCGCGTGAGGTGCAGGGCAACGTCTTCTGTGAGCCATGCCTGGCGGCACGCGTCATGGGAGCGGTTCCACCCGGTCCCGGCATCCCCGGGCCCGGTATGCCCGGTCCTTACGTTCCGCCGCCCGCGGGCGTGCCCAATCCGGGCACGGCCACCATTCTCGGCTTTATCCCCGGCGTGGGCGCCATGTACAACGGCCAGTACATCAAGGCCATCGTGCATGTGCTGGTCTTCGTCGTGCTCATCAGCATCACGGAGCATTACGGCATCTTCGGGATCTTCGTCGGCGCCTGGGTGCTCTACCAGGTCTTCGACGCGCATCAGACCGCGAAGGCGCGCCGCGACGGCCTGCCTCTGCCCGATCCCTTCGGCCTGAATGAGCTGGGCAACGCCTTCGGCGGACACACCCCGCGCCCCTATACGCCGCCGGTTCCTCCGCCTCCTGCGGGAAGCAATCCTCCGGGACCGCCGCCCGGTACCATGCACGGCGTTATGCCTGGCGTCATGCCAGGGAATCCTGGCCAGCCCTATTCCGACTGGGCCGAGCAGGTCCGCCAGCAGGCACACGAGTTTGGCCGGCAGAGCGCCGAATGGGGCGAACAACTGCGCCAGCGCATCGTCTCCGAAACCCAGGCTTCTGCCCGGCCGTGGAATCCCAACCCCGGCTTCGGCCCAGGGAATACCTCTGCGCCGACTCCAGGCTTTGTGCCTCCGGGTGCGATGCCGGGCGCGATGCCTCCGGGTTCGGTTCCTCCAGGGGGAGGATATGTTCCTCCCAACATGCCCCCCAACATGCCTCCGGGCTGGGCCCCTCCGCCGCCCGAGATGGAGCTGGAACGAGCGCGCCGCGAGCCGATCGGGGCCATCGTCCTCATCCTGCTCGGCATGCTCTTCCTCTTCAACACGCTCGGCTTCTTTAACTTCGGCTGGGTCCACCAGGGCTGGCCGCTCATCATCGTGGGCATCGCTGTCTGGCTGCTCCTGCGGAACTCAGGGCGCCTCGGATTCTATGGCCCGCGTCCCACGCCGCCTCCACCGATGGCCGGCATGCCCGGCAATCCTCCGCCTCCGCCGCCCGCGACGACGACCTCGGAGCCGCCGTCAGGAGGTGCGCAATGAATCAGTACCTCTTTTTGCGACGGATGCGGGGGCCGATCATCCTGCTCACCTTCGGCATCACCGCCATTCTCGATGAGTACGCCGGCATCTCCTACGCGCACAGCTGGCCGCTCTACATCATCGTCTGGGGACTGCTGAAGCTGGCGGAGAACGCGATCCTGGCCCAGAATCCGCCCACGCCCCCGGCTCCATGGCCCGGTTATCAGTCCGGTTATCAAGCCGGATATCCGACACCGGGTACTCCCGGCGCGACCACATATACCGGCGTGACTCCGGGCGACGCGACGTCATCTACCGTCGTGCCGCCGCAGGACACCATTACGCGGGACGAGGGGAGGTAGAAACATGGCAGCCACACCTCCATCCTGGACATCGCGCGAAGCGCGCTGGCAGGCCAAACAGACAGCGCGGGCGCAGCGCCAGCAGTGGAAGGCGCAGATGCGGGCCCATCGCGACTACTACCGCAGCTACTGGCGCGGCTGGCACCGTCCGTCCTTTGTCGGACCGATCATCCTGCTCACCATCGGCGTCATCGCCCTGCTCATGTCGGTCGGCAAACTCGACCCCGGCGCCTTCTGGACGTGGTACGCCCGCTGGTGGCCGATGCTGCTCATCGTGATGGGCGGCCTGCTGCTGGCCGAGCATTTTCTCGACTGGAATCGGCCCTGGGCCGGGCACCGCTCCATGGGAGGGATCGTCTGGCTGGTGATCCTGATGATCGGCCTCGGCTGGGTCTCGCGCAACGGCCACCTCATGGGTCCCTTCTCCTGGGAGTTCTCCGACAACGGCGGTGACAACTTCTGGAACTGGATGGGCGCCGAACATGACAACGACATCCAGATCGACCAGGTGCTGACAGCGGCCAAACCTACCGTCACCATCGACGATCCGCAGGGCGATGTGACCATCACCGCCTCCAGCGACAACCAGATGCACATCCGCGCCCACCAGATGGTCCATCGCAACTCGGACTCCGAGGCGCAGAAAATTTTTGGCGAACTGAAGCCCCGGGTCGAGACGAACGCCGGCGGCGCGGTGATCACGGTACCGGAAAAACAAGGAGCCCGCGTCGATCTGACCCTGGAGCTTCCCGCAACCGCCTACGCGACCGTGACCACCGGTCACGGCGACGTCACCGCCGACGGGCTGAGCAGCGGTATCCAGGTGACCGCAAACCACGGCGAGGTCAAACTCGAAGACATTGGCGGCGATGCCCAGGGACACATCAACCACGGCGACTTCTCCGCGCATAACGTGCAGGGCCGAGTCCTCGTCGACGGCCTGGGCGACGACGTAACCCTGTCCGCGATTCAGGGTCCGGTAACCATCAACGGCGAATTCTTCGGCGACATTCACCTCGAACAGATCGCCTCCGGCCTGCATTTCCACTCCAGCCAGACGACACTGGAGATCCCGCGCCTGATGGGCGCAATGACCCTTGATAAAAGCGATCTCAGCGTGAGCCAGGCCGCAGGGCCGGTGCGCATCCTCGCGCGCTCGAAGGACATTGATCTGACCCAGATCGCGGGCGATGCCCACATCGAGGACTCCAACGGCGACGTCAACATCGTGGCCGCCAATCCTCTGGGCAACCTGCAAATTACCGATCGCACCGGCAACGTCGTTGTCACCATGCCGGAGAATGCCAGCTTCACCGTGACCGGCAGCACCAGCGCCGACGAAGCGATACGCACCGACTATCCGTTGAAGATGGCCACTGACGGAGGCCGCCAGACGCTGGAGGGTTCGGTGGGCCACGGCGGTGTTCAACTGCAACTGGAAACCGACCACGGCAACCTGGAACTGCGCAAAGGGGACGCGACGACCCTGTCCCTGACGCCGCCGAAACCGCCCGCTCCTCCGGAAACGCCGGGGAAGCACTTCAAGGCGCCCCCTGGAACGAAGACCGAAGAAGAGTAGCGCCCTGCTGGCGAAGACCAGCCATTCCGCTTCGGACAGAGACGCCTCCTTTTGGGAGGGCGTCTCTGATTTCACTTCTGATCCCAGTTTCTCTGGCCGGGAACAGCTCAGGTCCGCTGCAGGCGTGGCAACGGTCTGACCTTGATGGAAGTCTGCTTCTGTACCTGCCAGAGATCGTATTGAGCCTGCAGGCCGAGCCACACCTCCGGGGACGATGTGCCAAAGGCTCCAGCGAGACGAATCGCCATCTCCGGAGACACCGCAGACTTGCCGTTCAACACGCGGGAGAGAGTCACCCGGCCAATGCCCAGATGATCGGCCGCCGCCGACACGCTTACGTCACCGAGATATTCGCGAATCACTTCGCCGGGATGCGGTGGATTGTGCATGCGCATGATCCAGTCTCCTTTAGTGATAATCCCGATAATCCACCAGGATAGCGTCCTCGCCCTCGAATCTGAAGGTCAGACGCCAGTTTCCGCTGACGGAGACGGCCCAGTGTCCTCGCAACTCGCCATGCAGACGGTGCAGACGCCAGCCCGGAGCGCTCATGTCCTCGGGTTTGCGCGCGTGATCGAGCATCGCCAGCTGGAGGCGAAGGCGCTTTGCATGCTGAGCCTGAATCCCAGCCAGTGATCCGGTTAGGAAGAATTTCTCCAGACCCTTGTGTTCGAACGTTCGGATCACATGAACCACTGTATCGCATAGCGATACAGTGGCGCAACTCCCTCAGCTCACTTTCTCCACCGGCGTGCGCCGCGCAAACAGCGGCCGCACCAGATCCTCGATGCGCGTGAGCACCTCGTCGAGGCTCAGATTCGTGGAGTCGATCACGATCGCGTCGGGGGCCGGACGCAGGGGCGAATTCGCCCGGTTGCGATCCCGCTCGTCGCGTTCGCGCAGCTCGCGAAACACCACCGACGGCTCCGCCGTTGCGGCGACTGTCAGACCATTGCCCGAATTCTGCTCGTAACGGCGCTGCGTGCGCGCTTCCGGCGACGCGTCGAGAAATACCTTGACGTCCGCATCCGGAAAAACCACGGTACCGATATCGCGGCCCTCCATCACCACGCCGCCCAGCCGGCCGAGCTCGCGCTGCAGATCCACCATCCACGCGCGGATTGCAGGGTGAACGCTCACCCGCGAGGCCCCCTGGGTGACATCCGAATCGCGAATGCGTTCGGTCACATCCTGGCTGTCGAGAAAAATCCGATTCGACGAACGATCGCTTTCCAGCCGAATCTGGGTGTCGCGAGCCAGACGCTCCAGCGCACGCTCGTCGTCGAAGTCCTCATCGGATTGAATGGCTTTCAGCGCGAAGGCGCGGTACATCGCGCCGGTTTCGAGATTCAGGAGTCCAAAATGCTGCGCAAGGTGGCGAGCCACCGTGCTCTTGCCCGCGCCGGCGGGGCCGTCGATGGCGATGATAGGGCCGCGAGTCATTCGGGAGTCTCTTTCTGACTACGATTCTTGCGCGGTTTTCGTTCTGCGGGGGAAGGTTTACGAAATTTGTTTTTCGGAGGACCGAACCGGCCAGGGCGCGCGCCTCCGCTGCCCGGGCGATTCGGTTTACCCGCAAAAGGCTTCCCGGGCCGAAAAGGGCGAGCCGGCCGAGTGGAGGAAGGCCGCTCTGGACGAGCTTCTCCCGAAGGAGCCGATCCTTCAGGGCGCTCTCCACGAGGAGCGGGCCGGTCCCGCCACGGACGCCTCCCCTCAGTCTCGCCGTCCTTCTTGCGATCTTTGCGAAAGGGTGCCGGCCCACCAGCCCTCTGTCCACCAGCCGTCCGCTTCTGCCATGGAGGTTTGCCCTCACCATTCCCACCGGCAGCGGGCTTTCCCCCGAACGCTGGCCGCGGCTTCCAGGGGCCCTTGCCCGGAGCCTCGCCGTCCCTCTTACGATCCTTGCGGAAGGGTGCGGCTCCTGCGGGCCGCTTCTGCCACGGACGCTTGCCCTCGCCACCTCCGCTCGTACTGGACGCAGGCTTCCCACCAAAAGCGGGCCGCGGCTGCCAGGGGCGCTTGCCCGGAGCTTCGCCGTCCTTCCGGCGATCCTTGCGGAAGGATGCGGGTCCCCCAGCCGTCGGCCCTCCCGCCTTCTGTCCTCCCGCCCGCTTCTGCCACGGCGGCTTGCCTTCACCACTCCCGCCGGCACCGGGACGCTTTCCACCGAATGCGGGCCGCTGCCCTCCGGGACGCTCCCCGCCTCGATTGCCGCCGCCTGGCCGATTTCCGCGGAACGCCCCGGGTCCTGTCCTGCCGCCAGTCCTGCTACCGGTCCAGGGTTGACGGCGCGGCGGACGAGCCTCAGCGGCCGGTCCTTCCGCCGATGCCTCGCGCTCGGGCGGAACGAATTTCCGATTACCGAATGCCTTGTCGCGGAATGAACCTTTGCGCTCGGGCTTCCACGGCTTGCTGCCCGGTCCGCCGGAACGCTGGCCGGGTCCCGCATCGAAACGCGGCCGCGTGCCTGCGAAAGGCCGCGCTTCCCGCCGCGGACGCTCCCCGCCCGGCTCCGCCCGATGCGGCGCTGCGGGCTTCTTCTGCCACGGTCGGCGCTCCTCCGTCCGCGGGCGCGCGTCCCTGGCTGGCAACTCCCAGCGCGTAGGGCGCGGACCCTTCCGGAACGGCGGCCGCGCAGCCGAGGCAGCGGGAGCCGCTCCCGAATCCGGTTTTGCCGCCTCCGGTTCGGGCGCAAGAGCGGTTTCCGGCAGCGACCCTTCCAGGAACAGCATTGTGTGCGTCGCCACCGGTGTGGTCGCAATTTGACGGGTCGCCATCATCCCGTGCAGCACTTCGCGAATGCGCGACCGCGAAGTCAGCGGCGACAGGAAGATCTCTGCCTCCTCCGCCGTGGCCGCGACCGCTGATCGCAGATACAGCGACACCACCGCCGAGAGCGCCGTGGTCTGTCCCGTGTTCGCAGCCGTTGCCATCTGCGCGGCGAAACGATTCTTCAGCAGCGTCCAGCGTGTCGGGGCGCCCTCGATATAGATCGGCATCGCGCGCAGGCCGGTCCACAATTCGACCAGGGCGCGTAGTGCTGCCCCCTCGGTAATCTCCCGCCCGAGGATCTCCCGTATTTCAATCGCGGTCAGCTCACCCTCGCGGTCGAGCGCTTCAAAGGTTCGGATGACGAGCGGTGTGGTGCGTCCCGCCGGCGCAGTCTTCCACTGCCGGTCCCCGCGGATGGCAACCACCCACGGCAGTACCTCTGTCGTGACCAGGAAGTCCGGCTGCTCGGAAAAACTGCCGAGCATATTCAGCGGAATCACCTGCCGTTCGCTCACCAGACGCGCCAGCAATTCCGAGGCCGGCGCAATTGCTGCCTGCGGCGGCGTAGCACTCGCCGTCCCCATGCAGGCTTCCACAAAGGACGGCGCCGGCGCGGGCAACTGCGCATGGCGCGGCAGGAACAGGCAAAAGCCCACGTCGTTGAGCCAGAGAGCGGCGTCGTCCAGGGTGCGCAGCGGAGCCGATGGGTCCGTGGCGGCGGTCTGGTGCCACCGCGCAGCGCGCGCGATTTGTAACTGTTGCTGATCCAATGTGTGTCCGGCGGCGAAGGTTGGAACGAGAACCAGGTTGACGTGGAAAACGCTAAATGCGCTGGAAGGCGCGCAGAATGTCCTTCCATGAATATCGTAATGCAATAGGACGGCCATGGGGACAGCTCGTTGGATGATCGGTCCGCGCCAGTGCCGCCAGCAGCCACTCCATGCGCGCCGGATCGAGCGCCATATTCACCTTGATCGCCGCGTGGCAGGCGATCGACGCCGCGATCCGCGTCCGCGCCGCTTCCAGATTGTCGGACTGCGCCATGGTCGCCGGCTGCTCCAGAACTTCCAGAATCATCCGCTCCAGCCCCGCCCCGCTCAGCCCCGCCGGCGCCGCCTTGATCGCGATCGTGTGCGGCCCAAAAGGCTCCGCCTCACACCCGTTCCGCTCCAGTTCTTCGGCCAGCGTCGAGAAGATCACCATCTGCTCCGGCAGCAGGTCGATCAGCATCGGCATCAGCAGCCTTTGCCTCTCCACCCGCTCCGTCTGCCGCTCGCGCAGGATCTTCTCGAACAGCACCCGTTCGTGCGCTACATGCTGATCGATGATCCACAGCCCCTCGTCGTTCGTCGCCAGAATGAACGACTCCCGCAGTTGCCCCAGCGGCTTCAGCGACGCCAGCGAGTGCAGCGACGGCGGCGGATCGCCTCCCTCCGGAAGCGCTGGCGCGGAGCAGTGACCATTGGTTCTCGCCGCAGAAGCCACGCCCGCCGAAGACTGATTCGCTGAATACCGGCCCGGTGAATACAGGTCCGCGAGAACTGCAGCCGCCTCCCGCGATCCCAGAGTGTCGGCAGCAGCCGGTCCCATCGAACCCCCTGCGGAGAAGGGAAGCGGTTGATCCTCGGCTCGCGCCGCTGGCGGAGCCAGTGTGAACGGCGCTGCGTCGCTCGCGTGCACCGGCGCATCCGAGTCCCGCATCTCCGAGATCGGCTCCCGCAACGCGCTGTCCGGTACCAGCGATGAAGACGCATTTGGACTGTTGTGCAGCGCGGCCAGAAAACTCGCTGCCGGGCGCGTCTTCATCAGCGTGACGCGGATGCTCTCCCGCACGAAGTCGTGGACCAGTCCCTGCTGCCGAAAGCGCACCTCTGTCTTCGCCGGATGCACGTTGACGTCAACCTCGTGCGCCGGCATCTCCAGAAAAAGCAGGATCACCGGATACGACGTCGGCGGAATGATGTTCCGGTACGCCTCCGTAATCGCATGCAGGATCAGCCGGTCGCGAATCAGCCGATCGTTGACGAAAACATAAATCGAGTTGCGGTTCAGCTTCTGCAGTTCCGGCCGCGACACAAATCCCCGCACCCGCAGAAACCCAGGATCGGGCGGCATGTAATCCTGGTCGCGACGCCACGGCGGCGGCTCGGGAAGGCCCGCATGGTCGAAACGTCGCTCGGCCGCCATCGGCAGCAGCTGGTCCAGCGTGTCGCGCCCGAAGATCTGATAGATGCGCTCGGACGGCTCGCGCACCGGCGGCGCCGTGAGCAGCGTGTGGGTCGCAGAATGCAACTCGAAGTACATCTCCGGATGCGCCAGCGCGTAATGCGTCACCAGCGCCGTCACATGCGACAGCTCCGTCGTTTCCGCGCGCATGAATTTCCGCCGTGCCGGTGTGTTGTAAAAGAGATCGCGGACCGTGATTGTGGAACCCTGCGGGCCGCCCCAATCCTCGACTGCCAGGATCTTTCCGCCCGCAATCTCCAGCCGCGTGCCGGTCGCCTCATCCGCCGGACGCGTCGTCAGTTCGAGGCGCGCAATGGACGCAATCGAGGGCAGCGCCTCGCCGCGAAACCCCAGCGTCGCAATCGACAGCAGATCATCGGAGGAGCGAATCTTCGAGGTGGCGTGGCGTTCGAATGCCAGCAGCGCATCGTCGCGCGACATCCCGCACCCATCGTCCGCTACACGGATCAGCTTCCGGCCGCCCGCCTCAATCTCGACCCGGATGTGCGTCGCCCCCGCGTCCAGCGCGTTCTCCAGCAGCTCCTTCACCACCGAAGCAGGCCGGTCGACCACCTCGCCGGCGGCGATCTGGTTGGCGACCTGATCGGAAAGAACGCGAATACGGCCCATGCTGGTTCAAGCATATGCGGCCCGGGGTGGGATGAGGATGTGGAGAAGTGGTTCACTTTTGGACGCAGAAACCGAACGGCCCTGCGATTGCGCCGCCTCCAGTGAACATCCGAACCACGCTGCCGAAGTCCTCAGTGTGCGGCTTCGCGAAAACGAAGCGCAGGGCGGCAGCCATGGATGTGGACAGGATTTCCGGGATGGGCGGCGTCGGACCGGAACAGACTCCCTCCTGGACCCGCGAAAAGATGCGCCGCAGGAAATTCGTCGAGGACGTCCCCCCCGAAGTGGAAGCCTCCGAAGAACCCGAGCCACAGCAGGACGAAAATCACGACGGCCAACTGGATGTGATTGCCTGAGGCAGTGAACTAAAGTGCCCCCAGAATCGCATCGGCAATCGCTGCGGCTTCCACCGCCGGCCGAACCTCATGCACGCGAACCATGCTCGCCCCCGCAAGGATCGCCGCCGTCGTCGCCGCAAGGGTGGCGTTGCCCCGGTCCCGCATAGAAACATCCGCGGCGCGAACCGCACCCAGCGTTTCCGCGGATGGAATCTCCGCCAGCGTTCGCGCCAGAAACGATTTCCGCGACACTCCCGCCAGCAGCGGCTGTCCCAAAACCTGCAGCTCGTCCAGATGCCCAAGCAGGGGATAGTTATTCTCGTAAGGCTTGCCAAAACCGAAGCCAGGATCCAGCACGATCCGCGCGCGCTCAACACCCGCCGCGACAGCCTTTTCGAGCGACTGCGCCAGGCCTGCCCGCACCAGCGGGACCACCTCCTCCTGCGCCACTCGCAGCTGTGAGCGCCACTCGCTCGGCCGTCCCCTGGTGTGCATCAGCACGACGCCGCATGCAAGCTCCGCGCAGGCGCGCGCCATCCCCTCATCCCACCCGAAGCCGGAAACGTCGTTCACGATTTGGCATCCTGCAGCCACCGCCGCGCGGGCCGTCTCCGCCTGATACGTATCGATCGACAGCACCGACCCCGGCCGCTCGCGCAGCAGCGCCTCGATCACCGGCAGCACGCGCGCCTGCTCCTGCTGCGCATCGAGTGCCGCGGAGCCCGGCCGCGTCGATTCACCCCCGATGTCGATCACGTCCGCTCCCGCGTCGAACATCGAAAGCCCATGCGCGACCGCCGCCTGAACGTTGAGAAATTGCCCGCCATCGGAGAACGAGTCCGGCGTGACGTTGAGCACGCCCATGATCCGCGTGCGCTTCCCCAAAGCCAGCGAGCGCGAGCGAAGCTGCCAAAGCGATTGAGGGCGGCGCACAAAAGCCATACAGAAAACGATGCTACACTCGGAGAAATTCTGCGCGGATGAAGCCGTCCCTTAAATCGATTCCAAGCTGCATCCTGGCCCTCGCGCTGGCCGCTGCGCCGGCCGGGGCTGCGAAACACAGGCGAACCCCGGCCGCCCACCGCCGGCACGTCCCGCTGCAAACGGCCATCGCGCAAATCCTCGCCGATCCCGCCGTTTCGCGCGCCCACTGGGGCATCTCCGTCGTTACCTTGCAGGGCAAACCCGTCTTTTCTCTGAATGATGCACAGTTCTTTCAACCGGCCTCGAACGCCAAGCTCTTCACGACCTCCGCGGCGCTGTCCATGATTCCCGCCAGCGCCACCTGGACCACGAACGCCGTCACCTCCGGCTCACTCGACGCGAACGGCACGCTGCATGGCGATGTGCGCCTCATTGGCTCCGGCGACCCCACCCTCTCCGGCCGCTCCTACCCCTGGGACGGCAAAACCGAGCGCCCGAATCCGCCCCTCCAGGCGCTCGAAAATATGGCCGACCAGATCGTTGCCCGCGGCGTCAAGACCATCACCGGCGACGTCATCGGCGACGACCAGTGGTTCGTGTGGGAGCGCTACGGCGGCAACTGGGCCTGGGATGACCTGCAGTGGGATTACGGCGCACCCGTCTCCGCTCTCACCGTCAACGACAATGTCGTGTTCCTCAACGTGACCCCGGCAGGCGCCGTCAACGCAGCCCCTCCGTCGGGCAGCGAAGGCGACACCGCGCAAACCGGGCCCACCGTGGTGACCTGGAACCCCGACGTCCCCTACTACAAGCTGGAAAATTCGCTCACCCTCGCCCCCCCCGGCACGCCCGCGCACTCCGGCATCGATCGCGCGCCCGGCAGCCTCGATATCCGGCTCTTCGGGTCAGTCACCGCCAACGGATTGCATGAAGGCCTCGCCATCGAAGATCCCGCGCAGTTCGCCGCTACCGCGCTGCGCCAGATGCTGCTGGCGCGCGGCGTCACTGTCCGGGGAGGCGCGAAGGCCTGGCATCGCCTGTCCACGGACACGGAAGACTATCGCGCGGAAGTCGGCCAGACGGTGGTGCTGCGGCGCCTGGACCTCACCACCATCTCTCCTCCCGTCACCGGCCTCACCGTGCTCGCCACGCATGTTTCGCCGACGGTTGCTGAAGACGTCACCGTGACCAACAAGGTCAGCCAGAACCTGCACGCGGAGCTCTACCAGCGCCTCCTGGGGCGCCTCGAAGGCGACGATGGCTCCATCGCCCAGGGCGCGCGCGTCGTCCGCCAGTTCCTCATCAACGCCGGTGTCGATCCCGGCGACTTCCTCTTCTACGACGGCTCCGGCCTCTCCGGCGACGACCTCATCACGCCGCGCGCGGCCACCACCCTGCTCGTCTATGCGGCGAACCAGCCGTGGGGGCCGATCCTCCGCTCCAGCCTCCCCATTGGCGGCGTCGACGGCTCGCTCTCCGGACGATTTGCCGGCCCGCTCCGTGACAAAGTCTTCGCCAAGACCGGCACCCTCGCCGAGGTGAACACCCTCAGCGGCTATGTGACGGCGGCAAGCGGAAAAACCCTGGTCTTCTCCGTGCTCTGCAACGATCGCCAGCCCTCCGGCGACGTCGCGCGCAACGCGCTCGACAATATCGTCCGAGAGATCGCCGCTGCGAATTAGGAAGAGCGAACGAGTAAGATAGATCGTTCATGAGCAGAACCGTTCGAGGTTGGTGGATCGCGGCGCTCGCGGCAGCGTTCGCCGCAGCAATCGCAGGATGTGGCCCCTCGCTGGGGCCCTCGAAGCCCGTCAGCCAGCTCACGCCACAGGAAGCCCGCGGCCGCGCCGTTTATGAGCACGATTGCGCCAGCTGTCACTATGCGAACCAGACCGGCGACCTCCACGGGCCCAGCCTCTTCGCCCTGTTTCGCAAAAAATATCTGCCCAGCGGCGCGCCCGCCAACGACGACCGGGTCACGCCCGTCATCCTGCGCGGACGCAACATGATGCCCGGCTACGCCAACAACCTCAACGACCAGCAGCTCCAGGATCTGCTGGCGTATCTGCATACCTTATGAGTGAAGAAACAAGTCAGGAGACCAGGGGCAAACTGCTCCCCGGCATGGCGGCCATTGCCGTCTGGATGTTCCTGTTGTCGATCGTCGGGCTCGTCAGCATTACGATGCACAAGCTGCCGCTCATCTACCTGACCCTGTGCGTGGCCTTCGCCGCCGCCGGCCAGGGATTGATCGCCCGCCGCCGCTGGGGTTGGGCCATGACCCTCGCCGCTGCCTTCCTCTCAGGGACCTATGCGCTGTGGTTTACGGTGAAGTTCCATCAGTACGCAGAGCTCGGCCTGGCCTTCGTGAATATGATTTTCTTTCTCTACCTGGTGCGCCCCGAAGTGCGCTCGCGCCTGCGGTAAAAGCTGCGGTATCGAGCATGTGGACTCTGCGCCGAAGGCGCGTTCGCCTGAACGGCTAGTTCTCCAGCGGCCGCACCCAGATATTCCTGAAGCTGATTGGCTCGCTCTTGTCTCCGTGCGCCTGCAGCTTGATCGGCGCGCGATCGTACGCCTTGTAGAACGGCTGCCCGATGTACAGCGTCTGCCCCTTCAGTTGAAAATGATCCTCCACCAGCACGCCGTTCCAGAAGACCGTTGCGTAGGCCGGCGTCTCCAGCGACCCATCCGCCTTGAACCGCGGCGCCGTCCACACCACATCGTAGGTCTGCCACTCGCCCGGCTTGCGCGCCGCATTCGCCAGCGGAATGGCCTGCTTGTACAGGCTCCCCGCCATGCCGTTCACGTACGTCGCGTTGTTGTAGGCGTCGAGCACCTGCAGCTCGTATCCCGCATCCCCCGGTCCCAGCGACGCCAGAAATACACCGCTGTTCCCGCGCGCCTGCCCGCTGCCGGTGATGTCGGTGGGAATCTTCCACTCGATGTGCAGCTGATAATCCTTGAAGCTCTGCTTCGTTTCGATGTTCCCCGTGCCCTTGGCGACCGTCAGCACGCCGTCGCCGACCACCCACCTGGCGGGCGTGTGATCCTGCGCCGACACCCAGTCGTCCTCATTCTTCCCGTCGAAGAGGATGACCGCATCGGACGGAGGAGCGGCATCCGTGGCCCCCGGCGTCACAACCTTCGGCACCGGCGTCCAGACCTCGGTCTCTTCCGGCTTGGGTTTGGGCTGATCGGAACTGGACTGACCCAGCGCGGGCAGGGAAGCGGCAGCCATTATCAGGCTGGCGAATACAAACAGAGGCAAGGCAAGTCTGCGCATAACGTCAGGATGATACGCCAATGCTTTCCGTTTCGTCGCACCCGTACTCACCGCCCCACATACCCAGGCCCGCGCAGCACCTTCCCCGGCAACTGGCCCGTCATCTCCCCCTCCGCAATCACCGGCACGCCGTTCACCAGCACGTATTCCATCCCCTGCGAAAGCTGATTCGGCTTCTCGAACGTCGCCAAATCCTTTATCGTCGCCGGATCGAAGACCACTACATCGGCCCACATACCCTGCTTCAGCACCCCGCGACTCGTCAGCCGCATGCGCTGCGCCGGCAACGCCGTAAATTTCCGGATCGCATCCGGCAAGGTCAGCACCTGCTCCTCGCGCACATACTTGCGCAGAATGCGCGGAAACGTCCCGTACGCGCGCGGATGCGGATGCTCCTGCCCCAGCAATCCCTCCGGCGACGTCCCCTGCGAGTCGTTGTCGATCGAAACCCATGGCTGCTGCAGGGCCAGTTTCACGTCCGGCTCGCTCATCCCAAACACCGCGACGTTGGTGTATGCCTTGTCCTTGATCAGCAGGTCGCACAGCGCGTCGATCGCATCCTCATGCCACATCGCCGCGACCTCCGACAGCCGCTTGCCCTGCAGCGGCACCAGCTCCGGATTCTGCACCACCGCAATCTGAATCGCCTCCGGTCCCGGAATCTCCTGCCACTCGTTGTCCCAGTCGCCATGCGGATCGAGCATGTCTTTGCGAATCCGCGCCCGCGTCGCCGGATCCTTCAGACGCTGGATCAGCGCCGCATCGCCGCCATCGTGCGCCCACGGCGGAATGAACGCCGAAAAACTGTTGAACCACGCCGTGTACGCATAGGTGTTCGCGCTGATGTCGACGCCGGACGCGCGCGCTGCGTCGATCTGCGCCACCACCTGCGGCATCTTGCCCCAGTTGGCCTTGCCCGCCGTTTTCAGATGCCAGATCTCCACCGGGATATGCGCCTCGCGCCCAATGCGGATCGCCTCGTCGATGGCCGCCGGCTCCGCATCGCCCTCGCTGCGCATGTGCGTCGCGTAGATGCCGCCATAGCGCGCGGCCACGCTCGCCAGCGCAATCAACTCGTCCGTCTTCGCATACGGCGCCGGTGCGTATTGCAGCGCTGTCGACACGCCCACCGCGCCCTGCTCCATCGCCTGCTGCACCAATGCCTGCATCTGTTGCAGCTGCGCCGGCGTCGGCTGCACGTCGCCATCACCCAGCACCATGCGCCGCACGCTGGTCGCGCCTACGTAACTCGCGAGGTTGATCCCCATCCCCTGGCGCTCAACCCGCGCAAAGTAGCCGCGAAAATCCGTCCAGTCCGGCGTGATCTTCAAATGCTCGTAGCTCGCGCGATCCGCCGCGATCATCCGCGCATTCAGCGGAGCCACCGAGTCGCCCTCGCCCGTGATCTCCGTCGTGATGCCCTGGTAGATCTTCGACGGCAGCCGCGGATCGACCAGCATCGTCATCTCCGACTGCCCCAGCATGTCGATGAATCCCGGCGCCACCACATCGCCATGCGCGTCGATGGTCTGCTTCCGCGGCGCGCGTGCCAGATCCCCGATGGCCGCAATCCGCCCGTCGCGAATCCCCACGTCGCCCGAGTACCACGGCGAGCCGGTTCCGTCGATGATGTGCCCATGCACGATCACCACATCGAACGGCGCAGCGCTGCCCGAACCCACCACGCCTGAATTCCCGGTCTGCGCCAACACCGTCGCGGCGCAGAGCAGTGGCAACAAAATCCGTATGCGATTTTTCATGGTCGAAGAACGCCGCCGAAAGCAGTAGCCACGCCGGCGTGCCCGAATCGTACCACGCAGTGTGATTGAATCAGAACAGATGCCGTCCCTCTGGAAACCCGAAAGCTGGGAGCAGCGCCTCGCCGAACTCGAAGCGCGCACCGGCGACCTGAAGGAAGCGCCCCTGCGCCGCGACGTGCGCTCGCTCGGGCAACTGCTGGGCCGCGTCCTCCGCGAGCAGGCCGGCAACGCGCTCTACGAAAAGGTCGAAGAGCTCCGCCAGTCCGCGATTCGGCGGCGCGAACTGCAGTCCAGAGGGGAGAACCGCGACGCAGAAAACCTGATGCAGCTCGCCGTGCTCAACATCAGCGCCATGCCGGTGGAGCAGGCCGAGCGCCTCAGCCGCGCCTTCGCCTTCTACTTCGAGCTCATCAACCTGGCGGAGACGAATCACCGCAAACGCCGCCGCCTCTCCATCCAGATCACCGGCGATCAGAAGCGCGAGACCCAGCGCGGCGAATTGCGCGGCACCCTGCGCGCCATGCGCGAGGCCGGCATCTCCGCCGACAAGGCCCTCGCGTGGCTGCGCCGCATCCTGGTTGTGCCGGTTTTCACGGCGCATCCCACCGAAATCGCGCGCCGCTCCGTCCTCATGAAGCGCCGCCGCATGGCCGAGTTCCTCGAGAGGATCGACCGCATCCCCGTCTCCGACGAGGAACTCGCCGCCCTCGAAGAGGCCCTCACCGCCGAGATCACCGCCCTCTGGCAAACCGACGAGGTCCGCAGCCGCAAGCCCGCCGTCACCGACGAAATCCGCATGGGCCTCGACTACTACGACGTCTCCCTCTTCGAGACCCTGCCCGGCCTCTATCAGGAAGTCGCCGCCGCCCTCGAAAGCGAGTACGGCCTCGACATCGAGCTCGCCGACCTCCCGCTCCTCCTGCGCTTCGGCTCCTGGATCGGCGGCGATCGCGACGGCAATCCGTTCGTTACCCCCGACGTCACCCGCCAGGCCATTCTCTCCGCGCGCACCCGCCTGCTCGACTATTACGACGAGCGCCTGCAGCAGGCAATCGACCTCCTCACCACCTCCGCGCAGCAGCTCCCCGTCAGTGAAGAACTCCTTGCCCGCCTGCGCTCCTTCGAAGACGAACTGCACACCAGCACCGAATCCTTCGGCACACGCTTCGAATTCGAAACCTATCGCCGCTACCTCGTGTGCGTCCGCGCACGCATCCAGCGCACCGCCGGCAAGGCCGACACCGACCCCGATCAGCTCGAATCCTCGCTCGCCGGTCTCTCTGCCTACTGCTCGGCCGCCGACTTCCTTGCAGACCTCAGCATCGTTCGCCGCTCGCTCGCTGCTCATCAGGGGATGCGCCTGGCCGAGACCCTGATCGATCCACTGCTGCTGACGGTTCGCACCTTCGGCCTCCACCTCCACACCCTCGACATCCGGCAGCACGCCCGCATCCATCGCAAAGCGCTCGAAGAATCCTCGGCATGGTCGGCACTGAACCCACCAGCGACACCCGCCGCGCTCAGCCCTGAAACCCGCGACGTCATCGAAACCTTTCGCGTTATCGCCGAACTCAAAAAAGGCTGCAGCCCCGAAGCCATCCGGCAGTATGTCGTCAGCGGCGCTGCATCCGTGGACGACGTCACCGCCGTCCTCTGGCTTGCGCGCCTCGGCGGAGTCGAAGTCGCCGGCCGCGGTTCAGACCCCGGCCTCATGCCCGTCCCCCTCTTCGAATCCATTGAAGACCTGCGCAACGCGCCGCGCATCTGCCGCGAACTCTGGACCTCGCCCGGCTACAAAGAACTCCTCGCCTCCTGGAACAACACCCAGGAAGTCATGCTCGGCTACTCTGACTCCAATAAAGACGGAGGCATGCTCACCAGCACCTGGGAGATCTTCTGCGCCCATCGCGCCCTCCACGACGTCGCTCACGAGTGCGGCATCCGCCTCCGCCTCTTCCACGGCCGCGGCGGCACCGTCGGGCGTGGTGGCGGACCCACCCACCGCTCCATCTACGCTCAGCCCATCGGCGCCTTCGACGGCCAGATTCGCATCACCGAACAGGGCGAAGTCCTCAACTGGAAGTACTCCGACGTCATCCTCGCTGAGCGCAATCTCGAGCTCATGATCGCCGCCTCGCTCGACGCCCTAGCCCGCCCCAACGCGCTCCTGCCCAACGCCCGCTACTCCGGCGTTCTCCATCCCTCCTGGGAAGCAGCCTTCACCGAGCTGTCCGACACCTCGTATGCCTGCTATCGCGAGCACATCTTCACGACCCCGAAGTCCTCCAGTACTTCGAAGTCGCCACCCCCGTCGGCGAACTCGAAAACGCGCGCATCGGCTCCCGCCCCGCGCGTCGCCCCGGACAAATCTCCTTCGCCAACCTGCGTGCCATCCCCTGGGTCTTCGGATGGACGCAGAGCCGTCTCCTCGTTCCCGCCTGGTTCGGCGTCGGCACCGCGTTCTCGGAATTCATGAAGAAGCCCGGCGGCCTGCAACTCCTGCAGGAGATGATGGGCGACTTTCCTCTCTTCACCGACATCATCCGCAACGTCGAGATGGCCCTCGCCAAAGCCGACTTCGGCATCGCCTCGCTCTACGCCTCGCTCGTCCCCGATGCCGCTCTCCGCGAGCGCGTCTTCGGCATGCTCAAAGCGGAATTCGAGCGCACCCGCGACGCCATCCTCGCCGTCACCGGCCAGCGCGACCTGCTCGCCTCCAATCCCGTTCTCGCGCGCTCCATCGTCCTGCGCAACCCTTACGTCGATCCCATGAGCCTCATCCAGGTCGACCTGCTCCGCCGCAAGCGCGCCGGCGAGGATACCGAAGAAATCAACCGCGCCATCGCCGGAACCATCAGCGGCATCGCGGCCGGCCTGCGCAATACCGGCTGATCCGCGTCAAGAGGAGCGCTGTAAAAAGGAATGCGCTTTCCCAAAACGGAAATCCATCCCACCCTCATTACCAATGCCGGAATGCGCCTGAGAATTCCCTCATCTTTCCCCTGTCGCCCCGCCGCCATCCTTATACGCTCGGGTTGGAGGATCTCCCATGCAGCCCGCACAGCCCCCCGAGGACCTTCACACCATTCTCAGCCGCTTCCATACCTGGTCCGGCAAGGCGCCGGCACGCAGCAATGGCAATGGCCACGCGGCCGGCGAGCCCAACGAAGAGATTCGTGAGATCCCCTACGAAGAAGCGATCCGCCAGCACCGCAGCCGGCAAGCTGCACGCGCGCCCAAATCCCCTGCGCCAGCCCGCGTAAAGACCCCCGCGGCATCCCTGGCGGCGCACCCCCCGAAGGCGACTTTCCCCCTGCCCGACCCTGCCGAAGATCTGCCGTCCTGGATCGCCAGCCTGCCCATCGTCCCCGAAAGCGAACCCGTGATCGCCTTGAAGGCTGCACCCCCCGCGGCCCCTCGCCCCGAACCGCCCGCCGCCCCACTTCCGTCGCTGACCGCCACAGTATCCGCGCCCGCTCCGCAAAATCCCCGGCAATCCTCTGCCGTCCGTCGCTCGCCCGCCGCCAAAACGCCAAAAAACAACGTGCAGAAAGGCATGCTGACCGCCGCATTGCCTGACCTGTCTTCGCTGCCGAATCTTCCAACCCGCGCTGCTCTTGACCCGCCGCCGGCCGCGGTTGTGTCGCGTCGCCAACCGCCCCGCAGGACCCCGCCTTCATCCGTGAAGCCGAAAGCCGTCACCGCTTCTCTCGAACCGCCTGCACCAGCAAAACCGCTGTCGGCCGAGCCTGCTGGCGTCACGGCAAAATCTGCGAATGCCAGGCCCGCGGTCCAGGCATCCGCACACGCGCCAGCCCAGCCGCGTCGCGGCGCTCCAGCCGCTGCTTCAAGACCCAAGCCGCGCACGCCCAGGCGCCCCCGGTTCAGTCAAATTCTGGCCAAAACCGTGCAGCAACCCAAAGCGGCTCTCGCGCCAAAGAAAAAGCCGGCCCCCGACCGCACCCGCCGCATTACCACCCGATTTTCCCCCGCCGAAGAACGCCGCATCGAAAAATGCGCCGCCGAACTGGGCATCACCGTCTCGGCCTACCTGCGGCAATGCGCGCTCGCGGTTCTCGCCCACAACCCTTCACCGGAACCCCCGCGGCTTGCCACGCCAGCTCCCTCGGCAAACCGCAAAGCGCGCCGGCAGCCCGCGCCGCTGCTCTCCAGTTACGCTGCGCCACCCTCATTGTTGGGTGGATGGCTCGCGCTGCTGCGCAACCGCTTCCTCGGGCCGCCCCTCCGCTTCTCTGAAGACGCGTAGAACGATCCCCATTGCGCAAGCCCGTCGAATCCCGGAAATCTGCCACGGCGAATCCCCGCGGCAGAGCGTCTTCGGCTACTTGCCGCCGGCTACCGGCTGCTCTTCCACCTGCGTCGCCTTGTCGTTCTCGAACGTCACCGCCCAGCGCTTCGGTCCGGCATTGTAGTCAACCGTCCGGTTCCCGTAGTCCGATGAGTTCGACTGCTGCATCACGCCCAGCGCCAGCCCCGTCTCCAACTCCGTCATCCCAGGTTTCGGCTGATGCGCATCCACGGCCGCCCACAAATCCTTTGGCCAGAAGTTGTACATCTGGTGCGGATCGTCGTAGTAAAAAACATTGTCACAGTACCAGGTCGAATCGCTCCCCTGGATTGTGCCAACCGCAGTGGCATACTCCTTTGCATCGCCCGGCATCGTGAACACCGCAAACGCCTGCTCGTTCCCGCGTGGAATCCGCGTCTCCACATTGGGTGGAACCTTTTCGAGCACGATGTCCTGGATATCCAGCCGCTGCACGCTCGGCAGCACGCCCACCTTGTGCGCGAAGTCCACGCGATGTCCAGCGTAAAGGTAGTAGCTCATCTCATATCCGGCCTGCACCCATACCGGCTTCCCAATCAGAGCCTTGGCCGACTTCAGATCGTCGATGAATAGTTTGCGCGGCTGCACCATCTGCTCGTCGCTCAGGTGCGTCTCCTGCGCCTGCTTCGGCACCACCCCAGGCTTGCTGCGCGCCACGTTGATCCGCCAGATGCCAATCGCCGCGATCAGAATCGCCGGCACCATAATCAGAGCGAACTTCTGCCAGGTCTTCATAATTTCCAGATTATTCTGATGCGCGCCCCTCTGTCGGGAGCACGAAAAATTTGGCTGACCGGATTCGTTTTCGAGTTCAGGCGAGGCCGTTGCGCGCCAGATCCGCCAGCGCCAGCGTCAGTCGCCGCGAGTCATTCAAAGACTCCGGCCGCCGGATCGTCATCCCCAGCCCTGCCGCATAATCCCGGAACGCCACATCGATGTCGTACAGAATCTCCACGTGATCGCACAAAAATCCAATGGGCTGGATCACCAGCTTCGTCACGCCCTGCTCGCGCAGCGCCGTCAGCGTGTCCTCGACGGTCGGCCCGATCCACGGCCCACCCGACATTCCCTGGCTCTGAAACGCAAACCACCATTGCTCCGGCGGCACGCCCACGCGTTCTGCCACGAGTTGGGCCGTCGTCTTCGCCTCTACCGGATACGGATCGGGCGGCTCCGGCTTTGCCGTCGCATCGGTCTGCGGCAAGGAAATGATCGTGCGGCACGGCACGCTGTGCGCCGTGAATAATACCGGTACCGCCTCACCCACATCCCTGCCGAACGCCTCGCGCGTCGCCGCCAGCCGCTCTGCAAACGCGGCAATCAAGTCCGCATGCTCCGCCCAGTCCTTTACAAATCGCAGCTCCAGCGCATCGCCCGCCGCATCGAACGCGGCCTTTCTGTAGAGCCCCACGCTGGTGCGCGAATTCTGCGGCGCCAGGCAAATCGCCACCGCGCGCGTCACCCCGTCGGCGCGCATCTTCGCCACCACATCGGTGATGTACGGCTTCCAGTTGCGCATGCCCACATACACCGGCATGTTCAGCTCCGTACCCAGCAGACGTCCCTGCTCCATGGTCAGCCGGGTCAGCGGACTTCCGCCAATCGCCGCAAACCGATGCTCCACTTCCTTCACCGCCTCTTCCGGCAGAGGACGCCCGCGGGTCACGCGCATCAGATACTCCGGAATTTCTTCCACCACATCCGGCGTTCCGTGCGCCAGCAGCAACACCGCATCAGCCACGACGCACCTCCGGAACATATTCGCGAACGAACTTCACCACCGCCTGCACATTTTCCACCGGCGTCCCCGGCACGATTCCGTGTCCGAGATTGAAGATGTGCCCCGGCCTTCCGCCCGCCTGATCGAGGATCGCCCGCACCCGCGCGCGGATCAGCTCCGGCTCCGCAAACAGCGTGATCGGGTCCAGGTTCCCCTGCACCGCGCAGGAATAATCCAGCTCGCGCCACGCCTTGTCCAGCGGCGTCCGCCAGTCGAGGCCGAGCACGTCCGCTCCCGCCTCGCGCATCGCCGGCAACAGGCTCGCCGTATCCACGCCGAAGTAGATCACCGGCACGCCCAGCGCCTGCACCTCGTGGACCAGGATCTTGGTTGCCGGCAGCACGAACTCGCGATAATCCGGAATCGCCAGCGCCCCCGCCCAGCTGTCGAAGATCTGCATCACGTCCGCGCCCGCGGCCACCTGCAGCGCCGCAAATTCCTTCAGCACCACAATCAGTTTGTCGAGCAGCTTCCGCCACGCGTCCGGCTGCCGGTACATCAGCTTTTTCGTCTCGACGTAGTTGCGCGATCCGCCGCCCTCGATCATGTAGCTGGCCAGCGTGAACGGCGCGCCGCAGAATCCGATCATCCCCAGCCGCCCATGAAAATGCGCGACCACCTTCTGGATCGCGTCGCCCACGTAACTCAATTCCCAAGCCCGCGTCGTCACCAGAGCGTCGATATCCGCCGCCGTGCGCAACGGCTTGTGAATCACCGGACCCTCACCGGCCTGAAATTCGAAATCCAGCCCCATCGACTCCAGAGGCAGCAGCAGGTCGGCGAAAATGATGGCCGCATCCACCTCCAGCTTCTCCGCCGCTGTGATCGTCACTTCAGCAGCAAGGTCGGGCCGCTTGCAGATCTCCAGCAGCGAGTGGTGCCGCCGCACCTCCATGTACTCGCCCATGTAGCGGCCCGCCTGGCGCAGAAACCAAACCGGGGTGCGATCCACAGGCTGGCGCAGACACGCACGAACGAAACCGTGAGCAGAAAGATCGGAGGAGTCCGGCATCATGAGGGGTACGAATGGAAGGTTACAGGAAGATGCGGTGTGAGAAAACTACGGCCCGAAATCCGGGGAAGATTTCGGGCCCGAGGGCGCGTCCTGCGACGCTGGGGCCTACTTCTTTTTGGAGGATGACTTTTTGCTGCTGCTCTTCTTTGAAGTCGAAGACTTCTTCGAACTGCTCTTTTTCGAGGACGACTTCTTCGGAACCCGCGCGCCTTCTTTTCTCGCCTCCGACAATCCGATCGCGATGGCCTGCTTCCGGCTCGTGACCTTCTTGCCGCTGCGCCCGCTCTTCAGCGAACCGCTCTTCTTCTCCCGCATCGCCCGCGCGACTTTCTTCTGCGCCTTTGCACCATACTTTCTGCCTGACGACTTCTTCGAGGAACTCTTCTTCGTTGCCATGCAACTTTCTCCCTTCTGCTGTTTTTGGAAGCAGCGCAGGATGTTCAGGTTGCGTCATGAGAAAATGGAGCGGCCTGAGTCATTCGCGATGATCATTGGTGAAGCGAGCGGCGATCGGGGGCAATTTCAATTCACGATCGAACCATTTGTCGCGTCGGGATTTCGACTCTTCATCCGTTACAGCGGTGATGGAGCTGGCAACATTACAGGCGCAGGCATATGGCCGACGATCGAAAAAGCGAAAGAAATAGCGGAAGAAACAGCGAGCAGATTGCTTCACGGTGCAGTGGTGAAATGGCGCGAGGACCAGCGACGGCCATGAAGACATTCGCGTTTCACCCGGGGGACATCCTCAAAACCGAGTTCATGGAGCCTCTCGGCCTCTCCGCATGGCGTCTGGCCCGCGAACTCGAAGTCCCGCCTCCCCGCATCAACGATATGCGCGGCAAGCGCGGCATCTCCGCCAACACAGCCCTGCGCCTCGGTCTCTATTTCGGCAACTCGGCACAGTTCTGGCTCAACCTGCAGAACCAATACGATCTTGCGGAAGCCGCCAAAGACAGGTCGATTCGCAAGATCCGGAGTCGAACGGCAGCCTAACCCACAACCGCAGCCGCCGGCAGAATGTCCTCGACATCCACCCACTGCGTCGGATACTCGCCCGTGTAGCACGCGACGCAGAACTTGTTCCCCTTCGCCCCCATCGCACGCATTCCGTAACCCATCCAGTGACAAATAGGCGAGCGAATCCGCCTCGATGAAGCGCCGGATCTCTTCGATCGTGTTGTTCGCCGCTATCAGCTCGGACTTGCGCGGCGTATCCACCCCATAGAAGCACGGCGAAATCGTGGGCGGACAGCTGATGCGCAGGTGCACTTCCGTCGCCCCGGCCTGCCGCACCATGCGCACGATCTTGCGGCTGGTCGTGCCGCGAATGATCGAGTCGTCGATCAGAATGATGCGCCGCCCCTCCAGCAGATTCCGCACCGGATTCAGCTTCAGCTTCACGCCGAAATCGCGCACCCGCTGCTCCGGCTCGATGAAGGTGCGCCCCACATAGTGGTTGCGGATCAGCCCGAAGCGAAACGGGATGCCGCTCTCGGCCGCATACCCAATCGCCGCCGTCACGCCTGAGTCCGGCACCGGCACAACCAGATCGGCGTCCACGTGCGACTCGCGCGCCAGCTGCCGCCCCATCTCCTCGCGGCTCTCCTGCACCCAGCGGTTGTAGATCCTGCTGTCAGGCCGCGCAAAATACACATGCTCGAAGATGCAACTCGTCTGATTTGGCGGCGCGTACTGCCGCGACGTCACCCCATCGGCGCTCACCATCACCAGTTCGCCCGGCAGCACATCGCGCTCGAACTTCGCGCGCAGCAGGTCGAACGCGCACGTCTCCGACGCGAACACCACTGTGTCCGGTCCGTCGGGATTGTGGATGCGCCCCATCGAGAGCGGCCGGAATCCATGCGGATCGCGCGCCGCAAAGATGCGGTCCCGCGTCATCATCACAATCGAAAACGCACCCTCGACCTGGCTCAGCGAATCGGCAATCGCATCCACCAGCGTCGTTGCCTGCGAGTGCGCGATGAGCTGCACGATGATCTCCGAATCCGACGTCGTCTGAAAGAACGCGCCCTTGCGCTCGAGATGCACACGCAGATTGCCGAGGTTCACCAGGTTCCCGTTGTGCGCAATCGCGATCAGCCCCTTGGTCGACTCCACCCGAATCGGCTGCGCATTCAGCAGCGCCGAGTCGCCCGTCGTCGAATAGCGCGTGTGCCCAATCGCCATGTCGCCTTTGAGGCGCGCAATCACATCGTCGGTAAAGATCTCCGACACCAAACCCATGCCCTTGATGTTCGAAAGATCGTCCCATCCGCCGTCGCAATCCCCGCCGACTCCTGCCCGCGATGCTGCAGCGCGTACAGCGCCAGATACGCCTGGCGGGCCGCGTCGGGATGGTTATGGATGGCGACTACGCCGCAGTGCTCCCGGAGTTTGGGGTCTTCGGCGTCGGGGGCTAAAGCCCGGTCACTTTCTGGTGCTGTATCGGCGCGACTGAAGTCGTGCCCTGATACAAGAGCGGATTCTTCGCCGGGGAAGCCTTCGACGAGGAGGCGGCTCACGCCGTCACCCCTTCGGTGAGTCGGGATTCGAGGGCGGTGGACCAAGACTGATGCAGCTGATCAACAGTCGTGTCGATGAGAATTGGTCCGCGCGATTCGTGAAATTGGCCAATAGAGAAGCGGAAGATGCGCTCTGCCGTCGACCCCATGGGGAACCAGCTCAGTCCGAAATCTTCCGCACGTTTGCAGATCCGTTCCGTGTCGTTTGGATCGCAGGACACGATGACAGAGGGGCCCTCCGCGAAGAGCGACATGCTTTGCGGGAACTTTTCCAGTCGAATGCTGTTCGCGTCAACGCCGATTTTGTTCTGGAACGTTGCACGTGCAAGGGCCACAAGCGGTCCGCCGCTGGCCACGTCGCTGCACGAGTGAAAGAAGCCCGCTCCTCCCATTTCGACGATAAAGCGTTGAAGATTGACAGCAAAATCGATCTCAAGCCAGGGTGGATTGCCCCACGTCATACCGAGAATCTCTTTTGCAAATTCTGAAGAGCCGAAGTCCTGGAGAGCTTCATGGAAAAAGCCGAATTCGAGGAGAAGAATCGCGTCCCCCGCCCGTTGGAACCCACTCGGCACGGCCTTCGTGACATCGTCCAGAATTCCAACCACGCCTACTACCGGCGTCGGATAAATTCCTTCGCCGCGGGTCTCGTTGTAGAGGGAGACGTTGCCGCCGGTGATCGGGGTGCCTAACGCCGTGCAAGCCTCGGCGATGCCATCAATCGCCGCCGACAGCTGCGCCATGATCTCCGGCTTCTCGGGATTGCCGAAGTTCAAGCAATTCGTCGCCGCCACCGGAGTCGCGCCGGTGCAGGCTACTTTGCGCGCTGCCTCGGCGACCGCATGCATCGCGCCCAGCTTGGGATCGAGATAGCACCAGCGTCCGTTGCCGGCGAGCGCCATCGCTAAGCCGCGTTCGTGGCCTGGAGTGCCGGTGCCTTTGATCCGCATCACGCCGGCTTCGCCGCCTGGACCCTGCACCGTGTTCGTCTGCACCATCGAGTCGTACTGCTCAAACACCCACCGCTTCGAACAGATGTTCGCCGACGCTAACAGCTTCTTCAAATCCGCCGTGTAATCCCGCGGCTTCTGCAACTCCGCCAGCACATGCGCCGGCGGATCGAGCGGCACCTTGATCTGATCCGGCCGCGCCCACGTCCCCACCGGCCGGTTGTACAGCGGACACTCATCCGTCAGCGACGCATTCGGAATGTCCGCCATCAACTCGCCGTGATGCAGAACCCGCAACCGCGGCTCAGCGATCACCGTCCCGACAATCACGCCTTCGAGTCCCCACTTCTCAAAAACGCTGAGCACTTCCTGCTCGCGACCCTTCTCCGCAACCAGCAGCATGCGCTCCTGGCTCTCGCTCAGCATCATCTCGTAGGCGGTCATCCCCGTTTCGCGCTGCGGCACGTGGTCGAGGTTCATCTCGATCCCCACGCCTCCGCGTCCGCCCATCTCGCAACTGGAACTCGTCAGCCCCGCCGCGCCCATGTCCTGGATACCGACCACCGCGCCCGTCTTCATCGCTTCGAGGCAGGCTTCGAGAAGCAGCTTCTCCATGAACGGATCGCCCACCTGCACGTTGGGCCGCTTCTGTTCCGATCCTTCCTTGAACTCCTCGCTCGCCATGGTCGCGCCGTGGATGCCGTCGCGCCCCGTGCGCGCGCCCACGTAGATCACCGGGTTGCCGATGCCGGAGGCCTTCGCATAGAAAATCTCATCGCGCCGGACGAGTCCCAGCGCAAACGCGTTGACCAGAGGATTTCCCGAGTAGCACGGCTCGAACTTCGTCTCGCCTCCGAGATTCGGCACACCGAAGCAGTTGCCGTATCCCGCAATCCCGTGCACCACGCCTTCCACCACCGAGTGGTTCTTGCGGACCAGTTCCTCGCTTGTGCCCGCACCCGCCTCGAGCGGCCCGAAGCGCAGCGAGTCCATCACCGCCAACGGCCGCGCCCCCATGGTGAAGATGTCGCGCAGAATTCCGCCCACCCCCGTCGCCGCGCCCTGATACGGCTCAATGTAGGAAGGATGATTGTGGCTCTCGATCTTGAACGCGCACGCCCAGCCATCGCCCACGTCGATGATCCCGGCGTTCTCGCCCGGCCCCTGCACCACCAGCTTGCTGCGCGTCGGCAGCCGCCGCAGATGCACCTTCGACGATTTGTAGGAGCAGTGCTCGCTCCACATCACGCTGTAGATGCCCAGTTCGGTCAGGCTCGGCGTACGGCCCAGAGCCTCCTCAATGCGACGATATTCGTCCGGCGTGAGGCTGTGCTGCGCCAGAATTTCCGGCGTAATGGTCGCTGGCGGGGGCGTCGGGGTCCCCGACACGCCCGCATTTGGCGTGGTGGGGTGCTGCGCCACTGCGGCTGAGGAATTCATGAGCGGTTCATCTTCATTGTCGCATGGCTGGGAAGAGGGCCGGTCCCGGTCTGGCCCTCGTTTTCCACGCCCTCCCCGGCATGATCGCGGGTCCTGTCCGCCACCGGAACTGGAGTACCATGTTCGCGGGTGATCCCGTCTGCTTCCTCAGGCTGTTGCGCCCGGATTGCACCCCGAGAGGCAATCGCATGTCAGCCCGGGTGTGTCCCTGGTGGATGGGTCCTCTCCTTCTCAATCCACTGCGTCGCTGGGCCATCAAGCCGGAGAAACTGCTTGCTCCGTATGTCCGCGAGGGCATGATTGTGCTGGAGCCGGGCCCCGGCATGGGTTTCTTCACCCTTCCCCTCGCGACCCTCGTCGGTCCCCATGGCAAAGTCATCGCCGTCGACGTCCAGCCCAAGATGATCGAGAAGCTCAAAGAGCGCGCCGCGCAGGCCTACATGAGCGACCGCATCGAAACCCGCCTCGCCACACCCGATTCTCTCCGCATCATCGACCTCATCGGCAGCGTCGACTTCGCACTCGCGTTCGCCATGGTCCACGAAGTTTCATCGAGCGAGCGCTTCTTTCGCGAGATCGCCGCGGCGCTCAAGCCCGGCGCCGCGCTGCTGCTCGTCGAACCGTCCGGCCACGTCCGCACCGAGAACTTTGAAGCGGAAATCCAGTCTGCTCAGGTTTCCGGCATGGTTGTCGTGGGAACTCCCAAAATCTCCCGCAGCCACGCGGCTCTGCTGCGCAAACCCGTCTCGTCCTGACCTGAGCCTGTGCCCGAACCGAGGTCCCTCCCGAGCTATGCGGGAACCGGTGCCCCCGCCGCCAAGTGAATCGCGAGCAGCGTCTCCAGCAGCGGTTTCAGATTCTTCAGGTCGAGCGCATTCGCGCCATCCGACTTCGCCTCCGCCGGATGATCGTGCACCTCGAGAAAAATCCCATCCACGCCCGCGGCGACTGCGGCCCGCGCCAGCAGCGGAATAAACTCCGGCTGTCCGCCTGACACGCCATTCGCGCCCGAAGGAATCTGCACGGAGTGCGTTCCGTCGAATACTACCGGCGCGAAGCCGCGCAGGATGGCCAGCGACCGCATGTCGACCACCAGATTGTTGTAGCCGAAGCTGGCGCCGCGCTCGGTCAGAAATACGCGGGTCGTTGCCGGTGCTCGCGACTTTCTCGACCGCGTGCTGCATATCCCAGGGCGCCACAAACTGCCCCTTCTTCACGTTGATCGCGCGCCCGGTCCGCCCCGCCGCCACCAGCAGATCGGTCTGCCGGCACAGGAACGCGGGAATCTGCAGCACATCCGCGCCCTCGGCGGCGATCTCGCACTGTGCCGGCTCGTGTACGTCGGTCAGCACCGGCAGCCCGGTCGACTCGGCCAGCCGCCGCAAAATCGCTGTGCCTTCGACCAGCCCTGGCCCGCGAAAGCTCTTCACGGACGTGCGGTTTGCCTTGTCGTACTACGCCTTAAAGATGTACCGAATTTTCAGGTCCGACGCGATCTGCTGGATCGCCTCCGCCATCGTGCGCACGTGCCGCTCGCTCTCGATGACGCACGGCCCCGCGATCAGAAACAGTCGCCCGCCGCCCACCCGTACCGGCCCAATCTCAAATTCCTGGCTCACGGAAACAGGGTACAGGCTGCAGGGCCCAGGGTACAGACAAGCCGCTCCGCTGTCTTTCGCTACCGGCTACCGGCTACCGGCTCAGGCTCAGGCGGTCCCCTCGCTTCAACTGCACTCCGCCTGCCCGAACCCCAGCCCCAGCAAAAGCTTCGTCACCGTCGAGCAAGCATTCTGCTGCGCTTTCCCCAGAATTCCTGCCTGCAGGGCCGACTGCCGCAGGCTCTCCACCGCCTGCTCGCGCACCTCACCCTCCAGACTCGGATCTACCGGCACCAGAATTCCCGTCGTCCGCGAATACACGTGCGTCTTCGTGTCATCCAGCGCCACCGTGAAAATCTGCGCCGGCGGCAAATGAATATGCACCGTCTTCCCATTCACCCACACGTCGTTCGACGCCAGCAGTCCCAGATCGACCCCGGCCAGCGCTTCGCCGTGCACGTCCAGCAGAATCTTGTCTCCCGTCAGAAACGCAGGCAAAATCCGATTCTCCCGATCCCCCGACACCATCTTGTCCATCGTGTACGACACCGACTCCAGCCGCGCCAGCTTCCGTACCTGCTCCACCACCGTTGGCTGCGACGTCTCGATCCGCAGGGTCCGCCCGCTCATCGCGGTGGCCACTCGGTTCCAGATCCCGCGCTTCGCCTCATGCAGAAACAACGCAAGAACTGCGCCGCCGCCCACCACTCCCAGCAGCAGCGCTACGACTATCGCCGCGAACAGCCGGCTTCGGGTCGGAGGAGGTTGTGAAGAAACGGCGGCCATAGGCACTCCCATGATCATCCCCCAAAACCAGAGCGGCGGGCAAAGTCCTATCCCGGAAATTTCGAGCGCCGCGACCGCGATCACTTATGATCCAGCGAGGACTGCCGCCATCGCCATAACCAATTTCGCTGCACCCGCCCGAGGTCAACCTTGATCCAGCTCGTCTTCGCCGTTGTCTTCCTGATCAGCGCGTGGGGCGCGTGGCGCCGTAACCCGCTGTATTCCCGCCGCTCGACTCTCCGTGCAATCGCCGTGGTTCTGCTGGCCGTTGCGGGCGCGATTGCCCTCATCGTCGGAGCCGTCAAAATCAGCGAGGGCCGGTCCGAGGCCTTTTCTTTCTCGGCCATCGGTGCGGTCATCGTGGTCGACACGCTCACGCTGATCTTCGTCATTCAGACCTTCACCACGCCCACAGAAGCGAAGCCCTCCTCTTTGCCGCACGCAACGAAGCTCGTTACCACCAACCGCGCGAAGGTTTGGAAATGGGGTAAGGTCTTCGCGGTTATCATTCTGGTCTTCCTGATTCCGGGCCTGCTCATCCACGGCGACATTCGCTTCCTTCCCTTGACCATCGCCGGCTTCACGGCGTTTCTCGCCGTGATCCTGCTGCCCGTTCTGTACTGGACCAGCCGCAGCTTCGATCAATCGCTGACCGCCGTCGAACTGAACCCCTGGGTGCACTGGCAATACACGCCGGAGCAATGGACCGCGTGGTGCAATGTGCAGGCCGACCGCCTCAAGGCGACGCCGCCCACCTTCGTTCTCGCGCGGAACTGGCATCGCGTGATTTGGGCGTTCGGCGCGATTGCCGTTGGCGTGTATGTGTTCTGTCCTGGCGGTTGGCTGTGGAAGACGCTCTATATCGTCGGCGTCTGCGGGGCCATCCTGGCCATGGCCGTCCTCGGCGGGCGCGGCCAGGCTCCCCACGCCGACAAATGGCGGGCCAAACTCCTTCGCGCGAACCCCGAAGCGTACTTCGGACGCGACGGCATCTTCTGCGACGGCGTCTTTACGCCCTGGCTCAACGTCAGTACGAATCTGGTTTCCGCCACCCTCGACGAGCGCCAGCCGCGCAGCGCGATGTTCAACTTTGAGCGCTCCGTCCCCAACCCCTACGGCCCGACCCAGACCATTCCCATCCACCAGGCCGTGCTGATCCCCGGCGACAAAGAGAGCGACCTCGCGCGCCTGCAACAGGAACTCACGGCCCGCTGCCCCAGCGCGCAGATCAGCCTCGCGTGATCATCACGCCGCTTCGATTCTGTAGCCGTCCGGATCTTTGCCGCGCACCTTCCGCCACCACACCTGGAAGCTCGGCACGTTGATCGTCACAATGAACAGCTTCCGCAATTGTCCCTGCGGGCACTGCAGCGGCTTTACCCCGTGCCACGAGTGCGGCGTCCGCTGGAACAGCAGGCTGCCGTTGCCGCTCGGCCGCAGCGACGCCGCAACCTTCAGATCATCGAACGAAGGTCCGGAGTGCGCCTTGAAGCGACGCTCGCTGTCGAGAATCAGAATTTCCCCGCCCCAGTTCGGGTTCCAGTCCGCCTCCGTATTGAAATAGAAAATCTGCGTGGCCAGCTTGCGCACCGCGTCGCAGTGTGGAGACACCGCGCACCCTTCCCACGCGTAGTACCACTCGAACGTCGGAATGAACGTTCGCGGGCCCAGCACCCGCCGCAGAAAATCCATGTACACCGGCCCCTGCAACTCCGCCAGAAACTCCCTCCACGGCTGCGAGACCTCGACGCCAGGCCGGTAATGGAGCAGAAACCGGTCGTGAGGAGCCTGCCCATAGGCGCGCTTCTTGCCCACCTGCTTTTCCGCCAGGGCCGGATCCGGCATGCTCTGCCGCAGCGCCTTATACCCCTCGGACGTGAGCGTATTCGCCAGATTCGCCCACGGATACGGCTGCCGATCGCGAAACTCCTCGGCCCCCACTGCTGCCAGTACAGCGCGATTCAGATATTCCATGGCTTACGCTTGCGCCCCCGCTTTCCACGCAGAAATCGGCGCATGCGGGAGAGGCGCAGCGCCACCGTCCAGATAAAACTCCGTCCGGTTCAGATTCAGTGATCGCAATCACAGGAATCCGCCGCCGCACCGCGCACCATAGAAACTGGAGCACAGCCATGGAAGTCACCGTCAACCACCTCGGCGCCGTGCAGTTCGAGATCAAAGCCCGCCAGCACACCGTCATCAGCGATCAGCCGGCCGAAGGCCACGGCTTCGACGAGGGCATGACCCCGCCTGAACTCTTCCTTGCTTCCCTCGGCGCCTGCGCCGCTTATTACGCCGCCGACTTCCTCCGCCAGAAGAACCTCGCTACCGAAGGCACACGCGTGAAAGTCATCGCGGACAAGGTCATGAACCCGCCCCGTATCGACAACATCCGTATCGAAGTCGAAACGCCGCTCCCTCTCGACGAGCGCAACCGCGAAGGCGTCGAACGCGCCGTCCACCGCTGCATCATTCACAACACGCTGCTGCAGCCGCCAAAGATCGAGATCGCCGTACAGATGCCGGTGGCTGAGATAATCAGGTAATGACGGCTCAATTAAAGATTGAGAACGGCACCCCTCTGATCACTCCCGCTGACCACGCCGGCAGGCTCGTCCTAACCGCGGAGATGGTGGAGCAGATCATTGCAGGAGTTTGACGAGAACGCGAAAACCGCGCTTTCCGCTTGAAAGGCGAGGAAAGGATTTTCCCGGACGCCTGAGTGGTTCGATCGCACTTGTTCAGGCGTCCTCTACCCCTGCCCCACTTCCACCCTCGCCGATTCCTGCGCTACCGCCTGGCCGCGCTTCACCCGGTTCGCGTAGCTCGCCTCGATGAACTGCGCAAACAGCGGATGCGGCTCCAGCGGCTTCGACTTGAACTCCGGATGGAACTGGCAGCCCAGGAAGAACGGATGCCCCGGAAGCTCGACAATCTCCACGTAAGTCCCATCCGGCGTCGTCCCCGTGATGCTCAGCCCGGCGCCGGTCAGCAGCGCCTCGTATTCGCGATTGAATTCGTAACGGTGACGGTGGCGTTCTGAAATCTCCGTCTTCCCGTACGCCTTCGCCGCCGCAGATCCCGGCTCCAGCAGGCAGGTCCACGCGCCCAGGCGCATGGTGCCGCCCATCTCTTCCACGCCGGTCAGTTCGCGCAGTTTGTAGATCACCCGGTGCGGCGTTGCCGGATCGAACTCGCTCGAATTCGCCCCTGCCAGTCCGCACACATTACGTGCGAACTCGATGCACGCCGTCTGCATCCCGAGGCAAATTCCGAAATACGGTACCTGCTTCTCGCGCGCATAGCGGATCGCATTCAGCATCCCCTCGATCCCGCGCTTGCCGAATCCGCCCGGCACCAGGATGCCGTCGAAGCCGCGCAGCTGCTCCTCGTAGTCCGGCGCTTCCAGCCCTTCGGCCTCGATCCACGTCACGTTCAGCTTCAGGTTGTACTTGAGCGCGCCATGCACCAGCGCTTCTTTCAGCGATTTGTAACTGTCTTCGTACTCCACATACTTCCCGGCAATCGCAATCGAAACCTCATCCGCCGGGTGATAGCACCGCTCCACCAGCTCCGACCACTTGCTCAGATCCGGCTCCGGCGTATCGATATGCAGATACTTCAGCGCCAGCCGGTCCAGGCCTTCCGAATGGAACATCAACGGCGCCTCGTAAATCGACTTCACATCCCGCGCCGTCACCACCGCCTGATCCTCGACGTTGCAGAACAGCGCAATCTTGCTCTTCACTTCGCGCGACAAATGCCGATCCGTTCGGCATAACAAAATATCCGGCTGAATCCCAATTGACAGCAGCTCCTTCACCGAGTGCTGCGTCGGCTTCGTCTTCAGCTCCTGCGCCGCACCGATCCACGGCACCAGCGTCACATGGACGAACACGGTGTTCTCGCGCCCCAGCTCCTGCCGCACCTGCCGGATCGCCTCCAGAAACGGCAACGATTCGATGTCGCCCACCGTCCCGCCAATCTCCACAATCGTGACGTCGCCTTCCGCCGCCACCTTCCGCATGGCATTCCGGATCTCGTTCGTCACGTGCGGAATCACCTGCACCGTCTTGCCGAGGTAATCGCCGCGCCGCTCTTTCAGGATGATCTGCTCGTAGATCCTCCCCGTCGTCCAGTTGTTGTCGCGGCTGAGCTTCGCGTGCGTGAAACGCTCGTAGTGTCCCAGATCGAGATCCGTCTCCGCGCCGTCATCCGTCACGAACACTTCGCCGTGCTGAAACGGCGACATCGTTCCCGGATCCACGTTCAGATACGGATCGAACTTCATCAGGTTGACTTTGAGGCCACGGCTTTCGAGAAGACACCCAATCGAGGCGGCGGCAAGACCCTTGCCGAGGCTGGACACAACTCCGCCGGTCACAAAAATGTACTTAGCAGACATTTTCGCGTCACCTTGTTTGGATTTGTGGGCTGGACGAACCAGGCGGGCACGACCAAGTATCGCAGCATTCCCAGGGGAAGGGAAGAGTCTTCTCCGTGCAAAACAGGGCCCCGTTATAAATCAATCGAATGCCGCCGGTTAACGAGCGTTATCGAAGCCTTCTCCCTTCTCCCTTCTCCCTTCTTCCTACTCCCTTCCCCCTTCTTCCTTCCCCCTTCTTCCTTCCCCCTTCTTCCTTCCCCCTTCTTCCTTCCCCCTTCTTCCTTCCCCCTTCTTCCTTCCCCTTCTTCCTTCCCCCTTCTTCCTTCCCCCTTCTTCCTTCCCCCTTCTTCCTTCCCCCTTCTTCCTTCCCCCTTCTTCCTTCCCCCTTCTTCCTTCCCCCTTCTTCCTTCCCCCTTCTTCCTACTCCCTTCTCCCTTCTTCCTTCTTCCTCGCCGCCACCCGCACCACCACCCGCCGATACGACGTCATCCGTGGTGATCCATCGTCCGTCACCTCCAGAATGATGTGCGCGACCCCCTCGCCCCGGCACGGCATCAGCCCCGGCAGCCAAACCGGCGCACAGGCCGATTCCACCGTCACCGTCGCTCTCTCCTGATCCCCACCCGCAATCGATACCGCGGCCCCATGCGCGCCATCCAGCCCCGCCTCCGGATACACCCACCAGTGATACTTCAATCTCTGCCCCGCATCGGGATCGCGGCTCCCCGTCGCATCGAGCGTCAGCGTCTCGCCCGCTTGTGCCGTCATCCCCACCGGCGCGGTTCCCGCCTCGCCGTTCACCACCAGTTCCGGCGCGTGATTCGCATGCGCAAAATCTTCCACCGTCCAGCTCATACGCACCGCAAAGTCGTTCTGATACGCCTCGCGCCAGCGCCACACCGTTGCCTGATCCGACACATGCACCTTGCCGTCGATCCCGCGCACCGCGTCCTGCGACGTGGCCCGTGCAAACTCATCGCCGCCCTGCGTCCAGATCGGATGCGTCTCCCCGTGCGGTTGCCGATACACATAGCGTCCGCCCCATCCACCCCAGTCCGGCCTGCGGTACCCGTTCAGGCCGTTGTCGATCAGGTTCAGAAACGTCGGCGTATCGCCTTCCATGATGAACATGAACCGCGGGTACATCTTTCCCATCGGCCCCTTCGACCGGATGTTTTTGTCGAGCCATTCGTTCGTCACCAGGCTCGCGTCTGCGCCCTCGCAGTTCCGGTAATAGAGATCGCCGCTGATCCCCGTCCACGTCGCGTAGTAGTACTCGCTGCCGTCCTGCGTGCTCGGCATCGTGATGTACAGCAATCCCGGAAATTCCCGCCGAATCCAGGCGCCCGCGTCGTCCTGGTCCGACGACGTGTACACGCGCAGCCGTCCCACAATCCGCGCCGTCTCCTCTGTCGAATGTTTCGCGCGCACATCCATCAGTGCCTGCGCCAGCGTGTTCGCCCCGCCCCACACGCAGATCCACAGGGGCCTGGGGTCATCATCACGCCCGGCGCGCTCCATCGCGCCCTCCAGTGCCTGCGCTCCCGGAGAATCCTTCCCCGCGCCGGTCGCCGCCATTCCGTAGCCCGGCTGCCCTGCAAACACGCGGCTGTCGAGCGCGGCCGCCTCCGGCCATCCCTTCGCGTTCATCAGCAAATGCGGCCGCACCTCGCCGTACGTTGCGATGATCTTGTGCATGGTCTCCGGATGCGTCGCCGTTTTCTGCCACACCGACGTCGTCGCGATCAGCGTTTCCAGATCCAGTTCGTTCGAGTACAGCATCAGCCGCACGAACGACATCTGATCGTCCGGCTCGTTCCCGATGTCGCTCAGGATCGCCACCCGTGGATGTCCGCTGAACGCATCCACCGGCTGCGGCGCGCGCGGAGCAGGCTGCGCTGCCACAGTTACCCACCCCGCCAGCAGCGCGCACAGAACCCAGCCTTTCATGGTTGTTGCTCCGCTACTCCGGCTTATAGCTGCCTTCGCCCCACGGATAACTCACCGACGGCGCGCACTCCGGCGCCTTCGTTGCTTCTTCCTTCGGCGTGTCCAGCGTCGGCTCGCGGCTGATCCCCGTAAACTTCACCGTGGTCACCCCCGATGTCTTGCCCTGTTCCCCCGTCAACAGCGGAACCATGATCTTCCCCTCGGCATTCGATCGCGGATGGAGTTCGCGCGACGAGGAGCCCGTGCTCGCCTCCAGCTTCAGTGGCGTGTTCGACGGAAACCCTTCGCCATCCAGCAGCACCAGGCCTGCGTCCTTCACGCTGAGCATCACCTGCAGTTTGCAGCCCTTGTCCGCATTCTCAATCGGGAAGGGAATCGCACTCGCCTCCGCGGCCCGCTTCCGATCCTCCGTCACCAGCGCCAATCGGATCACCTCGCCCGGCGCCGCTGTCGTCTCGACCTCCACCGGCTCGGCGGCCTTCATCAACGTCGCGCATGAAGGAGGCGGTGTAAATTGCGGCGTTGTGCTTCCCGCGTTCCCCGTCGCATTCGGCGTGGGCGCCGCATTCAGCTTCGTCGCCGCATCCGCCAATGCCTGGGCACCCGGGGTGTCGTTGCACACCGCCACCCCCTTCGCATTGATTCCGATGCCCCCCATCATCACTTTCGCCGCCCCATTCAGCGGCCACCGCAGCAGCATCAGCTTGTCCGTCGGCGCAAACCCTGTCCCGGTGATCTGATATTGCAGCTGCGTCCCCTCCGGCGTCTTCGTCCGCGCCAGCTCTTTCATCTCAATCGACAGCCCCGGCGTGCTCATCTGCGGACCCCAGTGGGCTTGCAGCGCTGCCAGTCGCATCGCCGCGTTCACCGCCTGCTGCTGACGCTCCTGTTCCTCCTCCGCCGCAGTCATCGTATGCGGTTCGGCCGGCAAATCGTGCAGCTCCAGCTTTGGAGGCGCCGGCTTTGTCGAAGCGCCTGCCGGCTGCTGCGAGGTTGTATTCGGTTGCGGCGCGGGTTGCTGCGAAGAGGGCGAAGTCGACTGAGCCAAAGAGCCAACACTAAGCATTGCTGCGCAAATACCCGCAGCCAGAACGGATCGGGAAACCATATTTCTGAGGATATTCCAAACCAGGTCGCGCGCGCTGCAGCAAACAGCCCAGCCCCGCAGCAGATCCCTACTCCCTACTCCCTACTCGCTATTCCCTGCTCGGCTGTCCTTCCGCACCGGATCGCTGGCCCCATGCAGAAACGCCGGATCCATGGCTTCGATATCCACGCGCATGCTCGTCGTCTTCGCCGTCGGAAAATCCTTCGGCGCCTTCTGCGTCACGCGTCCCGTCGCCGCCCATTCGGTGCCGCGCTGCAGCAGCGTCATCAGCCCCACGCAGCTCAGCGCCTCCACATCGTGCCCCATCGTCGTGTGAAAGATCCGGCCCTTCCCATAGGTCAGCACCATCGCCATCGGCTCGTCATGCCCCGAGCCTTTGTTCTTAAGATCGGAATACGCCGTCGCCAGCACCGTCATGTTCTTCCCCGGGCCTCGCAGCGTCCCGTACAACTCATCGGCCGCATGCATCCACACCGGCGGCAGCCCCTTCATGATCGGGTTCTCCGGCGCGCGCGTCACCACCTGGAACGGCAGCCGTGCCCCATGGTGTCCCGCCGTCCCCGGCGTCGTCTTGTCCTCGACCAGCTTGCCGTCGTCGAAATACCACATCGCCCCCGCGCTCTCGTCGCGCCCGCGCCAGCCGCCGATCCCGATCATTTCGTTGTACGCAACCCAGTGCGGAAACGCATTGTCAGCCGCATGGATCACCACCAGCCCGCCGCCATTGCGCATGTACTCCTCAAACTGCGTCTTCAGATTCTCCGGCCACTCCGGCGCATCGTAGTTCGACACCACGACCTTGTACTGCGCAAAATCCGGATGAAACCCGCTCAGATCCCCCGCCTTTGAATCCGGCGCTGTCACCACCGTGACCGCAAACAGCCCCGTCTCCTCCAGCTCTTTCTTGATCACGGGCGTCGTCAGCCGCCAGTTGTGATACGGTCCACCGCTCTCGCCATCCAGCAGCATCACCGGAATCGGCTTCGCCTGCGCATCGGCCCGCACCGCCCCTGCCACCACCATGAGGCCCAGCAACAACGCCGTCAGGACGTACTTCATCGGATCCACCCCATCTCCCGCACCCCAACTTATACTCCTACCGGCTGCCGCCTACTGAAACCTCCATCGTTCCGATCTTTCCGCTCAGCTTGTCCTCGACCCCCATCCTTAGATACTCCGGTCCTGCGGGTACATCGATCTCCTGCCGTACCTGCAGACCCTCGCGTTGTGCCCGCGCATCCTCCTCCGGCGTCAGCGTCACTTCCTGTCCGAGATCCGAATAGTTAGCCCGCACCCCATTTGCGTTCATCACGGACTGCACCAGCTCCAGCTCCATCTGCTTCCGCCCGTCCGGCAGGAGTCGGAAGTCGATCGCCCGCGGATCGATCCAGTAGTCGACCACATAGCGCGTCACCGGACCCTTCAGATCTTTCGCCAGCGCTCCCGCCGGCTCCGGCGATATCTTTACGCCGCGAAGCTCCGGGTCGCTCGCCGGCAATACCCGCGCGTCGAAACGAATCTGCGACAACGGCGGCACCCCATGCACCATCGCTGCCGTCAGCGAACTCAGCATCGGAATCGACGTTTCCGGCCTGTTGGGATCGTCCGCAAAATATTCGCGGCGATACTCAAGCTCGTCGTGCTGTCCCTCCACGTGCACGTCGATCTTCCGATATTTCCTGACGTACTTCGTATCCGACGGAGCATAGCCGACCGTGTAGTAGCTCGATCCATCCCCGATCGCCGACGCCAGCGCTTTCCCCGCCGCGTTGGTGTTCACATACGCCTGCCCGCCCGTCTCACGCGCCAGCTCGCCCATCACCAGATGCGATGTGCCGGTTTGCTGGTCGAAGTCCGTGTTGGCGGCGACACTGTCCGCAACCACCGCCGCTCCCGTCCACGTTCCGGCGGCCGACGTGTAACCTGGGTTGGTCGTCGGCAGAGTCTGTAATCCGCCCGCCTCCACCGGATACAGCGCCACCCGCGCGCGCACCAGCAGATCTTCCACCTCCCGGATCTGCTCCACATACGGCTCGCACGCCCGCTCGCTCTCCAGCTGGTCCCGGTCCAGACAGTTATTGATCCCGCCCGTAAACCAGATCAGATTCTTGCGCCCCGGCATCGCGCTCAGATATCGACCCAGCTCCTCCAGAGCACCCAGCAGAATGGGGATCTTCTGATCCTCCTGGAAGTTTCGCCCGTCGCTGGTAAACGCCGCCATTTCCGACATCGCGTTCAGCGCCACTACGTCGTTCCCAGCGACATCCGCCGCAAGCGCGGCCTGTGCCTCGCGGTCCGCCGCATTGACCGCCGCATCCGCCTCCACCGGCCTTGCCGCCCGCGCCGGCATCTCGCTCAGCGCCTTCGCCACCGTCCCAGCATCCGTCGTAAACCCCGATACCATCCGCAGCCGCGATCCCAGCGTGAATACAGCAATCTGCGTCCCCGGCGGAATGGCCTGAAGGTACTTCACCGCGCGCTGCTGCACCCACTGCAGATCCATCCTCTGCGTGTTCAGCCCATCCAGCAACAGCACATTCGCCGCACTCGTCAGCGTGTACTCCGGCGCATTCGTGTACATGTGCGGCGGCAGATGCGGCAGCTTTGCCGCTTCCACCGCATCCGTCGCTTTGTGCTCCTCAAAGACGCTGATCTTCTGCTCGTGGCCATCTTCCATGACCCGGAACGCCGACTCCGGCAGCCCCTCGACGGGCTTCCCCTTGTCCCGCACCACCACATCCACCAGCACCAGGTTCGCGTTGGTCCGCAGCGTTTCCGTCGGCTCTGCCGGTTGGTCCTTCTGGCTCGTCGTGGCCTGGCCGTTCGCCTGCCGAACCGCCCATAACGGACTGAAGATCACAGCCCATAACACCACCCAGCGCAATTGAACCATGACCTGTCTCCTGTGTAGTCAATGACGGACGTACCCCGAGAAAGGCCCCCAGTATAGCCGGAAGCGCGGCACTCCTGACCAAAAGCCGAGGTCTTAGCCTCGCAACTACTTAATTTCAATAACGGCCAGCCCCATCGGTGGCAACGTCAGCGTCAGCTTGTGATCCCGGATTGGCACATCCTCCTCCGGTCCCGGATCGGACGCCTTCCGCAGCGCCTCAATCTGCGCCTGCGTCGGATACTGCGGGCTCCCCATCTTCTTCCACGCATCCAGCGTGTCCCCATGCGAAGCGTCCACGCGCCGCACTTCGGCCTTCATCCCCGTCACCGTGTGCAGACCGATCCCGCCGCCCACATTCTTCAGTTCAAACGTCACCGTCTTCGATGCGTCGCTCACCGGCGTCCCATCCTTGTGGTCTTCCACCAGATTCCACGCCGCGATCACCACCGTCCCATCCTTCCTGCGCGTCACCAGCGCCTCATCGATCGGCGCCGGCAGCCGCTCGTCTCCCAACTCGTGCAGCAGCATGAACGCGTCGTACGCCGGCTTCGGAATCCCATCCTCCGCCACCAGCCCGTACCCGCCGTAGAACGGCGTCTTCACCACGCCCTGCTCCTCGAACACATCGGAGAAGCTCCAGTACGACATCATCAGCGTCTTGCCGTCGCACTTCGAAATCGTGTCCGCCATCCATGGCCCCATGTAAATCGAATCCGTCAGTTGCTGCTCGTTCGCGTAGGTCGCGTTGAACTCGCTCCAGATCAGCGGAATCTTCGGCCGCGCCGACTTCATAATCTCGTCGTGAACCTTATCCACCGCCGCGCATACCATCTGGTGCGGCGCCATCGGCCGATGATCGTGGAACACATCCATCGCGGTGTCGTTCCCATACACATGCGTCGACACAAAATCCAGCGGCACATCGTTCTGCGTCGCGTGCGCGATCAGATCTCCCACCCATGCCGCCTGCGCCGTCGCCGGTCCGCCCACGCGAATCTTCTCGCTCACCGACTTCAGCGCCCGCGCCGTGTGATCGTATAACTCGAAGTAGGTCTCCTGCGCCGGCCGCCCGATCCAGAAATCGATGTTCGGCTCGTTCCATACCTCGAAATACCACTGCGCCACTTCGTCGATCCCATACCGTTCCACCAGATGCTTCGCAAACGCCGCGATCAGCGCATCCCACTTCGCGTAGTTATCCGGCGGCGCGGGAATCGGCTTGTACCAGAACGCGTGGCGTGGAGCGTTCGGCGCCAGCGCCTTCGGCATGAAGCTGATCTCCACATACGGCTTGATCCCGTGCGCCAGCAGCCCGTCGTAAATCTGATCCACGTAGGACCAGTCATAGATCGGGTTCCCCTGCGCATCCTCGCTGTACACCCCGTTCTCATCGTCGAAGATCCCGTGGAACCGCACATACTGGAAATCCGTGACCTTCTTCACCCGATCCAGATCGTCGCGATAGCTCTCCCGCATCGCCAGGTTCGCCCGCCCCGACCCAAACATCTCCTCCCAGAAATGCGGAAACGGCGTTCCCTTCGCTTTCGCATCCACCACGATGGTCACTGGCGCCGCGCTGTTCGCCTCCTGCGCAATCGCCCCGCCCCACGAAGCCGCCACCACCGCCGCCGCCAAAATACAGCCGATTCTTCTCATCACCTCTCCCCGCACCAGATTATCCTCCACCCGCTCGCCTCACGCTCGCCCCATTCCACCCCAAAAAAGAAAAGGGAGGATGCCGCTGATCCGACATCCTCCCGCTGGCTTCGCGAAGCGCCGTTCGCTAACCGCTATCCGCTTTTCACTAACCGCCCCTCGCTCACCGCTTTTGGTTAACCGCCTGTCGATGTCCTAGAAACTAAACCGCGCCTGAAAATCGATCACGCGCGCTCCCAGTGCGCCATTCGCCTGGCCAAGGTTCGCGGAATCCACGTGAGCGTTGATCTGGCTCGGATTGATATTCAGAATGTTGAACAGGTTGATCATATTTGCCTTGATTTCGAACTGCGCATTCTCCCCCAGTACCGGCATGTTGGGCAGCCCGAACGCCTTCGATGCCGTCAGATCCACGTCACGGTACTTCGGCCCGGCCATCGAGTTGCGGTCCAGCCCCGGCGCGGGGATGTACGCGGCAGCGACCTGTCCCGGCTGATCGGCAATCGCATTCGAGTAGTTCGGAACCTCGAAGTAATTGTTCTGGAACTGATCGTTGTTCGTGCCTGTATTCGCGGTCCCCGGGTTCGCAAAGTTGCTCCCCGTCTTAAAGGCATCGTTGCTCGTATCGCGGTGCGCTCCCCCCAGATAGATCGGCCGCAGGTTCTGGTAGCCGTAGTTGCACGTGTTGCAGTAAATCTGGTGCGGCGCCGTGTAGACCGGCGTCCATCCGAATCCACTATGGAAGGTCGCGATTCCGGACAGCGTCCATCCTCCCGCCACTTTCTCCGCCCAGTTGTGCTGCCCGTGAAAGATCGTCGGCTGCCAGACGCCAAACACCTTAAATACCTGGTTCAGATCGAAATCCGACCGCCCGTACGAATACCGCGTGTTGTACAGATAGGGATCGCGGAAATACGGCCCGGAATTCGTATCCATGCTGTGCGACCAGGTATATTGCGTGTCCAGTGAGAAGGTGTGTGAAAACTGATGCTTCACCCCGGCGATCATCATGTTGCTGTTGGATTTCCCCTGGCTGCCAAAGGTATTCACGCTGTTCACCAGCGAATTCAGCGGCGCGCCAAGGATCGTTGCATAAGCATTCGCGTCATAGTCATACAGCAGATGGTGCGCCGAACTTCCCATATAGCCCACGTCCGCCACCCATCCCCGGCCCAACTCCATATCCATCTCCAGCGAATAATGATGAACGTACTGCGTCGGCAGATTGTGCGGCAGCCCGTTCAGATTCGCCCCTCCCGCCGCCGGCAGCCCCGCGGAGTTGAAGGTCGTAATTACATGCGGATTCGCCGGATAACCATTGATGCTGCTGGTATCCGATGAAGTCGCATAAAGAATGTTGGGATTAATATTGGCTGGGCTCGTGCTCGTTCCCGGTACCACACTGGTACCGGGCGGATTGCCATCGTAGGCGTTGGCATTGGCAATCTGTTCTTCGTTGTAGTTCAGCCCGTAACCGCCGCGGAACACCACCTTGCCGCTGTTCGCCATCGGGCTCCAGTTAAAGCCCACCTGCGGCCCGAAATTCAGCTTCTGCGCTTGCCAGGCATCGATGCCCGTCCTGATCGTGATGCCGCTCAGCAGCGAGCTTCCGCTGCCGAAGGTCAGCACGCCCATGTTGTTGTCCTTGTCGCTCAGCGGCCCGAAATACGCGTATCGCAGCCCCGCGCTCAGCGTCAGATTCGGACGCGCTTTCCACTCATCCTGGTAAAACACGCCCCAGATATCCTGGCGGTTATCGTTCCGGTATCCTCCGGGAATGCCGGTCGTTGCCTGGAATGCCCCGCCTTCCGCCTCCGGCGCATCGTTCATGAAATCCCATAAGTTATAGAACGTGTAGTTAGGCGCCCCGATCGGATCATTGAGGTAGTAAAGCCGCGTCAGATCGAAGCCAAACTTCATCGTGTGCGATCCGAAAATCTTGGTCGCGACATCTTTGTAGCCATAAGTCCACTGGTCCAGGTGCGCGGGCACCGGTACGCCCAGAGAGCCGATGCTGATGTTGCCAATTTGCGGGCTCCCCAGCAGCTGATCCTGCGGCAATCCAAATGGCGCCTGCGGATTGCTCGCAAGTTCGTTATAGCGCCATCCCGCCGCGTTCGCGCGCGCCTCGTTCAGAAATGTCGGCGAGAAAATGTGGTTCCAGATCACTGAAAACGCGTCGTTCACCTGGTCGTGATGAAAGAGCTGATAAGCATATCCGCCGTTGTATTTTGTTTCTGAAGCAGGAACCCAGTACATCGCAAAGCTCAGGCGATCGTTCTGCGTGGCCTGTACATCCAGTCGTCCGTTGTATTGCTTGAAATCGCTGCTTGTCGGGTTGACGATCGTGTACTGCGCAATATCGGGTACGTTTGAAAGCCCATTCCCCACACCCGGATTGCTCGTACTCACGTAGGTCAGGTCCTGCTTGCCCAGCCCGCTGGTTAGAGGTGAACCAATGTTGATCCCCTGTCCGGGAATCGTCCGGCAGTTCACTCCTTCCGTCAGTCCCGCCACCGAGCAATCGCCGCCGCTGATCACGGTGCCCGCCACCTTCGATCCCGGGAAATTCAGATACTTCGACGCAATGCTGTTGGCCGGAGCCTCTCCCGCCAGTTGCGGCGTCGTGTACCACCCCACGCTCGTTGCCGGAATGGTCTGGCTCTGTCCCTCATAAGCAATGAAAGCAAAAATGCGATTCTTCCAGATCGGCCCCCCAATGCTCCCACCCCACTGGTTGTACCGGTCCTCATCGCGCAGCAGGCCGCGCTGCGCCGGAGTCTTCTTCACCCCCGCCGGGTCGAATGCCTGCGCCGATCCCGGACCGTTCCAGCGCTGGTAAGCGTTCAGCCCCGGCCGCATGAGTTGAATAAAGAAGCTTCCGTGAACATTGTTGGTCCCGCTCTTCGACGTGATCTGGGTGACCGCCCCCGAGAACCGGCCATACTCCGCGTCGTAGTCATTGCTCAGCACCTTGATGTTGCTGATCGAATCCTCGCTCGGCGTAATCACCGTCGACCCGCCCCACACCGCGCTCTCCGTGCTGATCCCGTCGATGCTGTACCCGTTGTTTTCAAACTGCTGTCCATTGCTGTTGGCCGAAGCCCCGTTTTCCGTCGCAAAAATGCTGCTCGAGTGGCCGAGGTTCCCACCCCCGCCCGACGACGCTCCCGACTGCGTTCCCGGATTCTGATAGCCGCCCCCACCCGCCGCCTGCGCTCCGTCGGCCAGCACCCCGGGCGTCAGCCGCAGAAGGCTCAGCGGGTCCCGCTCATAGACCGGCATATGCTGCACGTCTTTCTCCGAAATGACCTGCCCGCTGTTGGCGGTCTCGGTATCCATCGCCGCCTCGGTGGAACCATTCACGGTCACCGTCTGCGTCTGCGCTCCCGGCGCCAGTTGCACGTTCACCGAGTTTGCCTGCTCCGGATTCAGTTGCAGATTGGTGAAATCCTTTTCCTGGAATCCATCCTTGGTTACAACCAGATTGAACGAGTCCGCGGGCAATGCATTGAAGTTGTAGACTCCCTGGCTGTCACTGGTGCGTACCTGCTTCGCGCCGGTGCCGTTATCGGTCAGCGTCAACGTTGCGCCGGGAATTACCGCCCCGCTGGGATCGGTCACCACTCCTTGAATTGAAGCGCGATATTGCGCGGCGGCCGTCAGCGCCGTCCCAAACATCGCAATCAAAAAGAAAAGCGCCAGCCTGCCGCCGGCGCTGCTGCCACTCACTGCCTTGGAAAAGAATTCCATACTCCGCACAACGCGAAGTCGTCTCGCTGGGGGGACACGCATATACTTGGCTCTCCTGAAAATGACCGCAACTTACTCCGGATGTCTCGCGGAGCTTCAAGGATGCCCGTAATTAAGCAATAAACTTATCCACAATGTGCCATTCCGCGCCTCATTGCACGCGGATTGCCATTCACCCCTTTGCGTTCTCGGCGACGCCCCCGGCCCTTTATAGTGCTTCTGAGGCCGAAATCCTTGACCATCGCCCGCCGCCCGCTCATCGTCCGACCCCTGTATCCGTTGTTGGCGTTCGCATTTGCCCTGAATATTTCCAGCGCCCGCGCAGACAACATCCCCGACGGCATCCCCCGCGCCCTCGCCCAGTCCCGCGCCGCCCGCCTCTCCGACCTCCACTACCAGCTCAGCTACGACCTCGTCCCCCACGCGCCCACAACGGACGCCACCGAGACCCTCCGCTTCACCCTTACCGACGCCGCGCAGCCCCTCCTCCTCGACTTCCGCGACGGCCAGGTCTCCTCCCTCACCCTCAACGGCGCACCAATCCCGACCAACCTCTCCCACGGTCACCTCATCCTCCCCGCCGCAGACCTCCGCATCGGCCCCAACACCATCGACGCGAAATTCACCGCCAACATCGGAGCCGCCGGCAAAGCCGTCACCCGCTTCGACGATAAGGACGATGGGAGCGAATATCTCTACACCCTCTTCGTCCCCATGGACGCCAGCATGGCCTTCCCCTGCTTCGATCAGCCCGATCTTAAGGGCCGCTTTAAGCTGACTCTTACCCGTCCCACCGCGTGGTCCGCCATCTCCAACACTGTGCCGACTATGACCGAATCCATGGGCGCGGCCTCCGAAACGCATTTCGCCGAAACCGAACCGATCCCCACTTACCTCTTCGCCTTCGCCGCCGGACCCTTCGTCTCCGTCCATCCAACCAAAGGCCTCCCCAACGTCTGGGTCCGCAAATCGAAAGCCGCCGCCGCCGAGTCCGAAGTCCCCGCCGTTCAGACCACCGCCGCCGACGGCATCAAATTCCTCTCCGGCTACTTCGCGCAGCCGTTTCCTTTCCCGAAATATGAAATGGTCCTCATCCCCGGCTTCGCCTACGGCGGTATGGAGCACGCCGGCTGCACCTTCCTCCGCGAAGAGTCCGTCCTCTTCCGCACCGCGCCCACCGACCTCAATCGCTTCCAGCGCCAGGTCCTGGTCCTCCACGAGCTCACCCACCAGTGGTTCGGCGACTTCACCACCATGCGCTGGTTCGACGACCTCTGGCTCAAGGAAGGCTTCGCGCAATACATGGCCTACAAAGCGCTCGCCGACCTCCGCCCTGACCTGCCTGTCTGGCAGCGTTTCTATCAATCCATCAAGCCCGCGGCCTACGCCATCGATGAAACCCAGGGCACCACGCCCATTTATCAGGACATCCCGAACCTCAACATGGCTAAGTCCGCGTACGGAGCCATCGTCTACTCCAAAGCTCCCGGCGTCCTCCGCCAGCTCAACTATGTAATCGGCGACCAGGCCTTCCGCCGCGGCCTGCAGCTCTATCTCGCCGCGCATCAGTACGGGAACGCAACCTGGAGCGACTTAGTCGGCTCTTTCCAGGAGGCAACCACCGAGTTAGGCAAGCCCCATCACTTAGAAAACTGGGCCGACATGTGGATCCGCCACCGCGGCATGCCCCGTGTCGACGCGTCCTTCACCTGCTCCGGCGGCAAGCTGACCAAACTCACTCTGACGCAGAATCCTGTGCTCGGAGGCAACGACCTCTGGCCCATCGCGACAGAAGTCCTGCTCGCCGCCCCCAACGGGAGCACGCAAGTGATCCGCGCTGATTTCAATACGACGTCCGCCGAAATCCCGCTCCCAAGTCCTTCTCCCGGCTGTCCTGGCTTTATCTTTGCTAACAACGACGACCACGCTTACGGCCTCTTCCTGCTCGACCCCAAATCCCGCACCGCCGTCATGCGCGACATCGCAAACTCCGCGCCTGTCGTATCTGACCTCTTCCGCCGCACCCTCCTCTGGGGATCCCTCTGGGATTCGGTCCGCCTCGCCGAACTCAACCCCGCCGACTACGTCCACACCGCGCTCGACGTCCTCCCCCACGAAAGCGACGAAGCCCTCGCCGCCTCGCTCCTCGCTCGCACCCAGACTGCCATCCATCGCTACGTCCCCGCGCCCTCGCTGAACGAACTCCTCGCCCGCGCCGCAACCCTCGCCGCCGATCGCATGATCAACGACCCCGATCACGACCTCCGCATCCTCTGGTTTCGTTCTCTTGACGGATTCGCAGCGCAACCTGCCGGCGCCGCCGTCATGAAAGACCTTCTCAGCGGCAAACGCACCATCCCCGGCGTCACCCTCCGCCAGCAGGACCGCTGGTCCCTCGTCACCGCCCTCCTCGCCTACAACGACCCCGAAGCCGACAAGTACTTCGAAGCCGAGCAAAAGCGCGACCCCTCCGGCGACGGCCTCAAATACGCCTGGATCGCCCAGGCCGCCCGCCCCGACCCCGCCACCAAGCAGCGCTACTTCGCCGACTACACCCGCGACCCGAACCTCAGTCCCAGAATCAGCGAAGACTGGATCCAGTCCTCCCTCGGCGCCTTCAATTACTGGAACCAATCCCAACTTACAGCGCCATATCTCGAGCCCGCCCTCGCTGCCCTGCCTGACGTCCAGCGCGAGCGCAAGATTTTCTTCTTAGTCGCCTGGCTCGACGCCTTCATGGACGGCCAGCAATCCCAGGCCGCCCTCGACGCCGTCAACCATTACTTACAAACCACCAACCCCGACCCCGACCTCCGCCTCAAAATCCTCCAGGCCGAGGACGAGTTACAACGCACCGTGAGGATCCGCAACAAATACGCCAAGCAGTGAGTACCCGTCATAGGGTGGGCTGCAGGATTACTCCTCACCCCTCCACCGGTATCCAAACCTGCATCGAGCTTTCCTCCCGGTTATCCCACGCGTAGTACGGAATCAGCTTCAGCTCCGCTGCCTCCGCCTTCGCCGCCTCCGTCACCGCCGGCGCATACAGCGCCTCCACCGGCCCCGCTCTCCGAGCCCCCGAGTGCGTCAGCACCATCACCCCGCCCAGCACCCCCGGCTCAAACGACCCCCGCATCGCCCCGTCTCGCTTTGCCATGTACAACGGAAACGTCTTCGCATCCGTGCCCTTCGCCTGGTCCATCCCCTCCATGCAATACACGATTGGCCCGCGCTCCATCGCTGCCTTCCCTGTGTCCTGCTCCACCGCCGGGTTCGCCACCACCATCCGCGGCGTCACGTCGAAGTTCAGTTCCACCGCCGTCTCGCCGCTCCACCTCCGCCGCACCGGCACATACTCGCCTGGCCGCACGCCTGCCACCGCCGCTCCCGCCACCTTCACCTGAGATTCTCTTGACCACCCCGGCACCCGCACATACAGCGTGAACTCCTCCGGATGCTCCACCGCCACCGTCATCCGCACCGTACCCTCCCACGGATATTGCGTCTTCTGCGTCACCGCAATGCCGTTCCCGCTCTCAAGTTTCCACTGCATCTTTGAGTTGTCATACATATGGACATACAACCCGTCCTTTGCCGTCGAGTAGAAGTACCCCGGTAACTTAGCAAAGGTCCGCTCCAGATTTGGCGGGCAACACGTCGTGTCGTACCACGGATTGCGAATCTTCTCGCCCGTAGTCGGATCGAACGCCAGCGGATTTCGATAGCAATACAGCGTCCCGTTCAGCGACATCCCCGAGTTGATCCCGTTGTACAGCGCCCGCTCCATCACATCCGCAAAGCGTGCCTCGCCCGTGGCCGCCAACATCCGCCAGTTCCACATCGCATTGCCGATCGCCGCGCAGCTCTCGCCATACGCCTGCGCATTCGGCAACTCGTAGTCCTCGCCGAACGCCTCACCCTCGCTGCGCGCGCCCACGCCACCCGTCACGTACATCTGCGCGCGCGATAAATCGCTCCACAGCACCTCCAGCGTCTTCATGTAAGCAGGATCGCCGGTCTCGAGGTAGTAATCCGTCGCGCCGCAGCACGCATACATCGCCCGCACCGCATGCCCCTGCAGCTTCGTCTTCGTCGTGAACGGCACGCCACAATTCATGTAGACAATCTGCCGCGGCTTAAGGTCGGCCCGCGGATCGCCCGTCAGAATGTATCCCGCCAGCTCGACATACTTCCGCTCGCCCGTCGTGCGGTATAACTCAATCAAGGCCATCTCGATCTCCGGATGTCCCGACACAATCGGCTTCTTATCCGGCTCCGGCCCGAAGTCAGGCAGCAGATACCCATCGACCATCTTCTGTCCCGCGTTCATCAGTGTCGCATCGCCGGTCGCGCGGTAGTACGCAATCGCGCCCTGCAGCATGTGTCCCAGGCAATATAGCTCGTGCCCGCGCACCTGCTCCGGAATCGTCATCCGCAGCGGCTTGCGATCGCCCTGGTAGTACGTATTGATGTACCCGCTCGGCTCCTGGATCGCGACGACGTCTCTGATCGTCGTCTGCGCCGCTTCATGTAGCTGCGGATTGTCCTGCGTCTGCAGGGCGAACGCGACCGCCTCCAGCCACTTGTACATATCGGAATCCGAATACACCGGCCCCTTCTGCGCTTCATTCGATTTGCCGACCAGCCGCAGGAAGTTATCCATCCGCCCGTGCGCCAGCAACTCCTCATGCATCGACGGGATGCTCGACTCCACATTCGTCTTCCGCCGCTTCGACCAGAACCCGTCCTCGATCGTCACCGCCCGTACCGGAACGTTATGCAGCTTCGCATACGGCGAGTGGGCCAGGTTCAGGATGCCCTGCTCGTGCCATCCCGGCGATGCGCTCGTCGCCGGCTCATCGATCCCCCACGAGCGAGTCGCCGCCATCAGCGGTCGTGCCGCCGCCGTCGCTCCTGCCAGCGAAAGAAATGTCCTTCTCGAAACCGTATGTCGCGCCATGAAAACCTCCTGCAGTTCCGAACCCGACCCGAATTCCAGCGCCCGGATTCTCGCGCCCTCATTCTAGTCCAGCAAACATTTTCCGCACCGCGCTGCAAAGGCCCCGTGTAAGCTCGGTGATCGAGAGAGAACCACCCATGACCCCCATCGAGTTGCCGAAGGAAAAACGCGCTGAAGCGATCGGCTCAATAAAGAAGTATTTCGAGAGCGAGATTCGCGAACCCATCGGCGACCTGCGCGCCGGGCTCCTGCTCGACTTCTTCCTCGAAGAGATCGGTCCCGCCATCTACAACCACGCCATCGCCGACGCCCGGACGCGGCTCACTGCCCGGGTCGCCGACCTCGATGGCGAACTCTACGCCGACGAGTTCCAGTACTGGGTCAGACAAGCCCAAAAGAAAAGATCCTGAAGCCGCCCCTTCGCGAACCCAATTCGCGTTCCGAAGCTTGCGGTTAGTTCTTCGATCTCACTCAGAGTTAATGACTAACAGCTAAGTCCGCGCTCGCCAGCACCATCGCCGACCGCCCCGACTCCGCCTCATATTCGTGAACAAATCGCTGCGGCTCCGCTGCCTCGTAGGGTGCCAGGTTATGCGCCCAGCGATACCCAACCACCTCGTACCACAACTCTGCCTTCACGTGGAACGGCCCCGCCGCCCCATGCGTGTCCACCACGTAGCGGATCACGCTGCTGCCCCCCGTAAAGTCCGGATCGTCCAGCGCCTTCCCCACCACGGCAATGTCCCGCTCCGCCGTGCGCTTGTCGAATCCCAACGGCAGCAGCCGATTGTCTTTCAGATAGCCCACCGCCGACAGCAGCCCCGTCGTTACCTGCCCGTGCGCGTCCTTCAGAATCGGCTCGAAAATCTCCACCTGTTCCGGATTCGTGATCTCCGCATGATGCGGCTCATACCGGTGCGGATCCTGATCGTTCACGTTGCCCTCAATCGATCCATCCGCATGCAGCGCCCCCGATTCAAACACCTTCCGCCCGCTCCCATCCGTTACCGTCACGTGCAGCCAGACCCGCCGCGAGGGATACGCCGTCGGCAGTTTGTGACCCGTCAGATTCTCTACCTTGACGGCGATCGACAGCCGCCCAGCCTGCCCTCCGACATCTTTCAGTGAGACCCGCGCCGCCTGCGTCTTCAGAAATTCCGTAGCGCGCTCCGATGCTTTCTCGAAGTCCTGCGCCGGCGCAGCGACATGCAGTTCATCGTGGTAATCGTGGAACATATTCTCCAGCAGATAATTTCCGCCCACAAAAACGTGCCGGTGCATCCCCTCCCGCAGCGGACCGAACACCGCCGTGATGGCCATCGGCCCATGTACCTCCGGCATGTGGCAGTCCTGGCACGTCTGCACGCCCTTGTAGTCGCTGTGCAGCCACTCCACATACGGCATCTGTTCCGGCAGCGATCCCACTTCCTTCCCGCCCGGACCCAGCGCCTTCGTCTTCAGCGTGTGGCAACTACCGCACAGCGCCGCGTCGCGGATATGCGCCGCCAGCGTCGGCACCATCCCGTTCGTCGACGACTGCATCACCCGCTGATGCCCTTTGTCCACATCGAACGGCCCATACTCCGGCCGATCGTGTGCGTCCGCCGTGCTCGCGAACACAACGTTCCCGTTGTACGATTCCGGCGTCCCCAAACGCGTCTTCTCGATCTGGTGGCACACCGAGCACGACACTCCGTCCGCCGCAGGACCATCCTTGCCCGTCACCTTCGACAAGGGCAGATGCGAAAACACCTGCGCCTGACGTCCCTGTGCCTGCGCCGTGAAGTGCGTCAGCGGCATGTGGCATGTCGAGCACTCATTTTCAATGTCCCCCTTCGATTCCGGATGATCGATCGACTCGCGCCGCACGCTCCCTTGCCAGTACGGATCGCGCGACGAGTTCGCCATGATGCTCGCCCGCCAGTCGAAACCGATCGACACATCCTCGCCCGACTGCGTCTTCAGCCCGTTATGGCACGCCACGCATCGGTCCGACGTCCTGAACTCCGTCTTGAAATCCTTATCGTTGGCATGCACCTGTGCCACCAGCGGCGCCGGCATCACTGCGACCGCCAACAACAGCAGGGAAGACGCCACACCCGACGCCCGCGTCATTTCCAGCCCTCCCACAGCTTGCCGTCTGCCCAGTCCCACAAGATGTAGAAGTCCACCTCGCCGTGACGCCCCGCTGTATCCGTGAAGGGCGCGCGGTATCCCAGATCCCCGCGGATATGCTGCCGCTTGCTGATCGTCACCTGCATCTCCGGCAGCACATCCCAGTCCGTCTTCGCGCCGTCCACCAGATCGCGGTTGGCCAGAAACTCCACCATCGGGCTCCACAGCCGTCCCAACCGATGGTCTCCCGCGAAGCTCTGCCCCAGCGCCGTGTAATAGAACAGCGACTGCGGCGACTTCTTCGGATCCACCGGCAGATCCGCGCCCATCTGGAACTGCACCCACGTATCCGTTTTGAACAGCTGATCGGCGGAGACAAACGGCTCAAACGTGGTCGTCCCTGCGCCGAATCCCCGCTTGCTGTCTCCCGTCGGCGGCAACACCCCGCCCTGCACCGCCACAATCGATCCCGTGTGCAGACTCGACCACAGCACCCGCTTCAGTCCCAGCGTGATATCGCCGATCCCGTTCTGCCACTCATGATTCTGATCCTCATCATGCTGCGGCAGATCGATCTCGAGCTGGTTCTTCACTCCAAACCGCTCTTCGTGGATGTAATCCGTCGTGAACCCCGGCGCACCACTCGCATGCGCCGCCGTCGACAGAACAAACTCATCTTCCGGATATGCCTTCTCCGTGACAATGGCTCGCGGCAGGTTCAGCTCGCCCCGCGGCCAGTGCGGATTCGTACACAAACTCCGCAAATACGCGATCACATCGTTAACGTCCTCATCGGACAGCAATTCCCCAAACGCCGGCATGATCGTCGAAAAGCCGCGCCCCGGCCCGCCGTGGACGATGATCGCCTTCCACGTGATGTTCGGCTCTGCCGTCGTCTGGCTGCACTGCGTGAAATCCGGAAACGTGCTCGGCCGCACAAACTCCGTGCTCGTCTGCGCCGCGCCCTTTCCTCGGTCGCCATGACACGCCATGCATCCCGACCGGTAAACCACCTCGCCATGCACCGCATCCGGTTGTTTCGTGGACCGCAGTTCCTGCGCGCCCGTCCCCCACGCACACGCCAGCAGCGCCAGACATCCTGCCAGACGCAACCCACTCCCCCGCACCCTACCGAGCCCTCTGCTTTGTCGAAGATTCATGAAGACTGCTTCCGCTGGAATCGGAGTCCACACCATGGCGGACTCTGAACGCGGGTCAGGCCATTGCTGCAACGAAGCACGCAAGCCTCATTGCCCAGGCAGAATGCCTATCCGGTTCATCCATAGGATGCAGGCAGCCAGACAGAATGCCCATCGCATGGCGCTCGGTTTGCAGTTCTGTAAGAAAGGCCCGGATCGCAGCAGCGCTCGGCCCAACTCCTCCGTGACGCCCGACACCGCCTCCACCGCCGTCCCAACCTTATAGTTGGATTGAAATTTTTGCCGCCTTCCCGGCGATCCCGCCCGCGGTCGGATCCATGCCCCTGCGCAACCTGTTCCTCGAAGTCCGCTACGCCCTCCGCCAGCTTTTCCATCACCTGGGCTTCACCCTCGTCTCCGTCTTCACCCTCGCCCTCGCGATCTGCGCCAACACCACCGTCTTCAGCTGGATCAGCGCCACCCTCCTCAATCCTGTCCCCGCTGCGCACGACACCTCGCGCATGGTCACCATCGCCCGCGGCCCCCGCAATGAGCACCCCACCCCGCCCTTTTCCTGGCCCGATTACGCCGATCTCCGCGACCATACCCAGGCCTTCTCCGGACTCCTCGCCTACCACGACGACTTCATGGCCATCACCGGCGTCGGCAAACCGCAACGTCTCTATGGCGCTCTCGTCTCCGCCAACTACTTCGACGTCCTCGGCGTGCGCCCTCGTCTCGGCCGCTTCCTTCTCACCAGCCGAGCCGCCGAATCTTCCGGTCAATCCGAAGTCGTCCTCAATTACGACCTGTGGCGCAACCAATTTGGCGCCGACCCCCACGTCATCGGCCGCACCGTCCAGATCAATCTCCACCCCTACACCATCGTGGGCGTAGCACCCCCCGGCTTTCACGGATGCAAGACCGGCCTGCGCGCCGATCTCTGGATCCCCCTTGCCGAGGCCGAGCAGGTATGGGGCTTCAACTTCGTCCCTGACCGCGCCGTCTCCTGGCTGAACGTCCTCGGCACGCTCGCGCCCGGAGTCGATCGGCGCCAGGCCGACATCGCGCTCAATGTCGCCATGCAGCACATCGCGGCCGAGTTTCCCGCCTCGCACCAGGGCAACAACTCCCTCTTCACCGATCCGCTCTGGCGCTCGCCCTTCGGTGCCAACGTCTACTTCTCCGGAACTCTCCCCATCCTCCTCGCGCTCGCCGCGGTTCTCCTCATCCTCGCCTGCGCCAACGTGGCCAACCTGCTCCTCGTTCGCTCCATTGCGCGCCGCCGCGAATTTGCCATCCGCCTCTCCATGGGCTGCGGCCGCGCCCGCCTCGTCCGCCAGATCATGATCGAGACCCTCCTCCTCTCCCTCGCTGGCGGCGGACTTGCCATCCTCCTCACCCTCTTCACGGCGCGCACCATCCCTGCCTTCCTGCCCCCCACCACGCTGCCTCTCGACCTCAACGGCAGCGTCGGCGCCTCCGTTCTGTTCGCCACCCTGCTCGTATCCGTGCTCACCGCCGGAATTGCCGGGCTCATCCCCGCGCTGCGCGCCTCGCGCCTTTCACCCATCGCTGTCCTCAAAGAAGAATCTCTCTCCACCACCTCCGGCCATGCTCGTTCGCGCCTCTCCGGCCTCCTGGTCATCGCCCAGATCGCGCTCTCCACGGTTCTGCTCACCTGCGCCGGCCTCCTGGTCCGCAGCCTTAACCTGGCGCAGCGCGCCGATCCCGGCTTCAACCCCGACCACGTCCTCCTCGCCACCTTCGACCTCGACCCCATGGGCTACTCCCGCGCTACCGGCACCCAGTTCGAGCACCAGCTCCTCACCAAACTCGACGCCATCCCCGGAGTGCAGTCCGCCACCCTCGCCGATTTCTCTCCCCTCTCCTTCACCATTCACTCCGACGCCGTGCGCCCCGAAGGCTACGTCCCCCAGCCGCATGAATCCATGGAGATCGACCGCGGCATCGTCGGGCCCGGCTATCTCGCCACCCTGCGCACGCCGCTCCTTGCCGGCCGCGACTTCAACGACGGCGACCGCGAATCCACGCAGCAAACCATCATCGTCAACCAGGACTTCATCGACCGCTACTGGCGCGTCGCCGGCGACGACGCCCTCGGTAAACAAATCCAGTTCCAGGGAAAGTGGCGCACCGTCGTCGGCGTCGTCGCCAATGCCAAATACCGCCGTCTCGTCTACGATCCCGCGCCCCTCGTCCTCATCCCGCTGTGGCAGGAATACCGCAGCGAGGTCATCCTCCACCTCCGCGTCGCCGGCGATCCCCTCCGCTACACCACTGCCGTGCAGCAGGCGGTCGCCCATCTCAATCCCGACCTGCCCCTCTTCAACATCACCACGCTCAGGGCTAACATGAAAATGGGCAACGTCTTCGAGCGCATCGTCGTCGACTTCGCCGGATCCTTCGGTATCCTCGCTCTCCTGCTTGCCACCGTGGGACTCTACGGCCTCGTTGCCTACACCACCCGCCAGCGCACTCACGAAATCGGCATCCGCATCGCCCTCGGCGCCGAAAAATCCGCGATCTTCCGCCAGGTCCTCGCCCAGGGCCTCCGCCTGACCCTCGCCGGAGTCGCTCTCGGCCTTGGCGCCTCCCTCTTCCTCACCCGATTCCTGCGCAGCCTTCTTTACGGCGTCACAATTACCGATTGGTTAACTCTAACCGGGGTCGCCGTCGTCCTTGGATTCGTCGCCCTCCTCGCCAGCTATCTCCCCGCCCTGCGCGCCACTCGTGTCGTTCCGATCGTTGCTCTCCACCATGAATAGCCCAATCGTCCCTGCGATCTTCCACAGTTACTCCCCGTTTCCCATAGGCTGACCCCTCGCTTTCTATGGTTTGTCGAAGCTCGCGCCCCCCCGCTCCCACTCTCTCGTAAGCCCTTGATTGTTACCAAAGAGTTATTGGTCTGCTATTCATCACAAATTCAGGTCCATTCGTCACGCCAAAATGCCTTTTCGTCTCACTGGAACTGAGGTCACCCTATCCCTCATCCCTTCCTCGCCCCCCTCAGTCACGATGGCCATCCAGGTGCCCTACAAAACAGCAAACATCAGAGCGTCGTCCCAGGTGCCGGTCCGCGGCTGAAGACCCCCCTCGGAGTGCCGAGTCTTTCCCTCAGCATGCGCGGATGTGTCCGCACCCGACGACGCCTTACCGGAGGTATCCACTTGTTGAAGAAATTTTCGCTGAAGAAATTTGCCCCGATTGCGACCGCTCTGCTCTTCGTTCTCTCCGTCGCTCCTGCCCTCCTCGCCCAGGACACCGCCTCCATCACCGGACTCGTTACCGATGCCTCCGGCGCCGTCATTCCCGGCGCGCAGGTCGTCCTCTCCAACCCCGCCACCGGCGTGAAATACCAGGCCGTCACCACCGCCGAAGGCTCCTACACCATCAATCAGGTGCGCCCCGGCCCTGGCTACACCGCAACCTTCTCCCATGAAGGCTTCACTTCCGTCTCGGTGACCGGCCTTTATCTCAACGTCTCCGCCGTCCGCACCCAGAACACCATCCTGAACGTGGGCAATGTCGTCACCACCGTGTCGGTTTCCGGCAGCAATCAAAACGTCACCCTCGACACCACCGACGCCACCATCGGCAACAACTTCGAAGTCCAGATGGTGAACCAGCTCCCCATTCAGATTCGTGACACCCCCTTCGCCCTCTTCACCATGCAGCCCGGCGTTACCTATAACCCCGATACCGGGGATGGCTCCGTCACCGGCTCCCGCTCCGATCAGACCCACGTCACTCTCGATGGTCTGGACGTCGATGACCGCGCCACCGGCCAGTTCGGCGCCGTCAACGGCAACGCCCCAGTCGATTCCGTCCAGGAATTCCGCGGCGTCGCCGCCGGTCAAACCTCCGGCTACGACTCCGCCGGCGGCGGCCAGTTCCAGCTCGTCACCAAAAGCGGCACCAACGACTTCCACGGCGCGCTCTTCGAGTACCACCGCGACACCAACCTCGAGGCCAACAACTGGTTCAACAACAACGCCGGTGTTCCCCGCGCCGCTCTCATCCGCAACCAGTTCGGCGGCAACCTCGGCGGACCCATTCTCCGCAACAAGGCCTTCTTCTTCTTTGAGTACAACGGTCGCCGCGACAACCAGGGTGCCACCGTCCTGCAGACCGTGCCCACCCCGTCCTACATGGCCGGCAACATCTCCTACGTCAACAACAACGCCGGCTGCAGCCCCTTCAGCACCACCCAATCCGATCCGCAGTGCATCAGCACCGTCAGCGCCGCCACCGTCGCAGCCAATTACGATCCGCTCCGCATCGGTCAGAATCCCGCTCTCGCCGCTTTCAACGCGAAACGCTACCCCGCGGGCAACGATCCCACCGGCGGCGACGGCGTCAACACCATGGGCTTCCGCTTCAACGCGCCCATCAACCGTCACGAGAACGACTACGTCGCCCGCATCGACTACAACCTCACCCAGAATCAGAAGATCTTCATCCGCGCCAACGCCCTCAGCGAGCGCACCGCCGACGGTTTCAACTACGCCACCCCCATCCAGTTCCCCGGCGATCCCGTCACCCGCTCCATCGACGACGCCAGCTGGGCCTGGGTCGTCGGCCACAACTGGGTCATCGGCGCCAACAAAACCAACCAGGTCAGCTTCGGCGAAACCATCTCCCGCCTCAACTTCCCCTCGCTCTACAATCCCACCGGCGCCCTGCAGTGGTCCTTCGGCCCCCTCACCGAGCCCTACCTCGGCAACTACAACGCTCAGGGCCGCGTCGTTCCCGTTCCCCAGCTGCGCGACGACTTCAGCTGGATCAAGGGCGTACACACCCTCCAGTTCGGGGGTACCTTCAAATTCATCACGCCCAACGGCAACCTGGTCCTGAATGACTTCACGCCCAGCCTCGGTCTCGGCAACGGGATTGGCCTTACCGAACTCGATCCCAGCCAGCGTCCCGCCGACATCAACCAAAGTTCCAACAGCCTTCCCACCAACAACTGGGACAACGCCCTCGTCTTTGATCTCGGCAGCTTCAGCGAACTCGGCGCAACCTATAACTACAACGCCGACGGCAGCCTCGCCCCCATGGGCACCGGCAGCGCCCGCAAATACCGCTATTACGAAACCGAGCTCTACTTCGGCGACTCCTGGAAAGTGAAGCCCTCGCTGACCCTCACCTACGGCGTCCGCTACCAGCTCTACAGCGTGCCCTACGAAACCCACGGCATCGAAGCCACCCAGGTCAACGCCTCCACCGGCAAGCCCCTCGGCTTCGACGAGTACTTCTTTAAGGATCGCGTCCCCCAGAGCACCGCCGGCGTCTCCGGCCCCACCGCCGTTCCCTTCCTCGAATACGTTCTCGCCGGCAAAGCCAACAACGCCCCCGGCTACTACAAGCCCAGCTACAAAGACTTCGCTCCCCACCTGGCCTTTGCCTGGAATCCATCCTTCGATCGCGCCACCGTCTTCAACGGCAGCATCGGCATCGTCTACGACCACACCATCGTCAGCGCCGTCCAGAACTTCCAGGACCACAGCTCCTATCTCTTCCAGGCCAGCAATAACAACATCTACGGCGACTCCACCGACCCCATCGGCTCCCTCGCCAACGATCCCCGCTTCACCGGCATCAATGCCATCCCGGCCGCTCCCCCGGCGCCCGCCTTTGCCTCGAAAACCATTCCCTACGTCGATGCCACCACCAACCCGCCCACTCCTTACGGACTCGGGATCAACACCTTCAGCACCGCCATCGATCCCAGCCTCACGACGCCGTACTCCATCATGATCAACGCCGGTTTCCAGCACACTTTCCCCGGCGGCTTCCTGCTCAACATGTCCTATGCCGGACGCCTCGGCCGCAAGCTCCTCGCCCAGGTCGATGCCAGCCAGGTGCTCAATTTCCTCGACACGACCTCCGGCGAGCGCTATGCCACCGCCTTCGCCAATGTCGCCAACGAGATTCGCGCCGGTCAGGACCCGACAAGCATCCCGGCCGAGCCCTGGTTCGAAAATCAGTGGCGTCCCGGTGCGACTCACATCCTCGCGAACGCCTTCTCCAACCTCTTCTACAACGGCGACATTGCCGACTTCAGCCAGGCCCTCTCCGCCTACGGTCTGGTCGACTACAACGTCGTCATGGCTTCGCAGTTCTCCTCCAACGACTACTACACCAACAAAGGCTTCTCCACGTATCACGGACTCCTGGTCACCCTGCACAAGAACGCCGGCCATGGCCTTCAGTTCGACTTCAATTACACCTGGGCCCACTCCATCGATAACTTCTCCCTCGTCGCCAACGGCCAGTCCAACTACACCGGCGAGTTCATCTGCGACGCCACCCTGCCCCGCGAGTGCCGCGGTAACTCCGACTTCGACGTGAGCCAGGTCTTCAACGGCGACTTCACCTACGAGCTGCCCTTCGGCCGCGGCCGCGCCATCGGCGGTTCCGTTCCGCGCTGGGCGGATGAAGCCATCGGCGGCTGGCAGATCAGCGGCCTGCCCACCTGGCAGACCGGCTTCCCCTACTACGCCAACACCACCGCCTATGGCGCGGGCTATGCGACCCTGGCTCCCGCCATCCTGCTCAACAATCACACCTCCGACGTCAACAGCAGCCCGCATAAAGATCCCACTTCGGGCCGCCTCATGAACTTCAAAGACACAGCGGCAGCCGCTGCGGACTTTACCGGTCCCGATGGCCTCGTCCTCGGCCAGCGCAACGAGCTGCGCGGTCCCCACTACGGCAACATCGATCTGGGCGTCGGCAAAACCTTCCCCCTCGCCAGCGAAAATTACCGCCTGGTCTTCCGCGCCGATGCCTTCAACGCCTTCAACCACCCCAACTTCAACAGTCCGAACTCGAACCTCACGTCTTCGAGCTTCGGCCGCATCACCAGCATGTCCGCAGCCTCCCGCGTCCTGCAGGGCGCCCTCCGCTTCGAGTTCTGATACCAGACTGATCCACCTTGGGCCGCCCACGGGCGGCCCTTTTCTTTTGCTCTGCTCGTCCCGCAACCCTCCGCTTCTGCACCCAGCCGAAACGATGAACATTTCTTAACACTTATGTGTTAACTATGGTTTACAAATCGACCCAAAGCACAGTACACTCCTTCTAATGGCGATGCCCCGGATGCCCTCCCAGAGGCTCTGGATACCGCTGCACTGACCGTCGCAACAGGGGACTACCGAACCACAAGGATGAGTGCAGGTGCACAACCCGGGCGCAAACTCCGCGTGCTGACGGCGGAAGAAGAAGTCGTCGTTACCCACGAGGACATCGACCGCGCTCACGATCGTGCCCGCGTCTCCGCAGCACGCCGCAGCAGCACTCTCCGCTCCCGTGCCTGGCTCCTCTGGCTGCTCATCGGTCCCGGCATCCTCGTCATGCTCGGCGAAAACGATGGCCCCAGCATGCTCTCCTACGCCGCCACCGGTGCGAAGTTCGGCGTCGGCTTCTTCATCCCCTTCGTGATCCTCACCTTCGGCATGGCGATCGTTGTGCAGGAGATGACCGTCCGCCTCGGCGCCGCCACCCATCGCGGCCATGCCGAGCTCATCTTCGAGCGCTTCGGTCCCTTCTGGGGATGGTTCTCGATGATCGACCTCGGCATCGGCAATTTCCTCACCCTTATCACCGAATTCATCGCTATCCGTGCCGGCCTCGGATTCTTCGGCGTCCCCCCATGGGCCGCCGTCCTGCTCGCCCTCGCCGTCCTTTACTCCGCGCTGCTCAGCCACCGCTATTGGACCTGGGAGCGCGTGACCCTTGCCGCCGCCGCTTTCAATCTCATCTTCATTCCCGTTGCCCTCATGGCCCATCCTCACTGGAACGCCGTCGGCCACGCCCTCGTCACCTGGAAACCCCTGCCCGCCTTCAGTCAGGACACGCTCATGATCGTCCTCTCCGACATCGGCGCCACCGTCACCCCCTGGATGCTCTTCTTCCAGCAGAGCGCCACCGTCGACAAGGGCATGACCACAAAAGACATTCGCTTCGGCCGCATCGATACCATCGTCGGAGCGACCCTCGCGGCTGCCGCCGCCGTCGGAGCCATCCTCGCCACCGCCCCGCTCTTCGGACACATCAGCGCCGAGAACTTTCAGGCCGCGCAGTTCGCGCAGGCGCTGGAGCCTTTCATCGGCCACTTTGGCGCCAGTCTCTTTGCGCTCGGCATGGTCGAAGCCGGCATCGTCGCCTCCATCACCATCTCCACCTCATCGGCCTACGCCTTTGGCGAGGTCGCCCAGCGCCCGCACAGCCTCAACCTGCCCATGAAGGAAGGGAAGTCGTTCTATGCGGTGCTGGGCCTGTGCGCCGCAGCCGCAGCCGGCATCGTTCTCATTCCCAGCCTGCCCCTGGTCTTCGTCGTCCTCGTCGTCAACGTTGTTGCCGTGCTGGCCATGCCCCCCGCCCTGGTGTTCCTCTATCTGCTGGTCAATGACAAGGAAATCATGGGTGGCGTGCCCAGCCCGCGCTGGGCCAACCTGCTCGCCGCCGCCGTGGTCGTGCTGCTCACCGCAGCCGGCATTCTGTACGGCATCAGCGTCGTGGCGCCGAATTTCTTTTCCTGGATAGGACGGTTATGAGAGACGCGCATAGGAGCGAAAAAAACGAGCACGTGAGTTTTGCGGACACCAGCATGGTGCTCGAGACCCTGGAGCACGATCAGCTCGTCGCAGCCAGGCGCGCCCCCATCCCCCGCCGCCAGTTGAAAGGCGGAGAGCTGGCTCTCTTATGGGCTCTGCGCTTGTATCTCGTTTTCATGTTCGTGGTGGTGTGCTGGCAGGCGCTCATCGCCACCCGGTAAGACCGAAGCCCGCGCCCACCGGCGCAACTGGCCTTCAGCGCGAGCCTGCGATAGGCTCGGGTGAGGACTACTGGGACTTTTATTCCGATGAGAGTGCTGGTCATAGGGGGAGGGGGGCGCGAGCACGCGCTCTGCTGGGCGATTCGCCGCTCGCCACGTGTCAATGAAGTCGTCTGCGCACCTGGCAACGGCGGCATCGCGCAGGTCGCGCGCTGCGTCAAAGCTGATCAGAAAGACATCGACGATCTCCTGCGTGTCGTCGCCGCGGAGAAACCCGACCTCACCGTCGTCGGTCCTGAAGTGCCGCTATCGCTCGGCCTCGTCGACGCCATGCAGGCCCGTGGCTTCAAAGTCTTCGGCCCCACGCGCGATGCCGCGCTGCTTGAAACCAGCAAGGCGCACGCCAAGCGCTTCATGCAGCGGCACAACATCCCCACCGCCAACTACGCCGTCTGTGAGTCGCGCCAGGAGGCGCAGGACGCCCTCGAAATGTTCCGCCTCCCCGTCGTCATCAAGGCCGACGGCCTCGCCGCCGGCAAAGGCGTGCTGATTTGCGAAACCAAAGCCGAAGCCGAGCAGGCCGTCGCCGATCTCTTCAGCGGACAACTCCTCGGCTCAGCCGAAAACACCCTCGTCATCGAGGAGTTCCTCACCGGCGAAGAGCTTTCTTTCCTCGTGCTGAGCGATGGCAGGCACGTCGCGCCCCTCGTCCCGGCGCAGGATCACAAGCGCATCGGCGAAGGCGACACCGGCCCCAACACCGGCGGCATGGGCGTCTATTCCACCGACGCGATGCTCGACGAGCCCATGCGCGCATGGATCCTCGAGCACATTGCGCAAAAAACCATCGACGGCATGGCCGCCGAGGAAACGCCCTTTGTCGGCGTCCTCTATTGCGGCCTCATGATGACCGCCACCGGCCCCCAGGTCCTCGAGTTCAACGCCCGCTTCGGCGATCCCGAAACCCAGGCCATCCTCGTCCGCATGGAGAGCGATCTGGTCGAGGCCCTCGAGGCCTGCGTCGAAGGCCGTCTCAGCGCCACCGAGTTCCGCTGGAAACCGGGCGCCTCCGCCTGCGTCGTGGCTGCCTCGCAGGGCTATCCCGGGAGCTATGAGTCCGGCAAAGTCGTCTCCGGTCTCGACGAAGCAGCAAAAGTCGACAACGTGGAGGTCTTCCACGCCGGCACCTCATTCGCCGACGGTCAGTACAAAACCAGCGGCGGCCGCGTGCTCGGCGTCACCGCAACCGGCGCGAACCTCGAAGCGGCGCTCGCCTCAGCCTATGAAGCGATGAACAGAATTTCGTTTGACGGTATGGTCTTCCGCCGCGACATCGGCCACCGCGCGCTGAAGAAGTAGGAAGTAGTCCTTACCGATATGGAGAGGTTCAGGCCCCTGAGGTTTGCCCACCAATCAAGTACCCATCAAGTTCGCGAGCATCCTGCAGGAGCAATGTATTCAATAGTTTGGCGCATATCCGCATCCTCTGTACTGGTGATTCTTCCAATCCATCAAGTATTCCCGTGTTCGGTCGCAGCGGCCCAGTAGGGAATGTACCGCATCAGCTTTGGTGCAGCCTCATGATCGTACGGGACAATCGCCCCCGCTTTGAGCGCCTCTTTAATGAGCCGCGACGCTTGCGCAGTGTTCTGGGGCTGTATGCCAAACCGCTCCCGCACGGACTTGTTCGTCATATGCTCACGGTTAACGTAGCGAAGGCAGGCGTGCAGATATAACGCTCGAACGCGATCCTCCTCATCCATCCTTTTAAGAGGCTTATGCGCGAAGAGAACTATCCGCGTCTTCCCCTCGATCACTTCACTCAATGGCGCCGGCAGTTGGTGCAGTTCTGTTTGAAACACGATTTTGTCCCATCCGCTGCCACGCTCCTCGCAGACCCCGATCCGCCGCATCAAAGATGCGAGAGCCTCATTACGCGAGCGCGGGGGAGAGTCAACAAACCTGCGAATGTTCACCAGAGGTTCTCCGGGATTGGTCAGCTCAATCCGATCCTCGAAAATCTCTATCGTCGGCCCGGATCCTGTAACCGAGAAATCCTGGTGAATCAGAGCTTTTGCAACCAGCTCTCGGACGGCAAGCTCCGGGTACATCGGAGCTTCCTGACGAAGCGCTTGTTTGATGACCTCGTTTGAAGGCAAGAGTGCGTTGACATATGAAATCAGACCTTCAAAGCCCACTCCATAGCCCTTGCCGCCCACCTGCTCCCTTATAGTCTCTACCTTGCTGTTTCCTCGGTACTGGACGACGCGTACCGCCTTTCGCCTGAGCGGTCCGAATGCATCAAGCCTCTTCGCGAACAAAACCGCACCGAGATTTGTGATGTCCCATTTGCCTGCTCCGTTCGAGACGACCAGATTGTCGGCCTGCAGTTCCGCGAGAGCCGCGCCCGCATTTTGCGGTGCCGGACGGGCGGTTAGTTCGAAATAGCCGGAGGCGTCAAGGAGATTAAAGACATCCGCAGCAGAGACGTTGTCCGCTGCGATATTGCTCTCGAATGGCACGGTGTCGAAAAGCCGCCATAATTCTCGTTCTCTCTCCGGAAAGTCCTTCAGCTTCTTTTTATAGCTGCCAATCCGTATGAACTCTTGTTGTTTAAATTGAACCGGCTCGCGGATTGTCCGCTCAATTTCCAAAATGACAATGTCTTTGCCGTCCACGTGCAATGGATAGAAGCGAAAATGAATCTTTGGCAACAGATTTCGCAGAAGCCAGTTTTCGAGTTCTTCGTTCCCGACTCTTTCCGCGCGGTGATCAAAGGTAGTCCCGACTATCGCGTGGTCCCCGTCCCTAACTCCCCAAATCAAGTAACCCGACGCCTTCGCTTCAATCGCAGCGGAGTTCGAAAGGGCAGAAATGTACTCGCCAATTTGATGCGGATCCTTGTCGTTGTGCTTGAACTCCACCCACTCGGTTTCGGTAGGATATTTGCACAGCTCTCGCAGGAGGCTTGTCAGGTATTCGTCACTGCGATCTACGGGCATTGCGAGGCCAGCTTACCAGACGACATCGCCCCTGCAGTTGATAGTCAAATGTGCGATTGCGTCCTCTGTCCGGACCGCCAGCATGGACATCAGTCGACATTGTCGCCGGAGTACGCCCGTCCGGCATAAGCGCTGTATTTGTAGGCGATTCCCTCAACAGCCTGCGACAAAATCGAAAGCCTGGGCGGCCGCGATACTTCGAATGTGGGTCCACGAAAAATCAGGTGCAGGGAGCCGAAGCGCGACTCGAACCGTGAGCTGCCTTTAATGCTCGCATGTACTCTCGGGTTGGCTCGCGGAGATTTCTGCGTCCGCTGCGAAGATTCCCGCTATTCAGGAGCCGGCCGTCCTCCGACGGCCGGCCCCGCTGCTCCTCCCCTGCCTACTGTGCGGCGGCGGGAGCGGTCGGCGTCTCCTTTCCTTCCAGGATCGCCAGCGCCTGCTCCACTACCGGCGCCAGCTTGCGGAAGTCCGCGATCAGCGTGACGAAGCCCGTGTAGACCTTCGAGTCCGCCGCGAAGTTCAGCCCGTTCGCCCCCAGCGCGTTCTCCGAGGCCGCAATCAGCGCCTCGACATCGGCGACCACCGTCGACAGCCCCTCGATGAAGGGCTTCTCCAGCGGCTTCTCCGACTGCAGCACGTGCTCGATGCGGATCGCCAGGCCAACCACCGACTTGATTTCGCCGGCAAGCCATTTCCCAAAGTCCGCAATCTTTACCCCGATTTTCTTCATGATGTTCATCGTTTGCTTCTTCCTTTGCATGCAAAAACGAGGGCAAAAAGAAAAGGCCCGCCTGCTCAGGCGAGCCTTCTTTTTCAAAACTTCCCTCTATTTTTAGAATACCAACTCCAGCCTCAGAATGAGCCAACTGTTTTGGCGTGGAAGCCGCACCCTTTCAGCAACATGCACTTTCGTAACGCCCCGAAAAGCTTGACAGTTTTTCCACATTGAGCCGCTTTCCGGAAAATGCAGCCCACCGCCTCGCCACCGCACCCCGCGGCACGCCTCACCTGTCCGCTCTTGGACACCCCGCCCGGCCGATGGACGCCCCCTCCCCCTCCCCCCTACAACCCGCCTGTTTGCTTTCAACCAATTGTGTCGTGTCGCGATGGAAATCCACATGCACACAAAACCATGAACACCGCGCGCGAATCGAAGCGCGAGTGCCTCCAATTCGCCCCAGGAGTTTCCCAGGATGTCTGCCGATCTGAAAACCGTACTGCGGCAATTGCGCAAGTCCCCCGGGTTCACGATCACCGCGGTCCTCACGCTCGCCCTGGGCATCGGCGCCACCACCGCCATCTTCACCCTCGTCGATCAGGTGCTGCTGAAGTCGCTCCCGGTCAGCGATCCCGCCCATCTGGTGCGCATCGGAGACAACGAGCAGTGCTGCTTCAATGGCGGATTGCCGAGCGACCTGGGTAATCCCAACGACTGGTCGCTGTTTTCTTACCCGCAATACGCCGACTTCCGCGACCACACCCCTGGACTGCAAAGCCTGGCCGCGTTCGAGGGCGGCAACCGGGAGCTGGCCGTGCGGCGTGCGGGCAGCCATCAACCGGCTGAGCCCTTCTACGGCGAGTTCGTTTCCGGCAATGCCTTCGACGTGCTCGGCATCCAGGCGTATGCCGGACGCCTCCTCCAGCCCAGCGACGACACCGCCGGCGCCGCTCCCGCCGTTGTGATCAGCTTCCAGACCTGGGAGCAGAAGCTCGGACGCGATCCCTCCGTCGTCGGATCCAGCTGGCAGATCAACGGCCAGACCGTGACCGTCGTGGGCATCGCACCGCCCGGCTTCTACGGCGAAAGGCTCAGCCCCACCACGCCCGCCTTCTGGCTGCCCATTCATCTGGTGCCTGCGATCTGGCCGCGGGACGCAGATCTGCTCCAGCGCGGCGAACAGCAGTGGCTCAACCTGATGGGTCGTCTCGCCCCCGGTGCCGCCGAGGCCGCCGTCCAGGCGCGCATGGTGGTCGAGCTGCAGTCCTATCTGCGCAGCCCGATCAGCAAACTGCCTGTGTCCGAACACCCGCTGATCCCGCGCCAGTTTCTGCGACTCACGCCCGGTGGCGGCGGCGTCCAGCGCATGCAGGAACAGTACAGCAGCGATCTGCATCTGCTCATGTGGGTGTCGAGCTTTGTGCTCCTCATTGCCTGCGCCAACCTCGCCAACCTGATGCTCGCGCGCAGCGTGACCCAGCGCCAGCAGATCGCCGTACGCGCGGCGCTCGGCGCGCAGCGCAAACAGCTGGTGCGCAGGGCCCTCGTCGAGTGCCTGATGCTGGCGATCCTCGGCGGCCTCGCCGGCATTGTCGTGGCATGGGGCGGCGCCAGGCTCATTCTGCACCTCGCCTTCGCTCACGACCCCATCAGCATCAGCGCCAGCCCCTCGCTCACCGTGCTGGGATTTGCCTTTGCCGCCTCCCTTCTCACCGGGTTGCTGTTCGGCGTTGCGCCCGCGTGGATGGCGGCCCGCGCCGATCCCATCGAAGCCCTGCGCGGCGCCAACCGCTCCACCGGACGCCATGAAACCTTCGCGCAAAAAGCGCTGGTCGTGGCTCAGGCAGCGGTCTCCGTCGTCCTGCTCTGTGCCGCGGGACTCCTGATCCTCAGCCTGCGCAAACTCGAGCATCAGCATTTTGGATTCGACGTCAACAACCGCACCATCGTCCTCTTCAACGCGAAGACCTCCGGACTCCAACCCGGTCAGCTTGACGACTTTTACCGCAAGCTCGATGAATCGCTCTCTGCGATTCCCGGCGTCCGGCGCGTGGCCTGGTCGACGTGGAGTCCGATGGACGGCGACAACTTCAGCGAGGACGTCTTTATCGATGGGCAGCCGGCGCCCCCTCCCGGATCGGGTGTGACCATGACCTCATGGGTGCGCATCAGTCCGAGTTATTTCTCGACGATTGGAACCCGGTTGCTGGAAGGCCGCAGCTTCACCGATGCCGACAACCGCAACAGCCAGCCCGTCGCGATCGTGGATCAGGCCTTCGTGAACAAGTTTCTGCACGGACAGAATCCCATCGGCGCGCATTTTGGCGACTACGATGCCGCCCACCCTGCGACCTACACTATCGTCGGCGTGGTGGAGGACGGGCAATACTGGCCGCCCAACGATCCCCAGGAATTGGGACATCCCATGTACTTTCTGCCGGCAGCGCAGTGGGCCGCGCCACCGCCGACCACCCCGGAGGCAGCAAGCTGGGCGCAGTTCCTCACCAACACGCACTACATGGATTCGCTGGAGATCGAGACCCACGGTCGTGTCCCGGAACTCGAATCGCAGGTGCGCAACCGCCTGGCCGAAATCGATCCCAATCTCATGATCGAGCACTACCATCCCTTCGCGCAGCAGGTGCAGCTTGGCTTTAATCAGCAGAACATGATCGTGCAGCTGACCTCGCTCTTCGGGATCGTCGCGCTGGCCCTGGCTGCGCTCGGCCTCTATGGCGTCACCGCCTACGCTGTCGCGCAGCGTGCCAGCGAGATCGGCATCCGCATGGCGCTCGGTGCGAATCGCATGGATGTGCAGCGCCTCGTCCTCCGTGGTGCGTTCCTGCAGATTGGACTGGGACTGGCCATCGGGATTCCGGCAGCGATCGAGGCGGGTCACCTGATGTCCGCCGAGCTCTTCGGCGTGGACGCGCTCAATCCCCTGGTCCTGGCAGCCACCTCCGGCGTCCTCCTCCTCGCCGCCTTCCTCGCCTCCTCGCTCCCTGCGCGCCGCGCTGCCGGTGTCGAGCCGATGCAGGCCCTGCGCGGCGAATAGATTCAAAGCCCAGAGCCCGGCGCCCGGCCGTGTGACGAACAGCTCCCTTTCGGTGACGAAACAGCAGTCATAACCCCGCACTCACGGAACCAACCGTCCGCGCTCCGCGTATTCCTCCTGTGGCCGAACCACAGGGACGGATTCCATCCCGTCTTCTGTGGCCTCCGCACAGGAGACCGGATGAGCGACGACAAACTCGATCTGCTGCAGGGAACCCTCGACCTCATGGTCCTGCAAACTCTGGCCGCCATGGGCGACCAGCATGGCTACGGCATCGCGCGCCGCATCGAGCAGATCAGCGACGACCAGGTCCTGCTCAATCAGGGAACCATCTACGCCTCCCTGGTGCGCCTGCAGCAGCGCGGCTGGATCGACGCCGAGTGGGGCTTCTCCGACAACAACCGCAAAGCGAAGTTCTATTCCATCACCCGGCGCGGCCGAAAACAGCTCAAAGAAGACACCGCCTATTGGCACCGGCTCGCCGCGGTCATGGGCCGCGTCCTCGCACTCGACGAAGAGGCCGGCCAATGATCGACTTTCTTCGTCAGGGATGGAACCGCCTGCGCGCCTTCTTCACCAAAGCGCCCCTCGATGCGGACCTCGACGCCGAGATGGCCTCCCATCTCGACATGGCCATCGAAGAAAATCTGCGGCACGGCATGTCGCCGGAAGAAGCGCGCCGCCAGGCCCTGGTCCGCTTCGGCGGTATCCAGCAGGCCCGAGAAATGCAGCGTGCCGCGCGCGGCCTGCCCTTTCTCGACATCCTCGGCCAGGATGTCCGCTACACCCTGCGCACCCTCGCCCGCGATGCCGGATTCACCACCGTTGCCGTGCTGATCCTCGGTCTCGCCATCGGCGCGAATGTCGCCGTCTTCAGCGTAGTCGACACCATCCTGCTGCGCCCCCTGCCCTTCCCACAATCGCAGCAGTTGGTCTGGATCGCGCCCCCGCCCTACAAGTGCGGACTCTCCTGCGCAACCTATTCGTCCGACGCCTACGAGGAGTTCGTCGCCCAAACAAAGTCGCTACACCGGCGTGACCGGCTACATGGCCTTCTCCTCTCCGGATAATCTCCGCCTCACCGGACGCGGCGAGCCCGTGCCCGCCACCGGCATTCGAAGTCATCTCCAATTTCTTTCAGGTCCTCGGCGTGCAGCCGCTCATGGGCCGTCTTTTCACACCCCAGGAACCCGCAGCCGGTGCGCATCCTGTAGCGCTGCTCGAATACGCGTACTGGAAACGCCAGTTTCCGGCGACCCCGCCATCGTCGGCAGAGAGATCGACCTGAACGGATCGCCGCGTGACCGTCGTCGGTGTTCTGCCGGAGAGCTTCGACTTCGGTGCCATCTTCGCGCCCGGTGAGCGCGTCGACCTCCTCACCCCGCTCGATCTCGATCGTGAACGCACCTGGGGCAACATCGTGACCCTCACGGGACGTCTCAAGCCCGGCGTCACGCATGGGCCAGGCGCAGGCCGAAGCCAACCTCGTTGTGCCCCACCTCTGCTGGAGCGTCAGATATCCGGACTCCTGCGGATCGTATGTGAACAAGCATGGTGTCTCCATGCAGGTGCGAACCCTGAAGGACTATGTCAGCGGCCGGCTGCGGAGGCCGCTGATGGTGCTGTGGTCCGCTGTGGGGATGATCCTGCTCATCGCCTGCGTCAATCTGTCCAACCTCCTCCTCGCCCGGGCTGCGGCGCGCGGCAAAGAGTTCGCCATGCGCAGCGCGCTGGGCGCGAGCCGGGGACGGATGGTGCGCCAGCTGATGACCGAGAGCCTGATGCTCTCGGCAGCCGGTGCAGTAGTCGGATTCGGCCTGGCGGGCGCGCTGGTCGTGTGGCTCGCGCATCAGGGATCGCTGGCCCTGCCCCTCCTCAGCACCCTGCACATCGACGGCCAGGCACTCGGCTGGACCGTCCTGATCGCTACCGTCACCGCCTTGCTCTTCGGCCTGATGCCCGGCCTGCGTATCGCCGGCGGCAATCTGATCGAATCGCTCAAGGATTCCGGCCACGGCTCGAGTGCCGGACGAAAGCACGAAGCCGTGCGCACCGCGCTGGTGATTACAGAGGTGGCGCTGGCGTGCGTCCTGCTGGTGGGCGCAGGCCTGTTGCTGCGCAGCTTCCTCAAGGTGCTCGACATCGATCTCGGCTTCCAGCCCGACCAGGCTGCCTCCATCCGCGTCGAGTACGACGACTCAGCCCCCACTGACGGTGCCAGCGCGCTCAGGCGCAGAACCATCTTCCAGCAGGTCATCGCGCGCGTGAGCGCGCTGCCGGGCGTCAAAGCCGCCGGTATCGTCGATTACCTGCCGCTCGGCGCCAATCGCGCCTGGGGAACCCCCGTGCCCCAGGGCAAGACCTTCCCCGAAGGCGCTCTCCCCGGACCGCTGGTCTATGTGTGTACACCCGGCTACATGCGCGCCATGGGCATGCACCTGCGCGGCCGCGACTTCAGCTGGGACGACGGTCCGAACAGCCCGACCGTTGTCATCATCAACGCCGCTGCCGCCCGCACCTATTGGCCGGGCGAAGAGGCAGTCGGCAAAGTCCTCATGAGCGGTAAGGAGCAGCTGCACGTCATCGGCGTGGTCGACGATGTCCACGCCTCCAGCGTCGAAGCCGAGAAGGGCTGGCAGATCTACTACTCGGCGATGCAGCGTGGTCCCAGCGATGCGCAGCTGGTCATCCGCAGCCAGGTTCCGCCCGCCACGCTGGCCGCAAGCGTCCTGCACACCCTGCGCGAGCTGAACCCCAATCAGCCCGCTGCAGAGTTCCAGCCGCTTCGCACCATCGTCGACCGCGCCGTCTCACCCCGCCGCTTCTTCATGCTGCTGGTCGGCATCTTCGCCGGACTCGGACTCCTGCTTGCCTCCCTCGGCATCTACGGCGTCATCGCCTATGGAGTCACCCGGCAGACCCAGGAGATCGGCATCCGCATGGCCCTCGGTGCCACGCGCGGCCGCGTGCAGCGCACTGTTCTGGGCCGCACCCTCGGCCTCGTCCTGCTCGGCATCGTCGTCGGAACCGTGGCGTCTTTCGCAGCCGCGAAGATGATCGCCTCACTCCTCTACGGCACTGAGCCCACCGATCCCCTCACTTACGCCGGCATGATCGCACTCCTGATCCTGGTCGCTCTCCTCGCCGGCTATCTGCCCGCACGCCGCGCCTCGCGCATCGACCCGCTGGTGGCCCTCAGGACGAACAGTGAGTGCGTCAAGCAGATTGCCGATTATCGCAACGAGCAGAAGACGCCAGCAAGTCCTGCAATTGCGTGGTTCGCTTCTCCGCATCGGCCCGAAAATAATCGACAGAATTAGTGACGCCCTACACTAGCACCCGTCCGTCACAAAGCCATTGACCTCCTATCCATAGAGCGCCTACGGTTCCAGCATCGTGGCCGAAAAAACGGAACTGATGCCCGGAACCCTCGACCTCCTCATCCTCCAGACGCTCAAGCGCTCCCCCCTGCACGGCTACGGCATCGCCCAATCGATCAAGCGCATGTCCGACGACGTGCTGACCGTCGAAGAAGGCTCGCTCTATCCCGCCCTCCAGCGCCTGCTTCTCCAGGGATGGGTCAAAGCCGAGTGGAAAACGACCGACACCAATCGCCGCGCACGCTTTTACACTCTCACCGCCGCGGGCCGCCGACAACTCGGTGTCGAGGTGTCGAAATTCGAGCAGATGGTCCAGGCCATTGCACGCGTCCTGCGCGACGCCGAGGAGGCCGGATGAACCGCCTGAGTTATCGTTGGCGAAAGCTGAAGCTGTTGTTCCGGCGTGAACAGTTTGCCGGCGATCTGGACGAAGAGATGGCCTTCCATCGCGCCCAGTTGGCGAAGGACCTCGAAGGCCGTGGCATGAGCCCCGAAGCCGCACGCTGTGCCGCAATGCGCCAGTTCGGCAACCCCACGCGTATGCGCGAGCAGAGCCATGACGTCGTGGGCTTTCGCGCCGAAAGCGTTGTCCAGGATCTGCGCTTCGCCGTCCGGCAGTTGCGCAAGAGCCCAGGATTCGCCCTCACCGCCATTCTTATGCTGGCCCTGGGCATCGGCGCCAGCACCGCCATCTTCGCATTCGTCGACGCCGCCCTCATCCAGCCCCTGCCTTACGCCCAGCCCAACCGCCTCGTCGATGTGGATGAGAGCACCACGGCATTCCCCCGGTCGAACCTTTCTCGCGACGATTACGACGACTGGAAGCGGCTGAATGCCACGCTGCAATCGCTCGATGTTTACAACGGCAGCGGCTTTCTGTTGCGGATCGGATCGGTTTCGGAGCCGGTTCCCGCCGCGCGCGTGAGCGATGGGTTCTTCCACACTCTGGGCGTGCAGCCGATTCTGGGACGCGATTTTCGTCCCGGCGAAGACAAGCCGGGCGCAGCGAAGATTGCGATTTTGAGCTACGGCACCTGGATGACGCGCTTTGGCGGCCGCCGCGATGTGATTGGGGACAAAATCAGCCTCAACGGCGATCCCTTCACCGTGGTGGGCGTGCTCCCGCCCAGCTTTGCGTTCGCTCCACGCGGCGGTGCGGAACTGTGGGTGCCCCTGCTGGATATGCCTCCCTGCGAGCAGCGCAGGAGCTGCCACGATCTCGACGCCGTGGCCCGGCTGCGCGACGGTGTCAGCCTCGAACAGGCGCGGGCCGATCTGCAAAAAATCGCGGCGCAGCTTGCGATTCAGTTTCCGACCTCGAACACCGGCCAGAACGCACACGTACAGCTGCTCTCGGATTTCATTGTGGGCAAGATCAGGCCCATCCTCCTCACCCTGCTCGCCGGCGCGGGCCTGCTGCTGCTCATTGCCTGCGTGAATGTTGCCAGCCTGTTGCTGGTGCGGTCGGAGAGCCGCCGGCGCGAGATTGCCGTCCGCGGCGCACTGGGCGCCACTCCGGCGCGCCTGGTGCGGCAGTTCGTTACGGAGGCCCTGCTGCTCGCGGTCGCGGGTTCCGTCGGAGGGATTCTTGCCGCTGCAGGAATGATGTCGACGTTGCGAACCGTATTCCCCAAAAATGTTGCGCAGGCGGCGCCCTTCCTCGACAACGTTGCGCTGAACCCGCATGTGGGGATCTTTGCCGGCGTGGTCGCGTTGCTGGCCACGCTGCTCATGGCGCTGACCCCGGCGCTGCGCCTCGCGGTGCGCGACATTCATGGAGCGCTGAGCGAAGGCGGACGCACCGCCGCCGGGCGCTTCTGGCGGCGGATCGGTGCCAACCTTGTCGTCGTGGAACTCACCATCGCGATGGTGCTCCTCGCGGGCGCCGGGCTGCTGGGCAAGAGCCTCTACCGCCTGCTCCATGTCGATCTCGGCTTCGATCCCACCCATCTGGCAACCGTCCAGTTGATGATGACCGATCCGGCCAGCCAGAAGCCGGAGCCCCTCAGGGCGCTGTTTCGCGACATCGACGCCCGCGTCTCAAGCCTGCCCGGCGTCGCGGGGCTGGGGCTGACCTCGGATTTGCCCGTGCAGTGTTTCTGCGATACCGACTGGATCCGTGTCCCCGGCAAACCATTCCACGGCGAGCACAACGATGTGATGGAGCGCGACACCAGTCCGAATTACCTGCCCATGCTGGGGGCAAAGCTCATCGAAGGCCGCTTCTTCACAGAGACGGACGACGCCAGTCATCCCTATGTGACCATCATCAACCAAACGATGGTGCGCAGGTATTTTCCTGGTGAGGATCCACTCGGAAAGATGATCGGTGATATCAAACTGTCTCCGAAGTCGATGCGTCAGGTCGTTGGCATAGTCGCCGATGTGCGCGAGGCTGCGCTGGACAATGATCCGGCTCCGACCGAATATTTCTCGATGGACTACGGGCCGGATGCGTATTTTGCGATCGCCGTGCGCACCCAGGGAGACGACAAGGTCTTTCTGCCCGAGCTGGTAAAGGCCCTGCGCGCCATCAATCCGAGCCTCGGCGCGTATGCCGAGATCACCATGGAGCAGCAGATCGATCAGTCGCCCACGGCGGTGCTGCATCAACTCGCCGCGTATCTGGTCGGCGGCTTCGCCGTATTGGCTCTCGTCCTCGGCGTGGTCGGGCTCTACGGTGTCGTCGCCTACTCCGTCAGCCAGCGCACCCGCGAGATCGGCGTCCGCATGGCGCTTGGCGCACAGCGCAGCGCGGTCCATCGCATGATCCTGAAAGAGGCCGGGCTGCTCGCCATCATCGGCATCGCCCTCGGACTCGCCCTCTCCATTGGTGCTTCCGCCGCCATGAAGAGCCTGCTCTTCGGCGTGAGCGCGTGGGATCTGTCCACCCTCGCCGCCGTGGCCGCGCTCCTCGGCGTCTTCGCGCTGCTGGCCAGCTTCATTCCCGCGCGCAGAGCTGCCCGCGTGAATCCCGTAGAGGCGCTGCGCGCCGAATAAACCCCACCAAAGAAGAAGGCCTCACTCCGCGCTCGCGGAGTGAGGCCCCGATTCAGCAGCAGCTATTTCGAGCAGGCATTCCCGTGATCGGGCCGCGCCCCTGCCGCCTTCGCCGCGGCTTCGGTCATGTATTTCCCCGCCTTGGTCGTCCCGTAATACTTCGTGCCGTAGCAGTGGTACACGTTCGACGACGAGTTCACCCACACCAGGCCAGGGCCTCCGCCGGGAGCCGGCGTTCCTGTCGCTGCCGAGCTCTTCGGCGTGCTCGACCGCGGAGTCGCGGCCATCGGTGCCGGCGTTGGAGCGGGCGCCGGAGCCGGTGTGGCTGCGGGCGCCGGCGTGCTTGCCGATCCCTTCGCTGCCTTTGTCTTCGCGGTCGGTGTCCCTGCCGCAAACCACGTCTGGATTCCCTTATGTCCACGGCACGCGCCCGACTTCGACGCGGCGCTGGTATAGGTTCCGTCTTTGCATTGCCCGGTTGAGCCGGCCGGCGCCTGTGCCATCATCGCCGCTGGACTCATTACCATTGCAGCAATCGCCGCAATCCAAAAATTACGCGTCATATACGTCGCCTCTTGAAAGTAGTTGGGCCGATGATACCCGGGGCCATGTCCGGCCTATCCTATCGCATTCCACCCCTCTCGCGGTTACAAAGAACGCAGGAAGTTTTGCGCGACGGCATCGCTCTCCGCCCTTATACTTGCTACCGCAACCATTGACAGGGATTCGTAAGGAGAACGACATGAGTATTTTCGATGCGGTAAAACAAGTCGCGGGCGAAATGTCGGGCGGCCAGAATCACGCTGCCGTCACCGGCGGCCTGCTCCAGGAACTCGAAGGATCCGGCGGCGTCGGCGGACTCATTCAGACTCTCCAGCAGAACGGCGCCGGCTCCATGATTCAGCAGTGGGCCAGCGGCAACACCCAGGCCATCGACCCCAACGCCATCGAACAGATGGTCGGCAGCACCGGCCTCATCGACAGCATCGCCCAGCGCACCGGCATGTCTGCCGACACGGTGCGATCGAGCCTCGCCACCATCGTCCCTGTGCTCGTGCATCACGTCACATCCAATGGCCACGTCACCCCGGACGGACAATCCACCGGTAATCCCGCTCCCGAAGCCGGCTCGCTCGTCCAGTCTGTCCTCGCCAGAATTCTGTAACAGCCGGCGCTCCGGTTCCGTCCCCTCGCTGAAAGATCGCTGCTTTTTCTGCAGAATGAACAGCGCGCCCCCCGCCATTCTTCATTCGATCCGCAGCGCCTCATGTGGCTCCAGCCGCGAGGCCCGGCTCGCCGGCATCCATACCGCCAGCAGTGCCACCAGGCTCAGGATTACCGGAACGCTGACAAACACCAGCGGATCCCAGGTCTTCACCCCAAACAGGAAGCTGGCGATGAACCTGGTGAGCCCAAACGCCGCGCCGATGCCGATCGCTACCCCCACCATGGCCAGCCGCATCCCATGCCACACCACCAGCGACCGAATGTGTGAACGATCCGCCCCCAGCGCCATGCGGATGCCAATCTCCTGCGTGCGCTGCTGCACCGAGTAGGCCATCAGTCCGTAAATGCCGATCGCTGCAAGTATCAGTGCCGACGCCCCGAAGATCGTCAGCAGCAGCATGTTGAAGTCTTCCCGCGCCGTCGAGCTCGCTACCACTTCCTCCATCGGCCGCACCCGTGCCACCGGAAATCCGCCGCTCGCCTGGCGCAGTTGCTCCGTGATCGCCGAAATATATTGATGCGGATCGCCGTGCGTGCGCACGATCCACGCCACCGGGCCGATCCCCGCGTTCAGCGCGGTCACCCCGTCCGTCACCTGCGCCGTCGGGACCATCATCAGCGGCCGCGGATCGCGGTTCAGCCCCCCGTCGCGAATGTCGCCGGCTACCCCGACGATCTGCCGCGGCCCTTCCACAAACTGCGGCCCCACCCCTTTGCCGATCACGATCTGCTGCCCGATCGGATCCTGTTTCGGCCACCACTTCTTCGCCATCGTCTCGTTAATGATCACCACCAGCGGCGCCGCCCCGGTGTCCTCATCCGTGAAATCGCGCCCCCGCAGCGGAATGTGGAACGTCGCGAAATATCCCGGCGACATGTTCATCCAGCCTGCTCCGCCTGTGTTCGGATCCTTCCCGTGCGGTCGCCCCACAATGTCGAACGGCAGCCCGAAGCCCCCTTCCAGCGGCAGGCAGCACGTGGCCGCCGAGGCTTCCACGCCAGGAATCGCGTTCACCCGCTGCCGCCCTTCGAAAGCCAGTTGGGCTACCGCCGCGGTCTTCGCAAAGCGATCCCCGGTCAGCGACATCTCCATCGTCAGCACATCGTGCGCGTCGAATCCCGGGTTCACGTGGCGCAGCGCCACGAATGTTCGGATCAGCAGCGCCGCCCCGATCAGCAACACCAGCGCCAGCGAAACTTCACTGATCACCAGCAGCGACCGCGTAATGTTGTGCCGGAATCCCGTGCCCGATCGATTGCTGCTCTCCTTCAGCGTCGTGTTCAGGTCGGGCCGCGACGCTCCAATAGCCGGGAACAGCCCGAACAGAATGCCGGTCAGCAGCGAGATCCCCAGCGTGAACAGCAGCACCCGCCAGTCCAGCCCCACCGCCGCGCCCTTCTCGCCCACCAGCGGCAAATCGGCCGGGCTCACCGCCAGCAGCGCCCGTACCCCCGCATAGCCAAGAATCAATCCCAGAATGCCCCCGGTCATCGCCAGCACCATGCTTTCCGTCAGCAGTTGCCTGACAATGCGGATGCGTCCCGCCCCCATCGCCGCGCGGATCGCGAACTCCCGCTTCCGCCCCGTCGCGCGCACCAGCAGCAGATTCGCAACGTTGGCGCACGCAATCAGCAGCACGAACCCTACCGCCCCCAGCAGCACCAGCAGCGACGACCGCGCATCCGCGACGATGGAGTCGCGCAGCGGCTGCACCCCGAAGCTGGCCTTGGGATCGGCCAGCGGCCAGCGCCGCCGGAATTCCTGATAGGCCAGTTTCATCTGCGCGTTCGCCTGCGCCAGCGTCACGCCTGGCTTCAGCCGCGCTGCCGTCATAAAGTAGTGGCCCTGGTTGGTGCTGTTCGGGTCGATCTGAAACGGCAGCCAGATATCCGCCACCGGATCGGAGCGAAACCGCTTCCCGATCACCCCCAGAATCGTGTACGGCTCGTTGCCCAGCGAAAGTGCCGTGCCCACGATCTTCGGATTGCCCCCGAATTTGCGCTGCCACAGCCCGTAGCTGATCACGACCACATGCCCGCCGTTCGGCGAGTCTTCCCTCGGCGTGAAGGTGCGCCCCAGAATCACCGGCGCGCCGAACAGCCGAAAATACGCCTCGCTCACATGAATCCCGTGCACCTGCTCCGGCACTTCGCCCGTAAGGTTGAAGCCCGGTCCGCCAAAATCGTACGCGCTCACGTCCTGCAGCACGCTCGTCTGCGTGCGCCAGTTGTTGAACTTCGTCGGCGATGCTCCCGGCCAGTTTCCGTCCGGCTCCATGTTCATCATCTGCACGATCCGGTCGGGGTCCGGATAATTCAGCGGCTTCAGCAGCACCGTGTTCACCACCGTGAAGATCGCCGTGTTCGCTGCTATGCCCAGCGCCAGCGCGGCCACCGCCGTGATGGTGAAAGCTGGATTGGAAATGAGCATGCGCAGCGCATAGCGCACGTCGCCGGGAAAGTCGCTCATGAGATGTGCCGCCTTGAGATCTGGGATCAGAGTCCGGCAAAATAAGGTGTATGTGACATTCTACATAGCCAGCCCGGGGATTGGCCGCCTGCGAACGTTACAAAGTGTAACACTTAGACGCGCAAGCTCGGCAAAACGTGAGCGACGCTTAGCACTCCGCAGCCGAGCCTACCCCAGGGTGCCCGTAGGCAGCGGCATCGGAATCGGACCTGCCGACGATGCCGCATTCGCCTTGTCCAGCCACGCCAGAGAAGGGAAGTAGACCTGCGGATTCTGCTCCATCACATCGAAGTAGCCCCGCAGAAATTCCTCCGCAATCGTCTGCGGATTTTGCTCGGTCTCCGCCGTCAGGATCTGGCGAGCGACATCCAGCAGCAGTGCATCCACCTTCTCGCCCAGCCCTTCAGCCTGCCGCAGCTCCCTGCGGTCGATATAGGTGAACGACCCGCGATTCGACAGCACGATCATCTCCGTCTCCTCGCCCATCTGTGTGTCATACTTGCGTGCCTGGTAGACCACATAGGTCAGACGCAGAACCGTCGAGCGCAGGCTCAGGCTCTGGTTGTGCCGCGGTGTCAGCATCTTCAGCCACGGCGTCAGAGGAGCCGCCGCCGCGCCTACGACGCAGGGGCCGAACGTTTCAACCACCGTCGATGGTGGCTCGCACAGCAAAATCCGCCCCGCGTTCTCATCCGTCGAATTGCTTGCCACCAGAAACTGCAGCGCCGGAATCTGCGCCACGCCATAAGAGCGGAACCAGTCGCCCATCACCCGCTTGATCCCCGGAACAATCTCCTGCCGGGTGGCCGCGTTGCACGCTACCGTCGCAATTTCCGAGGCCAGCATCCTCCCCGCCCGCGGATCCTTCGCCGCATACGTGATCGCGAAGATGCGCTTGCCCGACGTTACCGACATCAGCGCGGCGTCGTTCTCCGTCGTCGACGCGCCGTCGTTCGCTTCGATCCGGGAATCGGCGCAGAGAATGGATCCGCCTGGAAACGGAACCGCAATCCCTAAGGTCATGCGTGCAGGCCTTTCGCAACTGCTTGAGAGGGGACAGGACAAACTCAGGCCGCTGTGGCGTGGCTCTCCGGCTTGTCTGGTGAAGGTTTCGCTTCCGCAAAACGTGCTGCGCAGGAGGTCTCTTCGTGAACCGTCTCCGAGGGACGGCAGAACCAAACGACCCTGTATTGATTCGATATGCCGGCCGCAGATCCGGTCAACCCGATTGCAGACAAAATCTCCGCCCGAGAACCAACGCGTTCAACATTGACCGACGCGACAACCGCCGAACCGACGTTGGCCTGCCGGCCCCCGGAAACCTCAAAAAAATCACGGAACCATCGCCATGTATACAGCGTATACGCTCCCGTGGTATACACCGTATACATGGCGAAGACTTCTACAGCCCATCGGATCGAGGCCGCCGCCGGCCGGCTGCTGGCCCGCTCCGGCGCCGACGCCGTCACCATGCGCCACGTGGCCAAAGCCGTCGGCATCACTCCCATGGCCCTCTACCGGCACTTCGCCGATCGTGACGGCCTCCTCAATGCCCTCGCCGACGCTGGCTTCGAGGAGCTGACCCAGCGGCTGCAGGCCGCCGACCGCCCCCTCGAACCCGAGCGCAGGCTTACCGCCAATCTCGACGTCTTCCTCGAGTTCGCCCTCGAGAAGCCGCGCCTCTTCGAATTGATGTTCCTGCGCCGCCGCGAAGGCGCCCGCCAGTTCCCCGGCGACTTTCGCGCCGGCCGCTCCCCCACCGCAAAGTTCTCCGCCGCCGCCTTCGAAGCCGGCATGAAGGCCGGCATCTTTCGTAAAGACGATGTGTGGGAGATCGCTTTCGAAACCGGTGCCATGCTCCAGGGTCTGGTCATGCTCTACATCGGTGGCCGCTTTGGCGGGACCGAAAACGAATTTCGAGCCCTGTGTCATCGGGCCTTTCGGAGGTATTTCCATGGCATTCGAAAATAAGTCGCGCGCAACCCTGCTCGCCCTGCTCGCCATCGCCGCCACTGCGCTGCTCTTGTTCTTTGGCAACGGTCTCCATCCACGATGGCCGCTGATGTGGTTCTTCCCCTTGCCCGTCCTGCTCTATGCGTTTCGCAGTTCGGCCCAAAGCGCTGCGGTCGTGGCGTTCCTCGCCATGCTCCTCGGCTGCCTCAACTTCTGGAACTACTTCCGCGTCCTCAGCGCGCCCCCCGCCGCGTGGTTCATCAACTTCGGCATCCTTGCGCTCATGTTTACCCTTGGCGTGCTGCTCGCCCGCGCTCTCGTCCGTCGCGGCGCCCTCTGGAGCGCCTGGGTCGCCCTCCCCGCGTGGTGGGTCGCCTTCGAATTCGTGCGCAACCTGCTCTGGCCGCACGGCAGCGGCGGATCCCTCGCCTATTCGCAACTCAATTTCCTGCCCTTCCTGCAATGCGCTTCGCTCGCCGGCCCCTGGGGCATGGGCTTCGTCCTCATGCTCTTCCCCGCAGGCCTCGCGCTCGCCATCCATTTGTGGCGTTCTGAGCGGCGCCAGGCGATCCGCGTGCTCACCGCCAACCTTGGCCTCGTGGCCGTTGCGCTCGTCTTCGGCGCCATCCGTCTGAGCGGACATCAACCCGGTCCGGACGTCCGGGTCGGTATCGTCGCCTCCGATGTGAGCCAGGGCGTTGCTAACCCCGGCCCGCCGGCACAGCGACTCTTCCAGCAATATGCCGAGCAGGCGCACGCCCTCATCGCCCGCGGCGCCCAGGTTGTCGTCATGCCCGAGAACCTCGCCGTCATCGTCGACCCCGCTACCGCGCAGGCCGACGCCATCTTCCAGAAGCTCGCCGACAGCACCGGCGCCGTCCTCGTCATCGGCATGAACCACGTCTCCGGACCGATTCGCCATAACGAAGCCCGCATCTACGCCCCCGGCCTCCCCCTCCGCAGCTACGACAAGGAGCACCTCCTCCCGCCCTTCGAAAATATCTTCACGCCCGGAACCGAACGCACGTTCTTCGATCGCAAAGCACAGACATGGGGCGTCGCTATCTGCAAGGACCTCGACTTCACCAATCCCGCGCGCAGCTACGGCCGCGCCGGCGTCGGCCTGCTTCTCGCCCCCGCGTGGGATTTTCAGGTCGACGCCTTCTGGCACGGGCACATCGCCGTCATGCGCGCCGTCGAAGACGGCTTCAGCCTCGTTCGCTCCGCGCGCGGTGGCTTCCTCACCGTGGCTGACGATCGCGGACGCATCCTCGCCGAGACCCGAAGCAACTCCGCGCCCTTTGCCACACTCCTCGCCACCGTCCCCGCCGGCCACGACAGCACCCTCTTTCAGAGCTGGGGCGACTGGTTCGGCTGGTGCTCCATTGCCCTGCTGGTCCTCGTCCTGGCAGGTCTCGCGCTCGGCCCGCGGCGCCAAACAATGCAGTGACCCGCCCCGCCGCCATTTATCATCGAGAATTGGCCTCCACGCCAAAGTCCCGATCGGAATCAATTCATGAAAACCGGCATTATCGGCCTGCCCCAGGTAGGCAAAACTTCGCTCTTCCAGATCCTCACCCGCGTCAAAGTCGAGGGCGGCTACTCCAATCCCCGTGAAGCGCACCTCGGCGTTGCCAAAGTTCCCGACGATCGGCTCGACCGCCTCGCTGCGCTCTACAACCCGCAGAAACTCGTCCACGCTACCGTCGAGTACGCTGACGTCGCCGCTATCGGCCAGGAGGCCCTCAAAGAAACCGCCTTCCTCACCAGCCTCCGCAACGTCGATGCCCTCATCCACGTCCTCCGCGCCTTTGAAGACGATTCCATCCCGCATGTCGGTCCCGTCGATCCGCTGCGTGACACCAGGAGCGTCGAGTTCGACCTCATGCTCAGCGACCTCACCCAGGTTGAGAAGCGCCTCGAGCGCCTCGAAAAAGACCTGAAGAAGATGAAGACCGCCGATCTCGAAAAGGAAAACGCGCTCCTCATCCGCTGCAAAGCCGCGCTCGAAGCCGAAAACCCCCTCCGCGAACTCGAGATGACTCCGGAAGAGAGAAAGCTGATCCGCGGCTTCATGTTCCTTTCACAGAAACCGATCCTCTACGCGGTCAACGTCGGCGAAAGCATGACTCTGGGCGCCGATCTCGAAGCCGCCGCGGCGAAGTACGGCCTCACCGAACTCGCTTCGCGCCCCAATGCCGGTGCCACCGCCTTCTGCGGTAAGGTCGAAGCCGAACTCGCCGAGATGGACGACGAGGAGGCGACCGAATTTCTCGGCTCCTATGGCCTCAAAGAGAGCGGCCTCGTCCGCCTCATCCGCCGCAGCTACGCGCTGCTCGGCCTCATCAGCTTCTTTACCATCGGCGAAGACGAGTGCCGCGCCTGGACTGTCCCGGCCAACTCCCGCGCCCAGGAAGCCGCCGGCGCCATCCACACCGACCTCGAAAAGCATTTCATCCGCGCCGAGACCATCCACTGGGACACGCTGCTCGCCGCAGGATCCGAAGCAGTCGCGCGCTCCCAGGGAACCCTCCGCCTCGAAGGCAAAGACTACCTCGTGCAGGACGGCGACGTGCTGCACATCCGGCATAGTGGGTAAAAGCATGATTCTCGCGCTCGCACTCGGAACCCTCGCAGCTGTCGCCGACATCGTCGGTGGCGTCCTGCTCGTCCAGCGCAACTGGACCACGCGCTATCTGCGCTATGCCATCGCCCTCGGCGCGGGCTTCATGATGGCTGTCGCCATCCTCGACATGCTGCCCGAGAGCCTGAAATTCTCCGCCGTCTGGGCGCCCGCCCTGATTCTCGCCGGCTACTGCGCCATCCATCTCCTCGAGCACACCATCACCCCGCATTTTCACTTCGGCGAAGAGACGCACGCGCACGAGTTCCTCCATCGACGCACCGGCTGGTCGGTGCTGCTGGGACTCGCAGCGCATTCCTTCTTCGACGGCGTCGCCATCGCCTCCGGCTTCGTCCTCTCGAACACCCTCGGCTGGGTCATTTTCGTCGCCATCATCCTGCACAAAGTACCCGAGGGATTCACCATCGCCTCGGTGATGCTGGCCTCGGGCCAGACCCGGCGCACGGCGGTCATCTCCGCCACCGCCCTGGCCCTCTCCACCATCGCCGGCGTCCTCATCATCGGCCTGCTGCCCAGTTGGGTCGAAGCCGGCCTGCCGCTCTCCGCCGGCGTGGCCATCTACGTCGCGGCCACCGACCTCGTGCCTGAGGTCAATCGCGAACCTGGCATCCGCATGGCGCTGGTATTTTTCCTCGGCGTTGCCATCTTCGCGATCGTACGGATCCTGGTACCGCTCTAGTCCTCATACCGGACGAATGTGGAACTTTCGCGAAGCGCTCCCGCGCCCGCGGGATGACGGGTAGAAGCCCCGGCCTTCAGGCCTGGAAAACTCCCGGCTGCTCCCGCTACTTATGCAGAAACAAACTGTACAGCAGGATCAGCAGCACAATCGTGCTCACCACGGTGTACAGGTGATCGCGCTCGAACAGAAAACCCACAATGCACATTCCCACCCGCGCCACCGGCGTCGCCACCAGCACCAGCAGCCCCAGCATGATGATGCTCTCCGGGTCGAGCGCCGCAACCCCGTGCAGGATTCCCGAAAACGCGATCAGATGCGCCGGCTCTGCGGTGAAGTGCGAGTAGTCCGGACGCGGACCGTGGTTGTGCACCAGATAAAGGATGCCGCCGAACAGCACGATCGCCGCCGCCAGCAGCACGCCTGTGCGCAGCATGATGCCCACCAGGTTTTCAATCCGCTGATCGGACCACTGCCCCGGTATCGGCGTATTCGCTTGCCCGGACGACCCCATCGGAGCACTCACAGAGCACCTCGCACACTGTTGACGATCATTTCAATCCCAAGCGCAACCACGATCAGAGCGAACACAATCTTCAGCGTGCGCACATGCACCCGCACCAGCAGCCGCGATCCAATCAGCGACCCCACCAGCACCCCCAGCATCACCGGCATCGCCAGCGCCGGCGCCAGATAGCCGCTGCGCAGGTAGAGCCCCGCGCTCGCCGCTGCCGTCACCCCGATCATGAAGTTGCTCGTCGTCGTCGAAACCTTGAAGGGCAGCCGCATCGCCTGATCCATCGCGATCACCTTCACCGCACCCGAACCGATGCCCAGCAGCCCGGACAGCACGCCCGCCACCGTCATCAGGCTGAACCCCGCGGGCACGCGCTGTGCCACGTAGGCCTCCTGCGTATCCGGACCCGTCGGCAGATGGCCCGCCAGCCGTAACCGCAACGCCAGCCGATCCGGCCGTTCCGTAATCGCATCGTGATGCTGCTGCAGCGACGTGTACGCGGAGTAAAGCAGCACGATGCCAAAGACAATTCCGATCGCATGCGTGGGCACCCGCGTCGTCAGCCACGCTCCCACCAGCGCCCCCAGCGTCGTCGCGATTTCCAGAAACATCCCCACCCGAATGTTCGAGAATCCCTCCCGCACGTACGCTGATGCCGCTCCCGACGATGTCGCGATCACCGACACCAGCGATGCGCCGATAGCGTAATGGATGTCGACATGAAACAGAACGGTGAGCAGCGGAACGATCACCACGCCGCCGCCCAGCCCGCTCAGCGCACCCAGCAAACCGGCGGCCAGCGAACTCACCAGAAGGATCAATGAAAATTCAAGCGCGCTCATCGAAAGGACAGGGTACAGGCTGCAGCGTGCAAGGTACAGCGCCGGCCGCACAGCAGATACATTCGACCCATTCGCACAAAAGTCATCCTGCTTTTATCCCGCTTTGAGAACAGCGACTGAATCCGGCGGTAGTACGAGCCTGCAGTCAGCTGCATGAATTTCAGGGGACGACGCCAGGATCATCCTTGCGTTGGGCTTGATGTCAATCTCTACAGGCTTCTCTGCCAGCGAAAACGCCACCGTCACCGCACCCCGCTCCACCACCAGCCACCGCTCGTCTTCGTTGTATCTGACCCGCACATGCCCCAGCTCCGGATCGTTCAGATCCGGCATGCTTCTCCGCAGCGCGATCAACCCCCGATACCACGCCAGCATCTCCGCGTGCTGCGGCTCGCTCCGCTCCTCCCAGTTCAGCTTTGAGCGCTCGAACGTCGCTGCCGCCTGCGGATCCGGAACATCCGCCGGATTCCACCCGAACGCTCCAAATTCCTTCCTGCGTCCCTCCGAAACCAGCCTGCCCAGCTCCTCATCGTGATCCGTGAAGTACTGGAACGCCGCCGACGCCGCCCACTCCTCGCCCTGAAAGATCATCGGAACAAACGGCGCACTCAACACCAGCGCGGCGGCGATCTTCGCGCGTCCCAGACTTACGATCTGCGCGATCCGCTCTCCCTTCGCGCGATTCCCCACCTGATCGTGATTCTGCGCGTAGCCCAGAAAGCGCGTCCCCGGCAGATGCCCCACCGGCCGCCCATGCTTGCGGTCCCGATACGGCGAGTACCGCCCGTCCAGCACAAACACCTCCCGCAGAGCCTTCGCGATATCCGCGATCGACCCAAAGTCCGCGTAGTAGCCGGAGCGATCGCCGGTCAGCGCCGTAAACAATGCATGGTGGAAATCGTCGCTCCATTGCGCGTCCAGTCCATAGCCGCCCGCCTCGCGCGCCGTCACCACCCGCGGATCGTTCAGATCGCTCTCGGCAATCACGACATAGCGGCGCCCCGTCTGCGCCTCCAGTGCATCCACCTCCGCGCCCAGTTGCTCCATAAAATGAATTGCCGAACGGTCCATATAAGCATGTACCGCGTCCAGGCGCAGCCCGTCGAAGTGATAATCACGCAGCCACAGCAGCGCGTTGTCGCAAAAGAACCGCCGTACCTCATCACTGCCGCGACCTTCGAGATTCACCGCGTCGCCCCACGGCGTTTGGTGCGCATGCGTGAAGTACGGTCCGAATTTTCCCAGATAATTCCCCGATGGACCCAGGTGGTTGTACACCACGTCCAGCAGCACCGCGAGCCCCTGCGCATGGCACGCGTTCACGAACCGCTGCAGCGCTTCCGGTCCGCCATACGGCTCGTGAACCGCGAACAGATCCACACCGTCGTAGCCCCACCCCTGCACGCCCGGAAACGAATTCACCGGCATCAGTTCCACATGCGTGACGCCCAGCTCGCGCAGCGCGTCGAGTTTCGCCCGCGCCCCGTCCAGCGTGCCCGCAGGCGTGAATGTCCCCACATGCAGCTCGTAAACGATCGCGCTCGCCAGCGGCGGCGCCTCCCATCCCGGATCCGTCCACCGGAACGCGCCGGGATCGTAGATCCGCGAACGCCCGTGCACCCCGTTCGGTTGCCACAGCGAGCGCGGATCGGGCAGCGCCAGATCCTCACCGTCGAGAAAATACGCGTAATCCATGCCGGGCCGCGCCCCATCGACATCGGCCTGCCACCAGCCACCCTCGACCCGCGTCAGCGCATGCCGCCCGCCCGCAACCTCGACGCTGACCTCGCGGGCTCTCGGCGCCCACACTCGAAAGCGATGCATGACGGAGACTCTCCCTCTTCTCGATGCGAGTGTACCGTTCACGAGCAACAGGGGTTCAGGACCGCGTTGCCGCCGCTGTGTGCTTGTGGTGATGCCGCGCCCGATGATGCGTTTCGTCTCCATGCTCCAGATCGAACGCCGCATTCACCAGTGCGATGTGCGAGAAGGCCTGCGGGAAATTGCCAACCAGTTCCTTCCGCTCGACGTCGTACTCTTCCGACAGCAGCCCGAGATCGTTGCGCAGCGCCAGCAGGCGATTGAACAGCGCGCGCGCATCATCGATGCGGCCAATCCCTCTCAGTGCGCTGACCATCCAGAAGCTGCAGGCCAGAAATGCCCCTTCCCCCGGGGGCAGGCCGTCCTCCGGCTTGTCCGCGTCGTAACGCATGATCAGACCGCCCGCCGTCAGGTTGCGCTCAACCGCCTCAATCGTCGCCCGCATGCGCGGTTCCGTCGCCGGCAGAAATCCCACCATCGGCATCAGCAGCACCGAGGCATCCAGCTGCTTCGCTCCGTAATACTGCGTGAAGCTGTTCTTCTCTTTGTTGAAAGCTTTCTCGCAGACTTCCTGGTGGATGGTGTCGCGCAGCTTCTCCCACCTCTCGATGGGCGCCTTACAGCGCAGCTTCTTCGCGATCAGAATCGCGCGGTCAAACGCCACCCATGCCATCACTTTGGAGTAGGTGAACTGTTCGCGTCCCCCCCGCGTTTCCCAAATGCCTTCATCGGGCCGCTGCCAGATTTCCTCGAGGTGATCCAGAAGAAGCATCAGCACGCGGAAGTCGTCTTCCGCATGCCGGCCCATGCCGTGCAGCGCGTGGTAGAAGGTATCCAGCAGTTCACCATAGATGTCCAGCTGCAGTTGCTCGGCTGCCGCATTGCCCACGCGTACCGGACGCGAGTTCTGATATCCCGGCAGCCACGACACGTCCCACTCGGGCGCCTGCCGTTCGCCTTTCACGCCGTACAGAATCTGCACCTGATCGGGGCTCCCCGCGATCGCCCGCAGCAGCCAGTCCTGCCATTCGCAGGCCTCGTCGAAATAACCCGCCGTCGTCATGGCCAGCAACGTGAAGGTCGTGTCGCGCAGCCAGCAGAAACGGTAGTCCCAGTTGCGCGTGCCGCCGATCGCCTCCGGCAGCGACGTGGTCACGGCTGCTACCTGCCCCCCCGTAGGGCGAAACGTCATCGCCTTCAGCGTGATCGCCGAGCGCTCCACCGCTTCGGCATACTCGCCGTCGTAGCGCAGCTGCGATGTCCATCGCGTCCAGAAACGCTCCGTGTCCTGCAGCGCATGCTGCGCGCTGATCGGCCGCGGATCGGGATCCCAGGATGCTCCCCATGTCAGCGTGAACCATGCCCGCTCGCCCTTCGTCACGGTGAATTCCGCTGCGGTGTGCAGATTCTCACCGTGTACCGGAACCGAACCGCGCAACACCGCACGGCCAGGTCCGGCCACCGCACGGATGCCCCCCTCAATCGCGGTTACCCATGGCACCGTCCGCCCATAGTCGAAGCGCAGCGACAGCGCCATGCGCAGATCCATCGTGCCCCGCACACCCTCCACGATGCGCACCACGTCCGAGTTGTGCGCGCGAACCGGCATGAAGTCCATCAGCCGCACGCACCCCTCTTCGTTCTCAAACGTCGTTTCCAGAATCAGCGTGTGCGGGCGGTATTTGCGCGAGCATTTCCACCCCTCGCCCGCCGGGCAAATCTGCCAGTACCCGTTGTCCCGGCTTCCCAGCAACGCGGCAAAGCATGCCGGAGACGAAAAGTCCGGCCAGCACAGCCAGTCAATGGAGCCTTCGCGGCTCACCAGCGCCGCCGTCTCACAATCGCCAATCAGGCCGTAATCTTCGATCTTCGAGTGCATATGGAGTCTGATTACTGTTCGTGATAATTGCGCATCAGCCCACCATCGATCAGGAAGGTGGCGCCCGTCACATAAGATGCTTCGTCGCACGCAAGAAACGCCACCATCCCGGCAACGTCTTCCGGCGTGCCCAGCCGCCCCAGCGGTATATTCCTCAGCAGCGCGTCCAGCTTCGGCTTGTCCGCCAGCAGCGCTTTGTTGATCGGTGTGGCGATCGCGCCCGGCGCAATATTGTTGATCGTGATCCCCAGCGGGCCTAACTCGACGGTCAGATTGCGCATCATCATCCGCAGTCCGCCCTTGCTGCAGCAATACGTCGTGAACCCGGGGAAGGCCATGTCTTCGTGCACCGAACTGATGTTAATAATGCGGCCCGGCTTTTTTGCATCCCGCAGACGCCGTACAAAAGCCTGCGTCAGAAAAAAAGGGCCCCGCAGGTTCACCGCCATCACCTTGTCGTACTCCGTCTTCCGTCGTGTCCCAGAAGTCGGAACGCTCCTCCATCCCCGCGTTGTTCACCAGGATATCGGCCCCTCCGAACTTCTCCCACGCCGCGTCGACCAGCCTGCGGTCGTCGTCCATCTTCGTCACATCGGCCTGCACCACCACCCCCTGACTCCCGCAGGCTTCAATGGCGCGCCGCGTCTCGTCGGCCCCCGCCTCGCTGCCGATCGTATCGATGATGACTTTGGCGCCCTCGCAGCCCAGGCGTTCGGCAATCCCCTGGCCAATCCCGGATCCGCCCCCGGTCACAATGGCCACCTTGCCCTGCAGACGCTGCATGGATTTCCCTCCGTCTCGCTTCAGGTTCCTTCGATTCAGTCTCTTGGATGCCGAAAAATGCGCGGAAGCAGACCCGCTCCGCAGGGGTGATTTTCGGGGAACCCCGCCCGCTCTCAGCGCGTATCTTTCAATGTACGCTGAAGGCGGAACGCTCCGGCCCTCCCACAAAAGGCGCCGGAAATAAAACGCCCCGGGCGTTATGCTGGGTCTTTGGATCGAAGCCGCACCCCACCCCGGGCGGCCTCGCAGGAGGGATGAGCCATGGCTGTCTATTGCAGGAATTGCGGAAAGAGTCTCGCTGACGATGCCCGCTTCTGCTCGGGTTGCGGCGCGCAGATGCAGCCGCCCTCGTATGCAGCTTCGGCCCCTCCGCCTTATTACCCCACCTCGTCCGTCACCCGCCTCGTCCGTCCCCGCGCCGGACGCATGGTCGCCGGCGTCTGCCAGGGCCTGGCCAACGCCTACGCCTGGGACGTGGTCTGGGTCCGCGTCATCACCGTGCTGCTCACCGTCTTCGGCGGCGGCTCCGGACTCCTCGCCTACATCATCTTCTGGATCGTCATGCCCGAGGAGCCGCTCATGCTGCCTCCCATGCCCCCGCCCCCGCCCTATCCCCCGCCGAGCTAGGCAAAAGCAGTCACAGGAAGCCTTCCCTCGGAACGTTATCGTTTGGCGCGCATGGTTTCCTTCGAACTCACCATGGCGTGGCGCAGCAGGTGATTGACCCGCGTCTGATAACCACGCCCATAGCTCTTCAGCCAATCCACGATGTCGGTGTCGAGCCGCATGGTTACCGGCTTCTTCGGCGGGCGATAAAACTTCCCCATCTCTGCCCCGCTCCAGTCGGCCACTTCAGGCATCTCGGTCAGATTAATGTCGGCGTCTTTTTTCCCGGCGATGGTGGCGATCTGGCGCTTCTGCTCTCTGGTGAACTTCCTCATACGATTTCCCCTCTCGGCTCGTCGCAGCGCGCGCCGCAAGGCGGAGCGAGTTGAATTCTGGAGCATGTACATACAAATGTCAATATACGATTCTCCGGGCAGGCCACCCATGAGCCAATTTAAGATTCAATAGGTCCACAGCGATGTTCTACGACTCCGACGGCTCGAAGCTCTTCTACACCTCCCTCGGCGGCGGACCTGCCGTCATCCTCCTCCATCCCACCCCCGTCGATCACCGCTTCTGGATGCCGGTCGCCGCAATCCTCGCGCTCAAATACCGCGTCATCGTTCCTGACCTCCGCGGCCACGGCCAGTCCGACCTCGGCGAGGGTCCCATCACCATGGAAAAACTTGGCGCTGATGCCGGCCGTCTCCTCGACCATCTCCAGCTCCCCAAAGCCCTCTTCGCCGGCTGCTCCATCGGCGGCTACACCCTCTTCGAAATCTGGCGCACCATGCCCGACCGCGCCGAAGCCCTCGCCTTCTGCTGCTCCAAACCTCAGGAGGATACCGAAGCCCAGCGCGCCAAACGCGCCCAGACCATCGCCTCGGTGCAGGAGCGCGGTACCGCCGAATTCATCGAGGGCAACCTCGAAACCCTCATCGGTTCCGCTGCCCGCCGCCGTTTCCCCGAGAAGATCGCCGAAGCCCGCGAGATGATGCAGGCCAATCCCGTCGCAACCATCGTCGCCGTGCAGCAGGGTCTTGCCGCCCGGCCTGACTCCGTGGCCACCGCGCGCACCATGCGCTTGCCCTGCTGCATCGTCGCCGGCGGCGAAGACCCCGGCAGCACCCCCGCCGACATGCGTCTCCTCGCCGAACAGATCCGCTACGGCGGCTATGGCGCCGAGTACAACGAAATCCCCGACGCCGGCCATTTCGCCCCCTTTGAGCAGCCCGAGCTCGTCGCCCGTATCCTCCGCCGTTTCTTTGATTCCGTGGTATAAAGACCGCGGTTACCCCGCGACTTTCCGCAACTTATATGTCCGCGCCGGTTTCCATAGCCTGAGTACGCCCGGTTCCCAGGCGGCTCCGAAAATGAAAGGCCCGCAAAGGGCTGAAAGGGACCTCCCATGAAAGACCTTTTCCAGTTTCAACCCACGGCCGCTTCGCACAGCGCTCGCATGTGGTTCCGCCGGATCGCCGCCGCGCCTTCTTCTTTATCGAAGCGCAGCATGGCGGTGCTTCTGGCCGGGCTCCTGATTCCGATTGGCTTCGCCCGAACTTCCGCGTTCGCCCAGGATGCGCCCCCACCGCCCCCCGATCAGCCCTATGACCAGGGCCCTCCTCCTGACGAAAACGCCCCTCCTCCCCAACAGTGGAACGCGCTGAGCCCCGATCAGCTCAATGAACTGGTCGCGCCCATCGCCCTCTACCCGGACGCGCTCGTCGCCCAGGTGCTCGCCGCTTCCACGTATCCCACCCAGGTTACCGAGGCCGACCGCTTCGTCGAGTCCCAGGCCGGCGCACCCCCGCAGCAGATCGCGGAGATGGCGAACAATATGAACTGGGACCCCAGCGTCAAAGCCCTCTGTGCCTTCCCCTCGGTCCTCTCCAATATGGACAGGAACCTCGACTGGACCACGCAGCTCGGCAACGCCTATTACAACCAGCCGCAGGACGTCATGAATGCCGTCCAGCAGATGCGCCAGCAGGCGTACTCCCGCGGCGATCTCCGGCCCAGTGCCCAGCTCAACGTCGACTATCAACCCGACAACATCGTCATCGAGCCCGCCAACCCCGAAGTAGTCTATGTCCCCTACTACGATCCCTGGTCCATCTGGGGCTTTCGTCCCTGGTACCGCTGGTACGCGCCTCCTCCGCCTCCGGGATGGGCCGTCGGTGTCCGCTTTGGCTTCGGCGTCGGTATCGTCGTCCGCCCGTGGGGCGGCTGGGGTTGGGGCTGGGGGCACTGGGGCTCCGCCTGGGGTCCGCATCCCTATGTCGCGTACAACCGCGTCACCTATGTATCGCGCAGCGTGACCGTCATCAATCACGGCTACTACGGCCGCTTCGATCGCCGGCCGGAAGCCCGCCACTACAACGTAGAGGCGGCCCACTCCGCCTATGCTGCCGGCGAGCACAACGGCTTCAATCGCGGCGAGCGCAACGGCTATAACAATGGCTTCAACAACGGCTACAACCGTGGCAACAACAATCGTCCGAACAACAACATCGCGCGGCCGCCGCAAAACAACGGCAACTACAACCGGCCGTACAACTACAACAACAACCGTCCGAACAGCGAGATGGTTCGGCCCCCGCGCGACAACAACAACGGCAACCGCGCGCCCGGAAATCGCACCTACAATCCGCCACCGAATAACAACAACCGTCCCAACAACGAAATGGTTCGGCCGCCACAGGACAACCGCAATTTCAACCGCCCCAATAATGAGAACCGCCCCGCGCCCCGCACCGAGGGTGGCCATCCCCAGGGCGGTGGCGGCGAGCGTCCACACGGCGGTGCCGACAAGGGCGGCGATCGAGGTGGCGACAAGGGCGGTCACCCGCACGGACGCTGACCCGGAGGAAGTAGGGAGAACCCGGAAGCCTTGACCGAGGAGCAACCCACGAGGGGGGATGGCAAATCTGCCGTCCCCCTTTTTCTTCGCTGAAAGGCCAGGAGCGAACCGGAGAAGACTCGTCCCCCTTCGCCCTTCCCCCTTCTCCGTTCGCCCTTCCCCCTTCTCCCTTCCCCCTTCCCCCTTCGCCCTTCCCCCTTTCCCCCTTCGCCCTTCCCCCCTTCGCCCTTCCCCCTTCTCCCTTCCCCCTTCTCCCTTCCCCCTTCTCCCTTCCCCCTTCGCCCCTCTCCCTTCTCCCTTCTCCCTTCCCCCTTCCCCCTTCGCCCTTCTCCCTTCCCCCTTCCCCCTTCCCCTTCCCCTTCCCCCTTCTCCCCTCCCCCTTCTCCCCTCCCCCTTCTCCCTTCCCCCTTCTCCCTTCCCCCTTCCCCCTTCTCCCTTCCCCCTTCTCCCTTCCCCCTTCCCCTTCCCCCTTCTCCCTTCTCCCTTCGCCCTTCCCCCTTCTCCCTTCGCCCTTCCCCCTTCTCCCTTCCCATTAGTGGTAAAACGGTTTGTTACCCGTAAAGGAGACATTCACCATGGGAACGAACTCCGATCGGACCAATCCCGACCGCCGCGCCTTTCTGAAGGGAACCACCGCCGCCGCCGCAGCCATGCTTACCGGCGCCGCCCTGCCGCGCGCTGCCGCTGCCACCACGCTGCCGGCCCTTCCCAACAATCCCCGCACCCAGGACGCCATGCCCACCCGCAATCTCGGCCTTACTGGCTATAAGGTCGGCGTCTTCTCCCTCGGCGGCCAGGCTGCCCTTGAGAAGCCCAACAACGCCGACGTCGCCGTCCCCATCATCCATCGCGCCCTCGACCTCGGCGTCAACTACATCGACACCTCCTCCATCTACGGCGGACCCATGCGCTGGAGCGAGCAGTATGTCGGCGCCGTCATGAAGACCCGCCGCAACGAAGCCTTCCTCGCCACCAAAACCAAGGAGCGCACCCGCGAAGGCTCCATGCGCATGATCGATAAGTCGCTCCAGCTCCTCCAGACCGATCACCTCGACCTCTGGCAGCTCCACGACATCGGCACCATGAAGGACATCAATGCCATCTTCGCGCCCGGCGGCGCCATGGAAGCCCTGCTCGCAATGCAGCAGCAGAAAGTCGTGCGCTACCTCGGCGTCACCGGCCACTTCCGCCCCGACGCGCTCATGGAAGCGCTCCACCGCCACAACTTCGATTGCATCCTCATGGCGCTGAACGCCGCCGACCCGCACCACTTCAGCTTCCAGGAGCAGCTCCTCCCGCTCGCCGTCGAGAAGCAGATGGGCATCATCGGGATGAAAATCCCCGGCCGCAGCCGCCTGCTCTCCAGCTTCGTGCCGCCGCCCGTCGAGCAGCAAAAGCATATGTGGGAAGGCATGGTCATCACCACCACACCCGGCACCCTCACCATGAAGGAAGCGATCGGCTACACGCTCTCGAAGCCGGTCAGCACCGTCATCATTGGCTGCGACTCCATCGCCCAGCTCGAGGAGAACGTCGCCATCGCCCGCGACTTCACCCCCTACAACGAGCAGCAACTCACCGCACTGGCAGCCAAAGCCGAGCCCGTCTCCAAACCCGGCCTCTTCTTCCGCTTCTACGACCACGACGCAGCGTCGTAAAAGCAGGGAACAGGGAGTAGCCAATAGGTGGAAGGAAGTAGCAAGTAGGAAGTAGGAAGTAGGAAGAAGGAAGAAGGAAGAAGGAAGAAGGAAGAAGGAAGTAGGAAGTAGGTGGAAGGAAGAAGGTGGAAGGAAGTAGGTGGAAGGAAGCAGGTGGAAGGAAGTAGAAATCCCGGGCGAAAATCCCTTGCCCCTACTCCCTACTCCCCTACTCCCTACTCCCACCCCTACTCCCTACTCCCACTCCACTCCCTACAGGATCAGCTGATGTACTCCCGAATAAATGCGTCGTCGGAGTGCACCATCTCCTTCGTGGTCCCGTCGAATACCAGCCGCCCCTGATGCAGCAGTAAAAAGCTGGTGTTGGGATCGGTCTGGTGCGGTGGCAGCAGTTCCATCCGATTCGTCGTCCGGTTGAAGCGGTGCATCGCCAATACAAACGCGTCCTGGATCCGATGCGTCACCACCAGCGAGCTCGTGTGCGACACATCCCGCTGCTTCATCACCAGCTCGATGATCGTCGTCGACGTAATCGGATCGAGGCCGCCCGTCGGCGAGTCATACAGAATCAGCTTCGGATTCGTCACAATCGCGCGCGCTATCGCTACCCGCCGCCGCATGCCCCCCGACAACTCCGACGGAAACTTGTCCAGCGTGTGCTCCATCTCCACGAAGCGCAGCGCCTCTTCCGCCCGCGCCGTGATCTCCTCGTCGGGCAGATGCTCTTCGATAAGCCGGTACCCCACGTTGTCCCGCACATCCAGCGAATCGAACAGCGCCCCTTCCTGAAAAACCGTCCCGATCGAGCCCCGCAGCTCGAAGAGATCCTCTTCCTTCATCCCCGTGATCTCTTTGCCGAATACGAAAATCCGCCCCGAATCCGGCCGCAGCAGCCCGTTTACCAGCTTCAGCAGGACGCTCTTTCCCACCCCCGCGGGCCCGAGCAGGATCCGCATCTCCCCGTGCCGCACTTTAAAAGAAATGTTTTCCAGCACCGGCTTGCGCTCGAACCCGATCGAGACGTCTTCAAAAACGACCGCCAGTTCGTCCGGCGCCCCCCCCGCTGCTTGCGGCGTTACCCCGTTGCCGGCTCCATTCATGCCTGCATCTCCGCTCACCGGTTTTACCGCCCGAAGATGCCGATCATGAATCGGCTGATCATGAAGTCGCAGACAATGATCAGAATCGAAGACCAGACCACCGCCTGCGTCGTGGAGCGGCCCACTCCCTGCGTGCCCCCGCGCGTCTTCATCCCGTAATAGCACCCGATCGTCGCAATGATGAAACCGAAGAAAACAGGCTTCACCAGCCCCTGCAGCACATCGGCGAATTCCAGCGACTGGTACGACGTGTGAAAGTACTGCGACGCGTCCTGCCCCAGCATGATCACCGAAACGAACCCGCCGCCCGCGATCCCGACCGCGTCGGAAATGATCACGAGGAAGAAAAGCATCACCACCGTCGCGACGATGCGCGGCATCACCAGCTTCTTCAGCGGATCGGTCCCCAGCGCCCGCATCGCGTCGATCTGCTCCGTCACGATCATCGACCCCAGTTCGCTCGCCATCCCCGACGCGTTGCGCCCCGAGACCATCAGCGCCGTCACCACCGGCCCGATCTCCTTGATCATCGAGAAGCTCACCAGCTGCCCGGTAAACGCCGCCGCCCCGAACTGCGTCAGCGTGGCCGCGGACTGCAGCGCCAGCACCCCGCCCAGAAAAAAGCCCGTCAGAATCACGATGGGCAGCGAACCCACCCCGATGATGTCCGCCTGCATGAAAATGTCCGACCGGTAAAACGGCCGGCGGAAGAGATCGCCGAGCGCGCGCGCAGACAGCACCACATAGTCCTGTACCGCCAGGACGCCCCGCTTCGCCGCTGCGTCGATCGTTTCGAGAGCCATATCCTGATTTCTGTTACGCCGATTGGATGCCGAACCCGGGCCCTTCCGCTCCGAAATCTGAGCGTAGCACAGCGCAGCCCGCGCTCCCGTTGCCGGTACAATCCGGTCGGAGGGTAGTTATGATCCAACGGTATCCATCCCGAATGGCACTCGCGCTTCTGCTGTGTGCAATCGCTGCAACCGCGCAGACCATTCAGGTCGACAAGAACAACCGCACCATCGCCGTCACCGCCAGCGACAAAGCCTCCGCCCAGGCCGATACCGCCATCGTCAGCATCGGCTTCGAAACCTACGCGCCCGATGCCGACACCGCCTACAGCCGCGGCTCCCAGCTCTCCAACGCCATCCTCGACGCCCTCAAAAAATCCGGCGTCCAGGACAAAGCCATCGAGAGCCGCGCGCAAAATCTAGGCAAGACGGAGTTCCCCTACACTCCCCAGCCCACTCCTGAGGAGCGCGCGCAGAAGGCCTTCACCTTATCGCAAAGCTGGACCGTGCACGCCGCCGCCAAGGACGCCGCTGCAATTCTGCATACCGCCGTCCAAGCAGGAGCCAATCAGAGCGGCAACATCGATTGGGATGTAAGCGACCACAAGTCGCTGCAAGCTCAGGCCGCGCAAAAAGCATTAGTGGACGCCCACGCGATTGCCGCACAAATGGCTTCGGGACTCGGCGTCTCGCTCGGGCCGCTCATCTACGCCAGCAATCAGGCTCCCCAGCAACCCGCGCCCAGGGTGTACAGCATGATGACCGCCAGGTCGGCTCCAGCACCCCCGCCACCCCCGCTCGCCATCCTCCCCCAACAGGTCGAGGAGTCAGCCACCGTCTACGCCGTCTTCTCGATCGAGTAGGTTTTCGGAGCGACGCTCTACACGCGCGGGATTTGCGGCAGCACGTCGAAGTGCGTGTCGCGGGTGTAAAGAGACAAAGAGTACTGCACCACCAGAGCTGCAATCCAGATGTCGTTTGCAGGAATCAACGTTCCCTGGCGACGCAGTTGCTGATAGAGGTTCGCGTAGTGGTAGGTGGTTTGTTCGTCGGGGAATACAACTCTAACCCTGGGTTGGAGAAGGAAACGTTGGAGGATGGCTTCGTTTTGCGCTGGCTTGCTGCCGAATGAGAATCCGGCCCGCAATTCAGCCAGCACGATGAACGGAAGCCAGATTTCGTCGGCTGATTCGACGGTTTCCAGCGCCGTTGGATCATCACGGCACAGGTCGGTGTAGCTGTTCGTGTCCAGAGCCAGCCTCAACGCCACATTTCCTCGTCCACCTGATCCTGGTCGGCGAGCGCCTGATCAATCGCAGGATCGTTCTGCCAGGTGCCGACCATGAAGCTGAGGTCCCGCTTTCGAATGCGCTCGCCGCTGATGCCCGCACCGCGGGCCAAAGCCTCGATGGCGACTTCATTCAGACTTTTGCCCTGCTCCTGGGCGCGCCGACGGAGGGCGGCGTCTAAGTTGCTTGGTATGTTGCGGATGGTGTACTGCATGCACTGATTGTAGGCAATGCAGGCATCATGTGCAAGCATTCACCTAATCCCTGCTCTTCTTCCGGATCTCGATGTTCAGCCGCTTGATCTTCTGGTTCAGCGTCGACAGCGGAATCCGGAACTGCTCCGCCGCCTCCGTCTGGTTCCAGTTGCAGCGCTCCAGCTTGTCCACAATGATCCGCCGCTCGATGTCCTCCATGATGTCGAACAGCGACGCATCCGGACTGTGCTCCAGCAGGCTCGACGAGTAGCTCGACCCCGTGAGTGTCCCGGCAGCAGATCCACGCCGATCGTTCCGCCCGACGACAGCACCACGCCGCGCTCCATCGCGTTCTCCAGTTCGCGCACGTTGCCCGGCCAGTCGTAATCCACCAGCGACCGCATCGCCTCCGGCGTGAGCGCGCGGCAGCGGAGGCCATTCTCCTCCGCAGTAGAACTTCAGGAAGTGCGCCGCCAGCAGCCGGAATATCCTCGCGCCGCGACGCGCAGCGGCGGCAGCTCGACGCAGATCACGTTCAGCCGATAGAAAAGGTCCTCGCGGAACCTGCCTTCCCGCACCGCCTGGCGCAGATCCACGTTCGTCGCCGCGATGATCCGCACGTCCACCTGAATCTCCTGCGCCCCGCCCAGATGCATGAAGCGCCGGTCCTGCAGCACCCGCAGGATCTTCGCCTGCATGTCCATGCCCATCGTGCCAATCTCGTCCAGGAACAGCGTGCCGCCGTTCGCCACCTCGAACAGACCCTTCTTCGCCGCAACCGCCGAAGTGAACGCGCCCTTCACGTGCCCGAACAGCGTCGACTCCAGCAGATCCGGTCGGCACCGCGCCCGTGTTCACCGGCACAAACGGCTTGTCCCTGCGCGGCGAGTTCGCATGCAGCGCCTTCGCGATCAGTTCCTTGCCCGTCCCGCTCTCGCCCTGGATCAGCACCGTCGAACGGCTCGGCGCCACCTGCGCCACCAGGTCGAAGATGCGCAGCATCGCTCGCTCTTGCCCACGATGTTCTCGAAGTTGTAGCGCTGCTTCAGCGCGCGCTTCAGCTGCACGTTCTCTTCTTCCGCGCGATAGCGCGCCAATCGCCGCGCGAATATCCGCCAGCAGCTTCTCGTTGTCCCACGGCTTCTGCACGAAGTTCTGCGCGCCCGCCGCGAATCGCATCCACGACGTTGTCCACCGTGCCGTACGCCGTAATCATGATCACCGGCAGCTCCGGCCTCGCGCTCGAGAATCGAGCGGCAGGATCTCGATCCCGCTCTCGCCCCGGCAGCGCCAGATCCAGCAGCACCAGATCGAACGGCTGCTCCGCGATGCGATCCAGACCCAGCTCGCCGTTCTCCGCGCTCTCCACCGCGATACCCCTCCAGCGACAGCAGGGTCTCCAGCGATTCGCGAATCGCCGCCTCGTCGTCGATGATCAGGATGCGCGGGAGGGAATCCGTACCTGTAACCTGGGGACCGGCCGGAGCCGCGATCGTGCCTTCAGACATGCGCGGGTTTCCTCAACATCGGAAACTCAAGATAAAACGTCGTTCCTGATCCCAACTGACTCTCCACGTGGATCTTGCCCGAGTGCTCCTGAATGATGCCGTAGCTCACCGCCAGACCCAGCCCCGTCCCTCGCGGCTGTCCATCCCTCCGCGCCGTCTTGGTGGTGAAGAACGGATCGTAGATGCGCCGCAGATGCTCCGGCGCGATGCCCGACCCGGAGTCCGCAATCGATATGCTCACGTGCCCGTTCACCTCCGTCGCTACCCGCAGCGTCCGCTGCTCGCCGTTCTCTTCCGCCCGGCTCGCCATCGCATCCTTCGCATTCAGGAACAGGTTCAGAAACACCTGCTGCAGCTTTCCCGCGTTCCCCATAATCGGCGGCAGATCCGGCATCAGCTCCGTCTCCACCCTGATCTGCGCCGTCTTGAACTGGTGCTCCAGCAGCGTCAGCGTCTCGCGAATAATCGCGTTCACGTCCGTCTCGCGATACTCCGCGCCGCTCGTGCGCGAGAAATTCAGCAGCCCGTTCACGATCTCCGATGCCCGGAACGTCTGCTGCGTGATCTTCTCCAGCAGCGGTCCCAGCTTGGCATCGCCCTTCACCTGCCGCGGCCAGCATCTGCGCATACGAGGAGATCACCGCCAGCGGCGTATTCACCTCGTGCGCCACTCCCGCCGCCAGCAGTCCAATCGACGACAGCTTCTCCGCCTGCGCCAGCTGCCCTTCCATCTCCGTCTGGTCCGTGATGTCGTCGACCAGGATAATCCGCCCCACCGTGCGGAAATCGCGCGACAGCAGCGGCGCAATCGCGATGTTCGCAATCCGCGTCTCCTCCGCGCGCGTCTCCAGCCGGAACTTGTAAAGGTTGTGCACCCCCGGCTGATCCTTCACCCGCCGGAATTCCTCCACCAACTCCGCCGGGAACACCGCCTCCAGCGGCTGACGCAGCGCCTCGTTGCGCGGCATCGCGAACATCACTTCCATCTGCGCATTCCAGCTCTCGATCTTCTCTTCCGGATCGAGCGCGCAGAATGCCCACGTTGATCGACTCGACGATGTTCTCGTTGAACTCCTTCAGCCGCTCGAACTCGATAATCTTTTCTTCCAGGCTGGCATACAGCCGCGCGTTCTGCAGCGCAATCCCGATGTATCCCGCCAGCGACTCCAGCAGCTCCATGTCCTCGCTCGACAGAAAATCGCCGCCCGCCCGCCGTCCCAGGCCGATCACCGCAATCGTGCGGTCCTGCACCTGCCACTCCCGCGTCCCCGGACTCCCACCCGGCACGGCAGGTAATAATTCATGTCCAGCAGCGCGCGTCGTGCGCTGTTCCGCACGGCGCAGATGCAGCGCCAGCTGCGGATTCTCCAGGAACAGATGCGTCGCCCGCGTTCGGCATCGTCGAAGTTCAGAAAGCCCAGATCGAGGTACAGCCGCCGCTCACGCTCTCCGGCAAGCCCATGCTGCGCCGCCAGGCGATACTCGCCCCGGCGCCTCCGTGCCAGAAAAACCGCCACCCGATCCACCAGCAGCGTCCGCGGCAGCCGATCCACAATCGAGTGCAGCAGCGCCTCGCAGATCCGTAAACGAGCTCAGCCCTCGCCCAAAGCTGATCAGCGTCTAGCGGTAGTCGTAGCTCTGCCGATCGAACAGCCGGTCCACCCGCAGCTGGATCACCCGCTTCAGCGGATCGAACAGCAGCGCCGCCACGATGATCGCCGTGAACAGTCCCCACGTCCCGAATCGGCTCAGCCGCGTGCTGCGCCACCGCCGCCGCGATCGCCAGCAGCGCGAAATACACCCCCACAATCGCCGCCGTCGCCAGCGTATACGTCACGCCCCGCTTGAAGATCAGGTCCACGTCCATCATGCGGTAGCGCACAATGGCCCAGCTGAAGGTCAGCGGCAGAAACACCAGGCAGATGCCGCGCAACCCGCGTCAGCATGTCCGGCATCGCCACGTCCGCCATGTACGGAATCGCCGACAGCAGCGTGAACGGCGCCACCGCCAGCAGCGTGCCCCGCGTCAGCCACTTCAGCTGCTGCCGCTCCAGCGGAGCTTTCGCCCGCCGGTAGTGCACGTAGAAAACACGCTCGCCGCCGCCACGTAGAACAGCGCCACGTAGCCACACCGAAACCTGGTCCAGCCGGTGCTGCAGAATCTCCGTCGCCGACCATAGCGTCTGCGCCAGGATCTGCAGACCCACCACCGCCGCCCCGGCAGATGTACGCCAGCGAGTACAGCCAGCCCCGCCCCCGCCGCCGCTCCCCGCCTGCGAATGCCAGCGAAAAATGCAGGAACAGCGCCGGCTGCAGCGCCGCCGCGCCGATGCTTGCTCCAGTACACAATCCAGTCGAAACTCGTTGAACTTCCCCGTGTACCAGAACGCGTACAGCACGAACGACACCAGACAGAAGATATAGAAGTGCGTCGAGTTCGGCGCCGTCCAGCGTCGCAGCAGCACATACAGACCAATGCCCAGATACACCAGCGCGATGAACCGGAAGCCCTGATGGATGCTGCGGTCCTGCAGGTCGAGGATGACCGGCACATTCGGCAGCCGGAATCCCCGCCGCTCCAGCGTGTAGTGGATGGTGTTGTAAGCGCCTGTACGCCCAATCTCCCGGCTCACATCGGCCGCTACATGGACCGGATGATTATTCGCCGCCAGCAGCAGATCGCCCGGCTTGACGCCCGCCCGCTCTCCTGGGCTGTTATTCGGGACGCGCTGCGCCTGGAGCCCGTGCGGCCCTTCCACCCACCAGACACCGTCCGTCGGCGACTGGTACTTGCTCTCCTGCACCAGGTTGAAACCCGCGAATATCACCGCCGCGCCCGTGAAGAGCGCCAGCAGCACGGCTACGATGCGGGTTTGAAACGTCCGCTGCATGAGTGAGGTGCAGTGCCCCGGAAAAACGAACACCTCTGGGGAAGCCCTGACTAAGGATTGCCTGGTTCCCATTGCAAAAATGTGAGGGCTCCGACAGCCGGTAGGCTCACAGATGTGCAAGTTGGGTGCCACTGGAGTCCCTGGATCGGTGCATCGCTCCAGATTTCCGGATGTCCTTGAACCATCATCACATAGGAACGGGATATACGGGGCGCGACGGATCCCAAAAGGGAGAAATATTTGTCTGGATTCTCCGTAAAGCTGTCATGGGATATGAAAAATCATATCCGGACCGACGCACTTCGTGGCTGCCACTTTTTCAGCCCATCAACGCCTTTAGTGATGAGGCTCATCGGTTCGGCGGCTTGTCGCCCATACGATGCCGCTCAAAAAGATCACAGCGAAGCTGACAATCACCAGAAGAGCCATGATCAGAACTCCTTGCAGAATGAACTGGGGGTGGGAATCTGGTGGACTCAGCATACCTGAAAAGGGCCGCCGAATGTGGCCCCGAGTTCCGGAATCGCCTCCCCACTCCGTTCGCCAGACGATACAGTGATTCCAGATCTCCCCATCAGGAATTCCGATGATGTCGACGAAGCGCTCCCTGCGGAATCGGTTCCGCGCTTCTGCTGGCTGCCTTGCGGCCGTTTGCCCTGGCCCCGGCTCAGACCGGATGCGACTCCAGCCGCGGTCGGCCTGCTCGGCGGCGATGGCCCCACGCTCGCCCAGGGCATGTCCGCGCTCCGCGAGAATCAGCCCCGCGAAGCCCTCGCGGACTTCCAGCGCGCTCCTCGCCTCGGACCCCGATAATGTCACGGCCAATCTCCTCGCCTCCACGTCCGCCGTGGAACTCTACCAGGGCCCCCTCGCCGTGCAATACGCCGAAAAGGCCGAAAAACTCGATCCGCAGAACTGGAAGATCCACACCACCCTGGTCGCCGCCTATGCCGCCGCGGGAATGATGCAGCAGCGCGACAAGGAACGCGGCCCTGCTCCGCGAACTCCACCAGACCGGTGCCTCCGATGCCCGCCTCGCTACCGGCTTCCTGATCGAGATGTTTCCCATCGGCGCCGATCGCGTCGACGCCATCGAGTACTTCGAGCCGGTCGGACGCTTCCACACCTAGTATCGCTTCCTCGTCCGCCAGCCCGACGGCAAGCGCATCTGGCGAAATCGACGTCCAGAGCGACGACTTCGATCAGAAGTCCTGGTCGGAGGCGCACCCCTCCGAAGCCGCCTCAGGCGACCGCCAGTTTCAGATCAACGGCCACGGCGAAGACGGCAATACCATCGACTACCGCATCGTTCTCCGGCAAACCCGACTACGACAACATCCGTGTCATGGTCGTCGAAGCTCTCCGCGCCCATCCCATCGCGGGCACGCAACCCGTACCCGGGCACTGACCTTTACTCCTTCCACCTTCTCCCTACTCCCTATTTCCTATTCCCTGCCTTTCAGATTCCTTCGCCCATACTCACAAATCCCGACCGCAGCCTGCTCGCTCCGATACTGCTCCCGCTCCTCATCCTCCGCGCTGAACGCCCGCACTTCCTCCAGATCGCGCGTCGCCAGCTCCAGCTGCCCATCGAGCACATCCACCCGCAGCCGCAGCTTCTTCACCTCTTCCGCCAGCGCCACAATCACCCCCGACAGCGGATCCTTCACCTGATTCGGATCGGTGATCAGCACCCGCTCTCCGTTCTGATACACGATGTGCGCCGGCACCCCCACCACCGTCGAGTTCGGCGGCACATCGCGCAGCACCACCGACCCCGCCCCCACCCGCGAGTTCTCCCCAATGCAGATGTTGCCCAGGATCTGCGCATTGCTGCCGACGAACACGCCGTCGCGCAGCGTCGGATGCCGCTTTCCGCGCTCGTGCCCCGTGCCCCCCAGCGTCACGCCCTGGTAGAGAGTCACATCGTCCCCGACGATGGCTGTTTCGCCGATCACCACGCCCGACCCATGATCGATGAACACCCGCCGCCCCACCGTCGCGCCCGGATGAATCTCGATGCCGGTCAGCAATCGGCCACCTGGGACAGGAACCGCGCGATCAGTCGCAGGTTGGCCCGCCACAGGTGCGAGGTGATCCGCTGCATCCATACCGCGTGGAGCCCCGGATAGCACAGCACCACCATCAGCCGCGAATTGGCCGCGGGGTCACGCTCCAGAACCGACGACGATGTCTTCGCGGATTTGCGCGAACATGGTGAGAACAGCCTATAGGGGTTAGGTTGAAGGTGGTAGAGTCAGGTGGCGAAGCGCACAGAGAAATGAGCACCATCAAGCACAGCATGGAAAGTGAGTCGCAGGCCGAGGCGACCAGCCCAATCGCGCCAAAGCTCCCACCACGCTACACTCTTGCAGACCTTCTGGCCGCGTCGGATTACTCACAACCACCTACGCAGCACGAGCGTGAATGGCTCGATGCTCCCACAGTCGGTGCTGAGAATCCATACAGGTAGGTGGTTTGAGAAAGCTCCTTACGGTGCTTCAATACCCTACGCCTTCAGCCCCAGGGCCTCATTCCGCAGACTCTCAAACAGGACCGACGAAATATACCGCTCTCCGAAGCTCGGCAGTACCACCACGATCAGCTTGCCCGCGTTCTCTTCCCGCCGAGCGACTTGCAGCGCCGCATGCACCGCCGCTCCCGACGAGATGCCCACCAGCAGGCCTTCCTCCAGCGGCAGCCGCCGCGCCATAGCAATCGCTTCGTCATTCGAAACCTGAACGACCTCATCGATCAGCTTCGTATCCAGGATCTGCGGCACAAACCCTGCCCCGATGCCCTGAATCTTGTGCGGCCCCGGTTTCCCGCCCGAAAGCACCGCGCTATCCGCCGGTTCCACCGCCACGATCCGGAACGACGGCTTCCTCGGCTTGATGTACTCGCCCACTCCGGTCAGCGTCCCGCCCGTGCCTACGCCCGCGACGAAAATATCCACCTGCCCGTCGGTGTCGTTCCAGATCTCCGGCCCCGTCGTTTCGAAATGGATCTTCGGGTTCGCAGGATTTTCGAATTGCTGCAGCATGTAGCCATCCGGCGTCTGCCTCGAGAATCTGCTTCGCCTTCGCGATGGCTCCGTTCATCCCATTCGGCCCCGGCGTCAGGACCAGCTGCGCGCCAAAGGCCAGCAGCAGCACTCGCCGCTCCATGACTCATCGTCTCCGGCATGGTCAGGATCAGTTTGTATCCCTTCACCGCCGCCACAAACGCCAGCCCAATCCCCGTGTTGCCGCTCGTCGGCTCGACCAGCACCGTTTTGGTCGGGTGGATTTGCCCTCGCGCTCCGCCGCTTCGATCATCGCAAGCCGATCCGGTCCTTCACGCTGTTCGCCGGGTTCGACCCTTCCAGCTTCGCAACCACCCGCGCCTGCGCGCCCGCCGTCACACGGTTCAGCTGCACCAGCGGAGTGTTGCCGATCAGATCGATAACGCTGTTGGCAATTTTCACGGAGCCATCCTCGACAGGGAGATTTCGCGGGCCTCCAGTGTAGATGCTCAGCGTGCAATGGGGACTCGAAGCCGCCAGGTCCCTCCCACCACTAATTGGCTCCCCAGCTTCCCCAGCGCCACTACCGCATGCAGCCGCCGCTCCAGGTGCCGCTCCAGCGCCTGCACCGCAAACCGCCGCAGATCCGCCCGCCCGTCCCGCAGGCCACTCCTCGCCGCCAGGCCCGCAATCGGCGAATGAAAAATCCGCCGCGCCAGCGCCAGCGACTCCGCCGCCAGAATCCGGCTCGAGGCCTTCCTGTCCCGGCTGCACACCAGCCCATCCCACTGCGCCTCGAAACCACGCCGGCCCCGCGCCAAAAGCCTGCCCGCATACCGTGCAGTGCGTCAGCGAAGGCATCCACCCCAGCAACCGCGTGATCCACAACGCGAAATACGTCACCGGCATCCAGATCCGGTCGCCGTGCGTGTGATCCAGCACCGCCAGCGTCAGCCGAAAGGCCGCCTCATGCGGATCGTGATCCGGCATCGCCTCTTCCAGCACCTCTGCATAGAACGCCAGCGCCGCCGCCCGCGCGTAGTTCACCGGGTCGGACAACGGCGACGCGATCACCTCGCACGCATCCAGCCGCACCAGTTCCTGCTTCGGCTTCTCGACATAACTCGCCGTCACAAACGTCATCGGCTCCAGCGCCCCGCCGAACCTCCGCCGCGACTTCGCCGCCGCCTTCGCTACTCCCCGAATCCGCCCATAACTGCGCGTGAACAGCGACACGATCTCGTCGGCCTCATGCACCGGCCACTTCTCAGTACAATAGCCTCTGCCTGATACGCCGTCGCCATGCCCCTTCAGATTACCTTCGTTCTCCCTGCTTCCTACTCCCTACTCCCTGCTCCGGCTACCAGCTCCCGTCCCTTTTATCCACAGTCATCTCCAGCTTTCTGTGAAGACTTCCTCCCGCTGTGCGCGATACCCTGAGAGCGAACTGCTCAACCCAGTTGTCCGCACTGCACAATCCCGCCCTTCGGGGCCCGGATCGCCGCTGTGCCTCGGTCTGGCCGCTCGCCCGGCAGCAACACCCATTCCAATCGCATTGCAGAGGAGAAGCATGTCGACGGAATATCCGGAATTTCCTGGCGCTCTCGTATGAAGAGCTCGAAGAGCTCAATCTCAAAGCCAAAGACCAGCGCAGGAAGCGCGTCTGCCCTCGACAAGATTCAGGAAGAGCGCCTGAAATATCTGACCGACCAGAAAGGCATCAAGGCGGTCACCGTGCTCTTCAGCGATCTCGAAGGCCGCCTCCACATGCTGGACTACGACAAGAAATTCCTGCTTAAGAGCTACGACAACCTCACCTTCGACGGCTCCTCCATCCGCGGTTTCACCGCGCAGCGCGAGAGCGACCTCCGCCTCGGCATCGACTGGGGCTCGTTCTTCTTCGCCCCCGCCGATATCTTCGGCGCCGGCAAAGTCCTCGTCTTCGGCGACGTCATCGACAAGGGCGGCACGCCCTACGCCGGCGACACCCGCGGCCTGCTCAAGACCTTCGCCAACGAACAGTTCGACAAGCACGGCTACACCCTCAATGCCGCCAACGAAATCGAAGGCTTCCTCTTCGCCGGCCTCAATGCCGAGCGCAACTTCCCCACCACCGGCAGCTTCGACTACGTCAACACCGGCGGCTACTACCACTCGCTGCCCGGCGATCCGCTGCGCAGCTTCATCGATACCGTGGCCGAAGTCCAGCGCGCCATGGGCTTCGAAAACGAGAAGGATCACCCCGAAGTCGCGCCCTCGCAGTTCGAAATCAATTATGGATACGGCGAAGTCGTCGCCGCCGCCGACCAGATTCAGATCTATAAGCTCGTCTGTCGCCAGGTTGCCACCCGGCTCGGCATGACTGCCTCGTTCCTGCCCAAGCCGGTCGTCGGCGTCAACGGCAGCGGCATGCACACCAACGTCTCCATCAGCAAAGACGGCAAGAACCTCTTCTGGGATCCGAAGGGCGAGGAGAAGCTCTCGAAAGCAGGCTGGGAATTCCTCGATCGCATCCTCACCCACGGCAACGACATCTGCCTGCTCCTGAATTCCAGCGTCAACGCCTTTCGCCGTCTCGACCCGCACTTCGAAGCGCCCAACCAGATCAAGGCGTCCGCCGTCGATCGCGGCTCCATGATCCGCATCCCCATCGGCAACGAACGCTCCATGCGCGTCGAGGTCCGCTCCGTCGCGCCCGATTCGAACCCCTACCTCGTCATGCTCTCCGTCTTCCGATCCGGTATCGAAGGCGATACCTCGAAGATCGCCAATCTCCGTCAGGCCGAGCGCTATCTGCCCGACAACATCTACACGGCGCATGGAAGATTTCCGCAACGCCACCTGGACCACGAAGCTGCTGGGCGAAGACGTCAAAGGCCGCTACGCCGACCTCAAGCAGGCCTCAGCCGACCGCTGCCCGCGCCTGCTCGGCACCTTCGTCAAACCCCAGGAAGTCCAGTTCCACCACGAGGTCTACAACCAGTTCCTCTGGAACCAGTTCTGACAATTTGCCATGGAGGCAGGCGCGGCTTCGCCGCAAATGGGAACGCCCCGGGGATAGGCCCGGGGCGTTTCGGTTTCTAATCTGCTGTACCCATCCGCAGTGCTTAACATCACCCGCCGGAGGGCCTTGGCGCCGTCTCCAGCAAGACGGGAATTCTCCCCAGCGTCTCGCAGCGCGCCCGATAGTAGTCCACGGCGCACGAGTCGAAGACGTCATTGTTCTTGAGTAACTCGGCTTCCAGCCGTTCAGGACGGCGGGTAGGGAATCGGATTCCCACGCAGATCCTGCGTTTGTCGGCGCGCTGCCTTCTCCAGATAATCCTCTTCGCTCTTGCAGTAATAGTGATTGATCCACGCGATCTCCGCAGTCGGCCGCAGATTGATGCTGCCATACAACGGCTTCCCTTGTTCTCCGACCGCCGCACTCAGCGGATAGTAAAACCAGGAGTGTGCATTGCGGCATTGCGCCGCACGTTCCGGGCGTACGAACGTCTTGATGTGTACGCTGGGTCTTGCTGCACGCTTCTGGTAAGCAAGGATCACCGGCTCAGCTGGCCTCGTCCGCTGCATCGACGATCCGAACATCCGCCATTGCAGGCCAACACCCTGGCGCATCCGGAAATCTATCCAGAAATTCCGCCAATGGTGCGCCCGTTCGCGAATCACCAGAAACTCATCCGCGTCCATAAAACCGACCCAGCGAAATCGTCCAAGGGCGCGGCGGATACAATCTTCTTCCGCCGCCGGCGATGCAGGTATCTTCGGCCAGTCGATCACCGTCGCAATCCCAGAATCGATCCACGGGCTGCAGTACAGAGGCATAATTGTCGACGCTGAAGTTGTTGTAAAGAAAAAAATGGCTCACTCCCGCCGCGTGATGGTACTCCAGCCATTCAGAGAGGTATCGCGCTTCGTCACGAAAGCGAAGGCAGAATCGCCACGCCTTCAGCTTTGTTCGGCTTGCGCCGTCGCGCGCCGGACATCCCCCACCAGTCGGCCGAAATGCGAACGGTACAGACTCTGCCCCAGATAAATTGAGACGTTAACGACAGGATTAAACCGCAGCTTCTCCCGAATCGTGAAATACAATCCCATCGCTGTCAGCCTGCGGGTGAGTATAGCAAGCCATCCCGCTGTCAAGGAGATTGCGCATGCAGGTTCTCGAGACATCGCAAGCATACTGTTGTTTCCAGAATGATGATCGGTTGGCTAGCTCGTCACTTTGCAGTTCGTGACCCACTCGGGGTCCATCAGTGGGAACCATGAGATCTTCGTCGTGAACTGAAGCCGCGAGGTACTTCAACGAATATTCATGCGCGAATCTGACGGCACGTCGGTGGCCATAATGCTTCCGCCGATGATTAGAATGTCGGCGCCGAACTGCATAGATCCACGATCTGCGATCAGTCGTGGAATCCACAGAATCTTTAGCACGTCAGCTGCCACCGTGCCTGCTATGGTGGTGGTCAGCCAATTCGCACACAATAGTTGGCCGGTCGCTGACTGAAGAAGATGCATGCGCGCCCGAACTCACGTGCTAGTACTTCCGCAACCTTCAATATCAATTTTGAGCACGTCCGATGGTCTGCTCGCGACGATTACGGTTCACCCACGGAACCTTCTGATCAGCGGAGGCAGATGATCTGCCCATGTTGCGCCTCGCTGTCCTGACACGACATCAAGTTGTGCCGGGAGACGACATGTTGTTGCTGAAATTCATACCCGGCATACGTCGTTCCAAGCGCAAGTGTCTCTGCGCTCATCGGCATTCCGACGACATACTCGCTCTCGCGTTAGTTTCTTGAGTAGGCTCAAACGCATAAAGTTTAACGGATGCCTGGACTCAAATGCACGATGAACTTGCTGTAATCCGACTCAGTGCTGCAGACGAAAACAACATCCCAGTGGACCAATGAGCCTTTGCACGAGCATCAATGAATACATCCATTGCATGGCTATCGAATATCCGCTGCAGGCCATGCTCGTTGCGATCTTGCCGGAAGGCTGTAGCCACCAATCGGCTTGTTTGGATTTGCCGGAAACATTAAACCTGCTCCACGGCAGGCCGGCGACTTCGAAGCCCATCGGCCAAGCCATGGCGTCGCCGATCGAAATACCAGAATGCGCGGATAAAGGTCACGGCTCCATAGGCTCGCAATTCACCGAGTATGCGCAAGACGGATACTAGTGCGACGAAAGTCTGGGCCCGACATAACCTCACGACTCCTCCCTTCAGTACATCCGAGAACTCGGAAACAGATAAGCAAGCAGCCGCTTAAATGTGGTCCACAAGTCCATAACCCCCTACGCACCCCACAAACCGGGCATACAAACTCCGCGCCACGCCCACATCCGTCGTCCCCTGAATAATCGCCCGCCCATCCGCAAACAGCGTCAGCGTATGCTCCCCCCGCTGAAACCGCAGCAGCAAATCGTTCCGCACCACCGTCCCATGCGGACGCAGCCGCTGCCTCCATCTCCCCCAGATCCACCGGCCGCGATCGCTCGTGGATCTGCACCGAGTTCCGCCCGCACAGCGTAATATGCGGCCGCCCCTCGCCCCGCAAGTGCGCGAAGTCCCGCTCCCCGCACACCGCGCAATCCCCCCGCGGACTCCCCGCCGCCACCTCGCTCCATTCGTTGCTCCACACATCGCAGGAAAGCAGCGTCCTCCGCATCTTCTCCCGCGCCCCCACCATCCACTTCAGCGCCTCGGTCACTTCAATCGACGCCGCCAGATTCACCGCGCTGTTCAGAATTCCCGCCGTGTCGCACGTCTCCACCGTCCCTCCCGGCGGCTCCGCAAATATGCACGCCAGACACGCCGTCTCCCCCGGCACAATATTCATCGTCACCGCATACGACCCCACCGCCGCCGCATAAATCCACGGCTTCCCCTGCTCCACCGCGTAGTCGTTCAGCAGATACCGTGTCTCGAAGTTGTCCGTGGCATCCAGAACAATATCCGCCCCGCCCAGCAGTTCATGGATATTCCCCGGCGCCAGGTCGGCAACCTCCGCCCGAACCCGAATCTCGCTGTTGAACCCCGCAATCTTCCGCCGCGCCGCCTCCGCCTTGGCCAGCGCCTCCCGCGCGTCGGCCTCGTCGAACAGCACCTGGCGCTGCAGATTGCTCTCCTCCACAAAATCCCGGTCGATCAGCGTCAGCATCCCCACCCCGGCACGCGCCAGCAGGCTCGCCGCCGCCGCTCCCGTCGCGCCCACGCCCACCACGGCCACGTGCCCCCGCTCGATCCGCTCCTGCCCCTCCGGCCCGATCCCGCCGAAGAGCACCTGGCGCGAATAGCGTTCCCGCACGCTTTGTGACGGCGCTGCCATCTCCTCAGTAGTATAGAAACTTCACCGCAGCGCCTGCCTGCACCGCGCGCGGGCCACGCTGCTGCCGAGTTGGCATCTCAGTTTTCGAGAGCGAAACCCGGAAGCCGTCGAGCTGGCCGCACCTGGAAAAACTCGCCTGGCGACGCGGTGTTATGACGGGACAGCGGGTTTTGCCGCGCTTATCCTTTCCCCATGCGGAACGAGGGGCGGTTTGGGTTCTAGATTCTTTCCTGCTTTGCGCGAACATGGGCCATGGAACCGGACGGCGATGCCGCAGGCGCGCCCCCTCCTCAGGCCCGCGCGTCTGTGGTGCTGCCTTGCCTTGTCGCTGATTGCGGCTGCCGCCCCTCTGCGCGCGCAGCAGCCCATCAATCCCAACCAGCCCCCCACGCCCGCATCGCCCGAGGAACAGCGCAAGAAGACGCCTCCCGTTCCGCCCGGCAGCGTCCTGCCTTCCTACAACAACACCAAAGAAAATACCGCGGTTAAGGTCCAGCCCGTCCCCACCTCGCCCGACCTCGGGATCCTGGGCCGGCCTTCAGGTCCAGGCCATCAGTTTTGACGGCGTCCCGGCCTCCATCCTCGACCCCCTGCCCAGCCAGCTCGAGCAGCAGCCCCTCGCTCCCCTCGATCCCGAAAAAGTCCGCGCCAGCCTGCGCCGCCTCTACGCCACCGGCCTCTACCAGAACATCGCTGTCGACGGCCAGCGCCAGGGTCCGGGCGTCGTGCTCACCTTCAAAGGCAAGCCCACCCTCTTTCTCGGCCGCATCCTCGTCCGCGGCGTCAAAAATACCCACCTCAATAACCAGCTCAATTACTCCACCCGCCTCAACCCCGGCACTCCTTACTCCGAGCAAAGGCTCGTTCGGGCCGAGAACCTCCTCCAGAGAACCCTGCAGCAGAACGGCTACTACCAGGCTTCCATCGTTCACCACACCGCCGTCGACAGCAAAAACTCCGAAATCGACGTGCAGTTCAACGTCACCACCGGCAAACAGGCCCGCGTCGGCGCGGTTTCCGTGCAGGGCGACAGCGGCATGACCCTCCCCTCCTTCCGCAAGAAAGCCAAACTGAAGCAGGGATCGAAGGTCAACCTCGATACCGTCAGCCGCGCCCTCACCAACCTCCGAAAGCAATACCAGAAACAGCAGCGCCTCGAAGCCAACGTCAGCCTCGCCTCCAGCCACTATCAGCCGCCCAAAAACTACCTCGACTACAACTTCCAGGCCGACCGCGGCCCGGTCGTCAAAATCATTGTCGAGGGCGCAAACCTCAGCAAAGGCAAAATCAAAAACCTCGTCCCCGTCTACTCCGAGGGCACCCTCGATGAGGACCTGCTCAACGAAGGCAGCAAACGCATTCGCGATTACTTCCAGCGCCAGGGATACTTCAACGCCAAAGTCACCTTTACCACCGACGCACAAAACGGTGTCACCCACATCGATTACAACGTCAACCTCGGCCCCCGCAATCGCGTCGAGGCCGTCAACATCAAGGGCAACGGCTACTTCGGCGCATGGCTCCTCATGGAGCGCGTCAGCGTTCAGCCTGCCACCCTCTTCGTCCCCCACGGCATCTACAGCCAGGCCCTGCAGGAAGCCGACGTCGACGCTATCACCGCCCTCTACCAGAGCAACGGGTTCAGCGACGTCAAAGTCACTCCCGACGTGCACGAAGATCCGAAGCATTCAAAGAAAAACGAGAAGAGCCTCATCGTCACTTACAACATCGTCGAAGGACCCCAGCAGCGCGTCGGCGCCTATAACATCGACGGCGTCACTCCCCCCCAGCTCGCTGCCATCAGGCCCCGGCTCAGCCTCCAGCCAGGACAGCCCTACTCCGGCACCAATCTCGCCCAGGATCGCGATTCCGTCATGGCCTGGTTCCTCGACCATGGCTACGATCACGCCTCGCTCTCCCTGCAGCAAGATCCTTCATCGAAGGACAAGAGCCTCATCGACGTCACCATGCACGTCATCCCCGGCAGCCAGATCTTCATCCGCAAGGTGCTCATCAGCGGCCTCAAATACACCCGCCACAGCACCATCGAACCCGATATCCTCGTCAAACCCGGCGATCCCCTCGATCAGTCGAAGCTCCTCCAGAGCCAGCGCGACCTCTATAACCTCACCCTCTTCAACCAGGTCAACACCGCGGTCGAAAATCCCGGCGGCGAAGAACCGCGCAAAAACGTCCTCCTCCAGTTCGACGAGGCGCGCCGCTGGGATGTGACCTACGGCGGCGGTTTCCAGGCCCAGACCGGCACTCCCAGCACCAACTGCCCCAACCCCGTCAGCCTCATCGCCCTCGGCATCAACCCCACCACCTATTCCTGCAGCCCCAACGGTAAAGTCGGCGTCAGCGCCCTTGCCGAACTCGATGTCTCCCGCATCAACCTCTTCGGCCGCAACCAGTCCATCAACTTCAAAGGCCAGTACGGCAGCCTCGAACAGCTCTTCACCATCAACTACGTCGCGCCACGCTTCTTCGGTCACCCCACCTTCGACTTCTCCATCGGCGGCGGCTACATCAACGCCCAGAACGTCATCACCTTCGCCTCCTCCACCTCCGAAGGCGACCTCCGCATGACCGAACACCCCAACCTCAAGGACACGCTGATCTATCAGCTCTCCTACCGCCGTGTGAAGGTCGACCCCAACACCATCCAGGTCTCCCCCAACCTCATCCCTCTGCTCTCGGAGCCCGTCCGCGTCGGCGGCCCCGAACTCACCTGGATCCACGACACCCGCCGCCCCGAACCCCTCGATGCCCAGTCCGGCATGTACAACAGCGTCCAGATCTTCGCCACCGACAACGTCTTCTTCTCGTCCGAAGCCAACTATGTCCACTTCGACTGGTCCAATGCCAGCTACTACGGCCTCGGCCGCGAGAAACGCTACGTCCTCGCCCGCAACACCCGCTTCGGCATGGAGCGCGTCTTCGGCCAGAACAAATATGAAGCCATCCCCCTTCCCGAGCGCCTCTATGCCGGCGGTCCCGAATCCCTGCGCGGCTTCCCCCTCAACTCCGCCGGCCCGCGCGACTCCCTCACCGGCTTCCCCATCGGCGGCGCCGGCGTCTTTATCAATCAGACCGAGCTGCGCTTTCCCAATCCCCAACTCCCCTGGTTCGGTCGCTCTCTCGGCTTCGTCCTCTTTCACGACATGGGCAACGTCTTCAACAACTCATCCGACATCTGGCCCAGCGCCATTCGCATCAAGCAGCCCCACAGCTATACCTGCACTTCGCTGCCCTATCTCACCGTCGCGCAACAGCAGCAGGTCACCCGCTCCTCCAGCACCAATCCCACCGGTCAGTGCGACTTCAACGACTTCACCCACACCCTCGGAGTCGGCGCCCGCTACCACACCCCCATCGGCCCCATCCGCTTCGACGTCGGCTATAACCTCAATCCGCCCGTCTATCCGGTCCTCGTCCAGTACGGCAACAGCAACGCCACCAATTCCAGCAATCTCACCTGCTATCCCCTCCCCGCCGGCAGCACCGGATCCCCGCCCTGCTACGGCCAGTCAGGTCACTTCAACTTCTTCTTCAGCATCGGACAGGCCTTCTGATGGGTGAGCCATGAAGACCCTCGCGCGCATCGATGCTCGAATCCCCGCCGCCATCGCGATCCTCCTCGTCGCCGCGGCCGCGCCTGCCCAGACCCCCTCCCCCCAGGCTCCCCCACCCGCGCCCTCCTCCCCCGCCGCCCATCAGCCCGTCGAGCTTGATCATGTGGTCGCCATGATCGGTTCCAACGTCATCCTGCAGAGCGATGTCGAGCAGGAAATGGACCTCTCCGCACTCGAGCCCCTCCAGGTGCTCCCCGGCCGCAATACCCCTGACGCTTCTCTGCGCCGCCTCATCGACCGCACCCTCATCCTCGAGCAGATGAAGCAGCAGCTCCAGCCCACCACCGCTGCCGCCCCTGATGTCGCCAAATCCATCGCCGCCCTCAAAAAACAGATCCCCATCTGCAACACCGAATACCATTGCCAGACCCCTGAAGGATGGGACCGCTTCCTCAAAGCGAACCATCTCACCCAGGACGAAGTCGATAAGCGCTGGAGCCAGCGCCTCGCCATGCTCGACTTCATCGATACCCGCTTCCGCAGCGGCATTCGTGTTTCCCAGGATCAGATTGCCCAGTATTATCACCAGACCCTCGTGCCCGCCCTTGAGAAGGACAACCAAAAAGCGCCGCCCCTCGCCGATGTCTCCACCCGCATCCGCGAAGTCCTCCTCGAACAGCAGGTCAGCGGCCTCTTTCAGGACTGGCTCTCCAGCCTCCGCGACCAGGGTAATGTCCAGATTGTCGACCAGGCCTACAGCGCCGACCTCGAATCCAAACCCGTGACCGGCGACCAATGAACGCCATCCCCCGCAACACCGCCGAACCCGATCCTCAACCCACCGGCTCACCGCGCCCGCGCTCCCGCCGCCTGCGCCGGCTCCTTGTCTTCGGCGCTCTCTGGACCGTACTCGTCCTCATCGGCCTCGTCTCCGTCACCGCCTGGATCGCCAGTACCCCCGCCTTTCAGAATCGCGTGCGCCGCGCCGTCGTCGCCGAATTGCAGAAGTCCACCGGCGGCCGCGTCGACCTGAAGAAATTTACCTGGCGCCTCTCCCATCTCGAATTCGAAGTCGACGACCTCACCATCCACGGCCTCGAAGCCCCCGATCAGGTCCCGTATGCCCACATCGACCGCCTCTTCGTGCGCCTCCAGATCCTCTCCTTCTTCCGCCCAAAAATCGGACTCAGCTACCTCGAAGCCGACCACCCCGTCGTCCACCTCATCGTCTATCCCGACGGCTCCACCAACCAGCCCAGGCCGAAGCATCCCTCCTCCGGCAATACCGTCAACCAGATCTTCAGCCTCGCCATCGAACGCACCGTCGTCGACAACGGACTCGCCATCGTCAACCAGCGATCCACCCCCTTCAACCTCACGGCGAATAACCTCGCCGCACAGCTCACCTGGGTTCCCGCGCGCGACCACTATGTCGGTACCCTGCACGCAGAAGACGTCATCGCCCAGCGGGGTGCGGACCTCCCCGTCCATTCCGTCGTCGATGCCTCCGTCGACCTCGGCCGCAACAGCGCCGCCCTCCTATCTCTCACCCTGCAGAGCGGCCCCCAGGGCAAGAGTCAGAAGACCGTCCTGCGCGCCAGCGGCGCCCTCGACAACTTTGCCGACCCCCGCTGGCAGTTCACCGCCAAAGGCGCCATCAACGCCCTGGAGATTCGCGCCTTCACCAGCGTTCCCGGCCTCACCGGCGGCATCGCTCAGATCGAAGCCACCGGACACGGCAGCAAAGCGCAGTTCATCATCGACGGCAATGCCCGCATCAGCGGCGGCGCGTATCGCATCGGCACCGTCAACGCTACCGGCATCACCGCCGACGCCGTCGCGCACATCACCGACGATCGCATCGCCGTCACCGGCATCCACGCGCGCCTCGCCACCGGCGGCGTCCTCACCGGCGCCATGCGCATCGACCACTGGCAGGCCCCCGCTTCCGCACCCCAGGATCAGCGCCAGCAGGGAACGATCCGCACCCAGTTCACCGGCTTTACCCTCGACTCCCTCCTCGATACCGTTGCTCCACGCCACTTCCGCCGCCTCGGCTTTGCTACTTCCGCTGCCGGCACCGCCAACGTCGACTGGACCGGCAGCCTCGCCAACATGACCGGCACGGTCAACGTCGCCCTCACCCCGCCCTCCACCATCGCTCCCGGAGAGGTTCCAGTCACCGGTACCGTCGCCGCCCAGTATGTCAATCGCCTCGGCTCGGTCCTCGTCCGCGATGTCCACGTCCACACCCCCGCCTCCGACATTCAGGCCTCCGGCAGTCTGGGCGTCTACCCCCTCACCCGCCGCACCGCGATCGACGCCAGCCTCGTCACCCGCGACATCGCCGAATTCAATCCCGCCCTCGCCGCCTTCGGCCTCTCCGTCCCCAGCGGTCAGAAAACTCCCGTTCCCGCCCAGCTCCACGGACAGGCGCAGTTCCACGGCGCCGTTACTGGCACGCTCCTCTCGCCCGACTTCAAGGGCCATCTCCAGGCCACCAACTTCGACATCGCCCCGCTGCAGTCCGCGTCCGCCCCCGCCCTCAGCCAAATCCATTTCGACAGCCTCTCCACCGATGCCGCTTACAGCGCCGACGAACTATCGGTCAGCGTCGGCACCCTCGTCCAGGGCAAGACCACGATCGAATTCTCCGGCGCCATTCACGGCCGTTCGAAACAGCCCAAAGAACTTTTCGCCGACTCCTCCTCTATCCACGCCAGCGTTGCCGTGAAGAATGCCGACCTTCCCCACTGGATGGCCCTCGCCGGCTACCAATACCCCGTCTCCGGAACCCTCAACCTCCACGCACAAACCGACGGCACCCTCGGCGACCTCGATGGCGCAGGACAACTCAACCTCACCGGCGGCTCCATCTACGGCGAGCAGTATCGTTCCCTCACCGCCGATGTGCACTTCCGCGGCAAAGTCATCGATGCAACCAACATCCTCTTCGCCATGGATGGCGGCCGCATCTCCGGCCAGGCCGGCTACAACCTCGCCGCGAAGTCCACCCACTTCGATCTCCACGGCTCCGGATTCGAGCTCGCCCACATCAAGCGCCTCGAGAATCGCCAGTATCCCGTCCTCGGCACCGTCGACTTCGAAGCCAATGGCAGCGGGACTCTCGACCATCCCTCCCTCCAGGCCACCATGCACGTGCGCAACCTCGAGCTCGCCCGCGAGTTCAAAGGCCACGTCGATGCCGACGCCCACACCGAAGGCCGCGCCCTCCAGCTCCACGTCAACGCCCACCTCAATACCTCAACCCTCGACCTCACCAGCGCCACCAATCTCACCGGCGACTACCCCACCCGCGCCACCCTGAACATCACCCAGTTCAACATCGATCCCCTCCTCCGCACTTTCAGCGTCACCGGCATACGTGGCAGCTCCTCCATCGCCGGCGCCGTCACCGTCTCCGGTCCGCTGCGCCATCCCAAGCAGCTCGACGGCGACCTCCGCCTCAGCCAGCTCGCCATTACCCTCGAAGATGTTCCCATCCAAAGTGACGGCTCTCTGCATGCCACGCTGCACAATGGCGTCTTCACCATGGACCCCGTCCACATCGTCGGCACCGACACCAATCTCGTCACCGAAGGCTCCATCGGCGTCTTCGACAAGCCCCGCCCCATCCATGGCAGCGCCAAAGGCTCCATCAATATGTCCCTGGCGCAGACCCTCGATACCGACATCATCTCTTCCGGCCACGTCGATTTCACCGTCGACGCCGAGGGCACCGTCCAGAACCCCGACCTCACGGGCAATGTCAGGTTCACCGACGTCAACGTTGCCCTCGAAGATTATGTGAACGGCCTCAGCCGCATGAACGGTGAGCTGGCCTTCGATCAGGATCGTCTCGACTTTAAAAATGTCACTGCGTACAGCGGCGGCGGTCTCATCAAACTCGGTGGCTTCGTTACCTATCACCACGGCCTCTACGCCGACCTCACAGCCGACGCCAAAGACGTCCGCATCCGCTATCCGCAGGGCGTCACTTCCACCGCCAGCGCGAAAATTCGCCTCCAGGGCAGCCAGACCAGCTCGCTGGTCAGCGGCCACGTCGTCCTCACCGGTTTTGCCGTCAACCCCGGTGTCGATTTCGCCTCGCTGGCCAGCAGCAACGGCGTCTCTCTGCCTCCCAACCCGAACTCGCCCGCCAATAAAGTCGCCCTCGACATCCGCATCGTCTCCGCGCCTTCTCTCAATTTTCAGAACTCCTTCGCGCGCCTCGCCGGCAATGTCGACCTCGCCATCCGCGGTACCCTCGCCCAGCCCACCGTGCTCGGCCGCGTCACCATCACCGAGGGCGCCGCCACCTTCAACGGCGAAAAATTTGAGCTGCAGCACGGCGAAATCTATTTCTCCAATCCCGTCCGCATCCAGCCCATCCTCGATATCACCGCCACCACCACCGTCGAGAACTACACCATCACCATCGCCCTCCAGGGACCCACCTCCAAACTCAATCCCACCTTCCGCTCCGAGCCTCCCCTCTCCGAGCAGGACATCTTTTCCCTCCTCGCCATGGGCCGCACTCAGGAGGAGCAGCAGATCTACTCCACGGAGCAGCAGCAGGCCGGTGTCAATTCCACCGCCGACTCGCTCCTCGGCGGCGCCCTGAATGCCACTCTCAGCAATCGCATCCAAAAGCTCTTCGGAGGCGGCAGCGTCCGCATCGATCCCACCTTCGTCAGCGGCGTCGGCAACGCCACTGCGCGCATCACCGTCCAGGAGCCCATCTCGAAGAACGCGACCCTGACCTACGCCACCAACGTCAACTCCACGGCCGAGCAGTTGATTCAGGGAGAATGGCGCGTCACGCCAAACTTCTCCATCGTCGCCGTCCGCGACGAATCCGGCGTCTTCAGCCTCATCTTCCGCCTCCACCGCAGCTACCACTAGTGCGATATGCGAAGTCCCCCGGCGATGGGCTCGTTGCTTTCAGACCCGGAAACGTTATCCGATCACCGGACTACCACTCTGACCGCGGGGTTTTAGGGCGGATCGCGAAGCGGTCCCGCGCGAGCGGGACCAGGGTAGAAGCCCCAGCCTTTAGGCTGGGGAACATGCGCCCCGAAAATCAACGGCCTTCAGACCCGGAAAACATCGTCCGGTCACCGGACTACTACTCTGACCCTGTGATTCTGCGTCAATCGCGAAGCGGTCCCGCGTGAGCGGGACCAGGGTAGAAGCCCCAGCCTTTAGGCTGGGGAACATGCGGCTGGAAAACTCCGGCCTTTAGGCCCGGATCAGCATGGCCTCTTCTCCAGTGACGTGGCATGGCCGATCCACACCCATGGTTCCTCCCCGGAGGTACAATTTCCCCCACCCTGCCAAGGCAGCCTTTCCGGTTCACAAATGGGCGAACCAAGGAGACGTCGTGAAAATCCTGGTGGCTGGCGTGTTCAACGCAGACGGCGTCAACATGATTTCGAGCGTGCAGGAACTGGAACGCATCGCGGATGAGCACCGCGAAGCCCGCAGCCTCCTGCAGCGAGTACAGGAAGACAATCCCGCCTGGAAAAAGAGTGCCGAGGTCTTTCTCACGAGGGGCTACCACGATATCGGCGGCGCCTCGGGCGCGAACTTCGCCAAAGCCGCGTGGAAGAAGTTCTATGACTGGTTGGCCGATGGCGCTAATCCCAACTCCCTGAATCCGCCAAGGGTTCTGGAATTCGAGGAGCCTGAAGAGCAGGTTGCGAATCTGGACGAAAGAGAGATGCTGGCTCGCGTCAATCAGGAATTTCTGGACAATACCCTGCTGGTGAAGACCGAAGTCACCTGGAGCAGCGTTTTCGACAATTCCGACCAGGCCCCCCTCCGGCAGAAACTCGCATCGGCTTCGCTGCTGGTGGCCCGGCGCGGTCAAACCACGCTCTACACAAAAAACGTAGGCGCTCTCTATAGCGGCCTCGTGGCCACCGTCTATGCCTCGGCCCCTTCGGACATGCAATCCTCTGCCTACAGCATCGGCAAGTGGATGGAGATCGGTGAGAATCGAAAACAGCATCGGACTTTACCCTTCGCGGCCATTAACAAAATTCTGCTGGAAGAGGCGAAGAAGGGAGGCTTTAACGCCCACAATGAAGTTCTTGCCGTGCTGCGGCCCAAAGCCCTCCTGGGGCTCTTTTACCAGGGGCCGCAACGCAAGAAGGACAAGCAGAACCCTAATTCGCGGCCGGCGCCCTCCGGCGAAGAACTGAAAATGTACGCCGACCTTCGTCAGGTGCAGCAACAATATCAGGCTGTCAAAAAGGTTCCCATCTTTCGCTTTGACTACGAAACCACCAAGTTCCACTTGCCCGACCCTGATGGCGCAGGTCTCGCCGTTCACGCCAAAGCTTCCCGGGCATAACCCGCGAGTACCCCTGCTTATCCCGTAATCGAAGCAACGCTCTCGACGTCGCATCGTCAAAACAGCGGATATCCCTCGGCCGCGCATGGAAAGTCGTTTCCCTTTCTCCCCGGACCACGCCGATTCTGTTTCTGCGTGCGGTGCCTCGGCTTTCCCTTACTGATCAGCATTGAGTAGCCGTCGGGAGAGTACCCGTCGGGGCAGGCGCGACCCCGCCATCGAACCGCCAGGTTCACCCCACAGCAAGAAGCAAACGCTCCCACCGCCCCATAGTCAAAAGAATGGATGTCCACAAGCCAGCCGAGGTAACAACGCGCGAATTCTCCAGACCCATTCTGAGAAACCAGCACCCCACCAACCCAACCCACCCAAACAACCGAGCCGCCAGGTTCACCCCATAGCAAGAAGCAAACGCTCCCGTAGTCGCTTCGTCAAAAGAATGGACGTCCACAAGCCCAACCGAAGTAACACCGCGCGAAATCTCCAGACCCATTCTGAGAAACCCTCCCCGCACCCCGCGCCAAGCCGCACCCCACCCCACGAATAGAATCGCCAGGTTCACCCCACAGCAAGCAGCAAACGCTCCCCCCTTCGCCTCGTCAAAAGAATTGCTCTCGTGTTTCAAGCCGAGGTAACTCCCGGGTCCATCCCTGACCCATTGTGAAGACGCTGTACACAAAAACGCGCGCCACGCGCCCCACGCCAAAAAGGATTCAAACCCTTGAGCAGAAAGCCTCTCGTTGTCCGCATTCTCACGGCTGACTATCCCAACTCGATTCGTATAAAAACGTTTACTTTTTCCTCCTGTCAAAATCAGCTCATTTTGCCGAAAAACTCGCCCCTGCGCGCATCCAAATGGTTAGGTCCCGTGTCTGAATAAAACGGAAGGCGAGTCTCCCCGGCATCTTTTTCGCTGGCCGGATTTCAGAAGAACAACAGGAGACGGCTCCCGGAGAACAAACATGAAGAAACTACTTCTTTTCGTCCTTGCCGCGGTTCTTGCTGTCCCCGCGGTTTTTGCGCAGAACGATTCCGAAGCTCAGGCTGCCGCCCAAAAGGCCCTCAGCGCCTCCCGCTTCAAGGACGTTCATGTATCGGTGCAGAACGGTATGGCAACTCTCACCGGCACCGTTGACCTCTACGCCGTCAAAACCAATGCCGACCAGAAAATTCGCCACGTCAAAGGCGTGAACGCTGTTCGCGATGAGATTCAGGTCAGCAGCGGCAATGAGATGTCCGATCAGCAGCTGCAGCAGAAGCTGCAGAAGTCCATCAACTACGACATGGTCGGCTACGGCACCACCGCCTTCGATGCCATCGGCGTACAGGTTCACAACGGTGTCGTTGTCCTGGGCGGCCACGCCTATGGTCCCGTCGATGCGTCCAATGCGGTTGCCATCGCCGAGAACACCAAAGGCGTCCGCGATGTGATCAATAACATCGAGGTCAATCCGGTCTCCCCGATGGATGACCGCATCCGCCTTGAGGTTTTTCGTAAGGTCTACGGATTCCCGACGCTGAATAAATATGCCATCGATCCGGTTAAGCCGATCCGCATTCAGGTCGCCAACGGCCACGTCACCCTCTACGGCACGGTCGACAACCAGGCAGACAAGAACGCGGCCGGCATCCAGGCCAATTCCGTCTCCGGCGTATTCAGCGTCACCAACGATCTCCAGGTCGCCAACGCGACCAATGAGAAACCCGGCAAGTAACAAGCGGGCGTTGGGAACGCAATCGCACCACAGGCAGCAGCCCTCAACGCTGCCCCCGAAGCGCTGAACTCAAACGGCACCCTCCATCCAACGAGGGTGCCGTTTCCTCTTCCGACCAGCAGCAATCCACCCTTAGCCTTGGCGGACTCCCAACTCGCGCTTCGCTCCTTCCAACTCCCTACTCCCTTCTCCCTTCTCCCTTCTCCCTTCTCCCTACTCCCTTCTCCCTACTCCCCTCCCTTCTCCCTACTCCCTACTCCCTACTCCCTTCTCCCTTCTCCCTTCTCCCTACTCCCTACTCCCTACTCCCTATCCCCTATACCCTGTACCTATGCTCTTTCGCAGCATCCGCGTCACCCTCGAGATGATCAAGTGGGAGCACTCCGTCTTCGCCCTCCCCTTTGCCCTCACCGGAGCTATGCTCGCAGCCCACGGCTGGCCCTCCTGGTCGAAGCTCGGATGGATCGTCCTCTGCATGATCTCCGCCCGCTCCGCTGCCATGGCCTTCAATCGCTGGGCCGACGCCGACCTCGATGCCGCCAACCCCCGCACCCGCATGCGTGCCATCCCCGCCGGACTCCTCACTCGCAATTTCACGGCGGCCTTCACCCTTGCGATGTCCGTCCTCTTCCTCATTGGCGCCTGGCGTCTCAACCGCCTCACGCTGATCCTCTCGCCCGTCGTCCTCGGCGTGTTGTTCCTCTACTCCTACACCAAGCGCTTCACCCGCTGGTCGCATCTCTTCCTCGGCCTCGCGCTCGGCCTCGCGCCCACCGGTGCATGGATCGCCATCCGCGGCTCACTCGACCCGCGCATCCTTGTCCTCACCGCCGCCGTCCTCTTCTGGGTTGCAGGCTTCGATGTCCTCTACGCCTGTCAGGATGAAGCCCACGACCGATCCACCGGACTCCTCAGCATTCCCGCCACGCTCGGCCTCGCGCCCGCTTTCTGGATCGCCCGCACCATGCACCTCCTCATGCTCGCCCTGCTGGTGCTGCTCGCCGTCCTCTTCCACCTCGGCCTCATCGCCGCCATCGGCATCGTAGCCGTCGCCGCGCTCCTCTTCTGGGAGCACACCCTCGTCTCCCCGCGCGACCTCTCCCGCCTCAACGCCGCTTTTTTCACGATGAATGGCGTGATCGCCGTCATCTTCTTCGTCTTCGTCGCCGCCGATTTACTGATCCACCGCAGGGGTTAGCGGCAAATAGCCGCATGGATATTTCAACCCGCCCCTCGCGGCGTCCCTTGGTTGGTCCATGCCCTGTCATCCTGAGCGAACTTTCCGAATTCGTTGCGCGCGCGTTTGCGCGCAACAAGTAATGAAGACGCGCGTCGAATGGACCTGCATTTCCTTTCTTCCACGCCGCACTCCTCACCCGCTGATACGACGATCGTGGTCATCCTTCGGGATATGCGTGGCGCTTCGACTTGAACGAAGGACGGCAGTCGACGGCGACGAACCCTGGTTCCACACCAACAAGCGCGCGTTGTGTGTTCGACCATCCGGACAATAAGAGTGCTTTACCGTCCCTCGGTCCCTGGTCTCGCTGCGATGCGCCGTCTCCTTCTTCGTCGTTCCCCACTCACTCCGAATCCTTCGGCAACTCGAGCGACACCAGCCCGAACTTCGTCTCGCCTGCATCCGTCTTGTCGATCGCCACAATCCGGAATCGCTGCGGCGTCCCCGCTCGCAGTTCGTGATCCGTCGACGAGTCCTCGCTCCCGCCAATCTGCACGTGGCTCTTGTCGCCGCACGTCAGCCCGCTCCGCGTCTCGCGCAGCGCGCCCACCGGCTTCCCGTGATCGCACTCCAGCACCTCGCCGTATCGCGACAGCGGCTTGCGATAAAAATCCAGCACCTTCCTCGCCCCATCCGGCGTCACATAACTCGCCACCTGCAACTGGAAATGAAAACTGTTCAGCACCATGCCCAGGTCCGCGGCTCCGCTGTCATCCTGCTTCTCCTTCCACGGCTTGGCGCCCGGATACGCCGGCAGCCCGATCGCCTGCGCCGTCACATGACCATTGGCATGCAGATCCAGACGGAAATCCGAATCCTGCGCGCGCAGCGAGCCTCCCCCGATCGCCAGCGCCATCAGCCCAGCCGCACACAACCACTCCGCAACAACCATCCGTCGACTCATACTCTCTCCTGTGCGAATCTACGAGCCAACCGGTCGCCAGGTTCCATCACGGGGACGCCATCGGGTTCCGTCTCCGCCTCGGGCACTGCGCCGTCTGCGTCCGTCTCCGCATCGGGCACTGCGCCGTCTGCGTCCGTCTCCGCCTCGGGCACTGCGCCGTCTGCGTCCGTCTCCGCCCAGGGCACTGCGCCATCTGCGTCCGTCTCCGCATCGGGCACTGCGCCATCTGCGTCCGTCTCCGCATCCAATACCCAGCCAGCAGCGCCATGCGTTCGATTTGGTTGCCGGTTGTTTGCTGGCCCTGCCCGGCCTGCAAGGAGACTCCCCGCCAAGCCACTGCGGACGGCCAGGTTCACCCCACAGCAAGTAGCGAACTCCTCGACTGCCGACACGTCAATCGAGAGGATCCCGCACTTCAACCCGAAGTACCGTTCCCGGGAATCTGGCGGCCCATCGCGGGAAAACCCATTTCCCGCAAACGCCGTCTCCACCACCCCACCCCAAAAAATCGAAAAGCCAGGTTCACCCCACAGCAAGTAGCGAACTCCTCGACTGCCGACACGTCAATCGAGCGGATCCCGCACTTCAACCCGAAGTACTGTCCCCGGAATCTGGCGGCCCATCGCGGGAAACCCCGTCTCCCGGCAAAACCCCCTCTCACCGCGCGAATCCCACCCCCAAAAAACGAAAACGGCCAGGTTCACCCCACAGCAAGCAGAAGACTCCTTTCCCCGGCCAACCTTCACTACGAATCGTTGATCGCCTCACGCAAAAGTACTCACTCTGGCCCGTTTCGAAATCCCCCTCGCAGGCGCAGGAAATCGACCAGGCCCAAACATTGAGTAATGCAACAACCTTTCGAGATACGACATAGCCCATAGGTTCCATCACGCGTAAGCCAGCTGCCCCCGTCTCCGCATCCAGCAAACCGCCAGCAGCGCCACCGTCAGACCCAGATACACCACCGGTGTGCTGCTCGCATCCACCGTCCCCATGAAATCCAGCCCGCGGATGTGATGCGCCGCCCCCATATACCAACCCACCGTATACAGCGCCTCGAAAAACTTGCTCCCGCCCGTCAATATCCCCAGCGCCAGCGCCAGACTCGGAATGAATCCCACCGCGACCAAAAATCCCGCCACAGCTCGCCAGTCGCCCGCAATCACCAGTCGGACCAGCAGACCGCCGCCCGTCGCCAGCGTCACCGCCACGCCCGCCACCCACGCCGCCGGCAGCTGCCGATCCAGCGCATGCGGCGCAGAAAAAATCAGCGCGCCCGTCGCATAACGCGTCTCGCGCCCGCCCATCTGCGACCACACCAGCAGAGGCCAGATCCAAGCCGCCAGAATCACGCCCCCGCGCGAAGCCCCAAGTGGCGACGCCAGACACGCCACGAACAACGCGCCCGCAACCGCATACCACCACCATCGATGCCCCTGCAGCATCACCCGCAGTTCCGCCTCCACCAGCGCAAAGAATCGGCCCTGCGATCCCGCCGGCTCCAGCGCCGTCAGCCGGTGCGTCCATGGATCGGCTTGCACCAGATTCTTTGCCGCCGCAAATTCCACCACCGGTGCGCGATCCGGAAGCTCCTTCCGTCTGCGTCCAAACCCCTCCCGCGCCGGATCGAAGCGACGGAAGAACACCGCCGCCAGCAGCGCCGCCCCCAGCGCATACGCAACCCACGCCAGCCGCGCCGCTACCTGTACCGCATCCCACCGCACACCCTTCCACAAAAAGCGATGGCGCGGCGGCGGCCCGCCAATGCTCAGCGAAAAAGCATTCTGGAAGTGAGGATCCACCCGCAGCAGTTCGCCGCGCATTTGCACCATCATCGTGGGCATGCCGCTGAAGTCCCGGAAATAATCCGCCGGCGTCAGCGACCCGCCGCGCGTCGCCGATGGCCCCAGCGCCGCAATCAGGAGCCCCGTCCACAAAAAAAACCACACCACATTGCCCACGCCCCCGCGCAGCACCGGCAGCGTTTCAAACAGCACCGCCAGCGCCGCCACAAACGCCATCGCCGGCAGCGCGCAGAGCAGCAGCGGAGAAAGCAGCGCCCATAAATGTAGCGTGCGATCCTCAGCACGCATCAGCTGCATCGCCAGCGCCGCCCCGCCCATCACCGCCACCATGGCCGCCAGCACCGCAAGGTTCCCCAGAAATTTCGCGACGGTGTAGAACGTCCTGGTCATCGGCGTCGCAGCAAGAATCTGCCCCACCCGCGTCGTCTCGTCGCGCAGGATCGACCCCTTCACAATGTAAAAACCAGCCAGCGTCAGAAACGTGCTCGTCACCACGCCCATCAGCGCGCCCACCCACGCCGAGTTGTACACCCCGCGGTAGTCGTCCAGCCGCATCAGCACATGTCCGGCGAACGTCTGATATCCGAGAAACACTGCTGCCGCCAGCGTCACCAGAAAGCTCGTCCGCCGCACCCGCGTCAGAAAATCCGCTTTCACCAGATGCCACAGCACGCGCCTCACGCAGCCACTCCCGCCCGGTACACCGACAGCGCATCCAGATACGCATCCTCCAGTGTCGGCGTTGCCGCCTGCGCGCCCTCCGGCGGCTCCTCCGTCAGGATGCGCACATGCACCCCATCGCTCCGCCGCGCCGTGTTGCTCACCCGATAGCACTGCTTTACCCCGTTCAGATCCGCACTGGGGATCACCCACTCCCACACGCGTCCTTCCACGCGCCGCAGCAGATCCTCCGGCGCCGCGTACGCCACCAGTGCCCCGTTCGAAATCAGCGCAATCTCCGTCGCCGTCGCCTCTACATCCGAAACGATGTGCGTCGACAAAATCACGATCCGCTCGCCCGATAGATCCGACAGCAGATTCCGAAACCGCACCCGCTCCTCCGGATCGAGCCCCGCCGTCGGCTCATCCACGATCAGCAATTGCGGATCGTTCAGCAGCGCCTGCGCAATGCCCACCCGCTGTTTCATCCCTCCGGAAAATCCACCCAGCGGCCGCCCCCGCACATCCGCCAGGTTCACCACGTTCAGCAGTTGATCGATGCGCCGTCGCGCCGCCCTCGCATCCAGCCCCTTCACCGCCGCCAGATATTCCAGAAATTCCTGCGCGCTCAAATTTGGATACACCCCGAAATCCTGCGGCAGATAGCCCAGCACCGCCCGCAGCGCATTCGGATCGGTCGCCACATCCACGCCATTCCACGTGACCTTGCCTTCGCTCGCGCGCGTGATCGTCGCCAGAATATTCATCAGCGTCGTCTTGCCCGCGCCGTTCGGCCCCAGCAATCCCAGCACCCCGGGCTTCAGCTCAAGGCTGAAGCGCCGCAGCGCCCACACCCTGCCGCCATAGCGCTTACCGGCATTCTCGATGCAGAGCTTCACCCGCGCACCTCGCTCGATGGGTTGAAGCTCCATACGGAAAGGCTCAGGCCCCGGTTCCACCAAATGTGACGAACCGTAACAGATATTCAGTGGGGTCGAGGAGACGGTTAACGGGACCACGGCCCGCGAGTACACCTCGGGCGCAACGCGCACACAGGACCAGATGTCAAACGCTGGATGTCGGGCCGCTCGGTAGACGGATGGAGCTTCCGCCAGCTGACCAGCGCCGGGGGAACCGTCACCGGCGCCTACGAGTACAACGCCTCGGCAACAAGATCGCTCTCGGGCACGACGCCGAATAACTACCTCTACCGCGGCGAGCCATTCGACTCGGACCTCGGCATGTACTACCTGCGTGCGCGCTGGTACAACCCCCAGACGGGACGGTTCCTCTCGCAGGATCCGGCACCTGGGTTTGCGCCGTTCCCCCAGACGCTGCACAAGTACCTCTACGCCGGCGCGGACCCGGAGAACTACATCGATCCCACGGGCCGGGATTTAGCAGACGAGGAGATCAGTCTCGAACCCGAACTACAGAGCCAGAAGAGCCTGGAATACGTTGGGGAACGTGTTTCCTGCCTGCTGAACACCACAGCAGCCGTGCTGGATGCCATCCAGGCGACCGATGCCTTAGGCCTGGCCGGTTCGCTGACCAATCTCGCCTACAGCTTTGAATCCTGCAGCGGGGAAGCGGAGGGCGAGATCAAAGAGCCGCAGCAGTGCCCGCTTTGCTTCGCGGCGGGAACGCCAGTTCATACCGATCACGGCGACGTTCCCGTGCAGGACATCAAAGTCGGCGACGAGGTTCTCTCAGAGAACTCGAAGACCGGGAAAACCGAATACCAACCGGTTACGGCATTGACGCACCCGCATTTGGATCAGTTGCTGGAGATCCGCATCGAGGGCGAGGCCGAGCCATTACGCCCGAGCACCGGCCACCCGTTCTGGGCACGCAGCGCACAGTCCGACGCGGCACGTTGGATGAAAGCAGGCGATCTGCCTGCCGGCGAGTTCCTCGAAACCCCCACGGGCGGCTGGCGGCGAGTGGTTCAGTTACAACTCCCGGCGAACAAATGGTCTCCAATCTTACTGTCGACAAAGACCACGACTACTTCGTCGGCGAAACCGGGTTCTTGGTTCACAACGCAGGGAACTCCAACTGTCGATCAGGCAATTTTCAACATGAGTTCAAGCATGCGCCTAAGTTCGGAGTGCCGGGCAATTGGAACAATCAAAATGCCGCGCTGTTTGAACAAGCTCTTGAAGGCGTTGTAAATGGTCCGAACACCGTACAGTATCCTGTGAATTTCCGAGGCCAGTTTAACGGAACTGCATATCTGGATCAGCCCTCAGGTCTTTGCGTGATTTTAATGAAAGCGGAGAACTGGGTGCAGCATGGGACTTGGGCGCAAATCAAGTGGAGGATATTGTTGTCAATGGCGTCGTACATTGAAGTTGGTGTTTCAGATTTTCTTCGGCTAATGAAGAGCTTTTTGGATCGGGAAATCGATGCAAAGAGCTACTGCTCCCGTTACTTTGACTTGATGACTAATCGGATGACGGTTAGCAGGGAGGTGTCTACCATCCTTCAGATTGGTTTTGGAGATGCAGACGATTACGATCCAGATTTGCGGCTTGAGCACACGATTCTGGAGCCTGAACTCCGGGAAAGAGTTGCAAATTCTATTGCGAAACTGGCTGCACTTGGATACGCGGCTTGAGTCCACGGGATACGTCTACGATGCGCCGTCTGCATCTATGACGTGTCCCTCAGTTTGTTGTCGAGATAGTGTTTCGCAGTCGATGCCGGTGTCGGCCGAGCCGTCGTAGACATTCGACAAAGATCATGACTACTTCGTCGGCCAAACAGGGTTCCTCGTTCACAACCAAACTTGCTTCTGCTCGAAAGCTCCTTATCAGGTGACGCCTGGGCTGAGAACCCTCGAAGGCCAGTACTTGAACGGTTCTCGATGGGAACCATGGAAGGCGTTCTACGACCAATTCGGAAGACTGATCGGTCGTACAGAAGACAACGCTGGCAACCCAGCAGCGGGAATACCGGATATTCACTACCACACGTATGAATGGGGGCCTGGGAAGAATCCATTGCCAACCGGGGACCATATTCCGGGGGAGTTTCCGTGTCCATAGAGAGGCTTTTAGTGAATATTGAGGGGGATCGCAATGAGCCAAGCTGTCGCAGGGGATAAGGTTAATCGCTTCAATTCGGTTCGGCCCGTGAAATTTGGATACGTCGTGCGCTTTGCCATCGAGAGATTTCCAACCTGGGAGGGTACACCTTCTTGTATCGTCGAGGTAATTCTGGCCAGTAAATTTGAACCAGATAGCCCGCAGTTGAAGCTGAGGTTCTTTCAAGCAACCGAAATGAAGATCGACGACTTGAATGCTACTTGGAGCTGTGTGGTGGCAATACAGGATATTTCCGATAGAGGACTCGAAGACACTCGGTACCGTGTATTCGATGCAGGGAATCAACACTTTTCGCTTAACTGCAAGGATTTCGAGTTCGAAGTCTTGGAGTAGGGCGGTTGACTAATCTGCCTCGCTCTTCAGAGCGGTCTAGCCGCGTTTACATCTGTAAACAGCAGTGAGGCGCTCCCAGCGGAAGAGCACGCCGCCTACGGCGTCGGTAGTAGGTGGACACGTCTTGTATGAAAGCGCCTCTTGTCAAGCGGCGATTTGGCTTTGCTTTTCGGGCTTTTTGATCAATCCAGGGCAAACTTCCCCGTTCGCGCAGGCAAGTCTGGCTGCGCGCCGATTTTGCTTTTTCCTTTAGCTGCGTTTTTGGGCTTTGCCCTTTGCTGTTCTCCCTGTCAGGTGGTTCCTGCCGTCCGGATCGCTCGTTGCAGTCGGCTTCGTCAAGAGCCATATATTCGCCTTCAAAGAGGCATGAGCATGTTCGAATCGGGTGCCGCATTCACCCCGAGATCTTCCTGCTGACCAGACGTGTCTCGCGTTTACCCGAACCTGGACGAACTTAGTGCATCAGCCTGTGGTAGCCGGCCAGCAGGAGTCGGGGTTCCGGCGGTCATCGAAGAAGCAAATCGCCGTTTTAATGAACGTGTTGCAGAGAAAACCGGGGCGGCGACTGCTCAAAGTGTGTACGAACAAAGCCAAGATGACTCGTCCAACACGAACGCCTTTGTGCTATCTGTTCTAGGAGGGAGCCTGGACGCGCAGAAGGAATGCCTTCAGGAGAATCCCACGGCGGATCTCTCACCAAACTACAAAGGGCAGCTGAGAATGGGCGATCTCAACCGTGTACCGTGGCCGTTCAGTCTTTTCTCACCTCTATGAGGATAAGAGTATGAGTATAATGCGCCTTATTCAATGGACAAATGTGGGGTTTTGGGCGATCTATTGGGCTACCCTCGTCTCGACTCTCATCGTGAGCGTGTGGAGAGCTAGCCATCGTAGTGGGAACATCACTCGTGGTACATGCTTTGGAATATTCTGTTCCGCGGCTAGTTCCGCCATGTTCGCGGTATTCTACGTATACTTAATGCTGACTCGCAATCTCTTGGGGGGGCACTCAGTCTATTTTCATTTTGTCTATTCGCTGATTGGCGAACTCCTCGCCTTGGGCGGATTATTCACCGGTATCCGAAGCCGGGGAGCAATGAAAAGACCTATCATTGCAATTTCGTGCGTGATGGTTCTCGCGTTCTGCGACTCGCTCGGCCTTATTCCGTATCCAGAGGCGCCGCTCTATTTCGCGATGTTCGTATGTCTAGCTCTGGCGCAGATAATACACACGGTAAAATTCAGAGTAGCTGCCAACTCAATGACTTAAACATCGGGAGTGCGCGACGACTCTCTTGCCCCAAATAAGCGGCGGAGGAGCCCCAAATAACCGGGACACCTGTACATGGCCCGTGGACATACGGAAACCATTGTGGCCCAGGAGGCATGGGACCTGACATCAACGGCACCGATGCAGCTTGTCACCAGCACGATGATTGTTATGATCGCGGCGGATTCACTCCGGGGTCGAATTTTCAAGGCCATAATGCTCAACTGCAAGCTTGCAATCAGCAGCTTTGCAACGCAGTGAGGTCCAGACTGACCTCCTTGGCAATCCCGTGGCTTCCATCCCTCGCGTCGACAAGTGCGTTGCAGGAGGCCGAAGCTGACCGCGAGATCAATTTCTACTTCACATGGGTTGTAGCGCCGGGGGGAAACTCATGCCATTGATGAAATCCCTGAGTGGACGGGATGATTCCTTGGCGCTGATCGGCGGATTCATCATGCTGGTTGACACTGGATGGGGAGGAATTGCCGCATTAGGACTCGATTTGAGCCGAATGAACGAACTTGTACTGGCGATCAGCTTTGTGCTTGGATTCCCAATCTACCTGCTCGATCTTTGGCTCGATAAGCGGATAGCCATGTCGATGTTTGGACTCTTCTTGTTTCGTTGGATCGCCTTGTGCTTCGGTGGGCCAACCCCGGTTTTTTGTAGCCCCTGGCGCGTTAGCGTGTTGCTTATCGTGGCGTTCGTGCTCCTTCAGTTGTCCAAGCTGCGACGGGAAAGAAAACTCAGTCAGGCCGACAATTAAGCAGTATGACCCAACCGCAGGCCTTCTCTTCGGGGCTTGCCGTCACCATCGTAGTAGTCCACCGCAGTCCCGGTATTTGGGCTCGATTCCTGGATCACGTCCCCGAATCCGTCGTACACGTATGTAGTGGCAACGCCGGCCGGCGTGGTACGCCCAGGGGGCGATTGAGTGCGTCGCGTCAACGGAGGAGCCAACCGCGAATATACCTACGGCCTGCAGTGCATCGACGAAGACCAAATCGTCAACAATGCCTGGACGCCCAGCTTCTACGGCTACGACGGCTTCGGCGCCGTCCGGCAGTTGACCAGCCTCGTTCGCGGCAGCGTTGCTGAATCAAGCCTTGCTAAGCAAGGGCGGAAAAATCAGGCGCCGGGCCCCGCTCGTCCACCCGCCCCGCACACATTTCTGAGCTTGATTACGCTGCCCTCGAACGCTCTGGCAATCCAGCTTTGTTCTCCGGTTGAGATGGGGCGCTCAGAATGCCATTTGCCAAACAACGGCTCCCCGGCCTAGTAATCCCGGCCCCGGATCAGGTCCTGATTCTGGACAATCTCAAAACGGTTCGGGTTGGATTTGACCAGCGAGTCTGCAAATCGGTTTCCCACCGTGGCTCTGTCGTCGTACTCAGTATCTTTCACGACCGAGCGATCGAGAATGTAATCCTGCGTGATCTTGCTTTGCCAGTCGAGGTTCGCCATGTGCTGATCGTTGTCCGCGTCGTTCTGCCGAAGGGTCTCCATGTGGTTGTCAAACGACTGCTTGTTCGCCTCGCGGTTGGCGTTGATGGCGTCTGCCTGCTGCTGGTTTGCAATCCCTTGCTGGCGGATGCGCTCCATCACCGCGGCGTTTTCGGCGGAGATGACACCCTCGTTTCTCCGGTACGACGCCACAACGGCCTTCAGCGTAGCCGCCTCCGCCTCCGCGTATTTCTGCGGAATGTTCGACATGCTGAAGCCCAGCGCCCACGTCGCTCCTGCCCTTCCCATCAGGTCCAGGCGCCCACTCCCATTGCGCAGCCCCACGCCGTCATGCAGGTCCACCGTGAACCAGACCGCAACAGGACGGACCTGGCCCGGTCCCGCCTGAGGCGTCGCCCGCGTCAGGTTGTACGTGGCCGGCGGTTTGCCGGCATTGCGGCGATTCTGGTTCACGACGCACACGTAGTCCTCGAACAGATCCGGCCCCAGAGGACAGACTACTTTGGGGCCGCGGCCCGCCATTCCTCCATACAGCAGGTTCTGGGCCTGGGGGCTGCGGGGATCGATGATCTGTTGAAATGCGGACTGCAGACTCACCATCTCGCCGTGATTGCCTTCTACCGCAATCGAGCCGCCGGCAACCGAAAGGATCTGCCAGCCCGGAGGCAGGTTGATCACCGCGCTGCGATCTCCGCCGGTCGCCGGATAAAGATGTTCGGGTCCGCTTTCCGGAGCGGGCGCCCCCGGGGCTTGCGCGCCCGTCGAGGTCCCACCACCGCCCGCCGATTCTGCTCCCTGCCATGCAGCAGAGACGGCCTTCAACATTGCCGGTTCCGTGTTGACGAAGCGCCTCGAATCGTCATAGAGAATGCCCATTTGCGGAACGCCCTTGCCGTGCTGGGTGATGATCAGCAGCCCGGTAACAGGTGAACCGCCCATATTCTTTGCCGTCAGGGTGAAGAAAGTGGCCAGCGAACTGCCGTCACGCGACTGGAACAGTTTGCCCATCTGCGGCTTGTCTCCGAACCTTCCGTGAACCTGATGGAGCATGTAGATCAGGGCATCCGCCTTATTCGACTGGCTGGTCATCGCGCCAAACGCATACTGTCCACCCCCGGGATTGTCGAGAATCCTGATCTCGTTCCTGGCTGCTTGCGCCCCGTTCTGTGGGTGAGACTGGCCGGCAGCGATGTCCACTCCGAGGCTGAGAACGGCCAGGGCCATACCTGCGGCACACGCACTCTGAATGCACTTCATCGCGACGCTCCTTGTTGGATCGGGAATTGTGGGAAGGCCAAACAGAGCCGAAAGACTAAGTCATTTCTCAACTGCAGCACAATCCCCTGTTGGTGCAAACCGGTCGTGCCCTGCTTTTCCCTGTGCAGGAACGTATATCTCCAGTGCGATGAACCGGCATCCTTCATCTCTGGCCCTCTGCAAAGTATGCTGGCGCTCTTCCCGGATGCCGCGCTCCATCTTTCCCTGCGCGTTCTCTCCGCGACTTCTCGATCCGCGTGCCCACCGTTTCCCGAAAAAGTGAAAGGCCCGACGCCGGACGGCCAGGTTCACCCCACAGCAAGAAGCAAACGCCCCAGTCAGCGAGCGGTCAACGCATTCGATTCTGAGCCGCAGACTAAAGTACACCTCCCGGAAATCCCCGACCCCTTTTGACCGCGCACTCCGTGACCTGCCCGATCGTTTCCCAAAGCAACCCCCAAGCGCTGGACAGCCAGGTTCACCCCACAGCAAGAAGCAAACGCCCCAGTCAGCGAGCGGTCAACGCATTCGATTCTGAGCCGCAGACTAAAGTACCCTCCCGGAAATCCCCGACCCCTTTTGACCGCGCACTCCGTGACCTGCCCGGTCGTTTCCCAAAGCAACCCCCAAGCGCTGGACAGCCAGGTTCACCCCACAGCAAGAAGCAAACGCCCCCGGCGTCAAATCTTCAAAGAGAATCCCAACCGTAGTGCGCCAACAGTACTACCCTCGAGACAAATCGGAACCATTTTGAAAAAAGAGCCCTCATCGACGAACTCCCATAGGGTGACGAACCGGAACCACACAAATCGCACACGGGCTCTTCAGGAGTGAATTCCCGTCATCGCGCATCCCCCGGCGTCTCACCACGACCGAATCAGATCGTCGAGAATCCTTGCTGCATCCTGCAGAGTCTTTTGCTCTCTCGCCGGCAATTTCCCGATCCCCCGCGTCAGCGCAACCATCCGCCGCCCGCGCGCCGCCAGCATCGCCCTCTTGCCCTTGGTCGTTGCAGACAGATGAACCGTCCGCCGATCCTCTGCGCTGGCGCTCTTCCGCACCAGTCCTCGGGCCACCAGCGCGTGTACGATCCGCGTCATTGTTGGCGGGCGCACCTGTTCCGCGGCAGCCAGTTGTCCCAGCGTCAACGGCCCCCCGAAAACAATCACGGAAAGTGCCGACAGCCGTGGCGCATTCAGCCCCGTGGCCGCGTCCCCCCGCCGCAGCTTCCGCAGCAGTTGGATCGCCGCAGCGTGTACCGCCTGTGCCGTCTTCTCTGTATCCGTTGAGCGCGCTGTTGACATCTGTGCCGTCAATCAGGCTAAATCATTAGCTCAGCTAATGAAATGGAGAAAGCGCCTGTGGAAACTACAACCAACCCCGTGCACCTCGACGACATCGGCCAGATCGCCCTCTCCGTCGCCAACCTCGACGAAGCCCGTGCCTTCTATCGCGACGTCCTCGGCATGCCGTTTCTCTTCGACGCCGGAACGATGGCCTTCTTCCAGTGCGGCTCGGTGCGTCTGCTGATTGGTACCGGAGAGAAGACAGCAGAGCAGAAGGTACAGCAGGGAAGCGCGACTGCCGGCGGAACCATCCTCTACTTCCGCGTAGCCGATATCCACGCCACCCATACCGCCCTCCACAACAAGGGTGTGTCCTTCGTTCAGAAACCCCACCTCGTCGTCCGCATGAAGAGCCACGACCTCTGGCTCGCCTTCCTCAGAGATCCCTCCGGCCATACCCTGGCTCTGATGAGCGAAGTCCCAAGAACCAACGCCGAATAGGGGACGCCGAATTTCCCTGCGCCCGGACCGCGCGCACGCGCATCCTATCCGTGCAAACCAGCTTCTGCTTCCCAGGAGATCGCCTCGTGACCGTCGCCAGCGGATTTGTCAGCCAGCGCAGCCTTCACACCGTCGACGAAACCGCCGCCCGGCTCAAAAGCATTCTCGACGCCAAAGGTGTGACGCTCTTCGCGCTCGTCGATCACAGCGGAGAAGCGAAAAAAGCCGGCATGGAAATGCGCCCGACGAAACTGCTCGTCTTCGGCAACCCCGCGGCCGGCACGCCCGTCATGCTCGCAGCGCCCACCATCGCTATCGATCTGCCGCTCAAGATCCTCGTCTGGGAAGATGCGGAAGGCGCCGTCTGGCTCTCCTGGAACAGTCCCGAATACCTCCAGCACCGCCACAACGTTCCCCAGGAACTCGTGAAGAACATCGCAGTCGCAGCCGCCCTCGCCGCGAAAGCCGGCGAGGAATAATCGGAATCCCTCTCTGGTTACTCGCTGCCGGGCGCTTGGAGTCGGTGCCCGAAGTCCGCTCTCTAAAAATCCCGCGCCACCAGAATCACCAGTACGAGCCCGCCCAGCATCACCGCCTCTTCCACATCGGTCGACACATTATGCAGCCGATCGAAATCCACATGCCGCGGATCGTTTTTGGGCACGCTGTCAATGGCCCCACCCGCCGCGATGCGATCCTTCTCCATTCGCGGAATAATGCTGAATTGCGACCACGCCGTACACCCGATCATCAGCAGAGTCACGGCAATCCCGATCGACATCGTGCTCATCCGGAACGTCCGCAGAAAATGGCCCGCCGCCAGCAGGACTGCGATCACGCATCCCGCTACCAACCCCTCGTGATGCAACACGCCCAGGCACTTTGCCACAATCGTGCCCGCCTGGTGGGTGTCTGCGATGGTGCTGAACGCCGCCCACGCCGTGATGGGAAAGAACAGCAGCCCGCCCAGCCACACAATGAGCGCCAGCCAAACCAGTGTCCGGATCAGAGTTTTCATTGCTGCAACAGAGTACAGGGTTTTCCTGCGCACGGCGCAGCGCGGGGACAAGCCCCGCTCCAGGAACGTTAAAACCACCCCTCAACTCCGCCCCCCCCTCAAAAAATCAAAAAGCCAGGTTCACCCCACAGCAAGCAGCCAACGCCTGCCACGCCGACAGGTCAATCGGTCGGATCCCGCACTTCAACCCGAAGTACCGCCCCAGGAAATCTGGCGGCCCATCGCGGGAAAACCCATTCCCCGCAAACGCCGTCTCCACCACCCCACCCCAAAAAATCGAAAAGCCAGGTTCACCCCACAGCAAGCAGCCAACGCCTGCCACGCCGACAGGTCAATCGGTCGGATCCCGCACTTCAACCCGAAGTACCGCCCCAGGAAATCTGGCGGCCCATCGCGGGAAAACCCATTCCCCGCAAACGCCGTCTCCACCACCCCACCCCAAAAAATCGAAAAGCCAGGTTCACCCCACAGCAAGTAGCTAACGCCTGCCACGCCGACAGGTCAATCGGTCGGATCCCGCACTTCAATCCGAAGTACCGCCCCAGGAAATCTGGCGGCCCATCGCGGGAAAACCCATTTCCCGCAAACGTACCATCCCCGAAATCTGGCGGCCCGTTTTGGAAAGCTTTCCCAAAATCCCACCCCCACCCAAAATCCCCCCCCCCACTTCCACCCCCCCAAAAAAAATCCACCCGCCCCCCAAAAAAATCCCACCCCCCACCCAAAATCCCCCCCCACTTCCACCCCCCCAAAAAAATCCACCCGCCACCCAAAATCCACCCCCACCCAAAAAAATCCCACCCCCCAAAAAAATCCAACCCCAGCCCTCCGCCCAAACCGCCCCCCAAAACCGGAGCCCGCCAACCTTCAAGCCGGCCGCAACCGAAGATGGCCTCCCCCTCCGCAGGAACTCCTTCCCCGCCGTACTTCGCCCCCCGACGCGTTAGACTGGCCCCCTATGACCCAGCGCCGTCTCCTCCTATTTGTGCTGATTGCAGTTACATATTCCTGCGCGACTGCCGCCGCCCAGACCCTCCTCGTCGCCAATCAAGCCGACCGCACCGTCAGCGTCATCGATCCCACCAAGGGCAGGGAAGTCGCCACCATCGCCGAAACCGTCCCCGGCCAGTGGGGCCATGAGATCGCCGCCACCGCCGACGGCCGCACCGCGTTCCTCCCCGTCTACGGCAACTCCGGCGTCGGTAAGCCCGGCATCGACGGCAGCAAAATCCTCGTCATTGACGTCGCCTCCCGCAAAATCACCGGCACTGTCGACTTCGGCCACAACGTGCGCCCCCACCTCCCCGTCCTCGACCCCGCCCACCACCGGCTCTACATCACCACCGAACTCGACCAGGCCATCGCCATCGTCGATCCCAGCACCCTGCAAATCATCGGCAAGGTCCCCACCGGCCAGCCGCAGTCGCACATGCTCGCCATCTCCCACGATGGACGTTTCGGCTACACCGCCAACGTCGGCCCCGGTACCGTCTCCGTCCTCGACCTCACCGGCCGCAAAACCCTCGCCGTTATTCCCGTCGCAGGCGACGTCCAGCGCATCGCCATCTCACCCGACGACAAATGGGTCTTTACCTCCGATCAAACCAAACCGCAGCTCGACGTCATCGACACCGCCGCTCGCCGCGTCAGCACCCGCATCGACATCCCCGCCCTTGGCTATGGCGGAGCCGCCACCCACGATGGACGCTGGTTCCTCCTCGCCATCCCCACAAAAAATGAAGTTGCCGTCATCGACCTTCACTCCATGCGCGTCGCCCGTGAGATCCCCGTCGCCGCCGATCCCCAGGAAATCCTCATCCGCCCCGACGGCAAAGTCGCCTACGTCTCCTGCATGGGCGCCGGTCAGGTCGCTGCGATTGACCTGTCGCAATGGAAGGTGGCAAAGCTCATCGCCGCTGGCAAAGGCGACGACGGCCTCGGCTGGGCGCAATAGAGCCGGGCACCGGTTGCCGAGCACCGGCTCCAGCCAGAGCCCTGCGGCTGACTGCACATTCATCCCCTCAACCGCAACATAGCCGCGCGTTAGGGCGTCTCCTCTTTTTCCGGGGACGCGCTGCCCGCTGCCCACTGCCCGGTGCCCGCTGCCCGGCAACCGGTGCCCGCTTCTGCCCGCTACTGCCGCCCGTACACGCTCGGCCGCCCGATCAGCCGCTCAATCCGCTTCCGGATCGGCGGATGCGTCGAGAACAGCCCCGCAAAATCCTCCCGGCTCAGCAGCGGTTGCACAATAAACAAGTGCGCCGTCGACGCCGTCCCCGGCATCGGCAAACGCTTCGAGTACGTGTCCAGCTTCTCCAGCGCGCTTGCCAGCGCATAGGGATTGCCCGTGATATGCGCGCCCGTCGCGTCCGCCTCATACTCCCGCGTCCGCGACACCCACAGCTGGATCATCATCGCCGCGATTGGCGCCAGAATCAGCATGAACAGCGCGCTGATCCCCCCGCCCCGCCGCCGATCCCCGCCCCCGAACCCGCCAAACATATCCGCCCACCAGCCCATCCGCGCCAGCAGCGTGATCGCTCCCGCCAGCGTTGCCGCAACCGAGCTCGTCAGGATGTCTCGATTCTTCACGTGCCCCAGCTCGTGCGCCAGCACGCCTTCCAGTTCGTCATCGTTCAGCAGCTGGAGGATCCCATGCGTCACCGCAACCGACGCATGCTGCGGATTCCGCCCCGTCGCAAACGCATTCGGCGCGTCCGTCGGGATCACATAAATCTTCGGCATCGGCAGCCCCATCCGCTGCGTCATCCGCTCCACCACCGCGTAGGCCCGCGGCAGCTGCTCCCGTGTCACCGGCTGCGCCCGATAAGCCGCCAGCGCCAGCTTGTCCGAATAGAAGTAGCTGAAGAAGTTCATCGCCGCGGCAATCACGAACGCAAGGATCGCCCCGTTCTCGCCCCAGCGGCTCCCGATCAGAACCAGCAGCAGCGTCATCGCAGTCAGCAGAAATGCAGTCTTAAGCGTGTTCATCGATGCCTTCTCCAGGAGGCTCTGCCCTCATTTTTTCACAGACGCAGCAGCCATTCTTTTGACTCCCCGTGCCTGCCATTGTGGCCGTTGCCTTAGTAGAGCCGTCCCCCACCCCAGAAGCCTTCGCAGCCTCGATTTCTTCCACGCTGTGGATCCCCCCACAATCTCCCGCTCCTCCGTGATGCCATACAGAAACGTGGATAGCCTATGGTTTTTAGGATATCTTCCTCCAGGATTGTTACCGAACCGACAACGTTCCGAGCCTCAGGGTATAGGCCATCTCCAATGGGCTCATTACTTTAGTTTGGTCCTGTAACCGCGCCCGTATCATGAAGATCCTGTAACGAACCGCGCTCGCCTCCACGGTCCCCCTCCCGAATTACGGAGCCAATCGCCAGGTTGGCGGAGGGATTGCCCCTGTTCTTACCATCCTCCCGCATCGTTGGAAAGCTCTTTTTGCTGCCCGGGGGATTGGAGTATCGATGGGGCGCTCAACTTGTCTTCCTTCGCATTTTTTCAACCATAAGGATCGGGGACTCCTATGAAAAAGCTGCTTCTCGCAGTCCTGTTTGTCGTTTTGATCGGCATCTGCGTCACACCGGCGTCCGCCCAAAGCGGCTATGGCGACATCACCGGGATCGTGACTGACCCCTCCGGCGCGATCCTCTCCGGAGCCTCCGTCGTTCTTTCCAATGCCTCCACCGGTGACGTCCGCAAGGCCACCAGCAACGCATCCGGAGCCTATCGTTTCACAGCTGTTCCCGTCGTCGGCGTCTACTCCCTCACAGTCACGTTCCAGGGCTTCTCGAAATATGAGCTCGCCAACCTCAAAGTCAGCGTCGGCGACACCCTCACCCTCGACGTCAAGCTCTCCGTCGGTGCCAGCCAGTCCACCGTCCTGGTCAATGCCAGTACCGAGCCCGAAATCCAGCTCACCACTTCCGCTGTCTCCCAGCTCATCGACCAAACCACCTGGAAGAGCGCCCCTCTCGAGTTCCGTACCCAGAATGCCTTCGTCACCCTCACCGCCGGAGCCATGCCGGATAACCTCACCGGCCGTGGCGCTGCCGTCGACGGAGCCCGCACCGGCACCGGCAACTTCATCGCCGATGGCTATGACAACAACGACCAGGGAATGGGCGGCGGCAATGCCTACGGCGGTGGCGGCGCGCTCGTCACCATCTCGCCTGATGCCCTCCAGGAATATCGCGTCCTCTCCCACGACAACTCCGCCGAGTACGGTAAATCCGCCGGATTCGCGACTGACACCGTTCTCAAAAGCGGCACCAACACGTTCCACGGCTCACTCTTTGAGTACAACCGCATTCAGGCCCTCGCCGCCCAGCACATGTTCAACGGTGCCGCGTTCAACGGCGGCACCGCGCTCAAAGACTCCCTCGTCCGCAACCAGTTCGGCGGCTCCGTCGGCGGTCCCATCTGGAAAGACAAAACCTTCTTCTACGCGACCGTTGAACTCCATCGCCTCCGCACCGGCAGCCCTCTCAGCACCACCGCCACCACCTCCGACTTCGTCAACTTTGTCAGCTCCGGCGCCTTTCAGAAGTTCAACGAAAGCGATACCGGCCAGGCCGGACCGGCCGATGGCGGTACTCCCACCGGCGGCCTCTGCTACGCCTATAACGGCGCCACCTGCCCCGGTGCCTTCGCCAATTCCGCCACCCTCGGCCCCATCTATCAGAAGCTCTACGCCGCCGAAAAACACAACTTCCCCTACGCCACCAGCAACTTTTCCAGCGCGGCGCAGGGCTGGCTCACCGGCGGAGCCGTCGACTATCCCGTCAACGTCTACGGCACCGTCAACGTCTCCCAGGGACAGTCCACCAACCAGGAACGCGCCAGCATGCGCCTCGATCACCGCTTCGGCGACAAAGATTCAATCGCCGCTACCTACCTGATCGACCGGCTGGACAATGTCATCCAGTATGGAGGCGGCGGTACCGCCATCGGTCCCGACTACGTCAATCCTGAAAACGGCCAGCTCTTCGGCATCACCTGGACCCATGTCCTGAACACCACTACCACCAACCAGTTCCGCGCCAGCTACCTCCGCCATACCGACAATTTCTTCGCCCCCGGCACGGCGGGCGTTCCCGAGATCGTCACCTACTCCGATCCTCTCGGTGTCGGCTTCGGCGCCTACTCCGGTTTCCCCCAACCCTTCACCGAAAATCAGTTCCAGTATCAGGATCACCTCACCAAAGTCATCGGCGACCACACCTTGTCCGTCGGTGCCGAGTTCCGCCGCACCCGCAACGGCTCCAAGTTCTACAACGACCTCTACGGCACCTTCTATCCCTACGACGTCGAAAACCTCCTCACCGATGGCTTCTTCGGCGACGAAGGCGATCGCGCTGTTCTCGGCGGTCCCACCTACGGCGGTTTCGGCCAGACCTCCGCCGCCGTCGACTCCACCACCAACGGCGCCCCCGATCCCTACCGCGGCTATCGCGCCAATGAAGTCGGCATGTACATCCAGGATGACTGGCGTGTCAATCATCGCCTCAGCATCAACGCCGGTCTCCGCTGGGAGTACTACGGCCCCCCCCACAATTTCAAGAAGAACATCGACTCCAACGTCTACTGGGGTGCCGGCGTCACTCCCGTCACCGGCTCGCCCGCCAACGGCAACCCCCTCTTCCCCACGACTATCCAGATCATGGCCCAGATCGCCAGCGCCACCTTCGAGATCAAGAATCACGACATCTGGAATAAGGACCTCAATAACTTCGGTCCCCGCCTCGGCTTTGCTTACGATCTCACCGGCACCGGCAAATATGTCATCCGCGGCGGCGCCAGCATCGGCTACGACCGCATCTACAACAACGCCTTCGAGAACATCCGCTTCAATCCCCCCCACTACTCCGACAACACCTTCGGCGCCGAGTCCAATGGCGTTGTTGCCGGTCCCATGGAACAGCCAGGCCTCTATTCCGACAACTTCACCGGTAACGGTCAGTTCGCCCGGTACGGAGGCAAGCCCGTTCCCCGCCACATGGACCAGGATCTCGTTACCCCCTATTACGAGGGCGCCCACTTCGGCATCGAGACCGCACTCGGCCATGGCTACATGCTCGAAACCAACTACATCGGCACACGCGGCCGCAAGCTCCTCGGCCTCCGCGACGTGAATAACTACGATGGCCGCACCGCCTGCGCATCCGCCAGCGCCCTCTGTACTGCTGCGGGCTATTCAGCGGCGACCTGGGTCAGCGCTCGCCCCAACCCCCTCTTTAACTCTGACAACTTCCGCACCAACAGCTTCCTCTCCAACTACAACGGCTTCCAGGCCAGTCTCAAAAAACAGTTCAGCAGCGGCCTCCAGTTCACTGCCAACTACACCTGGGCCAAAGCCATGGACGAAATCAGCGACGTCTTTACCACCGCCAGCGGCCAGACCGGCGCCACCGATCCCGAGAATTCCCGCTACGACTACGGCCCGGCTGACTTCGATCACCGCCATGCCTTCGTCATGAACGGCGTCTGGGAAGCGCCCTGGAAGAAGAACAACCTCCTCCTCGGCGGCTGGTCCTTCTCCGGCATCCTCAGCCGTTACACCGGCCGGCCCATCGGCCTCCTCGATACCTCTTCCAAAAACGATCCCAACAAAGACGGCCGCTTTGTCGATCGCCCCGTCCTCGCCAGTGGCTTCACCTACGCCAAGGCCCAGCCCGGTCTCCACGAAACCAATTCCGGCGGCGACGAGACCATCTCCTACCTCGCTCCTGCCGCATTCACCCATGCCAGTTGCGGAACCGCTCTCTGGTGCGACAGCCCCATGAAACGCAATCAGTTCTTCGGCCCCCCCTCCATCAACACCGACATCGGGATTCTCAAGGCCTTCCACATCACAGAAACCAACCTCTTCCGTTACGAGGCCAACTTCTTCAACATCTTTAACCACCCGAACCTCAACAACCCCAACTCGAACTACAACAGCGGCACCTTCGGACAGATCACCACCTCCGGCGATCCGCGCGTCATCCAGATGGCCCTCCGCTACGAGTTCTGAAATCAGAATTGACCGTGGCGGGCTCAACCCCGCCCGGCTGCATCACTCTGAAAAAGGCGCCTCCGGGCGCCTTTTCTTTCCCCGCGCCCTCACCCGGAGATTTTCGTCCCCCCAAGCCGGGCGTTCGTCACCAAAGTACTGCAGCGCTGTGAGATGCCATACATTATCCCCCTCGCGTTATGGGTTTCTGTAGATTTGAGTCTCGCCGCTGTTTACCAATTCGCCATGCCAACAGCCCAGCCCTGTAGACCTGATGCAACAGGTCCACGTGTCCCGCCTCCCGTTGTAACAGCATATTTATCAAATAAATAAACTCCCGTAATCGAACCCCCCTCCCCAGTGCCCCGCGCCCTCGCTCTGGCCTCACAGCAATTGGCCAGACAATTGCCTTGGTCCTCGCATCCTCCGGCCCGATCGAATTCCCTCAAGCGGAGACCGAATTCCCCTCAGGATCAAATTCGCGACCCAAATGGTGCTGCCAATCTACGGGAGAGACTCAATGAGAATTCTGCGATCCTCATCGCTTCGAGGATGGACTCTTGCCCTTCTTCTGCCGCTCGCTCTTATGCTGGCTGGCTACCAGGCCTCGGGCCAGGGCATCACCACCGGCGGCATCTCCGGATCGGTCGTCGATCCCGCGGGTGCCTACATCTCTGGCGCCACCGTGACCGCTGTCAGTCTCGACACCAACATGCGGACCGTGCAGCACACCCGCCAGGACGGCACCTTTACCCTCCTCAATCTCCCCGTCGGCACCTACTCCGTCACCATTCAGGCGGCCGGATTTCAGGTCCTCAAGCTCCAGAGCGTGACCGTCGCCATCGGCCAGACCGCTATCGGTCCCCAGAAGCTGAAAATCGGCTCCACCAACGACGTCATTCAGGTGCAGGGCAACGAGACTCCCCTGATTACCACCACCCAGGCTCAGGTCTCCGCCACCATCGATTCCCAGCAAATCACCAGCCTGCCCTTCGGCGGCGGCTTTGACACCGCTGCCCTCCTCACTCCCGGCGTCGTCATTACCCACGACAACAGCTTCAGCAACAACAACGGTGCCTATGGAGGCTTCTCCTCACAGGGCGAGCGCGGCCGCTCCAACAACTTCGAAATCGACGGCCAGTCCAATAATGACAACTCCGTCGCCGGCCCTCAGGTCTTTTTCTCCAATCCCGATGCCATCTCCAGCATCGAGGTCATCACCAACAACTTCTCCGCCCAGTACGGCCGCAACGCCGGTTCGGTCATCAACTACATCACCCGATCCGGCAGCAACTCCTTCCATGCCACCGCCTTCGAGTGGTACGAAGGCAACTGGGGCGAGTCCTTCGCCCAAGGGCAGAAATCGCCTTTCCAGGGCTTCTGCGCCCCCGGAGTCTCAGCGTCCACCGGCTGCGTCACGCCCACTCTGCCCCGTTATGTCGATAACCGCTTCGGCGGCAGCTTCGGCGGCCCCCTCTGGAAAGACCACCTCTTCTTCTTCTCCAGCGCCTATTTCGATCGTTACCGCAACGGTGGCGGTGAATCGATCAACCTCTCTCTGACCCCGACCCCCACCGGAATCCAGGAACTCCAGTCCGCGTTCCCCGGCGCTCCCGGTACCGCCTCCTTCGCCAGTTCCGGACCCTACGCCATCAAGACCGGTAATCCGAGGCCGGTAGGAAACACCTATCAGATCCCTGTCACCTACGGCGGTACCACCGCTCCCATCGAAATGGCCGGCATCGGCCGCTCCGTTCCCTCCCTCTCCAATGACGAGGAGCTCCTCGGCCGCATCGACTGGCAGGCCAGCTCCAGGGATCACGTCTTTATCCGCTACTTCTACCAGGACAATCCCTACCTGAACGCGGGCGGCAGCGTCACCGCCGGCACCTGGTACAACGTCCCCGACACCGCCCATTCCATCGGCGCCGACCTCGAACACACCTTTACCTCCAGCTTCGTCGATCAGCTCCGCTACTCCTTCCAGCAAACCTCGATCCTCTTCCAGAGCGGCGCCCTCAACGGCTGCACCGTCACCAATCCCTCTGCCTGCAGCACCAACATCTCTTTCGGATCGAATAAAGTCGCCGACTCCACCGGAGGAACCCACAGCCTCATTTCTTACGGCTACGCGACCAACATTCCTCAGGGCCGCGTCGTCAAAGTCACTCAGGTGCAGGACAACGCCACCTGGACCACCGGTCGCCAGACCATCCTCTTCGGCGGCGAGTACGACTATCAGAACTCACCCAATCCCTTCCTCCCCGACTACGGTGGCGCTTTCTCCTTCTCCGGCAGCGCCAACGTCTTCAACAATTTCATGAGCGGGACCACCAACAGCCTGACCATCGGCAATGGCCCCTTCACCAGCAAGTTCACCGAGAACGATTACGCCCTCTACTTCCAGGACGACTGGAAGCTCACCCCACACTTCACCGCCAACCTCGGCATGCGCTACGAGTTCTTCGGTCAGGCCGTCAACCTCCTCCACAATGAAACCGTGGCGCGCGAATCCAATGCCGCCACCGCTTTCTGGGATCAGTCCCTGCCCCTCTCCGTCCGCACCTTCCCCTACACCCAGCCCAACTACAAAAACTTCCAGCCCCGTATCGGTTTCGCCTGGAATCCCGCCATGTTGCAGGGCCGGCTCGTGGTCCGCGGCGGCTTCGCCATCAACTTCGACCCCGCCTTCTACAACATGTTCCTCAACTCCGCTACCTCGGCTCCGGTCATCAACCTCGGCACCATCTCCGGCTGCGGTCCCGCCAAACAGTGCCTCCCTTCCAGCGGTTCACTCGCTGCTCAGGTCCGCGCCCAGTCGCTCGGCTACCTGCCTACCGGCCCGGGCATCAACCCTGGCGGCCGCAACACCACCAGAAACTCGCCCAACTTCCGCAACCCCTATACCGAGTCCTATTTGTTCGGCTTCGAGTATGCGATAGGCAGCCATGCCGCCCTCGACGTCAAGTACGTCGGCAACCACCAGGTCGACCAGTTCCAGAGCACCGATGGCAACCCCTACCTGCTTCCGCTGCAGAGTTCCTTCCCCAACTTCGTTACCGTTGGCCTCTGCACCGATAAAACCCAGATCGGTTATGGCCGCCCCGACTGCACCCATGCCAACGTTCGCACTCGTACCAACGGTGCCTTCGCCCTCTTCAACGCACTCGAGACCCGTCTCTCCTCCAAAAGCTTCCACGGCCTCACCTCCGAGTTCAACTGGACCTACAGCAAAACCATCGACAACACCTCCGAGGTCTTCTCCACCGAAAGCGGCGGCAACAGCATCACCTTCGCCTATAACCCGCTCAATCCGAACCAGCCCGAACGTGGCGTCAGCGCTGTCTCCATGACCCATGACATCTCGGCCGGCTTTACCTATCGCCTGCCCTTTTTCCCCAGCCAGAGCAACCTCCTCGGCAAAATCATCGGCGGTTGGGACCTCAACGGTATCTACACCTTCAATACCGGTCAGCCCGGCACTCCCATTCAGTACGGCTTCTTCGGCAGCGGTCCCGAATGGCAGAGCTACTCGGCCGATGTCCCCTTCCTCAACTGGCAGCTCGGCGGCGTCGACGTTGCCCGTCCCGTCATCTCCAATCCCAAAGCGCCCATCAACATGGTCGGCGTTTACGATCCCGATGGCGCATTGTGCGGCGGCCCCGCCGGCTACTACAACTGGGCTGACTGCACCCCGGTTTCGCCTTCCGACGTCCACTGGCTCCGCAGCACCCAGTCCCTCGCTCAGCTGATGGGCTCCAAGACTCCCTACATCGGTTCCGGCCGCAGCACCCTTCGTTCCCAGGCCTGGAACAACATCGATGCCAGCCTCTACAAGTCGTTCAAGGTGAACGAGCACCTCACCACCCAGTTCCAGCTGATTGCCTACAACGCTCTCAACCGTCAGTATCTCGGTCTGCCCGATCCCTTCATCGACGACGTCAGCAATATCCCCGCCAACAACACCTTTATGGACAACCGCTTCGGCTACGGCTCCAATCGCAACACCCAGCTCGGGATCAAACTCATCTTCTAAACTCCGCCCCTCCCACCAACAGGAAAGGCGCCCTCCCGGGCGCCTTTCCTCTTTCCCCCCGACCGCTGTTCCCGCCTTAGACCCCACTGAAAACCAAAAGGTTATCTGCATTTCCGGAGTCGCTTGGTTACCTAAATATGAATTTCTGTAGCCTTTTCACCCGTGCTCTTCCACACCCCGTCCCAACACCACTGATTCTAAAGATGAAAGCGAATACACCCCGCGTCCGCAATTGGACTTTCAATTGCTTCCTCCCTCCCCATCATCCTCCCCGGTTCTATACCGCTGTTTTCTCCCCAGTTGTAGAAATCAGTTCTTGCTGTTGGTCCCGAAAGAAACGCAAACTCAGCCGCCTCAGAGTCGAGCGGCACAAACGTAGTCGGGCACCCTTCCCCGGGCCCGCTGATCGTCAATTTTGGCAACGATGCGAAAGAACTTCCATGGAGGAGCTCTGATGAAGCAAGTGAAGTTGCACTGGATCTTAATGATCGCTGCTGCAGCGCTGGGCCTGTTCGCCTATGCCCGCCCGGCCCTGAGCCAGGCAACCAATACCGGTACTGTCGTCGGTGAAATCGACGACCCCAGCGGCGCCGTCGTTCCTGGCGCAAGCGTGACCCTCGACGACCCATCGTCGAACGTCAAGCTGACCGCAACCACCAACGCCGCCGGCAAATACGCCTTTTCCGCCGTGCCTCCAGGCACCTACACCATCACGGTCAGCAAGTCCGGATTCTCCAATACCAAATCCTCCGGTCAGACCGTCAACGTCGGCACCCAGCTCACCCTCAACCTCAAGCTGAATGTCGGCGGCGGTTCTGAAACCGTCGAAGTCCAGGTCACCGGTACCGAGTTGCAGACCCTCAACTCCACCGTCGGTCAGACCATCTCCCAGGAAGCCATCAGTTCCCTGCCCAGCCTCAATCACGACGTCAATACCTTTACCGAGATGCAGCCCGGCGTTAGCCCCGATGGCAGCGTCGCCGGCACCGTCGTCGACCAGAGCACCTTCCTTCTCGATGGCGGCAACAACTCCAACGACATGGACGGCATCCATGTCGGTCTACACGCCCAGCTTCGCGGGTGACCCCACCGGCGTTTCCAACCAGTCCGGCGGTGTCGCTGCCGGCCCCACCGGCGTGCATGCCCACCTCCGCCGACAGCGTCGAGGAGTTCAAGGTCAACACCGCCAACCAGACCGCCGACTTCAACAACTCCTCCGGCGCCCAGGTCGAACTCGTCACCCCCCGCGGCACCAACCGCTGGCACGGCGGCGCCTACGAGTACTACCTCGATAACAATTTCAGCGCCAATACCTGGGACAACAAGCAGAACCTCCCATTCACGCCGGTTCCCAGCAACCACTACAGCCGCTTCGGCGCCAAGGCCGGTGGCTTCTTCCTGCCCAGCATCCTCGGCAGCCGCTGGTACATCTTCGGCTTCTACGAAGGCTACCGCTTCCCCAATTCGACCACGCGCGAATGGGCCGTCCCTTCAGACGACATGAAAGCCGGTATCCTCCATTTCGCTGACAGCGCCGGAAACGACCAGACGTACAACATGGCGACGGTCGATCCCCGCGGCATCGGCATCAATCCTGTCGTTGCGGCCATGTGGTCCAAGTACGAGCCGGAAGGCAATGACCCCAGCTGCGGCAGTCTTTCGGGTTCACGTTGCGATGGCGTCAACGAGATTGGCTTCAAGGCCAATATGAATCTGCCCACCACCAGCAACGACATGGTCTTCCGTGTCGACCATGACTTCAACTCCAAGCTGCACTGGTTTGCCAGCTATCGCTACTACAAGGAAGAGCTGGCCACCACCAGCCAGGTCGACATCGGCGGCTTCTTCGCCGGCGACAAGCTCGGAACTCCAGCCTCGGTCTCGCATCGCCCGCAGCAGCCCTGGTACCTCGTCACCGGCGTAACTGCGAGCATCACTCCCAGCCTCACCAACGACTTCCACTACAGCTTCCTTCGCAACTACTGGTCCTGGTCCGACGAGAACGCTCCCGCTCAGGCCGCCGGTCTCGGCGGAGCCCTCGAACCCCTCGGTGAAGTCCAGACCACCGTCCTCGCTCCCTTCAACGTCAACACCCAGAGCGTCCGTACCCGCTTCTGGGATGGCCACGACAACTTCATCAGCGACAACATGTCCATGCTGAAGGGCAATCACCTCCTCCAGTGGGGCGGCCAGTACCAGCACAACTGGAACTACCACCAGCGCTCGGATAACGGTGGCGGCATCAACTTCACCACCACCTATCAGCTCGGCGACTCGGCCGGTGCCGGGATCATGGACTTCTCCGACCTCGGCGGCGGATACCCCACCACCTCAACCGCACAACGCGATGCCGCTGCCGTCCTCGGCATCGTCACCGACTCTCAGGTCGCCTACACGCGCGTCGGCCCCACCCTCGCGCTGCAGCCGCCTTTGACCCACGCCTTCGATAAGAGCTCCATCCCCTTCTATAACGTCTACTTCAGCGACACCTGGCACATGAAGCCCAGCTTCACCCTCAGCTACGGGATGGGCTGGACCCTCGAAATGCCGCCCACGGAAGCCCAGGGCAAGCAGACCGACCTCGTCGATACCGCCGATGAGCCCGTCGTCGTCGAGGACTTCCTCGCCCAGCGCAAGGCCGCTGCTTTGCAGGGCTCGGTCTACAACCCTTCACTCGGCTTCGCCCTCGTTTCCAACGTCGGCAAGGGTCAGAAGTATCCCTATAACCCCTTCTACGGATCCTTCAGCCCCCGCCTCGGTGTGGCCTGGAACCCAGGCTTCTCCAAGGCGACGGTCGTTCGCGGCGGCTATGGCCGCATCTACGGCCGCCTCAATGGCGTCGACCTGGTCCTCGTTCCCCTCCTCGGCGTAGGCCTCATTCAGCCCGTTCAGTGCCGGCAGGCTCTCGCCTCCGGTGCCTGCGGCCCTGCTACCCCGACGGCCACCACGGCCTTCCGCATCGGCGTAGACGGCAACACCGCTCCTCTTCCTGCGGCGTCGCCGACCTTGCCTCAGCCCACCTTCCCTGGACATAACGCCATTGCGGGTTCTGCTCAGGAAGCCATGGATCCCAACTTCCGGCCCAATTCCGTCGATTCCTTCGACCTGACCATCCAGCGTCAGATTGGCCAGAAGTCGCTCCTCGAAGTCGGTTATATCGGGCGCATTATTCACAACGAATACATGCCCGTGAACCTCAACAACGTCCCCTACATGACCTCGCAGGGCGGCCAGCAGTTCCAGACCGCCTACGCCAACCTCGAGAAGTACCTCGGCTGCACCACCTCAACCGCTGCCTGCGGCGCCAGCGTGCCCTCCGGCGCTGCGTACGCCAGCTGGCTCGCTTCGGCACCCGCCCAGGGCTTCTTTGAAACTGCTCTGGCCGGAACCGGCTACTGCAATGGCTACGCCAATTGCACAGCCGCTGTGCTCGACAAGCAACTCAGCAACTTCACCGCCCAGCAGGTGTGGAGCATCTGGTCCAAGCTGGACAACGGCGGATTCAATCCCACCCTGATTCCTCGCTCCATGGAAAACACGCCACTGCCCGGCACCTTCGGCGCCAGCGGCGAATACTCCAGCGGCGTGGCGGACAACGCCTCCATCGGCTACGGCAACTACAACGGTGCCTTCATCAGCTTCGGCACCCGCGACTGGCACGGGCTGACCATGCAGCATAACTTCACCTGGTCCAAAGCACTCGGCACCGCCGCTCAGGTCCAGGCGACTTCCGAGTTCACTCCCAACGATGCCTACAACCTCGGCGCGATCTACGGCGTTCAGGCCTTCGACCGGAGACTCGTTTACAACTCCTATATCGTTGCGCAGGATCCCTGGTTCAAAGGCCAGCACGGTCTCATCGGCCGCGTCGCTGGCGGCTGGACTCTGGCTCCGGTCATTACGGCCGGTTCCGGCGAACCTGTTCCTTGCCTCCCACCCTCCGGAACTCAGGCCCAGGGCTGGGGTGCTGGCGATGGAAACAACTACTTTGACCAGGAAAGCTGCGTCCTGACCAGCGCGTACAAAGCCGGTCACTCTATCCACAAGGGCGTAGCGGGTTCCAACGGCATCGGAACTGCCACCTCCACGACGCCGGTCAACATGTTCGGCAACCCGGAGGCGGTCTTTAACCAGACCCGTCCTCCCATCCTCGGCATCGACACCAAGAACGCCGGCTGGGGTCCGATCACCGGCCTGCCCTACTGGAACGTCGACGCGCAGATCAAGAAGAATGTCCGAATCGCAGAATCTGCGTCCCTGGAGTTCTCCTTCATCTCCACCAACGTCCTCAACCACCGCATCTTTGGCGACCCCTCGCTGGACACCAGCAACCCGTCCAGCTGGGGTGTTCTCAACTTCCAGGAGAACACGCCACGCAAGATGGAATTCGGTGCTCGCATCGACTTCTAAATCCACGCCCGCGGCTGCTTCTTCGGACCGCGGCACCTAAACCAAACCGGCGGAGGTCCTCACGACCTCCGCCGTTCTTTTTCGCCCCAAACCCCAATCCGTCCCGCGTATTCCACAGCCTGCACGAAAGTGGGATATATGATTACCTACCTTGGTCTTGCCAGACTGGATACCCCTCCGGTAAAACGGTTTTCCTGAGGCAAGAGTAGGGGAACCCTTTCGGTTACTATGGGGCTCTTCGGCCAGGCAACCTAAATCTCTCCCGGGGAATCTATCCACCCAATGCTTGCTGACATTTTGCTGGTGGACGACAACTGCATTCAGGCGACCACCAGAAAGGCCATCCTCTCCCGCTCCGGCAGGAATGTCGCGGTTGCCTGTGACGGCCCCCAGGCTCTCGCCATGCTCGACCAGATCGGCGGCCTCCGCCCTGTCGGCCTCGTCGTCACCGACCACCTCATGCCCGGCATGAACGGTCCTCAATTTGTCGCCCAGCTGAGAGAACGTTTCCCCGACCTCCCCGTCCTCGTCCTCAGCGGCCTCGCCGAGGCCGAGGATCAGTACCGCCACCTGGATGTCCTCTTCCGCGTCAAACCCTTTCCCCCCGACGAGCTCCTCAGCCTCGTCCGCTCCCTCCTCCTCCAGCCCATCGGCCGCACCGCCTAACCCCCTCGGCACCCCACCCCTTCGGGTGCCCCACCCCTTGGGTGCCCCATTCTAATTTCGCCGCAAAGGCGAAATTAGGGTGGGCATCGCGCAAAGCGCGATCCAGATCCGCGACCCAGACCAACGCCCGTACCCAGGACTCTTACCTCCGTCATCTATCCTGCCCTACCATCGATCGTTAACCTGAGGTCGTGCCCTGGTCCCTCCACCGCTTCCAAAACTCGGGAGATCTTCACTTCATCACCTTCAGCTGCCGCCATCGTCAGCCTTTCCTCGCCCGGCCTGATTCCCGAACCCTGGTCGTCGAAGCTCTTGAAGCGATGCGAATCCGTTCCGGTGCCGATATGCACGGCTACGTCGTCATGCCCGAACACATGCACATTCTTATTTCGGAACCGCGTCGTCAGAGCCTCGCTACGGCAATTCAGGGCCTGAAGCAAGCGACGTCTCGCATTCTCAATCCCTCGCGCAACCCGCTTTGGGAGACTCGCTACTACGATTTCAATGTGTACTCAGAAGAGAAGCGGGTCGAAAAGCTTCGCTACATCCATCGCAACCCGATTCGGCGACGACTCGTGACGGTGCCGGAAGATTGGTCGTGGTCCAGCTTCCGCCAGTACGCCACACACGAACCAGGAATCGTGAGACTCGTCTTCGAGATAAGATCCTGAGCATGCCCCGTCGGGTGCCCACCCCGTCGGGTGCCCATCCCGTCGGGTGCCCCATTCCCTCGGGTGCCCCATTCTAATTTCGCCGCAAAGGCGAAATTAGGGTGGGCATCGCGCAAAGCGCGATCCAGACCAGCAAAGCGCGATCCAGACCAGCAAAGCGCGATCCAGACCAGCAAAGCGCGATCCAGACCAGCGCCCGTACCCACGACCCGTACCCCGCATCCATGTACCCCTCGGGTGCCCCATTCCCTCGGGTGCCCCATCCCCTCGGGTGCCCCATTCTAATTTCGCCGCAAAGGCGAAATTAGGGTGGGCATCGCGCAAAGCGCGATCCAGACCCACGATCCAGACCAACGACCCTACCGACGTAATCCCCCCTTCCCCCAGTGACATTCGTCACATCCCCAAACTCCCTCTCACGCGAAGATCAAAACCGTCCCCTGGTTGTCGCATCCGTCACCTTCCGTCCGAAAGTGCGACAATCAGAACGTCGATCCCTATGCCTGCATTCGGCAGTTTTGCGCTCCTCGTCGCGCTCGCGCTCAGCGGCTATAACCTGCTGGCCGGCGCTGTCGCCCTCCGCCAGCTCGCCACCGGCCGTCGCTATGCCATCGCTCCCGAACGCCTCGCCGAAACCGCGCGCCGCGCCGGCATCGCCAGCTTCTTCGCCGTCGCCTGCGCTGCCTTCGCCCTCGTCTGGGCCGCCTTTACCAACGACTTCTCCGTCGCCTATATCACTGAGCACTCCAACCGCGCCCTCCCCTGGGGCTACAAGTTTGCCGCCCTCTGGTCCGGCCAGGAAGGCTCCCTCCTCCTCTGGGCCCTCCTGCTCTCCGGCTACGGATTCGTCCTCCGCGCGCGCCACAAAGTCGACGTCAAGCTCACCGCCTACGCCTCCACCATCCTCGCTGGCATTCAGGTCTTCTTTCTTCTCCTCGTCAACGTAGCGGCCACGCCCTTCTCGCTCGTTACCGGAGCCGTTCCCCCCGATGGCAACGGCCTCAATCCTCTCCTCCAGTATCCCGAGATGGTCATCCACCCGCCGATGCTTTACCTCGGCTACGTCGGATTCGCCGTGCCCTTCGCCTTCGCCCTCGGCGCGCTCATGATGCGCTACCCCGGCGAAAAATGGATCCATATCACCCGCCGCTGGACCATGGTCGCCTGGCTCTTCCTCACCGTCGGCATCTTCCTCGGCATGCATTGGGCCTACGATGTCCTCGGCTGGGGCGGCTACTGGGGCTGGGATCCCGTCGAAAACGCCTCCCTCATGCCATGGCTCACCGGCACCGCCTTCCTCCACTCCGTCATGATGCAGGAGAAGCGCGGCATGATGAAGTCCTGGAATGTCTGGCTCATCTTCTCCACCTTCATGCTGTCGATCCTCGGCACCCTCCTCACTCGCTCCGGCCTCGTCAGCTCCGTCCATGCCTTCGCCCAGTCCTCCATCGGCGACTGGTTCTGGATCTTCCTCGTCATCGTCTTCGCCGTCTGCCTCTTCACCTACATCTACAATCGCGACCACCTCAAAACCGACCACAAGCTCGAATCCCTCGTCTCCCGCGAGTCCAGCTTCCTCTTCAACAACCTCGTCCTCCTCGCCGCCTGCTTCACCATCCTCTGGGGTACCTTCTTCCCCGTCCTCTCTGAATATGTGCAGGGCAACAAAGTCACCGTCAGCGCACCCTTCTATAACCGCGTCGCAGTGCCTATCGGTGTGTTCCTCCTCCTGCTCACCGGCATCGGTCCTATCCTTGCCTGGCGCTCCACTTCCATCAGGAGCATTCGCCGCAATTTCCTCCTCCCCGGCATCGCCGCCCTCGTCGTCGCCATCGCCATCATCCCCCTCGGCGTGCATCCCTGGACCATCTTCACCACCGATCAGGAAGGCGCCTTCTACTCCTGGATCACCTTCGCCCTCGCCGCCTTCGTCCTCACCGCCATCTTCAACGAGTTCTACAAAGGCGCGAAGGTCATCGGACAAAAGTCCCATCAGAACCTGTTCGCCTCCATGGTCCAGCTCACCCGCCGCAACACCCGCCGCTACGGTGGCTACATCGTCCACTTCGGCATCGTGCTCATCTTCGTGGGCATCGCCGGCCAGGCCTTCAATCAGAGCCACGAGCAGACGATGGACTTTAAGCAGAGCTTCAACCTCGGCCCTTATCGCGTCGAGTGCCTCGACTACTCCCAGGACTCGAACCCCAACTACGACACCGAATTCGCCATGCTCAACGTCTATCGCGGCGACAAACTCATCACCAAACTCGCCCCTGAGCTCCGCGTCTACGCCGTCAACGGCCAGCCCTCCACCATCGTCGCCAATCACTCCACGCTCATCGAAGATCTCTACGTCATCTACGCCGGCAAGGATCCCGCCACAGGTCAGCCCGTCATCAAGGCCTTCCTCAACCCGCTCGTCGCCTGGATCTGGATCGGCCTCCTCGTCACCATCCTCGGCACCCTCATCGCCCTCGTTCCCAACCTGAGCGCCGCCATCGCCGCCCAGCGCCACCGCGTGAACGAGCCGGAACCCGTACTCGCCGGAGGGGCAGGGAACTGATGCGCATCCCATTTTCACCGCGACAGGATTCGGGCTTTGAAGGGGCACGGCTTCAGCCGTGCCGTAACCAGCCGCAAAAGAATCGGGCTTCAGCCCCTGAGGGACGACGCTTCTCCCGAACAGCCCGCTACCTCGTCCTCCCCCTCATCATCGTCCTCGCCGCCATGACCCTCGGCTCCGCCGACACCGAAGCCCGCTACCAGGACCTCGGCCACAAACTCATGTGCATCTGCGGCTGCTCCGAGATCCTCATCGAGTGCAATCACGTCGGCTGCCCCGACTCCGACCGCATGCTCGCTGAGCTCCGTGCCGCCATCGATCACGGCGACTCCACCAACGCCATCCTCACCGCCTTCCAGAACAAGTACGGCCCCACCGCCCTCGCCGCCCCCATGCTTACGAAGTTCAACATCATCGCCTGGGTCGTACCGCCCGCACTGCTGATCCTCGGCCTCTTCGGCACCTGGGTCCTCGTGAAGCGCTGGCGTATGCGCGTCGCCGGCACCCCCATCGTCGAAGAACCACCCCTCTCCGACGACCTCCGCGAAAAAATCCGCAAGGAGACCGAAGTATGAAGAACAGGGCGCAGGTTACAGGGAACAGGGCACAGCTCCGGGTGCCCCATTCGCATCACGCAGGGTGTTCGCCTGATCGGGGTGGGTATCGCGCGCAGCGCGATCCCCTTCTCCCTTCTCCCTTCCCCCTTCTTCCTTCTCCCTTCTCCCTTCCCCCTTCTTCCTTCTCCCTTCTTCCTTCTTCCTTCCCCCTTTCAGCTCCCCGCTGAGGTTTAACCATGACCACCCTCGCCTGCACCCTCCTCCTCGTCGCCGCCTTCCTCTACGTCTTCTGGCCTGAACATCACGTCGAGGCCCAGCACCAGAAAACCCGCCTCGAATACCTCCGCGAACGCCGCGAAGTCCTCTACGACAACCTCCGCGACCTCAACTTCGAATACAAGGCCGGCAAATATCCCGAGGAAGACTACGCCGCCCAGCGCACCATGCTCGAAAACGAAGCCGCCGAAACCGTCGCCGAAATCGAGCTGCTCGAGTCCGACCTCTTATCGCCGCGCCTCGCCTGAAATCCGCAGTCCCGAAGTTGTAACAGTAAGTGATCTGTAATCCCAATTTGTAACAATGACTGGAACGATATGAAGCACTCCTTCCGACTCGCGCTTTTCGCCGCCGCTGCCGCCCTCCCGCTCTCCCTCAGCGCAGCCACCATTTCCGGCACCGTCGTCGACCGCACCACCGGCAAACCCGCCTCCGGCGATACCGCCGTCCTCCTCGATCTCCAGCAGGGCATGCAGGAATCCGCGCAGACCACCATCGACGCCAAAGGCCACTACTCCTTCACCGTGCCCAGCAACGGCGGCATGCACCTCGTTCGCGTCGATCACCAGAAGGCCTCTTACTACGGTCCCGTCCCGCCCAACACCTCCCTCGTCAACATTGACGTCTTTGACGTCTCCGACAAAGTCGACGGCCTCCACCTCTACGCCGACGTCTCCCGCATGGAGACCGACCAGCAGGGCCTCAGCGTCACCGAGAGCTACTTCATCCGCAACGAATCCAAGCCCCCGAAGACCCAGCTCAGCGCCCACAGTTTTGAGTTCTACCTGCCCCAGGACGCCGTCCTCGAAGGCGCCACCGCCACCGGCCCCGGCGGCATGGCCGTCTCCAACTCGCCCGTCCCCATGGCCGACAAGGGTCACTACGCCTTCATCTTTCCCATTCGCCCCGGCGAAACCCGTTTCCAGATCGGCTACCACCTGCCCTACAGCGGCAGCGCCAGTCTGCAGGCGCGCGTCACCTTGCCTGCGGAGAACATCGCCATCATGCTTCCCAAAAGCATGACCTTCAGCGGCAGCGGCTTCCAGCCTCTTGGCGCGGATGCCAGCGGCCCCGGTACCCAAACCTTCCTCGCCACCAAAGTCAATCCCGGCACCCCCGTCGCCTTCTCCGTCTCCGGCACCGGATCGATGCCTCGCGAGCAGCAAAATCCGCAGGCCGGCCAGGCCGGTATGGGCATGGGGCAGGCAGCTCCCGGTCAGAGCCAGGGCGGCGCCGGCATGGCTGGCGGACCCGATCAGTCCGGCGCACAGCCCGCTGGCCCCGGCGGCGGACTCGGCAACCCCATCGATACGCCCGACCCGCTCCAGAAATATAAATGGTGGATCCTCAGCTCTGTCGGCCTCGCACTCGTCGTCATCGCCGCCTTCATGCTCCGCGCCAAACCCAACCAGACCCTCGCCGTCGCCGAGCCCTCGCCCCTCACGCCCACCCTGCCTCCCGGCGTGAAAGCCACCCAGATCCTCGCCCAGCGAACCGCCGGTGCACCCCACGTTGCAACGCCGGCCCCGCACACTGCGGCCCCTGCGCCCGCCATCAACGGCGCCCCTCAACCGGTCAGCACCCTCTCCGGAACCCTGGCCGCTCTCAAAGAAGAGCTCTTCCAACTCGAGACCGAACGCCTCGGTGGCAAAATCACCGACGCCGAATACGCCGAACACAAAACCGCACTCGAAGTCCTGCTCAAGCGAGCCCTCGCCCGCGAATCCGCTCCGCGCTAAACACAACGCACAAGCGTGAGGGGGGGCATTCAAGCCGAGCCGGCCAGGAAGCAAGAACCACAACCAGCCGCTTTTATACCCGATCAGAAATCTCCGGGTGCCCATCCACAGCCTGGACTGAGCGGAGTCGAAAGCTCGCGCCGGCTTTTGGGCGCGAGAAGGGTGGGGAACGCACAATCCAATCCAGAAAATCAAAAGCCTCGCGCAGCGAGGCCACAAGAGACGAGCGGACCTTCAGGCCCGCGTACAAGCCACAACAGAAGCGCGCCCTAAGCGCTGATCCACGTCAGCAGCAGAAACAACGCCGCCGCCGCCGCCGCGATCCGATACACATACTCCGGCTTCCTGCTCGAGCTCTGGGGCTCATTGGGGAGGGTTTCCATGACCATGGCCTCAAGGGGGAATTTCTACTGCCTGCTTAGACTCATTCTTCGGCAAGCGCGACTCGAAACTGCAGAAATATTTTGGCACGGTTGTGCGAAAGTGCCGCACCAGTTACCTTCGCGGGATCAAACACCCCAACCGCTGCCCGCTCCCCTCTCCGCCCCAGCGTTACAATCGCCTCGTCATGAATACACCTTCCGCCGACCCCGGCCTCTTCGGTCGCCCTGCCGACCGCGAGCCCCGCTCTCCACTCCCCTGGGTCGTCTCCCTCGTCGTCGCCGTGCTCATCGTCGCCATCGGCGCTTTCGTCGCCTTCCATCATCCCGCCCCGCCCGCTAACCCCGGCGGTGCCGGCCTCGCCCCGCCCGATCCCTACGCCGCCTCCCTCCCCATCGCCCATCTCCAGATGAGCCAGGCCGGCAGCGTTGCCGGAGCCCAGTCCACCTACATCGACGGCCAGATCACCAACAACGGCCAGAAGACCGTCACCGCCATCACCGTCCAGGTCGCCTTCCACGGATTCGCCAACCCCATCGCCAAAAAAGAAACCCTGCCCCTCACCCTCATCCGCACCCGCCAGCCCTACGTCGATACTCAGCCCGTCTCCGCCGCCCCCATCCATCCCGGCGAAACCCGCGACTTCCGCCTCATCTTCGACAGCCTCCCTCAGGACTGGAACCAGAACTACCCCGAGATCCGCATCATCGCCGTCACCGCCCAGTAGCTCCGTACGAGGGAGAAGGAAGTAGGAAGTAGGAAGTAGGAAGTGGCGAGCCACCCTTGTCGACTTGTCCTTCTCCCTACTCCCGACTCCCTTCTCCCTTCTCCCTTCCCCCTTCCCCCTACTCCCGACTCCCTTCTCCCTTCTCCCTTCCCCCTACTCCCTTCTCCCTTCCCCCTACTCCCTTCTCCCTTCTCCCTTCTCCCTTCCCCCTACTCCCTACTCCCTTCTCCCTTCCCCCTACTCCCTACTCCCTTCTCCCTCGTCCTCGCGGACAACGTCCGCGAGGACGTAATTTCTTCCCATTCCGACCCAAAGTTGTGTTTTTTACCGTGTTACCAACGGCCGCATGCCCTGCCCCGCAGTACTCTCCTCTCTGATTCTAAAGACCTTCTTCCGCCTCAGCCCCCGCCCGCGACTTTGGCACGGCGAGTGCTCTTTACGAGTGTGCAACACGGGGCGCTGCGCAGCCCGCCGAATTCAACTACGAAGTTTCACTGAGAAAAAAAACAATGAAAACGAAATTGAATTCCGGATCATTAACGGTACTGCTGGTGGCAGCAAGTCTGGCTCTGCCAGCGGTCGCGCAGTCCACCTCGGGTCAGCAGCAGCAACCCCAGGTCCAAACCGGTGCGTCCACCAACGCTCAGCCGCAGAATCAGACCACCGAGCAGACCGGCACCGGCAAAGCCCCGCTCCCCACCAAGTCCAATGAAGGTTTCTGGGGCCACATGAACCCCTTCGCTCGCAAGAAGTGGGTCAACCGTCAGCTCGATCCGGTCAAAGACCGCCTCAACGAGCTCGATCAGCTCCAGGCCAAGAACGCCAACGATATCCGTGACGTCGACCAGCGTGCCCAGAACGGCATCCACGCTGCACAGACCTCTGCCGACCAGGCCAATCAGGTCGCCAGCACCGCCAACCAGACCGCTCAGCAGGCGCAGCAAACCGCGCAGCAGGCGACCGATAAGACCGCCCAGCTGGGCCAGACCGTCGCCAACCTCGATCAGTACCACCCCATCACCAACATGGACATCCACTTCCGTCCCGGCCAGACCATGCTGAACCAGAAGGCCAAGGACGCCCTCGATCAGGTCGTCGGTCAGCTCCAGGGTCAGAAGGGTTACGTCGTGGAAGTCGCCGGCTACTCGCGTTCGCGCGGTACCGCCGGTATCGAAAGCTCGCAGCATATGGCGGAAGCCGTCGTCCGGTATCTGGCTGAACACCAGATTCCCGTATGGCGGATCCACGAAGTCGCCATGGGCAACACGCCGATCAGCTCCGGAGACAACACAGAAGCGAAACCCGGCAGCATCGTTCGTGTCAGCCTGATGGCCAACAGTTTAGCGGCCTTGAACCAGCCATCCACGGGTGGTTCACCGATTGGTGCGACGCAGTAGATTTCCGCGCAGCCCTCCCCTCAGGGTACTGCGTCGCAGCCAACGGCACAGCCTCAGTAAGAAGGCAAGGTCCAACAAGCTCTCACACAACGAGAGAACCAAGGCAGATTGGCCCCTCACCCCGAGGGGCCCTTTTTTTTGCCTGCACCCCACTCGCCGTGTGCTTTTCATCCGCTTCCGCCGATCACGCACAGAAAAGTGAGAGGCATGGCTTCCCGGCTTGCTGAGAACTCAACTCCGGCGCGGCAAGTGGCAATGAAGTCACACCCAGCCCAAAAAACTCCCCTTCGGCACGAAAACGTGCCAGGGCACGACCGCCCCAGCCCAGAAGAAGCGGGCTTCAGCCCGCTGCCAGCCCCTCCACCAGAGCCCCCCACTCTTCATCCAGAGCCGGCCGATAGAAAATTCGCCCCGCGCGCGAGTACCAATAATCCGCATTCGAGAGCGACCCCTCCCGGCGATGAAGATACGCATGCACCGCCATCCCTTCGGTCGTATCCATCTCATCCACCAGCGCGTGTGCCCGCGTCCAGTCGCCTTTGCGCTCCCACCACAGCGCGGCCAGAGGCGCAGAAAGAGAATCGGGCGGTTCCGGGGATGCCAGAGATGCGTGAAATTCGTTCGGCGTCATAGCCTGCGCGCCTCCACGCGGGTCGATCGGACCCGGCCTATTGCAGAATCAGCTTTCCGATTGTAGCCAGTTGCATGTTCGAAGTCCCTTCGTAGATGGACCCGATTTTTGCGTCGCGGTAGAACTTCTCCATCGGATAATCGCGCACAAAGCCGTAGCCCCCGTAGATCTCCACCGCCTGGCTGGCCACCTGCTCCGCCACGCGCGAAGTGAAGAGCTTGGCGATCGCCGCTTCCTTCACAAAAGGAACGCCCGCGCACTGCATCCGCGCCGCGTTGTAGACCAGCGCGCGCGCCGCTTCGATCTGCGTCGCCATCTCCGCCAGCGCGAACTGCACCGCCTGGAATTCGGCGATCGACTTACCGAACTGCTTGCGCTCCTTCGCGTACTCGACCGCCAGTGCCCACGCCCCTTCTGCCAGCCCCAGCATTTGCGCTGCAATCCCGATGCGCCCCTCGTTCAGCGTCTCGATCGCAATCTTGTAGCCCTTGCCGCGCTCGCCGATGATGTTCGCCGCCGGGACCCGGCAGTCGTCGAACAGCAGCTCGCATGTGGACGAGGCGCGGATCCCCATCTTGTCCTCTTTGTGCCCGACCGTGAATCCCGGTGTGCCGCGCTCCACAAGGAACGCCGTGATGCCCCGGTATCCCGCCTGCGGATCGATCGTGGCGAACACAAGGAACAGGTCGGCCTCCTGCGCATTCGAGATCCACAGCTTGCGCCCGTTCAAAATGAATGCGTCCCCGTCGGCGCGCGCCTGCGTGGTCAGCGAAAAGGCGTCGGACCCCGATCCGGCTTCGCTCAGCGCGTACGCGCAGACCGTTTGCTGCGCCATCCGCGGCAGGTAGAGCCTCTGCTGCTCGGGTGTTGCCCAGCGCAGCAGCGCGTTCACCGCAAGCGTGTTCTGTACGTCCACGATGACCGCCACCGCCGGATCCACGCGCGAGATTTCCTCCACCGCAAGCACGGCGGAAAAGAAGTTTGCCCCTGCGCCGCCCAGCTCCATTGGCGCTTCGATCGCCATCAGCCCCAGTTCAAAAAGCTGGCGCAGAATGCCTTCGTCGAGGTGCTGCGCTTCGTCCATCGCGCGAACGTGGGGAGCGATCTCCTGCTGGGCAAACTGCCGCACAGTGTCGCGCAGAAGAGTTTCCTCTTCGGTAAGAGTGGTCAGCGGTTCCGGTGTCGTTTCGGACATGCCTAACAGGGTACAGCGGACGCGCGGAAACGGGCACCGGGCCGTCTGCGTTGGTGAGAGAATGGCTGCACTCTCGCAGCTGAACGCTTCCCGGCTGCAGGCGGGCGTGAGCGCGGAAAAAGCGACAGAGACGCAACTTGTCTTCGGTGCGATGGGTCTCGTTCTGCCGGGATCGATGATGGTCCGAGAGGGGGAGGGGTGATGGACGCAACAGGCGGGCTGAAGGTCCTGTTCATCGCTGGATTTGGTCCGGTGGTTCGCGACCGGGAAGAGAGCCGCAGGCTGTACGGCGATGTCCTCGGCATCCGGTTCAAAGTAGAGAGCGGCGGCTACCTGCATACCGAGGTCGTTGCGGGAGCAAAGAGTTTTGCGCTGTGGCCGCTGTCGCAGGCGGCGGAGTCGTGTTTCGGCAGCGACGCCTGGCCCGAAACCATTCCCGTGCCCCAGGCCTGGCTGGAGTTCGATGTGGAAGATGTCCCGATCGCAACGGCGGTGCTGGAGGAGCAGGGCTATCGACTCCTGGTGAAGAACCGGACGGAACCGTGGGGGCAAACGGTGAGCCGCCTGCTTTCGCCGGAGGGGCTGCTGGTGGGTGTCACCCGCACGCCGATGCTGCGGGACCAGAACTAGTGGGCTGTCTCAGAAGTTCGTTCATGAATTGCTGTTTAGTTTCGTATCAGGGCACGACTCCAGGGGTGCCCCGTAACCTGGCCTGAGCGAAGTCGAACGGCTCTGCCCGGTGTTGGCAGATGTGGGAACACGGATCCCAACCCAGCCGCTCTTGTATCAGGGCACGACTTCAGTCGTGCCGCACAGACTGCAAAATCAGATGGGCTTGAGCCCCTGAGGCACACTCTTCGGCCCACCTGGATTTGTTGAAGTCTTCAGGGAACTTCTGAGACACCACGCAGCCGGCCGCATTCCGCGTTACGGACCGTGCACTATATTCGGAAGAGCATGTCCACTCCCGAGCCGGGCAAGGCCGTCCTTCTTCATTTTTCCGGACACGACCGTCCCGGCCTGACCGCGGAAATTACGCGCACCCTCGCCCGCCATCGGATCGGCGTCCTCGACATCGGCCAGGCCGTGGTGCACGAAACCCTCTCTCTCGGCATCCTCATCGACCTGCCCCCCCATGAAAACCTGGCCGCGCTCAAAGCCGAGCTCACCGAGCGCGCGCATGCCCTGAATCTGCAGGTCAAGTTCTCCACCGTCCGCCCCGACTCGCTCGATCACTGGCTGCGCGGCCTCCACCAGCAGCACTTCATCATCACGATTCTGGGGCGCGCGATTACCGCCGAGCACCTCGCCCGGGTCACGACGATCCTCGCCGCCCACGCCATGAATGTCGACCGGATTGATCGTCTGTCGGAGCGACTCGCCTCGACCGATCCAGCCGCGAGCGCATGCGTCGAGCTGGCCGTCAGCGGCGCGGCGGCACGCGAGGCGGCCATGCGCGCGGATTTTCTCGCCGCGGCGCACGAGCTCTCCATCGACGTCGCCTTTCAGCGCGAGAGCATCTTCCGCCGGAACCGCCGCCTGTTCGCCTTCGACATGGACTCGACCCTGATCCAGGGCGAGGTCATCGACGAGCTCGCGAAGATGGCGGGCGTGGGCGAGCAGGTTGCGCGCATCACCGAAGCCGCGATGCGCGGCGAGCTGAACTTCGACGAGAGCTTCACCCGTCGCGTGGGGCTGCTGCGAGGGCTCGAGGCGGAGCGGGCCTACTCCCTGCTCAATACGATTCCCCTCGCGGAAGGCGCCGAGCGGCTGATCCGCACGCTGCGCATGCTTGGCTATAAAACCGCCATCCTCTCCGGTGGGTTCACGTTCTTCGCGCGGCGGCTACAGCGGACGCTGGGCATCGATTACGTCCACGCGAACGAGCTGGAGATGGACGACGGGATCGCAACCGGGCGCGTGGTTCCGCCCATCGTGAATGGCGAGCGTAAGGCGGCGTTGCTGGCTGAGATCGCGCGGCGCGAGGAGATTTCGCTCGAGCAGGTGGTGGCGGTAGGCGACGGCGCCAATGACATTCCAATGCTCAAGGTCGCGGGAATGGGAATCGCCTATCGCGCCAAACCGCTGGTGCGGGAGAGCGCCCCCCAGTCCATCTCCGCCCTCGGCCTCGATGGCTTGCTCTATCTGATCGGCGTCCGCGACCGCGACCTTGCAGCGAACGAGGAAGCGGTCAGCGCAAGGAGCTACGCAGATGAAGAGGTCCGTTAAAAAGCCCGCGGCGGTTGCCGGCGACGCGGCTTTAACCAGCAGCGCCAAAACAAAAAACAGGCCCCCCTTTCCGTTTGTCCTCGATGCGCTCGCCCCGTTGCGCCCTGAAGTGCGGCGCATGTTCTCCGGATTCGCCGTCTATCTGGACGACCGCATCGTTTGCATGCTGCGCGTCCACGCGAAGTCGCCGCAGGATAACGGCCTGTGGCTGGTGCTCGCCGAGGGAGTGGACCCGGCGGACAAAAGCCTGCGGCGGGACTTCCCGTCCCTGCGGAAAATTGAGTTGCTCGGTGGCAAGATCGGGCACTGGCTCCTGATTCCCGCCGACGGCAACGATTTTGAGGCCGAGGCAGAACGCGCCTGCGAAATGCTCTTGCGGCGCGACCCCCGGCTCGGCCGGGTGCCCCAGTCGAGAAAGTAATCCTGGCGCTCCAACCACCATAAGAGCAGCTCAGTGAAATTCGTCACTCCATGACCACCGCGACGGTCCCCCTCTGTTACGCTTGCTGCGCGGCCCCCACGGCCGCACCAGAGGAGAACCATCAACCATGCAGCTCCGCCGCATGATGTGTGCAGTCATCTGTACCGCCCTCGCAGCTCCCGCTCTGATGTACGCCCAGGCCCCGGCAACCCCGGCAGCCGCACCCAGCGCACCTATCGCGCCCGCCGACTCCCTCAACGGCCTCATGAACGCCCTCGGATACGAAGTCGTCGGCGCTGCGGAAGCCATGCCTGCCGACAAATACGACTTCGCGCCCAACCATGGGAGACTTCAAAGGCGTCCGTAGTTTCGGTTCGCAGGTCAAGCACCTGGCCGAGTCCAACTACGAGTTCTTCCACGGCTGGACCGTTCCCGGCGCCACCCCCGTCGATGACAAGACCATCGAGGCGCTGAAAACCAAAGACGAAATCGTGAAGGCCCTGAAGGACTCCTATACCTACGCGCACGCCGCCATCAGCACCATCACTCCGGAAAATGCCTGGCATCCACGGCCCGAGTTCTGCCCCCGCAATTCAAAATGACAAAGGCATCGACCGCCGCTTTCTGCATCGCCCACTCCATGGATCACTACGGCCAGATGGTCGAGTACCTGCGCATGAACGGAATCGTCCCGCCCGCCAGCCGCCCGCAACAGGGCTCGATGTAAAAGCAGGGAACACGCAACTGGGAACAGGGGAGACTGAAAGGAAACAGGACACCCGCCCGAAGCGGCAGCCCGCTTCGGGTGCCCATCTCCCATGCTCCCTTCTCCCTTCCGCCCTTCCGCCTTCCCCTACTCCCTTCTCCCTACTCCCTTCTCCCTTCCCCCTTCTCCCTTCCCCCCTACTCCCTTCTACCTTCTACCTTCTACCTTCCGCCATCTCCCTTCTCCTGTACCCTGAACAGGAAATGCCTCTCGGCCGCAGTGTCGACCTCGACGAAGACAAGCACCGCCATCCCATCCTGCGCGTCCTGCTGATTCTCTTCTTCCTGCTGCTGCTCGTCGTAGCCGGTGCCACCGTCACCGCCGGCATCTGGCTCAAACACAAGATGCAGGACTCGCTGCCCGAGATCGACGGCAGCGTTTTCGCCCGCGGCCTTGCGGCGCCGGTCATCGTCCGCCGCGACCAGCACGGCGTCCCCCACATCGAAGCCGCCAACCTCGACGACCTCCTCTTCGCCCAGGGCTACGTGACGGCCCAGGATCGCCTCTGGCAAATGGACATGGCGCGCCGCATGGCCTCCGGTGAAGCGGCCGAAATCCTGGGATCGAAACTGGTCGCGCACGACCGCATGGAGCGCGTCCTCGCCATGCGCGCTACCGCCGAGCGCCTCACCGCGTCCCTGCCCCCCGAGCAGCGCCGCCTCTTCGACGACTACGCGCGCGGCGTGAACGCCTACATCGGCTCGCACATGGATCGCCTGCCCGCCGAATTCCGCCTCCTGATGTACCAGCCCAAACCCTGGCAGCCCGTGGACTCGATGCTGGTGGTCATGAGCATGGTGCAGATGCTCGACGAGCACTGGCCCGACAAACTCGACCGCGAACGCATCACCGCGCGCCTCGGCCCCACCCTCGCGGCCTCGCTCTATCCAACGGGGTCATGGCGCGATCGGCCGCCCATCACCACCGAGCCCCCCATCACCGCGCCGAACCAGAACATCCCCGACGCCCCGCTCGACGAAACCCAGGACGGAGCCTCCGCCGCTGCAATCTCAAACGACGGCCCACGGAACGAAGCCTCCGCCGCTGCAATCTCTCCCGACGGCCCACGGAACGAAGGCTCCGTCGCTGCAATCTCTCCCGACGGCCCACGGAACGATGGCCAACGCCCCCAGCGCCTGGCCCCCGCCGCTGCAATCCCTCCCGACGCCCCCCCCAACGAAACCCCCGCCCCCGCCAATCCAACCCAACCCCAAAGCCCCCCCAGCCAGGTTCACCCCACAGCAAGAAGCAAAAGCCCTTTCCAGCCGAATCTCAATCCCAATCCGCCGCAAACCCGACGCCAAAATACCCCCCCCAACCCGATTTGGAACACCGGCACCCTCGCCCTCAACCACCTCATCAGCCAAAACCAAACCCAAACCCAGAACGAAACCCCCGCCCCCGCCAATCCAACCCAACCCCAAAGCCCCCACAGCCAGGTTCACCCCACAGCCTCCGTCGCTGCAATCTCAAACGACGGCCCACGGAACGATGGCCAACGCCCCCAGCGCCCGGCCCCCGCCGCTGCAATCCCTCCCGACGCCCCCCCCAACGAAACCCCCGCCGCCGCCAATCCAACCCAACCCCAAAGCCCCCCCAGCCAGGTTCACCCCACAGCAAGAAGCAAAAGCCCTTTCCAGCCGAATCTCAATCCCAATCCGCCCCAAACCCGACGCCAAAATACCCCCCCCAACCCGATTTGGAACACCGACCTCCTCGCCCTCGACCGCCTCATCCACCACGCGCAATGCCGTTTCTGTCAGGCCGGTTCCAACCAGTGGGTCGTCTCCGGCGTGCGCACCGCCAGCGGCCAGGCCATGCTCTCCAACGATATGCACCTCGCCCAACAGATCCCCAATATCTGGTACGAGACCGGCCTCGAAGCTCCCGGCCTCCACGTCGCCGGCGTGACCGTGCCCGGCCTGCCGCTCATCGTTGCCGGGCACAACGAGCACATCGCCTGGGGATTCACCGCGCTTTACGGCGATACGCAGGACCTCTACGTCGAGCGCACCAACGCGCTGGATCAGTACGAAGCCCCCGATGGCACCTGGCATCCCATCGAACACGACCAGGAAACCATCCACGTGCGCGGCTCCCATGACGTCACCATCGATGTGGCGCGGACCGGCCACGGTGTCGTCATCTCGCCGCTCCTCCCCGGCGAAAAACGAACCATCGCACTCAAGTGGGACGTCTACGATCCGCACGCCACGGGCTATCCCCTGCTCGCGATGAACCAGGCTGCGGACTGGACGGCTTTCCGCGCCGCGCTCAGCACCTGGTGGGCGCCGACGCAGAACGTCGTCTACGCCGACGACCAGGGTCACATCGGCTACCAGGCGGTGGGCTACATTCCCCTCCGCCCCAACGGCCTCGCGGGCGTGCCCATCACCGATCAGCAGCATGAGTGGCTGGGGTTCATCCCCTTCGATCAGTTGCCGTCCGTCTTCGATCCACCCGATGGCGTGCTCGCCACAGCAAATGCGCGTGTCACCCCGAATCCGAATCCCGCCGTGGCGCCAGTCGCGGGAGCACCGGTTCCAGCTCCGGGGGAGGCGAATGCGCCAACCGCACCGCCCTCCACGCCGCCGGCGTCAGGAGCGACAACCCCGCCCGCGCCCCCCACTGGACCGCCCCCCTCCATAACGCAGCCGGTGCCCGAGCTCACCCTCGAGTGGGGCGATCCCTATCGCAACGAGCGCATCTGGAAATGGCTCCTCCCGAAGGATCACCTGACCCAGCCCCAGATGCTCACGCTGCAGACCGACGTGTACTCCGAACTCGATCAGGAGATCGCGCAGCGGCTCGCCTATGGCATCGACCACGCGACCAACGTGGACGCCCGCCTGCGCCAGGCCGCCGATCTCCTCCGCACCTGGGACGGCAACGTCACCATCGATTCCCCGGCCGCCGCCATCGTCGATTCCGCAAAATATGCCTTCTTTCCCGCGATCCTCCAGCCGAAACTCGGTAACGACTGGCGTCTCTATCACTGGGCAGAGTCCAATTACGCCGGTGAGCAGATACTCATGAATGAGCCCGCCGCCTGGCTTCCCCCGCAGTACAAAACCTGGGACGACTTCCTCGCCGATCTCGTCCGCCAGGGGCTCGAACAGAAACATGCTCCCTCCGATCTGCGCACCTGGCGATACGGATACATCTTCCCTGTGGACGTCGAGCATCCGCTCTACGGGCTGCTGCCGTGGTTCAAAAACTGGACCGGCACCGGTGTCCTCCCGCAATCCGGCGACACCTCCACCGTCAAACAGGTCGGCCGATCCTTCGGCCCATCCCAGCGCTTCACCATCGACTGGTCCAACATCGATGGCGCCACCGAGGACATCACCATGGGCGAGTCCGGCGACCCCTTGAGCCCCTACTACCGCGACCAGTGGCCTTACTGGTACAACGGCCAGACGTTCGCCCTGCCGTTCACCGATAAGGCAGTCGCGGCGGCAACCGCCCACACGCTGCGCCTTCAGCCCTGAGACCTGCTGATCCCCACCCGCCCATCGGCCGACCCCGCCGTACAATGACCCGAAAAAGAGCCGCTCCGTGAAATTCTGGTTCCAGTTCCCCGCAACACTCTCCAGCGACGCGACCCGCGCGCAGCGACGGCGCTCGCTCCTGCTCGCGGTTGCGCTCATCGCCGTTCTGCCCCTCGCGTGGCGCGGAACCTCGTGCGGCCAGGACTTCGATTTTCACCTGCAAAGCTGGCTCGAGGCCGTCAGCCAGTGGCGCGCCGGCATCCTCTATCCCCACTGGGCCGCGTCGGCGAATTATCTCGCTGGTGAGCCGCGCTTCGTCTTCTATCCGCCGCTGAGCTGGATGCTTGGCGGCCTCCTCGGTCTGATCCTCCCGTGGTCGTGGACCCCCGTGGCCTACGCGCTCATCGCCCTGCTCGGCGCGGGTTTCGCCTTTCGCGCCATGGCCCGCGAGTGGATGCCCCTCGACAACGCGACCATCGCGGCCTGCCTCTACGTGGTCAATCCCTACATGCTGTTCGTGCTCTGCGAGCGCGGCGCCCTGGCCGAACTCCTGGCCGCTGCCTGGATTCCGCTGCTCGTCCTGTTTGCCCTGCGCGAGCGGCCTGCATTGGTGCCGCTCACCGTTACCATTGCCGCGCTGTGGCTCACCGACCCGCCCGCGGCGGTCATGGGATGCTACGCGCTCGCTCTGCTGGTCGCGGCGGCCGCCCTGCGCGAACGTGCCCACCCGGACAAAGTGAAGCGCCTCCTGGGACGATCCGCGGGAGCCGTACCCCTCGGCCTCGCGCTCGCTGGATTCTGGCTGGTGCCCGCGATTTGCGAACAGCCGTGGGTCGAAATCGGTCGCGCCCTCGGCCCCCTCATGCATGCCGACAACAGCTTCCTGTTCCGCTATGTCCCGCTTCCGGCCACCTCCGGCGATCTGCGCCTCGATACGATCTACCACAACGGCATCCTGCGGACCGTCTCCTGGATCGGCCTCGTGCTGATCGTGGTTTTTGCACTCGCAGCCTGGCTCTCGCGCGGCAAGCGAAATGCCCTGTGGACTCCGCTCGCAGTCCTGGGCGCGGCGATCGTCTTCCTCCAGTTTCCGTCCAGTGACTGGCTCTGGCGCACGCTTCCGGAGCTCAAATACCTGCAATTTCCCTGGCGATGGCTGCTCGTGCTCGCGATCGTCGGCGCTGCGCTCGCCGGCCTCGCCATACGACACGAGCAGACCACGCGCCGAGCCGTCGCGCGGCGCGCTGCCATCCTGTTGGCCCTGGCCTGCGGCATGGCCGCGCTCAGCGCGATCGTCTTCTGGCAGCCATGCGATGACGAGGACAACATCGCAGCGCAAATCGCATCCTTCACGACAACCGGTTTTGCAGGCACCGACGAATACACGCCCGCCGGCGCGGAGAACGGCAGAATCCAGCAGGGGCTCCCCCAGGTTCGCCTTCTAAAATCGGCCAACGGAGAAGAATCGCCAACCGAAGACAATCCGCCCTGGACCAGCGATCCCGCCCAGGAAATAGCCGGCGTCATAGCAATCTCCGGCACGAGTCCGGACGCGATCACCGCGACCATCGCCAGTTCCTCGGCCGGCTTCGCCGTGCTGCGCTTCATGGATTATCCCGCGTGGCGCGTCACCCTGAATGGCGCCGAGCTGCGCGAGCGCCCCCATCGCCGCGATGGCCTCATGGTGGTTCCAATCGCCCCCGGCACGAATCGCATCGAGGTCCGCTGGCGCCTCACCCAGGACCAGACCGCCGGAATCCTCCTCTCGCTCGCCGCCTTCGCCATTACACTGGCATTGGCATGGAAAGGCAGGGCAAACTCCGATGCCATCGGCATCAGCTAACATGATCGGAATGCAGGTGGACGTTCACCAGATTCTGCGCGAAGGCGTGGAGCGCACCGACCGCGCGCTGGAGCGGCTCCTGCCGCCAGTCACCCAGGTTCCCGCATCCATCCACGGCGCCATGCGGCACAGCGTCTTTGCTGGAGGCAAGCGCCTCCGGCCGGTGCTCGCCATGGAGGCAGCGCGCACCATGCACGCAGTCCACGGTGGCGCGGCCCGGCTGCCCGAGGGCATCGAAGATCTCGGCGCCGCGATCGAGATGCTGCACACCTACTCGCTGATCCACGACGACCTGCCCGCGCTCGACAATGACGATCTGCGCCGCGGCAAGCCGACCTGCCATGTCGCGTTCGGCGAAGCCATCGCAATCCTCGCCGGCGACGCGCTCCAGACCCAGGCGTATGTGACCCTTGCCCAGCTTCGCTGCCCGCCCCAGCGCGCCATTCAAATCGTCGGGCTCATTGCCCAGGCCACCGGCACCGTGGAAGGCATGATTGGCGGCCAGGTGCTCGATCTCGAAGGCGAGCACTCGAAACCAACCGCCGAGAGCGTGCTGGCAATTCATCGCGCGAAGACCGGCGCGCTGATCCGCGTCAGCATCGTCGCGGGTGGAATTTACGCCGGAGCCGCGCCGGACGACATAAGACGGCTGACCGATTTCGGCACCAAGGCCGGCCTCGCCTTTCAGATTGTCGACGATGTGCTCGACATGACCCAGGACTCCGCGCACCTCGGCAAAACGGCGGGCAAAGATGTGGCCAGCGACAAAGCGACCTGGCCCGCGGTCTTCGGTATCGAGCAGTCCCGCAACGACGCGGCGCGCCTCATCGCGGAAGCATTCGCCGCGCTGGAACCTTACGGTGACGCCGCCGAAAGTCTGAAAGCGGTCGCCCGCTACCTGGTGGAAAGAACGCACTAAGCGCCAGCGCATCAGAGAACATCGCCGGGTGCCCCATCCTTGTTGCGCCGGCTTTTGGGCGCAACAGGGTGGGAACGCACGAGCCCAATCAGAAAACCAAAAGCCGCGCGCAGCGAGGCCATTCAGGAGCACAGGGATACCCTCGGAAGCCCCAGCCAAAAAGCGTCAGCTTCGCCACGGAAAAGTGAAGCGGCACGACGTTCAGTCAGTGCCAGAAAGAGCCGAAAAATCCTCGCGCGGCTTGAGGCCCCAGTGAGTACCAACTGCCACGGTTGCCCGACGTTTCGCGCCGGCATTTGGCGCAACAGGGCGGGAACGCGCGATCCAATTCAGAAAATCACAGCCTCGCGCAGCGAGGCCAGAAGAGCGGGCCTTCAAGGCTGCGTCCAAGTACAGGAAATCAACAGGGCTTCAACCCAAGGCAGGCTGCCCTAGATCCCCACGCCGTATTCCGCGCCCATCTCTTCGCCCGCATGGGAGAAGAAGTCCGACGGCGTGCGCCGCCTGAATTTGTAGCGGATCCGCAGCTCGCGGCCAATGTACAGACCGAGCGCGGTTACGGCCAGCGCCGCTGAAGTCCATCCAATGGCGCGCAGCGCGTTCGAGGTGGACTCAGGAACCAGGGCTTCCACGACTTCGTGTATCGAGTTGTTCTTCCGGCAGAGCATGCGCAATCCCCAGGGCGCCATGGGTCCATGATAGCGCAGCTACCCACGTCCCTCATGGTATCTGCTGTTATAGATCGGTCAAATTCCGCCAGCCATTCCTCATTGGAGGGACTCGATCCCACGAAGGAGCATTACCTTTCGTTCCGCCGGCAGAAAACTCGCCTCAATCGAGTTGGCCGCCAGCTCTCTCAGATGCTCCCCGGTGAAACCAAAGTGCTCCCGCGCACCTTCGTACTCTTGCGCCAGATCGCTGTGGAAAAGCGCGGGGTCGTCCGAGTTCAGCGTGACCATCAGACCCGCGTCGAAGTACCGCCGCACCGGGTGATCGTCCACCCGAACGCAACACCCCGTCCGCACATTCGACGTTACACAGATCTCCAGCGGTACCTGCCGCCGCGCGAGAATATCCATCAGCTCCGGGTCCTGTATCGCCGACAGCGCGTGCCCCAGCCGCTCCGCCCCGATGTTCAGCGCCCCCCAGATCGACTCCGGCCCGGTCGTTTCGCCCGCGTGCGCCGTCAGCCGCAGCCCCGCCTCGCGAGCCTCGGCGTACAGCTCCCGGAACGGCTCCGCCCCGGTGCGCCGCTCATCCCCCCCAATCCCGATCCCGATGATCGAAGGATGCTGCCCTGCGCATCTCCGCCGCCTTGCGAAAAACCTTCGCCGCCTCTTCCGGACCGAAGTGCCGCACCGCGTCGAAAATCCAGTAGGCAGTGATCCCCAGCTCCCGCTCGGCTCGCAGCCGCGCCTTTTCCATGCCGGAGAACAACGATTCGAATTCGCACCGCCGCCAGTAATAAACCACCCCCACCGACACGTAAACCTCCGCGTGCACCACCCCCTGCGCGGCTAGGCGCGCCAGCATCCGCCACGCGATCAGCTCGTAGTCCTCGGGCGTGAGCAGATGTTCGCTGATCGCTTTGAAGGCCATCAGGAAACCGCTGAAGTCCGTGTATCGATAGAGGGCACGTGCCTGCTCCAGGTCGAGCCGGGTGCCGTCATGCCGACGGCTCAGCTCGACCAGCGTCTCCGGCGTGACCGTGCCTTCGAGATGCAGGTGCAACTCGGCCTTGGGAAGACGGCGAATGAAGGAAGGTGCGTCCATGCGTGACTGTTCCAGCATAGCCCGGTAACACGAAACCGATATCCAGCCGCCCCTATCCCTTTGACCCGCAATGAACTCCCCGGAAAGTAATCTTCCTGGTGCCACCGCTTTCGTGGGATTGCCGAATGCTCCAAAAGTGGCTGGAATCAAACCTACAATTCCCTTTACGGGAAAGAGGATTACCTTTGGACTTTCGCGGTAACTTGCTGCAGTGGTTTGATCGGAACGCGCGCGACCTGCCCTGGCGCCAAACCCGCGATCCCTGGGCTATCTGGGTCTCGGAAACCATGCTGCAGCAGACCCGGGTCACGGTCGTAATCGACTACTACACCCGGTTCATGGCCCGCTTTCCCACCCTCCAGTCCGTGGCCCAGGCCGATGAGTCTGAAGTCCTCGCCCTCTGGAGCGGCCTCGGCTACTACCGCCGCGCACGGGCCCTGCACGAAGCCGCGCGCGCTGTGGTCAGCGAACACGGGGGCGTGATTCCCAAAACCGCGGCGGCCCTCAGCCGTCTCCCCGGCGTCGGCGTGTATACCGCTGCCGCAGTCGCCAGCATTGCCTTTGGAGAGCCGGTCGCCGCAGTCGACGGCAACGTCGAGCGCGTTCTCACCCGCTTTTTTGGACACGAGCCCGTGCCCGGCGTCGCACGCAGCGGCGAACTGCGCCGTGCAGCCGAGCAGCTCGTCGATCGCGAGCGCCCCGGCGATTTCAACCAGGCCATGATGGACCTGGGCGCGACCGTCTGCCTGCCGAAGAGCCCCATGTGCCTCGCCTGTCCCGTGCGCGAAGGTTGCGCCACCCGCGGCGAGCACGCTGTTCCGCGGACCAAGAAGATGCTCAGCCGTAAAACGGCTCTGGCCCTGCTCCAGCGTCGCCAGTGGCCCAGGGCGGAGGTCCTGCTGCAGCGCCGCCCGGCCGATGCGTCCCAGATGCCCAACATGTGGGAGCTGCCCCAGATCAAAGAAGGCCAGGAGAGCGAGGACATGCTCCTGCTCACCGTGCGCCACTCCATCACCAATACCAATTACTACGTCACCGTCTACGGCCTCACCAACAACGAGCAGAAGCTGCTCGCGCGCGACGAAAACGAGCGCGTATGGGTGCCGGTGCTCGACCTGCCGGAGCTGCCCCTCACCGGGCTCACCCGCAAAATCCTCAAGCGCCTCCGCGTCATGCCCGGCTTCAGCACCGCGCGTCCTCTGGTCATCGGCGAAGAAGGCGAAACAACAGAGCCCGTCTTCGATACGGCCAGCATCAGCCACTGATCCCAAAAATCCAGGGGTGCGGAAGCCCAAACCCCAACCAACCGCCGGGTGGCCCATTCAAGCCGAGTGCCCCATCCTTGTTGCGCCGTCTTTCGGGCGCAACAGGGTGGGAACGCACAATCCCAGTCCAGAAAATCAAAGCCTCGCGCAGCGAGGCCACGGTAAAAGAGCGGGCCTTCAGGCCCGCGTCTCAGCCCCCCCAAAAGCGGGCTTCAGCCCCGGAGCTTCTCTCCACACGGCGCTAGTCCAAGGGTGCCCCATCCTTGTTGCGCCGTCTTTTGGGCGCAACAGGGTGGGAACGCACAATCCCAGTCCAGAAAATCAAAGCCTCGCGCAGCGAGGCTACGGTAAAAGAGGCGGGCCTTCAGGCCCGCCTCCCAGCCCAACACCACAAATCAGAGCAGCGCTTTTCTTTCCGGAGCCCTCGGCATAAAGTCGGGTGTTGGAAACCCGAGCCGAGGAGTCACCGTGACCGACCAGCCAGGACAATGCACCCGAAGAACGTTTCTCGCCGGCATGAGCGCCGCCCTCGCTGCATCGCTGGCCGAGCCCGCGCGTTCCGAGCCAGTCGCCTCCGCGCTCGGAGAGTGGCGCGAGGGCGGTCTGGGTTTGCCCTGCTATGCCTACACCGGCCCCCTTCGCTTCGCCGATCACCACCACCAGGCGAATTCCTGGGGCCTCGACGGGGACATGCTCCCCGTCGATCCGGTCTTCCTGCTCGGCAATCATCGCTACTGCACCGCTCCCGCGCGCTTCTCCAGCACCACCCTCGACACCACCGCAGTGTCCACCGTCGTCGGCAGATGCGAGCAGAATCCAATCCCCACATAGAACGGCGCGTCGAGATGCACCTCGATCGGCGGCCCGAACTCCTGCATCGGCTCGCCCTCCAGGCTCACCCACAGCGAGAAATGTCCCCCCGCTTCTCCACCCCGATGCGCTGCGCCATCACCGTAACCAGGCTGTCCGGCGATGCGCCGCCCGGCCTCCCGCGTCCACCGATGCGAAACTCCATGTCCTTCACCCGCACATCCTTCTCCGGACGCTGCGCCAGTTGGATCATCCCCGCACCGTGCAGCGCGACCACCACTTCTTTCGCATCGTCGTCCAGGCTCTGCCGGATCACCAGCACTGCCTTCCGATCGCCATAACCCTTCGGATCGGGAAACGCGATGTCCCCCGCCAGCGACACGTCCCCGCTCATCTTCTTCCAGAGGTAGCGAAACTCATCCCGCGTGTACCACACGTTGTATCCGGCGGAGTGGATCGTGTAGGCGCCGGTGGCTGCATCGTAGCTCGCGCTTCCCGGCGCCAGCGCGCTGCCCACGTCCGACTGACCCTGGAAAATCCCGATCGACGTATGGAACGTCGTAGTCGCGCGGTGAAAGTCCGGCGGCGGCGCCACCTGCTGATGCGTTGCGGATCCCGGCTGAGCCCACCCGGGCGCCTGCGCCGTGCTTTGTGCTGCGGCGGCAACGCCCATGGAGATCGCCAGCAGCATCCGAACGATGTTCGTCCCCATTTTCGTCACGAGGGGATTGTACAGTTCGCGTAAAGGCAAAAAGATCCCCTGGCAACACAGCAAGCCCACAGCAGAAAATCCCCGGGTGCCCCAGAGCCGGGTGCCCCATCCTGGTCGCGCGGCGATGTTCCGCGCGAAAAGGGTGGGGGAAGCCCAAACCCCAACCAGCCGCCTCCCGCGGGGTGCCCCATCCTTGTTGCGCCGTCTTTTGGGCGCAACAGGGTGGGAACGCACAATCCCAGTCCAGAGAATCAAAGCCTCGCACAGCGAGGCCACGGTAAAAGAGCGGGCCTTCAGGCCCGCGTCCCAGCCCAACCAAAGATGCGGGCTTCAGCCCCGGAGCTTCTCTCCACACGGCGCTAGTCCAAGGGTGCCCCATCCTTGTTGCGCCGTCTTTTGGGCGCAACAGGGTGGGAACGCACAATCCCAGTCCAGAAAATCAAAGCCTCGCGCAGCGAGGCCACGGTAAAAGAGCGGGCCTTCAGGCCCGCGTCCCAGCCCCCGAAAAAGCGGGGCTTCAGCCCCGGAGCCGGGTGCCCCATCCTGGTCGCGCCGCCTTTCCGCGCAACAGGGTGGGACCCCACGATCCCAGCACCCCCCACTCGGCCCTGAATCCGGGGAACTCCCGACAACCCAACCAGAGAATCACAGCCTCACCCGGCGTCTCTGCCACAATGGACCCAGGACACACAGATGGAGCATGTCAATTACATCGTCGCGCTGCTGCTGGGACTGCTCGGCGCGGTCGCAGCGGTTGCCGGCCTGGCGCGCCGTTTTGCTGTCTCTTACCCCATCGTGCTCGTCCTGTTTGGGCTGCTGTGCTCGCTGCTGCCCCACGTGCCGCGTGTTCCGCTGCCACCCGAGTTGGTCTTTCTGGTGATCTTGCCGCCGCTGCTGTACGTAGCTGCGTGGCAAACTTCCTGGCAGGAATTCCGTTACAACATCATCTCCATCTCCAGCCTGGCCGTGCTGCTGGTTTTCTTCACCGCGTTTGGGGTGGCGTTCGTGGCGAAGCTGTGGTTGCCGGGATTCAACTGGCGGCTCGGCTTTCTGCTCGGCGCCGTGGTCTCGCCAACCGATGCGGTGGCTGCCACCTCGATTGCCCGCAAGGTGGGCATGCCCCAGCGCATTGTCGATCTGCTCGAAGGCGAGAGCCTGCTCAACGACGCAACCGGCCTGCTCGCCCTGGAGCTGGGCATCGAGATGGTCGTCGAAGGGACGACCCCGACCATCGGGCGCGGCCTTCTTGAATTTCTCTGGCTGACCATCGGCGGCGTGGTCGTGGGGCTGGTGATCGGCAAAATCATCGCATGGATCGAGCGCTGGGTGAACGACGGGCCCGTGGAGATCGCGCTGTCGCTCGTGGTCCCGTACGCGGCCTACCTGCTGGCCGAGGCGATGAAAAGCTCGGGCGTGATCGCGGTGGTGGTCTGCGGCCTTTATGTCAGCCGCCGCAGCTCCGAATTTTTCTCACCGGGAGTGCGCCTGCAGGCCATCGCGGTCTGGGATGCGCTGGAGTTTTTGCTCAACGGACTGGTATTCGTCCTGATCGGGCTGCAGCTGCCGTATGTGCTCGATGGGATCCGCGGATTCAGCAAGATGAGCCTGCTGGGATACGGCCTGGCGTTTTGCGCGATGCTGATCGTGCTGCGCATGCTGTGGATGTTTCCGGCTTCGCGCCTGTCGTGGTGGGTGCGAACCCACATTGCGAAACAGATTTACGAAAAGCCACGTGCGAATCACGTCTTCGTCCTGGGCTGGACCGGCATGCGCGGCGTCGTGGCGCTGGCCGCTGCCAACTCGCTGCCCCTGACCCTGAGCGACGGCAGCCCGTTTCCCGAGCGCAGCCTCATCATCTTTCTCACCTTCGCGGTCATTCTCGTAACCCTGGTGATTCAGGGGCTGTCGCTGCCGTGGCTGGTGCGCGTGCTGGGCCTGGCAGGGGCGGATACGCAATGGTGCGAGGAAGGCGAGGCTCGCCATCTTCTATTGCAGGCGGCCATCGATTTCCTCAGCGAGCACCGCAAAGCCGTGGTGGACGAACGCGAGGCACACCTGTACGACGATCTGCTGCACGCCTACGAACACAAGCTGGCGGACGTGGAGAATTGCGGACCCACCGGCGCTCCCCCGGTGCGAGAGCCGCGCGGATTGACCACCAACCAGTTGCTGCTGGAGACCATTCGCCGGGAGCGGCAGGAACTCAACCTCCTCCGTGCCAATGGCAGGATCGCGGATCCGGTCCACCGGATTCTGGAGCGTGAACTGGACCTGAGCGAGAGCCGTTTGACCTGAGGCGCACCGCACTTCGAGAACCCTGACTACTCTGCAGGTACTCGGCCGCGCGCTGCCCGGCGGCGTGAGGTTCGTCCGCGCGGCTCATCGACGATCCGCATCGCCCGGCGCGCCATTTGCCGGAAGGTCTTCCGCAACTCCGGCGGGCTGTGCACGACGATGCGCCGATCCAGGCTCAGCAGCATCGCCGCAAACATCTCCAGCCGGTCGCGCCCGCAGCGCAGCCGAGTGCCCGCGCCATCCGCTTCGGTCGCGATGCGCCACGGGGCGAAACTGCGTTCCGCTTCTTCGATGGGCATATCGATCCAGACGTCGATGCGGTATTCGGACTGAACCCAGGGCATGCTCTCCTGCATGTGGCGGCGCGCGTCGAAAGCCTTCGGACGCCGAAACGCGGCCGTGGTCACCTTCAGATCCGTGATGCGATCGAGACGAAAGGTGCGCACCGCCTTGCGCGAGAGGCAATAGCCGATGAGGTACCAGCGGCCATCGCTGTGCATCACCGCCCACGGCTCGATCTGGCGCTGCGACGCATCGCCGGCGTGCGATCGGTAGGCGAAGCGAATGCGCTTTTCGGTTCGTATCGCCGACGCCGCGCGGATCAGCGATTCCACCGACGTCGACACCACCCACGGGCCCGGCTCGATGGCCACCACCTCCTCCACCGTGCGGATGCTCTCGCGAAGCGCCTCGGGCAGAACCCGTTCGAGCTTCGCCAGCGTCCCCTCCGTGGCTGGCGCAAAGGCGGACAAACCGATCTGGTGCAGAGCGCGCAGGCCAAGCGAAAAAGCGAAGGCCTCCTCATTGGTCAGCAGCAGCGGCGGCAGGCGGAATCCCGGGCGCAGGCGATAGGCGCCCCCAACCCCGCGCGAGGAGTCGATCGGGATGTTGAGGTCCTTGAGGCGCACGATGTAGCGCTGCACCGTGCGCAGATCGACTTCCAGTCGCTCCGCGAGCTCGGCTCCGGTCACAGAGTCGCGCGCCTGCAGAATTTCCAGAACCGTAAGCGCGCGCATGACCGGGTCGTACATGGATGCTCCAATTCTTATCTGAATTTACGACAATTTCTGTCGGGAATGGTTTTTATGATTAGACCTGAGCCCAAACCGGGCATGGAGGAGGATCGATATGACAACCGCGACAACATCCGTCAGTGTGGTAACGTCCGAGGACCTGCTAAAGCAATGGCAGGGACACAGACGGCTCACGCGCAGAACCATCGAGGCGTTTCCGGACGACAAGCTCTTTGAGTTTTCCGTAGGCGCGATGCGGCCTTTTTCTGAAATGGCCTGGGAGTTCATCCGCATGGCCGTGCCCATCGTGGAGGGCGTGGCGACCGGCAAGTGGGAAGAATACAAAGGGGAAAAACCCACGACGAAAGCCGACCTCCTGCGCCTGTGGGATGTCCAGACGAAGGCGCTCGATGAGAAGTTCCGGCAGATTCCCGCGCACCGCTTCAGCGAAGTGGACAAGGCTTTCGGTCAGTGGGAGATGTCCGGAATCGGCACCATCCAGTACGCGATCGACAACGAAATTCACCATCGCGGGCAGGGATATGTCTATCTGCGCGCCCTGGGAATCGAGCCGCCGCACTTCTGGGAACGGGAGTGAACCCGGTGGACGGGCCGAAGCCCTTTTCACTTTGCACGACGGACGCGGGGCTGAGAAAAGCCCCGCCCTTCCACCGGATCGCGCCGGCGGGCCCTAAACCGGATACCGCTCCGCCCCGATCACTTCTTCCGCCACGGCGCGTCCGATCGCCACCGTGTTCACCGGCTCATGTTTGGCCAGTCTCCGGAAGATCGTCATCTGGGTGCGCAGCATGTCCCCCTCCGCCACCGCGCCCAGCACCCGCTCCGCTGCATCCTGAATCACGCGGAAGCACCGCGCCGCGCTCAGTTGTGCGAGCTGCACGGCGATGGCGCTCTTCCCGGCAAACTTCTCCGCCCGCAAAATCGCCGACTCCATGGTCAGCACCTCGATCAAAATATCCGCCAGCGCTCCCATGATCTCCTGCTGATCCTGCAGCGTTGTCGGATACTTCTGGCTGGCCGCGCCGGAGCAGAACAGCCCCAGCTTCTTCGCGCTCGCCAGCAGCGCCTTCTCCCCCGCCAGCGGGCCGGTCTCCTCCACGCGCGCCCCGGGCCCCGCCATCACCTCATCCATCACCTTCGCAATCGCCGGCAGCAGCGGCAGCCGCCCCTGCATCGCGCGCTTCAGCAGAAACCCCGTAATGATCAGCCGATTGATTTCGTTCGTCCCCTCAAAAATTCTGTTGATGCGCGAATCGCGATAGCCGCGCTCCGCCGGATACTCCTCCACATACCCGTAGCCGCCGTAGATCTGCACCGCGTGATCCACCGCGCGATCCAGCATCTCCGAGCACCACACCTTCACGATGGAACACTCCACCGCATACTCCTCGATCTTCTTCTGAACCTCGGCCGCACCCGCATCCACTGCGAGCGTCGCCAGCGCCGCATCGATCGCCCCCACCACCCGATACACCAGTGCCTCGCCCGCAAAAATCCCCGCCGCCATCTCCGCGATCTTTTCCTGGATCAGGCCGAACGACGTGATGGGTTTGCCGAACGCCATGCGCTGCTTGCCGTACAGCACCGCGTTGCGTAGCGTATGTCGCGCCCCGCCCAGCGTCGCCGCTCCCAATTTGTAACGGCCGACGTTCAGAATGTTGAAGGCGATGTGGTGCCCCTTACCTGCCTCGCCCAGCAGATTCCCCACCGGCACCGCGCAATCGCTCAGCACCAGCGGGCAGGTCGACGAGCCGCGAATCCCCAGCTTGTGTTCCTCCGCGCCAATGGTCAGGCCGGGCGTGTTCCGCTCCACGATGAACGCCGAAAACTGCCCGTCCGCGCTGCCCGCGCTCACGATCTTCGCGAAGACGATGAACACATCCGCGAACCCCGCATTCGAGATCCACATCTTCTCGCCGTTGAGCACGTACTGCGTTCCGTCGGCGGAGAGCCGCGCCACCGTGCGCACGTTCATCGCGTCTGATCCCGACGACGCCTCGCTCAGTGCATACGCCGCGATCCATTCGCCGCTGGCCAGCTTCGGCAGATATTTTTCCTTCTGCGCCGCGCTGCCGTACCAGATCACCGGCAGCGTCCCAATCCCCGTATGCGCGCTGAAACTCACCGAAAAGCTGGCGGAGACGGCGATGCGGTCGGCCACCAGCGCCGACGTCACCTTGTCGAGCGCGAGTCCGCCGTACGCCTCCGGCACATCGACCGCCATCAGGCCCAGCTTGCCGGCTTCGAGCAGCAGATCGCGCGTCACGGCAAAATTCTTCGCCTCGATCTCACCAACGCGAGGCAGCACGGATTTCTCGGCGAACTCCGCTGTCGTCCGCGCAATCTCCCGCTGCTCGTCGGAGAAATCCTCCGGCGTAAAAACATCGTCCGGCGCAGCATTCTCGATCAGGAAAGTTCCGCCCGCAATCGTCCTCGGCAAGGTGGTGGTGGCCATGTCTGGACCTCCGAGACCCATCCTACGCCGCGCCGTTCGCCCCGGCGTGAATCAACTCGTCTTCAACCCCGCAGCCTTCGCCAGCTTCTTCTGCCGCTCGTCGAAGGTCCAGAAGCGCTCCGCCTTCAGTTCCAGCGCACATGCCACGTGCAGAGAATCCAGCGTCCGTGTTCCAACGTGGGCGACGTGCCGGCGCGCAAGATCGACCGCAACCCTGAACGCATGTTCAGGCAACGGAGCGTCGAGCCAAAGTCCTTTTCCCGAGTCCAGCTCAAAGTGCAGATAGACCTTGCGAGCCTCGCTCGCAGCCATGTAGCCGCGAAAAACGTGCTGCTCCACCGCATGCGTCCATTCCGCCCGATGCAACGGAGTAAACCATACCGACGGACGTGCAGCAAACCCCTTACGGGCTTCCGCCGCATGCTGGTCGTTGATGTACAGCGAGACGAAGACGCTGGAGTCGGCGTAGAGGGTCAATAGCGACCGCGTTCCTCGATCAGAAGATCGGCGCCCGGCAGTACCCGGTCCCCAAATATCTCCCTGCGGCGCGCCGCAAAGTCCGGCCAGTCCTTCTCGGCGGCGGCCTTCCGGATCGGAACGATGTGCGCCAGCAGTTCGTTCCGCTCCTTCAGCTCAACCGTCCTTCCCGCCTTCAGCTTCGCCTTGAGCCTCTTGGTGTCCCGGATTTCGCGCAGGGTCATCGATTCCATAGTCAAATTGTGACACAATTTGTGTCACAACCACAAGACAGCCCCCAGGCCTCCCGCCGCGATCCCAGAGTTCGAAGGAGTTTTGCTGCGCCCTACGCCCGTTCCGCGGGCGCCAGATCCGTGACCTTCCGGTCGTAAACCCCGGTCAGCGAATTCCACCGCACATACAGCAGCTCTTCCAGCATCTTGATCCCGTCCCGCAGATAGCTGATCCGCGACCGCTCGTCGTGCCCCCACGTCACCGGGACCTCCCGGATGCGGTACCCCCGCTTCAGCGCGATGAACAGAATCTCCGGATCGAAGCCCCAGCGCTCGATCCGCTGCAGCTGGAAGATGGTCTGCGCCGCCGAGCGGCGAAACGCCTTGAACCCGCACTGCGTGTCCGCGAACGGCAGCCGCATGATCATCCGCGTCACGACAGTTGAAGCACCGCCCGAAGAACTGGCGGTAGAGAGGCTGATGGATGGTCTGCCGGCTGACCTCCAGCCAGCGCGATCCAATCGCCACATCCGCGCCATCCCGGATCGCGTCGAACAGCCGCTCCGCCTCCGGCATCGGCGAGGAAAGGTCGGCGTCCGTAAACATGACAATGTTGCCCGAGCCGTGGAGGATTCCGTTCCGCACGCTGTAGCCCTTGCCCCGGTTCGCGCCGTTCTCCAGCAGGCGCACGCGCGCATCCTTCGCCGCAAAGGACTGCACAATGCCGGCGGTGTCGTCCGTCGAGCCGTCGTTCACCACCAGCACCTCGGCATTCCAGTGTTTCTCATCCAGGGTGCGCAGAACTTCGGTCAGCGCCGGCCCGATGCGAGCACTCTCGTTGAATGCTGGAATCACGATGGTGTACTGAGGGTTCACGAAGGGCTCAATCGTTGCAGCGTTCTGAATAGACCCAAAACATTCGACGGCTCAAACCGCACAGCGGTCGCAAAATACACCATGGCTGTGAGCGGAATGTAACCACTATGATACGCCGGATTTCCCCAAGCGGCTACTCGCTTCCCGCCAGACGGCACGCGTGCGGTGCTACACTTCCCCTGATGGATGAACCACTTACGCCCGACCCCGCCGCACCTCAGTTCCCCGCCGCCGCGACTCCTCCCCAGTCCGGCTACGGTGTTGGACCCGGGCCCGTGTCCCCCCTCTACCCTCCCTCCGCCGAAGCGCCGCCGCGTTTGGCCCTGGGTGGTGGTCGGGCGGCATCTTCGCCCTCGGCTTTCTTGTTCTTTGCTCGGTGGTGATGTGGTCGGTAGCGCGATCGCTGAGCGGCGGCGATCAGAGTTTTACCGCCCTCGGCAACGACAACATCGGCGTCATCGATATCGACGGCGAGATTACCTCGGCCGACACCACCGTCGATCAGCTCCGGAAATTCGCCCAGGACGACGACATCAAGGCCATCGTCCTCCACATCGATTCGCCGGGCGGCGGCGCCGCCGCGTCGCAGGAGATTTACCACGAGGTCCTCAGCATCCGCGAGCAGAAGAAGAAGCCGGTCGTCGCCTCCATTGAGAGCGTGGGCGCGAGCGGCGCGTACTACATCGCGTCGGCAACCAACAAAATCTACGCGAACAACGCGAGCGTGGTCGGCTCCATCGGCGTCATCATGGAGTGGACCAACTATGGCGACCTGCTGAGCTGGGCGAAGCTCAAGCCCGAGGTCATCCACGCCGGCGCGCTCAAGGATGCCGGCGATCCCACACACGCCATCACTCCTGAGGAGCGCGTCTACTTCCAGGGCCTCGTCGACAATATGTACGGCCAGTTCATCGCGCGACGTGGCGAAAGGCCGGAACCTTCCCGTCGATCAGATCAAGGCGCTCGCCACCGGGCAGGTCTGGACCGGCGAGCAGGCGCTGCCGCTGCATCTGATCGATGCCCAGGGCGGATTCCGCACTGCGCTGCTGGCCACGGCCAGGCAGGTGGGCATCTCCGGCGAGCCCAGCGTGGTGAAGCCGGCCGTGCATCACCGCTCGGTGTGGGATCTGATCGACAGTACGGACGACATGGTGCACCAGCCGCAGCAAATGCTGGAGCGGCGTCCTGGCTTCTATTTCCTGTGGCGCTAGGACCCCCCATCCGGTGGGGGCGCCAGGCACTGGGTTGATTCCCGATCAAAAATCGTGCAAGTGCTTGACTTTGCAAGCGAAGAGAATGCATCTACTATGGTGACAAGAGGGCTAACCCAAATCGGAGCCAACCCCACCATGACGAAAGCCGACCTTGTTGAGGAAGTCACGAAACTGGGCGACCTGACCCGCCGCGACAGTGAAACCATTGTCGAAACCATTTTCGATTCCGTTATTGGAGCCTTGCGCTCCGGCGACAAGATCGAGATCCGCGGCTTCGGCAGCTTCCGCATCCGGCAGAGGAAACCGCGCATTGGGCGGAATCCGAAAACCGGAACGAAGGTCGAGGTGCCCGCCAAGAAGGTTCCCTACTTCAAGCCCAGCAAAGAGCTGCGCGACCTGGTCAATCCGGGAGCAAAGACCGCAGAAGCGCCAGCCAGCTCGGACGCCGGCACCGCAGCGTAGAGCCGGGCTCTCCGCGAACCTCAACCATCCGCCGGGTAGCCCATGCAGGCCAGCCGCTGGCTTGAATGGGGAATCGCACGCCATCACGCAACACTCCAGGTGGCCCATGCAAGCCAGCCGCTGGCTTGAGTGGAGAACTCCCGACAATCCATCAGAGAATCACAGCCTCGCGCAGCGAGGCCACGGTAGAAGAGCGGGCCTTGAGGCCCGCGTCCCAGCCCAACAAAAAGCGGGCTTCAGCCCCGGAGCTTCCCACAGGCCCCTGCAAGCCAGCCGCTGGCTTGAGTGGAGAACTCCCGACAATCCATCAGAGAATCACAGCCTCGCGCAACGAGGCCACGGTAGAAGAGCGGGCCTTCAGGCCCGCGTCCCAGCCCAACAAAAAGCGGGCTTCAGCCCCGGAGCTTCCCACAGGCCCCTGCAAGCCCGCTGTTGGCTTGAGTGGGGATCAATCGGATAGGGTAGTGGGTTCGCGACTTTTCGCTTTGAGAGAATTTCACCTATGAGCGTAACGATGGATCTCGAATGGACCGCCACCACGCCCGCGTATCCCATACGCCGCGTCGCCGTCCTCGGCGCCGGCACCATGGGCTCGCGCATCGCCGCGCACATCGCTAACGCGGGCTTCCCTGCTCTCCTGCTCGACATGCCCCAGCAGGGCGAGCCCAACAAACTCGCCGCCCAGGCCCTTGATGCCCTGAAGAAATCCAAACCGGCCGCACTCGCCAGCCCTGACTTCGCCGCGCGCATCGCCATTGGCAACTTCGACGACGACCTCGCCAAACTCCGCGACTGCGACTGGATCATCGAAGCCGTCGCCGAAAATCTCGACATCAAGCGCGCCCTCCTCGCCCGCGTCGTTCCTCATCTGCGCCCCGACGCCATCCTCACCACCAACACCAGCGGCCTCCCCGTCGCTGACATCGCCCCGGCGCTCCCTGCCGACCTCCGCCCTCGCTGCTTCGGCACCCACTTCTTCAACCCTCCGCGCTACATGCAGCTCGTCGAAATCATTGCCACCCCCGACACCGATCCCGCCGCCATCGCTGCGGTCGCGCATTTCGCTGAAGTCCTCCTCGGCAAGAGCGTCGTCGCCGCCAACGACCGCCCCAACTTCATCGCCAATCGCGTCGGCGCCTTCGCCATGCTGAACACTCTGCACGTCATGCAGCAGCAGGGCCTCACCATCGAGGAGGTCGACGCCCTCACCGGCAAGCCCCTCGGCTGGCCCAAAACCGGCACCTTCCGCCTCGCCGACATGGTCGGCCTCGACGTGCTCGGCAGCGTCGTCCGCAACTTCGCCCTCAACGCCAAAGACGAGCGCGCCGACCTCGGCCTCCCCCCCTTCCTCGAGCAGATGCTCGAACGCAAATGGTTCGGCGACAAGACCGGCCAGGGCTTCTACAAAAAAATCAAAGGTGCCGACCCCGACGAGCGCCAGGTCCTCGACCTCGCCACCCTCCACTATCGCCCCGCGCAGAAACCAAAGCTGCCTGCCCTCGACGCCACCAAACCCATCGAAGCCCTCCCCGAGCGCATCCGCGCCCTCCTCGCCGGCAACCCCGACAAGGACAAGGCTGCGGCCTTCTACTGGGCCATCCTCCCCGACCTCTGGCTCTACGCCGCGCACCGCATCGGCGAAATCAGCGACAGCGTCGCCGATATCGATCGCGCCATGCGCACCGGCTTTAACTGGGAGCTCGGCCCCTTTCAGATGTGGGACGCTGCCGGCGTCCACGAGACCTCCGCAAAGATCAAGGCCCGCGGCATCGCCCTCCCCCCAGCTCTCGAAAAATTGCTCGCTACGGCCGACCCGGGCTGGTATCGCAACGACGGTGCGGAAGTATTTGATACCGCCACCGGCACCTATTCGCTCACCCAACCCGCGTCCGCGGTCATCACCCTCACCCGCGCGAAGCGATCCAACGGCGTCGTGCGCCAGAATCCCGGAGCCTCCCTCATCGACATCGGCGACCACGTCGCCTGCATCGAGTTCCACACCAAGATGAACGCCCTCGGCGGCGACATCGTCAGCTTCGTCCGCGAAAACCTCCACCCCGGCAGCGACGCCGTCCGCAACTTCCGCGCCTTCGTCATCACCAACGATGCGGCGAACTTCTCCGCCGGCGCCAACCTCGTCCAGCTTCTCCTCGCCGCCCAGGACGAAGAGTGGGACGAGATCGATACCTACATCGCCGCCTTCCAGCAGATGACCCAGGCCATCAAATTCTGCCCCGCCCCCGTGGTCGTCGCGCCCTTCGGCCTCACCCTCGGCGGCGGTGCCGAGGTCACGCTCCACGCCGCCGCGCGTCAGCCCCATCTCGAGCTCTACATGGGCCTCGTCGAAACCGGCGTCGGCCTCATCCCCGCCGGCGGCGGCTGCAAGGAGATGACCCTTCGCGCCCTTGAGTTCGCCGCCGCAGCCGCCCCGCCCGCCGCGCGCGACTCCGTCGAACTCCACCACATCATGCGCACCATCTTCGAAAACACCGCGCTCGCCAAAGTCTCAACCTCCGCGTACGAGGCCCGCGACCTGCGCCTCCTGCGCCCCTCCGACGCCATCACCATGAATCGCGATCGCGTCCTCCACGACGCCAAAGACCGCGTACTCGCCCTCGCCGACTCCGGCTACAAAGCGCCCCTGCCCATCACCGACATCCCCGCTCCCGGAGAAAGCGTGCTCGCCGCGCTCAAGCTCGGTATCTATATGTTGCGCGAAGGTGCCTACGCCAGCGGCCACGACGTCATCGTCGCCACGCACCTCGCCGAAGTCCTCTGCGGCGGCGCCATCACCCCCGCAACTCCGGTCAGCGAGCAGTATCTGCTCGATCTCGAGCGCCAGCACTTCCTCTCCCTCTGCGGCGAAAAGAAAACCCAGGACCGCATCGCCTTCACCCTCAAAACCGGCAAACCTCTGCGCAATTAACCCCTCGCGAAAGAGCTCTCGTGGAAATGCAAAATCCCGGACCACCCGCTCCGTACCAAGGCACGAACCCCCGGGTGCCCCATCCTGTTCGCGCGCCGCATTTGCGCGCGAGAAGGGTGGGGAGCAAAATCCCGAACCAGCCGCTCCGTGTCAGGGCACAACCCCCGCGTGCCCCACCCTTGTTCGCCCGTTGTTGGCGAACAGGGTGGGAATGCAAAATCTACGACAAGCCGCGAGCCACGTACTTCATCGAGCGGCCCATTTTCATTTCGCGGGGCTTCAGCCCCGCGAAGACGGTAGAAGCACCGGCCTTTAGCCCGGTGAACAGCAGTCCCGAAAAGGCGGGCTTTAGCCCCGGGCTTTTGTGTCAGGCCACAACCCCGGGTGCCCCATCCTTGTTCGCCTGTTGTTGGCGAACAGGGTGGGAATGCAAAATCGAAGACCAGGCGCTTTTGTATCAGGGCACGACTTCCAGTCGTGCCGAACCGTCTCGAAAATGAAGCTGGGCTTTAGCCCCTGAGCCTCAGACGAACCACGAGGAGACCCCATGCAGGATGCCGTCATCGTCAGTGCAGTCCGAACCCCCGTAGGCAAGGCCCCTCGCGGAGCCCTCCGCACCACCCGTCCCGATGACCTCGGCGCCACCGCCGTCCGCGGAGCCCTCGCCCGCGTCCCCCAACTCGACCCCAAAGAAATCGACGACGTCATCATCGGCTGCGCCATGCCCGAGGCCGAGCAGGGCATGAACGTTGCCCGCGTCATCGCCCTCCGCGCCGGCCTTCCCGTCGAATCCGCGGCCATGACCATCAATCGCTATTGCGCTTCTGGTCTTCAGGCCATCGCCCTCGCCTCCGAACGCATTCGCGCCGGCGCCGTCGACGTCGTCCTCGCCGGCGGCGCCGAATCCATGTCCATGATCCCCATGGGCGGCCACAAAATCGCCGTCAATCCCTGGCTGGTCGAGAACTATCCCGGCTCCTATATGTCCATGGGACTCACCGCCGAGCGCGTCGCAAAAAAATACGGAATTACCCGCGATGACTGTGACAAATTCGCCCTCGCCAGCCACCGGAAAGCCGTAGCCGCCATCTCTGCAGGCCGCTTCACCGATGAAATCGTGCCCGTCACGGTGACAAATACCATCCCCAACGGCACAAAGCCCGTCCCCTCCACCACCGAATTCCGCACCGACGAAGGTCCCCGCGCCGACACCACCGCCGAGGCCCTCGCCAAACTCCCCGCGGTCTTCCACGCAAAAGGTATCGTCACCGCTGGCAACTCCTCGCAGACCTCCGACGGAGCCGCAGCCGCTGTCGTCATGGCCGCCGAGCGCGCGCGGGCCCTCGGCATCCGCCCCCTCGCCCGTCTCGTCGCCTTCGCCACTGCTGGCTGCGATCCCGAGGAAATGGGTATCGGCCCCATCTTCGCCGTCCCCAAAGCCCTCAAACTCGCCGGCCTCTCCCTCGACCAGATCGACGTCATCGAGCTCAACGAGGCCTTCGCCGCCCAGGCCCTCGCCGTCATCCGCCAGCTCGGCCTCGACGAATCCAAAGTCAACGTCAACGGAGGCGCCATCGCCCTCGGCCACCCCCTCGGCTGCACCGGAGCCAAACTCACTGCAACCATCCTCCAGGAACTGCAACGCCGCGACGCCCGCTACGGCCTCGTCACCATGTGCGTCGGCGGAGGCATGGGCGCCGCCGGAGTCATCGAGCGACTCGCCTGAGCAATCACTCCGCCCGAGCGCATCCCACCCCGGCGCTTCCCTGGCGCAAACTCGGCGTGTATGTCGGGCTGCCCGCGCTGATCCTCGCCACATTGCTGATTGCGCCGTGGCTTTATCGCCGCTGGTTCCTGCCCGACGATTCCTGGCCCTCCTTTTCCGCGCAGGTCCTCGCGACCCGCATCGTCAGGCTCGACGCGATCGACAACATGTACGGAAATTCGCTGCTCTACCGCGTTGAAGTCCACGCAGCCTGGACCGAAAACGGAGTCCGGCGGCAGGCATGGGTTCCGACCAGAATGATCGGCAGTGACGAGTCTTACTTGGAACTATGGGCTTCCCGGCAGCAGAACCACTGCACCGTGCGCGTCTCCCCGCGGAATCCCCAGGAGCGAATCGCATTCTTCGTGAAAGCAGAAAGCCCAACCTGAAGTCCCTCCGACCCCACCCCAATCATTCCATCGCAACTACATTTCCAACCGCCCTATTTCCAACCGCCCTATTTCCTGCCGCCCTTTTGTCCGTTCCGCGAAGGGAGAATCCGATCAAGCCTGCAGGTTGAACGATCACGACTTCCCATCGAGCAAAAAAGCATCAGTACCGCGCGACAAAAGCATCAGTCCCGCGCGACAAAAGCATCAGGACCGCGCAAAAAAGCATCAGTCGCGCGCGAAAAAAGCATCAGTACCGAGCAAAAAAAGCATCAGGATCGCGCAAAAAAGCATCAGGACCGCGCGAAAAAAGCATCAGGTCCCACGCGAGAAAGCACACGCCCCACACCCGAAAACGGTCCCCACCCTCCGACCCGAAAAACAAAACCCGCCCCAAATGCCCTGACAGCCAGGTTCACCCCACAGCATCAGGCCCGCGCAAAAAAGCATCAGGACCGCGCGAAAAAAGCATCAGTACCGAGCAAAAAAAGCATCAGGATCGCGCAAAAAAGCATCAGGACCGCGCGAAAAAAGCATCAGGTCCCACGCGAGAAAGCACACGCCCCACACCCGAAAACGGTCCCCACCCTCCGACCCGGGAAACAAAACCCGCCCCAAATGCGCTGACAGCCAGGTTCACCCCACAGCAAGAAGCAAACGCCTTTCCGCACCCAACATCAACGCGAACCGTCGACGACCGCACCCCAACGTACGCTCTTCGCCCGTTTTGGGAAGCCCGCTGCCTCTACCCTTTTCCTCGTCACCACAACAAATGCCGCCCCGACCCGAAAAACAAAACCCGCCCCAAATGCGCTGACGGCCAGGTTCACCCCACAGCAAGAAGCAAACGCCTTTCCGCACCCAACATCAACGCGAACCGTTGACGACCTCACCCTAACGTGCGGTCCTCGCCCGTTTTGGGATGATCCCTCCCTCACCCACTCGGACAAACAGAACCCCGCGCGTCCCCGTGTTTGTCTGAGGCCCCCAACCGTGCCGCAAAGGTTCGCAGGGAGTCCGGCCCTCAACCCAGAAAGGCCGCCCAAATTATCAGAGCTCTCTTACTAACCTAACTATCTTTTCCTGATAGCTTTTTGCCCCTCGCCTCCTCCCCGGCATTTCTCCACCCGTTCCTCTCCGGGCAACCGTCCCCTCCTCCCCCGAATCCACTTAGAGCGGCACGTCCCATCTCCAGCCCGATCGGATCCCCCCAGGAGTCCCCCCTCATGTCCACCCGTTCTCACGCGAGAATCTGGCCTGTCCTGAAAGTCGCCTCCACCCTTCCCCTCTTCTGCAGCTTCCTCTGGGCTCAGTCCGTCATCGCCACCATCCCCGCCACCAACGGCCTCTCTGGTTTTCCTATGACCATCGCCGTCAACCCCCTCACCAGCCGCGTCTACATCGCCGGCAGCAACGTCGAAGTCGTTGACCAGAGATCCAACCAGATCATCGATACCATCGACGTCGGCTCGGGCAACCTCACCGGAATCGCCGTCGACCCCGTCCTCCGCCGCGCCTACGTCACCGATAACGCGCAGGGCCTTTTCGCCATCGACCTCAACACCAACACCGTGAGCGCCCATTACGGATACGCCAACGACACCGCGGTCGCCGTGAACCCGGTCACCCATCGCGTGTACATGCAGGCCCACGACGCCGCGACCGGGGCCGCCGGCCTCTTTGTCTTCGATGGACCCAATCTCAATCTCATCGCCACCATCGACGACTCCGGTACCTACCAGCCCTTCGGCGACCCTGAGGACCAGATCGCCATCAACCCTGTCACCAACATGATCTACGTTGGGGTTAACCTCTACCCCGGCGCGATCTGGGTTGTGAACGGTAAGACCAACACCTCCGTCACCACCATCACCGGACTCGCCCCCCTCGCCTATGGCATCGACGTCGATCCCTTCCGCAACCTCATCTGGCTGGGCGGATGGTTTGGCGATCTTTCTGAAGTCAACGGCGCTACCAATAAGATGATCTCCGACAATTCCAGCATGGGGAGTCAGCCCGAGGGCGTCTCCGTGGACCCCGCCAACCAGAAGGTCTACGTCGTCATTCAGCAGCAGGGCGAGGTGCAGATCGTGGACGAGAAGACCAATACCCTTCAACCCACAACCATCCCCGTTGGCACTACACCTGTCAACTCCGCCATCGACTATCTCCACGGCCTCCTCTATGTCGGGAATACCGCAGAGAACGTCAGCAATCCACCCGCTCCCAGTGTCTCCGTCATCAAAATCCAGTAACCGAACCAGCAGCGGGAGGTCGGAAGCGACAAGGTTCTGTCGCCGTCATACCCCTCAGTTTTCGGCTTTCCGCTCCATCTTCAAAAACTGTCAAGAGTTTCGCCTAAACTCCAAAGTAATGACCCTTGACTTATAACCACTTACAAGCCAAAGCCCGCAAAGATATTTGGCCGACTTACAGTCTCAATCTGATATTCTGAACTTAGAGTAGAAAAAAGAAAAAAAGGCCGCCCTGCGCGGCCTTTTCCTTTTTCTGCCCGGAATCCGCCGGGTGGCCCATGCAAGCCCGGTTTTGGCTTGAGTGGGGGGAAGCCAACAGCTCTCGCTTACAGTTTCCTGCCCGTCCCATCACGCTAACCACGCTGACTCTGAGAGGTTCAGAATGTCCGATTCAACGCCCCCCCAAACCACGACCCTCGCAACCCATATCTCCGACGGTAGGCGCCGCTGCCGCTTCATTCGCACCGGCGGCGACCAGTGCGGCGGCCCCGCCATGACCGGCCACCACTACTGCTTTCACCACACCAAAAATTTCCATCCCGTCACCCACAAGATCCAGGACTCCCCCGTCCCCTTCCTCGACGACATCCCTTCCATCCAGCTCACCATCTCCCGCGCCGCCCAGGGCCTGTTCGACAATACCTTCGAGACCAGCCGCGCGCGCACCATGCTCTACGCCGCCAGCGTGGCCAACGCCACCCTCCGCACCCAGCTCCTGCAAACCCGCCTCACCGCCGGCAAATCCCAGCCCGCCACCGAATCCGTCTCCGACGTCGAATTCGTTGACAGCCAGTTGCTCGCTCCCGACCAGCCCTACCTCGGCCCCACCGGCAAGTTCCAGCCGCAGTGGTCCATGTCGAAACACCTCTACGAGCAGGAGTGCGAGCAGGCCGGCAAGCCCACGCCTCAGTACGCCTCCGAGTTTCCGCCCGAAGGTTGGCTCACCCTGGAAGAAATCGAGGAGCAGCAAACCGACGACGGCGCCCGCTCCCTGATGCAGCGCTACGAGAAGAAGCTCACCGAACTCAAAAAGCATCGCGCCGCGATCGAAGCCGAAGAAACGAAAGCCGCCCTCGCCGCCGGCCTCCCCGACCCGCACGCCCGGCCGAAATCCACCAATCCCAAATGCCCCTTCGGCATCACCTGGTGCCAGGGACTCCGCCACCACCACCACTGCGGCTTCTGCAGCGGCTTCACGAAGATGAAGCTCAGCGACGCCCGCTATCCCGGCGACGAAGCCGTTGCAAGAGTAGCCACCGTCCGCGAATTCCTCCAGGAGAAAAAACAAAAAGAAGAATCCCCCCGGGTGCCCCCTGTCTGCCCGCCGTTGGCAGATGTGGGTATCGCGCGCGAGCGCGATCCGCAAGAGCCGCGCGACGGGAAAACCTCCGCGCTGCGCAGCAGCGCTACGGTAGAGTGGGCCTTCATCGGGGTCCCCGACACGCCGCAGTTGCGTGACGGGGTGATCTTGAGGCCCACGTCACCCGCCCGCCAAATCGAAAGGGCTTCAGCCCCGGAGCCCGGTGCCCCGAGCCCGGTGCCCGCGTCCAACCGGGTGCCCCCTGTCTGCCCGCCGTTGGCAGATGTGGGTATCGCGCGCGAGCGCGATCCGGAAGAACCACGCGACAGGAAAACCTCCGCGCTGCGCAGCAGCGCTACGGTAGAAGAGTGGGCCTTGAGGCCCACGTCAACGACTCCAAAAAACGAGCGGGCTTCAGCCCCGGAAGAAGCTACCGGCTCCGAGCTACCCGTGCCCGACCCCTGGGACGACATCCCCGACCCCAACTTCGAATCCGAACCCGACTTCGACGAGAACGGCGAATGCTGGTGCGGCGGACCCAACCAGATGTTCCCCTGCCACGTCTGCCGCGCAAAGAAGGAACCCGGCCTCGACCTCAAAGCCACCGCCGACCCAAAGGGTAATATGCAAAAACTGTTACTACGCAAAATACACAAAATAAACCCCTGCCGGAAACCATACCCCCAGGGGCCTATCGTTCAAGGACGCGCCGCCGCCATATTGAGCGGATGCGCCTCCGTATTAAAGACCGTCGTATGCAGATCGATCCGATCCGGATCGGCAAGGAGTAAGTAAAGATACTTCAGCGTCTCGGCAAAAAAGTAGCTCTCCATATCATCGCGCTGTTTCCCTGTCTCGACACTGGCCAGCGCTGCGAAAGCCGTAGGGGTGCGGCACTCCTTCACAATGGAGTCGAGGTAAGTCATGCCCATCGCCCGATACTTCGGGTCCCGCGTGAAGTAATAAAGATAGTAAGCCGACTCGATATTCTCCGGCCGTAATTCGTACCCTGGACTAAGATCCTTCATCGTCGTGTAGTCAATCGTCTCCGGCTCGATGCCGAACCGCGTCCACATCCTGTAATTCGAGTCCTGCAGCCGCCGCGCCCGATCCACGTCGCCGGACAAGGCCAGCTCGGCAGGAAAGAAAGCCGCCAGCGCCCCGTACTCGGTCCCGGTGCGCGCGCCCGTCTTCATATCCGCCTCGCCGTACCAGAAGCCTGTCGTGTGATCCGGATAAGGAACCGTCTGTGCGACATATTGGTTCAGCGCGGCAACGCTCTCGGTCCACATGCGATGGCAGTCCTCATCGCCAAACAGTTTCCACGCCTTCAGCATGTATTCGTAAAACGAGTCCGACCCGCCATTGATGCTGGCCGTCGTTCCCGTCCACGCGCCGGTGCGAACGTTGATCGCATCGCCGAACAGCCCAATCGCCGAGCGCCGATCGTACAGCGCCACCATCGCCCGCTTCGCCTTCTCGTAGTAAACCGGCTTGTGCGTCAGGCGGCTCAGATTCCCAAACTCCAGCAGCAGGGTCCCGATTTCCGCGGGGTTCGTATCCTCGCCCCGCGTCGCGCCCGTCTTCAGGTTCACGTAAACGTACGGCATCCCCGTCGGCGAGTTGAACGCCGGCAGCAGCCGCGTGCCCAGATCATCGGCCAGCGCCAGCAGCCGTTTATCGCCGGTCAGTTCGTACGAACTCTGCAGAGCGCCCAGCAGCCGGATCGTGATCTCGAAGTTCTTCACGTAGATGTCCTGATCGAACGACAGCCGCGTGTCGATCAGCTGCCGCGCCTCATCCGCCTGCGGCTTCAGTCCCATCAGGATCATGGTGTCCAGCGCATCCACCGGCGTCATCAGCAGCGACGTGCCGTACCAGTCGAACGGTTTGTCGGTCAGCGGGCGCAGCTCATCGTGCCCCCATGCGTACCGGTGGTAGCCGTTCCACGCGTGCAGAAACTCGGCGCGTATGCGTGACCCCATCTCCGCCTCCGAAGAAAGCGACGAAGACGAGGCCGGCTGGGTTTGCGGAATCGCGAGAACAGGCAACAGCAGGAAAGAGGCAATCACAAGGGAGCGCATAAGTCTGAGGAGATAGTAGCGGAAGAGAAACCTACCGCGCGTAGTAACCCGACTTCGCCCTCACCATCAGCCCCGGCGTCCGTGTTTCCACGGCTACCTTGCGGAACGTATGGTCGTGCCGCGAGGTTCCCTGGGCTGGCGGGTTCGTGCTATTTACCCCGCAGCAACGGGCCATTACGATGAGGCGTCCTCTCAGGAGCCCGGCCATCGTTCTCGCAGCACAGCAGGCAGCTCTGATCCTGGCAGCGCTCATCGGCTCTGCGCCTGCCATGATCGCGACGGGCTACGTCGCCGCATGGGTTACGAACCTGCATGGATTCCGGCTGCGCACGCTGGTCGAGCGCATTTTCTGGAGCATTCCTCTCTCGTTCGCCCTCACGCCCATCGTCATGGTGCTGCTCAGTAAGTGGACCTCTCTCACCGCCGCGGCCGCTTTCCTGGCCTTGAGTGCTGCTGCCTGCCTGCTGTTGCTGGCGCGTGAATGGGCCGCACACAAAAGGTCGCGGACACAATGGCTCGTGTGCCTGCAGCCCCTCGGCGGATGGGCTCTGGTGCTGGCCGCGGCATGGGTGGCCCTCGCGGCCGCCTCGTTGGTCGATTTTGAAAACGGCCACCGCCTCTATCTCAGTACCACGCTCTACGACCACAGCTATCGCGTGTCGTGGATCGAGGCGATCCTGCGCACGGGCGTGCCGCCGGCGAACCCGCTCTACCGCTTCGGCCACGCGGCGCCCATGCGCACGTTCTACTTCTGGTATGTGGTCTGCGCGGCCGTGGCGCGGCTGTGGCATCTGCCCGCGCGCTGGGTCTTCGACGCCAGCTGCATCTGGGCAGGCTTCGCCCTGGCCGCGCTCATCGGGCTTTATCTGAAACACTTTTTGGCCGTCGGAGAACGGCTGCGCCGCCAGTTCCTGCTGGCAGTGGCCCTGCTCGCCATCACCGGCCTCGACCTCCTCGGAATCTATTGGGAGGTCGCGCTGCACCGCATGCCGCTCCCTCCCGATCTGGAGTGGTGGTCGCGCGGACAGATCGCGAGTTGGCTGAGTTCGCTGCTGTGGGTGCCGCATCACGTGGCCGCCCTCGTGTGCTGCATGCTGGCGTTCCTTCTGGCGTGGATGGCGAAGGAACAGCAGCGCGCCGGACGCCTCGTCGCCGGCGCGCTCATCGGCCTCGCCCTGGCCAGCGGTTTCGGCGTCTCGATCTTCGTCGTCTTCGCATTCGCTCTCCTCATGGTGGTGTGGGCGGTGTGGCATCTGCTCACCGAGCGGACCTGGGCGCCGGTCGCGACCATGGCCGCCGGCGGAGCGCTGGCCCTGATTCTCCTCGCGCCGTACCTGCAGGAATTGCGGCACGGTGCTTCGGGCAACAGCAGCGACCACGTGTTCTCGCTCGCGGTGCGGGAGATGATCCCCCCCGAAGGCCTGCTGCAAACGCACGTGTTTGCAGGGATGGAAGCGGCCCATCCGATTCTCGCGCGGAACCTGGCCAACCTCGTGCTGCTCGTGCCGGGATATCTGCTGGAGTTGGGATTCTTTCTCCTGGTCCTCCTGGTCTTTCTCGTACCGGCGTGGAGAGCCCGCAACCGCTTGTCCGCAGCCGAGCGCGCCCTCGTCGTGATCGCGGTGGCCGCGCTGATTCTGATCTCAGGCCTGCGCTCGTGGGTGCTGGAGACGAACGACTTTGGCTGGCGGGCGGCGCTGTTCGTGCAGTTCCCCCTGCTGCTGCTCGGGTCGCAGTGGATATCGAGTTGGCAGCGCAAAGACGCACCAACACCGCGCCCCTGGCTGCGGATCGCCCTCGCCTGCACCCTGTGGATCGGCGCATGCGGAACACTTGGCCAGGCGCTGGCACTGCGTTTCTATATGCCCTTTGCCGCTGCCCACGACGCGGCCACCAGCCAGTGGGTTCGCAATGCCTGGGTTTCGCGCAACGGCTACGACGCTCTGGACCACGCGATTGCGCCCGACGCAGTCGTGCAGTACAACCCGCATGGGAACGGTCTCTTCGGGATCCAGGAAGATCTGCTCGACGTCGATCGCCAGACCGCCATGTTCAGCGACCGCTTCGACTGCGGCGCGCTCTGGGGCGGCGATCCCTCCGGATGCGCGCCGATGAGCACCTCAATTCGCGCGCTGTTTGTCGGCGGCTCGGCGCAGGACGCGCGCGCGACCTGCAGCCGATTGGGAATCGACGATCTGGTCGCGCGTTCGGACGACCAAGCCTGGCGAGATTCAGCGAGCTGGGTGTGGACTTTGCCGGCGGTAGTAAGCCAGGATGACTTTCGCGCTCTCCAGTGCCGTTAGCCGCTCTTCGCGCATCTACGGCGCGGTAGTGCTGGCCTTCAGCATCTGCTCGGCATGCCGCAGCGACGTCTCCGTCACCGTCGCGCCCGATATCATGCGCGCGATCTCTTCGGCGCGCTCCTGCGGCGTCAGGAGCCGGATCGAAGTCTGCGTCCGCTTCTGCTTCTCCTGCTTCTCGATCAGCAGATGCTGATCGGCGAACGCCGCAATCTGAGGAAGGTGAGTAATGCAAAGAACCTGCTGCACCCGGGACAGGGCCTTCAGCTTCTGGCCCACCGCTTCCGCCGCGCGCCCGCCGATGCCGATGTCGATCTCGTCGAAGACCAGCGTCCTCGGGACCTGCGTCTTCTTCGCCCGGCCGCGCGAGGCCCCTTCTTCCACGCTCACCTTCAATGCCAGCAGTACGCGCGACATCTCGCCGCCCGACGCGATCTCGTCCAGCGCCTGCATCGGCTCGCCGGGGTTGGTTGCGATGCGGCATTCCACCGCGTCCCATCCATGCGCGGTCCATGCCGACGGCTCCGGCTCCGGCGCCCCCGGCCCTGGCGCCACGCCAATCGAGAACCGCGCCTTCATCGCGAGATCGTTGATCTGCGATTCGGCCAGCTTCTCCAGCCTCTTCGCCGCCGCAGCACGCTCTACGGTGAGCGCGCGTGCCGCAACGCGATACCTGTCGGCTGCTTTGTTCAGGTCCGCCTGCAGTGCCTTCACCACCTCGTCGCGATTCTCAATCTCGGCGAGCTTGCGCGCAGCCTCTTCGCCAAAGGCGATCACGTCAGCCAGATTCGCCCCGTACTTGCGCTTCAGCCGATCGAGCAGCGCCAACCGGTCTTCGATCTCCGCCAGCCGCTCGGGCGACGCGTCGATCCGCTCCGCGTAGTCCCGCACCGTCGCGCTCACGTCTTCCACCACCGCGCGTGCCGAAGCAATCTGTTTCGCTGCCTCGCTGAACTGGCCATCGTAGCGGGCCAGCTCTTCAAGGTGCTTCTGCGCCGTCTGCAGGGTCGATTCCGCCGAGGCATCGTCCTCGTACAGCGCGTTCGTCACCGCTGTCGCCGCTATGTGCAGCTTCTCGGCATTCATCAGCACACGCCGCTCCGTCTCCAGCGACTGGTCCTCGCCGGCTGCGGGCGCGGCCGATTGGATCTCGCGTGCCTGGAAGCTCCACAGATCCGCCAGTCGCAAACGGTCCTGCTCGTCCTTTTCCAGTTCCGTGAGCCGCTCCTGGATTTCACGCCACCGCGCGAACGCCTCCGCCACCGCCTCCGTGGACACTCCGCCGAACCGGTCCAGCAGAAGCCGCTGCTGCGCCGGATCGAAACCCGAGAGCGTCTCCGACTGCGCGTGCACCAGCGCCAGTTCCGGTGCCAGCGCACGCAGCACCGCTACCGTCGCCGGCTGGTTGTTCACGTAAACGCGACCCTTCCCGTCGGCCAGAATCTCCCGGCGCAGAATTACCTCGTCGCCATCCACATCGATGCCGTTGGCTTCGAGCATCAGCTCCGCCCCCGGCGTCGACTGGAACACGCAGGACAGCACCGCCCGGTCCGCCCCGTGCCGGATCACCCCCGATGAAGCCTTCTGGCCCATCAGCAGCGCCAGCGCATCCACCAGAATCGATTTGCCCGCGCCCGTTTCACCAGTAAGAAGATTCAGCCCCGGGCCAAAGCCGGCGATGGCGTGATCGATGACCGCATAGTTCTCGGCTCGCAATTCGAGCAGCATGGGGACAGGGTACAGCCTCCGCCTCGCGAAAGGGAGTCCACCGTCGCGAACCGGCTGCCGGGCCCCTTGCGTGATCGTGGACGACCATCGAAGATGGTGTCTTATGCAGGAACCAATCAGGGTGGGGGTTGTTGGATTTGGGCTCGCCGGACGGATCTTTCACACCGCCGTCATTCAGGCGACGCCGGGGTTGGATCTGGCCACAGTTGTCCAGCGTAGCGGCGACGATGCCAAAAAGGAGTACCCCGAGGCGCATGTCGCGCGCAGCGTCGAGGAGATGCTCTCCGACGTCGGCATCCAGTTGGTCGTCATTGCCACGCCCAGCTACTCGCACTACGAGCTCGCGAAGCAGTGCCTGCACGAACAGCGGCACGTGGTCATCGACAAGCCCTTCACCCTCACCTCGGAGGAAGCGGCGAAGCTGATCACCATGGCGCGCCACCGCAACCTGACCGTGACCGCCTATCAAAACCGGCGCTGGGACGGCGATTTCAAAACCGTGCGCCAGGTGATTGTCGGCGGCGAACTGGGTCGGCTGGTCAGCTTCGAGTCGCACTTCGACCGCTTCCGCCCCGCGCCTCGTCGCGATGTGTGGCGCGAAAGCGGCGGCCCCGGGGGCGGAACGCTTTTCGATCTGGGGCCGCACCTCATCGACCAGGCCATGACCTTGTTCGGGCCGCCCGCAGCCATTACCGCCAATGTCCGCGTCGAGCGTGACAATGCCGCGGTGGATGACGCGTGGAACCTGTTTCTGGAGTACGAGAAACCGCAGCGCATGACCGTGGCTCTGCGGGCGACCCTGACCGCATGCACGCCAGGGCCGCGCTACGTCGTGCACGGAACCAAAGGCAGCTTTACCAAATGGGGGCTCGATCCACAGGAGGATCAGCTGAAGGCGGGAATGCGCCCCGACGCGCCCGAGTTCGGCCAGGAGCCGGAAGCGGCGTGGGGCGAGATGAAGATTTGCGGCGAGGGGGCACCGGTGACGCGGCGGGTGAAGACGGAGCGCGGCGACTATCGCGCCTTCTACGAGAATGTGCGCGACGTGCTGCTGGGCAAGGCGGAGCTGGAAGTGAAGCCGGAGCAGGCGTGGCGCACCACACGGCTGATCGAGCTGGCGCGCGAGAGCAGCGGGCAGGGACGGCGGCTGCGGGTCGACTTCAGCGCTCAGCCGTGAAGGCACCGGCCGCCCAATGCCCGGCTCCAGCCCATCAGGATCACTCGTTGCGCAGTACCGCCATCGGATCCAGCTGCGCGGCGCGGCGCGCAGGAATCAGCGTTGCGAACAGCGCGGCGACGATCAGCAGCGCAATGCTCGCAGTGATTGCCAACGGATCGGCGGCACTGGTCTCATACAGCAGGCTGCTCACATAGCGTGACGCCGCGAAGGCAAGCGCAAGCCCGGCAACGATGCCTCCCGCGACAGGCCACGCCGCCTGGCGCGCGACCAGGCGCATCAGCGTCGGCTTGTCGCAGCCCAGCGCGATGCGGATGCCGAACTCCTGCTGTCGGAGTGAGACCGAGTAGGCGAGGACGCCATAGATCCCGAGCAGCGCCAGCAGCAGCGCTGCGCCGCCGAAGCTCGACAGCAGCAAAGTCTGGAAGCGCTGGTCCGAGACCGAGTCGGATACCTGCTGGTCGAGCGATTTCAGCGTGGTGATCGCGACCTCCGGATCGACGCTCCAGATCGCGCGTCGCATGGAGTTCGCCAGCGCGGACGCCGGCTGCGGGCTGCGCACCAGGAAGGTGACCCGCCACCACGTCTGCTGCCAGTAGGGGATGTAGATCATCGGCGCAGTGTGATCGAGCTGGTTGATGCGCGCATCGGCGAGTACGCCGACCACGGTGAAGTCGGTCGTGTCGTTGAGGTGGAGAATGTGCCCGACCGGGTTGCCGTCAGGAAAAATGCTGCGCGCCGCGTCCTGCGAGATCAGGATATTCGTGGGGTGGTTCTTGTCGTCATCTGTCAGGTCCCGGCCCGCAACCAGCGGGATCCGCAGCGTGGGCGCGTAGCCGGGGCTGATCCAGCGGATGTTCGCGGTGGGTTCGTGACCGGGTGGAACCGGATGATCGGGGCGGGTGACGTCGTCGATCCATGTATCGCCGGCAAGGGGCAGCTCTGAGGTCGACGCCACCGACTGCACGCCGGGAATCTGCGCGAGGGCCGCCAGCGAACGCTCGATAAAGGAGGCCTTCGCGGCGCCATTCTTGTCGACGCTGTCGCCATACTGCGGCGCATAGAGGAAGGCGCGCGCGATGGTGACGCGGCTCGCATCGAAGTCGCGGCCCTGGTTGAGCAGCGTTGAGAAGCTGCGCACCAGCAGGCCCGTGACGATCAGCAGCGCGACCGTGCAGGCGACCTCGGCGGCCACCAGCAGATGGCGTGTGCGCTGGCTCTCGCGTCCGCTGGAAACCCGAGTCGTGCTCGATTGCAGTGCGGATTGCGGATCGACACCCATCGAGCGTAGTGCGGGAAGCAGTCCGAAGAACAGCGCCGTCAGGATCGAGAGACCCGCCGCTCCCAGCAGAACCGGCCAGGACAGGTGGACAGCGCCGATGCGAGGCAGGCTTTTGGGCGCCGCGGCGATAAAGACCTGCACGCCGGCAAAAGAGAGCAGGATCCCGAGCGCGCCACCGATAAGCGCGAGAACCAGCGAGTCGGCAAGAGCCGAGCTGACCAGGCGATCGCGCCCCGCGCCCAGAGCGGCGCGGACCGCCAGCTCGCGCTCGCGGGAAACCGCCCGGGCCAGCTGCAGATTGGCAAGATTCACACAGCCGATCAGCAGCACCGCTCCCACGGCGGCAAGCAGCAGCCACAGGCCGGTACTGATGTTGCCGGCCACTTCATGAATGAGCGGAAAGACCAGAACGGTGGGATGGGTATGCAGATGATGGGCTTTGTTGAAGGCGGACTGCAGCGTGGCAAGTTCGGTCTGCGCCTCCTGTACCGCCGCGCCGGCACGCAGCCGGCCCAAAACCAGGAAGTTGTAATCGCCTTCGTCGTCCCGTCCATCGATGTCGAGAACGAGGGGGCGGAAGAGTTCGTAGGGGTTGACGGCATTCTGCGAAACGGCAGTGGAGAGCTCGCTGACGTGGGGGAAGGAAAAGCTTTGCGGCAGGACGCCGATGACGGTTTCCGGATCGCCCCCGTCGCGCAGGGTCTGGCCAATCGCATGAGGATCGCCGTGAAAATACCGCTGCCACGCACTCCATGAGAGGACCACGACTTTATCGTGGCCCTTCGTGGCTTCGACGGGAAGGAATCCGCGGCCGAGGAAAGGATGCGCGCCGAGCACGTCGAAGAAATTCGGCTCAACGCGGAGGCCGCTGACCAGCTCAGGGTGATCGGTGCCCACCGAGATGCTGGAGTTGCTGTTGTTCAGGATGCTCAGTCCGGTGAAGGTCTTCGCGTTGCTCTGCCAGTTGAGGAAGTGGTTGGGATTATCCGGCAGAGGGCTCGAAGCCAGCTCGGGCAGATACTCGTGCAGCATGACCAGGCGGTCGGGACTCGCGAAAGCAAAAGGCTTGAGCAGGACCGAGTCGACCACCGAGAAGATGGAGGTGACCGCACCAATGCCAACGGCAAGCGTGAGGATGGCCGTCAGGGCGAAGCCGGGAGAGTTGCGGAGAGTGCGGGCGCTGAAGCGCAGGTCCTGCAGGAAATTTCGCATAGGCGTCTCGGGGTGGTCTCAGCGGGGTATGCAGCCCATGATGTACCAGGAAGATACGCAGGAGCCAGGGATTTGTTCGAAGAAAGTGACGAGCGGGGCGGAGAAATCCGGCAGCCGCGGCCTGAGGAGAGAAAAACGAGGGGAACTCGTGGCTCACGGCACAAAGACCAGGCGAGCTTCCCCGGCAGCATTCCACAGCCTCTCGACATCGCGCAGCGGCGCGGTGGTGAGCTTCATATGGAATGGCTCTTTGACCGCGGCAGCCAGGATTCCGCGCAGCGACGCGAAGAGCTTGTCCATCGACACGCTCCCGAATCCGCTGCCCAGCAGTTCCAGGCCGGAGCTGCGCAGAACCGCGGCGGGCAGCGTTATGTTGGGGCCGGCACTGTTGCCGATCTGGATGTAGCGAATGCGAGAGGCGTCGTGATCGAGTCCTTTCTGGACCACCGCGTCGAGCAGCGCTTCCGCCGGCGCGCCCCAAAGGTAGTCGAGGACGACGTCGATGCCGTTGGCCAGCTCTGCGCGAAAGGCGGAGACCAGCGCATGGTGCTCCTGCTGGAGCGAGATCGTGGTATCGGCGCCCAGGGTTTTCGCCTCTTCCAGCGCCTCGGGATTGCGGCCGGCGGCGACGATGCGCCGGGCGCCGAAGCGGCGCGCGATCTGCACAGCCATGTGGCCGGCGGATCCCGTGGCGCCGAGGATGAGCACGCTTTCGCCGGCGGCGAAGTCGGCGCGATGCTCGAGTGCAGCCCAGGCGGACATGCCCGGGTTCATCATGGCGGCGACTGTGGCGTCGTCCAGCGCATCGGGGAGGGGTGTGCACAGCGCCGGCCGGGTGAGGCTGCGCTCCGCGAAGGTTCCATAGGGCGGGTGCGTGGAGCCGAAGAGGACGCGAGCGCCGTCGGGCGTACGGCCAACCCCATCGACGCCCGGGATCAGCGGCAGCTGCCCGGTGCTGCCGTAGTGCGCGCCTTTGGCGAGCGCTTTGACGATGGGGTGGAGTCCGGCGGCGGTGACGGTGATCAGGACCTCGTCGACCGAGGGCGTGGGATCGGGGAAGGTGCTGTAGCGGGGCGGACGATCGAAGGACTCGACGACGGCGGCGTTCATGAGGAGGCTCCTCGGGAATTTTCCCCCATTTGGATTCCCTAAGGGAAGAAACGTTGCCGGGTGCGTGATATGGTTCTGCCTACATTGCAGGGAGGGGTGGCGATGGACGCGAAAGCAGCAGCACGGGAGCGGTTCGATGTCTGTCAGGATGCACTGATTGGGCTGAGCCATCGAATTCATGGGCATCCCGAGCTCGGGTTCGAAGAAGAAAAATCATCCGAGTGGATATGTGAAACCCTGGATGCCGCCGGGTTCAAGGTAGAGAAGGGTGTGTGCGATATGCCCACCGCGTTTCGCGCGAAGGCGGGATCCGGGCCGCTGCACATCGGCATCTGCGCGGAGTACGACTCGCTTCCGGGGATCGGGCATGCGTGCGGACACAACATCATCGCCGCGTCGGCGGTGGGCGCGGCCCTGGCAGCCGCAAAGGTGGCCGATGAGGTGGGGCTCACGATCAGCGTAATCGGCACACCGGCCGAAGAAGTGGGCAACGCCAGCGGCAAAATCCTCATGCTGGAGCGCGGCGGCTTCGACGGGATTCACGCGTCCATGATGGTGCATCCGGCGCCTTTTGACATGGTGAAGGCGAAGATCATCGCGGCGTCCATGTTCGAGGTGTGCTGCACGGGCAAGGAGTCGCACGCATCGGCATTCCCGGAACTGGGTATCAACGCGGCAGACGCGTTCACCATCGCGCAGACGGCGCTCGGCCTGCTGCGGCAGCATATTCGCTCCACGGACCGGATTCACGGCATCGTGACCGAGGGCGGCGTGGCCCCTAACGTTGTGCCGGCGCATACGCGAGCGAAATACATCATCCGCTCCGAGACGCTGGAGCAGCTCAAAGAACTGCGGCCGAAAGTCTACCGCTGCTTCGAGGCAGGTGGTCTGGCGACCGGGGCCAAAGTCGAGATCAGCGGCGGCGACAAGCCCTATGCTGAGATGATCCACGACAACGATATGGCTCTGCTGTATCGCGCCAACTCCGAGGCGCTGGGGCGCAGGTATCCCAACATGGGCGAGTGGGAGACGCGGCCGACGGGGTCGACGGATATGGGGAACGTGTCGCTGGCCATGCCCTCCATCCATCCCATGATCGGAATCAACTCGCTGCCCGCGGTGAATCATCAGCCGGAGTTCACAGCGCACTGCGTGACGGCGGATGCGGACAAGGCAGTCATCGACGGCGCGCTGGCCATGGCCTGGACCTGCGTCGACATGGCGACCAATGCCGCGGTGCGCGAGCGCCTGATGGGAGCGCACTGAGATTTACGCGGTCTTGCGATACGAGACGGCGGTGGCGCGAATGCCGTCGGCATAGGGCGTGCCCTCCGTGCCAAAGGCGCGCGCGTACTTCGACGAGTCGAAGACGTAGGGCGAGTCGTTCTGGTACAGCATCTCGTGGAGTTCACCAACCACTGGGTTAATCCACCCGTACATGCGGACCATCAGCGGCGACAGGACGCGGTATTTCGGTTCGCGATGCGCGGCTTCTGCGGCGGCGGTGATGAACTCGCGCCCGGAGGGCGGGTGGGGCGCGGTGGGCAGATGCCAGGTCTGGTTCCAGGCGGAGTCGGATTCGGCGAGAGTGAGGATGGCGCGGGCGGCGTCGGGCGTGTAGATCAGCGAATGCGGCACCGCGTCGTTGACCAGCCATGAGGCTTTCTGGTTTTTCACCCACGCATCGAAGACGAGGACGTTGGCGACGCCGGTGGGTGTTGCCGGCCCGTAGAAGTCGGGAGCGCGGGCGATCATTGCCGTGAGCGAACCGGCTTTGATCTGGTTAAGCAAAGTCGCTGCGATTTGCGCGCGGATCTCGCCTTTCCGGCTGCAGGGATTGAACGGCGTGTCCTCGGTCATAGACCCGGAAACGCGACCGTACATGTAGACGTTGTCGAAAAAGACCAGCCTGGCGTTGGCGAGCTTGCAGGCTTCGATGGTGTTGGCCATGATGCGCGGCCACTGCTCCGCCCAGACTTTGTGGTCGTATTTGAGTCCGACCAGAAGAAAGACCACGCTCGAACCGGTAACGGCGCGGATGGTTTGATCGCGGTCGGTGACGTCGGCGGCCACGGCTTCAGCAGCGCCGGGAGTGGTGCGCGCCGTGCGGCTGACAACGCGGAAGGTCTTGTTCTGCGCGACGAGGAGCGGGACGAGATGGTTGGCGATGACACCGCCGGCGCCGAGGATTGTGATCATGGGGGGCTCCTGAGACACAGTGTGTCAGGTTTAGCGGCGGCTCAGGAAGATTTCGGTGACGGCGAGAGCACAACCGAGGCTTCGCTGGTGAGAACGCGGAAGACGAAAGTCTCCTGAAGATACAGGCGAACAATGGAATCGCTGTGGCTGAGGTAGCCGATGGAAACGTCCTGGCCGATGTTCAGCTCGAAATCGCCACCGCGGGTGGTTAGGACGAAGGCGCCTTCGATTGCCGGAGCCCAGACCAGGTTGCCATCGACAATGTGTTTGACATGCTCGAGGACGGGATATCCGTGGTCGCGCGTTTCGGCCAGCGCGGTATACTCGTCGGCGCCAAACGCTACCGAGTACGGCCCGTTCACTCCCACCAGCCGCAGCTGGCTCAGGGCATGAGCGACGGCGTCGGGGTAATCCCGCACATCCGCTGGAAGCGGGATGACCGGGTTGCTGGAGCCTTCGCGGATGCCCTGAATGTCGGCTTCCTGATATCCGTTGAAGATGGCGCGGTCTTCGGCGAAGGCGAGTTTCATCGCAGCGTCTTTGGCGGGCTGCCAGTCGGAATCCTCGGCGCCGCGCTCCACATCGTCGATTTCCTGGCGGGATAACTCGAAGGGCACGCGTAATTCAACCAGCGGTTTGACCTCGCGGCGATTTGCAAGGATGCCCTCGGAGGGGGATGCCAGCGGCTTGAGGTGGCCAGTGGCCACCCCGGGCGACGCGATGCCCCCCGGGGAAGGAACGTCCACAATCCGCCGTCCCGCCAGATATCGCTTGATGGTCCTCGTTGTTTCTTCTTCGATCTCTGACCAGGCCGCGTCGGAGATGGGCGCCAGTTCCCGATGGAGGTTATTCATCTTTCTCTCCTCTAAGTGATCCTATTTTGAGTGATGTGTCGTGTTCGGGCGAAGGCCCAGGCGAATTCGGAGGAGCCGATGGGACTCCTGCAACGGCTTCCGGCGCAGCAGCGCCGATGTTGTCGAGAAACGTAGCCGAAGGTACAAAAAACAAGCTGCCTGTCACCGCGCGGCTGAAGTCGAGCAGGTGATCGTAGTTGCCGGGCGGTCGGCCCACAAACATGTTCTGCAACATGGTTTCGGTAATGCGCGGCGTGCGGCTGTAGCCGATGAAATAGGTTCCGAATTCGCCGTGTCCCGGCCGTCCAAAAGGCATATTGTCGCGCAGAATCTTAAGTTCCTTTCCGTCTTCCGCGATGACGGTCAGCGCGCTGTGCGCCGAGGAAGGTTTCTCGGCGTCGCTCAGCTCAATATCAGAGAGCTTCTTCCGTCCGATGATGTGTTCCTGGGCTTCCGTCGGAAGGGCGTTCCACGCTTTCATGTCGTGCAGATATTTCTGCACGATGACGTAGCTGCCACCGGCGAAGGGTGGGTCCTCGTCGCCGACGATGGCAGCGTCGGCCGCCGCTTCGCCTCGTGGATTTTCCGTTCCATCCACGAACCCGAGGACGTCGCGATCGTCGAAGTAGCGGAAGCCGTGCACTTCGTCGGTGACGGAAACCGCATCGCCGATGGCGTCCATGATCTGCGTCGCCAGCTCGAAACACAGGTCCATGCGCTTTGCGCGGATATGGAACAGGATGTCGCCCGGGGTGGAGACGGCGTGGCGCCCGCCGGAGCGAATCTCCTGGAAGGGGTGAAGTTCGGCGGGGCGCGGCGTGCCGATGAGCCGGTTCCATGCATCGGATCCGAAACCGGCGACGCAGGTGAGTCCAGCCTCGACATCGCGAAACTCGACGGCGCGAACGAGGCCCGCGAGGTCGGCACAGAAGGAGCGAACGCGATCGCAGCTGGCATCGTCGGGGTTGATGCGGACGACGAGGAAGATGGCCGCGCGCGTGAGCGGACCGACTACAGTTTGGGGAAGCACTACCTCGTTGAGTTCGCCGGGGACGTTCATGCGCTCATCTCGTGTTTGCCGGGGTCGATCCGTATTCGAAATATTACATTCGGCGCCGGTTCGCGCCGCTACCCAGGATCTCAGTTCCACGATACGCGCGCGGCTGCTCGTGAATATGAATCCGCACCCATCACCCGAAGGCGGATTTGCATCGCGGGCGAAGGTGTGGTATCCAATGATTATTCAAGTTTGCTCTCAGGAGCGAGCCTGAATTTCATGCAGAGTGGCTGAGGGACGGGCCCTGTGACGCCACGACAACCGGCTCGAGCAATTCGGGATCACGGTGTCAACTCTCGCCCGCTGTAAAAAGCGGGGTACATGAGATTCGGGGTGCAGCTGTAGCGCATCTCGCGAAATCCCAGTAGTGAGTCAACGCAAGTACGTCGTCACGCGTGCCCGTATATGTATTCCGACGCCGCTCTCGAACACGAGGGTGCGATGGCTGCTGCTTACGAACTGCGATGCCGGGAATGCGGAAAGCGTTATGACAACGCTCCGCTGTCGATTTGTGACGAATGCTTTTCTCCGCTGGAAGTTTTTGTCGATCTGGACGAAGCGAAGCGGACCGTAACGCGTGCGACGATTGCCGCGGGTCCGACGAGCATGTGGCGCTACCAGGCGCTGCTGCCGGTGCCCGACGATGCGACGCCCTGCACGCCCGCTGGGTGGACGCCGCTGCTGCGCGCGCCGCGGCTCGCCGCGCACATTGGCGCCAGGAATCTCTGGATCAAGAACGACGCGGTGTGCCTGCCCACTCTGAGCTTTAAAGATCGCGTCGTGTCCGTGGCGCTTGAGAATGCGGTGCGCTTTGGCTTCGACACCGTTGGCTGCTCGTCGACCGGGAACCTGGCGAACGCCGTGGCGGCACAGGCGGCGCGCCTTGGATTGAAAACCTACATCCTTGTCCCCGCGGATCTGGAACCGGCAAAGATCCTCAATACCCAGGTCTACGGCGCGACGCTGGTGCGGATCGACGGCAACTACGATCACGTGAACCGGCTCTGCTCACAGATTGCGGACCGGTATAACTGGGGATTCGTCAACGTGAACCTGCGCCCCTACTACGCCGAGGGCTCCAAGACGGTCGGGTTCGAGATCGCGGAGCAACTGGGCTGGCGGCTGCCGGATAACGTCGTGGTGCCGATGGCGGGCGGCGCGCTGATCGTGAAAATCCGCAAGGCGTTCAGGGAGTTGGTTGAGCTGGGCCTCGTTGAAGACAAGCCCGTGCGCTTCTTTGGAGCGCAGGCGACAGGCTGCTCGCCGATCTCCACGGCGGTGAAAACAGGCGCGGACCACATCGAGCCGCAACGGCCGTCGACGATCGCGCGCTCGCTCGCGATCGGAAATCCAGCCGATGGAGTGTACGCGACGCGGTGCATTCGCGAGACCGGCGGCTGGGCCGAGGACGTGTCGGATGTCGAGATCGTGTCGGCCATCCAGGAACTGGCGGAGACGGAAGGAATCTTTACGGAGACGGCTGGGGGCGTGACGACGGCGGTGACGGCGCGGCTGTATGCGCATGGCCGCATTCATCCCGATGATCTGACGGTGAGCTGCATTACCGGCAACGGGCTGAAGACGACCGATGTGCTTGCAGGTGCCTACGAGCAGCATGCGGCGATTCGCCCGCGGCTGGGCGATTTCGAAAACTACGTTGCCGAGCGCAATGAGGAAAACACCCTAGAAGTGGGAGGAGCTTATGTCGGTTAGAGTTCTGCTGCCGAATGCATTTCAGAAGCACACCAATGGGGAACGGGAGATCACGTCGAGCGCGGCTAACCTGCCCGCGCTGATCACGGAGATCGAGATGACTTTTCCCGCGCTGAAAACCCATCTGCGGGATGATTCAGGCCAAGTGCGGAAGTTCATCAATTTCTATGTCAACGAGGAAGACATCCGTTTCCTGGGGAACGATAAGTACGCGTTCCAGGATGGGGATGAGGTGCTGGTGATCCCGTCCATCGCGGGCGGCTGTCCGCCCTGCGATACCGCTTCGCTCGCGAAAGCCGAGAGCGCGCACGGCATGTGCTCCTGTTGCTCGTATTGCGGCCAGGAGGAGTGTTGCTGCGGCGACTGACCATGTCAGGACAGAGCAACCGCAGACCGGATTGCTCTTCGCGATGACAGCCGGGGGTGTTGATGAAATCCTTGCCGCCCGCCGCGGTTCGGTTATTTCGGGGAACTTCGCGTTACTTTATTAGCCAGCTGTCCGGAACCTGAAACGTGGGACGTATCGTGAAGTACATCGGGTCGACGGGAATGCTCGTGCCCCTCAGGATTCTCCATTGGTGGATTTTGGGACTGCCGGGCGGGTAGTAAGGCTTCCCGCGCGCGGGTCCATGATCGACGGTGCCATCGGGGAAGTTGGCGGTCAGTTCATATTCGTATTCGGTGATCTGTGGGAGGCGGGTGAACTTGTAGATCCGCGCCCCATATTGCAGATAGTCGTGGGGCAGCCCGAGGTCCTTCTCGATTTGCTTCGGGTTTTTTCCGAGCAGGTATTTGGCCAGCGTAAAGTAGCCACCCACATCGAATTCGAGAGGCATTTCGGCGGGGCACACCTTAATGGGGCGCGTGAGGCCCGTGAGCCGCCACTCCTCGTTTTTCATAACTTCGTCTACTTCGATTTGCCAGGATTCTCGACGTGTCATAGCTGTTCCTCGCTGGACTGGCCACCATTCTTGTGCGGAAGTGCAACAGACAACAGAGGCGCGATCCGGGTGCCGACGGAGCCATCGACTGCAGGCATAATAACGTCGGGAATCGTGCGAAGGGACTTGCGCGTTGACCCGATAAGCCGAGGAAATGAGAGAAGAACAGAGATCGCGGCGGCCGTCTTTCTTTCACTTTGGAGTTTTGATTTCGCGTCCTTCGCTGTGACCGGGAGCTTACTCTGGTTGGAGAGCAAGCTCGAGACCGGAGATGTTCATCGGCACGATTTGTGGTTCTTTCCAGTCCGGGTTGACGCGATGGTGGGAGCGGTAATTCTTTTGTGCCAGGAGTGCTTTCCTGCATTCCCACTTCGGTGGCATACGGACAGGATTTGGTTCTCATCTTGCGGTTACCTCAGGAGACGCCGGCAACCTTCTCATGTGCTTCCAATATGCTGAAGCGCGCACGAAGGGCAATGGCGACTCAGATCATTGGAGGAAGACCGTATGTGGATGCTCCTGTTAGTGTTTGCTTCGTCATTTGTGGGCCTGGCTATCGTCGGGGCGACGATCGCCTGGGCGGTCCAGACGCGGGCCGAACTGAGAGCGTGGAAAGAAAAGCATAGCCGCTTCATCGCTCGGGAGAATGACCGGGCCTGGAGTGCGAACCGGGAGATGATCGTCTACTAACGGTTAAGTCGCCGTCAGGCAGTCGAGCCGGCGTCCGACGGATAGTCGCGGTTGAACGGGAAGACCAGCTGCTCGACCGACGCCACGTTGTTGCCGTTGAGCGTGGCAGGGTGGAAGCGCCAGTTCTTCACGGTGCGCAGGACGAGATCGTCCAGGCTGTTGCCGAGCCCCTGCACGAGCTTCTCGTCGGTGACATCGCCGTCGGCGCTGATGGTGACGTTGACGATGATCTTGTGTTCGACCGCGGGGAGAAGCGCGCGGTCGGGGACGGTGGGGCGCGGGAAGTAGGTTGGGAAGGCGGGCTCGGCATCATCGGAGCCGCTGCCGGTGCCGATGGTTTGCTGCTGCTGAGGCGAGGGCGTGCCGGAGCGGGCGAGATGGTTCTGCGCCGGGGCAGGATGCCGCGGCGTGCGGGGCCGGCGCAGGCGAACAGGATTCTGGATGCGGCTGGATTTTGGTACGGGGATGGGCGAGGGTATCGCGTGACGGATGCGCGCGGCCGGGCTTGAGTCGCTGACGCCGGTGGTGGCGTTCCAGTAGAGCTGGGCGGTGCAGCAGCGGCTGTCGCGATAGACGGGGCGGACGCGTCCCCAGTGCAGCGTAAGCAGGAAGGCAATCAGAAACAGGGCGGCGTGAGAGGCCACCGAGAGCAGGATGCCGGCGGGGCGGCGCTGCGGCGTGCTCTGCGGGGAGAAGATCATGGGGCACTCGTGTTCGCTGGAGATCGAACAGTTCCTGACCGGCGTGGGCCGATGGACATTATCTTACCTTCCGGGGAGACTATGGGGGGAGTGAGCGATGGCCTGGACAGAGACGTTCCACTGCAACGTTTGCGGTAAGGAGAAGAAGGAAGGATCGACGGACTGGTGGCTGGCGTGGACGGAGAAGTTTTCAGCGGCCGCCGGGGAGCCGGAGCAGACGGCGATGCGGCTGACGCCGTGGAATAATTTTCTGGCGCATTCGGCGGAGATCCAGCACCTGTGCGGGGCGCGGTGCGTGCACACGATTCTCGACCGGTGGATGATGCGGCAGGATTAGCAGCCCACCCTGCCGGCAACAACAGGCGGCGGGGATCGGGCACCCGACTCGTTGGGGTGCTGCGCGTTAGTTGGTGTAGATGCGGACGTAGTCGACGAGCATGTTTCCGGGAAAGACGGTGGTGGCGTCAGGGTTGCCGGGCCAGTCTCCGCCGACGGCGAGGTTGAGGATGATGAACATCGGGCCCTGATCGAAGGGCCAGGCGCCGTTGAAGTTGCTGGTGTTGAAGGTGGCGTAGATGTTGGCGGGCGAGTCGACGTAGTACTGAACCTGACCTTTGCTCCAGATCATGCCGTAGGTGTGCCAGGCGGCGGCGGAGAAGGCGGCGGGGTGATACTGCTGGCTGCCATCGGCGTGAGTGGTGGTTGTGCCGCCGTGTACCGAGCCGGCGATCCAGTCATAACCGGGGGCGGGGGCGCCGACGGAGAGCGGAGGATTGTTGCCGTCGATGTGCTCCATGATGTCGGCTTCGCCGCAGGCGGGCCACGAGACGGTAGTGATGTTGTTGCCGAGGAGCCAGAACGCGGGCCACATGCCCTGCGATTCGGGGAGCATCATGCGGGCCTCGATGCGTCCGTACTGAAAACTGAAGAGGCCCTGGGATTTGAGGCGGGCGGAGGTGTAGACGTTCGCCGAAGGAATGAGCGCGGCGACGTGCAGGGAGCCGTCGGTGGCGACGAAGGCGTTCGGGCTCGACGGATTGCAGGGGCTGGTTGTGGAACCCCAGGCGCAATAGGTCTCAGGCTCATGGTTGCCGCAGCAAAGGGAGCCGAGGCCGGTGTCGTAGGTCCAGGTAGTGGAGTTGGGTTGTGCGATCGAGGATCCGGAGTTGGAGAATTCGTCGCTCCAGACCAGCGTGCCGGAGGGGATGTGGGGCGAGAAAGTTTGTGTGGCGACGGAGCTGTTGAGATAGCCCGGAGGATTGGCGGCGATCGCTTTGAGGGTGACGGTGGATGCGACGAGGAACGGTGCGTAATAACGGGTGGAGGTTTCGCTCGGGGTGGTGCCATCCGCTGTGTAGTAAATGATTGCGCCGGGGGTGGAGTCACTCAGGGTAACGATGACGGCCCCATTCTGCGCGGCGGTGGTCGCGATGGCGGGGGTGGCAGCGGATTGCGCCGGAGGCACGGTGCTGCCCTGGGTGGTGCCTCCGCAACCGACAGAGACCGCGAGCCCCAGCGCTATGCCGAGTCCACAGCGAAATGCCACGACGGGGAGATGCCAGATCGCGACGCGAGAGGAGGGGAGCGAAGCCGCCATTCGTTTGTCCATGATGAGTCAGGGCCCCGAATTGGTGCACTGTTTCGAGTCCGCCCACCAATGTACTTCCAGAGGAGTGGGGGAGGAAGCCCCAATCGAAGGGGCGTGTCCCTCTGGTAAGCTGGCGCAATGCCCAGCCCCTTCCGGAGCCTGAGTTCGCGGCAGCGCCACGCGTTCGCAGCTTGTTTTCTGGGATGGGCGCTCGACGCGTTCGACTTCTTCATCCTGGTATTTTGCGTTTCGGCGGTGGCGTCGGACTTTCGCGTCGCGCGGACCGAGGTGGCGGCGGCGATATCGATCACGCTGATGCTGCGGCCGGTGGGCGCGTTTGTATTCGGAGTGATGGCAGACCGCTTCGGGCGGCGACCAACGCTGATGTTCAACATCGCGAGCTACTCACTGCTCGAACTGGCGTGTGCCTTTGCCGGCTCGATGCACACGCTGTTCATCCTGCGCGCGTTGTTCGGGATCGCGATGGGCGGGGAGTGGGGCGTGGGCGCGGCGCTGGCGTTTGAGACACTGCCGAAGGAGAATCGCGGATTCTTTTCCGGGCTGCTGCAGGAGGGATATGCCGTCGGGTATCTGGTGGCGGCTGCGGCGTATGCGCTGCTGTTCCCGTGGTTCTCGCACTTTACATGGCACGGGCATCCGTTTGGATGGCGGGGAATGTTTCTGGTGGGAGCGGTGCCGGCGCTGCTGGTGTTCTATATCGGGGGAAAGGTGGAGGAGTCGCCGACGTGGAAGGAGCGCGGCGAGCTGGAGGAGCGGACGCTTCCGGAGATGGGTTTGCGGAAGGGGCTCCTGCAGTATGCGGGTACGTTCCTGTTTCTGGTGCTGCTGATGACGGGTTTCAATGCGTTCTCGCACGGGACGCAGGATTTGTATCCGACATTCTTACAAAAAGAACATGGCTTCTCAGCGCAGCTGACGGGGGGAATCGCGATTCTCTACAACATTGGCGCGCTGGCGGGCGGTATGATGTTCGGGACTTTTTCAGAGAAGATCGGGCGGAAGAAGGCAATTGTTCTGGCGGCGCTGCTGGCGCTGCCCGTGATTCCGCTGTATGCGCTGTCGCACTCGGTGGCGGCGCTGGCGGGCGGCGCGTTCCTGATGCAGTTCATGGTGCAGGGGGCGTGGGGTGTGGTGCCGGCGTGGCTGACGGAGTTGTCGCCGGGGCCGGTGCGGGCGACGTTTCCGGGGCTGGCGTATCAGCTGGGAAATCTGCTGGCGTCGTGGAATGCGGTGATCCAGACGAAGGCGGCGGAGCGGTTTGGCGGGTTGGGGCCGGTGCTGGCGGTCACGGTGGCGGTGGTGGCTTGCTATGTGGCGTTGGTGGCGGCGTTTGGGCGGGAATCGAAGGGGAAGGACTTAGCCGTCGGTTAGCTGAAAGCCGATAGAGTTCACTATCACCCCACTTTTTTCCCTACTATCTTCTGCAGCGACTCGAATTGTTCTTGAGTGCCGAGGATGACGAGCACATCATTCGTGTCGATCGTTGAGGTTCCTTTTGGCTGGAGATCGAATGAGCCATCGGCCTTTCGAATGGCCAGGACCAGAGCGCCCGAGGCATTCCGGATGTCAGCCTCGGCGATGCTTTTTCGACTGAGCGGGGAACCGCTGGGAATGGTGATTTGAAAGAGGCTGAAATCGACAAGCCCACTGTGGCTGACTAAGTCGAGAAAGTCGGTAGCCACTGGCCTTGTGGCCATGGCAGCCATGCGAACTCCGGAAATGAAGTAGGGCGAGATTACTTTGTTGGCGCCGGCCATGGTGAGTTTTTTCTCAGTATCTTTCAGACCCGCCCGGGCCACGATGTTGAGGCCAGGGTTGAGCTGGCGGGCCGACAGCGTGATGTAGACATTGGCTACGTCGGAATCGGAGCAGGCGATGAGGCCTTTGGCGGAACCGATACCAGCCGCGGTCAAAACAGTATCGTCGGTGGCATCGCCAATCAGAACCGGGATTCCCCTGGCATCGAGTTCGTCGAGGGATTCCTTTTTGGGATCGATGACGACGAAGGGAACCCGCCACTCCTCGAAGGCCTGGGCTACCTGATGGCCGACTCTGCCAAAGCCGCAGACGATGTGGTGATCCTTCATCTCTCTGATCTTCTTATCCATGTTTCTCCTCTTTCGATAGCCGGTCATCTCCCCTTCAATGATGATCTCCACGACCTTTCCGGCAGCATAGATGGCGCTTCCGACGCCGGCCACGATGATGAAAATCGTGAATACTTTCCCTGCCGACGAAAGAGGGTTCACTTCTTTGAAGCCAACGGTGAAGAGAGTAATCACCGTCATGTAGACCGAATCGAGGACGGTCCATTTCTCGATGAACCTGTATCCCAGTATCCCGATCACGGCAATGATCGAGAGAAAGACCATTGCGGGGAAGACTTTTCGAAAGGGATGCTTCATGTCAGTTCAGCGTTCCATGCCGTTGCTTCCGTTTGCCGGGTCATCCGGATGAGCAGCGGTTCCGTTGAGAATCCTCTCAGACAATCGGCCGGCGGTGAGGATATTCATAAATGCTCGCATGGAGCAGGGGCGGACTCACTTTGAGAGTGCGACGCTGACTGCCAGGAGGGAGAGGGCGATGGCTCCAATGGAGAGATAGAAACGGGGCAGCTTCACGGATCGGCTGAGTGGAATCCAGCCAGTGTGCCACCAGATCTCTCCCGCGAAGAGATCAGTGAGGCTGCCTGGGTAATACCAGTTGAGGGCAAACCAGAGGAAGTCTTCGAAGACACAGATGGCGAGGAATGCGGAGAACAGAAACAGGAAAGCGGAGATGGGGTGGCTGGGACGAGACGCAAAACCGAACCCGGCAAGGATGCCGATGCGGTACTGCGTGCAGAGCACGAGAGGCAAGAGGGCTCCGAAGACCAGCAGATGATAGGCGGTGACATAGGGCTTATCGATCCACTGGAGCATCCGGCTTCCGGCGAGAAGCTTTTTGCCCAAACCGCGCTGGTTGAGAGTCGACGCCCATCCGCGATCTTTCTCGATGACGATCTCAACCAGGGCGAGGATGGCGCTTAAGAGCATGACGTCGGTGGCCCAGAGGACGATTTTTTCGAAAAGCAGATCCATGGCGCGAATCGAGAATAGCAGCAGGTTTCAGATGGGGCGAAGCCGGGAATAACTATGGCGGATGTCGGAACCCTTAAGTTTTGATGCGGAGCGATGGCCTGCAAGAGTGAGGGTAGCTCAGGCGGTGCAAGTTTTGGGTGCGGGACCTAGGGTCGCTTTTGGCGACCTTCGTTCAGGAGGACAGCTTCGGCGGCGCGAAGGTCTTCTTCTGTATCGACTCCGATGGTGTCGCTGGGCGCGGGCGCGACATAGATGTCGATGCCGTTGTCAAGCAGGCGGAGCTGTTCGAGTCGCTCGACCTGCTCGATCCACGATGGAGGAAGCGCCGCGAATTTCTGCAGGGCCGCTTTGCGGTAGGCGTAGACGCCGAGGTGCTTGCGGTAGCCCCCAAATCCGGAGTTATCGCGATCGAAGGGAATGGTGGCACGCGAGAAGTAGAGGGCGCGTCCGTCGGCGGCGGTGACGACTTTGACGGCGCTGGGATTATTGATGTCATGCGGGGGGCAGCGGACGGCGATGGTGGCGACCTGGACCTCGGGGCGTTCGAAGAGCTGCAGCAACGGAGTGAAGTGCTCGGGTGTGAGGAGGGGCTCGTCGCCCTGGATGTTGACGTAGATATCGGCGGGGATGGATTGAGCGACGGCCCATACGCGATCGGTGCCGCTGAGGCAGTCGGCGGGGGTGAAGACGGCGGGGAGCAGGTGTTGCTGCGCGAAGTTGAGCACCTCGTCTGAGTCTGTGGCGATCAGGACCCGGTCGAGCAGCGGGCAGGCGCGTGCGGCGCGATAGACCCAGGCGATCATGGGCTCGCCGGCAATTTCGCGGAGAACCTTGCGGGGGAGCCGGGTGGACCCGAGGCGGGCCGGGATCACGGCGAGGACATGGCCGAGGTTCGAGGGCAAGACGGGACCTCCGTGGGATAGTGTAGCCGGGACGTCTGACCCGTTCGGACGGTTGCATCGCCAGGGGCAGGGACGGTAGTTTGGTCTGACGGAGAAAGCATGGCTTCTGAGACCGCGATCAGCCCCAACCTTGAGTCGATTTTGCGCGAACACCGGGTGTTTCCACCCCCCGAGGAGTTCGCGAAACAAGCCCGCGTCAAGAATCTGGCCGAGTACCAGCGGATGTATGAGCGGTCGGTTCGGGATCCGGAGGGGTTCTGGGCGGATGCGGCGTCGGAACTGCACTGGTTCAAGCCGTGGGAGAAGGTGCTGGAGTGGAATCTGCCGTGGGCGAAGTGGTTCGTCGGCGGGAAGATCAACCTCTGCTACAACTGCGTGGATCGGCATGTGGCGGAGGGGCGCGCGGACCAGACGGCGATTTTGTGGGAGGGCGAGCCGGGCGAGGTGCGCAAGCTGACGTTTGCCGATCTGCATGCCGAGGTGCAGAAGTTCGCGAATGTGCTGAAGGGGCTGGGGATCAAAAAGGGCGACCGCGTGGCCGTCTACATGGGCATGACGCCGGAGCTGGCGATTGCGATTCTGGCGTGCGCGCGGATCGGCGCGGTGCATTCGGTGATCTTCGGCGGATTCGCGGCGAACGCGATTGTGGATCGCGTGAACGATGCGCAGTGCGTGGCGATTCTGACGCAGGACACGTCGTACCGGCGCGGCAATGAAGTGAAGTTGAAGGCGACGGTGGACGAGGCGGTTGGAAACTGTCCCACCGTGAAGAACGTTGTCGTGTACAAGCGCACCGGATCGCCGGTGAATATGGAAGCGGGGCGCGACCACTGGTGGCACGAGCTGATGAAGGCGGCGGAGAAGGAGTGTCCGGCGGAGGAAATGGACTCCGAGGATCCGCTGTACATCCTGTACACGTCAGGAACAACCGGCAAGCCAAAGGGCCTGGTCCACACGACGGGCGGCTACTCGGTGCAGACCTATCTGACCAGCAAGTACATCTTCGATTTGCGCGAAGACGACGTTTATTGGTGCACGGCGGACATTGGGTGGGTAACGGGGCACTCGTATGTGGTGTACGGCATCCTGCAAAACGGGGTGACGACGCTGATGTACGAGGGCGCGCCGAATCATCCGCAGCCGGATCGGTTCTGGAAGATCATCGACGACCACAAGGTGACGGTGTTTTACACGGCGCCAACGGCGATTCGGGCGTTCATCAAGTGGGGCGACGCGTATCCGGCAAAGCACAAGATGGACACGCTGCGGCTGCTGGGAACGGTGGGAGAGCCGATCAATCCTGAGGCGTGGATCTGGTACCGCGAGGTGATCGGCAAGGGGCGTTGCCCGATTGTCGATACCTGGTGGCAGACCGAGACGGGCGGGATCATGATCTCGCCGGTTCCAGGGGCGGTGGCGGCAAAGCCGGGATCGGCGACGCGGCCGTTCTTCGGAGTAGTGCCGGAGGTTGTCACAAAAGAGGGGGAGCCGGTGCCGGCCGGGCAAGGCGGGCTGCTGGTGATCCGGAAGCCGTGGCCTTCGATGGCGCGGACGATCTGGGGCGATCCGGACCGTTACGTGAAGCAATACTGGTCCGATGTGCCGGGTTGCTATTTCACCGGTGACGGCGCCCGCATGGATGAGGACGGCTATTTCTGGCTGATGGGGCGCGTGGACGATGTGATCAACGTGAGCGGGCACCGTCTGGGCACGATGGAAGTCGAGTCGGCGCTGGTCGCGCACCCGAAGGTCGCGGAGGCCGCGGTGGTCGGGCGTCCTGACGAACTGAAGGGGCAGGCGATTTCGGCGTTCGTGACCCTCGAGGGCGGGTTCACGCCAACGAAAGAAACGAAGGACGAACTGCGCGCATGGGTGGCCAAGGAGATTGGGGCGCTGGCTCGCCCGGACGATATTCGCTTTACCGATGCACTGCCCAAGACGCGGTCGGGAAAGATTATGCGGCGGCTGCTGCGCGAGATGGCCACGCATGGCGAGATCAAGGGCGATGTAACGACGCTGGAAGATTTCAGCGTGATTGCGAAGCTGCGGGAGCAGGAGGAGTAGGGCAGAGATAAGGGAACAGGCTATTTGCAGCAGGGATAGAAGAGCGCTGGCGAGGGCGCTCTTTTTTATTGCTGCGGCTCGGGTAGTTCAATATGCGAACCGGCGTAGATGTGCTGGTCCGCGGCTTTGTAGTCGCTGGGCTGGGCGGTCATGATGTTCGGCACGAAGGTCTGTGGGTTGCGGTCGTAGAGGGGGAACCAGGTGCTCTGGACCTGGACCATGATGCGGTGCCCCTTAAGAAAGACGTGGTCGGCGGCGTGAAGCGAGAACTTGTATTCCTCGGGTTTGTTGGCGGCAATGGCCTCGGGGTTCGAAAAGCTGTTGCGATAGCGGCCGCGGAAGATCTCGTCGGCGATCATGAGCTCGAAGCCGGCGGGTTTCACGCCCGGGCCGGAATCGATGGTTAAGCAGGGCTCATGGCCGGCGGGTGCAGGGCTGTCGGGGAAGACGTCGATGAGCTTGACGATCCAGTCGCTGTCAGTGCCGGAGGTTGAGGCGATGAGGTCGGCGATGACGTTGCCGGTGACGGTGACGTCGTGGTCGAGCGCAGGCGTTACCCAGGTGGCAACGTCTTTGCGGTTTTCTACAAAGCTCTGATCCTGGACGAGCCACGTGTACCAGCCGGATCCACCGGGGGCGTAGGTGGCTTCGATGGGGCGGCGGCGGTAGGGGACAGGATCGGCAGGATCGGACGTATATGCCTTGAAGGCATGGGGGTCCGCAGGCTTCAGGAAGCTGAGAGATCCGTCCGCATCGAGATAAAGGTCATGCGTTGTTACGGTTTTCGGCGGCCACTGGTCGTAGTGCATCCAGCGCTCAGAGCCGGTCTGGTAGGTGGCGACGCTGGCGAGGTCAAAACCCGAACCGCCGGGGCCTGGCTGATCCTTGAGGTAATACGCGAAAAAGGGGGCTTCAATGCGCTTGCGGAATTCGTCGCCCGTAGGTTCGCCAAAGTTGACGCTGCCGAGGACACGGGTGGTCTGGGACCAGCCGCCGTGGCGCCAGGGACCGAGAGCCATGTAGACGCGGTGGGCGGGATTGGCGGGCTGGTTGTGCGGCTCGAGGACGGCGTATTCCTCCTGGGGGCCCCAGAGGTCCTCCTGATCCCACCAGCCGCCGACTTCGAGAGTAGGGACGGCGATGGTGGTGAGGTGGGGCTGGACGGCGCGCGATTGCCAGAATGCGTCGTAGGAAGGGTGATCGATGAAGGCTCGCCAGGTGGGCAGTGCGTCAACGGCATCGGAGCCGCCTGATATTTTGTCTTCGAGTTTGCCGGCGGCGGCGAAGGAGCCGGCCTTCAGGAAGAAGGTGTAGGCATCCTCGTCGAGTTTGCCGAAGGTGCTCTCTTTGGTGGACTCCATGCCGAGGACATAGTCGTAGCCGTAGGTCTGGCGGAAGGCGCCGTTGTGGAAGAAGTCATCGCCGATCCAGACGTCGGTCATGGGGGCCTGGGGCGAGATGGCGCGGACAGCGGGGTGCGGATCGATGCCGGCTTCGGCGGCGAGAAAGCCGGGGTAGGAGACACCCATGACGCCGACTCGGCCGTTGTTACGCGGGACGTGGGTGAGGAGCCAGGCGACGGTGTCGTAGCTGTCGGTGCTTTCATCGACGGCTTTGGGATCGCTGTGATCGGCTAGAGGACGCATCATGACGAACTTGCCCTCGGATTTGTAACGGCCGCGGATATCTTCCATGACGAAGATGTAGCCGCTCTCAGCAAGCTCGGTGTAGCGGGAGTTGATGGAATCCGAGTCGTAGCCGTCGACACCGTAGGGTGTGCGCTGCATGAGAAAAGGGAGCGGTTCTTTCGTGTCTGTCGGGCGCAGGATGACTGCGTGCAGCGTGACGCCGTCGCGCATGGGGACCATGACTTCTTCACGCGAGTACGGGCGGAAGTGATTGGGAACGGGAGTGGAGGAGATGCGGGTGAGGAGGTTGTCCGGCGAACCCGGCATAGAGAATCTAATTTCTGTGACCGCGCCGGCGGGATTGGTGACGAACGTATAGGTCGCGTTGAAGTCGGGTTCGAAGATGGTGTTCGATTTCGCGGTCAGGTCGAGGCGGGCGGTGCGGGGGCTTTCAATATAGAGGCGGTCGCCATCGCGAAAGACGGAGATGAGGATGTCGGGCTCGTTCTGCTCGCGGTATTGGCCCACGTAGGTTTCGAGGACGGACTTTGGGACGTGGACGGCGACGGGCTTTTGGGAGGCGCGGAGCGGGGTGGGAGCCAAGGAGCCGAGGGCGAGGGCGAGAAGAAGCGTGAGTGGGCGGACGAGCATCGGAATTTATGGTATCGCGGCCTGTGCGCGGAGGAAGACAATAGGGCTTTCGCGAACGAGGGGCGAACGGCGACAATGGTAGCTGCAATCCAGAGAAGGGAAATCGTCGAGTGGGGATGAGCGGGTCAGGTGTCAGCGGTCGGCGTGCAGCGTTCAGGGGGATGGCAGTTCGGTTGGGGCTGGGGTGGACGTTTGTTTTCTTTGTGCTCGGCTGCACGGTGACGACTTGGGCGCAGGAAGCGAAGCAGACGGGGATGGCCAGCGGGGTGCAGCACCAGACGGTGTACGACGCGCAGCATCGCGTGATCACGGCTGGCGGTTTCGTGAAGACCGGTCCCGTTGTCTTTGAGGACGTGGCGAAGGCGGCGGGACTGACGAGCTGGCATCACGTTTCGGGGACCCCGGACAAGCCGTACATCGTTGAGGCGAAGGGACCGGGCGTGTGCCTGATCGACTACGACAATGACGGATGGCTGGACATCTATTTCGTGAACGGGTCGACGCTCGATGCGATGAACGGCAAGGCTCCCGCGCCGCGGGCAGCCCTGTTCCACAACAATCACGACGGGACGTTCACCGATGTGACGGAGAAGGCCGGCGTCGAGAACCTGCGCTGGGGCTACGGCTGCGCGGTGGCGGATTACGACAACGACGGCTGGCCGGATTTGTTTGTGAGCAATTACGGGAAGAACCGCCTTTACCACAATAATCACGACGGCACCTTTACCGACATGGCGGAGAAGGCCGGTGTGGCGCTGGGGACGTGGTCGACGGGGGCCACCTTCGGCGACTACGACGGCGATGGACGGCTGGATCTGTTTGTCGCCGGCTACATCCACTTCGATTTCGTGCATCCTCCGGTGTCGGGATCGCGGACGGTGAATTACGCGAACTGCCAGTATCGAGGGGTGGAGACGATGTGCGGGCCGCGCGGGCTGCCGGGGGAGCGCGATCACCTGTTCCACAACAACGGCGACGGCACGTTCACCGATGTGAGCGAGAAGCTGGGCGTGGACAACAAGAATGGCTACTACGGTCTGGGCGCGCTGTTTGTGGATGTGAACAACGACGGCAAGCCGGACCTGATCGTGGCCAACGATTCGACACCGAACTATCTCTACATCAACAAGGGCAACGGAACCTTCGAGGACGACAGTTACCTGAGCGGGCTGGCGCTGAATGCGGACGGCCGCGAGGCCGCGAATATGGGCATCGCTGCAGGCGATTACGAGAACAACGGGCACGAGGACATCGTGACCACAACGTTCGCGGACGACTACAACATCGTCTTCAACAACGATGGCAAAGGGAACTTCACCGATGTGTCGTATCCCTCGGGCGTCGCTGCTCCGACGATTCCGTTTGTGAGCTTCTCGGACGGTTTTCTGGACTACGACAACGACGGGTGGAAGGACCTGTTCTTCACTAACGGCCACGTTTATCCGGTGGTGGATCAGCATCCGGAGTGGGGGACGACGTATGCGGAGCGGCCGCTGCTGTTCCACAACGAGACGAAGGGCAAGTTCTCCCTTGTACCGGCGGTGCAGGGCACGGGGTTGGCGGTCGTGACCGTGGGGCGGGGCGCGGCGTTCGGGGACATCTTCAACGATGGCAAGATCGACGTGGTGATGAACAACATGGACGGTGTTCCGGTGCTGGAGCGTAACGTGAACCCGGATCACCATCACTGGGTGGAGCTGAAGCTGGTTGGGGGTCCGAAAAGCCCGCGCGATGCGGTGGGAGCGACGGTTTATCTAACGGCGGGCGGAATCCGGCAACGCGGCGATGTGCTGAGCGGGGGGAGCTATTTGTCGTCGAACGATCTGCGCGTGCACTTTGGGCTGGGCGATGTGGAGAAGGTGGACAGCGTGGAAATTCACTGGCCGGACGGGAAGGTGGAGAAGGTGACGCTGCCCGGGGTGGACAAGATCTACACGGTTGAAGAGGGGAAAGGGGCGGCGGCGCCAGGCAACTGAAAGGCGATGGGCTGAGGGCCGGTTCGCGGTTCTGCGCTAACCCGCAGCAAGGCCCACCCTACCCTACCCAACGGCGAGCGCCTCTTCCTCCATCCATTCCTCCAACGGTTTCGCGTGGGCGGCGAGGACCTCGTGCCTGTTCTCCTGGCCGTGTGGGCCGGAGAGGCTCGTTCTCTGGTTCTCGACTGCACGCCGTTCCTTGTCCTGGTTCTTTTTGACAGCGCGGACGTGAGGATGCAGCGGGTTGGAGGGGTGGGGAAGCGGAGTGGCGACGGGCTCTTCGAGATCCGCTCGACGGGTGCCTTCGTCTGGCTGGCGAGGCTCGGGCTTGGGCTCGAGTTTTCGTTCCTTGCATTCGGCGTCCGGCTCCGGGACTTCCTGGCTCTCCTGGATCTCCTCGCTTATTTCGTCTTCATGCATGCACTTCCGACTCCGCCGCACGCGGTGGTCTGCCGCCTTCTGCCTCTCCATCTGCATGGTGTGGGCGAGGCGGCAGCCGTCGAGAATCAGGCGTCCGCTATTCACGGGCATGACCCCCAGGGCCAGCGCGCGCAACGTCTCCGAGAGGACGAGCACGATGGAGGACTCGTCTTCGAGCAGGGGCACATCGATTTGCCGCCCATTGTGCGGGCGAAGGAAGACTAAGTGCCGGTAACAAAACAGCTGGTCGCGCACGGCCCAGTCGCGGCACGACTTTCCGTCGGCTTTGGTGTAGCGGCAACGGCGGTGCTCCGGCGCCGCGCCGCCGCCCTGGGTTGGGTCGCTCTCACAATGTGCCTGCTGGTTTTCGTCCTGATGCATGGTGACTCTCCTGAAAAGCTGGAAAAGCAGTTCGCTAAGGTCCGGTTCGCTAAAACCGGTTAGCAAAAGGCGGATGGCATCCGGCTAACTGGTGGATCGCTTATCTCTACCCGAAAAAGCGAAAAGCCCCGCCAGTTGGACGGAGCTTTTTTCTTTTTCTACTCTAAGTTCAGAATATCAGGTTGCGAGAACTAATCTGCCAAATATGTTTGCTTCCTTTGGCGTGTAAGTTGTGATTCGTCAACGGTCATTACTTTGGGTTTTTCCACAAAAGCTTGACAGATTTTCGAGATTGAGCGGAAGTGGGAATTTCCTGCAAGGACAGAGGGTTGGGAAGAACTCGAAAGCGACATCCCTCCGCGGCTCAATCCGGATTCATTGCGCTCTGGTACGGCCGACCTCAGCCGGGCCATTTGAAAAACGGCGAGATTTTTCGCAGGCTTTGAAGCCATGAACTTAGAGGGGGGTCCAGCCCCCTATAAGTAGTTGATTTTACGGTGGGGCTGGATGGGAGAAGCCATGTATGTTAACCAAGTGGTTAACTAGAAACCGGGAGGTGGAGCGAGCGTTCATGCGGATGCCTGGTGTCGGTCTGACGGGACTTCGAGCTGGTTGATGGGAGGCCGGAGGTCATGGCTGCGGATCGGACAGGGCTGCTGCGAGGGCCCCGGCATTGCCTCCTGTTCGATCCAGCGTTGGCCGGAGTCGGAGGGGGCGGAAAGGGCGAGGCAGAGGAGGAGAGCCGGGACAGGAATGCGCGTCCGGCGTAAACGATTACGCGGAATTGGCTTCCTAAGGCCGGTGTGAATCGAATATAAGGAGTCACAGGCCGATATGAACATTCGCGAAGTCGCCCGCCGGGCCAGAGTTTCCACGGCAACCGTTTCCCGGACCATCAACGGGTCGGATAAGGTGACGCCGGAAACCAAGGAACGCGTGCAGCGCGCGATCGAAGAACTCGGCTTCTACCCCAACACCTGGGCGCGGGCGCTGGGGTCGGGACGCAGCAGCCTGTACGGCCTGATCATCTCCGATATTACGAATCCATTCTTTCCGGAACTGGTGAAGAGCTTCGAAGACATCGCGGTGCAGAACGGCCAGGAAGTCCTGGTGGCGAACACGAACTACGATTCCGCGCGCATGGAGGTGTGCGTGAGCCGCATGCTGCAGCGCAAGGTGGACGGCGTGGCGATCATGACCTCGGAGATGGATGCGCGGCTGATCACGGAATTCCAGAGCCGGGATATTCCGCTGGTTTTTCTCGATACGGGTACGTCGGACAAACTGACGAGCAATATCGTCGTGGATTACGGGAGCGGGGTGGACGCCGCCGTGGAACATATCGTCGGCCTTGGGCACACCGAGATTGCCTTTATCTCCGGCCCCATGATGCTGCGTTCGGCGCGGGTGCGGAGAGAGGCGTTCATCGGCTGCCTGAAGAAGCGGGGGATCGGCGCGGACGGGATCGAAGAGGGGAATCACCAGGTGGACGGGGGCCACGATGCCATGGCCCGGTTGCTGGCCCGCAGGACGCGACCGACGGCGGTGCTGGCATCGAACGACATGACGGCGATTGGCGCGCTGGGGGCAATCCACGAGCGCGGCCTGCGCGTGCCGGAGGACATCTCGATCGTGGGGTTCGACGATATCCAGATCAGCGCCTTCACGCAGCCGGCGCTGACGACGGTGCGGCTGTCGCGCGATGAGATTGCCCGGGTAGCGTTTCGCGCGCTGTACAGCATCCGCCAGGATGGCGGCAAGGGGATGGAGTACGTCGTACGCCCGGCACTGGTGGTGCGGCGATCGACGGGGCGCGCGCCGGAACTGCCTGCGAAGAAGGGACGGTTCGATGCGGTAGAGGTCTGACGTTAAGCCCCTTCGTTGGGGGACCGCAGGCGGCTCAAACGGGCCGGCCGATCGAGATCCAAATGGATTCGATGACGATATAGGCCAGGAGTGTCAGGAGGTAAGGGTGCGCTGCGGACCGGCGACGCCTGTCCAGGAAGATCAGAACAACGAGCATGGCGTCGATGAAGGTCAGGCACACCGCCTGAGACGACGATTGCCGAACGTTGAACCAGTATCCCAGCGTTCTTGCCAGGCCCGCAGGCAGCAGAATCAGCACAATGCAGATCATGTATCTCATGTGTACGGCCACATCGCGCTTGCGAATGCCTGCGATCGACAAACCGTACATCGTTGCCAGGAGCAAAAGCTGAGCAGCCGAGAGGAATTCGTCGTTGCGCGCGGCGGAAAACGATGCACCGCCAGCGAGATGCTCGCGATATTCCTTCGCAATCATCGCTGCGGAGAAACCCAGGATGAAGGGCATCAGGATATTCGAAAGCTTGCCCAGGAAGCGGTGGGTCGAGAATGCCTTGTAGCGAATGGCCAGGGGCTGAACGATCAGAAGTCCAAGAAAGGTGAAGAGCAGAGCCGCGTGGACATGGACAGCAAACGTGATCGATGAGTCAAAATGAGGAATCTCAGAGAAGTAAGGAATCCAGAATCCGGCAATAAAGACTGGGAGCAGGGTCAGGAAGACGTATCCGAGGTTGCGATATGCGCGCTCCATCCCTGCACCCTCTTCCACGATTTCTGGTCGGCCCTGGGAGTCAAGTCAGGATAGCGTAGTCTGCCGGGCTCACTCGAGCAGGGACTGCAAGACCTCTGCAAAACAGGCCATAGTGAAAAACCTGTCATCGGTAACGAAGGTCCGTAACAGTCTGCTCGCCTGAATCCAGCTACTGCACCCCGCCGGAGGGCCGCAGGCGCTTGAGTTCCAGAGCGCAGGCAAGGGCGTTCAACACGCCAAACCGCAGATTGTCGAGGCCCACCCAGAGCCAGAAGCGGGTGGTTTCCGCATCCCGGGTGTTGTGGGGCCGGACCCGCACGAGAATATTCGCCTGGCCCGCGACGGTGAGGTTGGTGGGTGGGTCGGATTCAGCGGTGAGGATTTCGACGTGCTCCCCGGCCAGCGAAGCTTCCATCTGATCGAGGGATGTGGGCGCAGCGAGTTCCACGGCCAGCGAGATGCCGTAGCCATGGAAGACGGGCGTGTGCAGGAGCTGCAGGCTCACATCGCCGAGGCGGCCGGCGGCGAGCAGCGTGAAATGGCGGCGGATGCGCGACTCGCTGACGGCGAGGCTGAATTTTGCGGAATCGCCGAATGACGGTGTGGTGTTGAAGGCGACCTGCGTGTCGTAGACCAGTCGCGGGAGTTCCTGGAAGCTGAGCAGTTTCACAGTCTGCTGGTGGAGTTCGTCCATGGCCGCGCGACCGTACTCGGAAGCCGGTTCAAGCACCGTGGCCGACGCGATGCGAATCGGCCCGGCCTGGGCGATTCGACCCAGAAGCAGGGCAAGCGCCACGGCGACGGGGTGCGCTGGAACAATGGCCGGAGTTTCGAGGTCAGGCGCGGCAGTCCCGGGGGGTACCGGCGCGGGTTGCAGCGTCTCGTCGACCCAGGGAGCGCGCACCAGCACTCCGGGTTTGTCTTCGAGCGCATAGGAGAGATCGACGATGCTGGCTCCGGCCCGATTCGCGCTCTCCCAGTGTTTGAGGGTGAGTTCCTGATCGCCGGCGAAGAAGGCAAAGTCGACGTTCCTGAAGGAGTCGGGGGCGATGCGCTGGATGAAGGTGACTTCATCGCCGACAGCTTCGAGGCTGCCGAGCTGGGCTTCATCGTCCATGAGGAGAAAGTCAGCCCCGGCAAACGGGGAATCGGTAAATGCGTCGTTGAGTTCCTTGCCGCGTAACGAGCCGGCTCCGACAATGGCAATTTTCTGCAGATCGGTCATCCGATGCGCCTTTATGAAGAAGACAGAGTATTTCTGGAGGACTGATGATGACGGCGCCACGAGTAGGCGAGGCGGGCAATCACACCGGAAAACATATAGACGAAAGCGAGGACCAGCAGGACCACGCGCGAGAAGAAGACCAACAGGTAGATGCTGACGCCGAGCAGAACGATCCAGCGGAAGGGCTGGCGGCCGGTGAGATTGATCTCCTTACCGCTCCAGAATCGCCAGGTGCTGACCATGAGGAAGCCGATAAAGCCGACGAGCACCCCCCAGATGATGGCCAGCCACCAGGTGAAGATAGGCAGGCCGATGAATCCATGAACCACGGCGGCGACGATGCCGGCGGCTGCCGGGATGGGCATGCCGACGAAGTATTTGCGGCCGGGGCGGCCAGGATTTTTAGGAATCGGGTTGACGCTGATGTTGAAGCGGGCCAGGCGGCTGGCCCCGCAAAGCAGGAAGAGAAAACAGAAGAAGGCGCCGAACTGGACGAGCTTGAGGCGCAGGTCATGCGGCATCGCGAAGGGCAGCGAACGGAAGCCCCAGGCGAAGGCGAGAATGCTGGGCGCAACGCCGAAGGTGATGACGTCGGCCAGCGAATCCAGTTCGCGGCCGAATTCGCTTTCGGTGTTGGTGAGGCGGGCGATGCGGCCGTCGAGGGCGTCGAAGGGAATGGCGAGGCCGATCGCGACGGCAGCATAGTCGAAGTGATGGGGCTGCGTTGCTGAGCCTTCGAGGCTTTGCGTAATGGCGAAGAAGCCGGCCGCGATGTTCACGGCGGTGAACATCGAAGGCAGCAGAAACATACCTCGGGAACGGCGGCGCGGCGGCGGCGCGTGCAGTCTGGAAGCTCCGCTGGGACGAAGGAACTCCTGCGGCTCGCTGTTCATACCATGAGCTCCGCGCCGATGGTGGCGAGCATGGGGTCCTGATCGGGCGGTACGATACGAGCCACGATGCTGGAGCCTCCGCAAACGCGATCGCCGGGCTGCACGAGCGGTTCCGCCTGGCCAGGGAGGAGGATATCGGTGCGGGAACCGAATTTGATGAGGCCGACGCGCTCGCCGCGCTCGAGGTAATCGCCGGGCTTCTTGTTGAAGACGATGCGGCGCGCAAGCAGACCGGCAATCTGGATAAAGGCGACCTGGTAGCCATCGATGCAGTCGACGATGGCGAGGTTCTGCTCGTTGCGTTCGGCGCAGACGGGGTTCATGGCGTTGAGGAATTCGCCCTTCTTATAGCGGACCTCGCGCAGAATGCCCTCGACCGGCGAGCGGTTGACGTGAACGTCGAACACACTCAGGAAGATACTGATGCGGAGACGGTCGCCGTCCGGTGTCTGGATGCGCGCCACCTGGGTCACTTTGCCGTCGGCAGGCGAAACGACCAGACCGTGTTCGGTGGGGATGGAACGTCTGGGATCGCGGAAGAACCACAGAAAGAACGCCGCGAGGAGCAGCGGAAGGATGGCCCAGCCCCAGTGTCCGGTCACAAGCCATAGAACAATGGCCACCGCGACCAGAGCCAGTCCGTAGAAGTATCCGTCACGTACCATGAGAGCGAATCAGACCACCGAAGCCGGAACCGATAGACGATTGCCGGTCAGGAAAATAGAAGAGTGGGCGCCTTGCAGTCGAGCCTGGCAGAAACCCAGCGCAGAAAACAGGACAGAGGAGCGGCCGCAGAGCACAATGAGCGTACTCGTCCGAAAGTCCTTCTCATTCTATGGCTGAAGCCGAGAAACAAAAAGGGCCTGAATCAGCAACCACCATGCGATTCATTACCGAAGGTACGCACAGAGCCAGCACGGAGGCGCCGGCTCTGCGTCGCAGGAGAGAAGGGGAGATGGAGAGGGTGCGGACCGCGGGTCAGGCGGCCGTAAAAACGCGCATCTGACCGCGGACGATGGTCAGCTGATCCTTGATATGGAGTTTGAGTTTCTTCAGGCGAACTTCCTCGATTTGCTCGTCTTCCGATAGCCAGGGTTTTTGGAGCAGTTCTTCGAGCTTCTCCGAATAGTGACGATGCTCTTCTTCCAGGCGACGTATTGCTTCACTATCCGGCTGACCGTTCGCTTCCATATCCATAGACGACTCCTCCGGTTCGGGATCCTCCCCCGGCGGAGCCGCGGCAACCGTGGTTCGCCGGGCGAGTTGGCTCACGTCAGTGAGACGTACCACGCTAGCACCGTGGCCGCCTGACCTTCAATCGTTTTCATGGTGGAAAACCCTGGCGATTGCGGATCAGGGGGTTTCGAGAGTAACTGGAGTGCCCAAAAGCAAGGCATCTTCTTCAGGATCAGCGTAGTAACGGGGTCGGAGGCCTTCTGGTCGAAGCCCAAAACATCGGTACAACGCGATGGCCGGAGCGTTGGAGGCTCGGACCTCGAGCGAGAAGTGTCCGGCGCCGTGTTCCGCGGCCCAGGCCAGCAGCTCGCGCAGCAGGGCGGTCCCGATCCCGCAGCGGCGTGCGGCGACGTGGACGGCCATGGAGTCCAGCTGACACAGATTCTGCACGCCATCCAGCAGGAGCGTGGAGCCGGCGAAGCCCATCACCACCCGAGCGTCCAGCTCTGTCGCAACCAGGGCCATGCGAAGCAGGCTCGGATTGGCGGGATCGGGGGTCAGGTAAGGTTCATAGGCTGTTCGTGGCCAGTGGGGGGCTTCCGGCGCGGCTGCGGCGATGGAGAGGACCGCATCGAGGTCGCTGATCCGCATGGGACGGAGAGCGAAGGTCATGAACGAGGAGACACGCGGGGCGGTGCGCCGGGAGCGGAGAAGATTTCCGCATCGGATCGGCGGATGTAGTTGGCATCGAGGAGGAGGGGATCGTCAAAGTCCCTGGCGCGGAGGCGCGGCAGCGCAAAGTGGAGGGCGTCGGCCGCAGTGGGTGGTGGGAGGAGAGCGGCGGTGGGGGCAGCAAGGAGCAGGGTCGGTTCGCAGACGGCCAGTTGGGTGCCAAAGGCGGCGGCGGGCTCGCGGAACTGATCGCGGGTGAGGAGTTTTTCCTGCGGTGAGGGCCCGGAGAAGTCCCCGCAATAATATTCGCCCCGGCTGGCGTCGAGCGCGGCGGCGCGGGTTCCGGCATTGTGGGCGAGTACGGCGAGGCGGGAGACCGCGAGGATCGGGATGGAGGCGGGTTCGGCGAGGCCTTTGGCGGTCGAGAGGCCGATACGGATGCCCGTGAAGGATCCGGGTCCGTGGGTGACGACAATGGCTGCCAGGCCTGGAGCGGCGAGGTTGTGGGCGGCGAGCATATCGCGAATGGTGGGGACCAGCCGCGCGGAATAGGTTTTGCCGGGGAGTTCGTATTGGGTGAGGAGCGCGAGCTTGTCGTCTTCGAGGCGGACGAGGGCAACGGTGCCGGTTGCGCCGCAGGTGTCGATGGAAAGGAGGAGCATAAAGACAGGGTTCAGGGTTCAGGGTACAGCGTCCAGAAGAGCTGCGGGGCTGGGAGGCACGCGTGCGGTGCCAGCTATGGAAAGCGGCCTGTTGGGGAGATCGCGTTCCCACCCTGCTTGCGCCAAAAGCAGGCTCAACCAGGATGGGGCACCCATTGTGTTGTGCCTTGATACAAGGTCTGGAGGAATTCTCCCACGAACTTCACGAACAGGAAACCAGACTAGTACCGTGACCGCCTGAAGTTTTCCGGGCCTAAAGGCCGTAGATTTTCGAGTTGCTTATCCCCCAGCCTGAAGGCTGGGGCTTCTACCGTCGTCCCGCGGGCGCGGGACCGCTTCGCGAAAGTTCCACATTCATGCGGTCTGAGCACTAGACATCCGAGACCCCGTCCTGGCAAATTTCCAGAAGCACGCCGCCCGCGCTCGATGGGTGAACGAAAAAGTAGAAATGACCGCCTGCGCCAATCTGAATGTCTTCGGAGATGAGACGCGCGCCTTGCGCTTTGAGGGTTTCGAGGGCGGCGGAGATGTCTTCCACATGGAGAGCGATGTGGTGCAATCCCTCGCCGCGTTTGGCAAGGAAGCGGCCGACGGGCGAGTCCGGCGTGGTGGGTTCGAGGAGTTCGATGCGCGCATCGCCCGCGGGGATCAGCGCGGTGCGGACCTGTTCCTGTTCAATGGTCTCTTCGTGGACGACATGCAGGCCGAGAGACTCGTAGAGCTTGCGCGCCTGGTCGATGCTCTTCACAGCGATGCCGAGGTGGTCGAGTTCGGGCATAGAGACAGGGTATAGGGAGAAGGTAGAAGGGAGAAGGTAGAAGGGAGAAGGGAGAAGGTAGAAGGGAGAAGGGAGAAGGTAGAAGGTAGAAGGTAGAAGGTAGTAGGGAGACGCTATAGGCCTGGTGACCACTCAGGTGGAGTTGCTTGGTGAGAAGACCTTCTCCGTGAGCTGCGCCATTAGCTGCCACGGATCCTGTTGACCGGAGGCGATGCGGGCGGCATGAAACTGGAGCACCTTCGCGTCGAAACCATTCTGGCGGGCGCGGCGCATCAACTCCGTGCGCAGCATGGCATCGAGGCGGCGCTGCCAGTGCTGCGTGCGACGAGCAGCGAACCGATTCTCCGCACGGAGCCACTCCTCAAGTTTTCCGATCGCGGACGAGAGCAGCGGCACGCCGTCGCCGGTGGTGGCGACCGTCCGGACTACGGGTGGGGTGCGCTCAGGATGATTCGTAACCAGCGATTGCAGCCCGCGGATTTCCTGCTCAACGCGGTCGGCGCCCTCGCGGTCGGCTTTGTTGATGACAAAGATGTCGGCGATCTCCATCACGCCCGCTTTGAGGCTCTGCACATCGTCGCCCATCCCGGGAACGAGCACGACCAGCGTGATATCGGCGAGGCGGGCAATTTCCACCTCATCCTGGCCGACGCCCACCGTCTCAATGAGGATTACGTCTTTACCGCTGGCTTCAAGGACCAGTGCTACATCCGCCGTGGCCAGCGCGAGTCCGCCGAGCGAGCCGCGCGTAGCCATGGAGCGCGCGTAAAAGCCGGGATCGCCCTGGCGGTCCTGAAAGCGGATGCGGTCGCCGAGGATCGCGCCCCCGGTGAAGGGGCTGGTGGGATCGACAGCGATCACGCCAACGGTTTTACCTTCTTCACGCAATGCGCGGGCGAGGCGATCGACCAGCGTGCTCTTGCCGGCTCCGGGCGCTCCGGTGATGCCAATGCGCAAAGCGCGGCCCGCATGAGGGAAGCAGGCGGAGAGGATCGCCGGCGCTTCGGGGGCATCATTTTCGACCAGAGAGATGGCGCGGGCGAGGGCACGGGTGTCGCCTGCGCGGAGGTGGTCGATGAGGGCGGAGATGGCCGAAGCGGTCAAGGAATCAGGATAGCGCTTCGTTTCCGATCCGGCTCAGCCTGCTTTGCGAGCGACGGCGAGGGAGAGTTGTCCGGCGTTCGCAGGCGGATCGGGGATGAGGCCGGCGGCGGTGATTTCGGTGGCGATCTGCGCGGGAGAGAGGCGCATTTTGGGATAGCTGCTCTTTTCCGGAGTCCAGGCGGAAGGGCGGGTAGGGCTGCGGGTGTAGACGAGGTCGTGGACCTGGACGGTGGTGGGGCTGGTGTATTCGAGGAAACAGGTCATCACCCTGTTTTCGTCGGCGTGGACGGGAATGAAGCGGTCGGTTCCTGTGCGTTCGTGGGTCAGGTCGCGCCAGGTGAGGATACAAAGGCCGCCGGGGGCAAGTGCGGTAGCAACGGCGGAGAGAAGCTGACCCACAGCGTCCAGCGACGGGAGGTGCGTGAGGGTGTCGCCCATGCAGACAATAGCAGCGGCTGTAGACGGGTGGGCATAGTCCAGGAGGGAGAGCATGTCGGCGTTGTGGGTCTGGACGTTGGGATAGGCATGGGCGCGGAGAGCGGCTTCCAGTTCGGAGAGCAATTCCGCGCTGGTGTCGAGGGCGACGACCGGGGAGAAACCGAGTTGAGCGAGAGCGAGGGACTGGAAGCCGGGACCGCAGCCGAGGTCGACGGCGAGGCCCCGGGGCGACTCGCTGAGCAGGGGTTCGAGGAGGGCGCGCTGCTCAGCAACCTTCTCGTCGAAGGAGAGCCCGAACATCCAGGTGTAGTGGTGCGCGAGCAGGTTGCGGTAGTGATCCTGGACCGTGGGCATAGCCGCCATTGTAGGGGACGGCGGTCAGAATGCAGCGGGCCAGGGAAGCTTATTGGTAGGCGAGCCACTTCCAGGCGCCGCCGTCGCGTTGGAAGAGCGAGTGACCTTCGTGGCGCAAGCCCTGGCTCAGGATGGACTGGACCGCGGGGGGAAGGCCGGAGAAGTCGTACTCCCAGGTGTAGCCGACGAGGCGCTGGCTGTGGTCTTCGGTGGGGTCGACGATGCTGCCGATTTCGACGATGTGCCAGTGGAAGATGTGGCCGACCTTGATGCAGACGCCGGGGTTCTGGTCGGAGATGCCTGCAGGGAAGATGCCTTCGCAGGGAGCGAACTTATGGTTGAGGACGCGCTTGTCGGCGGGATTGGGGAGGCAGGGCAGGCTGGTTTGCACCTGGAGAGGCGTGAGGAGATCGGCGCTGAGCGCGTTGAGGGCGTGGGCCTGGTCCTGGGTGAGGGTGAATGCGCTGGCATTGGTGGAGGCGCCGATTTGATCGAGCATGGTTTTGGCGGCTTCGGGCGTGAGGTCCTGGCCGTGCGCCCGTGTGGTGGCGACAAGAATCAGAATGAAGAAGGCCCAAAGACGGATCGTGGTTCCGTGCACAGGTGACTCCTTGATGAATTGTTCGCGACGGGGCGATCGGGAAAGTGGATTTATCGTACGACAGAATGGGGGCGGTGGGAGTAAGGAAATCCCGCCAGGTAAAAAAAGGGTCTCCAGAAAAAGGATGGATGCGGCGCAAAAACGGGGGAGTGGGGGACGGGTTCCTCTATCCTCTGGAGGGCTGCACTTTGAGGATCTCGCGGCCGATGACCATGCGCTGGATTTCGCTGGTGCCTTCGCCGATGGTGCAGAGTTTGACATCACGGTAGAACTTTTCGACCGGGTAGTCCTTGATGAAGCCGTAGCCGCCGTGGAGCTGGACGGCCTCGTTGCAGATTTTGACGGCAACTTCGCTGGCGTAGAGCTTGGCCATGGCCGATTCCTGGGTGACGCGCTTGCCGGCGTCTTTGAGCACGGCGGCGCGGAGGGTGAGCAGGCGGGCGGCGTCCAGCTCGGTGGCCATGTCGGCGAGCTTCCACTGGATGCCCTGGAACTCCGCGATGGCTTTGCCGAATTGTTTGCGCTGCTTCACGTATTTCACGCTGGCGTCGAGTGCGCCTTTGGCGATGCCGAGGGACAGGGCGGCGATGGAGATGCGTCCGCCGTCGAGGGTGCGCATGGCATCGATGAAACCTTCGCCCTCGTTGCCGAGGAGGTTTTCGGCGGGGATCGCGCAGTCCTCGAAGATGAGCTCGGAGGTGTCAGAGGCGCGGAGGCCAAGCTTGTTTTCTTTTTTCCCCGGCCGAAAGCCAGGCGCTCCCTTCTCGACTACGAAAGCGGAGAGGCCATGGGTGCCTTCCTCTCGATTCGTCACCGCGATGATTACAGATATGTCGGCGTAGTGGCCGTTGGTGATGAAGGTCTTGGTGCCGTTAAGGATCCACTGGTCGCCCTTGCGGACGGCGGTGGTACGCGCAGCCGAAGCGTCGGAGCCCGAGCCGGGTTCGGTCAAACCCCAGGCGCCCAGGTGCTCGCCGGTGGTGAGTTTGGGCAGGTATTTCTTTTTCTGCGCCTCCGACCCGGCGAGGAAGATGTGATTGGTGCAGAGCGAATTGTGCGCGGCGACAATGATGCCGATGGAGCCGTCAACGGCGGAGAGCTCTTCGATGGCCAGCATGTAGTCGACGTAGCCGAGGCCGGCGCCGCCGTACTCGGGGGGGAAGATGACGCCGAGGAGGCCCATTTGGCCGAGTTGCTTGACGACGTCGATGGGAAACTCGGAGGCCTCGTCCCAGCGGAGAACATTGGGAGCGATCTCACGCGCGGCGAAATCGCGGATCTCGCGCCGGAGCGCTTCCTGGTCCTCGGTGAGGGTGAAGGGGAAGGTGGAGGCGGGGGCGGATTGGGTCGTTGGAGTGGTTGTCATGGAGGGGCTCGAAAACCGGTTAGCGTAGCAGAGGACTTGCGGTCCAGGCAATCGTGCTGTCCGTCATGCGATTCAATTGGCAGCCGCCGGCACGGCATAAATGCGCTTTGCCGCCGGATCGAAGGTCCAGCGGAAGTGGTCCAGCAGGGCGTTACCGATCACGCCGTCGCGGTTGATCTTCACGGCTGAGGGGCCCTCCCACCAGTGCACTTTGGCGAAGGCGCCGGTGCGGGCGATGGCGATCCTCGTATTTTTGCCGGGCGCGAACTGCAGTTGGGATCCGAAATCGATTTTGGCCATTGGAACGAGGTCGGTTGTGTACCGTCCGTTGACGCCGAAGCCATGCGATTCCTCTGCGCCGGTGGTGGGATTCGGGTCGAGACCGGCGGGCGCGCGGAACTGCGTGTTGAGCAGAAGAGTAATGTCGCTGCCCGTGTCGATGTGGAGCAGCGCTGTCGCTTTGTGCGTGTTCGTGAAGGTGAGCTGCGCGGGAAGCAGCAGTCCCTGCGGGGTCCATTGGGCGTGCAGGGTGGCGTAGGGGCCGGAGGGAGCGACGCACTGCGACGGATCGCGCAGGGTGAGCCGTGCGGGTGCGTACTCGAGGGTGGCGCACCATCGGCGGAAGAAGTCCCAGCCGAGGAAGCCGTCGATGGGGTGGCCGACGCGACGGCCGAAATCGCCGATGTCCGTCACGAGGGCGGAGCCGGTGAAGAGCGGAGTTGAGGCCGAGCTTGAGCCAGACCCTGCGTGCAGCGAAATGTCGGTCGTCAGATAGCGACGTTTGGTTTTACCGGCACCGAAGCCGTTGTAGTCGAGAGACCGCTCCCAGAAATGGGTGTGGATCTGGCCCTTGCTGGCGACGGGTTGGGCGATGGTGGTGCGCTGGAAGCCGGTGTCGAGCATGAGGGTGAGGGGGCCGAGGTGCTCGTCGGTCACGTGGATGTAGAGATGGCGGCCGGCGTAGTCGAGGGGCAGGACGATGGGGGCGGACTGCGCGAGGAGCGCGCCGGGGAGGAGCAGGGTGAGGATGAGGAGAAGCGGCCGCGGGCGCAGCATGCCTTGATGGTAGCTTTTCGCGTTGATCAGGTCGGCGGTGGGTTCAAGGCGGGTTGGGGTTCGCCTGGGGATCCGGGTGGGTGGTGGGCATTTTCCGGGCCTGAAGGCCTGAGGCTTTCGAGTGGTCTGGTTCCCCGGCCTGAAGGCCGGGGCTTCTACCGTCGTCCCGCTGAGGCGGGACCGCTTCGCGAAGGACCCGGAATCACGCGCACTGGATTCCGTTTTCGCACCCGATGATCCACCAGCGCGGCAGATTTGCGCGGCGCGTAAGCCGCGGTGCATCGTCAGAGTTCTAGCGCAGACTTGCCGGGGGCGGTGTGACGGCGTCGAGTTGTCTGAAGGCTGCGTCGGGCAATTTGAGGGCGGCCGCTGCGACGTTCTCCTCCAGATGTTTTATCGACGAGGTGCCGGGGATGGGGAGCGTGACCGGCGAGCGGCGGAGCAGCCAGGCGAGCGCGACCTGCAGCGGCGAGGCGTTGAGTTCCTTCGCGAATTTCTCGATGAGCTCGTGTGCGGCGGAGCGGACCTGACCCAGCGGCGCCCAGGGAATGAACGCGATGCCGTTCTTCTCGCAGTAGTCGAGCACGAAGTCCCATTCGCGGTCGGCGAAGCTGTAGCGGTTCTGCACGGACACGATGGGCGTGATTTCGCGGGCGCGCTCCACATATTCGAGAGCGACGTTGGAGAGGGCGAGGTGGCGAATCTTACCCTGCTGGCGCAGCCGCTCCAGCGTTTCCATGGAGGCGGTGAAGGAGACGGCGGGGTCGGGGACGTGGAGCTGGTAGACGTCGATGCAGTCGAGCTTGAGCCGTTTCAAACTGCCGTCGACTGCCTCTTCGAGGTGTTTCGGGCTGGCGTTGTGGATCCACTGGCCGGGGCCGACGCGCTGCCAGCCGCCCTTGGTGGCGATGACCAGGCCTTTGGGGTAAGGATGCAGGGCCTCGGCGATGAGTTCTTCGCTGACGTTGGGTCCGTAGGAGTCGGCTGTGTCGATGAAGTTGACGCCGAGTTCGACGGCGCGGCGGAGGGTTTGAAGGGCAGCGTCTTTATCTTTAGGCGGCCCCCAGATGCCGGGGCCGGTGATGCGCATGGCGCCGTAACCGAGACGGCTGACGGTGAGGTCGCCGAGGTGGACCTGGCCGGCGGCAGCGGCGTTGGGGGCGGCGGCGGTGCTGGGTGGGGTCATGGAAATCTCCTGGGGAATGTGGTTGTGCGGCACGTTGGAAGCGGCGGCCGATCGGCCAGGTTCACTTTCCAGAATAGTCGTTTTGCCGCGATGAAAGTGCGGCGCACTCCCCGGCCCGGAATTCGTATTCTGCAGTCGTAAGGGCAGGGGCGTTGGCCTGGGAAGGAGAGTGACGCCATGGAAGGATACTGGCTGACACACTATAACGCGGGCCCAGCGCATGGGACGGCATCGCGATGCTGAGCAAGGGCGAACTTCTGGGTGGCGACCTCGAACACGTCTGGAGCGGTACCTATGAGGAGGGGGCAAAGCTGTACGCGCGGATCCGGATTGTGCCGTTTGTGTCGCGGCCGGAAGAGGAGTCGATGGCGCGCGACCAGCCGCTGATCCTCTCGCTCCAGGGTTATTGCACGGAGGACTATGCGCGGCTCGAAGGTCATCCGGACCACCGGGAGGATGTGATGTTCGAGGTGGAGATGCGGAAGTGCAAATCCATGCACGGACACACGGCGGTGCGAGAGGCTGCGTGAGGGGCTGGCCATCGCGGGGACGCAGTGTGCGCACCTATACGAGAGTTTTTTGCCAGCATCAACAAACTCCATCTTCCGATGGATGTCAGGCGGAGTATGGAGCGGCGTATGCTTCACGACCGGAATGGAGAAACCGCCGAGCCGGGAAGAGTGGCCGGTTGGTTCCCCGTTTCCCGAGAGGAGCGCAGAGCGATGAAAGGACTTTGGATTGCGCACTTCAATGCGGGACCTGCACATGGCAACGGCATCGCAGTGTTGCGCGACGGCGAGGTTCTGGGCGGCGATCTAACGCACACCTGGATTGGGACCTATCAGGAAGAGGGAAAGAAGTTCTATGCGCGGGTGCAAGTGGCCCCGTACAACGAGAGCCACGGCGGCGAAGAACCGATGGGGCCCGAGCGGCTGGTGATGGTGACGCTGACCGGTGAGCGACGGGCAGAAGATGTGACGTTGAGCGGGCACGCAGACGAGAGCGAGGTGCAGGTCACGATCGAGATGCACCAGGCGGCGTAGAGGCAGCGTTCAGTTTTCAGCGTTCAGTGCTCAGCGTGCTGAATCTTCTACTGGCTTGTCGGGCTGGGAGTCGTAGATCTCAGCCACGCGGGCGAGGGTGTCGATTTCGTCGACCGGCTTGTCGGTGCGGATTCTGACGATACGGGGGAAGCGCAGCGCGAAGCCGCTGGCGTGGCGGGAGGAGCGCATCACGTTGTTGAAGGCAACCTCGAGGATGACGGTGGGCTCGACAGTGCGGAAGTGGCCGTAGTCCTCGAGGGTGTGGGACTTGAAGAATGCAGTCATGTCTGCAATCTCCTGGTCGGTCAGGCCCGAGTAGGCTTTGCCGACGTTCTTCAGAGGGGCGTCGGGGTCATCGGGATCGCGGACGGCAAAGGTATAGTCGCTCAGAACGGCTGCGCGTCGGCCGTTGCCGTACTCGACGCCGGTGACGACCACATCGAGGGTGGCGAGTTCGCGCTTGAGCTTGAGCCAGGCGAGACCGCGCCGACCCGGCTGATACGTCGAGGCGAGGGACTTGATCATCACGCCCTCATTGCCGCGAGCGCGCGCGTCGGTGTACGCCTGGTCGAGTTGGTCAGCATCCTGAAGACGCGTGGCCGATGCGAGGATGAGGCGTGGGAAGGCCGGCTCGGAGTGCGCGGCAAAGAGATGGGACTGGCGTTCGGGATCGCGGGCCATGCTATTCGGGGACCAGCGGGCGCAGAAGTCTTCGAGGACGGCGCGGCGTTCCTCTAAGGGCTTTTCGAGCAGCAGCGCGTCGCCGCGGCAGAGGATGTCAAAGACGATGAGCACGACGGGAATGTTGCGCAGCATCTCCGGGGCGGGTTGCTTGCGGCCCAGGCGCTGCTGCAGTGAGGAGAAGGAAAGAGCGCGCGCGGTGGATGGGTTCCACGCGAGGATTTCGCCGTCCAGAACGGCCGGTTCGCGGATGGAGGAGAACGCGTCGGCGAGGTCAGGGAAGGATGCGGTGAGATCGTCGCGATTGCGGGAGTAGAAGACGGTGCGGGTGCCGTCGGTGTGGAACTGGGCGCGGATGCCGTCGTATTTGTCTTCGAGCTGGGCGGCGCGGAGGGCTGGGACCTCAGGGGCTAAAGCCCCTTCTTTTTGTGGTGTGGTAACGGCACGGCTGAAGCCGTGCCCCTTCAAAGCAGAATCGGTCAAAGCAGAATCGGTCGCGCATGGCGCGATCCCCATATTCCCAATGGCAGGGATGTGGGGCGCCCGAATTTCCTCTTGTTCAGCCTTGATCTCCTGGGTGAAGCGGGCGATGGCTTCGCCTACGGTCTGGACGGGGCTGGCGAGCATGAAGCCGATGGGGTGGAAGAGCTTCATACGGGCTTGGTCGAGGCGGCCTTCGGCGGCGAGGGTGACGACTTCGGGCAGAGAGCCGAGCAGCATCGAAGCGCGACGAACGGCTGCGCTGGGGGCGGGCCATGCCTCGGCGATGGCTTCCTCGACGAGAGGCTGTTTGACGCCGGTGCGCATGTCGCCGGTGGCGAGTTTGATGAGGTACTTGGCCTCATCGGGTGTCGCTCGCACGAGCAGATCGTACAGGAGGCGGAGTTTGGGCGCGGGTCCGCGTGCTTCGGCGAGGGCGGCGAGGGCGGACTCGACATCGGCGAGCGTGATGGGGTTGGGCGTGGGGCCGGTTTTCCGATTGCGGAGCAGGTCGGCGGAGGCTGTGCCGAAATCGCCGTAGCGGCAATAAGCGGCGGAGATGGATTGCGAGGTCGCGCCGGAGAGCTTGGCGATGGCTTTCGAGAGCAGCGATCCGCCAATATTCAGAACGCGTGGGTCGGTTTCCGCGAAGGGTGTTCCCGAGAGCCAGAGGGCGGCACGGCCTGCGTCTTCGATGGGGAGGGATTTTAGGTAATCGGCGATGAAGGTGCACTTTTCGAGCTTTTTGGTGGTGGCGGCGAGGGCGTCGCACAACTCGGCGAAGGGAAGGAAGAGGGACATGGGAGTTCAGCTGTTCGCTGTTAGCCGTCAGCGTTTAGCTGGCAGCGGCTGGTAGGGAATATAGATGGTTCTGGTGCGGGATGCGGCTTTTCCGGATGGGGAACATCCAATGGAAGTAAAATAGGGCCATGCGGCAGCGTTCCATCCTCGGCACCCTTCTCTAGCGGCTCCCGCCGCCACAGCCGACCCGCGCCTTTTCCCACCAACTTTGGATTGCAACGAACCGGCTCCACGCCGGGAGGATTTTATGTTTGAGCGTCTGGAACAGATTGAAGCCCGCTTTCAGGATCTATCGCAGCAGATGGCCGATCCTGCGGTCCTGAGCGATCACGAAAAGTATCAGAAAATCGCCAAGCAGCACCGTGATCTGGAGCCGGTGGTGGAGAAGTTCCGCGAGTACGGCCAAGTGAAGACCGGGATCGCCGATGCGCGCGCGATGCTTGCCGAGAGCGATCCGGAGATCCGCGCAATGGCGCAGGATGAGCTGACGGTGCTGGAGGCGCGGGTACCGCAGATCGAAGAGGACCTGAAGCGGCTGCTGCTTCCGAAGGATCCGAACGATGAGAAAAACGTGGTGCTGGAGATTCGCGCCGGGACGGGAGGCGATGAGGCCAGCCTGTTCGCGGCGGAGATTTTCCGCATGTACAACCGCTTCGCCGAGCAGCATCGCTGGAAAGTGGAGGTGCTGTCGTCCTCGGAATCGTCAGTGGGCGGGATGAAGGAAGTGATCGCGATCATCGAGGGGAATCGCGTCTACTCGCAGCTGAAATACGAGAGCGGCGTGCATCGGGTACAGCGGGTTCCGGCGACGGAGACGCAGGGGCGGGTGCACACCAGCGCGGTTACGGTGGCCGTGCTGCCGGAGGCCGAGGACGTAGACGTGAAGATCGAGGCGAAGGATATTCGCATCGATACATTCTGCTCGTCGGGGCCAGGCGGCCAGTCTGTGAACACGACGTATTCGGCGGTGCGCATCACGCATCTGCCGACCAATACAGTCGTGAGCTGCCAGGACGAGAAGTCGCAGATCAAGAACCGCGAGAAAGGCATGCGAGTGCTGCGGGCTCGGCTGTATGAGATGGAGATGGAGCGGCAGCAGGCGGAGCTGGCGAAGGAGCGCAAGCAGCAGGTGGGGTCCGGCGATCGGAGCGAGAAGATTCGGACTTATAACTTCCCGCAGAACCGGCTCACGGATCATCGCATCGGGCTGACGATTCATCAGCTGGCGGAAATTATGGAGGGCAAGCTGCAGCCGGTGATCGACGCGCTGATCTCCCACTTCACTGCGGAGCGGCTGAAGAGCGAAGCGGCGGCGGTGGCGTAGGGCGCAGGGGACGCAAGGCTGTACCCGTTAGCCTGAGTATTTACTCCGATCGAGAAGGAAGCCATGCAAATCCGGGAAGCGGAAGTTCAGGATGCGGCGGCCATTGCCAGAGTGCATCTGGCGAGCTGGAAGACGACCTATCCGGGGATCATTTCGCAGGCGTACATCGACGGGCTGCGTGTGGAGAACGGCGTGGCGCGGTGGCAGATCGAATTGAGCGGGAAGAAGGCTTCGGTGTTTGTCGCCGAGGATCAGCGCGGGGGGTTCGGATTCATTGCGGGTGGAGCGATTGTGCATCCGGTGGATGGATACCAGGGTGAACTGGGCGCGATTTATCTGCTGGCGTCGCATCAGCGGAAGGGTGCGGGCGCGGCGCTGGTGCGCAGGCTGGCAAGCAAGTTGCGGCAGCAGGGGTTCGGCAACATGGCGGTTTGGGTGCTGCGGGAGAATCCGGCATGCGGGTTTTACGAGCGCATGGGCGGGTTGCCGGTGGCCGAGCAGACGATCGAGATTGGCGGGAAGGCTCTGCCGGAGATTGCGTTCGGGTGGCCGGAGATCGGCGTGCTGTGCGGGGACGCGGCGGGCTAGAGCTGGAACCATGTTGGAGGCTTTTGCGGCATGACTGGAACATCTTGCGGAAAGAGTCCGGAATCCCGAATGAGAAGAAAATGGTCCCTCAGTGGCTGAAGCCGGAGTCCCTTGCCGTCCTTATGGCACAGCTGAAGCTGTGCCCCTTCAAAGCTGACGAGTCTTTCCGCAAGCTGTCCCATTGTGCGCCTCCGTTTTTCCGTGCCGAACGCGAGTGGTGTGCTTCTCCAATGTTGGGCGCCGCAGTTGCTTTTCTGCAGGTTGAATGCGTGTGAAAAATCTGAGAGAGATTGTGGACGAGGCGGCAGCGCGTCTGGGTTCGCTGGGCACAGCACGGCGCGATGCGGAGCTGCTGCTGATGCGGGCGGCGGGGCGGGATCGCGCATGGCTGCTGACGCATCCTGAGGCGGAGCTGACGGCGTCGCAGGCAGCCGAGTTCGAAAGCTGGGTCACGCGCAGGGCGCGGCAGGAGCCGATCCAGTACATCCTGGGCGAGACGGAGTTTTATGGGCTGGCGTTGCGCGTCACGCCTGCTGTGTTGATTCCGCGGCCGGAGACGGAGCATCTGGTGGAGGCCGTGATGGAGCGGCTCGCGCGCGACACGGCGGTGCGGATCTGCGATGTGGGGACGGGGTCGGGAGCGATTGCCGTGGCGCTGGCAAAGGCGCTACGGGGGGCGGAGCTGACGGCGCTGGACCTTTCGCCTGCGGCTTTGAAGATCGCGGAGGAGAACGCAGCGCGGCATGGGGTAGCAGGGCGGGTGCGGTTTCTTGAGTCGGACTTGCTGCGTGCGGTGCGGGGCGAGCGGTTCGATGTAGTGGTGTCGAATCCGCCTTACGTGCGGGACGGTGAGGTTCTGGAAGCGCAGGTTGCGCAGTACGAGCCGCGCGCGGCCTTGTTTGCCGGGCCGACGGGGCTGGAGATTTATGAGCGGCTGATTCCTGAGACGCGGGAGGCATTGGTTCAGGAGGGATGGCTGCTGATGGAGATCGGGCAGGGACAGCGGGATGCGGTGGCAGGATTGCTGCGCGGATGGGATGGCGTCGACTTTGTGGACGACCTGCAGGGAATTGCGCGCGTTGCCATGGCACGGCGTCGGGCCTGAGAATAGAGACATGAGCGCAACTGCGATCGATACCCCCGCGACAACGAAGGATTTTGCAACGAAGCTGGACCGGCTGGCCGAGGTGGCCATCCAGTCGGGCCTGGGATTGGCCGAGGGCCAGGAACTGGTGATGACGGCGAGCACCGACGCTCTGCCGCTGGCGCGGCTGATCGCGAAGCATGCGTACAAGGCAGGCTCGTCGCTGGTGACGATCCTGTTCGCCGATGAAGAGGCGTCGCTGATGCGCTATCGCTACGGCCGCGAAGGCAGCTTCGACGCGGCGGCGAACTGGCTTTACGACGGCATGGCGGCGGCGTACAAGAGCGGGGCGGCGCGGCTGGCGATCACGGGCGGGAATCCGGCGCTGTTGTCGAAAGAGGACCCGGAGCATGTGAGCCGGGCTAACCGATCGATGTCGAAGGCGTATCGTCCGGCGCTGGAGTTAATCACGCGGCACGACATCAACTGGACGATTGTGTCGGCGGCGACTCCGGCATGGGCGGCGGCGGTTTTCCCCAATCTGCCGGCAGACGGGGCGCTGGCGAAGCTCTGGGACGCGATCTTCGCGGCGAGCCGCGCAGACCAGTCCGATCCGGTGGCGGCCTGGAAGAAGCACGACGAGAAGCTGCACCAGTGGGCAGAGCGCATGAACGCGCGGCGCTATTCTGCGCTGCACTTCAAGGGTCCTGGGACGGATCTGAAAGTGGGTCTGGCGGACGATCATCTCTGGCTGGGCGGCGGGACGACCGCGGGCAACGGCTACTACTGCATTCCGAACATGCCGACCGAGGAAGTCTTCACGACTCCGCATAAGGACCGCGTGGACGGGACGGTGACGAGCACGAAGCCGCTGTCGCATCAGGGGACGCTGATCGAGGGAATCCGGGTGCGATTCGAGGGTGGGAAGATCGTTGAGGCGCACGCGGCGCAGGGCGAGCAGGTGCTGCAGAAGCTGATCGAGACGGACGAAGGTGCGCGGCGGCTGGGGGAAGTGTCGCTGGTGCCGAACTCATCGCCGATTTCCGCGAGCGGGCTGCTGTTCCTGAACACGTTATTTGATGAGAATGCCGCGTGCCATATCGCGCTGGGGCAGGCGTATTCGAGCTGCGTAAAGAACGGCGACAAGCTTACGCCGGAGGAGCTTGCCGCGAAAGGCGCGAACGAGAGCCTGATTCACGTGGACTGGATGATCGGGTCGGGGAAGGTCGATGTGGATGGGATCACGGCGAGCGGGGGGACGGAGCCGGTGATGCGCGGCGGTGAATGGGTGTAAAGGCAGGAAATAGGGAACAGGAGAGGCCCGGTGGCTGAATCAGCCCCGGGCCTTGTTGTGTCAGGACTTGCGTTGGGGTGGGTTGGAGACAGATTTTCTGCGCTACTTTTCAGGCGCGGGCGCGTTGAAGGGGATATGTCGATCCGACGTGTTTCCATTCCTGCGTGTATGGCCCTGTTGGGCGCGGCGTTTTTGGTCTTGATCCCGGGGGCGCGGGCGGCGGCGGGTCCGCTGACGGCAGAGGAGTTAGTGGAACTGGGGATGAACGCGACGTTCCACACCGATATGACTTTTGACGAGTCGATGCTGCAGGCGGCGAGCCAGGCACTGCCCGACGAAGACCGGCCGATTGTCGCGAAGCTGCGCAGCATCTCGGTACACACCTATCGCTACTCCGCGCCGGGACTGTACGATCCGGCGGCCCTGGCGTCGATACGGGCGCAGTTCGATGCGGGTGGGTGGAATCACCTGGTCGTGAAGCAGCCGCATGGGCAGGCGGCTGCGGGCGCCGGCCCGGACACGGCCGATCCGGACGGCGGTCCGATGGCGGCGCCTCCGCCGCGCGATCCGATGCGGACAGAGTTGTGGGTGAAGATCGACCACTCCAACGTGGACGGCATCGTGCTGCTGGTGGCAAACGAGCGCAATGTGAATGTGATTGTGTTCGACGGGATGATCAGCCCGCTGGATCTGCTGCATCTGCGGGGGCATTTTGGGATTCCGCGATTCAGCGGGGGCGAATATGAGAGGGACGGACGGTAGCGACAGCCCGAGCCGGGAGCGCGGAGCCGGCAGCGTCTCGTTCAGGGCCCGTCTCAGAGAATCTCAAAAGCACCGCTGCTAGATGTGGCAGCTCAGCGCGCCACGTTTTTCAAGATATTTCTGGTGGTACTCCTCGGCGCGCCAGAAGGTTTCTGCCGGAACGACCTGGGTCACGATGGGCTTTGAGAAGCGCTTCTCCGCTGTAAGACGGGCAATGGTCTCTTTCGCCGTTTTCTCCTGCTCCGGCGAATGGTAGAAGACGACGCTGCGATACTGCGCGCCCCAGTCGGGTCCCTGGCGGTTGAGCTGGGTGGGGTCGTGCAGGGCGAAGAATTCGTCGAGCAACTGCTGATAGCCGATCTTCGAAGGGTCGAATTCGATTTCGACGGCTTCGGCATGGCCGGTGCGGTCGGTGCAGACCTGCTGATAGGTGGGGTTGGCGAGCGACCCGCCTTCATAACCGACGGCGGTGGCGATCACGCCGGGCAGTTGCTGGAAGCGGGCTTCGACACCCCAGAAGCAGCCGGCGGCAAATGTAGCTTTTTCCATGGAAAAAACCTCAGGTCTTTAGATTACCGGCAGCGGGGATCGGGTGCAGGGTGAGGCGTTTCAGGTTTGATAATATCAAGTCATACGGAGTATGACCCATGCGGACATCAAGAGTGCTTTCCATTACCATGCCGGAACCGATGCTGGAGGAGATGCAGGTACTGGCAAAGAAGGAAAACCGCACCATGAGCGAGCTGGTGCGCGAAGCTCTGAGGCAGTACCAGCGCGACAAATATTGGGATCGCGTCAATGCTTATGGACAGGCGAGCGCTGCCCGGGCAGGCGTTAACAACGAAGATGACGTCATTCGTGTGACCAGGGAATTCCGCCGCTCGCAGCGATCGAAGCGGAAGGCCGGATCGGCCGCCTGAGCCATGGCCCAGCGCCACCGCGTGGTGATCGACACCAACGTTTTCATTTCCGCCTTCTTATTCCGAGGAACGCCAGCGCTGGTCCTCGATTTGATCGATGGCGGCGTAGTCGAGCTTGTTTACTCCGCCACTCTGCGCGAAGAGACGGAGAGAATTCTCAGTCAAAAATTCGATTGGGCAAGCACGGAGATCGCTGAGGCCTGCGGCGAATATGCGACGATCCGCGCGACGACTACCTGATTGAATGTGCGATCGAGGGAGCGGCCATGTATCTCATCACAGGCGACAAAGATCTGCTTCGGATCGGCGGATTCGGTGAGTGTGCGATCGTAACTCCGGCGGAATTCCTCGATCGGATGAGATCGGGCACCGGATAGAGCGTTAGCGGGGCTTCCGCAGGCGAGGATTCGGCTTCCGCGAAGGCGCAGAACCGGGGCGATTGGCTGCGGCTGCTGGGCGGCGATCGCCGGGGCGGGTTGGGCGGGTGCGGCCGGGACGGGGCATTTTGCGGGCAGGCAGATCGGATTTGGCGCGTTTGGATCCTTTGCCTTCGGCAGCGCGGCGCAGGGCTGTGACTTCGTCGAGAGTCAGGTCGCGGGAACGGCCGGGCTCGAGGTCGAGGATCAGTGGTCCGTAGCCGACGCGGCGAATCTTCTCGACGTGGTGGCCGACCTCTTCGAACATTTTGCGGATCTCGCGATTGCGGCCTTCGATGAGGATCAGTTCGTACCACGGATTGTCGGCGTCGCGCAGCAGGCGAATGCGCGCCGGCGCAGTCATGACGCGGCCCTCGTTGTGACGGGGCTGTTCGGCTTGCCTGATTCGGGACGGCTTATCGGACTCGGGCCGGATTTGCGGGCGAACCTGCGAGCCGCGGTCGATCATGACGCCGTGGCGGAGCTGGTTGAGAGCGGAGTCCGACGGCTTGCCGCTGACTTTGACGAGGTATGTCTTCTCGACGCGGGCCGCGGCGCGGGTGAGGGCGTTGGCCAGCTCGCCGTCGTTGGTCATCAGGAGCAGGCCTTCGCTGGTGTAGTCGAGGCGGCCGACGGGAAAGAGGCGTTCGCCGCCCTTCACCAGATCGATGACGGTGGGGCGGTGTTCGGGGTCGCTGGCCGTGGTGATGTAACCCTTCGGCTTGTTGAGGACTACGTAGCGGGGCCGCTCCGGACCCTGGAGGAGCTTGCCGTCGACGCGGATGTGGTCACGGGCGGGGTCGGCTTTGGTGCCGAGCTCGGTGACGGTCTGGCCGTTGAGCTGGACGCGGCCGGCGAGGATCAGCTCCTCGGCTTTGCGGCGCGAGGCGATGCCGGCGCTGGCGATGATTTTCTGCAGGCGCTCCTGAACTCCTGTAGTGCCGTCGGCGCGGGCGGCCGCTGTGTCGCCGCCTGGCTTCTTCATGAATGCGCCTTTTCGGTCTGCTCGGCGGCGCCGGTTTCCGACGTGGGCGCAGGTTCGGTTTCTGCCGGCGTATTGCCTTCTGCCTGCTCGGATGGCGTATCGCCTTCGGTCTGCTCGGCAGCATTTTCTTCGATCTCGGCAATTTCGTTTTGGGCGAAGGGCAGTTCTTCTTCGCCGGGAGCGATGGCTCCTTCAGCTTCGGTTTCAGCGAGCTCGCTGGCCATTTTCTCGAATTCTTCGAGCGAGGGCAGCTCGTTGACGTCTTTGAGGCCGAAGCGAACGAGGAATTCCTTCGTTGTCTTGTAGAGGATGGGGCGGCCGACGACCTGCTTGCGTCCGGCGGTGGTGATGAGCTTGCGCGCGACGAGCGAGCCGAGGACGCCGCCGGAATCGACGCCGCGAATTTCGCCGATCTCGGGCGCGGTGATGGGCTGTTTGTATGCGATGACCGCCAGGGTTTCCAGAGCCTGCATGGAGAGCTTGAAGGGCGGCTTGAGGGTCTTGATGAAGGCGCGGACGGCGTCGTGATATTCGGGACGGGTGCCGAAGCGGTAGCCGCCGGCGACTTCGCGAATCTCGAGGCCGCTGTCCTGGGCGCTGTAGTCGGCGATGAGTTCGTCGACCAGGCGGCGGAGTTCGTCGCGGACTTCACGATCGCGCTGGCGTGCGGCTTTCTTTTCTGCGTCGGCCGCAAGGGCTTCCGCCGAGGGCGATTCTGCGTTTGCGGCTGGGGCAGTCTCTTCGGGTTCGGCCGCCTCGGAGAGCGCCTCGTCTACGATCTCTGACGCAAGTGCTGGTTCGGAGGCAAGAGTGGCCTCGGCGTCCTTTTCCGAGCTCGCTTCGGCGGTGGCGCGAGCCGCGCGCGAAGCGAGGGCTTCGTCGCGGAAGAGAGAGGCGAGCTGCGTCAGAGTTACAGGCTCTTCGGCGGCGTAGATGACGGCTTCAATGCGGGCTTTAAGACTCATCGATGGATGGGGACGAAGGAAAACCTTCCTCAGGGGCTCAAGCCCCGCTTTTTTTCGGCCGGTTACGGCACGGCTGAAGCCGAGCCCTTCAAAACAAAACTCGCACTCCGCACTCCGGCCTGGTTCGCGCAGAAAGAAAACGGCGCTTTCTCGATAGTACCGAAAGCGCCGCTGTCTGGTCGGAGCAAGCTGTGGATCACATGAACTGGCGGAGGAGGCAGAAGAGGGCGCCGGAGAGGGCAGCGGCGGCGGGCAAGGTGAAGATCCAGGCGAGGGCGATGTTGCGAATGGTCGCGAGCTGCAGGCCGCTGCCGTTAGCTGCCATGCTGCCCGCGACTCCCGAAGAGAGGATGTGGGTGGTGGAAACCGGCATGTGGAACTGATCGGCACCGACGATGGTGACGGCAGCGACGATCTGAGCGGCTGCGCCCTGGGCGTAGGTGAGATGCTGTTTGCCGATTTTTTCGCCGACGGTGACGACGATGCGCTTCCAGCCGACCATGGTGCCGAGGCTAAGGGCGAGGGCGACGACCACCTTGACCCAGGTGGGAATGAATTTGGTCGCGTTGTCGAGCTGCTTTTTATAAGCGCCGAGGTCGCGGCCTTCAGCGGGGGAAAAGACCGGGGTTCCGTTCTTGCCGGCGTTCTTAGCCAAGAGCCGGAGGGATTCGCTGACGATGTACATCTCGTTGCGGACATTTTCCTGCTGGCCTGCGGGGAGTTTGTTCAGCGATTTGTAGAGCACGACTTCTGTGGAGATCTGGTCGACCATTTGGCGGATGGCGGGCAGGGTATCGGGCGCAAATTGCCGGGTGCGGATGTAGCCGGTGAGGACGGCGCGGGGGTCGGCGGGCGCTGGCGTTGCGAGCGAGACGTGCCGGTCGAAGACCTCTTCCGCGTGACGGGAGACGGCGGCGAAGGTTTGGACCTGGCTATAGCCGACGGCATGGTTGAGGGCATAGGCGGTGGGCACGGTGCCGATGAGGATGAGCATGATGAGGCCCATGCCCTTCTGACCGTCATTGGAGCCGTGCCCGAAGCTGACGCCGGTGCAGGTGAGGATGAGGAGGGCGCGAATCCAGAGTGGCGGGGGCTCGGCGTTCTTCGGAGATTCGTAGAGGGCCTTGTTTTTGACGAAGAGTTTAAGGACGAGCAAAAATAGGCCCGCGCAACCGAAGCCGATGACCGGGGAGATGAGGAGGACTTTGAAGACGTTGGAGGCCTGCTCCCAGTCGACACCGCTGGTGCCGGTATGGGAGCTCATGAGCTGGTTGGCGATGCCCACGCCGATGATGGACCCGATGAGGGTGTGGGAGGAGGAGGCGGGGAGGCCGAACCACCAGGTGCTCAGGTTCCAGAGGACCGCCGCGATGAGCAGCGAGAAAACCATGGCAAAGCCGGGACCTCGACCGACCTGGAGGATGAGTTCGACGGGAAGCAGGGAGAGGATGGTGAAGGCGACCGCGCCGGAGGAGGTGAGGACGCCGATGAGGTTCCAGATGCCGGACCAGACGACGGCGACGTTGGGCTGGAGGGAGTTGGTGTAGATCACGGTGGCCACGGCGTTGGCGGTGTCGTGGAAGCCGTTGACGAATTCAAACCCAAGGGCGATGAGGAGCGCGAGGCTGAGGAGAAGATAAGGCCAGACGGAGAGGAGATGGACTCCGGAGAGGTCGCGGGCGATCTGGGAACCGGCGTAGATGAGGCCGGCGACGAGAGCCGCGGCAAAGAGGATGATCCCGAAGCGGTCGGGCGAGGCGTTTAGTTTTCGATCGAAGGTGGAATGGGAATGGGGAACAGTCTCAGGAGTGACGAGAACGGGAAGCGGTTCCGGGATGGAGAGCCTTGCCCCTGCAGCCATATAGGTTGCCGGCACCAGTGTACGGGGCTGGGGAAACACAAGCCACGGTACCAAGGTTTATTACCGGAGTGCGAGTGCCGAAACTTATGAAAACAAAGGGTTCGCTCTCTGCCCGCCTGGATTCAGACTCTCCCGCGCTCTGAGGTCTAGCTCCAGTCGCCCTGTGTGCTGAGCCGCTCGTTGATGACCTGCTCGAACTGCTCGTGCTTTTTCACGTAAATCTCGCCAAAGCCACGATCCTGACGGAGCAGGATGGCCTGGAGCCGCACTAACTCGAGGAGAGCCAGGAACATGGCCACGATGGCGTTGACCGAGCGGGTGTTCGACAGCAGCTTCGAGAGGCCGACGGGGCGGTCTTCCATCATGAGCCGGCGGCGGACGAAGTCGATCATCTGGCGGACGGTGATGGCGTCTTCCTGGACGTCGAGGACGGGGCGGTTCTTCGCGCGCTCCAGAATCTCGCGGAAGACGCGGACGAGATCGAGGGTATCCGCAGCGATCTCCTGATCGGCGTTGGCGACGTCGCGGAATTCGCGCATGCCGGGATTGGTCCAGGTTGCCTCTTCCAGCTGGTGCTTCTGCTGCAGCATCTGCGCGGCGTTGCGGAAGCGCTCGTGCTCGAGCAGGCGTTCGACCAGTTCCTGGCGCGGATCATCCGCCGTGCCCTCCGCGGCTTCGAGGGGATCACGCGGCAGCAGCATTTTGCTCTTGATGTGGATGAGCAGCGCCGACATGTAGATGAATTCGCCGGCGGTGTCGACGTCCGAAACCTTGAGGTGCTCCACGTAGGCGAGGAATTGTTTCGTGATCTTCGCCATCGGGATGTCGTAGATGTCGATGTTCTGCCTGCGGACGAGGTCAAGCAGGAGATCGTAGGGGCCTTCGTAGACCTGGCCGACGATGACGGAGAAGGGGAAGGCGGATTCTTCTTCTTTGCGGAGGTCGGCTTTGGTCTTCTCGTAAGGACCTTCGCGGTCGGCGGGCGGCGCTTCGCGCTTCGGGTCCTGGACTGGGGCATCGGCGCGGAGCTCGGGCGCGTTCGGGTCGGGAGAGGGATGCGGATCGGTCATGCGGGGGAAATTCCTGGCGGGGGGGAACTCAGGCCCATGGCCGAGCGCACTTCCTGCATGGTTTGCTCGGCGCGGGCGGTGGCACGGCGCGCGCCCTCTGCGAGGATGTCGGTGACGAGCGCGGGATTCTGTTCGAAGTGCACGCGGCGCTCCTGGATGGGTGCGAGCGTCGAAACGATCGCGTCCGCCACCCAGCTCTTACATTCGATGCAGCCGATGCCGGCCGTCGTGCAGCCCTCGTAGACCTTCAAGAGGGTCTCCTGGCTGGAGAAGATCTTGTGGAGATCGCCGACGGGGCACTTGTCGGGATTGCCGGGATCCTTGCGTCGGACGCGGGCCGGATCGGTGACCATGGGTTTGAGCTTGGCGCGAATCTCGGGCTCGGGGTCCGAGAGCAGGATGGTGTTGCCGTAGCTCTTGGACATCTTGCGACCGTCGGTGCCGGGGAGCTTGGGGGATGGGGTGAGGAGTGCCTGGGGCTCGGGGAGAATGTCAGTGCCGTCGGAGCTTTTGTAGAACTGGTTGAAGCGGCGCGCGACCTCACGGGTGAGCTCGACGTGCGCGACCTGGTCCTGGCCGACGGGGACGAACGCAGGCTGGTAGATCAGGATGTCGGCGGCCTGGAGGAGCGGATAGCCGAGAAATCCGTAGGTGCTCAGGTCCTTGTCGCGAATATTTTCCTGCTGTTCCTTGTAGGTTGGGACGCGCTCGAGCCAGCCGACGGAAGTGATCATCGACAGAAGCAGATGCAGTTCGGCATGCTGCTTGACGTCACTCTGGACGAACAGGACAGACCCCTTGTTCGGATCGAGGCCGGCGGCGAGATAGTCGAGGATGACCTCGCGCCTGTTGGCTGCAATTTGCGAAGGATCGGCGTAGTCGGTGGTGAGCGCATGCCAGTCGGCGATGAAGAAGTAGCACTCGTACTCGTCCTGGAGGCGTACCCAGTTGTGCAGGGCGCCCATGTAGTTGCCGAGGTGGAGTTTGCCGGTAGGGCGCATGCCGGAGAGGACACGCTTACGGCTCAAAGAAGTGGGGTTCGACACGGAATCCTTCAAGAGGGAAATGGCTCTGGTTATTGTACCGGGAGCATTGATGAACGAGATCCAATTGAAGGCATGAGGTTTATACATTATGTCTAATCTGTCTTGACAAGACAGAATAATCAGACATAAACTATATTTTAATCTGGAGATGTGTCATGCATGCCGACTACAGCAACAAGATCAGGGCGCTCGCTGAGCACCAGTATGTAGTTCCCGCGAGGCGCGAGGGACGAAGGAAGTTTGCGATCCGCGTCCGTGATGTGCTGAACACAATGGTGGAGCGAGAAGGGCTTCCGCGGCAGAATGTTCCGCAGGTTTGCAGCGCACTCCGCTCGCCGAGAAAATTTCTGGAGCCGCTTGGCCTGGAGATCGAAAAGGTAGAAGGACCTCCCTCCCAAACGAGCCCGACTGTTGTTTTCCATTATCGGTTTTTGAGTGAGGTTGAGAAGCTGGGAACAGGAATAGCATCTGTCTATCCCGAAACCGCGCGTTCGTCGAAGTCTCCGATCACCAGATTGCGTGGTTTGCTCAAAGATGAGATGGCAGCATATGGGGGCGGAGAAGCCTTCCTGAGGTGGTTGCGAACCGATCCTGAAAAGGACCGGCGATGAGCAGGGTCTACTGGGACACGATGCTGTTCATCTACCTGCTGGAAGACAACAAACAATTTGCCTCACGCGTGGAAGCGATCTACGACCGGATGCAGGCTCGCGGAGATTCCCTTTTCACGAGTTTTCTGGGTATGGCAGAGGTGCTCGCAGGTGTTCAGGGGGCTCCGCAAAAGGCGACAGAGATACGGGAGAATTTCTCGGCAATGAAGGTTCAGCTGGTGCCCTTTGACGGTGGGGCGGTTGAAACTTTCGCCTCGCTGAGGGGGGTGCAGAAGCTGGCCACTGCGGATTCCATTCATTTGGCGTGCGCTGCCACGAAGGGTATCGATCTATTCCTGACCGGGGACCGGCAGCTCACAAAGCAGATCGTGCCCGGGATTCAGTTCATTTCCAGTATCGAGACGAGCCCGATCTAAAAGGACGACGGAAGGTCTATTCAGTTCTGCCCTTGTAAGCTAAGAACCGGGAACCTCCATTGAAGACGGCCATCAGCGTATCGAAAGAGGACTACCTCAAGGCGATTCTCGAAGCCGAGAGCGAGGGGCAGACCGTGATCTCGGCGACTCTGGCGCACTGGCTGGCTGTGTCGCCGCCGGCGGTTTCGATGGCGCTGCGGCGGCTCAGACGCGATGGGTACGTGGAGGTGCGCGCCGATGGCGTGGTGCGGCTCACCCCCAAAGGACACGAGACCGCCTATCGCACCGCCCTGCGCCATCACCTGATCGAACGTATGCTGTCGGAGATGTTCGGCATGCCGTGGTACGAGGTCCATGACGAAGCGGAGCGGCTGGAGCACGCGGTGTCGCCGGCGTTTGAAGCGCTGCTGATGAAGAAGCTGGGGGAAAAGGGGACCTGCCCGCACGGCAATTCCGTGCTGCCGGAGAGCGATGCGACCCGCAAGCGGCACGGGGTTCGGCCGCTGGCGGAAGTAGCCGAAGAGGCGGACTACACGGTGACGAGCCTGTACGAGCGGGATGAAAAGCTGCTGCAGTTTCTGCAGAGGGCCGGGATTGAACCGGGCGGATCGGTGCGGGTGCTGCAACGCAATTACGACCAGACGGTAGCCATCGAGACGGCGGCGGGGAGTTTCACGATCGGGCCGGCGGCCGCCGAAAAAGTCCGCGTGAAGAAGGTCGTGGGCCGAGCGGCACGCAACAGCCACTGATCCGAACGGCCACTGACTCCGAATCGCGGCGGCACAAGAAAAATCAACCGCCTGCATCGCGGCCATGTAGCATTTTTGTAGTGCTTCCGGTTATGTCCACGCTGCGGGCTGCCGCCATGTTTGGTGCCATGTCGATGGCGCTGGCAGGAATGCCGGCGCGCGCGCTCGATCCGCATACGGCTCTGGCGCAGTACGGTTACCAGTCGTGGCAGACCGACACCGGGCTGCCGCAAAACACCGTCCACGCCATTGTCCAGGGACGCGGCGGGTTTCTGTGGGTTGCCACGGAAAGTGGATTGGTCCGCTTCGACGGCGTCGACTTCAAAACCTATACGCGGGCAAACCCGGCGGGGCTCCACCCCATTCGCGTCGACGGCAGGGCGATGGGGACCCCGGGGCTGCCGAGCGACCTGATCGACGATCTGACGGAAGATCGCGAGGGGAACCTGTGGATCAGCACTTCCGGTGGGCTGGCGCGGATGCGCGCTGGCAAGGTGGAGCCGTTCGGACCGGCCCAGGGGATTCCATCGACACAGGTTTGGCGCACCTTCGAGGACAGCCGCGGAACGGTCTGGGTGCTGACCGCCGCGGGGTTGTTTCGTGTAGCGGGCGCGCAGGTGGACCGCGTGGCCCTGGACCAGGCGCTGACCGAGGACAGCCATATGGCCGAAGGTCCTGACGGTTCCCTGTGGCTCGGCACGGCCGAAGGGCTCATGCGGGCCAATGGTCAGGGCGGTTTCGTTCCCGTGGGGGATGCGGGAGAAGTGGTGGCTCTGGCCACCGATGCGGCGGGCCGCGGCTGGGCGGGGATGCGGTCCGCCCTGGAGATGTGCGCGGAAGATGGCGAATGCCACCACGTCGCGATACCTGCCGGAGCCGGGGCGGTGCACGCCATCGTGCGGGACAGCTACGGACGCATGTGGGTGGGGACCGACGGGGGGCTGTACATCGTTGCGAATCAGGTCACGAGCGTTGGCGCGATGGGCCGCGTGGATTTCCTGCACGTCGATCGCGAGGGCATGTTGTGGGCCGGGACCGAGCATGGATTAGTGCGGATCGCACCGGATCGGCTGGGGTCGGCGGAGTTGCTGCGCGGCGGAGATGTTTTTCTGAGCGCTGCCGAAGATCGCGAGGGCGACTTGTGGCTGGGCACCGAGTCGGGCGGGCTGGCCGTTCTCCGCGACCGGAAATTTTCGACGCTCACCGCGGCGGAGGGGCTGACCGACGAATATATTTTGTCGCTGGCACAGGCGCCGAACGGGCATGTGGGCGTGGGCACGAAGGGCGGCGGTTTGAACGTGTTTCGCGACGGGAGATTTCGCGCGATCACGACCGAGCAGGGCCTGAGCAGCAATGTGGTGCTGACGGTGGCTGCGGCGGCGAACGGCGATGTCTGGGCGGGTACGCCGGACGGGCTGGACCTGCTCCGCGAGGGGGACGTGGCACGGGTATTCACCACGGCTGACGGTCTGGCGGATGACTTTGTTCGCTCCCTGTATGTGGGGAGTCGCGGCGAATTGTGGATCGGTACGAGGCATGGGCTGTCGCGCTATCAAAGCGGAAGCTTCACGACCTGGACGGCGCTGGATGGACTGGGGAGCGACCTGATTGGGGCGATGACTGCGGATCGCGACGGATCGTTGTGGATCGGGACGCTGGGCGGGTTGAGCCGCTATCGCGATGGCAAGTTCACGAATCTGACCACCAGGGACGGGCTCTCCAGCAACGTCGTCACAGCGCTCCACGAAGATCGCGATGGAACGCTGTGGATTGGCACGAATGACGGCGGCCTGAACCGATGGCGCAACGGGCGGATCACAGCGATCCACTCCGAGCAGTTGCCGGTGCGGGTGATCGGGATTCTGGAAGACGGCAGCGGCTATCTCTGGATCAGTTCAAACACCGGCGTCTATCGCGTCAATCGTCTCGACCTGAACCGTATGGCGGAGGGAGGAGCACCGGCGGACGTGATGCGCTTAGGCGTGGCCGACGGCATGCGCATCAGCGAGTGCTCGAGCGGCGGACATCCCGCGGCACTGCGGCTGAGCGACGGCAGTTTATGGTTTGCGACGCTGAAAGGAATTGCGCGCGTGGACCCCGAGCACATGCCGATGAATCGCGTTCCGCCGGGGGTTGTGGTGGAACAGGTGAGCGTGGACGATGTGCCGCAGACCTCCTCCCCGGATCTGACCGTGCCGCCGGGGCACAGCCATTACGAGTTCGACTACGCGGGCCTGAGCTTTGTTGCCCCGCAGAAGGTCGAGTACCGGTACCAGCTCGAGGGATTCGATCGCGACTGGGTGGACGCCGGGACCCGCCGCGTCGCGTATTACACCAACCTGCCGCATGGGAGCTACACGTTTCGTGTCATCGCGAGGAATAACGATGGGGTGTGGAGCCAGGCCGCGGCGACGACGAATCTGATGGTGGAGCCGCACGTTTATCAGACGGTGTGGTTTCGGCTGCTGGTGCTGATGGCGATTGCGGCGCTTGGTTATGCGGCGTGGCGGCGACGGCTGCTGCGCGTGGAGCGGGAGTTCCAGGCGGTTCTGGGCGAGCGTACGCGCATTGCGCGGGAGATTCACGATACGCTGGCTCAGGGGTTCGTGGCGGTTTCTGTGCATCTGGAGCTGGTGGCGCAGTTGATGAAGAGCTCGGCGGAGGCGGCGCGAGAACAGCTGGAGCGGGCTCAGGCGCTGGTGCGGAGCAGCCTGGAGGATGCGCGGACTTCGATCTGGGAGCTGCGCTCGCAGGGAGGAGAAGGGGAGGATCTGGCGGCGCGGATTCTGAAGGTGGCGGAAGAGGTGACGGGGCGGGCGCATGCGCGGGCGCGAGTACAGATGCATGTGACGGGCACGAATCATCCGCAGGATGAAGATGTGGAACGCGAGCTGACGCGCATTGCGCGGGAGGCGGTAGCGAATGCGGTGCGGCACGGCGATGCGGAGAACATTGCGGTGCGGCTGGAGTTTGAGGGGAGTATGTTCGGGATGGAGATTCGCGACGACGGGCGCGGATTTGCGGGAGTTCCGCCGGATGGGTCGAGCGGGCACTACGGCCTGACGGGCATGCGCGAGCGCGCGGAGGCGATCGGGGCGACGCTGACGGTAGAGAGCAGTCCCGGCAAGGGCACCGCGGTCCGCGTGGCGCTGGCAGCGAGCGGAGCACGGATAGGTGAAACGGAGAAGCAAACGTAACTTATGACGGATACGATTCGGATTCTGCTCGTCGACGATCACCATATCGTGCGTCAGGGACTGGCTGCGCTGTTGAAGACGGTGCCCGGATTCTCCGTGGTCGCGGAGGCTTCCGACGGTGAGCAGGCTGTGGAATTGTTCCGCAAACACCAACCGGATGTGACTCTGATGGACCTGCGCCTGCCGAAGATGAACGGCGTCGCAGCGATCGCGCGCATTCGCCAGGAGTTTTCCGGCGCACGGATCATTGTGCTGACCACCTTTGACGGCGACGAAGACATTTATCGTGCCATGCAGGCCGGTGCGAAGGGATATCTGCTGAAAGGCATGGATCTGAACGAGCTGACCGAAGCGATCAAGGTCGTTCACGCCGGCAAGTCGCGTATTCCTTCGCGGGTCGCGGAAAAACTGGCGGAGCGGATGGGTGGGGCCACATTGACGCCGCGTGAACTGGAGGTGCTCCATTTGATCGTGGCGGGCAAGAGCAACCGAGATATCGGGAACGCTTTATTCATCTCAGAAGCAACGGTCAAGACGCACGTGAACAGCCTGCTGAGCAAGCTGGGCGTCGAAGATCGTACCCAGGCGGCAACCACGGCTCTGCAACGCGGCATCGTGCATCTTGATTGAGAGACAGGAGCCGGGAGCCCGGAGCGAGTAGCTGGATTGGAGCTGATGCATTGAGTCGAGTTCGAGTGAGGTTCGCAGTTTTCGCAGCGCTGCTGGTGATGATGACGTGCGTCGTATCGGCGCAGGAAACGCGCGCCTCGGAGTGGCGCATGGCCACGGACGCGGAATTGCGTTCGGTGATTCCCGCGCGCGCTCCCGTGGTGAAGGAGCGGATCGAGACCGAGATGCGCTCGGCGTCGGGCATCACCAACGGGCACGGCAAATACATCGCGGGGGTGGTGCTGATCACCGCCGGATATTCCGCGGAAGGCAAGTACTCCCACTTTTTTCTCACCCAGGTTCCGCTGCGCATCGGAGCCAATTTGCGGCTGGCCCCCGGCGAGTACGTAATCGGCTACGAGCACACGGAGAATAACGAGCTGATGATTCACTTCTATGAAGCGGCCACGGGGCGGGCGGAAGGCAGCGTGCCGGCGACTCTGCTGACCGGCAGTACCCGTGTAGAATCGTTTCGCATTTGGCCGCCCGCCGATCGAGCCACTATCCAGATTGGACGATTTGGCTTCAGTTATCAGATTGGGAGCTGACGAAGCATGCCGCAGAGTTTGTCGCAGAAAGAGCAGAGGGTGCTGGACGCGCTGAGCGAAAACTGGCAGGCAGAGATGCGCGGCTACCACACCTATAACACGCTGTCGGAACGCGACGACGATCCGGTACGCAAGAAGGTCCTGCGGCATATGGCCGAACAGGAAGCGCATCATGCCGCTCTGTGGGCGAAGCGGATTCGGGAACTGGGCGCGGAGCTGCCGATCTACGAAGGCAAGGACACGGGCGAGGCGGATACGCTGGTGAACCGGCTGGGCGGACCGCAGATGGCGCTGCGGCGGCTGGAGATCGAGGAGAGCCGGGACATTGCGCGCTACGGTCAACAGTTGAAGGATCTGGGCGATGCGCCAAGCGTCGGGATTCTGAATCAGGTGATCGCGGAGGAGCAGGAGCATTATCGCGAGCTGACCGAACTGGTGCGGCATCGTTATCCGAAGATGGCGGTGACGTCCGAAATGGCACGGCAGGAGCTGGACGAGTTGCTGACGCGGCGCAATCGCTCGAGCCGACAAACGGCAGGCTGGATCGGCGACGCGATTTACGGCGTGAACGATGGCCTGGGAGCGATCTTCGGGATCGTCTCCGGCGTATCGGGCGCCACGCTGGGCAACAGCAAGTGGGTGCTGCTGTCGGGGCTGGCGGGGATGATCGCCAGTGCGCTATCGATGGGTTCGGGCGCCTATCTTGCCGCGAAGAGCGAGCGCGAGATTTATGAGGCCGAGCTGAAGCGCGAACGCGACGCGATCGAGATGAACGGTCCGGAAGCTCGCGAGCTGTTGTCGCTCTACTACCAGGTGAAAGGCATTCCGCGCGACGATGCGGATCACGTGGTGGAGCACCTCGCCGAGTCGCCGGAGCAATTTACGCGTGCCCTTGCCGCCGAACGCCTCAACATGACCGAAGAGGGCTTGAGCCAGCCGCTGGTTTCGGCGTGGTCGGGCGCGCTGTCGACGGCGGTCGGCGCGTTCATCCCCATCGTGCCGTTCTTTTTCATGACCGGCTATCCGGCGGTGATCGCCTCAGCCATTATTTCGCTGCTTGCCCATTTTGCGGTGGGGGCGGCGAAGTCGCTCATCACGGTGCGCAGCTGGTGGGCCAGCGGGATGGAGATGACGCTGGTGGGAGCGGTGGAGGGCATCGCGACGTATGTCGTGGGAATTGGGCTGGGGCGCATCGGCGCGTAGGGGAAGAGGCTCATAACTTAAGGAACCTCCGATCAAGCAGGCAGAACATCGCTCAGGGGCTGAAGCCCGCGATATTTCAAGGTTTTTTCGGCACGGCTGAAGCCGTGCCCCTTCAAAACAGCAGCTTCATCAGAGTTTCCTAACGCGAGTCGCTGACGAGCGGGTGGTTCAGCAGCAGCGTGTAGTCATGCTGCAGCGTGAAGAAGGCCTTTTTCTTTTCACCTTTGTCGGAGACGAGGCCTTTGCGGTTGTAATCGTCCTGGATGCCGGGAAGCTGGCGCATGGGGGAGCGAAAATCCATGAGGGCCCAGGGCGCCATGCCGCGCAGGAACGGGATCTTGTCGAGCATTTGGAACTGCTGTCGATACACATTGTTCTGGTACTCCTCGGTGAACTTCTCGGTGTCGGGACCATGGAGGCCAGCCTGGGCGCCGGCGCCGAATTCGCTCATGATGACCGGTTTGCCCATCGGATTCTGCCAGGTGTAGTCGGGAATGGTCGCAGGTGTGCCCTGATACCAACCGAGATATTCGTTGTAGCCGAGGACGTCGAGGTCCTGCCCGAGCGGATCGTCGAGAATCGCGGTGGTTCCGTTGAAATGCGTGACGATCGCCGAGGTGATGAGCCGCGTCGGGTCTTCTTTCCGCGCCTCGACGGCGAGCTGATGGATAAACGCGTTGCGCTCCGGGCTCTCCGGTGTCTCGTTCGACATGGACCACAGGATCACCGATGCATGATTGTGATCGCGGCGAATCATCTCCCACAGCTGATGCTTCGCAGAGTCGAGGGTGGACGGATTGGTCCAGTCGATGCTCCAGTAAACCGGTATCTCCGACCAGACCAGGATGCCGAGCTTGTCGGCGAGGCGATATTCGTTTTCGGTGTGAGGGTAGTGCGCCATGCGCACGAAGTTGCAGTGCAGCTCCTGCGCCCAGCCCAGCAGCGTCTCCGCATCTTTGTCTGACCATGAGCGGCCCGAACGGAAGGGCGCTTCATCGTGATAGCTGATGCCGCGCAGAAAGATGGGTTTGCCGTTCAGCAGAATCTGATCGCCGCGCACTTCGACGGTGCGGAAGCCGATGTCGTCTTTCAGTGCGTCGGGCCCGGCGTGGAAGGAGACTTCGTAGAGGTGCGGATGTTCAGGGGACCAAAGCTCGAGACCGGGCGCGGCGAACGAGAATTCCGCACGACCATTTGTATCCGTGACTGCATCTTTTTCAATGTGCAGGCTGGGAATATCCAGTGAGACATGCGTGCCGGCGCCGGCTCCCACGACATGCACGTAGCCATCGATCTGATCTTGCGTGCCGCGCTGGAGCTGCAGCGACTCGTCGTCGATGTAGGTGTCGGGAACCTCGACGAGAGAAACCGGCCTCGTGAGGCCGCCGTAGTTCCACCAGTCCTTGCGCAGCGTTGGGACGCGATCGACGGTTCGCGTGTCATCCACGGCTACAACGACGAAGTTGTCCCCATCCTTCACGATTCCGGTAATGTCGCAGTCGAAGGGAGTGAATCCGCCTGTGTGATCGCAGACATGCTGGTCGTTGACGAAGACAGAGGCTGCGTAACTGGCCGCGCCGAAGTGCATGAAGACGCGGGTATGCGGCTTTGGATGATATGTAAAGTCGCGTTGATACCAGAGCAGGCCTTCGTAATAGAGGAGCGAGTCCTTCTGCGAGTTCCAGTCGCCGGGGACGTTGAGGGTGGGCGACTTCGCGAAATCGTATTGCACGAGTGGCCCGCCAGGAGCATAGTGCGCATTCTTCGCGTAGCCGTTCAGGCTGGCGTGTACGGGGTTCGATCCCCAGCCCTCGCGATACGGATCGGCGATAAAGTGCCACGGTCCGTCGAGACTGATCTGTGGACGATGATCGACGTCGACGAGCAGCGTTGTTTGCTGTGCGTACGCGGATGAGGCAAGGGCAGCGGAGAAGGCGAGGCAGAGCGCAACACGGCAAGGCATGCCCACCATGGTAATCCGCAGGGCTGATACGCAAAACCGGGCCGGAGCAGAAGCTCCGGCCCGGGGTTCCGCTGAGCGGGATGGGTTAGTGGATGCCGAGCCCGTCGTGCTCGTGGTAGTTCGGGTACGGAGGTTTCGGATAGGTGGGCAGCGGGTGCTCTTTCAGCTGCTCCATCTCGTACTGCACGGCGCGCTCCAGTTGCGGATCGTGGCCGGCCTGGACTTCCTTCGGCAGATACTCGACCTCAATGTCAGGCGGGATGCCGTGGTTCTCCACTTCGAATTGTCCGTGCAGGCCATAGAGAGCGGTGCGCGGCGCGGTGACCGTGCCGCCGTCGAGCAGAACCGGATAGCCGCCGATGCCGACGAGTCCACCCCAGGTGCGCACGCCGATCAGCGGCCCGAGCCCGGCTTTGCGGAAATACCAGGGCATCAGGTCGCCGCCGGAGCCCGCCGACTGGTTGATGATCATGGTCTTCGGTCCGAAGATCGCCCCTTCCGGATCGGTCACATCTTCGCCTTCGCGTGTTTCGTAGCGCGCCATGGGAACGCGGCGCAGGGTGTCGATCACGTAGTCGGCAATCTGTCCGCCCTCGTTGTAGCGCTCATCGATGATCACGCCTTTCTTATCGACCTGAGCAAAGAAGTAGCGATTGAAGTTGGTGAATCCGGCACCCGCGGTGTTGGGGATGTACACGTAGGCCACTTCGCCGTGCGTCATCTCATCCACCTTGCGACGATTGCTTTCGATCAAGGCGAGATTGCGCAGGCCGTGTTCGGAGTCGACGGCAACCGCGGTTACATCGCGCGCTCCGCTTCCATCGGCATTGGGTCCAACGCGCAGCACTACCTGCTGGCCAGCCATTCCTTCAAAGAAGCTGTAGATGTTTTCGGTGGCGTGCAACTCCCGGCCGTTGACAGCCAGCAGATACTCGCCTTCCTTCACATTCACGCCCGGCTGGGTGAGCGGCGCATGCAGTGCCGGGTTCCAGTTTTCGCCGTTATAGATGTGCGCGAACTTGTAGCGATCGTGATCGACAGTGTAATCGGCGCCGAGCAGGCCAGTCTTTGGTGAGTGGTCGGGCATGCGCGGTCCCCGGATGAACATGTGGCCGATGGTGAGTTCGCCGAGCATCTCTTCGAAGAGATAATTCAGCTCATCGCGGGAGCCGATGCCGGCGAGGTAGGGCTCGTATCGCTTCTCCGCTTTGGCGAGGTCGAGGCCGTGGTGGTTCGGGTCGTAAAAGAAGTCACGCTCGATGCGCCAGGTTTCGTTGTACATCTGGCGATACTCAGCGCGCGGATCGATATTGGCCTGGAGATTGCCGAGGTTCAGGGGTTTGCCGGGGCTCGTCTTTACCTCGTCCGCGGATGCGATGAGCCATGCATTGCCCTTCTTGTACAGCATCTTTTCGCCATTCGCTGAGATTGTGAACCCATCGATGCCGGTGAGAACTTCGGGCGCCTCGCGCTTTTCGAGCGAGAAACGATACAGGGCGTGAATGCCGCGTCCACCCTCGTACGAGGGGTTCGCCACGGGTCCACCCTCGGCCAGGTAGATGACGCCCTCTTTGGCCGCCTGCAGGTCAACGTAATTGCGGGCCGGAATGGGCAGAGCGAGGATGCGCTGATCGATGCCGTCGAAGTCAACCTTAACGACGGGCGGTTTCTTCTCTTCTTTTTTCTCCTTGCCGGCTGTGTCCTCTTTCTTCTCGGCGGCCTGATCGCCGGTCTTCTTCGTTTCATCGGAGGGCTTGCTCTCGTCCTTCGCCTTCTCGTCATCGCTCTGCGGAGGCAGTGGCGAAGGCAGATCTTTGGCGAGCACGACGATGTAAGCGTTGCTGCTGACGGCGCGATCGAGGCTGGAAAGATCGAAGCCGGCAACCGAGGGGCCGACGTTGGTGCTGGCAGTGAAGTAGAGATACTTGCCGTTGCGGTCCCACGCCAGCGTCCCAACGTCACTCATGCCGTCGGTCACCTGCGTCGACTTACCGGTATCCAGCGAATAGAGGAACACCGCTTTCATGTGGTTGTGCAGTTCTTTGAGATAGCCAATCCATTTGCTGTCGGGCGACCACACCGAACTGCCGGAAAAGCCGAAGCCTTCGTAGTCTTGCGTGTCGACTTTGACGGGGTGCGGATTGTCGACATCGATGTACCGGAGGTTGAGCTTTTTGTCGGAGTACAGGATGCGCTTCGAATCCGGCGACCAGACGGGCGAATAGAAGAACGACGGCGAAGGACCAAGATCGATCGGCTTCGGCCTGGCGATGCCGTCCTGATCGCGGATGAGCAGCTGATACTCGCCGGAGGCATCACTGAAATAAGCGATGGATTTCCCATCCGGAGACCACGCCGGATCGCGCTCCGCCGCGTTGGAGGTGTCGGTGAGATTGCGAGCGTCACCCTTCTCCGCCGGCACGGTGAAGATGTCGCCATGCGCTTCAAAGACGGCTCGTTGGCCGGTGGGCGAAATGGCCGCGTTGAGGATGGTGTGCGGATCGATCAGTGTGAGCGCCGGTTCGAGCGCGGGCAGATCGCCATGCAGCGTGATCTCAACGGGATGCTGGGAGTGGGTTGCGGGGTCGTAAAGGTGGATGCTGCCGAATTGTTCGTAGACGATGCCTCCGGGTCCGGCGCTCGCCGACTTCAGATCGAAACTCTTGTTCTCGACCAACTGCTCCACCTGCTTCGACTTTGTTTCGTAGCTGAACAACGTCACGGGGCCGTTGCGGTCAGAGAGGAAATAGACTTTGTCGCCGACCCAGAGCGGATTTTTGTCGTTGGAGTTATCGCGCGGGACTTTGGTGAGATCGAGTGTGGCGAGATTGACCAGCCAGATGGGCTCGGTCTGGCCGCCGTGGTAGCGCTTCCACGCCACCTCCCATTGATTGAAGGGGGTGTAGGCGATCTCTTTGCCGTCAGGCGAAAGGGAGCCGCTGTCGGCGGAGGGCAGGGGAAATGCGACCGGTAGCCCTGATCCGTCGGCGTGGATGCGGAAGAGTTGGGAGAAGTCGTTCCAGGCAGCGCGTCCGGTGAGGAAGAGAATGTCTTTGCCATCGGGCGACCAGCCGACGACGACATCGTCGCCGGGATGATACGTGAGGCGATGGGGGACGCCGCCGTTCGCCGGAATGGTGTAGACGTCCACGTTGCCGCGAATGCGAGCGGAGTAGGCTAGGGTCGATCCATCGGGCGAAAAGTAGGGGCCTTCAACAACAGACGCGGTGGAAGTGAGGCGATCGGCTTCGCCGCCGGTGCGCGCGACCACCCAGATATCGTCGGCGTGGCGGAAGGCGATTTGATCTTTGCTGAGGGAGGGCTGCAGCAGAAGCAGCGGAGCCGCGTGAGAAGCCAGCGGCAGGACGAGAAGCGCCAACAGCACGGCACACATGTGTCGAAGCACAGAGCCTCCAGCGGGGGAGAATGAGTGAGGCCAAGTGTACTCGGGTTATGGACGGCGCGCTATGCTGCGGTGACGGACGGGCCCGGGCGCGTGGCGGCGGGTCAGGGCTTGTTCGGATCGCGCAGACGAAAGCGGTTGGCGCGATCGAACTCGGCGCGCAGCTCCGGCGTCTTCAGGTTCTCGCGGATGTGGGCGATGCGCTGTTCGAGAGCGTCCAGCGAGCGGGCGATGGCGTCGGAATTGGTGTGGGCGATGTCGCGCCACATGGAAAATGGACTGGCGCCGAGGCGCGTCATCTCGCGCAGCGCGCGTCCGCCGATGGGGAGGAGGTCGGCGTTGGCGGCGAATTCATCCTCGAGCAGCGCGCACATGGCGGTGGAGACGAACTGGGGGAGGTGGCTGATCCAGGCGCAGAGGACGTCGTGCCGATCGGGGTCCATGTCGATGACGCGAGCGCCGAAGCGCGCGGCCCAGGCGCGCCATTCATCGCCAAGAGGAGCCGCGGCCGGCGAACTGGCTTCGGCCGTATGACAGGGGGTAAACAGCCAGACCGCACCGTCGAAGAGGTTTGCGTCGGCATTTTCGGCGCCGCCGACTGCCTTGCCGGCCATGGGATGACCGGGCAAAAATTCCGGCTGCCCTGTTGCGTTGAATTTGTCACGGGCACGGGCACAAATGGCGCCTTTGACGCTGCCCACATCGGTGACCAACTGGTCGTCGCGCAGGATCGGCGCGAGACGATCGATCCATTCGAGGATGGTGAAGACGGGACCACCGAGAACGATCAGATTCGCTTCGGCAGCGGCGGCAAACGGATCGTCCGCGATGACCGTGATGGCTTCGCGGCGCAGCGCGATGTGGACCTCGTCTGGATTCGGATCCCAGCCGGTAATGGAGCCGGAGAATCCGCGCGAACGCAGCGCCAACCCGACCGATGCGCCGATGAGGCCGGTGCCGAGGATGGCGATGCGGGACTGGCCGTCCAGGCGACGGGCACTTCGCGCCGTTGGATCATCAGGCCGCTTCAAATCGTGCGCTCCACAGCAGCGGCAATCACGCGCAGAGATTCCATGAGTGCGGCGAATTTGTCGGGAAACATGGATTGCGCGCCGTCGGAAAGTGCCTTGTCGGGGTTGGGGTGGACTTCGATGAGCACACCGTCGCCGCCGGCGGCAACCGTGGCGCGCGCCATGGCGGGAACCTTGTCGCGGCGTCCGGTGCCGTGCGAAGGATCGCCGACGATGGGCAGATGCGAGAGCTTCTTTACGACCGGGATCGCGGAGATGTCCATCGTGTTGCGGGTGTAGGTTTCGAAGGTGCGGATGCCGCGCTCGCAGAGGATGACGTCGTAATTGCCGCCGGCGAGGAGGTATTCGGCGCTGAGCAGCAGCTCCTCGATGGTGGCTGCGATGCCGCGCTTGAGCAGGACGGGGCGGCGGACCTCGCCCAGTTCGCGCAGCAGATTGAAATTCTGCATATTGCGCGCACCCACCTGGAACAGATCGACGTAGGGCATCATTAACTCGATCTGCGAGATCTCCATCACTTCGCTGACGACGAGGAGGCCGTGCGCATCGCCGGCTTCGCGCAGCAGTTTGAGCGCGTCGAGGCCGAGTCCCTGGAAGGAATAGGGCGAACTGCGGGGCTTGAAGGCCCCGCCGCGGAGAAAGGTAGCGCCCGCATCTTTCACGATCTTCGCGCAGGCGAAGATCTGCTCGCGGCTCTCGACCGAGCAGGGCCCGGCCATGACCACGACCCGCTCGCCACCGACGCTCACTCCGTTGGGAAAGCGCACGACGGTGCCCTCGGGGCGAAAGCTGCGCCCGGCGAGCTTGTAGGGCGAGCTGATGCGGATCACTTCGGCAACGCCGGCGAGCACTTCGAATTCCTTGTGGTCGAAGACGCCAGGAGTGCCGACGCCGGCAAGAATGGTCTGCACAGTTCCGGTAGTGCGGTGGACGTTGAAGCCGATTTCCATCATGCGCTCGACGATGGCCTGAATTTCTTCCTCGGTCGCGCGCTCCTGCATGGCAACGATCATTGGTCTGTTCCTGTCTTTTTCGCGTGGGCTTCGCTGGCCGGGACGCCGGGGCGCGAGGCGAGTTCGTTCCGCTGCAGCGCACGCATGACGTCGACGATGCGCTCGTAGATGTGGACGAGTTCGATGTCGGGCAGCGGGCCGGGGTTATGGGTGCGGACGTTCTCGAAGATGACGCGTTCGCGATTGGGCTCGTAAACGGGCAGGTCGGTGGTGCGTTTGAGACGGCCGATTTCCTGCGCTGCCGCGGCGCGCTCGCTGATCAACAGCACGATCTGCCGATCGAGTTCGTCAATTTTTCTTCGCCAGCTTTCGATATCCATGGTCTTCCTGATTGTCGCGCGCAACGGCGCGAGGGGAGATGGAGCTGTCCGCAAGAGGTTATCGTATTCAGCGGGCCGGCACGGCGGGCTCTGTGCGAGCGCCGAGCAGACCCTTGATAAATCGGGCGATGGAATTGGCGGCGTGCTGCGGACCGGCCTGTTCGATGGTGGCAACCAGAGCGCTGCCGACCACGACGGCGTCGGCAAACTCGCCTACAGCAGCAAACTGCTCCGGGTTCGAAATACCAAAGCCGACCGCAATGGGAAGTTTCGTAACGCCGCGCAGACGACGGACCAAGTGCTCGGCATCGCTGGTAAGAGATTTCTGCGTGCCGGTGATGCCGGTGCGCGAGATGGCGTAGACGAAACCCTGGGAGGCGGCGGCGATGCGCTGCAGACGCTCGTCGGGGCTGGTAGGCGCGGCGAGAAAGACGGGAGCCAGATGATGGCGATGCATCGTCGTCAGGTATTCGGCGGCCTCTTCGACGATCATGTCGGTGACGAGCACGCCATCTATTCCGGCTTGTTCTGCGGCGTCGCAAAAGTTTTCCAGGCCGAAACGGAGAATCGGATTGAAGTACGAAAAGACGACGAGGCCCGTGCCAGGACGCTCGCCGCGCAGTCGCGCCGCAAGAGCGAGAACGTCGCGCAGGCTCGTGCCGTTTTTCAGGGCGCGTTCACTGGCCCGCTGGATCACCGGGCCGTCGGCTACCGGATCGCTGAACGGGACGCCCAGTTCGAGCACGTCCGCGCCTGCGTCGATGGCGGCCAGCGCGATGTCGTGGGTGGTCTCGAGGTCGGGATCGCCGACCGTGAGGTAGGCGACGAATCCGGGCTTATTGGCGAACTGAATCGGCATCTTCGTCTATTCTCCAGCGAGCCTCAGCTCGCGGACGAGAATGCCCATGTCTTTGTCGCCGCGTCCGGAGACGTTGACCATGACGATGTCGCGCGGCGACAGAGTCGGAGCCAGGCGGATGCATTCGGCGACGGCGTGCGCGCTTTCAAGCGCGGGGATAATGCCTTCGGTGCGCGCCAAGCGCAGCGTTGCGTCCAGCGCCTGAGCGTCGGTCGCGGAAGTGTATTCAGCGCGGCCGGAATCATGCAGCGCGGCGTGCTCCGGGCCAATGGAGGCGTAATCGAGTCCGGCAGAAACCGAATGCGTGAGCGCGATCTGGCCATTCTCGTCCTGCAGGACGTAGGAGTAGGTCCCCTGCAGAACGCCGGGGGCGCCACCGGAGAATCGCGCAGCATGCTCGCCGAGATGTGGGCTGCGTCCGCCCGCTTCCACACCGATCAGCCGCACATCTTTGTCCGGAATGAATTCGTAGAAGGCGCCGATCGCGTTCGAGCCGCCGCCGACGCAGGCGATGATTGCATTGGGCAGGCGATTCTCCTTCTCGAGAATCTGGGCACGCGCCTCGCGGCTGATCACGCGGTGGAAGTCGCGCACCATCGTCGGGTACGGATGCGCGCCAAGCACGCTGCCCAGCAGATAGTGGGTGGTTCGCACATTCGTGACCCAGTCGCGCATCGCTTCGTTGATCGCGTCTTTCAGCGTGCGCGAACCCGAAGAGACCCCACGCACCTCGGCGCCGAGCATACGCATGCGATAGACATTCAGCTGCTGGCGCTGCATGTCCTCTTCGCCCATGTAGACGACACAGTCGAGCCCGAAAAGCGCGCAGACCGTGGCGGTGGCAACGCCATGCTGGCCCGCGCCGGTTTCGGCGATGATGCGTTTCTTGCCCATACGAACGGCGAGCAGCGCCTGGCCGAGGCAGTTATTGATCTTGTGCGCGCCGGTGTGCAGCAGGTCTTCGCGCTTGAGGTAAATCTTCGCTCCGCCCAGGGCCTCGGTGAGGCGCGATGCGCAGTAGAGCGGGGTGGGGCGTCCGGCGTAATCGCGCAGCAGAGAGTCCAGCTTCAGATGGAAGTCGGGATCGGCCTGTGCCTCGGCGTACGCATGCTCCAGCTCGTCGAGCGCCGCCACGAGGGTCTCGGGAACGTACCGTCCGCCATACTCTCCGAAGCGTCCGGCGACGCGATTTGCGGTTGCGGCTGCCATAATTCCACCTTACACCGGGCCCATAGCCGTGGGGTACACGGCGGGCTTTTCGATTTCGAGGAAGGCGAGGCGGGCGAGGCGGACGAAGTCCTCCAGAAGCTCCGGGTCCTTTCTGCCTGGACCGTACTCGACGCCGCTGGAGACGTCGACCCCCCAGGGACGCAGGGTGATGATCGCCTCGCGCACATTGCCGGGATGGAGACCGCCTGCGACGATGACACGCAGCGCTCCCCCTTCGCTGGCCAGCACTTCTTTGGCGCGGTCCCAATCGAAGACCCTGCCGGTCCCACCGGAGGCGGTTGCCGTTCTTGTATCGAGCAGGACCGCGTCGATGTCGGAATGCCGGGCGATGGCGCGCAGTTCGTTGCGGAGCTTCTCCTCGGAGCGAGCGGGATCGCCGGTCGTATCCCAATGGAGGGTCTGAATCACGAAGAAGCCCGGGCCAAAATCGCGGCGGAGCTTGTCGGCGAGGGAAAAATCGAGTTCGCCATGAAGCTGCACTCCGTGCAGTCCGGCCGAGCGGAGACAGGCGGCGATCTCTTCGAAATCCTGTGTGTTGAAAACGCCGATATGGGTGAGGTCACCTGGCAAGTCCGGCATCATGGTGGCGATTTGACCGGCAGTGACGCGACGCGGGCTGGACGCGAAGACGAAGCCGGCGGCATCGGCACCCGCGTTGGCGGCCCTCTGCACATCGATAGCGTTGGTGTTGCCGCAAATCTTGATCCACATGGTAATCAGGCCCGTTCCGTAAGCATTTCCGCCGGCATTTGATCTTGAGAGTGAAGCAGCGCCTCCAGAGCGGCGCCGGGTTGTGGCTGACGCATGAGCGATTCGCCAATCAGGAAAGCATGGAAGCCGGCGGCGCGAAGCGCTCGGATATCCGCCGCAGTGTGGATGCCGCTTTCGGCGACACGGACCGCGCCGGCGGGAAGCTGTTGGGCGAGTTCCAGCGAAGTCTCGAGACGGACGTCGAAGGTCTGCAGATCTCGGTTGTTGACCCCGTATGCAGCGCAGCCGAGGCCGCGAACCTTCGCCAGTTCCTCGGCGGTGTGCACTTCGCAAAGCACATCGAGTCCGTAGCGCTGCTGCGCCATGATCGTGTAGTAGTCGAGGAACCCGTAGCCCAGGGCTGCCGCAATGAGCAGAATCGCGTCCGCCCCATGGGCACGCGCTTCGACGAGTTGGTACTCGTCGACGATGAAATCCTTGCGCAGGCAGGGAATTTTCGTGGCCGCGGAGGCGATCTCGAGGTTGCGCAGACTGCCCTGGAAAAAGGGCTCGTCGGTGAGCACGGAAAGAGCGGTCGCGCCGGCTCTCTCGAGATCGGCGGCAAGCGATGCCGGGTCGAAATCCGCGCGGATGAGACCTTTGGAGGGAGAGGCCTTCTTCAACTCAGCAATAATCGCGGGGCCCTTCAGGCCGGCTTCGCGCAGTGCACGTGCAAACCCGCGCGGCGTGTGCCGGGCGGCGCGCCTCTCCATCTCAGCGGCAGGAATCTGTTCGCGACGGCGAGCCACATCGGCGCGGGTTCGATCGAGAATGCGGTCCAGATGCAGGTGAAAACCCCTCTGTCTCCAGTATAGCGACGTGGATCATCGCTTTCGACGCTGCCTGCGCCGTCCACAGCCTCCCTGACATTTGTCATAGTCGATTGCTGACGAAGGGCACTGCCGGAGAGGGCGCACGCGCGCGATGCTGAGGATGTCATCAGGAGGCGTTTATGAACAACCCAATCCCCAATCCCGTCCCGACTCCCCGCGGCTACTCCTGGATGGAACGCCGCTGCTCGGGCACGAACTTTCTTTTTGCTCTCGGGATCGTGCTGCTGTGCTTTGGTCAGGCCATTACCGGGTCGCACGTGGCGACGATGATCGGGCTGGGCCTGGTCGTCTTCAGCAGCTTGTTCGAGTGGTAGATACGGGCTAGCCCAGTATCCCCAGCGTCCTCGCCGTCTTCTCCAGGATCTCCAGCGCCTGGTCCAGCTGCTCGCGGGTGTGCTCGCTGGTCATGATCGTGCGGATGCGGGCCTTTCCCTCCGGAACCGTCGGAAAAGCGATGCCGGTGCCCAGAACCCCCGCGTCAAACAAGGCCCGCGAAAAATCCATAGTGAGACGCCCGTCGCCGATGATGATCGGGGTGATCGGCGTCTCGCTGGCCGGCGTGTTGATGCCGCCGACGTTGAAGCCCAGGCGCCCCAGCTCGGTTTTGAAGTAGCGGGTGTTCTCCCAGAGGCGCTCGATGCGCTCCGGCTCCGCCTCGAGCAAATCGAACGCGGCAATGCAGGTCGCCGTCACCGACGGCGGGTGCGAGGTGGAGAAGAGGAACGGCCGCGCCCGGTGGTAGAGGTAGTCGATCAGGTCCTTCGAACCGCATACATAGCCGCCAATGGCGCCGATGGCTTTTGACAGGGTGCCCACCTGGATATCGACCCGCCCGTGGCAGCCAAAATGATCGATGCTTCCGCGGCCATTACGACCGAGCACGCCGGACGCGTGGGCGTCGTCGACCATCATGATTGCGCCGTACTTCTCGGCCAGATCGGCGAGCTTGCCCACCGGCCCGATGTCCCCATCCATGGAAAACACGCCGTCGGTGATCAGCAGCTTATGCCCCGGCTCGTTCTGGATTTCGCGGAGCAGTTCTTCCGCGTGGGCAACGTCCTTGTGGCGGAAGACCTTAATCTTCGCGCGCGACAGCCGCGCACCGTCGATGATCGAAGCATGGTTCAGTTCATCGGAGAGGATGAAGTCCTCTTTGCCCAGGATGGCAGAGACGGTGCCGGCATTGGCGGCGAACCCGCTCTGGAAAACGACGCAGGCTTCGACATTCTTGAAGCGGGCAATCTTTTCCTCCAGCTCCATGTGGATTTTCATGGTGCCGGCGATGGTGCGGACGGCGCCCGACCCCACCCCGTAATCCCGGATCGCCTGGATGGCGGCCTCGCGCAGCTTCGGGTGGTTGCAGAGGCCGAGGTAGTTGTTGGACGCGAGATTGATGACCCGCTTGCCGTCGTAGGTGCACACCGGGGCCTGGACGTCGTCGAGGATACGCAGGCGGAAATGGGTGCCCTTTTGTTTGAGATCCTCCATCTGGGCGGTCAGAAACTGGAGCTGCGGGCGTGCGGAGAGCGAAGTCGGCATGAAGAACCTCGGAAACGGCAGGTGTGCAACCTACGATCCTAACTCCAGACGAGAAACATCGGGTGCGCCGAGCCGAAATGCTCACGTGCCGGAGGCACACCCCGTCAGATACAATGAGTCTTCCACCGCAGGAGCAGGCGACCGATCGGCCAGGCACGAGCTGGCGGCAGTTCGGCGCGCTTCCGGCGGAGCCTGACGGGAGAGAGTTCCTCACGAATGATTTCGCAGTTCCGGAAGCACATCATCCCCCAACTTGCGGTCGCCATCGGACTTTGGGCGGGCCTCCTTGGATCCACTGGCGTGGCACACGCACAGGTGGCCACGCGCACCCAGGTTACGGCGCAAAACGACAGCGGCACACTCTCCTTTACGGCGAAGGTGGCCGATGTTCAGGGCACGCCGATCTCGGAAGGCTCGGTGAGCTTCGAGACCGCGCAGGGATCGCTGGGCTCGGTTTTTGTGAAAGACGGCGCAGCCACCCTGAACCTGACCAATCCGCCGCAGTGGGCGAAGACGGTAACCGCGGTCTATCACGGCGATGCGGCCTTCGCGAACTCGACGGCGAGCACCCAGGTTATCGCTGACGCCGCCGGCGTACCGGGCTTCACGGTCACTGCCAGCCCCTCCTCTTTGTCGCTGACGCCGGGTCAGTTTGGCGCCGTGAATCTGACCGTCACGTCGCAAAATGGGTTTTCTGAATCGGTGAATCTGTCCTGCTCCGGGCTGCCCGGCTCGGCGCAGTGCCTTTTCAATCCTGACGTCGTGACGCCGCCCGCGAATGGTTCCACCCTCAGCGCCATGCAGATCACAACCACAGCCGCATCGGGAGTCAACGCGAAGGTCGTTCGGCCCGCAGGCTCTCACCCGCTGTACGCGTTCCTGATTCCGGGTGCGCTGGCGCTGGTTGGTATAGGAGCCCTTCGCCGGAAGAATTACGGCGCACTCCGTGCCATGGGTCTGGTGTTCCTGCTGGCCGCGGGCACGCTGGGGCTCACTGCCTGCAACGTCCGCTACAACTACCTCCACTACAAGCCTGCGCCGAACCCGGGAACGGGTGCCGGCAACTACACCCTCGTCATCGCCGCCTACTCCACCAACGGCACCGCCATCACGAATGCGACCTCCTCCGACGCGAACTGCTCCGGCGCGGTGTGCGTGGCGCTGACGGTGCAGTAAGAGCAGGAAATAGCCAATAGCCCGAGCCGGCAGCTTGAGCCGGTCGTCCGAGCTGGCCGCTGTTCTATTTCGTCGCTGTTCTATTTCATTGTGCAGATTTTTACGACCGTATTGCCCCAGGGGCATGGAAACGACGTTTGCGTGCCGCGCGGCAGCAGGAGCCAGTTTGCCCCCAGGGGTTGGAGCGCCTCGATCCGCGCTGCATCCGTCATGCGATCCACATTGAGCTGAGCGTTGCGCTGGCGGGCCCAGCGATCGGCGAGCCCAGGCATGACCGCGACGATCCCGGCGTCCTTGTCGTCGACCAGGTGGTCGCGCTGGGCGATGGCGCGAAAGCCCTGCTCATCCTCCAGGGGGAGATAGACCAGATCCGGGTTGAACGCGAAGACCGCATCGTGCGGCGTGTTCCCGCGAATCCAGAGATACGCCTGCTGCCATGGATTGGCCGGGGAGGCACCGGGCCACTCGATCCGATCGCCACCCGGCCACGTGAACGGCTCCGCCACGAACATTGCGATGAAGAGCAGCACAACCACCGACCCCGCAGCGATACGCGCGCGAGGGGCCAGCAAGCCGCCGCACAGTACGACACCGACGGCGTAGATCGGATGAAAACTCCGCAGGACCTGCAGCGGCACCAGAACGTAAGGGCCACCCGGCGGAACAAGGAGCACCGCAATCACGATGCTCGTGCTGCCCAGAAGCAGGCAGGTGGAAGACAGGGCGCGCACCGGGCCAGCCCCTCTGCGCGCCGCAACCGCGAAGAGGAGCAGGGGCAGGACCAGGCCCAGAACTTCATACCAATGCCATCGCGCCAGGAAGAGAAAGTTCCGAGGCGCCAGCGAGACAGCCTGCCTGTAGGCCGGAGAAACGGAAGCACCGCGCGCCAGCACAAAGGCCAGGCCGGCAGCCGTCACGAACGCTCCGCACACGACCAGCGCCCGTCGTAACCGCCGCAGCGCGATCAGCGCGTAAAGAAGCGCGATCGCAACAGAGTACGCACCCATCAGCGGATGGATCGCCGCCGCAAGCAGCAGCAGAAAAGCGGCGCGCCCCCAGGCCCGCTCCACACAAGCCGCGACGGCCAGCAGGCCTAATGGCGTGGAGAACGAGCGCGCCGTGACGTACGGATCCATCAGCACCAGCGCCGTTCCGGCCACCGGAAGCGAGCAGCAGGCCGCGGCCAGCAGCGTCGAACACCACCGCGCCCGCTCCGATGCGAAAAGACCTGCTGCCAGCTGCCGGCAGGCAAAGAGAAACAGAAAAATCGACCCGAGATAAGCGGCCAGCAAAACCCACGCCAGCCGCAGATGCGTCACCCGAACCACGGCTGCGAGAACCCAGGCAAAAATCGACAGCCGCGTGAACGCCGCCGGGAAAACGGCATTCATCGGGTAGAGGGAAGGATCGAGCAGGTGGCGAACGCCCGCGACGTAGATCCCCGCGTCCCCGGCATACGGATGGTAGCCGTGAACGAAGAGAACCAGAGGCGTCAGGACGAGTGGCGCCCACCGCGACGGGAAAGGAAAGATTCCTAACCGCCGCCTATCCCGAAGTGCAGGCCGTTCCCCGAGGTCCGGGTTCACTAATGGCGTATACGGCACGCGATCAACGACCTTCTTCGAGCAGCGCAACAGCCTGTGCCGCGATCGCGGGGTCGTCGCCGAACCCCGCGAGCCAGCGCACGTTGGGTTCGCGGCGGAACCACGTGATCTGGCGCTTGGCGTAGTTGCGATGACCCTGGCTGGTTGCTGTGAGCGCCTCGTCGTCGCGCATTTCGCCACGCAGCACCGCCCGCGCCTGGCGATAGCCGAGCGCATCGAAGGCGCGCGGCCCCTCTCCGTACTGCGCCACCAGACTCCGCGTCTCCTCGACAAGGCCCTGCGCGAACATGGCCTCCGCGCGCGCATTGAGCCGTTCATAGAGTTCCGCGCGCGGCGGATCGAGCCCAATGCGCAAAATGCGAAAGCCTGTGAGCGGATCGCGCCCCGTCTGCCATACCTCGGTCAGCGGTTTGCGTGCAGCGAGGCAAACCTCAATGGCACGAATCAGTTTGGGCTGATCGTTGGCATGGATGCGCTCGGCCGCCGCGGGATCCAGCCGGCGTAACACCCGATGCAGCCAGTTGGCGCCATGGCGATCCCCGCTTCGGCGCAACCGCGTTCGAATCTCCTCCGAGCGCTGCGGACCCGCGAACAGGCCGTCGAGCAAAGCTCGCAGATAGAGCCCTGTCCCGCCCGTAACGATCGGCAGATGGCCACGCGCAACGATTCCGGCCAGCGCCTCACGTGCCAGACGCGCATAGTCACCGGCGGTCATGAACCGGTCCGGCGGAAGAACATCGATCAGGTGGTGCGGCACTGCTCGCCGCTCGTCCGGCGATGGCTTCGCTGTGCCCACCTCCATCGCGCGGTAGACGGCGACCGAGTCGCAGCTGACGATTTCGCCCTCGAAACGCCTCGCCAGCGTCAGAGACAATGCGGTTTTGCCGCTGCCGGTGGGTCCCAGCAGCACCACCAGAAGGGGCTCCATACAGTCGGAGTCAGGTTAGCAAAGCTTTGGCGGAGGCTGCCGGTCAGGCCCAATGCAAGCGCCGGCTCAAACCAGCCGTCCTCGCAAAAATCCAGGAATGGGCGCTTTACCGTCCCGCCATCCCGCGCGCATTGTGCAGCGGCAGGGTCGGGCCGTCCATGAGCACGAAACGCCGGGTGACCGGTGCTGCTTTGGGAATTGTTCGCGGCCGGACTGCGGGATGAAGAGGTCGGACGCTGATTCCGGCGATCGCCTTGCCCGGCTGACTCGTCTCCTGCTCGGGATCCGGGTTGTATTCTTTTCGGCCGCCAATGGCGGCGACCATCGCAGGCGAAGCGACCATCGCAACAAAGGCCACGGCAAAAATCACGTCATGCATTCCAGCACTTCCTCGGAAGAAGAGCAGCTTGCCACGATGCGCCATCAGTATGACGTTCGGGCGATTGCTCCATCTATAGCACTTCCATGGAAGCCCAACAATGAGAAAGTAACTGCTCCTGCCGTTACTCGTGACCGGGGTACCAAAACTTTCGTACTGATCGGGAAAGACGGCCCCAAAAGCAGTGCACAGACGCGTTCCGGGCGGCCAACTTCTGGGTTTACTCCACTTGTTGCCGTGCTTTGTAGCCGTCGCGGGCAATGATGTCGTACTTCACCGTCTTGTGTTTTTGATCCTGCATGCGGAGCGGGTGGCCTTCCTGGTCGACCAATTCGACCCGGATACGCCGATACGTCCCGTCCATCTTGATGTTCGATGGCCTGTAGGTAATCTGGTACTGGTTACGAATGGAATCATTGATCGCCGCGAAGTCGTCGGGCAGCTCCGCCGTGAACCGAGGCTCGAAGTACATCCCCCCGGTCATCCGCGCGAAGCTCTGCAGCTGATTCTGTGCCTGCAGCATATCGATGCTGTTCATCCGGCCGCTGGCGAACCCGCCGCCGCCCATGATCCCCGCACCCCCGGTGGCGATCGAAAAGATGGTCACGTTCGGCGTCTCCTTGATCTTCTGCAGACACTTGTCCAGCGTAATCTTCGAAAAAGTGTCGCGGCCCGATGAAATCAGGATGACGTATTTGCGACCGTCGAGGCGCGACAGCCGGTCGAGCGTCTCGTACACCGCATCGAACAGGTTGGTCTCATTCCAGGTCGGAATCTGGAGGGACTCAACCGCCTGCTGGATCAGCATTTTGTTCTGCGTGAAGTCCGTCAAAATCGTCGTATGCATGTCGTACGTCACGACGGCAATGTAATCGTCGGGCTGGAGCTGCTGCGTAAAGGCGATGGCCGAATTCCACATGTCGTAGATGAAGTTCCAGCTGTTGGCCGCGAATTCCACCAGCAGCACCGCCGTGATCGGCGCTTTCACCTGGTGGAAGCCAATGATGTCCTGGGCAACTCCGTCCTCGAAGACACGGAAGTTGCCTTCCTTGAGATTCGGGATGAACTGGTGGGTCTTGTCGGTCATGACGTTGACGTCGACGTTCACGACGGGCACATCCACCCGCAGCGACAGGTTGCCCATCCCGGGGGGGTTCTTCACCGCCGGCGGAGGCGGTGGCGGTGGCGTCACCGCGCTGGGAGCCTTCTTCGGAATCGCGATGGGGCCATTGTCGTTGCCAGGACCGCCAGCCTCGGGCGCCGTCTGCGGTTGCTGCTGCGACTGGGTCTGCTGCGGATTGGAGGGTGTCGTCTGCTGCGCCCATGACCATTGCGCCGGCAAAAGCGTCTGTAAGAGCAGAAGAACGACGGCGGCGAACGCCGGGGAACGCAGGTGGGATTTCCTCATGGAACGACCTCTGCAACAATCTTCGTGCCGCCGGTGCCTTTGCGGCAAGCGTGGGAGCAGCATAGTCTATGGACGTGGTTAAGCAACTGAAAGATATCCGCGGCGCAAGAGCAGCCCTGCTGGCCGTTGCCTGTGCGGTGGTTCTCGTCCCCGCCGGCTCCGTACTCGCCCAGCCAGCGATCGCCGCCCTGCCTCCCCATCCGCCCCAGGTCACGAAATTCTTTCCGCTCAGCGAGATCCATAAAGGCCTGCAGGGCGTGGCCTACACCGTGTTCGAGGGCACTCAGCCCGAACCCATGGGGGTGGAGATTCTGGGCGTTCTGCACAACGCGCTCGGCCCGCGCCAGGACATGATCCTCGGCCGCCTGGAAGGCACCAAAGCTCAGTACACCGGCGTCGTGGCGGGAATGAGCGGCAGCCCTGTCTATATCGACGGGCGCCTTGTGGGCGCGGTGTCCTACCGCATCGGCCAGTTCAGCAAGGAGCCTATCTGCGGCATCACGCCCATTGAACTGATGCTGGGCGTCGAGAAGCAGCCGCTGTCGGGGCCAGTCACAGAGATGGCGAGCGCAAGCACCGTCAGTGCGCCCGGTACAGCAGGGGTCAGCATCCCCGATGCCGCAGGCTCGCTCATCCAGCCCATGGATACGCCCCTGGTCTTCAGCGGCTTCAGCCCGGCCGCTTTGCAGCTCTGGAAAGAACACGCGCCCGCCGGCCTGGTGCCGGTCGCAGGGGTTGGGGGTTCAGCCAGCAACGAGAAGCAGCCCGATCCTCTGGTCCCTGGCTCCGCGGTCAGCGCGATCCTGGTGCGCGGCGATCTCGATATCGCGGCCACCTGCACGGTGACCTATGTTGACCCGAAGCGGATGCTGGCCTGCGGTCATCCCATCACGCAGTTTGGGCCCGTCTCCATGCCCATGACGAAGGCGGACGTGGTGGCGACTCTGCCCTCGCCCCTCGAAGCTTTCAAGATCATCAACACGACGGAAACTATCGGCTCCATCACCGAGGATCGCGCCTCGGCGATCATGGGCGAATTCGGCAAGTCGGCACGCATGATCCCCGTGACGCTGCGCGTGACCCGCGCCGGCACTGCGACAGACCAGGGGAAGGATCCCGATGCCCTGCATTTTGAGGTGATCGACCAGCCCCAGATCACGCCCATGGCGGTGATGGTCGCGGTCTACCAGGGGCTGATGCAGGAGAACGCCTACTCTGCCCAGACGACCTATCACGTGCAGGGGTCGGTCAAGCTGAGCGGCTATCCGACCGTGAAGCTGAACAGTCTGGTTGCGCCCACGGATGCGCTCCCGGCCAATCTGCAGGCCGCGCTCGCGCTCGGGGAGCGCTTTACGCGCCTCTATGACAATGCGGCGCGGCGGACTCCCATCGAAAGCGTCGATCTCGAGGTGGCCGCGATCCCGCGCCGCCTGACCGCGGAAATCCAGAGCGTCCATACCAGCCGCATCGAAGTCCACCCTGGCGACACCGTCACGGTGGAGGCGACCATTCTTCCCTGGCACGGCGAGCCCCGCAACGTGCGGGTGCCCGTGAAGCTGCCCAACAATCTCCCCGAGGGTCCGGTTCGCCTCCTGGTGAGCGACGCCGGCACGCTCGACCGGCTCCTGCAGCCGCCGCAGTTCAACGCCCAGGCGCTCGATGTGGGCGCGACCATCGCTCAGTTGAACAGCGCGCACACCAGCGATCAGCTCTACATCACTCTGCTGGCGCCCGAAGCACAGGCTGCGGTCGACGGGCGCACCCTGACGGCGATCCCGATGACCGTCGCCAACGCCCTGGCTCCCCTGCGAGAGAACAAAGGCATGGCGCTCAATGGCGAGTCGGCGGTCCCCATGGCGTCCCTGCCGATGGATGCCGTCGTCACGGGCCAGCAGGTGGTCACGCTCCAGGTCGAAGACCAGTAGCTCCGCAGCTCCGGGCGGCCGCACTGCGCTTTGTATGCGCGCTTGCCTGGGACGCTTCAGATATTGGTCCTATCGCATCCGCAAGCCTGTTCGTCACTCCGTCCTTGCCCCGGCCTCCGGCGTGCCGTCTAATAGGCGCCAAACAGAATTGCTCAACAGGGAGGCTGGTATGGCTTACGTGGAACGCATCCGTGACATGATTACGCAGCCGCTTTTGGAGGAAATCGTCCGCCAGCGCGTGGCGGCCGGCTGGCACCTGGTTTCCGTCGAGTGGCGACGGCAGTTGCCCGATTCTGAAATGCCCTCCGAAGGCGCCTTCCCTGAGGACATCCCTTTCGGCCTGCGTGTCTCCGAGGACTGCAAGGGTCTTGAGAACGATCCCAACGAGCAGCAGGCGCTCCTCCAGATGATGGAAATGCTGGTGCAGGATTTTTCTTTTTCCAGCATCGCCAGCGATCTGAACGAGAAGGGTTTCCGCACGCGCGACGGCAAGCGCTGGAACCCGGTCGCCATCTTTAACATGATTCCGCGGCTGATCGATGTGGGTCCGCGCCTCTTCTCCAGTGACGAGTGGGAAGTGCGCCGCCAAAAATTTGCGCGCATGATCTGAACCCACCCAGCCTCGGCGTTGCACAGCTCCTCCCAGGTCTCCTGGCACCTCGCGTTCGGCATCCTACCCTCAGTGCGCCTCATTGTTTGCGAGCCACGTCTGCGCACGCACGTCAATCCTTCCAGACCAGGGAGTTTCCCATGAAGGCCATCAGCTATGAGGGCGAGCGCCGCATGGTGGTTTCGGATCGTCCGAAACCAAAGCTGCAGAAGCCAACCGATGCGCTGCTGCGTGTCACCACCACCGGCATTTGCGGCAGCGATCTGCACATGTACGACGGCCGAACGCCGCTGGACAAGGGAACGGTCGTCGGTCACGAGATTATGGGTGTCATTGAAGAGGTGGGCGAAGCGGTCAGCAGCATCCACGAGGGCGACCGGGTTGTGCTGCCCTTCAACGTCTCGTGCGGGTTCTGCCACAACTGCACCCGCGGCAATACGCATGCCTGTCTAACGATGAACCAGCAGCCCCACGCCGCGTACGGCTATGCCGGCATGGGTCCCTATCAGGGCGGCCAGGCCGAGTACGTCCTGGTTCCCTACGCCGATTTCAACTGCCTCAAGCTCCCCGGCAAACCGGGCGACAAATTCGAAGACGATTTTCTGCTTCTCTCCGACGTTTTCCCCACCGCCTATCATGCAACGGAACTCGCCGCCGTCACTCCCGGGAAGACGGTCGCCATCTTCGGCGCCGGCCCCGTGGGTCTGCTTGCCGCGCATTCGGCATTCCTGCGCGGGGCATCTGAGGTCTACGTTGTCGATCACATCGAGAGCCGCCTCGAAAAGGCCCGTGAACTGGGGGCTATTCCGGTGAACTTCGAAGAGGGCGATCCGGTCAAGCAGATCAGAAAGCTGCGCAAAAAGAACTCAGCCCACATGCAGAGCCTGCGTCCCGGTGAAGCCGAAAAGCTCACCGGGGTGGACTGTGCCATCGATGCGGTTGGCTACCAGGTCCATGATCAGGCCCATCCCAAGAAGGAGCGCGGCTCTCAGGCCATCGAGTACTGCGCGAAGATCGTCAACCCGGCGGGCAACATTGCCCTCATCGGCGTGTATATGTTCCCCGACCCCGGAGCGAAGGACGAACAGGCAAAACAGGGCATTTATCCGCTTCCGATCGGACAGCTCTTCGATAATGCCGTCACCATCGGCATGGGGCAGTGTCCGGTGAAGAAGTATAACGAGTACCTGCGCGACCTCATCCTTCAGGGCCGTGCTCACCCGGGAAAGATCGTCAGCCACCACATTCCGATTACCGAGGCCCCCGATGCCTACGACAAGTTCGACAAGCGCGTCGAAGGCTACAACAAAATCCTCATCCGTTTCGACGACGCGATGGCGGCGTGAAGACCGGGGAGCAGCGGGGGGTCCACGAACGTCTGCTGCTCCCTGACTCACGCCACATGCTCACGCCACCTGGCGGCGATGCTTCCGAACAAACGCCGCCGCCGTCCGCAAGTCCTTCACAAACTCTGCGTGCGCCTGGTGACGGCTCGCATCATCCGGCGCCCGCAGGATCGACGACGGATGCAGGGTGGCCAGTACCGGCGGCAGTTTCGCGGCGGTGAGAACCTCGCCGCGATGCTGGGTCACGCGAAACGTGCTGCCCAGCAGCGCCTGCGCCGCCGTGGCGCCGAGACACACGATCAGCTCCGGCTTCACAGCTGCCAGCTCCGCATCGAACCATGGCCGGCACGCAGCAATCTCGCGCAGGCTGGGCTTTTTGTGAATGCGGCGCTTCCCCCGCGGCTCCCACTTGAAATGCTTCACTGCGTTCGTGACGTAAACCGCGTCGCGGTCGATGCCGGCTTCTCCCAGACACTGATCGAGCAGGCGCCCGGCCGGCCCCACGAACGGTTTGCCCTCCATGTCTTCGCGATCCCCTGGCTGTTCTCCCACGAGGATCATCTTCGCTCCGCGCGGGCCCTCGCCGAAAACCGTCTGCGTTGCCTGTTTGTACAGCGGGCATCCTTCGCAGCGCGCCGCAGCTTTGCGCAGCGATGTCAGATCGCGGAGCGTGGACGCATTCGCGGGCAGAAAAGCGGCGGCAGACTTACGGGAAGACCGTGCTTTCACAACGAGTGGGATGCAACTCGGTGGAGGGACGAAATACGCGGTTGCCGCGCGTCGCTGCGGCACCGGACTTCGCATCCCACAACATAGACGCGCCCGCGTTTCCACCTCGCTGGCAGCGGGGAGTCAATCCAGGCCCAGGAGTCACCTATGAAGGTTTTTTCCGCGAATCTCGATAACCTCCGCAAGCTCTACATCAACCAGCTGCAGATGTTGTTGTCGACCGAACAGCAGATCACCGAAACCCTGCCGAAGATGATCGACAAGGCAACGGATGCGCAACTCCAGCAAGCCTTCCAGTCCCATCTGCAGGAGACGGAGAAGCAGGTGCAGCGATTGGAAAGGATTCTCAACGAAACCGCTGGCGAGGCCAAAGCGGTCAAATGCAAGGTGATGGCGGCGCTGGCCACGGAAGGTGAAGACGCCGTGAAGGATGCCGCCGACGACGCGGTGCGCGATGCGGCACTCATCTCTGCCGGTCAGCGCGTGGAACACTACGAGATCGCCGTTTACGGAGCGGTTCGCCGCTGGGCGGAACTGCTCGGTGAAACCTCACACGTCCAACTGCTCGACCAGACCATCAAGGAAGAGGGCCACGCGGATCACCTGCTCACCGAAATCTCCGAGCGCGTGAACCCGTATGCACAGAAGGCGGCATAAGAAAGATCGAGCCGCAAACGGAAGGCCGAGCCGTGCGCTCGGCCTTCTTTCTTTTCACAAGCCGCGTCGTCATCAAAAGGAAGGGAGCCGTCGTTTCGAGGCTTGATTCCAGGGGGAGAGCCGGGACCCTGGCTGCGGCGGGATTACCGCCAGGTGGTGCCGGCGTCGATGCTGCTCCATGCAGAGCCGGCATCGTCTTCGACCGTCAATTTCTGTGGTGTGTCCACACGAATGTGGACAATGGCGTGGGTGCGGTCGGCGTCAGAAGGTAGCTGGACTTCGGTCCAGGTCGCACCTCCGTCGACGGAATGCAAGAGGCGGAGGTGATCCCCGCCAGCCCAGACATCGGCGCCGGAGATGGCGACAACGCGGAAGCGAATGTCCTGGGCGATGGCGACCGGCACCCAGATGCCGGGTTGTGTGGAGCGCTCCAGCTGGCCTGCACTGTCGATGCGGAATTGGGACCGCGGCGGCGGGGCGTGGACGAATCCTGCGACGGTCTGTGGGTTTTGAAGGGACCGGGTGAGGGTGCTGCTGGCTTCGCCATTCAGCGATTGGGTCGCGGAGGTACTCGGAGAGCGGGGAGCCGCTTTGGCTTGCGCCATGGCGCTGCGATAGGCGGAAACCTCAGCGTCCGATTCCGCCCGTGTCTGCGACTCGTCGGCTGGCGACAGCGCGCTTTTTGCCCGCCGCGCAGAGAGGTCGCCGAAGCTTGCGTGGGAGGAAACTCCTGCGGCGGCTGCAGGCGCTGGAGGAGCAGCGGCTCCGAGGCGGGCTTCATCGGTATGAAGAACTGGTGAGGATGCAGGTTTGGAAGAACGGCCTCGCTTTGGTTCGCTTCGCGATGTGGCTGCCTGGGCTGGTGTCACAGGAGCAGTGACCGATGCTGGCGCCGGTGCCGCGGGGAGCTGCGCAGCTGGTGTACTGGCGGCGGTTTGTGCCGGCGCTGGACCGGAACGAAGTGCGCGATAGAAAAAGATCGTCGACGCGGCCATGACCAGGATCGAGGCAGCGAGGGCGATGCCGGGGAACCAGGTACGGATTGGTTTGCGCACTGGATCTGGTTGGGGCGGCGAGGCGGGGAGCCGGGAACTCGCGGACACAGGTTCGGGCAGAAACTCAGTCTGTGAGCGACGCGCCCGGCGCGGCTCGAGCGCAGCTTCGGATTCACGGTCGGGTTCGGCGGCGGCTGCGGCGTGGACCACGGCGCGACAATCGGAGCAGGTCGCGAGATGGGTCAGAACGTCGGTGCGCTCGCGATCCAGGAGCGCATCTTCCGCAAAGGCGGTGAGGATGTCCGGGTCGGGATGCGGGTCGGCCTCCCGACTCTGAGCCAGGTGAGCGCGCAGCGTGCTGGGAGGTATCTGCTTCACGATGCCGATCCGTCCTTGTTATAGAACGCGGTTCCAGGGGTTTCTTGCCGCAGTTTTGCCGTGATGCTGAGGTCGAGGTCGCGAACGTCGAGGTCATCGAGAAGCTCGTCGCACTGACGCGCGCTGAGGCCGGCGGCCCGCAGGCGCTTGACGACGCGTTTGCGCAGTTCGGTAGTGATGCGGTCGACGCGGCGGCTTATTGTGGACTCGTGGACGTGGAGAGTGCGGGCGATCTCAGCGAGGGTGCGCTGGTCCAGGTAGTACGACGCGAGCAGGAAGCGGTCTTCGCAGGGAAGTTCGTCGAGAGACTCCGTGAGAGCGGAAGCGACGCGCGGGTCAGGCGCGATGCTCGGAGGCTCAGGGGGCGCAGGGAAATTCGCGCCGCCTTCGGCCTGTTCTTCGAGGCTGACGCTCTTCGCGTAGGAGCGGCAACGGTCGATGTGCCGCTGGGCAAGGACGGTGCGGAGCCAGCCTTCGAGCGAGCCGCGACCCATGTAGTAGTCCAGCCTGGAGACGCGCCGACCTTCGCGGTTGGGGATACCGTACAGATCGGCGTAGAGTTCGTCGGCGATTTCACGGCCGGTAGCGTCGTTTCCGGCGATGCGGTAAGCGCTCTCATACAAGGATCCGCGAAAGCGGTTCAGGAAAGTGTCCCAGGCGGTGTCGTTGCCGGCGGAGCAGGCACGCGCGAGCACGAGCTCGTCAATACGAAGTTTTTCAAGGAGCTGGAGCTGTTCGGATTCGGGAGCGTCGGCAGCGTATTTCGTCACCACCGCGGTGACAAATTGCAGGAACTGCTGCGGGGAGATGGCGTAGCGGACGGCCCCGGAATCCGGGTAGCGACGCTCGATGGCCTGCGCGACCGCCGGCTCAAGTGGGCGGGGCGGCGGGCCAGCGGTCGAGGGCTCGGACGTCGGAATCATGGAGCCAGGCATAGAGGTGCAAAAAATTCTCTGCAAGAACGGACACCAACCGCGTTCTCCGGTTGCGCAGGCAGTGCTGAAACTGCCGCAAGCGGAGGTAAGTATGAAGGTAGCGCCGGAGTGCAGGTTGGGGAAGGGGTCTGTTCACAGATGGATGGCGGGAGGTGCTTCGCTGTTGCTGGGGTTGACGGGCCTGGGAATGAGCGCGCCGGGCGGGGGAGGGCCGGGTGGGGGCGGTCCGACCGGAAATGAGGGCACGTACCGCGTCCTGCCGGCGATCCGCCGCGGAAACCTGGCCATTTTCCCGGTCGTTGGAGGGAAGTCGTATGACACCTCGGAGCTTTTGACGCTGGACGAGGGGATTCGTACCGGCGTGGTCATCGTGACGGAGGCGGGGCGCGACCGCGGGCTGGTGCGCGGTGAGCATCCGCTGCCGTATCGCGGCGGAGCGGAGGTGAACCGGCTGGTGCTGTACAACAACTCGGCACGTCCACTGCTGCTGCTGGCGGGGGAGATCGTCACGGGTGGCAAACAGGATCGCGTGATCGGGGCCGACCGCATTGTGCCGCCGAAGGGCGGCCCGATGGACCTGAGCGTGTTCTGCGTGGAGCCGGGACGATGGGTGGAGTCGAGCGCGAAGTTCGGGTCGATGGCGGCGCAGATGGCGCAGCCGAGCGTGCGCATGCCGGCCATGGCGGAGCAGAACCAGCAGGCAGTGTGGGATCACGTGCGGGCGTCGAATGCGGCGGTAGCGACTTCGCTTTCGCGATCGGAATCGCTGGGAGATGTCGCACACACGAGTTCGTACGCGAAGGTATTTGCCAGCCCGCCCGTGCAGGCGAAGCTCGAACAGTACGGAGGCCATGCGGGCGAAGAGGCGATCCTGAAGGAATTGCGCGATAAGGGTGCTGTGGGCGTGGTGGTGGCGGTGAACGGGAATGTGCAGTGGGCGGATGTGTTTGCGAGCACGGATTTGCTGGCACAGTACTGGCCGAAACTGATGCGGAGTTATGTGGCCGAGGCGGCGACGGCCGGGTCAGGCGAAGGGACGCCGGACGTGAGCGAGGCACAGTCGTTCATCGGCAATTTGAGTGGCGGCCGCGAGGTGGTGGAGACGGAAGCAGGCGTTTTCCGGCGGACAGAGACGACCGGCGACGGCTACAAGGTCTTCACTCTGCGCGGACTTGTACCGCAGGTGGACTTCGATGTGCACATCACGAAGATGATGACGGGGTGAATGTGAACGGGGGGCGATTCGTGAAGGCTGGGAAAAGGGCAAAGTTGAGCGAGTACCTTTTCCCAAACTGAGCAGCACAGTACTTTGGGGATGGCGCATCGACGAATTGTGCTGAATATCGGGCCGGAAGGGATTTCGCTTCTTGCGGTGGGGTGAACCTGGCACTCGCAAACGGGTTTGGCGTTGGTTTTCGGGAAACTTTGCAAGAGCGGAGTTTTTGCCGTGGTGCGAGCGCGGTCGCGCCTTTCGTGAACCCCACATTCGGCCAACGTCGATCAGGCTGGAGTGATGGGGCACACAACGAGTCAGCCCGGACGAGATCCCCGGGTCAGGAGTCTTTGCGGTAGAGCATATCGCGCATAACGCGGCGGCGCTCGGCGTTGGCTTCGCGGTCGTTGCCGAATCCCGCGGCGGGTTTGAGGCCGGCCGGGTCTGCAGCGTCGGGTTCGCTGCAGTCTGGACAGCGGTTGGCAAAGCCAGGTTTGTCCGGCTTCAGTTCGAACTCCTCACCACAGACAGCACAGGTACGAATGGGAAAAGACATTGCAGTTCCTTGATGCTCCCGGCCGGAATTCTCTGCTCATCGCGCGGGGAATCCTGGCCGGGATGATTCGTTCCAATCTAAACGGCCGCGAGAGCCTCCACATTCTGTGGGGCAGCGGGCTGGGCGGTGCGTTCGGCGTAGACTTTTTGCGCGGCGGCGAGCGCTTTGCCAAAGGCGAAGCCGGGCAGGTTGAGGGAGGTGGCGGCGACCTGCTCGAGGGCGCCGAGGATCGCGATGGTGTCCATGTAGTCGAAGAGGCCAATGTGGGCGATGCGGAAGAGCTTGCCTTTCATCTCGCCCTGACCGTTGGTGACGATGGCAGCAAAGCGGCGCTTGAGTTCCTTGACGACGACACCGGAGTCGATACCGGCGGGCGGGAGGATGGCCGTGGCAGCGGCCGAGGGCGCGACGGAATTGAAGAGGGTGAGGCCGAGAGCCTCAACGGCCGCGCGGGTCATGGCGGCGCAGGTTTCAGCGTTCTCGATGAGAGCATCGCGGCCGGCGGCGAGATCCCCGTTGCCCTGGGCAGCGATGTAGTCCAGCGCGGCGCCGAGAGCCGCGATCAGGGCCACGGCGGGCGTATAGGACGACTCGCCCTTCTGCGCGTTCTTCCGCTCCTTGCGGAGATCGAAGTAGTAGCGCGGGTTCTTCGAGGTTTCCGCAGCCTTCCAGGCGCGATCGCTCAGGCTGATATACGCGAGGCCAGGCGGGATCATGACCGCTTTTTGCGAGCCGCCGATGATGACGTCGACGCCCCAGGCATCCACATCGAGATGCGTGGTGCCGAGCCCGGTAATCGCGTCGACGATGAGGAGCGCGTTGCTGCCGGCGTCTTTGAGAAGAGCGCCGATGGCCCGGATGTCGTGGCGGACGCCGGTGGAGGATTCTGTGGCCTGGACGAAGATGGCTTTCGTCTCCGGGTGGAGCGATTTGCGGATGGTGTCGGTGGAGAAGGTTTCGCCGTAGGGGACGTCGACGAGGTCGACCTGGCAGCCGAAGGCTTTGGCGAGGGACTCCCAGCGCTCGCCGAATTTTCCCGCGGACAGGACGAGAACCCGGTCGCCGGGCGAGGTGAGATTGGAGACGGAGGCTTCCATGGCGCCGGTGCCGGACGAGGCGAGGAGCAGCACATCGCTCCTCGTGCCGACAAAGGTTTTGAGCTGCCCGAGGACGCGCTCGTAGAGGGCGCGGAATTCGGGCGTGCGGTGGTGGATGTCCGCAGCGGCCATGGCGAACTGCGCGGCGGGAAGCAGAGGGGTCGGGCCAGGAGTAAATAGACGCGTTTTACGAATCATGGATGAGAGCCTCTCTGGATTCATTTTAGAACGGCGAGCCCAGGCAGATTTCTACCTATAATGAGGCGTCTGGGAATGGAGGGCGATGGATGGATCTGGCGAAGAAGATCGATCAGGACATGGTGGCGGCGATGAAGGCGCACGATGTGGAGCGGACGCAGACGCTGCGGATGGTGAAGGCGGCGCTGAAGAATCGGCAGATCGAGAAGCGGTCGGATCTGACGGACGTTGAGGGTCAGCAGGTGCTGACGACGATGGTGAAGCAGCGGAAGGAATCGATCGAGGCGTTTCAGAAGGGCAACCGGCCAGAGCTGGCGGCGAAAGAAGCGCGGGAGATTCTGACGATCGAGGAGTACATGCCGAAGACGGCGAGCGAAGAGGATCTGCAAAAGATCGTCGACGAAGTGCTGGCGGGAACAAGCTTCGGGCCGCGGGATATGGGGCAGGCGATGAAGGCGGTACAGGCGAAGGTGCAGGACGCAGGGTTGCGCGCGGATGGGAAGGTGCTGAGTGAGATGGTGAAGGGGAAACTCGCGGGCGGCGGAGCTCAATAAGAAATATGTAGTTGGCAGAAGAGCGAGTCAGCGAAAGATGGTCGTGGCCGGATGGGCCATTCGGATCCCGCAACACATTCAGGCGATGGCGCGCATCGGGGCGCTGGCGGAAGCGTCGGGATTTTGCGACGGTTCGCTGCTTGCCATGTCCCCGGCCAGGGGCAGGAAGACGCGGAAGCAGGTGCAGGCACCGCTCGGGGTATGGATGCTGCGGAATGCGATGGTGCCTTCGTATTTCTGAACAATGCCTTTGCTGATCCAGAGACCGAGACCGGTGCCCTTGGCGGACTTGGTCGTGAAGAAGGGCTGGAAGAGGCGGCGTGCGTCTTCCGGACGAATACCGATGCCCGTATCTGTAACCGAGATAGCGATCCCGCGGCGCCGCGTATTCGGGTCGGTGGACGTCAGCCACGCGCAGGCGAAGAGTTCCGCCGGACGGCATGGCCTGGATGGCGTTGCTGATGAGATTAAGGAAAACCTGGCGCAGCTCGCCGGGAAAGCCGCGCACCATGCCGGTGGAGCAATATTTTTTCTGCAGGGCGATGTGACTCGCAAGAATGGGTCGCTGCTGGAGCTCGACGACGTTATCGAGCAGGTCGGTGACCGAGACCGTGATGGGCTGTTTGGAATCGCGGTAGAAGCTGAGGGTTTGGCGTGTGATATGGGAGGCGCGCTGAAGCTCGGCTTCGGCGAGGCTCGCGTAGTAGCGTGCCTCCTCGTCGAGTGAGGGATGATTGCGCAGCAGATAGAAGGCGTTGGTGATGGCCTCCAGCGGATTATTGATTTCGTGGGCGATGATGCCGGCCACGCGGCCCATCGCGGCGAGCTTTTCGGTCTGGCGCAGCGCTTCCTCCGCCTGGATCTGAGCGGTGATGTCGCGCTGGATTTCAAGAATGGCATCGCCTTCGCGGTTGAGGACCTTGCGGGTGGCGACGATCGAATTCGCGGCCGTCGCGGGAACGGACGGTGAGATTGCCCTCCCAGGCTTTTGCTGGACTTCAGGATCTGCTCGATCTCGCTGCGCGGAACCGGGAAGACGGTATGCAGGATCTGGTGGAGATTGCCGCCGACGATCTCGTCGCTGCGCCAGCCGTAGAGGGATTCGGCGCCCGAGTTCCAGAATCGGACCGCGCCCTGGAGGTCGCGCACGATGATGGCTTCGGTGGCGAGTTCCAGCAGTTCGGCACGCTCGCGATGATGGGCCTCGCTCTGGCGAAGCGCTTCGGTGCGTTCGGTGACGAGGCGCTCGAGGTCGGCATTGAGGCGCTGGAGCTGCAGGGTTTTGCGGTGCAGCTCGACGAAGACGCTGATTTTGGCGCGCAGAACTTCAGGGATGACGGGGACGGAGATGTAGTCGACGGCGCCGCGTCGGTAGCCGTTGATCTTGTCGGCGTCGGTGAGGTGGACGCCGGAGATGAAGATGATGGCGGTTTTGCCGAAAGCGCGGGTGCTGGCGGATCATGTCGGCCAGCTCGAAGCCGTCGAGTTCGGGCATGCTGACGTCCATGAGGACGACGGCGACATCGTTTTTGAGGAGGATATTGAGGGCCTGTCTTGGCGGACGTAGGCCTTGATGAGGTTCTCGCCCAGATCGGCGAGGATGACCTCGTAGCTGAGCAGCTTGGCGGGCTGGTCGTCCACCATCAGGATGTTGACCTTGTCGTCAGGCGTCATCGATCTCTCCGGCCCCTCATCCAGTCCTTTCTAGCGATGCAGCCACATGCGCAGCGCGGAAAGCAGTTGTTCGGTGTTCACCGGCTTGGCAAGATACTCTGACGCGCCCGCTTCCAGACATTTTTCGCGGTCGCCCTTCATGGCTTTGGCGGTGAGGGCAATGATGGGCAGGCGCCGCAGGGAAGCGTTCTGGCGAATGACCTGCATGGTTTCGTAGCCGTCCATCTCCGGCATCATGATGTCCATGAGGACGATGGCAAGGTCGGGCGTGGATTCGATGGTGGCGATGGCTTCGCGTCCGGTGCCGGCGGTGAGGACGGTCATGCCGCGACGCTCCAGCACGCTGGAGAGGGCGAAGATATTGCGCACATCATCGTCGACAATCAGGACTTTGCGGCCGAAGAGCGCCTCGTCGGACTGATGCAGGCGGTCGAGCATGCGCTGCTTGTCCGCGGGCAGATCGGCGACCACGCGGTGCAGGAAGAGGGCGGTTTCATCGAGGAGGCGCTCGGGGGATTCCACGTCTTTGACGACCACGCTGCGCGCCAGCATGTGCAGGCGGGCGTCTTCTTCGGCGACTGAGTTCGCGGCCGGTGAAGACGACCACGGGCAGGTCCCTGAGCTCTGTCGCTTTCGCGCAGACGGTCCAGAACTTCGAACCCGCTCATGTCCGGCAGGCGCAGGTCGAGCACGGCGCAGTCGTAGCCGCCCTGGTTCGAGTGTCTCCAGCGCGGCTGCTCCGTGAATCGGCGACGTCGATGTCGATGTCGTCGTAGCCGAGGAGTTCGCGAATGCTGAGCTGCTCGGCGGGATTGTCTTCGATGACCAGCAGGCGTTTGCGGCGGGGCTGCGAGAAGTCGCGGATGCGGGAGAGGGCGGCTTCCAGGCCTTCGGTGGAGGTGGGTTTGGTGACGAAGGCGAAGGCGCCGCGGGAGAGCCCGTGGTGGCGGTCTTCGTCGAGGGTGAGCATCTGAACCGGGATGTGCCGGGTGCGCGGATCTGCCTTGAGGTGATTGAGGACGGTCCAGCCGAGCATGTCGGGCAGGAAGACGTCGAGTGAAATGGCAGAGGGATTGAACTCGCGGGCCAGGGAGAGAGCCTCGGCGCCACGTCATGGCGCAGAGGACCTTGAATCCTTTGTCGTGGGAGAGATCGGCGAGGACGCGGGCATAGTGCGGGTCGTCTTCGACGATGAGCAGAATGTTGTCGCCCGGCTGCAAGATTCGGCGGTCGTCTTCGATGGCGGATGTCCTGCTCGGAGACGACCGGGGCGGCAAGATACGCCGGAGCCGAGGCAGACGATGTGCGCTGCCGCTCTGCAAGAGGCGCCGCAGCCGGGCCGACGTAGGTCTGCGGGACGAAGAGGGTGAAGGTGCTGCCTTTGCCGGGCGTGCTGCGCAGCTGGATTTCGCCGCCGAGCAGGCTGGCGAGTTCGCGGCTGATGGCGAGGCCCAGGCCGGTGCCGCCGTATTTGCGGCTGGTGCCTGCATCGGCTTGCTGGAAGGCTTCGAAGATGATGCGCTGCTTTTCCCCGGGAATGCCGATGCCGGTGTCGGAGACTTCAAAGGCGACGACCGAACCGGCGCCGGAGAGAATGGGATGATCCAGGCTCCAGCCCGATTGCGCCCTTGAGACGGTGAGACGAACGCCGCCCTGTTCGGTGAACTTGAAGGCGTTGGAAAGCAGATTCTTGAGCACCTGTTGCAGGCGGCGTGGATCGGTGACCAGGCTGCGGCCGAGTTTGGGATCGCTCTTAACCTCGAAGGAGAGCCTGCGATTTTCCGCCTCGTGGCGGAAGGGTCGCGCGACCGCTTCGAGGAGCGAACCGAAGAAGAGCTCTTCGGCCTCGACGGAGACGGTGCCGGACTCGATCTTGGAAAGATCGAGAATGTCGGAGATGAGGTTGAGAAGGTCGGTGCCGGCTCCGTGGATGGTGCGGGCGAATTCGACCTGGCGGCCGGTGAGGTTGCCGTCGGGATTTTCGGCAAGCTGCTGACCGAGGACGAGGATGGAGTTGAGCGGGGTGCGCAACTCGTGCGACATGTTGGCCAGGAATTCGGATTTGTATTTCGAGGTGAGGGCGAGTTCGCGGGCCTTTTCTTCAAGGGCGCGGCGGGCCTGCTCGATTTCCTGATTCTTGCGTTCGACTTCGGAGTTCTGTTCGGCGAGTTGCTGGGCCTTCTGCGCCAACTGCTCGTTGGTCTGCTGCAATTCCTTCTGCTGGGTCTGCAGTTCGGCGGCGAGTTGCTGCGATTGCTTGAGCAGGGCCTCGGTCTGCATGGTGGCTTCGATGGAGTTGAGCACGATGCCGATCGATGAGGTGAGTTGCTCGAGGAAGGCCAGATGCGATGCGGTGAAAGTGCTGAGGCTGGCGAGTTCGATGACGGCCTTGACGCGATCTTCGAAGAGCACAGGGAGCACGATGATATTGCGCGGGATGGCCTGAAGAGGCCGGAGCGGATGGGAACAGCGGAGCCGGGGATTTCGGTGATGAGCATGCGGCGCTTTTCCGCTGCGCACTGGCCGACGAGGCCTTCGCCGACGCCGATCTCGCGGTTGTGGCCGTCGTGGACGTTGGCGAACGCCGAGAGGAGGACCAGGCCGGTGAGCTCTTCCGTCTCGGCGTGGGACTCGGTCTGGTAGATGACGCCCTGTTGCGCGTTGACCAGCGGGGCAAGTTCGGAGAGCAGCATGCGGCCCACGGTGGCCAGATCGCGCTGGCCCTGCAACATGCCGGTGAAGCGAGCGAGGTTGGTCTTGAGCCAATCCTGCTCGGTGTTGCGGTCGGTGGTGACCCGCAGGTTGTCGATCATGGTGTTGATGTTGTCTTTGAGGTCGGCGACTTCGCCGCGGGCTTCAACCTGAATGGAGCGGGTGAGGTCGCCCTTGGTCACGGCGGTGGCGACTTCGGCGATGGCGCGGACCTGGTTGGTGAGGTTGTCGGCGAGCAGGTTGACGTTGCCGGTGAGGTCCTTCCAGGTGCCGGCGGCACCGGGGACGTTGGCCTGGCCGCCGAGACGGCCTTCGACGCCGACTTCGCGGGCCACGGTGGTGACCTGATCGGCGAAGGTAGCCAGTGTGTCGGTCATGTTGTTGATGGTTTCGGCGAGCGCGGCGACTTCGCCCTTGGCGTTGACGGTGAGTTTCTGCGTGAGATCGCCGTTGGCGACGGCGGTGACGACCTTGACGATGCCGCGCACCTGTTCGGTGAGGTTGGCGGCCATGACGTTGACGTTGTCGGTGAGGTCCTTCCAGGTACCGGCAACGCCGGGCACCTTGGCCTGGCCGCCGAGCTTGCCTTCTGTGCCGACTTCGCGCGCCACGCGAGTGACTTCGGCGGCAAAGGCGTTGAGCTGGTCGACCATGGTGTTGATGGTGTTCTTGAGCTCAAGAATTTCGCCCTTCACATCGACCGTGATCTTGCGGGAAAGGTCGCCGCGTGCGACGGCGGTGGTGACTTCGGCAATGTTGCGGACCTGAGCCGTAAGGTTGGCGGCCATGGAGTTGACCTAGTCGGTGAGATCCTTCCATGTGCCGGCGACGCCGGGAACGTTGGCCTGACCGCCGAGACGGCCTTCGGTGCCGACTTCGCGAGCGACGCGTGTGACTTCGCCGGCGAAGCGGTTGAGCTGATCGACCATGGTGTTAATGGTCTCTTTGAGCCGCAGGATCTCGCCGGAGACATCGACGGTGATCTTCTTGGAGAGATCGCCGTTAGCGATGGCGGTGGCGACTTCGGCAATGTTGCGGACCTGGCCGGTGAGGTTGGAGGCCATGAAGTTGACGTTGTCGGTGAGGTCCTTCCAGGTGCCGGCGACGCCGGGAACTTGGGCCTGGCCGCCGAGTTTGCCGTCGGTGCCGACTTCGCGCGCCACGCGGGTGACTTCTCCGGCAAAGGCGTTGAGCTGGTCGACCATGGTGTTGATGGTGTCTTTGAGCTCGAGAATTTCGCCCTTCACATCGACGGTGATCTTGCGGGAAAGATCGCCGCGTGCGACGGCGGTGGCGACTTCGGCGATGTTGCGGACCTGAGCCGTGAGGTTGCCGGCCATGAAGTTCACCGAATCGGTGAGGTCCTTCCATGTTCCGGCGACGCCGGGGACGGCTGCCTGGCCGCCGAGTTTGCCTTCGGTGCCGACTTCGCGGGCCACACGGGTGACTTCGCCGGCGAAGGCGTTGAGCTGGTCGACCATGGTGTTGATGGTGTTTTTCAGCTCGAGAATTTCGCCCTTCACATCTACGGTAATCTTGCGGGAAAGGTCGCCGCGAGCGACGGCAGTGGTCACTTCAGCGATGTTGCGGACCTGGCCGGTGAGGTTCGAGGCCATGGAGTTAACGTTGTCGGTGAGATCCTTCCAGGTTCCAGCAACACCGGGGACGTTGGCCTGACCGCCCAGCTTGCCCTCGGTGCCGACTTCGCGCGCCACACGGGTGACTTCGCCCGCGAAGCGGTTGAGCTGGTCGACCATGGTGTTCAGCGTTTCTTTGAGCTGCAGGATTTCACCGCGGACGTCGACGGTGATCTTGCGAGAGAGGTCGCCGTTGGCGATGGCGGTCGCGACTTCAGCGATGTTGCGGACCTGGCCGGTGAGGTTGGAGGCCATGAAGTTGACGTTGTCGGTGAGGTCCTTCCAGGTGCCGGCGACGCCGGGGACGTTGGCCTGGCCGCCCAGCTTGCCTTCCGTGCCGACTTCGCGGGCGACGCGGGTGACTTCGCCGGCGAACGCGTTGAGCTGGTCGACCATGGTGTTGATGGTGTCTTTGAGCTCGAGAATCTCGCCTTTGACATCGACGGTGATTTTGCGGGAAAGGTCGCCGCGTGCAACGGCGGTGGTGACTTCGGCAATATTGCGGACCTGAGCAGTCAGGTTACCGGCCATGGCGTTAACGGAGTCGGTAAGATCTTTCCAGGTTCCGGCGACGCCGGGGACGACCGCCTGGCCACCGAGTTTGCCGTCGGTGCCGACTTCGCGGGCGACGCGCGTGACTTCAGAGGCGAAAGATCGCAACTGGTCGACCATCGTATTGATGGCTTCCTTGAGCTGCAGAATCTCGCCGCGGACATCGACGGTAATCTTGCGGGAAAGGTCGCCGGAGGCTACTGCGGTGGTTACTTCGGCGATGTTGCGGACCTGGCCGGTCAGGTTCGAGGCCATGGAGTTGACGGAGTCGGTGAGATCCTTCCACGTCCCGGCGACACCTGGGACCTGCGCCTGACCGCCGAGTTTTCCCTCGGTGCCGACTTCGCGGGCGACGCGTGTGACTTCGCCGGCGAAGATGCCGAGCTGCTGGATCATGGTGTTGACGATGGTGGCGGAGCGGAGGAACTCGCCTTCGAGGGGGCGGCCGTCGACGTCGAGACGGACAGTCTGGGTGAGGTTGCCCTGAGCGACGGAGGCAATGGCGCGCGTGACCTCTGTCGTGGGTCGAAGAAGGTCTTCGATGAGATTATTGACGGAAGTTTCCATGTCATCCCAGGCGCCGAGGTGGCGGGGGACGCGGATGCGCTCGCGGGTCTTGCCTTCTTTGCCGACCGCCTGGCCCACGCGCTTCAACTCGCGGGCCATCTGCTCGTTGGCGGAGACGATCTCGTTGAAGTGGTCGGCAATCTTTCCGGCGAGGCCGGTCCAGGAGCCGGGAAGCCGGACGCTGAAATCGCCATCCTTCATCCCCTGAAGGCTCATCAAAATAGTGGGAAGGTATCCCGACGCTGAGGAATCGGCGTCGTCCATGGACAGATCTTTCGGAGAGCTTTTGGATTTGGGACCGGGCTGAGCCGCCGTCGCCATAGAAGACTCCTGCCTGCTGGATGAAACTGAACTCCACCCCGGGGAAACACGCCAATGAAGGCGCACCGGGCCGTATGCCTGGAGGGAGCGTTGGGTGGATGCGGCAAAACGAAAAAAAGGTTGCCTGGGGTTGCGGGATGCAGCGTCAGCGGGGCCAGGTGGTTTTTGACCGGGGAGATGAGCGATGATGGACCAGCGATGAAAAAGATCAACAGGCGGCAGTTTCTGCGATCGGCGGCGGTAGCGCCGATTGCCGGGAAAGTACTGGGGTCACGAGCGCGCGAGGAGGATCGGCGTCTGCTTTTTGTCGGTACACAGACGGTCAACGGCAGCACCAGCAAGGGGATCTATGCGTACCACTGGGATCCGGCGAACGGCGAGCTGAAGGCCGCGGGCCTCGCGGCAGAAAGCGATAACCCGACTTTCCTGGCGGTTGATCCGGACGCGAAATATCTGTACGCAGCGAACGAACTGGAGAAATTCGAAGGGCAGGCGAGTGGGGCGGTGAGCGCGTTTGCCATTGATCGCGCGGGGGCGAAGCTGAAGCCGATCAATCAGGTGTCGGCCCTCGGAACAGGCACATGCAACGTGGCGGTGGATCATGCGGGGCGGGCGGCGTTTTGCGCGAATTACGACGGCGGCAGCGCTTCCTCGTTCGTGATCAACTACAACGGCCAGATCAGCGATGCGGTTTCGCATTTCCAATATCACGGGCACGGACCGAACAAGGATCGCCAGGAGGGGCCGCACGCGCATCGGGTGACGCCTTCGCCGGACGACCGGTTTTTGCTGGTGAACGATCTGGGACTGGACTGCATTCACATCTACCATCTGAACGACGCGAACGCGCGGCTGACGCCGAACGATCCGCCGCAATGGAATGCGACCGCGGGCTCAGGGCCACGAGCGCTGCGTTTTCATCCAAACGGGCGCTTTGCGTATTGCGTGTGCGAGATGGCGTCGACGGTGGATGTGCTGGACTGGGACCGGGAGAAGGGGACACTGAAAACGGTGCAGCAGGTGAGCCTGATTCCTGAGGATTATCACGGGCCGACGACCGGCTGCGATATCGTGATCGACCGCGCGGGACGGTTCGCTTACGCGGCGAACCGATTCTACGACTGCCTGGTGAGTTTCGCGGTGGATCCGAAAGACGGGAAACTGACGATGCTGGAACGCAGTTCCTGCGGCGGGAAGGTCCCACGACACCTGACGCTGGATCCGACGGAGCGCTGGGTGCTGGTGGCCAACCAGGAGTCGGACAATATCACGGTGATTGCGCGGAATCCGCAGACGGGCAAACTGGCGGAGACAGGGAAGGATTATCCGATTGCGAAGCCGCAGTGTCTGGTGTGGGTTTAGCCAATAGCCAACGGCCGCCAGGCTGGGCGCCAGTAGCTGGGCTCCTAGCTTTCGCCCCGGGATGCAATGATCGCGTCGAGCTCGGCGATTTGCTCGCGGAGGGTGGAGAGGTCTTCGGTCGTGAGGGGACGATCGGATTTGAGCTGGAATTCGATCGACGAGGCCAGTTCGCTGCCCTGAGGCAAGCCAAAGACGCCGAGGACGCCGGCGAGCTTATGGGCAGCCTCCCGACCGCTGGCACGGGCTTCGCTGTCAGCGGGATTCTGAGCGAGAGCCGTGGCCGCGGAGTGCAGGATGGTCATCCGTTCGAGGATCGTGGGGCGGCTGGTGCGCCACAGCTCGGCGAGACGCGTGGCGATTTTGGCGGCAGCGTCCTCCCTCATACTTCCTGCCAGGTCAGATTTCCTGCCAGCCGAGGGTTGCGGCAATTTCCTGCGCCAGGACCAGCGGGTCGAAGGGTTTGAACATGACCTTGACCACGCCGAGATCGGAGAAACGCTTCTGGTCGGCGGCCTGCACCTTGGCCGTGAGCAGGATAACCGGAATATTGGCCGTTTCAGGCAAGGAGCGGAGTTCGCGGAAGGTGGTGGGCCCGTCCATGCCCGGCATCATGACATCCAGAAGAATCGCATCGGGGCGGCTTTCGCGAGCCTTGGCGATTCCTGCAGCGCCCGAGCCGGCGACCAGGACATCCCAGCCGGCCACAGTTTCCAGGCTGAGCGCAGCAACTTCGCGAATGTCCTCCTCATCATCGATGATCAAAACGCGTCGAGACATTTTCTCTTTCAATTCCGACTCAACTATTAAACCAATTTGCGGATTCCCACCATCCCCCGGTGGTTCTACTCGCGGAGTTCGGGCTGCCGGCTCCGACCCGGTTGGGCGCAGCGCTTATCCGAGGCGCTGCTCGAACTGACTCTGGGTAGCCTCTTCGGCGAGGGCGGAAATGGAGGCGCGTTCGGGGAGGAAGAAACGGAAGATGGCGCCACGCGAGCCGTTTTGCTCAGCCCAGATGCGGCCGCCGTGCTGCTGCACGATGGTCCGGCAGATGGCGAGGCCGAGGCCGGTGCCGCCTTTCTGGCGTGAGTCGGAGGCATCGACCTGCTGGAAGCGGTCGAAGATGGTTTCCAGTTTGTCGGCGGGAACGCCGCGCCCTTCGTCGATAACGCTGACGGTGGCGCCGTCGGAGGCGCGCAGGGCAACAACCCGCACCGTCGAGCGCGGCGGAGAAAACTTGATCGCGTTGCTGAGCAGATTGGTTACGACCTGGGTGAGGCGATCGGAATCGGCTTCGACGAATACCGAGTTGCATTCGCTGGAGAGATAGACCTCTTCGGCGTCGGCAACCGGCTGCATGGTGTCGATGGCCTGGCGAACCAGGTCGTCCAGAGAGAGACGGCGGAACGTCAGCGGGGCGCGCCCGGAGGTCATGCGTTCGAGGTCGAGGATGTCGTTGATCAGCCGCACGAGACGGTCGGAGTTGGCGACGGCGATGCGCAGCAGACTGGTGGCCTTTTCGCTGACTTCGCCCAGCAGCCCGGCCGAGAGTAGACCGAGGGCGCCGCGGATGGAGGTGAGCGGCGTGCGCAGCTCGTGGCTGACGGTGGAGATGAACTCGTCCTTCATGTGGTCGAGCGCATAGCGCTGGCTGATGTCGCGGAAGCTCAGCACGGATCCGACCGATTCCCCCTCCTCGACCATCGGCATCAGGGAGAACTCCACCGGGAAGCTCTTGCCGCTCCCGCGGAAGTAGACGTCCTGTCCGGAAGCGCCTTCAGAGGCGTGGAAGGCGCGGCGGGTGAGGCACGTGGAGTCGCAGCCGGCGATGGGCGGATGCAGCAGGTCGTGTACGCGGAGACCGATGAGATCGGCCTCATTGCACTCCAGCATGCGGGCGGCGGCAGGATTGACGAAAGCGATGCGGTTGGTAGAGTCCACGCCAACGATGCCATCGGCAACAGAATTCAGAATGACGGCTTTCTGGCGGTCGAGCTGGCGGAAGCGGACTTCCTGGCCGGCCCTGGCCATGAACTGGCCGACCGAGCCGCATACCGTTTCGACGGTGGCCAGCAGATCGGTGTCCTCGCGAACGAACTGGCGCGAGAAGCACTCGACCACGGCGATGACCTGGTTCCCAACCCGGATCGGTACCCCCCATCCGGTGACGAAGCCGTTGAGGCGCGCGGCGGTGCGCCTCATGAAGGAGGGGTGCTGGCGGAGGTCGGAGATCCAGCAGGCCTTCCCCAGGGACCAGACGGTGCCTGGAAGGCCCTGGCCGCGGGAAAGGATCAGCGCTTCGGTCTCGTGACGAAAATCCTCGCTGGGGCGGCCTTTCGAAAACCAGAGGGTGCGCGGACGGATGGAGTGCTGGGCCTCGTCGACCGTCCACAGGGCCGCGAACTCGCAGCCGAAGGTCTGGCAGAGGGCTTCCAGAACGCGAGCGAGGCCTTCGTCGATGGACGTGGTTTCCGCGATGATCTGGCTGATGACAAGCTGAATGCGCAGGCGGCGCTCGCGGCGGTTCTGCTGGGTGACGTCGCGGAAGATGCAGCGGACCGAGACCGGGCCGGCGTCTTCGCGGCGGCAGCTGAGGCTGGCTTCGACTTCGATGGTTTCGCCGGTGGAGTTGAGCAGACGCAGAGGGTGTTGCTCGACGGAAACGCCGTGCAGCGCTTTGTGGAAGAGCGCAGCGGCTTCGGCCTGCACTTCAGGGGGGAAGGGAGACTCGAATCCGATCAGCGACTCGAACTGCGACGAATCCATGCCGAACAGGTTTTGCCAGGAGGGATTTACGTAGAGATAACGGCCGCGCGGACTGAGAGTAGCGATCATCTCAGGGGAATTCTCGAAGAGGTCGCGGTAACGTTCTTCGCTCTCACGGAGCGCGTGCTCGGCGCGGCGCGTGGCGCTGATATCGACGGCGATGGTGACCAGGCCCTCCACGGTTCCGGCGGAAGAGCGAACCGCCGAGAGATACACCATGGCTGGAAACGTGCTGCCGTCTCGGCGGCGGTAGCGCATTTCAAATCCGCGCACCCGGCTGGCTGGGAACGTAGCAATGTAGCGAACGTAGGAAAGCAGGAAGGGCGCGGTGTCCGGAGGGATCTCGGGGTGACTGCGGAAGGTGGGCATGGAGGCCGCGAGCTGCTCGCCGACCCGTGCCATTTCCGTCTCCGGGAAGAGGTCCGCAGCGGTCAGCTTCTCCAGCGCCTCCGAGGTGCGGTAGCCGAGCATGCGCTCGGCGGCGGGATTAAACAGGTTGATCCGTCCGGTCAGATCGCAGGCGATCATCATGGGGCCGGCCGAGTCCAGAATGCTGCGGTGCAGGCGCGCAACCCGCTGTAACTGGCGCTCTCCCTGGCGCTCTCGGAGCGTGGCGCGAAATGTGGTGATGGCGATCGCGATCAGCAGGGCCAGGGCCAGCGTCCAGAAGCCGGCAAACCAGAAGATCCAGGGATGGTTGTCGCCCGGCGGGCTCCCGTAGCGTGCGAGGATGATCGCGCCAATCAGGGAAAAGGCAAGCGCAATCATGAAAGCGCGCGTGACGGTACGGGAGTGGCTGAATCGGGTCACGACTCGATTCCGTGGACGATCGGGAATGTGGATTTCCCCAGTATTTCGACAGGGATATGAGGCTTCAGTATAGGGGAAGGTCCCTGGGTTCCGACAGGAAAATCCACAGCGCACCCCCCGAACAATCCCACTTTGGTGTTACGGATGTCAGGCGGAGCACGGATGCTGCGGAATTTGTAACTGTGACCAGCCCTCTAAACCGTCACAGGATCGAGGATGCGGCTCCAGTGTCGCTCGCGCCGTCCCGCGTACGCCTGCTTGTGCCAGGCGTAACCGGTGATCAGCGGCAGCGCCAGGGTAGCTTCGCTGTAAACCATCTGTTCGAACGTGGTGTCCACTTTACCCCACGAGCTGGCTTCCTTTAACGTGCTCGAAGACAGCGCCCCGTCGCGGACGTCGGCCACCGTGATCTGAATGGCGTATTTGTGCATCGGGGCTTCGGTACCGAGGATGTCCGCGGCGACCACGATGTCCTGCGCGAAATTCTTGGGGACGCCGCCGCCAATCATGAGCAGGCCCGTGGTCGGGTTGGCAATCTTGAGCTGGGTGAGCTCGTAGAAGTCCTTCGCGGAGTCAATGGAAATTTTCGGCTTGTCCTGACGCTTGTGCTGGTGAGCGACGAGGCCGAATCCGGCGGAGCAGTCGCTGAAGGCTGGGCAGAAGATGGGTACGTTCTTCTGGTAGGCCGAATAGACGATGGAGTCGACGCCGCCCTTCTCGGGAGTCTTGCCATTGGTTTCGAGCCAGGCGCCCATGGCGCGGATGAACTCGCGGGAGCTGTAAGGACGCGGGGCCAGCGAGTCGGCGACTTTCTCGGTGGTTTCGTCGCAGAGGCGGAGCTCTTCTTCGTCGATGAGGGTGTCGTAGATGCGATCGATCATCAGTTCGCGAAGCTCACCGTCCTGGGTGCCGGACTTATAGAGATCGTCGGCGATGTAGTGCTGAAAGCCGAGGGCTTCAAAGAAATCCTGATCGACGATATTGGCGCCGGTGGAGACGACGGCGTCGACCATGTTGTTGCGGATGAGGTCGACGAAAATCTGCTTGAGGCCGGCCGAGATCAGCGAGCCGGCAAGGCAGAGGATGACCCCGCAGTCCTGGTCGCGCAGCATGCGCTCGTAGATGGACGCAGCCCGGGCGAGATCGCGGGAGCTGTAGGCCATGGAGTTCATGGCGTCAACGAGGGAGACGACATTGTGCTGCTTGATGTCGATGTGGCGGATGGGGTTCTTCAGGAGCTCTTTTTTCGAAGCCATGGCGATGTCCAGAATAGCAAAGGAAGACGGCGCCGGAGGTTGTATGGAGATGAATTGCGCAGGACGAAAAACGGCGGGAATGAGGTGCGTCGGGAGGGTCGAGACGGCGGGGCCGGCCGCGCGGTGGTCACGCCGCGATGCATCATTTTCGGCCACGGCATTCCGTCGGTGATGTCCGTAAGTCACACAGGCCGGCGGTAACGATGAGGAAACACTAATCGAGGTCGATGAGGTTCTGTTGGCTGGCGTGTGGCCGCCGGACAGGAGCGACCCTGATGTGGGTACGGAAGGTTTCCCTGGTTGCGGTTGTAGTCCTGGTGACCTGCTGCGCAGCGGGGGAGGACGGCGAAACCGGCGATGGGAAAGCATCCGCGGAGCGCAGGGGCGCCGCAAACGCAGCGGCCTTCGAGCCGGTTTTCGGAGCAGCCGTAGCGCGTCCACCGGTCGCATCGGATGCCGATCCGTGCAGAGCGCCGGAACTGACCGCGGCCCCCAGCCGGCCTCTCTGGACGGCTGGAGCGGCGACCACGCAATGCGGCGTCCTCGAGACGGACTACGGTTGGCTGTGGCAGGGCATGGGGGGCGGCATTCGGCAGACGGCAGCAGCGATGAGTGTCCGCTATGGCCTGACGCCCCGCCTCGATGTGCGCTGGGGAGTGCCGGCGCACCTGGCGCAGAGCGGTGGAGGAATGCCGGCGCTCGAAGGAGTCAGTGACCAGTCGCTGAGCGTGACGTACTGCTTCAAAGAGCAGGGCGCCCGAGTGCCGGCCATGGCCCTCGGATACGGGCTCGAGATTCCCACCGGGAATCCAGCGAAGGGGTTCGGCGCGGGATATGTCGATCATCAGCTGGCTTTCATCGCCAGTCGCGATGTGGGCAAGCTGCATTTCGACTTCAACACCGTGGGGACCCTGGCGGGCGGTCCGGGCGGCGTGGACGGCGCAACACAGTACGGACTGGTGCTCTCCATACCTGCGACACGGCGGCTGTTGTGGCTGCTGGAGACGGATGGAGGGTCTCAGCCAGGGACTGCGGATCGTTTTGGTCAGGCGCTGGCCGGCGTGCAATGGAGCGTGCGGTCGTCCGTGGTCGTGGACGCGGGCTACACGCGCGCCTACACCGCCGGTTCGCCGCGGCAGCAGTTCACCGTGGGGTGGACATGGTCGACGCGGCCGGGTGCTGTGGCATTGGCGCGGACGAGGATGGCGCGCCTGCTCGGGCGATGACGCCGAGCGCGAGCCTGGTTCAGGTTTAGTCCGGGAGCACCATCGTCTTGCCCGCTAGATCGCAGGCGCGCCACAGATACCAGCTGGCGACGGATCGCCACGGGCGCCACTTCTCTGCGCGGCGCGTGATCTGGTCGGCGGTGGCAAGCATCGACGCGTCGAAAGGCTTCGATTTGGGGATGCGCTGGAAGGTCAGCGCGAATCCCTTGCGAACCCCGTAATCGGTCACGGGAAGAACGTCAGGGCGGCCGAGACGAAAGATGAGCAGCATCTCGACGGTCCACGTCCCAATCCCCCGGACTTCGGTGAGCCGGTCGATGATTTCCTGATCGGGGATGCGGCGGATGGCGGCCAGCGTCGGTACGGTGCCGTCGATGGTCTTCGCGGCGAGATCGCGAAGAGCTTTGGTTTTCGAAGCAGAGAGGCCGCACGCGCGGAGCATTTCATCGGGTGCCTGGAGCAGGTGCTCGGGCGAGGGGTGCAACTCGCCGAACGCCGTGAGCAACCGCTTGAGGATCGCTGCAGCCGCTTTGCCGTGGAGCTGCTGATAAATGATGGACTCGAGCAGCGCCTCGAAGGGAGAGTGCTGGCTCTTGAGCTTCAGGGTGAAGGGGCCGGCGCGGCGCATGAGGTCGCCAAGTTTCGGATCCACAGCGGCAAGGCTGCTGCAGGCAAGAGCCGTATCGTAGCGGACTGCGCGACGTCCATCGATCATGAAAAACAGGGTACAGGGTACAGAGGGCAGGGTACAGGCGGGCAGGTGCGGAGGTGTGTCGAGCGGGAATCTGCGCATCATCCAGGGTTGAGAGAAAGCGAAAAAGAAATCGGCAGAATAGCACCGGGACGGTTACAGATGGGAGGACGCCAACTTCTGCCAGGGATGGTTCAGCGCGAGCGAGGCAAGGGTCGCGCCGCGCATTCGGTAACGATTTATGAATAAAAATTTTTCTGTGATGGCGCGCGTGGCTTGCAGAGCGGAGACGCAGCCGCTATAGTTTCTCTTTACTTGAAAAATGTGATGCAGGTCACAATCGGCTGTGATCCGGAACACAATCAGCACCACGTCAGAGCGCAGGGCCTTGCCGGAAACTTCGGGATTGCGTGCTGACAGCAACCGAAACACCAGTGGTAATGCCCGCTCCATCTCAAGCCGCCGCCGGCCCATAAACGCGACGACCTGATCCCGCAGCACTCAAGCCATCGACCCGCAGCGATTCATCGATTCACCGTAACGAGGAGACGCAGGACGTATTCATGGCGCAGATTTTTGACCGCAGCTCGAACGCGCTGGCCCGGATGAGCCTGATTTTGACAGGGCTGATTATTATTTCGCTGGGACTGACACTGGATGAACTGCAGCGATCGCCGTGGGTGACGCGCCAGGGGCAGCGAGCGGATCAGCCGGTTCCTTTCAGCCACAAACATCATGTCGAGGGCCTGGGGCTGCAGTGCCAGTACTGCCATACGTCGGTGGAGAAGTCCAGCTACGCGGGCATTCCTCCAACCAAGACCTGCATGAACTGCCACGCGCAGATCTGGACGAATGCGCAACTGCTGGAGCCGGTGCGGCACAGCTGGGCGACCGGTGAATCGATCCCGTGGACGCGGGTGCATGATCTGCCGGATTACGTCTTCTTTAATCATGAAATTCACGTAAACAAGGGCATCGGCTGCTCATCGTGTCATGGGCGCGTCGACGAGATGCCCATCATGTACATGCAGAACTCGCTGCAGATGGAATGGTGTCTCAACTGCCATCGCAATCCGGCAAAGAATCTGCGGCCGACCAGTGAGATCTACAACATGGCATGGGCGGGCGCATCGGAGTTGAAGCCGGTGTGGTGCGCTTCGGAAGACGTAGCAGCGGGAACGCCCACGGCCGGAGGCGTGACCTGTACCGAGGTGAATCCGGAGATGAATGGCGGGGTGCAGGTGGCTGCACTGAGCCGGCCGCCGACAGGGTTACACATGCAGACAGCGACGGCGATCGGGAGCGAAGACACGAATCCGATTACGTTGCCGGAGGGAATGCACTACACGAAGTTCACGAACCAGGAAGCGCTGGGTAAGTTCCTGGAGGCGCATTACGACATTCGCAATCCGCGTGAGCTGACCAGCTGCGAGGTTTGTCACCGATGAAGAACAGGGCACAGGGCGCAGAGCTCAAGGCTCAGGACGCACAGGGAACGATGAGCGTAAACGGCGACAGGCTGGTGCAGGTTGAACCGAAGAAGCCGACTCTGGCGGAAGTGCGGGAGAAGCTCGCGCATCAGAAGGGTAAGAAATTCTGGCGATCGGTCGATGAGTTGGCGGATTCGCCGGATTTTGCTGAGCTCGTCAATAAGGAATTTCCTTCGCAGGCCTCGGAGTGGATCGATCCGGTTTCGCGCCGCAGTTTCCTCAAGGTGATGGGCGCCTCGATGGCGTTGGCTGGCCTGGCGGGTTGCACCAAGCAGCCGGATGAGCCGATCTATCCCTATGTCACGGCGCCCCCGGATCTGACCCTGGGCAAGCCGGTCTATTTCGCGACTGCCTTTCCGTTTACGTCGGGCGCGGTCCCGGTGCTGATCAAGAGCGCGGCGTACCGGCCGATTAAGGTTGACGGCAATCCCGAGCATCCTTATATCCGCGGCGGGTCCGATCCGATCACCCAGGCGACGCTGCTGGATATGTACGATCCGGACCGGTCGCAGCATATTCTCTATCGCGGTGAGACGCGGCCGTGGGCGGCGTTCCTCGGCGCATTCCGCGCGATGCTGGCGGATAAAAAGCCGTCGGGCGGCCAGGGCTTGTACTTCCTGAGCGCGACCGTGACTTCGCCGACGATGGCGGCGCAGTGGCAGCAGGCGCAGAAGAATTATCCGAAGGCGAAGTTCGTGCAGTACGACCCGGTGAATCGCGACAGCCACTATCGCGCATCGCAGCAGGCCTTCGGTCAGTTGGTGGATGCGCAGTACCGGCTGGATCAGGCCGACGTGATCGTGTCGCTGGATGCGGACTTCCTGGGCGGCGCGACCTTCCCGGGATTCCATAAGCTGGCGCGCGATTACGCACAGAAGCGCAAGCTGGACGGCACCGATCAGATGAACCGGCTGTACGTGGTCGAGTCCGTCACGACGACGACCGGGTTCAAGGCCGAGCACCGGCTTGCCGTGAAGCCGAGCCAGATGGCGGCGTTCGCGGAGTCGCTGGCAAGCGCACTGGGCGCGGGTGGAGCGGCGAGCGGAAGCTGGACCGATCACGAGTCGAAGTATCTGCAGGGTGTTGCGGCGGATCTGAAGGCGAACGGCGGCAAGTGTGTCGTGATCCCCGGCGAGTTTGCGCCACCGGATGTACACCTGGCAGCGTTCGCGATCAACCAGGCTCTGGGCAATGTGGGCAAGACGGTGGTCTACACGGACACGGTGAACCCGATGCCCTCGATCCAGGGCGACGATTTGAAGGCGCTGGTCGCGGACATGAATGCGGGCAAGGTCGACTGGCTGGTGATTCTGAATTCGAATCCCCTGTATGCGGCGCCGGCGGATCTGGATTTTGAGAGCGCATTCAACAAGGTCGGCACGGTTGTGCATCTGGGCTCGCATTGGGACGAGACGGGGCAGCAGGCGCACTGGCACATCAATAATGCCCACTACATGGAGATGTGGTCGGACGCGCGGGCGTATGACGGCACAGTGAGTCTTGTGCAGCCGATGATCGACCCGATGTATGGCGGCCACACAGCGCATGAGATTCTGCAGTCACTGCTCGATAATCCGGATCTTGCCGCCTACGATGCTGTGCGCGCTACCTGGATCGGTAATGGCGGTCTGCTCGCGAAGGGCGATCCGGAATTCAATTGGCGCAAGGCGCTGCACGATGGATGGATCGACGGCACCGCGTTCACGCCCAGGACTGTGACGCCGAAGGCGCTCTCGGCCAGCACCGCTGCGAGTGCGGCGAGTGGCGTTGAGGTGGCCTTCCGGCCCGATGCGCACGTCTACGACGGACGCTATGCGAACCTGGGCTGGATGCAGGAGATTCCGCGGCCGGTCACGAACCTCTCGTGGGACAATGCCGCACTGATGAGCTTCGCGACCATGGAGAAGAACGGGTTCGCGGAGAACGATGCGATCGAAATCAGTGTGGGCGGAAAGAAGATTGTCGCCGGAGCGCTGGCGGTTCCCGGTCAGCCCGACGACGTCGTCGTAGTCACGCTGGGGCAGGGGCGGCGGATCGGCCGGGTCGCAGGCGGCGTGGGTTACAACGGATATCTGATCCGGCAGTCAGGCGCACCGTGGTTGTTAACGGGCGCGGCGTTGCGAAAGACCGGCGATATTTACGACATCTGCGTCACGAAGAGCCACCACATCGACCAGCGCAGCGTGGCGCATGGCGGCGACGGCTCGGACACGCATTCGCTTGAAGGCAATGAATCCCTGGATCGCGGGATCATCCGGTACACGACGCTGACCGAGTACAAAAAGGATCCGGAGTTTGCGCACGAAGGCGTGGCGCGCTTTACGCCGGAGCCCGGCGAGAGCATGTTCCCCGCCTATCGCTACGACAAGAATGCGTGGGGCATGTCGATCGATCTGAATTCGTGCGTGGGGTGCAACGCCTGCATCACTGCCTGCTACGCGGAGAACAACCTTGCGGTGGTGGGGCGGCTGCAGACGAAGATCGGGCGCATCATGCAGTGGATTCGCATCGATACCTACTTCGAAGGCGATCTGGCGGCGCCGCGGGCGCACTTCCAGCCGATGACCTGCCATCAGTGCGAGAATGCGCCGTGCGAGCAGGTTTGTCCGGTGGGCGCGACCGTGCACTCGCCTGAAGGTCTGAACATGATGATCTATAACCGCTGCGTGGGGACGCGCTACTGCTCGAACAACTGTCCTTACAAGGTACGGCGGTTCAACTTCCTGCTTTACTCCGATTTCGAAACCGAGAGTCTCAAGCTGATGCGCAACCCCGAGGTCTCCGTGCGGAGCCGCGGCGTGATGGAAAAGTGCAGTTACTGCGTGCAGCGCATCGAAGCGGTGAAGATCGAAGCGGACAAGGAAAATCGGGATATTCGTGATGGCGAGATCCGGACAGCCTGCCAGCAGGCCTGCCCCACCGACGCGATTATCTTCGGCAACATCAACGACAAGAACAGCCGCGTGGCGAAGATCAAGACCAACGAGCGAACCTATGGCGTGCTGGCAGATATCAACACGCGGCCGCGGACCACTTACGTCGCGGGCGTACTGAATATTAACGAACCGCTGGCGCAGGAACTGGGCGAGTACTCGAGTTAAGCAACAGGCAACAGGCATCCGCAAGCTGCGAGTCAGCGGCGAAGTTCAGAGGAATCGGAGAAGGCAAAGAGACGATGGCGACGAAAGACGCACCCGTCAACAATCCGATGATCGATCCGGTCACGGAAGAATACCGGGTCATTGCGCCGGGGCACACGTTCAAGTCGGTGACCGAAGAGGTCTCGCGGATCGTGCTGACCAGCCACACCCCGCTGGGCTGGTTCTTCGGCTTTGTGCTGGCTGGCGGTTTTGTGGGCATGCTGCTGGTGGCGCTGACCTGGCTCTTCCTCAAGGGACCCGGCATCTGGGCCATCACAATTCCGGTGGCGTGGGGATTCGCGATCATCAACTTCGTTTGGTGGATCGGTATCGGCCACGCCGGAACGCTGATCTCGGCGATTCTGCTTCTCTTCAAGCAGGGTTGGCGCAACTCGATCAACCGCTTCGCCGAAGCGATGACGATCTTTGCCGTGGTCTGCGCCGGATTATTCCCGCTGATCCACGTCGGGCGTCCGTGGCTGGGGTACTGGCTGTTCCCGTATCCCAACACCATGAACTACTGGCCGCAGTTTCGGTCGCCGCTGCTCTGGGACGTCTTCGCGGTATCGACTTACGCGACCATCTCAGTGGTGTTCTGGTACATCGGGATGATTCCCGACCTGGGCACCCTGCGGGATCGCTCGCAGTCGAAGTTCGGGCAATTCTTCTACGGCCTGCTGGCCGTGGGCTGGCGTGGTTCCGTGCGGCACTGGGTGCGGTACGAGACGGCTTCGCTGCTGCTGGCGGGACTGGCGACGCCGCTGGTGCTCTCCGTGCACAGCGTCATCAGCCTCGACTTCTCTGTGGCGCTGCTGCCAGGCTGGCATACGACGATCTTCCCGCCGTACTTTGTCGCCGGCGCCATCTATTCCGGGTTCGCCATGGTTCTCACACTGGCGATTCCGATCCGCAAGTTCTATCACCTGGAAGACCTGATCACGATTCGGCACATCGACAACATGGGCAAGGTCATGCTGGCGACGGGAATGATCGTGACCTATGGCTACTCCACCGAAGTATTCATGAGTTGGTATTCGGCCAGCCACTGGGAATACTTCATGATGTGGAACCGTATGTTCGGGCCCATGGGATGGTCCTATTGGGTGTTAATTACGTGCAATATTGCGCTGCCGCAATTGATGTGGCTGCGTAAGTTCCGGTCGAATGTCGGGCTGATGTTCCTGATGTCGCTGATCGTTAACACCGGTATGTGGTTCGAGCGCTTCGTCATTGTAGTAACGAGTCTGACCCGCGATTATCTGCCGTCTTCGTGGGGCACCTATCGGGCAACAAAGTGGGATTACGCAACCTTCGCGGGAACGCTCGGACTGTTTACCTTCCTGTTCTTCCTGTTCGTGCGCTTCCTGCCCATGATCCCGATGTCGGAACTGCGGATGATGCTGCCGCAGGCGAAAGTGAAAGAAGTTCATGGTGAACCTCTTCCAGAGGCAGGTGACTGATGCCACTTCCTGAGGGAACGTACGCATTGATGGCTGAGTTTGAGTCGCCTACGCAATTGGTAAGAGCGGCGAAAGCAGCGCATGGCGCCGGATACCGGCGCATGGATTGCTACACGCCGTATCCAGTGGAAGAAGCCGCTGAAGCCATCGGCTTCCATCGCGACGAGGTCTCGCTGGTCTGCCTGATCGGCGGGTTACTCGGGCTGGCGGCGATGTTTTCGCTGGAGACCTGGATCTCCGTATGGGCCTATCCGCTGAACATTGCCGGGCGCCCCTTCTATTCGTGGCCGGCCTTTGTGGTTCCGGCGTACGAGTGGACCATCCTCTGGGCCGGCCTTTCGGCCGCGTTCGGCATGTTGGCCCTGTGCGGATTGCCCAAGCCGTATCATCCGGTGTTTAACGCGCCCAATTTTCGCAATGGAGCGACCACCGATAAGTTCTTCCTGTGTCTGGAGGCAACCGACCCGAAGTATGACGCGACGGAAACGCGAAGCTTTCTGGAAAAACTCGCGCCCTTGTCGGTAGTGGAGGTGGAGTATTAGCGCCTGGACAGAGCTCACGGCTCAGAGCACAGAGCGCAGCATTCGGCGCTCGGCGTTTGGCGTCCGCCACGTGCGCACGGTGGGGATCGCTTGTGCGGCGGGCGCGCTGATGTTCGCCGCCGGTTGCCGGCAGGATATGCAGAACCAGCCGCGCATGTTTCCGCAGCGCAGCACCACCCTGTTCGCCGACGGTCGCTCGGTGCGGCCTCAGGTGGAACACACGGTGGCCCGCGGTCAGCTCTACGAGGACGAGTATTTCTATACCGGACTGATGAACGGCAAAGAAGCGAACATGATGCCGTTTCCGGTCACGATGACGGTGCTGGCGCGCGGGCAGGAGCGCTTCAATGTGTACTGCACCCCCTGCCACTCGCGCGTGGGCAACGGCGCGGGCATGATCGTGCAGCGCGGCTATAAGCCGGCTGGAAATCTGCACGATGCCAAGCGCTTATCAGAGCCCCTTAGTCATTACTTTTATGTAATGACCAATGGTTTTGGAGCTATGCCGGATTACAAGGCGCAGGTCACGCCGGAAGACCGCTGGGCGATTGCGGCGTATATTCGCGCGCTGCAGCTAAGTCAAAATGCGACGCTGAGCGATGTGCCGGCCGGCACCCAGGTGGAGAGCCTGAGTTCGATCGCGCAGAAAGAAGGATATCCGGCGAGTTATGCAGGGCCATGGCCTATGCCGTCGACGGCGGTGCTGGCGAGACCACAGACCGGCATTGTGGCGGGAGCTCCCGCAGAGCCCGGCGGCCCGACGAATGCGACGGTTCCCCCGATGAGAAGCAAGTCAGGTGAAACGATGAAGCCGCCGGCAAGGCCGTCAGGAGCGCAGCGATAATGGCGAACGATTCGTTCAGCAAAGGACTGCCCAGCACACTGAGCGCACCGCCGTTCGTCGATAAATGGCGGCGGACGGCGTTGCGGGTGGGGCTTATCTTTTCGGTTCTGGCGGTTATTCTCGCGCTGCTGGCGCAGAAGTTCGATGGCAACGGCCTGGGCTGGGACCACCTGCTCCGTGGATGGCTGGAAGGATTTGTTGGCTGCTTCGGGTTCTGCCTCGGCGGCATGGCGTTGCTGATGGTGCAGTATCTCTCCGGCGGCAAGTGGGGACTGATCGTGCGGCGTCCTCTTGAAGCCATGACCCGGACCTGGCCGCTGGTGGTGTTGATGTGGATCCCCATCGCGGTTCTGGGCGCGTCTTATGAGAAGCTCTATCCCTGGGCGAAGTTCGCCGACTGGGCCACCGCTCTGAAAAAGGGTCAGATCTCCGGTGATATGGCCCACGCCATTCACTGGAAGAGCCCCATGTTGAACACGACCAATTTTTACTGGGTCACGCTGGTATGTTTCGCGATTTTCGCGTTCTATATCCTCTTGCTGAACCGATGGTCGCTGCAGCGGGACGCTGATCCCGAACCGCGGGTCGGGTACTGGCGCACGCGTTTTGAAAACCTGAGTGGCTTTGGCGTGGTTCTATACGCGGCGCTGCTTTTCATCCTGTCGATCTACTGGGTGATGTCGCTCGATCCGACGTGGTACTCGACCATCTATGGCTTCCAGTATCTCGTCGGCCAGGCGTTCATGGTGCTGCCTCTGGCGATCCTGACGCTGATCGGCCTGTCGAAAGCGGAGCCGATCAGGAGTACCTTCCGGCTGATCGAACAGCACGACCTCGGCAAACTGTGCTTCGCCCTGGTGATGCTGAATATCTATTTCGCCTTCGGCGCATTCCTGATTATCTGGTCGGGGAACTCGCCCGAAGAGATTCCCTGGTATCTGGACCGCATCCGCGGCGGATGGGGAGTTATCGCGACACTGGATGTGATCTTCCACTGGGTGATTCCGTTCAGCCTGCTGCTGTCGCGTGATCTGAAGCGGATCAAGAGCCGGCTGTCGTTCGCCTGCTGCATCATGATCTTTGCCGGATTCCTGGATCTGTTCTGGCTGATCGAGCCGAACTTCAAAGACGCCGCGCGTAATCTGCAGTTCAGCTGGGGAATCCTCGAGTACATCGCAGTGCCCGCCGCTCTGTTCTGCTTCTGGCTGGTCAACTACTTTACCGAGTTGAAGAAGCGGCCGCTGATTGCCACCAACGATCCGCACCTCGCGGAAATTCTGGAGCATGACTATGTCCATGCATAACCCGAAAAGCGGGCAGAACCGCGAGAACCTCGATCCGAAGGTCCATCTCGACGAGGCGTCGGTCCGCGAAGGCTACGAAGTAACCGATGCGAACACCGGCGGAATCATCGTATTCCTGGTCGGACTGTTTCTCTCTGTCGGCGTCTTCTTCGTGTTTTGCTTTGGCATGGGCAAAGTGATCAACAGCGGCCTCGACAAAGCCGACGGACCGACGAACAAGTGGAACGCGCCGAACCAGGTCGCGCCGCGTAAGGCCATTCAGTCGAATCCGGCACTGGAGCAGGAGCAACTGGCGAAACTGACGCAGCAGTTCCCGACGCCGCGGCTGGAACTGGACGACGGGAATCAGGATCTCGCCGATTTGCACGAGCGCGAGGATCTGCTGCTGAACTACTACAGCTGGGTCGGCAAGCCGGGAGGCGCGGTGCGCATTCCGATCGAGCGGGCAATGGAACTGATTGCCCAGCGCGGTTTGCCGGTGGCGCCGCAGCCGCAGCACCAGGCTCTGATGTTCGGCGATTTTGTGCCGCACGTGCAGATGCCGCTGACGGATGGGTTTGCGCCCACCGGTTATGAACAGGAACTGCACGGGCCTGAAATGCAGGGCACCGAGCAAACGTCGAGTAAGGCGGATAACAAGTAAGTTAGCCAACAGAGAACAGAGATTTCTAATGCGAGCAATCACGACAAGACGATGGAAGGCAGGAGTCATCGAGACCGTGTTCGGTTGCTCGCTCGTTTTCGTGTCCGCATTGCCCGCTTGTGCGCAGAGCCAGTGGTTCGGCTTCCAGAAACCAGGGCCACCGGCCGATCAACAGCCGCTTCTGCTGAAGAAGATCAGCATCCAGCAGAAACTCAACACGCAGCTGCCACTGAACCTCGAATTTCGCGATGAGACCGGAAAGGTCGTCCATCTGGGGGATTACTTCGGACAGAAGCCGGTGATTCTGTCGCTGGTCTATTACCAATGCAAAATCCTTTGCCCCGAAGAGATCGATGGGTTGGTTGGCGCGCTGGAGATGCTGAAGTTCAACCCGGGTAAGGATTACAACGTCGTCTTTGTGAGCATTGACGCGAGGGAAACCCCGGCGATCGCGGCGCGCGAGAAGGCCTTCTATATGAAGCGCTTCGGGCGGCCACAGGATGATAGCGGCTGGCATTTCCTGACCGGGCAGGAGCCGGCGATTCGCACCCTGGCAAGTACGGTTGGGTTCGGGTATGTGCCGATGCAGGGACCGGATGGCAAGATGACCCAGTTTGCGCATGCCAGCGCGATCGAACTCGCGACGCCCGAGGGGCGCCTGGCACAGTACTACCTGGGCGTGGAATTTTCGCCCAAAGACCTCCAGCTGGGGTTGGTGGAAGCGTCACACGGGAAAATCGGATCGCTGGTCGACGATCTCCTGACTTATTGCTTTCAGTACGATCCGACGCAGAACCGGCACACCCTGGTCTTCATTCGTATCTTCCAGATGGGTGGGGTGCTCACGGTGCTGGCTCTTGGAATATTTATGTTTGTGAACTTCCGGCGCGACATACGGCAGGCGCGCGAACAGAAAACGCAATGGGTGAACGGATAGACGATGCATTTCATCAGTCCGGTACTTTGGCAATTCTTAATTAAGTGGCTCACGTACTTCGCGATCTTCCCGCCGGAAGCGTCCAACATCGCGCCGTACGCGGACGCCCTCTATTTCTTTCTGGTAGCGATCTCGGTAGTCGGGCTCGGTATTGTTGCTCTTCTTGTAGTTACGTTCTCCATCCGTTACCGCAGGGATGTGCATCCGATCGCCACGCAGATCGAAGGCTCCACGCTGCTGGAGGCGACGTGGACTATCATTCCGCTCATCCTCTTCATGATTGCCTTCGTGTGGGGCGCGCTGCTGTACTTCAGGGTTTACAGTCCTCCGCCGAACGCGATGAATATTTATGTGGTGGGCAAGCAGTGGATGTGGAAGGTCGAGCATCCGGGCGGTCAGCATGAAATCAACGCGCTGCACATACCGATCAACAAGCCCATCCAGATCACGCTCATTTCACAGGACGTGTTCCACAGCTTCTCGATCCCTGCGTTCCGCGTGAAGCGCGAAGCGATTCCGGGCCGTTACAACTCAGAGTGGTTTGAGGCAACGGTTCCAGGGACCTATCACATGTTCTGTACGCAGTACTGCGGCACCCTGCATTCGCAGATGATCGGCGAAGTGGTGGCGATGACCCCGGAAGACTATCAGGCATGGGCCGCGGGATCGACCAGCGGTCAGTCGCTGGCGCAAAACGGCGAGCGGCTGTTCGCGAGCCTCGGCTGCAATTCATGCCATAACAGCAGCCCCAATGCACACGGTCCAAATCTTGCCGGCATCTACGGATCCCATTTGCAGTTGAAGAGCGGGCAATTTATCACTGTGGACGACGCATTTGTGCGCGACACGATCCTGAACCCCACGCTGCATGAGGTTGCCGGATATGCCCCGATCATGCCGACCTATCAGGGACAAGTCAGCGAAGAAGGCCTGATCGATCTCGTGGAGTACATCCGGCAGCTCAACTCGCAGTACCGGATCGAACAGACGATCGAAAACAGCGCAGCCCAGCCCATCCAGACTGGCGCTACGCCGCCGGGGACATCGGCTCCGGCGCTTCCACCAGGGACGGTGAAGCCATGAGCACAATCGTTACACTGCCGGACCAGTCGACAGCGAAGCTGCCGAAGGTTTCGTATCTGAACAAAGAGTATGGCCTGAAGAGCTGGTTGCTCACGGGCGACCACAAGCGGATCGCGATGCTGTATCTCATCTCGATCACCTTCTTCTTCTTCATCGGCGGCGCCATGGCTGCGCTCATCCGCATGGAACTGCTCACTCCGCCCAGCGATCTGCTCGCTGCCGACACCTATAACAAGGTGTTCACGGCGCACGGCCTGATCATGGTGTTCTTCTTCCTGGTGCCGTCGGTGCCGGCCACCATCGGGAACTTTCTGATCCCTATCATGGTGGGCGCGAAGGATCTGGCTTTCCCGAAGATCAACCTGCTGAGCTGGTATCTCTACATGGCGGCGGGCACGCTGATGATCGGAGTTCTGGCCTTCGGGGGCGTGGATACCGGCTGGACCTTCACGACGCCGCTGAGCACGCACTATCTGAATACAAATGTAGTTTCAGCAGGCCTGGCAGTCTTCATAGCTGGGTTCAGTTCGATCTTTACCGGACTGAACTTCATCGTCACCATTCACCGCATGCGCGCGCCGGGTATGACCTGGTTCCGCCTGCCGCTGTTTGTGTGGTCGCACTATGCGGCGTCCATCCTTATGGTGCTGGGCACGCCGGTACTGGCTATCACGCTGGTGCTGGTGGTTCTGGAGCGGACCATCGGAATCGGAGTTTTCGATCCCACCAAGGGCGGCGACCCTCTGCTCTTCCAGCACCTGTTCTGGTTCTATTCGCACCCCGCCGTGTACATCATGATTTTGCCCGGCATGGGTGTTATCTCTGAAGTCATCAGCACATTTTCGCGGAAACGCGTGTTTGGATACACCGCGGTCGCTTTCTCCTCGGTCGCTATCGCCGTATTCGGCTTCTTCGTCTGGGCGCACCACATGTTCGTGATGGGCATCTCGAACTATTCGGCGCTGGTATTTTCTCTGCTGACCATGCTGGTGGCGGTTCCTTCGGCGATCAAGATTTTCAACTGGTCCGCAACCTTATATAAGGGATCGATCACCTTTGAGACGCCGATGCTCTACGCCTTCGGATTCATCGGCTTGTTCACCATCGGCGGGCTGACGGGGGTATTCCTGGGCACGCTGGGAATGGATATCCACCTGACCGAGACCTACTTCATCGTGGCGCACTTCCACTTCGTGATGGTAGGCGGCATGCTGATGGCCTATCTGTCGGGTGTGCACTTCTGGTGGCCGAAGATGACCGGCCGCATGTATCCGGAAGGGGTATCGAAGCTGGCCGCGGTGATCACGTTCGTCGGTTTTATTCTGACCTTCTTCCCGCAGTTCATCCTGGGCTATCTCGGAATGCCCCGCCGCTATGCGGCCTATCCGCCGGAATTTCAGGTGCTGAATGTATTCTCCAGCGCGGGCGCCAGTGTTCTGGGGGTTGGGTATCTGCTGCCTCTGCTCTATCTCACCTGGTCGCTGAAGTACGGTAAGATCGCGGGACCCAATCCGTGGCAGGCCACCGGGCTGGAGTGGCAGATACAGTCGCCGCCGCTGACGGAGAATTTTGCCGAGACGCCCATTGTTACCCACGAGGCGTACGACTACGAGTGGCTCGAGAGCCAGAAACCGAGCGAGGTGCCCACCGTTGGATAGCCAGACACTAGCTGCGCAAACGGCAGAGACGGGCCACGTCGAACACGGCGAGCACGCGCCGTTTCTGCGTCACCACTTCGAGAATGTGCCCCAGCAGCGCGAAGCCGCTACCTTCGGCATGTGGCTGTTCCTGCTGACGGAAATCATGTTCTTCGGCGGCCTGTTCTGCGCCTATCTTATCTTTCGCAACTGGTACTATCCCGCCTTTGTCGCGGGCAGCCATTCGCTGCATATTTGGGCCGGTACTCTGAACACTACCCTGCTCATCATCTCCAGCTTCACCATGGCGATGGCGGTGCACGCCGCGGAGACGCGGGCGCGCAAGGCCATCATTGGATGGATGATTGCGACGATCATCCTCGGCTGTGGTTTTCTTTGCGTCAAGGCCTACGAGTGGCATGACGAGTGGGTCGAGCACCATGTGCCCGGGCTGAACTTCAGCCCCGAGAGCTTTGTCCATGGCAGCAAAGCTTATCCTGACGACAAACTGCCTCTCGATATGGCGGAGAAGACACAGTTGTACTTCTCGCTCTACTTCGCGATGACGGGCATGCATGCGCTGCACATGATTATCGGCATTTCGCTGCTGACGATTCTGCTGATCCAGGTCTACGGCGGAAAATACGTCAACGGTCACGTCGCACCGATAGAAAACTTCGGCTTGTACTGGCACTTTGTCGACATCGTGTGGATCTTCCTGTTCCCGCTGCTGTACCTGATCAGTCGACATCAGTGACGGGGAACAGATAATCGACAACAAAAGTAGGCGGAGCTAAAGATGGATCAAAATCAGGAACAGCATCACGAGCATCATTTGCACCTGCCGGGCCCTTCCGAGCCCACGCATCATGCCGACCATATCGTCAGCCCTAAAGTGTATCTGCTCATCGGTACCTGCCTGTTGATCCTTACGGCCACGACCACGGCGGTTTCCTATGTGGAACTCGGCGACTTCAATGCCGTGGTTGCCCTCCTGATTGCCTGTATCAAGATGACGCTGGTGATCCTGTTTTTCATGCATGTCAAATACAGCTCAGGCCTGACGAAACTGACCGTGGCTGCCGGCTTCTTCACGTTCATCGTGCTGATCACGATGACCATGACCGATTACGCGAGCCGCGCTTGGGGGCGATGGTAGGACTAGCCGTCCAGGCGGACGCGCTTCACGCAAAGCAAAAACGATAGCAGGTTCTGGGGAGCGGCCAAGGCTGCTCCCCTTTGATTTTTGGGATTGGTCGGGACGCCGGAGTTCATTTGTCACAAAGGGCGGCGGGGATTGAGCCGCCGGGAGCATAATGATGCGAAGCAGCCGGTCCCCACCGGCGCACTTATAACATTCCCATCGGTCGATCCTGAACGAGGTCCCTATGCTGAAGACACTTCTGCTGTCGGTCCGGATTCTGCGCAAGAACCCGGTGTTCACGGCGATTGCGGTGCTGACGATTGCCCTGGGTGTCGGCGCGAGTACCGCGATCTTCAGCGTGACCAATGCGGTGCTGCTGCAGCCGCTCCCTTATGCGAAGCCCGACCAGTTGGTCATTGGCGGGATGGATCTCCAGAAGCGCAACGTGCATGGACTGCCGTTTTCGAATGCGGATTATCTCGACCTGAAGAACGGGACGAAGGCGCAGTTCGCCGACATGGCCGGAGTTTTTAGCTTTAAGGCAGTGGGCGAGAAGTCGGACGGGACGCCGGAGCGGTTCGTGCTGGCCCAGGTCACCACAAATTTCTTCGACCTCATGGGCGCGCGGGTGGTTGCAGGCCGGGACTTTGATTCGCAGGACGGGATACCCCAACCGCAGGCGCCGGCCGCGCAGGGTGCGCAGGGACAAGGAGCTGCGGCGCAGCCTCCGCGACTGCCGCAGATGGCGATCCTGAGCCACGAATATTTCATGAAGCGGTTTGGCGGCAACCCCGCCGTGCTGGGGCATCCGCTGGGCAATGCGAGCGGACCGAACCCGGTGATCGTCGGGGTGCTGGCGCCAGAGTTCCGGCTGTATTTTCCGCCTGAGGACCAGATCGACCCATCACCGGATGTGTGGATCGCGAACCGCCTGGACTATGACGCGAAGGACCGCAACGACTTCGGCATAACGCCGGTAGGGCGACTGCGGGAGGGGGTGACGCTGCAACAGGCGCAGGAGGCTGCGGACGCGGTATCAGCGGAGGGGCGTCGCACGATCCCGATGGACGCGTCGGTCGGGTACCACATTTCGCTGGCGTCGATGAGGGAGCACCTGGTGGCCCAGACGCGGCCGGCGATTCTGGCACTGATGGGGTCCGTAATTTTTCTGTTGCTGATTGCGTGCGCGAATGTCGCGAACCTGCTGCTGGTGCGAGCATCGCTGCGCGAGCACGAGTTTGCAATCCGGGCAGCGATGGGCGCGAACCGAAGGCGGCTGATTGCGCCGCTGTTTACCGAGGCATCTCTGCTGGCGGTGACGGGCACTGCCCTGGGACTGGGCCTGGCGTGGACTGCGATTCGCGAACTGCGGCATCTGGCTCCAGCGAATCTGCCGCGGCTGGATTCCATCGCGATCGACGGCACGGTGCTCGCGTTTGCGGCGATGGCGGGGCTGGCGGCGGCCGTGCTGTTCGGGCTGGCTCCTGCGTGGCGCGCGTCGCAACCGGCCCTGATGAACGTGCTGCGGGGAGCGAGCCGCACTTCGGGACTGGCCAGCGGAGCGGCTCTGCGCAATGCGGTGGTGGTGGCCGAGGTCGCTTTGTCGTTTGTCCTGCTGATCGGATCGGGGCTGATGTTCCGCAGCTTTCTCGACCTGCAGCGGATCGATCCTGGATTCGATCCCCATCATTTGCTGACGTTTCAGGTCCTGGGCGGGCCGCGGGATGCGAAGACGCCGGCGGAGCGAGTGGCGGAGAGACGCCGCATTCAGGACCGGCTGCGGGCGATTCCCGGGGTGGAGAGCGTGACCGCGTCGACCCCCTTCCCGCTCACGGGGGGATACAGTCCAGTCCGATGGGGTACGGAGGCCGCGCTGTCGGATCCGAGCCGTTACCAGGCGACGGATTTGCAGATCGTGATTCCAGGCTATTTCGAAACGATGCGTGCGCCGCTGCTGGCGGGGCGAGCGTTTACTGAGGATGACGAGCAGCCAGGCAGGAGCTATGTGATCGTGGACGAGGACCTGGCGAAGAAGGCGTTTCCGGGTGAGTCGGCGGTGGGCAAACGGATCCTGACGCGGGTGCAGACACCGCAACCGGTATTTGTGGAGATCGTTGGCGTGGTGGGACACCAGCGGGAGGAGTCGCTGGCAGTGCCGGGCCGGGAGCAGGTCTATTTTTCAGACGGCTATTTTGGCGGATTCAGCCCGCCTTCCTGGGCGATTCGAACGCGGAGCGATCCGGCCAGCTATGAGGGCGAGGTGCGCGCGGCGATTGGGGGACTGAGCCGCAGCTATCTGGTCGACAAAATGGAGCCGGTGGAGACGGTGGTGCAGGAGGCGCAGGCGGGGACGCGATTCTCGCTGCTGCTGATCGGCCTGTTTGCGATTGTCGCCGGAGTGCTGGCGGGCGTGGGTCTGTACGGGGTGCTGGCGACGGCGGTGCGGCAGCGGACCTCGGAGATTGGCGTACGCATGGCGATGGGTGCCCAGCGGGGCGACATTCTGAAACTCGTGGTGATGCAGGGGATGCGGCTGAGCGTGGTGGGTATCGTGCTGGGATTCATCGCGGCGGTTATCCTGGGCCGGGTGATGACGTCGATGCTGGTCGGAGTGAAGGCGACCGACCCGATTACCTACGCGAGCATGGTCGTGGTCTTTCTGGCGATTGCGATGTTGGCTTCGTGGCTGCCGGCGTGGCGCGCGGCGGGGTTGGATCCGAAGAGCGCACTGCACGAGAACTGAGGACTGGCCGTCCAGGCGGACGCGCGCTTTGCACGCAAAACCTCATTGCGGCCTCCCACATGTGGATTGCAGCCGTTCGCGTTTAAGATGTTCTTCTGGCCGCAAAAATCCTGACCATTGCAACGGAGGTGGGGATGAGACTCCTTGCTGTCGCCGTACTGTCGCTGTCGATGACGGGCGCAGCCGCCGCCCAGGGAACGCCCATCGTGCTGAACGCCACGCCGTCTACGGTAGCCTGGGGCTACTACTGGTCGAAGGCGAAGCCGGTGCTGACGGTGCACTCGGGCGATACGGTGCGGATGCAGACGCTCTCGACCTGCGGATCGAATGAGCGGCTGGAGTCGGAGGGAGTTCCGGCGTCAGAGATTCCTGCGTATAACCAACCGATTTTCGATCAGGTAAAGGACAAGGGGCCAGGCGGCCATATTCTTACGGGACCCGTCGCGATCGAAGAGGCCGAGCCCGGCGATGTGCTCGAAGTGCAGATCCTGAAGATCGACATCGATGCGCCCTTTGCGTGTAACGGATTCGGCGCCGGCCGCGGATTTCTGCCCAACGATTTTCCCTATGGCCGGTCGAAGATCATTCCGCTGGATCGCGAGAAGATGATCGGTCACTTCGGGCCTGGGATCGACATTCCGCTGCATCCGTTTTTCGGCAGCATGGGCGATGCCCCACCGCCTTCAGCAGGCCGCTACGACAGCGCGCCGCCGTGGATGCATGCGGGAAATATCGACAACAAGGAAATGGTAGCGGGAACGAGCCTGTTCATTCCGGTGCATGTGAAGGGCGCGCTGTTTGAGGCGGGTGACGGCCACGCCGGGCAAGGTAACGGCGAGGTGGACATCACTGCGATGGAGACGTTCCTGACCGGCACGTTCCGGTTCATCGTGCACAAGGATCAGCATCTGCTGTGGCCGCGCGCGGAGACGCCGACCAGCTATATCAGCATGGGATTCAGCCCGGATCTGAAGACAGCGACCGAGATGGCGGTGCGGAACATGATCGATTTCCTGGTCACCGACAAACACCTGTCGCGCGATGACGCGTACATGCTGACCAGCGTGGCGGCGGATGTGGACATCACGCAGCTGGTCGACGGCAACGTGGGGGTACACGTGATGTGCCCAAAGGGGATTTTTAAGGAGCGGGAAGGACAATAGCCGCCCGAGCTCTGCCATGCGCAATTCACTCTGGCGGCGCTTTGCGCGATGGCTTGTATTTATGCCTGCAAACAGAGGCGTTGCTTTGGCATCTGTGCAGAGGGGTGTGAGGAGTCCGCCAGGGGGAGTGCCTCTGCAAATTCGATCGAAGGGGAACTTCCGGAGGGTCAGGGTTGTGGCGATGCTGCTCGCCATGGCGATTCCCGGCGGCATGCGTGGACAAAGCTCGACCGGCGAGGTACAGCTGCAGGTGGTGGATGCTCAAGGGCGGGCGTTGCCCTCGCAGGTCTCTGTGACCAGCGACGGCGTACAGATTCATGAGACTCTGGCGACGGATGGCGGGGGCCGCCTCACGATTCCCCGGCTGCCGTACGGAACCTATCTGATTCGCGCGGAGCACAGGGGATTCGCTGCATTGAACCGGATGCTCGAGGTGCGCTCGGAGCTGCCGGTGCGGCTGACGCTGACCCTGCGGCCGGCAGGAGCGGCGGAGTCGGTACGGGTCAACGCGCATACGCTGCTCGAACACGATACGGCGGGAGCGGTGAACCGCATCGGGCACGAGCAGATCGAGCAGCGTTCCGCATCGCTGCCGGGACGCGGCCTGGTGGATCTGATCGATTCGGAACCCGGTTGGCTGTATGAAGGGAATGCGGTGCTGCATCCCCGTGGATCGGAGTACCAGACGCAGTTTGTGGTGGACGGGATTCCGCTGACGGAGAACCGCTCGCCGGGATTCGGATCCCAGCTCGAAGCAACGGATGTGCAGTCCGCGACGGTCTACACGGCAGGGATTCCGGCGGAGTACGGCCGCAAGATGGGCGGGGTGGTGGAGGTGAACACGCTGCAGAATCGCCAGCGTGGGCTTCACGGGGAGACGGTGCTCTCCGGCGGAAGCTTCGGCACGGCGAACGGGTTCACCTCGCTTGACGATGGCTGGGGGAGGAACGATGCAGGGATCAGCGCCAGCGGCGCAATGACGAGCTGGTATGAAAATCCGCCGGTTCTGCAGAACTACACCAACGACGGGACGACGGGCGACTTCTCGGGTCATTACGAGCGCGAACTGACACGACGCGACCGGCTGGTTCTGACCATGCGTCATGAACTGGCGCACTTCCTCGTTCCGAACGAGCAGATCCAGCAGAGTGCGGGGCAGCGACAGGATCGAAGCACGCTGGAAACAATGGGGACCTCTGCCTGGCAGCACATTCTGGGGCCGACGGCACTCACGAATGTGGCAGCGATGGTGCGGGACGATACGGTCCTGCTTGCATCGAACGCCGCTTCCACGCCGATTGTTGCGAGTCAGGACCGCGGCTTTCGCGAGGGGTACGTCAAGGCAAGCGCGACGAAAGACTGGGGCCGGCAGGAGTGGAAGGCGGGGTTCGAAGGGGATTTCGTTCACGTGCATGAAGGATTTTCGTACACGATCACGGACCCGGCGTATTTCGATCCGGGAACCCCGGGCAGCTTCGACTTTTTTGAGACGGGGAGAGATCGGGAGGGTGCCGTTTTTGTCGAGGACACGGCTCGCCAGGGAAACTGGACGATCTCTCCGGGGCTCCGCTGGGATGCCTATCGCTTTGTCGTGCACCAGAATGCCTGGAGTCCACGGCTGGCGGTGTCGCGGTACTTTCCGGCTGCGCAGATGACTGCGCACGTCTCCTGGGACCGCGTGTTTCAGACGCCCGCGTTCGAAAACCTGCTGCTGTCGAGTTCTCGCCAGGTGGTGTCGCTCGATCCGGAGGTGCTTCGGGAGCCGGTGCGACCCTCGCTGGGGAATTACTACGAGGCGGGGATCAGCAAAGCTTTTGTCGGCAATCTGCGGATGGATGTGAATACGTACCTGCGGCGGTTCCGGAATTTCGCCGACGACAATCCGCTGCTGGATACGTCAGTCAGCTTTCCGATCGCATTTCGGAGCGCGTCCATCTATGGGACGGAAGCGAAGGTGACGGTGCCGCACTGGGGACGCTTGTCGGGCTATGCCAGCTACTCCTACATGGTGGGGACTTCCGATCTGCCGGTAACGGGCGGGCTTTTCCTGGGGGACGAGGCCATGCAGGCGATCGATCAACTGCAGGGTCGGCAGTGGGTCTCGCAGGACCAGCGGAACACGGTCCGAACGCGGTGGGTCGCGCATCTGCCGCGCGGGTTTTGGGCGGCCGGGGGGATCGAGTACGGATCGGGGCTGCCGGTGGATTTTGACGGAACGCGGCAGCAGGCGCTCGCGGAGTATGGGGCGGCGCTGGTGAATCGGGTGAATTTCGATCGCGGACGCGTGGATTCCTCACTGTCGGTGGGAGCGTCGGCGGGCGCCGAGTGGCCGGTGGGCGATCGGATGAAGATGCGGCTGCAGGTGGATGGCGAGAACCTGAACAACCGGATTAACCCGATCGATTTTGCCGGGCTGTTCTCGGGAAACGCGGTGGAGCCGCCGCGGAGCGGAGATGTGACTCTGAGACTGCGGTTCTGATTCGCCCCAGGCTACGGCGCGTTGGAGGCGCGCAATTCGGGGCGGGGTTCGGAGTCGCGCATGGCGACTGCCGGCTGGACCGGGAGCGACGGCTGTACAACGTGCTGGATCTCCGTGACCGGCGCCAGATGGCGCGTCTTCTGGTAGGTGTAGAGAATGCGGTGGATCACGGTGATGGTGGAGATGACGGCGAGGATCCAGAGGACCGGGGCCATGGCGTCCCAGCGCTCGAAGAGGGCTCCGATGATGATGAGCACGACGCGCTCGGGGCGCTCCATGAAGCCGACTTTGCATTTGCCGATGAGCGCCTCGGCGCGGGCGCGCGTGTAGCTGACCATCAGCGAGGTGATCATGACGAAGGCGGCCAGGAAGACGTAGAAGAGGCGGTTGCCGCGCGCGTAGAAGACCAGCAGTCCGAAGAAGAGGACGACGTCGGAGTAGCGGTCGATGACGGAGTCGAAGAAGGCGCCGAAGACGGTGACCTGCTGGGTCTGGCGGGCGACGCGGCCGTCGACCATGTCGAAGATGCCGGCGCCGATGATGACCAGGCCCGGCATACAGGAACATGCGGACGTAATTGTGCTGGTTGCCGAAGCCGAAGAGGATGGCCGCGGCCGTGTTGATAAGCAGGCCGATGAAGGTGAGGGCGTTCGGCGAGATGCGGGTGAGAGCCAGCCCGTTCACGATGGCCTGGAGGATGACGCCGCATCCGGCGCCGAAAGCGCGGGTCCAGGTGATGGGTTTGTTTTCTTCCACTGCGTCCCGGCTTCTGCTTCCGTTCGAAGCGTTCAGGTCTGGCTACGAGGCAGCTTCTGCGTCGTGAATCGTGGCGAGCTTCAGCACCTCAAGTTCGCGCTTGCCGTTCGGCGTAACCACGGTCGCCATGTCGCCCACCTGTTTGCCCACCAGCGCCTTGCCGATGGGAGAGGTGGTGGAGATCAGGCCCTTGCTCACGTCCGATTCTTCGCTGGTGACCAGCTTGTATTCGATTTTCTCATCTTTCGAGGTGTCATAGACGAGAACCGTCGAGCCGAAGGCGGCGCGGTCGCGCGGAATGTTGGACGAGGTTGACGAGCGCCAATTCGGCCATGCGTTTCTTGAGCTGGCCCAGGCGGGCGTTCACGAAGTCCTGGCGCTGCTTGGCCATGTGGTATTCGGCGTTTTCGCTCAGGTCGCCCATGGCCACCGCCTTCTTGATCTCGGCGGGCAATTCGTGCGTTAGCTCGTGCTCAAGCTCTTTGATTTCTTCCAGAAGCTTCTTCTTGATGTGTTCGGTCATGAATCGAATTCCCCCGGGGTCCCGGTCGCTCTTGAGCAACAGCCATTGCTGTGCGGTAAGGGAAGCAAGCTTCCTGGCCGCGGCGAAAAGGGATCAAAACCCTGGAAAAGGAGTATTAGTCCGAAGGCTGGGGTTCCGCCTCAACCCTCATTATACGATGCCGCGGCGGAAGCGGTGGGCGTCGAGGAAACTCTGCAAAATCAATACCGCAGCCACCTGGTCCACCACGGCGCGATGCTCCGAAAGGGGCCGTCCGGCCGCCTCCAGATGCCGGTGCGCTTCGGCCGAGGTGAGGCGCTCGTCCCACAGATGAATGGGGAGGGAAAAGGCCTCGCGCAGTGAATCGGCGAAAGCCTGGGTCTTCACCGCCTGAGGACTGACATCGCCGGACATGTAGCAGGGGATGGCCAAGAACAATCGCCGAGCAGCCGTATTTGCGCAGAAGGCGGCCGATGGATTTCAGGTCCTGTTTTTCGTTTTTGCGGACCAAAGTCAGCACCGGTTGCGCGGTGAGGCCGAGTTCATCGGAGACCGCGACGCCGATGCGGCGGCCGCCGAAATCGAGGCCCAGCAGGCGGGGTTGCACAGCCCCGATGGTATCGCGAGCACGGAGAGATAGCCGCATCTTAGAATGGGTTAGGGAATCAAAAAGACATTATTTCGAAGGACAGGTTCTCTCCCGGGTGCGACGCTTCTTTCTTCTTCTTTTCCTGGTGGCTCTGGTGGCGGCGGGCGCGGTGGCCTGGGCGCTCCTGGTGCCCGGCAGGACCGCAAACCGAGACCTTCGTGGAAATCCTGCCCGGGACGCCCAGCAGCCGGATCGCCGAAGGAACTGAAGGACGCCGGGATCATCCGCAGCCGCTATGTCTTTGTGCGCCCTGCGCGAGTGGAAAGGCGGCACGCTGAAGGCCGGGGAATATCGCTTCGATCACCCCGTGCCCGATGAGAGAAGTCCTCGACCGGATCCACCGCGGCGACGTCTACACCATTGCGCTGACGATTCCCGGAGGGATCGAACCTCTTCGATATTGCGGCAAAGGTGGAGGAGGACGGGACTGGGATCGAAGGCGGCGTTTCTGACCGCCGCAAGGCAGGACGTCTCTCTGATCCGCGAACTCGATCCGAACGCGACCAGCCTGGAGGGCTATCTGTTTCCGGACACGTACCGGTTTGCGCGGCACACCGACCCGCAGGAGATGATGGCGGCCATGGTGAAGCGCTTCCGGCAGGGACCCAGGCGATCGGGCTGACCGGGCGACTATCATCGGACGGTCACGATGGCCTCGCTGGTGGAGAAGGAAACGCCGCATCGACTGCGGAGCGGCCGCTGGTGGCGAGCGTCTTCGAGAACCGACTCGAGAAAAATATGCCGCTGATGACGGATCCGTCGGTGATCTACGCTGCGTTGCTCGAGGGGCGGTACCGGGGAACCATTTACGAGTCGGACCTGCAGGCAAATTCGCCTTACAACACCTATGTCCATAGCGGACTGCCGCCGGGACCGATCTGCAATCCCGGGGTGAAGTCGCTGGAAGCGGCCATGCATCCGGCGCAGACCAATTACCTGTACTTCGTCGCTGCCGGCGCGGATCCGTCCGGTCAATCGAGGTTCTCCGAGACTCTCGAACAGCACGCGAAAGATGTGGAAGCCTACCGGCGCGCCGTGCGCAACGCGGGATCTCCGCAATGAGGCCGTTGCATGGCCGGGGCGATCCGCAGCACGGACGGTGCTCGGGCGCGGACCGGGCTTTCACTCGCGCTGATGCTGTTCTCGTCCCTGCTGAACGGATGTCTGTGGCATACGCGTAAGGTGGCGCAGGCGAAGATGCCGGCGAACGTGCTGTACGCGCCACCGGAGCAAGCTGGTCGACATCATCAATCAGCAATACGACGCGATCGATACGCATGAGCGCGACGGTTACGTTCACAGCCACCGAGGGCGGCACTCTGAAGGGCAAGCAGACCACCATCACGTCTTTCAGCGGATACATCCGGCTGCGCAAGCCGGAATCGCTGCGCGTCATCGGGTTCCTGCCGGTGGTGCACACGCGCGCATTCGACATGGCCAGCGACGGGAATACGTTCAAGCTCTGGATTCCCCCAAAAATAAGGTGGTGGAAGGAACGAACGCGATTACCAAACCTTCGCCCAACGCGCTCGAGAACCTGCGCCCCTTCATCTTTTCCGATTCACTTCTGATTCGGAAGATCGTTCCGGAGGATCTCCTGCTGGTAACCACGGACAGCCCGACCGTCATGAATCCGAAGACCAGAAAGCTGGAGTTCCAGCCGGAATATCTGCTGACGGTGCTCACACGCCAGGGCGGGAGCAGTGTGCTGCTGGCGAAGAGGGTGATCCACTTCAGCCGCCTCACGCTGCGGCCGATCGAAGAGGATATCTACGGAGCGGACGGCCAGGTGCAGACCCAGGCGATCTACGGGCCCCGGCAGACCTTCGGGAACGTCCAGTTTCCCGGTACCGTCACCATCAAGTGGCCGCTGCAGGAACAGCAGATCCTGATCACGATCGAGAAGCTCACCCTGAATGAGCCGCTGGACGACGCCACGTTCCAACTGGAAATCCCCCAGGGGACGCCGGTGCAGCGGCTGCCATAAAGAGCAGGTTGCAGGGTACAGGTTGCAGCTTGGGATTTTGCACGGAATCCCTGGAAGTTTCCGTGGCGGCCGCTTCGGACCGCACAGGATAGCGAATCCGACAGGTCGACATCGTGGAAGGATCGCGAATCAGAGCGGTCGGTCGGTATAGAGGGTTTTGTCCGAGACTTCCTGGATCTGGTAGAGGTGCGATCCGAGAAGCTGCTCAACGTGGTCGCGAAACTCTCCCGGGACGAACAGCAATTTGCGCGGTCCCTTTCCCCACATTCTGAGCAGATCGACGTCGCTGAGGAAGATGTGCGGCGCATCGGGATAGTCCGAACCCCAGATCATGGAGGATCCGAACACCTCGACGTGCGTCTCCGGGTCGGGCGCAAAGTAGTTCGTGGCTCCGTGTACCAGCAGCGCCGGACGACGCGTGTAGAAGAGAATCGATGAGCCGTCCGCCTGGTCGCCATAGAGCATCAGCTGATCGTCGGTATCGGCGGGCGCTGCAGTGATGCGATTGATCGTGTGAGCGATGGACTTGCTGGAAAGCATGGGCTGGAAGCGCACCAGAGCAATGTGTGCTGCGATCAGGATGACCGCAATCGTGAAGCCGACACTGACTGTCGCCTCGAAGGCGTGACCCCTGCGGCGCAGACGCCACGCGGCGAGCGGGCCCAGGAAGAACGCCACAGCCGCCAGAATGGCGGGCAGGCGCAGCGCAGCGAAGGATGGCCCGGTGAGATCGAAGAAGTGCGACATGGAGAGCGTGTAGCCGCCCACGCCGCGATGCGCCATCAGCGTGCCGATGTCGGCGATGTAGGGAAGATACCGCGACTGCCACAGTCCCCAGGCAAGAAGAGCTGCCGCTGTCAGGCCTGCAACCAGGAAGAAGATGTGCGCGCCCGTGAGCCATCCCGAAGAGCCCTTGCGGCCTTCACTCTGCGATTCCTCGATGACGGAGAGGCCGCCGGCGATCAGCATGAGTACGGCAGGATAGATCGGCCAGGTGTAGTACTCCTGGTTGGTGGAGATGGCGAAGAAGACAAGGATGAAGCCGGCGTAAAGGGCGAGGAGCAGGCTGGTGCGGGCGCGAAAGCGCAGACGCGCCGCCAATGCAGAAGATTCGTACGCGCTCAGCTTCGGGTCGAGGAACTGGATCGTGTTCGTGGCGTCGTAGCGCAGGTCGGAATAGAAGAGGTGGCGATTGCGCCAGGCGCGCCGGATCACCACCGGCAGAAACAAGCTCCAGGGGAAGAGCCAAATGAGCTGTCCGAGCCAATAAACGTAGAAGGGCTGGCGATTATAATCGTGCGGGAAGCGCGTTCCCAGGAAGCGCAGGAAGTGCTCGTTGATGAAGTAAAAGTAGAAGAATCCGTGCACGTGGCCGGGGCTGGGCACATTGCCGACGGGATTGCCGTAATCGGGATTGCGCAGGCCCGCGAGGATGTGCCACGGCGCGCCGATGGCAAGGAAAACCAGCAGTCCGGTGAAGAGATGGAACTGCCGCCACTTTTTCCAGTCGCCGGTGATGAGGAGATAGGGGACAACGGCGGCAACGAAGAAGACCGGTGCGATGAGTCCTTTGGCGAGAAGCGCCAGGGCCAGCGATGCGTAGGCGATGTAGAAGCGCCCCGGTTTGCGTTCCTCGATCGCGGTGAGAAAGGTGTAGAGCGAGAGCAGCAGAAAGAAAGTGAGCAGCGACTCCGGAATCAGCGTGCGCGTAAAGAGAAAGACGCCGACCGAGGTCAGCATCGCCAGAGCGGCATAGAAGGCGGCACGGTCACCCCAGGCGCGGCGGCCCCAGGACCAGGCGATCCAGGCGCAGCCCAGCACCGCCAGCGCCATCGGCAGGTGCGTGGCAAAGACGTTGAAGCCAAAGAGGTGGTAGTCGACTGCGACGATCCAGTAGGGCAGGGGTGGCTTTTCGAGATAGCGGATGCCGTTGACGTACATCGTGACCCAGTCGCCGCTGGTTGCGATGTGCTGGGCCGCCTGCGCATGGGTGGCGTCGGCGTCATCGAGCAGCGCGGGCGTGAACAGCGCGGCAAAATAAACGGCGATGAAAACCAGCACCAGCAGGGTCCAGGCGCGCGCGGGCGTAGAGTAGAGCGATGGCTGGACCGGCGTCGTCGCCGGCTGGGATTTGGAAAGTGGCGGATAGGTCATTTGGTCGTAGTGCGGCAGAGAGTTCAGAATATCAGTGTGGGACCGCGGAAAGCGGGCGGGCGGCGATGAATCATGACCTCGAGAACGTGCGGCGGCTGGCAGTGAGGCTGCGCGAAAATCTGGTGCAATGTGCGGCTCGATCCTGACGTGGATGCGGTGCATGATACGCGTACCGGAACGCGGCGACTGCAGGCCACGCTCGAGGACCTCGTGCGGGAGGGTCCCTCAGGACGCAGCAGGCGAGCCGGTGCGCACTGCAGCCACAGCGACGATGAAGATATTGAAGAAGATCCGGCGCGAAGCGGGACCGGTCCGGGATCTGGATGTCCATCGGAAGCTGCTGGAGAAGCTGGTCAGGCGGGCGATCGAGCCCTGCGGGGACGAAAAGGATAAGAAAGCCGTGGCGGAGCCGGAACAGCCCATGATCGCCGGTCCTGACGCTCTCGAAACGCCGGAGGCCGGATTGCGTTTGTCGGGCCTGGAGCAACAGGCCGACGATCTGGACGCCTGGCTGAAGCATCGGCGCAGTCACATGGCCGATGGGCTGCACGCGCAGGTGCCCGACTTGCTGGAGAAATTCGACAAGCGCCTGGAAGATCTGCAAGGCGTTCTGCGCGCGAGACGCGTGCGGCGCGCACGGAAGAAGCCGCCGGGCGTGGTCGCCCTGGACGCATTCGCGCGCCTCGCGTCGGAGATGCAGGTGCTGGATGCAGGCAACCTGCACGATTTCCGCAAAGGGGCGAAGAAGGCGCGGTACGTGGCGGAACTGGCGGCGCAGGGCGATGCGCAGGCGAAGCAGGTGGGCGAGACGCTGAAGAAGCTGCAGGACGAGATCGGCGACTGGCACGACTGGCTGGTGCTTGCTGAGGAAGCGCACACAGCGTTGGGCGACCAGGCGACCGAACTCATCGCGCTGATCGAAGGGGAGCGCGAGCGGCATTTTGTCGCTGCGATGAAAACAGCGGCGAAACTGCGCGGCCGGCTTATGGGGGAATGGCTGGCGGCTTCGCGGCGTCCGCTCACGCGGGCGACCCATTTCGCTCGGCGGGACACCTCCGGGCAACGACGCCATACGGCTTCGTAGCCGGATCGTGTATCGTGCTGAGTGAATCTCTGACGGGTTGAGGTTCGTCACTTTTCCCCGCTCATGCATACGTTTGCGGCTATCGACATCGGATCGAACTCCTGCCGGCTGAAGATCGGCCGCGTGGTGCAGCATCGACTGCGCATCGTGCACGAGGATCGCGAGGTCACTCGCCTGGGCGGGAGCGTCTTCGAGTCGGGCATCGTCTCGCCCGAGGCGATGGCCGCCACCTTGCGCACCCTCAAGCGCTTCTACAAGGCCGTGCAGATGCACGGTACAGATAAAGTGCGCTGCGTGGCGACCTCGGCCATGCGCGACGCCCGCAATTCGCGAGCCTTTCAGGCCTGGGTTCGGGATGAGACGGGCTGGGATGTGGAGATCATCTCCGGCCTTGAGGAAGCGCGGCTGATTCATCGCGGCGTAGTGGAAAACGAATCGGGCGCCGGCGGACGCTGCGTGCTGGTCGACATCGGCGGCGGCAGCTGCGAGATCACGCTCTCCGAACACAAGCGCATCCACGAAACGATCAGCCTGCCCCTGGGTGCGGTGCGGCTTACTCAGGAATTCCTGCGCAGCGAGGTGCCGGAGAAAGATGAAATCCGCAGACTGCGGCAGTTCATCAACCGCGAGATACGGCGGGCAACGCGCCGCATCCATCCGCAGCGGGTGCGGCTGGTAATCGGAACCTCGGGCACGGCGGCCGCGCTGTTCGACGCGGGGCGCGCGCTGGGTAAAGGCCGCGCAAACAAAGAATTGGTACCGGCCGCGATGGTGCGGCGGCTGACGTCAAAGCTGACGAAGATGAAGACGGGCGAGCGCTCCGCGATGCCCGGGATCGGGCCGAAGCGCTCCGAGATTATCGTTGCCGGGGCGCATGTGCTCGCCGAGGTGCTGGAGGCCTTCGCTCTGCCCGGGTTCCGCTATTCACCGATGGGGCTGCGCGACGGAATCCTCGCGCAGTTGCTGGCCGAGCAGGATCCGCGCACCTCCGCACACCGGCAGTTCGAGATGGACCGGCAGCGCGCTGTCGAAGAGGCGTGCCGCCGTTACGGGATCGATCCCCGCCAGGCGGAGCCCGTGCGGCAGCATGCGGCCCAGATGTTCCGCGATCTGCAGGCCGTGCACGGTCTGCCGCCGGAGTATCAGACCTGGCTCGAGTCCGCCGCGCTGCTGCGCGATATCGGAAAGTTCCTCAACCACCAAGGCTATCACCGGCACGCACAGTACATCATCGCCAACTCGGAGTTGTACGGCTTCACGCCCCAGCAGCGTGTGATTACATCGGCCATCGCACGGTATCTGGGCAAGAGTCGCCCCGAACCCGAGGGCCGCACCATGCGCCAGGTTCCTCCCGAGGAGTACGAGCACGTGCGTTGCGCCGTGGTGCTGTTGCGCCTTGCAGTAGCGTTGAATCAGGATCGAGCCAGCGACGTCCTGAAGGTGCGGGTGCGCGTCTATCCGAAGCGCGTTCTGCTCGAACTGCTGCCCGGGCGCACCGGCGCCGAGCTGGAGCTGTGGTCGCTGCGCAAAGAGGCGGCTTACTTCCGAGAGGTCTTCGGCCGAGAGCTCTTTGTCGCCTTGGCATAACCGCGCAGAATCCTGGGATCGACCAACCAGTGCAGCGTGCCGGGCAGCCGTGTGCAGTCAATGCGTGCGACCGCGCCCTTGCGCAGCCGCGTGCTCATCCGGCTGGAAGGCGCGAGGATCGCCCCAAGGAACATCGCCAGGTTGGGGTTGTGACCCACAATCAGGACGTTGTCGTACTTCATCAGGCTGCGGACGAGTTCCTGGAACTTCGGAACCGTTCCCTGCGGCGCGAGAGCATCGGAGAGATCGATCTTGTTTTCGTAGCCGGTTTCCGTCCCCACCAGCGACGCAGTCTGCAGCGCTCGCTTCAGCGGGCTGGAGACCACGCGGTCGAACTGGACGTTGAGAGCATTCAGAAAGCTTCCCACCAGGAGGCACTGCTGCTTCCCTTCCTTGTCGAGAGGGCGCTTTACGTCAATAACAGGGTTGGCCCGGCGTGTGCCGGCGCTGGCATGGCGAAGAATATAAAGATTCATGGGAAAAGGCCGGAAAGGCGCTCCTCTTGGGGAGGTCCTTTAACGTGATTGTAACAATGGGAAGGCGTCCCGAATGTTAATTTCGCGCCCGGATTTGCCGGGTTTTGAAGGGGTTTACGGGATTTGCCGGCAGGGGATCGACCCGCTGCGTGTCACCGGCTGCGGCATCGGGATCGGGCCCGGATAGGGTTCCGGGTCGGGCTCAGGAGCTGGCCCCGGAGCGGGATCCGGTCGCGGTGCGGGCGGCGGGTCGGGGAACGGCTCAGGGCCGGGGTCGATGCCTGGGATCGAACTAAAGAGGATGTCGGGTTCGGCTGGAGAGATCACTTCTCCGTGGGAAGGCTGAGCGACGGGCGCGGTTGCTCCGGACATCTCCCACAGCTCGGAGATGAGCAGGCCCCCAAGCCAGGAACGGGTCGATTTGCGCCTGAATCCCTGGCGGGCGAGGATTGCGGGCCACCCCGGGATGCGACGGACGGCCAGCCCCGTCAGTAACCGGAAAGCTACGTACAGGCCCGAGATGACGCTGCGGGCGAGGCCTCTTTGGAGGGCGCCCGCGTTCGGGATCTGGAATTCGCTGACCAGCCATCGCGCCCCCGGAGCCAGATGCGGGCGGACGCGGGCGATGAGGCGGTGGGTCTCCCTCTCGCTGAGACAGTCGAGAAAGAAATGGGTGACAACGAGATCATAGGCGGCGGAGTGCGGCTTGAAAATGCGAGCGTCCGCGCATGTGAGGGTCAGCCGATTGCGGTCGCCTTGCAGTGCAACGCGCTCGCGCAGGAGGTGGAGCATCGCCGAAGACCCATCGACTGCATCGGCCCGAAGATGCGGCGCGGCGGCGAGCATACGCGCGAGGAACCGTCCGTCGCCATCGCCGAAGACGAGCGCCCGCCGGCAATTCGTGAGCGCGGGGATGTGGTGGAAACGGCAGCGCTCAAGTAACGGCCCGAAGGAGAGGTACTCCATCGGGCGGTAGAGCCGAGCGATGCGGTCGAAGCGGGCTGGAGGGCCGGGGCGCACAGCGACTTCGGCCAAAGCTGGCTCGCGCTGTCCGGTGGTGGACCGGTCCTCGGTGCGTTCTACGGATGCCATGGAAGGACCAGCAGCAGAGGCGTGAGCAGCGCGGCATCGGCAGCAACGCGGAGAATCAAAAGGAATTGGGCGCGCTCTTCTGGCGGAGCGTTCCGGCGGGTGAAGCTGCGGTGCAATCGGTCGAGGGCGAAGAGCAGGATCGTGGAAACCAGGGACGCGGCGCAGATCCAGAATGCGATGGCGCTCCGGTTGCCAGAGACCAGCCAGAGCGTGACAGCGGTGATGGCGAGCCCAACCAAGAGAGTCGGAACCGTGATCGGGCGCGTCGAGGGAGCCGAGTGCTCCCAGATTTCGATCGCGATACAGTTCAGGCTGCAGAGCCCGGCGAAAAGCATCACCAGTCCACTGAGTTGCGCGTGAGCTGAGCCGGCCGCCGACCACGCCGGGACCGCGGTCGCCAGAGCAAAAACGATGCCGACCGCAATTTCTCGTGGGAACCAGCGGCGCATGCGCAGGACAGGAAGGTGCACGGCTGCGAAATAGGACATCGCAACGGCAAACAGGATCGTGTCCTCCAGCCGTGCGCCGGCCGGCATGATGCAAATCAGGCCGACGAGCAGGGCTCCGGCAACCGCAGCAGCTTGCAGCAGCAGGGTCCGATGCCGTGCGTGGAAGAAGTGGCGCTCGCGCAGCGCGGGGTGCCGGGGCGAACTCGCGTCAAGGAGGCGGTCCGCGACGTACAGCAGCCATGTGCCAATGCCGAGAATGGCGATCGCAATTGCGGAGGGATGAACCTCCGTCGCCCGGGCGAAGCTCCACGCCCACAGAACTGCAACTGTGGGCGCGTCGAGGCTCAGCAGATGCCAGTAAATGGGTACGCCCCACAGTCGTGAACGGGGCCGTGCGGCGACTGTGGGGACGGGAGCAGCAAGAGCCACTCCTCCATTCTAAAAGTGAAAACGGTAGCGAACCTGCCCGTAGATCTGGCGTGGATCATTTTCGTGAAAGCCGCCAAAGGTGAGGCTGTTGTCAAGCAGCACTCGGGTGTCGGCGACATTGATGGCATTGACGCTCACGGACCAGTTCTCGCCGACGGATTTGCCGGCGGCCAGGTCGAAAGTGGTGTGCCCGGGCAGGTAGTCGCCCGTATAGGGTGAGGGCGGTGAGGGGAAGCCGTTGGAGAACCCCGATCCGTAGTAGACGTTCACGGCGGCCCACGTGCGGTGCGGCAGGCTGCCATCGAAGCCGAGGTTGAGCGTGTTGCGCTGGTCGTGATCGAGCGCCGAGTAGCCCGGATCAACGGCGCAATCCGGGGAATCAGCCGGGTAGCAGATGAGACCGCCGGTGAGTGCCCCCCGCTGCTGCGCGATCTGGTTGGAGTAGGCGAGATGTCCCTGGCCGTAACGCCACAGGCGGGGAGTGCGGAGGGTCAGCTCCCAGCCCTGAATGAGGGCGCCGTCCACGGTGACGGGGATGAAGATGCTGGACTCGCCGATGTTGCTGTGGTCGAGGAAATTATTGGCGCGGGTCTGGAACGTATCGGCATCGAGAAGCCAGCCGCGGAAGGGAATCTGGATGCCGAACTGATGTTCCTCATCGCGCTCGCCGCGTAAGGGGATGAAGTTGGTGTCGCTGGCCTGCGCAAAAGCGAGAGCCGGCCCGGAAATGCTGGTGAGAGGCGGCGGCTGGTAGAAGTGGCCATAGAAACCGCGCAGAACCCAGTGAAGCTTGGGTATTTGCAGGGCGACGCCAATGCGAGGATAGATCGCATCTTCTGAGACAGCCCCTTGAAAGTGCGCCTGGCGCTCGCCGCCGATGAGCGTGAGCCATGATGTGGGACGGAAGTTGTCTTCGACGAAGGATTCCTCGACACCGCCGTTGACGGTGGAGGTCTCAGAGAAGTTGGGCGCGCTGCCATCGTTGAAGGTCGCGCCAAAGACGTCGTTCTCGTGCTGACCGTAGCCATAAAATCCGGCCTTGAATGAGTTGCGCGCCGCGCTGGTGGAGAAATACGCCTGCGCCCCGGTGTACTGGCCGGTTTGTTTTGCGCGGGTGGCATTGGGCTGATCGTTGGGATTGGGCTGGTAGTTGGCGTCGTTGTAGTGGTAGAAGGGCGAGATTTCGAAGAGCGATTTCGCGCTTAGCGTGTGGATCCACGAGAAAGCGGAGATGCCATCGGTTTCGTGCTGGCCGTCGCGGAGGCCGGACGAATCGTAGAGCTGATTCTGCCAGTCGTTCGGATTCGGATCATAAGGAATCTGGTAGTAGTCGGCGCGCAACTGGCCGATGAAGCGCAGCTGGTCGTGCGGATTCTTGTTGAAGATGAGGGAGGTGAAGCCGCCGTAGCCATTCTCCGCGTCGTGAACCGGCTTCTCGATGGGCGCCATCAAGCCGTAATTGCTGCGGTTGCCGTTCACGGCGGCGAACCACGCGAAGCGCTCGCTATGATCGCCGAGGCTGAGCTGGCTGTCGGTTTGGTAATAACTGCCCAGCGTCGTTACAAATTCACCTTCGCGGTTGGCCTCAAAGCCGGTACGCGGGATGACATCGAACATGCCGTAGGTCCGATCGCCCAGATCGGCGCCATAGCTGCCACGATCGACCTCGACGGTGTCGATGTCCCGGGGATCGATCTGCGGGCCGATGTTGCTGCCGATGTTAGTGCTGGGGATGGGAACGCCGTCGATCATCCAGTTGAGTTCGTGTCCGCCGCGCATGTGCAGCATGTCGTGGGTCATGTAGGCGCCGGGCACGTAGTCGGTGATCATGGCGAGCGAGTTGGTGCGATCGGCGCCGGGGGTCTGCGCGATTTCCGCGCGGCTGATCATGGTTGTGGGCGTGACGGAATCGGGATCGACCGCCTGGGGCTCGGCACGAACCTCGGCGGTCTGATGTATGGAGGCGATCTCGAGGGGGAAGTGCAGAATTTCGGATCCGTTGGAGGTGACAGTGATGGTTTGCTCGAGGGTGGCGAAGCCATCGCTGGACACGACGATCGTATAAATGCCGGGCGGAACTGCCTGGATGGAGAATGCCCCGTCGGAATTGGATTCAGCCTTAAAGAAGAGGTCGGAATGAATGGCGCGCAGGACGATCTTTGCTCCGGCGATGGGACGATGGGTTGGGTCGTGCACAATCCCCTGCACCTGGCCAAGCAGGGCAGCGTACACCAGGGGCGCTGCCAGCAGCAGCGCCAAAGACGGCAGAATTCTTCGCAGCATCGGTGGCTCCTGAGGAAAGCTCGCTTTTGTAACGATTGCGGTGACAAATGGACACGGCGCGGTGAAGAACCGCGGTGTTCGTCCGGCTATCGGCTAGAGGGCGAGAGACTGAGGAGGGCCGCGCTTGTGGCGGGTGCGATCGGTGGAGATTCGATGGCCCGCTTCCGCGGCGCGGATGACCGCTACCGGGCCCAGGGTGTTGCCGGCGCGGTTCGCGACCGTTGGGGTGGCCAGCGGGTGTGGCACAAGGAACGGAGCATGGCCGAACGGGGAGTACGGGCACTTTTCCGAGACGACGTGGAAACGAGAGGGAATGTTCCCCATCTCCATGGCCATCGCGCAGTGATGCTTGCCGCCGCGGCGGCAGCAGGCGGGGAGCTGCGCATCGTCCGGAGTCGCCGCAAACGCGGGCGCAATCAGCGGCAGGCTGAACAGGGTCACCAGCAGGATGGCGAGCGCGCGTCTCATGGAGTGAAGTAGAAGAGCCGGGGACCGGTGCAGGCCGCAACCTGCACCCAGGGGAATCCTTATTCTACTTCGCGGTCGTGTAATCCTGCTGAACGATGGCCCAGACGTCGTCCTTTTTCCCGGTCGTCATCGTCAGGTGATGGGTTTTCGACTGTGAGGCCGCCTGGTCCGGTGCGTAGGTCAACGTGTATTGATACTTCAGAAGAGCGGCGATCTTGTTGTAAGCGTCATCCGCCTTGTCGCGCCTGCCCTCCACCATATATCCGCCGGTGGCATTGCAAATGTGCTCGAGGATCGGTTTGCCGTCAGCGTGCGGAGCCGGAGCGGGTGCCTGGCCACCTCCACCGCGCGGGGCGCCGCCGCCGCCAGGATAGCCTCCCCCCCACCGGGATAGCCACCCGGGTATCCACCACCGCCCACTCCACCCGTGCGGCGGTTCAGGCCGGGGTTTGGATTGGCCGGGCGCTCCTCTTCGCCCTTGTAGTAGATGGCGAAGATCGCGGTGTGCGCAGCCTGTGCGGCTTCGATGGCGTCGTTGATGCTCACCTTGCTGTCGCGGTCGATGCCGTCGCCAACGAGGATGAGGATGTGATGACCGGGCGACTTCGCCATGACCTCGGTCGAGGCAAGGTAAATCGCATCGTAGAGGGTGCCGCCCCCGCCCCCCCCACGGTGTTCGTCCGAACTTTGATCGGCACTGTCACCGCTTGAGTCCTCATTGCCGAACCGCCTCGATCCGAGTTGCGTGACCGCATCGTGCAGCTTGTTCAGCGTCGCCGTAGGATCTTCGAGAAGATCGACCTGGCTGGCGTACTGAATCACGAAAGCGCGATCGTCCGTTCCGGGGAGCGTGTGGTCAATAAACCGGACCGTCGCGAGGCGGATATCGCCGATCTCCATGCGCTGGCTGGGGCTGATCTGCCCTACGATGCCAAAAGTCCTCGGTGAGGGTTGCGCCAGCTCGAACGACTGAATGGTTTGGAGATGGCCGTTGTCGGTGAGCGTGACGTCGCTGGCCTTGAGATTCTTCACCGGATCGCCCTTTTTGTCGACGACGGTGACGGGCATCGAGACGGGCATCCCCGGCGCCGGTGCGGCCGCCGGAGCAGGGCTCTGGACAGCGGGCTGGGCGGGAGTCTGGGCCTGGACGCTGGTCGCCAGAAGCGCCAGCGCGGCCGCGGGCAGGACAAGCCGGGTGCAGAAGAGAGTCTTCATGGTTCGGTCAGAGTGTCGGTGGACCACCCATTAGACGTTAGCACCGAAGCGGGGGTTTCGCTGGCAGCCGGGTCAGCAGCCCTTCCGGCGAAAGATGAAGTAGTCCACCGAGAAGCGGCCGGCCCCGAAAATCAGCGCCATGAGAGAGGCAAAGAGGAACGTATAAGGATCGGCGCCGTAGAAGTTGCCAGGATTGCTGATGATGGCGCCCAGGGCGGAAGGATCGGCGGTGATGTAAGCGACGATCATGTCGCAGGCCAGCAGCAGGCCGACGAAACGGGTGGCGAAGCCGCCGATGAGCAGGATTCCCCCGACGAACTCCAGCAGCGAAACGGCGATCACCGTGAAGTGCGGCGCGGGCAGATTGAGGCTGGCGAAGAAACCAGCGGCGCGATCGATATTGTGCAGGCGCCCCCATCCGGATTGCGCGAACTGCCATCCCCAGTAGACGCGGACCAGCAGCAGGAACGGCGATTCCAGCCGCGCGGACATGAGCTGAAAGCGGCGGTACAGCGCGAGGATCAGGCCCATCGGTTTGCCCGCGGATTTGTCGGGTACGGTCGGAGTCGCAGGGGTGCTCATGGGATTTGCCTTTCTATCGAGGGGGGCGTGATCAGGAGGTGAACCACCCCAGCATAGACCAGGTGGCGAAAGCCTCCTGGAGAAATGCGGGGCGCTGCTCTTCGGGCAGGTTGCTGTCCTCGAGCGCAAGGTCGATGGATTCGCCAAGTGTCCTGCCTGCGATCAGGGCCGCAAGCAGAGCGTATTCCTCGCGCGAGAGCTCCTTGTACCAGACAGTGTTCTCGTGGCGATGGATGGCGAGGTGCATCGGTTTGGGCGCCATTTCGGCAATGTGGCGGATGTGACGGCGGCGCCGCGCAACAGTGGCGTTGTTCGTCGATGACGCCGCACTGCCGTTTTCGGTGCGGACCTGGAGGAGCAGGTCATCGACGGGATACGACAGAGCCAGCACCCGCAGGTGCGGCTGCAGATGCAGCGTGGAGTTTTCATCGATGGCCGCAAGCTTTTTCGCACTCAGTCGCGGGCGCTCTTCCGAATCGAAGGCTTCGATGTGTGCCCATTCCAGCCGAACCATGTCGAGCGCCAGCCGGCGGTGCGAGCCGAGGTGTTCGGGATGCCTGCCCAGCCAGCTTTCAAGACGCGATCCCAGATTGCGCAGCGTGAACGACTCCGACGGGCAAGCGGTGAGGTAGGCGCGCATGAGCACGTCGAATTTTGCGCGACCCAGGATCGCCTGCAGCCCGGGAAAATCCTCTTCGAACGAGGAGTAGAGACGGAACCAGTACTGCCGGTTGTAGATCTCCAGACGCTCGAAAGAGGTCAGCCGATCGTTCGGTTTGATGATGGCGTCGGCTTCGCTCTGGTTCGAGGTCCCGTCGCGACGCTTGCGCGGCATGGTTTCGCTGCGCGTGAGCGGATGCATGACCGCAGCGGCCATGCGGCGCTGGATCTCGAGCAGCCCGGTGGGCGTGCCCGCAGACTGGCTGGCGGATCCGCTCATCGCGCCGCTCCGGACTGGACCGGCGCCGCTTCGACGATCGAGGCCGCCGCGGCCTGCATGGCGGCGAGGCTGTTCTGACCGGGTGCGGCATCCGCAGCGGCCTTCAGGAACTTGTTGGCCTTGAGCGCTTCCGCATGAACCTCGTCGAAGCTCGGAATGTTATCGTCCCACTCCAGCAGGGTAGCCGTCGGGCCGCAGCGCTCGATGGCGCGCCCGTAGAGGCGCCAAACTGCGGGCAGAACCGGATGATCGTGCGTATCGAGGATATACTTCTCGAATTTGCTGTGACCGGCGATGTGAATCTGCGCCACACGATGCGCGGGGACGGAGTTCACGTAGGTGAACGGGTCGAAGCTGTGGTTTTTCGACGAGACGTAAATGTTGTTCACGTCGAGCAGAATGCCGCAGTCGGCGCGCTCGACCACTTCGTTGAGAAACTCCCACTCCGTCATCTCGGAGGCGTGAAATTCGGCATAGCTGGAGACGTTCTCAACCACAACGGGGACCTCGCAGTAATCCTGCACCTGGCGGATCTTCTGCGCGGTCACTTCCACAGCTTCCCAGGTATAAGGCATCGGGAGCAAGTCGTGCGTGTAGCGGCCGTCCACCGAACCCCAGCAGAGATGGTCGCTGAGCCAAGGCGTTTTGGTGCGCCGGACGAGGCCCTTCAGCCGCTTCAGATGCTCGCGGCTCAACGGATCGGCGGAGCCAAAGTACATGGAGACGCCGTGCTGCACGACTTTGTACTGCTCCAGAATCTGGTCGAGCACTTCCAGCGGCCGCCCGCCGTCGACCATGTAATTTTCCGAGATGATCTCAAACCAGTCGACCACGGGATGGCGCGAAAGGATGTGCTGGTAATGCGGGATGCGCAGACCAATGCCGACACCGTAGTCCGTGAAGTTGTTGAAGCGATTTGCAGGCACTGGAGACCTCGGGGTTAGGAGCGCTGTTCGTTTCGATTCCCGGCGATGCGAAAGGTTACAGCGGAGCGGGCCGGAACAGCACGCTGTTTCAGAAGGACGAGGTGAAAAGCAGAAGGGCCGCGGTTGAGGCGGCCCTTTTGCCGGTGGGGAAAACTAGTCGGGCATCTTGGAGCCGTCGGTAGCGCAGCCGCCCTTACCCTTGCAGCTGTTCTTGCCTTTGCAGCCGTTGTCGCTGCTCTTGCAGCCACCCTGGCCCTTGCAGTCGTTTTTGCCCTTACAGGAGTGCTTGGGGGCTTTGGCGAAATCGACGCCGGCGAACGACAGCTTGCCCGCCTTCAGAATGGGCGTGGTGGACGTGTTCACGGCTGTCGTGGACGCGTGCATGGCTGTCGCGCCGCCGAGCAGACCGGAAACGGCCGCAGCGACCATCATGGTCTTCATGGTTTTCATTTTTGTCATTCCTCCATCGGATTGTGAGGTCCGGACCAGGCGCAACTGGAGATAATCGGGGAGCGCCAGGCGGGAGACCTCGCGGTGCGGATTAGACTACATAAACAACTACGCCTTGTGCCACCTCGCCGGATTGTTTTTTCCGGCTGTTTCACCGGATGTTCATACGAGCCTGTCTCGGTACGATTCATCCAGCCCACCCCCAGTATCCGCCATCTTCAATGAACGGAGCGGCTCAGGGACGAAATGGCACCGCGGCGCTCTGAGGGGCAGCGTGATGGGGGGACCTCTAAAGTCGATCGGCGCGCACCCGTCGGTCGTCAGCGGGCAGGGGCCGCGAGGCCGTTATGGTTATGCGGGTACCGAACGTAGCCGAGGCCGACGCGCATGTGGTGGTTCACCGAGTTGGGCACGCTAACGGCGAGACACATCCCGAGCAGGCCGTGGGCGATGGCCAGCGGGTACAGATTGCGATAGCGCAGATAGAGGATGCAGGCAGCCGATCCCCAGACGATAACGGCGGGAACGAGGATCGGATTGGGAATGTGCGCGATGGTAAACAGCGCCGTGGCCAGCATGATCGCGGAGGCCTGGCCCATGCCCAGCCGCAGAAGGCGCAGCAGTACGTAAACCTGAAGGATGTATTGCTGCATCAGCGCCCACAGAGAGTATTCGAGGAGATGTACCCAGAACGGTAGCGGCCCGTAGAGCTTGTGCAGGGAATGGACGCGGGCGGCGGTCCCGATGCCGAGGAAGAAGAGGGCTGTGGCTGAAGGGACGATCCACCACGAGCGGCGGAGGCCCTGAAGGCCGAGTCCGATGGGCCGGCTGCGATCGCGGCTCAGCCAGCCGGTGAGGCCGATCCACGCAAACGCGGACCAGTAGAGGACGCGCTGAGCGGGGTTGGGCGTCCAGACCGTGGCGAGAACGAGCGTGTACCCGATGGTGAGTTCAGTGAGTTCTCGGGTGCGGGGTGAGAGGCGCACTCCGTCAGGGTACAGGGCACAGGTTACAGCGCAGGTGCTGGGGCGGCCGCCGTGTGGTTTGATATTCGAGGTTGAGTTCTACTCTGCCGTCGGCATGTGCACGTACATCGACTGGATTCCAACCCGCCCAGGACCCGTAAAGCGATTCCACACCAGGTTGCCAGCGCTTGCGAACAGGCCGGTCGAGAGTTTTTGGAACTGCGTCTCCATCTGCACCGCGGAGTCCTTGTACACCCACCCGCCTGGCTCAATGTCGATCTGCTCTCCGGCACCCAGCGCGACTTCAAAGACGTTGCCGTAACCGTGGACCCAAACGATGCCGTCGCCATCAAGGGCGTGGAAATGATCGATAAAAAAGCCGGTTCCGCCCAGCAGCATATTGGATACGCCTTTAACGCGTGTAAAGGAGTAGTCAATGCTGCCGGTTGCGGCGAGGAATTGATGTTCGCGCATGTCGAGTCCTTCGCCGCGATTGAGATGGATAGCGAAGATATGGCCTGCGCCATCGCGACTGAAGCCGATCTGACCGGGACCGCTGGCCTCAGTCAAAAAAACGGGCATTCCCGACAGGACTCGCTTGAGCGCGCCCTTCAGCGGCCTGATGCCGATTCGCACATTCAGGTCCTTCCATAGAAGGATGTAGTGCTCGAAGTAGACGGGCATACCGCTGAGTTCAAGATGAAGGACGGGGACGAGTTCGCCCTCGATATGGTAGGTGACCCCGGCAAAGGTCTCGGCATGAGCAGAGGTCACTTTCAGGACAGGGATTGGCATCTGCGCCCCTCTTTGAACAGGAAGATGAATTGCAACCGATGATGCACGCGAAATTGCGATCACGCAAGCGTCTTCATAGCCGCAGGAGGTGAACGAGACTGTACTGTTTAGCGCGCTTCGTTGAATGCGGGTGTCAGCGACCGGCAACAAAAAACGGGGCACCCGGAGTGAGTGCCCCATGACTGGCTTCGTGCTGTTCGTTTACTGCAGCAGCGTTCCGGTTTCGGGTTCGATCTTCGCTTCTTCTGGCGGAATCACCACCGCCGCCGCGACCCGATCGCCCTCTTCCAGATTGAGCAGCTTGACGCCCTGGGTCGAGCGGCCCGCTGCACGAACGGTGTTCGTGTCGATGCGGATGATCTTGCCATACTGGCTGATGACGATGATCTCCGAGGTGTCGTCGACGAGCTGAATGCCGACCACCTTGCCGTTTCTCGCCGTGGTCTTGACGTTGATCACGCCCTTGCCGCCGCGCGACTGCAGCCGATACTCCTCGACGTCGGTTCGCTTGCCAAAACCGGCCTCGGTGACCGAAAGGATGCGGTGGACCGTGCCGTTTTTCTTCGGCGTAACGGCCATGCCGACCACGTAGTCGTTCTTGCCGCTGTCGATGCCGCGGACGCCGTAGGCGGGACGGCCCATGGAGCGGACATCTTCCTCGTCGAAGCGGATGGCGAGGCCGTCGTGGGTGGCGAGGAAGACGATCTGCTGCGCCGTCGGTGATGCGGGCGGCGACCAGCTCGTCGTCTTCATCGATGCCGATGGCGATGATGCCGCGCGCCATGACGTTGGAGAAGTCCTTGAGCGGCGTCTTTTTGACGGTGCCCTTGCGGGTGGCGAAGAAGATGAACTTGCCTTCTTCTTCGAGGTTGCGGACGGGCAGGATGGTGCGGACCTTTTCGCCGGGCTGGAGGTCGAGGAGGCTGGCGATGGACTTGCCCTTGCCCGCGGCGCCGACGTCGGGAATCTCGTAGACCTTGAGCCAGTAGACGCGGCCGTTGTTGGTGAAGCAGAGCAGGTAGGCGTGGGTGGAGTCGACGATGAGCTGGGTGACGAAGTCCTCTTCACGCGTCTTCATGCCGAGCCGGCCGGTGCCGCCGCGCCGCTGCTGGCGATAGATGGAGATGGGCGTGCGCTTGAGGTAGCCGGAATTGGAGACGGTGACGGCGACTTGCTCGTCGGCGATGAGGTCTTCGAGCTGGAGCTCGGCGGTCTCGTCGACGATCTGGGTGCGGCGCTCGTCGCCGTAATCCTTGCGGACGGCCTCGAGCTCCTTGACGATGACCGCGCGCAGCTTCTTCTCGGAGGCGAGGATGGACTCGTACTCGGCGATGTTGTCGCGGACTTCGGCCAGCTCGTTGAGCAGCTCGTCGATGGAGAGCTGGGTGAGGCGGTAGAGCTGCAGTTCGAGGATGGCGTCGATCTGGCGGTAGCTGAGGTCGAGCGTGGCGCCGATGAGGGTAGTCGGAGCCGATGCCGTACTTCGCCGGGTCGAGCTTGACGCCCTTCAGCGCCTGATCGCGGAGGGTGATGGTCTTGTTGGAGAAGAACTGGAAGAGGTTCTCGCGGGCATCGGCGCGGGAGGAAGATCCGCGAATGATCTTGATGACGTTGTCGAGGTGGTCGAGCGCGATCTGGTAGCCGAGCAGGATGTGCTCGCGCTCGCGCGCCTTGCGCAGCAGGAAGGCGGTGCGGCGGCGGACGACGTCCTGCGGTGCTCGATGAAGATGCGGATGGCTTCCGGCAGCGGCAGCTCGCTGGGCTGGCCGTTGATGACGGCCAGGAAGATCATGGAGAAGCTCTCCTGCATCTGGGTGTGCTTGTAGAGCTGGTTGAGGACGATCTGCGCTTCGGCGCCGCGCTTCAGCTCGATGACGATGCGCATGCCGTCGCGGTCGGATTCGTCGCGGACGTCGCTGATGTCGTCGATGATCTTTTCGTTGACGAGCTCGGCGATGCGCTTGATGAGGACGTTCTTGTTGACCTGGTAGGGGATCTCGCTGACGATGATCGCCTGGCGGCCCTGGGGCATGGTCTCGATGGCGCATTTGGCGCGCATGAGGAAGCGGCCGCGGCCGGTTTTGTAGGCCTGGGCGATGCCGCTGCGGCCGTAGATGAAGCCGCCGGTGGGGAAGTCGGGGCCCTGCACGTGCTTCAACACCTCGGCGAGCGCCGGCATGCGGGTTGTTCACCATCTCAATGGCGGCGTTGACGACCTCGGTGAGGTTGTGGGGCGGGATGTTGGTGGCCATGCCGACGGCAATGCCATTGGAGCCGTTGACGATGAGGTTCGGGATGCGCGTGGGCAGAACGGAGGGCTCGAAGGTGGACTCGTCGTAGTTGGGGACGAAGTCCACGGTCTCCATCTCGATGTCGGCGAGCAGTTCGCCGCTGATCGTCTCGAGGCGGCACTCGGTGTAACGCATGGCGGCGGGCGGGTCGCCGTCGACGGAGCCGAAGTTGCCCTGGCCATCGACCAGCGGATAGCGCATGCTGAAGGGCTGGGCCATGCGCACGAGGGCGTCGTAGATGGCGGAGTCGCCGTGGGGGTGGTAGACGCCCATGGCCTGGCCGACGACCTTGGCGCACTTGGTGTACTTCTTGTTCGACTGCAGGCCCATCTCGTGCATGGTGTAGAGAATGCGGCGATGCACGGGCTTGAGGCCGTCGCGGACGTCGGGAAGCGCGCGCCCGATGATGACCGACATGGAGTAGTCGAGATACGACCGCTTCATCTCGTCTTCAATGTTGATGGGGACGAGATTGGCTGCGCCGGGTCCGGTGGGACCGTTGGCACCGTCGCTGCCGTTGCCGCCAAGGGGAAGGAGAGGGTTCTGATCGTCTGCCATAGATTTTTCTGGGCCGGTGGTCACGCCTGGAGGGTGAAGACGACGCGGGCGGACCGAGGACTTATCTTTATGATACGGGAAGAGTTAGGGTCGCACAAGGCGGGTTAGGCGTTTGGATTCAGGGGGTTGGCGGAGGGGCCCCAGGGGGACCCGATTCGGGGCCATGATTTCAACAGATCTTTCTGTTTTTCGTGAGCCGAATCCGGGTCAGGCAGCGGGGTCGTCGAGTTCGTGGAACTGCTCGATTTCGACCTCGCCATCGGGAAAAACAGCCTTGATTTTGAGCTCGGCACCCATGGCGCGCAGATAGCTGCGCAAGGTGGAGACGTACATGTCGGTGCGCTTTTCCATTTTGGAGACGGCGCCCTGATTGACCTTGAGGACCTGAGCGAGATTGGTCTGGGTGAGGTTGCGCGCTTCGCGCAGCCGATGCAACTGCATAATGACAGGGACCAGCTGAACCTGCCTGCGAATTTCAGCCTCTCTTTCAGGAGACAGCTGATGCCGAATGTCTTTCCATTTGTGTGCCATCGTTCTGCTCTCCAATCCGAGGCCGCTAACTGCCTTCGATCTCTTTCAGGTGCGTTGCGTAGATCAATTCAGCGCGGCGAAGGGCATCGGTATACCAGCGCGAGTGGCCGGTTTTGTCTCCCCCGAGGATGAGATAGGCCTTTCGTCCGGGGTCAAACGCGAAAATAATGCGATAAGGCCGTCCCCTGTGCTGCACTCTGAGTTCTTTCATGTTCGGAAATCGAGAGCCACGCAACGAATCCACATAAGGCCGCCCGAGATCGGGTCCGTATGCCGCCAGAACATCAACCGCGGCGTTCACGCTCTCCCACTCGTCCTCGCTGAGGCTGTCATACCACTCCCGAAATTCGTCGCTGACTTCGACTTCCCAGGTCATCTCCATTATTCCTCGGAGGTGATATTCCGTCAAGGGAATAATGATAACTCCGGGGCGGACAGCCGTCGAGATTACCGGCGGTATAGTGGGACGAAGGTTTCCTCTTTTTATGGCCACGGTTTCCATCTCCGGACCTCCGGCGACGCTGCTGTTCAACGACTGGTATCCGGCGATGCGCAGCGAATTGCTGCGGGGCACCGGGATGCGGACAACCATGCTGATGGGCATCCCGATGGTGCTGGGGCGGCGCGAGGATGGGCGGCTCTTTGCCATGCGCGACCTGTGCCCGCACCGGGGGATTCCGCTGTCGTGCGGGTGGTTCGACGGCCACATGCTGACCTGCAAGTATCACGGATGGGCCTTTGAGCCGGTGAGCGGGCAGTGCATGGTGATTCCATCGCTGACGAAGGACGATTCGTTCCCGAAGAACCTGCATGGGATGGCGTATCCCTGCGAGGAGCGCGATGGCTATGCGTGGGTCTATGTGCCGGAGGCGGGACGGGGCCGAGTGAAGCCCGAGGATGCGGCGCTGACGCCGGTGCCGGAGCTGCCGAAGTTCAGCGAGCGCTTTCGCAGCGAACACTTGACGGCGGATCTGCCCTGCAATGTGGATCACGGGATTATCGGATTGATGGATCCGGCCCATGGTCCGTTCGTGCACCAGTCCTGGTGGTGGCGCAAAGAGGCGAGCATCCACGAGAAAGAGAAATGCTTCGAGCCGATCGCGCAGGGGTTCAGGATGGCGACACATGCGCCATCGAAGAACAGCGCGCCGTACAAACTGCTGGGCGTGTATGGGGAGCCGATTACGACGACGATCGACTTTGTGCTGCCGAACCGGCGGTATGAAACCATCCGCTGCGGGCCGAAGTGGTTTTCGAGCTTAACGACGGTGACGCCGACGACAGCGACGGCGTGCCGCATCGACGTGTATGGGGCCTGGAACGTGCTCTATCACCTGCCGTTCATGACGTCGATGTTGCGCTTCTTCGGCAACATGTTCGTGCGCCAGGACCAGGTGACGATGATCCAGCAGGCCGAGGGGCTGAAGTTCGATCCGGCACTCATGCTGATCGACGACGCGGACAAGCCGGCGAAGTGGTACTTCGCGCTGAAGCAGGCGCGGCTCGATGCAGAGAAGACGGGCGAGCCGATGAAGCATCCGCTGGATGGGCCGGTCACGCTGCGGTGGAGAAGCTGAGAAGAACAGCCAATAGCCAGTAGGAAATAGGGAACTGCCTACGGGTGCGTGCCGTTTCCGTTGCTGTCCTCCACCTCCACAGCATCGACGGCGATGCGCATCTGGGTGCCGAGTTCCTTCATTTTCTCGAGCCAGTCGGCGGCGGGCGGCTTGTCGCGATGGTGGCGCCAGGTGTCGTACCAGAGGTTCTGCGCCTGCCAGAGATTCACATCGAAGGGCAGCTCGCGCAGGGTGCGGGCAAGGATCAGCGCGTCTTCGAGCAGGCCTGAATCGTCAGCGCGCTCGTGCAGCGCGACCATCAGGCTCTTCATTCTTTGCTCGGCGATATAGCCGAGCAGCTGCTTATCGAGTTGAACCTCGTCGGACTTCGCCAGTCCTAACCAGGTGCGCGCCTGCAGCGCGTCGACCGGTTCGGATTCAAGGGCGCGGCGCAGCCCCGCGTTGATGGCAAAAGTCGCTGCGACGGTCAGGGCCTGAGGCCGGGGCAGCTTGCTCTGACTCAGGAAGTGCAGCAGCGATGCCTGATTGTCGTAGATCGCGGAGAGGCTGGATTCGACCTCTTCGATGGTGCCGGTGAGCAGGATCTCAAGGATGCGCTTCTGCTCGTCGCGGAAGAGCGAGCGCAGCGAGTAGGTCTGGCTGCCAAAGTGGCGGTCGAAGCAGCGCACGACTTCAGGGAAATCGCCGGTGCTGAGGGCGGCTTTGGACTCCTCGACGAACCGGTCGTAATCGCCCGAGTCTGCCGGATCGAAACTTTTCACCACGGCGGTGATGTTCTGGTCCGCGAAGTGAAGGACGCCGAACGCCACGGTCTCTTCGGCCTCGGTGATCTTCGAGCAGATCAGCGCCTGGCCGACCACCAGCCGCACGCGGCCGGAGAGAACGGTGTCCCACGCGAGGCGGCGGACCGAGTAGGAGAAGATATCCGCCTCGTCGGGATAACTGGTGAAGATGGAACTGATGGCGTAGTGCGCGGCGACCTGCTCGAGGGTCACCTCCATGGGGCGCACATAGCGGTCGTAGACCGTGGCGCCGTCTTTTTGTTCGGGGAGGTTGCTCTTGGCGGCGGCGAGCCGAGTGAGGAAGCTCTTCTCCAGACCGGAAGCCCGTTTGCCGAAGAGGTAGGCGGCAAGCTGCAGAACGCGGCCGGCATAGGCGATGATCTGCACCGTCTCGATGCCGGAAATGTCGTCGAAGAACCAGCCGCAGCTCGTGTACATGAGCATCGCGTGGCGCTCCAGCTCCATGAGCATCAGGGCGCGGGTGCGTTCATCTTCGCTGAACTCGTAGAGCGCGTGCTCCTGGAAGAAGGCGTCGCGGGATGCGCGGGAGCGATTGAGAACCACGCGAATGTAGTCGTTGCGCGCGGCATCGGGGTCTTTGAAGAGGCGGATTGTGGCGTCATGGACGAGCGGCGCAACCGCATCGCGCAACTGATCGAGGGCATCGCGGAGAGGCGTGCGCCACTTCTGGTTCCAGCCGGGACGGCCGCTGGAGCAGCCGCAGTCGGAGCGCCAGCGCTCGACACCGTGGGCGCAGCTCCAGGAGGTGTTCTCGACGATCTGCGCCTCGAAGCGCGGCGGATTCTTTTCGAGGAACTCACCGTAGTTGGTGAGGTGCGGCGTGCCCGGAGCGGCGTCGTGGTTGTTGTTCTGGAGTGAGTGCAGCACCCACGCCAGAGCCATCTCCCCGTATTTGTGGTGGTGGCCGTAGCTTTCCCCATCGGTAGCGACGTGAACCAGCTGCGCATCGGCGCCGTCGGGTTTGAATCCGCTCTTGAGGCGCTGGGCGAAGCCTTCGCCGTTGTTGAGCAGGCCTTCGAAGGCGATGGCACGGGAGCGGGGACCGTCATAGAAGAAGACGTCGATGCTGCGGCCTTCTTTAAGCCGGACCCGGTACGCGCGCGTGGTGTCCACCGAGGCGTTGGGGGTATCGATCCAGGCGGGTTCTTTGGGTTCCTTCGCGGTGCTTTTCTGAGTCGCAGAGGCGGATGCGAGGGGCCGGATGCGCGCGCACTGATGGGGCGCGAGCAGTACAAACTGGATGCCGTGCTGGGCGAGCAGATCGAGCGATTCCGAGTCGACCGCGGTCTCCGGCAGCCACATGCCTTCCGGCTTGCGCCCGAAGCGGTGACCGAAGTCGGCGATGCCCCAGCGGATCTGCGTAATGCGGTCGCGCGTGCTGGTCAGCGGCAGGATGACGTGGTTGTAGACCTGCGCCATGGCCGATCCGTGGCCGGAGAAGCGCTTCTGGCTGCGCTGATCGGCGTGGATGATGGCTTCATGGACCCGGTTGGCGTTCTGCTCCAGCCAGGAGAGCAGGGTGGGGCCAAAATTAAAGCTCATCCGCGCGTAGTTGTTGAGGATGCGAACGATCTGATTCTGCTGGTCGACGATGCGGGCCGCGCTGTTCGGTGCATAACACTCGGCGGTGATGCGCTCGTTCCAGTCGTGCCACGGAGCGGCAGACTCCTGCGGCTCCACTGTCTCCAGCCACGGGTTCTCCCGGGGAGGCTGGTAGAAATGGCCGTGGATGCAGATGGTTCGTTCGGCGCTGCTCATGGCGTTCGCACGGGGTCTTTCCTAAGGTACACGCGAGTCCGGCCGCCGGTGATCCCGGAAACGGCTGTCGACGGATACATCGGCAGAATTGGGCATGTGCGACAATAGAGGCGAGTGGATGGGTGCCCGGTTACCGGGCGCAATCCCGGAGAATTCTCATGTTTGACAACCTGTTTAAACCCGAACACCTGCTCATCATCCTGGCGATCGCGCTCCTCATCTTCGGCCCCAGCAAGCTTCCCGGACTGGGGAAGGGGCTCGGCGAGGCCTTCCGCGGATTCAAGGACGGGATCAAGGGCGGCCCCGACAGCACGGATGCCACCACGAAGCAGGAAAATGCTGCGAAGTCGGAGACTCCTGCGCCGCAGGTGAAGTAAGGTTCTCGCGAGTTGTTTTGGCAGGGCCCGAGTGGGCTTTGCAGATTCCAGCCTTATTGGTTCTCTTCTGGCGGATTCAGCAAATTAATCCTCTGATCGCTCCCACTCACGGATATTTCCAGATCTGAGTAAGTCCACTTGCCGAATCTCTTGTCGGCAAGTACGTAGATTTCCCCTCTGCCCCTGGGGCCGGTAACGGGGATCTCCAATTCCGCATGCCCGGCGTCGTTATTGATGTTAATGCTGCCCGTCACCGACCATCCCTCTTTCAGCGGAGTTCCCAACTGTTGAATGACGACTGGATTCGCCTGGGCGCGGGCGACCCCCATTCGGGCTGGCGTGGAATTGCCCATCAGCGAAAAAATGAAGAACACGAACCCGCCGACAACAAGGCAGAAGATCCCGAAGATGCCGATGGCGACGAGGACGGTAAGAGCCGGGTGTCTCGAGATCCAGTTCTTCTGGAGTGGCTGTGGCAGGGGCGTTGCGGACACGCCGGAATTGTAGAGGGTTGCTGCCATTTGCGGAAGGTGTTTTCGGGAAGGCTCTTGTCTTCCTACTTGTGCGTGTGGGCGACGATCGCGTCGACGTCGAAGCCCTCGGGTGGCAGCGGAACGTTGTACGCCGCCTTAAAAACGAAGCGCTGCTGGGTCATGTCGCCGTTGTGCAGACGGGTGAGGGCGAACGGCGTCTGGATGCCGTCGATGTTGTGGTAATCGTCGAACTCCTCGACATCTTCGTTCTTATCCTTATAAACGGGATCGCGCCACGACCAGGAGCAGCGCAGCGGCAGGTGGTTCATGGCGTCGATCTGGATGGTGATCGAGTCGTTGTCGGCGTTCAGCAGTGTGACCTGCTCGGCGAGATGGCGCTCGGCGAGGGACTGGCCCTCGTACATCAGGATGGTGCCGGGTTGATTCATCCACACGTGGACGGCGGCCTGGATGGAGTGATCGCGACGGCGGATGGCGGCGGCGCACTGATCTTTGGGTAGCGGATTCTTGCCGCGATACGTGATCTCCCAGCAGTTCTTACCCTCGAAGATCTGTGACCAGTCGTGTTTGTCCTTCTTGCTCTCGGTCAGGTCGGTGCGCTCCGCGGTGGGCGTGCGCCACTCCCAGTACCGAATAGTGGCCCCGGTAGGCTTGCCCTGGTAGAACCCCGCGATGCGGCCCTCCGCGTAGCTGTTTTGCTGGTTGAGCCACTGGTCGCCGCCCAGCGCCTGGACCATGGCGTCGAGCGCCGCGCGGGCCTTCTTCGCGCTCGCGTCTTCGTGCGTGGAAGCCGGCGCCGCAAAGCTGGAGGAAGGAGGAGCGTCGGGAGGCGTGCTTTGCGCGCGCAACGGGAACGCGGAGCAGAGGAAAAGCAGGGACGGGATCAGGGACGCGTGAATCTTTTGCATGGGCTAGCCGGCTAAAACAGCTCCTCCATTTACATTGACGATTTCGCCGGTCATAAAGCCAGCAAGCGGCGTGCATAAAAAGAGGATGGGACCGGCAATTTCGCCGGGATCGGCGGGGCGTCCCACCGGGATCAGCTTGAGAAAACGGTCGCGATTGAGCGGATCGCCGAGCGCGGCTGCGGACATATCGGTGGCGACCCATCCGGGCGCGACGCAGTTCACGCGAATACCCTGGGGGGCCAGCTCCGTGGCCAGACCCTTGGTCATGCTGATGATCGCGCCTTTGCTGGCTGCGTAGTCGGCGTGGAAAGCTTCGCCGCGCTGGCCCGCGGTGGAGCTGACCAGAACAATATGACGTGGCGGTGGCGCAGGGAGAAAGCCTGGGCCCGGCGCCGAAGTCTGCGGCTGTGCCTGGATCTGCATTTGCGCCACGGTAGCCTGGATCAGCCCGAAGACGCTGTCGAGGTTGATGGCGAGTGTGTTCCGCCACTGCGCATCGGACATCGCCGCGATGGAGACCTCCTCGGATTCCCAGATGCCGTGATTGGCGACGAGAATGTCGAGGCTGCCGAAGGCTTCCACCGTCCGGCGAACCAGGGTGCGGCCGTCTTCCGGGGTGGAGAGGTCCTGGGCGAAGGCAGCACAATGATCGGATCCGCCGCATTCGGCAACCAGAGCCCCCGCGGCCTCGCGCGCAGTGCGGTAATTGAAGGCGACGCGGGCTCCAGCCTGGCGGAAGAGGCGGACGCAGGCCGCGCCGATGCCGCGCGAGCCTCCGGTGACCAGGGCGACCTTGCCTTCAAGGGAGAGGGCAACGGAAGGCGCAAGTGGGGACATGGAACCAGAGTAGCGGAGCGGGGGCTCCTCCGTTTTTTTGACGCGCTTTTTTCTGAGCGCGGCCCGGTTCAGCCTCCTTCTCGGAGAAGTTCGTCATCAGAATGAATAAAGGTGCTCCGGCGCGGAAACCGTCAGACAGGAGCGGGATGGCGGAGGTAAAAAGAAGGCGTTTCTCCATTCTCGATCGCGAGTCGCGGCTTCTGCTGGAGTCGGCGCTGCTGGGAGTGGCGGGGGCGCTCGCGGCGCAGCTCTTTATGTGGATGCTGCATGGTTCGCTCCGCATTTTTCTCACAGGGATCGCGGGGTATACGGCGCCGGGGGCCGAATCGGGGCCATCGCATGCCATCGTGGGAGCGCACGGTCTGTGGCTTATTCCGGTGGTGACGACGCTGGGCGGGCTGATTTCGGGTTTTCTTGTCTATCGCTACGCGCCGGAGGCGGAGGGTCACGGCACTGACACGGCGGTGGACGCCTTCCATCGGCGGGAGGGCATCATCCGGCCGCGGGTGCCGCCGATCAAGATGGTGGCGTCGGCGATCACCATCGGTTCCGGGGGATCGGCGGGACGCGAGGGGCCGATTGCGCTGATCACGGCGGGTCTGGCGTCGGTGTACGCGAAGCTGGCGCATCGACCGGAGGAGGACCGGAGGCTGCTGTTGCTGGCCGGGATGGCTGCGGGCCTCTCGGCGATCTTCCGCACGCCCATGGGGACAGGCGTCTTCGCCATTGAAGTGCTGTACGGATCTATGGAGTTCGAGGTGGGCGCGCTGCTGTATACGATGTTCGCCTCGGCAGTGGCCTACACCGTGAACGGGGTGCTCGTAGGATTCGCGCCGCTGTTTCGCGTGCCGGCGATTCCAACGCCGGTCTTTCGGGACTACGCGTCCTATGCGGCCTTGGGAATTGCGGCGGGCGTGGTGGGCACCTTGCTCCCGGTGGTCTTCTATCGGACCCGTGATTTATTTCGCGCGATGCCGGTGCCAGTGTGGACGAAACCTGCGGTGGGCGGCCTCCTGCTGGGTGCGTTGGGTCTGTGGCTGCCTCAGGTGCTGGGCGGTGGATACGGATGGATCCAGCTGGCCATCGACGGGCGGCTGGCGCTGCGGCTGCTGGTGCTGCTGATCTTCGCGAAGATGGTGGCCTTCGCGCTGACGGTGGGGTCCGGCGGATCCGGCGGGGTGTTTGCGCCGTCGCTGTTTGTGGGCGCAATGCTGGGCGGCACATTCGCGGTGGTGCTGCACCAGATGCCGGCGGTGTTTGCGGTGGTGGGCATGGCGGCCGTGTTTGGAGCGGCCGCGCGCGTGCCGATCGCCACGATGCTGATGGTGACGGAGATGGCGGGTGGATACCACCTGCTGGTTCCTGCGGGGCTGGCGGTGATGATCGCTTACATGCTGCAACTGCGGCTCTCGCGGCATCTGCGCTACCGCAGCCTGTATGAGGGGCAGGTGCCGACGCGGCGCGACTCGCCCGCTCATTATCTGGAACACATTCAGATTGCCATGAACCTGCTGGGCCGCAGAGATCTGCCCATCACCGACCAGCTCGGGCATCTGGATCTGCTGCGGATGCTGCGCTCGCGCGTGCGCTTCGATCTGCCCGGCGGGCGCGAACTGGCGATGGGCCGCGTCGGCGAGCAGAGCCCGATCGCGAAGAAGACGCTGGGCGATTTCTACCAGCAGCTCAGGGAGTACGACTTCGAGATCATCGCCGTCCTGCGGCGCGAGCATGTGCTGCTGCCCCATCGCGACACGATTCTGGATGCGGGCGATCGGCTGGTGCTGATTGCATCGCCGCATGCGCGGGAGCCGCTGACGCTGTTTATCGAGCCAATCTCGGAGCAACACGAGGGCGGCGTGCAGGTCGCAGCATCAGAGACGGCGGCGGGCAACGCGTGATGCCAGGACGGGATCAGGATGCTGCGCGCTGATCCTGCGTGAGGTCTTGCAGGAGCTGGTCGCGCAGTGGCTCGTCGATGAAGGCGGCACGGAGCGCTTCGCGATTGCAGGCGAGGAACTCGGCTTGGCTCCACGCGAAATGCTCGCGCAGGCTGGCGTACTCCTGCTCCAGTGTGATTTTCGTGATCGTGCGCGTGTCGGTATTGATACCCAGCGAGACGCCGGCCCGGTACAGCCGATCGACCGCGTGTTCCGCGTACGTGGGACTGGTGCGCGTCTGCACGTTGCTGGTGGGGCAGACTTCGAGATGGATGCGCTCGCGGCGGAGATGATCGACCAGCGCCGGATCCTCGATGCTGCGGACACCGTGGCCGATGCGGGTTGGCGTGAAAGCGCGCAGAGTCTCCCAGACGCTGTCCGCTCCGCGCGCTTCGCCGGCATGGGCGGCGCGGTGGAGGCCGCGCTCGGCGGCGTAGCGGAAGGCGGCGATATGGGCGTCGATAGGGAAGCCAGCTTCGTCGCCGGCGATGTCGAGGGCGGCGACGCGGCTGTCGCGGAATCGCTCGACCAGTTTGGCCGTAAGCAGGCTTTGTTCCTCGCTGTAATGGCGCAGCGTGCAAAGGATGAGGCGCGTCTCGATGCCGGTGGAGCGGATGCAGTCCTCGGTGGCGCGATCGACGGCCTCGACGACCGCCTCGGGCGTGAGGCCCTGCTCCAGATGGAGCAGCGGAGCAAAGCGCAACTCGGCGTACAGGACATGATCGGCCTGGAGTTGCGCGAAGACGTCTTCGGTGACGAGGCGCAGAGACTCGGCGGTCTGCATGAGCTGAAAGCCGCGCGGAGCTCGGGTGAGGAAGTCGGCGAGGCTGGCACACTGCGCCGGGGCCACGAATTCGTCGTCGTATTCCTCGCGTGAGATCGACGGATTCAGGCGGGAGACGACGTCGTAGCTGAGCGAACAGTCGAGGTGCAGATGCAGCTCGACTTTGGGGATCGGGGCCACGGCATCAGGCTACCAGCACCTGGATTGCCCCACCCCGCGGGTTGCTATGCCGCGCGGGCCGGGGAAGCGGGCTGCCTGAGATACGAGTGCGGCTCATAGTCGTGGTGGGTGCTGGGCACCAGATGACTGCCATCTGCATGAACAACGAGCCAGGCTCCGGCAAAGAACAACAGAACTACCACCATGGCCATGGCGACGACAGCGAGGAAGTTTGGGTCTTTGGCTTTTCCCGGGATCGGATTGGGGGCAGCGGGGTCCATAGCTGCTTGGATGCTCCGGAATGACCGCGGGTTCGAGAGGCCTTCCTGAATAAGCGGCTCAGTCGGCGGACGAGAAACCAAAAGGCCTCCGGACGCTGACGCTCCGGAGGCCTTTTGGTTTGGATGGTTCGCGACTGCTACCAGCGATGCGTTTCGCCGAACAGGTCGGACATGACCTTCACGTCGGTGTCGCAGGCGTGGTTCAGGCAAGGCAGCCCGAACCCGGCCTCCATCGACTTCAGCAGCGAAAAGCTGTTGTAGTAGTTGTCGCTCTGCACGCCCTGCTGGTGGCTGAAGTTGGTTTCCACCGTGACGACCACGCGGTTCTGATTCTGCGACGGGTAGAGGCCGGTGAGCTGCGTGGTGCTGCCACTGTAGTCGTTCTCATCCCACACGATCACGATGGCGCTGCGTCCGTCCTGCCAGGCGGGCGAGCGATGAATGGCCTTGACGATGCGCTCGATGGTGACGTCACCCTGCTGGATGAGCCCGGGGTTGAGTCCGACCTGGGTGCCGTAGGTGTAGCCGGAGTTGTTCTGCCCGTAGTCGAAGGCGCAGAAGGCGTCGCCGTTGCCGCGGCCGTGCTGGTCGTCGCACTGGTTGGGCGCGATGAAAGCGAAGCTGGGTACATCGCCGGACTTCAGGTCGGCGTAGAGTCCCCGCGGGCCATCGAAGCCGACAACGTTCTTCAGGCTGTTGTCCGCGTCGTCTCCGCTCTGCACGCTCTGGAAGTAGGCAAACGGGTTGTGCTTGACAGCGTAGAGCTGCACGACGCTGGACGAGGTGAGCGGCGCAAGCTTCGTGAAGTCGGTGAGGTTGGTCGCGGTGCCGTTGCTGTAGTTGACGCCGTAGATGCTTCCCTGCGGCAGGCTTTCCTGGTAGGACTTCCAGCGCAGGCCCGCGGCATCCAGCTGATCACCGATGGTTTTGCCCACCGTGGTCGCGGCGGGCACCGACTTGACGCCGTCCAGATCGGCGAGGGCGACGAAGGGGCCGCTGACTTCGTTCCAGGTATCGACGGCGGGCGTTTCTGCGTCGTTGCCGGAGCCCCAGATGGGGCAGATGTTGCCCGTGTCCACCGGAATCGGCGCATTGCCGCCGCCGTTATCGGCGTTGACCGTGCCGCTGGCGATATTCGGGGTGCAGGCAGTGTTGCCCCAGTCGGGCGCATTGTCGCTGCGAACGCCGAAGTTGGACCCGCCGACGACTTCAAGATAGTTGGTGAGGCTGGGATGCCCGACGGCGAAGTAGTTGGTGGCGAGATTGACCTTGCCGCTGTTGATCAGGCTGTTGAGGTACGGCTCATTGGGGTTGTTGATGACCTGCTGGTAGCCGTGGTTCTCCATCATGATCAGAAACACGTGATCGAGATGGGGAATGCCGGAGGGACGGCTCTGCTGGGCGAATCCGCCGGTGGCCAGGGCAGCGGTGACGAGACACAGGGCTGCGGTTCTGCGCATGGATGCGATCCTTTTCGAGTTTGAATGCGTTCGAGTTTGAATTGGGGATGGTCGACTACGGCAGCGGCTTGCGCGGTGACGACAGAGTCACTTTGAGCCGAGGGCATCAAAGGCGGGTTAAGGGATCGCGAATAGATGAGGAATCGCGCGGCGGAAGGGCTGCCTGCGCGCCCGCGGGGTGTTGTCAGAATCGGGGGCGGCGGGAAATGTTACGGCCGCGGAAAGATCGGGCGCCCCGGCCTGTGCTTTTCGTGGTTCCAGTTGTATTGTTGGGGGCCTTCCGCCGTGTTACGCTCACGCCAACAAAGTACTTCCCTCGAGCGCATGCTCAGGCATTTCAGTTTTGCCAGCGAGACCTTCCCTATGCGTGATCCGTGGAAATTGTCCGCCCGTTTTGCGGCGTTTGTGGCCAGTGTTTCTTTGATGATCGGCTGTTCCGTAACGCCCGTCGCTCACCAATCGACCAGTCCGGTGCAGACGCCCACGCCGACACCCAGCAGTGCACCTGCACTCCAGGGCGTGATTCATGGTGGCCAGTGGGCGTTGAAGTACGCCAACGTCTATCTCCTGGCCGCTTCGCAGGTAACACCGGGTACGGGAGATGCAGGTTACGGCGACGCGTCGACGTCGCTGATCACGAGCAGCTCGAACACCGACGGGAATGGATGGCACTACGTCCAGAGCGGCGGCGACGGCATCTTCCACATTCCTTCGGGCACCTGGAGTTGCACGCCTGGGCAGCAGGTCTATCTGTACTCCGTGAGTGGCGACGCCATGGACCAAAGCGGAAACGCGAATCTGAATGCGGCTGCGGGCCTGATGGCTCTGCTGGGCGAATGCGGAGCGAGCAACGCCTTGCCGACCGTGACAGGGAGCATACAGATCAATGAGATCACGACAGTGGCCGCAGCTTATGCCCTTGCGGGTTTTGCCAGCGATGCGACGCACATTTCAAGTCCCGCGACAGGTCAGGGATACCTGGGCATTCAGAATGCGGTGAAGAACGCAAAGCTTTTGGCGGACATTAATACGGGGGATGTTCCCGCGAGCCCGCCGGCGAACGTGACCGTTCCCTCCACGATGATTTATACGATTGCCGATATTCTCTCGGCCTGCATTAACTCCCAGAACACCGGAACTGGGGGGAACAACCTCTTTCAGCCATGCAACGATCTGATGGGGTACGAGACTCTTGGCAGCAATGTACCCTCAGATACTGCTTCGGCAGCCATCAATATGGCCAAGCAGCCGGGCGCGAATGTAGCAAATCTCTATGCGTACGTGACCGCCTATCCTGTCTGGATGAATTACATCAGCCCCAATCCACCCACTGATTTCGCGATTGGCGTTGGCTATTCGGGCGGCGGGCTCACGTCTCCCACGGCGATTGCCATTGACGCCAGCGGCAACGCCTGGGTAGCGGATACACCGGCACCAGGAACCGCGGGGGCGCTGATTGTTCTGGATCCTCAGGGAAACATTCTGAGCGGAACCGGCGGCTACTTGTGCAGTCCGGATCTTGGGACGCCTTCTGCCATCGCACTGGGTCCGAGCAGCAAAACGCCGGAGACGGCATGGGTGCTGAGCACTTCAGCGGCGACGGTCACGGGTGTGCCGTACGGCGGAGGCAGTTGCACGGCTGTTACATCGCCGGAGGCGCCGACCACAACCTACCCAACGGGGTGGAACTATCCGGCCAGCCTTGCTGCGGGCAACAACCTTTACGTGGTCGATCGGGGTCTGAACAACCTGGACAGTTTCTCTCTGGGGAACGGCAGCAGCACTACCTGGGCGGCACACTGGCAGGGTGTTTTCATCTATCCGGATGCGGTAGCTCTCGACGGAACAGGCAATGCGTGGGTGGCTGACCAGGCTCCGGGGGTCGGCGATTCAGCCAATCTTTATGCGGTTAACTCAACCGGACCCTATACCGCTTTGGCCGGCGCTGGGTTTGGCGCTTCTCCGAACACGATAGCTGTAGGTGCGAACCAGTCTGTTTGGGTCGCCGATCAGGGGAGTGACAAGATCTATCCGTTCTCAACGGTCGTGACTTCGAGCAGCGCGACGGCCACGGCCGGCACTCCGTTTGTCGATCCCACCGGAGGCGTTGGGCTTCCGCTGGGCGTGGCCGTGGATGGAGTCGGCAACAGCTGGACCGTGAACGAGAATGGTGCCGACATTGCTGCCTTCAGTGCCGACGGGACGACGGCCCTGAGCCCGGACCCCAGCGCCAACTCGACCTATGGCGGCTACAGCGGGAATGGAATCGTCATGCCGAGCAGCACCAGTATTCCGACGGGAGTTGCTGTCGATCCGTCGGGGGATGTGTGGTTATCGGTGCAGGGTGGTACGACCCCGGTGGTGGAGTTCATCGGCATGGCGGCGCCCACCGTCACGCCTCTGGCGGACGCTGCGGCCGGCAACAAGATCGCCACGCGCCCCTAGTCTTCCATCGTCGACAAAATCGCGCCGCGCCGGCCGGTCTGGGCCGGCACAGCGTGCAGTCGCATGGATGGGCAGCCCTTCCCTGTAAACTGGCCTTCTGACCTATGTTTGAGAACCTTTCCGATAAGCTGCAGCGGGCCTTTAAGAATCTGCGTGGGCAGGGGTCCGTCACCGAAGAAAATATGCAGGAGGCGCTGCGCGAGATCCGCGTGGCCCTGCTCGAAGCCGACGTCAACCTGAACGTCGTTCGGGAACTGATCGATCACATTCGCGAGAAGGCTCTGGGGCAGGAGGTGATGACCTCCCTGTCGCCGACCGAGCAGGTGGTGCGGATCGTCCGCGACGAGCTGATCGCGATCCTCGGCAAAGATGTCGCGCGCTTTCAGTTCGCGTCGCGGCCGCCGACCGTGATCCTGATGGCGGGGCTGCAGGGGTCCGGCAAGACGACCACCGCGGGCAAGCTGGCGGCGTGGCTGCAGAAGGGCGGACACCGGCCCATGCTGGTCTCGGTGGACGTTTATCGTCCGGCGGCGCGCGAGCAGTTGCGCGTGGTGGCCAAGGCGATCAAGGCCAACATCTACGAGGGCGACGAGAAGGGCGAGGCGCACGACACCCGGCTGGTGGAGCGGCTGGCGAAGGAAGCGCGGCGCGAGGCGGTCATCACCGGATGTGACACGCTGATCGTCGACACGGCGGGGCGGTTGCACATCGACGAGCAGCTGATGGAAGAAATGACGAAGCTGAAGGCGCTGCTCTCGCCGCAGGAGATCCTGTTTGTCGCCGATGCGATGACCGGGCAGGACGCGGTGAAGTCGGCGGAGGCCTTTCACAAACAGCTCAGCCTGACTGGCACCGTGCTGACCAAGATGGACGGCGACGCGCGCGGTGGCGCTGCGCTCTCGATCCGCCACGTCACCGGCCAGCCGGTGAAGTTCATCGGCACGGGGGAGAAGCCGGATGCGTTCGAGCCGTTTCATCCGGATCGCATTGTCGGACGCATTCTCGGGATGGGCGACATCATGGGGCTCATCGAGAAGGCCGAGGAAAAGCTCGACAAGAAGAAGAGCGAGGAGTTTGCGCGCAAGGCGCTCTCGGGCGATGGATTTTCACTGGAGGACTTCCGCGATCAGCTGCGGCAGATCAAGAAGCTGGGCTCGATGGAGAGCATCCTGAAGATGCTGCCCTCCGTGGGTCCCTTCGCCGGCATGCAGCAGATGGCCGGGCAGGTCGATGAGAATCAGCTGACGCGCGTCGAGGCGATCATCAATTCGATGACGCAGAAGGAACGGGACCACCACGAGATCATCTCCGGAAGCCGGCGCAAACGCATCGCGAACGGTTCAGGTACGACGGTGCAGGAAGTGAATCAATTGCTCCGTCAGTACGCCCAGATGCGCAAGATGTTCAAGGGCATCGGCAAGGGCGGCGGGATGCTGCAGCGGCGCGCGATGGGGATGCTGGGCGGGATGCGGGGACGCTCAGGATGAGCAGAGTGGAGAGGCTGCGGCGCGGCGTGGTGATCGCGGCTGCGGGAGCCGCTGCGCTGGGAGGCGCGGAGGCGGTGGGGATGACGCACGGCCACCGATGGCTGGCGTTCGTGTTCATCGGCCTGCAAGTGGTGCTGACTGTGGAGGCGCTGCTCCTGCTGGCGCGATGGAAGAAGCTGAAGGCGGAACAGCGCTAGTCGAAGAGCTTCCGATCCAGGCTCGCACCGATCCGCGGCTTGCGCGCTGGCGGCGCCGACAGCACACCCAGCAGGTCGCGCAGTTCGCTGCGTACTTTCTGGAGTTTTGCTTTGACGCGCGTTGGGCTGGCTCCGCCTTCGATCAGCGGTAACTGGGGGGAGCTGGCGCGCAGTTCGCGGGCTTCCAGGGCCAGAACCTGGCGGGCGCCGGCGATGGTGTATCCCTCGTCGTGGAGCAGCTTGCGAACGCGCATCGCCAGTTCCACATCGCGCTTGCGATAAAGGCGCTGGCCGGTGCCGCTTTTGTTAGGGCGCATCTGCGGAAACTCGGTTTCCCAGAAGCGGAGGACGTAGGTTTCCACGCCGCAGAGGCGCGCGACTTCTCCGATACGGAAATAGAGCTTGTCGGGAATCACGGCTTCGGGCTTGGGACGGCGCTGCGCTGCGTGTTTAGGCATCGACAATCTGCGCGGAGCCGCTCAGGATGCGGCTCGCTGCCCGCAGTATAGGTCACGCAACGGCTGACCTGGCAAGAATGTGGAAAAAGTATCAGCTCTTGTTCCCCACCGGAGTACGAGCCGGGCTCTTCGGCGGCGCTGCTCGCAGATACTGCGTCGGCCAGGATGTCGTCTCGCCCAGAGCCGCCGCCGCGTGCAGCGGCCAGTAAGGATCGCGCAGGAATTCGCGGGCGATAAAGATCAGGTCGGCCTGGCCGGTGCGGAGGATGTGCGCGGCCTGGGCGGGATCGGTGATCATGCCGACGGCGCCGGTCAGGATGCCGGTTTGCGCGCGGATGGCCTCGGAGAAGGGCGTCTGATAGCCGGGGCCGAGGGTCATGGCGGCGCCGAGGACATTGCCGCCGGAGGAGACGTCGATCAGATCGACGCCCCGCTCGCGCAGCAGGGCAGCGAGCTGAACGGACTGCGCGAGATCCCATCCGCCTTCGTCCACCCAGTCGGTCGCGGAGATGCGGACGAAGAGCGGACGCTCGCGCGGCCAGACTTCCCGCACAGCCGCGACGACCTCGAGCAGCAGGCGAGTGCGGTTCTCGAAGCTGCCGCCGTATTCGTCACTGCGACGGTTACTGATCGGCGAGAGAAATTCATGGAGCAGGTAGCCGTGAGCGGCATGGATCTCGACGACGTCGAAGCCGGCTATATCGGCGCGAACGGCTGCGGCACGAAAGGCCTCGGGGAGGGCGGCGATGCCCGCGCGGTCGAGTTCCTGGGGCTGCGGATAATTCGGCGCAAAGGGGATCGCGCTGGGAGCGAGGACGTTGGCCCAGCCACCATTTTCCGGGGTCTGGATGCCATCGCCGCTCCCCGGGCGGTATGTGCTGGCCTTGCGGCCGGCGTGCGCAAGCTGGATGCCGGCATGCGCGCCCTGGGTGTGGAGGAAGGCGGTGACGCGCGCGAGCGGTGCAATATGCTCGTCCTTCCAGAGGCCCAGATCCTGGGGACTGATGCGGCCTTCCGGCGTAATCGCGGTGGCCTCGGTGAAAACCAGGCCCGCTCCGCCGACAGCGCGGCTGCCAAGGTGGACGAGATGCCAGTCGTTGGCGAAGCCGTCTTCGCAGGAGTACTCGCACATGGGCGAGACGACGATGCGGTTGCGCAGGGTCACAGAACCAATCTGCAGAGAAGAGAACAGTTGCGCGGGATTTTCGGAAGTCATGCAGGCTCTTGGATGAGAGGAGTGGGAAATAGTCGCATCGTGGGAGTGGAGGGGGAGGTTAGCCTGTGGCTCGGCAAGAAAAGAGAGGCTTCGCTCGGAACGAAGCCTCTGCGGAAAGCCTGGAATGTGGGGGAGGGCTGACTTGTAAGGCTGCCTCCGTGGGAACTCTTCTCCCTGAGCTCCGGATGCCAACCCTCTACAACATCCTGGCTGATAGCCGTTAAGCCTTCAATAGATTGGGGCCACATCGCAGATATGTCAAGAAAAAAATGCGATGCGCGCGCAAATTTCTGCCCTCGACCCTCCTGAGATCTGTGGAGTTGCGCGAATCCTGGCGCTCCGGGCGATCCGAACCGCACCCTCTGGGCTCCCTGCGACCCATGGGGACGGCGGTTTGCGATCAACCCTGTTACAAAGGAACCCGATCTTCCCATTCATTCGCCCTGGCGCGTGGATGGGAAGCCGTGAGGCCTTCCATGTCACCTTCGATTCGCTGTGCCGTCTTCTTCTCTATTGCCTTCGCAGCCACGACGCTTGTCGCCCAAAGGAACGTCCCCGTTCCTGCCACTTGCACGCCGCAGGTCAATCAACGCCTGGCGGACATCATCGCCTCGCAGACCCGGCGCGACATTGACAACGTCATGGTGTGCGGCGTTGCTACGCGTAAAACACGGCTGCAGGCCGGCGGACGACACGGCGACCACCACATTACGAGCATTGCCGCGCCACTTCTGGATGGACAAACGGTGAATGTGCAGGTAGTCACGAACGACGACCTGGATGGTGTCGTCGTCGCCCGTCCCAACGACCCCGTCTTCGCCTACGGCCAGGCCTACGTGGCGCATGGACCCTGGGCTGCCGGCGTCCATGACGTGCACTGCTCGACGCATCCCGGTGCGGACAATGGCTGGGTGGTCGTCGCCGGGGTGAAGACTCCGCAGAGTTGTTCGGGTCGGTGATCCTAAACCGCACAACAACCCGCGCCTGGTGCGTTAAACTGGCCCTGGATTTTCCATGTAAGTCGCTTTTATCTTTTTGAGGTCCCGCGCATGCGTGTCTGCGGCATCGACTGCGGAACGGAAACCACCGGCTACGGTGTGGTCGAGTGGGATGACCGGTTGCGCGATCCGCGGCTGGTTTCGATCTCCTCCGGGGGCATCTGCCCTCCGAAGAAGGCCCTTCTTCCCGAACGCCTCGCTATGATCTACGGGGAACTCATCGGCTTGTTTGAACAGTGGCATCCCGACGTGGTGGCGGTCGAGGAGGTCTTCTACTCCGTCAATGCCCGGTCCGCCATCCGTCTGGGCCATGTGCGCGGAGTGGCCCTGCTCGCCGCTGCCACGGCGGGTCTGCCGGTAGCGGAGTATGCCCCGCTGACGATCAAGTCCACGGTCACCGGATACGGCCTGGCCGCCAAGCATCAGGTGCAGTTCATGGTGGCGCGACTGCTTGCCTTGCCGGCTGTGCCAGAGCCCGCCGATGCCGCCGACGCTCTGGCCCTCGCCATCTGCCACATCCATCACGCCCAGACGCTGTCACGACAGGAGGCTGGCGCGGTCTAGCTATGCGGATTCATCCGGTCCCGGTTTCAATCCTTTTTGCTCTGGCTGTTATTGGCGCCCCCGCGCAAAGCACTGCGGGAATGCCCCTGGCGCATGTCACGTTCACCTTCGAACACCCGCAGCTGCAGCCCTCGCACTACACCATCACGGTGGACGAGACCGGAGCCGGGCGCTTCACCTCGCAGCCAGGGCCGGCTGAGGCCAGCGACGACGTCATGCCCGCGCCCATGGATCGCCCGATCCTCCTCGACGACACGCTGCGCGCGGACCTGTTCGGCTACGCCCGCACCCACGATTTCTTCGCTACCCGCTGTGCGACCGCGAAAACCGGCCTCGCCTTCACGGGCAACAAGACCCTCGCCTACAGCGGCCCGGACGGGAAGGGCTCCTGCAGCTTTGTCTGGCCGGGCGATCCGGCGCTGCAGCGCATCGTGGACCAGCTGGAGGCTGTGGCTTTCACGCTCGAAGAGGGCCGTCGGCTGGACGTCGAAGTCAGCCATGATCGCCTGGGACTGGATGCCGAACTCTCCGATCTGCAGGACGCCTATAAGGATCGCCGCGCCGCCGATCTGTCGAACATCGCCGACCAGCTCCGGGCGATTGCCGGCAATCCGCAGGTGATGGACCGTGCCCGCAAACGCGCCCTTGCCCTCCTGGCTCACTGCGAAACCCGGCAAAGACAGAACTAAGCCGCGCGATCCCGGTCCGGGAATGTAATTTTTGCTATTTTCCAGTACCACGGGAATCCCATTCCCTATCCCACCTTTACGTGCGAGAATTAGTTCGAAACTAAGTGCCCTTCTCCCTCGTTGAATAGAGTGCAGAAGGTTGTGGGCCATAGCCTCTTCCCAATAGGCCCGGGGTGGCAGGAACTTCGGCGCTCCAGCTCGACCGGCAGTGCAGTTCACGTCCCGCCTTACTCTGGACCGGGGGTCGAAGCTCAAAGGAGGTGCCGTCATGAGGCGCCGTTCTCAGGTCATTCGCAGGTTGCGTATCCCCTCCTCTCCTCGCCCGGTTCTCTATGCCGCTATCTTTGCGCTGCTGCTGACCGCCTTCCCTGGCCTGAAAGCGCGTGCACAGGACACGACCCCTCCCGCTCCGCCTCCTGACCAGCCCTCCGCCGTGCCGGAGTCCCCGGGGCAAACCCAGATTCGAGCGGTACGCCTGAGCGATGTCGAGGGCCAGGTGCGCGTCTACGAGGGCGAGACCGTTGCCTTTGATCAGGCCGAGCCGAACATGCCGGTGGTGGAAGGCATGCGGATCGTCACAGCGGACAACGGTCGTTTCGAAGTCGAGTTTGAAGACGGCAGCGTAGCCCGCGTCACTCCCGACAGTTCGATCCGCTTTACGCAGCTGCGGCGGAACGCCGACGGCAGTACGGTCACGCAGATGGATGCGCTCACCGGCCTGAGCTACTACGAGCTCAACGGCCGCGGCGGACAGTACACGGTCCATTTCGGATCGGACGCCGCCGAGCCCGTCAAGAGCGCCGTTTTCCGGGTTGCGCTCGATACCGCGCCCCTGCAACTGGCAGTAATGCATGGCGCTGTGCACGTTGATGGCGGAATGGGCCTGTCTGTGGATGTTCATACGAACCAGACCTTCCAGACCGATCCGCAGCAGCCCGGCGCGTTCACCACCGCCCAGAACGTGACCGCGGAGTCGTGGGACCAGTGGAATTCGGATCGGGACGAAGCGCTCGCGCGGCTCGAAACCAACCAGACAACGGCCCGGGCCAGTGCGGGCAATCCCGACAATCCAGCGTGGAACGATCTCGATTATTACGGTAACTGGTACGCCGTGCCCGGCTATGGCCAGGTCTGGACGCCCGCCGGAGTCAATGCAGGCTGGGATCCCTTTGGGAACGGCGCCTGGGGATACTACCAGGGGATGGGATACACCTGGATTTCGGGCTATCCGTGGGGCTGGATGCCGTATCACTGCGGCGCCTGGGATTATTTCAACAGCTTCGGCTGGGGATGGATTCCGGGCAACTGTGGCTTCGGCATGTACGGCTCGGGCTGGTATCCCTACAGCACGGTGTGGAACACGCCCCCCGGATACGCGCCGCCGCTGCGCCCCCGCGGGCTGCCCATCCGCCATCCAGGCCAACCGCGGCCGGTCCGCATTGTGGCTGTGAATCGGGGGCCGGAACATTCGGCGCCCTTCCGCTTCAAAGACGGATTGAAACCTGCGCCTCGTAATCTGAATTTCCAGGGCAAGTCCTTTAAGCCGCTTGAGCCCGGCCTGCATCCCGCGCAGCGCGGACCCCTGGGCGAGAGCTTTACCTCGTCGATGGTGCGCGTACATCCTGAGTTGGGGCGCCAGGGCTTCCGGCCGACCTCCGGCATTGTCGCCGGCACCCGCGGTACGTTCAACGCGCCGGGCGTGGGAACCCGCACCTTTGGCGCGCCACCCAACTTCGGTGCCCCCCGGTACGGTGCTGGATACGCTGGCGGATACCGCGGCGGATTCTCATCTCCGGGTAACTTCTCCGCGGCCCACGGGTCCTTCAGCGGAGCAGGCGGCGGATCGGTTCGCGGCATGGGCGGCAGCAGCAGTGGTGGCTTCAGCGGTGGCGGTGGTCATATGGGCGGTGGCGCCATCGGCGCCGGCGGAGTCGGTGGCGGGCCTGCACCGGCTGCCGGTGGAGCAGCGCACCACTGAGTTACATTCACCGATTGCCTGGATTACGACCGGCCCTGAACCCTCAGGGCCGGTTTTATTTTCCTCGTCGGGCGTGGACCGGCGCGCCACTGGGCGCTCAAAGTCCGAGCGCCTCGACGATCTTCTGTCTCTTCGTGGCCCTTTTCGTGAAGCCAAAGGTCCCGCGTTCCTTCATCTCGCGTGCCGCGCCCAGGAAAGAACCGAGCGCCAGCCGGCAAAGCGCCCCACCCACGCTTACCCGGCGCACGCCCATCTCCGACAGCTCTTCCAGACTCAGGTCCAGGTCGCCCATCCCCACCAGCACATTCACCGGCCTGTCGACCGAGCCGATCACAGCGCCGATCTCCTCCCTGGTGCTCAGCCCGGGCGCATAGAGTACATCGGCGCCCGCTTCCTGATACACGCGGAGCCGATGGATCGTGTCCTGCAGATCGGTTCGGCCGTACAGGTAATTTTCCGCCCGGGCGGTCAGCGTAAACGGAAACGGGAGCTGGTGTGCGGCTTCGGCTGCCGCCTGGATGCGGTCGATCGCCTGTTCGATGGAGTAGATCGGCGCCTCCGGTCTTCCCGTTGCATCTTCGATCGAGCCGCCCACCAGTCCGGCTTCGGCGGCCATGCGGATCGTTTCCGCTGCTGTCTCCGGGCTGTCGCCGAATCCATTTTCCAGATCCCCGCTCACCGGCAGATCGGAGACCACAACGATCGCGAGGGCGTTTTCCAGGGTGGACGCGCGCCCCATCGCTCCATCCTTCTCCCCGTGCGCGAACGCATTCCCGGCGCTGGTCGTGGCCAGCGCGTCGAAGCCCATGTGCGCGAGCATGCGCGCCGTTCCCGCGTCCCACGGGTTAGGAAGGATGAATGCGCGATCCCGCTGGTGCAGCGCGCGAAAGCTCTCGGCCTTTTCCGTTTGCGTCTTCATGGCTGCTGGCTCCCCGTCCCCGGCGACGGCGGAATGCAGAAGGTTTCCTCAACGATCTCAGGAAAGGTGCGCTCTTCGCGCAGAATCAGGCGCATCTTCTCGGCCATGGCGAAGTTCGCCCTGGCCTCGGGGTCGGAGCGGAGACGCGTCCGGTAGGTCTCGTACGCTGCCAGGCTCTCGAAGGCGATCAGCCCCCACGCGACATCGTTCGTGCCTTCGTGCGGCAGAAAGTATCCCACCAGGTGCCCCCCGCACTGCGGAATGATGCGTCCCCAGTTCTCGGCGTACTTCCGGAATGCCTCTTTCTGAAACGGATCGATCTGATACCGGATGAAACATGTGACCCTCATCGGCGCCTCGCTTTCGTATGAATAGGGCGCCCGCGACCACACATGCGCCATCACCGGCGCGCCTTCAGTGGCGGCGAGAAGACCGGCGGTTGCCATACCCGCAATCGCATCGCGGCGTGTGATCCTGGGCGTCGTCATAGCCCCAGCATCCTCCTTGCTGCGCACGCACGCTTCGTTTACGGTGAAACCATGGATGCAGCTGGAAGCAAAGCGTCACGCACCGCCGACGGGATCGACGCCGCGGTTTCGTCGATTGCAGCAGCCATCGGCGAACCGGCCCGCACCCGCATGCTCTTCTCGCTGCTCGACGGCCACGCCCGCACCGGAACCGAACTGGCTATGGTCGCAGAGGTCTCGCCGTCGACGGCCAGCGTTCACCTGGCGCGCCTGAAGTCGGAGAATCTCGTCACCGTTTTTGTGCAGGGTCGCCACCGCTACTACTCGCTTGCCGGACCCAGCGTTGCCCGCGCACTGGAGAGGCTCAGCGTTCTCGCCGGCGGTCCGAAGCGGAAGTTCGTTCCCCATACTCCGGAACATCTGCGCCTGGCGCGCTCCTGCTACGACCACATGGCGGGAGCCATCGCCGTTTCGCTGCACGACCACTGTATCCGCTCCCGCTGGATCCAGCCGGTGCGCCGCCGCACCCCCTATGAGCTAACAACGGACGGGACCTCGGCCTTCACCGCACTCGGCGTCGACGTCGACAAGGCGCGCGCCCAGCGCCGGCGCTTCGCCTATGGCTGTCTCGACTGGAGCGAGCGCCGGCCCCACCTGGGCGGAGCCCTCGGCGCCGCACTGCTCCAGATCGCCCTGTCGCGCGGATGGCTGGTCCGGGAATATGACAGCCGCGCTCTCACCATCACGCGTCTGGGTCAGAGAGAGTTTCGCGCGCGGTTCGCTCTGGAGTTGTAAGTCGGCCTTGCCTGGTGTGCTCTGCACCGGCTATACATGCTGGGTCTTCACGAGGATCCTCAATGGATAAGCGCGATTTTCTGAAAACATCGGCGTCGGCCCTGGCGGGCGGTATTCTGACGCGGATGCTTCATGCTCAGAATCCAACTGCTTCGCATGCGACCGGGCCGCGCACGAACTGGTCCGGGAACCTGACGTACTCTGCGTCGAACCTGCTGGAGCCGCAAACGATTGAAGAAGTGCAGTCCGCGGTGAGGAGTCATCGGCATCTGCGCGCGCTCGGATCGCGGCACTCGTTCAATGCAATCGCCGACAGCCCTGAGAATCAGATTTCGCTGCACGCCCTGAACTCCATCGACCTGGACGCGGTCGCACAGACTGTGACAGTGGGCGCAGGGGTTCGTTACGGCGATCTCGCGCCGGTGATCGATGCGCGCGGATTTGCTCTGCATAATCTGGCTTCGCTGCCGCACATCTCGGTGGCCGGCGCGATTGCGACGGCGACGCATGGCTCAGGCCTGCACAATGGCAATCTGGCGACGGCGGCATCGGGGCTGGAGTTTGTCGCGGCCAACGGTGAACTGGTTCACCTGTCCCGCGCGAACGATGCCGAACACTTCTCAGGAGCCGCGGTTCATCTGGGTGCGCTGGGCATTTTGACGAAGGTCACGCTCGATGTGCAGCCCACCTATCAGGTGGCGCAAACGGTCTATCTCGACCTTCCCTTCGCCGTGCTGGAGCATCACCTCGAAGAGGTGTTTGCCTCGGGCTATTCAGTTTCGCTCTTCACGGACTGGCAGCAGGGACGGGCAACCCAGGTCTGGATCAAGCGGCGGACCGATCGGACGGAGACGCCCGCGATGTTGGGAGCGGAGTTCTTTGGAGCCCGCCGAGCCACGCAGAATATGCACCCCATCCTGGGGCACTCCGCCGAAGCCTGTACCGAGCAGATGGGTGTGCCCGGTCCCTGGTACGAGCGGCTGCCGCACTTCAAAATGAACTTCACGCCGTCAAGCGGGCAGGAACTGCAGACCGAGTACTTCGTGCCCTTCGATCGCGCCTATGCCGCGATTCGCGCGGTGGAGACGCTGCGGGACCGGATCACACCGCACCTGTTTGTAACCGAGCTGCGCACAATTGCAGCCGACCACGTGTGGATGAGCATGGCCCACGAGCGGCGGTCTCTGGCGATTCACTTCACATGGAAGCCGGAGTGGCCCGAGGTGCGCACGATCCTGCCGCAGATTGAAGCGAAGCTCGCGCCGTTTCAGGTGCGGCCCCACTGGGCGAAACTGTTCACCGTCCCGCCTGCGCAGCTGGTGCCGCTCTATCCGCGGCTGGCGGAGTTCAAGGCGCTCGCCGCGAAATACGATCCGGAGGGGAAGTTCCGCAATCCATTCCTGCAGAAGAATTTGTACAGCGCATAGACGCACACGATGTCCAGTAAAACCGGGTTAGCATCGAGAGCGTGCATATCGATGGCGGTTGGCTGTTGAGAATGGGTGTGCGGTGGGCGTCCGGCGCCCTGCTTCTGGCGCTGGCCGCGGTGGTTTGGGGTGGGTCCGGGGCGGCGGCGCAGTCGGTATATCCTGTCCGGCCGGACGATGCGCATGCGGTGTATCTGACGCAGCAGGATTTCGGCGCGCGGGGCGATGGCGTCGCTGACGATTCGGACGCGCTCCAGCAGGCCATCGACAAGGCTCAGGAGACCGTGCATCACGGCATCGTGTTTGTGCCCGAAGGCCGCTACCGGCTGACGCGCACCATTCACGTCTGGGCAGGGATCCGGCTCATCGGCTATGGGGCGAAGCGGCCGGTCTTCCTGCTTGCGCCGAACACTCCGAGGTTCCAGGATGGCGCCGACAAGGACATGCTCTGGTTCACCGACGAGCGAACTCCGGAAGGCGAGCCGATTGCCGACGCCAGCGAATTTACGTTCTTCAGCGCGGTTTCAAATATCGATTTCGAGATTGGCGACGGAAATCCTGCTGCCGTTGCGGTCCGGTTCAACGTGGCGCAGCATAGCTTTGTCGCGCATGCGAATTTTTATCTGGGCTCGGCGCGAGCGGCGATCGAACACGTCGGCAATCAGGCATTCGATATTCACATCGAAGGCGGCCAGTACGGGATTGTGACCGGGAAGACCTCTCCGGCGTGGCAGTTTCTGCTGATGGATTCGAGTTTCGATGGGCAGCAGATCGCGGCGATCAGAACGCATGAGGCCGGCATGACGCTGATGCGGGACCGCTTCGCGGATACGCCGGTGGCGATCGAAATTCCGAAAGGAGAGGTCGAGCAGTTGTACGGGCGCGATCTGACGATGCGGAATATTCAGGAGGCCGTACTGCAAGCTGGGCGATGTGGAGAATGTGCGGAACGAGATCACGCTGGAAAATATTTCGTGTGACAAAGTCACGCGGTTTGCGCTTCCGGATGAGGGTTACGGGCAGCGCGTTTCCGACGCGCAGATGTCACCACCCTGGAAACTGTTCGCAACACCAGCCGGTGGTTTCATCGAGAAAAGATTCACGCTGGGGCTGGAGATTGGTCCGGATGGGCGCGACCGCGGGATCGTCGAGCAGCAGCATGACGAGGTACCGCTCCTGGGCGCGTCACCGGTAAGTGATATTCCGGTGCTGCCTCCGATGCAGTCGTGGGTGAATGTTCACGATCTTGGGGCGAAGGGCGATGGTGGTACTGATGACACGGCTGTGCTGCAACAGGCGATCGATGCGCATCAGGCGCTCTACTTTCCGAGCGGATTTTATCGGCTGAGCGGGTCGCTGCGGCTGAAGGCGAATACCGTGCTGATCGGGCTGAGCCCTTTCACTACGCAGCTGGTGCTGGCAGACAATGATTCGCATTTCCAGGGAGACGGGGCGGCCATTGCACTGGTGGCGACGCCGCAGGGTGGAACGAATATCGTGACCGGGATTGGGATCGCGACGGGGAACGGGAATCCGCGAGCCGCAGGCGTGCTGTGGACGGCCGGTGTGCACTCGATGATCGAGGACGTGGATTTCTGGCGCGGTCGCAGCGAGTTCGTGAAAGCACTGGAGCCAGCCGCTCCGGTTCCTCTGCCCTGGGCGCAGAGGTCGCCGATGCAGCTCGATGCGCAGTATCCGTCGCTGTGGGTGAAGGATGGCGGGGGCGGCGTGTTCCGCGGGATCTGGTCCCATGCCGGGACGGCAAAGGCGGGACTGCTGATTGAGAACACGACGACGCCGGGAGCGATCTATCAGTTCTCGTGCGAGCACCACATGCGCAACGAGGTGCGAATCGCGCATGCGGCGCACTGGCGAATCTACGATCTGCAGACGGAAGAAGAGAATCCGGAGGGGCAGGAGTCGGTGCCGGTGGCGCTGGAGGGGGTCAGCGACGTAGTTTTCGCGAACACGTATATTTACCGCGTGTCGCGGACAGTGCTGCCGAAGAAGAATGCAGTCGTCGCGCATGACTCGACAGACGTGCAGTTCGACAACGTGAAGGTGTTCAGCCAGACTCGCCTGGCTTTCGATAACAGTGTCTTCGATCAGGGTAGCGGAGTCGAGGTACGTGCGCATCACTTCGTCTCGTTCACGCTCGGGCCCGAGTTGAAGAAGGGCGCGCCCCTGCCGCTGCCGCCCGCGTTTGCGTCGGGCGCGCAACTGGAGCGTGTGGCGACGGGATTCAGCAATGCGGATGGGCTGACCGCCGACGGGGACGGCACGGTCTACTTCACCGACGCCGCCCAGAACACCGTTTATCGGCTCGATCCTGTTGCGGGTAAGGCGACGACGGTGGCCATCGTCCCCCAGTCGCCGATGGCCGTGGGTTGGGTGGCGCCGGAGACGCTGGTGTCGCTGAATCGGGATACCAGCGCGAGCGAGATCGACACGGCGACGGGAAAGGTGACAGCGCTCGCGAGCACAAGCGGGCCGCTGCGTCCGGGCGCGACGCTGCTGCTGCCGGTGGGGCTGCACGCCGCGCTCGAGAAGCTCACCCTGCTGCTGGAGCACAACGGCTACCGCTACCGAGTGGGAAGCAACACGGCGCTGCGCAGCGGACTGATCGACGAGCCGGAGGCGTACTTCTACACAACGGACGGAAAGACGGCCTTGCCAGCCATGCCGGTGCCGATGTACCGGCCGTTGCACGAGAGCAGCCAGCTGGAGCAGTTTGCTCCGAGAAGAGACACGCGGCTGATTGTCAGCGAAGACGACGAGAAGGCGTGGCGCGGGACACTGAGTTCCGACAATCGGATGTCAACGAAGCTGTTCGCTGAACGCGGGGGAACTTCAGTCGTCGAAGACCAGGCGGGGAATGTCTACATCGCGTCGCGGTCAGGTGTACGTCTACGATCGCGACGGCAAGCCCGAGGGCGTTCTGGAGGTGCCGGAGCGGCCGGGAAGCTTATGCTTTGGCGGAGCGGATGGGAAGACGCTGTTCATCGGGGCGCGGGGTACCGTGTATGCGATCGAGACGCAGGGCAGCCAGGGAAGTAAGCCTCGTCAGCTGCGGATCAGCCACATCAGCCAGCTGGCGGCGATCACCGATCCGACGAAGAGAACCCAGCAATAAATCCCGTAGCGAACCATGCCGCGCGTCGTCGAGCGCTGCGTGATAGCGAAGACCACCGACGTAAATGTGGCGAAGAGCAGGACCGACGTGAAGTGGGAGGGCGTGAGCACTAGACCTTCCTCCCGATGCGCAGGTTGTGCGCGTCAACCGCAGCGACGAAGTTCAGCAGGCCGGCAACGACCACAAACTTGGTGCCGTAGTCCGCGGTGACGATCTGCACGGTGCTCTGGCCCAGGGAGAAGATGCGGGCGAGGAAATAAAGTGCGCCCGTGCCGATGTCGCCGGCGAAACCGAGCATGTCGAGTGGGTCACCGGTATTCGGCATGTAGAGCTTGGCCTGCATCGCGATCCCGAGGAAGAACATCGAGCGAGATCGCGAGGAAAAGCAGGAGGGCGCGAATCCAGTGACGGGTGAGCAGATGCCCTGCGCCGGGGATGAGCCAGCCGAGGAGGAGCGCGCTGTACGCAAATCCCTGAGCTTTTGCTGGTGCAGAGGTCTGCTCTTTTGTCGCCATGCTTCCTATGACTATAAACGAATGGCGCGGCAGATTCGTTGCGGCCGGCCTCGCCTCAGATTCGCACCAGGTCGCGCTGGATGCGGCCCGTGACTACGGCATTGTCGCGGGAGGTGATCATGTTGACTTCGCTGCGAATGCCGAATTCGGGCAGGTAGATGCCGGGCTCGACGGAAAAACAGGTGAAGGGCAGGATGCGCCGCTCGTCGTGGGTTTCGAGATTATCGAGGTGGGCGCCGGAGCCGTGCAGCTCGGCGCCGATGTTGTGGCCGGTGCGATGGGTGAAGTACTGCCCGTAGCCGGCGTTTCGAATGACCGTGCGGGCGGCGTCATCGGCTTCGAAGCCGGCGATGGGATGGCCGCCGTCGGTGAAGGCGCGGCGGACAGCTTCAATCGCGGCATCGCGGGCATCGCGAACGATGGCGAAGACGACGCGTTCCTGCTCACTGGGCTCGCGATTGACGACGCCGGTCCAGGTGATGTCGTACCAGCAGGTGCCGGGATGATGGACGCGCGCCCAGATGTCGATCAGCAGGAACGAGCCGGACACGATCGGGCGGCTGGATTCCGCGGTGGGCTCGTAGTGCGAGTTGGAGGTGTTCTCGTCGATGGAGACGTTGGGACCGTGATCGGTGGTGAGGCCAGCGCGGTCCATGGCCTCCCGGAACCACATCATCATGTCGTATTCCGAAACCGGAGTGCCGTTGCGAGCGGCGCTGCCGATGTAGCTGAAATCCCTGCACGAGGATATCGTCGAGGGCCTTCTGGGCAGCGTAGTGGCTGTCGATCTGGGCTTCGGTGAGAACGGCCAGAAAGTGGCTGACCAGGTCCGCAGAGGAGACAATCTCTTTGCCCATGGAGCGGAGGAGCTCGATGGTGCCCGCGTCCACCATGGAGACGTACATGATGGCGTTGCGCGGCGAATACTGCATGGCGATGCGATTCCACGGCCCGAGCATCGCGGTCGAGGCCGGTTTCCAGCTCCTGCCAGGAGGAGTAGACCCCCTTGGTCCCGGGCAGGGAGTCGAGCTTATCCGCCTCGATGCGATGGACGAACTTGCGGGGGCTGCCCTCGGCGGGAATGACGTAGTACCAGCGGCGGCTGACCAGTCCCTGATCGGGGAGGCCGAGGATGGCGGCGGCGAGCGGATCGCGATGGTGATGGTCGTAGAACAGCCACGCATCGATGCGGGCGCCCTGCAGCGCCGTCTGGATAGCTTCGAGGTCCATGGAACTTAGGGTAAAGGGTGTAGGGTTTAGGGTGTAAGAAAAACGGCTGGACACTCATTTTCCAGGTTATTGGGGCGGTCCCGCGATCGGCATGAAGCGATTTCTGAACGTTTTGGAAACAACGCTTAAGATTCTGCTGGCGATTGCCGTGCTGGCGTGGGTTCTCGACTGGGCGGCGTTCACCGTGCGTGCGGCGCGGGGTTCGGGCTTCGATACGGTCCAGGTGGAGGAGTACCTGTCGACGGCGCTGAAGGGCAACAAGCAGGAGTACGACTACCTGGGAATCGTGCCGGTGACCTGCGCGCGCGCGCTGTTTCCGCACGGCGGAGCGGCGCCCTGCTGGTGGGTGCGAAGGCATACGACCCTGTGGGAGTAAGACAGAGATTAGGGAACAGGAGAAAGAATGACGCCTGAGGGCGTCACTTCTTCTCTTCGTGATATTCCTGCTCGGTGTTGATTTCCCACAACGCCGCTTTGTCGATCTTTCCTGCGACGATCTGGTCGACCGCGGTCATCGCGGTGAGCATGGAGTGGTCCTGGTTGTTGTACTTGTGCATGCCATTGCGGCCGACCAGAAAGAGGTTCTCGAAGCGATCGGTGTAACGAACGATCTCGTCGAAGCGGTCGTAGGTGCCGAAGTAGGCGGGGTAGGTCTTGGGAACGCGTACGACGACCGAGTCGCGGACCTGGTCGGCGCCGCAGGATGCCGATCTTCTCCACTTCGCCGATGGCGAAGCGGGCGATCTCGTCGTCGGGCAGGTTCCACAGCTGGTCCGTCTCGTAGCAGAAGTATTCGAGGCCGATCCAGACCTTCGTCGGGATCGGCGACCATGTAGCGGGCTCCAGTTGTTGAAGATCTGCAGGCGGCCGACCAGGACGTCGGGCTCCTGGATGTAGATCCAGGTGTCCTTGAGCCGGCCGCCGTCAGGCTCGGTGACGGCGAGGCGGTCGACCAGAAGCCCAACCGTAATGAAGTCGCGATAGATGAGACCATCGGCGATAGCTTTGACGGCGTCCGGCACTTCGACGTCGAGCGAGTGGATCAGTTCGCGGACCGGCATGGTAGAGAAGACATAGTCGGCGGGGATCGTGTGCGTGGCGCCATACGGGTCGCGCGCGACGACCGAGACAACGCGATCGCCTTCGACGTGCAGCTTGATAGCGCGCCAGCCCATGCGCACTTCGCCGCCTTTTTTTGTCACCAGGTCTGCGACATATTCCCATAGCTGGCCGGGGCCGTATTTGGGGTAGAGAAATTTCTCGATCAGTGAAGTTTCGGTGGACTTCTGCGCGATGTCGCCGGACGTTTTGCGGCTGAAAGTCTTCTTCAGGAAGTGGGCGACCGCCGTGCGCAGGGAAAGACCCTTGATGCGCTGCGCTCCCCACTCGGCGCTGATCTGGTCGCAGGGCACGCCCCAGACCTTTTCCGTGTAGGACTTGAAGAAGGTGAGGTACAGTTCGTTGCCGAAGCGGTTGATGAGGAAGTCTTCGAGAGTTTTCTCATTGCGGCGCGGGAAAAGTTTGGCACGCACATAACCGACGCCGATTTTGAAGGTTCGCCAGAGGCCCAGCTGGCGCAGTGTTTGCCCATTGAGGGCGAGCGGATAGTCAAAGAAGCTGCGCAGGAAATAGATGCGGCTCTTGCGCGGGCGCACCAGCATGACGAGATCGGGATCGGCGGCAGGTTCGGATCCCGTGGAAACCAGCCGCTCGCGATTCTGATAATGAATGCTGTGAAAGCCGGAGCCGTTCTCGGTGGAGGCGATCGGCATCAGCTCGGTCCACCAGTCCATCACGCGGTCGGCTTTGGAGAAAAAGCGATGTCCGCCGATGTCCATGCGATTGCCGTTATGGCGGATGGTGCAGGAGATGCCGCCAATGCGCTGGGTCGCTTCGAGGACGATGGGGCGGACGTCGGAACGGCGCTGCAACTCAAGGGCAGCGGTGAGGCCGGCGGGGCCGGCTCCGATGATGACGGCAGTTTTCATGCGGCGGTCGCCTGATCAGGCAGGCGGAGTGCTCCGGGGGAAGGGATCAAGAGGCCCGGCAAATGAGATGCACGGGGCACTGCGGCTGTAGCTGGCATTTCTTCTATGTTCGTTGCACGGATGCGTGCAGAGCAACAGGAAGTTGGCTGCTTCGGTGGCAACTCAGGCACCTGGCAGCTTTCGGCGCCGATTGCGGCATCAACTCGGGTTGACGATCTTTCCGGTGCCGCCGCAGACCCGGCATTCTTCATACAGAGGAAGGTTGCCATTTGCGCCGATGGTCCTGAATCCCGCGCCGTTCTCGTTCAGGGCCACTCCGGAAGCCGCGCAGGCCGGGCACAGCCCATGGGCCTGGCAAAAATCCTGGTAAGTGGAGGGCCTGCCCGCCCCAGCCTCTTTGGCTCGCCACTCCCGTGCTTCATTCCACCGCTTCTGGCCGGCCAGATAGCGGGAGAGATATTCGCCGGTGAAGGGGACACCTCGCATCATCGGAAGAGCCTCGCGGATCTTTCAGGTCAATATTGTGCAGATCAAATCGGACCGAATTCTGTCGAATGGAGGGACGGGGCTGCGCATGACAAAGTTTCCCGCTCGCGGCGGGAAATATCCCACCCGAAGGTCCATGCTCCGAAGACCCATGCACCGAAGATCCGCGCGCCCTGGCGCAGCGGAGCTGGGTTATGTGCTGAGCGCCTGCTCATGTTCCTCGCCGTTCGCCGCATCGACGGGATGCATCAGTCCCCCGCGGGTGAGGCGATAGCGACGTCCCCGCCAGAGGATCGTGCTGCCGGCGTAGCTCGTCGCCCAGCAGAAGAAGCCGAGCAGGTCGCGAAGGGGATAAAGCAGAATGGTGCGCAGAAGGTGTCGTTCCTGGACGGCAAGGGCGCCCATCAAACCCGCCAGAATCATGCGATTGACAATCGAGAACGCGAAGAGCGCGAGAGCAAGGACAGGCCGGTGCAGGGCGAAAGCCGCGAGGCCCGCGAGGATCCCGAAGGGAAGGCTGAACGTGAGCGCGGTGCCGAGATGGCCGAGCGGGCGCGAGAAGCGTGTGGACTTCATCCAGCGCGTTTGATGGCGCAGTGAGGCGCCAAAGCTCAGGTTAAGGATGATGTGGTCGATGACATGATGCGACAGCACGACGGTCGATCCCTGGCCCGCGACCTTCTCGCCGAGGAGGAAATCGTCCGAGCAGTAGGGACCAAGGATGCCGAAGCCCCCCATCGCGTCCACACAGCGACGGCGGACGGCCATGGTGGGGCCGAGGGCGAACTTCATGCCTTCGAGAAGATTCGCGGTGAGGACGCCGGTGGTCATCTCCACAGACATGCCGGCGGCTTCGAGTTTGGCCCAGAGGCCGCGGTCGGCGGTGCCGCGATAAAGGCAGGTGACGGCTCCGACGTTTTCATCGGCGAAGGGTGCGGCGACTTCACGGATATAGTCGCGGGTTACCCGCACGTCGCTGTCGCTGACGATGAAGATATCGTGCTGCGCGGCGGCATGCATCAGCTCCAGCGAGGACACCTTCGCGTTGATGTAGGTGTGGTCGCCGGTGGAAAGGAATCGCGTGGGGATGTGCGGATAGCGCGCGGCGACGCGGCGGGCGGCGGCCAGGCCCGGGTCCGAGGCAGAGCGGGCGCAGAAGAGGATTTCGAACTTTGGGTAGTCCTGGTCAAAGAAGGACGCGAGATGGGCTTCAAGGTTGGGTTCGTCGCCGTCGAGGGGCTTCAGCAGGCTGACCGGACCTGTGAATCGGGACGTGGCGCGGGGACGCTGTGACAGGAATCGGAAGAGACCGACGACCGCGAGAATGGCCGCGATGGTCGATGTGAGCAGCCCGAAAAGGCCGATGTCGAGGAGGATGCGAAGGATCATACGAGCGGCGTGGGACCGGTCTGCGAAAACTGTGCTCTGCGGCTGCCATTAAGAGACTAACGCAGCGGGAGCAGTCTGAGGCGGCTGCACGCCGTGTGCCGGCAAGGGGGCAGGTGGTACCCTGGTTCGGCGGGCTGAGGGCGAGGGTCCGGTCGTTGGGGTGTTGATGAATCGTCGTCAGTTTATTGGGCACGTGATTGGGCAAGGTTCGCTGGTCGCGGGAGCGATTGCGCTCGGCGGGTCGCGGGCATTTGCCGAGCAGGCCGGGATGGCTGCCGATGCGCCGTGTTCGTTCAGAACAGACGATGCCGAGCTGCAGCGGATCTATGACGCGGCCCTTGCAACCCTGCGGGGGAATGCGGTGACGTTTCCCTCGTACCCAGGCCCGGTGCTGGTGGAAGGCAGCGTCTATCACGGCGTGTGGCTGGAGTGCGCGCCGCAGGAAGGCGAGGTCTACGAGCGCGTCGGACCGGAGGCGGCACGACACCTGGCGCGCAATAATCACCTCATCCTTTTTGCGCTCCAGAAAGACGACGGGCAGCTGCCGTGCGATGTGAAAGACAGCGGCCCGGCATTTGGACAGATCCAGATGCAGGTGCCGATTGCGGCGACAGCGTGGGAGCTGGCGCGGAGGCTCGGCGATCAGGAGCTGCTGGAGAAGGCGTACGCAGCGTGCGGGCGCTGGGATGCCTGGCTCCGGAAATATCGCAATACGCGTGGGACGGGGCTGTGCGAGGGCTTCTGCACCTATGACACGGGGCAGGACAACAGCCCGCGCTGGAAGGGGCTGGCGCGACGTTGTCCGGACGGCGATGCCCGCAAATGTCCGAAGGAACCGGGGATGCCGCGGCTGTGTCCGGACCTTTCGGCGACGGTCTACGGCGGACGCGTAGCGCTGGCCGCGATGGCAAAGGCGCTGGGTAAGGCGAGCGAGTCGGATCGGTGGAGCGAGGACGCGGCAACGATTCGCAGGCTGATCATAGACAAGCTCTACGATCCGCAGGACGGAGCCTTCTACGATCTCGACACCAATAACCAGTTCGTGAAGATTCGCAGCTCGACGATGATGACCGTCCTTGGCGAGCACGTACCGGATACGCCCGTCTTCGAGACAGTGTGGGAGAAACAGGTACACAATCCGGGGGCCTTCTGGACGCCCTATCCCTTTCCTTCCGTGGCGCTGGACGATCCGCAGTTCGTACGGCCGATTCCGCGGAATTCGTGGGGCGGCGCGACCCAGGCCCTGACAGCACTGCGCGCTCCGCGTTGGATGGAGCACTACGGCAAGTCCGCAGAACTGGGCCATCTGATGCAGCGGTGGATCGAGGCCTTCCGGCGCGCAAAGGGCGAGTTCCGGCAGCAGATGGATCCTGAGACCGGCGATTTCACGCTGGCCGATCCGGCGGGATATTCGCCCGCGGCGCTGGTTTGCGCGGACTTTGTGTGGCGGCTGTCAGGGGTTCGGCAGCAGGGCGACGGAGTCGAGTGGAATGTTCGGCCGCCGGCGGAGAAGGGCCGGTCAAACTTCATGCGGAAGATCGGGACGGCGGCAGTGGCGCTGAATTATGACGGCGAGCGCGCGGAGCTGCGGATTGCGGGGCAGCGCATTGCGGGCGTGACGGGAACGGCGCGGCTGCTGACGTCCCCGACCGGCGAGTTGCAGGCCGCCGTTGGGATTGCCGAGACCGAGCAGCAGGTGGCGATCGAAGCGCCGGGAAAGAGGAAACGCGCATTTCGGATCCGGCCGAACGAGCGAGTGGAATTGCAGGCTCAATGAACTCGCGCCCGCGTAATAAAGTTTCCGGTGGCACTACCGGATCTGCACGAGGTGATAGTTCTTCTTTCCTGCGCGCAGCAGAATCGCCGCCGGCCATTTCAGATCTCCGGCAGTGATCGCCTTTTGGATCTGACTCTGCCGCTCGTTGTTGAGATAAACACCGCCGGCCTCGATCAGCTTGCGCGCCGCACCTTTGCTCTCCGTCAGCCGGGTGCGAACGATGAGGTCCACGAGGCTGACGCCGGCTTCGAACTCGCTGCGGGGAATCTCTGTCACCGGCACTTCCCGCGCCAGCAACGCGATCGTTTCTTTGCTGGGTACCTCATTCGAATCGGAGAACAGGATTCTGCTGGCCGCCTCCACGCTGCGCACGGCCTCAGCTCCGTGGACAAGAGTCGTGCACTCAGAAGCCAGCACCCGCTGCGCCTCTCGTGCCTCTGGCCGTCGCTGCGTCTCGCTTTCGAGCGCCTCGATGCGCTCGCGGTCTAAAAACGTAAAGAGCCTCAGGTAGCGGCCTGCGTCGGCATCGGCGGTCTGCAGCCAGTATTGATACATCTGATAGGGGCTCGTCCGGGCGGCATCCAGCCAGATTGCGCCCTCCTCCGTCTTTCCGAACTTCTTCCCCGTCGAGGTGGTGAGCAGTGGGAAAGTAATGCCCTCTGCCCGCTGTCCCAGCATCCGCCGGATCAAATCCTTGCCCGAAAGGATGTTGCCCCACTGGTCGCTGCCCCCCATCTGGATGGTGCAGTCGAAATGCCGGCACATGTAGAAGAAGTCGTAGGCCTGCAGCAGCATGTAGCTGAACTCAGTGAACGAAATGCCCTGGTCGCGCTCCTCCAGCCGCACCCGAACCGAATCGCGTCGAATCATCTCGTTGACCGAAAAGTGTTTTCCGATGTCACGCAGGAAGTCGACGAGATTCAGCTGCAGCAGCCAATCCGCATTGTTCATCATCAGCGCCCGATCGTCCGAGGAGAGGTCGAAGAAGCGGCTGAGCTGGGTGCGAATGGCTGCCGAGTTCCGTTCGGCCACTTCGCTGGTCAGCAGAAGACGCTCCGACGACTTGCCGCTTGGGTCTCCTATCAAGCCAGTGCCACCGCCCACAAGAACCAATGGCCGATGGCCGTGGCGCTGCACGTGTGCCAGGCCCATCACCGGGATCAGGCTGCCCAGGTGGAGACTGTCCGCGGTTGGATCGAAACCAACGTAGATGGTGCGGCGCGCCTCGTTGAGGTAATCGTCGAGGTCGTCCGCCGTCGTTGCATCCAGAAAACCGCGCCACCGCAGTTCTTCCAGGAGGGAACTCTTGTGGTTCGTTTGATTCGCCACTGTCGTCATTCAGTGTTTATTTTCCCATGCGGACGTGCGCATCGCCGTTACGGGACGAAGTGAACTCGGCGACCAACCCTGCGCCGTTCGCGCGGACTACCGAATCACCTTCATTGCGCCCCGGAACAACTCGTCGAAGTTGTCGCTCGCTGTCTTGTCCTTGTCGATCGCCGTTTCAATGGCTTTCTGCGCGGCGGGGCGCTGGTAGCCAAGGTTGACCAGCGCGGACAACACGTCTTCGGCTGCGGGCCCCAGCTGCTGCTGCGCGACGGGGGCCACCGCGAGGTCTTCGAGCTTCTCCTTCAGCTCGACCACCAGCCGCTCGGCGAGCTTCTTGCCGACTCCCGGGATGCGCGTGAGCGTGGCGTGGTCCTGCGCGCGAATGGCGGCGACGGTGCGCTCGGGGTTGAGTCCGCTGAGGATGGTCACAGCGAGTTTCGGCCCGACGCCGGAGACGGTGATGAGGCGCTCGAAGAGCCGCTTCTCATTGCGGTCCATGAAGCCGTAGAGGGCGAGCGCGTCCTCGCGGACGTGGGTGTGGATGAAGAGGGAGACTTCGGCGCCCTCGCCGGGGAGCGTGGTGAAGGTGGGAACGGAGATGGTGACGTCGTAGCCGACGCCGGCGGCTTCGACGATGGCCTGGCCCGGTTGTTTGGAGAACAGCCGTCCTCTCAAGTGTGCAATCATCCTGCTCGATCCTCCAGGCCTACTCCCTACTCCCTACTCCCTGTCGTTGCGTCCACTGGTCCACCCAGTCGTTCACTGTTTTGTACCAGAGCTGCGAGTTTTGCGGTTTCAGGATCCAGTGGCCCTCATCGGGAAAGTAGAGCATCTTCGAAGGGATCTTCATGCGCTGGAGCGTGTCGAACAGTTGATAGCCTTCCGACACGTCGAGCCGGTAGTCGAGCTGCGAGTGGACGACCAGCGTCGGTGTCTTGAAATGCGTCTCGGCCAGCATCGGGGACCACTCGCGATAGAGCGCGCGGTTCGTCCAGGGCGTCCCTTTGAATTCCCACTCGTTGAACCAAAGCTCATCCGTGGTGCCATAGGCGGATTCTGTGTTGAACATGCCGTCGTGCGAGACGACGCACTTGAAGCGATCGGTGTGGCCAAGAATCCAGTCGGCCATGTAACCGCCGTAGCTGGCGCCGAGCGCGCACTCGCGGGTCTTGTCGATGAAGGGGTAGTGGGCTTCGGCGTAGTCGAGACCGCGCATCAGGTCGATGTAGGGCCGCCCGCCCCAGTCGCCATTGACGCGGTCGATGAAGGCCTGCCCATAACCCGTCGACCCGCCGGGGTTGATCATGACGACGACATAGCCATTCGCGGCGAAGAGTTCCGCGTTCCAGCGATACGACCACGCATCGCCCCAGGCGCCCTGGGGTCCGCCGTGAATGAGGAACTTGACTGGGTATTTTTTGTGCGGGTCGAAGTTCGGCGGGCGGATGAGGAAGCCCTGCACCTGCACTTTGCCGATGCTGGGAAACCAGAAGGATTCCATCGGGGGAAGGTCGAGCTGGGCGAGGAGGGCGGTGTTGAGGTGGGTGAGCTGAACTGCCGTTTTAGGGTACGGCGCTCCGAAAGTACGGAATTTGTCCTCGGTCTTCTTACTAGTATTCCAATCGATGATGATTCCAGACTGCTCTCGCCCAACTCTGGCTATTTCGCCAGGCTGATCCACAGCCATGCGTGAGGCGACAACAGTTTCGCCATTGGACAATATGTGTAGATCGCTATATTCACCGCGGCCCTGATGGGGTGTGATGAAAACGCTTAAACCCTCGCCATCAGTCCTGACGCTGAATATCGGTTCCGCTCCAGAATCACCAGCTGTGAGGTAGATCGTCTTCGAGTCCGGACTCCACGCTTCTTCATCCACCCACCGGTCAAAGCCAGGCAGCAACTCCCTGATCTCTTTCGTCCCGCGGTCGTACAGCACAAGCCGAAACCGGTCGCTCTCATACCCGGCGCGCTTTTGCATGCGCCATGCGATCCACTTGCCGTCTGGGGAGTAGCGCGGGGTAAAGTCGCCGCCGGGGCTGGTCGAGATCCTGTGCGGCTTCGCGCCCCACTCCGTCTTGCCCTCGTCGTTGAAAAGCTTCAGCGTGAAAATGTCCACATTCGTCGACAGCGCCGGATCGTCGACCTTCTTCTCTTCGAAAGCGATCTCTTTCCCGTCCGGCGAGAAATCCCACCCATCCGGTTCCCCCAGCGAAAAGGGTGGAACATCGTGCTCGTCGCCAGGGTTCAGATCCCGGAACGTGCCATCGTCGACCGACGCAAAGAACAGGTGGCTCCTCTTGTCGTCGGTGAAGTGGTTCCAGTGCCGGTAAAGCAGATGCGTGAAGATCTTCGCCTTCACCTTCGACTGCTTCTCCGCCTCGTCGTGTTTCTTGTCGCAGGCATCTTCATCTACGCCCGAGGGCGCAACGTCCGGCGAGGGCCCCGCGCTGCATTCCGGATAGATATCGGAAGTAAAGACCAGATGTTTGCCGTCCGGCGACCAGGTCACATTGTCGGCTTCCGTCGAGATGTGCGTGAGCGGGCGAGGTTCACCCATGGTGCCGGCGTCAGAGTCAAAGGAAGTGATCCAGATCTGCTGACTGCCGCTGCGATCGCTCAGGAAGGCGATCTGTTTGCCATCCGGAGAGAAGCGGCCGCGGCTTTCGCCACCGGAAGAGGCGGTGAGCGGCTGCTCCTGCCCTCCGGCAACCGGAACAATCCACAGGTGTGGCGTCTTCGTGTTCTTCGCCAGATCGACGTCCGTGACGGTGAAGAGTACCCACTTGCCGTCGCGCGAGACATCGATGTCCCCGAGGCGGCGCATCTGCATCATGTCCTCGAAGGTCATGGGGCGCTTCGGGCCCGAGGAGCCGGCGTCAGGTGCGGGATTTTGCCCGCCCAGGCTCAAAGCGGAGAGAAAAAGAGTGGCGGCGCAAAGCAGTTTCTTCATAAGGGGCCTCGTGACGGGCAACGGATCATCGTACACGCGGTCGTCGCGCCCAGGACTCCGGAAAGCGGCCGCTTTGGTAACCGCCGCGCGTACTACGTCGTACCGGTAGGGGCGTGGGCAATACCAGTGGACGCCGCCAGGGATTCGGAGCCGCCTGTCACTTCGTGTGGGACTTCGGGAGCGCAGGCGGGCAACTGGATCACAACGGCGGCGCCGCGAGGCAGCGCGTTGAGGGCGGAGATCTGGCCACCATGCTCGCGGACAATGGAGTAGCAGATGCTCAGGCCAAGCCCCATGCCCTCGCTCTGGTGGCGCGTGCTGTAGAAGGGATCGAAGGCACGGGAGGGCTCGACGAAGCCAGGGCCGGAATCGGTGAACGTGATCTGGATCGCTTCACCAAGGGGGTAGGCCTCGACGAGGAGGCGGCGGTCCATGTCGTCGGGCGAGTCGTGCATCGAGCCAATGGCGTTCTTGACGATCTGCAAAAAGACCTGCCGGAGCTGGTCACCGTCCGCTTTGACCGGAGGCAAGTCGGGGGAGATACGCAGTTGCAGGTCAATGTGGGATCCATCGAGCTCGTGGCGGGTGAGCCGCTGGATGTCCTGCAGCAGGGTCTCGATGGAGACCGGCCCGCGGAGGCCCGGGGTGGCTTTGCGGAAGCGGACCAGGCTCTCGATGATCTGCTTCATGCGGCGTGCCTCGTTGAGGATGACCGTGGCCTGGTCGCGGATGGGGCCCTCGGCGTCGGTCAGCATCTCGGCGTAGCCGGTGATGACGGTGAGGGGATTGTTGAGTTCGTGGGCCACGCCTCCGGCGAGTTGGCCGAGGCCGGCGAGACGCTCGGTCTGCAGCAGGCGGCGGAGCAGGATCTGGTGCTCGCGGGCGTTGCCGATGCGGGCGACCAGCAGTTCCAGCGGCAGAACGTCTTCGGTCAGCAGTGGCTCATCCGGCTCGCGCAGGCCGGAGAGCAGGAGTGTGCCGAGAAGCTCCTGTTCCCGCCCCCGGATCGCGATGGCCCATGCAGAGGTGAAGTGCATCAGTCCCAGCTCATCGCCGGGCTCGAGGAGCGGGGTCAGATCGAGGAGAACGAGGTGGCCCTGAACCCGGGTATAGAGCTTTTCGCCGAGGCTGCCGATCCGGTCCGCGCTGGTGCGCCGGGCCATGGCGTCCAGAGCCGCGGCGAGGGCGCCGTCCATTCCCGCAGCACCGGCCAGGCGGAAGCGGTTATCGGGAGTGCGGATTACGATGGCGGCTCTGCCGAAGCGGCTGGCTGCGGCAATGGCTTCGCAGATCGGATCGAACTGCGTGCTTTTCTCCTCGGCCGGCATCGATTCAAGGAAAATTTCGGTGTACCGCTCCATTTCGTGCCGGGCCCGCCGGTCCCGCAGTTGGCCGGCCTTGTTGGAGGCGATCTCGTCCTCGAGGACCAGAACAATCATGCCGAAAGCGGCGACCACTTTGACCAGGTTGAGCGCGCGCATGAAAACGAGCGGAACTCCCGCGGTCCCAAGAATGGGCGTCAGCATGACGGGCAGCGACCAGCCAACCAGCCCGCCGACGGTGAAGACTACCCCGGCCGAGATGCGGCGAAATCCTGAGGCAAAGAGCAGAGCCGTGACCAGCAGCAGTCCGCTCTGAGCCAGGGCAAGGGCGTCTTCGTATTGCCCACGCAGCGCGAGCGAAATACCAATGCCGCCCACGACGCCAACGATGAGGACACTGACCCAGATTGGAAGAAGGTTCCTGTCCAGTCCCCAGCGCAAACTGATCAGGAAGGTGCGAGGACAAAGAAGAGAAGAAGCGCACGGACCGCCGGCGGCCCGGAGTGGGATCGAGAGAGGCGATGACAGTGAAGGCGAGAATGGGTACGGCCAGGGCGACGACGTAAAGGATGCGGAAGCGCCGGCTGAAGTACTGCGGGGCCATGGAGCCGAGAAACATCAGGGCGGCCATGAGGATGCTGCAACGGGAGACAGCGAGCCAGATACCGGACTCGGCGCGGCCGAAGACCTCCATCTCCAGCTGAATGGCGGCGAACATCCAGCCGACCAGCCACAGGAGCTGGCGGCGGCGGGCGGTGACGGCCTGCCCGACCCGGATGCGCAGAGGCGGCAACGAGCGGCGCTGGAGCCACAGGGCGCCGAACACGGCAACCAGCACGAACAGCAGGATGAGCGTCGGTGCCCGGTATAGATCCATGGTGGTGGCCTGTTTCCCCCCGAACCTTCATTGTGAGTCCAGGTGCATGATAATGCACCTTTTAATGCAGATGATGCCATCACGAGGGTCACCCTTCTGGTAAATGGCGGAATACGGAGTGCCTTCGACGCAGGGCTCCAGGCGCCTGAAGTTTTGCCGAGCCAACACAGGGATGGGCCGAACCGCCTGCCAATGCGTCTATCCTTAAGAGCAGGAAACAGCAGGAGTTCTGTCGTGGTCTTGATCCCCGGACGCCGTTTCGTTGTGACCTTGTTGGCCGCCTTCACGCTGGCCTTGCCGGCACTGCACGCCCAGGCGTCCTACACGTCGATGCCCCTCGATCAGGGCTTCGGCCCGCTGGATCCCACGCCGCCCGCCATGCCGGTGCAGCAGATCATCACCGAGTTCACCGCGAAGGAAGCCGTCTTCCGCCATGCGCTCGACAATTACACCTGGACGCGCAGCGTTCGCGTGCAAACCCTTGACGACGACGGCAAAGTTGACGGGCAGTATTTCCAGGTCGTCGACATTGCCTTCGACGCGGACGGCCATCGCACGGAACGCGTGCTGGAAGCCCCGGAGAGCACTCTGACGCGTGTCATGATGTCGCCGGCCGACTTCGAGGATATCGAGGAACGGCTCCCCTTTGTGCTGACCACGGACGACGCGCCGCAGTACGACATTACCTACGTCGGCAAGCAGAAGATCGACGAGATCGAAACCTGGGTCTTCGATGTAAAGCCAAAGACGATCGAAAAGAAGCACCGCTACTTCCAGGGCCGCATTTGGGTCGACCAGAAAGATCACCAGATCGTCGTGACGAATGGGAAGAACGTGCCGGACGACGTGCGGCCCGGCCATGAGGATTTGTCCACGCCCTTCATTACCTACCGGCAGCTGGTGGATGGCAAATACTGGTTTCCTGTCTACACGCATGGGGACGGCACCCTGCACTTTACCGGCGGCCACGGCTATCTGAGCGAAGACGTGCACATGCGCGAGACCGTGAAATACACCAACTACCACGAGTTCCACACCAGCATTCGCGTGATTTACCAGGGCCAGGACATCACGGGAAGTCCGGATAAGGGAACAGACAAGGGCTCGCCCTCGCAAACGCCCGCAGGCCAGCCCAGTCAGCCGAATGCAGCGCCAGCCAAACCGCAGTAGGGCGTTGTTACACGCGCCAATCGTCGGCGCGCCAGTTTCGGATCCGCTCCTTGATCTGTCCGCGGTCAAGGTTTTCCAGCAGCGCCTGTCGCGCCAATTCCGCGACTTCGTCGTCCCCCGCGAAGCGTAACCCGACCAACTGATCCTCGCTCAGGCCGTCAATCTGCGCCCGCCACCCCGGCGGGGCCAGGACCTGCAGCCGCAGCCGCTCCTCCAGCCGGATCACGCGGTCCTGCACTTTCAACGGATACTGGCGCATGCGCAGACACAGAACAATAAGCGCCAGGGAGAGAATCACGACCCAGATGTGCTGGAAATTCCGCACCCTTGCCAGGCTGACGATCGCCACCACCAGGTTGACGACCAGGATGAGCCCGATCGCCAGGTACCACGGATCGAGGCGGGCATGATGCTTCAGACTTTGCGGGGTTTTCGCGCTCATGGGGCTGACTGACCGGATTCTATCCTGTCCTCGCGGCCGCCCATCGGGTCCCTGCCGGCCCCGCCTTCACCCTTTCCAACCCCCGCATTTCCCCACTGAGCGGCCCCAGTCAGCATCCCGCTGCAACCCTTTGCCCCGCCACCTCCCGGCCTGGTACCATGAAAGAGCTATCCTGCCGGATTCCGCCCGCTCGACAGGCTGGAGATCCGCATCCCTCTGGAGGAAATACTTGCCCGCAGCCGAACGCTTTCTCTTTACCTCGGAATCCGTGACCGAAGGTCACCCGGATAAGATCGCCGACCAGGTCTCCGACGCTATTCTTGACGCCTGCCTCGAACAGGACCCCTACAGCCGCGTAGCCTGCGAGACGCTCACCGCAACCGGCCTGGTGGTGATCGCCGGTGAAATCACGACGCGTGCCTACGTCGATTTCCAGGCGCTGGTGCGCGGCGTGGTGAGCGCGATCGGATATGACAATGCGGTGTACGGCTTCGACTCGAACACCTGCGCGGTCATTTCGACCATCAACAAGCAGTCCGGCGACATTGCCATGGGCGTGGACACCGGCGGCGCCGGCGACCAGGGAATGATGTTCGGCTACGCGACCAACGAGACCCCGGAGCTGATGCCGACGGCGATCTCGCTGGCGCACAAACTCACGCGCCGGCTGTCAGAAGTCCGCAAGAACGGCAAGCTGCCTTATCTCCGGCCCGACGGCAAGAGCCAGGTGACGGTAGAGTACGACGCCAACCACAAGCCGGTGCGCATTGACGCGGTCGTCATTTCCACACAGCATGCCGAGACCGTGTCGCAACGAGGAACTGCGCGCGGACATCCTGAAGCATGTGATCCAGGCGGTTCTGCCCTCCGAACTGCTGGACGAGAACACCAAGTACCACATCAATCCGACCGGGCGCTTTGTGATCGGCGGCCCCATGGGTGACACCGGCCTGACCGGGCGCAAAATCATCGTCGATACCTACGGCGGCATGGGCCGTCACGGCGGCGGCGCCTTCAGCGGCAAGGATCCGACGAAGGTGGATCGCTCGGCGGCCTACATGGCGCGGTACATCGCGAAGAACATCGTCGCGGCCGGCCTCGCGGATCGCTGCGAAGTGCAGCTGGCCTACGCGATCGGTGTAGCCGAGCCAGTGAGCGTGCTGGTCGAGACCTTCGGCACCAGCAAGCTCGACGAGAGCGCACTGGTGGCCCTGGTGCGCAAGAACTTCGAGCTCACGCCCAAGGGCATCATGGAGAGCCTGAACCTGCGCCGGCCGATCTATCGGAAGACCGCGGCCTACGGCCACTTCGGACGCGTGAACGAGCCCGACTTCACGTGGGAAACCACCGACAAGGCGGCGGCGCTGAAGGAAGGCGCCAAAGCGGCGAAGGCGGAGCCGGTCGCAGCGAAGTAGCTTTCTCGTTGGAACGAAAAGGGCAGGCCAAAAGGCCTGCCCTTTTCGCGTCGATGAGTCCGGTACCGTCCATCTGCGGCGCAACCCAATCCGCTCAGCTTTCCCACTTCAGCGCATGATCGAACAGAAAGAATCCGCGCTCCGCGAGCATCGCCATCGTGAGCTTCCGGCTCTGCCGCAAATCCTCCTCGAAATCCCGCTCGATCCCCGCCGCCACATCGCGATCCAGAACGGCCAGATTGACCTCATCGTTGAGCCCAAACGACCGGTGATCGAAATTCGTCGACCCCAACACACTCCACTCGCCATCCACGGTCATCAGCTTGGCATGAATCATCGAGGGCTGGTACTCGTAGATCTCCGCACCGGCCCGCAGCAGCCGGCGGCTGCTCTCGCGGCTCAGCTTCCGGACTACCGGATGATCGATGTGTGGTCCCGCCGTCAGAATCTGCACCGCAACCCCGCGCCGCGCGGCCTCCGCCAGGGCGGCCCGCGCGCTCCGATCCGGCAGAAAATAGGGTGTTGTGATGCGCAGGCTTCTCCGCGCGCTGGCGATTAGCGCCTGAAACAGAATCCGCGCCTGCGTCCCGCCTCCATGCGGAGTGCTGAGCACCACAAATCCACGCGGCCCCTCCGCCTTTGCCTCGAAGCCAAACTGCTTCTCCCCGGAAAGAATCTCCCCGGAAGACTCCAGCCAGTTCTCTGAAAATGTCGAAATCAGTCCGGCGACGCCTTCCCCCTCCATGCGAAACATGGTGTCGCGCCACGCCGGAACCTTCGGTGACGAGTACAGCCAGTAGTCCGCGATGCCCGCGCCGCCAATAAACCCCACCTCGCCGTCCACCACCAGCAATTTCCGGTGACTCCGATTGTTGATCTCCTGCCACTTCTTTGGCCGCAGCGGGTTATACCAGCGACATCTGCCCGCCCGCGGCCCGCAATCGGTCGAAATACGAATCACGAGTATGGAAGCTGCCTGCGGCGTCGACCATTATCCGCACCTCCACACCGGCACGCGCCCGGTCCACCAGCGCATCCAGAAATTCGCCCGAGACGCGTCCTTCGGCGAACTCGTACTGCTCCAGAATCACGGCCCTGCGCGCGTTGCGGATCGCCTCCAACTGTCCCGGATAGAACTCGACGCCGTTGGTCAGTCGCGTCACGCGCGCCCGCCGCACTGCGCCATTCGTTACAACGCTCAAAAACTGCAAAAACTCATCGGAATCCAGCGCGCAGTCCAGCTTGTTCCCCAACGAATACGGCAGCGCCGAGCCAAACAGGTCCACCAGCACGGTAGCCGCACCGAGTGCGAGCGCTCCGGCGCCCACGACCGCCAACCCGCGCGTCAAAACGCTCGCGCCGTCGCTCTTCTCAGCCATTCTCAAAAAGATGCAGGAAAGTAGCGGGAGGGAAAGTTTTCCGAGGATTTTCACCATCGGTGCGAGGAATGTAGTCCCTCCGCCGGAGATCGATCAGATTTGGGATGAGGTGAGTATGGGGACACCGGTGGAGATTCGGCCGTGAGGGCTAGGTGTGGCAGATTGGAGCAGGCAAGATTTTTCCGGCTTCCAACTCCGCCAACCACATGTCGGCCTCGCGCTGAGTTACGTGGAGTCCGGTCGCTTGGTAGTGGTTCCAGGCGGCTAACGCATCCTTGCGAAGCTGCTCGCGTTTTTCTTTTCGGTTAATGGTCTCATCCATGATTTTCTCGAGGTTCCTCAACCGGCTCCAGATGCGCCGTGAAGTGCCTCAGGAACGGCGCCTCATACGTCAGCCGCATCCCGCGTATCTTCTCCCGGTGGCCCCAAACCTCCAGGATCACTTCCACCAGATAGTCGATGTGGCTCTGCGTGTAGACCCGGCGCGGAATCGCGAGCCGTACAAGATCCATCTGTGCTGCCGCAGCGAACATCAGCGTGCCGATTTCGACGGAGCGCACGCCCCCTTCGAGATACAGTTCAGCCGCCAACGCGACTCCCGGGAATTGCTCCTGCGGAATGTGGGGAAGAAAAGCGCGCGCGTCGAGGTAAATGGCGTGGCCGCCGGGTGGCTGCACGATCGGCACGCCTTCAGCCGCAATGTGGTTGCCGAGGTAGGCGGTGGAGGCGATGCGATAGCGGAGGTAGTCCTCGGCCAGCGCTTCCTGGATGCCGACGGCGATGGCTTCGAGGTCGCGCCCGGCGAGCCCGCCGTATGTCGGATAACCCTCCGTGAGGATGAGCAGATCTTTTTCCTGCTGGGCGAGCTTGTCATCGTTGGTGCAGAGAAAGCCGCCGATATTCGCCATGCCGTCTTTCTTGGCGGACATGGTGCAGCCATCGCCGTAACTGAACATCTCCTGTGCGATCTGTTTCGGAGTCTTGTCGGAGTAGCCGGGCTCGCGCAGCTTGATGAACCAGGCATTTTCCGCGAAGCGGCAGGCGTCGAAGTAGAGGGGGATGCCTTCGCGCCGGCAGACGGCGCTGACGGCTCGGACGTTCTCCATGGAGACGGGCTGGCCGCCGCCGGAGTTATTTGTAACCGTGAGCATCACACATGGAATCCGCTCGCGGCCGACCTTCTTGATGAGGTCTTCCAGCGCGGCGACATCCATATTTCCCTTGAACGGCGCGGCAACCGAGGGCTGGCGACCCGCGGCGGTGAGCAGATCAACGGCCTCGGCGCCGGTGAATTCCATATTGGCGCGCGTCGTATCGAAGTGCGTGTTATTCGGGATGACCATCCCTTTGCGGCTGGAGACTCCAAACAAAATGCGCTCGGCGGCGCGGCCCTGGTGAGTCGGAATCACGTGCTTGTACCCGAAGATGTCCTGGATCGAATTGCGGAAGCGGTCGAAGGAGCGGCTGCCGGCGTAGCTCTCGTCGCCTTCCATGATGGCCGCCCACTGATGCGTGGACATGGCGCCGGTGCCGGAGTCGGTGAGCAAATCGATGAGCACGTCATCGGCGGGAAGGAGGAACATGTTGTAGTGCGCGGCGCGCAGCAGCTCTTCGCGCTGAGCGCGGCTGGTCCAGCGGATGGGCTCGACGCTCTTGATGCGGAAGGGTTCGATGATCGTGCGGATGGGCATAGGCTTTTTCGTTCGGGCGATGTGGCGAATGGATACGCCGCTGCCCTGCTTATAGTAGACCGGGAAGACGGAGTGGGGAGGGCGATGCGAAGGTGCTGACGGCTGCGGAGCGTGAGGGGCTGTGCGTGGTGCTGGTGCGGAGCCGGAATCCGCTGAACATCGGTGCGGCGGCGCGGGCGATGACGAATTTCGGATTCCGGCATCTGCGCGTGGTCGAGCCGTACGATAAGGCATTTCGCGAAGCGCGCTCGGCGGTCGATGCGGAGCCTGTGCTCGAGGCGGCCGAGCAGTTTGCAACTGTGGCCGCCGCCGTCGCGGACTGTTCGCTGGTAGTGGGAACGGCCGAGGGCAGAGGGCGCAGGACCGAGGAGCCGCTCGACCGGCTCGAGACCGTTGCGGCGGAGATGCTGGAGGCCCTGCACAGCGGCGCCAGGAAGGTCGCCGTCCTGTTCGGTTCGGAGAAGACAGGATTATCGAATCAGAACCTGAGTCATTGCCAGCGGGTGCTGCGCATCCCGACGGAGCCGGCCCAGCCGTCGATGAATCTCGGTCAGGCCGTTGCCGTGGTGCTCTACGAACTGGTGCGGGAGACGGGTCCGGCGCCGGTACGAGAAGCCGCTCCCCTGGCTAGTGCCGGGGATCGCGAGCGGCTGGTCGCCCTGCTGGCGGAGGCGGCGAAGGAGAGCTGGGGCGAGGCGCTGCGGCCGAATCCGACGCCGGAGGAGAGAGCGCGCCGGCTCGTACGGCATCTCGCGCTGACCGAAGCGGACGCGCATGAGTGGATGGGGCTGGTTCGGCGAGTGCTGTGGAAGATGCGCGGCCACGCCGATTGAGGGTGATTGTGGCGCAGCGGGGGCGCCTTTAGAAGTTGCGGAAGTCGCGGAAGAGAAGCATGCAGCCGATGAGGGCGAGCATGAAATAGGAGAGGCGAGTGGCCACCAGGACGGCGGGTTTGATGTCGCCTTCGTAGCGCAGGAAGTCGTACCACTCGAAGACCCAGGTTTTGAGCAGGCGGGTGAAGAGGTAGGAGGGGACGAGAAGCGCGATGAAGACGCCCAGAATCATGTAGATTTCACCCGGGCCCGACCAGCCGGGGTTCAGCTTTTCCGTCACCCACAGCGGAACGAACTGCATGTGGCTGAACACCTCGCGCGTGCCGCCGGGGAACTGCGCCCACGAATCGAGCATCGCGTAGAGCCCATAAGCGATGGGGAAACCGAGCCCGGTGGTACCGGTGTTAACCGTGGCGACGGCGACCAGGGTGCGGCGAAAACGGGTTTTGAGCCGCGCCTGCAGGTAAATGACCTCGATGATGATCACGAGCAGTAGAAAGAACAGCATCGTCTGGTTCGTCACGGGCAGCATGGGGATGCCGGCGTCCGCCCGAGCGCTGGCCGGAAAAAGGGCAAATGCGGCTGGAACCGCAGCGAATCCGGCAACACGTCGCCCCATTTTTCGATACCATGGCCGGAATCATAGCAATCGGTTCCGGGGGAGGATATCGCACTTGGGTGCCAGTAATCGGGTTGTTACGGTCTGTTTGGCGGCAATGCTTTGTGTTACTGCCGGGACCCGGCCGGCGGTGGGCCAGCAGGTCCAGGGGACCGGCGCGGCGCACGATCGGGACTGGCCGGCATACAACGGCGGCGTGGACGGCGATCATTACTCCTCCCTCACCCAGATCGACCCGGAGAATGTCGCGCAGTTGAAGATCGCCTGGGAATATGACACCGGGGAGAAGGGCGGCCTGCAGACCAATCCCCTGGTCGTGGGGCGCGTGCTTTACGCCTGCACGCCTTCGGGCAAGGTCTTCGCCCTGGATGCGGCGACCGGGCGCCTTCTGTGGACCTTCGACTCCAGCGTCGACAAGCACGACCGGACCATCGGGGGCGCCTCCCAGCCCCAGCGCGGTCTGGCGTACTGGACCGACGGCAACGGCGGGCGCATCTTTGCCGGGTTGATGAACTGGCTGTACGCGCTCGACGCGAAGCCACCGGCAAACCCATCCACGATTTCGGCGAGCGGCGGACGAGTCGATCTGCGCAAAGGTCTGCGCCAGGACCTGGACTCGAAGTACGAGCAGCAATCGATTGCCCTCACCGACCCCGGGGTCGTCTACAAGGATCTGATCATCGTCGGCGGACGAAATCCCGAGACGCATCCGGCGCCGCCCGGGTATATCCGCGCCTACGATGTGCGCACCGGCGCGTTGCGGTGGACCTTTCACACCATCCCCCTGCCCGGAGAGTTCGGCTCGACACGTGGCCGCCCGATGCGTGGAAGGACGCGGGCGCGGCGAACAACTGGTCCGGAATGACGCTGGATCGCGAGCGCGGCATTGTCTACGTGCCGACGGGTTCGGCGGTGTTCGATTTTTATGGCGGCGACCGCATCGGCAACGATCTGTTTGCCGAACACGCTGCTGGCGCTCGATGCGAACACGGGCAAGCGGCTCTGGCATTTCCAGGGCGTGCATCACGACATCTGGGATCGGGATTTTCCCGCGCCACCCGCGCTGGTGACGGTGACGCGCGACGGCAAGCGGTGGAGGCCGTGGCCCAGACCACCAAGCAGGGCGTGGTGTACGTCTTCGATCGCGCGACCGGTGCGCCTTTGTTCCCCGTCGAAGAGCACGCCTATCCGTCCAGCGATGTTCCCGGCGAGAAAACCTCGCCGACGCAGCCGATGCCGCTGGAGCCGGCGCCGTTCGCGCGGCAGCGCCTCACCGAGGACATGCTCACGACGCGCACGCCGGAGGCCCACGCGTGGGCGGTGAAGACCTTCGCGACGTTCCGCAGCGACGGCCAGTTCATTCCGTTCGGCGTGGATCGGCAGACCGTGATTTTCCCGGGATTCGACGGTGGCGCGGAGTGGGGAGGTCCGGCCGTCGATCCTGCTACCGGCGTGCTGTATGTGAACGCGAACGAGATGGCGTGGACGGGCGGCCTGACGGCGAAGAATCCGAACGCAGGAGCAGGGGCGAAGATCTACCAGGCGCAGTGTGCCATTTGCCACGGTGCGAACCGAGCGGGATCGCCGCCGGCGTTTCCGTCGCTGCTCGGCGTGAGCCGGCGCCTGAGCGATGAACAGATCACAGCGGTGATCACACACGGCAGCGGGCGCATGCCGGGTCTTCCGAACCTCGACAGCGCGAAGGTCGTGGAACTGCTGGCGTATCTGAAGACGGAGTGAGTGAACCGAACCCCGGCACAGCCCGTTCCGGGAGAGCGGATGCGGCGGCGGGGGTCAACCCAGTACGCGTTTACCGGATACAGGAAAGTTTCTCGATCCGGACGGATATCCCGCGATTGCGCCGCCGTGGGGAACCCTGAGCGCGATCGATCTGAACACCGGGAAATATTTGTGGAAGATTCCGCTGGGAGAGTATCCAGCGCTCGCCGCGCAGGGCATGAAGGATACCGGTTCGGAGAATTATGGCGGGCCCGATGGTGACTGCGGGCGGGATGCTGTTCATCGGCGCAACGTCGTACGATCGAAAATTTCGCGCCTTCGACAGCCAGACGGGAAAGCTGCTGTGGGAGGCGACGCTGCCGTTTGCCGCGGGCGCGACGCCGGCGACGTATTCGGTCGATGGCAAGCAGTATGTCGTGATCGCCGCAAGCGGCGGCCGCGATCCGAAAGCCCCGGTGGGTGGCGTATACATCGCGTTTTCGTTGCCGTGAGGCGCCGCGCGAAGTTGTCGCGGGTGAGTTGGGAGAGAGTCCAACTGGCTCCCGGTCGATGCGGCATCACAACTGGAAGTGTCCATGCCCGGGCGGACCATATTTCTTTTCGGAGTCCTTATGCAGTTCTCTCGTCTTTCTTCCCTGTTATGGCGCGGTCATTCGCCGCCGCAGCATTGGTCGCGCTTCTCGCGTCCTCGTCCGCTGCGCGTGCGCAGGTCAAAACTCCAGCAATGGCGCAGGTTATCCGATCAGGGATCTCACCTCGTGAGCCCCGCGCAACTCGACCATCAGGTGCAAACCTCGACGGCGCAACGGCAGCAGCACGTCGAGAATTTGACGAAGTTCCTCTCCACTCCTCAGGCCGAAAAGGCGATGCAGGATGCAAAGATCGATCCCATCCAGGTGAAGACCGCCATTCCGACTCTGTCCAGCGCGGAGCTGGCGAATCTTTCTGCGCGCGCCGATCGAGCGCAGCACGATTTCGCCGCGGGCGGCCTGTCGACGCTGGCTCTTGCGCTGATCATCATCGCGATCGTGCTCATCATTCTGCTGGCTGCCTTCCACTGAGCGAAGACCGAATCCTCACTGAGTTGGCCGGCGCACTCCAGACCGTCGCGTCCGTCAGCGCGCGATCAGGGCCGGAAATTGCTGCGGCCAACTCTGTTATTCTGACCGCGCATCCAACACTACCCAGTGTTCAAACAGATCAGGACCAATTTCCCTACTGGAGTTGCCATGTACTTTCGGTTCTTCAGCATCATGACGCGCGGGCTCGCAGCCTTCGCGCTGATTTCGCTGCTTGCCTCCTCAGCCGCTCTGCACGCGCAGGAGCCTGCCCGGAATACCTCTTCCACTGCCGTTACGTCTCCCGATCAGGACGCGCATCTGATCCCGCCGACGGAACTGGACCAGCAGGTGCAAGCGTCAACCGCGGCCCGGCAGAAGCAGGCTCAGGATCTGACCCAGTTCCTTTCCACCCCCCAGGCTGTGAAGGCGATGAGGGATGCAAAGATCGATCCCGTGCAGGTGAAAACCGCGATCCCCAGCCTTTCCGATGCCGAGCTCGCCGACCTTTCGGCGCGGGCGAACCACGCGCAGAGCGAGTTTGCTGCAGGCGTCCTCAGCAACCAGACCCTTCTGATCATCATTCTGGTGCTGGTGGCCGTGATTCTGATCGCCGTCATTCACTGAGGTCGTGCGGCGATTCGCGCTTCTCTTTTTCTTCCTGGCCGCGGTCGGCGCCGCGGCCCGGGATTCAGCTCCCAAAGCTCTCTGGATCGATGTGCCCTTTGTGCATCAGCCCCGCGAGGGTTGTGGTGCGGCATCCCTCGCGATGGTGATGCAGTATTGGGCGCAGCAGCAGGGCCGCGTCGCGACCGGCCGACAGCGATGTTGCTCGATCCAGCGTCAGCTTTATTCCCCGGCGAAACATGGAATCCTTGCGTCGTCGATGACAACCTATCTGCGAGCGCATGGCTTCAAAGTGTTCGCGCTCAACGGCCGATGGAGCGACCTGGAGACGCAGCTGGCGAAGGGCAGGCCGCTGATCGTGGCGCTCCGGCCCCAGGCGCAGCGCGAACTGCATTACGTGGTGGTGGACGGCATCGATCCGGCGCGCGGGTTGGTGATGATGAACGATCCGGAGGAACGCAAGCTGCTGTCCAAGAGCGTACCCGATTCGAGAAGGAGTGGAGCGCGACGGAAAACTGGATGCTGCTCACTGTGCCCGCTTCTTCGCATTGATCCTGATTGTGGTCTTCGTTTGTGCCGGGGGTGCCTGGCCGCAGTGTTCGCTCGAAGACCGATCCGCAGAGTTCCCGGATCCAGCAGTTCTTCCTGCAGCACAATTGGACTAGGGGGGCGCAGGCTGCGGGAGCCATGCGCCCGCGCACCGCCGAGGTGCAGTTCGATTACGGGATGGCTCTGGCGCATCTTGGGCGGCTGAGCGAGGCGCGAACGGCGTTGGCTGCAGGAGCGAGCGCGTGTCCGCAGGAGAAGCGCTTTCCGTCGAGTTGGGCGGCGTCGCGTTCGAACAAAAGAAGTATGCAGAGGCCGCCCACTGGCTGCGGCGTGGGCTGCGCATCGACCCGGCCGACGCTTATGCCAACAATTTTCTCGGCACGATGTATTACCTGTCGGGGAATCTGGACGCGACGCTGCAGTACTGGAATCGTGTCCAGAAGCCGGAGATTGCGGCGCTGGATTTCGATCCGCATCTGCAGGTGCATCGACTGCTGCTGGACCGGTCGTTTGCGTTTTCGCCGGCGGCGCATGCATGCGCGAGCCGCAACTGCTCACAACGGAGACCCGGCTCGATAGCCTGGGCATTTTCCCTGCGTACAACCTGCATCTGGATGCGCGTCCGGACGGCGAGTTCGACGCGGTGTTTCGCGCGCAGGAACAGGATGGCTTCGGGTCGAGCAAAGCGGCGGCGCTGGTTTCGATGCTGGGGGGCGTGCCGTACGAGACCGTTTATCCCAGCTATGGAAACATCGGTCGCGAGCGCGATGAATTTCGATTCTCTGATCCGGTGGGACGCGCAGAAACGGCGCGCGTGGGGTGCGCTCTCGGCGCCGCTGCAGGGACGGCCGGAATGGCGGTGGCAGATCGGGCGTGGATCTGCGGAATGAGAACTGGGCGCTGCGGCGCTCGTTTACAGGAGCGGCTCCGGTGCTGGGATCGTTCAACATGGAGCGCGAGGTCGTGGCGGGAACGCTGACCTCGCTGCGGAGCGGAGCGGTGCAATGGACGCTGGGCGCGGAGTTGTCGCACAGGATTTTTCGCGAGCGCTGCCGCTTTCGGCTCCCGGACCGGCGCTGACGGCCGTCGCTGCTTACGCCGGGATGGGAGCTGAAGCCGCTGGCGTCGGTGCGGCGCGGGATTGCTGCGCCTGCCGCAGTATCGGTTCACCGTGACGGGCGGCGGGTCGGCGGATTTTGCGCGCACCATGAGTGGGCCTCGCATGCGTCGGGAAAATGGAGGGATGGGCATTCGCTCGATGGCTGCCAGGAATGGAGGGCGAGCGGTGGGAATTGCGCGAGGAGTTGCGGGCCGGGAAGATCTTCGGGGCGCCGCCGTTCGACGATCTGTTCGTGCTGGGCATGGATCGGGACGACACGAATCTGTGGATGCGCGGGCACATCGCAACACGCGATGGGCGCAAGGGCAGCTCGCCGGTGGGCGACGCATATTTCCTGTCGAACACGGATGTTCTGCGGCGGGTGTACGGGAACGGGCTGCTGTCGATTCACGCGGGGCCGCTGCTGGACATGGGGAAGATGGCGGCGCCGACCGCCGGGCTTTCGATCGGGCGAGTGGCTGGTGGATACGGGCGTCGAGGCGCGCCTGACCGTGCTGCACACCAGCGTGGTGCTGAGCTGGGGGAGACGATTTGCGGTCGGGGAGGGATGCATTCTGGGGGACGGTGGCGCCGCCCGAGACCGTGCGCTGAGAATGCATCGCATCCCGACAGATTATCTGTCGCATCACGACAGAAATCCGCATCCAACTCAGTATGAGATCTTTGGTGCGCAGAAAAAATGCAAAGAAGCCGGAAATCGTGGTCATTACGGGTGCCTCGGCGGGTGTCGGGCGGGCCACGGTTCGCGAATTTGCCCGTCACGGTGCGTGGATCGGGCTCATTGCGCGCGGAAGCGACGGGCTGGAGGGCGCGGCGCGCGAGGTGGAGGCTGCCGGCGGCCGCGCATCGCTGCTGCCGCTGGATGTGGCCGATGCGGCGGCCGTCGAAGCCGCGGCCGAGCGCGTGGAGCGCGAACTGGGGCCGATCGACATCTGGGTGAACGACGCCATGACGTCGGTTTTCTCTCCGATCAAAGAGATGACGGCGGAGGAGTTCAGGCGGGTCACCGAGGTGACGTATCTGGGCTATGTGTACGGCACGCTGGCGGCGCTCAAGTACATGCTGCCGCGCGATCGCGGCACGATCGTGCATGTCGGCTCGGCGCTGGCGTATCGCAGCATTCCGCTGCAGGCGGCGTACTGCGCGTCGAAGCATGCGGTGCTTGGTTTCTTTGCGGCGCTGCGCACGGAGTTGCTGCACGACAAGAGCAACGTGCAAACGACCATGGTGCAGATGCCCGCGCTGAACACCCCGCAGTTCGGGTGGGTGAGGAGCAAGCTGCCGCGCAAGGCGCAGCCGGTGCCGCCCATCTTCCAGCCGGAAGTGGCTGCCCGCGCCGTCTACCACGCAGCGCACTATCCGCGGCGTCGCGAGTATTTCGTGGGAGGATCCACGGTGAAAGCGATCTTCGGCAACAAACTGGCACCGTCGTTGGCGGATCACTACCTGGCGCGCACCGGATACCAGTCGCAGCAGCGACCCGAACCCGCCAACCCGAACCGGCGTGACAACCTGTACGAACCCCTCGCGGGGGATCACGGAGCCCACGGAGCTTTCGACCAGCGCGCAAAGGAGCATAGCTGGGAGTTCTGGGCCGAGTCGCACGTGAAGACGCTGGGCGTGGCTCTCGGTGTGGGCGTCGGGCTGGCGGGTTGGGCGTGGATGCGGCTGCGGCGCCGGTCGACCCGTGCGAGAGGCTGGAGATGGCCGAGAAGCAGGTGCGGCGCTGGGCAGCGTAACGAATCAGCGTTCGACTTCGACCCACCCGAAGGCCTCGGGGAAATGCTCGAAGGCCGGCGCCTGATCGGGCTCAAAGTAGATCGAGAGAATGTCAAACCGCGTCTCGATTTCGCTGGATCGGCAGCTGACGGATGTATTGCCGGGCAAGGCGGCGCAGAACGCGCCGCTTTCTGGAGTCGACCGCCACGTGAGCGGGAGCGACTTCGCGTGTGGTCCGGGTCTTCACTTCGATGAAGCAGAGTGTATTTCCCTTCCAGGCGATCAGGTCCAGATCGCCGGGAGTGCGCGGAGAATGCCATGCGCGGGCGACTACAACGTAGCCGCGCCGCATCAGCCACAAGAAGGCGGCGCGTTCGCCCAGGCGCCCGGTTCTGAGGTGCTGCGCCGCTTCCGGCCTGCGCCGATCCGCGGCACGCTCGATGGCATTGATGGCTGATTCCATCAGATTGATGCGGGTTCGGAGAAACATTGGGAGTATTGTCGTTGCGCGCGCAGCAGGGAATCAACGAACCGGGGTCACACCGACATCACTAAAGTTTGGGTTCTCGCACAGGATGCATTGCGCGATCAGGAACGAAGCAGCAGCAGCCAGATGGCGACGCCCACTCCAAAGAGCGCCAGCAGCAGAGCGAGGATCACGGCGGGCCGCGACCCGTTGCCAGGATTCCAGTCGCCGGTACGGAGCTGCTTCATAGTGCGCAGATGGCCGACGACTGCGGAAATGTTCACCACGATACCGAAGACGACGAGAGCAACGCCCGAGTAGACAGAGATGCCGGTGGAATGCGCGGGTGCGTCCTGCTGGTTCTGGAATTCCCGAAGGAAAAGGCCGAATCGCGCGAGCGCGAAGCCGACCGCCGTGAGGCCGAGGCCGGTGCGAATCCAGGCCAGGAAGGTGCGTTCGGCGGCGAAGTACGTGCGAGGGTCGTCGACCTCGTTGGGCATGGAGGGATTCTGTCTGGCACGGCAACCGGGTGGCCGGGGCCTGAGTCGAATGGAAAAGACAAAGGGCAGGCTGATTCGCCTGCCCTTTTGCCTTTGTTAACTATCTGAAGTTGTTGCGTCTTACAGAGGCTGCACGTCAGCTGCCTGCCAGCCCTTCGGCCCCTTCACGACGTTGAATTGCACGGCCTGACCTTCCTGCAGACTCTTGAAGCCATTTGCGGAAATGGCAGAGTAGTGCACGAAGACATCCTCGCCGTTCTGGCGCGAGATAAAGCCGTAGCCTTTCGCGTCGTTAAACCACTTCACAGTACCTTGTTCCATTTTGTTGCTATGTCCTGATAATTGAATTGCGCTGGAGTGAATCGGAGCGAACTGGCAGACCTGCTGATCCTGCTTTGTTGGGCGAGGCGAAAGACTGCACTTGCCCGGTTCGGTTCTAACGCTGCCCCAGTGTATCAGATTCCCGTACCGATGCCGGAGTTCGAGGCCGGAGTTCATGGGCCCCCGGCCGGGAGCGGCGGATCAGCGAAGTTGCAGCAGCGTAACGGCTTCTCAGCCCATCGCCGGCTGAGCCAGCAGCTTGGGGCTCGGCCCATAGAGGTTCGGCCCCGGATCGCCTTCAATCACCATGAAGACGAGCAGGACGAGGCCCCCGACGAAGGGAACGAGGCCAATCAGGAGCCACCAGCCGCTCTTGTTCGTGTCGTGGAGGCGCCGGACGCTGACGGCCAGGCCAGGGATGAGGATCGCCAGGGCGTAGACGATATACACCAGAGACAAAGCCACCCCAACGGTCCGCTGTCCTGCCGCAAACGCCAGAAGAGCACCGCCGTAGATCACCACGCAGATGATCGCATTAACCAAAGCGAACATCCAGTACTCTTTGCGGCGGGATCGGCCGTCGAACTGCGAATATTTCTGCCAGACCATCGTGTACCATTCCATCTTTTTCTCCGTTCCGTGGGTTGGGTCGGTAGCGTTTCCGGGGGAAGGGACTGACGCGCTGGGAAACTGGGCAGGACCGTCTGAGCAGCAGCCCACGTGGGCGGAAGAATACACGAAGGACGGGACCTTCTGGCAGACATATTTTGGGAATCTGGCGCTGGGCGAAAAGCAATGCCTGGGGTACCGCTCTTGCCTCGCGCGGCCGTGACTGCAGTACTCTCGCAGCCCGGCGAGGCTCCTCGGCAGGTATATCCTGATGGCTTCCATGCACCCAGGCCTCACCCACGATACCGAACTGCTGGCGCAGGCCCTCGACCGGCTGGAGGGGGAATTTGCCGCACTCCCGGCTTTCGAGGCGGAGGTTCCCGGCGAAAGCAGGATGGCCACGGTGCTCGCCGAGGCGGCGCACCGGCTGGGCGATAATTTCCCCTATTTCCATCCGCTCTACGCGGGGCAGATGCTCAAGCCGCCGCATCCGGTGGCGCGCGCGGCCTATGCGCTGGCGATGCGGCTGAATCCTAACAACCACGCCCTCGATGGCGGACGGGCCAGCTCGCGGATGGAAGTCGAGGCGGTGCGTGAGATCGCCGCGATGTTCGGCTGGCGCCGGTTCCTGGGCCACCTCACGAGCGGGGGAACGTTTGCCAATCTGGAAGCGCTGTGGGTGGCCGGGTTGATGGCACCGGGGAAGAAGGTAGTGGCGTCGGAGCAGGCGCACTACACGCACAGGCGCATCAGCGCCGTGCTCAGGCTGCCGTTTGCTGCCGTCGCGACCGACGATCGCGGAAGGATGGACCTTGGCGCCCTCGAGGCGGCTCTCCAGTGCGGCGACATCGGCACAGTCGTGGCGACGCTGGGGACGACGGCGGTGGGCGCGGTCGATCCGCTGGATCAGATCCTGGCGTTGCGAAAGAAGTATGGTTTCCGGCTCCACATCGACGCGGCCTATGGCGGATATTTCCGGCTGGCGTCGAATCTCGACCCCGACGCGCAGCGTGCCTTTGAATGCATCGGCGAGTCGGATTCGATCGTCGTCGATCCGCACAAGCATGGGCTGCAGCCCTATGGTTGCGGTTGCATCCTGTTTCGCGATCCGGCCATGGGCCGCTGGTACAAGCACGACTCGCCCTACACCTACTTCACATCGAGCGAACTCCATTTAGGCGAGATCAGCCTGGAGTGCTCGCGTGCCGGTGCCTCGGCGGTGGCGTTGTGGACAACGCAGCGGCTCCTGCCCCTTGTCCCCGCCGGCGAGTTTGCCCATGGTCTGGAGAAGGGCAGAGAAGCAGCCCTTCACTTGCATCGAATGATCGCGGCCGATCCACACTTTGTCCCAGGCCCGATGCCGGAGCTGGATATCGTTACGTGGGCAGTTCGGGCGCCGAGCCGGGAGAAATCGTCGCAACGAGCGCAGGAGATCTTCGACCGGGCGGCCAGCCAGGGATTGCATCTGGCGCTGGCCCATCTTCCCACACGCTTCTTCCAGGGTTCAGAATGGCCGGAGGGGGATCCGGCGGCGACGGTCACCTGCCTGCGCTCGGTGCTGATGAAGCCGGAGCATCTCTCGTGGGTGGAGGAAATAGGCAAGCGATTGCAGAGGGCGCTGTAATCGTTCGGAGCCTGGGGCCCTATCCGTACACACCGTATTCTTGTTCTTATAAATAAGAGTTGTGGTTCCCGGTCAGTGGGTTTGCGGAAGAGAAAGGGTCTGCATGCTGGATGTAAACGGTATTACAACAAGACACACGGCGAAGTTCGGCAACGCCCCGGCCGTTTTCCTCGCCCCAGGACGGGTAAATCTGATCGGTGAGCATACGGACTACGCCGGCGGCTTCGTGATGCCGGCGGCCATCGACTTCGGCACCCTTGCGGCGATCAGCCCGCGCAGCGACGGCCAGATCGTCCTCTGGTCTGAGGGTTTCCGCGATCAGGTCAGCCATCCATCCGACGCTCTGCCGCCGAACGGGCGAGGGCACTGGTCGGGCTATCCGCTGGGCGTGGTGAAGGTATTGCGCGATGCGGGATTTACCGTGCCCGCGTTCAGCCTCAGCATCGAAGCGGATGTTCCGCTGGCTGCGGGGCTCAGTTCGTCGGCCTCGATCGAAGTGGCGACCGCTCTGGCCGCGCTGAGTCTGACCGGCGCCAGTCCGGAACGCGAGGAGATTGCAAAACTCTGCCAGCGCGCGGAGAACACCTACGTCGGCTCCTCCTGCGGGATCATGGATCAATTCATCGCCTGCCGCGGCGCCGAGAATCACGCGCTGCTGCTGGACTGCCGATCCCTCGAATACCGCCTGGCTCCCATTCCGCCGTCGGTGAGCATCGTGATTGCGAACACCATGGTGAAGCACAGCGTCGCGGGCGGGGAGTACGGCATTCGCCGTGCCGAGGTGGAGGAAGGTACGGCGATTCTCCGCAGCCATCGGCCGGAGATCGAGTTGCTGCGGGACGCGGGGCCGCACGATCTCGAGCAGTGGGGCGGCGAAATGCCGGACAACGTTTTGCGACGGTGCCGGCATATCATCACGGAGAATCTGCGAACCGTGGCCGCTGCGGATGCCCTGGCAGCAGGAAACATGAAGAGACTCGGCGACCTCATGGCGGCCGCCCACGCCAGCTATCGCGATGATTTTGAGGCCAGCTGCGAGGAGGCGGACATCATGGTGGAGGCAGCGCAGCATCTGCCCGGCCTGATCGGAGCGCGCCTCACTGGCGGTGGTTTTGGCGGTTGCACGGTGAATCTGGTGCAGGCCGGGCACGCCCACGATTTTGCGACACGCCTGCACGAAGAGTACCGCATGCGCACCGGCATCGATGCGGAGATCTATCGTTGCCATGCCTCCGCGGGAGCGCATGCCGTTTGAGCAAGCAGAGAAGGCGAACCTCCCTCATAATGGATGGAGGATTTTTTCAGGGGATGGACATATTCCACTGAAGGGTCATACCGGCGCCTTTGACGCCGATGTAACAATCGCATGGGATCGGGATGGAAGCAGCGTGCCCATGCGGGGATTGTTATGCTGAATGGCAGGCGACCACACGAGGCCGAGAGAAAACGTTTTAGCGATGCGCTTTATTAACCGTACACAATATTTTTCCCCGGAAGAACCAGGAGAAGGCGGCATTGTCGCGTACTTCTCCATGGAGATGGCTGTGCGGCCGGAATTTCCGACCTACAGCGGTGGTTTGGGCGTGCTGGCCGGCGATACACTGCGCTCGGCCGCGGATATGGGCCTGCCCCTCGCGGCAGTCACGCTGGTGGACCGCAAAGGATATTTCCGGCAGCATCTGGATCTGAGCACCGGCGCGCAGACCGAAGAGCCGCAGCCGTGGAGTCCGGAGAGCGCCCTCGTCGCGGAAGAACCGATCGTGACGGTCACCCTCGAAGGGCGGCCGGTGGCGGTGCGGGGCTGGCGCTACGATCTCGAGGGTGTCAGCGGCCATCGAATTCCAATCTATTTTCTGGATACGGATCTGGAACAGAACGATCCCAGGGATCGCAGTCTTACTGACTGTCTCTACGGCGGCGATGCGGACTACCGTCTCCGCCAGGAAGCCATCCTCGGCATCGGCGGGGCGCGGCTGCTGCGCGCGCTCGAATACGAGCCCTCCGTCTACCACATGAACGAAGGGCACGCCGCGCTGCTCACTATCCCGGTGCTGGAGCAGGAACTGCACGGCGCAGGCCTGCAGACCGCCACCGAACGCAATCTCGAAGCCGTCCGCCGCCGCTGCGTCTTTACCACGCACACCCCGGTGCCGGCCGGCCACGACCGCTTCTCCGGCGAACAGGCCTATCGGATCCTCGGCGCCGAGCGCGCGGGCCTGCTGGAGCGCTTCGGCTGCTTCCACGACGGGCTGCTCAACATGACCTACGTGGCGCTGCGCTTCTCGCGCTTCGTCAACGGCGTCGCCATGCAGCACGGCAAGGTCTCGCGGCAGATGTTCCCCGACTACACCATCGACGCCATCACCAACGGCGTTCATGCCGGGACGTGGACCGCGCCCTCTGTGCAGGCGGTCTTCGACAAGCACCTGCCCCGCTGGCGCCAGGACAACGTCACCCTGCGCTATGCCATCGATATTCCGGAAAATGAGATTGTCGAGGCGCACGCCGCGTCGAAACAGGTGCTCATCGAGACCGTGAAGTCGGTCGCCGGCGTCGAGATGAAGCAGGAAATCTTCACCATCGGCTTCGCGCGCCGTGCGGCGACCTATAAGCGCGCCGATCTGCTGTTCACCGATCCGGAGCGGCTGGTGAAGATCGCGGAGAAAGTTCGGGGGTCTGCAGATTGTCTATGCGGGCAAAGCGCATCCGGCCGACGAGCCGGGCAAAGCCAAAATACGCCGCGTCATCGAGCTGGCAAGAGAACTGCGCGGCACACCGCTGCAGGTCGTCTACCTCGAGAACTACGCGTGGAAACTGGGCGCGATTCTCACCGGCGGTGTCGATCTCTGGCTGAACACCCCGCGCCGTCCGTATGAGGCCTCCGGCACCAGCGGCATGAAGGCTGCCCTGAACGGCGTGCCCAGCCTCAGCATTCTCGACGGATGGTGGATCGAGGGCTGGATCGAGGGCGTCACCGGCTGGGCCATCGACGATCACGACGAAGAGGCCGGCGAGGCGAAGTCGCTCTACGACCACCTGGAGAAGACTGATCCTGCCCGCTGTATTGCAAGGATACCGGGCAGTGGCGGCGGATCATGCGCTCGACCATGGCGCTGAATGGGTCCTTCTTCAACACCCAGCGCATGCTGGAGCAGTACGTAATCAACGCGTACTTCCCGGAGCGCCGCGTGGAGAACACCACCGATGCACCGCAGCCCGACCTCGAGAATTCAGTCGCCGGCTGAGGCGTTCCGCTCGCCAACAGGGCGCGGAACGCCTGTATCGACGCTGATTCTCCGCCCTGGGTGCTCGATGTTGCGATGCTATACTTGCCCTGAATTCCTACGCTCTCGTCCGCTGGAGTGTGACGAGCCGCGCATGTCCCTGTTACGGCGCCGTTCGCTCGGGTGTTTGTCCGGCAACCATGGGAGAGATTTCCTTGAATCAGCCGTCCCTTGAGCCGCTGGCGCCGGAGGTGTCGCGTCGGCCGCTCTGCGTCGACCTGGATGGAACCCTGGTCAAAAGCGACACCCTGATGGACTCGCTCCTGGTGCTGGTGCGGAGCCGCCCTCTGGAGGCTCTGCAGTTCCCCCTGTGGCTGCTGCGCGGCAAAGCCGCCGTCAAGGCTGAGGTGGGCGCGCGTGTAGCGCTCGATGTGCGGCACCTGCCCTACAACAGGTCCGTCGTCGAATATCTGGAAGTCGAGCGTGGCGAGGGGCGCAAGCTTTATCTGGCGACCGGCGCAGATCAGGCGCTCGCCCAGCGCGTCGCCGACCATCTGGGAATCTTCGACGGCGTGCTCGCCAGCGACGGCCGCACCAACCTGACCGCGGGCAACAAACTGGACGGCCTGCGCCGGACCTTTGGCGATGAAGGATACGACTACATCGGCAACGCCGGTCCGGACCTGCCGCTGCTGCAGCACGCGGGGCAGGCGATGATCGCCAACCCTGCGCCGGCTCTGCGTGCGCGGCTGCGGTCCCGCGGCATCACCGTCCAGCGTGAATTTCAGGATCGCCGAGCGCCCGCCGGTGCAGTGTTCAAAGCGCTGCGGCTGCATCAGTGGGCGAAGAATATTCTGATCTTTGTCCCCATGGTGCTGGCGCACGTCCTGCGTCCCGCGGCATTCGCTCAGGCGGCGATCGCTTTTGTCAGTTTCAGCCTGTGTGCATCGGCGACCTACATTGCCAACGACCTGCTCGACATCGAATCGGACCGGCGGCATCAGCGGAAGCGCAACCGGCCCTTCGCGGCGGGAGATCTTTCCGTGCTCGCGGGCGTGCTGATCGGTGCAGGCGTTTCTCGCCATTTCGATTGCCCTTGCGGCTGCGCTGCTTCCGCTGGGTTTCCTGCTATGGTTGTTTTTCTACCTGGTGGGAACGTTGTCGTATTCGCTGGTGCTGAAGCGCGTGGTCCTGGTGGACGTGCTCGTGCTGTCCGGACTCTATACGGTTCGTCTTCTGGCTGGATCCGCGGCGACCCGGGTGGAGATTTCACCCTGGCTCGCGGCATTTTCCGTGTTCCTGTTCCTCAGCCTGGCCATGGTCAAGCGCTTCAGCGAGCTGCAGAACATGCGCGCGCGCGGCCAGGCAGTCGCCAACGGCCGTGGCTATCTGCTGACAGACATCGAGCAGTTGCGCAGTTTCGGAACGGCCAGCGCCTACGCTTCCGTGGTTGTGTTTTCGTTTTACATCGGGGACACCGCCAAAGCCGGCGCCCTCTACCATCATCCAATCCGCCTGTGGCTCATCGCGCCGCTGATGATCTACTGGCTCAGCCGCGTCTGGTTGCTCGCCTCGCGCGGCGAACTCGATGAAGATCCCGTTATCTTTGCCGTCACCGATCGCATCAGCCTCCTGACTGGCCTGGCGGTGGCGGCGATTGCAGCTCTTGCAGCCCTGTAGCACCGAGGAATGACTTCACATCATGGGTAAGTCCGGCAGCCAAAAAGAAGAAACCCCGCAGTTCGAATCCTGGGGGCGCTATCCACGAATGCACGCGGACGTCGTGCCGCTGCACTGGGCCAGCGATTTCCCCCTTCCGCAGCCTCCGGCCACCAGCCAGTTGCCGGTCGGCCTCGGACGCAGCTACGGCGACGTGTGCCTGCTGGAAAACGGCACGCTGCTGCAGACCTCCGGTATGGATCGGCTGCTCGGTTTCGACGACGCGACCGGCCTGCTCGCTGTGAAGCCGGCATTTCGCTGCAGCAGATCCTCGATTTCGCCGTGCCGCGCGGATATTTTCTGCCCGTCACCCCGGGCACAAAATATGTAACCGTCGGCGGCGCAATTGCCAACGATATTCACGGCAAGAATCATCACGTGGCCGGCACCTTTGGCCGTCATGTGCAGCGGTTCGAGCTCGTGCGCTCCGACGGAAACCGGTTCGTGTGCAGTCCCGTTGAAAATCCGGAGTGGTTCGCGGCCACCATCGGAGGAATGGGCCTCACCGGGCTCATCACGTGGGTGGAATTGCATCTGCGCCCCATCGTCTCGCGCAGGATCGAATATCGCGGCGAAAAATTTCACGGCATTGACGAGTTCTTCGCCCTGTCGCAGTCCGCCGACAGCGAATACACCGTCGCCTGGATCGACTGCGTCTCCACAGGAAGCAATTTCGCGCGCGGCATCTTCATGCAGGGCGATCACTCGGAAACTCCCGGGCCGCTGACCAAAAGCCGCGAGGCCAGGCTGACCTTCCCCTTCGATCTCCCGCAGTTTGCCCTCAACCGCTTTTCCATGGCCGCCTTCAACTCGCTCTACTTCCACAAGCAGCTCGGTAAGCAGAAAGTCGGCCCGGTCGATTACGAGCCATTCTTCTATCCCCTCGATGCGGTGCACCACTGGAACCGCATGTACGGTCGCCACGGATTGCTGCAGTTCCAGAACGTGCTGCCCCACGAGAGCGGTCGCGAGGGCATGATCGAAATCCTGAAAGCGATCACGAAGTCGGGCCTCGCCTCCTTCCTGGCCGTGATCAAGTTCTTTGGCGACGTGCCTTCAGTGGGCATGATGTCGTTCCCCAAACCAGGCCCCATGCTGGCTCTGGATTTTCCCATCCGCCCCGAGGTGAGCTTCGATCTGGTCGACCGCCTCGCGCGCATCACCCTCGAGCACGGCGGCCGCATGTACTCCGCCAAGGACGCCCGCATGACGCCGGAGCAGTTCCAGACCTTCTATCCCCAGTGGCAGGAATTCTCGCGCTACGTCGATCCCGGCTTCGACTCCGCTTTCTGGCAGCGCGTCACCGGACGGAGGCCGCTCGTTGGCTGACCAGCAACCCGGTAACAATCCGAAACGGATTCTTGCCCTCGGGGCCACCTCGGCGATTGCCCAGGCCACTCTGCGCATCATGGCGGAGCAGGGCGCTCTGTTCTTCCTCGTCGGCCGCAATGCGCAAAAGCTGGCCGCTGTGCGGGACGATCTGCTGACCCGCGGGGCCGGCGCGGTGACCGCATTCGTCGCCGATCTGGACGATGCTGCCGCGCATCCCGCAATGCTGGCACACGCCGTCTCGGTACTCGGCGGCCTCGACATCGCCTTCCTCGCCCACGGCGTTCTCGGCGAGCAACCGGTCGCCGAGATGGATTACGCGACGGCCGAAGCGATCCTGCGGACCAACTTCCTCTCTCCCGTCTCGCTCGTGACCTGGCTGGCCAACTACTTCGAGGCCGAACGCCGCGGCACCATCGCCGTCGTCTCCTCGGTAGCCGGCGATCGCGGCCGCAAGAGCAATTATGTCTATGGAGCGTCCAAGGGTGGCCTGAACATCTTCCTCGACGGCGTGCGCAACCGCATCGACCGGGCCGGCGTGCACGTGCTGACCATCAAGCCGGGATTCGTCGCAACCCCGATGACCGCCCACCTGAAGAAAAATGCGCTCTTCGCCGAACCCGGCCGCGTCGGAAAAGACATCGTCCGCGCCATCCAGAAGCGCAAAGACGTGCTCTACACGCCCCCCTTCTGGGGCCTGATCATGTTGGTGGTGCGCAGCGTCCCGCGTCGAATTTTCAAGAAGATGAATATGTAACAGAATCCCGTACCGGCAAGCGAAACCTGCATCGCTGCGGGCTGCGCTAACATCTATGGCATAGCGATTGACCGCGGTGCAGAGGTCTTTTTCGGCGGTCCATTCGTCTTCCAGAGCGTAGAGCTGTTTACACGTTCACGATTCTCTCCCTACAGGCTGAGGATGGATACTTTAAGAGGCGGGTGTTGTGTCCCCGCACCGCGGAAACGAACTTGCCTTTGGAATCCAGCGCCCCCGCGGCCACGGTTCCGGGAAGCCGCAGGAGACGCTGAGCCGATATGTGGATAGTCCGCCTCGCGCTGCGACGGCCCTACACCTTTGCCGTTCTCGCTCTCCTGCTCATGATTCTCGGGCCTCTCGCCATCGTCAACATGCCGGTGGATATCTTCCCGAACATCGATATTCCCGTCGTCTCCATCATCTGGCAGTACCAGGGCTTCTCGCCGGAGCAGATGGCCAGCCGCATCGTTACCCTGAGTGAGCGCTCGCTCACCACAACGGTCAACGACATCGAGCACATCGAGTCGATGTCCGTGAACAGCCGTTCGGTCATCAAGGTCTACTTCCAGCCCGGCGTCAACATCGGTAACGCCGTGGCGCAGATCACCGCAATTGCGCAAACCCAGGTCCGCCAGCTGCCTGCGGGAACTACCCCGCCCCTCATCATTCAGTACAACGCCTCCAGCGTGCCGATTATCCAGCTCGGTCTTTCCGGCCAGGGCCTCTCCGAGATGCAGCTCAACGACCTCGGCCTCAACTTCATCCGCACCCAGCTCGTCACCGTTCCCGGTGCGGGCCTTCCCTATCCCTACGGCGGCAAGCAGCGGACCGTCCAGGTCGATCTCAATCTGCCCGCTCTGCAGTCCAAAGGGCTCTCCCCCGCCGATGTCGTGAATGCGATTTCGAACCAAAACCTGATTCTGCCCTCGGGCTCGATCAAGATGGGCCCGCTGGAGTATCAGCTCGAAACCAATAGCGCGCCCACTTCGATTCAGGCCCTCAACGATCTGCCCATCCGCCAGGTCAACGGCGCGATGGTCTACATCCACGATGTCGCGCACGTCCGCAACGGCTTCCCCCCGCAAACGAACATCGTTCGCGTCGACGGCCAGCGCGCGTCCCTGCTGTCGGTCATGAAGACCGGCAATGCCTCCACCCTCGCCATTGTGAAAGGCATCCTCGCCAAGGTCGACTCCCTGAAATCGCAGCTGCCCCCTCAACTGAAGATCACCCCGCTCGCCGATCAGTCGATTTTCGTGCGGAACTCCATCGACGGGGTCGTCCACGAGGCCATCATCGCCGCCTGCCTCACCGCCATCATGATCCTGATCTTCCTGGGCAGCTGGCGCAGCACGCTGATCATCGCCGTCTCCATTCCGCTGTCGATCCTCACTTCGCTGCTCGTACTCAGCGCGCTCGGCGAGTCGATCAACATTATGACCCTTGGCGGTCTCGCACTCGCCGTCGGCATCCTCGTCGACGACGCTACCGTGGAGATCGAAAATATCAATCGCAACCTCGAACAGGGCAAAGCCATCGAGCAGGCCATCCTCGACGGCGCCGCCCAGATCGCCGTCCCTGCCTTCATCGCCACCCTCTCCATCTGCATCGTCTTCGTGCCCATGTTCTTCCTCAGCGGCGTCGCGAAATACCTCTTCGTGCCGCTCGCAGAAGCCGTGGTCTTCGCCATGCTGGCCTCGTATCTGTTGTCGCGCACCGTCGTGCCGACCATGGCAAAGTATCTGCTGCACGAGCATGATCCGCAGGAAGGCGAACGCAAGCTGCAGAGCCGCAATCCCTTCATCATGTTCCAGCTTGCCTTCGAGAGCCGTTTTGAGAAGATCCGCCGCGGCTACCGGCGCATGCTCGAGTTCTGCATCGCCCACTCCGCTTTGTTCATCGTGCTGTTCTTCGTGCTCAGCATGGGATCGGCCGCCCTCCTTTATCCGTTCCTCGGCGAGGATTTCTTCCCCAATGTCGACAGCGGCCAGTTCAAGCTGCACGTGCGTGCGCGCACCGGAACCCGCATCGAGGATATGGCGGCTCTGTGCGACCGCATCGACAACACCATTCGCGAGGTGATCCCGAAGAACGAGATGGTCACCATCATCGACAACATCGGGCTGCCCTATTCCGGCATCAACACCTCCTATTCGAATTCGGCGCCGGTGGGTCCGGCCGATGCCGATATCCAGGTTTCACTCACTGAGCATCACCACCCCACCGAGGAATATGTCGCGCGCCTGCGCGAAGAGCTTCCGCGCCGCTTTCCCGGGACGCAGTTCTACTCGCTGCCGGTAGACATGGTGACGCAGATTCTTAACTTCGGACTGCCGTCACCCATCGACATCCAGATCACGGGCTCTAATCAGTACGGCAACCGCGCCTTCGCCGAGCACCTCCTCAATCTCGTGAAGTACGTTCCGGGCGCCGCGGATATGCGTATCCAGCAGGCCTTCGACAACCCGAACCTCACCGTGAACGTGAATCGATCGATGGCGCAGAGCGCGGGGCTCGCCCAGCGCGACGTGATGCAGAGCCTGCTGGTGGCTACCAGCGGCAGCTTCCAGACCTCGCCGACCTTCTATCTCGATCCGCAGAATGGTGTGGAGTACAGCATCGCGGCGGAGGCGCCCCAGTACGACCTGGACACCATGCAGGATTTGAAAAACATTCCCATTACCGGCAGCGGCTCGGCGAGCAGCGATCCAGCAACAACGCAGCCAGGGAGTCCCTCCCTTGGCGCCGGCATGCCGCCTTCCTCAGGACCGGTCGGGGGCCATCCCGTTCAGATCCTCGGCAACCTTGCCACCGTCGTGCCCGGCAATGAGCCCGCCATCGTGACCCACTACAACATCACGCCGGTCATCGATATTTACGGCAACGTCGTCGGCACTGACCTCGCCAGCGTCAGCCGCGGCATTCAGAAAATTGTCGACCAGCAGGAGGCACATCTGCCCCGCGGCTCCCACATCGTCATTCGCGGCCAGGTTGAAACCATGCGCCGGTCTTTCGAAGGCCTGCTCGCGGGTCTCATCTTCTCCATCCTGCTCGTCTACCTGCTGATTGTCGTGAACTTCCAGTCCTGGCTCGATCCCTTCATCATCGTGTGCGCTCTCCCCGCCGCCATCTCCGGCATTGTATGGTTCCTCTTCATCACCAACACCCGCCTCAGCGTGCCCGCGCTCACCGGAGCCATCATGTGCATGGGCGTCGCCACCTCGAACTCAATTCTGGTGATCAGCTTTGCCCGTGAGCAACTGGAAGTCACCGTGGGAGATGCCGCGCTGTCCGCGCTCAATGCCGGCTTCGTTCGCTTCCGCCCCGTGCTGATGACGGCGCTGGCCATGATCCTCGGCATGATTCCCATGTCCCTCGGCCTCGGTTCCGGCGGCGAGCAGAACGCCCCCCTGGGACGCGCCGTGATCGGCGGTCTTCTCTTCGCTACCGTCTCCACCCTGTTCTTCGTTCCAACGATTTTCTCCGTGCTGCACGGGCGTCGTGAACGGCGCCGCAGAGAGCGGGAGACGCGTCAACACGCCCACCGCCAGCAAATGCTTCGACCGGGAGTCAACCCATGAGCGATCCCAAGACCAACCAGAGTCAGCACACTCCCGAAACCCACGGCTATGTCGACGACCGTCCGCCCATTGCCATGAGCAAGGCGGTCATCTGGATTGTTGTGATGGTCGTCATCGCCGCCGCTGTCGCCATCGCCGGCATTCTGCCCCGAGTGCGTGCGCAAAAGGCTCTGAGCAACCGCACTGAATCGCTGGCGCTGGCCGATGTCACCGTGGAGAAGCCCCAGACCGGAGCGCCCACCCAGGAGCTGATTCTGCCCGGCAATATGTTCGCTTACGTCGATTCGCCGATTTACGCGCGTACCGACGGCTATCTGGAGAAGTGGTACTTCGATATCGGCGCGCGCGTGAAGAAGGGCGAGTTGCTGGCGACGATTGCCAGCCCGGAAGTGGATCAGCAGCTTGCCCAGGCGAAAGCCGATCTGGCAACCGCCGAATCCAACGCCTCCTACGCGAAACAGCAGGCCACTCGCTACACCGATTTGCTCGCCAGCAACGCGGTGACAAAACAGGACACGGAGAACTTCGTTACCCAGGCGGCATCGACCGACACACAGGTCAAATCCGCACAGGCGAACGTGCAGCGCCTCGAACAGCTCACCGGCTTCGAGAAAGTCTATGCACCGTTTGACGGCGTCGTCACTGCGCGCGATGTCGATATCGGGACTCTCATCACCGCCGGCTCCAGCAGCGGCGGCCGTGAGATGTTTCACATGGACGACGAGCACGTCATGCGCGTCTACGTGAATGTGCCGCAGGTGGACTCGCCCTCCTGCACCCCCGGCACCCCGGCCGATCTCACGCTGGAGGAGTTTCCCGGCCGGCGTTTTCACGGCAAGGTTGTGCGCACGGCACGCGCCATCGATCCCGCCTCCCGTACGCTGCTGGTCGAAGTCGATGTCCCCAATCCCAAAGGGGAGCTGGTGCCAGGCGCGTACACCCAGGTTCACTTCCAGCTCAGAGTCGTCAAGCAAACTCTGATTCTGCCGGTGTCCTCGCTGCTCTTCCGCCAGGAGGGGCTGCGCGTGGTCACGGTCGTACACGGCAAGGATGGCGATGTTGCCCGGCTGGTGCCGATCACGATCGGCCAGGACGATGGGCGTGTTGTGCAGGTGATCGAGGGGCTTAACCCCGACGATGAAGTGGTGCGCAATCCGCCCGATTCCATCGTCGACGGCGAAAAGGTTCGCGTCGTGAGCGCGAACGGGCATGGCGTCCCGGGCACCGAGGAGAATCAGGGCAATGACGGGCCGGAGGGCAATGCATGACCCAACTCCGCCCATGGGCGCTGGCGTTGTCGATCGGAGCCTTCTGCCTCGCGGGCTGCACCGTGGGCCCCAACTATCATCGCCCGGATGCTGCAACCGCGCCCGCGTGGAAGGAGAACTTCGCTCCGCCGCCGAATCCGCCCAATGGAACCTGGAAGCAGGCGGAGCCCAGCGATGGCGTGCTGCGCGGCGCATGGTGGGAGATGTATGGCGATCCGCAACTGAACGGGCTCGAGGCAAAGGTGGCTGTCTCGAATCAGACCTTGCGCGCGGCCATGGAGCAGTACTTCTCGGCACGCGAGCAGGTCAAGGTGGCGCGCTCGCAGTATTACCCCACGCTGGCGGCGGGTCCTTCGGCGCAGCGCACCCGCGAGTCCAGCAACCTGTCGAATACCAACCGTTCCCTCACCAACTATCAGTTCAATACCTTCAGCATCGCCGGCCAGGCGTCGTGGGAGCCGGATCTGTGGGGGCAGGTGCGCCGCACCGTGGAGGCCACGCGCGCCAATGCCCAGGCCTCGGCGGCGCTGCTGGCGAATGTCGAGCTCAGCCTGCGCTCCGAGCTGGCCTCGGACTATTTCGAATTGCGCGGCCTCGATTCGCAGCAGCAGCTCCTCGACAACACCGTCAAGTCCTACGCAGACTTCTTGCAACTGACACAGATACGTTTTAAAGGCGGAGTCGCGACGGAATCTGACGTGTCGCTCGCACAGACGGAGCTCGAAACCACACGGGCGCAGGACATCGACGTTCAGGTCGCCCGCGCGCAGTACGAACACGCCATCGCCACCCTGACCGGAACCCCGGCGTCGACGTTCTCCCTGCCCCCTGCTGCGCCGCTGGGGGACCGGATTCCCCAGGTCCCGGTGGGCCTGCCGTCGCAGTTGCTGGAGCGGCGCCCGGATATCGCGGCCGCGGAACGGCAGGTGGACGTCGCCAACGCCCAGATCGGAATCGCCATCGCCGCCTACTACCCGAACATCTCCCTCACCGGCACCGGTGGATTCGCCAGCGGCAATGCCGGCACCTGGGTGCAGGGCCCCAGCGAAACCTGGTCGCTGGGCGCCTCCGCCATCGAACTGCTGTTCGATGCAGGACGGCGCCATGCCATCACCCAGCAGGCGCGCGATGCATACGAGCAGCAGGTCGCCAATTATCGGCAAGCCGTTCTGGCAGCCTTTCAGGACGTCGAGGACAACCTCGCCGCGCTCCGCATTCTCGGCAACGAATCCGCACAGGAGCAGCTGGCGGTTGCCGCCGCACAGCGCTCGCTCAATATCAATACGGCGCAGTACAAAGGGGGCGTGGCGACCTATCTGCAGGTCCTCACCGCACAGACCGCCCTGCTCACCAACCAGCGAACCCAGGCGGATATCTCCACCCGGCAGTTTGTGGCCAGTGTCCAGCTGATCCGCGCTCTCGGCGGCGGATGGGACACCACCCAGCTCCCCAAACTGTAACCGTCACTGATCTAAATCTGTTTCCGCATCGCCGGGTGCCCCACCCTTGTTGTGCCGGCTTTTGTGCGCAAACAGGGTGGGAACGCACGAACTTCAACCAGCCGCTTTGTATCAGGGCACGACTTTCAGTCGTGCCGCACAGGGCGCAAAATCGAAGGGGCTTCAGGCTCCTGAGGCAGCAGACCCACCAGAGTGCTCCGACCAGATGATCCGGGGCTTTCGCGAGCGGTGCCCCGTCAGCGGCACGACGGTAGAAGCCCCGGCCTTCAGGCCGGGGAATAAGCGGCTGGAAAACTCCGGCCTTTAGGCCCGGAAAACTCACGCGGTCACGGTACTAGTTCGCCGCGGCCGGCTGCGTCACAAACGCCTCGGTGGCCGTGCCGCCTGCGATCCGATAAATAGCAAATTGCCGGAACGTCCTGCCCCGCAGTTCGAAGAGCAGGTCGGCCCAGCCGTTGCCCTGGGTGTCCACTGCATCGATCAACTGGAAGCGAGGGGAGAAATCCAGATCGGCATCACTGGTGACGTGCTGCAGCAGCACCCTTGGATTGCCGTAGAAATCCGGAGCCGCGATGATCGTCACGTATTTCATCGGTTCTCCCGCGGAATGCGCGGTGAACACCATCGTCGCCCCGCCCCCGAAGCTCAGATTGAAAGCCCTGAACTGCTCATCGGCGAGCATGGGCAGAGGCGGAGCCGCCGGCGGATGCTTCTTGCGGCGGCTTGCGCTCGACCGGCTTTTTTTCCGCGGCGGGTGCCGCCGGTGCCGGCGGAGCGATGGCCTTCTGTGCCATCTCTTCCAGAGCCGCCTTCATTTTGGCTTCGTCGTCCGCGTTCGACCAGGAGAACTGCCACGAGAGTCGTGTCCGCGTTGGTGCGGACTGTCGGAGACTCCGGCGATCTGGTTCATGTCTTTCGGCGCGCCGAAGAGCGCCTCCGCCTTATCGAGCTTTTCCTGTTCGGTGGGGGCTTGTATTCGAGGAGCGGCCGGTTCGGATCGACGGGCGGCTGCGCTGTCGGGCGCCGCATCGGAAGCACTCGCGCGACGATGGAAGGTCGGCCGATCGGGATCGGAGTCTCCCTGGCTCGATCCGGAAGCAGCGCCTGATCCCGAATCCGCTGTCCCCGGCGCGCGAATGCAGCGTGGGGCGATCCGGATCGACGGCGGGCGCGTGACTGCGCTGCCGGCGCCGGCGCGTTGCCGGATGCTCCCTGGCCCGGCTGCTCGTCGGCAGGACGATGCGCGAAATGCGGCTTGTCCGGATCCACGTCCTTCACCGCGTAGACGTGGTTGCTCCTCGACGCTGGAGCCTTCGCCTTAGGCGGCGGAGGCGCCTCGTAATTGCCCACGCCGACCCACTGCCCCGCCAGGTCTTCGGCGTCCCGGATATTGAAGAATCCCTCGGGTTTGCCGGCATCCTGCAGCTCGTACTGCGTGCCGGACAGCACCGCCAGCGGCGCCGGTTGCGCCAGGTACAGCCCGCCGGGCTGATACTGCATGCCGTCCCAGATCGCGATCGGCACTAGCCGGCTCTGCTTCATGTCCTTCAGATCGCCGGTGTATTCAAGGACGGCGGTGGCCCGCAGATGCGTCCCGTTTTGCGGGTTCTGATCGTTGACCCTGCCGAAATATTGCGCCGAAACGGGGGTCGCGCACGCCACCACCAGGACCGAAGCCGCCAGCCAACCCGACATCACTTGTCCGAAGCCGTGCCATAATCCTCGCTGCTTAGAATTAATCTTAATCGTGCGTGCTCGCGCGCGCCTGCATCGGTTCGAGAAGGGGAAGAGATGGAAATCAACGACAAAGTTGCCGATTTCACGCTTCAGGACGACTCAGAGAAAACCGTTCATCTGAAGGATTTTGCCGGAAAACCGGTGGTCCTGTTCTTTTATCCCAAAGCGGATACGCCCGGCTGCACCATCGAGGCGTGCGGCTTCCGCGACCAGTTCAAAAAGATCCAGGCGACCGGCGCCGTGGTGCTCGGCATCTCGCGCGACACCCCAAAAGCGCAGAAGAAATTCCGCGAGAAGTACGACCTTCCCTATCCCCTCCTTGCTGATGTAGACGAAAAGGTTTGCAATCAGTTTGGTGTCCTGAAGGAAAAGAATATGTACGGGAAGAAAGTGATCGGGATCGAGCGGACCACGTTCCTCATCGGGCCGGATCAGCGCCTGCTGAAGATCTTCCCGAAAGTCAAACCGGAAGGGCACGCCGAAGAAGTGCTGGCGGCGCTGAAGGGTTTGCCCTCGAAATAGATGGCGAAAGTCCGCATCCTGCCCCGCGATTTCTACCTCGACCCGCCGGACGTCGTCGCGCGTAACCTGCTCGGCAAGCTGCTGGTCAGGCGCTATGAGACCGGCTCGGGATCGCGCAGAAAAGCGGAGCGCCTCGCCGGCCGCATCGTCGAAGTCGAAGCCTACTTCGGCCTCGACGATCCCGCGGCACACGCATTTGCCGGCAAGACGGCTCGCAACGCCGTGCTCTTCGGGCCGCCCGGCTTCGCCTACGTCTACTTCATCTACGGAATGCACTTCTGCCTCAACTTTTCCTGCGAGCCCGAAGGCCACGGCGCCGGTGTGCTGTTGCGCGCGATCGAGCCCGTCGAAGGATTGGAAACCATGGCGCGGCTGCGCGGTCTGGCAGCCGGAGCCAACCCTCGACTCCTGACATCGGGCCCGGGCCGCTTGTGCCAGGCCCTGGGCATCGTCCGCGAGACCCACAACGGCATCGACGTGACCAGCGCCCGTTCCGGTCTGCACGTCGAAGACGACGGCGTTGCTGCCTGGCGAGATCGCCGTCTCCCCCCGCATCGGCCTCACCAAAGCCGCCGACCGCCCGCTCCGCTTCACGATTGCCGGCAACCCCTTCGTCTCAGGATGAATTCTTCGTCATGTTGAGACTCGTCCGGACCGAATCGCGTCCACAGTAAGATAAATCGCAGGCCAGGTTGTCCACCCCACGTTCGCAGGATATTGCCCTCATGCGCAACCGGTTGTTCCTTACAGGAGTTCTTGTCGTCGCCTTTGCCGCCCCGTCACTTTTTGGCCAGGATGGCCCCCCACAATCGGCTCCCGAAGCCGGCCACAGTGAGCCGGGCGACCGGCCGCACCGCCCCTTGCCGAAACCTACGAACCTGAAAGTCCTGCCGAAAGACATTGCCCCCGAGGAACTGGTGAAGATCATGCGCGGCTACGCGGGAGCCCTGGGCGTGGAGTGCAGTTTTTGCCATGCCACCGGTTCGCGGCCGCATCACCTGGACTTCGCCTCCGACGAAAAACCCGACAAGACCACGGCACGCACGATGATCGCGATGACCCGGACCATCAACGACCAGTACATGTCGCAGGTGCATGACCCTGACGCGAAGCCCGAGGATACCCATGTGACCTGCGGCACCTGTCACCGCGGCCACTCCATGCCGGAGCACTTTGTCCCGCCGCCCGAAGAGCATCATCATCCGCCACAGGGCGGGCCGGACGCGCAGCATCCGCCGCAGTAGACGGTCAGCGCGGCGGAATCAGCACATTGTCGATGAGCCGTGTCAACCCAACCGCCGCTGCCACCGCTATCAGCGCCCCCGCCGTCACATCCGACACCTCTTCCAGTGTCTCCGGATCCACGATGCTGAAGTAATCCACGCGAATCTCCGGCTCATCCGCAAGCACCCCGAGGCCGGCGTCGATGAGGGGCGCCGCATCCACGACTCCTGCTTCGATCTCAGCCTGGACCCGCCGCAGCGCGCGGTGCAGCACCAGCGCCTCCTGGCGCTCCTCCGCCGAGAGATAGCGGTTGCGCGAACTCATCGCGAGACCGTCGGGCTCGCGCACAATCGGGCAGATTACCAGCTCCAGGTTGAAGTGCAGATCGCGGACCATGCGGCGGAGCACAGCCACCTGCGCCGCATCCTTTTGTCCGAAGAAGGCGTGGTCCGGTTGCACGATGTTAAACAGCTTGGCGACGACGGTCGCCACGCCCACGAAATGTCCCGGCCGGGACTGGCCGTCCAGGCGGCTGGAGATTCCTGCCACGTCGACGATCGTGCTCGCCCCCGCAGGATAAATCTCCGCCGCGTCCGGTGCGAAGAGCACGTCGACGCCCTCCTTCTCCAGCAGAGCGCAATCGGCGTCGAAGGTGCGAGGATACTTCGCAAAATCCTCGTTCGGTCCGAACTGCGTGGGGTTCACGAAGATGGTGACGACCACGGCGCTGCATTGGGTCTTCGCCGCGCGCACCAGCGAGAGGTGCCCCTCGTGGAGTGCGCCCATGGTCGGCACCAGGCCAACGCACTTCTTTTCCGCTCGCAGCTTCGCAACCGCCGCGCGCACTTCGGCAATGGTCTTGGCAATCAGCATGGCGATGGGTCAGGCCTTGTGACGCAACGGGCTGCGATCGAACGCCGATGCGACATCCTTCGGCAAATGATAGCTCTCGCTGTCAGCAGGGAAGGCGCGGCTCTCGACGTCGTTCCGGTATCCGTTGATCGCATCCCGGAAAAGGCCGGCGGCGTCGCCGTACTGGCGGACGAATTTGGCCGGCTGCGAGAAGCTGAGATTCACCAGGTCGTGGAAGACCAGGATCTGCCCGTCGCACTCCGGCCCGGCGCCGATGCCGATGGTAGGAATGCCGACTTCCGCTGTGATGCGCGCGGCGACCTCGCGTGGGATGCCTTCCAGTACCAGCAGGATCGCGCCCGCGGATTCCAGAGCATGCGCGTCGTGCAGAAGCTCGTTGATCGCCGGGATCGATTTGCCCTGCACCTTGTAGCCGCCCATGCGATGCACCGACTGCGGCGTGAGCCCGAGATGGCCGATCACCGGAATCTCGGCGGACGGTGACGCGCTCCACCAGTTCCACGCGACTCGCGCCGCCTTCGATCTTGACCGCCTGCGCGCCGGCCTCTTTCACAAAGCGCACGGCGTTGCGGACCCCATCGTCCACCGTCAGGTGATACGAGCCCCACGGCATGTCGGCGGCAACAATGGCGCGCTTCACCGCGCGGCGCACGGCGCGGGTGTGGTGCAGCATCTCCTCCACCGTGACCGGCAGCGTGTTGTCGTAGCCGAGAACCACCTGGGCCAGCGAATCGCCCACCAGGATCAGATCGATCCCCGCCTCATCCACCAGACGCGCGGTGGCGTAGTCATAGGCGGTCAGGGCGCGCGATCGGGCTGCCCGTCTGCTTCTTTGCCTGCAATGTCTGGAAGGTCACCGGGACCGGCGCGGATGCCGATCCGTCCTGGGTGCGGAACTGCGTAACGCTCATGGGCTGTCTCCAGTGCGGCTCCTCCCGCCTGCAGAGGATGCCACCCGAACCACTTCCTGACGATACGCCGGTCGGAACGGTGAACGACAAATCGATTCTTCTCGGGGAGCGCGGAAACCAGCGCAGGGATAGAACAGGCCGGGGTCAGCAGCAGAGCGAAACGCAGAGCTTAAAGCAACACTCCCGGCCCTGTCTTTGTCGACGAACCGGCCGCCGAGAAAGTTTCAGTGCCTAACAAATCTTTCTCCAGCGCCGCACCTGGTTACAGCTTGACGGTCTTCAGATAGCTCCTGAACGCCGGCCCAAGGTCCTCGCGCTTCAGAGCGAATTCGACCGTCGCTTTCAGCATGCCGAGCTTGTCGCCGGCATCGTGACGCGTGCCCTCAAAGCTGTAGCCGTAGACCTTTTCCGTCTCCAGCAATCCCTTGATCCCATCGGTCAACTGCAACTCCCCGCCCGCGCCCAGCGGCGTGTGTTCCAGCAGATCGAAAATCTTCGGCGTGAGAATGTAGCGGCCGATGATGGCGTTCTTCGACGGTGCATCCGCCGGCTTCGGCTTCTCCACCAGCCCGGAAATATCGAACAGCCGCGGATCGCCGTTGACCGGTTTTCCCTCCAGCACCCCGTAGGCGGAGATGGCGGGGCCGTCGACCACCTGGGTCGCGACAATCGACGACTGCGTCTTCTCGAAGACGTCCATCATCTGTTTCAGGCACGGTACTTTGGCGTCGATCACATCGTCGGGCAGGATCACCGCGAAGGGTTCGTCGCCCACCAGGTCGCGCGCCATCAGCACCGCGTGGCCCAGGCCCAGCGCCTCCTTCTGCCGCACGTACGACACCCGCACCATGTGCGAAACCTGCCGGCTCACCGCCAGCAGATCGGTTTTGCCGCGCTTCTCCAGCGTGCATTCCAGTTCGTAGCTGACGTCGAAGTGATCCTCGATGGCCGATTTGCCGCGGCCGGTCACGATCACGATCTGATCGCACCCGGCGGCCAGGGCTTCCTCGACTCCGTACTGGATGATCGGCTTGTCGACCAGCGCCAGCATTTCCTTGGGGATCGACTTGGTGGCCGGCAAAAATCGCGTGCCGAAGCCCGCAGCCGGAAAGATTGCCTTGCGTACCTTCGTCTGTTTGGGCATTTCTCTACTTTAGATTCCTTCCTCGGACCGGCCTCTAACACAAACCGGGCATTCTATCGCGAGAAAGCAGTAGGATGCGACCGCTGCTCACAATGTTGGCGAGTCGTCGCCCAGCAGCGCCTTGCGCACGATTTTGATGGGTGCCGGACCCTGGCGCATAAAGTCGTCGTGAAATTTCTCCAGCGAGAAGCGCGCGCCCTCTTTCTTCTGAAGGTCAGACCGCAGCTTCATGATCTCCAGCTTGCCCAGCGTGTAGTACAGATACGTCGGGTCCGACGTGCCGCGCTTCGTCTCCACTTCGGCAATCGGCCGCGACTGGTAGCCTTCGTTGACGAAGAAATCCTCGGCCTGCTCCAGCGTCATGTCCTGGGTGTGCAGGCGGATGCCCACGATGAAGCGCGCATCGCGCAGCAGCGCATCCTGCAACTGGCCCAGACGGATCAGCCGGGAATCGCGCTCGTCTTTCGCGCCCACTCCGGGCTGGTCGTAGCCCTCGTCCAGCATCATCTGCTCGCAGTAGTGCGCCCAGCCTTCGACATTCGTGTTCGCCCCGGTCAGCTTGCGCACCGTGCTCAGGTTCCCGTGATTCACCCACAGGAACTGCACGTAGTGCCCCGGATACGCCTCATGCACCGAGGTGCTGATGACAGTTCCCTCGTTGAAGGCCGCCATGTACTCGTTCACGCGCGCCGCCGGCCAGCCCTTCTCCGGCAAGGTCACGTTGAAATACGCCGTGGCCGAGTGCTTTTCGAACGGGCCCGGCGTATCCATCGATGCCTGGGTGGTCGCGCGCATGAAGGGCGGCGTCTCCTCCAGCGTCGGTTCGATCGGTCGACGGGATGGTGATGATCTTCTTCGCGTTGATGAAGGCGATCAGGCTGCTGAACGTATTGCGAAAACTCTGCAGCAGATGGTCCGGCGCCGGATGGATCGCCGCCAGCTCGGCCAGCACTTCCTTCGGCGTCTTGTTGGGATCCACTTCTTTCGCAACCCGCTTGAACGCTGCCTGGTTCCGGTGCAGATCGTCATAGCCGATCTGCAACAGCCGATCGAGCGGCGTATCCACCATCTCGTCGTACAGCAGCTTCTTGCGGAACGTGTCCTCGCCGATGCGAAAGTCACCGTTGGATCGCGGCAGCAGATCGGCTCTTCAGCCAGTCGCTCGTAGCTCTCCAGCGCCGCAATCACCTGCGCGTTCGTCTTCTGGAACTCCGCCCTCGCCGCCGGGTCTTTCGCGCCCCTGAATGCCTCCGGCACATCGTTCTCAAAGAAACTGATGATGTCCGGCAGCTGCTCAAGCGCAATCTCGGTATAAATCCGCGGAGGATCGACAAGATTCTTCCGCGCAGCCGCCGAACACCGCCGGCATCTGCTTCTCGCGCGCAATCAGCGAGCGCAGCCGCTCGTCCACCGGCGCAAAGTCGCGCTCCATCAGGACAAAGGCGCTGTTCGTGATCCCGCTCGAATACGTGTCGGGATTCTTTTCCCACGGGACGAATCGTCTCCAGTTCGAGTAGATTGCTGCGCACCTGGCTGCGCATGATCGCGAGATCGCCCTGCGTGCTTTCGTCGAGGCCGGTCTCGGAGAAGTCATCGAACTTCCACTCGAATTCCTTCAGCGCCGCGATCTCCGCATCCACACCGGCGCGGCTGTAATCCTCCAGCTTCATGTCGTACTGGTGGAATCCGAGGAACGTGGCGTTGGTCGGCCCGTAGTGAAACATCATGTCGGAGAAATATTGGTCCGCAAGTGCGCGGAATCTCGCGCCCGCGTCGCCGGCCTCCGGGCTTGCGGTCGTATTCGTCATCATCAGGCTGGCGCAGGTCAGGGAAATTACCGCAAAGTTCTTCATTGCTTGGTCTCAGTATCGGCTATCTGCCGAAAAACAGTCACGTGTAGAAGGGCCCATATACTGGATTTATGCCCGCCCCATTCACCCGCTCCACCGCGCTGCGCCAGCGCGCTGAGAAACTGTTTCCCGGCGGCGTCAACTCGCCTGTGCGCGCCTTTCGCGCAGTCGGAGGTGAGCCCCCCTTTGTAGCGCGCGGCGAGGGCGCACATCTGTGGGATGCCGATGGCAATCGCTATATTGACTACTTTGGTTCCTGGGGCCCGATGATCCTCGGTCACGCCTTTCCGCCGGTCGTCGAAGCCATTCAGAAGGCAGCCGCGAACAGCGCCAGCTTCGGCGCATCCACCGCCGCCGAGGCCGACCTGGCCGAGAAGATCGTCGCCTGTTATCCCGCCATCGAGAAGCTGCGCTTCGTCAGCTCCGGCACCGAAGCCACCATGTCGGCCATCCGCCTGGCGCGCGCCGCTACCGGGCGCAAAATCATCGTCAAATTTGAAGGCTGCTACCACGGCCATGCCGACGGCCTGCTGGTCAAGGCCGGCTCGGGTGTCGCCACCCTCGGCATTCCCGGCTCCGCTGGCGTCCCCGAAGAGATCGCCCACCTCACCCTCGCTCTGCCCTACAACGACCTCGCCGCTGTCGAAGCCGCCTTTGCCGCCCATCCCGGAGAAATCGCCGCCATCATCGTCGAGCCCGTCGTCGGCAATGCCGGCTGCATTCCTCCGGACACCGGGCTACCTGGCCGGCCTGCGCGACCTCACTACAAAGCACGGCGCCCTGCTGATCATCGACGAGGTCATGACCGGCTTCCGCGTAGCTGCTGGGCGGCGCCTGCGAACTGTATCGCCTCGATCCCGACCTGATCACCCTCGGCAAGATCGTCGGCGGCGGACTGCCGGTCGGCGTCTTCGGCGGCAAAGCGCGGTCTGCATGGACCAGCTCGCGCCCCTCGGTCCCGTCTACCAGGCCGGCACGCTCAGCGGCAATCCGCTGGCCATGGCCGCGGGCATCGCTACCCTCGGCTATCTGCAGGAGCATCGAGCGGAGGTCTATCCGAAGCTGGAAAGACTGAGTGCGGCGCTGGCGGACGGCGTAGCGAACGCCGCACCGAGGCGCGCATGCATTCCTCTCTGCGCTCAATCAGCGTCGGATCCATGTGGACCTGGTTCTTCACCGCTGCTCCGGTCGCGAACTACGAGCAGGCCGCCCGCTCCGATACGAAGCGCTTCGCCGCCTTCCATCGCGCCATGATGGAAGCCGGCATCTGGCTTCCGCCTTCACAGTTCGAAGCCGCTTTCATGAGCACCGCCCATAGCGAAGCAGACATCCAGCAGACCCTCGACGCGGCCCGCAAAGCCTTCGCCGCGATAGCGGCAGGGAACTAACCGCCGCCTCCCCTCACTACCAGAGGTGCAGGCTCAGCCCGGTACTGGCCATCACCGGCGAAACGCCCGATCCCGTGTAGATGTGCGCGTAGCCGACCTCGAGAATGCGCCAGTCAACCCGGGGCAGAATGTGGTGCGATACTCCCGCATCGGCCTGCCACGCCGCTCCCCAGGTCTGAGGTCGTCGAACTGGAGGAGTTGTAGTAGCCGCCCGTGTAGCCAACGCCGCCCCCAGCTTCCAGCCACAGCCGCACAAAGGGCAGGTTCGTCGCCAGCCGCGGTCCGATCACCGCGTCATACACATGAATGTCGCCGTTGCCCGGCAGAGCGGTCGCGCGCGCCACGAATCCCAGCACACGCCCCTGCAGATAGCCCCCGGCGCTCCCTCCCCAGACCCAGCCCGCCCCCTCGCCGGTGCGGGCGGCGGAAAACTCGAGGAACACACTTCCGCTGCGGGGGCCAGCGCCGAGGCCGACATCCTGAGCCAGGGCCGGGGTTGCGAGGGAGGCAGACAACAAGGCGGACACCAGAACCGGAAAGAGCCGTGCGGAAGGGGTCTTCATCGGAGTTCTCCCATCCCAGACTGCAAAAGGACGTGCTTGTGCTCGCTAAGACGCCGCGGTGGCGGCAAAAGTTACCTGCGAGATGTGCATACCATCGAAAGATGGCTCCACCCCCGGAAAAGCGCGCACAATAGCCCCGGGAGAAGGGTATGGATGTAACTCCCAGCACGATTTTCGTGGTCCTGATGCTGCCTTTGATCTTTGCCGTCTGCATTCTCTGGGCGACCCACGGTCATCCCTCGAATGCCGATAACGAGGATCTGTCCGTGGTGGCCAAGGACCGCTGAGCGGCCCGGCTGACGCTGCCTCAGGCTCCAGACTCTCCCGGGGCTTTCTTTGTCCCCGCGGACAACGAATCCCGGTCCCGCTGACTCTCTCTCCTTACTGGAGTCACGCGCATGGCCGGAACCCCCAACACCATAGGACTCATCCTGCTGCTTGTCGTCGTTTTTCTCGCCTGCATTCTCTGGGCAACGCACGGCCACACCGCCACCGCCGAACCCGAAGAAGAAGACGTGGGCACGCCCGGCAAAACCTCCTGAGCGGTCGACCCGCCGCTAGGCCGCTGCCGCCTGTCCCTTAGGCAGCAACGCCCGCGCCACCAGCGACAGCCCGAAGCTGATCAGCAGGCACTTGATCAGCACGAACGGTTCATACCGCCAGGCCAGGACGGCCAGACACACCGAGTAGACCACCGGGAAGACCTCCGCCAGCAGGCTGGCCAGCCATTGCGGGTGCGCCGCGCCGGAGGGAATCCTCGGCACCAACCGCGGCAGCAGCCGGGGCACCTGGCGCTTGTATTGGAGATACGCCTCGCCCGACCGTCCGGCCAAAAAGGCCTCCTCGCCCAGGATCAGCCGGAAATAAAACACTCCAATCAGCACAACAAACACCGCGGCCCCCGACGGCGGCATCAGGATCGCAATACTCAGCCCCAGCAGGTAGGACCCCAGATAAAGCGGGTTCCGCACATAGCGATACGGCCCCGACGCCATCACCCGGTCGCCGTGCATCGCGCCCGAGTGCACCACCGAGGCGCTCAGATACGCCGTCCCCCACATCCGCAGCGCCGCGCCCGCGAAAGCAAACACAATCGCCAGCCACGTCACGAGGAGCGATGCGTGGTCCAGCTGCATCCAGCCCCACCGATCCAGCAGCGTCGGGATTGCGAGCCAGGCGGTGGTCTTCGGCGGACCATACTGATACTGCGTCCAGGTCCACGGCGCCGCAGAATCCCAGGACGAACAGCAGCAGCAGGATGATGACCCGGAAGCGGAATTCAAACTGCGTCGCTTTCATCTCGCTTTCGCTCCCAGCACATCTTTCAGCCGTCCGTGGCTGGCTGCCAGCCGCGCCTCGGCCTCCGTGCGCGTCACGCCCAGCTTCTGCATCACGACCGCGGTCTTCACCGTTTCGGCTTTCGCCAGCAGTTGCGCGGCCTGCTCGGAGTCCAGCCCCGTAATGGCGGCGATGATCCGCGCCGCTCGGTCAGCCAGCTTCGTGTTGGTCGGCTGCACGTTCACCATCAGGTTGCCGTAGACATAGCCGAGCCGCACCAGCGCCCCGGTCGAGAGCATGTTGAGCACCAGCTTGGTCGCGGTGCCCGCCTTCATGCGCGTCGAACCGGTCACCACCTCCGGACCGGTCGCCGGCACAATCGCGATCTCCGCCGCCTGCGCTACCGGCGACTCCGGCACGCACGTCAGCCCAACGGTCAACGCGCCCATGCCCCGCGCGTACTCCAGGCCACCGAGCACATAAGGAGTCCGCCCACTCGCCGCGATGCCCACCAGCGCATCGCCCGCATCGAAGCCGTGCTCTTCAAGGTCCCGCGCTCCCAGATCGGGATTATCCTCGGCCCGCTCGATCGAACGCCGCAAAGCAATGTCTCCGCCGGCGATGATCCCCTGCACCAGCTCGGGTGGGGTGTTGTAGGTCGGCGGGCACTCCGAGGCGTCGAGCACCCCCAGCCGCCCCGAAGTTCCCGCCCCGAGATAGAACAGCCGGCCTCCTGCCTCGATGCGCGCCGCGATCGCATCCACCGCCGCGGCGATCTGCGGCAGCACACGTCCTACAGCTGCGACCGCCTCCTGATCGGCATCATGGATCACGCCGAGCATCGCCAGGGTCGAGACTTCGTCGATGCGCTCCGAGGCCGGATTCCGCGCCTCAGTGGGGAGATTGCCCAGTTCGTTTTTTGACTCACTCATTCGAATCGATGCTATCTCAGCCGCCAATCCGGAGCCTCTCCAGCTTCCCCCGCGCTGCATCATCGCTCCGTACTGCGCACTCCCAGAGCACCAGCACACGCCAGCCCAGACGCCGCAGTGCCGCCGCATTCCGCCGATCCCGCGCAACGTTGCCGCCCCGCTTCGCCGCCCAGAACTCGGCCCGCGTCGCAGGAACCACCGATCCATATTTGCAACGGTGACAGTGCCAGAAGCACCCATGCACGAAGATCGCCGTGCGGAACTTCGGCAGCACGATATCCGGCCGCCCCGGCAAATCTCTGCGATGCAGCCGGAAGCGGAACCCCATCGCGTGCAGCGCGCGCCGCACCCGCACCTCCGGCTTCGTGTCGCGCGAGCGGATCGCCGCCATGTTGTGGCTGCGCTGCTCGCGGGTGTGCACGTCGGTCATCGGGAAATCGGAACCGCTGTCGGCGGGAAGGGAAGTGTGACCGCTGTCGCTCGTCTCGGGCCTTCCGCGACTTCCGGCGAGCCGAGAATCCACGGCCTCATCGCGCGCGCCACGGTTGCGATCACCGGCACCGCAACGCTGTTCCCGAACTGCTTGTAGGCTTGAGTGTCGGACACGGGAATCCGGTAGCTGTCGGGAAAACCCATCAGACGTGCGCACTCGCGCGGTGTGAGCCGCCGCGGATTCTCGCCCCGCCCCCGGCTCACCAGAATCTCCGATCCATCTTTGTAATACCGCGCCGAGAGCGTGCGCGCGATCGCATCGCCATCCACCAGCCCGAACCCAAACCCGTTTCCCGCAGCGCGATGCTTCGCCGCGTACGCCTGCAGATACGCCCACAGCTTGATCGTCAGCGTATATTTCGGATTCACGCGCCCGCGCGGGGCCAGCGTGTACGGCTCCTCCGGCTGCTCGCTGCCGTCTTCAGGATGCAGGACCGCCCGCAGCTTCGGCGCCCCGCTCGGCAGTCGCAATTCCTCAAAATCGAATCCGCTGTCCTCACGAAAACCGGCGATCAGGATGCGCTCCCGATGCTGGGGCACGAAATGCGCCGCGTCGATCACGCGCCAGGAAATCCGGTACCCAAGCTCTTCCTGCAGCGTCTCCCGAATCACGCGAAAGGTTCGACCGCCATCGTGGTTCACGAGGTTCTTGACGTTTTCGAGCAGAAATGCCCTCGGCCGTTTCGCGGCCAGGATGCGCGCCACGTCGAAGAACAAGCGTCCCTTGCGTGGCACAAGCGAAACCGTGCGGACGCCCCAGCGCGTTCTTCTTGCTTACGCCGGCGATCGAAAACGGCTGGCACGGAAATCCCGCCACCAGCACATCGTGATCGGGGACCTGTTCCTCATCGAGTTCGCGGATGTCGCCGGCGATCGTCCCGCGGATCCCGAAATTCGCCTCGTAGGTCTTGCGCGCAAACGGGTTCCACTCGCTCGGTGAAGACGCAGCGTCCCCCCACGGCCTCAAACCCCATCCGCATCCCGCCAATACCGGCGAACAGATCGATGAAGGTGAACGATGCCTTCGGCACGAACCTATTTTCCGCGCTTTGCCGAAGATTTCGCGGCCTTTTTTAGACTTTTCGCGGCGCTTTTCTTCGCGGCGGTCTTCGCCGGAGCCTTCTTCGCCACGGCCTTCTTCCCCGCTCCCGCGGCCGCCCGCTTCACCGGGGCCTTCTTCCGCGCCGCCAGCGTCTTCTCCGTCAGTGCCGCCGTCAGCTCTGCCACATCGATCGTGCGCGCCGACTTCCGCAGCCGTTCGATGTCGTAAAAAGTGCGCCGGTCGCGCAGAAAAATGTGGACCACGAAATCGACGTAGTCCATCAGGATCCACTCGCCGGCCCGGCGGCCCTCGACCGAGTTCGGATACGTCGCGAACTCGCGCTTCATGCGCAGCTCGATCTCATCGGCAATCGCCTGCGACTGCCGATCGTTGGCGGTGCTGGTGATCAGGAAAAAGTCGGTAAAAGCGGAGTCGGACGGATCCAGTTGCAGAACCCGTGTGTCTTCGCCTTTCTTCTCATCGCAGGCCGCCACAGCGGCCAGCACCATTTTGCGGGTTTCAGTCAGTGTCATGCGTGGGGTTTTTCAGCGTTCCGGTTCAGGCGTTCTCGTCCGATGGTACGGCAAATCACCGTGGATTTGCAGGCATCCCGCTCAACTCGCGCGACTGTCGCGGTACAGCCCATGCTCGGCAATGTACGCGGCGACGGCCGGATCGAGATCCCAGCGCGGCTCTTCCCCCTGGCGCAGCGACCGCCGAATCCCGGTCGCCGAAGCCGGTTCCTGAAGGTGCGGCAGCAGATAAAGCCGCGATTCGCGGTGACCGGCCCCGATCAGGCACAGCACCAGATTGTCCCCGCGCGCCTCGTCGCACGAAGCCACCGAGATGCTCGCCGGCAGTGCCGACGTGATGCGCCCCAGATCGAATCCCGGCCGCGCCGCCACCACAAAATCGCACGCCACCAGCAGATCCGCCGCGCGATACCACTTGCCGATACTCAGAAACGAATCGGCGCCCATCAGGCAGAAAAGCGAGTCGTCCGGCGCGAGCGTCTCGTCCAGCGCACGCACCGTGTCGACGGTGTAATTCGGCCGCCCATCGCTGCGGGGCGCGTCGATCTGCGACAGCTCCATCCCCGGCTCACCCGCAATCGCCAGCGCCGTCATCTCCAGGCGATCCGCAAAGCTGGCTTGCGGCCGGTCGCGCTTGAGCGGCTGTACGCCGACCGGCGCGAACAGCACGCGGTCCAGCGCCACATTCTCCATCGCCAGACGCGCCAGCGCGATATGTCCGCGGTGCGGCGGGTCAAAGCTGCCGCCAAAGAAGCCGATTCTCATCGCTTTTGAGGATAGCGCGATCCGGCCCGTCGCCCCGCGAAACGCGGTAGTGTAGTGTGGCGATGTGAGCCCGTTGGCTGCCATCTCTCTGGGGGCGAATCTCCCTTCGCCCGCCGGCACGCCGGAGCAGACCGTCCTCGCCGCCATGGAGGATCTGGGCGGCGCCGGCACGTTGGTGGCGCGCTCCTCGCTCTACCGCACCGAGCCCGTTGGCTTCGCGGATCAGCCCGCCTTCGTCAATGCGGCCGTCACCTTAACGACCGCGCTTGATCCCGAAGCCCTCCTCGACTTCCTCCTCGCTAGCGAGCGCCGCTATGGGCGCGATCGCAGCAGCGATCGGCCCAACCGCCCGCGCACCCTGGACCTCGACCTCCTTCTTTTCGACGACCGCGTTGTGAAGTCTCCCAGGCTGACCCTGCCCCATCCCGCCCTCGCCGTGCGCCGCTTCGTGCTCGCCCCGTTGGCCGAGATCGCGCCCAGCCTCCGCCATCCGGTCCTCAGCGCCACCATCGCCGATCTCCTCGCGAATTTGCCCGATGACGGCGCGAACCGCATCGAAGCAGTGCGGAAGATATACTCGGCTCAAGACCGGGCCTGAACTCCGATCCCCATGCGCCACTCCAGCCGCGTCCTGCTCATTTTTGTCCTCGCCTTCGCGGCCACCGTCTCCGCTCAGATTCGCGGCACCGTCACCGGTACCGTCCGCACCGCTCATGGCGATCCCATTCCTTCGGCCGCCATCACCGACGTCGACGGCCACCGCCTCGCCGTCTCCGGCCCCGACGGCTCGTTCACCCTCTCCCATCCACCACCGCAGATTGAAGTCACCGCGCCCCATTATGTAACTTCCGTCGTTACGATTACCGCAGGACAACCTCTCAGCGTCGTCCTGCGCCAGCCACTCGAGACCGTCACCGTCACCGCCTATCGTTCGCCCCTGGGCTCCTCGGACAGTCCGGCCAGCACCCGCGTGCTCGACATGCAGCAACTGCAGGAGTCGCCACTCCCTCGCTCGACGCAAAACTCCGCGAAGTCCCCGGCTTCGAGCTCTTCCGCCGCTCCAGTTCGCTTGTTGCGAATCCCACCACGGAAGGCGTTTCATTGCGCGGGCTCGGCTCCACTGCGGCCAGTCGCTCCCTCGTCGTCCTCGACGACATTCCCCTCAACGATCCCTTTGGCGGATGGATTCACTGGGGCGAGCTGCCGGAACTGGCCATTCAGTCGGTCGAGGTAGTTCGCGGTGGAGCCTCCGACCTCTACGGATCGAGTGCGATCGGCGGCGTCATCAGCATCATCCCCGTGCGCCCGGACACCACCGGCCTCCAGATCGTCACCAGCGGTGGTTCAGAGAGCACCCTCGACGACGGCGTGCTCGCCACCGTGAAGCACGGCCCCTGGAGCGGCCTCGCCAGCGGCGGACTCGTCGCCACCGACGGATACACGCTCATCGCGCCGGACCAGCGCGGCCCCATCGATCAGCCGTCGAACGTCCACGCGCAAAACGGGCTCGCGGAAGTCGAGCGCGCCCTGCCCGGCGGAGGCCGCATCTTCCTCCGTGGCAACATCCTCAACGAGCAGCGCCACAACGGAACCCCCGCCACCTGGAACGCTACCCGCCTGTGGCGCGAGGCCGCGGGTGCCGACTGGCGCGGATTCTCGCTGCGCCTTTACGGCGACAACGAGCACTACCGCCAGACCTTCTCCAGCGTCGCTCTCGGCCGAGCCAAAGAGACGCCCACCCGCTTCGCCTTCGATCCCGCCGATGAACTCGGAGCCGCACTCCGCTGGCGTCACGGTCTCGGATCGCGCGCGGTTGTCCTCGCCGGCGCCGATACGCACGACATCCGCGCCGCGGACGATGAAAATTTCCTGACCTCCGGCAAAACCCTCGACACCGCGGCTCGTCAGCGCCAGACCGGTGTGTGGGGCGAGCTCTTATTCACGCCCGCACAATGGACGATCATCGGCTCGGCGCGCGTCGACCACTTTTCGAACTTCAATGCGCAGCAGTTCTCCAGCTCAGCAGCGCCGGTACGGCTGCCTTCGTTTTCTGAGACCGTCTTCGATCCCCGCCTCGGCCTCGTCCGCCGCATCACGCCATCGCTCTCCATCAATGCCTCGGGCTTCCGCGCCTATCGCGCCCCGACCGAGAACGAGCTCTACCGCACCGGCCAGGTGGCGCAGCAGGTCACCCAGCCCAATCCCAATCTGCGCTCCGAACGCGCCACCGGCTGGGAGACCGGCTTCCAGCAGGACATCCGCCGCTACGGTTCCAGCCTGCGCGTCAGCTATTTCTGGACGCAGGTGAATCGACCCATCACCGCGCTCACCCTCAGCACCACGCCGACGCAAACGCTGCTGCAGCGCGAAAACCTCGGCCAGATTGAGAGTCGCGGCGTCTCCCTCGACTACGCCATGCAGCCAGTATCGTGGATCAACGTGGAAGGCGGCTACCAGTTTGCCGACGCGACGGTTACAAAATTTGCGCCCGAGCCGCAGCTGGTGGGGAACTGGATTCCCCAGGTCGCCCGCAACATGGCAACCGCTCAGGTGCGCTTCAACCGCGCGGGTATCGGAGTGCTCAGCTTGCAGGGACGCATGAGCGGCCGCCAGTTCGACGACGACACCAACAACTACCTGCTGCACAGCTACTTCCGCCTCGACGCCTATGCCGAGCACAACTTCGGCCGCCACATCGTAGCCTTCGCCGCGGGAGAGAACCTCTTCGATCGCGCCATCGAAGTCGGCAAAACGCCCCTCACCACTCTGGGCACGCCGCGGCTGGCGCGCTTCGGGCTACGCTTCAATTTTGGGGAATAGACCGCAGAGATCGTTACAAATTCGAGTTGGCCAGTCCAAGGTCCTGGCTCAGCACTTGTTTTCGAGCCCCGCCGCCACACCCGCGCCAATCACCGCCAGCGAGTGATCCTCCGGCAGCACTTCCACCGTGTAATTCTGCAGCGGGCTCATCTTCACCATCTCCCACAGATGCTCCTTGAGCCGCGGTAATTCCAGACGCTGGATGTCCCGCCCGGTGTAATAAAACCGCCCCGGACCTTCCAGGTGAATCTGTGTCGCCGTCGCGGCTGCCAGCGCGCAGTGCCAGCGCTCCACAAATTCCGCGCAGCGCTTGTCGCCCTTCTTCGCCGCCGCAAAGACTTCGTCAGGCTCCATGTCGAGGAAGCGCAGCCGCATCGCGCGATACCCCATGATGCCTTCCAGATGCCCGCGTCCGCCGCAGCCGCAGAATTTTTCCCTCGGGTCGAGCGTCACCACCGAGTGCCCGCCCTCCCACGGGCCGCCGGTATTCGGATAGCGCCCCAGACCGATCCCGTTGCCGATGGTCCACACCCGCACCTGCCGATCCATCTGCCCCCGCGTTGCCGCGATCCCGGCCGCCACCGCGTCCGCGTCGTTAAAAAGGCTCACCCGCGTGTCGATCCCGCGCTTCTTCAGTCCCGTACTGATGTTGGAGACGATCTGCGCACCCTTCATCTGCGGCAGATTCGGCGCATCCAGCACCGTGCCCTGGCGCACGTATCCCGGCAACGCCACGCCCGCTGCATCGATCGACGAGCCCGCCGGCACCTGGGACGCGATCGCGTCGCACAGAATGTCGAACAGGCTTTCCGCCGGGACCTCAATCAGCCCGTTCGTCTCATCGATGTTTTCGGGAAATTCCTTCAGGCCGCCCTGCAGGTGGTGGCCCTCAATCAGTCCCGCCACCACCCGCGTCGTCATCACCGCGCCAACCGTCTTCGCCATAACTCCTCCCGCTATCCCTCAAAGCGGGCCAGCCGGTTAATGCCATTGAACGCGGCGGCCTTGTAGCACTCGGCAAGCGTGGGATAGTTGAAAACCGTGTCGATGAAATAATCCACGGTGCCGTTCAGCGCCATCACCGCCTGGCCGATGTGCACCAGCTCGGCCGCGCCCTCGCCGATGATGTGGACGCCCAGCACCTGGCGCGTTTCGCGATGGAAGACCAGCTTCAGCCGTCCCGTTGTGTCCCCGCGAATCTGGCCGCGCGCTATCTCGCGGTAGTACGCGACGCCCTACCTCATACGGAACGTCCTCTTCGGTCAGCTGCTCTTCGGTTTTGCCGATGAACGAGATCTCCGGGATGGTGTAAATCCCGTAAGGATAAAAACTCGGGTTGGAGATGATGTGGTCGTCGCCGAACGCGCGTGCCGCCGCAATCCGCCCCTGCTCCATCGAAACCGAAGCCAGAGCAGGGAAGCCGATCACGTCGCCCACCGCATAGATGTGCGGCACCTTCGTCCGAAAATCCTTGTCCACCGGGATGCGCCCGCGATTGTCTGCATCGATGCCCGCCGCCTGCAGATTCAGCTCGTCGATGTTGCCCTGGCGGCCCACCGCATACAGCAGCGCGTCGCCCGACATCTTCTTCTTGCTCTCCAGATTCGCCACCACCGTCCCATCGGCGAGCTCTTCCACGCTCTCCACTTCCTCGCCCAGGCGCATGGTCACGCGGCTGTCGCGCAGGTGATAACTCAGCGCCTCGATGATCTCCTGGTCGGCGAACTCCAGCAGCTTTGGCCGCTTTTCAATAAGAATCACCCGCACGCCCAGCGCCGCAAACATGCATGTGTATTCCACGCCGATCACGCCGCCGCCCACCACAATCAGGCTCTTCGGCAGGTCCATCAGATCCAGCACCTGATCGCTGTTGATGATCGTTCTGCCGTTCACCGGCACTTTGGGCGACGATGCCGGCCTGGTTCCCACGGCAATGATCACGTTATCGGCTTCGTAGGTGTTCGTGCCCGCGCGGCCCATCCACCCGTACATGATGGTCGTCCTCGAAACGTGCGACGCCGTTGAAGATTTCGACCCCATTTCGTGAAAGCTGCGCTTCGGTCACGTCGATTTCGGTCTTGATCACATGCTGTACGCGGAAGGCCAGATCGGCCATCGTGATCTTTTCCTTCACGCGGTAATTCATCCCGTAGATCGACCGGTAGTTGTATCCGGAGAGATGCAGCACCGCCTCGCGCATGGTCTTGCTGGGAATGGTGCCGGTGTTGATGCACACGCCGCCCACCACGCTGCGCATCTCCACCAGCGCGACGTGCTTGCCTCTCTTTACGGCAGAGACCGCCGCACGTTGCCCCGAAGGGCCTGAACCGATGACAAGCAGATCGAATTTCGCCATGTGTCAGAAGATGGCCGCTCGCCGGAAAGCCTTCCGGTGCAGCCAGTGCTCATCTTACATTCCTGTGATGACGGCCTGTATCAATCCACCCTTACACTGAGATTCTGATGCTGCTCTACGCCATTACCAGCCGCCGCCTTTTGCCCGGCGACGAGGCCGCGCAGCGCGATGCCCTGGTGGCCCACGCGCAGCAATGGGCACGCGGCGGAGTCGACACCATCCAGGTGCGCGAGAAAGACCTGCCCCTCTCCGAACTGCAGTTGCTCGCATCCCGCATCGTCGATGCGGTCCGTGCCACGAAGAGCCGAACGCGCGTCCTCGTCAATGGCCCGGCGCAGGTCGCCCTCGATGCCGGCGCCGATGGCGTCCACCTCCACGCCAACGCCGGACCAGCCGCAGTGCGCGCCGCGCAGCAGGCCTACGCGCGCAACGGCCAGGAGCCTGTCATCAGCGCCGCCTGTCACTCCCCCGAAGAGATTCGCCAGGCAACCGGCGCAACCCTGCTGCTGTTCTCGCCCATCTTCGAGAAAGTCACCGAGCAGGGAACCAGCCGCGGCCAGGGCCTCGCTGCCCTGCGTGATGCCGTCGACCTCGCCAAACCGGTGCCCGTGCTGGCGCTCGGCGGCGTTACGGAAAAGAACGCCGCCGCCTGCGTCCAGAACGGCGCCGTCGGCATCGCCGCCATCCGGCTCTTTCTCACCGATGCCTGGCGCGCGCTGCTCGACGTGCCCGCGCCTGCATAGCCCGCACCTGCGGCTCGTCGCATCCGTGCGACCATCATTCCTGATAGATCATCCAACCAGAAATGTCCCCCGCGCTGAGAGAAGATCATTCCCAGGCATCGCCCGCTGCACGCCGCCACAACCTCGGCCGTGGCATCGGTTATGTCGCCTGCGCGCTCGCCGGATGCTGCTGGGGCATGGGATTCTTCTTCGGCAAGATCGCCTTTACCCGCCTCGGCGTCGGCCACTATGTGCTCTATCGCTTCCTCTTCGCCTGCCTCGGCCTGCTGCCTATCGTCGAGGCTCCGCGCTTCACCGCGCGTGAGTGGAGACTGCTTCTCATCGGCGCCTTTCTCGGCGTCCCGGTGCAGTTCATGGTGCAGTTTCAGGGATTGAAGCTGACCACCGTCAGCCACGCCGCGCTCATGGTCGGCACCATGCCCGTCATCCTCGCCGTAGGCGCAACGATCTTCGCCCACGAGCGCCTCGACCTCAAAGGCTGGATCGCCCTCCTCGGCTCAACCGCCGGCATCGCGCTCATCGTGCTCAGTGCCGGCCGCGGAAGGATCGGTGGCGGCAACATCGAGCGGTGATTTGCTTGTCGTTCTGTCTCTGGTGATCGCGCTCGGCTGGGTGTTCATCAATCAGCGCCTCATGGTGCTCGGCCGTTCGCCTCTCGCCGTCAGCTCCTGGACCCTGCTCACCGGTGCCGCCATGCTCTTTCCCTGGGTGATCCTGCAGGACGGCCTGCCCCCGGTCCGCGGCCTCGGCTGGCACGTCTGGTTCGCGGTCGCCGCCAGTGGCCTCCTCTGCACATCAGCTGCAACGCTGTTGTGGAACTGGGGCATCCATCGCGTTCCGGCATCCAGGGCGGGAGTGTTTCTCAACATCGAACCCGCCCTCGGCTCCATCCTCGGCGTGGTCGTCCTCGGCGAACATCTCGGCCCCGGCGCCTGGGCCGGTGGAGCGCTGATCATTGCAGCCGTCATCGTGCTGACCACCACCGGCCATCGTGCCGAATCGGAGGCCATTGCCGCCTGATCCTTCAGGATCGAACAAGCTACCTTCTAAGCGAACCGGAAACAAGTCGGTGAAATCGTCGACGAGCCGCGGCGGAAGGCCTGCCCCTGTACCCTGCCCCCCGTCTCCTGTAACCTGTTTTTCAGTGGTCGAGCTGGTTCCATCCATCCTTTCCGCCGACTTCGCGCGCCTGGCCGACGAAATCGCCGCAGCCGAACGCGGCGGCGGCACCGTCATCCACGTCGACGTGATGGACGGCCATTTCGTCCCCAACATCACCGTCGGGCCCCCCATTGTCGCCTCCCTCCGCAAGCACACAAAACTGCCTCTCGACTGCCACCTGATGATCGAGAATCCCGACGAGTTCATCCCCGCCTTTGCCGACGCCGGCGCTAACTGGATCAGCGTCCATTACGAGGCCTGCCGCCACCTGCATCGGTCCCTCGAACTGATCGCCCAGCACAAAATGCAGCCCGCCGTGGTGGTCAACCCGCACACCGAAGTCGACCTGCTGATCCCCGTCCTCGGCATGGTCCACCACGTGCTCGTGATGAGCGTCAATCCCGGCTTCGGCGGCCAGCGGTTCATCCCCTATTCGCTCAACAAGATTCGCCGCCTCGCCGACCTTCGACGGGAGATGGGTCTGAGTTATAGGATTGAAGTGGATGGCGGCGTCGCTCACGATACCGTGAGCAGCGTCGTCGAAGCGGGAGCCGAGTTGCTGGTCGCCGGCAATGCGGTTTTCGGCAACGGCCATGCGGAACGGGATGCGCGCAGCCTGCTCGATGCGGCCCAGCGCGCCGCCGGCATCGCCGCTGCATAGTTTTTGCCGATCCGGGGTCATCGCAGACCATCCCGTACCGGCCGCACGTTACGCACGCGCGTCTGCCATCTTTGAGGTGCTATGAATCGGTTGGTCATTCGTATCGCGGCAGTGAGTCTGGGCATGGCGATCGCGTTCTCTTCCCCGTTCGCCTTCGCTAAAGAACACGCAAAGAAAAAGAAGAAGAACGCTGACCTGAGCGTCAACCCGCTCGGCAACGTCAAATCCGCGCAGCCGGACAAGGTCCTCTTCGACAAGGCCTTCAATGCCATGAAGCATGGCAAGTACGACGTCGCCCGCCTCGACCTCCAGACCCTCCTCAATACCTATCCCGATTCCGAATACCAGATGCGCGCCAAGCTCATGGTCGGCGATACCTGGTTCAAAGAAGGCGGCTCCGCGGCACTCACCCAGGCCGAATCCGAATACAAGGACTTCATCACCTTCTTCCCCAATTCTCCTGAAGCCGCCGAAGCCCAGATGAAGGTCGGCGACATCTACTTCCAGCAGATGGAGAAGCCCGACCGCGATCCCCAGAATGCCGTCCACGCCGAGCAGGAATACCGCACCATGCTCGAGCAGTTCCCTGACTCGCCCCTCATCCCCCGCGCCAAGCAGCGCCTGCGCGAGGTGCAGGAGGTTCTCGGCCAGCGCCAGTTTGAAATTGGTGAGTTCTACGCCTCGCGCGAACAATGGGCTGCCGCCATCGCCCGCCTCCAGACCGTCGCCGATACCTATCCCCTCTTCAGCAAGGACGACGAGGCCCTCATCACCATCGGCGACGCCTATGCTCAGGAAGCGCAGGTCATGTCGCACGCCCGGATCCCCGAGAAAGCCAAGGCCGAGCTGGTAAAGCACTACGATGATCAGGCCGCCGCCGCCTGGTCGCGCGTCGTTTCCCGCTATCCCCTCGCCCCCCACGTCGAGGATGCCAAGGACCGCCTCATCGCCCTCGGCCGGCCCGTTCCCGATCCCAGCCAGCAGGCCCTCGCGGAGAGCCAGGCGGAAGAAGACAGCCGCGTCAACATCCGCCTCGGCAGCCGCGCCGTCCAGATCCTCGGGCGCGGTCCGAATGTCATCCGCGCAGCCCGCGTGGGTGAGCCCTCTCTCAACAGCCCGCCCCCCGTGCTGGCTCCCGAGGTCGTAAAGGAAACTCAGGCCGCTTATGTTGAGGCTATGACCGGCAAGCCCATCACCGGCATTCCCTCACCGGCTGCTCCCACCGCCAACGCCGCCATTGACGCCGGTACAGCCCCGCCGACCAGCGAGCATCCCGCGACCAAAGCTGGCTTTGAAGATGTGCCCACCGGCACAGGCGCCCCCGGCAATAACGTAACCGTCGAAGTGCCCAGTGACAACGGAGCAACGCCCGCCAGCGAAGCCCCGGCCGATGGCTCCGCAGCAGCGCCCCCCGAACACAGCAATGCCGAACCTCTCGTGAAGGGGGGGCCGACCACCACCAATCAGCCGCTCCCCGCCGTCGACAAGCCCGCTGAAACCCCGCAGCAGGTGAACGAGGTGCAGCCCGGCACCCAGGTCCAGACCGGTGCCAACGCCAGCGGCAAGCCCAACAAGAAAAAGAAAGCGCCGTTCGACAAGAAGGACGAGTCCTCCAGCAAGCACAAAAAGAAGAAGGGTCTCGATAAGCTGAATCCGTTCTGATCGCCGACCCCATTAAGCAGAAAGGCCGCCTCCGGGCGGCCTTTCTGTTGCCGGGTGGCCTTTTCAAGCCTGGCTTTGGCTTGAGTGGGGCATGGCCTCAACACCTGCCCCAAAACCCGCCTGCGTCAAAAAAAGTGCAGAACCAGGGATTAAACTACACCCTTCGGCAACCAGCCACGGAGGAAGCCGTGCGATCCAGACGAACCTTCCTGAAAGGCGCACTCCTGGCCGCCGCGCCCTTCACTGCCGTACCGCTTGCATCCGCCACGGCCTTCGACGCCCCCGCTCCCCGTACTGCAAACGATCGCCAAAAGTGGATCTCCATCGTCGAGCGCGTCTCCCAGCCCGTGCTCGAAGCCATCAGCCAGCAGAAACTGCGCGCCACCATGCCTGTCGATGCCGCCCCTGGTCACGCAAGCGACCGCGCTCAGTCCACCCATCTCGAAGCCGTCGGCCGCCTCCTCTCCGGGCTCGCGCCGTGGCTCGAAGCCGCCCCCGGCACTCACCCCGCAGAAGAGCAACTGCGCACCCGCTATCGCGACTGGTCCCGCCTCGCCCTCTGCTACGGTACCGACCCCCGGTCTCCTGACGCGCTCAACTTCGGCACCAACCACCAGTCCCTCGTCGATGCCGCTTTCCTCGCTCTCGCCCTCCTGCGCGCCCCCCACCAGCTCTGGTCCGGACTCGACAGCACCACCCGGACCAACCTCGTCACTGCCCTCAAGGCAACCCGCAAACTCCAGCCCGGCCGGAACAACTGGGTCCTCTTCTCCGCCATGATCGAGGCGTTCTTCTGCAAAATCGGCGAGGAGTGGGACGCGACCCGCATCGATACCGCCCTCCGCGACCTCGAGCAGTGGTACGTCGGCGACGGCCTCTATGGCGACGGCCCCCGCTTCCACTGGGACTACTACAACAGCTTCGTGATCCAGCCCATGCTCCTCAACATCCTCGACGCCGTCCGGGATGCCCATCAGGATCAGGCCAGCCGCTGGTCTGCCTTGCGCCCGCCCATCCAGGCCCGCGCCCAGCGCTACGCCGCCATCGAGGAGCGCCTCATCGCCCCCGACGCCACCTACCCCCCCATCGGCCGATCCCTTGCCTATCGCTTCGGCGCCTTCCACCATCTCGCCGAGATGGCCCTCCGCCGCCAGCTTCCCGACGACGTCAGCCCCGCCCAGGTCCGCTGCGCTCTCACCGCCGTCATGACCCGCCAGATCGACGCCCCCGGCACCTTCGACTCACGCGGCTGGCTCACCATCGGCTTCGCCGGCCACCAGCCCTCCATCGGCGAAACCTATATCTCCACCGGGAGCCTCTATCTCTGCTCCGCCGCCTGGCTGCCCCTCGGACTGCCCGCCTCCGACGAATTCTGGAGCGCTCCCCCGCAACCGTGGACCCAGCAAAAGGCCTGGACTGGCGTCGATATCCAAACCGACCACGCCATCCGCGATTAATCGCAGAACCCGCTCTGGGGTTGCTTGATTATGGTCGTCGCCCGTCACCCATTCTTCTGTTTCTTCTCTCCTTCGTCCTGTGAACGCCGGCGAGACCGCCCCTTTGCCGATTCTTCTGATCCAGGTGGTTCACGGAAGGGTTCCACCGCAATGCGCTGATAGCGCACTTCCAGCACCGTCAGGTGTTCTGTCCTGCCTGGCGCATCGAGAATTACGCTGTCCCCTGCTGCCGACTTCATTAAGGCGCGCCCCAGAGGCGACACCCAGCTGATGTGGTTGCGGCTGAGATCGACTTCGTCGGTGCCTACGATGCTTACCGTCCGCTCCGCTCCAGCCGCATCGGCATAGCGCACCGTCGCCCCGAAGTATGCCCTCGTTTTCGCCTGCCCCATCCTCGGAGCTTCCGGGTCCACTACTTCTGCGGCATCAATTCGCTTCGTCAGAAAGTGAATCCGCCCGTCGATTTGCCGCAGCCGCCGTTTGCCGTACTGATAATCGGCGTTTTCACTGCGATCACCGTTGCCGGCAGCCCACGCCACCACCTCCACCACGGCGGGGCGATCCCTGGTGAGCAGAAATTGATGCTCATCCTTGAGCCGCTGCAGCCCGCTCGGCGTTATGTAGTTCCTGCCTGGCGCCGCGGGTTCGTCCCCCTTTGGTCTTCTCGTAAATCCTTTCCGCATCCTGTTAGTCCTTCCACCGCAAAGCAGGTGGGTGCCCCCAATGGATGCGGAGGTAGGCCGAAAGAAAACGCTGCAGGGTATCAAGGTTCATGGGATTCATTTGCCGTCCTGACCGATTTTTTCACGTCTTCCGGACCTTGAGCGATCCTGTCCATCATCTCCGACAGCGCGCGGGTAAACGATAAGGTGCGCCGAATGCGCAGGATCATCCTTTGTAACGACTCGCCACTCCCTTCTCCCTGGGGAGGCTGCGGGGTCCAGAAGCGAACCACCCGCTCGGCACCGGATTTCCGATTCGTTTATCGTGAAAAAGGAATGCCCCAGCCAGCAGGTACCACCCTCCAAAACGACCCGGCCATGAACGACGCATCCCAGACCTCTCGTCGCGAGCTCCCCAAGGCCTACGATCCGGCCGCCATCGAGGACCGCTGGGCAAAATACTGGGTCGACGAGCGCCTTTTTGAAGTGGAAACACCGGATGCTGGCACGCTCGCGCAGATGCGCGCCGAGGACCGCAACCCTTTCACCGTCCTCCTGCCCCCGCCCAATGTCACTGGCCATCTGCACATGGGGCACATGTTCGAGCATACCGAGACCGACATCCTCGTCCGCTGGCATCGCATGAGAGGCGAGACGACCCTCTGGCTCCCCGGCACCGACCACGCCGGCATCGCCACCCAGATGCTCGTCGAGCGCCAGCTCACCGGCGAAGGCACCTCGCGCCAGGCTCTCGGCCGAACCGCCTTCATCGAGCGCGTCTGGCAATGGCGCCAGCATTATGGCGGCGCGATCCTCTCCTCCATGAAGCGCATCGGCGACACCGTCGACTGGTCGCGCGAATACTTCACCATGGACGCGCGCCTCTCGATCGCGGTCAGAGAAGCCTTCGTCCGCCTCTACGAAGACGGCCTCATCTATCGCGGCGCCTACATCGTCAACTGGTGCCCGCGCTGCCAGACCGCCATCAGCGACCTCGAAGTCGCCCACGAAGAGCAGCAGGGCAAGCTCTGGGAGATTCGCTACCCGGTCATCGGCGCTACCGGCGAGTTCCTCACCGTCGCCACCACGCGCCCCGAAACCATGCTCGGCGACGTCGCGGTCGCCGTGAATCCGCTCGACGAGCGTTACACGCACCTCATCGGTAGAAAGCTGCGGCTGCCGCTCACCGATCGCGAAATTCCCGTTATCCCCGACGATTGGGTCAAGTCCGACTTCGGCACCGGCGCCGTCAAGGTCACGCCTGCGCACGACCCCAACGACTTCGCCATCGGCCAGCGCCACCATCTCGAATCCATTTCCGTCATGGACGAGACCGCGCATATGAGCGCCGCAGCCGGTCCCGCCTACGCCGGCCTCGACCGTTACGACGCCCGCAAAAAAGTTCTTGAGGACCTCGAAGCCCTGGGCCTCCTCGGACCGGTCCGCGACCACGTCAACGCCATCGGCAAGTGCGATCGCTGCAAGACCGTCGTCGAGCCGCGCCTCTCCACGCAGTGGTTCGTCGCGGTCAACAAAGAACCGAAGTCTGGCCGCCTCTCGCTCGCCGAGGCCGCCCGCCAGGCCGCGCAGGGCGATAACCCGGCCATCCGCATCACACCCGAGCAATACTCGAAGGTCTACCTCGAGTGGATGAACAACATCTACGACTGGTGCATCTCGCGCCAGCTCTGGTGGGGCCATCGCATCCCCGCCTGGCACTGCGCGGCGTGCAAACAGCTCACCGTCGTCCGCCAGGACCCGACCCACTGTGCCCACTGCGGCTCGGATCAAATCGTCCAGGAAACCGACGTCCTCGACACCTGGTTCTCCTCCGGCCTGCTGCCCGTCTCGGTCTTCGGATGGCCCACGCCGTCGGGGAAATCCACGCCGGACCTCGACGCGTTCTACCCAACGTCGCTGCTCGTCACCGGCTTCGACATCCTCTTCTTCTGGGTTGCGCGCATGATCATGCTCGGCTGCTACTTCAGTGTCGACGCGCCCCTGCCCGACGGCTCCCCGCGCCCTCTGGCCGAATCCGTCCCCTTCCGCGAGGTCTACATCCACGCGCTGGTCCGCGATGCCGACCGCCAGAAGATGTCCAAGACCAAGGGCAACGTCATCAACCCCGTCGAGATCGTCGAGAAATACGGGACCGATGCCGTGCGCTTCACGTTGGCCTCCATGGCCTCGCCCGGCACAGACATCGCCTTCAACGAAGCCCGCACCGAAGGCTACCGCGCCTTCGCCAACAAGATCTGGAACGCCGCCCGCTTCATCTTCATGAACATCGACCGCGCGAAGGAAGCCGGCATTGTTCTCGATCCATCGGTCCTCGGCCAGGCGCCCGCCGCCGCGCCCAATGCGCCGCTCGATGCTCGCTGGATCGTCGCCCGCCTCAACTCCGTCGCTGCCGAGATCAACTCCGACCTCGCCGACTATCGCTTCGATGAAGCCGCCAACCGTGTCTATCAGTTCTTCTGGGGCGACTTCTGCGACTGGTATCTGGAGATCGTCAAGCTCCGCCTCGACTTCGGCGAGTCTGCGGACAAAGCCGCAACGAAGTCAGCGCTCACCACGCTGCTCCAGGTCTTCGAGTCGGCCCTGCGCCTGCTCTCGCCCTTCATGCCCTTCCTTACCGAGGAACTCTGGCACGCTCTGTACGAGGGTGAACCCCCAACGAAGTCCATCGCGTTGACTCGCCATCCAGCGGGCGCGGCGCATAGCGATGACGCTGCCGAAACCAGCTTCGCTCTGCTCCAGGAACTCATCGTATCGGTCCGCGCGCTGCGCAAAGACCTCGGTGTCGAAGAGAAAGCTGCGCTCCCGATCCGCATTCGCGCGCAGCAGGATGGGCTCGCCTTCGCCGAAAATCTCGAGATCATTCAGCGCCTCGCGCGGGTCTCCGGCATCGAATCGGTGAACGCAATGTCCGAGGGAGCCATCTTCCGTTCCACGCCGCAGTTCGACGTCCAGGTCGTCTACGAAAAGACCATCGACGTCGCCGCAGAACGCGAACGCCTCACCAAAGAACTCGCCAAGCTCGAAAAGGCCCTCGCCTCCGCCGAGCGCCAGCTCAGCAACCCGGCCTTCCTCGACAAGGCCCCGCCCCACATCGTCGAAGGCCTGCGAAAGACGCAGGCTGAGAACAGCCTTCTCATCGAGAAGACCCGCAAAGCCCTGGAGGACCTCCGTTAGCCGCCATGGAATGGAAGAGCCGCCGCATTGAAGCCATTCTGGAACAGGCGCTCGCCGAGGATAAGGCCACCAGCGATGTAACCACCGCCCTGACCATCGAACCCTCGCTGCGCGCAGCCGCCACCATCATCGCCAAAGAAGAGTGCGTCATTGCCGGCCTCGGCTCCATCCCGCGCTTCCTCGACATCTTCGCCCGCCTCGACGGCAAATCGAGCGGCCGCTACGAAGTCATCTCCCATCCCGAGATCTTCGACGGCGTCCGCGTGCGTAAAGGCCAGGCTCTCGCCGTCATTCGTCACAATGCCCGTGTCATATTAGCCTGCGAGCGCGTCATTCTCAATCTGATGCAGCGCATGAGCGGCATCGCCACGCTCACCCGCCGTTATGTCGATGAAATCGCCGGCACCGGCGTCAAAGTCCTCGACACGCGCAAAACCATGCCCGGCCTTCGCATCCTCGACAAGTACGCGGTCCGCTGCGGTGGCGGCGAGAATCACCGCCTCGACCTCTCCGACGGAATTCTGATCAAGAACAACCACATCACCCTCGGTGGCGGCATCGTCAAAGTCCTGGAGCGCGCAATCGAACGCCGCAAGCCCGGCCAGACCATCGACATCGAAGTTCGTAATCAGACTGAACTCGAGCTCGCGCTCGACCACGGTGCCGAATCGCTGCTGCTCGACAACATGACTCCCGCCGACGTGAAGAAATCCGTGGAGTTCGTTCGCGAACGCGGCCTCAAAATTCCCATCGAAGCCTCGGGCGGCATCACCCTGGAGAACATCCGCAAATACGCGCTGGCCGGCCCGGATTACATCTCGGTCGGCGCGCTCACGCACTCCGCCCCGGCGGTCGATCTTTCCATGCGGATCACAGCGGAGATTTACTAGCGCTGTGCTCAGCTCGAATTACACAGCACCCGACGACCCGTTCGATCTGCCGGCGCTGAATGCCGCACTGACCGGATCGCCTTTCGCCGGCAACCTGCACTTCTTTCCCGCGATCGATTCCACCAATAACTACGCCATGCGCCAGGCTGAAACCGGCGCACCCGACGGCAGCGTGTACTTCGCCGATCAGCAAAGCGCCGGGCGCGGACGCGGCGCGCACGGATGGACTTCGCCCCCGGGCTCCGGACTCTACGTCAGCATCCTGCTGCGCCCGCGCATCGCCCCCGCCGATATTCTCTGGCTCTCCCTTGCCGCTGGCCTTGCTGTTCATGACGCCATCGGCTCCGTCACATCGCTCGAGCCCGACCTCCGCTGGCCCAACGACCTGCTCTTCGGCCGGCGCAAGTTTTGCGGCATCCTCACCGAGCTCAACGCCGAAGTCACGCGCGTCCGCCACGCCGTCATCGGCATCGGCATCAACGTCCACCAGCCGCAGTTTCCCCCCGAACTCCAGGCGATCGCGACCTCGCTCTTCCTCGAAACCGGACGCAACTGGCCAAGACAGGATTTGCTCCTCGCCTTGTTACAGTCTCTGGATCGCGAGCTGGCCGCGCTTGCTAACCCTTCTACAGCTGCGGCAAGCATCCGCACCCGCCTCGAACAGCGCTCGTCCTGGATTCGCGGCAAGCGCGTGCGGGTCGAAGAAGGCGATCCGTACAGCGGCGTCACCGACGGCCTCGACGCGCGCGGCTTCCTCCAGGTCCGCACGCCGCAGGGCCTGCGCACCGTCCTCTCCGGCGGAGTCCGCGAAGCCACGATCTAACCTCCAGCCCCGCGCCAACCGCATACAATCAGAACCATGCTCCTCGTCCTCAACGTCAACAACACCAACACCGTGATCGCCCTTTATGCGCTCACGCCGGAAGGGCATACCGGCGATCTCCGCGCCACCTGGCGCATCAGCACGCGCCAGTCGCAAACCGCTGACGAGTACGGCATCCTGGTGCGCAGCCTCCTGCAAAGCGAAAGCGTCGAAACCTCCGCCATCCGCGGCATCGTGATTGCTTCGGTCGTCCCGCCCATCGACTGGATTCTCCGCAAGTTCTGCGAGCGCTATTTCAGCCAAAAGCCGCTCTTCATCGAGCCCGGCGTCAAGACAGGCCTGCCTATCCTCACCGACAATCCCGGCGAGGTCGGCGCCGATCGCGTTGCCAACTGCGTCGGCGCGTTCCATCGCTACGGCGGTCCCGCAATCGTCGTCGATTTCGGCACGGCGACCAATTTCGACGTTGTCTCGAAGAAAGGCGAATTCCTCGGCGGCGCCATCGCGCCGGGCCTGGCTATCTCGGCGGACGCGCTCTTCAATCGCGCCGCGCGCCTACCTCGAGTCGAAATCCGCCGGCCCGCGAAAATTATCGGCACCAACACCGTCGACAACCTTCAGATCGGATTGTTCTGGGGCCATATCGGTCTCGTCGACTCCATTCTCGAGCGCATGATTGCCGAACTCGGCCCGGAGACGAAGTGCGTAGCCACCGGCGGCCTCGCCAACCTCATCGCGCGTGAGTCGAAATACATCTCCGAAGTCAACGACCGGCTTACCCTCGAAGGACTGCGCCTCATTTACGATCGCAATCGCGGCCCCCGCAGCGGCGGCCATGCCGACTCTCAGCCGGCGCGAACTACCGGCGCGTGACGCCGTGGAAAACTACTTCAATTACTTCACCGAGATCGAAGAGCACTTCCAGCGGCGCCGCGGATCGATCCTGCTCCTCTCCACGCTGGATTGGGCTCTCATTGACACCTGGCGCGAGGCGGGCATTCCGGTCGAGGCCGTCCTGCGCGGCATCGACTCCGCCTTTGATCGCTACGAAAGCCAGAAGCACCGCAACGCGCGCCGCATCAACGGCCTCGCCTGGTGTGCGCAGGAGGTGATCACCGCAGCGGAAGAGATGCGCGAAGCCTCACTCGGAGCTGCGCAGCGGAAATCGGACTCCGCCACAGCCGGCCTCGAATGGGAGCGCGTTGGCGCCCATCTCACACGCGCGGCCGCAGAACTGCAGGCCGCGTCTCTCAGCGGCCTCGCCGCTGAGACGGCATCCGCAGTCGCGGAACGCCTCCGTGTTCTCGCGCTTCCTCCATCAACTGCGCCGAACCTTGAAGGCCTCGAACGCAACCTCATCGTCCTCGAGGAGAAGCTCCTCAACGCTCTCATCGCGACTGCCCCGGAAGCCGAGTTGACCGCGCTCCGCGAACAGAGCGCCCAGGAACTCGCCCCCTACCGTCGCCGTATGCAGTCGCATCAGATTCGTCAGATCGAGCAGCAATTTCTCCATAAGCGGCTGCTGGAAAAACATAACCTGCCGCGTCTGAGCCTTTTCTATATGAGGCAGGAGTAGATGATCTCCAGGTGAAGCTGCGCATCGAAAAGTCGGTTTACGGCGGATCGGGTCTTGCCCGCGCTGACGGGAAAGCCATCTTCGTGCCGCTGTCTCTCCCCGGCGAAGTGGTCGAAGCGGCGATCACCCAGGACAAAGGCGGTTTCGCCAACGCCGAGCTGCAGGCCGTGCTCGAAGTCAGCCCCGTCCGAACTGCGCCCGCCTGCGCATATTTTGGCGAGTGCGGCGGCTGTCATTATCAGCATGCTGCGTATGCCGCCCAGGTTGAGCTGAAACTTGCTATCCTCCGCGAATCTCTCGATCGCGCCCACGTCGCGGACGTACCCTCGATCACCCCCGTCACCGCCGATCCTCTCGGTTATCGCAATCGCATCCGCCTTCACGTCGGCAGGAATCCGCTCTCTCTCGGTTACAAAATCCGTAACTCGCACGAGAATCTGCCCATCGACTCCTGTCCCATTGCTGCTCCTGTTCTGCAGCGTGCCCTCGGGACCGTCAGCCGTGACGCCGCGCGTCTCGACTTCATCCGATTTGTAACCGAAGTGGAACTATTCACCGACGCGGCAGAATCGGCGCTGCTGCTCTCTCTCTGGACCGGCCAGCACGGCCTCTCCCCGGCAACCTGCGAGCAAATGTTCGGCACACTGCGACAAATCCTGCCCGAACTGCAGGGGCTCGGCATTTTTGCGGCGGAAAAGGACCGGCGCGTCAGCCGTCTTCTCGCTCAAGCCGGATCCGATTCGCTCCTCTATTCCACCGGCAAACACAACTACCGGGTCAGCCTCGGCTCGTTTTTTCAGGTCAATCGCTTTCTCATCGATCCCCTCGTTCAGCTTGTCACCGAGGGTGAATCCGGTACCCGCGCCTGGGACCTGTACGCCGGCGTGGGCCTGTTCTCTTTGCCTCTCACGGACTCCTTTGCTGAGGTCACCGCTGTCGAGTCTTCTTCCTCAGCGACGCGCGACCTCCGCGAAAACCTGCGTGGAACCCCGGCCCACATCGTCGCCTCGGATACCGCTGCCTTTCTACGCCGGGCTCAAACCCGGCGTCTTCCTGCCCCCGATCTGATCGTCGTTGATCCCCCGCGCGCCGGGCTTGGCCGCGAGATGACCGACGCCCTCTCCAGGCTGCGCGCGCGCAAGATTACTTACGTTTCATGCGATCCCGCAACCCTGAGCCGCGACCTCGCCGCGCTCGTACAATCCGGATATCGCCTCGTAAAAATGCACCTGCTGGATCTCTTCCCGCAGACGTTCCATCTGGAGACCGTCACGCATCTCTCGCTGGAATAACTCATCGTCCGAGGCGCCCTCTCGCGATGGCCGCCTCCCTCGCCATTCCGCACCCCGCCCTCTCTGCGCCCACGCAAACGAAGGCGCTGGCCCGCCGAACCCCCCGGACCTTCACGACACCCGCGCTTCTTGTCGCGATCTGCTTCGCCTGTGGTGATGCAGCCTCGCATCGGCTCTGGCTGCCTCCGGCGCATCTGCTCGCGGCTCTTGCGCTCCTGTTTGTCCTGTCGATTATCGCCCTGGTTTATGCCCTGCGCGTCGCCTTGATTTCCGCGGCGGTTCTTTGCTGCGTTCTGGGCTATTTCTGCGCAGCCAGTCAACCGCGACCGCCCACATCCACGCCTCTGGACCGCATCGCCTTCGCGACACCGGCTTCAACACCCGCAGTCCGCGGTGCCAAAATTGCCACAACCCACGTTGTGGAGGGAACCGTGATCCGTGCAGCTCCGATCCGGCTCATCGAGTCATTTGCGCCGTACTCCAACGCAGTTCGTCGGGAGCACAGCCAGCAGATCGATCTGCGCGTCACGGCCGTCGATGAGCAGCCCCTTCCATCGCCGGAGGGCCTCCGCCTCACTCTTTACGCCCCCGCGGACGCACCGTTTCCCCGCCTTGGCTGCGGATCCGGAGTCGCCGGCTCTTTTGCTCTGCATACCGAGGAGCGCTTCCTCGATCCGGGCGCGTGGGATGCGTCTGCCTGGCTGCGTCAGCAGGGCATTGCCGCACTCGGCAGCGGTCATGCGGAGCAGGTAACAGTAACGGATACAAATGCAGATCCGGGATTCTCCTGTCGCGTCCACTCCCTGCAGCAATCCGTCAGCGAGCGCCTCGTCCGCCTGGGCGACCCGTCCCAGGAAAGCCGGCTCCCGACTCCCCTCCGGCTCACCCACGACGATGCGGTCATGTTGACGGCCATGTTGACAGGCGATCGCAGCCTGCTCAGCCATCGGCTGCGCGTCGGCTTCGAACGTACCGGATCCTTCCACCTGCTGGTTGTTTCCGGGATGCACCTGGCCATCTTCTCCGGCCTGGTTTTCCTGGTCGTTCGCCGTTTTCGGATTCCCCGCATAGCCGCGTCCTTGTTGACTGTCGCGGTCTCCTTCTCCTATGCGGTCTTCACAGGATTCGGCCAGCCAGTGCAGCGCGCGTTCTGGATGATCGCTCTCTATCTCTGTGGCCGGCTCCTCTGGCGCGAACGGCATCCGCTCAATGCCATCGGCTTTGCTGCGCTGGTCATGCTGGTTGTCAACCCTGCAGCTCTGCTCGACTCCGGTTTTCAGATGACCTTGCTCTCGGTCCTTGCCGTTGCGGGTATCGCCGTGCCGGTGGCCGACAGCAGCTTCGGTCCGTACCTCAGAGCCACCCGCGAACTCTGGCTTCTTCCCCTCGATCCCGCTCTGCCTCCGCGGATCGCGCAGTTCCGCGTCACGCTTCGCATGTTCGCCGATCCCCTGCGCTGGCTGCTCGGCCGCTGGCTGGCGCGCAAAGCCTTTCCCTATGTGATCCGTATCGTCCTTGTGATGGTCGAGTTGTTCACGACCACCCTTGCTATCGAGTGCCTGATGGCGCTGCCCATGGCTATCTATTTCCATCGCGTCACCACCGCCGCGCTGCCGGTCAACATTCTAATCGTGCCCCTGCTTGGAATCCTGCTACCGCTGGCGCTTGCCACGCTCTTCGTCGTGATGGTCCTGCCGAGGTTCGCCGCGCTGCCTGCGATGGCCGTGGCCTGGTTGCTGCATGGAGTCAGCTTCCTCGTGCACGTTTTTAGTGCGAGGCGTCTCGGCGATCTGCGCATCCCTGCTCCGGGCACGGTTGCCGTGACGGCCGTTATCCTGCTGCTCGTTGCGGCCCTGGTTCTGATCCGCCGGCAGCGCCACGCGATTCCATCCGCGCTTGGAGTCCTGATGGTCGCAATCGCGGTAACGATTGGTCCGCGTCCAGTCCAGCATCGCGCCAATGTGCTGCAGATTTCCGTCATCGACGTCGGCCAGGGCGACTCTCTCCTCGTCATCACACCCCACGGAAAGACCCTTCTGATCGATGCGGGAGGCATTGTGGGCGCCGGCGGCCCCAACAGCAACGACCCCAATGCTCACGCCGGAAATTTCGATGTCGGCGAGGATGTCGTGTCCCCGGTTCTGTGGTCGAGGGGCATCCGCCGCCTCGATGCCGTCGCCATTACCCATGCCCACGCCGATCACATCGGTGGCATGCCGGCGGTCATTGCCAATTTTCGCCCGCGCGAACTCTGGATTGGCATCAATCCCCGTGCTGCGGCCTACGATGCTGTCCTCGCCGACGCGCAAGCCGTTGCAACCCGCGTGATTCGTCACACCGCCGGTGACGAGTTCTCCTTCGACGGCGTCAGCGTTCGCGTTCTCGCTCCTGGGCCCGGATACCATCCTGCGGCGAGTCCCGGCAATAATGATTCACTGGTGTTGCAGATGCGCTATGGCAACACCACGGCGCTGCTTGAGGGCGATGCCGAGGGACCCAGCGAGGAGCGGATGATCGCCGATGGCGACCTCCACGCAGACTTCCTCAAAGTCGGACATCATGGGAGCCGCACCTCCACCACCCCGGACTTTCTTGCCGCCGTGCGCCCTTCCTGGGCTGCGATCTCCGTGGGACGGCGCAATTTCTACGGTCACCCGCGTCCCGAAATTCTCGATGAACTCCAGGTCTCGCACGTCCGTACCTTTCGCACGGACCTGCTTGGCCTCTCTACGTTTTACTTTGACGGACAGACGGTTCGAGCCGGTGTCTGGGCCGCCGACGGTCACTAAGGATCTCGTTGCACTGTTGTCTGCAGGGAGAATCTACTTCCGTCGCACCATCGCTTCGAGCGCATCGCAGGCTGTGACGGCCCCGTTCTCGGCAGACACTTTCTCCGCCGCTGCAACTGCGCGCTCCCGATAGCCCTCGTCCGAGAGCAACCGCGCGATCAGCTGCGCGGCCTGCTTCGCCCTGTACTGCTTCCGCCCCAGGACTTCGGCCACTCCAAGTCGCCGCACCCGTCGCGCGTTATCCGGCTGATCGTGACTGTAGGGCATCACCAGCATCGGTCGTCCCGCGCGCAGCGCCTGCGCCGTCGTTCCAATTCCCGCCTGATGGATGATCACCGATGCGCGCGGGAATATCTTCGAATAAGGCGCATAGCGCGCTACACAAATCGTCTCCGGCAGCTTCCGCTTCGGCACATTGCGATCGTCGGAGCCGATCAACAGGACAGCGCGCTGGCCAAGAATCTCCGCAGCCTCCGCGCTCTGCTCGTAGAAATCCCCCGCGTGCATCACGGCCGCCGACCCCAGTGTGAAAACCAGGGGCGCAGGCCCATTTTCCAGAAACGCTGCCAGATCCAGTGGCAGCGCGCCTTCGGACCCTGAGCCATCGTAGAATGCAAAGCCCGTAATCTTCGCCGTCTGCGGCCAGTCCGGTTGCGGCTCGCCCATCACACGCGAATACAACGCGAGCGCCAGGCTCTCCGAGTGCTTCGCATCGAAAATGGGATCCCTGCCTCGAGCAAGCCCCAGTTCACGCCGTAGTTCGTATACCGGCTCGGGCCACTTTCGCGTCACAAAGCGTGCGAATCGCGCAACCACGTGACCCAGCGGCGGGATGGCTCCCTGCAGTTTTGCCAGCGTCGGATACGGCGGCAGCACCGGCGGATCGTATCCCGAGAAGAACGAAAACGGCGCCAGCACATACGATGCCCACGGAATGCGGGTTTTCTCCGCAACAATCGGTCCGGCGTAGGCCAGTTCCCCGGTTACCAGCAGATCCGCGCCTCCGTCTGCTTCCACCGCGGCCGTCAGATCCTCGTAGCTCGCGCGCAGGGAAGGGAAGAGGAATTTCCGCAAGCCCGTCTCGGTCCCATGCTTGATGTCGTAGATCATCGCGATGAGCCGCGTGTCGCTGGGATCCTGTTCAGGCCGTACCGGTGCAAACCCGATCCCCAGTGGCTCTACCTTCGGCCGGAACATCTCCGGAATCGCCAGGACCGGCGTGTGACCGCGCCGCTTCAGTTCCAGCGAAAGGGCGATCAGCGGATTCACGTCGCCGAAGGTGCCATAAGTTGAGAAGACGATTCTCATCGCGTGCGAGCGCCCGGCACGCGCCGGAACTTGCTCAGCCCTCCTTCAGAAACCCGATTCAAATACGTGGAACCGCCGCTCCAGTTGCCACTCCTGCTGTGCCTTCTCGCTCTCGCGCACCAGCGTCGCACACGCACCAGCCGGCTTCTCGGCTCCGAGTTGTCCCCGGCAGGCCGCTACCGGCATCTCCAGTTTCTCCGGCGTCACGCGCTCCCATAGGCTCGCTCCCGGCAGAAAACTGTGCTCGATCGACGTCCGCACCATCAGTTTCAGGTCGGCATAACTCAGTGGATAAGTATCCGCCGCGCGCACATATTCGTGAGTCAGGTCGATGCGGGACACCCCTTCATCGTCCGTCGAAAGCGCCACCGGAACACCCGCGTTGCGATACAGCATGAACGGATGGTCCGCCCCCTTTACGTTCAGAATCACGTCGTTGCTGGTCAGGTTGATCTCCACCATCACGTGTCTGTCCGCCATCTCCTTCATCAGTTCCCAGGGCCGATCTTCGTACATCACATCCACGCCGTGCCCGATCCGCTCAGCATGTCCCTGCTCGACGGCCATGCGGATGTGAAATTTAAGCCCGTCCGGAGGCACCATGCCCGCTGCCAGCTCGCCCGCATGCAGCGTGATGTGCACCTTCGGGTATAGCCCGTGCAGATAGTCGAGCGTGCCCATCTGCAACGCGTAATCACGCATCGAAATATACCCGTCCTCTGGCATTACAAAGTTAATTCCCACTACATCGGAATCAGCGGAAGCAACCTCGAACCCCAGCAGCGACTGTGCGAAGACCTGCTGCGGCGGTTGTCCTCTGAGCACCTGATACAAAAACCGCACCGTCACCCCGCAGACCGGCGCCGCGTCCGACTGGCCGCAATGTTCGAGCGCATCGCGCTTCTTCAGCGCCTCGTCCAGCTCCGCTCGGTCGCTCGCGATGTTGGCGCGAAACGTGGGCTCGGCCAGCAGCTTTTCCCGCAACTGCGCGGGATTGTCGTGCCAGCCGAACTGGTTCCCCAGATCCTTCGCCGCAGTGAATCCCGGCGTCTCCATCAGCTCCAGATATTGCTCGTTTTGCGCTGCCGCCCGCGATGCAATTTCGTCAATCCACTCTCCCAGGAACCGCTTGTCATCGCCAAATCGATCGAAGGTGTCGAAAAAGTGGTCGTGGCCGGATTCGCCCGCCGCCGGCACAAACGTCCGCATTGAAAACGCATCGATTAGTTCGTCGTACAGATGCTGGTCGGCCACCACCTTCTTCGCTGGCACCTCCCCTGCCGGGCAATCTGGTGCGTGATGTCCGTCGTCCATCTTCATCTGCGCGGGACTGGCGCAAATCCCGTCCTGCCCGGCCTCGCGGATGAACGTCTCTGCATAGACCGCGCCGGTAATGTGTACGTGCAGGTCGCCGCCTTTGGGCATGCCGTAGAGGAATGCGCGCAGCGCCAACGGTCCTTCTTTACGAGCGGCCTCAAATGCCCGTGCCGTGAGCGTTGCAGCGGGCGAAACGGGCTGGGGCGCTCCTCGAAGACTGATCGGGATCGCAAAATAGGCGGCCAAAGCGACTGAAAAGGCACAGACGCAGCGTGTCCGGAGCATAAGGTTTGAGTTTCCTTTGGGAATCGAAGACCTTGAATCGTGGATCAAATGTAGTCCGGGATCGCGATCCGCCCGGGCCGCTTACACCAATCGCAGCAACAGCGCGATTCCCGCTGCGAGTACCGCCAGCGGGACCCAGAAATGGCTATCGGTCAAAACCGCGCGCAGCGACTTCATCGTTAGCCAAAGTATACTCATCGGGTCCGTTTTCTGTTGATCGGTCCCCAATGAAGCGCTTGAGCCCCCCGATGTCCTCAAATGACGTTTGCGCCGCCATTCATGACTCCGGTCTCCCGCACCTCAAAGCTCCAGGAGCCGCGTATTGAGGCCTGATATCGCCGCCCGCCCGGAGCCGACTCCTCCATCCGACAGGACATTGTCTGCGGACAGCAGATTCGGGCTCGGCATTGTTTGTGCCCTGGCAGCAGGAGCCTGGCTCGGCGCCGCCGAAGCCCCCGCTCGTCTCGCGTCCTCCGGCTTTTCCCCTTTTTCAATTTCGTTCTGTATGGTGTGGGGGGTCTTCCTGGCGCGCTGGACCCTGCCCGTTGCCGCGAAGGGCACGCACTCCGTGGTGAGCGATCTGCGTCAACGCCCCCATCTGATGTTGTGGGCCATCATTGCCGGTGCGCTCTGGTCGGTAGCCAACACACTCACCATCTTCGCCATTCGCGACGTTGGCCTTTCCATTGCCTTCCCTCTCTGGAATATCAACTCGCTCATCGGCATCTTCTGGGGTTGGGCACTGTTCCACGAGCTGAAGGGTGCCTCGAGACGCAGCTGGCTTCGCGTTGCATGCGGAGCGGGCGCTATCGTGCTGGGCTCCGTCCTGCTCTCGGCGCTTTCCGTGCACAACATGGCCGCCACTCCGGGTCGCGCGTGGGCCGGCATCGCCGCGGCCCTCGGAGCCGGCCTGCTTTGGGGCACCATGTACGTTCCCTATCGCAAAGCCTATCTCAGCGGCATCAACCCTCTCTCGTTCGTCACCATCTTTTCTTTCGGCGAAATCGGCACCATGTTTTTCCTCGCCGCGGTTCTCCCTGGTGGTCTGCCTGCGCTCGGCCACCAGCTCATCGGCATGCATGCCTCCATCTTCTGGCTGCTCCTCGGCGGATTCTGCTGGGTCATCGGCGATCTCTTCCAGCAGTACGCAACCAAGTATGTCGGCATCAGCCGCGCCATTCCTCTTTCCAATACCAACCAGCTCTGGGGATTCGCCTGGGGAGTTCTGGTCTTCGGTGAACTCGCCAGTACCCATGGCTCCGTGCGGCTCATGGCACTCGGCGCCTCTGCCATTACGGTTGTCGGCGCCATGCTCATCTCCGGCGCAACCGTCTCGGCTGCCGAATCCGCCTCTACAGTTCGCGCCATCCGGCGCGAGTGCGACCGCTTCGGCATGGATCTTGAGACTGCGCTCCAGATCCAGGAAGGAAAGAGCAGTAACCCCGGAGGCGCTTCTCGCCGATCCTGGCTGGATTATCTGATTCTTCTCGGTGCCGTTGCGGTTTTCGTATGGTTCGCGAGATTCGTGCGCCTGCCTCAGGTTGCGCTCCACATGCCCGCCGCCGTGGTGCTCATCGCCATCCTGTTCGTCGTTTTGTCCGCGGCCGGCTGGTTGCTCTGGAAGAAAACTCGCTTCGAGTAGTTCGAGCTTGCTTTTCCCGCGAAGCGTCCTGAACATTCCTTTAACATAGTGATCGACACACTGGATAATTGCCTGTGCCAATGGACATTGTGGGCGTCGGCCTGAACGCTACCGACACGCTGATTCGAGTCGCACACTACCCCGACTCCGGTTCCAAAGTTGAAGTCCGTTCGGCCTCCGTTTTACCCGGAGGCCAGGTCGCCACCGCCATGGTCGCCTGCCAGTCGTGGGGCCTTCGCGCACGGTACGTGGGCAAGCTTGGCGACGACGATGCCGCTGCGCTCCATGCTGAGGAATTCCGCAAGGCGGGGGTCGAGACTCGCCTCCTCACTGCGCCCTCTTGCTCCAGCCAGCAGGCTTTTATCCTCGTCGAAGACTCGGGCGAGCGGACCGTCCTGTGGAAGCGCGATCACCGCCTCTCGCTCCATCCCGACGAGCTCCGCCGCGACTGGTTTTCCGACGCGCGTGCGCTCCATCTCGACGGACACGACACCGCCGCTGCCATTGCCGCCGCGACCTTCGCCCGCGAAGCCGGTATCCCCGTGATCGCCGATCTCGACGAACTCTACCCGGGCGTCGAGCAACTCATCGAAATGGTCGACTACCTCATTGTCAGCCGCGATATCCCCACACTTCTCACGGGCAAGTCCGATCTCTTCGAGGCCCTTGCCCAGGTGCAGGAACGCTTCGGCTGCCACCTTACAGCGGCCACCCTCGGGCATGAGGGCGTTCTCGCCTGTATTGGCGGTGCATTCTGTCATCGTCCCGCGTACCGGGTCGATGTTGTCGATACCACCGGAGCGGGCGACATTTTTCACGCCGGTTTCATCTACGGCCTGCTGCAGGAATGGTGTCTCGCACAGACGCTCGACTTCGCGTGCGCCGCCGCGGCGCTCAACTGTACCGGTACGGGCGCACGGGGCGGCATCCAGTCTGTTTTGGCTATCGAAAAGCTCATCGCCGCGGACACGCGCCACCCCACTGAATTCATCGCGCTCGCTGCCGGCCGCGAAGCAGCCTGCAAGCTCAGACTAAGGCCTCAACTCGACACACGGTGATCGCAGAAGCATCGCGAAACTAAACGCAACTCTCATCCATCTCGATTGCGCGCGGAAACAGGATGTTGTTTTCCAGATGCACGTGGCGGTGCAGGTCCTGTTCGAACTCTGCCAGGCCATGATAGAACCCGCGATAGGTGGGGCAGGTGCCTTCCGGTGGTGTGAAATCGTGGCTGAGCCGGCGCATCTCGGCCAGTGCTTCGCCGGCCGCATCGTGCTCGGCCATCAGCACGCGAATCGGGTTGCGCACCGAGCCGAAGCAGCCCAGCGAGCGCGGACCGCAGCTGGCAAGATTGCGCTCCATATTCACGATGGAAGGAAACAGAATCGCCTCTTCCTTGCTCAGGTGCTGGATGAGATCTTCCCCAGCCGATTGAACGAGCTGCTGGATGCGGACGAGTTCAGGGTGGGTGTCGCCATGACGGACGACGACCTTTTGTGCCAGCTGCCGCAGGCGCGGGATCTCGCGGCGAACGTAGTCGTGATGGATTCTGACGATGTGCACGCAAAGCGTCTCCAGCGAGGCTGTAGTCCATTCCTGCGCTGGGTCGTTGGTACCATTCGCGGCGTTCTCGAGGGCAGTGAGGATCGTTTCCGGATCGAGAGAGCGCTCCTGGCAAGCCTGCGCCAGTGGCTTGCGGCCGCCGCAGCAGTAGTCGATCCCGAACTTCTCGAAAATACGGATGGATGCGGGCTGGTCCAGGGCAATTTCGCGAACCGTCGTTGCAGCGGTGGTCATGATGGATCTCCTGGATCCGACTCTATGGGGGTGGATCGCGGTTGGTCTGCGACTAAAGTCACTCGACGGCAATCTCCGCTAGAATCTCCGCGATGACTGAACCTGGAAATGTGGTCTCCTCTCTCGGCGCGGTTTCGCTGTTCTCGAGTCTTTCGCCGGATGAACTCCGTCTGCTGGCGGCGCACGCCGTCCGGAAGCGATTTGCTCAGGGCGAGCTTCTGTTCTCCGAGGGCGACACCTGCCGCGGCCTGCACATCATCGCGAGCGGCAAGTTGCAAATCTTCAAAAGCTCACCCAATGGACGCGAACAAGTGCTCGCAGTGGAGGGGCCGGGCGGATCGGTGGCCGAGCTGCCGGTGTTCGACGGCGGACCCTACCCTGCCTCGGTAAGCGCCGTGGAGGATGCGCAAATCCTCTTCATCTCGCGCGACGATTTCCGGCGCTTCTGCCTCGAACATCCTGAGGTCGCGCTGAAAATGCTTGCGGTTGTCGGCGCCCGGCTGCGGAGGCTGGTCGGCATTATCGAGGAGTTGTCGTTCGCGACCGTGCGGCAGCGCCTGGTGTCCGCGCTGGTTCGCCTGGCACAGACCGATGGCACCCACACCGAGCAGGGAATCGAATTCCAGTTGCCGGGGACGCACCAGCATCTCGCTCATCAGCTGGGAACTGTGCGGGAACTGGTCTCGCGTAACCTCATGAGACTGCAAGCTGAAGGCCTGTTGCAGGTAAACGCGCGCAGCATTGTGGTTCGTGACATGCCAGGACTGACAGCCATCCTCGAAAACAATCCGTAAAACCCAGGAACCGGTACGCGACTAAAGTCACTGCCCGGCAAACGGTCCTTCTCTACGCTCGATCCTGTAAGCGGAGAGAGACGATGCCAGCAACTCTGATCGCAACGATTACCGAGCCCGCAACTGCCGGATCCGAGCAGCGCGCACGGCTCGCCTGGGAACGCCGCAAGAGCCTGCTGTTTCGACTCTGGATCGTCACCGGCGTCTTTTTTATGGTGTTGCCGGGGACGATCCTCGGATTCACGAACCTGCTGTTCATCAGTGTGCATCACGGCCTCGCGGGGCTATCCCCTGCCTGGATTCAGGCGCACGGCCATTCGCAGGTTTTCGGATGGATCGGCAGTTTCGTGCTGGGCATCGGGTTCTACTCGCAGCCTCGAACCCGCGCCAACAGCGGACGTCTGCCTCTGATCTGCTGGGGACTGTGGGCAGCCGGACTGACGTTCCACTGGCTGGCTGGCGCCTGCTTGTGGTTTTGGCGTGCGACCCTGCCGGCTTCCGGGCTAATGGAGTTGGCTGCCATTGCTTTGTTCCTGTATGCGGCGCGGCAGCACAAGCTTGCGGATTCTCCAGGTGCAGCGCGAACCGGGCCGACGATCGAGCCGTGGATGCAGACCGTGCTGGTCAGCAATGCGGGGCTGTTTCTGGCCGTCGCGATCACTTTTGTCATCAGCATCCGTCTGGCGGTTGAGGGCGCCGGTCCGGCGCTGCCGCACGCGTTCGATCAACGGTATCTCGTGTTGCTGGGCTGGGGATTTCTGGCTCCGCTGGTGTGGGGATTCTCGGCACGCTGGCTGCCCATCTTCCTCGGGGCTGATCCAGTCCGCGGGCGTCTTCTGCAGGTCGCAGTCGCACTCGATGTGATCGGAGTCGTAGCCGGCATGGCGGGACAGGCGATCGCCGCGTCGTTGCTTCTGGCCGCTGCGGCAATCCTGGCCGCGGCCGCCATCCGCGTCTTCCAGAAGCCAGACCGTCCCGCGAAGACCATCGGCCTGCACCGCAGCTTCCCGGTGTTTCTCCGCCTCGCCTACGCCTGGAGCATCGCAGCTTCGCTGCTTGGCGTGTGGGCCGCGCTGGACGACACGCACGGTGGTATCTGGGGCGGCTCGCGGCACGCGCTTACGGTTGGTTTCGCAGCCATGATGGTGATGACGGTGGGACCGCGCATCCTTCCCCACTTCGCCGGCGTTCGGGGGATCAGGAGCAAAGGCCTGATGTTCGCAGCCTTGCTGCTGCTGGCCGCGGGATGCACGTTGCGCGTGAGCATGGAGCCGCTGGCGTACGAGGGCCTGTGGCCCTTCGCCTGGAAGCTCCTGCCGTACTCCGGATTCCTCGAACTCGGCGCAGTGCTTCTGTTCGCCTTGCAACTGGTGCTCACGTTCGCGCTGGAACCGAGCATCTTTGCGGAAACGGCATTACCCATCATGAAAAAGCAGATGCCTCCCCAGCCTGTGACATAAGTCCCTGCATTCGAAAAGAGGCCAGGCTACCTTTCCCAATGTGAGTGAGTTTTGCAGCGTTTCATTGCACCAACCAGGAGAAGTTATGTCATATAAGCGCTATTGGGTGGCTCTGGCCATCGTTCTTATCGGGTCATTCGCCGTTCTCGGAGGCGTGGGTCACAAGATGATCAGCCAGGCCCCGCCTCTCCCTGACGTCTATACGGCGGATGGGCAGCTTCTCTTCACAGGCTCCTCGATCACCGACGGCCAGGGCGTCTGGCAATCGATCGGCGGTCAGGAAATCGGCACCGTCTGGGGTCACGGCGCCTACCTGGCTCCGGACTGGACTGCGGACTGGCTCCATCGCGAATGCCTGTTTCTGCTCGATCGCTGGGCGCAGGAGCATGGAACGGCCAACTTCGCCGCCCTCGGCCCGGATCAGCAGGCCGCGCTGCCGGCACGTCTTGTGCGTCAGATGCGCACCAACACCTACGATCCCAAGGCCCATCGCATTGTGATAACGGACGATCAGGCCGCTGCATTTCACTCGCTTTCTGCTTACTACGCCAATGTCTTCAGCGCCGGACGCAGGGAGTACGCCATTCCCGCGGGCGCACTCACCGACCCGGTGAAGTTGCAGAAGATGGCCGCCTTCTTCTGGTGGACCTCCTGGGCTGCGCACACGGAGCGTCCGGGCAGCACCATCACTTACACGAACAACTGGCCCCATGAGTCCCTCGTAGCCAACCAGCCCGCGCCCTCGGCCATTCTCTGGAGCATCCTCAGCTTCGTCTTTCTCCTCGCCGGCATCGGTGGGCTGGTGTGGTGGTATGCATCGCGTGAGCCGAACGATTTCCACCCCGCTTTCCCCTCTAAAGATCCCTTTCTCGGCGTGGAGGCCACGCCCAGCCAGAAGGCTACGATGAAATATTTCTTTGTCGTGGTAGCTCTGTGGGGCGTGCAGATCCTCATGGGCGTCCTGACCGCGCACTACGGCGTAGAAGGCGGCGGCTTTTATGGCATCCCGTTGGATAGAATCTTGCCCTATGCCGTAACGCGCACGTGGCACCTGCAGCTTGCTATCTTCTGGATCGCTACATCCTGGCTCGCCACCGGCCTCTACGTTGGTCCCGCTGTCAGCGGACACGAGCCAAAGGGCCAGCGCCTGGGCGTCAATCTGCTATTCGGCGCATTGGTTCTCGTGGTCGGCGGTTCGCTTGCCGGCGAGTGGATGGGCATCCAGCAGAAACTCGGCAACCTCTGGTTCTGGTTCGGTAGCCAGGGATACGAGTATGTCGACCTCGGTCGATTCTGGCAGATCCTGCTCTTCGTTGGACTGCTGTTGTGGCTCTTCCTCATGGTCCGCGTGCTGAAGCCGGCCCTGGTTCGCCGCAGCGAGACCCAGCCCCTCATGATTCTTTTCCTGATCTCCAGTATCGCGATCCCCTTGTTCTACGCGGCGGGCCTGATGTATGGGCAGCGCACGCAACTCGTCACCGCGGAATACTGGCGCTGGTGGGTGGTTCACCTGTGGGTTGAGGGCTTCTTCGAAGTTTTTGCCACCGTCGTGATCGCCTTCCTCTTCACGCAGCTCAATCTCCTGGAAATCCGCTCTGCGACCCGCGCCGTCCTCTTCTCAACCACCATCTTCCTCTCCGGAGGAATCATCGGAACCTTCCACCACCTGTACTTTGCGGGATCGACCCCGGCGGTGATCGCTCTCGGCGCAGTCTTCAGCGCGCTCGAAGTTGTGCCCCTGACCCTGGTCGGGTACGAGGCGTGGGAGAACATCCGTCTGGCGCGCGGCAACAGCCATGCACCCTGGGTCGCAAACTATAAGTGGCCTATCTACTTCTTTGTGGCCGTTGCTTTCTGGAATCTGGTCGGCGCCGGGCTCTTCGGTTTTCTCATTAATCCGCCGGTCGCACTCTATTACATGCAGGGCCTGAACCTTACTCCTGTCCACGGCCACACCGCACTGTTCGGCGTGTACGGAATGCTGGGGCTGGGTCTTACCCTCTTCTGCATGCGCGCCATCCGTCCTGGTCGGCAGTGGAGAGAGCGCCCGCTCCAACTGGCGTTCTGGATGCTGAATCTGGGTCTGGTCTTCATGGTCGTGCTGAGCATGTTACCTGTCGGCCTCCTGCAGGCTCTTGCATCCATCCAGCAGGGCACGTGGTACGCGCGCTCGGCTGATTTCCTGCAGACCCCGTCGATGCAGTTCCTGCGCTGGATGCGGGTACCAGGCGATGTGCTTTTCGCCGCAGGCGCGGCGATCCTTGGCCTGTTCGTCATCGGATTGCTCACCGGGCATTCGTATCGAAAGCCAGATGCCGGAGTGGCGGCAGGTGCGGAGGAGGAACGGCCCGTGCTGGTAGCAGGGGACTGAACCGCGGTGCCCTTCAAAGCGGCGGAATCTCCGGGATTGCGCCGCTTTGCTTTGGATAAGCAGGTCGCCGAATAAAATGGTTCTCCGTCAGGCACGCGTGTGCTGCATGACGTGTTTGCGGGACAATGGAGGTGCAGGTTCAGGAGAGGATTCGCGATATGCAGTTGGGAATGGTCGGGTTAGGAAGAATGGGCGCGAACATGGTTCGGCGCCTGATGAAGGGTGGCCAGGAATGCGTGGTCTTCGATCTGTCGCCGAAAGCAGTCGAAGAACTCGTGGGCGAGAAGGCGATTGGCGCCTCGGATTTCGCCGACTTCGCGCGCAAGCTGAAAACTCCACGTTCGATTTGGCTGATGGTTCCGGCTGCGGTCGTGGATCAGACCATCGCGGAACTGCTTCCGCATCTCGAATCCGGCGACACCATCATTGACGGGGGAAATTCGTATTACGTCGATGACATACGCCGCGCGAAGGAACTCGCCGCGAAGAGCATTCACTATGTCGACGTGGGGACCAGCGGAGGAGTCTGGGGGCTGGAGCGCGGGTACTGCATGATGATCGGCGGCGAAGCCGATGTGGTCCAGCGTCTCGATCCGATCCTGCGTCAACTGGCGCCCGGTGTTGGCGACATCGCGCGCACACCGGGGCGCGAGAAAATCGGCGGCACAGCGGAGATGGGCTATCTGCACTGCGGTCCGAACGGTGCCGGACATTTTGTCAAGATGGTTCACAACGGGATCGAATACGGGGTGATGGCGGCCTACGCCGAGGGTCTCGGCGTCCTGCGCGATGCCAACATCGGCAAGCAGAAATCCGCGGTGAATGCGGAAACCACGCCCCTGCGCGACCCGGAGCAGTATCAGTACGACCTCAACCTGCGCGACATCGCGGAAGTGTGGAGGCGCGGGAGCGTGATCGCCTCCTGGCTGCTGGACCTTACGGCGACGGCGCTCGTCGAAGATCCTGCGCTGACCAAATTCGCCGGCCGTGTCTCCGACTCCGGCGAAGGACGCTGGACCATCAAAGCCGCCATTGACGAGGGAGTGCCAACACCGGTGCTTTCCGCGGCACTGTATCAGCGGTTCAGTTCGCGCGGCGAAGCCGACTACCAGGACAAACTGCTTTCCGCAATGAGGTTCCAGTTCGGCGGACATGTCGAACTGCCGGGAGGGAAATAGCCGCCGTTGCGAGGCCGCCCTTTCTCGTGGAAGGGAAGTCCGGACAACGATTCACTTGTGGCCGATCAGCTTCCGGCTTCCCCATGCGGCCGCAGAGAGCCCGGCAGCCGCAACGCCAAGGGTTGCGACGATTCGCGCGACACGAAGAAACCGGGGGGCCCGGGGTTTGGGTTCCCGCATTTTCTCCGGGTAGACCTCGTCTCGAAATTCGCCGGAGCGTTTTCTGGCGATGTTCATCACCTCAGCCACGTGCAGCGCTTCCCGGCCGATTCCGGATTCCCGGAGTTGGGTCTTACAGGAGAACCCGTCGGCGATGATGAAGGTCGAGGGCGCAGCCCTGCGTGCAGCGGGCAGCCAGCCGATCTCGCCGCATTGCATGGACATTTCATACTTTCCCTCTTCGAATCCCCACGAGCCGGCAAGTCCGCAACAACCGCCGCTGGCCTCCTCCGCATCGAGGCCCATTTCCTGCTTCAGTAGTTTCAGCTCGGGCTTCATTCCCCCGGTTGCCTTGTGGTGGCAATGTCCCCATACCACCGCTTTCGCGTCGAGCTTCGGCATCGGCACACCTTGCTTCTCGAAGAAATCGGCCCAGTGACAGATGGCCTTTTGAAGCCGCTTCGCGTCTTCGTCATGGGGCAGCATCTTCGGTAACTCGTCGCGAAATACCGCAACGCAACTTGGCTCCATGCCGACCATCGGAGTGCCTTTACGAATTTCATCGCGCAGCACATCCAGAGTGCGTCGCAGATACAGTTGTGCGATATCGAGAAATCCGTAGTCGTATAAAGGACGTCCGCAGCACACATGCCCCCGTGGCATAAGTACGCGGAAGCCGGATGCCTCCAGAGATTCCACTGCTGCGACACCGACACCGGTGTGAAAGTGGTTGTTGAAGGTGTCCGGCCACAGCAGTACAGCGGGGCCGGTCTTGTTTTTCGTGCCTCCACGCTGCCGAAACCAGCTCTGCAGAGTGATGGGAGCAAACTCGGGAACGCGCCGACGCTGATCCATTCCCGCCACCAACTTTGCGATGCCTGCCAGACCCGGCGTTTGCGTGACAAAATTCACTAACCCCGGATTCAGCGCCGCAACGCGCGCAAACTGGTCGATGAAACCAAAGGCGTACATGTGGCGTTTGCGGTTCCGCCGCACGCTCTTGTGGTGGTGATAGAGAAATTCCGACTTATAAGTCGGCATATCCACATGAACCGGACAGTCATTCGTGCAGCCTTTGCAGGCCAGGCACAGATCGAGAGCATCGTAGACTTCTCTGCTCTGCCATCCGTCGGGGATGACGTCGCCCTCGAGCATCTCGAACAGCAGCCGGGCCCGGCCGCGCGTGCTGTGCTTCTCCTCCCGGGTGACGAGGAAGCTCGGACACATCACATCCACCGCTTCCGGATTGCGGCATTTGCCCACACCCACGCAGCGCACCGTGGCATGTGCGAAGCTGCCGCCATCCTCCTGATAGGCAAACTTCGTCTTCACCGCAGGGGGGTTGTATCCGGTTCCCAGCTTGAGATAGCTGTCCACTGGATACGGATCAACCACTTTTCCCGGATTCATCTTCCATTCGGGATCCCAGATGCGCTTGAACTCGCGCATGGCCTGCATGAGTTCAGGCCCGTATTGCTTAACGAGGAACTCGGCGCGCTGTTGTCCGTCGCCGTGCTCGCCGGAGAGAGACCCGCCATAGGAAACCACCAGATCGGCGGCCTCATTCAGAAACCTGCGGTAGTCGCGAATACCGTTGGCACTCCGCAAATCGAAGGAAATTCGGGAATGAATGCAGCCCTGACCAAAGTGCCCGTACATCGCGCCCCGATATCCGTACTTCTTGTAAAGATTTTTAAGATCGCGAACATACGGAGCCACCTTACCCGGAGGCACCGCTGAATCTTCCCATCCGGGCCAGTGATCTCGATCGTTGGGAGGGAAGGCTGTTGCGCCGAGACCCCCCTCGCGCAGCTTCCAGATCAGATCGCTGGTTCCGCCTTCCTGACGGCTGCGAAACAGCTTCACTCGATCCTCTGCGTAATGCTTTTTGTGAGTCAGCCACTCACAGAAGCGCCTGCCCGTATCCTCCGATTCCTGCCGGCTGTCCGCTCCGAACTGCACCAGCAGCCACGCCCCGATCCCCGGGCGAGGCAGATCCTTCAACGCCTCCTCATCCATGTGCTGCAGAATCTCGTCTTCGAACAGTTCCTGGTCGATCGCTTCCAGACCGATCGGCTTCCACCCGAGAATCTCCTCGAGGTGTTCGCTGGCGCCTTCAAGCGATTCATATTGCACAACCACCGTCACACGTTCCAGCAGCGCGGGTGTGAGGATCAGGGTCGCTTCCAGCGCAGTTGCACACGTCCCTTCCGTTCCCACCAGCGCTCGCGCCACATTGAATCCTCGTTCCGGCAGCAGTTCGTCCAGGTTGTAGCCGGAAACACGGCGCGGCAGCCGCTCGACCGGCTGGAAGCGCTCGCGGATGAGCGGCGCGTAGCGATCGCGCAAATCGCGCAGTTGGCGGTAAATCTCCCCCTTGCGACCGCCTCCCCGGATGATGCGCTCGAGATCCTGTTCCTCATTCACCCCGATACGGAAACGCTCGCCTCCATACAGCACCACGTCCATCGCATACAGATTGTCCGAGGTTCGCGGCCCCGGACCGTAAATCTGCGCCTGCACAGAGTGGATCCCGCACGAATTGTTCCCGATGTTCCCGCCGATTGTGCAGTACGCATGCGTAGACGGATCCGGTCCGAAAATCAGGTTGTGCTTCCCCGTTTTCTTGTTGACCTGCTCGTTAATCGCCCCCGGTTGCACCGTAACCATGCGATGTTTTGTATCCGCCTCGCCGATATGGTTCAGATACTTCGAGTGGTCGATCACGACGGCGAAGTTCACCGTCTCGCCGGAAAGGCTGGTCCCGCAGCCGCGATTCACGATCGGCGCACCGTAGCGACTACACACGCGGTGTGCCGCCACCACGTCTTCAGTGGTTTTAGGAATCACCACGCCAAGCGGGATCTCGCGGAAGTTCGAGGAGTCCGTTGCGTACAGCCCGATGCTCGCGCGATCGAAACGGACCTCTCCCTCGATCGCATTCATCAACTCCTCGCGTAGCTTCGCCATATCCCCATACCGGCTGGAGAGGCCACCGGGAGTGCGGACGGGTTGAGCGTTTTCGGGCCAGACCAGCACATCCGTGCGTGGGTGCAGAGGCGATGCGGACATCATGTTCCTCCAAAAGAAATAGCTTCTCTCCAAAGAAGAAAAGGCTGGAGGACTCCTTCAGCCCGGGACTGGAAAACCTTCGTGATGCGCAGGCAGCCGAAAGAGAGGCCATTATTTCGACCGGCCTCTTTGTTGTGATGTTGTGTGTTGCTGCCGTGCCGCCTCCGCTCGTCTGGCTGTGTCGGACAACGAATGCACCGCCTTGTTCCATGGAGAGGTCCACGCTGCCTGCCGGCGATGGGTTACCATGCTCTGCGGAACCTGTTGGCCCCGGGCAAACCCAGTTCTCGATCGTTTCCGCAATTCGCCGGACCGCGGATTCAACCCATCCGGAGGGAGAGTCGATGGCAGCCATCGCGCAAACTGCACCAAAAGCCACCGCTACGGCGCGCGTCCTTTCCCTCGATATCGCGCGCGGCATCACCATCGCCTTCATGATCATGGTCAACAACAACGGAGCCGCCGCCTGGCATCCTTTCAGTCATTCAGCGTGGAATGGCTGGACTCCCACCGACCTGGTCTTCCCCACCTTTCTCTTTATCGTGGGCGCTTCCATCGTTCTTTCTTTCGCAAAGCGGCTGGAGCGGGGAGACTCCAGAACCAGCATCGCCATCAGCATCTTCCGGCGCGCAGTCATCCTGTTTGCGCTCGGCCTTGTGGTGAACGGATACCCTCATTTCCCCCTGCATACCCTGCGCATCTACGGCGTTCTGCAGAGAATTGCCCTCTGCTACCTTGTCACCGGCCTCTTTTATTTGTGGCGCCGTGACGCCGCGAGCAAAGTCGTCGCCATTATCGTTTTGCTCGTTGGCTACTGGATTCTGATGCGCTACGTTCCCGTTCCCGGCTTCGGTGTCCCCACCCATCAGATTCCACTGCTTGATCATGACCGCAACTGGGTCGCCTGGCTCGATCGCAAACTGCTCCCGGGGCGCCTTTATGAAGGGGTGCGCGATCCCGAAGGCCTGCTCAGCACCTTCCCCGCCATCGCTACCACGCTGCTTGGTATGCTCGCCGGCCTGTGGATGCGCACGGAACGCTCGCGTCAGCAGATCGCCGCTGGTTTCCTTGCTGCCGCCGTAGTACTCATTGCACTCGGCGAGTTATGGAATGTCACTTTCCCGATCAATAAGAAACTCTGGACCAGTTCCTACGTCCTCTTCGCCGCCGGCTGTTCGCTGCTCCTCCTCGGCTTCCTCTACTGGTGCATTGACGTGAAACAGTGGCGTCGACCCTTCACGCAGCCCTGGATCGTGTTCGGCACCAATGCCATCTTTGCCTACATGCTCTCCGAATTGCTCTCTTCCACGCTGGGGAATTTGCACGTGCACGGACCTGAACTGCTGGGGACCTGGATCTACACCCCCTTCCGCTACATCCAGCCGCCCGGAGCCGGCTCACTGCTCTACTCCATTGCGTTCGCGGCCGTCTGCTGGCTCGTTACCTGGCCGCTCTGGCATCGGCGCATCTTCCTGAAAATCTGAAGGCAAACTCCAGCGCCCGGAAGGTCCTGTCTGACACCCATGGAATCCCGGGGCTTGTCGTCAGCCGCGGATCAGGAACAGGACTCCGGCGACGATCAGCACCAGCTCAATGATCGCGACAAAGACCCTTTCCGGAAGACGATCCACGATGCGCTTGCCGAGAAACGATCCGAATATCATGACTGGGCCCAGTGCCAGGCCACTGAGGATATCCGTCCGGGTGAGCACTGCGGCCTGACCGTACGCGATCAGCTTGGTTATATGCATCACCACCGTGGACAGTGCCTCAGTTCCGATGTACGCGCCCTTGACCAGGCCATACGCAAGAAAGAAGGGCGCCATGATCGGTCCCACGCTCCCCAGCAGAGCCGACAGGAAGCTTGATCCGCCGCCGATTGCCGCGAACACCGGCGCCGGAAATGGCCGCGAAAGATGAGGCCGAAGATGACGCCACAGAACGACCAGCAGCAGAAAGCCCCCGAGCAGGCGAGTGAGCCCGGCAAGCGGCGCGGACGCAAATAGGTAGCCGCCCAGCAATGCCATCGGTACGCCTCCGACTGCAAACCATGCGACCACCCGCAAGTTGAGTTCGCGACGGTTGAACCAGACACGGCTTCCATTCCCGATCAGCTGCGCGACGGTCAGGATCGGCACAGCGGCACGCATACCGAACACGGCAACCAGCACCGGCAGCAGCACCGCGGCGCCGCCGAAACCAGTGACGGCAGCCAGCGTCGACGCGATCAGAGCGACCAGAAACAGAACCGGCCATTTCAGGATTTCAGGCATAGGGTTTCAATGAACGGAGTCAAGGCACATGTCTGGCTTGTCTGGAGAGACAACCAGGTCGCAAAAGGTTGATCTCAGGCCAAATCTGTTTTTAACAGATGCACTCGGCCGCACGGCCTGTGAGTAGAAGCGAACCGGCGCCGAGACGTTCGGCCGCCATGCGTTGAAACAGGCTGGTGAAAGCCTTCGGATCGATAATCCGAAGTCATTGCTTCTAAATGGTGGCCAGGGACGGGATCGAACCGCCGACGCCGGCCTTTTCAGGGCCGCGCTCTACCACTGAGCTACCTGGCCGCCGGAGGGATCCAGCACGGATAGGAGCCGTTCAGGGAGCACCACCGCTGCACACTGCGCTCACCCGACGACCTCTGCAAGTATAGCAAACGTCTCTGGCGCTTCCCCGGTCTCACTCGGTCCGAAATCCAGAGCAAAAGGCACCGAACCGGCGCCCGTATCTTCACTCCGCCTTCGGATTATCGCGCCAGCGAGAGTACCGCACGCGCTGCCACCACCAACCCGACCCACATCGCCCCGCTCAGCAGCACTCCGCACATCATGCCACGCGCCGGCGCCAGGCTCCCTGTGTCCTGCTGCGTCTCCCCCGCGGGGAGGTAATCGGCGAATCCGGTCTGCCAACCCGCCGCGCTATCCTGCGCAACACCGTAATGAATGACATTGATCGGGATCACCATGGCTGGCCCCTTCACCACGCAATATCAGAACAACGACATCGTCGCAGAACCTCCCGAAACGGGATGTGACAACAATCACCCTCCCGCTCGCCGCTGTCAGTGCCCCCCAGGAAATGCAAAAGGGACCCGAATCGGGTCCCTCCGCATCAACCCAAACGTCCCACCATCCGGGACGTTCCTGATTCCAATCCTGACTGCTCTATGCCCGCAGCCGCGTCCGCAGTTCCTCCGGGATCCGGTCCTGCAGCACCCGCGCCTGCTCGATCGCCACGCCCGTCAGATACACCGGCGCCGGCGTCGCAATCGCCACCAGAATCCACGCCGCCAGCGAGGCCAGCAGCCCGACGATGGCGGCCGCCTGCAGCGTCAGCACTACCATCCCATGCTCCAGATGCATCACCACGGCCGCCGTTCGCAGCGGTTCGACATGATGGATCACCGCCAGCGCCAGCAGAAACGCGACGATGCACAGTGTGCTCAGGGAGATCAGCGCTACATCGATGGTGCGGTGCAGCCTCTGCCGCGACCGGCAAAAGGCACACGTCGCCAGGTGTTCTTCGTAATCGACGCGCATCTCAGGAGAAATCCCCGAAATGTCGTAGCGCCAGCTCGATAATATGTCCCCAACGACCGAATCGGTGCAGTGACTCATCGTTTCAGGTCCTCATTTTCCCCTCACCTCGTCTACGCCCGGCCGACAGCCCTGAGGTGAGAATCCAACGAAGGGGCGGCTCAATTAGATTATAAACCCGTCCGTTACAGAACAATGGCCTCCAGCGGCCGATCCTGCTCCGCCAGCAGCAAGTGGTTTGCCAGCAGGCTCATCCGGTCCCGCAGCGCTCGTTCCGCGCTGATTCGTGCCAGCTCCGGCAGATTATTGTTCTCCGACAAGTGCGCCAGCACCACGTACGCTGCGCCCCCGTCGTAACCCTTCGCCAGATATTCCGCCGCGGCGTCATTCGAAAGATGACCAACCCGCGACATCACGCGCTGCTTCACCGACCATGGATACGGACCATCCCGAAGCATGTCCACATCATGATTCGATTCGAGCATCAGCACGTCGCAGCCTCTTAACTGCACTGACACGTTAGATGACATGTAGCCCAGGTCGGTCGCAATGGCGATGCGGACACCGTCGGCTTCGAAAACAAACCCAACCGGATCAGCGGCATCGTGGGGGATCGTAAACGGCGTAATCGCGATGTCCCCGATCCTGAACCCGCTCCCCGCCCGGAAATACTCGACCGCCGGCAATACTGTCGGATCCTTCTGCGGTTCCTTCTGCGCCTCGGCGATCGCCTCCTCAGCCGCAGCCTTCTCCTCCGGGTCGGGTTCAGCCCCCGCATCCGCCGAACAACGCACGCTGGGCTGGTCGTCCTCGACTTCCGGCTTCCCGTGCCCTGCTGCTTGCATTTCCTGAGCGCTGAGCGCTGAACGCTGAGCGCTGGCCTTCCTCTGCTCCAGCCACTGAGCGTAGGTGATCCGCTTCTGCGGGGTCATCCACCGCACCCATGCTCGATGGGTCGGCTCGGTCAGAAACACCGGAACTCCCAGCTTCCGCGCCGTTACCGCCATTCCCTGCACGTGGTCCTGGTGCTCGTGCGTGATCAGGATTGCATCCAGTGCCTCGGGCTGCTCGCCGGCCGCCCGCATCCGTTTCATCAACTCCCGGCAACTCAGGCCGGCGTCCACCAGAATCCGCGTCGTCGCGCTGGAGACAATCGTGCTGTTGCCCTTCGACCCACTGGCCAGCACCGTCATCCGCACCATAGCTGGAGGATACGCCCGATCGATGTGGAAGGTGTGCACGATTCCTTGCCCCAGGCCTCACTCTGGGTACCACGGATTGTGGGAGATTCCCACCTCGCGTGGACCGAGCCGGTTGAGAACGGGAGCCAGAGAGGCAGCCTCCCCGCCGGTGCCGGGGGTCGCAGCGAGTTCGAAAGTCAGCGTTACGTTGCCGGTGGCTGCCATGGCCAGCAAACGGCCAGCCAGGCCGTTGCCGGAAAGAGGCTTCAGGGTCACGAGTCCGTCGATCCCCGAAACCGCCGCGACCACCTGCTGCGCCAAAACTGGCGCTGCAGGGCAACTGCCCTGGAGCGGGCAAGGCTCGGTCCACCCCACGAGCATCTCCGCAAAGATCACCTTCGCCCCGGCGAGTGGATGCCCGAACGAGTCGGTCACGCGCAGAACCACCGGCGCGAACGGCTGGCCCGCTGCGATGAACTGGGAGGTCCCGCTCCACGCCGCCAGCGCAGCCGTTTCCGCATGGACCGGCGTCACCGTGAAGGTAGCGCAGTCGCCGGTTCCAGCCAGACACGCGTGAACCGCGGCATTGCTGCTCTCGCGGAACGGCCCGACAGAGAGTTGGTTGCCGGCGAGCCCGCCGGCATCGCTGACGCCCCGGACAGCCAGAGCGGTGATACCCGAATCCGCACTCCACGTCACAGGCTGTCCCGCCACCACGCCGCCAGCGCCGTTGAGCACCATGGCTTGCACCGGCCACTGCACCGTGGCCCCCAGAGCGACATACAGATTGGGTGTCAGAGCGGCGATCGATGGAGGGGTTGTTCCCGTGAATTCGGCGACAACGCTGCTCGCGTTCGCCAGCGAAGCCGTGACCTGCGCCAGTGCCGTCGAGGTCACCGTAACCTGAACCGTCGCAGTCCCATCTCCGCTCGTGACGACGCTGCACGGATTATGGCCGCATCCAAAGGCAGCCGCGCCCTGTGTGACCGCGAAGGTTACCGTCACGCCTGCGGACGCAGTCTGGCGGTCGAGGTCGATCGCTCGAACCGTGAAGGCCTGCGGAACCCCGATCGGAACCGGCCCCATCGGTGCCGAAAGAATCGAAATCGCATCGTCGGGTTCGGCGTCGTAGCTGACCCCGCTGTTGATCGCTGCAATGCCCAGCGTCACCGGATCCTCGACCTGCAGCACGGCCGTTCCGGTCGCGCCCCCGGAAGCCGGCGCCGTCGCCACGATCGTTGTGGGCGTCACGCTGCTGACCTGGGCTGCAATGCCGTTCACTGTGACGCTCATTCCCGTTCGAAACCCCATGCCCCGAATCACCATCTGTCCCCCCTTCACGGGCAGGCGGGCAGGCACGACGCTGTCGGCGTACAGAATCCGTCCAAAGTATGCGTAATCCGGCCGGCCATCGCCCCGCAGATCGGCCAGACCAATACGCACTTCGCTGTCAGCGATCGTCAGCACGGCCAGCGTCGTCAAACCAGGCACATTGCCATTGAAGGGCCGGACCGTTCCCGTGACAGGCCCCGTCCCCGCCGCGTCGCTTCCGTTCCATGCGCCAATCACGACCTGCGCCTTGTTCTCCGTGGGATTTCCATCCTCATCGAGTGCGACACCTTCGACGGTGAATTCGCGGCCTCCGCGAGCCCACCATTCAAACCATGCTGAATGCGCGTACCCGGTGATGCGCCCGGTCCATTCACCGGTCACGGGGACGCTTCCTGGTGAGCTTTCGGCGCCATCCGCCCCGCTGTTGGCCCACTCCGCGTCGCCGATGATCGCGTTCTGCGTGGTCGTCGATCCCGCACTGAGCGTGCCGAGCTGAATGACGGGCATCGTGCCGGATGGGCTGACCTCGCCAGTGCTGTACGGCCCCACCGATACATTGCCCGAGTACAGCGGATTCAGCGCTTCAAAGGTCAGCTGATACTGCGCGGACGTTGCACCCGGCGGCAAAGGAATCCCGCTGAGATCGAAGTAGCCTTCGAGCGACAGATCGTCGCTGCCGAAGCGATTCAGCGCATTGCCGGATGCGTCGGTCAGGCCTTCGATCGGATTTCCGGCGTTGCCCTGAAAGTACACGCCGCTCACTGCGGTGGCCGTGTAGCGAAGATCGGGCACGCCGTTGCTGAGCGGCTGGAGCACGACATTCACGCCCTGCATGCCCTGGCCGCTGGGGAACTGAATTGTGCCGTGTACCGAAAGGGTCGCCGAGGCGGTAAGGACCTTGCCCGGAAAATTGCCAACGTTGAACGCGGTCACCGGATAGAGCCGGTTCAGCGCCGCGATGTCGTCGGTGCGAAGCTGGGTCGGATTCGTGAAACACGAACCGCTTCCCCCATTGCAGAGCCGCTCGATGGGGTGCATCAGGGGCCATCCGGTCAGGCCTCCCGTGCTGAACTGCCCCGTTGCGAACATCTCCTCGTTAGTCTGCGACCAGTCCAAGCCGAGGATGCGGCCGAAGCCGCGGACCAGTTGATATTGCAGATTGGCGATCTGATTCGTCGAGGTCGCGCAGAGGCCGTTCACCAGCATCAGAACGTGGACGATATTGCCGGTGATGGCGAGATTGTCGACCGAGACCATCACGCCATTGTTCTGGCAAACCAGCGGCGAGCTCGCTCCGCTGCCGTAGATCGTGTCGATCACCGAGCCGTCGGCGTCGTAGACGATTGCCACCGGAATGCTGGTCGCCGTCGGTTGAATGTCGGCGGGCAAGATCACACCGCCTGTACCGGTGCTGACGTTCGTCCCGTTGACATCTTCGCCCAGGCTGCCACCACTCTGGATCGATACCGCCGCCGTGCCCACGCTGCTCCAGACTGCGGCGGCCGTGGCAACCATCGCGTTGGCCTGCGCCTGATTGACCTGCGTGCTCAGACTGCCGAGATCGGTGAAATAGGTGACCTGCCCGTTGTCCCAAACGATGGGTTGCCCTTTCACGGATGCATTGAAGTAGCTCGAGCCTGCGACCCAGCGCGGCCCTCCCGCGTGCGCGATCGCTACCGCGAAGAGAACGAGCAGTGCCAGCAGAACAAGCCTGCCGGAATTTCGATCTGTTCGCTCTTCGGAGCTTTCTGAACGAACCGCGCGGTGCATAAGCCGAGCCTCCGAAAGCAGCCGGCGAGAACGATCGGGCTGCTTCCATTTCCATTCCCACATGGCCTGCGGTGGGACGGCGAAAGAATCGCAGACCCGGTAACCAGCATCAGTTCAGTTCGGGACGGTCCCGCAGCCGGGGTTTCAATCCGGGACCGCGCGTTCCCCGATTTGCGCTTCACGTCCTGCGAGGGCCGGGCGCAGGTACAATTTGAAAGTTCACACACATGGCAGACAATATTCGCGACACCGTCATCATTGGCTCGGGCTGCGCCGGGCTCACCGCAGGCATCTACACGGCGCGCGCTAACCTTCATCCGCTGGTGCTCGAAGGCCACGAGCCCGGCGGCCAGTTGTCGATCACGACCCTGGTGGAGAACTTTCCCGGCTGGCCGGAAGGCATCCAGGGCCCGGAGCTGATCGAAAACATGCGCAAACAGGCCTCGCGCTTTGGCGCGGAGTTCCGCCTCGGCCATCTGGCTACCGCCGACCTGACGAAACACCCCTTTGCCCTCAATCTCGGCAACGAGACCATTCACACGCGCACACTAATCCTTGCCAGCGGCGCCTCGGCCCGTTGGCTCGGGCTGCCGTCGGAGCAGGCGCTGATCGGCCACGGCGTCAGCTCCTGCGCTACCTGCGACGGCTTCTTCTTCTCCGGCAAGGAGATCGGCGTCGTGGGTGGCGGCGACTCCGCGATGGAAGAAGCGCTCTTTCTCACCCGATTCGCCAGCAAGGTGACGCTGATCCATCGGCGCGAACAGTTCCGCGCCTCCCGGATCATGCTCGATCGGGCGATTGCTCATCCGAAAATCCGCTTCCTGACCAACGCGAAGATCCAGGAGGTCCTGGGCGTCGAGCAGAAGGAAGTCACCGGCGTTCGTATCCTCGACACAACAACCGGGATCGAGTCGGATCTAAACCTGAGCGGCCTGTTTCTGGGCATCGGGCATATTCCGAATGCCGCGATGTTTGCCGGGCAGCTCGACCTCGATGAGGACGGCTACATCAAGACCCACAGCTACGTGTTTACGCGGGTTCCAGGCGTCTATGCGTGCGGCGACGTGCAGGATCGCCGGTATCGCCAGGCGATTACGGCGGCGGGCACCGGCTGCATGGCGGCTCTGGAAGTGGAGAAGTACCTTGAGGAGCACGGGCACTGAGGGCAGCCAGTAGCTGCCAGGAGGAGTTCGATCCGCAACTGTTCACTGGAGTGTTGCGGACGATATCCGACTCCGTCTCACAACTTCGATGAGTTATGCCGAGTCAGGACCACTTCTGCCAGCGCCGCACTTCGGTCCAGGCCGGGTCAGGGTCGGTAAGCTTTGTTTTTACGATCCCCGCTTTGGCGTAGAAGGCATGCACCGTTTCATCCGGGATAATTCCGGCTGCGCTGCTGTCGGATTTCAGATAGACCGCTTTGCCCGTCGCAAGGCCCACATGACTCTTTCCTGAATAAACAATATCTGCAGGGAGAACGTCCGCACTGCCCAGACCGGTGCCCGAACCGGGCAAGGGCCAAATGGCTTTGGCCAGATCATGCATCTGGATGCCGGGAGGAACCAGGCTCGAACCCAATACGGTCCTGTAGCAATAGCGCACGAAGCTCCCGCAGTCGAAATGCATCTTGCCCATGCAGGATTCACCCCAGACGAATTCGCTCTTGCTCGGATGAACTGTGTCTCCGTCCATGTAGAAACGGGGAAAGCTGACCTTGTCCGGCACCGCCATCCAGGCGTCCACGGGCGCGGTGCCCAGGAAATGCGGCCGTTTCTTTACATCGTCGCTGTCGCAGCGGCCGGCGCAGAAATGTAAACCGTCGTTCGAGGCGGCAAAGACATGCCGTTGGGTGGAGTTGGGGGTAAAGTCATCCCGGCTCATCGCCACCTTGCCGGTGTCCGGCGCCCCCCAATAATAATGCTCCTTGCTGATGCACAGCTTCAACGCCAGCTGCACAACCTTGATGCGCAACTTCAACTCCTGGGGCGACACACTCATCCCAATCCCTCCACGAAGGATTTTGTTCTTCGCAATGCCTGGTCATCGATCGTCATCGCCATCAACGGATGGATCCACAAGGGTTGACCGATTTTCTGTCAACGGGAACGCCCGTGTCCAGAGCGGCCCCGGGGGCGGACCTGAGAGTGTTCAGACCGAGGGTGTAGCCGGTTTGCGCAGAAGGTCTTCCACGTCTTCGAGTTTGTCGGTGATGAGAGTGAGGCGCCGGGACAGGGACTGGATCTCCGTCTCGGCGCGGCGGTTCACCTCGAAGTCGAGTTCACTGCGAACGCGGTCCCTGGTGTCCTGGCGGTTCTGACTCATCATGATCACCGGCGCCTGGATAGCGGCCAGCATCGACAGAAACAGGTTGAGCAGAATGAACGGATAAGGGTCCCAGGCGTGGCCTTTGAGCAGGACGTTGACAGTGGAGTAGACGGTGAGGGTGATGGCGAAGAGGATGATGAACGACCATGAGCCGCCGAAACGCGCGACCGAGTCGGCGATGCGCTCGCCGAAGGTCTCCTGTTCTTCGATGACCTCGTTGGGATTGCGGGCGGCGCGGGTGCGGACCAGTTGCTGGGAGGCGTGAAACTGGCGCGCCTGCATGGTGAGCATGTCCAGACCGGCCATGGGGCGGCGCGTAATGAGGGCGGCGATGTCGTCGCGGCCGACTTCAAGGCAGGTGGATTCTTCGAGAGCCACGGCGGAGGTCTGGTGCTCGATCTGGCGCATCATGGAGGCGAACCCGAAGACCTCGCCATGGGTGGGCTCGTCGACGGTGACTTCCTGATGGTCTTCGTCGGTGGTGAACACGCGAACCCTGCCGGTCATAACCACGTAAGCGTGATCGGAAGGTTCGCCGGCTTTGAAAATGCGCTGGCGCGGGGCGAAGGTGCGGACTTCCACCTGCGCGGCGAGGACGGCGGCCTCGTCGTCGTCGAGAAGTTCGAACAGGGGAACGTGGCGGAGTTCTTCTTTGTTGCAGGGCATCGTGGTCTCGCTGTCGTGGGGTGGCCGCTGGGGCTGTGGGAGAGACGATAGCAGAGACGGGGTCCGATTTCACAGAGCGGGCGCGGGACGCCCGAGTCGGAAGCCGGAGTGAATTCCCGGGTGTCGATCGCCACGCTGTTGCCTCGGCGTGTGTCACACAATTCCAACCGAACAATCACGCTGCTGCAATAGTCGCGGGCTAAGCTCCGTTGGTCTGCCAATCGTGCTTCTCCCAGGAGATCAGTTCCATGCCCACCAATCGCCGTTCCTTTCTGAAGCTCGCCGCTTCCGGTGCACTCGGCGCGTCCTTTCCCGCCAGCATCGCCCGCGCCCTTGAAATTCCCGCCAACGACCGCACCCGCAGCCTTGCCGATGTCGAGCACATCGTCATCCTCATGCAGGAAAATCGCTCCTTCGATCACTACTTCGGAACCCTGCAGGGCGTCCGCGGTTTTGGCGATCCGCGCGCGGTCGCGCTGCCGAACGGCGATCCGGTGTGGAAGCAGCCCGACGGCTCCGGCGGCTATGTCCTGCCCTTCCATCCCGATGTGTCCAATGCCGGCCTGGCGTTCGTCGAAGATACTCCGCATGACTGGGATTCGACTCACGGCGTATTCAACAACGGTGCCTATGACCAGTGGGTCCCGCAAAAGGGCACCACCAGCATGGCCCACCTGAACCGACAGGACATTCCCTTCCATTACGCGCTGGCGGATGCATTCACGATCTGCGATGCCTATCACTGTTCGCTGCTGGGTCCGACGGATCCAAACCGGTACCACATGTGGACGGGATGGGTGGGCAATGACGGAAGCGGGGGCGGCCCGGTGATCGACAATGCAGAAGCGGGATACGGCTGGAGCACCTATCCGGAGCGGCTCAGCGCGGCGGGCATCTCGTGGAAGATCTATCAGGATATTGGAGACGGCCTCGACGCGGCGGACTACTGGGGCTGGACCGGCGACCCATACATCGGCAACTACGGCGATAATTCGCTGCTCTACTTCCATCAGTACCAGAACGCAACCCCGGGCAGTTCACTGTATGAGGGCGCGAGGACAGGTACGAACATCAAGGTGTCGGGCAATTACGTGGATCGGTTTCGGGCGGATGTTGCAGCGAACCGGCTTCCCCAGGTTTCCTGGATTGTGGCCCCGGAAGCTTATTGCGAGCACGGGAACTGGCCGGCGAACTGGGGAGCCCGGTACACCGCGCAATTTCTCGACGCGCTGACAGCGAATCCTGATGTGTGGCGCAAGACCGTGCTGCTGCTGACCTGGGATGAGAACGACGGGTTCTTTGATCATGTGGTGCCCCTGACGCCGCCGCAATCGCGAGCGCAGGGAATTTCGACGGTGCCGACGACGAACGAGATCTTCCCGGGAAACTCCACCTATCAGCCGGGGCCCTACGGCCTGGGTGTGCGAGTGCCGATGCTGGTGATCTCCCCGTGGAGCAAAGGCGGTTACGTGTGCTCGGAGGTCTTCGATCACACTTCGATCATTCGCTTCATCGAAGCTCGCTTCGCGGATCGCAAACCGGAACTGATCGAGACGAATATCACACCGTGGCGCCGTGCCGTCGCGGGCGACCTGACCTCGGCATTCAATTTCCGCAATCCCAACGCGCGGATTGTAAAGCTCCCCGGCACTGACGCGTATGCTCCGCCGAGCGCGAGCATCGCAGCGGGCATGCGGTATCCGGACTATGTGCCGCCCGTTCCGGAGAATCAGATGATGCCCACGCAGGAGCCGGGAACGCGGCCTGCGCGTCCCGTGCCTTACGATCTGCACGTACATGGCGAGGCGAACGTCTCCGACGGAACCTTCCAGATTCGATTCGCCAACCGCGGCAAAACGGCGGTTCTGCAGGTGAGGTCGGGCAACAGCAGCCTTGGCCCATGGACCTATACCGTCGGATCCAATGCGGAAATTGCCGATACGTGGCCTCTCTCCACCAACAATCTCACCGGATACGATCTCTCGGTGTACGGACCAAACGGATTCCTGCGCTCGTTCCGGGGAAGCATTGCCGGTTCCGACAAAGCGAACCTGGAGTTTCGCACCACATTCGATGACGACGGCGACTCGATGACGCTGCGGGGATGGAACCGGGGCTCCGCAACGGTCACGGTGCAGCTCACCGATGCTTACTCCGGAAAGGCATGGAGTTTCGATGTGGACGCCGGGCACGAAGTGTCCAGGCGTTTCGGGCTCGCAGACACATCGGGTTGGTACAACCTCATCGTTGAGGTCGAACAGGATCCGACGTTCCGGTACCAGATTGCGGGACACGCCGAGAGCGAGCGCGAGAGCAGGACCGATCCCGCGATCGCGGCGACGGTTTAAGAGCAGGTAGCAGAAAGGTAGAAGCAGAAAGGTCGAAGCAGGAGGTAGAAGCAGGAGGTCGAAGCAGGAGGTAGAAGCAGGAGGTAGAAGCAGGAGGTAGAAGCAGGAGGTAGAAGCAGGAGGTAGAAGCAGAAAGGTAGAAGTAGGAGGTAGAAGCAGAAAGGTAGAAGCAGAAAGGTAGAAGCAGAAAGGTAGAAGCAGGAGCTAGAAGCAGGAAGGTTCCTTTTTGCTTCTCCCCCCTACCTTCTCCCCCCTACCTTCTCCCTTCTATCTCCCTTCTCCCTTCTCCCTTCTACCTTCTCCCTTCTCCCTTCTCCCTTCTACCTTCTCCCTTCTCCCTTCTCCCTTCTACCTTCTACCTTCCCCCTCACTCGGCGCGCAGCGCCTCGACGGCATTGACACGTGCAGCGCGCGCGGCCGGAATCGCGGAGGCGATCGCGGCCGCCGCAAGAATCACGGTCGCGGAGCCGATCAGGCTCAGTATCCCGGGCGCATGGATCTGTCCCACCCACACGGAGGCGCCGCGCGCCCCAGCCACGCTGACGATGAGGCCGGTGACGACTCCGATCGCGGCGATGACGAGGCCTTCGCGGAGCACATCCGTAAGGATGTGGCGCGGCTCCGCGCCCAGCGCCATGCGGATGCCGAATTCGCGCGTGCGTCCGCTCACGTTAAAGGCCAGCACGCCGGCAACGCCAACCACGGAGATCAGCAGAGCCACGGCGGCAAATCCCCCGAAGACGACGGCGTTGAGTCTATCGGGAGAGAGGACTTCGGCGCGAATGTCCTCCAGGGTTGCGGCGCGCTCGACGGGCTGATCCGATGAGATGCCCTGAACCGTTTTCACGATGGCAGGCACGAGCGGATAGGGACCGGCTTCCGTGCGGACGAAGAGGCGGCCACCCCACCCTTCCTGATCGACGGGCTGGTAGATGGTCATCGACGGATTGGGGATGATGTTCTCGTCGTCGAAGTCAGGGACGACGCCGACGATGCGGCGCGTGTCATAGCCGATGCCGATGAACTTCATCACGCCATCGGTCCAGCGCATGGTGCGGCCGATGGCTTCCTGTCCGGGGAAAAGTTTATCGGCGACGCTCTTGCTGATGATAACGACGCGGTCGGTTCCGTTCTTATCGGTGTCGCGGAAGTCGCGGCCTTCGACGAAGGGAATGCCAAGGGTAGAGAAGAATCCCGGCGAAACGGAGCGGAATTTAGCGTGCAGATCTCCGTCGCCGTTCTTGCGCGTGGCGCCCTGGACGGCGAAGGCAAAGCTGATGCTGAGGCCCTGCGAGTCACGCCACGGAACGCTGAAGCCCGTGGCCACGCTTTGCACGCCCGGCAGTGCGGAGACGCGGCGCACCACCTCGTGGTTGAAGTCCTGTTGCTGTTGCGGGGTGCGGCCGTAGGTCACCGGCGGCAGGTTGATAGCGAGCACGCGCGATGTGTCAAACGGCGGCCGTGTGGATTCCAGATCGTAGAGCGTGCGCAGCAGCAGGCCGGCGCCCGCGAGGAGCAGGAACGACGCGGTGATCTGCGTGACGGCAAAAATGCGGAGCCTCCGGCTGGAGCCGGTGGAACTGCGCGTTCCTCCGACGGTGAGGCCGGACGCGGGTGAAGCCTTCGTCGAAGGCAGGCGCGGGATGTAGGCGAGGAAGACAGAGGCGACCAGCGCGAGGACGACGCCGAACCAGACGAGGCTGGAGTCGAGGTGCAGGTCGTCGGCACGGACGGAGAAGCGCGCCGCGTATTTGCCGAGGATATAAACCATCGGCGCTGCGATGGCGAGCGCGCCGGCCACCCCCGATCCGCACAGGACAAGGCTTTCGGCGAGAAGCGAGCGGCGGAGTGCCGCGGTGCTCGCGCCAAGAGCCGATCGGACAGCGAGCTCGGATTCGCGACGGAGAGTGCGCGCGAGGACGAGGTTGGCCACGTTCGAAGATGCGATGACGAACAGCAGAGCGGAAGCCGCGAACAACACCCACAGGATGGTGTTGGCGCGCGAATTGATCTGATCGTGCATGCGGCGGACGGAAATGGTGAACGCGTCGTCGCGCTTGTAAATCTCCGGGTGCGTCTGCAGCATCGCGGAGTAGTCGGTGCGGAGTTCGGCCCGGGCCTCGTCGAGCGTGGCTCCGGGAGCCAGACGTCCGAAGAGTTCCGTCATGCGGTGCTCGCGGCCGGTGACCATCGTGGCCGAGAGGTGGTGCGGGCTGGTGACGACGTTGGCAATGATCTCGGTGGCGACAGGGTAGGGAACAGCGGGCTCGAGGACGCCGACGATGGTCGCAGTGCGCGATCCGGCAAAGGAGTCGAGGCGGATCGTTTTGCCCAGAACGGTCGGGTCGGAGTGGAGGGACTGCGTCCAGAACTTATAGGTGAGGACGACCGCGCCGGCCGCGCTGGGCCCATCATCGGACGGACCAAGAAGGCGGCCGAGGATCGGACGCAGGCCCATGACGTCGAAGTAGTGGCCGTCGACCACGCCGGCGGGGATGGCTCGAGGGGTGCCCAGGCCGTGCAGCGTGAAGTCGATTTCAGAGAATGTGCCGAGCTCGGAGATGGACTTCAGATGCTTGCCGAGGTCGTCGATCTCAGGGATGGAGAAGGTGGTGTTCTCTTCGTGCAGGCCGGGGGCGCTCTGGCGGATGTACAGCAGGCGGGCTTCGTCGCGGTTGGCGAGCGGGCGCAGCAGGACCGCGCGGACCACCGAGAAGATGGCCGCGTTGGCGCCGATGCCCAGAGCCAGGGTGAGGGCCACAGTGATCCAGAGGGAGGGCACGCGGGAGAGGGAGCGGACAGCGATTCTTAAATCGCGAAAGAAGGACATGATGTTTCTCCGTCTGGGGACTGACTGGGCCTGGGGCTTGCTAATGGAAACCCTTCAGTTACGGATAAACGTAACCATTAGGTTTCCTTCTGTCAAGGTTGCTGTGACGAATGGGCCGGGGAGCTATCCTGCGAGCTTACCTCGAACCGCTCTTGACGAGCCCGAGATATGTTGATATCAACTTAGCAGGATGTATGTCAAGGCCTGAACCGGTTTCCTTTGCGACAACGCTGCGCGTGCGCGACTGCTGCCTGTGTCTGCACGTGCAGAGGGCGGCGCGCGCGCTGGCGCGGCGCTTCGACGAGGCTTTGCGTCCCGTGGGCCTGACCAACGGCCAGTTCTCACTGCTGATGTCGCTGAACCGCCCCCAGCCCCCCGGCATGGCCCCGGTTGCCGAATTGCTCGCGATGGACCGGACCACTTTGACGGCAGCACTGAAGCCACTGGAGCGGCGCGGACTGGTGAAGGTGCAAGTGGATCCAGACGATCGACGCGGCCGGCTCCTGCGTTTAACAGCCCAGGGCAGGAAGTTGCTCACCGAAGCGACTCCGGTCTGGGAACGGATGCACGCGGAGATAGAAGCCATGTTGGGAGAGAACGAGCCCGATCGTCTGCGGAAAAGTTTGCGGACGCTGGCGTGAAACAGGCAGAGCGCGGCTACTCCAGCCGGTATTTGGTCTCGGCGAGGTGGTACAGCGGTCGCCACACGAGTCGATTGATGGTGACTACCATCAGCGCCATGATCATCGTGGCCGCCAGCAGCACGGGATAATTCGCATCGTTGCTGGCCTGGCTGATCTGTGCGCCGAGGCCGAGGGTGGCGAGAGTGCGGCCCTTCAGCTCAAAATACTCCGCGACGATAGAGGCGTTCCACGCGCCGCCGGATGCAGTGATCAGTCCGGTGATGAGGAACGGGAAGATGCCAGGCAGGATCACGGTGGTCCAGCGCTGCCAGTCCCGGAAACGGAAGAGGCGCGAGACTTCGCGCAGCTCGGACGGAATGGCCTGCGCGCCGGCGATCACATTGAAGAGGATGTACCACTGCGCCGCGAGCAGCATGAGCGCGACGGAGCCAATGCCGAGGCCGATGTCGATGCGTGCGAGAGCGACGAGGATGAGCGGAAAGAGTGCCGTGGCCGGGAATGAAGCGGCGATCTGCGCGATCGGCTGCGCGATGTGCGAGAGGCGCGGGTTGAAACCGATCGCGACGCCGACGGGAATGGTCCACAGGGAACCAATGAGCAGGGCAGCACTGACGCGGGTCAGGGTGAGCGCGGCGCCGACGCCCAGCCGGAGGAATTCGTGGCCGTGGATACCCCGCAGCAGCAGCGCCGCGTGGAAGGCCGCGTAGCCGATGACGATCGCGAGTCCGGCTGCCACGACAACGTAAATGGCAATGGAAGTCTTCTTCGTCTCGCCCGGCGCAGGCCGGGGCGGGCGGTTTCTGCGGCGGGCCGCAAGATCCGTGTAGAAGCGCTCCGCCATGGGGCGGAAGGTGTGGCGATTGATGATGCCCAGGACGCTGGAGTTACGCAGGGCATCGAGCACCGGCGAGGTGACGCGGCTGCTGCTTTCCACGTTTTCAAATTTGAACTTGTCCGACCAGGCGATCAGCGGCCGCCACAGCAGCTGGTCGGTGATCACGATGATGAGCACCATGGTGGTGAGGCCCCAGGTCAGCGCTGCGAAGTCGCCGTGAGCAGCCGCCGTCTGGAGATAGGAGCCGAGTCCCGGGAGGCGGAAATCACGGCTGCCGATAGGAAACATCTCGCAGACCATGAGGAAGAACCACCCGTTCGCCACCGAGACAATGGAGTTCCAGACAAGGCCGATGGCGCCGAAGGGCAGCTCCAGCTGAAAGAGGCGCTGCCACCGCGAGAAGCGGTTGATCTGTGTAGCCTCCATCAACTCGCGGGGAATGCTTTTGAGCGAGGTATAGAAGCTGAAGGCCATGTTCCAGACTTCGCCGGTGAAGATCAGCAGGATGGCGCCGAGTTCGATCCCCATCTGGCGCGAAGGGAAGAGCGACATCATGGCCAGCATCACACCCGGGAGGAAGCTCAGCACCGGGATGGACTGCAGGATGTCCAGCGTCGCAATCATGAGCGCTTCGAGGCGCTTGTTATAGGCAGCGGTGTAGCCGTAGCCGATCGCGAAGAGCAGGCTCAGCCCATACGCGACGAAGATGCGCACCAGCGAATAGAAGGCGTAAAGCGGCAGGTGGATGGGCGAGCGATGGATCTCCACTTCCGGAATTGCCGAGCTGAACCAGAATTTCGCGATCCACAGGATGGCGTAGAAGCCGGCCAGCAGACCCGCGGCCACACCCACATCGATGAAAAAGGGCCAGCTCCGCTCGATCACGAAGGCGCGTGAGAGCGTGAGACGCGGCTTCATCCCGCCTTCTCCTGCTCCTCCGGTTCGACTCCGCCTTCGGAATGTGCGGTCGGCTCCTCGCCTTCGTGCACGTGCAGGGTGAAGCGGCGGCGGGCATCGTCCCAGTCGAAGAGCTCGGCATAACGGCCCCAGTTGATGGCGGTCTCGAGCTGGCGCGAGCATTCCTCTTCGCTGAACTGCTCGTCGAGCATGTCGAGGAAGAATTCTTCCGATACCGAGTGATCGCTCTTATTGGCGAGAGCGCGGCTGATCTGGCGCAGCAGCAGGACGTGGTCGAGGGCCGCTTTCCGGAAAAGTTCCTTCTGCTTGAGAATCTCCGACTCGGCATATTCGCGGCCTTCCGGCGTGATGGCCGCGTCTCCTTCCTCGACCTTCAGAAAGCCCAGCAGTTGCGCGGCTTCCACGATGGGGAAGAGGTCGTCGATTTCGAAGGCCAGCTCGTCGGCGAGGCGATAGATGTCGGTCCGGCCGCCAAAATCGATGATTAACTCGAGCAGGCCGGCGATGCCTCCGGGGCGCGCGTGCGGCAGCATCTCGTAGCGCATCTGACGCTGGTCGCGGATGCGGCGCCCGTCGGCGAGTACGGGGACTTCGGTGGGCACGACATCCGGACGGGTAAGAACCTTATAGATGTAGTCCACCAGCGCAGTGAAGGCCTGGACCTTGCGATCGCGGGGCTGGGCCAGCTGCACCTTGAAGTCGGTGCGAACATGGCCGGGATTGCGCCCCAGCACGATGATGCGGTCGGCCAGCAGGACGGCCTCTTCGATGTTATGCGTGACCAGGAAGATAGACTTCGTCGGGATGGTCTTCTTCTGCCACAACTCGAGAAGTTCGCTGCGGAGGTTCTCGGCGGTGAGCACATCCAGAGCGGAAAATGGCTCGTCCATGAAAAGCACTTCGGGTTCAACGACCAGCGCCCGGGCAAAGCCGACCCGTTGCCGCATGCCGCCGGACAATTCCCTTGGGTACGCCGCTTCAAAGCCGTCGAGGCCGACGGTGTCGAGGATCCTGAGGCTGCGGCGATGGCGTTCCTGCGCCTCCATGCCGCGTGCCTTCAGGGGTGCATCGACGTTTTCGAGCACGGTGAGCCACGGAAAAAGCGCAAAACTCTGGAAGACGATCGAGACACTGATTTCGGAGGAGTCGAGTTCCTTACCGTGCCACAGGACTTGTCCCGCCGAAGGACGAGACAAGCCGGAGAGCATACGAAGCAGCGTCGATTTACCGGAACCGGATGGGCCGAGCAGAGCGACGATTTCGCCCGGATAGATAGCCAGATCGGTCGCCGAGATCACCTGGATGCGGGCATCGCGCGACTGCGCATAGTACTTCTCGACCTGCCGTGCCTGGATGATGGGATCGGTCATAGCAATCCGGCCCGTAGCTCCCGGGAAATCGGGGTGGTTCGTTCAGCATAAATTTGCCCACAGCAGGATTCCGTTAAGATTCCGGAACAAAGAAGGAAGGATGCACATGCGAAGGCATCTCCCGAGGAAAGCGTATCATCATAGCTGCAGGTTATCCCGGCTCGACTCCGCCCAGGCGTCTGCTCGGCGATTCTGCAGTTCCCAATTTCCTATTCTTTGGACGACAAGGAAGCGGTAAGAGACGAATGTCCGAACAACAGGCGAAACCCAAAGTGCTTGTCGCAGATGATGAGCGCGTGATCGCCGACACCCTTGCGATCATTCTTAACCAGGCCGGATTCGACGCAACCGCAGTGTACAGCGGGGAAAAAGCCGTCGAAATGGCTCAGATTCTGAAACCCGACATGCTGATCAGCGACGTCATCATGACCGACCTGAACGGTATCGATGCTGCGATTCAAATCCGTGCCATGCTGCCCGGCTGCAAGATCCTTTTGTTCTCGGGCCAGGCGGCCACCGCCGATCTGCTGGACCGGGTGCGGGTACAGGGGCACGAATTCGAAATCCTGGCGAAGCCGGTCCATCCTCAGGACCTGCTCGCTCGCCTGCGCAGCTAGCGCATTTGCAAATGAGCCGTTAGTCCTTCTGCTTCGGATACCACGTGATCTGCGCAGCGGCGGTCGTGTCGCTCTGCGATCCGGTCTTGTAAATGGGTGCCTTCCAGGACTCGTACTGCACGAAACCCTTCACCTCAATATCGTGGCCGATGCGCTTCACAACGGAACCGGCAAAGTCGTTCTGCGTGGTGCCGCCGGGGATGAACTGGGCCGAGGCCTTCGCCTTGCGATACATGAACTGGATGTTCTCATTCGCCGAAAGGTGATACGTCAGCCACGCCTGGCCACCCTTACCCTGGCGGCCCACCCAATCCGCCAGGAACCCTTTGTTGGTCGGACCCTGGATCTGCACTACCTCCGTGTACAGGAAATGGCCCTGATTGATCTCGGAGTTGGGCGTGGGTCCGCTGTGGCTGGCGGGTTCGGTGCTGGCCCCTTCAAGGCGGAGGTCGAGCTGATGCAGATAGGGAAACTGCGCAAGATAGATTCCAGGATGCAGTCCGGAGCGGCGCGGTGCGCTGATGGGGCTGACGTCGTCATGCACGAAAGAATCTGAGTAGAGCGTGACCCACTTCTGCAAATGGGGGAGGCGCCAGTCGAAGTCGAAGTTGCCAAAACGGGCTCCGGGATCGGTGCGCGAAAACTTCTCCGCCGCTGTAACGTTCTGGAAACTGAAGAAGCTCTTGAGAAACGTATGCAGCGTGATCGGTTCATGGCCCTTGCCGCCCCATACCACCAGCCGGCTGAATCCGAACTCGAGGTCGCGGTAGGGCTTGAAGCTGACCTTTTCCATGTGGACCCATGGGTCGTTCGGATCGGTGTGCCCTTTCAGGCTGCCCACAAAAAAGTCGTAGCGAAATGGTCCGGTCACCTTCGAGAGTCCGGGGATGCGCAGGGGCTCGACGCGGTCGACCTGGAAGTCGTAGATATCTTCGGCGTTGGTGCTCCACAGCATGGCTGCGCCCTGGTCGGGGCCCAGCCAGTGGTCGCTCTTGCCAAAGGAAATCTCGTGTCCGAGCAGGTGGTACGAGAGATTGGCTTCGAGAATACGGCCATTGCTGGCGGATGCGATCGGTCCCTGCGGAATCGTGTCCTGCACAGGATTGGTGGCGATGGGAATGCCGTCGACGTTCTGCGACAGATACGTCGCAAGTGCCGATGTATAGCCGGTGGCGCTGGGCGCATGCTGGAATTCGCCGCGGAAGTAAAGCGTGAATCGGCCGGCCTCGCCGCGCGCGCTGAAACCGGAGTAGTTGTTGAACCCGCCCTCGTAGGGCCGTCCGTAGTCATTGATCAGGGTCTGCCCCAGATGAAAGCTGTCCCGCAACGGGGTCCCGCTGATGCCGCGCAGCGCGGTGTAGACGCTCTCCAGTTGTCCACTGGGACGATTCAGTTCGGTGGCATGGTCGATGTCGGGCTGCACTTCCTGGAGCACCGCCAGATAGATGCTCTTCGCCTCATCGTTGCCCTTATCTGTGTCGATACGGTCCGCGCTCATCTCCAGCATGTGGGCGATGCTGAGCCGCGTCCACGGCCGGATTCCCATGAACGCCGAATCGATATACCCGAGCGAGTGCAGCCGGTCGAGCGCCGGATAGATCCAGCTGTCCATCGGCACATACGTCGATCCCTCCGCGCTGGTGGTGATGGTCTCGGCGGCCGGCTGATATCCGGGAGGAAAGGGCTGCTGGGTTGTTACCTGAGCTTCAGCGGAAAAGAAAAATGCGCTGCACAACAGCACTGCGGACAGGAAAAAGGAGGATCTCAAGCGGACCTCGGTTGAATTCTGCGGTTCCCGGCGCGCTGGTCGATCGCACTACGCGCCTCTTTATTCAGACTCCCGGATCGAATCTGCGCTGTCAAGCGACAGCGCAAGCGTCCGTAACGGCGTTGTCATCGTCGCAGAAACGCCGCCCGCGGGATGCGCACTACATGTGCGCCGGGTCGCCGCGTTCGCTATCGACGCCCAGTTCGGCCATCGCTTTCTGCGCTTTCTTCGCGTCGAATTTGCCGTCGCGCGCGAGTTTCGACAAGGTTGCCGCGACAACGGATTCCGCATTCACTTCGAAATGCCGCCGCAGTTGCTCGCGGTTGTCGCTGCGTCCGAATCCATCGGTGCCCAGGGAAACCAGACGAGAAGTCAGCCATGGCGAGAGCTGATCCGGTACCGCCTTCATATAGTCGGTGGCGGCGATGACCGGGCCCTTCGCCTTGCTCAGCGTCGAGACGATATACGCCGTTTTCTCAGGCTCCGCAGGATGGAGCCGATTCCACCGCTCCACGCCCAGCGCTTCGCGGCGCAGCTCGTTGTAACTGGTCACGCTCCAGACATCCGTCTCGACCCCGTACTTCTCCGCGAGGATCTGTTGCGCGCGCAGTACCTCATTGAGGATCGGTCCGCTGCCAAAGAGCTGTGCGACCGCCTTGCCATCTGCCCCCGCCTTGAACTTATAGATGCCGCGCAAAATCCCTTCCTCAACCCCCTTCGGCATCTCGGGCATCGCGTAGTCCTCGTTGTACATCGTGATGTAGTAGAAGACGTCCTCGCCCTTCTCGTACATCCGCCTCATGCCGTCCTGCAGGATCACCGCCATCTCGTAGACGAAGGCCGGGTCATAACTCAGGCACGTCGGGATCACGCTCATGAGCAGGTGGCTGTGGCCGTCCTGGTGCTGCAGACCTTCGCCGGTCATGGTGGTGCGGCCCGCAGTGCCTGCCATCAGGAAACCCTTGCCGCGCGCATCGGCAAACGCCCACATCATGTCGCCCACGCGCTGGAATCCGAACATCGAGTAATACATGTAGAAGGGGATCGTGGGCACAAGATAGTTCGAGTAGCCGGTGCCCGCCGCCGTGAAGGACGCCATCGATCCCGCTTCGGTGATGCCTTCTTCGAGGATCTGTCCGTCCTTCTCCTCGCGGTAGGAGAGCAGCATGTCCACATCGTGCGGCTTGTATTTCTGCCCTTCGCTGGCGTAGATGCCCACCTGCTTGATGGCCGACTCGAGGCCAAAGGTGCGGCCTTCGTCGGGGACGATGGGCACGATCAGCTTGCCGATCTTCGGATCCTTCATGAACGAGCGCAGCATGCTCACGAAGCCCATCGTGGTCGACACGGCGCGCCCTTTCGAGCCGCCGGTCCACTCCGCAAAGGTCTCGATCTTCGGCGTGGCCAGGTCGATCTTCGGAACATCGCGCCGCGGCATGTAGCCGCCCAGGCCCTCGCGGCGCGCCTGCATGTAGACCATCTCCGGTGCATCCTGGGCTGGTTGGTAGAGCTTGCCCGCCCGTGCATCGGCTTCCGGAATGGGAAGTTCGTAGCGGCGAATAAAGTCGACCAGCGCGTCGTCGGCCATCTTCTTTTCCTGGTGCGATGCGTTGCGCGCCTGCGTGCTGCCGAGGCCGTAGCCCTTCACGGTCTTCGCCAGGATCACCGTGGGTCCGCCTTTGTGCTCCACAGCGCGCTTGTAGGCGTTGTAGATCTTCCTGGCGTCGTGGCCGCCACGATGCAGGTGGAAGATCTCATCGTCGCTCATGTGCTCGACCAGCTTGAGCAACTCGGGATACTTACCGAAGAACTCCTTGCGGATATAGGCGCCGCCCTTGGCCTTGAACGCCTGGTACTCCCCATCGACGCACTCTTCCATGCGCTTGAGCAGCAGGCCGGTGTGATCGCGCTCGAACAGTTCGTCCCAGTCCGAGCCCCAGATCACCTTGATCACGTTCCACCCGGCGCCGAGGAAGACCGCTTCGAGCTCATCGATAATGCGCGCGTTGCCGCGCACCGGACCATCGAGCCGCTGCAGGTTGCAGTTCACCACGAAGATGAGGTTATCGAGTTTCTCCCGGCGGCCGAGCGACAGCGCCCCGAGCGTATCGACCTCGTCCGTTTCGCCGTCGCCCACGAAGGCCCAGATCTTGCGCGGCGTCTTCTCGATCAGGCCCCGATGCTCAAGGTAGCGCATGAAGCGTGCCTGGTAGACCGCGTTCAGCGGGCCAATGCCCATGGAGACCGTGGGGAAGCGCCAGAAATCGGGCATGAGCCACGGGTGCGGGTACGACGAGAGTCCGGGCGTATCGCGGAGTTCGTGGCGGAAGTTGAGGATCCGCTGCTCATCGAGACGGCCCAGCAGGAACGCGCGCGCATAGATGCCGGGGCTTGCGTGGCCCTGGAAATAAACGAAGTCACCGGGCTGATCCCCGTACTTCGCATGGAAGAAATGGTTGAAGCCGACTTCAAGCAGCGTGGCCAGCGAAGAATAAGTCGCGATGTGGCCGCCGATGCCGTGGTCCTTCTTGTTCTGGCCGTGAACCATGGCCATGGCGTTCCAGCGGATGAGCGCTTCGATGCGCCGCTCCAGTTTGCGATCGCCGGGGTAGGGAACCTCTTCGTGCTTCGGAATAGTGTTGACGTACGGCGTGGTCAGCTGGCTGGGCTGCGAAATCCCCGCCTCGCGCGCACGCTGCTTCAGAGCCGTGAGCAGCTCCGCGCCCTGCTCCGGCCCCTCGGCCACCACCACGTCGTCGAATGCTTCGATCCACTCACCAAGCTGCTGCGCGAAATCGCTCTCTACCGGATTGCTTACTTTAGTCGCCATAAACTCCTGATTGCTCCCTGCGCTTACGCAATCGCGTGCGCCTCTGTAGCCTCGTTCACAATCGTGTCGTCCACATGGTTCTGTGCCGCGAACCGCTGCTTTTCCTCGCGCGCCGCAATTGCCGCGACGATCTCCCGCCGCCACTCTGGTGCCGGCAGTCCGCGCATCACCAGCCACTCTTCCAGATGCGTGACCGCGTCCTGAGTTGCGCGCTTCGTCGTGCGTTTGCGCCCGAGCGCACTTGGAATCTGCCAGCGCACCCCGACGATGTGGGTCGGACCATTGCCTTCGCGGGCTCGCGCAATCGATTCATGCGCTACGCGGTACATCGCGATCACGTCCTGTGTGTCCACCGGGATCGACGGATATTCGAGCGGCGCCGGCTTGCTCTTCTTCTTTGAAGCGCTGCGGTTCGGCTTCGCTGTTCCATATTCGACGAGCACCACCGGCAGCCGCGCGGCGATGGCCAGACTGCGCGCCTCCTGCAAAACTTTGCTTCCGGGTGCAGCGTCGAAAAAAATTGCCGTAATCCTGCCGGTCTTCCGCATACGATCGCCCACCGCATCGCTCAGCGCTGCAATCACGCGTTCTTCGAAACTCCGCCGGTCCATGCCCACGATTGCGCGTCCGCGCGCGATATCGTCTACCGATGCAGCAAACTCGGCCACCACCACATCGCCGGCGAGCATATCGGCGGTCACACCCGCCAGCGCCGCCTCGCGTCCCCGCAGCCGCTGCTCGCGCTTCTCCCGCGAGTTGCACCTGCAGCGCCACCTCATACAACTGGCGAAACTTCGCATCGCTGATGAGCGAATGCCCATGCTTGGCCTGTGCCGCGGCAGACGTAACCCTGGTTCCCGTCTCTATCGCCATCTGTTCTGAGATATCCTCGTCGACCGCTGTTCGGGGGTGCGATCTCTGCTGCTGCGAGCGTCTCGATGCGCCGCTCGCGCCTATAGAAAAATTGTAGCGCAGAGCCACGCATCGTTCCCGCAGTCATCGCGGACCGGGCGCGCGTTCGGTCCGCGCTCAGATTTCAACAGTTTTGTGAATAACCCTGTGGATTCCGGGTTCTCTTCGCGCGCAAGCGCAGAAATGATGCGGCCTTCAGCGTTCTGCACTCGCCCCGATGCATTCTCGATGAACATCGCGATGTGAGATCCCTCACCCTCCGGACGGTTGGTTTCCAGGCGTCGATCTCTAGGTCGAATAGTCGGCGTTGATCCGCACGTATTCGGCAGTCAGATCGCAGGTCCAGAAGCGGCATTGTCCTTTACCCATGCCCAATACGATGCGGATCGAATACTCCCGCTGCTCGAAATACGCGTGCGCGGCTTGCTCGTTGTAGTCGAGCGTGCGACCGCCATTGACGCAGATGGGCAGTTCACCGAACCAGATCGCCATTTTCTGCGGATCGATGGCGACACCGGAGTAGCCAACCGCCGCCATCAGGCGGCCCCAGTTCGGATCCGACCCGGCCCACGCTGTTTTCACCAGCATCGAATGCGCGATGGACTTTGCAATGGTGAGCGCATCCGCATCGCTGGGCGCCCCTTCAATCTGCAATTCGACGACATGCCCCACGCCCTCGCCGTCGGCGACGATTTGTTTTGCCAACGAAGTGCAGACGACGCTCAGGGCCGCGGCAAATTTCGCATCGCCGGCCTCGACCTTCGCTCCCGATGCGCCCGATGCCAGCAGCAGCACCGTGTCGTTCGTCGAGGTGTCGCCGTCGATCGAGATACGGTTGAAGCTGACCTCCGCTGCTTGCTGTAGAAAGCCGTTGAGAGACGCAGGCTCGATTTCCGCATCCGTGAAGAGATACACCAGCATCGTGGCGTGAGGTACCGCCGGTACCAGCCGCGGATGGATCATACCCGCGCCCTTGCAGACGCCGGCGATGCGCACCTGCTTCCCTCCGGTCTCGAACGATGCAACCGCGACCTTGGGGCGCGTGTCGGTGGTCAGAATGGCCTCGGCGAATCGCGAAAACGCCCCCGCATTCGCGGCCAGTGCGCTCTTGACGTCCGGCAATGCCGCGACTAGTTTTTCCGCGGGGAGCGGTACGCCGATGATGCCGGTGGAGGATGGGAAGACCTCGTGGCCTTCGCACGCGAATGCCTGCGCCGCTGCCCGGCACACCTGCTCCGCCGCTGCGATGCCGATCGCCCCGGTGGCGCAGTTGGCGTTGCCCGCATTCACGGCGACGACTCGCACGCGGCCCTGGCTGCGTTCAAGATGCCGGCGTCCGATCGTGATGGGCGCGGCCTGCACGCGATTGGAGGTGAACATAGCTGCGGCGCTCGCGCCTGGATCAGCCACAGCAACGGCGAAGTCGGCCTTGCCGCTGGGCTTGATGCCGGCCTTTACCGCTGCAAAGCGAAACCCGCGCGGCAGCGTTTCATCGGAAATCAGTTCGGTCTGGTTCATCGTGGTCCTGGCTCATCAGGCGCGGCTTCTAATGTATCAATCCGCGCGTCTGCAATAATTTCCTGCGAGGTTCTTCCCTGTCCGACGCGGCGCAACCCGATTTTCTGTTCATGCGCGACGTGAGTGTCGCGCGCGGCGACAATGTCGTCCTCCACAACATCTCGCTGCGCATCGCCAACGGCGAGCATGTTGCCATCCTGGGGCCAAACGGCTGCGGCAAGTCGACGTTGATCAAAACCATCACATGCCAGTGCTATCCCATCGTTACGCCCACGACAGAGCTGCGGCTGCTGGGCCGGGAGCGCTGGGATGTCTCGCAGCTCCGCACCCACCTCGGCGTCGTCTCCGCAGAGCTCCCCGGCGAACGCACGCCCGTCACACGTGGCCTGGACGCGGTTGTCGCCGGATTCTTCTCCGCCTCGACGCTCTGGCCCAACCTGTACGTCGAGCCCGCCATGCGGGAGCGCGCCCATGAGGCGCTCCACCTGATGCAGGCCACCCACCTGGAAGGCAAGCTGGTCGGTGAGATGTCGGCCGGGGAGCAGCGGCGCATCATGATCGCCCGCGCCCTGGTCCACAGACCCGAAATGCTGCTGCTCGACGAGCCGTCAAACGCGCTCGATCTGGCAGCGCAGCGCGAGCTGCGCGAAGCCCTCCGACGTGTCGCGCGCCAGGGAGTGGGCATCCTGATGGTCACGCACCACTTGGCGGACATTCTTCCCGAGATTGACCGCGTCATCATGATGCGGGACGGGCGCATCTTCGCCGATGATTCCAGACGGGAACTGCTCACCGCGGAGAAGCTGCGGGCGCTCTTTGGGGTCGAGGTCACCCTCGTCGAGCACGACGGCTCCTGGCACAGCTGGTAGATTGGCGCGCCGTGTCGGACATTGTCCGACGCCGTCCGACAATGTCGGACACAGCTCCGGAGCTGGCGGCGCTTGCCCTGCGGCCGGTTCCGGAGTTAACGTATCCGTACACGGGAAAGGAGGATGATCCAGCTAATGACAAATTCTGACGGTAGTAGTAGTCGCAGGACCCTACGTGAGGTGACTGAGGCTTAGAGCCGCTCCTGGCTCAAGTGAAGTAAGTCCTGGCGTAACACCAGCGCCGAGGCCACTCCGCAAGCGGGGGCGCCTCAGGTCAATCTCAACAGCTCACCGGTGATCAGGGCCCGCAGCCGCATCTGGCTGCGGGCCCTCCACATTTCAGGCCCGGATTCATCGATGTGACCATGGTAAAATGACCATGGTCAGGAGATCGGTCATGAAGACCATGGGTGCCGGCGCGTTCAAAGCAAAATGTCTGTCCATCATCGATGACCTGCACGCAAACGGCGGAGAGCTGATCATCACAAAGCGGGGCAAACCTATGGCGAAACTGATCCCTGTGGCCGCAGAAAAGCCCGAGAGCATCTTTGGTGCTCTGCGGGGTCTCGCAACCATTCAGGGCGACATCGTTTCGCCCATCGTTGAGCCGTGGGAATGGGACGAAGACATCTTCCCTCATGGCACCCCCGAACGTGACGAGTTCGAGCGCAACAAGAAGAAATCTGTTGTCAAAGCCTCAACCCGGAAGCCACTCCGAGCCGCAAAATGATTCTTCTGGACAGCCATGTGTTGTTGTGGCTTCTTCTCCAGCCGGAACTACTCAGCTCCCGAGCTGCCGCGACAATAAGGGCTGCCGTCGAAGCCCAGCAGTCAGTGGCGGTGTCAGTCCTGAGTATTTACGAGCTGGCGCGAGCAATTCACCGAGACCGAGTCAGCCCGGTGATCGCTCCCGATGAATTTCTCCGTCGCGCTGAGGCCTACGCAAGGATTCTGCCGGTTACCTCTGATATCTCCATAACCGCCGCCCAACTACCCTCCACTTTCCCCTCCGATCCCTTCGACCGCATCATCGCCGCCACCGCCATGGTCGAGCGCGTGCCCCTGCTCACCGCCGACCGAAACATCCGCCGCTCCCGCGCCCTCCGCACCGTCTGGTGATTCTCCCCACAATCCCGCCGCTTCCGCCGCTCTACAATGTCCCCATGGAACCCCTCGTCATCGCAGGCAAAGCATTCCAGTCGCGACTCATCGTCGGCACCGGCAAGTACCGCAATGGTCCTGAGACCCAGGCGGCCATCGAGGCCTCCGGCGCCGAGATGGTCACCGTCGCCGTGCGCCGCGTGAATCTCGATCGCACCCAGGAATCGCTGCTCGACTTCATCGATTCGCGCCGCTACTTCCTGCTCCCCAACACCGCCGGCTGCTACACCGCGGACGAAGCGATCCGTGCGGCGCGTCTGGCGCGCGAAGTCGGCCTCTCCGACTGGGTCAAGATCGAAGTCATCGGCGACCAGGCCACCCTCTACCCCGATGTTCAGGCCACCCTCGAAGCCACCCGCACCCTCGTCAAAGAAGGCTTCACCGTGCTGCCCTACACCTCCGACGACATCGTCTTCGCCCACCGTTTGATCGATGCGGGAGCCGCTGCAGTCATGCCGCTGGCCGCGCCCATCGGCTCGGGACTCGGCATTCAGAACCGCGCTACCCTGCAGATCCTGCGCGAACGAATCACCGCAGTGCCGCTCATCGTTGACGCCGGAGTCGGCACCGCGTCCGACGCCGCGCTCGCCATGGAGATGGGCGCCGACGCCGTGCTGATGAACACCGCCATCGCCGCTGCCGCCAATCCCATCCTGATGGCGGAGGCAATGCAGCACGCGGTTCTCGCCGGCCGCCAGGCCTATCTGGCCGGCCGCATGCCGCGCAAGCTCTACGCGACCGCCAGTTCGCCGCTGGAAGGGGTCTCCAAAGCCAGCGCATAAACATCCCTGAGAAATTCAGGGCCGGATCGCTCCAGTCCCGCTCCGCACCCCCGTCAAAAAATCCCGCTCCTCCTGGAAAGAGCGGGATTTTTCTTTGCCGCAATGCGAGCTACTGAACGATGGCGGTCACACCCAGAGTGTGGATCTGGCTGCCCGAGGTTCCGGTGACGCTGACCGGGTAGTTGCCGGCTGCCGGTGTGCCTGTGGTGTTGACGGTCAGCGTGACGGGCACCGACGGATTAGCGCCGGACACTGGCAACGAAACAGAACTCTGGCTGAGCGAGCAGGAGACGCCGGTCGGCGACCCAACAACGCTGCAGGTCAGATTCACGGCTCCGCTGAATCCGTTCGTCGGCGTCACGAACAGGGGCGCCACCGCGCTGGAGCCCGCCTGGACCGCCACCAAAGGTGTGCTCGAGAGAATGGAGAAATCCGAAAGCGGGTTATTCAGAACTGTACTCAGCGTGTAGGTTGATGGCGCGTAGGTGTTGTCTCCCAGATACTGCACGGTGATGGTGTTGGATCCCTGCAGCAGCGACCCGCTGTTGAGCGTGGCTGAGAAGGTCGACGACAACGGCGTTCCGCCGCCACTTCCGCCGCGGCCCAGGCCTCCCGTCGTACCCGAGCCACCGCCTCCGCAGCCGATATTAAACCCGGCGACGCAGACGATGAGCGCAAGGGACAGGAAGTTGCGCCACGCTCGGCGTCGCGCCGGGATAGCAAGAAGCAGGACGCAGGCCAACACCGCGCCTCCGCCCGTCGTGTACAGGTCCAGGCGCCGGAATCCGGGAGCCGGAGTTCTGTTCAGAGCAGTCCCCGGCGGCACGACAGGGACCTGCGCCACGTAATAGCCTCCGGAATAGATGGCAACGGTTCCGGACGGTGCGGCGCTGCCGCTGCCCGTGACCGTACCGGTCAGGTTCACAACCGAGGTGGGCGAGATGCTGCCGGTCATCGTCGCTGTAATCGCGGTCGTTGTTCCGCCGGTGCTCGCGAATGGCAGCTGGTACGAGGTATTAGCCGAGGCGTAATTTGCGTCACCGCCGTAGGTGATGGTCAGAGTCGGCGTGCCCGTGGCCGCGCTGACGGGGACGGTAACGGTTGCTGCTCCGGCAGGCGCGCCGGTCTGCGGATCGACGGCCGGCGCCAGCGTTGCGCTGGTCAACCCGGAGATGCCACCCAGCGTGATCGTGCCTGTTGGAGCGGCCACGGGCACGGTGAACGGTAGTCCTGTGGGGGTGACGATGCTGCCGTTGCTCTGCACGCTGATGTTCGTGCTGTTGAGTACAAAGATCGTGAGAACGTCGGCCTGGCCGCTGGGCAGAGAGCCCTGGGACGTCTGATAGCTGACCGAAAGGCTGATCGTCGGCGTGTTCTTCGTGACCGTGAACGCAAGCGTGGAACCCGACGACTTGTTGTAGCTGCTGTCTCCGGAATACGAGGCCGTTACGGAATGACTGCCGACGGCGAAGGGGGCGTTGTATTCCGCGTCGTGCTCGGCGTTTACGGTTGCTGTGTTGATTGCTGTGCCGTTATCGGCAAAAGTGACCGTTCCACTCGGTGCCGTCGTGGATTGACTGCTGCCGCTCACCAGCGCGTTCAGCAGGAATTGGGTTCCGTAGGAAACGCTGGCATTGTTGGCCACGTTCGATACCCCGGACTCGTTCAGGATGCTGAAGTTCGTCGTGCTGGATTCCGGCGTTACTGTAATCTGCACCGGAGTCGAAGAGCTGGTGCCGTTCGCGCCGTCGCCGCTGTACTCTCCCCAGATGTTGTAGGTGCCGCCGGGCAGATAGTTGACCGCGGTGGAGAAGCTGCCGCTGGTAAGCGGGAAGACCCCGAGCCCCTGCTGCAGCGGCGTGGGGCTGTCGCTCATCAGCGCCACTGTGCCCGTCGGAGTGGTGGAACCGGTGACCGCGCCGCTCAGGGTTACGGCCGTCCCGTGCGCGAACGAGGTTGCTGACGGCGTCAGGGTCGTCGTCGTCGCCTTAAAAGTCACGTTGCCCCAGTCCGCCACCATGACGGCGGCATCGACCGAGCCCAGACCCGTGGCCAGGTTATACCCCGCGGCCGCGTTGTATTGCGGCGTCGTGCCGGTGCCGATCTGGCCCTCGACCACCGAGACCTTCTGGCCGGAGGATGGGTCGGTGACGGTGACCGTGATCGGACTCTTGACCGAAATGCAATCCACGGGCGGATACGATGTGGTGCTAAACAAGACGGTCGAGACATTGCAGGGGACTGAATTGGAGCCCACCGTGATGTCGTGGAAGGCGGCGGGGAACTGCGTCTTCAGAGGATAGAGAACGAAATCCGCCTGTCCCTGGCGGCCGTATTTTTCATTGACCAGCGCCATGATGCCCGCGAACGCAGGAGCCGAAGCGGAGGTTCCCCCCACACCGAAAATCTGCACCGGGCCGCTGGAGTTGGGTTGGCAGTCGCCATCCGTGGCGCAGATGGCGTAATAGGCGTAGTTGGGACCATCGGCGGCAAAGAGGGAGACGTCGGGAATGTCGCGCACGCCGTCCGCCGGCACCCCGGCGCCGGTCTGCCATGAGGGTTTCGCATAACCGGTGGTCGCGCCGAGACAGGCGCCCGTGGTCTGGCTGTAGCCGCCGGCGCAAACCGCTGCGCTGCTGGCTCCGCCGCTGCCCGCCCCGATCGTCGTCGTGCCGTAGGTGTTCAGATAATTCGACGCATCCAGCCCGTACTGGCTGTTGTTCCAGGGCTGCTCGGGGATCGGCGTCTTCAGCGTGACATTGGGCGTGTTGGTCCCGGTGGTGTTCCAGTAGGTGGCCAGGTCGTTGAGCGTGAGGGTCTGATAGTTGGAGTAGTAGAAGTCGGTGCCGCCGACGGCAACGTTATAAGGCGTCGAGGCAAACCCGCTGACAGCGGCGCCCTGGGTCGCGTAGTCCTCCGAGTTGGGATTGTCGCATCCGGCCGAGCCGTTGTCGCCGCTGGAGACCGTGACCGTGATGCCCTCGGCCGCTGCCTGCTCCCACAGCGTCTGATCGATGAACTGGTTGGTGGATCCGATGGCGGATTCGCACGCGCCGAAGCTGGCGCTGATCACCGGAGCGAGGTCGCTGTAGACCGCATGCTCCGCCGCGAGATACAACCCGTTCTCCAGCGCCGTGTCGGCCGCGATAACCAGATCGATCGTCGCTTTGGGCGCCACCGCGCCCGCCCATTCGACGTCCAGATAGGCTTCGCCCGTCGCGTAGTTCGGTCCGTCGGGATTGTTGATGCCGTCGATGCCTGGATCATTGCCGTCAATGATGACGTTGGGAGGATTCACCGGCAGCCCGAACAGGGAACGGAACTGATTCACCAGCGCGATGTTGATGTTCGCCTCGTTGACGATGGCGATTGTCTGGCCGCTGCCGTCATACGGGGTGCCGGTGTAACTCGGATTCAGCGTTGGATTCGGCAGGTCATACTGCACGCCGAAGTCGCCGGGGGTGAGCGCGAAATTGACGCCCCCGATCGTGGGATAACCCTCACCGCCGTTCACAGTCCACTCCGGTTTGGCGGTGCCCGTCTTCGGATCGTAGCTGGCCTTGCCCAGCATTCTGGCCTGGCTCTTCAGGCGGAAGTTATTGAGCGAAACAAATCCGCCCACCACCGGCGAGAGCGCAGCGGGGATCTGCGGATTATTGGCCGTCGCGTAGTGCAGGTTCCCGTTCACCTGGTATTCGTGGATCTGAGCCTCGAAGGCGCTGCGCATCTGGGCGACGCTTCCGGCGAACTCGATCACCTGGCGCCCGGGTTCCACGCCGCCGACCTCAAAGCCCTGTGCGGAAAGCCACGACTCCACCGTCGCGATGTCCTGATCGGAAGGACCGAACTGCTGCCCGAACTGATCCGGCGTGAGCCACTTGTGAAAGTTGGGGCTGCCCGCGGTGTGCAGGTCGGAGATGTACTGCCTGAGCGCCATTTCCTGGGCTTCGCTGCGTTTCAGCACCAGGTGCATGCGCGTCAGCGGCATCGACTCCGGCGCCGCACCGCGATCGTTGGCCGCATTCGCCAGCGGGTGCACATAACCATGCAGCGTGACGCGCGCATTGTTATCGATGGTGCTGACGATGCGACTGGGCACGACCGGCCGTTGCACGGTCTGCGCCTGGAGTGCCGCTCCGCTGAGGGCAAAACCGGAAAGAACAAGGGTCGCGAGGATTGCGAGGGTGCGAATCGTGCGGACGATCGAGGGAGACATGGCCATCCTTTTTGAAAAGCAACAGAGAAAATCGGGCGTCGCGACGATCCGCGGCGGTACGCAGGGGGTAAACTCCGCGCAACGATGCGAACCATAATAGTCCCGCTTCCGCAATCCTGGACTGCGCAGAGACGAGCAGGATTGCATCGGGCGGTTCACCTCGGGGGCGCTTCATCGACCGGCGTCGGGCACAGCGGATTTCCTCGGAATCGTTCCTGGATCGGGAAGGGCTCGGAGCCAGAAAAACGAATAAACAACAGGGGCTGCGATGCATTTAGACAGCAGGCGCAGAATTTAGTTGCGGTAGCAGGCGAGAAAAGATGAGTTGTACAGCATGTAACCGCTGAGAGTCGGGAGTCTTAATTCGTGCTGTCGCTGTGATTAAGACTGATCCAGCGGCCGTTCTGAAAATAGTGGATGGTGAAGGACCGTTCGAGGCGCGAATCGTCGATGGCGTCGTGATCGATGGTGATGCCGCGGCGAAGCTCCGGGGTGGCGCGCAATTCGGACGCGGAGCGCGCCGCGATGCCCCACGAGGACCCCAGCACCGATTCGCCCGGTTCAGCGCCGAGCCAGACGGTATCGGGCTGCGACCGCAGCGCGATCGGCGAATCGAACTGGCCTGCGAAGAAAACGTAGAGAGTGGTCACCGCCTGGGCCGAGCACAGTGCGGCCCAGTCTCTGCTGTCCGCGGTGCGAAAAGCGCCATGGATGACGTTCTCCGGCTCTCTGGCCTCGAAACTTTGCGGGATCATGCACTGGCGGCGGCTCAGCTCGGCGGCGACGGCAGAAGGAAGCTCGGGAAACGACGACAGCGGCAGCAGCCGAATGCGCCAGGCAATCGCCTTTCCCTCCGGTGCGGAAATCGTGCCGCTCTCGATTCGCTCTGCGTTGATGGTCGGGGTCTCCCCGGCTGGCGGACTCTGCGGCGGTGCGGTGAGCGGGACCGTGATCAGCGCAGCCAGAACACCGGCAACGGTCGCCCCCTTCATCGCGGCCCGAGGATGTTGGGATAGGAGTTGTCGTCGAGCCAGGCGGACGCCGAGCGCAGCAGGTCGTGCAGGTACGACAGACCCGCTTCAGGCAGGCGGACGACGAAGCGAGGCTCGCGAAAATCCTCGATCTCGGGGATCGGTGCAACGCCATCGAAGAAGGTTTCATCCTCGGGTTGCGTTTCTGCGGGATCGCCCTGGACGCCGATGGAGAGGCCTTCGCGGAACCCGAACTGAAGGCCGACGATGCGCCGGTCGAGGCGCTGAAACGCCGGCGGGAATCGAACCAGCCGGAGCCATGCGTCGAACAGGGCCAGCGCACCGGCAATCTCGTCGGCGTCGACAAAGGCACAGGCCGCCCGCTCGCCGTCGGTGATCCAGATCTCCATACCTTTGGCGAAACTCCCGGGCTGCTGGTGATCCTCGGACTCTGCCAGCGCGGTGGGATTCTCACTGTCGTCGTGGTCCGGATCGCTGGCCGACTCGGTATCGATCGGCCTGGGCGGATCGGTGAGGTTCACGGCGAGGACGGCCGCGACGCGAATGCGGTTGCGCAACTCGCTGTCGTCGTGCCCTGGAGCCTCCGCGACGAAGTTGCGACGCAACACGGCGGCGCCGGACTTTTCCAGCAGCGCGCGCAGACGCGTAGCCGGGACCGGGTGCGGCAGAGCCGGCACTTTCATTTCCAGACAGGGCATTCGAGTCCTCGCACGGGTGCTGACTGCAAAGTATACGAGAGACGGATCGGGGATTAAGCGAAATTCACGGCCGTGGCGGGATTTCAGGGGTTATGCTGTTGCCGAAAAATATTCATGACAAATCCGGTGATGAAGAAAGGCAGGCAGGCGTGCGCAGACCGGCGGGTGTTGTTGTCGCAGCGATCGTACTGGGACTGATGGCGCTGATGGGGGCTTTTGGCAGCCTCGTTTCGATGATTGTGCCTTTTCTCATGCCGAACCCAGCCGTACCGCAAGTCCCGGGCCTGCGGGCCATCATGGCAATGACCACAGGGCTCATGCTCTGCTGCTTTCTCTTCTGCCTGTGGACGGTCGTGGGTTTGTTTCGAATGCGTCCCTGGGCGCGCTTCTCCATCCTGGCGATCGGCGGACTGGAGTTCTGTTTTTCAATGCTGACGTGCGCGGTGATGATCCTGATGCGCAACCTGGGGCCGAGCGTGCCTCAGCCGATCACTCCTTCGCCGGTCAGCTACCAGACAATATTTCTTGGCATCGGCGTTTTCTACGGGATTCTCTCCCTGATCGGATTGTGGTGGCTGGTGTATTTCAATCTGCGGTCTGTGCGGGCAGCCTTCGCCGGTGCGGCGCCCGAGTCCGCTGCGATCATCAGTCCGGCGGAATCAAGTGCAGCGCCGGCGCGCGAGCCCACGCCTGGCTGGCGGATCGTGATCGTGGTGTGGGCCTGTCTGATGCTGGTGAGCATTTTGTTCTTTCCCATGATGTTGCTGATGCATATGCCGCTGTTTCTGTTCGCAATTGTGTTTCACGGAGGAGAGGCCGCGGCTCTGCTGCTGGCCCTGCTTGCGGTGCAGCTCTATCTGGGTGTTGGATTGCTGAAAAAGTGGAAGCCCGCGTGGTATGTGGGGCTCGGGTGGCAGGTCTACACTATCGCGGTTTTCCTGGCATTTCTGGTGCCGGGCGTGATGAGCCGGTTCATGGCCTACCAACAGGAACTGATGAGCCGTTGGACCTATCCCCCCACGACGTTGAATGGAGCGCCGATCCCTGCGATGAACCCTGCCGTATTCATGAAGCCGGGAATGGCCCTCGGCGCGGTGGCCGGGATCGCCATGGTGATCCTGTTTACTACCGCTCTGATGCGGAGGCGGGGAGACTATCTGCACCCGTAGCCGTGGCTGCTGCTTCGTTACGCTTGACGTAACGCGTATTGAACGGTAAGGTGTTCTGTGATTGTTAACTGCCGCGACAAGCGCACCCGGGACTTCGTCGAAGGGCGCAGAGTCGGAGCATTTTCCGGGATCGAACGAGTTCTGAGGATGAAACTTGATCGACTGGAGGCTGCCGTCGATTTACGGGATTTGGCTGCACTCCCCGGCAATCGTCTGGAAGCTTTACGAGGAAATCGGAAAGGCGAATACAGCATTCGCGTAAACGACCAGTGGCGAATCTGCTTCCCGTGGGAAAGCGGAGCGTCAGGTCCCTCGAATGTCGAAATCGTCGACTATCACTGAGGAGAGGCATCGATGGCTGTAGTGGCAATTCATCCCGGAGAACATCTGGCGGAGGAACTCAGGGAACTGGGCATGAGCGCCTCGAACCTGGCTCGTCACCTTGGCGTCCCTCCGAATCGCATTACGGAAATTCTCGGGGGCCGGAGAGCCATTACCGGCGATACCGCTCTCCGCCTTGCGCATTTCTTCGGCACGACCCCCGAATTCTGGATGAACCTGCAGAACCTTTACGAGATAAGGATGGCGCAGCGCAAGTCCGGCAAAACGATCCGGGCCCTGCCGACATTGGAGCGGCGTACCGCGTAAGACACTGCCTCCCAACGGACATCCCTCCGCGCGTATGGCAGCCTCTGAGACAATGATGACCGGGAGCAACCATGCCGAATCGATCGATCTGGCGCTATTCGCGAGCTCTCAATCGCGCCTTTGAGATCTGCAGTTGGCTGACGCTGGCGGTGATCGGCCTCGACATTTTCGGCTTTGTACTGAAGGAGACCCTCCCCGCACCGATTCATTTCGAAAATCCAGGCTGGCTCGCCTGGATCGCCTTCTGGTCCTTCTTCCTCACATCAGCCGTTTGCATCGCCTCACAGTTCTTCCTTTGGGTCGGGATGATCGTGTGGAGCGCGGTCTGGCCCGGAGAATGGATTGTGCTCAGAATTCTCCTGGTATTGGCCCAGTTGCTGACGCTGACGATCGGATCGACCATGATTTACGTGTTTATCTATAGGAAACAGCATGAACGCGCTCAGAAGATCCTGGTGGCGCGGACAGGAGTATCCGCTTAAATGCATCTCGGAATCGTGATCATGGCTGCGGGCAAGGGCACGCGGCTTAAATCCAGGCGCGCCAAGGTGCTCCACGAGATTGGTGGACGGCCTCTGCTGAAGCACGTGATTGCGACCGCCGCGCAGTTGGTGTCGCCCCACGACATCCTCGTCGTCGTCGGGCATCAGGCCGAAGCCGTCGAAGCTGCCGTGCGCGACACCGGCGTGCGTTTCGCCGTGCAGCACGAGCAGCGCGGCACCGGCCACGCCATTCAGACCGCCGAGCCGGGCACGCGCGAGTATGACGAACTGATCGTCCTTTCCGGAGACGTCCCGCTGCTGCGCTCCGAGACCCTCGCCGCCCTGCGGGATTTTCACCTGCAGGAGCGGGCCGCGATGACCATTCTTTCCGCCGAGCCCGCCAACCCCTTCGGCTACGGCCGCGTGATCCGGAAATCCCCGGGTGCGCTGGAAGTAGAGTCCATCGTCGAACAGAAAGCGCTGCGTCCGGAGCAGGAAGGCCTGCGCGAAATCAATTCCGGGATGTATGCGTTCCACCGCGAATCGCTGTTCCGTCACATCGGCCAGCTCAACGCGGACAATCAGCACAAAGAACTTTACCTCACCGATATCGCCAGCATCCTGCACAAGTCCGGAGAGAGGGTCGTCGCCATCCAGGCCGCGCAGCCGGAAGAAGTGCTGGGCGCGAATACCATCGCCGAGATGATGAACCTGGATCGCGAACTGCGCATGGCCACCGCGCGCAGGCTGATGGATGCCGGCGTGACCATCCTGCAGCCGGAGACGGTCATGATCGATTCCGGCGTCGAGGTCGGCGCCGACACCATCATCGAGCCCTTCGCGCAATTGCTGGGCGAGACGCGTGTGGGCAGCGACTGCCGCATCCGCTCCTACTCCGTCATCGAAAACTCCACGGTCGGCGATCAGGTCCAGATCCTGCTGTCGTGTGTTATCGAGGAGGCGCTGATCGACAAGGGAGCCCACATCGGGCCGCTGGCGCACCTGCGGCCAGGGTGCCACATCGGCGAAAACGCCCACATCGGTAACTTTGTCGAGGCGAAAAAGACCCATCTCGGCAAAGGTTCCAAGGCCAATCACCTCACCTATCTGGGCGACGCCGAGATAGGCAGCGGCGTGAACATCGGCGCGGGCACCATCACCTGCAACTACGACGGCGTCTCGAAGTACAAAACGGTCATCGGCGACAAAGTCTTCATCGGCAGCGACTCAGCCCTGGTGGCGCCGCTGGTGATTGGCGAGGGCGCCTACATCGGGGCCGGCTCCACCATCACCAAAGACGTGCCCGCCGATGCCCTGGCCGTGGCCCGTGGTCGCCAGGTCACGAAAGAGGGTTGGGCGAAGAATCGCCGCGCGCAGCAGGAAGCGCGCAAGCGGGACCTCAGCGAACAGAAACGTTGAGAAAGGGGCCGTCTGGAACGTTGAGAAGGGGTGCGGTCAGGCCGCCTGGCGGCTGCACTCGCTCGCGGCAGCCAGCTCGGCGCGGAGGCGAAGCCTCGCGGTCAGCGCGGTGCGGAGCACGAGGGACGGGCTCATATTGAGCAGGTCCGCCACCCGGCTGGCCGAATAGCCTTCAACATCCATCAGCAAAAACACAAGACGCTCCTGCGAAGGCAGAAACCGGATCGCCTCTTCGAGTTCGGTGCGCAGGATGTTGTTGCGCTGCGGCAGATACCCAGTGGTCGGAGCCGGCAGAGGGCTTTCGTCGACCAGAACTCTCTGATCGCGAAGCTGCTCCATCAGCGCGGCGTCCACGATCGCGTGATCCGGCTCATCTTCCTTTAGAAAGGCCCGGATAAACGCCCCGCGCAGGATCTCTTCCGCTTCCAGCTCGCTGCCGGTCATATAGTACGAAACCGAAAAAACACGATGCCGATGACTGTCGTATATGTCTCGCTGGCGTTCCTCGAGACTTTGCGGAGCCATCTCGCGCGCAGTGATTTTTGCGGAGTTTCGGTCGATTTCAAACAACATGATTGAGGTCGATCCTGGGTGTCGATCCTGGATTTGACGCCGGCAACAGAAGGGTAACACGAACCTTGGATGCAGGTTTGACCCATTTGGGGGAGGGAGTCGGTAGTGGTTTTTGAAGGAAAATAACGATGCAAGGTTGTAAACAGCTTCATCTGGAAGGCAGTTAGCAGCAGTATCAGATTTTCCCAGCGCGGGTCTGCGCGGAAGGGTTGACCTGGAATGGTCCCCCTCCTTCCACGTTCAGGGAATTGCGGCTTTTGGGGTAAACGCAGCAGGATACGATAAAGCGGCATTCTCAGGGTCCCGAACTAAATCCAACGGTTTCCACCGAGCCAAGAGCTGGAGGGGCAGTGGCGTCAGAGCGAATCCTGATCGTGGATGACGAACCCTACGTTCGTACTCTGATGGCCGCGATGCTGGAAAAATCCAACTACACGCCGGTGCTGGCCTCCAACGGCCTTGAAGCCATGGAGCATCTGGAGCACGACCCCCCTTACGACCTCATTTTGTCCGACATCGTGATGAACGGCCTGGACGGCATTGGGCTTCTGGAGCGCATCCGCGAAGCCCAGCCGGATACGCCGATGGTCATGGTCACCGCGATCCACGACGTCGGTGTCGCCATATCGGCCATGCGCAAAGGCGCCTACGACTATCTGCTGAAGCCGTTTGAAAAAGAACAGCTGCTGGTCACCGTCCGGCGCGCGCTGGACTATCGCCGCCTCGTGCAACAGAACTCGGTCTACCGCCACAATCTCGAGCAACTCGTCTCTGCCCGCACCGAAATGCTCCGCCAGGCCATGTCCGACCTCGAGCGCTCCTACGACATTACCCTCGAGGCCCTGGGTGATGCGCTCGATCTCAAGGACGCCGAAACCGAGGGTCACTCCCGGCGTGTCACCGCCTATACCATCGCGCTGGCCCGCCATTGCGGCGTGGAGATGGCCCAGACTCGCATCATTGCGCGCGGAGCGTTCCTCCACGACATCGGCAAAATGGCCATCCCTGACGCCATCCTGCTGAAACCGGGCAAGCTCGATCTGGAAGAACAGCGCGTGATGCGCGAACATTGCGCCCGCGGCTACCAGATCCTCCGCAAGATCCCCTTCCTCGAAGAAGCCGCGGACATCGTCTACGCTCACCAGGAGCACTATGACGGCAACGGCTATCCGCGCAATCTCAAGGGCGAGGAGATTCCCCTGGGCGCGCGCATCTTTGCCATCGCCGATACGGTCGACGCCATCACCTCGGATCGCCCCTACCGCAAGGCGCGCTCCTACGATGTCGCCCGTGCCGAGGTGCAAAAATGTGCCGGGACCCAGTTCGACCCCAATATTGTCGAGGTGTTTCTTGGCCTCCCGGACAGCCTCTGGGAAGACCTCCGCACCGAAATGATCCGCCACCCCCGCTTCTCTCCGCTATCATTTGCTGGGGCAATCGAAGATCTGAAAGTCTGAATCGAAACCGACGAGTGCCTGCGATCCCGGAGTGTGGAGAAGGCCATGCCTGTCCTCGAAGACAGAGTCGTCGCAGCAAAAATGAGGTCCATCCCCTTATGGACCCTGGAGCGGGGCGAGATCGTACGCCACTGCGAGTTTCGCAACTTCATCGAAGCCATGCACTTCGTCAACAGCGTCGCCGAAATGGCCGAGGGCGCCGGCCACCATCCAGACATCGATATCCGCTATAACAAAGTGCGGCTGGCCCTCATCAGCCACGACGCCGGCGGCCTGACGGAGCGGGACTTCGACCTGGCGGCCGCGATCGACAGCCTCGGCTAAGACGGGCTATCCGAAATCGCGCGAGGTCGCTCGACCCGGGAGCGCAACTCTTATAACGCGCTGTCGTCTGCTTCTGCAGGGGGCGTTTTTGCCGGGTCGGGTGGTTGGCGGAGCCGCGCAAGAGCCTTCCGATTCCACACCACGATGGCAAATCCGCCGATGAGTGCCGAAGCCGCGACGATCGCGCCGGTCAGAAAGGCTTTGGCTCTTGCGCCTGATTCGGATTTTTCTCGCGTTTCTGGTTGATTTTGCATGGGATGAGCGGGGGTCGAGCTTCCAAAATAAGACTGCTAATCACTGCATGAAATATTAAATTGTGTAGAGGCCTTGTACATTAGGGGGTTCCTGGTTACACTATTCTGGAGATTTGGGACTGGCAGATGCCGAGTTCCCCGGGCAAAATAATTCAGTCTCGACCCCGGAAGAAGGCATCTGACCTAGGGTGAGTTTAAGCCAGATCGGCGACTGAGAATTCGCCGCTGGCGGCAAGTTTATAAGTTGCGTCACTGGCCTCCCGGCACGGACAAATCACCGTTCGTGCCGTCTTTTTTTGCCTTTTTGCGGTTTCCAGCCGCCTCCCGGCAGCTCAGCGCGTCTTGTACGATTGAGGCTGGAGAATCCCCAGTGAAACGAGCCCTCCTCAGTCTTGCCCTGGGCCTGGTCGTGGTCGCCGCCTACGCCATTCCCGCCAGCTTCTCTCCCGCCGGTACCGTCCATGCGCAGTGGTCCGATCCGCAGGATGACGTGCCCGCCTATCATCCGCTGCCCCCCGACAAGCGCCAGACCCTCCCGCCCATCCTCTCCGGCAAGCAGCTTACCGGGCAGTTTTTCCGTGAGAAGTGGCAGGTGGAAGTCTACAAAGAGGCGGCACAGATTCCCAATGTGCTCTATCAGCTCCCTTGCTACTGCCGCTGCGATCGCGCGCTCGGGCATGGCAGTCTGCACAGCTGCTTCGAAGGAACCCATGGAGCCATCTGCGCGACCTGCGCGGCCGAAGAAGCCTATGCGTTCAAGATGACGAAGGCAGGGAAGACGCCCGAGCAGATTCGCGCCGGCATCGAGCGCAAGGAGTACGAATCTATCGACCTCGACGCACTGGGCCGCAGCTGATCGCCACCCAGGCGCGCGAGCGGTGCGCGACACAGATCGCGACCCACGCAAACCGAACTTGCTATTCGCCATCGTCATCGCAACCATGACGCGCCCTCTGTGCCTTCTTCCCCTGATCCCGCTTTTGTTCTGCAGCCTCTGTTCCTTTTCCGCCTCGACCCGGCGCAGGCCCGGGCCGTACGTATCGCAGTGCGCCGGCGTAACCCTGCAGGCCAGCTATCTGGTGGACACCGGCGAGAACGCCGGGCCCGGATTCGCCTTCCACATCGAAAACAAAACCGCCAGGGAGATTCGCCTCGAACAGCCGGTGCCGTCGAGCACCCACTGGTATGCGCGCGTCGGCTTGCGCTGGATGTGGCGTGCCTCGGCGGGTCGCGGCGGAGCGCTGGTGAATGCGCTCAACGAAAAGGGAAGGATGTTCGCCTGGCAGCCCGCCGGTCCGCCCCGGCACCCCGAGTTTCTGATCGTGCCCGCCCATGGATCGCACGACTGGACCGTATCGATGCGCGATGATCCCGCGGTGCAGTATCGTCCGAGTTGCGCGCACTGCAACTATCCCGGCGAGACGGAGTATCGGGCGATCTTCGCATACGCCTATCTGCCGAATGCGGAAGAGCGCGTGCCGAATCTGCTGCGCTGCGGCTTACGCTCGGCGCCCGTGCCCATGCCCCCGGTAGCGCTCCCGACGTCTCGATAAAGACGCACAAATCGTCAGTCGAGACGCACCTTTACGCGAAAATTTTCCTCCTTCGTTCGACACAACACGCCGCACAGGAGCGGGTTGAAAACAGCAACAGGAGGAAGCATCACCCACAACGATGAACAACAAATTTTTCGCAATTGCACTCGGCGGAATGCTCGCACTCAGCGCGAACGCCGCTCTTTACGCGCAGGACCAAACCCCGGCTCCCGCGCAGGACCAAACCCAGGCTCCCGCAGGCCAGCAGCAGGGTCAGTGGGGTCATGGCCACCGGCGCCACATGGATCCGGATCGCCAGCTCGCCCATCTGACGAAGACGCTCAACCTGTCGGCCGATCAGCAGAGCCAGATCAAACCGATTCTGGTGGACCGCCAGCAGAAGATGCAGGCGCTGTGGCAGGATCAGTCGCTGTCGCGCCAGGATCGCCGCAGCAAGGCAATGGCGATTCAGCAGGACACGCGCACGAAACTGGAAGCGGCGCTCAACGACCAGCAGAAACAGCAGTATGAAGAACTGCAGGCAAAGATGCAGGCCCGCAGGCAGCAGAGGTTGGGCGGCATGAATCAGGCGCCTCCCACCTCGGCCCCGCAACCGAACTGACCGCTCGCCGTGTGCGAATGCAGGCCGCCGGCCCTTTCCCGGCGGCCTTCTTCATCGGCCACGGTCGCTGTTACGAATCTGGACCAGTTCCTGCACAGGCGCGGCCGCAGCCGGCAGGATCAGCTCCATAAACACATTCGCCCGCTGGTATTTCGATGCATGCAGCGGCGCAGACAAATGCCGGAAGCCGGTTTGCTCGTACAGGTGAATGGCGGCGGCGACCTTGGTATTCGATTCCAGATAGAGCCGCTGCGCGCCCATGCTGCGCGCCACGTCAATCGCAAAGCGCAGCAGCCGCCGCCCGATACCCGCCCCGCGCGTCCTCTCCGCGACCGTCATCTTGGCCAATTCATACTCGCCCGGCGCGATCGCAATCAGCGCACAGCATCCGATCGCCTCGCCATCGCGCTCCGCGATGAAAATCTGCCCGCCTCCGTCGAGAATGTGCTTCCTGGGATCGCTGATGATCTCTCGATCCGCAGCCTCCAGCGTCTCGAAGAATTTTACGATCCAGTCTTCGTTGAGACGAAAAAAAGCGGCCTCATCGCCGGGCCGATAGGTGCGAAACACGAGGCTGTCGGCCTGCGGTGGCGTCATGCGCAGAGATTAGCAACGCCGGCGCCGGCCCCGCACGCGGATTGCAGCGAGCAGAAACCAGCGAGCAGCGAGCGGTGGCAAATTCGCGGGCGAACGGCGCCCCAAAGCGTCCGTTTGTCGGAACCCGGTTTCTCACGTAAGCTGGCTGAACTCCGGGCGTCGCCTCGGGCAAAGGAGTTCAGCGGCATGTTGCGATTAGTGCTGAAGTGGCTGTTGCAGGCGTTTGCTCTGCTGATTACGGCCCGGCTGGTTCCCGGCTTTCATGTGCACAGCGTCGTGGCTGCGCTCATCGCCGTGCTCATCATCGGATTGCTCAACGTGACGCTGGGACTGCTGCTGAAACTCATCACGCTCCCGCTCGGCATTCTCACGCTCGGCCTCTTCTTTCTTGTCATCAATGCGTTCATCCTCAAGCTTGCAGGACACGTCACGCCCGGCTTCTACGTAAGCACGTGGACCGCCGCGCTGATCGGCGCGGTGGTCCTGGCGCTGCTCCACATGCTCACCGCCCTGCTGCTCGACAAGGACGACTCGCGCTGACCCCAGCCTGCGGACCAGAACCACCCCGAAGCACCCCGCACCGGCGGATACAATGAACCCATGCCGTCCGATCATCCCCCCTCCCGCCGCCGGCACAAAGCTGCACCCCCGGGCGAAACTGGACAGGAAGCCCTCTATCTCCGTTCGCTCAGCGACCGCCAGGTGCAGGTGCACGTGAAATTGCAGGACGGCGAAACCGTCTCCGGCTGGATCGAGTATTTCGACGACCGCATGATCCGCCTCACCCGCGAAGGCAAGCCGAATCTCTTCATCTATAAACATCAGATCCGCACCATTACTGAGCATGCCCGCGCCGGACGCCGCAAACCCCGCAGCGGAAATAGCGAACAGGCGGCGAGCGAGGACAGCCAGTGACCCCAACCGCGCCACACACATGGATTCCCAAAGAGATGGACCTGGCCGCGCGCGCCGTCCCCATCGCGCTGGAAGCGGGCGCCCTGATCCGCGGCTACTTCGAGCGCGGCGTTGCGACGGAGTACAAGGGCGACGTCGATCTGGTCACCGAGGCCGATCGCGCTTCGGAAAAGCTCATCACCCAACGCCTCAGCGACGAGTTTCCGGACCACGGCATTTATGGCGAAGAGGGCGTGCGCCAGCGCATCGAGAGCCAGTACCGCTGGTACGTCGATCCGCTCGATGGTACGACGAACTTCGCCCATGGGTTTCCGGTGTTCTGCGTTTCGCTCGGACTGGAACATCGTCCCGGGGGCAAGGACGGCGACCTGATCGCCGGCGTGATTTACGATCCTACCCGCGATGAGCTGTTCATTGCGCAGAAAGGCCTGGGCGCCTGGGCGAATGGCCGCCCCATCCACGCATCGAAGACCAAACGCCTCGCAGAAGCCTTGCTCACCACCGGCTTCCCCAGCCGCAAACGGCACGTGAGCCCGAATATCCATTTCTACCAGGAGTTCACCCTGCGTTCGCATGGCGTGCGCCGCGCCGGATCGGCCGCGCTGGACCTGGCCTACACCGCCAGCGGGCGTGTTGACGGTTTCTGGGAGTTCCACCTCAACCCGTGGGATACCGCCGCCGGCGCTCTCTTGGTGATGGAAGCGGGAGGCCGGATCACTCGCTTCGATGGCACGCCGTTCCGGCTGGACAGCAGCGAGGTCCTTGCCAGCAACGGCCTGCTGCACGACGAGCTGGTCGCTCTGTTCAGCGACATGCTGGCGGGAAGGGAACTGCATCCCATCCCCAGCCCCGCCGAATATGCGGCGCAGCGAGCCGCGCAGTCGCGCTGAGAGGTGCGGCGAATCGCAACGCACAAACCGGCAGACGTCGTCCAGTTCCTAAAGTCATTTTCCTTTGCGACGTCCTTGTTGTCGCGCCGCGATCCCCTGCTAGAATGATCCGTTGTCACTCCGACCCCTGAAGAGGAATTCATGGCTTACGTGATTGCGGAACCCTGCATCGGCACTAAGGACACCGCCTGCGTCGATGCGTGCCCGGTGGACTGCATCCATCCGAAGAAAGACGAGGCGAAGCACGCCGACACCGATCAGCTGTTCATCGATCCGGTCGAGTGCATCGACTGCGGCGCGTGCGTGCCGGTGTGCCCGGTGTCGGCTATCTACGCCGCCGACGATCTGCCCGAGAAATGGCAGAGCTTCCAGCAAAAGAACGCCTCCTTCTTCGGGCGCTAGTCTCCGCACTTCTGGTCGGGACGCGCAGCACCCCTGCTGTGCGTCCTAAGGCCTTTGCAGCCGGTCATTTCCTGTTTTCCCTCTCTGCCGGAAGCAACCCAGTTCATGGGATCTGCGTCGTAGACCCATATTGCTTTTCCCCGAAAGTTTGCCTATGAGCCTGACTGCGCAGAAGACCAGGAACAGCAGTGCCACTGGAGCATCCCCGCATGGAACAATGGCAAAGGAGAGGTTTGTTCTGATGGCAGGTCCGACAGCACCGCGCCCGGCGCACCAGCACATGCGCCGCAATCCTCCGATTGCCGGCGAGCAGGAAGCCATCGACCGGGCTCGCGAAGGCGACGGCCGCGCGTTTGAAACCCTCTATGCCATGCACAAGCGCCGCGTCTACTCGCTCTGCCTGCGCATGCTTGGCAATGTCGCCGAAGCCGAGGACCTGACCCAGGAGGCGTTTCTCCAGCTCTACCGTAAGATCGGGACCTTTCGCGGCGACTCCGCTTTCTCCACCTGGCTGCACCGCCTGGCCGTCAACGTCGTCCTCATGCACCTCCGCCGCAAGGGTTTGCCCCAGGTATCGCTCGAGGAGACGCTGGAGCCCTCGCAGGACGACGGACCACGCAAAGACATCGGCGCACGGGATCTCACCCTCACCGGCTCCATCGATCGCGTCACTCTGGAGCGGGCGATCGAGAATTTGCCACCTGGGTACCGCCTGGTTTTTGTGCTGCACGACGTGGAAGGGTACGAGCATAATGAAATTGCGGAGATGCTCGATTGCTCCATCGGGAACAGCAAATCACAGCTCCACAAAGCGCGGATGAAACTGCGCGACCTGCTGCGAACCGGGCAGCGGAAGGAGCAGATCGCGTGATTGTGATGCGCGCCGGCGATAAAACCATGACCTGTACCGAATTTCAGGACACACTTCCCGAGTTGTTCGAGTCGCAGTCCGATCTCAGCGGGCATGAGCACCTCAAGACCTGCGAGAACTGCGCTGCGCTGGTGCGCGATCTGGAGTACATCGCCTCCCAGGCCCGGCTGTTGCTGCCCATCCACGATCCCAGCCCTGCGGTGTGGGACAACATCCAGCAGGCAATCCGCCAGGAGAGGCCGGATCCACCGGCCGCTGCCGCCCGGAAATAAAAGCGCCATCTCTTCCGGCATTCATATAATCAGCAACAGCATGAGCGGGCCTGTGCCAGCGCCGGAATCCTTTCCGGCTCATCCCATACGGATCGTCCTCACCGGCTTCATGGGCGCGGGGAAGTCGACCGTCGGCGCCCTCCTCGCCGAACGCCTTGGGTGGGGTTTCTATGACTCCGACTTGCTGGTCGAAGCACGTGCGGCCATGACCGTAGGAGAAATCTTCACCAACCACGGCGAGTCCGCCTTCCGGGATATGGAAGCCCAGGCGATTCGTCAAGCAGCAGAGTCCGGGCCCAGCGACCGCTTCGTCATGGCCCTCGGCGGGGGTGCGCTGGAGCGAAGTTCCACCCGCGACTTCCTTGCCTCGCTGCCCGATACTCTCATCGTCTTCCTGGAAGCGCCATTGGAAACCATGATCGCTCGCTGCGCCGGTCATGATGGAGGTCCGGTTCGTCCCGTCCTCGCAGATCGGACGCGTCTCTCCGAACGCTGGAGCCAGCGCCTTCCCTGGTACCGCCAGGCGCACCTCACAATAGAGACAGGAAAACTGACCCCGCAGACCGTCGTCGAAAGCATCCTTGCCAGGCTGGACCCGGAGATTCGCCGCTCTTCGGGCCAGGAGGTGCGCGTTTCCTGCGGTGCACCGCGCAAGTCCGGAGCACCTGTATGACCACCACCAAACCGATGGACCCGCGCAACATCGTGCTCTTCGCCTTCGGCGTGGCGCTTACGCTGTATCTGGCCTGGATCCTCCGCGATGTGCTGACCGTGATCTACGTCAGCGCTCTCTTTGCCGTGGTGCTCATGCCTCTCGTGCGTGGCGTGATGAAGCTCCACATCGGCCGATGGCACCCGGGCCGCGGTATGGCCGTGTTCCTGATTGTCGTCCTGACCGCCGGGAGCCTCGGCTGTTTCTTTGCCTTCGGACTGCGGCCGGCCTTCGTCGACCTGCGGGAATTCATCCGGGAGCTGCCCCAGCGCGGCCCGCAGTTCTTCAGCCGCATGGAGCAGCTGCCCGTGCTGCGCGACATCAATCTGGACTCACTGCAGGAAAAGATTCAGGACCTGACTGCCAACATGGCCACGTATGCAGTCAAATTTGCCGGCGACTGGGCCGGCACCGTTGCGCGCGTGATCGCCGGCGTGGTGCTCACCGTCTACTTCATCCTCGAGGGCGACGAGGCCTACGCCTGGTTCCTCTCGCTGTTTCCGGTGGAACGCCGCCTGCGCCTCGATCAGACCCTCGCCCGCGCTTCGGCGCGCATGGGCCGCTGGCTGCTGGGCCAGGGCACGCTCATGCTCATCCTGGGGGCCTGCAGCACCATCGTTTTTGTCCTCCTCCACGTCCGCTATGCCTATGCGCTCGGTGTCATCATGGGACTCTTCAACCTCGTCCCCGTCGCGGGCGCGCTGGTTTCCGTCACCCTGGTCGTGCTGGTCGCTGCGCTGGACTCCTGGGGACGCGTTGCCGGCGTGCTGATCTTCTACTTCGCCTATGTGCAGGTCGAGAATACCTGGCTCACCCCCCGCATCATGCGCACCCAGGTCGACCTCGCCGGCCTCACCATCCTCATCGCGCTGCTCATCGGCTCCTCCCTGGCTGGCATCATCGGCGCTATGGTCGCCGTCCCTACCGCTGTGTTGATCGCCGTTATCCTCAACGAATATGCCGTGCATGAGGAAGGCATCATCGAAGAGCCGCATCCCGTCAGAGTGACCCCGCCCGCCGAGTAGATATTCCCGCCTCTCCCCTCCCGCGGTTCGTTCGAAGCATTCCGGCCTGGTATGATGGAAGCGGGCCGTCCCCACTGCCCGCCGGAATCCCAATCCTCATGATCTCCTCCTCTCACTCTGGCTTCGGCCGCCGTTCTGGAACAGCATGGCTCTGACTTCTGCCCCGTCCGGCATCGACCCGGGTATGGTTTCGCTGGAGCCCCGCGCCGGCGAACCCGAACCCATGCATCCGCACCTGCACGCGCCGCGGGCCGGCGAGACCGCCTCGCTGCTGGTCGACTATCGCGAATTGTTCAAAGTGCGCGTGACCGGCCTGGTGGTCCTCACCGGTTGGGCCGGCTTTTACCTCGGTTCGATGCGTTCCGGCATCAGCAGCCTGCAGCCCGGCCTGTTGGAAACCCTGCTCGGCGTCGGCGCCATTTCAGCGGGATCCGCTGCCCTGAATCAGGCCATCGAGCGCCGCCTCGACGCGAAGATGCTGCGCACCGCGAATCGCCCCATGGCTGCCGGACGCATCGGACTCGTGCACGGCATTGTCATCGGCATGCTCGCCATCATCGCCGGGACCCTCTGGCTCACCCACGAAACCAACCCCATCACCGGCGGCCTGGCCCTGCTCACCGCGTTCCTCTATGTGGCCGTCTACACGCCGCTGAAGCGCTACACCACCCTGGCCACCTTCGTCGGCGCGTTTCCGGGCGCCATGGGACCCCTGCTCGGCTGGACCGCCGCCCGTGGCGTCATCGAATGGCAGGGTGTCGCGCTTTTCGCCATCCTCTTTGTCTGGCAGTTCCCGCACTTCATGTCGATCGCGTGGCTCTATCGCGAGGACTATGGACGCGCCGGCATTCGCATGCTGCCCGTCGCCCAGCCCGACGGGTGGTCGACCGCACTCGAGGCACTCACTTACGCAGTGCTCATGATCCCCGCCAGCCTGCTGCCCTTTTGGCTGCACATGGACGGGCCGATCTACGCCGTGATTGCCGTGCTGCTGGGACTCGGCTACCTCGCTTACACCATTCGCTTCTCGCGTATCGTCCGGGCCCGCAGCGAAACCGAATCCAGAATGTACGCCCGCGATCTGCTCAAGGTGAGCGTCATCTACCTGCCGCTGCTGCTCACGGCGCTCATGCTCAACGCGAAGTAAACAGGGAGTAGGAAGCATCAGAATGCCGACCGCGACAACAGGTCAAAAGGTCACTCCGACCCCGAAGTCTTCGGCCCTGGCGCCGGTTGCAGTCATCATCGGGATCAGCGTTCTCGCTACCCTGTTTCTATTCTGGCTCATCTACGTGCACCCCGCCTCCGACGCCGCGGCCGTCCATTACACCTTCCTGCCGAACCTCAACGCCTTACTCAATGGCCTGAGCGCCATCGCACTGCTGGTGGGCTTCTACTTCATCCGCACCCATCGCATCGCCGCGCACCGCGCCGCCATGTTCACGGCCTTCGTCTTCAGCTCATTGTTCCTGGTCTGCTACATCGCGAACCACGCGCTCCACGGCGACACCCTCTACCCCGTCCACAACCACGTCTACTACGACGCCTATCTGCCGATCCTCATCAGCCACATTCTGCTCGCGACCCTCGCGCTCCCCATCGTGCTGATCACCTTCTACCTCTCGCTGTCGCGGCGATTCGCCGCCCACCGCAAACTGGCGCGCTACACCTTTCCGTTATGGCTTTACGTCTCGGTGACGGGTGTGGTGGTGCGCGTCATGCTCGTGGCTGCTTTCCGATAGATCGATGCCCCAGGCAAGACCTCCTCAGCCAGATCCACCCGACGACGGCACGCGCGCGCTGCTCAAGGCAGGAGGCGGCATGCTCATTGCCGGCGCTCTGACCGCCCTTCTCACCGCGACCGTCTTCGGCGGTATCAGCCGCCAGGGGCCGCACACCAACGCCGGATGGCTCTCGCTGATGGTCGCAATGATGTGCCTGCCCTTCGGGCTTATGCTCTTTGCCCTGGGTGCAGCGAAATGGTTTCGCAACCGGCGTCTCGCTCGCCGCCCGCCGCGCTGATTCCTTCGAGGTAACCGCTCTGGTTCGGCCAAGTTACGGATGGGCTGGCGCGGCTCGCCCCGCCAGGATACGCTCGTCAAAGAAGAGGGTCGAGCCGATGCCGGTCCCGGTGTGGCCCCGATCCTCCCCCTGGCTTCGCGACAAACGTGCGTGATCCGGGTTCGATATTCACCAAAGCCGGCCCCGCTGCATGCTCGGCAAGGAGAGAACGCACATGAAATTCACAGGTCGATTCCCCCTGGCGGTTTTCGCCGCTTGTTTCGCCCTTTCGTCCGCGTTTGCTCAATCCACCCCCCCCGCGCAGAACCAGCAGCCGTCCCAGGATCAGGCCCAGCAGGCAACCGGCGTCTCGCATCCCCCGGCCGATGACACCATCACCGCCGACGAAGATATGGCGCCCCGGGTTGCGAACCCGCCCGCTCCCAAGCCCTCCGCCGCAGTCCCCATGACCACGGCGAAGCCCTCCGCGGCCATCCCGCAGACAACGAATTTCGATCAGGGCGTCGCCACCACGGCCTCGCTCACTCGGCGCACCTGGAACCCCGACGACGACATCGTCACCACCGTCCCCTCCGATCCCAACGAACTGGCCTCCGGCACCAACATCCGCGTCCGCCTCTCCGCAGAGTTGTCGACAGCCGATTCGCATCCCGGCGAAATGTTCCGTGCCACTGTCGATCGCGATGTTTATAAGGACGGCCGCATCATCATCCCCGTGGGCGCCGAAATGCGCGGCCGGATCGTGGAGGTATCCCAGGGTCACCACATCGGTCCCAGAGCCACTCTGCGGCTTCGCCCGGAGTCGATTCTGCTGCCTGACGGAACCTCCTACCATCTCTACGCCACCGCCGTGCAGTCGAAAGCGCCTGGAACGCGCACCGATCAGGAGGGCGGCATCGAGGCGTCAACCCATTACAAGAAGGATGCCGCGGAGTACGGTGCTGGTGCCGGAGCAGGCGCAACCGCCGGTGCTTTGATTGCCGGTCCCGTGGGCGCGGGAGTTGGATCGCTGGTGGGAGCCGGTGCCGTCACCGCCCACATGGTCATGGGACATCCCGAGGTCGCTAATCTGCCCCAGGGATCGATCCTGATCTTCAGCCTCACCGAGCCGATGGAACTCACGCCAACGCGGAACTAAGAGCTCTTCAGCCGGAAAGGGTCCTTCAGGCCTTCGATAAGGCGCCCTCCAGCCACTCGATCCGTTTCCTCAGATCACTGGTCTCTTCGCGCAAAGCCGTCAGTTCTCTCCGCAACGAATCGGCAACGGCTCCGGCCGGCCCCCGGGTCTGGGAACGCGCCCAAACGTCCAGTTCCTCGGGGATCGCCAGTACAGCGCGACGGGCGGGCTCCGACTGGCGGCGCACCGGCAGCCCCGATTCGCGCTCCCAGCGTTGGACCGTGCGAACCCCTTTGCCGAGATACTGACCGATTTCCTTCCACGATGTGAGGACGCTTGCCATCGCTGGTCCAGCCCTGGGGTGCCGTACCATCCGGGTCTGCCCAGGCAGCTATTATGCTCCGGAACGGGCCATTCCAGGCGGGAATTGCGATAAATCTTCGTCGTGCAGGCTCAGAAATCAGAGGGCACGGAGCCAGACTCGCCCTGTATAGGGATGAGGTAATCTATAAATAGTTACTATAGATGCAGGAGTCGGGGGGGATAACCTGGGTGATATCTGTATCAGTCATGGTTACGACATCAGCCTGGGCCTTCTTCCGTTGCGCCATTTCGTGGCGCGTATTTTCACTCAGTTATCGCCGCTCTAACTTGACGGCCAGCCTCCCGCTCCTACATACTCCCTCCACTACTTGCAACTTGACGCATGTTATGCGGGTTGACTGCTCCACCTTTCCCTGAAGCATAAGTTGGAACCGCACGCCGTTGCAGACGGCATCTGAACAATCAGTTGGAAAGACGCCGAAGTTCACCAGGACGAGGTGCGAATGCGGTGTTCCCTTCGCTGACCGCGGACCTCTCTCCTCTTCCTCGACGTCCTGACAACGACGTGCGGTTCCGGGCCCTGTTGGCTTAACCGTCGAAAGGAGGGCACCTCGATGGTCAGTAACTGCGCGAACCCGGGATGCGGCAAGCCTCTGCATTATCTCCGTGAGGGCCGGATCTATGTCTTTGACGCCTCTGTGGGCACTTCCATCGCCGGCCGGAAACGCGAGCGCCGCCTGGAGCATTACTGGCTCTGTGGCGCTTGCGCGGCGAGTCTGATCCTGGTCCAGGACACGCACGGCTGGATCCGCCTCGTAACCAGGCCGGCAACCCTGCGCGACATCGGCGATGACCTCGCCCCCGCGCGGCATTCCGAACTGGCATCCTGACGCACCCTCCCCCAACGACAGGTGTCCCGCCCTTGCGGGACGCCTGTCGCACCTTGCGCAGCGTCGCTGATTTCCGGCAATCTGGCTGCAGGAGCGCATCGTGCATCGCCTGCACATCCCCGGGCCACCCCTGGCCTCCCTTGTCCGTTGCTTCTGGTATTGGGAAGGCGCGCCCCAGCCTCATGCCCGTGAGCGCCTCATGCCTACCGGGGAAGCCGCCATCGTCTTCAATTTGCGCGACGAGGGGATGCGCCTCTACGACGCCGACGATCTGAATCGATCCACGTCCTGTGGATTGGCAGCCCTCACCGGGCCGCGCACCGGATGCTTCGCCATCGACACTCCCTGCGAAGATCGCGTCATCGGCATCGAGTTCCTGCCCGGCGGCACGTTTCCGTTCTTCCGCGAGCCGGCCGGCGAGATCGCCAATCAGTCGTTGCCTCTCGATTGCCTGTGGAACACAGCCGGCGAAATTCGCGAGCAGTTGCTGGGTGCGCCCTCCGTCGATGCGATGTTTGCCGTCCTCGAAAAAGCTTTACTCGACCGTATGGTTCGTCCCCTCGAATTCCACCCCGCGATCGTATTTGCGCGCTCTCACATTTGCCGCGCTCCCCACGTCGCCACCATTGCCGGAGTCGTGGATCGTATCGGCCTCAGCCAGCGGCGATTCATCGAGCTGTTTCGCGATCAGATCGGTCTGTCCCCGAAGTCCTTTTGCCGGGTGCGCCGCTTCCAGCGCGTGCTCCAAACCGTCCATCGCAGCAAGGCAGTCGACTGGGCGCAGGTCGCGCTCGACGGCGGCTACTACGACCAGGCCCACTTCATCCACGATTTTCAGGCTTTCGCCGGCATGACCCCCGCAGCCTACCTGGCCCGGGCGACGCAACATCTGAATCACGTTCCGATCGCTTAGGGAATCTCTGATTAAGCCCGAGTTTTGAAAGGGCATGGCTTTAGCCGTGCCGCAAAAGGCCGCAAATTGAACTCGGCTTTAGCCGCTGAGGGACGATTTTCAAGTTGTTCAGAGCTTCGCTTAGATTCGCTCAGATCAGCGCTTGGTCGAGAAGGGGTTCAGCACAGGAACCGGAAAATGTTGAAAGTCTCTGACGTTTCTCGTGACTACTGTCAGGCCCCGGACCTTTGCGGTAGCGGCAATCATAGCGTCTTCAAACAGATCATCGGATTTTCCCGCCATAAAGCGAGCCCACTCGCGGAAGATGGTTCCGTCCATGGAGATTACCTCCCAGTTGTACGGTACGCCATCCAGCCACATCTCGATGTCAGCAGCTTTCCGAGGATCCTGCCGTCGTGTTCGCTCGGCGCCCGCCTGTATCTCTCCGAGAGTGAAAGCGCAAACAAAGAGCTGAGTCGGTGGTACCCGGGCAAACCAGGCGATCACTCCTCCGTGAGGCCGCGGTTTGCGCAACTCCGACAAGACATTCGTGTCGAGCAAATACATTTACTCGATACCGGCATTGCGGCGGCGGACTCTGCCTCGTTTGGGAATCATCTCCTGCAGATCGTCGAAACGCGGCGTGGGTGCCAGAATCCAGTCTTTCAGCGTGGGCCGCGCAGATTCTTTCAGCCGTCGCCATTCCTCAATCGGAACCACAACGGCCGTTTCGATCCCCCGCCGCGTTACCACCTGCGGACCTTCCCTCAGGGTGGCGTCAATTAACTCGCTGAATCGGGCTTTCGCCTCCTGTAATTGCCACGTCATCTTTCGCCCTCTGACTAGTCATATCACTAGTCAGCAAGGCGGGTCAAATTTTTACAATCCCCCCGTGCCTCCGAACGCCCACAATGGTTCCCATCAAGGAGAAACCTATGTCCCCGGTGAAACCCACGTCCCCGTCAAACCCATTCCCGACGGCTACCACAGCGTCCAGCCCTATCTGCAGCTCCGCGGCGCAGCGAACGCCATCGAGTTCTACCAGCAGGCCTTCGCCGCCAAAGAAATCATGCGCATGCTGCAGCCCGACGGCCGCATCGGCCACGCCGAAATCCGCATCGGCGACTCCATCGTAATGCTCGCCGACGAGGCTCCGGAGCGCGGCATCCACGGTCCTGCCCACTACGGCGGCGCGCCCATAACCCTGATGTTCTATACCGCGCACTGCGACGCCATCTACAAAAAAGCCATCGCCGCCGGATCGAAGTGCCTGCGCGAACCTGCCGACCAGTTCTACGGCGACCGCATGGCCGGCGTCGAAGATCCTTTCGGCTTCCAGTGGTACATCGCCACGCACGTAAAAGATGTCTCAGAAGAGGAGATGAAGGCCGCCATGGCGGAGCAGACAGCATGACCGCCGCCCAGTTTCGCCGCCTCGCCCTCAGCCTGCCAGACACCGAAGAGCGCGAGCACATGAACCACCCGGATTTCCGCGTCGCGGGAAAAATCTTCGCGACCCTCGGTTATCCCGACGCGAGCCGAGGCATGGTGAAGCTCTTTCCCGATCAGCAGGCGAAGTTTGTCGCTGCCGATCCGCAAGCCTTCGTGCCCGTGAAGGGCGCGTGGGGCAAGCAGGGCTGTACCCATGTCCTGCTGAAGTCCGCAAACGCAGCGAAGGTCAAAGGTGCCATGCGCGCCGCCTGGGAACGCGCTGCACCGAAGGCTCTGCTGTCCGGCGAACCGGTTCCAGCTCTGAAGAAGAAATCCGCAGCAAAGAAACGCCGCGCCTGACTCACACCTCGTGCCGGCCCTCCATGGCGCGCGTCATCGTCACCTCGTCGGCATACTCAATGTCGCTGCCTGCCGGTACGCCGGTCGCGATGCGCGTGATCCTCACTCCATGTCCCGCTGCCCGCAGCAGATCGGCGAGCCAACTCGCCGTGGCCTCGCCCTCAATCGTCGGCGAGGTCGCGAGAATCACCTCATCGATCTCACCGCGCTCGGCACGACCGATCAGGTTCTGCGTCCGCAGATGCTCCGGGCCCACGCCGTGCAGCGGCGACAGTGTGCCGTGCAGCACATGGAAGACGCCGTTCCAGGAACGCGTCTTCTCAATGGTGCCGATGTTGGTCGGCTCCTCCACCACGCACACCAGCCGCTGATTGCGTGTGGGGCTCGCGCAGTAGAGGCACGGATCGACGTCCGTTATGTTGTTGCAGATCGAGCAAAGACGCAGCCGCTCCTTCACGTCGCGAATCGCCGCCGACAGCGCATCGGCGTCCAGGTCGTCGGAACGCAGAATGTGAAACGCGAGGCGCTGTGCCGACTTGCTGCCGATGCCGGGCAGCTTGCGCAACTCATCGATCAGCCGCGCCATCGGTTCTGCGAATCGTGACATAGTCGGTATCCTGAGGATGGTGGGTTGCGTTATGAGCGGGAGCTATTTTGCGACCGCGACCGGTTGTGCTTCCTTTGCCCGGCCCGTTCGCACCGCCGCTGCCAGTTCGCCGAGGAGTTGGCGCGTCTCGTCCCATCCAAGGCACCCATCGGTGATGCTTTGTCCGTACACGAGTTCCTGTCCCGGCACCAGCTTCTGCGCGCCCGCCACCAGATTGCTCTCCAGCATCACGCCGACAATGCGCCGGTCGCCCCCCGCAATCTGGCTCGCCACGTTGCGGCAGACCGCCGGCTGTCGTGTGTAATCCTTGCCGCTGTTCGCGTGGCTGCAGTCGATCATCACCCGCGGCGCCTGCTCCGCCTTCTCCAGCAGACGGCACGTCTCTTCCACCGACGCAGCATCGTAGTTCACCGTCTGGCGTCCGCCACGCAGGATGATGTGGCAATCCGCATTGCCGGCCGTGAACAGGATCGCCGACTGCCCGTGGCGCGACTGCCCCAGAAACGTGTGCGGGTGAGCCGCGGAGAGGATCGCCTCAATGGCGATCTGCACATTGCCCGACGTGCCGTTCTTGAAGCCCACCGGGCACGACAAACCCGATGCGAGCTGGCGATGCACCTGGCTCTCGGTAGTCCGCGCGCCGATCGCCCCCCAGCTCACCAGCTCGGCCACATACTGCGGCGAAATCATGTCGAGGAACTCGGTGCCCGCGGGCACGCCCATCTCCGCCAGATCGATCAGCAGCTTGCGCGCTAGGCGCAGACCGTCGTTGATGCGATACGACTCATCGAGAAACGGATCGTTGATCAGCCCCTTCCAGCCCAGCGTCGTGCGCGGCTTCTCAAAGTACACGCGCATCACGATGCGCAGCGCATCGCCGAACTCGGCCATCGCCTGCTTGAGGTGCTTCGCGTAATCGCGCGCCGCGGTGGTGTCGTGAATCGAGCACGGCCCGGCCACGACAATCAGCCGGGGATCGCGCCGCTGCAGGATGTCGACGATCTCCCGCCGCGCATGAAACACCGTTGCCGACGCCGCTTCCGTCACCGGCAGCTCCTCTTCGAGGAACACCGGAGGCAGCACGACTTTCGTCGATCGGATGCGTAGATCGTCTGTGCGGTAGAACATGGAAACCTGCTTCAAGTGTAAGCGAGAGGCGCGATTTTCGCGCCTCCCCTGTCTTCCGCGCGTCGCGTCACTCCTCGACGATCGCGAGGTCCCACGGCCCCAGTGTCAGCACCTCGCCCTTCGCCACCGGCTTTCCGTCCAGAAGGTTCGTGCCTGCCCCATAGGCATACGTGGCCTTCTGTTCACTGCCCGAGTAGTTGAAGTAGTAGTGCAGCGCTCGCCCAGGCGGTTCACGCCATGCTGCACATGGACCGCGGCGGGAACATCCTGGTCCGGCCCCGTGAGTCCAACCTTCTTCAGCTCCTCGCGCAGCACCGCTGTCTGTAGTGCGTTCGGAGAGATACGTCCCCTCATAGAGCAGCGTGCCCGAGCCGTAGTGATTCTCCGTAATCGCCGGCCACTTGCCGAAGAAAGGATGGTCGTACCAGGCCAGCGGCGTCGGCATGCTCGGGCATCAGGAACTCTGCCCAGTACGAGACTTTGTTGTTTTCCGCTCCAACATGGAACGGATCGCCCTTCAGCGCCAGCGGTTTTTCCAGGTTCGAAAACTCCTGATAGCTGAAGCCCGCCGCCTCGCGCAGCGGTCCCGGCGCGCGCACCCAGCGAACAGCGGAATTCTCGTTGGCAAAACCGCTCTTGAAGGTCATGATCACGTGCCCGCCATTCTTCACATAATCTGAGATCCGTTCCAGCAACGCGTCATCCGAGATGTAGAGCGCGGGCACGATCAGCACCTTGTACGCGGAGAAATCCTTCGTCTCCGGAAAGACGAAGTCCGACCCGATGTTCAGGTCATAGAGCGAGCGATGCATCTGCTGCACGAGCGACGCATAGCCATCCGGCGTGCGCGTCCAGCTGCGATCGGGCACTGGGCCGCCATACGGCATGAAGCTGATCGCGTTGGCCGAGTCGCGGCTCCACAGGATCGCCACGTCGTTCTTAATTTTCAGCCCCACCAGTTGCGGTCCGATCTTCTGTAACTCATGCGCGGTGCGGCTCATCTCCGCGTACACGCGATTCGGTTCCAGATCGTGCGACAGGATGCCCTTCCAGTAGGTCTCCTGATTCGCCGCAATCGACGCCCAGTGCCAGTACTCCACCATGTTGGCGCCGCCCGCGAGATAGGTATAAACATCCTCGCGCAGCTGGCCATCATACGGCGGGAACTGGCCCTCCGACGACCAGCCGATCGTCTGCGCATTCGTCTCGGTCACCAGAAAATTCGAGTGCTTCAGCGATCGCGTGAAGTCCGTCTGGATCGACTGAAACGATCCGTCGTAGTGATCCTGCGTGCCGTGATAGATGTTGTCCGCCGGAATATCGAGGAAGCTGGCGATCGCCTCTTCGTTGACGTCGCGCTTCATCATGCCGCCGTAGTCGGTGGTCACGAACTGGCGTGGTGAGGCGCACTCGCGCACCAGATCCGCCTGCCAGTGCAGAAAATCCGTTACCCGCATCTGACTCCAGCGCGTCCACTCCAGCTTGTAGCCGGTGCTCTGCGCGCCGTCGCGCCGCGGCAGATCCTCCCATGTGTGCAGATTCTCGCCCCAGTAATTCAGGAACCACGCCTTGCTCAGCGCTTCCGGCGTGCCGAATTTCTTCTCGAGATAGTGCTGAAAGCCGATGAAGACGTCCCGATTCGCAGCATCGTAGCTCGACGTTTCGTTGTCCAGTTGCCAGCCAATGACGTTGGGATTGTCCTTATAATGCGCAACGATGTGGCGAATCAGCCGCTCCGCATAAAAACGGTACGCGGGCGAATCTGTGTCCATATTCTGCCGCATTCCGTAAGTGCTCCGCACTGTCGGACCGCCGAAGGGGCTCGGGTTGAGCCGATCGGCAAGGATCTCCGGATGCTGATGCGCCATCCATGCCGGGATCGAATACGTCGGCGTGCCGAGGATCACCTTGATGCCGGCTTTTCCCATCGCGTCCACAACCCGATCCATCCAGGCGTAGTCGAACTGGCCGTCCTCGGGCTCCCACAGGCTCCACGTGGACTCACCCATGCGCACCACATTGATGCCCGCCGCCTTCATCAGCGCCACGTCTTTGTCCAGCCGCGCCGCCTGATCCCCAGGCATGTATTCGTTGTAGTAAGCCACACCATAGAGCACGGTGGGAAAACTGAGGTCGGGACCCGAACGCATCGCGCCCCGTTTCGCGGTCTGATCCGGCGCGGAGTCCTGGCTGTTCATCGTCGCGTTGCCCAGCACCAGACCGGCGCACGTCAGCGCAATAAGGCATTTCCTGAATAACGGCATTTCTGTCCCTCTTTGAACCGAGGGCAAGTGTAAACCGGCGCGCTTCCGTTCAACAGTCAGAATCTGTCACGGCGAGATTCTTCGGTAGCCTCTATGTCACCGCGTCGCGTGCCATGGAGCCTGAGTGCGGTCCCTGCTGGCTTGTCGCTCGTTGGATTGGGTGTGCTGCCAAGACACTGGCACTCCGCGATGACTCGGTCACGCAGACCGGCTCCGTTCGGATTTCGCGAAGCGGTCCCGCGCCCGCGGGACTACGGTAGAAGCCCCGGTCTTCAGGCCGGGAATAAGCAGCTCAATCAATCCGGCCTTCAGGCCCGGAAGACTCCTGGCGGTCACATCCGCTAGCTCGGTCCGGTCCCGTTCCTGCCGCGTTCCTTCTTATGCACGTCGAAATATACCCCCTGCTCGAGGGAGAGTTGGTGCGCTTCGTCCGCCGCACTCTTCGCCGCATCGAGCGCGGTTTTCTGCGCAAAGTCGAAGCTCGGATCGTCACCGATCGCCGTCAGTTGGGCCGGCCAATGCGATGAGTCGGCCACCAACTCCTTCAGCGATTTTCGAATGTCCGCGTGCGCCTCGTCGTAGGTGTCGAGATTGTCCTGCAGTTCATCGCACAGGCGCGTGAACTCCTCCAGCTTGTCGTGGATGTCCGCGTTTTCTTTCGCGCTCCGGCGCGTGCCGGAGCGCTGTTTGAGCGCATCGAGCCGCTCATCGATGAACTTGATGTACAGTTTGATCCTCTCGTTCGGATTCGTCTTGTTGTCGCGAACCGCCTGGATTTCGTCCGGCGTCAGGGGGTCGTTCTGCTCCTGCGCATACGCGCTGAACGCGCATCCCGCGGCGCACAGGAGAGAGAGGACACAGCAGGCAAACCTCCGTGGCATGGCGCAACCTCTACAGAGTAATGATATTGGATGTCATCGGCCGTACGCGCGGCAGCGCCGGCGCTACGAAATCTTTGCTCCGCGCTCCGCGAGCAGCTTGCGCAGGATCGACCGATGGCACAGGCTCTCGTCGCCGCAGTAGCAGCCCAGTGAGAAATTCGTCCGGTGCGACAGCGCGGCCAGCAGGTCGAGCAGATGGGCAGCGTCGGGCCGCTTCATCTCCGCGCGATATTTGCGTTCGAAGGCCTTCCAGGCCCGTTCCGTATGCTGGGCATGCGGATCATGCGTCGCCATCGCTTCCCTGACCAGCGGCCCGCTCGGCGCCAGCGTGGGCAGCCACACGTCGTAAAAATCGCGTCGGGCGAAGTCGGCTTTGGGCACACCGCGCGGCGGCCGGCGTACGGTCCCCAGCCGCAGACCCTCACGGCGCTTCCGGGGCGTGCCAAGACGGACGACCGTGATCGCCATGCGTTTTCCCCCCTCCAAAGGATCTGCCCAAAGTAAAGGATCTGCCCAAAAGTATAGGACCGGAACCAGGGGCCAGCCGCCGTCGGTGACGGCGGACCCCTGTCGGCAAACCTGCCCCCTGGGGTTGCCCTCGAATGAAGAAATGGTCATTCGCGATAAAAGGGATCACAATAACTTGTGATAGCCGTCACACTAGGGCTGGCGTCCATCACCTCGGGCTCTTTTCCTGTGCGACTCGAGGGATGTCCGCAGAGGAATTTTCCGAGGAACCCACCTTGCTGGATCACAACCCCCCACGTCGGTTGCCCATGCTTGCTTCCGGCACCATGGCGGTCCTGCTGGCTTTCGCGGGGTCCTCCCTGTGCGCACAGGTGTCCGACCACGCCCTCCCGGATGCTCCCGGATTCAGCTCCTCGTTTGTGCAGAATGCCACCGCGGAGCCGGCTGCACCCGCCACCCCCGGTACGATCGCTGGGACCGTCGCCGATACCAATGGCGACGTAATCGAGGGCGCGCGTGTTGTCATCTCCGGACCCTCCGGTCAGCGCGTCCTGCAGTCGGGTTCCGACGGCCAGTTCAGCTTTACCGGCTTGCTGCCGGGGACGTACAAGCTGATGGTCACCGCCCCCAACATGAGCAATTTCGAGTCACCCGCCGTCGTCGTCCAGCCGGGAGAGACGCGTTATGTTCCCCGGGTCGTCCTCGCGATGACCTACGGAGTCACCGAAATCCACGTGACCGCCGACCAGGAGCAGATTGCCGAGCAGGAAGTCCACGTCGAGGAGAGCCAGCGTGTGCTCGGCGTCATTCCCAACTTCTACTCCGCCTACGACTGGAATACGCCCGCCCTCAATGCCAGGCAGAAGTACGCCCTCGCCTTCCGCTCGGAGATCGACCCGATCACCTTCGCAGGCGCCGCGGCCATCGCCGGAGCCGAAGAATATCAGAACATTTATCCGGGCTACGGCACCGGCTTCTCCGGATTCGGCAAGCGCTTTGCCGCCCAGTACGCCAACGACTTCACCAGCCGCATGATCGGCAGCGCCGTTTTACCCTCGCTCTTCCATCAGGATCCGCGCTATTTCTATAAGGGCACTGGCAGCAATCGGTCCCGCGCGTGGTACGCCGTCAAATCCGCCTTCATTGCCCGCGGCGACAACGGCAAGCCTGAGTTCGACTACTCGCATATCGGCGGCGACCTTGCCGCGGGCTGGATGGCGAATCTCTATTATCCCGAGGACAATGAGGGCGCAACGCTGGTGTTCACCAATACCTTGATCGAAATCGGCGGCATGGCCGGCACGAATCTCATCCGCGAATTCCTGCTGAAGGGCATCACCACGCACGCCGGGGCACACCTTCCCGCCCGAATGCGCTAGCGGCGTCTCCCGCGAACATACACAGCGAGTGTGGACGAACGATTGCAGGCGATCCTCGATCTCTGCATCCACAGCAACCTCGTCGTCGTAAATGCCCCTCCTACAGAGAAGAACATCCTGCATCGCCCGCTCGGCTGAGCGATCCCTGTCAACGACGCGTGCGCGCGTTCTCCCCTGAGAGGAATGTCTATGTATCACCACGTCAAAAAACTCATGTACACCGTGAACGTCGCAGAGCCGGATCCACGATTCGGCAAGATGCTGCTCGAACAGTTCGGAGGAGCCAACGGCGAACTCGCCGCCGCTATGCAGTACTCCGTGCAGGGCTTCAACTGCGAGGACATCTCCCGTAAAGACCTGCTCATGGACATCGGCACCGAGGAGCTGAGCCACCTCGAAATCGTCGGCGCCCTCATCCGCATGCACCTCAAACCGATGAAACACCTGCGCGACGCCGCCGAAGAGGATCCCCTCGTCGCCGTGGCGGGCGGCGCCGGAGTCTCCCTGTTCGATTCCCAGGGAAATGCCTGGACCGCAACCTATCTGAAGATCACCGGCGATCTCGCCGTCGACCTGCGCAGCAACATCGCTGCCGAGGCCCGCGCGAAGATCGTCTATGAGCGCCTGATCGGCTTTACCCAGGATCAGGGCTCGCGCCAGGCGCTCCAGTTCCTCATGACCCGCGAGATTACCCACATGCGCGCCTTCAGCGCGGCCCTCGAGAGCATGGAGAAACCGCCCTTCTCCATCGGCACCATCGCTCCCACCCCGGGATTGGTGGATCAATACTTCAACGCTTCCACGGGCGACGGACCCGAAGGCGAGAAGGACATCGCCGGTCCGTGGAACCAGAGCCACGGACTGCATCTGGTGGAGTCGGATATCGACGGCGCCAAAGGCCGGACCACCGAGCACCTCGACGTCAAACCGTACGATCCGAAACCCAACTCCGAGGTCACATCGCCAGCCGACTCGACGCCGGTGGGCGAATTCCTGGGTGGTGCGCAGGAAAAACACAAAGCAGCACGAAACCAGCCTCTGCAGCGCAAGGCATCGTAAGCGACCGCGTGGCGAACGGCGCAGGTGGTCGCCTTCGCCGCGCATTTTTCTCCTCTTCCCCCACTTCCATACGTGAATCGCGAGGCATAGCTGACCCGCGTGACCGCCGTCACCGTTCGTCTCGACTTCGCTTTGTTAGAATTTGCCTTGGAACCCCTGCAAAATTTATCCGCTGCATGAGCATTCTGGAACATATCGGCGCGGCCACCGGGGAAGCGATTCGTGTGGATCGACGCCCCAAACTCAGAGAACGACTACAGCACCACATTACGAGGAGCAAAATGACGGAGATTGCTGCGATTCACGCGCGGGAAGTACTGGATTCACGCGGAAACCCCACGGTGGAAGCCGATGTCGTTCTGGAAAGCGGAGTGCTCGGACGCGCCATCGTGCCCAGCGGCGCTTCCACCGGCGAGCACGAAGCGGTGGAGCTCCGCGACGGCGACAAGAGCCATTTCTCGGCAAAGGCGTGCTCAAAGCCGTCGAGAACATCGAGAGCGTCATCGCGCCCGAACTGACCGGCATGGACGCCTCCAACCAGCGCCTGCTCGACGCCACCATGATCTCGCTCGACGGCACCGACAACAAAGGCCGCCTGGGTGCGAATGCCATCCTCGCCGTTTCCATGGCGGCGGCGCGCGCTTCCGCCAGCGAGCTCAAGGTTCCCCTCTATCGCTATCTGGGCGGCGCCAACGCATCGCTCCTGCCCACGCCGATGATGAATATCCTCAACGGCGGCGCGCATGCCGACAACAACGTCGACTTCCAGGAATTCATGGTCATGCCCGTCGGCGCCGAGCGCTTCAGCGACGCGCTGCGCTGGGGCGTCGAGGTCTTCCATACCCTGAAAGGCGTGCTGAAGAAGAAGGGCTACAACACCGCCGTCGGCGACGAGGGCGGTTTCGCGCCCTCGCTCAAGTCGAACACCGAGGCCATCGAAGTCATCCTCGAAGCCATCCAGCTCGCCGGCTACAAGCCGGGCGAGGAAGTGGCCATCGCCCTCGATCCCGCATCGAGCGAGTTCTTCGACAAAGAGAAGAATAAATACGTCTTCAAAAAGTCCGACAAGAGCGAGAAGACCAGCGAAGAGATGGTCGCCTTCTACGCGGACTGGATCCGGCAGTATCCCATCGTCTCCCTCGAAGACGGCCTCGCAGAAAACGACTGGGCCGGTTGGAAGACCCTCACTCGCGAGTTGGGCCAGCAGATTCAGCTCGTCGGCGACGACCTTTTCGTCACCAACACCGAGTTGCTGCAGAAAGGCATCGAGGAGGGAGCGGCCAATTCGATCCTGATCAAGCTGAACCAGATCGGCACCGTCAGCGAGACCTTCGAGGCAATCGAACTGGGGCGCCGCTACGGCTACACCTCGGTGATCTCTCATCGCAGCGGCGAGTCCGAAGATACCTTTATCGCCGACTTTGCTGTAGCCACCGGCGCGGGTCAGATCAAGACCGGCTCAGCGTCGCGCACCGATCGCATCGCGAAATACAACCAGCTTCTCCGTATCGAAGAAGAGTTGGGGCAAACGGCCGAGTTTCTTGGTCTCGAAGCCGTCAATTTCGGGGATTAGTCAGTTTCTTGAGGAACCTCGGGTGAAAGCCGCGCTTGAGGGCACGACCTCGGTCGTGCCGCAAAGCGCCAAAATGAATCAGGGCTTGAGCCCCTGAGAAATCGGATTGTTCAGAGTTTCCTTAGGAAATAACCAGCCACCGCGGTATTCCGATTGCCGTAGTACCCGCAGTGGTTCTTTCAACGTGTCTCCACGTCGAGACATTTGATCCGATGCCGCCGCGTCTGCGGTGTCGTAACAAGTGTTCTGCACGGGGGCCCTCATGCGCAAACTGGCGTGGCTGCTTCTTTCAGCATCGATGCCGCTGTTGGCGGCGACAACCTCCAGGCCGGCAAGTCTGGCCAACTCAACCGCGGCCGCAGCGGACGAAACCAGGCCGCCCGAACACCCGGTAACGGCGGCGCAGGTCTACCAGATTCTCGACTTAACCGGAACCAACACGCAGAAGCGCGAGATGCTGGACGGCCTTCTTCCGCACCTGAAGGAGATCATGCCGTGGATGCCGGCCGACGTTGTGGCCGACCTGCAGCGTACCCTCGGTACCGCGGATTTCGAGGGCGCCATGGTGCGGTCGTTCCAGCAGCACCTTTCTGCCGAGGAAGCCGCACAGATTATCGCGTTCTACAAATCCCCCGCCGGCCGTCACATGATCGCAGTCATGCCGGCGGTCTTGAATGACGGTCAGGATGCCGTTGCGGCGATGGGACAGCAGGTCATGCTCGAGGTCATGCAGCGCCACAAAGATGAGATCGACGAAGCGGCCAGAGCCTATCACGACCAACACCTGCAGCATGCGCCGCAGCGATAATAGATGAAGGCGGAATGCGGAGCTCCGGCTCCGCATTTTCGTGTGTGCAGTTCGCAACTTACAGAGGAGACTTCGTGCCGGTTTCAAGCAAGCCTGTTGTCCTGACCATTCTGGATGGATGGGGCTATCGCCCTCAGATCGAAAACAACGCCATCGCCCTGGCGCGCAAGCCCACCTACGACAACCTCCTGAAGGAGTACCCCAACACGCTCCTCCACGCCTCAGACCACTTCGTCGGCCTCCCCGACGGGCAGATGGGCAACAGCGAAGTCGGGCACCTCAACATCGGCGCCGGCCGCATCGTGCAGATGGACATCACCCGCATCGATAAACTCATCGCCAACGGCGACTTCTTCACGCACGCCACCATCGTCGAGGCCATGCAGAAGGCGCGCAAAACGCAGCTGCATCTCTTCGGCCTGGTCTCCGACGGCGGCGTCCACTCGCATCAGGAGCACCTCTACGCGCTGCTGAAAACCGCGAAACAGCAGGGCGTCGAAAAGGTCTTCGTCCACGCCTTTATGGATGGCCGCGACACGCTGCCCACCAGCGGCGCAGCTTACATCGCCGCGCTGGAGCAGAAAATGCGTGAGTACGGCGGCAAACTCGCCAGCGTCTCCGGCCGCTACTACGCCATGGATCGCGACCGCCGCTGGGAGCGCGAGAAAAAAGCCTTCGACGCTATGGTCAAAGGTCAGGCCGAAGGCGGCGCCTACAAAGATCCCGTCGCCCGCATCAAGGAGTCCTACAACAACGGCATCACCGACGAGTTTATTGTGCCTTTTGTTGTTACAGATGACCAGGGCCGCCCCAACGGCATTATCCGCGACGAAGATGTCTGCATCATGTTCAACTATCGCGCCGACCGCGCCCGCCAGATCACGCGGGTGCTCGCGCGCAACAGCGGACTCAGCAAACAGGGCGGACGCGAGCTGCCCTCCTGGGAAGAACTCGACGCAACCATCCCCCGCAGCGAAATTCCCAGCAAGCTGCACTACGTCTGCATGACGCAGTACGACAAAAATTTCACGCTGCCCATGATCATCCTCCCGGAGTCGATGGAGAACCTGCTCGCCAACATGATGGCCCAGGCGAACCTCCGCAACCTCCGCGTCGCCGAAACCGAGAAGTACGCCCACGTGACCTACTTCTTCAACGGCGGCATCGAGACCCCCTTTCCCGGCGAGGATCGCATCCTCATCCCCTCGCAAAAGGTCGCCACCTATGACCTCGCGCCGGAAATGTCCGCGCAGGGCATCGCCGACACGGTGATCAAAGCCATCAACGACACCGCCTTCGACGTCGTCGTCGTCAACTTCGCCAATGCCGACATGGTCGGCCACTCCGGCCGGCTCGAGCCGACCGTCAAAGCCGTCGAAACCGTCGACGCCTGCCTCGGCCAGATCTATCAGGCCATGCGCCAGCGCGGCGGCGGAGCCTGGCTGATCACCGCCGATCACGGCAATGCCGAGCTCATGGTCGACCCCGTCACCGGCGGCCCGCACACCGCGCACACCACCAATCCCGTACCCTTTATCTACGTCAGCGAAGACGCGCAGCACTACTCGCTGCGCCCCGACAGCTCACTGCGCGATATCTCGCCGACCATCCTCGCTCTGCTCAACCTCGCCCAACCCAAACAGATGACCGGCGGGGATCTGCGCATCCGCAAATCGTAACCGCTACAGATACAAAAAGGCCCGGCTCCTTCGTGGAACCGGGCCTCTTGCTTTCTTCCTACCCCTGATGTTTCCCGATCAGCTCCCGATACAGCTCAATCGTCTGCTCGGCGATCGAGGTCCATGAGAATTTCTCCTCCACCCGCCGCCGCCCCGCTTCGCCAAAACGCCGCGCCTTCTCCCGATCGGAGAGCAACTCCGCAATCTTCGCCGCCAGATCACGCGAGAATTTCTCCGGATCGAGCGGAAAGCTCGTCACCGGATCCTGATCGAACGGCACCAGATACCCGGTTACGCCATCGACCACCACCTCCAGAATCCCGCCCGTCGCGCTCGCCACCACCGGCGCCTTGCACGCCATCGCCTCCAGATTGATGATCCCAAATGGCTCATACACCGATGGACAGCAGAAGACGCTGCAGTTGCTGTAGAGCTGGATCGCCTCCGTCTTGCTCAGCATCTTCTCGATCCAGATCACGCGCGGATTTACAGCCCGCACCTGCTCGATCTTCTCCCGCATCTCGGCCGCAATCTCCGGCGTATCCGGAGCGCCCGCGCACAACACCACCTGCGTCCCTGGCGGCAGCTGCTGAATCGCGTCCACCAGATGCGTCACGCCCTTCTGCCGCGTAATGCGCCCTACGAACAGCACATACGGCTGCGACGGATCCACGCCGTATTCCAGCGAGTGCCGAAGTCTCCGCCGTCTTCTGGTACTGCTCCAGATCGATGCCGTTGTAGATCACCTGAATTCGATCCGGATCGATCTCCGGATACGCGCGCAGAATGTCGGCCTTCGTCCCATGCGAAACCGCGATCACCGCATCGGCATCGAGAATCGCCGTCCGCTCCATCCACGAACTCATCGCATACCCGCTGCCCAGTTGCTCCGCCTTCCATGCCCGCAGCGGTTCAAGACTATGCGTCGTCAGCACGAAGGGAATCCCGTACAGCTTCTTCGCCAGGAACCCCGCCATCGAAACATACCAGGTATGCGTATGCACGATATCGATCGCGTCGATCGACGTCATCTGCGCCAGGTTCAGACTGAAAGTCTCCAGCGCCGTTTTGAATTTCTCCTGCGTGCCCTTGCCCAGCCGCGCCCAGGGCTGATCGCCGCGCACGTGCAGATGGCCCTCGTCCGCAAGCTGATCGCCCCAGCAGTGCACTTCCACTTCAATCTTCTTCGCCAGCTCGCGGCTCAGGTATTCCACATGAACACCCGCGCCGCCGTACACATTCGGCGGATACTCCCGAGTCATCAGACCAACGCGCAAGCCGGCCTCCCCAAACGAAGTTCCATCTTAGCGCGGGCCCCTGGCTGCCGCCTCTCCGAGCAACAAAACGCCGTCCCGAATCGTGAACCCGGAACGGCGTTCATGGTTATGCCCGATTAAGGAAGAACCAGCCCCGGAGGAATCGTGATGCCCGGAATCGCCAGCGTCCGCGATTGAACCGCAATGCCGCCCGGCTGCGCAATCGTGTACGGCGAGCCCGGCGCCTGGCTATACCCGGACGGCGTTACCGTGAAGACCAGCAGCTGGCCGCTCGTCTGGCTGATCGCGTATAGATGGTTATCGTTGTCCCAGAACATCTGGCTGACAGCATCCGTCGTCAGCAGCGGCGTGTAGGTCGTCGGCGGATTGGCGCCGTTGAAATGGAAAACCTGCAGCCCTCCCTCTCCGGCCACTGCCAGCAAAAGCCCCGACGGCGAGACCTTCAGATCCCGCACCACCGTCACCTGTGTGGACGGCATGTTCGCGCTGGTGTTCGTCGTCGTCAGATTCCCTTTCGCATCCGCCGTGAACGACGCGATCTGCTGGCTCGCATTCGAGCATCCCGGCGGGTTAGCCGCCCAAAGCGTCATCGCCACGTGGTCGAACGGATCCGCCGCGGCAAACGTCGGAATGTAAATCCTGTATCCGTCCGGCGGAGCCGGAAGCGTCCAGGCAAGACTGGCCGGGCTCAGCAGCCCGTTCGCGCTCCGCTCGAATCCCGAAACGCCGTAGTAGAAACAGCCGTTGTTCGTCGCCTCGTACGCATAGCGGTCGTTGCCCAGAAACGTCGCCGGTAAATACACTCCGGAAAACGATCCCGCGCCCCCGTTGGCGTATCCGAGATAAGTCAGATCGCCGGTTCCCAGCTGCGCTCGGTACGACTGATACCCGTTGTTGGCACAGTCCCCGTCAAACTCGAAATCGTACAGATCGGTGCCGGTGCGATCCGTGAACAGCCATCCCGCGCTGCCGCAGTCATTGGGATTGTGCACGGCCCAGTTCGTCGAAGCCGCATAGTTGAGCTCGCCATGCGGGCCGATCCGGTAGGAGTCGATGTCGGTTGCGCTGTTGCTCACCCCGTATAAGTACCGGCCCCGCACCGCCAGCGCGCCCTCGTTGGCCTCAAACGGAGTGCCATCCACCTGCGTGAGCGTGCCGTTCGCAGCCGCTGCGTACGCGACAATCTGCGTGCTGTTGGTATTGGCGGGAAGACTGCTGACATAGACATACGCAACCGCCCGGGATCCGAACCAGCCGGATCTGGATGCATCCTGGGCCAGGACTGAGACAGCACCCAGCGCGGTGCTCAGGCAGACGACGAGCGTGAGCTTGCGGAACATTCAGGTTTCTCCTTTTCAAATCGAGCGCCCTTGTTATGGCCGGCAGTGCGGAGGGGCTTCTCCCGCGGGTGCATGGCCGGTGTTCGTACGCTCGCTAAGATGCACGACGGCAGGAATAGAGTCGTACCGGAGGGATCCATGTTCAGTCGCGGACACGCCTGTTCGCTTTTGGACGGTCCAGACCGCAATGCAATCGGCGCCAACCCGTTCCAATCCTGAAACCACAGCCCAGAATCTTCTGATCCGGCTGGCCATAAAAATGCCCGCCAAAACACATCCCCGCAGGCTCCAACGGAGGCATCATGACCGCTTTGTTGCAGGATCTGCATTTCGCCTCGCGCCAGTTACGCAAGTCGCCAGGTTTCACACTGGTGGCTCTGTTAACCCTGGCCCTCGGAATCGGAGCGAATACCGCGATCTACAGCGTCATCCACAGTCTGCTGCGCCTCCCCTATCCCAACGCGAATCGAATCGTAGCCGTCGAGAACGTCTACCCGCAGGGATCGTACTTCGCCAATTCCTGGCCGGATTTCCAGCAGTGGCGTAATCAGGCGAAAAGCTTCACCGCCCTTGCCTCCTCCTTTACCACCCGCTCCACATGGACCGGAGCCGCCGAGCCGCAGTTGCTGAATGTTCGCCTGGTGAGCCAGGGCTTCTTCGGAATCTTCGGAACTGAGCCGATCCTTGGCAGATCGTTCGGGGCCGCAGACCACCAGAAGAATGCCGCTCCCGTCTGTCTGCTCGCTGCGGATTTCTGGCGTACCCAGTTCGGCAGCAATCCCCAGGTCCTTGGACAAGCGCTCAACCTGAACGGAAAAACCTGCACTATTGTCGGCGTCATGCCGAAAATGGTGCCCGAGGGATCTCGTCCGGTCGAAGTGTGGGCGCCCCTTGAACTGCAACTCCCTTATCAGGCCCATGGCACCAATTACCTCTTCACCATCGGGATGCTCCGGCCCGGCGTGACCCCCGCCCAGGCCCTGGCGGAGTTGCGCGGCATTCAGATTCAGATCGACAAACAGTTTCCCGCCAACGCCCACGGGCTTAACATCCAGCCCCTCTCGCAGCAGGTCTTCGGTGACCTGCGCTCCATCATGAACATCCTGCTCGCCGCGGTTGGCTTCATCCTGCTCATCGCCTGCGTCAATCTCGCCAACATGCTGCTGGCGCGCGCTTCCGACCGCGAGCGGGAATTCGCGATTCGCCGCGCCCTCGGCGCTTCCGCCGGCCGCATGCTCCGCCAGACCCTCACCGAAAGCCTGCTCCTCTCCCTGGGCGGTGCCGTGATCGGCCTCGGCCTGGGAGCCGCCCTGATTCACATTCCCGTTGCCGCATGGCCCAAAGGACTCCAGCCTCCATCCGCGGTCCGCCTCGATGGCAATCTCCTGGCATTCACGTTGATCCTCGGGATCGCCACCGGCCTGCTGTTCGGACTTGTGCCCGCCCTGCGCATCCTGCGCCAGCAGAACACCGCCGCCATGCAGCAGGGACGCACCCTGACCGAATCGCGCGAGCACAAATTCACACGCGCCGGCCTGGTCGTGACGGAGATCGCGCTTTCTATGCTCCTGGTCGCCGGTTCGCTGAACATGGCCTTCTACTTTTTCCGGCTGCTCCGCGTCGACCCCGGCATGAATCCGCGCAATGTCCTGTCGATGGCGCTCTCCCTCTCTCCGGCCCGCTACACCCAGCCCGAGCAGATGAGCCGCTTCTACGACTCGCTGACCGCCCGTCTCAGCGCATTGCCGGGCGTGGTTCGCGTCGCGGCTTCTTCCGATACGCCCTTCACCGGTGCGGGGTCCAATGGCGACTTCACCTACGAAGGCCAACCCGGTGGCACGGCCGATCGCAATCCATTCGCGGACCTGCATCAGGTGACCCCCGGCTTCTTCGCCACCATGCAGACGCCCATCGTCGCCGGTCGCGAGTTCACCGCCCAGGATTCGGCGGCCGCGATGAAAGTTGCCATCATCAGCCACGCGATGGCCCGCAAGCTGTGGCCGGGCCAGAGCGCTATCGGGAAACACATCGTGTGCTGTTCCGGCGATCACTACACTGTTGTGGGTGTTGCCGCAGACGTGCGCTACGCCGGCCCCGCGTCGCCCGCGGGCTTCGCCATCTACACCGCAGTGCAGCAGGATCCTCCGCCCTCGCTGATCTATGTGCTCCGCACTTCCGGCGATCCTCTGGCTTTGGCTGAGACGGCGCGCCGGGCGGTCTCTGCCATCGATCCCGGCCAGGCGGTCTCGAATATCGCTTCTCTGGACTCGCTGGCTCAGGATTCCATCGCCGGTCAACGCACCTCGACCCTCGTCACCGCGATTCTCGGCCTGCTCGCGCTCTTACTCGCCAGCGTTGGCGTCTACGGCGTCATTTCCTACTCCGTCAGCCGGCGGGAGCGCGAATTCGGCATCCGCATGGCGCTGGGTGCCAATCGCGCCGCCATCCTCCGGCTGCTCTTCTCCGGTGCTCTGCGACTCATGATCGTCGGGGTGGCCCTGGGATGCGGCCTCGTGTTCGCGATGCGCGCCTCGATCGACTCACTCCTCGGCGCTACCGGAACCAGCCCCCTTGCCCTGCTCAGTGCCGCGATCCTGCTCTGCGCCGTCGCATCGGTGGCAACTCTGGTCCCGGCGCGGCGCGCCACCCATGTCGAGCCCATGCAGGCGCTGCGCTCCGAATAGCGATTCGCCTCTGCCGTTATGCTGCCTGCTCTAAATTCATCCCCTGCGGCAGAAACGAGAGCATCCAGCAGCCGTCGAATTTTCTGGTGGGAACCGCGTGGCCCCCGAGGAACAGTGTGTAAGGACCCTCGGGCAGATCCGACGGCTCATCGACGATTTTGCACCGCGTGTACACGCGCCCCGTCGTTGACCGCTCCTGCCAGATCAACACGACGCACGCCGCTTCCCGATCGATTCCCTGTAGCTCTCCATGAACGCGAACAACTGCCTGCAAGATGCCAACTCCTCACGTTTTTGCTTGCTGGTTGTTTTGCTTGGATGAATCGGCGCTGCGCAGGGTTGACTGATTAAATAACAAAGATCAAAAATCAAGATGTCCGCGCACCGCTCCCACCCACACCGGGCCGCGATCCCGGTTGTACCCTGGATTGTCGAAGTGCTGCACGTCGAGAGCGAAAAAGAGGCCCCGCCACGCGTGCCAGGTGTAATAGCTCTCCACGATATTCTCGCGGCCGTAGTGCAGGCGTCCATCGCCCAACAGAAATCCCAGCCCGCCATATTTGAGGTAGTTCTGGTGGTCTCGCTTGATCGAGTTGCTCACAAATGCAGCGCCAATCTTATCCGCGGGCCGGCCCCACCGCGCGCCCGCATAATCCCCCGCGATCACCGCCGTCTGCGCGTCTTCCGTGTACGCGTACGACTCCTCCCGATCGTCGTTCCAGCCAAAACGCGTGCCGATGCGGAAGTTTTCCGTGATCTCCTGCACATTGTTCCAACTGAAGCCATACTTGACCGTGCCGAAGCGCTCCACCGACACAATGTCCGGGACTGGCGTCAGCCCCGCAAAGGCATGTTGCACCGCCAGCCGATAATTCCCCATGTGCGCAGTGTTCGCGAATCCCAGAATCTTCGTCGTCCCCTTGCGTCCATGGATCAGCGAGTGGCGTAGCTCGAATTCCCAGTTCTGGCCGCGTGCGCGCGAAAACGCCCAGTCCAGATCGAGCCCATTGGCGACCGTCGGCATCGCGAACAGGCCGTAACGCGCGCTCCAGTTGCGGTCGTCATACTCCAGAAGCCCCCCCACCGTGTACCCGCGTGTGTCCGCGGCATAATCCCACGCTCCGTTGTCATCAACGGTCCAGTTCATGAACTGCAGATGGCTGTCGCTGGCTACGTCATTCGTGTCCAGAAAATCATTCGCGCCCATCTTGCCGACGCGTACCTCGAACCGCCGCACCGGCACCTGCGTCGCGAGCGAAAACTGGTCCCGGTCAGATTCCGTCATCTCGCTGGTCAGTCCGAAGGTCTGATGAATCTCGCCGCGGGAAAGGTAAGGCGCGGTGCCGAGACTCGGATTGCGCACCACATCCAGATTCGTAAAGCCGGCCAGGCCCAGTGCCTGCCCGATCCCGCGTCCGCCAGCACTCTCCACGTCCAGCAGCAGATCGGTATTGAAGCGCTGATTACGATGCGGCTGCAATCCCAGGAAGAGTGTTTCCACCAGTGACGTCTTATACTCCCCGGCGTTATCGAGGCTGTTCGGGCCCTCATAAGCAGAATGGAATCCCGGCTTTCCCTGGAAAATCGTGTTCGCCTGGCCGGAAATCCACCAGCGTGCGGTCATGCTGTGCGCAAACATCGTCAGTTGCGGCTGCGACGCGCTCTGCGTTTCCCGTCCGGGATGAGTCGCGCCGGCCTTCAGTCGGTCGCTCGGCGTTTGGTTCTGAACGAACGTTGCCGGCGTCGTTGCCTCCGCGGACGTCCTCTTCGCAGCTCGCAGCGTGGGCGCGGGAGCCTGCGGCAGGACCGCGGCAACCTGCGCGCGTGCCCCCATGGAGCTCGCCGCTAAAAGCAGAATTAAAATCTGAAAACAGGAACGCAACCGACTCTTCTCCTCGGGGATCAGCGAGGGCCCAACACGGTGCCGGAGTTCGCATCGACTGGCGTCGCCCGGCTCTTCGTATATTAACTATAGTTTACTGAATTGTGTTAAAGCAGGATAATTTTCTTCGCGGCTGCGTCGATCTCTCGCTATCCGTCCTTCCGTCTGTACCATACCCAGCAGATGTGAAGTCGCCTGCCAGCCTGCAGAGAAGATCGGATTGAACCAACGGGCGCCGTACCGCGTACGTACGAGGACGAGGAAGCCACCGTGGCAAAAGTGCCGAGAACCCTGCAATCGACCCAAGGCCCCACCCGAGGCGACAGCCTCGTCTTGTTGGGCATCGCCGCGGCACTCACGCTTGCCCACCTTCTCACCAACCAGCGCTACGGCTTTCATCGCGACGAACTGCAGTTCCTGAGCGACGCCCGCCATCTCACCTGGGGATTCGTCGCCTATCCCCCTCTGACCCCATTCCTCGAACGGATTCTGCTCAGCCTCTTCGGTGCCTCCACGGAAGGGCTGCGCCTCTTCTCCGTCCTCGCCCAGGCGCTGGCGCTCTACACCACCGGGCTGATGGCCCGCGAACTGGGCGGCAGGCGCCTCGCGCAGGTCACCGCCGTTGTGTGTGTCGCGCTTTCCCCGCCGTCCTTGTTCAATGGAACGGAATTCCAATACACCAGCTTCGATTTTCTCTGGTGGGTCCTGATCGCCTACGGTGTCATCCGCCTGCTCCGCTCGGAGAATCCGCGCTGGTGGCTGGCGATCGGCACCTTTGCCGGCCTCGGCTTGATGACGAAATACGCCATCGTCTTTTTCCTCGCAGGACTCCTCGGCGGCTTCCTTCTGACCCCCGCGCGCCGTTACCTCGCCAGCTGGTACTTCCTCGGCGGAGCCGCCATTACGATTGCCATCTTTCTGCCCAACCTCCTCTGGCTCGTCCATCACGACTTCATCTCCTACCACTTCCTGCAGCACATCCACACGCGCGACGTCGGTGAAGGACGCGCGCAGGGATTTCTCAGCGGCCAGTTCATGATCTGTACCAATCCCGCGACCGCGCCCCTATGGATCGGCGGCCTCGTGGCCTTCATCCTGATCCCCCGCTTTCGCGCGCTCGCCTGGATGTATGCCATTCCCCTCGCCCTTTTCTACTTCGGGAAGGGACGCAGCTACTACATGGGCGCCGCCTATCCCATGCTGATGGCCATGGGCGCCGCTGCGGGCGAGAAGTGGGTTGGTTCGCTGCAGCGGTCGTGGCGCTGGGCGGTCCAAGGCGTCTTCTTTGCGGCCATCGCGTTCTGCGGACTGTTCATCGTCGCGGATATCCTGCCTCTCGCCTCCAGCGGGCCCCTGATGCGCTTCGCGCTGAAGAACAACGGCGACCTGCGCGAGGAGATCGGCTGGCACCAGGAACTCCAGGCGGTCGCGGATATTCTCAATGCGCTCCCGCCCGAGCAGCGCGCGCGCACCGGCATCTTCACCGGCAATTACGGCGAAGCTGGCGCCGTCGAGATTCTCGGTCCCGCGTATCGGCTGCCTCCGCCCATCAGCACCACCAATTCCGCATGGCTGCGCGGCTATCCCACCCCGCCTCCCTCAACGCTGATTGTGCTTGGATATTCGCAGAAGGTCGCGGATCGCGCCTTCACCGCATGCCGCCTCGCCGGCCACGTGCACAACCCCCTCGGCGTCGACAACGAGGAGAGCCGCGACCATCCTGACATTTTCCTCTGTGGACCCCCGCACCTGCCCTGGCCCGAGTTCTGGAAGCAATATCAGCAATTCGGCTGACACAGCCGGTCCAGGTGTGGTCTAAGGCCGTAGCTGCGCAAATCGATGCACCAGCGCCGCGCTCAGAGAAGCCTGCTCCGGCTCCCCGAGTTTCTGGCCGCCGGCTGTCAGGTAAAACACGTCGATCGCAGTCTCGCCCTCGGTATCGATCAGCGCAACCTCAATGTTGCAGCGGCAGCTCGCGAAGCTGAGCGCGATCTCGCGCAGCAGCCCCGGCGCATCCTGGGTGACAATCTGCAGCAGCGTGCTGTGCGCCGAAGATTCGTTGTCGAATTCCAGTCGCGTGTCTACTGTCACCTTCGGCCGCGCCGGCTTCTGCTTGCGCGAGCGCAGCAGTTCTTCGATCGAGACTCGGTGCAGCAGCGCATCCCGCATGCCGGCGTGGAAGCGCTCGATCTCGGAGTGATTCAGTTCCAGAGTGCGGTACGTATCGGTGAACTGGAACGTGTCCACGATCACCCCCGCCGTGTTCGAAAACGCATCCGCTTTAACGATGTTCATCCCCCACGCCGAGAGCACTCCTGCCATGTCGGCAAACAGCCCCGGCCGGTCCCGCGTCACCAGCGTGATCTCATTCAGCTGGCGCAGCAAACGGTACGAAAGTTGCACGGGATCTTCCGGCAGCTGCATCGCCATGCGGAAATGAGCGGCGATCTGTTCCGGCGTCCGGCTGCTCAGATAGCGCTGCGGCAGGCCTTCCAGAAAGCCGCGCAACTCGTCCGTGGGCACCGGCGTCGGCGAGGCGCGTCCCGGCGTGACCGCGGGGATCAGCGCAACGATGCGCCTGAAGAAAGCCGGGTCGGCCGAGGCGTGGTAGCGGATCTCATCCACGCTCCGATCGAGAAAATTCGATGCGCTCATGTACAGCTGCCACAGGCTCTCGGCCTTCCACGGTGTCAGCGCCTCCGGAGACACCGCGCGGATATCCGCATAGGTCATCAGCGTCAGCATCTTCAGTTGCGGCTGCGTCGCCACTTTCTCTGCGAAGGCGCGCACCGTCTCCGCGTCGAAAATATCGCGGCGCATCGCCGCCGACATATCCAGATGATTGCGGATCACCCGCCGCACGCTTTCGCGCTCCTCCGCGTCCAGTTCCAGCCGCGAAAAGAGGCTCTCGCTCAGCTCGACACTGTTGTTGGCATGATTGCCCGTGCGCCGCGCCTTGCCGGTGTCGTGCATCAGCAGCGCCAGGAAGAACAGGTCCAGCCGTTCGATCTCCGGCAGCAGGCTCGCCAGTCTCTTCTCCCAGTCGTTCTGCGGCTGGCGCAGATGGTGCACGTTGTCGATCACGTGGAACGTGTGCTCGTCCACCGTGTAGCGGTGCCACGTGTCGCGAATCACCAGCGACTCGATGCCGTGGAATTCCGGAATGATCAGCTCCAGAATCCCCAGCGCGTGCATGGTGCGAAGAGCATGCGCGGCCCACGGGCCCAGCAGCACCTCGCGCAGGCAATTCCACAGATAGGGCCCCTCCGGCATCTGCACCGCCAGAATCGGCAGCGCGTCCGAAATGCGGTCTTCCGCCGCAAAGCTCAGCCGGTACCCGTGCTTCGCCATCAGGCCAAAAATCTTCAGCACGCTTTCCGCATCGTTGACCGTCACCCCTTCGGCCAGATCCAGGCGTCCTTCTTCGAGAAAGAAATCCGTCCCCGGCACCGGCGTCCTCTTGCGCCGGAATTGCCGATAGAATGAACGGCGCGGCGGCGGCACCGCATCGATCAGCAGCGAAGCGCGCCGATACACCGTGCGCGCCTGGCGATACCAGGTCCGCATCCAGTACGCCGGATCCGAGGTTCCCCGCGTCTCGAGCCCGATGGAGCGCGCCGCCGCTTCATCCTGGGCATGCCAGTCCAGCGTGTTATCGTCGCGCCCCGACCGATAATGCAGGAAACATCGCACCGCCGAGAGAAAGTCATACGCCGACTCCGGCTCGTCGTGCGTTCCGTAGAAATCGTCGGCCGCCGAACGCGGCCACGCCTTGTTGGCCTGAATGGAATTCAGCAGCGTCAGCCATTGCGCCAGGTGATAGTCCCGCAGTCCTCCCGGACACTCCTTCACGTTCGGCTCCACATGAAAGATCGTGTCGCCGTATTTGGAGTGGCGCGCGCGCGCCATCTCCGCCAGATTCTGCACCACCGTATCCCACTCGCGCAGAATCACCGCCGGCAGAATCTCCTTTTCGAATTTCTCGTAGAGTTCGCGGCTGCCGGTCAGATAACGGCGATCCAGCAGCGATACGGTGAACTCGAGATTGTCCGGGTGCACCTTTTCGCATTCCTTCAGGGTTCGCGTCACCGGGCTGGCGCGAAGGCCGATGTCCCACATCGCCTGCGTGCAGGCGCGGATCTGCTCTTTGTAGGCAGGCTCGACCTTTTCATTGACGCAGAGAAAGAGCACATCGACATCGGAGCAGGGAAACAGCTCCCGGCGGCCAAATCCGCCTGTCGCCACCAGCACAATGTCGTTCTGCGCGGCATTGGCCGTCGCCTGCTCCCACAACTGCCGCAGCAGCGTGCCCACAATCTGCGACCGCCGCCGGATCACCGCCGACCCGTCGCCATTGCGCTCGAAGCTCTGGCGCAACTGGGTAGAGTCGTCCTGATAGCGACTGCGGAGGCGCGAGAGAGTGACTGGCTCAGGGATCATGAATCGGTCTGGGCCCAACAGTGATCCAAACGTGTTCGCCGTCCCGGCAGGAACGGCGGCCGTGCTGAACTTCGTTCGGACCAGCGGAACGGCCGCGGGCCGAAATCAAAGCGCGGAGGGGCCGCGCTCGTCGTTGCGAATGCGGATGGCGTCGTCGATCTTCGAGACGAAGATTTTGCCATCGCCGATCTTCCCCGTGCGCGCAGCCCCGAGAATCGCATCGATCGCTTTGTCCTTCATCTCGTCGCGAACCACCATCTCGATCTTTATCTTGGGCAGCAAATCTACCGTATATTCGCGCCCGCGGTAGAACTCGGTGTGGCCCTTCTGGCGTCCGTGACCGCGGGCCTCGAGAATAGTCATGCCTTCGATGCCCGCCTCGAGCAGGGCATCCTTCACGGCGTCCAGTTTGGAAGGTTGGATTACGGCTTCAATCTTTTGCATTAGCGTACTCGAATCCTGGCTGAAGTGAGTATACGTGGAGCATTACGAACCGAAATCGTAGCCTTCTTCTCCGTGCTGTGTCACGTCCAGACCCTCGATCTCTTCCTCGCGGGTCACGCGCAAACCAACCACCATGTCGACAACCTTCAACAGAACCAGCGTGCCCACGATCGACAGCCCCCACGCAATGCCCACGCCGATCAACTGGTTCAGTACCTGATGCCAGTTGCCGTCGATGGCCCCCGTCGGCTTGCCCGCCCCGAAGATCGGGTTAATGGCGCTCGATGCGAAGAAGCCCGTCAGGATCGCGCCCAGCGTACCCCCCGCCCCGTGCACCCCGAAGGCATCGAGCGAATCGTCGTAGCCAAACAGGCTTTTCACCACGGTCACCATCAGGAAGCAGAAGACTCCCGCCACCAGCCCGATGACCAGCGCGGACATCGGCTGCACGAATCCGGAAGCCGGTGTGATGGCCACCAGCCCTGCCACCGCCCCTGAAATCGCCCCCAGCGCGCTGGGCTTGCCGTTGCGCATCCACTCTGCGACGCTCCACCCCACCGCAGCCGCGGCCGCTGCGAATTGCGTATTCACGAAGGCGCTCGTGGCCAACCCCCCGGCATTCCCGGCGCTGCCGGCATTAAACCCAAACCAGCCTACCCACAGCATGCACGCCCCGATGAAGCTGAGCACGACGGAGTGCGGTGGCGATGGCTCCCTGGGATAACCCACCCGCTTGCCCAGATACAGCGCACAGATCAGTGCCGACACTCCGGAAGTGACATGCACCACTGTACCGCCCGCGAAGTCGAGGCAGGGAACCGCGCCGCCCAGGGCTGCATTCAGCAGGCCCCCTTTCCCCCACACCATGTGCGCCATCGGCGAATACACCACCAGCGCCCACAACGTCAGGAACAGGCACATCGCGCTGAATTTCATGCGCTCGGCAAACGCTCCGCAGATCAGCGCCGGCGTAATGATCGCAAACATGAGCTGGTAGATCATGTACGTCTGTGCCGGGATGGTCGCGGCATAGTCCGCATCGGGGGTCAGGCCGACATGGTGCAGAAAGACGTAATGGAAGTCTCCGATGAAGCTGGTCCCCGGCCCGAAGGCCAGGCTGTACCCGATCAGCCCCCACAGCACCGTGATGATGCACATCATCGCGAAACTCTGCATCATCGTGCCCAGAACGTTCTTGCGCCGCACCAGGCCGCCATAGAAGAGCGCCAGCCCCGGCCCCGTCATCATCAGCACCAGGGCCGCGCTGGTCAGCATCCAGGCATTGTCGCCGTTGGAAATCGTGGGCGCCGCAGGCGTTTGCGCCAGTGCGGTCGAAGCGCAGACAAGGGGGAGAAGGTAAAGCAGCCGAATCACACAACGAATGCGCATATCACTCTGTCTGCGGATGGAGGAGAAGATTTCGCGATGGATGACCCGGCAGCTGCGGGTCCACAGTCCCGCTACCGGTAGTGGATTGGAAACCCGTGCATTGCAGCAATACTGTTGAAACTCACTTTTACATATTTTTCGCGAATCGAAAACAGAGAAATACGCAGGACCCTCAGCCTCGTCCACCCTCTCCGATCCCGAATCTTCGGCGCCTTTTCCTTCGCGTTCGTAGTATCGGGCCAGCGAAAGCCATCTCCGATGGCGGAACGGAGGAATCCCGCGTGGTTACGGACGGGCGGTCCTGCCCCCGCCAGGAACGGTATAGTGGAAATATGAGCGAAGCATTGCGGGACCGCCGGCTGTTCGGCACTCTCGAGAGCAGCGCCAAGAACCGCGAAAAAGTGTTCGAGGCGAGTTACGGCTACGAACAGCCCGAAGGCATTTTTCTCACCACCGTCGACGCCGCCATCAACTGGGTCCGCAAGAACTCGATCTGGCCCATGACCTTCGGCCTCGCCTGCTGTGCCATTGAGATGATGTCCATGGGGGCTTCGCGCTTCGATGTTGCGCGTTTCGGCGCCGAAGTGTTTCGCCCCTCGCCCCGCCAGTCCGATCTGATGGTGATCGCCGGCCGTGTTTCCTGGAAAATGGCCCCCGTCATCCGGCGCCTCTATGACCAGATGCCCGAGCCCAAATGGGTCATCTCCATGGGTGCCTGCGCTACCTCCGGCGGTGTGTTTAACAACTATGCACTGGTGCAGGGTGTCAATCAGGTGATTCCTGTTGATGTATATGTACCGGGGTGCCCCCCTCGGCCGGAGCAATTGCTCTACGCCATCACGCTCCTCCAGGAGAAGATTCAGCACGAGCAGGGGAGCCTAAGGCGCGTCCTGAACCTCCAGTGAAGTTGTGCAGGTTGAGAACGCTGGATTTTCGAAGGGCTCGTTGGGAAGTCTGCACGTCGGTGCAGAACAGATGTTCGCCCCTGAAATGGGATGAACTCGTGTCTTCCTGGTTCTCGGATTGTTGCCAAGATTAACGAGTTCGATACTCGGGGTTCCTGGCTCGCGGATGCAGGGCAACTGATTGAAATAATTGCCTTCTAACCAAGCATTGTCCTGTGTTAATGTCATATTCGCGGAAGGTTTTCCGGCTCCCTCCCCTGTCGGCGACCGCGAATCGATCGAAGTTTTGCAGATTCACCTTACATCACCCTGAGTCATCATCAGCCATCATCTGTAGATTGCGGAGGTTACACGCATGCAATTTCGTCCGTTCAGCTTTGGACGCCGAAGTTTGTTCACGGGGTTCGCGATGCTGCTCGGCGCGGTCTCGGTGCTGGGGCAGACCTCGTCCTCAACACCCTCGGCTCCGACTCCTCACGACCCCTCTCCCTCTCGGTGGGACGTATTTATGGGGTATTCATATGTTGCCCCTCATGGCACTGTGTCTACGCCCGAACCAGGCGGGGTCAACACCGATCTCAATTACTCAGCAATTACCTACGGCGCCATCGGCAGTGTTGCCTACTACTTCAACCGCTACGCGGGTGCGCAGGTTGAATATGCCAATCACCCCAATGGAAACAACGACGGTGCTCAAACCGCGCAGGCCGGTCTCATCTTCCGTTACCCGCAAGAAGGAATGACCTGGTTTGCCCATGGTCTCGCCGGCGGTGTTCGCCTCGGCGGACCGAACGTTTCCACTCCTCCCAACCCGCCTCCGGGTCCCGGTTTCCAGCCGAAGCACATCTATACCTGGGGCCCGGCTCTGACCGTCGGTGGCGGTCTCGACTACGACCTGCCCTTCTTCGATCATCGCTTCGCCCTGCGTCTCTTCCAGGCCGACTACGAGTACTGGCATGCGAACTTTGGCCCCGCGGAAATGATCGGTGGTCGCGCCAATGTCAACGCTGCCCGCCTCAGCGCCGGAATCGTGATGCACTTCGGCAGCATCGTCCCGCCGCCTCCGGTGCAGTACGCCTGCGTGGTCACCCCGTCCTCCGTTTTCCCGGGGAACAGGTCACCGTCACCGGCACGGCGACCAATCTCAATCCTAAGAAAGACCCCAGCTACACCTGGAGCGGCCAGGGTCTTACCGTGGGCGGTACCAGTCCCACTTCCACCATCGACACCGGCAGCCTCCAGCCTGGTACCTATACCGTTACAGGACACGTGACGGAAGGTCCCAAGGCTGGCCAGTCCGCCGATTGCACAGCCCAGTTCACGGTGAAGCCGTTCGAGCCTCCCACCATCAGCTGCACGGCCAATCCTTCGACCGTCAAGCCCGGTGAGAGCTCCACCATCACCTGCCAGCGGCGTCAGTCCGCAGAGCCGTCCTCTCACCTACAGCCACTCGGCTTCGGCGGGATCGATCAACGGAACCGGCAACACCGCGACCCTGTCGACCAACGGCGCTCCGGCGGGAACCATCACGGTCACCAGCACGGTGCAGGATGACAAGGGACAGACGGCCTCCACCACGACCCCGGTCAACGTGGAAGCGCCGCCGCCGCCACCCACTCCGAAGACCCAGACCCTCTGCTCGATCCAGTTCAACAAGGACAAGCGGCGTCCGTCGCGCGTCGATAACGAAGCCAAGGCCTGCCTGGATGATGTGGCCCTCAACGCTCAGCAGAAGGCGGATGCCTCTCTGGTGGTCGTTGGCAACTCGGCCCCGCTTCCGGAGCACCGCCACCATACCCGCAACGAGATGACTGCCGAGAAACTGGCAGCGCAGCGTGCGGTCAACACCAAAGCCTACCTGGTCTCGGAAAAAGGCATCGATGCCAACCGCATCCAGGTGAGGACGGGCAGCAGCGGCCAGAACGAGGTGGAGAACTACCTGGTTCCGGCAGGCGCGAACTTCGAGGGCGACGTGCCAGGCACGACCACCGTCGATGAGAGCGCCGTGAAGGCCCAGCCTCGTACGGCCCCGCACCATCGCCACCACAAGGCGGCTGCGAAAAAGGCGAAGTAAAACTGCAAACCGAACACCAAAGGGCTGACCGGACTCCGGTCAGCCCTTTTTCTTTCCCTCGCGTAGCCGGCTTCCTTGTATCGGCGTGAGATTCGGGTGCCCCCTATCTGCCCGGTTTGGCAAATGTGGGAAGCCTCGGTTTCTCCGATCCACCCCACCGCTTTCGACTTGTTGCCCAGACTGAGCCTCAAGCTCTCTGCACGCCTCGAACCGCCCCGAAAACCATTAGCATGGAAGAAACGGTGCCTGCCCACGCGCGGCACCCGAGCCATCCCCCGCGTCCTGAAGGAATGATCAAGCTGATGCGCTTTCGGTTTTTGCTGGCGGTCTCTTGCCGTTCTTTTGCCTGCTCTATCCTCGTCTCCCGCTTTTGCCGCGAATCCCGCGCCGTGGTCTCCCATGGGCCCCGACGGCGGCGACGCCCGCCGATTCGCTTACAGTCCCCATGATCCCAGTCGCATCTACCTCGGCACCACCGACAGCTGGATCTATGTCTCCTCCGACGGAGGCTCCTCCTGGTCAAGGCTTGCGAAGCTCGGAACCGAGGACGATCTCGTCGTCGACAGCCTCGTCGCCGATCGCTCCGATCCCAAAACCCTCTTCGCCGGTGTCTGGGCCATCGGCCACACGGGCGGCGGTGTCTACATCAGCCACGATGAAGGCAACACCTGGACCGAATCCGCCGGCATGCATGGCCAGTCCGTGCGCTCGCTCACCCAGGCGCCCTCCAATCCAAAGGTCCTCGTCGCCGGCACTCTGAGCGGCGTCTATCGCACCACCGACCGCGGCCTCCACTGGACCGAAATCAGCCCGCCCGGCGGCAAAGAAATTCATGAAGTCGAATCCGTCGCCATCGATCCCTACGATCCCGGAATCATCTACGCCGGTACCTGGCACCTGCCCTGGAAAACCAGCGACGGCGGCGCCCACTGGACCAGCATCCACGAAGGCGTCATCGACGACTCCGACGTCTTCTCGATGATCGTCGATCCAACCCGCCCCAGCGTCATGTATCTCAGCGCCTGCTCGGGCATCTACAAAACCGACAACTTCGGCTACCAGTTCCGCAAAGTCCAGGGCATTCCCTCCACTGCCCGGCGCACCCGCTCTCTCCTCATGGATCCCGCGGACCGCAACACCGTCTACGCCGGAACCACCGAGGGCCTCTACAAAACTACCGACGGCGGCGACACCTGGTCGCGCATGACCGACCCCAACGTCATCGTCAACGACGTCTACGTCGATCCCCGCAACCCGAAGCACGTCCTCCTCGCCACCGATCGCAGCGGCATCCTCGCCAGCGAAGACGGCGCTACCGGTTTCCAGGCCTCCAACACCGGCTTCTCCCAGCGTCAGGTCGCTACCCTGCTCGTCGACGAGAAGTCCCCCGCCACCCTGTACGCCGGAGTTATCAACGACAAAGCCTACGGCGGCGTCTTCGTCTCCACCGACATGGGCCGAACCTGGAAACAGCAGAGCGACGGCCTCCATGGCGACGACATCTTCGTCCTCGCGCAAAGCGAAGACGGCACCCTTCTCGCCGGAAGCAGCCACGGCATCTTCCGCTGGGATGGCAACGCCTGGACCCCGGCCGACGCTGGAGCCAGTCAGCCCGATCCGCCACCTCCACCCAGCCCCGCCCACTCCCGCGCGCACAGCAGGAGACATCGCCCCGCTCCGGCAAAGCGCGCCGCCGATCCCGTCCAGCTCCAGGGGCGCGTCACTCTGCTGCACCCCGTCGGCGATATCTGGCTTGCCGCAACCCCCCAGGGCCTCTTTCGCAGCGCGGATCACGCCACCTCGTGGGCACCGGTGGAAACGCCGAACGCCCTCACCGACGCTCCTGGCACTGGCGCCTGGCGTACTATCGCCGCCCAGGGAGAGCACATCTTCATCGGACGCCGCGATCGCATCATTGCCTCGGACGACGGCGGCTCTGCATGGCAGTATGTCAGCTTCCCCCCAGGCCTCACCGCCCTCACCAGCCTTGCCCTCACGCCCGATGGCACCCTCTGGGCCGGCGGCCGCGAAGGCGTCTTCGTCTCGAAGGATCACGGCCGCACCTGGACCATCCTCAAGCGTCTCCCCGTCGTCGCCGTCAACAGCCTCACCTGGAATCCATCGCTCAGCCGTCTCATGGTCACCTGCGACGTCGGCACCGTCCTCTATGCGGTCGATCCCCGCGACGATTCCTGGACCTGGTGGAACGCCGGCTGGACCGTGCACTCGGTCGCCTCCCTCCAGGGCCGTCTCGCCGCGGCCTCCCTCTACAGCGGCGTCGTCCTCCAGCCCGCCGAAGAGGCATCCACCCGCACCACCGCCCGGCCGGAGGCACGAAGCCCCCAGGCACAGGGCCCGCAGGCTCGAAAATAGACGCGTGGCCTTCTCTCTGCGGGCGGTCTCGCCCGACGACTTCCCGAAACTCTACGCGCTCGACCAGGCCTGCTTCGCCCCCGGCATCGCCTGGTCCAAAGCCGAGATGCAGTATTTCCTCCGCTATCCCGGCAACATCGGCCTGCTCGCCGAAGACGAAACCGGCCGCCTCGCAGGATTTGCCATCGCCGGCAAGCGCCGCCGCCAGGGAGTCCTCCTCGGCCACCTCATCACCATCGATGTCGATTCCACCCAGCGCCGCCGCGGCGTCGGTCATCAACTCCTCGAAGAAGCCGAACGCCAGCTGCGAGAAGCGGGCGCAACCGCAGTCATCCTCGAAGTCGCCATCGACAACACCACTGCACAGAGCTTCTACCACCGCCACGGATTCACTCGTACCGGCCGCATCCCCGGCTACTACCTCGGCCGCATCGACGCCCTCGTCATGGAAAAGCCCTTGCTCGCACCCGCACCGCCAGTCTGAGGAAAACCCTCCCCATCCCCCAACCCCCACCCTGTCATCCCGCGGCGAGCGCTTTGGGGCATGAGGCGAGCGAGGGATCTGCGTTTGTTTTTTGCCTCCTCCCACAGAAACCTCCGAGCTACCAACCAACCGGACCTTTCGCCCCCAACACGAATGTCATCGTGAGCGGAGCGCGGCCTCAGCCCCCGCGAGAAGGGACAACCCTTGATCCGCGCGGAGTCGAATCGACCCCCGTAGCGACACGAACCGCGCGCACGACAACACTCTCAGCGCGGAGGGACTCGGTGGCGCAGCCACCGATAAAAATCTCAATCCTTTCCCTCGGCCTGCTCGAATGCCACGTCGCCAGGTTGATCCTGCCGGCCGTGGCACTCAAAGCGTAGGTACTGCCGACCATCCACGCATCACCCAACAAGTTCGAGGTGTCATCCCGCGGCGAGCGCTTTGGGGCCCCGTCGCAGATGGGGTAGGCGAGCGAGGGATCCGCGGTTGTTGTTAGCTCCTCCGCGCCGAAACGTCCTGGGATGCCGACCATCCAGACCTTTCGCGCCCAACACGAATGTCATCGTGAGCGGAGCGCGGCCTCAACTCTCGGCGTAAAGGACAACCCTCGATCCGCGCGGAGTCGAATCGACCCCCGTAGCGACACGAGCCGCACGCACGACAACACTCTCAGCGCGGAGGGACTCGGTGGCGCAGCCACCGATAAAAAATCTCAAGCCTTTTCCTCGGCAACCCCGATGCCTTCCGCCAGCCTCATCCCCCGAGTGCCGCTCGAAAGGGAAGTAAGGCCGACCCTCCACTAATCACCCAACAACCGCCAACCTGTCATCCCGAAGGCGAGCGCCCTGGGGCATTAGGCGAGCGAGGGATCTGCGTTTGCTGTTTGCTTCCACCTCACCGATACTTCCGGGTTGCCGACCATAGGCTCAAAATGCTGGCCTGACCTACGCTCGCAATGGATTTGGCTGCATTTCAGATTCCGACTTGAAATCATTCTTCAGTTCTTCAAAGCGGAATGTAAGGCTGTGCTCTCCCGGCTGCTGAAGATCAGCACGCCTGCGGAGCCATTCGTTGATCTGGGGAAGAGCGATGTTAATAATGTGTTGCTGAATGGTATGACGATGGATTTTCGGAACCGGGTAGATACTGACTTCCCATTCGTTGAACAGCGGAACTCCCGCTAAATCTGGAAACCGCTCAGCCATCTCCGCGTGACGGCTGGACTGCTGGACGCGGATGCATGGGTATCTTCCGGTACGAACGTGCCCCCAGCGATCCGACTGGAAGTGTAGGAATAGCTCTGCAATCTGGGGAGTGTTCCCGAGGGCCTTTGAGATTCTTTCAGCTCCAATTGGGAATGAGAGCAGGCGCGAGATTTTGGCCTTGGACCGAGTCGGAATCATGATCTGCTTCACTTCTTCCACGGCGGCCTACCCCGAAGATCATTCTATTGAAGATGTACTTGGACGAAATACCGGCTTTCCGGCACATTCGAGCCGTCGGTCTCACCGTGAATCCTCAGACTGATGCTGTTTCGGCGAATCAATGCCACGCCTCGTGATCACACGGTAGATGCTCCAGAACAGCAGAGCATATAAAGCCAGCAGCGGGAGTGCCCACATCCCCAGGTTCCCGACCGTGTAATAGATCACCAGCCCACTCAGGGCGACGAATCCACCGGAGCACCACAGCGCATAGAGTGACAGCACCCGTTGTAGCGTCTTCCGTGCTGAACCACCGGCATCCATAGATGCCCAGTATATTCCCGGTCCCGAGGCCGAAACCGCCCTTGTTCTGTAACACCGCCAATACGGAACCTTCAATCACCCCCCCCCGCCCCCCCCCAGCCCCCCCCTGCCCCCCCAAAAAACTGTCAAGCGTTTGTGGAAAACTCCAAAGTAATCACCCCTGACTTACAACCACTTACACGCAGAAACCCCTCAACAAAGTTGGCCGACTTACTCGCCTGACTTGGTATTCTAATAATAGGGGGAAAGAAATTTCTTCCTCCGCACTAACCCCTCGAAAGGCTCGCCCCGCAGCGGGCCTTTTCTCTTGCGGAAAGGAGAAGCGAATGCCAACCAGCTATCATGCGAAACCAATCGGCCGTCCCGCTCGCCTCTCGCCGACAGCTTTTCAGCCGACCGGAACTTCGCTGACCGCTTCACCTCCCAACCGCTCCCAACGTGACCCCGTTTGCCTCATCCTCGACCCCGTTTGCGGCAAACTCGGCCGAGAGCCCGGCAAACTCGACCGAGTCTGCCGCAAACTCAACCGCGAGCCATCTGCGCCGGACTCAATCATCTCGCTTCAACGCGGCCGCGCCTGCAGCAAACCCGGCCGCGTTTGCTGCATCCTCGACCGCATCGCAACTGATTCAGTCCGGCTCACTTGCCGCCGATCACCAGGGTACTCCCCCTCCCAACTCCTTGAAAATCAATCACAGGCTTGTTCGCAGGGGGGTGGGGGGTGCCGTTCGGCGCTTTCCCAGGCGACTACAATCAAGGCAATGCCTCACTCGAGGGTCAGAATCGCATGCCGGATCGCAGCGCTTGTGTCCCTGCTCTGCCTGTACGCGCCCGCCTTCGCGCAGGCCGTCAAAGACCTTCCCAAGCCCACCGATTACGTCAGCGATAACGCCCACGTCATGTCGGCTCAGGCCATTTCTCAGATCGACCACCTCTGCGGTGAGGTCGATCACGAGGCCAAAGCACAGATCGCCGTCGTCACCGTCAACACCACCAACGGCGAGCCGATCCAGCAATACGCCGTCGAACTGGAAGATGCCTGGGGCGTCGGCCCCAAAGGTTCGGATCGCGGCCTCATCATCCTGCTCGCCGTCAAAGACCGCAAACGCTGGATCGAAACCGGCTACGGTCTCGAAGGCATTCTCCCCGATGGCAAAGTGGGCGAGATCGGTCGCCAGATGGTGCCGATGCTCCGCAACAACGACTTCGACGGCGCCGTCACCCTGGCCGTCGACGAAATCTCGCAGATCATCGCGCAGGATGCCGGAGTTAAGCTGCAACCCCTGACCCACTGGGGCGCGCAGCAGCAACAGCCCCACGCCACTGCCGGCCAGATTGTCGGCGGCATTGTCTTCCTGATTCTGATCTTCATCTTCCTCATCTGGGCCGGTGGCTCCGGCATCCTTGGCTTCCTGCTCGGCATGTTCCTGGGCGGCGGCCGCTGGGGTGGTGGAGGCTGGGGCGGCGGTGGCTTCGGCGGCGGAGGTTTTGGCGGCGGTGGTGGAGGTGGCAGCGGATTTGGCGGCTTCGGCGGCGGCAGCACCGGCGGCGGCGGAGCTGGAGGCAGCTGGTAACATCGAATCGAATTGGCAAGGGAGAAACCGCAATGATGCGTCGTGGTCTGTGGATCGCAGTAGCGGTGGTGGCCGTAATTGTTTTCGCCGGCCTTCTTGTGGTCGGCAGCTATGTGAGCGCGCAGAAGCAGATGGTCGCCAAACAGGAAGCCGTGAATGCGCAGTGGTCCAACGTGCAGACCCAGCTGCAGCGCCGCGCCGATCTCATCCCTAACCTCGTCAACACGGTGAAGGGCTATGCCACGCATGAAGAAACCGTCTTCGGCGATGTCGACAAGGCGCGCGAGGCGCTGCTGGCCGCCCACAGCCCCGCCGGCCAGATCGCGGCTAACAATCAGCTCGACGGCGCACTCGGCCACCTGCTCGCCATCGCCGAAAACTATCCCAACCTCAAGGCCAACGAAAACTTCCTCCAGCTGCAGGACCAGCTCGAAGGCACGGAAAATCGCATCGCCGTCGAGCGCGAGCGCTACAACCGCGCCATCCAGGACTACAACACCTTCATTGGGCAGATTCCCAACAACATCTGGGCCCGCATCGGCGGCTTCCAGCGCAACACCGCCTACTTCGAAGCCAGCCCCACATCGCAGCAAGCGCCGCAGGTGCATTTCTAGGCCGTATCGACATTCGCCTCCGCAAAGACGGATGGCCTTTACGAAAGCTCTGTCATCCTGCCCGAAGCATCCGCATTCGTTGCGCTGCTTTTGGCGCAACAATAATTCAGACGCGAGTCGAATGGACCTGCGGTTCCTCTTCGCAGAGCGAAGATGCCAGGAAAAGTTGCTCCCGGTCGCTGGGCGCTACCGCGCGATCAGAATCCGCAGATCGCGCAGGTTGTTCCCCGTCGGTCCCGTCATGATCGAGTCGCCCAGCGCCGTGAACAGAGTGCACGTATCGAACCGAGCCAGAATCCGCTCCGGATCGAAGTTGCAGCGCCGCGCCTGCGCAATGGTGGTCGTATCCACAATCGCACCGGCCGCTGGGCTGTTGCCGTCCACGCCATCCGAGCCCGCGCTCAGCACCGCCAGCGCCTCCCCCTCGAACCGGGCCAGATCCAGCGCGCATTGCAGCGCGAACTGCTGATTGCGCCCGCCGCACCCTGGATTCTTTCCCAGGTTCACCGTCACCTCGCCGCTCGAAAGCAGGCATACCCGCGAGTACTCGGCGCGCAACTCGTGGAACCGAGCCAGAAGATACTTCGCCGCCTCCGCATAATCCCAGTCGTCGCAGGTGTTGTCGATCACGACCTTGTACTCCAGCGACTGCGCGTGATCGCGCGCCGCGTTCACAAAGTCGTGGTTCGAAAGCAGCGTATCGAACTGCGCGTGTTGAAAAGCCGCTGCTGTCTTCTTCTGTTCTTCCTCCGAGCGCGCCGATGCACGCTCCTCCCGGATCAGCTTCTCAAAGTACTCCCGCACCGCCGGCGGAAACTTCTCCAGCAGATGAAACCGCTCCAGGATCTCCTGGCATTCCGCCATCGTGGAGTAGTCGGGCAGTGTCGGCGAAGACGCGACCGCCGCAAGATCGCGCAGCGGAACATCGGCCAGCAGCAACGACAGCTTTTCCGCTTCCGGAGCCGCCAGCGCCAGCCGCCCGCCCTTCACCGCGGAGAAGAATTTGCGGACCGTGTTGATCTCCGTGATCGTCGCCCCGCTCGCGACCAGCGTCTCGTGAAACGCAATCGTGTCGTCCAGCGTGATCTTCTTATCGCGCGGCAGCTCGTGCATCGCCGACCCGCCGCCGCTGATCAGGAAGAAGATGAACGTCGTCTTCTTCGCATGTTTCAGCAGATCGAGCGTCGCACGCGCCGCCGCCAGCGAATCCTCGTTCGGCAGCGGATGCCCGCCCGCAAAGTAGCGGATGTGACGGTTCTTCTTCTTCGGAATCTCGGGAGCCGAGCACACGCCGTGCACATGCATCTTCGGCGGCAGCCGCTCCAGCAGCGCGTTCAGCATAGTCAGCGCAGCCTTGCCGAACGCGATGACGTAAATCTCTTTGAAGCCATCCAGCGGCTGCGCTATCGAAGGCAGACGCGGCGAAGGATGCCGCACCAGCGTCTTCCCGTCGAAATGCAGATGCCGATCGAAGGCTTTGGGAATATCGCAGGCTGCGAGCGCTCGATCGAAGATCTCTCTGCTGACTGCGTGGATTTCTTCGATGGGGGTCATGATTGAACGAGAGCCGGGTACGTGCGCAGCGCCCACGAGCGAATGGCTTGCCTCACATCCTCCAGCTTACCCGCAAAAAAGTGATCCGCATCGGAAATCCACACCAACTCCTTCGGTTCTCGCGCATGCGCGACCGCCGCCTCTACCGCAGCTACCGGTCCATATTGATCCCGCGTGCCGCTCACGAACAGCTTCGGTTGCGGGCATGCGTCCAGAAAATCGTACGTGTAGTCGCGCCCCTCCGCATGCGCCGGAATTCCCAGTGCTACCAGGCCCACAACCCGCGGATCGGCGCAGCAGGCGCGCAGCCCCACATACGACCCAAACGAGAATCCTGCAAACAGTACCGGCCGATGAAATTCCCGCTCCAGCCAGTCGAGAGCGGCCCGCACGTCGTCCTGTTCGCCCTGGCCCTGATCGTGTTCACCTTCGCTCAATTCCGTTCCACGAAAATTGAACCGCAATACCGGCATCCCAAAACTCTGGAACGCCTTCATCGCGTGATACACAACCTTGTTATGCATCGTCCCGCCGCCCAGCGGATGCGGATGGCAAACCAGCGCCGCATACGGAGCGTCGGGCTTGCCGGCATTCAGCAGCGCCTCCAGCCGCCCCGCGGGTCCGCGAAGATCCTCAACCGTGCGCAGAAATGCCGATCCAACGTGAGACTGCGTCATCTCCTTCATTGTACGAAGCGCGCCTCGCGTATTCTGGTCCTTCATCATGAGCCTCGACCCGATTCAGCTTACCCGCAGTCTCGTCGACATCGAGTCCATCACCTATAACGAAGGCGCGGTAGGCGCGTTTTTGGCCGATTTCCTCGCCGGACGCAGCTTCGCCGTCGAGAAGATGCCCGTCGAGCAGAACCGCGAGAGCGGCTCCACCAGTGAGCGCTTCAACGTCTACGCCGGCATCCCCGGCCAGACCCCCGACGTCGTCCTCTCCACCCACATGGATACGGTCCCGCCCTTCATCCCATCGAGCGAGGACGACGAGTTCATCTACGGCCGCGGCTCCTGCGATGCCAAAGGCATCATCGCCGCGCAGATCGCTGCTGCGGAGAAACTTCGCGAGCAGGGAATTCGCGTCGGCCTGCTCTTTGTAGCCGGAGAAGAACGCGACTCCGCCGGCGCCAAGGCCGCCAACCTGCAGCCGCGCGGCAGCCGCTTCCTCATCAACGGCGAACCCACCGACAATCGCGTCGCCATGGCCTCCAAAGGCACTCTCCGCGCCGTCATCCGCGCTACCGGCAAAATGGCCCACTCCGCCTATCCGGAACTCGGCGACAGCGCCACGCATAAGCTCATCGAAGTCCTCCATCGCATCCTCGCCATCCAGCTGCCCACGCTCGACGGGGTCGGTCCCAGTACGCTCAACATTGGCCTGATCTCCGGCGGCTACGCGCCCAATGTCATCGCCGATCGCGCCGAAGCCCAGGTCATGGTCCGCCTCGTCGGACCGTCGCAGGAAATCCGCGCGGCCATCGAAGCCGCCGCCGCCGGCCTTGCCAGCGTCGACTTTGCCCTGGAGATTCCCTTCAAGCGCCTGCGCGCTGTCGAAGGCCTGCCCACCATGGTGGCTGCCTTTACCACCGACGTTCCCTGGCTCAGCGCCTGGGGTGAGCCGCTGCTCCTCGGTCCTGGCTCGATCCACGTCGCCCACACACCGCATGAAAAGCTCGCAAAAAAGGAACTCTTCGCCGCCATCGATCTCTATGTCGAAGTCGCACGCCAACTCGTGAACGGCACCGGCGCAACGCGTTAGTCTGGAGCTATGGCCGAGCCCCACACCGCCACCATCCTCGAACCCCGCAACACCCTCGACAAAGCCTCCTCCTCCTACCTGCGCTCCGCCATGCACCAGCCCGTCTATTGGCAGGAGTGGGGCGAGGCCGCCTTCGCGCTCGCCCAGCAAACCGGTAAGCCCGTCCTGCTCGACGTCGGTGCGGTCTGGTGCCACTGGTGCCACGTCATGGACCGCGAATCCTACGAGGACCCGACGCTCGCCGCCACCATCAACGAGCACTTCGTCGCCATCAAGGTCGATCGCGACGAGCGCCCCGACGTCGACGCCCGCTACCAGGCCGCCGTCCAGGCCATCTCCGGACAGGGCGGCTGGCCCCTCACCGCGATCCTCACCCCCGACGGCCGCCCTTTCTTCGCCGGCACCTACTTCCCCCGCGAAGACCGCTATGGCCGTCCCGGATTCGAGCGCGTCCTGCTCACCCTGGCTCAGGCATGGCAAACCCGCCGCGATGAGGTCCTCGAATCCGCCGCCAGCGTTATCGCCGCCATCGAGCACGGCGAAACCTTCTCTGCCCCCGGCGAAGGCCTCTCCGTGGCCATCGTCGACAAACTCGTCCAGAGCATCGTCACCCAGTTCGATCCGCGCAACGGCGGCTTCGGTTCGCAGCCAAAATTTCCGCACCCCTCCGCGCTCGATCTCCTCATCGATGTTGCCGCCCGCACCGGCAACGAAGCCGCAAAGGAATCCTCTACCGTCACCCTGCGCAAGATGGCCCACGGCGGCGTCTACGATCAGCTCGCCGGCGGATTCCACCGCTACTCCGTCGACGAGCGTTGGGTCGTCCCGCATTTCGAAAAAATGCTCTACGACAACGCCGGCCTGCTCGCGAACTACGTCCACGCCTTCCAGACCTTCGTCGATCCGGAGTTGGCCTCCGTCGCTTACGACATCATGCGCTGGATGAATGAGGGTCTCAGCGACCAGGAAGCGCGGCGGTTTCTACGCGTCGCAGGACGCCGACATCTCTCTCGAAGACGACGGCGACTACTTTACCTGGACACGCGAGGAAGCCGCAGCCGTCCTCACGCCTGACGAACTCGCCATCGCGGAGTTCTATTACGACATCGGTCCCCTCGGCGATATGCACCACAATCCGAAGAAGAACGTCCTGCACTGCAACTTCTCCATTGAAGAAGTCGTGCGCGCCTGAATCGGCCCGCAAAGCGAAGTTGAGACGCGATCTCGCCACGGCAAAGCAGAAGCTCTCCGCTGCGCGCCTCCAGCGCCCCACGCCCTTCATCGACAAGACCCTCTACACCGGCTGGAACGCGATGGCCATCTCGGCGTATCTGGATGCTGCTCGCGTGCTTGATTCCGAAAAGGCCCCCTGCGCCTTCGCCCTGCGCACCCTCGACCGCATCCTCCGCGAGGGCTGGGATCTCAGCAACAGGCCTCGCTCACGTCATCGCCTATCCCGACTCTGACACTCCGCCGCGCCGCATTCCCGCCGTTCTCGACGACTACGCACTCCTCATCCACGCGTGCGTCGATGCCTGGGAGTCCACCGGCGAAATGCGTTACTACGAATCCGCGATGCAGCTTGCCGAAACGATGATCGACCGCTTCCATGATCCCGAACACGGCGGCTTCTTCGACACCGAGAAAAATGGCGCCGACAAGCTTGGCGCGCTCGCTGCCCGCCGCAAGCCCATGCAGGACTCACCCACTCCGGCCGGCAACTCCACCGCCGCCGCGGCGCTCCTGCGTCTCGAAGCCCTCAGCGGACGCGCCGACTTCCGCGCGAAAGCCGAAGAGACCCTCGCTGCCTTCGCTGGAGTCATCGAGCACTACGGCCTCTACGCCGGCAGTTATGCTCTCGCGCTCGAGCGTCTCCTCTTGCCGCCCATCCAGGTCGCGATCATTGGGGCCGGTCGCCCTGCGCGCCAGCTCGCCGCCATCGCGAACGCCCGCTACGCCGTCAACAAAGCCGTGCTCGCCTTCGCGCCGGACCAGACCCGCTCCGGCCAGCTTCCGCCGGTCCTGAAAGAGACTCTGCCCCACCTCCCGCAACTGGCGACCCTCGCTTCGGGCGCCATCGCCGTGGTCTGCCGCGGAAACTCCTGCCTCCCGCCCGCTGCCACCCCTGAGGAGCTGATCGCACAGATCAACGAGGCTCTCTGATCCTGCAAAACTCGCATGCTGAACCGCACAAAGGTCCCGTGCCTTGCGTAACATCAACAGCCCGCGGCGAGCCTGCCTTGTCGCCGGTCTTCCTGCTATCCTTCATCAGATCAATCGATCCGGAGAACTGTTATGGCCAGGAGCGTCAATAAAGTCATCCTCGTCGGAAACGTCGGCAAGGATCCCGAAATCAAGGTTGCTTCCACCGGCAACGCCGTCGCCACTTTTTCTCTGGCCACCACGGATCGCACCAAGGATCCGACCGGCACCTGGACCGATCGCACCGAGTGGCATAACCTGGTCGCCTTCGCCCGCACCGCCGAAGTGGTCCGCGACTACGTTAAGAAGGGTTCAAAGCTCTACGTCGAAGGCCGCATCCAGACGCGCTCGTGGGACGACAAGGACGGCCAGAAAAAGTACCGGACCGAGATCATCGTCAACGACCTCGTTCTGCTCTCTGGCCGCGGCGAAGGCGAATCGGCCGGTCCGTCTCGCTCCAGTTCCTCGTACGATCAGCGGCCAACCCGCGCCTGCCGACGACGTCGTTCAGGGCACCGAGATCACCGACGACGATATCCCGTTCTAGGCAACCCCGTTTCGGATAACCAAAAGCCCGTCCGCGTGCCTCCTAATGCAAAGGAGAGTTCGCTATGGCCATCGTTACCGCCATCATATTGGTCGGCTTGTTGCTGGGATTATTGTTCCTCTTTCGTGCAATGGGGAGAATGGGCCAGCGGCCCTCTCCGCCCGAGCGCATGCGCCGCACAACCGACGAGGGGCACACTCCCGGTCCCCGCGCCACCGGTCTGAACTAGCCGTCCTCGGTCCAGGCGCGGTGAGCAGCGCAGCCGGCCGCTCCCGATGTCCTTGCTCGTCTTCAGCATCAAAATCCTTTCTCGGCATGCACCTCGACCCTATGGTCAGCCGGTGCCCTGCGCTCACCGTCAATCGCCCCCTGCAGATTCCGTGAAGGGAATCCGACTTGTTACACTTCCGCCAGAGCGGAGCCAGCGGCTGCGCGCTTCGCTGCACGATCTCATGCCACTCACCCTCTCCGTCGCCATCATCGCGAAGAACGAGGAAGCAAACCTTCCCCGCACCCTCGCCAGCATTCGCTGGGCCGATGAAATCGTCATTGTCGACGCCGGTTCGACCGATCGTACGCCCGAAATCGCTCGCGAATCCGGCGCGAAATTCTTCACAGAGGAATGGAGAGGCTTCGGCGCGCAGAAGAATTTCGCCATCAGCCAATGCACCTCGGACTGGGTGCTTGCTCTCGACGCGGACGAAGAAGTCAGCGCCGAACTGGCCCAGGAAATCCGCACGCAGCTTGCCGGCCTGCCCGAGTGCCTCGCCTACTTTCTTCGCCGTCGTAATTTCTTTCTCGGTCGCTGGCTCCGCCACGGCGGATACTACCCCGATCCCAAGCTGCGCCTCTTTCGCCGTGGCACGGCCCAATTCGAAGAACGCGCCGTGCATGAGACGATCCGCCAGACGGGCCCCGCCGGCCGTCTCCGCGGCGACCTGATCCACCACGCCTATTCCACCCTCGACTGCTACATCGAGCACATGAACCGCTACAGCACGCTCGGCGCAGCCCAGGCCATCGCCCGCCGCAAAACCAGCCGCTCGATCTTCGCCTTTCTCTGGAACGTCTTCATCGTTCCCGTGGCAACGTTCAAGTACAACTACTTCCTCCGCCTTGGCTTCCTCGACGGCCGAGAAGGACTCCTCCAGCACCTCTACCACTCCGCCTACGTGAGCTGGAAATATGCCAAAGCCTGGGAGCAATCGCGGCGGATGGCGGAATAAACTTCTTCTTAACGCAGACCCCGAGTGCCTCATCGCAAAATAGGGTGGCAAGTTGAATTTCGCGGGATCAGACGAATAACGGTTGCTCCTTCTTCTCCCGCTCACCTATCCTGATCCGTGCCCGACAAGGCAACCCACCTCCGCGATTCACTGCTCGCCGATCTCACCCTCGATCGCCATCCCTCCTCCGAGGAACTCCGCTGGTCCGAGCACATCCTCGAGCCCGCCCTCGCCAGAAATCCCGAGCACCCCATCGGCAAATCCACCGGCGTCAACCATGATGAAACCGGCGCCGCTCGCTTCACCACCATCTCCGGCGCGCCCATTCGTCGCCTCTACACAGCAGCCGACTTACCCGAAGACTGGCAACAGAATCAGGACCACTACCTCGGCGCGCCCGGCCAGCCTCCGTACACGCGCAGCCTCCATCCCACCGGCTATCGCGGCCGCCTCTGGACCATGCGCCAGTTCTCCGGCTTCGCTTCGCCGGAAGAGACCAATCTTCGTTACAAATACCTTCTCGAAGGCGGAGCCGGCGGCCTTTCCGTGGCCTTCGACCTGCCTACGCTGATGGGCTGCGACTCCGACGATCCCAGGAGCGAGGGCGAAGTAGGAAAGTGCGGCGTCGCCATCGACTCCCTCGAAGACATGGAGACACTCTTCGCCGGGATTCCTCTCGCGACGACCACTGTCTCGATGACCATCAACTCGCCCGCCGCGGTTCTCTGGGCCATGTACCTCGTCGTTGCCGAGCGCCAGGGCGCGGACTGGCAACAGCTTTCCGGCACCCTCCAGAACGACATCCTCAAGGAGTACATCGCGCAGAAGGAATACCTCTACCCACCCGCTCCCTCCATGCGCCTCGTTGTCGACACCCTGGAGTTCGGCGCGCGTCACACCCCGCGCCTCAATCCCATTTCTATCTCCGGATACCACATTCGCGAAGCCGGCTCGACCGCGCTCCAGGAGCTCGCCTTCACCCTCTACGACGGCATCGAGTACGTGGAGTGGGCGCTGCGCCGCGGCCTCGCCGTCGATGACTTCGCCCCGCGTCTCAGTTTCTTCTTCAACGCGCACAACGACTTCTTCGAAGAGATCGCCAAATACCGCGCCGCCCGCAAGGTTTGGTATGGCGTCATGACCGATCGCTTCGGCGCAAAGAATCCGCGCTCCACCTGGATGCGCTTCCATACCCAGACTGCCGGCGTCTCCCTCACCGCCCAGCAGCCTAAAAACAACATCGCCCGTGTCGCGCTTCAGGCCCTCGCCGCCGTCCTCGGCGGCACGCAGTCGCTCCACACCGACGGTTTCGACGAGGCCCTCGCCCTCCCAACCGAAGATGCCGCCCGCATCGCGCTCCGCACCCAGCAGATCATCGCGCACGAATCCGGTGTCGCCGACGTCATCGATCCCCTCGGCGGATCGTACTTCCTCGAAAAGCTCACTCTCGACATGGAACGCGACACCTTCCGCATCTTCGACAAACTCGACGCCATGGGCGGCATGGTCAAAGCCATCGAGGCCGGCTATCCACAGAAGGAAATCGCCGAGGCCAGCTACGCGTACCAGCGCGCCGTCGAAGCGGGCGAAAAAATCATCGTTGGCGTCAATCAGTACGCCACTCAGGACGAACAGCCCCGGACCCTCTACATTGACGAAAGTGTTCGCGACGCCCAGATCGCCAAGCTGAAAACACTCCGCGCGAAGCGATCCGGTGAAGCCGTGCAGCGTTCCCTCGACGCTCTCTGCCGCGCCGCCGGCCAGCAACCGCAGCCCACCCCCCGCGGCCTTTCTTCCGCCAACACCATGCCCCTCATCCTCGACTGCGTCCGCAACTACGCCACTCTGGGCGAAATCTGCAACGCCCTTCACCAGGTGTACGGAGGATGGGAAGAGTCCTGAGCAGCCCCAAACCTCTCCTCCCATCTGCGTCGCCCCTTCCCAAACCAGATAGAATGCAACTGGCGTGAACACCGTCAAAGCGATCTACCCCGGTAGCTTCGATCCGGTGACCAACGGCCACCTCGACCTCATCGCTCGCGCCGCCAAAATCTTCGACCACCTGGTGGTCGCTATTCTGCGCAACTCCTCCAAGAACCATCCTCTCTTCACCGTCGAGGAGCGCGTTGCCATGCTCTCGGAAGGCATCGCCGAATTCGGCAACGTCTCCGTCTCCACCTTCGACGGCCTCCTCGTCGACTTCGCCCGCGAGCAGCGCGCGCACGCCGTCGTCCGCGGCATCCGCGCCATCAGCGACTATGAGTATGAGCTGCAGATGGCCATGATGAATCGCCGCCTTTCCCCCGACGTCGAGACCATCTTCCTCATGCCCGACGCGAAGTACTCCTTCGTCAGTTCGCGCCTTGTCAAAGAGGTCTTCCGCCTCGGCGGCTCTGTTGACGGCCTCGCTCCGAAATTCGTCATCGATCGCATGAAGGATAAGAGCCGCACCCGAATCGCCGAATCGCTTCGCTGATCCCTCAGCCTCAGCGTCTGCTTCCCGAAGCCTTCATCTCCTCAAACGCCTGCAAAGCTGCAGCACGAGCCTCGGTATGATCGACGAGCGGAAATGGATACGTCCCCCCCGGCACGATCTTCGCCGCGGCCAGCGCCAGCGGCGGAGCCTCCCATGGCTTGTGAATCCACTCCGTCGCCAATCCGCGCAGTTCCGGAATCCACTCCCGTACATACGCCCCATCCGGATCGAACTTCTCCCCCTGCACGATCGGATTGAAGATCCGAAAATACGGCGCCGCATCCACGCCGCACCCGGCCGTCCACTGCCACCCCATCGTGTTGTTCGCCAGATCGGCATCCACCAGCGTGTCCATGAACCACGCCGCTCCGTCCTGCCACGGGACCAGCAGATGCTTCACCAGAAACGACGCCACCACCAGCCGTGCGCGATTGTGCATCCACCCGGTCGCCCATAGCTGCCGCATTCCCGCATCGACCATCGGATACCCGGTCCGCCCCTTCCGCCACGCCTGCAGCCGCTTTGCGTTCCGCCGCCAGGGGAAGTTCCGAAACTGAGGATTGAACGGCTCCCACGGCGTCCTGGGAAAAGCGCACAGCAGGTGATACGAAAACTCCCGCCAGGCCAGCTGTCGCAGATAGCTCTCCGCCCCCGGCACATTGGCCAGCGCATGCCAAACCTGAACCGGGCTGATCTCCCCAAAGTGGAGATGCGGCGATAAGCGCGACGTCCCATCGTGATCCGTGCGATCCCGCTCCTCGCTGTATCCACCCACTGCGTCTCTGGCGAAGGACCGCAGACGATTCCGTGCCGCCTCCTCGCCCGGCGTCCACGCTTCACGCATCCCGGCCGCCCAGTCGATCTTTGGCTCAAGCTCCAGATCGCCGACCTTCAAAGAGTTCGGCCAGGTCCCCGGCGCGGCCATCGTGCCAGGCGTCTTTGTCGTGTCCCGCACACCGCCTCGTTCGTTCCACAACGCCTTCCAGAAAGGAGTGAAGACCTGGAACGTTCCGCCCGACGTCGTTCGCAGCGATCCCGGCTCGAACAGAAGGCTCCCATTGAAGCTCCGGGCCGCAATGCCGCTCTCTTGCAACTTTGACTCGATCTCGGAATCCCGCCGCTGCGCAGCCGGCTCATAAATCCGATTCCAGAACACGTGTCGCGCCTTCGTCTCCGCAGCCAGTTCCAATACCGTCTCGGCCACGGCCCCGCGCCGCACGATCAGCCGCGAGCCCTTCGCTCTCAGTGATTCTTCCAGCCGCGTCAGCGACGGATGAAGCCACCACCGCGACGCCGCCCCCGGCACGCCATCGGGATCCGCATCCGTCCAGATGAAGACGGGCACCACCGGCAATCCAGTTTCGATGGCCGCATGCAGCGCAGGATTATCGGCCAGCCGCAGGTCCAGCCGGAACCACAGCAACACAGTTTGTTCCGAGTTCCGTGTCATGCGCGCAGAGGCTTCTCTTCAGGATGAAACGATCATCTTCTCACGAGGAATCCTTTGCCTCCCTACGCGCTCCTTCGTACCGGCTCGCCCTCGGAGCGACCCGCGTTTTGCGTCTCGCCCGGCTGACCGTCGCCAACCGGCAGTTGCCGCGCACCTCCGCCGCGAGGACCGCGCTGCTCCCAGGTTGTCTGCATCTCTCCCCGATACTTTGGAAGACTGTCGGGATGGTTCTTCTGCAGCCACACAATCAATCCCTCGCGCACCAGGCAGCGCAGATCCCAGGCGTCACCGCCGTTGCGTGCGTCCATCAGCGCGCGCAGCTGCATCGTGTGCTCGGACGCGTCCGTCACCTGCAGGACACACACATCGCCCTTCCACAACTTCGTCGACTCGCAAATCCGCTTCAGCTCCGCACGCATTTCATCCAGGGGTACGGTGTAGTCGACGTAGAGCATCGTACTGCCCAGCAGGTCAGCGCTCGTCCGCGTCCAGTTCTGAAACGCGTTATCCAGGAAATACGAAAGCGGAATCACCAACCGCCGCAGATCCCAGATGCGCACCACGACATACATCATGCCGATTTCTTCAATCCATCCCCACTCGCCGTCGATCACCACGGCGTCCTCCAGCCGGAACGGCTGCGCAAACGCGATCTGGATGCCGGCGATCAGGTTCGACAGCGTTCCCTTCATCGCCATGCCCACCACCAGACTGGCCAGTCCGGCCGATGCCAGGATGCTCACGCCGATGTGTTTGATCGCGGGAAAGGTCATCAGCATGATCGCGACCGCCACCACGCTCACCAGAATGACGGTCAGGCGATGCAGGATCTCAAACTGCGTCTGGATGCGCCGCGCCATTAAATTGTCCGAAACATCGACCCGGTACCGGCTCGCAATCACGTCGCGGGCAATATCGACGAACAGAATCACCAGCCACGCGATCGCCGCAATCAGGCCCAGTCCCGTGATGTGCTCCAGCGCAGACTTGACTACCTCCGGCAGTTCCAACCCAGGCAGGACGCAAAGCATCGCCAGCAGAGGGAAAATCCATCGCGACGGGCCTTCTCCATGGCGTACGAGGGATTGCCCGATCAGCTTGCCTCGGCGTTGCGTCAGCCGGCGAAGCAGCCACAGAACCATTGCGCGGACGAAGTGCGCGACGATAATAACGCCGACCAGAATGCCCGCGGACCAGAGCAGAGTGTGCCAGTTATGCTCGATGTACCCGATCAATGCAACCTCCTTCTTTTCTGGGATGCGCGTCGGTCCAGCGCTGTACCTGGAGGAGCATGCCGGGCGGAGAAAGAACCGCGCCCTGAGGGAAGATCAGCACGGCCCGTCGCGAGTGGGTTCCCGCGTCTGGAAACCCGGTTAGTCGAGCTTAACCTGCCCGTATTCCAGCAGCGTCACCAGGATCACACCACCGGAAATATTTCCCAGGGTCGCCATCAAGAGCCAGCGAAGGTACGTGCCGGTAGAAACTCCGTGGCTCAAAACCGCCGCCAGAATCTCCCCGCTGGTCGCGATGCAGTGCGCAAAATGTCCCGCACCCACGATGAACGTCAGCGCCCAGATCACCGCTACCGAGCCCGTAATCGAATGGCTGCCGCTCACCAGCCATGCGACCATCGCGATGATCCAGCCACCCACTACGCCAGTCCAGAAAATATGCCGCATAGGATGAACCGCCGCCTGCGTGCCCAACTGCACCAGTGCGTGCAGCGTCTCCGGCTGCAGAGCTTTCGTGCGCGCTGCCAGCAAAGCGAACAGGAACGCTCCCGCCACATTGGAGGGAAACACAATTCCCCACAGTCGTGCCGTCGCCAGAAAATATCTGCGCTCCGCCAGAATCAGCGCCACCGGATACAGCGTGTTCTCCGTGAACAGTTGCCCGCGTCCCAGAATCACGGCCATGAATCCCATCGGATAGAACAGCAGCGCTACAAATTGCGCCAGGGGCGAGCTCCCGAGCATCGCGCTCACCACGGAGACACTCAGGCCGGTCAGCCCCATCGTCAGCCCGCCAACAATGCCCGATATCGCCAGCGCCTTGACCGGCCGCTGCAACTCGCGCCGCGCATTCCGCGACACCTGCTCGTAGATGTCGATAGCGGTAGGCCGATCCAGATCGCGCTGCTGCGACTGCGGGGCATCCTTATCCGGATCCTTCTCGACTCTGACGTTGCGTAAGGGCATTCGTGCGTTGGAAGGCAGCATCGGCCCACCAGTTGGATGCCGAAACGCCATTATTTGATCCCGCTGTTCCCGTCTCCCGCGCGGCCTGCTCCGCCTGCCTCTCGTGATAGCCTTGCCCTTCGTTCTCACGAGGGACCTGATGAACCACCAGCTCCACTTCGATCTGAGTGCCGCGGCGCGCCGCACCATGCTCGCCCACGGTTTTGAGCCGGATTATCCGCCCGCCGTCGCTTCTCAGCTCGAGCAGCTGCGCGCCCATCCACCGCAGCCCGCTCCCTCTGCGCGCGATCTCCGCAACCTCCTCTGGTCCTCCATCGACAACGACACCTCCAAAGACCTCGACCAGATCGAGTACGTCGAAGCCCTTCCCAACGGCAGTTATCGCGTCCTGATCGGTATCGCCGACGTCGATGCCTTCGTTCCCAAAGGCTCGCCCATCGACCAGCATGCCCTGCGCGAAACCACCACCGTCTACACCGGCGTCGACATCTTCGCCATGCTCCCTGAAGAGCTTTCCACCGGTTCAACCTCGCTCCTGCAGGATCAGGAGCGCTTCGCCGTTGTCGGTGACTTCACCATTGACGCCCAGGCGCATGTAGCGGCCAGCGACATTTATCTTGCCCGCGTCCTCAACAAAGCGCAGCTGGCCTATCCCTCGATCGGTGCCTGGCTGATGGGCCAGCCCGCACCGCCCAAAGTCGCCGCCTCGCCGGAACTGCAGCAGCAGCTCCATCTCCAGGACCAGATCGCACAACGCCTTCTTGCGGAGCGCGACAAACAGGGTGCTCTTAATCTTGAAACCATCGAGACCCACCCCATCCATTTGAGCGACGGCGAAATCGACATCGAAGCAGACACCAAAAATCGCGCGACGCAGATCATCGAAGACTTCATGATCGCCGCCAACGGCGCGGTCGCCCGCATGCTGGATGCGAAAGGCTACTCCTCCATTCGCCGCGTCGTTCGCATCCCAAAGCGCTGGGACCGTATCGTCGAACTTGCCAGGCAGCGCGGCACCCAGCTTCCCGCTGACCCCGACCCCAAACCCCTGCACAACTTGCTCTGCGATCAGCAGCGCAAAGATCCCGACCACTTCGCCGATCTCTCGCTTTCCGTCATCAAACTGCTCGGCCCCGGCGAATACATCCTCGAAAAGCCCGGTCAGCAACCGATCGGCCACTTCGGCCTTGCTGTGCAGAATTACACGCACTCCACCGCGCCGAACCGCCGCTATGCGGACCTCGCCATTCAACGCATCGTCAAGGCGATGATCGCGGGCCAGCCCTCGCCCTACTCCGACGACGAGCTCTCTTCCATCGCCGCACAGTGCACACGCATGGAAGATGCCGAACGCAAAGTCTCGCGCGAGATGCAGAAGCGGATCGCCGCCGTCGCCATGAGCGGCCGCGTCGGCCAGACCTTCGACGCCATCGTCACCGGTGTCAACGAGCACGGCTCCTTCGTTCGCACGCTCAGGCCTCCCGTCGACGGTATGCTGGTCCAGGGCGCTCAGGGCGTCGACGTCGGTGACCGTCTCCGCGTGTCTCTGGTCCGCACCGACCCCGCCCAGGGATACATCGACTTCGCCCGCGTTTAAGCTGGATCAGACGCAGTTTGGCTTCAGTAGCTGTCCACCTTCTGCCCTGTCGCCTTGCGTCCAGTCACCTGGCATCGATCGCCATGCGTTCCAGCCTCATCACGTTTCTCGATGACTTTCGCCGCCACGGCGATGCGCCGGCGATCGCAGTCCATCGCGGCAACCGCCGGTTCCTCTCATCCTGGAACCAGATCGCCGATCTAGCCGACCGCTTCGCCGCCGAACTCATCCGCCGCGAAATCCCTCTCGGCGAGCGCGTCGTCCTCTGGGGTACGAACAGCCTCGAGTGGATGGCCGCCTTCTTCGGCTGCATCCAGCGCGGGGTCATCGCGGTTCCTCTTGACTCCGCCGGTGCTCTCGACTTCGCCAACCGCGTTATCGACAACACCAGACCACGCCTGATCGTCGGCGATGCCGTCCTGTTGCATGAACTCCCCGCCGCTACGCCCAAACTCAGCTTCGAAGAATTTGCCTCCTCACTTCCCTCCACACCGCCACCCGATCTCCGCGAATCCGTCGTCAACCTCGACACGCCCTTCCAGATCCTCTTCACTTCCGGCACCACCGCCGAGCCCAAAGGCATCGTCCACACCCACCGCAACGTTCTGGCCAGCGTCGATCCCATCGAGCGCGAGATGCAGAAGTACCTTCGCTACGAGCGCATCTTCCACCCGCTGCGCTTCCTGCACACGCTTCCTCTAAGCCACGTCTTCGGCCAGACCATGGGCCTCTGGATCCCACCGCTCCTGGGTGCAGTCGTGCACTTTGAAACCCGCCTCCAGGCCCAGCGCCTCATCGAGACCATTCATCACGAAAAAATATCGGTCGTCTGCTCGGTCCCGCGCGTTCTCGATCTTCTCCGCTCCCATCTGCTTGCCGTCGATCCCAATCTCGCCGCCGAACTCCAGCGCGCCGCTGGCACGAAGGCACTCGCCCGCTGGTGGCGCTTCCGCAGCATTCACAGCACCTTCGGTTACAAATTCTGGGCCTTCGTCTGTGGCGGAGCCGCACTCTCCTCCGAACTGGAAAGCTTCTGGAATGGTCTGGGCTTCCTCATCGTCCAGGGCTACGGCATGACGGAAACATCCGCCCTCATCTCCCTCAATCACCCCTTCAAAACAGGACAGGGAACCATCGGCAAAATCCTCCCCGGCCGCGACGTCCGCGTCACCGACGACGGTGAGATTCTCGTCCGCGGCGACGTGGTTTCGGGCGCCACCTGGCAGCAGGGCACCCTGCGGCGGAACGAATCCGAGTGGCTGGCCACCGGCGATCTCGCCCAGAAGGACGACCAGGGCCAGCTGCGGTTTGTCGGCCGCAAGAGCCAGGTCATCGTCACGCCCTCCGGCCTCAACGTGCACCCGGAAGACGTCGAAGCCGCCCTCAGTAAACAGCCCGGTGTCCAGGCCTCCGCTGTCGTCCCGCTCTTCACCTCCGCCGGGACTGAGCCCGTCGCCGTTCTCCTCTTTCGCGGATCGAAAGAGCAAGCAGGAGCCGCCATCGTCGCCGCCAACCGGCAGCTCGCGGACTATCAGCAGATCCGGCAGTGGCGCCTCTGGCCCGAGCTCGACCTGCCTCGCACCTCCACCGGCAAAGTCCGGCGCCCCAAAGTGACCGAGTGGGTCAACGCACAGGTCGCGCAATCCACCAGCGGCACAACCGCTGACCCGCTCCTCGCACTCATTCTCTCCATCAGCCATTCCACGCCTGGCAACTCCGGCACCGCCGCCCGACTCAGCGAAGACCTCGGCCTCGACAGCCTCGGCCGCGTGCAGCTTCAATCCGAGCTCGAACAGCGCCTCGGCCTCACCCTCGACGACACCGCCATCGAGCGCGTGGTCACCCTTGGCGACCTGCGCCGCGAACTCGGCATGAGCGCCGAGCAGACACCGCGCGATGCCCCAAACAGCGAAGTCCCCGCCACCGCGGAGCCTCCCGCCGCTGCCCCTGCCACTGCGCCCGTGCTTGACCAACCCCGCCGCATCGGCGAAGACGACATCTACCCCCGCTGGCCCTGGTCGACGCCCATCCGCCTTATTCGCGTCCTCTTCCTCGAAGTCGTCTCACGATTCTTCGTCTGGCTCCTCGGCAATCCGCGCGTCGAACGGCCGCCACACCTCGATGCCGCCGGCCCCGTCATCCTCATCGCGAACCACGTCAGTACCTACGACGCCGCTCTCGTCCTCTATGGGCTGCCCGCCGCGATGCGCCGCCGCGTCGCTGCCGCCATGGCCGGCAATATGCTGCGCGACTTCCGTCACATGCGCAACGTCGGTCCCCCGGGTCACGCGCTCGCGCGTCTGCTCGATCCCCTGGGACCCCTCGCCTGGCTGCTCATCACCGCGCTCTACAACGTCTTCCCGCTTCCGCGCAGCGCAGGTTTCCGTCGCTCCTTCCAGCACGCGGGCGAAGCCCTGGACCGCGGATACAACGTCCTGGTTTTTCCTGAAGGCCATCGCACCGAAACCGGTCTGCAGCCCTTCCGGCCTGGCATCGGTCTGCTCGTCCACGAGTCCGATGTCCCGGTCGTTCCCGTTGCGCTCGTCGGCCTCAGCGAACTCAGGCAGCAGCGCAAAGGCTGGTTCCGCTCCGGCAAGCTCACCGTGCGCGTCGGCGAGCCCATACACTTCACGCAGGACGAGCCCCCCGAGCAAATCACTGCCCGTCTTCACGAAGCCGTTCGGGCGCTGCTGGAGCGCGCCTGATCGACCCCCCTCACCGAGTCGGAGCGCATCTCACTCAACAGTGAGGTACGCGATGAGCCCCGAATCCGAGCAGAAGAAACACCCCACCGTCACCGAGCATCCCGAGCAGCGGCGCCAGCAAGAAACCGGTCGCGAAGACGCCAGCGAGACCGGCGAAGTGGGTCGTCCCCCGTCAGGCTCGCAAAACCCGTCCACGGCGCAGCAGAAGCCCGAACGCGCCGCTTAGACGCAACCATGCAACCGCCCCGCCCCATGGGGTCGCTGCTCCCTGTTTGTGTTTTGATCTGACCTAGTAGCGCCCGCGCCCGCGTCCGCCGCCCGCGCCGCCCTTTTGCGCCTGGTAGCAATCGCGGCAATACACCGGCCGATCGCCACGCGGCTCAAACGGCACCGTCGTCTGTTGGCCGCAGCCGGAGCACACGACTGCTGTACCCCGCGGCTCAGCCCGCTGGTACCCGCCTCCGCCGCCTCCGCCTGCCTGCATCTTCTTCGCCTGACGGCAAGCTTTGCAGCGCTTGGGCGCGGTATACCCGCGTTCCTGGAAAAACGCCTGGTCCTCGCTCGTAAAAATGAATTCCTGTCCACAATCGCTGCAGATGAGTTGCAGATCGCCAGCCATGGGTTCCTCGTTTCCACCCCTTACGTCATAATCCCCTGGTTTTCGCTTCGCGTAAACCGGGTAGGGCAATCTTATAGGACGACCGCCGTCTCTGTGGAAGGCCTCCCTCGCCCTATCTTCCGATTCCTGTCTCCCCCTCCGAAACGGTATGATCGTCCTTCCGGAGTCCATCTCTTATGGCTTTTCCTTTCAAAGGCGTAGATTTTATCGGTTTCGACAGCCTCCTCAGCGACGACGAGCGCCTCACCCGCGACACCGCCCGCCACTTCATCGAAGACAACCTCGTCCCCATCATCGAAGAGTGCAACCGCGAGGGCCGTTTCCCTAAAGAACTCGTTCCCCAGATGGGCCAGCTCGGCTTCTTCGGAGCCAGCCTCCAGGGCTACGGCTGCGCCGGCATGTCCAACGTCGAGTACGGCCTCGTCATGCAGGAATTCGAGCGCGGCGACTCCGGCGTGCGCAGCTTCGTCAGCGTGCAGTCGGCGCTCGTCATGTATCCCATCTACACCTTCGGCTCCGAGGACCAAAAGGACTTCTGGCTGCCGAAAATGGCCACCGGCGAAAAGCTCGGCTGCTTCGGCCTCACCGAGCCCGACTTCGGCTCCAACCCCGGCGGCATGCGCACCCGCGCCGATCGCAGTGGCGATGAGTACATCCTCAACGGCGAAAAAATGTGGATCACCTCCGGCTCCATCGCCGACGTCGCCGTCATCTGGGCCAAAACCTACGGCGATCCCGGTCAGGAAGACGGCACGCGTCCGCGGCTTCCTCGTCGAATGCGACCGCCCCGGATTCAAAGCGTACGACGTCCACGGCAAATGGTCCCTGCGCGCCTCCGTTACCTCCGGCCTCTCCATGCAGGATGTCCACATCCCGGCCACGAACCTGCTGCCCGAATCCGACGGCCTCCAGTCGCCGCTCATGTGTCTCAACCAGGCCCGCTACGGCATTGCCTGGGGTGGCATCGGCGCCGCCATGTCCTGCTACGACACCGCCCGCCAATACTCCCTCATCCGCAAGCAGTTCCGCGATCAGCCCATCGCCAGCCATCAGCTCGTCCAGGAAAAACTCGCCTGGATGATCAGCGAAATCACCAAGGGCCAGCTCCTCGTCCTCCAGGTCGGCCGCCTCAAAGATCAGGGCAAAGTCGGCCACCAGCACATCTCCATGGCCAAGCGCAACAACATCTGGATGGCCCTCGAGTGCGCCCGCCTCGCCCGCGACATCCTCGGCGCCAACGGCATCACCGACGACTTCCCCGTCATGCGCCACATGATGAACCTCGAGTCCGTGAAAACCTACGAGGGCACCCACGACATCCACACCCTCATCATTGGCCATAGCGTTACCGGTATTCCGGCTTACTAGGACTCACCGGTATTCTGGCTTGCTGAACCTTGGACCGAATGATTCTGGGGCCATCGCGCGAAGCGGTCCCGCGCGAGCGGGACGACGGTAGAGGCCCCGGCCTTCAGATGGGGGAATAGGGTCGGCAGATCGGGGCCTGCAGGCCCGGAAATGTTGGATCATGCGGTCACTGTACCAGGCGTTTTGTCTCGCGGTCGCTGTTGATGCTGCACAGGTTGGCCCACCCCCAGCCTGCTCGCAACCCCGCCGTGAGCCAGGCGTCTAACTCTGGAGCACCCCAATCATGGGCCTCCCTGGGGGTGTCATTCAGCCATGCATCTCCCCAAACTGCGACGCCTTCCCGAACTCGATGCGCTCCGCGGACTCTTCCTGGTCTGGATGATCCTCGTCCACCTGCCCACGCACTTCAGCAACTTTGCCGACCAGCCCTTCGGCTTCGTCTCCGCCGCGGAAGGCTTTGTCTTCCTCTCCGCCCTTCTGGTCGGTCGTATCTATTACCGCGAGCACATGCTCGATCAAGCGAACGTCCGCCGTCACCTCTGGCGCCGTTCCCTCAAGATCTACGCCTACCACATGGTGTTGATCGGCTTCGCGTTCACCGTGCTCGCCGTCTATGCCGTTCACACCCACCGAGCGGCGCTTACCAATCTCCTCAACTTCTATCTGAATCACCCGAAAGCAGCGATTGTCGGCTCCATCTTTCTCATTTATTGCCCACCGCTGCTCGATATCCTGCCCCTCTACGTCACCTTCCTCTTCCTCTCTCCGCTCCTCCTCTCCGCCGCCACGCGCTTCCGCTGGCGGACGGTCCTCGGAGTCAGCTTCCTGCTCTGGCTCGGCGCCCAGGTGGGCCTGCGCGACGCCTTCCACGGCCTCATCGTGCACATCACGCATCTGCACATCCCGCTGCAGGAAACCGGCGCCTTCAACATGTTTGCCTGGCAGGCGGTCTGGGTCACCGGCCTCTGGACGGGCTCCATCTCCGCCCAGGGCCATGTGCCTCTGGCCAAAGTGCCGCGCTGGGCCATCGCCCTCAGCGGCGGCATCTGTGTCTTCTTCTTCATCGTTCGCTACGGCTGGTTCGGCCCGCACCTCGACTGGCCCGCACTCGGCCTCTGGGTCGATAAATGGCAGCTCGGTCCCCTGCGCGTCCTCAATCTCGTTGCCTTTGCCATCTTCTTTTTCTGGCTGCGCGAGTGGGTCGTCCTGCTCATCGCGCGCGAGCCTTTCCTCACCATGGGCAAAGCCTCGCTCCAGGTCTTCTGCGCCCACCTCTTCTTTGTCTTCGCCGGCCTCGCGCTCCTCTATGGAGATATGGAGCAGCTCGGCTGGCCTACCGCCATCCTGCTCACCGCGATCACCTTCGTTGGATTGTTCTGGGTAGCCGCCCGCGAGGTCCGCAAGAAACGCCGCAACAAAGAAGCTGCGAAGAAACCTCCCGCTCCCGATCAACCTGCCTCCCCCCCAGCCAACTCGCAGCCCATCCCCGCCGTTGCCCTCGAAGAACGCTCGCTCTGAACTTCCCCATGGCGCCTCCAACGCCTTCCTGAGCCCATCGGGCGGGCTACACTACCCAGAGATCAGGCGCACCGAAGGGATTTCTGTGAGCGTGAATCGTCGCGATTTTCTCGTTGGCTCAGCGGCTGCCGCAGCCTCGCTTCCACTCCACGGCGCATCCGCCCCCACTTCGGAAACAGCGCCGAGCCGTCAACCGAATCTCATCATTTATCACTCCGATCAGTTTCGCTGGGACTTCCTCGGCGCCAACGGCCTCAACAGCTCCACCCACACGCCCAACCTCGATGCCATGGCGGCGCGCTCGCGCAACTTCACCAGCCTGGTCACGAATCAGCCGGTCTGTGCTCCCTCGCGATCCGTGCTCCTCACCGGCCGGTATGCGACCGAAACCGGCGTGTGGCACAACGGCCTCGGCCTCAGGCAGGATCTCCCCACCATTGCCACCGAGTTCCGCAAGGCCGGTTATACCGCCAACTACATCGGCAAGTGGCATCTGGCGCCCGGTGCTAAGGAGGGAGGCGGCCCCGGATACGTGAAGCCGGAACATCGCGGCGGCTTTCTCGATTTCTGGGAGGCTTCCAATGAACTCGAGCACACCACCCATCCCTACGAGGGAACCATCTGGGACCGCGACGGTCACCCCATCACCTTCAGCGATGAGTACCGCGTCGACTTCATCACCGATCGCGCCGAGCGCTTTCTCCGCCAGAAGCAGGACAAGCCTTTCCTGCTCATGATTTCCCAGCTCGAGCCCCATCAGCAAAACGACCTCCATCGCATGGTGGGCCCAAAGGGCTCGGCCGAGCGTTTCATCAACGCATACGTTCCGCCCGACCTCCGCATGTTTCCCGGTGACTGGCACCAGCAGCTGCCCGACTACTACGGTGCGATCGAAAGCATCGACGCTTCCGTCGGCCGCCTGCGCAAAGTGCTCGACGAAGAAAATCTCACCGGGAACACGATCTTCGCGTTCATGAGCGATCACGGTTGCCACTTCATGACGCGCAATCAGGAGTACAAGCGCAGCACCCACAACAGCTCGCTCCGCGTGCCGCTGCTGATCGATGGGCCCGGCTTCGAAGGCGCGCAGCAGATCCCGGAGCTGGTCGGTATCCTCGACCTGGCGCCCACGCTGCTCACTGCCGCCGGCATTCCGGTCCCGCCCTCCATGAAAGGCAGGAACTTTCTGCCGCTGATGAACGACGCGCGCGCCCGGCAGGACTGGCCGAATCGCGCCTATGTCCAGATCAGCGAATCGATGACCGGCCGTGCCATCCGCACCCGGGACTGGACCTACTGCGTCGCCGATCCAACCGGCGATACGAAGTCGCCCACCAGCACGAATTACCACGAGTATCAGCTCTACGATCAGCGCAACGATCCGTATGAGCTCGTCAACCTCGCGGGCCGAAAAGAATACAAGGAGATCGCCGCCCAGTTGCGCGACCAGCTCAAATCGCTCATGGCCGAAGCAGGCGAACCCGAACCCGACATCGTGCCGGCGAAACTCTACCCCTGATCTGTCCTTCGCGACTACCGTTGCTGCATTCCACAGCGGAGAAATCGCCGGGTGCCCCACCCTTGTTGCGCCGGCTTTTGGCGCAACAAGGGTGGGACGTGCGAACTTCAACCAGCCGCCCCATCTGGATGGCCCATTCCAGGCCAAACGCTGGCTTGAGTGGCGACTTCTGATGATCCAACCAGAGAATCGCAGCCTCGCGCAGCGAGGCCCCGGTAGAAGAGCGGGCCTTCAGGCCCGCGTCCCAGCCCAGAAAAGATGCGGCCTTCAGGCCGGCAAGCTTTGAAAGGGCACGGCCTTCAGCCGTGCCATAGAAGCCGCAAAAAGGAATGGGCTTTAGCCCCTGAGGGAAACTAAACCGCGACCGTAAAGCTCTCTTCCGTCCGCGTCACAGCCCGATACAGCGTGTCCCGCTCCACCGGAACCCGTCCCGCCTCCGTGATCAGCCGCATCAGCTCCGCCCGCCGCATCCCCTGCGGAGTCGTCGCGCCGGCATCGTGGTAAATCTTCTCCTCGATCACCGTGCCATCAATGTCATCCGCCCCAAACCGCAGCGAGATCTGCGCAATCTTCGCCGTCATCATCTGCCAGTACGCCTTGATGTGCGGAAAATTATCCAGCAGCAGCCGCCCCACCGCAATCTGCCGAATGTCCGTCATCCCCGTCGTCTTCGGCAAATGGTCCAGCGCCGTGTTCTCCGGATGAAACGCCAGCGGAATAAAGGTCTGGAAGCCGCCCGTCTCGTCCTGCAGCGCGCGCAGCTTCAGCAGATGATCCACGCGGTCCTCATCATTCTCAATGTGCCCGTACAGCATCGTCGCATTCGACTTCAGCCCCAGCTGATGCGCCGCCTTCGCCGTCTCCAGCCACTCGTCGCCATCGATCTTGTGATCGCAGATGATGTGCCGCACCCGATCCGCAAAAATCTCCGCGCCGCCCCCGGGCAGGGAATCGACTCCCGCCTCTTTCAGCTTCATCAGCGTCTCGCGGAATCGTCAGCTTCGCGCGCTTCGCCAGGAACGCAACCTCCACCATCGTGAACGCCTTGATGTGGACCTGCGGAAACCGTTCCTTCAGCCCCCGCACCAGATCGAGAAAATACTCAAACGGCAGATCCGGATGCAGCCCGCCCACGATGTGGAACTCCGTCACCGCCTCGCTGTAGCCCGACGCGGCCGTCTCCCACGCCTCCTCCAGCGCCATCGTGTACGCGCCCGCGGCGCTCTTGTGCCGCCCAAACGCGCACAGCCGGCACGCCGCCACGCATACGTTCGTCGGATTGATATGCCGGTTCACGTTGAAGTACGTCACGTCGCCGTGCATCCGCTCGCGCACGCTGTTCGCCATCCAGCCAACGGCCAGCACATCGGGCGAGCGATACAGCGCCAGGCCCTCGTCGTAGCTCAGCCGCTCGCCCGCTGCCACCTTCGCGGCAATCGGAACCAGGCGCGGATCGTCGGTTGTGAACGGGTGCAGACTCATTCTCCTTTCATGATAATTCACATGGTTCGCGGTCCGCCTCGGCGCGCCCTGAGGCCGAAATCCCGGGTGATACTATGCCTCCAGGCCTTCTCAGGATCGCAAGTGCCGTCGGACCCACTGATTGCTACATCTACGTCCATTGTTGATCTCTACGCTCGTGTGCGCCCTGATGCTTCCTCTCGGTGCGCAGCCAACTAAACCGTCAACCGCGCAGCCAACTTTCCCCTCCATCACCTCGTACAACCTCAACAAGGACAAGGTCACGCTCCCCAGCGGGGCCGAGGGTCAGATCGACCTGCTCCTCCTCTCCTTCCGTCCCGAACAACAGGGCGACATCAACTCCTGGATGCCCGCCGCCCAGGCGCTCCAGCACCTGAATTTTCAGTTCCGCTACTACCAGCTTCCTGTGGCCGAGAAGGAGAACTTCATCTTCCGCTGGTGGGAAAGCTCCTCCATGCGCAGCGATCAGACCGATCCCGAAACGTGGCACTGGATCGTTCCCGTCTGGCTCGACCGAAAGAACTTTTTCAAGGAACTCGGCATTCCCAACGACAAACAGGTGGTCGTTCTGCTTATCGATCGCCAGGGAAAAGTTCTCTGGCGCGCCTCCGGCCCCATGACCCCCGATAAGCGCACTGCCCTGACCAACGCTGCCTCCGCCGCCAGCGCGCAATGGTCCGGATCGACAACCCTGAACCGCTGATCCTCATCCTCCGAGCCTGGCTCGCCCCTTGCCCGCCCCTGGTTTCTTCTTCGCTGCTGGACTCGCCGCCAGCGCCGCCTTCGTCTTCTTCGGCAGCTTCTCGTAAACGATGCCTCGCGCCGCGCGCAGCAACTCCTTCAACTCGGAGGCCGGCAGCGTACTCCATCGCTCTACGGCCACCCAATGCGCGCGCGCCAGATAAGGGGCAGGGAAGACGCCCTCCACTTCGACCAACTCCGCGAACCGCTCCGGCCCCGCCGCAAACGACAGCACTCCGCGATCCGGCGTCAGGCTGCAAAGCGCAAACATCTTCCCGCCGATCTTCTTGTCGCCCACCCAGAAGACCAGGTTGTCGCCCCACTGCATCGTCTCGCAAACACTCGGGAGGGACAGCAGAAATACCCGAAGACTCTCCGCATCCATGGCGATACTCTACTCCGCGCTCAGCAGCACATCACTCCTGCAGAAAAGCAAAAGGGCGAGATTTCTCTCGCCCCACAATTTCTGCTTCCCGATCCCTATTCCCTGCGGTCCCCCGCTTCTGCCAGATACACACCAAACCACTTCTTCTCATCACTCCAGCTCTGCCGGACCGAGAATCCCGACCGTCCCAGCAATCCTGCCGCGCTCTCCGGTGTGAATTTGTAACTGTTCTCGGTGTGAATACTCTCGCCCCGCTTGAAACTCACCGTCAATTCCAGCGCCGGGATCGCCACTTCCTGCGCCACCAGGCTCTCCAGATGCATCTCAATCCGCGATTCGCGCTCGTTCCAGCAGGCGCGATGCCGGAACAGCCCGGGCCGGAACTGCGCCCCCAGTTCCTCCCTGATCCGCACCAGCACGTTGCGGTTGAACTCCCCCGTCACGCCCGCCGCATCGTTATACGCCTTCAGCAACGTCGCGCGATCCTTTACATGATCTACGCCCAGCAGCAGCAGATCGCCCACTGCCAGTTGTCCGCGCAGTCGCCGCAGCAGTGCCGCCGCCTCGGTCGGCTCGAAGTTTCCAATGCTCGACCCGATGTACAGTACCAGCCGCCGCCCCGCAGCCTGGGGCATCTCAGAAAGATCCCGCGTGTAGTCCGTCACAATCGGCGTGCAGGAGACGCGCGGCATCTCTTCGCCGATCCTCCGGCGCGCTTCTTCCAGCGCCGATCCTGAAATGTCGATCGGGAAATACTCCACGCTCTCCTGTTTTCGCACCGCGGCGGCCAGCAGCAATCCCGTCTTGGTCGCCGTGCCCGCGCCCAGCTCGATCATCGACAGCCGATTTGTATCCGTGGCTGCGACAATCTCATCGGCAGTACTGCTCGAATATCCCGCGCTCCGTGCGCGTCAGGTAATACTCCGGCAGCTCCGTGATGGCTTCAAACAACTCCGACCCGCGCTGGTCGTAGAACAGCCACGGCGACAGCTTCTTCGGAAACGCGGTCAGCCCGCGATAAACCTCCGCACCGAGAGGCGTCGCCGCCGCCTCCGGCAGACAGGGAACAGACGAGAATGCGTGCATTGCGATGAGCGCCTCCGCTGATCAGTGCTCGGCCAGCCGTACGCCGGAAAACTGCCAGCGGGTCGCAGGCGCGAAAAAGTTACGATAGGCCGCGCGGATATGCGAAGCCGGCGTCGCCACCGAGCCCCCGCGCAGCACCATCTGGTTGCACATAAATTTACCGTTGTACTCGCCCAGCGCGCCGGGGAGAGGACGATAGCCCGGATACGGCAGATATGCGCTGACTGTCCACTCCCAGACATCGCCGTAGAGTTGCACCGCATTCTCTGATGCACCTTTTGCCGCCTGCGGATGAAGCTTCCCGCCCTCCAGCAAATTTCCCCTCACCGGTGCGGTCGCAGCCGCCGTCTCCCATTCTGCTTCCGTCGGCAGTGATTTCCCCGCCCAGTGCGCATAGGCATCTGCCTCGAAATAGCTGATGTGACACACCGGCGTCGCCGCCAGATCCTTCAACGGCACAAATCCCCGCAGCGTGAAAATCTCCCAGTCCTGCTCGCCGCGTCGCCAGTAAAGCGGAGCCTCCCAGCCTTCGGCCCGCACCGTATTCCAACCCTCCGAGAGCCACAAATCCGACCGCTTGTACCCGCCGTCTTCCATGAACGCCAGATATTCCCCGCAACTCACCGGCCGCGAAGCCAGCCTGTAAGGGCTTAGATAGCTCCGGTGCCGAGGCGTCTCATTATCGAAGCAAAATTCCAGACCCGGTCTGCCCGATGCAGCAGAATTCTGGTACCCGATCTCCACCACTCCGCCAGCGAACTCCACCCACCGAACCGGCTCCGCCTCGCCCGCCCCGCGAACCGCGTCCACGCCCTCCGCATACGCCGGGTGCAGCGGATTCGACCAGAACGCATGCTTCACGTCCGTGATCAGCAGCTCCTGATGCTGCTGCTCGTGATTCAGCCCAAGCACAATCCGTTCCCGCGCTGCCTCCGGAATATCGCCGGCCGCAAAATCTTCCATCGCCGCATCCACGTGATGCCGATAGGCCAGAATCTCCTCGGCCGTCGGCCGCGAGAACGACGCGCGCAGCTTCTTCTCCGGCTGCTCCGACACCGCGTTGTAATAGCTGTTGAACAGCCAGATAAAATCCTGATGAAACGGCTTGTAGCCCGGCACAAACTCCCGCAGCACAAACGTCTCGAAGAACCAGGTCGTATGCGCCAGGTGCCACTTGGCCGGACTCGCATCCGCGCACGATTGCACCATCATGTCTTCTGGAGTCAGCGGCGCGCAGAGCGCCAGGCTCTGGCTCCGCACGCGACAAAAAGCCTCGGCAAGTACGGTTGTGGCGAGTACGCTCATCGTTCTGTCCTTCTTTTGGATCTATCCCAGGCAGAGACTGCGCACGGGGCAGGAATGCCCGTCAGACTACCACCCTCAACCGTGTCGGATGCGTCATCTTTCGGCAAGGCTTCATTTTTCCCTCGGCTTTTTTCCACTTACTGGCCGCTGGATCGCGTTGATGCGGCAGTATCTTCGCCGTTCTCGCCGCGGGCCCAGTCCGTCACAACCATCCCTCCCCCGCCGCGTCTTTCCGCCCCCAATCGCGTCTATTCCGTCATAATCAGAGCGGCTGCAAGCTGTCTCTGAAGGTACGAGTCATGAAAATGTTCCGCTCTCGCCTTGCTGGTTTCGCCCTTTGTGCCTCGCTGGCCGTGCTCGCCTCAGCCCCGCCCCTCCCGGCTCAGGACGAACTACCTCAGCAGAGTCAGCGTGGCGGCGGCATGGGACGCGGCGGCATGTTCATGATGGGCGCAGGCAACGTCCACGGCAAAGTCACCGCCATCTCCGGCAACGACCTCACCCTGCAGGACGAGCAGGGCCAGACCTATAAAGTCCAGACCGGCCCCAACACCCGTATCCGCAAGGACCGCGAAGAGGCGAAGTTCTCCGACATCCACATCGGCGACACCATCATCGCCGTCGGCAACCTCGACGAGCCAACCAAATCCCTGGGCGCCATGTTCATCATGGTTCCCACCCCCGAGCAGGTCGCGCAGATGGAGAAGATGCGCGCCACCTTCGGCAAAACCTGGACTGCAGGCAAAATCACCGCCATCAAAGACCTGACCCTCACTGTCGAACGCCCCGATAAAGTCACACAGACCATCGCAGTTGACGAGAACACCACCTTCCACAAAGGCGCGCGCGGCCAGGCCACCGATATCACCTTCCCCGACATCAAGGTCGGCGAAATGCTTCGCGCCGACGGCTCCCTGCAGGGGAACGATTTCCTCGCCACCAACGTAGTCGTGATGGAACCGCGGCAGCCCGGGGAGCGGCGCTTCGGCAACGGTGGACCTCCAGGCTCGCGTATGCATCAACCGCCGCAGCCTGAAGGCGCACCCACCGGGTCCGTGTCTCCGCAGCAGCCCAACGGGCAGAACTGAATCCCCATGAAGCGGAAAATGCGCGGGCTCGCTCTACTTGTATCCGCAGCCGTCGCGGGAAGCCTCGCCTGCGCGCAATCGCCTTCGCCCGCCCAGCCAACCACGCCCCCACCGCAGACGACGGCCGCCCCGGCACCAGCCGGAGGCGCCATCCACGGCACCATCAAAGACGGCAACATTCCCCTCCCCGGCGTCAGCGTCACCGCCAGCAATTCACTCACCGGCAAGAAATACTCCACCACCACCGACATCACCGGCGCCTACACCCTCGTCATTCCGCAGAATGGCCGTTACGTTCTCCGCACCGAGCTCGCCGCCTTCGCGCCCGTCACCAAAGAGGCGCTCCTCAACGCCACCGCGCACGATCAGACGGTCGACTTCGCCATCATGCTGGCCTCGCGCGCCGCGCAGCAGGAGCAGACAACCGACCTCGCCGGCGCCGCCCGCCAGTTCCTCGGCAACAGCGGCGCACAAAGCCTCAATCTCCTCGGCGCCGCTTCTGACCTGATCCAGGCCGGCGGCGGCAACGGAGAAGCCGGCGCAGCTCTGCCCTCCCTCGCTTCCAATTCCGACTTCGCTTCGGGCGATTCCGTTGCCGTCTCCGGCCAGATGGGCACCACCAATCCCTTCGCCGGCATCGACTTCAGCCAGATGCGGGACAGCGCGGAGCTGAATCAATCCCTCAACGGAGGACCAGGCGGTCCCGGTGGGGAAGGGATTCGCATCGCGGGCCCCGGTGGCGGTGGCTTCGCCGGTGGCGGAGGCTTCGGTGGTGGTGGTCGGGGTGGCGGCGGCCGCATGGTGATGCGCGGCAACTTCCGCAACTTCAAACCCAATCAGCCCCACGGAGCCCTCTTCTGGAACGGAGGTAACGGCGCACTCAATGCCGAAGACTTCGCCCTGCGCGGCCAAAGCTTCCAAAACCCCGCCTATTCCTCGAATCGCTTCGGGCTTACCTTTCTCTCCGCGCCCTACATCCCGAAGATCCTCACCAACGACAAGCGCGACTTCCTCTTCCTCAACCTCTCCGGTACGCGCAGTTCCTCGCCCTTCGATCAGTACGGAACCGTCCCAACCCAGGCCGAACGCAGCGGCGACTTCAGCGCTCTCACCACCCCGAGTGGCAAGCCCATCGCCATCTATAACCCCGCCAACTCAGGCTGCACCGCCAACGGCAATACTCCAGGTACGCCCTTCACCGGCAATATCATTCCCTCGCAGTGCACCGTCTCGCAGGCCTCCACGCTCCTGAATTACGTTCCGCTGCCTACCCTCGGAGGGACGAGCCAGAACTACCAGCGCATCACCTCCGCACAAACCAACAGCACCCAGATCGGCGTGCGCCTCATGCACACCTTCGGCAGCAATGCGTCCGGCATGAACGGCATCATCCGCATGGCCCGCCAGTTCCTCGGCCAGGGGAATCCCGGCATCACCCAGAGCATGCACTTCAACTTCAACTACAGCCACTCCGCCCAGGACAACCTGGACCTGTTCCCCCAACTCGGCGGCAAAAGTCAGACCCACCAATATTCGCTGCAGGCCGGCTACTCCATCGGAAAAGGCCGTCTCACGGACAACCTCAACCTCGCCTGGAATCAGACGCATTCCGAAATCAGCAACTACTTCTCCAACGTGTCCGACATCGCCTCACAGATCGGCCTCACCGGTCTGCCCGACTCGCCGCAGCTCTGGGGCCTGCCCAACATCACCCTCAACCAGTTCTCCAGCCTCAGCGAGCAGCAGCCCCACTTCCAGACCCAGGAAACCATCGGCCTCACCGACATGCTCATCTGGAACCACGGCAAGCACAATTTCCGCTTTGGCGGCGACTTCCGCCGCGTCTACAACAACATGATCGGCGATACCAATTCCACCGGCACCTACGTCTTCACCGGCCTCTTCACCCAGGCGCCCGGATCCTCCGGCAGCACCGGCCTCAACGGCTTCGCCAGCAGCGGCTCCTCCCTCGCCGATCTCCTCCTCGGCCTGCCCCAGGAGACAACGCTCCAGGCCGCGTACCAGGAAACCCACCTCCGCGCGAATCAAATCGACGGCTACGCGCAGGACGACTGGCGCGCTCTCAAAAATATCACCTTCCTCATCGGCCTCCGCTACGACTACGACTCCCCCTACTCGGAAGAGAACGACCGCCTCGCCACCCTCGATCCCGGCAACAATTTCACCCAGGTCGGCATCGTCACGCCGAACGGCGTCGGTCCCTTCAACGGTAAGTATCCGCACGACCTCGTCTATCCCGAGAAGAACAACTTCTCCCCCCGCGTCGGCTTTGCCTGGCACCCCATCAGGGACACTGTCCTCCGCGGCGGCTACGGTATCAACTACACCGTCGGCCAGTATGTGAAGTTCGTCCAGAACTTCGCCTTCCAGCCGCCCTTTGCGAATGTGCAGACCAACCTCGCCACCAGCGGCGTCCCCATCACGCTCGCCGACGGGTTCCCCGTTCCCGAGAACCGCCAGATCGGCAACTACGCAGTCAACAAAAACTACCGGCTGCCTTACGTTCAGGTCTGGAATCTCAACCTGCAGCACACCCTGCCCGGGCAAATCGTTCTCAACGTCGGTTACAACGGATCCAAAGGCTCGCGCCTCGACATCATCGACGCCCCCGGCGTCTTCGTCCAGAACGTCGGCGGCTTGCAGACTACAACGCTGCCTACCGCCGTCAACAACCCCGCCCTCTCCGTGCCCTACAACTACGAGGACTCGCTCGCTTTCTCCAATTACAACGCCCTCACCGTGAGCGCTCGTAAGCGCATGAGCGGCGGCATCGCCGTCGGCGGCACTTACACGTACTCGCATTCCATCGATGACGCCACCACCTTCGGTGGCAATGGCGGCACCACCTCCGGCGGCATCGTCCAAAACTGGCAGGACATTCGCGCCGAGGAATCCAACTCCAGCTTCGACGTCCGCCATCAGGTCCGTGGCAACTTCGTCTACGAGCTTCCCTTCGGACCCGACACCCACCTGCTCACCACCGGCTGGTTCGGCCACGTCCTCGCCAACACGAATTTCTCCGGCGACTTCAGCTTCGCTACCGGCAATCCGCTCACCCCGCGCTACGAGGCCAGCATCCAGGATGTCGCCCGCGGCACCACCAACACGCTGCGCCCCGACCGCATGCCCGGCGCCTCCCTAACCGCCGGTGGCGGCTCTCTCGAAAACTGGTTCAACAAGGATGCCTTCGTCGCGCCGGCCAATGTCTACGGCAACGCCTCGCGCTTCAGCATCCCCGGCCCCTCCGCGTGGACCTTCGACACCTCGGCCTCCAAATCCATCCGCTTTGGCGACATGAGGACCATGGAACTCCGGGCCACAGCCGAAAACGTCCTCAACACCGTGCAGTATTCCGGCGTCGACTCCACCCTCGGCTCCGCCACCTACGGCCAGGTCACCTCCACCAAGGCCATGCGCAGCTTCTCCTTCATGGGTCGCTTCAGGTTCTAGCAATGAAAAACCGCAACTTCACCTCGAGACAAATGCCTTCAAAGCTGGAAAGCTTTGAAGGGGCACAGCTTCAGCTGTGCCGTAAGTGCCGCAGAATAGGTCCGGCTTTAGCCACTGAGGAAAGATTCGCATCTCCGTCTATGGCTCGCAAAGCGGATCTTCTGTTGCCCGTCCTCGCGCTCTGCCTTGCCATCCTCCTCGCCATCCCCGCGCGTCCCCAAACCGCACCTCCGCCCCCACCCCAGCCTCCGCCACAAAGTTCGCCCTTCACCCTGAAGGTCAACTCCGACCTCGTCCTCACCAACATCGTCGTCCGCGACAAAAAGACCGGCCAGCTCGTGAAGGGTCTCACCGAGAGAGACTTCACCATCACCGAAGACGGCAAGCCCCAGCACGTCGTTAGCTTCGACTTCGAGAACGTCGACGAGGCCGCCGCGCTCAACGAGGCCACCATCAACGCCGCTGCCCCCAACGGCATCTTCGGCGCGAAGAACGGCACCGCCACCACCGAGCAGCTGCGCAACCACCGCCTCATCGTCTTCTTCTTCGACCTCACCTCGATGCAGCCCGACGACATCGATCGCGCCCAGGATGCCGCCCGTAACTACATCAATAAGCAGATGCACCCCGCCGACCTCGTCGCCGTCGTCTCGCTCAACGACACCCTCTCCCTCGACCAGGACTTTACCGCCAGCAAAGATCTCCTCCTCAAAGCCGTGAACAGCTACGGAGGCGCCCCGAGCGAAGGCTTCGAACCCGGCGCCTCCAGCACCACCAACCAGGTTGAAGACGCCAGCTCCTTTACCGCAGACGAGTCCGGGTACAACGACCTCAACACCGACCGCGAGCTCTTCGCCATCGAACAGATCTCCAAATCTCTCTCTTATCTCAACGAGAAGAAATCCCTCCTCTATTTCTCCGGCGGCATCCAGCGCGATGGCATCGAGAACCAGGCCTCCCTCCACGCCGCCATCAATGCCTCCGTCCGCGCCAATGTCGCCATCTACTCCGTCGACGCCCGCGGCCTCCAGGCCATCTCCCCCCTCGGCGACGCCACCACCGGCAACCTGCGCGGCGCCAACTCCTTCAACGGTGCAGCCCTGCAGAACAATCTCGACTCCAACTTCAACACCCAGGAAGTCATGGCCGGCCTGTCCGCAGATACCGGCGGCAAGTTCTTCTCCGACTCCAATGACTTCTCGCCCGTCTTCACCCGCATCCAGAACGATACCTCCGCCTACTACGTCCTCGGCTTCCACTCCACCGACCTGCGCCGCGACGGCCGCTACCGCCGTCTCTCCATCAAAGTCAATCGCGGCGACGTCAAGCTCGAATACCGCCCTGGCTATTACGCCCCCGCCGACTACAAGCACGCCACCAAAGACGAGCGCGAACGCCAGCTCGACGAGGAACTCGCCAGCGACCTGCCCGCCACCGACATGGCCGTCTATATGCAGGCCCTCTATTTCCGGCTCGCCGACAACCGCTTCTACGTGCCCGTTTCCCTCGTCGTCCCCGGCTCGCAGATCCCCTTCGTCAAGGGTGGCGATCGCGACAAGGCCACCCTCGACATCATCGGCCAGGTCAAAGATCCCGCCGGTCACGACATCGGCGACGTGCGCGATACCGTCAGGCTCGCTCTCGACGAATCGCAGCAGGTCCGCCAGAAAAACGTGCAGTACACCACCGGCTTCAACCTCCCGCCCGGCAAGTACCACGTCAAATTCGTCGTTCGCGAAAACGTCACCGGCCGCATGGGCTCTTTCGAAACGGACCTCACTGTCCCCGACCTGAAAAAGGTCCCGCTCAAAATGAGTTCCGTTCTTCTCGCCAGCCAGCGCATGCCCGCCGGCAAAAAGCAGCAGCAGGAGAACCCCCTGATCCGCGACGGCGAGCAATTGGTGCCCAACCTGCCCCACGTCTTCCGTCAGGACCAGCACCTCTATCTGCTCTACGAGGTCTACGACCCTGCGAAAGCCACCGGCGCCGAAGCCAACGCCGCCATCGCGTCCGCAGAGGGAGCCGCTGCCCCCGCGCCGCCCAAAAAAGAAAAGTCCGACAAGAATGCGCCGCCGCCCGTGCGCGTCATGACCAGCATTGAATTTCTGTCCGGCTCCGCCAAAGCCTTCGAGACGCCGCTCGTCCAGGCCACCCAACTCAACGATCCCTCGCGCGGTGCAGTCGCCTTCCAGTTCGACGTGCCCCTCGCGAGCCTCAAGCCCGGCACTTATATCTGCCAGATCAACGTCATCGACGATGCCGGCGGCACCTTCACCTTCCCACGCACCGCCGTCCTCATCCGTCCCACGCCGTCAGCGACTCCGCCGCCCGCACCCACGCCTTCAGGCGCGACCAGCGGGCAAGGGAACTGACCAGGGCAGGTGGGGGCGCCCATCTCGGCTGCGGCAGATGGTGGCCATCGCGCATCGCGCGATCCGTTTCAGCCCACTTTTGCTTCCGCAATCACTTCGGCGATCACGCTGTCGCTCATGCCGCGCTTCCGCAGACTCGCCGCCAGCGCCTGGCCCGGTGACCGATCCAGTCGCTCCAGGTCCTTCCGTAATCCTCGTCCGACATAGGCCCGGATGAGAGGCTGGTATCCCGAATACCCCAGCGCCGGAGCAACGTTCTTGAGATCGTCGATCACGTCTGCCGGAATCCGGATGCTGATGGTCGTCATCGGTCGGTCCTCCCGCAGCCGCTTCCATACACGCTGGGCCTCGGTCTTCATCGGCCGCGGTTTCTTTCCTTCGCTACTCTTCATACTCGCGCCTCTCACCTGAAGTCACCGGACGAGCCGAGACAATCCGGATCGCTTCTTCGCTTTGAAGGATGTGCACAACCAAAAGCAGGCGTTCATCCAGGGTCTCGCCAATTAACACCTGCGTGGCGCGGTCCGCGTCACCCGCATCTCTGATCCTCAACAGAGGATCGAAGAAAGCCTCACAGGCGGCCTCGAAAGAGACTCCATGTTTTCGCAGATTGGTCCGAGCCTTTTCCTGCGCCCATTCAAAGAGCAGCCCACGCAGTCAATATCGGACGTCCACGCCTTGAACGTATATACGTTGTATATGCGTGTCAAGTGAATCCCCTGATTGTCGGTTCCACCTGCCTCACCGCTGAGCCGCGCGCAAATCGTTACACCGCGATGAACCCGCGAAGGTACGTACCCGATTTGTACTGACTTATCCACTGCTTTTTTCCCCTGTAACCTTGATCCCCCATTTCTACCCTTGGATAATCATGGAGAATCAAGGAGGGGTCACTCACCCCCAACAGTGAACCGATACAGCCGCCAGGATGTCCTTCGCATACTGCGTATCTCCTCCCGGCAACTCAGCGCGTGGGAGAGGGCAGGGCTCATTGCTCCCGCTGCCGACTACGGTTTCGAAGATCTGGTTCAACTCCGCAAGCTCAGCGATCTCCGCGCTCAGCGCGTCCCCGCCTCCAGCATCCGCGCCGGCGTCCGCGCCATGAAGGCCGTCTCCGGCATCGCCAATCCGCTGCTCCAGGCGGGAGTGGCCCTGCGTGGCCCGCGTCTGGTATTTCGCCATTCCGGCGCCACCATGGATCCCATCGCCGGCCAGTTTGAATTCGATTTCGAAGGAGGCGGCTCCCGCCTCGAGATCGTAGAAGAAGGTGCGGTCAGCGAAACCCAGCGCCAGAACAAAATCAACGCCCTCTTCTTCGAGGGCGTTCGTTGCGAAGAGCAGGGAAAAACCGACGAGGCGGCAAAGCTCTACGAAGAAACCCTCACCCTCGGCGAGCACGCACCCGCGGCCATCAACCTCGGCACCATCCTCTATAACAAGCGCCAGTTTGTCCGCGCCGAGCAACTCTACCGCCGCGCTACCCTCGCCAACCCCGACTACGCGCTCGCTTTCTTCGACCTTGGCAACGCCCTCGACGAATTGCAGCGACTCCCTGAAGCCATCGAGGCTTACAAGTCCGCCATCCGCCTCTCTCCGGGCTATGCCGACGCGCACTACAATCTGGCGCTTGCCTACGAGCGCAGCAACGAGCGCCGCCGTGCCCTCCGCCATTGGATCGCCTACGTCAAGCTCGATCCGGTCGGCCCCTGGTCCAATCACGCCCGCCTGCAGGTCCGCAAAATCCTCGACCGCGAAGAGCTCGCCATCGTCTGGCGCCGCCCCAAAACAGCATTGGCAGCCAGGAGCTAGAAGCCACAGCCTACCCTCTGCCGGCTACCACATTGAAGTCCTTCACCGCGATCGCGTTCGGACCCTTTCCCGCCGACAGCACCGTGAACAGCGATCCCGTAATCGGCTGCCCCTTCGGCGTGTAGCTGATCGTCCGCACCACCGACACATCGCCCGACACCTCGTCGACCGCCAGCAGCAGAAATCCATTGCCAGACAAAGCCAGCGGCCCCGGCCCATCGCCCACCTGCACCGTGTTCACGCGCTGGCCATCGTCAATCGAGTAAGCCGCCACCGTGTTGTCGCGCGAATTGCTCACCCACAGCGTGGAGTTATCCGCGCTCACCACGCCGCCCAGCGGCGCCGCGCCCAAGTCATAGGCGCCCCCCACTTCGTTGGCTCCCGTCGCAATCTCCGATACCGTATCCCCGCCGAAGTTCGACACGAAAATCTCGCCGCCATCCGGCTTCAGCGCCAGATGCACCGGCTCCCGCCCCACATCCAGAAACGCCAGCAGCCGATCCTCATGCTCTGCCGGATTCTGACTCGCCCCCTGCGCCAGTCCTATCGCCATCACCTGATGCCCGCCCGTGCAAGCGACAAACGCCTTGGACGAATCCGGCAGGATCGTCGCGTCCGACGCCTCCGGGCACCCGCCAAACACAGCGCGCACTTTCAGCGTTTCCGCATCGACCACCGTCGCGCTGTTGCCCGCCCGGTTGGTCACCACCAGGGTCGCGCCGTCCGGAGAAACACGCACATCTCCAGGAGCCTCGCCTACGCCCACCGCGCCAATCTCTCGCCGTTTCGTCAGATCCAGAACCGAGACGTTGTTCGACCCCGCATTCGCAACATACGCTCGCTTCCCCGTCGCATCCACGCTGATCGATTCCGGCCCACGATGCACACCGATCGTCGCCACCACCTGATTCGTCACCGCATCGATCACACTTATCGACCCGCTGCCCCGATTTGCGACATACACCTCATCGCGCGTCGGATTCACCGCAACATCCACCGGATCGTCGCCCACCGGAATCGTCGCCGCCGTCGTCATGTGGACCAGATCCAGCACGGTGACAGAATTCCCGCCCCCATTCGTCACCCATGCATACTCGCGAAAATCCGCCGGATACTTCGGAAAATGCTTCCGCCTGCACCCACTCGTTGTCAGCATCAACGTCATCAAAAGCAGGACCGCCGGCGCGACTCTCCACCACGTCCGGGTTGGCCGCTCCTGGTCGCGGCACGACACATCGGGAACACCGGGAACACCCCACCCCCAGTCAGCCGCTTTTGTATCAGGGCACGACTTCAGTCGTGCCGATAGAACGCTGGAAATGGGGGCTTCAGCCCCTGCGGCCCCCGTCCAATCCGTCTCGGACTTTCCTTCAGTTTCCACGGTCCGGTTCAGAATACACGCCAGCGGCGCGCACAAACCCTGCGCACAATTGGGGTCGGACCCGAAGGGAAGGGAATCGTTACAGCGCAGCCGCCGCGCTCTCCACATGGATCCCGCGCGGCACGCTCCGATGCAGCACCGTCGCGATCTGCGAGCACTCGTCCATCAGCTTCTCAAACTGCTCCGGCACAATCGACTGCATCCCGTCACTCAGCGCCTTGTCCGGCTGATGATGCACCTCGACGATCAGCCCGTCCGCGCCCACTGCCACCGCCGCCCGCGCCAGCGGCAGCACCTTGTTCCGCTTGCCTGTCCCGTGGCTCGGGTCAACCAGAATCGGCAGATGGCTCTCCCGCTGCACCGCTGGCACAATGCTCAGATCAAGAGTGTTCCGCGTGTGATCCGCAAACGTTCGCACCCCGCGCTCGCACAGGATCACCTCGTAGTTCCCCTCGCTCATGATGTACTCAGCCGCCATCAGGAATTCTTCCAGCGTCGCCGCCAGCCCGCGCTTCAGCAGCACCGGCTTCCGCTTTCTCCCCGCCGCCTTCAGCAGCGAAAAGTTCTGCATGTTGCGCGCGCCAATCTGGATCACATCCGCGTACTCGGCCACCAGCTCCAGCGCCTCGTGGTCGATCGCCTCCGTCACGATTCTCAGTCCGAACCCCTCCCGGACCTCCGCCATGATCTTCAGCGCTTCCTCACCCAGTCCCTGGAACGCATACGGCGAAGTCCGCGGCTTGTAGGCTCCGCCGCGGAAGAACTGCGCGCCCGCCGCCGCCACCTGCTCGGCAATCGCAAAAGCTTGTTCCCGCGACTCGATCGAGCACGGCCCCGCGATCATCGCCAGCTTCGCCCCGCCGATCGTCGCGTCGGTCCCTCGGAACCGGATCACCGTATCTTCTTCCTTCACGTCGCGGCTCACCAGCTTGTAGGGCTTCGAGACGCGGATCACCTCCGCCACCCCGGCCAGCTCCTCGATGTTTCCGCGATCCACCTCGCCCTGGTTCCCCGTAATCCCAATCGCCGTCCGCTGCGCTCCCGGCAGCGGATGCGCCCGGTACCCCAGCCCCTCGATATGCTCGCAAACTGCCTTAATCTCTTCCGGGGTCGCCAGCGCCTTCATCACGACAAGCATGGTCCTGTCCTCACTTGAGCTAACCCAAGTGTAGTGGAACAGGTGCACAATGGCGATCTGAAGAACGCGAAGCACCGTTACCGGAGCGCAAGCCCCAGGTAACGAATGGCGGGCGCGTTACTCGTCCCGATTCAGGTCCCGCCCACTCCGCGCCGCAACTACGGCGGGGGTCAGAACCATCGCGATAAACAGCACCACAATCAAAAGGTCACGCATGAGGTCGTCTTTCGCCCGGAATGGCGGACTCCTCGGGCTCGACCAGTCTCCCAAAGAGTGACTCCAACCCCCATAGCACTTCGGCGTACCGGCCTGCGGCGAACGGGTCAGCCGGACCTCCTCCGGAAACCCGTCCAATCGCAAAGATTCAAAAAACTTTCCCCAGCCGCAACTTTGGTTGTGTGCGGGGGTCCAACTAAGCGTGAGGGGTCCCGGCGGGCTTCTCACACAGCAACTCTCCTCGGACAACGAGGCCACCCTCCGTTATTGGTTCGGCGGCCTCGTTGATTTTTTCCCGCCGATTTTTTCCCGCCGATCGCATGCATTCAAGCGGCCAGCCACTTCTCGTCATCGCCGCACAGCCGCATCGCCCCCCCTCATCGGCATTCTCTGGCTCCAGTCCCCGGTCCACTTTCACGACGTACGCTCCGGCGCATACCATGGAAGCAGCCGCTGCATCCGCCCGACGGAGCGGCAGGCGGGAAGGGAAGTTGTGCGTTGGTTCCTGCGTTCTAAAATTCACAATGCCACGGTCACCGAAGCCAGAGTCGACTACATCGGAAGCATCACCATCGACATCGCTCTCATGGAAAGGGTCGGCCTCCAGGTCGGCGAAAAAGTCCTCGTCGTCAGCAATACCTCCGGCGCGCGCCTCGAAACCTACACCATCGCCGGCGACCGTAACTCCGGCGCCATCCAGATGAACGGCGCTGCCGCCCATCTCATCCACCGCGGCGAGCAGATCATCATCATGGGTTTCGAGCTTTCCGACACCCCCATTCACCCCAAAATCATCCTCGCCGGCCCCGGCAATCGCTCGCCTCAGGACCTCACCGAGCCTGCCCTCTCCGAAAACGGCGCCCCGGACTGAAAAACCCTGCGCGATTGCATATTCTGGTCCCGCAACCAAACCAGGAGATTCGCGCCCGGATGACCGATCGCTTGACCCCAACAGCCCCGCCCCTCCTCCTCGACGAACCCACTCGCGCCTCTCTCTGGACCACCCTCGTCTCTGAGATCGAGCGCTACCTTCAGTCTGTCGACCAGCTCCCCGTCTCGCCTGCCCTCGACGCTCCCGCCATCCGCGCCTTCGCCGAGTCCTTCTCCTTCGACAAGGCCCTTCCGCCTGCCGAAACCCTCCGCACCATCGCCGCCCAGCTCACCCGCTACCAGGTCCACACGCCCCACCCCAACTACTACGGCCTCTTCAATCCCGCCTCCACCACCATGAGCATCGCCGCCGACGCGCTGGTCGCCGCGCTCAATCCTCAACTCGCCGCCTGGAGCCACAGCCCTCTCGCTTCCGAGATGGAGCTGCACCTCATCCGCTCGCTCGCGGAAAAATTCGGAATCCCCCGCAACCTCGCCGACGGTGTCTTCACCAGCGGCGGAGCCGAAGCCAATCACACCGCGTTGCTGACGGCGCTCTTCCATCGTTGGCCCGACGTCGCCACCCGCGGCCTGCGCTCTCTCGACCAACAGCCCGTCTTCTATGTCTCCGCCGAAGGCCACCACTCCTTCCTGAAAGCCGCGAAAGCCTCCGGACTCGGCGCCGACGCCCTGCGTGAAATCGAAGTCGGTCCCGACCTCCGCATGATTCCCGCATCTCTCCACGCCGCCATCGACCGCGACCGCGCTCAGGGCCTCGCCCCCTTCCTCGCCATCGCCACCGCCGGCACAACCGGGGCAGGAGCCATCGACCCCATTCCGGAAATCGTGCGCATCGCCCAAAACCACAACCTCTGGTTCCACGTCGACGCGGCATGGGGAGGCGCCGCCGCTCTCGTCCCCGAACTCCGCCCCCTCCTCCGCGGAACCCATTGCGCCGACTCCATCACCTTCGACGCGCACAAGTTTCTCTCCGTCTCCATGGGCGCCGGCATCTACCTCACCCGACACCCCGATATCCTCACCCGCTCCTTCGCCACCCACACCGCCTACATGCCCAAAGAAGGCGAGAGTCTTCAGGCGACCGACGCCTTCTCCCACTCGCTGCAGTGGTCGCGCCGCTTCACCGGCCTCAAGCTTTTCCTCTCCCTCGCCGTCGCCGGATGGGAAGGCTACGCCGCTACCATCCGGCATCAGACCGCGATGGGCGATCTCCTCCGCGCGCAACTCCCCGAACATGGCTGGCGCATCGTCAACGACACGCCGCTCCCGCTCGTCTGCTTCACCGACGCAGATGCAAACTGGGATCTCGCCCACTGCCAGCGCGTCGCCAACGCCGTCATTGCCTCCAGTCAGGCCTGGATCTCCACCATTCAGGTCGGCACGCAGAAGCAGCCCGCCCTCCGCGCCTGCATCACCAGCTTCCGCACTGAGCCCCGCCACATCGACACCCTGCTCGCCGCCCTCGACCAGGCGCGCCGTTCATAAATCTTTCATGCCCCCTGCCATTGTCAGTGGCTCCAGGGACCGCTACACTTCTCACGCATGAAAACCAGTCATCTCCGTGTCCTTTCCCTGCTCCTGCTCTTACCGCTCCTCGCTATCCCTGCCCACGCGCAGGACTGGGCCAAAGCCCGCCTCGAATCCTCCCCGCGCCATCGGGAATATGTCACGCTCCACCGGGGCGACCGCGCCATCCAGGCCCTCGTCGTCTATCCCGAAGTCAAGGACAAAGCCCCCGTCGTGGTCATGATCCACGAGATTTTCGGCTTCAGTGACTGGGCCAAAGAGATGGCCGACGAGGTTGCCGCGGAAGGCTTCATCGTCGTCGAGCCCGATCTGCTCAGCGGCTATCGGGCCCAACGGTGGCGGCTCCGACGCCTTCGCCGGTCAGGACGACCGCGTCAAAGCCGTATCCGCAACTCGATCCCGCCGTCGTCCTCGCCGACCTCGATGCCGCCGCCGACTACGGCAAAAAACTCCCCGCCGCCAATGGCAAGCTCGCCGTCGCTGGATTCTGCTGGGGCGGCAGCAAATCCTTCGCCTTCGCCGCGCATCGCAAAGATCTCAGCGCCGCCTTCGTCTTCTACGGCACCGGCCCCGCTGACGTCACGCCCATCACCGCCCCGGTCTACGGCTTTTACGCCGGCAATGATGCGCGCATCGGCGCCACCATTCCAGCCACGTCAAAGCCATGAAGGCCGCCGGCAAAACCTACGAGCCCGTCACCTACGACGGCGCAGGCCACGGATTCATGCGCGCCGGCGAAGACCCCACCAACACCAACCCCGCCAACAAAACCGCCCGCGACCAGGCCTTCCCCCGCTTCATCAAGCTGCTCCACGAAATGCGCTGAGGGATCTCTGATTAAGGTCCGGTTTTGAAGGGGCACGGCTTCAGCCGTGCCGTAACATGGCGCAAGATAGGCGCGGCTTTAGCCGCTAAGGGATGTTTTTCGAGTCCTTCAGAACTTCCCTAAACTTACCTCAACTGCCGATCGTGTCTCACAAGATAAGAAAAGAGCCGGAAATAACCCCGGCTCTCCTACACCCTGCACCCCGTACGCCGTCCCTACTCCCTACTCCCTTCTCCCTCGCCTCCCCCTCACTCCACCGGCAAGCTGATATAGCTCGCCTCCCCCGGCGTGTGCCAGATCCGCTGCGTCGCCTTCTCGAAAATCCCCCGGCTGCGCCAGAAAAATATTCGGCACAAACTTCTGCGGATTGCGGTCGTACAGCGGAAACAGCGTCGACTGCACCTGCACCATGATCCGGTGCCCCGGCTGGAACGTGTGCTCCACCATCGGCAGGCCGAACGTGTACTCCAGCGGCTTGTTCGGCTCGATCGCCTGCGGATGCTCGAAGCTCGTCCGATACCGCCCGCGGAAAATATCCGTCGCCAGCGGCAGCTCGTATCCGCTCATCGCTGTCGTCGGAATCGTGTCCGGCTGCACATCGATCAGCTTCACCACCCAGTCCGAATCCGTTCCGCTCGTCGACGCCACCAGATGCACCATCGGCTCCCCAGCCAGCTTCATCGGCTTCGTCAGCGGCTCGCTCTCCCACGTCAGCACATCCGGCCGCCCATCCACGAATCGCTGATCCGTCACCAGCCACGTCCGCCATCCCATCCCGTCGGCCTCATCCACCGGCCGCGGCCGGTAGGGAACTGGCTTCGCCGGATCGGACACATACTCGTCGAACTTCGCTCCGCCCGCCGTCGGCGCATCGAAGCCCAGCTTCCCATCCGCCTCCAGATACAGCGGCCGCGACTTTTCCGGACAGCCCTTCTCGCAAACCACCGGAAACACCGCCGGCCGGTCCCACCGATCCAGCCCCGTGTCGTAGATCAGCACCGGCGGCGTATCGGCCTTTGGCGATCCCGGCTTCAGATACTGATTGAAGAACGGCAGCAGCACGTCCTTCCGCCACTACGCCGTCGTATCCGTCGCCCACACCAGCGGCCCCAGCGACCGCCCCTCGCGATTCACCTGGCTGTGGAACCACGGCCCCATCACCAGATAGCTCAACGGCGCCGCCGTGCCCTTCGCCTTCAGCGCGCGATAGCTGTGGATCGCGCCCCACATGTCTTCCTGGTCCCACTCGCCCTGCTCCCACATCGTCGGAACCGTCAGCCCGTGCGCCGCAATCAGCTTGTCCAGCGCCTGGCTCTGCCAGTACCCATCATAGGCAGGATGATCCACCATCACCTTCCAGAACGGCGTCTGGCTCAGCCCCTCCGACTGCGCAAACGCATCCGCCGATCCCGCTTCCAGATAATTCGTGTAGTCGTCCTTATGCACATGCGGCACCTCGCACCCCGCCGCCGCGCTTCGACGTCTGCCCCAGCACATAGTCGATATTCGGCTCGCGAAACGCCCCGTAGTGGAACCAGTCGTCGCCCATCCACCCATCCACCATCGGGCTCTCCGGCGCCGCCACCTTTAAAGCCGGATGCGGATCGAGCAGCGCCATCACCACCGTGAACCCCTCGTAGCTCGACCCGATCATCCCCACTCGCCCATTCGACTCCGGCACATTCTTCACCAGCCAGTCGATCGTGTCGTACGCATCGGTCGTGTCATCGGCCCCGCTCGGGTTGTACCCCGACTTCACCGGCGGCGGCGTCATCAGATACACCCCCTCCGACCCATACTTCCCCCGCACGTCCTGATACACGCGGATGTACCCCGCATCGACGAACACCTCATCGCTCAGCGGCAGCGCCTCGTCTCATGCGTGGGCTGTCCGACCGCTCCGCGCGCCCCGCCGCGTTGTACAGCGTCCGCGTCAGCAGGATCGGCGCATCCTTCGCGCCCTTCGGCACCACGATCACGGTGTAGAGCTTCACTCCGTCCCGCATCGGAATCATCACCACGCGCTTGTCGTAATCTCTCGCCCGCTCCGGAGCCTTGAAGTCCTTCGCCAGCTGATCCGCCGGCAGATTCTCCTGCTGCGCCATCCCGCTCACCCCACCTGCCACCAGCAGGCACACCACCACCCCCACCCATCGAATGCTCGGTTCATGCATTCTCTTTCAGTGCCTTTCTGTGGGATCCAACAACGTTAAAAAGAATGCCAACAGCCTACCATCCGTCTGCGTGCGCCATGCGAAGCAACAGCGTGAACTGGCCACCCGCGATTACCAGCGAGTTCCGACTCCGCACAAACCCGCGCCAGACCAGCTCCACAGGCCTACAATAGGAGTGTCAACGTTGTATCGCGCGGTCCGCCAGGACTAACCGAGCCATCTGCCCGATGGCCCCCTCCAGCGCTACCGGCAGCAGTGCGACCCCACTTCATCGCGGCCGTCCCCCGGCAACCTCCTCGAGTCGGCGCCTCCGCCCGGAACTGCTGACACGAAGACATCGCTTCGGCTGCGACGCCTTTAGGATGACGCGCAAACAAGGAGGATGCATAACCAGCCAGGAACTTCGCAAGCGTAAACCCGCAACACCGCGGGCTCGTTCCCCGACGTCCTGCAATCCGACTGATCACTGCCACTTGACCACGCAGGAGATCGCCAAGGACCGTCGCCCGCCATCCAGCGCGAACATCCTGCCCATGACCCCGCGCAACCTGAATCCGCTGAAGACCATCCGCGTCACTGCGATCGAACTGGCCCGTGCTCCACGCCTCGCCTTGGCCCGCGTCGGTCCGGAGATCAGACCGTTCGCTCGTGTCCTGACCGAACGGCCGTATCTGGTGCCGTATCAAACACACCCCGATTCCAACCAGGGCCCAATCGAACTCGATTGAAATTGTGAGAATCATCGACGGCACGCAAGTCGACTTCAGGAATCTGCTCTGACGGTCCCCCACCCCCTTTCCCATCGCCCCGCCCCTCCGGCTATCCTTCTCCGTCAGCCCCAATCCGGGAGAACCGCAACCCGTGAACAAAGTCGTCCCCTCCGCCGATGCCGCCGTTGCCGACATCCCCTCCGGCGCCACCCTCATGCTCGGCGGATTCGGCCTCTGCGGCATTCCCGAAAACCTCATCCACGCCCTCGTTGAAGAAAATCGCCGCCGCGGCCTCACCGGCCTCCACACCATCTCCAACAACATGGGCGTCGATGGCTTCGGCATGGGCCTCATGCTCGAAGCCGGCATGATCGCCTCCCACACCGGCTCCTACGTCGGCGAAAACAAGCTCCTCGAAGACAAAGTCATCAAGGGCGAGCTCGACCTTCGCCTCATCCCCCAGGGCACCCTCGCCGAACGCATTCGCGCAGGAGGCGCCGGCATCCCCGCCTTCTTCACTCCCGCCGGAGCCGGCACTCTCGTCGCCGAAGGCAAAGAGACCCGCACCTTCGACGGCCGCCCTTACCTGCTCGAATCCTGGCTCCGCGCCGACTTCGCCCTCGTCAAAGCCTGGAAGGGCGATCGCGCCGGCAACCTCATCTATAGAAAGACCGCCCGCAACTTTAACCCCATGATGGCCACCGCCGCCCGCATCACCATCGCCGAAGTCGAAGAACTCGTCGACACCGGCACCCTCGATCCCGACCAGATCATGACCCCCGGCATCTACGTCAAGCGCATCCTCCAGGGCGAGCAATACGAAAAGCGCATCGAACGCCGAACGTTGCGAACCGCATAGCTATCGGCGCACCCCCAAAAAACATCGGTGGAACTCAGAGTGCAATGGGGAAACAATTTCACCTTTGCACCCCCGCCGGTATATAAGGTCTTCGGAGGGGGAAACGCTGAGGGATGAATGCGCGGCTGGCAGTTGCGATGCTCATGGTGTGCAGCGTTAGCGCGGGAGCGCTGGGCACACCGAAACCTTCCGGCAAAGAATCGTGGCAGATCCTGCAGAGTCCAACGGCGTCGCAGATCGCCGCGGTCTGGCAGTCGCCCCCGCCGCAGTATGGCCCGGAACCGTACTACGGACTGAACGGCTCCGTCACGCTCGATCAGGTCGAGCGCGACCTCGACACCATGAAGCGCCTCGGCTTCCAGGCCGTCACGGTGCAGGCCGGCTACAACATGCCGTTTTCCTATCTCTCGCCCGACTACTTCGCCTTCTTCCGGCAGCTTGTCGACGAAGCGAAGAAGCGCGACATGCGCGTCTGGATCGTCGACGACGCCGGCTATCCCAGCGGATTTGCCGGCGGCCGCTTCACCTCCGACAAGCCCGACCTCCGCATGCAGGCCCTCGAGGTCGCGCGCAAAATTCCCGTCGCCGGCGGGACAACGCTGCACGAAACCCTCGACCCGGACACGGTGCAGCGCCGCTGCAATCGATGCGGACGGCAACGCGCTGCCGCTGGCCCTCCACGGCGACGTCCTCGACTGGACCGCCCCCGCCGGCCAGTGGACGGTCCTCATCGTCGATCACGAATTCCGCACCTCGCCCACACGCTCCGACACCAATCCGCGCGCGTAAAGGACACCGAGCAGTCGCTCGAGGACTACATGAATCCCGCAGCGACGGCGCAGTACCTCCAGTGGACACATGACGCAGTACAAACACTACGTCGGCGACGAGTTCGGTAAGACCATCCTCGGCTTCCGCGGAGATGAGCCCGATTACTCCATCGCCGGCCTGCCGTGGACGCCGGCATTCTTCGACCAGTTTGAACAAATCAAGGGCTACGACGTGCAGCCCTACACGGCCCTCTTCGCCCAGACTCCATCCAGGCGGGACCCAGGCGTCGCCATCCACCTGACACCCGAACAGCTTCGCATCAAAGGCGACTACTACGACGTCTTCTCGCAGATGTTTGCGGAAGGATTTTTCCAGCCACAGGGCGAGTGGTGCGCGGCCAACCGTCTCGAGTACCAGGTCCACCTCAATCACGAAGAGATGGAGATGGCGCTCACGCACAGCGAAGGCTCCTTCTTCCGCGATATGCGCTTCGTCGAGGTGCCGGGCATCGACGCTATCTGGCATCAGATCTGGACCGACACGATCTCCGATTATCCGCGCCTCGCCAGCTCGGTCTCGCACGTCTACGGCAAGCCGCGCGCATTTACTGAGAGCATTCGCGGCCTACCGGCCCGTGCCGGACATCGCGATGGCGCGCTACATCCTCAACGAGCAGTTTGTGCGCGGCGTGAATCTGGTCGAGATGATGTACTTCCCGGCTACCTCCGGCGGGCCCGCGCCCGCCGCCATCGTTCATGGCCGACCCCGCGTTTCCTGAGCTCACCGCTTATGTGCGGCGGATGAGCTATCTGATGTCCATGGGGCGCCCAGCCGCGCGGGTCGCGTTGTATCTGCCATCGAGCTCCATGTGGATGGGCGACGATGCTGCGGACACGCAGTTCGTTTCCACCGAGCGCCTGCTCAGCGAACACCAGATCGACTTCGACATCGTGAGCGATGATGCCCTGGCGCGCGATTTGAAGGCTGAGCCATGGCGCGTTCCAGAGCCTCAGCGGAAATAGCTATCGAACCGTGATCCTGCCCAAGCCCGAGCTACTGTCACAAGCCGCATTCAATCGCCTTCGAGCCTTCGCACAAGGCGGCGGTAAAGTCATCTTCCTCGGCGGCACGCCCCGTTGGATCGCCGGCCGAACCATGCGCGACGCGCGCGATGCAACCGCCGCCGATTTTCGCTGGGCCACCGTCCTCGATTCTGCCCAACTGCCACCCACCCCCACGCCGCCGCATTTTCCCGGCGATGCTCCCCAGCCCCAAAACGCCGCGCCCGAAGTGGTCACCGCAATCGAAGCCGCCGCCCCTCCCACGGTCCGCTTGAGCACACCCGACACATCTCTGCGCGTCATGAAACGCCGCTGGCGCGACGCCGACGTCTATCTGCTGTTCAACGAGAGCGCTCAGGCTCTCAATGCCACCATCACACTCTCCAGCGCCCCTGGCCAGACGGAGCTCTGGGATCCGCAAACGGCTTCGATTACCTCCGTCGCCCCCAACAACCACAGCAACGAGCAACTAACTCTGAGCTTCGCGCCCTACGCAACCCGCGTCGTCGTCGTGCGGGAGAAACCGACTGCGTCCCGAAATCCAAAGACTATCCCTTAGCTGCTCAGGACACGCGAAAACTGCGCTTCGCAGGAGCCTCAGGGTTGAATACCCGCCGATAGTCCTTTCTCCTTCAGCATGGAGTTGAACGCAGGAATCGTCCTCCCGTTCAGTTCCTTCGCTGCTGTCTCAGCCTCAGTCAATTGCTGCTGCAATTCCTTATTGAGCGCCACAGCCTGGTCCGTCGGCCCCATATCGGCGCCGCCCTCCGTCAGAAAAGCCAGATTCGTCAGCTTTCCATAAAGCATCGTCGGCACCCGGAAGGCATCCTCCGTCCGCCCGGTCAACGCCAGCGGAAAGTACTTCGACTCGACCGCTTCGATTTTCTTCTCCAGCTCCTTTGAGGCCTCCAGAATCGATGCATTTTTCGAGTTAGTTCCGATCATCGTCTCCAGGTCGGCGAGCTGCTTCCTCGTCCACTCAATGCGATTAATCGTGTCGGCGCATTCATTCATCTCACGCCGGATCTCGAGCAGGAACTCGCTGTTCGCCTGAATGTCCTGCGCTGTGCCAAGATCCTTCGGGTCGCGGAGTATCTCCAGCGGCTGAGCAGACTCCTTCCCATCGACAGTTAGCTTCACCGTGTAAGTGCCCGGCCACACCAGCGGTCCATGCGTATAGTTCCGCCAGTGCACCAGCGGCCTGAAGCCTTCCGGTCCGTTCTTCACCCACGGCTCTCCGGGCGGGCTGTTGCGCAGCTTCACCTCAGTGGGAGCTTCATAGCGGAGATCCCACCAGATCCGGTTAATACCCGGTTCTGTCGACCCCTTTAGCGTGCGAATCGTCTCCCCCGACGGACTTACAATCGCTATCTCCACCTTCTTCGCCGCGCCGCGCAGATAGTAGTTGAGGTCCGCCCCACCCGGCGGATTCTCCCCAACCTGCAGATCGTTGCGCAGCATGTTATTTCTCGCGTTCTTCATTTCGCGATACCGGTAGGCCGCGCGCGGCTTGAAGAAGTACACGTCCGCGCTCTGCGCTTTGTCCCAGTCGCGCAGCGGCGTAATGTCGTCCAGGATCCAGAAACCCCGGCCATACGTGGCCGCGACCAGATCGCTGTATCGCTTCTGAATCGTCAGCCACGAGATAGGCGCCGGCGGCATGTTGTTCCGCAGCAGCGTCCAGTGGTCGCCATCGTCCCAGGAAATATAGATGAAGTTCGAGGTGCCCAAAAACAACATCCCCTTGCGTACCGGGTCCTCGACGATCGTCTGCACCGTGCTGTTCATCGACTTCGGGATATCCGCACTAATAGATCTCCACGTCTTTCCGTAATCGGCCGTCTTATAGACATAAGGGTTATAGTCCCCCGCGCCCTCGCGAAGGTTATCCACGATATAAGCCGTTCCCGCCTCGAAATTCGACGGTTCAATACTCCAGATCGTGCCCCACGGCGGAAGGTTCTCGATGTTCCTGGTCACATTGTTCCAGCTCTTGCCCCCGTCCTGGGTCACGTTGACCTGACCATCCGTGCTCCCCGTCCAGATCACCCCCGCCTTCACCGGCGACTCCGCGATCGAATACAGCACCGCGCCTTCAAACGTCATCAGGTTATCGACGGAAATTCCGCCGGAATTCTGTTCGTGGCTCTTGTCGTTGCGCGTCAGGTCCGGACTGATCACCTTCCACGACTGGCCCCCATTGTCGGTCTCATGCACATATTGACTGCCGACATAGACGCGATTGTGATCGTGCGGCGACATGGCGATCGGCATCGTCCAGTGCCAGCGATACTTCACATCCTGTGGTGTCCACCCGTACGTCGCTTCCGGCCATGGCGACACCCACCGCGCCTGCCCCGTGCGCAGGTCCATGCGGGTCAGATCGCCGTTGTAACAGCCAGACCAGACAATATTGTTGTCTTCCCAGTCGGGAATCGTGAATCCCGGCTCGCATCCCCCGATCTGCGTCCAGTCTCCGGCCAGAATCCCCTGCGCTCCCCCGAATCCTTCCAGTGGCAGGCTGTTGCTCGGCCCGCGAAACGTCGGCTCGTCCTGCCGATTGCCATAGACGTTGTACGGAATCTGATCGTCCGTGAACGCGTGATACATCTGCGCAATCGGAAACGTAAACGTTGCGTAAGTCTTCTCCCGGTTCAAACTCACGCTGATGCCATGATCGTGCGCCACCATCACCCGGTTCGGATTCAGCGGGTCGTACCACACGTCGTGCACATCGCCGGCGGGAATGGTCATGTCGTCCGCCAGCGTCCGGCCGCCATCGCGCGAGTACACAATCGTCACCGCAACAAAGAAAATAAAGTTCTCATCATCCGGCGCGACAGCAAACCGCGTGTAGTAAGGCGAGCGCTCCGACAAAACGTGCAGTTGGTTGACAACCTTCCAGGTCTCGCCCCGATCGTCCGACCGATAGAAGCGCGGCGTATCTTCCTGGATCAGCGCATAAATCCGATTTGAATCGCTCGGCGCAATCTGCACCGCAACCTTTCCCACCGGCTTATCGGCCGCCGGCAGACCATGCCCGGAAAGCTTCTTCCAGGTATCTCCGCCGTCGTGCGTCATGAAGACGCCCCCACCCGGACCGCCGCTGTCCTCAGCCCCGCTGTGAATCGCCACCTGCCACATCCCGGCCACCAGCGTGTTCGGATCGTTCGCGTCCAGCGACAGTTCCGAGCAGCCCGTATTCTCATCGACGAACAAAATCTTCTTCCATGTCTTCCCGCCATCCTCCGTGCGGAAGACCCCGCGCTCCTGCTGCGGGCGAAATGCCTGTCCCATCGAGCACACATACACGACGTTCTCATTGCGCGGATTAACAATGATGCGCCCGATGTGACCCGTCAGATCGAGGCCCATGTGCTGCCAGCTCGCGCCCCCATCGGTCGACTTGTACACCCCATCGCCCATCGAATAGTTGTTGCGAATAATCCAGGTCTCGCCGGTTCCCGCCCACACCGTGTTCTGATCCGAAGGTGCGATGGCCAGCGCGCCAATCGCCTCCACCTTCTCGTGATCGAAAATTGGCGCCCACGTCACGCCCCCATCGCCGGTCTTCCAGATCCCCCCATCGGCCGCGCCCGCGTAAATCACCATCGGATTGCCCGGCTCGCCTACCACGGCCGCCACGCGATTGCCCCCCGGACCGATCTCGCGATAACGCAGCTGCGCCAGAGGATTGCCCGCCGTCGGCTGATCCTGAGCAAATTCCATCGACTTCGACATTCTCTGGGCAAAAGCCCCGGCTGCTAAACCAAAGAGGACAACTCCGCCTGCCACCGCCCGCGCGATGGAAACCCCGCGTTGCTCACTCATCTTTTTCTCGTCTCCGTTTGTATCTGGGGAATCGATACAGCTGCCGCCGGATCACAGCACCTCGGGGATCTCCGGCTCCCATACATCAGCGCCGGCAATCCCACATTTCCTGTGAGCCCGCGGATACTCCAAAACAGGGGAACCGACATTATCGCAGCGAAATGCAATTTCCGGGCCGCCCCTGGCTACAATTGAGGAACTTCCATGGCGACTTCCCCGATCGCTGGTGGCAGCACGCCCCGCCCGCGCATCTTCACCCGAGCCCGGCTCGTGGCGCTCGTCGTTCTCGCCGCGCTCCTCGCCCTGTGCCTGGCCTCCCTCTGGCTTACGCGCGGAGCGGTGTCCAGCCTCGCCTCCCTCCGCGCACGCCGCGCCGCCGCCTCCCAGACCATCGTCGACCTCGGCCCCTGGCAAGCTGCCCAGACCCTCGCTTCGCTCGCCGTCACAGCCGAAGAAATCCAGTACTCCAGCCAGGCCGAGCGCCTCGCCGATCACGAGGTCGACCAGAACTTCGCCGCTGCCCTTCGCCAGGCCAGGCTCCAGACCAGCCGTCGCGCGCTTACCGGCGATGCCCTCGCTCTCTCCCAGCGCATCGCCCAGTTGCAGCAAACCATCGCTCAGGATCGCGCCGCTGTGGATCAGGTCAAGGCCCATGGCAGCAATGCCGGCAGCGATGATCTGCAGACTGCCCAGGCGCAACTCGATCTGGATTCCGACGAGCTCACCGACGCTCAGACCGACCTCGACCGCGCCACCGGCGACCAAAGCGCCCGCATTCAGCAGGAACTCAACGCGCACGAAGCCTCGATGCGCGGTTATGACAGCCTGCAGAAGAACAGCGGCCAGGCCGCCGTCGTCTCCGTCCGCAGTCACGGCGCCCTCTACGGCCGCATCAAAGCCTGGCTCGCCCAGCGCAGCCGCTACGCCTCTATCCTGCAGGCCCGTGCCGATGCCCTCGATGACCTCCGCTCCATCACCGCGGAACACAATGCCGTCGAGGCAAAAGTCAACGCTCCCGCCCCCGACAGCAGCAGCCTTTCACGCCTTACCCAACTCCAGAATCGCCGCACCCAGGAGCAAATCCTCTCCATCGACGACGACCGCATTCAGACCAGCCAGCGGCTCGCAGACGTCTACGGCAAGTGGGGCGATCAGGTGCGGCTCCAGCACGGCCTCCTCCTCCACCTCATCCTCCGCTCCTTCGTTCTCATCCTCTCCATCGTCATGGGCATGATCCTCGTCGGCGCCCTGATCCGTCATTTCTTCGAGCAGCCGCGACTCGATCGCCGCCAGGCCCACATTTTTCGCACCATCCTCGAAGTTGGCGTTCAGTTCCTCGGGGTTCTGCTCATCGCCCTCGTCATCTTCGGCCCCCCGCAGCAGACCGCCACCGCGATCGGCCTCGTCTCTGCCGCCCTTACCATCACCCTGCAGGACTACATCCTCGCCTTCGTCGGATGGTTCATGCTCGTCGGCCGCGACGGCATCCGCGTCGGCGACATCGTCGAAATCAACGGCGCCAGCGGCGAGGTCGTCGACATTGGCCTCATGAGCACAACGCTGCTCGAAACCAGCAGCATCGCCACTCAGAACCAGCTCACCGGCCGCCGCGTCTCCTTCCTCAACAGCTTTGCCATCCGCGGCCAGTACTTCAATTTCTCCAGCAAAGGCCAGTGGCTCTGGGACGAGATGAACCTCAGCGTCCCCGCCGGCAAAGACTTCTACACCCTCTCCGCCGCTGTCGAAAAGCTGGTCCGCGAAGAAACCGAAGAGAACGCCCGTATCGCCGAGACAGAATGGAACACCGGCCTCCGCAACCCGGGTTTGACCCGCCTCAGCGCCGCGCCCGTCCTCACCTTGCGCCCGTCCGCCTCCGGCATCGAAATCCAGGTGCGCTACGTCACCAGCGCCAGAGACCGGATCGCGGTGCGCGATCGCATCAACCGTAAGGTGATCCAGCTCCTCGAACAAAAGGCGCAGCCCGCCCCTGAAACGCCCGCCCCTGAGACGTCCGCCGTCACAGCCTGAACAGATCGTCGCGCGGCCGGTCCCCACGATATCGCCCGGCAATGCAGCCGGACACTTAGAACCCCCCGGCAAATCTCTGTACCCTGCACCCTGTAACCTGTACCCGGTACCCTGTACCCTGAGTCCGCATGTCCGAAAAAATCGTCGCCGCCCTCGGGGCCTTTATCATCGCCGTCATCTCCGCCACCGGATACGCCGGGGTCTGCCTCCTCATGGCCATCGAATCGGCCTGCATCCCCCTCCCCAGCGAAATCATCATGCCCTTCGCCGGATACCTCTGCGGACCCCATCCCGAGCACGTCCGCCAGCTCTCCCTCTTCTGGGTCGCCACCGCCGGAGCCATCGGCTGCAACCTCGGCTCCGCCCTCGCGTACTGGATCGGCGCTGTCGGCGGCCGGCCCCTCATCACCCGCTGGGGCCGCTTCGTTCTCCTCAATCCTCACGACATCGCCCGCGCCGAGCACTACTTCGCCAAATTCGGTGGCATCACCGTCCTCGTCGCCCGCCTCCTCCCCGTCGTCCGCACCTTCATCGCCCTCCCCGCCGGCATCGCCAGAATGCCCCAGCTCCGCTTCCACCTCTACACGTTCCTCGGATCGTGGCCCTGGTGCTTTCTCCTCGCCTGGGCCGGCTTGCGCCTCGGCCAGGCCTGGGATACCGACCCCCGCTTCAAAGCCGCTTTCCACCGCTTCCACCTCGGTGTCGAAATCCTCCTCCTCATCGGCATCGTCTGGTTCGTCTGGAGCCACTGGCGCAACCGCATCCGCACCGAGCAAAATTGAGGTTGTCATCCGGACCCCTGCGGTTGGATCGCCGAACGCCTCGCACCCTGCAACCTGTACCCTGTAACCTTTTTCACTAACGTAATTTGCCATTCCTCGAATCCCGCGAGACACTAACCGTTTGAACTCATACTTTTTTCTCCCCCTGAAAGGCAGTACCCAAAATGGCATCTTCGAATAAACCAGCCATCCAGCCCGCCAAAGGCAAACTCGGAGTCATGACCGTCGGCATGGGCGCCGTCGCCACCACCCTCATCGCCGGCGTCGAAGCCGTCCGCAAGGGGCTCGCTAAGCCCATTGGCTCCGTCACCCAAATGGGGACGATTCGCCTCGGCAAGCGCACCGACAACCGTACCCCACTCATTAAGGACTTCGTCCCCCTCGCCGACCTTAACGACATCGTCTTCACCGGCTGGGAAATCTTCCCGGAGAACATGTACGAGGCCGCCAGCCACGCCGCCGTGCTCGACCGCGACCACCTCACCAGCATCAAGCCCTTCCTCGAAGCCATTCAGCCCATGCCCGCCGTCTTCGACCAGTACTACGTCAAGCGCCTCAACGGCACCCACGTCAAGACCGGCAAATCCAAGTGCGACCTCGCCCAGCAGCTCCGCTCCGACATCCAGAAATTCAAATCGCAGGTCGATCGCGTCGTCGTCATCTGGTGCGGCTCCACGGAAATCTTTATGGAGCCCGCCCCCTGCCACCAATCCCTCGCGGCCTTTGAAAAAGCCCTCACCGACAACGACCCTGCCATCGCCCCCTCGCAGATCTACGCCTATGCCGCCCTCAAAGAAGGCGTGCCCTTCGCCAACGGCGCACCCAACCTCACCGTCGACCTGCCCTGCATGATCGAGCTGTCGCGACTTACGGGAGCTCCCATCTGCGGCAAAGACTTCAAGACCGGCCAGACCCTGCTCAAGACCGTACTCGCTCCCGCCTTCAAGGCCCGCATGTTGGGAGTCAGCGGCTGGTACTCCACCAACATCCTCGGCAACCGCGACGGCGAAGTCCTCGACGACCCCGAGTCCTTCAAGACCAAGGAAGAATCGAAGCTCGGCGTCCTCGAGTACATCCTCCAGCCCGATAAGTACCCTGAGCTCTACGGCAACATCTACCACAAGGTCCGGATCAACTATTACCCGCCCCGCGGCGACAACAAAGAAGGCTGGGATAACATCGACATCTTCGGCTGGCTCGGCTATCCGATGCAGATCAAAGTCGACTTCCTCTGCCGCGACTCGATCCTCGCCGCCCCCCTCGCCCTCGACCTGGTCCTGTTCCTGGACTTAGCCAAGCGCTCGCCGGAACTCAGTCACCTCGGCATCCAGGAGTGGCTCAGCTTCTTCTTCAAGAGCCCGCAATCCGCCCCCGGCCTCTATCCCGAACACGACCTCTTCATCCAGTCCATGAAGCTGAAGAACACGCTAAGGCACATCATGGGCGAAGACCTCATCACCCACTTAGGCCTCGAATACTACGACTGACGATTTGCCATCGATGCAGACGCGCTCCGCGCAAAAAGCAAAACCGGCACTTCGCGTACCAGATCAACAGGGCTGTCCCCTTGCCGGGGGCAGCCCTTCCCATTGTCGCCCCCCTCATCGCCCGAAGGGCGACGGTAAAAGAGCCAGGCTTCAGCCTGGCGTCACGCCGTCATCATCGGGAGGGCCTTTAGGCCCGGCGCCTTCCCGCATGACGAAGAAGATCGATCGTGTCTCAATCACCTCATCGCCCGGAGGGCGACGGTAAAAGAGCCGGGCTTTAGTCCGGCGTTGCCCGGAGATACGCCGGCGCTGGATCAATCTCCCGCCCGCCGGCCGACGAATACACAAACTCCTCGGCCCCCTCGCACATATGCCTTCGCACCGGGTTCGTATGGATGTAATCGCGGTGAGCCTCAAAATCGCGCCCGTCCTTCACGCGTTCCCACGCGAAACTCTCCTGCCAAACCTTCGTCTTCGATTTGAGCCGGAATGAAAAGCCGCCCTTAATGAACTGCATCGCTTTCTCGAGCGACACCTCAGGCGCAGGCGTAAGGATCAGATGAATATGATCTGGCATGATCACATACGCATGAACTTCATACCGTCCTTTCGCGCGATCCTCGTTCAGGAGACGGAGAAACAACTCGGCGTTTGCCGCGACCTGAAAGAGGCGTCGCCTCCCCGCCGTATTGGTCGTGACAAAGAAGGTGCGGTCCGCAGCCGAATCCATGGACCGAACCTACCTCGATCTCTCCGGCAACGAAAGATAACTTCGGTTCTGGTCCCCCCGGGCATCGCGCGCAGCGCGACGGTAAAAGAGCCAGGCTTCAGCCCCGCGTCAAGGTCGCGTTGAAGACCGGGCCTTCAGGCCCGGAAATGCACCGGCGCCGGATTGACCTCCCGACTGCCAACCAGAGAACAAACTCCATGGCCCGGCGACCTCCCGTCGCCGTCCTTCATCGCGCGCAGCGCGACGGTAAAAGAGCCCGGCTTCAGCCTAGCGTCACGCCGCCCTGAAGTTAGGGCCTTTAGGCCCGGTGCCTTTCCTCGACGCCCCCTGTCGCGAACAAAATCGGCCGTGCCTTAATGTCCCTCATTGCCCGGAGGGCGATGGTAAAAGAGCCAGGCTTCAGCCTGGCGTCAAGCCGCCCTAACGATAGAGCCTTCAGGCCCGGAAATGCGCCGGCGTCGGATCAACCCACCTTGGCGGCCGACGATTGAATAAGCTCCGTAGCCCGGCGCCATGCCGCCATCCTTCATCGCGCGCAGCGCGACGGTAAAAGAGCCAGGCTTCAGCCTGGCGTCACGCCGCCTCGCCGGCGGGGCCTTGAGGCCCGGAAATCACGGTTTCGCCGGCGGCAAAACGTGAATCGTAAGCCCAACCACGACCTTGCAGCCTGTGAGACTGTAATGCCACGGTTCTGTCGTCGACGGAGTCACCGTGACGAGTGAAGGAAGCTGAAACCCTTGAACCGTTTGATAGGTGAAAGAAAAGCCGGCCTCGCCCGCTGCCGAAGAGTCACTCGTCGAGCCCGTTTTGACAGACTCAAGAACATATCCGGAAGGGCCGCCGATGAAATCGGTTGCGAACCGCATGGGCTGCGGAAGCTGCATTACCCCGCTCGTCACCCGCAAATCCGGTTGCAGCAGGAGCGTTCCAGCGACACCCGGCCCGTGCATGTTTAGACTGTAGCCCGTATCCATGGCCTCGAAGGCGTACTTCGTGGGTGCAATAGGCAGGATTTCACCCATGCTGGAAGGCAGCCACGCACTCAGACCGCCCGAAACCATGCCATCGAAGACTTGCTCGAGCTTCGCAGCTGGGGGCGAGTCGGCCAAATCGGGGGCCTTCGGTACAGCGGAGACGACCGCACCCGATCGATCCACAAAGACGCGGTGCTGAACGTTCTGCAGCCGCTCCACCATCTGCAGAGCATTGGGCGGAATCACTTTCATGAATTCGAGGAAGTGCTTCTTCCAGTCAAACTGCACTTCGCAGTCGAACGAGATGAGATTACGCGTAAACGGAGCGTCATAAAGAGCGCGCGTCTTAGCCAAGAGGGCCTCATCGTCTGGAACCGGCGACGAGGCCTGAGGTACTGCACACGTGCAGAAGCAGAACAATCCAAAAACAATAACCTTGCGCATGTGCGATCATCCCACGGAGCCTAGGGCCAGAGCAGGCCCGCATCGCGCGCAGCACGCAATAAAAAGAAGTCGGCGCGTCAGCGCCTTCCCCCACGCGCCGCGTTTCCCGCGATCACCGGTCTCGCACTCCGCCCGCCAATGCTCCTCTACACCCCTCCTCGCCCCACCCTGTACCCTGACCCCATGGTCACCCTCGAAACCGTCTGGCAAACCGGCCTGACCTTCCCCAACGTGGAACAATCCACCACCTGGGGAGCCCCGGCCCTCAAGGTCCGCGGCAACCTCATGGCCTGCGTCCCCACCCACAAATCCGCCGAGCCCAACTCCCTCCTCATCCGCGTCGACCGGGCCGACCGCCCCGCCCTCCTCGCAGAAGCCCCCAACCTCTACTACGCCCCCGACCACTACCTCGGCTACGACGGCGTCCTCATCCGCCTCGCCCACTGCACCCCCGAACTGGCCCATGACCTGATGGCCATGGCGCATCGCTTTGCCACCCGGAAGCTCCCCCGAAAATCGGCATCGCGCACCCCCGCGCCCCGCAAATCCCGCAAATGAGCCTCCGCGCGCCATGTTAACCAAGAAGTTAACATAAGGCCTCGACCCATCCGCAAGCCGTTGATTGCAGGCGTCACGCAGGGGTACCACCCCCTGGTGCTCAGACCGGCGGAATCTGGAACTTCCGCGAAGCGGTCCCGCGCCCGCGGGACGACGGTAGAAGCCCCGGCCTTCAGGCTGGGGGAACAGGCGGCTGAAGAAACTCCGGCCTTTAGGCCCGGAAAGTTCAGGTGGTCACCCACCTAATAGCTATAGAACCCCCGCCCCGACTTCCGCCCCAGCCACCCCGCATCCACCATCCGCACCAGCAGCGGACAAGGCCGGTACTTCGGGTCCCCCAACCCCTCATGCAGCACCCGCATGATGTCCAGGCACACGTCCAGCCCGATAAAATCCGCCAGCGTCAGCGGACCCATCGGATGCGCCATGCCCAGCCGGAAAACCTCGTCCACCGCATCCGGCGTGGCCACGCCTTCCATCACCGCATACATCGCCTCATTCAGCAGCGGCATCAGCACGCGGTTCGAGACGAAGCCCGGCGCATCGTTCACCTCCACCGCCGTCTTGCCCAGCTTCTCGGCCAGCGTCGCAACCGTTTCGTAGGTCTCCTGGCTCGTCTGCAGGCCGCGAATCACCTCCACCAGCTTCATCACCGGCACAGGATTGAAGAAGTGCATCCCGATCACGCGCTCCGGCCGGCCCGTCTGCGCCGCCAGCTTCGTGATCGAGATCGATGAAGTGTTCGACGCCAGAATCACGTCCGGCTTCGCAATCTTGTCCAGTTCCTGGAAAAGCGCCTTCTTGACCTCGAACTTCTCCGTCGCCGCCTCGACGATCAACTGCGCCTCTGCAAGGTCCGTCCGATCCAATGTCCCCTCGATGCGCGCCAGCGCGTCATCCACGTCGTTCACCTGGATCTTGCCCTTCTCGGCTTCGCGGCTCAGATTCCTGCGAATCGTCTCAAGCCCGCGATCGAGAAACCGCCGCTCCACCTCGCACAACAGCACGCGGTATCCGCTGCGCGCAAACACGTGCGCAATGCCATTGCCCATCGTGCCGGCGCCCACGACGCCGACGATCTGAATCTCGCTCATCTCGTGTTACTCCGCTATCGTTCGGGCGCGCGGGCTCGCGAACAGGAGGTATCCAAAACAAACCGCAAAGACAACATAAACGCCGGCGACCAGCAGAAGAAAGCCGCTCCGTTCCGCGGAAAACGACCATCGGACCAGCGCAGCCGCAAGAATGAAAAAATGAGCGAAGTTAGCCACTGCAACCGGTCGGCTGTAAATGCCCCCGATCACGACATCCTTCGCCATCCAGTTGAGCATCGCAAATCCGATGTAGAGCGCGCCCGCGGCCTGAGCCATCAGGATCGCAATGCCGCGGGCCTGCGACCCGCCCCATGCGAGTGCCTCCACCGGAGCAAAGGTGAGCGTCACACCCGCCGCTCCGAGGGTGAGCGCACTGGCAATCATCAGAGCGCGCGTGTTCATACTCCTATTCGATTCTCACGATGAGCGCGGTCACATTATCCCGCCCGCCATTCTCGTTGGCTGCTTCCACCAGGGCCTCCGCCGCCCGCTCCTCATCGCTGCCCGCACCAAGAATGCGCGCGATCGCGTCCTCGTCCACCTCGCGTGTCAGCCCATCGCTGCACAGCAGAAAAATATCGCCCTTCTCGGTTTCGATCTCGACCATGTCCTCGGTCACGCTCGGCTGCGTCCCGATCGCGCGTGTGATCACGCTCCGCAGTGGTGAACGGGCCGCCTCTTCTTCCGTCATCGCGCCGATGCGGATCTGCTCATCCACCAGCGAGTGATCCTGCGTAACGCGGTGCAGGCTGCCGCCGCGCAGCAGATAGCAGCGGCTGTCCCCGGCGTGGGCCACCAGCGCTGTGTGGGCTTCGGCATCGGCGCCGAGCAGCAGCGCCACCAGCGTCGTCCCCATGCCATAGAGACTCGGTTCCCGCTCGGCCCGCTCCAGCACCAGACGGTTTGCTTCGCCAATCGCCGCATGCAGCCGATCGCGTGCCGATGCCGCATCCCGGTCCGGTCCCGGCTCTGCGCTCATCCGTTCGAGAATCTCATCCACCGTCATCCGGCTGGCTACCTCGCCGCCGGCAGCGCCGCCCATCCCGTCGCACACCACATAGATGCCGTGCTCAGGCCGGAAGCCGAACGCATCCTCATTGCCGGTGCGTACCCGGCCTTTGCTCGTCCGTGCCGCCGCCTTTGCTGTCATCGTCTCCTGGGATGTGGAACCAAAATCACGATACACGAACACCTCTCATCCTGAGCGAAGGCCCGCTTCGAGAGCATTCGCAGTCGAACCGCTTTTCATCGAACCGCTATCCGCTACCACCTGCTTTTCTTCCCGCTGCTTTTCTCCCCTGTGTCCATCGTCACCATCGCCCACCCGGTTCCTCTTCTACAATCACCCTGAGGAACCATCGACATGCCGCGCAAGCCGCTCATCGCCGCCAACTGGAAAATGTACAAGACCCCGGCCCAGGCGCAGGAGTTTTTCAAAAACTTCCTCGCCCTCGTCGCCAATCACACCCGCGACGAGATCGTTGTCTGCCCCTCCTTCACGTCCCTGTCGGTCGCCATCGCCGCCGCCACCGGATCCGGCGTCGCCATCGGCGCGCAGAACATGCACTTCGCCGACGAGGGCGCTTACACCGGCGAGACCTCTCCTTTGATGCTTAAAGCCATCGGCGCAACCCACGTGATCCTTGGCCACTCCGAGCGGCGCCAGTACTTCGCCGAGACCGATGAGCTGATCAACAAAAAGCTCAAAACTGCCCTCGCCCATCAACTGATCCCGATCGTCTGCGTCGGCGAGGTTCTGGCCGAGCGCGAGGCTGGCAAGACCAACGAGGTCCTCGTCCGCCAGACACGCGGCGTTCTCGCCGCCATCGCCGCCGCCGAAGCCGCGCCCATCGTGATCGCCTATGAGCCGGTCTGGGCCATCGGCACCGGCAAAACCGCCACGCCCCAGATCGCGTCGGAAGCGCACGCTGTGATCCGCGCCGAAGTTGCGAAACTCCTCGGCGGAGCCACTGCCGACGCGTTGCGCATCCTCTACGGAGGCAGCGTGAAGCCCGACAACGCCACCTCGCTCATGTCCGAAGTCGAGATCGACGGCGCCCTCGTCGGCGGAGCCAGCCTCGACCCGCAATCGTTCGCAAAAATCGTCAATTACTGAGCCTCGCGCATCGAATCTGCAATGAACGAACCGGCTACGATCCGCGAAATCCTCGAAAACGCCCGCACCATCGCCGTGGTCGGTCTCACCAACCGCGAAGGCCGCGCCTCCCTCGGCGTCTCGCGCTTCATGCAGTCCCAGGGATACCGCATCATCCCGGTCAATCCCCAGATCCAGGAGTCGCTCGGCGAAAAGGCCTATCCGATACTCGACGACGCCGTCGCCGCCCACCCGGAGATCGACCTCGTCAACGTCTTTCGCGCGCTCGAATATGTGCCCGAGATCGTCAGGGATGTCATCCGGCTGAAGATTCCTCGCCTCTGGCTGCAGGAAGGCGTCGTGCACGACGAGGCGGTCTCCTGGGCCGAGGCCGCCGGGATCAAAGTCGTCCAGGATCATTGCATCCTCAAAGAGCGCATGGCCGCCGGCTGGCGCAACCGCGGCTGACCGTTGCGCTGACGCACGCAGTCGGCCACGCGGCCGCCTCGACTGGAACAAGTCTCCCCTCCTGCCGATAAGACAGGCGTGCATCCTCCGTTCCCGATCGATGAGGCTTTCCGCGCACGCGTTCAGGACGCCGAGCGCTCCGGTTCCGCGGCGCTCTGGAATGAGACAGCCACCGGCGATCCACTGCTGGCCCAGGTTGAACCCTTCCTGGGTAAAGCTGCGGAGCCGGATCCCATGTTCTTTGTCGAGAGTTGGACCTTCGGCGTCACTGCAGCCTCAGAGAATTACCTCCGCCGCCACCCCGAACCGAAGTACCACGACGCCGCACCCCCGGCAGGATTTTCCAGCTTCTCCTATACGTATCTACCCTTCTTCAACATCGAACCGCCCGCTCCCATAGCTTCTCTCGATGCCGCAGCAGATTCCGCTCCATCAGCGCCGGATTCCCCCGTCGCACGCGCATGGCAGGAGCCCGCAACCGAACTCGTCGCGACCGGCCCTCTCACCGTCTATAGTGCCTGCCAACTCCTGGGAGTCGCTGCGACGAGCACGCGCGAGCAGGTCAAAGCCGCCTACCGCAAGATGGCCAGCCGCTACCACCCCGACCGGCTCGAACACACCGGCACGGCGAGCGAAAAGCACGCCAGCGATCGCATGGCCGCCATCAACGAAGCCTACCGCTTGCTGTGCGCGATGCGTCTCGATCCGTCAGCCTAGGGAACACGATCGCCATTTTCAAACTGCGCTGTCGGCTCGTTGAGCGTCCATCCAATTCCGGATTTCTACGACGAACTGCCGCCGACTCTCCGGGCTCGAAAACGCTCGATCCGGTACAACGAAAGAGTTCCCATTCGGCCGAGCAATCAGTACGTGCGTGTCTCCCTCCGCAACGTCCTTAACCTGGCGCCAGCTAACCTGAGCCTTGATCTTTCCGATCTCCGTGTAAATTCCTTCAGGCGATGTAATGAGCAGCCGCCTGGCTGTCTTGCCGCGAACGAACAGCCCGACAGGGAGCAGAATCAGCAAACCCATCCCGTACAGGAGTGCAATGACAGGATCCCTCAGGCTTAGGGAGCCCGACGCAACGACCCTCAGGGCCAAAACACCGGCTGCTACGACCGCTGCATACATCAACATCGTCGTTCTCAGCTTCGACGAAATGGCCAGGCTCTTAAGAAAGGCCCGAACGATCTCCGCTCTCGTCAGAGCATATTCAACGGTCACGATCGCTCCGGTCGCAGCCCCAAACGCTCACGCCCTTCGCCTTCACATTTTCCCGAATGAACGTCACCACCGACTCCAGCGAGGTTCCCGGACCAAACACCGCCGACACCCCGCTCTCCTTCAGCGTCGCAATGTCCTGTTCCGGAATCGTGCCGCCCAGCACCACCAGCGTGTCGCCCGCCCCCTGCTCGCGCAGCATCGCCGTTACGCGCGGAACGATGGCATTGTGCGCGCCCGACAGAATGCTCAGGCCCACGCAGTCCACGTCTTCCTGAATCGCGGCGTTCACGATCATCTCCGGCGTCTGGCGCAAACCGGTGTAGATGACCTCCATACCGGCATCGCGCAGCGCGCGCGCAATCACCTTGGCGCCGCGGTCGTGCCCGTCGAGGCCCGGCTTGGCCACCAGCACGCGAATGGGATGGGTGCGATCCGTCATACAGAACGCTGAAGAATATCACGACAACGCCGGCTTCAGGGCACCTCCACCGGATGCGCGCGCCCCAGGCCCAGCCGGTGCAGCAGCGTGCTCATCGTCAGCCCCTGCACCACGATCGAAAAGATCACCACAATGTAGGTGATCGCCAGCAGCCGATCGTGCGGGCGGCCCAGCGGAATCGACAATGCCAGCGCTACCGCGAGTGCGCCCCGCAGTCCGCCCCACGTCAGCACGCTGATGGCGCCCCGCACCGGCTGGTGGAAAAATCGAACGATCCCCAGCGACGCCCCTACGCTCAGCCATCGCGCCCCCAGCACCACCGGAATCGCCAGCAAACCCGCATAGATGTACTCCACGTTCCACGGCATGGCCAGCATCTCGAAACCGAGCAGCAGAAACAGAATCACGTTCATGAACGCGTCGATCAGCTCCCAGAAGTCGTCGACGTGACCGCGCGTCTCCTCTGACATGCCCAGGTGACGCGCGCGGCCCCCGACGATCAGGCCCGCGGCCACTGCCTCCAGTGGCGCGGAAAGATGCAGCGCATCGGCGAGGGCATATCCACCCATCGCCAGCGCCAGCGTCAGCAGCACTTCCACCCGATAGCTGTCCACGGTGCGCACCAGACGATAGGCGACGTAGCCGAGCCCAAGTCCCAGCAGCACGCCGCCCCCGGCCTGGATCAGCAGCAGCCAGGTGAAGCTCGCGATCGACGGCCGCCCGCCGGCGCCGAAGGATGAGAGCAGCGTCAGGAACACAACCGCGCCCACGCCGTCGTTGAACAGCGACTCGCCCGTCAGCTGTGCCTCCAGGCTGGCCGGTGCCTCAACCCGCCGCAGCAACTCGAGCACGGCGATCGGATCGGTCGGCGAAATAAGCGCGCCGAACAGCAGGCACGTCACCCACGTGGCGTGGAATCCGGTGACGGTGAGGATGCCCTTCAGCAGGACAGCGACAATCCCCGTCGAGAGCAGCGTCCCGAATACCGCCAGCGCGCCCACCGAGGCTTTCTGTTTGGACAGTTCCTTCAGATCCAGTTTCAATGCCCCGGCGAACAGCAGAAACGCCAGCATGCCGTGCAGCACCACAGCGGAGAAGTCGATGCGCCCCACTTCGTCCGCTACTCGATCGTGCAGCCCAGGGACAGCGCGCCCCACCACCGCGACGATCAGCGACATCGCCAGCGATTGCAGCATCACTCCCACCGTGATCGGCAGGCGCAGCACCCGCCGGCTGATCAGGCTGAAGGCCGCAGCCAGGCAGACCAGCGTGCTGACCAGGGCAAAAATCGGCATGAAAAGAATCTAAACGGTGTGGGGCTGTATTACGGTGCGAATCGCTCGGCCTCGCATCCGATGAACCTCATTATTCGCTGCCCGGACCCGGCTCGTCGCCCGCCGTCTCCAGCTGCGCGAGCGTCTCTTCCTCCACGTCCCACTTGCGCAGGATGCTGAAGATCACACTCGATCCAAAGCCGGCCCGCATCAGCATCCGCGCCACCCGCGCCGCTTCCTTCTGGCTCGCCGGCTTCTTCACCCGCTTGCGCTCAAGGTGCCGCCGCGCCAGCTCTTCCTCGTTGACATCTTCATAAGCCACATCGAGCGTCGCCCCAATCACCGTTGCCTGGACGCCTTTGCGCATCAGGTCCTGCTGCACGCGCCGCTTGCCAAAGCTGGCGTTTTCCTGGCGGAGCTTCGTATAGTCCTGCGCGTAGGCCACGTCGTTCAGATACTTGCGTTCGACGAGCCGCGCGACGACGGCATTGACCTTCGCCTCGCCCGCTTCACCTGGCTCCACGCGTCGGCGCAGCAGCCTCTTCACTTCGGCCACGGTCCGCATCTGCTGGCCCAGCAGCCTCACCGCATAATCGAAGAGCTCGTTCTCGGCGAGCGGCGCGGCTGGCTTGCGGGAGCGCATGGGATCAGCCCCTCAACGGGATCAGCAATTCAAATGGTTTGTTTTTATGCCAGCGGTACGTCAGGAAATCGCTGTCGAGAGTGAGAATATCCCCGGTATCGAGTTCGTCGGCCATGTGGATCAGGCAGGCATCGGCGAAACTGGCTGGAACGTCGCGATATTTGCGCATGATGGTGCGGACTTCTGAGTTCGCCTGCGACAAAGCGAACGGGATTTCGAACTCACCGTGCTCCAGATTCGTCATGACCGCTTCCGCAGCGCCCGGGAACCGTCTCAGGAGATGACAGGCTTCGGCGATTACCGCTTCACAGGTAACGATGGGACGTTGCAGACTGGATACCGTTCGGGCACATTCCGCATGTCGTACCGATTCTCGTTGCAGCAGCGCGACCACAACACCTGTATCCAGAAGGACCGGCTTCACTGGCCCAGATCGTCCAGATATTTCTTATTCGTGGCAAGGTCCGCTGGACCTCCTGCAAATTGCCCGAGGCCAACGATCTTTCTTCTTATTCTCCGACCACCGCCGTGCTGCTCTGCCATTAAGCGCAACCCCTCGCGAACCACACGCGATGGGCTCCAGCCCAGCTGCCGCGTCAACTGCTTCAAAGCAGCCTGAGACTCCTCATCGAGTCGCGCCTGTACCGTCGCTTTCATGGAAACATTGTATTACAAAATTGAACCTTGTATTACAGGCGAGCTTTGCCTATCCCCGCCGCCGATATCGGATCTCAAACTCGTATCCCGCATTCGGCGGGAACATCTCCGCCACATGCCGCAGCCGTTCCGCCAAAGCCGGCGCCGCCAGCAGCGGATACTCGCGCTCCCGCAGATCGGCATAGTCGAAATCCACCGTGAGCGACAGCATGTAAACCGCCAGCGCATCGGAGAAGGTCGACTCCAGATAACTCGACTTCGCCCGCTCATCCACTTCGCTGCCGTGAGTCCGGTCGAGCGCACGCCTCCGGCTCTCCCAGGCGTCGTGGCTGGTTTCCCCGCGGACGTCATTCGTCGCCTGCGACCACGCGAGTTCGGCGAAGCTCTGCGGCACACCGACAACGTCCACGAAGTGATGGCTGACGTTGATCAGGAATTCGAAAGCCAGTGCGAAGCGGTCCTGCATCAGCCGCGTAGAGATGAAGATGCACTCCGATCCACCGAAGCGAACGTTGCGATGGCAGATCGCGCGATCGCCCAGGTCCACCGTGTAATCCGGCGCCACCACCGTGTCGTCGTTCTCGCCGATGGCCAGCGGAACAAAGTACCACGCCCGCTGCCGCAGCGCAGCCGCAATCACCGCGGGCACCGCCTGCACGATACGCTCCAATTCGTCGGATCCGGCTCGCAGTTCGCCGAATGTGGCCCAGCACATGCCGTTGCCCGCCTCCCGTACCTGGGCCTCCTGAGCCACCTTGGCGGCGCTGTACAAGGGGATTTGCGCGGTTCCAGCCATAAGTCTGTATTCTAGTGGCGTGCTCCTGAAATACCTAATTTCATCCCCCGCTGCAACCGTCTTTGCGGAGGCGAAATCATGACCGCCGCAACCCAGCCCGCACGACTCCTCGGCATCCCTCTGGGCGATTTCGGCTTGTTCTCCGCATTGCTCCTCTCCCTGGCCTCCGGGTTCCTCGCCTTCTTCGGAACCTGCTTCCTCGCCATCATCGGCCTGCTCTGCTGGAACCTCATCGGCCACAACCACGTCAACTACGCCGACAGCTACCTCTACATCGCCTTCCCCATCGGACTGGTGGTGCTGGCAGCCGCGCTGGTTTTCTTCACCGGCACCTGGTTGCGGCGCAGACTCTCCGGAACCCATTAATGGCTGTCGTTACCATCCCAGCTGGATCGCTTGCGCCGACCCCGGAAGAATCGCGCACCTTTTGCGCGCAGCTCGAAGCCGGGGACATCCTCTACTTCCCCCAGACGCCGGTCCCGCTCACCGCGGAGGACGCCGGTTTCTTACTCGGCCAGCAGCAGACCGACAGTTCTCTCCACAAGAACATCGCGTACAAGCCGAACATCGATCGCCTCAGCGGCGTCGACACAAAAACCGCCGATCCCGCGGCGGTCGCCCGCCTGCAGCAGATCATGCGCGCCTACTCCACCTCCGTGGTACAGTTTCTCGCCGGATTCCTCTCCCCCTACCAGCAGCACTGGAAGCTCGACTACGCCAGCTTCCGCCCCCAGGAAGAGCAGAATCGCGATCTGCCCCTGCGCCGCCGCAACGACCTCCTCCACACCGACGCCTTCCCCACGCGCCCCACCTATGGCGCCCGCATTCTGCGCTTCTTTAACAACATCAATCCCACCCGCACCCGCGACTGGATCGTCAGCGATCCGTTTGCAGCCACCGTGCGCCAGTTTGCCCCGCACGATATCGCACCCCATCCGGATTCCGCGTTCTCGCGGATGAGCAAGGCCACAGGCCGCGCACTCGGCCTCGGCGCCGCCATTCCTTCGCTGAAGCGCTCCCCCTACGACGACTTCATGATCCGCTTCCATAACTTCCTCAAGGCGAATCCGCGCTTCCAGTCGGATTGCCCGAAGTATCCCTTCCAGTTCCCCCCAGCCTCCTCGTGGATGGTCTATACCGACACCGTGCCGCACGCCGTCCTCGCCGGCCAGTACGCCCTGGAGCAGACCTTCCTCGTCCGTCCCGACGCGATGGTGCGGCCGGAAATCTCTCCGCTCAAAGTGCTCGAGCAAATCGCCCAGCGTCCCCTCGTCTGACCACCTCACACTCCGCGGCCGTTAAGCCTCCCGCAGTAACTCCGTACGATATTTCGGCGCCAGCGAAACCACTTTCTCAATAAACGCCGCCTGCTCCTGCTCCGTCAGCCTGGGCGGAGGCGTCGTACGCGTGGCAACCCGTACCCCAACCTCCATAAAGAACTTCTCCTGTCCCGCTGGAGAACAAATACACAGCATCCGTACCGGCACACTGGAAGCATTATGAAACTGGTGGGGTGCGTTCGCTGGAATATTCAGGGTCTCGCCTGCGCGCACTGTCATCTTCCTGCTGCGGAACACAGCCTCCATCTCGCCTTCGAGCAGGATGAACGTTTCCTCAAAGTCATGCCGATGGGGCGGGGGTCCGCCCCCGGGTGGGATGTGCATATCCACCACACAAAAGTGTCCGTCCGTCTGCTCGCCGGTCACCGTGATCGTGTAGGTATCTCCCACCAGGCCGATATGGACCAGGTGGTCGGCCTGTGAAAGCGCGAGTTCGCGTGCGAGGTCATCGGGTGGAATCGCCGGCGGCGTCGTAGACATTGGGTTCTCCTGTTTTGGCTCGCTCTTCTACAGACCTTCGTGAACCTAGGCTAACCCAATCCCGAATTGTGGAGATTCAGATTACCCAGCCGATTCCCGCACCCTTCAAGCCCCCTGTGGCATCCTTATACCCGGGTGAGCGCCCCCCCACCAGACCCATCATGACCCTCAAAGTCCAGCGATTCGTTCTTGCTCTCCTTCTAGCCGTTTGCGCCACGCCCTCCTTCGCGCAGTTCCTGCCGCGCCGCATCTTCAACGAGAACGCCGACGCCCACGCCGACATTCGCAAAGCCCTCCAGACCGCCGCCCGCGAGCACAAGCGTGTCCTCCTGGACTTCGGCGGAAACTGGTGCGGAGACTGCCAGGTGCTCGCCATCTACTTCCATCGCGCCCCCAACGATGCGCTGCTCAACGCGAACTACGTGTTGGTCGAAGTCGACATCGGTCGATATGACAAGAACCTCGACCTTGCCAGAAAGTACGAAATTCCCCTCAAACTTGGCGTCCCCGCGCTCGCTGTACTCGACGCGCACGGTCGCCTGCTCTACAGCACCAGGAACCGCGAGTTCGAGAAGATGAAGCAGATGAGCCCCGAATCCGTGACCGCATTCCTCGAAAAGTGGAAGCCGCGGCGTTCCGTCGCGAGAAGCCCGGGCAGCAGAACCGGCGAGTAATCGCCCGTTAACGCCTGTTGACGATTACCGTTTGCTGATTACCGTTTTGATATACCCCGGCGCAAGCGCACAGTTAAACTGAATTGCGTATGCTGCGCCTGCTCGCCCATCTTCGCAGAGCCGTCTGGGCAGCCTTCGGCCATAGCGTCTTCTCCATGGCCAAGGCCGCAGCGTATTCCGCGATGCTCAGCATCTTTCCCGCCCTGGTTGTCGTCACCACACTCTTTGCTGTTATGCCCTCCGGCGACAACATCCGCGGTGTGTTGCGCGCTTCGTTGCAGCAGGTCCTTCCTCCGGACACCATGTTGCTGGTCCAGAATTACTTCATCAACTACCACACCCGCTCCCTCCGCATCGTCTGGAGTTGTGCCTTCGTCAGCGTCTTCGCTGCCATGGGCGTCCTGCTTACCCTCATGGACGGCTTCCGCCGCGCCTACCGCCTTCCCCGTGGGGTGTGGGGTTTCTGGCAGGAGCGTCTCGCCGCGGCAGTTCTCGTTCCCGGCACCATTCTCCCCATGGCTGCCGCCACCGCCGTCCTCACCTTCGGTCACTTCATCGAGAAGTGGACCATCCAGAATTCCGACCACGGCCTTCAGCTCTACGTCATCCTGTTCTTCCGCCTGGTTCGATGGGGCATCGCCCTGCTGGCCAGCGCCATCTCCCTGATGCTCATCTACCACTTCGGCGTCCCCCGCCATAAACATCCTCAGCGCGGCGGCAAGATGGCCTTTATCCGCGGCCGCTGGCGCGAGACCATGCCCGGAGCCGCCATCGCCACCCTCTCCTGGTTCCTCGTCACCCTGCTCTATGGCTGGTACGTCACGCGCTTTGCCGATTACTCGATCGTCTATGGCTCACTCAGCGCCGGCATCGCTACCCTCGTCTGGCTCTATATGACCTCTTTCGCCGTCCTCATCGGCGCAGAATTCAACGCGCAAATCTTCCCCTTCCCCAACCTCCGCCCCCAGCCTGTGACTGACGAAGAAACCTCCGACGAACCCGCTCTGCTCGAGCCTCAACCCTCTTCCGGTCCATCGATCCTGCCCCCTCACGCCGCCCGATCCGCCGCCGCACGGTAAAATCGGTTCGGGACCCGTACCAAACTCAGGCGCTGTTTCCCGGAACCGCGCCGTCAGACCAAATTTCGTTGGGGGTTGGATGAACTTTTCGCAGTCAGGGACAGCCGTCGCCAGTGACAGCCTGCGCCGCGCCAAAATCGTCGCCACACTCGGACCGGCTTCGTCGAACGAAACCATCTTTCGCGAGCTGATTCGCGCCGGCCTCGACGTCGCACGCCTCAATTTCTCCCACGGCACGCTGCCGGAAAAGCTCAAGCTCATCGAGATGGTCCGCAAGGTCGCCCGCGAGGAACGCAGGAACGTCTGTATCCTCGGCGATCTCCAGGGCCCCAAAATTCGCACCGGCCGCCTCAAAAACCGTATTCCCGTCCAGCTCAAGGCCGGCCAGCGCCTCACCATCACCCCGCGCGACATCCTCGGCACCTCCACGGTCATCGCTACCACCTTCCCCACGCTCGCGGAAAACCTCGAGCCCGGCGCACGCATTTTGCTTTCTGACGGACTCATCGAGTTGCGCGTCCTTGAGATTCCCGGTGAAGAGGTCGAGTGCGAAGTCATCAACGGCGGCATGCTCGGCGAGCACAAAGGCATCAACCTACCCGGCATTCCCGTCCGCGTCCCCTCCCTCACCGACAAGGATGAGGAGGACCTCGAATTCGCCATGAAGCACGGCGTCGACGCCATCGCCGTCTCCTTCGTCCGCACCGCCGAAGACGTCCGCCACGTGAAGTTCCGCGTCGCCGCGCTCGGCCTCGAAACCTGGATCATCGCCAAGCTCGAAAAACCGCAGGCCATTGAGAACCTCGAAGCCATCCTCGAAAATGCCGACGGCGTTATGGTCGCCCGCGGCGACCTCGGCGTCGAAATGCCGCCCGAGAAAGTTCCCGCCATCCAGAAGCACGTCATCCGCCGTGCCGCCGAGCACCGCAAGCCGGTCATTACCGCCACCCAGATGCTGGAGTCGATGATCGAGAACCCGCGCCCCACCCGCGCCGAAGCCAGCGACGTCGCCAATGCCATCTATGACGGCACCGACGCCGTCATGCTCTCCGCCGAGACCGCTGCCGGCAAATATCCCGTCGAAGCCGTCCGCATGATGGCCAAAATCGTCAGCGAAACCGAGGCCAACCTCCGCGATACCACCTCGTATGAGACGCACCATAACAACCGCGTCCGGCTCTCCATCGCCGAGACCATTTGCGAATCCGCCGCCCACGCTGCCGAGGATCTCGATGTGAGCGCCATCGCCGTCTTCACCGAGTCCGGCGCCACCGCCCGTCAGCTCTCCAAGTACCGCCCCAAGCCCCCGATCTACGCCCTCTCCAGTATCGATTCGGTCATCCACCGCATGTCCATGCTATGGGGTGTTCATCCCATCAAATGTCCCAAACTCCAAACCGCCGAGCAGATGGTCGATCACGCCGAGTCCGTTCTCGAGAAGGGCGGCTTCGTCCGGCCCAAGGAGATCCTCGGCATCGTGGCCGGAACCCGCACCCGCTCCGGTTCGACCAACTTCCTCCGCCTCCACGTGTTGGGCGACCGCCTGACCGACGCCCAGGCCAGCCTGGGGGAGAAAGCCGCCCGGCCCCAAAACGCGTCGTCCCGCAAAAGCCCCATCCGGAAATCCGCGAAAACGGCAAGCCCCGCCTCCCGCTAGGCGTCGACGGGGTGCCGGATGTCCCATTCCGGTACCTTCCTCGCCCCCATGTCCCCGAACGCCCCGTTGCGCCTTCAATTACCCTCTTGCGTAACTGCCGTTCGGGGCGGATATTCTGTCTAACGGCTATCTGAAAGCGGCTTTTTGCTCCGCGGAGGATCCCTGTGACGGCGGTTGCCGTGTGCCTGGTTTCTCTGCCTGTTCCCGCCCCGATTTCAGGGCTCCGGATTTGCGGCGGTGGTGTATGCAGATGACAAAAGAAACAGAAGAAATGCGGGCTCTTGTTTTCCAGATTGCGAGAGCGTTGGTCGACGTCTCCGAGGAAGTCCATCTCGAAGTTGTCGAAAAGGAAACCGGTTCGGTTCTTCGCCTTCGCGTGGCTCCTGAAGATACGGGTAAGGTGATTGGTAAGCAGGGGCGAACGGCGCGGTCGATCCGCACGATTCTGGCCGCCTGCAGCATGAAATACCACCACCACTATTCACTGGAGATCATCGAGGAGCAGGGACAAGTCTCCGCCCGTTCCCCGGTGCTCGCTCAGGCAAACCAGGAAACCCAGGTCGTCCAGTAGTACCGTCTTGCTTTTGGGGATTCCCCTCCCCGGGCCAGGCGATGTGCGCTGCGGTGATCGCGCCGGGTCGCGCCGAAACCCATTCCGCAACCGACCACCCCTGAGCTCCCGCATCTCACCCTTTAGCCGTGATTCGATCCTGCCGCGGGCACTCGCCCCCGGCCTCGCCGCGTGATCGATATCACAGCCACAGGTCGCCCGAGACGTCACACTACCGGAAATCTCGCGGTAAGGAGCCCACCCCGATGAATACCGCACGCCTCATCAACCAGTTGCTGGAAATTGAACGAGCCCTCGGTCATCTGGACACCGCCAGGATTCGCGGCATGCTCTTTGACGCTGAGGAGACCGTCCTCGACCTGGAAAAGCAGATGATCCAGATCATGACCGATTATGAAGGCGTCCAGATGCTGATGGACTTCAGCCGAAACTCCGCCAACTCCATCCTGCCGGAAGCTGAAGTTCCCGCCAAACTGCGGGTGAACTAGTGCTCAGACCGCATCAATGTGAGACTTTCGCGAAGCGGTCCCGCGCGAGCGGGACGACGGTAGAAGCCCATCCTTCAGGCTGGGGGATAAGCAACTCGAAAATCTACGGCCTTTAGGCCCGGAAAACTTCAGGCGGTCTCGGTACTAGCACGAGAGCGCCTGAACAAACGACACGAACGACTCCACGACCAGTCCTGGCAGTCCCTCGCGGTTGCCCTTGTTGATCAGTTCGTGGCCGGCCGAGGGAACCGCCTGCAGCCGTATACGTGCCGGAATCGCCGCGATCGCCGACTCAAGCTCCGCGATGGTCCCAAACCCGTCCCGCACCCCCGACACGAACAGCGCCGGCGTCCGCAGATCGGCGAAGTGCCCGGTCCGCATCTGCTCCGGCTTCCGCGGCGGATGCAGTGGATACGACAGTAACAGCAGCGCATCCACAAGGCCTGGCGACCCCGCCGCCAGCATCGACGCCATCCGACCCCCGTATGAATGCCCCCCGAGATACACTCCCGCAAACGGCCCCTGCCGCCGCAGCGCATCCACCGCAGCCCGCAGACCCGCCTGATCCCGCGTCGCCGTCCGCAGCGGCGGCCCCGTAGGACGCTCCTGGCGGAACGGAAGATCGCAGCGAAGAACCGTGAACCCGGCCCCGCTAAAGCTCTCCGCAATCGCGACCAGCAGCGGCGCCTGGCAGTTCGCTCCAGCAGAGTGCGTCAGCACGAGCGCGCTCGCCCCCGAGGCCGCCCCCTCCGGCGTGTGCAGAAAGCCGCGCACCGGCTCGGCTCCCGAGGTATCTGCAAAGGGCTGGACGACGGTCACCGGTCAGCCTCCCTCCCCGGGGCGAGTGCGGAAGAACGCACGAGCCTCGGCGCGGAACAGCAGAACCGCGATGCCGGCAAAAATGATGGCGTGGAACAGTGCTTCGCTCGGCCCGTTCAGCCACGCCACAACCACATGAAACGCCATCCACAGAAACGCGAGCCACCGCGCCCAGTTCGCCCCGCGCAGCATGAACACGCCGGCCACGACCGCCAGCAGTTCGGTCAGGAGAATCCAGGGATCTTCCGCGTGCCACGATTGAATCGCCGTGCGCCCGTGAACGACAAGGCCGGCGGCGCCAACCGCGATATAGATCCAGCTGAGGACGGTGATGGCCAGAGGTCGAGGCATCGGAACAAGGTAAAGACTGAAAGAACAGAGTACCGAAGGCAAGCGGCGAGCGGTGGCAAAACCCTGGCTCCGAAACGAAGAGCGATTCGCGAACCGCCTCTCGCTAATCGCTCCTCGCGAACCGCCCTTAGCGAATCGCTCTTCGCCAAAAGTCGCCTTCAGGCACGCGCCAGCTCCCCAATCCCCTTGACCAGCAAATCCAGATCGGCAGTGCGCGTGTACACATGCGGTGTCACCCGCACGCAGCTGATGTTCTCCCACACGATGCCCACCGTGTGGATCTTGTATTTCTCGAACAGCCCGCCCGCCACCTGCTGTGGTGTCATGCCGTCGATCGATACCCCCCCGATCGCGCACGAGTATTCCGGCCGCAGTGAAGTATGCAGCTTCACCTTCGGTATCGATTGCACCCGCGTCGACCAGTAGTTCTTCAGATAGAAGATCCGCTGCTGCTTGCGCGCCGAACCGATGCCCTCGTGGAAATTAATTGCCTCGCCGATCCCCTGCTCCAGAGGAAAGCTCCGCGTGCCCAGATCTTCGAACTTGCGAATGTCCGCCGAATGGGGCATGGCATTACAGGTGAGCGGCCACAGCTTCTCGATGTGATCTTCGCGCACCCACATCATCCCCGTCCCAATCGGCGCCGACAGAAACTTGTGCAGGCTGGTGCCGAAGTAGTCGCAGTGGAGATCCGGGATTTTGAAGTCGATCAGCCCGAAAGAGTGCGCGCCATCCGCCAGCACCTCGATGTTATGGCTGTGCGCCATATCGGAAATCTTCGCCACAGGCATCGTCTGCCCCACCCAGTTGATCATGTGCGTCACGTGGATCAGCCGCGTCTTCGGCGTGATCGCCTGCTCGTAGGCGCGGACGATCGCCTCGTCGTCTTCGATGGGTAGGTCGAACGAGAGTTGCTTATAGACGATGCCGTCGCGCTCGGCGCGTTGGCGGTACGCCTCGATCATGTGCGGGTAGTCCTGCTTCGTGCCGATCACTTCATCGCCCCCCTTCAGCGGCAGCCCATAGATAATTGTGTTCAGCGCTTCGGTGGAGTTGCGGTCGATCGCGATCTCCCCCGGCTTGGCCCCGGCCAGCGCCGCCAGTTTCTCGCGCAGTGGCTCCCGGCCCTGATCCAGAATTTGCCACATGTAATAGGAGGGGCCTTCGTTGGAAAGCTGGTTGTAGCGCTCCACCGCCTCCTGCACCACGATGGGCGCGGGCGAAACACCGCCGTTATTCAGGTTCACGATGTCCGGGTTCACTGAATACGCGCGCTGGATCACAGACCAGTAGTCCTCGTTCTGGGCGACCTCGGCGGGCGCGAGGTCGCGAACCCTGTGCGCCGCCGCAGAGAAGTCCGCTGCATGCGCCTGACGAAAAAGGCTGTTAACGGAGAAGGCACCCGCGAGCGTGGCGGTCCGCCTGAGGAAGGTGCGCCGGTCGGTCGGATTCATGGCAAGAACTGTAGGGTTAAACGGCCTTGGGACGCAAATTGCCCCGCCGCCTTGCACCTCCCACAAAATCCGAATGCCCCACCCGTAGTGCCCAGAATGACCGCTGGTAATGCCCCGGAAGTGGGAACACGGATGGGACACAGGTACTGTTACGCTGACGATCTACACGTATCCAATCCGGTAACCGCGGCACGTCGCGGGGCAGGCCGGTCATTGAGGAGCAGGACGTGCGAAACCGGATCTTCGGGCCCGCAACTTCAAAACCAATGTCTCCTCAAGAGGGCTCTTGATGTTAACCGGTCGCTATGATGCCGGGCTCGTTGCGCTGTCCCTGCTGATGGCCATGCTGGCCTCCTACACCGCACTTGACCTTGCGGGTCGAGTGGCCGCTGCCAAAGGCCGCTCTGCCCCCTGGTGGCTGGCCGGCGGCTCCGTCGCCATGGGCGTCGGCATCTGGTCGATGCATTTCATCGGGATGCTTGCCTTCAGGCTGCCCATCCCCATGGCCTACGACCCTTCTATCACCCTCCTCTCCCTGCTCATTGCCATCACTTCGTCTCTGTTCGCGCTCTGGATCGTCTGCCAGAACCGTCTCACCTGGCCTCACCTGCTCATCGGTGCGGGCATCATGGGCGCCGGTGTCGCCTCCATGCACTACACCGGCATGGCCGCCATGCAGATGAAGCCGGCCATCCGTTACGACCCCCTCCTCTTTTCGCTCTCCGTCGTGATCGCCGTGGTTGCTTCCGGCGCCGCCCTCTGGGTGGCCTTTCGTCTGCGCCGCGGAGAGAAGCACCTGAAGCGCCTGCGCGCCGGAGCCGCCGTGCTGATGGGCCTCGCCATTGCCGGCATGCACTACACCGGCATGGCAGCCGCCCGCTTCCCCCTCAACACCCACTGCGCTATGGCCCAGACCGGCGTTTCCAACGACTGGCTGGCCCTGCTGATCACCGTATTCGCCGGAGCCGTGCTCTCCATTGCCCTCACCATCTCCGTCCTCGACCTGCGCATGGAAGAGCGCACCGCAATCCTTGCCTCGGGTCTGGCCAGCGCCAAAGAGGAGCTTGAATTTCTCGCGCTGCACGATGGGCTCACCCGTCTGCCGAATCGGACCCTGCTTGCCGACCGTGTCGAACAGGAAATCCAGATCGCCCGCCGCGATCAGAATTGCCTGACCGTTTTCTCCATCGACGTCGACGGTTTCCGCCAGGTCAACGATGCCTACGGCCATACCACCGGCGACCGCCTCCTCATCGAGATCGCTCGCAGGATTCGCGATGCGATTCGCATGCGCGATACCGTGGCCCGCCTCGGCGGCGACGAGTTTATCGTCCTCGCTGCCGGCTGCTCCGCCGGCGACGCCGTCCAGCTCGCCGAAAAACTGCTCGTCGTCGTCCGCGAACCCCTCGCAATCCATGGCCACGAACTGCGCGTCTCGGTCAGCATCGGCATCGCCCTCTACGACGGACACGACCCGCTCCCCGGCGATCTCCTCCGCAATGCCGACACCGCTATGAATCACGCACGGCAGCTCGGTCACAACGGCTACGCTTTCTTCGCATCGTCCATGAGCGACGACGCACAAAAGCAGCTGCAGTTAGTCCAGGACCTGCAGCAGGCGCTCGATCGCGGCGAACTCGTGCTCTACTATCAGCCCAAGTACAGCGCCCAGGATGGAACCATGACCGGCGCTGAGGCCCTCCTCCGCTGGCGCCATCCCCTCCGTGGACTGGTGCCTCCCGGCGATTTCATTCCCCTCGCCGAGAAAACCGGCCTCATCTTCCAGATCGGTGACTGGGTCCTCAACGAGGCCTGCCGCCAGATGCGCGCCTGGCGCGATGCCGGCAATACCCGCTGGACCATCTCCGTCAACCTTTCCGCCCTCCAGTTCAACCACCCAAGACTCATCGAGATGGTGCGCGAGTCCCTCGAACGCTATGGCCTTGAGTCCCGTTACCTCACCCTCGAGATCACCGAGTCCACCGCCATGCACGACGCCGACGCCAGCCTCGCCATCCTCCGCCTGCTCCACGACATGGGTGTCGGCATTTCTATCGACGATTTTGGAACCGGTTACTCGAGCCTCCTCTACCTCAAACGACTCCCCGCCAACGAACTGAAGATCGACCGCGGCTTCGTCCGGGACCTCACCCACGACACGGAAGATGCCGCCATCATCGCTGCTATCGTCGCTCTCGGCCGGACTCTCAATCTGAATGTTGTCGCCGAAGGCGTCGAAACCCGCGAGCAGCAGGAGTATCTGACCCGGCTCGGCTGCACCTCCCTCCAGGGATATCTGCTGGGTCGGCCGATGCCCGCCGAAGACTTCATCCAGGCCGTCGGCGGCTCGGACCCCGCCCATCCCTCCGCGCCCCGGGCCCTCATCCGCCTCGCCCATTCCTGACACGCAACCCTCCCAGCCCGCTGTGATCGCCGTCACATCATCCCCAGGCCCCTCTGCGTTACTTTTTCCTAACTGTTTGGGCAGATGTGCCGACCGACTGTGAGATCTCGTAAAAAATCATGCCAACGCCGGAGCGTCCCGACGATATGCGCGCCCTCATCACCCAGATCGCGCGCGCCCTGGTCGACATTTCCAGCGAAGTCACCGTCGAGGAAGACGATCGCGGTGACAGCAGCGCCTTCCGCCTGCGCGTCGCCCGCTCCGATGTCGGCAAGGTCATCGGCAAAGAAGGTCGAACGGCTCGCGCCATGAGAACGATCCTGGGCGCCGTCAGCGTCAAGCATCACCATCGCTATACCCTCGACATCGTCGAAGAAGAACACGGCTCCCGCTAGCCCGTCCCCATCGCACGACAATCCGCGCCACACCCCCGGCCCCGGCAACACAAAACGGCAGCCACGGTTCAAACAGGCTATGCAGGGATTTTTACCGCGGCCGAAGAGTGGCTATGGACCCGTCCCCCGCGCTTGAATTTTCCTCGAAACAGGGCCATGCTTGTGGTGTCCGGCTCCCACGCGAAGAAGGCGGCCTTATGCTCGGGTTACGACGTACCGCTGGCTCCTCTCTCCTGGCGGCGTGCTCAGCGCTGCCTCTGCTTTACTTTGCCTCTGCGCCCGCCCAGGTTTTTACCGTAGAACCGGAACACGTCGAGAAGCAATACACCCAGTTCAATCCCACCCATGTCCGCTACCCTGGGCAGCCCATCACCCAACTGGGGCGCGAGGAACTGATCCGCTTCATGCAGGCTGAGCAGGGCTTTGCCATGCGGCCCCTGCCCATCGCCAACCTTGACCTGCACGCCAACGGGCACATGGATCCCACCGGCGACAAATACGTCGATTTGCTGCACCAGAAAGGAATCTCGGCGAAACCCGGCGACCGCGTGGTCGTCACCGATATCAAAATCCACGACAAAACCATCGAGCTGGATCTCAACGGCGGCTTCCAGCATAAGCACAGAATCCTGCGCCATATCTCGATCGGCATGGGTGCGGCAGAAGTACCGCTGGCGGCTGACGACGGGCAGCCCATGACCGGATCGCGACTCACTCTCGAGTTCGAGGAGCGCGTGCCCGATCTCAACGGCGAGCAGCTCGAAGCCCTGCTCAAGCCCATGATCGACTTCGGTGTGAAGTCACCCGCGGAAGCCTACGCCGAAACCCTGCCTGATTTTCTGCGCGAAGCCATCGAGCAGCATCGCGTCCTGGTCGGCATGAATCGCGACATGGTCACCTACGCCAAGGGCCAGCCGCTCCGCAAAGTCCGCGAAACCAGCGAGGACGGAAAGCAATTCGAGATCTGGATCTACGGCGAAGCCCCCCAGCCGGTCGAGTTCGTCCGCTTCGAGGGCAACTTCGTCACCCGCGTTGAACTCGCCAAAGTCGGCGAGCCCCTCGTCGTCCGCAATCAGAACGAGATGGGCGACTACTGGGGCACTCGGCCGGTGGTGGCCGCCAACGAGCATCGCATCAAACTCGGCGATGAGACCGAGGCCGATCGCTCCGCCGAGAATGCGCCCCGCCAGGCCCCCACCCTCCGCAAGCCCGGCGAAGAACTGCCCGCCGACACCGACAAGGACAATCCCACCCCGGTGATGGCGCCCGTGAAGATGCCCCCCTCTTTGCAGCGCCCCGGCGATCCCGGCTACCACCCCACCGTTCCGGCGCAGCAGCCGCCCGCGCAGGGATCGGGCCAGACGCCCGCCCAGAGCCCTTCGCCCCAAACGCAGAGCGGCGAAGGAAACAAAACCACGCAGACGCAAAGCGCGCCCGGCTCAGGACAGCAAAGTTCCAGCCCGCAGCAACAGCAGCCAACCACCACCGACCCGGGCCCCAACCCCCTCGACAAACCCCAATAGACCAGCGCATCGCCAACCACCGCTCTCGCCAAACGTCCTTCGCGAATGGCTTCCCGCTAAGCGTCCTTCCCCGACCGCCTTTCATCTGACCCCTTCGTCGCTGACCGCTTCATCGCCGGCCGCATCCCCGCTGCACTACCATAGCCGCGGAGGACTTCCTCGCCCATGCGCGCTCTTCTGCCTGCTCTTGTCTTCTCCCTCCTCTTCACCTCTGCCGCTCTCTCCCAGTCCGGATGGCCCCCCGGACCCTCGCACGCCACCATCACCCTCTGGCCGCATGGCGCCCCCGTTCCTGTCACCGCAACCGCGGCTTCGTCCGAACTCCGTTCCATGCCCTCCCCGCCGCCCGGTCCCGAGCACGACACCACGACTCCCCAACTGCCGCTGATCGCCGGTCGCCCCATCGTGCGCCTCGGCAACGTAACCGAACCCACCATCACGCTCTACCTCGCGCCGAAGTCACACAACACCGGCGCTGCCGTCATGGTCTTTCCCGGCGGCGGCTATTCCATCCTCGCCATCGACCTTGAAGGCACCGAGGTCTGCGACTGGCTCAACTCCATCGGCGTGAATTGCCTGCTCGTGAAATATCGCGTGCCCGGCACCGGCCCTTATCCCAAATCATCGGCGGCCCTGCAGGACGCGCAACGCGCCATGGGCCTCGCCCGTGAGCACGCCTCTGACTGGAACATCGACCCCAATCGCATCGGCGTCCTCGGATTTTCCGCCGGCGCCCATCTCTCCGTCGCCCTGAGCACGCATTACGAGAAGCGCCTCTACACGCGTATCGACGCAGCCGACGACCAGAGCTGCAAGCCGGACTTCGAACTCATCATCTATCCCGGCTATCTCGCCATCGCCGACAAAAACTTCGAGTTCAATCCCGACATCCCGGTAACGGCCGCCACCCCGCCCACCTTCCTCCTCCAGGCCGAGGACGACCCGGTCCACGTCGAAAACGTCATCCAGTACTTCATGGCGCTGAAGAAAGCCGGCGTCCCCGCAGAGCTGCACGTCTACACCAAAGGCGGCCACGGCTACGGCCTGCGCCCGACGGACCTGCCCATCACCCACTGGCCCGATCTGGCCACGACATGGCTGCATACGATTGGCATACTCCGCGCGTCCGACAAGTGAGTGTGCTGCAATTCTTAGCGTTGGCCCCATAGGCGTCATCCCTCGCCGGCGGCACGAAAACGAGTCAGGCCACCCAAATTGAATCGGGGTTGAGTCCCCGAGGCGTTTTCCAGTCGGCGAAATTTTTCGTAAGTGGGGAAGGAGTGCTGGATGCGGTGCGCCCACATCGGACTCAAAGCCCGACGGCTTTCCGCCGACCGGTTTTTAGCTGGCCGCTTCTTAGTTGTTCCTACAGCTGGATCTTCACCAGCCCCTCGGCATTGGCCGCCGGGGGCGTCGTCGGCCGCTGCGGAGCGCGCCAGTAATCGATGAACGAAATCTGATGCACGCAACTCACCGTGCAGTTCGGTGCGCAGCCCTTCTCCGACACGAACTCTCGCTTCAGATCCGCCTTCGTGTACTCGGCCAGCGGTACCCCCGGATGCCCGCGCTGCTGCGAGCAATAGTGCACCAGCCCGTTCTCACAGATGTACAGAAACCGCGACCCCGCACGGCACCGCCAGTCATTCGGCTCGCCGTTCGCGATGTTCACCTGAAAGTGGTTGAACCGCGAGTAATTCTTCTTCTTCCAGCCGCGCATTTCCGACCAAACCTTGCGCTCGTGATCGCCCAGCGGCTTCAGCTGCCCGCTCCCGTCGTGAATGATTCCGATCGTCGACGTGAACCCCAGCCCCAGTGCCCGCCGCCCAATCGTCAGCGCGTCGTCCGGATTCTTGATGCCTCCGCCCACCACGGAGTTGATGTTCACGTGAAAGTCGGCGTGTTCCGACAGCATCTCCAGCTTCTTGTCCAGGACCTTCAGGCTCTTCTTCGAAATCTCGTCCGGCTGCACGTTATCGATCGAAATCTGCAGATGATCGAGCCCCGCCTGGTTCAGCCGCTCAATGCGATCCGGCATCAGCAGATAGCCGTTCGTGATCATCCCCGCCATCCGCCCGTGGTGCCGGATGCGCGCGATGATCTGGTCCAGCTCTGGATGCAGCAGCGGCTCGCCGCCTGAAATCGTGATGATGCTCGTCCCCAGCCGCGCCAGGTGATCGATCCGCCGGATCATCTCGTCCACCGGCACCGGCTTCGACACATCGTCATACTCATTGCAATAGGCGCAGCTCAGATTGCATCGCCGCATGGGCACAATCTGCGCCATCACCGTATGGCGCGTCGATGCCAGCGCGTGCGCCACCAGAGAAATTTCGCGCACCTTGCGCGACGCGGCTTTGATCCGCCGCCCAACCGTCATTTTGCGAGCCGAAGACATACTGTTGTTATTGAAACACAGCCGCTCCGTCCCGATCGACGCCGCTGAATCGAAAGGAGGTTATCAGAGGCTCAATGGGCAACAAGCCCCACCCGGCAGAACTCAGCCGTCAGTTCGCCGACGCATCCTCCGGCGAAGGCGCGAACCCATAATGCGACGCCAGATACCGCGGCCCCTTCGACGACTGCGCCAGCGCCCGCACATCCACCCCGCCATCCCGGAATCGAATCTGCACCTCGGTCCCCGGAGGCAAATGGTCAAGCACATTGTCCCCCGGCAGCGACAGCGAAGACCGGTCCCACGGCGTCAGCAGCACATGGACCATCGTCATCAGCGGCAGGCTGAATCCAGGCTTCACGACAAACGGCCGCCCGTCCAGAACAATCGTGTAGAGTGGGTCGCCGCGATGCTCGCAATTCGAGTAGTACGGATCGGGCGAGCAGGGACTCGTTCCCACAAAGGTCGCCCGCTGAAACTCAGGAATCGGAGGCCGCCGGAACGACGGCACCTGCGCCGCAGACGCGCTCATCCCGCATAACAATGCGAAAACAACAGAAACTGGAACGCGTCGGGTCACGCGCGCAGTGTAGCAGAACTTCGCGGTGGATTGTCGCCCGCCTGGGTTCTGGCATCCGTTCTCCGGGTGCCGGACATGCAGTGAATGTGGCGTTATTGTTTCGGAACACGAGCCAACGGCCTTTCGCTGACCGCTTCATCCCTCACCGCTTCTTACCTGACCGCGTCTCAGCTGACCAGCTCGCTTCAGCTCTTCTTCGGCCGGCCCGCCATCATGCTCAGCGTGCCCTCGTGCTTGTCCCGAATCACCGTGAGCTGAATCGCCTTCCCCCGGTTGGCGTGAATATCGTGGACCCACTGGTTCGTGGTCGCCACGTTCTCCCCGTTCACCTTCGTGATCACATCCCCCGCGCGCAGGCCCGCCGCCGCTGCCGGACTGTTGTCGTCCACACGCTTCACCAGCAGGCCCTGCCCGTCATGCACGCCAAAGAAGTTGGCCAGCTGCGGCCCCAACATGTCCAGATCCACGCCTGTATAAAACGGGTTCGAGATCAGCGAGGAAAAAATCCCGTTCCCGAAGCTGTTCCCCGTCCCCGCCGGCAGAGCAATATCGCTCTCCGGATCCGGTACCGGAATATGCTGCGACCACGCGTCCGCCTCGATGGTCGCCCGATCCGCCAGTTGCACCGTTACCGTCTGCTGTTGCCCGTCGCGACTGATCAGCAGCGTAATCGTGTGCCCCGCCGGCGTGTCGTGCAGCATCCGCGTCAGCTGCGCCTGGCCCACAATCGTCTGCCCATTCATCCCCAGGATCACATCGTGCAGGCGCAGCCCCGCCTTGCCGGCCGGCGCGTCATGATCAATCGTCGTCACCTCGACGCCGCGCGCCTCTTTTAGCTTCAGCTGCTGCGCCCGGTCGGTATCCACGTCGTGCATTCCCACGCCCAGATAGCCCTGGGACGGCGACAGCATCGCCGCGTCCGGCCCAGGCAGAGCCCCCCCCACCAGTTTCTGTTGCCCGTGGACCACGTGCGGCAGCGAGAGTGCGGCGGCTGCCACTGCAACCACCGGGAGAGAGTTCAGAATCGGCCTCAAAAAGGTACGCATACAGCGCCTCGCATCTCTTATGTGTTCTGACGAACGAGCTTTGCGCAGGTCAACGATCGGCTGCCCCAACATGTTACGCACGGAACAGCCCAATTGTCTTTACTGAATCTGTGAAACTTGTTGCAGATACTGCCGCGATACCGTCCGAATGTGCTGATCCTGATCCCGGTTCGCCACCGTCTGCAGAACCTCCCGCACCGCCGAATCCGCATCCACCGGCTCCAGCAGTCCAATCGCCTCCGCGCGAACATCGGCATTCGAATCGTGCAGCACGGCTTCGAGGACTGCGTCCCGCACCCGCATATCCACCGGGATGTACGATTCCAGCCCCTCCAGCGCCTTTTGCCGCACCCGCGCATCCCGGTCGTAGCGCAGCGCCACCATCAGCGCGTTGCGCACCGGCCCCCCGTTGCATTCGTGGCCCGCCTGGCACTCCTGCGCCAGCAGATTCACTGAATCGTCATGCGCCGCGGAGCTCGCGTAATTGCGCGCGGCCAGCACCAGGAGCTGGCGAATTCGCGGATCGCCCAGGGTGCCGAACGCCGTCTCCGGAATCATGCGCTCGAACCGTACTTCCACATTCTCTGACCCGGGTTCGAGTGTGATGCTGCTCACCCCCGCGATCTGCGCGGCGTCCACGTCCCCAATGACCGGAATCGTCGCCGCTGCATTCTGCGCCACAGCCGGGCTGACCTGAAGGTTGTGCTCGGCAACTCGATAACCGCCATATCCGCCACCCGCCGCGCCCGCCAGCAGCAACAGGCTCGCCATCACCGGCGCTCCCTGCAGGGAGCCCACGCCCCGGCGGAAGCGCTGACTCACACGGCGAAAAAAGCCGGCCTGCGGCATCGCGTCCAGCGCTTCATCCAGACGCAACCGAGTCCGCGCCAGCAGGCTCGGGGACGGCTCTGCCGGCGGTCCTGCCGACAGCGCCTTATGCAGCGCCGATACAGCTTCCATCTCCTGGCGGCACGCTTCGCACTGCGCCAGATGCAGTTCCAGTTGATGCGCCCGGTCGTCGGGCAACTCTCCATAAACGGACAGGACAATGTTTTCCTGTGCCAGATCGCAATTCATGTACGTGCCTCACTTCGCCTCAAAGTTTTTGACGTGCCAGCCGGATCATTCGTGTCCGGTCATTTTTGAAAACCTAACGAAATTCCCTACTCCCTACTCCCTACTCCCTACTCACTCCCTACTCCCTACTCCCTACTCCCTACTCCCTGCGCATTACCGCAGTTCCGCCAGCTTCGCCCGCAGCTTCTTCGTCGCACGGAACAGCGTGTTCTTCGCCGTCTCCTCCGTCGTGTTCAGCATTTCCCCGATCGTGCGCAGCCGCAGCCCCTGATAGTGCTTCAGTTCGAAGACCATCCGCTCGCGCGGCGTCAGCTCGTCCAGCGCGCTCAGAATCCTCTGTCCCAGATATTTCCGGTCCAGCTCGCGGCCCGGATTGGCCCCGGCGCGATCGTCCGAGACATTCGTCAGCAGATCCATCTCCTCGCCTGACGAGTCGATCACCACTGCCTGATCCTCCCGCCGCGACTTGCGCCGCCGCAGGTGATCGAGACACAGATTCGTCACAATCCGGTAAATCCACGTGTAGAACGAGCACTCGAAGCGGAAGTTCCCCAGGTAGCGGTACGCCTTCAGGAACGCCTCCTGCTGGATGTCCTGCGCGTCCTGTTCCGACCCGGTCAGGTGCATCGCCAGACGCAGCACCGCCTGGTCGTATTGACGAACCAGCGCGTCGAAGGCGGTACGCGAACCCGCCTGCGCCTCGCGGATCAAATCGGTCTCGTGGAGGTTCTCCCGGACGGGACCACCCATACGGGTGGATTGTATTCGAGGCTTGGCCGGGGAGGGCCGCGCTGGGGACAAAAACCGAAGCGCATCAGCAGGCATTGGAGCTCCTGAGGGCGTGGGTTGCGACAACAATGCAGAACGATGGACGGATGAGAACCAATTTAGTGAGCAGGAATCGCCCCCCGAGCCCCCATCCCCCGGGTGTCCCATCCTGATCGCCCGTTGTTGGCGAACAAGGTGGGAACGCGACCGCCTCGATCGCCTTTTTTTACAGGTGCCGCCTCACAGCTCATGAAAAATCAGTCGGGCGGCCTTCATCGCCTCTCGCTCAAATTCTCCCGCTAACCGCCACCCCCCACCCCCTCCCCCCGGCACAACGCACAGATCACCGCCCCATACCGCTCGGCCTTGAGCGGTCCAATCCCGCTCACCGTCAGCAACTGCGGAAGCGTCCTCGGCGCCGCCAGCACCAGCGCCCGCAGAATCGCATCCGAAAACACAAAGAACGCCGGCTTTCCCGCTTGCGCCGCCTCCGCCTTGCGCCAATCCCGCAGCCTCGCCTCCAGTTCCGCCTGTGAGCCACTGAACGCCACTGCCGTTTTCCCATCCCCTCCCGCGCGCCCCGTCTTTGCCTTCCGTCGCGGACCCCTCGCCTCGGCCGCCTCCGGCAGCAACACCCCCAGAGGCTCGCCCTCCCCGATCCACCGCCCTTCCTCCGTCAAATTCACGCGCCGATACGTCACCTCGCGCCCCAGTGGATTCACCCACCTCTCCGAACTCAGCGTCACCAGCCCCGCCCGCCCCAGCCCCTCCAGCAGCCGGTCGAAGGCCCCGCGATCCCTCACCTCCGACGCCTCGAACAGCCGCCCCGCGCTGGTCGAAGGTGTCGCGCGCAGCGTCGCCAGCAACTCCCGCAGGTCGCTCTCCTCGCCCGCGCTCGGGTGCCGATACTGCCGCGCCACCGCCGCCTGCGGTGCGCAGAAGTCGCAGTGCCCGCATGGGCGGCTCGCCCCCGCCCGATCCCCGAAATGCCGTACCAGCGCCGCCATCCTGCACTGCGGCGTCTCCGCGAAGCGGATCATGTGGTCCAGTTGCGCCTGCCGATGCTCCTGCTGTGCTTTGTATCCGGACCGCCAGCCGGAGGTATTCCCGGCCCGCACCCGCCCCTCCATGTCGAACTGCGCCGCCCCCTGCGCCGCCAACTTCTCCACCGCGCGCGCCACGGTGGCCGCATCCAGTTCGAAGCCCAGTTTCGCCGCCACGGCATCCGCCTCCTGGAATTCCCCGGTCAGCACACGCGCCACTTTGTCCAGATTCTCCACCGCCGGATAGTCGCGATCGAGGAAGCTCTCATGGATCCGCCGATCGGCAAAACTGTGCAGCAGGATCGCGCGCGACATCAGGCCATCCCGCCCCGCCCGTCCAATCTCCTGGTAATACGCCTCCATCGATCCGGACAGCGCAATGTGAATCACCGTGCGGATGTTCGCCTTATCGATCCCCATACCGAAGGCGATCGTCGCTACCACCACCTCCAGCGCGCCCTCCTGAAATTGCCGCTGGACCTTCGTTCGCGTCGCTGCGTCGAGTCCCGCGTGATAAGCAGCCGCCGGAAACTGCGCTCCCAGCCGCATCGCCAGCTCATCCGCCGCCTTCCGCGACGGAGCGTAGACGATCGCCGGCCGCGTCGCCGCAGCGTCCAGGAATCCCGCTACGAACTCCGTGCGCTCCGGTTTCCCCATCTCCACCACTTCCACCGCCAGGTTCTCCCGCCGGAACCCGTGGATGTACAGCGCTGGATCCCGCAGTTCCAGCTGCGCCACGATGTCCTTCTGCACCTCCGGAGTCGCCGTTGCCGTCAGAGCAATCACCGGAGCCGGACGCAGCAGGGGCAGGGAATCGCCCAGCATCCGGTAGTCGGGCCGGAAATCATGCCCCCATCCGGAAATGCAGTGCGCCTCGTCCACCGCCACCAGCGAGGGCTTACGCCGCGCCAGCATCTCCGGAAACCCCGGCACCCGCAGCCGCTCCGGCGCAATGAACAGAAACTGAATCGCCCCATCGAGATAATCGCGGCAAGCCTGGCGCGACTGCTCCCGCGACAGCCCCGAATGAATCCGCCCCACCCGCAGCCCCGCCGCCGTCAGCTTCGCCGCCTGATCGTCCATCAGCGCGATCAGCGGACTCACCACCAGCGCCGTGCCGCCCCTTGCGACCGCCGGCAGCTGGTAACAAAGGCTCTTGCCTGCCCCTGTCGGCATCACCAGCAGCACGTCCCGCCCCTCCGTCACCGACCGGCAAACGGCCTCCTGATTCTCGCGAAAGTCAGAAAACCCAAACGTGGCGCGCAGCAGCGAATGCAGATCCATGGATAATCCATTGTCCAGCACCTTCGCGCGCCACCGGTGTGGAAACTGTCCCCCACCGTCACCGCGACCCCGCTTGGCATTTCACACACTCTATGCAATCATCCGAGCAACGTCTCTTCCCCTCGGCGTCTCTTGAACGCATCGCGCTGATCACTTTGCCTTCGGTTACTGCTCTCCGGGTGGCCAGTGCAAACAGTCTCCGCACAGCCGTGCTTCGGACCGTAGGCGCAAAGTTCGTTCTCCCTGCCGCCTGTGCTTCATTGGGTCAAGCCAGGAAGGGGGAATGCATTGTCTTACCTGACCGCAGTGAACGGAAACGGTTTCCAGATGGTGTCCGCATTTCCGCAGGAAGTGCCCGGCATCCGGCAGGAGAAGAACGCGGAGTGCGCCTGCTGTTGCGTCGGAATCGTTCTGCGCCTCGTGGGCCATCCCGGCGCGGAGGCAATCACTCCGGCCATGCTGCGAGTCGAATCGCAAAAATACGACGGGGGCTATCGTCCCAGTCCGGTGGATGTCATCCCCGGCGAAAAACCGGAAGGTCTAGGCGCTGCAATGGGGCTGCTCAATGGGAGCATGGAGGAAGCCAGGCAAAGGGGACACCTCGCTGAGAGTGGGCCCGAGCATCTCGGCGCAACATTCGACAACATCGTCCGAATGCTGAAGGGCTACGGGTATCCAGGCGCGGCGTGGGTCAGATCGTGGCACATCCTTCTGGATTTGCAAAAGGCATCCCTGCGGCGGCCCCTCATCCTTTCCGCCCGGTTTCCCTGGGGAGATCACTTCATTGTGGCCTGCGGGCACAGGGAACTGCGGAAGGCTCACGGCGGGGCGCGGACCCTGGAATACGAAAACCTGTTCTCCGACCCCATGTATGGCGTCGGCTGGCTGAAGCCTTACCGAAAGGATGGCGGTCCTGCGGTGACGTATCAGCCCGCAGAAGGCGTGCAGGGCCGTCTCTATGATCAATATCTGTCCTTCTAGTTTCCGTTGGCCATTCGGTACCGATCAAAGCGCGAGGAGTTCCGTACACGAGGCGCTGCCTCCTGACCCTATTTACCATCTTGTCAACAAGCAGGGCCTCTCAAAAGCAGCACCTGAGCAGAATCAAGAGCTTGCCAGGGGCTCGACCCCCCCCTCCAGGTCAGTGCCCGGGTCCGCTAAACTCGGTTCTATGTTCCCCGATCAAACTGGCTTGTTTGCCGATGAAGCTCCGCGCCGCACCACCACAGCCGAATGGGTCACAGCCTTCTGCGATGGAGGCTCCCGCGGCAATCCCGGCCCCGCCGGGTTCGGCGTCTACATTGAAGGCCCCGACGGCGAAAAACTTGCCGAGCTGAGTGAGTTCATCGGCCGGACGACCAACAACGTCGCCGAGTATTCCGCCCTCCTCGCTGCCCTCGATTGGGCCCTGAAGTCGGGCCGCCGTCGTCTGCGCGTCGTTGGCGATTCCGAGTTGCTCGTCAAGCAGATGCTCGGCCGCTACAAAGTTGCCAGCCCCGACCTGCGCCCGCTCTACGAGGAGGCAAAGCGGCGCGTGGCGCAGCTGGAGGCGTTCCGCATCGAGCATGTCCTTCGCGGAAAAAACCAGAAAGCCGACCGCCTCGCGAACCTCGCGATGGACAAGGGAATGGGCCGCAGCAGTTCCGCGGGCCCGGCCGCAAAGCCCTCGCCCGTCCCACCGCGCCCCCAGCCTCCGAAATCGGCAAAGGGCTACGTGAAAGGCGGAGTCGTCCACCTCATCGAAGGCGAACTGCCTGACGGCGCCTTCGTCAGAATAATGCTGGAGAAGCAGTAAGCCAGCCTGGTCTCAGGCTTTGCTTGAGGCGCGGGAGCGCGACTTGCGCGCAACCGTCCGCCCCAACCGCCGATGATACGAAGCGGTCCGAAGTCCAGGCCGGCCGTGGTGGCGACGGTGATGCCGCACCGGCCGCAGCACCGCAGCAATGCGCGCCTCCGAGGCCGATGGATTGTCGAGGTAACCGGGATCCAGCATCGCAATCACCGCGACGGCTCGAACCCGATACAGCCGCGCCCACTGGCTCTGCATCAGCGACCGCTGCACATCACGCCAGTGCTCCACGTCGGCGGTCGTCGATTCCGCCACCGGAGCAGCGCCTGAATCGGCCAGCGCTGATCCCGCTACAGGATCGTTGTTGAGCAACGAAAGGAAGGTCGAAAATTCGCCCAGGTTCACGCCCATCTGGTACACGAGCTGGCTGACCGCCATCTGTTGCGGCCCCGTCAGCTGGTCGAAGTCGCGGCACCAGGCGCGCGCGTTCACGATCGCCTGGATTGCCGCGATGCGCAATAACGCCCCGGCTTGTTCGTCGGTAATCTGCGGGGCGAGCGCCCCGATTTTGCGCCGGTAGTGCCGCGTCGTGCGAAATTTGGCGAGGTGCTCGTCGAACTCATCGAGGACCTGCTGCAGCAACGCCGGATCCAGTCCCGCCGCCTGCCAGAGTTGTGCCGACGATGGCTCGACGAACGCGTGCGGGTTCAGTGGATCGGTCTGGGGATGCTCCCGCTCCGGCAAATCGAGGCTGAAGCCGGCCCCGATCAGAGGTCGACCCGTTTTCGGATCGGGATAAGCTGCCAGGACCCACCCTTCATGCCGCCGGTCCCGCAGCAGATCCATCAGATCGCCGAGGCTGAATCGAATATCGGAGGTGCGAAAGTCGAGGAGCGCTTGCACCGATGCCGGGAGGGATGCAGACTCCTCCCCTGGTATGGTCGCGGCCGCAGCAGGAGTCGTAACAACAGGAGTTGGATCGGCAGTTGGATCGGCGAGCGGAACCGGCGACGAAGGCCCGCTCTGCCCGAAAATGGGCAGCACAACCGCCATCACCAGCGCCGCTGAAAGGATGCGAAGGTCTGGCCAACCGCCTAAGAATGGTACTTTCGGCCGCATGTATTCCGATCAAGATGCCGGAAAAATGCCGCGAAGGCAATAGCCAAAAGGAATCACCGGACAGTAATGTCCCATTGTGACGCCTGTGGGATCGTCCTTTCCAAATTGATCCGGGTGATGTTCTGTGCGCTTCAGGGCGATTGCAGGTTCGGAACGCCGAAGATTTGACCCGCGGCCTGCGCGAAAAAATGCAATAGACTGGCCACACATGGGAAGGCTGCTGCGTAAGTTTGAGGTCGCGGTGTTTCGTCTGCTGCGCCGCGACCCCCCGACCGGCTTCGTGCATCGCGGAGCCTTTTGGCTCTTTGTCGGCTATCTGGCCCTGTCGCTGCCCGGATGGCTTCCGGGAACCGTGGGCAAGTTCTTCGTCGACTTGGCGGAGCTGGATTTCTTCCTGCTCCTGGTCCTGTGCGTGCCCCTGCTGTGGCGCTTTGTCTTCCTGCAACTGCTGTGGAAAGTTCGCAATCGGTTGATTGTGACCTATCTGCTCATGGGGCTGACGCCGCTGGTGTTGTTTGTCTCGCTGGCCTTGATCCTGCTCTATGTGTTCTCCGGGCAGTTCGCGATTTTTGCCGCCACCAGCGTCCTCAATGACGAGTTGGCGAACGTCGCTTCGACGAATCGCAGTCTCAGCGTGCACATGGCACACGTCCTCGATGGGAATCCTCGCCTGCGCACCGCCGAAGTTCCGCCGGAAGCAACACGACCCGCGCAGCGCGAATACACCGGCATGACAGTGGCCGTCTACCAGGATGGCAAGCCAGTCATGCTGACGCCCGCCGGATGGCAGTCGAACCAACCCCCGGCGGTTCCGGGATGGTTCCATGGAAGCTTCAGCAACCTGACCCTTGACCACGGACAGTTGTGGCTGCGCGCCGCCGACGAACAGGTGATGGACGGGCACAGAACCGTGGTGATTTCCAGCATACCCATCCAACAGCAGAACGTGGAGGCCATTGCCGAAAATCTGGGGACAGTCACGATCGATCCGGGAGTGAACTTCGGCGCGTTACCCGCTTCACCTCATTCCTCGCAGAAGGGAAATTTCGAGTACAAGGTCACGCGCCCCAATCAGCAGGGTCCGATGACTGTCGAGATCAACGGCGAAAACATCTCGCAGGCGCGCAAGAAGGCAATTGTGGCGGGAACCCTGCCGCCGCCGCTCCACTTCTACGACATCCCCGTGGAATTTCCCGCGCCTCTGACGACCGTCGACTGGTCCACCGGGCAAAAAAGCAACGTGTCCGCGGACGTCACCTCGCGGCCCTCATTGCTCTACCGGCGCCTCTTTGTCACCTCGCTCAACGTAGGGGATATCGTTCGCGAGGTCATAATCGGAATTGCCGTTGCCTTCGGCGTGCTCGAACTGCTCGCGTTTCTCGCTGCAGTGCGGCTGAATCGGACGATTACCAAGTCGGTGCACGATCTCTATGAGGCAACCCTCGCGATTGACGGTGGCAATCTGGAACACCGTATTAAGGTCGAGCGCCGCGATCAGTTGGGCGCGCTCAGCCGCTCCTTTAACAGCATGGCAACGTCACTCTCCCGATTGCTGATCGAGCAGCGCGAGAAGCAACGTATGCAGAACGAGCTCTCGATCGCGCAGGAAGTCCAGGCGAATCTGTTTCCGCACGGGCGGATCTCGCTGCCTATGCTGGAACTGCACGGGGTCTGTCTGCCCGCGCGCACCGTCAGCGGCGACTACTACGATTTTCTGCTCTTCGGGAACACTGGCCTCGGTATGGCGCTTGGCGACATCAGCGGTAAGGGGATTTCGGCCGCACTGCTGATGGCAACGCTGCACTCGGCCGTGCGCGCCTACCGCTTTGCCGGCGAAGAACTGGTAACCGAGGGCTCCCACGCCCTGGCGAATCCGCGCACGCGCCGCATCGGCGAGCAGGAAGTGGAGTGCGCCGAACTGTTCGAGGAGCCGGCAAAAATCCTGTCCCTGCTCAACCGGCACCTGTATCGCAGTACCCAACCGGAGAAATATGCCACCCTGTTTTTGGCCCACTATGACGGGTTGACGCGGCGGCTTGTCTACTCCAACGGCGGACATCTGCCGCCCTTGCTGCTGCGGGCGAACGATACAGTCACCCGCCTCGATCGCGGCGGGTCGGTGGTGGGTTTGCTCGACGAACTGTCATGGGAACAGGGCACCGTGCATCTCGGATCCGGCGACATTCTCATTGCGTACAGCGATGGCGTCACCGAGCCCGAAAACGACTTCGGTGAGTTCGGTGAGTCGCGTCTCCTCGAGGTGGTCCGCCGTCACCGCCACCTGAGCCTCGAGGCGATCTCCGAACAGGTGATCCAGACGCTCAAGAGCTGGATCGGTGCGCAGGAACAGCCCGACGATGTCACCCTCGTGCTCGCCCGGCAGAGATAACCAAGCAACAGGATTTCACGGAATCGGAACTTCCGCGCCGGAACGTTCCGCAGAGAAATAAGCAGCGTAGATGGTGGCCATGGTGTCGCGGGCGAGTTCCGCATTCGCCTGGGGCTCGCGCCCTGCAGCGATGCTCTCAACAAAATCCTGGAACTCCTGCGGATAGCCGTGTTGCCATGCCTCATCGGGTGCGGGGTGGCTCCAGCCCAGCTTCGTCTCGATCTTTTCGGTGAGGTAGACGTCGCGGAAGCCGTCAGGCGTCGGATTGAAGGTGGTAAGCGCGTCGATGGGATTCAGTTGGCACCGCGTGCGGTGGCTGTTGGCCATCACTTCGATCCAGTTCGACACGCCGCCCAGGACCAGCTCCGAGGCGAAGATGTCCGCAACCGTGCCATCGGAAAACACGATGTGCATCTGTCCGTAGTCCTCGATGTCCTGGTAGGCAGTCCGGAGGAATCCCTCGTCGCGATAGCCACGCAGTTTAGTGATCTCGTGCGTGCGCGCGCTCACCGTCGCCGGCCGGATCGGCTTACCGTCACGGGCTGCGCCCTCAGCTCGCTTGAGGAAGAGCGCGGCGCTCAGCGGGTGGCAGCCTTTGCCCACCAGCGAACCGCCGCCGGAGTGGCGCCAGATGCCGTAGTAGCGGGAGTGGGATCCGGAATGGGACTGGTTCCCGATCATCCAGAGAATTTGAGTGCCGGATTTTGTAACAATCTCGGTCTCTTTTTGGATCGCGGGAGCATAGACCCAATTTTCGGCATAGCAGATGGTTTTGCCGGCGGCCCCGGCCGCTTCGATCATCCGCTCGCAACTGCTGATGGCGTGCTCGAGCATGGGAGCTTTCGGCGATGTATTCCCCTGAAACGTGGAGCCGCCGTCGCCGAAGTACCCGGTAAAGGGCTTCTCGACTATGAGGTGTTTCCCGCGCCGCAAGGCCTCCACGCTCAGCTGCTCGTGCGTAGAAGGAGGGCTGCAGAGGTCGATGACGTCGGAAGCTTCGCAGAGCGCCTCGAAGGAGTCGAACGCGGGCACAGAACTTTCGCGGGCGAAGGCCTCACGGCTCTCCGCGGAGCGCGAAGTGACGCCACTGATTGTGACCGGGACGGTGTGGACCCGTCTCAGGTTGAGAGCATGAAATCGCGCTGCGAATCCAGCGCCAACGATGCCGATGCGGATGGGCTCTGTCATTCTTCTGTGACCCTGTCGAGAACTACAGTCATTATCCACGGACGATGGGAAATTGAAACGCGCGAAATGATTCGTGTAGACAACAAATGCAGGCGCTCAGGGTGTGAGGGTGGGCCAGCACGTCCGGAAGGATACAAGTCGAGCTTTGCCTGCGGTGGCGTCCCGCTCTCGCAGACGTTTGCACTGCGTTGCCGGTGCGGTTCATTGACAGTCTTCCCGTCGCCCGATAAAGTGTGGCCCGCGTACTAAATCGTCCTGAACGACGGACGGAAGTGCGAGGAGGCGGAATGAGTTGGGAAAAGAAGTGTGCTGATGGCCTTCGCAGAGGAGCGGCGATTTACGCGACGGCTCTGATGTTCGTCCTGTGCGCGCCGGCGGCGCCGGCGCAGACGGGCAAGTCCAGCGGGAGGTTGACGCTCGACGCGCGGTTGACCATCGTCGTCGGTACGGAGGAGCCCGGGGCGGTGCGCCGTGCGGCCGAGGATCTGGCGTCGGACTTCGGCAAGGTCTTCGGGATGAAGCCGAAAATTACCGATCAGGCCTCTGGGAACGGGGTGACGGTGCTGATCGGTCAGGCGGCACAGCTGCCGGAGAGGATGCGTCCGGAAAACGTAACCGACGCTGAGTCATTTTCGATCGCGGTGAAGAAGAATACGCTCGTGCTCGCCGGAGCCGATATGCGCGGTACCATCTACGCGATCTACCAATTCTCCCAGCAGTACCTCGGCGTCGATCCGCTGTACTACTGGACCGATCACCAGCCCGAGCGGCGCGCACGAGTCGAACTGCCCGCGGGCCTGAGCCATGCTTATCCGGCGCCAGTGTTCAAATATCGCGGCTTCTTCATCAACGATGAGGACCTCCTGACCGGCTGGGCGCCAGGAGCAAAAGATCACGCAGGGATCTCGCTGGCCGCGTGGGACGAAGTGTTCGAAACGATCCTGCGACTGAAGGGGAACATGGTGGTGCCGGGCACGTGGATCTTTCCCAACGACCCCCAAATCAAGGCAGCGGCGGAGCGAGGGCTGATCGTGACGCAGCACCACGCAATCCCGCTGGGGCTGAACGTCGCGCGTTGGCCTAAGGATGTGCCGTACAACTACTCCACCCATCCCGAGATCATCGAGCGCGCGTGGAAAGACGCCGTGGCGGAGTATCCGCGCAATATCGAGATGCTTTGGGACGTAGGCCTGCGCGGGCTCTCCGACACCAGCTATGCGTCGATGGATCCGAGTGTGCAGGGCAACGATGAATTGCTTGGACAACGGATCGGCAGCGCCATCGAGGAACAGATGAAGATCGTGCGCGCCGTGCATCCCGACGCGAAATTCGTGACCGATCTGTGGCAGGAAGGTGCGCGCCTCGTGCAGGAGGGATATCTGAAAATTCCGCCCGAAGTGACCACCGTCTGGGCGGACGACGGATACGGCTACATCCAGGATAAAGGCAGCGTGAAGGCGGGCGAAGGCACGTACTACCACGTCGCCATGATGAACAACCGCACCAACCAGCTCACCGAGATGGTGCCGATCGAGCGCATATCGGGTGAACTGGGGCGCTACCTGAAAGCAGGAGCCACCCAATATTTCCTGGTAAACACCAGCGATATTCGCCCGTATACGCTCACGATCCGTGCCGTGATGGATTATGCGTGGCAAGGGAGGTTGCCCGGCGTGGAAGCGGAGCCATCCGATTTCTACAAGCACTACGCCGCTGAAGAGTTCGGCGACAAGGCGTCGAGTGCTATCGCGGAAATGTATAAGGCCTACTTCGCAGCCCCGGCGCTCCTGCAGGCGGTACACCAGGGCGATCCGCCGCGCGAGTACGGCGACCAGCTCTATCACACCGAAGGCCGGCAAATGTTGCAGACCTACATGATCGATGCCCCGCTCTACGCGATCCCGGGGCAGTCGCCCAAATGGACCATACCCCGGCTGGTCGGCGACGGTTTCGGCCGTCGTGGCTTTGGAGGGAAGGAATGGCTGACGACGGCCACGGCACACGAGATCCAGCAATGCGGCGACGCGCAACCGCGCTGGGATGCGGTATGGAAGAAAGCGGTGGCGGCGGAAGCGCTCGTTCCCCCCTCCCGGCGAGAGTTCTACCAGGCATCTGTGCTCACCATGGTTACAATTCAGCGCGACAGCAACCGCATGCTCGACGATATTTCAAGGTCGATTCAGGATGCGCAGAAAGGCGACATGACCGCAGCGCAAAGCCAAGCGGCGGATGCGCTGGCTGCGGTGGGCGAGGTGCGCAAAGCTCAGGCGGCGGCCGAGTACGGCAAATGGAAAAACTGGTATCGAGGCGACTGGTTGACCGGTGTGTACCGGACGCAGCAGGTGCTCGAGGATTACGTGGGTTTCCTGAAGGATCCCGAATCGCACCTGCCCCCGCCCATCTTGTGGAACGGTTGGGAGGCCTACTACCACATCATGCAATACGAGGGCGATCGCACCGCGGATGTGAAGTAACAAAGCAGCCCGCAGCTTGTAGCTTGTAGCCGCAACGCGGCACCGGAGCCGGGGGCCGGGAGCGATGCGGCATCCGGCTCCTCATCGCGTCATCGCGTAGTCGACCTCTGCTTCAATAGCTGCGATGTGGATGGGTTCGCGGTGCGCGGAGTTGAGCGCATTGTTGAGCGTGGCGAGGTCGGTGGTTTTGAAGTGCTGCCAGGCCGCGATCGCATCCGCTGAGGCTTTCTTCATCTGCGCGAAGATTTCGATGGCCGATGCGGGGGTTTCGCGGTCGCCGCTTTCGACGACGCGAAGAACCGTGCCGAGACCGGAGGTGGCTTCGGCGAGGCCCGGTGATTCAGTATGGCCACCGGTGCGGATTGCCTTGAGCTTCGTCTCGGCGGCCTGCGCCGAGCTCTTCACGCTTTCGGACGTGTCGGATGCGGCGGTGAGTCTCTTCAGCTGGCCGTCGACGCTTTCCAGTTCCGCCATAGCCTTGCGGCTTTGCAGAACTTGCCCGTAGATGGACTCGGCGAGAGCGTACTGCTGGTCGAGGATTGCCGTTGTTGCGGGGCATCGGGGATCCATGACGATGTGGAGCGGACGGTCCATCTGCACCGAGTCTTCGGGCATCCCCGTTGCGACGTTCAGGCGCAGCGTGTAGTTGCCGGGGGGAACTTTAGGGCCGCCGGGTGCAGCGTCTTCGTCGTCATCGTCGGGGGCGGCTCCGGCGGCTCCGGCGGCAAGGTCCCAGACGAAGCGATGCTCGCCGGGAGTGGTGGCCAGCGTGGCGGGAGCGGGGAACCAGCGATCGGCGATGGGCACGGGTGGGCGTTTGGGCTGCTGGTCGGCGCTGGAGAAGTGACGCAGGACCTTGCCCTGAGCATCGAGGATCTGGAGACTGACTTTCACCGTCGCGTTTTCGGGAAGGTAATAGTCGACGATAGCGCCGTTCGGCGGGTTATCCGCCTGCGGCTCTTCCGGCGGAAGGGGCGTGCCGAGGAAGCCGTCGTTATCGACGCGGACGGTGCTGGGCGGCGCGTAGAGATAAGCGGTGGAGGTGTGCTCCGCGGCGGCCGCAGCCTGGCGCAGCGGTGCGATATCGTCGATGACCCAAAACGAACGGCCATGCGTAGCTACGATCAGGTCACTGTCATGGATACAAATATCGCGAACCGACGTAACCGGAAGGTTGAGCTGCAACGGCTGCCAGTGCGCGCCGTCATCGAATGAAATGTAGATGCCGAACTCGGTGCCGGCATACAACAGGTTGCGCTGTTCCGGGTCTTGTCGGACGGCACGCAGAAAATGATGCGGCGCGATTCCGTCGACCGAGAGCTTCCAGGTCTTGCCGTAGTCGTGGGTGATGTAGAGATACGGGGCCTGATCGTCGAGGCGATGCCGATCCACAGCCGCGTACGCGGTGGCGGGATCGAAGTGCGAGGCCTCGATGAGCGAGATCTTGGACCAGGGCGAGAGGCCGGGCGGCGTGACATCGCTCCATGTCTTACCGCCGTCCTTCGTGACGTGGATGCGGCCCGTGTCACTGCCGGCCCAGATCAGGCCCGCTTGCAACGGTGAGGGCGCGATCGTGTAGACGACCCCATAGCCGCGCTGCATGGCATTATCGGGCGTGGTGGGGCCTTCGGTCGATGCGCCCTTCACTGCGCCGGTGAGGTCAGGCGAAATCTGTGACCAGTGCAGCCCGCCGTCGGCGGTCTTCATCACGTATTGCGTGCCGAGGTAGAGCGAAGTCTTGTCGGCGGGAGAGAAGACAAGAACGGGCGTCCACGGATCGCGATAACGGCGCTGGTTAATTTCCTCATCGAAGCCGCCCAGCGGCCAGGGCGTGACATTCTGGCTGAAGGAAGTGCGCAGGTCTTCGCGCACCACACCGCCGTACGTCGAGGAAAGATAGACAATGTTTTCGTCTTTAGGATCGATGGCGATGTAGCCGCTCTCGCTGCCGCCGGGCAAAAACCAGTCACGTGTGTCGATGTGGCCGTGGTCAGAGCGGGAATGGACTGCGATGGCGCCGGAGTCCTGCTGCGCGCCGTAGATGGTGTAAGGAAATTTGTGATCGGTGGTCACGTGGTACAGCTGCGCCGTCGGCTGGTTATACCAGGTGGTCCAGGAACGGCCGCGATCGAGCGAGACGCTGGCGCCCTGGTCGACGCCGAGCACCAGATGGTTCGAGTCTTTGGGATCGACCCAGACCTGGTGGTAGTCGTCGCCGCCGGGCGCGCCACGAACGATCTGGATCGTCTTCCCCCCGTCGTCCGTGCGGTACAGCGCAACATTGGGAATGTACAGCGTATCCGGGTTTTCGGGATCGATCGCGATGGAGTTGAAATACCAGGCGCGCGAGGTGAGGCGTGGGTCGGAGTTGGCGAGCGTCCAGATGTCGCCGCCATCGTCGCTGCGGTAGAGGCCCGCGTGGTCCTTTGCGTCGATAGTCACGTAAACGCGGCGTCCGTCCGCGGAGACCGCGATGCCGGTACGGCCCCAGATATCGGTCGGCAGCCCATGGCCGGAGATTTCCGTCCACGTTGCCCCACCGTCGGTGGAGCGATAGAGCGCGTTGCCCGGGCCTTCGAGCGGCGCATACGTGGACCACGGCGGACGTTGCGCGTCCCACGTGGTGGCAAATAGGATCTTCGGATCGCCCGGAGCAATCGCCACATCGGCAATGCCGACTTTGGGTCCTTTGTCGAGAACGCGTGTCCAGTGCTCACCGCCGTCGGTCGACTTGTAGATGCCGCGTTCGAGACTCGGTCCATACGCATGACCAAGCGCGGCGACGTAGACGGTGTGCGGATCGTTGGGTGATACAACGATCCGGGAAATTTGCCGTGTGTCGTCGAGCCCGATATGGATCCAGTTCTTGCCCGCGTCATCCGATCGATAAACACCGTTTCCGGAGGCGAGATCGGAGCGGATGTCCGACTCCCCGGTGCCAACGTAGATCACCTTCGGATCAGATGGCGCTACCGCGATGGCGCCGATTGAGGCGACCGGCTCGTGGTCGAAAATCGGTTCCCACACCGTGCCCGCATCCGTCGTCTTCCACGCCCCTCCATCGACGCCCCCAAAGTAGTACGTTGTGGCGCTGCCCGGAACACCACTAACCGCTACAACGCGGCCGGCGCGGAACGGTCCCACCAGGCGCCAGCGGAGCCCGCTGAAAAACTGTGGAGAGACAGTTTGAGCGGCAAGAGGTAACGCAACGGTCAGGACAAGGGCGGAAAAGCGCAAAGCGCGCAAGCGGAAGATGTTCATCGGTAGGTCGATTGTGCCGTCGAACCGCCCGCGGACGCAACTGATGGCAAGGTAGGGGTTTCGCTTAGAACCCTCCGAGATGAAGGAGGCCTTCGGAGAGTGCGTAAATCCACGGAGACAACGCGCAGGCCATGACGGCAGCCAACGCGGCGATCGCGGCCACCGCGATCGGCACCGGGAAGTCGGAACGATCGTTGTGCCGAGGATGAAGGAGACGGTCGACGCGAGTCGCGAGTCCGCCATCCGCAGCCGTGAGAGCTGTATAGATGTACGGCATGCGGGAATCGGAAACAGCATTTGCCGCGCGAGCCGCAGCCACAAGAACTTCGGCCAGCAACAGGGAACGAGTGGGCTCGCCGCGAACAGCATCGTCGTCGGCTGCCCAGTCGGCAGCCCATTGCCAGAGCCGCCCCCAGGGATCGCCGCCACGGAGCAGGCGATCGAACCGAGGAAGAAAGCTCAGGGCGAGGAGCTTCCAGTTGTCGAGTTGATGGGCGTGAGAGCGCTCGTGCGCCAACGCGAGCTCTAACCCACCTGGGTCCATGCCGGTGAATTCGACAGAGAGAAGGATCAGCGGGCGGAAGAAGCCAATGAGTTGAACGGGGGGGCCGGGATCGCGAAGTGTGAAGACAGGAATACCGCCGCTTTTCCCGAAGACTCGCCCGGATTGTCGGCAGGACCGCGCAAAGTGCACGGTTCGCACCGTGAGAAGGATACCCCGCAACAAAGTCCACCCGAACCAGAAATTCACAACCGCGGCGAAGAAGAGGCACAGGCCACTGACGCTTTCGGATCCGGGGTTGGTTTCACCGTACAGGTACGCCGGCAGACAAATGGCTCCGGCAATAAAAGCGGCGAGCAGCGCCGGACCAATCTGAACCAGATAGAGGACCCGCTCGCGCCAGCGTGCGCTCGCGCGCTCGATGCGACGAAGGATCCAGCGCGCTGCGAGAGCCAGTGCCATCTGCGCTATAGCCAGCACCAGGCCGGCGACCACGGTGAGAACACACAGCAGGCGCAGCGTGTAGGAGAGACTCATCATTGTCTCTCCTTGTGCGGGTCCGCCGGAGAGGTTGCGGGCTGCGCTTGTCCCGATTGGGCGCGTGCGCTGCGAATGCTGGCCTCCAGCTGATCGAGCAGCTCGGTGTCGTAATGATGTACAGCGTCGACGAGGCAGGAGACCAAAACCTCCGGCTGCACGGCGGATTCGGAGAACAAGCGGCGGACGAGATGGGTGGCCCGCTGGCCTTCGAGGTCGCGGGCGGAAAGCGCCGTAGAGTACAGGAATGCGCGCTTTTGTTTGTGGCGGACGAGCAGACCCTTGCGGAAGAGGCGATCGAGGGTCGTCATCACGGTGGTGTACGCGAGCTCGCTGTCGAGGCGTTCGCCCACCTGTTGCACCGTGGCGCTGCCCAGCTCGCGGAGGACGGAGAGCACCTCGCGCTCGCGGCGTCCAAGTACGCCAGGAGGCGAGGTCGACTCCCTGTCGTCATCTGCACCGCCGGAGAACGGTCGGCTGCGATGGAGTTCTGCGCCCGTACGCGAATCGGAGTCAGACATACTCGGACCTGAGGACGTCTTCGATCATATTCCCGCCAACCGCGTTCTTCCTACTACCGCTGGTAGTAGTTGATGCGCGCAGTTACTCTCGACTGCGAAGAAGGACCGCTGCACCGCGAGGGTCGGTTCCCTGCAAAACGACACGCGTCAATCGCACGGACCCTCCACCCAATCGCGAAAATCCCCAGGTTTTTCGCCGGAAGGTTTTGTATGCTCGCCAGGTTGCCGTTCTCCCGGATCGACAGCGCGGTCCCCCGGTATCGCGCCTTCATCCTCTCCCTTTGCGTGCTGTGCGCTTCTGCATGTCCGTTCCTGCGTGCACAGAATCTGAACGGTGCGATCAGCGGCGAGGTGCAGGACTCCGCTGGCGCGCGCGTGGTACACGCCCGGATCACCGTGCAAGCCGCCGGCTCTTCGGTTACCCGCGCCACAACGACAAACCAGCGCGGACAATTCCTCATTGATGGACTTCTCCCCGGTTTGTATCGCGTCGCTGTCACAGCCCCGAACTTTGCCGAAGCGGCTTCCAGTTTCGATATCAACGTCAGCGGAGTGCGCAACCTTTTCGTTACGCTGCGGCCGCAGGTCTGGCGGGAAACCGTTACAGTACACGCGGCTCCCTCCTCCATAACAGCCCAGACCATCGAGACATCGAGCGCCGTGCGCGGAGGAGTGGTCAGCAGCAGGGATCTGGAGACGTTTCCTCTGCCCGCGCGCAGCTTCGCCAACATCGCCTATCTGGTGCCCGGCACTGAGCCCGTCGAGCCCTCCGATCCAACCAAGGCGCGCATTACCGCCGTCTCCACCGGTGGCAGTTCCGGCCTCAATAACGAACTCTCCGTCGACGGCGCCGACAACTCCGACGACTGGATCGGCGGCTTCCTGCAAAACTTCTCTCCCGACGGCATTCAGGAGTTCGCTGTCCGCACCTCGAACGAGGACGCCGACACCGGCTGGACCACCGTCGGCTCCGTCGTCATCACCACCCGGCGCGGCGACAACGACTGGCATGGCGACGCCGCCTTCTACGAGCGAGCTTCGGCCCTCAACGCCCGCTTCCCCATCGAGAATCCTGCCGAGACCTGCAGCGACGGAGCCTGTGTCCACAATCCCAAACAGCCCTTCTCCCGCCAGAACTACGTCGCAACTCTCAGCGGCCCCATCGTCAAAAACAAGGCCTGGTTCTTCACCTCATTCGAGAACGTCCACGAGAACGCCAGCGTCGCTTACAGCCCCGCCAGTACCCAGCAGTTCCAGGCGCTCAGCCAGATTGCCTCGCAGGGCCTCATCCCCGGCGTGTCCTCCATCGCTGTGCCTTCTACAGTTCCCATCCCATTCCGCGACTACCTCGGCTCCGTGCGCTTCGACTGGACCCAGTCCGACAAGTCGCAGTGGTTCCTCCGCACATCCGAGGACTCCTACCTCACTCGCAACGCGCTCGTCGAACAAGGGACCCTCCCCTCTACCGGACTCCTCACCCACAATAACTATTGGAACGCGGTCCTCGGCAACTCCTGGGCCTTCAGCCCAACCTGGCTTGGCAACCTCGTGCTCGCTGGCAGCCTGCTGCACCTCACCCAAACCCGCAACTCCGACCAGGGCTTCGCGCTCGCCTTCCCCTTCAGCTCGACCGCGCTCACGGTCTCCGGCTTTGAGACCTTCGGCGACAATCAGTTCGCCACTCCCATCACGCTCTTCCCCGACCTGCGCAATCAGGATAAGTACCAGGCTCGCTACGACGTGAGCCACATTCTCGGAAGCCACGCGCTGCACTTCGGTGTCGACTTCATCCATGAACCGGTTCTCGGCGGCGCGTTCGCCTCCACCGCCGAGCAGTTCATTCAGTACCCGTCCAATCCCGACTGCTACGTTGGCCAGCCCGGCGCAGATTGCGGCGGCATTACCTCCCCTTTGCCTTTCTACGACGTCGCGCCCTCCGACCAATGCAACCCGGCACCCGATCCGGCCTCCGGCATCACGTGCACGTACACTCCCGCGGGCGACGGCAGCTTCTCGCAGAATGTGCAGCGACTCGCGTTTTACGGCGAAGACTCCTGGCGCGTCTCCCCACGCTTCATCTTCAACTACGGCCTGCGCTACCAAACCACCTTGGGCCTCTTCGAGGGCTCCGGCCGCACCCAGCTCCAGAACAGCGCGTACATCACCCTGCAGGCGCTCCAGATTCCCATCGTGCCCTCTGTGCCGCACGACTACCACAGGCAGATCGCCCCGCGTCTTGGCCTCACCTGGTCGCCCAGCGGCAGCCAGAACACCGTCTTCCGCGCCGGCTTCGGACTCTTCTACGACGACCTCGCGCAGAACGGATGGGCCACCGCCTTTCAGGGAGTCAACGACACCAACGCTGTCACGGGCAGCTGCGCTCTCAGCGGAGCCCCCGGCGCCTACACGCTCACCGGTCCGGGCTGCCTCCAGGGCGGCGCCGGCGCCACCGGCAATCTCATCGGCTCCGATTACAAGACGCCCTACGCCATCCACATCACCGGCGGCGCCGAGCACGCTTTCAACCAGCACTGGCTCATCAGCGCCGACTACGTCCACGAGCAGGGCAACCACGGCTACCGCGCCTTCCCTTATGCCGGAGCGGCCAACCTCTTCACCCCGCTCATCCCCTCGTCGGATCCCGACTACGCTGCCGACCAGACCAGCGTCGTGCCCAATGTCAACGTCTTTCAGTCCGACAACCGCTCCAGCTACAACGCGCTCATGGTTCGTGGGCAGGGCAACATGCGCGTCTTCAGCCTGGTCGCGAACTACACGCTCTCCAAAGCGCAAACCTGGGGATGCCTGCTGGGCGAGCTCTTTGACTATGTCGACGGCGTCTGCACTCTGCAGACTGGCCCCCAGGCCGGACAACTCGACGCCTTTGGCCCCGGCGACTACGGCCCCTCCGGCGAAGACGTCCGGCATCGCTTCGTGCTTGCCGGCACCCTTCATATCCGGGGCGGCTTCGACGTGAGCGGCCTCTCCCAGCTCGAAAGCGCACGCCCCTTTACCATCACCGATGCCGGCAACATCGACCGCATCTGGGTCAATGGCGCCTACACCAGTCTCGATCAATTCCGCGGAACGCCCTACCTCCAGACCGATCTCCGCGTGAGCCGCCCCTTCAAAATCGGCGAGCGCTTACAGGTCGACCCCTTCGCCGAGTTCTTCAATCTCTTCAACCGCAACAATCCAGGCGCGAACTTTGCCGCCAACGTTGCCCAACTCCCCATTCCCGCAGCCGAGATGCAGCCCGACCAGAACGGCATCACCAATGTCACCGACCTCTGCGCCAACGCCGACTGCTCTCAGACCGAGCCCATCACCAGCCCGAAGCAGCTGGAGATCCCCGAGGGCGCCCTGGGAGATTTCTTCGGTCCCGGTACCACCGTGGGCATCCCTTTTGCTGCCCAACTCGGCGTCCGGGCGACGTTTTAGTTCGACATCGCCGCGCGCAACCCGTCGCCGTTCTCTTCATAACCGAACCGGCCCTGTCCGTCCGCGCCGCCCCCTGCCTTTACAATGACGGCTGACCGAATCGACCCGTTCTCCGCTGCGCGAAAGGAATCGCACGTCATGAGAAAACGCCTTGCCCTGCTCCTTGCCTCCGCATCACTCCTTCTGCCTGCATCGATGCTGGTTGGGCAAAGCACACAGCCGATGCCGGACATGCGCTGGCGCATGATCGGGCCCTTCCGCGGCGGGCGCACGCGTGCGGTCGCGGGTGTGCCGGATCAGCCGAACGTCTTCTACATCGGTCAGGTCGACGGGGGCGTGTGGAAGTCGACGGACTACGGGCGCACCTGGGCCCCGATCTTCGATCATGAGGATACGCAGTCGATTGGCGCGATCGCGGTGGCGCCGTCGAATGACAACATCGTCTATGCCGCAAGCGGCGAAGGGCTTCACCGCCCGGATTTGTCTGTCGGCGATGGCATCTATCGCTCGGACGACGCAGGCAGGACGTGGACCCATCTCGGTCTGCGGGGAGGCGAGCAGATTCCCGCGATTGCAGTCGATCCGTCGAACCCCAATCGACTTTTCGCAGCAGTTCTGGGACATCCCTACGGACCCAACGACGAGCGCGGGATCTTCCGTTCCGACGACGGCGGCAAGACCTGGAAGAAAGTGCTGTTCAAAGGCGAACGTATCGGCGGATCGGATGTCGTGCTCGATCCAAAGAACCCGCACATCGTCTATGCGGCGATGTGGGAGGACACCCTCGGTCCGTGGGAAGACGGAAACCAGTATTCGGGAACAGGTGGCGGCTTGTTCAAGTCGACCGACGGTGGCAACACCTGGAAGCAGCTGACGAAAGGTCTGCCGGATGGCCTCGAGCAGATCAATGTAGCAGTCGCCGGCAGCAATCCGAATCGCTTGTATGCGACGGTGCAGTCGAAGACGCAGGGCGGAGGCGGCTATGCCTCGGGTCGCGGTCTCGGAGTTTATCGGTCGGATGATGCGGGCGAAAGTTGGGTGAAAATCACGGATGATCCACGGCCGGCGATGAAGATCGGCGGCGGCGACCTATCCGTGCCCGTCGTCGATCCCAAAAATCCGGACACGGTTTACGTAACGAGCATTGTTACCTGTAAGTCGACCGATGGCGGCAAGACGTGGATCAGTCTGCGCGGCGCTCCAGGCGGCGACGACTATCAAAATATGTGGATCAACCCGCGGAATCCGCAGATTCTGGCGCTGGTCGCCGATCAGGGAGCGGTGATTACGGTAAACGGAGGGGAAAGCTGGGGCAGTTGGTACAACCAGCCGACGGCGCAGCTCTATCACGTCGCAGCCACGAACACTTTTCCTTATTGGGTCTGCGCAGGCCAGCAGGAGAGCGGCTCGGTGTGCATCGCCTCGCGCGGCAACGACGGGTACATCACTTTTCGCGAGTGGCATCCGGCGGGGATTATCGAATACGGATACGCGGCGCCTGATCCGCTGCACCCGGACATCGTTTACGGTGCAGGCCGGACCGAGGTTTCCCGCTACAACAGGATTACCGGCGAAGTTCAGAACGTAACGCCGCTTCCCATGAGGAAGAAGGATTTTCGCGCCGACCGCTCCGAACCCATCCTGTTTTCGCCGGTCGATCCACATACGATGTACTACGCGGCGAACCACCTGTTCAAGACCACGGACTACGGGCACACCTGGCAGACCATCAGTCCCGATCTGAGCCGGGAGAAGAGCGGGCAGCCCGAGTCCCTGGCGCCGCTTTCTCAAGATCAGCAAAACCAGCGTCGCGGTGTGATCTATTCGGTAGCGGCTTCCTACAAAAACGCGCAGACGATCTGGGCGGGAACCGACGACGGACTGGTGTGGATCACTCACGACGGTGGAGCGAACTGGTCGAACATCACTCCTCCCGGACTGACGCCGTGGAGCAAGATTGCGCAGATCGATGCGTCGCGTTTCGACGACGACACAGCCTATGTCGCCGTCAACCGGATGCGTATCGACGACATGAAACCATATGCGTTTCGGACGCACGACGGCGGAAAGACGTGGCAGTCGATCAGTAACGGGTTGCCGGACGACACACCCGTGAATGCGGTGCGCGCCGATCCAGTGCAGACTGGGCTGCTGTACGCTGCGACCGAGAAGGGTGTGTGGGTTTCTTTTGACGACGGCGGACACTGGCGGTCCATCGAATACAACCTGCCGCCCACGTCGATGCGCGATCTTCTGGTAAAAGGCGATGATCTGGTCGTCGCCACGCACGGGCGCTCGTTCTGGATCCTGGACGACGTGGCGCCCCTGCGGGAAATTGCAGCGCAGACTGGCGAAAAGCCCGCAATGCTGTTCAAGCCTGCCGAAGCGTGGCGCGTGCGGAGCATGGAGTATACCGATACGCCTCTGCCGCCCGACGAGCCGATGGGCGAGAACCCGCCAGACGGAGCGCTCATCGACTACGATCTGCCGGCCAACGCGCAGGACGTGACCCTGGAAGTCCTCGCTCCGGACGGCACCGTGTTGCGGAAGTACTCCAGCAAGGATCCCCTAACACCGACCCCGGAGGAGATGAAGAAGAATCTGATTCCGCCGTACTGGCCGCTGGTCCACGGACCGATGCCAACGACCGCGGGGATGCACCGGTGGGTGTGGGATCTGCGTTCCACGACGCCGGCGGCGACGCGATATTCCTATCCGATTTCTGCGGTGCCGCATCGGACGCCGCTGAAGCCGCAGGGCCCGCTGGTGCTCCCCGGCGATTACACCGTGCGCCTGACGGTGGACGGGCACAGCGAAACCCAGACGCTGTCGGTGAAGATGGATCCGCGCGTGCATACCTCGCCTGCGGATCTGGAGGCGCTGCACGCTGCGCAGATGGCAATGGCGTCTTCACTGGATGCGGTGGCAAAAGCGGATCTTGCCGCGCATGCGGTCGCCGAGCAGATGAACGCTCCGCAGAATGCCTCCCTGGGCTCCCAGTTGCAGCCGTATAAGGATGCGCTCAATCTCGTGATCGAGGGCGATCACGCGAAGCATCGGCCGGGAATTGACGAGGTCAACGGCGAGGCCGGGCAGTTGTACGGCGAACTGGAGCAGTCGGACAATCCGCCAACCGACGCCCTGACCCAGGCTGCGACGCATGCGCAGGGCGAGGTGAAGGAGGTGGTGCCCGCCTGGGAGGAGTTCCGCGAGCAACAACTCCCACAACTGAATAAAGTGCTGCAGGAGGCGCACCACGCCCGCATCAATCTCGCCAGGCCTCCGGGAGATATGCCGGAAGCAGGAGATGAAGACTAACGGCAGGACTCACGGGCCAGGGTGTAGGGTAGAGACCTGCCGATGGATGCGATGACGCCCAGCGAGACCGATCTGCGGAAACGATGGAGTCGCATCCTCCCCGCGGTGTTCATTACCTATAGCCTGGCCTACCTCGATCGCGCCAACTACGGATTCGGGGCTGCGGCCGGGCTGGCACAGACGCTGCACGTCAGCGGATATCAGTCCTCGCTGCTCGGATCGCTGTTTTTCCTGGGATACTGCCTGCCGCAGATTCCGGGCGTGATCCTCGTGCAGCGCTACAGCGCCCGTTTGCTGATCTTTCTGGCCTTGCTGGCGTGGGGCGCGTTTGCCGCACTGACCGGCGTAATTCGCAGCTTTTGGATGCTGGCGCTGGATCGCACATTGCTCGGTGTCGCCGAGAGCTTCGTCTTTCCGGCGCTGCTCATCGTGCTGACGCGATGGTTCACGCGGGGAGAGCGATCGCGCGCCAATTCGCTGATGATTCTGGCGAATCCCGTCACTGTCCTGTGGATGTCCGCCCTCACCGGCTTCCTGATTCACGCCTGGGGCTGGCAGTTGGCCTTCATCATCGAGGGTGCGGTCGCAGTCGTGTGGGGCATCTTCTGGGTCCTCTTGATGCGCGACCATCCGAAGCAGGCAACCTGGCTCAGCGCGCCCGCCCGCATGGATCTTGAGGACGCGCTCGAAAATGAGCAGCGGCAGCTGCCCAGCTTCGAGAACTTCTGGCCGGCCTTTCGCGAGCCCAATGTGATTCGGCTGTGCGTGAATTATTTCTTCTGGAGCGTCGGCATTTACGGATTTGTACTGTGGCTTCCAGTCGTCATCCGTAATGCAACCCACGCGGGAATGGGCACGACCGGCCTGGTAGCCGCGCTTCCCTATCTTGTAGCTGTGGCCGTCATGTTGACCGTTTCGCACTTCTCCGATCGGCGAGGGCAGCGGCGCAAATATGTGTGGCCACTGCTGATGCTGGGTGGCGCGGCGCTGGCAGGCTCATTTTTCACGATCGATCATTCCTTCGTTGCCGCTTACGCTTGCCTGATTGTTGCGGCCAGCTGCATGTATGCACCCTACGGACCCTTTTGGGCGATGGTTCCCGAGTTGCTGCCACGCAACGTCGCGGGCGAGACAATGGCGCTGATCAACTGTATTGGAGCGCTGGGTGGCTTCTTCGGCACCTATTTCGTCGGGGTGCTGCAGACGTATACGGGAAGTTCGGCTGCGGGATTCTTGCTGATGTCGCTCTCGCTTATTCTGTCCGGAGCGATGTTGCTCGGAATGAAGGCCGGAGACAGGCAGGCAACAGTCGCCACCAGCCATTAGGGTGGACAGGTCCAGGAATTGTTGGACCGATATGTCGCGGGTGGGGTGTGATGAAGTCGATTGCCGTTGGTGAGGTGCTCGAGTCGCAGGATCTGGATCTGCGCAGCGTGACCACGCACGCTCGCGGGCCCGCAGGTGCGCTTCCGCTCACTCCCGAGATGCTGCTCACGCAGCCGTCGGGAAATTTGTTTGGGATGACAATGAATGCGGGCATGGGCTGGGATCCGGCGCGGATGCGCGGTCCGGAAGTCCTGATCCTGAGCACCCACGGCGGTCTTCGCGCAGAAGACGGAACACCCATCGCTCTGGGATTCCATACGGGGCACTGGGAAGTGGGTCTGCTGGTCGCCGAGGCAGCCCGTGCCTTAAAGTCACTCGATGCCATTCCGTTTGCCGGAGCCTGTACCGATCCGTGCGACGGGCGCACCCAGGGCACAGTCGGGATGCTGGATTCGCTGCCGTATCGCAATGACGCGGCGATCGTGCTGCGCCGCCTGATGCGTTCGCTGCCGACACGCGCGGGAGTTCTGGGTATAGCGACCTGCGACAAGGGGCTGCCCGCGATGATGATGGCGCTGGCGTCGTCGCGTGAGCTGCCCGCCGTGCTTATCCCTGGCGGCGTGACGCTGCTGCCGGAGGGCGGCGAAGACGCAGGTAAGATTCAGACCATCGGCGCGCGGTTCGCTCAGGGACAGATCACACTTGAATACGCAGCCGACATGGGCTGCCGTGCGTGTGCTTCACCGGGTGGCGGCTGCCAGTTCCTGGGAACGGCCGCGACATCGCAGGTAGTCGGCGAAGCACTCGGGCTCGCGTTGCCGCACACGGCGCTCGCGCCATCGGGGCAGCCGGTCTGGCTCGACGCAGCGAAGCGCTCTGCGGCAGCCCTGCTGCGGCTGAGGGAGATCGGGATGGGAACCCAGGAGATCCTGACGCAGGCCGCATTTGAGAACGCGATGATGGTGTACGCGGCTTTTGGCGGGTCGACGAATCTGCTCCTGCATTTGCCTGCAATCGCTCACGCAGCAGGTCGTAAGCGCCCCGAAGTGGCGGACTGGATGCGCGTGAATCGGGAGGTTCCGCGCCTGGTGGACGCGCTGCCGAACGGACCGCGTGGTTTTGCAACCGTCCAGGTCTTCCTTGCCGGCGGCGTACCGGAAGTGATGCTGCATCTGCGCGCCGCGGGGCTCCTGAACACCAAAGTGCCGACGGCCGCGGGGGTAACTCTGGGCGCATGCCTCGATTGGTGGGAGCAAAGCGAACGGCGCCAGGCGCTGAAGCAAAACTTATTGGAGCGCGATGGGATCGATGCGGACGAGGTGATCTGCTCGCCGGATAGGGCGCGAACGCGAGGGCTGACCTCGACGGTGTGTTTTCCAAAAGGAAACCTGGCTCCCGAGGGCTCGGTCGTGAAAAGCACCGCGATTGACCCCAGCCTCATTCGCGAAGACGGCGTCTTCTTCCATCGCGGTCCCGCGCGGGTGTTCACCCTCGAAAGCGATGCGATTGATGCTATCCGAAAAGGCAAAATCGCAGCAGGCGATGTGATGGTCTTGTTGTGCTGCGGACCGGTGGGTGCTGGGATGCAGGAGATCTATCAGATCACCGCCGCTCTGAAGGCACTGCCCCATTGCCGGCACGTAGCGCTGATCACCGACGGCCGCTTCAGCGGGGTCTCGACAGGCCCGTGTATCGGACACATTTCGCCTGAGGCGCTCGCCGGTGGACCGGTGGGTAAGATTCTGGAAGGGGACACGATTGAGATTCGCATCGATCGCGGAAAACTCATCGCCACGCTCGACCTGGTCGGCGAAAACAATGAAACCTTTGGCTCTGAGGAGGGACGCCGACGGCTGGAGGCTCGCGATCCTCGCGGCGATCTCCGACCGCATCCGGCGCTGCCCGACGATACCCGACTGTGGGCTGCGATGGTAGAAGCCAGCGGTGGTATCTGGGCTGGGTGTGTTTATGACGTGGAAGCGATTGTGAAGCGGCTGACGATCCGGACGCTCCCTCAGGAGTAAAGGAGAAGTCAGAGGGTCAGGCTGCTCAAGGAGACAACGTGATTCTGTATCGGACGATCGACGGGTTGGTGGTGGAGCATCAGGGGCGCACCTATGAGGTAGAGGAACTGCTTGACACGCTCATTGTGCGCGCGGATTTGCATGCTTTTCTCGATCAGCAGATTCGCGCCGGCTATAGTTCCGGGCCATTAGACCGGTCCAGGCTGCTCGCCCCGATCGGAAGCCAGGAAGTCTGGGCAGCCGGCGTGACCTATCTGCGCAGCCGTGCCGCCCGTATGGCCGAGTCGAAGGATGCAGGCGGCGGCGATTTCTACGACCGTGTCTACCTCGCGGAGCGGCCGGAGCTCTTCTTCAAGTCGTTGCCACACAAGGTCGTCGGCCCCGGGGGGGCAGTGGGTCTGCGCAGCGATGCGATTTGGTCGGTGCCGGAGCCGGAACTGGCGCTTCTGATCAACCCACGCGGCCAGATTGTGGGCTACACCATTGGCAACGACTTGAGCTCGCGCGATATCGAAGGACAAAACCCCCTTTATCTGCCGCAGGCGAAGGTCTACAACCGAAGCTGTGCGCTGGGGCCGGGCATCCTGATGACACCGCAGCCTCTGCCAAAAACGACCCGGATTGCGATCGAGATTGAGCGCGCAGAGCAGGTTGCTTTTGCCGGCGAGACGTCTCTGGCCCAGATGAAGCGGCCACTGGAGGAGCTCGTGGCGTACCTGTATCGCGATCAGCAGTTCCCCTTTGGCTGCTTTTTGCTCACCGGAACCGGCATCGTCCCCCCGGATTCCTTTACGCTGGAGAAGGGCGACACAGTGCGGATCGGCATCGAGGGGATTGGCCTGCTCGTGAATCCTGTCAACTGATGCCAGCCTCTAATTAGCTGCGAGGAGATTGACGATGCACACCGCGGTAGCAACGGCGAAGGTTTGGATTGCTGGTGAATGGCAGGATTCAGACGCCGAAGGCGTCTTCGAACCGGAGAACCCGGCCACCGGCGAAAAGCTGGGACGCGAGTTCCCCGTAAGCCGCTGGAGCGACTGCGATCGCGCTCTGACAGCTGCAGTGGAAGCCGCGCGCGAACTGGAAACGACTCCACCTGAGAAGATCGCCGCGTTTCTCGAAGCCTACGCGACAGAGCTGGAGGCCGACGCCGACGCAATTGTGCAGGCGGCGCATGAAGAGACGGCTCTGCCGGTGTCCCCGCGGCTGAAGGATGTGGAATTGCCGCGAACGACGAATCAGTTGCGCCAGGCAGCGGCTGCGGCGCGGCAGGGAACGTGGCGCAGGCCGATCATCGATCATGGCAAGAATCTCCGCTCGTGTTACGCCCCCATCGGTCCGGTCGTGGTCTTCGGCCCAAACAATTTTCCCTTCGCCTTTAACGGGGTCAGCGGCGGAGATTTTGCGGCGGCGATTGCTGCTGGCAATCCCGTCATTGCCAAAGCACATCCCCTCCATGCCTACACCTCCCAGCGCATGGCGGAAGCCGCAGCCAGGGCTCTGAGGAGCACTGGACTACCACCAGCAACCGTACAAATGATCTACAAGCTCAACCATGAAAACGGCGCGCGCCTGGTCAGCGATCCTCGCATCGGTGCCGCGGGTTTCACCGGCAGCAAGGGCGCCGGCTTGAAGTTGAAGCACGCTGCCGATACAGCCGGAAAGCCGATCTATCTGGAGATGTCGAGCCTCAACCCCGTCATCTTCCTGCCGGAGGGTCTGAAGGAGAACGCGCAGAAGTGGGCGCGCGAACTGGCTGACAGCTGCACCATGGGTTCCGGGCAGTTCTGCACTCGCCCCAATCTGGTCCTGGCGATTGCCTCCGACGCAACCGAGGCGTTCATGCAGGAGCTCACCTCCGCCATTGCGAGCCGTGAGCCGCATGCGCTGCTGTCTTCGTCGACCAGGGATCAGCTCCACGAGTCGATCCAGGCTTTAAAGCCGCGGGTGCCACCATCCTTACCGGCGGGACGAAAGTTCCCGGCATAGGCTATCGCTACGCTAGCACCCTGCTGCGGGTTTCCGGCAGGGACTTTCTCGCCGCGGCTCATGAGCTGCAGCGTGAAGCCTTCGGCAATGAAGTCATGGCCATCATTGCCGCCGATCAGGCGGAGCTGCTGCACGTGCTGGATCATCTGGAAGGCCAGTTGACCGGGACCGTGTATTCATCCGTATCGGGTGCTGACGATGCGCTGTACAACCGTATCGAGCCCGTGCTGCGCCGCAAAGTTGGGCGCTTGCTCAACGACAAGATGCCGACCGGCGTGGCCGTCAGTCCCGCCATGAATCACGGCGGCCCCTTTCCGGCGACCGGGCATCCGGGATTCACAGCGGTCGGCATCCCCACTTCCATCGCGCGTTTCACCGCGTTCCAGTCCTATGACAATGTGCGGCCGGAGCGGCTGCCTGCCTGTCTGCGCGATCAGGGCTGACCCTACGGAACCAGCCGCCCCTCGCCTTCGCTGAGAATCCAGAACCGGTCTCCGCCTCCCCGCTCCTCAAGCGCCCGGTGGAGACGGTCCGTCGGCGCCGTTTCGCCGTCGTCGGCAAGAGAGAATGTCCCAAAGTGAATGCCGATCGCCGTCGAGGCTCCAAGAATCTCACGCGCCTCAACCGCCTGTTCCGGTGACATGTGGACCGGCCCCATAAACCATTCCGGCTCAAACGCACCAATGGGCAGTAGTGCGAGCCGGATGCGGGGCGAAACGGCCACGAATCGACGCGAACAATCCGCCAAAACCCGTATCGCCGGCGAAGTAGATGTTGCCGTGTTCCGTTTCGAGCAGCCAGCCACACCAAAGCGTGCGATTGCGATCGAACGGTGTTCGGGCCGAGAAATGCTGCGCTTGAACGCAGTGCAGCCTGCATTCCGGGCCCCGGCTGCGATTCCCACCAGTCCAGTTCGCTCACATCGCGGAAGCCGAGACCCCGCAGCGGCGCTTCCAGGCCGAGCGGGCAGAAGACGACGGGTCGACGCACGGCGGCGATGCGCTTCAGCGTGGGGACGTCGAAGTGGTCGTAGTGATTATGGCTGATGAGCAAAACGTGAATCGCCGGCAGATCTTCGAAGCGAATACCGGGAGCGCGATGGCGCGCCGGTCCCGCAAACTGCACCGGACTCACCCGCCGTGACCACACCGGATCAGTGAGGATGTTCATGCCGCCAACTTGCAGCAGCACCGTAGCGTGGTTGACGAAGGTGGCGCGGAGGTCGCCGCCATCTACCAGCGCCGGTGGCGCAGGGCCCGGTGTGGACTCAATCCAGCGCCGCCATGGGCCGATGTTGCGGTGGGTCATCCATCGCAGCGCGGTGCGGAAATCGTGGTCGACGACGCCGGGGTTGAAGAAGCGCCCGTCGCGAAAATGTTCGACAGTGGGCCGGTTGCCGGCAAAAGCGGGCAGGACGTCCGCGGTATCCGCCATGAATACAAGGATGCGGAAGCGCAGGCGCGCGCGCAACCCCATACGAGGCAAAAGAAAAAATTATGGCTCAACCAGAGCCCTGCAGAGCCAGCCGGTTGGGCTATAGTGTTCCTTCACGCTGAATCTGTCGCTTCCCCGGTAACTTATTTCCCTTCAGCCCAGCGAGGAACCACCGTATGCGTCTGTCGATTGCTGCTCTCTGCTTGTTCGCCCTTACTGCTTACGCTGTCGATGCGGGCCGCACACTGCGCGGCTATACGCCTGAGGATTCGGCCAAAGAGATCAGCTGGGAGCAGAAGTTTCGCGCGCTCCCGGATCGCGACCATATTCGCGAGAACATGCGGCGGCTTTCCGCGCGACCGCATCATGTCGGTTCGCCCTACGACAAAGACAATGCGGAGTGGCTCCTCGCCCAACTGAAGTCCTACGGGCTGAATGCGCAAATTGAGCAATTCTCGGCTCTCTTCCCAACGCCGAAATCACGCAAACTGGAGTTGCTGGGACCCGCGCCCTTCACGGCGACGCTGCAGGAACCCGTGATCAGTGTCGATCCCACCTCCAGCCAGACGAGCGAGCAACTGCCTACCTACAACGCCTACTCGCGCGATGGAGACGTGACGGCGCCGCTCGTCTACGTGAACTATGGGCGGCCGGAAGACTATGACGAACTCGACCGGATGGGCGTTTCAGTGAAGGGCGCTATCGTGATCGCGCGCTATGGGATGAGCTGGCGCGGCATCAAGCCCAAGGTGGCGGCCGAGCACGGCGCGGTCGGATGCATCATCTATTCCGATCCGCGCGACGATGGCTACTTCCGCGGCGATCCCTATCCGGAGGGTCCTATGCGGCCCGCCGAGGGAGCGCAGCGCGGCAGCGTAATGGATATGCCGGTCTATCCGGGCGATCCGCAGACTCCGGGCGTTGGCGCGGTGCCGGGAGTGAAACTCATTCCGCTTGATCAGGTGAAGACCATCACCAAGATTCCTGTGCTGCCCATTTCTTATGCCGATGCGACGCCCTTCCTGAAAGCTTTGGGCGGGGAGGTCGTTCCTGAGTCGTGGCGCGGCGGGCTGCCGTTTACCTATCACGCGGGACCCAGCACGGTGAAGGCACATCTTGCCTGAGCTTCAACTGGGATCGCAAGCCTCTGTACGATGTGATCGCGAAGATTCCGGGCAGCAAATATCCCGATCAGTGGGTCATCCGCGGCAATCATCACGATGCATGGGTGAACGGCGCCGGCGACCCGATTTCCGGTGCCAGTCCGGAACTGGAAGAGGCGCGTGATCTGGGCGAACTGCTCAAGCAGGGATGGCAGCCGGACCGCACCATCATCTATTGCTTCTGGGACGGAGAAGAGCCAGCCCTGCTGGGATCCACCGAGTGGGCGGAAACCCATGCCGACGAATTGAAGCAGCATGCCGTCGCATACTTCAATTCCGATGGCAATGGACGCGGATATTTTCGCGCGGAGGGCTCGCATTCGCTCGAGAACTTCGTGAACGACGTGGCGAAGGACATTCAGGATCCCGAAACCGGGATGAATGTGTGGAAGCGCGTTCGTCTCGTGGACATTTCGCGTGCCCCGAACGATCACGCACGAAGCGAGATTCGCTCACGGGCCGATCTCCGCATTCCCGCGCTGGGCTCCGGCTCCGACTACACCGTCTTTATCGACCATCTTGGCGTTGCCAGCGTCAACCTCGGCTATGGCGGCGAGGACCAGGGAGGTGGCCAGTATCACTCGATCTATGACGATTTCTACTGGTACACGCACTTTTCGGACACCGACTTCAGCTACGGGCGCGCCCTGGCGCAGACCGCCGGCACCATGGTGATGCGCATGGCGGACGCGGATATGCTGCCGTTCCAGTACACCGACCTGGCGGACACGGTGCATATGTACGACACGCAGTTGAAGACCCTGCTGACCGAGAAGCGCGACGAGGCAAAGGAGCGGGATCAGGAGATCGCCGAAGGGGTGTTCAAAGCGCTCCGCGATCCGAAAAAGACGATGGTGCCTCCTCCATCCGAGGCGATTCCGCCGTATCTGAACTTCGCCCCGCTGGATCAGGCCTCGGATGATTTGACCGACGCCGCCAAAACCTTCGACCAGGCCTTTTCCGCGGCCAACGGCAATGCGCCAGAGGGGTTGAACGCGCACCTGATCCGCAGCGAACGCCTGCTCACCGATGAGCGAGGACTGCCCAACCGGCCATGGTTCCAGCACCTGCTCTACGCGCCGGGCTTCTACACCGGCTACGGGGTGAAGACGATCCCCGGCGTGCGCGAGGCGATCGAGCAAGCGAAGTGGACCGAGGCGGACGAGCAGATCGGGCGTGTTTCGGCGGCCTTGGAACGCGAGGCCGATTTGTTGAAACAAGCGACCAGGCTGCTCCCGGAGAAAAAGGCCGAGCAGACTGGCTTCTGAGAGCGGTTCTTGATGCTGCGCAAAGTAGCGAGGAGAAAGTTATGAAAGTTATTCGTGCCATCCAGTGGATTGCCACTGCCGCCTTGTGTCTAACCGTCGTTACCGTCGCAGCCCAGGAATCCCCGGCCACAGTCAAGGTAATTCACTGTCCAGATCTCTTCGATAGCGCTGCGGGTAAGATGCTGGGGCCGACAACCGTTGTGATCTCGGGCGATAAGTTCGAGAAGATAGAACCCGGAACACAGAGCGAAGCGGGGGCCGAGGTGATCGATCTGGCCGGCGTAACCTGTTTGCCGGGTCTGATCGACGATCACGTCCACCTGGACGATCAATTCGGCAAGAACACCTACATTGAAGCTGCGCACATCAACTTCGCCGACCTGGTGCTGCGTTCGACCCTTTACGCGCGCCGTACTTTACTGGCGGGGTTCACAACGGTCCGCAACGTGGGCGATACCAACTACGACACGGTGGCGCTGCGCAATGCGATTGCTGCCGGCACTGTCGTGGGGCCGCGGATCTTTACCGCCGGGCCGGCGATCAGCACGACGGGCGGTCACGCCGATCACACGAACGGGCTCAGCATGGATCTGCAGGGTGATCCGGGGCCGCTGCAGTCGATCTTCAACGGACCCGACGAGGCCATGAAGGTCGTGCGTCTGCACTATAAAGAAGGCGCGGACCTGATCAAGGCTATGCCCTCCGGCGGCGTGATGGACCTCGGAACGAACGGCTCGGGGCCGCAGATGAGTGAGGCGGAGATCAAAGCTCTGGTCGACACCGCGCACGACTACGGCATGAAGGTAGCGGTGCACGCGCACGGAGCCGAGGCGATTCGCCGCTCTGTGATTGCCGGCGTGGACTCCGTGGAGCATGGCACCTTCATGGACGATCAGGATATCCAGTTGATGAAGCAGCACGGGACCTTCTATTGTCCGACCGTCTACACCGGGCAGTATGTCGCGGAACAGGCGAAGAAGGGAGCTTATCCTCCGGCCGTTACGCGCAAGGCTCTCGAGGTGGGACCTCAGATCATGAAGACCGTGACCCGCGCCTATCAGGGCGGTGTTAAGTTTGCTTATGGGACGGATGCCGGCGTCTATCCTCACGGGCAAAACTGGGAAGACTTCATCTATCTCGTGAAGGCTGGATTGCCTCCTGCGTATACCCTCCAGATGGCAACGATCAATGCCGCTGAGTTACTCGGGCACCAGGACGAGTTAGGAACCGTCAGCGCAGGTAAGTACGCGGACCTGGTCGCGGTGCCGGGGAATCCGCTCGACGACATCACCGTCATGAGCAAGGTCAACTTCGTCATGAAGGCGGGCGTGGTCTACAAGCGCAACGGCCAGGAAGTGCTGACCCAGTAACAAAGCCCACAATCGACAGGCGGGCTGGCTCGGATGAGCGGCCCCGCTCGTTTCATCGGAAGCCATTTGCGGGGCGAGATAGCGGCAGTCTCGGCAGTGTATAGTTCTCGCTGTTGAGTGGTCAGACCTCCTGCCATGTCCAAAGCTCTATCCGTGTCGCTCGTTGCCTCCCTCGCCACCCTGTCGCTGTTCGCGCTGGCTCCGGTAGTTGGTTCTCAACTGGAGTTCAACCAGGATCTGACTGGGATCGCGCGCACGGATCTTGCGAAACGCGAAGCCGCAATCCACGCGATCCAGACCCGAACCCAGGCAGAAACGCGCAGAGCCGAGGTGCGCCAGACGGTGCGGCGCCTCATCGGCGGATTGCCGAACAAACCGGGTCCTCTCCGCGCCCGGGTGGTGGGGACGATTCAGGAAGATGGCTTCCACGTGGAGCGGCTCATCTACGACAGCCTGCCGGACTTCCACGTGACCGCAAACCTTTATCTGCCGGACAAAGGCAATGGTCCATATCCGGCAATCCTCTATACGCCGGGCCACTATCCTGCGGGCAAGCTCGAAGCGTGGGTGTTCAGCTCAAATATGGCGCGGCACGGCGTCGCGGTGCTGGCCTACGATCCCATCGGCGAAGGAGAGCGGCTGCAGTATTTCGATCCGTCGACGGCTAAGTCGCTCGCGGGCGGACCGACGGGTGAACATAGTGAAGCCAGCGCTCAGGTCATGCTGACCGGCGATCATATCGCACGGTACTTTATCGAAGACGCAATGCGCGGCATCGATTATCTGCAGAGCCGGCAGGATATCGACAAAGAGCGCATCGGGGCGATCGGCTGCTCCGGCGGCGGAACAGTGACGGCGTATCTGGCGGCGCTCGACCCGCGCGTGAAGGTCGCCGGCGTGGGTTGCTACATCACTGGATTCGACGAGTTGCTGAGCAGCATTGGTCCGCAGGAGGCCGAACAGACAATCCCGCATTTCATCGCAGACGGGTTGAGCTTTCCGGACTGGGTCGAAACTGCGGCGCCGATGCCGTATGCGGTGATCTCGACCACGGACGATATGTTCCCCTTTGCCGGCGCGCGCAAGTCGGTCGATGAAGCCCGGCGTATCTACGGGCTATACGGCGCGGCGGATCGTTTGCAATGGATCACCGGTCCCGGACATCACGCCAATCTGCGGCCGATCTACCCGCAGATCATGGCGTTCTTCCTGCACTGGCTCACCGGAAGTACTGAGACTCCGTCTGTCGAGGCGTTGCCGGCGCCTCCACCGCAGGATCTGCTGTGCACGAAGACCGGGCAGGTGGCAAACTCGCTGGGCGGTGCAACGGTCTCGAGTCTGAATCGGGCGGATGCGCCTCCGCCCCTGGCGCCGACGAAGTTGAAGAGCGCGTCGCAACTGGCGCAGTTTCGCGATCGCATCGCCCTCGAGGTGCGGGTGGAACTGGGCCTGGACGCTAGCGAAGATTCCGGCGTGCCGCGGGTGAGCGTGATCTCGCAGGAGCAGAAGCCGGGATACCTGGTGCAGACGCTGCGGTTCACGAGCGCAGCGGGGATCGATTTGCCGGCATCGCTGGCGATTCCCGATGGTGCGGGAAAGAAGCCGGTGATCGTCATGCTGAGTCCTGAGCCGCCGAGCGACGAAGAAGTCGGCCGTTTGGCGCGCGCGGGAAACATCGTGCTGGCTCCGCAGTTGTTGCCCGGCGATACCGATGCCGAAGGCTCGAAATCGCCGCTGCTGGGGCCGTATTACATGGCGACGCTGCGGGCGTTTCTTGTCGGCAAAACGCTGGTGGGCATGCGTGTCGAGGACGTGCTGCGCGCAGTGCATTGGCTGAGCGCGCGGCCCAACGTCGATCCAGCGCGGTTGACCGCGCTGGGAAGCGGGCCCCTGGGGATCGTGCTGCTGCATGCGGCGGTGCTCGATCCACGGATCCGCAACATTACGGTCGATCGGACGCTGGTGAGCTACCGGAATGCGATCGAGGAACCCGTGACGCGCGATTTGGCGCAGAGCGTGATTCCGGGCGTGCTGAGGCACTACGACCTGGACGATCTGGTGATGGCGATCGCGCCACGAACAGTGGTGATCACGGAGCCTCTCGAAGCGGACGGCAGCCGGGCGGATGCCGAGTCAGTGCGAAAGGAATACGGCTGGGTGCAGGCGACGGATCGGACGCTCCACATCGCCAACCCCCTGCGCATTATTGCCGCCCCACAACGAGTTGAAAGCTCGGTTAACTGAAACCTCCGGAGAAGCTGATGACATCTACGTTGAATCGGAGAAACTTTATTACTCGCGGAGTGGGCTCGGCGCTTGCCTTACCGTTGTTGACGAGCCTAACGAGCTTCGCCATAGCGGAGACGCAAACGGAGACAGAAGCGCACGCCGGTCTTACGCTGAACGTGCGCGACTTCGGCACCAGGGCCGGTGGCACGACGAAGGACACGGCCGCGATCCAGCAGGCGGTCGATCGGTGCGCGGTGCTGGGTGGCGGGGAGGTGGTGGTTCCGGCAGGGAACTACCTGACGGGAGCGATCGCGCTGCGCGCGAACACGACGCTGCGCCTCGACAAGGATGCGGTGCTCACGGGCACCCTCGACTGCGCCGATTATCCCGTCACTCAGGTGCGATGGGAGGGGAAGTGGATCGAGGGGCACACGGCGCTCCTGTACGCGATCGACGCGGCGAATATCGGCATTGCCGGCCCGGGCAGGATTGTGGGCAATCCGGCGCTGGGTGGGCGGCCGAACAAGCAGAATCCGCTGCGCCATCCGGCGCTGATCGAGTTCATTCGCTGCCGTAATGTTCGTCTTGAGGGCTTCTCGACGAGTTACGACCACATGTGGTCGGTGCATCCGACCGACTGCGAGGATGTGACGATCCGCGGGCTGACGATTCGCAGCACGGGCGGCAACGGCGATGGCATCGACATCGATTCGTGCCGGCGGGTTTGGATCGACGGGTGCGATATCTCGACCGGAGACGACTGCATTTCGCTGAAGTCAGGGCGCGGGGAAGAGGGCTTCAAACTCCTTCATACGACTGAAGACGTGCGCATCACGAACTGCACCTTTGCCGATTCGATTTTCGCGTGCATAGGAATCGGCAGCGAGACCTCGGGTGGGATTCGCGGCGTGCGGATCGAGCACTGTAAGTTCACGCATGCGCGCTCCTATGCCATCTATATCAAGACCCGGACGGGACGGGGCGCGTTCATCGAGGACATCACGGCGAGCGATCTCGATGTCTCCGGCATGGTGGGCGGCTTCCTGCGGCTGAACCTGACGCACAGCGGCATCCAGGATCCGGAGCCGGTGCCGGGGCTGGAAGGGATTCCAACGACGGCAAACTTCCGCTTCTCGCATGTGCGGGTGAGCGATTGCCCGGTGCTGGTGGAGGGCGTCGACATCTCGCCGGAAAAGCCGTTGCACGGTCTGACGCTGGCCGACATCAGCGGGACGTGCGGGAAGGGCATCTCGCTGGCGAACGTGAAGGGCGCGGAAATTCGCAATCTATCTGTTACCGGATTTTCGGGGCCGCTGATCGCGATCCGCAACGTGACGGGCAAAGGGTTGCGCGATGCGGTGCCGATTGGTGGCTGATCCCCTCTCCCCCCACCCCCCACCCTCCGCAAAGCCGGTGCCTTGTTTCCAGTGGTTTAGCTGGGATGTACGGATGCGATAACAGCCATCTGCTTGCAGTGAGGGCAGTTCCCTGGACAGGTCGAATGCTGCATGCGGCGTGGTGCATGCGGCACTCGCACAGGCGAAGCATGCAGATGGTTCGAAACAAGGCAGAACGCTCGTGGGTGCGATTGCTGCATTCGTCCGTGCGAATGCGGTGTTGGCAGGGGCGAATGCCGCACTGCCGAGTGTGAATGCTGCACTGGAGGGTGTCCGTTGTGGGTGCGAGGTGCAGTGCCGGGCGTGTTCGCCGGCTGGATGCGCAGATCCTCAAGGTTGAAAAAGAACAGTCGTGCGGGTGCGGCACGGGGTCCTGGGACCGCTTGATCCGAGCGCCGGGCAAAGAGCCCCGGGCCGGAAATGGAAAGGACTCGCGCAGGGCGAGTCCTTTCCTGACTCAGGCTTCAGCATGAGTGTGGCTGGGTTCGTGGAGCAATGCAAGGAAAAGAGCGGGTGCGGCAAACGAAGGTAACGGGGATTGCCTGAGTTGTTGGGATGGTCGCGGGGTCATGCTCCGTGAGCGCATTACCCTGATATCGTCATTTGACCTTTGGGATCTCCCGGTAGCTTGCATGGTACTGTGAAAGCCAGTTCGAATCAGCATCCCCACGCGCGAGCAAATTGATGGATCCTCAGGACGCAGCCGTCTCGCAGCTGTTCGAAAAAGCCCTGGATCTGGACCGCGAGCAGCGCACCGCGTTTCTGGACAAGACCTGCCGCGACCAGCCCGCCCTGCGCCGCCAGGTCGAGGCCCTGCTCGAAGAGAACGACTCCCGCACCGGATTCCCGCGCACCGCCGGCTGGCAGCCCCGCGACGGCAACCGGCCTGCCGCTGAAACGAAGCATCCTCCAGATGCACATGTCAACGTGGGAACACTGCTGGGGCCCGATGTGGGAACACGGCTGGGGCGTTACCTCCTGCTCGAACAACTCGGTGCCGGCGGTATGGGGATCGTCTATCGCGCCCGCGATGAGAAGCTCGAGCGCATCGTAGCGGTCAAAATCCTCAACCGCGGCCTCCTCACCAGCGAAGCCGTTCGTGCCCACTTCCGCCGCGAAGCCCTGGCTCTGGCCCGCCTCAACCACCCCGCCATCGCTGCGCTCTACGATGTCGGCGAGCAGGACGGCACCGACTATATCGTCATGGAGTGCGTGCAGGGCGAATCGCTCCACGCCAAAATGGAAAGCGGCCGCCTGGCCCTCGTCGACGCTCTCCGCATTCTCGTGCAGATTGCTGAAGCCCTCGAAGAAGCCCACGCCCAGGGCGTCATCCACCGCGACCTGAAACCCGCCAACGTCATGATCACCGCAAAGGGACATGCCAAGGTGCTGGACTTCGGTGTCGCCAAGCTCCTCACCGCCTCCGAAACCACCCAATCCATAATGGATACCGGTACCGTGATCGGTACGCCTCTCTATATGTCCCCCGAGCAGGCCCTCGGCAAAAAAGTCGACGCGCGTACCGACCTGTGGAGTCTCGGCGTGATGGGCTACGAAATGCTGACGGGCCAGCCCCCGTTCCATGGCGAGAATGCCGTTGCAGTCCTGCACGCTGTCGTCTCCGGCCGCCCCGGTTCCACGCGCCAGTCAGCAGCCACCCTGCCCGCCCCGTGCGAAAAGCTCATCCACAAAGCGCTGGAGAGGGATCCCGGGAAGCGCTATGCCTCTGCCGCCGAGATGCTGCGCGAGGCAAAGTCCGTCCTCGACTCTGTGACCGGCTTTCCCGATCGCGCCGAACCGCGCTCCACGCTCTGGCTGCGGACGATCGCCGTCTCCCTGACCCTCGTTCTCATCGCCGCCGTTGCCGCGGGATGGTTCCTCTACCGCCGCATGGCCGAGCGCCGCTGGGCCCGCGAAGAAGCCATTCCGCAGATCGAGTCCCTCATCGAAGGGCGTCAGGCAATCCCTGCCTGGACCCTGCTCCAGCGAGCGCAGAGCATCCTGCCCGGCGATCTGCACCTTCGCCGGCTCGCCGACTCGAATTCGCAGCTCACCAGCGTCACCTCCGATCCTCCCGGTGCCACCGTTGCTATTCAGGACTATCTGTCCCCAAAGTCCCAGCCGCTGAACCTCGGCATCACCCCGTTGCAGAACATCCAGATCCCACGAGGTTATTTCCGCTGGACTCTCCAGAAGCCCGGCAGCGGCACCATGGTCGTCGCCCCCGAAACCCGCAGCCACATGGACTTCTCCCTCGCCCGCCAGCAGCAGGCTCCGCCCGGCATGGTCTATGCGGCCGGCGGACCCTGGGAAAGCTTCAACGCCTTCATCGGGTGGATGGGCCCTTATAACTTCCCCGCGTATTACATGGACCGCTACGAGGTCACCAACCGCGACTACCAGAAGTTCGTAGACAGCGGCGCCTACCAGAACCCCAAATTCTGGCCGGCCGTGTTTCAAAAAGACGGCCGATCCCTCTCATGGACCCAGGCCATGCTTCTTTTTCGCGATGCCACCGGCCGCCCCGGCCCTTCCATCTGGACCGCCGGCCACTACCCTGAAGGCAAGGCCGATTTCCCCGTCAGCGGCGTCAGCTGGTTTGAGGCGGAGGCCTACGCGCGGTTCGCTGGTAAAAGCCTGCCCGTCATCGGCCAGTGGTACCAGGCCGCCGACTTCGACGTCACTCCTTACACTGTGCAGCTCAGCAATCTCCGCGGCGATGGGCCTGCCGGTGTGGGTTCCTGGCAGGGAATTGGCCCCTATGGCACCTATGACATAGCCGGCAATGTCCGCGAGTGGATGGCCAACGAAGCCGAGGGCGGCCTCCATTTCATCCTCGGCGGATCGTGGCGCTCCCCCGTGTACCTCTACTCCAGCCCCGAGGCTCTGTCCCCCTTCGACCGCTCCGACAGCAACGGCTTTCGCTGCGTGCGCAACCTCGGCCCGCTCCCTCCGGCCTCCACCCAGCCCGTCCATCGCGTCACCCGCGACTTCGCTCAATACAAGCCGGTCAGTGACGAGGTCTTCCGCGCCTACAAACTCCTTTACGCTTACTCCCCTGCCCCGCTCAACGCGAAATCCGAAGGCATCGTGAAGGAGACCGCCAATTGGCGCGAGGAAAAGGTCACCTTCGACGCCGCTTACAACGGTGAACGCATGGCGGCCTATCTCTTCCTGCCCAAACGCGTAAGGCCGCCCTACCAGACCGTGCTCTTCTTTCCCAGCGCGCGTGTGTTCTTCCTTCCGCCGGACAGCAGCGAACTCGGCGACGTCCAGTACTTCGACTACATCGTGGAGAGCGGCCGCGCCGTCCTCTATCCCGTTTATCAGGACACTTACGAACGCCGCCTCGCCCGCAAACTCCCGGGCGATCCCGACGAAATCAGCGAGCCCGTGCAATGGTACCAGGATGCCGCCCGCTCCCTGGACTATCTCGCCACGCGCCCTGACATCGACAGGGCCCGAATGGCCTATCTTGGTGTCAGCGTGGGCTCAGCCGATGGGGTGATCTTTGCCACCCTCCTGCAGGACCGCCTCAAAACCGCCGTCTTTCTCGATGGCGGCTTTTTCATGGGCGATCCCAGGCCGGGTGTCGACCAGGCCGACTTCGCCCCCCGCATGAAGAAGCCCGTCCTGATGGTCAACGGCCGCTACGACTACACCTTCCCGGAGGTGACCTCGCAGGATCCGCTCTTCCATCTGCTGGGCACCCCCGCCGCCGACAAGAGCCACGTCGTCCTCGACACACCCCACGACGTGACCGAACAGCGCCCCCTCCTGGTAAAAACCGTGCTCGACTGGCTCGACCATTACCTCGGCCCGGTCCAGGGTCCCTGACCCCGGCAGGCTGCGGGTGGTGCTCAGGGGCTGAAGCCCTGGAGTTTTGCGGCCCTTTCGGCACGACTGAAAGTCGTGCCCTTTCACCTTTCCATGCCGAAGGGGAGTTTTTCGACCAGCCGAGAAAGTCGTGCCCTTTCACGTTTCGGTGCCGGAGAGAAAATCGCGTCCAGGAGAGAAACTGCGGGTGCCGTGCGTTGTCTGCGCGGTGGTGGGGGGACGCCAATCGAGGGCCGCGCTTTCTGGCCGTAAGATCGCGATCAGTGGATCTTATTCAGTTTTTTCAGAATATTCTTCGCGAAGGCCACGTAGGGCATCGGGCGGATACCATTCGCATGGAGGCCATCGGATGCCGAGGCATTGTCCATCCCAGTCGGAAGAGGACCGCCGCCTCGCAACAACACCTTTCGCGTCGCCCCATCCCACAGCGTAAAAATCAGGCTGTTCTGGTCACCGATCGGTGTTGGGGCCCTGATTGCGGGCTCATAGGGCGAATTGAAGCCGGTCCCCGAGACTGGATCGTAATTGTCGTTGTCCACGTTGCGATGGGTCCATAGCTGGAGGACGGAGGTGCACTGCAGCCGGTGAGCCTCCTGCAGGACTTCCTTTTGGGTTGCTGCCGCAAGAACCTCAATGCTGACAGGAGTACCGTTGTGGAGCTTGTGCCCGACAAGCGCCTTATACAATCCGATGGCAAACGGACCCGCTGACGGGTCATACGCGAAATTCGGATTGGATTTGGTCTGGACGATACAGAGAGCAGGAGGGTTTGCCTGGGCAGGCATGTGCTGAATCGCGAGGAGGGCAAGCATGGGAACAGCTAGGAAGGCCATCTCGATCCGCCAAAGAATTGATCCTGATCCTATCGCATTCTGCTGTGTTATCAGATCTACGGAAGTCGCGTGGCGGTGGTGCGCCGGGGCGTGAACCAGGATGGGGTACGCGACTGCGTGTTACTCAAACAGTAAACATATCCAGCTTGACCCCAGGTCCGCCCTCATCCAATCAACTACTTAGCAGGGGGTTGACCCCCCCTACTCGCTACCCCATGAAGCCCAGATACGGGCTTGATCCGAAGTTGGCGAAGTTAGGGAAGACGGTTTTGACCTGGCCGTCGGAGAGGCCGAACCAGCGGGCCAGGGTTCCTGCATATTGATCGACCGAGGTGGTGGGGATGAGGCGGCCGGCGCCGACGTCGTTGGCCTGGTTGGCGCCGACGACCGGATACTGGCCGTACATATCCTGGCCCTGGACCGCGCCGCCGACGACGAAGTGGTGGCTGCCCCAGCCGTGGTCGGTGCCGTCGCTGTTGGAGGTGAGGGTGCGGCCGAAGTCCGATGCGGTGAAGGTGGTGACCTGGTTGCCGAGGCCGGCAGCGACTCATGAGGCCGTCGAAGTACTCGAGGGCCTGAGCCAAGCTGGGTGAGCAGCGTGGCGTGGGTGACGGCCTGGCCGTCGTGGGTGTCGAAGCTGCCGAGTCTGCACGTAGAAGATCTGGCGGGTGACGCCGAGGCCGCTGCGCCCGCCGATGATGCGGGCGACGGTCTGCAGCGAAGTGGCGAGCGGATTGTCGGTGAGCATGTTGGTGATGGGGTCGAGATACTGCGGCGGATTGGGGACGCCGCCGACGCCGGCGGGGAGCATGGAGGTGGCGAGCAGCGCCTGCGCCTGCGTGGAGCGGTTGACGACGACCTCGTACTCCTTGGCGAAGAGGTTGGTCTCGTCGGCGGTGAGGATGGAGTGCGAGCGCATTGGTACCGGCCTGGCAGGCCGAAGAGCGGGCTGGCGCAGTCCGTAGATGGGGATTGGTCCGGCGGAGGTGACGTTGAGCTGGAAGGAGGATTGCGCCGGAGAGGAACAGCGCGATGCCCGCGGTGGAGATGCAGGTGAACGTGGAGTTGGAATTCATGTTCATGCTCTCGATGAGGTCGGCGACCGCGCCGCCCCATCCGACATGCTCGGCGCTGCCGCCGTTGGAGGCGATGGCCTGCCACGCGGCGGTCTGATCGAAGTGGGAGAAGAGCGAGGCAGGCAGCGGAACGGAGTTGGCCTTGACCTGCGCCTTGGTGGCGGGAGCGATAAGCGTGCCGGTGTTGGCGACGATGGCGGCGCGGCCGGCGTTGAAGAGGTTCTGCACGCCGGTGAGAGCGGGATTGAGGGCGAAGGTGCGGCCGCTCTGCGGGGTGCTGGGCGTGATGGGCAGCAGGTTCGCCGAGCGGATAGGCGAGGCCGGGCGCGCCGGAGCGCGCCGCGGTGAAGGCGGAGAAGGAGTCGGTGTCGGTGGCGATGACGGTGCCGTGGCCATCGTTGCCGCCCTGCAGGAAGACGCAGACCAGGGCCTTGTAGCCGGACGAGCCGGTTCCCCTGGGCCATGGCGGCCAGCGAGTTGAGCTCCAGCAGGAAGGGGCTGGCGGTAGATGCCGGCCATGGAGGCCAGGGACGCGGTGCGCAGGAACTGGCGGCGGGAGCGGTCGAATTTATTGGTGGTGCACTTGCACATGGGGAAAGCTCCTGAGTGACTCCTAGAACTGGGCGGTCTAGAATGGCACGGGCGAGGCCATGGTGAGGTAGATTGCGGTTTCGACGCGGGTGGCGAGCGCGGCGTTGATGGCGTTCTGATCGCTGGATGGGAATGGGGATGGCGTTGACGGCGCCGAGGATCTGGCTATGGAGCGTGCTGTCCATCTCGCCGGCCATGAGGAGCAGGTTGATGCGGTCGAGCAGGGCGTCGGGATTGGCGGCGAGGCCGAGTTCGGCTCCGTAGCTGGAGAAGATGTCGGAGCCGTCGTTGGCATTGCTGCCGATGGCGTCCTGCATGTAGTTGAGATAGCCGACGACGGTGGTCACATTGGTCATCTGCATCTCCGGCGCGACCAGGCCGGCCTGCTCGATGCTGGTGCCGGGCGGAACGTAGCCGGGGGCAAACCAGTTGAAGACGGTGGGCGAGCGCAGCGTCATCTGGCCGAGTCCCCAGATGGGGTCTTCGGTGCTGCCGATGCCGTAGGCGCCGTTGCGCGACTGCGCGGTGAAGGCGCGCGCCCACTCGGTGTAGCGGAGGAGGGCTTCGCGCACCTTTCCGTACTTCGGATTGGCGAAGTCGGTGGCGGAGTCGCGGGCTTCGGGGTCGAGGAGGATGGCGGTGATGACGGCCTTCAGGTCGCCGCGAACGCCGCGGCCGTTGTCTTTGAACACGGCGGCAACGTGGCCGATGTAGGCGGGGCTGGGATTGCTGGTGACCAGGTGCTGGATCAGCTGCTTGCAGAAGAAGGCGGCAGGTTGGGGTGATTGAAGAGCGTGTCGAGCGCGATCTTGAGGTCGCCGTCGGGATCGGGACTGAGCCGGACGCGGAATGGTGACGCCGAGGAAGTCTTTCTCGCGCCGTGGAGTGGTGGCTGGGAAAGCTCTGCATGGGCAGGAGGTCTTCGCCGAAGCCGGGGCCGACATAGATGCAGCAGTTGGACCAGGCGGTGTCGGTGTTGTTGCCGGGGATGTTCCAACTGAAGCCGGTGAAGACTGTGGCGAGACCCTGCACATCGGCGTTGGAGTAGGTGGGGATGGGATTGCCGGAGGCGTCGAGCTTCTGGCGAGCCATCGTCGTTGAGCTGGTAGAGGCCGATGGTGAACAGCTGCATCACCTCGCGCGCGTAGTTCTCGTCGGGATCGGTGGTGGCGTTGCCCTTGTCGTTGCCGAGCATGGAGAGGAAATTGGCCCATCATCGGGTTGAGGGTCACATCCTGGAGCAGGGTGCGGAAGTTGCCGAAGGCGTCGGCGCCGAGCAGGTCGTAGTAGTTGGCTTCGCCGCGCGGGCATGTTCTCGACGTCGGAGTTGTTGGTGGAGATGACGAACATCTCGGTGAGGGCGTAGACCACGCGCTGGCGGAGCTGGTCGCTGGCGGCGAGGGCCTGCTGCCAGAAGGTGTCCTGGCAGTAGATCTCTCCCTGGCTGTTCTGCTCGAAGAGGGCGGCGTTGCATTTGACGTCGCCGGCGGCGCAGGGGGGATTGTTGATGAGGATGGACTGCTCGACGACGGGCTCGTGCGGGGGTGGCGGGCAGGGCGAACTGCTTGTTGAGCCAGGCCTGGAAGCCGATTCATGGACACGGTCGTGGATGTCGGCGTCGGTGGCGCCGAAGGTGGCCTGCTCGAGAAAGCGGGAGGCGTCTTCGGGAGTGACGAGGGGCACGGGCGGAGTGCCGTTGACGAGGGCGATGAGGTCGGCGGAGGTGGCCGGGCCGGGGCTCGGGGTTGAGGACCTGGAGGTCGAGGTTGCCCGGCTGGGTGAGGGTGAGGGTCGCGGTGAGCTGGGTTCCGCTGTTGAAGGTAGTGGGCACGGGCGCGCCGTTCTGCAGCACCTGGGCGCCGTTGATGAAGTTGCGGCCCTGGTAACGACGACCGTGGCGGTGCCGGTGTTGAAGGTCATGGGCGTGGCCGAGGTGAGGATCGGGATGGGGTTGAGGACGGAGATGTTCTGGTTGATGGAGACGGCGGGATTGTCGACGCTGGTGATGGTGAGCTGCACAATGTTGCTGGGGGTGGGGACGACGGCGGGCGCGGTGTAGGTGATGGATCCGTTGGCATTGGCAACCGACGGTGCCGACGCTGGCGTTGCCGCCGGCGACGCCGTTGACCGCCAGGGTGACGCCGGTGTTCTTGGTGCCGGTGACTGCAAGGCCGAGGTTGAGGGAATTGTTGACGCGGACGTCGGTGCCGCCGTAGGAGTCCAGTTTGAGAACGACTTTGCCCGGACCGACGGGGACGTTGAGGGTGGCGGAGTTCGCAGAGCCGGGGTTGGGGTTGCTGACCAGCAACGGGTAGGTTCCGGGAGCGGGTGCGGTGATGGCGGCGGCGACTTCGGTGGGGGAGACGAAGGTGGTGGCGACGGCGGAACCGTTCCAGAGAATTTGCGCGCCGTACACAAACTGGGAACCGTTGACGGCAATGGTGGTCACGCCTTCGGTGATGTTGGAGGGAGTGACGCTGGTAAGGACGGGGATGGGATTCAGGATGGAGAGGGCGACGGATCCGGGGGCTGCGCCGGGGTGGCCATTGGCGGTGGCGGTGATGGTGACGGTATTGGGGGTTGGGAGCTGGGCGGGCGCAGTGTAGAGGCCGGCGGGGTCGATGGTGCCGACCTGGGAATTGCCTCCCTGGATGCCGTTGACGAAGAAGGTCAGGGGCACCGCGGTCACCGCCATCCGGTTCTGGATCAGCATGGTCTGGTTGACGCGCAGCGATGCGGAGGTCGCGGAAATTTCCGTGAGGTTACCGAGGGCTCCGGCGACGGTGCCGCAACCGCTGAGGGTGGCCGTGGCGATGGAGGCGGTAAGAAAAAGGGCGAGAGACAGGGACCGACGGGAGGCGCCTGGACGTTCGGGTCGTGCTTGCACGCATCCTCCTGGGGGATGAAAGCTGCGTTTCCAGATCGTTTGCCGATGAGCGGAACGGGTGGTTTGTCCGCACAGCGTATCACCGGAAAGTGCGCACGATGGTGAGAATCAGTACCCGGAAGCTACCACGAAAGTGGAGTGGGAAGGGGAGGCTCAGGGCGGGTAAGATGCCGGGCTTTTGGGTGGGGAATTTGCGGTCAGGGCAGGGGTTACCGGTGTCGAAGGCCGATCGAGCCGGGGTGGTTTGAGCGGGGAAGGAACCGGAACGAAGGAGAGTGGATTGAAGGCGGACCGGTACATCGTGTCGGGTCTGCGAAATGGCAGGCCGCGGGTCGGGCGTCATCGAATCCGGGCGGCGGCCAGGAGAAATCTCGACGATTTTTGAGGATGCGAATGAAATTCGCGCAAAGCACGAAAGATTTGCGACAATGGTTCGCCACACGCGCTTTCGATCACGTTCGCGATCCGCAGTGCGTGGGCTGATGGGCGGCGAAACCGCTAAAAAGACGAATCTCCAGGCTGGCAGAATCTTCCGCGTACGCGACCGATCCGGGAGAGGGGACTCGTCCACATAGACCGCCGATGGCAAAGGCGGACGGTTCGCTTCCCGATGCAGGTACAGGGTTCCCCCGGTGTTTCTCGAGCGATTGCTTTCATCTGTCGTGGGTAATCGGAGGGTCTTCGGTCATGCAACGTCCTCTTCGTCCCTTAACTGTTTGTCTCGGTTGCTGCCTGGGTCTGAGCGTTTGCACCGCGGCGATGGCCGCGAATTCAGGGGCATCGCCGGACAGCCCGCATACGGCAACCGCGCCCACAGCGGGAACGCTGTACGGCGAGACGGTGACGATCCCGGGACCGCTGCGCTCGTTTTTGCGCATGGCCGGGATCAGCCAGGAGGCGGCGCCCCAGGATGTGCTGCCGCTGGTGGCGCGGAATGTTACGTTGCACGGGTATCAGAACGGGGGCGACACGGAGTTTCTGCTCCTGCTGCGGCGGTATGTGGACTTCGCGCGCGACCTGCGAAAGCTGACGGATGCGCAGGGGAACATTCGCATCGAGAACTGCGACGACGCCGAGCGGCTGGTGGATGTGCTCGGGTATCAGTTTGCCGAGGGCTGCGGCGAGAAGAATGGCTATGTTGTGACGGCCAACGCCGAACGGGCGTTTCTTGCGATCGATTCCGGTTTCCCGCTGACCGGGTTAGAGGAGGCGCTGCAGAAGCATCAGCCCTTTGTCTATGCGTTTCCTGCGACGCAGGTCCCCGTCATTTTCAACGAGCAGGAATGGACGGCGATCAGCGTTTGGCGGCAGAAGGGCGGGACGGACCTGCTGGACGTGCTGCTGCATGACCGGCAACTGGATCTTCTCTACTGGGCACTTTCAAAGAACGATGAGCAAACGCGTCTGGCACTGCTCAAGGCGCGGGGGCTGAAGTGGCTGCTGCCGGTGGCGCCGGCTCTGGACTTTTACGGCAGCCAGCTCTCGATTCGGGCAGGGCGGGTGCAGGTGCCGGGAGGAAGCCAGGCCGAGCACGGGTGGGAGGAACTGGTGGGTGCGAGTCCGGGTTCGGTCGCCGAGTTCGTCGATCATCTGTTTTCCCGAGATCGTGGCTGGCTGGGGGCCTACTTCGATGCGATATCGCGCGTCAACCGGACGCAGCAGGTTCATCTGACCGAAGGTTCGCGCCTGAGGCAGCTCTACGATGTTTACCGGCGGGCGGGGGCTAAGGAGTACGCGACTCGCGGCGTCTTTCCGCGCAACGCGGATCTGCTGATCCTGTTCAGTCGCCTGAACTGGCAGCCGGACGGCTCTCCTTATATACCGGGCAGCCTGGCGGCGTGGAAGGACGTTTTCAGTCTGGGGTCGACGCCGAAGCTGGTACACGACTGGGTGAGGAGTGCGCGCAGTTGGGACAGTCCCGAGGAATTGCTGATGACGCTGGTGGCCACCGCCAACTTTTCCACGGATGCGGGGCCGCTGCAGATCTACCTCACGCTGAGTGCGATCGACCAGGCGCGAGCGCCGGGCGCACGGCTGGACGATGGGACGGTGCGGCTGATGGCGCAGAAGTTTGGCGACTATCACAGCTGGTTTCTGGTGTTTTCTGAGTTTCCCGCGCTGAACGACACGTCGGTGGTGCAGTTCATCAAGGCGGCCGATGCGGCGTCGGGGATTTCGAATACCGGGTTGCGGTCGAATGCATTGGGCTCCCTGCAGGCCAGTATCGGACTGTGGCAGATTCTGGCGCGGCAGCAGCAGATTCCGGCCGGAGCGATGAACGCGTCGTGGCAGGGCATGGTGCAGCCTTTCATCGGCGCCGATTCGGCGGCAAAGTTATTCGACGCAACGCGCACCTCGCTGCGGGCCACCACGAGCGCGGCTTCAGGGCAGGGGAATCTGACGGAGGATCAGCTCATCGAGCTGCTGGCCGGACCGGCCCAGACGGTTGACGCCGGACGCCGGGTGCACGAGGAGATCGCGCAGCGGATCCGTTCGGTACTCGATGACCAGCGCCTGGTATCGCTGGATACGCTGTACACGCTCTACGATGGGCTGGATCAGCTCGCGCACGGCGCGAAAGTGAAGGACGAACTGCTTCCGCTGGCCGGCAGTCTGCGCGAGTTTGAAATGCCGCGCGCCATCTTCACCGCCGGAGAGAAAGCGGCGTGGGCGCCCGAGATCTACACCAGCCGCCATGCCGAGCTGCAGGTGCGCACCGACCTGACCCGGCAAATTCAGGGGGCGAGCACGCCGGCACAGCTGGAAGCCGCGCGGGGCGAGCTGGCGCCGTTTCTGCGCGACACGCTGGTGGGCCTGAACTATGCCTACTACGAGCCGCCGGGCGCGCAGGTGCTGCACAACAATCCGCTGTTTGTGCGCTCGCACGATTTTTCCGGCAACTCCATCCAGGGATACAACCACGTCTGGAATCCCCCGGAACTGGTGGGCATCGGCGTGACGGCCGGGGGCGGCGCGTATCTGATCGGATCGCTGGCGAACCTGCCGTATGCGCTGGCGACAGCGGAAGAGGACTTCATCGCTCCGGAGCACGTGCAGGCACTGATCTGGCAGGCGGCGGGTCCGGCGATTCTGGTGGATGCGGTGGAGCCGCGCTGGTGGGATGTAAGTCCCGCCGAACTGCATGCGGCCGCGCTGTATCAGAAAGCCGGCGAAGAGTTGCTGGGTGCTGCGCCGGGTAATGCCGAGCTGCGCGGACAGCTCGGGAATATCCTCACGGATCTGATGAGCCCGCTCCGCCTGGAGACGACCGAGCATGCGCTGCTGCAATCGGCTGGCGTAACGGCAATCATGCCAGGGATCACGCCGGCGGACAAGTTCGATCTGGAGGCGGAATATCGCAGGCTGTATCCGGGCCAGGCCGCAACTTTTGGACCGGCGAGCCAGGAACTGGATACGCTGGCGCGGAAGGATCCGTCGGAGGTGAGCCCGGCGCGGCTGTCGAAGGACTTCGGGGTACCGCATCCGACGCTGGAGCAGACCAATGCCTGCTCGATCCTGACGCTGAAGCCGCTGCCCGCGTATGCGGGCGAAGCCTATGGGCTGATGGGCGAATCGTGGGAGTCGGGCAATCTGTACTGGGCGCGGCTGGCCGATGAGATGGGCTATGCGCCGGAATCGCTGAACGTGCTGATTCCGGAGCTGAGCCGGCGCATGATCGCGAAAATTTTTGCGACGGATCTGGACGACTGGCCCGCGCTTCTGCGCGCGATGGAGCAGACCGGGGAGGAGTTCCGGCAGGGTGGCTTCCGGGTTGCGGGAGTGAGCCCGGCTTCGACGGGAACCACGGCGACCACCAGCAGTCTGGCGTTGCAATGAGCTTTCGCAGGGAGCAGTGAGACGATGAAACTCTTTTTTGTTGTCGGGCTGTGTGCGGTTCTGGCGGTCACGCTGGCGATGGTGCCGGGCGTGGCGGCGCAGGATCCGTCTTCGCGCATTTTCGTCAATGTCGTGCTGGTGCAGCTGAACGTGGCCGTCACCGACAAGAAGGGCGACTACATCACCGGTCTGAAGCCGGAAAACTTTCTGGTGACCGAGGACAAGATTCCCGAGAAAATCTCCTCGTTCGAGGAAGGCGGCGCGCCCGGCGGTTTGCCAGAGAATGCTGCTGCGCGGACGGATGCGAACAACACAACGCCGGATGCGAGTACCGCCTCTGCGGATACGAGCACCGGGGCGCCTACCGTTCCCGGGCCGGCGAAGCCTTCCGGCAGCGAGACGATGAGTGTGCACGCAACCCCCCCGGCGGTTTCGCGGCTGGCGGGGGCCAGTGTGTACGTGCTCTTCGATACGAGCGACTATATGTATCGCGGATTTGTATTCGCGCAGGATGCGATTGCGGGATTCGTGCGCTCGATGGAGGAGGCGAACAAGATTGCGTTTTATTCGTACAGCCGCAATCTGTCGCGAGCGACCCAGCTGACGGCGGACCGCTCCCTGGTGATGCGCGGGGTGCGCAACACAGTCGCGGGCGACGAGGCGGCGCTCTACAACTCGCTGCTTCTTACGGTGCGCGATGCGGCGCAACTGCACGGACGCAAGGCGATCGTGGTCTTCTCCAACGGTCCGGACAACGCCAGCACGGTGCCGCCGGAAGATGTGGAGGAGTTGGCACAGTCAACCGGCACGATCATCTACATCATCAGCACGCGGCAGGCGCGCGATGAGCCAGTGTCGAGTGCGGTCTTCGAGCGCATGAGCCGGGGTACGGGCGGCAAAGCATACTTTGCCAAAGACTGGCGCGACGAGAGCACCGCCTTCGCGTCGATCAAAGAAGATCTTGCCCATCTCTATACGATCAGCTACTACCCCAAACCGAATGCGAACCGGGGCTGGCGCACGATTTCTGTGAGGCTGGTGGGTCCGGGCATGGAGAAATACCGGGTGCGCACGCGCGACGGTTACCGTCTGCAGGAGCAGGTGGCGGCGCCTTCGACGCAGGCCTCAGCCGGAGAGTCCGCGACGCCGACCGACTCCAATCAGACGATCCGCCTGCGTACGGATTACCGGTATTCGGGAACCGAAGATCGACGGTGCAGGTGCGCGCGGCGGAGCGGGGGCACACGATGAACCTGCCGCTCCGTATGGTAGGATGGCGCAATTCACTCCCTTCCCCAATTTGAATGTATGCGGAGGACCTAAGTGTCCCTGACCATCTCCGGTCTTTCCAAGACCTATCCCAACGGAGTGAAGGCACTCCGGAACGTCTCACTGACCATTGGAAATAACATGTTCGGCCTGCTGGGCCCCAATGGCGCGGGGAAGAGCACGCTGATGCGCACGGTGGCCACGCTTCAGGATCCCGACTCCGGTTCGGTCAGCCTCGATGGTCTCGACGTTCTCGCCAGGAAGACCGAGGTGCGCAAAATTCTCGGGTATTTGCCACAGGAATTCGGGGTTTACCCGCGCGTGTCGGCGCTCGATATGCTCCTGCACCTCGCGGTGATGAAAGGTATCACTCAAGCCGGCGAGCGGAAAGAGGTGGTGGACGCGCTCCTGCGACAGACCAATCTGTGGGACGTCCGCAAGAAATCGCTCGCCACTTATTCGGGTGGAATGAAGCAGCGCTTCGGCATCGCTCAGGCACTGCTCGGCAAACCGAAGCTCATCATCGTCGACGAGCCGACCGCCGGTCTCGATCCCGCTGAGCGCAACCGTTTCCTCAACCTGCTCAGTTCCATCGCCGCGGACGTCACCGTCATTCTTTCCACGCATATCGTCGAGGATGTCCGCGAACTCTGTCCGCGCATGGCCATTATTGCGAATGGCGCGGTTCTGGTGGAAAGCTCGCCGATGGAAGCGCTCGAAGCAATCCGCGGCAGGATGTGGTCCAAGGTTATTTCCGGCGACGAAGAACTTAAAGCGCTGGAGTCTTCGCTGCAGGTTGTCTCCACGCATCTGATCGGCGGCCAGCACGAGGTGCGGGTCTACGCCGATTCCAGCCCGGGCGAAGGCTTCCGCGGCTCCGAGTCGGAGCTGGAGGATGTCTACTTTCTTTCACTCGCGCGCCACGCCAACAACTAAGCCGGAGAGGATGCCATGCGACAGGTTCTGGAATTCTTCCTCTTCGAGCTAAAAATACGCTTCAAGAGCATTTCCACTTATGTTTACTTTGCAATATGGTTCTTCTTCAGCTTCCTTTGCGTCGCCTCCGAGAGCTTTGGCCCGATCGCTTTTGGAAACGGCAAGGTTCTGCTGAACGGGCCGTATGCAAATAGCTTCAATGACGTCTATGCCATGTTTTTCGGCATTATCATCGTTGCCGCCATCTTTGGGACGTCGATCCTGCGCGACTTCCAGCGCGACACGACACAGATCCTTTTCACCAAACCGATCTCGAAGCTGGCCTATCTTGGCGGACGCTGGCTCGGCTCCTTCGTCACGACAGTAATTGTCTTTTTTGGCCTCATACCCGGCGAGGTGCTGGGCACGCTCGCTCCCTGGGCCGATCACACGCGTATCGCGCACGCACCGTGGAGCTGGTATTTCCAGCCGTTTTTTTCCATCATCGTCGTGCAAATCTTCTTTCTTGGCTCGCTATTCTTTATGGTGGGAGCACTGTCGCGCCGGGTCTTCATCGTCTATCTGCAGGGCGCTGCGGTTCTGGCCCTTTATCTCTTCTATGCCGGCGCCTTCCTTTCCACGCGCAGCCTCAATCGTTTCTGGCCGGGTATCTTCGATCCAATTGGTATCCTGCTCAGCGACGGCCTCTCGCGCTACTGGACGGTGGTCGACAAGAATACGCTGCTGTTCTCCTGGTCACCCCACGTCGCACAGGGACTGTTCCTCTATAACCGCCTCGTCTGGTGCGGTTGCGGGGTGCTCTTCCTCGGTGTCCTGTGGATATTTTTCCCGATATCGCTTGAGGCGCTCACGGCTCGCGCCAGCACCCGGCGCGCCCGTCTGGCCGCGGAGCAGGACGAGGAGATTCGTCCGGTCCGGACCCTGGTCACCGCGCGTGCGCCGCTCGTCCATCAATTCTTCGGCCTCGCCACCACCTGGGCACAGTACTGGTCCCTCACGCGGCTGCGCATGTGCAACATTGTCCGGGACATACCGTTCTGGGTTCTGCTCATTCTGATGGCCGGGCTCTCCTGCAGCAACGGCCGATTCGCCGGGAAGGTGGGAGGCGACAACGTCTGGCCCGTCACTTATCTGATGTTGCAGGCGGTTGAGGGGATCGCGATCCTGTTCTTCTTCATCATCGCGACCTTCTACGCCGCTGAGCTGATCTGGCGCGAACGCGATACTCACTTCGAAGGTATTCACGACGCGCTGCCCATCAGCGAAACCACAGACTGGTTCTCGAAACTAACCGCACTCTGCTTTGTGGAATTCGCCGTCCTTGCTGTTGCCGGCCTGTGCGGCATCCTGATGCAGACGGTCCAGGGCTATTACCACTTTGAGCTGATGCAGTATTTCAAAGAGCTCTATGTAGTCACGTTCCCGCAGATCCTCATCTTCGCTTTGCTGGCCATGTTCGTGCAGACGGTGGTTTCGAATAAGTTCTTTGGCCATGGCATTGTCATCGGCGTCTTTGTTCTGCAGCCCATCCTGTTCAACTTCGGTTGGGAAAACACGCTTTATCTATTTGGCGCCACGCCAGCGTATGTCTATTCCGACATGAACGGGTATGGCCATTACGTCCCGCCGCTTTTCTGGTCCATCACTTATTGGTTGTCCATCGCTGCGTTTCTCGGGTTGCTGTCTATCGGGCTTGCGCGCCGCGGGGCGGAGGACTCACTCCGCGCCCGCCTGCGCACTCTGCGCCAGAGTTTTCGGCGCATCGCCCCTGCACTTGCTCTCTGCCTTACCGTCGCTGTGGGCAGCGGCGTCTGGTATTACTACAACGCCCATGTGCTCAACGAATACCTGACGGCGAAAGACCGACGTGACATTCAGGCGCAGTACGAGAAGGACTTCAAGAAGTACGAGCGCCTGGCGCAACCTAAGATCGTCGCGGTCGACGCCAACGTCGATATCTACCCCGAACGCCGCTCGTTTTCGGGGACCGGTCACTTCATCCTGCAGAATAAGACGCCGCACCCTATCTCGGTGATTCACATTACCAACGCGCAGCGGTCGGTGAGTCATATTGTCTTCGACCGCCCGTTCCACGTGGTTTCATCGAGCCGGCGGGCCATGTACACGATCTATACACTCGACAAGCCTCTTGCTCCAGGCGAAACCACCGATATGAGCTTCGCTGTGGGTTACACCAGCCGCGGATTTAAGGACGGCAACGAGCGGGCCGAGCTTGCATACAACGGAACTTTCTTCGATTCCGGCTATTTCCCCACGATCGGCTACGACCAGACCCTCGAGATCACCGATCCCCGCCGGCGGCGCGAAGAACATCTCGGCCCACAGGAGCTGCTGCCGCAGCGCGGCGATCCGCTCGGCTCCGTCACCAACCTGTTCACGGCCGATTCGGACTGGATCAGTTACAAGACCACCGTGAGCACTTCCGCCAGCCAGATCGCTCTCGCGCCCGGTTACCTGCAAAAGGACTGGGTCGCAAACGGCCGCCATTACTTCACATATGACATGGGCGGGGTGAAGACACTCAACTTCTACGCCTATGTCTCCGGCAAGTATCAGGTCACCCGCGATACCTACCAGGGAGTTAACGGCCCCATTGCAATCGAGGTGTACCACCTGCCGCAACACAGCTTCGACGTGCCGGACATGATCGCATCAGCGAAGGCCGGCCTGGCCTTCTATGAGAGGGCCTACAGTCCGTACCAGTTCCGCCAGTACCGCATCGTCGAGTTCCCCCGCTATCGCACCTTTGCGCAGTCCTTTCCTAATACGGTTCCCTTCTCCGAGGCGATCGGCTTCATCGAGCGCATGGAGAAGCCGACCGACATCGACTTCACCTATTTCGTTACTGCCCACGAACTCGGGCATCAGTGGTGGGGTCATCAGCTGATCGGTGGGCGCGTCGCCGGCTCCAACATGATGTCCGAAACGCTCGCAGAGTACTCCGCGCTGATGACCATGCAGCATCGCTATGGTGCGGCCAATATGCACAAGTTTCTGCGCTATGAGCTGGACCGGTACCTGCGCGGCCGAGGTGCGGAAGTTCGCCGCGAGGAGCCTCTGGCCCAGGTCCAGGCGGAGGCCTACGTCTGGTATCAGAAGGGCGGCCAGGTGATGTACACTCTGGCAGATTACATCGGCGAAGACAAAGTCGACCTTGCGCTGCACAACTTCCTGATGCAGTATCGCTATGCCAACGCCGGCGAAGCGCAGTCCGTGCCCTATCCCGACACGCGCGAGCTGGTTGCTGCTCTGCGCGCGCAGACACCGGCCGCGCTGCAGTACTACATCGACGATTCCTTCGAGAACATTGTCCTCTATGACAATAAGGCTGTTTCTGCGACGGTGACACCGACTCCGGACCACAAGTATAGAGTCACACTGGTTGTGGAGGCGCACAAAGTCAAGTCGGACGGGAGCGGCAATGAGACGACCATGCCTCTGCATGACTTTATTGATATTGGTGTTTTTACGGGGCCGCGGGATTCCGAAAAGCCGCTATTCCTGAAGAAGGAATGGATCAGCGACGGCAGACAAACCTTTAGCGTGGTCCTGGACCAGATGCCGGTTCGCGCGGGTATCGATCCGCTCAACAAGCTGATCGACCGAAACGAAGACGATAACGAAATCGACGTTGTGAAGAGATAGGGACTTACAGCGTTCCCACAGCTCCGGCGGCGGGATAGATTTACAGAATTACCCGTACGGACTTAGGGGGCAGCTCACATGAGATTGAGATCGTCGTCTCACCAGGTGGTACAGGCAACCGTTCCGCCCGTTGACGGCAGCCTAATTTCGCCTTTTGCTTGGGAAGGCAGAGGCGTCCTCCCTGCCGGAGGATAGTTGATGATGCATGAGAATAGTCCTGAGAATGGCGGCAGTCGACCCGGGTTGCCGCGGCTCACGCGCCGACAGACATTCCCGGCACTGGCGGGACTCATGGGTGCAAGCCTCATGGGCAGAGGCGCTCAGAGCGAGGAATCACCGAACGCATCGGATCATGGTGCTCGCGTTTACAACGTGCGCACCTACGGCGCACGCGGCGATGGTGAGACGCTCGACACAGGTGCCATTCAGAAAGCGGTCGACGCCTGTACTGCGGATGGCGGAGGCGTCGTTCTGGTTCCAGCGGGGACGTTCCGGATAGGTTCGGTGGAGATTCGGAGTAACGTGACTCTCCGCATCGCGGCCGGCGGCAAGCTACTGGGGAGCGCGCGTGGCAGCGATTATCACGCCGTCGACGCGATCCCTCTCAGCGGTGACTCAACCCTTGAAGATGGAAACTGGGCGCTTCTTTACGCGGTCCAAGCCCGCAACGTGACCATCGAGGGCCCCGGAACCATCGACGGTCAGGGGATTCAGTTTCATTCGCCGGTTCGAGGCGCAACTCCACCCAGCGGGCTGGGCGGGCATCGGCGCCCGTACCACCTTCTCTTCTACCGTTGCGAAAACGTGCGGGTGCGCGACATCGATCTCCTGAACAGTGCGTATCACAGCGTGCGAGTCATCGAATCGCAGCGCCTTCACATGCACGGCATCTATATCTACAACCGGGTCAATGGCAACAACGACGGTTTCCACTTCATCAGCTGCCAATACGTAACGGTCAGCGACTGTACGGTTCTCTCGCAGGACGACGCGTGCGCTCTCTTCGGAAGCTGCAGATATGTGACGATCACCAATTCTACGTTCAGCACGCGATGGTCCTGCTTTCGGTTCGGCGGCGGAGTCGCGCAGGACGTCGTCGTTTCTAATTGCGTGCTCTACCAGGTATTCGGATGTCCCATCAAGTTTCATGGAGTTCCCGGATCGCGTTTTGAGAACATGTCGTTCTCGAATCTCGTTTTCGATGAAGTGACAGGACCGATATGCATCAGTCTTGGACCGCGAGAGCCGCGGCGAACCGGAGAACCCACGCCGGTGGATGCCGCGCCCGCAGAGAACGATCAGTCTGCGGTAGCGCGCAACATCTCATTCAGCAATATTCATGGAACGGTCACGACTAATCCTCCCCAACTGCCGGGCATGCCGTTCCCCAGCACGTATCGTCCGGGTGAACTGCATTCGTGCATCACGCTCAATGCGGTCGGGGGCGCTGTCCTCGAGAAGATCTCGTTTGAAAACCTACATCTGACCTTTGGCGGCGGAGGCACGGCGGAGGATGCCGCGCGGCGGGATCTGCCCCAGATTGCGGGGGAGTATTTCATGCTCGGCCCCATGCCCGCGTATGGACTGTATGCACGGAATGCGCGGGCTCTGACCCTGAACAACATCCGCCTGGAAGTACAGGCCCCGGACTCCCGGCCAGCACTGATCTTCGATCACGTTGACGACGCGTCGATCGCCGGCCTGGCCGTGGACACCAACGCCGATGCGGAATCCGCGCTGCGATTCATGGACGTGCAGTCGATCCTGATCACCGCTCCACGACTGCTGACCAGGGGCAAGGCTTTTCTCCAGGTGGAAGGCGCGCAGAGCAGCGGCATCCTCCTCGACGGCGGCGATCTGACTCGCGCCCGCCAGGAAGTTGTTATGCAGCGCGGCGCATCCCGGGAGGCCGTCCGGCGAAGAGGGTAGAGTTTCGCTGTCACGAGCGAAATGCCTCCCATCGCGCCGGGGCGTGTGGTAATTCAATATGGGTACCTCACGATGACTCTACGTAAGCCGAGCCCCGCGTCCGTTGGCGTTCTCACCAAGGTTCTGGCCATCTTCGATCTTCTGGATCGGACGCCCGGTGGGCTGCAGCTCCGCTCGATCGTCCAGCTAACAAAGCTCAACAAGAGCACGGCATGGCGTTTTCTGGCGCATCTGGAAGGAGCAGGGTATGTGGTGCGGGACGGGGATGGGGCTTATCTGCTGGGCCCGCGACTGGTCCATCTCGGAGCGGGCAGCACCTATCACGGCACCATCCGCAGAGTGAGCCAGCCCCTACTGGAAGAGCTCTGGCGAGAGACGGGGGAGACGGTCAATCTGGGGGTGCTGGATGGCAAAGAGGTACTCTACCTCGTAGTCCTCGAGAGCCCGCACAGTTTCCGGCTGGTTTCGCAGGCTGGTTTGCGGCGGCCGCTGCACTGCACGGCGCTGGGTAAGGTGATCCTGGCGGGACAACCCACCTCAGCGCGCGACGAACTCCTGAACTCGACCCAGCTCGACAAGCTCACACCGCGGAGCATCACGCGTCCCGTCGCCCTGATCGCGGAACTGGGCCGCATTCACAGCCGTGGTTATGCGGTGGACAATGAAGAGGTCGTGGCGGGAGCACGGTGCATTGCGGCACCGATCCTGGACTGCTCCGGTTACGTTGCAGCCGCAGTCAGCGTGTCAGGGCCTGTGGCTCGCATGCCCCGAGCGCGGATCCCCGCAATAGCGCAATGCGTGCAGCGAGCGGGAAATCGAATCTCGGCTGCTCTGGGGTACAGCGCTCCCCGTCGCTGATAAAGCGGATCGCCATACCAATTTTGTTCACGACTTTCCGGGTCGCCGGCTAGCGGAAGTTGAAGTCTTCAGCCTGTCTCACATAGTGAGACAGGCGTTTCACTTTCCGTTGACAGCGCTTTTCGCGGGAACCTAACCTCCGTGATGCTCCCGACAAAACGAGGGGGCCGCCCCCCAGGGCGATTCGGCATGACAACGGTTACAGATTGAGGAGGAGCGGATGCGCATCCGGATACTTGCAATTGTGTGCGGGTTGGTACTCGCCCTGCCGGCGGCGCCGGCCTGGAGCCAGCAGTCCGCGGGCGAGGTGCACGGAACCATCACCGATTCGACGGGCAGCATTCTGCCCGGCGCCAATGTCACACTCACCGGTGCGGACAACGGTGTCTCCCGCAGTACGAAGACCAACAGCAGCGGCTACTTCGCCTTCGTGGACGTAACCCCTGGCCAGTACACCATGACCGTCGTGATGCAGGGATTCAAGAGGGTCGCTCTGCCGCGTTTCCCTCTCGTGGTTGGGCAGATCCTGACCGAAAACGAATCGCTGACCGTAGGAGCCGCTACCGAGACGGTCGATGTGAATGCCGCGGCCGAAGACGTAATGCTGGAGAAGTCGTCTTCCGAGTTGGGCAGCGTGATCGAGACCAAGGAGATCCAGCAGCTGCCGCTGAACGGCCTCAATTTTACTTCGCTGCTGATCCTGTCGCCCGGAGTGAACCCTGTTTCCACCGCGCAGGGGTCGGGAATCAGCACCACCGACGCGGGGATCACGGCCATACCGGGAACCAATTTTTACAAGCCGTCCTTCTTCGGACAGCAGAACCGCGAAACGTATTACCTGATGGACGGCATTGTTAACACGGACCTCCGCGGAGCTATCTACGGATTCCTCCCCATCATCGACGCGATGCAGGAATTCAAGGTGGCTTCCCATATCGATGACGCACAATACGGCGTGGTCACCGGCGGGGTGGTGAACATGCTTTCGAAATCCGGTACGAATTCGTTCCACGGCTCGGTGTGGGAATTCGACCGTAACAACCTCTTTGACGCCCGCAACACCTTCAGCGATTTTTGTTCAGTCGGCCGGTGTGCCCCTGGAGCCTCGACCTCGACGCCGGCGCCCCCTGGACATTACGTACAAAACGAGTTCGGCGCAGCGGCAGGTGGACCCATATGGAAGAACAAGATGTTCTTCTACGGGGCATACCAGGGATGGCGTTACAGCAAACCGGTTCTGTCACAAACGCTGGTTCCCACTGCGCAGGAGTTAAACGGCGACTTTTCCGACAGCTCGTACTCGTATTATCAGCACGCCATCTACAATCCCTTTTCGACCAGCTGTGCCGGCAGCAAGTGCACGGTACAGCCCTTTCTCTGCGATACTGCGGGGAATCCGGTGGCGCCTAACAGTGACGGAACGCAAACGGGGGGAACGCCCTGCCTTAAGGTTCCATCCGGGCTGATCAACGGAACGATGGCCAGCTACCTGAAGGCCTATTATCTGCCGCCGAACTCCCAGGCGAACGAGGCCTCGGGGTATAACTTCGTCGAGAATCGCGCAAGCATCGACCATAACAACAGCTATCAGGTCAGAATCGACTTTCACAAGAGCGACAAGAACTTTGGTTTTGGCCGCATCAGCCAGATGTGGGTGTATGACACTTCCCCCGTGAACGGGACTGTAGATGCGAATGTCTCGCATTATCACGCGTATAACTTTGGCGGCGGTTACACACATATATTTTCGCCCGGCTTGATTCTGGACGTACGCGGGGGAGCAATGCTGAAGCCCTATCAGTTCCGCCAGGCCGCGGCGCCGGACGGCTTCAGCGCAGCGTCTTCGGCAGGATTTACAAACCTGAGCCAATACGGGGGTATGTACATCAACCTGGCCGGGCCCTACGACGGTTCGAACGCCGGCAATGATGGGACCAGATACCGCGGCAATCCCGTTGTCAGCGCGAGCGGCAGCGTCACGTGGATCAAGGGAGCACATACCATTAAGGCCGGTGTGGACTATCTTTACCAGAATCGCCTGCAGCGGAACCTGTACCAGCAGTTCACCTTCAGCGACTCCACGACCAGCGACGTGAACGCGTCGAAGACCGGCAATTCCCTGGCATCGGCGCTCCTCGGCTTGCCCGCAACATTCACGGCCCAGGTACCGGACTTCTCCGAAGACTTCTTCAGCATGAGTTTGTGGTCTGGCTATCTGCAGGACTCGTGGCGGATTACTCGCAAACTCACCCTCAACTATGGTTTGCGCTACGACTATCTGCCTGCAATCCACATGCTGAACAACCGGCTCGCCAACGGGCTCGACCTCTTCAACCAGAGGTACATCATTCAGCGGGACGTCGCCCCGTGCGGCGCGACTTTTGTCGATCCCTGCATCCCGGGCGGAATCGCCAGCGTTCCTTATAACGACCACATTGTGTTCGCCAATGGTGCCGAGCAGGTTGGACCGCCCATCAAGGACAACTTTGGACCGAGACTCGGATTCGCCTGGCAACTGCGCAACGGTACGGTGGTGAACGGCGGCGCCGGCATTTTCTATGACACGATTACCGGTCGGAGCCAGTGGGTCCAGAACGACATTGAAGGTCCTACGTGGCCGTGGACGACAGGGATTACCAATCAGCAGGTCAACTTCTCGCAAAGTGGAATCTGGGAGGGTGGCCCGGGAAACCCATTAACCCGGATCACCGACCTCGAAGGGAATTTCCCGAATCCGGTGGTTGCACCAAGCCCGTGGCTCACCGCGGGCGGCGGTTATGTGAATGCTCCTGGCTACAAGGATCAGCGCGCCGTGGAATACAACCTGCAGTTACAACAGCAACTGGCGCCAACCACGCTGCTGAGCATCGGTTATGCCGGATCGAAGAGCACGCGCCTCGATTTCACCGGATTCGCGAATGCGGCGCGGCAGGCATCCCCCGCGGGGACCCCGCTCACCACCATCGATACCTACAAGTTCATGCCGTGGGCAGCACCCGGCTGGCACTACTCCGTGGACACCGGCTACGGGAACTTCAACGCGTTGCTGGTGCAATTTCAGAAGCGCTTTTCGAATTCGCTGAATACGATTGCTTCCTACACGTGGGGCAAGTCTATGGATAACAGCAGCGGTTGGTTCAATGCCGAGAACGGCACAGGCGGCGGTTCGGTGGTGCAAAGTTTCTTTCTGCCGCGTAACGCCTACGGCATCTCGTCTTACGACGTGCGCAACACCTTCAGCTGGAGCACGGTGTACTCCCTGCCGTTCGGCAGGCAGCAGCGGTGGCTGCAGACGGGTCCCCTCTCCTACGTCGTTGGAGGATGGACCACCAACTTCCTGGTGCTGATGCACTCCGGGCAGCCCTATAACCTCAACGTCGGCGGGGATGTGGCGAACATCTCCGGTGACAACGGATCGGTGACCGGCTATTCGCGGCCGAACGTGATCAGGGATCCCAGGCAGGGTAGTTGCGGATCCACCCCGATCGGGAAGCGCGGTGCGAAAGGATTCTGCGAAATCAACCCGGCAGCCTTTGCGATTCCATCCGGATCGTTCGGAAATATGGGCAAGATGCCATTCCGCATCCCGTACTACAACGATCTGGATTTTTCTCTGGTGAAGCGGACGCCCCTCTACGAGAACGTCAGCCTCGAGCTTCGGGCTGAGTCCTTCAATCTCTATAACGCGCAGATTGTCGGCGGCCCGGGCTCGACCATCGGCAACAACTCCGCTGGTCTGGCCAACGGGCTCTCCAGCACGCCGCGAGAACTGCAATTCGGGGCAAAGATCACGTTTTGATGCCTCCCTTCTGTGCCGCGGCTTCCAACCCCGCGGCACAGCTTTTTTCCTGCACCGGGAGGTATCGAAACCCTTTGCCGGAGAAGTATTCGGTCCTCAGCCCGAGGGCACGATTCCAGCCCCAACTTTGATCATCGCGAGCCTTGTTCGGTTCGCACCCAGGGAGCAATGGATGCAGGAAGATTCAGAACGGTTCAGCCGTCGTCATTTTCTTCAGTGGAGCGCAACGGGAGCCGCCGCCGCTGGAACTGGATGGCTTCTGCCGGAAGCCTCAGCTCAGGAGCCGCCTGCTGCGACAGGAGAACGCCGCGAGCCGGAACATCCGATCCACCTCACCAGTCCTCAACTCGAAGTCACCTTGGATGCTGCCAGCGGTCTGCCGTGGAAATACCGAATGTCGGCCAACGGTGCCACGCTTCATGGCGAAGACTATGGTGATCCGATCAGCGTAACCCTCTGCCGCGCTGAACCCTGGAGCTTTCAAACTACGCCGCTCGCGCCGACCAGTCATCATTCCACCGGGACTTCCGCTGAATTCCACTTTGCGCCAACCTTCGGTGGAACCGGAGCGGGGCGGTTCACTCTGCGCTATCGCCTGGAGGGAGCCACGCTGTTTGTTGAATTAAACGGGGTACAGGAGATCGCTCCTTTCCAGCTGGTCGAGGTGGGACTTCCGCATCTTGTTACGGTTCGCGAAACCGATGAGCAGGCCTGGCTCGCTCACGGCGATGAGGGGGGGAGCGTGGCGATGCTGCACCAGGCGCACGCTGGCAGCTTGTCTCCAAACCGATTCTGGGGTCAGGTTCTGGGTACGCTGCCCATCGTCATGGTCGGTACGGCGCAGGCCCTGTGCGTTCAGGAAACAACTGCATATATGGATGGGACAATATTGGCCGTCACCGGCGATGCGGGGAGCAGGCGAGCATCCATGGGCACGCTGAAAATCCACCGCGTCAATGGCAGCGCCTGCTACGACCTGAACCTTGAAAATGGGGCGCCACGCAACTGCGGCAATCAGAACACGCTCAATCTGCTCGTCGAACAGCCATCCTCGTGCCGACTGGATTTCATGAGTGTCACTGGCGATCCGGCGAAGGCGTGGATCGCAGCCGGTCGCCTCGTTCGCCAGCGGATGCCGGCGATTCCGACGCATTTCTACGACGATAAGTACGTCTATGGGATCCGTTGCGATGAGCCACGCTTTCCTGTCCCATCGGCTACCTTCGAACAATGCCACGAGATCGTGCAGCGTGTCTCGAACCTCATCGATAGATCCCCGCAGGTGGTTCACTTGTGGGGCTGGCAATTTCGCGGGAAAGATACCGGATATCCCGCCGTTAACGTGGTCAACGAGCGCATCGGCGGATTCGACGGCATGATGCGGCTGATGGAGCGGGGGGAGGCGCTGAACGCCACCATCACTCTCTCGGATAACTACGACGACGCTTACCGCAGCAGTCCCGCATGGGACGAGGCGCTCATCGCCCACCGTCCCGATGGCCAGTTATGGGAGAGCCGCGCCTGGACCGGGGAGCATTCGTACATTCTCGGTCTGGCTAAATATATGGCCGGCCCGGGACCGGAGCGTGTCCGCTACACCTGTGAGCGCTATCGCCTCCGTCATACAACACATGTCGATGTGCTGTCCTACTACTCCATTCGCAACGACTGGGACGCGCAGCATCCTGCCAGCGGCATTCGCAATCTGGTCGACGGACGTTATAGGGTTCTGCACGACTTCGCGCAGCACGGTGTCGACGTCAGCTCCGAGGCGCTGCGCTATCCCATGATCGGCCACATCAGCTGCTTCTGGTATCTCACCGGACCGGAGCCGTGTCCCTTTGGTGGAACAGCGATTCCTCTTATACCGCTGATTTATGGAAACAGCGCGGTCTGGGGACTCTCCGGCGCCGGGGCCCGCGGCGATGCTGCGAGCGTTCGCATCCGCCGGCGATTTTACGGCGCCTGCGCCCACAGTATCCTTCGCGCGGATACCGATCCGGCGGAATTCCTCGATGCCTTCTATCTGGATATGGTCCCGTTCTTTGTTCTGCGCGGCCGCTCCGTGAGGGACTTCGAGCGCAATGGTGAGGAGACTCGGATACATCTGGACGGAGGCGCTGTAATCGAGAGCAATCTCGATGCAAAGACTTTGCGCATCACGCAGGATGGCAAAGAAATTCTGCGCAATGACGCTGTCTATTGCCCGCTGGGTGAAGAGAAGATTGCGTGTTACTCGATCGTTCCACGCACGGTAACGGTTCCCGTACCCTCCTACTGGAATCGATCTGAAGTGACGGCTGTCGCTCTCTATCCCGATCGACGGGCGGAGGCCGGCATCAGCTGGCAAAACGGATCCGCTCTCATCGCTCTTGAAGCACGGCGGCCTGTGATCGTCTATGCGCACCGAACGAACGCCCGGCTCACAGAGTGAGATTCCCGAACTGCATTACTGTGATGGAATAGCTTCCACAAACTCCTCGCGCAAATCCGCTGGCTGGTTATTGTCAAAGGAACGACATGCATTCTCTAACGCGCCGCAGCTTTCTGGCCGCCGTTTCCTGTATCGCGGGGTCCCTTCCTTTCACACGCCGCCTCGCTGTCGCCCGAACCGTTCATGCCGATCCTGACCCTCTCACCCTCTGGTATAACCGGCCGGCGAGCGAATGGGTGGATGCGCTCCCGATCGGCAACGGTCGCCTAGGAGCCATGGTCTGCGGGGGCGGAGCGACGAGGCCAGCCACAGATGCAGCTGACGGGGATCACGCAAAAGACGACAGGTCCGCCCCGACACCTCTTGATCCCGCGAAAGAAACCATTCAACTCAACGAAGACACTCTTTGGTCCGGGATGCCCGTCGATGGCAATAATCTCGAAGCCAAACAGTGGTTAGAGCCCATTCGGAAAGCGGTGCTCGAGCAAAAAGAGTATCACCTGGCGGATCAGCTCTGCGAAAAGATGCAGGGCCTTTTCGCCGAAGCTTACCAACCTCTGGGCAATCTCCATGTCGATTGCGAGCACTCGGGCGAGATCACGAAGTACCGGCGCGAGCTGAGCCTGCGCGATGCGGTTGCCACCGTACGGTATACCGTCGACGGTGTCGAATTCGAGCGCACCGCGTTTTCCTCGGCGCCCGACCAGGCCATCGTTTTGCGCATCGCTGCCAGCAGGCCCGGAGCGCTCAACGCATCCATATGGATGGATGGACCGCTCGTGAAGTCTGTTCGGGCGGTTGGTTCCAACCGGCTTCTGCTCACCGGCAAAGCAGCCAAACACATTGCCGGGGCTGGTCACCCAGGCAGCGAGACCCCTGTTGTGCTCTCAAACATCCCCGGCGAGGGCATGTACTTCGCCGCCCTTGTTGCGGCCCAGACAGAAGACGGCCACGTCACGCACGATGGCGATAAACTTCTCCTCCGCGATGCAACCGCATGCACGTTCCTCGTTACTGCTTCGACTGGCTACCGTGGGTATGACCAGAAGCCCGACATCCCTCAGGACGAGGTCAGCGATCGCGCCAGCCGCCAGCTTATTGCAGCCGCCAAGGATTCCTTCAACGCGTTGCGCGATCGCCATATCTCCGATCACCGCCGCCTTTTCGATCGTGTGAGTCTCAGGCTTCGTCCCAGCCAGATCGACTCGCAGCCGACTGACGAGCGCGTTCGACAATACCCGGCTGCACCCGATCCCTCCCTGCTCGCTCTCTATTTTCAATTCGGCCGTTATCTGCTGATTGCCAGCTCTCGACCTGGTTCCCAACCGGCCAATCTGCAGGGCATATGGAACCATCAGGTCCAGCCTCCGTGGAGTTCCAACTGGACCTCCAATATCAATCTCGAGATGAACTACTGGCCGGCTGAGACCTGCAACCTCAGTGAGTGCACTGAGCCACTCATCGACCTCGTGCAGGATCTTAGCCACACCGGGGCCCGCGCAGCCCGCGAAACCTACGATCTACCCGGATGGGTGACTCACCACAACATCGATCTTTGGCGTGCCGCGAATCCCGTCGGTATGGGCGCGGGCAAGCCAACGTGGGCCAACTGGTGCATGAGCGGACCCTGGCTCTGCGCTCATTTGTACGAGCATTACCGCTTCACCGGGGATCGCGACTTTCTCCGTACTCGCGCTTATCCGCTGATGAAGGGCTGTGCTGAGTTCTGTCTTGCATGGCTCGTCCCCGATGGCCAAGGCCGGCTCACCACGTGCCCCTCAGAATCAACGGAAAACAACTTCATGGCTCCGGACGGCAAGCCTGCATTCACCAGCGCAGGGTGCACCATGGACATGGCGCTCATCCGCGAGCTCTTTACCAACTGCATCGATTCGGCGAAGGAACTCGGCATCGATTCCGACTTTGCCTCGCAATTGGCCACAGCGCGCGACCGCCTGATCCCTTACCAGATCGGCCGCTGGGGTCAGTTGCAGGAGTGGTCGATCGACTTCGAAGAGGCCACGCCCGGGCAGCGCCACATGTCCCATCTGTATGGGCTTTACCCGGGTGGTGAAATCACCCCGCTTGCCACGCCCGCATTGGCCAAAGCCGCCCAGGTTTCACTGGAGCGTCGGCTCGCCCATGGTGGCGCCTACACAGGCTGGAGTCGCGCCTGGGCCATCTGCTTCTGGGCCCGGCTCGGCAACGGCAATAAAGCCGCTGAATCTCTCAACATGCTCATGCAGGTCAGCACCAATGGCAACCTCATGGATATCTATGAAGGCCTCAGCCATATCTTCCAGATCGATGGCAATTTCGGCGCCACCGCTGCTGTCGCCGAGATGCTTCTTCAGAGTCACACAGGCGTCATCGACCTGCTCCCCGCGCTTCCGTCTGGCTGGCCCTCCGGCGAGGTCAAAGGTCTTCGCGCTCGCGGCGCCGTCACTGTCGATATTCGCTGGGACAACGGCAAAGCTACCGCCGCTACTCTCCGGCCGGAATTCTCCGGGAAATACCGCCTGCGCACGCCCGCCGGACAGCGGATCCGGTCGATCGACGATCTGCCAATGCGCGCTCAGCCCGACAACAGCGTTGAAGTCAGCCTCGAAGCCAACCGCGTCTATCGTGTCCACTTCGCATGATCGGTCGGCGGATTGGCGAGGCGGAAGATCCGGGGCAGCGTGTTCGGGGAAAGGCAACGACACCGTCGCCCCGGCCCATGCCGCTCTTGCCGACGACCACGGCGACCGATTCTCCAACCTTCGTCCAGTGTCCGCCGGAGCCACGCCTCTCGAAACGCTGGAGCGTTCCACGCACGGAATCCCAATCCGCAGTTGTAACGATCACCAGTTGACGAGACGGAGGCCGGGTGGAAGGATGTCTGGCCGCCGACGCGCAGGTCGCACCCATCAGCAGGACCAGGCTAAATCGGAAAAATTGTCCCGCGTACAAGCGGAACCCAGGGGATCCCATGGGCCGGTTCATCTGATTACGATAGCGAATACGGAGCGGAGAGGAGTTGCGAATGACCCGGAGGTCGCAGGTGTGCTGGATGACGGGGTGGCTGATGGTGGCTTTGACCGGTCGACTGCCGGCGGAGAACCGCGGTCCGCAAGTGATGGTTGACAGTGGCGGGCTGCGCGGTGCCGCGGTCGCCGAACTACCTGCAGGCGGAGCGTTTCTCGGAATCCCCTTTGCGGCGCAGCCAGTGGGTGAACTGCGCTGGCGCGCGCCGAAGTTTCCTCCGCCGTGGAGCGGAATGCGCCAGGCGACCACCTGGGCGGCGGCATGCCCGCAGACTCCGAGCCCTTGGCTGCCCGAGATGCTTGGGATCCAAAAGATGGCAACCGATGAGGCCTGCCTGTATCTGAACGTGTGGACTCCGGAACTGCATCCGGCGAAGCCACTTGCCGTGCTGGTGTGGGTGCATGGAGGTGGCAATGTGGAGGGATCGGGCGAGTGGCCGCCGTTGGGTGTGAACCTGGCCCGGCAGGGCATTGTGGTGGTGAGCTTCAATTATCGGCTGGGGGCCTTTGGATTTTTTGCCCATCCCGGCCTGGACGCGGAATCGAAGCACCACGTCTCCGGAAATTACGGGCATTTGGACCAGATTGCAGCCTTGGAGTGGGTGCAGCGGAATATCGCCCGTTTTGGCGGCGATCCGAGGCGAGTGACAATCGCCGGCCAGTCCTCAGGATCGGAAGATATCTGCAACCTGATGGCGTCGCCGCCGGCATCGGGACTGTTTGCGGAGGCCATTCTCGAAAGCGGAACCTGCGTCGATTCCGTGTTCCCGCAACTCCATGAGGAGGAAGCAAGCGGGGAGCAACTGGCGAAAGATCTGGGGGTAAGCGCAGGACCACGGGCGATCGAGCAGCTCCGGGCGATTCCGGCCAACCGCATTCTGCGGACGGCTGCGAGCGATGAAAAGGTGGATCTGGAGCCGAACATCGACGGATGGGTTTTGCCGGGGCAGCCAGCGATGGCATTTGAGGACGGCAGACAGGCGCGCGTTCCGGTGATGTTGGGGACCAACGAAGACGAGGTATCGATCTTTGCCAGCCCTCTTGTGAGTGGGCATGCCTATCGTCCGAAAACGGTCGCGGAATACCGGGCGTGGCTGAAGCGCGAATTCAATACGTTCGCTGGTAAGGTATTCTCCGCCTACCCCGCGCAGCGAGACGCCGATGTTCCGCGTGTCTTCAGGGCCATGTTCAGCGATGACGATTTTGCATTCGGCGCGTGGCTGCTGGCGAAGGAGACAGCCCGCATCCATCGGCCGGCCTATCTCTACCGCTTTACTTACGCAGGAAGCGGAGTCTTTGAAAGTCTGGGTGCGTTTCACAGTGAAGAACTCATGTTCCTGAGCGGGAAATACTGGACGAGCTGGGTAACTCAGCCCGAAGATGCCCAACTGTCCCGGACGATGATCGGATACTGGACGCAGTTCATCAAAAACGGAAATCCAGACAGAACCGGGTTACCGGCGTGGCCGGCTTTCGTCGGCGACGGACTCTGTCAGGAACTGGGACGGCACATCGGGCCGGAGGCGGTTCCGCGCGTGGATCGGTTCGGCGTCTTTCAGCAATTTCTGTCGGCACGGCTGCGGAACTCGGGCAAGTGACGCGAATCCCACCATGCCACGGTTAACACCGGCAACAAAGTTGGAACGGGGGCTAACCGACCTCTGGGCACGAGGCACGCCGCTCAACGGCAGCACTCTCGTGGAGGATCTCGCCGTCGTCTGCATGGCGGTGCCGATGTCGATTTTTCGCGTCTTTGCGCCAATCGCCGCCAGCAAGGGAAACGGGGAGACAGTTGCTGCGCGAAGCGATGAACGCGGAACCAGGCTCCGTCCATTCCCAACCGCTCCGCTTCCACGGCAAGGTCAATGGACTGCAAGAGCACGTCACCCGCCGATTGCGCTTGTGACTGTGGCGACGATGTCCAGTGGCCGAACGAAAGGAACCCAATTCTCTACCTCATCGCACGGCGTGGCCTTGCCTTCACAAACTGCGATGGACATCCGGTGCCGTCCGGCGAAAGAGTCGGCATCAAAAATCACCAATACGCCAATTGACTTCGGAGCCGCGCGGCGATGGTATCAGACACCGAACCGCATTCCCGCTGAGGAGATGGCCGCCAAAATTGAGGCTATGGTGAAGCCGATCTTCTTTACCGCTTCTGTCTAAGTGGGCTCAGCGGGCGGCGGAACTACGATTCAATACGGTGCACGAGCAGCAGGGAAGCCGGTCGTAATCGAGTCTTAACTTTTAGGAGCGCGAGACATCGCCGCTCGGCATCGTCGAGTAATTGGGCCGGGGCGGCGAGCACAGAGACTCAAACCAGCGGCTGATGTAAATCTGTGAATCTGCTTCCCCGCAAAAGTGCCTCGCGGCGGGGTCACCGGCAAATTCAGGACCCCAGCGATGGACGGTCAATTGGGACTTACCACACTCGATCACGAACCAGTGAGTCGGGTTCGTAGTCACATTGCCGCAAACTTCGCAGCGGTATTCCGTCAGAGACGACATGAACATCCTCGATGTAGTGAAATGCTTTGGGCCTTCGGCCGCGGCACTATTATTTTTTACCATTTCGCGCTGAAGAACAATTAAAAGACAGCCCTGTGGCAGAGCATTGGGGGGGCAAAGTCCCAGCAGAAGCCTTCGTCGCCACACCTTTCGCGGGAGGTCGGGGAAGCCATACGAAGCGCGCCTTCAGGGGCGCATCACGAAACTGTAATTGATTCCGGAATGATTCGCTGATCGAGATTTCAAAACGCCTTATAGAAGGCGCTGGATGGAGGCGCGTCTGTTGGGATTCAACCTGTTTTGCAGACGCATCTGGGGCAGCCTGTACGGCGCCGCCGGCGGACGTCAGGACTCATTGCCATCAATAGAACTGTAAGGTCGGGTTAACAATCCACGCCTCAGGGCCACGCGGGCTGATCCGCTGATTGGCAAAGTCTTTCCATTTCGCAACCGAACCACGGCGTTGCCACATCGCGGAAGCTCGAATTCCACAACGTGGTCGAGATTAACAATGGCATTCCGGTGGACGCGAACGAAAGTTTCCGGATCAAGCTGTTGGCATAGCTCCTTCATTGTCATTCGATGTTCATAGCTGGCATGGTGCAGATACAGCCGGAGCAGGTTTCCATGGCTCTGAACCCAAACAACATCTTGCACCGGGATCAAAACAATCCTGTCACCGGCTCTTATGCTCATCCGATTCAGGTATTTCGCAGATCCTGTTCCGGAAACTCCTTTCGCCGCCCCTGCATTGATCCCCACGACGAGTATTGGTTGTCTGGCTTCCGCCGCGGCGACTGGCCCTGGGTCTGAACCCAGCCAGCGATATCCTTCCGGCCGCAAGGGGATCCTCCATGGAGGGATGCTCATACAGTGCGCTCCGTTTCGATGCGGGCAACGACGTTGCAATTTCCGAACCAGATCCATCGGCAGTAACCTGCGGCGTCTGAGTTCATGAGAACCTCACGTGGGCGGCTGACCGACGCTGAGTCCAGTGCCTGGAACTCCTGCCAGCGCACAGGCACGCGCTGCGAGCAGGTTGCTGCGAACCATCGTGGTACCTGGTCATCGGTTGTTCTCCTTGCACTGACTTCAGGAGTTGCGATCAGACCCGTGTGCGGCTGGATGGAGCACGAAGAGAATTGAGCCAGTTGACGATATTTTTGATTCCCGTATCCCATACCTTCGCATCCTGAGCATTCTTTGCGAGCACCTCGTAGCCTTCGATCATTGCGATCAGAAAGCTTGCAGCCTCTTGCGGAACCACGTCACGACGGACAGCTCGCCGGGACTGGCCCCTCCGCAAGGTCATGGCAATTCCAGCCTGCCAGGCCTGGAAGATCCTCTCCAGCCGCTTGCGGAATTCTTCATCGAGCTGAGACATCTCCTGCGCCAAATTGACCAGGGGACATCCACGTCTTATATCTCCTGGCCGACGCGGAAGCGCCTGTACAATGCCGATCAAAGTATCGACAGGGTCTTTGTCCCTGTCGCGGCGCAAAGGAAGCAGCCAGCGCTCGTGCGTGAGCTTCGCGACGACCTCTTCGATCACCGCATATCCCAGAGCTTCCTTGTTTTCGAAATGGTAGTAAAGCGCACCCTTAGTGACATTGGTGGCGGCGAGAATGGCATCAATGCCGGCACTCTGAAAGCCGTGTCTGAAGACTTCCTGAAAAGCCGCCTGCACCAGGCGGTTCCGCGTGCGCCCAGGATCGCGCCGCCGGCGCGCTGTCCGTCTTCGAGCCCTGGGAATCGCCAACATACCGACCAGTATGTATGATGGTTGGGCGCACTGTCAAAGTACAAGTGCGACGCAAGGGTTGTTCAGGAGCAGCGGCATCCCCGCCCATTCGAGATTCGGCCACGACGCAGAACGCAAACGAGTCTGAACGTCCGGTATGCCGATCCTGCAGCTCAATACGAGGAGGAGTGGCTGCGGAGATGCAGATTGAAGTTCCTCTCGGGGGATTGGCGCCCCGCTTCCAGCACTCTCAGGGTGCGCCGGAGTCGATCCGGCTCACCTGCTTCGAGCAGTGCTTCCATCTCGGCGTGCGTTTGTTCCCATACGGGCGCAGCCTCCGCCAGAAGGTTATTGCCCTTCGCTGTCAAAAGCAGTAATCGGCCACGCCGGTCGTCGGGATCGATTTGAACCTTTAACAAACCGCGGCGCTGCAGCGGCTTGAGTGCCGCAGTCAAAGTGGTTCGATCCATCGCCAACAGTTCCGCAACGGATCCCATGCCGGGCGCTTTCGGACGATTCAGAGACATCAACAGGGAGAACTGCCCGTTGGTAAGTCTAAGCGTCAGCAGAGCCTGATCGAAGCGCCGGGCGAGGGTGCGCGCGGCCCTCTGCACGTGAAGACACAAGCAGCAGTCACGCACCCGGAGGGTGGTTTGAAAAGAAATGGGATCAGCTCTTGACATGCGTCTATATATGTTGATATCAACTGAATGCATGATGGTCAAGACTTCATCCCCCGATCAGGCCTTGGCGCGGGCGTTGGTGGGAGAAGGCGGAATTGCGGTATGAATGCCCTGAGATGGAAGGCATCGTATCCGAATTTGGAAGGGTCTCGTTCCTCAGGCTCGAGACGTCTGTTGTTCGATCCCACTGAAGCTATCGAAGCGAAACCTGCAGTGGAAATCCATCAGGCAGTCACAGAAGTGAAGGACCGAACAACGATACGCGCAGACTACCTGACGCGGATGAGCCTCAGGGCAGGTAACAATATCGTCTTGATTCGCGTCCGCGATGTAGTGTGGATTCAAAGCCACAGAAACAAGCTTCGGGTACATCTGGACCATGCCAGCTATGAACATCGAATGACGATGAAAGATATCCACCAACGCCTGGACCCGGAGCGCTTCCTTCGCGTCCACCGGAGTGCGATCGTTAATCTGGATCATGTCGTCGAGTTCCAGCTCCCGCGATGCGGGAAGGCCTTCGTTCACCTCAGCAATGGTTTGGCTTTGCCAGTCAGCAAGGCTGCGCGGCTCGCAATGCGGCGAGGGCTGCTGTCGCAATCCTTCATTTCGGCACATTCCGACAGTACATAGAAGCCGGTGCGGTGAATCGACGTGGGCTCCGGATTCATGGAGAAGCGCTTACATAACGCCATAGACCGCGCGCCTGAATTGCCACTCGTCCCGGATTTTCCGGTGCTTATCACAGAAATGCGAGCTCTTGGCCCGTCCACAATTGGCAAGCCGATTGCGTGCATTTGCATCCGGAAGAAGTTGAACCGAAGGGCAAACAGCATTGCTGGCCGGGTATGATGGTGCCTCTCTGTCGAAGGCGGCCCTGAGAAACCGGACCTGGTGCGACACGGCAGCACTCGGATGCACGTCACAATTCAAGAGTTCCGGCACAGGAGAGCCGCATGCACAAGAGCTTCATCATCTTCAGTTTTGTACTTCTGGTTACGGGCATTCTGCCCGAAGCCAATCAGCAGGCGAGAGCGCAGGCAGATCCATATCCTGCCATGGCGCCGCCCGGGGAATACCTGATGCCGAAGGATGCCGAGATTGCGCTGGCTCGCAGCGCGGCACCGGCACCCATTGCGGATCATGCCACGGTGATGGTGATGGGACGGGACGGATACTCGATTGCTGCGCAGGGCACGAATGGCTTTCTGTGCTATGTGGAGCGATCCTGGGCACAGGCCATAGATAGTAAGGAATTCTGGAATCCGAAAGTTCGCTCTCCAAATTGCTTCAATGACGCGGCGGCGAGGAGCGTTGCGCAGATCTATCTGAAGAAGACGCAACTGGTGCTGGCGGGCAAATCGAAGGCGGAGATTGCGCAGGCAATTGCTTCGGATCTGGACGGCGGAGAAGTGCCGGCGCTCCCGCCCGGCGGGATGTGCTACATGATGTCAAAGCAACAGTACCTCAATGATACGGGGAAGAGCTGGCATCCCCATCTGATGTTCTATGTTGCGGGGGACGTGCCGGAGAGCTGGGGGGCGAATCTGGATGGCTCGCCGGTGATCGCGGTGCATGATGCGGAGGCGCGCGTAACGGTTTTCATGGTCGTGGTGCGCCACTGGTCAGACGGAACACCGGCTGCAAACTGACGTCGGCATGGAATGCCGTGCACGCGAGGCTCGGTGTTTGCTGATAGTGGCTGTCCATCGCCTTCGGGCGGCAGGATTCAATTCACATGATGGAGAACGAAGATGAAAGCTTTCATGTGTGCGGTCGCGGTTCTCGGTGGTGCGACGCTCCTGGCCGCCGGCGCCAGAAAATCCGAGCCTGTTTCTGTGCCGCACTATAACCAGAAAGGCGAATTGCTGCGCCCCGTCGGCTATCGCGAGTGGATGTTTGTTTCGGCCGGCTACGGCATGAGCTACAGTCCCGGTCCGGAGGGTCACGAGCTATTTACCAACGTCTTTGTGCAACGGTGGGCCTATGACGAGTTTGCGAAATCCGGCAAGTGGCCGGAGCAGACCACCTTCGTTATCGACGAGCGGGATGCCGCCAGTCGCAGTTCGATCAATCATAAAGGCCACTATCAGACAGATTTGACCGGGCTCGCGGTTGAAGTGAAGGACTCGGGGCACAACGCCGATACGTGGGCCTATTACGCCTTCACTGCAGACGGCCAGACGGCTGGTGTCATGCCTAAAGGCAATTGCTGGTCCTGCCACGATGCCCACGCGGCGGTTGAGCACACCTTTGTACAGTTTTATCCGACGCTGAAAGTCCTCGCGAAGCAATTCGGCACCTACAATGAGTCGCGCGAGCAGGTGGCGGACGCGCAGTGAGTGCCAGGGACCGGGGTCTGATCCTTCCAATTAATACATTCAGTTTCTCCACAACGCCATAACTGTGGCATGGGGCTTTCGTTCATCCCAGCCATACACCCATTGATCCCTCCAATCCGGCTGTTCGCCCCGGCGTGTTGTGGGCCGTCGATTGCTCTTTATCCGTGCACGGAAGCCGGAAACGTGCGGGGAACCATCCGCGCGGGCCGAAGAGCACCCAGGATTTGCCTGAACCGTGAGGTTTATGAATTCGATCCGCTCAGGTTTCACCTTCGCCCAGGTGCAACAGAATCCAGCAACTGCGGATCGTCCCGCATTTTCAGGCAAGGCACGTATGGTCCCCTCACAGGCTCTGTCGCTCGTCGAGAGTGTTCCCGGCTGTTCAGGCCGGCCCCTGGGCAGCACGACGCACCATTCCTCACCCTTGATCCAGATCGATCGCAATTCGACGGTGCCGTTGCACAAGCAGGTCTATGACGGCTACCGGGCCGCAATCCTCCGCGGTGATCTGCGTCCGGGACAGCGCGTGCCCTCCAGCCGCAAACTGGCCGACGAAATTCAAATGTCTCGCTTCCCAGTATTGCAGGCCTATGCGCAACTGCTCGCCGAAGGCTACTTCGAGTCCCGCAGGGGTGCCGGAACCTCTGTCGCGCGTCTGCTTCCAGAGCAGCTTACTTCCGTCCATCTCCATATCAGCCGGCCCGTGCCAACTCGGTAGGGACCGCGCACCGTCTCTGTCGCTTCGTCCCTATGATTGCTGGCTGCATTCTCACTGGCTGCGTCACCGGGAGGTGTCATCCAGGGCCTCGTATGCGGATCAGAACTGCCGCAGGTTTCAGGCAAGCCATCTCGATCGCCGGTCCGTGAATGACAACAGTACACATTCCAGCTGCGGTCAGGGCGCGGCGCAGGCGTCGGACTGCCATGGCCGCGGGCAGTCTCGCTGCTGCGAGACATAGTCTCGCTGCCTCCCGGAAAGGGGAGCGGCCCATGCCGTGATGGAATATGCTCGGAACAAAAAACCACGGGCAGTCTGCGCGTACGGTCGGAGCAGCCGCGCTCCTTCCCGATCCTCATTGACTTAGCCGCCTGGCTTTGCTGTACTGAACCAACCCGATCCATCAGGGAGAATCCCGAGCCGGCGCGAGGCTGGAATTTGCAGGCCTGCAGTGCCTTTCCAGATGCCCTTGCTTCGTGCAAATGACCTCACGCGCAACAGGACATCACGAACCATAGGAGAAACTCCACAATCGGTTCGCCTGTTGAATTGTTGGTGACGCCGCACGGCACAAGTCGGAGGGAGATGTTCAACCCATGAGCCTGGTCACAGGGACGAGGCTTGGCCCCTATGAAATTCAGTCGCTGCTGGGCTCCGGCGGCATGGGCGAGGTGTATCGTGCCCGCGACACAAGACTGGATCGATCCGTAGCCATCAAAGTGCTGCCGCAACAATTTGCGCGCGACACGGCGATGAAGCAGCGCTTCGATCGCGAAGCCAGGACCATCTCCACGCTGAACCATCCCAACATTTGCCATCTCTACGATGTCGGGAGCCATGATGGCATCGATTTCCTGGTGATGGAGTTGCTCGATGGCGAGTCGCTTGCCGACCGGCTGAGCAAAGGCCCGCTGCCTGCGGAAACGATGCTGAAAACGGCGATGGAGATCGCGGATGCGCTCGAACGGGCCCACCGCGCGGGCATCGTCCATCGGGACCTGAAGCCCGGGAACATCATGCTGACCAGGACCGGGGCCAAACTGCTCGACTTCGGTCTGGCGAAACCGGCAGCGAGCGGAGCGCTCTTCGATGCTCAGACTCCCACGGATGCGACGCGAACATCGCCGCTGACCGCTCGGGGCGCGCTGATCGGAACGTTCCAGTACATGTCGCCGGAGCAGATCGAGGGAAAAGAAGCCAACGCGCGCAGCGATATCTTCTCGTTCGGCGCGGTCCTCTACGAGATGGCCACCGGCCAGCGCGCCTTCAGCGGAAGCACGCCGGCCAGCGTGATCGCCGCCGTTCTCAGCTCGGAGCCGAAGCCGATCGTCGAGTTGCAGCCTCTGACGCCTCCTGCGGTCGATCGCCTGGTCGGGACTTGTCTCCAGAAGGACCCCGAACTGCGCTGGCAGTCTGCCTACGATGTCAAACTCCATCTGGGCGCAATCCGCGACTTCGGCGTTGCGGCGACTTCGGCGGTGGCGCAACGGCCGAGTGTCCGCAAAGGGATAGCCGGTGCTGTGGCTGCCGTGCTGATTATCGCGAGCGGATTCTCCTGGTGGCTTCGGCGCTCTCCCGCCCCTCCAACTCAGGTGCACTCATCGCTGTTGCCGCCGGAGTCGCAGCAGTTCAGTCCCGACGATTTTGCCCTCTCACCGGACGGCAGCATGATCGCCTACACCACGCAGGGACAGAGAGGTGGATTGTGGCTCCGGCGGCTTACTACAGGGAGAGACGAGCAGCTCTCAGGAACCGAGGCGGCGTCCTACCCGTTTTGGTCCCCGGACAGCCGGTCCATTGGATTCTTCGGTAATGCTGTTGTCCGGAGAATCGACGTGGGGGGCGGTCCCGCGGTCACCGTGGTCGAGGCTGCCGGGGAGCGGGGCGCTACATGGGGTGCCGACGGAACCATTGTGTTCGCTCCTGATTTTGGCAAGTCCGGACTTCGTCGTGTGAGCGCCCAGGGCGGACCGGTGACCGTCGTTTCGCATGTCGATTCGGCACGCGGAGAGGACAGTCATCGCTGGCCTTTCCTGCTGCCCGACGGCCGGCATCTTGTCTTTTTCATGAGCAGCGAACATAGCCCGTACGGCAGCGATCCGAATGACACCGTTGCGGGCATTTACCTGCTGGACCTGAAGACCGGCAGGACAAGCTATCTGGCGCACTCCGACACCGGCGCGCAGTATGCGAACGGCTATTTGTTCTACGTGCTGCAGCAGAACCTGGTGGCGCAGAAACTCAGCCCGGACGGCCGAATCCTTGGTCCGCCGCACCCGGTAGCGGAACAGGTGCAGTACGATGCCAACCACTGGCTTGCCGGGTTCAGCGTGAGCGATCGGATGCTCGCCTGGACCAACGCGCCGGGCATTTCCAGTCGCCTCGCCTGGTTCAACCTCGACGGAAGAGAAATCGGAACCGTGGATGTGAAGGGTTCGCCCTCGGTGGTATCGCTCTCGCCGGATGGCACGAAGGTGGCCACCAGTGTGGGTCAGCCCAGCGGCGACACGGAGGTGTGGGTGTACGACCTGGTTCGGGGCGGAGAAACCCGTCTGACCTTTGGCAATGGCGTAGCTTTCGATCCTATCTGGACCCGCGACGGGCAGGCGGTCACTTATATTTTGGCGGAGCGCGGCCGCAGCGCGGGAAACAACGAGATTGTCAGCAAGCCCAGCACGGGTCTGGGAGCAGAAGCCATGGTGATCTCCCATGCTTACCGGGTGGCTCCCAACTCCTGGTCGCCCGACGGGCGACATCTGCTGTATATGAACTTTGCCGGCGGCAAGGGTCCGCGTCTCTGGGTCCACGATACCGGGTCGAATCCCGGCGATCACCCGCTCTTCCCGGCCGACTTAAACGTGGGAGAAGCCCGCTTCTCTCCCGATGGCAAATGGATCGCCTACGCATCCGATGAGAACGGACACTACGAGATCTATGTTGTCCCGTATCCCAGTCTGTCGACCCGCTACAGCGTCTCGAACATCGAAGCGGCCCAGTCGGTATGGGCCAAAGATGGCAGGCAGCTCTATTTCATCGCCGCGGATGGCAGGCTGATGTCCGTGAGTGTCGCGGAAAGTGCCGATGGTCTGCAGATTGGCCCACCGCGAGCACTGTTCCAGACGAACATCACTCAGGCCTTCGAAGCCTATACCCAGTTCGATGTGTCTCCGGACGGCAGCCGCTTCTTAATCAATACCCGGGTCGAGCACGAGCGCCAGCCGATCCAGCTCGTCGATAACTGGATCTCTGAACTGAAAAAGTAGTGCTCCTGCGGATTGCGAACCAGAGCGAGTGCTCGACTTCGCTGACAGGGATCCGTTCCGAGACCCGCACGGGTCTGGGTCGAATCTTCTCTGGACCAGCGCCGACGATTCCAGAGGATTCTATTCCCCAATGGGATCGATTTTGATGGCGAGGAATTTAGAAACCAGTCAACGCCCGTCTTTTTCAATCTCATACCGCACGATCCACAGTGGGGTTTGGCGTCCCCGACGGAAGGATTTTGAACCTGCTGGGAGCGGCAAGGAGAATCCCGTTGCAGTTGGGTGCTCCGGCCTAAAAAGTCGCCCTGAAGTCGCTGACTTATCGAAATCCAACGGTTTTGCTCGATTTACGGTCGATTTCGTGGCGATAGGCCGCCCGAATTCCTGCTCTTATCCCTGACAGGATTTGATCACTATGGATGTTTACGTATAGACCTTCTATAGAGCCATAGGCGTGATGGCCCTTTACCCCATAGCGGAGCCTGCACTAGTCCGTTTTGTGAGGGAGAAGATTTCTGAAATGCACTCCGGCAGCATCAGGGATCATCTCATCGACTGAATGCCCTGAATCAAGGGTCTTTGCCAGTCTCGTCATGCCAGCTTCAGTCAGAGCCTCGACAGCAGCACTTCGGAAATTACGCGTTGGCTGACCGTCTCCGCAGTCGATCAAAACGAGGGTCGATGGATCGTCATCGTGAGGCAGAATTGACAGGTGCATTGCAGTTTCCCCCTCCATCTGCTGGCGGCCTTTTGGACTCCAATAGGTCTTCGCGCGAGAAAGCCTCGGTCAGGTACGAGGAGGAATGCTGCCATATTGATCTATGTGCCGGAGCAATTCCGCTCTGCTAGGGCCATCCATCCTAACGAGTTCATGCCGCAAAACTCTAATCTCATCGATGACAATGTCGGTATTAGCTTCCATGATTTCGCAGATCGTATCGTGTATGGTGAGGAAGGACGCGAGAACGAGCGCCAAGCCTGTCAGGTACCACGGAAGTCCAATTAATCTTCGCGTTCAGATTGTCTTAGGCCCGGGGAATCGCCTGACCAGACAAAACGTCAGCTTCACCTTCAGAATGTCCACATTCTGGATAGAACAACGCAGATCATGACGCCCGCTCGTCGAGAACTTATCTCGACCTGCCTTCAGATCTTTTCGTTTCTGTTCTATCTGCTTTGATAGCTCCGAGCGTGATCGCGAAACGTGCGTCGGCATGAATTCTCACCGATTTTGAACGACTCACGCAGTTCCTGGATCTCCTTCGTATCGAAATCAAGCGTGGGCGCCAATTTCGAATAGCTCGGGATAGCCTTTCTGGAGCGTGCTTCGCAAGGAAGGGGGAGGGCTCGCCGCATGACTGTCATTCTGGCGTTCCGCCGCCAACGGCACGCAAGGAAACAGTGTGAGGGTGGCGATCACACCGATTGCTGTTGGACGACGGAAGATGTCATTCATTGTGGCTTCCTTTCTCAGCCAGAGATGCGGCGGTCGCGATCGGCTTCGTTGCCGGCGGCTTGCTCGCGCCGTCGCGGCCGTTTGTCAGGGCCGCCGCATGCAAACCCAATGTGTGTACGAGGGCATTCCCGTGCCGCGCGGTGTCAAACAGCAACAGTGCACCGGTGCAATAAAACAGGAGGAAGGCAAGAGGTAAGACGGTCGAATGAAGTCGGCTCGGACGCAGAAGAACTTTGGGAAGCAACACAGCGGAGTACAGCACGAGCAACAGGACGAACACTCCCCTGGTTTCAATGGCGAGGTTCTGATGCTGCTTCACAGCCTCCAAAAGCTCGTCGTTGCCGATCGCTGACCTTGCGGCCGATTCTCCGGTCGACACGGCAAAGAAGAGACTGACCGTACCCAGGCCGAGAAGGATCAGCGCGGAGACCAGAAACGGCCGGCCCCTGGGAGAGGACAGAATGGCACCGACGAGGATAAAGAACGGGACAATCAGCAAAAGAGCAATGGGGAAGTGAATGATCATGGGGTGAACCGAGGTCCAGTCCGCAAGAATGAATGTTTGATCCATCGCCATACCTCTGGCCTTTTCTGAGCCGCAAACTCAGTACGCTACGCAAGTGAGGGGCCACTGCGTACAGCCGAACTCCGTGCCCCTACACTACTTTCGATATCCCGTGTGCCAACGGGTCCGAACTTTCGAACAACGGCCACCGAACCGACAAAAACCTTGCGGGTCGAGGCGCGAAAGCTTTCGCGGCGTCGGGCGTCGGTTCGCATTGCTGTGTGGCCAGCAACGTGCAGACTTCTGCGATGATGCACCTGCGGAAGACACATGCTTCGACCACTGATCAAGGATGATTCGAAGAGTCAGATTACTTTCACGGTATTCGCTTGTTCTGTGGGGGTCTCGGTACTGGTGTTGGTATGGATGGCTCGTTACTTTCTGCTGCTTTTGTTCGCTGGAGTTGTGGGCGGTTTGATGTTGTCAATTCCTACCAGCTGGGCTCAGAGGAAATTCCGGTTACGGCGAGGGCTGGCGCTTCTGATCGTTCTTGTATCGCTTGCCGGAACTTTCGCTGGACTGGCTGCACTTCGTGGTCCCGCTCTTCTCGAACAAATTGGCGCGCTTCAGCAGGACCTGCCGCGCGCGGCACAACAGATCCTGACCAGCCTGAATGGGGAAAGCTGGGGACGTTGGCTGATTTCCAACGTCATGGCGTCAGCGAAGTCGTCCGAGAGCTTCGCATTCGCCGTCTCGGGCCTTAGCGGGTTGATGTCCGCAACCACGCTTGCAGTCGCGGGACTGATTGTTGCTGCCTTCACCAGCCTGTTCCTGGCCAGCGAACCGGAATTTTATCTCCGGGGCCTGCACCGAATGACCCCAGTCAGGCAGAGGGCGGCGCTCATCCAATGCCTTGAGAGTGCACGGGTCAGTTTGCAGGCGTGGCTCTTCGCGAAAATTGTCTCGATGGCAATCATCGGCGTAATGGTCGCGCTCGGTCTTTGGCTCCTGCGTATTCCTCTGCCTGGAACGTTGGGGATTCTTGCGGGACTGCTCACGTTTATTCCGAATCTCGGGCCGGTGATTTCAGTTCTTCCAGCAGCCTTATTGGCGTTTGCCATCAGCCCGAGCCGGGGCTTACTCACGTTGCTGCTCTTCGGCCTGGTGCATTTCCTCGAAGGGAACCTGGTAACCCCGCTGGCCGAGCGCACAATCGTAACGCTTCCTCCGGCATTGACTCTTGCTGTGCAACTGGTGCTTGCATCGACCACAGGAGTGCTTGGGGTTGCGATCGCGGCTCCGATAACGGCGGTGATCTTGGGTGTTCTCAGCGTTTTGCTGCCTCCGGAGATCAACCGTGCTCCGTCTGCTCTCGGCTCTTATAAAGGATCCAGGTCAAAGAGATTCCTGCATAGCGCGAGTCCAGGCACAGCGAAATGAACTGCCGTACCAAAACAGTTCAGACACATGTCAAAGCTCATTTTCGGTGGTAAATCAACATCTGGAGCAGACGTAGAAGTGGCGTCGTTTGGACGGGCTCCTCTGACGGCGGCTGGAGCAAGCCTGATCCAAAAGCGCGGTGTACTGCTCTGCGGCGCTTTGAGCCAGCAGGATGCGATTCCTTTGCAGGATAGCCTCTTGCCTATGGCCGGTACGCACTGCGGGTCAAGGATCCAAGCGCAATCCGGGCGAGATTTCCCAGAGGGGAACCCACGTTTAAAGCATCATTGCATTGCGGTATGCGGCGTCTGTCCGAATATTCGGACCGCAATGTAGCAAGTTCCTGACAAACGAACGCCGATGCAACGCCAGGCATGGGATCTAAATGGTCCTCTCCGGGCCCCCACTGACCATCACGGCCCGTCGCGTGCACTGACAAGGATGACCCGGTGTAATTCCGGCCGCCACAAGTCACAGGAGCACTGTTCCCCGTGGGAACTGATCTGATCAGAGGAAACGATGGAAAAACCTAAGGTGTGGCAACTTCGGGTACCGCGCGTCTCCCATTGGATCATTGCCGCCGTCATGACGAGCGGCATGCTGGCGGCCGGTTCAATCCGGTTGCTGCTTCGCGGAGATCCGCTGGCGGACCTTGTTTTGCTCTGCGCGGTGATCGCAGCGGCCCTCCCCCTTGTTCTCGAACTGAGCCTGCAGATCCTGAAAGGTAACTTCAGCGTCGACCTTTTGGCGCTGCTTTCGATTGGAACGGCGATCGCACTCCGTCAATACTGGGTGGCTGCCATCGTCATTCTGATGCTTTCCGGCGGCAAAGCACTGGAGGAATACGCCACGCGTAAGGCGTCGTCGGTCCTGGGGGCGCTCGCCCGGCGCATGCCCCAAATCGCGCATCGCACGGCTCGCGATGGTTCCGTTGCCGATGTTTCCGCAGACTCGATTGCCGTCGGCGACCACGTGGTGGTCTATCCGCACGAGCTTTGCCCGGTGGACGGCACCGTGGTTGCCGGAGCCGGATCGATGGACGAGTCGTACCTCACCGGAGAGCCGTTCCTGATCGAAAAAGCCCCCGGGGCGGCAGTCTTGTCCGGGGCGGTGAACGGCGTCCATGCTCTGACCATCGAGGCAACGCGGGTCGCGCGGGATTCCCGTTACGCCAGAATTGTTGAGGTGCTGCACGCCTCGGAAGAGAACCGGCCCAAGATCCGTCGTATGGCCGATCGGCTGGGAAGCTGGTACACGCCGGTCGCTGTCGGATTCGCGGTTCTCAGCGGGATTGTCAGTCAACAGCCAGAGCGATTCCTGGCCGTGCTGGTGATCGCCACTCCGTGTCCGCTTTTGCTGGCGATACCGGTTGCGATCATCGGCGCTATTTCGATTGCAGCGCGCAACGGCATCGTCATCAAGGATCCTTCGATACTCGAGAAGGTCGACCGTTGCACGACGTTAATTGTCGACAAGACCGGAACCCTCACCTATGGACGGCCTTGGCTGACAAGCGTGATCGAGATGGGTGGCTGGCCACGGCAAACGCTGCTGCAACTCGCCGCCAGCCTGGAGCGATACTCCAAGCACCCTCTCGCCTCAGCGATACTGCAGGCGGCAGAGGAAGAGAAGCTCCCGCTGCTCACCGCGGAGAATGTCTCGGAGTCACCGGGACAGGGATTGACGGGCCTCTTTCATGGCCGCCAGGTTCTCCTCACCGGCAGAGGCAAGCTGCCGCCGCGCATCGCGTCACAGCTTTCCGAACTGGCGCCCGGACTGGAATGCGTCATCCTCGTGGATGAGGCGCTGGCGGGCGTTATGCGCTTCCATGACGAGCCGCGTCACGAAAGCAAATCCTTTCTCAGCCACGTTCGCGATCGTCATGGCTTTGAGAGGATTGTTCTCCTCTCAGGAGATCGACCCTCAGAAGTGGCGGCATTCGGGCGGAGCATGGGAATCGCCCGAGTGTATGGCGGGAAGAGCCCTGAAGAAAAGCTCCTGATCGTGCGCGATCTGACCGCGAAGGCGCCTACCCTGTACCTCGGCGACGGAATCAATGACGCGCCTGCCATGCTGAATGCCACGGCGGGCGTGGCGCTTGGCGTAAGCAGCGATATCACCTCGGAGGCAGCCGGCGCCGTGATTCTCCAGTCATCGCTGCTCAGCGTTGACACCCTGATTCACATCGGCCGAAGAATGCGCCGTATCGCGTTGGTAAGCGCGGGAGGAGGAATGCTGTTGAGTGCCGTCGGCATGGGAGCAGCGGCATTCGGCTTTCTCGCTCCGATTCAGGGCGCGCTCCTTCAGGAAGCCATCGACCTGCTCTCAATTCTGAATTCGTTGCGGATTATTCTTCCCGCGCGTCTCAGCGACCTTGCGGCGCCCAGGCCAGGCATGCCGCCGGGCTCTTGCGAACCCGGCGACAAGCATGAAGCGGAACGCGAACTGGCCACACCATCAGTCGGCCGGTGATGAACCGCTGTTTCGAGGGCTGGACAGAGGCGCTCCCGCTGCACTTCTGGCCCAGGTGCACAGCACCTGCCGATCGCCTCCACTCAGGCGCGCATGACTGTGCACCAGTCTGTACGCTGCCGGAGCCATCTCCCCTGCCGCTACTTCCTCGCAGATATCAGCCAGCAGGTCATGTTGTTGGTGCGGTGAGTATCCGCTCCACTCGGACAGGTTCATAGCACGGCGCCCCCGATTGACATCGGAGACTACCAGCCAGGAAACCGGTGCGACCCGGCTGTACCACGGCCAGGTCGTCGAAGAGGTATGACAATCGCTGCAGGAGCGTCGTAAGAGCTGGGCAGCGGCAGGATCGACCGGGACAAAGCTGTTGAGCCGGTGCCCCGGTCTTTCCGCAGGATTGGTCCGACGCGGCTGTACGATCTGGATAGAAAGGATCGCCACGCCTGCGGACAGCAGGGTTACCGTAATCCATTTGCGCATCGCACACTTCCACTATGGGGAATGGATCCTTAGTTTCCTTTAGCGGACGAGGGACTCGTCAGTTTGTCGAGAGCGGCCTGGAAGGCGTCGCGATGCCGGCCTTCATCCTTGCGAATCTCCTCGAAGCGAGCCGCCGCCGAAGAATCCCCGGCTTCTCGTGCCTTGCTGGCGAAGTCCGAATACATATGGTCGAATTCCCAGGTCTCGCCCTTGATCGCATCGCGGAGATTTTCCTCGTCCGCGCCGATCAGTCCGGCCAGTTTCGCTTCCTCAGAGAAATGTTCGAACCGCTCCGTATGCGCGCTCTTGTCGAAAAGGTTGGCCAACTCCAGGTTGCCGCTCATGCGTGCATGTGCGGAATACAACATGTATTTGCTGAAGGCGAAGGCTTCTCCATGCATAGCGCTGGAGAGATTTTCCGCCGTTTGCGGGTGGATTTCCACTTTGTTCTCGGCTGTCATACGACCCATTAGAAAGAAGGCGGCGGCGGCGACAGGCAGAGCGGCGAGGGTGTAGATTCTCTTCATTTTGTTCCTCCGGGCCGAGAGATGGGCGTGAGGGAGACAAGCGCCCGCCGCTCGGGTTCGGAAATTTACATGCACGTGCGTGGCCGTGGGAGCCCGGGACGGGAGGAAGAAAGGAATCAGACGAACATTCGGTCCTTCGTCTGTCCCGCTGGCCATCTGATGTTCATCTCTGCCCGTGTTTTTGAACCACCGGGTGAATTGTCGAGCGTCGATGTGACTCCGTTATGCCGACCTGGCGAGTTCTTGCTACAAGTCGGATTAGCGCATTTCATATTGCATTCCCCGTGTTCGGCGAACGCGCCCCACTAACGATTGAGCGAACCCGTTTTCAGTTCCTGTAACTCGAGGCTTCCAACCTCCCGTGCTGCCGCGCAAGGTCCGAGTGCCAGAACCGGGCAACGGCTCTCGGCGATCACGCGATGCAGAACATCCAGGCGCCGATGAGTTGGGCCCGCGGTTGCAGAAGAGGGCCCAAGGATGATCAGGTCCCGCCAGAGGCAGAGCTCTTCTTCAATAATCTGAGCAGCGGCCTCTCCCTCGCGGACAACGATCTCGGGCCACCTGGGCATATCGATCCGTCCGGCAACCAGTGCCGACAGCTTGGCGCGCACAAGAGTATGAGCCTGTAATTTCTGCTGTTCGCTCATATTGCCCGGCTCCATTACATGCAGAAGTGTCAGGCGCGCCTGGCGCATTCGCGCTAGTTCGCAGGCGAGGTCCACCACCATCCTTCCCCCGGAATGAAGCGAATGAGCCAGTAAGATGCGACCCGGAATCCGATGATCGGATGTTTCGCTGCGGGCGCGCCGACCGACAATGCACACAGGGATTTCCAGCGTGTTCGTCAGCTGCTCTGTCAGGTCCGGCCGAGAATGCTCTTCGGCAGAATCATCTTCCGATGCCGACACAAAGACTCGATCGACGTCGCGGGATCGCACCAGAGAGCCGATTTCCTCAAGGGCTGAGCCTCTCAGGACTATCGGTTCGCATTGCACTCCCTGCCACTGGAGCCGATGTGCCATTTCGTCAAGCGTGTCAGGCATCCCGGACGCAGACGGAAAAATCAGCATGCGGCCGGTGCATTTTTCTCCCGGTGTGGAAGTCGGGGGGATGACCGTAGCCAGCAGGAGGCGCGCTCCGCTTCTTCTTGCTTCAGTTACGGCATAGAGCAATGGCAGCGGATCGTCGTGGATTCCTGTCACAACCAGGATCGTTCTGGGATCGCACCATCGTTGCAGGTCATCGGGGCGCATAGGAGACACCTCAGATCCGGAAGTCTGATTTCGCGGAAGCAGACCCCGCTTCCACGCAAGGTGGATTACTCCACAGTGGGGAAACCCCTCCATCCAGCGATGGAAACATTTCACGCAAAACGCCTGTTAACAGCTGCCCTGCCGTACCCTTGAGAAGAAGGCGGTCGAAGAGCTGCGCCTCTATGGCCGGGATTTGGGCTGAACCCGAGTTGAGAATCAGGGGAACTTCACCGCAAAGTCGACGCATTTTCGCGGCGACCGCGCTGCCATTCATCCCCGGCATTGCCTGGTCCAGAACGACTGCATCGGGGCATTCAAATACGAAAAGGCGAAGTGCTTCGGTAGAATCGCTCGCCGTCAACACAGCAAATCCGGCGGCTTCCAGCAGAAGACGCTGCCGGGAAAGAACGACGGGATCGTCGTCCGCACAAAGCACAATTCGGCGTCTCGCTTTGATGTTGGCGTTGGTGCAGCGGGGACGGCTGCTGACGAAGAACTCCGAATGAGCCTGCTCGCGAGTCGTTGAATCGGACATTGTGTACTCCTGAGCGAGCCAGCCCTTCCCCAGCGACCTGCTCGAGATACCATGCCTCCCTGCATGCAGCATTCCAGAACAGAGTGGGGTGCTCTTCGTGATCTTTGGGGAACTTCCTGGCGACCGCCGCAGATTCCGGGCGTTGTGTCGAAAATTGCTACAAAATGTCCGGGAACCTGGACTTTAGCCTGCTGATCTCAAGGCATACCTCTTCGGATTCGCACCGGCCTGTATCGGAATTGCTCCTGCTACGGCTTCACCGAACAGGAAACGAAAGTAACCGGTGAGGTGCGTCTTACGGTGTTCGCCTTTCTGCAACAGGAGTACCCTGAAGCCAAGACGACACAGTTTCCAGTGCAATTTGCGCAGATCGTTCCCCCTCTGAGGGCACCGGAAATTCGCTCCGGATTTTGCGCGTCATGCAGGATTATCCACTGGCGGCCGCACCGATTGAGGGCATCACGCCGAGCTACGATCTGACCAGACAACAGACAGTCTTCTGTGTCCTGACACTGTTTGTCCTGGCGATGCTGCTCCTGTTGCACATCACGTTCGCCTATGTGCTGGGAGAACCATCATTGCCGGTGGTCGTCGTGCTGGGACTGAGTTTTGGCCTCCGTCTGATCGAACTCGGCTGGCTGCAGAGCCACAATGAGCCGCTGAGTGAGGGTGCGGCGAAGGTCGACGGAGCGCTGTCGATTCTGTCCCTTTTTCTGCTCGTATTCCTTCTTGCCTGGCTTACGAATCGCGACCACAGCCCCTATCAGGTTCTGCTCGTCATCCCGGTTCTGCAGTCGGCGTGTTTGTTCGGACTGGTTCCCACCGCGGTAACCATTGTTTGTGCCGACGCGACCATCTTCATCTGGCTCCGCCACTATTTCGCCCTCTATCCACAACCTTCCGGAAAGGAATATCTCGAAGCAGGGATGCTGGCTGTGATCATTGCACTGGTGGGCGTGCTGATGTGGTTGCTGATGCGGCTGCTGCGGGCTCATCAGGCGGCTCTGGCCGGCACGCTTTCCGCTCTCCAAACCGCACGAGAGAAGCTGGTGAGCGAAGAGAAGCTCGCGGCCATTGGCCGTCTGGCAAGCGGGATCGCGCATGAAATTCGCAATCCTGTGGCTATGATCGCGAGCGCCCTGACTACCGCCGCGGACCCCTTGACCGTGGAAAAAGAGCGAGAGGAAATGTTCGCGATCGCGGATCGACAGGCGAAGCGCCTGGAGATCCTGACGACGGAGTTTCTGAGCTACGCTAAACCGTCGCCGCCTCGCCGCTCACCAATTCTCGTGGCTGATCTGCTTTCCGCGATTGAGGCCGTCACTCGAGTCAAAGGCGAACAATTCGGTATTCAGTCGGCCTGCGAGGATACTTCACACCTGACGGTGAGCCTCGACGTTGCGCAAGTGGAAGGAGCTTTGCTCAATCTGACGCTCAACGCAATCGACGCCATGGCGGGCTCAGGCAATATCTCCGTGAACGCCGCTACGGAAAACGGAGTGCTCCGCATCGACGTCGAGAACTCCGGCCACCCGATCGCCGAGACACACCTGGCGAGGATCTTCGAACCATTTTTTACAACGAAACCGGGTGGAACGGGACTGGGACTTGCAGTTGCCAGAGGGGTGGCGCGGGCACACGGCGGCGATCTGTGGGTCAGCAAAAACGAGGAGGGGCGGGTGAGGTTCACGATGATTCTGGCCGGAGCACTTGAGGAACAGACTGAACAGGAGGTACTCCGTGCGTAAGGTTCTCATCGTAGACGACGAACCAAGCATGCGAAGGATCCTGGTCTCAAACCTGCGACGCGAAGGATACATCCTTGCAGAGTCCTCGGGTGCAAGCGAAGCCAGGAAAATCCTTGTCAGCGAAGATTTCGACGTGGTGCTCACCGATCACAAGATGCAGGACGGCAGCGGGCTTGATGTTCTTCACGCCGTTCAGGAGATCACCCCCTCCACCTCTGTCATTTTTCTGACCGCAGTTGGAACCCTCGAGTTGGCGGTCGAGTGCATGCGGGACGGGGCTTTTGATTTTCTGACCAAGCCTTTTGTTCCGGACGTCGTAAGGGCGACTGTCTCCCGGGCCTGCGAGCGTACCTCATTACTGCGTGAAAATGCAGTACTACGAACCACGGTGAGCAAACTGGAAGGTGCAGGGGAGATCCTGGGGAGCAGCCCTGCAATGCAGAGCGTCCGAGAGCTTATTGGCCGGGTAGCGAACACAAATTCCACGGTCCTGATTACCGGGGAAACGGGAACCGGAAAGGAAATGGTAGCCCGGGCCATTCATCGAAACAGTGCGCGTTCGCGAAATGCCTTCATTGCCATCAACTGCGCCGCCGTGACTGAGACGCTGCTTGAAAGCGAACTCTTCGGTCATGAAAAGGGAGCGTTCACCGGAGCCGATAAGGCGAGGGCCGGGCTTTTTGAGGCGGCTCACGACGGGACCCTGTTTCTCGACGAAGTGGCCGAGATGTCGCCGGCCGCCCAGGCCAAGCTGCTCAGGGTGTTGGCGGACGGCGAAATCCAACGAGTAGGATCCACTCTCACGCGTCACGTCGACGTAAGAGTACTAGCCGCAACGCATCGAAATCTGCAGGAGTACGTAACGCAGGGCCGCTTTCGCGAGGACCTTTATTACCGGCTGGCCGTTCTTCCCATCCACTTGCCCCCGTTGCGCGATCACAACGACGATCTCAATGAGCTCTGTCAGGTGTTTGTAACCAGAATCGCAGGCGAGATGAAGATGGTGGGTAGATCCGTGAGTGCCGCAGCGGTCGCGAGGCTCATGGATTACCCGTTCCCAGGAAATGTGAGGGAGCTACGGAACCTCCTGGAACGCGCTTTGATTCTCGGTCAGCACAATGAACTACAGCCGGAGGATTTCCCTCTTCACCTGATTTCCGTGACTTCGCAACTTTGCCCAGCCGAATTGACCGTTGAGCAAATGGCAGCCCAACTTCCGCTACGCCTCGACCTTCGCAACACTTTGGAGCAGATCGAACGGGCATTGATTATTCGTGCCCTGGATGAATCAGATGGCGTTCAGGCGCAGGCAGCTCGACTTCTCGGCATGTCTCGGAGCGATTTGGGATACAAAGTCGGCAAGTATGCAATCGTCTCCGCTTCGGAGACTCGATCCCATACGACTTAACCACAGTTAGTAAGCCGGGGATCTCGCGCCCAAACCAAACCCAGACGTGCGAATCGTCCTGGAAATTGGACGCAACTGTCGCAACTCTGCTACAGACTGCCAGGTTCCCATCCCGTTTACGACTGTCGCCCAGACCGACCAAAACCCGTGCTCCTTTGTACAGTTGTCGCTCGATATCGTCCGAATGCGTAAGACACGCAAAAAGATAGCGATGCCGTGTGCAAGACTTTCAACCTTATCGGCGCAGGACCCCGCCTGCCATACGCATTTGGGTTGATACGTGCACAACTGTGTAGCCGTGGCGATCAAACGGATCGCGTACGACGGGACCCGATTTCATCCCGTGGGGATGGCCTGTCCTAAGACCGATAACAAGGAGAGAGCTGGCGTCCAGGTTGCGCGGGCTCTTCAAAACAATGTCGCGGGACGCCGAATCTTCGCTCCATAAGGGAGGCTCATTATGTTTTTAAGCAGGCTTGCCAGAAATGCCGGCAGGAATTCGAAAACATTATTGTGGTTAATTCCATGTGCCCTGCTTGCGCTTTTCGCCCTCCGGGCGGGAGCACAGGAGGCCACCATGATGGGAACCGTGACCGATCCAAGCGGTGCGGTCGTTCCCAACGCCATTGTCACCATCACGAATACGGACACCGGGCAAATTCGGACGGTGGCAACAGCGGCTGATGGTGAATACACGGCTCCGGCGCTGCCTGTTGGTCATTACATCCTTCGTGCGACGGCAACGCATTTCAAAACCAGCGAAATCACCGGCGTCACGCTCAACGTCGGCGATCACCTGCGTCAGGACTTCCAGCTTGAGGTCGGTGCCACCACAGAGAATGTCACGGTCGAAGGAGCTACTCTGCATCTGCAAACCGAGACTGGAGAGGTCAGCAACCTCATTACAGGCAAGCAGATCACACAGCTCACCACCAATGGCAAGAGCGTCTATACCCTGGTGAATCTCACGCCGGGCGCTTCCAGTGTCCAGGCGGATTTCCAGACGCCCACGCCTGTTGGAGGCGATGCCAACGTGAGCTTCAACGGGCAGCGGATGGCGCACAACCTTTATCTGCTGGATGGAGGGGAGAATCTCGACCGTGGAGGCGCCGGCACTTTCAGTGTTATGCCATCCCTGGAAGCGATCGGAGAGTTCCGCATTCTGACGTCGAATTACGGCGCAGAGTACGGGCTGTCATCGTCCGCCACCATGGTTTCGGTGCTGAAATCCGGAGGCAAAGATTTCCATGGGTCAGCATGGGAATTCAACCGCAACGACGCGCTGGATGCAAGAAATTACTTTATTCGCGCACCACAAAAGGTAAATGAGCTTCGCTTTAACACTTATGGATTCAATATCAGTGGACCGGTGAGTCTCCACCCGAGATCTGGAAACCCGAGCACCTTCTTCTTCTACAACATGGAATGGCGCAAGCTGATCCAGGGCCAGACCCTCAATACGACGGTGCCTTTGCCCTCGACCTACACAGGCAACTTCGGAGGAGTTCTCTCAACGCTGAGCGCGCTGCACGTGCCCTGCTCGAATCAACTGTCGCCGGCACAACAGGCGCGCTTCCTTGCCGCAGGGGTTACGCTGAGCACAGCCGATCCGGCGATGGGATCCTGCTCCGGCAGCGGAGCGATCCTGCAGTCTTTTCCATCCTATGCCATTCCCGGCACCCTGCTGGATGCGAATGCGCAGGCGCTGTTGAATGCGAAGATTTTCCCAGCCCCGACGAATGGAGCGCAGTTCACCGGAGGCAACAATGCTCCCACAGATGTGCGGGAGGAAATTGTCCGTGTCGATCAGCGGTTCGGAGATAAATTCACGATCTTTGGTCACTGGATCGCGGAGCAAATCAGCCAGACCTTCGGCACCACCATGTGGAGTGGCGACAATGTGCCGTCAATCGGTAATACCTTCGGCAACCCCTCGTACAGCGGCGTGATCCATGCCACTTATACAATCAACCCGAACCTGCTGAACGAGACTGCTTTCAACTACAACGGCAACCGAATCCACATCCTTCCCAAGGCCGGATTCGGTGCGCCGCTGAATGCACCGTCCGGGTTCGCCTTCAATCGCATTTTCACCACACCCAGCACCATCATTCCGACGATCAATCTGGCGAACTCCAACACGCAGTACAGTGCAAACTGGACGCCATGGAATAACAAGGCAGACGACTACCAGCTGCGCGACGACCTGAGCTGGGTCAAAGGACCGCATCAGTTCAAGTTCGGAGCGAGCTGGGCGCTCTACAAGAAGAATCAGGATGCCTTTGCGGCAACCCAAGGCAACTTTCACTTCAATGGCTTTTACACAGGGAATGATTTTGCGGACTTCCTGCTGGGCTATCCGGACGACTATCAGGAAGATGCGGTTCACGACAGCGGTCACTGGAATAGCGTCTCCTGGGGGCTGTATGGACAGGACAACTGGCGTGTGAACACGCGCCTGACTCTCAACCTGGGCATGCGATGGGACGGTGTACCACACACTTATGAAGCCAACCATCGCGCGTCGAACTTCTATCCGAATCTCTACAACATGTCGAAGGCCGCCACGTTTGACAACGACGGTAACATCTGCAGCGGTATCGGAAACGGCTGCACGGGTTCAAGTCCCGGGCTGGGCACGAGTCCGAACGCCGTCCTTGCCGGATACCAGTTCTATCTGAATGGCATTGGCATCGATGGACAGGGCGGAATTCCGAAAGGTCTGGTGGACAACCACTGGGCAGCCTTTGGACCTCGTCTTGGCTTCTCATATGACCTCACCGGTACAGGCAGGACACTCCTGCGTGGCGGATTCGGAATGATGTACGAGCGCATCCAGGGCAACGATATGTACAACGGAGCCACGAATCCGCCGTTCGACGCACATATCGACTTCAGCAATGTGCTGCTGTCAAATCCGCATACCAGCACTAAAACCGGTTCAACAGTCGCAGCTCCGGTAGTGGCTTCAACCATCGTCGGAATGGACAGGAAGATGTACAAGCTGCCAACCAGCACGCAGTACAGCATCGGCGTACAGCAGGAACTCGCGAATCGGACGCTGATTTCCCTGTCGTACGTAGGCAGCCAGAACCGCCACCTCAGCGACTGGGTGGAGACTAACCTTCCGCCGCAATCCGCTTTGCCCGCTCTGATCGCCAGCAACGGCGCCGGCTACAACCAGATGCTCAACTATCCTGGCTACCGGTCACTGCGGATGGCGCGCAACGAAGCCAATAGCCAGTACAACTCCCTCCAACTCGACGTACATACCAGAGTGAGAGACCTGCAGGCGCAGTTCGGGTACACCTATTCCCGGGCATACGATCCAGTGTCGCTCAACGGCGGCAATGGTGGGGACCTGAACTTTGTCAACAATCCATATGCCGGCTGGAAGTATGACTGGGGACCGTCCTATTTCGATCGGCCGCACATCGCATTCGTCAACTTTATGTACGACTCGCCATTCTTCCGGACCGCCTCTAATCCAATCGTCAAGACCGTGCTCGGAGGATGGGGACTGTCGGGGATCATCACAATGCAATCCGGTGCGCCGCTCGAGCCCCTGGTAGGGGGATCAGAGGGCGGTATGGGCATTCAGAATGCCCGCAATCGGCCCAATCTGGCTGGGAGAATCTCCTACCCAAAAAACCTGGTGGCGAGCGGAATTCAGTGGTTCGATGCAAACGCCTTCAACACGCCGACTCCCGGCACTTGGGGCAGCCTGAAACACAATGCCGTCCGCGGCCCAGGACGAGACGACTGGAACCTGGCGCTGCGTAAGAACTTTAACTTTGCCGACAGGGCGAACTTCGAGTTCAGTGCGGAAGCCTTTAACGTCTGGAACCATACGCAATTCCGGGCAGACACGCAGGCCGGAGGCTATGGGCAGAATCTCAGCGGCAGCAACTTTGGTGTCATCACGCAGGTCTATGACCCCAGAGTGTTGCAGCTCGGAGGGAAGATCTCTTTCTGAGCTTTGAACGGAAATCATGCTCCGGCCCCGCTTTCGCAAGAAGGCGGGGCCTCCTTCTTGTGTGGAGCATCGCAGGGAATGACAGGATGCCACTGGAGCCCCGATGTATGAGGCATCGTAAATAAGTGGGTCGCGATTTTGCTATTTTTGCCTGGCACGACGGCAGGATCGAAGACGGCGGCGCACGCGTGGGCCCTGTAGGCAGGGGCGGCTGGAGGAGGCGGTGCAGGCCGGTGAGGCTGTGGTTACGGCGCATCCGCAAGATGCGGCGGCCATCGCGGGTCTCGGGGTGGTGCGTTCAGGTGAAGGGCAGTAC
>CAWCNN010000004.1:0-358766 GCA_963796895.1 uncultured Acidobacteriaceae bacterium
CGAGGAAGCAATGAGCGAGGATGAGCGCGTTCCCTTCGTTCTTTGCCACTACACGGTTTTCAACATAGAGCAGTGCGACGGCCTCACGCTTCCTGAAATCTCGGAGCCCGCCATCGCGCCTGAGATAGAGCGAAGACGAACTCTGCGAGAGCATCGTTACCGGATGGGAGAACCGCCCCGCTCTCTATCTCAACAGCCCGAGCGAGTACCGCGCTTACTACCGGCCCTCTACCGATTCCGTCCACATGCCCGCGCGTTCCCGCTTCGTCGATGCGCCGCACTATTACAGCACGCTCTTTCACGAGTTGGTACACAGCACCGGCCACGAGAGTCGTCTACATCGCATCTTTGGCGACCGCTTCGGAGATGAGCTTTACAGCAAAGAGGAACTGGTAGCGGAGATGGGCGCGGCTTTTCTTTGCGGTATCGTTAGGCATCGCTAACGAGTACACCAACCGGAACACCACTGCATATATCCAAAACTGGATTGAGAGGCTCGAAGAAGATAACCGGCTTATCGTTCATGCAGCCGCCGAGGCGCAGAAAGCCGTGGACCTGATCCTCGGCACCACGTTCGAGGAAGAGAACGAGACGACCGAAAATGTCGGGGATGCCGCTGTCAGCGGCATCCCCGCAGCCGTTGCGATGAATGTCGCTCCGGCGATCTACGGCCATGCTCATCTCTGAACAGTGGTTCGGATTCTTTATCCGGCTCTCAGATATTCCGAGGGAGTGATAATGCGAGTTCCCTTGTAAGTGCCGAGGGTCAATAAATCCTTGTCGCCTGCAACCAGCAAATCCGCTTTCGCAAGGGCGGCGCACTCCAGAAACATATCGTCGTGGGGATCACGGCATACCTTTACCGTGCCTCGAATCTTTACACGGATGCCACGCGCCAGAATCGCTTGCAGCGCCGACGTTGCCCGGTGTTGTTCCCAGGAGAACTTTTCCGTCAGGACGCGCACGATCTCCGCGTCAATCTCGTCACAGGTTGCAATCACGTCTTCGCTCATCGCTTTTTCGAGCGCCAGAGTCGGCGTGCCGCGACGTTTCGCAAACTGAAGCGCGGAAATTCAGACGTTTGTGTCGATGACGACGATCACCCGTTAGACGCAGCTTGCGGCGGCGCGGCCTTCAGCCCGCACTTCCTTAATGAGCCGAGGCACATCAGCCTCGCTGTAGCCCTTCGGGTTGCGGCCTTCCGCATATCGCCCAGCTCATTCAGCATCGTTCGCGCCTGCTGTGCGGAGTACGTGCGGAAGGCTTCTCGGAAAAGTTCGCTCATCGTGCGGCTGTCCCGCTGAGCCAGCGCCTCGGCCCTTTGCGCGAGTTCGGGCGGCAGGCTGATCGTGTAAACCTTCGATTTCCTAGCAGAGCAGTAGTCATGCTTAAATATTACACTGTAGTGGATTCCATTACAATCCCACAAGATTCGTGTGTACGACCACCGTTCATTTCATTTACACTTCGTTCCAAGAACATCTCATGGCACATTTCTCTTGATTCTGAACGGGATCGGACGAAAATGCCGCCGCCTGCTGGCGCGCCGCAGAACTTTGATCGTTTTGGAGTAATTGCTAAGAGGCAAGCCACGATGAAGGATTCGCCCGTCGTGTGTCGTCTCATTCCAGAAACCCGGACTGACACCAGTTGCTGCTTTTGGAGTATGGGCAAACCTGGCGGACTTCGTTTAACACTTCCTTTAGAGGAGTACTCGTCACCGTGCAAGTTGCCGCTGATCAGACGGGGAGGAAGTCGAAAGAATCAATAGACCCGCAAAAGGCAGAAGCAGTCCGCCGCGAGTTGGAGAAGCTGCGCCTACGCCTCCTCGACATCACGAAACGGAATAATTTGATTAGCTTCAGGCACGGCAAGTCCTCTGTGCGAGTTGTCGATGGCGACCACGAAGCGATCTATAGAAATCTGCTGGCTGGCGCGGAACTGCCCTTTGTCTTTGTGCCTGAACCCAACAAGGAATACGTGGATGAACTCGGCGAGAAGCCAGCGCCTGCAAACTTCGCTAAAGAACTCGGATGGTCCACGTCAATCGATCTTGTAGGTGGCCGTGGTCAGACGGACAACCTTCGAGTTTTGCAATATCAGGACGGACTGGAAGCAACACTTCGCAAGATTGGAACGACCGCCAAGACGGCGCGCGAGGAGTCCGGGGTTAATTTGCTTCATCTTGTCTTTGGTTACCTTGAATGGCGCGAGTCAGATGATTCATCCAAGGCCGCACTCGCCCCTCTTCTGGTTGTACCAATCGAGCTGGTAACTCCGAAGTCCAAAGACACAAACCGCTCATTCCGTCTGAAATATAACGATGAGGACTTAACCACGAACCTTTCACTCGTGGAAAAGATGCGGATTGATTTCGGCCTCCAGATACCGGAGCTAGAGGAAGGTGAAACACCGGAGCAGTATTTCCAGCGTTTCGCTCTAATTCTGGAACGAAAGAAAGACTGGAGAGTCTGTCGCCACGTATCACTGACGTTGTTAAGTTTCGCCAAGCTCTTGATGTATCTGGACCTCGACTCGGACAGATGGGGCTCCCACGCTTTGGTTCAACACGCCCGTCTGCTTGAGCTGTTTGCTGGAGATAGCAATGAAGAGTCGGGATTGGCAAGCGAGTTCGATATAGATGAAGAGGAGATTAAGAAAGCGGCTCCGCCCCTAATCTACGATGCCGATAGTTCGCAGCATAGTGCGCTGATTGACGCGGCACGAGGCAAGAATCTCGTAATCGAGGGACCACCGGGCACCGGAAAGTCGCAGACGATCACAAATCTAATTGCAGAGACAATCGCCGCTGGCAAGACCGTCCTGTTCGTTGCTGAGAAGATGGCCGCTCTGGATGTTGTAAAGCGACGGCTCGATAGCGCCGGGCTTGGAGATTTCTGCTTAGAACTCCACAGCCATAAAGCAAATAAAGTCGAGATGCTGAAATCCTTGGATAAGCGCATGCAGGCGTATTTTACTCCGCCGACGATTCTGGCTCACAAGCAGACTCTCATGGGAATCAAGCGTGACGAGCTCAGAAAATATGTGTCTCTCCTGAATACTCCCTACGCTGCGATTGGGAAATCTCCTTTTGAGCTTATATGGCAGAGAGACAAGCTCAGCATAGAGGTTCCAGATGCGCTCCTGAAGGCTAGCACGGTTTCGCTTCCTGACGCCCATACTTGGGATTTTCGTGAGCTGCATATCCGAAAGGACTTGGTATCTACCTATGTAGCTCATCTGCGCCGTCTGTCAGATGCTGGTGGATCGGTTGATACAGAGGCGAGCTCGTGGGCGTGGCTTTCCGATACGGAATTAAGCGCAGCAGATCGGGAGTGTTTGCTGGATGAACTCACTGCTCTGAAATCAGCGTATGAAAATCGCATCTCCCTCATTGAGGATTGTGAGGACATGTTTGAGCTGACATTCGCCGACTTCATCGCAAATAAGGTGGAGTCCGACGGGAGCGAATGGTTGCAGAGCGTTTATGGCCTGCCGATCGTCAACGAAGCCGACAATACCGACTATATCTGCGAATTGTTACCGGCTTTTCGCTCTGCTGCCAAGTGCAGAACAGTTCATAGTTTTATCGATTCAGTCAGGGAGTATAGGGCTGCTATTGCATCTAACACGACTGAATCTTTGCTTGATAGCAATATTCCAGGAATGTTTATAGAACTGGACACGCGCCTGGAGGACCTCGGCCTGAGAGACTACTCGCTCGCAAATCTCAACGAGTTACTTGAGTGTTTTTCTGCTGCTGAGGCGCATGTGGGAAAAGCGCAACGAGCTGCGAATGAGATCAGTGATGCACTTGGACTCGCGTCAACATCGGTTACCCTACGCCATATAGGAGATTTGGTTGCTGCCAAGCAGTTGCTTGTCGATGCCCCCTTGCACCTTGCTCATTTGCGTAGCACTCGATTTGCAAAAGACGGGTTGAATAGCATTCTGATGCGAGGAAAGCAGGAATCCGCTGCTCTCCAGTCTGAAAGGGATGCTCTCAAAGCAGAGCAGCTTGTTGTACAGGCGGAGGAAGAGTCTTTGCACGCGGAAAAAGCTCAACTCGCGCGGCAGCTAATTTTTGACAACAAGTCCAGCGCCAAAGAGTTTTTGGTGATGGCGAACATCTTCGCGCATACGCCTTGGTATGCGCGGTTCGGGAGGGCTTACAGGGCCGCTAATTCCACATATGCGGCGATGTGCGTCATGCCTGTAAGGCAGACGAGGCTTCAAAAAGCTAATAGTCTGCGGGTGCTTGCTCACTTCAGTTCCAAGAGCGATGAACTCCTGTCCAAAAGCGATAGATTTCGTGCCAAGAGCGATGAATTTCGCTCCAGGGCGGATGGGTTCTCGGCCAATGCCGAGTACAGGGTATGGCTTGAGGATCACTTTGTGGGTCTGGAAACTGGGTGGGACGACCTTCTTGCGGTTTCGCAGTGGTATGAAGAAATCTATTCCAAGTTGCCAGAGCACCGAGAGTACGCATCAACTGTTCGTTCGGCATTGCTATCCTTACCTGCGTCCCGACTGAAGAGCGTCTTAGGTGGCCTTGACGGGAATACTCCCGAATTTGCGGAATTAGAACACGCATTGAATCTGTTGACAGCTCTGCATTCCAGGGTTCCGTATCTCAAATTTGAGCATCAGGACGCCGACGTCAACTCGTTCCTTAGCGCTGTACGAAATATTATCGAGGTAGCATTTAAGCTTCTGCGGACTCTAGAACCGCTGAAATTTGACGAAACAACGAGCAGATGCCAGATCAAGGAACTTTTCGCTGAAGTTGCAAGAGCGCAGTCTCTTCGCAAGGCATTGAACACCAGTGAAGAGACAAAAGCTGTTCTCGATGGGCACTTCAAAGGCATCGATACCGCTTTGGATCCTATTGCAAATACGCTCGCTCTTGTTCGAGCAATAGCTCAAGCAATGACTGAGGCAAAGTTGCCTTCTGCGGTTCATCGCTATCTATTGTCAGAGCAGTATGTTGTAAGAATTACAGGATTAAAGGAGTGGGGCAGGTCATTCGCGGCGAATAGTGCTGCGGCCACTGCATCTCAGCAAGCATTAAGCAAATTTGGCTGGACTGGCTCTATCGATCAGAAATCCGCAGGCAGCATGAACGCGGCATGTTCCAGCATGCAGAATTGTATCGATTCTGTGGAGGTTCTTCCTGTTTGGCTTGATACAAAGCGGGTCGAAAAGCAGCTCTATGAACTGGGGCTCAAATCTCTCGTCGGCCTCTGTGCAGGCGGAGTAATAGCTTGTGACAAACTACCTACATCATTCGAGTATCTTTTTTGCAGTTCGTTAGTGAGGCGACTGTTTAGTGACCATCCAGACCTGTTTAGGTTGAGTGGAACCACGCAAGACGAGGCACGTTCACGCTTTGCCTCCCTTGACCGCGATGTAATCGAACTAAACCGCATGGATATTGCAGCCCGTGCGAGTAATCGCCATGTTCCGAATGGTTATCGCGGCCAGTCCGTGAAGGATTATACGGATAAGCAGCTATTGGTCCACGAAATATCGAAGCAGAGGAACCACGTTCCTATTCGGCAATTGATGAAGCGGGCTGGTGCCGCAATTCAAGGTCTAAAGCCCTGCTTTATGATGAGCCCCATGTCAGTAGCCCAGTTCTTGGAGCCTGGGAGAATAGTTTTCAACCTAGTGGTTATGGACGAGGCATCGCAACTCCGGCCGGAAGATGCTCTTGGTGCGATTGCACGTGGCGCGCAGTTGGTAGTTGTCGGAGACCCCAAGCAGCTTCCGCCTACATCGTATTTCCAGAGAACGATTGACGATGAGGCCGAGGAATCAGACGACAATTCTGCGGTTGCAGAAGGTGAAAGCATTCTAGACGTTGCATGGGGATGCTACCAACCCGCCCGCCGACTCCGCTGGCACTATCGCTCTCAACATGAGAGTTTGATTCGATTCTCAAATCAAGAATTCTACGACGGCGATCTTGTCGTATTTCCCTCTGCCTATGAAAAGCATGATGACCTCGGCGTAAAGTATGTTCCCGTTCCCGGCGGCATCTTTGAGAATCGCAAGAACCCGGTTGAAGCTGGCAGGGTTGTGGATGCCATTCTCGAGCACATGCGGCGTCATCCATCGGAGTCGTTAGGTGTCGTCACAATGAACTTCGATCAGCGAGAGTTGATAGAAGAGCTTCTGGACAAGAAGCTGAAAGACGATTCCGTCTCAAATGCTTGGATTGAAGGCGGAGCCGGTACGCCTAATGAATTTTTCATTAAGAACCTTGAAAACGTACAGGGTGACGAGCGCGACGTGATCTTTGTTTCAGTGACCTACGGGCAAGATTCGCAGGGAACTTACTACCAGAGGTTTGCGGGCGTGAACAGCAAGAGCGGGCATCGGCGTCTGAATGTTCTCATTACACGCGCTAAGAGGCGCACGGTTGTATTCAGTTCGCTTGATCCCGACTTTATCCGTGACGAACCTGGAACTGCTTGGGGTGTGCGGGCTTTGAAGGGGTACATGCGCTTTGCCAAGAGCGGGGTTACCGCCCAGCCCCAAATCTCGCCAGGAGCAGAACCGTCGAACGAGCACGAAGCGGCTGTAAGTTTTGTTTTGAAGTCGCATGGTTACGATGTCGTACCGCAGGTTGGCGTCAGTGGATACTTCATTGATTTGGGAGTCCGACATCCGATGAAGCCAGGTGCTTGGCTGCTAGGCGTGGAGTTCGATGGGAAAAGCTATCACTCCGGACGGTCAGCGCGTGACCGCGACCGTCTCCGCCAAATGGCACTTGAAAATCAGGGCTGGAAAATTCACCGCATTTGGTCAACCGACTGGTTCAAGAATCGCAATGGCGAAATCGAACGACTTCTCAATCGAGTCCGCACTTTAGAAAACCAGTAGGGAGAGCGAGCAGCAGAAAACCGGGGGGGTACGTATGGGGTTGGGCCAAATGCTTATGCCTATTCGTGCGTGGTGGTTCTTACGAATCGCGAAGAGCGCAACAATTCCCCCCGATGTAGGGCGCTATCTGAGGGCTCTCAAGAACCGTAATCAGTTTGCCGTCGAGGAGATCGAGCGAAAGCGTCAAGCGATCATTGACCAAGGGGCTGCTGACGGTAAAACGATCTCAACAGAGGCCGCTTTGAAACATGTGCTGGAATTGAAGGCGGCGTACGATGGACCGGATCGCGAGGAGTATATTGCCGACTTGGATCAGTTCATCGAAGAGTTTCGAAAGAAGCATGGGCCACAAATACCGGTTGCCGAAGCATACGCAACCTTGAAGGACCTAGAGGCCCGCTTTGGCCGCGTCGAGTAGCCGAAATACCCAGTGATGTAGATAGAAAGGAAAGGCGATGAAGTTCTCGGAGATCGCTAACCGTCTGACAGGCATCTCAACGCCATTTGGCGGGGCATCCTGGCAACCCGCCGAGATGGAGATCGCAGCGGCGCGCCGGGTGATCGCGTTCCTTGAAGACCGGCGCGTACTGTACGAGCCGAGCGAGATGGAGGTACCCTCGCATTGCGTTCACTCGGTGATCGAAATCCGGCATCGCCTTAGCGATGAGCTGGGCAAGCTGGACGGCAAGAACTCTGACCTTGCCGCGACTCTGCGCGCGATGCGTGCGGCCTGCCGGAAGTTCCTTGAGCGGGTGGGGAGCGACGGACGCGAAGGCATCCAGCGCGCCAACGGCTGGGGTTTTCATAGCTGGACGTTCGGGAGCGCACTCGGAGAGTTGCGCGGGACGTTCGGCATCCATGTGGCTAAGATCGCCGCCGCGTTCAAGCTGGACGTGGAGGACCGGCTGGCCTCCATCCTGCCTCCGAATGCCGACGCTGACACCGGCGACGATGACCGGCTGTTTCGCAGACTGCACCTCTGAGCTTTGCCGAGTAGATCGAGGATCAGGGTCGGAGTTCCGTGTCCAGGGCGAGCACCCAAAGACCGGCGCTGCCTTCGGCATCGGCAGGAGTGGTGACACGTCACCCCAGAATGGGATCTGCACGGTAACCTGCGGTTACTGCTTAGGAACCATCTGAAAACAAGCGGCTAAGAGGAAAAATCTGCGAAGTTGGGTTACTCTAGAGGCGAGCGCACGTTGCTGAAGGGGAACCTCATGAGCTGCAACCCCTTAGCCCGCGACCGCTGGCGTTGCTCCCCCGGCTGCTTCGCAGCCTGCAACGCGCGGGCCTTGCACGGCCCAAATCCCTTTCCCAGTTCTTCCGGCATCGGCGGTGACGAGTGAAGCCGCCACTCCGCACCAAATCCGTGGGCACCAAAGTCAGCGAGGCGGAGTTCGCCATGCTGGAGGAGCGTGCGCGTGCGAACGGGCAGACGCTCTCGGAGTGGGTTCGGGACGTGCTGCTAGCCGCTCCGGTGGACGGTGTGCCGGAGTCCGGCGAGGTTGTCCTGGCCGAGTTGCTGGCGCTCCGCACGCTTTTCCTGAATCTGAGCTTCCGCGGGCCAGAGTCCGATGACCGAGGCGGAGATGCGGGGCTTGATCGAGCGCGCCGACAGTGTGAAGATGCAGCGGGCGCGAGAGCGCCTAGCGGCGCTCAAGATCGAGCGCAAAGAAGAAGGAGTTGAGAGCACGACCAATCCATCCGAAGTTGAGGAGGGCTGAGCATGGCGGAGTGGGGTCGGAAGCAGTACGCGAAACCGTGGCCGAGCCGGGCGCACGTGTGGACGTGGGGAGCATTTCTTCTTAGCTGCCTGTTCTTCGTGTTCATGACGTGGCGGGACGGGCGGGTGAACTGGACGGCGGCGGAGCGGCTGTACCTGAGTGACTATCTGAAGAGCGGCGCACGGTCGAAACTTCCGGCAGCGAAGGCGCGTTACACGCTGCTCGAAGGTTTAACGGCCAAGGGCGAACAGGTGCTTGTGACTGGCGACGAAATCGAGGCTGTGAAGGGCCAGGACGGGCGCTACGGGTACGTGCTAACCGACCAGGGAATCAAGGATGGACTGACGCGGTTGCAGTGGACGACGGGGGTGTTCAACGACCGTGGGCTGCATGAGCTGATGGGAAGTTATGTCTTCCAGAACCAAACGCTGTGGGACTTCGTGAAGCGGCCCACGTACTGGACGCTGGCGTTCTTCGCCGTGCTGCTGTTCATGGCCGTGCCGAAGGACCGTGCGCGGCGGATGGTCTGGAAGTTCGGGCGGCGGCTGCGGGGGCCAGAGTTAGTCACGACGGCGGAGTTCAACGAGAAGCTGGGCCGGAAGAAATGGCTGACGACTTACTACCCGGACGGCATCGCGCTAATCAATCTGGAGCAGACATGGGTTGACCGGCTGATGCGTCGGGACCGGGGCCGGTGGGTCCGCATCCCGAAGGAACGCGAGGCAATGCACGTGCTGATCGTGGGCGACTCGGGGACGGGCAAGAGCGCGGCCATCCGGCAGGTGCTCGCGCAGATCGCCGACCGTGGAGAGACGGCCATCGTGTACGATCCGGCGCTCGAATACCTGCCGCAGTTTTACTCAGAATCGCGGGGTGACGTGGTGCTGAATCCTCTGGACGCGCGGTGTCCGTTTTGGACGCCGGGCGACGAAGTGCCGCATGAGGCGGAGGCGCTGACGGTGGCGGCATCTCTCTTCCCGGATCGGGGTCGGGAGAACCAGTTCTTCGTGGATGCGCCAAGGAAAATCTTCGCGCACCTGATCAATCTGAAACCCACGCCGGAGCAGTTGACGTACTGGATGTGCCACGAGGAGGAGATCGAAAAGCGGGTACGGGGTACGGAGCTTGCGGCGATGATCCACGCGACGGCTCCGCCGCAGCGGTCGGGTGTGCTGGGGTCGCTGAATATGGTCGCCGATGCGTTCAAGCTGCTGCCACCGGAGCGTGAAACGGAGCGGCGCTGGAGCGCGTATGCGTGGAGCCGAGAGCGGAAGGGGTGGCTGTTCCTTACGTCGAAGCCGACCATGAGAGAAAGACTGCGCCCGCTGATGAGCCTGTGGCTCGACCTGTTAGTGCTGCGGCTGATGAACGAGGGTGGAAGCGGGGCGCGGAAGACATGGTTCGTGCTGGACGAGCTGGCGACGCTGCAACGGTTGCCGCAGTTGACGACGGCAATCACGGAGGGCCGGAAATCGAATAACCCGATGGTCCTAGGCTTCCAGGGCAAAGCGCAGGTGGAGGCGCTGTACGGGCACATCGCCGAGGCCATGCTGTCGCAGCCCGCGACGAAGTTCTTCTTCAAAACGAGCGAGCCTCATGCGTCGGAGTGGATCTCGAAATCCATCGGCGAAGTCGAAGTGGAACGGTTTCGGGAGGGCCGGACGCGGGGCGCGTTCCCGCATCAGAGGGAGAACGAGCAGCGGGAGATTACGCGCGAGCCGTTGGTCATGGCATCGGAGATCGGCGGGCTTGAGCCGCTGCACGGTTATCTGAAGCACGGCAACCTAGTTGTGCGAATGCGGATACCGTATCTCAAGCTGGAAGAGCCAGCGGAGAAGTTCATCGAGCGGAAGATGACGACGCCGGCAGCAATGCCGGCGACAGAGCCGGAACCGGTTGCAGCGCCGGCACGAAAGCCGGTACGTTCCGTCCAAAAGAAGCAGGAGCAAGCGCAGCAGCCAGCGGCGGTGAACGAGCAGACGCCGTTCTTCGAGTGAAGCGATGATTACGCTATCGAAACCGATCAGCTCCGGCCAGGCGCAGGCGTACCACAAAGAAGAGTTCGCCAATGCGCGGGAGAACTATTACACAGAGGGCGAGCGTGTGCGCGGCGAGTGGCAGGGCCAGCTTGCCGCTCGCTGGGGCTTGCAAGGCGAGGTTCAGGAGCAGCAGTTCGCGCGGCTGGCCGAGGGCCAGCACCCGGAGACGGGCGAGCAGTTGGTACGGCATCAGACAGCGCGCGAGTACGTCAATGCCAGCGGCGAGACGGTACGCACGATGGAGCACCGGGCCGGATGGGATGCGACGTTCAGCGCGCCCAAGAGTGTATCGCTGACCGCGTTGGTTGGCGGCGATGACCGCGTGAGAGACGCGCATCGAGAGAGCGTGCGCACGGCACTTTATGAGATGGAGAGGTACGCGCAGGCGAGAATCGGCGGCAATGTCCCGGCGCAGACCACTGGCATGTGGGCCGTCGCCAAGTTCGAGCACGACAGCAGCCGACCTGTCGACGGTTACGCAGCGCCGCAACTGCACACGCACGCGGTGATCTTCAATATGACTGAGACGGCTGAGGGTCAGACGCGGGCGTTGCAACCGCAAGAACTTTACAGAACGCAGCAGTACGCGACGGCGGTGTATCGCTCGGAACTGGCGGCGCGGTTGCAGGAGCTTGGTTACGAAATCGAACGCGGCGCGCACGGGCAGCCGGAGATCAAGGGTTACACGCGCGAGTATTTGGAGGCTTCGAGTCCGCGACGGCAGCAAATCGAAGAGCATATGGAAAAGGCAGGAGTGCGCGGGGCTGGCGCCGCGCAGATCGCGGCGCATCAGACGCGCGATGCCAAGCAGCCGTTATCGCATGAAGATGTGCGAGCGCAGCATCAGCGACTCGCAGCCGAACACGGCCAACAGCCGCAGCACATTGTCAAAGAGGCGGCGCAGCGGCCCGGTGTGGAGCTGAAGCCGGAGCAGTCGGGCGTCGCCGCGCACGAGGGCGTGAGCTATGCGCGCGAGCGCGGCATGGAGCGCGAGGCCGTAGTTGACGAAAGAACGCTGATGCGCGATGCCCTCAAGCACACGATGGGCGAGGCAAGGTTGCTGGAGGTTCGTGCCGAGTTCGAGCGGCGTGCAGAACGCCAAGAACTGATTGAAGTGGAGCGCAGGCCAGGTCTCGCAGGCCGCGCGTTCACGACCGGCGAAATGCAGGGTTTCGAGCGCGAGCTAATCGAGCGGATGAAGCTGGGTCAGGGCACGCGCGAGGTATTGGCAGACGGTCAGGTACGGCAGCAGACGATGGAGCAGCATCCGCACTTGAGCTTGAGCCAGCGGAACGCGGTCGAGGATGTGCTGACGAGCCGCGACCGCATGATGGCTCTTGAAGGTGTTGCGGGGGGAGGAAAAACTACTTCCTTAGCCGCTGTCCGTGAAGGGGCCGAGCGCGCAGGCTATCAGGTCGAAGGACTCGCGCCGACATCGCGGGCCGCACAGAAGCTCGCCGAAGCGGACATCGAGACTCAAACGCTGCAAAGGCATCTTGCACGCGGCGAGCAGCAGGACGACGGACAGAAGCGGCTCTATGTGGTCGATGAATCGAGCATGGCGAGCACGACGCAGATACACACGTTTGTCGAGCGGCTGAGAGAAAACGACCGTGTGCTGTTCGTAGGCGACGTGCGGCAGCATGAGGCGGTCGAAGCAGGACGGCCCTATGCACAGTTGCAGGAAGCGGGAATGCGCACGGCCAGACTGGATGAGATCATCCGGCAGAAAGACCCGGCACTCAAAGAGGCCGTGGAACAGCTTGCGCGCGGCGAAGTGCGCGAAGCCATCGGCAATCTAAACAGCCAGGGACGTGTGCATGAAATTGGCGACCGGCAGGAACGCATCAGCGAAATTGCCCGCGAGTACGCGCGCTCACCTGAAAAGACGCTCGTCGTGTCGCCAGACAATGCCTCACGCCGCGAGATCAACGACGCCATCCATCGCACGATGCAGAATGAGGGCAAGGTGTCGCACGACGAGCAGCGCGTGCATGTGCTCTACGCGCGCCAGGATGTGACCGGCGCGGACCGGCAGCACGCGCAGAACTACGAGCGCGGCGACGTACTGCGCTACTCGAAAGGGAGCAAGCCTCTTGGCATCGAGCCGGGAGAATATGCGCGTGTGTCGCACGTAGACCGCGAAAGCAACACGCTCACAGTGAAGCGGCGCGGCGGCGAAGAGCTGAGCTACGATCCGCGCCGCTTGCAGGGTGTGACGGTGTACCGCGACAGTGAGCGCAAGTTTGCGCAGGGCGACCGCGTACAACTCACGGCCCCGTACCATGAACAGAAACTAGCTAACCGCGAACTGGCGACCATCGAGCGAATCGAGGGCGACGGCAATCTGAAACTCCGCACGGACTCAGGGCGCGAGGTCGAGTTCAACGCGAGGCAGCATCCACATCTCGACTACGGTTATGCGGTGACGAGCCACAGCAGCCAGGGCCAGACAGCAGACCGCGTGCTGATCCACGTGGACACGGAACAGGCTCCCGGCGAACTCGTCAATAGCCGCATGGCCTATGTGTCGGTGTCGCGCGCTCAGTTTGACGTGCAGATGTACACGAACGACGCTAAGGCCCTGGGATACGAGTTGAGCCGCGACGTGTCGCACCCGACCGCGATCCAGCAAGAGCCAGGGGCAACACAGAAAATTGAGCCGCAAGCGGTGGGCATGGACGTTTCCCAGGGGCTGAGCGTTGGATAAACGAGGAGCTGCCGTCGGTGGTGGTGCAGTTTCTGGATAGCCCACCAATCACCAAGTGAACCTACCCAGTACTGTGAGTGCCAACTGCGGCGTTATGTCAGTTGGCACTTACCACAGCCCCCTCTGGACGGTTGGCATTTGGCCAACGGGTTTGCTGTTATCGGGGGTATATCCGACGCATTCAATATGAATGTCCCCCAACTGCGATTGACAGCGGAATTCGGCGGGATCGCGGGAGTCGTTTGGGTAGCGAATGAGCAGCGTGCGATCATCCTTCCACGAGAGATCAATCAGCCGAGGGTCATTTCCAACTGTAAACACGGTGCTTGAGTGCCCCTGTTTACCGAATATCCGGGCGGAAAGGCCTTGCCGTTTTCGCCACAGCTCCACGGAACTATGGAACGAGTCAACGGCCCCACAGTCTTCTTCGCTCACTCGGGCAACGAATTTTCCGTCTCTCGACGGTATTGGTGGAAACTCGTATCGGCCACACATCCCAACTCCGAAGAGGAACAGAAGAAAAGTCAACGCGGAGGCGCACACTAAAAATCCGGCCGCCCCCCTCCCGAGCAGTTTCCAAAGCAAACGGCTTTTGCGAGGCAGAACCCATAAAGCAATCGCGGCACCGAACAGCGAAACAGCGATTATGAGAAGGAACATACCGTCCGCAGGTTACCACATAGAAATGGGGTGAATATCGACCGACGTGAAGCTACTGGGATACGAACTGAGCCGTGACGTATCGCATCCGAATCGCGATGCAGCAGGAGCCAGCAGCAACGCAGAAAATTGAGCCGCAATCGGTGGCTAGGGAAATTTCCCAAGGGCTGAGCGTTGGATAAACGAGACTCTGCCGTCGGCAGCGGTGCAGTTTCCGCATTGGCGACCACTCGCCCCCGACAAGAAGCACTCCCCTACGAATCGGGCGATAATTGCAGATTGAAGGCGGTGAGATCAAATATGGGATTCGTGCCGAAAGATGCTGAGTGGTATCTTGCTGAAATCGTTCAAGAGCTGACGGTGGCCGATGACCCGCGAAACGTCGTCTGGCGTAATCTGACCCTCGTTCATGCAAACTCACCAGACGATGCATACGAGCAAGCTCTTCGCATTGGACGGTCGGGTGACACTGAGTACCTCAATCCCGCAGGGAAGCTCGTGACGACCCGATTCCGAGGTTTATCATTCCTGGACGTAATCCACGATCCGCTCGAACACGGGGCTGAACTGACATTTCAATCGAACGTCGGCATCGCCCCAGATGATCTTCAGAAGCTCCTGCTCTCTAAGGAGGAGCTTCAACTGTTCCGTCCGAATACTCGTCAAGATGGCCCCGATGTAGCGTCCGGGGATGTTCTTCAGGAGGTGAAAGAGAGGTTCGGGATCACTCGTCCCGTGTGATTTCCTCCCCAGATTAAGTGTTCTGCAAGTGTGATGAGCGGTTGACCGGCAAACCGGAGATTTCGCCATTACCTGGGATCAGTCTTTTGTATGGTCTAATAAAGATGTTGGCTTGATGGCGGAATCGGCATACGCGGTGGTCTCAAAAACCATTGGGAGCAATCCCGTGTGGGTTCAAGTCCCACTCAAGCCACCAGATCGCTCCAGCTCTCTGCCTTCCCCAAAAACTAATGCAATAGATTCCCAGGGTGATCAGTCAGGGGCCAAGACTGATTCTTGCAAAAAAGTCGAAATTTACACATTTTCTTACACAGTTTCCAGTGCATCGTAGCTAAACTCTTGATAAAGAAATAGTTACTGGCAGACGCAGCGGACTCAAAATCCGCCGAGATAACCTCTCGTGGGGGTTCGACCCCCCCTCCCGGCACCAACATAATAAAGAGTTTAGACTGAATTAGCCTCTCGAAATCAGAGAGGCCTAAATTGTTTGGTGGCTGTTTTGATGGCTGTTTGGACGAAGCAAATCTCGGCCGACGACAAGCTCCAACGAGGAAAGAATCGTGGTGTCCGCAGAACGAAGAGGATGTGCGGAACTTGACTCGTCGATGCATCACTACACAGAACGCCAATGTTCACAGAGGCAATCACTTCATAATGCGAACGTCGTGGACAAGAAGGTCATGGACAGTTTGTCGCGCGCTTATTTTTCTCTTCATGTTGGTATCGATGCTGGGATCAACCCTGGGCGTGGCAGCCCAGATCAATCCCAACCTTTACGCCGGTCTTCGGTGGCGTAACGTCGGGCCCTTCCATGGCGGACGCATCTCCTCCGTGACCGGTGTCATCGGCGATGCCGGCACCTTCTACATGGGCGCACCCCAGGGCGGCATCTGGAAAACCACCAGCGCAGGCGTCACCTGGTTCCCCATCTTCGATCAGGAGGCAAGCGTCGACAGCGTTGGCGCGATCCAGGTTGCTCCCTCCACGCCCAGCATCGTTTATGCCGGCGCCGGGGACCCCATTGGCGGCAGCCTCGGCAACGGCATGTGGAAGTCCACCGATGCCGGAAAAAGCTGGAAGCACATCGGCCTCGAAGACACGGTCAAAATCGACAGCATCGTCGTCGATCCCACCGATCCCGACCTGGTGCTCGTCTCCGCCCTTGGCGATCCCAGGCATCACGGTGGCGGAGTCTATCGCTCCACCGACGGCGGCCAGACCTGGACCAATGTCCTCAAACCCGGGGACTACGATGGCACTCGCGACCTCGAATATGCCTACGACGACCCCAGTGTCATGGTGGCGGCCACGCAGGGCACGGGCGGCGGCTTCGGTGCGACCCCGGGCAAAAAGAAACCGCCGCTGGTCTTCAAATCCACCGACGAAGGCAAGACCTGGACCGAGATCAGAATTCCGCCTTTCCCCGGCCGTGTTGCGCTCGCCATCGCTATGCACAGCAATGGCAAGCGCATCTACATCGTCGGCAACGACATTGAAAAGGGCTCCGGCCTTTACCGTTCCGACGACGGTGGGGTCTCCTGGCGGCATATGGCGGACAAGGATTTCCGCATCAGCAATGGCCAGGGCTCTTACAGCAGCGGCGTTTTTGTCGATTCACAGAACCCGGACATCGTCTACACCATGAGCACCGCCATGTATCGCTCCACCGATGGCGGCGAGACGTTTGAACCCTTCAAGGGCGCGCCCGGTGGCGAAGATTATCACAAACTCTGGATCGATCCCACCAACGGCAAGCGCATGGTCGTGGGCTCCGATCAGGGCGCCAGCGTCACGCTCGACGATGGCAAAACCTGGAGTCTCTGGTACACGCAGACCATCTCGCAGGTCTACCACGTCGCTACCGACGACCAATACCCCTATCGCATCCTCGCCGCGCAGCAGGATACCGGCGCCGTCATGATTAGCAGCCGAGGCAACTGGGGCCAGGTCAATTTCACCGACTGGAGCCCGCTGCCTTCCTCCGAGTTTGGCGTCGTCACACCTGATCCCAAAAACCCCAACATCATCTACGGCGTCGGCTATGGCCCCGGCGGCGGAGGCAGCGGCCTCATCAAAATCGACATGTCCACTGGGCAGTGGCAAAACGTCGCACCCAACTTCGGCTCCAACTCGAACATTTACAGCGCCAGCCGCGACTTCCAGAAGAAGTTTGACCTGGCCTTTGACCAGGGCGCTGTCTACGTCGCCTACCAGTGCCTGATGCTCTCGCGCGATGGTGCACACTCCTGGACGGCCGTCAGCCCCGACCTGACTACCGCCAAAGGCACAACTCCTGCGCCCTGCGGCAAGCCGCTTCCGCCACCACCGCCCACGCCTCCTGGCGGAACCCCGCCACCACCGCCGCCCTCCATCACCGATTTCTCCATCTCCAAAGTCAAGCCGGGCGTCATATGGACCGCGAGTTCGAATGGCCAGATCTACATCACCACCGACCACGGCAAGGTCTGGAACAACGTCAGTAACATCGCGAACATGCCACCCCACGCCCACTTCAACGCCATCGAGGCAGGCGACACCGTCGAGACCGCATACGTCTCCGCCCGCATCGGCGGCGTGCGTGGCGAAACCGTTCCCGATACTGAGGACGCCAATGTGCCGCTCATCTGGCGCACCGTCGACGGTGGCAAAACCTGGACCAGCATCGTCAGCGGCCTGCCTGCAGACGAGCGCACCGGAAGCTGGGTGAATAGCTTCCGTGTCGATCCCGGCCAGCCCGGCCTGCTTTTCGCCGGCACCGAGAGCACCGTCTACGTCAGCTTCGATCATGGCGATCACTGGCAGTCGCTGCGCCAGAACCTGCCCACCACCTCCATCCGCGATCTCGACGTCCATACCGATCACCACGAGAACGATCTGGTCATCGGAACCTACGGCCGCGGCTTCTGGGTTCTCGACGACATCACCCCGCTGCGCCAGATTGCCGCTCACGGGCAGGCCATCACATCCTCGCCGGTTTATTTCTTCGGGCCCGAAGACGCCATCCGTGCCCGCATCAACAGCAACTGGGATCAGCCCTTCTCCATCGAAGTTCCCCACGTCCCGAACGTCCAGTACGGTGCCATCCTGGATTACTACCTCAGCCATGAACCCACCGGACCCATCCAGCTCCAGGTCTACGACGCCGAAGGCAATCTGGTCCGAACTATGTCCAGTACCCTGCCGCCGCCCATCGAAGGCGCAGAGTATCCGTATTACTGGATGGCTACTCCCGAGTCGCGCGCCCTCAGCGCGCATATCGGTCTCAATCGCTCCAACTGGAACCTGCAGTATGACGACCCGCCAGCCCTCCGGCACGACCTCGAAAACCAGATGAACATGACGCCCGGCTCTTCCAATCCCGGTCCCCACGGTCCTCAGGTGATTCCCGGTGTCTACACGCTGAAGCTCACCGTCGACGGCCAGGTCTACACCCGCACCGTCACTGTCGTGAACGATCCCCGCGTCGGCCAGAGCCCTGAACTGATGACCGCGCTGCGCGCTCAGAACAAACTCACCCTGCTCTCCGTTCACGGCATGGAGCAGAGTTACCAGGGCCATCAGGAAGTCGACGCCGTCCAAAGACAGCTCACCACCCTGATGCAGAGCAACCTGCCGACGGATGTGGCCACGCAGGCGAAGGCGCTCGATACCAGCCTGACGAAGATTGGCGGCGTCGTCCCGCCCCCTGGCGAAGGTGGATCGGGTCGCAACACCCCTGTCGATCCCAAAGCGCTCAAATCCTTCGTCGATCTGAACAACCAGTACAACACCATGGTCAGCATGGTGCAGGTCGGTCTCGATATGGCGCCCACCTCAACCCAGATCGCCACATGGGAGAGCGACTGCAACAACTACAATCGCACCGTGGCCTCATGGAAAGGCGCGCAGCAACAGATCACTGACTTCAACGCGCTGCTGGCGAAGAACCAGCTGCACGAACTTGCCTTCACGCCTACGAGTCTCACGGACGCTTCTTGCAATCTTGCCGCCGAGGGAAGCAGAAAGCGAGATAAGTCGGCGAGTCGGCGTTAGCTTGCCCGCGAGGTAGGTGTGCGTCGTTAAACTGTAGTCGCAGCCGTTCACCTCGGCAGTCATGATGTGGATGCGTGCGCGGGTTCTCGCGCCGAGGCTCTTGCCCAACCCGCCGTGCAGATCGGCCACGCCTTTCAGAGCATCCGGACTGTGAGCGAGCAATCGGAACAAATTGGGGATCATTCCGATGTTCCTCTCATATCGTTCGAGGATCGGTTTGGATTGTTCGGGAGCTGTTTCCTCGTGTGCAGGGGAATGAGGATCATGTTCCTTCCAGAGGCATAGGCTGCGCGCGCGGCTCTACGCTCATCTGGCTAACTATGTACCGATCATTCGGTACCTCGACAAGGGATTTCTCTCTGGCCGGCCGCCTCTTACAGTCTGGGCCGAGCATTGGGTACGCGGCGAAGCGAATGATCGACTTCGCCGACGTCACCGTGAATCGCGTCGAAAACGGCCGCCGACCGGAAGGTCAGATCATGAGAGCGGGGCAACGCGCTCATCCAGCCGGAAAACAGCGCCGGTTGGGGCGACTGATAGTTGGGGGGGATTGAATAGGCGCACCGCCGGGCCACGCGGCTCAGGTTAATACTCGCATTCTTCTATAATCGACTCCTTCTATGGTCTTTCCACGGCCTTCCGAATGCCTGGCTGCCGACGAAGCGCTCGCGCGCGGCGCCTGGCTGGAGGCGCGGACGGGTTTCGAGGCAGCTCTCCACATCCGTGAGTTCCCCGAAGCGCAGGAGGGTTTGGGAACAGCGGCATGGTGGCTCGATCTGGCCGATGTTGTATTTGATTCACCAGAACGAGCCTATCGCTTGTATCTCGCGCGCGGAGATCGCGCTGCAGCTGCTCGCGTTGCCGTGTGGTTAGCGTGGGATTCCTGGGCGTTTCGTGGCTAGAATGTCGTCGCCAACGGCTGGCAGCAACGCGCCTGTTGGTTGCGGGGCGTGGGTTGGAGATACCTCGTCTCCTGGAGAACCATCCTCCCTGTTTGGAGCGCACCTGGCTCGAAGTGCGTGAGAGTTCGCTCCGTCTTCTCGAAGGGGGCGATCCAGAACGCGCGCTTTGCCTGGCTGACGAAGGAATTCGCATTGCTCAAGCGACAGGAAGCGTGGACCTTGAGATGCTCGGCCGTGCAGTTGTGGGTCTGGCTCTGGTTGCATCCGGATCTGTTGCTGACGGGATGCGAAACATCGATGAGGTAAATGCAGCAGTAATTGCCGGTGAACTGACTGACCGCGTAGTCATCGGCCTGTGCGGCTGTGCCGCCCAAATATCTCAGTCCCGGTGAACATTCGACTGGCGAGCAAGGACTTCAGCGACTGGATCAGCCGGCCTCTCTCCGTCGCTGCAAGGTAGCTCTCAATTGCCGCTGGCCCGCTGCGCGAGAGGATTCGTCGCGGCTTCCCCGCCTCCCTGAGTTGTTCGATGTATAGAACCGAGCGAAATGAAAACCCGCTGGCGTCCAACGCAGGGAACGAGGCGAACCGGACGGATGAATCATCGGCTGCAATCGCTATCGAGCAATTGGTTGTGCCGAAGTCAATGCCGACAGCGGGATGGTGGCGGGATATCTTCACTCAACGACTATTTCGCGTAATGGGATCTGTATAGCATCAGATCGACGCTGTTGGGACCTGGTCGACGGTGACGACGCCTTCGGGCAGTCCGAGGTAAGATCGAGCGCTGCTCCATTCCCACTCCTCCGGACTGGACACCAGCCCGGCCTTCACCGGCTCCGCGTGCATGAAAGCTAAGCTGGCCGCAACTGCCTCGGGGCCCACAACGTGTGTGTCCGAGCAACGGCGCTCCCAAACCTGCTCATCCGATCGGGCGGAGCTGTTGTACCGGCGACGGTAGCGAGCCTGCAGTGTTTCGACTGCGTTGGCGGCGGTGTCAATCTCGGGTTCGCGCATAAGGAGCCGGAAATGGTCAGGCATCACTACATAACCGATGATCGCGAAGCGAAACTTGACGCGCAATTCTTCCATAAGGCGCGCGAACACGTCCCGATGCTTCGCTTCGCCGAGCTTCGGAGACTTCTGGAAGCAGGTGCAGGCAATGAGATGGAAATGGCCTTTCCCATAGACGGCTTCACGGAACTTAGGCATAACGTTCAGTGTAGCGGCTGCGGGGAGTGTGCCGGAGCACGTTGCCCCGGCACAAACAATGACCTTCGATTACGGGCACTGCAGGGACGTTTCCATGTCAGGCCCCGCGCGGTGTGAGTCGCATTCCCCACCCATGGACACCGCAACCGGACTCGAACCACGCGAGCCCGGAGCGCGCACCTGCGCGTGGCCCGCTACTTTTCTCCGCGGCTTGGCGTCCAGCGGAGGCCAGCGGAGAAGGTCGGCTGGTAGTACTCGCGCTGGATCATGTACTGGGGACTGCCCTGGTAGAACCCGAACACCTCATTATTGAGGTTGAGACCGGAAACGATCAGGCTCAGGTCGTGCCGCATCCCGATGCTGCCCTGCGCATCCACCTGGATGTGGGAGTAGAAGTAGATATCGCTCAACGGACCGTTCACGCCGCCCGGCGTGCCATCCTGGTACTGGTAACCATAGATGCTCGCCTGATTATAGGAAATCCCCATCCGCAAAGAGTAACGGCCGCGATCGTAGGTTGGGCTGATGTTGAACACGTTGGGTGAATTACGCAGCAGTCGAGGATGGTCGGAACGGCCCGGAATGCCGTTGGTGCTGGAACCGATGTAGCTATAGTTGGCCGAAAGCCCGAGCCCTCCCAGGAAGCCTGGCAGTGCACCGTAGTGCTGAAGGTAGGACGCCTCAAAGCCGCTTAACCAGGCGCTCCCAGCATTGACCGGCTGACTCGCGAGATAGTTCCCTCGATCCACACCAGGCGCACCCGGGGGCAGATAGTTGGTTAGTTGATAGGTGCTCGCGACAATCGGATCCTGGAGGGACTTATAAAAATAGCCGACGGAGACGATTCCCAGCGGTTTGAGGTAATGATCGAAAAGCACATCCACGTCGTCTCCGGTTTCGGCCTTCAGATTGGCGTTGCCGAAGCTGACCGAGTAACGGTTGGCGCCGTTGCCGGTAACCGACCAGTTGAGCGGCTGGGCAATATCCTGAGGATCGGGGCGGGAGAGGCCGCGTGCAAAGATCAAACGCACGTAGCTGTCGGGACCGGCGTTGAAGCGGAGCGAGGCGCTGGGGAGCAGAGTGTAGTACGAACCTGAATATGCATTGGGCGAGACCGCTCCACTGTCCCCGAAGGCAAGATTGTGCACGTTATCGCTCGTATTCTCGACGCGCAGGCCGGCGATGAAGCGCACCCCGTTGGCGAAGTCGATGCTGTTCATCACGTATCCGGCACTCACTTGTTCCACGATGCCGAAGTCCGACGAGTCAACCCCCTGGGTGCTGCTGGAACTGAACAGAGTCGGGTTGGCATTAGCGTATGCCAGTACATCTTCCAGCGAGACATTGTAGCCGAGTTGATAAGCTCCGCCGTTGTAATAGTTGTGGTTCACCATGCGGTTCGGGAACTGCGACATGCCGATCGTGCCGTTGGGCGTGAGGCTAAGTGCATAGGTGTCGGCATACTTATGCTCGTTCCGGAACTTGCCGCCGTACTCGAAGACCGCCGAGCGGTCGCCAATGTGGTAGCGCTTCGCACCCGATCCGCCGATGCCGAGGTTCAACTGCGCCGCCGTGCCCAGGTCGCGGCTGATGCCGCCGCCGTTTGTAGGGGTCATGGCGAAGTTAGCCGGATTCTGAATCTCGGCAAAGCAGGCCTGGTTCCACTGCGGAAGGTACTTGTCCCTGGTCGCAGTGGGGTTGAACTGGCAACTACTCGAAGAAAGAGTCGAGGGGAAGTATGCATCCGAATACGGCGAGTGACCGTAAGACGAATGACCGGCGCTGACCTCCCACGTGTACCAGGTTGTATTCAGAACGTGGTTGCCCCCGAGAATCAGGCTGCTCAGCTGGATATCAGGGTTGCGCAGTTCTGCATCGAAGGAAGGGGTGCCCCCCTGATTCCCGGGATTGAGAAGCGATGTGCCCTGCGTGTTGTCCTGTACCTGGTAGGCCCAGCGATCGCCGTAGTTTTTGAAGTCGGAGTAGAGGTAGCGGGCATAGACGTGCGAGCCCTCGCGGATGCGATAGTCGAGACTGCCGGCAACACCATACCGCGGGCGGAAGTACTGGTATTCCCGGATGCTCGCGCCGTCGAACCACGTCGCACCATTATTCTGGTCGGGGACCGGCTCGAAGTCGTCGATGCCCCGCCCCTCCCAGTCATAGGAGCCGCCGATGATGAAGCCGAACTTCTTGCCGGGCCCGAAACGGCGGCCGAAGGTAGCAGTTTCCGTGGTGTTGCCGCGACCATTTTCGATCGGCGTGTAACCACCCAGGTCGGTGATCTCGAAGATCGGTCTGTCGGTGGCTTCTTTGGTGACCAGGTTCACGGAACCGCCTATCCCGTCGCCTTCCATGTTGGCCTGCAGCGTTTTGCTGATCTGGACTGAGTCAACCAGGCTGGATGGAATGGCGTCAAACTTGATTTGCCGTACGCCGGGCTCTTCGGAGGGGAGGTTGACGCCATCCACCGTGGTGTTCGTCAGTCGTGGCTCCGTGCTGCGCACCTGCACGTATTTGCCTTCCCCTTCGTCCCGCTCGAGCGTAACGCTGGGCAGGCGCCCCAGCGCGTCGGCGAGATTCGCATTGGGCAGGCTGGTAATGACTTCGGTCGGCATTACCTGTAAAAGATTGTCCGCTGCGCGCTCCTCATTGATGGCTTCCGCTTCGCCAGAGGCGCGCCCCGCTGTTACAACCACGGTCTCCCCCTGATTCGCTACGCGCAGTTGAGCATCCACGTTGGCGGTCTGGCCCCCGCTGACATTCACCGTCGTGATGAACGGAGCCAGACCTACGTAAGTAATGGTGAGATCGTAAGTTCCTGACGCAAGGCCATTGATGTAAAAGCGTCCCTGCTCGTTGGTCGAGGCCGTGAGCGCCGGGGACCGCACTGAGATTTCCGCGCCTTTCAGAACCGATCCAGCCTGGTCGGTAACCGTTCCTCCAATGGCACCGAGCGTCTGTGCACTGGTCGTGAGCACAGGACCACTGAGCAACAACAGGAAGGAGAGAAGTAAAAACAAACGAAGTGGACGGGAAGTATCGGGCGTCATGGCATTCTCCCTGAATTGTGGCAGGCGATCGTTGCTGATTTCTAAGGGTCTCGCCGCAGTCTATGAAGACGAAGCTGAAGGAAACCTGAAGGTTTCGCCCAATTCACTGAAGATTCAAGGACAATTCACCGCCCGTTGATAGCAGACCGCCGCATTTTAAGATCGCGTGAACATTGAGCTGCGAACGAGTTATCGGCCAGGTAAGTGCTTGACACTTTTCGCGAGCGGCGTTTGTCTGGTCGCGGCCATCAGGACGGCCCAAAGCACAGCCCTTCTCGCCGACTGGCTCCCTTCAGGAACTCTTAAGCCAGGACGAGTACAGTCTTCCCGTGGCCTCGAAGCCCGGGTTTCGGCGCCCGATTCCTTGCAGGAGTACGCCCATGCGCATCCACCGCTTTGCCTTGCTCGCTCTCTCCCTCGGCCTTATCCTTGCGCCGCTCCAGGCCCAGACCTGGCATGTCGCCACGACCTTCCATCCCGGCGGCGAGGGCGGATGGGACTACGTCACCGTCGATGCGCCCCACCATCGTCTCTTCGTCACACGAGCCACCCACACCCAGGCCATCGATACCCGCACCGGCAAGCTCCTCGCCGACATTACCGGTCAGGTCCGCTCCCATGGCGTTGCCCTCGTGCCGAAACTCAATCGCGGATTCATTACCGACGGCGGAGGATCCGGCGCCATCCTCGTTTTCGATCTCAATACCTATAAGGTTCTCGGCCGCATCCCCACCATGCCCGACTCCGACGGCATCATTTACGACGCCGCCACGGACCTCGTCCTCGCGGTCTCCGGCGACGGCAACTCCCTCATGACCTTCCATCCCGACATCGACCCGAAGGACGGCAAGGTCGAAACCATCCCGCTGGGCGGTGCGCCCGAATTCCTCGCCGCCGACGGCTCCGGCAAGGCTTACGTCAATCTTGAAGACAAGGACATGGTCGCTGTCGTCGATCTGCACACCAACAAGGTTCTGAACCGCTGGCCCGTCGCTCCCGGTGGACATCCGGTCGGCATGGCGATTGATCCCGCCGGTCATCGCCTCTTCATCGGCTGCAGAAATCCGCAAAAGCTCATCGTGATGAGCACCGAAACGGGCAAGATCGAAGCCGCACTCCCCATCGGTTCCGGCGACGACGCCACCCGCTTCGACCGTGGCCAGGCCTTCGCCAGCTGCCGCGATGGCTCGCTCACCGTCATCGGCGAAAAGAGCGGTCGCTTCGAAGTCGAGCAGACCGTCAAAACCGCCGAAGGGGCGCGCACCATGGATATCGATCGCGCGACTCAGGAAATCTTCCTGCCCACGGCGGAAATGCTCCCCGCCGCCCCCGGGCGCCGTCCCGAACCCAAACCGGGCTCGTTTGAGATCGTGGTGGTTCGACAGAAGTGAACGGCCTTCACGGGCACACGCTACCCACACCCAGCGCGTGCCCGCCTCTGTTCATGACGGACCTGTCATCCGTCTCGGCGACAATCGACTCATGCTTCCCTTCTGCGCTCGGTCCCCTATCGGCCGCCCGCACGAACCCATCACCTTTTTCCGGCTCGCCGGTCAACACTGTTAATGAAGCTGTCCAATCCAAAGGTTCTTTCTCCCGCGGCTCTGCTTCTCGCCGCTGTCCTCACGCCTCTTCCTCTTGGCGCCCAGTCCGTCACCATCCCGGCGGGTGTTCCGCTCCGCGTCCAAATCGATCATCGTTACCGTGTACATGCCGGTGCCCGCATTGAGGGCCACCTCATCGCTCCCGTCGACCACATCGACCATGTGGTCCTCCCCCTCAACACCCGGGTAACCGGCACCATCCTTGGGATGCGACGGACGCGGCAGCCGAGCCGCACCCGCGCCCTGCTCGATGGTCAGTTCACGCCCCCCGCTGTAGCCGCCGTTCGCTTCGATTCGCTCTGCCTTCCCGGCGGCATTACTCTGCCCATCCAGACCGCCGTCACCGAACGCGATGCCACCTTTGTCACTATGAGCGCCGGCAAGAAGCCCGGTCTGCGCGCCCAGGCTCGCGCCATCATCGAGGCTCGCAAGCGTGAAGCGGTCGAGACCCTTCATCATCCAAATCCGGGTGATCGCGTCGAGAAGTGGATCTACGCGCAGCTTCCGTGGAGCCCGCCCACTATCTGGACCGGCACCGAGTACGACGCCGAGCTCACTGCGCCGGTGATCATTCCTGGCCCACAGCCTGCGCCTCTGCCCGAAGCAACCCTCCATGGCACGCCCACCGGCATCGTCGAGGCTCGTCTCCTCACCCCGCTCAGCTCCGCCACCGATCGCCACGGAGCGCCCGTTACCGCGGTGCTCACCCGGCCGCTGCTTACACCGGACGGCAAGGAGGTCCTGTTCCCCGAAGGCGCGCACATGACCGGCCTCGTCACTCTCGCTCGTCCCGCGCGCTGGTTCGCTCGCAACGGGCAACTCCGCTTCACGTTCCGCAGCATCGAGCGCGAAGGCGCGGCTTCCTCCGTCATCCATGGACAGCTCGCCGCCGCCGAAACCGGTCCCGGCGCCCACGTCAAGCTCAATGAGGAAGGCACGGCCAAATCCACCTCCGGACCCGGCAAATACCTGGCGCCCATGGCTCTGGGCGTGATGGCCGCCTCGGCCTTCGATGGCGACGCGACCTCAAACCCCATCCATAGCGGCGTCGACAGCAATGGATTCGGTTTCGCCGCCCGCGTCCTGGTCATGACCTCCGCCAACGCGACCCTGCTCCACAGCTTTGCGGTTTTTGCCGTTTCAAAATCGGTCTATTATCGCTGGATCGCGCGCGGCCAGCAGATCGACTTCCCCAGGGACACGCGCATCCAGATCCTGCTCAATCCCCGCTGATCCACGACAGCACACCGAGCGCAATTCCCGCAGGTCGCCGCAGGCACCCATCAACCTCTCCGGCCGGATACACCGAACAAAGAACTACTCTTCGCGTTTCAGAGCCTGACCGTTCGGACCGACCTGAATCTCTGAATCCTGACCGGCCCTCTGCACTTGCGCCTCATAGGCGACGACAACTCCCTTTCTCATGATCGATTCCACCTTCGTGATTTCGCCACGTCCCGCTTTCCGGCGCAGAGCTGATACAACCTGCGCAGGAAGCGCCTGCAGCTCCACCTGTTCCTCAATCTCGATCAAGTGGCCGTCCGGAGCAATCGTTACGTCTTTCGAATGACCGTTGCTGATCATTTCGACCTCGTATTCGCGCCGGCCGTTCTCGACGTCTGTCGTATAGTCCTTCACGGTCGCTCCTTTGGATTGATCATCCGCGGTCCTGCGGACGGCTTCAGGCAGTTGCGCGCGGCTGATTCGCTTCTCTGCTGCTATGCCACTCACCGTGAACGTCGATGCAACCAGAAGCGCCGTGAATAATCTCGCTCCGATAGACATTCTTTGCCCCCTGTATGTGATCAAGATAAGAGCCTCACAGACTCAATCGGCAGACCACTGCATCCATCGGTGGCTTATCGCCCCCTGCTGTGCAGGGACTGGTTGGTATGCCAGAACGATCATAGACAGCCTTGCTGAATCTGAGCTTAAGAGCCAACGAGAACTATAAGTGTCAGTACTATCGTCTGAAGGGAGCAGCCTGGTCGGGGAGGGTCGGGGACCGTTCGGCAGCCTTAAGGTTCGGTTAAGCGACAGAGGCTATACCCCAGGTGTGCAACAAGCTTGAGCCGGATCTAAAGAAGTTCGATCCATCCCCGGATTACGCTCCGACTCGCATTGATTCCCAGAACCTCTGCGTCGCATTGTTCGCTTCCACGGGAGAATCTATGAATTGTTTCCGGGAAAGGATCGCTGTTCATTTCGCTTTGCGCGTAAGAATCGTATCGGCTCCAGTGTTGGCTCAAAGAGCAACGCACGGCTAATTGGAGAAAACGTCATATCCATGCAGCGTTCACGGTTGATTAGACTGGCTGATCAGAACGCAGCATGTTCGTCTGTGAGGGCGATGGTCAGCACCGTGATGTCGTCTTCCTGCCCGAATTGCCGGGCGTGATCCGCAATTTCGTGAACGGTGAGTCGGCTTAGCTCCAGCAATCGATCGAACCCCAGCAACTCACCCGATGCCGACCGTGCTTCCGGCACGCCGTCCGACATCAGCACCAGTCTCTCTCCCGCGGGAATCGCGCCCTGCAGCGTTTCATACGTCGTATCGGACACCAGTCCCAGGGGCAACGCCGGGGCGGTCGGGATCTCCTGACCGGAAAGATACGGCGCGACGTGTCCGGCGTTCGCCAGCATGAAAGCCCCGGTAGCTGCGATCCGCAAACAACACGCAGTCGTGAATCCCAGCTGTCCCTGCGCCGCCAGCGCATTGTTGAGGTGGAAGAGAATCTCCGCAGGATCCTCGGAGGTCTCGCGGCGCAGCACCCCCAGGATCATGGCTACCCGCATCGCAGCGGTCAGGCCCTTGCCCGAGACGTCACCGACAATCGCAGTAAGTGCCCCATCAGGAGTGGGCTTAACGAAGAAGAAATCTCCCCCCGCTTCGTTGGCCGGCAGATAAACCGACTCCACCTGGAATCCAGGCGTCGGTCGCGAAGCACTCTGCAGCAGCAACTGCTGCACCGCGCTGGCTGCTTTCAACTCGGCTGCATACTCGGCACGCTGCCGTTCCACACCCAAAATATCGGAGACCAGTCGCGCCTTTTCCATCGCAGCGGCGGTCTGCAGGCTGATGGTGTTCAGCAGCTTGAGGTCGGCCGAGGAGTAGTGCGCGCCACCTTCCGTGTGAGCCAGCGCGATCAGCCCCACGGTTCGCTCCCCGGTCCGCAGCGGCGCGCCGATAATGGCCCGCGTCGATCTCTGGCCGTGTGGGAGGGGCGGCTCATCCGTCGGATCGTTGACGATCGCTGCCACGCCTCGCTCCAGAACCAACGCCGCGAAGGACGACTCCGGCCCGATCGCGCTCACCTCCCCGGGCCCTTCCTCACCAAAGCCAGCCAGCGTCCGAAGCGTCCCGCCGATCATATCCATGAAGAGGACAACGCCCCGGCTGGCTGCGATGAGCCGTTGCGCCTGATCCAGAGCGGCCTTCGCAATGGCATCCGCATCGAGGAGTGGCGCGAGTTGCTCGGACAACTCTTCAATGAGATGGATCTCCCGATAGAGATGCAGCACCTCCGCAGCCATCGCGCGGCCTTCCGCTTCGCGCGCGGCCAGATGCATCACCAGCAGAGCTATGGCTCGCGCCGGCCCCTCAGAGCCAGTCACGATCCCCAGCTGCGCGTCCTCATGAAGAACCGGAACAGAAGATTGGGAATTGGCGTCCCTGGTTTTTCCGATCAGCACTTTGCCCTGGCTGTCGACGATCGCCATCTCATCGCCGAGCGTGGCGATGAGCGCCTGCAGTGCGGCGTGGCTGTTCGATCGTGGGCCGACTACCGCCTTCAGACTGATCCCTGCCATCGGCGGCTAATCCCCGATCGCCGGCAGTCCCAGCACGGAACGCGCCCTGGCCAGCAGCGCATCGGGGTCGAAAGGCTTCGTCATGTATAGGTCCGCCCCCACTTCCTGCCCACGCTGCCGGTCGAACTCCTGCCCTTTGGCAGTAAGCAGGACGATGTGAATGTGCCCGAGGCCGAGCTGGTTCTTGACCGTGTTGCAGACGTCGAAGCCATTCAGTCGCGGCATCATGACGTCGAGAAAAACCAGGTTCGGTTCCTCGCTGCGGATCGTCGCCAGCGCCTCTTCGCCGTTGGTGGCGGTCAGCAGTTCCACGCCGTCGTCTTCCAGATCTTCCAGAGCCTGCTGGATCAGCGTGCGGAGATGAGGTTCGTCGTCGACGATCAGTATCTTCATGCTTGTCATGAGTAAATGAGGAATAAAACGTTCTCCATGCCTTTTTCGAATCGCAGGGAGCGAACGCCGTCGCTGCTCGAAAGCATCGAGTTGAGAATAATGATGTCCGGCTGCGAATTCATGGCCTGCGTCAGGAGATCCTTGCCGTCCGAATCCACCACCTGATAGCCGCGCGCTTCGAGCACGTCCGTTAGGGTGCGGATGGTCGATGCATCCTCGTCCACCACCATCACTTTCTTCTTCGACTTGCCCTGCCCCAGCAGAGAATCCACTTCGTGGAAGAGAGACTTTGTATCGATGGGCTTGGTCAGATAACGATCCACGCCGAGGCGGAAGCCGCGCTCCTTGTCCTCCACGATGGAGAGAATAATGATGGGGATGTCCATCGTGGCCGGATCGTTCTTCAGTACCGCCGCCACGTCGAAGCCATTCATCTCCGGCATCATCACGTCGAGGATCACAAGGCCCGGTGTTTCTTCGCGAATCAGCGCCAGTGCCCTGCGGCCATCTTCGGCCAGTCGTACCGCGTAGCCTGCCTCGGTCAACTCCTGCTGCAGCAGCGACCGGATATTCGCATCGTCGTCCACCACCAGCACCGACTTCGAGCGTCCGTTTTGCCCAACCACGGTCTCGCGCAGTTGCCGCACCAGCGACTCGAAATCCAGCGAGCGCCGCTCCGGAAGCAACGATAACTGAGCCGACTTTCCCGTGATGGGCAGTGTGAACAGGAAGGTGCTTCCCTCCCCCGGCGCGCTTTCCACCCAGATACGGCCGCCGTGATACTCGACAATCTCCTTACAGATAGGCAGACCAAGGCCGGTTCCCTTCGGCTTGTCAGTCAGGGTGTCTCCCACCTGTTTGAACTTCTCGAAGACCTTCGCCTGGTCGGCGGCGGCGATCCCGATACCCGAATCCTGCACGCTCACCACCAGCTCGTCGTTCCGCAGGTGGGCCGCGCACGCGATCGTACCTGAGTCGGTAAACTTCACCGCATTGGAAATCAGGTTAATCACTACCTGAATCAGCCGGTCCTGATCGCCGGTCACCGGCGGCAGGTCCGGATCGACATCGCGGATCAGACCCAGCTTCTTCACCTCGAACAACGAAGCGGTCGCCGCTGTGGCGCGCTCGATGACCTCGGCGATCGAAACCGTGCCCATATTCCACGTGAACTTGCCGGCCTCGATCTTAGCCAGGTCGAGCACGTCATCAATCAGCTTCGTCAGCCGCTCGCCCTCGCTCACCACCACGTCAAGATTCTCGATCACCTGCTGCTTGGCCAGCTGCACCTTGCGGTCGTCTCCGGCGATCAGCGGGAACAAACGCTCCTGCAGGCGTCGCCGGATGATCTTCGCGAATCCCAGAACCGACGTCAGGGGGGTGCGCAATTCGTGGCTAACCGTAGAGAGGAACGAGCTCTTCGCGGCATCGGCCTCTTCGGCCGCCGAGCGCGCCTGACGCGCTTCGTCGAAGAGCCTCGCGTTGTAGAACGCCACGCCCACGGCGGAAGCGATGGTCGACAAGAGGCGCTGATCGGCCTCGGTAAACCGCCCCTCCTGGTCGGTTGACTGCACGCTGATGACGCCAATCGTCTGGCCGCCGGAGTGAATCGGCACTCCCAGATAGGAGGCCGTCGACCGCCCGACTTTCTCGATCCCCATCTTCGTCCGGTTGGCATCCAGATCTTCGTTGATCAGCAGCGGTTGCCCAGTGCGAATGATCTGCGAGGTCAGGCCGGTGCCGAACGGCCGCGGCGGTGCCTCCTCCCCCCACGTGTACGGGAAATGCAGCATCATCGCCGCGCGATCGAGCAGCGCCACATACACCACCGGAGCGCGGAACACGTCGCGCACCTGGTCGCCGACAAACTCAATGAGCCGCTCTCTGTCCAGCTGGCTGGCCAGCGCCTGGGTGATGCGATTGATGGTGATCAGTTCCGCGGCACGTTCGCTCACCTCGCGCTCGCGCTGGTTGATGGTCTGATAAGCGTTCGCGTTATCCAGCGCGATCGTGGTGTACGCCGCCAGGTTTTCCAGCAGGCTCAGATGCTGCTCGGTGTAAGCGTTCTTCCTGAAGCTCTGTACCGTCAGTACGCCCAGAACACGATCCTGCGCGATGAGCGGCAGGTAGATCATCGACGCCGGCGGCTGCGCCGAGCTCCCGTCTTCCAGCGTCCGGGAGCCATGGTCGTAGGTGGCAATGTATTTCGAATACTCGGTAGCGACGTCGTTCAGAAGAATCGGCTTGCGATGATCGATGCACCAGACCGCAAGCTGATTTTTGTCCTCGGTGCTGCGCGTGTACGGCGCGTAGCGCTTGCCGTTCTCGATGGCAAGGCTGTACTCGATGAGGTTCTTCTCCGGCCGGTAGAGCCCCACGCCGAAGATGCTCGCGTCCACGATCTGGTTGACCCGCTCGTACAGCTTGAACAGGATCGTATTCAGATCGAGCGAGGCCGTAATCTCCCTGCCAATTTCGCTCAGCAGCTCAATGCTTTCCTTCTGCGCTGAGATTTCCGTGGCCTGCGCTCGAATCTCCTGCGTGCGGGCACTAACCGTCGCTTCCAGTTCCTTTGCCTGCGTCTCGAGTTCCTCGGTGCGCCGCCGCGCCTTCGCCCGCTCGTAGCGAATGATCGCGCTCCACATCGCAAATGTGATCAGCAGAAACAGCAGCGCGTATAAAACGTAAGCCAGCGTGGAGCGATACCAGGGAGGCAGGATCGCAAATGCGAAGTCGCCCTCCTCGCCCAGTTGGCCATTGTCGGCACGCGAACGGACGCGGAAACGGTAACTCCCCGGGCCCAGGCCGCTGTAGTTCGCCTCTTTCTGTTTGCCCCACTCGGACCAGTCTCGATCCGCGCCTTCCAGCATGTACTGATAACTCGTGCCACCCGGGTTGCCGTAGCTGATGGCGGCAAACTCGAAACGCATCGCGCTGGTTCCAGCCGGGAGCCGCAGGTCCGGCCGGCCGGCAACCTGCACGCCCCCGAACACCGTCTGCTTGCCAGCGCTTACCTGGCGAACCAGCGTCGGAAACACCTGCGCGGATGCTGCACGGGTGCCGGAATCGAAACGAATCAGGCGCTCACCGGTCAGCCAAATGCCGTCGGCCTCATCATGGATCAGGAAGGTGCGGAAGCGCAGCAGAATGCGATAACGATTCTCGTCGAGGTCCCATTGACCATCGGCACCGCGCCGGAAGAACCCCAGGCGCACATTATCCGACGAAGTCGTCTCCGCCCAGACGCTGCCGTCCGGGTTCGGTGAAAGAAATGACGTAGCATCCGGAGCGTCGATGGGCAGCAAAAATCGGTCGCCCACCACGAACCGATGCGCAGCGTAGTCCCAGCGGTAAATATGCTGCGCGCGGTCCATCAGAGCGTAAACGTCTTTGCCGACCAGTTCCACATCGGACGATCCGTCGGGCAGCCCTTCCGCCTTGCCGATCGCCGCGAAATGCGAATCCCTCATTCCGGTGGGTGCAACCCGGCCGCGCAGCAGCTTGCCGTCGGCGCCGCTCACCCACGTATAGCCCTCCGCGTCTTCCACGAAATTACGCGCCTCGTAGACCAGATTCGGAACGCGTCCTTCATTGATCCACGTGTGCCCGTCCCAGCGCATTGACCCCACGCCGTCGGAGTGGCCGATAAACACACGCGCCGGTGTGAGCCGTGACTGCACCACAACATAGGTCTGCTCGGCGAGATCCTCGACCCCGGCCATCGCCGGCACCATCTGATCGCCCGCCTCCTTCATGACACCTTCGCTGGTGGCGATCAGCAGCTGGTTCGGCGTTTTGCCGGTCGCATCCTTGAAGACAAGAAGAGTCCAGCCCTGGTTGGGATGGCCCACCAAAGGCACCAAAGCGGGCGTGCCCGTCTTTGCATCGACACTGAGCTGCGCTGCCGCCGAGGTGGTCCCGGTGGTGGTGACGTACACCTTGCCATTGAAATGCGCCACGTCATAGACGGGAATCGTCGAGAAGATCGAGAGGGGCGAATTGATCTCCACCCGCGCCACTCCGCTCTCCATGCCCACCCACAAAGCTCCGTCTCGATCCACAAACGCGGAGAGCGCGTCCGGATCCTGCAGCCCCGAATGCTCGTTCAGGATCTCGCGCAGCTTGCCGTCATGATCGAGGATGACCATGCCGCCGCCGTTAGTGGTAATGCCGATGCCGCCGTCCGGCAGAATCGTCGATGTGTAAGGAGGAAACTTGCGGAAATAGTCGTCGGCCTGGGTCGGAAACGGGGTGACCTTCTGGCCGTCGTACAACGTTAAAAGCTTGCCGCGCGCTGAAACCAGAATCTTGCCGTTATCCCAGGGATGCAGATAGAGCTTGATCGAGTCCTTATAACCGTCCCCGCCAGGAACAGGACGCAGCTCGTCCCCAACGACTTCTTCCAGCCCAATTCCCTGCTGCGCCGTATAAACATGCCCACGCACTTCCGACAGCGCCTGGTAACGCAGGTTCGGCTGCTGCGGCTTCCACACCTGCATGCGCGTGCCATCCCAGCGAAGCAGCTCTTCGTAAGAACGAAAGAAAACTCCGTGCGAGGTTGTCAGCGTCTGCCAGACGTCGGTAAAACCGCGGTCCTGCGGAGAAATCTTATCGCGCAAAGAAACAAACTGGAGCTGGCCATTTCCGTCCGGCGCCAGATACCCTACGTTTGCGTTAGCGCCAAGCCACATCCTCCCGTCGTCATCAAGAGCCAGCGATCGAATCACGCTGGTCGCCAGAAAAATCTTCCGCCAGGTGACCCCGTCGTACTGCATCAAACCCCCGCCGGAGGCCCCGAAGTACATCAGGCCGCGGCGGTCCTGGGCAATGGCCCAGACCTGTGGAGCCCCGTTGTAGTCCTTTACCGAGTAAAACTGCACCACCGGCATGCCGACTTCAGACTTGCCGGCCGAAGCGGCTTCGCCAACACCACCGCTCTCCGCCCAGGCGCGAGGAAGGGGCGACAGCGAAAGGGCAAGGAGCGCCACCAGCCAGAGACGCGGGCGGATACGAGGGTCCAATCGGGTACCAGAGTTCGAGTCAGCTACTGGGGCGACAAACAAATCGGGGGAACTTGAGGCCAGAGCTTAACATGCAGAATCCTCAGGTGCAAGACACGAAAACCCCAACCCCCCGCGGTGCCCTCTCACCCACTCACCAATCGATCTGGTCTGGAAAGAATTCGGCGATCAGATCCTGATAGTAAGGCCGCAACTCATCGATGCGGGGCTTGACCGAGCCCTTCGAGTACAGATCGTAGGAATTGAATTGACGCACCCACTCAAACATCGCCTCGTCGTGCGCCGACATGAGGTGACGATAGGCTCCGTGACGATGCGCGGGATAGAAGGAGTGGTAGCGCAGCATGTACTGGGCCGGCTCGGGTAAATACTTCTTCGTCACCCGGTAGACGTATTCGTCGTGTCCCCAGGAAAGATGGACGTTCTCCAGTCCGCAGTTTGGTTCGTAGATACCATAGAGAGTCTGATACTCAGGTACCTGCGAGTCGGGGTTCAGGGCGAAGTACGGGTGAAATACGATCTGGTCGGAATAGGCGCAGCCAACCGGGAATGTATCCCCGACTACGGCCCATTGCGGTTCCCCGTAGAGGCACAGGACCTTGCCCAGATCGTGCAGAAAGCCGGTCAGCACGAACCATCGCGGATGGCCGTCGCGGCGAATCGCCTCCGACGTTTGCAGCAGATGCTCTGTTTGTGAGAGGTCTGTGTCCGGATCGCTGTCGTCGATCAGCGTATTCAAATAGTCGGCCGCTTCCCATATGCTGCGCTTGCCGCGCGTCAGGGAGCCGTACTCCTTTTCCTTCTCCAGAACAAAGGCCACGGTCTGTCCGGCGTGATTCTGGCGGTAGAACTCAGCAATGGGAGAGTCCGCTTCCCGCTCAAAATTGCGGAATTCCTGCTGATCTTTCCCCTCCTTGTACCTTCCCGCGACGAAGTCATCCCAATCGTCCACGTGGTTGAGGGGTTTCTCGGCAACGCCCTGGGGTGCGCTCATCCTGTCCTCCTGGAGTGAGGAATTTACGTTACCGCTAACGTTTATCACCCCGACCGAACGACTCGCAAGCCCCTTTCCTGTTTTTTCCCGGCGTGAACGGATTCCTGCCTTCGACGCGGACAAGCCTGGACAGGATCAGCCTCTGCGCTTCGCCTTTGTAACGGAGGAACTCCGAATCACGAGACGCGGTTCCAGAGTGATCTGTTGCGGCACTCGGTTCGGATCTTTCATCAGTTCCAGGGCCACCTGTCCCGCGCATTCACCCAATTGTCCGGTCGATTGATCGACCGAGGAAAGCGGGATGCGAAGGAATTCGGAATAGCGAATATTACCGCAGCCGACAAACGCCACATCCTCCGGAATCGACAGGCCCGATTCCATAACCGCCTGCATGGCGCCGATCGCCGTCAGGTCGTTGTAACAGAAAACCGCGTCCGGTCGCGGTTTGCGGCGGAGCAGTTCGCGCATTCCCTCATACCCCGCTGTTTCTCCGATTTCCTCGACCCGGGCATTGGCGATCACGTACCCGCGCGGCACCTTGCGATCCCGATCCGCCAGCGCGGCTTTATAACCACGCAGTCGGTCGATGCCGGGAGACAACTCCGGGCCGGCGATGTGCGCAATGCGCCGCCGCCCCCCCGCCAGCAGGTGTTCTGTCGCCAGAACACCGGCGCGGTAATCGTCCGTCCCGACAAAGTTCGCCCGCAAATGCGGAAAATTCCTGTCGATCAGGATGAAGGGCGTCCGTTGGTCTTCCACCCCGTAAAATCCGCGCAGAGAGTTCTGACACGACGCAATCAGCAGCGCATCGACTCCCCGCGCCAGAACCGTCCTGATCTCCTGCTGCTCGATTTCAGGATCTTCTTCCGAGGAGGCCAGGATCAGTCCGTAATTGTTCCGGCGCAGCACACCGTTAAGCGATTTGGCAAACTCCGCAAAGAACGGGTGCAGCAGATCGGGCACCACTAGCCCGACAATATTGCTCTTGCCGCTGGCCAGACCCCGGGCCAGCATGTTCGGCCGGTAATTCAGCTCGGCCATTCGTTCCAGAACTCGCTGCCGCGTCTTTTCGCTGATGTCCCGAGCACCGCGCAAGGCCTTGGAGACGGTGATCAGCGAAACATCCAGGTCTCGAGCAATGTCTTTCAGTCGGACGGCCACGTCACCCCATTCTCCTCAGGCATCTGCTTTGAAGAACGACCGGGAGGAATTATGTCACAGCGGCTGTGGCTTTCGGCAGAAGTGCGGCCGCAAGCTACGTTAGCGGTACCGCATTCCTCGCCATCGTGAGAGTCCTGGCGCCGGGATCGCAGCCCGTTGTTCCCCGGCCCAGCCGCGCGCATCCGGCACCGACGCAATCCCAGCGACTGACTTCTGTCACGGCCGCTCAACGGCACCCGGTTCGGAACGCCCCAGCGTGTCATAGAGCGGTCGTCCGGGCTGCACAGCCGGATTCTCCTCAGCGACAGAGATAGCGAGGATACGAACCTTGTCGTTCTTCGGCAGGGTGATCGTCCGCGCTCCCGTGGGCAGATCAATCGCATACCCAAAAAGATAGGAGTAGGAATAGGCGACATTCTTCCCGGAAGCGTCGTGATGGTGGGAGCAATACCATGCCAGCGAAGCGCGTTTGATGTAGCCGGGACGAATCCCCGTCATCTGCGCGTAGTCGTCATGCTCCGTCCTCGCCGGACGTCCTGGGCGCGCAGGCGTCGTCACATCTCCGGCTTGCCATTGCCGGTCGTCCCATTGCCCGATGAATCCACCCCAGTCCTCAATGTTCAACGTCGCGGTGTGGTCCCCTACCTGGAAGTCAGCTTTCTGATCGCCGTCGATGGCCGCCGCCAAAACATAAACGCGGTTGTGCTGCCCCTGCGGCAACTGGATGCTCTGCCCGTTGGCGACCAGAACATCGGGTGTTCCGTTCTGTGCCGGCGCCAGATGGAAATCCACTCCCTCAAAATGCAGTGACTGCGGCAGCATCTCGGCGGGCAACGCATTACCCTCGCCATCGAAGCCGCCCGACACCGGGCTGCCATCCGTGCTGGCACCCGCCAGATCGTAGTGCAGCGCCACCGGCTGCGACCGAACCGCAGCAACGTGAGCCGCCGGCGCATCGAGCCGAAGCGCGAACGTCCGCGGCTGATATGCGGTAAACGATGCCACCAGGCTCCCGTCCTTCACCACGGCCGGACCAACCGGCTGTTCCTGTCCGTTCACCTCACGTGCCGAACGGATCGGGCTGGGGAAACTGATGCGCACATCCGGCTCCGGCTTGCCGTCCAGTTCCACAAGACGCAGGACAACTTCGTCGCTCTGCTCCGCCTTCTTCAGCGCCATGATGCGAATGCGCGGATTGCTGACTTTGATCAGCGAGAACACTGCGGCCCAGGCTGCCGGCGTGCTTCTCCGTCTGAAAGGCAATCAGCGGATCGTTGAGCCGCTGCCCCTGCCAGTCCGTCTGCCCCTCCCGCCAGTCGCCGGCATGGCCGGCAATCCCGAAACACAAACTCGTGATGACCAATATCCTGCGTTCCCTGATCGTGATATCCGCCCCGCGTCCCCGGCGTGCGAATCAGAGTCAGACGGATCGTGTGGTCGTTGGGCTTGTCCGATCCGTTCTTGTCAGTCGGTTAGGATGGTCGCCCCGAAAGCGCGGCTCGCATCGGTCAGGTCGATCCACTGATGCGATAACACTTCGAACTTCCTCGGCCGTGCATTCGGCCGCTCAATCGTGCCTATCCCCAGATTGTAGGTGGCGTTCTGGTCGTGCGCGGTCAGCGGAAACACGGCCTTCAGGTTCGACTCGCGCGTGTTCCAGTCAATCACGTTCGCAAGCTCAACGCGCTTGCCGGCGTCGCCCGCGGATAGTCGAATCGTCTGCGAGAATTTCGATCCCGCCGTCTGGCGTGTAATCTCAAGCGCGACTCGCGCTGGACCGTTCTCGACGATGCGAGCTGTCACGGGACCGTTGACGTACTCCCTGGGCGGCGCCTGCTCCTGATCCCAATCCATGTTCCAAGCCGGCCACTGCTCGGGATTGTCATAGGAAATAGCGAGCCGCATGGGCGCGGCCAGCAGCTCCCGGCCAATCTGTTTGTCGAAGATGCTGGCAATGTCGCCATTGCTGTCGATCTTTACGCGGTAGTACTGATTCTCCAGAGAATCCCTGGTGACGTGCAGCGCTCCGGCCTGGCTTTCGGATTTCCGCCCCGGTTGAACGCTGTAAACGGCGTAGCCCACCGACGGCATGCGCGCGGCGAAGATCACTTTGCCGTTCGAGATCTGCGCCGGCATAGCGTGCCCGTCCGGTCCCGTGACAGAAACCTCAGCCGGCATCCCGCCTGGAAAATGAACGTCGGCCTCGACCAGATCCTCGCGCTCGATATTCAACGGGTTGTAGACGACAATCGGGATCCCCTCGGTCTGCGTGTTCAACCCCGCTGATACAGCTTCGGTCGCGCTTTTCAGCACCGTCGCGAATTGATTCATCGCGATCACGTCATCGTTCCATGCAAACTCGTAAGCCTTTGGCGTGGCCGTGCCCGCTGCGAGATCGTGGAAATGCCCGCCCATCACCAGCGTCCATGCGTCGTTCAGGCGTTCCATGGGATACGTCCGCCCACCCAGCCACGCGGCTGCCACCGAGGACTTCTCCGCCGCATCGGCCAGCAACTCCTCCTCGCGCAACCAGCGCTTCTGATAGGCCTCGGAGGTGAGCGATCCCGCAGAATGGTTGGTCAACTCCATCTCCCCGGTGTACTCCGGCAGATGCGCTTCCTCGGCCGGCGTGATGTCGCGAAACATCTGGTCGGCCGTTGCCGAAATGACATGGACCGGCCCGTTCCCCACCTGGATCTCAGGCCAGTTCACCTGTGCCTCATCGGAAAAGCGCACGTAGCCTGGTGGCGGCATGCTGGCTTTGCCGTGCGTCACAATCGCCTCCAGCCGCCTCACCGAGGCCTCATCGGGTGCGCCGCCGATGTCACCGGTTCCGTAGTAGTGGTAATCCGTGAAGACGCCGCTGACCTTGCCATTGTTCTGCACCCGATCCGCCCAGTCGGACTGGAAGTGGCTCAGCTCTTCGTCCTGCCGATCAAGCTTCAGGCGGCTGATCTCATTGCGCAGCCTGGTGAATCTTTCACATCCGCGGGCCGCATCTTTTCGCCTTTGGATTCCTCTTCGCTGAATTTGTCGCCGAGTTGCCGCATTGCATCCTGCGCGGAGGTCAGCGCAGCATCGGGTGGCAGAGGCGGTGTCGGCGCACTCAGGTCGGTGTAGATACCGCCCGAATACGCACCGGGATTGAGTGCGGCCAGCACGCTCTCACCGTCCGGCCCGGTCCAGACGCCCACGTTGAAAGGTGTTCCCTCCGGCGTCTTCTCGCGGGAGTCAGGACCCCCGCCCGGAGCCGACGAGCCCCAGGTCAGCTTTTGCGTCGAGAAGCCCTTCACGCCCGCATGCGCCAGGATCGTGGGCAGCGACGCTGGAAATCCGAAGCAATCCGGCAGCATGTACTCGGCGCTCGCTTTTCCGAACTCCCGACGGAACCATTCGTTGCCGTAGAGGATCTGACGGATGATGGCCTCCGCGCTCGGCGCGTTCACGTCTCCTTCCTCCATCGACGAGCCCGCGGGAAACCACCGCCCTTCCGCGACATAATGCTGCACCCTCACAAAATCATGAGGGTAGTACTCCTTCATGAAGCGATACCGGTTCGCGCCGCTGAAATTGAAAATGTAGTGCGGATATTTTTCGAAGAGATCGAAATTGCGGTGCATGGTGTTCGGGATGTATTCGTCGATAACCTGCGGATACTCCCAACGCCACTCGGTGTCCAGATGGGCATAACCCACCACGTACAGGGTGGGCTGAGTTTTCAGATCCGGGTTCTCGGCCGGCATGGTCTGAGCGGCGCCAACAACTGCAAGCGCGAGAACTAGGGCCAGGGTGGCGATACGCATCATCTTCAGCTCCCGGGATGTGCTGTGAAATGCAATGCAGCAGGATGGGGTGGGGTTGGCATTTTCGGCGATGGTATCGTTTCCACCGCGCACGGGTCAGGCTAAGCGCTACCGACTTCGGGTGTCAAGACTAACGGTATGTGAAGCGTTCTTCGACATGGCGACGCACCCGCAGGAGTTGCGGCGCACGAGCCGGGTGCCCAGCTGAACTTCCCTCGGCCGGCTATGCTCGACAGCACGACCACGATGACCCGTTCGCTCCAGCTCCGCAAACAGCATCTCAGCGGCCATGCGTCCGATCTCCTCAATCGGCTGGCGAACGACAGTGATCGACGGACGTACCGTATCGGCCAGTTCAAAATCGTCATAGCCGAGCAGCGCAATCGATTCCGGAATCTCCACCCCCAGCTTCTGCAGGATCTCAAACGCGCTGATGGTGATGCTGTTCTTCAGCGTAAAGATCGCCTCCGGAGGTTTCGCCGACGCCAGCATCGTCCGAATGGCCTGCTCGAGCGATAGATAATCCGTAATCGACGCGTTGAGCATCATGGGCAGACCTGCAGCCTCGATCGCCTGCCGATAGCCGCTGATGCGCTCGCGGATCGTATACAGCGAATTTTCCCCGGTGAGGCAGGCAATTCGCCGGTATCCGTGACCGATCAGGTGCTGCGTAGCCAGATTAGTGCCCGCGAAATTATCCGCAACCACAAACGGGATCGAAGAATCCAGCAGAGGACGGTCGAGCGCAACCACCGGGACCGCTGCGCGAACCAGCAGGTTCCGCAGCGCGCCGTTATCAGAAATCGCAGGTGCAATGATCAGGCCATCGGTCTGATGCTGCATCAGAACTTTAACGCTTTCGATTTCGGCTTCCGGCTCGTTGTGTGTGGTTGTGACAATCAGCAGCGAGTCGTGGGCGCGTGCAATAACGTGAGCTACCTCGGCGCAGCTTGCGAAAAACGGATCGGCAATGCTGGGAATAATCAGGCCGATGGTTTTAGTGCGATGTCCCTTCAGGATCCGCGCCGCCTGGTTCGGCATATAGCCAAGGGCTTCGATCGCCTTCCGCACGCGCGCCAGAGTTTTCGGATCGACGCGGTTTCCCCCGTTGATTACGCGGGATACCGTGGTGGTTCCCACTCCGGCCTTTCTGGCAACTTCGCTGAGCGTGGGCGCCTTGGTCTTCTTGGTCATCATTCAAGCGTGACTACAGTCCAACAGCACCTGCCGCCGAGCCTGGCCGAACCTCAGATCGATCGCTCATCGCAGATCTCAGGTTGGCCGTCTCCTTCAGGCGAGAAGGGCAGAAAAATCGTTTGCTGAACCTGGTTCAGCGCGGATTCCTGCACCGTCGAGCGGCCCGGTTCCACATGAAGCGGACGATGAGTTGCATCAGGTGATTGCCAACGAGCGTAAACATCCACTATCCCGGGCGCAAGCAGAAATTTCCTGCTTGCGCCCCAGGACGTGGCTGTCGCTTCCGTCAGAACTCGTAACGCAGACTGAACTGCAGCTGACGGTCCGAGGCGTAGGTGCCGCCCTTGCCCGTTACTTTGCCAAAGGTGCTGCTGGTCGGGTTCACGTTCGGGTTGTCGAGGTTGGGGTGATTGAGGAAATTGAATGCTTCCGCTCTGAAGATGAGCCGCTCATGCTCCAGCTTCGGAACGATGGGCATGCCCTTTTGCAGAGCGATATTCCAGCTCTGAAAGCCCGGACCGTAGACCTGGTTGCGGCTTTCCCTGCCGGCGAACGTTCCCGCCGCCGGCTTCTGGAATACCGTCGGGGTGAACCAGAACGCATTCTTTGTATTGTTGGGTGAACTGTTCCTGGTCATATGCACCGGACCATTGCGCACCCAGAGCTGATTGCCAGATCCGGGACCAACCCCGGCAAAGTCATCTCCCGTGGACACCGACAGCGGATACCCGCTCTGGAACTGCGTTGTCCCCGAGAGTTGCCACCGGCCAAGGATATTCCTTTCCGCCCAGTTAGAAGCGTTATCGGCGAATGGAATGTCCCACACATAATTGATGACCAGCATGTTCCGTGTGTCGAAATCGCTGGGCCCGTAAAATTCACCGGGATCATAGTAGTTGGGAATATTCGTTCCGGCGTCGGAAGCGGTGTCCATACTCTTCGACCACGTGTACGCCACACCAAACAACAGCCCGTTGGCGACACGGTGTCTGAAGTCGGCCTGGAAACTGTGATAGATGGAGTTGCCCGCGTTCGTCTCCTGCTGGATGACCGAAAAGCCCTGATAGGGCCGTAAAGCATCCGGTTTGGCGACATTCGGATTGGCCTGTCGCGTACCGGGCAGTAACTGGTTGATATTCTCGAGATGCTGGAGATGCACACCGCGGGTGCCAACATAGCCCAGCGTCAGCACACCAACCCTGCTGAATTCATGCTCCGTGGTCAGCGTCCACTGCCAGGTTTCCGGCGAAGGAAAGTTATAGGCATAGGACGTCATATTGATGGGGTAGTTGTTGGAGCCGGCGCCGCCTGGTCGATCGACGCCCCCATAGCTGACGGTCGCCGATGGCTGAAACGGTGGGTTTCCACCCAGGTGCACGCTGTCACTGACTCCCAGCCGTTCGAAATAGCGCCCACCTCCCATACGGATCACTGTTTTTGGAGTTATAGACCAGGTGACGCCGATGCGAGGCTGGAGATCCGTCCACACTGTCGGATTGTAGCCGCGGCTGAATCCATGAAACAGACCACTGTACTGCCCGTTCAGGATGTCCGCCGGAACGTGTCCCTGTGCTGCGCTGGGAAAGCCGTTGCCAGGAATCACGATTCCGTCATACAAGTTGTTGCCGGTCACAAATCCCGTAGTGGGATCCACGGTCGGCGCCGTATTCGGATCATAGGTTGCTGGAGAAAAGACCGACAAGTTCCCCCAGCGCGCGTAGTAAGGCTGCATGATGCTGTGGCGGATGCCGTACTCGATCACCAGATTAGGCCGAGCGCGCCATGAGTCCTGAGCAAAGTAAGCGAACATGTTGCTCAGGAAAATCGGTGTAAGCGCGCACACCAATCTCGCCATAAGTGTCGAAGAGTCCCAGAGCCGTGTTGGCAACTGCGGCCTTTGACGTGGGATTGCCGCCCCGCGTATCCGTAAAAGTGAAGAACCCGTTCTGGTTGTTGGTCGCTCCCGGAGTGGTCGAGCTGACGTTGATCTGGTCGAAGTCGTTCTGGCTCTCACGCTCGTAGAGGAAGCCGGCTTTGATCGTGTGCGTCCCGATCACCTTCGTAAGGCTGTCGGAGAAATCCCATATCACGCCGCCCGAGTGCGATGGATACGGCCCTCCGTCCAGCGTGTCAAAATTCGCGATCTGGATGGTCGGTATCTTGTTGGGAATCTCCTTATCGCTTTGCGGAAACAGAAAGGGATAGTTGATTCCGTATTTGGTGCGGTCATAGCGACCGCTGCTGGTGTCGATTCCGATTCTCACATGGTCTGCGCTTGCCGAGACGTAGGACTCGTTGACCATGGTTGGGCTGATGGTCCACGTGTAATGCAACACCGCCACCTGATTGGGCCGATGCCATACCTGCGGCGTAAGGTTGAAGTTGCCATAGTGCGGGGAAACACTGTCGTAGTTGTAATTCAGCAGTGAGAAACGAAGGTGATGGCTGTCGGTGGGGAGGTAATCGACAATCAATGTATCTTTTCGTTGATCTTCCGGATAAATCGCAGCATCAACCCAGTCGTAAGTGGGGTTCGTTGCATTTGGCGCTGGATAGGCGTTCAGCAGGCCAAGGCCGTTGGCGCTTCGTTCCCCGGGCGGAATGATATTTCCTGCATACGGCTGACCCGTCGTCGGACTCACAATCTGCACTGCCTTCCCGTAGTAGTTGTAGATGTTCCCCGGATCCAGCAGCTCACCGAAGTTGCCCTGCCGCATCAGCATCGACGGGACTTTGCGCTGATCGGTATCCACGTGTCGATACCGAATCCATTCCTGTCCGGCAAGAAAAAACAGCTTCTTGCGGCCGCTGTTGAATGCCGTGCCGGGAACCCACACCGGGCCGTTGAAATTCCATCCGAACTGATTGAAGCGGAAGGCGGGGGGATGTCCGAAAATGGTCGGATCCGTAGTCGTCGACTTACGCGCCCAGGTATTCGCATTGAAAAACGAATTGCGCAGATACTCAAACACTGCGCCGTGAAAATCGCTGGTACCGCTCTTGGGAACAATGCGGATGATGCCGCCTGCGGAGCGGCCGTATTCGGCGGGGTACGCTGCCGTCAGCACCTGCAACTCCGAGGTGGAATCGGTATCAGCTACGCCAATGCTGGTCCCATTGCCACGGCTGCGCACCATCGGAGCGCCGTCCCAGGTGATGCCGCTTTCCCGGTTGTTGGCTCCGTTGATGTTGATGCCGTTGTCCAGTCCGAAATTGAAATTGGAGATCGAGGAACTGCGGCGCACTCCCGGCTCCAGCTGCGCCAGATACATGGGGTCGCGGCCGTTGAGCTGGATCGACTGCACCTGCTGCTGGGTCACCAGTTGTCCCACCGCGGCAGTCTGCGTTTGAATGACGTTGGCATTGGCTACCACGCTGACGGTGGTCGCCGCGCTCCCCACATGCAGGGATGCGTCGACGCGAAGGCCAATACTGGGCTCCAGATGATTGTGACTCTGCACGACGGTCTCAAAACCCTTCGCCTCGATGCGAACGGTGTAGGAGCCCGGAGGGAGATTGGTGACGGTATAGGAGCCACCGTTGTTCGAAATGGCAGTTCTCGATTCGTGGGTGGCTTCATTCGTCACCGTGACGGTCGCCTGCGGTACGACGGCTCCCGTGGTGTCGACGATGGTGCCTGATATCGACGAGTTATCCGATTGCGCGTGCAGCAGAGAGACTGAAGTCGACAATGCTGAGAGCATCACAATCAGGACCTTCAATCGGAATGACATGCGCGGTCTCCTCAGATGAAAATTTGTTGATTCTTCGGTCATATTTCGACAAACAAATACCCGGCCCATCGCCGGCGCTGATGGAATCGTTACCACGACCTGAAGCAGATAATCCGAATGCTGGGGAAAACGAACAGCAGCACAGCACAGCTTCCAATGGAAGGACATGTGCGGCCTGTTCGACAGGGGTGTCTCTTGTTTTATCTCCCCTGGCGCAATCTTGCGGGGCCGCCGCAGAGCAACGGTGGAATCGCTACCACGATTCGCACCGCAATATAGTAATTTTCACCGTTGCTTGTCAATGAGTAACTATGCCGAAGGATCCCATCGCGAGTGTGAGACCCGCGTGAAAAATTCGGGAAAAACCTGTCGCTTCTGTTTGCGAGACCAGTTCCCTGCCCGCCGCAAGGAACGAAAATCGGTCTACCGCGATGCTGGAGAGAAGCCGTTCTCGCTGTAGCCGCACTCCACCTCGGCACACTCCCACGTCTCCACCTTCAGCACTCGGTCCGCTTCGGCGAGGTAGAGGGTCCCACCGCACGTGGGACACTGCCGGGTAGAAAAGCGCGTCGCGTCGAACTGGCCATCCGCAAAATCCGAATAGCCATAGCCATCGCGGAAGATGCGGCTGCAGTCCCGTCGTTCGCACTGATGAAATGACTGCGTTTCGTTCGATGCCGGCTGCTCAAACATGACGCGCCGCATCGCAGAATGATGGAGATCGCACAGAGGAAAGAACTGCTCTTTGGGATTGAGCTTCATGGTTTCCTCCAGGAAGAAAATCCCATCGTCAGCGGGAGTCGGGTGAAGGCCCCGGACTCCCCCGGCATCCGTCCCACGATTACAGGTCGGCGGGGATTTCTGCCGTCGCACGGAAGGACCGCGGGAGATCGGAGGGATTGAATTCCACGCCGTCGGCCACTAGTTGTTTCGCCGTGGCCGCCAGGGTCGCTCGCTTCGTCTGTAGCTTCTTTTCGGCTTCCTTGCGATCGGCCATCGACGCGAACTGGACAAACTTTTCCAGATAGGCGAGCTTGCGGTCGTACAGGTCGATTTCCTGATGCAGGGATCTAAGAAAATATTTGTCGTGCGGTACCGGTCTTTTCATGGAAACTCCTTGGAGGAACATGAAGAGCTGGGGCTTTGAGCCCCATCTCCGAAAACGAGGGTGTGTCCCCGCTGCAACGATGTCCTAACGACCCCGGCCATAGCCTTGTCGGCCACCCCGGCCGCCACCACCGCCGCCGCTTCCCGAGCCTTTCCGACTCTGAAAGCAGTTCTGGCAGTACACCGGACGATCCCCGCGGGGCTCGAAAGGAACTGTGGTCTGTTGTCCGCACCCGGAGCAGATCACGCTGGTGCTCGCCGACGAACTGCGCTGGTACCCGCCTCCGCCGCCTCCCCCGCCCGATTCGAATTTCTTCGCCTGGCGGCACGCTTTGCACCGCTTCGGCGTTGAAAAACCACGCTCGCGGAAGAACTCCTGATCATCTGCGGTAAACGTGAATGACTGCCCGCAGTCGCTGCAGGTGAGTTGCTGATCATCAGCCATAAGGCCCTCTTCGTTGCTTCGGTGTGTGCTGCGTCGAATTACGATCGAACTGTGCTGTATGGCCTCGGTCGCTCGCACATCGCGGTCGACGCATCCGCAGCAAAATCCACTTGAACTCATCAACCCTGGTCCTGGGAGCAGGCAGGGGATTCAGCGCATGTGTGAGTTATCGGAGTTGCCCGAAGCAGTAGAATCGCTGCTTCCGTCGGTGTGGTACTCCTGGGTATCCAGAGAGACCCGGGAGAGGTCGAGCTACCCTCTCCCCGGCGATTCCTGGTATCAGGCGACTCGAACGTTCTCAGCCTGCCAGCCCTTCGGCCCCTTCACAACGTCGAACTGGACCGCCTGGCCTTCCTGCAGCGACCGGAATCCTTCGGTCTTAATCGCCGAATAATGCACAAACACATCTTCGCCGTTCGCGCGGCTCAGAAATCCGAATCCCTTTGCATCGTTAAACCATTTCACTGTTCCCTGTTCCATGACTATTCCTTTGTTTGGTGATGTATCGCTGAACTCAATTGGTGTGAATTGCGAGTCGAGCGGGATAGCAGAACAGGCAAGTAGACCAGGTCGGATTCGACGATCGATCTTCAGTGTACCACCTTTTGCGCCGCCCCTCGGACAGCGGCGCCATTGGATCTCCGCCTCCGTCGCGTCGGATCCGGAGGGTGTGCGGCTGCATGCACAGGAGTTATTGCCCCCGATCGACGCACGCGCAGGTTGAACATCCTCGGATCGAAGACATCCGCCTCCTCTGCGACCCTCAGGGCGAGAGGATCTTGAACGGAGAAGACATCGAACTTGTCGCAGGTTTGCGGGACAGCTTTTGCTGGAGGTTCCGCCATCTCTTGCCGAACCGGTCCGAGGCCATGAAGATTTGCCCGGCCGTCAGGGAGCCGGCCACCCGGTGATGACCGACAGCCGCCAGTCCCATGGACGCGATGCAGCCGCATTGGGTGCAGTCCGGTTCCCCGCCAAACTGACATGGGGTGATCCGGGTGCGCAGATCTGCCGAAATGGTTCCCGTGGTTCGCGCGAAAATGCATTCTTCAGGATTGCGCGGGGGCGACGCAATCTCTTCGATCAGCGCCTCGACCATGTCCAGTTTCGGATATTGCACTCGCAGCCGCCGAAGCTCCGTGATCACCGCAGTCCGCTGCGCAGGCGTCAGGATCTCCACGTCCGCAGCCCCGCGCTGCGGAGTAAAGAGACTGAACCAGACCCTCGCCACCTCCGGCTGGCGGCTCCAGAAGTCGAGAAACTCGTCCAGATAACCCGAGCGCCCGGCAATCTGCGACGTGATCGTGCAGTGAACCGTGATTCTCGTTCCGGTGATGTTTTTGAGGATGCGCTCATAGGTCGCCGGCTTGCGGCGCGCATCATGCTCCGGCTGCAGGCCATCGATTGAGACTACGACATTCAGCTTCCTGTACTTCATCCACTCCACCGGAATCACCCGGAAGGCGCTGGTCACGATCTGGGTATGCACCCCGCGGCTCTCCAGCTGCGGCAGCAGTGCTTCCAGTTCGCGGTAACGAACCATCGGATCCCCGCCCACCAGCGAGACATGGAGCGGCCGATGCTCGTCGATCAGCGCCAGGACGCCCTGTACCAGATCGTCGCCCCGATAGTCGGAGAGCTCACGCAGCTGGGTTTCGCCCCCCAGATGGGCGGCGTCGAAGGCATAGCACCCGGGGCAGCGTAAGGGACATTCCTTCGTGATCTCGATGGAAACCGACGGTGCATGGCCGGCCAGAATTCGACCCCACGCACGAACAACTTCGGATTTCTTCATGATCTCTCCACTTTTGAGATGCGGCCGGTGGGATGACTAAACGAGCGGCGAAAGGCTCACCGGGAGCCATCTGCGGCGAATGCATGCACGCAGGAATCCTCAGATCTGAAGGGGAAACGCGCTCCCTCCCGCGTCCGGATACATTCCAGCCGCAGGATGGAGAACCACAACATTACCTGCCCAGCCAACCTCGGCGGCAACGCGGTCCCTCAACGGGAGCGCTCCCCTGCCTCCGGGCGACCACGCGGATTCGATCCGCTGTTGGCATTGCTCCGTGAGGAGCAGGACCAGGCACAGCAACGACAGGACCAGCAGCGCGCCCAGCTCAAAGTCCTGGCCGCCCTGCAAAAACCGATCCCAGGTCCAGAGCCTCTCCGTGATCGGCATCGTGAGAAGCGACACCCCGATCAGGACCAGCAGATACCGGCTGATCCACCCAAAGCCTGCCGCTGTGGCTGCCCATGGATGCAGCCCGGGCGTGCTCGCTTTGAACCTCTGGATCAATCGCCCTCTCTGCTTTTGACTCTACACTTCTATTACGGTCGGTTGCCGTCCGGAAGGCCACATCCTGCGACGCCAAAGCGCAGCGCTCCAGCGACGGCGCCGGATTCAATCCTGGATTCGCCGCGTAGCGTCCGGGGAAAATATTCCACGCAGGCTGAACTCCGCACAGGTGTGAACCTCTTCGGACTTCTGCAGATCCGTTTCCTCGGACCGGTTGGCGATTGTTTTCAGACATCGACGGCAGATGGCAGAAACCGAGCCGTCGGACTGCAGTGCGTGCAGAAAAGCGGGGCGGGGGGACTTGGCCACGCAGGCCTCAATTCATGTTCCCGAGCGTCGGGAATGTTGTGTCGGTGGACTCAGTTCCGCTCCGATTCTTCGGAACGCAGCATCATTTCGAAGTACATTAGAAAAAGCAGGCTGGATTTGTATTCTCGCCTTTAGCTTTCCGCGCGCTGCTCCAGACGAGCCACCTTTCAACCACCAAACGAACGACTGGAGCTTGGATGAGCGTCACCCTCAAATCCGTTGTAAGAGACGCTCTCTCCGCGAAACGCCGTGTGCCCCCTCTTCCGCTCTCCCCGATCTGTCTGCCGGAGGCCGCGAACACTGAGTTCGCCGGTCCGCTCCGGAGATTAGAGCCGTCCGCACAACCCGGAACCCGATGGCGTTGAGAACGGGCGCGCTTTTCCTCCGTGCAGACTGTCCCCTGCCCGCCGGGCTCAATCTGAGGCAGGTTCCATTCGTCAAATCATGGACCGCCGTGGAAGATGTCGAGCCTATCGAACTGGCACGCGCCGTGCACGACGCGGGCTGGCACTTCATGTGGATCGATTCGGACGCCTCCAGTACCGGATGGGCCCTGAACGACGATACCGCCGTCCTGCGCGCCATTACCAACGCCCTCACACAACGGCGGCGGAGCTTCAACGTAGCCGAGCTCGGCGCTATCCGTATCTCGCGCCGCCTGGGCTTTCGCGTGGCCACGGTCACGGTCCAGTACCGGCACATTCAGCAGAGCGCCTCGCTTGGTGATGCTGACGGGGTGCCCGTAAGGCAATTGCTTTGAATTAAGCAGCCCCCTTCGGTCGGAACGGGGCAAGTGGGTGCGTCCTGCAGAATCAGACAGCGGATACAAGGCGCCCAGCCGGATTCCTCAGGTTGGGAGCAAATCCGCCAAAACGCGGCGGGTACCCCTCGACCGGCTATGCCAAATTTTCTGGAACTGGCTATGGCCACTGGCCACCTTCCAGCGCCATAATCTCCGCATCACAGTTCGAGGAGAGTCGCCCGTGAAAATCCACGGTCTGTTCCCCAGCCTCCTTTTGACCGTCGCCACCCTCGTCCTCTCGCCCGGCCGGTCGATGCGCGCAGAAAGTCTCCCCCAGAACCCCTCGCCCAGTCCCGCTGCGACCATCGAGATTTCTCCCGAGGAGCGCGGCGACATCTTCATGGCCCGCCAGCAGTACCTCGCCGCTATCGATGCCTATCGCCAGGCGCCCGTCACCGCCGTCACCCTCAACAAGCTCGGCATCGCCTACCACCACCTCTTCGCACTCGACGAGGCTCGCAAGGACTACCAGAAAGCCCTGCTCATCCGCCCCAACTACCCCGAGGCCCTGAACAACCTCGGCGCGGCGGATTTCGTACAGCGCCGCTATAAACAGGCCATCAAGCTCTACCGCAAAGCTCTCCGCCTTATGCCGCGCTCAGCGGTCATCGCCGCCAATCTCGGGACCGCTTACTTCGCCCGCGGCAAATACACCGACGGCCTCGAAGCCTATCAGCGTGCCTTTCGCCTCGACCCCAATGTCTTTGATGCCGATGGCTCCCAACTCATCCAGGGGCCCACCGACAGCCACGATCGTGCCCGCCAGGACTACTGCCTCGCCGAACTCTTCGCCGAAGCCGGCAACCAACCCCGGGCTATCGAGTTTCTCCGCAAAGCCCTCGACGACGGCTTCCACGACACCAACAAGCTGATGCAGGACACCGACTTCGCCAAACTCCGCACCACCGCCGAGTTCGCTCAGCTCATGGCCGAGCAAAAGCTCCACCCGGACAGGTTGCCCTGAACGCAGGCTTTCGCCCCTCGCATTCGTCTGTGATAAACCCTTAGCCCGGAGCAGCGGCGTTCTGGAGAGTTCTCCGCGCTCCGGCCTTTTTTAAGGTCCACAGCTCAGGCATTTTGCCACCGGCCGCCCGCCCAGGCTCATGAAGTGGCGAACATCCGACACAGCGAAACGCATCCCCCCGTCTACCTCCCGCTCAAGCGTCTTCTCGCGCCAATCCCTCCTTCGTAATGACCTGTCGCCGGTACTCCTGTACCGGTTTTTCTCCGGGGGCCATCCAAAGGAGTAACTCCTGTCTTCCCTTTTGCGTAGCGGAGTGATACAGGTAGGTATGGATACGGCGCACGCCTCCGCACCACGGCAGGACCAACCCTCTCCAGCGGGATTGCGACCTCTGGCTCCCGTCGATCATCCAACCGCTGTCAGCGTCAAAAATCTCCGCAAGGAGTACGTCACAGGCCGTGGCCGTCTGACGCTGTTTGACGGACTCTCCTTCGACATCCGGCAGGGCGAGATGCTCGCCATCGTCGGTCAGTCCGGCGCCGGAAAAAGTACCCTTTTGCACATCCTCGGCGCCCTTGATACCCCTTCGGCGGGCGACGTATACTGCGCGTCAACTCAGCTGCGCTCGCTCTCTCCCGGACAGGCTGCCACCTTTCGCAACCGAGAGGTCGGCTATGTCTGGCAGTTCCACTACCTCCTGCCGGAATTCACCGCGCTGGAGAATGTTGCCATGCCTCTCCTCGCCAGAGGTGAGTCGAGGGCTTCGGCCCTCAGAAGTGCGGAGCAGTGGTTGAACCAGGTTGAACTCGGCGACCGTGTCACCCACCGCGCCGGAGAACTCTCCGGTGGTGAACAGCAGCGTGTCTCCATCGCTCGTGCCCTCATTACAAAACCGAAAGTTTTGCTTGCTGACGAGCCCACCGGCGATCTCGACAGCGTCACCGCCGACATGATCTTCAACCTCATCAGCCGCCTGCACGATGAACACGGCCTCACCTCGGTCATCGTCACCCATAACCAGGCGCTTGCGCGCCGCTGTACAAGGATTTTACGGCTCGATAAAGGCCGCCTGAACGAAGTTGCTCCGTTGGCCGTCTAACAACGGACAGTTGGAAGTTGTGTTCGTAGTAGCAGCGAGAACGCCCTCGAATGCTGGATACTGGTAGAGACGGCGCGATCGCAGAGTGGGATGGATGCGGACGAACGCACCAGCCTCAGGGCCGCCCGCGATTGGCCCCGGTTTCTTGGCATGGGCGGCGGTTCGAGCCTCAGCGTTTTCGAGGCTCATAAGAACGAAGAGTCCCGAGTGCCCTCGGGCTTGCCGGCATCAACGACTGGCATCCCTCCGGGCAAACGGAGCCTCTCAGAGGGAACATGTTCGAACGCTATACAGAAAAGGCACGCCGCGTCATCTTCTTCGCAAGATATGAGGCCAGCCAGTTCGGCTCTCCATACATCGAAACCGAACACCTCCTCCTCGGACTTCTGCGCGAAGACAAAGCGCTTACCAATCGCTTCCTTCGTTCTCATGCCTCGGTTGAATCCATCCGCAAGCAGATTGAAGGGCACACCACCATTCGCGAGAAGGTCTCGACCTCTGTCGATCTCCCTCTCTCCAATGAATGCAAGCGCGTGCTCGCCTACGCCGCCGAAGAAGCCGAGCGCCTCTCGCACAAACACATCGGCACCGAGCATCTGCTCCTCGGCCTCCTGCGCGAAGAGAAATGCTTCGCCTCGGAGATCCTGCACGAGCGCGGCCTGAAACTCCTCGCCGTCCGCGAAGAGCTCGCCCGCGCTACCCAGGAAAAGGTCCCGCAGCAGCAGCGCAACCGCGAGTCTTCCCTGCTCGCCGAGTTCTCCCGCGACCTCACCCAGGCCGCCATGGACTCCCAACTCGATCCCCTCGTCGGCCGCGATCAGGAACTGGAGCGCGTCGTCCAGATCCTCTGCCGCCGCACCAAGAACAACCCCGTGCTCATCGGCGAGCCCGGCGTCGGCAAAACCGCCATCGTCGAAGGACTCGCCCAGCGCATCTCCGACGGCGATGTCCCCAGCTTCCTCGCCGACAAGCGCGTGCTCGCCCTCGACCTGTCCCTCATCGTCGCCGGCACCAAGTACCGCGGCCAGTTCGAAGAGCGCCTCAAGACCATCATGAAAGAGCTGATGGAGAATCAGAATTCCATCATCTTCATCGACGAGCTCCACACTCTGGTCGGCGCCGGCTCCGCCGAGGGTTCCCTCGACGCCGCCAACATCCTCAAGCCCGCCCTCTCCCGCGGCGAAATCCAGTGCATCGGCGCCACCACCCCGGCCGAATACCGCAAGTCCATCGAAAAAGATCGCTCCCTCGAGCGCCGCTTCCAGGCCGTCAAAGTGCCGCCGCCCAACGAAGAAGACGCCATCAAAATCATCAACGGCATCAAGGACCGCTACGAGAAGTTCCACGCCGTCAGCTACACCGACGAAGCCATCAATTTCGCCGTCGCCCACTCCAACCGCTACATCTCCGATCGCTTCCTGCCCGACAAGGCCATCGATCTCATCGACGAGGCAGGCGCCCGCGTGAAACTGCGCCAGACCTCCCTGCCCGAGGAGATCACCGAAGTCCAGAAGCGCATCAAGTTCATCGTCCACCGCATGGAGAACGCCATCGCGAACCACGAGTTCGAGAAGGCCCGCTTCTACTCCGACGAAGAGCGCAAGGAACGCGACAACCTCCGCGCCCTCCGCGACAAGTACCACCTCGACGACTCCACCGCCGGTATCGTCGGCCGCGAGGACATTGAGGACGTTGTGAGCCGATGGACCGGCGTTCCCGTCACTTCGATCAAGGAAGAAGAAACGCAGAAACTGCTCCGCGTCGAAGAGGAGCTGCACAAGCGCGTCATCTCCCAGGACAAATCCATCTCGGCCCTGGCTCGTGCCATCCGCCGCTCGCGCGCCGGACTCAAATCGCCCAACCGTCCCATCGGTTCGTTCCTCTTCCTCGGACCCACCGGCGTCGGCAAAACCGAAATGGCCCGCACCCTCGCCCAGTTCCTCTTCGGCAGCGAGAAATCCCTCATCCGCTTCGATATGTCGGAGTTCATGGAGAAGCACTCTGTCTCCAAACTCATCGGTTCCCCTCCGGGATATGTCGGCTACGAGGAAGGCGGCCAGCTCACCGAGCGCGTCAAGCGGTCACCCTACTCCGTCGTCCTGCTCGACGAAATCGAGAAGGCCCACGCCGACGTCTTCAACATCCTGCTCCAGGTCTTTGAAGACGGTCAGCTCACTGACGGCCTCGGCAACACCGTCGACTTCAAGAACACCATCATCATCATGACCTCCAACATCGGCGCTCGCCATCTGCAGCGCAAGCAGGGGCTTGGCTTCCAGAGCGACCGCGAAGACCTCGTCATGGAGAAGATCGAGGACCTCGTCAAGAACGAAGTGAAGCGCACTTTCAACCCCGAGTTCCTCAACCGCATCGACGAGATCATTCTCTTCCAGTCGCTGACCGATGCCGACCTGATCCAGATTCTTGAACTGCTCGTACAGCAGCTCAATCAGAACCTGGCGCAGAAGGCGATCACCATCTCCGTCAACGACGATGCCAAAAAGTGGATCCTCGAAAAAACGCTGATCGACCGCAGCTACGGAGCCCGTCCGCTCCGTCGCGCCCTCCAGCGCTACGTCGAAGACCCGCTGTCGGAAGCCCTGATCGCCGGCGGCATCGCCGAGCGGCCCGCGTTCCTTGAGGTCTACCTCGACAACAACCAACTCTTCTACCGCCCCGTTGCCAAGGACGGCGAAGAAAAATCGACGGGCGCCCTGCTGGTCACCTAACCGGCGCAGAACGCAACACGCAACACCGGGAAAGGCCCTGTTCCTGCGGAACAGGGCCTTTCCCTTTCCCCCGAGCGGCCAGGTTCACCCCACAGCAAGAAGCAAATTCCTCTGCCCTTCAAACCTCCATACGACTTCATCCCTTGCTGTGATCGAAAGTGCCCTCACTCCACTTTCGTGGCCGTCACTTCCACCTGCATCTTCCCTTTGCTGTCCAGATCGTCTGCCGAAAAGACGACCGTGGGCTTGCCAATGGGAATCAGAACCAACGAATCCCAGACATTTTGCCGGATGACCGGCTCCCCTACACCGGCGATCTCCGTCTGGCGGGCAACACTGCTGACTTCCGCCTTGAGGCGGAAACCCAGCTTGTCGCCGTGCTCGGTTGCGTCGCGCACATCCAGGTTCACACCGAGGTCGATGTACTGAAACTGCGTATTCGCGAGATTCGCCGCGGTCCCGTTGGCTCCGTAGGAACCGGTGGCGATCGGGACCCGCGACCCAGTCTTAATCTGCTGATCTCCGACCGCGTGCCCACTGCCCGTAGTGGCAACCGTTTCCTCATAGGTGCGCGTGTTGGTGACTTTCCCCGCACCATCGAGTTCAGCCACCGCAAACTGCACCCGGTAGAAATGCTGCGGTGACGCGGCCGCCGCCTCCGAAGGATTCTGTGCCCGCACTGCAATCGGCAGCAGAGACAACGTGAAGAGGACAACGAGTGTAGAGATCGGTTTCATAGTAGGCTCCTGTTCCTGTTATTGATCCTGCTGACTGCCTGATTGCAGGGACGGCTTCTGCAAGTCGGCAACGACGATGGGATCGTCCCAATGTTGCTGATCCTCGATCACCGCCTTCTTGACTTCCTGCGGCGCTCGCCGCGCAAACGCCACCAGGGCCTTCTCCTGGGTACCCAGCGGCCGCGGCGTCGGAAACACCGCCATCTTCGGCAACGCCGGCGGCGCTCCATGCCAACACGTTTTTGTATCAGGGCACGACTTCAAAAGCCTGCCCTGAGCGAGCCCTCGCGCAGCGAGGCGGAGTCGAACGGGTGCCGAAGCGCTTCTTAAATCGGAGCGGGCTTTAGCCGCTGCGTTCTCCGCCGGAATCGCCTGTCTCCGCACCTGTTCAACCCAACGAGCGCCGTCGACATCGCGCCGCTGCGGGACACTCTGCACCACCCCAGGAGCCTTCGGAGCCCACGCAATCTCGGCCCGCCGTGGCCCCTGTAGCACCCAAGCCAATCCCACCAGCACCATCGCCGCCAACCCCGCCGCCGCCAACCCGCCCCAAATCCACAATGCCTTCCGCTGCGACTCCGACGCGTGCGCCCGCTCCATGACCCGAGCCAGCACCACCCGCGCCTCCGTAATCTCCTCCGGCTCCGCATAATTCCGCAGCGCACCATCGATCGCCGCGTCGAGCCGATTCTCCCTGCCCAACTCCATCTCCTCATCCCCGTGCATACCGTCGCTCCTCCATCACCGCCATCTTCTCCCGCAGCATTGCCCGCGCCCGCATCAGCCGCGTCCGTACCGTCCCCTCCGCTATCCCCATCGCGTCCGCAATCTCCCGCGAGTTCATCTCCACCGACATCGCCAGCACCTGCCGCAACTCCTCCGGCAAGCTGTCGATCAGCCGATGCACCGCCGCCTCCCAATCTCCAGCCGCGACCGCTTCCTCCGGGCTCAGCCCCGCATCCGCAACGTCCTCGATGTCCGCATTCACATCTTCCTGGCTGCGAAGCGGCGCCCCCCTGGACGGCGAGTCCCGCACTCGATCCACCGCAGCCCTCCAACTGGCCCGCGCCACATGAGCCTTCTCCTCCCGCAACCCCCGCCACGCCCGCGCTCGCCAGATTTTTAGAAACGCCTCCTGCGCCGCATCCTCCGCGTCATGCGCATTCCGCAGCACCGCCCACGCCACACGATAGGCAAACCTCCATTGCCGCTCGACCAGACCTGCGAACTCCGCCTCGTCCTCCGGTCGCACCCGCCGTGGCTCCTCGCCCTTCATCCGCAAAGACGCCCCTGCAGACCCGAGTGTTCGACTATTTGTTCGGAATCGACTTCAACGCGCAGCCAGGCAGGACAAGCGCCCTCATTACCTCGACCGGCGCTCTCTGCTCTTCTGCCTACTCCCTTCTGCCTTCTCCCTTCGACCTTCTCCCTGCCCCTGGGGCTTGCCTCCATCCCCGCCGTCCGCTAATCTGGCGCCCAACCGTTATCTTCATTCCGAGGTGATCCATGATGGACCAGCACACGATGAACATGATGATGGGCATGATGAGCCTCTTCGGCGTCTTCGCCCTGGTCGGAATTGCCGTCTACATCGTTCCCTTCTGGTTCATCTTCAAGAAGGCAGGATTCTCCCCCTGGCTCTGCTTCCTGCTCATTCTGCCTCTGGTCAACATCGTCATGCTCTACGTTTTGGCCTTCACGGACTGGAAGGTCGTCCCCGTCGCTCAGGCCCCCGTCTTCATCCCGCCTCAGCCCTGAGTCAACCCGCACAAAAGGGGCAGCCGGTCTCCCGACTGCCCCTGTCGTCGTGGACTCACCTTCACTACGGCCGCGGTCTCGCTTCCGTCGTCGAGCTACCGGCTAACTCCCGAACTGCCGCAGATGATGGTCGATGTGCTTCCACGCAAGCGCATTCCACTGCCCGTACGTCATCCGCCCAAATAGAAAATGCTCCGGCCCCGGCCCCTCCTGCTGCCCGGCCAGGCGCTCGATCTCCTCCAGCACTCGCCGCCGGTTCGCCTCGAAATCCCCCGGCGTTTCCGCCAGCAGCTCCCGCGGAGCCTTCGCCCCCTTCGGCATCGGGATCACATGAATCGCCAGATGCTTCATCGGAAAATGCCGCAGCAGCGCCGGACCCGACCGCGGCACACTGCGCCGACCCAGCGCCTCCTCCAGCGCATCGCCCAGGTGACACATCATCCGCGCCGCATCGAACTGTCCCCACCGCGCCTTCGACTCCGGCGTCACTCGCCCCAGCCGCTCCACCAGCTCCTTCCGATCCGCCTCGTTGCTCAACGTCGCCATCCCGCCCTCCGCTCGAAAATCTTACCGAATATAGTGATCACCATGCCCCGCACGCACCTCGCCCTCGCCGCCGCACTCCTCTTCGCGACCACCGCCTCGGCCCAATCATCCCCCACGCAAGCCGCAGCCCGGGCTGCTCAGACTTTCACCACCGCCCATCGCGACCAGCTCATCCACCAGTTCTCTGACTTCCTCGCCATTCCCAACGTCGCCGCCACTCCCGACGGCCTCCGCCGCAACGCCGATTACCTCCTTAACCAGCTGCACCAGCGCAACATCGAAGCGCAGCTCCTTACCTATCCCGGCGACCCAACCAAATCCCCCGCCGTCGTCTACGCCCACATCGATACCCCAGGCGCCACCCACACCATCGTCTTCTACGCCCACTACGACGGCCAGCCCGTCACTCCCTCGGACTGGGACATCCCCACGCCCTTCACCCCCACCCTCCGCACCGTCAACGGTGAACCCCGCATCTTCGCGCGCTCTGCAGGCGACGACAAAGCCGCCATCTTCGCCCAGCTCGCCGCCATCGACGCCCTCCGCTCCGCGCAACTCCCGCTCCATGCCAACATCCGCTTCGTCTGGGAAGGAGAAGAAGAAGCCGGCTCCCCGCACTTCGAACAGATCCTCACCGCCAACTCCGACCTCGTCCACGGCGACGTCTTCCTCATCTGCGACGGCCCCGTCGACCAGTCCGGCGCGCAGACCGTCGTCTTCGGCGCGCGTGGCGACACCCACCTCGCCATCACCCTCTACGGCCCCCACCACGGCCTCCACAGCGGACACTACGGCAACTGGGCGCCCAACCCCGCCATGATGCTCGCCCAGCTCCTCGCCGGCATGAAGGACTCCAACGGCCACGTCCTCATCCCACACTTCTACGACGGCATCGCGCCCCTCAGTCCCACTGAAAAAGCCGCCCTCGCCCGCGCCCCCGTCAACGACGCCATGCTCATGCGCGCCTTCTGGCTCGGCCGCACCGACAACGCACCCCGCCACCTTCTCTCGCTCCTCAACGAGCCCTCCCTCAACATCAACGGCCTCTCCTCTGGAGCCACCGGAGCCCACGCCGCCAATGTCATCCCGCCCACCGCGACCGCCGACATCGACCTCCGCCTCGTCGTCGGCGAAGACTGGCACGTCCAGCAACAGCGCGTTGTCGACTACGTCCGCTCTCAGGGCTACTTCGTTGTGGACACGGAGCCAACGCAGGAGATCCTCACCACTCACCCCCGCGTGGCGATGATCATCCGCGACCCGGCCAGCTACAACGCCGTCCGCACCCCCATGGATCTCCCCATCGCTAAAGAAGTCATCGCCGCGGTTCAGTCCGCCGCCACCGCTCGCGGCCAGGCAGATGTAGTCCTCTGGCCCACCATGGGCGGCTCTGTCCCCCTCGGAGCCATCGAGCGCGCCGCCCACACCCGCACCATCACCGTCCCCATCGCCAACTACGACGACAACCAGCACGCCGCCAACGAAAACCTCCGCCTCCAGAACCTCTGGGACGGAGTCCAAACCATGGCCGCTCTGCTGTCGATGAACTAAAGAAACTCAGTGTCCCATCGGAGCCGGCGTCCCATCCGACCACTTCCCCACCCAGACGAGGAAGATCGTCGCCCGCTCTTCAGGGTCATTCGCCGCCATCACCGGCGAGCCCGGCAGATTGGCTCCCCAGCTCTTCGCCGCGTTGCCCGCGACATAAAACATCAGGTGCGGATGCCAGCTCTTGCCGTCGTCGCTCAGGTACTGCTGCTTCGACATCATGTAGACCATCGCACCCGGCTCCAGCGCCGGCAGCTCCTTCCTGTCCAGCGCGGCGTTCGTCGCCTGCACAACCTCCATCTTCGATTTTCCAGCAAGCACCAGCTTCGTCTTCATCAGATAGATCGGCGCAAAGCTCCTGGCCGCCGCCGGATTGAAGCAGTGGGGAGCACGAATTTTCGGATTCCAGAAGCCTGGATCATCGGTGCCGGCGCCCCAGCCTCGCTCCACCAGGCAGAGAAACCCGTTCGTGCCCTTCACCGCCGTCGTGTACCCCTCCCGCCCCAGCACCATCACCTCGGCTCCATCCGCGATCGATGCCGGAGCCGCACTCCGAGCCAGCGCGATTTCAGCACTCGCGTCCGCCATCAAATACTGGTCCAGCGGAGCCATCGCCGGATAGGACGTCTTTGCCGCCTGCTCCAGCGCCGGCCACGCCACAGCAACCGAAACCACCAGGCCCAAAATCACGCGCGTCACAGGATTCTTCTGCATGGCACCCTCCCCAACGGTGCAAATACTCTAGGGGATCGCCACCGCAGATTCCATGGCCACCGAGAGAGAACAAGGCCAAGCATTGCCACATAGCTCTACCTGCAGGAAGAACCACGAATTGCCATCCCCAGCCGGGCGCTGCCTTCCGCGAAAACTATCAAGCCTTTCAGCTCCGGAGTAACCAACCCTGCTCACAACGCAGGAACAGGCGCGCGTACCATAGATCCGGAACCAAAGCGTCCATGAAAACCAACCTGCTGCGATTCAACGGCACCGTCCTGCGCGATCCGTCCATCGATGCCTGGATGCAAAGGCACCAGGGCCCATTGGGAGCCATCGCCCATCACTGGTTCGAGGTAATGCGGCAATGCGGCGACGAAGTCCGCGAGACCCTCCACGACGGCTGCCCGACCGCCTGCCTCGGCGACTTCCCCTTCGCCTATGTCAATGTCTTCACGTCGCATGTCAACGTGGGATTCTTCCACGGTGCGGCGCTGCCCGATCCCGCCCGCCTGTTACAAGGCACTGGCAGATTCATGCGCCACATCAAGCTGTTCGCGGGAACAACCAGCGATGCCGCATCCATCACCAGGCTCATCGAGACAGCCTGGGAGGACATCAAAGCACGCGTAGAAAACGGATGACGCAGCCAACCGGCTCGCAGAAGGACGAAGCGGCGCCCATTAGCCCATGCGAGCGATCTGTCGAGCGTGGGCGGTCACCCGCGCCACGCTAAAGCCGGGATAACTGGATACCCGCACCTGATCCACCTCGGCCACATTGAATTTCTCGGCGATGTGGCCCAACGCCCGCGTTGTCGCGTGCGATACGGCCGATGCCTCCGTCTTGCCGAGCCCCAGCCGCGAACAGTGAAAGAAGGACGACTGGAAGTGCCACCCCGAACGGCGCAGCGTCGCATCCAGCCCTGCGGACGAAATGTCGCCCGCCACCATCCAGCCCAGATTGAATCGCTCCTGCTGCAGCCTGAAACCGCCCGGCAGCACGCATCCGCTGCGGACGAACATTGAACGCGGATTCATGCCTTCGGCTTCTCCACGATCGCTGCAGCCTCGACGGCAGGCATCGACACGGTCAGAACCGCGGCCTCCTGGCTGCTGTCTTCCGAGTAACCCGTGGGATCGGCATGGATCAACGGCTGAGCCGGAACTGTACTATCGCCCGTTCGCGTGGAAAGGTGGTTCTTTACGTCGGATTTCCTGATGAGGCTCATAGCCGCTCCCGTGGTTCCGTTGACTGCCTGAACGTTGCTCGTCTGGAGCGGAATCCGGGTGGCTGAAGGCGAGAAGAAAATACTGAACCGCTGCTTCCATGCTACTCCGCGGGAACACCCCGTGCCGCCCGATCTCGCAATTCGCCCTGTCCCTGGGCGCGCACAGCGGTCCGCAGACCCCGTCCTCGCATCCACCACCGCACCCCCACCGCCACTACGCTCACCAGCGTCGCGATCTCGACGAACACCTTCCCCCCATCCAGCAGGTCCGGGTGCCCATCCTTCAGGTTTGGATCGGTCAGGATGCTGTGGATGAACACCAGCACCGCCGCCGGAAACACCAGATAGTGCAGATTCCGCCACACCGGCCGCCCGATCTGCGTCCGCAGCAGCGACGACATAAACACCAGCACCAGCACGTAGAGCGCAACCGCACCGGTCAGATTCACCAGCGGCTGCAGCGGCGAGTCCACCGGCCATACGATGTCGTACACGCCAAAGTGCGGGCTCTTCACAAACAACAGCACCAGCGGATGCGTCAGCGTCAGCGCCACTGCCATGTACGCCGTCCACTGGTGCAGTGCAAACACATTGATGCGCCGATGCGGCCAGTTCCGCACCGGACTGTACCGCAGGGACATCAGCATGCCGATGAGCAGGTTGAGAGTCGCGAACCCCACCGCTCCCAGACCCAGGTACGAACACAGATCGAGTAACGTAAGCCCCATCATGCCGGTCGCATCACTCTAGCACGCCCGCCGCCCCGTCGAGATGCCTTCGCCCCTCGGCTCGTGTATCCTTCCTTTTCCTTTTGTTCCGAATTCCGGCGGGCTCTGTCGCTCGTCTGCCCTTGCCCCGGCTGGCTCTCTGATTCTTTTGCTCTTTTTCCTGCGTCTTCCTGACACTCCGTTCCGTTTTTCTGAGTAGGTCCTCAGAAGTTCCCAGATTCTGTATTTCCGCACTTCTCTTCCGAAGGGAGTTCGATCTCGTGTTTACGTTGCTCCGCAAATACTCTCCAGCCTTTCGATGTGTCTCCCCCCTGGCCGCCGTCCTCCTCCTCGGTGCCCCGCTCGTCTCCGCCCAGCAGCAGTCTGAGCCGCTCGCTAAATTCCAGGACAGCGGCCCTGCTGCCGGATTCGAAGCCCTCACCCTGCGCCAGATCGGCCCCTTCCGCGGCGGCCGCGTCGACGCCGTCTGCGGCGTGCCTGGCGAACCGCTGGTCTACTACTTCGGCGGCACCGGCGGCGGCGTCTTCAAAACCGTGGACGGCGGCCACACCTGGCACCCCATCACCGACGGCAAGATCAACTTCGGCTCCATCGGCTCCATCGCCGTCGCTGACTCCGACCACAACGTCATCTACGTCGGCACCGGCGAAAGCGCCATCCGCGGCAATGCTTCACACGGCGACGGCGTTTACAAATCCATGGACGCGGGCAAGACCTGGACCCACGTCGGCCTCGAAGACACCCAGCAGATCGGCCAGATCCGCATCGATCCGCGTGACCCCAACCTCGTCTACGTCGCCGCCCTCGGCCACATGGCCGGCCCCAATCCGGAGCGCGGCGTCTTCCGCTCCAAAGACGGCGGCAAGACCTGGCAGAAAGTCCTCTTCAAATCCGACAACGCCGGCGCCATCGACCTCGCCATGGACCCCAACAATTCCCGTGTCCTCTACGCCAGCTTCTGGCAGGTGGTCCGTCATCCGTGGACCTTTGAGAGCGGAGGCCCGGACACCGGCATCTGGAAGTCCACCGATGGCGGTGACACCTGGACCGACCTCACCCACAACCAGGGCCTGCCCAAAGGCGTACTGGGCCGCATCGGCCTCACCGTATCGCCCGTCAACTCCGAGCGCGTATGGGCTCTGATCGAGGCGCAGGACGGCGGCATCTACCGCTCCGACGACGCCGGCAAAACCTGGCACAAGGAAAACGGCGAGAACGCCATCAAGCAGCGCGCCTGGTACTACTCCCAGGTCTTCGCCGATCCCAAAGACGAGAACACCGTCTACGCTGTCAACACCGCCCTGTTCAAGTCCACCGACGGCGGCAAGACCTTCACCACTATTCGTAACCAGCACGGTGACAATCACGACATGTGGATTGCCCCCGAAGACCCCAACCGCTTCATCGAATCCTCCGACGGCGGCGCCCAGATCAGCTTCGACGGAGGCACGAGCTGGAGCACCGAAGACAATCAGCCCACCGGCCAGTTCTACCGCGTCTCGGTCGACAACGACTTCCCCTACCACATCTACGGCGCGCAGCAGGACAATACCACCGTCGCCACCCTGAGCCGCGGCAACGATGGCTCCATCACCACCAGCGACTGGCATGACGTGGGCGGTGGCGAGAGCGGCTGGGTGGTCGCCGATCCCACCAACTCACGCTACGTCTACGCCGGCTCGTACGATGGCCTGCTCACCCGCTACGACCGCGTCACCGGCTCGGAGCGCGACATCAACGCCTGGCCCGACAACCCCATGGGCTACGGCGTCGAAGCCATGAAGTACCGCTTCCAGTGGAGCTTCCCGCTGGTCTTCTCGCCCCACGATCCGCACAAGCTCTATGCCGGAGCCAACGTCCTGCTCGCCACCACCGACGAAGGCCAGCACTGGACCGTCATGAGCCCCGACCTGACCCGCAACGACAAGTCCAAACAGGGCCCCTCCGGCGGACCGATCACCAAAGACAACACCGCTGTCGAGTACTACGACACCATCTTCACCGTCGATGAGTCGCCCGTGAAAGCCGGCGTCATCTGGGTCGGCTCCGATGACGGCCTCATCCATATCACCCAGAATGACGGCAAAACCTGGCAGAACGTCACGCCCAAAGACATGCCGCAGTGGATCCGCATCAACTGCATCGCCGCATCGCCCTTCGATCCCGGCACCGCTTACGTTGCAGCGACCATGTACCTCTCCGACGACTTCCACCCCTTCCTCTATAAGACGATCGACTACGGCAAGTCGTGGACGAAGATCGTCAACGGCATCCCCGACGACGACTTTACCCGCACCATCCGTCCCGATCCCAACCAGAAGGGTCTCGTCTTCGCCGGCACCGAGTCGCACCTCTACATCTCCTACGATGACGGCGACCACTGGCTTCCCTTCCAGCTCAACCTGCCCGCCGTTCCCGTCACCGACATCACGTTCCAAAAACAGTGGGACGACATGGTGCTCGCCACCCAGGGCCGAGGCTTCTATGTCCTCGACGACATGCCGGTCGTCCGCGCCCTCAACCCCGCACACTTCCAGCGCACCTCCGACGTCGTCCTCTTCCCCGTGAAGACGACCATTCGCATCGACGGTGGAGGCGGCTTCGGCCGTCCCGCTGCCGATGCGGGCGCCAATCCGCCCACCGGCGCCGTCATCTACTACTTCCTCAAAGACAAGCCCGAAGGCGATCTGAAGATCCGCATCCTCACCGCCGACGGCAAGCTCGTCCGCGAAATCTCCAGCAAGCCTCCAAAGGACAGCGGCGTCGAAGACGAGGACTTCGGTCCGCGCAAACCGCCGCCGCCCTCCACTAAAGCCGGCCTCAACCGCTATGTCTGGAACCTCCGCTACGAGGACGCAACAGGATTCCCCGGCCTGCTCATGTGGGACGGCTCCCTGCGCGGCCCCATAGCCAATCCCGGCGAGTACAAAGTCGACCTCATCGTCGGCGGCAAAACCTACTCGCAGAACTTCACCGTCGTCAAAGATCCCCGCGCACCCACCACACCCGAGGACTTCCAGAAGCAGCTCGATTTCGCGCTCAAACTGCGCGACCGCGTCTCGCAAGCCAACCAGAGCGTCATCGATATCCGTGCCGCGAAGGACCAGCTCAAGCCCTTCCTCACCAGTTCCAACGATCAGGTGAAGAAGAGCGCGAAGGATCTTACCGATCAGCTCTCCACGATCGAGGAGGCCATCTACCAGACCAAGCTGAAGGCGGGCGAAGACGCGCTCAACTTCCCCATCAAGCTGAACAACAAACTCGCCGCGGTGGAGAACACCGTCGAAGACACCGACGTTGCTCCTACCGCGCAATCCTATGAGGTTTACGACCAGCTCTCCGGCCAGTTGCAAACCCAGCTCGATCAGCTCCACCAACTCGAAACCACCGGCATCGCGAACTTCAATAAGTTAGTCCGCGATCAGAACATCCCCGCCGTCACCCTGTCCTCCGGCAAAAAGCCCGCCGCGGACTAACCCAAACCAGGCACCCACAAAAAAGGCCCGAGCCTCAACTGAGTCTCGGGCCTTTCGCTATTCCTGCTTCCTGCTCCCTACTCCCTGTTCCCTATCGTCCCCACACCGGCTTCTGCCTCCACAACCTCGCCGTCGCCGCCCCAAACACAAACCCGCCGACGTGCGCCAGATACGCCACTCCACCCGTCTGCACATTTGCCACCGCGCCCGCATGAAACAGCTGGATCAGAAACCAGATGCCGATCAGCAGCGCCGCCGGTATAAACGTGATGCGCACAAAGATCAGGATGATCAGCAAAGACTTGATCTGGTCGCGCGGATACGTCACGATAAACGCGCCCATCACCGCCGCAATCGCGCCGCTCGCCCCAATACAAGGCACCATCGACGTCGGAGCGGCCGCCACCTGCGCCAGCATCGCGATCACTCCCCCCAGCAGATAGAACACCACATACCGGACGTGTCCCATCGCGTCTTCCATCTCCGGCCCGAACGCCCACAGGAACACCATGTTGCCGATGATGTGCATCCACCCGCCGTGCATGAACATCGCCGTGAAAATCGTCACCCAGTTGTCACCGGTTGAAATAGCAGCCGGGACCGCGGCCCAGCGCGCCACAAACGCGTTCCCGCCTGCCAATTCCTCGAAGAACACCAGCGCGTTCACGGCAATGATCAGCGCCGTCGCCCCTGGCCACGAGCGCGGCCGCCGCGACGCATCCGATAAAGGGATCACTGTCCCCACGTTCTCTCCTCCCCAGGAAGCCCGCCATCCGCCCCCGGTTCTCGGATTGTACCGGGTGCGCACGCATCGCTCGTGCCCCGGCAAGTTCTGTTTTAGAGAAGGGAAACGGAAAAGGATTAGACGACGAAGCTCAGCGCCCGTCTTTCAGTCGCGCCGCCAGCCGGTCCGGCAGACCCGCCTGCACAATCCGCTCCTGCGCCTCTTTCAGGTTGTACGGAACCCGGTACCACGTCACCACCATGCGCGCGTCATCGTAAAGCGCGAAGGCTGCCCGCCAGTCTCCATCTCTCGGCTGTCCCACCGATCCTGGATTCAACAGGTACCGCGCCCCACTGCGCAACTCCAACTCGAACTCGTCGGCCCCATCGCGATCCGGCCCATGATGTCCATGGCTATGCGCATAGGCCGGCATCAGCCGGAACCACTCATCGCCGTTCGTCGCAAATCCACCCTGCACATGCGTGTGGCCGAAGAATGTGATCCGCGCATCGGTCGCCTGCAGCGCCGGCCACGCGTCGCGCACCGTCAGCACATAGTCGTCTTCATCGGCCGGCGATCCATGGACGCACCGCACGTACGGACCATCCGGCGCAATCGGGCCCACCGCCATCTGCCGCAGCCATTCCCGGTGCTCGCCCGTCAGCGTGCACTCCGTCCAGCGCGCCGCCCGCTGCGCAACAGGATTAAACTCCTCGATCCCGCCCAATCCGCTGCACACGCGATCGTGGTTCCCGCGCACAAACACCGTGCCCAGCCGCCGCGTCTCTTCAATCACTTCGTTGGGATTTGCGCCGTAACCGACCACGTCGCCAAGGTTCCACACCACGTCGTGCGCCGGAGCAGCCGCCATCACTGCTTCGAGAGCCTCGAGGTTGGCGTGAATATCGGAAAGAAGCAGCGCGCGCATGCAGGATCCCGCGGGACTTGCGGCCGCCAGCGAACCCGGTGCTTCACTTCTGAGGCAACGGCAGACAGGGCCGTTTATCACTTTATTCGATGCAACCCTCGATTGTCGCGTATTTTCAAGATTCCGGCGCTGCACCCTACGGGCGATTGACAACGCGCGCCCAGTGCCCGGGGGCCACTTCGCGCAACGGAATACTCGCCCCGTCGACACCCTCATCGCCGGCACCGGAAGCCACCTGGGCCAGCCGCTCCCCCACCTTCGTCCGCATCGTCGGTACCGCACCCAGCAGGCTGCGCGTATATGCGTGCAGCGGCTCCCTGAAAATCGTGGCGCGCGGCGCCTCCTCCAGCAACAACCCGTTCCGCATCACCGCCACCCGATCCGCCACCTGCGACACCACCGCCAGATCGTGCGAGATAAACAGCATCGCCAGCCCGAACCTTTCGCGCAGGCCGGCCAGCAACTCCAGAATCTGCACCTGTACCGTCACATCCAGCGCTGTGGTCGGCTCATCGGCAATCAGCAACCGCGGCCGGTTCGCAATCGCCATCGCGATCAGAATCCTCTGCCGCTGTCCGCCCGAAAACTGGTGCGGATAATCGCCATATCTTCCCGCCGGATCCGGCAGAGCCACCGCGCTCATCGCCTCCAGCACCTTTTCCCGTACCTGCCGCCGCGGCAGCCCGCGCTGATGCACCCGCACCGCCTCCGCAATCTGCTCCCCTACCGGCATCACCGGATTCAGAGCCGTCATCGGCTCCTGAAAGATCATCGCCATCTCTCGCCCGCGCAGCTGCCGTATCGCCTCCGCATCGAGCTCCATCAGATCGCGTCCGTCAAATTCGATCCTTCCGTTCACCACCGCCGCCGGATCCAGCAGCCGCAGAATCGCCAGCGCCGTCGCCGATTTCCCCGATCCCGATTCCCCCACCAGCCCCAGCGACTCCCCCGACGCAATCTCGAGCGACAACCCTCGCACCGCCTCCGTCGCGCCAAACCGAATCGTCAGATCGTCAATCGTCAGTAACGTCACCGCCCCATCCTACAGAAGCACCATGCCAGAACCAGGATCGCGCCCAAAACAACAGGGAGCGGATTCCTCCGCCCCCTGTCTCTTCAACACAAAAACTGAGCCCGAAACTACTTCTTCGGCGGCGCGATCGAGTCCTTTGCCGACTTCGCCACGCGGAACTTCACCACCGTCTTCGCCTTGATCTTGATCTGCTCGCCCGTCTGCGGGTTGCGGCCCATGCGCGCCTTCCGCTCTGCCTTCACCAACCGGCCCAGTCCGGGAATGATGAACACGCCGCTCTTCTTGGTCTCCTTGATCGCCGTTTCCGCCAACAGATCCAGAAACGCCGCCGCCTGCTTGTTCGTGAGTTCCAGTTTCTCCGCCATCTGGCGTACCAGCGCGGTCTTGGTCATTGTTGCTGCCATTGAGTCTTCCTCCTTGTTTTTTCTTCGAGGTCGCCGGAGTTACTTCGCTCCCAACCTGTGCCGAAGCCAGTATTGATGCGGCTCCGAAAGAACCTGCCGCCGTTAACCTTGCGGCTTTCAGAAGCGTTTGTCAATGGCAAAACCCGCGTTTCCACAGGTTTTTTGCGGTTTTTCCTGGTTTTTCTCTGGAAAATGCACCCTTTTTTACCCGATTTTCGAGCCCGCAGGCGCTCAAACCCGCAATTGGCGCGTGTCCGCAGTCACTCCCGCCCCCGTCCTTGCTTCTCGCCGTGGAGTCTAGTCCTTCGCGCGGACCCCCGAGGCAACGCGCTTCATCCGTGCAGTCGCCCGCCTGCCCATACCGGACGCGGCCGCTCCGCTCGCACCAGCGGTGCGTTCAGAAAATCTACCAGCGGCGCGGCCATCCTAAACCGCTTTTCGATCTCCTCCGCCGATCCTGCCTGCAGCGCCTTCTCTGCCGGCAGATGCGCCGTCACTCCCCATTGCCGCCACTTGATCCACTCCATCGCCGGATGCTCCGCCGGAAACCCTTTCGGCGGCCGCGTCAGCGCCATCGGATCGTGCACCTGAAAAAACCGCAGCAGCTTCCTGTCTTCGATCAGCTTCTTCCACTCCCCGTGATGCTCCAGCAATCGCCTTCGGATTGACAGCAGCTGATTCTTCTCCGGCATGTACACGCCCGCCGCGATGACAAGCTCCTCCGCGCCCACGTGCATGTAGTAGCCGCCGCCGGAGGTCTTCTCCAGCCCGCTGCGTGCCCACCACGCTCCCAGATGAGTCTTGTACGGCGACTTGTCCGAAGAAAATCGCGTGTCCCGATAGATCCGGAACATGCACTTCCCTGCCGGCCGCATGTGCGCCGGCGCATATCCCGCCATGCCTTCCGTCAGCCGCTCGATCAGCGCCAGCATCGGAGCCTTCAGCTTTTCCTCGTAGATCGCGCGCCGCGCCTCAAACCACTCGCGCTTGTTGTTCCGCTTCAGGCCGCGCAGGAACCGCAGCGCCTCTTCATCGAAATACGCTCTCTTCGCCACCCGCACATTCTATCGGCCCGGCCGCTGTGGATTCATCGTGAGTTGTATTGCATCCCGCGGTACAAACCCATCACACTGGAACTATGCATCGCAGGTTTTCCCTTTCCCTGCTGCCCTCGTCCTGCTCATTCCGGCTTTATCTTTGCGCATCGTGTCAGCGCATCCGCCCATCCCATCACCCCGCGCCAGGCGCATCAGATCGCCGTCCTCGTTGCCCGCCACGACAACATCGATCTCAACGACACGCATATCGAGCTCAACAGCATGGACCTCGGCCGCGCGTTCACCCCCGGCTTCTACAGCTTCATCCTGATTCGCGAGAGCACATCTCCTGGCCCCGACGAAACCCTGCGCCGCTACGCCATCAGCCGACGCACCGGCGATACCTGGGAGATGACCCTCTGCACCCATTACGATTTCCCCGAGCTGATCCACCTCCAGCGCTCCCTTTCCGGCCGCTCCATCACCGATCCGGCGGAACTCTCCGCGCAGAGCAAGCGGCTCGGCTGCTCGCAGCACGAGTCGCGTCCCACATCCTGAGCTCGCCTCGGTCGTCTCGCGTGATAAGTTCGCTCTACCCGGCAACGCCCGGTGATCCGATCTGCCGCACCACCCGCCACGCATAGTGGAACCCAGAGAGCAGCGTCAGAATCACCGTCGCCATCAGCGCCCAGGAGCGCAGATGCATCACCCACCCCGGCTGGTAGAACTCGGCCAGCATCACCGCCGCCACAGCCAGAATCTGCGCCACCGTGTTGGCCTTCCCCAGTGGGCTCGGCTTGAAGTTCCGGATGGACGTGGTCGCAAACAGAATCGCAGCCACGACCATGATTCCCAAATCACGCGCAAAAACCAGCACCGTCACCCGCCTCGAGATCAGCGCCTCATGGTGCAGAACCAGGAACAAGGTGCTCAGCAGCAGCTTGTCCACCACCGGATCCAGATACTGCCCCAGCAGCGTGCGCTGATGCAGCCATCGGGCCAGCAGCCCGTCCAGCGCATCGGTCACCCCTGCCAGAACAAACAGGAAAAACGCCAGCTCAAAACGCCGATCCAGAACTGCCAGCACCAGAAACGGCACGATGCACAGCCGCAGGAAAGTCAGCAGATTGGGAGTCGCCCTGAGATCGTTCATCGCATCGTTGACTGGGCCCGCAGCCGCCGCGCGCGAACGCCGCAGTGAAGGAAGAAATCATGGTAACGCAGCGGCCGCAAATTGCCCACGCCCAACCATACCTTCCTGCGAACACACCGGCAGCAGCGCACAGGCGGACCGAAGTCCTCCTCGCACCGGCCACCCCGTGGCCCACCCCGCCCTGCTATCATGGCGTCAGGCAGTTCCCGCCAGACGTAGGCGCGTAGCTCAGTTGGTTAGAGCGCTACCTTGACACGGTAGAGGTCAGGAGTTCGAGTCTCCTCGTGCCTACCAAATACCCTTCAAAAAAAATCCATTTACGGTCGAGACCTCTACTGTCACGACCCCTGCTGGAGTGCTCTGGAGTTCGATTACACAGAATCACCCGGCAAACCCCTCACGCCTCGGCTCTCCAGGAATTCCCCCTCCGATCGGTGCCGCTCCACCCTCCAGGTCGGACCGGTCTCGACGATCCTCACCGTCTGCGCCGAGGTTTGCATCCCCCGATACAACCCCACCGCCGCGCGAACGCGCAGAACCAACCGCCCTCGCCCTCGTGCATGCAGCCTCAAATGCAAAGCGAGCTCAATACAAATTCACGGCGGAGACAATTCCCCGCTCCGACACGTTGCCCACACCGCCCCAGTACACCGGCCACGTCGCATTCGTAATGCTATTGCCCGCGGTGTTGCCTGAATAGTAATACCGCCGAAACAAGGCTTCCTTCGCCGGATCCGACGCCAGTTCGGCAAACAGTTTTTGCAGCGACCCCGCCGAATAATCCTGCGCGCCGTAGGCCTGCGTGAACGTGTAATAGTTCTCGAACTGGCTGGGGGGCCTGGCGAGACCGAGACTGTACCGCACCGCGTCGTAATCGCCCGGTACGAATGTATTCAGATCCAGCGCAAACCGCTTGTATGCCGGATCGTTGGCAAAGACCGGGCTGATCCCCGGTGCGATCTCCAGAGCGTAGCCGGGCAGCATGATCCGGTATTCGTCCATATGAGTGTGACCCGCCATCGACATCACGATGACGCCGGGATACTTACCGATAATCTGCAGGAAAGAATCCTGATACCACTCGACCCACATCATCGCAGCGTTCGAAATGTGCCCGCTGCTGTCGACATGCGCCGCTGTGGCGCCTAAAAATCCCCCCACCGGCACATGCATCACGATCCACACCTTCTGGCCCGCAGCCTGCGCCGCCGCAAGCTTTGTATCCAGCCACGTAAACTGCGCTCCAACCGCGGCCGAATTATCTCCGGGAACATAGGGGGAGCAGAGAATCGTGTTCAGACCGATCGCCATCACCGCCCCGCCAAAGAGCTCGACCGCATAGTTGCCGGCCGCTGTGAAGGTGCTCATGAAGTCCGTTCGGCTCGCGGCTCCGCTCAGCATCGTCGTATAGAAGTTCTCTGCATTGTTGGCCAGAAAGCTGCTGTCGGGGCCATAACCGCTGTACGAATCGCAGTTGCCGACGGCGAACAACACCGGAACGCTTCCCACTGCGGCACGAATCTGCTGCATCACGAAGGTCGCCGTCTTATCGGTAAAGGCCATCATTCGCGCCGGATCGCCGCTCCCCGAAGACGTCTGATATAAGCTGGCTATGTTATGCCCAAGTAAGTCGCCGGTATAAATCGCTACCCGGCTTGCCCCGATATTCTGCTCCACGCTGGCCAGAGCCAGTTTCAGTAGCGGGTAGTTGGTATCGGTTCCCGCAATCGACGCCGCCATCATTCCCGCCGACTCAAAGATTCCCTGCCACTGGCTTGCATCGGCGGCATCCAGCGCCTGAAACACCTTCGGATCGTTGGCACAGAACGGATTGAAATGAATATCGGAGAAGGCCAGTAGGGGAATGTTGCCGTCCATGATGGAGTTCCCGCCTCCGCTGCATCCGGAGATCAGAGCGGCGCTGGCCAGTTCAAGAAAGGTACGGCGAGAAACGTGCGGCATATCGGATCTCCGTTCAGGTCTGGTGGGAGGCTCTCGCGGGCGAAAGTCAGAATTGAGGTGCAAGTTTCGGAAGCAGGGTGGAGTCGATCCCTTCGCACAGCGAGTTATCGACGGTCAGGTTGCCCGTCGCGTCCAGTTTTACCGTCCAGACTGAATCGTAGTCGGTGCTGCCCCAGCCCGGCACCAGCGCCGTGCTTCCATAACTCGCCAGCAATTGCTGCACGATCATCGGGATATTGCTGTGCTCCCACGCGACGAGAATGGTCTGGTTAGAAAACTCGCCATTCTGAAAAAAATAAGTGCTGGTTTCCTGAGGACCGTTCGTGTCGGTCAGCAGAAAGCTGGATACGAGAGTGAAAGGGAGATTTCTGGCGATCGCATACGGCTGCGCTGTGAGCGCGAGTGTGTTGTGCGACCAGTAGGATTGATCGGACGCGCTGAACGATCCATTGGTGACCTGAGCGGGGTCCATCGAATAGACATGGCTGGGATTGACTTTGCCCTTCAATGCGTTGACCATATCGAGCGCGCGCCATTGCCCCGCTGCAACGTAGTTGCCGTCGGAGAAGGTGGCGGTAGGATGCGCATTGGCGTGGCGGATGAAGTAAACGGTCTCATTGGTATTGATGTTCGCGGGCGCGCCGGTGAGAGGACCACCGTTGGCCGGGATCGAGAAAGGCGCTACCTGACAAGCCGTCGGCACTAAAGGCCCGGACGACAAGACGGGATAGGTCGCCGGGGGAATTACATTGCTGTTGTAGGTGACCAGGGTGGCGTTGCCCGACGGATCGATCGAAATGGCCTCAATCATATTGGGGCTTTGATAGTCGGCAGGCAGGGTCAGGTTATAGCGGCGGAAGGTATTGAACTTCGCCAGCATAGCGCTAACCGGCTCCCACGGCGCCGAGAAGACGTAGTAACCCGGAACATCAGCATTGACGAGGCCGCTGAGAAGTGTTTCGTTGTCGCCGTCGAGATCGTTGAAGTCGATGCCCTGACAGTTCGGGCACGGGAATGCAGGCGAAGGCATGGCCACGCCTGCGGGCACGGAACCCGGCGCGTACGACACGTTGATGGGAAAGTTCTGGCCGGGGGTTGCAACCGTCCCTGTGCCGCCGCTGGTGGTAGTGACCTGGTTGAGCATATCGAACTGCTGAATGGTTTCCAGCCCCGCCATATCCGGATAGCCCCTGACTGTCTGCAGATGGGTCATCGGCTCCAGCGCGTAGATGGCCGTGACGTTGTTATTTCCCAGGACACTCTGTTGTAGAAATGGGGCCATCAGGAGCGATCGCTGCAGCCCCTGCGGGGTCAGGTTTGCGGTGTCCTGCTGCACATCGCCGGCCGCCTGGTAGTTCAGGTCCGGGCTCACCACGAAGATCAGGTTGATGTTGGCGGCCGGCAATGGCGGTGGATTGACGGCCGTTGCGCGGGGCGACTGGCCGCAGCCGACGACAAGGGAAAGAGCAAAGCCACAAAGCAGCGGTAGTCGAATAGAGGCATTCATCAGCTCTTCTATCGGCAGTTCAGCCGTGAAACCGACCGCCGCGCCATGAATTGATCCGGCGAACGGCGGCCGATTCCCAAAATGGAACTCAGTTCCATCCCGGCATTTCTCAGCACTTTCGGAATGCATCCCGTCGCTTCCAGCCTGTAAGCACCGCAAAACACATGCAACTCTGGCAACGGCGTCGCGCAGAAAGCACCGGCCGCTGCGCGTTGCCAACGGCCTGCGTTACTTCGGTTTGGAATGAAGCCGCGGCGGACTCAACGTCACCGCGTTGACCTGCGATCCTTCAACTGACCCAGCACTCCCTGTCATGGAGGAGTCGCCAGGGCCGATACACACCCGTCCGGCGACGGCGGCAACAGGAGTGTGCATGCAAGTCACGCGCGGTGCGGGCATTGCCCTGACGGCGGTATCTCTTCTCCTTGGCGGTTGTTCCGGCAGCGGTGGCGGCGGCAATTCACCCGTTGCGCCCACCGCGCTGACCTATACAGCCGCCGCGCCGATCTACATCCGAGGCGTAGCCATCGCGCCGGACACCCCCGCCAGCGCAGGCGGAGCCGTCACCTCGTGGAGCGTGACCCCCGCCCTCCCCACAGGCCTCTCCCTGAGTACGTCCACCGGCATCGTGAGCGGAACCCCCACGGTGGTGGCACCGGCGGCCACTTACACGGTGACGGCAACCGGCTCCGGCGGCAGCACCTCCGCCAGTTTGTCCATCACGGTCAATGATCAGGCGCCTGCGAACTTCAGTTACGCTGCGGGCACGGCAACCTATGTCGTCGGAACCCCGATCACCCCGAACGATCCCATCAACACCGGCGGCTCCGTCGTTTCCTACAGAGTGACACCCACGCTTCCAGCGGGTCTCACCCTGAGCGCCACGACAGGCGTGATTGCCGGCGACCCGACGGCGGTGTCGCCCGCGACCCTTTACACCGTAACCGCGGCGAATTCCGGCGGCAGCGCAATCGCGCCTCTGTCCATCACCGTGAACTCCGCCGCGCTCCCGCCACTTCTCGCTCCAGAGGGTTTGGCTTACAGCCCCGGCAATGCCGTCTACACCATCGACGTGCCCATCCCGGAAAACTATCCCACCAGCACCGGCGGCACGCCCATTAGTTATGTCGATCCGTCCGGGGTTCCGGTTCCGGCCTACAGCATTTCTCCCGCTCTCCCGCTCGGTCTCCGGCTGAGCGGCTCGGCGGTCACACTCGGCGACAATGGCACGGGCGTCATTAGCGGAGTACCGCAGGTGGCCGTCGTCCAGACTCCCTATACGGTCACGGCTTCCAATTCGTCCGGCAGCACCACGGCCACCTTTACCCTCACCGTCAACGCGGCAAACGTATCCCCGGCCGGGCTGGCTTACAGCTCCCCTGCGCCGGTATATGCTGTCGGAACTCAGATTACTCCGGACGCTCCGGTTACCAATTCCACCATCGCATCGAACAGCACCTGGAGCGTGAGCCCCGATCTTCCCCCCGGCCTCACCATGGACCGGAATACCGGCAAGATCACCGGCACCCCCGCTGCCGTGTCCTCGAAGATTAACCCTCCCCCACCCACCACCGCCACCTACACCGTCACGGTCTCCAATGCGGCAGGCAGCACCACCGCGCCTCTGACCATTACGATCTATAACACGCTGCAGGCCGTTCCCAATCTGGCCCAGACCATTACGCCCCTCGCGGTACCGGGCTCCAATTTCCAGTTTCTCGACACCGGTATAACCGTGACCGATTCCTTCAACCCCAAAGTTGCCCCGGTGGAGTGGATGGCGGGGCAGGCGGTCAGCACCTCGGTCAGCCCGGATAACACGACGCTGCTGGTTCTTACCAGTGGATTCAACCGCGTCTTTCAAGGGCCGTTCCCCATCTTCGACCCGCTCTACTCAACCGAGTACATCTTTGTTTTCGACATCACGGGGCAGTCGCCCATCTTTAAACAGGCGATTCCCGTCCCCAACGCCTATCACGGCATCGTCTGGGATCCTGTGCCGGGCAACCATGCGTTCTATGTCTCCGGCGGCATGGGCGATGCCCCCTTCGGAACCGACCCCATCCCCTACACACTTCCCAACAACGGCGACAATATCCACATCGTCCAGCAGCAGGGCGATGGAACCTGGAAGGCTGTGGCCGAACTGGACCTCGGCCAGCCCCCGAACACCGTAGTCGCGGGCCATCCTTCCGGCAACGGGCTTCCTGTACCCAACGACAAGTTTGCCTCTGTCAACAGCGCCGTCTACGTTGCTCCCATGGCTGCAGGGCTGGCCATTTCCAACGACGGCCAAACCCTCATCGTCGCCAATTACTACAACGACTCCATCACCGTCTTCACCGGTGGCCTGAGTATCTGGATGGATCAATGGGTCGCCGCCGCAGCATCGGCGCAGGGCGCACAGGGACTGCTGCAGGGAACCGAACTCGATCTTCGCCCTGGCAAGGCTGCCTCGTCGCCCTCTCCCGGAACGCCTGGCGGCGAATATCCGTTCTGGGTCGTGATTGCCGGCAACAGCGGCCCTGGTGCAACCGCCTATGTCTCGAGTCTGCGCGACCGCGAAATCGATGTGGTGAACCTGGGCGAACTCTGCGGCCACGGCACCTCCGGCCCCAACTGCTTCATCACCCTCAGCCCCTCCGTCACAGCGCGCATTCACGTCAAAGGCCAGCCCAACAAGATGACGCTGAACAAGGCGAACACGCTCCTCTATGTCGCCGAAGATGAGTCGGACACCGTCGACGTCATCGACATCGACCCGCACGATAAAGGCGTCCCAGGCCAGAACGGGCCCGCCAGCCTCAACACGGTCGTCGAAACCATCCCGGTCATCGCTCCTCCGTCCGACCTCGCGACCGCTTCCCTCACCCAATACACCGGCGCCAACACCAACAGCGTGACCCTTTCCCCCGATGAGACCCAGCTCTTCGTGACCAACGGCAATCTCAACGACATTGCCGTAGTGCCGCTGAGCCCAACCCATACCGGGGACCACGTCACCGGTCTCATTCCTACCGGCTGGTATCCCAATTCGGTCAGCTTCAGCACCGATGGCAGCTGGGCCTATGTCGTCAATTCAAAATCGCCCACCGGCGCCAATCCCGACTGGTGCTATGTCTACGGACCCCAGGGATATCCCACCTGCATGCCGGCCAATGAGTACAACCCCCAACTTACAAAGGCCGGTCTGCTGAGCTTCCCGGTTGCCGGCGCCATCGCCCAGCTTGCACAACTCACCGGCGATGTGGAGGCCAACAACCGCTTCACCAGCACCTCCACCACCAGTCCCGTCCTCGCCGCCGTCCAGCAAGGCGTCCAGCATGTCATCTACATCCTCAAGGAAAACCGAACCTACGACCAGATTCTCGGCGATCTCGGCCGCGGCAACGGCGATCCGTCCCTGGCCATGTTCGGACAGTCGATCACCCCCAACGAGCACATGCTTGCCCAGACCTTCGTCACCCTCGATAACTTCCGCGCCAGCGCCGAAACCAGCAACGATGGCTGGCCCTGGAGTACCTCGGCCCGCGCCCCCGATGTCATCGAACATCAGTTCCCCGTCAATTACGCGCAACGAGGACTCAGCCTCGACTCGGAGGGGCTCAATCGCAACGTCAACGTTGCCCTGCCCAGCCTCGCCCAACGCCAGGCCTCCGACCCTCTCATGCCCGGTGGCGCGCTCAGCCCCGATGCCCAGGACGGTGAGGATCTGCTGCCAGGACAAACGGACGTCGCCGCCCCTGACGGACCGGACGACGAGATAAACACCGGATACCTGTGGGACAACGCGCTCCGTGCCGGTCTTACCGTCCGCAGCTATGGCTTCTTCATCGATACCAACTGCTATAACGAGCCCCGTTGCCAGACCCCCCTCGCGCACGATCCCTTTTCGACCAAAACTGTCGTCGCCCCCTCGTCCAGCGTCTCGCTCAGTCCCTATACCGATCCTTACTTCCGCGGCTTTGATCCCTCCTTCCCCGACTATTACCGGTTCAAGGAGTGGGAGCGGGACTTCGATGCCAACTACGCCACCGGCGGCCTGCCGAATCTGACCCTGGTGCGCTTCATGCACGACCACACCGGAAACTTCGCCACCGCCATCGATGGCGTCAATACTCCGGACCGCGATGTCGCCGATAACGATTACGCTGTCGGCTTACTCGTTCAAAAGATCGCTAACAGTCCCATCTATAAGAACAACACCCTGATCTTCGTCGTCGAAGACGATTCGCAGGATGGCGGCGACCATGTCGACTCCCACCGCACCACGGCTTTTGTAGCCGGCGCCTGGGTCAAAAATGGAGTCGTCTCCACCGCCTACGACACCATCGACTTCATTCGCACCATGGAAGAAGTCCTCGGCCTCCCGCCGATGAACCTCAACGATGCGCTCGCCACACCCATGTCCGACGTCTTCAACCCATCGGCCGCCCCCTGGACCTTTACCGCCGCTCCCTCCGCGATCCTCTACTGCACCAGTCTTCCGCTGCCCGGCCCCGCGCTGCCCTGTAACAACCCCACCCCTAACGCCGCTTACTGGGCGCGCGTCACCAAAGGTATGGATTTCAACGATGCCGACCAGGTCGACGGCGGCGTCTTCAACCGAGTTCTCTGGAAAGGTCTCATGGGCAATCGGCTCTATCCTGCCGCACCCACCGGACTGGATCTACGCCAAAACCGCGCCAAGCTACTGAAGCAGTTCCGGGATTCTCTCGCCCACAAGGCCGGCCTGACTGCACCCAAACCGTCTCGAAACTGATGGCCCGTGCCGGCCCCCTCTCGAATGCGTGGACCGACGCGTTACCTCCGTGTAGCGATGAAAACCAAGGAGCGCAAAACGGCCACACGGATCAGGTTAGGCTGACGACAGGCCGGTTTGGACTGGATCGAACCGGCCGGTCGCAGTTGGACAACTCTGCGCACGCCAGACAGAAACCGATCCTGCCGGATATATCCTGTCCCCGACAGCGGTGCTCCAAAACGGTCCGTTTAACAAAGGCCTCACATTTCATCTTCAGGATGGGATTCTCAATGGAGAATCGTTGCGCACGCCCCTTCGCTTTTAGTCTGCTTCTCTTTCTCATCTCGTTCGGCTGCTCTGCGCAGATTGACCGCGCCGGACTCACCGGAACCGTTCTCGACAGCACCGGTCGACGCATTCCCGGCGCCCACATCACGGCTACTCAAATCGCAACCGGCGTCGTTCGCAACACGGTGGCCTCTTCCAGCGGCGCCTACGACATCCCGGAGCTGCCGGTCGGCCTCTATCGGATCGCATGTTCTGCAAACGGGTTTCAGCCGCTCGCCATCGATGGGCTCGAACAAACGGTAGGACACACACGCACCCTCGACATCACTCTCCACGTCGCAGGCGTCCGCCAGCAGGTCAATGTCTCTGCGCAAACCTCGCAGATGGATGAGACGACCGCCGCCCTCGGCGCCCGCATCGAGCCGCGCCAATTCAAAGACCTTCCTCTCAACGGCAGAAACTGGTCCACCCTCACGTCCCTCGTCCCCGGCGCCGTAGACACCGGCGGCAGCACCCAGCGCAGCATTCGCTTCGCCGGCCGCGGCCTCGACGACAATAACTTCACCTACGACGGCATCGACGCCACCAACATCGTCAATCAGGCCCAGCAGTCCTTCGTCCGCCTCGCCATTCCCGTCGACGCCATCCAGGAATTCCGCATCGATACCATGCTCTTCACCGCCGAAAACGGAAGCACCCCCGGCGGTCAGGTCGCCGTCGTCTCGAAAACCGGCTCCAACACAATGCATGGCAGCCTCTTTGAGTTTCTTCGCAACGACATCTTCGACGCCCGCGAGCCCATCGACACTCTCAACGCCCACAAGCCCACCTTTCGTCTCAACCAGTTCGGCGCCAACCTCGGTGCTCCCATCGTCCGCGACCGCACCTTCGTCTATTCCGCCTACGAAGGACTCCGCCAGACTCTCGGCCAAACCCTGCCTGGCTTTGTCCCGACCGGCGCCCTCCGAACCCAGATCGCCGCCTCCAATCCTGCCCTCGTTCCCATTCTCCATGCCTACCCTGAAGCAACCCTCCCCGTCGCGGGCAGCACGCAGATCGCCGAGTTCGTCGGCTCCGGCCGTCAGCTGGACCACGAAGACTCAGCGATGCTGCGCCTCGACCATCACTTCACACCGGCTGACTCTGCCTATCTGCGCTTCAATTTCGACGCCGCCGTCAGCAACGTTCCCCTCGCTCAGGGTGGCACCTATCTCAACGACAAACAGCAGATCGCTTCCCGCCCGCTGAATGGCGAACTCGAATCAATGCACCTCTTCTCCCCGCACCTGGTCAACGAACTGAAATTCGGCTTCAATCGGGGCAATGTCTATACGACGAACCAAAACACTCTCGGACTGCCCTTCGCCGTCTCCATCTCCGGCTTCACTACCCTCGCCAATAACCAGTTCAAACTCGGCGTCGGCAACTCATTCTCCTGGATCGATAACCTCACCATCGTTCGCGGCAACCACATCCTGAAGCTCGGACTTGAGGTTCGCCGCATTCAACTCAACCAGGGAAACACCCCCTCCGGCACCGTATCCTTCTCCTCGGTCTCCAGCCTCCTGGCCAATCAGGTCAGTTCTGCCTCCTACGCCGCCGACCTTCCTGTCAACGGGCTGCGCAAAACCGAGGTCTATTCCTATGCGGAAGACGAGTGGAAGCTGCGCCCCAACCTGACCCTCAACCTCGGCGCGCGCTACAGCTTCTACAACATCTTCCACGAGGTCCACGGCAAAGCCATCCCCTTCGACTTCGCAACCTGCGGTCCTCAGGGCTTCTGTGGCGCGGGAGCCAGTTTCGGCAATCCGAATCTGCTCGACATCGATCCCCGCACCTCCATCGCCTGGGCTCCCGCAGCATTGGCCTCCAAAACTATCCTTCGCGCCGGCTTCGGCCTCTATCATGGCGACGGTCAGTTAGACGATCAGAATCTCCCCATCAATAACGAAGTAGGACGTTACTCCTTCAGCGCAAAAAGCACTCCTGCCCTCTCCTGGCCGGTAATTCCTTTTCTCAACGGTCCCGGTACCGTTTCTCCTCGCGACATGGACCGCAATCGCAAAGACATGTACGTCAGCCAGTGGGGTCTCTCCGTCCAGCAAGCCCTGCCCCGCGATCTGGTTGGGACTCTGTCCTACGCTGGCAGCAAAGGCGCTGACCTGCTCACCACCTCATACCTGAACCTGATCGACCCAACCACTGGCCTGCGCCCCAACGCCGCCTTCGGCCAGGTCGAGTACCGCGGCAATCGCAACAACAGTTCCTACCAGGCATTCGTTGCCAGCCTGCAGCGCAGCTTCACCCGCTCTCTGCTCCTCTCCGCCAACTACGTCTTCTCCCACGAAATCGATCAGGACTCGGCCGGTGGCGGCGATTCCGACTTTCCCCAGAACCCGGCCTGCATGGCCTGCGAGCGCGCGTCCGGTGACTTCGACGTCCGCCATGTCCTCACCACCAACGCCGTCTACGACCTCCCCTTTGGTCCCGGGAAGGCTCTCCTCTCCCAGCATGGAATCGCCACAAGCGTCCTCGGCCACTGGAGTGTCACCACCCTGGCCACAGCCCGCTCGGGTCTCCCCATCAACATTACCGAGGACCGCTCCAGCACCTCCGTCGCCACTGGCTACACCACCAGCCAGCGCCCCGATCGCGTCCCCGGCGTCTCCCTCACACCATCGGGCGGCCAGGCCATCCGCAACTGGTTCAATCCCGCAGCCTTCACGCTGGTCTCCGGCTCCGGCTATGGAACCGCCCCGCGCAATTTGGCCCGCGGTCCCAATCTCTGGCAAACCGATCTCGGATTCGCCAAACACATCCCCGTTTCCGAACGCACCGAACTGCAGTTCCGCACCGAATTCTTCAACCTTTTCAACCGCGCGCAATACGGCCAGCCCCTCACCGATTTTTCCTCAGCCACCTTCGGCCAGATCATCGGCACCGTGAATCCCGGCCCCGTCGGAACCGGAACTCCCCGGCAAATGCAGTTCGCGTTACGGCTCCAGTTCTGAGCCGCAACCCCACTGCGATCGCTTCCCGAAGCCCGCGATCTAAGCCCCGCTCCACGCCAGCGCCGCCGTCAGCAGCACCTCAGCCGTCCGCATCACCGATTCGAAATCGACATACTCATCCGGATTGTGCGCCCCAGCTCCGCAAGGACCAAAAAGCAGCGTCGGGATCCCGAAATCGCGATGGATCAGCCCCGCGTCGCAGGGATAAGGTGCACCCGTCGTCACGGCGGGCTTCCCCAGCACCGAAGCCGCGCTTTGTTCCATGCAGCGCAACCACGCATGATGCGGCGCAACCTCGTGTCCGTACAGCGGCCCACCAATCAGCGGCGCCCACCGCACCGGCCATTTCCTGAAAAATGCATCGCGCGCGCAAAAAACCTCCAGATCCGCCTTCGTCTCCGCAACGACCTGGTCAACATCTTCCGCCGGCAGAAACTGCATATAAACCCGCACCGTTCCCCGCCCCGGGACACTCAGCGCCACCTGCGGATCGCAGCTGTTCGCCTCCACCGCCAGCACCTGAACCGGCGCCGGATCCCCAAACCCGCCGTAAGCCCCCCGCGCCTTCACTCGAGCCCGCTGGCGCGCCAGCCTCTCCACCCAGCCCAGCAGGCGTCCCAGCGGAATCGCAGGACTCACCACCTCCCCGCTCGAAAAATACGCTGCAGGATCCCCCGCCTCCGAGATCAGGTCCACCACGAATCCCCCGCGCGTCGCCCGATAAATCTCCAGCTGCGTTCCCTCGGGAATCACGCAGGCATCCGCGGTGTCTCCACGCAGCCGCGCCGCGATGGTGCCGCCGCCACCGCCCCACTCTTCATCCACCACCGACTCGAAGAGAATGTCCCCGCCCGGACGCAGCTTCGCCCTCTTCAGCGCGCAGACCACAGCCGCATTCGCGACCAGCCCGCCTTTCATGTCGAAGGATCCCAGGCCCTCCACGCGTCCGCCGGAGATACGGCCCGACCATGGCGATCGCGTCCACGCGCCATTCCCGGCAGGAACCGTATCGATGTGCCCGTTCAGCAGCAGGCTTTTACCGCGCCCCGTTCCAGCGATGCGAACGCTGAGATTCTTCCGCCCCGCGTACGATTTCGACCGCCTCACCTGCGGAAATCGCGATTTCAAAATGAAGGCCGTGTCGTACAGCTCCGGCCGAATCCCCTGCTCCCGAAAGAACGCCGCCAGCACCTGCTGCGCCGGAGTCTCATCGCCCCCGCTCAGAACAGCCACGCTGTTCGTTCGCACCAGTTCCTGCAAAAGCCGCCGCAGCCGCGAACGCAGCGGGCGAATCAGTTGCGCAGCCGACCCTTCTGCACGATTCGTCATCGCCACATCGTCCTCACCCTCCGGTCACGGCCGACGACCCTCGCGCCCCTCCCGCGAAATGCATCTCGATCTCCTCCAGCGTCTTGCCCTTCGTCTCCGGAATCAGAAATGTCGCGATCAGGAAGTACAGGAAGGTGCAAACCGCCCAGAAGATGAACATCGCCGCATATCCGAAGTTGCCCACCACCGGCAGGAACAGCGCCGCAATCCCCGTCGACACTCCCTGATTCAGCAGCAGCGCAATCCCCATCCCCGCCGAGCGAATGCGCGACGGCATCAGCTCTGACAGCACCAGCCACACCACCACGCCCGGTCCCACCGCATAGGCTGCGATAAACAATCCCATGCACAGCGTGATCAGACCGCTCGTCGCGCCTCCAGGAACCGGACCGAGCAGCGCCTTCTGCAAAGTGAGCGGCGCTCCTGCCTCTGCTGGATCGGGACTGATCTCCAGCACCGGATTCGTGTCGTTCGACGTCACCGTCGCAACCCGGCTTCCCTTCCCGTAGGAGTAAAGCACGAAGAGCGCCATCGGCCGCTCTGCATGCGTCAGCCGGTCGAGCGGCAGCGCAATCGTGTTGTGCGTTTCGGCGCCCGTAATTTGCGCCCTCACGTCGACGCGCTGACGTTCCACTCCCCAGAACAACCCCGCCGCTGCAAGCAGCGCCACCACCACTCCACCCGTTCCCAGGCGAAGAAGAAACCGCCGCCCCTTCCGATCGATCAGCGGCAGCGCCACAAGGGTCATCGCGAAATTCAGCACCTTCACTCCCACATCGCCCTGGGTCGCGTGCGAAACCGACAACCCCGCCTGCTTCAGAATCACCACCAGAAACTGCAGCACCGAATTGATGCCGGTGGTCTGGTTTGCGGCCAGCACAATACACGCCAGTACGAACGGCAGAACATATTTCCGCTGCAGCAGAGAATCACGCGGCGCGGACTCCCCCGCCCCTTCGGTTCCTGCCATCACAGCGTTCATTTCTTCCAGTTCGTGCGCCGCTTCCTCCTCCGGCAGCGACCGAAGCAGCGCCTTCATCGCCGCTTCGGTTCTACCCCTGCGTCGCAGCCAGCGTGGCGATTCGCTCAGAAAGAAGACGCCCACAAAGAACAGCGCCCCCGGATAGATCACCGCCAGGAACATGCTGCGCCATGCATGACTCTCCGCCGCGCGGATCAACGCCGCATTGCCCGCCGCATGCGCGATCGTGAACTCCGCCTGCCGCGCAAAATACCAGCCCACCATCGCCGCCACCACGATCCCGAACGTCAGCATCAGCTGAAAAATAGCCGTGCCGCGCCCGCGCGTCGCCGGCGCCAGGCACTCCGCCAGATACAGCGGAACCACCACCGCAATCACCCCGCCGCTCATCCCCTGCAGCAACCTCCCCACCAGCAGCGAGGCGAATCCCTGCGAAAGCACGATGATCCCCACGCTGACCACAAACATTAGTCCGCTGACCACCATCATGCGTTTGCGCCCAAACCCCTCGGCCAGAAATCCCGCCACCGGCGACGCCACCATGCTGCCGCCCAGCACCGCGGCAACAATCACCGAAGTCTGACTCAGCGACAGATCGACCGTCTTGCCCAGATACAGCAGCGCCGCCGCGATGATCCCCACATCGATGCCGTAGAGAAGGCCGCCCAGTCCGGATATAAACAGAAGAAAGCGATTATAGAAAGATCGACTCATAGAGCGGGTTCTGCGCCAGCTTTCTGAAAGACCGGCCAGCACTCAGACGCGGGGCAGGTCCTTCCAAACGACCCCTCTAAAATAGCAGCCTGCCGCAATGCTGCCCCATCGGGAATCGCCGATTCGGCGCCGCTGGCACTCTACCGAGTCCGCTCCACCACTCCGCCGTCCGTCCCAATCACCGCGAGATTCGCAAAGTGGAGAAACAGCCCGTGCTCCACCACCCCAACCGTGCGATCCAGAATCGCAGCCAGTCGCTCCGGGTCCTCCATCCTGATCCCTGAACAGTCGAACAGCAGGTTCCCCTCATCCGTCACATAAGGAGTGCCCTCTCCGTTCACGCGCAGACGAACGTCGAACCCCAGATCCAGCAGCTTTCGCTTCACCAGCGGCGCCGCCATCATGATCGTTTCCACCGGCAGCGGTCCCTTCCCCAGCACCTCCACCACCTTCGACTCATCGGCGACGATCACGAACCGCTCGCTCGCGCTGGCCACAATCTTCTCCCGCAGCAGCTTGCCGCCACCCCCTTTAATCAGCGCCAATCCCGGAGCAATCTCGTCCGCCCCATCCACAGTCAGATCCAGACGCCTGCACTCGTCGAACGTGATAATCGGAATCCCATAGCTGCGCCCAAGATGCTCGCTCTCTTCCGAACTGGCGACCGCGCGAATCTTCAGCCCCTCATCGCGCACCCGCTCCCCCAGCAGCCGCACCCACAGCGATGCCGTCGAGCCCGATCCAAGGCCAACCGTCATGCCCGGCTCTACCAGTTCCAGCGCGCGCTGCGCCGCCTTCAACTTCAGCGCCTGCTGTTCCGATGCGTCCTTCGTTGCTTTCACGGCGAAAACCTCCCCACCTATCGTAATGATGCGCCGCACTCGGAAGATAATTCGCGCAACCAGCGCGTCTTCGGCTCGAAAATCGACGAAATTTCCGCTCCTCCATTTCCACATCCCACCTTCGATTTGCACACAAAAAATCCCCGCGAACGCGAAGCATCGCGTGCCATAATCCTGATCAACGGGGAGAGAAATCTTCCTTAAGAAGAGAGCAGGCCAGCACTGGTCAACGGTCGCCGGTAACGGCGCTTACGGTTTTCGGGCAACCGATGCCGTCAGAGAGCGGGAAGTTCTCCCAGCAATGGAACTCCAGGATGTTCGGGGCCGCGGCCTCAAAACCGCTGTTCCCCAGCAGTCCCGGAGTGCGAGCTGTGATCCGGTAGCCGAACGCCGGATCTTCGTAAATTCGGACAGAAGGGGCGAGAGTCCGCAAGGATTCTCGCCCCTTCGCACTTCCCAGTGCCTGCATCGCGACCCGCCTGCGCCTACAACGCAGGTAACCAGAGCATGGATACTCCTTCCCGTAAGGTGGGAATACCAAGGTGACCGGGCGCAGCCTGGAGTCCGATACAGCTTCAACCATCCGCGCCGATGTCACTAGCCGCAGTGGCGATTCTTCTCCCGTCCAACCTCGCCCCCCAGCCCCCCTTGTCGTAATCGCATTCCGGCCTCTCTTCTTTGGTCCCCCCCGCGTGTGCGGATGTGCGTTGCGCCCTTGCCTGGCGCTGCTCTTCGCAGCTTCCCCACCCTCCTCTCTTCGCAGCAAACCACTCCGTGCTCCACGCTCAGGCTCCCCGCTCCCGGCTTCCGGCTTCTAGCCTCGTTATGGTTACCACGTGGATGCCGCCATCCCCGATTAACACCCTTTCGTGATTGACATTCGATAACTTTCGATACACTGAACTCCCCTGTGGAAAAACACCAATGGAACGAAACGAACAAAAGTACGCGCAAGACCTTTATGACGGGCTGATCGCCCGTTTTTCTCCCATCTCGGAACAGGCCCGAATTGCAATTACTGGTGGTGGTGTTCAGTGGAGATGTTCCGCCCAGCGCGGTTCCCGCTCCTGCTGGGTGGGGTGCTTCGAAGTCGGAGGCCCCGAATACCTCACCTTCTTCGAGGCTGAAACTAAAAAAGTCGCTACCGCCCACACCTCAACCCAATCGGACACTATCGAGGCCGTCTGGACCTGGCTCGACGGAGCGCCGCTCTCTCAGATGTACGAGCGCTTCCGCTTCGTCGACTGGGAAAAGCGCACCCTTCAGACCATCCGCGATGAAACCCTCGCCTCGCACCCGGCTCTCGCAGCCGCGGCGCGCAACGACCTCAACGTCACTCCTTCCGGCGTCTCTCATCTCTGGCTGCGCACGCCGGCCCGCTCCGCACACATCCACTTCGTCTCCCGCCATCAGTCCCCTGAAGCCGTCTTTCACTGGGACGCATGCGAACTGTTCCGCTTCCAGGTCAAAGACAATGTCTCCCTCGGCGCGGTCCTCTCCCGCTGGCTGGCCGACAACACCTCACCCTCCACGCTGCGCAAAGAGTTTCCCTGGCTCGACATCGGTCGCCTCGCTGACTTCTACGAGAAAGGCAATCCCGTTGAAGGCGAATTCATCGAGAGCTGGGATCAGATGGAAGGTGTCTACGAAGGCTCGCGCTTCCCTCCGCGCACCCTCGTGCTCCCCTTTATCGCCGAACTCCGCCGCGCCGGCTACGACCGCAAACTACGCGCCGGCCAGTCCATCTGGTCATTCATCGTCTCCCGCTCGCGCCGTCCGCGCCTGCGCCCCGAGCAACCCGTTGTCTCCTTCCAGTTTCACGAAAACTCTATGGAGATCTATGCGCGCGATCAGAAGGAACAGCGCTTCCGCTATATTCCCATTGCCATGTCGGACACCGTCGAAAGCATCCTCCGTACTCTGACCGAACGCCCTATCGACTAGTCGCACCGACGCTTGGGATTCACACTTTCACCTCACCCTGGATCGGCGGCATCAGCCTCCCGCTGCCGATCCACCTCTTTCCCCCTCCAGCCCCCCAGCCATCGCATCCCGAACCAAAACACTAAATGGGTGTCCCCTGCCCGCGACCTTCAAACTCACAGCTCATGGTGGTAAGTTGCACGCTGGAGCGTGAGTAAAGAATGAAGTGTTGGCAGCTGACCGGGCCCATGTACGGCGATCGGAATTTCCCATTACGAGCCGCACTGCCCACAGCCGCCTGGCTGCTTCTCGTTTGCGCGGCTCTGGTCTGTTGTGCGCGACCCGCCCTGGCTTTTCACAGGACTCCCGCCGGGGTCGTACATGCCTGGATCCTCGTCGATGCCGGATCCGGCCGGGTTCTTGAGGCTTTCCACCCCGAGCGCCGTGCCCATCCGGCCTCTCTCACCAAACTGATGACCCTGTACATCACCTTTCAGCACCTGCAGAAGGGTGGCCTCAGCCTCGACACCCGTATGCATGTCTCGCGCCATGCGGCACGCCAGCAGCCAACCAAGCTCTGGCTGCGACCGGGCGGCAGCATTACCGTGCGCGACGCCATTCTCGGCATCACCACCCGCTCGGCCAACGACGCCGCCGTGGCCCTCGGCGAATTCCTCGGCGGCAGCGAGGCTCGCTTCGCCCGCATGATGAATCAGGAGGCTCGGGTCCTGGGCATGACCCGCACAACCTTCTACAACGCCTCCGGCTTGCCCAACGCCAGGCAATGGACTACCGCCCGCGATATGGCCACTCTCGCCGTCGCCCTCATCCATACGTTCCCGCAGTACTACCACTTCTTCGGAGTGCGCTGCTTCCGCTTCCACCACAACATCGTCTACGGCCACGACCATCTGCTGGATGAATGCGACGGCGTCGACGGCTTGAAGACCGGCTACGTCAGCGCCTCCGGATATAACATCGTCACCTCGGCCATCCGCAACGATCGGCGCCTCGTCGGGGTCGTGCTCGGCGGCGTCAGCGCCGGTGCACGTGACGCCCAGATGGTCGCGCTCATGAACCGAGGCTTCGGCTCCCCTTCCGTCCCCACTCTTTTAGCCACTCACGCCACTCCGTCTGAGCCCGCTCATCGCGCCGACGCAGTGGCGGAACTGGTCAAAACCGCCGCCGCAGATTCCTCGGTATCGAGCAGCCGCGACTGGATCATCGAAGTGGGCGGCAACTTCCCATCCCAAACTGCGGTCCGCCTCGTCCTGCGTAGTGCACGCAGGAGCGCGCCCACTTCCCTCCTCCGCGGACATCCGCTGGTCGTCCGCCTCCGCGGCCGCCACTATCGCGCCCGCTTTGACCACCTCAGTCGCGAGGAGGCCCAACGCACCTGTTCCGTCCTCGAACGAAAGAAATTCACCTGCCGCCTCCTCGATCACGCCTTGCCCGTGACGCAGGACCTCGCCTCGGCCGCGGCCATCAACGGCGCCCAAAGCGACTAAGGCGCCTCCCGTCGGGGTCTGAGGCTTAAACTGAGTAATGCGATGACAGGCTTACGAGCCGGTGCGCACCGAACGGCTTACCACCCGCGTCGAGCGGACCGGCTTCTTGCGCGAGGCGACCAGCTTGGGAGTCGCGGCTTCTTCTTCGACGCCCGAACGGCGATCCATCCATTCATCGAGACGCGATTTGCGGAAACGCCAGCGATTGCCGAGCCGGAAGGCGGGAATGAATCCAGTGGAGGCGTAGCGATAAAGACTATCGGCGCTGATACCGAGGTAGTGAGCGGCCTGGCGAATGTCCATGACTTCACGGATCTCGGGCTGGTCGAGCGAGGCTTTCACGGAATCCTCCAGAGCAGTGAGGCACGCTCTTTGTACCATAGTCCGGAGCCGGAAAGAAATGCCGATTTGGAGGGGTATTGGAATGGGAACCCCACCCCAGTCAACCCATTCGGGATGAATTGGATGGGGCCTTCAGATTAAACCTTTGGTTCCATGGAACTGATGATGGACAGGAAGCTCTCATCCAGGGTGCGGTTCTTCGAGATCGCCTCCGCCAGCGGAATGTCCTCAATCTTCGTCCCGTGCAGCACAACCAGCCGCCCAAACTTGCCCTGGTGCACCAGATCGATCGCTGCCAGACCATAGCGAGTCGCGAGCATCCGATCGTAGGCCGTCGGCGTACCCCCGCGCTGCGTGTGCCCGAGGTTGACCGAGCGCGTCTCGAAGCCCGTCTTCTTCTCGATCTCCTGCGCAAGATGCTCGCCGATGCCGCTCAGTTGCGCGTGACCGAAGGAGTCAACCTTCGTCCCTTTGGTCGCCTGGCCGCCGATCTCCGGCAGCTTCGCGCCTTCCGCCACAACCACAATGCCGTACTTCTTTTCACCCTCGTAGTTCTTCCTGAGGATCGCGCAGACGTGGTCAAGATCAATGGGCTTCTCCGGCACCAGGACTACATGCGCGCCGCCGGCAATTCCCGCCGTGAGCGCGATCCAACCCGCGTCCCGGCCCATCACTTCGCACACAATCACCCGCTCATGCGATTTTGCGGTGGTGTGGAGCCGGTCCACTGCCTCGGTCGCGATCATCACCGCGGTGTCGAACCCGAAGCACACGTCCGTGCCGTTCAGATCGTTGTCGATCGTCTTGGGTACGCCCACCCCCGGAACGCCCGCCTGAATCAGAGCGTTGGTCACCGACTGCGTGTCGTCGCCGCCCAGCGCAATCAGCGCGTCAATCTTGTTGGCCTTGAGCACCTCCACGCACTTCTCGATCCCGCCCTGGACCTTGCGGACGTTCGTGCGCGAAGTACGCAGGATCGTGCCCCCCTCAGTCAGGATGCCGTCCACCTTGGCCAGCGTCAGCGGAACCGTCTTGTTTTCCAGCACCCCGCGCCAGCCTTCGAGGAAGCCGACGAACTCGTCTCCGTAGTGGGTGATGCCCTTCTTCACGACCGCGTGGATAACCGCGTTCAGACCGGGGCAGTCTCCGCCGCCCGTCAGCATACCAATTCGCATCGTTGTCTCCCTGTTCCCTGAAGCTTGAATGGATGATCCGAAGAACCGCAGCGTTCCTCGGGAGAAGCGGCTGTGCTCTCCGCGCTCTCAATGACCAGTAAAACGTGTGACCTTCACGGTCATGATACGAGCGCTTTGTTACGCGTTCAAATGACCAAAATAACGTGAACGGGTTACGGGCTCCGGAAGAGCTGGCGGTTCGCGGATTGCGGTTTCGCGATATGATCGGACCCACCACTGGCCAGGTGTGGATCAGCACTATCCAGAATCGGACAGAGAGAATACGATGAGCAGCCCAGCAGTAGTTCCGGACATGAAGGCAGAAGAGGCCCACGCTCACATCATCGCGAAGTACGGGACCTTCGACGTGGAAAAGGGGAAGCAGAGCCGTCTTTGGGGCGGCGAGGGCAACTACGTCGTGGATACGTCAGGTGACCGTGATTTCGAGGACTACAGAGATGAGATCGATCGGCTGGGGAGAGAAAATGGCTGCCACACCTGCGGGCGTTTCAAAGGATCGGCCACTCCTCCGAACGCACATACGGGCCATCCGATGGGGCATTGGGTCTGTGATCACCAGCCGCCTCTCGGTATAATCCCGGATGCTACGGAGTGGCACCTGTATCCGCAGTGCCATCACTGCTCGAATGCGCAGTGGACCCAAAGCAAGATTTATGTGGCCTCGTTCACAAAACACGTCGGAATCGCGCCGAACAAGAGCCATCAGCATCTGTTCTGGGGCCAGGGGCGAGCGCACCGGCCGAAGGCGAACTATGCGGCCAACTATACGGGTAGCGGTTCGATGCTTAACTCCAACAATGATGGCAAGAAGAACGAATAGGAGCCGCGTTGACCGGGCACAACCGTTCTTAGTACCGGCTCGATCGATTACGTCCCCGCCTTCCCCGTTAAAATCACTCCATGTCCCTTCTCAAGGTGATGATTCTGGCCGTGATCCAGGGCCTGGCGGAGCTTCTGCCCGTTTCGAGTTCCGCTCACGTCGTGGTCGCGGAAAAACTGATGGGCATGGACCCATCCTCGCCCGCCATGACCCTGCTGCTGGTCATGCTCCACACAGGCACCATGTTCGCCGTCATCGTCTACTTCTGGCAGCAGTGGAAGAAGACCTTCTTCTCCGACAGCGAGTCCTTCAAGCGTTTTGCGTGGCAGGCCGTGATCGCGACCTTCTTTACCGGCCTGATCGGTGAAGCCCTCATCAAGATCATCGAGCACACCCTTTTCCGCGGCGCTCCAAAAGCGCAGATCGAGGACCTCTTCGGCCACCTCGAAATCGTCGCGCCCGCCCTGCTCGCCGCCGGAATCCTGATCCTGATCGCCGGCCTGAAAGAAGGCCGCGTACCCGACGAACAGGAATCGCCCGAGATCGGCTTCGGCCAGGCGGGCATCATCGGCGCCGTCCAGGGCCTCTGCCTTCCCTTCCGCGGATTCTCGCGCTCCGGCGCCACCATCTCCGTCGGCATGCTGCAGCGCATCCGCAAGGCAAAGGTCGAATCGTTCAGCTTCGCGCTCGCCGTGATCCTCACCCCCCTGGCCATCGGGCGCGAGGCGCTCCGCCTCCATCATGCCGACACCAGCGGCTTCGCCCATGCGGCGCTCCCCAGCCTGCTGGGCATGGTTTTCTCGTTTTTCGCCGGACTCCTCGCACTGAAGTGGCTCAGCGCCTGGCTGGAGCGCGGGCGCTGGTACCTCTTCGGGATCTACTGCATCGTCGCCTCCATCGTCGTGTTGGTCCTGCACACCAAAGGCTACTGAGAGCCCCTCACCCCCCGTCCCTCCATGCAAGCGGATGCCGCGTCCCAGGCATCCCGCTTCCCTGACCGCACCTTCCAACGGGCCATGGCCCAGCGCACGCGGTCCGCGGTTCAGACGGCAGTGGAGGTGGTTGCGCTCGCAGTTTTCTGGATTGCGTGCGTCGCGACGACACGCCCGGACGAGCTGATCGTCGGCATTGCGGCGGTCGCGCTTTCGAGTGCATTCTGCATGTTCACCATCCGTACGCTGCCCCTCCACTTCCGCCCCGCGCCGAGGGATCTGGCACAGGCCGCCCGGGTGCCGGGGAACATTCTCACCGATCTGGGCGTGGTGGCGCGGGTGCTGCTGCGCAGCCTGCTCGGAAAAGGGACGCCTTCCTTCTTTCGCGCCGCGCCATGGCGCGGCACGGGCAATTCTGGCCGCTCCACGGCAAAACGCACGCTGGCCATCGCCTGCGCTACCCTCTCGCCCAATTGCATCGTCGTGGGGATCGACTGCGAAAACGGCCGGATCCTCCTGCATCAGCTGGAGAAGACCGATTTTCCCTTGCTGTTGCGGCGCCTCGGCGCGGGAGGCGGCCGGTGAACCCCTGGATTGTAACCGCCACCGTTACAGGAGGCTGCCTCCTCCCCTGCGCCTGGATGTGCCTGCGCGGCTCGGCGGAGCGGCGGCTGGTAGGCCTTGAGATGACCGGCATCGTCGTGATCATTCTACTGGTGCTGCTCACCGTGGGATACGGACGGCTCCCCTTCATCGATCTCCCCCTGACCCTGGCGATCCTTTCCTTCGGAGCCGGCCTTGTGTTCGCGCGCTTCCTGGAGAAACACCTGTGAGTGCGGCGCATTGGACCGTCAACATTTTTCTCGGACTCACAGCTTTCGGCTGCTGGATGGGCGCCCTGGGTATGATCCGCATGCGCGACCCTTATCAGGCGCTTCACTTCCTCGCCTTTCCCGCCCTCCTGGGAATGGGCGGAGTCACGATCGCCGTCTGGGTAGAGACCGGCTGGACCCAGGCCACCTGGAAGTGCCTGCTGATTTGCGCCATTTTGGCAGCCTCGAATTCCGTAGGAACCCATGCAGCGGCTCGCGCCTTCCGCGCCCGCGAGAAGGGGCACTGGGAGCCCGAGGCCGGCGACCCCGAGATCGAACTCGCGGGCGGACAGCAGCCATGATGATTCTCGGCACCGGCGTTCTGCTGCTCATCGCGGTCAGCGCCCTTGTCATCGTGCGCACCGACGATGTAACCAACCAGCTGCTCGCCCTGGGATTCTACGGATTGCTCTTCGCCCTGATGTTCTTTCTCTTCCAGGCGCCCGACGTCGCGCTGTCGCAGATCACCGTGGGAGCCATTGCTCTGCCCCTGATGATCATGCTCGCCATCACCCGCATGAAGCATCGCAAAGAGTTGGGCCGTATCCGGCAGGGTAAGCCATGACGGAGCGGCAGCGGGTGGTGCTTTTCCTCTCCGGAGCCATAGGCCTTGCCGCGGTCTGCGCCGCCGGCATTCGCAATCTGCCCGCGTGGGGCGAGTACCGCGGACCCTACGGAGACGTCATTGCCCGCGCCGCAGTGTTCCAAAGACACACCACCGACACCGTGAACGCCATCACCTACGATTATCGCGGCTTCGACACGCTCGGCGAGGAATTCATCCTGTTCAGCGCCGTCACCGGCGTCATGCTGCTGCTGCGGCCGGCTGAAGGGAAGCAGGCAAAGAAGCAGCAACAGGCGGAAAATCCAGCATCCTTCAAAGACAGCGCCGCCCTCAGCGAGACCGTGCAGGTATTCACAACGGCAATGTTTGGCTTCTCCCTCTTGTTCGGTTTCTACATTGCGACCCACGGGCAGCTCACTCCTGGCGGAGGATTCCAGGGCGGCGTGATCATCGCCGCCGCCCCCATGCTGCTCTACATTGCGGAGAACACGGACGCCTTCCGCCGAATCCTCTCCCATCCGCTGATCGCATTGTGCGAGGCCGCTGGCGCCGCAGCCTACGCAGTCATCGGGCTCCTGGCCCTTGCCTGCAGCGCGCCCTTTCTCACCAACATTCTGCCGCTGGGAAAGACCGGCGACGTGTTTTCCTCCGGAACCATTGCGGTCATCAGCACCTGCGTCGGCGTCGAAGTGGCAGCCGCCTTCATGATTGTGATTTTTGAATACCTGCGCGAGATCCTGTCGCGCAGAAAGAACGAAGAGGATTAATGCTGGCCCATCTCCCCTATTACGTCGCCGCCTGGATCTTTCTCTGCGGACTCTACGGTATCGTGCGCAGCCGCCATCTGGTCCACACCGTAATCAGCCTCACGGTTCTGCAAACGTCAACCTATGTGCTGCTGCTCGCCATTGGCTTCAGGAAGGGTGGCTACGCCCCGATCTTCGCCGACCTCTCCCCCGGCGTGGTGACGGTAGATCCCATCGTGCAGGCGCTGATGCTGACCGACGTCGTTGTGGAGGCCACCGTCGTGGCGCTGCTGCTGGCCATGGTCGTCAAGGCGTACGAACTGGGCGGTACCACTCGTCCCGACGATCTGCGCTTCATGCGAGGCTAAACGAGAATGCCCTCTCCGGCGCTATTGGTTGCTGTGCCCCTGATCGCTGCCGCCGTCCTCGCCGGACTGCGCAAGTGGCTCCCCCGCTGGGCGCACGACCTGACCGCGTTGCTAACGGCTGCGGCAAATCTCGGCATCGCCTTGGCCTGGACGCTGCACGCTCTGCACCGCACCGACGTGTACTGGTTCGGAAACTGGTTTCCCCGCGGTACCATGGCCATCGGCATCGGCTTTGTCATGGATGCAGCCGGCTGCGGGCTCGCCGCCCTCACTGCCCTGCTCACCCTGCTGGCCTTTCTCTCTTCCTGGAAACACACCGAAAGCGGAAGCAATCACTATCACCCGCTCATGCTCGTCTTTCTCGCGGCCATGAGCGGCTTCGCTGTCACCGGCGACATCTTCAACCTCTTCGTCTTCTTTGAGTTAATGAGCACAGCCGCCTTCGCCCTTTGCGGATTAAAAACCGGCGAGCCGGCCCCGCTCGCGGGCGCATTCAACTTCGCCGTCACCAACACCGTCGCCGCCTTCATGATGCTCACCGGCATTGCAATGCTCTACGCGGTGACCGGCGCGCTCAACATGGCGCAGATCGGTGTGTTGCTCGGCGGACGACACGACCGGCTCGTGCTGGCGGCATTCTGCTTCCTCATGACCGGATTTCTGGTCAAAGCCGCTGCCGTCCCGTTTCACTTCTGGCTGCCCGACGCGCACGCGGTCGCGCCAACGCCGGTCTGCGTCCTGTTTTCCGGAGTCATGGTGGAAATGGGCCTGTTCGGCGCGATGCGCGTCTGCTCCACCGTCTTTCACGGGACCTTCGCATCCAGCCACCTCCCCTGGCTCTTCGTCGCGTCGGGAACCATCACCGCACTCTGGGGCGGCCTGATGTGCTTCGCCGAGCATCACCTCAAGCGGCTGCTCGCATTCTCAACCGTGAGCCATGTGGGATTAATGACCCTGGCCTTCGGCCTCTGGCGCCAGGACGCACTGGCCGGATTGTTTCTGTACCTGGCCGGCCACGCCCTGGTAAAGGGCGGGCTCTTCTTCACGGCCGGCATCCTCCTGCACCGCTTTCGCAGCGTGAGCGAGCCATATCTGTTCGGCAAAGGAAAAATCCTGCCATGGACCGCTGGCCTCTGGCTGCTCGGAGGACTGGGCCTGGCGGCGGCGCCCGGTTTCGCCCTGGCCACCGCGGAATCGCGCGTCAGCGGCGTGGCTCCCTGGACAGAGGCGATATTTCTGATTGCCGGTGCGCTCACCGGTGCGGCTGTTCTGCGCGCCGGCCTGCGCGTCTTCCTCGGCCTGGGCGACGCCGGCCCTACCGACGAATCAGCCAAAGTCGATGAAGCGCCGGAGACCCTCGAAGGTCAGACGCGGATTCCCTGGTTCCAGTATCTGCCGCCGCTGCTTTGCATCGCCGGAGCCATCGCGCTCACCTTCTGGCCTGCGTTCACCCACGGAGTGGCCGACGTTTGCGCCTCGGGCCTGATGGATTTTCATCGCTACGCGCATGCGGTTTACGGATCGTCGGTTCTCGTTCCTGCGCCCCTCTCTTCAACGGCCCCGCCCAGCGATTGGCTCTCGTCTGCGATCCGTGCTCTGCTCGCGATCGGCGTTGCACTCTGGGCGGTCTACCGGGGCCGTATTCCGCGCCCCCTCCGCTGGCCCTCGAAGATCGAAGGCCCCATGCGCCCCATGCGCACGCTGCAGAGCGGACATCCCGGGGACTATGTCGCCTGGCAGACCGTCGGATTCGCCATTCTCGGCGCGGCCGCCTTCTGGCTGGGCGTCCGACGTTAGCATTCCGAACCTAACCGCTGCCGGCGCAGGATACTCTGGAATCTATGTGGATTCGCAAGCTCCGCATCGAGCGAATCACGCCCGCCGGCGAGGCGATCCCCTGCCCCGTGGCCTGGATCGATAACTTCGCCATGCGCAACTTCACCAATGACGCGATCTTCGACGACACCCTCCCCGCCGGCGATGGCGTCCTCGAGGCAGGGCTGCAGGTCCCGCTCGATCGGCTCCGCGCCTCGATGGAAGATTGGTTCCGGCGCAAAAACTATCTGAAACCGGAAGAAACCCTGCGAGTCAACGAGTTGTCGCGATAAGGCCCAGCGTTCACCCGACGCCGGGCATATAGCGCAGGTAGATGTACTGCTCGAAGGGCGCGGGCTGCGCGGCAAAGCTGAGGTGCTTCGCGAACTCCATTCCGGCCGAAATCAGATCGTCGTCGTCGCTGTCGACGAGATGGACTTTGTGGACCTCGCCATCGGCAGCCACCTCCAGTTTCACCAGGAGATTTCCGTAAACCATGTCAAGCGGCACCGGTTTCGAGCCGACGATCGTGTGCGGCGTCATTCCGCTATTCTCAGGCTCCCCCATATCCGGCTCATTGGCGGGAATCGTAAAAAGATCCGGAGGAAAGCTCTTCACTACCTCGGCCTTCCCCGCCGCTTCGACCATCAGCTCGCCCCCGTCGTAGATGCGGAAGCGCCCGGGAATCATATGCGTGCCCAACGGCTGCCAGTCTTCCCACGTCATGGTCTGGTTGAAAACCTGCGCGAAGGCCAGCACGTGAACGAAGGGATCGAAACACACGCGCATCTGAAACAGAACCTTCGTGCAGTCGAAGGGTGAGCCTTCGACCTGTTCGAATTGAACAGTCCGGCCGCCCGCGGGAAGCGAGAACCAGGTGACAGCATAGACAGGTTCGATGAAATTCCACCGAAGATCGTAAACTTTGAGCGGCATCACGGTGTTGAAGTGCCGCCACTGGATCGTGTGCACCAGGTCCTCGATGTGCGTGTAGTGAAACTTTCCCGCAACGATGTCGGTGCGCGTGAAATGCAGCGGATCGCTCCACTGATCCCAGGTACCCTTGGTCCGGTTGCCGCGGTGATCGTAAAGCTTCAGGTCGTAGTGAATGTGATGAGGAACGTCGGTGGCCAGCGCCCCGGCCTCCAGCCCACGCGCCCTGGCGATGGCAGTGCTGAAGGGCGACGTGGCAAGTACCTGGGCCGATGCGGCGGGCAACAACAGGAGCAGGAGCAGCGAGTACCGCAGACGTTGCATGGAGGGATCTCTCTTCAGGAGACGCGCCATCATAACAGACGGCTGAGGCATAAAAAGGCCCCCTGGCTGCCGAGAACTCGCACCTTCGACAGATGGGGGCCAATGCCGGCAGCGTCGTTTCCGGAGTACGATCCCTCGCTGGGGCGGCGGCACTTCAGGCCGGCTCAGACGTGGTGCAGTTCTTCTTCGTGCACCGGCGGAGCGATGCCCACCGGCTCGAGATCGCAGCCGTTGTAGATCTTCTCGACGACGGGAAAACCTGGGAACTGGACGAGGTAGACATCGCGAAGCGGGAGTTTGAGGAAGACTCGGCCGGTGGCTCCGCTGTGCACGATGCGGACTTGCTGCCCTGCTGTGTAGACCATGACGCTGGGAAGGCTATGCCCGGGAGCGAACAAGTCGGAATCCCCTGAGAGTGTCAAACACTGACACCATGGGAATCTTGCAAATGGGTGACCGAAGGGCGTTACGGAAAACCAGTCGCCGGCACTCCTTCCCGCGGAAAGAAATCACTTCGGCAAAAGTCGTCAAAGCAAACAACCCACCCCGAACCGCTCTTGAGAAGCCGGATTCGAGGTGGGTCGCGGGCAACCTGGGATGCCCGGGCTACTGCTGGCCGTAAACCTCTGGCGCGGCCGTGGCCCACGCCGGATCGGCGTAGCTCTCCTTAACGTTCACGGCGAAAAGATTGCTTTGACTCGACTCGATGCAGGCAGCAGCCAGCTCTTCGATGCGCTTCATTCCTCCAGCTCCCTGAGCCGACATGAACGAATCTCCGGAGGTCATGCCTTTGTCGGCTTCCGCCAGAGTACGCATGGGATTGATAACGACGTACTCGCCCCCATTATTCTCCCCATATTGACTCTGGTACATGGCCCAGTGCTGATCCGGCATGCTCGCGAACCCGTCCGTGTAGATCTTCACCAGGTCGCGCCACTCTTTCTCGTGCCCCACCTTAACGCGGTAAACGGTGAACTGCCAGTACCGCTGGTGGGGAACCTCGACGGCGGCGTGCAGGCTCATCTCCGGATGGTAAATAAAGGTGTTCGTGTCATACCGCGTGAGCAACTCGCCGTCCGCCTGAGAAGCTGCGTCGATTGCGGCAGCGAAATCGGCATTCTTCACCTGTGCTTCCTGGTCTTTGCCGTAGGCGTCGAAGGAGTCATACGCAAACATGAACAGCGCCCGCGTAGGACCGGACAAAGAGTCCATCGCAACGTAGTGCGTCGGCCACTTCGCGTCATTCGAAGCCTTAATGAAATTAGCTTCGGACTCCACGTGAACATTGCCGGCTTTGCCAGGCTTGAGATACTCCCGCTGGATAACAAGCACTTTGGGCGGTGGCGGTGGGGTGTCCTGAGCGGCAGCGAGCATGGCGGCTCCCGCGAAGAGTGACGAAAGCGCGAGCGAGACGATCGTGCGATATTTCATGGCTGGATGGCCCTCCCTGGGCCTGCTGGTTCTCCGTGAGCCGATCGCAGGCAAAGATCGCAGTGCAGTTTCGACGGCGCAGCTGAGCGGAGACGTGGGTGAGTCAGAGCAGCGCAGAAAAAGCGGGTCTGGTGCTGCTGCTTGGAATCGGCGGAGAATCTGGGGCGGCCGCAGGAGCCGATGGAAGGGGTGCTGAGGAGCGCTGCACTCCTGGAGAGGCTGCCCCATCCTTCGCTAACGGGTGGGCGTTGTCAAGGTAACTCGGCAGGTATGTTCTGCATCGCTATGGGAGCACCGTCCGCATCACATCCACTTCACACCCGTCTCTCCGACAACCACGAACACATCCAGCAGATGCGTAACCCCGAGCAGATGGCGAATCTGTTTGCTCAGGTGTGCCAGTTCCAGACTGCAGCCTGCGGATTTCGCAGCCACGTAGAGACGCACCAGCGTCCCCATTCCCATGCTGTCGGTGTGCTGCAGGTCCGAGAGATCGAGCACCACGCGCCTGTGATCGATCAGCAGTGGACGCACGCCCGTGTGCAGCACATCGGTGACGCCAGCGACTAATTTGCCGTGGCACCGCACCACCGCCACCGAGTCGGGACATTGTTCAACTTCAATCGTGAGCACAGGCGCAGTTGCTGTGTGGGCCATCAGAGTCTCCCCGTCCAATGCGCTTCAGGCGTTGTCAGCGGAATCGAGCGATTATCGCATAGCAGCGTGCCGCGCGATCAGGCGGCCGGTTCGGACGCGACCGGAAGCGAGGCCGCGTCCCACGCGGCGAGTCCCCCCGCAACTTCCAGGACATCGGCGATTCCCTCCTGCTGCAGCAGGCTCGCGGCGATGGAAGAGCGATAGCCCCCCGCACACTGCACCGCGATGGCCCGGTCGCGCGGGATTTCGGCGAGGTGCTCGCGCAGGCGCGTAAGCGGCACATTCAGGCTACCCCCGATGTGGCGCGTCGACCACTCGCGCGGCGTGCGCACGTCGATCAGCAGCGGCGGTTCCGCGGCCACCAGCAGCGCAGCCAGTTCTGGCGCGCTGGAGCGGCGTGTGTACGCGAGAAGATCGGGGTGTCCCGTGAGCGCCTCCATGCCATCGCGCAGATATCCATGGACCCGATCGAATCCGATGCGGCCCAGCCGAAGCGCCGCCTCGGGCTCGCGGCCCGGACCGGCAATGAGCAGAATCGGACGATTCGGATCGAGCAGCGTGCCCGCCCATGTCGCGTACTGCCCGTCCAGCCCGATGTTGATCGAGCCTGCCAGATGCCCGGTAGCATACTCATCGGGATGCCGCACGTCGAGCACCTGTGCGCCCTCCTCAGCCAGGCGAAGAAACTCGTCCAGGTCCAGAGGCTGCAGCACCTGCTGAAGATTCGTCTCCAGCGTGGTCCGTTCGCGCGTGTTCAGCACCGCGTCCCAGTTGAAATAGGCCGGCGCGTCGGGCTGGTCTGCCGTGACAATCGCGATGAACTGCTCGCGCGTCATCGGCTGCAGCGCGTAGTTGAAGCGGCGCTGTTCGCCCATCGTCGACACCGTTTCTTTGGACAGATTCTTCCCGCACAGCGAGCCAGCGCCGTGTGCCGGATAGATGAGCGTGGCATCCGGCAGCGGAAGGAGCTGGTTGTGGACCGAATCGTACAAATGGCTGCCCAGTTCGGCCGCCGTCCAGCCCAGAGAGGCGCGCAGATCGGGGCGCCCGACGTCGCCGATGAAGAGCGTATCGCCGGTGAGGACAGCCTGCGGCAGGTTCGGGTCGCGCTCCTTGTCGAAGACCAGCAGCGAAATCGACTCGATCGTATGGCCTGGCGTTTCGAGCACCTGGACGCGCAGGCCCGGGTAATCGAGGCTGTCGCCGCTGCTCATCGCGACAAACGGGTACTCGGCCTTCGCTCGCGCGCCAAGGTGAATGATCGCACCGCAACGGTCGCGCAACTCCAGATGGCCCGCGACGAAGTCGGCATGGAAATGCGACAGGAAGACATGGCGAATCGTCAGATGGTTCGCCGCGGCATCGGCCAGGTACTGCTCGATATCGCGCTGTGGATCGACGACGATCGCCGTGCTGGAGGCTTCGTCGCCCAGAAGATAGGAGGCATGCGCAAGACAGCCAAGGTAGTACTGTTTGAGGAGCATTCCGTAGCAGCTTCTCCCGAACCGCGCGACGCGGTCAAATCCTAATTGCGGATGTCGCTCATAGCCGCGGCCACTTCAGCCTTCGCATCGGACGTCAGCGGAAGCAGCGGGATGCGGGGAACGCCCCCATAGTAACCGTTCAGATCGCACGCATGCTTGATCCCCGCGATGCTGTATTTGCCAGTCACCACCCGCGCAGCATCGATGAGCCGCCGCTGTTTTTCCTGGGCGACCACCGGGTCATTCTCCTTCCAGGCCGTGTAGACCTCCTGGCAGGCCTGCGGCGCGCACGCAGCAAAGGCGAGCACGGCTCCCGCAGCGCCCGCTTCGAGCGCGGAAAACAGCGTTTCCGCCGAGCCGGAGAGCACCTGGAATCCGACTTCCTTCCTGCGCATCGTCTTCACGATCGGAGGAGCGACCACAACCGGCACCCCGCCCAGGACATCCGCGGACACGAAGTTGGGGATGGTTGCCGCTTCCGTTTCTGCGATCATCATGCGGCTCGTGACAGGCGCGAACACCGATGTCACCAGAACGGAACGCTTCGGGGCGTTGCGCGTGGCGGCGAGCAGCGCCTGAATGCGATCCAGCGATCCCGACGAGTCCTTAATCCCAATGATGTTGGGGTGCTGCGCCAGCTCCGCGACAGCTTCAAGGGGAATTTCGACATTCGTGAAGCGCGGAATGCTGTACAGAAGCACAGGAAGCGGCGAGCGGTCAGCGATGGCTCGGTAATAGGTGAGCAGGGGCGCTGCGCCGGACGTCAATCCGTAGGAAGGCGTGTAGTAGTTCGGATTGCGGACCAGAACCGCGTCGTATTGCTTCTCGGCCGCATACTCGGCCAAACGCAGGGTCTCCGTCATGCTTTCCCGGGCGACTCCCGCCAGCAGGACGGTTCCGGGAGCGGCCGCCGAAGCCGCATGACGCAGAACGTCGCGTGTCTCCTCATCGCCAAGCATGACCGCCTCGCCGGTCGAGCCAAGAACCACCATGCCCGTGCAGGATGTGCGCGAGTAGCGCTCGACGTTGTGCTCCAGCTTCCGCAAATAAAGCCGGCCGTCGGGATAAAACGGTGTCGTGATCGCCTGGAAAACGCCTTCGAGAAGCATGGAACAATTGTAATGAGTTACCAGAAAAGTGGTGCCGCCCGCTGAAACTCTGACTTCGGCGCTGTAGTCTGTGGAACAGATGTATATGGGATTTGCGGTATGAACTCGCGGCCGGTGGAGAGCCTGGGACCCCAGGAAACCCGCGTGCTGTACCAGGCGATGTGGTTCTTCTTCCATCTGGTGTTGTGCCTGGTCGCGTGGGGAATCGCCCTCGGCGCCATCACCCTCTTTCACCCCCCCTATGTGCCGCCTCTGGTGACGCTCATCGTCTCATTCCTGGTGCCCCTGGTGGCGGGCTTCGGCTTCACGAAACTCCATCCCACCGAAAGCGCCACCCTGCCCTGGATGCTGGGCCTCATCTGGTGGATGGTCTGGGGCCTGCACGTCCTCGACATGCCCACCGGCCCTATGGCCTGTTACCACTGCACCGCAGCAGATAAGCTCTGGCTGACCTTCCTGAGCCTGAACTCCGACAGCGGCCTGCTCGACGGACAGGGGCGATTCATCGCGACATGGCCGGCCGTAGCCATGATCGGATACTCGATCGGGGCGAAGCTGGGAATCCGTAACGCGGATATACCGTTCGAGAGCAACTGAGGTTCTCCGCAACCGTTGCGGAGAACCCCATTCCTACTTGCCCGTCAGGGGCTTGCCCGAGCCGGCGTCGATAATCGCGGCGTACCCGGCCTTCTTGGTGCCCCACAGGATGTACCAGACCGGCGTCGGAAACTTATAGGTCTCGCCCAGCTCTAAATCGGTGACCTTAAGATCCGGCTTGCTCTTTAGCACCGTGGCAGCTTCGGCCGCGGCCGCGGCGTAGGCAGCGTCAGAGTCCACCGTCATCTGCGATGTATCGATGGTCATGGCGTCGCGCGTTACCCCGTTCCACGGCAGAGCCATTCCCGCATCCACCCCCTGGTAGATTGACGGCGGAACCGCGGCGATCGCGTACGTAAAGGTCCGATAGCTGCGCAGGCTGGACGAACCGAACGCAGCCTCCCACATCCCGGCCTTGCCCGCTTCATTCTTATAGCCGGGCAGTTCCTTCATCGTCAGCCGGATCGGCTGCGCGTCGGAAGCCCAGGCGTGCGCGGTCTTGTACATCTCCCAAAACGCAGTCTTACCGGTGATGATCTGCGGGGGTGCCGCGGGCTGTGCCGCAGCAGCGGGTTGCGGGCTGGGACTGGTGCTGGTGCTGTTACAGCCGGCGAGCAACAATACGGCGAGCGCTGTAACTGGAAAATAACGCAGTGCTTTCATCAAAGCCTCCACTTCGAGCTGGAGAAGGCGGCCTTCTTCCGGGGAGCAAGTATAGACCCTCGGTTCCCGTTCCGCGTCAGTAATGATCGCCGCTGCGCTGCCTTTCCCGATGTGACTGCCATCACGGGCTTTTTCCCGCCCCAAAACAAAGCCGCCGCACGCTGGGTGGAGCGTGCGGCACAGGCTTCGGGCAGGAACGAATCAGGACGAGTGCACAGACCGCCATGCCGGGACACCGGCTGCCCCGCGGAAAGGTTTCAGAGAGGCGCCGGGCGTACTCCCCTGGTCGTCGAGCTGGAACTGACGAATCATCGAATCCAGATCGGTCGCCAGCCGGGAGAGATCCCCGAGCGCGGCCACGGCTTCTTCCGCGCCCTGCGTATTCTGCATGGACAGCTCCGAGATGCGCCCCGCCGATTCCGAGATTTCACCCGAAGCCGCCGTCTGCTCCGTCGCCGCGGACGCAATGAGCTGAATCTGATGCTCCACCTGGCGGGACGCCTCGATAATCTCGTCGAGGCTCTTGCGTGCCCTCGCCGTTTCCTCCAGACCCGAATCGACTGCCGCCCGGCTCCCGTCCATCACCTCGATCGTCTGGCGGGTTTCCTCCTGAATGCTGTGAATCGTCCCGCTGATCTCTTCCGTGGCCGCCTTGGTGCGCTCCGCCAGCCGGCGCACTTCACCCGCCACCACTGCGAATCCCCGCCCGTGTTCACCCGCACGTGCCGCTTCAATGGCAGCGTTGAGCGCCAGCAGGTTGGTCTGCTCGCTGATCTCCTGAATCACGTTGACGACATTACCGATCTCCTGCGAGCGCTGCGCCAGCGACGCGATCCGTTCGGAAACCGAACTCGTCGCCGAGGCGATCTTCTCCATCGTGGCGGTGGTGGCCTGCATCACCTCGCCGCCTCGTGTGGCGGTCTCTGCCGACAGGCGGCTCGCACTGGCCGCGCTTTCCGCGTTCCGGCTGATCTCACCGATCGTCGCCGTCATCTCCTGCGCCGCCGTTGCGATCTGAGTCGTCATGCTGGACTGATTCTTCGCGTTCCCGGCACTCTCCTGAGCTCGCGTGCTGATCTCCGTCGTGGCCGCCGACAAGGTCTGCGATCCCTGCGCTACCGACTGCAGCACCTCCCGCATGGTGCCGAGGCTGTGGTTGAGCGCCTCCCCCATGCGCCCGATCTCGTCCGTCGCCGTTACCGCTACTTGCGCCGTCATGTCTTTGGCAGCCAGGCGTTGCACTGTGGCCATGACGTGCCCTATGCGCGGTGTCACGAAACGGTTCAGCTGGGTCCCGATCACCACGGAGATCCCGACGATGGCCAGCGTCATCAGCACGCTGATCCACATCGTCCGGCGGCTGGTGCTTTCCATCGATCCGGTAGCCGTGGTGGCTTCTTCCGCATTCAGCTGCAGATCCTGATCCGCCAGGTTCAGGGCATCAGAGAGGGAATTCACCGCGTCATCCGCCATCAAAAGGCTTTCCGCGACGCCTCTCCGGCCGCTGCCGAGAGCCGCCGAGGCCCGCTCGCTCATCTCAAGATAGTGGCCCAGCGTTGTGTGGAATTGCTCATACAGCTTCCGCTCGCTGTCGTAGTTAATCATGGGCTCGTAAGCCTTTTCTGCCTCTCGCGCATCCGCAATCGCCTTTTGACGGATTTTCATCGTCCGCTGATTGCACGCCTCATCCGTGCAGACCAGCGCGGCCAGATCCGCCCGGCGAATCGTGTTCGCGGCATTGCGCACCGCGGCCAGCTGCACGACCGACGGAACAGCGTTGGCATGGATATCGGCTGCATCCGCGGCAATATGGCGAAGAGTCAGAAACGTGTAAACCGCCAACCCAACACACAGCAGGCTGATGATGCCGAAGGCAAAGGTGAATTTGCGGGCCATGGACAGATTGCGGACAAACGACATGTGGGTTCAGACCTTTCGTCGGCGCCGAGTAGCCGCGCTACGAAAACCTATCGGCAGACCATGGCGTTCCGTGAATCGCCCTCCCCTCGACCGTCCCGCGATCCAAACGCATCTCAGCAAAAATGATTCGTCCCTGTTTTCTGGTCATCGACAAGCAATATCCCGGCAGCATCTCGTCCCGGAAACTGGTGATTGAAACCGCCATGCTCAACGTCCTTACCGCCTACAGCGGCGAAGAGGCGGTCGCCATGCTCGCGCGCTTTCCCGCCGTCGATGGCGCCGTGCTCGATACCGAAGTCCGAGGCATGACCTGCGAGCAGCTCATCGCCCGCCTGCGCGCCGTCCGCGCCGACCTGCCCATCATCACCGTCTCTCCAAGCGGTCACGACCCCTGCGGCAAGGAGGACTTTCACGTCTCCTCCTACGATCCCCAGGACCTCCTTGAACAACTGAACCGCGTCTGCCCCAAAGAGATCCGCAAGGCTGCCGAAGAAGCCGACTTTCCTCCAAAAACCGCAGGCCGGCCTGCACCGAAATGAAGTCCACAAAAAAAGAGGGCTCGCAGCGGGAGCTGCGAGCCCGGTGAGGTAGATGCACCCTGGGGGCGATCAGGCCGAAATGGCACCGCACCCCCGGGTCTCGTGCGATCAGCAGGAAGCAAATCTGCTCAGCTCAGGCCGACCGGCGCTGACGCTGCTGATCCTTAAATTCGTCGATGCTTTCGTTAGCCCGCTTCTTGGCCTCATCCACATTGTTCGCAACATTGTCGCGCATTTCTTCGGATTTGTGTTGACGTTCTTCTTCCCGGGTCTTCGCTGCCTCGTGGGCCGCATCTTTGGCGTTACCCCACGTCTCCTGCGCCGCTCCTTTCACCTGGTCGATAACGCCCTGGTTAGCCATCCGGTCGTTGCCGGTTACTTCTCCGGCATCCTGCTTCACCTTTCCAATCACCTGATTTGCCTTGCCCTTGACTTGATCCGAATTCATAAGGGTCCCCTTTTCTGTAAAACAAATACGTTGACAGCGTTGTCTGGAACCGACGGCGGACAATCCGCCGCCGGCCTCAAACGACGGGCCGTCGCCCGCTGATCAGCTGAATGACCAGAACCACGAGCGCCAGGACGAGCAAAAGGTGAATGTACCAGGCGACTACGTGGAAACCAATCAGACCGACAAGCCAGGCAATCAGCAGAATGACGAAGAGTGTCCAGAGCATCCCGTGATCTCCTTTCTGACTTTCTGCGTATTCCATCCCAACGTTATGGATAGAGGACCACGGCGCGCGTGGGGTTGCCGTTGCGATACAAATGAAGCGGAGGAATGACACCATGCGCATCGCGATCCAGGGCGAACCCGGATCCTTCAGTCACGAAGCGGCTCTCAAAGCGGTCCCCCAGGCAACCATTCTTCCCTGCGCACTCTCGGCCGAAGTGTTTTCAACCGCTATGGCGGGCAACGCGGACGCCGCCGTCATTCCCATCGAGAACTCGCTCGCAGGCTCGGTCCTCGAGCATTACGATCTGCTGCTCGCCCACGACGTCGCGGTCGAGAGCGAGTGGCTCCTCCGCATCCGGCATAACCTCATCGGCCTGCCCGGCAGCAGCCTGGGCAAAATTCGCCAGGCATATTCCCACCCGGTTGCCCTGGCCCAGTGCCGCCGATTCTTCCAGCAGCATCCGGAAATTGAAGCCGTCGCCTTCTACGACACCGCGGGAAGCGTCAAACAGTTAATGGAGTTGCGCGATCCCGGAGTCGCCGCCATCGCCAGCGCCCAGGCAGCCAGTCATTACGGCGGGGAAATTTTGCAGTCCGGCATTGAAGATAATGCGGAGAACTACACGCGGTTTTTCCTCATCCGGCCCCGGCAAAAGGTGGAGCCGGAAACGCATCCGGATAAAGTGAGCCTCGCGTTCGCAGTCGAAAATCGGCCGGGAAGCCTGGTCCACGCCCTCCAGGTCTTCGCGGGGCTCGGAACCAATGTGACCCGGCTGGAATCACGGCCCGTGCCGGGCCGGCCCTGGGAGTACGTCTTCTATGCCGACTATCAGTTGGAGGATCCGGCAACAGCAGACGTGGCCCTGAAAATGCTCAGCGATCACTGCTCCATGGTCCGGGAACTGGGGCGCTACCGGGCCGCTGCAAGGCCGTAGCACGAGCGCCGCGGGAGGGCCGGGTGCCTCGGAGGCTCCGAATTCATCGGGAGCGGGCTTCTGCCGATAACCCGGGGGTACGGGCCGATATCCTGAGAACCGGGCTTGGTGACCGGGGTCATGTTGCTGATATTGATGTACTTATCTTCATATTGAGGAAGATGGAGACCGGAATGACAGCCACTTCACCCCTCGGATGTGATACTTTTTCAGACTTGCGGAATCCAATGGATAATTATTTGACATAAGGACACTCATGGCTAGCGATTTCATCAGCGTGATTCAGCCCGGCGACCCGGCCAAACGGGAAGGCGGGGACACTCAGGGACTTCCCATTTTGCCGGTCCGCGACACCGTGCTCTTTCCGCACGCCGTCCTGCCGCTGACCGTCGGACGGGAAAGCTCCATTCAGTTGATCAATTCTCTTGGTGAGGAAAAGAACATTGTTGTGGTGGCGCAGCGCGATGCCCGCGTCGACACGCCGCAACCCCAGGACCTGCACACCTTTGGAACCCTGGCGACCGTGCACAAGGTCGTCAAGATGCCCAACCAGAGCCTCTTCGTCTTCACCGAAGGCACCGAGCGCGTCCGCCTCGGCGAGTTTTCGCGGATCGAGCCCTTCATGGTCGCTTCCGTCGAGACCATCCCTGAGGTTCCTGCCCCCAAAAATCCGGCCATCGAGGCTCTGCAGCGCAACGTGATCACGCAGTTCCAGCAGATCGTCACGGCCTCTCCGACCCTCTCCGACGAACTCCAGACCATCGCCATGAACATCGATGAGCCCGGACGCCTCGTCGACTTCATCGCCTCTTCCCTCCCCTTCCTTGCAACCGCCGACAAACAGGAGCTGCTCGAGACAGCCGATGTCGCAGCGCGCCTTGAGCGCGTCAATCGTCACCTGGCCAAAGAACTCGAAGTGCAGCAGCTGCGCAATAAGATCCAGACCGAAGTCCAGGATCAGGTGCAGCAGTCCCAGCGCGACTACTATCTGCGCGAACAGCTCAAGGCCATCCAGAAGGAACTCGGCGAGATGGACGAGGGCCAGAAGGACATCGAAGAACTGAAACAGAAAATCGAAGCCGCCGGCATGCCCGAGGAGACCAAAAAAGAAGCGCTCAAAGAGCTCAACCGGCTCTCGCGCATGTCTCCCATGGCCGCCGACTACTCGCTCACCCGCAACTACATCGAGTGGCTCGCCGTCCTGCCGTGGTCCAAATCGTCCGGCTCAACCGTGGACATCGCCAAAGCGCGCGAAATTCTCGACGAGGATCACTACGACCTCAAGAAAGTCAAAGACCGCATCCTCGACTACCTCGCCGTGCGCCGCCTCAAGGCCGACATGAAAGGGCCCATCCTCTGCTTCGTTGGACCTCCCGGTGTGGGCAAAACCTCCCTCGGCCGCTCCATCGCGCGCGCGCTCAGCCGCGAATTCCGCCGCATCTCGCTCGGCGGCATGCACGACGAGGCCGAGCTGCGCGGACACCGCCGCACCTACATCGGCGCGCTGCCCGGCCAGATCATCCAGAACCTCCGCCGCGCCGGCGCCAACGACCCCGTCTTCATGCTCGACGAAGTCGACAAGCTGGGGCGCGATTTCCGTGGCGATCCTGCCTCCGCGCTCCTCGAGATCCTCGACCCGGAGCAGAACAACACCTTCCGGGACAATTATCTCGATCAGCCCTTCGATCTCTCCAAGGTCCTCTTCATCTGCACGGCCAACGTGCTCGACACCGTGCCCGAGCCGCTGCGGGATCGCATGGAGATCATCGAGCTGCAGGGTTACACCGAGGAGGAGAAGAAGCACATTGCCTTCCGCTACCTCATTCCCCGCCAGATCAAGGAGAACGGGATCACGCCGGAGAATATCGAGTTCCCCGACGACTCCATCGGCTACATCGTGCGGCACTACACGCGTGAGGCAGGCGTGCGCAAACTGGAGCAGCAGATCGGAACCATCTGCCGCAAGCAGGCCCGCCGCATCGCCGAAGGCAAAACCGACAAGCTGGTCGTTACCAAAGAAGTGATCCAGGAATTTCTCGGTGGCATCAAGGTGCGCGTCGATACCGAAATTGCCGAGCGCACCAAACGCGCCGGCGTTGCGGTCGGCCTCGCCTGGACCCCGGCCGGCGGCGATGTTCTCTTCATCGAAGCCAACCGGATGAAGGGCAAAGGCGGCTTCACCATGACCGGCCAGATCGGCGAAGTCATGCAGGAATCCATGCAGGCCGCGCTCACCTGGGTCCGTTCCAACGCCAAATCCCTCGGCCTCGAAGAAGACCTCCTCAAGGACACCGATCTGCACATCCACGTGCCCGCCGGTGCCATCCCCAAGGACGGTCCCTCCGCAGGCGTCACCATGGCTACGGCGCTGGTCTCCCTGCTCACCGACACACCGGTGCATCCGCTCACCGCGATGACCGGCGAGATCACGCTCAGTGGCAATGTGCTCCCCGTCGGCGGCATCAAGGAGAAGTTCCTCGCCGCCAAGCGTGCCGGAATCAAGACGGTCGTTCTTCCCGCGGAGAACAAGCTCAACGTCGAAGAAGACCTCATGCCGGACCAGATCGACGGCGTCGACATCCACTACGCCAGTCGCATCGAAGATGTACTGGCCGTGACTCTGCCGCGCTCCCGCGACGAAGAAAATCACGACGAGCAGGTCCGCGAGGAAGTCCTGCAGCACATGACCTAACCACTGGCGTGCACAATACAAAAGGCGTGGGAAACATCCCGCGCCTTTTCATTTGTAACAACAGCAGACACGAATCCCGTGCCTCTGAAGTTCGTGAATGAAGTCGTTCCTAATTTCTATCGGTACACGACACAAAGGGTGCCCCATCCTGGTTGCGCGTTCCATTGGCGCAACCAGGATGGGAGTGCAGGATCCCCGACCGCATCACCAGCGCACGACTTCAGTCGTCTCGTGAAGGAAGCAAAAACCAAACGGCCTTCAGAACTATTTATGGACCAGCGCAGGCCCCGGCGCCAGGCTCTCGTCATACAGCCGTGACACATTCCGCCCCGCCGCCTTGGCCGCGTACAGGGCCTGGTCGGCTTCGTGCTGCAGAATATCCCAGGTCAGATCTTTGCGCCCCCGCGAAACGCTGATCCCGAAGCTCGCCGTGACCCGCGTCAAACGCGAACCCACCTCGAACGTATGCTCGGCCACCGCCAGCCGCAGCCGCTCGATGATGCTGACCGCCGTCATCGCGTCCGTCCCGGGCAGGATCAGTACAAATTCTTCGCCCCCGATCCGGCCCGCAATATCAGTCTCGCGAATCATCGACCGCAAAAACACAGAAAACTCACAGAGCACCGTGTCGCCCCCCGGATGCCCGTACCGGTCGTTCAGCAGCTTAAAGAAATCCAGATCGAGAACGACCACAGCGAGATCCTGCCGCGAACGTGCATACCGCGCCAACTCCACATCTGCCGCAGCCTGCAGACCCCGGCGATTCAGCAGTTCCGTCAGCGGGTCCACCATCGACTGCCGGTTCAGATGGACCAGCAGCCGCGCATTCATCATCCAGATGAATGCCAGCGGAAGAACCGAGCACGCGATCACGTAAACAATGCCGCTGACATTCTCCGCCCACGCGGCCACATCCCCCGCCGGCATGCCCGTCACCAGAAAAATCGCGATCCGGGCCATTTCGACAACGCTGTAGATCCCCAGGAACGCCGCAATGGCGCGGCGTGGCCAGCGCGTCTCGCGATCGATCGTGCTCACCAGCAGCCAGGCCGTGCATGCCGTTTCTACCGCCAGCAGGCCATCGTGGAGCACGCCGCTGGCGTTCATGTTGCCGGTCACGCCCCAGCGCAGAAAAAACGGCAACGCCATAACGATGACGATCAGCCAGAGCCAGCGTCCCCGAATGCCGCGGCGAACAAAATGGGCAACGCTGGTGAAGTAGCATGCGTATGCCACCGGCGCCGCTTCCATGTAAACGCCCATTGAGAGCCAGGCCGGCAGCCAGTGGCCGCCCAGGTCCAGCAGCGCACCCGCAAAACCGGCAACATAGCCCCAGGCGAGCCAGCGTAGGCTCTTGTTGTCCCGGTCCTGCAACGCCATACAGATCAGCACGATGGCGAAACAGCTCAGCTGAACGTCCTGCACAAAGCCAATAGCGTAGGTCAGCATCGCCAACTCGCTGCCGGCGTCTCCACGAGCGCGGAATCGGATGGGATGTTGCGCAGCATGACCGCAGTGGCCCCAGTTCGGAAGAACTCGTTATCCACTATCTTAACGATCCCCCTTCTCTTGCCAATGTCCGGAATCGGACCGATCACTGCTGCCTTTGGGGGAGTGGCGGCGGTTCGGTGGAGTGATAAATTGCGGGCGGAAGCATCAGGAGGAAGACGTGTCCCTGCGCGAGTTTCTCACCAACCAACTCATCGACGTCATCCAGTGGAACGAACCCGAAGATGGCCTGCTCGCCTGGCGCTATCCCATGGACGACGCCGAGATCCAGAACGGCGGCCAGCTCACCGTCCGCGAATCGCAGCTCGCTGCCTTTGTGAACGAAGGCAAAATCGCCGACGTCTTCGGCCCCGGCCTCCACACACTCAATACCCGCAACCTGCCCCTGCTCACCGACCTCATGAACTGGGACAAGGGCTTTGAGTCCCCCTTCAAGTCCGATGTCTACTTCTTCTCCACGCGCCTCCAGATGGATCAGAAGTGGGGTACGGCCACCCCCATCACCATCCGCGAGAAGGATTTTGGCGCGGTCCGCCTGCGCGGCTACGGTATCTATACCTATCGCATCAGGGACGCGCGCAGATTCTTCACCGAAGTCAGCGGCACCCGCGATGCGTACTATGTCTCCGACCTCGAAGGCCAGTTGCGCCAGACCATCGTCGCCCGCATGACCGACGTCTTCGCCGCCAGCGATGTGCCCTTCCTCGACATGGCCAAAAACCAGTCCGCCCTGGCACAGAAAATCGCCGACGCCGCCCAGCCCTCCTTTGCCGCCCTCGGCCTCGAGCTCAGTTCATTCACCGTCGAAAACGTCTCCCTCCCCGACGAGCTCACCAAAGTCATGGATCAGCGCATCGGCGTGCAGATGGCCGGCAACCTCGGCAGCTATACCCAGTTTGAAGCCGCCCAGGCCCTCGGCACCGCCGCCGCTAATCCCGGAGGATCGGCCTCGACCATCGTCGGCATCGGCGCCGGCGTCACCCTGGGCCGCGCCCTCGCCGGTTCGATGAGTCCCACCGAGATCGCTGGCGCCGGCGGCGTCGCCCCCGGTGCAACCACCCAGAAGTTCTGTACCGCCTGCGGCAAGCCCATGGCCCGCGCCGCGAAGTTCTGCCCCGAATGCGGCACAGCCCAGTGAGCCGCACCCGATGAACTGCCCTTCCTGCGGAGCACCTATGCGCCTCGATTCGGGCTCGGAAAGCCTGACCTGCGAGTACTGCGGCAACGTCGTCTTTCCTGAGAAGAATGACGACGGCGTCCGTGTCCTCGGCGAACCCACCGACGAGCTCTGTCCCACCTGTGCCATCGGCCTCGTCGACGCCTCGTTCTCCGGGGCGCGCCTGCGCTATTGCACCCGCTGTCGCGGCATGCTGATCGAGATGGAAGCCTTCGCGGACCTCGTCCAGACCCTGCGCGCCGGTCACAACGGTGGCGGCGTCATCCCGCAACCACCGGATCGCAGCGAACTCCAGCGCCGCCTCACCTGCCCCCACTGCCGCCAGGCCATGGAAACTCACTTCTACGCCGGCCCCGGCAACGTCATCCTCTCCGACTGCGAGCGCTGCTCCCTCGACTGGCTCGACCACGGCAAGCTCATGCGCATCGCCCATGCCCCCGACGCCCTGGCAGAAGAAGCCTAACTAAGTCCAAAACCGCCCAGCCGCTTCTGTGTCCCGGCAAAGCCTCCAGGGGTGCCCCATCCTTGTCGCACCGCTGTTGGCGCGACAGGGTGGGATGCCGAATGTCAACCGGCCGCCTTTGCCCGGCGCAAGACACAGCGGGTGCCCCATCCTTGGTTGCGCCTACCCTTGGCGCAAGCAGAGTCGGATGCGGGATCTCAACCAGCCGCTCTCGTAACAAGCACGCTCCGGGGATAGCCACACCCCAACACAGAGAAGGCCAGGTTCACCCCACAGCCGCTCTCGTAACAAGCACGCTCCGGGGATAGCCACACCCCAACACAGAGAAGGCCAGGTTCACCCCACAGCAAGAAGCAAACGCCTTTCCGGTCCCAACATCCAGGCAAATCGTGAATAGGCTCACTCCAATGCGTCTCTTCGCCCTGTTTTGGGATCATCGTGCCCTCCACTCTCCCCCTCGGGACAGAGACCCCCCCCGGCTTCTCCAGGCTTGTATCCGCGCGCTGTCAGGACCGCATGCAACGCAACTGCGGAACGGTGACACTCCAATTCTTCCGAACCCGCCTCAGCATGCTGGTCGTAAGGTCGATGTATTCTCGATCCGATCGATGAAACTGCGCTCCGGCCCCTCCCCGCACCTCGCCCTGCTCCTGCTTTCTGCCTTGTGGACCGTAGGTTGGTTGCTCCCCGACCTGTTCCCTGGCGCAGCTACAAACATTTCTTCTCCCATCCGTCAGGCCATACTTTTTTCCTTTTTCGCGGCCATCACTGCGTCCATCGCCCTCGCGCGACGCATCGAGTTTCCCCGTGGCCGCCTCGCATGGGCCAGCGCCGGGATCGGCCTCGGTTTCTTCGTGATGCCAGCCGCCGCAGCCGCATTCGCCCACGACCGCATCTCGAATTTCGATGAGGTGGCGGTTCTCTGCCTCACCCCCGTCTTCGCCGTGGTTCTCGAGCCCTATCTGCAGGACTGCCCGCCGCGAAGAGGACGAGCCCCCCTCCCCGCCGCCCTCGCCGCGATCGCCGGAATCCTGTTTCTCTTTCCCCTCGAAACCCCCACCTCATTCCGTGAAGGAGTAGCGCTGGTTGTCCTTCTGATGACGGCCTTCACCATCGCCGCCACCAACTGTCTTGCCGTACGACTCGCACACGCCGTCCCAGGCACATCAACGCTGCCCATCGCCGCTCTGGCCGCCGGCACAAGCGCCCTCTGCTTCGCCCTAACCGCGGCTCTCACTCCAGCGACACCGCGGACTTCCAGTGCGCTTCCCTTCGGGCTTCTGCGATTGCTTCTGCTCGATCTCCCCAGCCTCTTCCTGCTCTTTTGGTTACTCAGCCGCCTCTCCGCCACGCGCATGACCGCGCGTTTTCTCCTGGCACCCCTGTTCGCCTCCCTCGCCGGCCTTGCCATCGAGCAGCGGTGGCCGCCCTTGCCCGCACTGCCGGGCATCCTGCTTCTGGCAGCCGGATCGGCGTGGCTCGTCTTCGCACCAGCGGAGTCCGAAGTCGAAGCGCTGCACCCACTTCTGACAACCCCTTCAACATCATCCCGCCAGTCCCAAACCGAGGATTGAGTTTCCGGCGACTGATTCGTTACCGCTGTGTGCCCACCTTTCGAAAACTCCGAACCAGGACTCCTGCCAGTCGCCAGGCATGGATCGAGGGGCCGCCCTTTGGCGCACCGAGAACAGCAATACGACGACCGCCCTCATTCGTGCCTGGCATGGACAACATGAAGGCCAGCATGCCCAGGAGCGAGTCCTTGAAAGCCGTCGCCGAACCTGGACGGGATCTCTCGATAACCGATTTCTTCGATGACAGAAAATCCCCGGGAGCGAAGAATCACCCGGATGCTGGCCGGCTCGAAACGGCTGTCCGAACGCTCACCCATCCTCCTGAGCTGTTCTGTCCGCCGCGTTTCCATCTGCTTTAGCTCTTCGGAGAATGCCTCAGGAGGTTCCATGTAGTCGAACACCACTTCCGCGTTCTGGATCGACGAAATGAAGTCCAGAGTGCGACCGATAGCGTCCTGTGTCAGATAGGGAACGCCCCCCAGCCAGGTGAAAAACGCAGGTGAGTTCTGCTGCAAACCGGCGCCGGCGAGCTTCTCTCCCAGATCGTCCCGCTCGAAGTCGACGGGTACGCCCTCGCCGCCGCACGAATTCCCATCTCCGGCGCGAGTTACAGAATTCTTCTTACCTTCGTACCGTCTCGCCGATTTTTCCTCTGGTATTGCTCCCAACCCCCGGCTAGCCTCAAAACAGGGGGGGAATGCCGCCTCGCGGACATCCTTCTTCCTCTTACGGCGATCCCAGGATCGCCCGTCGCCCGTTCTTTGAAATCCCGTCGAAATCTTCCGAGCCAGGCCACCGCCTACAGGCCACCGGCTACCGGGCTGCTTCTCGCCCGCTCTTCGAGATCCCGTCGAAGTCTCTCAACCCATGCCCACAGGCTGCGGGTTTACCGGCTGGAAGCTCAAAGCTGCCGGCTGGAAAGCGAGACGCTGGAAGTTAGAGGCTACCGGCTACAGGCTACCCGCTGCTTCTCGCCCCGCTCTCTGAAATCGCAACCGTCGCCCCCCCATAAGGTGCCGCAGTCGCGGCACGACGGTAGAAGCTCCGAGCCTTAAGGCCGGGAATCCGCCGCCCGGAAGAATATGGGCTACACCCCGGGCCTGGAGTAATGTGTGTTTTACAGTACTGCCCAAGCCCAGTGACATCAACCACTTGCCCAGGAGACCCGGGAGGGGGGCCCTGGGGGCAAGGACCAGGAGCATGCTCCAAGGCCACCTTTTGGCTCCTGGCTACCAGCTACGGGTACCGGCTTCCCCCCATGCACCCGGATAGGCAACAACCACCTCCTCAGTGCTTGCTGAACATCTCCATCACGTCTTTCCGCAGCGCCACCCGGCTCGACTCCCGCGTGTAGAACATGTGCCCGCCCGGAAATTCGTGCACCGAGACGCGCGTCGGATCGCCCATCACCGGCATCTGGTTCACCGTCAGGATCGACCCCATAAACGGGCACGATAGATCGTTCCAGCCGTGCACGATCATCACCCGCAGTTTGGGATCCGCCGCCACCGCCTGACGCAGCTGGGTCACCGAACCGCTGCGCAGTTCCTGATCGCGATTCCAGTGTTCGGCTACGTCATAGGAGAGCGCGTTGTAACGCGCGTCCACCTTCCACCCAACGGTGTGGGTGACGAAATCCACCATGGCCGTCGTCGTCGGCGCAATCATCGACGCCAGCAGCGGATCGTTGGCGCGCTGATCCGGCGCGTACGGAAACGGATCGAACATCGTCACATTCGAGTCGTACACCGATCCGAGTTTGCCCTGTTCCCTGTGCACTTCGCGGAGATAGGCCCGCGTTTCCAGCCGCCCGCCCGAGTCCTTCACAAACGTCGGATCGAGCCCCGTCATCTGCGTCACTTTCTGGATCATCGCGTCGTTCGCCGCCGGATCGGAGTGTCCTTTGATCAACGCCGTCGCATAGTCGCCCAGCGTGTAGTCGATCACCCCTTTCATCGCTTCCGGTGTCAGCTTGCCCTGCCGCTCCAGGTTCGCCGCCGTAATTGACGGCAGCGTCACCATCCAGGGAAGCGGGGACAGATCCCCGTTCTGCTCGATGGTCGGGTTCAGGTATGGCGACACCAGCACCACACCGTTCATCGCGACGCCCAGCTGCGACTGCAGATAGTAAGTGATGCGCGGTCCGCGGAAACCGCCATAGCTCTCGCCAACCAGATACTTGCGCGACTCAAGCCGGTCATTGTTCACCAGCCAGTCGTAGATCGCACGAGAGAGATATTCGATGTCCGGTTCGGTCGTCCAGAACAGCTTGCGCGTCTGGTCCTCATCGACCAGCGAGCGGCTGAAACCGGTGCCGATCGGATCGAGGAAAACAAGATCGGTGAAGTCCAGCCACGTGCCCGGATTGTCTTTCAGAGTCGCGGGATCGGAAGGGCTGTCCCCTTCATTGCCGACGCTGAGGTGCTTCGGTCCGATCGCGCCAAGGTTGAGAAACACCGACGCCGCGCCCGGACCGCCATTCACCGCGAATGTGACCGGGCGATTCGGCTGATCCACGGTGTAAGCCGTATAGACCAGCTGGCCAACAGCTTTGCCATCCTGGTCGCGCACGAACAAAGTGCCGACCGTGGCAGTGTAGTTGAGCTTCTTCCCGTCCAGCGTGATGCTCTGCTGCATATGCGCATCTGGCGGCAGCGGCGGAAGCGGATTCTTCTCAGCGACAGGATTCGTGCCAGGCTTCGACGACTCCGCCACCGAAGGCGCCCCAGGATGCGGACGTTCGTGTTCTGACTGGGCTGCGGCAGACAGGCAAGGCAGCGCGGCGAAAGAAAGGAGGGCAAAGAGAAGAGCAAGGCGTCTGGGGACGCCGCCGAGCAGGGGATTTTTCATGACAGATACGATAAACGGAATCGCTGCAACGTGGAGCCATCCGCTTGGCCAGCGGTCAGGAATCGGCGTCCCGGACTTCCCTACCAGATGCGGACGCGCTCGTCCGGCGCAAGGTAGAGCTTCTCTCCCGGCTTCACGCCGAAAGCGGCGTACCAGGCATCGATGTTGCGAACAATGTCGGCCCGATATTCACCCGGCGAATGACCGTCGGTCAGAACCTGACGGCGCAGCCCAGCTTCACGCGCTTTCGAGCCCCAGTTCTGCCCGAAAGCGATGAAGAACTGCTGATCGCCAGTGAAACCGTCCATCTCCGGAGCTTCCGCACCGTTCAGCGAAGCACGATACGCATCGTACGCAGCGGAGATGCCGCCGAGGTCCGCGATGTTCTCGTCGATGGTCTGCTTGCCGTTCACATGAATGCCGGGAAAGGGCTCATAGGCGTCGTACTGCTTTTCCAGCTTCTCTGCCTGCTGCTCAAAGTGCGCGTGATCCTCCGGCGTCCACCAGTTGCGCACGCGGCCTTTGGAATCGAAAGCACTGCCCTCCGCGTCGAATGTATGGCTGATCTCGTGGCCGATGACCGAACCGATAGCGCCATAGTTGACGACCGACGGGGCATCAGGATCGAAGAACGGCGGTTGCAGGATCGCCGCCGGAAAACTAAGCGCGTTCTGTAGCGGCAGGTTCACGGCGTTCACGGTCTGCGGCTCCATCGACCACTCGTGCCGATCGACCGGCTTGCCGATGCGAGTAATCTCGCGCTCATACTCCCAGAGCGATGCACGCCACGAGTTGCCGAACGCATCGTCGGACCGAACTTCGTACGTCGAGTAGTCCTTCCATGTCTCGGGATAGCCGATCCCCACGTAAAGACTGTCGAGCTTCGCCTGCGCTTCGGCGCGCGTCGATGGCGCAAGCCAGGTGAGTTGATCGATGCGCTTGTGGTAGGCCGCGATCAGGTTGGCCACCACAGCCTGCGCCTGAGCCTTGGCTTCAGGGGAGAAATACTTTTGCGCGTAAATCTGGCCGACCGCGTCGCCCAGATCGGCGTTGACAAGGTTGACGCCCAGCTGCCAGCGCGGCCGCTGCTCGCGGATTCCCGACAGGATCTTACCGAAGAAACGGAACTGCTCATTGGCCACGCTGTGCGGCAGCACATTTGCGTAGGACTCGATCAGATGCGCCGCGAGCCAGTCTTTCCACGCTTCGATCGGCTTCGAGGCCACGAGGGCCGCTTCTCCGGTGAATGCTGTGGGAGTCCAGACCATGAACTCCTTCTGCTGGCCAAGGCCTGCAGCCTCGAAGTAAGCGTCCCAGTCGAGGCCCGGGGCTTTTTCCGCGAAGTCGGCGCGTGTCCACAGATTGTTCGCTTTCGCGATGTCTTCCATATCGGACAAACTGACGTGACTCTCGGCGATATCGTGCTCGAGATCGATCACACGCGTGGCCCGCGTTTCGGAATCCTCAAATCCGGCCAAACGCAACAGGGTCGCGATATGCGAGTAGTACTCCACCCGCAGATCCTTCATGTGCTGCGACTGGTCGAGATAGTAGTCACGGCTCGGCATTTCGAGGCCGCCCTGCAGCAGATAGGGCATGTAATGATCGGCGTCCTTGAACCCAGGAGCAACCCACAGGCCGAAAAGATTTGGCGTGGAAAAGACGGCATTGTTCAGCATGTCGACATCGGCGCGCAGGGTCTTGCCCAGAGCGACAGCCAGATCGCGCCGCGTATGAATCGCGGCAATCTCCGCCAAATGCGGTTCCAGAGGCTTCAGGCCGCGCGCCTCAATCGCCGCCTCGCCCATATAGGCGTTGTAGAGATCGGCGATCTTGCGTGCATTCGAGCCGGCGGGTGATTTGGATTTCGCGGCCTCCTCGATGATGGCGGCGACGTTCTTGCTGCTCCGGTCGGCAAGGATGGAGAAGACTCCGATTCCGGCGCGATCCGCCGGAATCTCCGTGCGGGCAATCCAGCCACCGCTGGCATAGCGATAGAAGTCGTCGCCCGGCTGGACGGAGCGGTCCAAATTCGCGACGGCGATGCCGTGGTGGTTGGTCGCATTTGTAACCGCCGCAGTGTCTTTGGCCTGCCCGAGGGCGACCGGTAGAAGCAGGCCAAAAGCACAAAGCGCCGTCCAGAGGCGGCGTGAAACGGGCAAATAGGAGTGCGTTGTCAAAGGAACTCCTCGAGGACGACTGGAGGCAGACTCAACCGCGGAAGCAGGATGATAGCACGATTAAATTCAGCGTTGTGCCTCCTGCGAATCGACCTTGTCCAGTTCGCGATAGATCTGTTCGTTGCGCAGAATCGCCTCAACGTACTCGCGGGTTTCTGTGAACGGGATCGATTCCACGAACTCGTCCATGCCATGGTAATTGCCGATGCTCTGCCAGTCCGTCACGCGATCGTCCCCGGCGTTATAGGCCGCAAAAGCGTACTCCGGTTGGCCGCCGAACTTCTCCAGAGTCTGCTTCAGATAAAGCGTGCCGAGACGGATGTTCGTGGCCGGATTGAGCAGTTCGCTGGTGTGAAAATGCGACAGCCCTGCCTGGCGCGCCATCGCGCGTCCAACTGACGGCAGCAGTTGCATTAGCCCGTAAGCGCTCTTGTTGGAGACGGCGCCCGGATTGAATTCCGTTTCCTGGCGAATGAGCGCTGCGACCATGTAAGGGTCGAGGCCGTTCCGCTCGGCCGAACTCTTGATATCGCTCCAGTAGCTCTGCGGAAAGAGAATGCGCCAATAAGCAACGGGAATCGCCTCAATAGGAGCGGACGTGTAGAACGGAATCGCACGCTTCAGCAGGCGCATCGCGCGCCACGACTCGCCATAGGAGGCATAGATTTCGGCCTCGGCGAACGCGCCCCACTGATCGCTCCCATCGGAAGCCTGAATTTCGGGTGCGATGTATTCATTGAGTCCGGCGTTGGCCAGAAGCCGCGCTTTGACGACGTGGGGATCGTCTTCGGGGACGTCGTCGCTGAGCTCGGGAATGGTCGTGGGCTGCAGCGCGTCGAGGATGGCGTTCGCGTCCGGCGTCACAGCCCCCAGGTGGTTGAGCCGATCCTGCGCGAGCATCGCGTAGTAGTAGTGCGGATACACCCGCACTACGGTGCGATAGTATTCAGCCGCATCCCCAGGCTTTTTCTCCTGATCTTCGTAGATACGGCCGCGCCAGTAAATCGCGGAAGGTATCTCTTTGCCGCCCGCGTACACGCGGATCTGCTCATCGAAGAGGCGCGCAGCTTCGGAATATTGCCCGAGCCGGTAGTTCAGCCATCCCGTCCGCCAATGGGCGCTGGGTGCGTAACGGTTGGTTGGGAAGCGTCGCGCCAGTTCGCCGTAATACGTGATGGCGTGTGGATAATCCTTGAGCAGCAGATACATGTTGCCGCTCGAGTAAAGCGCTTCGGCGAGCCACGAACTGATGGGGAAGCGCGTCTCCATGTCAGAGACGATGGACTGCTGCGTGGTCTGATCGCCGCGGTCGCGTGCCAGCTCCATCAGCAGATACATGCGCCGCGCACCGGCCTCGTCGTTGGTATCGGGGATCGAATTCAGCTCCGATTGCGAGAGGCGATGCTGCTTGTATTCGCACTCGGCGGCGGCAACCAGAAGTGCGGTGCGGCTGGCCTCATCGATATTGGACTGGCCGGCGAGGGAACGGTATTCGTCCTCGGCGTCCGAGTAATGTCCTGCGTTGTAGAGCGCGTCGGCATGGCGGCGCCGCTGCTCGGGCGGCAGCGTGGCGAGCGCGCCGTCCTTTACGAGCTCACCGCGGGCCACACCGGCTTCCGGCGAGAGCGGATAATCGAGGTAGACGTGCTCGAAGAGACGCCGAGCTTCCGCAGTTTGGCCTGCCATCGATTCGGCTTTGGCCAGAGCCAGCTGAAAATCCGCCCTGCCGCCGATATGCGCCTGTCGATAGGGATTCAGCGTGGCCAGCGCGGCCTGGGGATCACCTTCCTGAATCAGAAGATTCGCCCGAAGCACCGGCACACTGTCAACGAAAATGCTGTCGGGATACTTGTGGACGAAGTGGTCGAGAACCGTCTCCGCCTGGGGCAGCTGGTTGCTTTGCAGATAAGCTTGCGCGGTGAGGTACTCGATGTAGTCCGCCAGAGCCCCATCGGAATCGGCCTTCGCATGATCGGCGCGATCGGCCGAGTGTAGCGCACCCACTGCGTCGGAGTACTTGCTCTCCAGCAGGTACGCATGTCCCACGGCGAGATACGCCGCGGCGGCCGCTTCCCCGGTGTGGCTCCGTGCCCAGGAAGTTACGCCGGAGTAGGCGGCTGGGGTCGGGTTCAGAGCTAGTTGCTGGGCCATCGGCCGCAACTGCGACGAAGCGACGAATGCATGCTGATATCGCCGGCTGCGGGCGCGCTCACGGGCAGTGAGAACGTGGCGGCGATGCCGGCGATGAGCCACGGTGCTGTGGCGGGTGGTGTGCCGGATCCGGGCCGAAGCCTTCTGCGAGGTGTGCGCGTTGCTGGGGGTACTGTGATGCGTTGTCGTATGGTGCGTCGCCGCGTGATGGGCGGGCTTATGGTGTTCCTGAGAAGACGGCGTCGAATTCGTCTGCGCCGGGGCGAAGATCACCGGAACGCCAATGAAAAGGAGGATCGCGATCAGCAGGGGCCGGGTTGAAGGGGGGAAGCGGGAAAACAGCATCAATACGCCTCTGGCTACCAGAGTATGACGAAATGGATCGCGGTTCGCGGAGGAAAGGAAGCGGGGTTAGCAAAAAAGTAACGCGAACTGCCAACGGCTTCCTGCCGCGGAACGCTACTTCTGATGGTCATCCCGCGTAATCACGATCTCCCCGATCATCCGGTCGTGGCCCCGGCCGCAAGCAATGCTGCAGTGCATGGGGTACGTGCCGGGAGTCTGCGCCAGAAAACGAATCACCGCCGGGTGTTCGGGCTGGACCGGCTCGTTGATGCCAAGACCCGGAACCGCCAGGCCGTGCTCGACATCGGTCGAACTCACTACCAGCTCCACGCGCGCCCCCTGCGGAATGAACACCCGATTCGGCACGATCTCCCACTTTCTCATGACGATCTGGCGCACCGTATCCGGTGGCCCATCGAAACTCGGAGTCTTCTTCCGGCACCCGCTCATCAAAATAAGCAGCCCCAGAGCGCAGAGGATTGTCCGTGTCTTTGATCGACGCGCTCTGTGCCATTTACTATGAAGGAAGGCCCGGTTGTCTGCAGCTGTCCAAATTCTGAAGCCATTCATGTCTTCTTCCATCCAAACACAGGGGACGCCTGAAGTTCATCCTGACGTGGCGCTCGTCGAGCGAGCGCGCCAGGGCGATATGGCGGCGTACGAGAAGCTGGTGAAGCAGTACGACCGCCAGGTTTTTCGCATCGCCAACCACATCGTCCAGAACCGTGAAGACGCAGAAGACGTCGTCCAGGATGCATTCCTCAAGGCGTACGAGAAGCTGGACCAGTTCCAGGGTAACTCGAAGTTCTATACCTGGCTGGTGCGCATCGCGGTGAACGAAGCGCTGATGCGGCTCAGGAAGCGCCGGACGGGCAGGATGGTTTCGATCGACGAAGACGTCGAAACCGATGAAGGCTCGATGCCGCGCGACCTGGCCGACTGGAGTCCGGATCCGGAGGCGATGTATGGACAATCGGAAATGGCGGACATTCTGCGCAAGACGATTCAGGGGCTTCCGCCGGGGTTCCGGGTGGTTTTTGTGCTGAGAGACGTGGAAGGGCTTTCGACCGAGGAAACGGCGGAGTCGCTAGGACTGAGCATCCCGGCGGTAAAGTCCCGGCTTTTGCGAGCGCGGCTGCAACTGCGGGAACGGCTCAGCCGCTACTTCAAACGCGGGCAGGGAAAACAGGCCCAGGCAGGTGCGAAGTGACGTGCACTGAGTTTTTGGCCCAGCTCGATGAAATGCTCGATCAGGACGCGGCTCTTCCGCTGCGCGCCGATCTGGAGCAGCATCTGCGGGAGTGCGAGCATTGCGAGATCACGCTGAACACGACCCGCAAGACGATCCAGATTTACCGCAGCCATGAACTCTACGAGCTGCCGGACGAACTCCGCGAAAGGTTGCACAAGGCGATTCTGGCCAAATGCCGCAAGTGTTGAGCGGCGGGGAACCTGTATCCAAAGAGGGATTCAACCCGACCGTTCGCGTTACTAGAATCAGCGCATGGCGGACCGCACCGCGCCTCCCGGCACCAAAAGAAATCCTGACCTTGCGGATCTGATCGTCGCCGTGGCGTGCGCGGTGGGCCTCACCACGACCCTGATGTTCCTCGTGGCAATGCCCCTGAACCGCCATCTCGCCGGGGCGCGTGATTTCGTCATCTACTGGGCGACCGGGCAGCAATTGGCACATCATGCCAATCCCTATGACCCCGACCAGATGCGCGCTCGGGAGCATGGCGCCGGGTTCGCCGGCAAAGCCTCCCTCGTGAACTACATGAGGAACCCGCCGTGGGGACTGCCGCTGGCGCTTCCGCTCGGATTTCTCCCCGCGCAGGTGGCCGCGCTCCCCTGGTCGCTGTTCATGCTGGGATTGCTGATCCTGTCCGTGCGCATGCTCTGGACCATGGTTGGTCGCCCAGGATCGCAGCTGATATGGCTGGGCTATTGCTTTCCGCCCGCACTGATCTGCGTGATGATGGGTCAGACGTCCCTCTTCCTCCTCCTTGGCCTCGTGCTGTTCCTGCATCTGCACGCTACGCATCCCCTGTGGGCCGGCGCGGCGCTCGGTCTTTGCACCCTCAAGCCCCATCTGTTCGTTCCCTTCGGCATCGTGCTGCTGCTCTGGATCGTCGCCGCGCGAAAGTATCGGATCGTCGCCGGGACCGCGCTCGCCATCATCGTCAGCAGCGCGGTTACAACGGCGATCGATCCCCATGCCTGGAGCCAGTATCTGCACTGGACGCACACCTCCGGCATCACCAGCGAGTTTCAGCCCTGTCTCGGAGTCGCGCTGCGCAACCTCATCGATCCCAATGCCGCCTGGCTCGCCTTTGTGCCCTGCGCGCTGGGTTCGGCGTGGGCGGTCTGGTATTTCGCGCGGCACCGCCGCTCCTGGGACTGGATGGAAAACGGCAGCCTCGTAATGCTCGTTTGCATCCTGGTCGCGCCCTATTGCTGGTTCTACGATCAGTCCCTGGCGCTCCCCGCGCTGCTCTATGGGGCCTGGCGCACGCGGTCCCGCACACTCCTGGCACTGCTGGGAGTCATCTATCTCGCCATCGAGATTCAACCCCTGCTCTCGCCCGAACCGGAAACTGCTCTTTACCTGTGGATCGCTCCGGCGTGGCTCGGTTGGTTCCTTTGGGAGCGGTGGACGGCGCGGCGCAGACAGACTGCCGCCTCAATGACGCCCGTCATCTCCGTCAGCTGAAAGCATCTCCGACGATGCGCCAAAAGAGGGATGCCCCGAGCAATCCCGCGCTTCGTAAAATCGACCGAGTGAGCGATCTGAATCCAGCAGCCGCGAAAAAGAAGCCCGACGTGGCGGAGTTGATTGCCGCGCTGGCCTGCGCGCTGGCCGTCGCGATCACCGCACTTTTTCTCGCCGTCCTTCCGCTCATCCATCACCTCGCCGTCTCCCGCGACTTCGTCGTCTACTGGGCCACCGGGCAGCAGCTCGTGCATCACGGCAACCCGTACGACGCCGTCGACATGGGCCAAACCGAGCATGGCGCGGGCTTCGATGGAAAGGGCGTCTACTACATGCGCAACCCGCCGTGGAGCCTGCCCCTGACACTGCCCCTCGGCTTCGCCAGCGCGCGCGTTATGGCGCTGCCCTGGTCCCTGCTCGTGCTCGCAATGCTGATCGGGTGCGTCCGCATGCTCTGGCGCATGTTCGGCAAGCCTGGCACCCATCTCGAATTTCTCGGCTATTGCTTCCCACCCGCGCTCATCTGCGTCATCGCCGGACAAACGGCCATCTTCCTCCTCCTCGGCCTTGTACTCTTCCTGCGCCTATACGAGAAGAACCCTTTCTGGGCCGGCGCGGCGCTTTGGTTCTGTACGCTTAAGCCGCATCTCTTCCTGCCCTTCGGGGTGGTGCTGCTGCTCTGGATCGTTCTCACTCGTGCGTGGCGCATCCTGCTGGGAGCCGTCGCGGCCATCGCCGCCAGCTGCGCTCTGACCGAGCTAATCGACCCCGGGGCATGGTCGCAATATCTGCACTGGGCGCGGAACTCCGGCATCTCTCACGAGTTCATCCCGTGTCTCAGTGTGATGCTGCGCGACGCCATCAACCCGGCGGCCCAATGGCTCGTCTTCGTCCCGGCGCTCGCTGGATGCGCCTGGGCTCTGGTCTACTTCTGGCAGCGGCGGCACGTCTGGGACTGGCTCGAACACGGTAACCTCGTCATGCTGGTTTCGATCTTCGTCGCGCCCTATTGTTGGTTGTGGGATCACTCCCTGGCGATTCCCGCGCTCCTTTACGGTGTGACTCGAACGGCGTCGCGGAAGACGATCGCTGTCCTGGCGCTGTTGTACCTCGCCCTGGAAGTGCAGCCGTTTGCGTTTCAGGTGGGTCTCAATTCGAAGCTCTTCCTCTGGCCTGCGCTGGCGTGGGTAGTGTGGTACGTCTTCGCGGTAAAGAAGCAGCAAGCGCCTGCGAGCGTGACCGAGCCTATCGGGGCACAACCCATCTCCGTGGGTTGAAAAGCGCTCCTTCTTACGGTTCTTGCCGGACTTCGATCAGCCGGCGCGAGTTGTCGACCTGAGCCAACAGCTTCCACGTGTACCGCGGATCGTTTTCAATGCGCCTCCGGAACCAGGAAGCATCACCATTGTCCAGGACCAGGAAGGAGTGCTCGCGAGCCAGTTCCTCAGGATCGGGCAGATGGTCCGCGAAGTAGCCTTCGCGCCGGTAGTTTTGCATCAGGCGAACGTCGGTGTCGGCGCCCGGAACAGTGCTGGCGGCTTCGGCATCGAGCGGATATCGTGGCGTTTCCGGACGAGTCGTGTAGCGCGTCATCACCAGAAAATCCTTCAGGCTGTCGCAGATCACCGTGCGCCCGGCGGCAAGTTGATCCACCCGAGCCACATCGAGGGCCTCGGGATGAGCAAGCAGCGCCGTGGCGATTGGCATCGCGAGAACAACGACGCCGAGCCCCAGCACAGTTCCCTTCCCGGGGGTCAGGTGCTCGACCGCACAGGCCGCCAGCAAACAAACCCCGAGCGCCGACGGTAGCAGGTAGCGCGGCACAAAGATGGGTGTGCTGCCGTGCGAGATGACGAAGAACAGAATCGGACCGGCGATCAGAGCCAGTCCTGCAAAAACGATGGCCTGTTGGCCTGGTGACGCGGACGGCAGGCCGCGCAAAGCGATGAAGATCAACATCGCAACCAACGCGGTGGCACAGACCCATCCGGCAAGCAGCACCAATGCGGGCAGGTGCGGGATTTGCCAGTAGAGGCCGGTAAAGAGCCACAACGGGAGACTCGAGATCAAATCAGCAACTGTGGGCATGGCGATCCAACTGTGCGGGCGACCCACTGCGGCGGAGGCTTCGATGGCCGGGATCCAGGGGATCAGCGCCACCCATCCCGCCATGCACGCAAGATAGACGGGGATGCGGAAACGCCTTTGCGCGAGGTCTCCCGCGACGAGAGCCAGGAGAAGGAGCCCTCCATAGAGCAACCCGAGGGTGTGGCCCAGAACGAGGCCGGCCTGGGTCAGCGCGAGGAGCAGCAGATCGCGGCTTCCGGGCCAATCTGCTTCAGCTATCCGGAAAACCTGCGCAACGGCGAAGGCAGCCAGGAGCAAGTACAGGCCATAGCCGCGGGCTTCGCTGTTCTGGTCCAGGACGATGAGCGACGCGCAGAATCCGAAAGCGGTGCCGAGGAACGCGGCGGCGGGGTGGAAGCGACGACGCAATGCCGCGAACAAAACGACGAACGCTCCGCAGACGCCCATCGAAGAGTACAGGCGAAGAGCGACGTCGCTGAAGCCGAAAAGGTGCGCCCACGGCCACGCCGTCAGATAGAAGAGCGGCATGCCCCCGCCACCGAGCCGCGGGACGGCGCGGATCAGATGCAGGAACGATGGATCGTGCAACTCGGTCCAGCTGAAAACTTCATCGCCCCACATGGGCTTGCGCAGCGACCAGAGAATGCAGGAAGCGAGCAGCGAGAGCACGCCCAGGAGCGGCAGGACCCAGGTGCGCCCGCGAGGCGGTGGGGCGGGGCCGGCCGTGGAAGAGCCATGGGGCTGGGCTGTAAGGAGCGTGGACATGCGCTCTTTGATTGTCCGGGGTAGGCAGACGAGCGGCTATGGCTCTTCCGGGGCAAGAGAATCGTGAGCGTCAGTGGTTCTGCGTGCCGGCCCTTTGCGGAGATCCGTTTGCCGATAGACTGGAGGTCGAAACGACTTTGATTCCCCAGGAGAATGAGCATGGCTGATGTGAAGATTACGGTGCGTCCGAACGGGCCGTATCGCGTGGAAGGTGCGGTAACACTGGTCGATCACGAGGGCAGGGAGTGGGACGTGAGCGGCAAGCCGGCCTTCTCTTTGTGCCGCTGCGGCGCGTCGGTGAACAAGCCGTTCTGCGACGGGACGCATTCGAAGATGGGCTTCCAGGCTGCGGAAGCGGCAGTGAAGGCAGAGCAGAGTCCGGCTACGGGCGGTGGCGATCCGGCGAACCCGATCAAGATCTAGCAGTTAGCGCAGAGCCTGGAGTTTAGAGTTTAGGGTTTGGAGCGGCGCTGTTGGCGCCGCTTCCTGCTTGTACTAGCTCTTCAGGACGGTGAGTGTGAGTTCCCTTTTGCGTGGACCGTCGAGTTCGACCAGGATGACCCGCTGCCAGGTGCCGAGGACCAGCGAGCCGGATTCGACGGGCAGGGTGAGGGCAGTTCCGATCAGCGAAGAGAGGATGTGATCGGGAACGTGCTCAGGGTTATGCGGGTGGCGATAGCGAAGCTTCGGGATGAGGGCCTCAAAGGCGTCGAGCATGTCGAGGTCGGTGCCAGGGTCGAGGTCGGCGGTCGCGAGGGCTGCGGTGGTGTGGAGAACGTTGAGGCAGCAGATGCCGGTCGCATCCGATAGATGAGACTCGACTTGCTCGGTGATGTCGAGGATCTCACGCTTGCGGTGAGTGGCAACGGTGAACTTCATATGCGCTCTTCGATGATGGCACGGCTCGCCGGGTTTTGACCCCCTACCCCCCTGGGGGGGGGTGAACCTTTTGACCAGATCATTGATTGCAGGCTCTTTAGCGTTTTCGGTCTAAGGCCCTTGTGACCCAACTAATAGCAAGGAGATCAGATGGGAGAGGGCCTTAAGAGCAGCCGGGAGCTGGTGGCTTGGAGCCGGGAGCGGGTGGCTCCGATTGCGACGCGCACTCGCTGTGGCGGGGTGTCCGGTTTCTCAAAGAGCAGTCCTGCATTCAACGGCACTGGGCCGGAAATGGAAAAGCTCTGTTCGCGTTTTTCGCGGGACAGAGCTTTCCGTATTTTCAGAGTAGTGACTCTCCGTAAATTGTGGCAAGGGAAAACGGAGGGTGGGACGGTACGAAGGTCATCAGGGCAGCCCGAGCTTGTAGCCCGCGCCGACAGCCATAGGCGGTTCGCTGCCGGCGGCTGGCTGGGCCTGTCTTGCATTGGCCTGCGGGGGATTGCGATGATGCGTGACATGCGGACTGTCTTCGAAGCGGCGGGTGGTATGGAGGGAATGCGGCGTCTGGCCGAGGCGTGGCATCGGCGGGTGATGGAAGACGAGGTGGTCACGCACGCGTTCAGCCACGGTTTCCAACCGGACCATGTGGAGCGGCTTGCCGCCTACTGGGCCGAGGCCCTCGGCGGCCTGACGCTGTATACGGATCGCTACGGCGATGAGACCTCGGTGGTGAGGATACATAGCGGGAACGGAGAGCACGGGGAGATGGATCGGCGGGCGATTGCCTGCTTCGATCAGGCTCTGGTGGATGTGGGATTGGCTGCCGATGAACGATTGCGGCTGGCGCTGCACGACTACTTCGCGTGGGCGACGACGACCACGATGGCGCGCTACCACGAGTCGGCGGAGGATGTGCCGAAGGGGTTGAGGATTCCGCGGTGGTCGTGGGATGGGCTGGTGGGGTGATGGTGCGTGTAGCTCGTCAATCGTCTGGGAGGTCAATGAGCGCATTGGCGATGGAGCGCCCATCGAAAGCTGCTCATGCTCGACACTAAAACAGCAGCTTCACGCCGAACTGAATCTGCCTTGACGTGGTCGATGTTGCCGTCACCACACCGGCAGCAGGCGAAATACCCGAGGTTGCCGAGGTATAAACCACCTCATTCGGCGTTAGGAAGTTTGCGTGGTTGACCAGGTTGAAGAGCTCCGCACGGAACTGCAATCCGACGTGCTCGGCGATGTGGGTGCTCTTAGCCGCCGAGAGGTCAATTTCCGACAGACCCGGCCCGGTTAGTGCATCCCGTGACACATTACCGTAGGTCCCATTGGCTGGCGGAAGAAAAGCAGCCGGGTTGAAGTATTGACTTGGTTTGCGCGGGTACAAGTTTCCGCTGAAGGCCGGATTCCAGTTGGGCCGGACGGGATTGCGCGTGTCGCCGTTGCCGGTGGGGTTGTAGCCGAGCTGCGGTGAGAATGGAAAGCCGGATTGAACATTCACGATGGCGCTGGCGGTCCAGCCTGCGGCTGCGAAGTTCACCGGCGCAGACGCGTGATTCAGGAAGTGCCTGTGCGGTCCGAAGGGAAGCTCATAACTGCCGTTGATCGAAGCTGCGTTGCGCACATCTGTCGCCGCCGGGCCCCAGTCCAGTTTGGGATTCAGCGGGAATTCAACATATGCGGGCGTGTTGCCGCTCACGCTGGTGTTCCATGCAGAGCCATCGTCGAGGTTTTTTGACCACGTGTAATTGCCGCGGAACTGGAAACCGTTGGCGAAGGGCCGCCGCACATCCACCTCCAGAGCGTTGTAAAGGCCCACGCCCTGAGACACCCATGAGGTGGAGTTGGCGAGCTTGGGATTCGCGTCCGGGGCGCCGGTGGGGTAGAAAACAGTTCCATCCGCCAGCAAGGTCGGTACCGGTTCGTTCATGTCTTCGGAGAGGATCTGGTGATAGCTGTGAGAGCCCACATAGCCGACGGTGAGCGAGGTGTGCGGCGCAATCTGTTGCTCGATACGCAGGCTCCATTCGAGCACGGCGGGCGTGGCGATGTCCGGCTGGACGTTGCTCGGTGAGACGAGGGCGCCTGCGGGCGGTGGAGTCCCCGGTGTGATGTTCAGGCGGGAGACGGCGATGTTTTTGATGGACTCGGCGGTGTTGAACGGCGCGGTCTGGTCGAGGCGATAATCGAGCGTATCCAGCAGACCGTGGTAGAGACCAAAGCCGCCGCGAACGGCGGTCCTGCCATTGCCCCGGACGTCCCAGGCAAAGCCCACGCGCGGCGCGGGAAGGAATTTGGCGCGATTGTTCGTGAGGCCAGAGCTGCCGATAATGGGCTGCGTCTGCAGGACGCCGTTGACCAGCACGTAATTCGACGCCCGCCCATGCGCTTCGTTCCAGCCGTTGGTTGATTCGGAGCGGAATCCGGCGCGCACCTCGAGCCTCGGCGTCACCCGGATCGTGTCTTCAACGAAACCCGCACCTTCCAGGGAACGCCATCCGAGTTCGGTCGGCGAGGGTACCACGGTGAAGGTCTTCACCGTGCCTTGCAGGAAAGTCGCGAGTGTGCTGAACGAAGCCTGCCCATACTGATCCTGTGCAAGCATGTCGTTGGACTGGATGCGCTGGAGCCAGGCGCCCGCCTCAATCTGCTGGCGGCCCCGCGACCAGTAGACATGATCGTCCCATGTGAAGAGGTTGCGCGCGGTGGCGTTATCGCTGCCCACGTTGGTGCCGGCCTGCGTGATTGCCGACGCGCCATTCGAGGCTGTGCTTCCGCTGATGACGATCGCTCCAATGGGCTCCCCCGAGACCCAACCCGTGAGATTGAGGGGGGTGTAGCCGGTAAAGAAATAGCTGGCGCGCGAATAGCCAAATCGCGCCGTGTTGAGCAGGGACGGGGAGAAGACGTGCTGCTCCTGGATGCTGGCCACCTGCTCGCGCAGGCTCTCGTCGATGAGGCTCAAGGGATTCTGCGAGGGGGTGTTGGCGGTGCTGTCGTCGACGGTGTAGACGCCGAAGAGCAGATCTTTGCTGCCGAAGTTGTCGTCGAAACGCGCAGTGCCGAAGTCTTCGCGGATCTTCTGTTGGGGATGACTGAAGGCTTCGGCGATGCCGCTGCCGAGCTCCGGCCCGTTGGCAACCGGCCACAAGGCAAGCAGAGGCGCGACGGCGGAGTTGACGCCGACGTATTGCTCCGTACCGGAGGAGTCGGGGAGATAGCCCTGGCGGGCCTCGGTGTCCGGCACCAGGGTCACGGCACTCAGGCCCCAGTTCTGCCGAAAGCCTTCATAGTTACCAAACAGGAAAAGCCGGTCGCGCCGGATGGGACCGCCGAGTGAGCCGCCGAACTGGTTCCGTTGAAATTCCGGGATCGAGCCGGTATCGAAATAATTCCTGGCGTCGAGCGCGCTGTTGCGGAGGAACTCAAACGCCGTGCCATGTAGCTGATTTGTCCCTGATGAGGTGACGATGCTTACCTGCGCGCCATCGCGCTTGCCGAAACTTGCCCCATAGGTGTCTGTGGCCACATTGAACTCACGCACTGCATCGACGCCAAGCAGCTCGCCGCTGGTTCCTCCCGGCGTGACATTGATCAGGGAAGCCCCGGTATATTCGATGCCGTTCAGCAGGAAGAGATTGTCCTGTGGGCGGCGCCCGCTCACGGCAAACATGTTGCCGACGGACGAATTGGAGGTCCCGATGCCGCCCGACCGCTGGTTGGTGTAGTTCACCGTGGCTGGGTTGAGAATCAGCAGTTCATCGTAGCTGCGGCCGTTCAGCGGCAGCTCCTTTACCTGGCGCTCATCGATCAGCCCTGCCGTTTGCTGCGTAGTCGTGTTCACACTGAATGGGGCCGTATTCACCAAAATCTCCTGTTGTACCTCTTCAACGCCTAACACGAAGTTGAACCGCAGGCTTTGTCCAATGGCCAGGGAGATGCCACTTTGCTGGTCGGTTTGAAATCCCTCGTCTCTGACGGTGACAAGATAGTCGCCCACCGGCACCGAGGGAGCATAGAACCGGCCATCCCCGTCGGTGGTGAGTGTGCGCGTCGCACCGGTCTCGACCTGGCGTACCGTGACGGTTGCGCCGGCCAGCAACGCACCGGAAGAGTCACGTACAGTGCCGCTGATGGTCCCGCCTACAATCTGGGCGTATGCGGCCATTGAACCTGCAAAGAGTAGAGCGGCGAGAATGCGATGCAGCTTTGCAGAAATCATCACGGTGCCTCCTGAAGAAGTAAGTAAGATGTGCGCCTGTCGAAGGGCTGGCTCGACAGGGAGAGCATCGGTCCGGTCCGTTCCGGGGTTCCGAAGACTCGACGTTCTGTTTGTTTTTATGGCGGGTATTAGGGGCGACAACAACCGTGCCGCTGCAAGGCGGAGGCACGGAGCCGGCGAATGGAAGGGGCGAAGGTCATTGTGCGTGGATCCGTAAACCGCGATGGAGTGATCTTGAACGGCGCTGTAAACAGAAAAGCCGCGTCAGCTAAGGCTGAAACGCGGCTGCGTAGAGAATGGTTGAGTCCTTCCGAACTTACCCACACAGCCGGTACGGAACGCAACAACATGCGCCGCTCACGGCCGGGATCATCCGAATCAACATGGACAGACTATAGCCGAGCCTGAAATCAGTGTCAATCGTCGAGGCAGAGAGGATTGTTCATTGAACTCGTGCCGCAGCCTGCCGACGAAATCCGAATGACCTCCCCGCTGCTGATATCAGGGCAAATCACTTATTGATCCGTTCTGGACATATAAAGTCCGGCTTCCCGGAAGTTCCGGAGTGACTGAGATGCGGATGTGCGGCTGCGCCTGATCCGGGTTATCGGTTTGGTTCGGTCTTCCCTGCCCACGTCGGGAAGACGTGATCGATGAGTTCCTCGCGCAGGGTGAGGCGCAGGTCGGTAGTGGGTTCGGGCTCGGTATTGGACTCGGGGTGGAGGGCCGAGGGTGCGGGCGCTCCCGTGTCGGTGGTGTTGACGACGAGGATGGCGGCGGCGTGGCGCTCGGGATCGAGGAACATCTCGGAGGAGAATCCACCCTGGTCGCCGTCGTGGTAGACGTAGCGGTGGCCGTTGCGCGTAAGGACAAAGAAGCCGAGGCCCATTTTCGGCGCGTCCCTGGTGTAGGCGGTTGCGGTGTGATCCTGCTCCGCGACGGGGAGGACGCCGGTCCAGGCTTCCTGGAGAGAAGCTCGCTTGAGTACGAAATCGTTGGAGGGATCGCCGAGGAGGAAGCGGACGTATTTCTCCATGTCGGTGATGGGAGCCTTGAGACCGCTGTTCGAGGTGGTGATTCCGGTATCGAAGTTGAAGGGCTGCTCAGTGAGCTTGTCTCCGGCGCGGAGATAACTGGCGGAGACATGGGATTCGAGGAAGTATGGGGAGCGATCGAAGTAGCTCTGGGTCATGCCGAGAGGCTTGAGGATGTTCTTGTCGATGTAGACCTCGAAGTCGTCGCCGGTAAGGCGCTCGATGATCTGGCCGAGGAAGACGTAGCCGAGGTTGGAGTAACTCCACTGCGTGCCGGGCTTGAACGCTATATGTGTGTAGGGGAGCATGGCGGCGACCTGCGCCCAGCGGGTCGGCTCGAAGGGCTGCCAGTCGCAGTTGGCCGGGTCGTCGCAGTCCCAGGGCCAGGTGGGATTGCGGAAGCCGGCGCTGTGGGTGAGCAGGTCGCGGATCGTGATGGCATCGACGGGGCCGAAGGGATCGTGGACCTGCCGGAGTTCGGGAATGTAACGGACAGCAGGGTCGGCAAGCGAGAGCCGGCCGCGATCGCGCAGCTGGAGGATGGCGATGGCGGTCATGGTCTTGGTGATGGAGGCCCAGTTGTACGCGGTTGCGGCGTCGATGCGGTGGTGGGTGTTGTTGCGCATCAGGCCGTAGAAGTATTCGGCAGGGGGATCGGCCGGGTGAAGGATGGCGACCGCGCCGCCGACGATCTTGTGCTGGGCGAGGAGGGCTTCGAAGCGCTGATGGAGGGGTTCGTTTTGGGCGCGGGTCGGGGAGGGGACGAGTCCGAAGAGAAGGGTTGCGAAGAGGATGCGTGCCTGGAGCGACATCCCGCCCATGATAGTACGGTAGGGATTGTGGTTCAGGTTGGAGCCGGGCGGCGGGGGAGATGCCGCTATTCCACCCTTCTCGCGCCAAAATGCGACCAGGAAGGGGCACCCAGGAAGGGTGCGCCTTGCCCGGTGACTGGTGGCCTTTGGGCTACTGCTGCGGGTTTTGGTCCTTGTCCGGTTGCTGGCTGTCGTCTTTCTTGCCGAAGAGGCGAGCCCAGAAGCCGGGCTTCTTCTTCTTTTTCTCGTCCTGATTTTGCTGGTCGCCCTGGTTTTGCGAGACGGCCGGTTGGGCGGGCTGGGCCTGGGTGGGCGGTGGGGCGGGGCGGGCGGTCTGGCACCGGCGGGGGCGCCTGGGTAACGGGGCGCTGGCCGAGGCCGAAGATCTTCTGGAAGAGATTGCGCTGGTCGCCCATGGAGTGGTCGCAGGTGTCGGTGGGTTGCGTTCCTTCGAGGAAGGCGGCGGTGTAATCGTCGGGGCAGGTGGCGTCGGCGAGAAGATTGGTGTCGTCGTCGAGGCTCACCTGGATGACGCCGGCGGGAGGGATAAAGTCATGCGTATCTGAGTATTCCGGCAACTTGACTGCGTCCTTCATGAAGTCTGCCCAGATGGGGCCGGCGGCACGGGCGCCTTCTGCGTTCGCTCCGAGCTCGGTCTTGATGTCGGTGTAGTCGTCGTTGCCGATCCAGACGATGCAGAGCAGATTGCTGGTGAATCCGGCGAACCAGGCATCGTGGGAGGTGCCGGTTTTGCCGGCGGCTGGGGAGACGAATCCCATGTTGCGGACGCCGGCGCCGGTTCCGTGGCGATTGTTCAGGACCTGCTCCATCATGCTGACGGTGAGGAAAGCGGCACGTGGATCGAGGACGGGCTGCATCTGCGGGGTGTAGTCAGCGAGGACGTCGCCGTTGGGAGCGCGGACGGAGGCGAGCATCCAGGGATCGATATGGACGCCGTCGTTGGCGAACGATGGTGTAGGCACCGGCCATTTCGAGCGGGGTGGCGTCGTAGGCTCCGATGGCCATGGCCGGGGTGCCGCGCGCGGACTTGATGCCTGCGTCGCGGGCGAGAGCGGCGACATTGTCGAAGCCGACCATCTGGGCGAGGGTGATGGTGGGGTTGTTCAGCGAGCGGTAGAGGGCTTCGGTGGCAGTGATGTCGCCGTAATACTTGTTGTCGAAGTCGCGGGGCGTGTAGTCCTGATTGTCGAAGGTGAAGGTGGTCTGCTCGTCGTGAAGGATGGTGATGGGGGTGAAGATGGCGCTGGCACCGTCGGCGTTGGTGAGCGGGGTTCCAGCGAGGGCGGTGTTGAAGGCGGCGGCGTAGACGAAGGGCTTGAAGATGGAGCCGGTGGGGCGGTGGGATACGGCGTGATCGAACTGGCTGATGCCGTAGTTACGTCCGCCGACAAGGGCGAGAACCTGACCGGTGTGCGGGTTGAGGGCGACCAGCGCAACCTGCGGGGATTCAGCGGGGGGCGGGGTCTTGCCTTCTTTCTCGGCAATGCGGACGAGGTGCGCGTGGCGCTCGGCGACCAGCTCATCGACATGCTTCATGCCGGCGGCGACGGCGTCCTGGGCGATTTCCTGGAGCTGGGGATCGAGAGAGGTGTAGATGCGCAGGCCCTGCTGGTTGTAGTCGGCATCGCCAAGACGCTGGATGAGCTGGTCGCGGACGAGGTCGACGAAGTAGGGGGCTTCGCCGGAATCGAAGGCGCCGGGGTCGAGGCTGAGAGGTGCGGCCTTCGCTTGCTCGGCCTGAGCTTTGGTGATGTCGCCGGTCTCGACCATGGCGTCGAGAACGACGTTGCGGCGCTCGAGGGCACGCTCCGGATGGCGGAAGGGGTTAAGGCGGCTGGGGCTCTGGATCATGCCGGCCAGAAGGGCGCATTCAGGGAGGTCGAGCTGGCGGACGTCCTTACCGAAGTAGGCCTGGGCAGCTTCGCCGAAGCCGCCGATAGCGAAACTGCCACGTTGTCCGAGCGGGACCTGGTTGGCGTACATCTGGAAGATCTGCTGCTTGGTAAAGCGGTGCTCGAGCTGGAAGGTAATGATGATCTCGATGAGCTTGCGCTTGATGCGCTTCTCCGGGGACAGGAAGAAACCACGGGCGAGCTGCATGGTGAGGGTGGATCCGCCCTGGCTGTAGTGGGCGTGGCGAAGGTCGTCGACGGCGGCCCCGATGAGACGGACATAGTCCACGCCGTCATGCTGGAAGAAGCGGCGGTCTTCGATGGAGGTGACGGCGGGGACGAGGTATTTGGGCAGCTCGTCGTAGGTGACGAGGCGGCGCTTAGCGCGATTGGCGTCGGAGAGGCCGGTGATGAGGAGCGGCTCGAGCTCATAGGCGGCAAGCTGCTGGCCGTTGTCGCCGGTGATCTGGTCGACCTCGTCATGACTGGTAAAGCTGATGGTGGCGCCATCCTGGGAGTGGTAGGACTGCGGGCCGGGATGAACCGTGATGGCGTGGGCGTTGACGGCGTAGGTGCCCATGGGGGAAGGCGATCCCTGGCCATCGAGGGAGTAGCCGGCTTCCTGGAGCTGGTGCTCGATGTCGTCGGGAGAGAGCTTTTGCCCGGGGCGAATTTCCTGGGGAGCGGCGTAAATTTTGGCGGTCTGGGCGAAGAGGGGCTGCTTGAGGCGGTCGTCGACGATGTGGCCGTATTTATTCCAGTAGAAGGTGACGACCAGGACGCCCAGGAGGGCGGCGACTCCGCAGAGCATAGCGGCGCCGATGAGCGCTTTTTTCGCGGTAATGCGGACTGCCACCTTCGGGACTTTGACTTTTACTGCCATAGAGGTTGTTTTGCCTTCTCCTTATTGAGACGAGCCAAATCCGCAAAGAGGCGGTTGACGGACTCGTTTCCCACGCGGTGATGAGATGCACGCGGGGAGCCAGGGTCCGCTGCATTGAAAACAGGAATCCTGGCAGGGCCGTGCGCCGGTAGCGGTGTGTTGGCGGTGACACGCGGTGTGGATGCCGGCACACGGTTAGAGCGACGACGAGGGCCTCCTTCCAGTTTACCGGGCAGCATCACTGGTGAGGCGGCCGAGTTCGGCGACGAGTTCCGCGATAGCCACGTCGGCCCCGGAGGAGGTGGCGCGAGTCATGAGTTCGACCTTGCCCTCTGCAGCTTTCTTGCCGACGGTGACGCGATACGGGATGCCGATCAGGTCGGCGTCTTTGAACTTGACGCCGGCGCGGTCGTCTCTGTCGTCGAGGAGGACATCGAAGCCCGCGGCCTCCAGATCGGATGCAATTTTCTCGCCGGTGGCTTTGAGGGCCGGGTCGGCAACGTTGGTGACGGTAACGATCACATCGAAAGGAGCGATGGAAGGCGGCAGCCAGAAGCCATTGGCGTCGTTGCCCTGTTCGACAGCGGCGGTGAGGATGCGCTCGATGCCGATGCCGTAGCAGCCCATGATGGGGATGACCTCTTTGCCACTGGCATCGAGGACGCGGACGCCCATCTTGTTGGTGTAGCGGTCGCCGAGTTTGAAGATGTGGCCGACTTCGACGGCTTTGGCGATCTTGAGAGGCTTGCCACACTGGGGGCAGCCTTCGCCTTCGACAGCGTTGCGGATGTCGGCGACGACGGTCCATGAGAAGTCGCGGCCGGGGACGACATTGCGGAAGTGGTAGTCGAGTTGATTGGCGCCGCAGACGAGGTTGTGGCGATTCTCGAGGCCGCGGTCGAGGATGACGTTGACCTTGCCGTCGTGGAGGCTCTTCGCAGGGTCGAGGCCGACGGGGCCGAGGTAGCCTGCAGGGCCATGCATCCAGCGCTCGAGTTCTTCAGCAACCATGGGACGCAGCTCGGTGGCACCGACGACGGCCATCAGCTTGGTTTCGTTGACAAAGTGATCGCCGCGCAGGAAGGCGACGACGGGGACCTCGCCGGACTGCGGACCCTTCTTCGAGTCCTGCGCCGGGGTGGGGATTTTTGCCATGTAGGCGACGCATTTGATATCGGAACTAGCTTCGATGTCGAAGAACTTTGTGACGTCGACGATGGAGGCCTGGCCGGGGGTGGAGACGAGCTCGGGCGTGCCGTCGCCGGTGGGGGACATTTCTTTCACCGGCGCCAGTTGCGAGGTGGCCTTCTCGATGTTGGCGGCGTAGTTGCAGGCGGCGCAGCTGGCGATGAGGTCTTCGCCGGCGTTGGTGTAGACCATGAATTCCTGGGACTGGGAGCCGCCCATGGCGCCGGAGTCGGCTTCGACGACGACGAACTTCAACCCGCTGCGGGTGAAGATGGCGCGGTAGGCCTGGTCGTGGAGGTCATAGCTCCTGTCGAGACCGGGCTGGTCGAGGTCGAAGGAGTAGCTGTCCTTCATGATGAACTGCCGGACGCGGAGGAGGCCGGAGCGGGGACGGGGCTCGTCACGGAACTTGGTCTGGATCTGGTACCAGGTTTGCGGCAACTGTTTGTAGCTGCGCAGCTCGTTACGGGCGATATCGGTCATGACCTCCTCGTGGGTCATGCCGAGGCAGAGGTCGGCGCCCTTGCGGTCTTTCAGGCGAAACATGTTGTCGCCCATGAGGGTCCAGCGGCCGGACTCGCGCCAGAGGTCGGCGGGCTGGATGGTGGGCAGGAGGAATTCCTGACCGATGCGGTCCATTTCTTCGCGCACGATGCGGACGATGCGATTGATGGAGCGCTGCCCGAGGAAGAGATAGGAGTAAATGCCGGCGCCGAGCTGGCGGATATAGCCGGCGCGGACGAGGAATTTGTGACTGGCAACTTCGGCGTCTGCGGGAGCTTCGCGCAGGGTGGGTATGAAGAGTTTCGACCAGCGATGCATGTTGTATCTAGGGTACAGGGTGCACCGAAGCGCGTCAGGATACAACCGTTTGAAGTTTTCCGGGGCTGAAGGCCGCTGATTTTTGAGCTTATCCCCCGGCCTGAAGACCGGGGCTTCTACCGTAGTCCCGCGGGCGCGGGACCGCTTCGCGAAAGGCCCCCCAATCATAGGGGCATCTACCATCGTCTTCCGGATCAATACAGGGGAGACTCCGTTTAAGTCACCAAAAACATCGCGCAGGGCTCAAGCCCGGTTCAACTCCCGATCACCACGGCGCGGCTGAGACCGTGCCCCTTCAAAGCGACACCTTGATCAGGGTTTCCCTGAGCCTGGCTGCCAGCGCATCGAGATCGACGGGGCTTTGCGTGTCCACCTCGATGACAGGGCTGAGGGCGAAGGGCTCTTCGTACTCCATCATGCGTTCGGGGGACATGGCGGCGAGGGTGTGAGCGGGATGGTGGCGCTCCTCGCGGGCGCGCTCGGCAAAGCGGCGGGAGGCTTCTTCACGAGGCAGGCGGCAATAGATTTCGACCATCTGCGTGTTCGGCAGCGCGAGGAGGGCGGCGACTTTGTCGCGTTCGTAGTGGCTCTGGGTGCGGAAATTGGCTTCCAGCACGACGGCAGGGCAATGGGGCGCGAGCGACCAGAGCACCTCCATGGCGGCCGAGCCGATGCGGCGGGAGAATTCGACGTCGCCGGGAGTGCCGTGCATCGCGGTGTAGAGCGTTTCCTTGATGTCGTCCTTGGTGAGAAGGGCAAATCCGAGGCGATCGGCGAGCGGGCGCGCGATGGTTGTCTTGCCGGAGCCGGGCGGACCCGAAATGACAAGGATGCTACGCCGCAAAGCGCTCATTCGCGGGCTGATCGGGGATGGCTCCGATACTGGTTGGGGGATTTCCACTGACACAGAATAGCCATAGAGGGTGTGGTTCGTGGTTATCTTTTGTGGTGACTTTGGATGTAGGCCTATGCAATTCTGGATAGACCAATGATGTGTTACTGACCCAGATGCAGGAAGCTCGCGCCCTCCGGGCGACGAGCCGGCCCCTGGTGGAGGTGTTGAACGTAGCATCCATGTATACGCCTTTCCTTATGTGCGGATATGCGGCTGCGCTCCTGCTGATGCTGTTTGGTTTCCGCGGAGTACGGCGCAGCACCCCCGATCTGCGTGGCAGTCGTCAACTCTCCTGGTTCATCCTGTGCGCGCTGTTTGGAGTTCTGCTGCTGGGCCTTCGCCCGTGGACTCCGCAGCTGATGAGCGTGGTGCTCTCGAATTTTCTGCTATTCGCCGGCGCGATCTTCATTTACCTCGCGACGGCGGAGATTCTGGAGAAACATTCGCACGTATTCCCCTGGCCAGGGGGCATTCTGATTGTGGCGTTGCCGCTGTTCGTCTGGTTTACGTATGCGAACAATCAGGTTCGCGCACGGCTGGTAATCCACGCGGTGGTGCTGAGCGCTATCTTCGTGACGGCGGCGGTAATGTTGTTCCGGGATCGTCACGCTCCGGAGACGCGGCAGCCGGCACGCGCGTGCGGGTGGCTGCTGATTTTCGCCAGCTGTCTGCAGGGGGCGTGGTGCCTGTTCGAGTTTCGGCTTCCGCCGGAACAGATGAACTTTGTTCACCCGGACCTGATCAATGTCGGGTTCAGCTATTTATCGATGGTGCTGGCGCTGGCGACGGTAATCGGATTGCTTTGGCTGGCGCTGACGGTGCATCGGATGGCGCTGAACAAGATGGCGCAGACGGACTCGTTGACCAGCCTGCTGAATCGCCGGGCTTTTGAGGAGATCCTGCGTCGAGAACTGCTGCGTTCCGACCGAACCGGAAGCGCAATGGGCATCATGCTGATCGACCTGGACTATTTCAAGCAGGTGAACGACTCTCTGGGGCATCTGGCAGGAGACGATGTTCTCCGGCGCATCGCCACGGTACTGCGCGACGGAACCCGGCCTTCCGACGTGCTGGCGCGTTATGGTGGCGAGGAGTTCGTGATTTTACTGCGCAACGCGGGCGTGAACGAATCGTTGATTGCCGCTGAGCGCATCCGGACTCAGATTGCGAGCCTGTCGGGGCTGCCGGGGAGCCTGAACCTGACCGCCAGCATTGGGGTCGCGGTGAGCCAGCCGCACGACACGGCCACGGAGTTTCTGCTGCGCGCCGACGAAGCGCTGTATCGATCGAAGCGCGAGGGGCGAAACCTGGTGAGCGTTTATCGGGAATCCGACGACACGTTCGAGGCAGCAGGAACCGTTTACGCTCCGGGAAGCTGAAGCGATCGGGATCGCTGAATGAAAAGGCTGCGCCTTCGGCGCAGCCTTTTTGTATGGATACGGAGATCGTTCAGGCAGGCTGTTTGGCGCAAAGCTCGTTGAACACGCGGGACAACTCATCGGCGATAGCCTGAGGGGTGCTGTTTTCGATGATGAAGCGCTGCATCAGGTAGACGAGCTTGCCATCGCGGAAGAGGGCGACGGCCGGCGAGGTGGGAGGATTACCTTCGAAGCGGGAGCGCGCCCGCTGGGTGGCTTCGCGGTCCTGTCCGGCGAATACCGTGACAGAACGATCGGGGGTCACTGGATTGCGCAGGGCGAGGCGGACGCCGGGACGCATTTTGCCGGCGGCGCACCCGCAGACGGAGTTCACTACGACCATGGTGGTGCCGGGACTGGCAATCGCGGCATCGACGGCTTCGGCGGTTCGCGCCTCCTCAATGCCCGCGCGGGTAAGTTCCTCGCGCATGGGGACGAGCATGATTTCGGGGTACATTCGGCGGTTCTCCTCCGGGGTTGAAAACGTTACGACCTGTGCTCATTGTACGGGGCACGCGGGGTGGGCGCTAGTTTCGCGGATACAGGCATCCCTGGGCGTCGAGCGATCGTCCTGATATACCTCATCCAGATGCTTTTGCGCGAAAACGTTTCGCTGGCCCCGTACACCACCTTTCGGATCGGTGGGCCGGCACGCTGGTTGGTCGAGGCGACCGACGAGGACTCGATTGTGGACGCGGTGCAGTTTAGCCGCGACCACGGGGCGCCGCTGTTTGTGCTGGGCGGCGGAAGCAATCTGCTGGTTTCGGACGAAGGGTTTGCGGGACTCGTGCTGCATGTTGGGCTGAAGGGCGTCGAGCAGGACGGCGATGTATTTCGTGCCGCGGCGGGCGAGAACTGGGATGACTTTGTCGGGCGCGCTGTAGGCGCAGGCTATGGCGGAGTTGAATGCCTGGCCGGGATTCCGGGGACAGTAGGCGGGACGCCGGTGCAAAACGTCGGCGCCTATGGGCAGGAGGTTGCGGAAACGATCGTCGGGGTTCGGGTGCTCGATGTGAATCATCTGCGATTTGAAGAACTGCCGGCATCCCAATGCGGGTTCGCTTATCGTCGCAGTATTTTCAATTCCACGGAGCGGGGCTGCTTCGTCGTGACACGCGTGGACTACAAACTGCGGCCCGGGGCTGCTCCCCTGCTGCGGTATCCCGATCTGCAACGCTGCTTTCAGGACCGGAATGCATCACCCACCCCTGGACAGGTATCGGATGCGGTTCGGGAGATTCGGCATCGCAAGGGGATGCTGCTGGTGGAAGGCGAGGCGGATTGCCGAAGCGCGGGCAGCTTCTTCAAGAACCCGGTGGTGGGGCAGGCGCTGTACGACCAGATCGCCATGAAGGCGACTGCGCCGGTTCCCTGTTTTCCGGCCGGGCCGGACCCGGCGAATCCGGGATCCGCAGATCAGAAGTGGGTGAAGATTCCGGCTGCATGGCTGGTGGAGCATGCCGGATTTCACAAGGGATTCGCACTGGGACGCGCTGGGATCTCCAGCCGGCATACTTTGGCGCTGATCAATCGTGGCGGTGCGACGGCGGCGGAGATTGTGGCGCTGCGGGATCGGATTGTGGCGACGGTCGAGGAGAAATACGCGATCCGGTTGGAAGCGGAGCCGGTCCTGCTTGGGTCGCAGGGCTAACAGGTTTCTACAGCAACGGTCTCCCGCTCCGACTGCAATGCGAACCAACAGCTGATCTCGGCTCGGGTGAGAGAGTCGGTAATCCAGACAGGCGCCGTGCGTCTAACTGTTGCAATTGCTAAGGATATTTAGGAATTGACAGTAATACCAGCGTTAACAGGCGGATGCGGTGGGAGACTCATGCACGCCTTTTGCCATCTCTCCTGGTCTCGCTAAAACTCTTCACTACTGATGCTCGCGAGATAGCGCGGGTTGACAGCTCTATTATCGATCCAGTATACAGGCCAAGGTCATTTTTTCGCGTGCGTCTAAGTTAACGACAAAAATAACAAGGCAAATTGTTCGGAGGTGCTCATGCCCAGCTGTATCAGTAGAAAATTCCCCTGCCTGCTTGCCATCGTGGCGGCAGGCTCTTTCGTATGCGCAACAGCATGGAGCCAGGAGACTGCATCCATCAGCGGCTCCGTAACGGATCCGAGCGGCGCAGTGATACCCAATGCGGGTGTCACACTCACACAGCAGGAGACCGGAACCACGCAGAAGACGATAACGAACGGCGACGGTCTCTATAACTTTCCGGGGCTGGCGGTGGGTCATTATTCGCTGACCGTAAAGGCGCCGGGTTTCACGGCGTATCAGAGAACGGGGATCGTGGTGAACGTGGCGATTCCGCTGCGTGAGGATGTGCATCTTGCGGTGGGAACGAACAGCCAGACGGTGACGGTCCAGGCATCGGCACTGCAGGTGCAGTCGGAGTCCAACGAGGTCAGCACGCTGATCAGCGGGCAGCAGGTGCGGAACATCGCAACGAATGGGCGCAATATTACCAGCCTGGTCACCCTGGGAACCGGCGTATCGGGCAACCTGCCGTCGTTTAACGGGGTGATGGCGCAGACCAGCACGGCCACCATCAGCTTTAACGGAATGCGTCCGGACCACAACAACTTCCTGATCGACGGCGGTGAGGTCTACGACCGCGGGTCGGGCGGCAAACTGGGCGCGCTTCCCTCCCCCGACGCGATTTCGCAGTTCCAGGTGCTGTCGAGCAACTACCCGCCGGACTATGGGATTTCATCCGGCGGGACGGTACTGATCGAACTGAAGAACGGCACGAAGCAGTTCCATGGCGGGGCGTGGGAGTTCAATCGCAACGACTCTTTCGATTCCGGCTACTACTTCGCGAAGCAGAATCATACGGCGACTCCTGAACTGCGGCTGAATATCTTCGGAGGCAACATTGGCGGCCCGGCTTTCATATCCGGGCTATATCCGAGGGACAAGAGCAAAACATTCTTCTTCTGGCAGGAGGAATGGCGGCGGTTCATTCAGGGCTCCAACCCGACGGTGACGCCAACGGTTCCGGCGAATGATTTCCCCACGGCTGGGTCATCCTTCACCTACACGCCATTCAACGGCGGGACCGCTCCGGTAGTGCCTGACGTACCGGGCAACACGGCGTTCACGGCGAAAGAACTGGCGGACGGACTGACGCCGGGGCAGCCGTTTCCGAACAATACGATCCCGGCAAATTTGCTGGATGGCAATGCGGAGGCGTTCCTGGGGACAGGAGCGATTCCCCAGCCTAACTCAGGAACGGACAACTATATCTCCTCGCCAAAGCAGCCTACCTATGTACGCGAAGATGTCGTGCGTGTGGATCACAACTTCACCAACAAGTACCACCTGATGGGAAGCTGGCTGCACGATTCGGCCACACAGACGATTTTCCCGACCATGTGGAGCGGGGACAGCTACACGACGGTAGGCGATGTGTTCAGCAATCCATCGTGGGCAGCGGCGGTACGGCTGACGCAGGCGCTCTCTCCGTCGGTGCTGAATGAGACGGGTTTGTATGTGAACGGAAACAAAATCAATGTTTCGCCGGCGGGAATCTACGCGCAGCCGAGCGGGTGGAGCGCGGGCGGCTTCTTCAGCGGAAACAACGCGCAGAACCGGTTGCCTCAGGTAGGGTTCACCGGCGGCCCGCTGAACACAACGTGGTCGGTAATCTACTGGCCCTGGCATAACTCATATCTGGATTACCAGCTTCGCGACGATGTTTCCTGGACGCACGGGAAGCACTCGATGAAGTTCGGATTCTCGTACATGCGCGAAGACAAGAACCAGCAGCAACAGGCGGACACAGAGGGGGATTACTCCTTCAATGGGGCGCAGTTCTCGGGCGATTCGTACATCAACTTCCTGCTGGGACTCTCCAGTTCCTATTCCCAGCTGCAGGCGTTGAATACGGACCACTGGCTGAACAACACTTACTCGTTCTACGCGATGGATAACTGGCACCTGACGCCGCGGCTGACACTGAACCTGGGCTTCCGCTACGACGCGCTGCCGCACGTGTATGAGAAAAACAACCGGGTAGCGAACTTCAACCCGGCTGCCTACGATCCAACCGCCGCTGCCATGTTCTCCACAGCAGGAACGATCTGCACGTCGGGGACGGATCCGGGATGCAGCGGAGCCAGCCCGGGGCTGTCGACGGTGAACGGAGGAACCTTCTACCTGAACGGGATGCAGTCGGCTGGACAGAACGGGGTACCGCGGGGCGTGGTGAAGAACGATTACTTCACTCCGGAGCCGCGGCTGGGATTCGCCTATGACATCTTTGGCACGGGTAAGACGGTGCTGCGCGGCGGCGTGGGCATGTTCTACGAACGGGTGCAGGGCAACGACATCTACAACCTGTCGACCAATGCGCCGTTCGCGTACGAGCCGAGCGTCAACGACGTCTACTTCTCCGATCCGCACACCAGCATTCTGACCGGAGCAACGTCGAAGGTTCCGGTGGCGGCAGCCAGCATGACGAATCTGCGTTACTACTATCCGAATCCGGCCACGGTGCAGTACAGCCTGGGAGTGCAGCATCAGCTGGCGCCTTCGGTAGTTGCGGCGGTGCAGTATATTGGCTCGAACGGATGGAACCAGAACGACCTGCGCGAGATCAATGACCTGGCCCTGAATGCGATCACCGAACGCCAGGCGGTCGCGACGGGTGGAAAGAATGGACTCAGCGGGGACGCGAATCTGTATCGCCCCTATTCCGGTTTCGGCAATATCCGGCAGGAAGAGAACGGGGTGAACTTCAACTACAACTCGCTGCAGGCAGCGTTGCGCATGGATTCGCGGCACGGGCTGAGTCTGCAGCTGGCATACACGTATTCGCACGAACTGGATATCGAGAGTGCGGATCTGACCACGTCGGATCAGCAGGGTACAGGCGGGACGCTTTCGAATCCTTACAACCCGCACTACGACTATGGCTCGGGTAACTTCGACCGGCGCCATATCTTCAACGCGAATTACATTTACGACCTGCCCTTTTTTGGGCACGCGAGCAACGGCTGGGCGCGGACGGCACTGGGCGGGTGGGTGTTCTCCGGCGTAACCCAGGCCGAAGCAGGCACACCGGTAAACATCACCTATAACGGGCCGGATACGCTGGGGCTCGGCGGTAATACAGCCGATCGGCCGAATATCGTGGGCCATGTGAGCTTCCCCAAGACGCAGAAGCAGTGGTTCAATACTTCGGCGTTCGCCAATCCGGCGGCACCGTGGAATGGCGGAGGCAATAACGGGTACGGCAACGCGCGGAAGGACACGATTGTGGGACCGGGACTCTTCAACTGGAATATGTCGTTGTACAAGGATTTCCCGCTCAGCGCGAAGGCGGAAGGTCCGCGCTTCCAGTTCCGGATCGAGTCGTTCAACACCTTCAACCATACGGAATTCAACTCGATCGACACAGCCACGAACGACAGCACGTACGGGCAGGTGACTAATACCTACGATCCGCGCGAGTTGCAGTTCGGCGGGAAATTCCTGTTCTAGTGATTGTGTGAGTCAGATGGCGCAGCGGAAGTGAGCCCTCTGCTGCGCTTTTCTTTTTGTATGACTGTGGCGAGCGGCGATCTTGCGGCGGAACGCTGTGTGTGGTCGAATGGGCCGCAATGGATCGCCGAGATTTTTTAAGGAATTCTGCGCTGGCTTCAGGTGCTGCGCTGTGCGGGCGGATGGGTTTTGCGCAGGCCGCGTCTGCCGTTTCGCTGCGGTTGAAGCTGGATCGGCAGAAGCGCGGGAATGCGATTCCCGCGGATTTTACGGGGTTGAGTTACGAGACTTCGCAATTGAGCGATCCGGAATTTTTTTCTCCGGACAACGCGGAGCTGGTGGGGTTCGTGCGGCGCCTGGGGAGATCCGGTGTGCTGCGCGTGGGTGGCAACAGCAGCGAGTACGCGCACTGGTCGCCGGAGGCGGCGGCGCAAACGGATTCCACGGAACGCGAGGAGGATCAGGCCGACGTACTGCAGGATGCGCTGCGCGTGGATCTGCATCGCGGTCCGGCGAAACACTCGAAGACCACGCCGCAGGCGGTTCGGAATCTGCGGGGGTTTATCGACGCAACGGGCTGGAAGCTGATTTACGGCCTGAATATGGGCACGGGAACGGCGGAGACGGCGGCGGCGGAAGCGGATTTCGTAATGCGGACGATGGGCGACAAGCTGATCGCCTTCCAGCTGTGCAATGAGCCGGACCTGTTTTATCGCAACACTCTGCGCGACGCGGGCTACGACTTTGCGCAGTTCGCGAAGGAGTGGCAGCACTTCTATGAGGTGATCCGGCAAAAGGTGCCGCAGGCGCCGTTTGCGGGCCCGGACACTGCGTTCAACAACGAGTGGCTGGTGCCGTTCGCGAAACAGTTCAAGGACGAAGCAGCCTTTTTGTCGCAGCACTACTATGCGGAGGGCCCGCCGACCGATCCTTCGATGACCATCGAACGGCTTCTACGGCCGAGTCCTGCTCTCGCGCGCGAGTTTGAGGGAATGGCGCAAACGAAGCAGGATTCCGGCCTGCGCTTTCGCCTCGCGGAGACGAATTCCTGCTACCAGGGGGGCAAGCGCGGGGTCAGCGACACGTTTGCGTCGGCGCTGTGGGGCGCGGATTTGATGTACCAGCTTGCGACGGCGGGCGGGGTGGGGATCAACTTCCATGGCGGCGGGTATGGCTGGTACACGCCCATTGCGGGAACGGTTCGGGACGGATTCACGGCGCGGCCTCTCTATTACGGCATGCTGCTCTTTGCCGAGGCGGGGCCCGGACACCTGATCGATGCGTCGCTCGAGAACCAGCAGGACGCGCCGCTGCTGACGGCGTACGGATTGGTGAACGATGAGGAGGGGGCAACGGGCGCACTCAAGGCTGTGGTGTTCAACAAGCACGCCGATCGCGCCGTGCGTCTCGCGACGGAAGTCCTGGGAGGGGCCAGAATGGCGAGCGTCATGAGGCTCGGGGCGCCGCGACTGGACGACACGCAGGATGTGACGCTGGGGGCCGACCCGGTGGGGGCGAGCGGCTTCTGGAACATGGCGCGCGTAGATTGGATGGACGTGCTGAACGGGACGGCGACGATCGAGATGCCGGCGGGGAGTGCGGCGCTGGTGAGTTTCCACGAATGACTTCAACAGGCGGGCAAGCTGCGCCGCGGGAGCAGAGCAAGAAGATGACAGCAATTTCGCGAAGAGAATTTGTTGCAGGTGCGGCCGCGTGTGCCGCGATGCTGGGCGCTAAGGAGTCGTGGGCGAGTGCGCTTGGTTTGCCGATTGGGCTGCAGCTGTACTCGGTGCGGCAGTTTTTGCCGAAGGATTTCCAGAGCACACTGAATCAACTGGGTGCTATGGGATACCGCGAGTGCGAGGGAGCCGGATTCTTCGGGCACTCGGCGGCGGAGGTGAAGCAGGCGATGACGCAGGCCGGTCTTCACTGTGTGAGCGCGCACTACGCGCTGCAGGTGTTGCAGTCGCCGGATGAGATTCTGCGCTTCGGCAGCGAGCTGGGGCTCGAATACATCGTGTGCTCGTCGCCGATGCTGCACGATCCCGCAGGGACGAACGGCACCAAAGGGCCTGCCGCACTTCAGGCGATGAGCGCCGACGGCTGGAAGTGGAATGCCGACCAACTGAATGCGCTCGGCAAACGCGTGCGAGCCGAGGGCATGAAGTTCGGCTATCACAACCACTACATCGAGTTTCATGAGCACGACGGCTTCCTCCCTTACGACGTGCTGTTGCAGCAGACGGATCCGAAACTGGTGGACATGGAAATGGATTGCGGGTGGGTGGTGATCGGCGGGCATAAGCCGCAGGAGTATCTGACGCGCTATCCGGAGCGGTACGTGATGCTGCACGTGAAGGAGTTCAAACTGGAGGGATGGAAACCGGGGATGGAGCCGGTGTCAACGGAGATGGGCCGCGGAAGCATCGACTATCCGAGCATTTTCGCGGCGGCGAAGAAGGCGCGCATCGAGCACGTCTTCGTGGAGCAGGAGGCGTTCCCGGATATGCCGGGGATGCAGGCGCTGCGCGTGGATGCGGACTGGATGAAGGGCGTTTGAGGAGTGAGAAGGGCGCCGGGGCTCAAGCCCTGTGGGTTGGGATGGCTTTGTCCATGGCCTGAAGGCCATGGCTTCTACCGTCGCCTCGCTGCGCGAGGCACAAGATGACGTTAGTTGACCCATTCTGCATGATCCTTGATTCGCGAAAGTTTCTTGCCCCGGGGGAGCTGGACTTGCAGTCCTGGTGATGGCGTGCGCGCGACAGGTGTCAGCGCGCCGCGGCGAGGATGCCGAGGTTGAGAACGATCATCAGAACAGCGGAGGCGGGGATCACGAGGAGCGCTCGGCGGAGGCGTTTTGGGTCGGGGCCCGCAATGGCGCCGATGAGGTGAGAACTGACGGCGAGGCCCGCCCATCCGAAGGTGATGACGATGCCGATGGCGGTTGAAGTCATGCGCGGGAAGGCGTTGGCGACGATGGCGAGCGTGGTGGGAAAGACGGGCGCCATCGAGAGTCCAGCAAGGAAGACGAGGACTGCGGCGGTTGCCGGCCTGCTGGTCCGTAGCATGAGGAAGGTTGTAACCGTCATGGCTACCGATGCCGCCAGCGTGACGTAGATGGGGGGAACTCCGATGAGGATCGGCGCCACGACGGCGCGGCCGATGAGGAGGCCGAGGGCGAATCCGAGGGAGAGGATGTTGAGCGCGCGGGATTCGGGAACGCCCTGCGCGACCAGGTGGCGCACGAGCCAGTTCCAGACATCGACCTCGCAACCAACGTAGAGGAATAGCAGGAATCCGAGCAGGAAGAGCATGGGACGCCCGAGTACCGGGCCTGCGTCGGCAAGGATGAAGCGGCCTGCACCTGTGGGCGGGGGCATATGCGCGACTGCCTGAATGCCAAGGGTGAGGAGCGCGAGACCAGCGATGCTGTAGCAGAGGCGCACCCAGTTGCGCTTAAAGAGATTCGCCGCGATGAAGGGTGTGGCGAGACCGCCGAGTCCGAAGAAGATGTTGACGAGGTTGAGAGCGGTGGCGCGATGGGCTTCGGCGACGTCGCTGGTAAGCGCGTTGGCGCCGGTGACGACGATGCCGCCGCCGCATCCGAGCAGGAAGAGCAGAAGGACGATGCTGCGAAAGCCCGCGGAACGTGGCAGCGCGAGAAGCGCGATAAAAATGAGGCCGAGACCGAGAATGAGGCCAGCCTTCTTACCGAAGTCGTCGAGCAGCGGACCGACGCCGAGGGAGGCGAGCATGAGCCCGAGCGCCTGGGAGAAGGCGATGGTGCCGTTCTGGCGCGGCGTGAGCTGGAAGCGGCTGGAAAGCTCGGGCAGGATGGTGCCGAGCATGGCGGCGGTCATGCCGTAGACGAAGATGGCAACGACTGCGGCGAGAATCAGCAAGGTTTCCTGCTCCTTTGTGCTCCGGGTCCGATTGCAACTTCAGGGTTGGGGGACGTCAATCCAGGCGCGGGTGCGGCTGCTCTCCAGTTCCCTGCTGAGGATGATCATTTGGCGCAGGCCGTCGATGAAGTGCGGATAATCCTGGGGCGCGGTGGCGTCGTCGGCGATGGAGGCATAGAAGCGGCGGAAGACCTGTTTGAAGGTGTCGTCGTAGCCTTCGCTGTGGCCGCCGGGGAGATCGGCAAAGCCGCGGGCGGCGGGCTTGAGCAGGGACGGGTCCTTGACGATGATGCAGTTGGCGCTGTTGCGATGGCCGATCCAGAGTTCATCAGGGCGCTCCTGATCCCAGGCGACGCCGGATTTGGTTCCGTAGATTTCGATGCTGAGGCGGTTCTTGCGCCCCGCGGAGACCTGACTGGCGGTCATGGAACCGCGTGCGCGGTCACCGAGGCGGAAGACGACCGCGCCGAAGTCTTCGGTATCGATGGGGGTGTCGATCACGTCGTCGGCGGAGAGCATTTTGTTGGCGAAGGTTTCGACGGAGCCTTTGGGCTGCTTGCGCGTCTTGTGGACGGTGTTGAGGTCGGCGCAGAGGGAGGAGACGCGGAGGCCGGTGAGGTGCTCGGCCATGTCGAACCAGTGGGAGCCGATGTCGGCCATGCAGCGGGAGGGGCCGCCAGCTTTGGAGTCGACGCGCCAGTTCCAGTCGGTGTCGTAGAGGAGCCAGTCCTGGGAGTAGGTGCCCTGGGCGACGAGGATTTCGCCGAGATCGCCGGCTTCGCGCATGGCGCGCATCTGCTGCACCATGGGGTAGTAGCGCAAATTGTGACAGACACAGTTGCGTAATCCTTTTTGCGCGGCCAGCGCGGCCAGTTCCTGAGCATCTTCGACAGTGGTGGAGAGAGGCTTCTCGCAGAGCACATGCTTGCCGGCGAGGAGGGCTTGTTGCGCCATGGGAAAATGCTGCGCGTTGGGTGTGCAGATGTGGACGGCGTCGATGGATTTGTCGCGGAGGATGGCGTCGAAGTCGAGGCGCGGGATGCCGAAGGCGGAGCCGAGTTTCTCGGCTGCCGCGGCGTTCCGGCCGGCAATAGCGGCGACTTCGACGCCTTCGGTGCGGCGAAGGGCTTCGAGGTGGACGCGGCCCATGAATCCTGTGCCGATGACTGCGGTGCGAAGGGGTTGGGTCATATTTCCTCAGGGATTTCCTCAAGGACCAGGATTGTCGCTGCCTTACATCCGTGAGAAGGGTACAAGGAGCCTTTCCGTAAAGGGGTGCAGGACCGTCTGGAATTATGCGCTTTCAAAATGGAACAGGGAACCATTGAAGTGCATACGATGGATTGAGGGCCGGATTGATTCGTTTTGAAGATGGGGTGGTAGAGGCGTTTGCTTCTTGCTGTGGGGTGAACCTGGCCGGGTTCGGCTGGGTTTTTCGCGGTTTTGTTGCCTGGCCAGCATGCTGATCGGTGAACGCTTTCTCAAAATGGAATCGAAATATCGGAAGACAGTACCTGGTATGAGAGATGAGCGCTGTTGTTATTGACCATGGGGTGGTAGAGGAGTTTGCTTCTTGCTGTGGGGTGAACCTGGCCGGGTTCGGCTGGGTTTTTCGCGGTTTTGTTGCCTGGCCAGCATGCTGATCGGTGAACGCTTCTCAAAATGGAATCGAAATATCGGAAGACAGTACCTGGTATGAGAGCTGAGCGCTGTTGTTATTGACCATGGGGTGGTAGAGGAGTTTGCTTCTTGCTGTGGGGTGAACCTGGCCGGGTTCGGCTGGGTTTTTCGCGGTTTTGTTGCCTGGCCAGCATGCTGATCGGTGAACGCTTCTCAAAATGGAATCGAAATATCGGAAGACAGTACCTGGTATGAGAGCCGAGCGCTGTTGTTATTGACCATGGGGTGGCAAAGGAGTTTGCTTCTTGCTGTGGGGTGAACCTGGCCGGGTTCATTTTGCTTTTGCGGTTGGGTCGAGCGCATCCCTCTTCAGCAGTGGGGAGGCGCAGCCTGAACGTCCGGTCGGAACATCTTCGCAGAAGCTCATACCCACCAGGCTGCGTCGGGATTTTCGCGAACGACGAGGTCGTTGAGGAAGGTTGCGGCCTTGGTGAGGCCTTCTTCGGCGGAGAGCAGTGAGTCTTCGTGCTCGATCGACAGCACGTTGTCGTAGCCGTACATGCGGAGGGTGGAGACGAACTCCTTCCACCATTCGGCGCCGTGGCCGTAGCCGCAGGTGCGGAAGAGCCAGCTGCGGTGGCGCTCGTCGGTGTAGGGCTTGGTGTCGAGCACACCGGTGAGAGAGAGGTTGGCGGGGTAGAGCTGCGTGTCCTTGGCGTGGACGTAGAAGATGGCGTCCCCGAGGCGGCGGATGGCGGCGATGGGGTCGATGTTTTGCCAGAAGAGGTGGCTGGGGTCGAGGTTGGCGCCGACGGATGGCCCGGCAATGGCGCGGAGGCGAAGCATGGTCTCGGGCGAGTAGACGACGAAGCCGGGATGCATCTCGATGGCGATGCGGACGCCGTGATCGGCGGCGAATTTGCCGTGCTCGGTCCAGTAGGGCGTGACGACCTCGTCCCACTGGAATTTGAGGACGTCGAGGTAATCGGGCGGCCAGGGGCAGGTGACCCAGTTGGGCGCCGCCGCTTTGGGGGAGTCGCCGGGGCAGCCGGAGAAGTCGACGACGACGGGGACGCCGAGCTTCTCAGCGAGCAGGACCGTGTTGCGGCTGACCTCGCGATGCTGCGCGCCGATCGCGGGGTTGGGATGGAGCGCGTTGCCGTGGCAGCTGAGGGCGCTGATGGTGATGCCGTGGTCGGCGAGAATCCTTTTGAATTCGCCCAGAGCTTTGGCGTCGTCGAGCAGGGAGAGCTTGCAGTGCGCATCGCCGGGATAGTTGCCGGTGCCCAATTCGACGGTATCGATGTGCAGGGCTTTGAGCTTGTCGAGGACCGCGGGAAGCGGGAGCTGGGAGAGAAGCGGGGTGAAGACTCCGACCTTCATGGGAAACAGGGTACAGCGTACCCGGTGCAGGGTACAGGGCACAGAGCGCCGGACACCGGGCTCCGGGCTCAGGTCTCCGGGGCTCCGAGATTCCCTGGCCGCGGAGTAGCGCCTGGGAACGTGGTCCCGCAAGTCGGTACAGGCGGAGGAGGGTGGCGAGGAAAATGAGACGCATGGAAGCTCTTCAGGTGAAGCAAGGCCCGACGCGGTGGGATGAGGTAAGTCTGGGAGAAGTGATGCTGCGGCTGGATCCGGGCGAGGGGCGCATCGCGACGACGCGGACCTTCAGCGTGTGGGAGGGCGGCGGTGAATATAACGTAGCGCGCGGGCTGCGGCGGTGCTTCGGGCTGCGGACGGCGGTGGCGACGGCACTCGCGGAGAATCCGGTGGGGCGGCTGGTCGAGGACCTGATGCTGCAGGGCGGGGTGGACACTTCCCTGCTCCGCTGGATGCCGTACGACGGCGTGGGGCGCGCGGCGCGCAACGGGCTCAACTTCACCGAGCGCGGCTTTGGGGTACGGGCAGCGGCGGGATGCTCGGATCGCGGACACACAGCGATTGCGGGGACAACGACAGCGACGTGGGACTGGGAGAGCATCTTTGGGGCTGAGAACGGAGCGCGGTGGTTCCACACGGGAGGAATCTTCGCGGCGCTGTCGGAGTCAACGCCAGGCGTTGCGGAAGCGGCGATGGATGCGGCGCGGAAGCATGGTACGTCGATTTCGTACGACCTGAACTATCGCGACTCGCTGTGGAAGAGCATTGGCGGCAAGGCGAAGGCGCAGGAGGTGAATCGGGAGCTCGTGCGTAAATTGGACGTACTGCTGGGCAACGAGGAGGATTTCTCCGCGATGCTGGGGATCCAGTTGCAGGGCGTCACGGACGATTTTGCCGAGCTGCATGTGGAGAGCTACGAGCAGATGCTGCGCGATGTGGCGGCGGCCTACCCGAACCTGAAAGTCGTCGCGACGACGCTGCGCACAGCGCACACGGCAACCCGCAATGCGTGGGGCGCGATGGCGCTGGCGAAGGGAAAGATTGCCCACGTGCCGCAGATCGAGATTGAGATCTGGATCGCGTGGGCGGGGGCGACTCGTTTGCATCGGGACTGATCTACGGATTGCTGGCAGGCAAGCCGCTGGAGTGGGCGGTGCGTTGCGGCGTTGCGCATGGAGCGCTGGCGATGACCACGCCGGGCGACACGAGCATGGCGACACTGTCTGAAGTGGAGCGGGTGATGAAGGGCGGCGGCGCGCGCATTGCGCGGTAGCCGGTGGCCAGTAGGCAGTAGGCAGTAGGCAGTAGCTTGGACGTCGGGAGCAGGTGCGGGATGCATGCAGTCAGAGACAAAGCAGTGGATTGAGAAGTTGGGAATTATGCCGGTGTTGCGGGCGCGGTCCGCGAAAGAGGGCCACGCGCTGGTGGAGGCGCTGCTGGTGGGTGGCATCACGGTGATGGAGGTGACGATGACCGTGCCGGGCGCGGTTGGGCTGCTGCGCGAGCTGAAGAAGGAGCATGGCGACAAGCTGCTTCTGGGATCGGGGACGGTGACCGATGCCGCGCAGGCGGAGGAGACGATCGACTCGGGCGCGGAGTTTGTGGTGAGCCCGAGCTTGCATACGGAGGTCATCGCGAAGACGAAGCAGATGGGGAAGGTATCGATTCCGGGATCGCTGACGCCGACGGAAGTGATTACGGCGTGGCGCGCGGGCGCGGACTACGTGAAGATCTTTCCCTGCTCGGCGGTGGGCGGGGCGCCTTATCTGAAGGCGCTGCTGGCGCCGTTTCCGGAATTGCAGCTGATTCCGACGGGCGGCGTCACACTGCAGACGGCGATGGATTTCCTGAAGGCAGGGGCGCGGGCGCTGGGAGTGGGGACGGACCTGGTGAATCCGAAGGCGATTGAAGAAGGCACGCCGGAGAAGGTGACGGAGACGGCGCGGGCGTATGTGGAGACCGTGGAGAAGTTTCGCTCGGCTTCCCCACGATCCTGAAAGTTATTTGCTCAGTGAATAGATGACGTTGATGGTCGTCTTAACGTCGACCGGATCGCCATTGAGCAGGAACGGCTTGTATTTCCACTGCCGGACTGCATCGAGTGCGGACTGATGCAATTCCTTTGGGCCGGATTGGACAGTAAGCTCCTCAACGCTGCCATCCTTGCCGATTACGGCATTCAGGATCACCTTACCCTGAATCTTTTCCTTCTTTGCTTCCTGTGGATAGACGGGCATGGGGCCGCTGATGCGCTGGCCCTGCATGATTTTTGGGGATACGGCGATGGGTCCGGAGGGATGGGAGGGATTGCTGTCAGTGGGCTGGCCGTCGACGCGGACGTGCAGCGCGAGAGCCGCTGAGCCGATGCCGAGGCCAAACACGGCGCATACGGCGACGATCGCGATGCGGCGCAGGCCACGAACCGTTGGGGGTGTTTCGGTGAGGCGCATAAGTCTCCTTTCGAGTGTGTTGGCATCGAAGATTCCGATGGCGTGGGGCGTTGTGACGGGCTGGCCCTGAAGAAGCAGGTTCGCCAGTCGCAGGAGCGATCGCGCGTATTGATGGCGGCTGCCTGTTTCCGCAGCCATGGCATCGCAGACCATTTCGCGGGATTCCATCACGCGTTCGCGAATCATCCAGAGGAGCGGGTGGTAGCTGCACGGGCAGAGCGATGAGCTCGCAGAGAAGGTTCTTCGCGAAGTCGTTGCGGCGGATGTGGGCAAATTCGTGGGCGATGACCGCGTCGAGGTCGGTGGCTTCTGCGGTTAGGCAGGAGAGCAGCTGCGGGCAAAATGACGAGTTTGTGCGCGACGCCGAAAGTCATGGGGCCGAAGGTGCGCGATGAAGTGGCGACCGCGACAGTCGCTGAGACCGAATCGACGAGAGCAACGAAGCCAGATGGCGGCGGCTTCGCCGGTGAGCGTGACGGTGGAGGCGTCGCGACGGATGATGCTGAGCCGCGAAGCATCGCCAGAGAAAGCGGGCAACGAACCAGAGGCAGAGGGCGGCATAGCCGTACGCGATGAGCGCGAGCAGTACGGGTGAGAGGCCGAAGCCGGTGACAGCGGCACCTCCTCCCATCAGCACGGTGACATGGGCGTCGGCGGGGCTGGGCGACGCGGTGCAAGGTAAAGCCGGAGAGGAGCCCGTCGAAGGGGATTGATGGAGATGACGGGAGCGCGGCGCTGAGGACGAGGACCGTGGTCCAGGTGCGGTGCTCGGCTTCGGGGCCGAGGCGGCGCAGAGCCCGAGCGACGAGGAGGCCGGCGACGAACAGGACCGGGATTTGCCAGAGCGAATTGACCAGGCAGGAGAGGAGCCAGGTTTCGATGGCGCTCATGACTCGCTCTCTTCCTCGCGGTTAAAGCGGCGAGTGAGGTCGGCCAGCTTTTTCGCGTCGATCTGGCGGTTTTTGAGAAGACTCATGACCAGTTCCTCGCTGGAGCCGCCGAACATGCGGTCGACGAGGTCGCGGACGCCCTGGCCGAGCGCTTTGGCCTCGGTGACACGCGCGGCATAGAGGTATGCGCGACCCTGCAGTTCGCGCTTCACTTTGCCCTTACGCTCGAGGATGTTGAGGACGGTTTGGACGGTGGTGTAGGCGAGCGGTGGTTTGAGTTCTGCCTGCACCGAACCGACGGTGCAGGCACCGCATCGCCACAGGACCTGCATGATGCGAAGTTCGAGACGGGTGAGGCCGGAGGGCGAGGGTTTCTTCACGGACGATCTCCTAATGTCATAGGACAATAGACCCGGAAGGGAAAGCTTGTCAACTATATGTTTAGGAGACAGCCGGGGAGATGGTAGCCCGAGCCTGAAGTTTCGCCTGAGTCGGTACAATGACCGCCATGGCGCTGAAGAAGGGTTCGACGAAAAAGGCGGGAGCGGGCAAGAAGGCTGCGAGTAAGAAAGCGGGCACGAAGCCCGGAAAATCCGCCAATAGCGGACTGGAGTTGGAGCCGAAGCGGATTGCGGAACTGCTGCGTCGATTGCAGGCGGCCTATCCGAATGCCGAGTGCGCGCTGCATCATCGCAATGCGTGGGAATTGCTGGTGGCGACGATTCTGTCGGCGCAGTGTACGGATGCGCGCGTAAATATGGTCACGCCTTCCCTGTTTAGGAAGTTCCCTTCTCCGCAGGCCTTTGCCGCGGCTTCGCTGCCGGCGATCGAGGAGGAGATCCGGTCGACGGGGTTTTATCACAACAAGGCGAAGTCGATTTCCGGGGCGGCGAAGAAGCTGATCGGCGACTTTGGCGGCAAGGTGCCGGAGACGATGGCGGAGTTGCTCACACTGCCGGGGGTGGCGCGGAAGACGGCCAACGTGGTGCTGGGCGTTGCGTTTAGGAAAGCCGAGGGTGTGGTGGTGGACACGCATGTGCTGCGGCTCTCGCATCGGCTGGGGCTGACGCGCGCGGAGGATCCGAAGAAGGTGGAAGCAGATCTCATGCGGATCATTCCGCGGGATCACTGGATCGCGTTTTCACACGAGATGATCCACCACGGGCGACAGATCTGCATTGCGCGCAAGCCGCGGTGCATTGATTGTCCGCTGGAGACGCTTTGCAATGCTGCGGATAAGACGTGGTCGAGCCACTGAATAACTAAGAAGCGGTCAGAGGAGGAACGGTCAGCGAGGAAACGGTCAGCCAAAGCCGTCAGCTGGGCTTCACAGAAAATCGGTTTTGCGCGACTGGATGTAGAACGTCACGCCGAGGAGCAGGGGCACGGTGAGCAGTTCGGCAGCGAGCACGGTCCAGACGGTGCCGGTCCAGCGCACGTGTGTGCCCCACATGTAAGCGGAGATGCCGCGCAGGTGAGCGAAGAGGTAACCGAAGATGTTCAGGCCGAGACTGGAGCCGAAAATGGCGGCGGTGGTCCATGCCTGGGATTCGGTGACGATGCCTGCGGCAACAATGACGCAGGTGGTGACGAGCATTTCGACCGACATGATGGCGGTGTAGGGGACCAGCCCATGCGTCGCGCCGGGAAGGAGCAGGACCCCGAGCGCACCGGCGGTGAGCGGGAGCCAGGGAATGAGGAAGATGATGAGGTTGGCGAGGATCTTGGCGGCGGTGTATTCACGCCATGAGACGGGCAAGCTCATGACGAAGGCGAGCGTTTGCTCTTTGCGCTCGTTGACGGTCGTGACCATGCCGAGTTGCGCACCGACCCCGATGATGACCATGCAAAGAACAATGATGCAGAGCAGAAAGGCCACCTCCTTGCCGGTGAGAACGAGGGCAAGGGAGGCGAGGCCGATTGGAATCGATCCGAGAATCGTCCAGCGGTTGAGATACCAGTCCTTGAGGATGAGGCGGCGGATCATGGAGTAGTTGGTGTGTGCGGAGTTCATGCGGGCTGCAGCTCCCTTCTGCTCTGGACGTTAGCGACGAAGATTTCTTCGAGGGTCATGGGGTCGATCGCCTGGACGGTGGCGCCGCGATCCTGGCAGAGTGAGACGAGGGCGGGGTCAAACTGGCTGGTGGTAAGGACGGGAAGGCGCTCGGTGCCGCCCACTTCGACCAGGCCGGGCAACTGAGGCAGGACGGCGCCGGGAGAAACGACGAGGCGGACACGCCGCCAGCGGTCGAGGAGGTCTTCTTTTTCGTCGACGGCGATAATGCGGCCGCGATCGATGAAGGCGATGCGGTCGGAGATCTGCTCGACATCGAGGGTGTTGTGGGAGGAGAAGAGGATGGTTCGACCCTCGTCGGTGAGGACGGCCATGAGCTCGGCGAGGACTTCGCGGCGGGCGACAGGGTCGAGGCCGGTGGTGGGCTCGTCGAGCACGAGCAGGCGAGGCTGGCGGGCCAGAGCCAGGAGGAGAGCGGCCTTAACGCGCTGACCGTGGGAGAGGCCTTTGATCTTCTGCTGCGGTTTGAGGTCGAAGCGACGGAGAAGGGTTTCGGCGTACGCCTGGTTCCACTGCGGATAGATGGAGGCGACGAAGTTCATGTGCCAGGCGAGGGTGGCGGCACCGTAGAGGCGCATGTCTTCCGAAACGAAACCGATGTCGAGTTTGGCTGCGGTCTGTTCGGCGGGCATGGAGCGGCCGAGGACCTCGACGGATCCGCAATCCTGACGGACGAGACCCATGAGGATGCGGATAGTGGTGGACTTCCCCGCCCCGTTAGCGCCGATGAAGCCGAGGATGCTGCCTTCGGGCAATTCGAGGCTGACGTTATCGAGGAAGAAGTGCGGGTAGCGCTTGCTCACGCCGTGCATGCGAACGCAGAGGTCGTTCATAGGGACTCCTTGGATTTGGGGGCGGCGGGTCGAGCCTTGTCGACCTCGTCGAGGGCCCTGCGGAGGCGCGAGACGATTTCCCGGTCGCTCATGCCGATGGTGGTGCCGAGGCGGGCGGCTTCTTCGAGATGGTCCGCCATTTTCTCTTCGTAGACGTGAGGGCCGATGGCGACATCGGGAACGACGAAGGAGCCCTTGCCCTGCTGGGTAACGATGAGGCCTTCGCGTTCGAGTTCAAGGTAGGCGCGCTTGACCGTGATGACGCTGACGCTAAGGTCGGCGGCGAGCTGGCGGATGGAGGGAATCTCGTCGCCGGGAGCCCATTCTTCGACAGCGATCTTTTGTTTGATCTGCTCCACGATTTGCTGGTAGAGCGGCCCGCCGGTCTGGGAAAGGACGATGCTGGAAGGGCCGGTGTGCATATTGGATATACTGAGTATACACACTCTGGACGCTGCGCGTCAAGAGTGTGCAGCTGGTAGCCGGTCGCTCGTAGCCTGGAGCTGGCCGCCGGGAACTGGACGGGGAGGAGGCGGGAGACAGGAGGCGGAAGCTCTAACCTGCATCGAGCTACCGGCTGCGGGCTACGGGCTACTGGCTGTTCGCGGTGCTAGACTTCCTGGGTTCCTGCGCCGCTGCTTTTCACGGCGCGAAGGGCGATCGAGTTTTCGGAGGCGGGGATGAGGGGTCAGGACGGGGGCGGTGGTTCGACGTTTACGCGGAGACGGTTTTTGCAGACGGCGGGGGCAACAGCGGCGCTGGCGGCGCACGGCGGGTGGGCGCGGGGTGCGTTGGTTCCGGCTTCGGACCGGATCACGATTGGCGTTGTCGGCTGGGGGATGATGGGGCCGGCGAATACCAAGGCATTTCTGACGATGAACGACTGCCAGGTGGTGGCGGCATGCGATCTGGACAAGGCGCATCTGCAGGCGGCGCTGGAAACGATCAACGGACACTACGGCAATCAGGACTGCAAGGGGTACCACGACTATCGCGAGATGATCGCTCGGCCCGATATCGACGCCATCATGATCGCGGTACCGGATCACTGGCACGCGATCCTTGCGACGACGGCGGCGAAGGCGAAGAAGGACATTTATGGGGAGAAGCCGCTGGCGCGGACCATTTTCGAGCAGCAGGCGATCGTGCGGGAGGTGGAGAAGAACAACGTCATCTGGCAGACGGGCTCATGGCAGAGGTCGCTGCCCTCGTTCCATAAGGCGGCGGAGATTGTGCGTAACGGGCTGATCGGCGATGTAACGCACGTGGAGGTGGGGCTGCCGGGCGGGCATCATGATTTTCCGCACACGCTGCCGGCACTGATGGAGAAGCTGGCTTCGCTGCCCAATAAGCCGGAGAGTCCGGCGCAGATTGTGCCGGGAACGCCGGCGTGGGATCTGGCGGTCTCGGATCCGCCGGCGGATTTCGACTATGAGCTGTGGCTGGGGCCGTCGAAGAAGGAGCCGTACATCGCGGTGCGGGTGTATCAAAACTGGCGCTGGAACTACAACACCGGCGGCGGTCAACTGATGGACTGGATTGGGCACCACGGCGACATTGCCCACTGGGGTCTGGGGTTCGATCGCACTGGCCCGTCGGTGGTGGAGGGGCATGGGGAGTTTCCGCCGGAGGATGCGGTCTGGAACACGTCGACGAAGTACACGATCGAGTGCCTTTACCGGAAGGAAGTGACGGGCTATCCGGTGGATGTGACGATGACGATTGCGGGCGGATCGCCGGCGATTGCGATGGGAACGAAGTGGATCGGGAAGGACGGATGGGTGTGGGTGGATCGCAGCGGATTTGACGCGTCGAATCCGGAGTGGGTGAAGGAGGAGTCGCTGCCGGAGAGCGAGCGCAAGGTGCAGCTGATCATCTCGAACGAGCACCGGCGGAATTTCCTGGACAGCGTTCGCTCGCGAAAGCCGACGATCGCCCCGGTCCAGACGGCGCATCACTCGACGATTCCGGGGCATCTGGGGCTGATCTCGATGCTGACGGGGCGGAAGATCGAGTGGGATCCGGTGACGGAGACGATCCACAACGATCCGGGCGCGAGCGCGCTGCTGACGCGGCCGTATCGCGAACCGTGGAGCAAAAGCAGCCTGTAGCTGGTGGCCCGAGCTGGTAGCTGGAGCCGGTAGCGAACGGCCGCCCCAGCGTTGCCGCGTTGTTCTGCATCCAAGAAATTATTGGAGGAAACAGCATGAAACGCGTACTTTCCCTGGTCTGTTGTGTCGCTGTGTGTGCGTTGCCGGCGCTTGCCCAAAAGAAGACGGCTGAGAAGCCAATGAGCGATCAGCAATTTGTGGACTTTGCTGGGCAAACGGACATGGTGGAGGCGAACCTCGGACAGGTGGCTGAGTCTGTGGCCGCAAAACAGGACGTAAAGGACTACGGGCAGATGCTGGTTACGGATCACACCAAGGACTACGGCGACCTGATCGCGGCGGCGCATCAGGCCAACCTGACGGTGCCGACGGCGATCGATGCCGAGCACAACAAGAAGATGATCGATCCGTTCCAGAAGCTCAAGGGTGCTGCTTTCGATCGCAAGTACGGTCACGAGATGGTCGAGGGTCACACCAAGGCGATCGCGGTCTATAAGGAGGAAGCGACCGGCGCGGAGAGCCCGGCGATCCGGAGCTATGCCCAGGCCGCGCTGCCGGTGCTCGAAAAGCATCTGGAGGGCGCCAAGGCGCTGGAAAAGGGCAAGTAGTGACTCCTCAGTTGGGAATGATGAGCGGTCCGCATTCACCCGGGCGATGGGGCTTGCGATCTCGCCCGGAAGTGCGCGACTTATAATCACCAGTGGTGCAGGGATCCGCAAGATTTCGACTTCGTGTGCTGGCCGCTTTCCTTCTGCTGGCTGTGTTTGGGCTGGGTGGGAGGGTCCGCGCGCAGGAGGCGGCGGACACCAAGCCGGCCGAGCCCGCCGAGCCGCATGGGCGACTGGTGCTGGTACTGCCTTTCGAGAACCGAACCGGAGATAAGGCTCAGGACTGGATGGGGGCGGCGTTCCCCGACGTTTTGAACCGGCGGCTGAATTCCGCGGGCTTTCTCACCATCAATCGCGGGGACCGTCTTTACGCCTTCGACCACCTCGGGCTGCCGCTGAACCTGGAGCCGACGCGGGCCACGGCAATCCGGATCGCGCAGACGCTGGATGCGGATTTCGTGGTGTTCGGCCACTACGGGACAGGCCCGGATCGGGGTGCGGCTTCCGGCTCGAATTCTGACCTGGCCGCGGGGGCCGCTCCGGGGGCGAGGGCGATCATGGCTCATGCCGAGATTCTGGACATGACCGGACTGCGGCTGGGAGCGCCCATGGAGCAGCAGGGGGATGCGGAACATCTGGTGCAGACGATCAACCGCCTGGCCTGGAAGGTAACGAAGCAACTTGATCCGTCGTATGCAGTGGAAGAGCAAACCTTCATCGCGGCAGACGACAACCTGCACACGGATGCTTTCCGGAATTACATTCAGGGGCTGGTGACGGACGATCCTAAGCAGGCCGTCGAGCATCTCCGCGAAGCCGTAAAGTTGGCCCCGGAGTTTCCGCCGGCATGGCTGGCACTGGGGCGGGCCTATTTCTCGAATGAGGATTACGACGAGGCCGCGACGACTCTCGGGCACCTTCCCGCCGACGATCCGAACGCGCTGGAAGCAGATTTTTACCGTGGCCTTGCTTTTTTCTACACAGGAAACTATCGCCAGGCCGAAGATGCGTTCGCGTTTGTGAGCACCCGACTGCCGCTGCCGGAGGTACTGAACAATCAGGGCGTGGCAGCGACGCGGCGCGGCAAAGACGCGGGAGCGTTGTTCGAGCAGGCGATTGGCGCCGATCCGCGCGACCCGGATTATCACTTCAACCTCGCGATCGCTCTGCAACATCGAAACGATACCCCGGGAGCGTTGAAGGAAGTTCAGCAGGCGCTGGCTTTGCGTCCCGGAGATTCCGAAGCGCAGTCGTTCGCCGAGCAACTGAAGGCCGCGCCACCGGCGACTCCGAATCCGGATCCGGGGCATGCCGTGGCGGATACACAGGGACCGCTGACCCGCATCAAGCGCAGCTACAGCGAGGCCGGATTCCGGCAGGCCGCGTTTGAAATGGAACAGCTGCAACAGGCGCGTTTGGCATCGCTGGCGCCGGCGGAACGCGCCGCCGCACTGGTGAAGGACGGCGACCAGTTCTTTCAGAGGGGACTGGTACTGGAGGCGGAACGGGAGTATCGTGAGGCACTGAAAGCGGATGCGCAGTCGGCTCTGGCCCATGCGGGACTGGCCGCGGTGAAGGAGCGGGACGGCGAGGCCGATGCGGCGCGGCAGGAGGCGCAGGCGTCGATCCAACTGGCCGCCAATGTGCCGGCGTATCTGGTGCTGGCGCGACTGGACCTGCAGGCGAATCAGTTGAGCGCTGCGGTCAGCGACGTGAGCGCGGCGCTCAGGATTGATCCGGAAAGCGCGAGCGCGAAGGGTATGAAGCTGGCGCTGGAGCGGCGAGGCCAGTCAGTGCCGTAGCTGGAGGAAGGCCATGAAGACAGCGTTCAGCGTTCGGCGTTCAGCGTTCGGCGATGACCATCACCATGGATTACTTTTTTTGCTGGTGCTGGTGCTGCTGTTTTTGTTCTGCGTGCTGGGACCGTGCACGACGCGGGTAGCGGCGCAGACTCCCCAGGTGGTGGTGCTGCATCTGGATGACACGATCCAGCCGATCAGCGCGGATTACCTGAAGCGGGGCATCGACCGGGCCGCCGACATTCATGCCCAGGCTTTGCTGGTGGAACTCGACACGCCGGGCGGGCTGCTGGATTCGACGCGCAGCATGGTGGGGGACATTCTCAATTCGCCCGCGCCGGTGATCTTTTACGTGGCGCCGGCGGGCGCGCGGGCCGGGTCGGCAGGATTCTTCCTGATGGAATCGGCGGATATAGCGGCGATGGCGCCGGGGACCAATGCGGGCGCGGCGCACCCGGTCGTTGAGATGGGCAAGATCGACGACACCATGAAGCAGAAGATTCTGAACGATGCGCTGGCGTTTCTGCGGTCGTATGTGTCAAAGCGGGGACGCAATGTTGAAGCGGCGCAGGACGCGGTGCAGAACTCGAAGTCCTATACGGACCAGGAGGCGCAGCAGCTGCACCTGATCGATCTGGTCGCGCCGGACGAGCGTGCGCTGCTGGATGCGGTGGACGGGCGCACGGTGCAGCGGTTCAGCGGTGCGGTGCAAACCCTGCGCACGCGCGGGGCGAACCTGGTGGAGGTTCAGCCCACGGTGCGCGAAGAGATCATGGACCGGTTGATGGATCCAAATCTGGCGGTGCTGATCCTGCTGGCGGGCGCGCTGCTGATCTATATGGAGTTCAACACGCCGGGGACGATCATCCCCGGGGCGCTGGGAACGCTGCTGGTGCTGCTGGCGCTGTTCTCATTGAACCTGCTGCCGGTACGGTATACGTCGCTGGCTCTGATTCTGGGAGCCATCGTACTGATGGTGCTGGAAGCGAAGTTTCCCAGCCACGGCATTCTGGCGGCAACGGGAACGGTAGCGCTGATTCTGGGAACGCTGACGCTGGTGGCGGGGCCGATCCCGGAGATGCGGGTGCAGCTGGCGACGGCGATCGCCACAGGAGTCGCGTTTGGGGGCATCACGACGTTCCTGGTACGGATCGCCTGGCGGGCGCGACAAAACAAGGTGATGATCGGGCCGGATGCTCTGGTCGGCGCGGTTGGGGTGGCTCAGGAACAGCTGGCTCCGCGCGGGCAGATTCTGGTTCACGGCGAGCTGTGGCTGGCGGAGTCGCCGGAGGCTCCCGTGGCTGCCGGGGAGAGCGTGCGGGTACGGGGCGTGGACGGACTGAAGTTACTGGTGGAGAGGGTACAAGAACGTGTTCCGGCCTGATTTTACGGGGGCTTGCGTGCACACGATGCGGTAGAATCACAGCCGGGCGTAAGGTACCCGGTTATGTTGAGTGTTCCCGTTCTGATCGTTATCGCCATCGTCGTTCTGTACCTGTTGAACTCCATCAAGATTCTGCGGGAATACGAGCGGGGTGTGATCTTTCGCCTGGGCCGCGCATTGCCTGTGCCCAAAGGTCCGGGGCTGATCCTGGTGTTTCGGCCTCTGGACCAGATTGTTCGCGTTTCCCTGCGGCAGGAAGTGATGGAAGTGCCGCCGCAGGATGTGATCACGCGCGACAACGTAACGATCAAGGTGAACGCCGTAATCACCATGCGGGTGCTCGATCCGGCCAAAGCGGTGATCGAAGTTTCGAACTACGTTTACCAGACCTCACAGTTCGCACAGACGACGCTGCGGTCGGTGCTGGGCGAGGTCGAACTGGACGGACTGCTCTCGCACCGCGATTCACTGAACCAGCGGATCCAGACGATCATCGATCAGCGCACCGAACCCTGGGGCGTGAAGGTGGTGAGTGTCGAAGTGAAGCAGGTGGATCTGCCCGATACCATGCTGCGTGCCATGGCGCGTCAGGCAGAAGCCGAGCGGGAAAAGCGGTCAAAGATCATCAATGCCGAAGGCGAGTTTATGGCTGCGCAGAAGCTCGTCGAGGCAGCCAATCTGCTGGCCGAGCAGCCGGTGACCCTGCAGCTGAAGTATCTGCAGACGCTGACCGATATCGGGGTGGAGAAGAACACCACGATCGTGTTCCCGCTGCCGATGGAATTGATTTCGTTGCTGGGCAATGGGATCAACGCGAAGTTGGCTCCGGCGCCACCTGAGGCGAAATAGCGGGTTCTCATCCCTCAGAGGTCCCTTTATGCCTTTCCGATACGACACCGAAGAAGAGCTGAAGAGCCGGCGCTCGACCTCTGCGTCGCGCGCCGGTGCGGACAACGACACCGAAATCGCTTTGGGAACGCGTTCCCTGCTGGCGATTTTCTTCGGACTGGTGCTGATCTGCGCGGTTTTCTTTGGGCTGGGCTATTCGGTCGGCCGTGCGGGGGGCTCCCGAGCGATCGCGCAGGCTTCTCCTCAGGCAGCGAGCACCGCGCCCGACGGCCATCTGTCCAAGCCCTCCGCAGACCAGACGCTGACACCCGTGGAGGAACCTCCCGCGACGAGGGAGAACGGCACCCCGGCACCGGAGAATCCTTCGCCGGCAATGCAATCCAATACGGCCACGCCTCCACCGGCCTCTCCCGCTCCGCCGGTCACGACTGCACAGAACCAGGCTCCGGCATCTCCTGGCGCGAAACCGGCGACACTGCAGCCTGCTGCTGCGGCGTCGGGCAGCGTTATGGTGCAAGTGGCCGCGGTGCGCGTTCCTCAGGATGCGCAGATTCTGGTGGAAGCGCTGAAGCGCCATGGCTACACGGCGGTCGTGCGCAACGAGCCGCAGGATCAGTTGCTGCACATCCAGCTGGGGCCGTTTCCCTCGCGGTCGGATGCGATGGCCATGCGCGCGAAGCTGCTCTCCGATGGTTACAACGCAGTCGTGAAGTAGATCAGTCCTGCATCCACTCCGGCAATCCTGAAGCGACGGCGGCATGCACGGCAGCCATCAGATCCTCGCGCGTCGCATAGTCCTGGGGACGAATGGGCGCGTGAAAGAAGACGTGCGCCGTTCCGGGGAGGATCCTGACGCTGCCCTTTTTCATCATCGTCTCGGTGCCGTAAATGGAGACCGGCACAACCGGGGCTCGCGATTCCTCGGCCATATAGAACGGGCCCTTCTTGAACGGCTGCAGCCGTCCATCCCGCGAACGCGTGCCCTCAGGAAAGGACAGGATGTGCAGGCCGGAGGCGAGGGTCCGCTTGGCGACCTCGGCGCTCTCCACCGCGCTCTCCACGCGGCCGTCGCGATCGACCGGGATATAGCCGCCCAGGCGCATGCCCCAGCCAAGGATCGGAATCTTCATGAGGGAGCGTTTGAGCACGACCACGGTGCGCTCAGGCAACAATGGAATGAGGACCGGCGGGTCGAGATTCGAAACGTGGTTGGAGAGGAAGATGTAGCTTTGCGATGGATCGAGCGGACATTCCCAAACCGCCTTCACGTGAATGCCGGCAAAGCGCAAACCGGTGCGGACGACACGCATGGCCCATCGATAGAGCGGGGTAACGTCGTGGACGACGAGGGCCAGGGGAAAGGTGACCATGGCCGCTGGAATTCCCAGGACGATCCATGTGGCGAGCAGGACGATCGTCGCGAACATGGGTCAGTTCTGCGGCGCGCGCTGGCGGAGTGCTGCGGGCAACTTCTCATAGATGCCATCGAAGCCGCCATTGGAGAGGATGGCGACAACGTCGCCGGGGGCAAGTTGCGGAACCATATTTGTAACAATGTCGTTGGCATTTGCGAGCAGCGTCGCGTCGCGGCCGGACTTTTGGAGAGCGACAACGACATTTTCGGGGTGCAGACGTTCGTTCCCGGGAATTTTCTCCGAATGAAAGACGGCGGCGAGAATCACGCGGTCCGCGAGAGCGAGACTGTCAATTAACTCGTGCTCGAAGACGTTGCGGCGCAGGGTGTTCGAACGAGGTTCGAGGATGGCCCACAAACGGCGGCCCGGGTAGGCGGCGCGCAGAGCGCGAAGGGTTTCGCGGATGGCGGTGGGGTGATGCGCGAAATCGTCGATGATGGTGACACCGTCGATTTCCGCGCGGACTTCGAGACGCCGGCGGACGCTGCGGAAGGTTGCGAGGGCTTCGGCGATGGGTTCCGGGGCAATTCCCTGCCCTGCGGCCAGAGCGGCGGCGGCGGTGGCGTTGAGGGCGTTGTGTTCGCCAGCCATGGGCAGAGTCAGTTCGGCCCAGGGTTGCCCGGAGTGCAGTACGCGCCAGTGGCTCGCTCCGTTTTCGAAGCGCAGATCGGTGAGGCGCCAGGTGGAGTTCGCGTTGAAGCCGTAGCGCTCGACGGCGCAGAAGGCGCGGCTGACGCATTCGGAGACATTTTCAGAACCGTCAAAGGCGACGATCCGACCGCCGCGAGGGACGAGGTTCACCAGACGTTTGAAGGCAGTCTTCACTGCATCCAGATCGCGGTAGATGTCGGCATGATCGAACTCGACATGGGTGAGGATGAGCGCGTCGGGAAAGTAGTGCATAAACTTCGGACCTTTGTCGAAGAAGGCGGTGTCGTACTCGTCGCCCTCGATGATAAAGGGACGGCCGCTGCTGAGTCGGAAGCTGGTGCCGAAGTTCTCGGCGACGCCTCCAATCAGAAATGACGGCGCAAGTGCGAGGTTATGCCGCGCGGCGACTTCGTAGATCCAGGAGAGCAAGCTGGTGGTGGTGGTTTTGCCGTGGGTTCCGGCAACCACGAGAGACTCGTGGCCCTGAATAAACTCGTCGTGGATCAAACGCGCCAGCGAGGTGAAGGGGATGCGCTGGTCGAGCATATATTCGATTTCGGTATTGCCGCGCGAGAGGGCGTTGCCGACGACGATGAGGTCGGGCCGGGGTTGCAGGTTGGCCTCAGAAAAGGGTTCTGCGATGGGGATGCCGAGCTGGCCAAGAAGATCGGACATCGGAGGATAGGCAGCCTGATCGGAACCGGTGACGCGGTGGCCTCTGAGTTGAAGAAGGCCCGCAAGAGAGGCCATGGCCGTGCCGCAGATTCCGATGAGGTGGATGTGTTTCTTATCGGGCATGACGAGGGACGGTGACGGCACGATCGAGGCCATGCAGCAATGGCTTATCGCCTTCGAGGATCAATTCCGCTTCGGTTCCGAAGGGCAGAGTAACATTGCCGCCGGAGACGTGGCCGGAGCGGAGGCCGATAGCGATGGGGACGTTGAACGGTTCAAGCAGGCGGAGGATGACCTGCTGGAGCAGATCGGGATCGGCGCCGCGCGATCCGCATTCGAGCATTTCGCCAAAGATGAAACCGCGGGCGCCTTCGAATTTGCCGGCAACGATCATCTGCCGAAGCATCCGATCGATCTGGTACGGCTTGGCGCCGACGTCTTCGAGAAAGAGCAGTTTTCCTTCAGTCTGAGGAGCATAGCGCGTGGCGAGCGACGCCGTGAGAAGACTGAGACAACCTCCATAGAGGACACCCTGTGCCGTGCCGGGACGCAGCGCGCGGAGGCCTTGCTGCACACCGAGGCGCACCAGCCCACCGCCAATCGCAGCACGGAAGCTCTCGAGGTCCACTCCCGCTTTGTCGAGAGAAAAGTCCGCCGCGATCATCGGCCCATGGAATGAGACAAGGCGCGTCTGATCGAGCAGCCAGGTCTGAATGGCGGTCATGTCGCTGTAGGCAAAGAGGGGCTTGGGGTGGGCGCGGATGAGGTCGAGGTCGAGGCCGTCGAGGAGGTAGTTGGATCCGTAACCGCCACGCGTACAAATGAGGGCCGCGACGGCGGGATCGACGAAGGCGTTGTGGAGATCGGCGAGGCGCTCTTCCGGGGTTCCGGAGAAATAGGGTGGGTGTTTGCCAAAGGCGTGCTCGGCGGCAACAACCTCGTAGCCGAGGGAGCGCAGAAATTCCATGCCGCGCGTAATTCGATCGTGGCGAGCGCTGCTGGCGAGGGAGACGACGACGATGCGCGCGCCGGGCGCGACGGCGGGCGGTTTCAGGATGCGATCAGGCAAGAAGCACCTCTCCTGCGGCGACGAGGGTCGCCGGACCGATCAGGATCATCTCTGCATGCGGGGCTGTCCATTCCACCTTCTGGGAACCACCGGGGGCGTGCACGGTCATGGGCGATTTCCCACCGCAATGGGCGATGGCGGCAGCGGCACTCGCGCAGGTTCCGGTACCGGAGGAGGTCGTAGGGCCGACGCCGCGCTCGAAGATGCGGATCTCGATTTCGTTGGCGCTGATCATGCGAACAAACTCGACGTTGGTCCGGTGCGGGAAGTCTTTGTGGAAACAGATTTCGCGGCCGAGTTCGGTCCAGCCGCGGCTGTGGGCGCGGAAATTCTCGTCGTGGACGACGAGGACGAAGTGCGGATTGCCCATCGAGACCTGGATTCCGTGGACCAGGCTCTTGTCGGCGAGCGTGACTTGTGCGGGGTTAACTTTTGGAACGCCCATGCCGGCGGCGATCTGAAATTCGCTGTTGGCTGTGCCGATGAGAGTGCAGGAGCGGGGGCCGGCGTCGGTGTCGATGGTGATCACGTCGCCTGAGACTGCGTTCGCCTGGTGCGCGATCCACGCGGCGACGCAGCGTGTTCCGTTGCCGGAGATTTCCGCAATGGAGCCGTCGGCGTTCGCGAGGCGAATGCGGCCGCTGTGGGGGCCGGTCATCTCAAGGAACTCGACACCGTCAGCGCCGAGGCCGGTGTGGCGCTCGCAGAGGCGCTTGGCCAGGGCCGGATCGCAGGGGGCTTCGACGATGAGGAAATCGTTGCCGCAGGCTTGAGCTTTCGCGAAGCGCATCACGTACAGGGTACAGGGTAGAGGTTGCAGAGCACAGGGCAGCCAGCGATCATTGCGGGTGCACTGCAGACGACCGGTAAAAGCGGATGCAGGGTTGACCGGTGGAGCAGACGATATTGAGCAGGGTGAGTCCCTGGGGGTGCGCGGCGACAGCCTGGGCCACGGCGTCGTGATCGGCCGCGATGACGAAGGCGGCGGACTGCGCCGGGTGGTCGAGGGCGGGCTTCCAGTGGTAGTAGTCGGTTTCGTTGATGGTGCGGCGGAGGGGGATGCCGGCGCGCTCGAAGGCGCCGACGTGGTCGGAGGTCCAGACCAGGATTGGGCCGTTGGGGGGCAGTTGTTCCAGAGCGCGGGCGTAGGCCTGTTCGAAGGGAATGCGAGTGCGGGAGTTGGCGATGGCCTCTTTGAGGACGAGCGGGGTGGCACGGAGGAGCGCAGAGGCGTCGAGGAGGATGAGCACAATGCCGGTGAGGAGGATCAGCGGGGCATAACGGGGCCAGCGCTTTTCGGTCGTGTTCATCAGCCAGGCTGCGAGAAAGCCGAGCGAGAGGGCGAAGATCGGGAGCATTTCCATGCCATAGCGGGTGTTGTAGAAGGAGTGCGGCCACCACAGAGGGAGGAAGATGGGGACCGATCCGTACGCGACGGAATAGGCGTAGAACGGCAGAGGCAGCCACAGGAGCAGGAAGGGCGCGATGCATTTGCTGCGCCATTTCCAGAGTGCTGCGAGAGTTCCGGCGACAACCAGGAGGAGCAGAGCGTTGGCCCAGCGGATCGGGACCGCGCCCAACTCCGCGGACTTGATGTAGTAGAGCGCGGCGACGCGCATGCTGTGCCAGCCAGGGTAGTGCGGGGCTCCGGGGGTGGAGGTGCGCGCATCGATGGCTTTGGCGGAGTACGGGCCGCGCATGAAGTCGAGCCAGTCGCCATACTGGCGCGCGTTCCAGGCGAACCAGAGCGTGGGGGCGGCGATGAGCATGATGGTGAAGAGGACGAACGCGCCGCCAGCCCGGGTCGTGAAGGCGCGTGAGCGGAACATCGCGCGCAGTGCGATGAGCCAGATGAAGGTGGCGAAGATCCAGCCGTCGTAACGCGTGTAGATGGCGGTGACGAGGATAAGGCCGCAGGCGGTGAGGGCGCGGCCTGCGAGCCGATGGTCCGCGACGCCCAGGGCGCGAAGGAACGCGACCAGGAAGAGCGTCGACCAGATCACCTGGCAGAGGAAGACAGGCTCGCCCATGGCGGTGGTCTGCATGTAGAGCAGGCCCGGGTTGAGCGCAAAGAAGAGGGTCGCGACAACGGCGCCCGCGGGCCGCAGCCAATAGCGCGAGAGGCGCCAGAGTCCGGCAACGCTGAGGACGTAGCAGGCCATGGATGGAATGGCGCCGGCGATGCCGTTTTGCCACCACGCCATGCGGGCGGCGAAAGGCATCATGAGCAGATGCGGGAATGGCAGCCAAACGGAGCCTATTTGGCGGATGCCGGGGTTCAGCGAATCGAGAATGCGGCGCGCAATGTGCAGGTGCGCGACCGCGTCCCCGTAGAGCAGGAGCATGTCGCGCGGAAAGCAGTACGCAAAGGCCAGCACGGAGAACAGCGCGGCGACCATGCCGGCGAAGATGGCTTCGTGCCGCAGGGAGCGAGCGATCTCCGCGGGACCGGCGGGGGCGGGAACGGTTGCCGGCCGGCGCGCTGGTTTAGTCGAGGTGCGAGAGCTGCCGGAAGAGCGCAAAGCGTTCCTCAATCTCCCTGGGCTGGAGGTTCTGCAGGCGTTCGGTGCCGAAACGCTCGACGGCGAAAGAGCCCATCACGCCGCCGTAGAACATGGCATGGCGAAAGACGGAGGGGGTAAGTTCCGGCTGCGAGGCGATGTACCCGAAGAAGCCCCCGGCAAAGGAATCCCCTGCCCCGGTCGGGTCGACGACTTCGGCGAGCGGCAAGGCGGGGGCGCGGAACGGTACGGTGACTGCGCCGTTCCCGCCGGAGAAGGAACGATCGCCGAAGAATGCGGTGGCGCCGTATTCCCCGTGCTTGACGACGAGGGCTTTGGGGCCCATGTCGAGAATCTTGTGCGCGGCCAGCAGCAGGTTGTTGTCCTTCGCGAGCATTTTGGCTTCGCCATCGTTGATCAGCAGGACGTCCAGGCCTTTGAGGACGCGCGCGAGATTCTCGGCGTGGTCCTTGATCCAGTAATTCATGGTGTCGCCGCAGACCATCTTCACCTTTGGCATTTTGGCGCGGACGTCTTCCTGGAGGACCGGATCGATGTTGGCGAGGAAGAGGAATTCGCTGTCCTGATATTCGGCGGGAATCTTAGGAGAGAAGCTCTGGAAGACGTTCAGCTCGGTGTTGAGCGTCTGCGCCTCGTTGAGATTCTTCATGTAGGAGCCGCTCCAGAAGAAGCTCTTGCCGGAGACGTGCTCGATGCCGCGGGTGTCGATCTTGCGGCGGGTGAGAACGGACTCTTCCTCAGGGCCGAAGTCTTCGCCGACCACGCCGATGACGCGCACGCTGGTGAAGTTGCTGGCGGCGAGCGAGAAGTAGGTGGCGGCGCCACCGAGACAGCGGTCCCGGCGGCCGGAAGGGGTTTCAATGGCGTCGAACGCGACGCTGCCTACGACAAGAATGGCCATGGGTTGGATTGTTCCTCGTGTTTGCTAATTCTTCTTCAGATATTTTCCGATGAGCAGGTCGAGCTTTTCGCGCGTGGCTTGCGGGATGACGTCGGGACTGGTGAGGATGGCGAACTGGAGTGCGGAGCTGCAGGCGCATTTGCGTTCGCGCGGCATGGCAGCGACGGCGGCTTTCACCATCTGGCAGGCGTTGGCCGCATTCTGGTGCATCACCTTGACGATCTGATCGATGGTGACGGCGTCGTGGCTCTCGTGCCAGCAGTCGTAGTCGGTGACCATGGCGGCGGTAGCGTAGCAAATCTCCGCTTCGCGGGCCAGCTTGGCTTCCTGGAGATTCGTCATGCCGATGACGTCGGCGCCCCAGCTGCGGTAGAGGTTCGATTCAGCGCGGGTGGAGAACTGCGGGCCTTCCATGCAGACGTAGGTGCCTTTGGGTTTCGCTGCTACACCTTCGGATTTGCAGGCATCGAAGAGGGCCTTCGCGACGGTGGCGCAGACCGGATCGCCAAAAGCGACGTGGCCAACAATGCCGTCTCCGAAGAAGGTGGCGACGCGGAGGAAGGTGCGGTCGATGAATTGATCGGGGACGACAAAGTCGCCGGGCTTGTGCTCTTCCTTCAGCGATCCCACGGCAGAGACGGAGAGGATGCGCTCGACGCCGAGCTTCTTCATGGCGTAGATGTTGGCGCGGAAATTCAGCTCCGAGGGCAGGATGCGATGGCCGCGTCCGTGGCGGGCGAGGAAGGCGACTTTGCGGCCTTCGAGATCGCCGAGGACAAAGGCATCGCTGGGATCGCCGAACGGCGTGGCGACACGCTCTTCATGAACATTGGTGAGCCCGGGCATGGCATACAAGCCACTGCCCCCGATGATGCCGATCTCTGCCTGTTGCAAACAGTCTCCCGGAGGATGCGCGCCGCATCGTCCATGACGCGGCGCGCTGGATGAACGCAGGGAATCAGTATAAATGGTGCGGAAAAGCCGCCTTGACCATGCCGCAGCGAGCCATGAAGTTCACAAGGCTGCCACTCAGATCGGAGGTGGGAACGACCGCGGGATGCGGCGGTAACAGGGCGATGGTCTGCGGAGCGCTGGCCTGCTGGGCGCCGAACATCAGGAACTGCAGCTTGCGCGCGGTTGGCAGGTCGAAGCTCTCGCTGACAAAGACATCCTTGCCGCTGGTGACGATCAGGACGGGGCCTTCGTTGGTGTTATAGATCTGCTCGTCGGGGCTGGTCTCGTCGGAGGTGTTGCGGGAGACGTGGGCATATTTCTTGCCCAGTTCGTCGGCGTACATCTTCACGAAGTCGGCTGCGGCAGGTTCAGATTTCCACTGCGAGAGATAGAAGAGCGCCACGGATGCGGTCGAGTTCTTGTCCGGAGCGTCCTTCTTCTGAGCTGCGTAGTAGATGCCGCCATCCCATTGGGGTGTGAGCTCGGCGGCGATCTCCTTGCCGCCGAAAAGCTCGGCGAGAATGCGGACGTCCAGCTCGCCCATGACTCCGATGTCGTAGGGGTTGTATTGCGCGTCGATCGCGGGGTGAATATCGGGCATGTTGAGCAGGGGAACCTTCACTTCCTGCTCATAGGCGTGGGGATTCATGATTTGGTAGCTGCTGTCTGGCGGCCGATCGAGGACGTCGGCATACGCGGCAGCAGGATTCTTCGAATCGCCGATGAGGGCCGCTTCGAACTTCAGGCCATCTTTGTAGGGGAAGAGCAGAGACTCCTGCAGCAGAAGCGGGGCGCGGGCGAGCACGGGCGAATCGCCGTCGTCGGTCATATTGTCGAGCAGGTTGTTAACCAGCTCCGGCGAGTTGCGCAGGCTGCGATGTGCGGGGGCGAGGCTGTAGTCGACAAAGACGGCCATGGCCTGACCTTCGAGAACGGCCTCGCGGGCGGTGTCGTCTTCATCGGTGGCGACGTGTTTGCGGTCTTCGGCGTAGCTGTGGGAGAGGTCGTCGCTGGTCTGGCTCTGCCACTTGTCCAGGTTGACGTGCTGATCCTGGAGGGCGTGGGTGAGCTCATGGGCCAGGACGGGCTTCTGGGTGTCGGGCGCGATCCAGTCCAGCAGGTTCACGGTTTTCGTCTTGCTGTCGTAGTAGGCGGCGATCTGCTCGTCGAGCAGCTTGACCAGGAAGGACTGCAGGTGGAAATCCGCATCGATCAGGCCGAATTTCTTCAGGACGATCTCCGATCGCTCCATCCGCTTCGCGTCCTTGTCGTCCTTCATTTTCTCGAGTAGATATTTCTCGACTTCAGTGCGGGTGGTAAGCCGCGGTTTCACCTGATGCTTCATCGGCAGGCCGGTATCTTCGGAGGCGAACTTCAGGATGGGAGGGATGGAGGCGAACAACTCCTTCGCCTGCTGGGGGGTGATGTGGGTTTCAGGCGGCGGTGTTTTTGCCTGATCCGGGGACTGCGCGGTGGGGCCGGCCGGTGGCGGTGGCCCGGGATTGGTGGGGGTGGTTTGTGCGCCGGAAGAAAGCGCTGTGAGCAGCGCCAGGAGCGCGCACCAGGTTGTGATTGATCGTTGCATCCTTTTCCCTTCGCCCTCTGGCGAATCCGTCGGCCCGGAGTTTCCTGCTATGGGCAGACTATAATTTTTATAGAGCTACGTATGAGCCAGACATACCAGATTCCCGACGCCGCCGTCCTCTCCAGCCCGGAGAGCCCAAAGACGCTCGCCGGGGAAACGCCCCTGGCAAGCCAGTTGGCCACTGGGGGCGGGACCCCTGAGCTTGCGATGCATCGCGGCGCCCGGACGCCCCTTCGGTTCGCCTCGGCGGCCGATGAATTGCGGGCGCTGGTGGGCGGCGCGGGGATCTTCGATCGGGGATATCGCACCTGGGTGCGGGCCACCGGCAAAGATCGCGTGCGGTGGCTGAACGGCATGATCACGCAGGCCGTGAAAAGTATGAGCGCGGGGCAAACGGGCTACACCCTCGTGCTGAATGCACAGGGGCGCATCCAGGGCGACGGGGACATCCTGACTAATGACGACCACCTGGTGCTGGAAACCGACCGCTCTCAGACCGAACGCCTCCTGGGCCACCTGCGCCGTTTCATCATTATGGATGACGTGAGGCTCGAGGAGTTAGACGCGGCGACAACGGCAATTGGAATCGCCGGTCCGCAGACGGCAGCCATTTTTGGGAAACTGGGCGAGAGCGTGCCGGAGCCGGATACATTCCAGACGGGACAAATGGCGGGAATTGACGCGACCCTGATCCGCGGATGGAGCCCCGTGGTCACCCAGGTGGAGATTTGGGTGGCGGCGGAGCGGGTTCTGGAATTATGGAATGCGCTGGTCGCAGCGGGGGCTGTGCCCTGTGGTACCGAGGCGATGGAGAGTCTGCGGATTCTGGAAGGGACGCCGCGGTTTGACGTGGACTTCGGGGACAAACACCTGCCGCAGGAGGCCAACCTGCTGCGGGCCGTGAATTTCACGAAGGGGTGCTACATCGGGCAGGAGATCGTGGAGCGCATTCGGGCACGGGCCACGGTGCACCGCGCCCTGCGGCAGTTTGAGTTGCAGGGAGAGTTGCCGCAGCTCGGAGCGGGAGAGAAGATCGAACTACGCGCTGGAGAGGCCGCCGTGGGCGAGCTGACCAGCGTAGCGCACATTGCATTACCGGGACTGACGAAGACGCTGGCGCTCGGCGTGGCTCGCGTCGAGGCGCTGGAAAAGAGCGAGACAGAACCTATCCGGTATGCGGGAGGAATCGCAGTGCCCCTGGCCGCGGCGCCGCTTCCGGTCACGACCTGATCCTGATTACTTTGAACCCGGAGCGATGGATCCGGGCGGGGAGAATTGTTGTTTATGGACGAGAAACAGCCCACGTTTACGGTAACGGACAAGCGCAAATTCACGCTGGACGGGGAGCTGCGCGACGACGCTCCAGCGGCGGAACCGGCCGAAGAGCAGCCTGCCGCGGCATCGGCGTCAAAGAACGTCGTTACGATGCCGGCTCCGGAGGAGCGCGAGAACCCGATCCGGGAGAATCCTGTTGAGGCCGAGCCAGAGGATGCGAGCGAGGTGCCGCAGTTCACCGCGCAGGAGACGGCCGAGCAGGATGCGGCATACAAGGAATCTTCACGACAGATCGACGACATGCTGCGCCAGGCAAACCCCGGAGTGGGCGCGGGCGGACCGGTCAGCTTCGAGCACATCATTCAGTCGTTTTACGTTTCTGCGATGATCGCGATGGGCGCAGGGACCGAACCAGGCCAGAAGGCACGCATCGATATTCTGGGGGCGCGCCAAAGCGTGGACATGCTGGCGCTGCTGCAGGAGAAGACGAAAGGTAACCTGACGCCGAAGGAAGAAGCGACGCTGCAGAATGTGCTTTTCGAGCTGCGCATGATGTTTCTGGAAATCACGAATGCGATCGCGCAGCAGGCCCAGAAGGCTGTCGACGCGAAGAAGAAGTAAGTGTTCTGGCGCATGAAACCGGCCGCATGAAAGCGGAAATCATCGTTCTGGGCAGCGGAACCTCGATGGGCGTGCCGACGCTGGGGTGCCGGTGTGCGGTTTGCACGTCGGTGAATCCACGCAACCGGCGGACGCGGCCGTCGATTGCCGTGCGCTGGAGCGCGGGAACTGCCCAGCATCTGGTGGTGATCGATACGGGACCGGATTTCCGTGAACAGGCGCTGCGCGAAGGGATTAGTCATGTGGACGCAGTGTTCTACACGCATGCACACGCCGATCACATTCTGGGCCTGGACGACCTGCGCCCGCTGAGCTTTCAGCACAAGCCGAACTGGATGCCGCTCTACGCGGACGCATGGACGGCGGACATTCTGCGTCGGATTTACGATTACACGTTTTCGGCTAACTCCACTTATCCCAACAGGGCGCGCGTGGAGTTATTCGGCCTCGACGGCATGGAGGCCGCAACAGTGGCCGGCGCGTCGTTTCAGCGGGTGCCGCTGCTGCATGGCGATCTGGAGGTGGCAGGCTTCCGGTTTGGATCGGCAGCCTACCTGACGGACATGAGTGCGATTCCGGAGACCAGCCTGCCGCTGCTGGAAGGGCTCGACGTGATGATCGTCGATGCGCTGCGCCCGCAGCCGCATCCCAGCCACGCCAACATCGAGGAATCGCTGCGCTGGGTGGAACGCGTGCAGCCGCGGCACGCCTGGTTTACGCACATGTCCCATGAAGTGGACCATGAGGAAACGGAGAAAGGCTTTCCGGCCAATGTGCGTCTGGCATATGACGGGCTGCGCATCCCGATTGAGCTATAGCTATGCACGTCTACCGTTCCATCGCGGAGTTGCCGCAGTCGATGTTGCGCACGGTGGCAGCCATCGGGAACTTCGACGGCGTGCACCGCGGGCATCAGGAGATTATCGGGCGGGTGCGGGAACGGGCGCGCTCGATGGGGGTGCTGGCGGTCGCGGTGACTTTCGATCCACACCCACTCGCAGTGCTGCGGCCGGAACAAGCGCCGAAGCTGATCACGCCTATCCCTGAACGGCTGCGATTTCTGGCCGAAACTGGAATTGACGCGACGCTGGTATTGCCCTTTACGCGGGAGTTTTCTTTGCAAACGCCGCGCCAATTTGCCGAGAGGATTTTGTGCGGTGGGCTGCGGGTCGTAGAGGTTCACGAGGGAGATACGTTTCGGTTTGGTCACGATGCGGCGGCGGGGATCGCGGAACTGCGGGAGTTGGGCGCGGAGCTGCGTTTCAACGTGGTGTCGCACGGGGCGCTCAAAGTGCGGGACATCGTGGTTTCGAGCAGTGAGATCAGGCGCCGGGTCTCGGCGGGACAGATGGGGGTCGCTCGGGCGCTGCTGGGCCGACCGTTCTCGATTTTGTCTACGCCGGTGCGTGGCCGTGGAATGGGCACGAAGCTGACGACGCCGACGATCAATCTGGCACCGTACCAGGATTTGCTGCCACCGGATGGTGTTTATGTCACGGGCTTGCGCATCGGAGAAGGCGCGGATGCTCCCTTTCTCAAGGCCGTTACGAATGCGGGCTCGCGGCCGACGTTCGATGGGGCGGGATACGCGGTCGAGTCGCACTTGCTGGATGGGCCGCCTCCGGTTGAACTGACGGAGTCCACGCCGATCGAAGTGTGTTTCCTGATGCGGCTGCGCGGAGAACAGCGCTTCCCTTCCGCCGACGCTCTGAAGGCGCAAATCCTGAGGGATGTGGCAAGAGCGCGGAAGTATCTTCGGAGGGGCGAATTTCGACCGGTGAAGCCGGTCGTCTAGCGCGGGTTCTGCAGCGCCGCAGTTTGCTGCATCAGCGGATGCGGCCCAGGCGTATCGCCGGGGAAGGTCTCGTTAGGTGTATCGGCGATCGCGGTCCTCATGAAATCGGCCCAGAGAGGCAGGGCGACCGCGGCGCCGGTTTGCTTATCTCCCAGGGACTGGCGGTCGTCATATCCGACCCAAACACCACAGGTGGTGGAGGGCGAAAAGCCGATGAACCAGGCGTCGGTAAAGTCGTTGGTGGTGCCGGTTTTCCCGCCCAGAGGATGATTGAGCGCGGCCGCTTTCGCTCCTGTACCCTCGCTGGTGACTCCACGCAGAAAAACCATCATGGTGCGGGCGGTTTTCTGGCTCATGACTTCGCTGATGGAGGGAGCCTCTTCAGGCAGGGTGACGCCGTCGGCGCTCACCACGCGTTTCACCAGTCGTGGCGTGACACGGATCCCGTCGTTGGGGAATACGGAGTAGGCGTCAACCTGCTGCTCGAGGGTGATCTCGGCGGAGCCCAGAGCGATGGGGAGATAGGGCGGGATGTTCGATGTGATGCCGAAACGGTGGGCCGTTGCAATGACTTTGCGAATGCCGACGCGGTCAGCCAGTTCCAGCGCGGGGATGTTGCGCGAGTCCGCGAAGGCTTCCAGCAGCGAGATGCGGCCCTTGAACTTATTGTCGTAGTTGTGCGGAACGTAGTTTCCGAAAGACACCGGCCGGTCCAGTATGGTTTCTTCAGGGGTCGCGCCATCTTCTACGGCCGCGGTATACACATACGGTTTGAAAGAGGAACCGGTCTGGCGTTCCGCCTGAGTGGCTCGATCGAACTGCGACAGCTTGAAATCACGGCCTCCGACCAGCGCGAGCACATCGCCGGTGGCATTATCCATGGCGAGCAGCGAACCCTGTACGCCGCTGTCCTGCTCAAGCGTCGCGTGAAGGGTGCCGCCCTCGTCTCCTGTGATCTTCAGGTAGACAATGTCGCCCGGTTTGAGGAACTCATCTGCCGTATGAAACCGGGTCCAGGCCCAGTCTTCGGGAGTCAGCATAAACTGGCGATCCCCGATGCGGCCGGTGACCTGGTAGGGCAGAATGCCGGTGACGAGCGCGTGGATATAGGTTCCCGGCGCCGGTGAGACAGCCCAGTCCGGGTGCCGAAAGGTGTCGACATTGAGCCCGGCAGCAAGGACGTTGAGCAGATTGCCATGCCATCCCCGCCGGCGCTCGAAAGCGGCCAGACCGTCGAGGACCGCTGCATTGGCCGCCTTCTGCAGATCGAGATCGAGCGAGGTGTAGACCTTGAGGCCAGCGGCGTGAACCTGCTCCGAGCCGAAGCGATGCTCCAGTTCGCGGCGTACCTCTTCGATGAACCAGGGGGCGACGCTGTTGGGGGGTGGCTCGACGTGAAGGCCGAGGGGAGAAGAGCGGGCGGTTTCGGCCTGGGCGGCAGTGATCGTGCCGTCTTCGAGCATGGAGTCGATGACGACGTTGCGTCGGCGGAAGGCGCGCTCAGGATTGTTGATCGGCGAGTATTCGGAGGGTCCTTTGGGAAGACCGGCCAGCAGAGCGGCCTCGGGAAGAGTCAATTGGCTGGCGTGTTTTGAAAAGTAGTACTCGGCGCCGGCCTCGAAACCATAGACGCCGCTGCCCAGGTAGATCTGGTTGCTGTAAAGGGTGAAGATCTGCTCTTTGGTGAAGGAGTGTTCGATCTGAAGGGAGAGGAAAACTTCCTGCAGCTTGCGCGACGGCGTGCGTTCGTTGGAGAGGAAGAGATTGCGGGCGAGCTGCATGGTGAGCGTCGAAGCGCCCTGAGCGCGGCCTTTGGAGAAGAGATCGTGCCAGGCTGCACCGGCCACGCGGAACAGATTGACACCCCAATGGCTTTCAAAGTCGCGGTCTTCAGTGGAGATGACCGCCTGGCGCAGGATCGGTGCGAAGTCGTTATAGCCGACTACCACTCGACGCTGCAGAGCGAAGGATCCGAAGATGCGGCCGTGGGTATCGTAGAGCTCGGTCGTCGTGCTGGGGCGGTAATGCTCCAGATCGTGGATCTGGGGAAGGTCGACGGAGTAGACCAGTGTCAATCCGGCAAGACAGCCGGCAGCAGCGGCGACCACAACCAGAAACGCCAGGGCGAGGCTGCCGGCAATTTTGCGAGGCCCCGAGGAGGGACGGAAATCCGACTCACGCCGGCGTGGCCGGCGGCGCAGCGGCTCAGAATCGTTATCCCGGTTTGATGGCGTGATCCGATTCAACGTGCCATCCAGTTCTTTTGGTCTGGCACCATTTCTGAAAATGGCTCGCGGGGTGCCGATTTATGCGTTTTTCTGCTTGAGAATCTGCAGCGCCTTGTTGAGCTGATCGTCGGGACGCGGCTCCTGCGCAGCGTTTCCGTTCTCCGGAGCCTCTTCAATGCTCTGGCTCACGGCGACGTTCGGAGTCACAGCCACATCCTCGATCTTCTTACCGGAAGGCGACTCGTATTTCGCGACAGTCAGGAGCAGAGCGGATCCGTCCGGCAGGGTGAAGGTCTTCAGCTGTCCGCCTTCGCCGAAGGTCCGATCTCCCACCACATCCCCGCGTTTGTCGTCGAGCACCGCACCCGCCACCAGCTCAGCGGCCCCGGCTGTACCGTGGTTCACCAAAACCACCAGAGGAGCGCTGGTAACAAATCTGGACGCCTCAGCGCTGAAGGTCTGGGTGGGCACGGTTTGCCCGTGGAGCGTCGCGATGGTGCCCGACTGGAGGAAAGCGTTGGCCAGGCGGATTCCCTGCTGGGGGTCGCCTTCAGCCACGTCGCGCAGGTCCAGAAGCACTTTTTTGTTTCCGTCCTTCTGCATGTCCCGCAGACGCGCAACGATCTGGTCCACTCGATCTTTGGTCAGGACCGTCGGTTTCAGGTAGAGGATGCTGGAGTTCTCGTACTGCTGCTGGAAGAGCGCCGGAGGCGTGACCACGGCGCGGGTCAGGGTGACGTCATCCGGCTCCGGCTTCTGGCGTCTTACAAGCTCGAAGGTGACTGGGGTTCCGGTCTTGCCCTCGAGCAGCAGGCGGATCATAGCCACGGACATTTCGCGCGTGGAATGACCGCCAATCGCTTCGATCAGGTCGCCATCTTCGATGTGGGCTTTGTCGGCCGGACTTCCCGGAATTACCGAGACTACGCTTCCGTACCCGTAGCGCTTGGAAACATCCATGCCGACCTGGGCGACGCCCTCGTGTTCGTGCTGCTGATAGTTGGCAAATTCGGCGGGAGTCAGATAGCTGGAATCCGAATCCAGGGATTCGAGCAGGCCATGCAGGGCTCCGGTGGTCACATTCTGGATATTTGGATCGGTGACGTAGTCGGTCTGGATCTTGTGCAGCACTTCCTCGTAGACGCCCATCTGGCGGTATGCGCCGTCACTCTGGCTGGCGCTGACGCCGGCGGGGCCAAGTCCTCCGAAGAGGACGACAAGGATGATGGCAATGGAAACAGCGAGGAGGGTGCGATTGAAACTTCTGGACATAGGGGTTCGGGGCCGGTATAGACCCCCGGCTAAGGTAATGATACCTCACGGAGGCGGCTGGTCGCTGGTAGCCGGGGCACAGGTGACTACCTCCGCTACCGGCTCCCAACTGCCTTATTCATACCTTAGTGCTTCGATGGGATCGAGGGTAGCCGCTTTCCAGGCCGGGTAGATGCCGAAGACCAGGCCGATGATGCCGGAGACGACAAAGCCGGTTACGACCCAGAAGGTCGAAAGGCTGGCCGGGAACGAGACGCCATAGCGAATGGCGAGGGTCAGCAGGGTTCCCAATAAAATGCCAATCACGCCGCCGAGGGCGCACAAGGTCATAGCTTCAAAGGTGAACTGAACCAGGACGTTGCGCTTGGTCGCGCCGATAGCCTTGCGGACGCCGATCTCGCGGGTGCGCTCGGTGACCGAGACCAGCATGATGTTCATGACGCCAACGCCTCCCACGAGGAGACCCACGCTGGAGACGGCGAACATAAAGATGACGAGTCCGGCGGTGATCTGCTTCCAGAAATCGAGGATGGAGTCGGGACTGAAAATGGCGAAGTCGTCGTCCTTTTCCACGCGAACGCGGCGGCGCTCGCGCAGCATGGTGCGCACTTCTTCGGTAACGATGGACTTGTTGATCGCATCGTCGTACTTCACGGCGACAAAGGTGTCCAGGATTTCCGGATGGATCTTCTTGAATGTGCTCAGGGGGAAGTCGGCGCGATTGTCGTTGGGATTGGTGCCGCTGCCAAAGGCCTGCTTGTACTTGTCGAGCACGCCGATCACGGTAAAAACGTCGCCGTTGATCTGGATGTCCTTGCCGATGGGATCCTCGTTGCCGAACAACTTCTCCGCGGTGTCATGTCCGATGTCGGTGACGTTGGCGGCACGGAATTCCTCCTCAGCGGTAAAAGGACGCCCCTCGGCGAACTGCACTTCGCTGACTTCGGCAAAGGCGGGCTGATCCCCTTCCAGAATCGTGTTCTGGATTTTCTTGTCTTTGTACTTGACGGCCACGTATCCCACGCCAAGCTGCCAGTTGGAATACTGGCGGCCGCAGTTGACGCCGGTTACGTGAGGCAGGGTTGCGAGAGCGTCGCAATCATCCGTGGTGAGGTATTTGCGGGCGAGCATCTCCGCGGTGGGGCGGACGCCGATCGGGTTCCAGCGGTAAATCCAGAGCACGTTGGTGCCGAAGGATTTGGCCATGTCGCTGACGCGGTTGTTGACGCCATTGATCAGCGAAGAGATGGTGATCACGGTGGCAACGCCGATGACCACACCGAGGATGGTGAGGCCGGAGCGCAGTTTATTGCTGCGCAGCGTGTCCATCGCCATGCGGACCGATTCGCGGGAATCACTGAGTGCCATGGCTTATAACTCCGCTCGCAGGGCAACAATGGGATCCAGTTGCGCCGCTTTGTGGGCCGGGTAGACCCCGAAAAAGATGCCGACACTGGTGGCGACAAAGAGCCCGAGGAGCACGGACCACAGAGCGATGGCCGACGGGAAACCGACCAGGTGCGTGACGATTTCAGCGACGCTGACTCCGCCAATCACGCCAAAGAGGCCACCCAGCAACGCCATGGCGGCCGATTCGATGAGGAACTGCAACATCACATCCTGCCGCTTGGCGCCGAGCGCTTTGCGGATGCCGATCTCCCGTGTGCGCTCGCTGACCGAGACCAGCATGATGTTCATGATGACCACGCCGCCGACGACCAGGGAGATAGCGGCGATGCCGACGATGACGGTGGCGAAGGTTTCGCTGATCTGCTTCCAGAGGCTGATGAACGTGTCGTTGGTCGAGATGGTGAAGGTGTCGTCGTCGCCGGGCAGGTCGTGACGGCGGGAGCGCATGAGAGCGCGCACCTGATCGATGGCGGAATCAAGCGCGCCCGGCGCCATGCCGGCCTTGGCTGAAATGGTGATGCTCTGATGCTCGCCGTGGGTGTGCAGGTAGGTGCTGAGCGGCATGTCGACGTAGTTGTCCTGGCTCTGGCCGAACATGGAGCCCTGACGCTCGCCGACGCCGACGACGGTATAGATCTCGCCGTCGACGCGCAGCTCCTGACCGATGGGATCGCCGGGGGGCAGCACATCGTCGACGACGTCAGCCCCGACCACGATATCGTGGGTCCCCAGATCGTCGTCGGTGGGAGTGAGTGACCGGCCCTGGACGACGTTGAGGTCGGTAATCTCCGCCATATTCGAGGTCCAGCCGTTGATGGTCGTGTTGTCGCTGGACTGCTTGCCACTGACGATCTTGCCGCTGGAGGACAGCTGCGCGGCCAGGACCAGGCAGCGCGAGCAGGTCCGCTGGAGGTAGAGGAAGTCGTCGTAATCGATGTTCTTGCGCTTGTTGACCTTGAGGTACTCCTCGCCGGTGAAGATGACGGGAGGAAGGCGAGTGATCGTCAGCGTGTCGGAGCCCTTGCGGGCGACTTTCTTGACCACGAACATATTCGCGCCATTGACAAGGGTGATGACGGCGATGACCGAGGCCACGCCGATGATCACACCAAGGATCGTGAGAATGGTGCGCATCTTGTTGGCCCAGAGCGACTGGAGCGCGACTTTGATGGCTTCGCCAAATTGCATAGTTCGCGGTCTTCCCTCCCCCGGGGACCGGCACGAATCGTCTGCGGAGGGACTCTGGGCTTAGTTTACGCAGAATTTGGGCAGAACGTTCCCTGTTTGTGACCTTTAGGCCGCGGCGGAGGCGTATTGTTCGCGATACCAGGCGACGGTGCGGCGGAGGCCCTCTTCGAAGCCGACCTTGGGCTCGTACCCGAAAGCTTCGCGAGCCGCGGAGATATCCGCCAGGGAATTCTGGATGTCACCGGCGCGGGGGGTGCCGTAGATGGGCGGCTGTTGGAAGTCGAGCAGTTCGGCCAGGATCCGGTAGGTCTCGTTGATGGTGTGCCGCTCACCGCAGGCGACATTGAAGACCCGCCCGGCTACCTTTTCCGCTGGGGCTTGGAGGGCGAGAAGATTGGCCGAAACGGCGTTGTCGATGTAGGTGAAGTCGCGCCCCTGTTCGCCGTCACCGTTGAGGGTCGGCCGCTCGCCACGCATCATCTGGAGCGTAAGTTTGGCCATGACGCCGCTGTAGGGGGAGTCAGGCACCTGGCGGGGCCCAAAGATGTTGAAGTAGCGCAGGCAGACGGTTTCGATGCCGTAGACCTGCCAGTAGCTCTTCATATAGAACTCGCCGGCCAGCTTCTGTACCGGATAGGGCGCGATCGGCATGGGGAACATGGTCTCGACGCGGGGAAAGCCGGGTTGATTGCCGTAAGCAGAGGAAGACGCTGCGTAGATGATCCTCTTGACGCCCGCGGCGCGGGCGCCTTCGAGGAGGTTGAAGGTGCCTTCGAGGTTTGCCGTGTGGCTGGTGCGGGGGTCCTTGACGGAGCGCGGGACCGAGGGCCGGGCGCCCTGATGGAGGATGAAATCGACGCCTTCGCAGGCGCGGGCAACGCCATCGGCGTCTCGCAAATCGCATTCGATGAACTCGAAGCGGCCAGTGAGGTGGTCGAGATTTTCGCGTTTGCCGGTCTCGAAGTTGTCCAGGCCGCGGACGGTTTCTCCGCGCTCGACCAGAGCCTCGGTCACCCAGGAGCCGATGAAGCCGGCACAGCCAGTAACAAGGTAGCGAACCATCGTCTTCCATCCTATCGGAAGCAGATGGCAACCCTATTCCTGTCGTGCATACTAAAGAATTGTGCAGACCCTTTCGCCATTCCGGCTTGCGCCCTACTTTCGCACGCGTCCCTGGGGATTCCAGGACCTCGCTCCCTGGTACAACTACAAGACCGATGGCGAGCCGATCGGCGAAGTCTGGCTCACGGGCGAGATGTGCGTGGCCGATACGGGACCGTTGACGGGCACAAGCCTGACGGACATCACGAAGGCGCATCGGGATCCGTTGCTGGGACCGGCGCTGGCAGGGAACGATTTTCCTCTTCTGATCAAGCTGCTTTTTCCGAAGGACAAGCTCAGTGTTCAGGTGCATCCGGACGACGCTCTGGCGCAGCACTACGGGGAGCCGCGCGGCAAGACGGAGTGCTGGTACGCGCTCGACGCAAAACCCGGCGCGTCGGTCGCACTGGGGATTCGCCCCGGCGTCACGGTGGACGAGGTCAAGTCTGCGGTGCACAATGCGTCGCTGGAGTCGCTGCTGGAGATGGTTCCGGTGCACAAGGGCGACATGATCTTCGTCGATGCGGGGACGGTGCACGCGATGGGGCCTGGCGTGGTGATTCTGGAGACGCAGCAGACCAGCGACCTGACCTACCGCATGTATGACTACGGCAGCGCGCGAGAATTGCATCTGGAGAAGTCGCTCGCGGCGATGCGGCTACAGACGCGCGCCGGCAAAGTGAAGCCACAACCGGTCGACGGGCATTTTATGCTCATCGACGAGCGCTATTTCCGCATCGAGCGCTGGCCGATGTGGGCCGGCACCGCGGTGGCACTCACGGCGCGGAGCCAGGTGGTCCAGATGCTTTTTGTCACACAGGGATCGGCTCATATTTCAGGCGACGGCTTTGAGCCGTTCACGGTGGATCGCAACCAGCTGGCTGTGATTCCGGTGGCCACACCGCGATGGACCCTGGCGGGAGAGGAAACCACGGAACTGATTCGTATCCTGCCCTCCGAGGATTAGGCTAAGATTCCGTTTTACATCGGACACCCAATGGCGATTGATTTTCGACCCATTATTCTTGCGGGCGGCAGCGGAACGCGGTTCTGGCCGCGCAGCCGGCGCAACCGAGCCAAACAGGTGCTGGCGCTGGACGGCGACCGGACGATGATCCAGCGGACGCTGGATCGGCTGACGTCTCCGGACCGGCTGGCGCCGCTGGCGAAGCCGCACGACGTCTGGGTGATCACGAACGCACACCTGTCGGACGCGATCTGCAGCCAGCTGGACTGCATTCCGCAGAATCAGGTGGTATGCGAGCCGGCCGCGCGGAACACAGCTCCCGCCGCGGGGCTGGCGGCCTTCCTGATGGAACGGCTCTTCCCCGATTCTGTGCTGGGCATCTTTCCTGCCGATCACGTGATCGCCGACGAGGAGGCCTTCGTCGGCATCATTCGGCAGGCAATCGGTCTGGCAGCCGCCGGCGACAACATGGTAGTGCTCGGCGTTGGGCCGACCCGGCCTGAGACCGGCTATGGGTACATCGAAACCGGCGACCGCTACGAAGATGGCGTATTGCGGGTGCGGCGCTTCACCGAGAAGCCGAACCAGGCAAAGGCCGAGGAGTTCGTGGCGGCTGGCAATTACTTCTGGAACAGCGGTATGTTCGTGTGGAGCGCGAAGACGCTGGCCAATGCGGTCCGCGGGCTGATGCCGGAAACCGCGCCGCTGCTGGAGCAAATCGTCGCGGCGTGGGATACGCCCCGGTTCGAACAGGTGTTTGGGGATCTGTACCCGAAGTGCGAGAACATCAGCGTCGACTACGCGATTCTCGAACCGCGTTCGGCTCGCGGCGAGCACCATTCGAATCTTTACTGCATTCCATCCAACTTCGGCTGGAGCGATCTGGGGTCGTGGACGGCGCTGCACGAATACCAGGTGGAACAGAAAGCGGCGGACGCCCATGCCAACGTCGTGGATGCGCAGGGGAGCATCGTGATGAGCTCCGGAGGCAACTACGTTTTCAGTCCGAAGAAGCTGGTGGCGCTGGTCGGCGTGCAGGACCTGGTGGTCGTGGAGACCGAAGACGCGTTGCTGATCACTACGCGCGCGCACTCGCAGGATGTTGGGAAGGTAGTGAAAGAGCTGGCGGCGCGCGGGCAGGACAAACTCATCTGATCAACCAGCCGGTAGCCTGAGCTGGTAGTAGTAGAGCTGAAACTTCTCAGGAAGAGATCCCCTCAGAATGATGTCGAACAAATCTCCGGTTAAATTCGGCACCGATGGCTGGCGAGGCGTTATCGCCGACGACTTCACGTTTGAGAACGTGCGTGCCGCGGCCGGCGCCATTGCCAGCTACATTCTGGCCAGAGAAGACCCGAAAAAGGGCGTGTGCATCGGCTACGACACGCGCTTTGGATCGCCGGCCTTTGCCGCCGCGGTGGCCGAGGTCATCGCGGGCGCGGGCATTCCCGTACAGCTGGCCGATCGCATTACACCCACGCCGGCGCTGTCGTTCGCGGTCAAGCATCGGGGCGCGGCGGGCGGGGTCATGATCACCTCCAGTCACAATCCGGCGCAGTGGAATGGCGTAAAGTACAAGGCGTCGTATGGCGGGTCGGGCAGCCCGTCGATCATGGCGGAGATCGAGAGCCTGCTGGGGAACCCGCTCCCCTCCGGCACCCCGGCGAAGATCGAAAAGGTCAACTTTGTGCCGCCCTATCTGGAGGCCATCGAGAGCTTCGTCGATCTCGATTTGATTGCGAAGTCCGGCTTCCGCTTCGCGATCGACTGCATGTACGGCGCGGGCGCCGGGATCATCGCGGGCATCTTCTCGAAGATCGGCGTCGATTTCATTGAGATTCGGGCGAACCATGATCCGCTGTTTCCGGGCATTAATCCTGAGCCGATCGAGCCGCACATTCGCGCCTGCCAGGACATTCTGGTTGAGAAGAAATGCGATGCGGGGCTGATCACGGATGGCGATGCGGACCGCATCGGGGCAGCCGACGAGAACGGCAACTTCGTCGATCCGCACAAGATTTACTCCGTGCTGTTGCAGTGGATTCTGGAACGCAAGGGCTGGCCGGGGGATGTGACGCGCGCCTTCAACACGACTTCGATGCTCGATCGCATTGCCGCGCGGTACGGGCGCAGATTGCACGAGCACGGCATCGGCTTCAAGTTTGTCTGCGATCTGATGCTGACCGAAGACATCCTGATCGGCGGCGAAGAATCGGGCGGCATCGGCATCCGGCGGCATCTGCCGGAGCGCGATGGGCTGCTCAATTCCCTGCTGCTGGCTAATGTGATGGCGGAGGAGAAGAAGACGCTGGGGCAGCTGGTGGCGCGGGTGCAGCAGGATTATGGCGAGCATGAGTACGGACGCATCGATCTGCACATCCCCGACGCGCTGAAGAACGCGACGATTGCGAAGGCAAAGGCCGGCGTGAAGGAGTTCGCGGGGATGCCGGTGGAGAAGGTCGAGACGCTGGACGGGATCAAGTTCTGGCTGGAGAATCCCGAAGCGAAGGGCAAGGCGAATGCCGCGAAGACGTGGCTGCTGCTGCGCGCCTCGGGAACCGAACCACTGCTGCGGATCTACTCGGAGTCGTGCTCGAAGGAGAGCGTGAAGAAGCTGCTGGAATCGGCGCGGGACTTCGCGATGAGGGGCGCGGACTAGCCTGGGGACCGAGCCTCTTTGTGAAATGCTTATGCTCATGAAAATGACACGAGACGTGAGTCCGGGGGACTTCCTGTTCCAACACAGAACGTGTTCAGTTCCCGCTCATTGGCAGTGGAGGTTCGATGGTCGCACTCACTAACGCCCTGATTGACGAGTGCTTTGCGGCTCAGGATTTGGAGGCTTTCAGACAATTGCGCGAAATCAGAGCTGAGTCTGCTGTTACGCCCGGCTCCGAAGAGCCGCTGCCGCCTGATCTTTCAGCTTAGCCACCGACGCGGCGATCACCTGCTCGGCAAACAGATCGAGCCGAATCTGCAGGACCCCAGAAACGCTCGAAATCACCTCCTCAATTCGCGCAGAGAATAGGGCTCCCGTAACGGCATCCTTCAGGATCAGATCATCGGTTCCAGCGGCATCCCGCGGAACCCATACGTTCAACATCACCGAGACGGAAGCTTGAGCTGGCGACGCGCTAGACAGTGAAACGTGCATGCTTTGCGGACGGCCCAATAGGCGATAAGCCTGCCCCGGATTCTTAGCCTCAGGCCCGGGTGCCTGGCTGTCAACCAACTGCGCATTTGTAGAGATCTTGGGAGCCGGCGGATTGGGCAACGCCTTCTTAAAGGCCTCCCACGCGTAGGCCAAGAGCCTTTTTCCAGCTTCGTCCACCTGCTCATGGGTGAATCCGCCACGGGTTAAATAAAGAGCTTTGATGCCTTCCAGACTCTCGTTCAAAGCCGGCACGCTGACCACGCCGAGGCTGTCGTTTACCAGTTGAATCGTATCGAGGCAACGTGCGAGCAGGAAATCTACAAACGCCTGATAATCGCCCCCGTCAGCTGCCTCCAGCGAGTCCAGATACGCTGATTTCTGTTCGGACAGAATCAGGATAGGCATTGATATCGCTCGATAGGTGAAAACCGATGCCAGCGCGCGCGCGAACCGGCCATTCCCATCTGAGAATGGGTGGACGGCAACAAAACAGTAATGAGCATAGGCCGCCTGTTCAACCGGATGAGCCGACAGAAAGCGTTCGGTCCTTAGCTGCTCCGTGAAACGAGCCATTTCGGCGGGCGTGACATCCACGGGTGCATAGGCGTGATCGGCGCCCCTTCTCGTTCTCACATGATTGGGCAGCACTTTATAAATGCCCTTCGGGAGCGGCTGTTCCTGGGGACCCAGGGCGGTCATGACTCGGTACGTCCTTTGCGCCTCGCAAACCACCTCGTGCAGCTTGCGGATTGCCGCCTCGGCAAAGGGCTGGGCATTCGTAGCCAAATCCAGAACATAGTCGTAAGCCCTCAGTTGTGCTTCAAATAATGGCCGTACTGCCTCTCCCCTCTGCGCAAGCTCGGTTTCCCAAGCTGCCGTCTCGAAGGCCACTGTAAAAGTAAAGCCTCGATCCACTTCGTAAAGCCCCTCTATCGCACCGGTGTCCAGCGCAGCCGCGCGCTTTGCGACCTCTCTCGCGCGCGCAAGAGCCGCCGGTGAGGCCTGCGCCCGGGCTTTCAGCGAGGAGTAGTATCGGTCCCATCGGGTCGGGTCGACAGAGGTACGGGAAGCCCATTCCTCAAAGGTGGAAAAGGGCTTGTGTGCGGCATCCAGGACACGAGTATTCGTTTCGCCTTCTGTCATGACAGTTCACCCACTGCAAATCTTACGGCAGTCTCCGAGAGGGCAGTGGGAACGGTCGATCCAGCCGCAGGTCGTACAAATCACCACCAATACTGTGCGCCTGCCCCAAGAAACACTGTTTTCTGCTGTTCACACGGCCGTCGTACCATGGTTGCGACGCGCAACGGAGGTCCCCATGGCCGGTTCTGTCGCCGACTATCCTTACGAAACACGCCTGAACATCCTGCACAAGCCGCTCGAAGTGATCGACGAGAAGGCCATCGCCGACGCCTGCGAATACAAGTGGTTCAATCAGACGCTGTGCCAGGTGAACGGCAGCGTGGTGCGCATGGCGGTGATCGAGGGTGAATACCACTGGCATCAGCACACCGACGACGATGAGTTCTTTTACGTCCTTGAAGGCACGCTGCTGATCGATCTGGAGGGGCACATGGTCGAACTGAAGCCACGCCAAGGGTTCGTGGTTCCTAAAGCCACGATGCATCGGACCCGCGCCCTGCAGCGGGCCGTGATCCTGATGGTGGAGAATGCGGGCATCGTCCCGACTGGAAATTAATGCAGGTTACAGGTTTCAGGTCACGGGTCAGAGATTGCAGGTTAGTGTGCGACCGAGGCTGGCTGGGCCGAATCTCAAGAGACAATGACATTTTGTGGAGAGAGTGACATGAGCGCAACCGCGACCGCTGTTCAGACCCCGCTGACTTCCCTTCCCGCCTGGAAAGCGCTGCAGACGCATTACGACAAAATCCGGACGCAGCATTTGCGCGAACTGTTTAAGACGGACCTGGCGCGCGGCACGCGGCTGGCCGTCGAGGCCGAGGGCATCTATCTCGATTACTCGAAGCACCGCATCACCGATGAAACGGTGAAACTGCTGCTCGATCTGGCGGAGCAGAGCGGTCTGGGCGATCGTATCGAGGCGATGTTCACGGGCGAGAAGATCAACATCACGGAGAAGCGGGCGGTTCTGCATACGGCGCTGCGCGCTCCGAAAGGCGCTGTGATCAAGGTCGACGGCGAGAACGTCGTGCCCGGCGTGCACGAGGTCCTCGACCGGATGACGGACTTCTCCAACCGCGTGCGCAGTGGGGCGTGGAAGGGTTTCACCGGCAAGCGCATTCGCAATGTGATCAACATTGGCATCGGCGGGTCGGACCTCGGTCCGGTCATGGCCTATGAGGCGCTCCGTCATTACAGCCAGCGGGATATGAGTTTCCGCTTCGTCTCCAACGTTGACGGCACCGACTTTGCCGAGGCGACGCGCGATCTCGATCCCGAGGAGACGCTTTTCGTCATCTCCTCGAAGACATTCACGACGCTGGAGACGATGACCAATGCCCAGACGGCACGAGCGTGGTCCCTGGCAAAGCTGAAGGACGAGAAGGCGGTGGAGAAACACTTCGTGGCTGTTTCGACGAATGCGAAAGAAGTCTCGAAATTCGGTATCGACACGGCGAACATGTTCGGCTTCTGGGACTGGGTTGGCGGGCGTTACTCGATGGACTCGGCCATTGGCCTGTCGACGATGCTGGCGATCGGGCCGGAAAGGTTTCAGGAGATGCTGGCGGGATTCCACGCCATCGACGAACACTTCAGGACAACGCCCTTCGCGAAGAACCTGCCAGTTCTGATGGGGCTGCTGACGGTCTGGTACACGGACTTTTTCGGAGCGGAAACCGTCGCGGTTCTGCCCTATGACCAGTACCTGAAGCGCTTTCCGGCGTATCTGCAGCAGCTGACGATGGAGAGCAACGGAAAGCATGTAACCCTCTCCGGCGAGCGAGTGACCTACGAGACGGGTCCGATTTTCTGGGGTGAGCCGGGAACGAACGGGCAGCATTCCTTCTACCAGCTGATCCATCAGGGAACGCGGCTCATCCCATGCGATTTCATTGGTTTCGCAAAGACTTTGAATCCTTTAGGTAATCATCACGACCTCCTGATGGCGAATGTTTTTGCCCAGGGCGAGGCGCTGGCGTTCGGGAAGACTCCCGAAGAGGTCAAAGCCGAGGGCACGCCGGAATGGCTGGTTCCCCATCGGGTGTTCGAAGGCGATCGGCCATCGAACACGATCCTGCTGGATGAACTGACTCCAACGGCGCTGGGCAAGCTGGTGGCGCTGTACGAGCACAGCGTGTTCACCCAGGGGGTGATCTGGCAGATCGACTCCTTCGACCAGTGGGGCGTGGAGTTGGGTAAAGTTCTGGCGAAGAAGATCGTGGCCGAGCTGGAAGGATCCGGCCCGGCGCCGGGGAGCCACGACGGCTCGACCACCACGCTGATCGAGCGTTACCGAAAGCAGCGCGGATGACCGATTCCCTGACCTAACCCGCGGCTTTTCAACAGAACTTTTCATCGAGCGTAGTGTTGAAAAGGGCAGGAACGTCACGCTTCGGGCGGCGCTCGAGTCTAACTCCCACGAACGCGAGCGAATCAGCCCTGAAGCGAGGGAGTTGCAAATATGCGCACGAACAGCATGCTTCGGAGGTTCTCGCCCTTTACGGGTGCACTCGCCGTGCTTGCAGCCTGCCTCTGGGTTTTCACGGGAAGTCCCGCTCGGGCACAGAGTGGAGACAGCAGCCTGCAGGCCGCAGTCTCCGACGCCATCGCTCATGACGCGATGCTGAAGAACCAACCGATCACGGCGGCGGTGGCTCATGGAATCGTCACGCTGACGGGCACGGTCGAGACCGAGCAGCAACGGCAGCAGGCCGAAACCGACGCGGCGAATGTAGCGGGCGTGAGCGGCATCGCGAACGACATCACGGTGACCGGAGCCTCGGATCAGCAGGAGGGCCCCCCTCCCCCTCCCCCTCCCGATGAAACGCAACAGCCCGCTGCCACACCCAATCCTCCGCAGGCTCCCAATTCTGAGCCGATGCCGCCGCCTCCTCCTCCGGATCAGCCGGGCCAGACCAGCCAGCCGCCTGCCGCGCGGGCGCCTGCTTATCCGCAGGGCGGATACGGCCAGCAGCCTTACGGCGGGTACGGCAACTATCCTCCGCCGCAGCAGACCAGCGGACCGGTTACGGTTCCAGCCGGAACGCTGCTGCAGATCCGGCTGAGTGAGCCTCTGGATCTGGCGAAGGTGCAGGATGGCACGGTGTTCCAGGCGACGGCGGCGAGCGATGTGTTTCAGGGCAATGTTCTCGCCATTCCGCGCGGGGCCGTGCTGCAGGGCACCGTGGTCCACGTAAAGAAGGCCGGCTCGCTGGGGGGCAACAGCGAGCTGGAGTTGCAGATCACGTCACTCAACATGGGCGGCCAGGCCTATCCGCTGGCGACAGACACCTGGTCGAGCAAAGGGCCGAACAAGGCGGGCTACACCGCGGGAAACACGGTGGGCGGCGCGGCGATCGGCGCGATCATCGGCGGTCTGATAGGCCGCGGACCTGGAGCGGCGGTGGGCGCGGTTGCGGGCGGGGTTGGCGGCCTGGCTGCTTCGGGTGCCACGAATGGGCCTCGCGTCTATCTGCCGGCGGAGGCGTTGCTGAATTTCCATCTGGCCAACGCAGTCACGGTGCAGCCGGTGTCCTGGCAGGAAGCGCAGCGGCTGGCGCAGAGCGTGCCCCGGCTGCAGCGCCGGCCGGTGTACATGGCGCCGCCGTATCCGTATGGCTACCCGTATCCTTACCCGTATCCGTATCGATATCCCTACGCGTATTACCGCGCTTACCCGTATTAGTGGAACGCGATTCGTTGGACACGGGTAATCGAGTCTCTGCAACAGAGTAGGCCACCTCCTGGGGCGACCCACTTTTTCCGGCGATAATGAGACAGAGGCAAGTAAGGCCCGAGTGCCGCCCCATCCTCACGACAGGATTTTGCGTCTTACAGAAGAGTGAATCAATCCACGGCAGTCGAAGTTCCCCCAGCGACTGAAGATGTGCTGGAAGTGCCGCCCGATCCGCCCCGACGATGGCTGACTCGCCGCCGTTTTCTGGGATTAGGCGCGGCATCCGCGGCTGGTCTGGCGCTGTATGCGGGCGAGGTCTCCCGCCACGAACTGAGTATTGAGGAGCACACGTTGCAGCTGGCGCGTCTGCCGGATGCCTTTCGCGGCATGCGCATCGTGCAGGTCTCCGACATCCACTATGCGGATTACACCGAGCCATTTTTTGTTCGCGAGATCGTGCGGCGAATCAATCATCTGCGCCCCGACATGGTGCTAATGACGGGTGACTTTGTCAGCTACTCGCCGATGCCGATCTCCTTTGCGCGGCAGCACGCACCGGGATGCGCTGCGATCCTGAGCGGAATCGAGTGCCCTCTGCGCTATGCAAGCCTGGGCAATCACGATTACATCGTGGGTCCGGAGTACGTGGCGGCGCCGCTGCGCGAAAACGGAATTCCGGTCCTGATGAACTCGTCCGTAGCGCTGGAGCGCGACGGACAGCGCATCTGGCTGGCGGGGCTCGGCAGCGCGTGCACGAACAACGCCGATCTGAACGCCATCCCTCGGTCGACGAACGGTGAGCCGATCCTGCTGATGGCCCACGAGCCGGACATTCTGCCGGAGGTCGCGAAGCACAATGTCGACCTGATGCTCTCGGGCCACACGCACGGAGGCCAGGTGCGGATTCCCTTTCTGCCGCCACTGGTGCTCCCGCCCTTTGGAGAGATCTACGTTGAGGGCCAGTTCCGATTGGGGCCGACGCAGCTTTACGTGAACCGCGGGATTGGGGCGGTGGGTTTGCCTCTTCGGTTCCGGTGCCCTCCGGAGATTACGGTTCTGACGCTGGCCTGAGCGCATCGTGAGGTACCCCCCTCCCCAGGGCCGGTTATGCATGTCGTTCATTCGAGGCGTGATTCCAGGTACCCTTTCGGGCGCATTACCCTCGTCCGTCCCGAATTGGGAAAACTGATTGCCTTTCTCATCTGAGTCCAGCGGTGACGGGAAGGAACCGGACGACGCCCAAAACGGCGATGGGGATGGTCCGCACAGGCGGAGCATCCCCACTATGAAGAGGGTGCGGCTGCTATTGAGGCAATGCAAGGGAAATTGTGCACGTTGGGTTACGTAGGTACCGGGCGTCGCTTCCGTACCCGCCGCACACTCTGCGAAGAGGAGAGCCCTTGTCAGGAGAGACGGAAGACGGTGACGGGCGGGGTGCTTTGCTGATCGATATAGGGCGAGAAGGAGTGCTGGACGAAATCGGAGACCCAGTGCTGACCGTCGAAGACCTGGATGTGGCCAGCGGGGTGGTCGGGGGTTCGGTCGAAGACAGCGATATCGCCCGCTTTGGGCTCCCAGGAATCCTGCGCAACCACCTGCGCGCCATGCCGCAGCAGAAAGGGTCCATAGTCGCCGGCGTCGCCGGAGGGCGGGCGGTCCTGGGTCTGGATGCCGGCGGCTTCCATGGCCTGACGAACCGAGGCGGCGCAGAGGTGGGTGGAGTGCAGGTGGGCGTGGGAGTCGAGCCAGGAGATTAAACGATGGATGCAGTTGGGTGAAGATGGGTCGGTGACGGGAGCGGCCGCTGTACTGGCAGAAGAGAGGGACGGCTCCAGCGATCCGACACTGCCGGGTGCAGTCACGCGTCCCTGTCCGATCCGGATGGCGGCGACCAACTGCATCAGCTCGCCCTGCATGGCCGAGAGATCTTCGTCTCCCGGGCCGAGCGGACTGCAGATCGAGAGCGAGGACGAGGCGGCACGCAACGCGAGAAAGCTCAGGGGATCGTCGGCTACTTCGTCCGAGGCGGAGGTGGAGGGGTCGGCAGTGGCGATCTGCGACAACTCCTGATTCGCCGACTGGATCGCCTGCGCATAGACATCTGCGAAGGCGGTTCCGCCTGCAGCACGGTCTGCGGGACGCGACGGCTGGGAAGGCTCGCCCGGGATGGACGGAAAGGAGAGATCAGGGACCATGACTTCGGCGTCGGTACCGGCGGCGCAGAGCCCATTTTATGTCGCTGTGCGGTTCGGGGTTATTCCCCAAAGCCGTCATTCGTGTTGTGTGCAGCGGTACCCCGGAAGAGTCAGCTTTGAACCGAATGCCACAGTTTTGAGAAAGGCCTCCTGGTCCTCTGCGTCAGGAATGAACAATAATCGGGGCGATGCTCCTCAAGCCATTCGTCCGTCTGCTGCGCGAAGGCCGGCTGACCGCACTTCTGGGTGTCGGCTCCGGGCTGAAGTCCTTCTACAAGGTCACGTACCTGGCTGCTGCCGGAGAGGCTGGGCTGCTTGAGCGCCTGGCCTCCGGGCCAGCGAATTTCGATTCACTGTCCGAGTTCTTTCATGCTGAGGGCCAGGGGCGCGAGGCGCTGGAGGCGTGGCTGCAGATGGGGGTCCGCCTGCGGTTGCTGAGGCTGCGGCGGGATGGCTACGCTCTTCGCGGGCTGGCGCAAGTGCTGGCCCGGCCGGAGAATGACGCGGCGCTGGCGATGGCGGAGGAGGTTGCCGGACTGCACCACAAGCTCATTGCCGGAACGCTGCCGAGGCTCCGCAGCGGGGAGTTGTGGACGCTTGCCGACCAGGACGGAGAGCTGATCGCCCGCTCCTCGCGCGTGCTGGAGGCTTTCCAGGCGGAGGTAATTCGGCGCACCTTCCCGGCGCACGGTGTGCTGCGATTGCTGGAAATCGGCTGCGGCTCGGGCATCTACCTGCGCTATGCGGCGGAGAGAAATCCTGAACTGACGGCGTTAGGGCTGGAGTTTCAACCGGCCGTGGCAGAAGTGGCGCGGAGGAATCTGCGCGGCTGGGGGCTCGAGGGGCGCGTCACGGTTGAGGATGGCGATATTCGCGCAAAGAAGCCAGGCGAACGGTTCGACATCGCGACGCTCTACAACAACATCTACTACTTCCCAGTCGACGAGCGGGTGGCGTCGCTGGAACACATCGCGGGCTTTCTCAAGCCGGGGGGATTTCTGCTTTTGACCACCTGCTGCCAGGGAGGCAGCCTGGGCCTGGAGGCTCTGAACCTGTGGGGTGCGGCCACACGCGGGGCGGGACGGCTGCCGGGTGAAGAGGAGATGGTGGAACAACTGCGGCAGGCTGGTTATGGCAGGGTGAAGACGATGAATCTGATGCCGGGAGATCGATTTGTGGCTTTTCGTGCGGTGCGAAGTTAGGGGCTAAGTCTCGAACAGCCGACGCTGACGGGCAAGTGTGGAGCACAGCTTGTTTCAGCGATCAGATCGGCCGCAGACAGGAGCACACGACCCGGGTTACTTGCCTAATCCGTCGCGGTAGGCCATCGCTTCAAGCTCAACGCGAATGGCATCGGCGACAGGGACTACGGGGCGCGCCTCGAACGTAAAAGCCGGCAACATGGAACAGAACTTGTGCACTTCAAGCGGATCGTCGCACTCCATCAACATGTACCCACCCCAATCGCCGACGCGGATGACGAAGGCAAGGATCTTGAAGTTAGCGGGGGCCTTCCAGGGGCTAAAGACCTGAAGGATGCGCTTTTGAGCATGTTCGTACTCGAGTGGCGAGCCCTGCGGGCGTTCGTTCCAGGTGATCATGTATTGCATTCGGTACACCTCCTCTTTCACCGGAGGCCTGGGTGCGGCCTCGTGGTGGGGAAGGTATACACTTGCGCGGCTACCGGCGTCGAGTGAATTACCGGAGAGGCGGTGGGGCAAGGCTGTTCAGAATCGGCGGCTCGCCGACATGCGGGGTCGTGAGTTACATTTTTGGTGGGTACAAGATGGATGTTGCTGATTCTTTTAGCATTCCATCTATTGACAGACATGACACCACGACACCTTTCCCGCGCTCCGACCGAACGTCGGCAGGCTTGAAGTTTGTTATTGAGTCGGCGTGCCGCCAGCCGTTTCTACTTGCCGCTGCTTCCAAACACCGAAAGCAGTGAGCGATCCGAGGAGGAGAACAGTAACCGGAATCACCGGCGGCTTGATACCGAGTGGAAGAACGCTCGCAGGCACCCCAGGCTGCAGGTGGACATAGATTGCCACGCACATCTGAACAACGAGGATAAAAGACGCTGTCAGGAGGACGTGTTCTCTGTTTTTTGCGGTGAACGATCTTCGAAGCCACGGCAGTAAGAACAGGCACCCGGTGACCATCTCGCCCAGTTTGCCTGCGAGAATCGCCTCGTGCGGCAGATGACTCTGCTGTATCTGGATATCAAACCATCCATTGAACGGCCTGAAGAACTTCAGGATTCCAAACATGAACATCAGAACCCCGAGGACCAGCGATAAAACCTTGCTTAAGCGAAGAGACATTCTCTTCTCCACTTCTTCGAAATGGTCGACTTCCCAGCTCCAGCCCACGAGCATCCTTCAGAATTCGCCGATCCAGCTTTAGCTTCCGGATCGAAATGCCTCCGGGACTCTTGCAGACAGACGTGTCTGTCTGCCCCATTGCGAGTATAGACAGACACGTCTGTCTTCAGTCAAGATAAATTCCGTGACAGCACAAGACAAACCCGATCCGAGAGAGAGAATTCTCGCCGTCGCCGATCGTCTCTTCTACGCAGAGGGGGTCCGCGCGACCGGCACCGAGAAGATCATGTGCCTCGCCGAAGTAGCAAAGGCCACGTTTTATCGGCATTTCGAAAGCAAGAATGCCCTCGTGCTCGCTTACCTCGAAAAGCGCGACCGAGTTCTTTGGGATTACCTCTCTCAGCCCATTCCCCCAAAGAATCTGGGTGAGGCTCTGACCAAATTCGAACAATATGCGAACTGGCCCGAAGTAATCGGCTGCCCCTTCCTGCGTATCGCATCCGAATTCCCGGATACCGCCCACCCGTTCCATCGCATGGCGATCGAACATCAGGACAAGATCCTTCACTACCTAGCTGATTTGCTCAAGCCTTTCTCAATCGACAGCAAGGCAGCGGCAGCGGCGATCCTCAGCGTGATCGATGGCGCCCTCTCCACGCGAATGCTCTATGGAACTTCGAAGGAGATTCCGCTTCGCTCGGCCGCCGAGGCTGTCCTCGCGAGCTTTCAGAGAGCGTGAACGGAACCACCAGACGGCCCAGTTTGCTGCCAGACAGCGAACCCGAAGCTGGTCAGAAGGAGAAGGCATTGCTGATGGAGAACCAGTTGTCGAAGAGAAGGCGCCGGATCTGCAGGCAAGCTTCAGCGCTCCGGGGATTCGCGGGCGGCGATGCCTAAAGCTTTCATCTTGCGGTAGAGGTGGCTGCGTTCGAGGCCGAGGGTTTCAGCGGCGCGGCTCATGTTGCCGTTGCAGTCGTCGATCTTTCTGAGGATGTACTCGCGCTCGTAGGCGTCGCGCGCCTGCTGGAGGGTATCGAAGTCGCCCGGGCGGCCGGCGGTGCGGTGGACGAGCATGGGCAGATGGCGGCGCTCGATGCGATGGGCCTGGGGGTTGAGGATGAGCACGCGCTCGATGACGTTCTTGAGCTCGCGCACGTTGCCGGGCCAGTGATACTGGCGGAGGAGCTCAGTGGCGTCGTCGGCAATCTCGACGCGCGGACGGCCGTACTCGCGCCCGAAGACACGGAGAAATTCGCGCACCAGCAGGGGGATATCCTCGCGTCGATCGCGCAGCGGCGGCACGTAGAACGGGATGACGTTGAGGCGGTAGAAGAAGTCCTCGCGGAAATTGCCCTTCGCAATCTCCTCTTCCAGATCCTTGTTGGTGGCGGCGATGACGCGCACGTCGACGCTGATGGGCTGGGTGGCGCCGACGGGCACGAAGCGCTGTTCATCGAGGGCACGCAGGACCTTGGATTGCGTCTTGAGGCTCATGTCGCCGACTTCATCGAGGAACAGGGTGCCGCCGTTGGCGCGCTCGAAGGTGCCGCGCTTCTCCGGCGGGCCGCCGGCAATGGCGCCGTTGCGATAGCCGAAGAGCTCGCTCTCGATGTAGTCCTCGGGGATAGCGGCGCAGTTGAGTTCCACGAAGACGCGGTCGCTGCGCAGGCTTTCGGTGTGGATGGCGCGCGCGATGAGTTCTTTGCCGGAGCCGGACTCGCCATAGATGAGCACGCGGCCGTTGGTGGGGGCCATGAGCTTGATCTGCTGGCGGAGGGCGCGGGCCTGGATGCTCTCGCCGGTGATCTGCTGCTCGAGGCGCAGCTGGCGGCGAAATTCGATGTTTTCCGTGCGCAGGCGCCGGGCTTCGATGGCGTTCTTGACGACGATGAGGGTCCGCTCCAGCATGAGCGGTTTTTCGAGCAGATCGAAGGCACCGAGTTTGGTGGCTTTCACGGCGGTCTCGATGGTGGCGTGGCCGGAGATGACGATGACCTCGGGGCGCGCGTCGGGGTCGAGGGCGCGGAGCTCGTTGAGGACTTCGAGGCCGTCGCGGTCGGGCAGCCAGATGTCGAGGAGCATGACGTCGTAGACGGGATCGCGGGCAAGGGCGAGCGCGTCGGCAGCGGTTCCGGCGCTGGCGACGGAGTAGCCCTCTTCGCGCAGAATCTCCTCGAGAGACTCGCGAATCTCGGCTTCATCGTCCACGATCAGGATGTGATTCATAGGTCAGGGAGAAGGGAGTAGGGAGAAGGGAGTAGGGAGTAGGAAGTAGGGGAAGGATCATGGTTAGATCGCTTTGGTTAATGTCGCGGCTGGGCGGTCTGCTCCGTTGGTTTCTGCCAGCGGCAATTCGATGATAAAGCGCGCTCCGGCGGGGACGTTGTTTTCGACGCGGATGGAGCCGCCGTGATCCTGCACGATCTTGGCGACGATGGAGAGGCCGAGGCCGGTGCCGCGCTGGCGGGTGGAGAACCAGGGGAGGAAGAGGCGCTCGCGCATGTCGTCGGTGATGCCGGGGCCGGTGTCGGCAACGACAATCTCCGCGACGCCGGGCCGCTCGCCGGCACCAGTGGCGATGGAGAGCACGCGCAGGAGGCTGTCGTGCATGGCCTCGGCGGCATTGTCGATGAGGTTGGCGACGGCGCGGCGCAGTGCTTCCGGATCGGCCATGACGGGGGGCAGGCCGGCGTCGAAATGCTTTTCGACGCGAATGCCGTGAATACGGCCTTCGAAGAGCATCAGGGCGCTCTCGACAATCTCGTTCAGGTCCGATGAGAGGGGGTGGGCGACGGGAAACTCGGCCAGCGCGGCGAATTGTCCGACCAGGGTACGCATGGTCTCGACGGAACCGAGGATCACGTCGCAGCATTTGCGGATAACGCCCGGCGATTCGGGCGTGTCGCGATCGACGTGGCGGCGGATGCGTTCGGCGGAGAGGGTGATGGGCGTGAGCGGATTGCGGATCTCGTGGGCCACGCGCTGGGCGACTTCTTTCCAGGCAGCCTGCCGTTGGGCGTGGAGAAAATCCGAGACATCTTCCAGCACGAGGATGGAGCCGTAGCTCTGTCCCCCCTGAAAATCGAGCGCCGCGAGCGTGACCGACAGGTTCACGGGTCCGCGGGGGGTGCGCATCTCGACTTCAGAGGAGGCGTTGCCCATGCGGCGAGCGCGGCGCTCGAGGCGAATCAGCTCCTGGGTAAATTCTGGGGGCAAGAGGGATTCCAGGGGAACGCCGGAGAGGTCGTCCTGACCTTCGATTCTGACGAGGTCGGCGAAGGCGCGATTGCCGAGAACGATGCGGCGCGATGCGTCGAGGGTGACGACGCCGGAGGGAATGGTTTCGAGGATGGTCTCGAGTTCCTTGCGTCGCTCGTCGAGAGCCTGGTTGGCAGCGGAGAGTTCGCGCGCGGAAGACTCCGCGAGGAGGCGGCTCTGCTCAAGGTCGGCGGCCATGTGATTGAAGGAGCGGACCAACTCGGCCATTTCGGCGGTGGCCTCGACGGTGACGCGGTGGCTGTAGTCGCCCTTGCCGATCTCGACGGTGGCGTCGGCCAGGGCTTCGAGGGGCCGGGTCATCTGGCGCGAGACGAAGAGGGCGAGCCAGCTACTGGCGAAGAATACCAGGGCGGTCAGCATGAGCAGCAGCAGGAAATACGTCATGCGGATGATGCGCCGCTGCCGGTAGAGTGCCCAGTACTGACTGGTCCCGGTGGTGAGGTCGTTCATGATGGCGTTCAGGCCAGACGGCATGGGGAGGCCGGCGACGATCAGGCTGCCGTCGGGGAGGCTCGCGGTTCCAAGGGCAAATTGGGATCCGCCGAGCATGAGCATGGGCTCGTCGGAGCGCTCGGCTGCCTTGAGAAGCATGGCGCCGATCGGTTGACCGGGGGCAACGGAGGTCGAATCGTCACTGTCGACCCACGAGACGATCTTCGCCGGCCCGGTAGTTTGCGGGAGTTGATAGGCAGCGACCAGGGAAGCGTCGCGATAGAGCACGACGAACCCGCCCTGGAGCGTGACCTGGTGGGTACGCATGGCGGCGAGCACCGCGCGGTCGTCCCCGGAGCCAAGAGCGGCAGTGAGTTGCGGAGAGCGCGCCATGCCTTCGGCCTCGGCGCGGGCGTTGAGAGCGGTATAGTGGGAGAGCTCGGTAGCGATGCGGGTGGAATCGTCGCGGACATCGAGAGCTGGCTGAGAAAACCATCTGTCGATGGAACGATTCATCAGCAGAAAGCTGAACAAAAACATGAACAGTGCTGGAACCAGCGAGACGAGCAGCGCCCCAATGAACATGCGCGTGCGCAGTCGTGCTCCAAGCACCTTGCTGCGCTGTTCGGCGAGCAGTTTGATGAGGTTGCGGAGCAGCAGCACCAGCACGGTGACAAACAGAAGGAAGACCAGGACGGAAACCGAGGTAAGGAGGAAGATTTGCCCGGTGGTGTGGGGGGCAAGCGCGCGGACATTGAAGGCGTTGAGCGCGATCAGGAGGGACAGCAGGACGAACACTGCGGTACCCAGCAGAATCAGCGTGGCGCGTCGATGTTTCAATTCAGCCAAGGGGCTGCCCCAAATCGTTTTTGATTATAGGCTTGAGAAGGGCTCGGGCCCGTTCATTGGCAACGCGCAATCCGAGTCCCGCGTCGCAGCATTCAAATCTCCAGCTGCAATCCTCATTAAGGTGTTCGACATGAAAGAGAATCGAGTTTTCCGCGGACTGACGCTCGTGACATTGGCGGGCATGATCCTGCTTGCCGGATGCAACAAGAACAACCAGCCGGCCTCGGGGACGGTGAATCCTGACAGCGCTTCGCAGCCGGTACAAGCGAACAATCCTCCTGCTCCGCCGCCGGATCAGAATGCGGCGAGCGCACCGGCATCCGGTGCGCCGGCCGCGTCTGCCCCGAGTCAGGGGGCTCCGCCGGCCCCGCCCGCCCAGGCAGCGGCACCTCCGGCCGCGCCGGCACCGCCGCCCACCCTTGTGATTCCCGCGGGGACGGAGCTGCGAGTTCGCCTCGACCAGGATCTGGGTTCGAAGATCAGTCATGCCGGGGACAGCTTTTCGGCCACGGTTGCCGACGATGTAGTGGTGGACGGGCGCACCGTAATTCCCCGCGGAGCCGAGGCCGAGGGCACCGTGATCGACGCCAAGGGTCTGGGACACTTCAAGGGCGGAGCGCTGCTCGAGTTGCGGCTGGAGCGGGTGAAGACGCGGTGGGGCAGCTATCCGGTTTCGACCAGCACGATGGAACGAGCCGAGAAGGGTAAAGGGAAGCGGACGGGCCTGTTTGCGGGCGGCGGTGGCGCGTTTGGCGCGATCGTCGGAGGCCTGGCAGGAGGCGGCAAAGGTGCGCTGATCGGGGCACTGGCGGGCGCCGGAGCGGGAGCCGCAGGCAGTGCGATGACGGGGAACAAGGAGATCTTCCTGCCGACGGAGACGCTGGTGACGTTCCGGCTGGAGCACTCGGTGCACGTCACGGAGCAGTGACGGGAAGCGACTCACAGATGAAAACGGCCCCGGCTGGAACCAACCCAGGGAACTGGCGTTGGTTCCAGCTAATTCGGCCATGTATTCGGGGCGGCTTGTTTGGCCCCCCGTAACACGGAGATTTGGCAAAGCGAAGTATGGCCGACTTTCCACTCGTGAAACTCTCACCGCTGTAGAATGGCGCACAATCGCGTCTGTTTTGGGGTGAAGGGCGGGCCCGGTGGAAAGCAGTAGAGTCAATTCGCTCCTGTCAGTGAATGTCGTTCCGCTCGCGGAACAAGACCGCGAACCCCTTCAGGAGTTCGTAGGTGATCTTGTCCGGGACAATCCGACAGTGGCGGCCAGTCTCTTCGGGCCTGAGCTGATCCTCAGTGGAGAGGATGAAGAGCGGTTGGAAGCCGTCTCCAAATGCATCCGTGATCGCCAGATTGCCGAGGTTGGCCCGGTCCGAGTCAGGTATCGGGAGGCAATTCGTCAATCTGCCGAGGCCGACGCTAAGTACATTCGCCAAACGGGTGGCCGCGGAAATTACGGACATTGCAAGGTCAGGGTGGAGCCGAGCGAATCAGCTTTTGAGTTCGTCACGGAGATCAAGGATGGCGCGGTGCCGGACAGATTCATCGCCCCGATTGAGAACGGCATCCGCGAGGCTGCAAAGAGTGGGATTCTGGCTGGCTCCGAAGTGGACGGATTCAGGGCCACGTTGATCGACGGCAGCTACCACGAGCTTGACTCTAACGACATGGCATTCAGTATCGCGGCATCGCTCGCATTTAAAGAAGCTTACCGACCATACTGAAATAACGCATCAGCACATAGTCTGAGGTACTGTGGTCATGAAATTCACCGACCTGCCGACCGTGCGGGATCGAGTGATGGTCCGTGCGCCGCAGTGCATGGTCGTTTTCCTTGATATTCAGAGAACTCCGTTGAAGGGTTTGATCCTTCGCCTGGCATAGGCACACGGGCATTCCTACGGCGACAGGCGGGCTTAGCCCGGTGTCCGCATGGATAAGCTGTGGTCTTAGTGCGAGAATGGGTGGAGTCACGGGTTTCACCACCGGGATCGAACATCATGCGTCTCTCACTTTTCATGGAGTGTGCTCAGAGCGACTTTTGACCAGAGGACAGCATTCTGATGTCATCCCCCCCATCGTCATGTTGCATCCATCAGGAGGTAATACGCATGTACTTTTCCCCATTCAGGTCTGGACTTCGTACCGTGCTCACGGGGTCCCTCATACTGCTGGGCGCGGTCGCGATGTTCGGCCAGACGTCGTCCCAGACTCCTTCAGCTCCCACTCCTCATGACTCGTCGCCCTCGCGCTGGGACGTATTCATGGGATATTCCTATGTCGCACCGCACGGCACGGTATCGACGCCCATGGCCAACGGGACGTCCACCGACCTCAACTACTCTTCAATTAACTACGGCGCGATTGGCAGCGTCGCTTACTATTTCAATCGCTACGTTGGGGGCCAGATCGAGTATGCGAACCACCCCGATGGAACCAACGACGGGGCGCAGACCGCGTCGGCAGGCATCATCTTTCGCTATCCGACCGAAGGGATGACGTGGTTCGCGCATGGCCTGGCCGGCGGCGTCCGCCTGGGCGGTCCGAACAATCCTGGTGATGGCAATCTTCCGAAACACGGCTACACGTGGGGTCCGGCGCTGACCGCCGGCGGCGGCCTGGATTATGACCTGCCTTTCTTCGACAACCGGTTTGCCGTACGCCTCTTCCAGGCCGATTACGAATACTGGCACGCGGACTTTGGACCGGCTCCTCTGATCGGTGGCCGCGCCAACGTCAACGCGGCACGGCTCAGCGCCGGCATTGTGATGCACCTGGGCAGCATCACGCCTCCGCCGCCCGTCCAGTATGCGTGTGTGGTCAACCCAGCCTCCGTTTACCCGGGTGAGCAGGTCACGGTGACCGGCACAGCGGCCAATCTGAATCCGAAGAAGAGCCCGAGCTATAGCTGGAGCGGCCAGGGTCTGAGCGTGGCGGGCACCAATCCCACCACGACGGTGAATACCGCCAGCCTGCAGCCTGGCTCCTACACGGTTTCCGGTCATGTCTCCGAAGGCGCGAAGGCCGGCCAGTCGGCCGACTGCACCGCGCAGTTCACGGTGAAGCCGTTTGAACCGCCAACCGTCAGCGCCATCGCCAATCCGTCCACGGTCCCGTCCAACGGCAGCTCCATGATCAGCTGCACCGGGGTCAGCCCGCAGAACCGTCCGCTGACCTACAGCTACACGACTTCGGCGGGATCCATCAACGGCACCGGTAATTCGGCAACTCTGTCCACCGCCGGCGCGCCCGCAGGAACGATCACGGTGACCTGCAACGTGCAGGACGACAAGGGACAGACAGCATCGGCCTCCACCAACGTCACCGTGGAAGCTCCGCCACCGCCGCCGGCGCCTTCACCTGAGCAGGTTCGCCTTGAGCAGCGTCTTGCGCTGCACAGCGTCTTCTTCCCGACGGATCAGCCCAGGGCCGCGCATCCGGAGGGGGGTCTGGTGGAAAGTCAGCAGGCAACATTACGCACCCTCGCGACGGACTTCAAAAACTATCTCACTTACAAACCCGACGCGCGCATCACACTGACGGGTCATGCTGACGTGCGCGCCAGCGCTGCATACAACCAGGCGCTGACCCAGCGCCGTGTGGACCGCGTCAAGCAGTTCCTGGTCCAGCAGGGGGTTGCCGAGTCGGCAATCGAGACGCGGGCGGTCGGCAAGGAACAGCAGCTCTCGAAAGACCAGGTGAAGACCCTGGTGGACGAGAATCCTGAACTGACCGATGCGCAAAAGAAAAAGATGGATCTGAAGTTAGGCGTGATCTATCTGGCTCAGAATCGTCGCGTCGACATCACACTGAACAACACGGGCCAGCAATCGGTGAAACTCTATCCATTCAACGCTGCCGATCTGAACACCCTGCTGAGCGAAAAAGCTCCGGCGAGGCGGAAGAAGGCAGTCACAAAGAAGCACTAAGACTATATCGAATGCAAACAAGAACCCTGGGGGCGTCGTCCCACTCCCCCAGGGTTTTCTGCATCATTTCAGATTCCGCACTTGAGGCAATGGCGACTGCGGTTGCTTTTTGTTTCCTCGCGCCGAAACTTCCTGGATGCCGACTACACGCCCAAGATGCTGAGATGATCAGGAGATCTGCTCCTATTAATCGGAATCTGTAATCGCAAGAATTGCAAAGGTTCGCTTCCGGCGGTCGAACAGAAATGCGGTCCAATCCCACGCGATTCCTCGGAACCAAGGGGTCCACGCTGAGAAGTTGTTAAAGGCAACAACTTCAGAGTATCGCTGCTCGAACAGTTCCTCACAGAATGCTGTGGCGAGCTGCTTGGCAGTTCTGGCGTCCAAATCCGATTGGCCATACGCACCACCAGCGTATAAGACTTGTGCAATCCGTCCGTCGAGCAGAAAAGAGCTCTCCATCGCGAACCCCTCCGTTGACACAATCGAGCATTCGCTTGCGGGGTCGCCTCCCGACGCCTCTGAGGCCAACAGGTCAGGGAGTTCTTTCTCCACCTCTTCCCGTCGGAGAAGTGCCGCCAGTATGGAGTACTCAGCAAGACGGTTTCTCGACGCGAACCAGTCGAACACGTCGGATTCACCCACAGTAAATACTGCAAACAGCGCACCTCCGTCCCGGTGCGATTTCCTAAGAAAACCGAGGACCTCGCCGACGACATCCATCGGATCCTTAACGACGGTGAGGCTGACCTGATTGCACATGTCTTGAGCTTCTTCTGGAGTGGGCTTTGGCTGGTCCCACCGTGGCTCCAGAAGGGTCATGGCTTAGTGTATCGGGCCGAGGTTGCAGTTGAGGAGCCTTCAGCGGGACAGTGACGTAAGACCCGGCAAACCGGAACATCCGAGTGTGGCTGATCCGGGCCTGAAGGCCGTTGATTTTGGCGAGGGTGTTTCCACGGGTTGAAACCCGTGGCTTCTACCGTCGTGCTGCCACGCAGCACCCCATGCGCAGCGACGGCTGTCGGAACCGGGGGCGCGTGACCGGCAACAGGGAAATTACGCAGAGCCACCCCTCAGGGGCTGAAGCCCGATCATTTTGGGAGCGCTATTCGGCACGACTGAAGTCATGCCCTGATACAAGGGTACAGACCGGGCTGATGGGTAACAGAACAGACCGGGGAGATGGGTAGCACTTCGCGTAGAGCAGCGGCGAACCCGAAAGATCTGGAAGTTCGTGGACGGAATGGTGGCTCGCCTGGCGGTCCACTTTGGTCTACTTCACCTACAGTGTCCCGGCTGTCGTGAAGACCCGTGAGATCGGCCAAGTGGAGGAGACCATCAACTCGCTGGTAATCGGAGCTGACGATTGAAGGATGGGACCGTGTTGGGCGTAACGCTGACCTTCTGGACTTACCCCAACCCCGTCCCCCGAAAGAGTGATTGATTCGCCTCCTCCGCGAAGACTAGCCTCGTCTGCGCTTTCGAAGATCGATCTCACCTCGCCCGGCACGCTCTGTCCTGATCCTCCCCCAACGCCCCGAGCCAGGCTTCGCCGGTTTCCCCGATGCAAAGGAATCTCGGCCGTTCCATCCACCGGCAATGCGCCAACCGTCCACGAGACAGGGCGCTGCATCGCGATTTCCGGGAAAAGTACCTACACCTTCCTGCCTGCCTTGAAAACCGGATCTGTTCCGGATCTCGCCTGGAGGTCGTCAGGCGCCTGGGGAGGGCATTCTCATGATCAGTTGCTGCGCGAATCCCGCTTGCGGCAAACCGCTGCATTACCTGCGCGAGGGCCGAATCTACGTCTTTGAAACCGTCGCTGTCGCCGCCGCCGCCGGCGGAACCGCCCGGCCGAGGCGCCTCGAACACTACTGGCTCTGCGGAGACTGCAGTCTGACTCTGGCTCTGGTCCAGGACACACGCGGACGGGTCCATCTTCTTCCCCGACTGCATACCGATCGCGAGGCCTTCGCCACCGCAGACTCGGTCCGCATGGCCTCCTGAGCCTCCGCAGCGCTGCACGATCGTTCCCGGTACTTCGGTACTGCGCCGCAATTACGGCTCCCGACAAGGGCGCGCGGAGGGCCCTGCCCGCCGAGACAACGCGACCGGGGTCAAGCGGCTTTCGCGTGACGCCGGAACGTCGCTTTCGAAATCGCCAGCCGATCGCAGATCACGCGCGAAGGCAGATGCGCCGAGCGCTGCTGCGCGATCAGGTGCGGCAACTTCTGCTCCTTCTCCATCAGCGCGCAGTAATACGATTCGAGCTGACGGGTCGCGGCGGACCATCCCCACTGCTCGGCGTCTCTACGCGCCTGGCGGCTGAGATTCTCCCGATGCGCCGCAGCGAACAGCACGTTGCGCAGCGCGTCGATGGCGCTGTCGGGATCGTTGGGGTCGCACAGGTAGCCGGTCACGCCGTCCTCGACGATGTCGGAGGTGCCGCCGGCGCGGCTGGTCACGACCGGGCAGCCCGCGGCCATGGCTTCCATCAGGACCAGGCCCAGGGTTTCGGTGCGCGAGGGGAGGAAGAAGGCATCGGCGGAGGCAAAGCAGCTGGCCAGTTCCTCGCCCTGGAGAAATCCAGCAAAGTACGTCGGGGTGCCGGCGAAATGCTGCTCCAGCTTTTCGCGATGGGGCCCGTCGCCGACCAGGGCAAGACGAACGCCGGGCAAAGCGGTCAGCACCTCGCGAAAGCGCTCGATCTCCTTCTCGACGGAGAGACGGCCGACATAGAGGAGCAGCTTCTCGCTGGGGTGGCCGGCGGTGAGCCGGTCGCGCATGGCGCGGGAAGCGCGCGAGGGGTGAAACAGATCGGTATCGACGCCGCGCTGCCAGAGATCGACGCGCCGGATTCCCTGGTGTTCAAGTTCGGACTGCATGGCGCGGGAGGTGGCGAGGATCACGTCGGCGCGGTTGTAGCCCTCGCGAATCGCCCACCACATCAACCCCTCCAGCGAGCCTAAGTGATAGTAATGCAGGTACTTAGGCAGGTGCGTGTGATATGAAACCACCAGCGGGATGGCATGGCCGGAACTGTAGAAGAAGCCAGAGACGCCGAGCACCGCAGGATTAATGAGATGAATGAGATCGGGCTGAAACTTGTCCAGCGCCTTTGAGATCGAGGGGCGCGGGACCGCCAGCTTGAGATCCGGATAGATGGGAAACGCAAACCCAGGCACGCCATGCACCGGCACGCCTTCGAACTCTTCGATGCCTTCGGGCGCGACCAGCAGCAGCTCATGGCCGAACGAATGCAGATGCCGCAACGTGTGACAGAGGCGGGTGACAATGCCGTCGATTTTGGGCAGGAAGGTCTCTGTAATGAGCGCGATGCGGAGCGGCCGGTGTCCGGAGCCCGGTGTGGCCGTCAGCGCAGAGAGGCGGCGATGCCCGTTGTGACCGTTCAAAGTCACGATGTCACCGCCATGACCGGAGATGGAAGACGATTCGGGACGCAAGTCCCATGCGGCTCAGGGAACCAGGAGAAAACAGCGACTGCAACTCGCAACTCGATTCAGCTCCGCGCGGGGAATGGCAAAACGAGCCCGTATTCATTGTCAAACATGCTGGCACGCTGCAATGAACGTCGAGTTGCGCCTCGCAAAAATTTCCGATGAAAGATTTCTGACGCTTCCGGCTTCCGGGCGGCAGTTCCCTCCCTGGCCCTGCACCTTGTACCCTGTTAGGGATGGCCGACCAGATCTATCTCAGTCTCTGGTATCCCAACTTCCGGCTGGAAGCGCTCCCTGCTGCGCTGGAGAAAGTCATGGAGCAGTTTGCGGCGATCGGTGGATCGTCGCGCATTGCAGCAGCCACCGTGTATCCGATCTCCTGGAACGAATCACCGGTCTGGCAGCGCGTGTATCGCAACGAGACCGAAGAAGAGGAAGCCGGCCCGCGCGCCGTGATTGCCGCGGCGATGGAGAACGCGCACCACGATTACGCGTGGGAATTTGAGCTGATCTGGGAGCTGTGGGTTCCGGAACAGACCGGGGGGCTGGACACGATGTGGCGGCATGAGCCGCGGGTGGTGCGCATTGTGGGATTCGGCCCGGAGTTCGACGAGGGCGCGTATGAGACGAATGGCCATATCCGCGTCGACTTCGGCCTCGACACGCCGTTCCTGTACGAAGATCTCGATCTCGACAAGGAAGACGTGGCGCGTGTGAAGCAAAACGTGGAGAAGCTGGTCGAGTTCACCAACCGCGTGCAGAAGAACGGCGGCATCTCGACGCGCCTGCTCTGGTCCGAGTCGGGGGAGAGCCTGGCGCGCAAGCTCATCGAGCGGCTGCAGCAGGTCAACTGAAGTCCGGGTGTCCGCGCGTCGGCTAAGGCAATCCAGCCAGGTTCGCCAATTGCTCCGCAACACGCTCCACAACGCCGGCCCAGTTTCCGGGATCGGCTTGCCGGAAGAGCCGCGCGGAGGGATACCAGGGCGAATCGGCGCGATGCGAATGCCAGCGCCAGTCGTAAAACGCCGGCAGCAATAACCAGAGAGGACGGCCGAGCGCGCCGGTGAGATGTCCGGTGACCGTGTCGACGGAAATGACGAGGTCGAGTTCTTCGATCAGGCCGGCGGTGGCGAGGAATCCGTCGAGTTGCTGGCGCAGCAACACCGGCGCAAACGCCGGGGAGAGAGCGGCGAGTTCTTCCGGTGTCGCGTCCTGTTGGAGCAGCACCCAGTGCACGCCGGGCACCTGTGCCAAAGGAGCCAGCTGCGCGGGACGCAGACTGCGCACGCGATCCCATTTGTGGTCGGGATTGCCGCGCCAGGCGAGGCCCACCCGGAGACGCGGCCGCGGGCCGTGGCTGGCGACGGTCAGGGCGTGACGCGCTCGCTCCCGTTGTTCAGCAGGAACATGGAGCCAGGGCTGGCTTGGGATGGTATCCAGTTCAATCCGCAGAGCCAGAGGCAGGCTCATGAGCGGACAGTGCAGGTCGAAATCGGGTAGAGTGCCGCCACGTGCAAGGACGCGCCCGGTCGGAAGCAGGTTCGCGAACAGCGCCCAGAGCCGAGAGGGGACTTCGAGATAGACCTCGGAGGCCAGCTTCGCCACTTCGGGCACAAAGCGGGCGAACTGAATCATGTCGCCGAAGCCCTGCTCGGCATACAGAAGGATGCGTTTGCCCTGCAGCGGCTCGCCCCGCCAGCGGGGCTTGCCGGCAAAGCGGCTGGCCGCCTTCTGGAAGCCGGGGAGCTGCCAGCGGTGTTCATAGGCGCGCCAACCCTCGGCAAAGTCGCCCCGATCGAGCAGAACCATGGCCCGGTTCATCTGCGCTTCGACGGCGACATCGGAGAGCACCGCGGCGCGATCGTAGCACTCGAGCGCCTCATCGCCCTGACCGAGATGCTGATGGGCGATGCCCATGTTCGCCCAGGCGTCGGCATGCGCAGGGGCGGCAGCACAAGCGCGGGACAGGTGCTGCAGCGCTTCGCGATGACCACCGATGAGATTGAGGGCACGACCGAGGCTGTAGGCACAAAGCGGGTCCGATGGCAGCCACTGCACGGCGTTGCGGTAGCAGCTGATGGCGTTATCGAGGTTCTTCAGTTGCAGAAAGAGGTTGCCGAGGTTGTGCCACGCCTGGCCGGAGTGTGGATCGAGGCGCAGGGCGTTGCCGTAGAAGTCCACCGCCTCGACGAACTGGTTCGCCGCTGCGGAGGCGTTGCCCTTATCAATCCAGTGGCCGACGCTGCGGGATTCGGACGAATCGGAACCAGGGGTGGCGATGGCGGTGAGAGAGTGTGCAGCCTGCACTGCAGCCTGCACACCTTGGCGTACCCGTGCATCGATGGTCGCGCTCGATGGTGCACCTGCAGGTCCCTGATTCATATGCGTCCGGTATCTATCGGCGCATTGGGGCAGAGATTTCAACCGGCGGGCTGCGCTATTCGATGCGCTCGTGCCGGTAGCCGGCTTCGGTGAGGGCGGCGGCGATCTCCTTGATGTGGGCAGCGCCGCGGGTTTCAAGCGTCAGGTCGATCACCGTATCCCCCAGGTTGACGCCATAGTAGGCGCGATCGTAGGCGGTCTGCACGATGTTGGCGCGCTGGTCGGCGATGATGCGGGTGAGGTTGTGCAGGGCGCCAGGGCGATCGGTGAGGTGGATGCGGATGCGGATCCAGCGGCCGTCTTTGACCAGGCCGCGCTCGATGATTTTCGAAAGCAGCGTGACGTCGATGTTGCCGCCGCAGACGAGGACCGCAGTGCGCTGGCCGTTGAGGGCGGTCTTCTTCTGGAGCAATGCGGCCAGGGCCGCGGCTCCGGCGCCCTCGGCGAGGGTCTTTTCGCGTTCGAGCAGGACGAGGATGGCGCTGGCGATTTCCTCTTCGTCCACCGTGACCAGTTGGTCGACGTACTTCGCCACCAGCGGCACAGTGCGCTCGCCGGCGCGTCGGACGGCGATACCGTCGGCGATGGTGGCTTCGGCGGGAATGGTGACCGGGTGGCCGGCCTCGCGGGCGCGGAGCATCGAGGGCAGCCGCTCGGTCTGCACGCCGACGACGCGGATCTTCGGATTGCTCTCCTTGATGGCGCAGGCGACTCCGCCGATCAGGCCGCCGCCGCCAATGGGGACGACCACCGCTTCAAGATCGGTAATCTGCTCCAGCAGTTCAAGGCCGATGGTTCCCTGCCCCGCGATCACCTCGTCGTCGTCGAAGGGGTGGAGGAAGGTCAGGCCGTCGATGCTGCTTTGGCGAATCGCTTCGGAACACGCCTCGTCATAATCGGCGCCGTGGAGGACGACGTCGGCGCCGTAGTTCGAGGTGGCCGCGACTTTGACCAGCGGGGTCATCAGGGGCATGACGATGCGGGAACGGATGCCGTTCTGGCTGGCGTGGAAGGCGACCGCCTGAGCGTGGTTGCCGGCGCTGGCGGCGATGACTCCGCGGCTGCGTTCTTCGGGCGTGAGGGTGAGGATCTTGTTCAGGGCGCCCCGCTCCTTGAATGCGCCGGTCCGCTGCAGGTTGTCGAGCTTCAGGAAGACTTGCTGGCCGGTCATCTCGGAGAGGGCGGCAGAGTGCGGCGCGGGGGAGAGATAGAGATGGCCGCGGATACGCTCGCGGGCGGCGCGGATGGAGTCGAGTGAGACGGTCAAGATCGTTCCCTTTCCACAAATAGAAAAGCCATCGGCTCCCTGGAGCGCGATGGCTGTTGTGTTTCGATTGCGAAGATTCGCTAGCCGCCGGCTCCGTTTCCCATGGGCATGGTAATTCGCGCGATGGCGATGGTGATCGAGCCGCAGATGGAGATGGGGCACCGCATACGAACTGAGTAGAGGAAAACAGAGAGTAGCGCACCGTGTCAATGCTTCGCAGGCGGGATAATGAAGTGTCATGGCCCTGTTGCCGGAAATTCCAGCACCCATCGCGCCCAGCCTTGCGCTCGAGTGGGACAAGTTTGTCGCGTTCCTCGGCGTGTACGCGCAGTCTGCGCTGGGGCGTGGGTGGATCGGTGCGCTGGTACCGTCGATGGATCGAACCTGGGTGGAGCGCGAGCAGCGACTGACGGCCGAGATGCGTCTGCTGGTGGGCGCCGGCGTCATGCCGCAATTGCGTGCGCTCTTCGATCCGACGGAACTGCTGGCAAAGGCGCGCATCGAAGGCGTAGCCCTGGAGTCGGAAGAGTTGCGGGCGGTGATCGCACTCGCCGAGCAGATCACCGCGTGGGCGGAGCTGATCGGGACACCGCCCGAGAACACGCAGGACAAATTGCCCGAGTTGACCGAGCGATCCCGCGAACTGCTCTCGACGAGTCTGCGGCCGCTGACCGAGTCGATGCGGGAGAAGATTCTGCCCGATGGGACGCTGGCCGATGATGCCTCGCCGGAGCTGCGGAGGATCCGGCGCGAGATGGAGCGGCAGCAGCGCGCGATTGAGGAGAGCCTGCGGTTGGCGCTGCGGCGCTTCTCCGAGGGCGGCAGTTCTCAGGATGAGCTGATCACGATTCGTGGCGAGCGGTTCGTGATTCCGGTCAAGGCGGAGTGGAAGCGACGGGTGCAGGGGGTGGTGCACGGCGCCAGCTCGAGCGGCCAGACGGTGTACGTCGAACCGCTGGAGACGATCGAGCTGAACAACGATCTGGTGCGGCTGCTGGAAGACGAGCAAGCGGAGATTCACCGCATTTTTCTGCACATGACGCGGCAGATCGCGCAGTTCAGCGGGCCGATTCTCGCCGGAGCCGCCGTGCTGGCCGAGGTGGATACGCTGCAGGCGCGGGCGCGGTTTGCGCAGGAGTACGACTGCACACTGCCACGATTCACCGGGGAGGCCGCTCCGGAGTTTCGCCTGAAGAATGCGCGGCATCCGCTGCTGGAGCGGCGGCTGCGGAGCGAAGAGAAGAAGGTTGTGCCGGTGAGCCTGGAGCTGGCGGGCGCGGATCGGCAGCTGATCATCAGCGGGCCGAACACGGGCGGCAAAACCGTGACGCTGAAAACCGCAGGGCTGCTGGCGATGATGGCGCAAGCGGGCATCCCGGTACCGGCGGATGAATGCGTGACGCCGGGGTTCGATGGATTTCTCGCCGACATCGGCGATGCGCAGTCAATCGAGCAGGATTTGTCGACGTTCTCCGCACATGTGAAGAACCTGAATCGAATTGCGGCGCAGGCCACGTCGCGCTCGCTGGTGCTGCTCGATGAGCTGGGGTCGGCGACGGATCCGGAAGAGGGTGCGGCGCTGGCGGTGGCGGTGGCGGAGCATTTTCTGAAAGTGGCCGCGTGGTCGATCGTGTCGACGCATCTGACGTCGCTCAAGGTATATGCGGAAAACGCTGCGGGGGCGGTCAACGCGGCGGTGGGCTTCGACGAGAAGACTCTGGCGCCGACCTACGAGCTGCGCCAGGGCGTGCCGGGGACTTCGGCCGGCATCAACATCGCGCAGCGGCTGGGGCTGAGTGCGGAGATCGTTGCGGCGGCGCGGTCGCGGTTGAACACGCAGACCCAGGACATCGCACGTTTTCTCGACAGCCTGCACGAGCAACTGGCGCAGATCGAGAAGGAGCGCGACCGGGTGCGGCGGCTCGAACAGGATCTGGCGAAGGAACGGGCGCGGCTGGACGCCGAGGGCATGAAGGAATGGCGCGCCAAGGTGAAGGATCTGGAAGGCCAGCTGGCGTCGCTGATGAAGAACTTCGAATTTCAGATGCGCGAGACGGTGAAGGCGATCGAGGATCGCGCCGCGCAGCAAAAGTTGTCGAAGCAGGCGGAGCAGCGCATCGCGCGGCTGCGGCGAGAGTTCTCGGAAAGCTTCAATACGGCGGTGGTGGCCCAGCACACGGGCGCGGATCGCGGCGATCAGAACGCGCAGCCGCACATCGTGAAGCATGTAACGGAGGGCGACACGGTCCGCTTGCGAACGCTGGGCAAAACAGCGGTGGTGCGGAGACAGATCGACGACAAGACCTTCGAGGTTGCCGTCGGTCCGATGAAGATGCGGATATCGCGGGATGAAATCGCCGAAGTGGTGGGGAGCGGCCGGACGCAGACGCCGCTGCAGGCGGTGCGCGGGCGTGCGGGGATCACCGTGTCCATGGCGGAGCCGGAGATGGGCTCCAGTGAGATCAACGTAATCGGCAAGACGGCAGACGAGGCGCGCGACGAGGTGGAGAAGTTCCTGGATCGCGCCTTCCTGGCCGGGCTGCCGCGCATCCGCATCATTCACGGCACCGGGATGGGCGTGCTGCGGAGGACGCTGCGGGCCTGGCTGCAGCAGCATCCGCAGGTGGCCACGGTGACGGAGCCAGGGCAAAATGAGGGCGGGGCCGGCGCCACGGTGGTGGAATTCCGAGACTAGCAGCCGAAGCCGAGCATCCTGGAATGCGCGAAGCGTGGCGACCGGGGCTGCAAGTCCCTTGACTGTGCCCCTCAAAAAGTTGCACCATCGGCAGTCACATGGAAGGAAACGGCGATGATTCAGGTCATCACGGTAGAACGGGAATACGGGAGCCAGGGCGCGGAGTACGCGCATCGTCTGGCCCAACGCCTGGGTTGGCGGCTGATCGACAGCTGCCTGATCGAGGACGTGTCACGCAAAGCGGGCGTGACGCCGACGCTGGTAAAGCGCTGCGACGAGCGGATCGATCCGTGGTTTTACCGCTTTGGCAAAGCCTTCTGGCTGGGATCGCTGGAGCAGATGCCGGACGATCCGAAGATTTTCGACAGCTCCCGCATGGTGGACTTCGTAAAGGGCTACGTGCAGGAGCAGGCTGCCATCGGCAACTGCGTGGTGGTGGGCCGGGGGGCCGCCTGCACGCTGGCCCGCTCCCCGGGCGCGTATCACGTATTTGTCTATGCCTCGATGGCGCGCAGGATTCGCTACATCCAGGAGAAGTTCCCCGAGCACGCGAACGATGCCGAAAACGAGATCGTTGCGACCGACCGGCGCCGCGCGGAGTATATCCGGCGCTTCCATCAGCGCGAGTGGGACGATCGCAAGCTGTATCACCTGATGATGAACTCCTGCATGGGCATAGAGGCCATGGTGGAAGCCGCGGTAGAGGCAGCGGGTTTGCGCTCGGTGGCCACCGCAGCCGAACACGCGGAGCAGGCAGTAGCGGGATAGACGGCAATTCTCTGACGAAGGGAAGCGGAGAGGCGTCAGCCCCAATTGGGGGCCACGAAGGGCCCTTCGTTCTGGTCCCACACCATCGCGTCGAAGCGATGCGTTCCGCGGAAGCCGAGCCATTCGTAAAGAGACACCGCTCTGCGGTTGGACGCAGTGACGGTGAGCGTGAGCAGGTTGAAGCCTCGCTTCGCGAGACCACGTGCGCAATCGACCATGAGCAGATGGCCGAGTCTTCGGCCGCGATGCTGGGGCGCGATGCAGATCTGCGTCACATGGCCGACGTCGTCGCGAACGCGCGAGCAGAGCAGCAGGCCGGCAAGTTCGGTGCTGCCGCGCTCGATGAGCGCCAGCGATGCATCCGCATCGAAATATCCGCATCCGGGGAAACGCACGATATTGTGGAGGAACCGCTGGGAGCCGGCTACGGTGCGGTACTGCTCGTTGATGTGGCTGTCGAGGTGTCCGCGGTACGACGCCGAGATAAGCCGGGCGGCGGCGCTGAGATCGGTCTCAGACCAGCGGCGCAGTTCCATGCCGGGAGGAAGCGGGACCGGAGGGCCGGCGTTGAACAGGGCTGCGCCGGGCTCGCCGGCGGGCGGATGCAGCGGCCATTCCATGAAGATGCGCTCGTGGACCTCGAAACCTGCGTCTTCGAAGATGCGCTGGTGAGCGCCATGCGGATGCAGCAGCAGCTGCGATTCGATGCGTGTGATTCCCGGCGTGGCCTTCAGCATTTCGAGAAGGCGGGAGAGCAGTTCGTTGCGAATTTCCGCAACGGCCTCGTCGGGATTGCCCGATGGACTATGCGCCGCAGTATCGCGGGGAGACATGGCGAAGACATCGCCGATGACGGCTTTGTATCCCTCGTAAACGCAGAAGATGTAACCGAGGATGCGCCCGTTCTCGACGGCGACATAGCCGGGAAGCACGCGTGAATCGAGATATTGCAGGAGTAACTCGGCGGAACCGCGATAGTCCCAGTGCAGCCGCTCACTCCAGATGCGGCTTTCTTCATCCAGCAGAGGGCGGAGATTGCCGGCGGAGAAATGGCGCAGGTCCAACAGTTCGAACTGGAGCGCGGAACTCATCGATACGCGACGGCCAGCACACTTCGAACGACGGCTGGCAAACTCCCTCCGTAATCAACTGCAACAGACGGCTCACCGGTTCTGGACTGCGTTCGGCGCCTGGCTGGCCATAACTTCATAGACAACCAGGTTCTGAGCGGGATAGGTGAAGAGTGGATCGTATCGTCTCCCCGCGAGTTGTCGATGAAGCTCGCCTGCACATGGAACTTCAGAGAGGCACGCTTTGGGAATCACCACAAGGTGTTGCTTTTGCGGAACCCCATCCCGCAGAACGCCGCCGGCGAACTGCGGAGCTTTATTGGGAATTCGCGGATCGACTACCTCGAATTCCAGCCTTACACCAGGTTTCCAGCGCGCCCGCATGGCGTCGAAGTCCGCCGCGTTCAGAACAGGCTCGCCATTGACTGCCACCAGATCGTCGCCGATGAGGCGATTGACCCCCATCTCTTCGATCGACGATCCTTCTTTCACCTCATCGATGATGACACCGTGCGGACCGGGACCGTCCGGCGGCGGATCGCTCACTGAGATGCCAACATCGTAATTCACGGTGCGCTGATTGCGATAGAAAGAAAGTCCGTACTGGACATCTCTGCGCACGCGCAGCACAGCGACCACGCCCGGCGGCGGGCTGATCTGGCCAAGGATCAGCGCCAGCGGACGGGCCGAGTAGGTCATGTCCATGAGTGTGATGTTGTGCTTGGTATTGGGCAGAGGGCCGATTCCAAAAACGGGACCGATGCCGAAGATGTACAGCAGCAGGATCACCATGGGTGTCATGGTGGCAATGCGCAGGCGCTTCAGCCCGAAATGGGCAACGGTAATCAGGATGAACACAACCGTGGCGACGCCCACCATGCCGGCGGCGATGATGGCAACCCGTGGCGGAACTTCCTCAGGATTATGGAGATGCAGCGGCATCAGCAGCACGAACATGCTCAGAATGCCGGTGAGCACGGCGTGCAGGACCAACAGCCAGGGCTTGAGTCCACGATTGCGAATGCGGTTGAGATAGTCGCCGGCCAGAATCGTGAGCGGGGGGACTGCGGGCAGAACGTACCCCGGTAACTTCGATTCGGAGAAGGAAAAGAAAACGATGGGAACGACCGCCCACAAGACAAGGAACTCGGGAAAGGCATCGCCGGCACGGCCGTGGCTGACATAGAGCACCGGGGCGCGGCGCGCCTTCCACTCATTGATGGAGCCGCCGATGGCATCGACAAAGGCGGTTACTGCGATCACCGCCCAGGGGGTTAGTCCCAGCAGCATGACCGGCACGTAATACCACATGGGGTGATAGTGCTCGAAGCGATTGGTGGCGAAGCGTTCCAGATTGTGCTCAAGGAAGAAGATGCGCAGGAAGGACGGATTGCGGAGCTGCACCTCGATGAACCAGGGCAGGACCATAGCGAAGTAGAGGAGTATGCCCGGCCACCAGAGGCTGCGACGGAAGAGCGACCACTCCCTGCGGAGGCCGGCAAAGATGCCGATGATCACCAGGGCCATGAGCGGCGCTATTGGCCCTTTGGCCAGGGTGGCGGCGCCGACGAAGAAGTAAATATCGAAGAGCCAGAACTTGCTGTTGGTCTCGTACCAGGCATACCAGCCGAGCATGCCGATACAAAACGGCGCAGCCAGCTGCATGTCGGTGGAGGCACCGCGCGCAAAGCTAAGGATCGCCGCCGAACAGGCAGTGATGAGTGCCGCGTCCAGCTGGCCGCCGTTACGGAAGCGGCGGATGTGCAGATAGATGAGCACCACCAGCATGAAAGCGAAGCTGGCGGAGGGCAGACGCGCAGACCAGTCGTGCACGCCGAATTCGCGAAACGCGAACATGGCGCGCCAGTAGTAGAGGGCCGGCTTCTCCAGCCAGGGATGTGCCCACAGGACCGGGGTGACGTAGTCGTGGCGGGCGAGCATCTCGCGGGCCACCTGGGCATAACGCGGCTCGTCAGCGCCGACCAGGCCGAGGCCATCGCCGCCGAAGATCGGCACGAGGCCATAGAAGAGGAAGAACGCCGTCATGCAGAACAGAGTGGCCGCTTCGGTGATCTCGCCGACCGCGGGAAACCGGGAGCGGAAGTGAGCGAGGATCCCGGAGCTGCTCTCTGTTTTCGCTGTGGATTTGGAAATCTCGGTCACGATCGAGTGGGTGTTCTGTCCGTTGTGGGAGCCACCATGGCGGTTCGTTCGAGACCCGCACCAAAGTGCGATTCGCAGAGCCAGCCCGAGCTGAGGCAAGCATGGAACACGACTGTGTCAGCCTAACAGATTCGGGCCGGACCCTTCGCCAGCTGCCGGGCGCCCAGGAACCATGGTCATTAGCTCCTGGCGCATGATATCGAGAATCTTCGCGGTGGCTTCGCGGAGCGGGCCCTGCATGGTGCAGCCGCCCGCATGCAGGTGTCCGCCTCCGCCCAGACTCGATGCAATGCGCGCCACGTTGAGCTGGCCCTTGCTGCGCAGGGAAAGGCGAACCCGGCGGTCGGGCAGCTCGCGCAGCAGCACCGCTCCTTCGACGCCGGCAATACCGATCGCATAGTTGACGATGCCTTCACAGTCTTCTTCGGCGGCGCCAGTGCGCTTCATGTCGTCATGGGTAACCCAAAGCCAGGCGAGCCTGCCCTCGCGGCGCAGGTTGGAAAGCGCCGCACCGAGGAGCAGCATCTTCGAGAGCGGGTTGGAGAAATACACCTCGCGGGCAATACCGGCGGGATCGGCTCCGCGGCCAACCAACTCGCGCGCCACCTCGAAGGCGTGGGCGTCCGTGCCTTCGTAGCAAAACGAGCCTGTGTCGGTCAGGACGCCGGCATAGAGACAGGCGGCAATCTGCGGCGTGACCTCGGCGCCAGCCGCAATGGCGAGCCGGTAGACCATCTCCGCTACGGCACAGGCCTGGGTGTCGATCCAGTTGACATCGGCAAAAGGGCGGCCGGTCGCATGATGATCGATGTTCACGAGGAAACGGCCCTCCAGGCCGCCCAGGCGCGAGCGCTGAATCCCGTCGCACTCCAGCAGCAGAACGGCGTCGTAATCTCCTTCGATGCTCTGGACGTGGCGGATCGACGCGGCACAGGGGAGGCCGCGATAGATGTGCGGGACGGGGTCGGCGGAGACCATGTCCGCCTGCCTGCCCAGCTGGGTGAGCATCATGCCGCAGGCCAGCACCGCGCCCACCGCGTCTCCATCGGGACGCGCATGAGAGCAGATGGCGAAACGGCGGCCGCGGCGGATCACATTCAGCACCGCGTCCAGCCCGCCACCGGGACGGTTGTGGGCAGCATCGTCGTGATGGTCATCTTGCGGCAACGGGATATCGTGTCCTGCAACCATCAGACTTTTCGTCGCTCCTGGGGCTCTCCATTCGGGACAGAGGGCGCAGCGCTCGCGTTCTCGGCTTCGCTTTTCATGGCGCGAAGACGCACCTGCCGCCTGCGGCCCAGCAGTTCGTCGATGCGCGTCTTCATTTTTTCGGACCGGTCGATGTGGAACGTGATGTCGGGCACGAAGCGTACTCCCATGCGCTCGATCAGCCCGTGCCGGATGTAGCCGCGCGCGGCCATGAGGCCTTCGAGAGTGTCGGCTTCCTCCTGCTCGCCCCCGTCTACGGCAACATAGACCAGCGCCGATTTCCCGCCGGGATTGAGGACCACCTGGCTGATGTAACAGAAGCTGATGCGGGGATCGGAAAGCTCGCCCTCGATCATGGCGCCGATCTCGTCACGCAGGGTTTCGGCGACGCGCTCCTGATGGTATTTCCGTCCGCGTTGCTCCGGCATGGGGCTCACTCCTCCGGTCGCTCTGCAGATATCGCAGAGTAACGGGTGAAAACTCTTGAGAATATCAGAAGGAGGGCATGCGCCAGCGGAGCAGGCTCAGACCGAAGGAAAATTGTGACAGGGAGGGCGCACAAAACGGACAGGGCGTCCGAAGACGCCCTGTCTGAGCCGCAACCATCGGAGGCGCCGCTCGGAGGCGCCCGGACGAAAGCAGTGACTATTTGCCTTTCGCCGGCTGGTTCGCGATGATCATGCTCGCGATCTTGCTGTAGGTCGCCGCAGGGATGATGCCTTTGGTCTTCAGCTGCGTCTTGTTTGCATAGGGGCGCCCGGCAACGATCTTCTGGGCATAGGCATCCCCGATGCCGGGGAGGGCCTTCAACTGATCCGCGCTGGCGGAATTGATGTCCACCAGATTGGTGGCGGCTTTACCGGCGGTGGCTACGGCAGCCTGTTTGGAACTGTGCTTCGCCTGGGCGGTGGCAGCGGCGGGCAGGATGCTGAACAGCGAGCAGGCTGCCAGAGTCAAGAGAGCGGAACCGATCCGTGGGATTCTCATGGGTTTCCTTTCGTGGTGGACACAGGAGTGGCGTGGCGATCATCAGGATTTTTCAATCCTGGCCCGCCGGCTGAACGAACTCCGCACAGCTTGTTTTGCGGCTCACCCTGTATAAACGGCGCTATGGAATTGTGCAAGAAGATTGTTCGCGCAGCCGGCTGAGCCTGGCGTTCCGAGCTGCTCAGATCACGCGCAGCACGACCACGGTTTCGTCGTCGAAGCGGTCGCGCTTGCCCTGGAAGCGGCCCACGTCGGTGAGGATGCTTTCGGCCAGCCGCGACGCCGACTTGTGGTGGTGCTTCTTCACGGTCGCGACCAGGCGGTCGTTACCGAACATTTCGCCCGCGGAGTTCTGCGCGTCGACGATGCCGTCGCTGAAGAACACCACCGAGTCGCCGGGCTGGGTGGAGATGCTGAACTCTTCCCACGTCGCGTTGGGGAACATGCCCAGGGGGAAGCCTTCGGCGTGGATCGTCTCAATCTCTTCGCCACGGCAGAAGAGCGGCTGGACGGATCCGCCATTCGCGATCTGGATGGTGAGGTTCTCGTCGTTCCACACGCCGAAGAGCATGGTGACGTACTGGGAGTCGAGCTTTCTCTCCTGGAGTGCGTCGTTGAGGGTCTTCAGCATCTCGGAAGGCGAGGGGTGCTGGCTCGCCACCGAGCGCATGATGCCGCTGACGAGCGCGGCATAGAGAGCAGCGGGGGCCGCTTTGCCGCTCACGTCGCCGAGGGCGATGGCGCTGCGGTTCGGGTCGTAGGTCAGGAAGTCGTAGAGGTCTCCGCCGATGGTACGCGCGGGCAGGAATCGCGCGGCGAATTCGGCGCGCTTGTGCTGCGGCTTCGCCGGCGGCAGCAACCGCAGCTGAACCTCGCGCGCCATGGCCAGGTCGCGCTCGAGGCGCTGCTCCTGCTGGGCGACGCGTTGGTAGAGCTGCGCATTTTCCAGCGCAATGGCGATCTGGGCGGCCAGCGTGGTCATGGCGCGCTCATGATCCTCGGTGAAGTAGTGCAGGCGGGTGTGCTCGATATCGAGGACGCCGATGGCGGTGCCCTTGTAGATCAGCGGCACGGTCATCTCGGAGCGGGTATCCGGATTGACCATGTGATAGCGGGAATCTTTGCGCACATCGGCGACGTGAATGACGCGCTTCTCACGGATGGCAGCTCCGACCAGGCCGCGCTCGATGGGGATCGTGGTACCGATGACGCCGGAGTTTTCCGCCAGCCCGAGCACCGAGCTGGGGGGCGTGAGCTGCTGCAGCATGGGCGGCGACGAATCCCAGATGGTTCGCTTCGGCTCCTCCGGGGGCGCCTCTTTTTCTTTCTCCTTCGCATCGGAGCGCTGCGTAAAGCGCATGGAAAGCCGATTCTCCAGCATCTGATCGCGCTCATTGACCAGCCAGACGGAGAACATCTGGTAGTCGATGATGCGGCGGACCAGCTGGCCGACACGCTGCAGCAGTTCGTCGGGATCGAGGATGGAGGTAATCTCGCGGCTGATCTCGTTCAGCACCTGGAGGGTCTGCGCCTGGCGCGCCACGCGTGTATAGAGACGGGCATTTTCAATGGCGCCGGCGATGCGCGAGGCGGTCAGCGTGAGCAGGTGCAGGTGCTCCTGCTTGAAGTAGTTCAGCTGCTCGGCCTGGATGTCGATGACGCCGATCATGCGGTTCCTGGTGATGAGGGGGACAGCCAGCTCGGAGCGCACGTCAGGATTGGCGTTGATATAGTTGGCGGCTTTGCTGACGTCGTTGATCAGCATAGGCTGGCGCGACTGAGCCACTTCGCCGACAATTCCCTGCCCCAGGCGGATGCGCATCCGCTCGATCTCCGGCTTGTGGCCGATCTGGAAACGCATGCGCAGGTCGTTGGTGCGGTCATTGAAGAGGAGGATGGCGAAGATGCGGTAGTCGATCACCGCCCGGACCAGGGAGGCGGTGCGCTCGAGCAGCGTTTTGAGATCGAGAGTGGTGTTCAGCGTGTCCGCGAGACGGATGAGGAACTCCGTCTGCAGCGGGTCGACCTGGACCAGGCCGGTACGCTGCGAGGATTCAGGAGAGACGGGCCGGTAATCTCCTTCCCACGCATGCTCAGGCGGGTTCTGCTGGGGGTCTTCGCTCACAAATCTCCTGGTGGCCTGCGACGACACATGCGTCGGGCGATGTCGTCGAACTTTGTCATGATACGGGGTTTTGGGCAGGCGTGCGTGTGCCCGCAGGAGCGGCTGCCGGGGCCCGATCCGGCACGCCGCGGACGCAGAGGGGGCGACGTCAGGCGGACTTCAGTTCGCCGACGATTGCTACGCTGGCGCTGGCTCCGATGCGGCAGGCGCCGGCCTCCAGCATCCGTTTTGCGTCGGCCAGGCTACGAATACCGCCCGAGGCCTTCACGCCGCAGCGGCCACCCACCACGCCGCGCATGAGTGCGACATCTTCAGGTGTGGCACCGCCGGTGGAGAATCCTGTGCTGGTCTTGATGAAGTCGACTTCGGCGGCCATCGCCAGCTCGGAGGCTCGCAGCTTCTCCTCGACGTTCAGCAGGCAGGTTTCCAGAATCACTTTGACGATGGCTCCGGCATCGTGGACCACTTCGACGACACCCTCGATTTCCTGCTGCAGGGCCTGGTTTTCGCCGGACTTGAGCAGGCCGATGTTGATGACCATGTCGATGTCGTGGGCTCCGAGCTTCACGAGCGCGGCGGCTTCGTCGCGTTTGGTGGCTCCGAGGGATGCACCCAGGGGAAAGCCGACCACCACACCGACCGGGATGCCGGTTCCTGCCAGCTCGGAGTACGCCAGCGCGGCCCAGATGGGGTTGACCATGGCGCAGGCAAAGCGATGTTCCGCGGCCTCGCGGCAAAGGCGAATCACCTGTTCCTGGGTGGCTTCGGGTTTCAGCAGGGTGTGGTCGATGACCGCTGCGAGATTCTGCTTCGAAGAGAGGGCGCGCGTTGCAAAGGCCTCTGCGTCAAAACCAGCAACTTCCTGTTCCTCGTCCTCATCGACGAGGTGCATGGGTGTCATGGGGGCAACTCCTTTCAGCCCGCCGATAATTCGGGTGAGTCGGGAGCCATGAGACAGATATCCGGCAGGTTCCGGTAGCGCTCCGCGAAGTCCATCCCATACCCAATAACAAACTGATTGGGGATGGTAAATCCCACATAATCGGCATCGATTCTTTCCACGCGCCGCGAAGGCTTGTCCAGCAGGGCGGCGATGCGGAGGGTTTTCGGTTGATGCTGCTCGAACAGGCTGCGCAGGAAGTGCAGCGTCAGGCCGGTATCGAGAATGTCTTCGACGATGATGACGTTTTTTCCCTCGATAGGGTCGTCCAGATCTTTGATGAGTTTGACGGCTCCGCTGGTGCGCGTGCCTTTGCCGTAACTGGTTACGGCGACAAAATCGAAGGTATTGTCGACGGAGATACTGCGGGCGAGGTCGGCCAGGAAGATGGCCGCCCCTTTCAGAACTCCGACCAGGACGATTTTTTCGCCGGCGTAGTCGCGATCGATCTGCTGTCCTATTTCTGCGACCCGCCGGCCGATCTGCTCGCGGGTGAAGAGGACCTCGAGGGCGGTGTGGGTGCTTGTCGTGCTCACAGGCCAGATTACCTCGAAAGCCCCCTGTGGAAGCTATACTGAAAGACGCACCCATGTACCCTTTCATTCATATTGGCCGCTTCTCCATTGGCACATTTGGCATCATGCTCTGGCTGGCGGCGGTGGCCGGCTGCTGGATTCTGCAGCGGAATTTCCGCCGCTGGAAGATCGATGCCGACGCCATCAGCATCGTTGCCGTGGTAACGGTGGCCGGTGTTATCGGATCGAAACTGTGGCATGTGCTGGAGACGCCGCGCGCACTGATGGCGCATCCGGCGGATTTGCTTTTCGACCGGGCCGGGTTTGCATGGTACGGCGGTCTGGTGGTCGGGATTCTGACCCTGCTGTGGCAGGCGCGCGTCTATAAGATCCGCCCGCTGCGGATGCTGGACCTGGCTTCGCCGGCGGCGGCCATTGGCTATGGCGTGGGCCGGCTGGGGTGCCTCGTCTCCGGGGACGGCGACTACGGTATCCCCACAAAGTTGCCGTGGGGGATGAGCTTTCCGAACGGTCTGGTGCCGACGACGCAGCGCGTGCATCCGACACCGATCTATGAGTTGCTGGGAGCGCTGCTGATTACGTGGATCCTGTGGCGGCGGGGCGGGCCGGAGAAGCCGAAAGCCATCGGGGAGATCACGGGCGAGTACCTGATCCTGTCCGGCATCGCGCGATTCCTGGTGGAGTTCATCCGCATTAATCCGCGCATTCTCTGGGGCATGAGCAACGCCCAACTGGCGAGCCTCGGGGCCATTGTCTTCGGGGTGGGGCTGATTCTGGTCTCGCGGGCCCGAGCGGGCGCGAAGGAAAGGGCGCAGGCCCAGGCTGCTGCGGCGCATTCCTGACGTAAGGCGTTAAGGCTGCGGCTCAGGTTTCCCAGGGATTCACCAGACGGATACCGCAGTCCTCGAAGTCGCGGATATTGCGGGTTGCGAGCGTTGCTTTGTGCAGCCGGGCGATCGCTGCGATCTGTGCGTCGAGAGGCTGGATCGGCTTACCGTATTTCTGTCTTTCCGCCAAAATCGTTGCGAAATATCGCGCTGACATGCTGTCGAAAGAGAGGCTGCGGTTGTCGAAATACCCTTCGAACATCAACTCCGCCCGTGTCTGAAATTCTCTGCGGCGGCGTCCTTCCGGCATACATGCAATTCCCGAGAAGACCTCGGCTTCCGTCACGGCCGTCGTGCACAGCTCAGATACAGGCTGGTTTGCAAGCCATTCCATCACCTTCGCTGACGGAGCTGGACGCATGGCTTCCGACAAAACGTTCGTGTCGAGGATGATCATCCCTGATCATCGTCGGATCCATATTCGGGACCGCTGAAGTCGGGAATCTCTCGTGTATTGACTCCACGCGGCGGAATGTTGAGTTCGACGCCACCCAACGGTTCAAAAAGGTTACGAATGCGCTCAGCCATATTGCCGCGCGGGCGAACAGAGTTTGGGGGCGTAATGGCCCCTTCGAGGATCACCCGAGCCTCTTCTTCCATCGACCGGCCATTCTCAGCCGCCCGAATCCGAAGCTTGGCCTTCACGGAGTCGTCGAGTTTGCGGATGGTAATGCTGGCCATGAATCAAGGCTAACCCGCTGCAGTCAATGCTGTCAATGCAAGCAATGATTTCAATGATTGCATTGATTAATATAGACAACAGAGTCAGATACTTACCGCGAAAACTGCCGGATCCACTCGACCACGCTCCGCACTGCGACTCCGGTTGGCCCTGAGGCCGCCCACGGCTTGGCATCGTCGATCCAAGCCACTGCGGCGATGTCGAGGTGAAGCCAGGGGGTGTCTTCCGCAAACTCTTTCAGGAACATAGCGGCGTTGATCGCTCCGCCATAGCGCCCACCCGTATTTTTGATGTCCGCAATACTGGATTTGATGACGTCGCGGTAGTCGTCTTCGACCGGTAGCCGCCAGAAGCGCTCGCCCGAGACGTTCAAACCCTTAGTAAAGCGCTGGTAGCTGTCCTCATCGTTGGCAAAGATACCGCCGTTGATCTGACCCAGCGCCACGGCCACCGCCCCGGTGAGGGTCGCAGCGTCGATGAGGTGGGTGGCCCCGAGTTGTTTGGCGTAGGTGATACCGTCGGCCAGGACCAGTCGGCCTTCTGCGTCCGTGTTGATGATTTCGATGGCTTTGCCGGGTTTGCCAGGCGCGGGCATAGCGATCTGGACGTCGCCGGGCTTCTGGGCTTTGCCCGAAGGCATGTTCTCCGCCGCACAGACGATGCCGATCACCTTCACCGGCACCTGCAGCTGGGCAATGGCCCGCATGGCGCCGATCATTGCCGCGCCACCGGCCATGTCGTACTTCATCTTCTCCATGTTGTCGGAGGGTTTGATGGAGATGCCGCCGGTGTCGAAGGTAATTCCCTTCCCGACCAGGCCCAAGACCGGCCCGTCGACGGCGTTGGGTGGCGTCCAGGTCATCACGATCAGGGCGGGCGGTTCATCGGAGCCCTGGGTCACGCTCAGGAAGGCGCCCATCTGCAGCTCGCGCATTGTTTCTGTGCTGTGAACCTGACACTGGATGCCGAACTCCCGGCACATTTCCGCAGCACGCTGCCCGAGGATCGTCGGCGTAAGGCGATTCCCGGGCTCATTGACCAGAGCGCGGGCAAAGTTCTGCGACTCGGCGACAATCACGCCCTCATGGAGGCCGGCTTCGGCTGCGGATCGATCGGACGACGCTGGGGCGACGACCTGAACAGTCTCGACGCTCCGGTCCTTACGGTCGGAGCGGTACGTGTCGGAGTCGAAATCGCCGAGAACAGCGCCTTCGGCGAGCGCGCGGACGGTAAGCTTTGGATCGAGCCCTTCAGCAACCGGGATCGCGATCGCGAGTTCGCGCAGGCCGCGGGGCTTCGCGAATCGGACAGCGGCGCCCGCCCCCTTGCGGACCTCGTGCGGCGTCAGCTTCGCTGCTTTGCCGAGGCCGACGAGGAGCAGCCGCTTCGCCTGCAGACCGGGGGGGTTGTGCAGCAGCAGCGTTTCGCAGGAATCGGCCTTGAATTCGCCCCCGTCGAGGATGGTCTGTGCGGCGCGGGCCGGTCCATCGTCGCCGGCCAGGAGGCGGATCTCCGGTTTCGCGGCGCTTTTAGGCGCGGCGTCGACGGCCAAGACAACGAGAAGTTCGGTGGCAACGTCGGAGGACGGTGAGAAAGATAGATTCGTTTTCATAACCTTTGTCAGGAAATCCAGGGTGCTGTTAGGGGGTTCCAGGACGCGTCAGGCTTTGCGGCTCCGCGCAATGGCCGCCCGCGCTTCGCGATCGTCCTCCCGCCGCCGTTCCGTCTCGCGTTTGTCCCAGTCCTGCTTGCCGCGGGCGACGGCCAGCTCGCATTTGACGCGACCGTTCCGGAAATAAAGCCGTGTGGGGATGAGCGTCAGCCCTTTCTGCTGCGTCTTTCCGGTGAGCTTTCGAATTTCCTCCTGGTGGAGCAGCAGCTTCCGCGTGCGCAGCGCTTCGTGGTTGTTGGAGCTGCCATGGGAATACGCCCCGATATGCGCATTGAGCAGAAAGGCCTCCCCATCCTTAATCAGGCCATAGGCATCTTTGAGATTGGCCTTGCCTTCGCGGATCGACTTGACCTCGGTTCCGCGCAGGGCCACCCCGGCCTCATATCGTTCGAGGAGGAAATAGTTGTGGGCAGCCACCCGATTCTGCGCCGCATCGCGATCGCCGGAAGCGACGGGATCGCGCGGTCTGGCCTTCGGGGGATTGGGCTTTACGAGATGGCTGGAAGTTCGGGCCATGGCGACACGGGCAATTTCTCATCGTATAACGACCGGCGGGGCGACGGGATCCTGCGCTTGCCGAACCGGAGTAATTACCGGTATTGCATGAAGTTAAGGACGCGCCCTGGGGCCGGAGTGCGATACTATACCCGGCACAAAGCGGCGGCGTTCTCCGAGACGGTCTTCCTTCTGGAGAAAGCAGCGTCGGCCGCGCCAGCTTGTTCTATTTCCTCTCCCTGCGATGGAGCTGCATGAAGCGAAGTCTTCTGATCTGGGCGTTCCTTGCCACAATTCTGGCTGCCCTTCCGGCGGCGCACGCGCAGTCCGCCTCGCATTGGTTTAAGGACGGCCAGAAGGCTGAGGCCAAAGGCGACACGCTGGCCGCCTACGAGGCCTACTACCAGGCGTACCAGAAAAAGCCCACCGAAGAGCGCTACAAGCTCGCCTGGGAGCGCACGCGCTTTTCCGCCGCGGCGATTCACGTGGAGAACGGCGAGAAGCTGCGCAATCAGGGCAACGACACCGCAGCCCTCACGGAGTTCCTGCGGGCTCTCGAGATCGATCCCAGCAATGAACTGGCCGAGCAGGACATCCAGGCCACACGGGAGAAGATGAACGCGCAGACGCCGGCGCCGGAAAACGCTCCGCGCACGTCGGATGAGGCTCTGGAGCTGGCCGCGCCCATCGAGCTCAAGCCGATCTCCAACGAGCCGCTGACCCTGCACATGGTCGAGGACAGCCGCATCATCTATCAGGCGATCGGCAAGGCCGCAGGCATCAACGTGCTGTTCGATCCGTCGTATAGCTCTAAACGCATCCAGGTGGACCTCAACAACGTAACGCTGGCCGATGCTCTGCGCATCGTGGCCACGGTATCGAACACCTTCTGGCGTCCCATCACGTCGAACACGATTTTTGTAGCGGAAAACTCGCGCGCCAAACACACGGAACTGGATGAGCAGGCGGTCGAAACTTTTTACCTGCATAACGTGGCCCAGCAAAACGACTTCACGGAGATTCAAACGGTGCTGCGCAATCTGTTCTCGCAGGGCGCACGCATCAACGGGGTGGCCGGCGAGAACGCGATTGTTATGCGCGCCACGCCCGACGAACTGATGCTGGCGAAGCGGCTGATCGCCAATCTCGACAAGCCGAAGCCGGAAGTGGTGATCGACGTCGCGGTGCTGGAAGTGAGCCGCGATGTGCTGCATAACATCGGCATCCAGCTGCCGCAGACGGCGAGCATCAACTTTCAGCCGTCAAACTCCAATCTGACCAACAACGGCACCAACTCGAACAACAACAACAACGGCAGCGCCAATAACGGTAACGGGGCGACGACGACCAGCAGCATCACGCTCAACAACCTGGCCCATCTGAACTCGACGAACTTCGCTGTCAGCATCGGGCAGGCTGCTGTGAATCTGCTGCTCACCGACACGCGCTCGCGCATCATCCAGAATCCGCAGATTCGCGCCTCCGACGGACAGGAAGCGACGCTCAAGATTGGTGAACGCATCCCGATCGCCACGGGTTCCTATCAGACCGGCGCCGCGACCGCCATTGTCAGCTCGCTGGTCAACACGCAGTTCCAGTACATCGACGTCGGCGTCGACATGACCATCAAGCCGACGGTGCACTTCGACCGCGACGTCAGCATGAAGTTCAAGGTGGAAGTTTCCGCCACCAACGGCAACTCCAACATTGGCGGGATCACGGAGCCCATCATCACCCAGCGCGTGGTCGATCAGACGATCCGCCTGAAAGATGGGGAGCCTAACCTGCTGGGCGGGATCGTGCAGCACCAGACCACCTGGGCGATCAGCGGCACTCCAGGCCTGGCCGAGCTTCCACTACTGAAATATTTCTTCAGCACGCAGCAGAAAGAAACTACCGACGATGAGATCGTCTTCCTCGTCGTGCCGCACGTGGTGCGGGCGGAGCAACTCGGCCCGGAGAATCTGCAGGAGATCGATACCGGCACGACCAATAACATCCAACTGCGTCCTATCAACATGATGCAGGTGGCGCCGCAGTTGACACCCCCGGCGACGCCAGCGCCGGCGAGACCGGCCCCTGGCGCCCCGGCGGTGCAGCAGAGCGTGCCGCCTCCTACGGCTGCCGTCGCCGCGCAGCAGGCCATGACAAACATGCAACAGCAGGCCAACGCTGCGCCGGTGAGCCTGCAGGTTAGTCCGCCCCAGGATACGCAGAAAGTGGGCTCGACCTTCAAAATGTTTGTCGATCTCTCGGGCGGCCAGGATGTCTTCGGGGTCCCGATGGACGTCCAGTACGATCCGTCGAAGCTGACGCTGATCAATGTTGACTCCGACGATCCGCAACACCCGAACGTGCTCGGCAAGGACGGGCAGGCTGTGGCCCTGGTGCATCGCGACGATGGAAAGGGCAATGTCGCGATCGCCGCTTCGCGACCGCCGGGAACGAAGGGCGTGAGCGGATCCTCGGGCACGCTGTGCGTGCTGATCTTCCAGGCGAAAGCTGCGGGTGATGCAACCGTCGCCGTAACCCGACCCGTGGCGCGCAACAGCCAGCAACAGCCGATACCGGCCACGGGATCCCAGGCGGTCGTGCACATTCAGTGAGCGACCGCGCAGGAATGATGTTATGCAGTTGATGCAATTCACGCGAAGAAAGGGCAGCCAGGGTCGGGAAGCCGGCCTGACGCTGGTGGAACTGATCGTCACGGTGGCGATCCTCGGCATTCTTGCCTCGGCCGCCGTGCCGATCGCGCGTTTCCAGGTGAAGCGCGAGAAGGAGCGCATACTGCGCTACGACCTGTGGCAGATGCGCGCCGCCATCGATGCATACAAAGACGCGGCCGACAAGCACGCCTTCCAGACCAAGGTGGACAGCCAGAATTATCCTCCCGATCTGCAGACGCTGGTGGATGGGGTGGATGTGCAGGGCAAGAAGGTGCGCTTCCTGCGCCGTATCCCGGTCGATCCCATGACGGGGAACGACGACTGGGGGCTGCGCTCGATGCAGGACGACCCGGACAGCGACTCCTGGGGCGGACAAAACGTCTTCGACGTCTTCTCTAAATCCGACGGCGTCGCTCTGGACGGAACCAAATACTCGGACTGGTAAACCTTGCGGCTGACAACTCCAATTCGCAGATCGGAAGACGGCTTCACGCTGGTGGAGCTGATGGTGGTGATGCTGATCATCGGCATCCTGGCCGCGGTCGCCATTCCCAGCTTTGTTGCCGCCATCAAGAGCGCGAAAGAAGCAGCGCTGAAGGAAGACCTGCACGTGATGCGCGACGCGATCGACTCCTACACCATGGACAAGAACAAGGCGCCGCAGTCGCTCGACGATCTGGTGCAGAGCGGGTATTTGAAGGAGATTCCCCAGGACCCGTTCACGCACAGCCGCGACACGTGGGTGACGGCGAGCGACGACACGTACGCCGATCTGGACCAGACCGAGCCCGGCGTGAACGACGTACACAGCGGCTCGCAGGAGATTGGGTCGGACGGCCAGCCCTACTCAAGCTGGTAACGCATGTGAGGGAAGTGCTGCGACCTGTGAAGTCCCCTGCCCAGGCCTGGACCGAATGCAGGAATTGCATCCGATACGCCGTGACAGAATGTTTTGTGCACGCATGCTTCTGCCCGAACTCACCGAAATCCACGAACAGTTTCTTGCGCTGAGCCAGGTTGTCCATGACCGCTTTGGCGGGCCGCCTGGGGGCAAGCTTCTGCTGCAATCGCAGCTGGGCGCTGAAGGGATTGCCGCCGTGATTGCCGCCAGCATCGCCGGAGCCGCTTCCCTTTGTGTGGACGCGGATGCCGATCGTCTGCGCGAAGGACTGCGTTCCGGCTTCATCGACTTCGTCGTTGCGACCCTTGATGAAGCGCTGCGCATCCTCAAGAACGAGATTCGCCTTGCGCGGCCCGTTGCGGTGGGGCTCACTGCCGATCCGGAGCCGTGCATCGATGCGCTGCTGTCCCGCGGCCTGCAACCGGATTTGCTGTCGCGGATTCCAGAGAGCCAGAAGAGCATCTTCCTGTTAAGAGGCGCCGTTGTCGTTCCCCCGCAAAACCCGGCGCAGGGAAACTCTCTCCTGGCGTGGTCGGTCCGTGAGAATCCAGCGAGGGCAATGAGAAGTCTGGCCGAACTCGCGTCGGCCTGGCTCGATCCGCAGCGCAATGACACTGCCGCGCGCCGTCGCTGGCTGGAGCAATCGCCGCGCTATCTTGGGCGCTCGTTCGCGACCCGACAATGCCTGCGCATGGGCAACCCGGAAATCGCCGGTTTCGTGCCGCGCGCGCGGGCCGAATTCCCTGAGGCGAAGATCACCCGTGACGGAGAGGCCGCCTGACCGGAATCCGCCATTCTTCGCGCATCTTTTCCGTTCCGTTCTGTGTCTGAACCGTTGTAGGATCCAGCAACGGAGGTGCACCGCATGGGGTTATCCGAGTACACAGCCTACGATTCCCGGCCGGAATCCGTCCCGCAAACGCCTCAGGAAAAGCAGGATGAGCAACGCAAACTGCGCCGCCTGCAAATCATGGTCAACATGGTGATGTCGGTGATCGGCCAGGATATGACGCTGACCATCGACGAAGCATCGGAGATGGTGGCCGACACCCGCCGCGCCGCCCTCGCTATGTTCCCCGGCAAAGAACTCGCTTTCGATCTGATCTACCGGCCGCGCCTGCAGCGGCTCATGCGCGAGCGCTTTCGAATCCATTAACCCTGGATTCCCTTCCAATTTCTATTTTTGTTCAAGCGCCGTCAGACGGAACGTGATCGTTCCCCAGAAGAGCCGCGCGCGCATCTGCACCGGGATGTGCTTTTCGTCGTCGGTATACCAGATCCAGATGTTGCCGCGCGCCTTCACCGTACCCGCGGCGGCAGTGGGCTGCACGCGGATCGTCTGATATGTCCCCACCGGCACGCGCACCGTTTCACGCGCTTCGACATGGAAGGTCACCGTTACGGTGTGCATTGCGTCGGCCACCGGAACCTGGAAGCTCTGTCCCGGCGTGAGGGTCTGCGAGGCGGGATAGAAGATCGCGGACAGCAAATCGATCACGCAGGGGCCGACCGGCGCCTCGGAATGCTTGCTGCTTCCCTTCACCAGATTCTTCTCATCGAGGAGCGCCTTGCCCTGCGCGTAGTCGAACTTCAGGTCCGTATTCACCCGGCGATGGCCTTCCTGCAACTGCTTAGCGAAACCTGCCGAACACCCGGTATGCCGGTTGAAGGAGGACTGGAAGCGATCACTGACGCGATAGATCAGGTTGATCGCACCGAGCGTGTCGCCCGACGCCGAAACATGCTCTTGATCGCCATCCTGATCGAGGCGCATCACCGTCGTTCCAGCCGGAAAGACGCGCCAGTCCACCGCGTAGGTCAGCGTTTGTTTCGCGGGATAGCTGTAATCAGCGCGCGGCGCAATCAGCGGCGGCGAGGCCTGGCCGGTCTGCGCCGAGCCGAGAAGCCCCAGGCCAAGAAGCATCGCCGTCGCCATCAGCAGTTTTGAAAGTGGAAGCACGCGGGTGGTACCGGCGTGTCCAGACAGAAGGGGCATCCTTCGCAATCGACTCCTTATCGGCTCAGCAGCATCAGCTTCAGGATGAGGGCAGCATACATGCCCACCGCACCCAGGAGCGCGTTATATTCACGATGTTTGCGGTAGAGTGCTCCCGAAAATACCCCTTTGGCCGCATTGGAATCCGGATTGCCAACAAGTCTCGGCAGCAGCCGCGGCACCGCCGCCGCGTAGGCATCGAAGTCAGGAAACACCGAGCGGAGATATTCTTCCTCGGACCGAATCACCGGCACGTAGATCGCAATAAAAAGTACCACCAGCACCACCGCGATCCACAGGCTGTGCGCCGCAACAGCGAATCCAAAAGCGATCATCATCGAACCGAGGTAAAGCGGATTGCGCGTATGCGCGTACGGGCCGGTGGTGGTCAGCTCCGCATTCTTTCTGACGTAGCCGGAGGCATAACCGCGCAGCAACAGACCCGGCACCACCAGCACCAGGCTCAGCAGAAGGAACAGGGGGGTTGGCCGGGCGAGCCACAGGAACAGCACTGCGAAGACGAACCCCAGCGGCACGCGGATGCGGCGCGCAATGCGCTTCCAACTCATCGCCACTACCGCACCTCCCGCAGCAGATCGAGGGCGGCGTCCGTCACCACTTCCGGCGTGATGGTGAGCAGGCCGGCCTCCGGCTCACTGCGCCGCGCATGATCGCGGACACTCTCCGGATGACGCAGCACGCGGTTCGGGCAATGGAAAGGCCCGTTGCGCGCTGGATCGGTAGGCCCGTAGATGCCCACTACCGGGCGGCCGAGCGCGCTGGCCAGATGCAGCGGACCCGTGTCGCCCGCGATCGCGAGAGCCGCGCGCCGTGTGACGGCGATCAGCTCGGCCATGTTGAGCACGAGCATCCGCGCCGCGCCGCCGCTGCTCGCCACGATTTCCTGGCCGAGATGTTCTTCCGCCGGACCGACGTTGATGACCACCGCGTAGCCGGCTTCTGTGAGGCGCTGCGCTACCGCTCCGTAGCGATCCGGAGGCCAGCGCTTGGCACCCCAACCCGCGCCCGGACTCAGCAGCACAAAGGGCTGCGGCAACTCTCCCGCCTTCGTCTCCGCGGCAGGATCGCACGGCAGCAGGGGCAGGAGCAGGGGCAGATCTTCCCTGAAGAGCGTGTTCGCGATTTCGAGCGACTGCTCGATCACATGCACGCCGCGGGTCGGCACCTTCTCATCAAAGAACCAGCGCGCGGGCATCTCGCGCGGCTTCGCCTCGCCCACGATGCGGCGGGCCCGCGCCCAGCGCGCGACCATTGCCGCCCGCACCGCGCCCTGCATTTCGACCACCATGTCGTACTCCATGGCGCGCAGTTCCATGCGCACGCGCCGCATGTCGCGCCACGTCGATGGGCTCAGCGGAGACTTCGCCCAGCGCTTCGCCGGCACGATATGGATGCGGTCCACCAGCGGCATGGTCGCGGTGCCGGGCTGGCAGTCATTCGCGCAAAACAATCCGCGCCATTGCGGCTCAATGGCCCAGCCAATCATCCACTCCGGATGCGCCCGGCGCAACGCGGTCACCGCTGGCATGGAGTGGAGGATATCCCCCATCGCGCCCAGGCGCACGACGAGCAGACGCAGGTGCTTGGGGATGGCAGACAATCTCCTATTTTCTCACGGGGTCTGCGGGAGTTTGCCGGGGCCGCGACTGCCCGTCGAGCGGCAGGATTCCGAGCAGCGCAGCGACGGCCGCCGGTTCATCGTGCAGACGCACAACCAGGGTGGCCGCATGGAGCGGCGCGGCGCTTTCGAGCATGCGGCGCAGCTCAGCCGGAATCCGCACCAGATCCTTCTCGGTAGTCAGAAAGGCCTCCGCCTCATGCTGCCGCCGCAACTCGATCAGTTCGGCGACATCCGTTTCGGTATACGGGTGATGATCGCGCCATGCACGCATCGCCGCGACACCCAGGCCGGCCGATCGCGCAGCGGAAAAGAATTCATCGCCCCGGGCAATGGCGCAGAAGGCCACAACGCGGCTCACGGCGGGCACTTCGAGCCGGCGTTCCATCCACCAGATCGATGCGGTGACGCCGCGCCGCCGCAATTCCGGCTCGAATTCGCGGTCCTCTTCGCGCATGACCACAATTTGGGCCCGCGACAGGGACGAGAATCCCTCGCGCAGGCGTCCCGCGGGCAGCAGCCGATCGGTGAAATCGTCGCGATGCAGGGCCACGATGTCCACATCGCGCGCGAGTTGGCGATGCTGGAATCCGTCATCGAGCAGATGAATCACCGGTTCGGTCGCGGATGTTTCGGCCAGCAGACCCGCACGATACCGGCTCGCGCCTACAAACACCGGAACGCCGGCGCTTTGCGCAATCAGCAACGGCTCATCGCCGAACTCTTCCGCCGATCCTCCGGGCGAGGCCCTCGCGACGGTTGTGGAACGCCGGCCGTAGCCGCGCGAGAGCACATCCACGTTGACGCGACGCTCACGCAATAGCTGCGCCAGACGGATGGTCAGCGGCGTCTTGCCCGAACCGCCCATCGACAGGTTCCCCACGCTTACGACGGGCCAGCGCAGCCGCTTAGGCGCCCGCCATCCCTTGTCGCAGGCGAGATTCCTGGCGGCCGCAGCGGCGGCGTACAACGGAACCAGGGGGGACAGGGCGCGGCTCACGCGCGAACCTCCTCGGGGGTTCGAGGCTGCTGCGCCGGATTCGACTGGATCAGTTGCAGGAGCGCCTGCACGGTTCGCTCCGTCGCACCTGCCTCCCTCTCGAACATTTCCCTCGCCCGCGCTCCCATGGCGATGGATTCCGTCGAGCCAGCCAGCAGTTCCCGGAGCGCACCTTGCAGCACGGCGGGCGTCGCGATCCGAATGGCATCGTGCTCGCGCAGCTTCTCCACAATATCGCGGAAATTCTGATAGCCTGGCCCCATCGCCATGGGTACACTGAATTGCGCAGCCTCCAGTGGATTGTGTCCGCCCATCGGCACGAGGCTTCCGCCAATGAAGGCTGCATCGGCGAGCGAATACAGCGAGGCCAGCTCGCCGATGGAGTCGAGTAAAAAGACGTTCCCGGGGTCGAGCTTCCGGGGCGACTGCATCCATTCCGATCGCCTTACGAATGGCGTGCCTCGCTTCCTTAAGAGATCCGCAACCTCGCCAAAGCGTTCCGGATGCCGGGGCGCGAGGATGGTGACGACGTTCGCGGGCCGTGCGTCGAGCAGCAGTACCTCTTCTCCAGCGAGGGTTGACCCGCAGACCAGCACGCGCGCCCCGCCGGCAAGATGCGCTCGCAGCAAGCTTGTGATCGTCGAGGAGCCCGCCGCGCGCACATCGTATTTCAGATTGCCCCCCACACGAACATTGGCAGCACCCAGAGCTGAAAGCCTCTCCGCATCGAGTTCGCTCTGGGCAAGCACGACTGCCAGGCCGCTCAGCAGTTTGCGCCAGATCCAGACCAGCCGCCGATAGCGCGGCCACGAGCGATCGGAGATACGCGCATTGACGACCGCGACAGGGATTGCCCTGCGCCGGCACTCCACCAGCATGCGGGGCCAGAATTCGGTCTCGGCCAGCACCAGCAGACGGGGTTGCAGGGCTCGCAGCCATGCCCGCACCGCCCAGGCAAAATCGAGAGGAAAGTAGAACACCCGATCGGCGCCGTACCTTTGCCGCGCCAACGCCTGCCCGGTACGCGTGGTTGTCGAGATCATCACGCACCCGGCATCCTCTGCGTGCTGGCCGCCAACTTGTGCCAGGCGCGATTCCAGTTCGTCGATCAAACGGCTGGCGGCGAGTACTTCTCCCACAGAGACGGCGTGAACCCAGACGACCCGACGTCCGTCTAACTTACGGAGGCGGTTGCGCGGAACGATGCCGAGCCGTTCGGTCAGGCCCTCGCGATATTTTCCGCTGGTGGCCATGCGAAACAGCCACCAGGGCGCACCGAGCACCAGCAGCATCAGCAGGGCCAGACTGTACACAATCAACATTCGCTTACCAATCTCAACTTCCTGCGGTCATAAGGCAAGATGATAATGGTGACCATGCGCTCGCGCCCGCTGCACGTTCCGTTGCGACGATTATGGCCTTTTAGTCTTCTGCTGATCGGCATCCTTCCATATTCGTGGGCGGAATCGGATCCCCCTCCCGCGAAGGACGCCATGGCGTACCCGGCGGTCGACAACCACAGCAAAGAGCAGGTTGCGATTGCCGCCGAGCCTTTCGATACGCCGCAAAAGTGCAAGATCTTTCACGTGGATTATCTAAAGTATCGCTTTCTTCCTGTCCGGATCATCGTCACCAATAACGGGGATAATCCGATTTCGCTGCGAGACGCACGTATTTTTTTCGTGAGCGCGAATGGCGAGCGGATTCCGGCCGCGGAACCGGAAGATGTGGAACGCCGGGTGAAGCCGAAGGACAGCCGAGGCATTGCTATCCCGGTGGGACCGATCAAGGTTCACACCAAGCCGAGCGCCTCCGATGACAAGATCGAGGCTGACTTCGATCATTTTGAATATGCGGCTCTCGCCGTCGAGCCGCACACCACGCGCGCCGGTTTTCTCTTTTACGACATGCAGGGGCTGGGGGACACGCCGCTCCATGGAGGCAAGCTGATCCTGCGCGAGCTGCGCGACTCCGACGGCAACGAGCTTTTCTATTTCGAGATTCCGTTCGACAAATACCTTCAGGCGCACCGGTGAGATTATGTTGATCGCGCTCGACGCTACGATAGCAACCATGCAGCTGCGACGCACACGGATGGAAGACATCCCTGCCATTGTCGATCTGGAGCGCACCCCGGCCTATCGCTCCTTCGTCGGCAACTGGTCAGTGGAAGAGCATCACGAGAAGATGGCGGGGTCGGACTGCCGCTACCTGATCGCGGAACCCGAATCGGGCGAGATTGCCGGTTTCGCCATATTGCGCGGACTGGCCTCGCTGCACCGCTCGATTCGCCTGCAGCGCATTGTTGTGGCGGAACCGCAGCAGGGCGTGGGCCGTTTTATGCTGGCCGGCATTCTGGACTATGTATTTCGCGAGTTGCGGGCGCACCGTCTGTGGCTCGACGTTTTCGAGACCAACCTGCGCGCGCTGCACGTGTACGAGAGCGTCGGCTTTCGCCGCGAAGGCATCCTGCGCGAAGCGATATTCCGCGACGGGGAATATCACACGCAGATTCTGATGTCGATGCTCGATCGGGAGTACGAGGCGCTGCAGCGCGTCCAGCCTGGAAATCGAAAAATTTAGTGCCGCGGGACTTCTATGGAGAAATCAGGGACTAAGGCAGCTGCGGCGGGCCGATCACTGGCGTCTTCACCGGCGTTGCCACTCCGAGAAACTGCGTGACCGTATACACCTGAACCGTCCTGGTACCCTGTACGACGTTCGTCGCTCCCTGGTTGGACACCCAGACATTGCCACTGGCATCGATGGCGACGGCGAACGGGTCAACCAGGGCAGCATCCGAACCAAACCCGGCAGCGGGTGAAAGGGGCGCGCCGGGCTGAGCCGCACTGGCGCCTGCCAGCTCGCTGATCGAAGAGCCCCGGTAATTGGCGACCCAGACGTTGCCTGCGCCGTCGACGGCAATGCCGTTGGGATGCTTGATGCCGCCGGCTGTGTAGGGCGTTCCTACCAGAGTCGCGGAACCATCGCTGTGCAGCGCCAGTTCGCTGATGGAATCGGAGTAATAGTTCGAGGTCCAGAGGTGACCGGTGGCTGCGTTGGCGGCGTCCGCAATCGCGTCCGTGGCGATGCCGGAGGGAGCGTCTCCGCCGCAGGGGAATGTGTTCACCACGCTGCCGTCCGCAGAGATGGAGGTGACCGAGCCAGTCTGAGCCGCCTGATTCGCGAACCACGCGTTGTGGTTCGCATCCACGGCGACGGCTACCGGGCCCTGGAGTTGGGCGGAGCCGAATCCGGTGCTGCCGGAAATGGGCGTGCCGGCCATCGCATATTTGGTTGCCGTCGAGTCGCCGTAATCGGCAATCCACACACTGCCATCGGCGTCCGCCGCGGCCGCGATGGGGAAAAAGATGCCGCCGCCGTAGTAGCCGCTGGCACCGGAAACCACCTGGCCAGAGGAATTCAGCACCGTCACGGCGCCGTTATTGCCATTCACTCCGGAACTCTGCTCGTCGGTGACCCACACATTGCCGTCCTGATTGACAGCGAGCCCGTAGCTCTCTGTCAGGCCACCTCCAGTAAAACCGGCGTCAGGAGAGACCGGGGTTCCGTTGCTGGAAAGCTCGGTTACGGCGCTGAAGTAGTTCGCTACCCAAAGATTCCCGGCAGCATCCAGCCCGATCGGGCCGGGCGTGTTGAGTCCGCCGCTTTGCGTAAAGGTGATGGCCAGCGTCCAGTCGGGGGGGGCAGCCGCGACGATCGGCTGAAACGGAGCGGAGGCGCTCGCCAGAGCGAAAAGACCCGCGGGATCGGCATTGGGATTTCGGGCCAGATCGAGAGCTGCATCCAGGGTATTACTCGGAGCCGAGCCGCCGGTGGGAGTCGCCGCTGTGAACAGCGTGCTGCACGCACTGGTGCTGGTCTGGTCCACACAGGCAGAAAGAATGTCGGCCAGGGTATTGATCTTCGCTGTCGGAATGGTCGCGTTCGAGGGCGCCGCTTTTCCCGGCGCGGCTCCGGTGGCGGGATCCACCAGGCTGCTCACATTCGCAAAGGCGTTGGCGAGTCCTTTCACGTTGCCGGAACTGGTTCCGATCACGCCGCCCGCCTTGAGAAAAGGGGTCAGAGCCCACGCCGCGGCGACCGTTGTGATCTCGTTGACGACCGCACTGGATGTGTTAAGACTGCCGCACTGGCCGAGCGTCGCCATCATGCCGATAGCGGCATTGCTCGATGCGGAGCCGATGTGTCCGCCCAGAGCGGTGATGTAGGTGAGAGCGCTGGTCGACGGGCAGGCGACAGTGCCCTGAATGATGAAGGCACCGCTCTGATCGGTGAAGGCTGCCGGGCCCAGAGTGGTGGCTCCTGCGCCGTACCCGCTCGACCCTGCGACATAAATCTGCACTTCGGCGCCAACAATGGGCTGTTGTCCACCCATCACCTTGCCGGACAATTCAAAATTCGGAGGTGGCGGGGTGACAGTACCCCCACCGGAATGGCCCCCGCATCCGGCGACTAGCGCCAGAGCGGCCGAGCAGCAGAAGCTCAGGGTGCCAATTCGCATTCTTGCAGCTTTGGGGGACACTCGATTTCGCCGATTCCCGATTCTACTTGCCTTTGCTGTTGTTGCGGCTCTGCAGATACCGGCGAACCTGCGTATAGCCAACTCCGCCCGCACTCACGATCAGGCCCAGCACGAGAGTCGGATTCTCCGGCGAGTCGGTGCACCCGTCAATCTGGGCATGCAGCCGTACAGTGGCCAGAAGCATGAACAGGGCGGCTAACAGGACGGTTTTGAACTTCATCGCGAAAGACCCTCTCAGACCCCGATCAAGGGGAGCTTAGACATCAGTAGTACACCCGCTCTGCCTGGGAAGCAGGTGCAAACTCATCACAGAACCAGTGCCGGGACCACCATCATAACGTTCCCTGAAGGCGCCCGCAAAGTGAATTTAAGTGCTCCCATGTTGTTACGGAATGATCCGATCGGCACTACCCAAAAGGATAGTGGTAACCCTCCGATGCGCCATTGTGAGCGCACCACCGGAACCTCTAGAATGGTTACGGCAATCCCTTCAGAATCGAGTATGAAGAGCAGCGTCCTGTCATCCGACCCTGCCCCGTCGCGGGGTCCCTCCACCGCTGCTGGCAAGCCTTCGGCACCACCCGGCCAAGGCGTCTGGTGGTGCGTTGCGGCGCTCGCGGTCCTGGGCACGATCGGGATGGCCTCCATTCTTCTGCAACTGTGGGATATCTGGACCGACGATCCCCTGAAGTCGCTCGGCATGCTGATTGTTCCTGTCAGCGTGATCCTCACCCTGCGGGTGTGGCGCGACGACGGGTGGGAACTGCGCGGGAACTGGTGGGGTCTGGCGCCGGCCGCACTGGGCCTGTGCATGAGCGCGTATCGCTACTCCTTCGCCTCGAGCGTTCTCGCCGGGCCGGTCAGGCTCAATTTGCTTTCTCCCAAGGTCGGGCTCTATCTGTTTGGCAGCGGCTTCGTCCTGCTTTTTGCCGGCGCGCGCGTCTGGAGGAAAGCCTGGTTTCCGCTGGCGCTCCTGTTGTGCGCCCAACCAGTCCCCTACTTCTTCCTCATTTACGGCGACCTGCCCTTGCAGGACTTCTCCGCACATATCGCCCGCTCCTTTGCCGTGCTGATTGGCTTTCCCCCCACCAGCAAGGAGCTGCTGCGCCTGATGTTCACGCCGGACTTCGGCATGTTTATCGCTCCAGGGTGCGATGGGGTGCGCGGCGGGTTGACGATGGGATACCTCGCGCTGATCACCGGATACCTGAAGAAGGTCTCGATCCCGCGCTGGGTGGCCTACACCGTTGGCGGAGTATTGCTCGGCTACGTCTTTAACCTTCTCCGCCTCTGCGCCCTGGTCCTGTATTACCGCATCGCCGCAGGACACCCGGGGCCCGAGCATTTCGCCAAATGGGCCGATTACATCATCGGCGGCTGCCTTTTCCTGGTCGCGACCGTGATCTTCCTGTGGATCGTTTCGCGGAAGAACGATTCTCCGGCAACCGTCCTGGCTGCTCCGCCCGCCCCCGCTGCATGGCCTCAGCGAGAGCGGGAGCAGTTCGCCTGGCACGCGGCTGCTTATGGAGTTGCTGCTGCACTCTTCGTGCTTCCGGGGTTGCACGCGATCCGCACCTATCAAAAAAGCTTCAGCGCGAAGGTACGGGACGGCATCATTCCACCGGCGCAACTGGATGCGCGGATGCCAACGCAACTCGGCAGTTACACTCTGAATCGCGCGTGGCAGGAGCAGATCAACGGGCGAATCCGTATCCAGAGCGGGGCGTACGATCGGCCGCAGCGAGATGAGGCAGTGATCGGCGTGTGGCTGCCGGCGTGGGCCCACAACATGAACGTGAGTTGGATGGCGCGCGGCGAAGACCCGATCCAGCGGCACGACCAGACCTTTCAGACCGCCGGCGGACCCGCAGTCTTTGACATGGCCTTCTACAGCGACGGGATTACCGACAGCATCGCAGGGAACGTCTTCTGCTCACCCTCGCAATGCGTCAACCTGCCGGAGCAGGTCCACGAAGGGGTGACCCTGAACATCGCACCCGCCGACTTCAGGACCCCCGGCAAACGCGCCGTCTCCATCTTCTTTCGCATCGACCGGGCCCACTCCTCCGCCGACCCGGCAGCGATCTTCCAGGAACTGATGAGTGAGGCGAAGGAATTCGTCGCCGGCGTCGACTTCGGCGAGATCAGCAGAAGATTCCAGTAGGGGACAGCGGGTCCGATCCGGCACGGACCACGCGCGCAGAGGGTTCGAGATCAAAGTGACGCGAAGATCGGTCCGGGAGGGCTGAGCCTCCCGGATGGATCTCTATGGCAGCAATCCGTATACATCCAGTTCGCCAGTGGTGGTGTCGTCCGCCGTGCCGCCGTTGGTGGACGTACCCCGCGTGCTCACATAGACCTTTCCGTTCGCCACCGTGGGCACTACGAACTTCATCCCGTTGCCGGCGGCATTCCCTGTACCCATAGTGCTGTTCCACAACTCAGCCAGGGTCGCGGCGTTGTACGCGTACAGTACCGAAGGACCACAACCGAGAGATTGGGACGTGCAGTATTGGCTGTTGTCCAGAGTCCAGACGATGCCGTTGGTGGTCCCGGACGCAGAAACCGAAGGCGTTGGCTCGGGGAACGTATATCCGCCCGCGGGAGCGCCTGCGCTGTTCAACAACGTCAGTTGCTCCGTCGTCGATGACAGTGAGTACGCCTGCAGTGCCTGGTATTGGGCTGCGGTGTAGTAGGTCCCAACCGTCCCTCCGGTCGACTTCAGGAATGCACCGGTACCGAAAATTGGTTGTTTGCTTCCGGTGTAGACCTGTTGCCAGGGCGTGCCGTTATACCCACCCAGACTGCTGCCATTGAGAACGTAGAAGTAGCCCGACTGCGGAGTACTGCCGCTGAGAGGACCCGCCTTGCCTCCGCCGATGAGCAAAGACGACGGAGTTCCCGGCAGGCTGACAAGCACTACCGCCCCGCCTGAACCGAAATCATCGTCTTTGGAGGTATTGTCTTTGCTTGCATACGGCGGCGTAAAGAAGTCTGCAACGTGCAGAGTCTTGTCGGCATTGGGAGTCAGCTTCAGCAGCGAATCCCCGTAGTCGTTATTGGGAGCCGTGCCGCTGTTGGCGTCAATTGTGCCGTTCCCGGTGATCACGTAGAGATTGCCGGCACTGTCGATCGCCGGGGCGCCGCCGCTCATCCAGATGCCCGCGCCGCCCTTCGATGTGGCCAACGCGTTGGGCGCCTGGTTCGGGTTTGAATTGTACACATACGCCACCGACAGATCGCTTGTATTGAAGCCCACGATCCAACCGTAGTATGGCGGCGTGTCCTCGTGGCCGGCCCAGGAGACATAGACGATGTGATTGACCGAGTCCAGCGCCAGAGCGCAGCGCTGATTGGAGGTCTGTGGGTTAAAGACCACGCTTGTTCCGCCATCGCCGCTGCCGGTAAACGAGATCTGACCCGAACCGGTACCGCCGGCAATCGTAACCGGATTCCCCAGGACCTCACTGCCATCCGTCATGCTGATCGCGTGCAAACGCTGGTTGAAGGTGGGACCCGATTCGACCACCGATTTCGAAACGACATAAATGGTGTGGCTGGACGGATCGATCACCGGTGTCCCGATCACGCCGGTCGTGGGCTCAATGTCCCCGCCCCCGCCACCCACACAGTACGCCGGCAGCGTTGACCCCTGAACGCAGGTGGGTGGACCCGATGGCACAGGAACTTCACTGGCTGTCGCTCCGTGGCTGGAATCGATCAGATTCGCCTTCCACAACTGCGTGCAGCCGGGTCCATCCGCGTCGAACGCATACAGGCTATCGTTCGTTGTCGCCACGATCACCACGTTGCGAGCCTTGCCGCCCACAGTCACGTTCGGCACCCAGAGTGGCTGCGTATAAACCGGAGAGTCCACCGTGCAGGAGAACAACTTTCCGAAGGTTCCCGTTGCTACATTCGACGGTGTCAGCGCGTATTCCTGCGTGTTGGCCCCGTCGCGGTTGTTGTCGTTGTGGTAGGTCAACATGCCTGCGAGGTCGGTCACGCCAACACCCGCGGACGTCGTCACCGTCGTGTTCGAAGCGGCTGCCGCCGTAAGCACATAGGCCCCAGCCGTCGAGGGGGGCGTATAGGTCACCGCCGTACCACTGGCGGTGTTCGAGGAGGAGAACGTTCCGCAGCCCGAACCGCTGCATGTGGTCCCGCTGCCTGCGCTCGCCGACCACACAACATTGCTGTTGTCGCTCGTCGTGCCCGTTACCGACAACGTCTGATGGGTTGTGATGCCGGAGTTTCGCGGTGTGACCGCGATCGTTGGGTTGCTGCTGTTCGAAGCGATGGTCAGACTCAGAGTCGCCGATACCGTCCGGCTGTTCGCATCGGTGAGCGTAAACTGCAACGACGCATTGGCAACCGTGGCCGTGGGCGTGCCACTGATCGTGCCGGTTGATGGATTCAGCGTCAGACCCCAAGTGCTGAGAGCCGTGCCTCCGGTCTGGGACCAGGTGTAGGGCTTTGTGCCACCGGCGCCGGCGAGAGTGGTGCTGTAGACTGCGTTCACCGTCCCGTTCGGCAGGGAGGCCGTCGTGACCTGCAGATTGAATACCTGCGTTGCCAGTGGCGTTGTCGCGACTGGCGAAGCCGCCCCCACAAACTCCGTCAGTGCGGTGGTGCCGTTGTTCACCACCCACAGGTTGCCCGAGGTGTCCACCGCCATCGCCCACGGATGATTCAGCGGATTGGGCGATTCCGCGACATAGCCGGTACTGGGCGACAGAGCCCCACTGGAATTGAACTCGCTGATGCTGTTGCCGCCGTAGTTCCCTACCCACACCTGATTCGCACCATCGACGGCGATGGCGAACGGCTGATTCAAGCCTCCAACGCCGGAAAAGCTGGTGACGGCGGTCCCCGCGTGAGCGAACTCGCTCAGAGCACCTCCCTGATTCGCCACCCACACGTTTTCTGTGGCGTCGATGGCGATCTGGCTCGGCTGATTCAGTCCGCCGCCGGTAAACGGCGATGTTCCTACTGCCGATCCATCCGCCCCACTCAATTCGCTGATGCTGTTGCCGCTGCCGCCGGCGAGGTTGGCCGCCCAGATGTTGCCATAGCCATCGATGGCAATCCCGTAGGGTCCCTGCAGACCTCCGTTCGCAAACGGACTGCCGCTCACCGCCGTTCCGTCGGCATTGAACTCACTCAGGCTGTTCCCGCTCTGGTTCGACGCCCACATCCTGCCCGAGCTCTCGGCGGCAATTCCCACCGGGGTATTGAGGCCGCCCAGTCCCGAGGAACTCGAGGAAGTAAACGTGTGCGAGGTTGGATTGAAGGTGTTTAGTTTGTTGTTGCCCGAACTGGTGGTCCAGATATTCCCGGAAGCATCGATCGCAATGCCATTGGGGCTCTGCAGGTTCGCGTCGGTATAACTGGAAAATGTCCCCTGGGAGCTGAGTTCGGTGATGCTGTTGCTGGTGTGATCGGCCACCCACACATTCCCGGTGTTATCGATGGCCACACCCGATCCGCCCGCCAGACTGGCATCGGTGTAGGTGATGGCGATCGTGAAATCGTTGGGTTGGGCGCCGTTCCCACCGAAGGCTGCTCCCGCTCCCACCGCCGTTATGAGCCCATAAAGAGCTCCAACATTCTTGCCCGGATAGTGCGCGATGTTGATTGCGGCAGAAGCGGTGTCGGTCGGCTCCGGCCCCCCGGTCTGCCCGTTATTCGTGGCGTTGGTGAACAGCGTGTTGCAGTTCGACCCCGAAGGCGGCGGATTGGAAACGACACCGGAGTTGACGCATGCGCCCAGAATATCCGCCAGCGTGAGGATCTCGCTGCTGGGCACGGTTCCGGTCCCGGACGTAGTCGTGGACCGCGGCATGCCCGTTCCCAGATCGGCCAGGTTGGCCACATTGGCCGCCGCGTTCGCAATCGCTGTCGTCGCGGAGCTCGGTCCCGAAATATGTTGTGCATCGGTGGCGAAGCCCGCCAGCGAGTAGGCTGCGGCCACCGTCGTCACTTCATTCATCACCAGGTGCGCCGGCAGATTCGAGAATGTCCCGGGGGCTGTGCATTTGCCCAAAACGGCAATCAGTCCGGCATCGACATTGGTCCCCGCCACCTGCGGGTTTCCACCCAGTGAATACAGATAGACCTCCTGCCCGGTCGTGCAGGAATAGTCGGCAGATTTGATCGAAAACTGGCCGCCCGCCTGGCTGGTCACGTAGTACCAGCCGTTCACGCTGTTCGTGTTGCTCGTGTTCGACGTGCTTTGCATCAGCGACGTCGACAACTGTCCGCTGCCGCTGGTCGAGACCGCCAGCAAATATACCTGTGCCCCGACAATGGCCTGCTGTCCCCCAAACACGTTGCCTTGTACCGTTCCGCCGCTTAGCGTCGGCGTTGGGGTACCCGATCCGCTGTTCGAAGTGGTTGCAACGGGCGCCACCGAGCATCCGGTGACAAGGACGAGCGAAGCTGCCAGTAGCCTCAAAATACGCACAGAAGACTCTCTCAATCGCGTTCTATTGGTTTGTGTCGGACGAGGTCCCCACCAGGGTGAGGGATATCTCGTGTGCAGCCTAGCATGCACAATTCTGGTGAACAATCACAACTTCAGGGGAGAATCGTCCTGAGAAATTTCAGGCAAAGGGCACGCACAAGGATGAGCCGCCAGAATCAGGTGCGCAGTGATGTCATCGCGCAGTGCGCTGCGCTGTGATCTTGAATGTGCAGGACGCGAGCCCCGGAAACAATAGCTCTTCGGAGTCTTACCAAGGAAACCAGCCCGGACCCGAAAGACTTTCTGGTAACCCATCGTTGGATGGCAGTTACGAGGCCATTTCTTTGATATAATTCGGCGATTCGTGCCGTAGCCCCCTCGAAGGTCCTGGGCCGATCCAACCCTATCGTCCAGCCTTCTCCCCCGAAGAAAACACCGTCCACGGGCCGGCCTTCATGTCGCGCAGGATCGGCGCCATCCAGGAATATTCGGGATGCTTTGCCAGAAACGGCTTCGCCAGAAAATTCTCGCCGCATGGATGACCGGCGTGCGCGATCATCGCCATCTTCCCTGCCAGATCGCTGTCCGTCACTTTGCCCTGCACCGCGCCATCCGGATAATACGGACCGTCCTCCCACTGGGGGATGCCTTCCCTGGCGGTATCGATATGTCCGCATAACGTGCGCTGATCCGCGCCGACCTTGTGGGTATACGCATCCACGTGATCGGCAAGGAACCGCTCTGCCAGTTGCACATCGATGCGGCCCTTGTACTGCTGCATCAACTGCTCCCAGCGCGCCCGCCGCGCATTCATCGACGAGGATGGATCGTTGGGATTGAATCCGTGGGTTTCGGATTTGATCAGCGACGCATCGCGCGGAAAATTCGAACTGACGAAGTATCCCTCTTTCTTGCGCCATATCGGCGTGTTCTTCAGCCCGAGCTCGAGATAAGCGATCTCGCCGGTCCTGCGATCGCCGATGAGCCAGTCGTTGGCATAGCCGCCGTTGTTCCCATCACGCATGGCGGCGGCATAATCGTCGATGCTGCCGGCGTATTGCAGGGCTTTCCGCGATCGAACGAATTCCGGAATGCCATTCGGATTCCATCCCTGAAAGAGGGTAATCGTCGTCTCGGTAATCATGATGCCGGCGTCATTGATGCCGAAGTCGTCGTTGCTGGTGATCATCCCGGGCACCCCATCCTGCAAAATGCGATGGCCGTGCGTCGGCTGGATGTCGAACATCATCGTCCAGCGCGAGCCTTCCGCGTACGACGACCAGTTGTTGTGCGCGATGACGATCTTGCCGTCTTTGGTGTAGCTTCCGGTCGCGATGAAGGCGCTGCACTTGAGCGGCGCGTGGATCACGGGCGCGTTGAGCGCGTGCTGCTTTTTATCCAGCCACGGGACGTAGTACTCGCTGAGCTCCATGGTGCCGTTAAGGGCGACGATGTCCCACACGTCCACGTGGATGCCGCGCGCCTGGGCGCCCTCGGCGATTCCTTTCAGCTCGGCCTGATATTCGGCGTCGATGTGGGGCCAGAACATCTTTTGCGCAGCGTCGCGGAAGAACTGCCAGTCGCGTTTGGTGCTGTGCTCGTCTTCCACTTTGAACACGTGCAGGGCGTCTTCGATCTGCGGACCGAGCAGGTATCCGTGCTGGAAGCCGATCTGCGCCGGCGAGCCTTGCAGGTGCACGTAGGTCCATCCGGCACGCTCGAAGGTATAGGCGCCGGCGAGCCGCGGATCTTTGGAGACGGGCGAGGCGGCAAGGGCCGGCGCAGCGGTCGCGAGGGCAAGAAGCCCAGTCAGCAATGCACGGATGGGAAGGCGCATGTCGGTTTTGATCTCCACAGGGAATATGGAGACGATACAGCAACGCTGTTTTTGGGCCGCGCCTATATCTGATCGATCTTCACGTTGCCGTCGCTGGTGCGGATGGAGAGCGGGACGCCTCCGCCATTGATTTTGCCGTGCCAGTTGTGGCTTTCGCCGCCGCCGGACTGGAAGTGCTCGATGGTGACGGGCAGCGTGCAATCGACATGGCCGTCACTTGAATGGACATCGAGGTCGGCTGCAAAGTTTGCAGGGACGTGAATCTGGACCGAGCCGTCGGAGGTGGAGACGGAAGAGGCTTCGGTGAGCTTTGATCCCGGGCGGAGATTGAGCTCGACGTGGCCATCGCTGGTGTGGAGAGCCACGGCGTGGAACCGGCCGTCGACCTTGAGGGTGGCGTCGCTGGTGCGTGCGTCGATGGCGCCCTCGGCATCGCTGATTCTCACGTTGCCGTCGCCGGATTTCACGCGCAGATTGCCGGAGACGTGGTCGATGGTGAGGTTGCCGTCGCCGGTGGTCAGTCCGAGTTCGCCCTGAAGGCCGGTGAGGGCGACGTTGCCGTCGGAGGTTCGGGCTGCGAGGTTGAGCTGCGCGGGCGTTTCGACGGTGACGCGGGGCGCCTCATGCATCGGTGTGTGCCAGGTGATGTGAAAGCCTAGGTGCGGCAGCTCTTTGAAGAGGAAGTGAACCTCGTCGCCGGTTTGGCCCTCCTCGAGGCGGTAGTCGCTCATCTTTTGGCCGATGAGTTCGACGTGGATGCGAATCTGGTGGCAGTCGGCGCAGGGGCGGACGTCGACATTGGCGTCGGAGGTCTCGAGGTTGAGGGTGGGCTGGCCGGTGAGGTGATACGTCTTCGACCAGGAGTGGTCGGCATCCTGGGCGAGGGCGGGGATGGCGGTGAGCAGGGCCAGGGCGACGGAGGCCACGAGGGCGTGGGTCTTCATGGGGGGAGATACGCGGCGAACCTGTCGAAGGTTCCCCAGCGAGGAGCGAACGGCGGGCCCCGGTTCGATCCCACGAGTGTGCCTCTCGGGGCGCGCGCATCGCGTGGGATCGAACGAGGATGCGCCTTTGGCGCGACCTTTTTTTGGCACGGCTTAAGCCGTGCCCTTTCAAAACTTCCAATCAATTGGCGGCATGCGACCGGAGTTGCGGACCCCTCAACAGGGGGGAATTCCGTCCCGACAAGTGCCGAAAGAGCGGGAACGCAGTTGTAGAATGTTTTGGACCTGACCTTCTGTGATGTGACGGGCAATCCATCTGGAAGGAGAACGGTCATGAAAGACGAATTGCTGTTCGAGATCAGCAGTAAGCGCCGCAAGGGCTTCCCCTCCGAAACGAACGTGAAGCGTGGGTTTCCGCGTTGTACACGGCGATAAGGAGCTCTGTGAGAAGCTGGGCCGCAACGATCTGTGTCCCTGCGGTTCGGGACGCAGGTTTCAGGAAATGCTGCATGCGGAGCGGCCGGTTCGACGGCTCCCGGCGAAACCATTACCACCGTTAGCAGGACGGGGGGCCCGATGGGGCCCGTTCCACCTCGCCCGTCGAGTGAGAGGTCCTTCGACTTCGCTCAGGATTTCGCCCGCGGGCTCAGACGCCCGCAAAACGGCTGGTTGAGATTCTGTATTCCCACATCTGCCTACGCCGGGCAGATGTGGGCACCCGACCTATTCCGGCTTTTCAGTCTGCTTCTTGATTTGGTTCATCAGCCCACTTACTGATTGCGAGGAAATGGTATGGCGAATTGTGCTTGCTGCCGTCAGCTGACGGTGAGAGACCCTGTCTACGGCAATCAGGTAGAAGTACCCGTTGATAAGCGCGACGGAGGTGCCAATTCCGCTGGAATACGTGGCGGTGCCGCTAGCGGTACCCGTACTAACTGAACCGACATACGCACTCGACAGTGACAAGACCAGCAGTAAATCAGCATCATCTTCGCGGTCAACGATCTTCCAACGGCCCCACTCTTTCAGTTTTTCCCGGAGCTGATCGAAAACCTTAACATCGGTACTTTGATTCACCAGATAGATGGTTTTTGCATCTCGGATACTTCCCAGTCCCATTGCTTTTTTCGTCGCGGGTCCCGCTGTCTCTATCACGGCCAAGATCACGTTGTCCGGGACGCTCAACCTTTTCAACTCTGCAAGAGCTGAAGGTGATGTGTCGCACCTACAGGTGGAGTTTTTGACCTTAGCTGCGACGATTTCAGCGGAGAGGCCAGCTTTGACGGTCTGATCTGAACTGAGCGATGCAGCCTGGCCGGGCTGATCTTTCTTATTCTGCTCACTGGTCTGGGAGAACGACAAACCGGAAGTCGAGAGGATCGCGAGCAGAAGAAAAGTGCGTCCTGCCATGGCGACTCCTTAATAGCTGGCTGTGTTCTGTGCAAAGAGTATAACCTCGCGCCTCAAAAACAAGAGATGGCCGAGCATCCCGCTGCTGCACGCGATGGGACGGAAAGAGCAACCGCAGATCCCTCGCTCGCCTACCCCATCTTCGATGGGGCCCCACGGAGCTCGCTTCGGGATGACAGGTCTTACGCGAGGCAAATAAAACGGGCTCCGTCGTTCGACGGAGCCCGTAGTTTTCGCTAACCGGTTCGCAGCTAACCGCGTCATCGCTGGCCGCTTCTTAGCTAACCGGCTCTTAGCTGCAATCTAGTACATGCCTTCCATGCCGCCGCCGTGGCCGCCGGCCGGAGCTGCCTGCTTGGGTTCCGGAATTTCCGAGACCATGGCTTCGGTGGTCAGCATCAGGCCCGCGATCGAGGCTGCGTTCTGCAGCGCCGTGCGCGTGACCTTGGTGGGGTCGATGACGCCCGCCTTCACCAGGTCCTCGAAGACCCCGGTCTGGGCGTTGTAGCCGTAATGAGCATCCTTGCTTTCGAGGATCTTGCCCACCACCACTGCGCCCTCTTCGCCGGCGTTGCCGACGATCTGACGCAGCGGCTCCTCGAGTGCGCGACGAACGATCTGGGCGCCGATCTTCTCGTCACCCTGCAAGGTGCCGATCAGATCCAGGACGTCCTTCTCGCAGCGAATCAGCGCCACGCCGCCGCCGGGGACAATGCCTTCCTCGACCGCTGCGCGGGTTGCGTGCATGGCATCCTCGACGCGAGCCTTCTTCTCCTTCATCTCGGTCTCGGTTGCCGCGCCCACCTTGATGACCGCAACGCCGCCGACCAGCTTGGCGAGGCGCTCCTGCAGCTTCTCGCGATCGTAGTCGGAGGTGGTCTTCTCGACCTGGCTGCGAATCTCCTTCACGCGGCCTTCGATCGCCTTCGAGTCGCCACGACCCTCGACGATGGTGGTGTTGTCCTTGTCGATGGTGATGCGCTTGGCCTTGCCGAGGTCTTCCAGCTTGATGTTCTCGAGCTTGATGCCGAGGTCTTCGGTGATGGCCTTGCCGCCGGTCAGGATGGCGATGTCGTCCAGCATGGCCTTGCGGCGATCGCCGAAGCCAGGGGCCTTCACCGCAGCCACGTTCAGCGTGCCGCGCAGCTTGTTCACCACCAGGGTGGCCAGCGCCTCGCCGTCCACGTCCTCAGCGATGATCACGAGCGGCTTGCCGTTGCGGGCAACCTGCTCGAGCAGCGGAAGCAGATCCTTCATCGCGCTGATCTTCTTCTCGTAGATCAGGATGTAGGGCTCTTCCAGTGCCGCTTCCATGCGGTCCGCATCGGTGACGAAGTACGGGCTCAGATAGCCGCGGTCGAACTGCATGCCTTCCACGACTTCCAGCTGGGTCTCGAGGGTCTTCGACTCCTCAACGGTGATGACGCCGTCCTTGCCGACCTTCTTCATCGCCTCGGCAATGATGGTGCCGATGGTGGTGTCGGAGTTGGCCGAGATGGTGCCGACCTGAGCGATCATGTCGCCGGTCACAGGCTTGGAGAACTTCGAGAGCGCTCCGCCCGTGACGGTGCCGTCCTCGTCACGCTTGCCGACGACGGCTTCAACGGCCTTCTCGATGCCGCGCTTCAGGGCCATGGGGTTCGCACCGGCCGCGACGGTCTTGACGCCTTCGCGGTAGATGGCTTGCGCCAGCACGGTCGCGGTGGTGGTTCCGTCGCCGGCAACGTCGCTGGTCTTGGAAGCCACTTCGCGCACCATCTGTGCGCCCATGTTCTCGAGCGCATCCTTCAGCTCGATCTCTTTGGCTACGGTCACGCCGTCCTTGGTGATGGTGGGGGAGCCGAATTTCTTCTCAATCACGACGTTGCGTCCCTTGGGACCCAGCGTCACCTTGACCGCGTCGGCCAGAATATTCACACCGCGCAGAATCGCCTGGCGGGAATCTTCTCCGTGCAGAATTTGCTTTGCCATTGCTTTAGTCTCCTGATGTTGCGGAGCCGTAGGCTCCATACCTAACTCGTTGTCGGGCTCTCATGCGCCGCAAGGCGCGTCTGCCCGTGCGGCCAGCACTACTTTTTGAGGACGCCCAGAACTTCTTCTTCGCGCATGATGAGAAACTCTTCGCCATCGATGCGGATCTCGGTGCCGGAATACTTGCCGAACAGGATGCGGTCGCCCTTCTTCACATCGAGCGGGAAGACCTTGCCCTCGTCGTTCGACTTGCCCTTGCCCACGGAGATGACTTCGCCTTCCTGGGGCTTTTCCTTTGCGGTGTCGGGGATGATGATGCCGCCGCGCACCGTATCGTTCTCCTCGATCCGGCGGACCAGGATGCGATCGTGCAGCGGAGTAAACGTCTGCGTTGCGGATGCCGTTGCTGTAGCCATTGCGTTGCTTCTCCTTCGAGAGTTTCCTGGAGCACGCGCGTGTTGAAACGCGTCGCCCCCGCGTGGAGTTTCCCGCAGCGACGTTGCTGCGGATCAGAACAAAACTTTGAGGCTTCCTGTCTCTGGGTTCGGGCGACCGCCGGACCCTCCTGCTTACGGTCCGGAACGATGGAACAACTACTTCCACCGCCATTTAGCACTTTCGCCCTACGACTGCTAAGGTACCGGGACCGCCCTGTGAATGTCAAGAGGTAAAGGTTAAAATTGAGCGCACTACACTCATATTTTCCCACATCGCCGCGGCTGCCGGTGGCAACCCCCTGCAACCACCCTCCCGGCTCCCAACTTCGCTATCATCTTTCCCATGACTACCAAAGTCCGCTGGGGTGTCCTTTCCACGGCCAATATCGGCGTCAAAAAAGTGCTTCCCGCCATGCAGCAGGGCCGGTTCTCCACCGTCGCGGCGATCGCGTCGCGCGATCTCGCCAAAGCACGCGCCACCGCCAAGGCCCTCGGCATCCCTACCGCCTATGGCTCCTACGAAGAACTTCTCGCGGACCCCGACATCGACGCTATCTATAATCCGCTGCCCAACCATCTGCACGTTCCCCTGACCATCAAGGCCGCCGAAGCCGGCAAGCATGTTCTGTGCGAAAAGCCGATTGCCATGAGCCGCGCCGAGGCCGAGACCCTCCTCGCCATCCGCCAGCGTACCGGCGTCCTCATCGGTGAGGCGTTCATGATCCGCTCCCACCCGCAGTGGCTCCGCACCCGCGCTCTGATCGATGAAGGCCGCATCGGCACTCTCCGGTCCGTCGCCGCCCACTTCAGCTACTTCAACGCGGATCCGGCCAACATCCGCAATCAACCCGAAACGGGCGGCGGCGCTCTCTACGACATCGGCTGCTACTGCATCCAGTCCGCGCGGTACGCCTTCGGGGCGGAGCCTTCGCGGGTGTGCGGGCTAATCGATCGCGATCCGCAGATGGGAACGGATCGGCTTACGTCGGCACTCATGGAGTTTCGTGGAGGCCACGCGATTTTCACCTGCAGCACGCAACTGGTGCCGTACCAGCGGGTGCATTTCTTCGGAACGAAGGGGCGGATCGAAATCGAGATTCCGTTCAATGCCCCGCCCGACCGGCCCACCCGTCTCTTCCTCTCGAACGGCGATGTTTTCGGCGCAGATATCGTGACCGAAACCTTCCCCACCGTCGATCAGTACACCCTGCAGGGCGACGACTTTTCCCGCGCGATCCTCGAAGGGACGCCGCTCCCCGTATCCCTCGAAGAGGGCATTGCCAATATGGCGGTCATCGACGCAATCTTCTCGTCAGCGCAATCCGGGAGTTGGCAACCGGTGCGCTGATCGCGCATGAAGATCGTCCGCCAGACCGAGACCGAGCTGGTCGTCCAGGACAGCAGCATGTGGCTCAGCGTGGTGCTCGCGGCCTGCGCCTTGTTTCCCCTTTACATCGCCATCGCGCAGCATGATCACCGGATGTTTCGGGCCGCAGGCGCTCTCGCGCTCTTTGCCATCCCGTGGCTGCGGCGGGCGACCTTCACATTCGACGGCGCAACGCAAACCATTCGCTGGAGGCGCCTGCGCTACCTCTGGACCCGCACCGGTTCCATCCCTTTTTCTGATGTGCGCGGCATCGACATCCAGTCGACCATGGGCGGGAACAGCAACGTGACCCTCTACCGCCTCGCGTTGGTCACCGGGCAGGCCACGGTGCCGATGTCCGACGTCTACAGCTGCGGCGAGAGCCGGGTCGTGTCGGTGCGCGACGGGATCGAGCGGTTCCTCAGACTCCGGCCCGCGGGAACGCCCGCGATTCCGCACTCCATGAAGTCCGGCTTCGACACGTCGGTCCGCTCCCTCGTCCAGGAAGGCCGCAAGATCGATGCAATCCAGCTGCTGCAGAGCTTCGACAAGCTGTCGCTCGCCGAAGCCACCCAGCGAGTGAACGCAATCGACGCGCATCTCCACGCTTCGCGGTAAGGCGCTGTTTTCGGTGTTCACGCGTGGAGCTGAAACTTGCGGACGGCGGACTACACGGCAACTTACCCAAAGGCAGTCATTCTGACGCTGAACGTCGCGAGGCGGAAGAACCTGCGGTTGCATTGCGCAGCCGCCGCACGCGCGAATGTTCCGCAAAGCCGACCACCACCACGAGTCGCATTTGTACCGCCAACCCGATCCCTCGTACACTCGGCGACAGAACCAACCGCCATGATCGACCAGCAAGGCCTCACCCGCCTCCACCACGAACTCATCTCCGGCCTCGTCCGGGACGGCGCCTGCCCCACGAACATCGAACTCGCTCTGCGCTTCGGTGCGACGCCGGCAGAAATCGACGACCTTCTCCGCGCTCTCGCCGACCAGCACGGCGTGGTGCTGCATCCCCACCGCCCCACTCCCTGGATCCTTCACCCCTTCTCGCTCACTCCCACCATCAACTGGATCGAGGGCCGCAGCCGGAGCTGGTGGGCGCCCTGCATCTGGTGCGCCTTTGGAGTGGCTACGCTGGTCGGCGGCGAAGTCCGCATCCACTCGCGCTACGGAGCCGAGTGCGATCCCATCATCGTACCGGTCCGCGACGGCCAGCCTGTCGGATTCGAAAGCGTCATGGTCCACTTCGCCATTCGCCCCGTCCGCGCCTGGGACAACGTCCACGAGCACTGCTCCATGGTGCTGCCCTTCCGCAACGCCGACGAGATCGCCCGCTGGTCCATCCGCCACAGCCTCCCGCGCGGCGAGGCCGTGCCTCTCCATCAGGTCGCCGCACTCGCCAATGTCTGGTACGGCTCGCACGCCAATCCCGACTGGCATAAGTGGACCGTCGCCGAAGCCCAGGAAATCTTCCGCAACGCCGGCCTCACCTCCGCCTTCTGGAACCTCGAAAACAAAGACGGCCGGTTTTAGAGAGGCAGGGAGAAGGACGAAGGGAGAAGGACGCAGGGAGAAGGGAGAAGGACGCAGGGAGAAGGGAGAAGGACGAAGGGAGAAGGAAGTAGGGAGTAGCTTCTTCCCCTATTCCCTACTCCCCATTCCCTGTTCCCTGCCCTTCAGAACCACCCATTCGCTCGCTGCACGACCTTCTGCGCCACCATTTGCAGCGGCTTTCCGGAACCGGTCGGCGCGAACACGAATCCGCTCACCGAGGCCCAGTCATTCGTCGCCAGCCCGGAGAAGCTATCCGTGCTGAACCCGGCATAGGTCGTCTGTGACGTAGTCTCCACATTGAACAACGTCGCCGTGGCATTGCTCGAAACGGTCGGCCATGGGAAGAACGCGAAGTTGATCCCCAGCGAGAAGCTCTGGCTCCCCGAATCAATCGCTGTGATCATCGCCGTTACCTGGCTCGGCTCCAGCTCCACGCTGTTGGTCGTGAAGCTGATCCCAGGCGGCGGTCCCCAAATCCCTGCACTCGGTCCGCTGTTGGTCGATCCCAGCGTCCCAGGTTGCACCACCACCTGCACGTCCTGCCCAACCGTAACATCGGCTGTTCCGGCAAAGCTCACGCCTGAAGGCAGCGTGAAGCCATTGTTGTCGATCGAGTACGCCGCGCCGCTGGCAAACGTCACGGTTGCGATTCCGCCCAGCGGCAGCCCGCTGGTGGCCATCGGCTCTCGGTGCAGGATCATTCTCACTACCTCTTCGCCGGCGGGCGTCGGAAGGGGAAGGATCTGGATGATCGTTCCTTCCACCGTCTGCGTGCCCACCGTCTGCACATAGCTCACGTCGCTCGCGTCCAGAACCCCGGCGCTCGCGACGTCCGTCACGTGCACGCGCACGATCTCTCCCTGCGCTACGCAGCCGATCCCCGCCGCGCTGCACGCGGTTGCCGGGAAGTTGCTGAACGTCGTGCTGCTGCTGGTGTTCACCGTAAACGTTCGGCCCCACTTCGTCAGCATCGTGAACTGGTTCGAACTCGCCGTCACTGTCTCCACTTGCCCCGTTACGTATCCGAACTCCGGATGCATGGGAACGGACGGCAGCGTCTTCACGGAAACCCCGTTCGCCACGCTCAGATCCACGGACAGATCTGTCTGCACAACTTTGTTCAAACGGAAATCCACCAACAGCCCCAGCGGCGATCCGCTGCTCACCGTTACAGGAAAAGGCGACGACGAAAAACTCTGCGTGGCCGAGGCAATCGCCGGGGTCAGCTGGCACACCGTGCCCACTTTGCACGTGCTCGCGATCGCTGTGTCGGACTGGTTGAAGATCACGAGCTGGGGATTGGCAAACGTCAGGCTCAGGCTGTTGTACGTCCCCGCCGGCACGTTGGCTGTGCTCAAAAATGCGGACAGCGCCTGCAGCTGCGTGACGTCAATCTGAATTGGCGTGTTGTTGCTCAGCAGCGACACCGGCGACCCCGTCGCGGGGGTCAGAGTCGCATCGGTGAGGCTCACCTGGAAGAACAGCACGTCCACTCCGGCCGGTGGATCGTCGGTCATGGTCAACGAGACGGGAACGCTGTTCGCCGTCGGAGGCGTTGTGACCGTGGAAGGATTACTGGTATTTCCGCACCCGGTCAGCAGCGCCAGGAGAACGACCGGAACCGATGCAACAAAGAAACTCTTTCGCATTACTTGCGACCTCCTTCGTGCGAGAGGCCAGGCAACCCAGCGAATCAGGAGAGGCGCGCAGCCCGCGACGCGTCCCGCGTCGTACGCCAGCAGAATGCCAGGTCGCAACACACCAACGCCCGGTTGGTTTGCTCGCAGTTTGAACAGATTATAGGCGCGTACCGTGCGGGAAAGAATGGCTCTGCCATAGCCTTCCGGTCACGCCTTTCGATAACTTGAAAAGCCGATTACCGCGGTAATGGCACTCTGCTTCCCCAGACGCCGCCCGCGAAACAGCGCGCTCCTCCGCGAGGCTTTGCTCGGTCCTGCTACGCTTCCCTCATGCTCCGTCCGCTGTCCGCGTTTCTTCTTTCATTCCTGGCACTCGCCGCTACTATCCCCGTCTCTGCGCAGCCTGACACGGCGCTCACGGCGCAGCTCCGATCGCAGATCGCCGGCTACCATGGCAAAGCCGCGCTCTACGCCACGGATCTCGCCACGGGGAAAACCGTAGCCATCGACGCCGACGAGCCCGTGCCCACCGCCTCTGTCATCAAGCTGGGCATTCTCTACACGGCGCTGGAGCAGATCCGCTCCGGCCGGGCGCATTTCGACGACCGGCTGATGCTCACGCATGACGACCAGGTTCCCGGCTCCGGCGTCCTGCTCTTCCTCGACACGCCCAACACCTTCACCCTCAAAGATGCGCTCACCCTCATGATCGCGGTGAGCGACAACACGGCCACGAACCTCGTGATCGACGATCTCGGCCTCGATACCATCGACGCGGAACTCACGGATCGACCGCCGCGCGGGCTCGGTCTCAAAAATACCTGGCTCTATAAAAAGGTCTTCAAAGATGCCAGCGGACCACAGCCGGCCGACCAGCCGAAATTCGGCCTTGGCAAGACCACAGCCCGCGAGATGGCATCCATCATGGAGCGGTTCGTCACCTGCAAACTCGGTCCATCTCCGACCAACAACGCCGCGACATCGCCGAACCCGGTTTCAACCGCCATCCCCACGGACAAGGACCTCTGTGCCGCCTCCATGCACATGCTCAAGGTGCAGTCGGACCGCAACGCCATCCCGCGATATCTCGAAAAACTCGACACCACGGAAGGCGACTCCGCCATCGCCAACAAGACTGGCGCCATCGACCACGCCCGCAACGACGTCGGCGCTGTCTACACGAAGCACGGCACGATCATCATTTCTGCTTTTACGCACGACAACGAAGACACCAGCTGGACCCCGGATAACGCTGGTGAACTGCTAATTGCGAAGATGGCGAAGACGATTGTGGATGCATGGGTGCCGGGTTCGTGATTCAGCTCCGGGTTAGCTTGGCGATCATCTCGGCCCAATCTGGGCACCGGCGCGTCAGTTCCTCCCGCGTCCCCGAAGCATAATCGGCGTAATCGAACCCCGGACTCACGGTGCATCCCAGCAACGCGACTTTCCCGCCTGGAAGCAGTCGCGTCCCCTGCCACACGCCCTGCGGCACGACGGTCTGCAGCAGTTGGCCACTCGCGACATCGTGCCCCAGCACGACGCGCTTGCCCGACCCGTCCGGCCACAGTTGCAGCATCTCCACGGCATCGCCCAGATAGAAATGGAACACCTCGTCCGACGCCAGTTTGTGCATCTCGGAGAAATTCTCGGGTTCCAACAGATAGTAGATCGCCGTCCCTGCCGACCTCGGTCCGTTGTAGCGCCCGGAGGGCAACGCCTCCAGCGGAATCGTCTCCTCCGCTTTCCACGTCTGCCGAAACCAGCCGCCCTCGCGCGGATGCGGCTCCAGCCCCAGCATCCGCTTTAACTCCGCAGCGCTCACATCGTTCGTCATTCCGCCATCCTAACTTGCTTCGTGGCGCGAAGCGCGTTTGCCTGGACGACCCGTCCGGGAACTCTTCCCGCGCATCCGTTGTCTATCCCCGCAAGAGATTTCGCCCAAGCACAACCGGCCTGGCATCTCTCTCGCCTCCGCTCTCTCGAACAACTCGCGCCGTCGTGCCTGAACGCCGAAGGCCGAACGCTGAACGCCGTTCCCGGAGGGAACCCCATGTTCGAAGACAGCACCTTTGCATCCGCCATCCGCATCCACACGCGCAGCCCGCGCTACGCCGCCGGTTCGCTCGTGCTGCAGACCGCGTTCGTCGCCGTCCTGATGCTCATCCCTTACCTCTACCCCAACGCCCTGCCGCGCAAATTCCTCACCGTCGCGCTCATCGCTCCGCCACCGCCGCCCGCCCAGCCTGTCGTTGAGCCGCAGCACGCCATCGCGTCTACGCGCCCGACCGAACTGATCGACAACACCATCCACGCTCCTTCTACGATCCCAACGCGTATCACCCACGTCGTCGACACGGCGCCCCCAGGAACTCTTCCCTCCAGCGCGTTCAACTCGACCTCCGGCCCAGGAGTTCTCCCGCTCGGGCTGGGCACGCCGCCGCCGGCTGCGCGCGTTCATCCCGCCAGGCCCACCGGCCCGATCCATGTCTCAGAAGGTGTGGCCGCCGGACAACTCATCGTCCCCATCCAGCCGCACTACCCGGCCATTGCCCAGCAGGCGCATATTCAGGGAACGGTGGTGGTCTCGGCCGTCATCTCCACAGAGGGGCGCATTGGGAGCCTCCGCGTGGTCAGCGGTCCGCCGATGCTCGTCCAGGCCGCGGTCGACGCGATCCGTCAGGCGCGTTACCGTCCCTGGACCCTCAACGGCGAGCCCGTTGAGGTGGAAACCACCATCGACGTCGTCTTTAGGCTCGGCAACAATTGACCGGCTCCAGGCTCCCAGGTTCGGGCTCCCAGGTTCGGGCTCCCAGCTGCCGGGCTGCCCCTTCCGTGTGACTCGCATCACTCTAATCGTCGCGGATGTTGCGATACGATGAACAGCGATGCGGGTCCTCGTCTATTCAGCTCCGTGGTGCCGCGATTGTCGCGAGGCCAAGCGCTTCCTCGACTCCCACCACATCCCCTACACCGAGATTGATATCGAGGAAACGCCCGGCGCCGCCGATGAAGTCCTGGCGCACGTCGGCAAGCGCGCCATTCCCCAGTTCGTAATCGATGGCGAATGGGTCCAGCCTTACCGCCCCGGCCGCGGCTTTCTGCATGCCGAGATGACAAAGCGATTCGGCCTCGACGCGACCCCCAAACTGACGCGCTAACGCGCTCCGCTCCTCGTTCCCTGTAGCCTGTAGCTTGTCTTCAGGCTTCACGGAACCAACATCCCCCCGCCTGCGTAACCCTTACCGCAGCCCGGTAACGAGTCTCATGGCCCCGGTTCTGCGAGCTGGATTACGGACGACAACCTTCGCCCGTCTCATCCGCAACCGGTCCATGAGACTCGCTGGGGAGGAAGCCGGAAGTGAATCGCAACGGCAAGCGCAAGAACCGTATGTGGCTGTGGGGCGGCCTCGTCGCCCTGGTGGTCGTCGTCCTCGCCGTCACCGCCTTTGCGCTGCGTGCCGGTGGCACCAGCATACCCGCCGCCCGCCTGGCCAAAGTCACCCGCGGCGACATCGCTAAATCCGTCGTCGCCACCGGCCCCATCCAGCCCATTACCAAAGTCGAGCTGAAATCGAAAGCCTCCGGCCTGGTCGAAAAGCTCTACGTCGACATCAATCAAGTGGTGCACAAGGGTGAGGTGCTCGCGCAGCTCGATCAGCAGGAGGTCCTCGCCCAGGTTGCGGCGCAGCGCGCCACCCTCGCCGCCGCCCAGGCCAACGTCACCACCTTCACCGCCAACATCGCGCAGGATAGGGTCAACGCCGAAGCCCCTGACCTGCCCATGTATCAGGAGACGTACCAACGCAATCTCAAGATGCTGAAGGACGGCATCGTATCGCAGCAGGCCCTCGACAACGCTCAGCGGGACTACCTCGCCCAGAAGAACAAGCGCGACGCTGCCATCGCCCAGATCGGTGTGGACCAGGCGAAACTCCGCCAGGCGCAGGCACAGGTCCAGCAGGCCCAGGCATCGCTCGATCAGCTCAACGAGCAGCTCAGCTACACCACGCTGGTCGCCCCCATCGACGGCATGGTCCTCTCGCGCGATGTCGAGGTCGGCGACGCGGTCAGTTCCATCCTTGTTCTCGGATCAACCGCCACCCAGGTTATGACCATCGGGGACATTCACCAGGTTTACGTCGACGGAAAGGTCGATGAAGCCGACATCGGCAACGTCTATCTGGGCCAGCTCGCGCGCATCCACGTGCAGTCTTTCCCCAACAAGGTATTCGACGGCAAGGTCACCAAGATCTCCCCGCTCGGCGTCGAGAAGGACAACGTCACAACCTTTGAGGTACGCGTTTCCATCGACAACCCCACCGGCGAGCTGAAAGCCCTGATGACGGCAAACGCGGAAATCCTGGTCACCGAGCATCACCACGCGCTGAGCGTGCCCGAGCAGGCGATGACCTGGGACAACGATAAAAACGCCTTCGTCTGGGTGCCCGATCCTAAATCCAAAGACGGGCAGAAGAAGATTCCCGTCACCGCCGGCATCTCCAATGGCACCCGCACCGAGATCCTCGCCGGCCTCAAAGAAGGAGACCCCGTTGTCCTGCAACAGTAACCGCGAGTCCCCGGGTGACCCCTGTCTGCTCCCTGGCCGCAGCCCAGAGGCTACCGGTTCGCAATTCGCTGTTCCCTATTCCCTACTCCCTGTTTTCAGGAGGTTCTCCATGCATCCTGCAGTGCGCAACACGATCCTTGCTGCCGCGGTCGCCGCTCTTGTTCCGGCTGCTGCACTGGCCACCGACGGCACCTTCGACAAGACGCTTCACGTCAACGGCCAGGTGATGCTCACCGTGGGCACCGGCTCCGGCTATATCCACGTCACGCCTGGCTCGTCCAGTGAAGTCCACATTGTCGGCCACGTCCACGCGAACGGCTGGGGCTTCGGCGCATCCTCCGACGATCGCGTCAAACAGGTCATCGATCATCCTCCGATCGATCAGTCCGGCAACATCATCACGATTGGCCGTCATTCGGACTGGATCCGCAACGTCTCGATCGACTATGACGTCACCGCCCCCAAGGGCACACAGCTCGAGGCCAGTTCCGGCTCCGGCGATCTGCATCTGCAGGATCTGGGGGGCCCGCTGAAGGCCAACACCGGTTCGGGAACGATTGAAGCCAGCGGCTTCAGCGGCCGCGTCATCCTCCAGACCGGCTCGGGCGACATCCGCGCCGGACTGCAGTCGGCGAATGACGTGAAAGCCACGACCGGCAGCGGCAGCATTCATTTGCAGGGAGTCTCCGGTGCCCTCTATGCGCAAACCGGGTCCGGGGATGTCGAGATCGGTGGCAATCCCAGCTCGGACTGGAAGGTCGAAACGGGATCCGGCTCCGTCACGCTGAATGTCGGCGGCGCGCACTTCTCACTGGACGCCAGCACGGGCTCCGGTTCCGTCCACAGCGATCCGCCCATCAGCATGCACGGCTCGATCGAGCGTCATCACATCCAGGGCGACATCAATGGCGGAGGCCCGACCGTGCGCGTCGAAACCGGCTCCGGCGACGTCCGCATCCACTGAGGTTCAGCGGTGAACGGTTGGCAACGGGCGAAAGGCGTTTAGCGAAAGACGATCCGCCAAAGACGGTTAGCGAGAGACGTTGAGCAAAACGCGACGCGGAGTTCGTTTGTTCTGTCACTCGTTTCTGCTGGGATTATCCTGCCGGCTGGTCCGCCAGGAGTATTTCGCTCAAAGCTCCTGGCGAAGAGCCTCTCGCTAACCGCTTGCTCGCCGGGTGCCCCATCCTCTCTTGCGCCGGGTTTCGGGCGCCACGGGGTGGGAAGACGATGTACCACTCCCATGGCTTTTGTCGCAGCCAGGGGCTGCTTCCAGGGGTCTTTTCTCTCACTCTCCACGTCCCCGATGTGGGCTTTTTCACCGCACAGAAACGGAGTCCCGCCGTGTCTCGCACTCTCCGCACCACTTTGCTTCCTGCTGCCTTCGCGCTGCTGTTTCCCCTCCTCTATGCCGAGCCCACAACCCCGCCTCGCGGACCCGTCCCCGCCGCCATCACGTCCGCTCAGAAAATCTTCATCGCCAACGGCGGCATGGACGCCTTTTCCCTCCAGGCCTTCGAAGAACTTGGGCTGAACGGCACCTACGCCTACGACTCTCTCTACGACGCGGTCAAAAGCTGGGGCAACTATCAGCTGGTCTCTTCGCCTGCCGACGCCGACCTGGTCCTGACCATTCGCTTCACCGCACCGATAACCAACGTCGGTGATCATCGAATCTGGGCCTTCCAGCGGATCGCCGCCAACACCACCTGGCAGTTTCAGACCGAACTTACGATCCTCGACGCCAAAACCCATTTTCCCCTCTGGACGCTGACGCAGCCGGTCCGCCCTGCCAACCTCAAGGGCACCTGGCGCAAGAACATTGCCGACGCCGATGCGGCACTCGCCGGTGACCTCAAATCCCTGCTCGCCTCGTCCACACCTTCAACACCCTGAGCCACAACGAAAATGAATACGACCGGCGCGCAACGCGATTGCCTCTGAATGGTGCACACCGATGCTGAAGGCCTGGTTCTGTATCATTTCCTCCACACCAAAATCTTCGCCGGAGCACGCATGAATCGCCTTCTCCTACCTGCCGTTGCCCTCTGCTTCGCTCTTCCCGCGTTTGCGCAATCGCCCATCGACCTCACCGTCGACACGACGCACTCCCCGGAACATATCCTTCACGTCCACGAAGTGATCCCCGCGCCGCCCGGCCCGCTCACCCTCTATTACCCCAAATGGCTTCCCGGCGAGCACGGACCCGATGGCCCCATCTCCGCGGTTGCCGGCCTGCACTTCATGGCGGACGGGAAAGACATTCCCTGGCAGCGTGACCTCCTCGACGTCTACACCTTCCACCTCGATGTCCCCAGCGGTGTCTCCCACATCGACGCCAACTTCGACTACATTGAGGCCGAAGGCTACTCGGCGTCCGACAAGCTCCTCGTTCTCGAATGGAACGAAGTCGCCCTCTACCCGGCCGGCACGCCGTCGCACGACCTCACCTATGACGCCACGCTCATCCGCCCTGAGGGCTGGGGCTTCGGCACCTCGCTGCCCGTCGAGCACGAATCCGGCAACCGCGTCACATTCAAACCCATCTCCTTCGATCTGCTCGTCGATTCACCCGTGATCGAAGGCCAGTACTACCGCGTGGTCGACCTCACGCCCCCCGGTGAAAAGATCCATCACGAGCTCGATCTCGCCGCCGACAGCGAAGCCGCCCTTGCCATCCCGCCCGCCATCCAGAAAGGCCTCACCAATGTCGTCGCGGAATCCGGCGTTCTGTTCGGCACACGCCACTATCGCGACTACCACTTCCTCCTTGCTCTGAGCGATCACGTCGCGCACTTCGGCCTGGAACACCACGAGTCGAACGACAGCCGCCTTCCTGAGCGGGTCTTCCTCGAGCCCGGCGGAGCCTTCATGGTTGGGTCGCTCCTGCCCCACGAGTTCGTGCACTCATGGAACGGCAAATTCCGCCGTCCCGCCGACCTCACCACCCCCGACTTCGAAAAGCCCATGGAGACGGACATGCTCTGGGGCTATGAAGGCCTCACTGACTATCTCGGCCCCATGCTCGCCGCGCGTTCCGGCCTCTGGACCCCTGAGCAATACCGCGAGTACCTCGCCTCCATCGCCGCCTCGCTCGGTCCCGGCCGCCCGGGCCGCACCTGGCGTCCTCTCGTCGATACCGCTACGGGCGAGCCCATGGGCGGGCCCGGCGGCGGCCTGCGTGGCTGGATGAACTGGCGTCGCGGCGTCGACTACTACGACGAGGGCGACCTCATGTGGCTCGAAGCCGCCGACATCATCCATCAGGTCACCAATGGCCAGAAATCCATCGATGACTTCTGCCACATCTTCCATGGCGGCCCCAACAACGGTCCCGAGGTCAAAACGTACACCTTCGACCAGCTCGTCGCCACCCTCAACTCCGTCGCCCCCTACGACTGGGCCGGCTTTCTTCATCAGCACCTCGACTCCAAATCCGCCGCAACTCCGACCGGCGGCATCGAGAGAGGCGGCTGGAGCCTCACCTATAACGACAAGCCGATCGGTTTGCCCGGACGGCGGGGCGGCGCCGGCGACGCCTACTCCATCGGCCTCCAGCTGAACCCGGAAGGGGTGGTCACCGACTCCATCGTCGGGAGCCCGGCGTACAAGGCCGGCATCAGCTCAGCGATGAAGGTCATCGGCGTCGACGGCCGCCTGTATACCCACGACTTACTCGAAGACGCCATCAAAGCGGCCAAAGATTCGAAAGAACCGATTGCCTTGACTTATGTTGACGACGACTACATCCACACCGCCAACATCGAGTACCACGATGGCATCCGCTTTCCTCATCTCACCCGCGACGACTCCAAACCCGATTACCTTGACGAACTGATTAAGCCCCACGCCGTTCAGTAGGGTGGCTTTTGGAAAAGAAAATGCCCACGCCGCGGACCCTCGCGACGTGGGCATTGCTTTCCGACAGGCATCGCTGGCCCATGGGGAGCGAAGACCCTGCTTTTCGTCCTCATCCGTCTCTGAAGAGGATTGCGATGCATTCTCACCCGGGCCACGAGAAACACATCCTTTACGGGACCACCCGTGGAGGTGGCGAGCCATTGTCAGTGCAGCGTGGTCTATGCCATTGCCCCCCTGGAGACCGGGCCCCCTGCTCCCGGCTCAGATCCTGGATTCCGGACCCGAGCCCCCCAAACACCTGTGACGGCCGTCACAGCCTTGCAGCCCAGCCTCTGGCATCCTCAATTCATTCGTAGTTGTAAACAAATAAGGGGCTGCCTCTCCTGATCTGGGGACGGGAATGTTGGCGGCCCCTTTCTTGTGTCTGAAAAACTCCAAAAATCTATCGTGACGCGACTTTTCTAAAAGAAACGCTACCCTCGCTCCGACTTTTCACCGTGAAAACACCGGCCTTCGGCGATCCGGGAAGGGGCCGGCCTTTTCCCGGCCTTTCAGGAGTTCACGCTCATCGCGAATCCCGGCGATAACGCCCGGCGCAATATCAGCCTGAACCCAGTTCACGCCGCCCGCTGCAAACCGTCCCGCGGCATCGCCGCCGCGAGCATCAGGACGGCTCCACAGAACATCAGCGTGTCCATCGGATAATTCACACCCATTTCGAGGCTCGCGCGCTGGACGATTCCCATCGGCAGGTAGACGGCGAGGACGCCGAGGAGCACCATGAGCCCCACAACGGTTGCGACAGCGCGCGACTTCCAGCCGATGAGCAGCAGCGGGCCCGCGATCACGTAGACCACGGCCGTGAGCCAGGTCCAGAAGATGTGGCCGGGGATCCATGTAGGGGTGACCAGTTCCAGGGGAATGCCGGGTACATGGTCTGCATGAATAAATTGCTCTACACCATAGAAACAAATCGCGATGGCCATGACACAGCGCGCCCCGATGGCCAGCAGGCGGGCCCCCCGCCGCTCCCCGAGCCCGAGGCTCACGGCCAGCCCGAGAGCACCGCAGCCGAAGGAGAGCTCGCGCAGCAGAAGCGCGGTGGCGAAGCGATCGGTGGGTCGGTGGACCCAGCCGGGCGCGTCCATCAGCGCCACGAAGAGGAAGAACAGAAGGGCGAGCAGGCAGGCGGCGAGGCGCGCCTGGATGCCGGTCGCAAGGCTCAGGCCGGCAGCGATCAGGCAGGTGCCGACCAGGTACGTCCAGAACAGATGCCATGGAAGCCACGCCGGCACGATGGAGGCGATCGCGCGGCTCAGCATGAAGTGCTCGGCACCAAAGGCGGCAATAGGCGCCGCGTAGAAGACGGGGCCTAACGGGATGAGCTTGTCGAGGCCGCGTGCGCGAAGCCATTCCCCCCGCACGAACAGCACGACGAGGCCGATAGCGAAGACGGCGCCCCCGATGGTGTCCGACGCGAGGACCGGGCGGGGGAGAATCAAGAAGAGCAGAAGTGGTTTGGAAGAGACCAGGATGGCAGTCATGAAGACGGCACTATAACAGCAGGAAGGGCACAGTGCCCATAACCACCCGGCGTCTGCCTGCCCGATCGCTGAGAGTGTCACTTCTGCAGCGTCAGCACCGTCACTGACTTTGGGGCGAGGGTGATGCTGAGGTTGCCATTTGTGACATTGGCGAAGACCGCCTTCGGCATCACCATGTCAGGTTGGTCGAAGGTGTTGATGCTGTCGACTTCGGGCGCCGTCAGGGTTTCGCCCGCTGCCGATTTCACGGCGAAACCGGCGATGGCGGCGTTGATCGAGACAGGCTTCTCGGGGTTGAGGTTGGTGAGTTCAACAACCAGATTCCCGGACGCGTCCTTCGCGGCAATGGCGTCGATGCGGGGAAGCGTGATGTCGCCTTGCGAGTACGTGCCGGCGTCGAAGCTCACGGGCAAAAAAGTCGCGTCCTGGAAGGGGATGTACATCTTGAACACGTAATAGGTGGGAGTGAGAACCATCCTGGCCTTGTCGGTGAGGATCATGGCCTGAAGCACGTTGACCATCTGCGCGATGTTGGCCATGTGCACCCGGTCGGCGTGGCGGGCGAAGATGTTCAGGTTGAGCGAGGCCAGGATGGCGTCGCGCAGGCTGTTCTGCTGCATGAGGAAGCTGGGGTTGGAGCCGGGCAAAGGCGCGAGCCAGTCGCCCCACTCATCCACCGCGAGTGCGACTTTCTTCTGCGGGTCGTACTGATCCATGACGGCTTCCTGCTTGTGGAGGAGGTCGTTCATGAAGAGAGTGAGGTGAAGCATTTTGGCGTACTGGTCGAGACCGAAGTTCGTGGACGGGGATGCGGGCGGCCATCCCGGCGTGGTGTACCAGTGGAGCGACATGCCGTCGATGTCCCAGGACCACGTGTGCTGCTTCCAGGCTTTCATCACCGCCTCGGTCCATGCGGTGTCCGGGGTGCCGGGGCCGACGGCGATGTTGAGCATGTGGTGATCGGGGGCGCCTGGGGTTGGAGCCGGGGCCTGCGCCGGGTTCATGTTGCGGACGAAGCGGGCGTAGAGCTTCATCTGGTCGACGTAGAAGTCAGGCGTCATGGCGCCGCCGCAGTCCCAGCTTTCGTTGCCGATGCCCATCATGGCCACCTGATAGGGCTCGGGATGGCCGTTCGCGGCGCGCTCTTTGGCAAGTGTGGTAGGCTGCGCGTCGGTCATGTAGTCGAGCCAGTCGGCGGCTTCCTTCACCGTGCCGGAGCCGACGTTGACCGAGATGTACGCTTCGCTGCCGATCTGGTGGATGAAGTCCATGAACTCATCGGTACCGAAGTCGTTGGGCTCGATGACATTGCCCCAGGCGGAGTTGATGGTGGCGGTGCGATGGGGACCGACGCCCCAGCGCCAGTGATACTGATCGGCGTAGCAGCCGCCGGGCCAGCGAACGTCAGGGACCTTGAGGGCGCGGAGAGCGTTGACGACGTCGGTGCGGATGCCACGGGTGTTGGGGATGGAGGAGCCGGGGCCGACCCAGATGCCTTCGTGGTTGCCGTAGCCGAGATTTTCGGCGAACTGCCCGAAGATGTGGCGGTCGATTTTGGGTCCGGGTCTCGAGGCGTCAATCGAAAGCCGGACCGGATTCTGGGCGGCGGCGGTGGAGGCAAGCGCGATGAGGAGAGCGGAAAGATAGAGACGGCGCATGGAACCTCCTGGCGTGGCGGGCAGGCGTGACGGTGAACGCCTTCTCAGCAGAAGACTATACAGCAGCACCGAGCCGCCGCAGATGGGATGCGGCCTGCGATGTCCTCAGTAAACTGGGGACATGGCGCCGATTCTGATCGCACAAAATATCTCGAAACGCTTCGGCGCAACGCCGTTGTTCGACGGCATCACGTTTGCGGTGCACGACGGCGACCGCATAGGGCTGATCGGGCCCAACGGCGCCGGTAAATCGACGCTGCTGGCGATTCTTGGCGCTGAGCAGGAAACGGACGCGGGAGAAGTCTCGTTCCGCAAGCGAGCCCGCATCGGCTATGTCCACCAGATCTCGGACTACGCGCCGGTGGTGACGGTTCGCCAGATTGTTGAGGTGGCGCTGGAGCGGGCAGGGGTTCCAGCGGCGGATCGCGAGCAGCGCCTGCGCGAAACACTGGGCCGCGCCGGGTTCACCGAGGATGGCGTCCCGGGCAATCCGGGCATGGGGCACGAGGCGGCAAGCCTGAGCGGCGGCTGGCGCAAACGGTTGGCGATTGCCGAAGCGCTGGTCAGCGGGCCGGAGGTTCTTCTGCTCGATGAGCCGACGAACCATCTTGACGTGGAAGGGATCGAGTGGCTCGAAGGGCTGCTAAACGCCGGCAAATTCGCTTATGTGGTGGTGACGCACGACCGGTACTTTCTGGAGAACGTGGCGTCGGAAGTTGTAGAGCTGAACAGGATTTACTCCGACGGGCTGTTGCGCGTGAAGGGAAGCTACTCCAGGTTCCTCGAAGAGCGCGAGGCATGGGCCGAGTGGCAGCAGCGCGCGCAGGAGAGCCTCCGCAATCGCGTGCGTGTGGAGATGGAGTGGCTGCGGCGAGGCCCGAAGGCGCGCGCGACCAAAGCGAAAGCGCGTATCGACAATGCCAATTCCCTGATTGCGGAGTTGCGCGACTCCGAGTCGCGCTCGCGAACGGCGACGGCCGGCATCGCCTTCGATACGACAGGACGCCAGACCAGGCGGCTGATTGAAGTCGAAAACGCAGCGGTGACTCTGGGAGAGCGTGAGATTTTGCACGACGTCAACGTCACGCTGATGAACGGACTGAAGCTGGGTCTGGCAGGCGCGAACGGATCGGGTAAGACGACGCTTTTGCGCGCAATCACAGGCGAGATCCCACTGAGCGTGGGTTCCATCCGGCGTGCTCCGGGGCTGCGCATCGTCTACTTCTCGCAGATGCGCGAGTTGGATACGTCGCTGATGCTGCGGCGCGCGCTGGCGCCGGATTCAGATTCAGTTGTCTATCAGGACCGCGTCGTGCACGTGGCCAGCTATGCCTCGCGATTCCTCTTCACCAGCGAACAGCTCAACCAGCCAGTGGAGCGGCTGAGCGGCGGCGAGCGAGCGCGCGTGCTGATCGCGCGGCTCATGCTGCAGCCGGCCGACGTACTGATCCTCGACGAGCCGACCAACGATCTGGACATTCCGACGCTCGAGATTCTGGAGGAGTCTCTGCTGGAGTTTCCAGGCGCGCTGGTTCTGGTCACGCACGATCGCTATCTGCTGGATCGGGTCACGAATGCGGTTCTGGGCCTGGATGGTCTGGGGAACTCCGGTCTCTTCGCGGACTATTTACAGTGGGAAGCGTGGCGAGACGAGCAGGTCCGCGCCCGCTCCGCCGAAGAATCTGCTCCCGTGGCCGCCTTAACTGGCACAGTGGCTCCACCGACGGCCAGGAAGAAGCTTTCCTACCTGGAGCAGCGCGAGTTCGATGCGATCGAAGCGCGGATTGAAGAGGCGGATGCGCGACTGCGCGCGGCTGAAGAGCGAGTCGAAGCGCCGGAAGTCGTCACCGATCCTGCGGCCCTCACGGCGGTTCTGGAGGAACTGGAACGGGCGAGGGCGGACCATCATGCCGTGTATGAACGGTGGGTCGAGCTGACCGAAAAGATCGGCGGCTGAAGCGGGTCTAGTTCCTGCTGGTAACGACCTGCTCGTAGATCCGCACGTATTCCTGGGCCGGCTGAGTCCAGGAGTGGTCCGCGGTCATGCCGTTGTGCATCAGGGTGTGCCACGCGTTCCTGTCGTCGCGGAAAACGGCGAGAGCACGTTGGATGGCAGCCAGAAATTCATCGGGGCCGAGGCCCTGAAACTTGAACCCGTTGCCGGACCCGGTCTCCGGGTTCCACTCTTCAATCGTGGAGTCGAGGCCACCGGTCGCGCGAACGACAGGGACGGCACCGTACTTCAGAGCGCAGAGCTGGCCGAGTCCGCAGGGCTCGTAGCGCGAAGGCATGAGGAAGATGTCGGAGCCGGCTTCGACCTTATGCGCGAGCATCACGTCGTAGCCGATGCGGGTGTAAATCTTGCCGGGGTATTTGGCGGCAAGCGAGCGCATCAGGTTCTCGTAGTACTCCTCGCCGGTGCCGAGCGCGACCAGCACGACGTTCTCGCGCGCGAGGGGCTCGGCGATCTGAGCAAGGGCGTCGATGCCCTTCTGGGTGGTGAGGCGGGTGACCATCCCGAGGACGGCGGTGGAGTCGTCCACTGGACCGGCGCCGAAGGCGTGGAGAAGGTCGCGGCGGCACACGCTTCGGCCCTCAAGATTTTCGGGGTTATAGTGCGCGGCGATGTTGCCGTCGTGGGCAGGATTCCAATCGTTGTAATCGAGGCCGTTGAGGATGCCGCGGAGGTCCGGGGCGCGATAGCGAAAGACGCCGTCGAGCTGCTGGCCGTATTCGTGGGTCTGAATCTCCTCGGCGTAGCGGGGACTGACAGTCGTGAGGCGGTCGGCGTAGATCAGGCCGGCCTTGAGGTAGTTGAACTGGCCGTAGAACTCGGCGTGGTCCGAGTCGAAGATGCTCCAGGGAAAAAGAAGACGCTCCAGGGTGGCGGCGGGCCAGCGACCCTGGTAGCCGGCATTGTGGCAGGTGAGCACCGTGCCGCGATTGCGGAGGACGGGATCGAAGTAGTAGAGGGTGCGGAGATAGACAGGGATCAGCGCGGTCTGCCAGTCGTGCACGTGGTACACATCGGGTGCGCCGAGGACTTTGGTGGCTTCCACGACCGCGCGGCAGAAGAGGGCGTAGCGCTCCCAATTATCCTGGTACTCACCAGAGGGCGTGCCGTAGAGGAATTCGCGATCGAAGAGCTCCGGGCAGTCGACGAAGTACATCTGCACGCCGTCGTGAACCCCACCGTCGAGGATAGAAGCGAAGCGGCTGTAGCCGAGGAACGGTATGGTGATGCTGCGGACGACGTAGTTCTTTTCGGAGGACTGCGCGCTGGCGAATTCACGCACCTGGCGGTAGTAGGGGATAAAGACGGAAACCTTGTGGCCGAGCGCGGCGATCTGGCGCGGGAGGGCACGGACGACTTCGCCGAGGCCGCCGGTTCTGGCCCAGGGTGCGCATTCGGGGGCGGCGTAGACGATCTGCATGCGAGAGGCTCCTGGCAGTGCGGCGGAGTTGTGAACCAAAGGTGAGTCTAAATCAGCCGGTAACGGCTGGCGGGAAGCTGGAAGCGATCGGCGTTGGCGGATGCCACAATCAATAAGGATGCACGAGCGAAGGCAAAGGCCCAAACTGGGGCAGAATTTTCTGGTAAGCGCGACGGCACAGGCCGCGATTGTGGATGCGCTGGGGGATTTGTCGGCGCGGACGGTGGTGGAGATCGGGCCGGGGCGCGGGGCAATCACGGCGCTGCTGGCGGCGCGGGCAGGACGGCTGGTGGCGGTGGAACTGGATCGCGAGCTGGCCCCGCGGCTGCGAGCGGAGTTTGCGGAGCGCGAGTCGGTTTCGATTCTTGAGGGAGATGTACTGGAGACGGACTTCACGGCGCTGCGGGCCGGGGAGGACGAGAAGCTGCTGGTGGTGGGGAATCTGCCCTATTCCATCACGTCGGAGATTTTGCTGCGGCTGTTCCGGTATGCGGGGGACATCGAGCGCGCGGTCATCATGGTGCAGCGTGAGGTGGCGGATCGGATCGCGGCGGCGCCGGGGACCCGCGACTACGGCGTGCTGACAGTGACGGCACAAATGTACGCGCGGGTGGAGAAGCTGTTAACGCTGCCGCCGGGAGCGTTCTCGCCACCACCGCAGGTGCATTCGACGGTATTGCGGCTCACGATGGCTCCGCGGTTTGGCGAACTGGGAGTGGAGCCCGAGGGTTTTCTTCGCTTCGTGCGGAGCTGCTTTGCGCAAAAGCGGAAGATGCTGGCAAAGAATCTGCGGAACGCGGGGTTTGAGGCGGGGAAGGTAACGGCGGCGCTGGAGAAGCGCGGGGTGAGCGTGCAGGCGCGCGCGGAGGAGTTAGGGGTGGAAACGCTGGCGCGGTTGTTCCTGCAACTGAACGATGACCACTGAACACCTGTTCCTCAGTGGATCATCACGCTGCCGTCATCGGCGTGGCTGATACGGCGGAAGAACCAGACCATCAGTCCGGCAGCGAAACAGACCGCCGCGGTCCAGCGGAAAACGTCGACAAACCCCCAGAGCAGAGCCTGGCGCTGGAGCTGCATGTACATGGCGGCGACTGCGGCCGGATGGCCCTGGGCGGGGCCGAGTTGGTGCGCGAAGTACGCGGCCATCGCTTCCATGCGCTGCTGGAACCAGACGCCGGTGAGCGGCACACGGCCGGAGATGCGGGTCTGGTGGAGCGCCATGCGGCGGATGAGCACGGTGGAGGCGAGCGATATCCCGATGGAGCCGCCAATGTTGCGCAGCAGATTGAAAATGCCGGTGGCGTTGCCCATCTGCTCGTTGGTGAGTGTGATGGTGGCCATGTTGCCGATGGGGACAAAGACAAAGCTAAGGGCGAATCCGGTGAGGATGATGGGGAGCAGCATCGTGGTCGGACCGATGCCGGTGTTGATGAGCGAGAACCAGATGGAGAGCAGGCCGAAGCCGGTAAACCCGATCGTGATGAGCCAGCGGTTATCGATTCGATGGCTGATGAAACCCATGAGCGGCAGGCCAAGCATTGAGCCCAGGCCGCGCGGCGCGACCACGATGCCGGCGGTGAGCGCGGTGTAGCCCAGCACTTCCTGATAGAAGAGCGGCATCATCGCGATGGTGATGTAGATGGCGAAGCCGAGCATGAAGATGAGTAAACAGCCGGTGAGGAAATTGCGATTCCGGGCAAGGATGTGGAGATCGACCAGGGGGTTCTTGCTCGTCCACTCGTGCCGGATGAACCAGATAAGGGAAACGATCAGAATCAGCGTGGCCCAGCGCAGCCACGGAGCGCTGAACCAGTCGACCTCCTGGCCTTTGTCCAGGATGATCTGCAGGCAGCCGCTCCAGAGGCAGAGAAGGCCGAAGCCAAGATTGTCGAAGGCTCCGGCATTGGAGCGGCGGATATAGGGCGGATCGTGGACGAAGCGGCTGATCATGAAGACCGCCAGCACGCCGATGGGAATGTTGATGTAGAAGGCGTAGCGCCAGCTGAAAGAATCCGTAAGCCAGCCGCCAAGGGTGGGCCCGATCACGGGCGCAACGACCACGCCGAAGCCGAAGACGGCCATGGCCGCGGCGCGCTTTCGGGGTGGGAAGCTTTCGAGAAGGATGGCCTGGGAAAGGGGTTGCAGCGCCCCGCCGCCGGCTCCCTGCAAAACGCGGGCGAGGAGAAGCATTCCAAGAGAGGGGGCCGCTCCGCACCAGAAGGAAGCGACGGTGAAGAGGCAGACGCAGCTGATCAGGAAGCGCTTGCGTCCGAAGCGAAGCGAGAACCAGTTGCTCGCCGGCAGGACGACCGCGTTGGCGATGAGGTAGCTGGTCAGGACCCAGGTGGCTTCGGAATTGGATGCCGCGAGCGTGCCGGCGATGTAGGGGAGCGCGACCGAGGCAATGGAGGTGTCGAGGACCTCCATAAAGGTGGCCAGCATAACGGAGATGGCGACGACCCAGGGGTTGGAGGCAGGAACGGCTGCGGCTGCGGCAGACGTCGGCGAGGACGGGTGCGCACCCGCGCCGGTGACGAGTATTGGCGGCTCGACGACTGTTGCCATCGCTCTCCGTTCGGCGACGTTTCAGACTAGGCGGGAGGTGGGGTGACGGGCTGTGCCCCCGGTCACACGAACGAACAGCAGGGACCGAAATGGGGCTGTACGCTGAAAAGATGCTGATCCGAACCGCAGACCCGTCCGATCTCGAGCGCCTGGCTGATCACTATTTCGCGCTGTGGCCGGAGTCGCCGCGCGAGGAGCATCGCGAGGAACTGGCTGGGATTCTGGCAGGGCGGAATCCTTCGACGTTGCCCCTGGTTCACTTCGTGGCCGAGGCGCCAGACGGACGACTGGTGGGTTTTCTCCAGGTGGGGCAGCGCTCCCATGCGGACTGCTGCGATGTGTCGCATCCGGTGGGGTACATCGAGGGCTGGTTCGTGGAGGAGGCTTGGCGACGTCGGGGCGTGGGGCGTCTGCTGGTGGCGGCCGCCGAAGACTGGGCGCGCGGACTGGGCTGCCGGGAAATGGCGTCGGATTCGCTGAGCGACAATGCGCTTTCGGAAGAGGCGCACCTCGGGCTGGGGTATGAAGTGGTGGGGCGCAGCGTGCTGTATCGGAAGAGCCTGTGAGCCGCGAGCCACCGGCTTTCATCCCTTAGCCACGCGGGCAATCGCCGGAAGGCAGGAGGCCCGCGCTCCTTAGGTTGACATCCGACCCAAAGCAGGTTCATACTCCTGTCGAATGCCGACCCAAATGCCCAGCGACGACCGCATCGCCCTCCTGCAGGGCACCCTCGACCTGCTCATCCTGCGTACTCTCGTGCTCGGCGCGTGCCATGGCCAGGGGGTTGCGCGCTCCATCCAGCGACAGTCTGAAGAAGTGCTCTTCGTCGACCACGGCTCTCTCTACCTGGCGCTCCAGCGGCTCGAAGAAAAAAAGTGGATTCGCGCCCACTGGGGCACGAGCGAAAACAACCGGCGCGCGCGCTTCTACGAGCTCACCGCCAAAGGGCGAGCCCAGCTCACTGAGAAAACCTCGCAGTGGAACCGCCTCACCGAAGCCATGGCCCGCATTCTCAATGCGGCGGGCCCCCAAAACGAGGAGGTCTGATCATGTTCCGCCGCCGCCGCACTGAAGCCGACTTCGCTGAAGAAGTCCGCGCTCACCTCGAGCTCGAAGCCGACGACCTCCGCCAGGAAGGAGTCTCACCGGACGAATCTCGCTTCCAGGCCCGCCGCAGCTTCGGCAACGTTCGCGCTGCGCAGGAAAGCTTTTACCTCCGCGGCCGCTGGATCTGGTTCGATCGCCTCCTTCGCGACCTGCGCTTCGGCTTGCGATCGATGCGCCAGGCTCCCGGCTTCACGATCACGGCCGTGCTGACTCTTGCCCTTGGCATCGGCGCCAATACCGCTGTCTTCAGCGTCATGAACGCCGTTCTGCTCAAGTCTCTCCCCGTCGCCGATCCCCAGCGCGTCGTCTACCTGAACACCTCGGGCGCGCCCAACGGCGCGGGCACGATCGACTCCAACGACACCTTTTCCTACGCCGTCTATACCGCCCTCCAGCCGCCCAATGGAGCCCTCAGCGACCTCATGGCTGTCGGCCTTCTCTCCGGCGGCAAGCTCGGTGTCCGCATTGGCCGCATCCCGGAACAGGCCGAGGGCGATATGGTTTCCGGCAATTTTTTCTCCGGCCTCGGCGTCCCCATCCTCCGCGGCCGCGGCTTCACCGCCGAGGACGAATCCACGAGCGCCTCCGTCCTCGTCATCAGCTATGACTACTGGACCCGGCGCTTCGATCGCGCCCCCAATGTCCTCGGCTCCAGCATCGTCGTCAAAGGCGTGCCCTTCACCGTCATCGGCATCGCCGCCGAAGGCTTCGAAGGCATCGAGCCCACTCACTCCACCGATTTCTGGATCCCTCTGCAGAACCGCCTGCCCTTCAACGTCCTCGGTAATCCGCCGGAAAAGGGCCGGCTTTACCAGAACGATCCCACCTGGTGGTGCCTCCGCCTCATCGCCCGCATCGCCCCGGGGGTGAGCCGCACACAAGCCGTCGCTCGTCTCCAGCCCCTCTTCCAGCATGCCGCCCGCATCGGCCTCGGCAACCTCATGCCCGGCGAGCGCCCTGTCGTCCTCAGCGTTTCTGACGCGAAGAGCTTCGCCGGTTTTGAGGATATGTACAGCAAGCCCCTCCACATGCTCATGACCATGGTGGGACTGGTCCTCCTGATCGCCCTCACCAACCTCATCATGCTGCTCATGGCCCGCAACGCGGCCCGCCAGCGCGAATTCTCCCTCCGCCTGGCACTCGGCGCCCGCCCCACGGAACTCCTCCGCCAACTCCTCACCGAATCCGCTCTCCTCGTCCTGCTCGGCGGCGCGCTCGCCTGGGTGTTTGCCATTCTCGCCACCCGCGTCCTGGCCCGCTGGGCGCTCATTGAATCCAGCCTCGCGCCCGACCGCACCGTCCTGCTCTTCACCTGCGCTGTTCTCGCTCTCAGCGCCATCGTCCTCGGCATCGTTCCGTTCCGCACCGCCATCGCCGGCGGCGGCCGCCTCGCCCTCAAAACTTCAGCCGCTGCCGCCCACACGGACGCCGGTAAATCCCGCCTTGGCAAATCCATCGTCGCCCTGCAGATGGCGATGTGTCTCGTCCTCCTGGTCGGCGCCGCCCTCCTCACCCGTACCCTCCTGAACCTCCGCAATATCAACCTCGGCATGAATACCAACGGGCTCGTCGTCTTCGGTCTCAATCCGCCAAGCGTCCCCCACACGCAGCCTCAGCTCGCTCGCTTCTATCAGGATCTCCAGACCCGCCTTCGCGCTCTCCCTGGCGTCGAGTCCACCAGCGTCTCCTCGACCCGCCTCGGCTCCTTCTGGTCCAATAACAGCGATGTGATGGTCGACGGGAAACACGGAGACGCCCCCGACGGACGCACCATTCTTGTCCGCAGCAATGACATCGGCCCCAACTTCTTCCACACTCTCCAGGTCCCCATCCTCCTCGGCCGCGAATTCACCGATGCCGACGGGACTTCAAAACAACTTGTCGCTGTCGTCAATGAACTCTTCGTGCAGACTTTCTTTCCTCACGAGAATCCTTTGGGACACAAGGTCAACGGGCTCACCATCATCGGCGTCGTCGCCAATCACAAGTACCGGAGCATGGACGAAACACCCATCCCTATGGCCTGGTGGGACTACGCTCAGGGTCCCGGCGAAGGCGAGATGACCCTGGAGATGCGCGTCCGCGGCGCCGATCCTCTCAGCGTCCTCCCCACCGTGCAGAAGACCGTCGCCCAGATCGACCCCAACGCCCCGCTCATCGAGCCGACGCTCCAGCGCGAACAGTTTGAGCGCACCATCTCGCAGCAGTTGCTCTTCGCCCGGCTCGCGGAGTTCTTCGGCCTTCTCGCCATCGTGCTCGTCGCCACCGGTCTCTATGGAACCCTTTCGTACCGCGTGAATCGCCGCACCGCCGAAATTGGCGTCCGCATGGCGGTCGGCGCCCGCCGCGGCCAGGTGGTATGGATGATCCTGCGCGACAGCCTCGTCCTCACCTCGATCGGCGTGGTGGTCGGCCTGCCCCTCGCGGCTCTCACCGGACGCGCGCTGGCCTCATCGCTCTATGGCGTTCAGCCTCTGGACCCGCTGAGTTATTTCCTGTCGGTTGCCGGTGTCGCGTTTGTCGCCTTCGCCGCCGGAGCACTCCCAGCTTCTCGCGCCGCCAGTATCGATCCTCTCTCGGCGCTGCGGACGGAGTGAATCGCCGGTCGCTCGTCGAGGCCATCTTCCCGAGCAGTTGTCCGCATCCACTCGATCGCCGCTCCCTTTTGGCAGAGAGAAGTACCGATTCAGCTCGAGGCTTTACTTCCAGACGTGCGGCAGAGCCCCGGCCGGAGTGTGCTGTGTGATTTCTGCGTACGCGATGGAGAAGTCGGTGGAAAGATCCGAAGGCGCCCAGTCATGATCGCGTGCCGGCAAGTTCATGTTCATCTTTGCCAGGGGAACGCCAGCCTGAACCTGACGTTGGACAGCGGCAACCAGATCGACGAGGAAGTTCTTCTGTCCGGCAAGAATCTCCGGACCACCCTGATCTCCGTGGCCGGGCAGAACGATGAGCGGGTGGAGTTCCTCTGCTTTCGTCAGGACGGAGGGCCAGTTGCCGAGATTGGCGTCCCACAGCTTGTTGTGCGGAGCCACCGGGGTCGCCTGCGAAGGCCTGGCGTTGATCGCAGCGTCTCCGGTGCACAGAATGCGCTCCTTCGGCAGCCAGACGAAACCGTCGCCGCCCGTGTGCGCCCAGCCCAGAAAGTAGAACCGCACTTCGCGGGTGCTGTCCTTCAGGATGAAGGGGCTTTTGCGGAAGGTCAGCTCGGGGCGGGGTGCGTCGTCCAGATGCAGGGAGGCGACGTCCGGGCGCTCGGCCGCCGTGGCACGCCAGCGCGCCGGCTCATAGCGATCCATCTCCTCGACCACACCCTGGTAAGCGAAGGTGACGGCGCCGGCTTCGGTCCAGACGATGTTGCCGTAGGAGTGATCCCGATGCGCGTGGGTATCGAAGACGAACAGCACCGGCTTCGGAGAGAGCTGATGAACGGCCGTGACCAGTTCGCGGGCGCGGCCAGGATAATTGGCGTCCACCACGATGAGGTAGTCCTTCATCTCGATCACGATGTTGTTGCAGTAGCCGTGGCCGGCGCCGGGAACAAACCAGACTCCGTCGGCGACTTTCCGGATGGCAAGCGGCTGGGCGGCGATTCGGGGAAACACTATGCTGATCGTCAGCAGGGTGGCCGCCGCCGGGAGGAGCATGGGACGGATCCGGGGTGGAACGAACTTCGCGAGCGAGAACATGCTGAATCGGAAGGGCACACGGCGACGGAAGCTGCGCGTCATGGACGCCACTGTAGGGGCAGGACCGGCTGGCGTCAAACCTCACGGCGGTTCTGACCGGCGCCCCAGCCTGAGGAAAAACGGTACCGAAGAAACCTGGTAGACTGCGACAAATAACCCCGCTAATTACCTCCGGCAAAATTGTGCGCGGGAGGTGGAGAAGTGGCGCGGGTCCGATGGTAGACTCGATGAGTGGGGCAAACATTAGGCGAAAGTCCCAGACGAAAAACCGGGGCTCTAAGGCACGCAAAAAGGCCCGGAATGGAGCGGCAACGTGGCAGATGATCGTGAACGGCAGCGCGCGGTAGACCTGGCGCTCTCGCAGATTGAAAAGCAGTTTGGCAAGGGATCCATCATGCGCCTCGGCAGCAAAGAGGCCATCGTCCCCATCCCCGTCATCTCAACCGGTTCGATCTCCTTCGACGCGGCTTTGGGCGTGGGCGGCGTGCCCCGCGGGCGGGTCATTGAGATCTTCGGCCCTGAATCTTCGGGCAAGACCACCATCACCCTGCAGATCATCGCCGAGGCGCAGAAGGCGGGCGGTCTGGCGGCGTTTGTGGACGCCGAACATGCGCTCGATCCGGCCTACGCCAAAAAGCTGGGCGTGGATATCGACAACCTGCTCATCTCGCAGCCGGACTACGGTGAGCAGGCGCTGGAGATCACTGAGGCGCTGGTACGGTCGGGGGCAATCGACGTGCTGGTGGTCGACTCGGTGGCGGCGCTGGTTCCCAAAGCGGAACTGGATGGAGAGATGGGCGACTCGCACATGGGCCTGCAGGCGCGCCTGATGTCGCAGGCGCTGCGCAAGCTGACCGGGACGGTGTCGAAGTCGCGGACGAGCCTCATCTTTATTAACCAGATCCGCGAGAAGATCGGGGTGATGTTCGGCAATCCGGAGACGACGACGGGCGGCCGCGCGCTGAAGTTCTACTCCTCAGTCCGCATCGATATTCGGCGCATCGCGGCGGTGAAGGAAGGCGACGTCGTGGTCGGGTCGCGGACGAAGGTGAAGATCGTGAAGAACAAGGTGGCGGCGCCGTTCCGCGAGGCCGAGTTCGACATTCTGTACGGCGAGGGCATCTCGCGCGAGGGGGATGTGCTGGATCTGGCGGTGGCGAACAATATCGTGGAGAAGAGCGGGGCGTGGTTCAGCTACTCCGGCGAGCGGATCGGACAGGGACGCGAGAATGTGCGCGGGTTCTTAAAGGAAAACCGCGACACGTTCGCGAGGATCGACACCGAACTGCGGAAGAAGCTGGGCATCGGGGCGAAGGCAGCCGCGGCCGAGCCAGAGGTGCCGCCGGTTCCACCGAACGGAGCGGTCCACGCGCAGGAAGCTGTACGCGGGAAAGCGGCGACGCGGCAGTAGCCTTGCTGAGCCGGGTTGAATGCGGAAGGCCCCTCTGCGGAGGGGCCTTCCGCTTGTCTGCGAGGTTATGCGGCGGTCGGCACAACTTCCATCTCATCGGCCGAAGGGCCGTAGGCGCCAGGGATGGCGATCCCGAGCATGCGCAGATAGACGCCAAGTTGGGCCCGGTGATGCACCATGTGGCGGAAGGTCCACTTGTCAATGGCGTCCTGGCGGGGCTCGTCGATGACGGCTTGTCCGGCCCACTCCATCTTCCAGCGCTCCGCCATCTTCGCGTCGTCCGCGGACCGGAGCGCAGCGCGTGCCCGGGGCAGACTGGCATCGAACTTCGCGAGGATCTCCTGAGGCGTCTTCTGTTCCCAGCCGTGCATGTAGTTCTCGGCGTCGGCCTCCGTCATGCGGAAAGGATTCTGTTCGAGGGTGGCGAGGCACCATTCCGGAAAATCGGCCAGGTGCCAGGCGAGGCGTCCGAGTTCCATCGACTTGTTGTGCGGCTTCCAGAGCAGCTTATCGTTGGGAACCAGAGCAAGGAATTTACGGGTGGTCGCGAGTTCTTCGTCGAACGCGGGAAGCAGTCTTTCGGCAACGGTCATAGGTCGTACCTCCGTTTGGGGCGGAGTCTACACCTGCGGAACAGCGAAAATGCCAACCTCTTCCACGCTTTCATAACGTGAATATCGAGGCAGACTCTCAGGGTACAGAGGTGGCCCTGCCACCAGCCGCGCCCTTACCTTCTCCGTCCGAGGCTGAGCGTGAAGCGCGCACCGGTGCGGAAGCTCATGGGCTGCGAAGGATACCCGATGGGCCCAATGTGCTGGTTGCTGGTGAGGTTATCGAGCTGCGTGTAGAGGGCCATCCAGGGCTTGTACTGGTAAGTCGCGCCTAAGTCGATTTTGGTGTAGGCGTAGTCAAGATTGCGATTCGGCAGCAGCAGCGTGTTGCCGAAATTGACGTCGTTGCCGCCAAGGTAAGTAGAGTCGTCGCTGCGGCTCGCGTAAGCCACCTGAACAACGCCCGACCACTGCTTGCCGGTGTAGATGACGTTGGCAAAACCGGTGTGAGGCGGACGGCGGAAGGGGCGCGCACCCACCAGCGGCGCATAGTTGCCGATGGGAATGCCGGGGTAGTTGGGATTGGTGCTGGGCCCGATCGCGTCGGATGAAAACGAGTGCTGGACGACCGCATCCAGATACGTATATCCGGCGCGAACGAAGACGTTCTTCCCCATGCCGTACTCGAACTCGGATTCGATGCCCTGGGCGCGATACGACATGGAGTTGAGATCGAGCGAGTAGGCGAAGTTGTTATTGAGAAAGTTCTGGAGTTGCTGCTGCTGCGAAGGGCTGAGATTGGGCAGCAGTTGCGGCACGGCCGACGCAGGCACCGCCTCAATTTGATTGCCGAATTCATTGTGAAAATAGGTAACGCGCGCGGTGACTTTTTCGCTGAACAGGCTCTGCTCAAGGCCGCCATCGTAGGTGCGCGACAGCTCGGCGCCGATGGGTGCTATGCCATATTGGGCGACGGCGGACTGGCCGCCGTTGGTTTCGAGGAAGCTGTAGAGCGATCCGAACTGCTGGTCGAGGGTTGGTTCCTGGTAACCCTTTGCGAAGTTCACGTTGAGGCGCGTTCCGTGGAAGATGCCCTGGCCAGGGCGAACCACATACCAGGAGGCGCCGCCGCGCGGAGTTCCCACCAGGCCGAAGAGCTGGTTCTTCTCAACCCCTCCGGCAGCGGTGTAGAAGAAGCGGTTCCTGAACTGGCCGCCGAGCTGCGCCTGGTAGTCATAGTTCGCACGCTCGACATTTTCTCCGAAGAGATAGACCGGCTCCCCTTCCATGCCGCGCTCATCCTCGTAACGAAAGCCGGCGATGACACCAAGATGCGGGCCGTGCTGATAGTTGGTGTCGGCATAGAGGTCGTCGCGGTTCGAGGCGAGATAGACCCGGTAGGGATAAACGGAACCGAAGACAGGGCCGTAATTCAGAAGCGCCTGGCCGCTGCTGGAGTAAGCGTTGGCGCCCACCACGGTGACATTGTTGCCGTAGTAATTCCCTGCCCCGGCATCGCTGGTGTTGAGCAGATTGCCCGCCGGGTACCACTCGCCGGATTCTTCGCGCTTGCGAACGAGACCGTACCGCACCGTCGCGTGCCAGTTGTCTCGGATGGTGTGGTCGATGGTGCCGGTGCCGTAGATATCCTGATCGCTTTGCTTTCCGTCGTTCGCAACGCCGTAGAAGGAGTAGCCGCCGTTGCCCCCGGGCAGTCCGGTCGCGGAGTTGCCGCCATGTGCGGTGATGCGAACCTGGGTCTTTGCCGACAGGCTATAACCCAGATTCGAGACGGCGGTGTTGTTGTGGTACTGGTCGTTGGGAACGGAGTTCTGTGTATAAAGGCTCGACGCGCCGAAGTAGTAGTCGAGCTTGCGCATCATGCCCGCCAGTTGCGCCTGGTTGCGATACGTGCCGAAGCTGCCCGCATCGCCCTCATAGAGCAGCGAGGGAAACGAAGTGCTTCCACGCGGAGTGGTGAGGGCGATAACGCCGGAAGCGGCGTCGGATCCGTAGAGAACGGTGTTGGGACCGCGATAGAGCTCGACGTCCTGAATGCCGGTGCTGGCCACTGTACCGAAGTCGAAGCGTCCGCCGATGTCCTCGATCGGCACGCCGTCCATGACGACGCGATTGGCGGTCGAACTGCCTCCGCGAATGAATACGGAGGTGACACCGCCGCGCTGGCCCTGCTGCACGACGTTCACTCCAGGCACCTGACGCAGCGGATCGACGACATCGGCGTGATTCATGAGGTCTTCGGCGCTGAGGCCGGTGACCGAGGCGCTGACCTGGGCCTGGGGTTGCGGTGTTCCGGTGGCGGTTACAACAACGGATTGGCGCACCGATTCGGGCTCGAGGATGACGTCCTGCTCCACATTGTCGAAGCGGCCGCCGTAGAAGCTCTGCGTCTGCAGCTGGCGAAAGGAGATGCCGGAGGCGAGGACATAGAAGCGTCCCGACGAGGGGCTGACGATGACGTAGCCTCCGTCAGAGCCGGTGCGCGCTGTCAGCAGCACCTGGCCGTTTTGCACCAGAGCGACGGTGGCGCTGGCGATGGGATAGCCGAGGGGATCGGTGACGGTGCCGTGGACGCTGACGGCGTGCAAAGCAGCGGAGGGAGCGAGGAGAAGCGCGGAAAGGAAAGCGGCAGATCGAACGATGGCGCGGAAACGGCCGATGGGCCGCAAAAAGAGTGTCATGGTGTCCTCCGTTCCCCTCGGAACGCGGTCGTGGAGCTTGTCGTGACGAATACAAGCCCGGCAAACAGGACCGGTCTCCTGACTTGCGCGCCGCTTTCGGGCTGGACGCCCGAAGATCGAAGCCGGCCGCCTTCCCGAAGCATCCGCTTCAGTGGCATTTCGGCCTGGCTTTTTTCTGCATCACGAATGACCAGACGCAGAAACACGCGCTTACAGTTGCGGGGCAGTGGCGGATTTTCACCGCCTTCCCGAGCATCCCATTGCACTGGTGCACAGCCATGGCGAACACGCTGAACGGGACGATTCCCGCTGCGCCCTCGCGACAGTCCGAATTCCCTCTTATAAATCCTCCGGTGCGGCAAGTCAAAGACACGGATAAAGTTTGTCGCGGCACGATGGCGGGTGGGGTCCACGGATGACCACAGAATCTGTCCGGCGGAGCGAGCCTCAAGCGCGCAAAGAAAATTGGATTGATTGCAACCGGCGAGAGATATACTCGCTGCACACAAATCAGCAGGAGTTGCTTTTTCTGACCGGGCTCGATGGAAACTCAGTCCACCGCCGGCGGAATCAGGCCCCGAGTGCTGGTCGCCGATGACGAACGCATCATCGCCGATACGCTGGGCATGATTCTTAACCAGAACGGCTTTGAAGCTGCCACGGTGTACGGCGGTCAAAAGGCGGTCGAAACAGCACGTGCATTTCAGCCCGACGTTTTCCTGGCCGACGTCGTGATGCCGGGCATGAGCGGCATCGAGGCGGCCATTCAAATTTCCGCAATGATTCCCGGGTGCCGTGTGCTGTTGCTGTCCGGCCAGGCCGCGACTGCCGATCTGTTGCGGGACGCGCGCGTTCGCGGGCACGAATTTGAGATTCTTCTCAAGCCCGTGCATCCCAATCAGCTGCTCGACCGGCTGCGGCTGCCCTCGTAGGAGCCGGTTCTCGGGAATCGAAAGTAGTGGTCGCGGTGACCCATCGCGGTTATGCGGATTGTTCGATCGCCGCCCACAGTTCGCGAAGGCCGGCACCGGTCCTGGCTGAACACAGCAGCAGCCTATCCGCTCCGAATGCCTCGCGCAGTGCAGCGAGGGCTTTGGCTCGACCGTTGCCGGAGAGCCGATCTGCTTTGGTGCCGACCACCAGGTAATTGCGGCCGGCGCTCTGCAGAAATTCGAAAAGCTGCGCATCGCTGGCTTTGGGCGGGATGGTGCTGTCCACCAGGCACACGCATAATGCGAGAGACCCGCGATCGCGCAGATACGGCTCGATGAATTTGGGCCACTCGGCAGAAATGGACTTCGAGATCTTTGCATAGCCGTAGCCGGGCAGATCCGCAAACACCAGGCGCGGCTGCTGCCCCGGCTTCTGGCGCCACGGCGCTGCCGCCAGCGCGAAGAAATTGATGGCGCGGGTGCGACCGGGTGTCGAGGAGACGTGCGCCTGCTTCTCTCCAAGGAGCGCGTTAATCAGGCTCGATTTGCCCACGTTGGATCGGCCGAGGAAGGCGATCTCCGGCGACCCGGGGGCGGGAAAATGCGCTTCGTCAGTCGCAGAGAGCACGAATTTGGGATACAACGTTTTCATCGGTTCAGGGCCCAGTCTAACGAACCGCTCGCAATGACACACCTGGTTTGAAAGAGAGTGTCGATGAAGCGCTCGCTCGTTTGTCTCATGTTATCTGCCGTTGCCCTCACCTGGTCTGGCCCGCCGCTCCGTGCGCAATCCGCTCCGGATGCGATTCGCCAGGTGCTCGCGGATCAACAGGCTGACTGGAACCGGGGCGACATCGTCGCATTCATGCGCGGATATGACGACTCCCCGCAAACCACGTTCATCGGGAAGTCGATCGAGCATGGGTACGAGAAGATCCTGGCGCGCTACCAGCGGAACTACACGTCACATGAGGCGATGGGACGACTTGTCTTCAGCGATCTCGAGGTGCGGATGCTTGGAGCGGAGCACGCCGTGGTGACGGGACACTTTCACCTGACGCGAACGCAAGCCGGCGGGGGCGACGCGGCGGGCGCCTTCTCGCTGGTCCTGGAAAAGAAGGCCGAGGGCTGGAAGATCATTCTGGATCACACCAGTTCCCAGACTCCCGGCACTTTGCATCCGTCGTAAGTCCTTCTCTGCGCGGCTCTGTTGCCACGGCTGAGCCGAACAAGTCTGGAATTTTTCCACACGGTACATAGCGAATCCGGTAGGAATTTCACGTTCTCGCCAAAGAGTTGCCTGCGGGTTACCAAGGTTTTCCCTCTTCGGTGATTTTTTTCTTGCCTGGAAGATTTCCCGATGTACTATGCGGTCAGTAATCAACTTGACTCCTCCTAATCGGGCCTAAGTAGTTACAACGGTAACCACTTACGCCACGCGGTCTAACTGCGAGACGACCCGCAGGACCGCTCCGCGAACCCCTGCGCGACCGGGGTTCCAGCATGCACGCGGCCCGGGGGCCAGGCATTACCGCAAGCTGGCACGACCTCATTCCACCTTTTTTGCAAGGTCCGCGCGTCCATGAAGATTTGTACGAACTTCGCTGTCTCTCTCTCCCTCTTGTTTCTTGCCGCCACCGCTTTTGCCAACCCCACGGTCAGCAGCCCGGCCAACGGTTCGGTTCTATCCAGCCCATTTTCCCTCTCCGCGACGATTTCCTCCTGTTCCTCGCAGGCGATCAGCGCGATGGGGTATTCCCTGGACAACAGCCCGAATACGACCTTCGTTTACAGCACGACGATCAACGCGAGCGTGAGCGCGCCGACCGGTGCGCACACCCTGCACGTGAAGTCGTGGGGCAACCAGGGCGCGTCGTGCGTGACCGATGTGGCGATCACCGTAAGCGGTACGGCGCCGGTGTCGACGGCATCGCCGGAGATCACGGTCGGCAGCCCTTCGGTGGGAGCCAACGTGTACTCCCCGTTCACCCTCGGGGCAAGCGCTCCCACCTGCGGCGGACATTCGACGGCGGCTATGGGATACTCTTTTGACAATAGCCCGAATACAACCATCGTCTACGGAATCTGGGTGAATACGGCGGTGAGCGCAGCGAACGGAGCCCACACCCTGCACGTGAAGGCCTGGGGCAATGGCGGCGGGGCGTGCGTGACGGACATTCCCATTAACGTGACCGCGCCGGCGAATGCGGCGGTCGTTCCCTCCACAGCGATCAGCGTGGCAAATCTCGATAACCTCGGCAACTGGCAACTGAGCAACGACAGCGCGGCAGGTGGGTGGTCGACCGGCGCAACAGGACTGGTGGGATCGCCTTCGCGGAGCGGTTCGGCCCGGGAATTTGTGGTGAACTTCTCCAACAACGGCAACGAGCGGTTCTGGGTGTCGTTCGGCGATGACACCACCTCTACCAATTTTCTCTACGACACCTGGATTTACGTCCAGAGCCCGAACACACAGCTGGCCAATATCGAGATGGATATGAACCAGACCATGCCGAACGGACAAACCGCCATCTTCGGATTCCAGTGCGACGGGTGGAACAACACCTGGGATTACACGAAGAATGCCGGGACGCCGCAGAATCCGATCGACACCTGGGTCCATTCCAGCCAGTACTGCAATCCTCGCCAATGGAGTGTGAACACCTGGCATCATGTGCAGGTGAGCTATTCGCGGGACAGCTCGGGCAACATCTCCTATAACACCGTATGGCTCGACGATGTTCCTCAGGCCATCAATGTAACGGTGAATTCCGCATTTGCACTGGGATGGGCGCCATCGCTGCTGAGCAACCTCCAGGTGGACGGGATCGGCAACGGTCAGGCGATTGTGTTGATCGACAATCTCACCGTTTACCGCTGGTAAGATCAGGGACCGGACGCCTTGCAGTGCGACCGGTCCTATGCCCTCCGATCAGGAACTCTTCGACGAACTGTCGTTCTACACGCTGGCGCACGGCGATCCCTCCTTCATTCACGAGAACAGTGCCGATGCTTTTCGGGCGCAGCATGTGGACGAAACCACGAAACCCATGGCTGTGGTATTCGCGCTAATGGGTTTGTATCTGTATCTGGAAAAGAACTTCACAGGGCGGCAGGTGCAACTGGCACATATGCGCATGGCGAGCAGGCGCAAATTATGGCCGCATCTGCCCAGGCCGGTGGAGCAGGCGAGCCTCACGGTGGCGGATGTTCTCGCTGCGGAACCGGGGCCCCATCGCGATGCGGAGATTCGCAGGTGGTGCGCTGCGGTGTGGGAGATCTGGCACGAGAGCCGGCCGCAAACCGTGGCGCTGGCAAAAACGGAGCTCGGCGTGGAGTGAAGGCCGGCGCCGGCTTGACATCCTGTCACGGCGGGCTTCAGTCTCGCTCCAGAGGCAATGACATGACGGCGCAATTGCAAGCGAGCCCAACGAATCTTTTTCTTACATTTTCCCGAGACAAACTGATCCGGCAATATTGGCCGCGGCTGCGCAAATGCGTCGAGCCGCTGACCGACGAGCAGGTCTGGTGGCGCCCTAACCCGTCGAGTAACGCGATCGGAAATCTAATTCTGCACCTCAATGGCAATGTGCGGCAGTGGCTGGTCGATTCGTTCAACCAGAAGGAGGACAAGCGCGATCGGCCGGCCGAATTTGCGGCTACGGGCCAGGTCTCCGGTGCTTTGCTGCTGGAAAAGCTGGGTGCGACGATGGCGGAGGCTTCTGTGGTTCTTGAGCGGCTCACCGAGTCCGAACTGATCGCACCCTGTGAGATTCAGGGATATCACGTGCACGGCCTGGACGCTGTCTATCAGGTGGTGGAGCACTACGGGCTCCATTACGGACAGATCGCGTACATCAGCAAGATGCTCACCGATACCGATCTGGGCTTTTACAGGGAGCTGAGCAAGACCGGACGCGCATCCTGAAACTCAGGCCGTGGCGAACTCACTCTTCGGGGGATGGCGAAGTGTGCGGCGTGCTCGCCTGCGGTCGATTGCGAAGCGCATTGCTGGCGTTCATTTCCCGCTGCGCATCCGCTGGCCGCAGAGCGGCTTTGTAGGCCAGCGCCAGCTCCAGGTGGAATTTCTCGTTGTTTGGCGCGAGGTGTACGGCGGCCTCAAGGTTGGCGATCGCCGTCGCTGTGTCCCGGCCCGCAAGCGCGATGCGGCCCAGGTCATAATGCGAGGCGGCATCCTGCGGGCTGAGTCGAATCGCCGTTTCCAGTTCGTCGCGCGCCCGCCGTGCCTCGCCTAGTTTCTCAAAAGCTTCACCCAGGGCGCGGTGGACGTCGGGGATTTCCGGATGTTCCTTTTCCAGAGCCCCGAGCTTCTGTGCTCCGGCAGAGATATCACCGGTTATGACCAGCGCGTCGGCGTAAACATAGGTCACCTGGGCAGCGAGCCCATTCTTTTCCATGATGGGTCGCAGCGTATCGATACAGTCCCGATAGCGTCCAAGCATAAACTGGCTGATTCCGAGGACGCTGCGAGCGCCAGGGTCGCTGGGATGTGCGCGGATGTAGCGCGTGAGCGGTGGAAGAGCATCGGCAAAACGCGATCCGGCAAAAGCCGCCCGGCCCCAGTTGTAGTCGAGCCCATCGAGGGTCGGATCCCACGTTGCGGCATCAGCAAAATAGGTAACTGCATCCTGATAGTCCGCCCTGGTCGCGGCGATCGCACCGAGATTGTTATAACTGTCGGCGATTGCAGTACTAAGCTGGTTTCGGAGACCCTCGACTTTGCGGAGAGCCTCGGGATCTGTTCCGCCCACGGCCGTCGGCGAAGACGCTGCTGCGACCTGGGCTGCGGTGGCGGCATCCGGCGTGTCCGACGTCTCCATCAGACCTACGAGCTTGCTCCTGTCCTGGGAGAGGGTTTTGTTAGCCAGATCGCGTGCGACCTTCATCTCAGCGTTGGCCGCCTGCTGCTCGCCCTTCTGCATGAGAATTCTGCCGAGGAGGAAGTGCGCCTTCTGCACCTGATAGCGGTTTCTGGAGACGTCGGTCGTGAACCGGATACATTGGCGAAGATCGTTTTCCGCCTCCGCATTCTGGTGGGTATCGAAATTCATCTGCCCCAGATAAAGCCAGGTATCCGGATTCTTCGGATTAAGAGACGCTGCTTTTTTCAGCCACGTTTCCGCCTCAGCATAGTTGTGACGAGTTGCTGCAATTTTGCCCAACGCAGCATAACTCATCGCATCGTCGGGTGAGATTCGAATCTCCTTCTTCAGGTTCTCCTCCGCCGCCAGCACATGTGCCTCGTCGTCGCCGGTGGCCAGTTGCACTGCGGCGAGCAGATAGTGAACTCCCGGAAGACGCGGATTTTCCTGAATGGCGCGGGTGAATTCAGTCACCGCAAGCGGCTGAAAGTCCGAATCTCCGTAGGCGCGACCGAACGCCACATGGATTTCGGCGGTGTCCCCGAAGGATTTCTCCATCTCTGCAAAGATCTGTGACGCGCATTTCTCATCGTCAAGATCCAGACAAGCTACCGCCAGGTCGTAACCATTAGGGAACGTAGAATCGAGGTCAACGGCAGTTTCGAGCTCTTTCCTCGCTTCCCGATCCTGATTCATCTTCAGGAGCGTGCGGCCCAGAACCTGATGCGCCTGGGCGAGTTGTGTGCGGCTTCCCTGATTTCTACTGATGAAGTTGGCGGCCAGCGTCTTTGCACGATCGAGATCGCCCAGAACCAGCGCCGTTCGCGCATAGTTGAGCAGCGGCTCCGCAGAGTCCGGCTCAAGAGCAAGCGAATCATCAAATAGCGGGGCAGCGTGTCGATAATCCCGCGCGAGCCCGTAGCCCATTGCGAGTTCGCCGATAGCACCAGCCAGAAACGCACGATACTCTGCGGCAGCATCGATCAGCTTACCGGCTTGCTGCAGCTTTTCAGCTCGATCGTAGTGCCGGCCGAGTGCGTCGGCCGCAGGCCGCTTACCTGTTGCCTGCCCCTGGAGACCCACTTCAGCGAATAGGAGAAGGACCAGGATGGCGCCGAGGAGTTTCGCCGGGTTGTTCATTGAAAACCGAAAAGCACGACGAAACTACCGCCGTTGCTTCCAGATCGTATCATCCCTCTGCAGGCCAACACGAGGCGGGGAGGTGTGCCGGGGAACGATGGCGACGACCAATGAATGCGGAGGGTGAACGAGCAACATTCACCTTCCGCAAGCTGGAGATTAGTTAGAAGAAGTACTTCACATTCAGATCGACGATGCGCTGGAAGGGTGCTGCGGTCTTCCAGTCCATCACACCGAAGGTATTGGTGTTGTAGTTCTTCGTTATTGCCTTGCTGCCATAGTCGACGTTATAGCTCAGCGTCAACGGCGTAAGAGAGCTGTAGTTTGGCAGTGGATGGTTCAGCCAGTTAAAGATGCTGGCTCGGAACCGGATCGACTGGCTTTCGTGGATGTGGAAGGCCCGCTCGATCGCCAGATCGTTGTCGAAGTACGCTCCGGCGCTCATATACGGGAATTTCTGGCCACCCTGCATACCCACTGCCGGCGCACTGAAGCAGGCTCCATTGACGCGCTGGTAGTGTTTAAGGCCGGAGGTAGGATCGCAGGTCAGAACCGGCAGGATCGGCACCGCGGCGTCCGTTCCAAAGTAGGTCGGGGCGCCAATAGCGCTGGTGATGCCCACAGCCTTCGCGTTTGCCGGAAGTCCGGTGTAGTTGAGTCCCATACCGAAATTGGGCACGCCATTCCCCAAAGCAGAAGGAATGTAGCCGCCCGCCTGCCAGGTAGAGATGCCCGAGATCGTCCAGTTGCCGAGAACGTGGTTCAATGCCGGGTTGAACTCATGAACGCTGCCGCTCTGGTAGGTGTACGACGAATTGAAGACCAGAGGCCGGTCGATGGAGGTTGGTCCGTAGTTGAGGTTGATGTCGTATGGATTCTCCTGGAGGGAGGTACCAAGCGTCTTCGACCAGGTTCCATTCAGGTTAAACGTCAGCCGTCCGGCTGTCTTGATCCAGGCTACCTGCAGACCGTTGTAGTTGGTGTAGGAGATGCTCCGGTTCATGTAAGCGTTGGAGGTTCCGTAAGCATATCCATAGGGGTGGAAATCGGCATAGGTGATCCCCGTACTTGCCCCGGTAGACGGATCCACGGCCACATTTTCCGGGTTAGGGGCAGTTTTGCCGTAGGCCGCGCTCAGTACATTGGGGTCGGGCTTGTACAGGGCTCCCAGGGGAGTCTTGTTCTGATCGGCCAATGCGGAGAAGTTGCTGCCCTCGATGCCCTCGCTGTTGTCCGAAAGCTGGCTGGTGTCGCTGCCGACATAGGCGATGTCGAGGAGTGAATTCCACTTCAGTCTCTGGTCGATGGTCAGGTTATAGGCAAAGGTCAGCGGCTGTCCGTAGTCGCCTGGATCCAGGCCGGTCTGGGAGCCGCTCCCGCACTTCGACGTGCAGGGTTTATAGGCAAGCTGGCTCAGTTGCTTCAGTTGCGCGGTTGTACCTCCGGGGAGGTTATAAGTTAAAACGTGCTGCGCTGTCTGCAGCGATGCCTGGACATCGTTGACCTGAGTTACGAAGCGGTAGGCACCCCATCCGCCGCGTACCACGGTATTACCGTTTCCGAAGACGTCATAGGACAGGCCGAAACGCGGATCGAAGTAAGCAAAACGATTCGGCTGGCCGCTCAGGGGAACGCCCGCATCGATGGAATGCCAGTAGTACCCGGGGGCGTACTTACCGTCGTTGTAGTCGGCCAGTACCCGATCCGGATAGAAGACTGCCATACCGGTATGGGTGCGATCGTACCAGTGACCCACGTGTTCGATGCGCGCGCCCAGTTCGAGGGTGAGGCGGGGCGCAACTTTCCAGGTGTCATCGACGAATCCAGCCGTCGCCTGGTAGGCGACATCCTGAATTGGAGACGCGTTATTTTCGCCGTAACCGGTGAGAATGCCCATGGTGAAGTTGGCCACCGGATTGTGCGACGAGCCGAGAGCGGCGCCGGTTATGACGTCGGGATTCTGCCCGGCTCGAATGGTCAGGTTGCCGTCCTGATAGGTGCTGAAGGTGCTCTGGAAGTTATCTGTGGTTTGGGTAAAGCCCCCGAACTTAATGGTATGTTTACCCCACACTTTGGTGGCAACCAGGTTAAACTGCGGAGCCTCCTTGCGAACCGCATACTGCCCCGGGGGGTTGTCGAAGATGGAAGCCTGCGAAAAATCCGGGAAGCTCTGGTTTCCGGCACTGCTGTAGGCCGGAATATTGAGCGAGGGGGTGGAGAACACCTTTCCATAGGTGTATCCCAGACTCGCCCGCGAGGCCGCCGCAGGATTCGGCTGCGTAAATGGGAAGCTGCCGAACGCCCACGCCGCCATGAAGTCCATCGTGGTGGTGGAGTTGAAATTGTGAACGAAGTGGCCCGCCATCGACTTACCATGGAACACTTCGGACTCACCGCCACCCGGATAGGGGATGGCGTTGCCCGGCGTCCAGTAGAGGTGGGCGCCGTTGCCCTGCGCTAACTCTCCGTCGTAAGCCTGCTGGTACGAACCGTAGATCTTCGTATTGTCCCCGAGGTTGTAGTCAACCCGGAACCGGTAGATCCAGCCGTTGTTCAGGTTCGGGACCGGCTGCACATAGTTGTATCCACCATTAGTGGCCGGATTGGCATTGGCTTTTGGCCAGATCTTAGCCAGCGCCTGTGCCCCGGGATCGATGAACTGAGAGGGAATCTTCTGGCCGTTATCGGTTCCGGTAGCTGGATTCCACCCCGGAAGAGTCGAAGAATTCGCCGAACTCGTTCCGTCAGGATAAGCAGTACCCTCCAGATCGCTGCACCATCCACCCTGAGGGTAGCCCGACCCGGGAGTTTCATAGAACCCATTGGGGCAGAGAGCCCGGTTATCGGCGTTATCGGTGGTGAAATCCCCGGCCATCATTTCGGGAGTTGGAATGGACGACTGCAGGACGTTCGCATTGCCCTGATTCTGGAGCCAGCGCTCATAGCCTCCCCAGAAGAAAAGGTGCGTGTGGGTGCCCGGAATCGGTCCGCCAAAGTTGCCGCCCGGGTAGTAGTAGTGCTGGGGTCCCTGGGGATTATTCCGGTGATTGTCCGCCCAGTCGTTCGCGTTGAGGATGCTGTTGCGTGCGTCAAAATACGCTTCGCCATGATAGTGCTCGCCGCCCGATTTACTGATAGTGCTGACCACTACCGGGCCAAAGGGCACGTCGGCGGAGAAGTTCGAGGCCTGCACGCTGACTTCCGCCGTCATATCCGGGTTGATGATGGAGACCGACGAGGCCATGTTACCGGGATCGATGACATTGGCTCCGTCAGCCAGCAGCGCGGTGCCGCCACGGTTGACCACGCCGTTGATGTCGATGCCGTTGCCGATGGCACTCTGCTGGACCGTAACGTTCAGGTCGGAATAGGAGGGGGCGTTCTGGGTCAGGCCGCTCGACATGGTGGTCGCGCCGGGCAGGACTTTGAGCAATTCCGTGGTATCGCGCCCCTCAAGGGCCAGGTTCTCAATCTGCTTCTGATCAATCACGTCGGTGCGCTGGCCGTTCTCGGTCGGGATCATTTCCGCCGCAGCGTTCACCGTGACCGTGGTCGCCTCCGAGCCCACCGTGAGCGCCATCGCGGGGACGGTGCGCGTGTCTCCGGCATGCAGCACAATGCCGGTAATCTGCCTGGGCTGAAAACCTTTGGCAACAACTTTGACTGTGTAGCTGCCCGGCGTCAGGGCGGGAAAGGCGTAAAGGCCATCTCCGTTCGTCTGTACCGCGCGCGAGGTACCGTTGGCCTCGTCGCGAAGCGTGACCTGGGCATTGGGAATAACGCCGCCGGAGGGATCAGTGACCGTGCCGGTCAGCTGTGCGGTTGTCTGCGCCTGCATCCTCGGGCCGGAAACAAGGAGCAAAGCCACTCCAAGGAGAGGCAGGAGCCAACGCCCGGTTTGGAGAAGTTGTCGCACGTCTCGCCGCAGCGAGCCGCGCGGAGAAGTGCCGCGGGACGCGTTGTTCATTATTGAAATGCCTCCTGAAGGGAATTCAGCCAACAAAATACGCATCATTACCGGGGATCTGTGCAGTCTCGATTTTCGCAAAGCACAACATTTGTTAGCGACCAAGACTATACGTCCTGGATTTTGCGATTGTCAAGGCACACACCTATATCAGCAGCGCGTCTCACATTATGTATCTGTTGATACGAAGTCCATAGCCACTCTTCCTCATGGCGACATTCCACGCCATTTTGATCATGTCGAATAGGTGGTCCCAATTGCATCAAGTCACAGAATGATAGCCATTTAGTTAACCACATTGTCATCTTCACTGGCATTTTGCCTGCACTTTTCGATATTCCATACTCATTACTGGCATTTTCGTTAAGGCCTGCCATCTTTCCTCCTTGTTGTTGACTATTCTTTTTCTGATCCCCGCGGCCCCGCAATCGATGTCTTCGTGAAAAGACGGATGGCGGTGGTATGCTTCGTTCTTCCCGACAGGCACCTCATTCGCTATCCTGGTTTGGAGCAAATCGGGCGCATGTTGCAGCAGAAGGGATCGCAGGAATTGCCACACGACTGGAATGGCATCCGACACATCGACCTGGCCGAGCTCCAGCTCGCGACCAGCGAGACCGCCCGCATCATCAATCGCGAAATCGTTCTGGAGCTGATTCGCGCGAGTCAACCGATCTCCCGCGCCGACCTGGCGCGGCGCTCCGGACTGGGCAGAAGCACGATCTCGCAGATCGTGGAACAGCTGATCGAGGAGAACTGGGTCCGCGAAGGGGCAATGGGTTCCCTGCCCCGGGGACGGAAGCCAACTCTGGTGGGCCTGAACGGGGACCTGGTGGCGATCGCGGTGGATATTCATCCGCGCCAGGCCAGCGTTGCGCTCGTCGATCTGAACGGGCGCCTGCTCTCCCGCTGGCCGGTGCCTCTGACATCGGATCCCGCGGCGTCGATGCGATTGATTCTGGACTGCATGCAGAGCATCCATGGCTCGGCGCCCCGTAAGTCGATCGAGGGCATTGGGATCAGTCTGCCCGGGCGGGTGAACCCGGCGACGCATCGGCTGATCTTCGCGCCGAATCTGAAATGGCCCGACTTCGACATTAAGAAAATGGTCGAGACCAAGATGGGGCTGCCGGTGAGGATGGAAAACGACGCTACGGCGTGCCTGCTGGCAGAGCTCACCTTCGCACGCATGGACGGAGTCCGCGACGCGGTCCTGGTGGCAGTGGCGGAGGGCATCGGGACCTGCGTGCTCACGAACGGGCAACTGGTTCTGGGGCACAACGGAATGGCGGGCGAATTTGGGCACGTGCCTATCGATCCCAGCGGGCCGCGCTGTGGATGCGGCAAGAAGGGGTGCTGGGAAGTGTTCGGATCGTGCCGCGCGGCGCTGCGGTACTACCGCGACCTGCGCCCAAAGTCGCACGTCGTCACGTTCCAGGAACTGCTTAACCTGGCCGAGGAAGGCGATACCGCGGCCGCGGAGGCGCTCACTTTACAGGCGCAGGGGATCGGGCGCGGATTGCGGATGATCATTGCCGGGCTCTCACCGAGCACGATTCTCATCGCGGGGGACGTCACGTCGGCGTGGCACCGGTTCGGCCCGGTGATCGAAAAGGAAGCCATCGATCTGACCCTCGCCGGCAGCACGCCCGTGATCCGGCCGGCACTCGAGGGCGAGATTGCGAGGCTTCGCGGCGCGGCCGCGCTGGTGTTCCAGCGGGGAAAGCGGCCGCCCACTCATCCCGCAGCCGTGATCGCAGCAACGGTCTGAGAGTGCCGGATCCGCTGGCGTGGCCGTAGAGGCAGAGCGCACTTCATGGCTCGAAGAGCGAGAGCGGGACCGAATCGCCGATCGCGCGATAGCCGGGAGGGCCGGGGTGCAGGTGGTCACCGCTGTCGTAAGCGGGGAGCATGCGGTCGGGCTGCTGCGGGTCGCGCACCACCTGGTCGAAGTCGACGACCGCGTCGAAGTGGCCCGGCGCGCGAATCCAGTCGTTGACTGCCTTGCGATCCGCCTCGCTCAGAGAGTCGGGATGGTAGTAGCCGGAGCCGCCGTCGGGCGTGATGGTGGCGCCGTAAACGCGAATGCCGTGGGCGTGCGCGCGCTCAATGATCTGCTGGTAGGCAAGGATGATGCGCTGCACGAGCGTGACGTGGTCGGCGGGAGTGGCATCCGCCTGCCGCGCGAGTCCGCCGAGATCGTTGATGGCCTCGAAAACGATGAGCCATCGAACACCGTCGGGGGCAATCACGTCGCGATCGAAGCGCGCGAGCGCGTTGGGGCCGAGGCCGTCGATGAGCAGGTGATTGCCGCCGATGCCGTCGTTGAGCACGGCGATGTTCTTCGTGGCAGCCGACTGCTGGAGCCGCGCAGCCAGCACGTCGGTCCAGCGGTCGTTGCCGTTCGTGGTGGTGGCGTGGCCGTCGGTGATTGAATCGCCGAATGCCGCGACCACGCCAGCGCCCGCCGGAGCCTGAACGTCGATCTCAGAAACCTGGAACCAGTGCTCGATGGTGCCTGGATTCGCGATTGTCGGGGCGCTGACCTGATCGCCATGGACGAAATAGGTAGTCGCGCGGGAGCCGGGATGGCTGGTCTCCGGGGCCGGCGGTTCGTCGAGGTGATAGGTGACGGCGAGGTTCGAAAGCGGTGCGACCGAATAGTCGACCGGGTCGGAGACGACGTCGACGCCCGCGGGCACGGTGACGTCATTCGAACCAGCGAATGTGAGCGCGCGGTCGCTGGCTGGATCGATCGTCGAAGCGTCGGCCGCGAGCGGGCGGGCAATGTGCACGGCGGTGAAGTGCAGCGGCGTGGCACCGAAGGCGTTGGTGATGTGCACGCGAATGGTTGCGCCGCCCACGGAGAGGTGGAAGATCTGCCGAACCGTGGCGTCATGCAGATCGGCGGGAGGCAAAGTGTTGCGCGGCTCCGGAATCTGCTGCGAAGCGCCCCACGTGGCGATCCAGACCTGGGGGGCAGCCGCTTTCTTCGCTTCGGAACGGCTGGCGACGCAAACGAAAGCCGCCATCAGCAGGAAGAAAGTGCGGACCTGGCGTGCGTTTTTCATGGTTCAGGATTTAGTATCGGTCGCGAAGTAATTCGGCCCGAACGCCAGCCAGAATACCGCAAGTGGAGGACTCGTGCGCTTTCCATCGAGGTTTGCACTCAATCTGCTCAGCCTTTCCCTCGCGATCGGTGCTCCCGGATTCGCGTTCGCGCAGAATTCGGCCTCCGCGCCGCCGCCGGTGAACTTCACGGCCGAACAGGATCGCCAGAACATGATGGACCAGTTGGGCATCAAGGCTCTGCGACCGGGGTTCAGCGGCGATGAAAAGGCCCCGAACCACGCCAACTACGATGAGTCGAAGGCGAATCCTTATCCCAATCTTCCCGATCCGCTCACCCTGGAGGACGGACAAAAGGTGACCACGGCGGCGATGTGGTGGGACAAGCGGCGGCCCGAAATTGTCGACGAGTCCTCGAAGTATGTTTACGGGTTTGTGCCGAAGAACGTGCCGAAAGTGACCTGGACGGTGACGGCGACGGATCACGAGATGATTGGATTCCGGCCGGTGATTGCGAAGGATCTGATTGGCCATGTCGACAACGCGTCTTATCCGGCCATCAGCGTGAATATCCACATGACCCTGGTGACGCCGGCAAACGCGAAGGGACCAGTGCCGGTGCTGATAATGTTCAGCCGAGCGGGTTTCCCGAATCCGCACGAACCGACCGCGGAGGAATTCGCGAAGGTGAACAAGGCCTTCGAGGCGGTGCTGGAGCAGCAGGATCCCTCGCTGAAAGACGTGTTCGCGAAATATCCGGCGTGGGAGCCGGTGAAGGCGACACCGTTTCAGTTCCCACAATTGAATGCGGATGGTGGCCTGCCCAACACCTGGCAGCTGATCAATGACGGCTGGGGCTTTGTACTGCTCGATCCGGCAAGCGTGCAGGCCGATGACGGCGCGGGCCTCACGCGAGGGATCATCGGGCTGGTAAACAAGGGCCAGCCGCGCAAGCCCGACGACTGGGGAGCGCTGCGCGCCTGGGCGTGGGGCGCGGGGCAAGGCTTCGATTATCTGGAGACCGATCCCGCGGTGGACGCGAAGCATGTCGGCATCGAGGGCGTCTCGCGCTATGGGAAGGCGGCGCTGGTGACGATGGCTTTCGATCAGCGCTTTGCCATGGTGCTGGTGGGCTCGTCGGGCAAAGGTGGGGCGACGCCGCTGCGGAGGAATTACGGCGAAGGCGTCGAGAATCTGGCAACGGGCGAGTACTACTGGATGGACGGCAATTTCATGAAGTACGACGCATCGGAGGCGACCTTTGGTAGCATGAATCCGGGCGAACTGCCTGTGGACTCGAACGAGCTCATTGCACTGTGCGCGCCGCGACTCACGTTTATCAGCTACGGTGTGCCGGAGAAGGGCGACGCGCACTGGCTCGATCATCAGGGCAGCTGGATGGCAACGGTGGATGCGAATCGCGTGTGGCAACTGCTGGGCGCGAAGGGGCTGAGCGGCGGCACGGATTTCACGCTCGACCCGGACTACCACACCACGAAGATGCCGGCGGTGAACGACGGACTACTGGATGGCAAACTCGCGTGGCGGCAACATGATGGCGGCCATACGGATGCTCCGAATATGACGTTCTTTATCTCCTGGGCCGATAAATTTATCGACCACAAACCGGGCGAGTGAATCGGATTCGTTCGTGAGAGCGAGGACCTTCGGCTTGACCTGGCGAAGGCCCTGCTCTACCATCAACCCATGGCATTCCGCCCCAATCCGGTGATGTGTTGCGCTTGTTGTTGCGCGCTGCGCCGGATGTGGGTGTGATCCCCTAGCCTCAATTCACCCCATTACTCCCGCGCATTCAGCAAACGCTGACGCGGGTTTTTTATATTTCCCCTCACAAATGGATGGAGTTATCGATGGCGGAAGTATCCGCAGTAAAAGAGACCAAGGCGCAGAAGGCGGAGCGGCTGAAGCGCGAGAAGAATCCCTGGGAGGCCATCGACGAGATCCGGGCGTTCGCGCGGAATGGCCGGGGATCGATTCCGGAAGAATGGAACACTTACTTCCGCTGGTGGGGCATCTACACGCAGGGCGACGGCGCGGGCGTGACCGGCGGCAAGGGCGGCGAAGGCAAGGCCACCGAGTTTTTCATGATGCGCGTCGGCGTCCCGAATGGCATCCTGCGGGCCGATCAGGCTCGCGTGCTGGCGGAGATCGCCCAGACACACGGTCGCAACCTGGCCGATATCACCGTCCGCCAAAACATTCAGTTCCATTGGCTGACCGTTGAGTCGCTGCCCGCAGTAATGGAAGCGCTTGACGCGGTGGGGTTGTCGCCCAAGGCCGCCTGCGGGGATGTGGTCCGCAACGTCACCGGCTGCCCGCTGGCCGGCATCGCGCACGACGAACTCATCGATGCGTCGCCGCTGGCGGTCGAGGTGTCGCGCGCTCTGCAGGGCAACAACGACCTCTACAACCTGCCGCGCAAGTTCAAAATTTCAATCACCGGCTGCGGCGTGTGGTGCTCGTATCCGGAGATCAACGATATCGGGCTGACGGCGGTGCGCCGCGGGAAGGAAATCGGCTACTCGGTGCGTGTGGGCGGTGGCTTGTCGAATGAGCCGCATCTTGCCGTCCGGCTCAATGCGTTCGTCAAACAGGAGCAGGCAGCTGCAGTGGTGCGCGCGATTGCAGAAATCTTTCGCGATCAGCAGGGTCTGCGCGAAAGCCGCGATCGGGCGCGGCTGAAGTATCTGTTCATGAAAGAGGGCTGGACGGCGGAGCGTTTCCTCGATGAGATTCAGGACCGCGTCGGTTACACATTGGATGCGGCGGTCGATGAAGTCGTTCCCGACGACATTCTGCGCGATCACACCGGCGTCCATCCGCAAAAGCAGTTCGGACTGAGCTACGTGGGCGCGAGCGTGCTGCGCGGACGCCTCACCGGCGATCAGCTGCGGGCGGCTGTCGACCTGGCGGAGCGTTTCGGCGCTGGCGATCTGCGCCTGACCGTGATGCAGAACCTGATCTTCCTGAATGTACCCAGCCACCGCTCGGCCGAGTTGGCGCGCGAGCTGGAACAGATCGGTCTGCACGTCCAGGGCACGCAGTTCTGGCGCGGCGGCATTGCCTGCACAGGCACGGAATTCTGCAAGCTGGCGATCACGGAGACGAAAGGTTTTCTGCGCTGGCTGGTGGAAGAGATGGAGGTGCGGCTGCCGCAGTTCGATCAACAACTGCGCCTGCACGTGACCGGCTGCCCCAACAGCTGCGGCCAGCACTGGATCGCCGACGTGGGCCTCGAAGGCAAGAAGGTGAAGCACGAGGGAGATCTCACGGACGCGTACTACTTCTGCGTGGGTGGATCGGTAGGAAAACACGCGGGGGTCGCGCGGCCGGTGGGCTTCCGAACGCCAGCATCGCTGGTACCGGAGGCGCTGGAGCGCCTGCTGCGCAAATACCTCGCAGAACGCGTCCCGGGCGAGAATCTGCGCGCGTGGTTCGGGCGCAACACGGATGCAGAATTGCGTGCCGCCCTGGCGGGTGAAGAATTCACTCCGGTCGAGCGCGACCTGCCCAGCGGGCGCGTGCCAGTCGAGCTGGTGGGCTAAGGAGACGCGATGCCGCTGCTGCCGATTTTTCTGCGACTCCAACGCCGCCCGGTTCTGGTGGTGGGCGCTGGAACCGTGGCGCTGGCCAAGATCGAGAGCCTGCTGACGGCGGGAGCGACGATCACCGTGGTTGCACCGAAGACAATTCCGCGCATCCGCGAGCTGGCACATCACGACGCCCTGGTGTGGCACCAGAGGGTCTTTGAGCCCTCTGACCTCGATGGTCAATTTGTCGTGATCGCTGCGACGAATGCGCCGGACGTGAATCACGCCGTTTACGAGGAAGCGCTGCGCAGCAACATCCTGTGCAACGCGGTCGACGATCCGCCCAACTGCGATTTCTATTTTGGTTCGGTGGTCGCGCGCGGTGATCTGCAGGTCGCGATTTCGACAGCGGGCGAAAGTCCGGCGCTGGCGCAACGCCTGCGGCGGGAGATCGACGCCCAGCTGCCCCAGGATTTAGGACCCTGGCTCTCGGACCTCGGTGAACTGCGGCGCGAAGTCCGCGATGCGACCCCTGCGGGAGAAGCACGCAATCTGCTGCTGCATGAGCTGGCACAGCGGCATCTGTGCGGGTCACCGGCGTGCTCGACGCGGGAGTTCGCACAGGAACAAATCGAGGCGATCCGGAAACAGGCTCTCGAGGAGGAGTCGACAAAGGAAATCGGGGTGAATCCATGACGGCGGCGCAGCGGGGCAAGGTCTATTTGGTCGGCGCGGGCCCGGGCGATCCGGAGTTGCTCACGCTGAAGGCGGCGCGACTGCTTGCGACGGCCGACGTTGTGCTGCACGACGATCTGGTTCCAGCGGCAGTGCTGGGACTGGCGGAGCGCGCACTGGTGATCAATGTGGGCAAGCGCTGCGGGCGCAAAAGCATCTCTCAGGAACAAATCCACGCGATGATGATCGACCAGGCGAAGCGAGGCCTGGCGGTGATCCGGCTGAAGTCGGGCGATCCCCTCGTTTTCGGGCGTGCCGGCGAAGAGATGGATGTTTTGCGCGCTGCCGGCATTTCCTTCGAGGTGGTTTCCGGGATCACGGCTGCATTTGCGGCGGCGGCAGCTCTCGGCCAGCCCCTGACGGATCGCAGAAGCGCTTCCAGCATCAGCTTTTCCGCCGGACATCACGCGTCCGGTTCGCAATTGGAGCCCGCATCGCTGGCCGGCGCAACGCGCATCGTCTACATGCCCGGGCGCGACCTCCGGCCCATTGCAGAGCAACTGCGCGGAGACGGCCTTCCTGGTGATTTGCCGTGCGTAGTCGTTTCGCGCGCGGCGCAGCCGGACCAGCAGATCGTACGGACGACGCTGGCGCGGCTGGAGCGGATCGCTTCCCTGCCCGCGCCTTCGATCCTGCTGGCAGGTGACGTCCTGCGCGAGGCAGAGGATGGTGAACGGCTCGGCGCCGCCGCCTCTGCAACTGCCACAGTTACAAATCAACCGAACCGCGTCGAGGCCGACTGACCCCGCGATCAGGATGCCGCAGGCTCGAGAGTGTACGCAAAGTCGTAGAAGTGCTTCCCGCCCTCGATGCTGATGGTCATCGAGCCGGAGATGCCGGTTAGCTGGCCGGTTCCGGTATCCGGCACGACAAAGATCTCCATCTTCGCCGCGCTGCGATTCATGGTGGCGTCGTGCTGGAGGACGAAGCTGCCTGCCCTGCCCTGCAGCGTGCCGGTCACGCGCTCCATCGCAACATAGCCGCCTGAACCCAGGCTGCGGTCGAGAACGCTGAGCATCTCACCCTGGCTGGTTGCTTCGAGATCGCCGTCAAACTGCTTGTCGATGGACATGCGGCCGAGACCGGCGGCTTCCGCCTGCGGGTTATCGGGCTTCTGCGGAGCCAGTTTCACCTCGAACGATCCAGTAGCGTGTTCCACGTTCTTTGTCTCCTGTACCAGAGCCGATTCGACCGAACCGAGGCATTGCGCCAGCCGGCCCAGCAGCAAACGCTGGCATGTCAACGCGATCGCAGTCTCAAGAAACGATCGCGCCCTGACCAGGATAGCAGTTGCCCGGCCGCGCCATCTCGCATCCAAGAGACCCATGAGCACGATGGGCAGGTTTCTCACTCCCTCGATCCTTCTGGCCTTTGCGCTGGCCGGCTGTCGCAGCAACGCCAGCCAGGTTCAGGCGCAACCCGCGTCCGATCCCGCAGCGGCCAATCTCGCGAATGCGAGCGACACCACGGCCGGGGCAGAGAATCCTCCTCCGCCACCGCCGGATCAGGGAAACACCGCGCCGGCGCCCGAGAGCGCCGCGAATGAGGGCTACCCCAATCAGGCCGGCTACGGCGATCAGTATCCGAGCAACGACCAGGCCGGCTACGACGAAACGGAGTATGACGTCGCGCCGGAGCCTCCTCCGGAGATACCGGACTACGATCAGCCGCCCTGCCCCGGCGACGACTACATCTGGGCGCCGGGCTACTGGGCCTACGCACCCGCCGGCTATTACTGGGTGCCAGGAGTGTGGGTGCTGGCGCCGTATGTCAACGCACTGTGGACTCCGGGCTACTGGGGCTTTTACGAGGGCCGCTACCACTGGTACCCCGGTTATTGGGGTCCGCATGTCGGGTTCTATGGCGGCGTGAATTACGGCTTCGGGTATGACGGGGATGGCTACGAAGGCGGCTACTGGCGGAACAACAGCTTTTACTACAACAGGGCTGTAACCCGTGTGGATGAAAATCGCGTGCACCGGGTATACGACTACCGCGTGCAGAGGGAATTCAACCATTCGCGGGTGAGCTACAACGGGGGGAATGGCGGCCTTCATTTCCGCCCGTCGGTTGCCGAGCAGACCGCGCACAACCAGCGCCGCTTCGCCGCGCTGCCCTCACAACGCGCGCACGCGCGGGATGCAATGCAGAATCGCGCGCAGTTCGCGAAGGAGAATCACGGGCGTCCGCAGAATTTCGCCCAGAGCCAGCCGATCAATGAAGGCCGCTCAGCTCCGGCTCCCCGCGCTGAAGATTTTCATCCCGCCCCCTCGGCCCGTTCCGCTGGCGGGCATCCGGCGGGGCGCACGGGACCCGCAACGCGGCCCGGAATCGGCACGCGTCAGCCGAATCGGAGCAACGAGGGACGTGCAGGGAATGGGAACCATGCTCCCGTAGAGGCGCCGCGCCCCACACCGGGAAACGGCATGCGTCCGCAGCCAGGACGGCCTGTGCCCCAGGCGCGTCCGGAACCGAGCCCGTCTCACAACGAATCGAAGCCGTCCCCGATCAGGCCTGAACCAGGACAGGGGCCGCAGGGAAGAATCGAGTCGAGACCCGTGCCGAATCCGCGGCAAGGCCAGCCTTCGCCTCGGCAGGAGCAGCGGGCTCAACCGCGGACCCAGCCTCCTGCGCCCAGGGAGCAACCGCGGCCACAGCCCGAAGTTCGGCAGGCGCAGCCAGGACCCCAACCGAGGCAGGAACAACAACGGCAACAACGGCCGGAGTCGCGCCCGCAATCGCAACCTCCTCCGCATACGGAGGTGCGCCCGCAGCAGTCCCATCCGGAATCACGACAGGCACCGCGCGATCAGCCGCATCCCCAGGGCAAGCCCGGAGAGGAGCACCCTCAGTAGCGCAACGCGGGTGTCGTGCTGGTTTCGGAATCGCGAACGGTGCGGGCGAGAAGTTCGCGGAGGCGGAAGGCACGTTCCAGTTGCGCGTCGACGAGGCGTTGCTGGCGGCGGCGATGATCGGAATCCTGGATCAGCGATAAGGTGCGTTCGTCACGCGCCGCACCGGCTTCGAGCGCGAGGATCGACGATTCCAGGGTGAGTCGGAATCGATCACTGACACGGAAGGGTTCGGAATCGGCAGGCGGTCGCATTATTTCCTCGTCCGGGGCTCAAGGTTTCTCTATTGCTGCCGATTCTAGCGAATGAGGGATTCCATCCGCGACCCCGGTTCGTGAATCTGCGGAGAAACTTTCGGGGTAGGAGTGTCGCTATTCAGGACAGAGAGGCCCAGGACTTATCGGATCACCGCCGAGGCCACCAGTCCAAGAAGCAGCAGCATTCCCACCCACGCAACGATTCCCTGGCAACGGATGAAGAGAGGGAACCAGTTCTTCCGCATCAGGCCGGCGTGCGGCAGGTGGCTCGCCGTGTTGTGTTTGTCGAGGAAACGCCGGTTCATCTCGACGACAGCAGCCGTGCGGAAGAGGAAGAACCAGCCCACCCATCCGAGGACGATGGCGACCACAAATGCGAAGATGGGCGGGAGGGTCGGCACGACTCCCGGTCACAGTTCCAGCGACTTGCTCGCGACCTTCTCCGACGCCTCCGCGATGAACTGCTGCAGGGGTTTCGAGCCTTCGTCCCCTTTGCCGCGGGTGCGGACGCTGACCGCATCTGCGGATTCTTCCTTGTCGCCCATCACGAGCACGTAAGGAAACTTCTGCAGGGTGAAGTCGCGGATCTTGGCGTTCATCTTTTCGTTGCGCGCATCCACCTCGACACGGAATCCAGCTTTTTGCAACCGCGACTGTACCTTTTTCGCGTACTCGTGATGGCGCTCGCTGATGGGCACCAGTCCCATCTGGATCGGCGCCAGCCACAGGGGAAAAGCGCCCGCATACAGTTCGATCAGGTACGACGTCATGCGTTCCATGGTGCTGATGACGCCGCGATGGATCATGACCGGGCGCGGCTGCGTGCCATCGGCGGCGGTGTATTTGAGGGCGAACTGGCTGGGCAGGTGGAAGTCAATCTGGATCGTGGAATAAGTCTCTTCGTGGCCCATGACGTCGGCAAGCTGGATGTCCACCTTGGGGCCGTAGAAAGCGGCGTCGCCGCGGCTCTCGCGATATTTGAGGCCAAGGGAGTCCATGGCCTCGCGCAGCACGCGCTCGCCGAGTTCCCACATGGCGTCGTTGTCGACGTACTTCTCCTTGTTCTTCGGGTCGCGGAGGGAGAGGCGGTAGCTGTACTTCGTGATGCCGAGATCTTTGTAGGCGCGCTCGACCAGCTTCATCACATTCGAGAATTCTTCCTTGATCTGGTCGGGCATACAGAAGATGTGCGCGTCATTCAGGGTCATGCAGCGGACCCGGCTCAGACCGCTGAGCGCGCCGGAGCGCTCCCATCGATACATGGTGCCGAGTTCCGCAAGGCGTACGGGCAGATCGCGATAGCTGCGCAGCTTCGACTCGTAGATGAGGATGTGGTGCGGGCAGTTCATAGGCCGCAGCACCATCTCTTCTGTCTCGAGATCCATGGGCGGAAACATGTCTTCGTGGTAGTGGGCCCAGTGGCCGGATCGTTTGTAGAGGTCCACTTTGGCGAGGTCCGGCGTGTAGACGTGCTCGTAGCCCATCTCGCGCTCGACACCGAGGATGTAGTCCTCCAGCAGACGGCGAATGGTGGCGCCTTTGGGCAGCCAGAGAGGCAGGCCGGCGCCGACTTCGTCGCTGACGGTGAACAGCTCAAGTTCCTTGCCGAGGCGGCGGTGATCGCGGCGCTTCGCGTCTTCGATGCGCTCGAGGTAGTCGTCGAGGTCTTTCTTAGAGAAGAAGGCCGTGCCGTAGATGCGCTGGAGTTGGGGATTCTTCTCATCGCCGAGCCAATATGCGCCCGACAGGCTCATCACCTTGAAGGCCTTCACGCGGCCGGTCGAGGGCACATGGGGGCCGCGGCAAAAGTCCACAAACTTGCCATTGCGGTAGAGCGAGATTTCGTCGCCGGGCTTGGTGAACTTCTCGACGAAATGGACCTTCATGAAGTCGTTTCCAGTCTTGAATTCCTCCAGCCCCTTCTCGCGCGGCTCAAAGTCGCGGACGAATTTCTCGTCGCGCGCGGTAACTTCGGCCATGCGTCCTTCGATCAGCTTGAGGTCCTCAGGCGTGAAGGGCGTCGGTCGCCAGAAGTCGTAGAAGAAGCCAGTCTCAGTCGCGGGGCCATGCCCAAGCTTCGTCTCGGGAAACAGCTCTGCGACGGCGGTGGCCAGCACGTGCGCAGCAGAGTGGCGCAGCACCTTCAGCGCGTCCGGATTCTTGTCCGTAAGCAGTTCGAGGGCGAGGTCTTCCTGAAGCGGCGTGGAGAGGTCGACGAGGCGCTCGGCGTGCAGGTCTTCGGTGGCATACATCGCGGCTTCGGCGGTGGCCTCGGCTGTTGGAGCGACGGGGGCGGCCTTCAGAGGCCGAATGCGGGCAACGACCGCAGCCTGCGCGAGGCGCGGCGAGATGCTTTCAGCAATGGACAGGGGCGTGGTGCCGGAGGGAACTTCCCGCACCGATCCGTCGGGAAGCTGGACCTGAATCGAACTCATGAAAACAGGGTACAGGGTACCGAGGGCAGGGTACAGGTCACCGCTGGGGGGAAGCGACCTGTGCGAAGCTGGTGAAGCGACTGCGTCTATTTGAGGCCGATGTGAGCGGTCATCTGCATGCTGCTGAAATCGGTCAAAGCACCGTAAGTTTCGAAGTCAGTGCGGAAGGCGCGGGTCCCGCCGATCTGTTCGGGGGTCAGGCTGTTAATGTGCTGCCAGAGGGCGGGGATCACTTCCTGGGGCGGCCCCTGTGCGGAAGTGAAAATCGCGTATTTGCCGGCCTGGATGGTCTTCGCCACCATGCCGTTGGGGATCTTGTCCGCCGAGGTCACCTTGTAACCAAGCGTGTAGTTGTAATCGCCGGTGTTATCGCTGGCATAGTCGCTGTAGACCACGACAAGATCGTCGCCCGCCCGGTTGGGAATCTGCTCGAGGGTGCCATTCTGCATTGCGCCCTGCCATAGCTGTGGAATCTCGCCCTGGCCCCCGGCTTCTTTCGTATTGTTGGTACGGACCGTGACGCCGACGACGGTGAAGCTCGACTGATCGTCGATCTTCGGAGCGGCCGGAGCGGGAGCCGCAGCCGCCGCTTGTGCCGGGGCGGCCTCAGACGAAGGGGTTTGAGCGAAGCCGGTTGCTGCCATCGCAAGCGCGAGCGGCAGAGAGAACATAACGGGACGGGAAAGCCTCACGGAGAACATAACGCAGCAGTATACGCACCGGCTGCGGGCCCGGTTCACGAAAAATGACCGCTGCCGGCCTTGCCCCTGGGTACTTTCGTGAGGCGATTTGTGACTTCGGGCAACCGCCGCTCCCCCAATTGTGGCAGACCTATAAAGGTGAATTCCTGCGCGAGCAGAGAAACGCACAAGTAAGATGAGAGCAATCCTTCAACCTTTCAGGCGGCAAGATCCGGGTATGGCTGGCTTCAATCGCAGGGGTTCCCTGGCACGCATCGCCGCGATTGTGGCTATCGCCGGAGTGCCCCTGCTGGGCTGCCAAAGTGTCCGGAACTCCTCACCGTCGCAGACCCAGGTCCGGGTGATCGACGCCTCGTATAACGCGCCGCCGGTCGACGTCGATATCGCGACGACACCGATCGCGACCAATGTGGGTCCTGCGACGTTCACCAACTACGCCTTCCTGCCTCCGGAAAACGCGACGGCGTATGTGTATCCGACGGGCACAACGAAGACCGGGGCATCGGTGGCGGGGCAGTTTCTCGTGTCCGAGCAGCATTCGATCTACATCACCGATTCCGGGAAGGGCTACGCGGCGTCGATCCTCACCGATCAACCGGCCGCGGCTCCCGCGGGATACTTCTCCATCCGTTTCCTGCAGCAGGCCCTGAAAACGGGCGCGGTAGATATTTATCTGGTTCCGGACGGCAGCACCCTGGCGGATGCCAAGCCGCTTTACACGGCCGTGTCGCCCCCGTCGGTCGAGCCCTACGCGAACCTGATCGCCGGCAGCTACACCATCGTCGTGACGCCGGCCGGTGTCATCACAACCCCGTCCACCAGCACGCCGATCCAGTTCACGGCAGGGCAGGTGCGGACGGCGCTGATCATGGATGCACAGCTGACGAAGAATCCGCCCGTGACGGTGACCCTCGGGGACGATGTGAATTAACAAGCTGGTTCAGAGTGTGAAGTCAGACTCCGGCTTCCGACAGCGCTTCCACACAGACCGGGTCGAGACGGTGCGGGATGTCCTGTCGCAGGATATCCATCGCTTCCTCGTGCGAGAGACCGGAGCGGTATGGCCGGTCCTCGGTAAGAGCGCCATAGACGTCCGCGACGGCGATGATGCGGGCTTCGAGCGGGAGACGATCGCCCGTCAGATGATTCGGGTAACCCGAGCCGTCGAGTTTCTCGTGATGCGCACCAGCAACGAAAGCAAGCTCCCGGAAAGAGCCAATCCGCGAGAGAATCTCGTGGGTCAGGCGCGGGTGTTCCTGAACCACCTGCCATTGCGCGGCATCGAGTTTGCCGGGCTTGTCCAGAATGGAGTTGGGAACGGCGAGCTTGCCGAGGTCGTGCAGCAGTGCGGCGCGGTTGACAAACCGCAGGCGCGCTTCGCTCAGGCCCAGATTCCTTGCGATGCGCAGGGCTGCGCCGGTCACCCCCACAGAATGCCGGAAGGTGAAGGATGACTTGGCATCGACGACGTCGGCGAAGGCTTCACAGATGAGATCGATGCCGGAAGCCTCCAGCGTGTGCACCTCGGCAGGCGCCAGATCGAGCGCCGCCTGACGGGTTTCATTTTCGGGTGTTCCGGGAAGGACGGCATTCCAAAGCGTTCCGTCCGCCTGGAGATTTTCGGCGATGCGCACCAACTCCGGGTCGAACCAGCGGCGGCTGCGCTCGCGCAGGACATCCAGTGCGACGTCGATCCCACGCTCGCCAGCGAAGACATCGAGATGCTGCGCCACGGCGAGAATGCGGGACTCGAGGGGAATGGCCTGGCCCGTCCGACGCTCCGGGTAGCCACTGCCGTCCCAGTGCTCGTCGAGGCCGCGGACCGCTTCGGCGGCCGCATCGCCAAGGCCGAGCTTGCGCAGGATATGAGCACCGCGATCGCAGCGGAGTTGAATCACCTCTTCGTTGTTACGGTGCTGCGTGAGGCCGATGCGGACGATGCCTGCGATCCGCGCCATGGCACCTCCATCGGGAAGAACGCTGGTCCACAGCAGGCGCAGGGTCGAAGCTTTGGGGCGCGAGGGGCGCGTCCAGTCCTCAAGCTTGACGCCGGCTTTGACGCGGCGCTCGTCGCCCCCGCCAATGATTTGGCAGAGCCGGGCGGCGTTGCTGCTGCAACCCACATCCTTGAGGAGAAGGGCGTAATAAAGGTTGGTACGCTGAGCCGCGGGAAGTTGGATTTCCTGCGCCAATCGCATGCCGAGGACGCAGCTGCGCAGCGCGTGGCCCGGCACAGCTCCTTCGGTCAGGTCGAGCGCGAAAGAGAGGGCGGAGAGAATTTCTGCCAGCGATACGGTTCCTGTTGCGGTCTCCTGGAGCGGTTCGAGCGCGAGCGTGGCCACGGGGCACCTGGGGGAACGTGCAGGGTTCACCCTAACAAAGCGGGGATTCCAAATGAACTCCCCAAACGTGGCTGTTACCGCAGCGTCTCCGGTTGGCGCGCCGGAATTTTCTCCATCTCCAGCAGCCTTTTCTTGCGCGCCTCGCCCCAACGATAACCGGTGAGTTTGCCATCGCTGCCGATGACACGATGGCAAGGAATCACCACAGCGACCGGATTGGTGGCGCAGGCGCGAGCCACGGCACGATACGCCTTTGGATTGCCGAGAGACGTCGCCAACTCGGCATAAGTGCGGGTTTCGCCCCTGGGAATCCGGCGCAGCGCCTCCCACACGCGCATCTGGAAGGCGGTCGCGCGCAGGTCGAGCGGCAGATCCAGCGCCGCTGGATGCTCGGTGAACTGGGACAACACTTCTTCGAGATGCGGTGCGAGGAGCGGCTCCGGCTCGATCTTCGCTTTGGGGAACTGCGCGCGCAGGTCGCGGATGAGCTGCGTCTCGCTGTCACCGAGAATCACCGAGCAGAGGCCGCGTTCGGTAGCCGCAATGAGGACCTTGCCCAACGCGCTCGCACCCACGGCGTAGCCAATCCGGACATCGCTGCCGCCGGCGCGATACTTGCCGGGAGCCATTCCCAGCTGTGTGTTCTCATAGGCGCGACCCGGGCCGGAGTAGCCTGCGTCGTAGATCGCGTCCGTGATCCGCGTCGATCCTCCGGTCAGCTCTTTGCGGAAGGACGCAGCCCGCTGCTGGCGCTGGTACTGCGCGGGAGTAAGACCCAGAACGCGCTTGAAGGTGCGCTCGATGGTAAAGGGACTGCGCCCCGTCATGCGCGACAGCTCGGCCAGGGTCGCGTGGCGATGGTGCTTCAGGCCGTACGAGATAGCCTCCACCAGACCAGCGTCGACGTGGCGCTGCTGCGGGCGGCAGCGCTGGCAAGGACGGTATCCCGCGCTCATCGCGGTGGCCGGATCGGGAAAAAAGACGACGTTGCCGCGTAACGGGCGGCGGCTGGGGCAGGTAGGCCGGCAAAAAACGCCGGTCGTGGTGACGGCGTAGACCATCTCCGCATCAGCAGCGGGGTCACGGGCCAAGACGGCGGCCCAGGCCTGGTCTTCGTTGAGCATGGCGGCTGTGTTCATCGTACTCGCGTCTCCTCTGAGCATGAGGATCGCAGGAAGCGCGCTGGGGGACACTCCGGGGCTTGCGTTTGAATTCAGCCGTTGGCAGTCAGCGGAACCATCGCAACTACCAGCGCCACCAGCCCTGCGGGAACAGATCGTGCCAGTTCGCCCGCAGCAGCGCGATAACCAGAATCGCCGCGGCAATCAGCAGGATGCCGGCCACCTGTCGGCGGCGCAGAAGGGCGCGCTGCGGCCTGGATCCTTCCGGTTCAGGCTCTGTCCGCCCGGAGCCCTCCGGCAAGGCCACGGCTATTCGTCTCCGGGACGGATGTTGTAGAGGAAATAGAACCGCAGTTCGAGGAACGGCCCTTTGAAGGCTTTTGGGATCGGCGGAAAGGGTGACGCGCCGGTGATACCCGCCCAGGCGGCGCGATCCAGCGCAACATCGCCCGAGGGCCCTTCGAGAATCATGTCGTGCACGCTGCCGTCCGGGTAAATCTTGAACCGAATCATCACCTTGCCCTGCTTGTCGAGCGGGGGCCGGGCCGACTCGGGAATGATCGGCCACCAGGCGTGCTCGGTATCCCATATCACGCGCTGCACGTAGGGGCCGTAATCCCAGCCCATCGTGTCGCTCAGCACATCGACGCCGCCGTTCATCCCGGAGTGCTGCGAGGGAGCATTGGCGCCATCGTCGCCGCCATACTGGCCGCGGCCCTGCATGGCCTGGCGCATGGCCTGCTGCAGTTGTTCATTGGGATTGACAGCGGCTCCGGAACTGATTTTCGGCTCCGGCGCCTGAGGCGGCGCTTCCAGTTTTGCCTCGTTGTTCTGCGGCAGGGGCTGAGCAGGAGGCGTCGGGGGCCGCTGCTGCGCCACCTGGGGCTGCTGTTGCGCGGGCGTCGGCGCAGCGGGCGCCTCCGGCTGCTGGCTCGGCTGAGGAGCGGGAACCGGCGGACCGGCTCGCTTCATCGCCTCCAGTTCCTCCAGAGTCTTACGGTCCAGCGTGGGCTTCGGCGTCTCCGCGACGCGATCCTTATCGGAAAGCGGCGCCTGGACCTTCGGCTTGACCGGCTTTAGCGCATCGGGCGGCAAGTCAAGGTAGGTCAGCTCTTTTTGACGCTGCTTCATCACCACCGATGGATCGACGACGCGCACGTGGTAGATGTACTTGGGCCCGTACAGCAGGTACCAGGCCACCAGCATATGGATGATGAGCGCGATCCACAGCTTCTCGCGCAGGCTGGCCCAGCTCCGGCTGCCCTCCAGTTCGTCGATGATGTGGAGCAGGTCGGTAGGATCGAGCTCTTCGTAGCGGCGGCGAAACAACGGCACCTTGCCCGAGCCATTCGATGAGGCCTCGGTCGGGTCCGCGTCCCGGGCAGACTCGTCGGAAGGCGGGGTTTCGACGGCGACCCCAACATTGACATCGGAGGTGGTTTCCGGCTCAGTCCTGGGCTCGGCCGGCGGATCGGTAAGGTTGAGGCGAATCGGCATTCCTGGTTTACTTCAGCTCTGCTGACTTCGTTTCTGCTTCCTTCGTTTCTGCGCGGCTCAATCGGGCCATGAACACACCTGCGCCCGGGTGATGCGGGAACGCCACGAGGTCTTGTATCTATTTTCTCATCAAATCGATGGACTTAACCGCTGTTTGTACAATCGAAAACGTGGTGCAACCAACGCATTTATCCCCGCGCAGAACTGCCGCAGTGATTACCGTGAGCGACGGCTGCTCACGGGGCGAGCGAGAGGACCTCTCCGGCCCCGCGCTGGCTCGTACGTTGGACGCAAACGGGTTCCAGACGGTATCCCGCATTACGGTTCCAGACGAGCAAAGGGTGATTGAAGACGCAATTCGCGCGGCCGCTGGCGTCACCCGATTGGTAGTTACCACCGGAGGTACGGGCGTCGCTGCCCGGGACGTGACGCCGGAAGCAACCCGGACGGTGTGCGATCGCCTGCTGGAAGGCGTGGCGGAGCTGATGCGCGCCGAAGGCCGCCGCGAAACCCCCATGGCCACACTGAGCCGGGCTCTCTGCGGGACGCTGGGAACGTCGCTGGTCCTGAATGTGCCCGGCAGTCCAGCCGGGGCTGTCAGTTCCCTGCTCGCAGCTCTGCCGGTGCTGCCGCACGCGCTCGATCTGCTCGCAGGCCGGACCGAACACGATGCCCAGACCGGAAACACCACGGCAAAACGACGCGGCAAAACACGAAAAGGGTTGAACGGAAAGGTTGAATCGGCCTGAAACCTCTTCTTGCAAAAATCAATCATCTCGTCCAGCACTGGCTCATTCCCATGGGACCGTGGGGCGTGCTGCTGGCGTCGTTCATCGATTCGGCGTCGATCCCCATCCCCATCGACGTGCTGATGGCCGGCTGGGCCTGGGAGGATAGACAGCACTTCTACATCTACATGCTGCTGGCCGCCCTCGGTTCGTGTCTGGGCGGACTGGTTCCCTTCTATCTTGGCAAGGCCGGCGGCGAGTTGTTTCTGCTGAAGCACGTCAACCGCCAGCGCTTCGAGGCGTTGCGCAAGCAGTTTGAGAAGCAGGAATTCCTGGCGATCATGATCCCGTCGCTCATGCCGCCGCCGACGACCTGGAAGCTATTCGTCTTCGCTGCCGGAGTTTTCGAGATGCGCACGGTGACCTTCATGCTGGCGGTCTTCGTGGGCCGGCTCATCCGCTTCGGCATCGAAACGGCGCTGGTGATCAAATACGGCCCGCAGATCATCAATGTCGTCGGCGATCTGGCCAAGAAACACCTGGTCCTGACCCTGCTGGCGCTGGCTCTGATCTTCGGCGGTCTGGGTTGGTGGATCTGGCGAAAGCTGCGGGTGAAAAAGGTGGACGCCGGGAGCGAATCTGTCTCGATCGATCCGTAAGGCGGGTTGTCCCGGTCATCGGCAACGTGTCAGCCTCGTGCAGAGCGCGGAGGGGCCGTCTATACCCCGAGTTCGGCCACATCGAAGAATTGCCGGACGGTCAGGATCCAGATGCCTTCATACGAGCCAAGGCGCAGGAGATGGCGGTCGCCGCTGACAATCCAATCGGCCCTGCCACTGACGGCGCATTCCAGAATTCGGTTGTCGTCGGGATCGTCTGCGACAACCTGCAAAGCGAAGTCCGGTTCCACCAAATCGGCGGTCTCTTCCAGTCGGGCGCGAACAAGTGCGGCGTCCTTGTTCGACACTGCGAATTTGCCGCGGAGTTTTTCGTCGAGTTCGTCGAGAATCGCGCGCGAAGCAACGAGCGTGAATGCGCGGCTGAAGGCAAGGTCCAGAAATGTGCCGGGCAGACCACCGAACATCAGCGCCGAGATGTCGATGTTTGTATCGGCGACGACACGAATCATCGCGCCGACGAGCGCTGCCGCTCCTGACGGAATTCATCGGAGAGGCGTTCTACATCGGCTTCGCTTTCGATTCCAAGCGCCCTTCCCTGTCGTGCGGGTGCGACGTAGCAAGGCATCCCATTCCGGGTCTGTCGCCATGTAGCGCCGGAGCGCTTCGCGGAAAAGCTCGCTGATGGTCCGATGTTCGCGCTGGGCCACTTCCTGAGCCTTGACCAGGAGGTCGGGGGGCAGGGTAATCGAAACGGTTTTGGCGATTCGCATGTTTGTCATTGTAGAACAATGACAAACATTGTAGAGACGGCAAGTCTGAATAGCCATGCGAAAAGGGATCGAGGAGACGAAACCCATCCCTCAGCGGCTGAAGCCGATTCTTTTTTCGTTGGCTTTACGGTCCGGCTGAAGCCAGACCCTTTCAAAGCCTCGCGGAGAAGGCTGATCAATACGGCTGGTTCTTCCAGATCATCGGCACGAAGTATTCGGCGAGGAACCAGGAGAGCAGGAACAACACCGCCATGAGGCCGACTGCCCAGAAGAAGAGGCGGACGGGGAGGGTTTGCAGGAGGGGCGGGGTGGGTTCGGGGTCGAATTTGCGATTCGGAATCTCGAAGATCAGCCCGCTGGCGAAGCAGATGCTGCCGGTGAGGCCCAGCGTGCCCAGCGCATCGAGCAGACGATCCCCCCACGGGCTGCCGGGCACGAAGAAGGCATGCGCCAGGAGCAGGCACAGCGACAGAATGCTCAGGGTGAGCGCTGCGAATTTGACGATCTGCAGCATGATCGAGGCTATCCCGAGTGCCTGCGGGAGTCAGACCTATCCCCGAATGCCCTTCAGTGCCGGGTAGACACGCCGAAATCCCGCGTACCCCTCAGCGTAGCGCCGGACCAGCTCCGGCTTCGGGGGAATCGTCTCCGCCACGGTGATACCCGCCGCACACGCTGCCTCAAGATCCGGCCAGTGCTTCGCCCCAACCCCGGCCAACAGCGCCGCGCCGAACGCTCCGCCCTCTTCCGCCGTGAGCCGCTCGCAGGCGTAGCCGTAGATGTTGGCCTGGATTTCGCGCCAGAGCGGACCGCGTGCGCCGCCTCCGCCCAGACGCACGGCTTTGAGCGGGATGCCGAGTTCGGAGAAGAGGGTGAAGCTGTCTTTGAGTGAGTAGGCCACGCCTTCGAGCACGGCGCGGGTGAGGTGGGCGCGGGTGGTGGTCGAAGTGATGCCGACGAAGGCCGCGGTGGCGCTGGGGTCGAGATGCGGGGTGCGCTCGCCGAAGAGGTACGGGGTCCACAGCACGCCGTCGCTGCCGGCTGGGATGGTTGCGGCGGCGGCGGTCAGGTCGTCATAGGTCTGGTCGGGCGCGAGGGTCTCTTTGAACCAGCGCAGTGAAAGCCCGGCGCCCTGGGTCACGCCCATTACGTGCCAACGACCGGGAACCGCATGGCAGAAGGTGTGCAGGCGACCGAGCGGATCCTTTGTCGGCGCGGCGGTCGCGGCAAAGACCACGCCCGAGGTCCCGATCGTCGCCGAGACCGAGCCCGGCTGCAGAATGCCCATGCCCACCGCACCCGCGCCCTGATCGCCCGCACCGGCCGCAACTGGAGTGCCAGACCGAAGCCCGGTCAATTTCGCAGACTCATCGCTGATCGTCGCGCAAATTTCCGGCGATTCGAACAACTGCGGTAGCCAGCTCTCCGGGATGCCGGCGACCTTTGCGACCTCTTTCGACCACGTGCGATGCGTCACGTCAAGCAGCAACGTACCTGACGCTTCGTGGACATCGATAGCATACGTCCCCGTCAGACGGTAGCGAACGTAATCCTTGGGACACATGATGTGCGCGATCTTCGCGAAGATCTCCGGCTCGTGATCGCGAACCCAGAGCAGTTTCGTCAGCGTGAAGTTGGGCAGCGCGGGGTTGGCCGTCAGCTCGATGAGCCTCTTGCGGCCAACGTCACCGCCGCCGAACTGATTCGTGAGCCATTCGCATTGCGGCTCTGTGCGGACGTCACACCAGATGAGCGAAGGTCGCAGCACTTTGCCATCTTTGTCGAGCATGACGGCGCCGTGCATCTGGCCGGTGAGGCCGACGGCGTCGACCGTCGCGCCCTGACCCGAACTGCTGGCGGCTGCGAGCACTGCGCGAATCGCTTCCTGAGCGGCGCGCCACCAGTCCTCGGGATCCTGCTCGGCCCAGCCGGGCTGGGGCACGCGAAACGGCTGATGCTCCGCCGAGGCTTCGGCTACGACATGCCCTTTTTCATCTACCAGAACGGCGCGCGTGCCGCCTGTGCCCACATCCATTCCCAGAAACACGTCCGCTTCCTCTTTTCTCCGAGTCCAGAACAAATGTAGCAAAGACGGCTGGAATGCAGAATCACTGAAACCAAAGCACAGGTAACACTTCGGACCATCCGTACCGCATTCCAGTACGGAATTTGTTTCACCGCCGACGATGTGGTGGGATGATGAGGAGACTTCGGAGCCGCAAGTTGCGCATCTCGCTGTTTATCACCTGCTATAACGACACCCTCTTCCCCGCCACCGGCCAGGCCGTCGTCCGCCTGCTGGAGCGCCTCGGCCATACCGTCGAGTTCGAGCCGGAGCAGACCTGCTGCGGACAGATGCACTACAACACCGGCTACCAGCAGGAGGCGATGCCGCTCATGCGGCGCTTCGTCGATATCTTTAGGGATGCCGAGGCGGTCTGCGTGCCCTCGTCGTCGTGCGTGGCCATGATGCGCGACCACTATCCGAAAATGGCGGCGGAGACCTCCGATCCGGGTCTTGTCCGGGCTGTCGATGATTTGCTGCCGCGCATCTACGAACTCACCGAGCTGCTGGTGCATCGGCTGGGACTCGAAGACGTGGGCGCATACTTCCCGCATCGGGTCACCTACCACGCCAGCTGCCATTCGCAGCGCAGCCTGCACCTCGGGGATACGCCACTGCGGCTGTTACGTAAAGTGCGGGGCATCGATCTGGTCGACCTCCCCAACATCGATCGCTGCTGCGGCTTCGGCGGCACCTTCGCGATCAAGATGGGCGACGTCTCCGCGGCCATGCTGGCCGACAAAATGAAGGACGTGGAGAACACCGGCGCCGAAGTCGTTACCGCGGTCGATACCTCATGCCTGATGCACATCTTCGGCGGCCTGCATCGGGCGCGGGCCGGGGTCCGCATGGCACACATTGCCGAAATTCTCGCGCCGACTGAGAGCGACATGGAAGGAACCAGCGCATGACGATCCGGGTCAGCGAGGCCGATCACGCGCCCTCGTTCCAGAAGGCCGCGTTGCCGCTTTTGGAAGACGCACAGCTGCGCAAGAATGTCCGCCACGCGACCGACGTGATCCAGCGCAAGCGAGCCATTGTGGTCGCCGAGACTCCCGACTGGCAGGAGTTGCGCACCGCGGGCAGCGACATCAAGACGCACACCATGCGCCACCTTGGCCACTATCTCGAGCAGTTCGAGAAGGCCTGCACCGCAGCGGGCGGCCATGTGCACTGGGCCGGCGATGCCGATGAGGCCAACCGGATCATCGTCGACCTGGTAAAGCAATACGGCGGCAGCGAGGTCATCAAGATCAAGACCATGACCTCGGAAGAGATTGGGCTCAACGAGGCGCTGGAGCGCGAAGGCATTCACGCCCATGAAACCGACCTCGCCGAAGTGATCGTCCAGTTGGGGAACGACAAGGGCTCGCACATCGTCGCGCCTGCGCTGCACAAGAACCGCAGCCAGGTACGCGAAATCTTCCGGGAGCGCATGAACCTGCCCGGCCTCAGCGACAAGCCTGAAGACCTGACGGCCGCGGCGCGGCACTACCTGCGCGAGAAGTTCCTGCGCGTGCCCATCGGCATCAGTGGCGCGAATTTCCTGATCGCGGAAACCGGCAGCGTCTGCATCGTCGAGTCCGAGGGCAATGGACGCATGTGCCTCACGCTGCCTAACGTGCTCATCTCCCTCGCAGGCATAGAGAAGGTCATCCCGCGCTTCCAGGACATCGAAGTTTTCCTGCAAACCCTGCCCCGCTCAGCCACCGGCGAGCGCATGAATCCCTACAACTCTTTGTGGACCGGGGTGCATACCGCCGATGGGCCGCAGCATTTCCATGTCGTCCTGCTCGACAACGGCCGCACCGGCATCCTCGCCGACGAAGAGGCCCGCCAGACCCTCAACTGTATCCGCTGTGGAGCGTGCCTCAATACCTGCCCGGTCTACCGGCAGACCGGCGGCCACGCCTACGGCTCGAGCTACTCCGGGCCCATCGGCGCGATTGTGACACCACAGCTGTTACAAATGCGGCACGGCCAATCGCTGCCCTACGCGTCCTCCCTGTGCGGAGCCTGCTACGAAGTCTGCCCGGTGAAAATCAACATCCCCGAAGTGCTCATCCACTTGCGCGGCCGAGTCGTGCGCGAGCAGAAGTCGGCACTCGACCCCGAAGCCCTCGCGATGAAGACAGCGGCGATGATCTTCACCAGCCGCACGCGTTTCGAAGCCGCCCAGCGCCTCGGACGCATCGCGCAGTGGCCGCTGGTCTCTCACGGATGGATGCGCACCCTGCCCGGCATGCTCGGCAACTGGACGCGCGTGCGCGACCTGCGCGCCCTGCCCCCGCAAACCTTCCGCGAATGGTGGAAGCAGCGAGAAAAACCCGGGGCCAGCGCAGGCCCATCGAGTCCGCTCCGCACCGCTCGCAGAATTGCCGGGGACCTCTCCCATGACTGATGCGCGCCCAGCAATCCTCGACCGCATCCGCTCCGCTGTCGGAAACCAACCTGATCCGGCCTCGGAGTATGCAGCGCTCCCGCGCACCTACATCCGCGCCGGACACCTCGATGCGCAAGGGCGGCTGCGCCTGTTCGAGGAACGTCTGAAGGATTACGACACGCACGTGGTTGAAGCCGATGCCACTTCCCTGCCCCAGATCATCGGCACGATCCTGCGCGAACGCAACCAGAAAAAGGTCATCGCTGCCGATGGCCTGCCATCGGAAATTCTGCCCGCTGACTTCGCGTTCATCCCCGAACGCGCCGCCGGCCTCGAAGATCTGAATTCCTGCGACGGCGTCGTAACCCGGTGCGCGGTCGCCATCGCGTTCACTGGGTCCATCGTGCTGACCCACGGTCCGGGCGAAGGCGCGCGCCGCCTCACGCTCCTGCCCGATCGCCACCTGTGCATCGTTCGTGCGGAGCAGATTGTCGAAACGGTACCGGAAGCCATCGATCGCCTGGTGCCGTTCGCCACGCATCCTCTGACTTTTATCTCGGGGCCATCGGCGACCGCCGACATCGAGATGACCCGCATTCGGGGCGTGCATGGGCCGCGTTTTCTGGACGTCGCTCTGGTGCGCTGAGTAGCGATGGCTCCCCGCCAATCGCCGTCCAACCCGGTGTTGCCTGAGCCCGCAAGGTAACCATCGTACCGTGTTGCGGACACGATCTAAGGCCTGTATTCCCCATCACATGCCACAATCGGAATCGTCTGTTAAGCTCTCCTGTTCCCGTGATACAGTTCCTGAGCGCGCTCGGGGTACCGGACGCGGAGAGCTAAAACTGACTTGTCTGGAGGGTGTGTGTCAGCTAACGCCGGGGTGTGTTTTTGTGTTGCCGTGAGCACCTTTATGCTCATTGCGTTTTGGTCTTTGACGAGGGGGCGTATGAAGAAGAGCTTCTTTTCGCGGCGCTGGGCGAAGTTCGCCGGCGTCTTTGCCACACTGATCCTGCTCGGTCAGGGCGCTGCGTTTGCGGCAGAAACCGGCGGCGAAGCCAACCTGACGCTGCCGGATCTGAAGAGCGTGAATTTCCTCGGCATGAACGGACACAATCTGCTGAGCATCGGATTGCTGTTCTGCGTCGGCGGCCTGCTCTTCGGCCTCGCCATCTATATGCAGCTGAAGAACCTGCCCGTGCATCGCTCCATGCGCGAAATTTCGGAAATGATCTATGAAACCTGCAAGACCTATCTGGTGACGCAAGGCAAATTCATTCTGCTGCTGTGGGCGTTCATCGCCGTCATCATCGGTCTCTATTTCGGCTATCTCGCGCCCGTACCGGGCAAACCGGTCGCGCTTACGCTGCCGATCATTCTGGGATTCAGTCTCGTCGGGATCGCGGGCAGCTACGGGGTTGCGTGGTTCGGCATCCGCGTCAACACCTTTGCCAACTCTCGCACCGCCTTCGCAGGCCTGCGCGGCAAACCGTATCCGGTCTATGCAATTCCGCTGAAGGCCGGCATGAGCATCGGCATGTTGCTGATCTCCGTCGAGCTGCTCATTATGCTGTTCATCCTGCTGTTCATCCCGCGCGACTATGCGGGCGCCTGCTTCATCGGCTTCGCGATCGGCGAATCGCTGGGAGCCGCGGCCCTGCGTATTGCCGGTGGCATCTTCACCAAGATCGCCGACATTGGCGCCGATCTCATGAAGATCGTCTTCAAGATCAAGGAAGACGATGCCCGCAACCCCGGTGTGATCGCCGACTGCACAGGCGACAACGCGGGCGATTCCGTCGGCCCCAGCGCAGACGGCTTCGAAACCTACGGCGTCACGGGCGTGGCCCTCATCACCTTCATTCTGCTGGCCATCACTCCGAATATCTTTACCGCACAGGGCTACTCACCCAGCGATGCCGCCGCTATGGTGAGCAAGACGCAGGTGCAACTGCTGGTGTGGATCTTCGTCATGCGCGTGGCCATGCTCGTCTCCAGCTCGGGCGCGTACTTCCTCAACTCCGCCATCGCTCATGCGAAATACGCGAACTCCGACGACATGGACTTCGAGACACCTCTGACGTCGCTGGTTTGGATCACGTCCATCGTTTCCATCATCCTCACCTACATCGTCTCCTACCTCATGATCCCCGCACTCGGAGACGGAACTCTCTGGTGGAAACTGGCGTCGATCATCTCCTGCGGAACCCTGGCCGGCGCGATCATCCCCGAATTGGTCAAGGTCTTCACTTCAACCAAATCGAGCCACGTTCAGGAAGTCGTCACCTCTGCGCGGGAAGGCGGCGCATCGCTGGGAATCCTGTCGGGATTCGTTGCCGGCAATTTCTCCGCCTACTGGCTGGGATTGTGCATGGTCGCGCTCATGGGACTGGGGTACTTCTTCACCCTCGGCCTGTCTATGGCAAACCTGATGGAGGCCCCCGCGGTCTTCGCGTTCGGCCTGGTGGCGTTCGGGTTCCTCGGCATGGGACCGGTCACCATTGCCGTTGATTCTTATGGTCCGGTAACGGACAATGCTCAGTCCGTCTACGAGCTGTCGCTGATCGAAAATATCCCGGGCATTGAAGCGGAGCTGAAGAAGGACTTCAACATCGACGTGAAGTTCGAACGCGCGAAACACCTGCTGGAGGCCAACGATGGAGCCGGTAACACCTTCAAGGCCTCTGCCAAGCCGGTGCTGATCGGCACAGCCGTGGTCGGCGCCACCACTATGATCTTCTCCATCATCATGGCTCTGACCGGCGGATTGACCCGGGATGTGCAGAAACTATCGCTGCTGCACGCACCCTTTCTGCTCGGACTGATTACGGGCGGAGCGATGATCTACTGGTTTACCGGCGCTTCCACGCAGGCGGTCACCACTGGAGCTTACCGAGCGGTCGAGTTCATCAAAGCGCACATCAAACTGGATGGCGTGGAGAAAGCATCGGTCGCCGACAGCAAGAAAGTGGTGGAGATCTGCACGAAGTATGCGCAGAAGGGGATGTTCAACATCTTCCTCGCCGTCTTCTTCGCCACGCTTGCGTTCGCGTTCGTTGAGCCGTTCTTCTTTATCGGCTACCTGATTTCGATTGCGGTCTTCGGCTTGTACCAGGCCATCTTCATGGCGAATGCAGGCGGCGCATGGGACAACGCGAAGAAAGTCGTCGAGGTCGATCTGAAACAAAAAGGGACGCCGCTGCACGATGCAACTGTGATCGGAGACACGGTGGGCGATCCGTTCAAGGACACCTCGTCGGTGGCGATGAATCCGGTCATCAAGTTCACGACCTTGTTTGGATTGCTGGCTGTCGAGCTTGCTGTGACGCTGAGTGCGGGCAATCCGCACCTCGCCATCGCACTGGCGGTCATCTTCTTCCTGGTGTCGATGTTCTTCGTTCGGAAATCTTTCTATGGCATGAGGATTGGCTCCGACACAGGCAAGTAATTTCTGTCATCGGATCGAACCAACGCCGCCCCGACAAGGGCGGCGTTTCCTTTTTATCCGAGTTCTTACGTCACGCCAAGCCCTCATCGGCCGGGCCTCGGTTTCAGCGCTCTACCCTCTGAGCCCGCGTTGTGTCCCCTGTAATCTGTACCCTGCAACCCCGCCCTTGATACCCTCAAAGCATGATTAAGGGCCTCACTTTGATTCGCCCGGTGCCCTCCCCCGCTCAGTTCGACGAGCTGGTGAGCTTCTTTTCCACACTGGGTTTTGAGCCGGGTCGCGGATGGAACGAAGCTCCCCGCCGCGAGGGTGCAGCCAGCAAGGGCCGCCCGTTTCTCGCGCCTCTGGGTAATCTCGAATTCGTGGACGGGACGCTTCCCACGCTGACCACCGATCTCCTCGTCGAAGTCACCTCGCTCGACGCGGTTCACCAGGTGGCAACTCACTGGCTCGAAAACAGCGCCGGAGCTGACGCCGCGAAGACGCGCATCACGGCCATCGAAGACACGCACTGGAAGTCGCGCCTCTTCACCGTCCAGCCCGTACCGGGTTTCGCCGTTGCGTTCTGGGAGCGCCAGCAGCGCCTGCACGGCAAGCCCCTCGCGCTCGAAGGTGACCTGAGCGCGCACGAGATGAAGTTCGCTATCGTTGTCGCCCGCTGGAACGCGGTCATCACCGACCGTCTGCTGCAGGGCGCGCTCGATTGCCTGCTCCGCAGCGGCGCTCGACGCGACCAGATTGAGGTCGTCCGCGTCCCCGGCTCCTGGGAGATCCCCGCCGCTGCTCGCCAACTGGCGCAGACCGGCCGCTTCGACGCCCTGATCACCCTCGGCTGTCTGATCCGCGGGGAGACCGCCCACTACGAGGCGATTTACAACGAAGTCGCGCGCGGCATCGGGCAGTCGCAGCAGGACACCGGCGTCCCCCATGCCTTCGGTGTCCTCACCTGCGAAACCCTGGAGCAGGCCCTCGACCGCGCAGGCCTTAAGAGCGGCAACAAAGGGTTCGAAGCCGCTGCGGCGGCTATCGAAATGGCCTCGCTGCACACGAAGATCGCCGGCGACCCCGCGGAGCCGCGAGCATGACCCTCGTCGGCAAACGCCGCAAGTCCCGCGAACTCGCCATGCAGATGCTCTTCCAGGGAGACGTGGGCCGGCAGACCCCGGAAGAGGTGCGCAAAACCTTCTGGCAGGCGCGCGAGGAGGTCGAACCCGAGTCCCGAGGCTTCGCCGAAGATCTGTTCCGCGTCGCCACCGCGCGCAGCTCCGAGATCGACGGCATCATCGAGCAACACTCGAAGAACTGGCGGCTTGTCCGCATGCCCGCCGTCGACCGTAACCTGCTGCGCATGGCCATCGCCGAGTTGGTCGGCTTTCCTGGAACTCCGGCACCGATTGTGATCGATGAAGCGCTCGAGATCGCTCGCCGCTACTCCGCTCCGGAATCCATTGATTTCCTCAATGGCGTTCTCGACGCCATCGCCAGGAGCCGCATATGAGCGGCGAACGACAGGCCGCAATCGCGAAAATCCCAGCCGAAAACGGTGCTCGATGAAGTTCCTCGCATGGCTCACGGAGATCTTCATCAATACCTTCGGCATCACGCGTCCGCGCCCGGAACAGCAGCGCACCGCTCAGTTTGTAATCGGAGGATTTCTCCTCTCCTTCATCCTCTTCGCGGTGGCGATCGTGGTCTTCTTCCTGGTGGCCATCCACGGTGGGCATTAAAGACAGGATTGCGGCAGGAATCAGTGGTGACCCCGGGAAGACTCGAACTTCCGACACGCAGTTTAGGAAACTGCTGCTCTATCCACCTGAGCTACGGGGCCACTTTTGGTAAATCATTGCTATTAAGATGTTTAGTCCGATTTTCCGCAGCTTGCCGAGAACCGCTATTTTTGCTGGTGACCGATTTGGTGACCAGTTCATTTTGGCGTTTCGCGGCTTTTCTGGTTTGTCGAGGCTCTGAAACAGACACGAGCCGGTCCACAGCGGCACGATTGTGCTGCGGCGCGAGGTGCGCGTAACGCATGGTCATCTGGATGCTGCTGTGTCCCATCAGTTCGGCCACCGTGCGGAGATCAACTCCCGCCATAACCAGCCTACTTGCAAAGGTATGACGGTTGCAATGCCAGGAGTAATCCTTGATCTTCGCTTCGGTCAGCGCCTCGTTGAACCAGCGCCGGTAATTGTGCTGCGGATCGCGACCGGCGTCCCGAAACACGTATGCCTGGTCTGCATGATCCGCTCCCTTCTCTTTCTGTTTCGCCGCGTGTTCCTGTTGGGCGCGCTTCCTCTCCTGCAACGCGCTGCACGCAATTGCATTGAGCGGAATGTGGCGCGCTTTACCGGATTTGGTCTTGGGCAGCGAGATCAAGCGGCGCTCCAATGAGACATCCCGCCACTTCAACTGGAACTGTTCTCCCGCTCGCATCCCAGTATGGATCGACACAAGAAAAGCCGGAACGTGCTGGGCCCAGTCTTTGTGGAGCACAGCCGATAGCTTTGTCTCCTCTGCCGCGCTCAGAAATCGCACCCGCTCGTTGTGCTCGGGCTTGGCCTTGACCAGCGTCGCCGGATTGACCGTGAGCACATGATTCTCGACGGCTTTACGAAAGACCAGAGAGAAGGCGTCGCGATATCGGTTCCGCGTTGCCGGCGTCCACCCGCGCTCGTCGCTCTGCTCCAGGAGCCATGCCTGAATATCCTCGCTCGTGATCCCTTCCGCAGGCAGGCCGTTGAATTGTTCACCGATGATCTGGAGCTTAATCTCGAACTGATGGTGGTGCTGGGGAGTGTGGCTCTCTTCGGAGAAGAGCTTGGCCTTATCCGCCAAGTCGCCGAAGGTAACCGCGCGGCCTCGTAGCGCTTCCGGCAGCTTCTTGCGGAGTAGCTTCTCGTGCTTGCGCTTTGCCAGCAGCGTGATCGCGTCGCTCCGGCGTCCAACCTTCTCCCAATGCCGCTTGCCGCGAGCGTCGGTATATCGAATCCACCAAATACCAGAACTCGGAACCCGCTCTACAACGCCGGTCGTTTTTTGGGCGGCCATACCGTTAGTTTACACGCAGTTCTCTTAGACCGAGTAAACTGCTCCTTGAAAAGGATCTCCGACCGATCCATTTATAGGCAAGTCCGCGTGGGCGTGATTTCGAGTCAGAAAATAGGACTCTTGCACAGGAACGGGCGGCCGCGCATGGGCCGGTTAACATCTCATTCTGATTTGATCCGTGTCTCGTTCGCTACAGAGTGTATCGAGCCACCGTTCACGCGAGCTTGCACTGCAATGCTGGTGGGTGACTTCGCCACCCGAGTGAGCTGCGGCGAGCGCTCCATCAAGCTGGCGAGCGGGCTACCTGTGCGGAATGCGGCACTACAGAGGTAACCGTCGGAGATATCCAGGCGCTTCCGCATGGGAAGTCAAACGAGGAGTGCCGCCGTCCAACTTGCACTCTTCGCCAGGTTGGGCTCCGCATGTGGAGCAGACGAAATTCAGAGAAAAACTGGTATCTCGCATTCAAAACCACCCAGCCGTATTTACCAAAAACCGGTCAATTTGTGTACATTCCAGACTGCCCAACCAGATTTCCGTCATGTATTGGCGTCAGCTGCGATCGGACAGTGGTCAGGTTCGTTGGTGGGAATCCTGATCGTCACATCGGAACGCAAGAGAGACGAGGCGCCTGCATTTCGTGGACGCGTCATCGCTGCTACTGCTGCCAGCAACAAATGCGGTCGGTGGCATCCCTTTTCGTAAAATGCATCCGCTGCCGCGCCCTCCGGAACGGCCGCACCTGTGAAATCCCCGCTCATGGCGACGACGCGAATGGACGGATATTGGTATCGGACGATCGAGAGAAGTTCAAATCCCGACATGCCCGGCATAGACAGCTCGGCGAGCATGATATCCGGAATCTCATCGTTGATAGCAGCGATCGCAGAAGAACCGTTCTGAACGGTTCGGGTCGCATAACCAAGGGCGCCGAATATTATCGCCATGTTTCTGCAAACCGTCGCTTCATCGTCAACAATGAGAAGCCTTGTTTTTGGGTCGGGAATCGGTCACCTCGGGGCGGGCGCGAAAGCGAATCTGCATCTGCAGTTTTCCACTTTTCCCGATCGGTTACTGGTCAATACGGCACACGCAAGCTGGTTTGAGCCAGCGAGCGGCGGCCTTCCCGGAACAAACTACGGCGGCCAGCCGAAATCATGCCGGCAACGAGTCTGCTGTGGCACGATCCACCGTTCTTCGGATCCGCGACAGAGGAGTTTCCGGTGGCGATGTCCCGTTGATACCTGCCAAACCGCCTCAATGTGAGCAGAATTGCACAGTCCCGGAATCAGCACGGTGGAATACTTCGTCTGCAGCTTTCCTTCGGCGTCATCGGCTACCAGGCGTCCGATCGGACTGGCCCGAGAGTCGGAAGGTTCATTTGGAACTGTACGAGGACTGGGAGATGAGCGGACATGGTATCGATGCATTCGACCGACCCCCGCCAGACGCATCCGCACAGAGTGAGCGAGTTCCTTGGCTCTTTATCCTTCCGCGCCTACAGGGAATTCCAGACCTACGTGTCGCTGGTATGTTACCCGGCGCACGCGGTGCTGTTTGAGGAGGAGCAGGAAGCCAGCAGCATCCTCATCGTCCTGGAAGGTTTCGCAAAGATTTCTGTCAATTCCAGCGAGGGGAAGCGGCTGATCCTCTGGGTCGCAAGGCCGGTGGAGCTGTTGGGGCTGACATCTGTGCTGCGCGGAAGCTGCCATGAAGGAACGGCAGAGACTGTGCATCCCTGCAGGATCGCATCGATTCGCCGCCAGGAGTTTCTTGATTTTCTAGCGCGGTATCCCGCTGCCTACGAGGGTGTGGCCCGTGAGTTGAGTGTGGAGATGAGCCGCGTGCGTGAGCAAACGCGGGTCAAGGGGCTGGGCTCCTCGGCCCCCATAAAACTGGCCCGGCTTCTGCTGGACTGGTCCGCAGAGGGCGCCCACCCAACGGGATCCGGGATCAGAGTCAGCGTTCCGCTGACGCACGAAGAGATGGGGGAATGCATCGGGGTGACGCGGGAAACGGTGTGTCGAGCGATGGCCGAGCTTCGGCAGCGGCGCCTGATCGACCTGCATGGGACAGCGTTGGTCATCACAAGCCGATTCGCGCTGGAATCCTTTGCTCAGGGACTGCGCAAAGCGATGCCTGCAGAGGACACTTCGGCGGCGAATGGGGCCAGCAAGCGCAGCTTCTCGGGTCCTCTTTCGCGAGTAACGGAGATCACCGCAGGGCGACGATTGAACTGAGGCGGAGTCATGTACTTACAAAAGTAAAACCTCGGCCCGGATTCAGCGCTGAAGGGCGAATCTATAATGAAAAGGAGGCCTTCCTTCCTTTACTTCAGGCGGGTAAGCGCATGTCGTGGTGCCACACGTTGGGTAGCACGTCGGTGCGGAAAGGGTTATGGAATGGTTGAGATCGAGGAGCCGGCCTTTGACGCCGGGGCCTTCCTGGCGAACGCCGGGCTGGGAAGAAAGATCGTTCAGTTGAAGCCAGAACAGGTTTTCTTTGCTCAGGGAAATGCTGCCGACTCGATCTTCTATCTGCAGCAGGGCCGGGCAAAGCTCACCGTTGTTTCAACGAACGGAAAAGAAGCCACGATTACGCTGCTGGGCGCGGGGGATTTTGTCGGTGAGGAGTCGCTGGCTGCGGTCGGCGGACTCAGGATGGCTACGGCCACTGCGATAACCGCGTGCACCGCACTGAAGATCGAGAGAGGAGAGATGATCCGCGTGATGCACGAGGAGCACACTTTCTCCGATCTGTTCCTGGCGTTTCTGTTGGCACGAAGTATGCGCGTGCAGGCGGATCTTGTGGATCAGTTATTCAACTCCAGCGAGAAGCGGTTGGCGCGCATTCTGTTGTTGATGGCGGAATTCGGCAAGCCGGGTCACCCGGCAACCATGATCCCGAAGATCTCGCAGGAAACCCTGGCCGAGATGATCGGCACCACGCGATCGCGGGTGAGCTTTTTCATGAACCGCTTCCGTAAGCTGGGCTTTATCGAGTACAACGGGGGCATCCATGTCCATGGATCGCTGCTGAATGTGGTTCTGCTCGATCAACCGCCGGCGCGGAAAGCCCCTGAGACGCTGTGACCTTCCGCGCCGAATCAAACCTGAGAAGTGAGCGATACGATACAGATCGCTTTTTCCGCTCGTGCGATGGTAGCTATGGATCACTTCGCATGGCCATGAGCGCAACTGTGCTGAATCGTTGAGATGGGAAAATTGGATCCCTTCTCCAGAACCCGTCAGAAGATAGCGCAGCAACTCAACAAAGTTTTCCGCAAGAAGGCACGGTTTCGCTTTTGATCAGGAATATCTATGCCACAGAGCATGCATGATCGAGCAGCAGAACTGCACAACCTCGCAGCTCACGCCCCTACGGCTGCGGCTGCGGCCCATGGCAAGGGAGATTATCCGACATGCTCATGAGCTCACCAGGAAGGCTCATGAACATTCCGTGAATGCGGGTGAACTTGCGAAAGAGCTCGCGTCCGATACGTCGCGAGGCGCTGAATGACCGAGCAGGAGAGACCGGCATTTGTCGTCGCCGACTTTCTGGCCAGAGCCGGGCTGGGGCGAACCATCGTCCAGCTGAAGCCGCAGCAGGTCTTCTTTGCGCAGGGATCTCCTGCCGACTCCATTTTCTATCTTCAGAAAGGCCGGGCGAAGCTGACCGTCATTTCAAAGAAGGGGAAAGAGGCCACCATTACTCTGCTCGGGGCCGGAGACTTCGTTGGCGAGGAGTCACTGGCAGGCAGCGGGGGGCTGCGCATGGCAACGGCGACTTCCATTACTGCTTGCGCCGCGCTAAGGATCGAGCGTAAAGAGATGATCCAGGTGATGCGCGAGGAGCGCGCGTTCTCCGGTTTGTTCCTGAAATTCCTTCTGGCTCGGAGTATGAGGACCCAGGCCGACCTGGTCGATCAGCTATTCAATTCCAGCGAGAAACGTCTGGCGCGCATTCTGCTGCTGATGGCCGAATTTGGCAAACCTGGTGAGCCGGAAACGTTGATTCCAGCCATCACGCAGGGCACTCTGGCGGAGATGATCGGCACCACGCGGTCTCGAGTCAGTTTCTTCATGAATCGGTTCCGCAAGCTGGGTTTTATTGAATACAACGGGCGCATCCGCGTGCATCAGTCGCTTCTGAACGTGATCCTGCACGATCAACTACCGGAACACAACGCAGAAAAGCCTCAACTCCCTGATACATCGATACGGACAGCCCGGAAGACCACACAAAAACGAGTCGATTGAGCCCACGCACATAGTCTTTAGTTGTTTCGGGGATGTAACTGGTTCGTGAGTAGCAGGCTCTCGCACCCGTAATCGCTCGCGGAATGATGTGCCGGAGTCCAACCCGGGTGAGCGGGCAAAAAGACGGAGAAAACAGTACCGGTGAACGGGGGGCGCACGCGGCTTTTTACGCGGATGGTGCCGCCATGTCTGCGCACGATTTCAGCGCTGACCCAAAGCCCCAGGCCGGTTCCGGTATTTTCTCTGGTGCCGACAAATGGCTCGAAGAGCGTGTTTCTGATCTCTGGACGAATGCCGGACCCGGAATCGCCGACCGTCACCCGCACCCCGGGCCGCGATCCATTCCTGTGTTCGCGTGCAGCGGCAATACGGATTTTGAGTGTGCCGCCGTGCCCGATAGCATCCAGGGCATTGGCGATCAGGTTGACGATCAGCTGGCGTAACTCTCCGGCCATACCGAGCACGAGGGGACATTCCCGGAAATCCCGCTCAATCGAGATTCCTGCGGTGGCCAGTCTCCCCTGATAGAGGTTGAGGGCGGCGTTCACAACCTGGGTGATCTCGACGGCGGCCGGCTTGATCGGCTCGCTGTGAAACTTTAGATTCCGGGTGACAATTTCCGAGACCCGCGCCAGTTCCCGCGAGGCAATCCCTGCGTAATTCCGTGTCTCATTGAGCGAAGACGAGAGACCGATGAGGTAGAGCAGGTTCGTGACGGATGCGAGCGGATTATTGATTTCATGAGAGAAGCTGGCTGCCAGACGCGCTGCTACGGCAAGTTTTTCAGCTTTACGAAGTGCTTCTTCGGCCACATGCCGCTCGGCCATCAGGTCTCTCACCTGGTATTGGCGGCGCCGGCTGCGCAGTGCCGCCTGAACAGCGCTGATCAGGGTATCGGGGCGAACGGGACGTTCGAGCAACACCTGATTCCCGAGAGGTTTCCGAGCCAGTGCTTTCCTCCGACTCTCCGCATTGACAGCGCCAGCCATGGTGAGCAGGAGGAGAGGAAGATCGGACCACGAAGGCTGTTCGGAGATTTGCGCGGCCCATGCGGCGACGTCAGGCAAGGTCAGGGTCTCTTCAGCCAGAATGATGACGCCGGCCCCTGCCTGCAATTCCATTCGAGCCATTTCTGAGGTGGCTAATGAGGCGCAGGCGATGCCGTTGCCGGCAAGCAGACTGCAGATCAAGAGCCCATCTCGCCCTGTGGGCGCGACCACCAGGACCCGGAGCTCGTTTTCGCGGATGGTCATGGCGCAGTCGGTGTGGTGCTGTCCGTCCTGGACCGCTGGAGACTATCCATCTGGCCACGAAAGATTGGCGAACCTGTGAGCACGCCATCGAATTCCGTCAGGACGTCTCCGACGGTGATGACGCCGTTCCTCATGACCAGTTCACGGATGGTGCGCTCATGTTCTCCGCTGCGCTTCTTAATGACGGATAGGGCCTGCCGCACTTCGCCGGCGGCTTCGAAGTAGCGAAACAGCAGGACGGTGTCAGCGAGGTAGCTGACATCCACGGGCGTATCGATATTCGTACCCACGAAGCCGACCTGGGAAACGGTCATGACTGTGGTGACTCCTTTTTGACTCAGGAATGCCAGCAGTTCGTGGAGCTGCATTGCAAGAAAGTGCTCGCCAGGCATGGCATTGAGAAACCCGTTCAGGCTATCGATGATCAGAATCTTCAGATCGTGCTTTTCAACTAATTGTCGGATTTCGTATACAAACTGGCCGGGGGAAAGTTCCGCAGCGTCGACCTGGCGAAGCAGCAGTCTTCCGGAATCGACGTGCTTCTTGATATCCATGCCCAGGCCTTTTGCCCGGATCACCAGAGTCGCCAGGGTTTCATCGAAGGTAAAGAGCGCCGCGCGGTCGCCGCGCTCGACCGCCGAGACCGCGTAACGGACAGCGATCGTCGATTTTCCGCAGCCGGCTGGCCCCAGCAGCAGCGTGCTGGTGCCGCTGTCGATGCCCCCGCCCAACAACGTGTCGAGGGCAGGAATGCCACTTTGCAGCTGGATCGGGTGGAACGCCACAAGATGTTCCGCCGCCACAAGGCGCGGATACACTTCTACGCCACCGCGCTTAATGGAGTAGTCATGGAGTCCCTCGCGGAACTTTGAGCCGCGCAGCTTCCTGACCTCCAGGCGGCGCCGCTTGATGCCGTATTCCCGCTCTGCGCTTTCCATCAGGATCACGCCGTGGGCGATGCTCTGGAGTTGCTGATCGTGTATGTCTCCGGTGCGATCGTCGAGCAACAGCACCGTACACCTGCGTCCGGAGAAATACTGCTTTAAGCCTAAAATCTGGCGGCGGTAGCGGAGGGAATCGCGCGCCAGCAGACGCAACTCGGAGAGTGAATCGAACACTACACGGGCGGGCTGCAGCCTCTCCACCTCGGTCATGATCGCGTTGGCGGTATCGGACATTTCGATTTCGGAGGGGTGAAAGACGGTGTACTGGGCGTCGGGCTTGAGCTGCGCCTCATCGGGAGCTAACTCAAATATCTCAATTCCATCGAGGGACCAGCCGTGGGAATCGGCAATTTCAAGGAGCTCCGCCTTCGATTCGGAGAGCGTGACGTAGAGGCCCTTCTGGCCGCAACGGACGCCTTCCATCAGAAATTGCATCGCGATCGTGGTCTTTCCAGTTCCCGGATCGCCCTCGACCAGATACAGGTGATTCGGGGCGAGCCCGCCCCCGAGGATGTCGTCCAGTCCGGCAATTCCCATGGCGAAGCGCTTCACGGGTGCAGTTTTCTCGTCACTCGGAATCCTGATTCCGTTTCCGGATTGTGAGGTGGAAGCTCTTCCCTGGAAAGTTGAATCCACGATGCCCCCCTCCCGCTCTTGTTCAGGATGGCCCTGACCAGCTCCACCGCTTTCTGTGTTGACCGGGCCTGGAATCGAAGGTCGGCACGTTCTTAACGGGCTATCGTCGAATGCTGCGATGTTCGCAGCTCTCACTTTACTGGAGCTTCTGGTGAGCGGATTGTCGTAACGAGTATCCGGCTTCGCCGCTGTAGTTTCTGGTCAGTTTTATACACTTCTGGATTATTTGCGCGGGTGCTGAATGCTCCAGGCAACCCCAAAGCCGCATCGAAATTCTCCGTTCGACTTGCCGTGCAATGGTTCAGTCAGGTGACCGTGGCTTGTCGCGGAAACCCGTCGAGGATGCGGCAACTTCTATTTTGAACTCAGCAGCTTAGCCGGGGAGGTGCGACCTCAGAGTCGCACTGCCCCGTGCCGTTACCTCGAAATGCTGACTGCAATGCCGACGCCTGGATAGCTTCGGTTGTAGAGGTAATAGCCGCCGTCGGAATAATCGACGTAGACCTGGTCGTTGTCGTACCAGTCATTGCCCCATTGCTGCGGCCATGGATCGACGACGCTCAGCCAGTATCCGTTGTACTGAAAACGGGGAAATCCGCCGACCACCATGAAGGGAAGGCCCCGGATAAGGAACGCGTGACCCGATCCGAAGTAGCCGCGGAAGCGATCGTCAGGGACACGATAGCCGTGATAGCCGCCACGCTGCTGCCAGGTTCTGTGGTCCGACTGCCAGTTGGACGCACTGCGCTGCTGCCAGGAGGCGCGCTGGTCGTCTCGTCCGTGTCGCTCCCCTGGACCCTGGTTCTGCCGCTGGCGTGTCGCGCCGCGGGAGTCCGCCGACTGATCGTGTGACCTGGCGGAGGGCCGATTCGGTTGTTGCGCCGCCGGCCGCGACGATTCCGTCCGGTTCGGCGACTGGTTTCCTCGCTGTTCCTGCCGGTCGGACGGCCGCGACTGCTGGGCATGCTGGTCAGCGCGCTGCTGCTCAGGCCGCGCCTGCTGGTGCTTGTTGTCCTGCTTCGGCTGACCCTTGTCTTCGGAGGGACGGTCCTGAGCGGCGCAGGCAAAGGCAGCCAATCCGACGATCAGGGTCAACGCGCCAATATGGGCGATTCGAGAAGTTTTCATACAGAATGCCTTTCAGTTGCTGAACGCCCGCACTACTGGAGGCTGCTGGTCGTCGTCGCCGGATTGCCAATAGAGTCGCCCGATACCACGAGTTCCACTCTGCGGTTCTGTTGGCGCCCTCCGGCGTCGTTGTTGGACGCCACCGGTTCCGAATTGCCGTAACCGATGGCAGTGACCGCTGTGTTTCTCACTCCCTGTTGTACGAGGTAGTCGCGGACCGATCCAGCGCGGTTCTCCGATAGCTTTTGATTCATCGCATCGGTGCCGACGTTGTCGGTATAACCCCCAACCGCGATAGCCAGCCCGGGATAGGAGAGAAGAATGCCTGAGACCTTCGCCAGCTTCTCGCGCGCGCCGGAGCTCAATGAATATTGCCCGGTGTTGAACAAAACGTCGGACATGCTGATGATCAGTCCGCGAGCGCTGTCGCGTGTTTGCAGAACGGCGTTCAACTGCTCGGTCAGCTGCGCGCGCATGGCGGCTTTATCGTTGTTTGCCTGCAAGACCTGCTGCTGCGCTGCTGCATGGGCCTGGTCGGCATCGGCTTGGGCAGCGGCTACCGCTGCGGAAGAGGTAGCCGCGCTGGCAGCCTCATCCGATTGCGCCTTCGCTGCAACTGCCTGCGCACTCTCATTCTCTGCCTGTGCCTGGGCATTGGCCGACCGTGCCCTCGCTGCCTCCGTCTGCGCATTCGCGTTTTCCGCCTGCGCCTGTGCATTATCCGACCGCGCCTGTGAAGCTTCGGCCTGAGCACGCTCTTTCTGAAGGTTCGATGCGTCGGCCTGTGCCTGCGACGCGGCCTGGGCATCGGTGGAAGCCCGGCGCTCGCTGGTAAGACGTGCTTCGTCGATCTTCTTCACTGCAACCGCCCGCGCATCTTCCGCCGTCTGGACGACCTCACGCGACGTAGCAATAAGATCCGGCTTCGACGGATGCCGCTCGACGGCCTCGCTGTTCGCGGTGTTCATGAGCTGCACTGCATGACGGTAGCTGTCTCCGGCATACTGCTCGGCGCCCTCCGATTCCGCGATGCGCACTGCGTTCCGCGCTTCAAAGAATTCCAAAGGCAGTTTGGCGTTGGCAACCACCGGGTCAAACTTATAGCCGGTGGGGATATAACCGCCGCGCTCGATCAGCTCATAGCGGGCGTGGACAGTTTCGGCGGTCCCTACGGTATCGGCGCGCACGACGTTTTCGAGCACAACAACGTTGCTGGGCTGACGCACGGCGTAGTAAGGCTCCGCCGTAACAATCAGCGCGAACGCCTGCAGGTTGGTGGTAGCGTGCAACTTGCTGCGATGGTTTCCGCCTACCAGCACTTCTCCCAGATTGACCGCACGGCCCTCCGGGGAGATAGCCCACATTACGTATGTGAGATATTCGCCGCCAAAGGCCGTGGGTCTGTCTAAATTACCAAACTCGGCGGTAACTGCGAGATTGCCCCTCTTGTTCTCCACCTGGGCCCAACCATCGGCTGTCGGCATCAGAGTCGTTCCGGCAAAGTCGACCTTTGTGGATTCGCCGCGGTGCGCATAGTTAACAGCTTCGACGGTGCGGCTGGTCACGATTGCACGATATAGACCGGGAGCCGCATCGGCAAGAGGTATGAGATGGGGAGAAGTCTGAGCGAAGACGCTCGCCCCTAAGAGGGCGGGAACCACAAACAGCATTTTCACGATTTTTCCTTTACGGCAGATGACTGCCATGGTTACTCGGGTCCGGAAGGGGGCCGCGCAACAGCGATGGGCCGAGCTATCTTTCTCTACCGTCTGACCCGGAGATGGGAGAACGCGTGGAGGTTGAAGATTCCAAACACACCCAACAGCCACAGCACAACCACAATGACGACCACGCCGTTGAGAATCGACTTAATGTTGGACTGCATTGGGATGAAGCGGTTCACCAGCCACAGGAGGAATCCCACGATGACGAGCGTAATGACGACCTGAATCAGCATGCGAACGTTCTCCTTACGGGAGGGTGGGACCAATCGGTGCTGTTGACGAGCCCGATCAGCAATGATGGAGGTGGCTACTGGCCTGGATTCGCATCAGCAAGGGTGCCGGCGCGGCCCATTTCACGCACTACCCGCATGAATCTCAACGTCGATTTCGGTGCGCGGACATTGCCTGACAGTACTGATCGGACGGATGCGTCACGGCCGTAGATCGCGCGGGTGGAATCCACATCCTGTTCCACCACAGCTCCATTCAGCGTGATTCCCGCAAAGACACCATGCGAACGAGAGTAGGTCAGCACTTCGGCGGTCATCTTCCAGTCCGTTCCGGCTGAGGCGTGGCGGCCCACCGGACCCGCGGAAGCTGACGCATCTCCGCTCAGCTGGAATTTGTCGCCGAGCAGATGCTGCAGTCCTCGATCGTTCATGACGACCATGACCAGATCGATGCCTTCAACGCCAATCTGCAATCCCCAGCTTCCACCGCCGATGGAGACAAACGCCGGAGCGCTCCAGCCGTCAGCCGTGCGACAGGATGCGATACCGCGGCCATGCTCGCCGCCGACCACAAACCCGCCTTTCACCAGATGAGGAACCACCACAATGCACTTCGCATCCTTCACCACTTCGTCGGGAATCCCTTTATCGGGCGCATTCATAATGGAGTGCAGCACATCGGAAGACATTTGCAAACGCTCAATCGAGTCCTGGCGCCCAGAGGCAGCCAAAAGGTTTCCGCTTGTCAGCGCAACGGCGCCGAGCAACAGCAGGGGCATCATTTTCATTTGTCTTCCTTATTTCGTGCGGAGGGGCTAAGAGAAACGCATTTCAGATGGGCTGACTTAGCTCAGTACCACGAGTGAGGAGATACAGAGGGACTCTGCTCCAAAATGATTAAAGCAGAAGCGCAAAACAATATCTGAGCTAAATTGCTCATAATTACGCGAATTGTCGCTCGGAGGTAGAGCGCGACATTGCTTCCACGGATATTTCGCCAATAAGCGCGAGTTTCCGGAGTATAGTAGTGAAAGTAGCTCGAACTCCCTTCCTCGCCTTCAGCTTTCCGCGCTTTGCTCCAGACGAGCACCTTTCAGGTACGCAACGGATTGACTGGAGCCCCTATGAACCTCGTCAGGAAATCTGATGTCAGCAATGATCTGTCCGCGACGGACACCTCCGTTTACCCTTTCGGTTTGCAACGATCGGATGTAGAGACTGCCACGGAGACGCAGCAGCCGCGTGTACATTCTGAAGCCATCGACATCAGCATCAGCCCGAGCCATCCGATTGCCCCTGAGGCTGTACCCAACGCTCAGGTCGGTGGTTCTGTGGGTATCCCGCGAAATGCGGAAAAATCCGGCAAAGGCCCGTGGTAAGGCCGCCTGCGATCTTTCTGCGCATGGGGTGTGTCCTGCCGAACGGGCTCAATCTGAAGCAGAAGCCGTTCGGCGCTGCCTGGATGACCGTGGAAAACGCGGCGCCTGCGCAGCTGGACCTTGCGGTGCGCGATGCAGGTTGGCACTTTATGTGGATCCAACATGCCTGTTCCGGGCGCGGATACGGAGGAACGGACGAATCCGCCATCGCCCGCGCGATCAAGCGCGTCTTAACTCAAACGCCAATGCGTTTCAACGCGGCGGAACTTGGCTCCGTGATTGTCTCAAAGTATCTCGGGCTTCATGTTGCTAAAGCCACACTGCACGCTCGGCAAATACAACCCACCGCTTTGCTCGACTCGGTCGACGGGATGGCCGTCCAGGAATTCGCGCCGGAATAGGGCCTTTGTCGGTTCCTGAGGAAAGCGGTTCCGCACCAACGGAATGCCGTGGATTCCTGTGCAAGAGTCGCGGGCGCAATCTGGTCCAACGCAAGAAATGAAAGCAGGAACCAGTGACCCTGTCCGAGATGCTTCGCCTTGAAGGGATAGTCGAGGGCCAGACAGCAACGTCGACCCAACTGCTCACAGCCGTTGATAGCTCGCCGTTACCGCTGCCGACGCGCATTGCCGTCATCGGCAACTACCTTCCACGGCAATGCGGAATTGCGACTTTTACGGCAGATCTCTGCACCGCAATCGCCTCGGAATATGGCAGCGCTCGTCTCTTCGCAATTCCTGTTAACGATCCGGACTCGAGCTACGAATATCCGGACCGGGTGCGGATGGAAATCGAGCAGGAAGAATGCGCCTCCTACGAGCGCGCGGCGGAATTCCTCAATTTCAACGGGAACGACCTGGTTTGTCTCCAGCATGAATACGGTATTTTTGGAGGACCGGCCGGCGGCCACATCCTGTCATTGCTGCGGCGGCTGAAGATGCCGCTGGTGACGACGCTTCACACCGTTCTGCGCGAACCGGATCTGCATCAGCGCATGGTGCTCGAAGAGATCGCCCACCTTTCTGACCGGCTGATTGTTATGAGTGAACTTGCCTCGGCGCTTTTGCAAAGTGTGTATGGCGTTCCTTTGGAAAAGATCGATTTGATTCCTCATGGCGTTCCCGACTTTCCCTTTACCGACCCCAATTACTTCAAGGATCTGTTTAACACTCAGGGCATGTATGTACTGCTGACATTTGGCCTCCTTTCGCCGAACAAAGGAATCGAAAATGTCATCCGGGCGCTGCCGGCGATCCTCGCAAAACATAGGAATGTCACTTACATCGTCTCCGGGGCAACTCACCCTCACATCCGCAAGCGTGAAGGCGAACGTTACAGGGATCAATTGCAGGCGCTTGCTATCCAGTTGGGCGTTTCCGCTCACGTAATCTTCAATAACCGCTTTGTCAGCGCGGAAGAACTGGTAGAACACGTAGGCGCCGCGGACATCTACATCACTCCGTACCGGCAGGAAGCCCAGATTGTCTCCGGCACCCTGGCGATCGCGCTTGGAGCCGGAAAAGCAATCATCTCCACACCCTACTGGCACGCCCAGGAATTGTTAGCCGATGGACGCGGCATCCTGGTTCCTTTCGACGATCCGGCGGCGATCGCAGAAGCCACAATCCGATTGCTGGATAACGACGCCGAGCGGCATACGATGCGCAAGCGCGCCTATCTCTATTCCCGCGGCACCACATGGCCGCGGACGGCCGGGGCCTACATGGCTAGCTTTCAGCGGGCACGTGCTGAACGGATCCTTCGGCCACGACCGTCTCTGCAGGACATCCTCGCAGCCAGGTCAACCGATGAGTTGCCGGCTCTGGACCTAGCTCACCTGCGGAATATGACGGATGACACCGGCATTTTGCAACACGCCGTTTTCTCCGTTCCGAACTGCGAAGAGGGCTATACAACCGACGACAATGCCCGCGCCCTGATCGTGACACTGTTGCTTCAGGAGTCTCCCGCATTCAATAGTGGAATACTCGGGAATCTTTCTCTCCGCTACCTCGCCTTCCTGGAGTTCGCGTTTCACGATAAGGTCGGCCGGTTCAGAAACTTTCTTGGCTACAATCGCCAGTGGCAGGAAACTACCGGTTCGGAAGACAGCCATGGCCGGGCGTTGTGGGCGCTGGGAACCGTGCTGGGGCATTCTGCGGATCCTGGATTGCGAGGAGCAAGCGGCCAGTTGTTCGAGGCCGCGGTTCCGGCTACTCTCACCTTCACCAGTCCGCGCGCTTGGGCGTTCTCAGTTCTGGGAATGCAGGGATATCTTGACGGGTTTCCCGGAGACAGGATCATCCAGGGAACACGCAATCTGCTGGCAAATAAGCTGCTGGAGCTCTATGAGCGCACCCATTCGAGAGATTGGCACTGGTTCGAAAGGAGCCTTGCGTACTCTAACGCACGGCTGTCACAGGCTCTCATTCTGGCTGGGTCGAATAGCAAGAACCAAAGAATGATCGATGTGGGGTGCGAGTCTCTGCAGTGGCTGGTTGCCGAGCAGCATCGAGACGGCGGGCAGGTGTTTGTACCGATTGGCTCCACGGGATTCTTCGCAGAAGGAAAAGACAAGGCTCGCTTTGACCAGCAGCCGGTTGAGGCCTGCGCAACCATCGCTGCCTGCATTCAGGCACATCGAGCTACCGGAGACGGCTCGTGGCTGGAGGAAGCATGGTCGGCCTTCCGCTGGTTCCTTGGGGAGAACGACCTGCAGGTTCCGCTGTACGATGCCGCGACCGGAGGCTGCCGAGACGGACTGCATCCGGACCGCGTAAACGAAAACCAGGGGGCGGAATCCACCCTCTCGTTTCTCATGGCTCTGCTTGAAATGCAAGCCGTCGAAACGTCCACAGCCCGACTGCCGAACCAGGAAATGAGCGTTTGCCCTTGACCCCCATTCTGCTTCCATCCGCGCAACAGGAACGCAATTCTGCAAATCAGCATTCCGGGGACAGCAATCCACTTCTCTCGCTGTTCACTCGTCATCCTGAGAATCCAATCCTCAGCCGGGATAACTGGCCCTACGCGGTTAACAGCGTCTTCAACGCGGGCGCTGTGCGTCTGGCTGACGGCGAAACGCTGCTGCTGTGCCGTGTGGAAGACCGACGCGGGCTCTCCCATCTGACCGTTGCGCGATCCGCAAACGGAGTCGACGGATGGCGCATCGACGCGACGCCAACCTTCCCCGCGGAGCCGCTGGAGTATCCCGAAGAGATCTGGGGAATCGAGGATCCGCGCATCACTTGGGTGCCGGAATTGGATCAATACGCCATCGCCTATACCTCCTTCGCCCGGGGCGGTCCAGGAGTCTCACTCGCTCTGACGAGAGACTTCAGAAGCTTGGAGCGCTATGGCGTCATCATGCCGCCGGAGGATAAGGACGCCGCTCTGTTGCCCCGGAAGATCGGCGGATACTGGGCTCTGATCCACCGGCCGATGACCAGACTGGGCGCTCACATGTGGATCTCTTACTCGCCCGATCTGCGCCACTGGGGCCGTCACAAGATCATCCTCGAAGCGCGTCGTGGCGGATGGTGGGATGCGAATAAGATCGGTCTCTGTTCGCCCCCGATTGAAACGGCGAAGGGTTGGCTGACCCTGTACCACGGTGTCCGGCAGACGGCCTCCGGCAGTATCTATCGGATGGGTCTTGCTCTGTTCGATCTGGAGAATCCGGAGATTTGTCTGCAGCGCGGGGATTCATGGATGTTCGGCCCGGAAGCGGCCTACGAGCGCGGCGGAGATGTCAAAGACGTCGTGTTCCCATGCGGGCAGACCATCGGCCCGGATGGCGACACGATTCATCTCTACTACGGAGCAGGAGACTCGTGCGTGGCTCTGGCAACAGGCAGCATTCGTCAACTTCTCTCCTGGCTGGACTCCAACTCGAGTTCAAACGATGCCACGACATCCTGGCGCTGAGGAGGCGATCGATATGAACAGTGCAAGGCTGAGCTGGCCACCAGCAGTTCCCAGATTCATGTGGATCCGCAGGAAGTGTCCTCTTTGCAGTTCCATCGAGTTCAAGTCAGCCGAGCGGGAGTGGCTCGACGTTTTCTTCCGTCTGCTATCTCTGCGACCTATTCGTTGCGTTAATTGTTGGCGGAGATATTACAGTTATCGAAATGCCGATGCCACCCAGCAAGATCACCCCATTCACGGAAATGGGATTGACGTGCAGGCAGGCTCGACAAAAGGAAAGTCAAATTGACAGAGACTCGAGTTTCAGCCGGCTATACATCAAGCGATTTGCTGTTCAGTCTTAATGGGGATGACACAAGGAGGTTGCTGCATTACCAGACCGTTGCCCAGAGTGCGGAAGAGGTGCAGGACGTTCAGAGTGCGCCCGCTCTCAGTATGGCGCCATACCTGATTAGCTCCGGCCAAACGAAGCTTTTAACTGCGATCAGCATCTACAGCCAGCGAGGCGAAGACCGCAATCAGCTCCGTCTTCTCTTTATGAATGCCACGGCCCCCGGATCTGGAGAGAGATGGGCCAGCAGCCGAAGGTGATCGGGGCACATCATCGCCCGCCCCTGACGTCTTTGCTGACGTTCGGAGTGCCGTTCAGCGAATAGAGAGCGGTTCTCCACTGACTGTCTGGCCAACGCTTCAGCCTGCGCGGCTTCACGAGCCGACGGCATCGAAACACGGTAGCGGTATGAAATCGAGGAGATGAAGTCCGCAACTGGAAATCGGGCTGGATGCAGGCCAAACAGCAGCCCTTACAAGAAGCCGGGAAAGTCTTTTCCCTCTACTAGTGTAGTGCGTCGTAAGTGATAACGAGTATTGCCGGTATGCGTCCATACTATTGAGGACGACACAGTATGCGCATCGCTGCCGCCGTTGAGCTGAGTGCGGAACAGAAACAAGCCCTGGAGCGGATGGCGCGAGGACGTTCGCTTCCCGCTCGGGTTGTGGAACGGGCGCGGATCGTGCTGCTGGCCGCGGACGGTCTGGAGAACCAGCAGATTGCCCGGCGGATGAAGATGACGCCGGAGAAGGCGGCGCGCTGGCGAAACCGCTTTCTCACAGGCGGCATTGCGGCTCTGGAAAAGGACGCGTCGCGACCGGGGCGCACGCCCATCATCACCGAACGGCGGGTGAAGCGAGTCGTGAATATGACGCTGCACGATAAACCTGCGAACGCCACGCACTGGTCGACGCGCACCATGGCGCGTGCGGCGGGCATCAGCGAGGCCAGTGTGCGCCGCATCTGGCGCGCCCACGGACTGAAGCCGCATCAGATGCGAACCTTCAAGCTCAGCCGCGACCCGCGCTTCCAGGAAAAGCTGGAGGATATTGTCGGCCTGTATCTGAATCCGCCCGAGCACGCCATCGTCCTGTGCGCCGACGAGAAGAGCCAGATTCAGGCTCTGGATCGCACTCAGCCCGGCCTGCCGATGAAAAGAGGCCGCTGCGGCACCATGACCCACGATTACAAGCGCAACGGAACGGCTACGCTGTTTGCCGCCCTCGATGCACTCCAGGGCCAGATCATCTCCATGTGCGACGAGCGGCACCGGCATCAGGAATGGCTGAAGTTCCTGCGCGCTATCGATGATGTTGTTCCCCCGGGCAAGCAGATCCACATGATCGTGGACAATTACTCGACCCACAAACACGCCAGGGTCGAGCGCTGGCTCGAACGTCATCCCCGCTTCCACATGCACTTCACGCCTACCGGCTGCTCATGGCTGAACATGGTGGAGCGCTTCTTCCGCGACCTGACCGAAAATCGCCTGCGCCGGGGAGTCTTTCGCAGCGTCGAGGATCTGATCACCGCGATCTTCGACTACATCGACCATCACAACGACAACCCCAAACCCTTTATCTGGACCGCCAAAGCTGCGGACATTCTGCAGAAGGTCAAGCGCGCCCGCGCCGCTCAGAATAATCGGCAATCTGCATGACGCACTACACTAGCATTCCCCGGATAGATGGTATGAAAAGCCGAGGCTGTAAGTCCGGTGTCAAGGCTCTTGACCGCGAAGCGGCGTCCGCCACGGCGGACGGCCTTCCATGAGAAGTCGGGTGGATGTCAACTAATGTTTCTTTTTTGCTGGCATAGATTTTCTCCGTGCGTTGCGCAGGTTCAGTCAAGGGCGGCGTTCTTTGCCGGCGGAGCGAACCCTTGACGGGTTCTGCGCAACGCACTACACACGGCGGCCAGCAAAAAAGAAAACCCATTTCTGCCCATGTAGCCCTTGTTAATAGCAATCGCCCGCCAGCCTTCCATCCGCACTCTGTGTGGACCCATTTGGTCCGGTGCACCTTGTCATCCTGGCGAGTGCTGCTACCTTGACTTCGGTCTACAGGAGCAACTGTGCTCGCTGTGGCCGGGCCGCGCCCGCAGTCACCCGTATCCGGCTTCGACGATTCCGCGCCGTGCGGATGTGTGGTTACGCCGAAGCCAGCTGCGGAATGTGCTGATTGATCCTGCTGTTCCGGAGCGGCTCGTAGACCTCCCCTGTAACCCATAGGTGATGAAGAAGAACGGACAGCTTACGGGCCACGGCCACGACTGCGCGATTCTTTGCTCCCCGCCCCCCACGCGCTACCAGGCTTTCGCCCCAGCGTCGCAGATCAGTGTCCGGTCCGAAAGGACCCAGAATGTACTGCGCGGAATGGACCAGCAATCGCCGCATGAATCCGTCGCCTTCTTTGCTGATTCCGAGTTGTGGATTGCTTTCCCCGGATTGGTAGCGTCGCGGTCGCAAGCCGAAGTAAGCTCCGGCGTTGCGGCTGCAAACGAGACGCTCGCTCCGTCCTATCGTCAGCACGAAACCCAGCGCGGTCAAGGATCCCACACCTCTGACTTGCTGCAGGACTTGAGTCGCCGGATATTGCGTTTTTGCGATCCTGTCGATCTTCCGGTCGTAGCGCCTGATCAGGTTCGTGATGCTTTGGATCTGCTCGATGAGCGGATCGAGCGCAAGTCGCAACTCTTGTGGAACTGCACGGCTCGCGTGATTGGCGAAACACTCCGCATTGCAGCTCGGTATCCTCGTCCCTGTAGGTTTCACCAATCCACGTGCGCAGTTGATCAGTTTTGTGCGAGTGCGCACCAATATGTCACGCACACGCAGCACGGAGAGCATGGCCTGATCCTCCTCACTGCGATGCTGCACCGGGCTGAGCAACTGAGGATCGACCCGTACCAAACGGGCCAGTGCACAGGCATCCACGCGATCGCTCTTTCTGCTGCTCTTGTGAATCAGCTTGAGCCGGGCCGGATTCGCCACGATCACCTGGTGACCGCACTCGCCCAGCACTCGGTTCGCCCACCGCGAATGAACGCCCACTTCTATTGCAATCAAGTTCGATTCCAACACGCCGAAATGCGCCTTGAACGCGGCCGGCGTGCTTTGTACAGACCCTTCCTCCATCACGCGACAGTCTTCGTCCAACACACAATAGTGGCTCTTCCGGTCGCCGAGATCGATCCCTACAACTCTGCTCATATCGAACCTCCTGCGCGCAGCAGCGCGATGGGGAAAGCTTACGTCGCCACCGCTATAGGCTTCTCATGCCATCTTGACGTCGGTCGGGCCTCGGCTATGCTGCTGCTATCCGGGGAATGTCAGCTTGGGTCTGGATTACATCCCCAGACCGAATCCTTGACCGATCTCGCGCTCGTGGGCGGGCCGTCGCTCTGCGGCTTGCTCGATGGCGTGTGAGATCGCAGCCTGCTGGATTGCGGGCGCATGGGACACATCCCGGCTGAGCGCGGTGCCGAGTTTTGTTGCGTCGTTCGTGAAGATTTGGGCGTCATGCGCGCCACGTGAGACGGCAACGTAGGCCATGCGGCTGTTAAGCAGGTCTTTGGCGCCGAGTATCGGTGTCCACGTGGATCAGAACGCGGTCAGCAGTCTGCCCCTGGCTGGAATGACTGGTCACCGCATAGCCGTAGTCAAGATGCAGTTGTCGGTTCGCATCGAGCTGCACGGAGCGTCCATCGTCCATCTTCAAACGTAATCGTCCATCGTCGCCGATGCGCTCGATGCTTCCCAATTCGCGGTTGGCTACCTTGAGGTCATTCGCGGGCGCAGTGAACTGGACGCGGTCGCCCTGGGAGAAGGCGCGCAGCTCTTCCCGGTACACGGTCACACCCTGCTGCCGGCGCGGGTCGTAAGTTCGTTCGGTCCCGTCCTGCAAGTCGACTGTGACGCGGTTGGCGGCGGCATCAATGCTCTTCACTCGCCCATACTCACCCCTGCCGATGCCGAGTCTCTTTCGATGCGCGCGAATAGCGCAGCACGTCGCCAACCTCGTAACGCTCGGCCCAAGTGCGATCCGCGCCGGTCATGTCCTGGCGTGGGACGAGCGTGCGGATCTGGTGCTCTGCGTTGCCGACGATCCCGCGGGCCTGCAATTCCGCATGAATGCGTTCGTTGATCTCCATGCGCGAGCGATTGTCGGGCGAGACAACCAGAGTGCGCTCAGGCGAATTTGCATACTCTTTCGCAATCGCCGTAATGCGCTCGCCGTGATCGGGAATCTCATGCACGCGGCCCTGCCGGTCAAGATTCTGCGACTGCCTCGATGAACCTGGCCGCGCGCAAGCTGCTCGACCACCTGCCTCAGTTCCGGGTCTTTCTGGCGCACGATCTCTTCCAGCCGGACCGTCACCATGCCTGCATCCTGGAGCTGCGCAAATGGCCGCCCGGCCTCTACAGCCTCATGCTGCCGCCGGTCGCCGACCAGCAGGACACGATCATTGGAATGGAGCCGGTGCACGAATTCATGCAATTGCCGGGTCGATGCCAGCGAAGATTCGTCGAGCACATAGAGCCGCTTCTCGCCGGTGTCGGGCTGCTCGCCGCGCGTCAGATGCTTTTGCAGCGTGGATGTCTCCATGCCCGCCTCGGCGAGCTTGTGTGCCGCTCGTGACGTAGGTGCGAAGCCTTCTACGCGGTAGCCTTCCTCTTCTGCCGCTTCGTCGGATCACCGAAAGCACCGTCGTTTTTCCCGCGCCCGCAACCCCATCCAGGCCAACGATCTTCTCTCGCGAAATGAGGATGTCATCAACGGCACGGCGCTGGGCGGCGCTCAGTTCCCGGTGCTGGTCTTCGGTCCTGATCCGCACCTGTGGCGAAACCAGCATGGGATCGCTGAAGCTGCGCCGGTTGCCTTCCTGCATCCGCGCAATGATCTCGCGCTCCATGCGGATCATGTCGGTGGTCGTGAATTGCGGGCCCGCGCCGTCGTGGGCAACCTCGCGGAATTCGCCTGTACGAACCCGGCGATCGAACTCCTGCCGGATGCTGGCATACGTCGTCTCTCCCATGCCGCGCGCCAGGGCTGATTCGAGAATCGCACGCCGGTCGATGACCGCCGATCTCTCGAAAACGTGATCTCGCGCCCACGTTACCGCCCGCTGTGCGCTGACTTCTGGTTCTCGCGTCTGGTATTGCCCGTGCGCTCGCGCCTGAGCGACCACTCGATCCGCCTGGTTCCCATACTGCGCGGCCAGCTCCCGGTGCCGCCGCAAGACTTCCTCCTGCGACAGCAGTTCCTTGCTGTCGCGCGTGTGATGCGCGGCGATCTGCGCCGCCGCGGCTCCATCGATTCCCTGCTCGCGCAGATGATCTTTGATCTGCTCCCGGCGCGGGCTCGACGCTTCCAGATACTCTTTCGTGTATCCCTTGATTTCCGGCTGGCCGTGCTTGCCGCGTTCGAGTTCGTAACCCAGCTTTTCGAGCCGCAGCGCCAGTTCCGAACGGTACACCGCTGTCACGTACCGCTGCGAAACGAAGATCTCGTGCGGCTGCAGGGCGCGCGTCTGGCCGTTGTCGCGCTCCGTCACATTGAAGATGACGGCGTGCGTGTGCAATTGCGGGGCCGCATAGCCATCCACGGGCCGCGCGGTGTCGTGCTCGAATGTGGCTGCAACGAGCTTGCCGGTCGTCTCCGGGGCATGGACGTTTCCGATGCGCGCCTGCGTGTATCGCTCCAATTCTGCCAGCGCCGCGCGCACACTTTCCCGGTGCGCCATCCGGACTCGGTCGTCGCCGCCCACAAGCGCGGTAATGGATACTGACTTCGGAGCAGAGAACGTGGCATCCCATCCGGCGCGGTGCTCCACGCTGGTGACTTCTTTGCCGTGCTTCCCCTCGTAGGTGCGCGAAACCTGGTGCCGAACGAGTTGTTCGCCGGTCTGGGGATGCTGGCCCTCGGCGAGCCGCGCAAACTGCTCGTCATGAACCGGACCCTGGAGATTCCACTGGCCGGCGAGCTTGCCCTTGCCATTCGCTGTGAGCCTGCTGGTTGCGGGTCCAGTAGTTCTGCTGCTGCGATGCGAATTCTTTGGCGTGATAGGTCCGCGCCTGACTGGCTGATAGTGGCTTCGATATGGTGAGCATGGAGAGTGCTCCTGAATGGCCCGACCCGTACAGGGCCATGGTTGTCGTTCAGTCGATCTCGTCTTTATCGCTCCAGAGAAATCCCTTTCCGGCTCCGTTGCAGACTCCGAAGAGCGGAAAGGCGAAGGATACCGGGTTCGCAGGTGGCCGGATTTGTTGGATCTTTGTACTCGTTGCAGCCGGGTGCGTCTCTATGTGCCGTGCTCTGCTCCGGTACAACGCTGCGAGTCCTGAATACACGCTTTGCGCCAGCATCGCGCAGTCTTTGGAGAGACGTGGAAAGCAGCTCCTGCCGGGAATACAGCGCGCCGTCGCCAGGCATAATCGGCGATCAGAGCCCGCAGGAATCCGACAATCAGGAACCAGACAAAAAGCGAGGCGCATAGCGCGGCGAGCGCGGACAATTCCGGGAAGAGGAGGAGGGTCCAGAGGCTCTGGCCTTCGAACGCGAGATTGCTCAGACAAGGCCGGAGTTCGTACGCCGAAACCTGCTCCTGAGAACCCTGGACAAGCGTCTTCCACCCTGCATCGCGGGCGGACTGCGAGAGCGCCATACCGGTACTATCTGCGGAATCCACCACGTCGTTATCCGTGGCCAACTGCCGTTTCTGATGGCGTCCCACTTTCCAGATCCACTGGACTTCGACCGTCGATGGGCCGACGAGCGGAAGTGAACTCGCGAAGTATGCGGGCAGGTAGTGGCGTTCGATCGGCGTCCAGGGCGAGCGCCAAAGCGCCCAGATTGCCAGCGCTTCGGCCACTGCCGCAAATGCCACAAGCCGGACCAGGATCAGAAGAATGTGCCTGCGATTCATCGCTCCTCCGCACCCTCTTTGGCCTGCCGGCCGGAGAAGTCGGCGAGCATCCTGCGCGCCTGTTCCAGCTTCTTTGCATCGGCTCCGTCACGGATTTTGACGACCGATTCGGGAAGCAGCGGGCGAGCCTCGACCGTCGCCTGAGCGCCCGCATAGAAGAGACTCAGCAGCGAATGACGCACCGCCCAAACTTCGGCGAGAAGCAATTCCAACGGGCGGAAGGACGCTCTCTCGCGGCGCTCAACGCGGTCTCTCGGAGCCATTCCGAGGGCTGCTTGCCTGCTCTTTCGGCAGCCGATTCCACCTCGGCGAGTTCGTCGGGAGTCAACCGCATGGAGATGGTTCGGTGCGAAAGCCTGGCTTGCTTTCGTCAATCGAGGACGACTTCTTCGCTTGCTCGGTCGTCGTCTGGAAGGCGTTCATGGGGAGAACCTCCCTGGCGACGTGCAATTGGGCCGTGCTAAGATCGTTCCATCGGACTTTCGCAAACCCTTTGCAGTTCAATGTGTTTACGAGGGAGCGCTCCGGAGCGCTCTGTTCGATGACCCACGTAAACGCGCGTTTGCGTTCGTAAACGCCAAAAGCCTAAGTCGCTGTCGCAGCGAAAGTTGACATCTGTAAACGTCACCGCGATTCAGGACGCTCTGCAGCAACCCAGTTGGGGGTGACGTGTCCCTTACTTCCGCTGCGACAGCAGCGCCGTTCTTAAATCTCGCCGTACTCCAGCAGCAGCTCGGTCGAAATTCGCTGCAGCTCTGGCTTCTGCCAGGCAAGGCGGAACGCCTCCTGCAGCGACGCCCACTCGGCAGTGGTGAACCCGAAGGTCACCCCGCTCAGCAGCGAACCCAGATGGGCGACACAGAGGATTCTATTGCCGTGTAGCCGTAAAACCAGCGCCCCTGCCA
>CAWCNN010000005.1:0-97388 GCA_963796895.1 uncultured Acidobacteriaceae bacterium
GCGCCGATGCCCACCCTGATCGCGCGAACAGCGCGCGCGATCAAGGATGGGGCACCGGGGATTCGGCAGCGCTCAGCAGCGTTCAGCGTTCAGTAAAAGGCGGGCGTTCCGGGATGATTCTGTTGTGGGATTCCAGGAGTAACGTCGAGTCCGCAAAATTTGCATTGTATTTACGGATGGGGATGCACAATACAGAGATTCGTTTCGTCTGTCGAACCCACATCTGCCAAAACCGGGCAGATATGGGCCACCCAGCGTCTTCGCTGTCGCAGGCGAGATATGCAGGAGGGAACGTTGCCGCGGATTCATTTTCATCAACAACTGGCGGAGCTGAAGGACAAGCTGCTGGCGATGGCGGCGTTGTCGCAGCAGGCGGTGGAGTCGGCGGTGGACGCCTGGCTGCAGCGGGATAAGGGCTTGTGCCAGTACGTGCGCAGAACGAGACGGCGATCAACACGGCGCAGCGGGAAGTGGACGAGATGGCGTACGAGCTGCTTTCGGGAGCAGCCGATGGCGATCGATCTGCGATTTATTTGGCGGTGATCAAGATTAATGGGGACCTGGAGCGGATCGGGGACATGGCGGTGAGCATCGCCGTCCGGACGCTGGACCTGCTGGAGCAGGACCCGCTGGATCTGCCGGTGGATATCGCGGGGATGGGCGATTTTGCGGGACGGATGATCCGGACAGCGCTGCAGTCGCTGTTGGATGGAGACGCGCTGGTGGCCGAGTCGGTGCGGGATATGGACGACGAGATCGACCGGATGAACCGGGTGGCGATCACCGATCTGACGAAGGTGGTCCGGGAGAGCCCGGAGTGCGCGGACCAGGCGCTGCCGGCGATTCTGATTTCACGGAACCTGGAGCGGATCGCGGACCACGCGACGAATATCGCGACGGACGTGATCTTCTGGGTCGGGGCGCGGATGTGCGGCATCAGCTGTCACTTGCTGTCGACTGAGTCGACAGCGGAGCAGCGTTCGGGTCTCGTGATCAGCGTTCAGAGGAACTTCTTCGGGCGCGCGCCAGGAGCCACTCCACTGCGGAGTTGAGCTCCATGTCGGAGACGTTTTCGACAACCACTGCATTGCCGATACCTTTGGGAAGGATGAAGCGCCGGGTTCCGGCGCGAGTTTTTTTGTCGCGGCCGGCGGCGGCGAGGAGCTTCGCGGGCGTGGAGCGGAAGGGCGGGAGCGGTCCGTAGGAGTGGATGGTCTGCTCGATGCGCTGGGCTTGGTTGGGCCCCACAGCGTTGCGGGCCAGTGCGATGCGGAGGGCGGCGAGCATGCCCCAGGCGATGGCTTCGCCGTGGAGGAGCTTGCGGTAGTTCGTCGCGGCTTCGATGGCGTGGCCGAGGGTGTGGCCGTAGTTGAGGATCATGCGCAGGCCGGACTCGCGCTCGTCGATGGCTACAACCTGGGCTTTCATGCGGATGGAGGCGGTGATCACCCGCTCGAGGGCGGCGGGATCGCGGGCGAGGATCTTCTCGGCGTTCTGCTCCATGAAGCGGAAGAGGGCGGGGTCGCGGATGATGCCGGCTTTGACGCTCTCGAAGAGGCCGGCGCGGAGTTCGCGGTCGGGGAGGGTTTGCAGGACGTCGATGTCGGCGAAGACGGCGCGCGGGTGGTGGAAGCTGCCGATGAGGTTTTTGCCGGAGGCGAGGTTGACGCCGGTTTTGCCGCCGACGGAGGAGTCGACCTGGGCGAGGAGGGTGGTGGGGACCTGGAGGTAGTGGATGCCGCGCATGTAGATGGCGGCGAGGAAACCGGCGAGGTCTCCGATGATGCCGCCGCCGAAAGCGATGACCACGGAGGAGCGGTCGGCGCCGCGTTGCGGCGAGTTCCGTGGCGAGGCGTTCGACCTGGGAGAGGCGTTTGAACGGTTCACCGGCGGGGAGGAAGAGGGCGGTGGGCTGTTGGTCCCTGGGGAAGGCGGCGAGGAATTTCCTGCCCCAGAGGGCCCAGATCTCAGGCGAGGTAACGATGAAAACGCTGCGTGCAGCCGCTTTGCCGAGGTGACGGGCAATCCGAGGAAAGAGATTGTGGCCGATGAGGACGGGATAGTCCGCGGATGCGGTTTTGACGTGGAGGGTCGGCATAGGATGCTACAGGTACAGGGTACCGAAGGACGGGAGAAGGGAGAAGGAGAAGCGAGAAGGGAGAAGGAGGTAGGGAGAAGGCGCTACCTGGCTTATACTGCATCGTTTACTGCAACGTGGTGCGAGGAGCGGTCGAAATGGCAAGAGGTTGGGGGAGATGGATTGGCGCGGCGATCATGGCTGTGGTTGCCTGCGGTGTGACGACCTGCATGGCGCAGATGCCGGGGCAGAAGCTGCCGGGGCTGGCACCGATTAGGGTCGAGCCGACGGAGCGCGGGCTGCGGGCGCATGTGGGGCAGGAACTAGTGGACGTGACGGTGTGTGGGGATGCGGTGATCCACGTCGTTGCTTCGCCGGATGGACCGGCGGTGGAGCATCCGAAGCCGTGGATGCTGGAGGCGAAGGAGGCTTGTCCGGGGGCGCAGTTCAAGTTTGCGCAGAACGACGAGGTTGCGACGATCACGACCTCTGCTTTGAGGGTGGGTTTCTCGCTGCGGCGTGGGAACGTGACGTATGAGAATGCGGTGGGCGAGCCGCTGCTGCGCGAGGGTAATGCAATCCCGCGGACCTACGAACCGACGGAGGCGAATGGGGAGAAGACGTGGCGGATCACAGACCGTTTCGGGCTGGATGCCATGGAGGGGGTGTATGGGCTGGGGCAGCATCAGAGCGGCCTGTTCAACTATCGCGGGGCGACGGTGGAGTTGGCGCAGAACAACACGGACGTAGCGATCCCTCTGCTGCTCTCGACCAAGGGCTACGGGGTGATGTGGAACACGGCGGCGTACAGCTACGTGGACAACCGGTTTCCGCTGGAGCTGAAGTTCACGTCGGTCGCGGGCAACAGTTTGGACTACTACTTTATTTATGGGCCGGAGATGGATCGGATCCTGCATGAATACCGGTCGATGACGGGCCATACACCGATGCTGCCGAAGTGGTCGTATGGGCTGTTTCAGTCCAAGGATCGTTATGTGTCGCTGGATCAGATCGAGCAGATTGCGGGGCGGTATCGGGGGGAGCACATTCCGCTGGATGCGATGGTGCAGGACTGGTTCTGGTGGAAGGCGGAGGGGGATCCGGTCTTCAACGCGAACTATCACGATGTGCCGGCGGATTTGCAGAAGCTGCACGACGAGCATGTGCACGCGATGATTTCGGTGTGGGGTTTGTTCGATCCGAAGTCGGAGAACTACGGGATCATGACGGAGCATCACTGGGACGTGCCGGGAGCGCATGTGTACGATGCGACGAATCCGGCGGCGCGGGATTTTTACTGGAAGAATCTGGCCGGACCGATCTTCGGGATGGGGTGGGATGCGTTCTGGCTGGACAGCGCGGAGCCGGAGGAGTACTGGCCGCATATGGGCGACGGGATGCTCCGCAGCAAGATGCTGGCGATTGGAAACGGCGCGGAGTACACGAATGTTTTTCCGCTGATGCACACGCTTGGGATTCAGGAGCACTGGAAGGCTGCGAACGATGAGAAGCGGGTGTTTCTGCTGACGCGGTCGGCGTTTCTGGGGCAGCAGCGGGTGGGCGCGACGGTGTGGTCGGGCGATGTGTACAGCACGTGGTGGGGGCTGCGGCATCAGGTGGCAGCGGGGCTGAACTTTGCGTTATCGGGATATCCGTACTGGACGACCGATATCGGTGGATACTGGCCTGCGTATAACGGCAAGACGCAGATCGCGGACTATCAGGATCTGTACGCGCGGTGGTGGGAGTTTGGGGTGTTCTGTCCGATCTTCCGGACGCATGGGCATCGTCCCGAGAATGAGATCTGGAGCTATCCGCGGGTGGAGCCGGTGCTGATCGAGTACGACAAGCTGCGGTATCGGCTGATGCCGTACATCTACTCGCTGGCGTGGAAGGTAACGAGCGAGGATTACACGATACAGCGGCCGCTGGTGATGGATTGGCGGACGGATGCGCGGACATGGGATATCGGGGATCAGTTCATGTTCGGGCCGGCGCTGATGGTGGCTCCGGTGATGGAGCAGGGAGCGGTGAGCCGGCGCGTTTATTTGCCGGAGGCGGCGGGGTGGTACGACTTCTGGACGGGCGATCGGGTGGAGGGCGGCCGGGAGGTGGAAGTTGCGGCGCCGCTGGATCGGATTCCGCTGTTTGTGCGGGCGGGATCGATTGTGCCGATGGGGGCGGAGATCGAGTATGCAAATCAGGATCCGGATGGGCCGGTCGAACTGAGGATTTATCGTGGGGCGGACGGGGACTTCGATTTGTATGAGGATTCCGGAGACAGCTACGCGTACGAGAAGGGGCAGCATGCGGTGATTCCTCTGCACTGGGACGATGCTGCGGGAGAGCTGACGATTGGTGCGCGGGAGGGGTCGTATCCTGGGATGGCGGAGGCGCGGCAGTTCAGGGTAGTGCTGGTGGGGAAGGGGCACGGCGTGGGGGAGGCGGTGTCGACGCAGGATGAGGAACAGGTGACGTACAGCGGGAAGCAGATGAGGGTGAAGGTGGGGAGACGGCCGTAGTCGGCAGTTGGCGGTTGGCAGTCAGGGGTTGGCGATTGAGAGGACGGACCGAACTGCGGCTAATTGTGGGCGGGCAGATGCAGGCGGTCGGTGACTTCAATTGTGGCGACGCGGAGGTGCGAGACGGTGAGGGTCTCGATCTCGAGGGATTTGAACTTCGCGCTGCCGACGGCCAGGCGGCGGATGGCCAGGGCGCCGATGGCCACGGCACCGATAGCACAGGCGCCGAGCGCGAGCGCGCCGAGAGCACGAGCGCCGGTCGCAGCCGCGCCCACGCAGCTGATCCCGGTTGCATTTCCTATTTGCAGTGATTGAATTTTCCTGAACATGGAGCGGCCCCCGTTGTTTCGTCGGACCATTATGCCGCACGGCGGGTGGTGGGCGTTTGGGGTGCCCGTCAGAGGTCGGCTGTCGGCGGTTGGAGCCGGCGGGATCGCGCATGCGCGCGGTGCTCCGCCCTCAACTCCATCGATAGGGGATTCGGGTGGAGCTCAGAGACTCAAGTTCACGTCGCTTGAATAGCCTGAAGGGTGAAGAAAATTGTGTCCAGGTGCGCTGTTCTAAAAAGGGACAGGTGCTTTGGGGACGGTACCTGCGTCCGAGGCAGGGGGGCGAATCCTTTGACTGTTCGGCGGCGAGGGAGTTCGCTTCTTGCTGTAGGGTGAACCTGGCGTCGCCATGGGGTTGGGTGGTGTTTGTGGCGCCCGGCGAAAGCGACGAACGGCCTGACGAAAGAGTTGTGAGCCGGAGGCGAACGAGCCTCGGGGCTAACGTGTGGGCCAGAGAACTCGATTTGTGCAATGGTAGCCCCAACAGGTTGCGGCCATTTCTTTCATGGATCGCCACCTGTAAACCGTAGAAGCAGTTCTCACGCACACACTGCGCCCGATCATTTTTGCGGCGTTTGCGGCACTGCTCAAGAAATTAAGTCAAAGTTCGAGGTTCTAAAAAGGGCCAGCTGCTTCCTGGGGATGGTACCTGCGTTTGAAGCCGGGGATCGAAGCCTTTGACGTCTCGGTGGCGTGAGAGTTTGCTTCTTGCTGTGGGGTGAACCTGGCGTTCGGCATGGGGGGCTTTGGGGGCGGAGGGCCAAATCGACCGATTCGCGCCGGGGGCAGGATGTCTGCCCTGATCGCGTGACGCAGGATGCCTGTCCTGATCGCGCGGCGCAGGATGTCTGCCCTGATCGCGTGGCGCAGGATGTCTGCCCTGATTGTGCGGGACAGGATGCCTGCCCTGATCGCGTGGCGCAGGATGTCTGCACTGATTGTGCGGGACAGGATGTCTGCTCTGATCGTGCGGCGCAGGATGTCTGCCCTGATTGCGCGGGACAGGATGTCTGTCCTGATCGCGCGGCGCAGGATGTCTGCGTTGATCCAGCCGGGGCGATGACGGCCCTGATGCCGAGGCGCGATGCTCACCCTGATCGCGCGAACCGCAGGTGCGCGTCAGGGTGGGCGTTCGGAGTTTCGGTTCGTGCGGCGGCTACTTGATGCCGATGACCATGGAGTCAGGGCCGATGAGGTGCTCGACGCGGGTTTCGCGGAAGCCGGCGGCGCGCATCCAGCTCTGGCAGTCGGCGCCGGTGTAGTCGAATCCGCCTGGGGTTTCGACGAGCATGTTGAGGCTCATCATGAGGCCGAAGGTGTTTTTGCTGCGGTCGTCGTCGATGATGGCTTCGTAGACGATGTAGGCTCCGCCTTCGGGGAGTGCTTCCCAGGCTTTGCGGATGAGCATGCGTTTGGTATCGAGGTCCCAGTCGTGGAGGATGTGGCCCATGACGATGACGTCGGCATGGGGGAGCGGGGCGTCGAAGAAGGAGCCAGGCGCGAAACGGAGACGCTGTGAAAGACCGAGAGCTTCGACGTACTCCTCGAAGATGGGGCCGACTTCGGGAAGATCGAAGCCGCGACCGCTGAGATGGGGATGGGCGAGGGCGATCTGGGAGGCGGTGTCCCCCTGGGCAGTGCCGACGTCGCAGAAGGTTTTGTATTGAGACCAGGGGAATTTGGCGGCGATGGCCATGGCGGCGCCGCGGCTGATGCCGGACATAGCGGCGAGGAATTGTCTCAGGCGGGCGGGATCGGCGTAGAGGGCTTCAAACATCGGAGTATCGCCGGTGCGGAGTTCGTTCTGCGGCTTACCGGTGCGCAGGGCTTCGGTGAGGTGGCCCCAGAAGGGATAGAGGCGCTGGTTGGCCATCTCGAGAATGCCGCCGATGTAGGAAGGCTTCCTGCGATCGAGGAAGAGATCGGTGGCAGGGGTATTGGCGTATTCGCCGTTTTGGCGCTGCAGAAAGCCGAGGGCGAAAAGGGTGTCGAGGAAATCGTGAGCGGCGCGGGGATGGAGGCCGAGGCGACCGCGGAGGGTTTCGAGGGATTCGGGGCCGTGCGCGAGTTCGGTGAAGAGGCCCATTTCGATGGCACTGAGGAGCACTTTGGAAGGCCAGAAGCCGAGCCCAATCTGGAGAATGTGCTCGGGGGTAGGACGATCACTCATGAGAATCTCCCTGCGATCTTCGTAAGAAATTTTGCAAAGCGCACCCGGGCACGTGATCCGCACCAATGATCCTCGGGGAAAGGATCGCTCAGGACGGAGAGAAGGCTGTCAGCTGGGAAACGTGCGAGTGGTTGACAGGCCGGAGGTTATGGGTGCGGTGCCATTATGCCGGATGAAGGAGGCGAGTGGCGAATTGGACCGCGATCGGCCAGATTTCACTGCGAGGGATAACCGAGAAGAAAACGTCAGGGGAGATGTGTGCATCCAACCGGGCTGAATTCGAGTGGAGCACGGAGTAACCATCCACATGATGCTTCGGGTGAGGTTGTGTTGCGTTTTGTCCCTTGCGGTAATGACGTTTGGTCTTTGCGGTTGCGGCGCGACGAACGGTAGCGGATCCTCGGGAGGGTCGGGCGGTGGAAACGGTGGCGGCGGATCGACGGCGGGATTGTCGTCGATCAATCACATTGTTTTTCTGGCGCAGGAGAACCGGTCGTTCGATCACTATTTTGGGGCGCTGCGGCAGTACTGGGCGCAGAACGGATATCCGGATCAGTCCTTCGACGGGCTGCCGCAATTCAATCCGACGTCGGGGGCGGCACCCAATGCGGGACCCGCACCTTCGGTTCCCGGATGCGATCCAAGCCAACCGGCGCCGGCCGATTGTGTCGTCGATTCGAACAACCCGGTGACGTCGTTTCACCTGGTCACGCAGTGCGCGGAGAATCCGAGCCCGTCGTGGAACGAATCGCACGTGGACTGGGACTACAGCGATCCAACAGGACAGAGCGCGGCGCAACTGAACGGGTTCGTTTACACAGCGGCGCACGATGCGCGCACGATGTCGCCGCCCTTCACGGATACGGACGGGTTGCGCGCGATGGGGTACTACAACGGCGACGACCTGAACTACTACTACTACATGGCGTCGAACTTCGGGACGTCGGATCGTTGGTTTGCGCCGGTACTGACGCGGACCCATCCGAATCGCGAGTTTCTGATCGCCGCGACATCGGGAGGGTACGTCTATCCGGAGGGGAGCAACGCGCAGGACACGGCCAAGCTGACGGTTCCGACGATTTTCCAGGAACTGCAGAACGCGGGAATCAGCTGGAAGATTTACGTGGACCCGACGAACAGCGGGTGTTCCGGGCCACCGTATCAGGCTTCGTGCCTGATCCAGTTGAGCTACGTGCAGAACTTCACGTTTGCGAACACGATTGTTACGCAGTATCCGAACAACATTGCGCCGATCTCGCAGTACTTCACCGACCTGGCGAACGGGACGCTGCCGCAGGTAGCGCAGATCGAGCCTCCGTCCGATGCGGGACTGGATGAGCATCCCACGAACAATGATGCGGCACTGAGCAACATCCAGAGTGGCGCGGCCTGGGTGGAGACGCTGATCAATGGGCTGATGCAGAGCTCTTCGTGGAAGGATTCGGCTTTCATTCTGACTTACGACGAGCCGGGCGGGTTTTACGACCATGTATCGCCGCAGCCGGCGGTGAGTCCGGACGGGATCAAGCCGGTGGATCTGGTGCCCGGGGATATCTGCACGACGACAACGGGTCCAACCTGCGATTTCACGTACACGGGATATCGGGTCCCGCTGATTGTGGTTTCACCGTATGCGAAGAAGAACTATGTATCGCACACAGTGGCGGATTCGACGGCGATTCTGAAGCTGATTGAGACGCGTTTCAAGGTTCCGGCGCTGACGAAGAGGGATGCGGCGCAGCCGGATATGACGGAGTTCTTCAACTTCAGTGCGCCGCCATGGATGACGCCGCCGGCGCCGCCGGCACAGGCGACCAATGGGGCCTGCTACGCGGATCATTTGCCTTGAAGGCAGGGAGCAGGAAGAAGGAGGAAGGGAGAAGGGAGAAGGAACGCTCGGGTGGAGCTGACGCTTGCAACTGGATGACGGCCGGGTCAGAAATTAACGGGCCGAGGAAGATTATTCATCTGAAATTATTGGGCGCGCAGCCCATAGGCGTAGTCGGCGTTGCTAGCCTCCACAGGCATGGAGGCTGCAATGCGCAAATTGTTACCCACCGTTTTTTCGGCTGCCGCTCTGCTGCTGTCGACGAGCGTAATCGCACAGGACAGAGACCACGACTGGGATCGAAGCCAGATCCGCCATGTTTTATTGATCAGCATCGACGGCATGCATGCCGTTGATTTTCTGAACTGCACGGGCGGCGTTGCCGGCGTGAACAACGGCGCGCCCTACTGTCCGAATCTTGCGGCGCTGGGGACGACGGGCGTGAACTACGTGAACGCCAGCACGTCGAAACCTTCGGATTCGTTTCCGGGGCTGATGACGCTGGTGAGCGGGGCGACGCCGCGGACGCTGGGCGTCTATTACGACGTCTCCTACGACCGGTCGCTGGATGGGCCGATGATCGCGACGGGCAACGGAAGCCCCGCGGGCATGTGCACGCCGGGAGCCGCGCCGACCGGCTACGAAGCAGAATATGAAGAGGGTCTGGACCTCGATCAGACCCAACTGAACGGCGGAGCACCGGGGGCGAGCCTGATCGATGGCGGGATTGCGTCACTGGATCCGAAGAAGATGGATCGCGATCCGGCGAAGGGGTGTGCGCCGGTGTATCCGTGGCAATTTGTGCGGACGAACACGATCTTCGGAGTGGTGCACGATGCGGGTGGCTATGCTGCGTGGTCGGACAAGCATCCGTCGTACTCCTCAGTGGCAGGACAGCATGGCACGCTGGACGATTATTACTCGCCGGAGATCAACTCGAACGTGGTGCCTCTGCCAGGATTGACGACGGTGTCGGGGATTTCCTGTGCGACGGTTCCGGATCCCGGATCGGATCTGACGGCGTGGACGAACAGCTTTCAGAATATCCAGTGCTACGACCAGCTGAAGGTGAATGCCATCCTGCACGAGATCGACGGGATGGATCACCTGGGCATGAAGAAGACGCGGACGCCGACCGTGTTCGGGATGAACTTCCAGGCCGTGAGCGTAGGGCAGAAGCTGATTGAGGGGTCGACGAAGGGCGGCTATCTGGACGCGGCGGGAACGCCGGGGCCATCGCTGCTGAGCGAGATCCAGTTTGTCGACGATGCGATCGGGAGTTTCGTGGATGAGCTGAAGGATCAGGGCAAGTATGAGTCCACGCTGATCGTGATCACGGCAAAGCACGGGCAGTCGCCGATCGATCCGAATCTGTATTTCCCGATTCCGGGGAAGACGATGAACGGGAAGGCGCCGTCGGATCTTCTGTCGAGCCTGTTGCCCGCGAATCAGATCAACGGCGTGGGGCCGACGGAGGACGATGTCTCGCTGCTGTGGCTGTCGGATCCGAAGACACTGTCGACAGCGGTGGCGACTCTGGAGGCCAACAAGGCAGCGGCAGGGATCGGGCAGATCTTCTACGGGGCGAGCCTGGCGTTGAATTACGACGTTCCGGGACTGGCGCCGAATGGCGACCCGCGGACGCCGGACATCATCGTAACGCCGAACGTGGGGGTGACGTACACGGGGAGCAACAAGAAGCTGGAGGAGCACGGCGGGTTTTCGCATGACGATACGAACGTGATGCTGCTGCTGTCGAATCCGGCGTTCAGGGCGCACACCGTGTATGCGGAGGTGGGAACGCTGCAGGTGGCGCCGACGATTCTGAAGGCGCTGGGGCTGGATCCGCGAAAGCTGGATGGCGTGAAGTGGGACGGGACCGGCGTGCTGCCAGATGTGAATCTGAACTTCGGGTGGTAGGGCAGGGACCCCGGTACAGAAACGCGCGAGGGCCGGTGGCTCTCGCGCGTTTTTTACGTGGGGCTGGCGTTCGGAAAGGCGCGGGAAGGAGGGCGGAGTTCGCAAACTCCGCCGACAGGTTTCGGCCCCATCGCGCGTTCGCGCGACGGGAGACCCCAGGGACGGCCTGCGGCAGCAAGGAGGCGCCTTCTGCGCAGCGTTTTTTGGCACGACTGAAAGTCGTGCCCCTTCACTTTTTCGTGCCGGATGTGAGGGTGTTGCACCGGTCGAGATAAGCCATGGCGCGAATGAGGGAGAGTAGCGTCCCACGCGCGCCGTTTGGGAGCGACCCTGGAGGGACGGCCTGCGGCGGCAGGGAGGCGCCTTCGGCGCGGCGAAATTCGGCACGGCTGGAAGCCGTGCCCCTTCACTTTTTCGTGCCGGATGTGAGGGTGTTGCGCCGGTCGAGATAAGCCATGGCGCGAATGAGGGAGAGTAGCGTCCCAAGCGCGCCGTTTGGGAGCGACCCTGGAGGGGCTGCCTGCGGCAGCAGGGAAGCGCCTTCGGCGCAGTCTTTTATTCCACGGCATGCTGGCCGTGGTTTCTACCGTCGTGCCGCGCAGGGCACCGGGATTCGTTCGCTCGCCGAGAACTGCGGGCCTGCGGCAGCAAGGAGGCGCCCGCTGCGCGGCGATTTGTTGGGCACGACTGAAAGTCGTGCCCTTCACTGTTCGTGCCGCATGCAGGGATTCTGCGTCAGGGGGGATAAGCCATGGCGCGAATGAGGAGGGAGCAGCCTTCCGCTTGCGGCGTTCGGGAGAGGACCCCAGGGACGGCCTGCGGCAGCAAGGAGGCGTCTTCGGCGCGGTCTTATATTCCGCGGCCTGAAGGCCGCGGCTTCTACCGTCGTCCTGCTGCGCAGGACTCTATGAACACTCCGTGTTATTGGACTACGAGGGCGATGCTGCTTATAGCCTCAATGGCCCAATTGCGTTTACTGAACTGGTTTTGCGGTCCTGACACCGTGGGGTATATCGCAAGGTGGGGCCAGACCATGGATCCAACGCGTACCGCTCGCGTCATTAGTGCGATTTCGATCAGTACTTCGCAAGGGCAGCGATGCTCTGGAAGATTGTTTCTGGTTGGGGAAGGATAGCGTCTTCGAGCAGGGGTTGGTAGGCGACGAAGGTGTCCATGGCACCGATGCGGCGGACGGGTGCGTCGAGGGAGTCGAAGAGCTCTTCGCCGATGCGGGCGGCGATTTCGGCTCCGTAGCCCCAGCTGAGGGTGTCCTCGTGGGCGACGATAACCTTGCTGGTTTTTGTGACGGAGGTCGCGATGGCCTCCCAGTCGTAGGGGCTCAGCGTGCGGAGGTCGAGGATTTCGGTTTCGATACCGAGTTCGCGCTGGGCGCGCAGCGCGGCCTGGAGCGCGCGGGGCACGATGGCTCCGTAGGTGATGAGCGTGAGGTGATGGCCCGCGCGGACGATGTTGGCTTTGCCGAAGGGGATGGTGTAGTCGGGGCCGGGATAGGGGGCGCGGCCGTAGGTTTCGCGATAGAGGCGCTTGTGCTCGAAGAAGAGCACGGGGTCGTCGCAGCGGATCGCGGTGCGCAGGAGGCCGTTAGCGTCGAGCGCGTTCGACGGGAAGACAACGCGGAGGCCAGGCGTGTGGGTGAACAGGCTCTCGCCGGATTGCGAGTGGTAGATGGCTCCGCCGGTGAGGTAGCCGCCGATGGGGACACGGATGACGGCGGGGGCGGACCAGGTTCCGTTGGAGCGCCAGCGGAGGACGCTGAGCTCGTTGCGGAGCTGATGCATGGCGGGCCAGATGTAGTCGAAGAACTGGATTTCGGCGACGGGCTTGAGGCCGCGGACGGCGAGACCGATGGCGCGGCCGACGATAGCCGCTTCCGCTAACGCGGCGTTGAAGACGCGGCCGGAGCCATATTCGCACTGCAGTCCGGCGGTGAGCTTGAAGACGCCGCCTTTGCCTTTGACCTGCTTGTTTTCGAGATATTCCTCGCGGGAACAGTCGGCGACATCTTCACCGAAGACGACGATGCGGGGATCGCGGCGCATTTCGTCGTGGAGGCAGGCGTTGATGAGGTCGGCCATGGTGCGGGGGGCGCCGTCGTGGGCGGGGGTGGTTTGCAACTCGGTGCGGGTGGGGTCGTAGTCCTCGGAATAGCGATGCCGGAGGATGGCTGCGGTTTCAGTGGAGGGGAAGGGTGCTGCGAGGGCGCGCTCGGCGGCTTGGCGGACTTCGTCGTTGACCTGCTTCTCGATGTGGTCGAGGGCGTCGGGATTGGCGATTTTCTCGTGGAGCAGCCAGGCGCGGAAATTATGGATGGGGTCACGCAGGGCTTCGGCGTCGCGCTCGGATTCGGGGCGATAGAGGCGGGCGTCGTCGGAGTAGGAGTGGGCGTAGGGGCGAATGACGTGGCCGTGGACCAGAGCGGGACCTTTGCGGGCGCGGCAGTGGGCGACGGCGGCCTCGAAGGCTTTCAAGCAGGCGAGGGGGTCGGTGCCGTCGACTTCTTCGAAATGGAAATTGGGGAAGGCGGTGAGCAGGTGCGAGATGTTGCCGCCGGGGGTGTTGACTTCGACGGGAACCGAGATGGCGTAGCCGTTGTCTTCGACGACGAAGAGGACGGGGAGCTTGCGGTTGGAGGCGATGCTGATGGATTCCCAGAACTCGCCCTGGGAGGTGGCGCCTTCGCCGATGGAGACGTAGACGACCTCGTCGCCGTGGAAGTCGACAGAGTGGTAGCGGCGGTAGTCGGCGTGGGTGGGATCGCCGGGATTGGCGGCTTCGGGGTGCTGCGTGAGGTAGAGGGAGGCCTCGGCGCAACCGACAGCTTGCAGGCATTGCGTTGCTGTCGAGGACGACGGCGTGACGATGTGGAGCTTCGGGTCGGACCAGTGCGAGGGCATCTGGCGTCCGCCGCTGGCGGGATCGGACACGGCGCCGACGGCCTGGAGGAGCTGCTCTTCGACGGTGGTGCCGAGGGCGAGGGAGAGGGCGCGGTCGCGATAGTAGGGAAAGAACCAGTCGTAGCCGGGGCGGAGGGAGAGGCCGGCGGCGACGAGGAGAGCTTCGTGGCCGGCGCCGGAGATCTGGAAGAAGACTTTCTGCTGATTCTTGAGGATGATCTCGCGGTCGTCGGTGCGACGGGAGAGCAGCATGAGGCGGTAGAACTCGAGGAGCTTTTCCGGCGGAAGAGCGGGACGGGTGCCGTTGCCATTCGGTGAGGCTTGCTCGGCCGATTTTTTCAGTTCAGCGCCGGGGACAGCAGTACGCGCCATGCGGACCTCTTGCTTCCTTATCCTTGGATGATCGCCAGCTTCAGTTTATTCGAGCCTGGGGAGGCGAAAGCGAACTCGTTTCAATTCAGTGCCCCGAAGGTGGGGCGACCGGAAATTGTAACCCGTGGAGAGGAGGAAAGGGCAATGGTTGGAAGGTAATGCGAGGAGGGGTACGGGAGGGGGATGGGCGGGGACGGCGTTCAGGGGGGACTGGCGTTCAGTTGTCAGCGTTCAGCGTTCAGCGTTCAGTGTGGCGATCGGGAGAATCGGGGCTATACGGAAGCGAGACTTCCTGGTATGTTGGCAGCCTATGGCGCAATCGAGCAGGCGTTGGTACGACTGGCCGAACCACTGGCGCGCATTTCGCGATGTGCCCCTCAGGCGGGTCTGGATTCTGTATTTGGCGGTGTTTTTTCTGTTCTGCGTGGTGGGATTCTTCAGCGATCTGATGAGTCTCGGCCAGATTCCTTATGCGACGGCGATCCTGATCACAGTGGTGACGGGACTGGATGCATTGCTGTGGCTGTTCATGATGAACAAATTGCCGTGGCCGACGGTTTTTGTTCTGGTGGCGCTGCAGTTTGCCATGGGACCGTTGCTGGGATTCGTGTCGCGCTGGATGGGAGCGAGGTTCGCGCTGCACAACCCGACGGTGACCAGCGGCATTCATTTTGCCGCGACCGGGACTCTGGCGGTCGCGCTCCTTTCGTATGCCTCGTTTGTGATTTTTCTCCAGGCGACAGGAAAGGACATGGTGAAAATTCGCAACGAACTGGAACTGGCGCACGGGATCCAGACGACGCTGGTTCCGCCGGTGGTGCTGCGGACGGAGATGTTCGAGGTGTACGGGATCTCGGAGCCGAGCGATAAAGTCGGCGGCGATCTGGTGGACGCGGTGCTGCTGCCGAATGGGGATGTGGTGGCCTATCTGGCGGACATCGCGGGACACGGGCTGGCGGCTGGAATTCTGATGGGCATGCTGAAGATTGCGGCGCGGACAGCGCTGCTGGACGCGGCGGCGGGGCATCCGAGCGAGTCGTTGCCGATGCTGCTCGACAAGCTGAACCGCGTCTTGCCGGGAGTGAAGGAGCCGCAGATGTATGCGACGCTGACGGCGTTTCGGCTGAACGCGGACGGGAGCGCCTGGTACGCGACGGCGGCCAGCCCGCCGGTGCTCCACTGGCACGCGGAAGGGAAGGATGCACGGAGGGTAGAGGAGGCGCAGTATCCGCTGGGACTGCTGCCGGTGGAGGGTTTTACCGGTGAAGCGATTGAACTACTCGGAGGCGATCTGCTGGTAGTGGCGACGGATGGTGTGCTGGAAGTATGCGACAAGGGGGGCGAGGAGTTCGGGATCGAGCGGATCGAGAAGGCGATTGCGGAGGATGCGCGAGGACCGCTGGTGGGGCTGGCGCGGACGATTTTGGAGAGGGCGCGGGCGTTCGGGAAACAGGCGGACGACCAGACGCTGCTGGTGATCCGTCGTCTGTGAGCGCAACTCACAGACGACCGGCGTTCAGCGTTCAATAGAGACCAGCGTTCAGTTGTCAGCGTTCAGCAACGCGAGCGAGGAGGCAGGTGGTGGCGAAATCGTACCGAGAACTGGAAGTGTGGAAGCGGGCGATTGAGTTGAGTGTGGTCCTTTACAAGCTCACTCGGGACATTCCGCGAGAGGAGATTTACGGGCTCACGAGCCAGCTGCGGCGTGCGGGGGGTTCTGTCGCCAGCAACATTGCGGAGGGATATGGCAGGTCAACCAAGGGGGAGTTCAGGAGCTTTCCCGGCATGGCGCGAGGCTCGGCATTAGAAGTGCAGACCCAACTCGTCATCGCTCGCGAGCTGGGATTGGGGGATGCGGCGAAGATCACGGCGGCGGAGACCCTGGCGAACGAAACCGGAAAGATGCTGTGGGCGGTGCGGGAACGGTTTTGATTGCACCCTGGATATCGAAACGCGGAAAGCAGGCTGCCCTCACTGGCCGTCGCGCATTTTGTCTTTGACGGATTTGGCGAGTTTTTCGATTTCGGCGGCGGTGTTGACGACGGAGAGGGAGAGCTCATTTTTGTTGCTTTTGTCGACGGCGTTCTTGAGCTGTCGGACGAGATCCATGAGCTGATTGGTGTCGGCGACGATTTCTTTTTGGCGCTGGGCATTGCGGTCTTTCGACATCTCGCGCAACATGCGGACCTGTTCGGGGTCGCGGGGAGGGCTGCTGAGGCTGTCGGAATCGTCGCTGAGGGCGGGCTGGCGCACCGAGGGGACCGGCTGCGGCTGCTGGGCGCAGGCGGCGACGGGAATCAAGACGCAGGCGAGGATCATGGTGAGGAGCAGAATGCTCCGAAGAGAAGGAACGATGCGGGTCATGATGTCTCCTCCGCACGGCGCGATGGTCGGGGCCGCGGGTTGCGAGTGCAAGCATTATAAGCCCGGCGGGAGGGGGGAAGGGCCGGGTGAAGGTATGCTGAGGGAGCCATGTGGACTGCGCTGCTGATCGTGGGGCGAGGGGCGTTCTTCTCAGAACTATGGGATAAATACGCTCAGGACCTGCTGGATTTTCTGCACACCAAGCTGGAGAGGCTGATCGGGCTGGCCCTGCTGTGCTGGCTGCTGCTGTGGCTGTTACGGGTGGCAATCGTCGCCGCATCGCCACGTTGTACTGATCCTCCACCAGAATCAGGAACCGTGAAGCAGTCCCGCACGATGTTCTGCACCGCCAGCCCAATCGCTACTCCCGCCCCCCCGGCGCTGGTCGGCAGCGGCCCCAGATTGAATCCGAGAATCGATAGCGTCTGCAGCGTCGCCAAAACTACGATCACCGCGATACCCGTCGTCCAGATCACCGACGTCAGCGTCTTCACCTGCCCATAACGTCCGGCTGAGGTCGACTGTCGCTCCGCCATGTGCAGAATGTGCCGGCTCGCCACCCGTAACAGCCACAGCAGCAGCCAGCACAGCAGGGCCAGCCCGATAGCCTCTCCAGCTTGTGTGCAGAAAATCCAGCAGGTCCTGAGCGTATTTATCCCATAGTTCTGAGAAGAACGCCCCTCGCCCCACGATCAGCAGCGCAGTCCACATGGCTCCCTCAGCATACCTTCACCGGCCCTCCCGCCGGGCTTATAATGCTTGCACTCGCAACCCGCGGCCCCGACCATCGCGCCGTCGGAGGAGACATCATGACCCGCATCGATCCTTGTCTTCGGAGCATTCTGCTCCTCACCATGATCCTCGCCTGCGTCTTGATTCCCGTCGCCGCCTGCGCCCAGCAGCCGCAGCCGGTCCCCTCGGTGCGCCAGCCCGCCCTCAGCGACGATTCCGACAGCCTCAGCAGCCCTCCCCGCGACCCCGAACAGGTCCGCATGTTGCGCGAGATGTCGAAAGACCGCAATGCCCAGCGCCAAAAAGAAATCGTCGCCGACACCAATCAGCTCATGGATCTCGTCCGACAGCTCAAGAACGCCGTCGACAAGAGCAACAAAGATGAGCTCTCCCTCTCCGTCGTCAACACCGCCGCCGAAATCGAAAAACTCGCCAAATCCGTCAAAGACAAAATGCGCGACGGCCAGTGAGGGCAGCCTGCTTTCCGCGTTTCGATATCCAGGGTGCGATCAAAACCGTTCCCGCACCGCCCACAGCATCTTTCCGGTTTCGTTCGCCAGGGTCTCCGCCGCCGTGATCTTCGCCGCATCCCCCAATCCCAGCTCGCGAGCGATGACGAGTTGGGTCTTCAGCTCTAATGCCGAGCCTCGCGCCATGCCGGGAAGACTCCTGAACTCCCCTTTGGTTGACCTGCCGTATCCCTCCGCAAGTGCCTGGCGACAGAACCCCGCACACGCCGCGGCTGGCTCGTGACCCCGTAGATCTCCTCTCGCGGAATGTCCCGAGTGAGCTTGTAAAGGCCCACGCTCAACTCGATCGCCCGCTTCCACACTCCAGGTCTCGGTGCGATCTCGCCACGCCTGCCTCCTCGCTCGCATTGCTGAACGCTGACATCTCGACGCTGGTCTCTATTCGAACGCTAAACGCCGGTCGTCTGTAAGTTGCGCTCGCAGACGACGGATCACCAGCAGAGTCTGGTCGTCCGCCTCTTTCCCGAACGCCCACGCCCTCTCCAAAATCGTCCCGCGCCGCCCCACCGGCGGTCCTCGCGCCGTCCTCCGCAATCGCCTTCTCGATCCGCTCGATCCCGAACTCCTCGCCCCCCTTGTCGCATACTTCCAGCACACCATCCGTCGCCACTACCAGCAGATCGCCTCCGAGTTAGTTCAATCGCTTCACCGGTAAAACCCTCCACCGGCAGCAGTCCCAGCGGATACTGCGCCTCCTCCTACCCTCCGTGCATCCTTCCCTTCCGCGTGCCAGTGGAGCACCGGCGGGCTGGCCGCCGTCGCGTACCAGGCGCTCCCGTCCGCGTTCAGCCGAAACGCCGTCAGCGTCGCATACATCTGCGGCTCCTTCACTCCGGCAAGACGCGGTTCAGCTTGTCGAGCAGCATCGGCAACGACTCGCTCGGATGCCCCCCGCCGCGTCCAGCAGCGCTGTCCGCGCCGCAATCTTCAGCATGCCCATCAGAATTCCAGCCGCCAGCCATGCCCCGCGATCTCCGCCAGATCGCCACCGCATCGCCATTCGGCAGCAGCACCACGTCGGCCGTCCCCGCCGACTTTATCGCTGGGCTCCGAGATCCCGTACACCTCGAACATCTCCGTCCTCAGCATCACCGGCGGAACCAGAGTCGTCTCGATCCCGTGCGCCGTTCCAGTCCGTTGCGAATTTTCAGCATGGCCTTTTTTGTGGTCTGGAGGAAGATCACAAAGAAGTATGTTCGAAGAGGGAGCGCCACGGCCAGAGTCCCGGTCGCCGCGAAACGCATCCCGCTGGTCTCCGAAGGGATGTGCCGTGCGAAGGTCGCGCCCATCCAGCGCGACACGAATCGCCAGCCACGGCCCATGGCAACTGCAACGCCACCAGTCCAAAGCCGTCGGCCACGGCAATTGGTTGAGGCGATGAACGGCCACGGCGGTGGCATCCAGTGCCGTCCCACCGCGATCACGATCGCCGTCGCATAAGGGATCTCGCCGAGACTTAATCGGATCGCTGAAGAATCCCACCACGCAGAACGAAAGAACACCGCCAAATACAGATCATCCAGATTGGCCTGGAGGGGCAGATGCGCGAAACGCGCGCCAGTGGTCTCCGGCCACTCATACCAACGGCTGTTCGATTCCGCCATAGGCTCCAACATACCAGCCCAGTCACGCTTCCGGCTGGGGCCCCGATTCTCCCGATCGCCCACTGAACGCTGAACGCTGAACGCTGACAACTGAACGCCAGTCCCCCCTTAACGCCATCCCCTCTCATCCCCCTTCCGTACCCCTCCTCGCATTACCTCCAACCATTCCCCATTCCTCCTCTCCACGGGATACAATTTCCGGTCGCCCCCCTTCGGGTCGCTCAAACCAAACGGGTTCCCGTACCCCTCCCCAGGCTCATAAACTGAAGCTGGGCGAACATCAAGATAAGGAAGCAAGAGGTCCGCATGGCGCGTACTGCAGTCCCTGGCGCTGAAGTGAAAAAATCGGCCCAGCAAACCTCCCGAATGGCAACGGGAGCGGTCCCGGCCTTGCTCCGGAAAAGCTCCTCGGTCTACCGCCTCATGCTCCTCTCGCGCCGCACCGACGACCGCGAGATCGTCCTCAAGAGTCAGCAGAAAGTCTTCTTCCAGATCTCCGGCGCCGGCCACGAGGCCCTGCTCGTCGCCGCCGGCCTCGCCCTCCGCCCCGGCTACGACTGGTTCTTCCCCTACTATCGCGACCGCGCCCTCTCCCTCACTCTCGGCACCACCGTTGAGGAGCAGCTGCTCCAGGCCGTCGGCGCCGCGGCCGATCCCGCCAGCGGCGGACGCCAGATGCCCTCGCACTGGTCCGACCCCAAGCTCCACATCGTCACGCCGTCTTCCTCGACCGCCACCCAGTGCCTGCAGGCCGTCGGCTGCGCCGAGGCCGCCCTCTACCTCACGCAGCATCCCGAGGCCGCCAAGCCCGGCGATCCCGAACACGCCGACTACCGCCACTACCACACCGTCGACTTCCACGGCGACGAGGTCGTCTACGTCTCCATCGGCGAAGGCGCCACCAGCCAGGGCGAGTTCTGGGAGTCGCTCAACATCGCCACCAACCGCAAGCTGCCCGTGGTCTACGTCGTCGAAGACAACGGCTACGCCATCTCGGTGCCCGTCGAGGTCAACACCCCCGGCGGCAACATCTCGCGCCTGCTCGCCAACTTCCCCAACTTCCATTTCGAAGAAGTCGACGGCACCGACCCCATAGCCTGCACGCACGCCTTCGCGCCGCCGTCGCCCACTGCCGCGCCCGCAAGGGCCCTGCCCTGGTCCACGGCCACGTCACCCGCCCCTACGCCCACTCCTATTCCGACGACGCCCGCCTCTATCGCCCCGAGTCCGAAAGCCACGCCGAAACCCTGCGCGACCCCATCCCGAATTCCGCGCCTGGCTGCTGCACGAAAGAATCGCTCGACCCCGAAGCCCTCGACCACATCGAGAAGCAGGTCGGACGACGAGGTCCGCCCGCCGCCGAACGCGCTCTGCCGCGCCGCTCCCCTCCACCGAGACCGCCGCCATCCTGCGCCACCGCTATTCTGAAGACTACGACCCCACCCGCCCCGAGCTCAAACCACCGAGCCGCCCACGAAGGCGCCCGCCCGCACCATGGCCGACCTCATCAACGCCTGCCTCCACGACGAAATGCGCCGCGACCCGCGCATCGTCGTCTTCGGCGAAGATGTCGCCGACTGCTCCCGCGAGGAATACCTCGCCAACAAGCAGGTCAAAGGCAAAGGGGGAGTCTTCAAGCTCACCGCCGGCCTGCAGTGCGAATTCGGCTCCGGCCGCGTCTTCAACTCCGCGCTCGCCGAAGCCGCCATCGTCGGCCGCGCCATCGGGATGGCCGTCCGCGGCCTCAAGCCCGTCGCCGAAATTCAGTTCTTCGATTACATCTGGCCCGCCATGCATCAGCTCCGCAACGAGCTCAGCGTCCTCCGCTGGCGCTCCAACGGAACTGGGCCGCCCCCGCCGTCATCCGCGTGCCCATCGGCGGCTATCTCACCGGCGGCTCCATCTATCACTCGCAATCCGGCGAGAGCATCTTCACCCACACCCCCGGCGTGCGCGTCGTCTTGCCGTCGAACGCGCTCGACGCCAACGGCCTGCTGCGCACCGCCATCCGCTGCGACGACCCCGTGCTCTTCTTCGAGCACAAGCGCCTCTATCGCGAAACCTACGGCCGCGCCCCCTATCCCGGCCCCGACTACACCATCCCCTTCGGCAAGGCAAGATCGTCCGCGCGGGCAAGCACCTGACGGTCATCACCTATGGAGCGATCGTCCCCGCGCTCTCCAGGCCGCGCAGCGCGCCGCAGCGCGAACTCGGTATCGAAACCGAGATCCTCGACCTGCGCACCTCAGCCCCTACGACTGGGAGGCCATCGCGACCTCGGTCACCAAGACCAGCAAAGTCATCGTCGCCCACGAAGACATGCTCAGCTGGGGCTACGGCGCCGAGATCGCCGCCCGCATCGGCGAAGAGCTCTTCGACTCCCTCGACGCCCCCGTCCGCCGCATCGCCGCCATGGACACCTTCGTCGCCTACCAAGCCGATCCTGGAAGACGCCATCCTCCCCCAACCCGAAAAGATCTTCCAAGCCATCGCCGCCCTCGCGAAGTACTGCCCGCCGTGCTCGCGCTAGAAGGAAGTGAGACCCTGCCGGAGCTACGTAATTCCGACCTGCCAGAGACCTTCGCCCCCAACCCAAATGTCATTCGCAGCCAACACGAAATGTCATCCTGAGCGGAGAGGCGCCGCCGATACACCTGCCTGGAAAAAGGATCACCTCCGGCGCGGAGTCGAAGGACCCCCGATGACGACACGAGCCCCACGCACGACAAACACTCTCAGCGCGGAGGTGGACTCGGTGGCGGGCAGCCGCCGATAAAAATCTCAAGCCTCTCCCTCGGCGACCTCGACTGCCACCGCACGTTCATCCCTCCGAGGAAGGAGCGCTCGACAAGGCTGACACTCGAAAAGGCTCACACTTGAAAAAATGGTCCCCGGCCATCCAGACCTTCGCAGCCAACACGAAATGTCATCCTGAGCGGAGCGCCGCCGATGCACCTGCCTGAGAAAAGGATCACCTCCGGCGCGGGGAGTCGAAGGACCCCCGTAGCGACACGGGCCCCCGCACGACAAACACTCTCAGCGCGGAGGGGACTCAGGTGGCGCAGCCGCCGACAAAAATCTCCAGCCTCTCCCTCGGCGACCTTCGACTGCCACCGCACGTTCATCCGTCCGAGGCTCGACACTCAAAAAATAAGTAACGCCGGCCATCCAGACCTTCGCTGCCAACACGAAATGTCATCCTGAGCGGAGCGCCGCCGATACACCTGCCTGAGAAAAGGATCACCTCCGGCGCGGAGTCGAAGGACCCCCGTAGCGACACGAGCCCCACGCCAGACCAAACCTCTCTCAGCGCGGAGGGACTCGGTGGCGCAGCCACCGCCGATAAAAATCTCCAGCCTCTCCCTCGGCAACCTCGACTGCCACTGCCAGGCTGACACTCGAAAAATTAAGCGAAGTCACATTGGTATGCGGGGTCGACCACTGGACTCCTTTCCCTGGCGGAGAACCGCGAGCCGTTTGATGCCAGGCAACTACGATTCCCGCCATCGAACCGGCCTTAAGTAAATTTCAGTCAAAGGGTACAGACTTCCCCAGCCTGGGCGATCTGACTCAACTTTGAAGGGGCACGGCACCTCATGCGAAAAAAACTAAACAGACCACACACACCAAAACGCATCCAGAGCGGCAGCAGGTTCACCCCATAGCAAGAAGCTAAAGCCCCTCCCGAACGATCCTCAACCTGAATCCAGGATCCCCTCACTCTAAAGTACTGCCTCTATCCGTCCCGGGATGAGTGCTCCACCACATCGACCCGGACAGACCAAAACCGATCCCCTTCGTTTCCGGTACGACTTCACAGCGTGCTTAAAAGTCGTCGGCTTTGAAGGGGCGCGGCGTTCAGCCGTGTCGTAAAATCCCTCTGAATTCGTCGCGTTTCTGCCCCCGCGGCTCTTCGACGCAAGGGTTGACTCGTGCCAGGCGGGATTCCTCGATCGAATGAGGCTGAATGAGGAAACTGCTCCGAAATCAGAAGAACGGCTGTGTTCTCTGCCCCGGGGCTTGGGTCTGAAGCGGTACGACACCATTCCCACCCTAACCTCCCCCAGTGGAATGTGAAGGGATACGACTTTCACACCCTGCGGAAAAACTGCTCGGCTTTGACGGGCACGACTTTCCCATCTTGAGGAAAAAGCAAAGGCCCGAGCGCTGGATCGACCAGGTTCACCCCACAGCAAGTAGCGAAAGCTCCCAGCGCTCGAAAATCAACAAAACTCGATTCCGCAACCATCTCGAAAGTACTGTCCCTGACTGTTTTGCGAAAACACCCAGCTCGACCTCTGCTCCCACTTTTTCCGCAAGCTGTTCAGCCGTGCCGAAATTCATCGCGCCGAAGGCGCTGCCTTGCTGCCGCAGGCCGTCCCTGGGGTCTCCCGTCGCGCGCTTCCCAGCGCAATGGGGACCCAAAATACGTCGGCGGAGTTCGCCAGAACTCCGCCCTCCTTATCGCTCCCCCGAGCTTGGCCGAACGCGCTCCCGAGCGCACCTCAAAGCAGAAACGCGCGAGAGCCATCGGCCCCCGCGCGTTTCGTCTTCTGTGCCCTGAGCCCTGTACCCTGTCTTACCACCCAAAGTTCAGATTCACATCTGGCAGCACGCCGGTCCCGTCCCACTTCACGCCATCCAGCTTTCGCGGATCCAGCCCCAGCGCCTTCAGAATCGTCGGCGCCACCTGCAGCGTTCCCACCTCCGCATACACCGTGTGCGCCCTGAATGCCGGATTCGACAGCAGCAGCATCACGTTCGTATCGTCATGCGAAAACCCGCCGTGCTCCTCCAGCTTCTTGTTGCTCCCCGTGTACGTCACCCCCACGTTCGGCGTCACGATGATGTCCGGCGTCCGCGGGTCGCCATTCGGCGGCAGTCCCGGAACGTCGTAGTTCAGCGCCAGGCTCGGCCCGTAGAAGATCTGCCCGATCCCTGCCGCTGCCTTGTTGGCCTCCAGAGTCGCCACCGCTGTCGACAGTGTCTTCGGATCCGACAGCCACAGCAGCGAGACATCGTCCTCCGTCGGCCCCACGCCGTTGATCTGATTCGCGGGCAACAGGCTCGACAGAAGATCCGACGGCGCCTTCCCGTTCATCGTCTTCCCCGGAATCGGGAAATACAGATTCGGATCGATCGGCGACTGCCCGTGCTTTGCCGTGATCATGATCAGCGTGGACTCATACTTGCCCGTGATCCTTCAGCTCATCCACGAAACTCCCGATCGCATCGTCGACAAACTGGATCTCGCTCAGCAGCGATGGCCCCGGCGTTCCCGCCGCATCCAGATAGCCGCCCTTCGTCGACCCCTCAATCAGCTTCTGCCCTACGCTCACCGCCTGGAAGTTCATCCCGAACACGGTCGGCGTCCGCGTCTTCTTCGTGCCCAGGTGATCCATCCCGTCGATCTCGTGCAGGATCGCGTTCACCTTCAGCTGGTCGTAGCACTGGATATTCTGAAAGCTGTTCGTCCACGCCGTCAGATCCGATCCGGGATCCGGAACCGTCGCACAGGAAATCCCCGACACCGTCGTCAATCCTGGCAGAGGCACCACGTTCGAGTTGATCTCCGGCGAGTAATAATCGTCCAGCGTGCCATGCTGTCCTGCCACTGAGGAGTACGACGGATGCTTGTCCGACCACGCCGCATAGCCGCCCGCATCGTGCACCACTCCGAAGATCGTGTTCGTCCGCACAAATTGCCACGGATACACCGGCGCACACCCCTTCGCCGGATCGCGATCCATCTTCTTCGGATCCAGTGACGCAATCCCGCCATCGATCAGGCTCGCCCCCGGTGCTCCGCCGTTCAGTTGGGTCTGATCGAGGTCCAGACCCTCTTCATATTCTGCTTCGTAGCCGGTCGGCGCGGCTCCCGGCGTGCACATGCCCGCGGGGCTTCCGTTGCCCGTCGCGATCATCGGCCCATCCAGCGACCGGTCGTAGGAAACGTCGTAATAGACGCCCAGCGTCCGCGGCGTCGCCCCGCTCACCAGCGTCATCAGCCCCGGAAACGAATCCGAAGGTTTCGACGTGCTGGCGTTCACGTAGTTCACGCCCGTCGTCCCCAGCGCCGCAAGATTCGGACAGTAGGGCGCGCCGTTGTTCACGCCGGCAACGCCGCCCGTGCAGTTCAGAAAATCAACGGCATGCATGCCGTCGATGCTGATCAATAAAACATGGCGGATCTGGCTTCGATCCCAGTCGTGGTCTCTGTCCTGTGCGATTACGCTCGTCGACAGCAGCAGAGCGGCAGCCGAAAAAACGGTGGGTAACAATTTGCGCATTGCAGCCTCCATGCCTGTGGAGGCTAGCAACGCCGACTACGCCTATGGGCTGCGCGCCCAATAATTTCAGATGAATAATCTTCCTCGGCCCGTTAATTTCTGACCCGGCCGTCATCCAGTTGCAAGCGTCAGCTCCACCCGAGCGTTCCTTCTCCCTTCTCCCTTCCTCCTTCTTCCTGCTCCCTGCCTTCAAGGCAAATGATCCGCGTAGCAGGCCCCATTGGTCGCCTGTGCCGGCGGCGCCGGCGGCGTCATCCATGGCGGCGCACTGAAGTTGAAGAACTCCGTCATATCCGGCTGCGCCGCATCCCTCTTCGTCAGCGCCGGAACCTTGAAACGCGTCTCAATCAGCTTCAGAATCGCCGTCGAATCCGCCACTGTGTGCGATACATAGTTCTTCTTCGCATACGGTGAAACCACAATCAGCGGGACCCGATATCCCGTGTACGTGAAATCGCAGGTTGGACCCGTTGTCGTCGTGCAGATATCCCCGGGCACCAGATCCACCGGCTTGATCCCGTCCGGACTCACCGCCGGCTGCGGCGATACATGGTCGTAAAACCCGCCCGGCTCGTCGTAAGTCAGAATGAAAGCCGAATCCTTCCACGAAGAGCTCTGCATCAGCCCATTGATCAGCGTCTCCACCCAGGCCGCGCCACTCTGGATGTTGCTCAGTGCCGCATCATTGTTCGTGGGATGCTCATCCAGTCCCGCATCGGACGGAGGCTCGATCTGCGCTACCTGCGGCAGCGTCCCGTTCGCCAGGTCGGTGAAGTACTGCGAGATCGGCGCAATGTTGTTCGGATACTGCGTAACAATCGTGTTCGCAAACGTGAAGTTCTGCACGTAGCTCAACTGGATCAGGCACGAAGCCTGATACGGTGGCCCGGAACACCCGCTGTTCGTCGGGTCCACGTAAATCTTCCAGCTGATTCCCGCGTTCTGCAGTTCCTGGAAAATCGTCGGAACCGTCAGCTTGGCCGTGTCCTGCGCGTTGCTCCCCTCCGGATAGACGTACCCTCCCGATGTCGCGGCGATCAGAAACTCGCGATTCGGATGGGTCCGCGTCAGTACCGGCGCAAACCAACGATCCGACGTCCCGAAGTTCGACGCCATGTAGTAGTAGTAGTTCAGGTCGTCGCCGTTGTAGTACCCCATCGCGCGCAACCCGTCCGTATCCGTGAAGGGCGGCGACATCGTGCGCGCATCGTGCGCCGCTGTGTAAACGAACCCGTTCAGTTGCGCCGCGCTCTGTCCTGTTGGATCGCTGTAGTCCCAGTCCACGTGCGATTCGTTCCACGACGGGCTCGGATTCTCCGCGCACTGCGTGACCAGGTGAAACGACGTCACCGGGTTGTTCGAATCGACGACACAATCGGCCGGCGCCGGTTGGCTTGGATCGCATCCGGGAACCGAAGGTGCGGGTCCCGCATTGGGTGCCGCCCCCGACGTCGGATTGAATTGCGGCAGCCCGTCGAAGGACTGATCCGGATATCCGTTCTGCGCCCAGTACTGCCGCAGCGCCCCAAAATAGTGATCGAACGACCGGTTCTCCTGCGCCAGAAAAACAATGTGATTGATCGACGACAATCCCGCCGTCGATCCGCCGCCACCGTTTCCACCGCCCGACCCTCCCGAGGATCCGCTACCGTTCGTCGCGCCGCAACCGCAAAGACCAAACGTCATTACCGCAAGGGACAAAACGCAACACAACCTCACCCGAAGCATCATGTGGATGGTTACTCCGTGCTCCACTCGAATTCAGCCCGGTTGGATGCACACATCTCCCCTGACGTTTTCTTCTCGGTTATCCCTCGCAGTGAAATCTGGCCGATCGCGGTCCAATTCGCCACTCGCCTCCTTCATCCGGCATAATGGCACCGCACCCATAACCTCCGGCCTGTCAACCACTCGCACGTTTCCCAGCTGACAGCCTCTCTCCGTCCTGAGCGATCCTTTCCCCGAGGATCATTGGTGCGGATCACGTGCCCGGGTGCGCTTTGCAAAATTTCTTACGAAGATCGCAGGGAGATTCTCATGAGTGATCGTCCTACCCCCGAGCACATTCTCCAGATTGGGCTCGGCTTCTGGCCTTCCAAAGTGCTCCTCAGTGCCATCGAAATGGGCCTCTTCACCGAACTCGCGCAAGGCCCCGAATCCCTCGAAAACCTCCGCGGTCGCCTCGGCCTCCATCCCCGCGCCGCTCGCGATTTCCTCGACGCCCTTTTCGCCCTCGGCTTTCTGCAGCGCCAAAACGGCGAATACGCCAATACCCCTGCCACCGATCTCTTCCTCGATCGCAGCAAGCCCTCCTACATCGGCGGCATTCTCGAAATGGCCAACCAGCGCCTCTATCCCTTCTGGGGCCACCTCACCGAAGCCCTGCGCACCGGCCAGCCGCAGAACGAACTCCGCAACGGCGAAACTCCGATGTTTGAATCCCTCTACGCCGATCCCGCCCGCCTGAAAGAATTTCTCGCCGCCATGTCCGGCATCAGCCCCGGCTCCGCCAGCGCCATCGCCGCCAAGTTCCCCTGGTCTCAATACAAAACCTTCTCCGATGTCGGCACTGCCCAGGGGGACACCGCCTCCCAGATCGCCCTCGCCCATCCCCATCTCAGCGGTCGCGGCTTCGATCTTCCCGAAGTCGGCCCCATCTTCGAGGAGTACGTCGAAGCTCTCGGTCTTTCACAGCGTCTCCGTTTCGCGCCGGCTGCTTCTTCGACGACCCGCTCCCCCAAGCCGACGTCATCATCATCGGCCACATCCTCCACGACTGGGACCTCGATACCAAACGCATGCTCATCCGCAAAGCCTGGGAAGCACTCCCCGAAGGCGGAGCCTACATCGTCTACGAAGCCATCATCGACGACGACCGCAGCAAAAACACCTTCGGCCTCATGATGAGCCTCAACATGCTCGTCGAAACCCCAGGCGGATTCGACTACACCGGCGCCGACTGCCTGAGCTGGATGCGCGCCGCCGGCTTCCGCGAAACCCGCGTCGAGCACCTCATCGGCCCCGACTCCATGGTCATCGGCATCAAGTAGCCGCCGCACGAACCGAAACTCCGAACGCCCACCCTGACGCGCACCTGCGGTTCGCGCGATCAGGGTGAGCATCGCGCCTCGGCATCAGGGCCGTCATCGCCCCGGCTGGATCAACGCAGACATCCTGCGCCGCGCGATCAGGACAGGCATCCTGTCCCGCGCAATCAGGGCAGACATCCTGCGCCGCACGATCAGAGCAGACATCCTGTCCCGCACAATCAGTGCAGACATCCTGCGCCACGCGATCAGGGCAGGCATCCTGTCCCGCACAATCAGGGCAGACATCCTGCGTCACGCGATCAGGGCAGACATCCTGCGCCGCGCGATCAGGACAGGCATCCTGCGTCACGCGATCAGGGCAGACATCCTGCCCCCGGCGCGAATCGGTCGATTTGGCCCTCCGCCCCCAAAGCCCCCCATGCCGAACGCCAGGTTCACCCCACAGCAAGAAGCAAACTCTCACGCCACCGAGACGTCAAAGGCTTCGATCCCCGGCTTCAAACGCAGGTACCATCCCCAGGAAGCAGCTGGCCCTTTTTAGAACCTCGAACTTTGACTTAATTTCTTGAGCAGTGCCGCAAACGCCGCAAAAATGATCGGGCGCAGTGTGTGCGTGAGAACTGCTTCTACGGTTTACAGGTGGCGATCCATGAAAGAAATGGCCGCAACCTGTTGGGGCTACCATTGCACAAATCGAGTTCTCTGGCCCACACGTTAGCCCCGAGGCTCGTTCGCCTCCGGCTCACAACTCTTTCGTCAGGCCGTTCGTCGCTTTCGCCGGGCGCCACAAACACCACCCAACCCCATGGCGACGCCAGGTTCACCCTACAGCAAGAAGCGAACTCCCTCGCCGCCGAACAGTCAAAGGATTCGCCCCCCTGCCTCGGACGCAGGTACCGTCCCCAAAGCACCTGTCCCTTTTTAGAACAGCGCACCTGGACACAATTTTCTTCACCCTTCAGGCTATTCAAGCGACGTGAACTTGAGTCTCTGAGCTCCACCCGAATCCCCTATCGATGGAGTTGAGGGCGGAGCACCGCGCGCATGCGCGATCCCGCCGGCTCCAACCGCCGACAGCCGACCTCTGACGGGCACCCCAAACGCCCACCACCCGCCGTGCGGCATAATGGTCCGACGAAACAACGGGGGCCGCTCCATGTTCAGGAAAATTCAATCACTGCAAATAGGAAATGCAACCGGGATCAGCTGCGTGGGCGCGGCTGCGACCGGCGCTCGTGCTCTCGGCGCGCTCGCGCTCGGCGCCTGTGCTATCGGTGCCGTGGCCATCGGCGCCCTGGCCATCCGCCGCCTGGCCGTCGGCAGCGCGAAGTTCAAATCCCTCGAGATCGAGACCCTCACCGTCTCGCACCTCCGCGTCGCCACAATTGAAGTCACCGACCGCCTGCATCTGCCCGCCCACAATTAGCCGCAGTTCGGTCCGTCCTCTCAATCGCCAACCCCTGACTGCCAACCGCCAACTGCCGACTACGGCCGTCTCCCCACCTTCACCCTCATCTGCTTCCCGCTGTACGTCACCTGTTCCTCATCCTGCGTCGACACCGCCTCCCCCACGCCGTGCCCCTTCCCCACCAGCACTACCCTGAACTGCCGCGCCTCCGCCATCCCAGGATACGACCCCTCCCGCGCACCAATCGTCAGCTCTCCCGCAGCATCGTCCCAGTGCAGAGGAATCACCGCATGCTGCCCCTTCTCGTACGCGTAGCTGTCTCCGGAATCCTCATACAAATCGAAGTCCCCGTCCGCCCCACGATAAATCCTCAGTTCGACCGGCCCATCCGGATCCTGATTTGCATACTCGATCTCCGCCCCCATCGGCACAATCGATCCCGCCCGCACAAACAGCGGAATCCGATCCAGCGGCGCCGCAACTTCCACCTCCCGGCCGCCCTCCACCCGATCGCCCGTCCAGAAGTCGTACCACCCCGCCGCCTCCGGCAAATAAACGCGCCGGCTCACCGCTCCCTGCTCCATCACCGGAGCCACCATCAGCGCCGGCCCGAACATGAACTGATCCCCGATATCCCATGTCCGCGCATCCGTCCGCCAATCCATCACCAGCGGCCGCTGTATCGTGTAATCCTCGCTCGTTACCTTCCACGCCAGCGAGTAGATGTACGGCATCAGCCGATACCGCAGCTTGTCGTACTCGATCAGCACCGGCTCCACCCGCGGATAGCTCCAGATCTCATTCTCGGGACGATGCCCATGCGTCCGGAAGATCGGACAGAACACCCCAAACTCCCACCACCGCGCGTACAGATCCTGATAGTCCGCGATCTGCGTCTTGCCGTTATACGCAGGCCAGTATCCACCGATATCGGTCGTCCAGTACGGATATCCCGATAACGCAAAGTTCAGCCCCGCTGCCACCTGATGCCGCAGCCCCCACCACGTGCTGTACACATCGCCCGACCACACCGTCGCGCCCACCCGCTGCTGCCCCAGAAACGCCGACCGCGTCAGCAGAAACACCCGCTTCTCATCGTTCGCAGCCTTCCAGTGCTCCTGAATCCCAAGCGTGTGCATCAGCGGAAAAACATTCGTGTACTCCGCGCCGTTTCCAATCGCCAGCATCTTGCTGCGGAGCATCCCGTCGCCCATATGCGGCCAGTACTCCTCCGGCTCCGCGCTGTCCAGCCAGAACGCATCCCACCCCATCCCGAAGATCGGTCCGGCCAGATTCTTCCAGTAAAAATCCCGCGCCGCCGGATTCGTCGCATCGTACACATGCGCTCCCGGCACGTCCCAGTGATGCTCCGTCATGATCCCGTAGTTCTCCGACTTCGGATCGAACAGCCCCCACACCGAAATCATCGCGTGCACATGCTCGTCGTGCAGCTTCTGCAAATCCGCCGGCACATCGTGATAATTCGCGTTGAAGACCGGATCGCCCTCCGCTCTTCCACCAGAACCAGTCCTGCACCATCGCATCCAGCGGAATGTGCTCTGCCCGATACCGCCCCGCGATCTGCTCGATCTGATCCAGCGACACATACCGGTCTTTCGATTGAAATAGCCCATACGACCACTTCGGCAGCATCGGTGTATGTCCAGTCATGGACCGGTACTCATGCAGGATCCGATCCATCTCCGGTCCGTAAATGAAGTAGTAGTCCACCCCGTTCGCCCGCGATCGATATGAACTTCAGCTCCAGCGGAAACCGGTTGTCCACATAGCTGTACGCCGCCGTGTTCCACATCACCCCGTAGCCCTTGGTCGAGAGCAGCAGCGGAATCGCTACGTCCGTGTTGTTCTGCGCCAGCTCTACCGTCGCCCCGCGATAGTTGAACAGCCCGCTCTGGTGCTGCCCCAGCCCATACACCCCCTCCATCGCATCGAGCCCAAAACGGTCCGTGATCCGCCACGTCTTCTCCCCATTCGCCTCCGTCGGTTCGTAGGTTCGCGGGATCGCATTGCCCTCGCGCAGCAGCGGCTCGCCCACCGCATTCTCAAACGTCACGTTCCCACGCCGCAGCGAGAAACCCACCCTCAAAGCGGAGGTCGTGATCGTCGCAACCTCGTCGTTCTGCGCAAACTTGAACTGCGCCCCCGGACAAGCCTCCTTCGCCTCCAGCATCCACGGCTTCGGATGCTCCACCGCCGGTCCATCCGGCGACGCCACGACATGGATCACCGCATCCCCGCACACCGTCACGTCCACCACTTCCTGCCCAACATGCGCCCGCATTCCCTGCGCCGTCTGCTCGACGGTAATCGGCGCCAGCCCCGGCAGCTTCTGCCCCGGCATCTGCGCCATGCAGGTCGTCACACCGCAGGCAACCACAGCCATGATCGCCGCGCCAATCCATCTCCCCCAACCTCTTGCCATTTCGACCGCTCCTCGCACCACGTTGCAGTAAACGATGCAGTATAAGCCAGGTAGCGCCTTCTCCCTACCTCCTTCTCCCTTCTCGCTTCTCCTTCTCCCTTCTCCCGTCCTTCGGTACCCTGTACCTGTAGCATCCTATGCCGACCCTCCACGTCAAAACCGCATCCGCGGACTATCCCGTCCTCATCGGCCACAATCTCTTTCCTCGGATTGCCCGTCACCTCGGCAAAGCGGCTGCACGCAGCGTTTTCATCGTTACCTCGCCTGAGATCTGGGCCCTCTGGGGCAGGAAATTCCTCGCCGCCTTCCCCAGGGACCAACAGCCCACCGCCCTCTTCCTCCCCCCAGGCGAGCGCTTCAAACGGCTGCCCCAGGTCGAACCCCTCGCCACGGAACTCGCCGCAGCCGGTGCCGACCGCTCCTCCATCCTCATCGCCTTCGGCGGCGGCATCATCGGCGACCTCGCCGGTTTCCTCGCCGCCATCTACATGCGCGGCATCCACTACCTCCAGGTCCCCACCACCCTCCTCTCCCAGGTCGACTCCTCCGTCGGCGGCAAAACCGGAGCCAACCTCGCCTCCGGCAAAAACCTCATCGGAAGCTTCCACCACCCGCGCGCCGTCTTCGCCGACATCGACGTCCTGCAAACCCTGCCCGACCGCGAACTCCGCGCCGGCCTCTTCGAGAGCGTCAAAGCCGGCATCATCCGCGACCCCGCCCTCTTCCGCTTCATGGAGCAGAACGCCGAGAAGATCCTCGCCCGCGATCCCGCCGCCCTCGAGCGGGTGATCACTGCCTCCGTCCGCATGAAAGCCCAGGTTGTAGCCATCGACGAGCACGAGTCCGGCCTGCGCATGATCCTCAACTTCGGCCACACCCTCGGCCACGCCATCGAAGCCGCGACGAACTACCGCAAGCTCCTCCACGGCGAAGCCATCGCCTGGGGCATGCTCGCCGCCCTCCGCATCGCACTGGCCCGCAACGCTGTGGGGCCCAACCAAGCCCAGCGCATCGAGCAGACCATCCACTCCTACGGACCGCTCCCGCCCTTCCGCTCCACGCCCGCGAAGCTCCTCGCCGCCGCCGGCCGCGACAAAAAAAATCGCGCCGGAACCCGGCGCTTCATCCTTCCCAAAGGTATCGGCAATGCAGTGGTTGTCGAAAACGTCTCCGACATGGAGCTCAACTCCGCAGTGGAGTGGCTCCTGGCGCGCGCCCGAAGAAGTTCCTCTGAACGCTGATCACTGACAACTGAACGCTGCTTGCTGTCGACTCAGTCGACAGCAAGTGACAGCTGATGCCGCACATCCGCGCCCCGCACCCAGAAGATTACGTCCGTCGCGATATTCGTCGCGTGGTCCGCGATCCGCTCCAGGTTCCGTGAAATCAGAATCGCCGGCAGCGCCTGGTCCGCGCACTCCGGGTTCTCCTGGATCACCTTCGTCAGATCGGTGATCGCCACCCGGTTCATCCGGTCGATCTCGTCGTCCATATCCCGCACCGACTCGGCCACCAGCGCGTCTCCATCCAACAGCGACTGCAGCGCTGTCCGGATCATCCGTCCCGCAAAATCGCCCATCCCCGCGATATCCACCGGCAGATCCAGCGGGTCCTGCTCCAGCAGGTCCAGCGTCCGGACCGCGATGCTCACCGCCATGTCCCCGATCCGCTCCAGGTCCCCATTAATCTTGATCACCGCCAAAATAAATCGCAGATCGATCGCCATCGGCTGCTCCCGCGAAAGCAGCTCGTACGCCATCTCGTCCACTTCCCGCTGCGCCGTGTTGATCGCCGTCTCGTTCTCGCGCACGTACTGGCACAAGCCCTCATCCCGCTGCAGCCAGGCGTCCACCGCCGACTCCACCGCCTGCTGCGACAACGCCGCCATCGCCAGCAGCTTGTCCTTCAGCTCCGCCAGTTGTTGATGAAAATGAATCCGCGGCAACGTTCCCTCCTGCATATCTCGCCTGCGACAGCTAAGATGCCGGGTGGCCCATATCTGCCCGGTTTTGGCAGATGTGGGTTCGACAGACGAAACCAATCTCTGTATTGTGCATCCCCATCCGTAAATACAATGCAAATTTTGCGGACTCGACGTTACTCCTGTGAATCCCACAACAGAATCATCCCGGAACGCCCGCCTTTTACTGAACGCTGAACGCTGCTGAGCGCTGCCGAATCCCCGGTGCCCCATCCTTGATCGCGCGCGCTGTTCGCGCGATCAGGGTGGGCATCGGCGCCAGCGCGATCCTGCCCGCCGCTGACCGCTCTCCCGGACAACTGAACGATGACAACTGAACGCTGCTCACGCCAGCCGCTTCTCCGCCTCCTGCGCCGCCTCGTATATCTCATCGAACGACTCCACCGCGTACAGCACCTTCTGCTCTTCCGACACCAGAAACTTCTGCTCGAATATCTGGTCCAGATCGAAATCCCGAATCTCCGGCCGTCCCTCGATCACATGTGTGCCCTCCCCATGCGACGAGATCAGCCCGCTCCCGTACAGCTTCACCTTCCCCTTCTGCCGGATCACCCCAAACTCCACCGTGAACCAGAACAGCCGGCCCATCTTCTCCAGCTTCTCCTTGTCCTGCATCAGCGCCGCGCACACCCGCCCGTAGTGCTGCAGAAAATCGGCAAACACTGGATGCGCGTGCATGGGCACATGTCCAAACACGTCGTGAAAGATGTCCGGCTCCGGCGTGTACTCCATCGACTCGCGGCTCCGGATATACGTGGTCGTTGGAAACTGCCGCGCCCCCAGCATCTCGAAGAACGCATCCGGCGGCAGAAACCCGCTCACCGGCGTCGCATTCCACCCGGTCCTCGGCGAAAGCCGCTTATTGACCTCGGCCAGATTCGGAATCGCATCTTCCTTCAGCCCAATCTGCTCAAACCCGTTCAGATACTCCTCAGCCGCGTGCTCGCGCAACTGCGGCATCCGCCGCCGCACCAACTCCGCCCATACCGCATGCTGCTCCTGGCTGTAGGCGTCCCATTTCTGCTGGATCAGGTACGGCTCGGCAACCGTCAGCTTCCCATCCGCCCGCTTCTGCGCACCCGACTGCTTCTGCGCCTCCGAGCCCGCCACCCCTGGTGGATTCATCTCTTACACCCCCGGCAAAACGTTAGAGAATTTCACCCGCGCTGGTGAGATGTCAAATACATTAGATTTCGCGAAAAATCTGTCATCTTCGCATCTCTGGATATCCTGGGTGCCCCGTATCTGCCCGGTTTTGGCAGATGCGGGAAGCCTCGATCCTCACGAAGACAGTCGCTGAGCGAGCACCCGCATTTGTTGCGCCGCTTTTGGCGCAACAACAATTCAGACGCGAGTAATGTCACCCTGAGCAAGCCGGCTCGGCCGGCGCGTCGAATGGACCCGTTTTCCCCGTCGCAACTCCCGGCCGCCCCGAAGCGCGCCGCCCGAAAAGAGACGCTCCACTACTCCCTTCTACCTTCTACCGGCTTCTCCACAGCCGGCAGATCGTAGACCTCAATCGCCCCGTTCCGCAGAATCGCAAACCGCTTCCCATCCGGCGACAGCGCCGCATTCTGCCCCGCCGTCAGCACCGGCGACGCGTCCTTGACCAGCACCAGCTTCCCCGTCTCCGTGTCATAAACCCCCGCCAGCTGTGCCTGCACATCCTCCGGATACAGCGAGTCGAACATCGAGATGCGCCGGTTCGCCTCGATCGACTCGTACACAAACCGGCTCCCGTTCTCCGCCGAGTCGAACCATCCCCACACAAACCGGTTCTGCCAGCGATCCCGCCACAGCTCCCCGTCGCCCTTCGTCGAAACCGCGATCACCTGCCGGTCATCCCCATCGCCGGAACACCCCACCATCAGCACCACGCTCGCGCTCAGCGGCCGCGCCGATGGCTGGCAGCTCGACTTCACCTCCGCCACCTCCCGCGGCTTTCCCTCGAACGGCACATCCCGCATCACCCACGTGCCATTCGCCTTCCCCTCCAGCAGATCCAGCAGCCCGTCCCCCATCAGCGGCAGCAGCGTAGGCACCTTCGCGTGCGATTCCGCAAACGGCGTCTTCCCCCCAAGCGGGAAAACCATCACCTTCACCGGCGGCCCGCCCAGAAACTCCTCGTTCGACCCATCCGCATCCAGTTTGGCCGGATCGTTCGTCTCCACCACCAGCAGCTTGCGGTCGGTCGAAACCTGAATCGCACGGATTCTGTCCCCGAACGTCATGTACGGCTCCAGTTGCAGCCTCTCATCCGTCACAAACAACCCATCCCGTACCCGCACCAGAAACTTCCCATCGCCAAACGGCCACAGATACTGCGACCGGTCGTGCATCCGCCATTTCGTCTCCTCGACCACCTTCCCCGTCCTCAGGTCGAGCACCACCGCCCGAATCTCCTGGTCGTCGTCGCTCAGCGGATCTCCAGGAATCCTCTTCAGGAGGCCGCCTATGCGAAACGTAAACAGCAATTGATCGTCATCGAAGAACCCCAGCGCCGCCGACGACAGCTTATAAGTCAGATAAAACGCCCCCGGTGGCTCATACCCCAGCGGAGCCACTGCGATGCTCACCGCGGGCTTGATCTCCGCAGGCGGCGCCGGAGCCGGCTTCTTCTCCCCCTGCGCGGCCATCGCCAGCAGCGCAGCCCCCGCCATCCCTACCGCCCGTCCCCTGATCCCCGCCAGCTCCATCCGCATTCATCTTCCATTCTTCGCGCCACAGGGCCCCGCGAGCAATCCAAAACGCCAACTCACTCCAAAATCACCCCGCCATTTCATACCATTTGACGTCACCCCTCTTTGTGCGTATAAAACGTTGTCTAAGATTGCAGAGTAGACGCCGCGTGCCCCGGCTGCGTCTCCAAGGCAGATCGCTTATGGCCCGAATGCAGGAAGCACGCGAAACACCCACTCCTCGCCGCACCGCTCGTTCTACCAAACCACCCGCCCCATCGAGCGAAAATAAACAAATGCTCCAGGATTACCAAAACGCTCTCCAGCTCATGCAGCAGGGCAAGTACGAGAAAGCCCGTCTCCTCTTCGAAAAACTCTCTCGTGACGCCTCGCCGGAGATCCTCGAGCGCTCCCGCGTCTACATCGCCGTCTGCGAGCGCAACGTCAAAGAGTCCTCCCTCTCCTTCAAAACCCCCGACGAGCAGTACGACTACGCCGTCTCCCTCCTGAACTCCGGCTCCTACGAGGAGGCTCGCGACCAGTTCGAGGCCATCCTCACCAATGCCCCTCAGGCCGACTTCGCCCACTACGGTATGGCCCTCCTCGACAGCGTCACCGGGCAGGCCGAAGAGGCCCTCGAGCATCTCACCCGCGCCATCGAGATCAACCCCGCCAATCGCATCCAGGCCCGCTCCGATCCCGACTTCATCGACATGGCCGACGACCCCCGCTTCACCGAACTCCTCTACCCCGAAAGCAGCTAGTTCGAGAAACTTCACCCTCTCCTCCCGACCGCCCCAGACCGCCGACTACCTACCGCTCACCAGCTGACCGCTTTTCCCGCTCTCGTGGGTTTAGACTCATACCCGTAAGCCCAAACCAACTCGGTGATTTCTAAAACCGCGAACTCTAACCCGACCGCCGGCCTCCGCGTCGTCGCTATCGGTGGAGGAACAGGCCTCTCCACCCTCCTGCGTGGTCTCAAGCTCCGCGTCCCTCACGCCGGACTCCTCGCCCAGCCTGCCGCGACCCCCCTCATCGCCGACCTCACTGCCGTCGTCACCGTCACCGACGACGGTGGCTCCAGCGGCCGCCTCCGCCGCGACTTCAACATGCTCCCCCCCGGCGACCTCCGCAACTGCATGGTCGCCCTCTCCGAAGACGAGGGCCTCATCTCCCGCCTCTTCCGCCACCGTTTCGATAAGGGCGACCTCGAAGGCCACAACTTCGGCAATCTCTTCATCGCCGCCCTCACCGAAATGACCGGCGACTTCGCCCAGGCCATCCGTCTCTCCGCCGAAATCCTTGCCACCCGCGGCCATATCTTTCCCGCCACTGCCGACAACGTCACCGTCACCGCTCGTATGCAGGATGGCTCCGTCGTTCGAGGCGAAACCAACATCACCGCCAGCCGCCAGCGCATCGTCGAGCTCATGCTCGACCCACCCGACCCGCCGCCTCCGCCGGAAACCCTCGCCGCCATCGCCGCCGCCGACCTCATCACCATCGGCCCCGGCTCCCTCTACACCTCCATCGTCACCAACCTGCTCGTCAAAGGAATCTCCGAGGCCCTTGCCGCCGCCCAGGGCACCCGCGTCTACATCTGCAACCTCATGACCCAGGCCAACGAGAGCCTCCACCTCACCGCCTCCCAACACATCGAGCGCATCTACGAGCACGCCGGCCACCCCATCTTCGACTACGCCCTCGTCAACACCGCCCCCGTCTCGGCGGAGATTCGCGAGCGCTACGCCGCCGAAGGCGCCGAGATCACCATTGCCGACACCGACCGCATCGAGGCCCTCGGCATCCAGTGCATCACCGGAAATTTTCTGGCCGAAGGTGACGTCCTCCGCCACGCCGCCGACCGCGTCACCCATGCCCTCCTCAATCTTCCCGTCCGCGCCCCAGCCCTCTCCCGCTGACACCAGCCGCGAACCAGCGCTATCTGATCCAGCCCGAAAACGTGTCAGGGCACAGCTTCACAATCAGACGCAAACTGACCTCCGGCACACAAACGTGAAGGGGCACGGCTTCAGCCGTGCCGAAAAGGCCACAAAATCAGTCGGGCTTTAGCCCCTGAGTACCAGCCTCCGCGAAGAATCCGTCAGCACCCAGCTACGGCTCCGCCGGCCCCATCCGGGTTTTGATACCCTGACGCTTCGCGTCATCAACAGAGCGAACAATCTGTAAGCAGGAGTGTCGACGTGCATATGCAACGAAAAATTCTGCTGCTGACCGGTAGTTTGCTCGCCGTTGCAACCCTGATGGGACAGCAGGCTCCCGCGCCCGTCGCCCAGCCTGAATCCCTCACTCCCGCTCAGATCGCGAACCTGCAGGCCAAACTACAGGACTGGCCCGACCTCCATCGCTATCGCGACGACGATGCCAAGCTCGGCCCTCCCGCTCCCGGTGAAAACCGCGTCGTCTTCCTCGGCGACTCCATCACCGACGCGTGGGGACGTTCCCACGGCAAATTTTTTCCCGGCAAGCCGTGGGTGAACCGCGGCATCAGCGGCCAGACCACCCCCCAGATGCTGGTGCGCTTCCAGCAGGATGTCCTCGCGCTTCATCCCGCCGCCGTCGTGATCCTCGCCGGAACCAATGACATCGCAGAGAACACCGGCCCTGAGCCCATGTCCGCCATCGAGGACAACTTCCGCTCCATGGTCACCCTGGCCAAAGCGAATCACGTCCGCGTGATCCTCTCCTCGGTCCTGCCCGCCTCCCGCTACAACTGGCACCCGGGCATCGCGCCTGCCCAAAACATTCGCGAGCTGAACCAGTGGCTCCAGAGTTATGCCGCCCAACAGCACCTCGTCTATCTCAATTACTACCCGGCGCTCGTGAACGACGAAGGCGGGATGCAGCCCCAGCTGACCACCGATGGCACCGTCCATCCCAACGATGCCGGCTACGCCATCATGGAACCCCTCGCCGAAAAGGCCGTCGAGGAAGCCCTCTCCCAGCCCGCTCCCTAAGAAGCGAAGCACTCCGATCCATCACCAACGAGCTAGGCCTGATTCCTCGCAAAGCAAGGAGATGCTGGGAGCCGGGTCTTCAGCCCGCGGTAATACAGCTAGCCTGAGACCGGGCGTTCAGCCCCTGAGCACTAACCACCGTAAACTTCGTGTCGCCGATTCTCATGGCAGCGGAGAACTCAGGTCAGCAACGGGGTCGCCTTTGTATCAGGGCATCACTTTCAGTCATGCCGAACAGCCAAAGGAAGATGCGGGCTTCCAGCCCCCGAAGCCTTTCCTTTCCCATTTCCGCCTCCGGCACGGAAAAGTGAAGGGGCATGACTTTCAGTCATGCCGAAAAGGCCACAAAATCAGCGTCTTTCAGCCCCTGAGCACTAGCCTCATGAAAGTTTCGCGGCGCCGGTTTTCCGCCCCTGGCGCTGGAAAAGACACGAACCAGGCTTGCGCCGCCGCGCAAGCGGCGCGACGGTAGAAGCCGCGGGCTTCCAGCCCGCGGACAGAACGCTCGCCCGAGAACAGGCCTTCAGGCCCGGCGAACCGTCAAAATCCAACCTGTCTCACTCCGGGGCTCACCTTCAAAACTTGTCAAGCTTTTGTGGAAAACACAAAAGTAATGATCGATGAATTACAACCACTTATCCGCAAAATCACGCCAACATAGTTGGCGCATTGATTCATCAGACTTGGTATTCTGATAATAGGGGATAAGAAAAGAAAGGAGAAGCCCATGCCGGCAATCAACACCAGATCCAACCGCCGCAAGCCTGCCGCGAACAAGCCCTCTGCAGCAGGCGCCGCGCAGGGACAGGCAGCCTCCTTCGCGCCCGCCAATGACGCACTTATCACCACCAATGCGGCATTCCTCCAGATCAACCCCGCATTCGCGAGTGCCAATGCAGCACTCGCATCCATCAGCCAACTGCCCCATCCTCAAACAAATAACTCCTTCGTAAGCTTCAATGCCGCAATCATAAGTGCCAATGCCGCGTTGACATGTGCCGGCGATCTGCCCTTCCTTCGTATCACTTACAAGGTTGCGAGTCTGATGTCCACAGTCAACTCCCAAAGAATCAATCACAGCCCATGGTGAGGGGGCAGGCGAGGGGGCATCCCCTCCCCTGGAACCAGACCAGCAAGCGCTAACCGCCAACCGCCGACTGCTGGAAGTCATCCAGTTCATCGAACTGCCGCTCCACATCCTCCTCTCCCGACAGCAGCCCGAGCGCCTGCCGCTCGAACAGCCGCCGGTAAATGCCGCCGCTCTTCCGCACCAGTTCCTCGTGACGGCCCTCTTCCACGACTTCGCCGCGGTCGAAGACCAGGATCCGGTCCAGCATCCTTACTGTGGCCAGCCGGTGCGCGATCACGATCGCCGTCCGCCCCGCAATCAGCCGCTGCATCGCCTCCTGGATCAGCGCCTCCGACTCCGAGTCCAGCGACGACGTCGCCTCGTCCAGCACCAGCACCGGAGCGTTCGCGAGAAACGCCCGCGCCAGCGCCACACGCTGCCGCTCGCCGCCCGACAGCTTCACGCCCCGCTCGCCCACCAGCGTCGCGTAGCCCTTCGCCTGCCGCTCGATGAACTCGTGCGCATTGGCCAGCCGCGCCGCCTCCTCGATCTCCCGCGGCTTCGCGCCCGGCCGCCCGTACGCGATGTTCTCCGCCAGCGATCGATGGAACAGCAGCGGCTCCTGCGGCACCAGCGCCAGCTGCGCGCGCAGCGAGTCCTGCGTCCCATGCGCAATATCCTGCCCATCGACCAGGATCCGCCCGCCCGTCACGTCGTAGAGCCGGTGCAGCAGCTTCACGAACGTCGTCTTGCCCGAGCCCGAATGCCCGACCAGGCCAACTCGCTCGCCCGGCTCAATGCGGATGGAGAAATCGCGAAACAGAGGCTCCACCTGCATGCCATACCGGAAGGTCACGCGCTCGAACACGATCTCGCCCGCACCCACGCGAATCGGCCGCGCATCCGCGCGATCCGCCACGCCCAGCGGCTGCGACTCGAACCCGACCATATCCTCCATCTCGTTCACGCCCCGCTGCAGGTTGGCGATATGCTGCCCCGTATCCCGCAGATAGCCGTGCACGATGAAGTAGCTCGTCAGCACGAACGTCACATCGCCCGCCGTCGCGCGCCCGCGCCACCACAGCCAGATCGCGCACCCGACGACCAGCGTCCGCAGCGCCAACAGCGCGACCATCTGCGCCAGCCCGCTGTGCGAAGCGAACATCCACGTCCGCCGCGTACGCCATCCCCACTTGTCCAGCACCGTTGCCAGACGCGCGTCCTCGCCCTCCTCGGCGCCAAACGACTTCACCGCCGTGTTGCACGTAATGGAATCGGCTAACGCACCGCCCAGCCTCGTGTCCTGCGCGTTCGACAGCCGCGCCGCCGGAGCGATCCAGCCCAGCGACAACGCCACCGAGATCGCAACGTAGACCAGCGCGCCCGCACCCACCAGCAAGCCCATCGCCGGCCAGCGCCAACCGAGCAGCAGCGGGCATCCGATCAGCACCAGCACCGCCGGCAACAGCGCCAACAGCAGCGTGTCGTCCAGCATGTCCACCGCCCAGATCCCGCGCGTGATTCGCCGCACGATCGACCCGCCGAAGTTGTTCGCGTGCCAGTCCGTCGAGAAGCGCTGCACGCGCCAGAAAGCGTCGCTCGCCATCCGCCGCATCAGCCGCACCGTCAGCTTCACGATGCCCAGAAAGGCGAGATACCGCGCAGCGGCCAGCACCGCGCCCAGCCCTGCCATCGCCAGGATCGCGTACCCCGCCGCACGCAACGCAGTCATGCGCGCTCCGCCGCGCGCCACCGCGTCCACAAGGCGCCCCGAATACACCGGCAACAAGAGATCGGCGCTCGTCGCCACCGTCATGCTCACCGCTGTCCCCGCGACGCACCACGCCTCGCGCCGCCAGTGGCGCATCAGGAACCCGAGCACCTCGCGCACTACATTGTTGGAATTTCGTTCAACAGAACGGCTCATACAATCCTCGTCGGACCCCCCGCAGCAACATACCGGCTGGAATCCTGGCTGGGGAAACAGTTCGAGACACTTCTTCGTAAGAAGAAGAAGGGTGCACGCAGTAACTCCCCGCAAAGGAGCGACCGCTACAGCCTGCTTGTCAGGTTCGGAGGTTGAAACCTAATGACGGAAGCTGACGAAAGAGGCTCCGGGCCGCTGCGCTTTGGGGTCGCTGACCGAACGATCAATCTTCATGGAAGCCTTCCTTTCGTCGAGTGATTGAACTACTCTACCACGGTTTTGTTGCGGACCTTATCCGCCACTGGCTACCATCTACTGGCTGCCGGCTGTCTTCTTCAACTGCCCGCAAGCCGCATAAATATCCCGGCCCCGCGGCCGACGTACGAACGCCGGAACCCCTTGCTCCCGCAGCCGCTCCTGAAACCGCGCCACATCCTCGGCCCCCGGCATCGTGAACGCCACCCCCGGCCCAGGATTCCACGCAATCAGATTTACCTTCGCCGGAAACTGTGCGCGCCGCACCAGCTTCACCACCTCGTCCGCGTGCTCCGGCTGATCGTTCACGCCGCCCAGCAGCACATACTCAAACGTCACCCGTTCCTTCGGCCGCAGAGGAACCTGTCGCACCGCCTCGACCACCTCGGCGATGCTCCACTTGCGGGTCACCGGCATAATCTCCTCCCGAATCGCATCGTTCGGCGCATTCAGTGAAATCGCCAGCTTCGGCCGCACCTTCTCCTGCGCAAACCGCAATATCCCGGGCGCAATGCCCGACGTCGAAACCGTCATCCGCGATTCCGGAATCTCCATCGGCCCAGCCAGCAGCCGCACCGCCGCCATGAAAGCGTCGTAATTCAGAAAAGGCTCACCCATGCCCATAAAGACCAGATTGATCCGATCCCGCCCAGGCTCCGCGTCATGTTTCCTCAGAACAGCCGCCACCTGCCCCGCGATCTCACCAGCCGTCAGATTCCGAAGGATCCCCAGCTTCGCCGTCAGGCAAAACTGGCAGTTCACCGCGCATCCGATCTGGCTCGATACACAGATCGTCGCCCTCGACCATCCCTTCGCTTCCCTCGAATCTTCGGCCCCCCACCCGTCGCCCGATTCGCCGCCGTCGCCCTCCGGCATCCACACCGTCTCCACCGTCTGCCCGTCGCGACACGCAATCAGATACCGCTCCGTCCCATCCACTGACCGAAAGGTCTCGACGATCTCCGGCAGTCCCACCCGAAGACCCGCCGCCGTCACCTTTTCCCGCAGCTCTTTCGGCCAGGTCGTTACCTCCGCGATGTCCGCCACCTTCTGCCGATACAGGGCTGTTTCGAGCTGGCGAATCCGGTACCTCAGTAACCCAAACTCCCCCAACGCCTCGCTAAGCCCCTCATTCCAAAGGCCAAAAAGGACTCGATCCGGAGCCGCCCCTCGCGCGTCTAAAATGGTGGTACGTGGTTCCCCGCCGGTAGTCATCTATAAGCCCGAGAATAACGCATCTAACATCGGTCATAGAACCGGCCCGGAACGACTCTGCCCTAAAGCCATGAACAGCGAACGTAATATCCGCCGTACTGTCCTCCCCAGCGGCCTCATCGTCCTCACTGAGCGTATGGAGCACGTGCGCTCCGTCGCCATGGGCGTCTGGATGCGTGCCGGCTCGCGCCACGAAATCCCTGAACTCAACGGCATCTCGCATTTTGTCGAGCACATGGTTTTCAAGGGCACCAAATCGCGCTCCGCGCAGCGCATTGCCCGCGAGGTGGACGCCATCGGCGGCAACCTCGACGCCTTCACCGGCAAAGAAACCGTCTGCTTCAACATCAAGGTCCTCGACGAGCACGTCCCCACTGCCCTCGACGTCCTCTCCGACCTCGTCCTCAATCCCGTCTTCGCCAGCGAAGAAATTGCCCGCGAGCGCGGCGTCATCCTTGAGGAAATCAAGATGGACGAGGACAGCCCCGACACTCTCGTCCACGAAATCTTCATGCAGAATTTCTGGAAGGGCCACCCGCTCGGCAAGCCCATCCTCGGCACCCGCGAGACGGTCCGCAGCTTCGAGCAGAACACCCTCGTCCGCTTCTTCGAGCAGCGCTTCCAGGCCGGCAACATGGTCTTCTCCGCCGCTGGCAACCTCGAACACGACAGCTTCGTCGAGATGGTCGCCCGCAACTTTGGCTCGCTCGCCTCCGGCAGCAGTGTCAGCACCGACGCCGCACCTACCGTCACCCCGCGCATTCATCTGCGCAACAAGAAATCCCTCGAGCAGGTGCAACTCTGCCTCGGCGTTCCCGCCCCCCCATCGCCGACGAGACCCGCTACCCAGCGCTCCTGTTGAACACAATTCTCGGTGGCGGCATGAGCTCCCGCCTCTTCCAGACCGTCCGCGAAGAGCGCGGCCTGGTCTATGCCATCTACTCTGACCTCGCTCCTTATCGCGACACGGGCTCCCTCTGCGTCTACGCGGGAACCTCATCGGACCGCGCCGTCCAGGTCATCGACCTCATCATGGAGGAATTCCGCCGCCTCAAGACCGAGCCTCTCCAGCCCGGCGAACTCCGCCGCGCCCAGGATCAACTGAAGGGCAATCTCCTCCTCTCGCTCGAAAGCTCCATGTCGCGCATGTCCAACCTCGCGCGCCAACAGATGTACTTCGAGCGTTTCTTCGGACTCGACGAGATCATCGACCGCGTCGAAGCCGTCACCGAAGAAGAAGTCATGACCATGGCCGGCAATCTCTTCCAGCCGGAGCGCGTGGCCCTCACCCTTCTCGGTCGGCTCGATGGCCTGCACCTCGGTCGCAAGCAGCTCGTCTGCTAAATTCGCTCCACCACCGCCGCGAAGAAGCCGTCGCACGGCTGCATGCCGGGAATCGTCCTCAGGAAACTTCGCTCGATCGCGCTCCCTAACCGAGCCCGGCCCTGCGCCGTCACCACGCCGCTCTTCGTGATCTGATCCAGCATCGGCGCAATCGGCGCCACTTCGAAGCCGTCCGCTGCCCGCAGCACTTCCGCCACCACTTCCTCGTTCTCCTCCGGCTCCAGCGAGCACGTCGAATACACCAGCCGCCCACCCGCCTTCAGTCCCCGCAGCCCCGCCCGCAGGATCGCAGCCTGACGCGCATGCTGTCGCGCCAGATCCGCTTCCGTCACCCGCACCCGGATCTCCGGATTCCGTGCCATTGTCCCAGTCCCGCTGCACGGCACATCGCACAGGATCAGGTCCCACTCCGGCTTGAGCTCCATCTTCGTGGCATCGGCGAGAAGGAAGTCCAACCGATTCTCACCACCTGTCGCGAAGCGGCCCGCCCGTGCGGCCAGCACCATGCTCTCCAGCCGCTTCCGGCTGATATCTACCGCCGTAATCTCTGCTTGCGGTAATCGTTCCGCCAGAACCGCCGTCTTCCCCCCCGGCGCCGCACACAAATCCAGCACGCGCACGGCGCCTTCAACCGCACCGGCCGCAACTTCCGCAACTAGCTGCGACGCTTCATCCTGAACCCGAAACCGCCTTACGCTCGCTGAGCTCCCCGCTGCATCGCCACGTATAACCCGCCGTGCCGACGTCAGGAAATACCCCGCCTCTGTCTCAAGATCCGCAGGCTCGAAACCCTGCATGACCCGCAACGTAGCGGCCGCCGGCTCCTGATCCCACCGGCAGATCGCCTCCGCCGCCTCTACCCCATAACGCCGCACCCACCGCTGGACCATCCACGCACGATGCGCCCCAACGGCCGGGTCAATTCCGCGCGAATCGCCTCCGCCTGGACGGCCAACCCTCCGCAGCACGGCATTCACCATCCCCGCCGCCCCGCGTTCCTTACCTTCCTTCACCAGCTCCACGGCATCGTGGATCACAGCATGGGCCGGCACTCGGTCCAGATGCAGCAGCTGATACGCGCCCATCTGCAGCGCCACCGCTGCCTCGGCGCTCAACCTCGCTTCCGGACGCGCCAGCAGCGCCTGTACTTGCGCATCCAGCGCCAGCTGCCAGCGCAATGTTCCTAATACCAGCGTGGTCGCCAGCGCTCGATCCTGCGCGGATAACGCATCCACCTCCGCGGACCGCAGCAGATCATCGCTGTGCGCATCCGTCGTCGCAACATGGAACAGGATTCGATACGCAATTCGTCGCGCGGGGGCAATCATAGGCTTCAGCCGAGCTGGGCGCCCGTCTGGATGCTGTGTCCCCTCAGAAACTCCCCCGCCGTCATCTTTCTTTTTCCCTCCGCCTGTATCTCGACGAGTTCCAGCCACGTACCCTCTCCGCAGGCAGCAAACAGGGTCCCTTCCTCCACCAGCAACTCTCCGGGCGAACCCCATCGCACCCCGCGCACCTCGGTCGGCAACATCCGGTGCACGGCCAGCTTCTTTCCGCCCAGCAGCGTCCAGGCCCCCGGCCACGGCTGAAATCCTCGCCATCGGTTGTAAAGCGCCATCGCAGGCCGCGTGAAATCCATTCGCCCGTCCTCACGCGTCAGAATCGGCGCCACCGTCGCCTTCGACTCATCCTGCTTCCGCGGCGTAATCGTCCCTGCATCCAGCCCGCGCAGCGTCTCCATCATCAGGTCCGCGCCCATCTCCGCCAACAGCGGAAACACGTCGGCCGCAGTCATGCTCGGAGCCAGCGCCATCTCGCGCTGCAACAGAATGTCTCCGGTATCGAGCCCCTCATCGAGGCGCATCGTCGTCGCGCCCGTCGCGCCCTCGCCATTCGCAATCGCCCATTGCACCGGCGCGGCCCCGCGGTACTTCGGCAGCAAGGATCCATGCAAATTCAGGTTTCCCAGCCGCGGCAGATCGAGCATCCATTTCGGAATGATCCGCCCATAAGCGACCACCAGAATCGCATCCGGCTGGATGCGCTCCAGTTCCGCCCGAAACTCTTCATTGTTTTTGATCTTCTCCGGCTGAGTGACGCGAATCCCTGCCTCGATGGCTGCTCTCTTCACCGGGGGAGCCGTCAGCACCTGCTCCCGCCCTGCTCGCCTGTCCGGTTGCGTTACCACCAGCGGCACTTCATACCCGGCGCGCAATGCCAGTTTCAGCGTCGGCACCCCAAAAACCGGCGTCCCGCAGAACACCAGCTTCATTTCCATTCGCCGGATTTCTGCATCTTGCGAATCTTCCGCAGGATCAGATCCCGCTTCAATGCGCTCACTCGCCACGGGAACAGAATTCCGTCGAGATGATCGATCTCATGCTGCAGGGCACGCGCCAGCAGTTCCTCTCCCTCCATCTCGAACCACTTTCCCTCCAGATCCTGCGCCTTTACCCTGACCTTCGCCGCCCGCGATACCCTGTCACGAATCTCCGGCAAACTCAGGCAGCCTTCTTCCTCAACCTGCTTGCCTTCCTTGTGAAGGATCTCCGGGTTCACCAGCACGATCTTGTCCTTCGGGTCTTTCTGGTTGCTCAGGTCGATCACCGTAATCCTCTTCCCCACACCAACCTGAGGCGCGGCCAGACCGATTCCTATGGCCTTGTACATCGACTCAAACATATCTGCGGCCAGCGTCCGTAGTTCCCCGTCGAACTCGGTCACCTTCTCGGTCGGCCGCTGCAAAATCGGTTCCGGATATTTAACGATTTCTCGAATCATGCTGCGCTTGTATCCCGGTTCTTCTAAGTTTTCCCGCTCGCTATGGCCCGCCCGTGTTCTGGCCGCTCGCTCGCCGCTCGCTCGAGTTTGCGACCCGCTACAGGCCACCGGCTCGCCTAGTATTTTCCCACCTGCTCCACATAACCCTCATAGTTCCTCTTCAGCTCCCGCAGCGAATCCCCGCCGAACTTCTCCAGCGCCAGCTTCGCCATGGTCAGTGCCACCATGGCCTCGGCCGCTACGCCCGCCGCTGGAACCACACAGACGTCGCTCCGTTCGTACGCTGCCTTCGTCTCCTCCCGGGTATCGAACCGCACCGATTGCAGCGGACGCCGCAGCGTCGAAATCGGCTTCAGGTAGCCTCGCACCACAATATCCTCGCCGTTCGAAATCCCGCCTTCCACCCCGCCCGCATTGTTGTGTTCCCGGGTGAAGCGGGTGTGCCGTCCGTTCCGCGTATCGGCATAGCCAATCGCATCATGCACCTGAGATCCCAGCGACTCCGCCGCGGTCACGCCGCGCCCAATCTCGACGGCCTTTACCGCCTGCAGCGACATCACCGCCTGCGCCAGCAGCCCATCCAGCCGCTCATCCCAGTTCGCGCATGTCCCGATCCCCGGGGCCGCCCCGTGTACGACCACTTCGAACACGCCCCCCACGGTATCCCCCGTACGCAGCACCGCGTCCACTTCCGCCTTCATCCGCTGCTCGGCCTCTGCGTCCACGCAATTGAGGAGTACTTCATCCTTCTCCCGCAGGGAAGCAATCTCCTCCCACGTGGCGTCGCGCTCCAGTTCCACAGCGCCCACGCGGATCACGTGGCTCGCGACGTCCATGCCCAATTCCAGCAAAAGTTGCTTCGCTACGGCTCCTGCCGCCACGCGTGCGGTCGACTCGCGCGCCGACGCCCGTTCCAGCACGTAGCGCGCATCCGGAAAATCCCATTTCAACGCGCCGGCGAGATCGGCGTGACCTGGCCGTGGCGAGACTACAGTCTTGTGCTTGGTCGGATCGCCCGCTGCCACCGGCAGAGCCTCGGTCCAGTTCTTCCAGTCCCGGTTCTCGATCTCAATCGCGATCGGAGACCCGATCGTCTTTCCATGCCGCACCCCGCTTAGGAAATGCACAGTGTCGGTTTCAATCCGCATTCGACCGCCGCGCCCATAACCCTGCTGGCGGCGCCACAACTCGCGGTTGGCAAAGGTCTCATCCACCCGCACGCCCGCAGGCATTCCCGAGACCAGAGCCACAAGGCTCTCCCCGTGCGACTCTCCGGCAGTGGAAAAACGCAGCATTCTTGCTCAGTTCCTTGTTCGATTGTAGATGAAGAAATCGTGAAGATGCGGGGCGCGGTGCCCGGCCTATTCCGCGATCCAGGCGTACTGCTTTTCCGTCAGCGGAACCACCGACAATCGACCCTGCCGCACCAACAGAGAATCCGCGAAAATAGCGTTTGCCTTGATCTCCGCCAGCGTCCGCGGCGTCTTCGTCTTCTTCAAAAACTTGATCCGCACCTGCGGATTCTTAGCGTCGCTGGCGTCCACCGATACCACCTTCGCCAGCCCCACAGTTCGCTTTTCATCGCCGGTATGGTAGATCACGAGCATTTCACCCTTCTGCATGCCCGCCAGATTCCGCACAGCCACCGGATTCGAGACACCGTCCCACACAGTCTCGCCCTCCCGCTCCAGATCGTCGACCGAATAGGTGCCCGGCTCAGTCTTCAAAAGGTAGGGCATGGTTCCTCGCCTCCTGGCTCTGATGTTCGCCTTCGTACTTGCCGTTCCCGGATCTCAGTCCGGCCTGCTCGACCACGACCGATTCAGTCATGCTCTCCCGAACCCGGGCCTCTTCACCCGAACCGGCGGGCATCGTCCTCGCCGCGCTCGCCGCCAGATACGCCTGGGTGTTCAGTAGCTGCCGCTCCAGCGGACGAACCCACTCCGTCATCTCCGCTCCCGAGCGCCCACTCGCCTCAGCACGCGCCAGCTCACTGCGAACCGTCTGCATCTTCGCGTCCAGATTGTCCAGGTAATGCAGCAGCACCGCTTCCGCCGTCATGGGAAGCTTGGGCGAACCATATTCATACTCGCCATGATGGCTCAGCACCAGGTGCTCCACCAACAGCCGCTTGGCAGACGGGAAATTCGGAATCCCGGCGATCCTCTGCTCGATCATCCCGATCCCGATCGTGATGTGCCCCAGCAGCTGCCCTTCCATTGTGTAGTCGAAGCTCGTTCCCCACCGCAGCTCTTTCAGCTTCCCGATATCGTGCAGGACGACTCCGGTGAGCAGCAAATCCCGGTTCACTTCCGGATAATGCCGCGCCGCCAGCTCGCTCATTTCCATCAGCGAGAGAATATGCTCCAGCAGCCCCCCAATCCAGGCATGATGCAGGCCTTTCGCCGCCGGCGCCTCGCGCAACCCAGCCCCAATCTCCGCATCGTTCAGGAAAGCCACGAGCAGCGCCTTCAGATCCGGGTCGCTGAAGCTCTGCACCCAGCGTTCCAGCTCCGCCCACATCTCACTGATATCCCGCTGCGACTGGGGAACAAAATCCCCAAGTTCGTATTCACCCGCAACCGCGCGGCGAATCTTATCCACCTTGATCTGCAGCCGGTCATTAAAACGGCAAACCTCGCCGCGCAACTTCACCACGTCCCCAGGTTCGAACGGCCCGGCGTCGCCGATCTCCCACATCCTTCCGTCGATCGGCCCCGTCCGATCCGCCAGCGTCAGCGCGAAATACCGGCCGCCATCGCGCCCCGTACGCACCTGCTTCGACACCGCCGCGAAGAACCCGGTAATCTCCTGGTTCTCTCGGCTCGCCAGATCGGCCACCATCGGAATTTTCATTTTCGTGGATTACAACTGCGGCTGACTCGGCTGCGTTCCCTGCGCGGGAGGCGGCGTCCCGTTCTGCGTTCCGGAACCTTCCGGGTTGTTCTTGTCCTGGTTCGTCATCCGCCGCTTGGGTCCTGCCTTTGCCGGATTCGGCTTCTTCTGTTTCGTCGTATCCCCGTTCAGGCCCAGCGCCGATTGCTGCTGCTTCTGTTCCGCCAGCTGCTCCGGCGTGAATGTTGGAGGTGCGAATTTCTGCTTCTTATTCGCCGCCTTCTCCTCGGCTCTCTTCTGCTTCGATTCCTTCATTCGATCCGTGAACCGAGTCTTCTTCGTCTTCTCCGTGTCCGCACCACTGTTGATCACGTCGCCTTCAGCGTTGGTCATCACGGCGTTCGGAGCCGATCCGTTCACTGCAGCCTGCTCTGTCGACTCGGTGGTGGAAGGCGCTGCCGCTCCGGCATCTACCTCTCTTGTCGGTCCCGCCGGCAAGGTTTCCCGCGGTGCCTGCCCAAACCGGATCTTCTCCCTCTTCCCCGGTTTCTCCGTCTTCGAAGTCGCTACCTGCACAGGCGAGCCCTTTTGCGAGTTCACCTGATCCAGTGTGGGCACTCCTGCCGGTGGCGCGCCACCGCTGCCCGCCGTCTCCTTCGGCATCCGCTGCGGCTTCTCCCGGAATCGCCCCCGCTCCGCGTGCTTCTTCTTCTTCGGCTGCGGCGGCTGATACGCGCCCTCGATAAATTTGATCTCGTTGGGCGTTGCGCCGGAATCGGAGTACGGCGCTCTTACCTGGATCGCCGCCTCGTCGCGAAGCTTCGCCAGGTAGGCGCGCATCGCCGGCTCCATCTTTTGCATCCCGATCTTTTCCTGAATCTGGTTCTGCACCTGATCCAGTGGCATGGTCCCGCCCTTATCGTGCTCGGTCACTTCCAGAATCAGCCAGCCCTGCTTCGTCCGAATCGGCGCCGTGTATTGTCCTGGCTGCAAACTGAAGGTCGCGTCCTCCATTACCTTCGGAAGATCGCCACGCTTGTAGTCCCCCAGCCGTCCCCCCTCCGCAGCCGTCGGCCCATTTGAATCCGCTTTCGCCACCGTGGTGAAATCCGCGCCCGCCTTCAGCCGTGCCTCAACGTCGGTCGCCTTCTTCTCGGCTGCCGCTACCTGCGCTCCATCTTCCGGATTCGGCGTCGCGATCAGAATCTCGTTCAGCTTCACCTGCTCCGGCCGCTGAAAGTCCTGCAGGTGCGCCTCGTAATACGCTCGGATCTCCGATGGCGCGATGTCAATTCTGCGCCCCACTTCCTGGCTGATTACATCCGACTGGACCACGCTCGCCCGAATCTGCTCTTTCAGGTCCTCCCAGGACACGCCCTGCGCCTCGGCTGCCTTTTGCAGATCCTCCATGTTGTCCATGTGGTACTGCTTGCGCATATCGTCCAGCCGCTTCACCACCTCGGACTCGCCCGTGATGCCCAGTTCCTTCCCCTTCGACAGCAGCAGCTGTTTGTCGATCAACGACCGCAGCAGATCGCGCCGTTGCTGCATGACCTCCTGCTGGGACCACCCCTGCTGCTGCGCCTCCTGATCCAGCTCATGTTCGGCCCGCTCATAGTCGGATTTACTGATTACCCGATCATTGACCATAGCCACAATCTCTTCCACTACCGTCCCCTGATAGGGCGACGCAGGGGTGCGCTGCGTTTCCATGAAGTTGGACCCGCGACTCTGAGCTTGAGCGGACTGATCGGTGCCGGTTGCGAAAACGAGGACCACGCTGGCGGCCAGCGCGGCGGAATACCAGGAAAATCGATGCATCATAGGGATCAACGTCTCGGCGCCCCGCTACGATCCGCCACGAAAAGCCGCCATGCGGCTCCTCTTACCGTCCGAACTTCTCGTTGCTGGCGCTTGCTCTAATTGTACAGCCCGATGCGCGGATATTCCCCGGGCCGCTGTCCTCGATTTAGGACGATCTCGCCTCCCAAACGTCAACGAAAGCGACCGCTTTCTTCCACTCGCTCGCAGCATGTACTCTCACCCCATGACCAGCTTCGCAGTACCTCCGCGCTCTCCCGCTCTGCGACCGTTCATCCATTCGCTCCATTACCACGAGATGGATCTGCCCTTTGCTCTGGAACGCATCGTTCCTTCCGGTCAGATACACCTGATGATCAACCTCGCTGAAGACGAGTTCCGCACCTACCCTCGTGCATCGCGCGACGAGGTCACCCGCCATCCCGGCGCCTTCCTTGCTGGTCCTCATGCCCGCCCCATCGTTCTCGACACCCATGACTTTCGCTGGCTCGCCGCCGTCCAGTTTCGCCCGGGCGCCGCCGCAGCCTTCTTCTCCATGCCCATGACCGAGACTCGCGATCAGGTCGTCGACCTCGCAGACCTGTGGCGCAGCGATGGCGTCTCCCTGCGCGAACGCCTGCTCGAAGCGCCGACCCCCGGAGAGAAGCTCGCCGTCCTCGAAGCCTGTCTCCTTGACCACCTGCACCCCCGTTTCGACCCCGCTATCGCCTGGGCCGTCGCTCTTCTGCGTCAGTCCGTGCCGGTCGCGGTCGTCGCCTGCAGGCTGGGTCTACAGCCCAAAACCCTGACTCGCCGCTTCTCCGCGTGGACCGGGCTCCCCCCCAAACGCTTCGCCCGCGTTTGCCGCCTCCAATCCGTCCTGCGCACCGTGCGCCAGGCATCCACGATCGACTGGTGCGGTCTCGCCGCCCAGCACGGCTTCGCCGACCAGGCCCACCTTGCCCACGAATTCCGAGCCCTCGCCGGCATTACGCCCTCGGAATACAAGCCTGCGTCTCCGCGCCGCGGCAACCATATCCCTGTTCACCTGGCCTGACCCAGCTGACCTTTTTCTACAAGACACGCGCGCCCGCTTTTCCTACAGTGGGGACAACGGCGGTTCCCATTCCAATCTCAGGCAGGCCATCACCGCGTGACTCGCAATCGCTCTGTGCCCACCGATACTCTGATCGCCCACGTCCGCTACCGCGATCTCGAACAGGCGATCGCCTGGCTCAACCGCGCCTTCGGTTTCGTGGAGCACTACCGCTATGGCCACCCCATCGGCGGCGCGCAGCTCCGCGCCGGCAACGCGTGGATCATGGTCAGGGGCCTGGCGCCGGACGCGCGCACACCGCGTGAGCTCGGCTACGGCACCCAAAGCCTTACCCTCTTCGTTGACGACGTCGTAGCCCACTGCGTGCGCGCACGCGCCGCCGGAGCCGCGATCCTCGAAGAGCCTCACGATACCGTCTACGGCGAATTTCAATACGCTGTCGAAGACCTTGACGGCCACCAGTGGCTCTTCTCCCGCCACGCGCGCGACCTCAGCCCCGCCGACTGGGGCGCATCTCTCGCCCGCCCCACCCCGCCGGCAAGGGAGCGCTGACGATGCTCAAACGTCCCATCCTCCTTACGATCTTCTGCTGTCTCCTGATCCTGCTCGGAGCGGTCGGCTTCGTCGGGCACTTCCCGGCCCATCGTCCCTATCACGCCTACGACTTCCTGCCCGACGCGCTGGAACTGATCCTGATCGCCGCCGCCGTATTCATCCTGCGGGGCCGCAACTGGGCGCGATGGCTTGCCCTCGCCTGGATCGCCTCCCACCTTGCTGTCAGCTTCTACGACTCCACCGCCAAAATCGTCGCTCACACCATCATCCTGCTCGTATTTGTGGCGGTTCTCTTCAACCCACCCGTTCGCAGGTGGTTCAACGCCCAGGCGGATTCGCCCTAACCGAATCCTCGGCGGCAGCTACTTACAGACCGCCGCCAGCTGCGCGGAATAGTCCTTCTTCTTGGCTGTCGGCAGACGCTTCTCCTGCATCGCTCCCTCCAGCGTGTCCGGCCCCGGCAGCAGTTTCGGATCGACGTCGTATTTGTAGAAGGGATCCTTCTCCGCATCCTCCAGAGAGACAAAACTGAATCCGTGCGACTCATACAGCCTCAGCAGCCGTGGCAGCATCCGCGCGTCGAACGCCCCAATGTGCATCAGCAGCACATAAGGAATCTCCCGGTTGAACAGCTTCTCTGACATCGCCTTACGATACCCAATATCCTCGGCGGCAGCCGCAAGGTAGCTCTTCTCCAGCCAGCGGATGGCTTTCCTGTCGCCCTTCTCGTTACATCGTGCGTAAGGTTCGTTCCATTCGTAGTCCGCAAAGCTCGCCGTCACCCCGGCGATGCGATATTCGTGCTGCGCCAGGTAAACGCGGAAGCCCATCTTCTTCGCTGCCGTGTCACCCTCAGCCAGATACGGAAATCGAAACCATTTCCAGTCCGCGCCTTTCATCTGGAGTTCCAGCAGCGGCACATTCTTGTCCGTATCTTCCTCGAACTGCTGCAGCGAATGCTGGTTCAGATTCATGTGCGACCAGGTGTGATTCCCCAGCGGGTTCCCCGCGGCACGCCACGCTGCCAGTACGGCGGCTGTCTCCGGATGATCCTGCACCGCTATACCGTTCACGAACCCGTAGGTCGGCGGCACATGCGCCTTCTTCAGCGCCTTGATCACCTTGTTGGCGACCTCAATCCGAGTCTCGCCCGGGGGCAGTGGCCCATGCGCCGGCAGATCGTCGAACGTGAAAGCAATCTGCTGCGCCCGCGCCCCCACCGCCATCACCAACACCAACAGTCCAGCCGTCCAGACCCGCCGCACGTACACCTTCATGGCCCTCCTGATCGAAAAGGAAGTATACCGGCCCATTTTCTTTCGATGTTCGATCGTGGGGGCCGAGAGGCCCTCAGCTCCGGTCCCGCGCCATAGGCATATTGCGCAATCGTTCCCCGGTCGCCGCGAAGATCGCATTCCCCACTGCCGGAGCTACCGCCACAATTCCCGTCTCCCCCGCGCCCGCCGACGGGAGATCCTTGCGGTCGATGAGAATCACCTCGATCTCCGGGGTGTCTTTGAACCGCGGCACCCGGTACCCCGCAAAAGTCCCATTCGTCACTTTCCCCTTGGCAAACTGGATCTGCTCGAAAAGTGCTCCACCCAGCGCCTGCACCATCGCCCCCATCACCTGGTTCCGCAGCCCGTCCGGATTCACAATTGCCCCCGACTCCCACGCTTGCACCAGGCGCCGCACGTGCACTTTCTTATCCGCCTCAATCTCCACTTCGGCGCAGGCAGCCGTGTAACCACCCTTCTCCGTCCCGCCCGCGATCCCATAGCCGCGCGTCGATGTCGACTTTTGCCTGCCCCACCCAAACCGCTCCGCAGCCGCCTGGAAAACCGCCTGCAACCGAGCATCGTCCAGATTCTTCAGCCGAAACGCCAGTGGATCCATCCCGACCGCGTGCGCCAGCTCATCCATCGCGGTCTCGCGCGCAAAGTGGTTCGCCGTCGCTGCCAGCCCCCGATACGATCCCTGCGCCAGGGGCGCGTCCTGCCACTCGTGATACCGCGTCACCGGATTCGCAACCTTATAGGGAGTCCCCACCCCGGACGGTCCGGAGTTGTAGTTGTGGTGCTCCCACGCCGCCAGCGTCCCGTCTTTCTTCACACCTGCGCGGATCTCTATCACTCCCGCTGGCCGGAAATACGCCCACGTAAACTCCTCCTCACGCGTCCAGATCAGTTTCACCGGTTTGCCCGCCGCCTTGGCCAGCCGAGCCGCCTCCACCGCGCACTCCCCGGTGTGCTTGCCGCCGTAGCCGCTGCCCATGTCCGGCATCATGACCCTAACCTGGTCTGGCGACATCAGGAACGCCCGCACCAGATCGTCCTTCACGCCGAACGGCCGCTGCGTCCCTGTCCACACCGTCAGCTTCCCGTTCGTCCATTCCGCCACCGCCGCCCGCGGTTCCAGCGGAGCATGCGCGATATACGCGACGGTGTAGGTCTGCTCCAGCTTTATGTCCGCGTTCGCCAGCGCCGCGGCAATTTCCGATTGCCCGTCGTCTCCGGCGCCGTTCTTTAGTTCCGCAAACAGCTCCGCGCTCGAAATCTGCGCAGGCACCCTCCACTGCGCGTTGATCTTCAGCAGCGCCATCTCCGCGGCCCATAAATCGTCCCCCACCACCCCGATGAAGTCGCCGTCCCGCACGACTCTGACGCCGGGAATCTTCTCCGCCGCACTCGTATCGACCGACACCAAGGTTGCGTGATACCCCGCCGGCCGCAGCACTTTCCCAAACAGCATCCCTGGCCGCACCACATCCGACGGATAAGTATGGGCCCCTGTTACAAATCTCCTCCCATCCACCTTCGGCATAGCCTTGCCCGCGATCTTCCATTCCGTCGCCGGCGTCAGCGTCGGATCTCCGGTCACCGTCCGCGTCAGCTTCTCACCCCGCGTGATCTCTCCATAGCCCAGCGAAACCTGCGTCGCCGGATTCGTCACCCTCCCGTTCTCCGCCACCAGCTTCGCTGGATCGGCCTTCCACCGCTCCGCCGCCGCTTCCACCAGCATCTCGCGCGCGTTCATCGCCATCGTCCGTAGCTGTGGACCCATGGTCGGCGTCGACCGGCTCCCGAAAGTCCCTGCATCCCATGGCACCAGGTCCGTATCGCCCATCGTCATCGTGATCGATCCAAAGGGCGCCCGCAATTCCTCCGACACCGACTGCGCGAGCGACGTGCGAATGTTCTGCCCGATCTCCACCTTGCCCGTGAACACCGTCACCTTCCCGTCCGCGTCAATGTGGATCCACGCGCTCACCTCCTGCGGCAAAGTGTGCCCTCCAAAACGCCGCCCTGACTCCTGCGCCTCCAGCACCGCGCTGCCCGACACCAGCGACACCAGCAGCCCGCCCGTGCACAGCCGCAAAAAATCCCGCCGATCCAGTTCGAACATCCGGATCCGGTCCCGCACCTCATGCAGTTCAGCTTCCAGTTTCAGGTCATCCACGGGCATAGGCGATCTCCTTCTTCTCGACCCTCTCCGACGCGCGCCGCACGGCCGCCACAATGCGCGGATACGTCCCGCACCGGCACATATTGCCGTTCATCGCCTCCACAATCTCGGCTCCGGACGGATGCGGTTTCTCCGCCAGCAGCGCCGTCGCCGCCAGCACCATCCCCGACGTGCAGTACCCGCACTGGAACGCGCCCTCCTCCAGAAACGCCTCCTGGACCCGAGACAGCTGGCCGTTCTCCTCCAGCCCTTCCACCGTGGTGATCTTTGCACCCACTGCAGCCGCAGCCGGTGTCAGGCACGACCGCGTCGGTCGACCCTCCAGCAGCACCGTGCACGCGCCGCACTGCCCTTCGCCGCAGCCAAATTTCGTCCCCGTCAACCCCAGCTTGTTGCGCAACACCCAAAGCAGAGGCTCATCCTCCGCCGCCCGCACCTGCCGCACCGTGCCGTTGACGTTCAGCTTCAAATCAGCCATCAGCGCACCTCAACGTCAGCAGAATACTCTCCACAGCCCATCGGTTGTCGCCCCCGCACCATCGCTGATGACCAACCGCGTCGCTACCGGCCACCGGCTACCAGCTGCCCCACGGAACTTCCCTAACCGATCCTGCGTATTCCGGTCTAAGCCCGTGTGGGCCCCATACCGTCCTGAGGAGTCCGTATGCAGACCGTCGAACGCGTCATCATCAAAGCCAGTCCAACCGCCATCTGGCAGGTCCTCGCTGACGTCGAACGCTGGCCCACCTGGACGCCCACCGTGCTGAGCGTGGAGCCCGTGACGCGGGAGGGGTTTAAAGTCGGCGCGAAATATCGTGTCACCCAGCCCAAAATCCGCCCTGGGGTTTACGAAGTCACCGAACGCATCCCGCATGAGGCTTTCACCTGGGTCCAGAAATCCCCGGGCGCGACCATGATCGCCGAGCATCGCCTCACCGCCTTCGACGGCTCCGGCACCGAAGTCGAACTCGCCTTCGCCACCAAAGGTCTGATGGGCGCTCTTGCGGGCAGCCTCTATTCCAAACTCATCGCGGAATACGTGAAGACTGAAGCCCGCAGCCTGAAACAACACTGCGAAGCGCTCGCCGCAAAATCAGCGTAGAAGCTCCTGCGGCCTGAAAGGCACAAGGGCCGCAATGTGGCGCGGCCCTGCTCCTACCGGTGCCCTTCGATATACGCTTCCAGCAATTGCACAATCAGCGACCATCCGTTGTTGCGCTGTCGCATCTCCTCGCTCATCAGCCCGGAGTGCGTCACCCGCACCCGGGTGATCCCATCCTTCTCTTCCAGATCCCACCGCACCAGGCTCTCCGGATAGTCCTCCCCCTCGCGGTTCCACGTGAACTCCAGAAGGCGCGGCGGTTCCACTCTCCGATACATCCCGGACACCGTGTGGACCGGCCCAACAGGCGAGCAGTTCCCCTCCACCTGCATCCACCACGCGCCGCCCGGCCGCACATCGCACTCGGCGGCCAGCGTCCGGACTTTTCCCTCCACCGTCCACCAGCGCACCAATTCCTCCGGCCGCGTCAGCGCTGCAAAAATACGCTCCGCTGGCGCCACAATCGTGATCTCCTGCACCAGTGCATCGGTCGTCATCGCCGCCATCGTCATCACTTCTCCTCCAGATATTTCTTCAGGTTCTCGAGCGACGCGGTCCAGAACGCCTCATAACCCTGCAACCACGTCCCGACCTCCCGAAGCGGCTTTGCGTTGAGCGTGCACACGGTCGTCGTCCCCTCGCTGCGCGTCTCCACCAGCCCGGCCCGGTGCAATTGATGGATATGTTTGGAGATCGCCGGCCGGCTCATCCGGAAATTCCCCGCAATCCCACCCACCGTCTGGCGCCCGCTGCGCAGGATACCCAGAATCTCCCGCCGCGTCGGATCCGCCAGCGCCCGAAACACCGCGTCGCGCTGCCTGTGCTGTCGCATGGAAACCATATGGTTACGCACAAACTGTAACCAGAAGGTTTCCATTTGTCAAGCGCAGCTCCCCTTGGCCTCTCGCGGCCCTTCCCGTATCCTCGTCTCCATGCCCATCCGCCCTGCCTTCGCCGCTTTACTCGCAGCCGCCCTTCTCGTTCCGGCGACGCCCGGCCTCGTCGCTCAAACCCCACAAACCAGCGACCCCGTGGTTCTCCCCTCCTCCTCCGGAGTCCAAACCGAAACCGATGAGTACACTCGCTACGAACTCCTCGCCCCCGAATCATCGAGCTTCAAAATCTGGTATGAAGTCACCGCCACCACCGCTGGCGCCGCAATCTTCTATAACCCGATCCGCAAAGGCAGCGTCGCCAGCGACGAAAGCGTCTACGACGCAATGACCGGTCGGCCTCTCCACTTCGATGTCGTCAGCGGCGCCGACGCCCGAAAAGATCCCCTCATGGCCGACGCCGACTCCGCCATGGACTACATCAAAGTCACCCTCGCCCGCCCCGTCCCGCCCCACGGTCAGGGCCGCGTCATCATCGTCAAAACCTACAAAGATCCGAAGAGCTACTACACCGACGGCAACGCCATCGTCTTCGACCGCCCCCTCGGGATCCGCCGCAACAAAGTCGTTCTGCCGCCGGGTTATGAAGTCGTCAGCCTCTCCGTGCCGTCACAAATCCGCACCGAGCCCGATGGGCGCATCGCGATCAGCTTCCTCCACGCCGGCTCGGGCATCGCCCCACTCGTCCTCCGCGCCGTCAAAGACGCGCCAACCGGCCCCACCGCCCAGCCCCAACCGCTCACCGATCGGCGCAGTTGGGAATCCCCCTTCGAAGGCGAGCCCGAACAAGCCCGCCTCTCCGAGCGCGCTCACCAGGACCGCGACATCGTCTACTTCCTCCAGCAGCCTGAGACCCACGCCTTCAGCCTCTACCACGACTACACCGAGTCTCGACCCGGCATCGACGGCTACGCCAACGTCGTCCGTACCGGCAGCGTCGCCACCCGCCCCTCCGCCTACATCCTCGACACCGGCGAACAACTCAAGACCGAAGACATGACCGGTGCCCAGCTCATTGCTTCGAAGATTGACACCGGAGAAACCGTCGACTCCAAAGACCACGTCGTCGTCATCCCCTTCCCCGCCATCCAACCCGGTCAGTCGCTCCGCCTCCGCATCGCAGAAACCTACACCGCCCCCGTCAGCTACCGCCTCGATGGCGACACCCTCGTCTTCGATCGCAGCCTCGGCCGAGCCCGCAACGCCGTCGTCCTCCCCTCCGGCTGGTACGTCACCGCCAGCGCCGAACCCGCCACCGTTTCCCAACTCTCCGACGGCCGTGTCCGCCTCGACTTCTGGAACGACCACCCCGAAGCCGACGACGTCCTCATCAAAGCAAAACGCCGCGTCAACGGAAAGAGTGATTAACCGCCATGAAGAAAGTCTTCCTTCGTCTCCGCCTCTTCCCCCTCGCATTTCTCCTGCCCCTCGCGGCACACGCCGCCACTCCAGCAGAACAGGCCGTCCTCGAGCCCGTGCAGGCCCTCTTCGACGGCATGGCGCACCGCGACCCCGCCGCGATCCGCGCCCCCCTGCTGCCCGGTGGCTCCATGGTTCTGATGCGCGACGGTAAGCCCGTCCGCATGACCTTCGACGATTTCGCCGCGCACCTGGCTCATCCCGGAACCACACGCATCGAGGAGCGCATTCACGATCCCCTCGTTCGCATCGATCACGATCTCGCTCTCGTCTGGGCTCCGTTCGTCTTTACCGTCGACGGCAAAGTCGACCACTGCGGCACCGACCTGTTCAATCTCGTGCGTCAGAACGGCCAGTGGCTCATCGCCTCCGTCGCCGACACCGGCCGAAAAACCTGCTCATCCCATTAACGACCTGACCGAATGATGGAGTACCTTCGCGAAGCGGTCCCGCCGGGGCGGGACAACGGAAAAGGAGAGAAGAACCGCATGCGATTTTGCTCAGTGCTGTTGTTCGCATTTCTCGCGCTGGCTCCATCCCACCTCCATGCAGCCGTCCATTCCATCGAATCTCCCGAGTGGACCACCCCCATCGCCCCCTTCCAGATCGCCGACCACCTCTACTACGTCGGCAGCCGCGACCTCGCCTCGTACCTCATCGTCACGCCCGCCGGCGACATCCTCATCAACTCGAGCCTCGAAAGCTCCCCCGCCCTCATTCGCAAAAGTGTCGAGCAACTCGGTTTCCATTTCTCCGACATCCGCATCCTGCTCATCAGCCACGCCCACTGGGATCACGACGCCGGCAGCGCCGCCATCCTTCGCATGACTCATGCGAAATACATGGTCATGGACGCCGACGTTCCCGTCGTCGAGAGCGGCGGCGCAAAGGATTTCTTCTATCCCCATGACCTCTATCCCCCCGCCCACGTCGATCGCATCCTCCACGATGGCGACCGCGTCGAGCTCGGCGGCGTCGTGCTGGTCGCGCACAAAACTCCAGGCCACACCCGCGGCTGCACCACCTGGACCCTGCGCACGCCCGATCAGGGGAGAATGGTTAACGTCGTGATCGTCGGCAGCTGGAACGTCAATCCCGGATTCCGCCTCGTCGATCGCCCTGGCCACCCGGCTTCGTATCCAAACATGGCCGCGGATTACCGCAAGACCTTCGCAGTCCTAAAAAGCCTTCCCTGCGATGTGTTCTTAGGAGCCCACGGCGGCTACTTCGACATGCTCTCGAAGCTCGCGCGCATTAAATCCGGCGCGGGCCCATCCGTCTGGATCGACCCGCAGGGTTATCAAAAAGCCGTCGCCGACAAAGAAAAGGAATTCGAGGCCGAGCTGAAGCACCAGCAAGCGGAAATGCGATAGCGCCGATTGTGGCACAAGCAGGTTGGGATTAAGCGCTGTCTTCAGTCAGGACCCGGGGCCGGCCCGAGGGCAACTCCATCTGGAGTGCATGGGATCGCATCGACAACTTCTATGCCAAGAGAGGTAAAAGATGCACCCATCCCGAAGGCAGGGTCGACTGTCACCTCGAAGTACGGAGATGGTCCCTGCTCCCGCGTCTTGCGAACGATGATTAACTCCATGATCGCGTTCTGATGATTGAACCCGTGCATCTGTAGATCCTGGACGTCACTGAACCTCAGAGTTGTCAGAGTGTGATGTTGGAGGACAAAGTATCCGCGAGAATCAACCTCTCTCGTCATCTCGAAAACATGGATCTGCAGAGTAAGAATTGGAAATTTGTACACGCCGTCATCGGGCCGGACATCGCCTCGATCCAGATGAAGCTCCGGAACCTCTGCGTCGTGGAACGTCGGCCAATATCCAAAAATTTTGGTCAGCTTCTCGCTACCAGCGATGAAACCCTCAATATCTTCCATCCAGTGTGCTCCATAGGAAGTAAGCTAAAGGCTAAGAGCTAACAGCTAAAAGCTCTTTCATCCCTCCCGCACATACCTCCGATACACCGGCTCCCAAACATTCGCGTCCACCGCCGCTTCCACATCGCTCTCCCTCAAATCCGACAGCCCCTCCGCGATCGCCTCCCGCGCCACGGCCACCGCAATCACCCGGCCGAGCTTGCGCGAATCCGCCACCGGCGGCAGCAGGCTCGCATTCCGATTCGTTTCCACCGGCGACAACCGGGCCAGTACCCGCGCCGCCGTCATGAACATCGCATCTGTCACGCGCCGCGCCTTTGCCGCCACAATCCCCAGCGCCAGCCCCGGGAAGATATAGGAATTGTTCGTCTGATCGATACAGATCTCCCGATCCCCCACCTTCACCGGCTCGAACGGGCTGCCGGTCCCGATCAGCGCTTTGCCGTCGGTCCACCGCAGCAGGTCCGCCGGCGTCGCTTCGCTCTTCGAAGTTGGGTTCGACAGTGGAAAGATGATCGGGCGCTCCGCATTCTTCGCCATCGCGCGCACCGCGTCCTCGGTAAACATCCCGGCCTTTCCTGCCACGCCGATCAGCACCGTGATCTTCCCGTTCCGCACGACTTCTTCGAGGCCGATCTTCTTCCCGTCGGCCACCTGCCAGCCTGCAACATCTTCGCGCGCATGTACAAAATCCGTCTGCTCCGGATGAATCCCCTCCGCACCCTCCACCAACAGCCCAGGCCGTCCCAGCGCATAAATCCGCGCCTTCGCCTCGGCCTCGCTCAGGCCTTCTTCCATCAGTGCCTTCACCAGTAGGTTCGCAATCCCGATGCCCGCCGAGCCGAACCCCAGAATCGCGATCCGCTGATCGGCCAGCTTCGTCCCTGCCGCCTTCACCGCCGCCAGCACCGTCGCCAGTACCACCGCCGCCGTCCCCTGAATGTCGTCGTTAAAAGTGCACAACCGGTCCCGATACTTCGCCAGCAACCGTGCCGCATTCGAGCCCGCAAAATCCTCCCACTGCAGCAGCACATGCGGCCACCGCTTCTCCACCGCGCGCACAAAGGTCTCGATAAACTCGTCGTAGGCCGGTCCGCGAACCCGCTTATTCCGCCACCCAATGTAGATCGGATTCGCCAGTCGCTCCTCGTTATCCGTCCCCACATCCAGCAGCACCGGCAAACAATACTCGTGATGTAAACCGCCCAGCGCCGTATACAGTGCCATCTTCCCGATCGGAATCCCCATCCCGCCCGCGCCCTGATCGCCCAACCCCAGGATGCGCTCGCCGTCGCTCACCACAATCGCCTTTACGTTGTCGTAGCGCTTGTGCGACAAAATCTTCTCGATCCTGTCCTTGTTCGTGTAACTCAAAAACAGCCCGCGCGGCTTCCGCCAGATCTCGCTGAACCGCTGGCACCCCTCCCCGACCGTCGGCGTGTACACAATCGGCATGAACTTCTTCACGTCCGACAGAATCAGCGCGTAGAACAGCGTCTCGTTGATGTCCTGCAGATCGCGCATGAAGGTGTACTTCTCAAACGGAGTCTCGTACGTGTCGAACGCCTTCTGCCGCCGCGCAATCTGCTCCTCCAGCGTCCCCACATGCGGGGGCAGCAGCCCGTGCAGATCGAACGCATCCCGCTCGCTCTCGGTGAACGCCGTGCCTTTGTTGAATCGGGGGTGGTTCAGAAGGGTGAAACCATATAACCCAGTGCGGATCACCTGCTCCGTGCTCGATTCCGTCATGAGTGCCTCTCCTCCTCTTTATCAGGAGATGCGCCTTTTCGGAACCCCTCTTCTGCCTTCACGCGAAACCACCGTCACTTGATCGTGGTTACACCGCGTGATCTTTACCGCCGACCTGAACTCAACGCCCTACTCGCTTTCCTCGATCCCCGCCCAGATCCCGGTATCCCCTGCCACCGGACCGATGCCCCGCTTCGCCACGAGCAGATAGCGCTCCGTCTTCATCACATTGCGCACCTGGTCGCCTACCCGCTCCAGCACGCCCTGCTGCGACGAATGCTTCCGAAACGCCTCCAGCTTCCGATCCGCCAGATCGCCCAGTTCCAGCGTCAGCGACCACGGCACGGTCGCCGCTCCTTTCGTCAGCTCCGGCCGATCCCGCACACTCACAAACGGTGTGCTCACCCAATACAGTTTCTGCGGAGCGTACGCCGCACCCGCCTCGGTGAACATCTCCGCCCGCGCCGCCCAGTGAAACGCCGCCGTCGCCACCCCCGACACCGTCGTGTGATCCCGATGCAGATTCACCCCGCCATCGCTGCCGAACGTCAGCACCACCTGCGGACGCCAGCGCCGGATTCGCTCCACCACCACGCCGGTCAATTCCTGAAAACTCTGCTGCACCAGTTCGCCATCCGGATACTCCAGCACTTCATGGTGCGTCACCCCCAGCACCGCCGACGCCGCATCCATCTCGGCGCGCCGCAGCTTTCCCAGTTCTTCGTCATCGGCCGCGCCTTTGCGAAAATGCCCTGCCTGCCCATCCGTAAAACACAGCACGAACGTCTCCGCACCCGCCTGTTGAGCCTGCATCAGCGCGCCGCCAAAGCCGCCGCTTTCATCGTCAGGATGCGCCGTTACAACGAGGAGTCGATGGGGCATATCAGAGCTGTCATCCTGAGCGCAGCGCCGCAAGGCGCGGAGTCGAAGGACCTGCGTTCAGCTTTCCGGAACCGCCGACCTCAGCCTCCGGACCCTCTTCAATCTCAAATTCATCCCACGGCAATTCTGCCTGCGCCACGGGCATGAAACTCTTTCGATGCAGCACCGACGGTCCAAGATTCTTCAGCGCCTCCCGATGCTCCGGCGTTGCGTACCCTTTATGCGAAGCCAGTCCATACCCCGGATACTCCCCGTCCAGCTCGCACATCCGCCGGTCGCGATAAACCTTCGCCACCACCGAAGCCGCCGCAATCGAAATGCTCAGCGAATCCCCGTAGATAATCTTCGTCTGCGCATGCGGAAGATCCAGCAGCAGCGCATCGATCAGCAGATGATCCGGCTGTGGATCGAGCTTCATCACCGCCGCCGCCATTGCCATCCGGCTCGCCTGGTAGATGTTCACCCGATCAATCGTCTCCGCGTCCACTTCCTCGATCGCAATCGCAATCGCCCGCTGGCGCACGACCACTTCCAGACGCTCGCGATCCTCTACCGCCAGTTGTTTCGAATCCCGTAATCCGCGTATCCGTGTATCCGCCGGCAGAATCACCGCTCCCGCAACAACCGGCCCGAACAACGCGCCGCGCCCAACCTCATCCACGCCCGCAATCGCCGTCGCACCGGTCGCTCGTGCCAGCCTTTCGTATCTGTTCCCGCAGGCCAGCGACCGCAGCATCCGCATCTTCCGCGTCGCTGCGCACACCTCATCGTCGGGAAGTCGCTTCCTTCCCCGTCGAGCAATCAGCTCGCCCTGGGCCTCTTCGTCCTCAGCCTCTTTGACCGACCCGCCCGCGCTCCCCATAGGCCGAGTCTATCGCCCTCGCCCCGAAAATTGCCCGTGGAAATCCGGTCCCTGATCTGGGCCTTTCGGCCCTCTGCTCTTGATTCCAACGCTCCCCAAACCGCATCCATATACTGAAGCTATCGGGAGCCCGCTATGCCCATCCTGCGCACCTGCACCCACTGCGGCAAGACCAACCGCATCCCTGCGCGCCATCTCGCCGACACCGGCCGCTGCGGTAATTGCAGGAATCCCCTGCCGCCCGTTGCCGAACCGATCGCTGTCGGCCCCGCTGAGTTCGACGAAATCATTCGCGATGCCCGCGTCCCCGTCCTCGTCGATTTCTGGGCTGCCTGGTGCGGACCCTGCCGCATGGCGGCGCCCCATGTCGCCCAAACGGCCCGCGACCTCGCCGGCAGCGCCGTCGTCCTCAAGGTCGATACGGAGCTGCACCCGGAACTCGCCGCGCGCTACAACGTGCAGGGCATCCCCAATTTCGCCGTCTTCAGCGGCGGCAACCTCGCCTTTCAACAGGCCGGCCTCGTCGACGCCAACACCATGAAATCCTGGCTCACCCGCGCCCCTGCCCAGCCGGCCTGACCGCGACCCGGACTTTACCCGCACGTCTTTGGCTGACCGGACTTCAGCTGACGGCTTTTCAGCTACCCCACACACGAACGCCCCAGCCGTCACTGGCCAGGGCGTCGTCATTTCAGGTCGTTCTACCGGCTCCCAGCTCCCGGCTTCTTCTCAACCCTACCTGGTATCGACTTCCTTCAGCCGCGCCGCCTTGCCGCGCAGCGCGCGCAGGTAGAAGAGCCGCGCCCGCCGTACCTTCGACGACCGCACCTTCTCGATCTTGTCGATCACCTTGCTGTTAAACGGGAAGATCCTCTCCACGCCCTGGCCGAAGCTCATCTTCCGCACCGTAAAGCTGCCCTGCGGCCCGTTCTTTTTGGCGATCACTACGCCTTCGAACGCCTGCAACCGCTCCTTATCGCCTTCTTTAATCCGCACCTGCACGCGCACGGTGTCACCCGCCACAAAGGTGGGCAGGTCGGTGCGGTTCAGCTTATCGGCAAGGCGCTGCATCACTGGGTGAATCGACATGACTCAACTCGTTTCTCTGAGGAATTTGCGAATCTCCAGTTTAACAAAGATTTCGCATTTTCCGGGCGCAGCCTTCCCTTGTGCCTCCGTGGCTCCTCGACCCGGGCCTTTCCCCCGCCCCAAATTGCCCTTTCGCGATTCAGATTTAGCTAACTGGTTCTGGTTACGCAGCTTCCGTCGCGCTTCCGGTTCGCTTGTGTATCCTGTCATCACATCGCGGCCGGACCCCCAGCTCGACCCAGTCCCCCGGCAAGCGATCCGTTGCACGAGGCAGCAATTTTGACCACCCCCGCTCGCTCCGGCGCATCCCGCCGATCTCGCCTGCTCATACAAATCTCCGGCTACCTCGCCGCCATTATCCTTCCCTGGCTCGGCATCGTTTTCAGCATCCGCACGCCCGCCCTGCACGGCACGCCGCTCGCCCTCAGCTTTGTCTTTGTCGCCGCCATCACCGTCTTTACCGGACTGGGCCCTGGCCTGCTCTCCGTTGCTCTCACCGCTCTCTTCTTCAATCACCTCGCCCTTGCGAACCATACCCTGTTCTCGGTACATCCGCAGTCGCTCCTCTACACCATCGTCATTCTCGCCATCGGCACGCTCATTGCATTCCTTTGCGACCGCCAGCGCGTCACCAGCGCCGATCTGCGGTCCGCTCTCGTTTCGCTCCAGACCCGCACCAACGCCCTCGTAGAAGCCCAACACGCGAGCCGCTTCGCCGCCTGGATGCACAACGCCGAAGAGGGCCGCATCGAGTGGGCAGAAGGTGGCGCCGAGATTTTTGGCCGCCCCTTCTCTGAAACCTCCGATTCAAATGACTGGACCAACTTCATCATTGAAGAAGATCGAGACCGCGTTCTCCGCACCGTCCAGGCCGCCACCTCGGTCGGTCAGAGTTTCCGAGCCGAATTCCGCATCCGCTGGCCCAACGGCGAACTGCACTGGCTCGAGACCCGCGGCACCCCCTCCGCAGCCAACCCGAAGATCTGGCACGGCGTCACCATCGACATTACCGACCGCAAGAACGCCGAGTCGGCGCTGGTTCGGTCCGAGAAACTGGCTGCTATCGGCCGCCTTTCGGCCACCATTGCCCACGAGGTCAACAATCCCCTCGAGGCGGTCACCAACCTCATCTATCTGGCCAAATCGGACACCGGCCTCTCCGCGGAGACAAGCGAGTATCTGCGGCGCGCCGATCAGGAATTGGCGCGCCTCGGCGCTATCGCCCGCCGCACCCTCACCTTCGTGCGTTCCCGCTCCTCACCCGGACCCGTCAATGTCGCGGAGACCATCGACTCCGTTGTCGCGATGTTCCAGCCACGCTGCGCCGCCCGCGATGCTGAGATCTGCGTTGTCCCGATCCATGAGTTCAGCCTGCCCATCCCTGCGGACGATTTTCGCCAGATTCTCACCAATATCGTCTCCAATGCCTGCGACGCACTGCCAGATTCCGGCGGACAGATCCGCATCGAAGCGAGTTGCTCCGGCAATCTCGCAACCATTTCGATCCTCGACAACGGCCATGGCATCCCGCCGGAAAACCTGGCGCGCATCTTCGATCCGTTTTTTACGACGAAGGCGGATGTCGGTACGGGCATCGGCCTCTGGGTCTCCAAAGACCTCATCGAAAAAAGCGGCGGCCACATCTGGGTCGAAACGCAGAACCTGCCCGCCGGGTTCCGGACGTCATTTCGGATTGAGCTGCCGTGTGCCTGAATTCCGCGCTGCCTTCAGCCGAAGACTCGCCCTTCGGAGCGCCGGGTGCGGCCAGCGCGGCAGGTTGCACCGTTCCGAGCCCTGATCTCCCGCCCTCAGTAAGGCCGCGCGTCCTGCGTCATTTCAGGCCAGTCGTCGGTCCTGAAAGGGCCGGCAGGCAGGCCTGCGCCGTTGAACAGCGTAGCCTCGGGATTCGACTGCCACGCATACCGCACCTGCGTCGGATGCGGCACCGACGGCGACGAGACGGTCACGGTATTACCTTGGATCCGCGCATCCGCCCAGTGCCACTTACGGTCATCGCCGGCAATAGAGAATTCGCCGAGCTTGTCTCCCTTGACCACCAGGCCGCCATCCGCGTGCGCGAAATGCAACACGATGACGCCGCGCTTCCGGTGAACCGACTTCAGCGTCGGCCCTGAATCCACCACATGCTGGTGGTAGTACTTCGCCAGTGCGCAAAACGCTAGGCGATCGCCCACCGGCTCCTTCTCCTTCGGATGGAGGCTGTCCGGGTCCCCGGTGTCAATCGTCACCGCGAGGCAGGAGTTGGGAACGGTTGCGGCCGCAATGGCCTGCGACTCCCGCGTGTCCGCCCAGGCATCGTCGATGGGCGTGGCGCTGCGGGGGCCAAACGCCGGCAGGCTGACGATGTAGAAGGGAAAATCTCCCTGACCGAAGGCCCTCCGCCAGTCGGCGATCATGACCGGCAGCAGTTTGCGGTATTGGTAACCGCGCGGCGAATTCTGCTCGCCCTGGTACCAGGTGGCTCCCGAGATGGAGAGCGGGACGATCGGCTCCAGCATCCCCTTGTAGAGAACCGTGGGGATCACCGGCCAGTTCTCGAAGCCGATGGGCATCGGGTGCGGTGGACGGGCATCCACGCTAAGCCTGGCTTTCCACTCACCGGACAGCGGGATGTTCTGATCGCCGAGCGCAAGGTGCAGTTCGTCCCGTTTTCCAAGAAACCCGCCCGCCGGCTTGGTTTTGAAAACCCGGATCGCGATCAGATTCTTTCCAGGCTTCAGCACGCCGGCGCGAAGAAAATACACGCGCGGGTTCTCCACCCAGGCGCTCCCGCCCACATCGGTTCCGTTGACGTAGACCGTATCCATGCGCTCGATCTCGCCGAGATGGAGCGCCGCGCGTCCCGCCGGGAGCGGGTCCGGCAACGTGATCTCTCTGCGGAACCAGACCACCGCCGGGGTTTCAGGCACTCCCACTTCGGCGAAACCGCCGGGGACCCGCACAGATTTCCATGCCGAGTCATTAAGATCCGGAGCAAACCATTTTCCCTTGAGCCCAATGTCGTACTCGTCATACCAGTGCATGATGTAGTTCCCGTAGGCCGGCGCCCCGGAGTCGGCGAGGCCCTGGAGCTCGGCGAGTGGAACATCAAAATCGCCCATGGGACGAAGCGCGGCGGCGCTGGTCCACGCTTCGGCCGGCGTTCCTCCGACCGCATCGACGACCAGGCCAATCGGAATGTGAGTTTCCTGCTGCACCTTGCGCGCAAAATAGAACGCGACCGCCGATACCCAGTCCGCTGTCTGCGGCGAGACCACGCGCCACGACCCGCCGATCAGGTCGGTGTGCTGGTACGCCGGACGGCCGGCCACCGTAAAGTAACGAATCTCGGGATCGTTCGCTGCCTTCGCCACTTCCTCGGCATCCGCCGTGAAGCGCAGCGGCAGTTCCATGTTGGACTGGCCGCCGCACAGCCAGACATCGCCCACCAGCACGTTGTGCAGTTCGACCGTCTGCGGACCGGAGATGGTGACAGTGTAAGGACCACCGGCTACAGGGGGATCGATCTTCACCTCCCAGCGGTCGTCCGCGCCGGCTGTGCCGGTGGCGCTCCGGTCGCCGATCTGGACACGCACCGTGTCGCCGGGTTTCGACCAGCCCCAGATCGTATCGGGCTTGCCGCGTTGGAGCACCATGTTATCGCCGAAGAGCGGACTGACGAAGGGCAGCGGAGCGTTCGCCGGCGGCGCAACCGGAAACGGAGGGGGAACGTTCTGAGCAAAGACGGTGCTGCCTGAAAGCAGGATGCCGGCCACAGCGGCCGCAGCAAAAACGTATCCACGCTTCGTCAACTCACTTCTCCTTCGCGTTGCTCTGGCGGCACACAAAGTTTGCTGCGTCCTCCGCATCTCCGTGTCCGCTGTACTGCGCATGTTTGGGATAAGCGCACAGCGGCCGGCTGCGTCCCGGGAATGCTTTCCCGGTGGCGATCACCGACTCCGGCGCCGTTCCATTTTCCACCCAGTTCACCAGCGCGCCCAGCATATCGAAGTAGTCCAGCGAGGGGCCCCCGCCGCAATGGCTCATGCCCGGCACGAAGAAGAACCGGCTCCACGTTTCGACCTGTTCCGCTCCGCCATTAGTAGCAGCCAGCGACTGGTAATAATCGAACGTGTCGAGCGGCGAGAACCAGGGATCGCTGCCGCCATGAAAGAAGATCAGCTTGCCGCCGTCGCCCGAGAACGTCGACAGGTTGGTCGAGGCCGGCTCCACCAGCGGATCGGAGGCGTGGAGCGCCGCCTTGTCCACGTCCAGAGACGTCGCCGTCGTGAGCGGCCCGAACAGACCCCTTGAGTGCGGGCTCAGCAAACCAGGCAGCGGACCAGAGGCCGCGATCCCGGCGTCATAAAGAAAGCCGGGGTACACCTGCGTCCCGTAAGCGTTCTTCGGTCCCGCGAAGGCCTTTTTGATGGCGGCCACCTTCTCCGGTGCCATGCAGCCTTCGCTTTGGCCCGCCTTGCAGGCGATCTCCTCCGGGTCGAAATGGCAGCCGAGAGGATCGAGGATCATTCCGTCCTTCACCCCATCGAGCGCGTCGCATTTCTTCATCAGCGCGTCCATAAAAAGCTTGCGATCCGCGTCGGTGAAGAGCTTGTCGATCTCCGGCTTACCCGATGCGTCCTTCGGCGCGGCCTGGTTGTACGCAACCGGAATCCACTGGCCAATCGCAAGATTGGAGAGGCCGGTGCGCATCGCCGGATCGCCAACCACAATGCCGTTGAACACGGTGGGAAATCGCTGCGACAAAATCATGCCTTCGCGCCCCCCGGTCGAGCAGCCGACGAAATATGCGTGCGACGCAGGCCTGGCGTAGTAGTGAGAGATAATCTGCTTCGCCACGCCGGCCACTTCAGCGTTGGCCTGATAGGCGAAGTCAAGAAACGCCTGCTGATCGCGCATGAACGAAAAATCGAACCCGCCGGTGCGCGCCTTGTGTCCCGTGTCGGTGCTGGCCACCGCAAATCCGCGCTCGAGGGCAGACTTGTCACCGCTGTACGATGCCCCGGCAGGGTAGTTCACCACACCGTTACCGCCGCCTCCGCCCTGCATCATGAAGTCGCCGTTCCACGCATCCTTCTCGGGCAGCGCCACCGCAAATCCGATGCCGTACTCGATGCCGTCAACCCCCTTGCGCCGGTGCATCGTCCCTTCCACGCGGCAATGCGCGGGCAGTAAGCCCGCATAATGCGGATACGAGGACGGAAGCGGCGCGTTCGCCGGGACCTCCGTGGCCCCCGTGATCTCCACGCCATCGATTTTGAGGCTGGCGAGATCGGAGCAGGTGGCCCTGGTCTGCGCCCCCGCCACCATCGCTGCACCGCAGGCCACCGTTGCCACAATCATGGATCTGAACTGTCTCATGCGTAGCCTTCTTTCTGAAGAAGAGATCCCGGCGGTCTACCGTGCTTCCGGTGGGCCAGCCTGACAAGGCGCTGCGATCATCTGCAATTCGCCGTTGCGCACAGGTTCTGGCTGAAGAACGGCATCACATGGTTCTGGAAGCGATCCGCGACGGCGCTCGTATGCGTCCCGTGATACATCTCGAAGCTGTTTTTAATGCCGTAGCTGTCAAGAATTTCGTGCAGCTTCTGCGTGTCGAAGCGGAGACCGTCCTGATCGCCCACATCTTCCGCGATCGCGTGGTACTCCTTCAGGTTGTCGATGTACTGGTCGATGAAAGCAAGCGGCGCGTTAGCAGTCCATTTCGCGAGAACGTCAGGCTGGGGAACGCCGTCCTTCATCGGCAGATCGAGATAGAGCGGGGGATTCTTCGGATCGGGCGACCATGCCGCGGCTGTGGCCAACTGAGCACGCTGGAAGAAGGGCATATCGGCAGAGTCGGAAGCGGACTTCATGGCAGCAACCTTCGCTTCGAACTCCTTTTCGGCTGCTTCGTACTTGCTCGCGTCCATGCCGGGCGGCGGCCCGGCCGGCCGTGGCGACATGCAGCAGGGGCTCATGACGTAGAGGCTGCCGAAAACGTCGGAGTGCTTCATGCCGATGCGGGTGGCGCCGTAGCCGCCCATCGAGTGTCCGACCAGGCCGCGGCTCATGCGCTCCGGGATAGTGCGGTAATGCGCATCGATGTATGCGACGAGGTCGTGGTAGATGAACTTCTCAAAGTCGCCCGTGGTTGCGGAACTCGAATACATCGATCCGTTGTAGGCGGTCTTCGAGTCGGGCAGGACGACGATCATCTCCTTCGCGCCCTGGGCAAAGGCGCCCTCGATCGTCTGCGGCACGTGGATCTCGTGGGTCCACTGCTCGGCTCCGATAGAGTAGCCGTGCAGTGCGTAGACGACAGGATAGCGGCGATGCCTGTCCGTGTTGTAGCTCGGCGGCAGAAAGACGATCACGTCGCGGTCGGCGGATTCACCTTCGAGGTTGCCTTCAATTGCCGGCGAGTGCACCTTGATGTGCTCGACGGTGACAGGCTTGGCACCAGGAATGACCGCCGGGACGTTGGTTTGTACCTGCGCGCAGAGCGGAAGCGCGATCGCAGCGGAGACAAACAGCGTCATAAGGTCACAAAATTTTCTCGTCGTCATCATCGGTATCCTCGTTGAACAATTCTCAATTCTTGCCACACAACACATTCACCGGTGAAATCAGTGACTCGTCCTGTGGAGGGACGCATCCATCTCCACTGCTGCGCCAGGATGAATCTGCACCGGCACCGACCGTTCTCCATAAATAACCCGGTACCTTACGGCATGATCCGCCTGCAGCCGCAGTTGCGTCAGGCGTCCGTCCTTCCACACGATGTCGAGCTTCCCGCCGCCACGCACGCGGACTCCCTTAAGACTCCCACTGGGCCATTGGGAGGGCAGCGCCGGCAGGATGGTGATTTCGCTATCGGTGCTCTGTACCAGCATCTCGGTAATGGCTGCCGGTCCGCCAAGGTTGCCATCAATCTGAAAAGGCGGGCAGAGATCGAACATGTCGGGCAGCGTGTTCTTGGTGATCAGGAGTTTGAGATTGTCGTACGCCTGCTCCGGATTGTGCAGGCGTGCCCACAACGCGGCTCGCCACGCGTGCGACCATCCGGTTTCACCGTCGCCGCGCAGCTCCAGCGTTTTCTCCGCCGCAGCTGCGATTTTTGGAGTCGCCGCCAGGCTGATGTCATGACCGGGATAGAGAGACCAAAGATGCGAACTGTGCCGATGGTGCGGCTCCGCTTCCTGGTAGTCTTCGATCCATTCCTGTAACTGCCCGCGTGCGCCGATCTGCAGCGGCGGCAAACGCTGTTCGGTCTTCTCCAGCTGCGCCCGGAAAGCGGCGTCCGTACCGAGAATCTCCGCAGCCCGGCGGCAGTTTTCAAAGAGTTCCCGGATCAACTCCAGGTCCATCGTCGCCGCGTAGGTTAAGCCGACGGGCTTACCGTTCAGGATGTAGTGGTTTTCCGGCGAAGTAGACGGGTTAGTGACGAGGCGTCCCGCGAACCGCGTACCGGCAGGTGCTTCCACCAGGAAGCCGAGAACGAATTGCGCCGCCCCCTTCATCGCGGGATAAGCCTGGCTCCGGAGAAACTCCCGGTCGTCGCTGAATGTGTAGTGGTCCCACATCTGGTTGGCGAGCCACGCTTCGCCCATCGGCCAGATGCCCCACGAGCCGTCGACCGGCGCGGTCGCGCGCCACAGATCGGTGTTGTGGTGGAGAACCCATCCCTCGCTGCGGTATTCCGCCTGCGCAGTTTTGCCGCCTGTAACGCGCAGGTCGTCGATCAGGCTCCACAGCGGTTGTTCTGTTTCCCAGAGATCGCCGGTGTCTGCCTGCCAGTAATTCATCTCCAGGTTAATGTTGGTGGTCCACTTGCTGCCCCACGCCGGGTTCAGGTCCTGGTTCCAGATACCCTGCAGGTTCGCCGGCTGACCACCCGGACGCGAGGAGGAAATGAGCAGATAGCGGCCGAACTCGAAGTAGAGCGCGAGCAGGCTCGGATCGTCGCTCTCACCAAAATTCGCGATGCGGCGATCAGTCGTCTCCCTCGATGGGTCGTCGCCGAGTTGGAGATGCACCCGGGAAAAGAGCCGCTGGAAGTCGTCGATGTGGCGCTGCCGCAGCTCATCATAGGTGTGTTCCGACGCGCGTTGCAGATCTTTGCGCGCCGTGCCGAGTGCGTCGCCATCGATATCGTGGTAGTTGCGAAAATTGGTCGCATTGCTGAAAAGAATGGTGACCGCATTGGCGCCGGATATCGTCAGCCCTTCTCCGGAACCGACCACCGAACCGCCCTCCGGAATTACTTTAAGGACCGCGGCGAATTTCATGCCGGGTTGGTCCCAGGAGCCGGTCCAGGAGCGGGGCGAGTTTTGGCGCGGCTGAATCTGGCCGGTGAGCTCGAGACCGTCGTTGGCAATGCTTTCCACCCGAACCCCCGGCTGGGGCGAATCCATGCTGAGCGTAAAGCCAATCTGGCCGGGCTGATTCGCGGTGAGACGAATGACCAGCACCTGATCCGGAAAGGAGACGAATGCCTCTCGTCTGTATGTGGTCGAGCCGACGCTGTAGTCGGTTTCTGCTGTCGCATCGTCGAGACGCAGCTCGCGGCGATAGCCGCTCGGCTCCTCCTGTCCGCTGAAATGCAGCCGCAAGTCGCAGAAGGGCTGGTAAGGCATCAGCACCTTCGGATCGCCCATCAGCGGTCCGGAAAGCTTTTCCGCCTCCTCCGGCTTGCCTTCGAAAATGAGCCGCTGGATTTCAGCCAGATGCGCGAAGGCGCCGGGATTGTCGTAGTCATGGGGAACACCACCCCACAGTGTGGCTTCGTTGATCTGTAGGCGTTCCTCTTCGACTCCGCCGAAGACCATCGCGCCAATACGGCCGTTGCCGATCGGCAGAGCTTCCGTCCATTTGGACGCCGGCTTGTCATAGGTGAGCGAAAGAGTCGACTGGGCTGAAGTAGCGGCGCAGTTCACCAGCACCGCCACCGCCAGCACCAGCATCGGTTTCCTTTTCAAAGATTCCATTCCGTTCTACTGCGTAACGGCAAAGCGGTAGATGTCGATGCTGATGGGCGCCACCGTGAGAGTGCTGGGCGCTTCGCCGATCGCCGTCTCTTTCACTTCCACCTGCGGCGGCTGGCCGACATGATTCGCGGCGTCGAGATCCTTGCCGGTCATCTGCCACATCGTGGCGCTGCCGGTGACGTGCGAGCCGCTCACGTTCAGATCGAACTTCTGCACGGAGTCGGTCGCGTTGACCACGGCAAGAGTAAGGAATTTGTGATCCGCGCTGAGCGCTGCAAACATATCCAGCGGATACGTGGGGCTTCCGGCGCTCGTCCGTGGCAGGTCCCCAACAATATGTTGCGTGGGAGCCGGCTGCGGCGAATTGCCGGTTAGCGTAACCGGGATTGATCCCGCGCCGAGATGCTCCCCGTAAAGCTTGAAGAGCAGGCCGTTCGTGTTCAGCGTCGCGGCGGTCTGATTGAAGTCCAGCGTCGAAACGCCCATGGTGAATGCGGTCATGCGCAGGAAGTCCGACTCGCGCAGAAACTCGTTGAACACCATGGCGTAGGCCAGCGCCAGCTTAAGATCTGTCTGACCACCCGTGTACGCGTATTCGTCATTCGACATGAAGATGTGTTTCGTCTTCATCTCGGGATAGCGCTGCTCGTACTCCTGCCACTCTTCACCCTTCAGGTGCACGCGATCCGAAGGGCGCCGCACCCACTCGAGGTTCGTCTCCTGATCGGGAACCAGCCCGGCTTCGAGGCGGCCGATTTTGATTCCCTTCTCGGCGCGCTCGCGATCCCAGCGCACGCCCGCGCGCGTGTACCAGTGCTCGGTGACGCCGTCGAAGTTGCCCCAGTCGTGCTTGAGGAATCCGCAGGTCCAGTCCGCCTCGGAGCAGATGCCGGCCTGGTCAATGGGAATGTGCCAGTCGTTCACGACGTTCTCAAGGATCGCCTCTTCGGGCATCGAGGCGGAGGCCAGCAGCGTGATCGAAGGATCCACCGCTCGCATGGCTTTCGCAAATTCGTTGTGCTTCAGCAGGTAGTACTTCAGATCGGTGCGGCCCAGCTGCCACGGTCCATAGGGCTCGTTGCCAATGTCCCAGAACTTAACGTGATACGGCTCGGCATGCCCGTTGCGCGCGCGCCTTGCGCCCATCGGCGTGCTGGTGGCGTCATTCATATATTCCACTTCATCCGCCGCGGAGTGCGCATCTCCGAAACCCGCGTTCACCGTGATATACGGCTCGACCCCGATCAGCTTGCAGAGCGTCATGAAGTCATCCATGCCCACGTCATTGCTCTGCATCGCGTTCCACGCATAGTCGAAGTCCGGCGGGCGCTTGTCGCGCGGACCAACCGAGTCGTACCAGTTGAAGTCGGAGATGAAGTTGCCGCCCGGCAGACGCCAGAATCCGGAATGCAGCTGCTTCAGCTGCGCAATGACTTCGGGACGGAAGCCGTCGATGTTCTCGGCCGGCATCAGCGAGACCGCGCCGATGTGGAAACTACCCGTCCCGGTCCCGGTGACCTCGAGCGCGCCGGCTTCGCTATCTGCGCCGGCAGTGAAGCTGAACGGGAATTCTTTGTATGTGGCGGAGGGTGCCGGGAGCGCGACACTCTGGCGGCCGCCCGCGCCCTCACCCCAGACCAACGCAACCTTGATCTTCGCGTCCGCACCGCGCAGCCAGATGTGGCCGGTATACTTCTTGCCTTTCACCAGGGCGAAACCCGACTGGCGGATGCCATGCGGTGTGGAACTGTCCAGTGCGATGCGCGGGCTCTGGTCACCGACGAAGGGCTGGTCTCTGTCCATGACCACGGCATCGGCGGGCCCGACCGGATGCCACTTGCGCATCTGCATGTTACGGAAAGGCCCCCCCTGTGCCGGTGCAGTGGCCGCCGCTTCCTCCGGTTTGATGGGGAAGTAGAACTTGCGGTCGTCGAGCATCTCCGACCACAGGCTGCGATAGATAAGCTGACCGATGTGCTCGATGAACATGCCGTACTCGTACTGCGAGACCGGCCGAGCCGTTTGCTGCGTGTCGATGGTGACCTTCAGATCCTGAGGCGGAGTCGGTGTGTTCGGTTGCGCTGCCGTGGTTCCAATAGCTCCCGCGAGCGAGAATGCCGCTGCTGCAACGATGACTGCTCGATTCTTCATGCAAGACTCCCTGCCACGTTCCATCGAAGCTGTGTGCTTTTTGTATTTGCGAAAAACGCAGTGCGACCGTATTTGCCGCAGTAATCGTTTTCTCACAGGAAAGCGAATTCTGCACCCCCACGAAGCGTTTCCAACCCCCCGCGCAAGCCAGAGAGCATATTAATGGTGAAGAATATCGACTGAATAGTCGGATTTCCGGCCTTTAACAATCGATTTTTTCGATTAGAATCCTTGCGTGAATACCACCCTCGACGAATGGGAGATCCTCCACACCATTGTCCAACTCGGCGGCTTTTCCGCTGCCGCCAGGAAACTGAACCGTTCCCAATCTACGATCAGCTATGCCGTCGGCCGTCTGCAGGATCAGCTTGGAATCAAACTCTTCGAGTTGAAAGGGCGAAAGGCGCGCCTCACTGAAACCGCTCGCGCGCTTCTTGCTGACGCTGAGCCTCTGCTCGCGGGATTCACGCAACTGGAGCAAAGAGCCCGCTCGCTCGTCTCCGGAACAGAATCCGAATTACGGATCTCCGTCGACAGCCTTTACCCCGATGAGAAGCTCTTCTCCGCTCTCACCGAGTTCGCGCGACGCTTTCCCTATGTCCATCCACGCGTTCGACAGGCAACGTTCCTCACATCGGCGACCGAGTTCCTTACCCACGGAGCCGACCTGTGCATCACCGGGCTGATTGCGCGCGAATATTTCGTCAAACCGATTCTTGAGATCCGCCTCCAGGCCGTCGCGCGATTCGATCATCCCTTGCGGCAGAAGACACGTCGCCTCTTGCTCGCCGATCTCATTCAGAACCTCGCCGTCAATATCGAAGGCATCGCGTCCGGCGAACCACGCCACCAGCCGAGAATTCCGTCACAGAGATTTCTCGCCGTCAACACCGTCGCAGCAGCTATCGAGGCAGTACGTAGCGGCCTTTGCTTCGGCTGGCTGCCGCTCTATCGGATCCAGCCTTACCTCGACAACGGCGAACTGGCTCCCCTGAACCTGCCGGTCGGCGGGCGAAGAGAGGCCCGCTTCAATTTGGTTTGCCGCGACCTCGATTCCTCCAGTCGCGAACTGCGGGCTTTGGCGGAACTGCTGGGACTGGCTCGCCCCCCTGAGGTGATTTAGCCTGTCCACCCCTCTCAACTCCACCGTACGTTTACTGGACCCTGACGCTTCGGCCCGCTCCAGCAAACGCGTGTTCCGAGCTCTGCGACTTTCCCCCTACTTGGCTCGAGCCACCGTGGGATTCCAGCCATCGTTTCCGCGCAGAAAATTCGCAGGCAGGAATTTCTCGGCCTCATCCGGCGTGAGTTGTTTCGAATGCGGATCGCGCTTCGACGGCTGCGCGCCCGGACCCGTGGAACCTTCTTCCGCGTAGAAAGCGGTATCCAGCGAATGGGTCTCGCCCGGATGCCATTCGCGCCATCCGGCGCGCTGAATGTGACCTCCCATTTCCGTATCCAGATAGACGACGGAGGCATACGGGCGCCACGGCCGGCCAAGGTAAACGTTATCGACACCGGGATACGCCGTCAGCCTGCAAGCATGGAAGACGTAACCGGAGTCCTCGGCGGGATAGCTCTTGCCCTGGGCCGTGATGAATCCCTCGGAGTGCGGCGTGCTCCGAATCTCGCAGTGATCGAACACCGTTTTGCCGTCGCCGAAGATGAAATCGACATTGCCTTCGATATAGCAGTCGGAGAAATACTGTCGCGCCGGCGTGCAGGTGCGCGCGTTCCCTTCCCCGCTGCATTCTTTGCTGCCGGTGAAGAGCGTGTCCTGGTTGCCGAGCAGTCGTACATTGTGAAAGACGGCGCGGTCGCCGCGCACCAGCAAAGCCAGTGCCTGGGAGCCCGCAGGTAACTGCTCGTGATGCGCGTTCCAGTCGTTCTGGAACGTGATGTTCTCGGCGAAAAAGTTGTCGCCGGTTACGTTGACGGTGGCCGAATGCAGTGTCCCTCCCGAGGTTCCGGAGCTCTTGTCCATGACCACGACCGTTTTGCTCGCGTCAGGATTGGCGCTGCGCAGACGGATGTTCGGCTTGGCGATGGTGAGAACTTCGCGATAGGTTCCGGGCGCGACCAGGATGAGCGCTCCTCCGGTGGACGGCGCGACGTCGACGGCTCTCTGAATGGAGTAGTAATCTCCCGTACCGTCGGCAGCGACATAAAGCGTTTTGTCCTCGGGCTCCGGCGTGCCGGCCAGTTCGGGTGCCGCGGATAACGATGGGAAGGGCACGAACTTGTCTTCACAGGCTAACGGCGTTCCCGGCTGCGCATCGGGCAACGTCTCGACCGCGACGTTGGTGCCGATTGGTTGAAGATTGCCCTCGTGCGGACCGATCGTGATCTTCGCATTTGCAGCCAGAATCTCGGAGTGCTCGAGCGCGTCGGAAAAGACGTTGTCGAGTGTAACCTCCAGCATGTGCTGCGCATCGAGGCCGAGGAACGTATAGGCGCCTGGACTCAGCACGTGCACATTTTCAAGAGTGATATTCCGATAGACCGGCAGCTTGTTGCCCGCGAACGTCGTGTACATCGGCGTCAGCACGATGGGATTCTTCGTGTCGCGAATGCAGACGTCGCGGTAGACAGCATCCTCGACTAAGCCGCCGCGGCTGCGGTCGGATTTAATCCGGATGCCGTTGTCGGCCCCGTCGATGGTCAGATCGTCGACCAGCAGATGATCGACCCCGCCATCGGTACCGCTGCCGATCGACATGCCGTGACCGGTGTAGAAGTGATTGTGAACAACGGAAATGTGCGAAGCCGGGCCGCCGCGGCTCGAGGACTTCACCGCGACATTATCATCACCGGCGTGGATATAGCAGTGCGTAATCGTGACATTGCGCGAGGAACCCGGGTCGATCCCGTCGGTGTTGCGCGCGGTCTTCGGCGTCATGATCTTCACACCCCACGCGGTGAAGCCGTCGGTTTGATTCACGGAGACATGGAACCCGGGCGAGTTGCGCAGCGTGATCCGATAGAGGGTGAAGTCCTTCGAGTCGCGCACCATCAGCATCCAGGGAACGCTCTGCGACTTATCGGTAACCTTGGCTTCGTGGGCAAGGTCCCACCATGTGACCTGTTGGCCGAGCAACTTCGCGCCGCCCCGGCCGTCGATGGAGCCGTCGCCCATGATGCCGCTGCCCGATGTGTTCGTCGCAGTGATCATCCCCTTGCAGCCGTGGCCATGCTCGCTGACAATACCGCAACTGCCGGGCCTGATATCGAAGACGCGAGGATCGCGCGAGGCCGCCAGCACGGTATTCGCATCGACGACCAGCGTGACCCCGGATTTCAGCGTGAGAGGGCCGGTAAGAAAGACATCCCGCTTGCCGTGCCCCTTCAGCACCACCGCTTTCCCGGGATCGCAGCCATCGATGGCACGCTGGATCCTCTCGGTGTCGAGTTTGCGCTCATCGTTGCCGCTCAGCACGCCGTGAGCTGCGGCAAGTTCTGCCTGCAGCGTGGTGCAAGCGGGCGGGATCGTGGGCTCGGTCACCCTTCTTGTGTCCTGAGCGAACAGAGCCGTAGCCGGCAGAATCAGCGACGTGAGCGCGAACCATCCAATACGCACCATTTATTCCTCCCGGGATCGTGTGGACATGAAAGAGGCTGCCGTTCTGGGCGGCAGCCTCGTGAAACAGGTGAGAAACGGCCTAGAACTCGATGCGCGCTGAGAACTGGGCTGCTTTGCGGTTCAAGCCGCTGCTCTGGGTCACCCCTCCGAAGTTCGCGTTGCCAAACGCCGTGCTGGCCACCGCGAACTGGGTGTGGTTCGTGACGTTGTACCATTCCGCCCGGAAGTTCAGCCTGGTCGCCTCCGTGATATGCAGGGGGAAGCTACGCACCGCGGCGAGGTCCAGTTGGTAGTTCCCGGGGCCATACAAGTTATAGGCCGCCGTCCGCGGAGCGTTGCCGAAGGTGTAATCGCCGGCAACCTGAAATGCGTTCGCATCGATATGCTTCGTGCCGGTCACGGCTCCATCTCCCCACTTTCCATTGATGTGCGCGGGACCGTTGAAGGCCGGGTTGAGCGAAGCTGGACAGAACTTGCTGGACTGCGCAGGATTGTTCTGGCAGCTCGATGCAGTAATGGAAAGCGGCGAGCCCGAGTAGAGCTGGTAGACCCCCGAGAACGAGAAGCCTCCCAGAATCGCCCGTTCTGCCCGGTTCTCCGCCAGCAGGGTCCGTCCCAGCGGCCACTCCCATACTGTAGTGGCCACGAAGTGCTGCGGCTGGTTGCTGGTCGAAACACCGCGCTCGATTTGGTCCGCCTTATAAAAGGCACTCGGAGCGCCGGAGATCGTTCCCGCCGGGATCGGATACCCGGTGCGGAACTGGCCCCCGTCGTCGATGGCTTTCGAGAAAGTGTAGTTGAGGTTGCTGGTCAAGCCGTTCCATGAGCGTATGCTCAACAGAGCCTGCACCGCATGGTAGTTCGAGTTGCCCATGTATTGGCCGAACGAGTCGCTGACCGACTGAAAAGGGAATGGACGCAGCGCGACCGCCAGTGTTTGCGAAGACGTAAAATTCGACGGGCAGGACAGGTTGTACTTGGTGCAGTCTGCCGCCAGTGCCGCTCCCTTGTCGGCGAGCGCCGTGCCCAGGGACAAATATTTGGGGTCCAGTTCGTCGGACCAGTATCCGCGCCCGTTGCCGCCGTCGGTCTGCAGGAAGTGCCCCTCAGAGCCCACATAGCTCACCGTGAGCGTCATTGGGTTTGCGATCTGGCGCTGAATGCCGAAAGTCCAGTTGATGTACTCCGGTGCGCGACCTCCGTAATAAGGATCGTCATACTGTGTCCCCGACGGAGTTCCGGTAAAGCCACTCGTGGTGGTGTATCCGGTACCGTAACCCGGCCCCGAGGCCACACCCGAAGCACCCGAGTAAGCAGGAATCGCTCCGTTGCTGCCGTGCAGCGGGATGGTGCTCAGCAAAGAGCCGTTCGCAGAGAACGATGGCGCCGCCGAGAAGCCGAGCGTACCAATGCTGGTGTTCAGCCCCCCGACGGCATTGCCATGCGTGAACATGACTCCATAACTCGAGCGGATCACCGTTTTCGAGTTCAGCGCATAAGCCAGACCGAGTCGCGGCCCGAAGTTCTTGTAGTAGTTGTTTACCGGCGTGGCGCAGTTACACGTGCCCGGACCGTGCCCCGTGAAGTTCAATGCACCTTGAGCGCCGGTCACAGGGTTGGTCAAATTAGGATCGAAAAAACTCTCCGCGTTGTGCACTTCGGTCACAGTCGGGAAGTAGTCGTAGCGCAAGCCGAGATCGAGCGTCAGCTTCGGCGTCACCTTCCATGTGTCCTGAGCATAGGGAGAGATGGCCCGGAAGCGTGCACCGAACTCCTGCTGCAGATACTGCGTGAAACTCCCTTTGTCGATTTCGCCGACCAGGAAGCTCGCATAGGAGAGGCCGGTCCCGGTGGTAGCCACATATTTCGGCGCGCTGTTGCTGGAGGGATTGATGCCTGCGCTTTCCGTCACGGCGGTTGCCAGCGTGATCGGGGTGGATCCTCCGCTGGCGTTGATCACGTTGTATTGCAGCCATGCCACCTGTCCGCCAAAGGTAAAGGAGTGCCTGCCCGTATTCCACTGCACGTTGTCCAGAGTGGTGTAGTTCGCCGCGGTGGTTCTGTTTTCTGTGGCGCCGTTCCAGTTCGTCGGAGCATCCGTTCCGGAAAAACTAACGATGGGGAACATGGACGATGCCTGCCCCGCCGGCAAGCCCGACAAGCCCATCGCAGCGGCTGCGTATGCCGGCGCATCATCCGGGTTGATGGTTGGCCCGTCGTAGCGCGCGTAGCCCCACTTGAACTGATTCAGCAAGTTGGGCGAGAACACGTGGGTCTCTTCCACGGTCCACACCGCGGTCTTCGGTGCATAGGCCTGGCCATAGTTGTACGGCACCGGTCCCACGTTCCGCCCCGAAGTGGTCTGGCCGACAGGCACGGAGCTGGCCTGGCGGCCTACCGCTCCCAGCACCGTGACCGTGTCCTTCGAGGTCAGCAGATAGTCGATCCGCGATGTGGTCGACCAGTTCACCAGCCCGGTCGGATTGGGCGCGATGTAGTTGTTTTGCAGATCGGTGCCGATTTGGCTCTTCAGTGCGGGCGACATGAAACTCTGCAATTTAAGCGCGACCTGGGAGAACTCGGCCGCAGGGATGACGTTAGGCGTTCCGGTTAGCATCGGATTGCCGGCCGGTCCCGCCGTTCCCGAAGGTCCATAACCGAACTGATAGCGGCAAGGCCCGTTGGTGCTGTTCGCCGTACAGGTGGCCTGGCTCAACGGGTCATAGATTTTGATCGGCTTTGATCCTGCCAGAAAGGCACTGAAATCTCCGCTCTCCTGGGCCAAAGTGGGGAACGTAATCGGTGTCGGCGTGGCGCTGGTGTAGCGGAAGCCGTTGTAGTTGGTGAAGTAGAAAAGCTTGTGCTTCAGCGAACCGAAAGGAATCAGCGGGCCGCCCAGGTTGATGCCGTACTCGTTGCTGTGTTCCACCGGCTTCACCGGCACGCCCGTCACCGGGTCTTTGGCGTGGAAGAAACCCCACGTGTCCAGTGCCGTATTCCGGAAGAACTCATAGACCGCCCCGTGCTGCTGGGCCGTGCCCTGCTTTACGGAGTAGTTCATCACGCCCTCGCCCTCATAGATGGCCGAGTAGCCGCTCGTCTGCAGCTGAAACTGATCGACGGCGTCCACCGAGATGGCGGTCCACACATAGCGCGGGTCCCCATTGCCGCCCGCGCGCACGAAGGGAATGCCGTCGATATAAACATCCGAAACCGCACCGCGGCTGCCTGATCCATTCACGACGCCGGTGTTGGTGGTGGCGTTGCCGTTGGTCTCGTTGCCCTGAACCCCGGGCATCAGATAGACGAAGTCCGTGGCGCGCCGCTGGTCGGGGCTGCCGTACGCCCCCATCTCGATCGGCAGCTTGGCATAGGTTTCCTGCTCCATGGTCGCGCCCAGCGTCGCGTTGGTGGTCTCCAGTTGGGGCGGCTCCGTGGTAACCGTCACCGAAGTGGTGGTGACTCCAACCGTGAGCTGAGCGTTATACGTCTGCGTCTCCAGCGCATTCACGTGAACGTTCTGTTGCACAAGCTTCTGAAATCCGGGGGCGCTCACCGTGACCGTATAGATCCCGGGGTCCAGGTTAGAGAAGTTGTAGTTGCCCGTGGCCGTTGTGTGGCTCGTAACGGTAATGCCGGTAGCGGTGTTGGTTGCAGCCACCTGGGCGTCGGGGATGACCGCTCCTGTGCGGTCGGCTACCGTTCCGGCGATTGCGCCTTTTCCCGCCAGCTGCGCCTCGCTGGAAGACACAACGAACAACATCAGAAACAGCACCAGCCAGCCGACTTTCCTTGCACGCGCCATTGCCGTACGATCCGATTTTCTGAAGTCCATTGCCCTGCCTCCCAAAAATTTCCGACCACCGAGAGTAAATTCTGATCGCCATCGACCTGAGACATCGAGGCGCTGTGGTCTGACCACACCTCTAACCCTGCCAATCTTCTTTTGTGGGGCCGCCCCTTGTCAATAACAAAGTTGAGTTCCGCTGCGCCTTTCGTCACTGATCTTCATCGACTGTGGAATCGCTTGATAGCCACACAACTGATTCCATGTGGTCAGACCATCCATGGGATACCTGGCTGCCGTGGTCGCCCTCCTGCTCGCCTGACTGTGCCCCAAAGACGGGATCATACAATCGGAATGCAATGCAAACCGCTGAGAGCCTGGCATCCTCGCTCTACAGAATCCTTTTCCGGGGAAGCAGGGGGGCAATTCTCCTGCGCGCAGCGATTCTCATCGCCTTGATTGCAGTGGGGGATTGGCGCGCGGTCGACGAAATCCCTCTCCGCTTCCTCTATTTGCTGCCCATGGTGATGCTGGGCGGATTTCTCGAGCCGTGGCAATTGGCCGGGGCTGCCGGTCTGTGCACATGGCTCGCAGAGTTGTTCGACGGCTTTCACTGGACGGCGCGGACAGGCATCTCCCGCGATTTGCTCTACTATGCGGCTTTCTTCAGCGCCGGCTTGTTCGTCCGGGAGGTGAATCGCAATCGCAGGATCGTCCAGCAGCATATCGAGGAGATCCAGCATGAGAGCGAGGCTCGACGCGAGGCCGAAGAACAGCTCAAGATCCTGATTGAAAGCAGCCCCGCCGCCATCCTCACCGCGGATTCCCTCGGCACCGTTCTCATGGCGAATGAAGCCGCGCATCGCATGCTGGCAGTGCACTCCGGCGCCCTCCCGGGACAGCTGATCCATCGTTTTCTGCCCTCCCTGCGCAATGTAGCCGCCTCCGAGGTTGTTCCCCTGCTGTTTCGTACGGTGATGCAGGCCCGCGGCCGGCGCGAAGACGGCGAAACCTTTCTGGCCGACATCTCCTTCTCCACGTATCGAACGAATGCCGGAACCCGCCTGGCCGCCATGGTGCTGGACACGTCGGAGGAGCTGCGCACCCATGAGTTTTCCGGTCTCCATCAGCTGCTGGCCGGATCGCGCCTCGCGATTGGCGCCGTCTCCCACGAGATACGCAACATCTCCGGAGCGATCGCCGCCGTGCACCACAACCTGGCGCGCGAAACGGCGATCGCCGCCAATCGCGACTTTGAAGCGCTCGGCAACCTGATCGCCGCGCTGGAGCGTATTGCCAACTTCAACATGCAGCAATCGAATAACCAGGCGTCCGAGATCGACCTGACCGCACTGCTGGACGAGCTCAAAATCGTGATCGCCCCCATGCTCGAAGAGGAAGGAATCGCGTCCCGCTGGCTCGCGGAGCCAGAGCTGCCACCCGTCTGGGCTGACCGGCCAAGCCTGATGCAGGTCTTCCTCAATCTGGTCACCAACAGCATTCGCGCTCTCTCCACACGACCGACGCGGCTCTTCTCGGTGACGGCAAAAGCGGAGGGCGGCCGGGTCCTGGTGGAGTTCGCCGACAGTGGCGGGGGCGTCAGCCATCCGGAACAGCTGTTTCGTCCCTTCCAGGAAGGAGCTCAGTCGTCCGGGCTGGGTTTGTACCTTTCGCGGGCGTTCCTGCGCTCTTTCGGCGGCGAAATTCGCTACCTCGCATTGCCGGATGGCGCCTGCTTTATCGTTAATCTGAAAGCGGTGGTGTAGTGCCAGACATGGTGCACGAAACTCGTATCCTCATGGTCGACGACCACGCGCTCTTTCGTGAGAGCCTGGGCCGTCTGCTGCAAACGGCTTTCGATATGTCCGTGGTCGGGCAGTGCGCCACGGTGGCGGAAGCGTTCAGCGAGCTCGCGCAGTCCGAACCGGACGTGATCCTGCTCGACTACGATCTCGGCGAAGAATCCGGCCTGAGTCTGCTCGCGGAACTGAAGCGCCGCCAGAGCAGCGCCAGAGTTCTGATGGTGACGGCGGGGATGCACGACGAAGTAATTCTTCGCGTCATGGAAATGGGCGCTTCGGGGATTTTCCTCAAGCACGGCAGTCCGGACCGGCTGATCCAGGCCATCCAGCGGGTCGCCGCGGGCGAGGTCTGGCTCGACGATCCCGCCCTGCGCAGCCTGCTCGCCGAGCGGCGCAATCGCACCGAGCAGATCGAACGCGCCCGCCCTCTCACCGCGCGGCAGAGCGAGGTGCTGCGCGGTATCCTCGACGGCCTCGCCAACAAGGAGATCGCATGGAAGCTGAATACCTCCGAAACCGCGGTGAAGGCCGCCGTGCAGGAGCTCTTTCATAAAGCCGGCGTCAGGACCCGCAGCCAGCTGGTCAGAATCGCCATTGAACAGCATTCCTTCGATTGGCTGCGCCCCAGAGACGACAAGAGCTGAGCTTTCTGCAGCCCATCAGCGGTTCAACCCCCGAATAGCTGTGAGAGTCGCTCCAGCGAGCGTTCCCACATCTCCTGCTGCCATCCATGGTCCTGGACCGACGAGATTCCGCGATGGTGCAGTTCGAGGATGGTGCTGGTGAAATTCCCGTGCAGGCCGATGAAAACAAGGCTCTCGGCTGTTGCCCGGTCCCCCTTCATTTTCCAGCTAAAGAGCATCTTGCGGCGGCGGCGAACGCGATAATCACCACTGACGACCAGGTCGCGACGGCCCTCTCGATAATGATCGAGACGGAAACTTCCGCCCAGTTGCCACGCCACCAGATACGAACCCGGAGTGTCGTCCGGGAGCGTGATCCATGTCTCCAGATACTCAGGCTGGGTGAGCGCCTGGTAGATGCGGCTCACATCGGAGGAAAGGTTCACGCGCATCGCGATGTTCAGCGATTCGTGCGCGCCTTGATTCGGGGCACGAAAATACTTCGTCAGCTTTCGTTCAAGGGCAATGGCCTGGGTGCTCATGACCCTGGTGCGTGCAACCGCAAATCCATTGGCTCTTCAGGGAAAGGCATTTGTGACAAGCGCGCGACGGGCGGGACGAATAGCCATGCAGCAGGGACGATTTTCTCCAGCGCCGGCAATCGAGCCGGCGAGCCACGACCAGCCCATCTTCAATTCCCGGTAGAACGGCTCACCTGATTCCATAATTCAGGATTCGGTGACGAACGGCCATCCTTCGGTGGCCAGTCGTCCCCCGGGTGCCGTCAACGCAGACCTCGCACCTGAGTTCATCGCATACCGGTCGTCCCGGCCTACGGAAATTCGGATCGCTCTCAGCGGTTCATCAGGCGATGCATGCGAGATCGATAGGTGCGGCTCATCGGAACCTTCTGCCCGTTGACAAGGACGACCGCGCTCTCGCCGTCGGATTCAGTCCGCACTTCCTTCACGTGCTGCAGGTTTACCATCGCGGAGCGATGCACACGCAGGAAGAGCTGCGGATCCAGACGCTCTTCCACACGCGCCATGGTCTCGCGGAGAAGATGGGTTTCCTCTTCCGTGAAAATGCGCACGTAATTCTCCTCCGCCGCGATCCAGAGAATCTCCGAGACCGGCAGGAAGAGAATGCGCCCTTTGGATTTGAAAACAATGCGAGACGTGTAGCATCCACCGTTCTTCTCTCTCGCTTCAGCCGGACCGCCGTTACCGCGTTCGCGGATGCGCTGGAGGGTGGTCTGCAAACGCGCCTGAGCAAACGGTTTCAGCAGGTAGTCGACGGCGCGGACCTCGAAGGCACGCACCGCGTATTGGTCGTAAGCCGTGGTAAAAACGACGCGCGGCATCGTGAATTCCGACTGCGCCGACAGCGCATCCACCACCTCGAAGCCATCCATGTCGGGCATACGGATGTCGAGAAAAATAAGATCGGGCTCAGTCGCGCGCACCAGGGCAATCGTCTCGACTGCCGTCGCGCATTCTCCCACTACCTCGCAATCCTGCTGATCGCGCAGGAGCAAACGTAGTTTTTGCCGCGCCAGCATCTCATCATCTGCCAACACCACCTGGATCGTCATGCGTCGAACCCCGGAGCCTCTTCCGTGCCCTTTCCATGCATCTGCAGGGGCAGGGTGATGGTCGCGTTGACGCGCCCCATCCCCACCTCCTTTACCGACAGCGATCCGCGCTCGCCATAGTGCAGGCGCAGGCGGTCCCGAACGTTCGCCAGTCCTACTCCGCTGCGCACCGGTTGGGCGCGCTGGGTTTCAATGCCGTTACCGCTGTTCACGACGCTCATCTTCACTCGTCGGCCGTCGCGGCGAATATCGATCGCCAAATCTCCCTGATCCACGCATTTCGACAGCCCGTGGACGAAGGCGTTTTCGACGATCGGCTGCAGGATCAGCGCCGGAACCATCGCGTCGTACAACTCCGGTTCCACCGAAAGGGTCTGCTGCACCCGCCCTCCGTATCGCTGTTCCTGCATCGCCAGGTACGTCTCAATGAATTCGACCTCTTTGTGCAGGGGGATCATCTGTACCTCGCCGCGCTCCAGTGTCATACGCAGCAGGCTGCCCAGCTGTTCCAGCATCGTGTCGGCGGCGTTCACATCGGTGCGCATCAGGCTCGAAATGCTGTTCATCGCGTTGAACAGGAAATGCGGATTGAGCTGCATGCGCAGCGCCGCAAGCCTGGCCTCCACCAACTGCACCTGCAGCCGCGCCGCCGTCGTCTCCTTCTCGCGGAACTTCTGGTAGTAGGAGACGCCCCGGAACAGCAGAAACGCGCACCAGAAGATCGCCATGCTGTCGACGAACTCGGCGTTGAGCTGAAAGGTGAACCGGTGCCAGTAGTCCATCGGCGGACGGTCGATGGGCACCCGCGGAAAGAAGAGCACCCAGATCATCTCTTCGAGGATGCTCAGAGCGATGCTGAGCGGAAGAGCACGCGTCAGCACTGCCCCCAGATTCGCGCTCACCATGAAGGAGTGCAGGAACCGCCACAGCAGCCAGCAGATGACCCCCCACAGCAGAAACTGCATCCCCCACATCTCGCTCAGAAACAGCAGGCCCACCTGATATCCCCAGCGGCGCGCATTTAGATACTCCTGCAGCGCAAACAGTAATCCCACCAGCACCGTGGCCCCGATGAAGAGAGCCGGGTGCATGAAGATGGGTCGCTCCGCTTGGCGAGTCTCCGTGGGTTCTTTCACTCCTGTCGCGATGCGTCCTCCTGAAGCGTTGCAGGCTGCCGATCCGTTCTATGAAGCCGGCGGCGCCGTGTTGATTTGCCCGGCATGCACTCCGGCAGCCGGAGCCGACACAGCGGGTCCCGGACCAAGAGCGGCGCCATCCTTCAGCAGCCGTTCGACTGTCTGTTCATGTTGCTGATGCCACGCCTGCGCCGCAGCATCCTGCTTCTTTGCCTGTTCGATCCCGAGTTCCGTAGTGAGCGCTTCGATCAGACGGGGATTCCCTTTCGGCGCCTGCTCTCCTCCCTGCAAAGACGCAAGCCGCAGGGAGTAGTAAGCGGTCGCGGCGTTACGCGGAACGAGTTTGCTTCAGTGTAGAGGAGCCCGAGCGTCTCCGATGATTTCCACCGTCCATAACCGGACGCCTTCGCCAACAGCTTCAGGTATGCGTGATCCGCTTCGTCACCAATTCGGGCATGTCCACTTTTTCGTGAATGCGTCGTGAAACTGCATGACCACTCCCAGCTCTGCTGTTCCCCGCCCTGCACCGCGAGGGCAAACGATGTGTTCAATCCCGGACATTCGAGTCCGCTTCCGGGCACCCCAAATGCACAAAGACCGCCGGCAGGGCCTGGCACCTCGCATCTTTTCAGCAGGATAGGGATCGCCGCCGTTTGGCCATGTACGGGCATTCTCTGCTGTAAAGACCTGGTGTGCAGGACCTTGCTCGAACGTTCCCCCTTGCGCCCCCAGGCATAGGGAGGCTCGATGATTCTCCAGACAGTACTGGCCGACGACGAACCACTTGCCCGGCAGAAGCTGCGCCAAATGCTCAGTGCAATCCCCGGTGTCGATGTGATCGGGGAGGGCGCATCCGCTGCGGAAGTGCTCGATGCGGTACGCGACACATCGCCGCAGTTACTCCTTCTCGACATCTGTATGCCAGGTGTGGACGGCTTTGCGCTCATCGATCAGCTCAACGCGCTGCCCGGCATCACGCCGCCACGCGTGATCTTCACGACCGCCTACGATACCTACGCCCTGCGCGCCTTCGATATGAATGCGGTGGACTACCTGCTGAAGCCCTTCACTGCCGAGCGCCTCCGCACCGCGGTGGATCGCGCGCGCGAAGAGATTCTGAGCGCCGGGAAATCCTCCGGCCAGCGCGAGGCACTCGGCCCCAACGGCAGCCACTACACCACGCGCATCGTTTTCAAATCGCGCGGACGCATCCTGTTCCTGCCCGTCTCCGATATTCGCTGGATCGGCGCGGAGGAGAACTACGTCCGTATCTGCACGAAGTCCGAAACCCATCTGCTCCGGCAAACCATGACGGATCTCGAGGGAAAACTCGACCCGGAGATGTTTGCCCGTGTACACCGCTCGGCCATCGTGAATCTCCAGTACGTGAAAGAAGTGCGCACCGAGTCGCGGCGGGACTTCGCCGTCCTGCTGGTCAATGGACAGAAGATTCCAATGAGCCGCAGCTATCACGCCCGCATTCTTCAGTCTTTCCGGCCAACGCGACCCTCGTCGCAGGTCGCATGAACGGCTGCGAAACCCGGAGCAGAATCTAAAAGGCAGGACGCCAACCAGCGCCCTGCCTTTGTTCTTCCTGCGCCGGAGGCCTGGATATTACGTGTCGCCGTAAACCGGCACCGAAGCCCCGTGGATCAGCCTCGCCTCATCGCTGCACAAATACAGAATCACCTTCGCGATGTCTTCGGGCTTCGGCCACTTCGCGAAATCCGCCTTCGGCATCGCCTGCCGATTGGCTTCGGTGTCGATGATGCTCGGGATCACCGAATTCACGCGCACCCCTTTGCCGCGAAGATCCGCCGCCAGCGAATCGATCATCGCCACAGCGGCCGCTTTGGAAGCGGCGTACGCCGCTGCTCCCGCGGCGTGATCGAAGGCCGCGCGTGACGCAACGTTCACCATGGCGCCGCTGCCCTGACGAAGCATGATCGGCGCAACCGCCCGGCACAACGCATAGCCCGCCCCCAGATTCAACGACATCATCCGGTCCCACACCTCGGGCGCGGTCGACCACAGCGCCGACCCACCGGCATACCCGCCGATCGCATTCACCAGCACATCGATGCGCCCCGTCTCAGCGGCAAGCTTTTCCATCCGCTGCTGCGTGGCATCCACATCCGTCGCATCCAGCGCGCAGCCGGTCAGCGAACCCGACGCCGGCCCCGCGTCGTGCACCAGGGCGGCAAACTCCTCTTCGCGACGATACGTCACCACCACCCGCGCCGACTCCTGAAGAAACGCGAGGCTCACCGCCCGGCCCAGCCCACCCGTTCCGCCCGCAATCACTGCGACCTTACCGTCAAATCTCTCCGCCATGCAGCTTTCCTTTTTCTGGAATTGGTCGAACCGCGCCGCTCAGACAAATTCTACGGGAGCCAGCCATTCAGGTCTGGAGCGCATGTTCGGCCCCGCGAAAGAGGTTGCGCAGGCTCCGCCAAACCCAGCGCACCAGCAGGACGATGATCAGAACCAGAACAATGGCGATCGAGGCGGCGACGAAGGGATGCCGTGTCGCGAGCCAGGTAATCCCGATCGCCAGCCCGTCTTCGCCGAGGCTCAGTCCGATGTTCGAGAGCGGCTCCGGCGACGGAGTGACAGCCGCGCGGACTGCGGTCTTTCCTCCGTGGGCAGCCAGCGCGATCAGTCCGCCCAGCAGCGTCGCTGCCAGTTGCTCGCCCGGACTCAGCGTCGCAGTGGCGCGGTAGGCCAGCAGCGCCGCGATCGGCACCCGGATAAACGTGTGCAGAGCATTCCACACCAGATCGAAGGCCGGAACTTTATCGGCGAAGAACTCCACGGTAAAGAGCGCGCCGCTGGCACCGATGATCCACCAGCTGGAGAGCAGATGGAGAGAATCGGGAAGAGTCAGGACGCCCCAGTGCGCCAGCAGCCCGAGCGTGGCCACGGTGGCATAGACGTTGAGCCCGGCGGCAAAGGACACCGCAACGATCAGCGCGACCAGCTCCTGGCCAGGCAGTGGGAATCTCACGCCGCCAGTATAGGCGGGTTGGGGATGGGTGACGGGCGGGAATTTTGAGAGCGATCGGCTTCAGAAGCTGGCGGGGGGACAGAGATTCTGAATGGGGCTCTTGTCCGAAGTAGCCGAATGTGGGAGGTTCATTCTGACCCCAACGGGGTTCGTGCCGGATGTGTCTCGCCAAAGCTCAGGAACTATTGCCATGGAGGAAAGCCGCGGCATCAGCGTTGGATAGGACTTTGAGGAGAGCGATGGCAGCGCGGATAAGAACTAATTCATTTTCCAAACCATTGATATACAGCGTCCGCAACGATTTGGTAGCCCTTTGCATTCATATGGATCGGATCAGTGACCGTGATCGCGGATCCTGCCGCATGCGGTACAGCAGCCCCGGTGAATCCGCGCTGTACTGTAACCGTGACGCCGTCATCCGCAAGGGACGTTATCGAGGCCGATTCGGTGCCGCCGATGTTCAGCTTGGCTCCAACCACAAGAATGCCCTGGCTGAGGCTGACTTTGAAGGTCGTCGCAGACGCGTCTATGTCCTGCGCGAGGGTCCCGGTGGCGAAAATCGCATGGATAGAGGTCGGTGGCTGGTCATTATTATAGTCGGCGACGTCAATGGCGTTGGTCGGGTCATAGTGCGAGACCAGAACTGAGCGTATATCGAGGTAGTGCGCTCCGAAGGCGCTGGCCAGGGCCTGATTCACTGCGAGGATCGCGTTGTAGCCTCCTCCTCCTTTACTCTCGCCGGGACCGTAGTTCCCATTGATCACGCTCATCACGAGATAGGATTGCGAGCCCGCAAACGCAACCTGCTTTGAGATGTTGTCTACGATGGCCTGAGGATTTGACCATGAATCGTTGCGGCCCTCCCAGAAAATCGGAACGAATCCGCCGCCGGTAAAAAGAGTGTCAACGGCGAAAGGCGCAGCGGTGGCCACGGACACGGGATCGCCATCCGCGGTCCGCGTGAAGATCAGTCCGCCCGACGGCTGCATCGAAACAACGCCGTGCACGCCTGCTATTGTGCCGGCAACTGGGTCATAGACGTCGGTTACGGGTACAGAAGTTGCCGGGAAAGAAACGGCCACCGGTCCTGATGCAGGAATCGTTCCGCCGATAACCGTAACCGTCGTCTGAAGGGCGCCTTCTCGGACTCCAATCTGAACGGAGGTTTGCCCGCTTACCCCTTCATTTTCCACAATCGATGTGGCGCCGAGTGATTGCTGAAGATCCTGAGGATAGTTTCCCAGGTCGATCTGGCCCTGGTGGCCTGCAGTCAGCGAGTCTCCCCACGCTGTATAAGCGCGGAGACTACCAGTATTGGTCGGTTCATTTGTTCCGCACCCAACACATGCGAAGGCGACGACGACAAGCGCTGAGATAGATTGCCTGATCATGGTTTTTAAAAGAGCGTTTCCTCAGTCCAATGATGCCATGGCCTCCCCCAGCGAGCACTATTAACTCATGAGTTAATAGTCGCTGTCCGATCGAAATCAGGTCCCAGAGGCACGCGCCAAACCCGGCAGACGTAATTTCATCCTGAGTCACAGCCCGGTCCTCGCCGTTTGGGCATCGGGGACGTTCAATGGCGCATATGATTCGAGACTCCACGCGGTGGGGTTGATACGGCTCCTGCTGCTCGCAATCCGCACCGCTTCGGCGCACGATGGGCGGATCCAGGGGAGGAAGAGGCGAAAGGCATCCGCAGTTCGGAATTTGCATTCAAACGTCGAAAGCGTCAAAATACTGCCACCTCGCACAGAATTGTTTTATGGGCCCCCGAACTTTTCGCCCTATGGGGACTCCCAATGAACGCTGCGGAAGCTCACACTCATTCGATACTTAACGTGGGCGCCGACCCAGCTCTCTTGCACTCCCGTAGCCGGCTGTTGCAAGCAGCAGGGTACTCGGTTGCCTCTGCTGGCTCAGTCGAGGAAGCGATTGGACTGTTTCGGACAGGAGACTTCGACCTTGTGGTTTTGTGCCATTCGCTGAGCCAGAGAGAGAAACTATCAATCAACAGCCTCATCCGGGTCGACGGTTCGCTTACACCCGTCTTCGTTGTCGCTCCCGGAGCGGGAGTGTATTCGCTCGGCGGTTCGACACAAACCATCCCCAGCGATCCAGCCACGTTTCTCGATTGCGTACGAGCGGCGTTGTTGGCAGACAAAGCCCGCTGGAAAGGGCCGTCTGGAACGCCATATCAGTGAGGTGTCCCAAAATCGACGATTAAAGCCAGCAGTCCGGCTTTTGCGTCAGCCGCGAACCGTCGCCCTAGTGAATCAAGCTGGGGCCGATTCCAAAGAATGTGCTTGACAATATGGCGGAGAGACAGGGATT
>CAWCNN010000006.1:0-1071008 GCA_963796895.1 uncultured Acidobacteriaceae bacterium
CGTATGCGCGAAGATGTTCGCCATCACCAAAAACTCTTTGGCGCTGGACTTGTTGTCAAAAATTAGCTGCCGCGCGAATTGAGCTTTTTCCGCGTGCAAAGACTCTTCCTCCGCCTGTACAACAAGCTGCTCTGCTTTGAGAGCATCCCTTTCAGACTGGGAGCAGCGGATTCCTGCTTTCCTCGCATCAGAATGTATTCAACCCGTCTTTTGCAAATCGAGTGCTACGCAAATGAGCAAGGTGCAAGGGGGCATCGACAAGCAACTGCTTGGCAGCAACCAAATCTCCTATATGGCGTAGGGTAACCGATGTTGACGCGAGTCCAAGTGCATCACTGATCTCATTCGCAGCTCGTTGCGCTTTTCCCACATGCGCCTCAGCAGCAGAAAAACACTCAAGTAACTCGTTGAGATTTGCGAGCGAGTAGTCTCTCAGGCCGAGGTCCTCCAGGCGCGTGTCCAGTTCTATAAACATTCCTGGAATATTGCTATCAAGCAAAGATTCAGTCGTGTTAGATGCAATAGCAGCCCTATACTCCCTGACTGAATCGATAAAACTATGAACTGTTCTGCACTTGGCAGCAGAGCGAAAAGCCGGTAACAATTCGCAGATATAGTCGGTATTGTCGGCTTCGTTGACGATCGGCAGGCCATAAACGCTCTGCAACCATTCGCTCCCGTCGGACTCCACCTTATTTGCGATGAAGTCGGCGAATGTCAGCTCAAACATGTCCTCACAATCCTCAATGAGGGAGATGCGATTTTCATACGCTGATTTCAGAGCAGTGAGTTCATCCAGCAAACACTCCCGATCTGCTGCGCTTAATTCCGTATCGGAAAGCCACGCCCACGAGCTCGCCTCTGTATCAACCGATCCACCAGCATCTGACAGACGGCGCAGATGAGCTACATAGGTAGATACCAAGTCCTTTCGGATATGCAGCTCACGAAAATCCCAAGTATGGGCGTCAGGAAGCGAAACCGTGCTAGCCTTCAGGAGCGCATCTGGAACCTCTATGCTGAGCTTGTCTCTCTGCCATATAAGCTCAAAAGGAGATTTCCCAATCGCAGCGTAGGGAGTATTCAGGAGAGACACATATTTTCTGAGCTCGTCACGCTTGATTCCCATGAGAGTCTGCTTGTGAGCCAGAATCGTCGGCGGAGTAAAATACGCCTGCATGCGCTTATCCAAGGATTTCAGCATCTCGACTTTATTTGCTTTATGGCTGTGGAGTTCTAAGCAGAAATCTCCAAGCCCGGCGCTATCGAGCCGTCGCTTTACAACATCCAGAGCGGCCATCTTCTCAGCAACGAACAGGACGGTCTTGCCAGCGGCGATTGTCTCTGCAATTAGATTTGTGATCGTCTGCGACTTTCCGGTGCCCGGTGGTCCCTCGATTACGAGATTCTTGCCTCGTGCCGCGTCAATCAGCGCACTATGCTGCGAACTATCGGCATCGTAGATTAGGGGCGGAGCCGCTTTCTTAATCTCCTCTTCATCTATATCGAACTCGCTTGCCAATCCCGACTCTTCATTGCTATCTCCAGCAAACAGCTCAAGCAGACGGGCGTGTTGAACCAAAGCGTGGGAGCCCCATCTGTCCGAGTCGAGGTCCAGATACATCAAGAGCTTGGCGAAACTTAACAACGTCAGTGATACGTGGCGACAGACTCTCCAGTCTTTCTTTCGTTCCAGAATTAGAGCGAAACGCTGGAAATACTGCTCCGGTGTTTCACCTTCCTCTAGCTCCGGTATCTGGAGGCCGAAATCAATCCGCATCTTTTCCACGAGTGAAAGGTTCGTGGTTAAGTCCTCATCGTTATATTTCAGACGGAATGAGCGGTTTGTGTCTTTGGACTTCGGAGTTACCAGCTCGATTGGTACAACCAGAAGAGGGGCGAGTGCGGCCTTGGATGAATCATCTGACTCGCGCCATTCAAGGTAACCAAAGACAAGATGAAGCAAATTAACCCCGGACTCCTCGCGCGCCGTCTTGGCGGTCGTTCCAATCTTGCGAAGTGTTGCTTCCAGTCCGTCCTGATATTGCAAAACTCGAAGGTTGTCCGTCTGACCACGGCCACCTACAAGATCGATTGACGTGGACCATCCGAGTTCTTTAGCGAAGTTTGCAGGCGCTGGCTTCTCGCCGAGTTCATCCACGTATTCCTTGTTGGGTTCAGGCACAAAGACAAAGGGCAGTTCCGCGCCAGCCAGCAGATTTCTATAGATCGCTTCGTGGTCGCCATCGACAACTCGCACAGAGGACTTGCCGTGCCTGAAGCTAATCAAATTATTCCGTTTCGTGATGTCGAGGAGGCGTAGGCGCAGCTTCTCCAACTCGCGGCGGACTGCTTCTGCCTTTTGCGGGTCTATTGATTCTTTCGACTTCCTCCCCGTCTGATCAGCGGCAACTTGCACGGTGACGAGTACTCCTCTAAAGGAAGTGTTAAACGAAGTCCGCCAGGTTTGCCCATACTCCAAAAGCAGCAACTGGTGTCAGTCCGGGTTTCTGGAACGAGACGACACACGACGGGCGAATCCTTCATCGTGGCTTGCCTCTTAGCAATTACTCCAAAACGATCAAAGTTCTGCGGCGCGCCAGCAGGCGGCGGCATTTTTCGTCCGATCCCGTTCAGAATCAAGAGAAATGTGCCATGAGATGTTCTTGGAACGAAGTGTAAATGAAATGAACGGTGGTCGTACACACGAATCTTGTGGGATTGTAATGGAATCCACTACGGTGTAATATTTAAGTATGACTACTGCTGCTAGGAAATCGAAGGTTTACACGATCAGCCTGCCGCCCGAACTCGCACAAAGGGCCGAGGCACTGGCTCAGAGGGACAGCCGAACCATGAGCGAACTTTTTCGTGAAGCCTTCCGCACCTACTCCGCACAGCAGGCGCGAACGATGCTGAATGAACTGGGCGAATATGCGGAAGGCCGCAACCCGAAGGGCTACAGCGAGGCCGATGTGCCGCGGCTCATTAAAGAAGTGCGGGCTGAAAAGCCGCGCCGCCGCAAGGTGCGGTCTAACGGGTGATCGTCGTCATCGACACAAACGTCTGGATTTCCGCGCTTCAGTTTGCGAAACGGCGCGGCACGCCGACTCTGGCGCTCGAAAAAGCGATGAGCGAAGGCGTAATTGCAACCTGCGACGAGATTGACGCGGAGATCGTGCGCGTCCTGACGGAAAAATTCTCCTGGGAACAACACCGGGCAACGTCGGCGCTGCAAGCGATTCTGGTGCGTGGCATCCGTGTGAAGATTCGAGGCACGGTAAAGGAATGCCGTGATCCCCACGATGATATGTTTCTGGAGTGCGCTGCCCTTGCGAAAGCGGATTTGCTGGTTGCAGGCGACAAGGATTTATTGACTCTTGGCACGTACAAGGGAACGCGCATTATCACTCCCTCGGAATATCTGAGAGCCGGATAAAGAATCCGAACCACTGTTCAGAGATGAGCATGGCCGTAGATCGCCGGAGCGACATTCATCGCAACGGCTGCGGGGATGCCGCTGACAGCGGCATCCCCGACATTTTCGGTCGTCTCGTTCTCTTCCTCAAACGTGGTGCCGAGGATCAGGTCCACGGCTTTCTGCGCGTTGGCGGCTGCATGAACGATAAGCCGGTTATCTTCTTCGAGCCTCTCAATCCAGTTTTGGATATATGCAGTGGTGTTCCGGTTGGTGTACTCGTTAGCGATGCCTACGATACCGCAAAGAAAAGCCGCGCCCATCTCCGCTACCAGTTCCTCTTTGCTGTAAAGCTCATCTCCGAAGCGGTCGCCAAAGATGCGATGTAGACGACTCTCGTGGCCGGTGCTGTGTACCAACTCGTGAAAGAGCGTGCTGTAATAGTGCGGCGCATCGACGAAGCGGGAACGCGCGGGCATGTGGACGGAATCGGTAGAGGGCCGGTAGTAAGCGCGGTACTCGCTCGGGCTGTTGAGATAGAGAGCGGGGCGGTTCTCCCATCCGGTAACGATGCTCTCGCAGAGTTCGTCTTCGCTGATCTCAGGCGCGATGGCGGGCTCCGAGATTTCAGGAAGCGTGAGGCCGTCGCACTGCTCTATGTTGAAAACCGTGTAGTGGCAAAGAACGAAGGGAACGCGCTCATCCTCGCTCATTGCTTCCTCGTCTTTCGTGACGTGTTCGAGAAGCTGCTTGTAAAAGACAATCGGCGTACCGTGCTCGCCTTTGCGGACACTGCCTTTCAATGCCTGCGCCTGCCTGAAGGTAAGCCAGAACGGGGAGTTATATTCGCTCGACCAAAGCAAAAGGACATTGATGCCACGGTAGGGTTTACCGGTGTAGAAGTTGCGCGGGAATGGCCCGCCCGCATAGCGCGGCGTCTTCCACGGCTTCTCCCACGGAATCACGCCTTCTTTGAGGCTGGAAATGATGCGGTCGGTAACGGTCTGGTAGATGCTTGGCCTGCTGGCTGCATTGCGATGGTTGCGGTGTGCCATAATGTTTCGCTCTCCTGTGCTGCCCGCGTGGGGCGGAATCTGAAGGAGGGCTTTTTGGCTTTAACTCTCAACCAAATTTCTTTTGTTGAGTGCCCCCGCTTCATGTCTTACGCGGCGGGCGGAGGCGAGGCGGGTTCAGTCAAGGGCGCGCGCTTATTGAGCGTTCATGGAGCGTCAGCGAACACCCTTGACGGGTTCCGACCGGCTCTGCCATAAGGCCGCATGAAGCGGGGGCACTTCATGAAAGAAGAAATTTAGGTCTACTTCCGAATCGTATTCAGGGAAGGGACGGCGGGAGAGCGGGTGATTTTAGAGGAGAAGCGCACCCTACTTTCATATGCAAGGGATTGGCAGTGTCTGGCCCGGTTCCGGGCTGGAGTGGGGCGGGTTCCCGCCCCAAAACCATGCCAGGATGGTTCCATCCTGGCTCACTGGATAGCGGTGTTTCGGTCGTCAGAAAGCAAGCAGTGCTGATCTACGCTTCCTCGGCCAAACGGACGGCCTCGACTCGTGCGGGACCTTTCCTGGGAACCGACTTTTTCTTCGGCCGTGGCCTCATGATGTTGATGGCGGAAGCATCGAGCTGCGTCTTCAAATGCGCAGCATAGTATTTCTCAATCATCTCCACGCTTGTCCGGCAGTTCTTGGCAATCTGATAGATGTCGGCACCTTCAAGCAGGCGCAAGCAAATGTAGGTGTGGCGAAGGCTATACGCCGTTCGCGGCCTTCCGTCACGGTCGGTGCGTAGCTTTTCTTCCTCAAGGATTGCGTTGAACAACTCACGCGGCCATTTCGGGAACAGGAGATCGGTGGGTCCGGGAGCGTGCCACTCACCGTTGGCCATTGATGCGGTACGGCTGCCTGATCTTCCCGGCCCTCCATCTGGACGTGGGCGGGCTTTCAGCCGCTCGAACGGGTGCACGGCACCTGTTGTGCTCTTGCAATAGCCAACGCCTCGCTTGCCGCGTACTTCGATCTCAAGGATGGTTTGGCCGCTCCCCTCGTCTTCTGTCACTGTGACATCGCGGAACTGAAGACGCCTCGCCTCGTCGGGGCGGAGTCCGGTATTGGCGGACAACAGAACATAATCGTGAAGTTGTTCCGCCTCCCAACGGAAACGGGGCTGCTTGGGGTCCTGCGCGCGTTTCCGCGTTGCCTCATAGAGCTGCCTGTACTCTTCCGGTGAGAACCATGCTCGATGGGAAATCTTGCCGGACGCGCGATATGGCGCTGAAAAATCCGGAAGATGATCGACCCATCCGTGCCGCAGAGCCGTTTTGAAAATCTGGCGCAACGTCACGATCTCCTGGTGCATGGTGCTACGCGCTGGAGGTTTGCCGCGCAAGGCCTTGCACTCTTCAAGTCGATGGACGCGATATTCGTTGACCTTGCCCGCCGTGATCTCAGGTAGCACCATGCTGCCGAAGAACGGGATCAGATAGCCATTGGCGCGCGCGTGCTGTCCGCTCGCATATTTCGCGCTGCGCTGTCCCTGCGTCATGATGTCGAATTCGCGCAGGTACAACTTCGCAGCGTCGCGGAACAGTTTGCCGGTCTTCAACTCACCGTCGCGGAGTTTGCCGCGCAACTGCAAATACCAGTCTTCCGCGAACTCCTTCGCTTTCGACAGGCTGTCTTCTTTGGTCGTCGTGCGCCGGTTCCTTCCGGCCAGATAGGTCGCGCATTGCCAACTCGAACTGTTCGGACGCTTGTAGACGTGAACTTTGCCACCGAGGATGGTGTGATGCTCTGCCATGCGGCTGCACCTCCTGCTTCTCTATAGAAGCACAAAAGTGTGCAAGAGTTGCGTAAGTCCTGCGCCGTGCACGGCATCAAAGTAAGCCGTTTATATTCAATTGTTTATAGTGGATTTGATTCTTGGTAAGCCGATTTTGAGTCCGCTGCGTCTGCCAGTTCCGCCATCCCGGCGTTTGAGTTTGAATGGACCGTGGTTAGTATAGCGAAGACGCCAGGCGTGCGAAGCCACGGGGCACGAAGATCAGTCGCTTCGCCGAGTCACGGTCGGCTCCTGATCAGGCGTCGATTCGGACGCCGGCTTAGCAGAATTCGCCGCGCCGGTCTCGTTGGAAGTTGAAGCAGGTTGCAGCAGGTGATCGAGCCGGTAGCCGGATTGCGCGGCGGCGGTGACGGCCTCGTCCAGCTGGCCTTCGAGAGCGCGTAGGGTGATGCGTGTGGCGGAGGACCTGGCCGCCGAGTCCTTTTCGGCAACAGCGACGAGCTGGGGCAGGATGGACCACCACAGCAGCTGCTCGTGCGCTTCCTTGATGAAGTAACGGTGGCCCTGGGCGGTGTGGAGGCCGGTGAGCCAGACGGTGTCAGGGTCGTCCCAGGAGAGAAGTGGCTGCGTTGCGGAAGGCAACGGGCGCTGAGGGGCCGCGATAAGAATGCGAACGCGGGCGGCCGCACGGTACGCGTGATCGGCGTCGAGGCCGAGGGGGTGGAAGGCGTCGGCAATAGCAAAACGGAGGTAGAGGCGGTCGAAGATCTCGCCCGGATGTTGTCCTGCATTTCTATCCGCCGGCAGGGTATCGATGAGGGCGCGGACGAGACACCAGGAGACGACAGGGGCGAGCACGTTGACGGCGGTGGTCTGCGGGCTGTAGCTGGGCAGGACGAGGCGCGCGTCCGAAGACCAGCTGCGGATGAAGGCGCGCTCGAGGAAGGGAAGCTTTTCAGCGGCGAGCAGGAGCTTGTGGTAGCGCTCGCAGGCGGTGTGGGCGAGCTGGGCGGAAGTTGATGCGGGGTTGATTGCAGGTGCGAGCGCAGTCTCGGCCTGCGCCGGCGAGGGCTCGGCCGCCGACGGTGAACCCTGGACAGCGTGGGCGGTGGCGGGTGGAGTTGTCGGCTGGGGCGCCCTGGTCAGGTTGAGGGAATCGAAGGCGGCGCGGAAGAAGCGCTCGGCTTGCTTCTCGAGAGCGGCGAGAGTTTCTTCGCGACTGCAGGGAGCCTGGTGAGCGCCGGGCAGATGCAGGGCACCGTCGCCGGCTTCCGCTTCGATGATGTCGGAGAAGCAGCGCAGGGTATCGGCGTGAAGGGCGGCACGCAGTGCTTCGTGGACGGGACGCAGCTTGAACTTCGCGAGCGCGTCGTCGAGGCTCCAGACGCCGGTGCCATTGAGGTCGGAGCAGAGCGCGTCCCAGGGGTAATCGGCGGTGGGGATCATCTCGCGCCAGTTCTGCAGGACGTGGTACTGGTACGCACCAAGATCGAGATGGAGCCCGCGCTGGCGAATCTCGCCGAGGCGCCGAAGGAAGTGCAGGCCGCTGGCGTTGTCCTGATAGGCGAGGACGGCGTCGCCGTCGCCAGGCAGGGCGAGGGCTTCGTGGAGGCGGAGGTTGTAGAGTGCGCCGGTGTTCTTGTCGGTGCGGAACGACGAAGCGTGCAGGGTCCCGGAGGTGCTTGCGAATTTGTTGTGGTAGACGACGAGGGCGCTCTGATGGCCGGAGCGGTTGGACCAGGCGAAGACGTTTTCGTCGACGGTGCCGTTGTCGAGCCAGAAGTCGAAGAGGGCGAAGTTGGCGCTTTCGGTGAAGACGTGGCGATTTTTCAGCAGCGGCGCGATCTCGCGCATGTGGCGATCGACGAGGGGCTGATTGGGATCTTCTTCGTAGCGGGGGCGCTTGTACTCCATGCCGTACTTTTCCGTGAAGGCTTCGACCTGGCCGTGGCCGAACATGGGGAGACCGGGGAGGGTGGCCATCATGGTGCAGACGCCGAAATATTTGTCGCCGGTGCCGAACTGGTCAATCGCCGTGCGTTCATCGGGGTTGCTCATGAAGTTGACATAGCGCTTGAGGATGTCGGGATCGAACTCGACGGTGTTCTTGATGACGGAGCGGTACTTGGCGTTCTCCTCGTCGCGGAGCATGTTCATGAAGGCGCTGTTGTAGACGCGATGCATCCCCAGGGTGCGGACGAAGTAACCCTCCATGAGCCAGAACGCTTCGGCCAGCAGGAGAGTGCCTGGAACTTCGCTTGCGACTCGGTCGACGACTTCACGCCAGAATTCGTTGGGCATGAGGGAGTCGAATTGTTCCTGGGTCATGGAGGATTCCGCGCGGGAAGGGATGGATCCGCCGCTGCCAGGGAGCGGAAACCAGAGGCGCTGGACGTGGCGGCGCGCGAGCGTCATAGCGGCGTCGAAGCGGATGATAGGGAAGAGCCGCGCAACGTGCAGGATGGTCTGGATAACCTGCTCGCGCACGTCGGCGCGCAGGTAGTTGAGCTGCGCGGTGTCGTTCCAGGGGAAGCTGGTGCCGTCGTTGCCGTGGTAGACGTACTCGGTGTGGCCAGAGTGGTTGTCGCGGCGCTGGAAGACAACGGCGGCGTCGGACTGATCGTAGTAGTGGTCCTCAATTTTGAGTTCGACGCGTCCGTCGGAAGAGAGGTCGGGACCGTTGAAGTTATAGGAGGGCCAGGGGCGATCGGGGCGGGAGAGGAACCACTCGGGATGTTCGACGACCCAGGGGGAATCGATGCCCATGTGGTTGGGGACCATATCGGAAGCGAGGCGAATGCCGTGGCGGGCGGCGCGATCGCGCAGGTTGCGATAGGCGTGGTCGCCGCCGAGGTCATCAGCGATGCGGTAGTCGAAGAGCGAGTAGGCGGAGGCCACGGCGTCCTGCTGGCCGCGCACGTGCTTGATGCGCGCCGAGGCGCGGGAGCGCTCCCACAGACCGATGAGCCAGAGCGCGTTGAGGCCGCGGTTGGCGAGGGTCTGGAGCTCCTCATCGGGAACCTGGTCCAAGCGATCGATGGGGCGGCCGTACTGGCGCGTGAGCTGCGCGAGCCAGACGTAGGTGCTCTTCGCGATCATGACGACGTTCGGCATCCAGTCCTGGTCGGGGCTGAACCGTTCATATTCGACGTCGCCGGGATGGATGGAGCGGAAGTCGGGGACTTCGGAAGGATGGGTGTCGCTGAGAGGGGCGTGCGAGCGATGCGCATCGGTGGGGTGGAATCGCATCCAGATGGCGACTTCCTCTTCTTTGAGGACGTCGGTGGCGAGCAGGATTTTCCTGAAGCTTTCCCCGAGGTAGTCGGCCCAATTTTCACGAATCCAGGCGAGTTGGCCGCTGAGTGAATCGGGCGAAGCTTCCATGGGTGCGCGCAGCAGGTCAAGAAGATTGCCGCGGCCCATGCCGGTGTCGGGCCGCGTGGCGAAGTAGCTGCCGAGCTGCGCTGTCACCTGTTTGTATGCGGTGCTTTCGGCGAGTTTGGTGTCGTCATAAAGCTCGCGGAAAGGGCGAAAAGCCGGGTTCTGATTGGCGAGCCACAGCAGCATCAGCTCTTCGAGGACGGCTTCGCGATGTTGCAATCCTTCGGTGGAGTGATCGAGCCAGCGATCCAGAGGGATCTCGCCGCGGTAGATCGCGACGTTGGGGAATTCCTGGACGAAGGTGCGGAGAAGTTTCTCGACGTTGTCCTCGCCGACCTGCCGGGAGAACCACTGCAGGGCCGCCTGGCTGACCTGGGGATCGCGGCTCTGGCGATACCGGGCGACGAGGGCGTGGCTGATCTCGTCGATGAGGCCCATGGCGAAGAGAGCGCCGGGGTGAACGGGGTCGAGACCGGAGGCGGTGCGGACCTCGGTCATGCGGTAGGCGAGTTCGCGACAGGAGGCGAGATCGGCAAAGATGACGTTGCCGACGAAGTTGAAGAGGGTGTCGCTGACCTGGTAGCGGTCGCGGACCTCACGCGCAATGTGGAATTCCATCATTTGGTTCTCTTAGACGCGGAGGAAGGGTGCGCCTTTGCCAGCGGTCATTCTAATCGCATCGATGTCGAAGGCGGTTGGGATGCGAGATACCATACGAATCGATGCCTGAGCTGCCCGACATCACAGCCTACCTGAGTGCGCTGGAGAAACGCATCATGGGAGGGCGGCTGGAGAAAATTCGCCTGGCAAGCTTCACGCTGCTGCGGACGGTCGAGCCGCGCCTGGAGAGCGCAGAACGGCAGGTCGTACGCGAACTGCGGCGAATCGGAAAACGCATCGTGATTGGACTGGAGAACGATGTCTGGCTGGTTCTGCACCTGATGATTGCAGGCCGCCTGCACTGGAAGCCGGCCGGGGCGAAGCTGGCGGGGCGCAATGCGCTCGCGGCGTTCGATTTTTCCTCGGGAACGCTGGTGCTGACCGAGGCGGGGACAAAGAGGCGTGCATCCTTATATGTCGTTGCGGGGGAGGTGGGGCTGCGGGGGCTCGATCCGGGCGGAATTGAGGTTCTGGAGGCTGGGTTGGCGGAGTTTCGCGGGGCGCTCACGGCGGAGAATCGGACGCTGAAACGGGCGCTGACGGATCCGCGGCTGGTGAGCGGGATCGGGAATGCGTACTCCGATGAAATTCTGCATCATGCGCAGCTTTCGCCGGTATTGCTCACGCATCGCATGAAAGATGAGGAATGGGCGCAATTGTACACGGCCACGCAGACGACCCTGCGGCTCTGGATCGATCGGCTGCGGGACGAGACAGGGGAGGGATTTCCGGAGAAGGTGACGGCGTTTCGGCCAGAGATGGCGGTGCATGGGAAGTTTGGCGAACCGTGTCCGCGATGCGGGGAGAAGATTCAGCGCATCCGCTATGCGGATAACGAGACGGACTATTGCGCGCGGTGCCAGACGGGAGGAAAGCTGCTGGCGGACCGGGGATTGTCGCGGCTGCTGAAGCAGGACTGGCCGAAGACTCTGGACGAACTGGAGGCGCTGAAACGGCGGTAGGCGGCTGGGGCCGGCCTTCATGCGGATTTTTGCAACCGTGCGAGAGGTCGGCTAAGGTGGAAGTGTCCCCACCTGCGCGGCCCGAGCGAGTACGACCGTGCCCCCTCTTTCGACAACCTGATGAGAGGTGAAAAGTGAAAAAGATCGGTGTCCTGTTTGGGATGGAGAATACCTTCCCCGGTGCGCTGGTGGAGAAGATCAACAGCAGGAACCTGGATGGGATCAGCGCGGAGTTTGTGGATATCGGCGCGATCCGTCTGGACAAGCCGCCGGCGTGGTCGGTGATCGTGGATCGGATCTCACACGATATTCCGTTCTATCGGGCGTTTCTGAAGCATGCGGTGCTGCACGGAACCACAGTGATCAACAATCCATTCTGGTGGTCGGCGGACGATAAGTTTTTCAACTACTCGCTGGCGGCCAAGCTGGACGTGGCGGCGCCTCCGACGGTGATCCTGCCGCACAAACACTATCCGCCAGGCACGACGGATCGATCGATGCGGAATTTGCAGTTCCCTCTGGACTGGGAAGGGGTATTTAAATACGTGGGATTTCCGGCGTTTCTGAAGCCGGTGAACGGCGGCGGATGGCGGGATGTGTATCACGTTCACTCGAAAGAAGAGTTCTTCCACGCCTATGACCAGAGCCGCGATCTGTGTATGATGCTGCAGCGCGGAGTGAATTTCACGGAGTATTTCCGTTGCTATGTGGTGGGGCAGGAGAAGGTGCGGATTATGTACTACGATCCGCGGCGGCCGCATGCGGAGCGCTACGTGAAGGATCCGAAACCGGCGGAGAAGAAACTGCTGGAGCGAGTGGAGCGGGATGCGCTGAAGCTGTGCCAGGCGCTGGGGTACGACCTGAACACAGTGGAGTTTGCAGTGGAGAACGGCGTACCGTACGCGATCGACTTCATGAATCCCGCACCGGACGCGGATTTGCATTCGGTGGGGAAAGAGAATTTCGATTGGATTGTGGAGGCGGTGGCGGATTTGGCCGTGAAAAAGGCGAAGGCGGCCAAGCCGAAGGTGCCGGAGTTCCACTGGAGCGCTTATCTGGGAGCGGCATCGGATACGGCGAGGGCTGCGACGAAAAAGGTGGCGAAGCCGGTGGCGAAAAGCGGGGCGGGGAAGCCCCGGAGCCGGAGTTTCGGCGATTGAATGGCGGAAGAGAAAGACCGCCGCAGAGATCGCCGGGGACACAAAGAAGATATTCGCTTGATTCGCGGGACGCTTCCGTCATATAACGGCAGGCACCATGCGGCCTTCCTTTACCCTGGGCATTGAAGAGGAATATCAAACCGTCGATCCGGTGACCCGCGATCTGCGCTCGCACATTGCGACGGAAATGCTTGCGCAGGGCAAGGTGCGGCTCGAAGAGCGCGTAAAGGCGGAGATGCACACGTCGGTCGTCGAGGTGGGCACGAACATTTGCCGGACGATCGAGGAGGCACGGCAGGATATTTATCAGCTGCGGCGGGAGATGATCAAGCTCGCGGCTGAGCACAATCTGTTGTTGGTGGCGGGGGCAACGCACCCCTTTGCCGACTGGCGGACGCAGGAGATCTATCCGGACCCGCGGTATCACCAGGTGGTGAAGGATCTGCAGCTGGTGGCGCGGTCGAACCTGATCTTCGGGCTGCACGTGCACGTGGGCGTCGAGGATCGGGAGGCGGCGATCCGGATCATGAACTCGATGCGGTATTTTCTGCCGCACATCATGGCGCTGGCGACGAACTCGCCGTTCTGGCTGGGGCTGAACACGGGATACAAGGGGTACCGGGCGAAAGTGTTCGAGAATTTTCCGCGCACGGGGATTCCAGATGCCTTCTCGAGTTACTCGGAGTTTGAGAATTACGTTGCGCTGCTGGTGAAGACCAACTGCATCGATAACGCAAAGAAGATCTGGTGGGACATTCGGCCGCATCCTTTCTTCAACACGGTGGAGGTGCGGGCCTGCGATATTCCGCTGCGTGCCGAGGAGACGGTGGCGATCGCTGCGCTGATCCAGGCGACGGCGGCGTGCCTGTATCGGCTGCACGCGGCCAATCAGGATTTTCGACAGTACGCACGATCGCTGCTGATGGAAAACAAATTTCGCGCGGTGCGCTATGGGCTGGACGGCAACCTCATCGACTTCGGGAAGCAGGAGGAAGTGCCGGTACGGGATCTGATGGAGGAATATCTGGCGCTGATTGAGCCGGAGGTCGAGGAACTGGGCAGCCGCGACGCGATCGAGTACATCCGTACGATATTGAAGACAGGGACGGGTGCAGACAGACAGCTGAAGGTATTCGAAGAGACGAACGATCTGAAGGCTGTGGTGGATTACATGGCCGAGGAGACGAAAGCAGGGCTGTTCGAACCGGCGCCGGAGAGGCAGGGCGTGGCATGAGCGATGCGCGCGACTGTGCGGGTTTTTCCTCAACCATAATTCAGGTAGCCTGACAGGATGAGTGGTGTGTCTTCGTCGGTTCTGGAGCCGGGATCGCCGGCAAGAGCGAGACTGCTGGAGATGGCGTTTCCGCCGGAGTTTGGACCGGGGGCACACGCGGCGGTCGCAACCTGCCTGCGTGTGCAGCCTGAGGAGAAGGTCACGCTGATCTGCGACCGGGAAACCGCGCCGATTGCGGCCTCCCTGGCGCACGAACTGGCTGGGGTGGGGTGCCGGTGGAATCCGTTTGTTCTCGAGGATCTCGCGCCGCGGCCGTTAACCGATATGCCGCGCGAGGTGCTGGCCGACATGGAGACGTCGGAACTGAGCATTTTCGCGGTGCAGGTGCAGCGTAACGAACTGAAGTCGCGTATGCAGATGACCGAGGTCGTGAATCGGCGGCGGATGCGTCATGCGCACATGGTGAACATTACGCCGCAGATCATGTGCGAGGGCATGCGCGCGGATTACGACCGCGTTGACCGGCTGTCGCAGAAGGTGATTGAGAAGGCGCGGAAGGCCCGGTGGATTCGTGCGACGACGGCGGCGGGGACCGATATTCGGGCAGAGATGAATCCGGAATACAAGTGGCTGAAGACCTCGGGGATTATCTCGCGGGATAAGTGGGGGAATCTGCCCGGGGGCGAAATCTTCACGACGCCAGGAGAAGTGAACGGCGTGTTCGTCGTGGATGGCGTGGTCGGCGATTATCTCTGCGCGCAGTTCGGGCTGCTGGAGCGTACGCCGCTGACGCTGGAGATTCGCGGAAACCGGATCGTCGGGTGTTCTTCAGAGAACAGAAAGCTGTGCGAGGAGTTTCAGGCGTACACGCACACGGATGAGAATTCGGATCGTGTGGGCGAGTTCGCCATCGGGACGAATATCGGCGTGGATCACGTGATCGGCAACATTCTGCAGGACGAGAAGTTTCCCGGGATTCATATTGCCTTCGGGAATCCGTATGGCGAGCACACCGGTGCGGAGTGGCGTTCGTCCACGCATATCGATGTGGTGGGGCTGGGGTTCAATATCTGGATCGACGACGAACAGATTATGCGGGCCGGTAAATTTCTGATTGAGCCGTAGTGGATTGTGAAGCTCACGCGGTAACGGGTGCATCGAAACAACATGGCGACAATTACTTCTGCGGTATATTCGGCAACGAAATTTGCGACCAAATTTGCAGCGAAAGCACTGGGAAAATCCGATCTGCACCTGACTCCAATTGGCTATGGTGCGTGGGCGATTGGCGGCGGCAACTGGGAGTTTGGCTGGGGCTCGCAGGACGAGGGCGAGGCGATCGCGGCCATTCAACGCGCGCTCGACAGCGGGCTGAACTGGATCGACACCGCAGCGGTGTACGGGCTGGGGCATTCAGAAGAAGTAGTCGGCAAGGCGATCAGGGGTCGCGAGACCAGGCCGCTGGTGTTCACGAAGTGCTCGATGCGCTGGGATGCGGATCGAAAGATTTATCGCAGCCTGAGGAAGGATTCGCTGCAGGAAGAGCTGGAAGGATCGCTGCGCAGGCTCGGCGTCGACACCATCGATCTGTATCAGATCCACTGGCCGAATCCTGAGGACGAAATTGAAGAAGGCTGGGAGACGCTGGCGCGTTTTAAGGAACAGGGAAAGGTGCGGTACATCGGGGTTTCGAACTTCAGCGTGGCGCAGATGAAGCGCGCGCAGAAGATCGCTCCGATTACATCGCTGCAGCCGCCGTATTCGCTGCTGCGCCGGGACATCGAGAAGGAGATTCTGCCGTTTTGCCAGGAGAACCAAATCGGTGTGATCAACTACTCGCCGATGGTGTCGGGATTGCTGATGGGGAAGATGACGGCGGAGCGGGTGAAGAACCTGCCGGAGGATGACTGGCGGAAGCGGAGCCCGAATTTCCAGTCGCCCAAACTGGAGCGCAACCTGGCGCTGGCGGACTTGCTACAGCAGATTGGTAGTCAGCATGGCGTCGCGGCGGGCGTGGTGGCGATTGCATGGACGCTGCGGAACCCGGCGATCACGGCCGCGATTGTGGGCGCGCGCCGGCCGGATCAGGTGGATGGGGTGGTGCCGGCGGCGACCTTCCGGCTGAGCGAGTCGGAGATTCTGCGGATCGAGAACTGGCTGGTCGAACACCCGTAGCGGGTTGGATTGAAAGGTGCGGAAAGACCCCCGATGCGTCGGGGGTCTTTTTGTATAGGCGCAAAATAATCTCCTAACCGCGAATCTGAGGTTCTGTCTAAAACGCTGCATGCAGGGAAGCGATCACTCGGTTGTCCGGGCGGTGCTGGCCGGGGACAAGGACGCCTATGGTGCGCTTGTCCGCGCGCATAGTGCGACTGTGTTTCGAGTGGCGTTTCGCATTGTCGGCAACGAAGCCGACGCGGAAGAAATTGTGCAGGAGGCGTTTCTGCGCGGGTATCAGCGACTGGAAAGTTTCGAACAGCGTTCGGCATTCGGAACGTGGATCTATCGGATCGCAGTGAACTGCGCGCTGGATCGGGTGGGGAAACCGGGTATTGATGCGGAGTACCAGCATGGGGAGGAGAGCGATCCGGAAGAGAAGACGGTGCAGGTGGCGGCGCGGGACGCCGGTCCGGAGCGTGAATTGTTGAGCCGTGAAATCAAAGCGGCGCAGGAGATGGCAATGCAGCGCCTGACTCCGGTGGAGAAGACGGCGTTTGTGTTGCGGCATCTGGAGGATCGATCGATGAGCGAGATTGCGGAAGTGCTGGGAATCGCGCCGAATGCAGCGAAACAGGCGGTGTTTCGCGCGGTGCAAAAGCTGCGCAGGGAACTGGCGCCACTGCGAGGGACAGCATGAAGCACCTTACGGAAGAAGAGTTGATCGAGATGTATTACGGCGAGGGTTGCCCCGCGGCAGTAGCCCATGTGAGTGCGTGCAGGGAGTGCTCCGCGGATTTTGCGCAGCTGAAAAAGGATCTTGAGGGAGCGATGAGTACGGCGGTTCGACCGCGGAGCGCAGAGTACGGCGAGAAAGTATGGCAGGCGCTGCGTCCCCAGCTGATTCCGTACGAGAGGAAGGCGCAGGGCTGGCACCGGTTTGGGCAGTGGAGGGCAGCGTTACTCGCGGTTGGCTGCGCGGCACTGGTCGCGGCGGCGTTCCTGGGCGGCCGGTACTGGGAACGGAATGCAAAAGTAACGAACACTGCGACAAATGCCGGAACTCAGGCGAAGCAGCGCGTGGTGCTGGTGGTGCTGACGGATCATCTGGATCGGACGGAGCGGCTACTGGTGGCGCTGGAGCATGCGGACTCGTCGGACCACGCGGAGAACGCGCAACTGCAGACGGAGGCGCGAGAGTTGCTGGCTTCGAACCGGTTGTATCGGGCGACGGCGAGCAACGCGGGCGATCCGGTGCTGGCCGGAGCACTGGATCGACTGCAGGGCGTGCTGGCAGAGGTGGCGAACGATCCGAACCTGACTGCGGAAGATTTACAGCGGCTGCGCAACGAGATGAACACGGAAGGAATTTTGTTTGAGATCCGGGTATTGCGGGCACAAGGGTCCGAAGAGATGCGCGGGCCGAAACCCGCGAAGGGAGCGACGATCTGATGAAAGCGAAAATGGGTTTTCTATTTCTTTTTGCTGCGGCGGTCACCTTTGTACCGTGGTATGCGTATGCGGTAGAGCCGCAGCCTTCGGCGGCCGTGGGCGCTGCCGGCGTGAGTGCCGATGATGCGAATCTGTATGCGGATGGAACGCGGGCGATCAACGAGAGCCGGTGGCAGGATGCGGTGGGGCTGTTTGATCGAGTGGCTCAGATGCGTGGCGAGCATGCGGAGGGCGCTCTCTACTGGAAGGCTTACGCCGAGAACAAGGAAGGGCAATCGGCAAACGCGCTGAACACCTGCGCGCAGCTGCGCAAGCAGTACGCGAAGAGCCGCTGGTTGAACGAGTGTGGGGCGCTGGAGATCGAGATTCGGGGCAAGAGCGGCGATCCGGTGGCACCGCAGGCTGAGGCGGATGAGAATCTGAAGCTGCTGGCGCTGAACGCGCTGATGCAGCAGGATCAGGCGCAGGCGGTGCCGATTCTGCGGGAGATTCTCGCTGGCAACCAATCGAAAGAGCTGAAGAGCCGGGCGCTGTTTGTGTTGGCGCAAAGCCAGTCACCGCAGGCACAGGCGCTGATCAGCCAGATCGCGCATGGACAGTCCGGCCCGGCGCTGCAGATCAAGGCGATTCGCATGCTCGCCACGCAGGGCAAGCGCTCGGACGAAACGCTGGCGGACATTTATCAGCACACGAGTGAGGTGCAGGTGAAGCGGGCGATTCTTCAGTCGTATCTGATCTCCGGGGATTCGGCGAAGGAACTGGCAGCGGCGCGAACTGAGACGGACCCGGAACTGGTGAAGACGGCGGTGCACACGCTGGGTGCGATGGGCGCGGCTCAGGACCTGCTGACTCTGTATCGGGCGTCGAACAACGCGCAGACCAAGGCGGACATCATCAACTCGTTCATTGCGAGCGGACACAACGGTGTTGGACCGCTGACGGAGATCGCGCAGTCGGAGCCGGATGCGGAGCTGCGGCGGAAGGCGATCCGGAATCTCGGGATTGCGGGCGGGAGTTCCGTGGCTCCCGCGCTGGTGGCGACGTACCAGAAGAATACGGACGTGGAAACGAAGAAGGCGGCTGCGCAGGCGCTGTTCCTGGCTGGAGATGCGCACGATCTGGTGGCGTTGGCGCGCTCGGAAAAGGACATGGAGATGAAGAAGTATCTGGTCCAGCAGCTGAGCCTGATGCACAGCCAGGAAGCCACCGACTACATGATGGAAATCCTGAACAGATAATTCGTAACAATCAGCGAGGACAATTCATGAGACAGGACTGGTGGTTGGCAGTCGTACTCGGCGTGTCGGTGATGGCGATGGGGCAGCCGGCGCCGAAGGTGGTCAACGCGCAGTTTCACACTGAGCCGGTCGGCGCAGGACTGTCCGCGACGGTGGACCGATTTCAGCATTCAAATGGACCACTCTGGCTGGGCTATGCGGTGGCAGCTCAACCGGGATCGCGTTTTTCTGTGTGTTCGGGTGACACCGGTGGATCGATGGACGATGGATGTTGCGGTGTTTATCGACTAGAGGATTCGGACAACACGTTCCGGTCGGGAGACCAAGATCGGGTGACGCAGACGAGTGTCGACGTACTGGTGCGGATCGATCGGGGAGCGGTGGATAAGATTCGGTTTGTGGGCGCTGGATGCCGGCTGGATGCTGGCGGTCTGCCGTTCAGATGGCTGACCGGTGTGCAGGCCGATGACAGTGTGGCGTGGTTGTCGAGCCTGGTAGCGAATGCGAAATCCGGGGATGACAAGCATATTGCCGATCAAGCGCTGGCGGCGATGGCGATGCATGAGACGGCTGCGGCGACCGCGGCGCTGGCCGGGTTTGCGGGGGCGTCGAATCCGCTGTGGCTGCGGGAAAAGGCGGGGTTCTGGCTGGGTGCCGGGCGCGGGCATGATGGATTACTGGCTCTGGAGAAGTTGTCGAGCGACAGCGACCCGGAGTTCCGCAAGAAGCTGGTCTTCGATTTCTCGGTTAATCACGATCCTGCAGCCGTGGAGGACATGATCCGGATGGCGAAGTCGGATGCGGACACGGGAGTGCGCGAGCAGGCGATCTTCTGGGTGGGGCAGAAGGCGAGCAAGAAGGCGGTCGCGCTGCTCAAAGACACAGTCGAGAACGATCCGCAGGTAGAGGTGAAGAAGAAGGCGGTGTTTGCCATCAGCCAACTGCCCAGGGACGAGGCGGTGCCGGAGCTGCTGCATGTGGCGCAAACGAATTCCGATCCCGCGGTGCGCAAGGACGCGATCTTCTGGCTGGGACAGACGCACGATCCGCGGGTGCTGGAGTACTTCGAGCAGATTCTGGAGAAGTAGCGCGCGTAAGTCTTTACGAAATCCTGCGGCACTCCTTTGGTCTCTTTTACTGGCCGAGGCCTGGAATAAGGGCTGAAGGAGCGAACAGTCGTGAGTGCAGTTGGACAATGTGTTCTGGTCTTCGGCGAGTTACTGGGGATCGGCGTGATAGCGTGGATCGTGGTTCCGATCGTGCGGACGCGGGCGCTGTCGAAGCAGAAGTAAGGGAGCGGTCGCCATTACCTGAAGATGTTCGGAACGGCGGGAGGTGCGTGCTCCCTGCTCCGGTGCCCGGTCTGGCGATGCAGGCGAAGTGAGTCTCAGAGTATCCAGAAAAGCGGTACGAGTCCGAGCAAAGCGAGCGAGACGAGAAGGACGAGGCACTGCCGGCCGGTTTTGCGGTCGGCGAGGCTGTACGCGTAGATGCCCTTGACGATGTTGTTGCTGGAGGCAGCGATGAGCACGGCTCCGGCAGCTACGGCGAGCGGCGTGAGGGTGCCGGCAGCCTGGGTCATGCCCATGATGAAGGGATCCACATCGGTGACGCCCATAATGGCGGCGAGCGTATTGACGCCTGCGCTGCCGAGGTAGGTCACGGCGAGCTGCGTAGCGATCAGCATGGCGAGAAACAGCCCCGCGAAGAGGAAGGCCGCGCCGAGTTCGAGGGGATTGTTAGGTTCGAACTGGCGCTGGAAGGCAGGAGCATTGGGATCGGCGCGCCGGGTCCAGAGCCAACCCACGAGGATTGCGAGCAGAGCCAGGACCAGGAAGGAAACGTCGAGCTTCGCCATCAGGCCGTGGTTGAAGAGGGCAAGCAGGATCGCGAGGCGGAGATACATCACTCCCGAAGCGATGAGGATGCCGCCGGCAAAAAGGTGCGGGTGCTGTTCCTGGCGGGAGCGTTTCGCCATAACGACGGTGGTGACGGTCGATGAGTAAGCGCCGCCGAGGATGGCCGCGAGCACGATGCCACCCTGTGATTTGGTGATTTTTTGCAGGATGTAACTGCCGTAGGAGATCGCGCTGATCGCGACGACGACCAGCCAGGTCTTGAACGGATTGATGTGGAAACGGGTAAATTCCTGGCGCGGCAGGACCGGGAGAATAACGCCGGTCAGGAGCAGGAACTTTGCGAAGGTTAGAATTTCACGAGGAGCGACGCGGCCGGCGAGTTTTTCGAGCGCGACTTTGAGATCGAGGAGGAGCAGGCTGGCGACACTGAGGGTTGTGGCGATCCAGAAGTGTCCGTAGCAGACGAGGGCGCCGACGACAAAGGTGGTGAGCCCGGACATTTCGGTGGTGACGCCGGCCAGTTCGGATTTGGACAGCTTGTGCCAGTACGAGAGCAGCAGAAAGCCGGCGACCACGAGAAAGCCGATAGTGAGCGGGAGGAGCTGATTGCCGGAAAGTAAGGCGATGGAATAGCCGAGCAGGCCGATGAGGGGAAAGGTGCGGACTCCGCCAAAGGAGTAGCTGCCGCCCTGGGCTTTGTGATCCTCGCGCTCGAGCCCGATGAGGAAAGAGAGGAAGAGGACGAGGAAGATTTTGACGGCGTCGGGCGGCAAGTGCGGGAAGTTCGGCACGCGGTTATGCCTCCTGGCCGGTTGGTCCGTGGCTCGACGGGCGGGCTGCCGGACGAATGAGATCGCGCATGGTGCGGGAACCTGGTAAACAAGATACACGCAGCGGTGGACGGCCCCGGGGTTTTCTTTGTGACCGATTTGGAGGGGGTGGCTGGCGTGAAGAGATAGCGCCAGGGCGAAAAAAATGAACCGGCGTCATCATCGTGGCGATTTATTGTGTGCGGCATGCCAGGATGGCAGTGGGGCTCCTGAGATGCTGCACGATTCTGCAAAGCGGTCTCTGCATCCATTTTTTGAAACGCTGCGTGCGGCAGGACGCGGTGTGCTGGCGCTCGACTACGACGGGACGCTGGCGCCTTTCCATCTCGATCGTTATGCGGCGGTGCCCTATCCGGGAGTGTGCGAGGTGCTGGGGCGGATTCTGCAAACGGGGCGCACGCGCGTGGTGCTGATCAGCGGGAGAAAGGCGGAGGAGGTAGGGAACCTTCTCGGCATTGTGCCTGCGCCAGAGATTTGGGGGGTCCACGGGCGGCAGCGGTTGTGGCCGGACGGTCGCTGCGAACTGGTGCCCTTGCAGCCAGGGGAAGAAGAGGCTCTGCGTGAGGCCTCCGCCTGGGTCGAAACCGCGGGCCACACTCCGTCGGCGGAATTCAAGCCTGGCAGCCTCGCCCTGCACTGGCGTGGACGGTCCGACGATGAAGCAGCCTGGATTGGCGCGGCGGCCCGTGCGGCGCTGGAACCCATCGCGACGCGGGCCGGCATGGCACTGTTGGGCTTCGATGGCGGCGTGGAATTGCGCGCGAAGGAGCCCAACAAAGGGAGCGCGGTGCGGGCGCTCTTTGCCGAATTCGCGCATCCAACCCCGTTTGCCTATCTGGGGGACGACAGGACCGATGAGGATGCGTTTGTTGCACTGCGCGGAACGGGTGCGTTGAGCGTGCTGGTGCGCGCGGAGTGGCGTGAGACGGCGGCGGAGGTGTGGATACGGCCTCCGGAGGAACTGCTGGAGTTTCTCGGCCAGTGGGCGGCGTGCAGCGGAGCAGCACAATGAAACGATCCGGAAATCTGATTCTGGTTTCCAATCGGCTGCCGGCCAGCATCGAGGCTGGGCCCGATGGAGCGTTTCTGAAGCCGAGCGCGGGCGGGCTGGTGACGGCTCTGCGTCCGGTTCTGAAGGCGCGCAAAGGTTACTGGATCGGATGGGCGGGAAAGGGATCGGAGAGCGAGATCGAAAAGCTGCTGCAGGACAGCGCAGCCGAGCTGGGTTGCCAGATGATTCCGGTCATGCTGACCCCGGCGGAGAGGACCGGATTCTACGCAGGGTTCTCCAACGAAATCGTGTGGCCGCTGTTTCACGATCTGCAGTCGCGCTGCAACTTCGATCCGACGTACTGGAAGGCGTATGTGACGGTGAACCGGAAGTTCGCCGATGCAGTCGCGCGCGTCGCCAGACCGGATTCGGTTATCTGGGTTCACGACTACCACCTGATGCTGTGCGGCGAGTTTCTGCGCGAGATGGGGCTGCGGAATCGGCTGGGTTTTTTCCTGCACATTCCGTTTCCGCCGCTCGATATTTTTGAGAAGCTGCCGTGGCGCAGCGAGATTCTCCGAGGGCTGTTTCAGTTCGATGTGGTTGGATTTCAGACGCCGCGCGATCTGCGGAATTTTGTTGGCTGCGTGCGTCGCTTCCTGCCTGATCTGGATCTGCGGCGGAACGATGAGGAGGTCCATGCGAAAGCGGGGAATCACACCACGCTGCTGCGGAGCATTCCTATTGGCATCGATTTCGACGAATTTTCCAGGCACGCGCAGCAGGAGGAGATCGTTCGGCGCGCCGAAGAGATCCGGAGGGAGATGCGCGGGCGTCAGATTCTGCTGGGCGTGGATCGGCTGGATTATACGAAGGGAGTGCCGGAGCGGCTGAAAGCGATCCGGCATCTGCTCGAGCATCACCGGTCGATACGGCGGCAGATCAGCCTGGTGCAGATCGTCGTGCCCAGCCGTGAGAATATTCCGAAGTATCGCGAACTGAAGCTGGAGATTGAAACCCTGATCAGCCAGATCAACGGGCAGTTCGGGGATCCGGGGTGGATGCCGATCCACTACATCCACCGTTCGCTGGAGCGGCCGGAGTTGCTGGCTCTGTATCGGACCGCGGACATCGCGCTGATCACGCCGCTGAAGGATGGGATGAACCTGGTGGCGAAGGAATTCTGCGCGTCGCAGGTAGGGGAGCCCGGCGTCCTGATCCTGAGTGAGTTTGCCGGCGCAGCTGAGCAGTTGAGCAACGGCGCGATGCTGGTAAACCCGTACGACTTCGAGAGCGTGGCCGAAGCGGTGCACGAAGCGGCGAGGATGGGGACGGCCGAGCGAGGACAGCGCATGCAGAAGATGCGGCGCCGGCTGCGGAACCTGGATGTATTCCGGTGGTGCGACGAGTTCTACGCGTACCTGGAGCAACGCAAGCCGCGCCCGCGGCGGCGTCCCTGAAGGCCGGTTCCGGCGCCGCCTCTTTCGTTGGGTTCTGCAATTCTCCTGGAAAAGCTTGTGGCTCGTTGCTGGTGGCGGTTCGGCTTCGGGTGCGAACCGGGAGAGAACAACGTTGAGCGAATTCCGGATTATAATTAAGAAACTGAATATAAAGATTGACATTAATTATCTTTTGGCGCATTGTAGTTTGTGTTTGGTGATGTTGGAGGACGGAACCTGGAGGGCCAATGGCGGATGGAAACAAAGGTGGGGCAGCCGAGTGGCAGGAACTGACAAGGCTGACGCAGGGGCAGCCGATGGTGGTGGAGCGGGTCCGCCTGGTGGGGAAGGACGTCGCGATCGAGGGCGCGTTTGAGCTGCCGCAGTTGGCGCGACTGAGCGCGGAGGATCAGGTGTTCGTGGTGGCGTTTCTGCGGAGCCACGGCTCGATCAAGGAAATGGAGCAGGTGTTTGGGGTGAGCTATCCGACCATCAAAGCGCGCCTCACACGGATTGCCGGGAGCCTGGAGTTTGTCGAGACGAATCCAGCACCGGCGCGGGCGGATGTGCTGGAGAAGCTGGCGCGCGGCGAAATCGACGCAACCGAGGCGATCCGAGCGCTGGAAGGGATGAAGAGCAGCCGGTAACCGAGAGCATCTAGCCGGTAGCGAGGCGATAAGGCGATGATTCCGAATTTGGCAGTCGTGCAAGTGCACAATCCGCATTGGCGTAGGCGCAGGGTGAGGTTGTGGGTTCCTCTGATCCTGCTGTATATCCCGCTGCTGATTCTGTCTCCTCTGATTTTGCTGGTCGTTGTGACTGCGTGTTTGGTGGGACATGTCAATCCATGGCGGACCATAGCGGGGTTCTGGGGTTTGTTCTGTGGACTGACGGGGACCGATGTGCGGGTGCAGGCGGAAGGGAACCAGGTGCTGGTCCGCATTCTGTGAGCAGGATGCGAGGCGTTGGGCATTCAGGAAGGACGAAGCGATGAAGGATTACAGGAGACAAATCCTCGGGATGGTTCTGGCGGGACGGATCACGGCGATCGAGGCCGAGCGGCTGCTGCTGGCGTGGAACGAGGAGCGCGAAAGCCGCTGGGTGTTTGGTGCGTGTGCGGCGCCGGCGGTGGTTAATTTTGCGCACGCGGTGTGGATACACCTCATGGCGACGGGCGGGATGCATCCGGCGGCTGGTTTGGTGAGCTGGATCCTTGGAGGTGTGCGATGAACGAGGGGCGGAGACAGATTCTGGAGATGCTGGCAGCGGGCAAGATCAACGCCGACGAAGCGGAGCGGCTGCTGATCGCGCTGGAGCCGGGGAGCGGCGGAATTCAGGAGAACGGCACACGCGATGCGAAGGTGCGCAAGTCGAAGCCGAAGTATCTGCGCGTGCTGGTCGAGGCCGACGAGTCGATGACGGGGCTGAAGGGAGGTTCGACGACGGTGAATGTGCGCGTGCCGATGCAACTGCTGCGTGCCGGCGTGCGGCTGGCGGGGCTGATTCCGCAGCAGGCGCACGATCAGCTGGATCAGGCGCTGAGCAGCCACGGTGTGCCGCTTACGCTGTCGCAGATCAAGCCGGAGAACCTGGAGGAGTTGATCGATCACCTTGAAGATCTGACGGTGGATGTCGACGGCAAGGACGGGAACACGACGAAGGTGAAGGTGTTCTGCGAGTGAGGCAGCGGGAGCCAGTGGCTGGTAGCCGGTAGCGAAAGGCGTTCAGCGCGCAGGGCGGTCGCATTTCGGGCGGAGCGGCTGCTCCACAAAAGAAAAAAACACGAAAGAACATGGCTCCTGTTGTCGGTTCGACAGGAGAGAGGGAAGTGTTGCGCCCGAACGGATCAGAAGTCAATTCAACCCAGACGGAGGAAGGAAGCGATGACGACAGCAACAGCAGCAGGGACGATGGCGATGCCGAAGCCGCATCGGGACCGCGGCATCGAGGGCAGGATGGCGAAGTGGTACGCGGCGACCACAGCGAAGTCGATGGCGGATTTCCAGCAATTGGCGCAGCGGATCGCGCAGGAACTGCTGGCGGGCGGAAGCGTGCTCGAGATTGCGCCCGGGCCGGGATACCTGTGCATCGAACTGGCGAGGCTGGGGCCGTATGCGATGCGCGGCGTCGATCTCAGCGAGGACATGGTGAAGATTGCTCGGGAGAAGGCGGCACAGGCGGGGATACAGGTGGAGTTTGAACAGGGGAACGCGTCGCATCTGCCCTATCCGAGGGGAACCTTCGATTTTCTGGTGTGCCGGGCAGCCTTCAAGAACTTTGCGCAGCCGGTACAGGCGCTGCGCGAAATGCACCGGGTACTGAAGCCAGGCGGACGGGGGCTGATCGTGGATCTGCGCAGGGATGCTTCGATCCAGGCGGTCAATCGGCTGGTGGACCGGATGGGGCTCTCCGCGGTGAATCGGGCGGTGACGAAACTAACGTTCCGATACATGCTCCTGAAGTCCGCGTACGCAAAGGAGCATTTTGAAAAGATGCTGGCGCAAACGGAATTCAGAAGCGTCGAGATTGTGGAGGAAGAGGTTGGGTTCGAGGTATGGATGACGAAGTAACGGGCAGGGAACCGAACCGCTGGATTCCATGAGCGCCGGGCTTCAGGTCCGGCGCTTTTCTTTTGCAGCGATGAAACGCACAGCCGGGGCCCCGCACTATGGAGGCGAGAGGATCGGACGACGCCAACAAGCGCGGCGAATCCTCCACCATCGGAGCCGCCCTGACCCACGAGGCTGGCTCCGCACGGAGCGTGCGATGACGCAATCCCCAGTCTCAAACTTCCCCGGCGTTCTGCTCATGGGGTGTGCTTTGCTCTGCCCTGAGTTTCTTCTCCCCTTGTCCGTCTGGCTCAGCAGCGGCTGGAACGGGCTCCTGCTCCACTGGCGGGCCGACCTCTGCGCGGCCCGCCGGATGGGGAAGAAAGGTTGCGGGGTGACGGCATGAATCCAGGAATCGGGCGCGCCACGGATGGGAGACGCACAGCAGGCGGACCCAGGCTGGTGAGGCCGGCGGGACGTGACCACAGGGTGCATTCGGCCCAGGAGCCGATGCTATACTTGCGTCCTTCCCGATTTGCGAGGCCCCCGTTGCAGTTCTATGCGTTCGATGCAGGGTACATCGAAGGTCTTTGCGCAGGGGACCTTCGAACACAAGAACATTTTGTAGGGTACTTCACCGAACTCCTCCATCTGAAACTGCGCTCCCGGCTGCAGTCCCGGCAGGCTATCGAAGACGTGCGCCAGGAGACGTTTGCGCGTGTACTGACGACATTGCGGCGGGACAACGGTCTGCGTCAGCCGGAGCGTCTGGGCGCGTTCGTGAATACCGTTTGCAACAATGTGTTGTTCGAGCACTATCGGGCCACGTCGCGCAGCGAGTCGCTGGATGAAGACGACCGGCCGGAGATTCCGGCCACGGGCGCCGACGCGCACGAGATAGCGGCAGCCAGGCAGATGCGGGAGAAAGTGCACGAAATTCTGGCCGGGATGCCGGCGCGGGATCGCGCGGTGATCAAGGCGATTTTCCTCGACGAACGGGATCGGGCAGACGTTTGCCGGGAATTTGGGGTGGATGGGGAATATTTGCGGGTTTTGCTGTTCCGCGCCAAACAGAACTTCAAGGCTGAGTACCTGAAGCGCATGGGAGGAAACCCCGACGCGGCGAAGCGCTGAAACGTTTCACCGCGATTTCTCACTATTTTTTGGAGAGCAGGATATGGAGACCGTGCCAATGGATCACAGCGAAGCCGTGGAGATGATGGCGACGGAGCGCTACCTCCTGGGCGAGTTGTCGGCAGAACAACGGGAGGCGTTTGAAGCGCACTATTTTGAGTGTTATGAGTGCGCGCTGGATGTGCGGGCCGAATCCGCGATGCTGGCGGAGATGAAGGTGCAGTTGCCGCAGATGGAGAAGTCGGCGTCGAGGGTGGCCGGACTGCCTGTGGCGCCGAAGCCGGAGCCGAAGCAGCGCGACTGGTTCGCCTGGGTGCGTCCGGCGTGGGCGGTGCCCGCATTCGCAGCGCTGCTGATGGTAATGGGATATCAGAACCTGGCGACAATCCCGGGGTTGCGTTCGGCCGCGGACGCGCCGCGGGTGACGCCGTGGTCGACCCTGCACGTGGGAACCCGCGCGGGCGCACAGACGGCGGTGACGGCGGATCGGAAGGCCGGCGCGGTATTGCTGATCGACGATGTTCCCAACGACGCAAGCTATGCCTCGTTGGCCTTCGAACTGGCCGACCCGCAGGGCAAGCTGTTCTGGTCGGGAGTGGTGAAACCTCCGGCTGGCGGAGACGGAGCGATCTCGGTGACGATTCCGGGTGGGGGGTTGCAGCAGGGTGCCTACACGCTTACTATTGCGGGCATTACCCCAGAGGGCAGCCGGACGCAGGTGGACCGGCGGGTTCTGGATATTCGCTTTAACGAATAGCCTCCCCTCGATTCTTTAACCGGTATTGATACTTTCAGGAAAGCGAGCCCACGCCACCGATGGCCGATCAGGGAATCCCCACCACGTCAGCTCCGGATCACCTCTATCACGCTGAAGCTTTTGCCCTGCAGGGCGATCTTCATCTGCCACTGAAGACGCCGATCAAGCCGCAGGCCTATGTGAAGCTCGCCGAAAGTGGCGGGTATTTGTCCGAGCGGGCGGTGGATTATCGCCTGGAGGGAATCTTTTCCTTCCGCCACGCCTGCACCCAGGTTTCAGGCCATCTCGACGTGAAGCCGGGACACGGCCACGTGACGCTGGCGACTTCCGTGATCGAAGGCTTTAACGTTCTGGACGTCGTGACGGCGGACCGGGTCGTGGCGCAGATTTCGACGGAGCACCCGCTGGACGGCTATATTCCCGACGTCACTTTTCTGGGAACGCGTTTCGAAGGACTGAAGATTGCGGGTCACCCGGTCGAGCTGGATCTGGACACCGAGTTGTTCGGAGAGAAGCCCAAAAGGGACGCTCCACACTCGCGCGGTGACTTTGGCGACAACGCCGCGAAGCAGTGCAAAAAGCTGCTGGGACTGGCGAAGCTTCCCCCGGAGGTTAACCAACGGTACAATCAGGTACCATCCAAATCCACACCTAAAAGGTCGATTGAATGCTCGCTGGTGCACCAGGCGGAGGGTTCCTATCCTGGGCGCTCGTTTGGGCACGTGATCGACATTCCGCATTTCGGCAAGGTTTATCTAGCCACCGTGCGGCTGGAAGAATCGGACCCACACCCGAAGAGGGGCACGCCGATGCGGACGCTGATCCAACTGACGATGGTCGAGATCAAGATGGGCTGCATCGGGAGCGGCGACGGCTCGGGGGGCAACACGATCGTCAACGGCAAGGGAAAAGGAACTGGTTAATCTGGGGCGCGCTCTCCCTGACGATCGCTGCTTTTTTTGCGGGCGATCACGCGCTTTCGCCGGAAGAGCAACGTTCACGAGTTGAACAGATCTTCGAGAGCGGCGATCTGGCGCAGAGCCAGGAAATCGCCGGCGACCTTGCGGTTCTATACCGGAATCAGAGCCCCGGATGGTCTGTGCAATTCAGCATTCTGGAAGCGCAGTCCGCTGCGTGGCGCGGGATGAGTTTTGACGTCCTGCGCATTCTCTCCTCTGTTTCTCCGCCCGACTCTGACTCTCGCATCCGCATTCTTTCGCTTCTCGCTGCGGCAAATGTTCACCTCCATCGTTTTCAGGCAGCGCAGAAGTATCTCCTCGATGCGGACCAGCTCTGCCCCACGGGAGAATCCGCAGTCTGCAGCCATGTGGTCAACGCGCACTGGACCCTGGCCATTGAACAGGGACGCCTTGATGAGGCCTATACCCTTGCGTTGAAGAGTCTGGGTCTGGCCCGGGGTTCCCGAGATCGCTTCGAGGAGGCCGTAGCGTTGATGAATCTCGCGAATACGTGCCTGAACCTTCAGCACTACGATGAGGCCATCGACTGGCTCGATGCTTCGAATCATGTCGCTGCGAGTCTCAATGCGAGGGACATACTCTTCACCAACACCGGCAACCTTGGTTGGGCGTATTACAGCTTTGGCGACAGGCAACGGGCTTTCGCGCTGTTTCAGGACGCCGAACGCAGGGCGACGGCCCTGGGTGACACAGGAAATTCGATCGCGTGGCTTACGACCAGCGGTGTGGTTCTACAGGATAGCCATGAGTGGTCCCGAGCCCGCAGCGCTTATCTGGAGGCCCTCCGACTGGCGAGAGCTATTCGCAGCAGCGAAGACATCATCAATTCGCTGGAAAGCCTGGCTCACATTTCGATTCAGCTGGGCAGAATCGAAGAGGCTGAGGGTTTCTTGCGTGAACTGGAGCCAATGATTCACCCGAACAGCAATCGCCTCGACGCCCTCGATGTGACGCTGGCCCGCGGTCGCATCGCGGCGGCGCGGCGACGGGATGCAGAAGCTGAGAACCTCTTTCATCAGGTCGACGCTGATCCCGCCAGCCAGATCACCATGCGCCTCGGCGCCGAACATGAACTGGCGCGCCTTTACGAGGCGGAAGGCCGCCCCGAAGACGCACGCAAAGAATATGGAACCGCGCTCGGCACATTTGAGTCGGCGCGCGCGGCGATCAAAAACGAAGATTCAAAACTCCCCTACTTCGCGAACGCCACACCGATCTATGACGACTACATCCGGTTGCTCATCGCACAGGGCAAGCCGGAAGAAGCGCTGGTGGCGGCCGATCAGAGCCGGGCGAGAACGCTGGAGCAGGGGTTGGGAATCGAGGGTGGCACGCCGTCGCTGCAGGAGGCTTCGCTGCAGCCGGAAGCCATTGCTGCGAAGTCTGGCGCAACGTTGCTGTTCTACTGGCTGGGCGAGCAACAGTCGTGGCTGTGGGCGATCATGCCGCGGAAGACGCAGGTATTCGCTCTGCCTTCACAACGCGCAATTGCGCAGACCGTCGAGCGGTACCGGCAGGAACTGCTGGGGCCGGAGGATCCGCTGCGCACTAAAAACGCCGACGGGCTCGCGCTCTACCAAATGCTGGTGGCTCCGGCAAAGGAGCTGCTGACGCCCGGTGGCAAGGTTGTAATCCTGTGCGATGGCGTGCTGAGCGAGCTGAATTTCGAGACTCTCCTGGTCGACAACGGAAACCCAGACGAGGCTCCGCACTACTGGATCGACGATGCCGATGTGGTGTCCGCGCCGTCGTTGCTGATGCTGGCGCGGGCGACGCCGGAGAAGAACGCTGGCGGCGGGCTGCTCCTGGTGGGCGATGCGGTGTCGCCGGGGCCGGATTATCCGGAACTGCCGAACGCGCCGGTCGAGATGCGGGAGATCGAGAAGCATTTCCGGCCGCAGGAGGCGACGGTGTTTGCACGCGCGAAGGCGAATGCGGCTGCATACCTGTCCAGCGATCCGCAGCGATTTGCGTATATCGATTTTGTCGCACATGGGGTGGCGAGCCGGACCGATCCGCTGGACTCCGCGATTATTTTGTCGCGGACGGGGACCGACAGCCGGGCAGGCGCGGAGGATTCGTTCAAGCTCTACGCGCGCGAGATCATGCAGCATCCGATCGACGCGCGGCTGGTGACGATTGCCGCATGCTACGGCGGCGGAACGCGCTCCTACGCAGGCGAGGGGCTGGTCGGTTTGTCGTGGGCATTTCTGCGCGCCGGTGCGCACAACGTGATCGGCGCACTCTGGGAGGTCAGCGACGAGTCGGCGCCGCGGCTGATGGACGCGCTCTACCAGGGGCTCCACAATGGTCTCCCTCCGAGCGCTGCGCTGCGCGCGGCCAAGCTGAAGCTGCTGCACGGGAGCGGAGAGTTTCGCCGACCGTTCTTCTGGGGATCGTTCCAGCTCTATACCTACTGAAGAGCCGGGAGGACGAAGGGAGAAGGAAGAAGGAAGAAGGAAGAAGCAGGAAGCGGCGCGAACCAATGCGTCTGTGGTTCCATCCGCCGGATTCCGCCTGCTGAAACGGAACCAGCCTCCTCGACACTACTTCGCTGTGTGATGTGAGATCGCCTGGACTGAGGACCCACTGATTCGGCGTCCGCCGGTCCTGCACGGAGGAGCAGCGTGAGAAAGCTGAATAAAACGGTGCTGCAGATGCCGCTCGATGGGGCGCGCGCACCTTTGTCGGCAGCGGAAAACAGCTGCGGCTGGACGCTGGTGGATTTTCTTTTTCCTTCGCAGCGTACTCCGGTATGGAGGGGATCGGTGAACGACGAGTGTGGCGCAGTTCTGGCGAAGACGGCGTAGAGCCGAAGGCACGCTTGGGCCCCAGGAGACAGCGACAGGAGACAGCGCGATGAAGATTTTCGATTTTCTCTTCGGATGCAGGCATGCAGATCTGAGCAGGGTCTTTACCATCGGCGGACAAACGTATCGCGTGTGCTGCACCTGTGGAACGCGGTTCAGCTATTCGCTCGCCAACATGCGCATGGGGCGGAGGTTCGTGGACATTCCGGAGAGGGTGCCGGTCCGTTCCGCGCCGGCGAGGTTCCCGGTGAGGCCGTTTGCGTAAAGGAGCATGAATTCGCGCGCAGTACTGTAGCCATGGTTCCTGCGGTTGCCGGTTTGGCGTTACCAAGATGTAGGGAGCAAGTAGCTAACGGGGAAGTGACGGGCCTCCGCCGGTAGCGAAAGATAGAGACAGCGGTGCGGATGACTGGATGACACGCTCAGGGCTCTATCGGTACCCGTTCGACAAAGATGGCGACGCGGTGCTCACGTTTGGTGAGGCGATCGCGGCGGCACGGAACCTGGAAATACAGCTGAATGGGATGCTGAAGCGATGGACGTGGCCGGATGTGACGCTGACGATCTTCGAGAGGCGTCCGGGCTACGTGCGGTACGAGGTGCGACGCCACGGTGAATACGTCGGCATCGCCACGGTGATGCCGTTCGTCACGGAGACGGAGAAGATCGAACCGGAGAGAGCGCCAGACGGCAAGCGGCGCCGCTCCAGCGGAACCGACGGAGACTAAAACAGGGCAGACGCGAGGTCATGCCCTGAGTGAGTGGTTCGGATGATTTTCTCGACTACGGCTGCGCAGTAATCTCCAGAGGACGGGTGTCGGACTCGGCTGCGGTCTTATGCAGCTGATGGTGCAGGCAGTACAACGCCAGTTCGAGGCGATCGGAGACGCCCAGCTTGTCGTAGATCTTGCGCAGGTAATTCTTGACCACCTGCTCGGTGGTGCCGAGCTGATATGCAATTTCCTTGTTGCGCTTGCCCTGGGTGATGCCGGCGATGATGAGCATCTCCTTCTGGTTGAGGCGGGGCTGGTTGCGCGGGTTGTTCATGTTGCCGGCCTGGGAGCGATAGGCTTCGATGACCCAGGTGACGGACTGATTGTCGATCCAGGTCTCGCCGGCCGCGATCTTGCGCACGCACTTCACCAGCAGATCGGGGGAGATGGAACGGGGAATGATGCCACGCACGCCGCGCCGGTAAAGATCGACAGTATGCGACTCGTCGGTGTTGGCGGACTGCACGATGATCTTGATGTCGGGAGCGAGGCGAACGATGGCGGGGACCGCGTTGGCAGTGCCGGTGATCATGGCGCCTTCAAGCAGGAGCACGTCGGCGGGGACGCGCTGCACGGTTTCCTGGAGCCCCTGGAGGTTGTCGGCTTCGGCGGCGACGACAACACCGGAATCCGGTCGCAAACACTTTGCGCATGCCCACCCGATAGATCGCCTGGGAGTCCGCAAGAATGACTCGAACCTCAGGGGAGGGCTGTGTCGCCTGAGGAGGGGTTACACCGTTGCCGTTGCCGTTACCATTGCCGTTGATATGCGTCATAAGTGTTAGTCCGACTACTGGAACCTGTACTCGTCGATTACAACAGCGGCGAAGGGCTGACCATTGTTCCAATAAGAACGGACAATTCTTCCAGAGCAGTGCACCGCCGCAGTCACAGAGAAATCCAGCGTGCCTGCCGGAATCTCCACAAGGAAATCAATTTGCTGCCCCTCCCGAAGTGGCTCCCGCATGCGCAAAAGACAGCCGCTGGCGGAGAGATCCTCGGTGAGTGCTTCGTTATCGTGGCCGTCGGCGAGGACGGTTACCGGCAACTGTACCGGGTAGCGAACCGCGCCACGGTAATGGTGCCACGGGTTGGTGCCAAAGGACGAACAGACGGCAGATTCCATAACAACGGCCCTGCAATTGTTAATCCCTACAGTACCCGTAACCCGATAGCCTTAGCCAATTACCAAAGTTTACATCTTCGTCCCCATTTGTAAACGACCCAGTGGGGGGTGGCAATGACCAAAATGGGGCAGGAGGGAGCTGCGTCTGTGGGAAAGAAGGATTTCTGTGGATATTCAGCGACCAAATTACTTTGGAGTAAACGATTGAGCAGGGAAAAAGGCGGACGAGGCACCAACCCAGGCCTGACCCCGGTTATGGTCGACACCCATCATGGCTCCACGGCCGAGCCGCACCAGGGACGTAAGGGGGATCAGGGAAGCCTGATCGGGCCACACGTAAAGGATGCGAATTTCGGCCTGCGTAGGTCCGAAAGGGGTCTCGATCACGGGTACGAAGGTGACTCGCTCCTGGAGGAGCCAGCTGGGAACGGTCGGCTCGGGGGATGGCGGCCAGATCGTCGTCGGCGGGCGCAAAGCGGATGCCCTGGCCGGCAAAGGAGAAGAGCGGTTTGAGGATCCAGCCGTCGCGGTTGGACTCGAAGCGCTCGCGGAGGGCGGCGTCGCGATAGACCTGGTCGAGGAAAGAAGGCTGGCGGAACTGCCGGGTGGTCGAGGAAGGGAATAGAGAATTTGCTGACGTGAAAATACCAGTTGGGGTGGCCGGCCCATTCAATGTCGAAGGACTCGCGGTAATCGAACTGGAGCGGGATCTGTTTGCGAACCAGCTCGTCGACAATGGCCCGGTTGTAGATGCGGCGGATGGGAATGAGGTGTGATCCGTTGCGGTAGCCGAGGCGCCGCAGCTGCCCTGGCGGAATTTGCCGCGGGATCGATGGGTTCGAGAGCGGCAATGTCTGACGACCGGGATGCCGAGACGATCGGCGGTGATGTTGAAGTCGGGCAGCGTTTTCTGGTGGAGCGGATCGACATCGACCAGAACGACCGTCTCCGGATCGTGCCCCGCGACGATGGTGCGATCGAGCAGCTTCCAGTAGGCCGATTCGTCGAGGCCGCCGAACAGATAGCGGAGTGATGGGTCGAGCCCGAAGGCGGCTCGATACTCTTCGCTGGCCGCGAACTGAAAGCCGAACACAGAAGGGAAGGCCTGCATCTCGACGAGCCTGGGGGCGAGCGAACCATCGGCACTGCGCACCAGCCCAAAGTCCGCGGTGAGAAAGTGAGGGTGCGTGTTCTCGTCGGCGCAGCGCCAGCGGTCCGGAATGGCGGCGCGCGAGCGCACGAGGTAGGCCGGGTCGTTCGCGAGGCGCCGGGTGAGGTCCGCACCGATCCTCGCCATTTCGTCGAGTAGCGGCTGCGGGAAAAAGCAAGGCGTCTCCGCGACGGGGAACGCGACGGTGGTGCGAGCGATCGCGTCGAGGGAATGGCGCAGGTCGCGGTAGGCTTCCGGGCGGAAGCGCGCGTTGAAGTCGCTGCGGAGCGAGGGAATCACAGGGAAGGGTACCGCGTAGGGATGAGGCGCGGCAATGCGGAACTGGTTCTCAGCCGGCGTTATCGCTTCGTTGCTCGTCGCCGCGTTGACCCCGGATTTGCCCCTGAATACTATTAGTGAACCCGCGAACGCTGTTTTCGTTCGGGTGCAGGTTCGCACCGGGTGAGGGGCCTGTGAGGTGCGTCCGGTGATCAATTTCCGTCGAGCAGCCGCGCAAGCCGCAGTCCTGCTGCTGCTCTGTCTGGCGCCGCTGCGCTTGAACGGAGTTCAGACTCCGTCCGCGAAATCCGCCGATCAGGCTCCCGTCGTACTGAACGGTCAAACGCTGTTTTCGGTGCGCGGCATCCTCTCGTTTCCTGCGCCGGCCCGCGCGTCGGCCATCAGCCGACGCATCGCAAGCCTTTCCGCCGACGCGCGTTTCGATCCCGATTCGCTCCGGGTCTCCGACTCCGAGAGTTCCACGGACATTATGGCCGGCGATTTGATCGTGATGAGTGTGACCGATCAGGATGCGGGGGGCTCCGGCCAATCGAGGCACCAGCTGGCGGCGGCGCACGCAGAGGCGATCGCGCATGCTGTCGCCGCCTACCGGCATGTGCACAGCCTCCGCGGGCTCATCCTGAGCGCGATTTACGCCGTGTTCGCCACCGCCGTACTTCTGGCTTTGTTGAAGCTCCTGAGTGTGTTCTTTCCGAAGTTCTACCGGAAGCTGCACTCGTGGCGCGGTACCCTGATCCCTTCCCTCCGCATTCAGAGATTCGAATTGCTGCCGGCGGAGAGGCTTGCGAATCTCGCGGTGGCCGCCGCGAAACTTCTGCGGCTTGTCCTGACGCTGGCGATCCTGTATTTCTATGCCTCGCTCGTCCTGGGGTTCTTTCCCTGGACTCGCGGGTATGCGCAGATTCTGCTGGGGTATCTCTTATCTCCGCTGCAGTTGGTCGCCGCGGCTGTGCGCTCCTATATTCCGAATGTCTTCTTCATCGCCGTTATTGCGGTCATATCCTTCTACGTGATCAGGGCGGTTCGGATCGTCTTTGCGGAAATCGGAAAGAAGACGATCACCCTTGCCAATTTCTATCCGGAATGGGCAGCGCCGACTTACAAAATCGTTCGTCTGTTCATTCTTGCTCTCACGGTCATCGTCATCTTCCCTTATCTGCCGGGATCGAGATCTCCCGCCTTTCGCGGTATCTCCATCTTCCTCGGTGTGCTTTTTTCTTTGGGATCGAGTTCAGCGGTTGCCAATGTGGTAGCGGGAGTCATTCTCACCTACATGCGCGCGTTTCAACCCGGGGACCGGGTCAGGATCGCAGACACCACCGGTGACATCATCGAGAAGACGCTGCTGGTCACGCGTTTGCGAACCATCAAGAACGTCGAGGTCACCATCGCCAATGCCATGGTGCTCAATAGCCACATTGTGAACTACAGCGGATCGGCGCAATCGCAGAGCCTGATCTTAAACACCACCGTTACCATCGGCTACGACGCTCCGTGGAGAAAGGTACATCAGCTCCTCATCGACGCCGCGCTGGCCACCGAAAACATCCTGGGCGAACCCCAGCCCTTCGTCTACCAGACCGCACTGGATGACTTTTACGTGCACTACGAGCTGAATGGCTACACGGATCAGCCCAATCGCATGGCGCAGACTTACTCCGATCTGCACCAGCAGATTCAGGACAAGTTTAACCAGGCGGGCGTGGAGATTATGTCCTCCCATTACGCTTCGGTGCGGGACGGAAACAGGACGACAATCCCAGCGGATAAACTCCCGCGTGGTTACACTGCTCCGCGCTTCCGGCTTGGTCTGGAACGAATCTCGCGCGCGCCCGATGAGGCCGGTAAAGTCGAAGAGATGGCAGAATCCGAGGGCGACGGCATCGCCTGATGACGCCCCTTCCGCCGATCCGGTGATACATTGAACGTTTCATCCCCCATTCCCTCTGTTTCTCCATTTCGCGACGCCCGGTTGAGGCTTCACGAAGCGAAAGGTGCCGTCTCTATGTTCTCTCAGTATTCGATTCGCCGCAGTGTAATGGTCCTCGCGTTTGGAGGGGTGAGCGCGCTGGCGCTTCATGCGGGTGGCGATCCGGCGGGCCGCGCCGGGTTCTATCGTCAGCCTGCGCTGCACGGCGACACCCTTGTCTTTAATTCCGAGGGCGATCTGTGGACAGTGAGCGTGCACGGCGGTGCAGCGCATCGGTTGACCTCGGCGCCGGGCGAAGAGCAGATGCCGAAGATCTCCCCCGATGGCCGGACCGTAGCGTTCTACGCAGAGTATGAGGGTCCCGGGGATGTGTACACGATGCCGATTATGGGTGGATTGCCGGTGCGCGAAACCTGGGACAGTGGCGCGGCTCCGGTGGGCTGGAGTCCGGATGGACGACTGCTGATCGAGACGAGGCGCTACACGACTCTGCCCGATCCGAGCCTGGTGCTGATCGGGAGCCATGGCGAGCGCGAGAGGCTGCCGCTGGCGACAGGCTCCGAGGCGTGCTATTCGACGAACGGCAAGATGCTGTTCTTCACCCGTTTCGACAAGCAATGGAGCAACACGAAACGCTACAAGGGCGGCTTCATCCAGCACATCTGGCGCTTCGACGGTCAGGGCGAGGCTGTGCCCCTGACCGCCGACTTTGCGGGCACCTCGCACGCCCCGATGTTCTGGAATGGGCGTGTGTATTTCCTGTCGGATCGCGATGGCGTGATGAACGTGTGGTCGATGGATACGGATGGCCACGGGCTGAGGCAGGAGAGCCATCAGAATATCTTCGACGTGGAAAGCGCGTCGATCTGGGACGGGCAGATCGTGTACGCGAGCGGGGCGGATTTGTGGTCACTCGATCTGAAGACGGGACACGAAGCCGTAATTCCGATTACGCTGCAATCGGATTTCGATCAGCTGCAGCAACATTGGGTGACCAAGCCGATGACGTATCTGACCGACACCCATCTGTCGCCGGACGGGAGCCGCGTGGTGTTCACGGCGCGCGGCGAGATCTTCACCCTGCCGGCGAAAACGGGGCGGATCATTCGCGTCGCGGGGAGCGATTCAGGCGTGCGGTACCGTGCGGCGCGGTTCATGCCGGATGGCAAGAGCATCGTCGCGCTGTCGACGAAGACCGGCGAGACGGAATTCTGGAAGTTTCCCGCAAATGGCGAAGGCGTTCCGGAGCAGTGGACGAACGATGCGAAGGTGCTGCGTTGGGACGGCATTCCTTCCCCCGACGGCCGCTGGCTGGCGCACTACGACAAGGATCAGCAGCTCTGGATCTTCGATACGAAGACCAAAGAGAACAAGCGCATTGCGCAGTCGATGAACGATGATTTTGCGGACCTGAGCTGGTCTCCGGACAGCCAGTGGCTGGCATATGTGGAAGCCGGCGACAATCAGTTCTCACAGATTCACGTGCTCAACGTGACGTCGGGGAAGATCGAGGCGCTGACTTCGAATCGCTACGACAGCATCAGCCCGGTATGGAGTTCGGACGGGAAATGGCTCTACTTCCTCTCGGACCGCGCGCTGAATACCACGGTGGGATCGCCCTGGGGAACACGGCAGCCCGACCCGCACTTTAATCATCGCGAGAAGATTTACGAACTGGCGCTGGTGCCAGGATTGCGTTCGCCGTTCCTGCCCGCCGATGAGTTGCATCCCGATACGCCGGAGAAAGAGGAGAAGAAGGAAGAGCCGAAAAAGGATGCGGCTGGGACGACGAAGGACGCCGCGAGCAGCCAGGAGAAGGGTGGTACTGGTGCGGCTGCCGGCAAGGATGCGGCGAAAGGCCTGGACGAAAAGAAAGTCCCGGAGGTGAAGATCGACTTTACCGGAATCGAGGATCGTTTGAGCGAGGTGCCGGCGCCGCCCGGGAACGACCGCAGCCTGCAAGCCACGGCGAAGAGACTGTGCTGGCTGAATGGGAGCGATGAGATTCGTCCGAAGATGACGTTGCAGTGCCTCAGCATCGACAACAAGGGCGACGAGCCGGACACGGTGATAGCGGACGTGAAGGGTTTCGAGATTTCGCTCGACCGGAAGAAGCTGCTGATCCACAAGGGCGACGACTTTTACGTCTTCGACTCCGACGTGAAGGGTCCGGCGGCAGGCGATGCGAAGACGGCAGGCAAGGCGAAGGTCGATCTGTCGCACTGGGCCCTGGAGACGACGCCGCGGGATGAGTTCCACGGATTCTTCCTCGACGCGTGGCGGCTGGAGCGGGATTACTACTACGACCGGCACATGCAGGGAGTGAACTGGGTGGGGATGCGCGAGCGCTATCTGCCGCTGGTCGATCGGGTATCGGACCGTGACGAACTGAACGACGTAATCGCGCAGATGGTGAGCGAGCTTTCGACGCTGCACACCTTTGTGCGTGGCGGCGATGAGCGGAAGCCGGAGAACGACATCGAGGTAGCTACGCTGGGCGCTCGGCTGCAGCGTGACGAAAAGGCAGGCGGATTTGTGGTGGAGCACGTTTACGACCACGATCCGGACCTGCCGAACACGGCACCGCCGCTGGCGCGGCCCGATTCTCTGGTGAAGGAAGGCGAGACGCTCGTCAGCATCGACGGCACCGACGCACTGAGCGCGCGCGATGAGCGGGAGCTGCTGCGCGGCAAGGCCGGCCAGCAGGTGATGCTGCGGGTGAAATCGGCAAGCGGCGAGACGCGCGACGTGCTGGTGAAGCCCATCACCGAACAGCAGGACGAGAATCTGCGCTACACCGAATGGGAGTACACGCGGCTCCAGAAAGTTGAGAAGGAATCCGCAGAAAAGATTGGCTACATCCACCTGCGCGCGATGGGGCCGAACGACATCGATCAGTGGGAGCGTGACTACTATCCGGTGTACGACCGGCAGGGTCTCATCATCGACGTCCGCCACAACCAGGGCGGCAATATCGATTCGTGGCTGCTGGGCAAACTGCTGCGTCAGGCGTGGTTCTACTTCCAGCCGCGCGTCGGCAATTCTACATGGAACATGCAGGAGGCGTTTCGCGGTCACATTGTGGTGCTGTGCGACCAGGAGACGGCTTCCGACGGCGAGGCATTCAGCGAGGGCTTCAAGCGCTTCAAGCTGGGCAAGCTGATCGGCATGCGTACCTGGGGCGGCGAAATCTGGTTGAGCGGGAATAATCGCCAGGCAGACGGTGCAGTGGCGACCGCCGCGGAGACAGGTGTATACGGTCCGGAAGGGAAGTGGCTGATCGAAGGACACGGTGTCGATCCGGACATCGTCGTCGACAATCTGCCGCATGCGACCTATGAAGGCAACGACGCGGAGCTACAGGCGGCCATCGATCTGCTGACGAAAGAGATTCATGACGACCCGCGTCCGGTGCCGCCGCATCCGCCGTATCCGGATAAGTCGTTCAAGTATCGGTGAGGCTCCATCGTCTCCGGGCGGGACTGCTGAACGTCGGTCCCCGTCTGCCCTCCCCAAAATGGATGAAACGCCCGCCCGCGCACCGTCACTAACCTGCTAAGTCAGCCCTGCGCCCTGCTCCAACAGATCGCATGGGGCCGTTCCCCACGGCCAGAGGGATGCGCGCACGCTTCTCTCCCTGATCTCAGGAAGGAGCAAGACAATGGCAGGAACATGGAATTCGCTGGGGCACCAGCCCCCGGTGAGGATCGATACGATGCTGCTGCTGACCGATGGCAGCGTGATGTGTCACGAGTATGAGGACGCAACCGGCGCGATCACGCCCAACTGGTGGCGGCTGGTGCCGGACGCGTTCATGAATTATTCCAACGGCACCTGGCACAAGCTGACCCCGATGCCGGCCAACGCTCCTCTCACGCAGAACGGGCCGGTGGATGCGCCGCTGTACTTCGCATCCGCGGTGCTGAAAGACGGCCGTGTTTTTGTTGCCGGTGGCGAGTACAACGTGAGCGGTGCGGCCAGCGCGGATCTCCTGACGTGCTCCATCTACGACCCCGTTGCAGATTCCTGGAAGAGCGTGCCCACGCCTCCGGGATTTGCCCACATTGGCGACGCGCCGACCTGCGTGTTGCCCGATGGACGTCTGCTGCTGGGTGACATTAACTCCGTGCATACGGCCATCTTCGATCCCGTCAGCGAGACGTGGAGCTCGGGAGGCGACAAGCATGACAGCAGCTCCGAAGAGAGCTGGACGCTGCTTGGCGACGGCACCATCATCGTGGCCGAAGTCGATGCCCATCCGCACGCCGAGAAGTATCTGATCGCCAACAACCAGTGGATCAAGGCGGGTTCGACGCCGCCGGGGCACGATCTGGTGCTGAACGAGCCCGGTGTCTCGATCGAAATTGGTCCGGCCATTCTGATGCCGGATGGCCGTGTGTTCTGCGCGGGTGCGACCGGACACACGGCGATTTATCAGCCGCCGATGAATCCGACGCATCCGGGGACCTGGATCGCCGGACCGGACTTCCCGGTCTCTGGCGGACACCTGATGCGCGCCTTCGACGCACCAGCCTGTCTGCTTCCCAACGGGCATGTACTGGTGGCGGTGGGGCCGCTGAATGCCGGGTGGTCCGGGCCGCCGACTGAGTTCTTCGAGTTCGACGGGGCGGCGCTGCACGCGCAGGCTAATCCGGCGAGCGCAGCGGGTAAGGAGACCTTCAACGCGCGGCTGCTGGTGCTTCCCAGCGGCGAGGTGCTCTACACGAACACCACGAGCACCATCGAGATATACACGCCGTCGGGTGCGCCGCATTCGTCCTGGCGTCCGCACGTCACGGAGGTGCCGCGTCATCTGCATCCAGGGGAGACTTTCGTCCTGCGCGGGAAGCAGCTGAACGGGCTGTCGCAGGCCAACGCGTATGGCGACGACGCGCAGATGGCGACCAACTATCCGCTGGTGCAGCTGCGTGGAACCGGCAGTGTGGGCATGGTGTTCTGCCGGACCTTCGACCACTCCACCATGGCCGTGGCGACGGGAAATTCGATTCAGCACACACACTTCAAGGTGCCGGCGCATCTTCCGCACGGCCGCTACGAGCTGGTGGTGATCGCAAACGGCATCGAGTCGGAACCGGTCGAAGTGCACGTGGGCCTGAAGGAGATCGAACCCGAACACCACGAACTCCATGAACACCACAACGGATGGGAGAAGAAGCACGAGCGCATCCACGAGGAAGAAGGAACCCTGAAGCTCGAGCTGAAGCTGCCGCTGACGGGCGTTCACAACTGACAAGATTCCCCGCGGACCTCGCATCGCGATGAGCGAGGTCCCCGGGGTGATCGAAGCCACATTGAGACCACGTGTTGGGGCGCCGGATCGCCGAATCTTCGTTCGTCCTGAAGCATCTTAAGTGGGACGACACAGGAGAATGTGCGGATGGCTGCCTTCTGCGGATGCTGCGGTGCCGAGATCACGGGAAGAGCCGAGGTGTGCGTTGTCTGCGGAACGCCGCGGCACGGTATGCTGCGCGCCAACGGAGGGACCCCGCTCGATCCGGGCGATGAGGTCCATCGGGATGGGGTTGCGGGAGTGAATCGGAGCAGCAGAGATTACGCCGCCGAATAGCTCGGCTGTGTTCCTCGAAGCAGCGCTGTTCAACGCCTGTTTTGGGACGAGGACCTTCGGAATCGAGAGCCGGAGCGGCCCTCGATCCTTACAGCAAATCCTGCACAGGTTCTAGCGGGCCGACTTGGCCGACTTCTTCGCGGAAGGCGCTTTAGGCGCTGCCGTGCCAACCGCAACAGCCTTGACGCGGGCATTCAGGCGGCTCTTGTAGCGCGATGCGGTGTTGGCGTGGATGACGCCCTTCTGCACGCTCTTGTCGATGACGGAGACGGTCTTGCGGAACTCGGTGTTGACCGTGCCGGCGTCGCCTGCCTGGAGGGCCTCGCGGAGTGCGCGCAGGGTGCTGCGGAAGTGCGTCTTATTGGCGCGGTTCACCGCGGTCTTCTTCGTGGTCTGACGGGCGCGCTTGAGCGCAGAAACGTGGTTCGCCATGTGTGAATCGAATCTCGCTTTCGGAATGGATGCAGGCGGAAGAGACGCACAGGCGCAATTCGCTGCAAAACACTAGTTTACGGGGTTAGCCGGGTCGGGTCAATACAGCCTTCTCTGGATACCGGACACACTTTATCGATCAGCGAAAGATATCGTCGAAGAAACGCCGGAGGGTCGCGGTAAGGGTGGATTCCGGAGCAGAACGCAGATCGAAGTACTGCTTCGGGTCCGACGACGCCTCGAACAGAGCGCGCGTCCGTACCGAGTCGCCGTGAACATCGAGGAAGAGACGCGGCATGTGGGCCGCAGCAAGTTCGGTGCGCGGATCCAGCTTCTCGTTCTGTAACAACCACAGTGGCAAAATGCGCGCGCGCGCGTCGGTGAGGAAGGTCTCGCGCGCAGACCGGTTCGGATCTTCGAGGATGATGCCGGCGGGCGCAAACTGCGTGGCCATCTGAGCCGCGAAGGTGGCGCCGACACCATCGCCGAAGACGACGATGTTGTGCGGCGCAAAGTGGCGAAGGTCGGTCAGGTACGCAAATGCGGCATTGGTGTCGGCACTGGCGAGTCGTTCTGTGGGATGGGCGCCGGCCGAGCGGCCGAAGCCGCGGTAATCGAAGGCGAATACGTTGATCCCAAGCGCGTGCAGCATGGTCAGTGCGGGGATGCAGTCTGAAAGCGAGCCGTGCGCGTCGTGGAGATAGAGTACGGTGTTCGCCGCATAGTCCGCCCCGGGGGCAGCGGGAATCCACCAGCCGTCGAGCTGTGGCTTGCCGGTGTCGGTAACGTCGAAGCGAACATTGCTGAAGGCCAGGCCGGCACCGGCGGGCGTCGATGAAACCTGGTGCGAAGGATGGAAGATTAGCTGCCACTGGCCCTGGTAAAAGAGCAGGCAGAGAGCGCCATATCCGCAAAGCACGGCGAGGACAACGGTGGCGGAGAAGGCCGCGAGGAGCCAGCGGGGGCTGACTGTGATGGGTTCGGCCGCGGGTTGCGGCGGAGGCGCCTTCCTAGCCAAAGGCCAGCTCGTCGGCGGATTCAACAGGTGTACCGCAGACCCGGCAGATCACTGCGGAGCAGTCACCGCACACCAGCGGATCCTCGACCGGGCGCGCACACACCGGGCACCACAGTTTCACCGGCTGCTGGCTGGGAGGCAGCGGATTGGATGAAGGTGAAGACATTCCTGAGTTGAGCCTAGCACCGTCGAGGAGGGCGGGATCACGACCGAACGCTCGCGCTGAGATGCCGTTCTGAGGACGTGATGCTCCTGGTTCGTACCAACTTATGTACCCGCGCGAAAATTGGCCGTCAAACGGGGCGCCGGACGCTGTTTACTTGAAATTTAGGTGGGAAACCTGTGCCTGCGCGGAGCGAGGCACGAACGCGGTGATCCTGCGGGAGGAAGGTAAGTTATGGCGACAGCAGGGCTGAATCGAATGATGCTGTGGGGAGACTACGAAGGTCGCAGGCTCGAAGACCGCTGGTTGTTGGGACGGCTGGTGCGGCCGGAGGGACGGCGCGCATGGTTCGAGGCAATTGGACCGGACGGCCTGCCGGTGATGCTCAGTATCACCGAAGCCCTGAACGATGAGGACGAGCTGGTCGAACGGCTGCATGCGGCGGCCCACATTCATCACCCCAATGTGGTGGCGATTCGCGAGGCGGGCATCTCGCATCTGGACGACATTCCGGTAGTCGTGGCCGAGATGGAGACGACCAATGAGAACCTGGCGGATGTGCTGCGCGAACGCGTCCTCACACCGGCGGAGGGGCGGCAGCTTCTGGATGCGGTGCTGGCGGCGCTGGGTGCAATCCACGCGCACGGCCTGGTCCACAAGCATGTGGAAGCGATGAGCGTGGTTGCGACGGGCGAGACCATCAAGCTGCGCAGCGACTGCGTGCAGATGGCGGGATCGGCATTTGGCGCGGTAGCGGCCGAGGACGTACGCTGGGCGGCGCGCATGGTGGCGCACGCGGTAACAGGACGGTTTCCGTCGAGCGAGAACGATCCGGTGCTGCAGTTGCTGCCGGAATCAATGGCGCGTGCGGTGCGAAGAGCGCTGAGTGGCATCGCCGGGGCCACCGAGGTAGCGGCTCTGGCCGGGACGCGTCTGGAGATCGCGCGGGACACGACGCGCATTGAGCCGCTTTCGAAGATGGCAAAAAAAACTTCTGCGCCAGTCTCGGTCGCCGCGCCGAAGATTGAAGCCTCAGGTGAGGTCATGCAGGTCGTTGCGGAGAATTCCGCCGCTGTATCCGCCGCGAGCGCAAAGCTGGAGGCGAAGGTTGCGAGTCCTGCTCCGAACCTTGCACGGCGGGTGATCTCGATGCGGGCGGTGGAGGCGCAGGCCGGCCTCTTCGACGAGCCTCTGCCGATGATGCCGGAGGAGGAGACCGGCGCGCTTCTCGAGGATGCCGAGCCTGAAGAATCGCGCTGGCCAAAGGCTCCATATGTGATTGCTGCGGCGATTGCGGTCGTGCTGGTGACGGTCTTCACTCTGTACGGATTGCTGCATGGCCAGCCCGCACAGCAACCGACGGCTCCAGCAACGGCTGCGACGCTCACCCTTCCTTCAGGCCACAGCCACTGATATGGCTTGAGCCTGTTACCGGGCCCTTTCCGGCGCCTGATCTTCTTATGTCCTCATCTCTCTCAGGTTAGAGCTAATAGCCAGCTGCGGCTCGGTCACCCGCTGCACGTCCTCCACATTCAGTCCCGGCGCCAGCTCTTCCAGCACCAATCCATCCGGGGTGACGCGAATCCACGCCAGGTCCGTGGCGATTGTGTCGACCACGCGGACTCCCGTAAGCGGCAGGGTGCACTTCTTCAGGATCTTCGGCGCTCCTTCTTTGGTGCAGTGCTCCATCGCCACAATCACGCGCCTGGCACTGGCCACCAGGTCCATGGCGCCCCCCATGCCTTTCACCATCTTGCCCGGAATCATCCAGTTGGCCAGGGTTCCTTCTTCGTCGACCTCCATAGCGCCGAGGATGCTCAGGTCAATGTGGCCGCCGCGGATCATTGCGAAGGAGTCAGCCGAGGAGAAGTACACGGAACCGGGCAGCGCTGTCACCGTCTCCTTCCCGGCATTGATCAGGTCGGGATCCTCACTGCCGGCGATGGGGTACGGACCCACGCCCAGCATGCCATTTTCCGACTGCAGCACGACTTCGATGCCGGGCGGGACATGGTTGGCGATCAGCGTGGGCAGGCCGATGCCGAGGTTGACGTAGAAGCCATCGCGCAGCTCGCGGGCGACACGTCGAACGATGCGCTCGCGGCGGAGGACGGGATCGCCGGCGAGCCGGTTCTGTTCGCCGGGGTGCCGGGCGGTAGGCGACGGGGAGTTAGTGGGTTCGGGTAGACTCGTCATTTGTTGATGCAAAACGCCGTCTTCAATATACGAGCACGATCGCTCGTTCGGGGAACCGTGCTGATGGTGGGCAGCCTGGTGCTGGCTTTCGCGGTGGGTGGCTTCCCCAATGTCCATCCTTCTCTGTTCATGGTGCTGCCCGTAGTGCTGGCGGGATGGTCCACGTGGGAGACGACGCGGTGCCTGCAGCGGCGCTGGAGCTTTTACCACGGCGGGGTGCTTCTGCTGTTGTATGCGGACATTCTGGTGCTGGCGCTGGTGGTGTTTCTGATGTTGTATCCGTATGCGAAATGGCTGCAGGGGATCTAAAGGTGGGATCGGAGTTCAGGATTCGACCGGGGGGACCACCCTTACTGGCCCGCAAATTCCGAAACTCTGAACTCCGGACTCTAATCCATCAGATCGCGGCAGCAGTTTCCAGTTCCCGCAGCGAGCTGGCAAACGGGGGCCGCAGGACGCCGCGCTCTGTAATAATGGCTGTTACATATTGGGCAGGAGTGACGTCGAAGGCGGGATTCTCGATGCCGACGCCGTTCGGAGTGAGCTGTTTGCCGGCGTGATGCGTGACTTCGAGTGCGGGGCGCTGCTCGATGGGGATGGCGTCGCCATTGGGGGTCTTCAGGTCGATGGTCGACCATGGAGCGGCGACATAGAACGGAATGCCGTGTTCGCGCGCGAGGATGGCAACGTTGTAGGTCCCGATCTTATTGGCTACGTCGCCGTTGGCGGCGATGCGGTCTGCGCCGACCACGACAGCGTTGATCCGGCCCTGGCGCATGAGGCTGGCGGCCATATTGTCGCAGATCACGCTGGTGGGGATGTTATCGTGCATCAGCTCCCAGGCTGTGAGGCGAGCGCCCTGCAGGAACGGACGGGTTTCGTCGGCGAAGACGTGCAGTGTGCTCCCCTGTTCGACGGCGGAGCGAATGACGCCGAGAGCGGTGCCATAGCCGCAGGTGGCCAGGGCTCCTGCATTGCAGTGAGTGAGAACGCCACCGGATTTAGGCAGGAGCTGCGCGCCGTGAGCTCCCATGCGGCGGCAGGCAGCGATGTCTTCGTCGTACATGCGTTGCGCTTCGGCGATGAGGCCGGTGCGGATGCTGGCGGTCGTCGCGCCGGGGCGCGAACCGAGCACCGTGAAGCGTTGGCGCATGCGCTCGATGGCCCAGAAAAGATTGACGGCGGTGGGGCGGGTGGCGGCGAGGGTCGCGCACATCGTGTCGAAGTCGATGCCGAGTGCGGGAATCGTGGTAGCGGGGCTGTCCTTCACGCCAAGCGCCAGGCCCATCGCAGCGGAGACGCCGATGGCCGGCGCGCCACGAACAACCATCGTCGTGATGATGTCGGCGACCTGTTGATACGTGGTGGCAAGGACGTAGACCTCCTCCAGAGGAAGCCTGGTTTGGTCGAGAAAGCGGACACCGTCGGGGGTCCATTCGAGCGTGGGAATCATCTCTTCCAGTTTAACTGGGGGAACTTTAGTGGGTCGACTTTGGTAACACGGTTGGCGCGAAAGATTACCAATGGTGATTTCCATGAGGCAACCTGTTAATCTTCTGCTTCACTAAAAGTTAAAGCGGCAGAAAGAAGTGAGAGCCGGTTGTACTCCTTCGGTGGTTGGCGCTACCGGAACCAATGAAAGCGGCGACGCACATAGATGGATGAGGAGATGAGTTGACCCCGCCTGGTTACGATGGACGACGGACGAAGACGAAACTGAAATGCCCGCGGTGCGGACGGAAAGAGATGGCGCGCATCTCGCGGCGCGGCTTTTGGCGTGAGACCATTTTGCCGTTGTTTGGGAAATACCCGTGGCAGTGTCCGATTTGCGGAGAGGAGCGACTGTTGCGCCGGCGCGGGGCGACGATTCGGAAGCCGAATCCGCGAGATGAGGAACTCGACGAAGAGGGCGCTGGCGAACGAGCTCACGGATATTGAGCGCCCCCCAGGTTCGCTGAGTACCTTTTCGAGATTATTTGTAGTGACACGCCGGACTCTTCAGTCCGGCGTTTTTGATTGGTGTTACTGGATTGGGGGCGAGTAGCGCTGCTCGATTGCATGCGCGGCGGCGCGCACGCCGTCGAGCGAGTGCAGGCGAGGGAGTTCCGCACCGAGGCGCCGGAGTTCGGCGACGGCAATTTCAGTGGCGATGTTGCCGACCAAAGTGTCCTGCGCAAAAGGGCAGCCGCCGAATCCACCCATAGCGGTATCGAAACGGCGGCAACCGGCGTTGTAAGCTGCGGCGATTTTCGCGGGCGCGGCTTCGGGGCGGCTGTGCAGGTGTACACCGATTTCGATGGAATCGTCCACGGAATCGAGGACGGCAGCGACCAGGCGGGAAACCTGTTGGGGCGTGGCCAGGCCGACGGTGTCGGCGAGCGATATCTGCGTGAAACCGGAGTCGGTGAGCAGATCGCAGGCGGCGATCACTTCGTCGAGGCTCCAGGGATCGTCGTAGGGATTGCCGAAGGCCATGGAGATGTAGGCGACCACAGAGAGTCCAGCCTGGAAGGCGGCCTGGCCCACAGCGTCGAGGGCATCCAGGGATTCCTCGGGCGTCTGGTTCTGGTTGCGGCGGAGGAATTCCTGCGAGACGGAGTAGGGAAAGCCGAGGGTGGTGACGGCGTTGGTTTCGATGGCGCGCTGGGCGCCTTTCTGATTGACGACGATGCCGATGATTTCCACGTCGCCCGGCGGGTCGAGAAGGGCGAGGGTCTGCTCGGAATCGGCCATCTGTGGGACGGCCTGGGGAGAGACGAAGGAGACGGCGTCGATGTGAGTAAAGCCGGCGGCGACGAGCGTACGCAGGTAGTCGGCTTTGATTTCGGCAGGGATGGGTTTCGCCAGAGCCTGCCAGGCGTCGCGGGCACACTCGATGAGTTTGACGGTGGACATTGGTAAAGTGCCCTCAGCGAGGTACGGGTCGCGAAAACGCTCCAGGCAAGAGCGGCTTGCGGAAAGCCTATCGCAAAAGACGGTGCGCTGAAAACAGGAGACTGCGATTCGGAAATCGGCGGCACCCATGGCCGCAGACACGTGCCAAACGCCTTTCGCTAAAAGCCTCTAACGAACTGTCGCTGGCTCGCCATCAGTGCCAGCGCATCGTGAAGTCGGCGCACAGCAGCAATCCATAGGGAATCATGGCCAGCGTCAGATAGTGACGCCAGCGCGGCAGCACCAGCGTGGTCACAAATAGACCGGTGGCGGCCAGGGTGGCGGCGGAATTCCAGCGAGCAACGAACTCGTACGCGTACAGTTCGAGGGTCAGCAGGCGATCCCAGGCAGTCTGGGCAGGGAAGTGGAATTCGACCGAGCCGGCGGGGAAAGCGTGGACGCGGAGCGCCACGGCAAAGGCGCAGAAGAGCAGCGAAGGCATCGACACCAGAGCGAGAGGCGTGAGCAGCAGGAGGAAGAGGCGACCCGGGCGGGAGCGTTCAGCGCCAGGGAGATGCAGCGGCTCGGGACCCGGAGAATCCGTGGCAGAGTGTTGGCGAACAGGGTCAGACATTGCGGTCTATTCGTTGGATGCGCCACTCGCGCAGGAGTGGCGGCCTGAGGAGCAGGTCGTCCGCGTCGCGCGTGGAGCGGTCGTCACCGCGCCAGTCGTAGTAGAGCAATCGCCCGGGTCAGCATCCGTTTCATGCAAGGGGCTGCTTTCCCGGAGCTTCATTGCGGCATTTGACCGAGGTACGCGAGGATGATGACGAGCAGCAAACCGGTGAAGTGCGCGAGGAGCCCGATGATGAGGGCGCGCAGGTGACGGCCGGCGCGGAACGTGAAGGTCATGAGCAGTCCGTAGAGCGGAAACTGCAGGTAGAGCATGTACTCGTAGGAGTGGCCGACAAGATCGGCCGGAGAGTGCAGGACGCGGCTGCGCAGTACGTCGAACCAGGGGTAGAGCAGTGCGAAGGCTTTGGGTCCTTCCAGAGCAAGGACGCCGGCAAGACGGACGGTGAAGGGCGTGAGGATGATGCCGATGAGGAGAGGCCAGAAGGCCTTCCACCAGCCGCGCGCCAGGGTCTTCCGTGGGCCGCGCTTCCTGCGCGACGTCGCAGCCGAGGATGAAGGCATGGTTTGAGAATACTCTCCATGTCAACGGAAACAGAGGAAATCCCCATGGAGCGAGGTTACGTTCGGGGCATTACGTCTGGAGGATGCCCGGGTTGAACTTCGGCACGTCGGGGTTCAGCGCCACGGCTTCCAGAGCGGCCAGCAGAGCATTTCGGGTTTGCGCCGGGTCAATGATCGCGTCAACCCAAAGGCGAGCCGCGGCATAGCGGCAGTCGGTCTGTGCCTCGTAGGTGGCTTTGATGGAGGCGATCAGCTCCTGCTTCTCCTTCTCGCTCGGCTGGCGCCCGCCACGCTCCAACTGCCGGATACGGATTTCAACCAGGGTGTTGGCAGCGGAGTCCCCGCTCATGACGGCGTAGCGAGCCGTCGGCCAGGCAAAGATGAAGCGCGGGTCATAAGCCTTGCCGCACATCGCATAGTTGCCGGCGCCGAAGGATCCGCCGACGATCACGGAGATCTTGGGGACGACGGAGTTCGCGACGGCGGTGACCATCTTGGCGCCGCTGCGGATGATGCCGGACCACTCGGCGTCGCGGCCCACCATGAAGCCATTCACGTCGTGCAGGAAGATCAGCGGGATCAGATTCTGATTGCAGTCCATGATGAAGCGCGCGGCTTTGTCGGCGGATTCGGCATAGATCACGCCGCCGAACTCGACGCGCTTCTCGCCGGAGTGGCTGGTCTGGGGCTGCGAAACCTTCTGGTTCGCAACGATACCCACGGCATGACCGCCAATGCGCGCATACCCGCAAAGAAGCGTCCGTCCGTAGGCGGGACGATACTCGTCAAACTCCGAGCGATCGACGATCCGTGCGATCACGTCGTGCATATCGTAGCTGTTGACCGCGGCCTTCGCAGGATCAGAGTCCAGCAAGGTATGCAGATCGGCGGCCGGGAAGCAGGGCGCGTCCTTCGTCGCATCATAGGCCGCGCGATCGAACGGCGCACGCGCAGCATGGCCCCACTTCGACACCAGCGAGCGCAGCCGCGCGATGCACAGGTGGTCGTTGGGTTCCTTGAAGTCGACGGTGCCGGAGATTTCAGCGTGCATGGTCGCACCGCCCAGCTCTTCGGCGGAATATTTCTGCCCGATCGCCGCCTGAACCAACGCCGGTCCGGCGAGAAACAGCCCGCTGCCTTCGGTCATCAACACCTGATCAGTCATGACCGGCAGATACGCTCCACCCGCAACGCACATGCCCATGATCGCGGTGATCTGCGGGATCCCCGCCGCGGACATCACCGCGTTGTTGCGGAAGATGCGGCCGAAATCGTCCTGATCGGGGAAGACGTCTTCCTGGAGCGGGAGGAAGATGCCGGACGAGTCGACGAGATAGAGGGTGGGGATGCGGTTCTCCATCGCGATGTGTTGCGCGCGGAGGACCTTTTTCGCCGTCATGGGGAAGAACGCGCCGGCCTTCACCGTCGCGTCGTTCGCGATGATCATGCACAGGCGGCCGGATACGGTGCCCAGTCCCGCAACCACGCCGGCAGACGGTGCGCCACCCCATTCCTCATACATGCCGTAGGCGGCGAAGAGGCCAAGCTCGAAGAAAGCCGTGCCGGGATCGAGGAGCAGCGCAAGACGCTCGCGTGCGGTGAGGCGCTGCTTCGCGTGCTGGGCGTCGATCGATTTGACGCCTCCACCCTGGCGGATTTCCTCCTCCTGCTGGTGGATTCGCGCGAGCAGGGCGCCCATCTTTTCTTCGTTGGCGCGTGCGCGGGGCGAGGCGGGGTTGAGTTTGGATGCGAGTTGGTTTTGCAGTTGGGTTGGGTTGGCAGATTTCGAGTCAGTCATTGGGAAAGTCGGGGAAGAAGACTCGACAGATTAGCAGGAAAACGGGAGAGGGGAACAGACGGCGTGTCGAACGCAAGGATTTGCAGCCGGGTAATGTCCCGTCTGACCGCGGCCTAATGTGTAGCCGCTATGCTGGCAGCCTCCGTCGGATCGGTGCCCGTCTTGGCCGTCGCGAAGCTCTTCAGGGCGCCCGGAGTAGTGCTGCTGATGCTGAACACCTGAAGATCGGGGGATCCCCCCGAGCAGAGGACCGCGATGTAGGCGTCGGTCTTGTCCTCGACCAGGGCTACAGGGAGGGAGCCGGTCGAGAAGGGCGAGCCCGAGACAGCCGTGAGAGCGCCGGTATTCGACAGCAGAAACGCGCTCACCGTCCCGGCGGTGCGATTCGCGACGTAGACGTAGCTGCCGGTGGAATCGACCAGCACAGCCCACGCGCCAGTGTTCGTGCTGTAGGGCGAGCCGCCTGCTTCCGTGAGCAACCCATTCGTCCCGATAGAAAAGACGCGCACGCCGCCGGTGACGGTTTCGGCAGCAAAAAGGTAGTTGCCGGATGGCGCGATGGCCAGACTCATGTCCGCCGCGTTATTGCTTTTGGGATTGAGCACGCCGTTAATCTGCGCCATCGCGCCGTTGCCGGTGTTGAAGCTCATCTCGTAAATGCCGCCGGTGCCACATGAAGCGAAAACATAGCTCCCGCTGGGGGCCACTTCAAGATCCGTGACGGGCGTGTTGGCGTTCAGCGTCACTACGGAGGAGCTGATGGCGGTCAGCAGACCACCGGCGCCAATCTGATAGACGAATGCCTGGCCGGAGTACGCCGACCCTCCGATGAGGAACTTCCCGGTCGGGTCAATCCGCAACACGGAGGGGGTAATGCCGCTGGCAACGGGGCCGCCGCTGTTGCCAATCGTGATGGCTCCATCGGTACCAATGGTGTAGACGTAGATCCCGCCGGCAGCGCTGCCGAGATAGAGATAGCTGTCGCTGGGCGTCACGGCGAGAGCCGTGGGCTCCAGTTCCACCGGCCAGTTGGAGCCGGAGATCGAACTCAGGGCGCTGGTGCCGATGCTGAACCCGGCGATCGTGAGCGGGTTGGTCCCGAGGTTGCCGATGTAGAGGTAGTTGCCGGAGCTGGTGCCGCCCCCGCCACCCCCGCCCCCGCTGCTGAGAGGTGGAAAGAACTTGCCGCAGCCGGCGAGAGCGAAGACAGGCGTGGCCAGGGAGCACAAACAAATGCGAAAGAGCCGAGAGTTCCAGGAAGGCATTCCCACCTCAGGGATTATCGTATCTCCGCCGGCGTCTGGCAGCTATTGCACGGCATTGCTGAAGACGCAGAGAGGGCGTCGTGCGCTCCATCAATGTGACGAAGTGGAGACGGTGTGCCAGGAGAGACGGACCAGTCCGGGCGTGCGTTCCAGATCCTGCAGGAGCGCGGGGAGCCCTGCAGAACGGCCGTCCGACGGCCAGCGCACCTCGCAACGGATGCTCCGGCGTTGGCGCTCGGGGGATTGATCGACAGAGATGGAGCGAACCCGAAACCGCGCGGCTTCGAGACGCGTGCGCAGCGCCTCTGGGGTGAGCGCCGATTCCGACGTCACCAGCGTCAGCGTCGCCGGCTGGTACTTCTCCAGCCGGCGCTCGAACCATCGCAGCGAGGTAAGCGTGAAGTAGCCGATCACCGTGGAGACGCTGCCGAGGATAATCTGTCCGCCGCCGAGGCAGAGCCCGACCACCGTGGAGAACCAGAGTGTCGCAGCGGTGGTCACGCCAAGGACCATGTCGCCCTTGCGGACGATGGCGCCGGCGCCGATAAAGCCCACGCCGGTAAGGATGCCGAGCGGCAGGCGCATCAGATCCATAACCGCGTAGGAGTTGGGTGGCTTGCCATTGGTGGGAATCAGCAGGTTCATCTGGATCATCGCGACCGACGCCGCCAGCGTAACCAATAACGTGGTGCGGAGGCCGGCGGGGTGGCCGTTGCGGCTGCGGTCGGTGCCCAGTGCGGCGCCGGCGATCACGGTCAGGATGAGGCGCAGCGCGATGGCGGGCCAGTGGATCTCCGGCGGCATAGTGACAGCGGTGCGATGCGGTCCGTGAAACTGCGGTTGGCTGGGAAAAGGCCTGACTAAAAGATCTCGGCGCTCGTCAGCGTTCAATAATCCATGCGAAAACTAAACCGGGAGCCTGCGCATTGCGGAATGCGTGCATCTCAACCCCGGGGCAGCCGGACCCGTTCCCAAAGTCACGGCTGACCATGAGTCGAAATCGAAAGGCGGGAGGACGTATGAAAGCAGCAACGATTGTTGGAGTTCTTTTGATTGTCCTGGGGATCGTCGGGTTTGTGGCGGGAGGATTCAGCTTTACGCACGAGAAGAAGGACATCGACATGGGCCCGCTTCAGGTGGAGCACAAACAAACAAAGACTGTGCCGATTTCCCCGATCCTGAGCGGCATTGCCCTGGTGGGCGGGATTGGCCTTGTCGTGGTCGGCGTCAGAAGCAAGGCCTAGCCCCCGAATCGGCGTTCAGAAGCGGACCTCTGAACGCTGATAACTGAGAAGGGCCTCAGCACTCCCAGCGCAAAAGCGCCGCACCCACGGTGAAGCCCGCGCCGACACTGGCGATCAGCACCAGGTCGCCCTTCTTCAGCTTGCCTTCCTGGCGGGCGGTTTCCATCGCCAGCGGAATCGTGCCGCAGGTGGTGTTGCCGAAGCGGTCGATGTTGATGATGACCTTCTCTTCGGGCAGGCCGAGACGCTCCGACGTCCCCAGAATGATGCGCTTGTTCGCCTGGTGTGCAATGAAGCAGTCGAGATCCGCACCGGTTACGCCGTTCTTTTCGAGCACCGTCGTGGTGGCTTCAACCATCTTGCGCACCGCGAATTTGTAGACGGCCTGGCCGTCCTGGTGGACGTAGTGCATCTTCTTGTCGACCGTCTCGTGCGTCGACGGGTTCAGGCTGCCGCCGCCCGGCATGTAAAGCGCGCACGCCCCGGAGCCATCGATCTCGTGGTGGAAGTCGATCATGCCGTACTCTCCGTCAGCGGTGGGCTCGATGAGCACCGCACCGGCGCCGTCGCCGAAGAGCACGCAGGTGGCGCGGTCGGTGTAGTCGATGATCGACGACATCGTGTCGGCGCCGATGACGAGCACCTTCTTGTGCACGCCCGACTCAACCAGCTTGCAGCCCATCTGCAGGGCATAAACGAAACCCGAGCAGGCGGCGGAAAGGTCGAATCCCCAGGCGCCTTTCGCGCCGAGCTTGTCCTGCACCAGACAAGCGGTGGCGGGAAAGAGCATATCCGGCGTGACGGTACCGACGATGATCACTTCGACGTCCGTGGGATTGATGCCGCGCTCGGCCAGCGCGCGTTTCGCCGCTTCCACAGCCATGTGGCTGGTGGCCATGCCCGGCTCGACGATGTGACGTTCCCTGATGCCGACGCGGCTGGTGATCCATTCGTCGGAGGTCTCGACCATCTTCTCCAGATCGGCGTTGGTCAGCAGGCGGGGGGGCGTCCAGGTTCCGAGGGCGCTGATTTTGGCACGAACGGGCACACGCGGCCGAAGAGAAAGATTCAAATGGAGGCTCCTCGAAGCAAAGAATCATTCTAGCGGACGGAGACGGCCATGGAGCGGCCAGCCGAAAACCCCCACGCGAAGGGATACTACTTCGGAGAGAGCGGGGGCCCCGGAGTTCGGGCTCCGCGTTCGCTCTTCTGGCGGTGCTAAAATCACACGTGTGCCGGGTCCTGCGCGACGCAATCCCGCCAACCCCGCCAGGTCCGGAAGGAAGCAACGGTAACGGGCCAGTGCGTGTGCAGCAGGTCACCCGGTGCACTAAAGAAGCTGAGTCTGGAGCCCGAGCGGGTAGCCTGCAGCGCAGCGGCGGTCCAGCACGGCTTTTTCCATCCCATATTCTCGTAGCAGCCTGTTGCGTACGATGATTCGCGACCCTTTCCTGTGTCGCACATCTGAAAGCGTGGATACCAGGGCTAAGGCCGTGCCGTGCAATTGAGCGAGCGTGCCACGCGGGAGGAACGATGGGCCTGATGGAGAAGATTCTCTTCCCGGTGGATTTTTCGCCGGCGTGCGCGGGAATGGCCGCTTATGTGAGGCGCGCTGGAGCCCTGTTCGGCGCAGAAGTGACGCTGCTGCACGTTTACGATCCTGAGAGCCACAGCGGGTTGGAAAAATCAGTGCGGCCCCCGGCAGAGATCGCAGCGGATCACGAAGCGGTCGCGAGGCAAAAGCTGGACAGATTCCTGACGAAAGAATTTCCGGCGGCGGAGGCAGCAAGGGTGCTCGCCACCGGCGATGCGGCTGCGGAGATCGTGAACGCCGCCCGCTCCGGATTTGATCTGATCATGATGCCGACCCACGCGGGGATCTTCCGCCGGATGTTGCTGGGATCGACGACCGCGAAGGTGCTGAATGATGCAGTTTGTCCGATCATGACCAGCCAACACGCGGAGACGATTGCCCCGCGTCCGGTGGAGCATCGCGAATGGCTTGTGGCGCTGGGGTTGGGCGAGGAGTCGGAGCGCGTGTTGCGGTATGCGCAGCAGGTAGCGGAGACGGCGCGGGGTCATCTGCGGATCATCCACGCGATCCAGTCGACGGACCCGCGGCTGCCACTGCATCTGGACCTCCAGGACCAGATCCAGTTGAAGGAGCGCCAGCAGGCGCAGGAGCGGATCGAGGCGCTGCAGCGCAAAGTCGGAACCCGGGCGGAGGTGCGGATCGGCGTGGGTCCCGTGAAGGAAACGCTGGTGGAGTTGGCGCGGGCATCGGATGCGGATGTGCTGATGATCGGGCGAAGTTCGCGGCCGGGAATGCACGAGCGGCTGCGCGATCTCACTTATGCGGTGGTACGAGATTCACCGTTTCCAGTGCTGAGTGTGTGAAATGCAGCCGGTGGCCAGTGGCATGTAGCGGGTAGCCAGAAACTACGCCGCCCGTTCGAGCTCGCCCTTTTGCTTTTCTGCGCCGCGTGTGCGGAGTCGATAGAAGCCGAACGCGATCAAATTCGAGAGCACAATCGTCGACAGGATCTTGATGGCGTACGTGTGCGCATTAACGACCGTGACGAACGGATAAGCCGAGATCAGCAGGCTGAAGAGCGTCGCCAGGAAGCCGACGGCCGAGGTCCACTTGAGCCAGCGCGGCAGCGAGCGGCGGACGGCCACGGCTCCGACGAGCGGGATGGCAAACATCGCGAGATACGCGACCTCATAGTGAGTGAGGCAGGCGTTGGTGAGAAGTTGGTAGGCCTCCTGCGCGTGGACGCCGGAGGTCGCAAGCAGAACGAGGGCGAAGGCGATAACGCTGGTCGCGAGGATGGAGTTCGTCGGGGTCGAGTGGCGTGGGTGCAGGCGCGTGAACCACGCAGGCACAAGGTGGTTCCACCCCGCAGCCATGGGTAGGCGCGTAACTCCGGTGAAGAGATAGCTGGTCGCTCCAAGAAGACGAAATTGCAGCAGCAGGATCGCAAGGATCGCGGCAAGGTTGCCGATGCCGGACTCGCCCAGAGTCAGGCGCATGGCCTGCGGAATCGGCGCAATGAAATCGATGCGGGCGCGGGGCACGAGAGCAACGATCGACGCGGTGCCGAGGATGAACATCGCGCAGATCACGGGTGAGGAGATCACGACCGATCGTCCGATGGATCGAGCCGGGTCGCGGCTTTCACCGGCAAGGATGGCGATGTACTCAAGGCCGCACAGGGCACCGAAGAGCATCTGCCCGAAGAGCGCGAGCATGCGCAGGTCGTGCGGCGGGGCGGCGATCGTGAACGGCGAATAGTGGATCGGCTGATGGCGCGCGTATGCGACCAGCGGCAGAAGGATGAGCCCGCCGAAGACGATGAGGATGGCAACGCCGCCGACATTGTGGATCCACTTGCCAAGTTCTAGGCCGCGCAGGGCGGCCAGGGTGATGCCGGTCAGCATGACCAGGACGATCGCCAGTGAGACGATGCGGTTCTCAGGAAGCCAGCGCGCAGCCGGACCGATCAGGTACGAAATCTCCGTCGGCATGGCGTAAAGGATGGACGCAACCACCGCGATGCCGTAGACCCACAGGTTCCACGCCGTGAGAAAACCGCCGAGGTCACCGAATGCCTGCCGCGCCCATACGTACAGTCCCCCTTCGAGTGGCATAGCACGGTTCAGACAGATGACCGAGGCCGCCATCGGGACATAGAACAGGAGCATCGTGGCAACCCAGATGAGCGATTGCGCGGGGCCCAGCCCGCCGGCGACGCCCACCCAGGAACTGCCGACGACGCAGAGAATCTGGGCGAGCACGAGGTCGCCGAGGCCGAGGGCGCGATGCAGCCTGGGGCCCGACTCGGAACGCGAGCCATCACGCTGGGGCATGGTTCAGACATAGTCGCACAGAAACGGCGTTCGGTGATCGAAGATCAACGTTGGGAAGCGGACCCGGCTCCCATCAGGATGAGCGAGCGCTGCACGAAGGGCGACCAGACGAGTAGGGCCGTGGCAGCCAGGGCGAGTCCGAAGTTGATGTGGTGCAGAAGCAGAAAGGGCGAGAGCGACCACAACACGTCGAAGGGGAGTAGAAAGGGCCAGACGCGCTGATAGATCTCCCCCAGGCGCGGGGCACGAAAGAGCACAGCGCTGAACAGAAAGGCGCGAACGGGGATCAGGATCACGGCCGTCACGATCAGCATCGCCAAGACGGCTACGGGATGGGTGAGGGTCGAGAGCAAGTCCTGAACCTCGGCGAGGTTGGCGAGCGCTCCGATGTAGAAGCCGAGATACATCAGCTGGAAACCGAGGAAGAGATTGCGCGGGACCTGGTGTGGAACTTTGGGGAGTTCCTCGGGCGTGGTCAGGATATGGAGGGTCTCGTCAGCCGGTTGCGGTGCCGGGTCAAGGGGCGCGGGAGCGGGGGATGTTTTGGACGCAGAGGGGCCGTTGGCGCCCATTCCCTGGGCATCGATTCGTTGAACTGGTGCGACGAAGCGATAGCCGCGGCGGGCGAGCGTTTCAATAAAGCGGGGGCTTGCGGCGGAGTCGCCGAGGGCTTCGCGGATGCGGTTGACTGCAGAGTGAACGCCATGCTCGGCGTCGACGTTGACGCCATCGGGCCAGAGCGCGCGTACGATGTCGTCGCGCGTCAGCAGTTCGCCCGGGCGGTCGAGTAGCAGGCACAGGACCTGAAAGGGCTGCGCGTTGAGCCGGAGACGGATGCCCTGGCGGCGCAGTTCGCCGGTAGCCGTGTCCGCCTCGAAGGCTCCGAAGCGGTAGCGGCGCGGCAGGCCGGATACGTCTGGCGATTCAGGCATCGTCTCGGGGACAAGTGTAGTCGATGGGCGTCGCATTTCCGGCGTTTCGCGCGATGGAGAACTCGGGGCAACTCATGTGGGTGGAATCGGTTGCGCCGTGAGAAACATTCCTGTAACAAGCGAGGAACAATGCATTGCCAGGATGGGTCGAGAGGGGCATGGTGAGACGTATGCAGAGGGATGTCCTGAGGTTCGCGATGGTTTTTGGGGTGGCATTCCTGGGGGTGGCTCCCGCCCAAGCCGAGGCTCCAGCGAAAGCGGTAGCGGTCTTCGACGGATACGTCGCGACCGTGGAGGCTCGGCTGGCGCAACAGCATCAGACGGATGCACTGGCCAGTGCAGCGGGAACGGCAGAGGGGCAGGCCAGGCTGCGGCGGGGCGAAGTCGTGATCGAGGAGATCAAGGCTCCGGAGATGCCTGGGGCGATGCTGCACGACTGGCGCGGTTCGGCGTTTGCGCCCCGAGCGAAGGCGGCGGATTTCGAAAAGCTGCTGCGGAATTTTGACGGCTACCCGCAGATCTTTGCACCGCAGGTGATGGCGGCGCGAACACTCGCGGCGGACGGGGACCATGTTTTCGGAACGATGCGGGTGAAGCAGAAGCACGTCATCACCGTGGTGCTGGACACAACGTACGACGTCCAGTTTGGCCGGCTCGATGCGCAGGAAGGGTGGAACGCCTCACGCAGCACACGGATCCACGAGATTGCAGATGCAGGGACGCCAGACGAGCACGCGCTGGGGCCAGCCGAGGAGCACGGGTTCCTTTGGCGGATCAATACGTACTGGACCTGGCAGGAGCGCGATGACGGGCTCTATCTGCAGGTGGAGTCGGTGTCGCTCACGCGTGGAATTCCGACGGGGCTCGGCTGGATTGTGGGGCCGTTTGTGGAGAGCGTTCCCAGGGAGTCGCTGGAGTTCACGCTGGATGCGGCGCGCAAGGCATTGCTTCGGAAGAATCCGTAGAGGGAAGCCATACAGGAGACAGTCATGGTTACAAATGCGGTGGTTCGTGGTGGGCAGACAGAGTTCAGGACTGCGGCGCGTGTGAACGGCTCGCTGACCGCCCGTGCGGAGAAGCAGCTGCTTGTGTGGATGGCAGCGCACGCTCCGAGGTGGGTCACGTCGGATGGGTTGACGGTGCTGGGGCTGAGTGCACAGATCGGCGCGGGCATTGCCTACGCGCTGGCGCGTTGGGATCGGCGCGCCCTGCTTCTTGGAATCGTGTGCATCGCGCTCAACTGGCTGGGCGACAGCCTGGATGGGACGCTGGCGCGCGTGCGGCAACAGCAGCGTCCGCGCTACGGTTTCTACGTCGATCACGTCGTGGACATCTTCGGATCCGCTGCGCTGTTGGGTGGCCTCGCGGTGTCGGGCCTGGTGCACGGCTGGATCGCCGCAACCATACTCGTCACGTTTCTGTTGTTGGCCGGGGAAAGCTATCTGGCGACGTACGCGCTGGGGCGCTTCGAGATGTCGCAGGGTTGGTTCGGGCCCACGGAGCTGCGGATTTTGCTGATCGCTGCCAACCTGGCTCTGCTGCACGATCCGTATGCGACGCTTTTCGGACACCGGTGGCTGCTCTTCGATGTTGGCGGCGTCATCGGAGCCGCTGGGATGCTGGCGATGGCCGCGATGGTCGCCGCGCGCCACACGCTGCAGCTTTATCGCGAGGAGCCGGTGCGGTGAATGCGTGGATCCGTTGGCTGCGATTCAATGCGGTAGGCGCCGTCGGCATGGCGGTGCAGTTGGGCGTGCTGGCGCTGCTCAACCGAATCACCGCGCATTATCTGGCAGCGACCGCAGTCGCGATCGAGATTACGTTGCTGCACAACTTTGCAGGACACGTGCGATACACGTGGCGGGATCGGGCGCAGGACGGTGGCCTGTGGCGCCGCTGCGCGCGGTTCCACTTCTCGAATGGAATGATTTCGATGGCCGGCAATCTGGCGCTGATGCCGTTGCTGGTGGAGGGAGCGCAGATGCCAGTCGTGGCGGCAAATGCCGTCGCGGTGCTGGCGTGCTCGGTAGTGAATTTCCTGCTCAGCGATGGGTGGGTGTTCTCAAAGCAGGACGCTGTTGGTCAGGCCGTACGTTAGGGGACGCGAAGTTCGAAGCCGCCCGCCGACCCGGGGCAAGCGTTATTGCGGGATCGGACGCGCGGCCGAAGCGGATTGTCGATTGGTCGACGGTAGAGAATTCAGGGCGTCCATCACAATTCCAGGGGTCAGGACCTCGGGCAGGACATGCGCTGGAGCGTTGGGGTCCGCGGGGTAGAGGGCGTACGTGGGAACCCCGCTGCGCCCGAGAGCGGCCAGAGCCTGCGTGATGTTCGGATCCTGGTTGGTCCAGTCGGCGCGCAGCAGCACGGCGCCCGAGTCGCGAAGCCGCTGCTCGACGTCGGCACGACGGAGGATGAGGCGCTCGTTGACCTGACAGGAGAGACACCAGCTGGCGGTGAAGTCGACGAAGACGGGCTTGCCGTCGGCGCGCGACTGCTGAAGAAGGGTGGGCGTGAAGGGCTGCCACTGATTCGATGAGCCAGCGGTTTGTGTTACGGCGCTGGCGATGGGCGCCCCGAAGGCCCGCACGCTCCACACCGACGTGCCGACCGCAGCGATCAGGAAGACCGCAGCCATCGTGGTGCCCAAAGTCTTCCCCGGCCAGCGGCCCAGGAACCATCCCCCGACCGCCAGCAGCAAAAACGCCGTCAGCAAACCGATCAAGGCGTTCGTTCCCGCAATCTGCGTAAAGACCCAAACCAGCCAGATCACCGTCCCGAAGATCGGAATGGAAACCGCCTGCTTGAGGACTTCCATCCACGCGCCTGGCTTGGGCAGGACGCGCGCCCAGCCTGGGAAGTAGGCGAGGGCAAGATAGGGCAGGGCGAGTCCGAGAGCGAGCGCGCTGAACACAACGAAGCTGACCCAGGCGGAGTGGGCGAGCGCGTAGCCGATCGCCGCTCCCATGAACGGCGCGGTGCACGGCGTAGCGACGACCATAGCCAGCACGCCGGTGAAGAAGCTGCCCGCGTAACCCTGTTTTTGAGCCAGCGAGCCGCCGGCGCTGGTGAGCGAGAGGCCGAACTCGAATTGTCCGGCGAGCGCGAGGCCCAGGAAGAAGAGCAGCATCGCCATCAGGGCGAGGAAGGTCGGCGACTGGAACTGGAATCCCCAGCCGAGCTGTCTGCCCGCGGCGCGGAGCGCGATCAAAATGGCGACGACCACCCAGAAGGAAACCAGGATGCCCAGCGTGTAGACCCATCCGTGCGCGCGCAGCCGATGGCGCTCATGTTGCGACGACTGCACGAGCGCCAGACCCTTGATGAAGAGGACGGGGAAGACGCACGGCATGAGGTTGAGGATGATTCCGCCGAGGAATGCCAGACCAGCGGCGCCGAGGATTCCCGACGAACCGGAAGAAGATGCAGGAATCGCGGGGGCCGCGGTGCCTGGCGTCGCGTGAATCTCGTAGGCGGTGCCGTCGGCCAGTTCGAGCACGCCATTGAGTTTCTGCGGCGGGGCCGGGAGAGTTTCGTCCTTGGTCAGCGTGAGCTGGACGCCGTTCGATGTGCCCGTCACAGGCTGTGGCGCGGCGTTAGCGATGACGGTCTGATCCAACGGGAAAAATTCAGCGCCGCCTCCCTTCGCGCCCGTTACCTGGAGCACAAACGTCTTCGACGTCGAAGAAAAGGTGGCAGTGTCGGAAGACGGCAGCGGCTTGGGGATCTTCGTTTTGAAGCTGGCAATCAGACCCTGCGTGCCCAGATCGCTGCTGGGCGCAGGCGGCATCGTACCGTAGCCAGGACGTGTGACCGCCAGATCGGCTTTGCCCGGTATGCAGACAGCGCGGCACACCAGCCATGTCACATGCGCGGCAAGAGCGGCCTCGGGCTGCGTGGGCTTGAAGTCCGCAGCGACCTGCATAGGAATTGGGAAGACGACTTCGTTCTCGTAGCCGAAGTCCATCAGCGGTCCTAGCGGCAGCCGTTGCGGCGGCGGAAACTGCATGGAGCCGGCAGTGACTCCGTTCGGTAGTTTCCAGTCGATCGTCGGTGGCTCGCCGGAATCGCCGGCATTGACCCAATAGACATGCCAGCCCGGCTCCATTTTGAAATCTAGCCCGGCGGTGAAGTGCAGCCCCGGATAGATTTGCGCCGGAGGCACCAGCAGGGAGACGGTGAGATGAGGGGCGGTGACGGAGGGACCAGCCGCCATCTTCGCGGCGAGAGGAAGGGTCATCGCGGCCAGGCATGTCAGCAGGAGGGTGAGGAGCCGGAATCGGCGATCGGAGCGGCGCATGGGACGTTCTTTCAACATTGTAGGCTGCCGTGTATACGCAACGCGGGCGGATTCAGATTACAAGCCGGCGAATGACCATTCGCGAATCGCATTTGCCGAATCTTAATTTCGAGTAGGGGCCGGAATTGGCGCGACAAAGGACTGACATATCCGCAGGTATTTATAGGAGAATAAAGAGCGAGCCCCACAAGAAAGGGACCCTGTCTTGAGTGCATCGACATCTTCTCCTGAAACAGCTTCTGCCTCGTCTTCTGTTGTTCGTGAAATCAGCATTGCCCACAGCCCTGACAGCGATGATGCTTTCATGTTTTATGGGCTGGCAACCAACAAGGTTCGCGTAAGCGGCTACAAGTTCACCCACGTGCTGTGCGATATTGAGACGCTGAATCAGCGGGCCATCCGCGAAGCGTTCTTCGATGTGACGGCCATCTCCTTCCATGTCTATCCCTACATCCAGGAGAACTACGCGCTGATGCCGTGCGGCGGGTCGGTGGGCGAAGGGTATGGGCCTATGATCGTGGCGCCGCGGCCCTACGACCTGGACGAGATTCGCAAGGTGAAGATCGCTGTGCCCGGGACCATGACGACGGCGTATCTGGCGCTGAAGCTCTTCGCGCCGGAAGTTGAAACCGCCGTAGTTCCTTTTGACCAGATCATTCCCGAGGTGACGGCAGGGAATTACGCGGCGGGTCTGATCATTCACGAAGGGCAGCTGACCTATCCGCGCACAGGATTGTCGAAGATTCTCGACCTCGGCGTGTGGTGGCGTGAGCAGACGGGTCTGCCGCTGCCGCTGGGCGGCAATGCGATCCGGCGCTCGCTGGGTGACGCGTCCATGCTCAAGGTCACCGGGGCCCTGCGCGACAGCATCCAGTACGGCCTCGATCATCGAGAACAGGCGCTGGAATACGCGATGCAGTTCGGACGCGATCTGGATACCAGCCTGGCGGATAAGTTCGTGGGCATGTACGTCAACGAACGCACGCTGGACTATGGCAGCGACGGCCGCGACGCCATCCGCAAGCTGCTCGCCCTTGGCCACGAGCGCGGTGTGATCCCGCATCCGGTGCATGTGGATTTTGTCGAGTGAGAAGAGAGTTCAGGAGTTAGACCTTCATAAGCATGGATGGCTCGGCACGAGTGCCGGGCCATTTCCTATTGCGGGCGAGTTTTGACGGTTGGCTCTTTGGGCTGCGGAAGAGTCTTTACCTTTGGCTCGGCGCCCGGGGGCACCGGCTTCTCCGTGGGTTCTGCGCCGTTGCGCATTTTAGCGACATAGTCGGGGAGCTGTTGGGCAGTGGCGGTCAGCAGCTGCCCTTTGTCATTCAGAGTCAGGTTCCAGACCATATATGTGCCAGGCGCGTTGCGGTCGGTAAAGACGATGCCGCGGGCAGTGCTGGCTTCGGATACGCGCAGAAGAGGTAAGGGCGCCTGGGCCAGGCCCGTTTCGGTGCCCGCGCGCGAGAGGATGTTTGCGTTGCCATAGACCATGTCTGCGTAGCAGAGCGCGAACGCGAGCCAGTTACCGTCCGGCTGAACGGCTTTGGCGGCCAGTTGCGGCGGAACCACCCGGTTAAAGACGGCGATGCTGCGCTCGCTGCCGGTTGCAGAGCGAAAGGGCGTTGCGTTGCGATAGAGAACCGGGACCACCCAGACACGGCCCGATTCTTTCGGCACGATTGCGGTGAACAGCGACTCCGCTCCATTGCTGTAATGACGGCGGTAGTGGAGAAGTAACTGATCCGGCATGGCGGGGCAGGACGCGACGTCGTAGTTCCACTCGCCGGCGTCGAGGTTGTAGCCGAAAAAGGCAGCCTCAGCGGCGATATCGTGGTGTTTGGTGCGAAGCAGGGCCCGCGTACCCGGATCGAGGCTCGTCGACGGAGTGTGATCGAGCATCAGGTATTTCGAGTGAACGACAGCGGGTTCAGCCTGCTCTGCCGGACGCTGAGCCGCGGCATGACGGACGGTGAAGCAAGCCGTCATGCAGAGGGCGAGCGCAACACTACCCGAACTACAGCCAGACCTGCGCTTCCCGAAGGGCATCTGGTTTCCAATCTAACAAAACGGGCAGCCGCGTGGGCTGCCCGTTCCGGTAGGGTCGGGATACAGGTTAGCGGTGCGCGCTGTGCGCCCCAGTGTGATGCGCCGGCGCATGATGCACGGGCGCTTTGGGTGCCGCCTTGGGAGCGCCATCCTTCAGGATGATCATCTCCGGCTTTTGCGTGTACGAGTCGAAGGTCGCGATGAAGGTCGCCTTCGTTCCCGCTGTCGGCACTTCCTTTTCCTTGAGCGGCGTCTTCATGTGAATAGTGAAGTCCGCAGTATTGGACTGCTGAGCGTCCTGGGTGACCGCCAGCTGTACCGTGTCCGGAGTGGCCGAGACAACGACGCCAGGGATTTCCGCGGTGACGCCGCTCATTACCGACCAGATCACGGCCTGATCTGCCGGCTGGCCATTGGCGAGGATGAACTCCTTATCCGACAGCGCCATGTTCTTCAGCCCTTCGCTGCAGCCGGAAGGAACGGAGGGCGCAGGAGCGGAGGCAGCCGGCGCAGCCGCTGGTGCAGTAGTTGGGGTCTCAGCCGGCTCAGCCGCAGGAGCGGCGGCGGAGCCCGTCGCGGGAGTAGCCGGAGGCGGCGCTGGGGTTACGCCCGTGCAGCCAGCTGTGGTCACGACTGCTGTGTGAGCCAGATCGGCAGGCGACGGCGGCGGCGGAGCCTTGGTGGGGTTATAGGCAGCTGGCGGAAAGATGTTCGCCGGAACGCCGGCCAGTTGCTGCACATCCGCAAAGCCCTGGGGTGGCGTGGAATTGCAGGCAGCGTCGTTCTGCGCGCAGTGGTACTTCTTGTACCAGTACTGGGCTGCCGCTTCGATGGTCGTCTTGTAATTGGCCTGGGCGAACTGACCGGCGCGGGTCAGGAACCACACCGCATTCTTGATGTCTTTGGGATCCAGGTTCAGGTAAGCGTTGCCCAGATTGTAGGTATCTACAAGCGCCGGACCCGTGGTCGTCTGTGCCGGATCCTTATAGGACTGCAGTTCTTTCGTGTAAGCGTCGATCTCGCCCTGCACATCCTTCTTCGCCATGTCGTCTGCGCCGATCGCACTGTAGAACGTGGGCGTGGCGAGATCCTTGATCTTTTCGTAGTCTGCCTGGCTCATGCAGGGATCTTTGCTGGCAGCGAGGCCCTTCTTCGCCAGGTCGGCGGCCTCATCCAGCATTTGCTGTTTATTGGCGGCATTGGCGGGATCGTTGGCCTGCCGGTTCTCCAGATAAACGGCGGCCAGGATAGCACGAAGGTTATTCGGATCCGCTGCGATGACGCGCTTCGCAGCATCCAGCATCTTCGGCGCATTGTTGGCGGCCTGGTACGCAGCCATCAGTGCCTGCAGCATCTCCGACTTGGCCACGCTGTTCGGATACTGCTGAAGGAAGGACTCGATCGCCTCGGCCTTGGCTGCAGGAGAGGACTGGCTGGTGGCGTTCGCGTAGGCGTTGTACTCCGCCGCATCTTTAATGGTGATCTGCGCGCAGTTGGCCGCCGAGCCTTGTCCGGCGGCCTGGCCATCAGCACCCTGGGCAAAGGCAGGCAGGGAGATCGCACTGGCGCAAACTGTGGCCAGCGCAATCGAGGCAATCGCAAGCTTCTTCATTCAACGCTCCTGGGACAATTTTCGTTTGATTCAAATCCTGGACTCGGGCGAACTGCGCCTCTCCAGATCAGACGCAACCTTCCCGCCTACGTAATCGGCGGACCGCTGCAGCGTTGCTGGATTATAAAAAGCAAATCCGCGCACTGACAAGTTAACCCGAACGACACCCTGCCCCAACGTTGGATGGGATGCCGTTCGATCAGGAAGGTGTTGACCGCCGTATACAAAGAGCAAGATTACACGAGCTTTCCCAAAAAACCACCGGTAAATTTTGTCGGGACCGAAACTTGGCGACCCGGTACGCCCGCGCTCTGGGGCGCAGGATCAGAGCGCGCTCATCGCGAAGACCGGATCAGGCGGATGCGCGTTGTGAAGGCGCGTCCGATCGGCTGCGAGAAGGTCAGGTACTGCGGCGAATCGACATTGTTGTAAACGACATAGGGGTCGGCCTGGTCCGTGATGTTCTCCACCAGTCCGCGCAGTCCGAAGTATTTCCCATGGAAGTGGAACCGCCATTCCAGTCCCGGGCTGAAGTCGACGTAATCCGGGAAGCGATGGGATCCGGCAGCCCCCACGATCTGGTTATTGGCGTTAATCGAATCGAAGGGAAAACCGGTATGCCACTCGAAGGTGTAAACGAAATCCCAGTTCCTGTGAACGGAGGGAAACCACGGCGCCCAGGCCGGAAGCCAGCCCCAGGAAAGGATTCGATTGGGCACATCCCAGCTCAGTGGTCCCTTCTGCTGCGGACCCAGGAGGGACAAAGTTGGCAGGTAATCGATCGCCGAGTTGGTGGTCGCTGAAGATCGCGAGTACGAAGCGAAGAGCGCGTAATTGCCGGTGAAGTTTTTGCGAGCGTCGATCTCCGCTGCGTAGAAGTGATCCTGCCGATTGTTGGTGAGCACGTAGTTGCCGGAGAGTGCTGCGGAGCCGTTCTGGTTGGCGTACACGAATTCATTCGACAGGCGCTTTTGCAGGAAGCTCCCGCCGAGGTAGATCTGCTCCGGCAAGCGGTGCTGGAGGCCGACACTCCAGTTGATGGCGCGAGCCTCGTGCAGCGAGGAACGATCGGCACTGAAGGTGGTGGTGAGCGCGGGACCGGTGGGCGTGGTGCCGTCGGTGGCGTAGTACGTGTCGTAGCGTGGACCGGCGAGCGGGCGGATGAGGTATTCCAGCTGCGTGTGCTCGTAGTAAACGCCAATGCCGCCGGTGAGCTTGGTCGTGCCTTCGGCTCCCGGCGGAGAGTAGTTGAAGGCGATGCGCGGGGAAAAGAGCGGGCCGCGGACGATCTGATCCCAGTCGTAGCGGAGGCCCGGCTCAATCAAAAGGCCATGGCCCGGCTTCCAGCGATCCTCGACATAGGCGCCGACTTCAAGATTGTCGCGGGCAAAGGGCGCAACCGGGGTGAACGTACTGCGTCGCAGGAGGGTGCGGTTTTCGCGCAGATAGTTGATGGGCGCCAGGGCGTCGTACTGGTTGAAGTCGACGTGGTCGGCGTCGATGCCGGCGCGGAACTGGTGGCTGCCCTTCCAGTTGCGAGGCGGCAGGTAGAGGTCGGCGTAGCCCTCGATCCGCTGCGAACGCGTGGTCTGCGTTTCGAAGTTGCTGCCGGTGGGGAGTTCGGGGGTGATCTGGTAGGGCGTCGAACCATGCGGCTCCCAGCCTTCGCGATAGCGCATCATGCCAAAGCCACCGTCGACCATGACGCCGTTTTTGAAGCTCTGCTGATCGCGCACCCAGGGAAGCCAGGCGAGGATGTCGTGCTTGTTGGTGCTCTGCTGCGGTGTGATGGCGGAGATGCCCTCGTAGGGCGAGTGGTAGTCGTTGAACAGCAGGGCCGCGGTCAGGCTGTTGCGGGGCCCGAGATTCTCCTGGAACTTGAGCAGATTGCTGCCGCGGATCAGGTGATTGGTGTCGGCGTTGGAAGGCAGCTCGGGGATATAGATGTCGCTGTACTGGGTGTCGATGGCTTCGAAGAACCAAAGCTTGTTGCGTACCATCGGGCCGGAGAAGGTAAAGCGAGGCTCGAAAGTATCGAAACGAATACCGTTGTTGCTGCGGAACGACGGAATGAAATTGGTGGCGTCGTAGCGAAACTTGTTGTCGCCCGTGGCTGTGGTCAAGGCGATGACCCCGCCGGTGGCGCGCCCATACTGCACCGGGTAACGGGTAGTTTCAGTGTCGATGGAGCGGACCGCGTCCGGGTTGATGCGCAGATCCAGCGTCCCATAGACCGGATTGCGGATGTCGAAGCCGTCGAGCGTGTCCAGAGTCATATAGGTTGCGGCGCCGGCCACGTGCACCTGGCCCGAGGAGTCGGCGATCACGCCCGGGGTAAAGGGCAGGAGGTTGCGGATGTCGATATTCGTGGGGTAGGGGATGTTGACGATCTCCGGGATGTCGAGCGCTTTCTGATCGGAGAGCTGCTCGGTGTCGATGCCTGGCGCCGAGGCCGTCACGTCCACCTGCTGCTGGATCAGTTCTTCGCGCGTGAGCACGATGCGGAGATTCCTTTCCGCCAGGTCGGTCTCCGGCATCACGGTCTGGTAGAAACCTGGCTTTTGGACGCGAATCGTGTAGGGCTCGGTCTGGCGAAGACTCCACGAGCAGCGGCCGTCGTAGTCAGTGGCGACGCGGAAGGGAGGCTGGCCAGACTCCTCGATGACAACCTGGGCGGCCACGATGGTGACGCCGTTCTGGTCAACGACGGTGAGCGAGATGACCTTCGCATGCCCGGAAGGATCGACGAAATGCGATGAAGGAATTCCGGACTGAGCCCGTACAGCAGCGCAGGCGCACACGACGAAGAGGGCGAAACCATGAATTCCACGCTGCATTCGCTGCATGCGATTCAAATCAGACAATTCGTTGGACGCAGAATACGGCACAAGGCGCGGGCAGAGTCAGGATTTGTCATCTCGTCGTTATGAGGCTGGAAATGCGATAGGCTGCTCCCCTCCGGCCTGCAAAAGCGTGTCTGGAAAAGTACGATGCCATTCCGAGGAGTTGCGGTCGTCACCGCCGCAGGCGCACGATGTCGCGATAGTTTAGTCGGGCCAGGTCCGTCCAGACTCTACACGGATGCGCCCGTTTCATTCGGGAGCCGTGTTGGTACGTGGAACCAGGCTCGATTGTCTGTTAATGGAGCGGTTAACAAGGTTGATTCCAGTGAGGGGACTGCGAGGGCTTGGCCGGCACCTCCCGGAAGAGGCGACCTGGGGCGGAACCGTCCTGGATACAGCCTATGGCGGAAATTTGCTTGCCCAATGGATCAAATCGGGAATACCGTTATGACATCTGGCAATCTCCGCGTCGCCGAGCGGTCCTGATCTCCCGGAGCAGTTGGCAGCGCGGCCTAATACTTGGGTTTGGTCCCCCTTATCCACAAGATGTTGGGGTGGCTCTGTTGACCATGCTTCCAGCGGGCGCTACAGTCGTTCCTAACGGCTTGCCTCGGCCTTTTCTTTCTATGGTTCAGGAGTGATCCAACCCCCCATGCTGAAGCTGAAAAAGATTCAGATCCTGGGCTTCAAGTCCTTTTTTGACCGCACCGAAGTGCAGCTCCCCGGCCAGGGAATTGCCATCGTGGTGGGGCCGAACGGGTGCGGGAAGTCGAACATCCTCGATGCTGTGAGCTGGGTGCTCGGAGAGCAGAGCGCCAAGACCCTGCGCGGCGGCAAGATGGAGGACGTCATCTTCGCCGGCACCCGCGACCGCAAGCCGCTCGGCATGGCCGAAGTGTCTCTCACCCTGGTCGATCCGGACGCCTACGACGGGCCTCTCCTCGGCGAGCCCGAGGTCGTCATCGACAACGGAGATGCGGACTGGGACGAAGAAAAGATGCGCGAGGAGCGCGCCGCCGAGGTCGAAGAGATCATCGCCGAGACGCAGCCCGGGGTGGTGATCGGCGAGAGGGAAGTCGCTCTCGAGGGCGAAGGCGCTGAGCCGGAACTGGCCGCAGCAACCGAAGCCCACGACGACGAGCCTGCCGAACAAGCCTCGCACGGGGAGAAGATCCCCGACGTCGTGCTGAAGATTCGCCGCCGCAAATTCAATCGGACGCCCCAGAAGGGCGAAATGGTGGTGACGCGTCGCCTATTCCGCACCGGCGACAGCGAGTATCTGCTGAACGGCAAGCTTTGCCGCCTCCGCGACATTCAGGACATCTTCATGGGTACCGGCCTCGGGCCGGAGTCCTACGCCATCATCGGCCAGGAGCGCATCGGCCAGTTGCTCAGCTCGCGTCCCCACGATCGCCGGGCCATCATTGAAGAAGCCGCCGGCATCACGCGCTTCAAGACAAAGAAGCGGCTCGCGGAGTTGCGCCTCGAACAAGCGAAGCAGAACCTCGCCCGCGTGAACGACATCTTTGAAGAAGTGACGCGGCAGATGGCGTCGCTCAAGCGGCAGGCTGCCAAGGCTGAACGCTACGGTAAGCTGCGCGATGAGATGCGCGAGAAGCTCAAAGTCGTCCTGGCCAGCAGGATCGCACAGATGGATGCGCAGCAGGCTGCGCTCGAAGCGGAGATCGCCGATCTGACCGGGAAGATCGATGCCGGCGCGGAGAAGGTCGAAACGCTGGATCAGGAGCACGCGGCGCTGATGGCGCGCGGCTATGAGCTGGAAGACGCAGCCAAGGACGCCGAAACGCGGGCGAATCAGCGTGCCGTCGAGATCGAACGAGCCGATGCGCGGCACCAGACGAATCAGGAGCGCATCGCCGAGCTCGATGCGCGCACGGCCGCGGCCCAGGCCGAGCTGACCCAGGTGCAGGAACATCTGCAGGGCACCCATTCCGAGAGGGCATCGCAGCGGGCCTTCCTCGAATCGGCTGCATCGGCGACCGCCGAGGCGCGCGAGCGCACACGGCTGAAGCAGGCCGCCATGCGCGAGACCGTGGCCGCTGTACTGGCTGCGGAGCAGCAATCGGAAGGGGCGCGGCGCCAGGCGGCGCAGTTGCTGTCGCAGGTGGGCCAAACGCGCAGCCAGATCTCCCAGGGTGAGGAATCGCTGGCAGCGCTGCAACGCGAAGCGGAACGCCTCACGACCGAGATGGAAGCGGCCCGTCGGGACCTCGAAGCGCTCGGCGCCGAGCGTGGGCAGATTTCCCTGACCTTCGAATCCGTTACCGAGACCCTGCACCGCGTCGAAGCCGAGATTGCCGGATTGCGTGCCGAGATTGAGTCGGGACGCGCGGAAGAGCAGGGTGCGCGCCGCCAGGCCGATCAACTGCGCGCCGAACACGCAACGCTCAGCGGACGCGCCGCGTCGCTGGAGGCGCTCATCCGCGAGCACAGCTACTCCACGGACACGGTCCGCAAGCTCTTCCAGGCCAACAGCCTGGGCGGCGGACTCAAGCCGGTGGGAACGCTGGCGGACTTCCTCGAAGTCGGCAATCAATACGAGAGCGTCGTGGACGAGTTTCTGCGCGACGAACTGAACTATATCGTGGTGAAGAGCTGGGATTCAGCTCACGAAGGAATGCGTCTCCTGAAGACCGGTGTGGACGGGCGCGCGACTTTCCTCGTGCACCCCGAGGACGCGCAGGCTAAATTCTCTTTCGCGGCCGACGACTCCTTGCCCTACCAGGACGCGCGGCCCGCCGTGGTCCCGCTGCGCAACTGCATTCGCGTGCTCGATGGCTTCGGGCGGTCGCTCGAGGCGATTCTGCCCAAGCTGCGGGAAGGCTATGTGGCCCCGGATTCGGAGACGGCGCGTTCGCTGGCGCTGGAGAATCCTTCGGCGTTCTTCCTGGCGCCGACGGGCGAATGCTTTCATAACGTCACGGTGACGGGCGGCAAGCCGGGCTCTGAAGGCCCGCTCGCGCTGAAGAGGGAACTGCGCGACACCCAGCAGAAGCTGGCAGAGATCGAGCGCGAACTGGGCCAGGCCGAGATGCGTGTGGCCACGCTGACGAAGACGCTGGCCGATCGCACGCGGACCCTCGACGTGAAGTCGGAAGAGCGACGGGTAGCCGAACGCGAGAGCGCGAACCAAAGCGCAGCCCTGCGTCAGATGGAGATGGAGGTTCAGCGGCTGGAACGGCGTCTGCAGGACTGGACGCTGGAGAGCGAGCGGAATCGGGATGCGCGCGGGAGCAAAGAATCGCAGCTGGAACAGCGGCGCGAAGAGCTCGCGCGGCTGGAAGCGCAGCACCAGGCGGTGGAAGTCGGTCTCGATGAATTGCAGCGAGCTGTGGCCGAGCTCCGCGCCAATCGGGATCTGGCGCAGCAAGAGGCCGCACAGCTTTCGGCCGAACTGGCCGGCCTCGAAGAACGCAGCCGTGGGGCCGAGCAGGCATTTGCGCGCATCGACCGGATGTTCCACGAGCTCGAAACGCGGGTCGCGCAGATCACGCAGCAACTGGCTGCCGCCAAAGCCGAGCAGGAGCAGCGCGGGCGCGAAAACGAGCAACTGGTGGCCACGCGCGAGCAGCTCATCGAGGCGCGCGACACCGCGCAAAGGGAATCGACTGCCGCACACGAGCAGATCGTGACCCTGCGGGCAGACATCGCCGCGATGGAGCAGAACCTTAAGGCGCTGCGGACCGAGATCGATGCCCAGCGCGAGACGCGCGGGACCTGCGGCAATCAGATGGCGACCGTGGCCGCCGAGCTGCGGCACGCCGAAGAGGCATGCATCGCCGATCTGAGCATGGAGGCCACCGCGTTACGCGCGGATGAGACGCTGGCGCGCATCGAAGACGAAGCGCTGGCAACCGAAGATGCGGCGTGCCGCGAGATGAAGCAGCGCCTCGAAAACATGGGGCCGGTGAACATGATGGCGCTGGAGGAATACAACGAGACGGCCCAGCGTCACGAGTTCCTCGAAACGCAACGGAAGGACCTGGTCGACTCGATCGAGAACACCCAGTCGACGATCAAAGAAATCGATGAAATCTCGCGCACCAAATTCGACGAAGCCTTCGCGCGCATCAACGAAAATTTCGGCGTGACATTCGCCAAACTCTTCGGCGGCGGCCAGGCTTTGATGCGCCTCACCGACGCGGAGAACGTCGCCGACAGCGGCATCGACATCGTCGCTTCGCCTCCGGGTAAAAAGCTGCAGAACGTGCTCCTGCTTTCGGGCGGCGAGAAGGCGCTCACTGCATTGTCCCTGCTCATCGGCATCTTCCTCTTCCAGCCGAGCCCGTTCTGCGTGCTCGACGAAGTGGACGCGCCGCTGGACGAAACCAACGTTGGCCGCCTCGCCGAGATGCTGCGCTCCATGGCCGAAGAAACGCAGTTCGTCATCGTCACGCACTCCAAACGCATGATGACCGCGGCGGACATGATCTACGGCGTCACCATGCAGGAGCCGGGCGTATCGAAGGTGGTGAGCGTGCGCATCGGCGGCAACGAGCCGATGTCCGCTGGACGCGGCGCCCGTCAACTGGCAACGGCCTGAGCATCGCTTCCGCGCGAATTGATGCTCGATCGCCGCCGCTGATTGGTGGAGCGCGGACAGGCTCTGCATCCGCCTGCCATTCTCGTGTATTCCTGTAGAGAGCGTTCTTTCGAAAGGAATGCGATGAGCGAATCGATTTCCGCACCGCAGGCAACATTGACCCCGCAAGAGGTGGTCGACCTAACTAAGAAATTGAATTACGGAACCTGGCGCTTCCAGAAGAACTGGAACCCGATGTACCTGGCCGACGCGGAGGGCTGCTACTTCACCGACGGGGCCGGGAAGCGCTATCTGGATTTGTCGGCCCAGCTAATGTGCGTGAACCTGGGGCACAAGAACCCTGCCGTGATCCGGGCCATCGCGGAGCAGGCAGAGGCTCTGGCCTATGCGTCGCCGGCCTTCGCGACCCATGCGCGTGCGGAGCTAAGCCGGGTGCTGCTGGAAGTTCTGCCCGAGGGACTGACGAAGTTCTTCTTCACGACCTCCGGCACCGAGGCGAACGAGGCGGCCTTCAAGATTGCCCGCATGGTCACCGGCAGGACAAAGATCATTGCGCGCTACAGGTCCTATCACGGATCGACCGCGGGCTCGATTGCCGCGACCGGTGGTTTGCGGCGCTGGGCGATGGAGCCGGTGGGCGGCAAGGCGCACGGCTTCCTGTTTGCACCGGAGGTGAACTGTTACAAATGCCCGATTAAACACACCTATCCGCAGTGCGGCATCGCCTGCGCGGAGTATCTGGAGCACATGATCCGCAACGAGAGCGATATTGCGGCCGTGATCGTGGAGCCGGTGGTGGGAACCAACGGCGTTCTGGTGCCCCCAAAGGAATATATGCCGATGCTCCGTGAGATTTGTAACCGCCACGGTGTCCTGTTGATCGCCGATGAGGTGATGAGCGGCTGGGGCCGCACCGGCGAGTGGTTCGCCATGGACCACTGGGGCGTAAAACCGGACATTCTGGTCACCGCCAAGGGCATCACTTCGGCGTATGTGCCGTTGGGTCTCTGCGCGACGACAGAAAAGGTCGCGGCGTACTTCGACGATCACTATTTCTCCCACGGGCACACCTACGAGGCACACCCGATCACGCTCAAGCCGGCCGTGGCGACGATCCGCGAGATGCAACGCCTCGATCTGGTGAACCGGGCGAAGAAGATGGGGGCTTACCTGGAGCCGAAGCTGCGGGCGCTGCAGGAGAAACACAAGTCCATCGGAGAAGTACGCGGGCTCGGGCTCTTCTGGGCGCTGGACCTCGTCAGGAATCGCGCGACGAAGGAATCCTTCAACACCATGCAGGACAAGGTAGAAGGCAAGCCCGCCCTGGTCGACAAAGTCGTCGCGGAGATGCTGAAGCGTGGAGTCGCCATCCAGGGATGGGTGAGCCATCTGGTCATCGCGCCGCCGTTGATTGTCGAGGAGAAAGACCTGGATTTTGCCGTCGAAGCGCTCGACGTGGCGCTCGCCGTGGCGGATGCGGAAGCCGCCTGAAGCCAGCGAAAAAGTGCCCGGCCTCCATGGGGAGACCGGGCCATTTTCATTTCGACCCGTCTTTACCGGTGCTTGATGAAGTGGCCGTTCTGCAACTCCGTCATAGCCGTGCGCAATTCCCCCTGCGTGTTCATCACGATCGGGCCGTACCATGCCACCGGTTCTTCGATCGGCTTGCCGGAGACGAGCAGGAAGCGGATACCTTCCGGTCCCCCCTGCACCTGAATCTCATCGCCCCGATCGAACAGAACCAGCGAGTGGTTGGTCGCATCGTACTCCGGCTGCGCATTCGGATCGACACCGGATTCGGTGAGCACCGCCTGCGGCGTCGAAGCATCGCGAAAGGTTCCGGAGCCGGCGAAGACGTAGGCGAAAGCGTTCCGCGTGGTCTCCACTTTCAGCCGCCGGCGCTTGTTCGGCGGTACCGAGACGTCGATGTAGTTGGGGTCAGCCGCCACGCCCTCGACCGGCCCGCGCTTGCCCCAGAACTCGCCGCAGATGATGCGGGCCGTGGTGCCGTCATCTTCGGTGACCTCGGGGATCGCGGACGACGGTATGTCCTGGTAGCGCGGGTCCGTCATTTTCAAAGAGGACGGCAGGTTGGCCCACAGCTGGAAGCCGTGCATACGGCCGCGCTCGTCGCCTTTGGGCATCTCCTGGTGCAAGATGCCGGAACCGGCGGTCATCCACTGCACGTCACCCGCCGTCATCTTGCCCTTGTTGCCCAGCGAGTCGCCGTGCTCCACCGAGCCGGCGAGCACGTAGGTGATGGTCTCGATGCCGCGGTGGGGATGCCACGGGAACCCCTTGATGTAATCCTCGGGATGCTCGTTGCGAAAATCATCGAGGAGGAGAAAGGGGTCGAACTCCTTCGTTTTCCCGAAGCCGAAGGCCCGCTGGAGACGGACGCCTGCGCCTTCGAGGGTTGGTTTGGTGGACAGAATTTCCTTCACCGGTCTGAGTGACATGGTGTTGTTCCGTTTCTGGTCTGTTGGGGATGGCGACCAGTCTATTGGATTCACTGCGTGCAGGAACGACTCGCCCTCCAGGCAATCCAGTCGACGGCGCTTCGCAGCAGCGCTCCAGGCGGTATACCATCCGATTGATAATTCAATAGTTATCAGATAGTTGTTGCAACAGACATCGCTGGCGAACGGACCCCGAACCAGACTGCCGACTGCCTCGCGCCGGGCAGACGCGAGACTATTGCGGGCCGTTCCCGGCCGGCGATGGCGGATGGGCAGCCGCTCGTTTTGCCGCCAGGCGTGCTTCCTTCGCCTGATGCTTGCGAACATAGTGGGCCGCGATATCCGGGTAGAACTCGCGCACCCCGGAAAACGCGACGTCGCGCATCACCGAATAGCCAAACTTCGTAGCGAGGACCCCAAACGTTGCCGCGCTGGGCGGGTAGTAGGAGCGGGAGATGTATTGGGTCAGGACCTTGGCGCCCAGGCCGGCAAAGTTAGGCGTCTTGCGCCCGCCCCAGGTGCGCGACTCGCCCTGCTGGCTGATCACGTAGAGTGCGCGGATTGGGACGGTATGCCCAGTTCCCAGCGCATAATAGCGCGTGTCCTCGTGCAACGCCGTGGACAGGACCCATGCCGACAGAAACGTATTGTCCGTCTTGTCGATGAAGCCTCGCCACGTGTACTGGCCGAATCCCTCAATGCCCTTGCCAAGTGAGGGGTGCTCATTCGTCGCCTCCGAAGTCAGCGAAGTGAGCCCGAGGAAGATAAACGATGAGTAGTCAAAGGCCTGGTGCGCCGCGACCGTGAAGTTGTACTTGAACCCGGGCGGGTGCGGCGCCGCGCCGCCGGAGACGGTTCGGAAGTTGGGCATGAACCCAAGGATGCGCTGGGGTTGGCGACGTTCCAGCGGAATCGGATTGCCATTCTTATCCACCGGCGTACCGGGTGCGGCTTTGGGTTGAGGTGCCGCCTGCGCCGAGGAGCGTCGGGCGGCAGTCGGCAGAGTCTGCGGCGTCGGCGCTTCGGGCAGCGAGGCCGCACAATCCAACGAGCCCCCACCGCTGTTGCACACCGGAAGTGCGAGGAGCGGCTGAGGCTGAGTCTCCCCCGAGAGTGACTGGGGGGAGCTGCCGGCGGTGAGTGACAGGCACAGAACTGCGAAAATCAGACGCAAATCCACCATCCTCGAATCAGGGAACGAGTGATCGGGGCGTGCCACTCACGAAAAGAATGCCGGACCCTGGGAGTGCTTTCTGATTAGAACAACAAGCGCGCAAAATAGTTTCAATCCCAGGGTGAATCTCAGGCGGTGGCTGCATTCACGCAAGGACCGTTCTCCTCGACCCGGATCGAGCTTATCTGCTCGCCGCAGAGGATGTGTTCCATCGCCTGGCATGGGAGGGAGTAGAGTAAGGATCGCCGGGAAGATGCTGCATCTCAGATAGAAACGGGGGCGGGAGTCGTCATGAAACGGTGGATGAAAATTGCGATCGGCGTGGTCGTCGTGGTACTGCTGGCGGTGCTGATCGTGCCGTTCTTCGTGAATGCGGATTCGTTCCGGCCGATGTTGGAGAATCAGCTGTCGGGCGCGCTGGGCCGGAAGGTGACGCTGGGCAAGCTCAGCTTCTCCCTCCTGTCCGGCAGTGTGGTGGCGGACCAGCTCACCGTCGCGGACGATCCGGCGTTCAGCGCCGATCCCTTTCTCCAGGCGAAGTCCCTCAGGATCGGCGTCGATGTGGGGGCGTTGCTCTTCCACCGCCGGGTCAACGTGAAGAAGTTCGTGGCTGAATCACCTGAAATCCACCTGATCTCGAACGAAAAGGGCGTCTGGAATTACGCGAGCCTGGGACATGGCGGAGCGCAGGCCAGCCAGCAACCGACGACGGCGACGCAACTGACCGTGGGCGAGGCCGATGTCACCGACGGCAAAGTGGTGGTGTCGTCGATTCCTGCGAAAGGCCAGCCCTTCGAATATGACACAGTCAACATCACTGTCGACAACCTGTCCTTTGGCCGCGTCATGCCCTTCTCCGTGAAGGCGCAGTTGCCGGGGGATGGCACGGTGGCTCTCAGCGGAACCGTGGGGCCGCTGAATCAGCAGGACGCATCGGCTACGCCGCTGAGCGCCCAGCTCACCGTGCACGGGTTCGATCCCGTGAAGGCCGGCGTGTTGCCGGCCAGCGACGGCATCGGGATGCAGGCCGACATCGAGGCGCAGCTGAAGTCCGACGGGAAGACGGCGACGAGCACGGGCCGGATCGTGGCGCATCATCTGCTGCTGGCTAAGGGTGGAACCCCCACCACTGATCCGGTGCACCTGTCCTACACCGTGCAGCACGACCTGCAGGCACGGACCGGTCTGGTGAAGCAGGTGGCTGTGGATGCGGGTCCTGTGACGATCCACGTCCAGGGAACCTACGCGATGACGGCGGCGGCGACGACGTTGAATCTGCAGGTGAATGCCTCCAGGGTGCCGGTCGATTCTGTGGAGGCGTTGTTGCCGGCCGTGGGCGTCCAACTCCCCAGCGGTTCGCAGCTCAAAGGCGGGACTCTGACGGCGCAGCTGGCGATCACGGGATCGGCGACGGCCCCGGTGATCGCCGGACCCGTGGAAGTCGACAACACGCAGCTCGCCGGGTTCGATCTGGCCTCGAAGATCCAGGGATTGAAATCGCTTACTGGCACCAGCGGCGGGACCGCGATCCAGGTGCTGCATGCCGATGTGCGCCAGACCCAGGGGCAAACGCAGCTGAGCAGCATCAACTGCGTCGTGCCGGCCATTGGGTCGGCCACTGGGCAGGGAATCGTGGCGCAGTCCGGCGCCCTGAATTTTCAGCTGACGGCGAAACTGAGTGGAACCGGCTCCGCCGGAGCGGTCGTGGATAGGGCAGCCCAGGCGCTGGGCGGAATCGCAGGCAATCTGCTGCACACCGCCGCCAACGCCAGTGTGCCGTTGACCATCACGGGGACCACGTCAAATCCGGTGATCCGGGCCGATGTAAAAGCGATGGCGAAGGGGAGCGCGGGAGCCGCAGCGAAGAAGGGGCTGGGAAACCTGCTGCAGGGGCTGATGCCGAAGTAGGAAGTACGAACACTGGACAGGCAAACCCAATCGCTCAGTCAGGGCGTTGGGGAATTTGTGTTGCGCAAGTGCTCGGGAAGGCAGTTGCGCTGGCAAGAATGCGCATGCAGCTCTCAACAGTCGAGTGAGACAGCGGGCTTTCCAGTGCGATCCGGCGATCAGGATCTGCGGATCGAGGCCGCTGTTTTCCCGATGGAGGCCTTTTGTCGCTGACTGTCAGGGCGAGGTCAGCAGATTGTCTTGCATGGAATCGTTGCCGGCGATCTGACTCGCGGAAGCCAGCGGGAATTCCACCACGATCTGCGCGCCACCGGTGGCGCGGTTCTGTGCGGTGGCCCGTCCGGCATGGGCCACCGCGACGGCGCTGATGAAGGCGAGGCCAAGTCCGTGGCCCTGCGAGTTACGTCCTTTGGCAAAACGCTGGAAGACGCGCGGCAGCAGGTCCGGGGAGAAGCCCGGGCCATCGTCTTCGAGTGTGATGCTGGCGGTCGCATCCCGCGCGGAGACCTCGACGGAGATGTGCGCGCCAGCACCCGCATAGCGCAGCTCGTTCTCCATCAGATTGGAAAGCAGGCGTGTGCACAGAGAGAGATCGGCGACGATCCGCACAGGACGCGGAGCGCGGACAGTGAGGTCCTGGTGCGAATCGGCAAACGCCGGCGCATAGAGTTCCGAGACCCGACGAACGAGGTTACTGAGATCGACGGTTTCGCGGCGCAGACGCAGCGCGCCCCCGTCGGCTTCGGCCAGATCGAGCGACGTGGTCACCACTTCGGACAGGCGGTCGAGGTTCTCGATGGCGCTCGCAATCAGGTCCTGCGACTGCTCGCGGTCTTCAAGGGAAAGAGCAATCTCCAGACTGCCGCGTACCGATGTGATGGGGCTCTTGAGGTCGTGCGCAACCGAGTCGGTAAGCGTACGCAGCTGATTCACCGAAGAGGAAATGCGGTCGAGCATGTTGTTGAAGGTGCCCGCGAGGCGCGCGATCTCGTCGTGCTGAGTGCCCACCGGAACCCGCGTGCTCAGATCGTCGGTGCGGATGCTGGTCGCCGCGCTGGTGATGGCATCGACGCGGCGGAGCATGCGGCGCAGGCCGAAAAGCGTGAGCAGGAACCCGAACGCCACCATGAAGACCCAGCCGAGGAAAAAGCGCAGCAGCAGCTGGCGCAGCAGATGTTCGGCGCCAAGATCGAGCAGGCCGAGGTAGAGACGCCCCGTGCCGGGACGCATGTTGAGCGCCACCACCCGGAAGGGATGACTCCAGCCCGGCACCCGGAGGGAAGCTGGCCTTCCCTGGGTGGCGTGGAGGTTCTCCAGCGCATTGAGAAATGGCTGGCTGTTCTGCGGTCCCACCCACACCGGGGGACGCGAAGGATCGCCGGTCTGTGCGAAGAAAACTGTGTTGCCGCCGATCTGCTCGCCGTTGCCGTTCCAGGAAACCTCCTGCGAGGCCAGTTCGGCGACTTCTTCCACGATGCGGTCGTAGAGGGCGTCGCGCGGCGTGTTGAGCGCGACCTGGCGCAGCGTCTCGCTCTCGCCGGTCAGCCACGAGTCGCTGCGCTCGCGCACCGTGCGCGCCACGATGATGTACATCGCCAGAAATACCGCGGCGCTGCCCGCGGCGAAGACGAGGGTCGTTCGCAGCGCAACGCGCCACGCTGTGGTTCGGTAAAAGTAGCTTTGCGGTCGGGAAGGCATTGTTTAATCGCGGAGCAGATATCCTACTCCGCGAATGGTGCGAATGAGCGGACGCTGCGATTCCTTGTCCACCTTATTGCGCAAACGGTGGATGTGCACGTCGACAATGTTGGTGGATGTGTCGATCCGCATCTTCCACACATGATCCAGCACCATGGCGCGCGTCACCACCCGCCCGGCGTTGCGGCACAGATATTCCAGCAGCGCGAACTCCTGCTGGGTCAGTTGCAACTCGACGCCGCCCCGCCGCGCTTCGCGGCGGATGAGGTCAATTTCGAGATCGGCGACCCGCAGCCGCGTCGTCTCCGATTGCCCCGGGGTACTCCGCCGCAGTAGCGCCCGAAGCCGCGCCTGCAACTCGGCCACTGCGAACGGCTTCGTCATATAATCGTCGCCGCCGCGCTCCAGTCCCAGCACCCGCTCGTCGACGGAGCGGCGCGCAGACAAAATCAGAACCGGAGAAGAGACGCCCTGGGAGCGAAGCCTCTGGATCAGATCGAGACCGTCCCCGTCCGGCAGGTTCAGGTCCACAACCAGTGCATCATGAACGCCTTCGAGGGCGAGGCGCTCGGCCTCGTTGCCCTGCGAACACGCATCGACGCCGAAACCGGATTCGGCAAGGGCCCGGGTAAGAAAATCGCGAATGGTGTTGTCATCTTCCACGACAAGCAACCGCATGAGTACTCCTTCTTTACAGATGGCCTGAGTCCTCGGGAGAAGTGCAGGGCAGGGCGTCGAAACCACCGCAGGTTCGTCGACGTCGACGCGTGAACGGAGGATTTCCATCAGGTTACTCCTGCGTTGGAAAAGCAGGGACGCGCGCAGATTACAAAGCGTTCATCATGCCTGCGATCTCCGTGATTGGACGCGAGGAATGAACCGCAGGTGAGCCGGGAAGAGCGCGGTCCGACTGTATCTGTGGTTAATGCGCGTGCGCCGGTTCGGCGTTGACGGCCACAGCCTTCTCCGCCGCTTCCACCGTTTGCGCGATCAACGTGGCGATCGTCATCGGACCTACGCCGCCCGGCACCGGGGTGTAAGCCGAGCAGCGCTCCATCACCGCAGCCAATTCGATGTCCCCAACCCCGCCCGGATGGTAGCCCGCATCCACAACCACTGCGCCATCGCGAATCCACTCGCCCCGGATGAATTCCGGCTTCCCGACGGCGCCGACAACGATCTCCCCGCGCCGCACCACCTCGGCTAGGTTCTTCGTCCGCGAGTGGCAGATCGTCACCGTAGCGTTGGCGGCGAGCAGCATCATCGCCATCGGCCGGCCGAGGATCGGGCTGCGTCCCACAACCACCGCTTCCCGCCCTTCGATCGCAATCTGGTATCGCCGCAGCAGACGCATGATCCCCGCCGGCGTGGCGGAACCATAGGCAGGCTCATCCATGGCCATCCGCCCGAAGCCTTGCGCCGTCACGCCATCCACGTCCTTGTCCAGCGCGATGCGGTCGAAGCAGGCGCGCTCGTCGATCTGCTTGGGCACCGGATGTTGCAGCAGGATCCCGCGCACCCGCGGATTAGCATTCAGGTCGTCGATCGCCGTCAGCAGTTCCGCTGTAGTCGTCGTGCCGGGCAGTGTGATGCTGAGCGATTCCATGCCCACACGCCGGCACGCGTTGCCTTTCATGCGGACGTAGGTAGCCGAAGCGGGATCGTCGCCCACCAGAATGGTTGCCAGGATGGGCGGCTCCTCCAGTTGCAGGCGCTGCACCCGCAGCGTCAATTCAGCTTCGAGTTCTTTGGAATAAGCCTTGCCGTCAAGAAGGATGGGCATGCCGATAGTGTAAAGCGGGGAGCGCGAACGCCGGCGCCTGGCCTGTGCTACGCTTCGCACCGGTGGCCAATTTCGAAAAAGCGCCGGCCGAGGTCCGCGAGATCCTCTCCAAGCCAATCCAGCAGCTCGGCCTGAAGCTGGAAGGCTCTCCCCTGGAACGCTTCGTCCACCAACTCTACAAAGAGCTGGCCGCCAAGGGCCTCAACCGCTTCCGTCCCAGGTGCTACCTCACCGATGAGTGGGGTTGCCCTAACATGGAGCCCGTTATCGGGATCCCGTTCTACCTCGCCGATCCGAAATTGCAGCGCCTCGAATCCGAGATGAACGACATCGAAGACGCCCGGCAGATCATGATGTACATGCGCCACGAGGCTGGCCACGCCTTCAATTACGCCTACGCGCTCTATAAAACGCGGGAGTGGCGCGACCTCTTCGGCCCCTTCCGCCGCCCCTATCGGGAGAACTACAAACCCGTTCCTTTCTCACGCCAGTTTGTCCGCCACATGGAGGGCTGGTACGCGCAAAAGCACCCCGACGAAGACTTCGCAGAGACCTTCGCGGTATGGATCACGCCTCGCTCCAACTGGCGCAAACGCTACAAGGGCTGGGGCGCCATGAAGAAGCTGCTCTACATGGATCGCATCGGACGCGGGCTCCGCGATGTCGACCCTGTGGTCGCGCACGGCGACACCGACATCACCGTCGACGAGATGAATGTGACCGTCGGCGAGTTCTATCAGCGGGCGCTCGATCAGCGGCTTGTTGCTGACGAACTGCCCTTTGACACTGATCTGCGCGACATCTTCAACGCATCGAAGCGACGCAGGAAGAATGTTCGCCCCGCCGTCGAACTGATTCGCGAGAATCGCAAGGTCCTCGTCGACAAAGTGAATTACTGGACTGGCGTCCAGCGTCCGCTGGTCCGGAAGCTGGTGGAATCCATCGAAGCAAAAGTCAGCGACCTGGACCTGCGCGCCGACATAAAATGTGAAAGAGAATACTTAACTGAAGTCGCTGTGTACGCGACCGCGCTGGCGATGAACTACATCACGCGGGGCAAATTTATTTTGCCCTGACCCGCAATTTCCGGGGCTGGCCCCATGGACGTCGTACCAAAAGCGCAGAGGCATCATGGCGAACCTGAAAATAACGATCCTGCACGACGTCTGGGAGGAGGGCCCGCCTGAGCCTGAACCAGAGCCGGTCAAAGCACCGCGCGCCAGGAATGGCAAACCGCGGAAGAAGAAAAAAGATCCCCTTCACGACCGCGAAGAGATCTTCGAGGCGCTTACCAAACTCGGACACGAGCCTTCGTACCACATCCTCGACGGCAAAAACCCATCCCTGCTCGCGCTCGCCAAATGCGGGGCCGACCTCGTGTTCAACCTCACCGAGTCCTATGCCGGCGACGACACCATGGACAAAAACATCGTGTCGTATCTGGAACTGCTGCACCTTCCGTACACCGGCAGCGGCCCCCAGGCGCTCTACCTCGCCCAGGACAAGGCCATCGCGAAAAAGATCTTCGACTTCCACAAAATCAAGACCCCGGACTTCGCCGTTTCCTACAAGGGCCGCACCGATCACTCGCACGACATCGAGTTTCCCCTCATCGTCAAGCCCGTCTCTGAAGACGGATCGATCGGCATCGACAGCGGCTCCCTTGTCGACAGTGTGAAAGAGCTGATGGAGAGAATCCACTACATCCACGAGGAATTCGACAGCCCGGCGCTGATTGAGGAGTACATCGAAGGCCGCGAAATCTACGCCTCGATCCTCGGGAATGAGAATCCGGAGGTGCTCCCCCTCATTGAACTCGACCTCTCGAAGCTCCCCAAGGGAACGCCCCGCATTGCCGGCCAGGACGTGAAGTTCGATCACGAGACCGAAGCCTACAAGGTGACCAAATCCGCGCCCGCCGAAGACCTCGACGAAGAGACGACGAAAAAACTGCAGGACACCGGCCTCGCTGCCTGGCGCGCCCTCGGATTGCGCGATTACGGCCGCATCGACATGCGCCTGAACAAGAAAGGCGAGGTCTACGTCATCGAAGCCAACCCGAACCCATGGCTCTCCAGCGTTGCCGAATTCACGATGGCCGCCAAAAAGGCTGGCTACTCGTACACCGACGTGATCGACAAGCTGGTGGGACTCGCCCGGGCGCGCTCGCTGTAGTTCTGACAGACAAGCGTCGGAAACCGCAACCCCAGTCACGTCGCTTTCGAGCGAGCCATCGCCCGACGCACTCCGTCCTTGACAAAGCCGCAAAGCACCTGACAGCATGGTCCGTACCGAAGAGGTCTGACCACTTTCAGTGGCTGATCCTCCCTCGCCCCAACCCACAACGACCTTCCATACCGATGACAACAATTTCCAAAGGAGAGATCCACGACATGGCGGGAACAGCCACTACGCGCAGGGAATTTGTGAAAGCAGGAGGCGAGGCACTGGCCGCCACTGCGGTTTCATGGAATGCCAAAAGCTACGCCGCCGTCGTCGGGGCCAACGATCGTGTCCGAACCGCCGTCGTGGGTTGCGGCGACCGCATGAAGGGCGCTCTCATCCCCGCTTTCAGCCAGCATGCGAAAGAGATGAACTTCGAGTTCGTCGCCGTCTCCGACATCTGGAACCGCCGCCGCGAAGAGGGTGCTGGCTACATCGAGAAAGTCAGCGGCTTCAAAGTCGATCCCGTCCGCAACAACGACGAGCTCTACGCCCGCAAGGATGTCGACGCCGTCCTCGTCGCCACCGCCGACTTCCAGCACGCCCTGCACGGGGTCGAAGCCGTCGAAGCCGGCCGCGATGCCTACGTCGAAAAGCCCACCGCGCACACCATGGACGACGCCCGCAAATTCCTGCGCCGCCGTCAAAAAGACCGGCAGGATTGTCCAGGTCGGGACCCAGCGCCGCAGCACGCCGAGTTATCAAAAAGCCGCCGAGTACATCCAGTCCGGCCAGTTCGGCGACATCGTCATGGTCGAAATGACCTGGAACGTGAACCAGCCCGGCCGCTGGCGCCGCCCCGATGTCGTCCCTCTCCTTAAAGAAGAGGACACCGACTGGAATCGCTATCTCCTCAACCGGCCCCGTGTCCCCTTCGACGCCCGCAAGTATCTCGAGTTCCGCCTCTTCTGGCCTTACTCCTCCGGCATTCCCGACCAGTGGCTCGTCCACCAGATCGACACCGTGCACTGGTTCAGCCGGCTGCCGCATCCCCGCAGCGTCGTCGCCAACGGCGGTATCTATCTATGGAAGGACGGCCGCCAGAACTGGGACACCATGACCGCCGTCTTCGACTACGGTCCGCTCGACGACCTCACCAAAGGCTTCCAGGTGCAGTATTCCTCGCGCTTCACCAACTCCGCCGGCGGCGTCAAGGAACTCTACTACTCCAACGGCGGCATGATCGACATGGACAAGAAGACCGTCACTCCCACCGGTGGTCTGACGGAGAAGTACGCCGCTGAAATGAAGATGAAGCCGAACCTTCTGCCCAGCTCTTCGCTCCTCGATCAGCCCGAAGAAGCCGTCTCGACCGCCGCGAACACGCATAGCGACCCGCAAACTTCCGCCAACATGCGCAACTGGATGGAGTGCGTCCGCTCGCGCAAAACCCCCAACGCCCCCATTGAGGCCGGCTACAGCCACTCTATCGCGCTCTGCATGAACGTGGCCGCCATCCAGACCGGCGAGAAAGTCACCTTCGACGACAAAACGCAGCAGGTGATGGTGGCGAGGCAAGGTCTATGCGTAACCGGGCTGTGCTCGCCGTGCTGATCGCAGCCATGTTCGTCCCAACTGCTAACCTGCACGCCGCGAAAACATCCGGCGTGCAGGTCGTCCCCAACGAGGCGCAGCGCCGCGTCGACATCACCATCGATGGCCATCCCTTCACGTCGTACATCTGGCCGACCACGCTGAAAAAGCCAGTCCTGTATCCGCTGATCACCGATGAAGGCATCACCGTGACGCGCGGCTATCCGCTCGATCCACGGCCCAACGAGCGCGTCGATCATCCCCACCACGCGGGCATGTGGTTCAACTACGGCAACGTCAACGGCTTCGATTTCTGGAATAACTCCTACGCCATCAAGCCGGAAAATCGCTCCAAAATGGGGACGATCCTCGAAACCAAAATCGTTTCCATGAAGAGCGGCGCCGATCGTGGCGAGTTGGTCGTCAACTCGGTCTGGGTCACCGGCAAAGGCGACAAGATCCTCGATCAAACCACGCACTACATCTTCTCGCGCCGTCCGCACGCCCGCGTCATCGACCAGATCATCACCCTCAAAGCACTCGACCGCGCCGTGTTCAATGACGATAAAGAAGGCGTTCTTGGCATTCGGGTGGCGCATTTTCTCGAATCCCCCGACGAGAAGGGAGGCGTCTTCCTTGACCCGAGCGGCCGTCCCACCAAAGTCGCCGCAGCGGACACCGCTGGGGCTACCGGCGTCTACCTCACCAGCGAAGGCATCCAAGGCGGAGCCGTCTGGAGCACCAGGGGGAAGTGGTGCTCGCTCACCGGCCATAAAGACGGCCACACCGTCACCGTTGCCATCCTCGATCACCCGCTGAATCCCGGCTACCCGACCTACTGGCACGCTCGCGGCTACGGACTCTTCGCCGCTAATCCCCTCGGCCGCAGCATCTTCGATCCCAAACAGCCGCCCTTCAACTACACGCTGGAGAAAGGACAGACCGCGACCTTCCGCTATCGCGTGCTGCTGATCTCGCACGAGGCAAGTGAGGAGTCGCTCAACCACGAAGCCGACCAGTTCGCCGCCGAGTATCGGTAGCGTCGCCTGGATGGCTCGGGTTAGATGGCTCGGATCAGGCGCGCCGGCAGCGTGATGACCGCTCCGACCAGGTCGAGCACCCCATGCACGGCGATCCCGAGGAGCCGGAAGGGAATCAAAAGCAGCCACACGATGGGATACGCCACCAGGGCCAGCAGAGCCAGAGGCCAGCAAAAGAACAGAAGAATGCAGAAGAGAAGGAATTTCACCATCGCAATGCCTCGCGTCCGACAACAGTATTACGCAGGTCAGCTGTCGTGGGTTCCCCGTCCGGCCGGGCCGTCTCCTCCCAGCCTGGTTCAGGCAACTTGCGTTCGCGCCGCCTGCCGACGGCTGACGATCAGGGCATGCGCAGCCCCAGGGCCGCGAGTACATCCTGATTCGGGGTTGTCGTCCCGTTGGCTTTTGTCACGACACTGAATCCCCCCTGGTAGTCCCACATGGCCCAGCCGATGTGGTTCTTTTCGAGAGCGACGCGCATGTCGTGGAGCCACTGCGCGCGCGCCTGCGGCGGTGCGTAGTTCTCGAATACGCCAAACTCTCCACAGTAGACCGGCGCGTGGTGGAGTGCAGACCACTTCGCGGCGAATTCGATGGAGTTCTCGACCCGCGCGGCATCCCATCGGTTTTCCCCGTACTCGTCGAGGAAGTACTGGCCGGCAAGAGTCGGTTCCTGGTCGAGTTTCGGTGCGATGTTTTCAGGCGTCGAAGGGTAGGGGATCCCGCGTTCGGGCCGCACCTCCGCATTGGCCCACGTCGCGCCCTGATGGGTGAACGCGAAGGGCTCGTAATCGTGGAACGTGTAGATGACGTTGTCATCGTGAAGCGGCTCAAGAACAAGAAGATCGGATAATCCGGACCAGTGCGCGCCCGACGCGATAATCGTGTTGTGCGGTGCCACCTGACGGATGGCCTGGACCACCTGCGCCTGTATCCCCTGCCAGCGGTAGGGGTCGCTTTGCTCGGGCTCGTTCATGATCTCGAAGAACACATGTTCCGGATCGGTAGCGGCGAAGTGCTGGGCCAGGGCGCGCCAGAGATCGACGAAGTTGCCAACGCCGCCGGATCCCTGGAAGAGCTCAGACTTGAACTGGCTGGTAGGGTGAACGTCGATGATCACGGAAAGATGGTCGTCGAGCATGGTCTTCACAACGCGGTCCAGCTCGTCCATGAAACCGGTCGAATGGTGGGCATCGCGCTCGGTGTAGAACCAGGTCATGAGTTGGTCGCCGTCGATGGAGAGGCGGCAGTGATCGAAGCCCATTTGGGCGATCAGCGCGATGTCGTCAGGCGTCGTAAAGGTCTGTAGCCGGTGCTCGGAGTAGTCGTTGGCCTGGGAGAACCACATGCTGGTGTTGATGCCGTGCCGCAGATGCTGTGCGCGCTCGAAGGCGATGGAAGATTGGGCGGCCGAAACGAGGGGAAACAGAAGGGCAATGAGAAGGGCGGCGAGGCGGCCCCGGCGATTTAGCATACGCGTCAGTGTAATCCCGGAACCGGCGCGGCTGGCGAGTGAGCGGCTGCGCTATGCTGACGTTTGCGAAACGAAAGTCACGACGTGACCCATAACCCTGGCTCGCGGCCGGCAGGAGCGGTCGACGAGGCGACCTCCGCAGAGTTGGTGCGGGAGATGTTCGACCGCATCGCACCGCGCTACGACCTGCTGAATCACGTACTCAGCTGCAATGTGGATCGGACGTGGTGGTGGCGGACAGCACGGCAGTTCCGGCACATTCTGGAGCGGCCGGAGGCAAAAATTCTGGACATCTGCTGCGGCACCGGCGACATGACAAAGGCGCTTCTGCGGCGTCGGCCAGCGGATGCCGAGCCCGTGATCGCAGCGGATTTTTCAGAACCCATGCTGGCGCGTGCGCGCTTGAAGCTCGCTGGGCAGCAGGCTTCGATCCGATCGATGGATGCCATGCGCATGCCGTTCGAGGACGGGTCTCTCGATCTGATCACGACCGCCTTCGGGTTTCGCAACCTGCCCAATTACAAGGCGGGGCTGATGGAGTTCCTTCGCGTGTTGAAGCCCGGGGGCGAGGTGGGAATCCTCGACTGCAGCCAGCCAGGCGGCGCCATGGGGAAGATGTTCGGTTTCTACTTTCGGCACGTTCTCCCGGCAATCGGCGCGAGGATCTCTGGGGATGCGGTGGCGTATGGGTATCTGCCCAGTTCCGTGGAGGGCTTTCCGCCGCCGCCCGCCATGGTGGCGTTGATGCGGAGCGTCGGTTTCGTGGAGGTGGAGTGGAAACCCTACACCTTTGGGATTGCCGGGTTGTGGAAGGGACGTAAGCCTTCATCACAGCAAGACAGCGACATGAGGTTCCGGGCTGTGTAGGCTGAGAGCTGGATCATGTCGAGCGCAACCATGACGGAGCAGGCCCAGGCTGGCGCGGAGAAACGCTGGGTGTCGCTGGTCAGCGTGGTGGCGGCGCTGGCGATGACGGTGCTGAAGGCGGCGGTCGGAGTCATGACCGGCAGCCTTGGTGTGCTGTCGGATGCAGCTCATTCGGGTCTCGATCTGGTGGGGGCGGCGCTGACGTTTATCTCGGTGCGGGTGAGCGACCGGCCGGCGGACTGGAATCATCCCTACGGCCACGCCAAGGTGGAGAACATTTCGGCCTTCGTGGAGACGGGGCTCATGGCCGCATCGGCGCTGTGGTTCTCCGGCGAGGCGATCAGCCGGATGTTCTTTCATCCAGTAGCGTTGCGGTATTCCTGGTGGCCGTTCGGGGTGCTGGGCCTCTCGATGGGCGTGGATCTGTGGCGCTCCGGCCAATTGCGACGGGTCGCGCAGCGGCACGAGAGCGCGGCGCTGGAGGCTGACGCACTCCACTTTTCTTCGGACATCTGGACGAGCGTGGCGGTATTCCTGGGGCTGGCGGCGTCCTGGGTGGGTGCGGTGCGCCACATTGGGTGGCTGCGATTTGCCGATCCCATGGCTGCGCTGATGGTGTCGGCGATGATCCTGGTCTTCGGTTGGCGGCTGGCATGGCGGGCCGTGGGCGCGCTGACGGATCAGATTTCGCCGGAGCTGCATACGGAGATGCTGGAGGCGGTACGCGAAACGGACGGAGTTCTTGGCATCGATCAGGCACGCGTGCGGAAGTCGGGGAATCACTATTTTGCCGACGTGACTCTGTCACTGCCGAGGCAGCTGACGTTCCAGCGGACGGAAGATCTCGTGGGGAAGGCGACGGCAGCCGTGCAGCGGGTGCTGCCAGGGGCGGATGTAGTCATCCATACCGTGCCGCGGTCGACGCTGGCGGAGAGCCTGTTCGACAAGGTGCGCGGAGTGGCGGCGCGGAACAATGCGCTGCTGCACGATGTGAGCATTGAATCGTTCGCCGACGGGTTGCACGTGGAGCAACACATCGAGGTTAAAGAGACGATGTCGCTGATCCATGCTCACCAGTTCGTGCGCGGGCTGGAGGAGGAGATCAAGCGGGAACTGCCGCAGGTGAAGACGGTGTTGACGCACATCGAGAGCGAACCGGCGACGATCGAGGCGCCCGTGGTGATCGAACGGGATCGCCGCATCGAACAGCTGCTGCGCGACGCGGCGGTGAATGTGCCGGAGATCGTGGATATCCATGAGGTGAGCGTCGATCGAGTGGGGGAGCATCTCCACGTCACCTGCCACTGCACGCTGCCGGATGCGACGGCAATGCGGCGCGTGCATGAATCGATCACCGAACTGGAGCATCGCTTTAAGCTGGATTGTCCGGAAGTGGACCGGCTGCTGATTCATCCCGAGCCAGCGTCGGACAACCGGCATCCCCAGTAAGAAAACGAGGAGGAAGGCGTGATCGCGAGCGCACGGTGGAAGCAAGGCGAACTGTTCGAGGGAGAGACGCAGAGCGGGCATGCGGTCCTGATGGATGCGACCGCGGAGCACAAAGCGGGCCCGAGCCCAATGGAACTGGTGTTGACCGCGCTTTGTGGATGCACGTCCGTCGATGTGGTGAGCATCCTGCAGAAGAAGCGGGAGCCGGTCGAAGGCCTTACCGTGAGCGCGGAGGCGGAGCAGGCTCCAGCGCCCCCGCGGACGTTTGTGAAGATTCACCTGAAGTATCGGATTAAGGGCAAGGTGAGCCGGAAGGCGGCCGAGGATGCGGTGTCGCTTTCGAAGAACAAGTACTGCTCGGTTTCGAAGATGCTGGAGAAAGCGGCGACGATCGAATACTCGATCGAGTACGAGTGATGATTGGTTTCTTCCGGTTTGTCCTGGTGGTGCTGCTGCTGACTGTGGTGGCGATGACGTCGGCGCTGGTGACGATGCACTTTGCGATTCACGGCGCCGAGGTGTCCATCCCGGATTTCAAGGGGATGACGATCGCCAATGCGGGTCGGCGCGCGGCAGGCCTCGGGCTGACACTGCAGGTGGAGAGTCACCTGTACTCCACGGACGTGCCGGTAGGCCGTGTGGCGAACCAGGCGCCGGTGGCGGGAACCATCGTGCGCCGCGGCTGGAGGGTATGGCTCACGGAGAGCCTGGGGCCGCAGGAGCTGGCGATACCCGATGTGAAGGGCAGGGATCAGCGATTCGCGACGATTGCGATCCGGCGCGCCGGGTTTCAGGTGGGAACGGTGGCAGAGATGCCGTGGCCAGCCGCGCGACCCGAAACGGTCATTGCGCAGAGCCCCGATCCGAACGCAGCCGGTGTGGAGAGCCCGACCATGAATCTATTGGTGGCCGCCGAGCCAGACGAGGGCGCCTCGGCACCGGCTGGATACGTGATGCCGAACCTGGTCGGCCAGGTGTTCACATCGGCGGCGCTGGCCGTGACGCGCATGGGATTGAAGCTGGCTCCGGTGAAGGAGGAAGATATGCATGTTGCGGCTCCGAGTGCGCCGGGAGTTGCGGCTGCACCGGCCGTACCGACCTACCTCCCCGGTACGGTGGTGGCCGAGAATCCGCCGGCAGGGTCGAAGGTGGATACATCGACGATGATTCAGCTGATGGTGGCGAAGTAGATCGGCGCCGGTCAGCGCCCTAGCTCAGGCATAGATAATGGAGCGCATGAAAGAACGGGCAGTTGGGTTGGTTTGGGTTGCTTTGTTGGGAGGCGCGGCAGGAGTGAGCGCCCAGGCGGTGGCTCCGTTGCCGCTGGCCCCCGGGGCTGCCGTGACGACGCTTTCGCCGCAGCCGGGGACATGGTCCGAGCCCAGTGTCGCGGTGAATCCGCTCAATCCAAAGCAGGTGGTTGCGGTGTTCCAGTACGTCGCGCAGGCGGGCTACTCGAACGATGCAGGGAAGACCTGGAAGCTGGCGACGGGCGTTGCGCCGAGCAATTACAGGATGTCCGGAGACGTGTCGACAGCTTTCGATGACAAGGGACATGCGCTGATCTGCTTCATCGCCTTCGACAAGCTCGGCACAACAAACTACTGGGGACACGGCGCGACGCGGAACGGGATCTATGTGCGGCGATCGCTGGATGGTGGCTCGAGTTGGGAACCGGATCTGCGAACGGTGGTGGCGCAGCCAACCACGCCGGGCGTTCCTTTTGAGGACAAGCCTTATCTGGTCGCGGATGTCGGGGAAAGGAGCCCCTATAAGGGAAATCTGTATGTGGGATGGACGCGCTGGACGCTGACGGATTCGCGGATGCTCTTCGCGCGCTCCACCGATGACGGGGTTACCTGGTCAAATCCACTGGAAATCTCTCAGGTGCGCGGATTGCCGCGCGATGACAACGGCGCGCTGGAAGGCTTCGACGGCGCGGTGGGCCCGGATGGGACGCTCTACGCGGTGTGGGCGGTGACAGACCGGATTGTCTTCACCGAGTCGCACGATGGGGGGAAGACGTTCTCCAAAACGCGCGACATCGTGACCACGGCACCCACGATGTTTGACCTTGCGGGGATGGAGCGGGCAAATGGATTCCCCCAGATCGCGATCGATCCGCGGGGAGGGGCCCAGGGTGGCCCCATCTACGTGACGTGGAGCGATTATCGCAACGGGGATATCGATGTGTTTGCGATCGTGTCGAAGGATCACGGGCGGACCTGGAGCGCGCCCGCCCGTGTCAACGATGATCCTATCCATGACGGTGCGGATCAATTCTTCCAGTGGCTGGCGGTCGATCCGGTATCGGGTGCGGTGAACGTGGCCTTTTACGATCGGCGCGGGGACGCGGAGGACAAGAAGCAGATTGTGGCGCTGGCGCGTTCGATCGATGGAGGGAAGACCTTCAGCAATTGCGCCTGGATACAGACACCTTTCGATCCAACCGGTGTGTTTATGGGGGATTACATCGGTCTGGCAGCTTGGGGCGGGCGCGTATATGGCGCGTGGGCGGTAAAGAGCGGGACGGAGAAGCAAACGAGCGTGGAGATCGGAGTGACGGATTTCGGAGGCAGGCGATAGAAAGGGTGGATGAAACGGGTTACAGAGGGCAGATCGAGTAAACGCTTTCCCAAATCGCCCTCCTCCTGTAGAATTGCCGTTTGCTCCCGCTGGTTCTGTTGAAAAGCGACGCCACGCCAGAGCAGCGACCTACTCATGCTCGACCTGCTGAAGTCGGAAGTGCTGGAAGCGAACCTCGAACTGGTTCGCCGCGGCCTTGTTCTCTATACCTTCGGCAACGCCAGCGGAATCGATCGGGAGCAGGGCCTGGCGGTGATCAAGCCGAGCGGCGTGGCGTATGAGAAGCTGACGCCGGACGATATGGTGGTGAGCGATCTGAACGGGAAGATTATCGGCGGGAAGCTGCGGCCGTCCTCGGATCTGGACACCCATCTGGAACTCTACCGGGCATTTCCCACTATCGGTGGCGTGGTGCATACCCATTCGGAGTTCGCGACCTCCTGGGCGCAGGCAGGGCGCGAGATACCCGCGTTCGGAACCACCCATGCGGACTACTTTCACGGGCCGGTTCCGGTGACGGCGCCCCTGGGCGATGACGAAATCGGAGACCAGTACGTGCTCAACACCGGCAAGGCAATCGTGCGGCGATTCCGCGGGCTCGACCCGTCGGCCGTCCCCGGGGTGCTGGTGGCCGGGCATGCGCCATTTGCGTGGGGCAAAAATGCGCTGGAAGCCGCGTATCATGCCGTTGTGCTGGAAGCCGTTGCGCGGATGGCCTTCTACACCACGGCGCTGAATCCGGAATGCAGGGGGATTTCGCAGGCCTTGCTGGACCGGCACCATTTCCGTAAACACGGGGCGAAAGCCACGTACGGGCAAAAGAGTTGAAGCAGCAGTTAAACCCGGAAACAGACCCCCATCGGTTTCCCGAACCCAGTGGCACACGAGGGTCCTGAGGAATGTCCATCGCACTTGCTTCGGCCGCAGCGCTGGGCGCGTTTGTCGGCGATCCGGCCAAACAGTCGCTGGTGCATCTGAGCGGCATCGACATCGCGATCATCGCGATCTACTTCGGCATCGTCATCTACATCGGCTTCTACCTGAAGGGGGCGGCGAACACCAGCGAAGAGTTCTTCATGGCGGGCCGCGAGATGACGGCCTGGATCGCAGGACTGAGCTTCGTTTCGGCGAACCTCGGATCGCTGGAGCTGATGGGCTGGGCGGGCTCCGCCTATCAGTACGGCATCCTGGCAACGCACTGGTACTGGATCGGCGCGATTCCAGCCATGCTGTTTCTCGGCATCATCATGATGCCGTTCTATTACATCTCGAAGGTCAATTCCGTTCCGGGGTATCTGGCCCTGCGTTACGGCGAGAGCACACGAGCGCTGTCGGCGATCTGCTTTGCGTTCATGACCGTACTGATGAGCGGCATCAACATGTACGCAATGGCCGTGGTCATGAAGGTGGTGCTGGGCTGGAACCTGAACTTCTCCATCTGGGTTTCGTCGATCACGGTGGCCATTTACGTAGCGCTGGGCGGTCTCCGCTCCGCGATTTTCAACGAGGTCCTGCAGTTCCTGCTGATCTGGCTGGGCGCGCTGCTGATCCCGATCCTGGGACTGGTGGAGGCGGGTGGCTGGACGCCGCTCAAGCATCAGATTGCGGCACGCCTGGGGTCGGGCGACTACACCCATCTCTGGTCGACGACGGCGCACTTCCGCGATAACCCCATGGGGATTCACTGGACCGGGATTGTCTTCGGCCTGGGGCTGGTCATCAGCTTCGGATACTGGACGACGGATTTTCTGGTAGTCCAACGGGTGTTGTCGGCGCACAGTTTGCGGGCGGCGCGGATGTCGCCGATTATCGGCGCGGCGTTCAAGATGTGCGTACCGTTTATCGTGATTTTGCCGGGGCTTCTGGCGCTGAGTGTATTGCCCTTCCATCTGGTCCCGGCCAACGTGGCGGCGGTCACCGGGCAGCCGAGCTACAACGAGGTGTTGCCCCTGATGCTGGTTCGTTACTGCGGGCCGGGTTTGCTCGGCCTCGGCGTTACCGCGCTGATTGCGGGTTTTATGTCGGGCATGGCGGGCAACGTGAGCGCCTTTGCTACGGTGTGGACCTATGACATCTACGGCGCTTTCCTGAACAAGAAGGCCAGCGACAGCCACTATGTTTCGATGGGGCGGTGGTGCACCTTCATTGGAGTGCTGATCTCCGTGGGCACGGCGTATATCGTCCAGCACGCGGCCAGCATCATGGACTACGTCCAGGCGCTGTTCAGCTTCTTCATCGCGCCGCTCTTCGGGACGGTGATCCTGGGCATGCTGTGGAAGCGCGCAACCAAAGCCGGCGGCTTCTGGGGCCTGCTGGCCGGTACCGTGACGGCCATCAGCCTGTGGGCGTGGGTGCATTTCAATCCGGCCGCGCTCAAGTATGTTGCCCTGTCGCCGGACGCGAAAACCATGGCCGAGGACATGTATCGCGCATTGTGGTCGTGGCTGGTGTGCGTGATCGTCACGGTGGTGGTGAGCCTGTTGACGCAGCCGCGGTCGGAAGCAGAGCTCGACGGGCTGGTTTACGGCGCAACCAAAATCCCCGAGGAGCACGACGACCACTGGTATCAGAAACCGATCGTCTGGGCATGCGTGATCGCAGTGGTTTTCGTGGGACTCAACATCATCTTCTGGTAGAGGGGCGGCAATGAAGGGACATAGTTCAATCTGGTTATTCTCCGGGATTCTGCTGCTCTGCTATGGCGTAATCATCACGGCAACGGGCTTGTGGGAACTAGGGCATCCGCCGGCCGTCGAGCCGGTGCTGTGGCAGCTGCACGCGCCGATCTGGTGGGGCAGCCTGATGATGGTGGCGGGACTTTTCTATACGATCCGTTTCCGTAGCCATCACTAAATTTCAACTGCATTTTTTGGGGGTTATGAGGACTGCATTTTTATGAAAAAGCAACTGACGTTCGGAGTGATTGTCGGGAACCGCGGATTTTTTCCCGATCATCTGGCCAAAGAAGGCCGCGAAGAGATCCTGAAGGTGCTGGAGAAGGCCGGCATCAAAACTATTACGCTTGCGCCGGAGCAGTCGAAGTTCGGCTCGGTGGAAACCCATGACGATGCGATCAAGTGCGGCGATCTGTTCCGTGCGCATCGCGACGAGATTGACGGGATTATCGTGACGCTGCCGAATTTCGGTGACGAACGGGGGATCGCCGATTCGATTCGCTATTCGAAGCTGGATGTGCCGGTGTTGGTGCAGGCCACGCCGGACCGCCGTGACGACATGAAGATCAGCGACCGCCGCGACAGCTTCTGCGGGAAGATGTCAGCGTGCAACAACCTGATGCAATACGGGATCAAGTACTCGATCACGGCAAAGCACACGGTCTCGCCCAGCTCGGCCGAGTTTGCGAAGGACCTGGACTGGTTTACCAAGGTGTGCCGGGTGACGAACGGGCTGAGGAAGCTGCGCATCGGTGCGATTGGCGCGCGTCCGCAGGCCTTCAACACCGTGCGTTACAGCGAGAAACTGCTGGAGCGGTACGGAATTTCGGTAGTCACCCTGGATCTGTCGGACATCTTCGGCGCCGTGGGGCGGATGAAGGACGATGAAGCCGATGTGACGGCAAAGCTCAAGGCGATTCATGCTTACGTTAACACTGCGAGCGTGCCGGCGCCGGCGCTGTTGAAGATGGCGAAGCTGGGCGTCGCGATTGAGCGCTTCATGAAGGACACGCACTGCACGGTGAGCGCGGTGCAGTGCTGGACGTCGCTGGAAGAGAACTTCGGCGTCGTTCCCTGCACAGTGATGAGCATGATGAGCGAGAGCCTGCTGCCGGCGGCCTGCGAAACCGACGTGATGGGCACCGTGAGCATGCATGCTCTGGCGCTCGCCAGCCAGACGCCCAGTGCGCTGCTGGACTGGAACAACAACTACGGCGACGACGAAAACAAGTGCGTCTGCTTCCACTGCTCGAATCTGCCGAAACACTTCTTCGCCGATGTGGTGATGGACTTCCAGGCGATCATCGCCGGGACGGTCGGAAAGGAGAACACCTTCGGCACGTGCGTGGGACGCGTGAAGCCCGGACCGATGAGCTACGTGCGCTTCTCGACCGACGACTACAAGGGCAAGATCCGCGGGTATATCGGCGAGGGCGAGTTCACCAACGATCCGCTGGAGACGTTTGGCGGTGCTGGCGTGGCGAAGATTCCGCATTTGCAGAAGTTGCTGCACGAAATCTGTGAGCAGGGTTTCGAGCATCACGTGGCGGCGAACTTCTCGAATGTGGCGAGCCCGGTGTATGAAGCAGCGATCCGGTATCTGGGGTGGGAGATGCACTGGCACGGGAGAGACAAGGATTAGCCAGTAGCTAATTGGGGAATAGAGAGGCGGCTGGGGAAACCCAGCCGCTTTTGGCTTTGGCCCTGTTAACCAACTTGTTATCTAAGAGGGATCGAAGCAGGTAAATGCCTATTAGAATCATAAAGATAATGGAGGGTCGACCCCCCTTCCAAACCTCGGCTCAAGCCCCTTGCCACCAGCGCAACACCCGAAGCGCCCGGAGCGTGTTCCAGCGGCTGGGCTCGCCCACCGATTCGCCGAGCGAAAGAGCGAGGGCTTCGTCGTGGCTGCGATCGAGGAGCCAGCGGCCGTCGGCTTGCTGCCGGTTCCTGACGATCTGAATGGCCTCGCTCATGCGTGGGTCGGGCTGGGCGTCGGCGGCTCGAAAGTAGTCGAAACCACGCAGGACGTCGTATTGGTACCTGGGCGGGAAGCCGAAGGTCAGGAAATCCGGATGCGCCACCTCGCCCGTTGAGCGTCGCCGGAAAAGATGGCGTTCGAGCAGGTATTCTTCCGCGCGATGTCGTCCCGCCGCGACGTCGGCGTCGGAGCCGACGGCAAGCTCGAACTCGAGCAGGCCTTCGAGCACGCAGATCGTGGTGTGGAAGGAAGAGCGCTTGCTCTTTGGCGCTTCGCAGTTCCAGCCGCCGTCGTCGAGTTGCTCAGAGAGGAGGCGGCGTGCAAGGTTCTGGTTCGGGTGCCCGAAATAGGCGCCGAAAGCGAGCACACCCCCGTTGATGCACGGCTCGATTTCACCTTCGAAGAACGGGTTGCCGCCGAAGTTGGGCGAGCGAAGTTCCCAGCGATCGTCATGATCGCTCCACCGCAGGCTTGTCGAGGCTCGCATCAGTGCTGCTGTGACGGCGGGATCGTCAGGATCAGCGCCAGTGGAACGGAGCTGGAGCAAGGTGAACAGGGTCGTCAGCCAGGTGGGGGCATCGGGCCGGCGCCACGCGCCGTCGGGTTGTTGAGCGGCAAGGATGGCGGCCCCGATGCCTTCACGCGGCACGCGGGCGCGTTCCCCGGCGATGGCTGCAGGGGAGGCGGTGGCGAGGTCGCGCATCGCCTGCCAGCGGATGGCGGGGTCTGAGTCGAGGAGCCAGTCGATCGTGTCCACGGAGTGATTCTATCGATGCGATTCGAGCTTAGTTGTTGGCTTTTAGAGCGAGGTCTATCAGCGTCTTCTGTTCCATCTCGTGCGCCTTGGCAGAGCCAGTGGCGGGGCTAGCTGCGGCGGACCGCTTCACGCTGAGAACCTGGCGGCTTCCCGCGATGCGGCGCAGTCGGGGCGCGACGAAGTTGAAAGCGCCCATGTTGGCCGGCTCTTCCTGCACCCAGACGATCTCGCGCGCGGTCGGATGGGCGGCGATCGCCGCCTTGAGCTCGGCCTCGGGCCAGGGGTAAAGCTGATCGAGGAAGAGGATGGCGGCGGTCCTGTCCTTGCGCTTCGCTCGTTCGACACGCAGCTCATGGCCGATCTTGCCCGTCGCGATGAGGATGCGCGACGCATTCTCGATCTGCGTCTCCGGCACAACGGGGAGGAAGCGCGGACGCGAGAGGTCCGCTATCGGCGAGAGTGCGTCGGGGTGGCGGAGCATGCTCTTGGGCGTGAAGACGATCAGCGGCTTGCGCCATTTGCGGAGCGCCTGGCGGCGGAGCAGGTGAAAGTACTGCGCGGCGTTCGAGGGCTGGCAGACCTGGATGTTGTCGCGCGCCGCAAGCTGGAGGTAGCGCTCGATGCGCGCGCTGGAGTGCTCGGGGCCCTGGCCCTCGTAGCCGTGGGGGAGCAGGAGTGTGACGCCGCTGAGGAGTCCCCACTTGTCTTCGCCGGCCGCGATGAACTGGTCGATGATGATCTGCGCGCCGTTGGCGAAGTCGCCGAACTGCGCTTCCCACAGGACGAGGGCTTCGGGGTAGTCGCGGCTGTAGCCGTACTCGAAGCCAAGGACGCCGGCCTCGGAGAGGATGGAGTTGTAGACGCTGAAATGCGCCTGCTTTGGATCGAGGTGGTTCAGCGGGGATCCAGCGCTGCTCGTTTTCGATGTCGATGAGGACGGAGTGGCGCTGGTTGAAGGTGCCGCGCTGGGAGTCCTGGCCGCTGAGGCGGACCGGCGTGCCGCGCAGCAGGAGCGAGCCGAAGGCAAGGGCTTCGGCCATGCCGTAATCGAAGGGCTGTCTACCCTGGCCCATCGCGGCGCGCTGCTCGAGGAGCTTTTGATCTTGGGATGGATGTGGAAGCGTGTCGGGGCAGGTTGACGAGCTTCGCCAGCGATCGACTGGATCGTCGCGGAGTCGAGGCCGGTGTCGACTTCCAGCTCGGGGCTGTACGCGCCACCCGTGTAAGGGCTCCAGTAGTCCGGCATGTCGACCAGGCGGGGCTTTTTCTTTGCGGCTTTGGCCTTCTTTTGCGCCTCATCGAACTCGTCATGCAGTTTTTTGGCAAGGGGAGCCGCGTCGAGCGCCGGACTGCTCCGCGTAGAGCTGGTAGAGGGGCGGGTGGTCCTTGATACGTGCGTAGCGGAGGGGCTGGGTGACGGTGGGGTCGTCGACTTCGCTGTGGCCGTGACGGCGGTATCCGATGAGATCGATGACGACGTCGGTATGAAACTGATAGCGATACTCGGCGGCGAGGGCGGCGATGCGGACGACGGCGGCTGGGTCTTCAGCGTTGACGTGGAAGATGGGGATGGGCAGGCGTTTGGCGAGGTCGGTGGAGAAGCGCGAGGAGTTCGATTCCTCAGGCTCGGCGGTAAAGCCGATGAGGTTGTTGACGACGATGTGGATGCCGCCGCCGACGGAGTAGCCGTCGATGCTGGCGAGGTTGAGGGTCTCGGCCCAGATGCCCTGGCCGGCGAAAGCGGCGTCGCCGTGAATGACAATGGGAAGGACTGACGGTCCGACTCCGTCGGCGCCGATGCGGTCTTGGCGCGCGCGCGTGCGGCCCATGGCGACGGGGTCGACGGCTTCGAGATGGCTGGGGTTGGAGACGAGGTGCAGGGCGATGGTGCCGCCGTTGCGCGCGGAGAAAGTCCCGGTGGCGCCGACGTGGTACTTCACGTCGCCGCCGCCGAGGATGCTGCGCGGGTCGACGTCTTCGAATTTGGCAAAGATGTCGACGGGGGATTTGCCGAAGGTGTTGACCATGACGTTGAGGCGTCCGCGATGGCTCATGCCGAGGATGGCGCGCTGGCCGCCGAGTTCGGCGGAGCGGTTGAGCAGCTCGTCGAGGAAGGGGATGAGGGCGGTGACGCCTTCGAGTGAAAAGCGCTTGGTGCCGAGATAGCGCGACTGGATGACCTGCTCGAAGAGGTCGGCGCGAGCGAGGAGGTCGAGGATGTGATGCGGATCGGGCTGCGGCGCGGGAGCTTCCAGGCGCTCGGCGATCCACTCGCGAGCCTCGCGGGAGGGGATGTGCATGAACTCGGCGCCGATGGTGGAGCAGTAAATGCGGCGAGCGTCGACAACGAAGTCATTGTTGAAGTCGAGTTCGGGGACCTGCAGGGGTTGGAGGTATTGGCCGAGGGGATCGAGGTTCGCCTGGAGGTAGCCCCAGCGGCGAAAGGCGTCGAGCGTCTGGTCGCGCAGTTGCGGCGCAGAGAGAGCGGCAGAGTTTTCGAGGGGAATGGGGGTCATGACACGCGGGTCTGACAACTATTTTACGCGGGCGCGAAGGGCGTGTAGCGAATAGCGTGAGCGCCTAGCGCAACAGGACGCCCCACAGAGTGTCGACGGTGGCATGGGTGATGGCGGAGGCGGCAATCCGGTGATCACGGCGCCAGGCGCGGCCGTAGAAGATGCCGGCGATGGCGGCAAGGAGCACGTAGCGCCAGTTGAAGAAGGCGGTGCGTTTGTTGAAGTGGGAGAGGCCGAAGACGCAGGCAGTCACAATGAGGGCGGCGGTGCGGCCGATACGGCATTCGAGGAGATTTTGGATCCAGCCGCGAAAGAAGATCTCTTCAGGGAGGGCCACGCCGACGAAGGAGATGATCCACAGGGGAACGATGAGCCAGGGATGTTCGACCCGGCGGTGAACGTGGAGGAACCCGAGGGCGAGGCCCAGCGGAATGGCGATCGGCATATAAAGAAGCAGTTCGCGGAAGCCGGTGGTCCAGTCGCGGGAGCGGAGACGGAGGTCGTATCCGACGGAGGTGAGGCAGCGAACAGCGAGGAAGGCATAGAGGCCGGCGTCGAGGAGTGTGAGCTTGCCAAGGACGGCGAGGTGAGGGGGCCAGGCAGGCTCAAGCCAGCGAAGATCAACAGCGAGGCCGAGGGGCAGGAGGACGACAAGGTCGAGCAGATGTCCGCGCTGGCTCGGATCAAGATGGGATGCGGAGAATTCGAGGAGCGCGAGGAGAACGGGGACGCAGAGGTAGAGCAGAAGCCACTGCAGAGCGAGGATATGCGAGCCAGCCGCGACGATCAGGTATGGAATGACGAGGAGTGCGGGCAGGATGAGACGCCACGGGGTTGGCAGGGATTGTGCGAGATGTATACAGCGATCGCCGGCAAATCCGAAGGCGAAAAGGGGAATGAGCAGGAGTGCGAGAGCTATGGAGGCGGGCAGGATGGGGAATGGAGCGTGCACAGGTGTTTCCTGTTCATCGTAGCTGGTATTGGACCCGGGAGCGCGAGGCAAGTCCCGAAACCGCGGCATCGCGGATACAAGAGAGCGCAGACTGTGGATTCCCACAATTGACCCGCCTCGGAGCGGGTTGTAACGTTAAAGGTTCGTGTTTGCAAATCCGTTGATCCTGAGGGCCTGTGTCCGCCACTGCCGCACTACGCAAAACTCCGCTGAATGGTTTGCATCGCCGCCTGGGCGCGAAAATGGTCGATTTTGGCGGGTGGGATATGCCCGTCGAGTATTCGGGGCTGATTGCCGAGCATATGGCGGTCAGGACGGGCGTCGGCGTTTTTGACGTGAGCCACATGGGCGATATCCAGTTTCGCGGGCCGGGGTCGCTCGCCGCCGTGCAACACATCTCAATGAACGATGCATCGAGGCTGCAGGTGGGGCAGGCGCAGTATTCGGCGATGCTCTATCCGGAGGGGACGTTTGTGGATGATGTCATCGTCCACAAATTCAGCGACAACGATTATCTGTTCGTGATCAACGCGGGGACGCGGGAGAAAGACTACGAGTGGGTGCGGGCGCAGGCGCGCGGTTTTGACTGCCACGTAAGCGACTACAGCGACTACTACACCCAACTGGCGATTCAGGGACCGAAGGCGCAGGAGACGCTGCAGAAGCTGACGAATGCCGACCTGAGCCAGGTGAAGTTCTACTGGTTCACGTGGGGTACGGTGTGCGGGTTGCCGAACACACTGATCGCGCGGACCGGATATACGGGCGAGGATGGGTTTGAGATCTACGTGCCCTCGGACGTTGCCACGAGCGAGCGCGTTTGGAATGAAGTGATGGCGGCGGGCGCGGAGTTTGGGATTTTGCCGTGCGGGCTTGGGGCGAGGAACACGCTGCGGCTGGAGGCGGCGCTTTCACTGTACGGGCACGAGATCTCAGAAAAGATCAATGTATGGGAGGCGGGGCTGGACCGCTTTTGCAAAATCGAGAAGGGACCGTTTGTGGGGTCGGAAGCGCTGAAGAACGTGCAGGCGGCGGGTGGTCCGGAGAAGAGGCTGGTCGGGCTTGAAGTGGTGGAGCGCGGGATTGCGCGCGACGGATATCGTGTGATGGATCTGGCCGGCAAGGAGATTGGGTACGTGACGAGCGGTTCGCCGGCGCCCTTTCTGAAGAAGAATATTGCGCTGGCCTATGTGCCGTGGGGGTTGGCGGAGGTGGGCACGGAGGTTGCGGTGGAGATTCGCAACAACCCGGTGAAAGCGAAGGTGGTGCCGATTCCTTTTTACAGGAAGCCGAAAAAGGCCTAAGCACTTCCCCACGGAGTCCGCAGGGGTCTCTGTGGGTTTGGCTGCAGAAGGCAGCCCTTACAATAGGAGAGAGTTCAACGACATGCCATATCCCACGAATTATCGATACACGCGCGAACACGAGTGGATAGACGTCAGCGGCGCAACCGGCACCATCGGGATCACCGATCATGCACAGGATTCGCTCGGCGACATTGTTTTTGTCGAATTGCCGAAGGTCGGCGACAAGGTTGAGAAAGGAAAAGTCTTCGGCAGCGTGGAGAGTGTGAAGGCGGTGTCGGATCTGTATTCGCCGGCGACCGGAACGGTGACGGCCGTCAACGAAGTGCTGACGACGGCTCCGGAAAAGATCAACGCGGATGCGCACGCAGCGTGGATTATGAAGATCGATCTGAGCAACCCCGGGGAACTGGATTCGCTGCTGACGGCGGCGGATTACGAGACGTACGCGAAAGAAGAGACGGGACACCAGTGACAGCGTTCAGTCGTCAGCGTTCATAAAACATCTCCGCGATTAGCCTGAGGCTCCTCTGATTTCCATGCGATACCTACCTAAATCGGATGCCGAGCGCACAGCGATGTTGCGCGACATCGGTGCGTCGTCGATCGACGATTTGTTTGCCATTATTCCTGAGGAGTACCGGCTGCGGCGGGATCTGGAAATTCCGCGGCAAATGGGCGAATCGGAGATCGTCGATCATTTCAAGGCCGCGGCGACAAAGAACGCCAACGGCTACGCGAGCTTTCTGGGCGCGGGCGTGTACCGCCACTATCGTCCCGTGATCATCGACACGATTGTGCAACGCGGGGAGTTTCTGACCTCGTACACGCCTTATCAGGCCGAGATCACGCAGGGGACGCTGCAGGCGATTTTCGAGTTTCAGACGATGATCTGCGAGCTGACGGGAATGGATATCGCGAACGCGTCGATGTATGACGGATCGACCGCAGCGCCTGAGGCCGTCATGATGGCGATGCGCGTGACAGGGCGCGATGGCGTGGTGGTGGCGCGGACCGTGCATCCGGAGTATCGCGAGGTGATGCACACCTACGCGCAGCATCGCGAGGTCAGTTCGGGTGTGGCCGCGGTTGAAGCCGGGTATGGCGACGACGGGCGTCTGGACTTAGCGGCGCTGGATGCCGCCGTCAACGAAGAGACGGCTTGCGTGCTGGTGCAGTCGCCGAATTTCTTTGGCGTGATTGAGGACGTTGCGGCGATCGCGGAGATCGCGCACAAGAAGGGTGCGCTGCTGGTGGTTGGGATTGCCGAGGCTGTATCACTGGGGATCGTGAAGCCTCCGGTCGAGGCGGACATCGTGATCATGGAAGCGCAGTCGTTTGGCGTGGCGCCGAGTTTTGGCGGGCCATTCTGCGGCGTGATTGCGGCGAAAGAGAAGTATGTTCGACAGATGCCGGGGCGGCTGGTGGGCCAGACCACCGACAAGCAGGGAAGGCGCGGATTCGTTCTGACCCTGTCCACGCGCGAGCAGCATATCCGGCGCGAGAAGGCGACGTCGAACATCTGCACCAATCAGGCCTTGGTGGCGCTGATGACGACGGTGTTCATGACGGTGTACGGGAAAGAGGGAATCAGGGAGTTGGCGCTGCAGAATCTGGCCAAAGCGGATTACGCCGCGAAGGCGCTGGGAGCGCAGGGATCGCTGCTGTTTGAGCGCTCGCCCAGGTTCAACGAATTTGTGCTGCAGACGGAGGAGGCGCCCGAGGCGCTCAACGTCCGATTGCTGGAGCAGAAGATCATTGGGGGCGTGACGCTGAAGAAGTGGTATCCGGAATTGGGGAATGCGACGCTGTGGTGCGCTACGGAGCTGACAACCAGGGAGCAGATCGATCGGGCGGCTAGTGTGCTCGCAGCTACAACGGCAGCGGCGGGAGTGCGATAGATGACCACGCAATCGGAAGAGAGATTCGTAGGGACGGCGCGCAAGGTCACCTCGCACCTGACGCAGAACGAGGGGCTGAGCTTCGAGAAGTCGGCGCCGGGGAAAAAGGCGTATCGGCTGGCGGAGTTGGATGTGCCGGCGGTCGATGCGAAGGCGCTGCTGGGTGATCTGGCGCGGGAGAGTACCGGCGCGCTGCCGGAATTGAGCGAGATCGAGATCATCCGGCACTTCACGCGCCTCTCGACGTGGAACTACGCCATCGATCTGGGGATGTATCCGCTGGGCAGTTGCACGATGAAGTACAACCCGCGCGTGAATGAATTCGTTTCGCGGCTGGAGGGGATTGCGGAGGCGCATCCGTATCAGCCGGAGGCATTGTCGCAGGGATCGCTGGGGATTCTTCGGCTTCTGCAGAAGTGCCTGATCGAGATCACTGGAATGGAGGCGATCACGCTGCAACCGGCGGCCGGCGCGCATGGCGAGTTCACCGGGATTCTGCTGGCCCGCGCGTATCACCAGGCGAAAGGGAATCCGCGCAAGAACGTGATTATTCCGGACTCGGCGCACGGGACGAATCCGGCGACGGCGGCAATTTGCGGATACGACGTGATCAATTTCAAGTCGAACGCGCGGGGTGGGATCGACGTGGAGGCGCTCGCAGCTGCGGTGAATGAAGATACTGCGGCGCTGATGCTGACAAATCCGTCGACGATTGGAGTATTCGAAAACGAGATTCACAAGATCGCGGAAATCCTGCATGCGAAGGGTGCGCTGCTGTATATGGATGGCGCGAATATGAACGCGCTGTGCGGCAAGACGCGGCCCGGCGATTTCGGCGTGGACGTGATGCACCTGAATCTGCATAAGACCTTCTCAACGCCGCATGGCGGCGGTGGGCCCGGGTCGGGTCCGGTGGCCTGCAAGAAGCATCTTGAGCCCTTCCTGCCCGTGCCCGTAGTGGAAGAAGCCAAGGATGGGCAGTTGCGGCTGAATTACGACCGGCCACAGAGCGTGGGTCGCGTGCGCGCGTTCTACGGAAACTTCGGCATGTTCGTGCGGGCGCTGGCGTACATCCTGGCGAATGGACCGGATGGACTGCGGCAGACGACCGAAGATGCGGTACTGAACGCGAATTACGTCCGGAAGAAGCTCGAGGATCTCTACGACCTCCCCTACATCACGCCGTCCATGCACGAGGTGGTGTTCAGCGATCGACGCCAGCTGAAGAACGGCGTGCGGACGGGCGATATTGCGAAGCGACTGATCGATTACGGATTCCATCCGTATACCGTTTCGTTCCCGCTGATCGTGCCGGGCGCGCTGATGATCGAGCCCACCGAGAGCGAGTCGCGCGAGGAACTGGATCTGTTTGTCGACGCGATGCGGCAGATTGCTCGTGAGGTCGAAGAGAATCCGCAGGTGGTGCTGGATGCTCCGCATTCGACGCGGGTGTCGCGGCTGGATGAGACGACGGCGGCGCGTAAGCCGGTGCTGCGGTGGAAAAGCAGTCAATAGCCAATCGCCAGCAGAGAATAGCGAGCGCCGGAGCGCGTTCGGCTAAGATCGAAGCAGATATGCAAGCGACACGTACATTTCCTCACGCCATGTTGCGCGAGATTTATGAGCAGCCGGAATCGCTGGCGGCGACGATGGCGCGTTACGCTCCGGGTGGAATCCTGGACACCGACATCTTTGCCCCGGTCGCCGAGGCGCTGCGCGGGCGGCAGAGGGTGGTGATCGCGGCCAGCGGATCGAGTCGGCACGCAGGGCTGGCGGGCGAGATCATGCTCGAGGACTACGCCGGCTTGGCGGTGGATGTGGAGTACTCGAGTGAGTACATGTATCGCTCGACGCACACGCTGCACGATCCGGGTGTCGTGGTGATTTCGCAGTCGGGAGAGACAGCAGACACACTGGCGTCGCTGCGCGAGGCCAAGGCCCGGGGACTGCGGACAGTGGCGATCGTGAACGATCCGGACTCGACGATGGCGCGTGAGGCGGATGCGTCGCTGCCGACCATGGCGGGACCCGAGGTTGCGGTGCCGGCGACGAAAAGCTTCACGACCCAGCTAACAGTGCTGTATCTGTTGTCGCTGTTTCTTGCGCGGATTGGCGGCCGCATTACGGGTCAGACGGTGAGCGCGCACTGTCAGCAATTGGAGCGCTTGCCGCATCTTCTTGAAGAAAAGCTTGAAACATGGGAAAAGCAAATTGCGGCCATCGCGGAGAGCCTGCGTGAGGCGCGGACGTTCCTGTATCTGGGGCGGGCGATTCACTACGCGATTGCACGCGAGGGGGCCCTGAAGCTGAAGGAGTCGGCCTACGTGCAGGCGGAAGGAATGCCGGCAGGCGAGCTGAAGCATGGACCGAACGCGCTGGTGAGTCCAGAGGCGCCGCTGGTGATGCTCGCAACTCGGGACCGGAACGATCCGGACTCGACGCTCCGCTATGAGAGGACGCTGCATCTGATGCGTGACATGCATGCACAGGGGGCGAAGATTCTGGCGGTGCATGTGGAGGGCGACGAGGAGGCAGCGCGCCTGGCGAGATACGCGGTTGCGGTTCCTGCGGTAGACGAGTTTCTACTGCCGATGCTGGAGGTGGTGCCGCTGCAGATGCTGGCGTACTTCATTGCCGTGCAGAAGGGCGTCAACGTGGATGCCCCGCGGAACCTGGTGAAGGCGGTCGTAAGGGAATAGTGACTGCCGCAGTCGTACCGCTTCCGCCTTAGTTAGTGGGTCGACCAGCCCACGTTACGCCAACCGGCAAGCGCGACCACGAACAGGGTCAGCAGCATCGCTTCCGTGAGAGCGACGCAGGCGGGCCAGTGGCCAATCCGCCACAGCCATCCTGGCACCACACCCCCAACAGTTCCCCCTATGTAATAGCAGGCGATGTAAAGGCCGGCGGCGGAGACGCGTCCGCCAGGGGGTGCAGCCACACGCAGATAGCTGGCCGCTGTGGACTGCGCGATGAAGACGCCGGAGCAGACCAGGCCCAAACCGGGAACGATGACGATCCAGAGGGAGTGGCTGAGCGTGATCGCCGCACCGGCAGCGGAGAGCAGGATTGCCAGCAGGATGCCCCGACGCATCCCGATGCGCGTGATGAGGTAGCCGCCCAGCGGGGTGATCGCGAGCCCGATGAGGTAGATGGCGAAGATGTTGCTCAGGCCGAAAGTCGAGAGGCGAAAGGGCGGATCATCCAGATAGAACGTGACATAGGTAAAGGTGCTCACCAGAGTGAAGAGCATACCGAAGCCGACGATGAAGGTGGCCAGCAGCCGGGTATTGCGAAAATGCCGGAAGGCGATCCAGAAGCTGGGCGCCGCTGCCTCCGCATGAGAATGAGGCGGCTGCTGGCTTCCAGGAGGGAGCCAGCGGGCGATGAGGAACGCTCCCAGCAGGGTGAGAAGACCCAGGGCAACGAAGCTCCAGCGCCAGCCGAGCGTGTCGGCGATCAGTCCGGAGAGAAAGCGACCGAGGAATCCGCCTAAGGCCGTGGAACTCACATAGAGGCTCATCACCAGGGCGATCGATTCGCGCCGCCATTCTTCGCCCACGTAGGTAATGACAGTGGCGAAGATGCCGGGCAGCGCCAGGCCCTGAATGAACCGCCACACGATCATTGTCGGTAAACCCGGCGAGGTGGCCGCCAGGAGTGTAGGAAGGGCGAGCAGCAGAGTAGAAACGACGATGACACGCTTGCGGCTGAGGCGCTCCGTGAGGATCCCACAGATCGGCGCGGCCAGCGCAACACCGAGGGTGGAAGCGCTGATGGTGAGACCGACCGCGGCTTCAGAAGCGCGAAACAAATGCGCAAACAAGGGCAGCAGCGGCTGAGTGGAGTAGAGGTTGAGAAAGGCGAAGATCCCACAAACGCAGACGGCAGCCACAGCCCGCGCCGGACGCAGGCCCAGGTGCGGATGGGGATGCTCGGGAAGGGTTTCAAGCGCAGGATTGGCTGCGGCAAGTTTTGTTTCGGGCAGCGGAAGGTCCACGGTTCAGTTTAGAGGGTACGTTGTGCGGGAAGGGGAGCAATGCACAGGAGCAGGTAGCCTGGCCTGGCAACAGGCCGGTATAAAGGGATCACCCATGGCCCAACCCGCAGCCGCATTCTTGTCCCGCGACTTTCTCCGTTATCAGATGGCGCGCGCCGTGGTGATTATCGGCGCGGAAGCCCAGGCGCTGGCGGTTGCGTGGCAGGTCTACGAGATCACGCACCGGGCGCTCGACCTGGGGTACACCGGGTTGATCCTGTTTTTGCCAGGACTGTTGTTCATGCTGCCGGCGGGTCATGTTGCCGATCGTTTCGACCGAAGGCAGGTGATCCTGGTTTGCTATGGCTTGCAGACCGTGGCCAGCTCGCTGCTCTTCTGGCTGGCCTGGACGCATGTTAGCCGGGTGTGGCCGATCTTCGCGTTGCTTTTCCTCGTAGGAGCGGGACGCGCATTCAGCGGACCGGCCAGTTCGGCGCTGGTGCCACATCTGGTGCCGCAGGAGCACTTCGTGAACGCGATCACGTGGGGATCGGCGATTTTCCAATTCGCAAATATCGTGGGCCCGGCGCTGGGTGGGGTGCTTTTCACACTGCCGCTGCACGGGCGCCTGCACGGCGCCGCTCTTGTTTATTTATTCACTCTGGCGGCGATTGTGTGGTTCCTGGTGCTGGTGGGCTCGCTGCACGTGCGGCCAGGAAGGATGGAGCATCGGGCCATCTCGAAGGAAGTGATCCTGGCTGGATTTCACTATGTGGCACGAACGCAGGTGCTGCTGGGCTCGATATCCCTGGATCTGTTTGCTGTGCTGCTGGGCGGAGCGGTGGCGCTGATGCCGATCTTCGCGCAGGATATCCTGCATGCCGGACCGCGCGGGCTCGGGATGTTGCGCGCGGCGCCGGCGCTGGGTGCGTTGACGGTTTCATGGTGGCTGATGGTGCATCCGATCCGCAGGCGTGCGGGCAAGCGGATGCTGGTCTGCGTGGCGATCTTCGGCGCAGCGACGCTGATATTTGGTTTGTCGAAGAATCTGCCCTTGTCGCTGGCGGCTCTGTTTATCGTCGGCGCGTCAGACATGGTGAGCGTGGTGATCCGCTCCTCGGTGCTGCAACTGGCGACTCCGCCGGAGATGCGCGGGCGCGTGAGCGCGGTGAATTCTTTATTCGTGGGTGCCTCGAATGAGCTGGGCGAGTTCGAGAGCGGGCTTACAGCACAGTGGTGGGGTGCGGTACGAGCAGTCGTGATTGGCGGCATCGGATCGATGGTGATCACCGGCTTGTGGGCGGCGTTCTTCCCCAGCCTGCGGCGGGCGGATGCACTCACACCCGAGGCGCTTCTGGCCGCGGAGCAGGAGCAGGCGGGACAGGAAGTCCGGCAGCTATAATTTGCATCATATTCACGGTGTTTCGGCTGCAGCGCATCCACTTTCTGAAAGCCACTAGCCGGGAAGGACTGTCGCTTATTTCGATCTATGGGTGAAGTTCTTGTCACCGGGGGATCCGGGTTTTTCGGGGGTATTCTCAAACGAGAGCTGCTGGCGCGCGGCTTCGCTGTGACCAATCTCGACCTGGTTCCGGACAGCGAACGTCATGCGGCGCTCACCAGCGTGCAGAGCGACATTCGCAATGAGGCCGCGCTGGACTCGCTGTTCGCGAGCCGGCGATTCGATGCGGTGTTCCACTGCGCGGCGATGCTGGCGCACGGCTCCATGGACGAAAAGCTGTTGTGGAGTTCGAATGTCGATGGAACGCGGAACCTCGCAGAAGCCAGCCGCAAGCATGGCGTCCGGAAGTTGGTCTTCACCTCGTCGAATTGCTTATGGGGACGGAATCTGGGCCATCCAGTTCGTGAAAACGAGTCGCCTGCGCCGGTGGAGATTTATGGCCGCTCGAAACTGGAAGGCGAGCGAGTCCTGAGCGAATACACGAAGGACCTCGACGTTGCGATCCTTCGCTGTCCCACGGTTATTGGAGGAGGACGGCTTGGTTTGCTGGCGATTCTCTTCGAGTTCATCCAGGAAGGGAAGACCGTCTGGGTGGTGGGATCGGGATCGAATCGCTACCAGTTCATTTACGCGCAGGACCTGGTGAGCGCCTGCATCATGGCCGCTGAGTCGCCGGGTTCGGACACATTTCACGTTGGATCGGACAAAGTGCAGGCGTTGCGCGAAATCTACGACGCGGTGATCCGGCATGCGGGGAGCGGATCGCGAGTACGTTCGCTGCCGAAGAGGCCGACGCTGGCGGCGATGCAACTGGCGCATGTGCTGAAGATTTCGCCGCTGGGGCCCTATCACTACAAGATGATCGCGGAGGATTTTCTGTTCGACACCAGCCACATCCGTGAGCGGCTGGGATGGCGGCCGACGCTGACCAATGCGGAGATGCTGATCGAAGCGTATGACTACTACGCACAGCGACGCGCGGAAATCGAAAGCCGCCAGGATGTGTCGGCGCACCGGCGTGCGTCTCCGATGGGCGTCATCCGGCTGGTCAAGTGGCTGTCGTGAGCGCTGGCGGAAAGCTGGAGATTGCGCCCGAGTCGTACGCTTCGCGAGCGCGTTTTCCATGGGCGATCTTCTGGATTGCGCTTGCGGTGCGATTGGCGGCTCTGACCCTTGGGCACTTCTACCGGATCGCGCCCTACGAGGATCACTTTAAGTTCGGATGGGAGATGGGGCGGATCGCGCGCTCGCTCGCGACCGGCCGGGGGTACGCGAATCCCTTCGATCATTTCAGCGGACCAACGGCTTGGGTAACGCCGCTGTACCCCCTGATTCTGGCTGGGGTGTTCAAGCTGTTTGGCGTTTACACCGCCCTGTCGGCTTGGGTGATTCTCGCGTTCGATTCATTGTTGAATGCACTGATGGTGCAGACGACCTGGGAGATTGCCATGCGGTGCTTCAACCGCAAGGTGGCGGTTTGGTCGGCGTGGATCTGGGCGCTGTATCCGGCGGCAATGCAGTTCGCCGTGAAGTGGGTATGGGAGATCACGCTCACGACATTTTTGTTTTCCTGGATTTTGGTACTGGCGCTGCGGATGCGGAATATTGGGGGCGGCCCGGAAGAGGCGGAGAACGCTGCGAGCACGCGACGATGGGCGTTGTTTGGACTGCTGTGGGGGCTTATTACGCTCAGCAGCGCGTCAATTGCGATCTTTCTGCCGTTCTGTGCGGTTTGGATCCTTGCGGGAACGCCGCACTTGCGGCGGCAGATTCCCCGGGTCGCGGTCGCGGCAGCGTTGTGCCTGGCATGCATTGTGCCGTGGCTGGTGCGCGATGCGCTGGTGTTCCATCGGTTCATCCCGATGCGGACGAATTTCGGTTCTGAGTTTTCGATGGGGAATAATCCCAACCTCGAAGGCACAGTGATCGGCTCGCCGGTGGCGCTGGCGTACGAAGAGGCACAGCTCGACAAAATGGGCGAGGTGCAGTACTCGAAGATGCGGGGGCGGGAGGCGATGGCGAGGATTCGCCGCAATCCGGGAGCATTTCTTGCGTTGTCGGTCCGGCGCTTCTACTACTTCTGGGCGGATGTGCCGCATGCGGTGGACAAAGGCAAGGCCTGGACTGAGTACCTCCGCGGGTTAAATTTTCAATTCGCGAGCGTCGTGGGAGTGCTGGGCTTGCTCCTGGCGCTGCGGCGGCGCGTCCCGGGCGCGGTGTTGTTTGCGATGGCGTTCGCGGTCATTCCGTTTGTCTACTACTTCGTGTTTGTGCAGGCGCGGTTCCGTCACCCCCTGGAGCCTTTGATTGTGATTCTGGGTGTGTACCTTTTTCAGTCGGCAGAGAAGAGCTGGAGGGTGAGGGGATTTGGGAAAGGGCCTCTGGGGTAGTCCCCCCCGGGGGGGGTGGTTTTGTAAGCGACTCATTTGAAACGCCTTGTCTGGTACTGTATCGGACGCATTACCTTCCAGCCTCCAGGAAGTACTGTGTCGGAGGCGTTACCTTCCGGAATCGATAAGAGGAGGCACGCGGCGCTAACGCGCGGGCGGGAGCGGGACTCGATTGTCAAAGGAGCAAAGATTCGGCGCACCATACGGAGCGGAATGCAGCCGCAAAAGCCAATGGGGATTTTCCGCCTGGGCGGAGAATCCCCACTTTGATCAGTGTCCAGCGTGGGGAAACCCGAAGCAAGGGAAATCCAGAGTGCCGACGGTACGCAGGTAACCGGGAGGGTTTCCGGTATTCCTGATCAGATCTCGATCGTTCCCGAGAGATAGAGGCGGGCTTCGCCGGAGATTTTGACGCGGTCGCCACCGAAGAGGGCTGCTCCCATGCGGGCACCACGGGGACTGAGCTGGTGCGCCTCGAAGGTCGGCTTGCCGAGGCGTTCCGCCCAGTAAGGAGCCAGTGTGCATTGGATCGAGCCGGTGGCGGGATCCTCGGGGATGCCGACGGAGGGAACGAAGTATCTGCAGACGTAGTCGACGGGTGCGGAGCCTTTCGCGGTGACAATTGTCCCACCCCCGGAGCCCATGGGAATCTTCGACAGTGCGCCCATATCGGGTTTGAGGTTGCGGACGTTCTCAGGGTTTTCGACGAGAACGAGGTAGTCGCGCGAGGAGCGCATCACGCGAGCCTCTGTGAGCCCGAGAGCGGGGAGCAGTTCTGGCGGAGGGTCGCACGGCACCGGCGGGCGGGCAGGGAAGTCCATCACAAAGCCGTCGCCCTCGCGGTCCACGATTAACACTCCACTGATCGTGTGAAAGCGGACGGGCCATTGCGTGTGTTGGCGCAGGGCGAGCACGAAGGCGGCGGCGAGGGTCGCGTGCCCACAGAGGTCTTCTTCGACTTCCGGGGTGAACCATCGCAGGTCGAAATCGCCCTCCGGACGTGCGACGACGAAGGAGGTTTCGCTGTGGCGATTCTCGGCGGCGATCTTCTGCATCACGGCGTCGGGTGGGAAGTCGGGAAGAATGCAGACTCCGGCGGGATTACCCGCGAAGAGTTCGCTGGTAAAGGAGTCGACGTGATAGTAGGGGATGGTCATTGTTTGGCTCGGGGAAGCCCCACCCACTCGAGCGCGGCATCGCGGTCAGCGAAAGCGCGCATGGCGACGGGAGTGCCACCGTGGAAGGTGTAGACGTCGGCAAGGTTCACCTCGGTCCAGACGGTACTGTCGCGGAGGCGGAAGCGGGCATGGACATAGACGACGACGCGGTCGCCGTGAACGATGAAGTGGACGGGCTCGCTGGCGCCTTCCGCCCATGGAGCACGTGAATTGGTCAGGTAGCGAGCCACTTCGGAGCGGCCGTGATACAGACCACCGCCGGGAAACTCCGCGGGCTCCTGCCATTCGATGTTCGGGGCAAGAGAGTGCACAGCGGCGGGGATATCGTCACGGTTGAAAGCGGCGTAGGCGTTGCGGAGCAGCGAGATGGCGTGTAGTTGTTCCTGGGTAGACATGGAGATCTCAAGGGGTCTGGGAAGGCAGCCGCACACGGCGACTGCAGCGAGCAGAATAGCGATCGAACTCATGCGATTTTTGGATGAAGTGGAGGAGTGGCCGGAGGCAAAAAGTGACTGTCAGCCCAGGGGCAAAAAATACTGGGTGCCATGGACGGGTTCGGAGAGGCGTTTCAGGAGCAACTGGAGGTCGCGGTTGTTGTTCACGAAGTCGATGTCGCTGGTGTTGACGACGAGGAGGTCGCTCGCGGAGTAATGGAAGAAGAAGTGCTCGTAGGCGGCGGCCACCTGCTCGATATATTTCTCGCTGATGGCGCGCTCGCCGGGAATGCCTTTGCGGCGGATGCGCTGCTTGAGTGCTTCGGGTGAGGCCTGGAGATAGATAACCAGTTCAGGGGTGGGAATTTCGGCGCGGAACATCTGGTAATAGCGGTTGTAAAGATCGAGCTCCGCATCGCTGAGGTTGATGTAGGCGAAGATCTTGTCCTTCTCGAACAAGTAGTCGGCAACGATGGGAGCGGTGAAGTCCTCGAGGTCGCGCTGCTGCTCGTAGCGCTGCATCAGGAACCACATCTGGGTGGGGAAGGCGAGGCCAGGGTCGCCGCGGTAGAAACGGTCGAGGAAGGGGTTGTCTTCGGGCTCGACGAGGCGGCGGGCGTGGAGAGTTTCCGCGAGGATATGGGCCAGCGAGGACTTGCCCGCGCGAATAGGGCCTTCGACGGCGATAAAGCGCGGCTGATCGAAAAGGTTGGCCACGGGTCAGAAGCGTGTAGCGAAGGAAATACGAAGATACCACGGGTGGGGCCGGATGCAAACCCAGCGCGGGTTCAGTTGTCAGGGTTCAGCGTTCAGGAAAGCTCAGAACCCGCATAGACTGAATCCGGATGCTGGGGATGATTGCGAGTGGAGTCGGGGTGGCGGCGGCAGGCGCGGCGGCGTGGACGTACGGGTCGCTGGCGCCGGAATCGCAGCTGTTCGGGCGCACGATTGTGGCCGGATCTGACGCGCGGGAGTTTGCGCTGACGTTCGATGACGGTCCGAACGATCCGTGGACGGGGCAACTGCTGGATGTACTGGCGCGGTACCAGGTGCGGGCCACGTTTTTCCTGATCGGAAAATATGTGCGGCAGCGGCCTGAGCTGGTGAGAGAGATTCGCGACGCCGGGCACCTGATCGGTAACCACACGGTGACGCATCCGGTACTGGCGGTACGAAGCATGGCGCGGATTCGCGAAGAGTTGAGCGGATGCAATGCGGCACTCGAAGATGTATTGGGAGAGAGGGTCCGATTTTTCCGGCCGCCGCACGGGGCGCGGCGACCCGCGGTATTGCGCGCGGTGCGAGAGCTGGGGTTGACGGCAGTGATGTGGAACGCGATGGGATATGACTGGCGCGAAAACACGACGGCGGAGAGAATCGCGGCACATCTGGAGCGGGGGATCACGCGGAACCGCGGGCGGGGGCGCGGGTCGAATCTGCTGTTGCACGATGGGGGGCACCTGTCGATGGGAGCGGATCGTTCGCAGTCCGTGCAGGCCACGCGGCTGATTCTCGAGCGGCATGCGCCGGGAGATCTGCGCTACACGACCGTGGACGGCTGGGCGTGAGGTTGTCCCATTCGTCCCAGAATGTGCCCGGAACTTGCTGCGCTGCGATAACGTAGGAGAAATCAAAGAGGGTCTCCGCATCCATGATTGAAGACATTCGCTACGCCCTGCGGCAGTTCATGAAGACGCCGGGCTTCACGATCACTGCGGTTGTGACGCTGGCGCTGGGGATTGGCGCGACCACGGCGATCTTCACGCTGATCCACGCAGTGCTGCTGAAGTCGCTGCCGGTGGCGAAGCCGAGCGAACTGATCCGGATCGGCGACAACGAGAATTGCTGCATCAACGGCGGCATGCAGGACGACTGGTCGCTGTTCTCGACGGAGCAGTACCGGGAGTTTCGCGATCATACGCCGGGGTTCTCGAATCTGGCGGCATTTCAGGCAGGGCGAACGCAGATTGGGGTGCGGCGCTCGGGCAGCCATCATCCTTCCGTGGCGTATCCCGGCGAGTTCATCTCGGGCAATGCGTTCGAGATGTTTGGACTGAGGGCATGGGCGGGGCGGCTGCTGCAGACATCGGACGACCAGAAGGGCGCTGCGCCCGTAGCGGTGATGAGCTATCGCACGTGGCAGGAGAAGTTCGGTAAGGATCCATCGGTGGTGGGCGGGGCATTCCTGATCAACGGACAGCCGTTCACGGTGGTGGGCATTGCGCCGCCAGGATTTTTTGGCGAGCGGCTGACGAGCGATCCGCCGTCGTTCTGGATGCCGCTGAGCACCAACCCGGTGGTGGCAGGGGGCAGTTTCGACGTGCTGGACCGGCCTGAACTGGACTGGCTGAATCTGATTGGGCGGATTGAACCGGGCGCGGACACGAAGAAGATGGAGGCGCAGTTGCAGGTGGAACTGCGGCAGTTCCTGCTGAGCCCGGTGAGCAAAGTGGAGAAGCGGGCGGCGAGCCTGATCCCGAAACAGACGCTGCATCTGCGGCCGGGTGGCGGAGGGGTGCAGCAGATGCAGGAGAACTATAAAGACGGCCTGCATCTGGCAATGTGGATCTCGGCGTTCGTGCTGCTGATTGCGTGCGCCAATCTGGCGAACCTGATGCTGGTGCGGGCGACGGCGCGCAAAGCGCAGACTTCGGTGCGGTCGGCGCTGGGGGCGCCGCGGAGCCGGCTGGTGCGCCAGGCGATGATCGAGAGCGTCGTGCTGGCGACCATGGGGGGCGTGGCCGGGATTGCGGTGGCCTATGGAGGTGCGCGGCTGCTGGTCCACATGGTGGCGGGGAAGAGCTACCTGCCGATCGATGCGGCACCTTCGCTGCCGGTGCTGGGCTTTGCCTTTGGATTGTCGCTGGTGACGGGGATCTTGTTCGGCACGGCTCCGGCGTGGATGACGGCGCATGCGGATCCCATCGACGCGCTGCGGGGCGCCAATCGCTCGACGAAGCGCGGTGGCTTGTGGACGCAGAAGATTCTGGTGGTGATGCAGGCGGCGGTTTCTCTGGCGTTGCTTTGCGCAGCAGGACTGCTGATCCGGAGTCTGACCAATTTGCAGCACCAGCATTTTGGGTTTGAAACGCAGAACCGGTACATCCTGCACATCGATCCGCAGATGGCCGGTTACAAAGCAAACCAGGCGGATGTGTTCTTTCGGCAGCTGCACGACTCGCTGGCGGCAATTCCGGGAGTGAAAGAGGTGACCTACTCGCTCTACAGTCCGATGGAGGGGGACAACTGGGGCGAGGGTGTGTTCATCGAGGGGCAGGCTCCGCCCGCGCCGGGCAGCAATTTCAATGGGGCATCGTGGGATCGGGTGAGCGCCGGCTATTTCGACAATATCGGGACGAAGATTATCGCCGGGCGTGGGATTACGGAGCAGGATACGGGTTCGAGCCAGCAGGTGGCGGTGGTGAACCAGACGTTCGCGAAGCACTTTTTTAAGAATGGGGACGCGCTCGGACACCATTTCGGCGACCTCGACCAGAAGTACGCGGGCAACTTCACCATCGTTGGGATCACCGAGGACACACAGTACTGGGATCCTACGAGCCATATGCGGCCGATGTTTTTTCTGCCGTCCCTGCAGTGGGCGAAGTACGACGATGTATCGGAAACGATGTTCGAGGATGTATCGCACCTGGAGATGAGTGCGGTGGAGATTCAGACCGCGGGATATGTGCCGGAACTGGAGGCGCAGGTACGGCGGGCGCTGAATCAGATCAATCCGAACCTGACGATGATTCAGTTTGAGAGCTTTGCAACCCAGGTGCAGAACGACTTTAGTCAGCAGGAGATCCTGGTGCAGCTGACGACGGTCTTCGGGCTGCTGGCGTTGACTCTGGCAGCGATCGGACTGTACGGCGTAACGGCCTACGCGGTGGCGCAGCGGACGAGCGAGATCGGCATCCGCATGGCGCTGGGCGCGGATCGAGGCGGAATCCTGCAGATGGTGTTGCGGAGCGCATTTCTGCAGGCGGGGATCGGGCTGGCCATCGGAATGCCGGCGGCGATCGTGGGTGGGCGCTTCATGTCGAGCATGCTGTACAACGTGAAGACGTGGGACCCGGTGGTGCTGATCGCAACGACGGTGATTCTGGCGATCGCTGCGTTTTTGGCGGCGGTGATCCCGGCGCAGCGCGCGGCGAGTGTGGAGCCGATGACGGCTTTACGGGTGGAGTAACAAAATACCGTACCCGTCAGGATTTACTGAGGTGTGATCCAGATCGCTGCGAATCGCAATCGCGAGCGTCTAAAATTCTGTTGAGAGAGGTTGTTTGATTCAGGAATCTCTTTACAGATGGCTTGCTCCCTGCATCGCAGCGAATGCGGCAGAGGTGTGCGCGCGGTGGAGCCGTCTGCTCCTGCTGCTGGTGGCCGTCGAACTGATCACGATGCCGCTGACGCAGCACCTGTGGACGTGGGACGGATTTCTGCACGGCGGCCAGGATTTCGAATTCGGGCTTTTCATGATTGTGATCTGTCTCTGTCTTGCGCTGCTGCGAGCCCAGCACAGCCGGCAGCGGGTGCGTTTACTGCTGGCGCTGCGGCAACGGCTGGGCCGGATCCTGAGCGGATGGCAGGAGTTCCTGCTTGCCGCCGGATGGACCGCAGTACGCGAGCCTTCTTTTTATCGATCCCACGAGCATGCAGCGACTCCGTTGCTGATCTGATCCCCCACCGTACGAGGAGTGTTCCCCGGTGGTGGGCAAGGCGCCGGTTTCGGGGCCCTGATCGGCAGCTCCCTATGGCTGCTGCGGAGAGATCTGATGAAAAAGTCTGAAGTGATGCACACGTGGGCCTTGATCCAGGCCGATCGAGGGAAGAGAACCGAATCTGCGTCGATCCAGGACAGTGGAGAGAGGATGACGAGGGCGAACCTCCAAAGCGAGGAGGAACTCCGGCGGGAGCTGGTTCGGTACGGGAGATGGCTCTACCGCCTGGGCTATATGCCGGCGACGTCGGGCAATTTGTCGGTGCGTCTGGATGAGGAGCGCCTGCTGGTCACGCCGACCGGCGCCAGCAAATATCTGCTGCGGAGCCGGGACATGGTGGTGGTGGATCTGGACGGGCGCCAGATCCATGGCGACCGCCGAGCGACGAGTGAACTGGGAATGCACCTGGCCTTCTATCGTGAGCGCCACGACGTGCAGGCCGTGATTCACGCGCACCCCCCGGTGGCAACCGCGTTCGCCTGTGCGGGATGGGCGCTGGACGAGCTGATCTGCCAGGAAGCGGCCATGACCCTGGGCCCCGTGCCCCTGGCACGCTACGCGACCACCGGGACCGACGAGGTGGCCGCGAGTCTGCGGCCTCTGATTCCAGGCTACGACACGATCCTGCTGGCCAACCACGGGGCAGTGGCTTGCGGAACGACGCTGTTCACTGCGTTCCAGAAGATGGAAACGCTGGAGCACGTGGCGCAGATCCGTCTGGCGGCACAGCAGTTGGGCGGCTACAACACTCTCGAGCAGGAGCAGGAAGAGGAGCTGTGCCGCGCGCGGGAGCGTTATCTGCAGAACGCGCTCTGAGCGGTTCGCTTACTGCGTCGCACCTGTCTTCTGGGCCTGGATGAACTGGTCGACGTTGCTTTGATCGACGAGGGTCGAACCGGTGTCGATGAACGCAGGGATCGGCGACGACGGATCGAGAGAGTAGTTCTTTGTCAGCGATGGCAGCGAGTTGTGATAGAGCAGGTCGAGCATCTGGACCCCGAAGTACGCCATCGTGAAGGGTTTTTGGGCAAGGGTAGCGGCAATGTAACCCTCTTTGACGTCCTGCAGCGTATCCGTATTGAGATCCATGGCGATCACGACGCGATCCTTCGCGTTATTGCGGCGCAGGACCTCACCCACTTCGGGGCCGGCCGAGGCTTCGAGGCATACGAAGGCGTCGACGCGATCCTTCCCGGTGAGGGGCAGGGCATGCTGGGTGTAATCGAAGGCGGTTGTGCTCTGGCCCTTGAGGTCGACGACTTCCTTGATATGGATATCGGGTGAGGTAGCGATGATGTCTTTGTAGCCGTTGAGGCGCTCATCGAGGTTGGGCTGGCCTGGATTGGTAAAGAAGACGACGTTCCCTTTGCCGCCCAGCTTCTCGACGAGTTCGTGACCGCCGAGGTGTCCTGCCTGGCGGTTGTTGGTGCCGATGAAGTAGAGGCGCTTGCTGCTGGGCGCATCGGAGTCGACAGTGATGACGGGAATGCCGGCGTTAAGGGCATCGTCGATGGCGGGCTGCATCAGCTTTTCGTCAGCGACGGAGACGAGGATCCCGCTGGGTTTTTTTGCGACGATGGAGCGGAACTCCGTCAGTTCGTCCCGGGGGTCGAAGCCCGGGGGGCCCTGCATGTCGGCGTGGACGTCGTATTGTTTGGAGATTTTGTCGAGGCCGGCGGCAGCGGACTGCCAGTAAGCCAGCTTGGTGTTGGCGGTGACGAGATAGAAGTGCTCAGCACTGCTATGCCGTGCACATCCCATCAGCGCTGCGGTAAAGACTGACGTCGTGAGAACGAGAGCGAGTCGATTGGCCAGTTTCATTGCGTCACCTCCTGCACCGCGTGCTGAATTCCGGCGCAAGCGGTCGTTCATGAACGAGCCGGTGTTCCGGATGCACGGGGGACAAAGCAGTGTACTCCGAACTGCGGGAGAGTTGGTTCGTGGAGCGAGATGCATGCGGCACGGAATTGCACCGCGCGGGTTACCAAAAGGGGCGATACCGATGATGGTGGGGTCGATGCGCCAGACCGTGGGTCCGGGGGGGAGGGAGCGGCAGGCGGAGGAAAGGCTCGCCTGTCTCCCTGCGCGGAGGCAACCTGAAAATGAGGTGATTGCATCTCAAAACGGCGCGGCGATGCACCGGACTTTCCCCGGGGCGGTGGACATGCTTCGAAAAAATCATCAGCGGGCGTGGGATAAGACCTGAATGCTCGCGTCGGGGCGGATACAGGCTTTGGTTGTCAGGTGGCGGGAGACGTATCGGGTTCTCTTGATCGCGGGGCTGGCGTGGACGCAGGTTCACGCATCGGGACCGCTGTCTCCTTCCGCGGGCCCCCCCGCGGGGGGCAAGCAGCTGAAGACGATGTCCCTGGAACAACTGGGGAATGTCGAGGTGACCACGGTATCGAAGGAGCCGGAGGAAGTTTGGCGGACGCCGGCGGCGATTTTCGTGATCACGCAGGACGACATCCGGCGTTCGGGGGCAACGAACATCCCGGAGGCGCTGCGGCTGGCGCCCGGGGTGGAGGTAGCGCGCATCACCAGCGACGAGTACGCGATCGGGATCCGTGGATTCAACAGCCGGCTGTCGCGATCGGTGCTGGTGTTGATTGACGGCCGCACGGTGTACACCCCGTTTACGGCGGGCACGTACTGGGAGACGCAGGACACATTTCTCGAAGATGTGGATCGCATTGAAGTGATCCGCGGTCCAGGCGGCACGATCTGGGGACCGAATGCGGTCAACGGCGTGATCAACATCATTACGAAGAATGCAAAAGAGACGCATGGTGCAACCGGATCGGTGGCCGCGGGCAATGTCGAGCGGGTTTTCGGCGGGCTCCGCTACGGCTCAGGGAACGGCAGAGGGCTGGACTGGCGCGTGTACGTGAAGGGATTCGGGTGGTCGCCCGAATACCATGCCGATGGGAATAGCTACGATGACTGGCGCAGCGGCCAGGGCGGGTTCCGGATGGACTGGGACGGCAAGGGCCGCGACGCATGGCGCCTGCAGGGTGACGTTTACGGGCAGGATTTCGGGGAGCGGGTGACGGAGTCTACCTATAGTCCGCCAGCGAACTACGAGAAGAGCGGCGATGCCTGGCTGTATGGCGGGAATCTGCTGTGGAGCTGGCGGCGGGTTGAGGGCGAGGGCAAGGATCTTGAGGTGGACGCGTATTATGCGCACGACACCCGGAACGAGCTGAACTTCGGCGACATTCGCAATACCGTGGATGTAGATTTTATCGATCGGCTGCCGCTGCGGCGCCAGGAGATATCGTGGGGCGGCACGGTGCGCGCCAGCCACGGAAGCGAGGTCGAGGTGGTCTCCGGACTCACGTTCACCCCGTCGCGGAGGACCGACCAGCTTTACCAGGGATTTATTCAGGACGAGATTGCGCTGGCGCCCAATCGGCTGTGGCTGACGGCCGGAACGAAGGTGCTAAAGACGAACTACACGGGGGTCCTGGCGGAACCGAGCGTGCGGCTGCTGTACAGGCCGAGGGCGGCGCAGACCCTGTGGGGAGCCTACACGCATGCGGTGCGAACGCCGGCCGACGTGGAGCGCGATTTCAATCTGTCGAGTTATCTGGGAACGGCGTCGAACGGGTTGCCGTTATTTGCGCGTTTCAGCGCCAATCCGAACTTCAGGTCGGAGCAACTGAACGGTTATGAAGTTGGATACCGCACCCTCGCCGGGTCGAACGTGTATGTGGACATCGCCAGCTTTTACAACCATTACGGCGATCTTTTCAGCGAAGACCTGACGGGGCCGGTGGTGATTGAGGCCAATCCGGCACCGACTCATGTGCTGATCCCGGCACAGTTCGGAAACGGGCTGGTGGCGTCCACGTCGGGAGGGGAGATCGCGCCCGAGTGGCGTCCGGAGCCGTGGTGGCGGGTAGGTGGTTCGTATACGTTTCTCGAAATGCATGTGAAGAAGGGAACCAACTCACGGGATATCGGCAGCGCGCCTGGCGTGCAGGGTTCGAGCCCGACGCACCAAGCGCAAATCGATACCGGGTTCGATCTTCCTAAAAAGGTGATGGTCGATGTACAGGCGCGGTACGTAAGCGCTCTGCCTGGTATCCATGTTGGGTCTTACTGGACGGGGAATACGACGGTACAGTGGAGGATCGGCCATCATCTTCAACTGACAGCCGGGGCTCAGAACCTGTTGCAACCGCATCATGTGGAGTTTTCCTACGATCCTGGGCCGGCAGTCGGGATTCGGCGCAGTGTTTACGGCCAGATCGTCTGGAATCCGTAAAGCCGGAAGGATTGCGGATTCGTTCGGCGAGCCAGATCTGAACTGTAGCAAGGGAGGCTGCGGGGGTTGGGAGCGAAGCATGCGGTCCGGCGCGGCTGTTTGTGGGCTGCCAGAATGTCGGCCATCGGTGCGATTATCGTGCCGGCGGTATTTCTGACTGCCGCACAGCAGGAGGGATGGGCGCAGAGGCCAACCCGCGACGAGGTCCAGGCGGCGTACCTTTACAACTTTGGAAAGTTCGTGCGCTGGCCGCAGGGGGTGGATCACGGTCCAATTGTTCTTTGTGTCGCGGAAGCGGATAGTTTCGGGCTGACGGTTTCCCGCCTGGTCACTGGCGAGGAGATCGGTGGGCGGCCGGTCCAGGAACGCAACCTGGATACGCCGGACGGCGTGGGGGCCTGCTCGATCCTGTTTGTAGGAGCGACAGGGCGGGACCGCGAGGAGAGCTTTCTCGCTGCAGCAAAGGCCAAACCGATTTTGACGGTCGGCGACAGCCCGGATTTTCTGGCGCTGGGTGGCGCGGTGCAGTTTGTTCTGGTCGGGGACCACGTACGTTTCTCGGTGAATCTGGATGCATGCAGCCGGCACCGAATGAATCTGAGCTCGGAATTGCTGAAGGTGGCGGTGACGGTGACAGGGAATCCCGGGACGGGAGGCGCGCCATGACCGCTCGCTCCCGGTCGATCTCGGCCAAGCTGATGTGGATGAATGTGACGGTGAGCGCCATTGTGCTGGTGCTGGCCGTATTGGCATTTTTTTTCTACGACGCGATTTCGTTTCGGCAAAATCTGATCCGCAACCTCAGGACATCTGCGCAAATTGTAGGTACAAACAGCGTTACGGCGCTCATCTTTGACGATCAGCAGAGCGCGGCGGAGACGCTTGAAGCTCTCTCGCATTCGCCGGACGTCGTGTCCGCCTCGCTGGTGGCGAACGATGGCTCGACCTTTGCCGAGTACGCGAGATCGGCGAACGTGAAGGCTCCAACCGTGAAGCCGCTGGGTGCGGGGAAGACTGACCAGGATTGGGTGAACGGAAGCCAGGTCTTGCTGGCACATCGAATTATCTTCCAGGGTAAACCGGTCGGCACCGTCTATATCGCGGCCGAGTTGACCGAAACGGGCCGGCGGGCCCGGCAGTATCTGCTGATTGCGCTGGGCGTGTTGTTGATCTGTATGGTCGCCGGTGTCCTCATCAGTGCGACGGCGCGGAGGCTGGTGGCGCGACCCATGGTGGCGCTGGCGGAAACGGCGCGGCGGGTTTCGCGGGAGCGGGACTACTCGGTGCGGGCGGAGCCGCCTCCGGACGGAGATGAAGTGGCCGTGCTGGTGGAGGCATTCAATCAGATGCTGACGCAGATCCAGGAGCGGGACGCCGCGTTGACCCGCGCTCGTGAAGAACTGGAGGCGCGCGTAGAGGAGCGCACGGCGGCTCTGCGTGCGGCGAATCGCGAGCTGGAGGCCTTTTCCTACATGGTGGCGCACGATCTGCGCGGGCCGCTGGATGCAATCCAGGGTATGACGTTTCTCCTTGCCGGGCCGGATCGCGGGGATGAGGGAGAACGTGCGGCGCTTCTGGACCAAATGCGCCAGACGACCAGCGGCATGGCGTTGCTGATCGACGATCTGCTGCATTTGTCGCGAGCGAGCACGGCGCCGCTGAAGAAGGAGCGCGTGGACCTGACGGGCATCGTGAAGCGGATCGCCGCCGATCTGAAACGCGGCGACCCCGCGCGGCGCGCGGAGTTCATGATCGCGCAGGTGCCGCCGCTGGAGGCAGATGAAGGCCTGATGCGGGTGGCGCTGGATAATCTGCTGCGCAACTCCTGGAAGTACACCTCGAAGCACGACCAGGCCTGCATTGAGTTTGGGGCTGTCAACCGTCGAGGCGAGACGGTGTATTACGTGCGGGACGATGGGGCGGGGTTCGATCCGAAGCTGAGCGACCAGCTCTTTCAGCCGTTCCACCGGCTGCACAGCCGAGGTGATTTTCCCGGTACAGGGATCGGCCTGGCGACCGTGCAGCGGATTCTGGCGCGACATGGGGGCCGAATCTGGGCCGAGGGCGCGGTGGAGAAGGGCGCGACATTCTGGTTCACGCTGGGAGGCCGGGCGGCGGTTTGATCCGGGTCTCGGCCCGTCCGCATGGAACCGTGCCTGCAGGAAACCGGGCGGGACCGCGGGCAGGATAAGAGGGCTCTAATGTTTCTGTCCTGATTGCGGGCATTGGCACGCTCACGACGGCAGTGCGATGCCGACGGTGACAGAGAACCGGGAAACAACGAATCCAACCGCCATGGGAGCGCCCCCCCTGGGTTCGCTGTGCCTCCGGGGGGGGCGGGGGCGGGGGCGGGTGGCGCAGATGCGCCCGCGAATCCAATGGGAACGCCGGTTCCGGTGAAAACCGCTCTGGCTGTGCGCGAGAGCGGCGAGGAAATGCCGGCGCAGGACATGACGAACGAGGACACACGCCTCGAGAGGCTGCCGATGCAGCTGCATGTGATGGTGAAGGTCCATGCCTTTCGCGTTCAGGATCTCTTATCGATGGAAAAGGGAACGGTCGTGGAGACCGTGCATGAGCACACGCAGGATGTGCCGATTCGTTGTGGCGGCGCACTGCTGCTTTGGTCGGAATTCGAGGTTTTGGATCAGCGGCTCGCGGTACGGGTGACGCGACTGGCATAGGAGTTTCCGAAAGTGAGGCAGACGGTGGAGACGTTGCGACTGGCGGAAGAACCGCGCGGAAGAGGGAAGCGAAACATGGGCATGGTGCTGAGTCCGGTTTTCGATGGAAGCACGCCGATGCCGCGTTTCAGCTGGACGATGCGGCTGGGACTCTGGCTGCGGCGCCTGATGAGCCTACCGACGGCTGGAGAGATCCCGATTCGCCTCGAAGGCCGGCTGAACCTCGGGCCGAAGAAGTCCCTGGTGCTGGTGAACTGCCGTGGCAAAAGCGTGCTGCTGGCGATGGGCAGCGAGGTGATCACGCCGATCATGGAAGTGCCGATGCCTCGCCGCCGGAAACGGGAGCCGGCGCAGTGAACCTGTTGCTGGTGGCTGCCGCCCGGGCGCCAAACGGGCTGCCCGGCCTTGATTTGCCGGGTCAGCTCGGCAACAACAATTCGGTTCCCTGGACGATTGTCTTCGCGCTGACGATCCTGACGCTGCTGCCGGCGATTCTGCTGTCCATGACGCCGATGGTGCGGCTGCTGATCGTGTTTCACTTCCTGCGTCAGGCGCTGGGAACGCAGACGGCGCCCTCGAATCAGGTGCTGCTCGGGCTGGGCCTGATGATGACGTGGTTCCTGATGCAGCCGGTCCTGGTCCAGGTGGATCAGCAGGCGGTGGAGCCCTTTCGGGCTGGACAGATCTCCGGTTGGGATGCGATCGAGCGTGGAGCGGAACCGCCCAAGGTCTTCATGCTGCGCTATGCGCGCGAGAAAGATCTGGCCCTGTTCGCTTCCGCGTCCATGACCAGCCGGCCGGGAAAGCCGGACGATCTGCCGCTGCGGGTTGTGGTGCCGGCCTACATTCTCAGCGAACTGAAGGCAGGATTCGAAATCGGCGCGGTCCTGTTTCTGCCTTTCCTTCTGGTGGACATGGTCGTGGCGTCGATCACGACTTCGATCGGCATGTATCAGCTGCCGCCAGTGGTGATCTCGACGCCGCTGAAGATCCTGCTGTTCGTGATGGTCGACGGGTGGAATCTGCTCGCCGGGTCGCTGCTGAAGAGCTTTTAGGGAGGACGCGGATGGGACCGGATGAGGCGGCAGAACTGATGCGGCATCTGTTGCGGGAGGCGTTGATACTGGGAGCGCCTGTCCTGCTGGCGGCCTGCGTAACGAGTTTTCTCATCAGCCTGCTGCAGACGCTCACCTCGCTGCAGGACCAGACGATTGCGACTGTCCCGCGGCTGCTGGTCGTCGTCGGGCTGCTGCTCGCGGCGCTGCCCTGGTATCTGGGGCGTCTGATGAGCTATACAACCGGGCTCTTTGCCGACTTCCATCGCTTCCTCGGGCAGGGCTGAGCCATGGCGATGCCGGGGGCGGAGGGCCACTGGGAGCAGGCACTGGAGGCGATGACTCTGGTGCTGGTGCGGATCAGCGGTCTGATGGTCTTTGCGCCGGTCTTCTCCTCCGAGGCGATCCCGCCGCGCATCAAGGCCGGGTTCGTGTTGTCATTGTCGTTTCTGGTGGCACCGGTGGTGGCCGCCTTTCCCCACGCGCATGTCGAACTCGGGATTCTGCCGGTGCTCGGAGAGCTGAGCGTGGGACTGGTCTTCGGCCTGACGTTGTCCCTGCTGTTTGAGTCCCTGGAATTTGCCGGCCAGGTGATCGGGTTCCAGTTCAGCTTTTCGCTGGTGAACGTGATGGATCCGAATTCGCCGGTGCAGACACCTCTGATGGGGCAGATGTTCGGTTTGCTGGGAACGCTGGTGGTCCTCGGAGCCGGGCTTCACCGCACAATGCTGGCCGCGCTGCTGAGAACCTTTGCTACGGCGCCGGTGGGCACGGTGACCCTCGATCCGCGGGCGGGATGGGCGCTGGTGACCATGGCAGGGGGAATCTTCGCCGCGGCGCTGCAGTTGTCCGCGCCGGTGATGGCCGCGACGCTGCTGGCGGAGATGGCGGTGGCGCTTTGCGGGAAGATTGCACCGCAGTTGCCGGTGATGGTCATCGACGTCCCGTTGAAGACGCTGCTCGGCTACGGCGTGCTGATTGGATCGCTGGCTCTTTGGCCTCATTGGATCGAAGGGCATTTTGCTGCGCTGCTGGACGATGCGGGACGTTTGCTGGGTTCCGCGGGGACGGCGTAGCCGTGGCAAGCGATCGGACAGAAAAGGCCACGCCACGGCAGCGGCAGAAGGCGGCGGAAAAGGGCGATCGTGCGCATAGCCGGGAGCTGATGGCGGCGGTGTCGATGCTGGCGGTGGCGTATGCGCTGGGCGGAATGGCGCCGAAGTGGGTGGCCAGCTGGGGGGGCGTTTATCGAGCGTTGCTGTCGGTGGGGCAACCTGCGTCCTGGGACCGTGTCTCAGGAGTCGAGACAGCCCTGGTGATCCGTGGGATCTTCGTCAAAGCGCTGGAGCCGGTCGGAGTGCTCTTTCTGGTCTCTCTGGGAGCCGCTTTAGCAGCCGGCATGGCTCAGGGGGGCGGCTGGACGCTGAACTTCGATGCTCTGTCTCCGAAGCCCGAGCGGGTCAATCCTGCAGAGAACGCAAAGAACATCTTCTCGCTGCGCGCTGCCGGTCGCCTGGGAAAGTCGCTGGTGCCCATTCTGGCTCTGGGCTTTTTTGCCGTGCACGCCATCGAAGCCCAGACCGCGATTCCGCCCATGAGCGCGGAGCAGTACCCCGATCTGTTTGCCGAAATGTACAACCTGCTGGTCGATGGGGCCTGGGTCTTCCTGGCGTGGGCCGGGGTGGATTACCTGATGGAGTGGCGGAGCCGGGAGGAACGCCTCCGCATGTCGAAGCAGGATGTGCGCGACGAGTACAAGGAGACCGAAGGCAGCCCGCAGGTGAAAGCGCGCATTCGCGGTTTGCGACGGCAGTTGCGGCGACGTCAGCTGAAGGCCGACATCGCCCGGGCCTCGGTGGTGGTGACCAATCCGACCCACTACGCGGTAGCGCTCAGCTTCGACTTCGAGACCATGGAGCCGCCGCGCGTGCTGGCCAAGGGGCGCGACCTGCTGGCGGCGCAGATTCGGGAAGAGGCGCAGTGGGCGGGAGTTCCGATTGTCGAAAATCCTCCCCTGGCGCGCTCTCTCTATCGCCAGGTCGAGCCGGGGCAGGGGATTCCGTACGAGTTGTACGCGGCGGTGGCTGCGATTCTGGCGTGGCTCTACCGCCGTGAGGTAGAGGAGCGCGTGCGGCGCGAACAGGCCGAGGCGGCGGCGCGCGCACGCGCGCATGCAGGTGATGCCGGAAGAGCGCGGAGATGAAGAGGAGGACAAGGCGATGAGCGCCGGAACGATGGCTCTGAGTGCGGGAGCGCCAGGAGGACGAACGAAAGCGCTGCGTAACCTGGTCCTGCCCGTGGCTGCGATCAGTGTGCTGTTCGTGATGGTGGTGCCGGTACCGGCCATCGTTATGGACCTGCTGCTGGCTTGTTCGATGGCCGCGTCGATCCTGGTGTTCCTGACCGCCGTGCAATTGCGGCGTGCCGTGGACTTCTCGGTATTTCCGACCCTGCTTCTGCTGCTGACCCTGTTTCGGCTTTCGCTGAACATCGCCTCCAGCCGGCGCATCCTGCTGCACGGGGCCGAGGGGACAGCGGCGGCCGGGCAGGTGATCGAGGCGTTCGGGCAGTTTGTTGTGGGCGGGAACTATGTTGTCGGTTTCGTTCTGTTTCTGGCCCTGATCGCGATTCAGTTTCTGGTGGTGAGCCACGGCGCGGTGCGCACGGCCGAGGTCACGGCTCGCTTTACCCTCGACGCGCTGCCGGGGAAGCAGATGGCGATCGACGCCGACATGAATGCCGGCCTGATCGACGAAGCGACGGCACGCCAGCGGCGCCAGGCCATCGCGCAGGAGGCAGAGTTCTACGGTGCAATGGACGGAGCGGCCCGCTTCAATCAGCGGGACTCGCTGGCCACGATCCTGATCACGGCGATCAACATCGTCGCGGGCCTGCTGATCGGCACGCTGCAGCAGGGGATCGCACTGAGCGAGGCCGTCAGAACCTACACGATCCTGACGGTGGGCGATGGACTGGTGACGATGATCCCGTCGCTGCTGGTGTCGGTGGCCGGAGGCATGGTGCTGACGCGCGCCTCCTCGTCCGGACAACTCACGACGGAACTGGGGTCGCAGTTGCTGGGCAAGGGGACCACGCTCTATATCGCCAGCGGCGTTTTGGGGGCGCTGTGCCTCATCCCCGGCCTGCCGAAACTGGTGTTTCTGCTGCCCGCAGTCGGCCTCGGCTACCTGGGAATGCGTGTGGCGAAGCAGGAGGCAGCGGCACCCGAGGCCGAACCCGGGAAGAAGGCACTGGACAAGCCGGAAGCCCTGGCGCCCACGCTGAAGCTCGACGATCTGAGCCTCGAAATCGGGTTCCAGCTGATTCCTCTGGTGGACGAGAAGCAGGGCGGCCAGATGCTGGGCCGGGTGAAAACCCTGCGGCGGCATCTGGCTCAGGAGCTGGGGTTCCTGATTCCGCCCGTGCATATCTCCGACAACCTGCGTCTGAAGGCGCGGGAGTATGTTGTCTCGCTGCGGGGGCTCGAGATCGGGCGCTGGCAGACGGAGGGCAATTGCCTGCTGGCCGTGTCGACTGAAGCGCGTCCGCGTCCGCTGGGCGGCAAAGAAACACGGGAGCCTGCCTACGGGGCCCCGGCGCGCTGGATTCAGCCGGCCGTCGAGGAGGAAGCTCTGGCGGCCGGGTATTCGGTGGTCGATCAGGGAACGCTGATCGGGACGCATCTGGCCGAGCTGATCCGCAGGCATGCCCATGAGCTGCTGGGCAGAGCAGAGACGAAGCGGCTGCTCGATTCGCTGGCGGAGAGCCACCCGAAACTGGTGGAGGAACTGGTTCCGAAAGTGCTCTCGCTGGGAGAAGTCCAGAAGGTGCTGCAGCAGTTGCTGCGGGAGAGGGTCTCGATTCGCGATCTTGGAACGATTCTGGAGGCGCTGGTCGAGACAACGGGACAAAGCCGGACTCTGCCGGCGCTGGTCGAGGCAGCACGCCAGCCGCTGGGGCGACGGCTGACCCAATCCCTGGTCGACGCCGACGGGACCCTGCGCGTGATCGCCCTGGATCCGGCTCTGGAGGAGGAACTTGTCGCTCTGGTCTCCCCGGAAGCTTCGGTGCGCCAGCTCAGCGGCGGGAACACACCGATTCTGAAGAGGATCGCGGATTCTTTGAAAACTCTTATCGGAGCGGCGTCGGCAACGGCCCAGCCCGTGCTCCTCTGTGCGAGTCCGGCGCGGTATCACCTCAGGCGGTGGCTGGAGCCTGTTCTGCCGCGTCTGACGGTGATTTCTCCTGGGGAGATCCCGCCGGAGATGCCGGTGCGTGCCGTGGGTGTAGTGCGGCAGCCGGGAGTCTGAGCGCAGGAAGTGCGGCGGGCGGAAACGTCCCGGTGGGAGCGAAACCGGCAAGGCAGGCGCAGGCCGGGAAAGGAACGCCATGGAATACGCAGGTCAGACGGCAGAGGCATGGAGACCGTCCCAGCGGCCCGGGAAGGGCAGCAGTGGAGCGACGACAGCCAATGCGGGGACTGGCGGAGGGTCTTCGCTCACCGAGGAGGAACGAGAGCGGATCATGCTGGAGCACATGCCGGCGGTTCGCTGGATTGCGCGCCGCATCCACGAGCGCCTGCCGCAGCATGTGGATATGGAGGATCTGGTCAGTGCCGGAACGGTCGGTTTGCTCGATGCCTTTCGTAAGTTTGACCCCGGCAAGAAGGTGCAGTTCCGCAGCTATGCACAGTTTCGGATCCGCGGGGCGATTCTGGACAGCCTGCGGACGCTGGACTGGAGCCCGCGCGACCTGCGCCGCAAGGGCCGTGCAGTCGAAGAGGCAATACGACAGCTGACGGCGCGCTCTGGCCGGGCGCCCTCGGAGCCGGAGGTTGCACGGGAGCTGGGACTGGAGCTGGACGCTTATCAGCAACTGCTGGGAGAGCTCAAGGGACTCGAAATCGGCACGCTGCATCTGGAACGCTCCGAAGACTCGGGCGAGGAAGAGCTGGCCTACGTCCCCAACGCCGCCGAGGACGATGATCCGCTCTTTCGCTGCCTGCGCGGGGAGATGCGGGAGCGTCTGGCGGCGGCCATCGAGCAGCTTCCCGAGCGCGAACGGCTGGTGGTGACCCTCTACTACTACGAGGAGATGACCATGAAGGAGATCGGCCTCGCGCTGGGAGTGGTCGAATCGCGCGTCTCACAGATTCATTCTTCCGCCGTCGCCCATCTGCGCGTGCATCTGCAGGATCTGGCACGGGGACGAAAGTAGGCCACCGTTGGCGATGGAGAAAGAACTCGGCCAGGAGGAGATCGACGCGTTGTTTCAGGCCGCGCGGTCGCGCACCCAGGCGGCGCCGGAGACCCATCGCAGCCGGGTGCTGCCGTGGAGTTTCTCGCGCTCCGGACAAATCTCGAATGAGCAGCTGCGGGCCATTAGTATGATCAACGATATTTTCGCTCGCAACCTGACCCACCACCTGGGGGCATGGTTCCGAAGCCGTGTGCAGGTGAGCCTGGTTTCGGCCGAGCAGATTCCCTTCAGCGAATTTCTGCTGCGGATTCCCGAGCTGGCCTATGTCTGCTCAGTGCGGCTCGATCCGCTGCGGGCCACCTCCGTGCTGCAGATGGATCTGACCACGGCGCCACCGATCATCGATCTGCTGCTGGGCGGGGAGGGAAATCCGAGCGAACCGCGGGAACTGACCGACATCGAGGAGGCAATCCTCTCCGGGGTGGTCGAAGCGATCTGTCGCGAGCTGACCACGGCCTGGCAGCCGGTGGGGCTCAGCTTCAGTTTCGAGAAGAGGCAGATGCAGACGCAGACGCCACGGCTGATTCCCGTCTCGGAAAAGACCCTGTGCCTGAGCTTTGAACTGCGCCTCGGGGAGACGAGCGGGCTGCTGAATCTGGCCTTTCCCGCCGTCGCCTCGAATACGATTCTGCGACGGCTGGCGGGCGAAAAATCGCGTCAGCGGCGGCATACCGGGGAGACGCGGCAGCAGATGCGACGCCTGGTCGGCGCCTGCCGAACGGGAACTGCTCTGTGGCTGCCTCCGGTGCGGGTGCCGGCGGCCGCGCTGGGCGGGCTGCGCCCAGGCACCGTTCTCGAGTTCGAACTGCCGGCGTCACGCACCCACGCCCGGTTTCGTGCCGGCGGAGTGAGCCTGTTTTCGGCCTCTCCCGTGGGCAAGGACGATCATCGGGCGGCGCAGCTTCTCGCGCCGCCGGGGACCCTGCAATGAGCGAACTGCAGGGTTGGATCCAACGGCTCGAAAGAGAGATGGCCCGGGAACTGGGCCAACCCCTCACGATCACGGCAACCGACGCAGGGCCGGAGCCCGGAGCGAGCCTCTGCGACGTCATTACGGCGCCGGGAACGAGGCTGGCTCTGGCCGTCGATGCCGGCGGGATCGAGGCATTCCTGATTGAAGCGCGGGTCATCGAAGCCGGCCAGGCCGATGCCGCAATGGTGCGCGAGTTGTGGTCGGGAATCCTCGCCAGCGTTGCGGCCGGGCTCGGTGGCCAGGCCTCTCCACTTCCAGCGCCGGAGGGGGCCGGGGAACCCTGGCTTCTGCGCCTGGGACAGGTGAACGTGGGGTTGACCGTAGCCGGCGAGATGGCTTCGGGTGCAATCGACAGCGAACCAGCCGCCGAGATCCGGCCCTCACCTGCGATTGCCCCACCTTCTGCACCCCTGCCCGTATCTCCAGGCCCGCAGCCCCAGCGCACGGCGGGAAATTTCGATCTGCTGCTTGAAGTGGAGCTGGACGCTGCGGTCCGTTTCGGCTCGCGCGAGATGGAACTGAAGGAGCTGCTCGAGCTCGGGCCGGGCGACGTGGTCGAGCTGGATCGGCAGGTAGCCGACCCCGTGGATCTGATCGTGGGAGATCGGATCGTGGCGCGCGGGGAGGTGGTGCTGGTGAACGGGAATTTCGGTTTACGGGTGACGGAAGTAGCGGAGCCGATACGGCGCCTGGAGAGCATTCGATGTCTCTGGTAACCCGACCCTCCACCCAGGAGCCGGATCACGCAACGCCGGCGCCCCTGGCCCCCGGGGGTTCCTTGTTTCCGCGTTGCGGCAATCCACGGTGCGCAACCGGATGGATCCGGCTGTGGCGCAGCCGCAGGATCCCGCTCTTTGAGGGGCGGTGGGCCTGTTCGGAGAAGTGCCTCGAGGAACTGGTGGCCAGCGCGGTGCGCCGCGAGATGGACGGCAGGGACACACCTTTTGTGCCGTGGGCCCATCGCGTGCCGATGGGATTGATGCTGGTCGAACAGGGAGAGATCACGTCCGGGCAGCTGCACGCCGCACTGGAGGAACAGCGGAAAGAAGCTACGGCCGGAGAGGCGAGCCGGCTGGGAGAATGGCTGCTGCGCAGCGGGGTGCTCTCCGAGTCGGTGCTGACCCGAGCGCTGAGTGCACAGTGGAACTGCCCGGTATTTTCGCTGGCCGCGTTTGAGCCCGCCGAGGTGGCGGCTGTGCTGCCGCACTTTCTCTCCGAGGTGTTCGGTGCTCTTCCTGTACGGGCTCCAAACGGGAATCATCTGGACGTGGCGTTCGCGGGCCGGGTCGACCGCAGCTTATGTTATGCGCTGGAGCGGATGACGGGACTGCGCGTGTCGGCCGGCATCGCGCAGGACTCTGAATTCCACAGGGCGCAGCAGCGACTTTTTTCCACTCAGCCGGCGGTGACACGCCATCTGGAGGCGGCCAACTCCTGGGTGCTGGTGCGGGCGATGACGCGATGGATTGAAAGCGTCCGGCCCGAGGAGGCGCGGCTGGTGCGCGTGCACGACTATTACTGGCTGCGGATCTGGCGCCGAGGAAGGAGACGAGGCGGTCTGCCGTCTTCGGCTGCGGTGGAGGACATGCTCGCCACGCTCGGGACCGGAGCGGTGCGGGGGCCGCGCAGCGCGGGATAGTGAGAATACCGAGACAGCCGATAAGGGTGGAGGGAGGGGACTGCACTATGTCCGGAATCACGGTGCTGATTGTCGACGATTCCTCGGTCATGCGGAAGATTGTCGAGCGGGCGCTGCGTCAGGCGGGCCTGAATCTGACCAGGGTCGTGGAAGCGGGAAGCGGAGGGGAGGGTCTCGAGGCACTCAGTCGCGAGCGCGCGGATCTGATCGTTTCCGATATCAACATGCCGAATATGGATGGGCTGGAGTTCCTGCGTCAGATTCAGAGCCGGGGACTGGCGCAGGGCGCTCCGGTGGTGATGATTACCACCGAGAGTGGCGAGGAACATGTGCGTGAGGCCCTGGCGGCCGGCGCACAGGGATACATCCGCAAGCCCTTCACACCGGACCAGGTACGGGAGCGGGTTCTGCCGCTGTTGGTTCCCGCCTGAGTCCGGGAGACAGAGTTGAGTCGGGCGACAGAACAGAGAAAGGGAGAGATGAGCCAGGCGATCGCATCGTTCAATTCCGCTATGCCGGGCCGGGTGGACCTGGCGCAGTTGCAACACTTTCTGGATCGGGCCACCGACGAAGTATTCACCACCATGATGGGCGTGAGCTGTACGCCGACTCCCGCGGGGATGGCCCACGTCGCCGAGGAGGAGACGATCTCGGCGGTAATCGGCCTGGCGGGGACGCTCAGCGGCTCCCTGGTGCTGAACACCAGCGGAAAAGCGGCGAGGCGCATCGCGGGGAAGATGATGGGCATCGCGGTGGAGGAAGTCGACGGCATGGTGCGGGACGCAATCGGAGAGGTGTGCAACATGGTGGCGGGAGCGTGGAAGGGGTTCGACCCGTTGCTGGCCTCAGGCTGTCTCCTGTCCACGCCCACCGTGGTGGCCGGAACCAGCTATGAACTGTTCAGCCACAGTGCCCCCATTCGGATCCAGCAGGGATATCGTTTTGAAGAACAGAGCTTCCAGATCACGATCACCTGCCAGCGGCAGGGATAAGCCGGTTCTAATCTTCGCTGGCATGTTGTGGAGGGCATCCTGCACCGGATGAAAGGCAAGGAGCCCGACGATGGACAGCGGTTACTATGCAGCGTTCTCTGGTTGGCTGGCACGCGGCCAGGCGCTGGATGTTGCCGCGGGGAATCTGGCCAACGCAGGCACTGCGGGGTATCGGGCAGAGCGAGACTATTTCCGTTCCGCGATTCTCGGCCCAGGTGCGCTCGCCTCGCAACTGAACACCACGGTGAATGCCTTCGGTGTGCTGGGGGGCAGCCGTCTCGACCTCGGCCAGGGGGCCCTGACGCCGACTGGCAACCCGCTGGATCTCGCCATTGAGGGCGACGGATTTTTCGCCATACAGACTCGCCAGGGCGTCCGGTATACGCGCGACGGGCAATTCGAACGCGCGCAGGACGGCAGGCTGACCACACAGGCCGGTGAGCCGGTGCTCGACGCACGACAGCAGCCGATCCGGACACCGTCCGGTCTTATCGTGGTGGGTGTGGATGGGGCGATCTCCGTGAACGGGGCGATCGCAGGCAAACTGGCGGTGGTCGGATTCAGCTCCCCCGAGAACCTGACGGCGGAAGGCGCCAACCGTTACGCGCCGGTCGGCGGCGCCATGCCCGCGGCGGGCGGAGGAGCGATCCATCAGGGAGTGCTCGAAGCCTCCAATCAGGATGTCATTCAGGGAACTCTGCAACTGGTACTGATGCAGCGTCAGGCAGAAATGATGGAGAAAGCCGTCTCCATGTTCTCGAATGACCTCGACAAGGCGGCGAGCGAAGATCTGCCGCGCATACCGTAGCGGAAATCGAGAGGAGCAACGATGATTCGGGCTTTGTATACAGCAGCGAGCGGCATGAGCGCGCAACAGATGAATCTGGACACGATTGCCAACAACCTGGCCAATTCGTCGACGGTCGGTTTTCGCCAGCGGCAGCTCCAGTTCCAGGACATGATCTATCAGAACCTGGTCACGCCGGGCGCGGCGCAGAGCCAGGAGACGGTTTCTGCCGGACTCCAGATCGGGCTGGGGACGAAGTCGGCGGCCAGTGAGGTCATCATGACGCAGGGCGACATGAACCAGACCAGCAATCCTCTGGATCTTGCGATTCAGGGAACGGGATTCTTTCAGGTCTCGCGTCCGGACGGCACTCTGGCCTATACACGGGCGGGCAATTTCTATCTGAACAATCAGGGCACTCTGGTGGATGCGCAGGGCGACTCCGTCGTGCCCAGTGTCACCATCCCGTCCAATGCAACGGCGGTGACGATCACGCAGTACGGCGTGGTGAATGCAACGCTGCCTGGACAGCAGAATCCGGCGCAACTGGGGCAGATTCAGCTGGCGACGTTCGTGAATCCAGGGGGACTGGAGAGTGTGGGGTCGAACCTTTTCACGGCCACGCTCTCCTCGGGCGATCCGGTTCTGGGCAACCCGGGGGGAACCGAGGGACTGGGTACGCTGCAGCAGGGCTATCTGGAGAACTCCAATGTGGATGTGGTGGGCGCCTTCGTGCAGATGGTGCTGGCACAGCGCGCCTACGAGAGCAACTCCAAAGTGATTCGAGCGGCGGATGACATGTACAGCCAAGTCAACAACATGGCGCGGTGAGCGATGCAGATCTGGGCGATAGTGGCAGTTGTTGCGATGGCGGTTCCCATGGCGCAGGCATCTTGCGACGATGCGGGAGGGGTGCGCGACCGCGGGCTGCATCGCGCCTGGCGAGTGGAACGAAACTGCGCGCATCCGGAGCGGCCAGCCGTGCTCGTCGAGGTGCCGTGGGCAGCTTCGGCCGGGAGAGAGCGGGGCGAACACGCGATGGCTCGGAAGCCGGTGCCCTTGGTGCGGGCCGGCACGCTGGTCATGATGACCTGGCAGGACGAGAGCAGCGACGGACATCTCTCGGGCACGGCGCTGACGACGGCGAGCGTCGGCGAGACGGTCGCGGTCCGGACCGGGCTCGGGGCCGCGGTCCTGCACGGTGTGGTACGCGGGCCCGGCTGGGTGGAGCTTGAACCGCGAAAGGTCGGTCGATGAAAAAGTATTGGCGAGGAACCGCTTTGCGAAGCATCGCTGCAGGCCTGCTGTTGCTGCTGGGGACGAGCCTCGCGATGGCCGCAAAAACAAAGGCTCCACGGCCCGGAAACACCCCCCCGGATCTGGCGCTGAACCAGTACATCGCCCATGTGCGCGCCGAGAAGGCCGCCGAGGTGCTGACGCCTGGGTCGATCTGGTCGGCGAATGGCCGGCTGACGAATCTGGTGAGCGATGTGAAGGCGGTGCGCGCGCACGATCCGATCGCGGTCGTGGTTTCCGAGACCCTGGCGGCGTCGACCGATGGCACGGTCAAGAATCAGCGAGCGTCCACGGCGAATTCGCAGGTGTCGGCGTTGCTGGGGAAGCTGAAGGCCAGCAACGCGCTCAGCAATTTGTTGAACCAGAGTTCGGCCTCCTCGCTGAACGCGCAGGGACAGAGCGTCACCAATTCGAGCATCGCAACCACGCTGGGAGGCGAGGTTGTCGATGTGCTTCCCAACGGGATGCTGATCATCCAGGTGGTGCGGCAACTCACCTTCAATCAGCAGACGCAGCTGATCCGATTGCGGGGCCTGGTGCGGCCCGAGGACGTAAACGCGCAGAACCAGGTGATGTCGACAGCCATCACGGATATGGAACTGGAGGTGGTCGGCAAGGGGATCGTGAACGACGCAACTTACCGGCAGAACCCAGTGGTGCGGTTGCTGGAACGTCTGCTGATTTTCTGATGGGCGATGGTGGGAAGCGGGGCGGGCAATGCAGGACGGATTGGGGAGAATGACGCGGCGGAGACAGCTGGGCCTGGTGGGAATGATGCTGGTGGCGGCTGGGGCGCTGGCGGTGAGCCACGCTCAGGCCACCCTGAAACAGCGCCTGGCACGGGTCAAGGACATCGCGTCGGTCGAGGGCGTGCGGGACAACCAGTTGGTGGGGTACGGGATTGTCGTGGGACTGCATGGGACCGGAGACAGTTCGCAGACCGTTTTTCCGCTGCAGACGCTGGAATCGGCGCTGCAGCGCATGGGGGTCAGCCTGCAGGGAAACGCAATGGCATCGATGATGCAGACGCGGAACATGGCCGCTGTTTTTTTGTCCGGTACACTGCCGCCCTTCGCGGCGCCCGGCGGCAAAGTGGATGTGACGGTATCTTCGGCGGGCGACGCCCGCAGTCTCGAAGGGGGAGTTCTGCTGCTCACGCCGCTCTACGGTGCGGATGGGCAAATCTACGCCGAGGCACAAGGCTCGATGGTGTTGGGCGGGTATGCAGTGACCGCGAACGGCAGCAGCCGTTCCGTCAACTATCCGACGTCGGCCCGCATTCCATCGGGGGCGATCGTCGAGCGAGGGGTTCCGCTCGATCTGGCAACGATGCGGGATCTCTCGCTGCTGTTGAACGATGCTGATTTTCACACCGCCGAGACGGTAGCCGCCGCGATCAACCTGGTGCTGGGCCGGCCGCTGGCGCATGCGGTGGACAGTCGGCGGATCGAACTCCTGCCTGCGCAAAATGAAGATATCCCTGCGCTGCTGGCGCGGGTGGAAGAGGTCAAGGTAGAGGTCTTCCCGCGGGCGAAAGTGGTGGTCAACGAGCGCACCGGTACGGTGGTGATCGGAGGCAACGTGACGCTGCAGCCCGTGACGATCCTCCATGGGGGCCTGGTGGTGAACGTTGTGAGCCACTTCGAGGTGGCCCAGCCGAATCCGCTGAGCCCGGGAACAACGCAGGTGGTGCAGCAGACAACCGTGCAGGCGCAGGACAAACCTGCGAATCGGATTGAGTTGAAAGAGGGCGCAACTGTGGACGACCTTGTGCAGAATCTGCAGCAGATCGGAGCGACGGCACGGGATATCGTGTCGATCCTGCAGGCGATGAAGGAAGCTGGTGCCCTGCAGGCAGAACTGGAGGTACTGTGATGATTCCTGTCGGTGGCGCCGCAAAAGCTGGAGCTTCGGGAGATGTCGACCCCAGGCAGGATCCCCGACTGAAGCCGGCAGCGCATGAATTCGAGGCCTGTCTGATGAAGGAATTCCTGGCTCCGCTGCAGAAGGACGCCTTGTTTGGCGAGGATCAGGGCGGCGAGGGTGGGGCGGCGGGGAGTTGCAGCGCACTGATGGGCTTTGGGGCGGAGACCCTGGCGCGGGCCATCTCCGAACGAGGCGGTTTCGGAATCGCGACGAAGATCCTCGAGCATTTTGGAAACGGGAAGGGCTTCCCGAAAGGGAACATCGAGGCAGAAACGCCAGAAAAATTCAGCTCAAGGTCCGGGGGAATCCGCCGATGAAGGGAATGAAGGAGAACCAGGCATGAACGTGAATAACAGCCTTCAGGGACTGCAGCGGCTGTTTCCGAGCGAGCCGTTAACGCAGCCGGGGAAGACCGGGGCATCGAACAGCGCGGCGGGGAAAACGGGAACGGATCAGGCGACGCTGAGCACGGCGGCGAGCATCGCCGCGGCGTCGGCGCCGGATTCGGATGTGCGAATGGAAAAGGTCGCCTCGATCCAGCAGGCGCTGGCGGCGGACACCTACCATGTTCCCGCTTCGGAAGTGGCAGGCAGGATGATCGACCAAATGATGGGGAAATGACCTCGGTCAGGTGAAGGCCGGAGGGCGAACGGCGAGGCGTCGGCGCTGAAGCAGGACGAGCAGAGCCCGCAGCAGGAGAAGGGAGCAGGGTGAAACAACCGTCGGCAGCGGAACTTCTGGACGCAGGAATTCAGGCACTGGCACACGCTGATGCCCTGCATCTGCAAAGCATTGTGGAGGCTGCCGGGACGGCAGGACGATCGGTGACCCTTGATGAGCAGAGGATCACGCAGGAGAGATTGCAGGTGCTGGGAGCCCTCATGAAGATGACCGAGCGTAACCTGCGGCTGCTGCGGGGTGCAGCCGGGTACGGGCTTCTCGGTGATGGCATGCGCTGAGGGGCGAAGGAAGGATTGTTGATCAGAAGCTCGGAATCCTGCACGAGAAGCGGCGAAGCGCCGGCCGCGGGGTGAGTCCCGTGAGCGGCAAAGGGTAGAGTGAGCGACACCAATGGCGACGATCAGCACGGCATTCAATATTGCGGTGGGCGCTCTGGACGCGGACCAGGCAGCTCTGAACATCGTCGCGAACAATACGGCGAACGTAAATACGCCCGGGTACACGAAGGAAAGGCCCGTTTGGCTGGAAAATGATTCGACCTCGCTGAGTGGGGCGGGTTTCGGGACGGGTGTGCAGATGACGGGCCCGCAGTCGCAGCGGGATCGCGTGCTGCTGCGGGCGTCGCAACAGCAGAATCAGGGAGTCAGCGCCTCGTCGGCTCGGCTGAGCGCGCTCAATCAGATTCAGGGGCTGTTTACCGGTGCGACGAGCGCAGGGGCAAGCGCGGGAGCGGCCACCGGGATTGGAGGCGATCTGTCGAGTTTCTTCAACTCGCTGGCGGCGCTGGAAGGCAATCCTGCGGACATCGCGACGCGGCAGAATGTGCTGAGCGCCGCGTCGAACCTGGCGCAGGACTTCAACAGTGCAAGCGCACAGCTGCAAAGCCAGCAATTGGGACTCGATGAACAGAGCGGGAGCGTGGTCGGGCAGGCCAATACGCTGCTGCAGAACATCGCGGCGCTGAACCTTCAGATTCAGTCGAGGAGCCCCAACCGGGATGCGGGCACGCTGGAAGACCAGCGGCAGCAGGATTTGACCAATCTGTCACAGTTGATCGGCATCCGCATTGTGCCAACCGAGAACAATGGGCTGACGGTGACGACGATGAACGGGGCGCTGCTGGTTTCCCAGGGTCAGTCCTATGCGATTACGAGTGGGCAGAAGAGCGGGGCGGCCCACTATTTCGACAGCCAGGGGACCGACATTACTGCGGACCTGACTTCCGGTGGAGGTCAACTGGGCGGAATCCTGACGGCTCGGGACGGGGATATTCCCGAGGTGGCAAGCGCGCTGGACGCCCTTGCCTATTCGGTGGCGACGCAGATGAACACTCTGAACGGACTGGGTGTCGATCTCAATGGCAACCCGGGAACCGCGATATTTGGCCTGCCGACAGCCGCGACGGTGACCCATCCGGCAGGGTCCGCGGCACAGATTGCCGTGGTGATGACCGATCCAACTCAGATCGCGGCCGCGACTGCGGGCGCTGGTCCGCTGGATAACAGCAATGCGGTTGTGATGGCGAACCAGCAAAATGCGGGGATTGTGAATGGCATCTCGCCGACTGCGTGGTTCTCCGGTTTGGTGACCAGTCTGGGCAGTCTGACGTCGCAGGTTTCGACCGAGAACACGGCGCAGCAGGCGGCGTTGACGCAGTTGCAGGATCAGATCGGAGCGATCTCCGGCGTCAACCTGAATGACGAGGCGGCGGCTCTGGAGACGCTCGAACAGGCATATCAGGCCGCGTCAAAGCTGTTCACGATTCTGAATCAGGTGATGGTCTCCGCACTCAATCTCGGCGTGACCACGAGTTACACATGAGACCAACAAGGGCGTCGTACGGTTCGCAGAAAGGAGTGCAGTCATGCGGGTCAATCCGTTGTTCATCAACAACCTCGTCGGATCTCTCGATACCACGTCGGCAACGCAGGCGTATCTGACTCAGGAACTGGCCAGCGGATCGCGGGTGAACTCGCTGAGCGACGATCCCGTAGCAGTAGGGCAAAATGTGGTGCTGAGCGCGCAACTGAGTCGCGACGACACGTTTTCGCAAACCGCGTCGACTACGCAGAGCATGCTGCAGCTCACGGATTCCGCCCTGAGCACGGTCGTCAGCCAACTGACTTCTGCGGTCTCGCTGGCGACGCAGGGAAATAATGGGACTCTCAACCCGAGCGATCTGCAGGCCATCAGCAACCAACTGAAGGGCATACGCGATGAGGTCCTGTCGCTTGCGAACACAACGTACCTGGGGAACCACATTTTTTCGGGAAGCCTGGGAAGCACAACTCCGTACACCCTGAATACGGCAACTTCGCCCGCGGTAGCGACTTACCAGGGCGACACAAACCTGCAGTATCTGGAAACGCCGAGCGGACAGCGGATTCAGCTGAATCTGCCGGGGGGCCAGGTGTTCTCCGCACCCGGTGCTGATGTTCTGGGAACCCTCAACTCCCTGATTGCGGATTTCGCATCGGGGACTCCGTCGGCGGCATCGCAGGCGGATAGCCAGGCTCTCGGCACCGCGTTGAGTCACGTGAGCCAGCAGCGTGTTTCGATCGATAACTCGCTCTCCCGGCTCCAGGCCGCGCAGAACTACAACGCGAACGAGACGACGCAGTTGACTGCAGCGCAGACCACTCTGATGCAGGCCGATGTTGCGCACATCGCTACCCAACTGAGTACGACTGAAACGCAGCAGGCGGCGCTGATTCAGGTGATCGCAACCCTGGGCAAACAGACCCTCTTCAACAGCCTGTGATCTGTGGGTGCCGGTAGAAGAGGCGAATCAGCATCCGCGACCCAGCTGACCTTCTGCGAGTGAGCGACCGTCAGCCTACTCGCTCCAGAGCCTCCCATCGATCACTGGACCTGAAAATCCTGAGTCAAGGGCGTATTTGCCGAAGAGTCTCCGACGTAGACGACGAACTTGCCGGGATCGACCTCCCAGTCTCCCTTTCCGTCGCTCCAGTACGCGAGGGCGCGCTGTTTGAGCGTAACCGTGACGTGTTGGGTGTCCCCGGGAGCGAGCCGGACTTTTTCGAATCCCTTCAGCTCCTTTGTGGGCCGCTTCACCTTCGCCGACGGGTCGCCGACATACACCTGGGCCACGGTCGCGCCTTCACGCTGGCCGGTGTTGGTGACGTCGAACGACACCGTATAGCCCATCGCAAGCTTGTCGTCGTCATTCAGGGCAGCGGGAGAAACCTTCAGGTTCGAGAAGGAAAACGTGGTGTAAGACAAGCCGAAGCCGAAGGGAAAGAGCGGCGCCTTGTCATAGGTGGTGTAGTAGCGATAACCGAGGAAAACACCTTCCTTGTAGTTCACATGCGGTGTCTGACCCTTCGGGACGGGCGGCGCGTAATAGCTGTCGTGCACGGGGTTCTCGTCCCATGACCGCTCGAAGCTGACAGGAAGGTGGCCTTCGGGAGAATGCTGTCCGATGAGGATCTCCGCGAGGGCGCGGCCACCCTCCTGTCCTGGATACCAGTTGTGCAGCAGAGCCGGCACGCTGGAGAGCCAGCGATGCATATCGATATTGCCGCCCGCCGTGATGCTGACGATGGTGTGCGGATTGGCCTGGGAAACGGTCTGGATTAACTGATCCTGCCCGAAGGGCAGTTGATAACTGCGGTCGTAGCCTTCACTTTCGGTGGACGCATCGAAGCCGACGGCGACAACAGCGGCATCGGCAAGCGACGCGATCTTTTTCGCTGCGGGATCGACCAGTTCGTCCACGCCGCGAATGCCGAGGCCGATGCGCAAGCCGGATGAGTTGGGCCAGTAGTCGAGTTCGACGGCGGCGGGACGATCAGCTGTCAGCGGCACTTCCACGTAGCGCGGAGCCTGTCCCTCACGCGAGGGCTGGTCGAGGACTGTTTTTCCGTCCACTTCCAGCTTGTACGCATCAGAGCCGCCGGCGCCAACGAGGAACAAATAAGACTCGGTCCTGGCCGGCATGTATTGAGCGGTGAAGCGAATGCTGCGGCGCACTTGGGCGGGCGGAGTCCACTCCTCGGTCCGGAAGGCTGCGATGCGGCGCATCGAGGAGACGGCAGGCGTGCCGCTGAAGTCTGGATTATCGAAGGCCTCCACCTTTACCTGATTGCCATCCCTGGGATTCGCAGGTTGCTGGCCGGAGGCATCGTAGAAATCAGTTTGGCGCATGAGCTCTGTGGCAGTGGGCAGCCCCTCGACATACAGAACTTTGACCTTACCGGCGAGCGCGTCGGAGAGACCGGTCATGATGCTCACGGGGGCGAAGGCGTCGGTATGCGAGCTGCCGCCGGCACCGAGCACAGCGGGCCAGGCGTCCGGGCCAAGGACCGCCAGAGTATGAATGTTGTTCGCGTCGAGCGGCAGGAGGTTGCCCTCGTTCTTAAGAAGCGTGATGCTCTCCAGCGCCTCCTGCAGGGCAACCGTGCGTCCTTCCTGGCTGAAGCGCGGGATCGTGGGATCGGTCTGTTCGCGATCGAGGAACCCGAAGCGGATGGCGGTGCGGAAGATGCGTCGCACCTTTTCATCGATGGTCGCTTCAGACACCTGGCCAATTTTGACGGCAGGCAGCAGGTTCTGAGGGTTCATGAATTTGCCCGAGGGCATCTCCAGATCAAGACCGTTGTTGGCGGCCCCAACCGCAGAGTAGGTGGCGTCCCAGTCGGACATGAGGATGCCGTTGAATTTCCAGTCTCCCTTGAGGATGTCGAGATTGAGGTGCTTGTTTTCAGTCGCGTGAACGCCGTTTAGAAGGTTGTAGCTATTCATCACCGCGCCGACGTGGCCCTCTTTGACTGCGGCTTCGAAGGCGGGGAGATAGATTTCGCGGAGGGTGCGCTCGTCCATGTCGGAGCTGACGTTGTGGCGGTCGTACTCCTGGTTGTTGGCGTCGAAGTGCTTGACGGTGGCGATGACGCCTTCATTCTGCACACCGCGAATGTAGGCGACGGCGATGCGGCCGGCGAGATACGGATCTTCGCCGAAGTACTCGAAGTTGCGGCCGCACATGGGGGCACGATAGATGTTGACGCCGGGACCGAGAAGGAAATTGACGCCGCGGGCACGCGCGTCCTTCGCGATCGAATCACCCATCTCGTGGGCGAGCTTCGGATCCCAGGAAGCAGCGAGGGCGATGCCACCAGCGTAGGCAGTATCCGGACCCCAGGTGCGTACGCCTTCGGGGCCATCGCTCATTTTGAGCATGGGAAACCCTGCGGCGGGTTCGGCACGGATGAACATGCTGTCGACGCCCCCGATGAGCTCAAGCTTTTGCTGGAGTGTGAGCTTGGCGATCATCGCGTCCACCCGTTGTTCAATCGCGGGACTGTCCGGAACCGGTGCCTGTGCCTGGAGCGAGCCAGATATGCCCATCAGAAAACAACACAGAACAGAAGCGGCGATGTGAAACGTTTGATTGCGCACCTGTAAGCCCCCTAAAAACCCGGCCACCAGACTCGCAGAGCATTTCCGATTTGTAAAGACACGACGGCGCGGAGGCGGTTACTTCGGCGAGCTGAGTCGGATTCCGACGACCAGGATGATAAGGGAGCGGGCCCCGATGCTATGGTGATTGCGCGGCATCTTCCCGCGGCGATGATCCTCCCTGAATTCCGGAGGGATCAGTCATCGTCCCGAGGAACGCATGGGCGAAGAAATCTGGCGCCCAGTTAAATAACGGGGTCGCATATTCCCCGCAGGAATTTGGAGCACGCATGCAGGCAAACGGGGAAGGGCAGAATGCATAACGGGTTCCCGCATCTGGGACAAACGCGCAGTGTGCGGCGAACACGCTATCTGCTGCAGACGCCGGATACTTTTGTTCGCACGCAATTTCCGGGGACGACGAAGGCTGTGGTCATCGTTCATGCTTCGCCTGCTCTGGGCGCCGCGTTTGCGCAGTACACCGTGGAGTTTGAGCCGGGTGGCGTGCTGGGGGCGGCGCTGGGGCAACGATTTATCTATATTCTGGAGGGCGCCATCGCAGTCGAAGCAGCCAGCCACAAGCATGCGCTGGGCAAAGGTGGGTTCGCCTATATTCCGCAGGGCGTTGAGCAGCGCGTTTCGGCAATTGAGAAGACTCGGGCCGCGGTGATCGAGCAGCCGTATCGCGAGGTGAGGGGTGTTGCTGCGCCTGAGTTTCTAGTCGGCCACGAAGCCGACGCCCCAGGCGCGGCGTTAATGGGAGATGAGGATTTGCTGGTGCGGTCGCTGCTGCCGGACACGATGGCGTTCGACTTCGCCGTGAACACGATGACGTATCAGCCGGGCGCCGGACTGAGCTTGGTGGAAGTTCACGCGATGGAACATGGATTGCTGATGCTCGATGGTGGCGGCATCTACCGGCTCGACGACGACTGGCATCCGGTCACGGCAGGCGACTTCATCTGGATGGCGCCGTATTGTCCGCAGTGGTTTGGTGCGATCGGGAAGACTCCCGCGAAATACCTCATCTATAAGGACGGGAACCGGCATCCGCTGGGTCAGATCTGAAGATCGAAGTCGATGAGGGACCGGCATCGCGGAGAATAGCGGCTCGTGGTTATCAAGACTGGGCGCCGCGCAGGCTGTGGCCGGTCGATCAGGCTTCCGGCAGATTGATCGGCTCGCCAAGTCGAGCGGCAAAGCGAAGGAGCCGACGGTCATCCTTGCGGGCAGCAATCAACTGCAGACCGCATTCGGGAGAGGTGAGAACAACGGCGGGATTCCCGCCAAGGCTGGCGGGCGTGGTGAGACGCAGCAGGCGTGCGCGGGTTTCCGTGTGATCGGCGCCGGCCAGAAGGCGGCTGAGGGGTGAGATCGGCGCAAGAAGAAAATCGAATCGCTGAAAGAGCTGTTCGTGCTGGTGACGAAACTCTGCGAGACGCTGGTGCAGGCGTTCGATCTCGGCATCGGAGATGGAGGCTCCCCATTCGAGACGTGCGGCGATGATGGGATCGAATTCCTGGTAGAAACCCCGGTGAATCTGCGCTGCCTCGTGGGCCTGGATGGGCGCGTAGATATCCCATGCTTCAGGCCAGAAGAGTGGGTTGATGGGCTCAAGAGAGGCCGAAGCGCCTCGCAGGCGATCCTGCCAGATATCCATAGAACGCAAGACGTCCGCGTCACAGCCCTCGACGAGTGGACCGGTGAGGACGCCGATACGAATGCCCTCCGAGGTCGGGCGCCCAGGAGGCAAGTCGAAGAGGGCTTCAGCGAGCGGCGGGAGGTCGCGGAGATCGCGGCAGATCCAGCCGATGGTGTCGAAGGATGGTGCCAGGTGGTCGCCGCCACTCCAGTCGCCGATGCCGAGCGAGGCGCGGTACCCGGTGAGGCCGCAGAGGGCCGCGGGGCCACGGACGGAGCCTCCCGTATCCGTACCGATTGCGGCCAGGGCAGAGCCTTCCTGAATCGAAGCGACGGCGCCGCTCGACGACCCTCCGGTGAGGAACTGCGGATTGGCGGGCTGCAGACAGTCCCCGTAATCGCGGTTCTCGCCGGTGATGCCGTAAGCGAGTTGATGGAGGTGCGATTTGCCGATAATCACGGCACCGCACTGGCGCAGACGTGCGGCGACCCAGGAGTCTTTCGATGCCGCCTGTCTGCGGGCTGCATAGAATTTCGATCCGCTGCTGGTGGGAAATCCGCCGAGGTCGAAACAGTCTTTGAGGGAAACGGGTATGCCGTAGAGCGGCAACGAGGCGTCGCCGGCGGCGGTCCGGTCGATCTGGCGCTGGGCTTCGGCGAGGGTCCAGGCTGGGTCGAGGGTGATGTAGGTATTGCGGCTGGCATTGGCGTTGGCGCGGGTGAGGCAGAGGCGAGTTTGGGAGAGAGGATCGGCGGTTTTGGAGCGGAGGGCGGTGAGGAGGGCGGCGAGGGGCGAGGGTTGGGGCATTGGGGGATATTTTATGGGGGATGGTTATGGTTGATCCAAAGGGCCTGCCACATGCCACCCCGGCGAAACATTGTTTCGCCAGGACCCTGTCATCCCACCCTCTCGCCCTGACGTTTCCTCGCGTGCGAGGAGACGTCACCGGGTTTGGGGCTGGGCGGGGGTTGGGAAAAGCTGATCGCTGCGCGATACCCACATCCCAACCCCAGGGATGTGGGGCACCCGCGGTGTTGGTGCGTCGAGTGGTTTCTCAAGGTTGAGGGAGAAGGCGGATCGCTGCGCGATACCCGCATCCCAACATCAGGGAGACATTCGACTCGCTACGCTCGCTCAGGCTAGGGATGGGCAGCCGCGGCAAAGCAATCCAACGCGTGCGCAGACTTCGGGTAGGATAGGCCGCATGCGATCTGGACTGATTCTGATGGGCGCTGCACTCCTGGTTGCGGCGATTCCTGCGAGTGTGCCTCAACGCCTGACTCTGACGACGCAAAGAGTCTCGCCACAGGATCTGGAGATTTCCGGAGAGGTCCCCGGAATCCCTCCAGGGCAGAAGCGATTTGTTCGCTACGCGGATCTGAGTCGTCTCGCGCAGGTTTCCTTCACCGTGAAGGACGACGAGAACTTCGACCCCCCCGTGCAGTTGAGCGGTGTGCCCCTCGACGAGCTGCTCGGTGCGCTCGGCGTCGGTGGAGACAAGAAGCTGATCGCGGCCAGCTCCAGCGATGGCTATGAAGCGCACTATACCGCGGAGTATCGGGCGCAGCATCATCCGTTTCTGGTCCTGCACATCGGCGGACAGGAGCCGGCTCACTGGCCGAAGGGTCCGGATGGGGAGAATTACGGTCCGTACCTGATTTCGCATCCTTCGTTCACTCCCGCGTTTCACATTCTGGCGCACAAAGACATGGCGCAGATTCCGTACGCGGTCGTGGCTCTGCGCATTCTGGACGAAGCGGCCGTGCAAAAGGAATTGCTGCCGCCCGGTGGCGGGTCTGCCACATCGCCCGCGATGGAGGGGTATCGGATCGCGATGCAGAACTGTCTGCGCTGCCACCGCAACGGTGACATGGGCGGGACGAAGTCGCCCTTCGGCTGGCCGCAGATGGCGATGATTGCACAGGGAGCTCCGGCGGCGTTTGGGAAGTATGTTGTGCGGCCGAATGCGGTGAACCCGGAAGCGAACATGCCGGCCAATCCCGATTACGATGCAGCCACGGTGGCCGCACTGACAGCTTATTTCCGCAGTTTCGCCGGCCAGGAGAGCAAGTGATCCTGCGGTGGTCGAAGGCGCTGCTGGTGGCGGCGGTCGCCTTTTACTACACGCTGGTGGTCTTCGATAATGTGACGGACTATGGGTCAAACTATGCCTTTGTCCACCACGTTCTGCTGATGGACTCCACGTTCCCGGGGAACCATGGGATGTGGCGGGCGATTCATCCGCTGTGGATGCACGCCGCGTTTTACGATTCGATCATTGCCTGGGAAGCGCTGACAATGTTTTTGCTGTGGGCCGGATCTGCGAGGCTCCTGCGCGTCGTGGGTAAGCCGGCCACCGCCTTCCGGCAGGCGAAAACTTTGGCCATTGGCGGGCTGACCCTGAGCCTGCTGATGTGGTTTGTGGCATTTCTGAGTATCGGGGGCGAGTGGTTCCAGATGTGGCAGTCGCCCACATGGAACGGCCAGAAAAGGCGTTCCGGATGTTCGTCGTGGTCGGGATTGTGCTTCTGTACCTGGTGACGCCCGAGGCGGCGGAGTCATGCGGCAAGCCGCCGGAGGGTACTCCCGGTAAAATAGAAGAGTGAAAGAAGAATTGTTGATGGAAGACGCCCCGGCGCAGCGCGCGCGCCCCAGAGTGGGGTTTGTCTCCCTGGGATGCCCTAAAAACCTGGTTGACAGCGAAGTCATGATGGGACTACTGGATCGCGCCGGTGCGGAATTGACGCCGGATGCGGAGAGTGCGGAGATCCTCGTGGTCAACACCTGTTCGTTCATCGACAAAGCGAAGCAGGAATCGGTGGACGCGATCCTCGAAATGGCGAAGCTGAAGACGGCGGGGTCGGCGCGCCGGCTGATCGTCGCCGGATGCCTGGTGGAGCGCTACCGCGACGAGATTCAGAAGAACATCCCCGAAGTGGATGCGGTGGTTGGGACCGGGGAACTGGAGCAGATCCTCCGTGCAGCAGGACTCGAAATGCCTGCAGCACAACCGTCCAGTTCATCGCCGTTCACCATTCTTTCCGGCAATGGACATGCCGATGTTCGCCCGGGAAGCGAGTCTCTGGCGGGATCCCACAAAGGTCATTCTGATTCCGCGAGCTTTCGCGCGGAAGGGGATCGGCGCGAGTCCCAGGGAAGGTTTTCCCGCGCCGCATGGGACGGTGCTGTTGCGCAGCTGCCGCAATATTTGTATGACCACACCACGCCGCGGTTGCGAACCACGAAAAGCGCATCCGCGTATATCAAGATCGCGGAGGGCTGCGATCATCCCTGCAGCTTCTGCGTGATCCCGAATTTGCGCGGTAAATTCCGGTCGCGGCGGTTTGAGTCGGTCGTGGCTGAGGCGGAGGCACTGGTCGCCGAAGGCGTGCGGGAGATTACACTGATCGGCCAGGATACGACCTGCTACGGCGAGGATCTTGGCTTGAAGGATGGCCTGGCGCTGCTGCTGGATCGGCTGGCCCGCATTGAGGGTCTGACGTGGCTGCGATTTCTCTACGCCTATCCGAATCGGATTACCGGCCAACTGCTCGACACCCTTGCGCGGCACGACAACATCTGCAAGTACCTGGATGTGCCGTTGCAGCATGCCTCGGCTCCGGTGCTGAAGGCGATGAAGCGCGGCGCCGGAGCGGAGATCTTCCTGAAGATGCTCGCGAAGGTGCGCGCCGCGGTGCCCGGTATCGCGCTGCGGACGTCGTTCATTGTTGGATTCCCCGGTGAGACGGATGCCGATTTCGAGGCGCTGTGCGACTTCGTGGTCGAGGCGAAATTCGATTGGCTGGGGGTGTTCGCCTATTCCGATGAGGATGGCTCGAAGGCGTTCGATCTGGGCGCCAAGGTTCCAAAGCGAGTGATCGAGCAGCGCCGCCGCGCGCTGATGAAGCTGCAGAAGGGAATCAGCCGCCAGACGATGCGGGCGAGGGTGGGACAAATGGTCGACGTCCTGGTCGAGGGCGAATCCGCCGAGACGCCCCTGCTGTGGGAAGGCCGCACCCAGCATCATGCCCCGGAGATTGACGGCACCGTGTACCTGAACGATTTTGGCCCCTTCGATAGCCTGACTGCGGGACGGTTCTATCGCTGCGAAATTACCGAGGCTCATGAATACGATCTGGTGGCACGGGTGATCGGCCCATCCATCCATGGGGAGGTCGAACCCGCGGAAGCTCTGCTGGCCGGTACAGGAGTTGGGTTATGACAGCGAAAGCTAAAATCCTGCGTTGCCCATCCTGCCGGACCATCGTCACGCAGAGCGATGAATACTTCCCGTTCTGCAGCGACCGCTGCCGGTTAATCGATCTTGGCAAGTGGGCCAGCGGAGCGTATCGGATCTCCTCGCCCATTCTCGATCCAGAGGTTCTGGAAGGGCTGGGGGAGCAGCAGCGGCGGCCTGGCGAGCATGACGAGGAAGACTGAATTGCCGCCGCCGGGCGTGCGGATCTACGAGGGAGGAACGCCGGTTCCACCAGCCAGAACTGCATGGGCGTGGAGAACGGGAACCGTTTTCGGTATTGGGCGCCTGAAGCCGGGACCTGGCACCTGGGCGTCATTGGCCGCAGCGGCGCTGTGGTATTTCGCATTAGGCGCAGCGCATCCAACAGAGTGGGTGGCAAGCTGTCTGACGCTGTTGGGCGCCGCAGGGGTAACGCTCATCGGGATCCGGGCGAGCACCATCGTGGAGCGGGAGAGCGGGCGGACCGATCCGGGGTTTGTGGTGATCGATGAGGTGGCGGGACAGTGGATCACGCTGGCCTTCACCCGGGTGGATATCGGCCATGCGGTGGTGGGTTTCGCATTGTTCCGGTTCTTCGATATTGTGAAACCGTGGCCGGTGCGGCTTTTGGAGAAGCTACCGGGCGGCCAGGGAATCATGCTGGACGATGTAGCCGCGGGAATCTATGGACTGATCGTCCTGGCGATCCTGCGAATCTGGTGGTGAGGGCGCGGAAACAGGGAAGCGAATGGTACGGATTTTGAAATCGGAATCGAGCACAGCTCCGAGGATTGATGCGATCCTGCCGGCCATGGCGTTGCCGGGCGGAGACGTCGAGGTGCAGGGGGCGAATCTGGGGGGTGTAGCCGTTGCGCAGAGTGATCCAAACCGCATCGGCGGCGGTGAGTGGCGCCGGCCCATCGCGATGCTGGGCGACCTGGCAGCTCCGGTTTTGCTGAGCCGCAGCGCGCGGCTGACGCTGCGTGTGCCGGAGGAGGCGGAATCCGGACGCCTTCGCATCCTTCAGAATGGTGCGCAAAGCAATGCGGTGGAAGTGCGCGTGGCCAGCCTGATCGCCACCGGGGTTCATTCGGTCGGAAGCCCGGTCATGGATCACTCCGGGAACATCTTTGTCACCTTCTCCGGTCAGCGAGGACAAGAGACACCTGTTTCCGTGTTTCGCATCGAACGCGATGGCGAGATGCGTCCGTTTGTGCGCGGGATCATGAACGCCACGGGGCTCGCGGTCGACTACGAGGAAAACCTCTATGTCTCCTCGCGGCACGAGGGGAAGGTCTATCGCGTTGCCCGGAATGGGGCCTCCATGGTTTACGCCGATGGTATGGGAGTCGCCACGGGCCTGGCTTTTGACGCCGATCAGAACCTCTACGTAGGGGACCGCAGCGGCACCATCTTCAAGATTGCGCCCGACCGGCAGATCTTTGTCTTTGCGACGCTGGAGCCGAGCGTGGCGGCCTACCACCTGGCTTTCGGTCCGGACGGCACGCTGTATGTGGCTGCCCCGACGACCTCCAGCTACGATGCCCTGTACGCCATCAATCGGGATGGAGATATCGGGGTTCTGCACCGCGGCCTGGGACGCCCTCAGGGAGTGGCAGTGGACATTGCGGGCAACGTTTATGTGGCAGCTTCGCTGCGTGGACGCCGCGGTGTTGCGATGATCACCCAGCAGGGCGAGGCTTCACTGGTGGTGTCGGGACCGGGGATCGTGGGCTTCAACTTTGTGCCCGGCGGCGGAGCGCTGATCGCCACCGGCACTTCGGTTTACCATTTAGCGCTGGGTGTGGAAGGCTGGCGGCTCCTTTGACGGATCGGCCGGCTGAATTGATACGACGGATTCCTGGAGATCGATGAACGCGGAGATTATCGCGGTTGGATCGGAAATGCTCACGCCGTTCCGCCAGGACACCAACTCCCTGTACCTCACGGAAAAGCTGAATGAGCTGGGCGTGACGGTGGACTTCAAGACCATCGTCGGCGATCGCCGGAAGCAGCTGACGGAGGTGGTAGGGCATGCCTTCGGCCGGGTCGACATCGTCATCGTGTCGGGAGGGCTGGGTCCCACGGAAGACGACCTGACCCGGGAGGCCGTCGCCGAATCCCTGGGTGTCAAGGTGAAGCGCGATCCGGATCTGATCGCGCATCTGTACGCGCGCGCTGCATCGCGGCGGATGACGATCACGCGCAATAACGAGAAGCAGGCGGACGTCATCGACGGTGCCATCATCCTGCCGAACAAACTGGGATCGGCGCCCGGCCAGTGGCTCGATACGGTCCTGGGGAAACATCGCAAGCTGGCCATGCTTCTGCCTGGGCCGCCGCACGAATTGAAAGGGATGTTCGAGGAGGAATGTCTGCCGCGGCTGCGGGAGATCGTGCCGAAAAGGCACATTGCGACGCGGGTGCTGAAGGCGGCGATGATCGGTGAGTCCACTGCGGACGCCCGGATCGCTCCGATCTACACGCAATATAAGGACGTCGAAACGACCATCCTGGCGCACATGGGCGACATCGAGCTGCGACTCTCATGCTCCAAACCGATTGCGGAGATCGCCCAGGCGCGAGTGGATGAGCTGGCCGGGAAGCTTGAAGACGAACTGGACGAATTCGTTTATTCGTCGCAGGGCGAGACCATGGAGCAGATCGTCCTGTATCACCTCGAAATGCGGGGTGCGAGCCTCGCGGTTGCGGAGAGCTGTACGGGTGGCATGGTCGCAGAGAGGCTGACGAGGGTCAGCGGCAGCTCACGATCATTTGTGGGCGGAGCCGTTGTCTACAGCAATCGGCTCAAGACAGACCTGGCGGGCGTGGACCCGCAGTTGATTGCGCGATACGGTGCGGTTAGCCAGGAGGTGGCCGTAGCCCTGGCGGAGGGCATCCGCGAACGTTGCGGATCGACCGTGGGTTTGGGCATTACGGGGATCGCAGGCCCTGGGGGCGGTACCGACGAGAAGCCTGTAGGGCTGGTTTATGTTGCCCTGAGCGACGCCGACGGGACCGAGTGGGTGGAGAAGCGGTTCATGGGGGATCGGGCGGGGATTCGCTACTACGCGAGCCAGCAGGGTTTGGATATGGTGAGACGGCGGTTGATGTAGGGGCGGCATTCCGGAAGGGAAGTCTGAGTCGATTCATCCCTGAACTGATGTTCTTGTCAGATCCGTTGCCCGGGTTAGAATGTCTCGCGGTCACCTTCGAAGCAGCCAGGGTGTTCAGAACCATGATCCGATTTAACCGGCTCATCGGCCTACTCGTTTTTTGCCCGTTGTTGCTTTCCTGCCACCGGTTGGTTGCGCAGGGCATCGCTGTTCCGGGCGATATGTGTAAACCAGTCAGTGAGCGGACCCGGGGAAATCGGTTGCTGGATTCTGGCAGACGACTCTGTGGGCCAGCTCACACAACCGCAGGTATTCTGGCACCTGGATACGTACCCCACACGGGCGGCTGCGCAGCGTGACGAGGGATCGCACGGCATAGTCGTGGAGTCTTTGGGCAAGGTTTGGCTGATGACGATCGCAGAGGAGAAGTGGAGGTCCGCAAATGGTGATCACGTCGCCGAGATTGGACCCCTTTCGATCATGGGAGGAAAGCCATACTCGGCGCAATTGATGGAAGCCATCTTCACGCCCGGGATGACGGCCGCCGCACACATCCACTCTGGCCCCGAGGCGTGGTACGCGGTGGGCGGGGAAACCTGTCTGGAAACTTCCGACGGACGTGTGCAGATCGGCCGGGCGGGAGGACCTCCGGTGATCGTGCCGACAGGGTTGGCGATGCACCTCACCGCCACCGGCACTGAGCAACGCCGGGCCATCGTGCTCATCCTCCATCCATCTGCCACCCCCCCTACGACCATGGTCCATGACTGGATTCCAAAGGGCCTCTGTAGGAATAAGAACTGAGACAGGTTGCTTTGGCGCCGCCAATTGGCGGAGGACGGGCTTTGCGAAAGCTAGCAGCTGAGGCCACATAAGGTTCGCATTCGGATCTTCGACCGAGAGGTGCGGCTGCCGAAATATCTTCCTAACCGCTGATGGGTGCGGCGGTCCAAACGATTGCACCTGAGCCTTCGCTGTTGCGGCGAGGATGCATCAATATTTGGAAAACGCAAAATCTCTGCTCACGGTCTTGCCGGTGTACGGGTCTTATGTGTTACAGTGGGTAACACTATGACGAGTAACAGTGCATCAGGGCATGATCCGGCGGAACTGGGAGATCTGGAGCGCGACATTCTGGGTATTGTGTGGCGGCTGGGCGAGGCTACGGCGGAAAAAGTTCGGGAAGAAGTCGAGAGACCGCTGAAGGATTCCACGATTCGTACGGTGCTGCGGCGGCTGGAGGAGAAGGGCTATCTGGCACACACGGTGGACAGCCGGACCTTTATCTATCGGCCGGCGGAGTCACCGCAGAAGGTGGCCGCACGTGCGGTGCAGCGCATCGTGGACTGGTTTTGCCAGGGATCGGTGGAGGAGTTGCTGGTCGGATTGCTGGATTCCAAAGTGGTGAGCCGCGCGGAACTGGAGCGGTTGGCAAAGAAGGTTGCGGCGGCGAAGAAGCAGGAGGGAGGGAAAGGATGACGGCCCTGATGATCGAGTCGGCGGTGCGAGCGCTGCTCTTTGCGCTGGTGGTCGGTGCGGCGCTGCGTCTCTTCCGCGTGAGCAATGTGCCCGTGCGTAAGGCAGCCTGGAGCGTGGCGCTGATCGCCTCGCTGGCGATGCCGTTTCTGATGCGTTCGCCGGCGGTCGCTGCCTGGAAGACTCGCTGGGGATGGGCTGTGCCGGTTCCCATTCTCCATGAGAACGACTCGCCGCCTGCTGCAGGACACGCGGCGGCGTCTGTTCGCAGCATGCCGGTGGTGCTGGCTGCAGTGGCCTCCGAGGAGCCGCAGGACCTGAGGCATGCGGACCATGCGCAAGAGCCGCTGTCGGTATCCACTGCGCTGGACGCGCCGGCTGTTGTTGCGGCGCCTGGTGCCACGGGGCAGGGTTCGTCGAAGTGGCATTGGCCTCCCGCAGATCGGCTGATGATCATGACCTATCTTGGTGTAGCGGTAGTGCTGCTGGCGCGCCTGTTGAGGGGATTGGCGATGGCGTGGCGGCTGTGGGCAACCGCGGATCTGGTATCGCCGCTGACTACGCCCGAACCGAATGTGCGGTCGAGCGAGAAGATTGCTTCGCCGGTGACGATCGGATCGGGCATCGTGCTGCCGGCCAACTACACCGAGTGGGACCGCAAAAAGCTGCGGATGGTGTTGGCGCATGAGCGTTCGCACGTACGGCAAATGGATTTCTACCTCCAGTTGCTGGCCGGTTTGTATACCGCCTTGTTCTGGTTCAGTCCACTGGGATGGTGGCTGCGGCGCACGCTGGCGTCCCTTGGCGAAGCCATCGGTGACCGCGCCGGTATGGACGCGGCAGCGAGTGGGTCGAGTTACGCGGAGGTCCTGCTGGAATTCGCGGCCTTGCCGCGGCAGACGTTACCGGGAGTGGCGATGGCGCGGCCGGGCAATCTCTCCCACAGGGTTGAGCGAGTGCTGAACGAGCAACTCTACAGGAGAGCTTTTGCTGAAGGGCGGCGACGCGCCATGGTATCGCTCTTACTGATTCCCGCTGCGTTATTTGCGACCAGCGTGCTGATTCGTGTTCCTGGAGCAGGGGCGCAAACGGCTCCGCAAGCCCCGGCCGCTCCTGCGCCGGTCGTTGCACCGGTCAGGGCTCCGGCTCCGCCTCCTGTTTTACCAGCGGCCGCGCCCGAAGCACCTGCAACGCCTGCTGCTCCCGAGGGTGAAGGACAAACGGTTCGGGCGAATGCGCCAGAAGTCCCGACCGCACCACAGGCGCCGGGTGCGCCGACTCCGGCAGTCGCTCCACGGGCACCGGCAACCGGAGTTCCTCCGGCGCCGGCGGTGGCGCCTCTTGCGCCCGTGCCTCCGGATGCGATCAACGTGGACGATTCTGCAGATGCGCTGGTTTCCGGCGACGACCAGAGGATGACGGGCTACACCTACGGCGTCTCCAACGATGGTGAGTCCTGGGCGATTGTGGACGGACCGCGCAACGACGTCACATTTACAGGAAGATGGGACAGCGAACGCCGGGCGGAGATCGATGCCGCGCGCAGGATAACGAAGGGTCCATTTCTTTGGTTCACGCACGAGGGCAAGTCCTACGTCTTGACGGATCCTGCGGTGATCGCGCGAGTTCGCGGGTTGTACAAACCCATGGAACCACTCAGCAGGCAGCAGGAGGTCCTGGGGAAGCAACAGGAGGCTCTCGGCAAGCAGATGGAAGAGCTGGCTCGGCAGCAGGAAGCGGCGGGGGCGGTGAAGATGCCGGATCTGTCCAAAGAAATGGCCGATCTGGATCAGGCGATGGCAAAGTTCAAAGTGGAACGGGACACCCTGGATACGAAGCAGTTGGCCGCGGCGGAAAAGCAGTTGAAGGCCGTGCAGGACACGGTGATGAGTCCGGAGAGAATGGCGGAGCTGCAGTCGCAGCTCGCGGCCGCACAATCGGAATGGAGCTCCGAAAGAATGGCAGCCATGCAGGAGAAGCTGGGCGAACTGCAGTCGCGGCTGGGTGAGTTGCAGGGAGAAGCGGGTGCGCGCCAGGGCGACTTTGGAGCGAAGATGGGCGCGCTGGGTCGGCAGCAGGGCAGGCTTGGAGCCGAGCAGGGGCGCCTGGGCGCGCAGCAGGGGCGGATTGCTGAAGAGGCCGACCGGCAGGTGCGCGAGATGATCGAACAGAGTCTGCGCTGGGGCAGAGCGACCCCGGTCCCGCAGGTAAAGTGAAGGCTCTCCGGGGGCAGTCCATCAGCTCGGTCTGCGGCTGCGGCAGGGTCGGCCCGATGGCAGGGCTGCCCGGGCCCAAGATTGCCGCTGCGAGGACCGTCGCCCGTGGCGCGCTATGCCTGGACCGCGAGTCCTGGTAGACTCGTAAGCGCAATGCCCTTCATTTTCTATCTGATCGCGGCGATCGTGGCGTACCTGCTGGGGTCGGTTCCCTTCGGATATCTTCTGGTGCGATTCTTCCGCAAAGAGGATATTCGCGAAAAGGGCAGCGGCAATATTGGCGCGACCAATGTGATGCGTTCGGGCTCGAAGGGTCTGGGCGCGGTGACCTTCCTGCTCGACGTACTCAAGGGGTTTTACGCGGTCTGGCTGACCGGCGCCTGCGCGGGGCGCGCCGACCTGGTGTCGGATGTCCATGCAAATGGGATCGCCATTGCGGCATTCTGCGTCGTTTTGGGCCACATCTTCCCCCTCTGGCTCCGCTTCAAAGGAGGCAAGGGGGTCTCGACGGCCTTCGGTGTCTTCATCGCACTCGCACCATGGGCGTCGCTGGCGGCGTTGGGTGTTTTTGTCCTGGCCTTTGCCGCATCGCGCTATGTTTCTCTGGGATCGATCCTCTCGGCGGTGGCATTTCCCATCTTCGCCCTGCTGTTTCCTCATCAGCCGCGCACGGCACTGGAGACTGCCGTGCTGTTCGTCGTCCCCATCATCGTCATCGTGAAGCACCACCAGAACATCGGGCGCCTGATGAGCGGAACCGAGTATCGCTTCGGTAAGCGAGCGGCCAGGCCGGGGACGACCGCCGTATGAGCCGCATCGCAGTCATGGGCAGTGGAGCCTGGGGCACTGCTCTCGCCATCAGCCTGGCGCGGCGCGGCGGTCATCAGGTCGCCCTGTGGTCCTACGCGAAGGATGTCGCCCAATCGATGCGCGAGCGGCGGGAGAACTCCCAGTTTCTGCCTGGTTTCCGCATCCCCGAGGCGGTTGGTGTTTTCGAGAGCGCGGCTGAAACGCTGGAGGGGGCGGAAATCGTCGTCAGCGTAACGCCTTCGCAGTTCGTCCGGTCCTCCTATGAGAGCTTTGTTGCCCACCTGCATCCCGGACAGCTGCTGGTGAGCGCAACAAAAGGCATCGAAGACGAGACCTTCCTGCGCATGACTCAGGTGATCGGCGAAGTTCTGGCTGCCCGAGGTATGGATCTGCCGTGTGGCGTGCTCAGCGGACCTTCGTTCGCGCAGGAGGTGGCGGCGGGAGCGCCAACGGCGATCACCATCGCCTCGGCCGATATGAACCTCGCGACACGGGTGCAGCGCGAGTTCTCCGGCAGCACGCTGCGTCTCTATACCAACGACGACGTTGTCGGGGTCGAGCTGGGCGGATCGCTCAAGAATGTGATCGCGATCGCTGCCGGGATCGTCTCCGGGCTGGAGCTGGGCTACAACAGCACAGCGGCGCTGATCACGCGTGGCATCGCGGAGATGACGCGATTGGCGATGGCGTGCGGCGGCCGCCGCGAAACCCTCGCCGGACTTTCCGGCGTTGGCGACCTGGTGCTGACCTGTACCGGATCGCTGTCGCGCAATCGGACGGTCGGTATGGGGCTCGGGCAGGGGAGAAAGATCGACGAGATTCTGGCAGGGCTCGAGGGCCGGGTGGCGGAAGGCGTTCGGACGACCTCTGCGGCCCTGGGCCTGGCACGAAAATACGGGGTAGAAATGCCCATCGCCGAGCAGATGCAGGCGATTCTGATGCACGGCAAGGCGCCACAGCGGGCCATCGAAGAGTTGATGCTGCGTCCGGGACGGGACGAATAGCCCGGGGCGGCATACCCGAAACGGCCCTCGCGACGACCGACGGCCTATTCCCAGCCACCATTACGGTGGTAAGTCCTTGTTAACCCCCTCAGCGGAGGCGTTTACCACCTTCGGGTGAAGGAAAAAAAGCCTTTATCTCCGTAGACTGACGGAGAAAGGTTCAACATGCAAAAGGCTCCCGCGCGCACGGTCCGGCGATCGTCGTTGCCGGAAAAGCGAATCCGGTGGCGTGTGTTTGCGCGTTTTCTCGCGATCTTTGCGGGCGCAACCTCGGTGACGGTTCTGGCCATGCTGCTGGCGCAGCGTACGCTGGGCGCCGCGGCAGCGGGATGGGCAGTGGTGCTCATCCAACTGGCGGGTAGTGCGGCAGCGGCTTTTCTGCTGACGATCTGGCTCGAGCGGCATATCCAGCGCCTGGTTCATGCTCTCGGATCGGGAGTGCAGGATGAACCTCCTGTGGAAATCGAGGACGAGCTGTTCGCAGACGTAGTTCCCACCTGGCACCGCGCGCTCAAGTCGCTGCGCGACAAAGCGAGCGAAAAGAGCGAGGAAGCACGGAACCACTACGACACTCTGAAAGACCTCATGCGGATGATCGCCAAAGCGGTCGACGAGCGCACAGCGTACCTGCGCGGACATTCCGAGCGCGTGGCTGCTTACGCTGCAGCCATCGCGTGGAAGCTGGGGCTGGACGAACGAGAGGTGGAGCGGATCCGTCTCGCGGCTTTGCTCCACGATATCGGATGTCTCGGGATCGAAGACTATTTGGTCATGAAGACCACGCCTCTGACGCCGGAGGAGTTCGAAATTGTGAAGGCCCACACGGTGAAGGGAGCGGCGATTCTGCGTCCCATCACCATGTTGCAGGACCTGGTACCGGGCGTGGAGTTGCATCACGAATCTCTGGACGGTATGGGTTATCCGTACGGGCTGTGCGGGGACCAGATCCCGATGATGGCGCGGATCATCTCCGTAGCCGATTCCTTCGACGCCATGACCACGCCGCGACCCTATCAGGCGGCGATGAACGCTGACTATGTGCTGGACATCCTGACACGCCTCGCCGGGACCCGCTACGATCCCGTCGCTGTGATCGCCTTGTCTGAGCTGGTGAAGACCGGGGCGCTGGAAGTGAAGAATGTGCGGACTCCGGTTTCGTTCCGCATGAGAAAGCCGGTGCCCGAGCTCGTTTGAGCCGCGGGCCGCCCGCCGACACGCACCCGATGGGTTCGCTACACTCGATGAAGGTGCGCTGAGGGCGCAGTTCACATGATTCAGACGTTGTTTGGCAGCCTGAAGGAAGACCAGGAACCGGAAAAGAAAAGCATCTTTGAGCGCATGCGGCAGGCGGTTACGCGCACGCGTGACAGCCTGGGCGAGCGGATCGACGGCGTTCTGGCGATGACGCGCGAGGTCGACGAGTCGACCCTGGAAGAGCTGGAGATGAGCCTGATCGCGTCGGACATCGGCGTGAATACCGCCTCGGAAATCACGAACCATCTGCGCGAACGCGCCAAGCGGCAGCAGATCCGGGATGGCGCGGAGCTGAAGGATCTGCTCAAGGAACAGCTGCAGGCCATCCTGGATGAAAATGCGCAGCCGGGGACGACGGTAACAGCCGCCCCCGAAGTCATCATGATGGTGGGCGTGAACGGCACCGGCAAAACGACCACCAGCGGCAAACTGGCGGCACTGTATCGATCCCGCGGGAAGACGGCTCTGCTCTGCGCAGCGGATACGTTCCGAGCCGCGGCCATCGAGCAGCTCGAGGTGTGGAGCGAGCGCAGCGGCGTGGAAATGGTCAAAACGAAGCAGGGCGGCGATCCCTCCGCAGTACTCTTCGACGCATTACAAGTGGCCCGCACCCGTCAGACCGATGTGGTGATTGTCGATACCGCGGGGCGTCTGCATACTAAGACCGGATTGATGGCCGAGCTGGACAAGATGCGTCGCACTGCACAGAGGATCATTGCGGATGCCCCGCATGAGGTGCTGCTGGTGCTGGATGCGACCACCGGACAGAATGGCCTGCAGCAGGCGCGGCTCTTTACGGAGTCGGCCGGAGTGACGGGGATCGTATTGACCAAGCTGGACGGAACCGCGAAGGGCGGGATCGCGGTGGCGATTGCGCGGGAGATGAAGTTGCCGGTTCGTTTTGTGGGGATTGGTGAAGCGCTCGAAGATCTGCTGCCTTTTGACAGCGGAGCGTTTGTGGACTCGTTGCTGGAGAGCTGAGCGAAGCGCGACTTCGCGATTTGAAAGGGCAGTGTGGCTCAGGAAATCGATCCTTTGCCTGCGGATGAAGGCTGGATGCAGCGAGCGCTGGAACTGGCGCAGCACTCGGTCGGCCTTGCCTCTCCCAACCCCGCCGTCGGCTGTGTTGTTGTGAAAGACGGCATTGTGGTCGGCGTTGGGCGCCACGAATACGACAAGAAGGATCACGCTGAAATTGTCGCGTTGAAAACCGCGGGCGACGCGGCGCGCGGAGCCACCGCGTATGTGACGCTTGAACCCTGCTGCACAACAGGACGAACCGGGCCCTGCACCAGCGCTCTGATCGAAGCGGGGGTGGAACGGGTGGTTGCTGCCACGACGGATCCGAATCCGGCGGTGAGCGGGAAGGGAATTGAACAGCTGCAGGCTGCAGGCATCAGGGTAACGACGGGAGTGCTCCAGTGCCAGGCGCGCAGGCTCAACGACGGCTTCGCGAAGCACATACGAACCGGGCTTCCATTTGTGACATTGAAGGCGGGTGTTTCGCTTGATGGACGCATTGCTCCCGCCCCGGGGAGCGTGCCTCGTGGATCGCCTGTGTTTCTCACCGGAGAGAAAGCCCGGGAGCAAGTCCAGGCAATGCGTCACGCAGCGGACGCGGTGATTACGGGCATCAACACGGTGCTGCAGGACGATCCGCATCTGACGGATCGCTCCGGCCTGCGGCGACGCCGCCCACTGCTGCGCGTGGTGCTCGATTCCGGCCTGCGGACGCCGCTCGATTCGAAACTGGTGCGAACGGCGCATCATGACCTGCTGATCTTCTGCGGTGTCGCCACCACCCAGCGTCAGCAGACGCTGGAAGCTCTGGGTGTTCGCGTGGAGCGGATTGGGGGCGCGGAATCTGCGAGCGATCAGTTTGCCGGCGAAAAATCCGGTCGAAACCGCACGGCTCGCCGCAGCGGGGTTTCGCTGAAGGAGGTCATGAAGCGGCTGGGTGAACTGGGAATACTCTCGGCGATGCTGGAAGCCGGGGCACAACTCAACGCGTCGGCGCTGAACGGGGGACACGTGGACAAAGTCACCCTGTTCTACGCGCCGATGTTTCTCGGACCGAATGGAGTGCCATTGTTGCAGGAGGCGATCGTAAGGCCGCTCCTGCCGATTCCACCGGCCGTTGAATGCATCGGACAAGACGTTCGAGTCGATGCATATTTGCGTAATCCTTGGGGAGAAAGCTGAGCATCATGTTCACGGGGATCATTGAGGCAACAGGAACGATAGCGGCTCTCGAGCCGCGTGACGGAACCACCCGCATCGCGGTATCCGCACCGGGATTCGCCGAGCGCCTGCGTAAGGGTGACAGCATCGCAGTAAGCGGGACCTGCCTGACCGCGCTGGAGATGCAGCCACCCCTGTTCTTCGCCGATCTGGCGGACGAAACCCTGGCGAAGACCTCGCTCGGGTTTCTGAAGGCCGGGTCGGTGGTGAATCTGGAATTGCCGACTGCGGCGGGAACGCCGCTGGGAGGCCATATCGTGCAGGGGCATGTCGACGGTCGGGGCGAACTCGTCTCGATGGATCCGGTGCACGCCTCGGCGAGGGCTGAAGAGACTGACTGGTGGCTGCGGGTGCGCGTCCCCGAGAGCACGAGAGAATACATGGTGCAAAAGGGATCGATTGCCATCGAAGGCATCAGCCTGACCATCGCCACCTGGGATGGCGACATCGTGGGCGTGGCCATTCTGCCCCACACGCGCAGTGTGACGAACCTGCGCTGGCTGAAGGCCGGCGATCCGGTCAACATCGAAGCCGACGTCATGATCAAGCTGGCGGTGGATCAGAAGAGGCCATCTTCGACCTTTGATGTGACGCTTGAATATTTACTGGCAAATGGCTACTGAAATAGATAGTTACTAGCCATTGATGTCGCTCGACTGACTGCGGATGCGGCGGAGGAAATCTGCGAGGGTTTGTCCGGCCCGCGGGACGAAGTGCTCCTCCAGAGCATCGGCGTGCTGGACGCGATCGACGCGGAAACTGCGGAAGTCGGTGCGCAGTTCGCACCAGGCGGCGAGGGTCCAGGTGCCTCCCCAGAAATAGAGCGCCAGCGGATGAACGCGGCGGACACTCGGCTGTCCGTCCTCGCGGGCATAGGCGAGCAGAACGATGCGGCGCTGCTGCGCAGCCGTGTGCAGGGTGTCGAACTTGCGCCGCAGCTCGGGGGGCGCCTTGAAGCCAGGTGCGTAGAGCAGGACGTCGTCGATGTTCTCGCGAAGGTTCGCAGGGAGCACGGCTTCGATCTTGCGCAGCGCGCGGTTGGCCGCTTCCGTGAGCTCGATCCCCCCCCAGGCTTCCACCATGCGGGCACCGAGGACCAAAGCTGCGATTTCTTCGCGGTCAAACATGAGCGGCGGAATATCGAGGTCGCGGCGCAGTGTGTAGCCCACGCCGGCTTCGCCCGTGATGGGCATGCCGGAGAGCTGCAGGTCCTGCACATCGCGGTAAATGGTGCGATGCGAGACCTGCAGCTTTTCGGCGAGGCTGCGCGCGGTTTGCAGGCGGCCGCCGCGCAGGAACTGGACAATGCGGAAGAGGCGGTCGGCGCGTCGCATACCGGCATTCTATGCGGCGGCGTGCAGGCCCACCCGATTGCCCTCCGAATCGCGAATCTGGGCGACCCAGCCGACGCTGGGGATGTGGTTCTTCGCCTCCGCGACGCTGCCGCCGGCCTTTTCGACGCGGTCGAGGACCTCATCGATACGGCCGTCGCAATTCAGGTAGATGACGACGCCGTCGCCGGAGGGGCGATGGCCTTCGCCGGCGGCAATCGCTCCGGACACACCGGGACGCTGGTAGGGAAAGATAGCCAGGTTAGGCCAGGCGGCCTCGTGGCGCAGCGGGCTGGCGAAGATGGTTTCGTAGAAGCGGACAGCGCGACCGAAGTCGCTGGCGGGGATTTCGAACCAGGTGATGGTCGAAGTGACGGTCATTGCAGCGGTGGCCATTGGCGTTTCCTCTCAACTCGGAATTGACTACGAGAGGAGCGTAGGACACCCCTGCTGACAGCGTTGTGTCAGCAGTGAATCGGCACGGTCATTTCCACGGATTCTGAATCTTCACAGGTAAATCGGAGACGTCGCCGGTATTGCGAGTGACCAGAACGAGTTTGTGCACGTTCGCGGTAGCGGCCAGCAGCGTATCCACGACCGGCCTCGGGCGGAGTGCAGACCACTCACCCCAGAGCCGCGCAATTGCGGCGTCGATCCCCAGAATCTGGCCGGCGAAGCTAAGTTCGAGTCCATCCACCCAGGCTTCGAGGCGCAGCGCGGTCTCGGGATCGGTGTTGCGCTTCAAACTGATGCCTTTGCGCAGCTCCCCGAGCGAAAGCACGCTGATCATCAACAGCGACGGCTCAATTTCAGCCAGGAAGGAAACGACCCCGCCGTTCGCCTGTTTCCTGCGCGATTCGGAGAGGACATTCGTGTCGAGCAGGTATTGCGTGCTCACAGTTGAATGTCCCGTCCCGTGTCGGTCTCACGGGGGATATCGAAGTCGTCAACCTTGGGACCGCCGAGAAGGTAGTCTCTCAGGTTCGGCTTTTGAGCTACCAGCGTGCGGAATTCCTCCACAGAAAGGACGACAGCTCGCTCCGCGCCATGGCGAGTGATGATCTGTGGTCCCTGATTGTTGGCGTCCTCGATCACCTTGCTCAACTGCGTTTTCGCTTTCTGAAGTTGCCAGACTGCCATGGGAACACCTCGGGTGTTTAGTATATCAGACCATAATTATGGTCGTTATAGTCGCTATTGCGGCGTGATGATGCCGCCGACCGGCGTTCTTTGCGGATACCTCTTCTCGCCGGGCCGACTCAGGTGCATCGCTTCGGCGATGGCGTCGGTGTACTTGAGCCCGGAACCGGTGTTGAAAAGCACGACGCGATCGTCCGGCTTGAGGAATCCTGTTGCCAGCAAATGGTCGTAGGTGGCCGTGGCGCAGGCGCCTTCGGGGCAGAGGAGCAGGCCTTCGTGGCGGGCCCAGTCGAGCAGGGAAGCGAGGATGGTCTCGTCGGGCATGTCAACCACGGTGCCTCCGGACTGGCGCACGATATCGAGGATCAGCGAGTCGCCATAGGGTTTCGGCACGCGGAGGCCTGCGGCAAAGGTTGCGGCATTCTGGAACATCGTCGATGCGGACGCCCCTTCCTTCCACGCGCGGGCGACCGGGGCGCAGCCGGAGGCCTGGACGGCGATCATCTTCGGACGCGGACCGGAGACCCAGCCCATCTGTTCCATCTCCTCGAAGGCCTTCCACATGCCGATGAGGCCTACGCCCCCGCCGGTGGGATAGAAGACGGCGTCAGGGTAGGTCCAGCCCAGCTGTTCTACCAGCTCGTAGCCCATGGTTTTCTTGCCTTCGACGCGAAAGGGTTCTTTCAGCGTCGGGATATCGAACCAGCCTTCGCGCTTCGCTCCTTCCGCCACGAGGCGGCCGCAATCGGAGATGAGGCCGTCGACCAGGGTCACGTGCGCACCATAGGCCATGCCCTCGACATAGTTAGCCATCGGTACATCGCGGGGCATAAAGATGTGGGCTTCGAGGCCGGCGGCGGCGGCATAGGCGGCGAGGGCACTGGCGGCGTTGCCGGCCGAGGGGGCGGCGAGCTTCTCGAGTCCGTAGTGACGGGCCATGGTGACGGCTGCGGACATGCCGCGGGCCTTGAAGCTGCCGGTGGGATTGTCGGCTTCCTCCTTAACGACCAGGCCTGGATAGCGGCGGCTGGGAAGGATCGGGGTCCAGCCTTCGCCGAGGGTGACGGGCTCGGCGTCCGGCAGGACAGAGGCATAACGCCACATGGAAGTGGGCGCGTCGGGCCCGGGCTTGCGGGCTGCCTGCAACTCTGCAGGAGAGTAGCGGACGTACAGCGCGCCGGCGCAGGTGGGGCAGACGGTTGGCGGCGTGGAGGCGGAGACCTGGGCACCGCAGCGGGAGCACTCGAGAAAGGCGATCGGAGGCACGAGGATAAGGATAAATCCGAGGCAGTCGCGGACCGCCCGGCTCCCCTGGGGGGAACAGGGCAAAACGAGGCGGCCCAGCAGGCGTCGGTGCTGCTGGCAAGAACGCCGGAGGCCTTATCGGACGAGTCATTACCTTGGTAGCCGGACCTTCCCCAAGGGAGGGATTCCGTCGGGGGGTAAAAGTCCCGACAATAATTCTGGATATATTCGTCCAGGAACTGATGTTGAAAACAGGAAGGATCGGGCCAATCCGGCTGGGCCACCTGTGGATCTTCCCTGCCACGCTGCTGTTGGCCTGGGCGCCGCTGCAGGCGGAGTCTGCTCGAAAGCCGCTAACCAGTGTTGCGGCGGTGCGGCATCTGAGCGCGGCGGAGGCAGCGAAGGAACTCCCCGTCGACGTGACGGGCGTGGTGACGTACAGCAATCCCGAGGAAGGCGATCTTTTCATTCAGGAGGGAGCCGGCTGGGTCTACGTGCAGCCGGACAAGAAGTACGCGATTGCGCCGGGATCGCGGGTGGTGGTGAAGGGCAGGACAGAACGAGTTACAGCCCGCAGATCCTGGCCACATCGATTCAGGTGGAGGCTCGGCGCCGCTGCCACAGCCGGCTTTCCTCAGCTACCAGGAAGCGGTGGAGCGGGCGAACGACTGCCGCTACGTCACCATGCAGGGCATTGTGCGGGCTGCGTCGTACCAGACGACGCTGCGGGATCGAGCCTCTATCTGCTGCGGATGGAAGACGGCGGCAAGATGCTGGACGTGGTGGTTCGCGATTATCCGCAGTTTTCTCCCAGCCGGCTGCTGGACGCGACGGTGCGGGTAACCGGCGCGCTGGGCGGAACCTACGACGTCACGAACGACCGCATCCTGGGATTGCGCCTCAATGTGCCCAGCAGCAACGCACATCCGCGTGATGCATGAGGGCGATGCAGCGACGGCGGAACACGAACTCACTCCATTGCGGCGCTGCTGGGATCGAACGAGGTGCTGAAGGTGCGGCACCGAGTGTTCACGTCGGGAATCGTGACGCTCTACGATCCGGGCGAAAAGATGGTCGTGCAGGACGGCGACAGCGGCCTGCTGGTGAAGACCCGGCAAACGGATCCGGTGAGAATCGGGCAGCGTGTGGAGGTCACTGGATTCGCCACGGCGGTGGACGGCCTGGCCGGCCTCGACTCGGGACAATTCTCGATCCTGCCCGGCGAGATGGACGCTGACGCCGCGCGCGATCACCTTCGCCGACGCGATGACGGGGTTGTACAACAACAGGCTCGATCAGCATTGAAGGGGAGGTGATCTCGCAGACGCGGGAGACGCCACCTGGACACGATCATTCTCCGTTCCGGGACAATAGCGTGTTCCCCGTCGTCTTCCGCAAGCGGGCCAACGATGCCGATCCCTTCCCATGTATCCCGCTGGGCACGCGCATCCGCGCCACCGGGGTGTGCATGGTGCACGTGCGGGGATTCTGGGGCGCGGTCGAGAGCATTCAGGTGCAGGTGCGGTTGCCCCAGGATATCGCGGTGGTGGCAAGCGCGTCGTGGTGGACGCTGGGGCACCTCTTTCTGGTGACATCGGCGATTCTGGGATTCGCGCTGCTGGCGCTTTCGTGGGGTCTGCGCATGCGGCGGCGCCTGCTGGAGAAAGAGAAGCTGCTGCGGTTGAAGAGCGAGCAGGAGGCAGTCGCGGCTGAGCACGCTGGCGCGCATGGAGCAGCAGCGCAGCCACATTCTTGAACTGATCAACAGCTTCCAGCCTCTGTCGATCGTGCTGGCGGCGATCCAGGCTTACGCGGACGAGATGTGGGCGGGACGCAGGGGCTACACTCACGTGCTGGAGAATCGCCGCCTGGATGCTGATGACGCGCGCCAGTCTGACATCGGAGACGATTGCGCGGCTGGAGGATCTGGATCCTTCGGAATGCGAAGAGGCATGCGCGGAGGCGGTGCGCAGCCACGGACTGGTGGGACCGAACGCGACTCGCGCAATGTCTGGTCGCGGCCCATCCTGTCCAGCCGCGGGGAAGTGCTCGGAACCATGACGTTCGAGGGCGGCAACGGCGATCCGCTGCCGCTCAACATGAAGGCCTTCGAATTCGGCTGCAACCTGGCCGCTGTCGCCATCGCCAACCGCCGGCTCTACGAAGATGTGCTGTACCGCTCTGAACACGATCAGCTGACCGGACTGGCGAACCGTACCCTCGTGCACAAAAGGCTTGAAGAGGCGCTGGAGCAGGCGCATGCCAAGCCGGCGTCATGCCGCGCTGTTGTACCTGGATCTGGACGATTTCAAAAACATCAACGATTCGTACACCCATCGCGTCGGGGATGCGTATCTGATCGAAGTGGCCCAGCGGTTCAAGGCGTGTCTGCGTGACTGCGACACCCTGGGAAGGATCGGTGGCGACGAATTCATCGCTGTCCTGACCGACCTTGAGTGATGTGGAGATCGCCCACAGCATCGCCGATCGGCTGGTGCACGTGATGGACGAGCCGTTTGCCATCGAAGGACACGACGATCGGCGGGGCCGTCAGCATCGGGCTGGCGTTCTATCCCTCGTCGAGCAGCAGCGCGATCGGGATCATGCAGTTCGCGGATCACGCCATGTACGCCGCCAAGCGCGCGGGCGGCAACCGGGTAAGCTCTTCGGAGCCCGACCTCGGAATCGGCGGCAGAACATCGCGGGTCCAGGAATTCGTTGAATTCGGTTCAGGGACGAAGGGTTCCTGAGGCCAACCCGCTCCGGTGCTTCACGCGTCCGGCTGCGGGAAGAAGCGCGGCGGGTTGCTAATGCACGGTGGGGTGCTTCTGTTTCCCGATCCGTACATTGAATCCCACGAAGGGTCCCCAGACATTGATCCCGAAATCCTCGTACTTCGGCTGGGACAGATAGGCGTTCGAGACGTGCATATATTCCGCGCCGGCTTCGAGGCTGGTGCGCGGACTGAAGTTATAGCGCGCACCGCTGCCCAGCATCAACGTAAAGGTCATGTTCTGCCCCTGGGCGTAGAGCACCCCATCGGGGCCTTTGGCGTTGATGTCTCCGATTCCGCCTCTCATATCGAAAAACGGAGCGATCCTCGATCGAGGCGGGACGAAGTTACGTCGAATCCCGTAATCGAAGGCGAAGTAGCGGGTTTCCGCTCCGCGCGGAATCGCTGTGTAGGATCCGCTGAAGGTGAAATCCCAGTTCCCGCGGAAAATCCACGCGTGGTCGATGCCGTCCACATGCCACCGCAGCGATGCGATGTTGGGCACCATGGTGTAATGCAGCGGCCAGGAGGTGTAGGGGCTGTGGATAACGAAATCGAATACAAACGGAATATTGATGGGGAGCCACCCGGTCTCGAGTGAGAACTCGAGTTTGTTCCGATAGTAGATGTCCCGATTGAAATCCGGGCGCCGAACGCGCTGCGGAACCCTCGCCACAACGCCGGAGGTCGCCTCGTCGCTGCTCGACGGACCGTGCTGCTCCAGGGCCCATCCATCGATCGCATCCATAGGAACAGCCGGGGATTCCTCACAGACCGAGGCACTGGCCGCGTGCACAGGGAAAATCATCTGTCCTGAAAGAGCTGAACCAGCGACGTTCGAGAGGATCGCAAGGATGAGGAGCGAGACCCGCATCGTCGCAGTCGCCGGTGATGATCGGCGATCGGGCGACAGCGAACAGCGCTCGGGGGAACGGGACCGCTCCCTCGGGAGTATGTACATTTCCGCGACCCCGAAAAACTGCATCGCAGTCTAAAGCGTCGACCGAACGCTGACAAGAGAGGCCGACGAGATAGCGCGGGACAAGATCGAGCAGAGTTCGTCCCGCCGCTGCAGTGCGTTGACTATTTGAACTGTAACAGCGGCGATGCAGTCGAAAACATGCGGGTGTAGTTTTTAGGATAAGGGGGTTTTTCATGGATCGGAGAAGCTTTCTTACCACCGGCGCAATCGCGGCAGGATTGGCCGCCGCGCCCGGACTATCCGCAGCCACACCCTGGCCCTCACCCTCCGACAAGGGCTTCAGGCCTCTTCCCAGGCGGCGGCTGGGGAGGACCGGCCAGGATCTCTCGATCATCGGCCTGGGCGGCATCGTGATCATGAATGCGGAGCAAGCGGTGGCCAACAACACCGTGGCCCAGGCGCACGCGGCGGGCATCAACTACGTGGACGTCGCCCCCAGCTATGGCGACGCGCAGCAACTCCTCGGTCCCGCTCTCAAGCCGTACCGCGACCAGTTCTTCCTGGCCTGCAAGACCGGCAAACGCGACAAGGCCGAAGCGGCTGTGGCGCTCGATAATTCCCTCAAACTGCTCGATACAGATCACGTGGACCTCTATCAGCATCACGCCGTCACCACCATCGAAGACGTGAACCGCATCATGGGCCCGGGCGGGGCGCAGGAAGCCTTTGAGGAGGGGAGGAAAGCGGGCAAGATCCGCTATCTGGGTTTTTCAGCGCACTCCGAGGAGGCCGCGCTGGCTCTGCTCGATCATTACGATTTCGACACGGTGCTCTTTCCCATCAATTTTGTTCTGGCTACGCAGAAGAATTTCGGACCGCGGGTGATCGCGCGCGTGCACGAGAAAGGCGCGGGGATGCTGGCCATCAAGGCGATGGCCAAATCGCAATGGCCCGCCGGAATGCAGCAGGCACAAAAGCCCAACCCCAAGGAGTGGTACGAGCCGTGCTCGGTGCCGGAGCAGGCGGCGCTGGCCCTGCGCTGGACGCTCTCCCAGCGCATCACGGCCGCCCTTCCACCTGGTGACGAGCGGTATTTCCCGCTCGCGATGTATGTGGCACAGAATTTCCAGCCCATCACCAGTGAAGAGGAAAAATACCTGGTTGCCAGCGCGGCAGACGCCACTCCTATCTTTCCGCACGCGTAGGCATCGGCGGCCCGATCAATCGAAACGGCAGGAGGAGCGGCGGCTGGGTGCAACCTGGACGTGGGTGCACCCGGGAACGCAGCCAGGCGACGGCGGAGCACCGGCCGAAGCCGCCGGCGACTGAGCTTATCCGTGCGCGTGAGCGCCTTTCTCAGAGGTCGAAGAGGTCGGATGCTGGTCGCGACGGTATTTCCAGACTCCGAAGACGATGCCGCTGACCACCAGGCCGAGGAAGGTGTAGAGAATGACGGAGGACCATCCGGCGAGATAGCGGTTGAACCAATGGAGGATCTGGTGGCCGTAGATCACGGCCAGCGCAGCTTCGCCTCCGTAGCGAAGGGTGCGTGCGATGCCGAGGGCGGCGAAGAGTTGTTTCCATGAGACGCCCAGGGCGCCCGCAGCGAGGAGGAAGGGCAGCAGCGGAATGGGCGGGGGGAGCAGGGCAGCGATACAGACACTGAGCACTCCGTGGTTTTTCACCCATTTCTTGATGTGGGAGCGGTATCGCGTGGGCACATAGCGATCGACCATGGGCTCGCCGCCTTTCTTGCCGGCTTTCCAGGTGGTCCAGCCTCCGAGGAGGGTACCGAGAATGGCGGCAGGCGCGAGCAGCCAGGGCGATTCTCCATGCGCACCGAGGATAAGGATGAGGACGTCGGTGCTGCCGGGGATGGGGAGAGGAATGGGGGAAGAATCGAGCAACGCGACGGCAAAAACTCCGGCCAGCCCAAAGTGCAGCGCCCAGGCGGGGATGAGCTTGTGATGCGCAGGCTGGACTGCTTTGAGGGCCGCAAAGTACACGCAGGGTAAGACGCCGGAGGTCGCGCTCGAGTCAGGGTAGAGGCGGAAAAATTCAGAGAAAGTGCAACTGGGGGGCCTGTGGCAGGGCGCCACACTCCTGGCCGTAGCGATAGAAGAGGTCCAGTCCCGCTAAACAGGGGTCATCGAGTGTGTACCAGATGTTTTGGCTCAGATAGGTGCGGATGGTTGCGCGCGGGACCGCGATGCGGGTGGACCATTCGTCGGCCAGGTCGTCGATGTGGCGGAGACCGGCATCGCGCGATTGCTGGAAGTCGGCGATGACCCTGGAGTGGGGAATGCCGGAAGCGGCGATGGCGTCGGGGTTGGCAGCCCAGACCGCCGACACCCAGACGGTTCCCGTGAGCTTGTGCCATTCGTGGGCGAGATCGAGATAAAGGAGCTTTTCTCCGGTGCGGCGCTCACGGGCTTCGCGATCTTCGAGGGCAAAGAGGGCAGGATCGCCGATGAGGAGCGCGGCGTCGGCGACCTGGAGCATGGCTTCGAGGTCGGGCGAGTGTTCGACGAAGGCTGGCTCAATCTGCCAGAAGTGCGAGAAGAGGATGCGAGTGTACGTGGCTGAGGTGCGGGAGGCAGAGTCGAGGGCGACGCGAGCGACGCCGTCGATGCCGTCGGGATGGCGGACGATGAGGATGATGGAGCGCACGCGGTCGCGGGAGGCGATGGTGCAGCCTGGGATGACAGCGAGCGCAGGCGTGAAGGCGAGGGCAGAGACGGGGACGAGTCCGATGTCGGCGGCTCCGGAGGCGAGCTTGCCGGCGCACTCGGCGGGGGTGTCGGAGGAAAGGTCGTAGCGCTCGGCGAGGCGGGAGCGATCGGGCTCGTGCTCGAAGCTCCACATCAGAGGCGCGGGATTAAGGAAGTGGATAGCAGAGACGCGGAGACGTGCGGGGGTCACTGGTTAGTGTAGCAACGTGGCTTTCGTAACCATGAGGGGGGCTGTTTTGCTTGAATCTGTGCGAGCCGGCGGCTAATCTCCGGGCAATGCCTGCCCCTAACTCCCTCGCTGCGGCGCGCGGAGACTTACGCCGATGAGTGCGGCCGCTTCTGTCGGGGAGACGTCGCGTGTCTCGTTTGAGGAGCGTCATGCGTGGCTGGCGCTCGCGCTGACACCGGGTGTGGGGCCGCGTCGGTTGCTGCGCGCGGTGGAGCGCGGCGGATCGGCGGCGCGCGTTCTCCATCTGCCGCTTACGGAGCTGGAGGCGCTGCAACTGCCGGCGCAGTCGGCGCAGTTCATCGCGTCGGGCGAGGCAGCTCATGCGGCGGATCAGGAACTGGAGAAACTGTCCGCGACGGGCACGACGATATTGACCTGGCACGACGAGGGCTATCCGCTGCGGCTGCGGGAGATTTACGATCCGCCTGCGTTGTTGTGGGTACGGGGTGACGCGTCCTTGCTGTCGCGCCCCAGCCTCGCCGTCGTTGGAACCCGGCATCCGACGCCCTATGGCACCGGCATGGCGGAGAAACTGTCCCGTGACCTGGCGCTGCGGGGGTTGATCATTCTGAGCGGGATGGCTCGTGGGGTGGACACAGCCGCGCATAAGGGCGCGCTGGCGGCGAAGAAGCCGACGATCGCGGTTTGGGGTACGGGCGTGGACGTGATTTATCCGAAAGAGAACAAGTCGCTTGCCGAGCAGATTGTTGCGGGTGGCGGCGTGATCATTTCCGAGCTGCCGCTGGGGACGTTTCCGGCGCCCCAGAATTTCCCCCGGCGCAATCGGATTCTGAGCGGGATGAGCGTGGGGGTGCTGGTGATTGAGGCTGCGGAGTACTCCGGCACGCGCATCACGGCCCGCTGCGCGCTGGAGCAGAATCGCGAGGTGTTTGCGGTTCCGGGCAACGTGACGGCGAAGAATGCCTGGGGGCCTAACTTATTGATAAAGCAGGGTGCCAAGCTTGCGGCCAGCTGGGAGGACATCTGGGAGGAACTACCGACGCAGATCCGAATCGAACTGGAGCAGAGCGAGGGATTTGCATCCGAAGGCACGTCTGAGGCATCGTTATTCGAGGAATCACCGCTGCCGCCCTCGGAGGCGCGCGTGCTCGGAGCGCTTCGCCAGGATGAAGCGCTGCAGATGGATGAAATCCTCGAAAAGCTGGAGCCGGAACTCAGCTCCTCGGAGGTTTTCACAGCACTGTTCGAGCTGGAGTTGGCGGGACGCATACGACAGCTTCCTGGAAAGAATTACGTCAGGAGCTTGTGAACAATTTCGCGCATCCGGTTGCACGGTCGGATGCGCGCTCTGGCCCTGAGCTATAGATTCGAAGCGGCAGGTCGTGGTAGCTTCCGGAAGGAAGCCGCCATCAAGAGCATGCGGTGTGCCGGTGCGACGTGCACGGCATCGACGCAGTCTAAGGGAAACAATGAGTAAATCGCTGGTCATCGTCGAATCGCCGGCCAAGGCGAAGACGATTAACAAGTATTTAGGCAAGGACTACGAGGTAGAAGCGTCCTTCGGCCACATCATGGATCTGCCCAAGCGGGACATCGGTGTGGAGCTGGAGCACCGGACCTTTGAGCCCACGCTGATCGTGTCTCCGGACAAGGAGAAGGTGGTGGCAAAGCTGCGCAAGATGGCGCAGAAGGCAGACGCGGTGTATCTGGCGCCTGACCCGGATCGCGAAGGGGAGGCCATCGCTGCGCATCTCTCGATGCAGCTGATGCCGGTGGTCAAGGACAAGACCCGCATCCGGCGCGTGACCTTTAATGAGATCACGCAGAAGGCGGTGCGCGCGGCGTTCGAGCATGCGCGCGATGTGGACGAGAATCTGGTCGATGCCCAGCAGACGCGGCGCGTTCTGGACCGCATCGTGGGCTATCAGATTTCGCCGCTGCTGTGGGACAAGGTGCGGCGCGGGCTCTCCGCCGGGCGCGTTCAGACGGTTGCCGTGCGGCTGATCGTCGAGCGCGAGCGGCAGATTCAGGAATTCAAGCCGGTGGAGTACTGGACCATCGACGCGATTCTGGAAGTGCAGGGCGCGAAGGCGGAACTGATCACCGCGCGATTTATCGGGATCGATGGCGAGCGCGCCAAGGTGGAAGGCGTGAGCGCGACGGCGGTGGGCAGCGAGAAGGAAGCGCGCGCGATTATCGATGCGACCACGAAAGCTGCGTGGAGCGTGGCGTCGGTCGATAAGAAGGAGCGCAGGAGTAATCCGTATCCGCCGTTCATCACCAGCACTCTGCAGCAGGGAGCAGCAGCGCGGCTGGGCTTCAGCGTGAAGCGGACGATGGGCGTCGCGCAAAGGCTGTATGAAGGCGTGGACCTGGGCCCGGACGGCACCATCGGTCTGATCACCTATATGCGTACGGACTCAACGCGCATTGCGCCCGAGGCGATCACGGCAGTGCGCGACTGGATCGGCAACAAGGCAGGCAAGCAGTACCTGCCGCCGCAGCCGAATATGTATCGGACGAAGAAGGCGGCGCAGGATGCGCACGAAGCGATTCGTCCGACGGATCCAGGTCTGCATCCGAACAAGATCCGCCGCTATCTGAGCGACGAGCAGTACAAGCTGTACAAGCTGATCTGGGAGCGTTTCGTCGCGTCGCAGATGGTGCCGGCCATCTATGACGTCACCACCGTTGAGATCGATGCAAAGAACCAGAAGACTTATAACTTCCGCGTATCGGGATCGGTGCTGAAATTCGACGGCTATCTGAAGATTTACGACAACGACGAAGACGACGAAGACGAGCTGCCGGAAATTCCGATGGGCGCGAAGCTGAGCCTGGCTACGCCGGAGCACCTGTCGGGCATCGCGGCGCAGGAGCGTGCGGCGAAAGTGGCGCAGGCGCGCCGGAAGTACGACTCCGAAGTAGCCAGGATCGAGGCGCGGAACGAAGAAGCCGGTCCCGGCGAGAAGACCGAGGAGATTCCCGCATTCGTCGAGCCGCAAATCGAAATCGCTTCGCGCCCCTCGGCCGTGCATGGCGTGCAGAAGTTCACCGAACCACCGGCCCGCTACAACGAAGCGTCGCTGGTGAAGGAACTGGAGGAGCGCGGCATCGGGCGGCCGTCGACCTACGCCACGATCATTACGACCATCCAGGATCGCGAATACGTCACCAAGGTTCCGCCCACAGGGCGGGGCGGACGCTTCTTCCCGACTGAAATCGGTACGGTCGTGACGGATCTTCTGGTGGCGAACTTCCCTTACATCTTCGATACGAAGTACACGGCGCGGCTGGAAGAAGAGCTGGACGAGATCGAGGAAGGAAAGGAGAAGTGGACCGACCTGCTGAAGGGCTTCTATGGGCATTTTGAGGAAGAGCTGAAGAGCGCCGAGAAGCACATGGAAAACGTGAAGCGGATGGAAAAGCCCACGGACGAGAAGTGCGATCTGTGCGGCTCGCCGCTGATCCTGAAGTGGGGAAAGTTCGGTAGCTTCTACGCGTGTTCGGCGTACGCGAAGGAAACGCCGGTGCCGGTTGCCGCAACCAGCTGGAAGAAAGAGCCGAAGAAAGTCCTGACGCGCGTCGAGGCCAAGCTGAAGTACCCGATGCTGGTGAAGACCACGGAGAACGACGAGTCGACCACCGTCGAGGTGAAGGACAAGGCCGAGTTGAAATCAGCTCTGGAAAAGGTGGTGGGCGCCGGGCGCAAAGTCAGCGTCGAGCAGGTGAGCTGCGGGTTCACGAAGGAACACTTCGCGGCGAAGCCGGATCTGCAGAATGGCGAGGCGCAGGCTCCCGCCGAGGAATACTGCGAGAACTGCGGCAAGGTAATGGTGCTGCGGCGGGGTCCTTTCGGGGCCTACATGGCGTGCCCGGATTACAACGCCGATCCGCCGTGCAAGACGGTGCGGCGTCTGAGCCAGAAGCAGCAGCAGAAGCCGGCGGTTCCGCTGGATGAGAAGTGTCCGAAGTGCGGGAAGCAGCTGGTTCTGCGCTCGGGGACGTATGGAGAGTTCGTCTCGTGCTCGGGCTATCCGAAGTGCAAGTACATTAAGCAGAACCTGATCGAGGGACTGAAGTGCCCCAAGTGCGGCGAGGGAGACATCGCCGAGCGCAAGGCGCGCACGGGGAATGTGTTCTGGGGCTGCACGCGCTATCCGAAGTGCGACTTCACGTCGAACCTGAAGCCGGTGGCGCAAAGCTGCCCCCAGTGCGGGTCGCCCTATGTGGTGGAACGGGTCATGGACGGCGGGCTCTATCTGGTCTGTCCCAACAATAAGGAGATGATGCCGCGGCGGCGTCCGCGCAAGGGGCAGAAGGCGGAGGAGCCGCAAAACGCGATCGATTGCCACTTCAGCGAGCGGATCGGGGACGCACCGGCTCCGGCGCCAATGCCAACAGCGGCGACGCATGGCCCGGTAGTAGAGGAAGAGCAGCCCGTCGGCTGATCGGGCCTGCCCTCGGCGTCGTTGCATCATGGATCGACAGGCGCATTGGGAGAGGATTCATCGCGAGAAGGCACGCGATGCGGTGAGCTGGTACCGGCCGCACCTCGATACCTCCCTGCAACTCATCGAGCAGGTTGCTGCGGATCGCTCCGCTTCGATCATCGATGCCGGGGCGGGTCAGTCGACGCTGGTTGACGATCTGCTTTTGCGCGGCTATGAGCATGTGACGGTGCTCGATATTTCTCCGGCGGCCATTGAGGCGGGCAGGCGCCGGCTGGGGGATTGCGGCGGCACTGTGCGATGGCTCGCCGGCGATGTCACGCAGATCGAACTGGAACCAGGCGCCTATGACGTCTGGCATGATCGCGCCGTGTTCCACTTCCTCACCAGCGACGGCGACGGGTCGGCGTATCTTCGACAAGTCAGCAGAGCGGTGAAAGCGGGCGGTCACGTGATCGTGGCTACGTTTGCGATCCGTGGACCCGCGAAATGCAGCGGCCTGGATGTGGTGCGGTACGATGCTGCGGCGCTGCAGAAGGAATTTGGGGACGCGTTTAGCATCGTGACAACCGCGGAAGAGAATCACGTGACGCCCTCCGGCGGCGTCCAGCCGTTCCTGTATTGCTGCCTGAAGAGGCAGTAGCGCGGCTGCATTGACCAGGCCGAACGATCCATGCCATTATCGAAGTTCGATTATTGACTCTGCAGGCCGTGCGGAGGTTATCGTTGGCGAAGCGGCACCTTCAACCCCAGGAAGGCCGGACTCGAAAGAGAAGCCGTCTGGCGGTCATTTTTCCGCTTTTGCTTGCGGTCCTTGCTGCCCCGCCTCTGCTGGCGCAGGGGCCGCCGTATCAGACCGACGACCCGATGCCGGTCGATCTGCATCACTACGAGTTCTATATCTTTGGCAGCACCGATGGCACGCCTGTCGAAATGGATTCGGTGGGACCGGCCTTCGAATTCAACTGGGGAGCGATTCCGCGCGTGCAGGTGCATGCCATTTTGCCGTTCGGTGTGGCGGCGCCGCGGAATCATCCAGCGTATGCAGCGACGGACCAGGGGCAGGGACCGACCGAATTCGGGATGACCGACATGGAACTGGGCGCAAAGATCGCCTACATCAAGGAGAGTAAGTACATCCCCCAGATTGGCACGTTCACCATGTTCGAGATGCCCACCGGCAGCTATGACAAAGGACTGGGCATCGGCAAGGTGTGGTATCGGCTGCCGCTCTGGATGCAGAAGAACATCGGTCCCTGGCTCCTCGATGGAGGAGCGGGTGAAACGATCGTCCCTCAAACCGATTACCGTAATTTTCCCTATGGCGGATTTTTGCTGAAGTACACGTTTCCGGGTGACCGGCTGGAGTTCGGCGGAGAGGTCTTCGCCCATGGCGGGGAGGGCCTCGCGGCGCCGCAGTACCAGGCTTCGACGATGGTGGACCTGGGCGGCTACTACCAGTTCAAGCACAATCCCAACGAGCAGTTTCTGTTCTGCTACGGGCATTCGGTCGCCGGCCAGACGGAGAACTACGGGTACGTGGGGATGTACTGGACCTGGGGCAAGGACGACAAGAAATCGGGTGCCGGTCATCCGTTCCTGTGGCAGGAGGCGAAGCCCACTGGATTGCCGTAGTCGACGGACGGCAGGTTCGCAGGAAAGGAGGCCGAGCGATGGAGTGGACAGAGCGGGGGCTGTGGACGCTGATCCACGGGATGGGATTCGGCGGCTTGTATCTGCTCGCCGGTTCCGGAGCGATGGTGGAATTGTGGCGGCGATATGCGCCATCGGTGCCGGACCCGGAAACGACCGGCGACGAGCGCTTTCTGAGACTCTATCTGGTCGCGATGGCGGCGCTGGCGTGGCTGACCGTGCTGACTGGAACGTATATCGTTTACCCCTGGTATCGAGCCACGCCGCCGCCGGGGACGACGGACCTGTCGGGCTACCCGCAGCGGCTGCTGATGGCGAATCCTGAGACAATTGCGTGGCACTCGCTTGGAATGGAGTGGAAAGAGCATGTGGCATGGCTGGTGCCAATCGCGATCACGATGGCAGCGGCGGTATTCTCGCGCTATGGGCGGCGGCTGAAGAATGAACCCGCTCTGCGGAACGCCGTGCTGGGGTTTGTATGGGCATCGCTGTTCGCCGCCGGCATTGCTGGATTCTTTGGCGCGGAGATCGACGACCATGCGCCGGTGCGGGGTGGCGCAACGATCCGGTTGATGCATGGGGCGGCCCGATGAATTCAGCGAAAGCGATTCAGAGAGAGCTGCCGAACGGCTCAGGCGCCGCTGCTTTGCAGGCAGCGGGGATCGGGGCGTTCGCGCTGTCGGTGCTGGCCATCGCGACGGACCAGATTGGATGGATGAAGCAGGCGATGATGTTCTATCGGCCGACCGGGCCGTTGTCCGGTGTGACTACCTCGGCAATCGTGATTTGGCTGGCGGCATGGGGAATTCTGGAATGGCGCTGGCGGAAGAAGACCGTGGGGATGGGGCGGGTTGCGGCGATAGCTGTGGCGATGATGGTCCTTGCGCTGCTGCTGACGTTTCCTCCTGTCGCGGATCTCATTTGAGGCGGTGCGGTACTCTGAAATTCACTGGGGATACGGTGGGCACCAGTGCTGTTTCCCCGAGGTGTTTCTGAATTCGCGATGACGCAGAAGCAGATCCTTCCTACGCTCCATCAGGAACTCTATATTGGTTTGGTCCGCCTGCACGTGCTGCATCATGCGGCTGAGGAGCCGATCTTCGGTTTGGGGATGATGCAGGAACTGGGACGGCATGGCTATCGTCTCGGGCCCGGAACGATTTACCCCTTGCTCCACAGCATGGAACGCCGAGGCTGGCTGCGATCGCGGAGCCAATTGGTGGATGGCCGCAAACGCAAGCTTTACGTGGCGACGCGCGCAGGACGCAGCGCACTGATCCAGGCGCGGAAGCAGGTCCGCGAGCTTTTCGAAGAGATGAACGAAGCAGAGTGATTCTCGGCTGAACGCCTGAGAAATAAAAAGGACCCGCCGCGACGGGTCCTTTGGTTTTTGACAAGGGTCGGTTTACGGAACGTAGTAGCGGAACGATGTCCAGAACATGTTGTCGTCACCGTGTGCTCCGCCCCCCGGGTTGGTGGTGCCACCTGCACCAGACCAGAGGTCGCGGCGGAACAGAGCATACTGGAGGCCGAAGCGCAGACGACCCTTGGGACCGTTGTAAAGGTTGTACCAGTCACCGGCGCTGAACTCCTGCACGTCCTTAATGTTGCCGCTGCAATTCGAGGGCGCGGTGGGAGTGCTGCTTTCGTTGGGACCGCTGGACTGAGTCGGTTCTGTTTTGCAGCCGCTCATGTTGGCGGTGTAGAGGCCGTAGCCGGTGCCAGTGCCAGTAATGTCGCGGGACGCGTAGTCGGCGCCGTAGTTGAGGTAAACCGACAGGCGTTTGCCGACGCTGGCTTCAACCGTGCTGATGCCGGAGAAGGTGTGGATCGGGGAAATGGAACCGTCGGGCCGAAGGGTGGCATCGACGATGGTGGAGGAACCCATGCGGCCGGTTCCGTCGCCGTAAAGACCCTTGAGGCCGATGGTGAGCTTTTTGGAACCTAACGGAGCGCGGAAGCCACCGCCAACGCCGCCGGCCACGACGGAATCGTTATAAGGGGAGCCGGTGGTGGGATAGATGCGGTCGTGGAAGAAGCGGCCGACACCGAACAATTCCCAGTGACCCCAGCCGGGCTGGAAGGCCAGCTTGGCAACCAGTTCCGGTGCCAGATTGTAGGTATAGGTGGACTGATTGTCGAGGAGACCGCCGGTATCGCCACTCGCGCCTGCCAGTTCGTTCTTGGGCACGGTGCCGCCGATCAGCATCTGATCGTTTTCTGCAGACAGGCCGATTGCGAACTTGCTGCCGACATCCTTGCTCACGCGGAAGCCGTACTGGCGGTTCCATACGAAGCCAGCCATGTATTGGGGGTCAATGCTGGAGGGGAGAACTTCGGTTCCGTTATCGAGGAGGTGGGTCGTTTCCGTTGTGAGCGACCACATCTGACCGCCGGTAAACCTCCAGCCACTGTCCAGCGCGGCCTGGCCCCAGATCTGCCGTTGGCGGAGGGTGTAGCTGTTGGACTGATTGTTGTTCGAGGTGACGCCGGCGCTGAGCCAGTCCATTTCGTAGTAGCCCGTCAGGCGGAGAGGACCGTCCTTGCCGGTCGCTTTGATCGCGATGCGGGACTGACGGCCGGATCCAAAGAACTCGCTGATCTGGGAGGAGGGGGAATTGTCGAGAGGAACGGCCGTAAAGTGCGTATTGAGGCCGTCGCCAGTAGCGCCCTGGCGCCACACGGTTTCAGCTGCTACAAAGCTGCCGGCAGGCGAGATGGTGATGCCTTTGTAGTGCACTGCCTCCGGGTTCTCGATGGCCTTCTTCACTTCAGCCTGCTGCGCCTGAATCGTGCTCGCCAGCGAGGTGCTGTTGGCTTTCAGATCACTGACGGAACTCTGCAGGCTGGAGACGGACTCGGAGGTCGCCGAGATTGTCTGCTGCTGCTGCTGGGCCGACTGCTGTGCAGCTTGCGCCGCGGCCTGTGCCGCTTGTGCCGCCTGCTGCGCCTGCTGGAGCTGCGCATCGCGGTCGGAGAGCTGTTGTTTCAGGGTGTCGATCTGACCGCGATCCGACTGTTCCTGCTGGCGCAGATCTTCGATCTGCTGCTCCACCGACGGCCCGCTGTGAGCTCTGTGGTGTGTCGTCTTCGTGCACGGCTTGCAGGGGGGGGTGCTGGCCGTAGTCTGCGCATAACCGGTCGTCACTGCTGCGGTCAGCGCCAGGATGGCGAGCGCCTTCAATTTGTTCGTCATTCAGCCTCTCAGGAGTTGGAGATACGTGAAAGATGAAGCCTCGGGGGGAACTGCCTGGGCTTCCTGAACATGGCCGGCGAGAACACACCTGCAGAGGTCAATCAACTGCCGGACAAGCTCCTGGTTACCCACAGGGAATCGTCGCAGGCGATTGTGAATGTCCCGAGAATTTGCGGTGAATGTTCGAGGAAAAGCTGCGCGCAAAGATGCGGTGGAATTAGCGGCAGGTCAATACTTTACGTGGTTCACGCCGGGATCCACGGTCAGCGGAGTATACAGCACGGTTCCACGTGCGAGACGGCGTCCAGGCGGGCAGACTTTCTTTTTTATGGCTGCCCTGGATGCTTGCCCGCAGCGATGAGATTCGCCAGCAGACGATACGCTCCGGGCACTGCATCCGGAAGCTGCCGATAGACGGCATACGCCATATAGAACCAGGTGCCCTTGCCGAGATGCGCTTCAAGCAGGCCACCCTTTTGCGGATCCTGGCCGGGATCATGCACTTCGGTGAGCGCCGTGTATTCTGGCGACCAGGAACCGAGGAAGGAGTGACCCCGCTCTTCGACCCAGCCATCGAAATCGGCCGAGGTGATGGGGTTGGGCGAGGTGAAGACGCCGGCGTTCGGATGGAGCAGGGTTACGGGGGCCGTTTCATCGACGACCTTCTCCGGATTGCGTCCCAGAGACAGCGTGTACGGGGCGGGGAACTGGACGCTCTGATACTGGACCACGAGATTGCCGCCGTTGCGGACGTAGTCGAAGAGGCGCTGCGTGGCGGCAGCCAGGTCGGGGCGCGAGGAGTAGGCGCGGATGCCGACGATGATCGTGTCGTAAGCGGAGAGATCGCCCTGGGCCAGATCGGCGGAGGTGAGCAGATGGGGCTCCACGCCGATTTCGCGGAGGGCCTGAGGCACGTCGTCGCCAGTGCCCATGACGTAGCCGACTTTGAGATCCGCGCGGCACCTTCACATTGACTCCGCGCAGCCGGCAGATCGACGGCTCGTACAGATAATAAGGACGCAGTCCGGGATATCCGGCGGTGATGAAGCCTTCTACGAAACGCTGGTTGCCGGTTTGCGCGATGGCGGCGATCTTGTAGTTCTGATCGGCGAGTTGGCTGGGATGCAGCGTGAAATTGACTTCCTGCCCGCTGTCGGGCCGGAGTTGGAACTTCGCTTCTGCGGGATCGGAGGTCCATCCGGACGGCAGCTGTAACTGCAGCGTTCCGCTGGCGTCGTCCTGCTGCTCATTGTTGACGGTCACGGAGAAGGGAACGGTCGCCGTACCCAGAGGAACCACGCGCGCCGAGGCATCCAGGTTGACAGAAATCTGCGGTACTACCGCCAGCGGTTGAAACACACCGCCGACACCGTGAACGCGATGCACGGTTTGCACGACTTCGCCGACGCGGATAGGCACGCCCATGTACTCGAACTCCGCCCAGCCGGCCAGCGGATAGGGCGCGAAGGGAAGCGGCTGCCATTGCGGATCGTTGATGTTGTAGTAGGGCTGCTCGGTGTTGGGGCGGGTAAAGTAGGGGCGAGTGACGGCCGCTTCGCGCGGGACGTAGACGCGGAAGATGGCGTCCCCGGCATTGCTGCTGACGGTGTCGAGTCCGGGCGCGCCGATGCGGGTGATCTGCCACTTGCTGCCGTCGGGCTGGTCGAGCGCCGTATGGATAAGGCGCAGGCCTTCAGGAGATGGGCCCCAGAAGGGCGCGGCGGTGATGTGCACGCGCACATCGATTTGGGAACCGGGCGTGACGGTAGTGGCTGTGTCTTCCGGGCTAAGAGACGGGAAGGGGTTGGGTCCGGGCGCAGTTTTCGGCATCACGAGCGCGGTGACCTGAAGCCCGAGAGTTTCCGCCAGAGCCGTATTGAACTGCGCGAGCTTGATATTGAGCTCGTGGGTGACGTTCGCCTTGTCGTCGGCGCTGAGCCCGCTGGCTTTGACCCACTCGATCAGTTGCTGGGTGACTTTGTAACCGGCGGCTAACTCCGGTGCGATCTTTTCCGGGTGCGCGGGGAGATCATTGTTCAGCGCTGCCGCTACATGGCTCTGGATGTCCTTCAGACCGGCGACAAGGGGCGCCGTGTTGCCCGAGTGGGCCAGAGAAGCAATCCCGGTCAGCGAAGTGTCGATGCCGTCAAAGAAGGAATCCTCTTTGTCGCCGGTTTTCACCAGCGATCCATAGCGGTGATAGGCCACGCTGAAGGGCCCGGAGAGGGGCGGCGTCCCGCCGCCATTCTGCGACTTCTGCATGCCCCAGCCTTCGCGCGCAATCTGCAGATACGATTCGCCGAGGATGGGGTCCCAGGTGCCTTCGGGAATCTCGAGCGTGGTGGTGGGGAATGTGTCGCTCCACTGCTTCGTCACGTAGTCGTAGAAACGGACCGGCGACCACTTATTCGTTGCGTAGTCGAAGATGCCTTTGTTGCTGGGCGGGAAAAATGGCGCGCGCGCGTAAACCTTTAGGGGGGACCATGGACGAAGCCCGGCGGCGATCTGATCGGGGCAGACGGTCGGGATCGCCCGCGGCGCTGAAGGCTTCCTGATTGACCTCGCCGGAAACCTGGTGTTGCCCATGGCCGTCGGTGATGTTGCCGGTAAAGGTGGAGGCGAGGACGAGCGGGTGATACATGCGCACGGCGCGCACCACGTCGCAGAGAACGCGATCGTGCCCCCATTGTTGGAGCGCTTCTTCTTTGGTCTTGGAGAATCCGTAATCGGCGACGTTGGCGAAGTACTGCTCCGATCCGGAGTACTGATCGGCAAGGAGCAACTCGTTGGTTCGGATCAGACCCAGCGCATCATAGCTCTCGCTGGACATGGCGTTCTGGCCGCCTTCGCCGCGAGTGAGAGTCATGATGGCAGTGCGAGCGCCCATGCCGCGGGATTCAAAGGCCATCATGCCGCCGTCTTCGTCGTCGGGATGGGCAACGATGAACATGAGGCTGGCCCAGGTGTCGAGCTTGCGCAGCGTCTGCGCCAGACCCGCGGCGCCGCGATCCTCGGGGAGGGTCTGCGCGTCGGGCGAGGCGGCGATCTGCGACGCGCCACGGGACGACCTGGGAATCGGCGACGGTGAAAGCACAGATCAGCGTCAGCGCGAAAGCGCTGCGCAGGAAACGGAGCCAGGGATGCGTCTGAAAGACCATGAGATCTGAATTGCCAGTGTAATCGTGACTGCGATTTGATACAAAGGCAGAACATGACATCGGGTTCAGTGTCGACCGGTTCAGCCGGGGCAGAATACAGCCGCAGGTGGCGAGGGTCAACCACATCTCGAGCGGCGGATCGGACTGGCCAACGCGGTCACGCTGAACATGATGTACATGATCGGCGTGGGCCCGTTCATCACGCTGCCGCTGATCGTGGCGGCGATGGGTGGCTCGCAGGCGCTGCTGGGCTGGCTGCTGGGCGCGTTCATTGCGTGTGCGACGGGCTGGTGTGGGCGGAGCTGGGCGCGGCCATGCCGGAGGCCGGCGGATCGTATACGTTTCTGCGCGAGATCTACGGGCGCGAGGGCGCGGGGCGCTTCGTCTCCTTCCTCTATATTTTTCAGCTGGGATTCAGCGCGCCATTATCGATCGCCTCGGGATGCATCGGCTTTGCGGAGTTCGCATCGTTCCTGCTTCCCCGGCTGCAGCTCCCGATCTTCGCGGCGTGGCCGGCCGGTCCTCACTGGACCAGCGTGCTGGCGGCGGGAGCGTGCGCACTGATCGTGGGCATGCTCTACCGGGACATCCGCGCGATCCTGCGCACCGCGTGGGTCCTGTGGGCCGGCGTCATGGCGGCGATGGCCGTGGTCCTGATCGCCGGGTTCACGCATTTTCATCCAGCACTGTTACACATGCCGCCGCACGCCCTGAGTTTCTCGCCGGGGTTCTTCGCCGGGCTGGGATCGGCGACGCTGATTGCCACCTACGACTACTGGGGCTACTACAACGTGTGCTTCCTGGGCGGCGAGATTCGCGAACCGGGCAGGACGATCCCTCGAGCTGTGCTGATCTCGATTGCTGTCGTCGCCGTTCTCTATATCGCGATGAACGTCAGCGTGCTGGGGGTGATCCCGGCGCAGACCATGCAACAGGTCGCGCGCACGGTGGTGGCGCGAGATGGTGGCGCGCACGCTGGGACCGGTCTGGGCCGTGGCCATCGCCTGTCTCATCATGTGGACGGCGTTTTCGTCGGTGTTCGCGCTGCTGATGGGCTACTCGCGCGTGCCCTACGCTGCGGCGCTCGACGGCAACTACTTCCGCATCTTTGCCCACCTGCATCCGAAGCGAAATTTCCCCGACTTTTCGCTGATTGCCCTGGGAGCGGTGGCTGCGGTCTTCTGCTTCTTCCGCCTGGTGCAGGTGATTGCCGCTCTGGTGGTGATCCGGATCGTGCTGCAGTATCTGCTGCAGCAGGTAGGCGTGATGGTGCTGCGGGTCAAGCGTCCGGATATGCCGCGGCCGTTCCGCATCTGGTTGTATCCGTTGCCGCCGCTGCTGGCGCTGGCCGGATTTTTGTTTATCCTCTTCTCGCGGCCGCAGGCGCTGCACTACATCATCTGGGCGCTGGCCATCGCGCTGCTGGGCAGCATCCTGTATCTGCTGCGCGCTCGGGAACGGCATGAGTGGCCGTTTAGAACGAGCCCGCCGGAGACAGCCGGATGAACGCCTTCGTCCTCGCCGGCGGGCAGAGCACGCGGATGGGCCGCGACAAGGCGCTGCTGCCTCTGGACGGACGCCCGCTGATCGAGCACATGCTGGACAAGATGCGCGGACTCGGGTTGCATGCGCGGATCTGCGGATCGCGTCCGGACCTGGCACAGTTCGCTGAGGTCGTAGCGGACAACTTTGCGGGGTCGGGGCCGCTGGCCGGGATCGAGGCGGCGCTGGCGGTCTCCGATTCTGAGCTGAATCTTTTTGTCCCTGTCGATCTGCCCGGTTTGCCCGCTGGAGTTTCTACTCTGGCTGACGGCGCGGGCCGAGGCGAGCCAGGCGGTGGCGACGATCCCACGCTTCGGCGATCGGCCTCAGCCGCTCTGCGCCGTCTACAGCCGCCGCTTGCTGGAGGGCCTCCGGGGATCGCTCATCGCGGGCCAGCGCAAAGTGATGGAGGCGGATCCGCGCAGCGGCTTCGGCACTGGAGCATCGATCGACGCGTTCGACGTGGAGATGTGTTGCCGCTGCCGGGCCTGCCGATTGGCCGGCAGCGGCCCCTGCTGACAGAGTGGTTCCGCAACGTAAACACGCCGGCGGACTATGAGGCTCTGCGGGCGGCTTCTTTGCAACTGAGGTCTGTAGCAAAAGGCCGTCATCCAATAAGCTGAGTGCAGGCCAGTCGAAAGGCGTCCGATCCCGCGTGAGCTATCCCCCCGACGTTCCAATCGAGGTCAAAGGCGAATCGAACGGTCACGATGACCGGCAGCCCTATATCGCCTTCGAGAACGTGTCGAAGTCGTTCGGCAGCTCTGGACGTGCTGAAGGACATCAGCTTTTACGTGATGCCGGGGGAGACGCTGTGCATCCTCGGCCGCTCGGGGGTGGGCAAGTCGGTTTCGCTGCAGACCATCATGGGTTTCCTGAAGCCGGATGCGGGGCGCATCCTCGTCGCCGGGGAGGACATCACCGATTTCACCGAAGAGCAGATGCAGGCAGTACGCCGCAAAGTCACGATGGTCTTTCAGAACGGTGCGCTGTTCGACTCGCTCACCGTGGGCGAGAACGTCGCGTTTCCTCTGCGCGAAGGACGCGGCCTCTCCGAGGATCAGATCGAGCAGATCGTCCGCGGGCTGCTGGAGATGGTCGGCGTGGCTGAGATGGTGGACCTGCTGCCGTCGGATCTTTCGACCGGGATGAAGCGCTCGGTGGCGATCGCGCGGGCGTTGGCCGCAGAGCCGGAGGCGATTCTCTACGACGAGCCGACGACGATGGTCGATCCGCTGATCGCTCGGCTGCTGGGCGATCTGATCCAGAAGCTGAAGAAGCAGCTGCACCTGACCAGCATCGTGGTCACGCACGATATGCGGTTCGCCGAGCGGCTGGCTGACCGCGTGCTTTTTCTGCATCAGGGACGGGCGGAGTTTTTCGGCACGATGGAGGAGATGAAGCGGACCAACGACGAGGTCCTGCGGCAGTTCCTGGAACTGGACGCGCTGGTGCTGCCGGACGTTTAGGGTGGGGCGTGCTCCGAGCGAACCGGGCCGGATTGATAAACTGGATCCGTGAAGATCGCGCTGGCGCAGATCAACCCCACTGTTGGCGATTTCCGCGGCAATACCGCAAAAATCATCGAGTTTACCCGCCGGGCGCAGCAGGGCGGCGCCGATCTGGTGTTGTTTCCGGAGCTGGCGCATTTGCGGGTATCCGCCGGCCGATTTTCTGGAGAAGCCGGCCTTTGTTGCGCGCTGCGGCGAGGCCATCTGCGAGGTCGCCCGGGCTACGGCCAAAGACCATATTGCTGTGATCGCCGGCTACGTGACTGCTGCCGAGCATGGAGCGGGGAAGCACGTGATGAACTCCGCAGCCCTGGTGCCGCAACGGCCACGTCGAGTTCGTCCAGTCGAAGATGCTGCTGCCGTACTACGACGTCTTCGACGAGCAGCGCTATTTTGCTCCGGCAGCGCGGCAGCGCATCTGCCATCTGGACGGCCAGTCGCTGGCTCTGACGATCTGCGAAGACGCCTGGAACGACAAGAGCTTCTGGGAGAACCGGCTCTATCGGTCGATCCGGTGGAAGAGCTGATGAAGCAGGGCGCGTCGCTGATCTTCAACATCTCCGCGTCGCCGTGGTGGCACGACAAGCGCGCGCTGCGGCAGCGAGATGCTGGCGGCGATTGCGAAGCGGCAGCGCGCGCCGGTGGTGATGGTGAATCAGGTGGGCGGCAACGACAGCCTGGTCTTTGACGGATCGAGCCTGGTGATCGGACCCGACGGCGAGGTGATTGCGCAGGCAAAGAGCTTTGAAGAGGACCTGATCTTCGCCGATCTCGACGGCCTTACCGGCGATATGCGCGAGCAGACCGGAGACGAGGACGAGGCCATGCTGGAGGCGCTGACGCTGGGCACGCGCGACTACGTGCGCAAATGCGGCTTCTCGAAGGTGGTGGTCGCGCTGAGCGGCGGCATCGACTCCGCTCTGGTGGCGGCGATCGCCGTCCGCGCGCTGGGCGCGGAGAACGTCACCACGCTGGGCATGCCGAGCCCGTATTCCTCGCAGGGCTCGATCGACGACAGCCGGCAGTTGGCGGAGAACCTGGGAATTCGCTACGAAACCATCGCCATCGACGAAATTTTCTCCGGCTTCAATCACGCACTGGAGCCGATATTCGCGGGCGGCAAGGCCGGACATCACCGAGGAGAACCTGCAGTCGCGCATTCGCGGATCGCTGCTGATGGCGTTTTCCAACAAGTTCAATGCGCTGGTGCTGACCACCGGCAACAAGAGCGAGATGTCGACCGGCTACTGCACGCTGTATGGCGATATGGTCGGCGCGCTGGCGGTGATTGGCGACGTTTTCAAGACGCGGGTCTACGATCTGTGCCGCTGGATCAATCGGGAGAGGGAAGTGATCCCGCGCGCGATTCTCGAGAAGCCGCCGTCGGCGGAACTGCGGCCCGGGCAGAAAGATACGGACTCGCTTGCCGCCCTATGAAGTGCTGGACCCGATTCTCGAAGCGTACGTCGAGCGCTACGAGACGCCGGAGAACATCGCCGCGCAACGAGGGCTCGATCTCGAAACGGTGCGCGCCGTCGTCAAAATGGTCGAACGCAGCGAATACAAGCGGCAGCAGGCGGCGCTGGTGTTGAAGGTGACGCCCAAGGCCTTCGGTATGGGCCGGCGATTCCCCATTGCAGCTAAAGTGCAGGTTTAGATAAATCCCCGAAAGGATTCGAATGTACACGTCTTATCTACGCGCTCATTGCGCTTCTTATAGCCCCGGCCCTGTGCCTCGCGCAGTCGCAAACGCCATCTGCGCCCACGCCCCAGGGGCCCCCCTCCGCGCCCGCCCCGGTCACCCCGGGAGAGCCGCAGTTCCCCCCGGTGAGCCAGGCGAATTTCGACTGCACCTTCTCCGACGAAGGAAGACGTCGAGGCCTTTCTGAAAGCCTCGTGGGGCTACGACGAAAATCGCGTCTGGGAGGTATACGGCATCAAGAAGACGAAGGCGCCGGGTGTGAGCAAAGTGACAGTTCTGGTCGCGGAAAAGCAGAACCCACAGCAGATCGCGCACGCTGACTTTCTTCGTCACGCCGGACGGCAAACACCTGATCGCCCAGGAAGCGGTGCTGGATTTCGGCGCGCATCCTTACGAGAACAATTACCGGCTCCTGCAGCAGCGGGCCGATGGCCCTTCGCGCGGCGCGACGGCGAAGCAGTTCGAACTGGTCGAGTTTGCGGACTTCCAGTGTCCGCACTGCAAGGAAGCGCAATCCGCCGCGGAGAAGCTGATCCAGGACTTTCCCCAGGCGCATTTCGTCTTCGAGAATTTCCCGCTGGTGAGTATCCATCCGGAAGCGTACAAGGCGGCAACCTGGGGCGCATGCGTGGCGCAGCAGGGGGGTAGCGACGGCCTTCTTCAAGTACGCCGACTCGGTCTTCGACGCACAGAACGCTTTGGCTGGGCAGGGGGCGGATCAGGCGCTGCGCAATGCAGCCAAGGCCGCGGGCGCCGATCCGGATAAGGTCGCCGCCTGCGCCGACTCGCCGGCGGGCAAGAATCCGTCGATGCGTCTCTGCGCCTGGGGCACGATCTGAACATCAATGAAACGCCGATGCTGTTTATCGATGGGCGCGCGGATGCCGATGCTGGCCGTGCCGTACGAGCAGCTGAAGAAGATCGTCGAGTACCAGTTCTCGCTGGATAAATAGGGAGACCGCGAATCGCGATGGCCGTCGAACCCACTCTCGATCCGACGCGGACGGCCGTGCTCTCATGGACATGCAGGCGGCGATCGTGGCGATGTACACCGGCGGCCAGGAGGAACTGGTCTCCCGTGCCGCGGAGGTTCTCCGGCGCTGCCGGGAGCGCAATATGACCGTGGTCCACATCCAGGTGGGATTTCGGCCCGGTCTGCCCGAAGTCCATCCGCGGAACGGACTGTTTGCGGCCATTCGAAACTCCCCGGAGCGGCAGAAGCTGTTTTCCGGGCGAAGGTGGGCAGATCCATCCCTCGCTCGGGCCGATGGGTGAAGACATTGTGATCACCAAGCACCGGATCAGCGCCTTCACCGGCACCGATCTGGAGATGATTCTGCGTGCCAAGGCAATCGACACGCTCGTATGTTCGGGATCGCGACGAGTGGGGTCGTCCTGTCCACGCTGCTGCACGCGGTGGACGCCGACTACCGGGTCATTGTCGTCGGGGACTGTTGCGCGGACCAGGATGCGGAGGTGCACAAGACACTTGTGGAGAGGTTCTTCCCGCGCCGCGGTACGGTGACGACGTCCGGAGAATTGCTGCAGAGCCTCGCGCGTTGACGACGTTGGCTAGCGGCCCCCGCGAAAGACAGCGCGATCCAGCGCCAGGTAGCCTGGCCCGTCCGCGAGAAGGAACAGCGACAGCGCGAGCAGGCTGATCGGGAATTCGTATCCCTGCGGGCCCATGAGGCCGTGACGGAGATGGACCTTCAGGATCGCCACCAGCATTTCGACTGCAACGGCCAGTGCAACGACCGGAGTCAGGAGCCCCAGGATAAGGGCGATTCCGCCAAAAAACTCTGTAAACGCAGCCACATAGCCCAGCCAATAAGGAAGGCCGATATGGGAAACGAAGTGAGCGAAATTGTACAGTGATCCACGCGGGATAAGCTTGCCCCAGCCATGGGCCAGCATAATGGAGCCCAAAACGAGCCTACCCATCAGCGCAATGGATGGCCTGATCCGCTCAAAACTCGACAACAAATTCTGCCCTCCTAATCACTTTTCTGAGAATACCCGACCCGAGCATCGAGGCTTTCGGGAGAGATGGGAAGGCCAGCGAACACGTCACTCTGGAGTTACTGGCGGGGCTGCGACGTTTATGGATTTTCAGCATCTAACTGAAAGGGAAATGGTTAGCTCCGAAGGAGGTTTTGACGACGGAGCAAATTCCTCTTGATTTTCATAGAAAATATACCTATAATGGTAAAGTTTGTGACTTCCCGAGAAGGCCTGTATAGGCCGTCCGGACTTTCCGTTCGTCACTTTCACCAAGGTAGAGGGTAAAACATACATGGCAAAGCGTCGTGGCAATCCCAACTGGGGTAAACCGGAGCCGATCGGCCCGGTTGTGCCTACCGTGACCTCTTTTGAGCAGGTGGTCAAGGAGTTTAAGCTCACCCCGGATCAGTACGTCCGTTCCACCCGTTTGCGCGAGTGGGCTCGCCGCAATCGCAACTCGAAGTACATCCCCGAGGCGCTTTTGGAAGCGTGGGGCTTCGAAATCGAATCCACCCTTTGATTCGATCCGGTCAATGAGTTGTAGGAAACGCCGCCTTCGGGCGGCGTTTCTGTTTCTGCCACAGGGATTCGGTCGGGAAGAGGTGGAGGTTCGGAGACCGGGCCTTAGTAAATATCGAGTTTGCTGGCCACGTATTGTTTGCCATCGAACCTGGCCGTCACTCCAACGCGGGTACCGTTGTGCAGGGTGCGCGTAGCGGGGAAGAGCGAGGGACTGAAGGCCACCGTATAGCTCTTCTCGGTGCGCGGATCGGTGATGGCCATCAGGCCCTGGTGCATGTCGAACCAGGTAACGTTGCCACTGAAATAGAAGCCGGAGCCCGGGGTGGCGAGGATCGAGATCGCATCGGCGATTCCGTGCCCGCGGTTGTCCGGCTCGAATCTTACAGAGATGAGGGCGCCGCGCATCAGGTCGGAAGTGCCGGTCTGCGCCGAAGTGAAGGCCGGCTGGCCCATGCGCGCGATGGTCGTGCGGGGTTCGACGCGCAACTGAATGGGCGCGCCAGAGAGTGAATTCCGCACGGTCATTTCCCCGTCGCGGGGGTCAAAGGCGAGAACCTGCCCCTTGCATTCGCCCTGGGGCGCGCGCGAGAGCATGTGAACGCTGACGGCGAACACATCATCGCCATCGAGCAACGTCTCCACCGACGCATGATCGTCGGCTTTCATGTCATCGATGGGGGTCTTCACACCATTGCGATAGAACTTTGTGCGCTCGTCGAAGAGGATCTTCATCGGCTTGCCGTTGCCGTAGACGTTGAGGGTCATCTGGTCCAGCACCGGATCGATGCTGCGAATGACTCCGCCAATGACGGTGGTCCTGCCGCCGGGCGACATGGGCAGAGGAGGCAGGAAACTGGCATCGACGCCGGTCGCGGAATTGAGATCCGCCGGGGATGCGGTGGACCCATCCGCGGTTGTGGAGGCCGCTGCGGAGCCTGGCCCGCGTTCCGGATCGGAGTTTGCGAAGCACACGCTCGCAATAGACAGCGGCATCAGCCCCACGGCAATCGTCAGAACAGGAAGAAGAAAGCGTCGCATTTGCACCGCACTCCGGAAAAGTTCAGCAACTCCAGCACAGGTTGGATGTTCAGTACAGGGGTAGCGGTTGGCCCGGTGCGACCTTCCGCGGTGTTCTTTCTTTCGTCGCGGCGGCAAACACTTGCGCCCGGCCCGCATCTCAGCCGGTGTTGCAGTGTTCTCCAGGGCGTCCTGGTTTGCGTTCGAAAAAAACAGCATGATCATCCAAAGGCTCCAAAGGTTCATTCCCGCAGCGGCAATATTCGCTCTTTGCGTGCCGCAAATCCACGCGCAGTATCTGAAGATCACGATTCCGAAGCACAGCGAGCTGACCCCGGTGCAGCGGCTGAATCGGGACGGCGTGCAGGCAATTCAAAAGGAAAATTACGAGAAGGCTGAAGAGCTTTTCTACAAGGCATACCTGTACGATCCGTCGGATCCGTTCACGCTGAATAATCTCGGCTACATCGCGGAACTGCAGGGCGAATTCGAACGCGCGCAGCGTTTCTACAAGCTGGCGGGCGAGCAGGGAACGAACGCCTTTATCGACGTCAGCAATGAGAAGCAACTGCAGGGCAAGCGGATGAAGTATGCGCTCAACAGCCTGCAGGATTTGCCCATGCGGCTGAACCGGATGAACTTCGATGCGATGACGCTGCTGTCGCAAAATCGAGGCGCCGAAGCGGGAGCGCTTTTGCAGGCAGCGTTGCGTCTGGATCCTCACAACGTCTTCACGCTGAATAATCTCGGAGTCGCCAATGAAGCAATGGGCGATTACGATATGGCGCTGCGCTACTACGCTGCGGCGGCCAGGGCCGGTTCTTCGCAGCCGGCGGTTGTGACTATGACCGGCGCGTGGCGAGGGAAGCCGGTCAGCCAGATGGCGCAGGCCAACGAGCAACGTTTGCAACAGCGGATGCAGGACCTGACCACGAATCAGGCGAAGTCGGCGCTGCTGGCCTCGCGCGGGGTTGCGGCTGTCAACCGCAATGACTGGGCTACGGCTCGGAAGGATTTCGTTGAGGCGTATCGCCTTGATCCTTACAGCGCCTTCTCCCTGAATAACGCGGGCTATGTGGCGGAACGCGACGGCGACACGGAAACCGCGCAGTTCTTCTACGCCCGAGCCCAACAGGCAGACGATGCGCATGCACCCATCGGGACAGCAACGCGGCACGGCGCAGAAGGGAACCCACTGGTCACAATCGCCGACAACAACGACGAGGACATGCAGCAGAAGCTTGAAATGGAGCGCGAGCTGCGCCGGCGTCAGACGGGCCCCATCCAGCTGCTGCATCGCAACGGCACACCTGTGACGCCTTCCCAATCGGCGCAACCTGGTGCCGCGAACGGTACCGCCCCGAACTCGAACAGCTCTGCGCCGAACACGCCGCAGCCACCCCAATAGATCGTCACCTGAAGGATTTCTGCCCCGGATGTCGAACGCATCGGCTCCATCTCCGTCCCCATCCCGAAAAAGCATGATGCTTCTCTCCCGGCTGTTGCTGTCGCCCTGCTTTTCCGACAGCGACAGGCCTGGCAAGACCAGCGTCCTGGACGCAGAACTGCTGAACATTGCCAGGGAGGATTTCCGTCCGCTCGTGGCTCTGGCGAATTCCAACCATGTGATCGTCCGCGGCATGGAGCGTTTCGCGAACACGATGCGCCGGCGGGGCGACACGGAGCGGGAAGCGTGGGCGCAGGAAGCGCTGGCGACCGAGCGTGCGCGGATCCAAAACGCGGTTCCGTTTTTGAAGTCGATCTGCACGGTGTTCGAAGATGACGGTCTGGATGTGGTCGTGATCAAATCGCTTGACCACTGGCCCGATTTGGGGAGCGACCTCGACCTGTTTACAACGGCCGCACCCGGGGCAGTGGTGGATCTGATGAAGCGGCGCTTTCAGGCGCGCCTTGCACCGCGCAGCTGGGGTGACCGGCTCGCGCGGAAATGGAATTTCCTGATCCCGGGCCTGCCGGAGGCGGTGGAAATCCATGTGGGCCGACTGGGGCAGACCGGCGAGCAGAGGATTCTCGCTTCATCGGTGGTGCGGCGAGCACGCCCCATCGCGGTTGAGGGCGTGCCGTTTCGCGTCCCTCACATCTCCGACCGGCTGATGATTTCAGCTCTGCAGCGCATGTATCGCCACTTCTATTTCCGCCTCTGCGATATCGTCGACAGTGCCGCACTGGTGGATAGCGCGGCCATCGATTACGCGGACCTGCAACGGGCTGCGACTGCGGCCAATATCTGGGAAGGCATGGCCACCTATCTCGTCATCGTGGCCGATTATGTGCACCAATATCGCGGATCCGGGTTGTTCCTCCCGGACGCGGTAACGTCAGCGGCGCGCTTCGGCGGCGAGACAATCTATTACGCTAAGGAGTTTCTCCGCGTCCCAATCCTCCCGCAGTCTGCGGGACTCTACAAGTCGCAACTCGGCGGTCTTCTGCGCAAAGGTGAACTGGAAAGCAGCGTTCGCCTCGGTCTGCTGCCGTGGCTGGCAGGTGCGGCGGTGGTGGGGCAGAAGATTACCGGCAGCGACAAGGGAATCTGGTAACGAAGCCCGTCGCATCCATCGACGGATCTGCCGACCTTAGAATTCGCCTTCAAACGTCGCACCTGAGGCGTACTGACGCACAGCGGAGTCTTCGCGCGATGCCTGGAAACGGCTCCATTCCGGATCCGCTGCACCGGATTGCCCGCTCTCCTCCCCCTCGATCCCCAGGGACTCCGGCGCCTCGAGGTCATACTCCTGATGCAGGCCGAGACCGCTCGGGGGTTCCTCGAAAGGCGGCTTTTCACCTTCGCGCGCTGCAACCGGTAGCCCACCCACCGGGCTCAGTTGCCCGTTCCCAATTGCCTTCTTGCACCTCTGCAACTCGAACCAGCGAAGATAATGGCGAATCACGAGGTCATCGTCATGCGGACGCCTGCCGCATAGTTATGCTCCGCCATGCTTTGCTGGAGCTCCGGCGAACCGAGAATCCTGATCAGTTGCTCGGCGAGATCATTCGCGTCGCCGGTGTTATAGAAGCTGACGGCCATGTCTTCGTCGATGGCCATTTCGCGCAGATCGGGGATGTCGGCCGAAACAATGGGGATGCCATACTCGCACGCCTGATGCGCCGGACCGCTGGATCCGGTCGCCGAATCATACGGCATTACCAGGATGGAGGTGGATTGGTAGAGTTCCGGAATGTCTTCTTCCGCAACGTAGCCGACAAAGTCGATGGGCAAGTGGGCAGGCTGAGCGGCTCGTACCGATTCCCAGTAACCCGCGCGTGTGTGGTGATTGGCTCCCGCAACGACGAGTCTGGCGTTCGGCACTCTCTCCAGAACTTTCGGGAACGCCTCCATCAGCGTTTCGAGGCGCTTGTAAGTACCCCAGTGCCCGATAGCCAGAATGCGCAGGTCAGGGTTGCCGCGCTTTGTAAAGTCCGGAGGCGTGGGCGCAGCGGCAAACGTTCCATGCGTGCCCAGCAGAACATTCTTCGCCGCGTACTTTGACATCAGCGTGCGCTGATATCCGGGAAGCAGCACCGAGACCGAATGGGCTCTGAGCAAAGCACGGGTCGCCGCCTCGCTGCCGAGGCGCAGCAGCGGGCTCTGACGAACGCCGGCTGCATTGAAGTCTACGTGCTCGAGGATATGGTGCAGCGTGATGTGAGTAAAGAACCCCATGGAGCGAATCAATGCCGGCGCAGACAATCCCGCGAATGCGGCGACGGGATTGTCCGGCGTAGCGAAGCTGGAGAAGACCAGATTGAACCACACCACGTCGGGCTTGATCCGGCGGATGGTCTTGCGCGAGACGGAGCGGGTTGCGAATACTGTTGAAGTTCCAGCAGCGGATCACGTTGAAGCCCGGCAATTCCGCCTGTCCGCTGGGCGTCAGCGGTGCGTCCATTCCCGTCGGTGGCGAAATCGTAGCGGGTGAGCTCGTCCGCAAGGATCGTCAGTTCGATGTCCGGGATGGCACTGCAGCTCACGCGCAATATGGAACGCAGTACTCGTTCAGCTGGCGTCCGCTGGGAGGAAATGTTCCAACTAGACAAATCTTCATCAGGTTCCCTTCAGAACAAGGTGATGCTTACGAACGGTCTCAACTGCTGGCTTTGCCCACCTGTGAAATTGAAGAAGGTCTCCTGTTGCACTCCGGCTGAAAAACGGATGGGATACTGCAGGACAACATCTCCGGTTTCGTCTTTGAATTCCCGGTGGAAGGGCATTCCATAAGAGACGGCGATGCCGCTCTGAACTGCGTCGTAGATATGGAAGCCGCGATTGCTGGACCAGGCGCCGCTGGCCTGCACGCCCCATCGCGGCGTCGGATGATACTCAAAAATGCCGGAGGGTCGCAGATCCTGCGCGATGCCTGAACGCGGCTCCGACGGTGCGCCAGGCGCGGAGGTCTTCGAGAACTGCCCTTGAGATCCACATGGCTTGCCGAACCGGCGATCGAGGCCGATGTAGGAGGAGGTGTAGTAATCCTCGATGCCGATCGGGATTGAAGTTCTGGTCGTTCTCGCCCCACCCGGTAATGAGCGCGGTCTTCCCCCAGGGCGCTCCTACGCGAAAGTTGACCGCTGCGGCAGAATGCCGTCGAGTGCTCATTGCTTTCGGTGAAGGGCCCGGTCTCGCGCAGAACATAGCCATCCATCGAAACCGCGTCGAAGAACGAACTGGTGGACATGTAAGTGAAGAGGCGGAAGAGATTCTGGTTCATCTCTACAGGCGATTCGGAGTCGCGACGCACCGTCTCCTGCACACCGCTGTTGAAGGTGACCACGTTGTTTCCGATGTGTACCGTAGGATTCACTCCGATGTTGAACGAGTAATCGTTGGTATTCCGGCTCACGATAGAATTTGTTGCCGGCACAGAGATTGTGCCCGCGAGCATTACGAAGCTGAAAGAATCCGCTCGCCGGCGGTAGATAATTCGTGATGCAGATGGAAGGCGTTGGTCCACTGTGTCTGCAGCGACGAGCGCGGCGGGGGCAGCAGGGAAGTGTCCGTAGGGGGAACCGGGAAGGCCGCATCCAGTTTGGAGTCCAGCACATAGACCGAAGTGTCTTCAAAGATGGGCCCGACGATCGCGTCGGAGAGGAAGCTGAAGTGCCGGTTCAGCCGCAGTCCTTCGTCGGCTCCGGTCTGCAGCAGATTCTGTTCGGCCGTTTGATCTTCGCCGGCCGCGTCTGAAGCCTGTGCAAAGGCGGTTAGTGCCTGGGCATTCTGATGTTCCTGGCGGTAGACCTGCGCCTTAGCCAGCAGGTACTGATAGTCCGGCGCATCATCGGGCGAATTGCTGATCGCCGCCAGCTCACCCTGCGCACGCGCGGTGTCTCCGAGGGCGAGGTACGTGTTGGCGAATCCGACGCGCACTGCAGTATCGGATGCACCCGCAGCCTCCGCACGTTGGAGGTAGGTCTCCGACAATTGGTAATCGTGCATCTGTCGGAAGAGATCGGCGGCCTGAATCATCTGGGCGCCGGTGGGCGGCCGGGCGTCGCCGGCTTCGGCCTCCATGAGAGCGAGCGCAATCTCGCGACTGGCATCCTGGGTGTGATTCTTTTGCGCCATCATGTCCGCGATCGCCAGACGTACGCCGACGCGATCGCTGTTCGGCATGGTGAGCGCTCGCCGGAACCGCTCCATCGCAGCCTTCTGCTCGCCAAGATGGTTCAGCGCCTCGCCGGTGAGAAGAAAGATCTGCGAAGCTTCCGAGGGCTCGTTCGGATTCGGGTTCGCGGTCACGGCTTTCATCATGGCGCGTTTCTCGGCGATCTGGACGTACTGCATGGTTTCCGCCGGGTTCTGCAACTCCGCCCAGGAACGGGCCAGCCAGGCATAAACCATGACGTTATCCGGGGCGAGTTTCTGGGCGGTATTCAGTTCGTCGATGGCGTCGTGATACTCGCGCTCCGAATACAAGGTGCTGGCAAGGGCAAGGTGCAGCGAGCCGTCGTTGGGTGCGAATCGAAGGGCCACGCGATATTCACTGGCCGCGCGGCTCAATGCCCCCTGCTGCCCATACGCCGTCGCGCGGATCAGATGAATGGGCAGGCTGTCGCCCATGGAACTCTCCGCCAGCGAAACCTGGCGCAGGGCCAACTGTGGCTTGCGCAGATCGAGACTGGTGTAGGCAAGTCCCAGATGCGCCTGGCCATCCTTCGGGTCGAGCTTGAGCGCTGTTTTGAAATCGGACTCCGCAAGCCGCGGCTGGTGCAGATCGTGGAGAACATAGCCACGGTTCACCCACGCCGTCTCCGCTTTGGGGTCCCTCTCCAGTGCCTGGGAGAAATCCTCTCGGGCTTCGTTCAGCTGATCGTTATGTTTGTGAACGTAACCGGCCAGCAAAGGAATATCCGGCTCTTTTGGAAGGACCGAGTTGTATTTCGTCGTGAGGGTCAGCAGATCGTCGTAACGATTCAGATGGAGGTAGTCGTAGCCCAGATAGACGACGACATCCCGATCGTTGGGCATCGCCTGGATGGCCTTCTGACCGATGTCCGCCGATTCCTGGTAGTTCCCCCTGAAACTCAGATAGCGCTCTTCTTCGCGAAGAACTTCAGGCTCGTCCTGCATGTCTTTCGTGGCACGGTGGAACCAAACCTCGGCCGCATCGAGCTTGTGCGCCTCGATGTCCGCGTTCAATCCGCCGGCGACAACCAGAGCATTGCCCGGGGCCAAGGCATATCCCTTCGCGTAGGCTTTCTGTGCTTTCGAGTAATCATGGTGCGAAGTATCCAGATCGCCCATGGCCAGCCAGGGAATGTACAGCGTGGGATAGTCCTGCGCGAGCTGTTGGAAATACTTTTCCGCATCCTGGCCCCGGCCCGCTGCTCGCGACGCGTAGCCCATGGAAGTGAGCGCGTAGCGGTTCTTCGGATCCATGGCCAGAATCTTTTTGTAAACCGCGATCGCATCGTCGGTCTTGCCCAGTTTCATCAGCAGATCGCCGTCCAGCTGCAGGCTGCTGGGATCCGTGGAGTTGATTGCCAGCGCTTCATTCATATCGCTGCGGGCGCCGTTCAGATCGCCGTCATTCATCTTGATGAGCGCGCGCAACCGCAGGAACGGGCGCGCGATCCGCACCCTGCTCGTTCAGCGCATCGATCGCGGAGCGCGCGGTAGCGAGCTGCTGATTTGCCGCATCGTTCTCGTGCAGACCGCGGTACAGCTCCATCAGATCCATGTGCAGCTGGATGGGGTAGAGCGGGCCTTCGGCGGGTGCTGCCGGCAGGTGCGCCAGGGCCGCCTGGTATTCCTTCACCGCATCGTCGTCTCGCTCCTGCATGCGAGCAATTTCGCCGCGCAGCGCATGCAGTCTGTAGTTCTCCGGTTCAAGGCCGGCGGCGCGATTCAGGAACTCATCCGCGTTGTGGATGGATCCAAGGGAAACCTCCGCCTGGGCAGCAGACAGCTGAAGAGCGAGGTCTTTCGGAGCAGCATCGGCAACCTGCGCGTAGAGTTTGGCCGCTTCAACCTGATCGCCATTCAGTTGATAGGTGTAGGCCAGTTCCGCTTTCACATCGGGCTGCGGCGAGCGGATCGCTTTCAGTTCGGCAATTGCTGCCTGGTAGTTGCCGGTTTCGCGGTAATAGCCGGCCAGCGATCGCTGCACGTCGGGATTGTTCGGCGTTCGCGCTTTGGCCATTTCCAGATAGCGATGCGCCTCGTCCAGTTTGTTCAGGTGCTGATAGGCCAGCGCCGTCAGCAATTCGGCACGCGCGCTCGGCTGGAAGCGCTCCGCCTGACCCAGGGTGCTGAGGGCATCCTGATAATCGCCGGAGCGGATCTGGAGATCGCCCAGCAGCACCGCATCGTCCACCTGCTTTGGATCCACGGCGAGGACTTTGGTCAACAGGTCCTGCGCGTCCTTTGTTCGTCCAATCACGGCGTAGGTTTGTGCCAGACCGGAGAGCCCGAGGGTGGACGAAGGCTCGAGGCGAAGGCCGTGATTGTACGCATCGATGGCGAGGCCTGGCTTCGAGTCGAGACGAGCCGCGTAGCCAAGCAGGAACCAGAGCTGAGCATTGTTGGGAGCCGACTGTGCGGCGCGCTGGGCATAGGTGACAGCCTGAGCGTGATCGCCACGCTTCAGTGCGGCCTCCGCAGCACCGGCCAGCCGGGCATTTTCGATATTTGATCCCCACCCCAGTTGCTTACCTGCGGACTGCGACTGATTCTGGGGCGATTGGTTCTTCGTCTCACCGTTGGACCCGACCTTGTAAGTCTGCGCGAAAATGTGCGCAGCGCAAAGAAGAACGATCAGGGGAGGAGCGAATCGGGTCAAGCCAGGTCGAACAAGCACGTTCAAGTTGTCACCAGTAGATCGCACGGAATACAGGCGTTGGATGCCCATGCGGCCATGAACGTTGGCCCTGTCATGCTGCGCGCGAGAGGTTTAACAGACAACCATGGGAGGGTCGCGAATGAATCCAATGCATTTTCGTGAGGCATTCATTGCAAAAGCAGAACGCGTCGCACCGTCTGCACGGCCCATCCCGATGAGCATGATTTTCCTGGCGGCATTTGCGGTTCATCTGCCCCTTCTGCTCATGGAATTGCCGCTGAAGTCCTACGACACGAACTTCCACATCTTCTTCGCGTCGCATTACCTGCATCACTGGTTCGATCCCTGGAACGCGAAGTGGTACGCGGGATTTTCACAGACTACATATCCTCCTTTGCCGCAGCAGTGGGTCGCGGTGATTTCGCACCTCACGGGTCTGAACCTCGCCTACATGACGGTGCAGTTCGTTGCCATTTTGCTGCTGGTAATGGGGGTCTACCGATTCGCGCGGCTGTGGGTGAGCCCGCGAGCGGCATCGTTCGCCGCCCTGGCGGCCGTCTTCCTCGGCGCGGAAAGCTTTCTGGTCTACTCCGCCGGGCAGTTGTCCACGACCGCGCGGCGCCCCTCTACCTGAACGCGCTGCCGTTTATGTTCGAGTGGATTCGCTTTGGGAGGAAAAGCTCCTTCATAAAAGGCTCCGTCCTGTTCACAGCCGCGGCCGCAGCGCACCACGCCACGCTGCTGTTTGGCTCGATGTTCTTTGCCATCCCGATCCTGGCGCTGGCGCTGATCGATCGCGAGGGTGGGGAGCGCGTTTCTACCGGCGCCTTTCTGGGACGCACGATCGCCATGACGGTGGTGGTGGGGCCGCGGTGGCCGTGGTGCTGCTGCCGTTCTGGATCGCGCTGATCCATTACCCGGTCACGCAGACTCCGATCCCCCACGCCAGCCGCGCGAATTACATTCTGAGCCCGCACTTCGGCGTAAATTATCTTCCTTGTTCCGTATGGCGCTCTGATTCTGGCTCTGCCGTTCATCTTCCTGCGGGGGTCGGCGGTACCGCGCCTGCGTCCGCTGCTGTTCGGCTTCTGGGTGGCGTTCCTGGTTGGGCTGGGCGGCACTACGCCGGTGGGCAACTGGCTTCTGGGCCGCGCTTTTGACGTCATCACTTTTGAGCGATTCAGCTACTGGGCAAGCCTGCTGGCCCTGCCCTTCGTGGGATTGCTGGCGGCGGAACTGGTCGACCGCTATCGCACGCGCGCGGTTATTGGTTTGGCAATCGCGGCAACGGCAACCTGCGCTCTCGCTGTTGCGTGGTCCACGTATCATCCGTCCGATGCCGAAAACTTCAGCGTCGACACGGTGGCCAACTGGCTGAATCGCGACGGCCACGACAATTACCGCTACATCACGCTGGGGTTCGGCAACGAATTATCCCGGCTGGCGATGCTGACCGATGCCAGCAGCGTGGACGGCGAGTGGAACTCGGGCCGCATGCTGCCGGAACTGCAGGCCCACGGCGGCGCCGCACTGACCAGTGCGAAGTATTTCGGCAAGGACGGCATGGACTCGCTGCGCGCGATTCTCGACCACGCCGACCGCTACGGATTTGAAGTGGGTGTTCGTCAGAGATCCGTACTACGATCCGCTGCTTTCTTTTGCCGGCTGGCGGCACGTGGATGAGCTGAACAACGGAACCATTGCGGTGTGGAGCCAAAGACGGCGTTCCCCGGCACGGCCGATGAACGCTCCGCAGAGGCCGCCCGCGTGGCAGGGAATCATGTGGGGCACCCTGCCTTTCGGCAGCAGCTTGCTGGCGATTCTGCTGGTCTGCTGATTCCTGGCGAGACGCCGCCGCGTGCCTGCCGACATGGAAGAAGTCGATGAGGCACCGAAACAGTATGCGGCAGGAAGGATGGTTTCCTGATGGCGGACGTCTGATTGCCTTCGTTCTCGCCGCTGCCACCCTGGTTCTGATCTTCCTTGGCACGCTGTGGCCGGTTCCGTCAGCCGCCGCCTGGGCGGGTATCGACCGCACCGGCATGGCGCTCTCCCCCTCCACGCCGCAGGGCGCGGTGAATGAGCTGGCCCATGTCATCGGCCAGCTGAACTGGGGCCGCGCCTATGCCATGCTGGACAACAAGGGACAGTTCACGCAGGAACAGTTCATTCGCGATCTGAGCGGCGCCTATTCCAGCCTGCGCACCTACGCTGTGCTGGATAACTTCGATCGCAGCCCCTGCATGAGACCAGACGACCAGGCGGAAGTGCGGCTGCGGATGCGCTGGTCGACCGTGGTGGGCACCTTCGTCGATACCCGCGAATATCGAAGTGGTGAGGACCGGAGGTCAGTGGTCGCCGGTGTGGCCGCTGGTGAAAGAGCCGCGGGTGCCGCCGCAGGTGATTCCCGTGAACTATCTGCGCTGGGATGTGATCTATCGCGGACGCGGGCGACGACTGGGGCGCGCAGGATGTGGAGGCCCCGCATGTTCGCATCGTGGATATGCGTCCGGTGCAGCGTGCGGCGGGCGTCGCGGTGCTGGGCGAACTGCTGAATGAAGACGTAGTGCCGGCGTACGTCTCGGTGGAGGCGACGCTGCTGCGCAAAGACGGATCGGCCATCGCCACCGAGAGGCGCTTTCGACAAGATTTCGCACCTGCTGCTGCCCAAGCAGGTGACGCCTTTTCTGATTATGTTCCCGAACGCGGAACTGTCCGACGTGGACAGCATCCACATGAACCCGACGTCCAATCTGGTCGCGGCCTCGGCCGATCCGGTAATTGAGATTCAGAATCAGAAGCTGAGCCCCGGGCCCTAACCCGTCGTTCAGCGGAGATTTGTCGAATCAGAGCGGGCAGATCGTCAACATCGCCCACGTGCTGGCGACCTTCTACGACCAGAGCGGCCAGCTGGTGTGGGTGGGCGATCAGTACATCGACCGCGCTCTGCAGCCGCAGACGCCGGTTCCGTTCAGCATCAGTTCCCGAGGACCTGGCGAGAAAGGTCAGCAGCGAGCGAGCCGTCGTCGCCACGTACAGCTCGAGCGCAGTTCCAATGAGCCGCACAACATCCTGCGTACTCGCTGCATTCTTGGTCTCCGCTCTGCCTGCGATCGCGCAGGAGGCGATCTCTGGACGTGCCGAAGACGGTAATGGCCGGAGCTGCTTTTTCGATTCCCACCACCGGGGCAGCGGAAAGGCGACGCTGTACATTGCGGGCCCGGCGAGGTGCTGAAACGCGATGTCGAGCTCGGCCAGCCCGTCTCCATCGCGGCCGAGCGAACTGGACAGCGCCGGCCATTACGTCGCGGTCCTGTCGAGCGCTTCCTCCACCCAGACGGCGCAGTTCGATGTAGCGCCCGGCGAGCCAGCCCGCAACGATCAGCTTTCTGGCACGCCCCTCACGCCTTCCCGTCGACCTGGAGAGCGGCATTACCGGTGCCGTTTATGTGTTCGATTCGTATCGCAATCTGATCACGACTCCGATGCCGGTTACGTTCCAGTTGTCCGTCGCGTCGGCGCCGGCTCAGACACGCACGCGTGACCACGAGCCAGGGAGCGGCATGGACGGAGATGAACTCCGCTTCCAAAGCGGGGAGCGCGAAGTTTCTGGCGCAGGCCGGCAATGTCTCGGCGACGCGCGTGATCCAACAGGTGCCGGGCACACCGTGTGGTCTGAAGATGACCGCCCACAAGAGCGGGGACAAGATCGAATTGGCGACGGACCCGCTACGCGACTGCAGCGGCAATCCGGTCACAGACGGGACCATCGTCACCTTCACAGAAACCTGGAACGGTGGGCAGACGACCGTGGATGTGCCACTGAAGCATGACGTGGCCCAGGCAGAAGTGCCTGCGCTGACCTGGGGGCCCGCCTTTCCGTAGCCACCGGCGTGGTGATGGGCAACGAAATTCGCTGGGAGGGGCAGCCATGATTCGGTGCTTGTTCGTGTTCAGCGTAATTCTGGCATCCTCAGGGGCGTTTGCCGCGGACCAGGGTAGCCGTTCGCGTGGAACCCGTGAATCTTCAGGGCCCGCGTCCCCTGGCGAAGCAAACGGAGTCGGCGGTCGTGCGCGACTATCTGCAGGCGTGGAAGAGGCTGGACGCAGCTATGAGCCAGAATCGCGCTGACTTGCTGGATGAGGATTTTGTCGGGGTGGCGAAAGAAAAGCTGACGGCCACAGTGGCTGAGCAGACGGGGCTGGGCATTGCACACCCATTACCAGGACACGCTCCCACGATATAAAAATTATTTTTTACTCACCGGAGGGGCTATCCATTCAACTGGTTGACAACATCGAATACGATGAGCATATTCTCGATCACGAGCAAGGTTTTAGCCGTGCAACCGGTGCGTGTTCGCTACGTAGCCGTACTAACACCGACGGAAGTGCAGTGGAAAGTGCGCGTCCTCCAGGCAGAACCGCTCTAGCTCGATGTGTTGCCTGAGTCGTACCCGCAATCGCGAGACGGAACCGTACGACAAAGCAAGATAGCAATGTTCTGGTCGACCATGCTCGTCCTTTGGCGGCCGTGCTGCAGAACTCAAGGAGGAGTGGATGATTTCGGTCGTCGTACCGATTTACAACGAGGAAGAGAACATCAATCTCTTCCATCAGGCCGTTGCTGACGCATTGCAGCGACATAGGTGAGGAGTGGGAAGCCGTTTACGTCAACGACGGATCCAGAGATTCGTCTCTCGAGCTGCTGCGCGGGTCTGCAGGAAGACGATCCGCACGTTGTGGTCGTCGATCTTTCGCGCAACTGGGGCCATATGGGCGCGATCTCCGCGGGTCTGCAGACCGCGCGCGGCGATGCTGTCGTCCTGATGGACGGCGATTTTCAGGATCCTCCGGAGGTGATTCCGGAGCTGGTCGAGTCCTGGCGCAGCGGCGCCCAGGTGGTGGTGGCGGTTCGCAGAAGCCGCCAGGAGACGCCGCAAGGTTCTGGCCGCGCTCTTTCCGCTCTTCTACAGGGTGCTCGGCGCACTCTCCGATTTCCCGATTCCGCTCAACGCCGGCATCTTCGGTTTGATGGATCGCCAGACCGTCGATTCCATCAACGCCATGCGCGAGAACAACCGGTATCTGCCGGGTCTGCGCGCCTGGGTCGGCTACTCCAACGCCATCGTCTACTACGACCGGCAGGATCGCGCAGCCGGCGAGGGCAAGCTGTCATTCATCAGCCGCATCAAGTACGCGATGGACGCGATCACCAGTTTCAGCTACAAGCCACTGCGTCTGTGCTTTGTGCTGTCGGCTGCGTCGTGTGGTATTGCCGCGCTGGCCGCACTGATCAGCCTGATTGCCAGCGCACCGCTGGATTCCGTGGGCTGGGGCATCACCGCGGCGGTGTTCCTTGTGGGCGGCGCGCTGCTGCTCTGCATGGGCGTGCTGGGCGAATACGTCGGCCGTGTCTACGACGAGGTCCGCCAGCGGCCGCTGTCCATCATCAACAAGGTCTACTACGCCTCGACCGCCATGGCGTCGTGGAGAGGTCAGCCGGTATTCACGGAAGAAGACGAGCCGGCGAGGATTCTGCGAATCGCCTGACTGGATCAGGAGGTCTCATAAAGCGCGGCCGTCACTCGGACGGTTGCGCTTTGTTTTGCAGGTTGGGATCCCCCGCTCTACTGCCGTCCCCTCTTCGTAATCGTTCCAGGTTTCGATCAATAGATAGGGCAGCGGCTGATTCGGCGGGTAAATACTGGCGCCAGAAGTTAAACGTATCCTGGAAGGTCTGCCCGCAGCGGCGGAGATATGCCGGTTCAGGCCCCACGAGGCCTTGCTGTCGTCGAACTGCGCCCAGGCGCCGCCCACCGCAATCTTGCCGGGATACTTCGTGACCATGGTGGAGTAGAACTGCGCCAGGTAATCCTTGCCCCAGTTGCTGCCGTCCGGAGCATAGCCTTTGCTGCCGGGCTGCACCCATGCGTAAAAGCCATCAAAGTCCGCGGCATCCGGGCCGGGGAGATTCTCATAGATCAGCAGCGGCGCAGGATTCCACTTGCTCACCTCTTCGTGAACGCGATTCCAGTCCGTATGCCCGCCCTTGGGGAAGATGAAGATCATCGGGCGGCCGTTGTCGGTCAGGTAGGCCTGTGTGTCCCGGCGCGTTCGCAGCCAGATAGTTGTCGCGGAACATCGTGAAGTCCGCGAGGCTTCGTCGGTAGCGCCGTCGGCGTGATCGGTCTCGTCGTACATCATCGCGATGTGGAAGTTCTCTTCGGCGGCGATGGGCTGGAGCAGCTCGTAGGTGCGGGCATTGAAGGCGTCGCGGTCGCCGTACCAATCGACGACAAAGCGCGTAGATTCCCATCTTCTTCGCGGCACGGATCTGCTTGCGCAGCTCATTTGGATCGTGCGAAGAGTAGCCAACGGAGATGTGAGCGGGATGGCCGAACCACGGCTCGTAGACGGCCAGAATGCGCGGCGAAATTCCCGGCGTGCCGGCTGCAGGCGCACCGCTTGACGCGGTGGCGTCTCGGAACAACCATGCGCAAGCAAAAGAAGGGCAAGGACTGCAGTAGGCGTTCGTATCATTCAATGAAAATGAGTTGAGACGCCGGATTTGTCCTCGTGGTTGTCCGGTGATCCTGGCGCGACCGGCATCTCTGAAGCAGCCGGCAAGAGACCGAGTTGCATCCAACTCCTCAGTTTCATGAGGGAACACAAAACTGGCTGCAATGCCTGATTTCGTGAGCCCCGCGAACATTTACTTATGCGAGGCATCCCATCGCGATACCGGAGCCCCAGGTTGTGGACAACGGCCCCTTGGAACTGCGCAGGAATCTGCATTCGCGCATCCTGTCCGGCAGTTTTATCCTCCTTCTCGGTTCGGGAATTGCGACGGCAACAAATTTTGCATACAACATCGCTGTCGCGCGATTCCTCGGACCTACCGGATACGGTCATGCCACCGCCGTTTACACCCTCCTAGTCCTCGTTTCCGCAGCTACCCTCTCGTTTCAGATTGTCTCGGCCAAACTCATCGCGCGCCAGGATTCGGCAGAGAAGAAGCGGGCCGTGTACCGGGGGCTGCATCGCGCAGCATGGGCCTGCGGTCTGGTTGCCGCGGGCATCTTCTTCGTTTTCCAAAAGCCGATCGCGTTCTATCTGCACCTGCCCTCACCGCTGCTGGTGGCGCTGCTCGCCATCGGCGCTGCGTTCTACGTTCCGCTTGGCATCCAGCGCGGCTATATCCAGGGAGTATGCAGGTTTCCGGCTTTGGCCATCAATGTGGTGGTCGAGGGTGCGGTTCGCCTCGGCGGATCCGTACTGCTGATGCAGCTCGGGTTCGGCGTGTCCGGTGTGATTGCCGCGAATGTCGGCGGAGTTGCCGCCGCCTACCTGGAGGCGATGCCCTGGAAGCGCGTCGCGCGTGTTGCCAACCCGCTTTTGTTGCAGGAGGGGTTTCGCGAAATCGGCCAGGCTCTGGTGTTCTTCTCCGGGCTGGTGCTGATTAACAACTGCGACATCATTCTGGTGAAACACTTCTTTCCGCCCACCGATGCCGGCCTTTATGCCGCGGCTGCCCTGGTCGGTCGAGTGATCTATGTTCTGTCGTTCGCGGTTGTGAACACAATGTTCCCCATCGTGGCCGGCACCAGCCGCGAGGAGCGCCGTGGATTCGGGGTCATCGCCACCCCCAGTCTGCTCGTGCTGACGATTGGCGGCAGTCTTGCCCTTGCACTCTATCTGACACCGGCGTGGCTGTGGACCCGGTTTTTCGGCATCGGCTTCCAGCTCAGCGGACCTTACGATTTGCCGCAACTGCTGGCGCTTTATGCGGTCACCTCGACCATCTATTGCCTCAGCATGGTCGTGATCACCTACGAGATGGCTCACAAAATTGCGAGGATCAGCTGGATTCCCCTCGCCGCAAGCGGAGTGGTAATCACCGGCATCTGTCTCTTCCACGGCTCGCTGCGTGAGGTCATCGTGGTGCAGCTGATTCTGATGAGCGCTTTGTTCGCGCTGGTCGCCGGGTTGTTCATCTTCGCGACCCTCAAAGACGACGGAGTCGTCGAGAACGCTACCGCGATGGGCCCGATCCGCATTTTGCGCCCGGTCACGCAGGAAGAGGTGATCGCGGAATTTCTGAAGAACGACTTCGACGGTCCCGCATTTCAGGCATACCACCAGGTGTTGCGTGCTCTGGTCACGTCGCCCGACCTTGGCGATCCGGTGGAGAACAGGAAGCGCAAAGCTCTCCTGTTCATTCGCCACCTGGCGCTGTGGAAGGAGTTGCCCAGCGACACGCGGTGGTACGAGGTGGAACTCAGGCGCAGCGAACTGAGCTCGGTGCGATGCTTTCCCCGCGCGCATTGGCGGAAGCTGGCCCAGGGAGACTTCTCCCTGACTGCGGTGGCGGAGCGGATGCGGCAGGGAAGCGACGCGGCTGAACCGATTCTGCGCGGCAAACTCGATGCCATTGCAAATCGGATCTCCAGCGGCGATCCGGGAATGGGTGTGATTGTCCTCATCGGGCTCAACGAACGGGAGCCAGTGACGGTGCTGGACGGCAATCATCGACTGATGGCAACGGTGCTCTCGGCGCCCGCCGATCTGGAGAAGCTGCGCTTCCTGTGCGGGCTCTCTCCCCGGATGAGCGAGTGTTGCTGGTACAGCACCAATCTCATTACGCTGTCTCGCTATGTAAAGAACGTGCTGTCGCACCTGGCGCACGATCCGGAAGCGGAGTTGGCGCGGCTGATGGAAACAGGATGAAGAAGACCCGGGAACATGGGCCTGAAGAAAAGAAGGAGGGTAGGGAATTGACAGACAGAATGACGGGAATGCGACCCGTGGTGGTCAGACGGCTTCCCGATGCTTTGAGCGTGCAGCAGAAAGTGGCATTTCTCCACGACATCGCCGGCGTGATGAATACGAATCGACCGCGAGTGGTGCTGGATTGTTCCCGCCTCCGCGAATGCGACAGCTCCACGATCCATCTGCTGTTGCATTGTCTGGAAGAAGCCATGAAGCGCAATGGTGACGTGAAACTGGCTGCGGTGCCGGCACCGGCGGCGATCGTGCTGGTCAGCACCGGCGTGGCGCGGCTGTTTGAAACCTTCGACACCATCGAAGAAGCGATCAACAGCTTCCACCAGCTTCCGGTGCAGTCGGAGAAGCCGCCCGCAGGGCGGGACCCGCGCTCTTCCGGAAAGGCCGCCTAGGCGAAGGCTCGGCATCGAGTCTGGATCGGAGAAAGACAACATGAATCAAGGCAAAGTTTGGTTCTACCGTTCGATCGCATTGGCGCTGGCCATGCTCCTCGGGACGCCTCTTGGAGTTTTAGCCTCCGCTCAGGAAACCTCCGGAACGCAGCCTCCGCAAAGCAGCTTGCCGGTGCAGCCTCCCGCGGCAGATCGACCCGCGGTTCAGGAACCCCCTCCCGGTTCTGCTGAAGTTGCATTGCTGCCGGACAGCCCCTTGCCGCAGACCGCGCCCGCGCCTCAACAGCAGCAGCCCGTACCGCCGCCCACTTCTCAACGGCAAGGCGCTCCGTCGCAGCCAATGGGTACAGCGGCGGCGCCGGCCGAACCCGCTGGCGGCATCGCGGCGACCCGGCCCGCCGGTGCGGCCATTGCTCCGGCGAAACAGAAGCGCAGTCATACCCTGCTGATTCGCTGGAGTCTGCTGATCGGCGCTGCGGTCGCCATCGGCACGGTCGTGGGCTTGTCGAGTGCCAGCCCGGCGCGACCGTGAACACGCAAAAGGGAACTGGCTTCCCCGGAGAAAATGCGATGGGTTCTGATTCGTCCAGGCTGGTTAGTTTTTCCGGCATCGACGGCGCCGGGAAAAGTACGCAGATTGAGGCTCTCCGCACCTCGCTTGAGGCGGCTGGCCTTCGCGTGTGCGTGCTCACCTTCTGGGACGACGTTGCCTGCTTCACCAGCATGCGCGAAACCGCCGGTCACAAGCTGTTCAGGGGCGAGAAGGGCGTTGGAACCCCCGAGAGGCCGGTCCGGCGCCGGGACAAGAACGTGCGTTCCCGGTTCATGACCGTGGTGCGGTGGTGCCTCTATCTTGCCGACGCGATTTCTCTGCGCTTCGCCATCCGCCGCGCGCTGCGATCCGGAGCCGACCTCGTGATCTGCGATCGCTACGCCTGGGACGAGTTAGCGAATCTGAATCTCCATCAGAGGCGCGTGCGCGTGTACGTACGGCTCATCGCACGCATCATTCCTCGACCCGATGTCAGCTATCTGCTCGACGCCGATCCGATCCAGGCGTGCGCTCGCAAGCCCGAGTATCCGCTCGACTTTCTCTACCAGTGCCGCGAGTCGTACCTGACGCTGAGCGAATTGGTGGGCGGCATCACCGTCATTCCTCCCGGACCCGTGGCCGAGGTGGCAAACAAAATCCGGTCATCGATCTCAGTCGATCGCAGGTCCAACACCAGAGCCGCCCCTCTGGGTCGGCCGGCGGGTGGCAGAGTGAACGTCTGACGAAACGATTCTCCACAATCGTTTCCTTCTACCGAACATGCCCGGAACCGCTGTCGGCTGGCTCCGGTTCAGCGGCAAGGTGGTCGACCACGGTGACGTCGAGCGGATGGCGCAAGGCCTGCCAGGCGACCTTCAGGAGCGTCGCTTCCTCGGTGTCGCCGCCCAGTTCCCAGATCATGATGCCGGCCAGGTGTTGTTGCGCCGCATAGCTGACCTTGTAGTTCACCGAGATCGGATCTTCGAAAGTCCAGAAATTCCTGCCGTCGAAGAGCCACGGCGCCTGCGATCGCTCGTCGCGGAAAAGGGGATACGATTGCGTCAGCTTGCGGATAAATCGGTACGGCTTGTCTTCCGCAACACCCTTGCCGGTCTGGAACAATCCATGGTTCGCCGGCTCCACCTCGCGCCATTGATACCCGTAGAAGGGGAGTCCCATCAGGATTTTCTGCCGCGGGACACCCGCCTGCTCGTAGGCAGCCAGACTCCCGACGATGCTCCCGCTGTCCCTCGGTGCGCCCTCCCGCGGCAACAGCGGCGCCAGAAAGCCGGTCCGAGCATTCCAGGGTCCGCTGTAGTCGTAGTTCATCATGCCCACCTGATCCACGAGGCGCGCAATCGCAGGAAAGTCTGTGCCCGGCGTCATGGTGGGATGATCCCCGACGGCGATCGCCAGCGTCAGTCCCGGCCGCACCGCGCGCATCTGCCGGCGCAATTCGCGCAGCAGCGCTTCAAAATTCCGTGCGTCCTTCTCCTGCGGATACTCCCAGTCCACATCGATCCCATCGAAGAGGCCACGCGCCGTGATGCCGGGCGCAAAATGTCCCCGAAGAAACATGTCCACGCAGGAGGCCACGAAGGCGCGCCGGTTTTCCGGCCGGGCGTCTTCCTCAAAGCTCGCTGCCGGCCCTTCCAGAGAAATCAGCACGCGCAGCTTCGGAAACCGCTCCCGGAGTTCCTGGAACTGATGAAAATAGCCTCGCAAAGGCGCGGCCGGTTCGTCTGCCATTCCGCTTACGCTGGTATCCGCGGTGTAGGTGGTGGCCAGGTCTGCCTGGGGCTGCGCCACCGAGCACCGGCCGCCTTTCACCGACGCCTGAGCATAGTCGATCTGATCGAGAAGCGCCGCGCCGCCGTTGTCCGCTAATTCCCGGAGGTAGTACGGAGGATCGGCGTTAAGACCCCATTGTCCGAAGTAGCCAACCACGAGCGGATGCGATGGATCGCGCGAAGCGAAGCTGGAGGTAGTCGTCAGGATCAAAATCGCAGCGACTGCCGCGACCCAGACGAGAAGAACAGCCATCAGCGGAGGGGGATTCCGGCGGATCACGCCTGAGCATAGCGCAGAGAACCGGGATGAAGAGTGATGGATGGCACTGCGCCAGGTATCGCCTGGCAGGCTGATTCTCAGATTGTTCGTACGTCTGATAACAGATATTCTGTTAACTAACGCTCAGGCACGGCCTGTTTAAGGCTTCTTCTCGCCCCACGCGCCGCTGGCTGCCTGCACCGAAAGCGCGATCCGGTTCCCCACTCCCACTTTGCGCATCAGCCGCGCCACGTACGACTTCACGGTCTGCTCGCGAATGCTGAGCGCCTGCGCAATCTCCCGGTTCGAGCGCGCCAGCACCAGCTGATGCAGCACTTCTTCCTCGCGCTCGGTGAATCGTGGGCTGGAGCGCTTGCGCCGCGCCGCGGAGCCTTCGATCGCCCGATCCACGAACGTGGACAGCACCCGCCGTGGCGCCCAGATCGACCCGTCGAGGACCGCGTACGCGGCCTGCATGCACCTGCTCCGGGGTGGCTGTCTCTTCCAGCCAGCCCTTAGCTCCGGCGCTGATGGCATCGAGGATCTTCTCCGGCTCGGAGCCGCGACCCGATCACCAGCACCTTCAACCCGGGATGACGGGAGCGCAGCCGCGCCAGCAGGGCCAGCGAGAACGCCTGATCCCGCAGCACCAGCACCACCAGATCGAACGAGGCCTCACGGAAGGCGCATTGCCCAGTCGGTCGCGACCACCTGGAAATCCGGCTGCTCGGCGAAGATCTCGCGCAATCCAGCGATGCGGAGCGGCTCAAAGTCCAGCAATCCAACATTCAGCTTGCGGGGCGGGTGAGCATTTGTATTCATGAATTCCTGCAACTTCACAACAGCTTCCTACAGTTTTGGCAGCACAATTCCCTGCTGTTTCTGATATTTCCCCTTCCGGTCGGCGTAGCTGATCTCGCAAGCTTCGTCCGACTGGAAAAACAAAATCTGGCACAGCCCTTCGTTCGCGTACACCCGGGCCGGCAGCGGCGTCGTGTTGGAAATCTCCAGTGTCACGAACCCTTCCCATTCCGGCTCGAAAGGGGTGACGTTGACGATGATTCCACATCGAGCGTAGGTGGATTTTCCCACGCAAATCGTCAAAACGTCACGGGGAATCCGAAAATATTCCACCGAGCGTGCCAAAGCGAAGCTGTTCGGCGGTACCAGGATGGATTCCGACTGTACCGTCACGAACGACCGCTCGTCGAAATGCTTCGGATCGACGACAGCGCTGTTGACGTTGGTAAAGATGCGAAACTCGTCGGAAACCCGCAGGTCGTATCCGTACGAGGAAAGACCGTACGAAACGACGCCCTCCCGGACCTGCTTCTCGCTGAATGGCTCGATCATGCCCTTGAGGGCCTGCTCCCGAATCCAGCGATCGCTCTTGATTGCCATGTCCCTCCCCGCCGTCCTCTCCGGATGGCCCTTTCTTCATGTCCGCTCCTGGTTCGGGCCGGCTTTAGCTGCCAAATCCGGTCCAGGGCGTATCTCGATCCTGCAAATGCGTGCTAAAAATTGCATCTTACGGGAGGCACGCCTCATTGACAATGCCAGGCAAACATTTCTACGATCAGCCTTGGGACGGACACTTCGCCTGACGGGGGAAAACCTTGATAAAACAGGACATCATTCACCAGGTGATTGAGCGCACCGGCCTGCAGCGCAACAAGGCCGAGGCCGCTGTCGATACCGTATTCGAGACCCTCAAGCGCGCCCTGGCTGAAGGCCAGCGCATCGAACTGCGCGGCTTCGGTGTCTTCAACGTCCGCCCCCGCAAAACCGGCATTGGCCGCAATCCTCGCACCGGTGCCGAAGTCAGCATCGCGCCGGGCAAGGCGGTTCGCTTCAAGCCCGGCAAGGAACTCCACCTCCTCGACGGACAATAAAGTACTGTCGTCACACTGCGACTCCCGGTACACTGTTGGCGTCTGGTGATCCCTTCTGCCAGGACCGCTGCGCATGGGTCAACCCGCCATCCAGCTCCCGGTCCCCGATCGCCGCACCGTCCGGGCGCGCCCCTTGCGACCGTTCCCGTTCGCCAGCCTTCGCAGATGGAAGGCGCCGGCGTTGCACTCTGCCTTCTCGGTCTGAGTATTTTCACCACCATCAGCACCGGCGCCGTACTGATGTACAACTTCCATCGCGGTGCTCCACCCTTCGCGGTCAATGCCGGGTTCTTCCCATTTGCCTGGATCCTGCGCAATCCCGAACAGCTTTCCGGGGGATGGCCGTTCGCCCTGACCCTGCTTGGCATTCTTTCTGCCCACGAACTCGGCCATTACGTCGCCTGCCGAATCCACGGCGTGAGTTCGTCTTTGCCCTGGGTGCTTCCGGCTCCTACGCTCATTGGCACTTTCGGCGCGTTCATCCGTCTCCGCTCCCGCGTTCCCTCCCGCGCCGCACTGCTCGACATCGGCGTCGCCGGACCTCTGGCCGGAATGATGGTTGCCATTCCGGCTCTGATCAGCGGGCTGCTCCTCTCGCAGCCCATAGCGGCTCCCGGATTCCAGTCCTCGGCGAGCATCAGCGTCAGCGTGCCGCTGGCACTGTCGATTGTGCACGGCATCGTCCGTTGGTTTCATCCCGGCCTACCGCCACTCGACGCCTCGTTCAATCCGCATCCGGTTCTGGTCGCAGCGTGGATCGGTCTCTTCATCACGTCGGTCAACCTGATGCCCGCGGGCCAACTCGATGGCGGCCATGTTCTCTACGCGGTCTCCCCCCGCGCACACCGCTGGGCCACCAACACCCTGGTCTTCCTTTTATTTTTTGCCGGCACCATGTTCTGGATCGGATGGCTGGTGTGGGGATGCTTCCTGCTCCCGAGTCAGCGTCATCCTCCGGTGCCCGAGGAACCGCACCTCACCCCGGGACGCGGCTGGCTCTCGCTCGCCGGCCTGGTGCTCTTCCTGCTGACGTTTACCCTCGAGCCCTTTGCGGGCGGCAGCCTGATGAACCTGCTGCACTAGTGTTGCGACCTTTTCCGGACCCGGCTCTTCCCTGCCTCACTCGGCCGGCTTCACGTGCACAATGGTGCAGTCGACCTTGGCCATGCCGGTCGCGGTGGCACCGAGCGAAATATTGCTGAAGGTGCTCTCTGTTGCCGCGTGAGTGGGACCGTTGAGCGTCACGCGATACTCCGACAGGTCTGTCCCCGCAGCGTTGTACTGCCGGCATTGCAAGGTTGCTGAAGCGATGTTGGTGTCGGAGTTATTGGTCCAGGTCGCGGTCGTCAGTATCAGCATGCCGCTCTGATCCTGCCAGTGCGCATCGAAGGTTTGCAGTTTGACCAGCGCCGCGTTGGCCTGGCCCCCACTGCCGGATGGCGGGCCGCTCGGCGCGGCCGGTTGCGTCGGCGGGTTGCTGGCGGGTGCGGCCGATGCTGAATGTTGGGACCGGTTGTAGTAGTACCAGGCGACCGCGGCAACGATCAGGATCACCGCCACAATGCCTAACCTGCCCTTCTTGGGCGAGGTTTGCGTTGAAGCCAGGGCGGTCATGGCAACGGGCACGGTTCCTGCCGGGTAGTCCGCCGGCTGCACCGGCTGGGGCGGGACATTCGGAGGCGAGGCAGGGGCGGTTGCTGTCGCGTTGGAGATCCTCGCCGAAACAGCAGTTCCGCACTGCGCGCAGAACTTCTGGGTTTCGGTGATCGGGCTGCCGCAATTGCTGCAGAATGCCATCGACGTTCCTTCTCCTCCGTTCCGTTGAAGTGAGAGCGACTGCTCAAGGCTGCTAAGAAACGGCGACTGAGCCCGCCGGCTGCATCGACGTTTCCACCCGCTGCAGCGTTTGCTGGAGGTGGGTTTTCTGTTCCTCTTTCACCTGGCGCAGTCCCTGCTGCACCAGCCCGAACACAACGTACCAGCTGACCAACGCCGAGATGACCGCGTTCCCTTCGAACGGAAGCTGCCATGGGCAATCCCAGAGGGTGTGCAGGACCACGGGAATCATAAACGCCTTGAGGAAGCGGGAATCGAAGAACATCGCCGCCTTCAACGGCTGTGCACCTTTCACCCTCCACAGGGCGGCCGCGGCGATGGCCGTCCATGCCACGTGTCCCCACGGCGTCAGGAAGGCGCGAATCGACAGCACCTGCAGCATGGCAGCCACGCCCGCGCTCAAAGTGGAGCCGCTGAGCAGGCCCTTGTTCAACGCGTATCCGGCCGTTTCGAAGGCCGCAAAACCCGCGCCGACTGTCGCCCCAAACAGTAGCCCGTTGAGAATGTACTTGTACTTCACTCCGCGAATCACGATTACCACGGTGAGCAGCTTGGCGACTTCTTCCACGATTCCGGCGGCCATCGCCCCCATCGAGCCCAGGACCGGCAGCGTATAGCCGATCAGCGCGAAGATCAACGACACCACCGCTCCGTAGAGGAACAGCGTAACGATGCGGTGGACCGAGACGTTGCGCGGGCTGTTCATCTCGAAGAAGAAGGTGAGCGTCGTCAGCGGTACGGCGAAGGCCCCCACAAACAGCACCGCCGGAATCAAATTGCCCGCGTCCGGCAGATGGAACAGCGTGAAAGTAAAAACAATGTAGGTGATGGTCAGAACCGCGAGCACACGGAAGAAGAGCCACGGCTTTGGCCATCCCGTCTGGACGACATCGATGGGTGGCGTTGTCTTGCTGGTGCCCACCAGCAGGTAGTCTTCAATCTCGTCTTCGCTGCGCTTCCTGAAGACCTCTGAAAACATCTGCTTCAGGCTGAAGCCTTCCAGATCCTCGGTCGATGCCAGTTTCTGCACCCGGGCCTGCAGACCGTGCAGGATACTCATCTGGTGTCCCGCGTGAGGCTGCGGCTGTGCCGGAGCCGCCACGTAGTAGACAGACTGCCCACCGGGCTGCACCCAGACCGCCTGCGCCGGCGGCTGCGCGTACGCAGGATGCGCCATCGGAGCCGACGCCAGGCTCTGAAGTTCCGAAGACGCGACAAGCGGAAGACCAGCAGAGGATGCGGAAGCCGCACCCTCCACAGGAGCTCCACAATTCACGCAGAATTTGTCTTCCGGGGAGAACGCCGCCCCACACTGAACGCAGTACACCTGAATTTCTCCATTTCGCTGGGTTGGGGGATTGGTATGGAACGTAGCATGGACGTGTTTTCGAAGTAAAGATAAAGATTGCACCCTGAGGGAACCACTCCCGGCGCCCGCGCGTAGCTCACGCATCTGCTCATTCGGAGTGACTGTGCGCGCATCGACTCCTGCTGTTTCCTCCAGTGCATCCGCAGGGAACCACAACTGGATTACTTCCGGGAGCGCGATCGTTACTGCAATCGCGTTTCTGAAACTGCTCCTCCAATTCCGCGCCGCCCCGCATTACGGCATCTTTCGCGACGAGATGTATTACGTCGCCTGTGGACAGCATCTCGGCTGGGGCTACGTCGACCATCCACCGCTCTGGCCCTTCGTTGCCTGGCTGCTCAGCCACACGATTGGGACTTCGCTTCTCGCGCTTCGTCTGATCCCCGCCCTTTGCGGCGCGGCGCTGGTCGTGCTCACCGGCGCGATGGCTCGCCGGATGGGCGGCGGCAGGATGGCTCAGGCTCTTGCCGCGCTGGCGATTCTCGTCGCACCGATCTACATGCTGATGCAGCACCTCTTCACCATGAATGCTGCCGAGCCGCTGCTCTGGATGCTCTGCGCCTGGTGCGTCCTTCGCTACCTCGACGACGCCAATCCGCGCTGGTGGCTCTGGATCGGCATCCTCTGCGGCATTGGCCTGCTGCTGAAATACAGCATCGTGTTTTTCGCAGTGGGTCTGATGGTCGGTTTAGTTCTCACGCCGCATCGTCGTGTCTTCGCATCGAAATGGTTCTGGTTCGGATGTCTCGCAGCTGTCCTCATCTTTCTGCCCCACCTCGTCTGGCTCATGCGCCACCACTTCCCTTTTCTGGAGTACGAACACAACGTGCGCATGACCACGCGCGATGTCCGCCGCGGGCCTTTGGCTTTCTCACTCGATCAGGTAGTCATTCTGAACCCGCTCTCCGTGTTCCTTTGGATCGGCGGTTTGATCTGGATTTTCTTTACCCGTGTCGGTTCAAAGTATCGCGTCCTCGGGTGGACCTTCGTCGTGGTCTACGGCGTGTTCATGATCACCGAGGGCAAGAATTACTACGTCGCACCGATCTATCCCATAGTTTTTGCCGCCGGCGGCGTCGCCTTCACGCAGTGGATTCGCAACGGCCGGATGCGCGGGGCCTACGTCGCACTGCTCGCCGTCTCCGGAGTTGTCCTGGCGTCCCTGGCGATCCCCCTGCTGCGTCCGGAGACCTTTCTGCGCTACGAAACGGCTCTGCACCTGGCACCGCCAAAGTTTGAGAACCAGAGGACCGGGCCGCTGCCGCAAATTTTCGCCGACGAGTTTGGCTGGGAAGATATGGTGCGCAAAACCGCTGCTGTCTATCAGAGCCTGCCGCCGGCCGAGCGGGCCCGCACCGCGATCTTTGCCAACGACTGGGGTGAGGCCGCAGCGATCGATTACTTCGGTCCGAAGTACGGCCTGCCCCATGCGGTCTGCCCGCACAACTCCTACTGGCTCTGGGGTCCGGCCAATTACGACGGCAGCATCGTCATCGTCCTCGGCAGCGACGGCTCCGGCGACCGCGAACACTTCCAGAGCGTCGTGGCCGCCGGTGAGGTGGACAACCCCTGGTCGCGCGAGGACGAGCACTTCACGATCTGGCTCTGCCGCGGATTGAAGTTCAATCTACGCACGATGTGGCCTCAGATGAAGAAGTGGGGTTAATTTCCCTGCGAGCGGTGGTGGTGGAGATGGTAAGCGATATCTGGCCAGAACTCGCGGAAGACATTCGTTACCGCATCGCGGCCCACCGCATAGGCATACTTCTGGCTGAAGCCTCCGATCGTCTGATCGGAGGAGGGGTAGTAGGTCAGTGAGATCGCCTGCGAGATACCGCGTCCGAACACTTCGGCCGCGTTGAAGGTATTCCTGCCGTGATAATTCGGCGTGATGATCTCACGCGACGCCGCGTAGACAGCCCGTCCAAGGATGCTTCCCTCGCCCTTTGCGTAGTAGCGTTCGTCTTCGTGCACGATGGTCGGCATGATGAAATCGACCCAGTAATTGCCGTCGGTCTTGTCGAGGAATCCGCGCCAATAGTACCGTCCGAATCCAGCGACGCCCTTGCCCAGAGGAGGGTGCGTATCGGATCCTTCAGCCAGCAGCGACGTCACCCCCACAAAAACAAACGCGGAATAGTCGAAGCTGTTGTCCGTCGCGACCAGGAAAGCTTCTCTGGGCGTCGGCGGCGGGGGAATGGCGCCCGCGCTCACCGCGCGGTAATTGGGCATGATCCCCAGGATGCGCTTCGGTTGTTGCTTCGACTTCGGCACACCCACATTGGAATTCGCTGGCGAAGGAGCATTCGGCAGTTGCGCGTTGTTCCCCGATTGCGGCGAAGGTGAATTCGCGTAGCCTACGGCAGGATCGGCAGCCGCCTGTGCCTCAAAGGTCTTCGATGAAGGCGCGAGTTGTTGAGGAAAGGACGATGTGGCGCACAACAGGAGCGCCAACCCAGCGAGGTTGCGAACGAACAAAAAGAAGCCTCCAAAAAAATTGGGGATCAGTCGAGTATTTGTTTTGTTGGACGTCAGAAATTCGGATGAGACGGCCCGAATCAGACAGAATGGTCATCGGTGCTGAACATAAGCCCCGGACGGGTTAGTCCAGCGATTCCGCTTCGATGCCGATGTTCTTCTCGCCGGCGGCCTTCTTCTCCCAGTACTTTCTGCACCCAGGCCTCGAAGGTCTTCCCCGCCGCATTGTCGCGTCCGGTGAAGGCCAGCGCGGCAATCTCCGCATAAGAAATCGTCAGCTTGGTGCGCTGCATCCGACGGCATCACCCGCACCGCGGAATCCTGCAGGGTCGCGCCCGTGCGCCGATCGAAGACGTATCCGTGCACCACGCGCCCGTCTTTCAGCGTCAGCGTCACGTCGCCGCGATAATCGAAGGCCTTCTCCAGCGCCTGGCGAATCTCCGTCTCGCTCGCCAGCGACGGAATCCATCCTTCCAGCTGCTCGCGCTGGCGTCCCTCCATCACTTCGACGGAATTCGGATCGAACTGTCGGATTCGCTCAGCCGCTGGTCATGCTGAGTTCCGCTGCTCATACGCGAGTTCCCTCTTCCACGCGTCACCTGCGTCTCAATCTGCACCAGCGGATTGAAGCTGTGCGCCGGCTTCACCGGCTCGTTCAGCAGATCCAGCGCGCCTTTGTCCTGGATAGCGATTCATCATCGCCTTCGCCGTCTCCCAGCAGACCCTTCAGCGATCCGAAGGTGTAGTTCACCGCCGTGCCTTCATAGCCCGAGTGCACCATGCAGTTCGCGCACTTGGGATTGCCGCTCTCCGTCCCGTAGTTCTCCCAGTTCGTCGAGTCGAGCAGTTCCTGGAAGGTGTCCGCGTAGCCGTCCTGCAGCAGGTAGCAGGGCTTCTGCCAGCCAAAGATGCTGTACGTCGGCATCGCCCACGGCGTGCAGTGGAAGTCGCGCTTGCCCATGATGAATTCCAGATAGAGGTAGTTCGCGTTGAACTTCCAGCTCTTCTTCCGGTTCGACAGGATCGCGCGGAACAGCCGCCGCGAGCGCGCGCGCCCCAGAAAGTGCTTCTGGTCCGGCGCCTTCTCATAGGTGTAGCCCGGCGCCACCATCATGGCCTCGACGCCCACAGCCATCAGGTCGTCGAAGTGCCCGCGCACCGAGTTGGGATCGGCTCCGTCGAACAGCGTCGTGTTCGTGGTGACGCGGAAGCCCGCCGCCACCGCCGCCTTGATCCCTTCCATGGCGATGTCGTACCCGCCCTCGCGGCACACCGAAAAGTCGTGGTGCTCACGCTGCCCGTCAAGGTGCACCGAAAACGACAGGTACTTGCTCGGCTTGAAGAGGTGAAGCTTTTCTTTCAGCAGCAGCGCGTTCGTGCACAGGTAGACATACTTCTTCCGCTCCACCAGGCCCGGCAACAATCTTGTCGATCTGCGGATGCAGCAGCGGCTCGCCGCCCGGGATCGACACCATCGGCGTGCCCGACTCCTCAATCGCGCGGAAGCACTCTTCCGGCGTCAGCTCCTGCTTCAGGATGTGCGGCGGATACTGGATCTTGCCGCAGCCCGGCGCACGCCAGGTTGCAGCGGAACAGCGGCTCCAGCATCGTCACCAGCGGAAACCGCTTCCGCCCCTTCATCTTCTGCTTCAGGACGTAGGTGGCTACCGTCCACGCCTGCGATATGGGTACCGCCATTCAGACCTTCCTCCAATACTCAAACTTGTCATCCCAGCGACACCGCAGTCGAGCGAGAGTTCTGCTTCTCGCTACGCTTCGGCCTTTTCCATCGCTCGCCTGTAAGTTCGTCAGCGCCAGCAGCGGAAAATAATCCCGGTACAGCGTGTACGCCAGATAAAACACCCGCGGAAATCCCGTGCCGGTGATAGATCGCCTGGCGCGTCTTGCCCTTGCCGGTGCTCTCGTCCCAGGAGCGCGTCCGGCCTCGACTGCCGGGGCTCAATAGCCATTTGATGCCCTTGGCCACCGAGTCGCTTCGCGTATCGCCGGCCGCCAGCAGCCCCAGAAGCCCCCAGGCCGTCTGCGATGGCGTGCTCACGCCCACGCCCGCGCGTCGTCGGATCGTCGTAGCTGTGGCAGCTCTCGCCCCATCCGCCGTCGGCGTTCTGCACCGATCCGAATCCACTCCGCCGCCTGCTGGATCTCCGGCTCGTGGTTCCACACGCCCATCGCCTCCAGGCCGCGCAGCACCAGAAACGTGCCGTACAGATAATTCACGCCCCAGCGCCCGAACCAGCTGCCGTCCGGCTCCTGCTCCGAGTAGATGAACTTGATCGCCTTTTCCACCCGCCGATCTTTGCGCGTGTATCCGTAGGTCGCCAGCATCTCCAGGATGCGCCCCGTGATGTCCACCGTCGGCGGATCGAGCATCGCGTTGTGATCGGCAAAGGGGATGTGCTGGAAGATCATCTTCGTGTTGTCTTTGTCGAAGCTGCGCCCAGCCGCCGTTTTTGCACTGCATGGCGAAGACCCACTCGATGGCGCGCTGGCAAACGTCATATTGATAGCGTTCGCGGGGATTATCAACCTTATTCAGCGCCAGCAGAACCTGCGCCGTATCATCGACATCCGGGTAAAACTCATTGTTGAACTCGAAGTACCAGCCGCCCGGCTGCGTGCGCGGCGATTCTTCACCGCCCAGTCGCCCTTGTGGCGCACTTCCTTCGACAGCATCCAGTCGGCCGCCTGCAGCAGCCGCGGATCTTTGCGATCCAGGCCCGCCTCGCCCAGCGCGAACATCGCCTGCGCCGTATCCCACACCGGCGACATGCAGGGCTGCATCCGGAAGGTCGGCACCGGATAATCCGGCGTGCCGTTCGGCTCGTCGATGCCCAGCTTCTCGAACTCATCCATGGCGCGAATCACCTGGGGATCGTCCAGCGAATACCCCAGGCAGCGCAGCGCGATGATCGAGTTCAGAATCGCCGGGTAGATCGCGCCCAGGCCGTCGGACATTTCCAGCCGCTCCAGCATCCACTTCTGCGCCTTCTTCAGCGCGATCGAACGCAGCGGCCGGATATGGATGCGCTCGAACCAGTGGGTCATCCGGTCGAGGAAGATGAAGAAGTTCCGCCAGCTGATCGTGTGCTGCTCGATCCCACTGCAGGCGCAGATCGGCATTTTCGCGGCCGCCGACAAACAGCTCGCTGATGCCGTGCTCCGGCGGAATCTTCTTATACGGCTTCTTGGCATAAGCAATCGAAAGCGGAACCAGAATGCCGCGCGACCACGAGGAGATTTCGTAGATGTTGAAGTAGAACCACTTCGGAAACAGCACGATCTCCGGCGGAATGGCCGGCACCGAGTTGTACTCGTACTGCCCCAGCGCGCACAGATAGATCTTGGTGAAGGTGTTGCAGGCCACCACGCCGCCGTGCGCCAGAATCCAGTCCCGCGTCTGGACCATGTGCGGCTCATCGGCGGACACCTCCATCAGCTTGTTCGCGAAGTAGCATTTCACCGCCAGGCTGATGTTGCCCGGACCGCCCGGGTAAAGCGACCAGCTGCCGTCGTCGTTGCGGTAGCGCATGATCTCGTTCAGCGCCCGCTGCATCTTTCCCTGCATTGCCGGTGCCCAGCAGCACGTGCAGGAAGATGTAGTCGGCCTCCAGCATGGCGTCGCCTTCCAGCTCCCCGCTCCAGTGGCCTTCCGCGTGCTGCCGCCCCAGCAGCGCGTCGCGCGAGCGCTCGATGGCGCGCGCCACGTCTTCCAGCGGCGGCGTCGATCCGCCCAAATCTCACTGTCTGCCGCGAGTGCTCCTGCCAGGCTCCGCGACGCGGCCTTCCAGACGTCGCAAGTCGAGCCTTCGGCCCGCGCGGGCTTCGAGTTGGTGTACTCATGCCGTTCCGCTGGACCCAGAACTGCCCTGCTCTTCGAATGCGATGCCCGTAGACGCTCGGTTTAGACCGCCGGAGTTGTGGGCGGAGCCGAATGGATGGCCTGGACGATCTCCGGAGGAAGCCCAAACCGGACGTTTTCCGGCATGACTTCCACTTCCTCGACGGTGCCAAAGCCGTTATTTTTCAGATAATCAATGACGCCTTCGACCAGAATCTCCGGCGCCGACGCCCCTGCCGTGACCGCGACATTCTTCACGTCCTTCAGCCATGCCGGATCGATCGCCTGGGCATTGTCGATCAGATAGCCCTGCGTGCCCAGATTCCGCGAAACCTCGACCAGCCGGTTAGAGTTCGAGCTGTTGTTCGAACCCACCACCAGCACCAGATCCGCACTGTGCGCCACGTTCTTGACCGCTACCTGCCGGTTCTCCGTGGCGTAGCAAATGTCCTGCGAATGCGGCCCCACCATCTTGGGGAACTTCATCTTCAGCGCCTGGATGATGTCCCGCGACTCATCCAGCGAAAGCGTGGTCTGGGTCAGATACGCCACGTGCTCCGGATCCGGAACCTCCAGCGTCTGCACCTCTTCCACGCTGGAAACCACCTGGGTCACGTCGGGCGCCTCGCCCAGCGTGCCTTCGATCTCGTCATGGTCGCGGTGCCCGATCAGCACCAGCGAATAGCCCTGCCTCGCGAACTTGACCGCTTCGACGTGGACCTTGGTCACCAGCGGGCAGGTCGCGTCAATCACCTTCAGCTTCTGCTTTTTCGACTGCTCGCGCACCGCCGGCGACACGCCGTGCGCGGAGTAGATCACGCGCGCGCCTTCCGGCACCTGGTGGATGTCGTCGACAAAGATCGCGCCCTTTTCCGCCAGCTCATTCACCACAAAGCGGTTGTGGACGATCTCTTTGCGGACATAGATGGGCGCGCCAAAGGTCTCCAGCGCAATCCGGACAATATCGATCGCCCGCACCACGCCTGCGCAGAAACCGCGAGGCTTCAGCAGCAGAACATGCTTTTCGCCGGGGCCGGACGCCGCTCGCTGGGGAGCGACAGGTGTCTCCGTAATGACGGTACTCACGTTCTTTATTATACCGTGAATAACGCGCCTCCTGCCCGCTGGAAGGCTTGTGGTTACCCCAGCAGGTACTTCAGGATCGATGCCGTAAACTCGGAGGCGGTCGCCATTTATTTCCTCCTGGGCCTCTCTTATGAGCATTCACCTCTCCCTTATCGAAGCTCGCGTCCTCGGCTCCCTCATCGAGAAGGAAGCCACCACCCCCGAGTATTACCCGCTGTCGCTCAACGCGCTCGTGAATGCCTCCAACCAGAAAAACAATCGCGAGCCGGTAATGCAGCTGAACGAGGATGAAGTGCGCCAGGCCCTGCACCGCCTGCAGGACCAGAACCTGGCCGCAGCAGTCCACGACAGCCGCGTGACCAAATACGAGCATCACCTGCAGGAAGTCCTGAACCTCACGCGCGGCGAGACGGCCATGTTCTGCGTGCTCCTGCTGCGCGGGCCGCAAACGCCAGGCGAACTCCGCAGCCGCACCGAGCGCATGCATCGTTTCGAGGAGCTGGCCGATGTCACTTCGGTGCTGGACAAGCTGGCCCAATACGATCCGCCGCTGGTCACGGCGCTTCCCCGCGAGCCCGGCGCCCGCGAGATTCGCTACGCCCATCTGCTCTCCGGGCCGCCGGATCTGTCACAGGTGCCGCTACCAGCAGCCGAATCCGCGAGGCTCACCCGTTCCTCGTCCGAAGACGACCGTCTCACCCAACTCGAAGCCGAAGTCGTATCCCTGCGCGAAGAGATCGCTCAATTGAAGGCCCAGGTTACCGCGCTCGCAAATCCCGCCGGGTCCTGACGTTCTATCCTGACGTTCTTCGCCTAAGATCCGACGGGCGCACATCTTCCCGCGCAGCAATTGCGGAAGGTGCCGCCGAGTCTCACGACGACGCGACGGTCTTTACTCCCTTGATAGCGAGCCACAGGCCGAAACCGCATTCCGCAATGAACATGAGAGGGTAAAGCGGATACGTCCACTTGTGCCAGGCAGGCAGGAGCCACAGCTGGAAGAAACAGATCAGAAGCGCGATGCCATCAAGGATCAGCAGAATCCCGAAGACCCGCGGGAGCAGGCGCGACCGGATGGCCAGATACCCCAGGGGAAAAAGCCAGGCGCCGTAAAACAGAACGTTGGCCATGTTTCCGCTGCCTCCGATATTGAGAAAAAGCAGCGCGAGAGCCTGGGACTGATCCGGTCGAAAGGCCCGGGCGCAAGCCTCCCCGTTCAGAACCAGCAGCGCTGCATAGTGGATCAGCGTATCGACGCATTCGATAGCCACACCAACCACATTCAGCAGAAGAAACAGCAGGGCCAAAGGCCGGTCGACGTGTTCGAAGATACGGTAGAGTGCCCAGGCGGTCAGTAGAAAGAGCAATGCGGCGATGAGTTCCGCTACAACGCCGAGGCGGAACATCTCCTGCGATGCGAGGATCCCGTTGGCTGTGGCTGCCGCGTCTCCCCAAACGATGGGCTTGCCCTGAATAAAAGCAGAGATGGCAAAGGTGACGATGTACGCGAGGTACAACAGCCCGGCACCTCTCGCCTGGCTGCGTAGCGGCTGATCGATCCGGGCGCCTGGCATGGATGTCTCCTCGGCTCGCGCTCGTTATAGCACACCAAAGAAACGGACTCAGTGACGCTGGTGCCTTTTGTGATTCCCGTCACATCCGCCCCAGCCCACCTCCTGCCAACCTGTTGCCATGGACATCGCCCAGGCCATGACAAAGCTCGACTACAATCGCGCGCCGTTTCTCGCGATTTGGGAAACCACCCAGGCGTGCGACCTCACCTGCAAGCATTGCCGCGCATCGGCGCAGCCCCTGGCTCACCCCAGCCAGCTCAATACCGAGGAGGCCACCAACCTCATCGATCAGATTGCCGACCTCGAGGTTCCGCTCTTCGTCTTCACCGGCGGCGACCCGCTGAAGCGTCCGGACATCTTCCAACTCATCCGCCATGCGGCAGGCAAAGGCGTCCACTCCGCACTCACGCCCAGCGCCACGCCCACTGCTCACGCGCGAGGCCATCTTCCGCATGAAGGAGTCCGGCCTGGCGCGCCTCGCGGTTTCGCTCGACGGCTCGGTGCCCGAGATTCACGATTCGATCCGCGGCATCCCCGGCACGTGGCAGCGCACCCTCCAGGCCATCGAATGGGCCAACGAGGCGAAGCTACCCATCCAGGTCCATACCGTCGTCAGCCGCCTGAATATCTCCGATCTCGACAACCTCGCTACGCTGCTCACCCTGAAGCAGATCGTGATGTGGAGTTTCTTCTTCCTCGTCCCCGTCGGCCGCGGCCAGGTCGCCGACCTGCTGACCGGCCAGGAGTTCGAGGACGTCTTCGCGAAGATGTGGGATCTGACCAAACGCGTCCCCTTCGCCATCAAGACCACGGAAGCGATGCACTACCGGCGCTACCTCATCCAGCAGCGGATGAAGGAGGGCCTGGCTACCACCGGCGTCCACGACGATGCCGGCGCGCGCCCCACCCGCCATCCTGGCTGGACCGTCAGCGACGGCCATCCCGGTCGCGGATCGGAAGCCAAAGCGGTCGGTTGGGCCACCAAGCGCGTTAACGACGGACGTGGCTTTGTGTTCATCTCGCACATCGGCAAGGTTTTTCCCAGCGGATTCCTGCCCATTGAAGGCGGCGACCTCCACAACGACACGCTCGCCCACATCTACCAGGAGTCGCCGATCTTTGTGAAGCTGCGCGATTCCAGCCAGCTCCACGGCAAGTGTGGCGCCTGCGAATTCCGGAACATCTGCGGCGGCTCCCGTGCCCGCGCCTACGCTGTCACCGGCGATGTCATGGCCGAGGAGCCCTGCTGCATTTACGAGCCGCGTGGCTACCACGCAGACCCGAATCAGAAGCACGGCTCTTCCCCTGGATGCGAGGCGCATGATCTGATTCAGGTAGAGGTGGCTCATTCTTGAAGAAAATCGCCATCATCGGCGGAGGCATCGCGGGCCTCAGCGCCGCCTGGACGCTGGAGAAGGCGCGCCGCGCTGGCGAGGCCATCGAGTATCACCTGTATGAAGCCGCCGACCGTCTGGGCGGCGTCATCAGCTCGGAGTTTGTCGATGGCTGCATCGTCGAAGGCGGCCCCGACTCTTTCCTGACGGAGAAGCCCGCCGCCGCGGCCCTCTGCCGTGAACTCGGGCTGGCCGATCAGCTTCTCCCCTCCAACGACCGCGAGCGCAAAACCTACATCGTCGTCGGCAATCGCCTGATCCCCCTGCCCGACGGGCTGATGTTCATGATCCCGACGAAGCTGATCCCCACCGCGCTCACTCCGCTCTTCTCCTGGTCGACGAAGATGCGCATGGCGCGCGAATTTCTCTTCCCGCCCAAGCCTGCCACCGAAGACGAGTCCGTCGCCGCCATGACCCGGCGTCACTTCGGCCAGGAGACTGTCGATCGCCTTGTCTCCCCGTTGCTCTCCGGCGTTTATGGCGGGGACGCTTCGCAGCTGAGCGTCCGCGCTGTGCTGCCGCGCATGGTCACGATGGAGAAGGAACACCGCAGCCTCAGCCGCGCCATGCTGGCCGCGCGCAAAAAAGCGCCGGCGCCCAGCAGTTCCAGCGCCAGCCCCGCAGCGCCACGTTCTCTGTTTACTACGCTGCGTGGCGGCATGAAGCAGATGGTCGACGGCATTGCTGAGCAGCTCGCACCCGGATCGATTCACCTCAGAACAACGGTTCATGCCCTCCACCACAACAGCGAGGACTGTCCCGATCCCAAGGCTCCGGACTGCCGCTACACCTGCGGCTGGACACTGGAAACGACATCCAGCCAGGAAACCCTTCAGCACAAGTTCGACGGCGTCATCATCGCACTCCCGGCCTGGGCTGCAGGCGGCTTGCTGCGACGCGCGGACCCCCTTGTTGGCGAGTTGCTCGCCGACGTTCAGTACAGTTCATCGATTACGGTCACCATGGGCTTCAACAGCGAGGATCTTTGCAGACTGCCCCCCGGATTCGGCTTTCTCGTGCCCCCCGGGGAAGGCCGCGCCATGCTGGCCTGCACCTTCGTTCACGCCAAGTTCGCCGGCCGCACGCCGCCGGAGAAAGGCGTCCTGCGCTGTTTCCTCGGTGGAAGCAGCAATGAGAATCTGCTCGACGCCACCGACGCGCTGCTGACTGAAATGGTCCTGACAGAGCTGGCAGAGATCGTCGGCGTCAGCGCGCGGCCCACATTCGTGCGCATCGCCCGCTGGCGCCGTGCGATGGCGCAGTACAGTGTCGGGCACCTGGAGCGCCTGCGGGCGATCCGCGAGAACGTTGCTCTGTTGCCCGGGCTGGCCCTCGCGGGCAACGCCTACGAAGGCATCGGCGTCCCCGACTGCATCCGCACCGGCCAGCAGGCCGCGGAAATCGTGCTCGGCGCACTCAAAGAACAAACCGCCGTAGTGGACGCGTAGAGCGATTGCCCTCTGCACAAGAGGAGCGAAGCTACTCCTTCACCATCGGCTTCAAAATATCGTCCAGCCGATCCGGCGTTCCCTCCACCCGCTCCAGATGCGGGTAGCGGAGGCCGTCGTGGTAATCGATCGCGAGCACCTTGTAGACACCTGTGTTCGCCACGATCAGTGAGATCGGATTCGTATTCCCTTTCGCGTCGCGGATCGCATCGTTCAGCAGACTCCCGCTGTACTGCCGCCCGTTCACTGCGATGATCTGCATCCCGGGGCCCAGTTTCGCCTTGTCCGCCGGCGATCCGATCAGCACATCGCCAATGCGCCCGTCGCTGGCGACGTCAAGCCCGATCGACCACCAGGCCTGGGTCATGCCGCTCACCGTCATCATGGCCTGCGTGTAGTCATTCGGTACGCCTGTGTAGACGAGCTTGTATCCGCCGTTCTCGATGCCGTCCAGCGGCGCATGCGGGGACTTGCTCGTGAGCCGCTCTCTCAGGAATCCAGCCCAGTCGTACGCCACCACGTTGTTCAACCCATTCACGATGTCGTCAAAGGTGTACGGGACTACCTTCGGAGGCGTGTTGCCGCCCAGTCCTTCAAACGCCGCGAGGAAATCGTTCAGGCTTTTCTTGCCGTTCGTCAGCTTGCGGATGGTCGTATCCACGCCCAGCCAGACCAGATCGCCCTCGGCGTAATAATCCGTGTTGCGCCGCCAGTTATCCCACGGAGAGCCATCTCCATACAGGTACAGGGTCTGCGCCGCGGTCGCCGTGTCCTGCAGATCGCGCCACGTCCGGCCAGGGCGGTAATCCAGAGTCGCCGCATCCTGCGCCAGAGAGTCGCGGTATTGCGCCTCCGTCTCGATGTGGCTCCGCGCCGCCAGCACATTGCCCAGATAATCGGTGAGCCCCTCGTAAACCCACAAAAGATTGCCCTTCATTGGGTCTTCGTAGTCCCCTGTCGCCAGACCCGCCGGCCGCCGATACTTGCCGTTCCACGAATGCGTGAACTCATGCGGCAGCAGGTCCGCGGAGAGCAGCAACAGGTTTTCATCGACAAAGGTCTTCTCCGGCACGCGATCGTCGCTCGACTGATGATGCTCGAGGCCGAAGTGGGCGACCTGATCGCTGGCCGTCACCAGGAAGTGATAGCTCTCGTAGTGGCGCGAGCGATACAGCTCACCCGTCTCGCGGATCAGATTGCTGTACCCACTGAGCGTCTCGGGCGAGACTTTCAGATCCTCAGGACCGTCGGATGCGATGTCGAGATCATGCTTCGGAGTCACCTCCGGCGCCAGATTGAACTGGGCGAAATACCTGCCCGTCAGCAACGGGGAGTCAATCAGTTGCTCCAGTGAAACCGTGCCGAAGTGCACAGAACCGTCGCTCGCCGGCTCCGTATCCGATTCTTTGCCGGGCGCCTCGCGCGGCAGCGCCGTTGCATACTGCCATCCTTGCGGCAGGATCACAGACGGTCGCACATGAATGTCCGCGTCGTCTTTATAGCCAGCCGGATAGAGTACCAGCTCGTTCCAACTCAGCAAGGCCAGATTGGCGCTGGTCGAAGCGCCTGCTGAGAATCCACTGGCGGCGGCGGTCGCCAGGAAGTCGTCCTTCACGTCGAGTTGCGTTACGCCCTGGGGGACGGTCAGACGGATCGCGTACATGTTCACGTCGTCACGGGTCCACGATAGCTGCTGGCCATTCGCCGTGATGAATAATCCGGCCAGATCGTCGATCGGGCCATCGGGCATATGCTCGCCCGGAATCCACTTCGCGTACAGCAGCGTCAGCGGGCCGGGGCTCACCGGAATCGTCATATGCGCATGCAGGATCTTGCGCGGGGCGTCGGTCAGATCGACCGTCAGCTGGATGGGATGGGAAGCAGTCTGGGCGTTGACGGAGAGGGTGGCAGCAAAAACCAGCCCCAGGGCAGGGCCCAACGGAAAACGCATAGTCCTCCTGAGCGAAGCGCGAAATCCCAGTGTAATCACGGTCGAGTTCGCAGGGACGGCCTTCAACTCTGTACCCTGCACCCTGTCCCCTATACCCTGCTTGTATGGACGGCTTCCTCCTCACCTTCGAAGGACTCGACGGTTCGGGCAAATCCACGCAGCTGCGCAGGCTCGCCGAGCACCTCCAGTCCCAGGGCCTGGCGGTCACCGTCACGCGCCAGCCCGGCGGCACTCCTCTCGGCGACCGCGTGCGCGGCCTCATCCTTGACTCCAAAACTGAGAACCTCGATCCCATGACCGAACTGGGCCTGATGTTCTCCGACCGCGCCCAGTGCATCGCCGAAGTGATCGCGCCCGCGCTGCACGGCGGCAATGTGGTCCTCTGCGACCGCTTCACCGATTCGACCGAGGCCTATCAGGGCGGCGGCCGTCAACTGGGCAGCGAGGTCGTCCTCCGCATGCACCAGACCATGTGCGGCGGACTCCAGCCCGACCTGACTCTCCTGCTGCTGGCCGACTTCGACAAATCTCTGGCTCGCGCCCGCCGCCGCAACCACCGCACCGCCGCCTCGGGCAAAGACGAAGGCCGCTTCGAGAGCGAGGATACGGCCTTCTATCGGCGCGTTTACGACCAGTACCGCGCCATCGCCGAGCGTGAACCGGAGCGTGTGGCAGTCATCAATGGCGACCGCCCCATCGACCTGATCCATCGCGAAATCGTCGAGCTGGTGGAGAGCAGGCTCCGCGACGCCGGTATCCTGCTGTCGCTGCGGACCGAAGGTGTCCGATAATGGACATAAGGTTCCGCAATCGACCACTCCCCTGGTTTCCGGCTTTTCCGGTTTTACCCATAACATATTCATCCCATTACACCTAACAGCATGCCGCATGTGGCGCGGCACATGCTACTACTCTTGTGTAATGGATATCTCACGGCCTGACATTAAGAAGAAGAAGCTCCGCCGGCAGATCATCGTGCTCGCTCTCGTCGCAGTCGGCGTCACGGCCGCCGCCTGGGCGGTCATGCGCCTCAAACCCGCCGTGCCCACCGTCGACGCCAGCACCATCTGGCCCGATACGGTGAAGCGCGGCGACTTTACCCGCAACGTTCGCGGTCTCGGCACCCTCACCCCCCGCGAGGACAGCATCGAGCTGATTCCGGCGCAGACCGAGGCGACCGTGGTCCGCATCCGCGTCCTGCCCGGCGCCAAGGTGACCCCGGATACGATTCTGATGGACCTCGCCGATCCGCAGCTGCAGCAGCAGCTGGTGAGTGCCAAACTGGCTCTGGACGGCGCCGAGGCAGACTACAAGAGCCTGCAGGCCACGCTGAACAGCGCGATTATGGATAAGAAGTCCGCGGCCGCCGCCGTGAACGCGCAGTACAGCCAGGCCGAGCTCCAGGCGAGCACCGACCAAAAGCTTCTCGGTCTCGGTGTCATCAGCGGCATCCAGGCCAACCAGTCCAAAAACAATGCCGAACAGCTCACCGCCCAGCACCAGATCAGCATTCAGCAACTGGAAGTGAACCAGAAGGCTATCGAGGTCCAGCTGGCCTCCGCGCAAACCAAGGTCGATTCCGCCCGCGCTCTGCTCGATCTTTATCAGAAGCAGCAGGACGAGCTGGAGGTGAGAGCGGGCATTTCCGGCGTCGTCGAGTCACTGCCCACTCCCGTTTCAGTGGGCGAGCACGTGGCTGCCGGAACCTCGGTTGCCGAGGTGGTCGATCCCACCAAGCTGAAGGCGGCTCTCCAGATCGCCGAGACCCAGGCGCACGACATCCTGCTCGGTCAGCAAGCCGAGATCGACACCCACAACGGCATCGTGGCCGGACACGTTACCAGAATCGATCCCTCCGTATTGAACGGAACGCGTACGGTTGACGTAACACTGGATGGGACCCTGCCGGCGGGAGCCGTTCCGGGTCTAAGCGTGGATGGAACCATCGAACTCGCGCACCTCCACGACGTACTCTATGTGGGGCGGCCCGCATTCGGCAATGAGAACAGCACCATCAGCCTCTTCCGCATCGACCCCAACGGCAAAACCGCCACCCGGGTGCAGGTGCAGGTGGGCAAGGCTTCGACCACGGAGATTCAGATTCTGAGTGGCCTGAACGAAGGCGATCGCGTGATCCTTTCCGACATGTCACGCTATGACGCAACCGATAAAGTTCGGCTGGAATAGGTCCTTCCCCCGGAAAGCAACCAGGCAACGCAAAATTTTGAGGAGCAGGAGAGCAGATGGAAACCACACAGGCGTTGATTGAAATCGAGGGCCTCACCAAAGTCTTCTACACCGACGAGATCGAAACCCACGCCCTGTCCGGCGTCCACATGAAGATCGACAAGGGCGAGTACGTTGCCATCTCCGGCCCTTCCGGATGCGGCAAATCGACGCTCCTGTCCATCATCGGACTGCTCGACACGCCCACCGGCGGCAGTTACACGCTGAACAGCCACTCCGTCGAGAATCTGAACTTCTCGCAGCGGTCGCGCATTCGCAACCAGGAGATCGGCTTCATCTTCCAGAGCTTCAACCTCATTGGCGACCTGACGGTGTACGAGAACGTCGAGTTGCCGCTGACCTATCGATCGGGAATGTCGTCGGCCGAGCGCAAGCGCCGCGTGCAGGAATCGCTCGAGCGCGTCTCGATGGCGCACCGCATCCGCCACTATCCCTCGCAGCTCTCCGGCGGTCAGCAGCAGCGCGTCGCCGTGGCTCGCGCGCTGGCCGGATCGCCCTCGATCCTGCTCGCTGACGAGCCCACCGGCAACCTCGACTCGCGTAACGCCGAGGCGGTGATGGAACTGCTGCAGAACCTCCACCGCGAAGGCGCAACCATCTGCATGGTGACGCACGATCCGCGCTTCGCCCGCCATGCCGATCGCCAGATTCATCTCTTCGACGGCAAGGTCGTTGCCGAAGGTGAATCGCTCGAACCGGTTCTCGAAGTCAAGTAACGAGCCGGTAGCCCGTAGCCGGTAGCCCGTAGCCAGGCAGGCGCACTCGTGTGCGAAGTCTGGGACCTGCTACCTGCTGCAGGCTGCCGGCGACAGGCTGGGACAATGATTCAGCTAAAAAATATCGAACGCAGTTACAAAACCGGCGCCGGCCAAACCTGGGTCCTGCGCCGCGTCAATCTCGAAATCAAAGAGGGCGAGTTCCTCACCATCATGGGACCTTCCGGGGCAGGAAAATCCTCGCTCCTGAATGTCCTCGCCCTGCTCGACGATCAGTGGCTGGGAGAGTACTGGTTCAAGGACGAAGCCGCGCACCGCATGAATCGCCGCCAGCGCGCCGACCTCGCCAAGCGCAAGATCGGGATGGTCTTCCAGAGCTATCACCTGCTCGACGACCTCACCGTGCAGGAGAATATCGACCTGCCGCTCTCGTATAAGGACATGCCCAGGGCGCAGCGCCAGGGCCTGGTCGCCGATACGCTCGACCGATTCAGCATCGTCGGCAAGAAAGATCTCTTCCCTTCCCAGCTTTCCGGCGGCCAGCAGCAACTGGTCGGCGTGGCGCGCGCCGTGATTCACAAGCCCGCTCTGCTGCTCGCCGATGAGCCCACCGGCAATCTGCACTCCAGCCAGGCGAAGGAGATCATGGAGTTATTCAAGGAACTGAACGAGCAGGGCACGACCATCGTCCAGGTCACGCACTCGGAGGCCAATGCCGCCTATGGCAGCCGCGTCATCGAACTGCGCGACGGCTGGATGGTTCATGACACTGCGAACCCGAATCTCGGCGTGGAGGTCACCGCACAGTGAGCGGCTCTTTTTGGTTCCAACGGTTTTCGGCTCCCGCTCTTCTCCTCTGCGGCCTGGTCGCCGCACCGCTCCTCGCGCAAAACACGGTTCCTCAGACGCCTCCGCAAGCGACGCCCTCGACCACTCCCGACGCTCCGGCTCCCGCCGCGCCAGCAGGCACCACCGCCGCCAACGACGCAGACCCTGGCGCAGCAGGCCCAGCAGATCCAGCTCCAGTCCATCGGTCCGCAGCATCCTTTTCATGTCGTGATTGCCGCGTTCGCACAACCCGCTCTTCCCGTATATGCCCAGCACTGCGCCGGCCCTCGATCTGCATAACTCGGCGCGTCTGGAGAATCTGATCCGCGACGGCAAGCTTTACATCTCCCTGCAGGACGCAATCGCCCTGGCCCTTGAAAACAATCTCGATCTGGCTTCCTTCCGCTACAACTTCCCCATCGCGCCAGACCGATATCCAGCGCACCAAAGCCGGCAGTCCGGCCAACGGTGTCAATGCCAGCGTTGTGCAGTCCACCCAGGGTGGTTTCAGCGGCGGGTCCGAGCAGCGGCGGTGGGTACGTCGGGTGGTTCGGCAGCAGCTGGCAGCCGGAGGCATCGTCACTTCTACCCTCGGCGCGGGAGCGTTCGGTTCCTTCCTTCGACCCCTCTCTCACGTTTCAGCGGATTCGTCGATCACAGCGTTACCCAGGAAGTGAATGCATTCAACGTCGGCACGCCGATCTTCAAGCAGAACAATATCGAGGTTCTGTCCAGCTACTCGCAGTCCTTTCCACTTGGCACTAACGTCTCACGTCCAGTACCAGGGCCAGCGCCTCACCAACAACAGCCCTTACTTCGCTGTCAATCCTGAGCTGCTTTTCAAGCTTTGGCGTGCAGATTTCGCAGCCCCTCCTCGCCGGATTCGGGCTTTCCTCCAATGAGCGCTACATCCGCATCGCCAAACGTAACGCGCAGATCACCGATCTCGTCTTCAAACAGCAGGTCATCGCCACCGTTACCCAGGTCGAGAACATCTACTGGGATCTGGTCTACGCCTATCAGAACGCGCAGATTGCGGAGCGCTCTCTGGGTTTCGCCAATCAGACCCTCTCCGACGATCAGAAGCAGCTCGATCTGAAGGCAATTCCGCAGATGCAGGTCATGACCGATCAGTCGCTGGTCGCCGCTGCCGAGGGCAACCTCATCCAGGCCCGCGCCAGCCTGCGCCTGAACGAACTTCTCATCAAAAATGCGCTCACCAAGGTCGACGACCCGGCCATCGATGAAATGCCGGTCATCCCTCTCGATCTTCAGGGCGAGCCCGATCCGAACGCAGCCAAATCCATCCACGACCTGATCGCCGAAGCCGAGAAGAACCGGCCCGAAGTCGCCATTTACCAGATGCAGGCGCGAAGTACAGAAACAGGCTCTCAAAGACATCAACAGCGAACTGCTTCCTCGGCTCGAGTGTATGGCTTATATGTGGGCAACGGCACCGCCGGCGTCAAGAACCCGTATTGCGACCTCGGTCCTCAGCAATGCAGCACCACCCTTCCCACCGACTTCCCCAGCATGTTTGCGAACACCTTCAACTACTCCGCGCCCGAGTATCAGGTGGGCATGAATCTTCAACATCAATCTGCGCAATCGCACCGTCGAAGGCCGACCAGTTCCGCGCCGTGCTCGCAGTACCGCCAGAGCCAGATCACCGAAGTGCAGCAGTCCAAAAACATCCTGTTCGACGTCCGCAACTCGCAATTCGCTCTGGAGCAGGCGCAGGCTCGCGTGGACGCATTGCAGAAAGCCCGCGACCTCGCGCAGCGCACCTTCGACATCACCAAACAGGAGCAGACGCTCGGAGCCAAGTCCAGCGTCGACACTCTGAACGCCGAAAACGCGCTGGCGACGGCCGAATCCGCCCTCGATGCCGCCAAGAACAACTATGAGAAGGCAAAAGTCGACATTGACCGCGCCATCGGCGACACTCTCAATCGCATGAACGTCTCCATCGACGATGCCAGAATCCGGCAGTCGTCACGCACGGGCCATAATTGGAGAGCAGCCTTTAGCGAACAGCTGTTAGCTTTTAGCTGTCAGGTGTCTCGCTAACCGCACTTCGCAGGAGGACCAGAGAACCGCTGGTAGCTAAGAGCTAAGGGCTATGTCAAGCACCGCCGCCCAACCCGTCCCCACCGAAACGGCGTCACAAGCTCGCCCCGTCGATCCTGATCGCCGACGATCAGCCGCATATCCTCGACGCCCTCGAGCTTCTCCTCGAGCCGGAAGGCTACCGCATCGAGAAAGCCACTTCGCCGTACATGGTCCTCGACGCGCTCAAGTGCGGATCCTTCGACGCCCTGCTTCTCGACCTGAACTACACCCGCGATACCACATCCGGCAAAGAGGGCCTCGATCTGCTCTCGCAGATCCGAGGTCACGAATCGCATATCCCGGTGATCGTGATGACCGCCTGGGCCAACGTCGAGCTGGCCGTCGAAGCCATGCGCCGCGGCGCCTCCGACTTCATCCAGAAACCCTGGGACAACGCCCGGCTGCTCACCATTCTGCGGACCCAGATCGATCTGAGCAACGCGGTTCGCCGCGCGCAGCGCGCTCGAAGCCGAAAACCGGCTGCTGCGCGCCGCAAATTTGCCGGAGATGATCGCCACGGCGGCCTGCGATGCAGCCAGTGCTCGCCACCATCGCGCGCATCGGGCCCTCCGACGCCAGCGTGCTCATTACCGGCGAGCACGGCACTGGCAAAGAAGTCGTCGCGCAGACACTCCATGCGCTCTCTTCGCGCGCCTCGCGCTCCATGGTCGCCGTCAACACCGGCGCGCTGCCTGAAGGCACGTTCGAGTCCGAACTCTTCGGCCACGTCAAAGGCGCCTTCACCGACGCGCGCACCGAACGCATCGGGCGCTTCGAACTGGCCGAGGGAGGAACGCTCTTCCTCGACGAAATCGCCAACGTCCCCATGCGCCAGCAGGCTAAGCTGCTCCGCGTGCTCGAAACCGGAGAGATGGAGAGCGTCGGTTCCTCGAAAACACGCCACGTCAACGTCCGCGTCATCTCCGCCACGAACGCCGATATCCGCAAAGAAGTCGACGCCGGCAATTTCCGCGCCGACCTGCTCTTCCGCCTCAATACTGTCGAGATTCATCTGCCCCCGCTGCGCGAGCGCCGTGAGGATATTCCGCCACTGGCCGCGCACTTCCTCGCCCGCTACTCCCAGCGCTACCGCAAGCCGGTCTCCGGCATCGATCCCACCGCTATGGAGCTGATGCTGCACTACGCATGGCCCGGCAACGTGCGGGAACTCGATCACACCATCGAGCGCGCGCTGCTCATGTCGCGCGAAGACGTCATCGAAGTCTCCGACCTCGGCCTGTCGCCGGCGCGCGTCTCCACCCAGGCCCTCGAAGAGATGTCGCTCGAGTCCGTGGAGAGTATTCTCATCCGCAAAGCCCTCTCGCGCTGCAACGGCAACGTGAGCCAGGCGGCAGAAGCCCTCGGACTCAGCCGCGGGGCACTCTACCGGCGGATGGAAAAGTATGGCATCTAGCGCAAGGTTGCATCCGACCCCGCATCTCCACGAATCGCCGGATGCTACTCTGCACCCGGTACCCTGCTCCCTGAGTCATGGCGAACCGCGGCACAACCAGGCGCAAGCCGAAACGCCAGAGCATCTCCTTTGAGGCCCGACTCCGCATCTTCTGCACCGTCGCCGCGCTCATCTTCATGGCGCTCGTCGCCGGCATCCTCGCCCTGCTGCACGTCTCCGCCGGACCGATGCTGGCCACTCTGGGCATTCTCCTCCTCGTTCTGCTGCTCGTCTTCGCCGCCTTCATTGAAGAGGCCATCCGCCCGATCCAGACCCTCGCCAACGTGGTCGCCGCCCTGCGCGAAGAGGACTATTCTTTTCGCGCGCGAGGCGCCAATCGCGATGACTCGGTCGGCCAGCTCGCGCTCGAAATCAACGCGCTGGCCGATACGCTGCAAACCCAGCGCGTCGCCTCCCTCGAAGCCGTCGCCCTGCTGCGCCGCGTGATCGCCGAGATGGACGCGCCGGTGCTGGCGTTCGACCAGGAGACGCGTCTCCGCCTCCTCAATCCGGCCGCCGAGCGCGTCTTTTCGCTCGAGCCCGCCAAGCATCTGGGCAAGACCGCCGAAGAACTGACGCTCACCGATCTGCTGCAGGAGACCAGCGAGACGGTGCTGCAGCTGGAAATTCAGCGTCCATCGCCCCTCGGTGTGAAACGCACTGAGCCCAGCCAGCCCGCGCGCTGGATGATCCGCCGCGGCGAATTCCGCCAGCGCGGCGTGCCTCACACCCTGGTCGTTCTTTCGGACGTCAGCGCCGCTCTCCGCGAAGAGGAGCGGCTTGCATGGCGCCGTCTCATCCGCGTCATCGGCCATGAGATCAGCAACTCGCTCACGCCCATCAAGTCGATCGCCGGCAGCCTGCGCACGCGCATCCTGCCCAAGTCGCCGAACGGCACTGAGCCGGCCACCGCTGCCGCTCCGATTCGCCGCGCCCGCCGGCGGTGGCCGTCCTGCAGCGCGATCTCCAGCGCGGCCTCTTCGTCATCGAGAACCGCGCCGAGTCTCTCAACCGATTCGTTCAGGCCTACCGGCAGCTCGCACAGCTTCCCGCGCCGGTATTGAAGCGTGTCCCGCTGCAGCCGCTGCTGGAACGCGTTATCTCTCTTGAGATCCGCCTCGATGTGCGACTACTTTCGGCTCCGGATGTCGAACTACTGGCGGATACCGATCAGATCGAGCAACTGCTCATCAATCTCGTCCGCAATGCGGTGGAGTCTGCCTTGTCCTGCGTCGAAGAAGAACCGGAAGCTGCGCCGGTGAGCGAAGACAGCGTAGAAACTCCGGCAGCAGCCACGCCGCGCAAGCGTCCCGAGCGCTCAGGACCGCCCTGCCGCCCCGAGGTGACGATTCAGGCCGCCGAGGAAGGCGACCTGGTGTGTATCGCCATCGAAGACAACGGCCCCGGCCTCGCCAATCCCGAGAACCTCTTCGTCCCGCTCTACACGACGAAGAAATCCGGCTCCGGGGTTGGACTGGCGCTGGCACGGCAGATCGTCGAGGCCCACGGCGGCGTGATCGAACTCCGTAACAAGCCGAATCACACCGGCTGCATCGCCGAAGTGCGAATTCCAATCGCCGAAAGCAGCAGGCAGTAGAGTCAGGCGTCAGCTCGCCGTCGCCCAGCCGGCACCTGAGAAGCTCCCGCCGCAAACAAAACCCCCAGCACGACCACCACCGGAACAATCGCCCATCGCCCCTCGAAGGCGTCCATCGCAGCATCCAGCCCCTGGATGAACGCATAGAGCACCATCAAGCCCCGCAGTGCTCCCCAGGCCCGCAACCGCAGCGCCACGATCAGAGCCGCGCCCAGCGCCAGGTTCCGTGAGAACAAATACCCCGCATACACCCGCACGGCTGCCGTCACTTCATCCTGTGGGGAGAGCAGGAGCGCCGGACGCAGCACCGCAATCAGTGCACCTCCGGTCATCAGCAAGGCGCCGATAACGACGGCCGCCGTCACCCATCCTGGCATCCTCGCTTTGTCCGGATTCCCTGCTGGAGCTGGTTGCATCGCGGCTGGTTCCATCACGCCTCCCTCAGAATCACGGCATTCCCCTATCGATGAAATCGTTACGTACGCATCTCGCCCGTGGTTCAAAATCGGAGAATGAACCCCGTCCCGGATTCCGTCTCCCGCCGTCTGCTATAATTAATCCACGCTCAGTTGTTTGGTTGTGAGCCGTTCTCGCCTTCATCCGCAAGACCGACCTCCCGTAATCATCCCAGCCCTCTCAGCGTAATGGCCTCATGCGTCAGGTGTCCTGACCGGGCCAGGCTGCCGCGCCTCAGGCTCATGCCGAGCGCTTCCCAGCCGAAGAGGTGTATGTGGGTCCAATCTTGATCGGCGCGTCGTAAGCGCTTCCCGGATTTTCCCTGCATAAAAATTTAAGCTCTCGGGCGCCGCTCTGCATTCAGCCGAGCATCGCCGAGAAACACAACCACTCCGGCACCTTGCTGGATCCCTGGATGAAAGTGCCCCGATCCGATGATGGGCGGCCAGAGAGGGAACCCCGAGCGAGCCCGAGCACAGGATCCCTTTGAAACTGTTTTCTGAACTCAACCTTTCGCCGGCTTTGCAGCAGCAGATTGCCGCCGCTAACTTCATCACCCCCACCCCGGTTCAGGCTGGCGCGATTCCGCCTGCCCTCGAAGGCCGCGACGTGATCGCCACCGCCCAAACCGGCACGGGTAAAACCCTCAGCTTCCTCATCCCGCTCATCGAGCGTATGCCAAAGAATGTGAAGGGCGCTTCCGCGCTCGTCCTTCTGCCCACGCGCGAGCTGGCCATGCAGGTTCTTGAACACTATCGCCACCTCACCGGCAGCCGCGGCACAGCGGCCCTGGTCTGCGGCGGCCTGAATGAGGGTCCGCAACTCGACGCGATCCGTCGCGGCGCACGCCTCATCGTCGCCACCCCCGGCCGCCTCGAAGACTACCTCGATCGCAAGCTGATCAGCCTGAGCGGCATCCGGATGCTCGTGCTCGACGAAGTCGACCGCATGCTCGACATGGGCTTCAAGCCCGCCATTCGCCGTATCGCCTCTTCCCTGCCCTCCGATCGCCAGACGCTCTGCTACTCGGCGACGCTGAGCGCGGAGATTCGCGACGTCGCGCGCGATTACCTCAAGGATCCGGTCCGCATCGAAATCGGCTCGGTCCTCAAGCCTTCGCCCAACGTTCGGCTGCAGACCTTCGAGGTCCCGACCGACAAGAAGCAGGAGCTTCTCGAGCATCTGCTCGGCGCGCAGGAGGGCAGCTTCCTCGTCTTCGTCCGCACCAAGCACGGCGCCGACCGCGTCGCCCGCCGCCTCAAGCGCGCTGGACACTCGGCCGTTCCCATTCACGGCGATCGCTCCCAGTCGCAGCGCAACGCCGCGCTGCGCAGCTTCGCTCAGGGAGAACACCGCGTGCTGGTCGCCACCGATGTTGCCGCTCGCGGCATCGATGTCGCCGACGTGGCGCACGTCGTCAACTACGACATGCCCAAAGAAGCCGAGGACTTCGTGCATCGTGTCGGCCGCACCGGCCGCGCATCGGCGCACGGCGTCGCCTCCACCTTTGCCGCGCCGGATGAAACCCATGCCCTGCGCAAAATGGAGCGGACCCTCGCCATCAACACGCGGAAGTTCCGCGTCCGTCCTCGCACCGAGGCGCACGCGCACACCGCCTGATCGGTTCCACGGAATCGCGTCGCGCCCCCCTGGGGCCCCGCGACGCGCAAATCCGTGATATGTTCTCTCCATGAGGTTCTGTTCCACTCCGGCGATTGTGTGTGCATGTTGTTGCATGCTGCGCCGGACTTGTGGATAACTGAACCCTCAACCGTTCTCCTATCCATAAGCCCGCGTTTCAGCCCTTGCTGACGCGGGCTTTCTCTTTCTCCATACAAACTTCGAGAGGCTTCATGCCAGAGACCCTCCCCCAGGAACGTACAGCCAACACGACACGATCGCCGCTGAGCCACATCCGCCAACTCGAGGCGGAAAGCATTCACATCATCCGCGAGGTCGCGTCGGAATTCCAGAAGCCGGTCATGCTCTACTCCATCGGCAAGGACTCTTCGGTGATGCTGCGCCTGGCGCAGAAGGCCTTCTATCCCGGACCGATTCCCTTCCCGCTGCTGCACATCGATACCGGTTACAAGTTCCGCGAGATGCTCGAATTTCGCGACCGCTACACCGCCGAGCTCGGGTTGAAGCTCATCGTCTGGCGCAATGAAGAAGCCCTCGCCCATGGCGCCAACCCCGTCGCCCTCGGCACGCGCCGCTGCTGCGGCTTGCTCAAAACCCAGGCCTTGCTCGATGGCCTGCGCGCGCATGGCTTTGACGCGGCCTTCGGGGGCGCGCGGCGCGATGAGGAAAAGTCCCGCGCCAAAGAACGCATCTTCTCCTTCCGCGATAGCGCCGGCCAGTGGGATCCCAAGAATCAGCGGCCAGAACTCTGGAATCTCTTCAACGGCAACATCCATCCCGGGGAGAGCATCCGCGTCTTCCCGCTCTCCAACTGGACCGAGCTTGACGTGTGGCATTACATCCACCTTGAGAAGATTCCCATCGTTCCGCTCTACTTCGCGAAAGAGCGGCCGATGCTGGTACGCGGCGACAGCCTCATTCCGCTGGAGCAGGATTTTGTCCGCGGCCTGCCAGGGGAAGAGCAGTGGGTGCGCTGCCGCCTGCGTTCCCTCGGCTGCAGTCCGTGCACCGGCGCCATTCGCTCCGACGCCGACACTGTGCCGAAAATCATCGCCGAACTCATGGCGATGCGGAATTCAGAGCGCGCCAACCGCGTCATCGATCACGATCAGGACGGCTCCATGGAGCTCAAAAAACGCGAGGGCTACTTCTGATGGCCCTGCACAAAAGCATCTTTGCCATCGACGAGCCGCTGCCGGTCTCCGATCCGGAACGCACCGACCTGCATGTCGAAGCTCTCCTGGAGGCTGAGCGGGGCAAGGCCCTTCTGCGCTTCAGCACCGCGGGCAGCGTCGATGACGGCAAGTCGACGCTCATCGGACGCCTCTTGTACGACTCCCACAACGTCTACGACGATCACATTGCCTCGGTCACCCACGACGCCGCCATCGACTTTGCGCAGCTCACCGACGGGCTCCGCGCTGAGCGCGAGCAGGGCATCACGATCGATGTGGCCTACCGCTACTTCTCCACGCGCAAACGCAAGTTCATCATTGCCGACACGCCCGGCCACGAGCAGTACACGCGCAACATGGCCACCGGCGCTTCGACGGCCGACGTTGCTGTCGTGCTCGTCGATGCGCGCAAGGGCATTCTCGATCAGACCCGCCGTCACGCCTGCATCGCGGCTCTGCTCGGTATTCCCACTGTGATTGCCGCCATCAACAAGATGGACCTCGTCGACTTCTCTCAGGAAATCTTCGAGCAACATCGCCGCGATCTGCGAGATCTCGCTTCCGTACTCCAGATTCCCGAGCTGATCGCCGTCCCGGTGAGCGCGCTCGATGGCGACAACGTCGTGCATCGCAGCCAGCGCATGCCCTGGTACGAAGGCCCGGCCCTCCTGGAACTCCTCGAAACCGTTCCGCTCGCAACCGAGCGCTCCCACAGCTTCTTCCGCCTGCCCATCCAGCGAGTCATACGACCCGATCAGGACTTTCGTGGCTTCGCCGGTCAGATTGCTTCCGGCACCGTACGTCCTGGCGACGAGGTCATCGCCCTGCCCTCCGGCGTCCGCACCCGCGTTCGCTCCATTGCGACATGGGACGGCAATCTTGCCGAAGCTCATGCACCGCAATCCGTCGTCCTCACGCTCGACGACGAGGCCGACATCAGCCGCGGCGATGTGATCGCAAAAGCCTCCGCACCGCCGCGACGAAGCACCCGCTTTTCCGCCACCGTCGTGTGGATGCACGCGAAACCGTTGCATGCCGGCGCCACCTATCTCCTCAAACATACGACGCAGAGCGTGCGCGCCCGGGTGAGCGAGATTCGCTCGCGCATCGATGTGGAGCGCCTCGAATCCCGCGCTGCCGACAGCTTGCCCCTTAACGCCATCGGTGAAATTGTTCTTTCAACGCACCGGGCTCTGCTGGCCGATCTTTATCGCGACAACCGTTCCACCGGCAGCTTCATCCTCATCGATCCAACCGACAACGCCACCGCCGGCGCCGGCATGATCCGCACGTTCGAGCAGGACAGCCGACCGGCGCTTCCCGGTGTGCTGATCGATCTGGGAAACCGCGCCGCCCTCGCCCGCGATCTGGAAGAACGCCTCCTTGAACGGGGTACGTTGGTCCTCCGGACCCGCTTCGCGGATCGGCAGGGGCTGCTGCCTCTCGTCCTCGCCGGAGCCGCAATCCTGCACGAGAGCGACTCCCACGACGCGATCGCCCTCATCGCACACGACGGCGAGAAGCTCACCAACGCTATCGCCGACAACGTCGACGCAATCCTCCAGCTGCTCGACAACGCCAGGACGCTTCCCTCAGGAGACAACCTATGAGCACAACCACCGAAAGCCGCGCTGCCGAAGCGCAGCAATTCCTGCAGGAGAAGCTTGCGCAAGCTCAGGGCGTTTGCGTCACCAGCAGCTTTCAGGCCGAAGATGTAGTCCTGCTGCACATGGTCCGCGCAATTCTGCCGCGCGTGCCCGTCGTCTTCCTTGAAACCGGCTACCACTTTCCCGAGACCCTCGCGTATCGCGATCGCATCGCAACCGAGTGGGACCTGAACCTCATCAACATCGTCCCGTCGCAAAGCGTCGCCGCGCAGGAAGCACAGTTCGGCATCCTCCATCAGTCCGCGCCCGACCGCTGCTGCGCTCTGCGCAAAGTCGGCCCGCTCTTCGACGCGCTGGCCTCGTACCAGGTGTGGGTCACGGGGCTTCGCCGCCAGCAATCGAAATCGCGCGCCCATCTGCAAATCGATGAAGACTTCAAACTGCCCGGCGGCGCCACCCTGCGCAAGCTCAACCCGCTCGCCGACTGGTCCACGCGCGACGTGTGGGAGTACGCCTCCGCGAACGCCATTCCGCTGCTGCCGCTCTATGACCTCGGCTACACCAGCATCGGCTGCGCGCCCTGCACCAGCCTCCCCGCCGATCCCAACGATCCGCGCTCCGGCCGCTGGTCGGGCCGCAAACTCGAATGCGGCATTCACCTTCAGGAGTCGTGAGCGCTCATGGACCTGCTCCTCGGATTCGTCATTGCGGTTCTGATCGCGCTCACCGGCGTAGGCGCGGGAACGATGACCGCTCCGATCCTCATCCTGTTTCTCCATGTGCCGATCCCTGTCGCCGTGGGCACAGCGCTTGCCTACTCCGCTGCTGTGAAGCTGCTCGTTGTGCCCGTTCAGATCTGGCGCGGCCAGGTGGTGTGGCGCACGCTTGGGGTCATGCTCCTTGCCGGGATCCCCGGCGTCATTCTCGGTACCCTCCTCTTTCGTCGCACCGTCGACCTGCAGAGCGACAAGGTGTGGCTCTACATCGCGCTCGGCAGCATGATCGCCTTTTCGTCCGCGTGGCACATCTATCGCCACTTCCGCCCCGCGAGCACGCGGCAGGATCGCCCGGCCCGTCCAGCCTCGCTCGCCGCCCTGATGCTTCCCGTTGGCGCGGAAGTCGGGTTCTCGTCCTCAGGCGCCGGCGCCCTTGGCACCATTGCACTGCTGAGCCTCACGCGGCTCCAGCCGAGCGAAATCGTCGGCACCGACCTCGCGTTCGGACTGTGCCTGTCGCTCATCGGCGGCGGAATGCACCTCGCCAGCGGCGGCTTCGACCCTGGCCTGCTGGCACGCCTCATCGCCGGCGGCTTGCTCGGCGCTGTGGCGGGCAGCACCCTTGCCCCGCGGATTCCCGCCCGCACCATGCGTCTGGCCCTGTCTCTGTGGCTGCTCGCCATCGGCCTTCAACTGTGCTGGCAGGCGGCTGCTCTGGCAGCGAGTTAGTGTCAAGCAACCTGGGGTTTGTGCGTCGCCTGTACCCCTCTCCAATTCCTGAAGTTTTGGTTACAAAAGAGTTTGTATTTGTCTAAATTCAGGAGCACATGCGCCTTTGACTCCATAAGAACTCCTCCGCCCTGCAAACAAAAGCTCTCTTCCCTGCATCGCATCATCTGCACCGCTGGATGATGAATGAATATGATGTTTTGCCGCAGTCGGAATGGACAGAAGTCCTTCCTCGGCCGAAGAGCCACCTCCGCCTTTTTCCAACGCCTGGCCGTCCTCTGCCTCACAGTCGTTGTGTCCATGACGGTTTCCACCCCCAGAGCGCACGCCCAGCCGGATGCCGCCGGTGTGCTTCCCGATGCACCCCAGCCGCAGGGAAGGTTCAGCGGGTCCATCTACGGCACAGTTCTGGACACCAGCGGCGCACCCGTCCAGGGCGCGGAGATTACGCTCAGGGGGAAGAACCCGCCGGTACGCCGCACCATGGCCTCGGACGCACAGGGAGCCTTCCGATTTGCTGGATTGGCGGCGGAGACCTACACCGTCACCGTCCGTGACCCGGGAATGCAGCCGGTGCAGCCGACCGTCGTCCCGCTGGGCGAGGGCGAGGCCTACAAGCTGCCGATCACCGCCGCGCCCCTCCCGAAATTCAGCGATACAGTCCGCGTAACGGCCAGTCCGCTTCAGATCGCCACCGCTCAGGTGCACGAGCAGGAAAAACAACGCGTGCTCGGCGTGGTTCCAAACTTCTACACAAGCTATTTGTGGAACGCGGCGCCGATGTCGACGAAGCTGAAGTATCACCTCGTGTTCCGGTCGCTGATCGATCCCATCACGATTGCCGGCTCAGCCGGCGTGGCTGGCGTCGAACAGTGGAGGGATATCTATCCCGGATACGGTTCGGGGATCGAGGGCTACGCCAAGCGCTTCGGAGCATCCTACGCGGACTCCATCGACGCCCGGCTTTTGGGCAGAGCGATTCTGCCGGGGATATTCCACCAGGACCCGCGCTATTTCTATCGCGGCTCCGGATCGGTGGGAACGCGCATCGGATACGCAGTGAAAGAAGAGCTGCTGTGCCGCGGCGATAACGGCAAGCAGCAGCTGGCGTATTCGCGCCTGCTGGGGGATTTCGCAGCGGCCGGCATTTCGAATGTCTACCACTCGCCCGCAGATCGAGGCGTGGGCATTACGTTTCGAGATGCGGGAGTGATTATCGGGGCGAACGCAGCAGAAAATGTCCTGATCGAGTTTCTCTCGCGATCGATAACGACCCATGTACCCGGATTTGAGAACGGGAAAAAGAGCAAGCTCAAATGAACGATGCTGGCAAGCAGGCAACCACAATGCGGGGCAACACGTACGGGCTACCCGCTGCCGGCTACCGGCTGCGATTTCACTTCCGGCCTTCGCGCTTCTGCGCTACCACCAGGCCACGCGGCGTCGGCAACAGCACCACGGAGATGAGACCCTCCGCCTCCAGCCGCAGCGCCGCCTCGCGCACCACGCCCGGATGCGAGGCCGCGTCATGCATCAGGATCAGCCCCGTCGGCCGGATCTGCGGCAGGTAGCGCCGCACCTCCTGCTCGCGAATCTCCAGATTGCTGTCGCTGTAGAACAGGTCAATCGTCCCCGGCACATGCATGGTGAGGCTTGACTCGTTGCGCAGATCGATCCATCGGCCGAGACCTGAGGCCGCGATCTTCTCCTGGGCTTTGACGAACACAGCCGGATCGAACTCGCACGTCACAATCCGTCCAAAGCCGTTGCGCTCGAGCCCGCGCGCCATCCACACGGCGCTGACCCCCAGGAACGCACCCGTCTCCACAATCAGATCTGGCTTCACGGTCGTGACCAGCGTCGCCAGAAACTCGAGCACCTCAATCTCGGCGGTCATCGAGTCGTACATACTCCACCGCTCCGGGTGCTCGCACTCCGGCGTGGCGCGGTGATACTCCGGCAACTGCGCACCCGCCGCCCGCTCCGCCTGCAGCATCACCTTATGTTCCTGCTTCAGCTTCTTCTTAAAGAGCCCCACGATCTCTCCTCGATCAAACGTTGATTGTAGATGGCCCCTTGTGGCTGCGCTCTGTTGTCTCGAGCCATCCCTGTACCCTGGCGCCCTGTACCCTGTACCCTGTCTTCATGAAAGTTGCCATCCTCGGATTCGGCACCGTCGGCAGTTCCGTTGCCCGCATCCTCTGTGACCTCAAGCCCGACGGCCTCGAGCTCTCGCACATCTTCAACCGCGGTGTCGCCCGCAAGAGAGTCGACTGGGTTCCCCAAAGCGTGATCTGGACCGAGGACTTCGACGAGGTTCTGCACTCCGATGCCGACGTCATCGTCGAGCTCGCTGGAGGCCTTGAACCGGCAGGCACATGGGTCAGGCGCGCGCTGGAAGCCGGCAAATCCGCCGTGACCGGTAACAAAAAGCTGATCGCCAAACACGGCATCGAGCTCGACCGCCTTGCTCGTTCCAAAGGTGGCCACCTGCTCAACGGCGCCGCTGTGGCCGGTGGAATCCCTGTGATCCCGGGCCTGCTCCAGGGGCTGGCCGGCGATCGCATCACCCGCATCGAAGCCATCCTCAACGGCACCTGCAACTACATCCTCAGCCGCATGGAAGCCGGCGACGCCTTCGCCGATGTTCTGCGCGACGCGCAGAAGCTGGGTTACGCCGAAGCCGACCCCAGCGAGGACGTGGACGGCTATGACGCTCGCGCCAAGCTGGTGATTCTCTCCCGCATCGCGCTGCGCGCCGCGATTGACGTCGAAACTGTCGGCTGCCGATCGATCACCGAAGTCGATGCCGTCGATCTGGTCTACGCGCGCGATCTCCACTGCACGATCCGCCAGATCTCGAAAGCCGAACTGCGTCCCGATGGGGTCTCCGCCGCGGTCGGCCCGATGCTCGTGCCCCTGCGCTCCCCCTTCGCCTGGTCGCGCAGCACTGAAAACATGGTCCTGGTCTCTGGCCAGTACGGTGGCGACGTCGTCTTCTCCGGCCATGGCGCCGGCGGCAATCCCACCGCGGTTGCGGTTGTATCGGACCTCATCTCGCTGGCTCACGGTTCCCGCGCCGTCGACCTACCCAGCCGCGCGACCGCTGTCAGCGGCGAATTTGAGCTGCGCCACTATATCCGCTTCGTGGTGCGCGACCAGCCCGGCATTGTCGCTGAGATTGCCGGGGCCCTTGCCTCGGAGAAGATCAACATCGACGCGCTCTTCCAGCGCACCGGCTACCAAAAAGGACAGCTGCCCTTTGTCGTCACGGTGGAACCCTGTGCTGCGTCGGCGCTGCGCCGCGCGCTGGACCGCGTCAGCCATGCGGGATGGCTGGCTCAGCCGCCGCTCGACATGCCCATCCTCGGCGAATGAACAGCGCGATGTTCGCCACCATCGTTGCCGGCGCCACCACGCTGCTCACTGTCGCCGGGGTCGCTTACTACCTCATCGCTCTATGGAGCGCGCGCAGCTATCTGCGCCGTGCCCGCTTCCCTGCCGGATTTGCGCCGCCCGTCAGCATCCTCAAACCGCTCCACGGCCTCGACCCCGGCATGCTCGAAGCTTTCGCGAGCCACTGCCATCAGAATTATTCCGCCGACTACGAGCTGCTCTTCGGCGTCTCCAGCCTCGACGATCCGGCCGCCGCTGTCGTTCTCCAGCTCCAGGCAGCGTTTCCCGAGCGCGCTATTCATCTCATCCACACGCCTGAGGTCCTCGGCCCCAACGGTAAGGTGAACAACCTGGCCCAGATGGTGCCGCACGCCCGCTACGACTACCTCATCTTCAACGACAGCGATATTCGCGTCGGCCCGAACTACCTGGCCCACGTGCTGGCGCCCTTCGCGGCCCAGCATGGCAAACTGCCCGTTGGACTCGTGACCGCGCTTTACCGCGGCCGCGCGCACCGGACCCTCGGCTCGAGACTCGAAGCCCTCGGCATCTCGACGGATTTTATTCCGGGCGTTCTGACCTCGCGCCTGCTCGAACATGGCATCCATTTTGGCCTTGGCTCGACACTCGCCGTCTCACGCCGCGCACTCGACGCGATCGGCGGGCTCGCGCCCCTTGCTGAATATCTCGCCGACGACTACATGCTCGGGGTCCGCATCGCCCACGCCGGCTTCGGAGTCGAACTCTGCGATGAGATCGTCGAGACCCACGTACCAGAGTGGACGCTTTCCGGCTACCTGCACCATCAATTGCGCTGGGCCCGCGCCATGCGCGACTCGCGCAAAGGCGGCTACGCCGGGCTGGTTTTTTCTTATGGTCTGGCCTGGGCGATGCTGAACCTTCTTGCCTCCGGCCTGAGCCTTCCCGCCATCGCGCTCTTTAGCCTGGCGCTGATGTTTCGCGTCTCATTGGCACTGGGCGTCGGCGTTGGCATTCTCGACGACCGCCTGGTCCTGCGCGATCTCTGGCTGCTGCCGCTCCGCGACCTCCTGGCTCTTGCCGTTTGGGCGTGGAGTTATGCGTCGAATGCGATTGCCTGGCGGGACGAACGGTTTTTACTGGAGGGCGGAAAGCTGCGCAAGCTCGAATCAAAGAGCGCCTAAGCGTTTCTCGCCCGCTACGAACCAAACGGCGTCTGCACGTGCAGGATGCGCGCCACTTCCCCATCCTTCAGCATCTGCGCCGCCTTCGCGATATCCACGTCCGCCGGGACCGGGTGATAATCGCTCGTCACCTCGTCCTCCTGGTCGCCGATCGTCTTGAAGAACAGCGCGTGGCCGGAGATGTGCACGTGCATCCCCGTGATCTGCCAACTGGCTTCGCCCACGTCTTCGCGCATGATTTGAAAAGTTCCGCCCGCATTGATGCGGCCCAGCAGGCCCCAGGCGAACGTCACGTCGTGATCCAGATGCCCGGAGAGGTCTTTCAGGCGCATGTGGCTCTCGTTGACGACCATCGTACCCGACATGCCGGCCAGAACTCTGCCGCTCATGCTGTCCGGCGAGAAATTCGGATCGGGATGAAACTCCAGCTTGATGTCCCCGTTCGCACGATCGACGATCTTCCAGATGAACGCCTTCGGCAGCAGATTGAGCATGTCGCGTGCCTGCTGGCCATCGTGCTGCTCGGCCTTCTTCTTCCGCGCGCGCAGATCGGGATCGCTCACCATCTGCTGCATCACGTCCAGATCGTTCTGGTGGACCTGCGCGCTGGGGGGCTTGCCGTGATCTTCGATCACCTCGGAGAGATTGCCCTGTGCCGTCTCAATCGCAATCTTGACGATGTCTTTGTCGGGCGACTTGTAGGCGTCGCGATACATCCAGCGGCTGTGGTCGTTGGTATCGGCGTCCAGCTCGTTGCGTACGACCGTCGCCACGATCTCTTTGGCGGACTGGGCATGGAGCGTCGCGGGAACCAGAGCACAGCACAGAACGAGGAACCGAAGGGCCGGCCAGCGTCTCTTGTCAAAAGCAGTTAGTGTCATCCAGGTTCCCCGCAGCAAACCGGGGAGAAACGGCGCATGGGCATAAGCAGCTTCTTTTATATTCCTGCGCAGCAGCCGTTGACCAGCGCCTGTCCGCGTGTCGTTGATCCAGAATGAGCAGCAGCGGCCGTCGGGCTGCCAGGCCTGTACAATATCCAGGAGACACAACGATGCCGCACATGGTCTTTTGTTCGCGCTACAAGCAGGAAATGGAAGGGCTGGACGAGCCGCCCTTCGACAGCGACTTTGGCAACAAGGTCTACAACAACGTGTCGAAGAAGGCGTGGCAGGAGTGGGCCGAGCGCCAGAAGATGCTGGTGAACGAATATCGCCTGCAGCCGTGGACGCCCCAGGCCCAGGAGTTCCTCGTCGAGCAGATGGATCAGTTCTTCTTCGGTGAAGGCGCCGCCCTGCCGAAGGAATATGTGCCGCCCTCACACTGAGAAAACGCCGAGAAGCTTTTCGCAGGAACTTTCTGGCGAAAAACGTCAAGCGAAACGCAGTTTGCTGAACGTCTTTGGCCAACAGCTTCTCACTCACCGTCTCCGTCTAAACGCATCCCGCTCAAGGCTCAGTGCACGTGCAGCCGCCACGCTGTATAGCTGACGATCTCATGCGACAGCCGCTGGAATCTCTGCGATGCTGGAATCCCTTTACCCACCGGCCGCGGCGACGTGTACACCTGCAGCCCGTCCTGCTGGCAGATAGCGTGGATGCGAAACAGATGACTCCCGTCGCTGACCACGTCGATGGTCCGCAGCCCGTTCGCGCGTGCGATCACCGCCAGCCGTTCCGCTGATTGCTCCGTGTTGTCGCTCTCCGTCTCGGCGATAATGTCCCGCGCCGGCACGCCGTGCGCCATCAGATAATCGTGGCCCACGCCGCCTTCCGAATGCAGATCCATCGCTTCTCCGCCGCCCAGCGTGATAATCAGCGGCGCCAGCCCGCGCTTGTAGAGTTCCAGCGCATGATCGAGCCGCGCCCGCAAGACCGGCGACGGCCGGCCGTCATATTCTGCCGCGCCAAAAACCGCGATGGCGTCCGCCGGCCGCGCCTCATCCCGCTGTGCGTAATACCGAATCTGCCCGTTCACCCACAGTACCCACAACGCGCCCCCGGCCAGCACCATTCCGGCGGTCCATAAGAGAACCCTGCTCCGCGTCAGCCCGGGCATCCGGCGCACGGAGCGAAGATTGTCCTTCGGCACGATCACGGTACGATCATCGCTCCTGCAGTGCGAGTACGATCGCGTGCGTGGGGATCGCCCCTTCGCGCAGAATCTGCCAGGTTCCCTCGGGGCCTGACAGGTCTACGATGGTCGTCGGCACACTGCGCCCCGTCGGTCCGCCGTCGATGATCAGTGGAATCCTGTCGCCGATCTGGTCTCGCACGCAGTGAGCGTAGGTACACTCCGGCAGTCCTGCCAGATTGGCCGCCGTCGCCGTAATCGGCATGCCCAGCTCCGCCACCACCGCTCGCGGAATCGCCGCGTCGGGCACGCGCAGCGCCACGTTGCCGGTATTCGCCGTGCTGCGCAGCGGCAGCCGTGAACTGGCCTTCACAATCACCGTCAGCGGTCCCGGCCAGAAGCGCTCCGCCAGCAGATCGAAGCACGTCCCGCACTCCCGCGCCAGCTGATAAGCCTGCGACAGCCCTGCCACCAGCAGCGACAACGGCTTCTGCTTCATCCGCGTCTTGATTTCGTAAATGCTCTCGACCGCCCGCAAATTCACCGGGTCGACCGCCAGCCCGTAGAACGTATCCGTGGGCATGCCGACCACTTTGCCGTTGCGAATGCACGTCGCAACATACTGAATCCGGTCGGGCTCAGGCTCATCCGGATGGATGCGCAGAATCTCCGCTGACAAGGGCTCTCCCGTCCAGCAACGTATCGGCGCACGCGCTCCGTGGATGAAACCGGGCCTGATCGACCTGTCCGGCGGAGGTTTAGAATCCCTCCATGCCGACGGTTTCGGATCGCTCGCGCCTCATCAGCATTGTACAGAGTCGCCAGAACGCGAGGGTCCGCGAACTGCGTGCCGCGTTAACTCGCAATGGCCCGGAGGTGCCCGAGGTAATCGGGGTCGAAGGCGAGCACCTTCTCGCCGAGGCTCTGCGCAGCGGCCTTCGCGTCCGCACCGTGTTTGTTCGCGCCGATCCCGATCACCGCAGCCTCCATCGCCTCGACCGCATGGATCTGCCCGACTCTGTTCCCGTCGTCTCACTCAATCCGGCCGTATTTGCCAGCGCGGTCGAAACCGATTCGCCCCAGGGCATCGCCGCCCTGGTCGAGCCGCCCCGTTTTTCGCTCTCCGAGATTCTTTCCGGGCCGGCCCCCCTGGTGGTCGTCACGGCCGCGCTCCAGGACCCCGGCAACTTCGGCACCCTGGTGCGCTCCGCTGAGGCATTCGGCGCCAGCGGCGTCATCGCGCTTCCTGGTACCGTCAGCATCTGGAACTCGAAGGCCCTGCGCGCCTCGGCAGGATCGGCATTTCGCGTGCCCGTGCTTGCGGAGAAGTCCGCCCCGGCCTTCGCCCTTCTGGCCGAACGCAGCATCCCCGTGCTGGCGGCCGTTCCCTCTTCCTCTGATCCGGACGCAATCCCGGCAATGCGCGCGAATCTGGCCGGCGCCACCGCATTGCTGATCGGCAACGAGGGCAGCGGCCTTTCGGCGGAGTTGCTGGATCGGGCCTCGGGCCGCATCGTCATCCCCACCCCCGGCCCGGTCGAATCCCTCAACGCCGCAGTCGCCGCCAGCATTTTGCTCTATGAGGCCGCGCGCCAACGGGGCAGCCAGGAAGCACAAAGATGAGCCTCTTCGCTCCCACGGGCGACCAAAAGTCCGCCCCCGTTGCCGCCCCGCTCGCCGAGCGCATGCGCCCCCGCTCCCTCGACGAGTTCCTCGGCCAGGAGCATCTCCTCGCCCCTGGCAAGCCGCTGCGCGTGCAGATCGAGCGCGACGACGCCTCGTCGATGATCTTCTGGGGTCCGCCCGGCGTGGGCAAAACCACGCTGGCCAAAATCATCGCGGAGACGACCAAAGCCACCTTCATCGAGTTTTCCGCCGTCCTCGCCGGCATCAAGGAAATCAAGCAGGTGATGGCCGACGCCGAGAAGGCGGCCTCCTGGGGCACGCGCACCATCCTTTTCATCGATGAGATTCACCGCTTCAACCGCGCCCAACAAGATGCCTTCCTCCCCTGGGTCGAGCGCGGCTCCATCCGCCTCATCGGCGCTACCACGGAAAACCCCTCCTTCGAAATCAACTCCGCCCTGCTCTCCCGCTGCCGCGTCTACACCCTGCAACAACTCACGGACGCCCAGATTGTCACCCTGCTCCAGCGCGCGCTCGCCGATCTCGAGCGCGGCCTCGGCGCCCAGCATCTCACCGCCGCTGAAGGAGCGCTGGAGCTTCTCGCCGGCTACGCATCGGGGGACGCGCGCAATGGCCTCAACGCGCTCGAAGTGGCAGCGAAGCTCGCTTCCGGCAATCCGGAACACGCCATCACGCGTGAGATCGCCACTGAAGCGCTGCAGCAACGCGTCCTCATGTATGACAAGCAGGGCGAGGAGCACTACAACCTCATCTCCGCGCTGCACAAATCCGTCCGCAACTCTGATCCCGACGCCTCCCTCTACTGGCTCGGCCGCATGATGAAAGCCGGCGAGGATCCCCTCTATATCGCGCGCCGCGTGGTGCGTATGGCCGTCGAGGACATCGGCCTCGCCGCCCCCGAAGCCCTCAACCTCTGCCTCTCGGCGCGCGACATGGTCGACTTCCTCGGCTCCCCGGAGGGCGACCTTGCCTTGGCGGAAGCGGTCGTCTACCTCGCCCTCGCTCCCAAGTCGAACGCTGTTTATACCGCGTACGGCGCGGTCATGGCCGACATCGAGAACACTCGCCAGGAACCGGTGCCACTCCACCTCCGCAACGCGCCTACGAAGCTGATGAAGGAACTCGACTACGGCAAAGGCTATGAGTACGCCCACGACCTCGAGGGCAAAGTCGCCGACATGGAATGCCTGCCCGAATCGCTGCGCGGCCGCCGCTACTACCACCCCACCCAGGAAGGCCGCGAAAAGCTGCTAACGCAGCGCATGGAAGAGATTCGGAGGATGCGCGAGGGGAAGAAGACGGCGAAAGACAGTTAGCGAAGAACGTTGAGCGAAGTGCCCTTAGCGAGGAGCGTTTAGCAAAGGGCTCTTGGCAAAAGACGATTAGCGAGTCCCTGACCCTTCCGCCGGGCAGATAATGGCTAAGTGACGTCCAGCAATCAAAATTTGCGCAAGAGCCCTCTCGATCAAGAGGAACCCCAAAAAGATTTGGCAGAATTGATCGAGTCATGGGAACCCCCTGGCGAAGAAGACCAGATGCCGGAAATCGAGAACTTGCCCGTCGAGCCGGTCGATCTGTGAACTCGCGGGAAAGCGGCAGGAGTACTTCGCTAACAGCTCTTCGCCAACAGCCTCTCGCTAACCGCTTATCGCCACTCCTTCACCGGCTCCCCGGAACCACCATCTGCACCGACGCGCCAAAGCGATGGTAATCCGTGAACTCGACATCGTTGATCCGCCGCACCATGCGGGGAGCGAAATCGCCCGCGACCTGGCTCCGCGCAACCGAAATGGCTACGCTGTGCACCGGGCAGATGTAGCTCTTGTCGCCTTCAATCCTCACCGAACCGTAGTCGATCGCCACCCCTCCATCGGTAATCGGGTCGGACTCCTTCAGCAGCGCTTCCAGCGTGATGCGCACAATCGCTCCCGTCGCCGGATCGATGGACAGCGTGCCGTGATATCCCGGCCTCCCGTGATAGGCGTTGGCAAGTCCGCCCGGCGCAAAGCCCCCGTAATCTCTGGCATCCTCATAGCCCCGCACACAGCAGTAGTCGACCTGATAATGCGACTGGCTCCCCGGGACCGCGTATTGGAAGACCGCCACGGTTCCCGCGGCCGTGGTCTCCCAGTGCCCCCATTCCACATTCCCCCGCGCGACGTCGCGCAGAATCACAGCCGGCAAAGGGCCAAACTCGCCCGTCGAAGTTAACCCCGACAGAATCGCCGCCTTCTTTGCCTGTCTCCTCCCCAGTACCTCTCTGCCGTTGCGAAAGGTGATCTCCTCGCTGATGCTTCCATCCGCATGCATCGGCCCATCCGGAGCCCAGCCGCTGTGGGTCACCGCCGTGGGCAGATCGTCGAAACTCTGGGTCGTCCGGGTGGCAAAGAAATCGGGCAGCCGCCTCAGTGTGACTGCGACAAAATGCACGGCTGCATTCATCATCGTTTGCTGCTCGGCCACACTCGGCGCCGGTCGCGCCGGCATCTCCGCCCGCGGCGGCTCCAGGAAATCCGACGAGTCGGCCAGCAGCCGCAGGGCTTCCCGCGTATGTTCTCCTGTTTGAAGCGAGTCCTCCAGGTTGCTGAGCGTCGCCGGCGTCAGGCGTTCTGACAGGTGCAGTGTTCGGATTTTCTGCGCCACCTCCGGGTCGGACTCGCGCGACCCCTCCACCAGCAGCGCGCGCAACCCCTCCACCGTTACGCTCCGATGGTCGGCTGGTCGCGGAGCGGCCACCAGCCAGGCTGCCAGGACGAAGCCGATCAGCGCTGGGAGCATTTCCCGGCTCCTCAAAAGCCGCTCCAACGTTACCACACCGGGAAAACAGCCTTCCGCATGACCCGGCTCGCTCGGATACTCGCTCCCCTCGCCTTTCGCTTCCTCGCCACCCCCTCGGCCCGGTGCTCTGCTCCCGGAGTCATGTGCTATATTCCGAAAGAGTTCCATGATCTTTTCCCGCGAGTACGTTGGCTATCTGGCGCGCCACACGGTCAAGCACCTCATCGACGCCAAAATGATCCACACCAGCAAGGTTCCCGCCGTCGAAGAGCGGGTCAACGCCGGCATCCTCGAAGAGTTGTCCCTCGAAGACCGCATCAATGACGAGGTGCGCGTCATCCTCGAGGCCTACCAGGACGAGATGCGGCGCTCCGGTGCCAGCTATTTCGAGATGTTCAAGAAGGTGAAGACCGAGCTCGCGCGCAAATATAAGGCGGTCCTGTGAGAATCTCCCGCGACAAGCTCAACAAGCTCGCCCACGTCGTCGCGGACACCCTGGCGGAAACGCCGGAATGCGACTTCCTCGAAGACCGCAACACCATCCGCCAGGAAGCACGGAAAGCCCTCGAACATCTCCTCCTCGAAGAGCTCCGCATCGATCAGGCCGCCCGGCAGAAGATCGAATCGCAGCGGCGCATCATCCCCGAAGGCTCCCAGGAGTGGGATATCCTCTACCGCAAGTACTACAACGAGGAAGTCAAGAAGCTCGGCATCTAGCTGCCCCCCTCCCTCGCTCCTGAAGCCGCTGGTCTTGCCGGAAGGTAGCCCGCCGCGACGCCCAGCATTACCACTCCATTACCTGGGGAGCGGTCCCCGCCCTCCTTGTTGCTCCCGCCGGCCCTTCCGAAATTCTCTTTTCGACCCTCTGCAATACCACTTTGTGGATTCCAGGGCCCCTATTCTCCCAATAAATGGATATTCGCGGCACCCCCGACCGCTGCCTGGCCCCCAACCTGAACTCCATGAAACCGCCTGTTCATCCCCAAAAGCAGCCCATTCGTCCCTTTGCGGTCCCACCGACGCCTATCCTTTAGTCAGACTACTAATAACCACTTTGCAATGGTATCCAGAATGCAACTAGCACGGACATTGGATTTATGTGGTCTGTTCGCAGTCTCGCCGGGGCCCCCCCACCGGTGCCAATCTGTCTTCTTTCCGGTCGTTCCGAAGGACCCTCCCGGGATCTCCCCTTCCTCTCTCTGAACGCAGGCCGGACCTCTCGTTTCCGTGACCCACGGCATCAACCCACCTTTCACTTTTTGGAGGATGTTATGACTTCCATGCGCAACCGCTGGTTGTTCGCGCTGTTGTTCCTGTGCATTCTGCCGTACTGCGCCACGCCGAGAGCGGGTGCCCAGAGCGTCTATGCTGCTATCCACGGCACGGTCACCGACTCCAGCGGCGCGGTCATCCCCGGCGCTCGTGTGAGCGCCACCAATACCAGTACTGGAATCGTCTCCACCCAGACCACCGACGGCAAAGGCTATTACATCTTTCCCCAACTGGCCCCCGGCGGTCCCTACAGGGTCAGGATCGATAAGCAGGGTTTCCAGGGATTTCAGGCTTCCGGGATCAATCTGCAGGTGAATGACAACCACGACGTCGACGCCACGCTCACCGCCGGCTCCGTCGCACAGACTATCCAGGTCAACGCCAACGCCGTGCAGGTCGACACGTCCGACACGCAGTTGAAGGCCACTGTCAGCTCCCAGCAGATCGAGCAGCTGCCCCTGCTGGGCCGCGACGCCTCGATTCTTCAGAAGCTCTCGCCCGGCACCGTCGAATCATCCGACCGCTTCGGCAACTACTCCTCCAATGGATCGCAGACGCAGATGAACAGCTTCCTGCTCGACGGCGCGGACATCAACGACGGCCCGCTCCAGCAACAGGGGCTTGTCGTCAACCCCGACGCCCTGCAGGAAATCACATTCGTCACCAGCTCGCAGAATCCTGAGTACAGCCGCAACTCCGGTGCCATTGTCAACGAGACCCTGAAAAGCGGTACCAACCAGTTCCACGGCGACGGCTTCGAGTTCTACCGCGACACCTTCCTCAACAACGGCGACTACTTCTCCCTCCCGGGCCAGCGCCCCGTCTTTCATCAAAACCTTTACGGCGGTACCATCGGCGGCCCGGTGCTGAAGAACCGGCTCTTCTTCTTCGCGGCGTACCAGGGTCTTCGCAATGCAACGGCCTCCACGCAGCAAACCACCGTTCCGACGGATGCGCAGCTGGGCCGCAACGGTGCCGGCTACGCCGATCTGAGCAACGACACCAATGAAATTAACGGCACCAATGCCGGGGGGCTCAGTTCCAATCCCCTTCCCTTTGCCATTCAGGGCCCCAACGGCGCCTGCCCCGCCGGCATGGCCTGGAACGCATGCTTCAACGGCGGAACCGTCCATCTTCCCACCGGCGACTTCAACTCCATCTCCGCGAATCTGCTCTCGAAATTCGTGCCGTCGCCAAACACCGGCAACAAGTACAACTTCAACGCCGGCAGCGGGGCGGCGCAGGATCAGGGCGTTCTTCGTGCCGATGTTCACGCCACGAATCGCGACCTCATCTGGGCATCGGCCATCTTCCAGTCCAGCCCCAGCCACAGCGTGCTGCCCTTCACCGGATCCAATCTGCCGGGGTTCCCGGAGAACAATGCCCGTCACTTCAAAATCTTCAACGCATCGTGGACCCACACCTTCAGCCCGACGACGCTGAACGAGTTGCGCGCCGGCTACTACCGATTCAATTACGCTGCCGTCGAGCCCGCCCAGGTCGTCTCGCCCTCCTCGCTCGGCTTCTCTATCAATCCACAGGATCCTGCCGCGGCCTCTATACCCAAGATGAACGTCACCGGCTACTTCGTTCTCGGCTTCAGCAATAACGGACCGCAGCCCCGTCTCGACGAAAACCAGGAGTATTCCGACAACTTCACCAAAATCCTCGGCAGCCACAACATCATGCTGGGTGCCCACGTCGAGCGCTTCGCCGTGCACAACCCCTTCTACGCCGCATTGAACGGCAGCTACGGCTTCAACGGCTCTGGCGCGTATACCTCGGGCGATCCTCTGCTCGACTTCCTCGTCGGCATCCCCTCCTCCTACGGCCAGGGTTCCGGCGCCGAGATCGATGCGCGCGCATGGGAAATCTACGGCTATGCCCAGGACAACTGGAAGGTTTCCAGCTCCTTCACCTTCAACTACGGTCTGGGCTACGACATCCAGACCCCCAACAGAAACCTGCAATACGGCGGCAAAGGCATCATCTGCTTCGCTCCGGGAGCACAGTCCAAGATTTTCCCAACGGCACAGGAAGGTCTGCTCTATCCCGGCGATCCCGGCTGCAACAACCAGGACGGAGCCACCGCCAAATACGACCACATTGCGCCTCGCGTCGGCTTCGACTGGTCTCCCAGCAGCGCGGGCACGATGAGCTGGCTCACCGGCCCTGAGGGTGAACACAAGCTGGCCATCCGCGCCGGGTTCGGACTCTACTTCAACCGCGACTCGGAAGAGGAGCAGCTCCAGAATCTCGAAGACCCGCCGTTCGGCATCAGCAGCCTGGGCGCCGGCGACCTGGGCGGCAGCCCCAGCTTCGCCAACCCCTTCGCCGACGTCGCCGGACGCGTAGCCAAATCCGAAGCCAACCGCTTCCCCTACACTTTCCCCACGCCGGGTCAGACGATCGACTTCACGCCCTTTCCTCCGTATGAACTCAGCGGCATCGATCCCACCTACGACGTTCCTTACGTCTACAACTTCAACCTGAACATCGAGCGGCAACTCCCCGGCAACCAGGTGCTGACGGTCGGCTACGTCGGCTCGCTTGGGCGCAGACTCGCCCGCGCCTACGAGGCGGACAAGGAAACCCTCGCCGGCCACGCCGACGTGGTGAACACATGCAACGCGATGACCGCTGCGGCCAACGGCGATACCACCGACTGCCTCAACTTCGCGCAGACCCTGTCCCTCAACGCGCCTCAGGACTTCCGCGATACCTCCGGCAATTTCCTCTCCGTCGGGCACGTCTACACCGACGGCGCCTCCAGCTACAACTCGCTGCAGATCAAGCTGGATAAGCAGATGACCCACGGCCTCTACTACATCATTGCCTACACCTACGCCCACGCCCTCGATAACGGCTCCAGCTTCGAGAGCTCCGGCTTCGGCAATGGCAATGACATCGCCGGCACCAACTGGGTTCCCGGCTTCTCCCAACTCAGCTATGGCAACTCCGAGTACGATGCGCGCCACACTTTCCGCGCCGGCTACGGGTACGTCGTTCCCCTCTTCGCCAGCTGGAAGCAGAACTCCATCGTCAACGAGGCAATCGGTGGGTGGCACCTCACCGGGGTCACCACCCTGCAGTCCGGCAACCCCGTCTCGATTGGTGAGAGCGGATTCAACCGCTCTCTCTGGTGCAACGGTGCGGAACCGTATTCGTTCTACGAATGCCCCGACACCCCGATGGCATCCAGTTTCCACATCTCGTCCATGAATCCCCGCGGCGCGGGCAATCTGTGGTTCGATCCGACTAACTTCTCGCCCGAACCGCTGGGCTCATTTGGCAATGTCAAACGGAATTTCTTCAGCGGCCCTGGCTTCAACTACACCGACATGAGCCTCTTCAAGAACTTCCCTCTCGGCCACGCCGACAGCCCACGCTACCTCGAACTGCGTCTGGAGGCCTTTAATGTTTTCAACCACCCCAACTTTGCCGCACCGGACGGCAACCTGAGCGACGGCTATCCCAGCCAGGGCGGGACCTTCGGTCAGGTCACCTCGGTCGTCCAGCCCGTCCAGGATGCCGGCGCCGGCGATCCTCAACCCGGACGAGCGGTTCAGCTCGCCGGCAAGATTTACTTCTAGCCAGGGACAAAGCCGGCGGAGGCTTCAGCCTTCGCCCCAATCGCGGGGCCGCTTCGGCGGCCCTGCTTTTTTTTCGAAACCTGCATCTGTGCAACACTTTTTGCCCGCACGCTTTTGGCTAAACACTCTTTGCTAAAGCCTTCGGGCAAAAGCTTCTCGCTAAGAGTCTCCTCGCTAAAAGCCCCTCCCTCCTTATCCCTCTTTCAGCTACACTGAGTGCTTCCGCGATGAATCCCTTCTCCATGCACGTCGACAATCTCGCGTCAGTCAAGGACGACATGGTCGCCTTCATCGAAGGCCACGGCATCCGCCGCGTCCCCGCCCACGCCAGTGACGACCTGCCCGCTATCTACTGGGAAGACGAATCCAATCCCGACAGCTGGAAGGACTTCGTCGAAACCGCCAAGGCTGCTGGCGCGACCTTCATCACCATGAGCGACGCCGTCCTCGAAAAAGAAGACGTCGAGCTGCTCATCGAGGAAGTCCAGGAAGAGGACTACGACATCCAGGCCACCAGCGGCGTTTCCGAAATCGACGAAGCCCACTCCCTCGTCAGCCACGTTGGCAAGATCGGGCACCTGCAGCTCGGCTTCCCTCACCAGGGCATCATGTTCCTCTTTGAAACCTCCACCGGCTGGTACGAGCGCTACCAGCAGCTGCTCGACTCGGTCGGCGACCTCGGCAACATCGTCTTCGAAGATGAGGATGACGACGACCAGCCCTGAGCCCTTTGCTTTGCCTCCGGACAAAGTTGTAACCGCAGCGGTTGCGAATCCGCCAGCGTCAAATCCGGCTTCGCCTCCCTCTTCGCGCCCGCCGCAACGCTGGCTTCTCAATCCCGCTCGCACCCCCGAAGCCGCCGCCCTCGCCCGAACCGCCGGTATCCCGCCGATTGTGGCTGAACTCCTCGTCGCCCGCGGCATCACGACGGCCGACGGTGCCGAACACTTCCTCCATCCCAACATCGGGCACCTGCTCGATCCCTGGACCATGCTTGGCATGGAGCGCGCAGTCGATCGCGTCCGCGAGGCCATCGCCGCGCAGCAGCCCATCCTCATCTACGGCGACTACGACGTCGACGGCACCACCGCCACTGTTCTCCTGAAAACCGCCATCGAGATGATGGGTGGCGCCGTTCGCTTCCACATCCCGCATCGCCTCCGCGAAGGCTACGGCATGCAGCGCGAGATCCTGGAAACCGCCGCGCGCGAAGGCGTGCGCCTCGTCATCAGCGTGGACACTGGCATCCGGGCCTTCGCTGCGGCCGATGCCGCTGCCGAACTCGGCCTCGACCTCATCGTGACCGACCACCACCTGCCCGAGGCGGAACTCGGCGTACCCCGCGCGCTCGCGGTGCTCAATCCCAATCAGCCTGGCTGTGGCTACGCCTGTCGCGATCTCTGCGGCGCCGGAGTCGCCTTCAAGCTCTCCCAGGCCCTGCTCGAAGGCTGGGACCCCGACCGCGCCCGCAGAAAGATACTGCCGTCCTTTCTCAAGATGCTCGCCATCGCGACCGTCGCGGACGCCGTCCCCCTCCTCGGCGAAAATCGAGTTTTCGTGGCCCTCGGTCTCGCCGAGCTCCGCCGTCCCGTGGGCGTCGGCCTGCGAGCCCTCATGCGCGAAGCCCTGATTGACCCCGCCCGCCGCCCGCTCACGCCCATCGACATCGCCTTCCGTCTCGCCCCCCGCATCAACGCCGCCGGCCGCATGGACATCGCCTCCGAGGTCATCGAGCTCTTCACCACAAAAGACACAGCGCGCGCCAGCGACCTCGCCGCCAAACTCGAACGCCTCAACCAGGAGCGACGCGCCGCCGAGGCCGCCATGCTCGCAGAAATTACGCAGCGCCTCGCCGAACCCTGCTTCCGCGAGTCCCGCTGCATCGTGATGGACGGCGATGGCTGGCACCGCGGCGTCATCGGCATTCTGGCCTCGCGCATCGTCGAACAAACCGGTAAGCCCGCGCTGGTCCTCTCGCGTGAAGATGGCGAGGCTTACGGTTCCGGCCGCTCCATCCCAACGTTCCATCTCCTCGACGCCATCGAGAGCTGCCACGAGATCTTTACCCGTTTCGGCGGCCACGCGCACGCGGTCGGCTTCTCCCTCCCCGCCGATCGCGTCGAAGAACTTCGCACCCGGCTCGCTCAATACTCCGCCAGCCGCCTGCGCGACGAGGATCTCGGCACTCCCCTGCAGTGTCACGCCGAGCTGCAACTCGATCAGATCACCCCGCAGCTCTTCTCCTGGCTGCGTCGTCTCGAACCGTACGGCATGGGAAACGAAGAGCCCGTCTTCATCGCGCGCAACGTTCGCGTCATCGCCCCGCCGTTATTCATGAAGGAGAAACACGTCCGCCTGCGCGTGAATCAGGGCGCAATATTCTCCGCCGTCGGCTGGAACCTGGCTGCCCGCGTGCGCGAACTGAACCTCGGCCCGGATGCGGTCATCGATCTCGCCTGGCGCCTGCGCGAAAACGATCACCCGGAATTCGGCGGATTAGAACTGGAAATCGCAGGTCTAGCGAGATGCCGTTAGCAAATGGCGCTGAACGTGCGTCACTGGCAGCGTCTCGCTAGCCGCTTTTCGCCAGGCGCTTCTAGCTACCTGCTACAGGCTACAGTCTTCTTCGGTAAATTCACATTCCGCGCCTCGACTTCCCGGCCAGAGCATCCTACTGTTATCCCAAAGAGATTCCGTCCTATGGAGAATCGAGGTCCTTCCATGACCGCCGCCGTCGCTACCCTTCCGGAAACCCTCAGCGAGCAGGAACTCAGCCAGATGGACGCCTACTGGCGGGCCTGCAATTATCTGTGCGCCGGGATGATCTACCTGTACGACAATCCCCTGCTCCGCGAACCGCTCAAGCCCGAACACATCAAGAAGCGGCTGCTTGGCCACTGGGGCTCCGACCCGGGGCAAACCTTTCTCTGGGTGCATCTGAACCGGCTTATTCGCAAGCTCGATCTCAACATGATTTACATTGCCGGGCCGGGCCACGGAGCGCCCGCAACTCTGTCGAACGCGTGGATGGAAGGCACGTACTCGGAGATTTATCCGGCCAAGGGTCAGGACATCGCCGGCTTGCGCAAATTCTTTCGCGAATTCTCTTTTCCCGGCGGCATCGGAAGCCATTGCACGCCTGAGACCCCGGGTTCGATTCACGAAGGCGGCGAGCTGGGCTACAGCCTCTCGCACGCATTCGGCGCGGCCTTCGATAATCCAGACCTGATCGTCACCTGTGTCGTTGGCGACGGTGAAGCCGAGACCGGTCCCATGGCGACCTCCTGGCACAGCAACAAATTCCTGAATCCGATGCGGGATGGCGCCGTGCTGCCGGTGCTGCACCTGAACGGCTACAAGATCGCCAATCCCACACTGCTTGCTCGCATTCCCCATGAGGAGTTGGAGTGGCTCTTCCGCGGCTACGGTTGGGATCCGCACTTCATCGAAGGCGACGACCCCCACGTCATGCATCAGCAGATGGCCGCCACCCTTGAGCATTGCATCGACCACATCCGCTCCATCCAGCGCGAGGCGCGCGAACAGGGCAAGCAAACCGGAGCGGGCGCCGGATGGCCGCGTTGGCCGATGATCGTCCTGCGTACCCCCAAGGGCTGGACCGGCCCCAAAGAAGTCGATGGCCACAAGGTCGAAGGCTTCTGGCGCGCGCATCAGGTGCCCATCCTCGATGTCGCAGACAATCCCGAGCACCTCCGCCAACTCGAAGAATGGCTGAAGAGCTACCGCCCCTGGGAGCTGTTCGACGAAAAAGGCGCGCCCATCGCGGAACTGCGCGCGCTGGCGCCCACCGGCACCCGCCGCATCAGCGCCAATCCCCACGCCAACGGCGGCTTGCTGCGCCGTCCGTTGCACATGCCTGACTTCCGCGACTACGCCTGCAAGTTCGAAAAGCCCGCGACTCTTTATGCCGGGCCAACCGAGATTCTCGCGCACTTCCTGCGCGACATCCTGCGTGCCAACCCGGAGAACTTCCGCGTCTTCGGTCCCGACGAGACCGCTTCCAACCGCCTGCAGGCCATCTACGAAGCCAGCCCCAAAACCTGGATGGAAGAGATCCTTCCCGAGGATTCCGACGGCACCGAGATTGCTCCTGCCGGCCGCGTGATGGAGATGCTCAGCGAGCACACCCTCGAAGGCTGGTTCGAAGGCTACGTCCTTACCGGGCGCCACGGCTTCTTCTCCACGTACGAGGCTTTCGTTCACGTTATCGATTCAATGTTCAACCAGCACGCGAAGTGGCTGGAGAAGGCCAAAACCGAACTCCGCTGGCGCGCCGCAGTCTCATCGATCAATCTCCTCATCACCTCGGTCGTCTGGCGCCAGGATCACAACGGCTTCTCGCACCAGGATCCCGGCTTCCTCGACGTGGTCGCCAACAAGAGCGCCTCCGTCGTCCGCATCTACCTGCCGCCCGATGCCAACTGCCTGCTCAGCGTCGCCGACCACTGCCTGCGCTCCAGCGACTACGTCAACGTCATCGTGGCCGACAAGCAGCCCCACCTCCAGTACCTCACCATGGACGCCGCCATACGGCACTGCACCAAAGGCATCGGCATCTGGGATTTCGCCAGCACCGACGCCGGCGCTGACCCGGATGCGGTCCTCGCCTGCGCCGGCGACATCGCGACCATGGAAGCCCTCGCCGCCGCGGCGATTCTGCGCGAGCACTTCCCTGACCTCAAGCTTCGCTTCGTGAATGTCGTCGATCTCTTTCGCCTGCAGCCGGAAAGAGAGCATCCACACGGTATGTCGGACGCTGACTTCGATTCGCTCTTCACCAGCGACAAGCCGGTCATCTTCAACTTCCATGGCTACCCGCTCCTCATCCATCGCCTGACGTACCGGCGGCACAATCACGACAACTTCCATGTGTGCGGCTACAAGGAAAAGGGCAACATCAACACGCCGCTCGAACTCGCCATCGAGAACAACGTCGACCGCTTCAATCTCGCCATCGACATCATCGATCGCGTCCCGCGCCTGCACAACATCGGCGCACATACGCAGGAGTGGCTCCGCGACCAGATCACGGAGAGCCTGCACTATGCCCACACCTGGGGCATCGACAAGCCGGAGATCCGCAACTGGGTGTGGCCGTGGTGAACTCCGGTGACCGCTAAAGAAGAGCTCGTCCTCGCCGTCAACAGCGGCTCGTCGTCGCTGAAGTTCGGCCTCTATCGCCATCCACCCGGCGAGTGCAATCCCGAGCTCCTGCTCGCCGGCGGGGCCAGTGGCATCGGTCATCCCAACGGCCGCCTCGAGGTCAAAGATGCCTCGGGCAACAAGCTCCTCGACCAGGCCTACAAGCTCAACTCCCAGGGGCACGCGCTCGAGCAGATCCTCGCCCAGATGGACAAGCTCGGCCACGGACGCCCGGCGGCGCTCGGTCATCGCGTCGTCCACGGCGGACCGCATCTGCGCGCGCATCAGCTCATCGACAACGCGCTGCTGGAAAAGCTGGTCGCCGCGACGCAGTTCGCGCCGATTCACATTCCCGCAGCCGTCGCGCTCATCCGCGATACCGAAAAGCTCCTGCCCGAAGCCCAGCAGTACGCATGCTTCGACACGGCCTTTCACAGCACGATGCCTGAAACCGCGCGTCACTTCCCTCTTCCGCAGCGCCTCTACGACATGGGCATCGAGCGCTACGGCTTCCACGGCCTTTCTTATGAGTCCATCGTCACGCGGCTTGTTTCTGAGTTCGGCGCAGCGATCCCCCAGCGCGTCGTCTGCGCGCACCTCGGCTCCGGCGCCAGCCTGGTCGCACTGCGCAACGGCAAGTCCATCGACACCAGCATGGGCATGACCCCGGTTGGCGGCATTCCCATGGCCACCCGCAGCGGCGACTTCGATCCCGGCGTTGTGCTCTATCTCATGCGCACCGAGCAGCTCAACGCCGATCAGCTTGAATCGCTCCTCAATCGCGACTCCGGCCTCCTCGCGCTCTCCGGCGGAGAATCGGACATGCGTCTCCTCGAAGAATCCGCAGCCAACGGCGATCCCAAGGCGAAGCTCGCCATCGCCGTCTTTGCGCACGCCGTTCGCAAGATGATCGGTGCCTACGCGGCCGAACTCGGAGGCCTCGACCTGCTCGTCTTCACCGGCGGCATTGGCGAGCACAGCAGCGGCGTGCGCGACTGGATCTGCAACGGCCTCGATTTCATCGGCGTCACCAGCGGCGACCCGGCCCTGTGCCCAAAAGTCCGCGTGATCACGGCGGAAGAAGAGCTGCAGATCGCGCGCATCGTCTGCCGGCTGAGAAGCGAATAGCCCATCGATCTTCCAGCACCACAAGACGCATCTCTATGGGCTATTTTCTGCTCCCTCCTGCTCATTCCTTCTTCAATGGAGCCGGCGTTTCAATACGCGGGAGCATGTCCGCACGCGTCGCTGCGTTGTAGGCAAACCAGGCTTCGATCATCGAACTCTGCATCACGTCGCCTTTTTGCACCCGGTCGTAAAGGTCCATGTTCGAGTGGTGCGTCCGCGAGCCGTACTCCAGCGGATCCTGCATGAATCCGATGCCGTCGAGCCCGATCCACGAGAAGCTGGTGGAATCCGTGCCACCGGGCTCTGTTGTAGGCCCAGCCGTCAGGCCCGTCACGGCGTCGATGCCAAGATCCCGGATGGGCGCGATCCAGGATTGGAAGACTGCCGCCAGCTGCGCGTTCCCCAGCGCCGACACCGCGCGGAACTTGCCTGAGCCCGAGTCGTCATTGAAGTACACATCCAGGTTGTCGTACTCCGGTGTCTTCTTCATCGTGTCGCGTGGTGCGAAGTGCTTCTGCACATAAGCCAGCGAACCGTAGAGCCCCTCTTCCTCGCCGCCCCACAACGCCACGCGCACCGTGCGAGCCATCGGCTTGTGCAGCGTCGCCAAAATGCGAACAGCTTCCATGGCCACCGCGGAGCCTGTGCCGTTGTCCGTCGCGCCGGTGCCGCCCTGCCAGCTGTCGAAGTGTCCGCCAACCATCACCACCTGGTCGGACTTTGTCGCACCGGGAATCTCGCCGATCACATTGAAGCCCATCGGATCGTCCTTCTGGTACTCGGTCTCGATGTCGAAAGTGAGCTTTGGCGTAATGCCGTGTTGCAGCAGGCGGCAGATGCGGTTGTACTGCTCCGGTGTGATCGCAGCCATCGGCGGTCCGACCGGGTCTTTCGGATCCTGCGATCCGCCGTAGGAGGCGAAGATGGTGCCACCGTCCCCGTTATAGCCCGGCGTCAGAGCGACCGCTACGCCTTCTTCCTTGAGAAAGGCGTTGACCTGGTTGCGGAGGATGCGCCCACTTGGCGCCGCAGTGGAAAGTGTTGCCGGCGTGAACTCGCCGGGACGGGGCGCCGCGGCTCCTGGACGGCCAAAGCGAAAGCCCATGTGGGCCGGGTCGGGAGTCTGCGTACGTGCCGCAATCTCCTCATCGGTCAGGCGGTGCGCTTCGGGCTCGGTGTGCAGCGACAGTTCGCGCGGTTCGAAGATCAGCACGATCTTGCCGCGCAGCTTGCCTTTGTATTTGGCAAAGTCGTCGGCTGAATGGAGCGGCGCCAGCACGGCATCCGCGGTCACGGGCCCATTGGTGCCTGGCGTCCAGGCCAGCGGAAACCCGATCAGCGCGGCATACGCCGGCGTCTCCAGAGCGCCGTAGTACTTTTTGATCTGCCAGCCGTAGCCGAACGGTCCCCATTCTTCCAGGTGCACATTCTGCAGGCCCCAGTCCTTCATTTGCTTCATGGCCCACTCGGCCGCAGCGCGATGATTGCGGCTGTTGTTGACGCGCGGTCCGTACACCTCGGAGATGTAGAACAGGTTTTCCATCACCTGCGAATGCTGGAAGGCTTCGTTCTTGATCTGCGTCAGCGCGGCCAGATCGACCTTGTCGCCCTCCTGGCCCAACAGAACAGAGGGGAAGAGCAGAGCCATGCCGCAAGCAGTGGCCAATCCGAAATGACGCAGATTCACGATCGTTTTCCCTTTCAGGGTGAGTGGGGGGCGAAGAGTCCTGAGACCAGCGGCAGGACTGTCCAGGCTGCCGGCATGCATACGGCAGGCTGCCTGGAAAATGCTTTAGATTTCGAGGCGATGACAAAGCTATTGAATTTGCTTCAAGAATGCAACGGCAAATCCACGCACCCGCCGCGGCGCTGGCGGCGCAGGGCGGCGCGGTTTCCCCGTCGGCGGCTCCTTCAAATCTCCCTGGGAGCCCTCTGCAGTTGACGCTGCTTCTTCCGGGCACCAATAATAAAGATTCGCCTTCTCGCCAGTTTTCCCACAGGCGCGGCCGACCCCTGGCCGCCCGCAACCACGCAATGAGGACCCTCCAACGTGAAGAAATTCAGGGTACAAGCGCGATGAGCACTGTAATCGCTGGAACGCGCGAGCACCGGGCGCCGAGTTTCTGGCAGTCCACCAACGGTAAAAAAGCCATCATGGCCGTTACAGGAGCCATCCTGTTCCTGTTCGTCGTCGGCCATCTGCTCGGCAACCTGCAGATCTTCGACGGCCCCGCACGCATCAACGCCTACGGCCACTTCCTCAAGAGCCTCGGCGAGCTGCTCTGGATCGCCCGTGGCACCCTGATCCTCTGCGTCGTCCTGCATATCTGGGTCACGATCCAGCTCGCGATGCGCAACATCAAGGCGCGCCCCGTTGGCTACTCCAAAAAGAAGTCGGTGGCCTCGAATTACGCCGACCGCACCATGTACTGGAGCGGCCCCATCATCCTGGCCTTCGTCATCTTCCATCTGCTGGAGTTCACCGCAGGCACCCTGCATCCCGGCGCCCCGGCCTTCAGCGATACCAACATCTATTACAACGTCGTCACCGGCTTCAGCGTCTGGTGGGTCTCCGCCTGGTACATCTTCTCGATGACCCTGCTCGGCTTCCATCTGCGCCACGGCATCTGGAGTGCCTTCCAGTCTCTCGGCGCCAATCATCCGCGCCACACGCCGGTGCTCAAACAGGCTGCGCTCTGGATCGCCATCCTGATCGTCGCCGGTTACATTTCGATTCCGATCAGCGTTCTTGCAGGATGGGTGAGGTAATGGGCACGATGAAACTGGATGCACGCATTCCAACCGGACCCATCGAACAGGCCTGGGACAACGCACGTTTCGAGATGAAGCTGGTCAATCCAGCCAACAAGCGCCGCCACAATCTCATCATCGTCGGCTCCGGACTCGCCGGCGCATCGGCTGCCGCAACCTGCGGCGAGCTGGGCTACAACGTCCAGTGCTTCTGCTTTCAGGATTCGCCCCGCCGCGCCCACTCTATCGCCGCCCAGGGTGGCATCAACGCTGCGAAGAATTATCAGAACGACGGCGACAGCATCTACCGCCTCTTCTACGACACCGTCAAAGGCGGCGACTTCCGCGCGCGCGAAGGGAACGTCTACCGTCTCGCGCAGAACAGCGTCCACATCATCGACCAGTGCGTTGCCCAGGGCGTTCCCTTTGCCCGCGAATACGGTGGCACACTCGACAATCGCTCCTTCGGTGGAGCCCAGGTTTCGCGCACCTTCTACGCCCGCGGCCAGACGGGCCAGCAGTTGCTGCTCGGCGCCTATCAGGCCCTCGAGCGCCAGGTCGACACAGGCCAGGTCAAGATGTACCCGCGCACCGAAATGCTCGACCTGATCGTCATCGACGGCCAGGCCCGCGGCATCGTCACCCGCAATCTCATCACCGGCAAGCTCGCCGTTCATCTTGCCGACGCGGTCATCCTCGCCACCGGCGGTTACGGCAACGTCTACTACCTCTCCACGAACGCCAAAGGCTCGAACGCCACCGCCATCTGGCGCGCGCACAAACGCGGCGCGCTCTTCGCTAACCCCTGCTTCACGCAGATTCACCCCACCTGCATTCCCGTCTCCGGCGACTACCAGTCCAAGCTCACGCTCATGTCCGAGTCGCTGCGCAACGACGGCCGCATCTGGGTGCCAAAGCAAAAAGGTGACAAGCGCAGGCCCGATCAGATTCCTGAAGACGAGCGCGATTACTACCTCGAGCGCAAATATCCCGCCTTCGGCAACCTCGTCCCGCGCGACGTCGCTTCCCGCAATGCCAAAGCCGTCTGCGACGAGGGCCGCGGCGTCGGCGAGAGCGGACTCGGCGTCTACCTAGACTTCAGCGACGCCATCAGCCGCCTTGGAGTCGACACCATCCGCGAGCGCTACGGCAACCTCTTCGACATGTATCAGCGCATCACCGACGAGGACCCCTACAAGGTCCCGATGCGCATCTACCCCGCCATCCACTACACCATGGGCGGACTCTGGGTTGACTATCAGTTGCAGAGCACGATCCCTGGCCTCTTCATTCTCGGTGAAGCTAACTTCTCCGACCACGGCGCGAATCGCCTCGGCGCCAGCGCGCTCATGCAGGGCCTCTCCGACGGCTACTTCATCCTTCCCTACACCGTTGGCAATTACCTCGCGAACGCGAAGCCAAAACCGGTGAGGCCCAACGATCCCGGCGCACAGGAAGCGCTCGCAGCTACCGAGCAAGGCATCGCAAAGCTGCTCTCCATCAAAGGCAAGCGCACCGTCGACTCCTTCCACCGCGAGCTCGGCAAAATCATGTGGGATGACTGCGGCATGTCGCGCACCGCAAAAGGCCTCCAGGAAGCCATCGGGAAAATTCGCGCCCTCCGCGATGAATACTGGCAGAACGTCAACGTCCCTGGCTCCGGCGACGACCTCAACCAAAGCCTCGAAAAAGCCGGCCGCGTCGCGGACTTCTTCGAGCTCGGTGAGCTGATGTGCATCGATGCCCTCGAGCGCAACGAGTCCTGCGGCGGTCACTTCCGCGAGGAGTACCAAACGCCCGATGGCGAAGCGCAGCGCGACGACGACCACTTCAGCTATGTCGCCGCCTGGGGCTGGACCGGCACCAACCAACCGCCCCAACTCAATAAGGAGCCGCTGGAGTTCCTGTACGTTCACCCGAGCCAGAGGAGCTACAAGTAATGAAAGTCACATTGACCATCTGGCGCCAGAAGAACCCAGCAATCCAGGGCAAATTCGTCAGCTACCCCGTCGACGTAGACAACGGCGAGATGTCCATGCTCGAACTCCTCGACGTCCTCAACGAAACCCTCATCGAAAAAGGTGAAGAGCCCGTCGCCTTCGATCACGATTGCCGCGAAGGCATCTGCGGCATGTGCGGTTTCATGATCAACGGCGTCGCGCACGGCCCCATGCCCGCCACCACCATCTGCCAGCTCACCATGCGCCACTTCAAAGATGGCGAAGAGCTCATCCTCGAGCCCTGGCGTTCCGGCGCCTTTCCCTTCGTCAAAGACCTCGTCGTCGATCGCCGCGCCTTCGATCGCATCATCCAGTCCGGCGGCTACATCTCCATCTCCACCGGAAGCGCTCAGGATGGCAACAACCTCCCCATCGGCAAGGAAATTGCCGACCGCGCCATGGACGCTGCGGCCTGCATCGGCTGCGGAGCCTGCGTCGCCGCGTGCCCCAACGGATCGGCCGCGCTCTTCACCGGCGCGAAGATCGCTCACCTCGGCATCCTCCCGCAAGGCAAACCCGAAGAAGATCACCGCGCCGTGCGCATGGTCGCCCAGATGAACGTCGAAGGCTTCGGCAGCTGTACGAACATCGGCGAATGCACCGGCGTCTGCCCCAAAGAAATTCCCCTCGAAGTCATCGCAAAGATGAACCGCGACTATCTCGCCGGCGCCTGGAAAGAACGCAAAGAGGTGGTGAACGCGATTGCCCCGGTCACCGACTGGGAGCTGGAGAAGTAAAAAGGCGCTTGCGATGTCGATCGTCGAAGTCGTTGACCATCTCTATCACATCGAGAAAACACCAGAGTGCCTCACCATAACCTTCCTCACGAGCCGCAAACCGTGGTGGCTGCCCTTCCTTGTGTTTTCCGGACTATGCGGCGGCGTTCTGTGGTCCGCCTTTCGATTCCACTGGCCTGAAGCGGTCACGAGCGGCGTTGTTGGGGGCTCAGTAGGCTTAGTCGCGACCGCATTCGGTATGATCGCAGAGCACATCACCCGCTACATAATCGCCATCGAACCGGACGTCGTCTCTTTTCAGCGGGAATTTGCAGGGATTCCCATCGGGCACGCTCGCACCTTTGCTCGTTCCGAAATCAGCGATCTGGGAGTTTATCCTCGCACCTACCACGGCCGTTCGAGACCACTTCCACGACTCGGGAGGCTCTCGGTCTGGATCAACGGGAAATCTCTCGAAATCGAGAGCTTCTTTCCGATCAAAGAAGGCTTGGCGCTGGCTCGCGACTTACGCAATGATGGAATCGTGTTCCAGCGTACCCAGGAGGAATACAGCGAAGATCGGTTGTCGGACGTCGACGACTACGGCTATCTGACATTCTGAACGCGTATCGCTCGTCTTGATTCCGGAGGCCTACTTCTATCACCAAAACGGTGATAGAAGTGGTTCATGCGCGCGATGATATCCCTCGACGAAGAATTGGTGCGGAGAGCGCAGGAATACAGCGGCATTTCTGAGATCGGCGCTCTGCTCAGGGAAGCGCTCCAGGCGTTAATCGAACGAGAGGTTTCCCGCAGTCTGGCAGGACTCGAAGGAACGATGCCCGACTTGGAAGACGTGCGTAGGCACAGAACACCTGAACGTTGACACCGGAACGGTGTCTCTCCGCTACAATCCCAGTACGGAAAATCCAGCATGAAGCCTCTGCGGCTCTTCGCCATCCTTACCCTTAGCTTTGCCCTCGTAGCCCAAACCAAGCCCACCCCAAAACCTGTGACCCATCACGCCGCCACTCCTGAAGCCGTCCACCGCTCCGCAATCGTCATCGACACCCACGCCGACACGCCGCAGCGCATGCTCGACGACCACTACGACCTTACCGAGCCTCTCAACGGCGGCTATCTCAACTTCGAATCGGCGAAGCAGGGCAACCTCGGCGCCGAGTTCTTTTCCATCTGGGTCGAGCCCAAGCTGAACGAGGGCCACTACGCGCGCCGCACATTGGAGCTCATCGATGCGGTCCATCAACAGGCGCTTGCGCATCCGGACAAGATGATGATGGCGTACTCAGCGGAGGACATCGAGCGCGCGCATCGCGAGCACAAGCTCGCCGCGCTCATGGGCATCGAAGGCGGCCACTCCATTGAGGACTCCATCCCCCTGCTGCGCGACTACTACCGCCTCGGCGTCCGCTACATGACGCTCACCTGGTCGAACTCCAACGACTGGGCCGACTCCTCCGGCGACGCCGACGATCCGAACGTGAAGCATACCCAGGATGGCTTGTCGGATTTCGGCAAAGACGTCGTCTACGAGATGAACCGGCTGGGCATGATGGTCGACATTTCCCACGTCTCCGACAAGACCTTCTATCGCGCCGTCATTACCTCGCGCGCGCCCGTCTTCGCCTCGCACTCCGCCGCGCGCGCCCTCACCAACGTTCCACGCAATATGACCGACGACATGCTCCGCGCGGTCGCTCGCAGTGGCGGTCCCTCGAGCCATGGCGGCGTCGTCCAGGTGAACTTCTATTCCGGATTCATCTCCGACGCGTGGTGGCAGGCATGGAAAGCCCAGGCCGCCGAGCGCAAAGCCGGTGAAGATGCGCAGATCGCGCAGTGGAAAGCCGAAGGCAAGACCGTCACCTACGGAATGACCGACGGGCTGGACAAGCAGTGGGCCGCGAAGATTCCTCGCCCGCCCCTCAGCGCCCTCATCGACCACATCGATCACATCGCGAAGGTCGCCGGCATCGACCACGTCGGCCTCGGCTCGGACTTCGACGGCATCCCGTCCTCACCCGAAGGCATGGACTCCGCCGCCGACCTCCCAAAGATCACCGCCGCATTGATGGCCCGCGGCTACTCCGCCGAAGATTGCCGCAAGATTCTCGGCGCCAACTTCCTGCGCTTCTTCCGGGAAGTCCAGGCCACCGCGAAGCAGTTGCAGGAGCAATCGATGAACCGCCCCGCCATCACGGATCAGCAGCCCTTCAAAAAGTAAGCACGTTCAGCGCGCTGCCCTCAGGCCCCTGCCGGACAACCGAAGCACAATACGTAGCCGTTGTTGTCCGCAACCTCGAAGGCGCGCAGCCCATCGCCAGTGTTCGCTAGCTCACGATGCATCGTAGCGCCGCGCTCCACGAACTCGCTGTACAGCGCGTCCGGATTGTCGATGAAGATGTACGCGTCCCAGCGCGCCCATTCGTGCCGCGAACAATTCGGCTGCGGCGGAACCTCGGCCGAGATCGCTTTGAACATCAGCATGACCTGGTCGCGTGCAACGATCGCCCAATAGTCCGCGCTCTCCGCGTCGCCTCCTCGATACAGAACGCGGAAGCCCAGCCTGGATTCGTAGAAATCCAGCGTCGCCTGCAGACTGTCGACAATGAAAAACGGTGTGACGCTCTTCAGCATCCCGAGAAGCTTTCAAGACAAGAAGTCTACTTCCCGCCTTTGCCCAGTCCCGATGTCAGCTCATTGCTGCTGGCCAACTGCTGCGCTGTATCGCGCAGATAGCGGTACGGATTCACCGGCGTGTTGTGGATGCGCACCTCATAATGCAGGTGCGGACCCGTGGTGCGCCCGCTCAAACCAACGTAGCCAATCACCTGACCGCGGCGAACCTGCTGCCCCGTGGTCACCGCAAAGCCCGACAGATGCCCGTACAGCGTCTCGATGCCGTTGGCGTGCTTGATCAGCACCTCGCGTCCGTAACCGGTCGCCATCGATGCGATCTCGACTGTGCCATCCGCCGTCGCCCGTACTCCTTCGCCAAACGTACCCGAAATATCCACGCCCGCATGGAATGCGCCTTCTCCGTTGAACGGATCTTCGCGCTCCCCAAACGAGCTCGTGATGCGCCCCATGATCGGCCACAACGACGGCGCACCCGCCAGATTCACCCAGTCGGCCGGCACATTCGCTGCCATCCCCACCGTGAACGTCCGCAGGCTGCCCGACAGCGCGCTGGTGCGCAGCGACGCCAGTTGATCCAGCGACTGTGCGTACGCCTGTTCCGTAAAGGTTGCCGGAGTATCGGAGCTGCCGGGAGCCACCGGCGTCGTCGCGGCCTTCGCCACCAGATTCTTGCGCAGCCCGTACAGCGCGCTCACTTCGCTGGCCAGCGATCCCAGCGACGCCGCCTGAATGTCTTTCTCGTGCGCCTCGCGCTGCAGCTGGCTGTAATCCTTGCGCAGCGCTTCCTGCTGCTGCCGTACCTGATTGAAACTCGCCGTCTTCAGCAGCATGCGCGTGTACGACCCCGCCATGCCCGTAATCGTGAATGCCCCCACCACCGCCGCGGCGACAAACACGCCGGCGTAGTGAAGAGGAATCGGGATCTTGCGGAGACGCCCGTCCTTCTCTCGTGCCACGAAAATGATGTAATAACGCGTGCGCAATGCCAAGTTTTTCCGGATGCTCCCGGAGAACCCCTCAATCGATCTTTCGAAGCCAGGGCAGACAACCTGCAACTCTGATTGGTTTGGCTTCAAAAACTACCAACAGACTGCCCTTCGGTCAACCGACCATTCGGGGGATCAAGTACTCAGGTAATCGCTTGTTGTAGAACCAGTGCAGAGCGTCGAAATCTTGCTGCGCTTTGCCTTTACAATCCGACAGTTAGCGATCGTGACCGACCCGTTAACGTTGCACGATTCCCGTTTCCGTCCGGGCAGCCTGTCGTAATGACATCCCCCGTTGGAGTGCATGACTGCAGAAACTGAAAATCGCAATCGAATCAGAAAGCCGGGGCCCAACGAAAAAGGGATCGTTTTAAACGATCCCCTTAAACCGTAGGTTAACAAACCCCGGCCCCTCTGAACAGCCCCAATTGCACCAAAGGATTACGACGGTACCCCACCCCCGAGCCGCACCCTACGGCCCGCAAGCTCCACCAGGCGGAACGTCCCCTCCCGAACCTCGTGGATTCTCCTCGCCTTTCCCGCCGACACCCGCGCCCTGTACCCTGTACCCTGCATGCGACTCAACCCCCTTCTCCTGCGCAGCACGCTGGTCGGTGCACTCGGCGGACTCCTCTTCGGATTCGACACCGCCGTCATCGCCGGCACGACCCAGCAACTCACACGAGTCTTCCATCTCAGCGCCGGAGCCCTCGGGCTCACCGTCTCCATCGCGCTCTGGGGCACAGTCCTGGGCGCGATCGGAGCCGGCCCCCTCGGCCAAAAAATCGGCGGGCGCGAAGCCCTCCGCATCATGGCCCTCCTCTATCTCGTCTCTTCCGCCGGCTGCGCGCTTGCCTGGAACTGGCCTTCGCTGCTCGCCTTCCGTCTCATCGGCGGACTCGGAATCGGCGGATCGTCCGTCCTGGGCCCCGTCTACCTCGCCGAACTCGCCCCTGCGCGCCTCCGCGGCCGCCTCGTCGGCCTCTTCCAGATCAACATCGTCGCCGGCATCCTGCTCGCCTACGCCTCCAACTACGGCGTCGCCCGTCTCATCGATACCGGCGCCGCGTGGCGCTGGCAATTCGGAGTCGCCACCATTCCCGCCGCCCTCTTCGCCCTCTTCCTCTTCGGCATCCCGCGCAGCTCCCGCTGGCTCGTTACCCAAAACAGAATTGACGAAGCCCGCCAGGTTCTGCAAATGATGGGTACCCCCGACACCGAAGCCGAACTCAAAGAGATCGTCGACTCCATCCACCTCGAGCGCGTCTCCAAAAACGAGCCCCTCTTCCAGCACAAATACCGCTTGCCCATCTTCCTCGCCGTCACCATCGGCATGTTCAATCAGCTGGCCGGTATCAACGCCATCCTTTACTACGCCAACGACATCTTCGGCTACGCAGGCTTCTCCTCCCTCTCCGGCGACAAGCAGGCGGTCCTGCTCGGCGCCATGAACTTCTGCGCCACCATCCTCGCCATGACCGTCATCGACAAGATCGGCCGCAAGTCGCTCCTGCTTATCGGATCGGTCGGAACCGCAGCCTGCCTCGCCGGAGTCGCCGGCATCTTCGCCTCCAATACCCACCAGGCCGACCTGGTCTGGTTGCTGGTCGGCTTCATCTTCTTCTTCTCCATCTCCCAGGGCGCCGTCATCTGGGTCTACATCTCCGAGGTCTTCCCCACCCGCGTCCGCTCCAAGGGTCAGAGCCTCGGCAGCTCCTCCCACTGGATCATGAACGCCTTCATCTCAGGACTCTTCCCCTGGGTCGCCGCCCACTCCAAAGCTGCGCCCTTCGGATTCTTCGCCGCCATGATGGTGCTGCAGTTCTTCGTCGTCCTCTTCATCTACCCCGAAACCAAAGGCGCGAGCCTCGAGCAGCTCCAGCACAAACTCGGCATAGACTGAAGCGAAGTCGCGCCCCCTTCGATCCCGTTTGGCGCAAGATGGCACGTCCCTGCACCACGCAGGCGATTGCGATCATGCGCGTTTCGCGTACGCTCGCTGCATACTCTCACCATTGAAAATTCCAACCGCGGTTCGCTACCCTGGAGGTCCCTGATGGCCGGTGACGCAGTGCACACACTGGTCGGAAAATCTCTGCGGAGCCGCGCCGCGGTCGTAGCTGCACTGTGCGTTGCTGCTGAAGACGAATTCGAGAGCGGCCAGCTGCTGCGCGCTGTCGAAACCGTCAGGAGCATGCGCAAAGTCCTGGCCGACATCACCGTGCTCCTCGATGGCGATACCTCCCAAATCCCTGTCAGCGACCTGCGCACCGCCACCGAAGCCCTCGCCGGCATCGAGGCGCGCGTGCAGAAGATCGAGGCCGCTGTCAGCCCTCCTCGGATCCAATAGCCGGGCTCGTGCGAACTTGCCGGCATCGCCACCCGCCATGTCGTCGCTGTCCGCATGGCATCGTCGCCTTCTGAAGACTTGACCAGTTCCTCGCCGCAGTACGAAAATGTTGCCCTCATTTCGGGCTGCTTCCGCGTCCCAACACCCCAACTATTGGCGCTGTCTCTTACTCGCCCCTCAAAATCGACACACGGCGGACAACTCGACCCGCGCCCGGTTATTCCCCGTGGTCGCCGGATTCGCCGGGCCGCCGTACGTGCTGTTCGTCAATCTGCCGTAGAAATACCCCGCTAACCCGCGCAGGGCGAAATGGCGGCTGAGCCGATTCTCCACGCCTCCGTCCGCCGCCAGTGCGAATCCGGACCCGTCGTTGTAAATCCAGGTGTAGCTCTGTCTCCCGTTGTGAAACCAGTCGACCCCCACCAGCACGTCGGAAAAGACCAGCGTATGGTCTGCACCGGTAAGAGGAACCTCATAACGTGGACCCAGGAGAAAACTCGTCTCCGACATGATGCCGGTTCCATAAGTGCCAATGATCAGGTAGCCAACCTCGCCGACTCCCTCGACGTGGCTCGTCAGCGGAAAATCCACTCCCCCATGAAAGCCCGAATGAGTTCCCAGCGCCCCGCCAGCTCCCAGCGAGTAACCGCCAAAGGCTTCCACGGCCCGGCCCGATACGGCCGAACGGTCTTGCGAGCAGGCAAACACCGGTACCAGCAGCGTCAGAACAACTGCAACCCGACGAGCGCGCATCAGGGATCCTTCCACGCAGACGCAGATTCTGGCCAATATAGACGTCCCCGGATCAGCGGCGATTTCCCCTCCCTCTCTTATGAAAGAGCCTTCACCCCGCTGTCATTTCGGGCGACCTCCCTGCCCGAGCATTCCCCCCGTGGTGTCAGAACCAATCCGTCATTTGAGCCGCGATCAGCGCAGCCGCCAAAGTCGACAGAGCATTGACCGCGTCGTTGTTGAGCCAACCCTGACGCTCCGGCCCGGCTCCCAGCAGCGAGTCCACCAGCGTCCCCGCGATCCCCGCCGCCAGCGCCAAAACAGCATCGATCCCGGAAAACGGCAGGCTGGACGGATCGCCTCCGAACGGCCGCCCCAGCGCCAGCCAGGCGACCAGAATCAGCAGTGCCGCCGCGATCGCCCCCGCCAGGGTTCCCGCTGCCGAGATCGCCCCATCCGTTCCTGCCGGAACCCGCCGCAGCGTCGTGATCATGCGCGGCGTGCCGCCCAGCACCTGGCCCAGTTCGGATGACACTGTATCCGCGGTCGCCTCCGCCATGGCCGCGACCATCGCCACCATCGCGGCACGCCCGCCAAAGGCCACCGGCGTGAAGACATGAGCCGCCGAGAGCGGAATACCGGCCAGTGCAGCCACTCCCAAATTAGCTGCCACCTGCGAAGCGGTGCGCCCCCGACGAGCTTCCGCGGTACCCAGCGCCTCCTTGCGGCGCCTCCCGAAACGCGTCGCGGAAAAGGTAAGCACCAGCAACGCGAGCAGCGGCCAGAGCGCCGTGCGTAGCCCGGGCGTCTGCAACCAAAGCGCCCCCGTGAAGATGACTCCCGTGGCCGCCGCTCCCGCGGTGGCAGCGTGCGTCGAGAAGACCAGCGCAGCAAGCAGAAGGCAGATGGCCGCCCCGATCCATAGCGAACCGTCCTCGGCGTACCAGAGTTGGCCAGCCTCCAGCATCACCCATACCGCGGTGACCGGCACAAGCACGAGAAGAACCGCCTGGGATTGCCAGCGCAGAGCAGCCTGGTGGGGACGTGAATCGGGACGGTTTGCTTCGCTCATCGTCTATAGTTCAGGCGCGGCCGGGGCCATGGCGCTTACAGTACAATCATCTTTTCTATCAGCAATGAGTTAAAGCCGCGTTCGGGATCGAAGTCGGGTGCTCGACTCGCACATCTGAGCGGGCTGAGGGAGTCAAGGTATTGCGATTGCGTAGTGAGGCAACAGGTTTGCACCGGCAGGGAGCCGGAGTCCTTTCTCATCGAATGTTTGCCCCGGGTATTGCCACGGCCGTGCTCGCCGGCTTAGCCGCCGGATTTGTGGCCCTGGCGGCAGGCTGCGGGAATCAGTACCGGCCGGTGATCACGCCGATCAATCCCACCGGGCCTGCTTCGATGCCGACAGCCTACGTCACGGTGGTGTCGCAGCCTGGGTTTACACCCCTGCAGACTGGACAAACCGGGCCCTGCTCGGGAACAGCTTTCGCTACCCCCGCGATCTATACCCTCATGGACTTCGCCGGCGACGCGATCGTGGCGCAGGGCAACGGCGGTCTGGGTCCGCTCACGTTTTCCCTGGATAATGCCGGCTCGACGGTCTACTCGCCCAATTGCGACGGCTCCCTGACGTCGGCAACGGCGACCAGCAACTCGCTGCAATCGAAGAACGTGCTGACCAGCACTCTGCTGCCGGGTTCGCAGCCCACCAACACACTGCTGGCAAACGGACAGCTCTATGTGACCGAAACCGGGCTGCATGGACCGGATTGCCTCGCAACCAACTGTGTAGCGCAGATGACGGGCCTGCCCGCCGCGCTGAAGCAGGAAATTCCCGTAGCACCGTCGGTGATCAACATGGCAGGCTACAGCACAGCGGAGCGCATGTACGCCATCAGCCAGGGGAATTCGAACGGCGGTGCGTTGACATGGGGAGCCTGCGCGAATCCCGGAGCGGTGACCGTGAACGGCGAAGCCGACGCGATTGAAACGATCTCGAATACGATATCGGCGCGGCTGCCTCTGGGCATCTGCCCGGTCTACGGCTTCATGACCACCGATGCGCAGCGCACCTTCATCATGAACCGCGGCAGCGGGACGGTGACCGTCATCAACTCGCAGCTCAACGCCCTCGATACCACCAATCCCAGATTAGGGCCGAACGCTACCATCGCTGTCGGCGCCGGACCCGTCTTTGCCGATTACTACCGCAACGGCCAGGTGCTCGTGACCGCGAACTACGATGCCGGCACCGTCAGCATTATCGACGTGAGCCTGGACGTCTACGGCAACGACAGCGCTACCTTTGGGACGGTCGTGGCTACCGTGCCGGTCGGGTTGCATCCAGTTGAAGTCGCCGTGCTGCAGGACGGCAGTCGCGCCTATGTCGCCAACCAGGGGGACATCACCGGCGGAACCCCCGGCAGCGTTTCGGTGGTGGACTTGCGCAACTACCAGGTGCTCAAGACCATTCCCCTCACCGATAATCCGCACGCAATTGCGGCCGTCTATAACTACCCCATCGGCAAGGTCTACGTATCGTCGCAGAACAGCTCCTACCTGACGATTATCCGGACCGACACCGACATTGTGAGCGACCGCGTGGAGTTCGAAGGCAACATCGTCGACATGCACGTCAACGCGCAGTACCCAGGGCAATCCGCGCAGGGCGCAAGCAATTACGAGACGGAGAGCCGCTCGGTAGGCTCAGGCGCGCCGTAGACCTCCAAGGGAGTAGGGAGCAGCAGGTAGGGAGTCGACGCATCAGCCCGACGGCGGTCAGTTCAGACCAGCTTTCGCATCAGAACGACCAGCATCTCCCCAATTTCGATTGGGAGTAACTCGGGCGAATTGATTTTCTCTGCGTCGCCGATTGGGAATCGCCGAGCAAGCACAAGCTGGTTTTGGAGTTCCAGGACAGGCGACCTATTCCCTACTCCCTATTGGCTACTCCCTGTTCCCTGCTCCTACGGCGCCGTCCCCGTCTCGTAATTCAACGTCGATAGCGCGAGCCGGTACTGGTACCGCGCACTCGTGTCCTGGATCTGGGCGCTGGTTTGCTGCAGCTGCGCCTGGGATAACTCGACGATGGAGCTGAGCCCGAGTTTGTACCGCGTCTGCGCGAGGTCGAACGCCAGGTTGGCCTGCTTCACCAGTTCTGCGGTGACGGCCATGCGCTGCCAGCTGTTGTTCGCCTGCAGCCAGGACGTGCGCACATCCTGCACGATCCGATCGCGGAGATCGCGCGCGTTTTCGGAAGCGGCCTGGGCGCGATATTTCGCCTCTTTTGCTTCGGAGCTGTACAGGAATCCGTTGAAGACGGGGATGTTGAGATTTCCGCCGACTCCGCCCCACCAGTTGGTGGTGTAGTAGGTGCCGGGGTGAACCGGGATGGTGCCCACCGTGCCGGCTGCAGACAAGGTGGGCAGCATCTGCTCCCACTGGGCGCGCGCGTATTTCTGAGCCGACTGCGTGTCGTACGTCAGGGCCTGCAGATCGGGACGTTGCTGGAGAGCGGTCTGCACCAGCGGATCGACAGAAGGCGGCGGGGGTGCGGGCGCGGCGCTGTCCTCGATGAGCGTGTAGCGCACATCGTGGTCGAGGCCGAGCACCGAGTCGAGCACGGCCATGGCCGAGTCGGCGTTGTTCTGCGCATCGAGCTGCAGCAGTTTTGCCTGCGACAGGTCAACATCCGCGAAGCTCTGGTCGAGCGTGGACTTGAGTTTGTTGCGGGTCATCTCCGTGACCTGATTGTCGGTCGTCTGACGAGCATCGACCGTTTGCCGGGCGACATTGAATTCCGCCTGGGCGGTAAGAGCGTCGTAGAAAGCCTGGTCCGTGGCAAGTACGATCTCTTCCGTGGTAGCCAGAGCATTGGCGTTGGCCGCCTTCTCCTCCAGTTTGCGGGAGAGCACCAGATTGTGGGTATGGCCGAAGTCGTAGATCAGCTGGGTCACATTGGCGCCGGCCCCGGCGTGCTGCAGAAGGCGCGATGAGGTCAGCGATCCGGCTCCGATCCGGCTGGCTTCTTCAGCCTGGACGCCGGTGGCGGCGATCGTCGCGTTCGGCAACTCGGCGGAGCGCGTCTCGCGGGTCATCTCATGCTGCGCGAGCGCTTCCAGCTTGCCGACAGTGACGCGTGGATTGTTCCGGATGGCAAGCTGTTCCGCCTGGGACAAGGTCAGGGTGGGGAGGTTCGCCGCCGGAATGCTGCTGTTGGACGGCTGGTGAGCCGGCGCCGTCCTCGTTGCTGACGGAGACATCGCCGGCTGCTGCGCTTCAGAAAGCAGCTGCGGCCCGGGAGCGGTGGGAAGCGCGGACTGCCCCCAGAGCAGTCCACTGGAAAGAAGAGCAACAGAGGCGAGGGTCACGGTCGTTCTCATGCTTCGGCTCCCCGGCGTTCGTTGGCCCGCCGTTCCTGGCGGGAGTGAATCCCCAGGTAAACCGCGGGAACCAGGAACATCGTCACCACCACCGAAACTCCGAGGCCGCCAATCACGGCGCGAGCCAGAGGAGCATACTGCTCGCTGCCCGCTTCCGCGCCGATTGCCATGGGGATCATGCCCAGCAGTGTCGCCATGGAGGTCATCAGGATGGGGCGAAGGCGCATTTTGCAGGCCTCTACTGTGGCGTCCAGCAGCGGCAGGCCCTGATTGTGCATGAGGTTGGAGAAGTCCACGATCAGAATCGAGTTCGACACCACGATCCCCGTCATCATGATCGTCCCCATCAACGACATGATGTTGAGTGTCGCCCCGGTCACAAGCAGCAGCACCACCACGCCGATGATGCCGGGTGGAATGGCCATGAGGATGATGAAGGGATCGATGAACGAGGTGAACTGCGCCATCAAAACCAGATAAACGAGCACGACCGCCAGCAGAAGACCGAATCCAAAGTTCTTAAAGGCCTCGTTCATACTCACCACCGCTCCATGCAGTGCAATGCGTGTGTTGCGGTCGGTGTGCGTCTGCGCAATCAGGGTGCGAATGCGGTTGCCGGTCTTTCCAAGAGCTTCGGATTTGGTCGCAACGTAGACATCGATCACGCGGCGAATCTGGTAGTGGTCGACTTCGGTCGGCGTGTTGATCAGGCGAATGCTCGCCACCGAGCTCAGGGGCGTGTAACCCGCGCGATGATCGCCGGTCCAGTCGTCCATGGGCAGGTCTCCGGCGGAACGGCCCACATCGACAGGACTGAAACCCGGCGGATGCATGCCGCGCAGCGGGATGCTCTGGAAGTCCTGCATGGACATGTTCTGGATCCACCGGTTGGCATACTGCACCGTGACCATATAGTTGTTGCCGCTCTTCGGGTCGATCCAGTAGCTGGGCGCTACCATGCCGTCCGAGGTCATCGCCGTGATGACGTTATCGACGATGTCCTTTGCTGAAAGCCCAATCAGAGACGCCTTCTCGCGGTCGATATTCAGCTGGATGCCGGGATAGTTAACGTTCTGCGGGATGTAGGTAGCGCTGACATTGGGGAAGGTGCGGATTTTCGTCGCCAGCTTTTCCGCCAGAGCGTAAGCACCATCCATGTTTTGCGAACTCACCTGAACATCGATCGGCGCGGGAAGGCCCTGGTTGATAACCCCGTCGATGAGGCCGCCCGCCTGAAAATAGGTCGTCAGCTCCGGCATCTCGCGAGACAGCCGCTCCTGCACGCGCCGCATATAGACATAGCTGCCAATGGAATGGCCTTCCTTGAGAGAAGTCTGGACAAAGGCCGTATCCATCGACGCGTTGGACGTGAAGATCGAGGAGAGATCGGGGTAGACCCCGATGTTCGAGACGATCATGTCGAGGTCGCTGGGATTTACTTCTTCGCGAATGATCTTTTCCACCCGCGCGACGTACTCGTTGCTCACTTCGAGGCGTGTGCCGGAAGGCATGCGCACATTGATGATGAACTGGCCGGGATCGGTACGTGGAAAGTACGCCTGTCCGAGGAACGGAAAGGTCACCACCAGCGCGATCGCGCAGCAGCCCAGGATGGTGGCGGTGGTGAACCCGGGGCGCGCCAGCGAGCGGCGCACCAGGCCCTCGTACCAGTTCACCAGTTTCTGGAAGTACTCGTTGAACTTTTCGACGATGGGCTGGAGGCTCAGGCGGCGTTTGGGCCTGGGCTCCGGATGCTGATCGACGAGATGACCGACTTCGTCGCGCTCTCCGTGGCCGTGTCCCTTCAGGAACAAAGCGCAGAAGAGCGGGATCACCGTCATCGCGAAGGCGTAGGAGGCAAACATCGAGAGCACCACGCCCAATGCGAGCGGCGTGAAGAGATACTTGCTGACGCCGGAAAGCCCTACAACCGGCAGGAAAACAATCGAGGTTGTGACCGTGGCGGCAAGCACCGCGAGAGAGACTTCGGTGCCCCCCTTCTCCGCGGCGATGCGCGTCGGCTCACCCAGTTCCATGTAGCGGAAGATGTTTTCCAGCACCACCACGCCGTTGTCGATCAGACGCGAGAATGCCAGCGCCAGTCCGCCCAGGATCATGGTGTTGATGGTGCCCCCCATCATGTTCGCCATCAGCATGCAGGCCAGTGCGGAGAGCGGCACCGACAGCATAACCGCGACGGTCGCCCGTGGGCTCCCCAGGAACAGCAGAATCATGATGCCGGTGAGCACCAGACCGATTACCGCCTCGTTGACAAGCTGCTTGAGCGCGAGTTTCACAAACACAGACTGATCGAAGACCACCGCAGTTTTCAGCTGCGCCGGGATATCGACCAGGTGCTTGATGGCCTCCTTCATGCCGTCAACGATCGTGATGGTGTTGCTCTTGCCCCCCTGCTTGAACACCGGCACGTAGACGGAGCGCTGACCGTTGATGCGGACAATGTTGTATTGCAGCGCGCCCGCGTCCACCGCATGGCCAATGTCCGCGACCAGGACCGAACCATTGCCGACCGACTTCAGCGGCATCTGGTTCATCGCTTCCGCGGTGGGAAACTGGCTGTTGGCGTAAATGTTGAAGTCTTTGTTACCAATACGGACATCGCCCGCGGGCAGGATCAGATTGCTGCTGTCGACCGCGTGGACCACGTCGCTGAGCGACAGGTTGCGCGCCTCCATCTTCAGTGGATCGACGTACACCTGGATCTGGCGATAGGTGCCGCCATAGGGCTGAGGGACGGACGCCCCCTGCACGTTCGAGATCTGGTTGCGCACCTGGAACTGCGCGAGATCCTTGAGCTGCGTTTCGTTCAGGCCTTTGCCTTCGAGCGTGACGAGGCAGACCGGCTGTGTGGAGGCGGTCAGGCCGAGGACTACCGGCGGCAGCGTGCCGGGAGGCAAACGCCGCAGGTCGGCCATCGCCAGATTCGCCACGTTACTAAGGGCCGCATTCGGATCGGTGCCGGGTTTGAAGTAAATCTTGATGAGGCTGACCCCGGTGAGGGACCGGGATTCGCTGTGGTCCACGTTGGCCGCAAGCGTGAAGAACCGCTCGAAGGTATCGGTGATATCGGCTTCGATCTGCTGTGGCGGCATGCCGTTATAAAAGGTGGCCACCACCACCACCGGCATGTCGATGTCAGGAAAAAGATCGACCGGCATGCTGAAGAGGTTCACGATGCCCACAATCGTGACGATCAGGCAAAGCATCAGGATGAAGAAGGGGTATTTCAGCGCAAATTTGGGCATTTTACTGCTGGGCCTCGCTGGCGGACGTGGCGTCGGGGTTCATGTCGATCATGCCGCCGGATTGAGGAGCCGTTTCAGAGGCTGGCGTTTTCTCCACCACGGGTGTGACTGTTTCGCCTTCGGTGTATTTGGACTGAGCCGCCGCGACGATCCGGTCGCCCGCCTTCAGGCCGCTCTGGATCTCCGCCAATTGGCTGCCGCGGATCCCCACCTGCACATTGCGAGGCCAGACGTGGTTGCCGGAGTCGAGCACCTCGACCTGCTGCTCATCGCTATGCAGCACAATCGCGCCGACGGGGATCGTCAATACGTTGTCGGCATGATTGAGCCGCATCAGCGCGTTGGCATACATACCGGAGTCGATCGCCAGCCCAGGATTGTCGACGTCGACTTCCGTCTCCATGGTGCGCGTCTCGAAATTCAGCTCGCGGGTAAAGCGCACGACTTTGCCGGTGAAGGACCGGTTGAGCGCGTCCACGCGCAGCTTGACCGGATCGCCGACGTGCACATAGCGGACGTACGCCTCCGGAACCGGCAGACGCAGGCGCAGCACGCCCACCTGCGCGAGCTTGACGATGGGCAGGTCCTGACTGTTGGAACTGATCCCCGCCTGGATCAGCGCACCCGTGTCGGCGTAGCGCCACACAATCACGCCGTCCAGCGGCGCGACAACATTGGTGTACCCTTCGATGGCGCTGACCCGCTCATTGTCCGCTTTCGAGACTTCCATGCCCTTTTGCGCAGCAGCCAGCGCCGCCTTGGCGGCATCGACGTCGGCCGCCGAAGCGAGATCCTTGGCCTGGGCATCGTCCAGCTCCTGCTGCGCAACCAAGCCCGGCTGCGCTTTGGAGGTGTCGAGCAGACGCTGATAGTCGGCGTGAAGCGCCGAGTGCGTGGATTCGGCGCGCCGCACTTCATGCTGCGCGCGGGTGATTTCGTCGTTGCTGCGCGCCACCTCCGACACGGTTCCGGAGAGCTGCGCCTTCAGTTCCGGGACTTCCAGCACAGCGAGCGTCTGGCCCTCGCGCACGCGGTCTCCAATATCGACGTAGATACGACGGATGAATCCGGAAACTTTAGGATGAACGTCGACGACCTGATAAGGCTGAAATTGCCCGGCCACGGTAAGCACCTGCGCGATGTCACCCCGCTGGACGACCGCTACCTCGGCTGCAGGCGGTCCGGGAGCGGCTTCAACAGTTGGGGTGTGGTGATGGCCCCGCCACACAAGCACGGAGACCGCGAAGACGGCGATGCAGGCAGAGACAATAATCCAAAGACGCTTGCGCATATCCGGAGAGACACCTTCCTGGGAATGGAGCCCGGGGATCAACGGAGTCGATCGGGGGAAGCGACAGCGCGTTCGTATAGCACCTTCACTTACAGGCGCGGCGAACGGCTATTGCGGAGTCGAGAAGAGATTAGCGAAAACGAGGAGGGGGTCGTATGAATTTTACCGCACCGGGTGCCCAGGCAGGCACGGTGCGTCGAAAACCGGAATTCAGGCAGGAGACGGCAAATACCGGGGTGATCCGGGGATGCCTGAGAACCAGAAACGAGAAAGACAATGCCGCGAGGAACGCCAGGCCCGCCGCATCCGCAACCGCGCGCTGCTCAACAGCCGGCAGGGCGCGGCGATCATTGCCCGTGAGAAGCTTGGCCGCCGGCATATGGCGGGAGATCGAATGCGGAGGATCGTACAGCGACAGCTTGTACCGAAGGCCCCACGCAAAGACACACATCCCCAGGACAGCCAGTCCTATGGCGAGAGCGCGCAGAGCTGGACGTTGATTACTCAATCGGGTCGGCTGTGGGATCAACACCGTAATCTGTTAACGATGATGCCACAGGGGTTCGACGTTCTCCAAACGGACCGGTGAGCGGAACCACGGGAACGAGGGCAGGGACCCCGGCGATTTACAATCGCGGCATGCAGGCTGGCGAACTGGCGCGCATCCTCGAAGCGGAGTTGCATGGCGCCCCCGACGTCGAGATCACAGGCGTCGCCGGGATCGAAGATGCAGAGCCCGGGCAGATCACCTTTGTCGCCAACGCGAAGTACGCGGCGATGGCCCGGACCACGCGCGCAACTGCCATCCTCGTCACGCCCGATTTTCCAGAGGTTCCTGCAGTCACCCTCCGCCTGAAAAATCCCTATCTGGCCTTCGCGCGCGCAGTAGAGATCTTCTATCAGCCACCGATCTGGGGGGAAGGGATCCATCCAACCGCCGTACTGGACCCAACGGCGAAGATCGGGAAGAACCCTCGGATTGGGGCGTACGCGGTCGTCGGGGAGGACGTCGTCATCGGCGACGATGCGACCATTCTGCCCCACGTCGTGATCTACCCGGGCGTGCACATCGGCGACCGCTTTTTCGCCCACGCTCACTCTGTGGTCCGCGAAAATTGCCGCCTGGGCAACGATGTCATCCTCCAGAACGGCGTGGTCGTGGGTTCGGATGGATTCGGATTTGCCAAAGATGAGCGCGGGCAGTGGCACAAGATTCCGCAGTCGGGACCCACGGTGCTCGGAGATCGCGTGGAAGTGCAGGCGAACGCCTGTATCGACCGCGCCAGTGTTGGAGCCACCCGCATCGGCGATGGAGTCAAGGTCGATAACCTGGTCCAGGTAGGACACGGCTCTTCGGTGGACGAAAATACTCTGCTTTGCGCGCAGGTGGGCCTCGCCGGTTCGACACACGTAGGCAAGAATGTCATCCTGGCTGGACAGGTGGGCGTGGCCGGACACTGCACAATCGGCGACAACGTCATCGCCATCGCCCAGGCCGGGCTGCACGGCGATATTCCGGCGGGCTCCATGCTGGCCGGATCGCCGGCATTCGAACACAAACAGTGGCTGCGCGCCACCGCGCTCTTCAGTCGCTTGCCGGAGTTGCTGCGACAATTTCAGCGCAAACCGAAGCCCGAAGAGTAGAGTGATACAAAACGCAGCAAAATTTTGTTCGCGGCCAAAACAGCACGGCCTCCGTCTACAGCATCAAAACAATACTTATGCCCACGAATGACCAGGAATCCTCGCTTTCGCTGGTGCAACCCGCCACCGCGCCGATTCGGGTCCTGTTGCTCGACGATCATCCCGACAATCTCCTGCTGCGCTCGACGATTCTGCGCAAATACGGGTATGTGACCGAAACCGCGAGCACGGTTGAGGAAGCCGAGTCTTTGCTCGATTCCATCGACATTGCCGTGCTGGACTACCACCTGGGCGCCGGCAAATTCGGGACCGACGTGGCAGCGCGCCTCCGCACCCTCCATCCCCAGGTGCCGATCATCATCCTGTCGGCAACTCTGGAACGGCGCTTTGGCGGCGTCGAAGACATGCACCTGCTCAAGGGATACAGCTCTATCGACGACCTGGTGACTGCGCTGCGCTCCTTCGAGGCAAAACGCCGCGGCAAGCCGGTCGTGGTCGATGCCCGCGACTTCTTCTATTCGCGCATCAACATGGCCATGGGCGACGACGTGGTGCTCGAGATTCTCGACGGCGAAGGAACCTGGCAGTACGTCAACGAAACCTGCGCCCGCGTCCTGGAAAAACCGCGCGACTGGTTCCCCGGCCGCAACATGTTTGAGGAGATGCCCGAACTCGCCGCCGACTGGGCCGACATTCTCAGCACCGTCGCTGAGACTCGCGAAACCTATATCGACCGCACCTTCCGCGGCGTGCTGAATCTGCCCAGCAAGGGGGATCGCTGGGTCTGGAATGTGCTGGCCTTCCCGATTACGCTGCACACGCGCGAGACCGGCGTCGTGCTGACCGCGCGGGCGCTGGACCGCAAACCCCTGGTCTGATTCCCTTCCCTCATCGGCTGGACAGGACGAACCTGTTGCCGTCGGGATCCATGAACACCGCCCAGCTGCTGCAGGCGACCAAAGCGAACGCGACAGCAATTCCCATCTACAAAGTGCTGATGCCCTGGAAAGACGCCGCGCGGCGGGGACGCGGATGATAGTCTTGACGGCGGATGACGCGAAAGCCTCGCTGGCGGAAGTTGATCCTGGGCGCAGCCTGCGGGGCAATGGCATTGCTCCTCGGGTGCCAGTCCCCGTGGATCGCATGCACAATCGTGAATCACCAGGCGGCGCCGGTTTCGCTCGTCGAGGTGAGCTATCCGGGTGGGTCGTTCGGCGTACAGACCATTGCCGCAGGCGGAAGCTATCACTATCGCTTTCATGCTCTGGGCACCGATCCGATGAGCATCGACTTCACCGATGCCGCGCATAAAAACCACACGATCAAGGGCCCGGAATTGCAGCTCGGCCAGCAAGGAACCCTCGAAATCGCAATCGAGACCGACAACCGCGTAACCTGGACCCCGGCGTTGAAAAAGGTACGCTGACCCCGTGCCGTGCAGCGATCGTCAGCTGCCAGGGGCCCCTGCAGCCGCGTAGCCGGGAAGCCTGTCTTCTGGCAAACTAAACAGATTGTTCCGAGTGGCTTTTTGCGGTTCCGGAGGCATAATCCGTGATTCGTGTTGAAAACCTGACCAAAACATTTGGCGAATTTACCGCAGTCAAAGACATCACCTTCCAGGTGGAGTCCGGGGAGATCTTCGCCTTCCTCGGGCCGAATGGCGCAGGCAAAACAACCACCATCAAAATGCTGACAACCCTGCTGCGTCCGACCAGCGGTCGCATTCACCTCGATGGGTTCGATCCGTGGGTGAAACAACGCGACGCCCGCCAGCGCTTCGGGATCGTCTTCCAGGATCCCAGCCTCGACGGCGAGCAGACCGCGTACGAGAACATGGAGCTGCACGGAATCCTTTACCACGTCCCACACAAGGTTCGCGTGGAACGCATCGAGCAGTTGCTGCGGCTGTTCGAGCTGTGGGAACGCCGCAAAGACCTCGTGAAGACCTTCTCCGGCGGCATGAAGCGGCGCCTGGAGATCGCGCGCGGCTTCCTGCACACCCCGAAAATCCTCTTTCTCGACGAGCCCACGCTCGGCCTCGATCCGCAGAGCCGCAACCAGCTATGGACCCACGTGAAAGCCCTCAACGAGAAAGAGCAAACCACCGTCTTTCTCACCACGCATTACATGGACGAGGCGGATCGCGTGGCCCATCGCATCGCGATCATGGATCACGGCGCGATTGTGGCCACCGGCACGTCGGCCGAGCTCAAGGCACAGACCAACACCGACTCGCTCGAAAACGCGTTCCTGGCGCTGACCGGGAACGCCCTGCGCGACGAGGCCGCCAACTCTGCGGATGCGATGCGGCGATTCGCCCAGATGTGGCAAAAGCGCTAGGGCTCCGACCCAATCACTGGTCCTCGACCAGATCTTTCGGGTCCTCTCGCGAAGCGGTCCGGCAGGCGCGGGACGACGGCAGAACCCCCAGCCTTTGCGCTGGGAAAAAGGCAGCTTGAAATTGTCCGGCCGTCAGGCACGGAAAACTCCAGGAGAAAACCATGGGCGCGATATACATCATGTGGCTGCGGGAGCTGAAGCGGTATTTCCGATCGAAAGCGCAGATCGTCGTATCGCTCGGCCAGCCGACCCTGTATCTGCTGGCGCTGGGATTCGGATTCGGGCCGGTGTTTGCCAAAGCCGGCGCCGGCAACTACATCCAGTTCATCGCCCCCGGCGTGATCGGGATGACGGTGCTCTTCAGCTCCATCTTCTCCGGCATGGCGATGCTCTGGGACCGCCAGTTCGGCTTCCTCAAGGAAACCCTCGTCGCCCCGGTGCCTCGCATCCAGATCATCTTTGGACGCACGCTGGGCGGAGCAACGGTTGCAAGCCTGCAGGGGCTGCTCATGCTGATCGTGTGCCTCATCGCCGGCTTCCGCCCCATGCACGCCGGCGGCGGTGGCCACAACTGGATCGCGCTGCCTGCCGCGGGCATCTTCATCGGGATGATCGCAATCGTCTTCGCCGCACTCGGCGCCTCGATCGGCTCGACCATCAAGGACATGCAGGGCTTCCAGATGCTCATGAATTTTCTGGTCATGCCCCTGTTCTTCCTCTCCGGCGCGTTGTTTCCGCTGAAGAACCTGGGCGCCATCCTTACCTGGATCACCCGCTTCGATCCGCTGTCGTACGGCATCGACGGCCTGCGCGGCGTCCTGATCGGCAACTGGCAGTTCAGGTTCAACTGGCAGTTCAATTTCATGCTGGATTTTTGTCTCCTGGCAGCCCTCGCGGCCATTTTTCTGGCCACCAGCGCCTGGTTGTTTTCCCGGATTGAGGTGTAACGAATGAGGTTCTCCCCGCTGAACGTGCAACCCCACGCCGGATTCCTGCTTCTGGTAACGTGATAGTCAGACGATGATTAGCCTCCTTTTCGCGCTGTTTCTTTTTCAGGATGCGAACCCCGTCGCGCCTCCCCCCGTGAACAATGGCAACGACATCGTGGCCATGCTCCAGAACAGCGGGCCGGTCGCCATGGTGGTACTGGTGTCCTTGTTGATCGGGAGCCTCTTTTCCTGGGCCATCATTCTGGGAAAATGGGGCAGCTTCCGTCGTGCCCGCGTGCAGAGCCAGCGCTTCCTTCGCGCCTTCCGCAAGGCAAACCGGCTGCAGGAGATCGCTGCCGTCAGCGAGCAGTTCAAGCCCAGCCCTCTCGTCAACGTCTTCGATGAGGTCTACGAAACCTACCGCCGCCAGACCGGCGGATTCGGGCCGCCCCGCAACATCACGGCGCTCGAACGTGCCGGACAAACCGCCGCCAGCGAATCTCTCACCGCCATGGAGCAGCGCCTGACCTGGCTGGCCAGCATCGGCAGCATCTCGCCCTTTGTCGGCCTCTTCGGCACCGTCATGGGCATTGTCAAAGCCTTTGTCGGGCTCGGCATGGAGGGCACCGCAACCCTACGAGCCGTTGCCCCCGGTGTCGCGGAAGCGCTCATCACGACCGCGGCCGGACTGCTCGTCGCCATTCCCGCCGTCATCGCTTACAACCAGTTCACCGCCCGCTGCCGCGACTTTGCCGCGCGCATGGACGACTTCGCGCGCGAGTTGCTCAACAGCATGGAAGAAGCCGCTCTGGCGCCGGGCCAGGATCCGGGGGAGGCTGGCCGTGGCCTTCACAAGTAGAGGCGGCCACACCCAGACAGCCCTGGCGGAGATCAACATCACTCCGCTGGTCGACGTGGTGCTGGTGCTGCTCGTCATCTTCATGCTGACCGCTCCCGTGCTGCAGTCCGGCATCCAGGTCAACGTGCCGAAGACCAAGACGGTCCGCGAGATCACCGAACAGCGCACGGTGGTCACGATCAACAAGGATCAGGAAGTCTTTCTGAACGACAAGCTCGGTGAACCTGAACGACCTGCCCAATATCCTGCGTTCGCAGAGCAGCGATACCACCAAGCAGGTCATCTATCTGCGCGCCGACCAGAGCGTCACGTTCGGCGCCTTCGCCACCCTCATGGACGCGGTGAAGCAGGCGGGGATTACAAACGTGAGCATCGTGACCCAGCCGGCCGAAGCAGCGAAGAAGTAGTCACGGACCAGCGGTCGATTCTTCAGGATTGCCGGAAACACCCACTCAGGTCGAGATTAACGTCTCACTCCCTGCTCCCCATCGTCTTCACAAAGTCGTACCAGAACTGAACCCCCTTCCAGTAGGAAGTCTCTGGCAGGCGCTCATCCTTGCCGTGGGCGCGGACGTCATTCGTCTCCAGCTCGATCGCGGACCAGTTGTACGTCGGGATCCCCGCGCCGTTCGTGTAGATGCTGTCCGAAGCGCCATCGGCCATATCGGCCACAACGGGCGTGCCCGGCCAGTAGAGAGCCACCAGCTTCTCCAGAGGCTTCATCACTTCCGGCTTCAGCGCGACCGGCGGCAGGCCTTTCGATTCCGGCGCGGTGGCGTGGATCGTGCCCCCGTCATCGACATAGCTGATCGTGATCTTCGGATCGTCAATCAGGCGGATCAGATCCTGGCGAACTTCCTCGCGCGAGTGACCCGGCAGAATACGGCAGTTCACATTCGCCTGCGCCATCTGCGGCAGAGCGTTGTTGGCGTGCCCGGCCAGCAGCCGCGTGGCTACGCAGGTCGTGTGCATCGTGGAATTCCACTCCGGCGATTGGGAGAGGCGCTTGATGGCTGCAGCATCGGGCGGGGTGGCGAGCATGGCCCGCATGTCGGCCGCAGTCGACGCCGGCTCCAGCGTAGCCAGCTTTTCAAAGTAGGCTCGCGTGATCGCATTCAGCTCGAAAGGAAAGGTGTAGTTCTGCAGACGCTGCAGAGCGTCGGCAATATGGTAGATGGCATTGTCCGGCACAGGCAGCGAGCTGTGCCCCCCGGGATTCGTGGTGAGGAGCTGATAATCGGCGTAGAGCTTCTCACTGGCGTCCACATCGGCGGAGACTGCTTTGCCGTTCTGCAACTCAACGCCGCCACCGTCGGGATTGAAGGCGTAATCGGCTTTGATCAGCTCGGGATGATTCTTCAGCAGCCAGCTCACCCCGTTCGACTTGCCCCCTTCTTCGTCCGCGGTGAGCGCGAGGATCAGGTCGCGATCGGGCTTGAAGCCCTCCTTGTGGAGACGCAGGAACGTGGTCACCAGGATCGCATCGTTCTCCTTCATGTCCTGCGTGCCGCGGCCGTAAAAATAGCCGCCCTTTTCAATAAACTGAAAAGGATCGGTGGTCCAGTCCGAGCGACGAGCCTCGACAACGTCCTCATGACCGATGAAGAGAATCGGCGGTTGCGCCCCTGTGCCCCGATAGCGGACAACAAGATTCTCCTTCCGGTCGTTGGGGCCGCCCAGGTAGATGTCGCTCGCCGGAAATCCGGCATCGAGAAAACGCTGCTGCATCGCTTTCGAAGCAGCGGTCACGCTGCCGACCGAGTCAGTGGTGTTGATCTCGATGAGCTGCTTAAAAATGCCGAGGGCAAGCTCTTTGGTGGCCGGGTCGGGCGGCGTGTATGCGGGCGCGTTTTGGGCCAGCGCGGAGGATGCGGCGAGAGCGGAGACAACAATCAAACCTGCGAAGCGATTTCGCATGCGGGGCTCCTGGTGTGGATGAAAGGACAAGGTAACAGATTGTCGGGCGTCGGTTACTGCCGCCGGCCGATCCAAGAATCCTGGAGCTGGGTGTGCCGGTGCTCGGTATCTGCTATGGGCTGCAGTTCATCACGCACCACCTGGGCGGCCGGGTGCGATCGGCGTAGTCGTCGCCCTGCGCTGGAATTGGCGAGCGGCTTTGCGTAAGCTGGTCGCGGAATGCAAAGAGGCGAATGGATGAACGCAGGTGCGGTAAGACGGTGGGTGGCAGGAACGATCGCGGCAGCAGCAATCACGACGGGTACAGCCATGGGACAGCCGGGGAGCGGCCCACAACGGGTTTTTGTGAACACATTGATGCCTCAGCCGGCACAGCTGACCATGGGACAGGGGTCGCTTTCGATCGTTCGCGGATTCAGCGTCACCTTCGACAAAACGCACGACGATCGCCTCGAAAACGCCGTGGACCGGGCGATGGATCGCCTCAAGTACCAGACCGGCATCATCGTCCAGGATGCCACCGCAGGATCCGCGGGAACGCTGGTGATTTCCGTCGATGGCCCCGGCGCGGCGGTACAGACCCTGGATGAGGACGAGTCGTACGCCCTGGACGTGACAACGCACGGCATCCATCTGCATGCGGCAACCGATGTAGGCGCCATGCATGGGCTCGAGACAGTGCTGCAACTGGTGCAGGCCGATGCACGCGGTTTCTGGCTGCCGGCGGTTTCAATCCAGGATGCCCCGCGGTTCCGGTGGCGCGGCCTCATGATCGACGTGGGTCGCCATTTCGAACCGGTGGGTGTGATCGAGCGGACCCTCGACGGCATGGCCGAGGTGAAGATGAATGTCTTCCACTGGCACCTTTCCGACGATCAGGGTTTCCGCATCGAGAGCAAAATCTATCCGAAGCTGACCGGCATGGGATCCGACGGTCAGTACTACACCCAGGATCAGGCCAGAGAAGTGGTCGCCTATGCGCGAGCCCGCGGAATTCGCGTCGTACCGGAATTCGATATGCCCGGGCACACCACTGCCTGGATGGTTGGCTATCCCGAGCTGGCCAGCGCCCCGGGGCCGTTTTCGATTGAGCGCAAATTCGGTGTGTTCGACCCCGTCATGGACCCAACCCGGGAGAGCACCTACGCGTTTCTCGATAAGTTCATCGGCGAAATGGCGGACATCTTCCCCGACGCCTACATGCACATCGGCGGCGACGAGAACAACGGCGTCGAGTGGAAGCACAATGCAAAGATTCAGGCTTTCGCCGAAGCTCACAATCTGAAAGGCACCGCTGCCATCCAGGCGTATTTCAACCAGCGGCTGTTACCGCTTCTAACGAAGCATGGCAAAAAAATGATCGGCTGGGATGAGGTGCTGACCCCAGGGCTGCCCAAAGACGTCGTAGTCCAGTCGTGGCGCGGCTTCGATTCCCTCGCGGCCGGCGCGAAGCAGGGCTATAGCGGGATTCTTTCCGCAGGCTACTATCTGGACCACATGGATCCGGCTTCGGAACACTATCGCGTCGATCCGGTTCCGGCCAACAGCAATCTAACCCCCGAGCAGGCGGCGCGCATCCTCGGCGGCGAAGCCTGCATGTGGAGCGAATACGTCTCGCCCCGCACCATCGATTCGCGCATCTGGCCCCGCACCGCTGCCATTGCGGAGCGCCTGTGGTCGCCGCGCACCGTGACGAGCGAGGATGACATGTACCGCCGGCTCTCCGTGGAGGCGCTGCGCCTTGAGAGCTTTGGCCTGACGCACATCTCGCAGGAGTGGGCGAGCCTGCGCGCCCTGGCCGGCACACAGGATATCGATGCGCTGCGACCGCTGATGGCCGTCCTAGAACCGGTGAATTTCGATACGCGCGGCAACTGGTCCGAGCATCACGGAATCACCACCCTCAGCCCCATGGACAACCTGGTCGATGCCCTGCCGCCCGATCCGCCATCGAAGCACGATTTCGCCGATCTGATCAGCACGTATTTGCAGGACCCGCTGGGCCACCCGGCAGAAGAGGCCGCGCTCCAGGAAACATTCCGATCATGGTCCGCAACACCGGGCACGATGGCGCTGCTGGAGAGTTCGCCGCAGCTCGCAGAAGCGCTGCCGCGCGCAACCCAACTGACCGAAATGGGCGCCATGGGCCTCGAGGCTCTTTCGTATCTGTCGTCGGGTGCGCCGGCGCCACCCGGATGGAAAGAGCAGAAGCTGGCCATCCTGGATCAGGCCCAGAAACCGGTAGCGCTGACACGATTCACCGTTCTCCAGGCGATGCGCGGCCTGATCAGCGAGGTACGGTGATTGTCGCGTTGGTACTCAGCGATGCGTCCGCGGTGAAAGGCCCCTCTCCTGCATCAGCCGGAAGATATCCTGGTGAGCCAAATACGCGAGCATCTTCGGCTCTGGACCGCCCATGTCAATCAGGAAGGCGGAGCCGACGTTCAGGTTCGTGCCAGGCTTTCGTCAGGCGCAAACTCCATCTCCCACCGTGTATCCACCACCACATACCGATCGCCGATGGGTAGATCGCGGCGCTCCATGAGCCGGCTAACTCGATGGCCTGCTTGCCGGAAGATCTCTTTCCTCTGCGGTAACTTCTAAGCAAAGAGCTTGGCCGGAATCATCGCGGAACCCTCAGGTCCGCCGGCAATAAAGCTGTCGGCAAATTGAGCCGCGACGGCTTCAGGATCACCGCTGGCCGCGTTGCGTTCATAAGTCAGAAGAAACTGGTCCAGTGCATCCTGCATGAATGGCATAAGGAACCTCCACAGCGAATTTATGTTGCTATTTACCTTTAGTATTGTACCACATATGTGGATAAATAGCAAGCGCACTGCGATGAACAGGCAGCTGTCCAGCCCCTATTCCCTGTTTTCTATCGCCTGTTCCCTATTGGCCCCTGCTTTAAAGGATCCACCCTCCACCGACCACCTCGTCACCGTCATAGAAGACGGCAGACTGGCCAGGAGTAACGGCGCGCTGCGGCTCGTCGAAGGTCGCTTCAACCTCGCCGGCAGCAACCATGCGGATCGTGGCCCGGGCCGGCTCATGCCGATGGCGAATCTTCGCCCGCACCCGCATCTCGCCAGTGAGAGCGGGGATCGAAATCCAGTTCAGATCCCGTGCCCGCAGCCTGCGTGTGGTCGCCTCGGCATCGGATCCGACCGTGACCCGGTGCGACGCCGGCTCGATCTGGATGACATACAGCGGATCCGACGACGCCACGCCCAGGCCCTTGCGCTGGCCAATGGTGAAGTTATGAATCCCGCCGTGCTCCCCGATTACCTCCCCTGCAGTAGAAACCAACTCACCAGCCGTATCGGGAATCTCTTCGCCCTGCTCGTGCAGATAGGCGCTGATGAACTTCTTATAGTCGCCGCCCGGGATAAAACAAATCTCCTGCGAATCGGGCTTGATAGCAACAGCGAGCCCATGCTGAGCTGCCAGCGCGCGCACTTCAGGCTTGCGATAGCCGCCAAGCGGAAACAGCGTGCGCGATAACTGTTCCTGCGTCAGTCCGAAGAGGAAGTAAGTCTGGTCCTTCGACTCATCCACCGGTCGCGAAAGAATCCAGCGATCGCGCGCGGGATCGTACTGATTGCGCGCATAGTGCCCGGTAGCGATGCGGTCCGCACCGATCTGCCGCGCGCGCACCAGCAGCTGATCGAACTTGATGTGGTTATTGCACAGCGAGCACGGAATCGGCGTGCGGCCGGCGAGATACTCGCGCACAAACGGGCGCACGACGTCGTCCTCGAAGCGCTCCTGCTCGTTCACCACGTAGTAGGGGATATCGAGCGCCTCAGCCACGCGGCGCGCGTCGTACACGTCGTCCAGCGAACAGCACCGGCCCGTGACCTGCTCCGGCATGCCTTGCTTGCCGGCCAGCCGTCGCTGATTCCACAACTGCAGCGTTAATCCGACAAGGGAGTACCCCTCCGCGCGCAGCATGGCCGCAACGGTCGACGAGTCGACTCCGCCCGACATCGCAACAGCAATGGTGTTATTGAGGGACATGGGGACCCTGTTACCAGTATGACAGGGCTGTGGGGGGACCGGCCAGTAGCCATTCGAACGCCAGGGAAGGACCAGCAGAGCGCGCCGGCCCCCGCTCCCTACCCGCTACTGGCTATTCGCTGCTCCTACTGATTCACCCCACTCGCCAGAAATCCGCCGTCGATCACGAGCACCTGTCCAGTCACAAACGATGCCGCGTCCGATGCGAGATAGATCGCAGCGCCCACCACCTCTTCTGTTTTTCCGAAGCGGTTCATCGGCGTACGCATCTGCAGTTCCTTGCCCCTCGGCGTGTTGTCCAGCAGATCGGCATTGAGCGCCGTGCGGAAAACGCCCGGGGCGATGGCGTTGACCAACACCCCTTTCTTCGACCACTCGACGGCGAGCGAGCGCGTCAACGAGGCCACGGCGGCCTTACTGGCGGCATACGCGGCGACTTCAGCCAGCGCCACGAAGGAGTTCAGCGAGGCAATATTGATGATGCGGCCATAACCGCGATCCAGCATATGCGCGCCAAAGATCTGGCAGGCGCGCAGCGTGCCGGTGAGATTCGTGTCCACGATGTCCCGCCACTCATCTTCGGGAAACGTGAGCGTAGGCGCTCGCTTGATCTTGCCCGCCGAGTTAACGAGGATGTCAACCTTGCCAAAGGCCCTCACCGACTCGTCGAGAATACGCTGCATCGAGGCGCGGTCCTTCGTGTCGCAGGTCAGCCGCAGCGTTTTACGTCCGGTGGCCTCGATGGCCGCGGCGGTTTCCTCGACCTGCTCCTGGCGCCGCGCACAGGCGACGACGTCCGCGCCCGATTCTGCCAGGCCCACCGCGATGGCGCGGCCAAGGCCGGAGGTTCCGCCAATGACGACGGCGGTTTTGCCGTTGAGCTGCAGGGATGAAATCGTCATTTCGCCTCCGCGTGCGCGAGAGCGGCGACCGGTGAGGGTTTGCCCAGAAATACAGGCGCGATATGACGGTCGTAGAGATTTTCGGTCACGTTTCTGGCGATCACTTTCTCGTTGGACTCGAGGAGTCCGATGTACCTGTCGCCCATTTTAGCGGCGATCTTAAAGCCCACGTGCAGCAGCTGGCGAAGGCTCGCGTTGTAAGCCGAGGAGTGCGGATCATGGCGCAGCGCTGAGGTAAATTGCACGGACGTCCACTGCGCGACCGCGGTCGGCGACGGCAGTTTCGCAGGATCGATATCGATCACCGTGGCATAAGGTCCGCAGAGTTCCTCGCGATGGTCGTACGCCTGCGCATAGATTTCCTTAGCGAGCGCCAGCCCATCGCCGCCCGCTTCCGCCAAACCGATAATCTCTTCGAGCCATGTGGTCCCGGCGGTCTTGAGGTGAACGCCGGATTCCTTTGTGGCGTCGTGAATCGCTGCGTAGATGGAGAATTTGTCGCTGCCGGAGTGGACGCTGAGCTTGAGATTCTTAGGCAAGCCCAGGTTCGCCGTAGCCCAGGCAATGGCAGCAACGTCGAGCACGATCTCGCGCCGGAACTGATCCACGTTCCCCACGTAATCGACGCCCTTATTGAAGCGGCCGGTGAATTTCGGCGCAATGGTCTGGATCGGAATCCCTTCGTCGGCGATGGCGGCGAGAATAATCAGCAGTTCGGCCGGCGTCTGCGCAGCATCGGTCTCATCCATGGAAACTTCCGGGATGAATCCCCCCCTCCCTTTTGCGGCTTCAATATGCCGATACACCTTACCCGCCTCCTGCACCGCGAAAAGGAACTTCGCAGCCGTGGCGCGCAGCAAATCCGGCGTGATATGGATCGGTTCGCTCACCCCTTGGAGGCGGATGGCGCCCGCCAGATCGGAGCGGCGCTTCAGAAATCTCTCGATGGAAGATGGCTCCGCGGCCTTGCCGATGTAGTCGGCGACATCGATCGTAAAGAAATCGCACGGCGCCAGAAAGCGATCGACCGTAGTGAGGTTAATGTGGTCGGCATCGCAGAAGTAAGGCCTGGTCCAGCCAAGCGCTTTTACCGCAGCATCGGCCGCGGCACGCGTCGAGGCTGGTTCGGAACCGATGATGTTGTGTTCGCGATTCGATTTGTTCCACACCGGAATCACTTCCACGCCCGCGTGTTCCGCTTCGATGCACGCCTGCAGCTGCGCTTTCGCCTGATGAGCGAAGCGGTCGCCTACGCCGATGGAGAATTTGCCGAGTTCAAAAGTATGCGTTGCCATAACGACCTCAGTTTTTAAATCGGTCGCGGTGGGCCCACAGACCAAGCCCTGGGTTCGCGACAAAGAAAACTTCTTCGCCGTCCACGGTGTTGAATCCCTGCCGGAGTTTCGTGGGATCGTAGCGGCGCTGCACTTCATCGAGTTCGCCGAAGTTGAAGCCGACGCCTTCAACTTCCTCGCGGGTAAGCCGGCCGGGGCACCAGGTGATGGTAAATCGTCCCTCCGACGAGCCGTGGATCAGATGCGCGGCCGCGCTCAGGTCGGCGGCGAGATCGGGATTTTTCGCGACCGCATCGAGCGTCGCAGGCGTCCCGCGATACCCATATTTGCGAATCAGCGCGTCGATGGTGCGATCCTCACCAAACTCCTTCACCGCCGGCGCCAGGATGATCAGCTCTGCTCCATCGGCCAGCGCCATGCGCGTGCGATAAACCGCTTTGTTGCCGAGCCAGGTGCTGTGAAACTCCTGCGGATCGAGGTAGACAACCGCCTTACGCAGCGGCTGGTCGAGCATCTCGAAATTAACCTTGAGACTCAGCTCGGAGGCGCGCAGAAAACACTCGACGTCGTCCCCGATATAAAGGCCGCGCGTCGCCAGCCCGCCGTCCGCAGCGCGACCGATCACCGTCTGAACGTAAACGATAGGGAGATTCTTCAGGAATCGATCCGAAGCGTAGTTCAGAACCCGGCGCACCGGATTGTCGGCGCGGCCCATGATGCGCTCCATCCCGTACACCGCGCCGAGATAATGGCTGCGGTTGATGCCCTCCCGCCCGCCGGTCCCGATCAGTACGTTCTTGTTGTAATTCGCCATGCCGATCACTTCATGCGGCACCACCTGACCCACCGAAAGAATCAGGTCGAAGTTGCCTTCGAGCAGCAGGCGATTGATCTGCGCCAGCCACGTGTAATGCAGTTTCCCTTCGGATTGCTCTTCAATGAACGCGGCCGGAATTTCTCCGACCGTCTCGATATCGGTACGCCAGTTGTGAACGTGAACCAGCGATTGCGGCATGTCGCCGAACATGCGCGTGAGCTGATCCGGCGACATGGCGGCATGCGTGCCGAGAGCGGGCAGAACCGCGGCGAGGCGATTGCCGTAGTACTCCCACACCAGATGCGTGATCTCGCCGGAGCGGGAATGCAGGCGCGTGATATCCGGCGGGATGACCAGAACACGCTTGCGCGGGCCAAGTCGGTTGAGGCTTTCCACCAGCAGATCGTTTACCTGCTGCCTGGAGAGATCCGTATCTGCGCTTCCCACTTTGCAATAGAGGCTCATGGTACGATCTCTCCTCTCTTTACGATTGCATCGCTCACGATTCGATCCGGGCCGGAGCCAGTTTGGGCGTGATCGACTGGATAATGACAAGCGCCAAAACGTAGGCGAGACAGGCGATGATGAAGAGCGGCACGTAGCTCTTCGTAATGTTCACGATGTATCCCGTCGAAATCTGCAGTAGAAACCCGCCGATCGCGCCCGACATGCCCCCGATGCCGATCACGCTGGCAACCGCCGCCTTGGGAAACATATCGGAGGGCAGGGTGAAGAGGTTCGCAGACCACCCCTGATGCGCCGCGGCCGCCAGCCCCACCAGGCCCACGACCACCCAAAGGTGATGAATGTAAGGCGCCATGAAGACCGGAAGAACGCACAGCGCGCAGATCAGCATGGCGGTCTTGCGCGAGAAGTTCGCATTCTTCCCCGCGCGCAGCAGAGCGGAAGAGATCCATCCGCCGCCGATACTGCCCACCGTCGAAACGCTGTACACAATCACCAGCGGCAGCCGGTTCGATTCGAGGCTCAACCCAAACGTCGACTGCAGGTAGCGGGGCAGCCAGAAAAGGTAGAACCACCAGATCGGGTCGGTGAGAAATTTGCCGATCGCGAAGGCCCACGTTTCCTTGCATGGCAATACCTGCCGCCACGGCACGGTTTCCTGTTTCTCGACCGGGTCGCTGAGAATCAGATCCAACTCCCCTTTGGAAACGCTCGGGTGCTGCTCCGGCCGACGATAGTAGAGAAGCCAGCAAATCAGCCAGATAATCCCCGCGCCGCCGGTAACGACGAAGGTGCCCCGCCAGCTCACGAGCACGACCAGGGTCGGTACGATCAGCGGTACCGCAATATTGCCAATGTTGGCTCCGGAGTTAAAAATGCCGGTGGCCAGTGCGCGTTCACGCTTAGGAAACCACTCCGCCACCGTCTTGATGCACGCGGGAAAGTTGGCTGCTTCACCCAGCCCGAGCAAAAACATCGCGATGCCAAACGTAACGACCGAAAACGCCGCCCCCGGCAACATGGCCGCCACGCTCCACAGGCCGATGGCAATCGCAAAGGATTTGCGCGTTCCCAGCTTGTCCGTCAGTCCCCCGGCCACCACCATCCCGATGGCATACGCTGCCTGAAACGCCCCAAGGATGTATCCGTACTTGACGCTGTTCAGCCCGGGAATGATCGTTTCGAGAAACTTCTCGAGATAGGCAATCACGCCGCGATCGACGTAAGCAATGACGGTGGCAAAGAAGAGGAGCGCGCAGATTACCCAGCGCTGGTGCGATACGCGATTCCCGGAGCCCAGTGTGCCAAAAAACGAGTCGGACGTGCTGCCTCGTGCCGCCATGCAATCTCCGATACCCACGGTCCCATTCGGGGAACGCCCGTTGAAACCTGCGGGACGTTACAGCTTGTATGCCTTGCGTACCAGATTGTAGGCGAGGTCGTGCGCCAGTTCGACCGCTTCGTCTTCGTCGAGCCGATGCTCAGCGACCAGCCGCGCCAGCCACACGCAGTCGATGCGCCGCGCGACATCGTGGCGCGCAGGGATCGACAGGAAAGCACGCGTGTCGTCGTTGAACCCCACCGTGTTGTAGAAGCCGGCTGTCTCCGTCACCTGCTCGCGGAAGCGCAGCATCCCTTCGGGACTGTCGTGGAACCACCACGGCGGCCCCAGACGCAGGCAGGGATAATGTCCCGCCAGTGGTGCCAGCTCACGCGTGTAGGTCGTCTCGTCCAGCGTGAAGAGAATCAGCGTGAGATTTTTTTCGTTGCCGAAGCGGTTCAGCAGCGGATGCAGCGCGTGGACGTAGTCCGTAGCCACCGGAATATCGGCGCCCACGTCGCGCCCGTAGCGCGCGTACACCTTGCCGTTGTGATTGCGGAAAGCGCCAGGATGCAGTTGCATCACCAGGCCGTCTTCCACGCTCATGCGCGCCATCTCGGTCAGCATCTGCGCGCGGAACAGCTCCTGTTGCTGCCGGTCGGCACGTCCCAGTCGAACCGCGTCGTAGAGCGCCGAGGCCTCCGATGCGGGCAGGTCGGCAGTCTGAGCCGTGGGTTGGCCATGATCCGTGGACGTACAACCAAGAGCCTTGAAGCGCGCGCGCGATTTTTCCAGAGCGCGCAGATAGCCTTTCCACGTCCCCGTGTCTTCGCCGGTTATCTGGCCGAGCTTCGCGATGTTCTCTGCGAATCCCGCAAACTCCGGATCGACGACAGAATCGGGCCGGAACGCCGGAATGATGCGAGCCTTCCAGCCGGAATCGCGGATGGCCTGATGGGCGGCGAGGGGATCGAGCGGTGTGTCGGTAGTCGCCAGCACTTCCACGCGGAAGCGCTCGTACAGGGCGCGCGGACGGAACTCCGGCGTGCGCAGCCGCTCGGAGATGACGTCGTAGTAAAGGTCGGCCGTAGCCCCGGAAAGCCGCTCGTCGAGCCCGAACAGCTCGTGAAAGGCATAGTCCAGCCACATGCGCGTGGGCGTCCCGCGGAAAAGATAGTAGTTCTCGGCGAAGATGCGCCAGACCCGCCGCGGATCCTTCAGTTCCCCCGCGCCGATTTCAAGATCTTCCAGCGAGATGCCCTGGCTGTACAGCATGCGGAACACATAGTGGTCCGGCTGCACAAAAAGCTTGGCTGGGTCCGGAAACGGCTCATTGGTCGCGAACCATGAAGCCTGGGTGTGCCCGTGCGGGCTGATGATCGGCATGTCGCGGACTTCCGCATACAGGCGGCGCGCGATGTTGCGCGTCGTGGGATCGGCCGGGAAGAGCCGGTCGTCGTGAATAAGAGCCATGGCGCCGGTAGACATCGGACTGGTTGACCTCCTGGACCACCAGAAAAAGGATTGTGCTGCAGAGGTCCGACCACTAGAATACACCGGTGGCTGGTGATTCAAAGAGTCGATTTGTTGGACCATACAACAAATGTTGCGTAAGGTACTGTGAATCTCACAGTGAGGGACGAAAAGTTTCCCCGAACGCCTGAAGGGCTGGAGAACCATGGCAAAATCCGACACACACATGACCATGCGGGTGGTTAACCACATCCGCACCATGATCGAAACCGGGGATTTGCAGCCTGGCGACCGCATCCCCCCCGAGCGCGAATTTGCCCGGAGACTGCGCATCAGCCGCGCCAGCCTGCGCACCGGCATCGGATATCTCGCCGCGATGGGCGTGATGGATGTCCGGCACGGCGTGGGAACCTTTGTGGCCGACGGCCCACCCGAACTCGGCAAATCCTCTCTGAGCCTGCTCGGCGCCCTCCATGGCTTCCAATCATGGCAGATGTTCGAAGCGCGGCGCATCCTCGAAAGCGAACTGGCCGCACTGGCCGCCGAGCGCGGGCGGGAACAGCACTTCGCCGCCCTGTCGGAAGAGGTCGCCGAGATGTATGCAACCGTGGACAATCCGATGGAATACCTCATCCACGACGTGCGCTTCCATCGTGTCATCGCCCAGGCCTCCGGCAATCCCATCCTGGCCGCGCTCATGGAGACCATCACCTCCGCCCTCTACGACGACCGTCGCAAGACCGCCGAGCGCTCACGAGACCTCAAGGAGTCCGCCGATCTGCACCGCGAGATTTATCGCGCCATCCGGTCGCGGAATGCCGCCGAAGCACGTGCCGTGATGGAACGCCACCTCACCGCGGCACAGTCTGCCCAGGACCTGGAGAACACCGGCAATGGCGCCGCCCCTCCGATTGAAACCGCGCAGACGAAAAGACCCCGGAGGAAGCTGGAGAGCTAGAAATCGGTTGCGCTCTCACCATCCGACCGCCCGACCGCACCGCACGATCGTCATCCACCCGCGGATCGTATTCCGAATCGTCCAGCGCCGGTGCATCGCCCACCACCACCCCGCAATTTTCGAGCGGCCCCGGACTATACTGGCGTCTGCTGTTTTGTTGCAGGAGATACAGATGCTGGCTTCTCGTCGTCAATTCCTCGGCGGACTGACCGCCGCGGGCGCCTCTGGCTGCACTTCCCTCTTCCCCACTCTTCGCTGCCGTCTCCTCCAGCTGTCCCTTCCGCCTCTCCGTCATCAACGACGAAATCTCTCCCGACTTCGACCATGCCTGCTACGTTGCCGCGCATGATTTCGGCCTCCACTGGATCGAACTGCGCAGCATGTGGAAGAAGAACGTCACCGATCTCGACGCAAACGAGCTCGCCGAATCCAATCGCATCCTGAAAAAGTACAACCTTCGCGTCACCGACATCGCCAGCCCCCTCTACAAAGTCGACTGGCCCGGCGCTCCCCGCAAAAAGACACAGGAGCGCGACCAGTTCCACGCCGCCGACGACTTCGCTAAACAGGATCGCCCTGCTTCACCACTGCATCGATCTCGCCCACACCTTCTCCACCAACCGCGTCCGCTGCTTCGACTTCTGGCGCATCGACGATCAGGCTCCCTACCGCGCCGCCATCAACGAGAAAGCTCCGCAAAGCCGCCGCGACCTGCGCGAAGAGCAACGTCATCCTCCTCCTTGAAAACGAGATGTCCTGCAACACCGGCACCGGCGAAGAGGCCGCTGCCGTCCTCAAAGCCATCCCCAATAAAAACTTCATGCTCAACTGGGATCCCGGCAACGCCGGCACCTTCCCCAACGAAGTCCCGTATCCCACTGCGTACAATCTGCTCCCCAAAGACCGCATCGGCCACTGCCACGCCAAGAACGTCACCCGGCTTCCCGGCGGCAAATATCAGTGGGAGCCGGTTGGCACCGGCGTCGTCGACTGGGTCGGCCAGCTCCGCGCCCTGCGCAAAGATGGCTATCACTACGCCGTCAGCCTTGAAACCCACTGGCGCGGTGCCGGCACCCCCGAGGCCTCCTCGCGCAAAGCATGGCCGACCTGAAAAAAGCGCTGTCGGAATCCGGCGCCACCTGCTGACCTCAAGTTCCTTTCCAAACGGAGAAAGCATGATCACTCGTCGCGAATTTCTGGACACCATGGCGGTCGGCGCCGCTGGGCTCGCCGTCGGCACCACAGCGAAAAGTTATGCGCAGATCCTCGGCTCCAACGACCGCCTCAACTTTGCCATCATCGGTCTGCACAGCCGCGCCTATGCCCATCTGTCCGCCCTCGCCGCCAACAGCAAAACCTCCCACGTCGGCTACATCTGCGACGTCGAGAGCAACTTCATGGAAAAATTCCGCACCGAGGCGCAGAAGGAACTCGGTTACGCCCCGAACACCGAAGGCGACTTCCGCAAGCTGCTCGAGCGCAAAGATATTGACGCTATCTCCATCGCCACGCCCGATCACTGGCATGCCCCCATGGCCATCGCCGGCGTCGAAGCCGGCAAGCACGTTTACGTCGAGAAGCCCTGCAGCCACAATCCCGCCGAAGGCGCCCTCCTCGTCGCTGCGCAGAAAAAATACGGCAAACTCGTGCAGATGGGCACTCAGCAGCGCTCTTCACCCCACACCATCGACATCGTCAAGCGCATTCACGATGGCCTCATCGGCCGCGCCTACTACGGCTATGCCTGGTATGTGAACACGCGCAAATCCATCGGCTTCGGCAAAGAAGCTCCCGTGCCCTCCACGCTGAACTGGGATCTCTGGCAGGGACCCGCGCCCCGCCGCCCCTACCACGACAACTACCAACCCTATAACTGGCACTGGTTCCGCATCTGGGGCACCGGCGAGGCCCTCAACAACGGCACCCATGAAGTCGATGTCTGCCGCTGGGCCCTCGACGTCGATTACCCCAACCACATCACCGCCGCCGGTGGCCGCTACGCCTTTAAGGATGACTGGCAGTTCTACGACACCCTCGTCACCAACTTCGAGTACGGCGACAAGACTCATCGCCTGGGACAGCCGCAGTTGCAACGGCATGCGCGTCTACGGCCGCGATCGCGGCTCGACCATCATGGGCACCACCGGCTCCGTCCTCGTCGATCGCGACGGCTACGAGGTCTACGACCTCAACGGCCACAAGACCGACGAGTTCCGCGTTCAGAAGGAAGCCACCTCGTCCGCCGATCTCGTCGGCCGCGACTCCATGACCAATGCTCACTTCGCCAACTTCATCGCCGGCGTCACCCATGGCGAGAAACTCCACGCTCCGGTCGAAATCGGCAACGTCGCCGTCACCATGCTGCAGCTCTCGAACATCGCCTGGGAGGTCCAGCGCGAGCTGAAACTCGATCCCAGCGACGGCAAGATCCTCGGCGACCCTGAAGCCATGAAGGGCTGGGGCCGCGAATACGAAAAAGGATGGGAGCCGCACCTCTGAGCCGACTGCCAAAATCATGCAACCTGGCGGTGGCTCCAACCGATCACGCGAGTTGGGCATGAAGAGGATACAGCTTTGAAACAGCTGTGCCATAATGACCGCAGGATCATTCCGGCATCAATCCGCGCGAGAGATGGTTCGCGCGCATGCAACAATTCTGCTGCGAGTCGAATGGACCTGGATTTCTTCGCCTCGTTTGAGCCCAACACTTCACCAGAAACGGAGGTCATCCATGGAAACTATCTCTCGTCGTAGACTTCTTCCTCAAGCGCCATCGCCTCGGCCGCAGCTCTTGCTTCCCGTCTCCTCCTTCGCCGATCCCGCCCCGGCTTCCGCAGCCGAAGAATCTCCCATTCGCCTCGGCCTCGCCAGCTATACCTTCCGCAACTTCACCCGCGACCAGATGATCGGCTTCATGAAGGAGTTGCGTCTCACCGAGCTCAACGCCAAGGACGCCAAAGACCATCTCCCCATGGATCCCACCGCCGAAGCGCAGGCCGTCGCCGACTATACCGCCAACGGCATCCACCTCCACGCCGCTGGCGCCATCTACTTCCGCGAAGCCGCCGAGGACGACATCCGCAGCAAGTTTGAATACGTAAAGCGCGCCGGCATCAAGGTCATCGTCGCCGGCGATCCCTCACCGGAGACCCTCCCTCGCATCGAGAAGTTCGTGAAGGAATACGACATCCGCCTCGCCATCCACAACCACGGTCCTGAGGACAAGCTCTGGCCTTCGCCCCTCGACATCCTGAAGGACATCAAAGGCATGGACGCGCGCATCGGCTGCTGCATCGATGTCGGACACACCGTCCGTGCCGGAACCGATGTCATCGAAGCAATTCATCAAGTTGGACGCACGACTCTTCAACATGCACATGAAGGATCTGACCGACTTCCACGACAAGGCCAGCCAGGTCGCAGTCGGCGACGGCAAGATGCCCATCCGCGCCATCTTCGAGGGCGCTCATCGCGCACGAAGTACCAGGGCTTCGTCGATCTTGAATACGAAGTCCATGGCGACGACCCCATGCCCGGCGTGTCGAAGAGCTACGCCTACATGCGCGGTGTCCTCGCCGGCATGGGCAAAACCGCGTAAGCCTCATCGCAGCTGCCGATTTCCGCCCGCATGTCATCGCGCCGGCAGGTGGAAGTCCCCAACGTACCGTCACCGACGGCGCCGGGCCAGCGACTCATCGGTATCAGTACCCGGCAAGTGTCTCTGGTTCGCCGAAAGACCTATACTCGCTTCGGTTCCTGCCGATAAGGCTCGCAGGGGAGCACGCGAGGAACGCGCGCTGAAGAGCAACCGGGATGGATGCAGTCCCAGCTCCACTGGCCGGGCCGCCCGTTCGCGAATGGACCGCGCATTCTTCTTCCTTTCTCTCTTCGCCGAATCTCCCGTGCTGATTTTCCCACCTCAATGCACAGCGGAGGCCCGTCCGACCGCTCTTCCCACTCTGCGCACAGCGCGCCAGGTTCACACCCTCAGCACCCGGAGGCCGACCGCGAATACCCCGTCCATCTGGCTCGGGCGCAGATCACCTTCTACCAGGCAGATCTGCCTCTCCTCTTTCTTCGCGACTCTACCGGCGGCGTCTTCGCCGAAATTGGCGCCATCCGTCCTTCCAGCCACACGCCGGTGACATCGTCAGCGTCGACGCCGTCACGTTCTCCTGGGAAATTCACACCCCGTCATCATCAACGCAGCTTCCGCCTTCTCGGCCATGCTCCCCTGCCCAACTCCGCCCACCACCAGCTTCGATCGTGTGCTTTCCGGCCGGGATCTCGTGGATCTCTCTCGAAGGCATCGTCCGCTCCGTTCGACGCCCGTCCGAACTCCCGCCGTCCGGTGCAGGATTCGGCACATAATCGCCATCCCATCGCCTCCGGCCCGGATCGGATTGACGTCATCACCCCGGCTCCTGCTGGCGCGATCCCGCCCGACCTCGTGGACGCAGGTGTTCGCATCCAGGCCGCGGCCGGTGCCGGTTTCAATCACCGCAATCAGCTCATCGGCACTTACCTTTTCATGCCTGACGTGTCCTTCCTGCGCATCGAGGAACCTGCGCGCGATCCCTTCACTCGTCCTCCTCGCCGCGTCGAAGATGTCATGCGGCCCGGCAAGCGAGGTCCCGGCCACAGGGTTCACCTCCGCGGAGTCGTCACCTCCACCTGGGGCACCCAGCACTTCTCTCTCATGGGTCCCCGAACACGGCATCTTCGTCGCTACCCAGGAGCCGATTGCAGTGAGTGTCGGCGACATCCTCGACGTTGCCGGCTTCCCTTCCATTGGCGACTACACAGCCGTGCTGGAGAATTCGATCCTTCGCCACCTCGGTTCCGCTCCGCCGCCCGCGCCGATTCGCCTCACCGCACAGGAAGCTCTCTCCGGCGTTCACGACGCCGAGTCCATCGAGGTCGACGCCCTCTACCTCGACCACACCCGTGAAGACACTGGCATTCCCAACCTGGTGCTGAGCGCCGGCGGCGTCTCCTTTCTCGCCGTGCTGCCACCCGGCAGCCAGAAGCAGGAACTCGACCCGCTCCAACTCGGCAGTCGCCTGCGCGTTCGGGGAATTTGCGTGATTCATGCAGCCGACGACAAGACGCCCAGGGAGCTGACCATCCTCCTCCGCTCACCGGCAGACATAGTCGTCCTCCATCGCCCCTCGTGGTGGACAACCGTACACACCCTTCTGGTCGCACTCCCTTCTCGGCTCTGGTTCTCGTCATTGCCGGGTGGAACTTCGTTCTCCGCCGTCAGGTACGCCGGCATACCCATACGATTCGCCAACAGCTCCGCGAAGCCGACACCCTCCGCCTTCAGGCCGAAGCCGCCCACCAGGAAAAGAGCGACTCATTGGCCAGCGTCCTCTCCCTGCAGCGGGACCTGCTCGAAGCCCAGGAGAAGCTGCGCCATCAGGCCACCCATGATGCCCTGACCGGCCTCTGGAATCGCCGCGCCCTCCTCGATCTCCTCGAGAAAGAACTCGAGCGCTGCCGCCGCACCGGGTGCAGCATGGGCATCCTCATGCTCGATGTCGATCACTTCAAGCCCGTCAATGACACGCTCGGTCATCTCGCCGGCGACCAGGTTCTGAAAGAAATTGCGTCCCGCATTGCCCACGCCACCCGCGGCTATGACCTCTCCGGGCGCTATGGTGGCGAAGAGTTCCTCATCCTCCTGCCAGGCTGCAGTCGTGAGGAGACCCATGCTGGTGCTGAGCGGATTCGCGCCGCGATCGCTGCCGAACCATTTCACGTGGCCGGATCCGCCGTCACACTTACCATCAGCATCGGCGCCACCGTCGCCCCACAATGCGCCCACACCGAAACGGAACTCCTCGGCCTCGCCGATCTGGCCCTCTATCAGGCCAAGAGTTACGGGCGCAATTGCACCGTCCTCTGCGCCGAGCAGGTCTCCGTCGAAGCTTAAGTGACTCTGGCCGGCTGGGGCAGCAGTTTTGCCTTAATCCACCGCTGTGCCGGCCGCTCGATCCATTTCATGGCCAGCACCGCAGCCAGCACCAACAACCCATAGCTCAGCCATGGGTCGAACTTCGCCAGTCCGAGCCGGGTCAGAATATTCGAGTCGTGGATCATGTTCCACAAATTAAAGTGCAGAATATAAAGACAATAACTCGCCTGTCCAACCGCCACAAACGGAAAGAACCCAAAGAAGCTGGCAATCGGATTCTTCCCCGCAAGCCCCAGCACCGCCAGCGCGAACAGCGGCATCATCAGCCCGTCGTGCATCATCGCGATACGGGAACAGATCGCCGAAATACAGCATCGTGTAGATGCCCGCCATGCCCAGCGCACCAAACAGCAGCCGCTTGCGCGCGGCCCGCGGAATCAGCGCATCCAGATCCGCCAGCACGATCCCGAACAGGAACGACGGAATGTGCGGCGGCGGTGAAAATTTGAGCGCCCGCATCCAGAACCCTTCCGTGTACCGCCCCGGATGCAGATCGCCATCCGGATGCAGCCCCATGTACAGCCCCGGAAGCACCATCCCCAAACACCACAGCCCCAGCAGGATTCCAACCAGGGCGCCAGGCCTCTTCGGACGCCTCCACAGGATGACCAGCGGAAAAATCAGGTAGAAAAACGCCTCGGTACACATCGTCCACGCCGGCGTATTCCAGAAGGTCGACAGCGACGGGCTCCAGCCCTGCAACAGCATCGGAGTCAGCGCCAGCCCCCACGCAAACTGCGTGTGGCTCCGTGCATGCCATTCCTGCATCAGCATGCCAATCGAAATCACCAGCGCGAACAGATAAATGGGATACAGCCGGGAAACGCGCGCCACCCAGAAATTCCGCGCCTTCAGTTGCCCCCTCTGTGCCCGGTCGGAGTAGTTATAGGCCAGCACGAAACCCGACAGCAGCAGAAAGAAGCTCACCGACGTGAAGCCGTTGTCGACAATGGGCGCAAACGGCCCAAACCACTTTGGATTCGAGAAGTGAAAAAAGACAATATTCAGAGCTGCGAAGGCACGCAAGCCCGTCAGCGCGGGCAACCGCTCCTTCCCTTTCTTCACCACTTCCGGCTTGCCAGCCGATGCCGGTCGTGGGGGAGCCGGTTCCCAGGTGGGTCCCGGTACGACCTGGACTTGTGCGCTCAGGCGGTCACCAGTGAGCCGACCTTCTCCCCGGAGATGACCCGGCGGATATTGCCCGGCTGGTTCAGATTGAAGATGATCATGGGCAGATTATTGTCCTTGCACAGACTCACTGCCGTGGTATCCATCACCTTTAACCCCAGGCGCAGGATTTCCATGTAGGTAATCTGGTCAAATTTCACTGCGTCCGTTTGGATGACCGGGTCGGCATCGTAGATGCCCTCGACTTTGGTCGCCTTAAGTAACACATCTGCTTTGATTTCCATCGCCCGCAGCGATGCCGCCGTATCGGTGGAGAAATACGGATTCCCTGTGCCGGCGGCAAAAATGACAACTCTTCCCTTTTCCAGATGCCGAATCGCCCGGCGGCGGATATACGGCTCGCACACCTGATTCATCTCGATCGCCGACATCACCCGGCAATAGACGTCCCGCTTCTCCATCGCATCCTGGATGGCCAGCGCGTTGATCACCGTCGCCAGCATGCCCATGTTGTCGGCCGAAACGCGGTCCATTTCCTTAGCCTGCTGCGCCACGCCGCGAAAGAAATTTCCGCCGCCAACCACGATGGCGATTTCCACGCCCATCTGATGAACTTCGGCCAATTCTCCGGCAATTTCGTGGATACGAATCGGATCGACGCCGAAGCCCTTGCCCGCCGCCAAAGCCTCGCCCGAAAGCTTGAGAACTACCCGTTTATACATGCCAAAGGCAGTATCGCACGCCCCCCCGACTGCAACGAAGAGCCCACCTCCCCGTTTCTCCCTACTCCCTACTCCCTTCTCCCTTCTCCCTCTCCCTTCTCCCTTCTACCTTCCCCCTTCTACCTCCCCCCTTCCTCCTGTACCATGCGGAGAAGCATTTTCCACCCCTACAACCTTCCCGCAGTCCGGAGGTCACTCGCATGACTCTTCGCTGTCGCCTGCTCCCCCTATTCGTCATCGCCGCCTGCGCCACACTCGTCCACGCCCAATCCGCCGCGCCCCCCACCGACATCGTCTTCCGCGGCGCCACCGTCATGACCGCCAGCCATGGCACCCTCTCGCCCGGCCAGGTCTGGGTCCACGCCGGCAAAATCGCAGGCGTCGGCGCCACCGTCGACGCGCCCGCCTCTGCCACCGTCGTCGACGCCTCCGGCCTCTGGCTCACCCCCGGCATCATCGATCCCCACTCTCACTCCGCACTCGACGGGACGTCAACGAGGCCACCAGCCCCGTCACCCCCTCCATGCACATGATCGACGCCTTCGACAATCGCAGTGCCGACCTCTACCGCGCCCTCGCCGGCGGCGTCACCACCGAGCTCCTCCTCCACGGCTCGGCCAACATGATCGGCGGCCAGGCCGTCGTCATCAAGAACAAGTTCGGCCTCGACCGCGATGCCATGCTCTTCCCCAACGCCCCGGCTCCATCAAGTTTGCCTCCGGCGAAAATCCCAAGCGCGTCTACGGCAGCCGCGATCAGCTCCCCTCCACCCGCATGGGCAATTTCGAAGTCATGCGCATGGCCTTCGAAGACGCGAAACACTATATGGCCGAGTGGGATGCTTACGACGCGAAAGTGAAGAAAGGCGACAAGGACGCCGTCCCGCCAAAGCGCGACCTCAAACTCGAAGCCCTCGCCGACGTCCTCCGCGGCAAGCTCTACGTTCAGATTCACTGCTACCGCGCCGACGAGTTCCTCACCGAAGAAGCCATCGCCAAAGAGTACGGCTACAAAATCCGCGCCTTCCATCACGCTCTCGAAATGTATAAGGTCGCTCCGCAGATCGCCGCCGACGGCACCGCCATCGCCACCTTCACCGACTGGTGGGGCTTCAAAGACGAAGCCCGCGACGCCATCCCCTGGAACGCCGTCCTGTCCATGCGCAAAGGCGTCAAGTCGCCCTCAAAAGTGACTCCGACGACCACATCCGCCGCCTCAACGTCGAAGCCGGCAAAATGGTCCACTACGGCGGCGCCACCGAAGACGAGGCCATCCGCATGGTCACCCTCAATCCCGCCTGGATCATCGGTGTCGATGACCGCACCGGCTCCATCGACATTGGCAAGGACGCCGATTTAGTCCTGTGGAACCACGATCCCCTCTCCACCTACGCCCACGCCATGAAGGTCTATATTGATGGCGATCTCTTCTTCGACGCGTCCCTGCCCGGCCTCGGCACCACGCACTTCTCCGGCGTCATGCACGATGGCGGCGGCTTCGGATCCGACGACGAGGGGGAGGAGTAATCATGAAATTCCTGGCAAATGTCACCGTCGCTGTTACTTGTCTCCTGATCCCCGCAGCCACTCTCGCCACGGACACCGCCTCGCCATCCTCGGTCACCGCCATCGTTGGAGGCAAGCTCTTCACCGTCAGCCACGGCACCATTGAAAATGGCGTGCTCCTCATGCAGGACGGCAAAATCACCGCCGTCGGATCCGCACATGACGTGAAAGTTCCCAAAGGCGCGCAGATCGTCGACGCCAAAGGCCTCACCGTCTACCCCGGCCTCATCGATCCCGAATCCAACTTCGGCCTCACTGAAATCAGCGCCGACTCCATGACCAACGACCTCGAAGAGCGCTCCAGCGAGATCATGCCCCACATGCATGTCGCCGATGCCTTCCACGCCGAAACCGATCTCATCCCCGTCGCCCGCCTCAACGGCGTCACCAATGCCATCGTCGCCCCGGCTAGCGACGACACCATCTCCGGCCAGGATATGTTCATCCAGCTCTACGGATCCCGCCGCCAGATGATGCTCGCCACCGACATCGCCCTCGCCATGAATTACGGAGCCGATCAGCGCCGTCGCGGCGGACGCGGCGGCCTCCCTTCCACCTACCCCTCCACCCGCATGGGCCTCATCACCGAACTCCGCCAGAACTTCCTCGACACCCAGGACTACATGGCCCACCGTGACGCCGCCGCAAAGAAGGACGACGCAGCCTTCAAGCGCGACCTCAAATACGAGGCCCTCATCCCCTATCTCAAAGGCGAGCGCCCCGTCGTCATCGGCGTCTATGAGTCCTACGACGTCGAGACCATCATGCAGCTCGCCCAGGAATTCCACCTCAAGGTCATCCTGAATCACGTCACCCAGACGCAGGACATCCTCGACGAGATCGCCGCCTACAAGGTTCCCGTCATCATCGGCTCCATTTACGACGCGCCCCGCGCCGGCGAGCGCTACGACGCCGTCTATTCTCTCCCCGCCCAGCTCGCCAAACGTGGCGTCAAAATCGCCATCTCCTCCGCCGACGGCGGCGAAGCCGTCAGCAGCCACTCCTCACGCAATCTGCCCTATGCGGCCGGCTTCGCGGTCGGCTACGGACTCCCGCACGACGAGGCCCTCAAAGCCATCACCCTCAACGTCGCCGAGATGTTCGGCTTCGGCGACAAGCTCGGCTCCCTCGATGTCGGCAAGATGGCCAACGTCGTCCTCGCCAACGGCGACCCGCTCGACGTCCGCACCAACGTCCAGCAGGTCTACATCCAGGGAGTCGCGGTTCCCATGGTCAGCCGCCAAACCCAGCTCCGCGACGAGTACAGCAAATAAACCCAGCCCGGGCCGTCCCGTGCAAGCGGGACCACGGTAGAAGCCCCGGCCTGCAGGCGCGCTCAAACCGCCTGCAGCTGCCGCGACTCCACCCCGGAGCTGCGATGCACCCGTAGATTATTCAGGGCGTATTCGAGATAACGCGGCTCCATCTGCGGCGCCTTCTCCATAAAACGGCACGTCGCGATCACCTGATCCACGATGAACTTCGGCTGATAAGCCGCCAGCTCCAGACCCTTCTCCTTTTCAATCTTGTAGACGATCGACTCGAACGCCTCATCGGAAAGGCTGAGTCCCGCCTTCGAGCACTCCGTCTCGAAGATCCGCCGATAAGACTCGATACTCGGCGCCCCTACCTCGATCTTGTACGGCAGCCGGCGGAGAAACGCCGGGTCCATCAGATCTTCCGGCTCGATATTGGTCGAGAAGATCACCAGTTCCTCAAACGGAATGCTGAAGCTCTTCCCCGTATGCAGTTTCAGGTAGTCGATGCGATTCTCCAGCGGCACGATCCACCGGTTCAGCAGCGCCGTCGGGCTCACCAGCTGGCGCCCAAAGTCGTCGATGATGAAGCACCCACCCAGCGCCTTGATATGGATCGGCGCCTCGTAATAGTGCCCGATCGGGTTATAGAGCAGATCGAGCATCTCCAGCGTCAGCTCCCCGCCCGCCACCAGAAACGGCCTCCGGCACGCCACCCATCGATGGTCCAGAATTTCCCCGCGCGCCGCCAGAAATCCCGGATCTTCGCTCAGCCCAACCGATTCCACCGCTACATGCACCGCGGGATCGAACAGACGGATAATCTGCCCCTCCACCTCGATCGCATACGGCAAGTAGATGATGTCGCTGAACACGCTGGCCAGACAGCGCGCGATGGAGGTCTTTCCATTTCCCGGCGGCCCATACAGCAGCATCGCCCGTCCGGAGTTCAGCCCCGGCCCGCACTGCTCGATCAGCGCGTCGTCGAAGGTCAGAGAGCCGATCGAAGTGCGAATCCGTTCGAACGTGATCACCTCATTGGTCAGCTTCTGGTGGATCACCTGGTCGTTGAACTGATCCAGCGGCACAGGTGCCGGACCGACATAACCCACCTGCCCCAGCGCGTCGATCGTCCACCGCGTTCCCCCGTCGGTCAGCGCGTAGCTCGTGCCCCCGGAGCTGTCGACGCCTCGCACCCCCATCGCCTGCAGCAGCTTCCGATCCACCGCCATCTGCACCAACTCGGCCACCATCCGATAAGGCAGCTTGATGGCATCGGTGATCTGCCGGATGGTCTGCAGCCGCGCCGAATAGATGAGCTTCATCATCAGCCCCATCAGTTCGACACTCTCAATCCCCGTGGCGGCAATATGAGCGGGCTCGGTGGGAATGTGATGCAGAAACCGATCGAGCACGCTCTCCGTCAGCAAGCCCATAGCGACCAGGTTCTCGCCCAGCCGGCCGCCCTGGCTGGTCTGACGTTCCAGCGCCTGGGCGATCTCCTCAACGGAAACCAGTTTGGCCTGGACCAGCAGATCTCCTAACTGCAATCGCGTAGCGATAACATCCTCCTGCAAACATTGGTGCGGACGAGCATAGGGCGCGCCGCGCGTCAATATAGCACGGACCCAAAGCGCCTCCCAATAACACGGAAGCAACAGCGGCAAAGGAAAAATCAGGAATGCAAAACCACCCCACAGGTCATCCCGAAGCAAGCGCACTGGGGCCCCATCGCAGATGGGGTAGGCGAGCGAGGGATCTGCGGTTGCTTCTCCGCTCAGGCGCGGCGAGTCCAAGCCGCGACTCCGCAAAAAACGTCACACCGAAGCGCCCCCAGCCCCTCTCAACCGCCGCCACCCAACCAACCGAGCGTGTCATCCCGAAGCGAGCGCCCTGGGGGCCCCATCGCAGGTGGGGTAGGCGAGCGAGGGATCCGCGGTTGCCTCTCCGCCTGCCTCTCCCTCAGGCCCACCGCCGACTCCAATGCCGACTCCGCAAAAAGCGTCGCACCGAAGCGCCCCCACATCCTCTCAGCGGCCGACTTCCCAACAAAGCGAGTGCATCGTCCCCGCTGGTAGCCTGAACTGGCATCGCGGAGAAACAGGATGCTCTCGATTCTGCACATCGGTTTGCCGCTGGAGCCGCCCTGGATCACAGAAGAGGACGGCAAAAAGATAGCCGCTCGGCTGGCTGACATTCGTCAGAGAATGCAGTCTGCGGGGTATCGCTATGCGGTGATGCATGCGTCACCCGACGGCGGGCTGTCAGAGTTCCGCGAGCGGCTGCGGACGGAGACCATCGACGCGGTGCTCATCGGCGGCGGTGTCGTCGGTGACCCGAAACTGGCGACATTCAAGCAGCAGATTATCGATGCCGCCCACGACGTCGCACCAGCGGCCAAAGTGCTGGAGTTCGACCACGCGCTGGATGTGCAGCTCCTGGTGGAGCGAGCCGCAGGCGCCGACCATTGCCGCCAGCGTCTTTTTCGATCTCGATACCCGCCGCTATCAGGATGATCCGCCCCGCATTGCGCTCAACATCTTGCCCGTCTCACGCGACGAGACCATCGCTATCTACATCTTCACTGATGCCGATGCCGAGCCGGTGCGCGAGTACCTCAGCGACATCCTCGCCACCTCAGGTGCATACCAGAAATATCTCGTGTCACGCCTGCTGCTCCTGCATACCGAAAACTTCGTCGTCTCGCCGGCGATCTTCGACACCTGGAGCAAAATCAGCGCGATACAATTCGCGATTTTTTCCTCCAAACCATTCGCTTCGGCTCGGCGGAGCAAAGCGAACATCTCCACCTGTTCTAACTTCCGAAGCTCTTCACCGAACCGGCAAGTCGTTATCCTGCAGATGAGGCATCTTCTATCTGACGACAAGGTTTTCAACTCTTGCCCCGAGGCCAAATCGCTCACCGAGCACGAAGGCCCCTTCTGCCGCGCGGATCATCTGACGACTGGGCGATTTGAACTCGATAGAGTTCGCAGCAGTCGCAATCACATCGATAACAGCAACCCTGTCGATCGGCTTCTCGGCACAGGGAGAGTTACTCCCGCGCTCTTGCCTACTCGGGTGAGCTCGCCTGCTCGGCGTTGAAAGGATCGATGCTCGATCCGCCCTTCACGCACTCGGGACCCACGGGTATTCCGCCTGCTACCCCGCATGCCGTCTCCAGCACTCCTGAGGCCGGCGGGGTCATGCGGTCGATCTCCTGCTGCATGCGCATCGCCTTCGCCTCCATGCGCGCGTAACCCTGCCCTTTCTCGGCGGCCTGGTCGAACATATCCAGCGCCCGCGGAAAATCCTGCCCCACGCCGCGTCCGTGCTCATACATCAGTCCCAGAAAGAACATCGCGTCTGCATTTCCCTGCGCGACTGCCTTGTTCAGCCACATCAGCGCCGTCGCATAATTACGCGGCACTCCTACGCCCTCGTAGTAGGCCCTGCCCAGCAGGGACTCCGCGCTGGCACTGCCCTGCTCTGCCCGCTCCTCGGCCGACCGCAGCGCATCGGCATAGTGCCCGGCCCGCCACGCCACCGTGAACGCCAGCGCATCCGGATCGGTAGTCACCTTGGCCGCAAATGCCTTGTCCGGGCCCAGCTTGACCTCTTCCCGCAGCTGCGCGGCGCGCGCTCGATCCATCGGGCCACCCACCCCCGCATCCAGCATCGTCGCCAGATTGCCCGCGGCATACAGATCGCCCTTGTCCGACGCCTGCTCAAACCATTTCCGCGACTGCTGAAACTGGGCTTCCGCCTGAGCGCGCTCCTGCGGTGGAATCGGCGTCGTATTCACACCGGGATTGATCCCTCCTGCAACCGTCACGCCCCGGTCGTAGTAGTACCGCCCCAGAAACTCCATCCCCATCACGCTGCCGTGATTCGCCGCAGCCTGGAGCCACCGCTCGCACTGCGCATAAAAGCCCGTGCCCGGCGGATTCAAATGCTCGAAGAGCATCGCGCCCAGCCCGAACTCTCCGTCCGCATCGCCCTTTTGCGCTGCCGCGGTAAAGTCGCGCCATGCCGTCACGTAGTCCTTGCGACTCATCGCCGCCTCGCCTGCGTTCACCTCCGCCGACTTTTTGGGATCGGGCACAAATCCGCCGCCTGGGCCGCTCTCCGGCTGCGGCTGCGCTGCGGAACTCACCCACTGGTTTCCGGGTCTGTCGCTCGGCGGTGTGTATCCGGTCGCGTTATGCGCCGCTACGTTCGCGTCGATGTGCTTCGTGCCCGGCGCCGGCCCACTCCCCGGCGGAGCCTTTGCCGGCCCGGTTCCCGAGCCTGTTACCGGAGCGCCCTGGACATCCTTGATCCGCCGCCACGTCACGATCTGGCCCGCGGAATTCGTACACACCGCCGTGTTGTTGTCTTTGAAGTAGTACACGCCGCCCGCATTCGGAGCCGGGTCACTCGTATGGTAGATCCCGTTCTTCGCCGAGAATGTCCCCTCCCCCACCGGCGTGTCCCCGCTGGGCGATCGCACGAAGTTCCGGTACCCGTTCTCGTCGTGGATCGAAATCACCGTGTACAACTGGCCATTGACGAGAATGTGCGCCTGCCACGTCCCATAAAACCGGGCTGTGTCATCGGAGGCGCGCGCCGCCGGAGCCAGCAGCAAAACCGCGACAACGAGTTGGAGACCCAGCCCAAAACCGGCCCCCCGTCTCCAGCCGCTCGACAACCACCTGCCCGCCGTCTTCCCCTCCTGTCGCATCGCCACCTCCCTCATCGCCACCTCGCCTGCTGACCAGAGTGAAGGATTTTCGCATTTTGTGCCATCAAGAATGAAGAAGAATTTAACTCGCCCGCTGTCGCGAAGAATCTATCCTCAAAACCGGAAAGCTCTGTCCGCCAGCACTGGCGAACAGAGCTTTTTCATTTCCGGCCCGGGCAGGACTCGGGCGCTCTTTGAGCTTCCAACCGCTGGCGCGATCCCAGCCTTCATGCCACCGGCTACCGGCTGTCTCTAATCCGGCCTCTCCGTCCCATAATCGTGCCGCTTCGCGCTGCCCTCCGGATCCTTCATCCAGTGCTTCAGCCGATCCGCATTGACCTCGACCCGCACCACATCCAGCTCGCCCTGCCGCTCGTAGTCCACGATCAGCAGCCGCATCGCATGCCCATCCGGCTGCGCATAGATCAGATTCAGCTCCCCATTGCGCTCGCGATCCACGACGAACCGCTGCCACCCTCCGCCAAGGCTCTCGGCGACGAGCCGGTCCAGATCGGCCGGATCCGCCGGGCCTTCAAAATGGTCGAACTCTGCAATCCTCAGCCCCTTCACACCGCCGCCCGTTGCGATCCAGCCGCAGACGCTCACCAGCCCCATCATCGGAATCCGCTCCGCCCGCGCATCGTACCGGTGCTCCACCGCCGCCACCACCGCGTCGAAGTCGTGATGCCCCGCCGCCCGCACGGTGATCGGCAGCCCTACGGCCACCATCAACGTCAGCAGCAGAGCCGGAATCGCAAAGCTCCTCATCTTCATGGCTGCCCCTTCTGCGCCTTGTCGGCCTTCTTCTCCGTCTTGTCCTTCGCCTTGCTCATCGCATATGCGCCGGACGGAATCCCGAAGTTCCCGCTTAGATCCTTCAGGTCCTCCGGCCGAATCGGCCCCGAAATATAGACGAAGTTCAGCTCCTTCGACTCGGCGTCCAGGATGAACATCCCCTCCACCTGGTCGTTCACCATCTTCATGTAAATGTCCGCGTCATCCGACCCATCGCGTGAACGCGTCTTCACCATCGGCTCCCACTCCGCCGTGTTGAACTGCCGCCGGATCGCATCGAGATCGGCCGCCGTGTATTGCCCCGGCTTATCGAACTCGTAGCTGCGCACGTAAACGCCGTTCAGCTTTGAGACGATCCGCTTCCCCTCCGCATCGTCCGAGTCGTTCATGAAGCGGCTGGCAAAGGCCAGCATCTTCTTGTCCAGCGATACCTCGGTGTAATTCGACGCCCGCTCCGCCAGTTGCTTCTGCAGAGTTACCGGAAACGGAGCCTGCGACTGTGCTGTCGCTGCCAGCCCCGATCCAGCCATCGCCGCCGCAACCCAAAATGCATCCCTGACCCAACTCCATCGCATAATCGACCCCTCTCGCCTTCATTCCCTACTCATCCCTGTCCAGAACCGCATGGCCCGCACCCTTCTGGCTCAACCTCTGCTGCGGCCCGCCGCTGTTCACCTTCTGCTGCACATCCCGCAACGTCGATCCCGTGATCCGCAGCGCCAGCAGCACCTGCTCCCGCGCCTGCTCCCCTTCGATCCGCTGCTGCCGCTCCCGCTGCAGACCACCCGCCACCATGCCCGCGACCAGCGCCGCTGCCACCGCCCATCGCCACACCGGCATCCCGAAGCCCGGCCAACCGCGCTGCGCCGGCCGCCGCGGAACTCGCGCCATCACGCGATCCGCGAAGCCCTCCGGCGCCGAGCGCGCCTGCAACTGCTCCCGCAATTCCCGTTCGAAATCGTCTCTCGGTTCAACCACGGCTGTACTCCTTCAGCGTCCGCTCCGCCTTCGCCCGCAGCATCTTCACCGCCCGCTGCAGATAACTCCTCACCGTCGCCAGCGGCATCTTCAACTCCAGCGCTATATCCTCCGGTTCCAGATCTTCCTGGTACCGCAGCACCATCACCGTCCGCTGCGCCGGCGGCAGGGTCAGCAGCAACTGCTCCACCCGATTCATCAGCGGCGAAAAATCCCGTGCCGCTGGCCGCAGGGCCATCCCGTCCTGATACTCCTCCGCCGCTGCATCCCCCCGCGCCGCCCGTCTCCGCAGCGCATCCGTCGCTCGATGGCAGGCCACCCGCCGCAGCCACGCCTTCACATGCTCCTCGCTCTCCAGCTTCGGCAGCACACGATGCAATTCCAGGAACACATCCTGCGCCACCTCTTCGGCCGCGCCGCTCTCTCCTAGAATCCGCAGCGCAATCGAGAACACCCGCGCCTGATGCCGTTCCACGATGCTCCGAAATGTCTCCGCCGACGGGTCCAACGCGCGTACCCTCAACCGCTGTACCCGCATATACGCAAAACGACGCCGCGAAGGATGCAAAATCCGCAAGAAAACGAATTCGTCCGTTATTTAGCCGGTTTAAGGCGGGAACGGCCACCCGCAATCGGGAGCAGGTGCCTGCCGGTTTCCTCTGAGCGTCCCAGGGCCAAACGCTTCTCCGAACAGCGCTTGCTCAACGCCCTTGGCTAAAGCCTTCTGCTGAATGCCGTTTGCAAAACGCCTTTGGCTAAGAGTCCTACCGGCCCGCCGCCACTCCGCCACCGCTGGTGACTCCCAGCGCGAAGTCCGCGTGATCCGTGCTCCGGCTCATCACCGGGTGCTGGCCCAGATTCGCCCCATCCGCCTTCGCATCCGCGGCCACACGTTGCGACACTTCCTGCGCCACCGTCGAGTACACATCCGTCAGCGGCGTCATCCCTTTGTCGGACTTCAGTGCCTGCAACAGGAAATACGTAAAATACCCGTGGTGCAGCTGATCGCTCTCCAGCGACTCTTCATCCGACCGCGCGGCCGCGATCACGATCCTCCCCGTACCCTCCGCCATTCGGTCGAGCGTTGCCGCCGAGGGAGCCGCGTTCGCCACGCCCTTCCCCATCAGCTTCGACCCGTTCGTCACCGCGCCTCCGCTGTAGCACGTATCCAGGATCACCGCCGTCCGCAGCGCCTTCATGCGGGTCGCCACCGCGTTCGCCAGTTCCACCATCGGCAACGCCGTCGCATACAGCGCGTCCTGATCCGGATCGTCCACGCTCTTGATCTCCGTGTCGTAGGTGACGATGTAGTTCGCCCCACCCGCCGAATCCAGCGACCGCGGCGATCCATGCGTCGCCACATAGATCACCACCAGATCGTTCGGCTGCGCGCGCCGCGCAATCCAGTTCAGCCGCTCCTTGATATTCTTCGTTGTCGCCTGATCGTCCGTCAGCAGGATCACATTATCCGCCGGAAACCGCCCGATGTTCGGATCCTTCAGCTCAGCCGCAAACGCTCCCGCATCCTGCGTTGTGTAGTTCAGCGCCGGAACAGCACGGTCCCCAAAACGGCTGATCCCCACAACCAGCGCCCACTTGTTCTGCACCGGCCCAGCGACTGCGGGCGTGCTCGCCGGCGGCTCACCGGGCGGCGGAGTTCCACCCGTCAGCGCCCGGCTGCGCGTCGGCGTAGCCAGCACAAAAGGATTCAACCCCTCCTGCATCGCCTCCGAACCGAACTCTTTTGCCTTGCTCAGCGAATAGGCTGCCAGCCTCGCGTTGCCGAGCCGCTGTTCCACCAGGCTCCGGTAGTACCAGGCATCGCCCAGCTCGGCACACGTCGATACCGCGTGCTTCAGCAGTTCCAGAGCATCTTCGAAGTCGTCGTTGTTGCTGGTCGGTCTTACCCGCTCCAGCGCCTGCACCACCAGGTCCTTTCCTGAACCACAGCGCTCGTCCTGCGCTCGCGCCCACCTGCAGCACAAGACCACCAGCACCGTCACTGCGATTCCGGCACGCGCCCGCATCTTCAGTTCTCGTTAGCCAGTTCGTGCGCCCAGCGGACTCGCATCGCGTTCATCACCGCCGGGCTCACCCCCGCTGCCTCCAGCCGCCGCCGCGATACCGAACTCAGATCGAAATCCACCGCCTTCGCCGTTTTCACGGTCTCTGCAATCGTGTCATCGGCTACGCCCGCCTTCACCATGGCGACAATCTGCGCGTTCGTCAATGCGCGCTCCGCAGCCGCTCTCGCATGCGTGCCGCTGCTGTGCGACGTTTTCGCTGCTGGATGAATCCCTCGCGATTCAATCGCGGAGGTGTTTTTAGCCGGCGGCGGCGCATCGCTCGCCACCGTCACCGCCGGAGGCGAAGGAAGCGGAGGAGGCGCGTTCTTCTCCTGCTCCAGCTTCCGGTAGTGCATCAGCGCCGTTTCAATCCGCTTTTGCGGATCGAGAAAATACTTCTCGCCCGGCTTCTCGTCGATCGCTCGCCCATAGTTGATCGCCGCTTCGTCCAGAAACTTCATCGCCGCCTTCGGATCCCCGGCCGCGTACCCCAGCGCTTCATTCGCTACGCCGATGTTATAGAGCCGATAGGCGTCCTCTTCCCTCTTCGAAAGCGGCGGCGCGGTTTCGTACGTCTCCAGAGCCCGCTGCCACAGCCCCGCCTCCGCTGCCTTGTCCCCTTCGTCGATCGCACCCTTGCTCTTCGCCAGGTAGACCTCGATGCCCTCGCTGGTGTTCACGATCTGTACCGCCATCCGGTGAACAGCCCTCCCCAGCAGGGTCGTCCGCAGCTCCGCATCTGTCGGCGGCTGCTCGTCCACGCTCAAGTTCGAGCCTCCCCGGATCTTGTGCCACGAGTTGTTCAGCGTTCCCATCACCCCGTGGGAGGTGTTGTTCCCATTGCTGTCGAACGTCTCGTCATAGTTAAGGGTGATGTTGTCCGACCCCAGCGTCCGGCCTTCGCGCGTCTTTGCCTGGAAAGCGACGCTAAGCGACGCCGTCACCCGAAGATACGGAATCGTCTTCGGACCGTTCTTGCCCGCCAGCGCATTTGGTTGCTGCGTGACCGTCCTCTCAATGCGGCCCACGTCCGTGATCTCGACATTCACCATCGTCGATGGATTCGTGTCGTCCTCGTGCAGCTTCGCGTCGTTCTTCAACAGCTCTGTCAGCAACTGCGACTGCAGATCCTGCGCCAGGTTCGTCGCTTCTCCGTGTGCCGTCACCTTCACTCGGATGGAATCTCCCTCCACGGGCATCAGCGCCGGCAGCTTGCGCTGCAGAACCACCTTCGTCTTGGCCATGCCAAAGCTCTGGGCGCGAACGGGCAGCCCCACCGCCGCCACGGCCAGCACAACCGCTGCTACATTGACTCGCAATATCATTAGCTCTGCTCCCCTGAGACTCTTCCACCTGAAGTGTCGGAAATGTGAGATCTGGGACATTTGTCGCCGGGAAGGCGTCCAGGATTCCAACCACCTTCAAGAGGCTTCCCGAAGCGCCAAATCGGCTCAAAAGCATTCTTCGGGGCTCGGGCACCGAATTCTGTTCGGATGGGGAGGCTGCGGCCTTCCACGCGGTCGCATCGGGCACAACCGGTTCTTTTAACCACGCATCCGGAAATTCATCGATTTCCGTCACGATGTCATAGAAGCGCCCGCGCTGATCGCACACAGACGAGCGCGTCCCACAGCATGCCGGAACCGGGGGGAGATTGATCCATCCTGGCACGCCACTGCGCCCACGGGCAATGAAATTGTCGCCGAATCCGGAGACTCTCCGGTAAGTTACTCCGTCCCCGCCGCTCTCCTCAGGGCCGCGATATCGAGCCTTTTCATCTGCAGCATGGCCTGCATGGCTCGCTTCGAGCCTTCCGCATCTTTGCCCTGCATGATCTCACCCATATTAGCCGGAACCACCTGCCACGACACCCCAAATTTGTCCTTGAGCCACCCGCACTGCGACTCGGCTCCGCCATCTGCCGTGAGTTTCGCCCATAACTCGTCGATTTCAGCCTGAGAGTCGCACGGCAATACGAACGAAATCGACTCGTTGAACTTGAACAACGGGCCGCCGTTCAGCGCCATAAACTCCACATCCCCAATGGAAAACGCCGCCGTCATCACCGTCCCCGCCTTCCCCGGCGCTCCTTCCGGATACCGGACCACCTTCCCCGCCCTGGCATCCTTAAAGACGGAAAGATAGAACTGCACTGCTGCCTCCGCCTGATCGTCAAACCACAAAAACGGCTTTATCCTCTGCATTCAAAACCTCTCCGATGGATTCGAGGGCAGCCTCTTCCATCCCTCGTTTTCCCACAGCTACCAGCTACCGCTCCCTGGGTGCCCCATATCTTCCCGCTCTTGGCAGATGTGGGAAGCCACCATCCTCATTCCGTCCCCTCCAGGCTATCGCTCCCTCCCGCAATCGCCCCAACCACCAGCAGCGGTTCCTTCCCCGTCGCCACCGCCTCCGGCAAGGGATCGTCCGGCGAATCGTGCGACAGGTCCTCCTGGCAGGCGAAGAATCGTAGAAACGGCCGCCGCTTCTGTGTGTCATGGTCGCGGATCGTTCCTCGCAGCACCGGATAGCGCGACTCCAGCGCATCCAGCACCCGCCGCAGCGTGGCCGGCTCCGCGACCTCCAGCTCTACTTCTCCGCTCAAATGTGCCAGCACCCGCAGATGATGCGGCAACTCCACCCGGATCATGGCAGGGTCTGGACCTCCACCGACAGTACCGCTGGTAAATCCCGCACGATCGGCTTCCAGTGGTCCCCCGCGTCAGGCGAGACATACACCTGGCCGCCGGTGGTTCCGAAATAAACGCCGCACTCGTCCAGCGAATCCACCGCCATCGCATCGCGCAGCACGTTCACGTAGCAATTCGCCTGAGGAAGGCCGCTCGTCATCGCCTCCCACTCATTGCCGCCGGTCTTGCTCCGCCAGACCTGCAGCTTGCCGTCCAGTGGATAGTGCTCCGAATCGCTCTTGATCGGCGCTACAAAGATCGTCTCCGGTTCGTGTGCGTGCACGTCGATCGCGAACCCGAAATCCGTCGGCAGATTCCCGCTCACTTCCCGCCAGCTATCGCCGGCATCGTCGCTCCGCATCACATCCCAGTGCTTCTGCATGAACAGCACCCCCGGCCGCCTGGGACTCATCGCGATGTGATGCACGCAATGCCCCACCTCGGCATCCTGATCGGGGATGTACTGCGAGCGCAGCCCCTTGTTGATCGGCTTCCATGTTTTGCCGCCGTCGTCGGTGCGAAACGCCCCCGCCGCCGAAATCGCGATGTAGATGCGGTTCGGATCCTGCGGGTCGAGCACGATGGTGTGCAGGCACATCCCGCCCGCGCCCGGCTGCCACTTCGGACCCGTTCCGTGCCCGCGCAGTCCCGGCAGTTCCTGCCACGAATGCGCGCCGTCCTTCGAGTGGAAGATCGCCGCATCCTCGACTCCTGCGTAGACCGCCTCGGCGTCAGTCAAAGACGGCTCCAGATGCCAAACCCGTTTGAACTCCCAGGGATGCTGCGTGCCGTCATACCACTGATGCGTGGTCAGCGGAGCTGCCGCCGCGTCATAGACGAATCGATTCGACTCCCCCATCGGCCAGCCCTGCGGACTCTTCTGCACGCCGCCGCCCGGCGCCGCCCACGTCTTGCCGCCATCATCGGAGCGTTGAATCACCTGCCCGGACCAGCTGCTGGTTTGCGATACATAGATCCGGTCCGGATTCACCGGCGATCCCTTCATGTGGTACACCTCCCACCCCGCGAAGAACGGACCGCTCACCTCCCAGTTCTCCCGCTTGCCTTCCGCCGTCAACACGAACGCGCCCTTCTTTGTTCCCACCAGCACACGCACCTTGCTCATGCTCGCTCCTTTGATAATGATCGGCTCCCGCCTTCCTGTTCCCTGCTCTTCACGCCGCAGCTTCCATCGGCAACGATACGTTGATCATCCACGGCGTTCCGAATCGGTCGATGAAATGCCCGTAGCGTTTCGCCCAGAACGTCTCCTGAATCGGCATCTTTACATCGCCGCCTTCCGACAGTTCCCGGAAAATCCGCTCCGCGCTGTCGACGTCCTTCGCTTCCAGACACACAGCGAATCCCTGCGCTTTCTCCAAATACTCCGGCGGCACATCGCTGCCGAGCAGGATCTGATCGCCGATATCCAGACGCGCATGCATCACCTTCTTCGCCAGTTCCGGATACTTCGCTGCCATCGGGCTATCGCCGAAGTAGAACATCCCCGAAATCTTCCCGCCCAAAACCCGCTCATAGGTTTTGAATGCCTCTTCGCACTTGCCGTTGAAGTTCAGATACGGTGTCACCTTCATCGCCTTCGTCTCCTCTCCTTTTCGCCGATTGTTTTCCACAGCTCTTGCTCCCTCACTTCTTCCTCAACGGCAGGAAGTCATTCAGCCGAGGATCCCGCAGCCACAACGCCAGCCACGTCAACACACCGAAATAAACCGGAAACAGCGTGTAGCTGAACAGAGGTTCGTGCAGCCGCAGATTGCTCGCCACAGCACCACCGAGGTATCCGGTCAGCAGAATCGCTCCCAGGATCGACGTCCGCGGAATCAGGTACACCGCCAGGCTGATCAGCAGGATCACCCCCAGCGGCACGGACAGATCGATCGGCCATCCCGAGCGAACGAACGCCGCCGCTACCTGGGGAGGCTTCATGAACTTCATCGCCACATCCATCAGCAGGAACGCGGCAATCACACCCGCGATCACCCGCCCCGTCCACAGCCGCCCCGCAGAAACCGTCTGTGTCATTCCTGTTCCGAACCCTTCCACACTCATCGTCGACTCCATCTCCCCTCCGCAGCCATGACCACTTCGCAAATTTCCCTGCGCATCGGCAACTCCTCCCTATTTCCGACCCTGATCCCTGCTCGCTGCCTTTTCGGTCCACCCAGCCAGGGCAGCAGCGGCGTCGGATCGCGCTCTTTCCATCGGCGTCTGGTCTCGGCCAGCACCGCCTCCCGATTCCTTCCCAACTCCGCAATCACCGCCGCCGGCGCTCCGGTATTCTCGTGCTCCGCCCCCCAGATCAGCAGTTCCAGCATCACCGGCGCCAGATCGATCCCTTTCTCCGTCAGCCGGTAAATCGCTCGCCGTCCGTCCTTCGCGTCCCGCTCGCGCGTCACGATCCCACATCGCTGCAGTTTCTTCAGCCGCCCGGTCAGGATATTCGTCGCAATCCCTTCGCCTGATTCCACAAAGTCCTGAAACGTCGTGAATCCCCGCACCATCAGATCGCGCACGATCAGCAGCGACCAGCGATCCCCAAATACCTCCAGCGAGATATTCACAGGACAACCGGAGCGATGCGTGACGTTCCTTCCAGCCACGCCCGCCACCTTAGCAAGAGTCACTTGTCAATTGCAAGTGATCCGCTCCGTAAAAGTGACGAATGGGCACAGCACCCCAAAAAAGAAGAGGCTGCTCCTCAACGGAGCAGCCTCCGTCGCCTGTCCTTTACGGCGGATGAGGGCAGCCGCACAATCCCATGCTGCGGTGCCCCCCGACGGCCCAACTACTGCGGTTGCGTGTTCGCCACCCCCGTAGCATTGCCCGGCGCCGGCGCAGGAACCGGCTGCGGCGCCGGCTGCACAGGTGCCGCTTCCGAACTTGTCGGAGCCTTCTCCTGCACCCCGATCGATTGCCCCGACACCACCATCGAAACGCGGCGATTCTCCGCACGGCCCGACCGCGTCGAATTGTCCGCTACCGGATCGGCCTCGCCGTACCCCTGCGCCGTGACATTCCCCGGCGGCACGCCCTGCGAGACCAGGAACGACTGCACCGCATCGGCCCGCTCCTGCGACAGCTTCTGGTTGTACTCATCCGATCCCACGTTGTCCGTGTACCCTTCCACCTGCACCTTCAGATTCGGATAGGTCAGCAGAATCCCTGAGATCTTTGCCAGCTTGATCTCCGCATCCGGTTTCAGTTCATATTTGTTGAACGCAAACAGTACGTCCGACATGTTCACGATCAGTCCCCGTGCCGACTCCTGCGTCTGCAGCACTGAGTTCAGCTGCTGCTTCAGCTTCTCGCGCATCTCCGCGGTCTGCTGTGCTGCCTGGGCTGCCGCGGCTTCCGCCGCCTGCTGCTGTGCGCGCGCTTTATCCGCTTCGGCTCGCGCCGCTTCTGCTCTTCGCCTGCTTCGCTGCTTCGCCTCTGCCTGCGGCAGCTGCCTGCTGGTCCGCCGCCTGCTGCGCCTGAGCCTGCGCCGCCGCCGCATCTTCCTGCGCCTTGCGCCGTCCCTCTTCGATCTTCGCGCGCGCCGCAGCCTCGTCGTTCTCTTTGATCTTCCGGATCGTCACGATGCGCGCATCTTCCGCGGTTTGCACTGCCTCGCGCGCATACGTGATCTCCTGCTTCATCTCCTTCTGGTGGATGTCCATCGCCCGCGCATTCTGCAGGTCCTGCTTCGCATTCGCCATCACTTCCGGCGCATACTGCTCCGCGCCTGCCGCATCCGCGATCTGCACCGCATTGATCGCCTCATACAGTTCCAATGGCGAACGGTCGTCGCGCGTGATCGGATGCAGCACCGTGTGCCGTCCCGCCGTATCCGCGTACGCTCCCCGCGGCAGCAGCGTGTAGTGAGCATCCACCGTCTCCAGCACGCCGGTCGTCTTGTTCTTCAGAACGTAGTTCTGCATCACCACCAGATTGCTGGGCATGGTCACCGCGAAATACGGCTCCGCCGTCAGGATCAGGCCAAACGACTGCAGATTCGTCGTCACCGTCGTATCCGCGTGCCCGTGTGTCCACAGCACCTCGCCCAGATTCTGCGGCCGCCCTTCCGGCGAAATCGCCCACAGCACATACGTCAGATACTCGACACCAAAACCGTTTGCCGGCCCCAGCCCTTCAAAATGCGCCTTGATCTGTGTCCGCCCGTTCAGGCTGTTCACCTCCGCCGTTCCCTTGGCCGCCGGCAGCAGCGGCGTCCCTTCAAAGCCGATCTTCGTTGCACCGCTCCGGTGAAAGTAATTAATCGCCGGAATATCGCGCGAAACCACGTTGATCTTGTAGATGGGAATTCCCTGATCCGTCTTCCCTGACGGCTGCTGCTCATTCTGTGGCCAGTGCTCCGTCGCCGTCGGGTTCGCTTCCTGCGCGCACAGCCATCCGCCGCCTGCCAGCAGCGCAGCCAATATCATGATCTCTCTTCATCCGTGGGCCTCCCGTTTCTCTTTCCGATCAGCATCACCGAAGGGCGTTGCGGCTCATTCGTCCCTCCGTCCCTGGGATGCAACCTGGCAAGGCGGAAGATGGCCAGTCCGCTGCACTCCCCGGCAATGCAATGAAGCATCTCCGCGAATCTCATGCGCATCTCGAACGCGCCGCTCCTGTCCCCACCTGAGTAAGATGAACCCCAAATGCCTGTCGCCGCCATGTACCTCGAGCTCCGTATCGAGCACGCCCAATCCCTGAAGGACCGCCGCCAGGTCGTCCGTTCCCTCAAAGAAAAGCTCGCCCACGGATTCAACATCTCCATCGCGGAAATGGATGACGCGCCCACCTGGCAGTCCGCTACCCTCGGCATCGCCGCCATCTCCGGCTCACGCGATTACCTCTCCGGCCTCATGCGTCAGGTCGAAGACGCCGCCGTCCGTATCGCCGAAGGCCTCGGCGCTCAAATCACCGTTTCCTGGGACTTTCTTGATTCCGAGCCCGCTGCCCTGATCGGAAATTCGCCTCGTCCTGACCCGCCTCTCGCCCGTCTACCTGTACGCTGGACACGCACTTCCCTGTTTCCCGGAGGAATCCATGAATGTGAAACTCAGCGGTCCCTGGGCAGTTCTCACGATTCTCGCAATCTCTCTCTTCTTCACTCTTCCTGGGCTCGCGCAGCACCCGGAAGGGAGTCATGGCCAGCCATCCCATCAGGGTCGCCAACCCTCTCCCAAACCCGTCGGACCCGCTCGTCCCATCGCCGGAGGTGGGCCACCTTCCCGCCCACGGTCCCATCGAACACACGCCCGTTGCCCAAAGGCGGCCCCTCCGGCGACCACGGCAGGCCCTCTGCCCCCTACGTCGACGCCCATACCGATCACTGGGTCGGCCACGTTCCCAACCATGAGGCCTATCACCTCGACCATCCCTGGGAGCACGGCCGCTTCCCCGGCGCCACCGGCCCACGTCAGATCTGGCGCCTCGCCGGCGGTGGCCCCTCGCGCTTCTGGTTCGGCGGCTTCTACTTCAGCGTTGCCCCCGCGGACGCGGGTTATTGCGACGGCTGGGACTGGAACTCCGACGACATCGTCCTCTACCCCGATCCCGACGATCCGGGCTGGTACCTCGCCTACAATTCTCGCCTCGGCGTCTACGTCCACGTCATGTACCTCGGCTCCTAACCGCCACCCCTCGCATCAAAACCAGCAGGCCCGTTTCCGAAATACCCGAACGGGCCTGCAGACGCGGTTCCAGCGAAGCCTGCAAGAATCAACCGGCGCCCCTGATGCACACTATTCCTACAGGTTTCTTTCATGCCTTTTGAACGTTCCTCCGGCCTCCTGCTCCACATTGCTTCTTTGCCTTCCTTCGGCGGCATCGGCGACCTCGGCCCCGCCGCTTACGCGTTCGCAGATTTCCTTGCCGCCTCCAAACAGCGCCTCTGGCAGGTTCTTCCCCTCGGCCCCACCGGCTACGGCAACTCACCCTACGCCGCGCTGTCCGCCTTCGCCGGAAATCCTCTGCTCATCTCGCTCGAATTGCTCGCGGACCGCAACTGGATTGACCACGACCGCCTCGCCGCCCTTCCCGGCCGCTCCGGCCCCATCGACCACGAAGCCGTCACCGCGAAAAACGTCCCCTTCTCGAAGAAGCCGCCCACAACTTCCTTCGCCATCACACTCCCGAGGAGTGGTCCGCCTTCGAGGGATATTGCGCCGCGAACGCCACCTGGCTCAATGACTGGGCCCTCTACTCCGTCCTTCGCCGCAAATTCGATTACGCCTCCTGGAACAACTGGCCCGCCGAAATCAAGCATCGCGACCCCGCCGCCCTTGAACGCCTGCGCCAGCGAGCACGGCGAAGAACTCGCCACTATCCAGGCCCTCCAGTTTGCCTTCAACCAGCAATGGAGCGCCCTGCGCGAATACTGCGCCGCCCGTGATATCCGCTTCATCGGAGACATCGCCATCTTCGTCAATTACGACTCGGCCGATGTCTGGACCCATCCCGAGCTCTTCGAGCTCAATCCCGACCTCTCCCCCATCCGCGTCGCCGGCGTCCCCCCTGACTACTTCTCCGCTACCGGCCAGCGCTGGGGCAATCCCCTCTACAAATGGGACGTCATGCAACGCAACGGCTTCCCCTGGTGGCTCGACCGCATCGCGCCGCGCCAAATTCCTCTACGACGTCATCCGCCTCGACCACTTCCGTGGCTTCGAGGCCTACTGGGCCATCCCTGCGCAGGACGACACCGCCGTCAACGGCCAGTGGATCAACGCCCCCGGCGCTGCGCTTTTCCAGACCCTTCACGATCGCCTCGGCGATCTGCCCTTCATCGCCGAAGACCTGGGTCTCATCACCAAAGAGGTCGACGCCTTACGCGAGCACTTCGGCTTTCCCGGGATGAAGGTCCTGCAGTTCGGATTCTCCGACCGCGGCGCGCACATCCACCTGCCCCATCGATTTGTAACGAACACGGTGGCGTATACCGGCACCCACGACAACGACACCACCCGCGGCTGGTGGCAAAACGGTGCCAGCGAAACCGAAAAAGCCGCCGCACGCGCCTATCTCGGAGTCAGCGCTGACAACATCGTCTGGCCGCTCATCCGCGCCACTGCCTCATCGGTCGCCGATCTCGCCCTCTACCCCGTCCAGGACATCCTCGACCTCGGGAGCGACGCTCGCATGAACATCCCCTCCCGCCCCACCGGCAACTGGAGCTGGCGCTGCCCGGAAAACGCCCTCACCCCGGAACTCGCGCAGAAACTCGGCGCCCTCACCGAAGCCACCGACCGCGACAAACACGACCCGCCCTCATAAGCGATGTCCGCTTTACGCTTCCTGCGCAGTCCAACGCCCCCAGCGAAGGCCACTCCCTTCTTCCTCTCCCTTCTCCCTTCTGCCTTCTTCCTTCTCCCTCTCCCTTCTCCCTACTCCCTTCTTCCTTCTTCCACTTCTTTCTTCTCCTTCTCCTTCTCCCTCCCTCTTCCTTTCCCTTCTCCCTTCTCCCTACTCCCTACTCCCTACTCCCTGCTCCTTCCCTAAAAACACCGGAAACTCTCCAAACACCAACTTCAGCGCCAACCGCCATCCGCGCCGACATCCACCATCTCTCCGGTAAACACATTTTCCACTCGTGCCCCGGCCATCTCCGGAACCAGCAACTCCCCGCTGCCCCACGCTCCATTCAAAGGCAGCCGTGCCTTCCCACTCATCAGCGTGTACGCAAATCGCGGAACCACCGCCAGCACTTTTCCGCCCCGAGTGAACCCCAGCACATGCTCGGCCAGCCCATTCGTCGCAGTCACCGGCACATATTCGCCCCGCCGAAACGTCTCCGCCATCCGGTTCCGCATCTCGCAGCGCCCGATGCATGGTCCACAGCTTCACCCGCCCATCGTCCAGCCGATCCAGAATCTCGCGGCACACCGCCAACTCGCCCCGTGCCGTCGCCTGCTCCTTCAGCCACGCCAGCGCCTGACGCCGCACCTCATAATCCACCGGCCGCCGATTGTCCGGATCCACCAGGCTTAAATCCCACAGCTCCGTCCCCTGATAAAAGTCCGGAACTCCCGGCGACGCCACCTTCAGCACCACCTGCGCCAGAGAATTCACCGCGCCAAACAGCCGCAGCGCCGGCAGAATCTCCTCCATCGTCCCGGCAAAACGCGGGTCGCGTCCCCGTTCATCCGGCATCAGGATCGCCCGCAGAAACCCATGTACCGCGTCCACATAAGCCGGGTTCGGATTCGTCCAGCTCAGATTGACCTTGGCCTCGCTCAGCGCCTTGGTCATGTACTGCTGCATCCGCTGCAGAAACTCCTCTCGCTCCCCCGGTGTCTTCATCCGCCATGGCCACGCACCGGCCAGCGTCTGGTAAATGAAGTACTCTTCGTTCGCGCTTGGCGCCACCCGTCCATCCGTCAGCGTCCGCTTGTGTCGCGCGTTCAGCCGCACCCACCGCCGCACATACGATGGCCATACATACGTCATCTCCGACAAAACATCCAGGCGGTTGCGCACGTCCTCGCTGCGCTTCGTGTCATGCGTCGATGTCGCCAGCATCGCATCCGGCGCCATCTGCAGTCGCGTCCGGTTCGCATCGTGAAATTCCTCCAGCCTCGATCCCGAACGCCTCCATCGAGCTGCCCACGTCGTTCGACGACACAAAGCGGTTGTACACGTAGAACGCCGTGTCCTCCACCCCCTTCGCCATCACCGGCCCGCTCAACTGCTGGAACTTCAGCACAAAATACAGATCGCCCGGATCGATCTCCTCCCCCGTCCGCCCCTGCAGCAGCAGCGTGTTTTCCAGAAAATCGAACACCGACTCGTCCGTCTCCCGGTTCCGCCGCTTCGCCCGCGCCACCGCCAACCGGATGAACGCCCGGTCCCGCTCCGTGTACTGCCCGCGCTCATCAATGTAAGTGCGATAAACCGGAAAACACGCAATCGTCTCGCGGATCGCCGCCTCCAGCAGATCGTCGGTGAAGTCCCGTACCTTGCGATTCGCCGACGCCAACCGGCTCAGCAGGTTCGTCAGTACGTACGTCTCGCTGGACAGCGCATTCCGCATCACGTTCAGTTTCGACTCATAAATGATCGTCTCCGGATCCTTCGTCTCTCCCGTGAGCCGAGCGTAGAATTCGGTGAATCGCTGCTCGTTCTCTTTGAAAATGAAGATCTGATTGCCCTCGTAAACGAAGTCGTACCCCGAGGTCCCGCGCACCGGCCACTCCCGCGGCAGCGACTCCCGCGGCGCCAGGATCTTCTCCACCACCACGTAAAGCGGGCCCTGCGATGCTGCCCAGTCGAAGCCCCGCATCGTATCGCGCACCGTGTTCTCGATCCCGTTCTTCCCCGTCGGCCCCTGCGCTGCCTCCCCGCAACAATGCGCCGCCACATAAAGTAACTGCAGCCGTATCAAATATTGCCGCGGATTGAACATGCCATCGGCATGATCGACGCGCAGCCCGTCACATCGCCGCGCGCCAGCAGCTGGCGGATCAGGCAGTGCGTGGCCGCAAATACCTCCGCGTTCTCCATCCGCAGGCCCACCAGATCGTTGATGTCGAAGAACCGCCGGTAATTAATCTCCTCGCTCGAGACCCGCCAGTACGCCAGCCGATAGGGCTGCTGCTCCAGCAGCTCGTGCAGCCGATCGAAACTGCGCGCATCCCCCGCTACTCCATTGATCCGCTCCACAGCTTTCCCGATCGCCGGCTGCGTCTCCGCTGTCAGCAGCGCCTCCCGCAACCGGGGCTCCAGCTCGGCCAGCTGCCCCTGCCGCTGCGCCACCAAGGTCTCGTCCGTCGTGTCGTGTGGAGGAATGTGAGCCGTCTCGCGAAGAATCTCCCGAAAACTCTGCGGCACTCCCAGCTCATCCAGCTCCTGGTCCGGAAAAATCGCCTGGATCGTGCGCGGTGCAATGGGAATCAGGTGATCGTAGTACTGCACCATCAGCCGGCCATCCGCCAGCACCACCTGAATCCGCTTCGCCTCCAGTTCGTCGCCGTACTGTGACCCCAGGATCGGCAGCAGCAGCTTGTCCTTCATGTCCGGATTCAGCGGATTCCAGTCGATGTCAAAATAGCTCGCGTATTGCGACGCCCGCCCGTTTTCCAGCACGTCCTGCCACCACCGCGAGTCGTTCCCTACACCCATGTGGTTCGGCACGATGTCCAGCAGCAACCCCATCTTCCGCCCGCGCAGCTGCGCCGCGAAGCGCGCAAAACCCTCCTCGCCGCCCAGCTCCGGATTCAGCCGGTCGTGCCGCGTCACGTCATAGCCGTGCATGCTTCCCGGTCGCGCCTCGAAAATCGGCGAAACATAACAATCACCGATGCCCAGCTCATGCAGATACGGCAATACCGCCTCCGCGTCCGCAAAGGTGAACCCGGCATGCAGTTGCAAACGATACGTCGACCGTGGAGCCCGCGCTTCCATGCGCGGCGTCCGCTCAATGCAATCTTTCATTTTCCTGATATGTGATGCTTGATTCCGCTTTGGATGCACATCGCGGCTGTCGAGAGGCCCGCCCGTTCGCTGTCGGCAGCAGGCGCTGTTCTCGCATGAAACGGAGGTCTTCCAACCCGTAAGGATCGTGGACAATTCGAACCCGACCGGCTCGAAAAACGTGGCCTATAACCGGATCAGGTCCCGCGCTGTTCTACGAGAAATGATCGCCATCGGCGGATGCATGAACTCCATTTTCGGGATGAGCCTCGCGCTCTTTCCTGCGCAGCGCCTCGAATCCCGCCCGCAGCCCGTTCAGCACCGCCCCCGCCTGCCGCACCGGCCCCGATACCGCCCTCTGCATCGTTGACGTCGCATGGGCCACGCTGTTCAGAGTGCCGGTTACCATCTCGTCCACGCGATCCACCTGCACGGAGGCACGCGCCAGCACATCGTTCAGTGCCACTGCCATCTGCGCGGATTCGGCGCGCGCCGTATTGCCCACTTCCTTTGCCGTCTCGCTCACTTCCAGCAGATTCTGCGCCGCCACCTTTACCTTCGGCGAAATGTCCTTCAGCAGGTCGCGAGTCGATTCGAACGCCGGCACCGCAATCTCTTCCGCCTTGGCAGAGATCTCGTTCACCCGCTTCAGCGCACCCTTCAGCGCGATCAGCATGCCCAGCAGCACCAACGCCTGCATCATCACACCCAGCGCCGTTACCGCCGTAAAGGTGATGTAGACCCACTCCGGAATGTTGTGAGGCATGCCTGACTCCCCTGCTGGGATCGTCGTCCCGGCTCGCTGTCAATGCACAGGACAGCTATCTGCCCAACGCTGGGTGCAGCGGCTATCGCGCCGCGCCGCTCTATACGCCTTCCTGATTTGTCGAGGTGCTGCTCTGGTACGCCTGTCGCCCCGCGTCAACCGCCGCCGACACCCGCCCCGTCTGATCGCCCACAAACTGGCGCCCCTGGTTCACGAACTCGTCCCACTGCGCGCGGCCTCGCTCCACATACTCTTTGCCGCGGCCTACGTATTCGTTCACCTGGGTCTTCCCGCGATCCACCAGATCGTTCATCGAGTCCGCCGCATCGCGGCTCTTCTGCTTCAGGTATTCGGTGCCCTCACGCGCGCTGCTCATCAGTTCCTCGCGCGTTTCTTTCCCAGCCTTCGGCGCGTACAGCACACCAATCAGAGCACCAAGACCCAAACCTGCAAGAAACCAGCTGAACCCGCTGGACTGCTTCTCTTCTGCCATGACTTTATCTCCTTAGGAATAAACCGGATTCCGCCGAATGTAATGGTACTGGCTCAACTCGGTCGCTGCAAACAAATCCAACCCGCATCCAACCTGGCGCGCCGTTCTGTGGCCGAACCGCCGCACCCGCATCTTGCTCAAACCGTGTCGTCCCAGCCACTCTCAGTCTGATGCAGCCACGTTTTCTGACGCTGCCGCATTCCTCCGAACGTCTAATCCTCTACACCGGTTATATACCGGTTCACCCTCGCGCCCGAAGGTTCCATAACGAATTCTCCCAAGGCGCGACCGGAAAGGAATCACAATGAGAAAGACCCTCCTCCTTACCCCTGCGCTTGCTCTCCTGCTCCTCGTCGATTCCGGCTGCAGCCGGCAGGCCTCTCCGCCCTCCGATCAGCAGCTCTCTTCGTCCGTCCAGTCAAAACTGAAGGCTGAATCCGCTCTATCCGGCCAGGACATCCAGGCCGCTGTCAATAATGGCGTCGTCACCCTCAGCGGAACTGCCGCCGACCCCGCATCGCGCGCGCTTGCCGGCAATGACGCCGGCTCAATCCCCGGGGTGAGAACCGTTGTCAACAACCTCACCGTCCTTCCTCCGCCCCAGACTGCCTCCGCGACGTCCCCCGTCATCCCCCCTGCGCCGCAGCCCAGCCCCGCACCCGAGCCGCACGCAGCGCCCCGCTCCCACACCCGCCGGGACTCGCACCACGATGGCTCGCGTCATGCTGAGGCCTACCATGCGGTTCGCGATCAGCCCCCTCCTCCTCCTGCAGATAACAACGCCATCGCCGCTTTGCCACCGCCGCAGGCCTCCACTCCGCCACCGACTCCGCCGCCGCCGCCCCAACCGGTCGCCCGCACGGTTACTCTCCAGGCTGGAACCGTAATCCCCGTCCGAATCACCGACCCCCTCGACAGCGCAACCGCCCAGCCCGATGACACCTTTCATGCGACCCTTGCTGCCGACCTCATCCGCGATGGCATGATCGTCGCACCGCGCGGCACCCCTGTGCTCGGTCGCATCGTGGATGCCAAAGACGCTACCCACTTCAAGGGCAGTTCCCTGCTGGCTCTCGAACTCACCAGCCTCGACACCCATGGCCGCCATATCTCCATCGTGACGGACACCTTCTCCCAGCAGGGCAAGGCTCGCGGCAAAAACACCGCAGAGAAAGCAGGCGGCGGCGCCCTCCTCGGTACCCTCATCGGCGCGCTCGCTGGCGGGGGTAAAGGCGCTGCCATTGGTGCCATCGCCGGCGCGGGAGCCGGTACCGGCATCAATGCCGCCACTCGCGGCGATCAGGTGAAGATTCCCGCAGAAACCCTGCTGAATTTCACGCTGCAGCAGCCGCTGTCCCTGACGACCACCCGCTCCGTCGGCTCACCGGCGCCAGCGAATCCTCAACCAGATCCCTCGCTGGAACAACGGCCCCAGTAGTTGCTGTTCATTCAAACGAGGTAACCCCGGCAGCCGGGCGCTGTTCGACTCACCCCGGCTTCCGGCTGCCGGTGACTCCCTGCTTCTCCAGATCCACCAGCTCCACCCCGTCGATCTCCCGCCCCAGAAACCGGCTCCCCAGCGCCCGGAACTTCTTTACCGAATCCGTCGCAAAGAACTGCGCAGTCGCGCCCCTTTCATTCCCTGGCTTCAACCGCGCCGCCACCTGGTCCGCCGTCACCTCGGCTGAATCAATCACCTTCAGCTTCTCCGGCACAGCCTTCTCGATCTCCGCCCGCAGCAGCGGATAATGCGTACACGCCAGCACCAGTGTGTCCGCATCGAAACCCGCCTCGCGCGCCTGGCCCATCAGTTCCGCCATGTAGATCCGCAAGACCTCGGCCGTTACCGGATGATCGATCCATCCCTCCTCCACCAGCGGCACCAGCAGGGGACACGCCTTCTCAATCGCGCGCAACTTCCTCTCCGCACACGCCGCCGCATAGGCATGACTTTCGACCGTAGCCGCCGTCGCGATCACCAACACATCTCGTGTCGTTGAGCTCGCCTCTGCGGCGTTCGCCCCCGTCTCCACCACACCCAGCACCGGAACCGCCACCGCCTCGCGAATCGCATCCAGCGCCAGCGCGCTGGCCGTGTTGCACGCAATCACCAGGAACTCCGCACCCTGTTCCTCTACCAGAAACTTCGCGCTCGATACCGCATACCGCGCCACCGTCGCGCGCGACTTCGCCCCGTATGGGAGCCGCGCCGTGTCCCCCAGGTAGACGTACTCCGCCGGAGCCCTCTGCAGCAACGCCCGCAGCACCGTCAGGCCCCCAAAACCCGAATCAAATACCCCGATCTTCATAGCGGCTGACTCGCTGACTCGCTCCCTGCTCCCTGCTCCAGGCTCCCGACACGCTGCACCGTGGGTCCCTCCCCCGCCAGATAGGTCCGCGTCAGATCCGCATGTCCCGCCAGCGTCGCCCGCTGTTGTCCATCGATCAGGAAATGCACCTCGGTCAGACCCGGAAGATTCGCGTGCAGTGTCGCGATCATCGACAGCAGCGTCAGCGTCTCCGGCTCGATCCCCGAAGGCTGCGCCGTCGACAGCGCTCCGCTCAGATCCACCACCGCCAGTTCTCCGCCCCCCGTCCCATCCTTGCCCTGCGGAATCGGCAGGAAATACACATCGTCGATCCCCGTAGTTACCTTCATCGGATGCGTCGAGCCTGCCGCGCCATAGGCCTCGAACAGGCTCTCCAGAATCACCCTCGCCTCCGCATTCCTGTCCTGCGGCAAAGAGATGCTCTTCTCCACCGCGATCAGCGAATCGTCCAGGTCGTTCGGCACGTACAGCGTCACCTTCTTCTGCGCGCTGGTCGCCGTCTCCGCCATCTCCGTCGGCGCCGCCAGCCCCTGCGCCGCCAGCCGGTCCTGCGCCCGATTCCGCAGGCGGATCAGAAACGCCGCCATCGCCACGCACCCCACCAGCATCGCGAAAAACAGATACTTCTGAAACTTCGAGATCATTCCGCTTTCCAGTCGCTGCGCCATTGCTCCAGCGCCGCCGCTACCGCGTCCACGATCTGCTTCTGATAACTCACATCCGTCACCGACTTCGCCGTCGTTACCTGCCCAGCCACCAGCGGAGCCACCTCCACGGCAACTTCAGGGCACGTCATGCTGTCCATCGGCGCCACCGACGCCCGCCCCAGCGTCACCGGAATCGCCGCATGGGCCAGCGCCGTATTGATCTCCGACTCCAGCTTCATGCTCTGCGTCACATACGCCGACTGTGCCGTCTCCCACGCCAGGAACCGGCCCTTCGCCGTCGGCGTCAGCGACGAGGTGAACAGATGCACTCCGCTCCCCGTCGCCGTCGCGTGAATCGTCAGACATGCCGCTGCCTGCGCATGGTTCGCCGCCTCGGCGCGGTCGACAGTCGAAAGATTCACATCCGCCGTCCGCGTCATCACCACGTCGATCCCGCGCGCGCGCAGCGTCGAGCGCAACCGCCCCGCCAGCCCCAGCGTCACACTCTTTTCCTGTAGATCATTGCCCAGCCGCGCCCCAATATCGCTGCCTCCGTGCGCCGCATCAATCACCGCCACAAACTTCGGAGGCTGCACCTGCGGCGGACCCACCGGCGCCGGAACCGGCGGCACTGGAGCCGACTGCGCCGGCGGCGGCGGCACTGCCGGCGGCCCCTGCTGCTGCCCTGTCACTAACGTGGCAGCTATCGCCAGCGCGCCCGCCACCTCAATCCATCGCATAGATCGCCAGACCGCTCAGCAGCTTCGGATAAAAGTCCGTCGACTTCTGCGGCATCACCTCGCCCGCGAATGCCACCTCCCGCAGTTGCTCCATCGTTACCGGGTTCATCAGAAAAGCAACGTTGGCTTCGCCCCGCGCCACCTGATCCGCTGCCTCTGCCCCGTCTCGCAGATACCTCAGGTGCGTCTGATCCCGAATCGCCTCCGGCGAAATTCCCAGCAGCTTCTCCAGCACCAGAGCATGCAGTTGCATCACGTCCAGCGATCGCTGCCGCACCGAGATTCCCTTCAGCGCCTCCGCAACCGGCTGCGCCTTCGCCGTCAGCAGAAACCATCCCTTCGCTGTTACGGCAATGAAAGATGTTCCCGAACCCCCATCCGATCTCTGCACCCTGTACCCTGCATCCTGGACCCTGTTCCTCTCCACTTCCTCAATTGCGAAGTACGGCCGCACTACCTCCAGCATCCGCGCCGCATCGAATCCAGCCAGCCCGAACACCACCCGGTGCGTCGGCAGAATCACCAGCCCCTCCGAATCCATGTTGACGAACGTCATCATCGTCGCCGCCTCCGCATACACCGGCTGCGGCAGGCCCAGGCTCATCCGCTCGCACCCCTCCCCATCCCCGGGCAGCCCGCGCTCCTTCTTATAGTTCAGCGCCGTCTCGTACCGATGATGCCCATCGGCGATGATCAGTTTCTTGTCTTCCATCGCCGTCGCCACCAGGTTGATCCTGGCCGGATCGGTCACCTTCCACACCCGATGCACGACCCCATATTCGTCCGTCACTTCAATATCCGGCAGCGTCTCGCCCGCTGAACCACCCCCGAACAGCACCTCTTCCGCGCTTTGCGCCGGGTCGGAATAGAGCATAAAGATCTGCCCAAAATGCGCCCGCGTTGTGCGCAACAAATTCAGCCGGTCGCTCTTCGGCTTCGTCAGCGTCTGTTCATGCCGGAACACCACCTCACGGCTGTAATCGTGTAACTCTCCCAGCGCGATGAATCCCCGCCGCTCCCTCACCGTCCCCGGCCTACCCGGCTCCGCAAACCGCTGCGCATAGGCAAATACGCATGGCTGCCCCTCCTGCTCCAGGATCCCCTCTTTCCGCCACGCCTGAAAATCCCGCGCCGCGTTCGCGTACAGATCCCCTTCCTGATCGAACAGCTCCGGCATCCGCAAAATGATCCGGCACAGGTTGTACGGGCTGCGCTGGTAGTACGCCTGCTGCATCGCGGGCGTGATCTTGTCGTAGGGTTGCGTGACGACATCCTGAGGGGCCACTCGGGCAAGGTTGTAACGCAGAGCGCGAAACGGATAAATACGAGCCATAAGAAGTATCGATTCACCCGATTCTATCGTGAGCCCTTTCCGCGAACCGCAATCCGCCGCTGCTGCCCTCTCCCTTCCACCTTCTCCCTTCTCCCTGTCTTTCTGCATCTAACTCCGCGACGGCATTCCAGGGGCTTCCGCAATTGTCATTGGTTTGTCCCAACCCGCGATTGGCTATTGCAGAACGCCCCTCAATCGTGCCAGTATCGACAAACGAGAGGTAAGGCCATGGCGTCCATTGCTGGGCGCGAACGTGGTAAGGCATCTTCGGGACACCTTCGGGTTTCTTCTCCTGCCCGGCGCTTTCCGCTGCTGTTACTCCTGCTCGCTCCCCTCCTTCTGTCCCTCGCAGCTCCCGCCTTTGCGCAGGACACTCCGGGAACCGACAATCCTACCAATCCCCTGGATTCGGTCCATATCCCGACCCCGCCCCCCGTCGCCAAAAAAATCGATCCCTCCATTCCCCTTACCCCCGGCGCCAGCCTGCGCACCGGCATTCAGTTTCGCGTCGATACTAACCTCGTCCTCATCCCCCTCACCGTCACCGATCCCATGGATCGCCTCGTCACCGGCCTCGAGAAACAAAATTTCCTCGTCCTCGAGGACAATCACCAGCAGGCCATCCGTACCTTCGCCTGCGATGACGCCCCAGTCTCCATCGGCGTCATCCTCGATCTCAGCGGCAGCATGAGCAATAAGGTCGTCCGCGCCCGCGGCGCCGTTCTCCAGTTCATGAAAACCTCCAATCCCGAGGACGAGTTCTTCGTCATCGGCTTCAACGACCGCCCCGTCCTCATCACCGATTTCACTTCTTCGCCCGATGACGTCGAAGCCCGCCTCGCCACCGTCCAGCCCAGTCATCGCACCGCCCTGCTCGACGCCATCTATATGGGACTGGAAAAAATGAAACAGGCGAAGTACCCGCGCAAGGCCCTCCTCATCGTTTCCGACGGCGGCGACAACAACAGCCGCTACACCGAGAATGAGGTCCGCGCCGCGGTCAAAGAAGCCGACACTCAGATCTACTCCATCGGCATCTTCGACCCTGAGGCCGCCACCGTCGAAGAACGCAATGGCCCCATGCTTCTCAACGACATATCGAGCGACACCGGCGGACGCCTCTTCCGCGTCGACGACCTTTCGGAAATGGGCGACATCGCCACCCGTATCAGCGCCGAGCTGCGCAACGAATATGTCCTCGGCTACAAAACCAACGACCCACGCATGGACGGCAAATGGCGCAAGGTCAAGGTGAAACTGTCTCCGCCCCCGGGCCTGCCCCAACTCACCGTCCACGCGCGGGCCGGTTACTACGCCCCCCTGCAATGACGTTCATCGCTCCTGTCAGCTTTCCCCCGCGCCCGGTCCCTTACCGCTATCCGCTGAACCCTGACTGCCTTGCCAAAAATGGCGTAAATTGTAGATTGGGTTGCAGCCTCCGCCGGGTTGGCCGCAACTTATATGTAAATGCTCGTGCCGGACTCTATGCGCCCCAGCTGTAATTTCCGACTTCTCCTCTGCTCCCTGATCGTCGCCCTGCCCCTGAGCCTCTTCGCGCAGTCATCGGCGCCTGCCCAGCAGACCGCTCAGCCCGCCCCGGCTGTGCCCGCCGCCATCCCGAGTCCGCAGCTCCCCGAATCCCAGCCGCCTCTCGACGTGGACCACGACCCCATCGTCTCCCCCGACGCTGCCGACAACGCTGCCGTCAGCCCTTCGCACCCCAATCCCAACTCCACCGCTGAAGAGATCAAGCGCAATAAAGGCGTCTATACTCTCACTCGCGACGTCGATGAAGTCGTCCTCGCCTGCACCGTCGTCGACCAGGACGGCCACCTCGTCCAGGACCTCAACCGCGACGACTTCCACGTATTCGAGGACAACTCACCCCAGCAGATCGTCTCCTTTTCCCACTCCGACGTGCCCATCTCTCTCGGCATTCTCGTCGACAATTCCGGTTCCATGCGCGACAAACGCGCCGCCGTCAATACCGCCGCACTCGACCTGGTCCGCGCCTCCAATCCCCAGGATGAAGCCTTCATCGTCAATTTCTCTGACGAGGCCTTCCTCGACCAGGACTTTACCTCTGACATCAATAAGCTCCGCGCCGGTCTCTCGCATATCGAGTCCCGCGGCGGCACCGCCCTCTACGATGCCGTCGTCGCTTCGGCCGATCAACTCTCCCAGGGCGCCCGCCGCACCAAGCAGGTCCTGCTCATCATCACCGACGGCGATGACAACGCCTCCACACTCAATCTTGAACAGACCGTGCGCCGCGTCCAGGACCTCGGCGGCCCCGTAATCTACTCCATCGGTCTCCTTTTCGGGGACGATGACCGCGGCCAGGAAGCGCACCGCGCCAAGCGCGCCCTCCAGCTCCTCTCCGACGAAACCGGCGGTCTCGCCTTCTTCCCCAAATCCCTCTCCGACGTCGACGTCATTGCCGGCGAAGTCGCTCGCGATATCCGTAACCAATACACCATCGGCTACCACTCCTCTAAACCGGCCAGTCTCGGCGGTTATCGCACCGTGCACGTCGAAGCCAAAGCTCCGCACCACGGCAGGCTTTACGTCCGCACCCGTACCGGCTACTACCCGCGGCCTCTTCATCCCGGCAAAACCCGCGTAGCGGCCGAAACGACCCCCAATCCCCAGTAATCCGCGCCCGCACCTCCGGCGTTGGTACATTTCCGGGAACCTCACGTGCCCTGTGTTGGGATCGGGGTATCGCGCGCGGCGCCATGAAAACCTTCCTCCCCTCGCCTTGCTCCGTCCCGCCATACCCTGTACCCTGAACCGTCCTATGCGCACCGCCTCCGATATCACTGCCCTCATCGGCCAGACTCCCGTCCTCGAGCTCCGCCGCCTCCCCACCCCCAACTCCGCTGCCCTCTTCGTCAAGCTTGAGTTCCTCAACCCCGGCGGTTCCGTCAAGGACCGCGCCGCCCTCGGCATGATCCTCGATGCCGAACGCCGCGGCCTTCTCCACAAAGACTCCATCATCACCGAAGCCACCGCCGGCAATACCGGTGTCGGACTCGCGCTCGTGGGCGTCAACCGCGGCTATCGTGTCGTGCTCTTCGTCCCTGAAGGCTTCGCTGAAGAGAAATGCGCGCTCATGCGCGGCTTCGGCGCCGAAGTCCATCGCACTCCGGAAACCGAAGGCATGGCCGGCGCCATCCGCCGCGCCCAGGAGCTCGCCCGATCCAACCCCAACGTCTGGGCCGCCCTCCAGTTTGAGAATCCCTCCAACCCCCGGTTCCACCACGACACCACCGCCGTCGAGCTATGGGATCAGATGGAAGCCCGCATCGACGCCTTCGTCGGCGGCGTCGGCACCGGCGGCACCTTCTCCGGCATCGCCCGCTATTTCAAAGAAAAGAACCCGCACGTCCTCACCGTCGCGGTCGAAACCCAGGGCTCCATCCTCCAGGGAGGCGCCCCCGGTCCCCATAAAGTCGAAGGCATCGGCGTCTCCTTCATTCCGAAGACCTTCGACCGCTCCGTAGCCGACGAAATTGTCGCAGTCACGGATACAGATGCGTTTACCATGGTCAAACGTCTCGCCGCCGAAGAAGGGGTGCTCGCTGGCTCCAGCTCCGGAGCCCTGGTCCACGCCGCCGTCCAGCTCGCTGAACGCCTCGGTCCCGGCAAACGAGTCGCGACCCTCATCCCCGACTCCGCCGAACGCTACCTCAGCAAGAAAATCTTCGACGGCGGCGTCTAACGACGACCGAAAAGCTCCCCGATCGCCTCGTTCCGATACGCGAAGATCTTCTCCACCGATCGCCGCACAAAGATCATGTGCGCCATCGCACCCACCGGGCCAAACCCCAATGCATACTCCACCCGATCCCGCATCAGCGTCCCACCCCGCGCCTCCTCGAAATCATGCCGATGCACCCATCGCCGATACGGTCCCTTCATCTGCTCATCCACAAAAAAGAGTGGCGGCTCGAAAGCCGTAATCTGCGTTCGCCAGCGAAACTTCACCCCATACAGCCGCAGCTCATACTCGATCAGCGTCCCCGCATGCATCGCAATCGGCGCCGGCGTCACGATGTGAAATTGTAAAAACGCCGGCGTGATTCGCTCCAGATTGAAAGCATCCGCAAAGAACGCAAACACCTCATCCCGCGCCTTTGGAATGAACAGCTCTTTCTCCAGGACGTAAGTCACACAACACTCCCTGCAAGAATTTCGGCGAACTCGGTCGCATCTTGCGCCAGCGCCAGCTCCAGGCTGCGCCCTTTCACGCGAGCGCCAGAGGAACCGCCTCTTCCCACCGCCCCTGCGCTTTCAGGATCAGCTCGATCACCTCGCGCGCCGCACCGCGTCCCCCCGGCCTCCGCGTTGTGTAGTGGCAAACAGCTGCCAGCTCCGGCGCACCATCCGCAACGCACACCGCCAACCCAGCCCGCTGCGCCAGTGGAATATCCGGCAGATCGTCGCCTAAATACGCGACCTCCTCCGCACGCACCCCCGCCTTCTGCATGCATTCTTCAAAGGCCTGCGTCTTTTTCGCCTGTCCCAGATAAACAAACGTCACCCGCAGTTCCTTCGCGCGCCGCGCTACCGCAGGCGAAGAGCGTCCGGTGATAAAGCCTGTCTGGATCCCCATCGTGTGCGCCAGCGAGAGCCCCTGCCCATCATGCGCGTCGAAAATCTTCATCTCCGACACCGCCGCATCGCCGCCCCCTTCCGCCGCAACCGTCGAGATCAGGCACACGCCCCCATCGGTCAGCGTCCCATCCACATCCATCAAAAACAATTTGATCCGGCGCGCACGCGCCAGCACGCCCTCTGAAGCCAGTGACGAATCCACGGTGTCAGCCATGGCTCGATTCTAATTTGCCCCGATGCTAATTGGACCTCGCCAGATCCTCCCCCTGCGCCACCTGCGTCAGCCGATACATCAACACCGCATCCCGCTTCGTGTTGATCGGTTGCGCCGATAAATCCAGCGTCTCCCCCGGCGCATGCGCCCCCTCGCCCGTCGCCCCCACGCCTGCCAGCCCCGGAATAATCCCCGCCACAAACGCAATATCCCCCGCGCCCCGCTTCATCGGATCCAGTTCCGGCATCATGCCAAATCCAAGGCTCGCATTCGCGCCGTTCAGCATCTTCAGCAGCGCTCGGCTCGCCTCAGTCGGCGCCATCGCCGGATACCCCTCCCCGAAGTCAATCGCCGCCCCCGTCTTCGCCAGATGCTCGGCCACAATCGCCTCCATCTTCCTCTCCACCCGCTCCGTCTGCTCGTTGGAGATCGTCCGGATATCTCCGCTCGCGTACGCCACCGGCGGAATCACGTTATCTTTCCCCGTCGCCGTCGCGTTATTCCCCGCCGCGTCGACGTCGATCCGTGTTCCGCCCGCCACCATCCCCACATTGAAGGTCAGATAAGGCTCCGGCAGCTCAGTCCGGAAAGCATCCAGAATCCGAACCAGTTCATAGATCGCCCCGTACCCCATCCGCTCGTTGAAAATTCCCGACGAATGCCCCGTCTCCCCCGTCGTCTTCAAATGCCACGTAATCGAACTCCGCCGGCTCACGCTTCCGTAGAACACCCCATCGATCCGCGGCGTCCCCTCAAACTCCAGCGCCAGATCGCTGTGGTGCGCTCCCGCAATCATGTCCCGCCGCGAGATACTCGCCGGCTCGCCATGCGCCTCTTCATCGCCGCTCAGCACTACCGTGATCTCCGCATCCTTTAGAACGCCAGCCGCCTGCATCGCCTTCAGCGCGTACAGCATGTCCACCAGGCCACCCTTCATGTCGTTCACGCCCGGCCCCGTCGCCGTATCGCCGCGCACGGTGTACTTCTGGAACGGGCTCGTCTTCTCGAACACCGTGTCCATGTGCCCGATCAGCAGCATCCGCTTCCCGCACTTCTTTTCCCCCAGCGCACACTTGTGTTCCGCCACCAGCACCCCGGCTCGCTCCACCTGATCCATCGGGATCCACTGCGTCTCGAACCCCAGTCCCTCCAGCTGAGCCATCATGATCTTTCCCACCGCCCGCACGCCTTCCAGATTGTGCGTCCCGCTGTTGATGTCCACCAGCTTTTCCAGCAGCGCATTCGCCTCCGCTGTGTGGCTGTCGATGTACGCCACCATCGCCTTTTCCTGCGACGACAAAGGCTGCGCGCTCTGCGCCTCAGAGCTACCCGTGAAGGAAAGACCGACCACCAGACCAATGCAGAACCATGAACGCATGTGCATGCCCGAGAGAATATCAGCCTGCTCCCCGGGTGCTCCACGCCTCTTCTTTTGGAGATCGGGAACCGCGAAGAGGGAGTACCCCGCACACCATCATGCGATCCGCTGTAGGCTGATCGCATGATGTCCTGGTACAACTACCTTGCCTGCTTCTTCGCGGGAATGTTCCTTGCCAACTTTGTCCCGCATTTTGTCCACGGCATCTCCGGCGACCGCTTCCCCACGCCTTTCGCCAAGCCGCCCGGCAAAGGACTTTCGTCCCCCACCGTCAACGTCCTGTGGGCCCTCCTCAACCTCGCCATCGGCTACCTGCTCTTCCGGGCCGGCCACGTCTCGCCGAACAACCTCGCGTCCCTGTTCATCTTCTTCGCGGGCATTACTGCCTTCAGCCTGGTGGGCGCCCGAGGTTTCCAGGACAAGCACTCGAAATAAGCGTTCTCGCTTCTTCCTTCTCGCTTCTTCCTTCTCCCTTCTTCCTTCTCCCTTCTCGCTTCTCCCTTCTTCCTTCTCGCTTCTTCCTTCTCCCTTCTCCCTTCTTCCTTCTTCCTTCTCGCTCCGGCCTCACAGCTCCGTGCCCCGCTATACTCACCCTTGATGAAACCCCCTCGCGCTCTGCTGCTCCTTTCTCTGCTCCCCCTCCTCGCCGTCCCTCCCTCCTTCGCCTGGGGCAGCAAAGGGCACAAGATCATCAATCGCCTCGCCGCCCAGTCTCTTCCCGCGGACATGCCGGCCTTTATGCGAACCGCGAAGGCAATCGATGAAATTGAATATCTCGGCCCCGAACCCGATCGCTGGCGTTCCCGCGCCGAGCCCGAACTCAGCGCGTCCCAGGCCCCCGACCACTTCATCGACCTCGAATACGCGGACCTCATCGGAACCCTGCCCCGCCAGCGCTACCAGTACATCGGCGATCTCTACGACTACATCGCCTCCCACCCCGACCGCGCCGCCGTCCTCCGCCCCGAGAAGGTCGGATTCCAGCCCTGGATCACCAGCGAAGTCTGGGAACGCCTGAAGTCCGCCTTGCGCGATTACCGCACCCTCTCCGCCGAACATCGCGAAACCAAACCCGTCGAAGCCGCCATCCTCTTCTACGCCGGCTGGCTCGGCCACTACGTCGGCGACGGCTCCCAGCCCCTCCACGTCACCATCAACTACAACGGCTGGACCGGCCCCAATCCCCACGGCTACACCACCGACCACCACATCCACAGTTTCTTCGAATCCACCTTCGTCGACGCCGCCATCCGTGCCTCCGACGTCCAGCCCCTCATGACGCCCCTCCACCCCATCGGCGACGAGTGGGACGAATACCTCGCCTACCTACGCCACACCGGTACCGATGTCGAAAAGGTCTACCAACTCGATAAAGCCCACGCCTTCGATGGCACCGGCACCGCCGAATCCCGCCAGTTCACCGCCGAACGCCTCGCCGCCGCAGCCTCCATGCTCCGCGACCTCTACGTAGCCGCCTGGCAGAAGTCCGCCGACCCGGTCCCCGACTGGCACGACCAGCACGCTGCAGCCCCATCGGCCACCCCATCAACACAATGAATGGATTCGCCCCTGGGTGCCCAACATCTGACTGCCTTTGGCAAATGGGAAAGCCAGGATCTTACCCACCTGTCGATTGGCGCGCGCCTTCGCTCTTGTCCGCCGCCATCTCCACCACCCGAGTCAGCAGCTCAGCCAGCTGCTTCTCCACCGCCTGCCCCGTCTCCATTACCTCTTCGTGGCTCAGCGGCTCTTTCTGAATCCCCGCCGCCAAATTTGTCACGCAGGAGATGCCTAATACCTCGATCCCCATCTGCCGTGCCGCAATCGTCTCCTGCACCGTCGACATGCCCACCAGATCCGCGCCCAGCCCCCGAAATGCCCGAATCTCCGCCGGCGTCTCGAAGCTCGGCCCCAGCAAGCTCAGATACACACCCTCATCGAGACGAAACTCCATCACGCGTGCCGCCTCGTGCGCCAGTTCCCGCAGCCGCCCCGAGTACGCCTCGCTCATATCGAAGAACCTCGGCCCCCAGCGTTCATCGTTGGGCCCCGCAATCGGATTCCGTCCCGATAAATTGATGTGGTCCGAAATCAGCACCAGCTGACCGCGTTTCAGACCTTCGTTGATGCCGCCCGCCGCGTTCGTCAGCACCAGCTGCGTCACGCCCATCCGCCCCAGCACCCGCACCGGAAAAACCACTTGCTCCGGGCTATATCCCTCGTACGCATGCACGCGTCCCTGCATCACCGCGACCGGCACTCCGCCGACCTTTCCCACCACCAGCTTGCCGCTGTGCCCCGGTACGGTCGACCGCGGAAAATTCGGGATCTCCGCAAACGGAATCGCAGTCCTGTCCTCCAGCTGTTCCGCAAATGCCCCCAGCCCGGACCCCAGAACAATCGCAATTCGGGGCCGTAACTCTGCCTGCGACAGCACCAACTCCGCCGCCGCACCCGCCTTTTCAAAGGAAGTATCAGTCATGGTTACTTAATTAAGATCCCCACAATCGAAGCCGACATCAGATTCGCCATCGTACCCGCCAGCATCGCTCTCACCCCCAGCTTTGCCAGCTCATTGCGCCGGTTGGGCGCCAGCGCTCCAATGCCGCCAATCTGAATCCCGATCGAGCTCAGATTCGCAAATCCGCAAAGCGCAAACGTCGCAATCGTCACCGACCGTGCCGCCAGCGCCCCGCCTTTTGCCAGCGCTCCCAGATACGTGTATGCCACCAGTTCGTTCAGCACCATCCGCGTGCCCAGCAGATTGCCTACCGCCGGCGCGTCATGCCACGGAATCCCAATCAGCCAGGCCACCGGCGCAAAGAAGAATCCCAGAATCGCATCCAGCGAATGCGGGAAAGGAATGTGATGATAGCCGAGCCAGTTGTGCATCCCGCCCAGAATCCCGTTCAGCAGCGCAATCAACGCCAGAAACGAGATCAGCATGATGCCCACGTTAAACGCCAGCCGCCCCCCGTCGATCGTCCCTCGCGCAATCGACCCGATCAGATTCTCGTCCTTATGCTCGGCATCCTCAGGGATATGCACCACGCCTTCCGTCGCCGGCTTCTCCGTCTCCGGCACCAGCATCTTCGAAATCAGAATCGTGCCCGGTGCCGTCATAATGACCGCCGCCAGCAAACTGCTCGCCGAAATGCCGTAGAGGATGTACGCCGCCATGATCCCGCCCGACACGTGCGCCATTCCACTGGTCATGATGGTCATCAGCTCCGAGCGCGTCGCCCCCGGCAGAAACGGCCGGATCGTCAGCGGAGCCTCCGTCTGCCCCATGAAGATGCTCGCCGCCACATTCAGGCTCTCCGCCCCCGACACTTTCATGGTCCACTGCATGGCCTCGCGCAAATCCGCGAATCACCAGCTGCATCACCCCCAGGTAATACAGAACAGCAAAGAACGCCGAGATGAAGATGATCGTTGGCAATACCTGAAACGCGAAGAAGCTGGTCCCGAACGCGCTCCCGATCTTCGAGTGCTGGGCGCCCAGATCACCAAATACAAAAGTCGATCCATCAAACGCATATGCCAGCAGCTGGTTTACCGCTCCGCCGGCTGCGTGCATCACTCTCTGCCCAACCGTCCACTCCACCACACAGACCGCGAAGAGAATCTGCAGACCCAGCCCCCATACCACCGTCCGCCAGCGGATCGCCCTCCGATTGGTCGAGAAGATCCACGCCAGCAACAGCATGGTCAGCAGTCCCAGCACCCCCGTGAAACGTCCCAATGCGTTCTCCTGAATGTTTTCTGAATCCTACCCTGTCCCCGCCAAAGATCGGCTACAAACTTTCTTCCTCGCACCGGACCCGCGGCAACACCATTCGCGATCCCGTCCCGGCTGCGCGCTCGACGCTACCGGCTGCCTTTCAGATAAGAATCTTTGTTCTCGGCGGAAATGATCTCGCGCACCAGCGGCGGAGCAGCGACCAGCGCATCGCCGATCTTCACCGCCTGCGCCAGCAGATGCTCCGGCTCAGCGAAGCGCGCCTCCTCCTGCGCGAACAGCGTCGCCAGCACCTGCCCCGCCTCGACCTTCGCTCCCAGCTTCACATGCATCTCCAGCCCCGCATGCGCCTCCACCGGCTCGCCCGCCCGCTCCCGTCCCGCCCCCAGCCGCTGCACAGCCCAGCCCACTTTTGTGCAGTCCGCTGCTACAAAATAGCCGCTCCGCGTCGCGCGCAACTCCCGACGGTACCGCGGCTGATGGAACCCCATTCCCGCATCGATCGCGTCCACATCGCCACCCTGCGCGCCGACCATCTCGCGAAAGATCCGCAGCGCCGACCCGTCCATCAGCTTTTGTTCCGCGATCCGCCGCCCCTCGTCCGCGCTCGCCGCCTTCCCGCCGAGATACACCATCCATCCCGCCAGGATCAGCGACACCTCGCGCAAATCCTCGCTCAGCGCCGGTCGCTCCCCGCGCAGCAACTCTACCGACTCGGCAATCTCCACCCAGTTCCCCGCCATCCTCCCCAGCGGCTGGCTCATATCGGTCAGCACCGTTACCGTCTGCGTTCCCGCGCGCTCGCCAGTCTCCACCATCAAAGCTGCCAGATACCGCGCCTGATCCTCATCGCGCAGAAATGCGCCCGACCCCGTCTTTACATCGATCACCAGCGCATCCAGTCCCGCCGCCAGCTTCTTGCTCATGATCGAGGCACAGATCAGATACGGATTCTCCACCGTCGCCGTCCGATCGCGCAGCGCGTACAATTTCCGGTCCGCCGGCACCAGGTTCTTCGTCTGCCCCACAATCGACGCGCCGCACTTCTCCAGTACCCCGCGCATTTCTGCCAGCGACAGCCCCGTCCGGTATCCGGGAATCGACTCCAGCTTGTCCAGTGTCCCTCCCGTGTGCCCCAGCGCGCGTCCGCTGATCATCGGATCCGCCAACCCAGCAGCCGCTGCAATCGGAGCCACCAGGAACGACGTCTTGTCCCCCACACCGCCCGTCGAATGCTTGTCGACGGTCTTCCGTCCCAGCCCCGTATGATCCAGCACCTCGCCCGAAAAACGCATCGCCGTCGTCAGCGTGTCCAGCTCCGTCAGCGTCAATCCACGCAGAAATACCGCCATCAACCACGCCGACAATTGCTCTTCCGGAATCGTCTCCTGTGCCGCACCCTCCACCAGAAAGCGGATCTCGCCCGCACTCAGTTCCTCGCCATCGCGCTTCTTTCGGATCAAATCCACGGCATGCATCGCGCTCACGGCCGCTCCTCCAGCCGAAAACTAAACGGGAAGGTCTCGGCAAAACGCATCGTCTCCGGCCCACTCTCTCCTGGAAACGTCACTACCGCATCCGCCCTGACGAACTCACTCATCACCTGCCGGCACGCGCCGCACGGTGGGCTCGCCGCCCCGTTCCGATTCGCTACCGCAATCGCTCGAATCTTCCGCGTTGCCCCGCCTTCGCTGATGGCCCGAAACAATGCGTTCCTCTCCGCGCAGCTGGTCAGCCCATAGGACATGTTCTCCACGTTGCAGCCTGTCACCACGCTTCCATCATCGAACAGCAGCGCTGCGCCCACGTAAAACTTCGAGTACGGCGCGTAAGCGTTCCCGGCAGCCGCAACCGCGGCTTCACGCAGATGCTGCAGCGTTTCTTCATCGATCCCGAACATGGTTCTGAGGCTAACCGCTTCTTACCCCACCGGCAACAACCCTCAAGTTCTGCCCTCTCCATCCGATATACCCATCGTGGACGACCTGACACGCGAATTTCTGCTCGAAAGTCAGGAAGGGCTCGACCGCATGGAACGCGCCCTCACTGATCTTGAAAGCCATCCCGGCGACACGGAGCTGCTTGCGGAGATCTTCCGCGCCGTGCACACCATCAAAGGCACCACCGGATTCCTCGGCTTCGGCCGCCTCGAAGCCCTGTCGCACGCCGGGGAGAACCTGCTCGGCCTCCTGCGAGACGGCAAGCTGGCGGCCAATCCGGAGATCGTCAGCGGCCTGCTCTCCCTGATGGACACGCTGCGCGGCGTTCTGCGCAGCATCGAAACCACCGGAGCCGAAGGCGAGAGCCAGCAGCAGGACGCGGCGATGATCCAGCGCCTCGAAACCCTCCAGCGAGGCGGAGCCGCGGTGGCGGTCGAAGCGCCAATCCTCGTTCAGGCCGCCGTTGCCGCGCCTGCACATCCAACCCGCTCGCACAAGCCACGGCCTCCGCGCAGGCGCACGCCGCAGACCGCAAACCAGGGTTCGCCTCCCTCGATTCACACCGGGGAGGCAGGGTCGCACGCGGAAGCCGAACAACCGCCTCGGAACACGGCTCCCGCGGCGCCCGCTGAGCAGCGATTGCCACCGGCTGCCGAGCCAACCCCGGCAGCTCCCAGCACCGCGGACTCGACCCTGCGCGTCGACGTCGAGTTGCTCAACCGCATGATGAACCTTGTCGGGGAGCTGGTGCTCACCCGCAATCAGATCCTGCAGACCACCAGCGCCGACCCCGGCTTCGCCCTCCTCGGCCGCCGCCTCGATATGGTTACCGCCGATCTCCGCGAGTCCGTCATGAAAGCGCGCATGCAGCCGGTCAGCCATGTCTTCTCCCGTTTCCCGCGCCTCGTTCGCGATCTCGCTCTCGGCCTCGACAAAAAAGTCCGCCTCGAAATGGAAGGCCAGGAGACCGAGCTCGACAAGAGCCTGCTCGAAGCCATTCGCGATCCGCTCACCCATTCGATTCGCAACGCCATCGACCACGGCATCGAGACGCCCGCCGTGCGCATCGCGCAGGGCAAGCCGGCGGAAGGTCTGGTGCGCCTCCGCGCCTACCACGAAGGCAGCCACGTCATCGTCGAAGTCCACGACGACGGCGCCGGGATGAGCATCGAGAAGATCCGCCGCAAAGCCGTCGAGCGCCAGCTGGTTCCCGCGCAGCGCGCCGAGCAGATGAACGAGCGCGAGATCCTGCAGCTCATCTTCCTGCCTGGCTTCTCCACCGCCGAGGCCGTCACCAGCGTCTCCGGGCGCGGCGTCGGCATGGATGTGGTCCGCACCAATGTCGAGAAAATCGGCGGCAAGGTCGACGTCGAGAGCCGCACCGGCCAGGGCTCCATCCTCCGCCTCCGCATTCCGCTCACCCTTGCCATCATTCCCGCGCTCATCGTGCGCAGCCGCGGGCAGAACTTCGCCGTGCCCCAGACCGCCCTCACCGAACTGGTTCATCTCAGCGCCGGGGAGAGCGACAGCCGCATCGAGCGGCTCGAAAACGCCGCCCTCTATCGCCTGCGCGGCCGCCTGCTGCCGCTGGTCTTTCTCGACCGGCTCCTCCAGCAGTCTCCGCGGGAGAACGGCACCCCCTGCGACATCGCCATCCTCAACGCCGATGGCCGCCGTTTCGGCCTCGTCGTCGACGGCCTCGCCGATCCGGAGGAAATTGTCGTCAAACCGCTGGCCGCCGTCCTGCGCGAGATCGGCTTCTATGCCGGAGCCACCATTCTGGGCAACGGCGAAATGGCGCTCATCCTGAACCCTGGCTGCGATCGCTCAGAACGCCAACGTCGGCCTTTCCGCGGAAAGAGAAGAAACCCAGAGTGACGAAAAGGGCGCCGGCCGTCAGAACTTCCTGCTTGTCGAAGCCGGCAGTCACCGCGCCGCGTTGCCCCTCGAAACCGTGGTCCGCATCGAGCGCATCCCGCGCTCCCGCATCGAACGCGCCGGTTCCCGGCCCGTCCTCCGCTTCGAAGGCGCGTTGCTGCCGCTCGACGATGCTGCCGCCGATTGCATCGACTCCGGCAGCGATCCCGATGCGCAGACCACCGTTGTCGTTTGTCGCGACGGCCGCCGCCATGTCGGCATGATCGGTGTCCCAGGTTCTCGACGTCACCGGAGGAAGCCTGCTCGAGGAGGCCGGCTCCGGCCTCGCCGCCGATGGCATCGTCCTCCTTCACGAAAAGGTCACCGGGATCGTCAGCCTCTCCTCTATTCCGCCTCTCGAGAACGTGCGCGACGGCGATGCGACGGAGTAACGCCTGTCCGCGGAGGGAACCTGCCGATGAATCGAGCCCAAGCTCCATCCATGCAGGAAGTCTGCTCAGTGATCCGTCGGCGATACGCTCTACGGCATTCCCATCGCTCACGTCCTCGAAATCCTCGGCAAGCCGGCCACCCAGCCCGTTCCTCTGGCGCCATATTTCGTGGGCGGACTGGTGCACTATCGCGGCGAGGTGCTCACCGCCGTCTCTCTGCGCCGCCTGCTCGGCATGGAGCCCGCAAAATCGGCCGGAGGACGTCCTGGTCTTTGAGAACGGCGGACGGCTTGTTCGGCCTCTTCGTCGACTCGGTTGGCGAAGTCCTCCACGTCTCCGACGCCGATCATGAGCCCAACCCCGCCACCCTCGACGCGCGCCGGCAGGCCCTCTTCGACGGCGCCTGGAAGCTCAAAGACCGCCTTCTCGTCAGCCTCGAGCCCGAGCGCCTCGACCCCATGCGCCTCGCCAGCGCCTTCCCCGCCTGAAGACCGCGGTCTGCGGAAAGGAGCATCATGCGCGCCCTGGTCGTCGACGACTCCCGCTTCATCCGCAATTACCTCCACTCCCTCTTCACCGAACACGGCGTCGAGGTCGTCGAGGCCGTTGACGGCAGGCAGGGCCTGGCCCGCCTTCGCGAGGAAGGTCCCTTCGCCGTAGCCCTGGTCGACTGGAACATGCCCGTCATGTCCGGCTACGAGATGCTCCAGGCGGCCCGCGCGGACTCCTCCCTCGATGCCACCCGGATTGTCATGGTCACCACCGAAGCCGAAAACGACCACATCGAAGCCGCCCTCGAGGCCGGAGCGAACGAGTATCTCGTCAAGCCCTTCGATGACGCCGGCCTCTTCGATAAGCTGCGCATGGCGGGAGTCGATGAGCTATGACCCTCTCCCTCCCACCGGCGCGCGCATCCATCTCCCCGCCCGCTGCTCCGTCCCCGCGAAAGATCCGCATCCTTCACATCGATGACTCCGCCGTCATGCGCAGCCTCCTGCGTATGGTCCTTGAACCCGAGCCCTCCATCACGATCGTCGCCACCGCTTCCTCCGGACAGGACGGCGTCGCCACTTTCGAACGCGTGCAACCCGACCTCGTCCTGCTCGACATCGAGATGCCCGGCATGAACGGCCTCGATGCTCTCTCCGCCATCCGCCGGCTGAACCGCCGTGTCCCCGTCATCATGTGCAGCACACTCACCTCGCGCGGCGCACGGATCACCATCGAAGCCCTTGCCCGCGGCGCTACCGACTACGTCACCAAACCCGGTTCCGCCCACAACCTCCGCGAAGGGGTCGCCCCCTCAGCCACGATCTGCTCCCCAAAATCTTCGCCCTCTTCCCGCATGAGCCCCGCTCGGTCACCCCCACAGCCGAGCCGCCCCGCCCCTCTCTTCCCCCCGCTTGCGCGTATCCGCCCAGAATCGTGGTCATCGGAGTCTCTACCGGCGGACCTGCGGCACTCGAACTCCTGCTCCCCAAAATCCCCGCCACCTTCGCGTTGCCCATCGTCATCGTGCAGCATATGCCGCGCCTGTTCACAGGACTCCTCGCCGAACGCCTCAACACCCTTTGCCCCCTGCGCGTCCGCGAAGCCGCTCCCGACACACGTGCCGAGCCCGGCGTCATCGACATCGCCCGGGGCGACTGGCACCTCGAAATCCTCCGCGACCTCCGCCTCCGCCTCCATCAGGATCCACCGGAAAATTTCTGCCGCCCCTCGGTCGACGTTCTCTTCCGCTCCGCCGCCCAGGTCTGCGCGGGCCGCACCCTCGGCATCATTCTCACCGGCATGGGCTCGGACGGGCTCCACGGCTCGCGCGCCATCCGCGCCGCCGGCGGCTCCATCCTGGCCCAGAATGCCGCCACCAGCGTGGTCTGGGGCATGCCCGGCGCCGTTACCAATGCCGGACTCGCCACGAAAGTCCTTCCCCTCGACGCCCTCCCCGCCGAAATCCTGCGCCTCTGCTCCGCCACCGCCACGCCCCCGCTTCGCATGGAGGCCGCAGCCCGATGAGCGCCTCCACCCTCGACTACGAGTACCTGCGCACCGTCGTGATGCGTAACTCCGGCAATCAGGTCGATCCCTCGCGCGACTACCTCTTCGAATCGCGCCTCCAGGGACTTCTCCGCCACCGCGGCTTCGATTCCCTCAGCCAGCTGGTCTCTGCCCTCCGCTCTCCCGGTGGCACCCACCTCGAGCGCTCCGTCGCCGAGGCCATGACCATCAATGAAACCAGCTTCTTTCGCGATTCGGCCACCTTCGACTACCTGCGCGAAACCCTCCTTCCCGCGCTCATCGATGCCCGCCGCAATACCCATACCCTCCGCTTCTGGTCCGCCGCCAGCGCTTCCGGCCAGGAAGCCTACTCGATCGCCATCCTGCTCCGCGAGCACTTTCCCCTCCTTGCCTCCTGGCGCATCGAGATCTTCGGCACCGACATCTCTGCGGAGATGGTCGAGCGTTCCAGCACCGGTCGCTACCAGCGCATCGAGATGAATCGGGGCCTTCCCGCGCGACTCCTGGTGAAATACTTCGTGCGCACCGGCGACGAATGGGAAGTTCACCCCGACATCAAACGCCTCTGCCGCTTTCAGCAGCGCAACCTCTGCCAACCCATCGGCCTGCCGGAATCCTTCGACGTCATCTTCCTCCGCAACGTCATGATCTACTTCAATCAGGACACCCGCCGCCAGGTCCTCCTGACCATGCACCGGGCCCTCCCCTCCGACGGCATCCTCTGCCTCGGCCTCAGCGAACAACCCCGCATGGACTCCCACTGGCAAACCATGCTCGCCCCCAAAACAGTCTGGTATAAGCCGATCCGTTAGAGCGAGAAGGAAGAAGGTTGAAGGGAGAAGCCACCCGCTTCATGGCTGTCGCAACTCGCTATTCGTTCTCGCTTCCCCTTCTTCCTTCTCCCTTCCACCTTCTCCCCTCCACCTTCTCCCTTCTCCGGTCCCGCTACGATGGATTCAGATGGACCCGCTCTCCCTTTTCCATCCCGTCACCCGCGACTGGTTCCGCTCTGCCCTCGGCGAACCCACAGCCCCCCAGCGCCTCGGTTGGCCCGCGATCGCTCGTGGCGAAAGTACCCTCATCCTCGCCCCCACCGGTACCGGCAAGACCCTTACCGCCTTCCTCTGGTGCCTCAACCGCCTCCTGTTCCACGCACTTCCCGCAACCAACAACTCAACTCGCGCCGCAGAAAATGTCTGTCGCGTCGTCTACGTCAGCCCGCTGAAAGCCCTCGCCGTCGACGTCGAGCGCAACCTCCAGACTCCGCTCCAGCAGATCGCTCCCCTCGCCCGCCTCGCCCACGTCCCCTTCCGACTCCCTGAAATCGCCATCCGCACCGGCGACACCCCGCAGACCGACCGCGCCCGCTTCCGCCGTCATCCTGCCGACATCCTCATCACCACACCGGAGTCCCTCTACCTCCTCCTTACTTCCGAATCCGCCTCATCCCTCCGCACGGTCGACACGGTTATCGTCGACGAGATCCACGCCCTCGTTCCCACCAAGCGCGGAGCCCACCTCGCCCTCACTCTCGAACGTCTGGAAGCCATCGCGGCGCAGCCCCTCCAGCGCATCGGCCTCTCCGCCACCCAGCGCCCTCTGGAAGAAGTCGCCCGTTTCCTCGGTGGAAGCGAATCTTCAATCGGTGAACCGGCGCCCATTGGTCCACGCCGCGTCTCCATCATCAACGCCACCACCCCCAAGCAACTCCAGCTCAAAGTGGAAGTCCCGGTTGAAGATCTCAAAGCACCGGAGCCTGATCTCCCTCCTGACTCCCCCGCCAAACGTGCCTCCATCTGGACCACCATCCCACCCCGCCTCCTCGCCATCATCCGCCGCCGCAACTCCACCCTCATCTTCGTCAATAACCGCCGCACCGCCGAACGCCTCGCCGGCCTCATCAACGATCTCGCGGCTCCCGAAGAAATCCCTCTCGCCCGCGCGCATCACGGCTCCCTCGCGGCCGCCCAGCGCGCCGAAATCGAAACCCAGCTCCGATCAGGAAAAATCCGCGCCGTCGTCGCTACCTCCTCTCTCGAACTTGGCATCGACATGGGCGCCATCGACCTCGTCATTCAGATCGAGTCCCCGCCCTCGGTCGCCGCCGGCATGCAACGCATCGGCCGGGCGGGTCACAAAGTCGGCGTCGTCAGCGAAGGCATTATCTTCCCCAAATATCGCGCCGACCTCATTGCCTGCTCCGCCGTCACCCGCGCCATGCACGAAGGCCATGTCGAGGCCACCTCCATCCTCCGTAATCCCCTGGACGTCCTCGCCCAGCAGATCGTCGCCACCGTCGCGCATCCCCCAGCCCTCGCGGAACCGCGCCTCAAAGGCCAGCCCCCGCGCGAGCCTTTCATCGCTTCGCACGACCTCTACTCCCTCGTTCGCCGCGCCGCACCCTTCACCTCGCTGCAGCGCAGCACTTTCAACGCTGTCCTCGACCTGCTCTCCGGCAAGTACCCCTCCGATGAATTCGCCGAGCTCCGCCCCCGCATCACCTGGGACCGCGACACCAGCCTCCTCACTCCACGCGAAGGCGCGAAAAGCCTCGCCATCCTCAATGCGGGAACCATTCCCGACCGCGGACTCTACGGCGTCTTCCTCTCCGGTGAACATAAGAAGCCCATCCGCGTCGGCGAGCTTGACGAAGAGATGGTCTTCGAATCCCGCGTTGGCGAAGTTTTCGCCCTCGGCGCCTCCACCTGGCGTATCGACGAAATCTCTCACGACCGCGTCCTCGTCTCCCCCGCTCCCGGCCAGCCCGGCAAGCTCCCCTTCTGGCACGGCGACCAGGCCGGACGCCCCCTTGAATTCGGCCGCCGCATCGGCGCTCTCGTCCGTGAAATCCGAGCTCTCCCCCCGAACGCCGCCATCAGCCGCCTCGTGCGCGAGCATGACCTGGACGCACAGGCTGCCGAAAATCTGCTCCAGTTCCTCACCGACCAGCAGGCCGCCACAACGCTGGTTCCCGACGACCGCACCATCGTCATCGAACGCATCCGCGATGAGTTGGGCGACTGGCGCGTCTGCGTCCTCACCCCCTTCGGCAATCGTGTCCATACTCCCTGGGCCATGGCTGCCGCCGCGCAGATTCTCGCCGCCGGAGGACCCCACGTCGAGTCGATGTCCACGGACGATGGCTTCGTCCTCCGCTTCCCCGACACCGATGCGCCACCGGAATCCGCTCTCCTCCTCCCTAAACCCGATCGAGCCCAGGATCTCGTCGTTCGCCAACTCGGCTCCACCGCCCTCTTCGCCGCCAAATTCCGCGAGGCCTCCGCCCGTGCGCTGCTCCTTCCGCGCCGCCGCCTCCAGATGCGCGCCCCGCTCTGGCAACAGCGCAAACGCGCCGCCGACCTCCTCGCAGTCGCCTCTCGCTACCCTGATTTCCCCATGATCCTCGAGGCCCATCGCGAGTGCCTCCGCGACTCCTTCGATATGCCCGCGCTCACCGACGTCCTCCGCTCCATCGACGAGCGCGAAATTCGGGTCCACGTCGTCGACACTCCGAAGCCCTCGCCCTTCGCCGCCTCGCTCTTGTTCGGATACACCGGCAGTTTCATCTACGACGGCGATGCGCCCCTCGCCGAACGCCGCGCCGCCGCCCTCTCCATCGATCAGTCCCTCCTCGCCGATCTCCTCGGCGAAGCCGACCTCCGCGAGATCCTCGACCCTGTCGCCCTCTCCGAAGTCGGAGCCAACCTCCAGTTCCTTGGCGAAAATCAGCGCGTCCGCACCGCCGACGGACTCCACGACCTGCTCCTCCGCCTCGGCGACCTCTCTCGCGACGAAATCGCGCAGCGCATCGCGACCCCCGATCTCCTCAAATCGATCAACACCCTCGTCGCTGCCCACCGCGTCGTGCCCGTTAAAATCACAGGCCAGGCCCGATCCATCGCCGTGGAGGACGCAGCCCGCTATCGCGACGCCCTCCACCTCAAACTCCCCGATAACCTTCCCCAATCTCTTCTCGCGCCCGTCGCCGCGGCCGTTCTCGAAATCGTCCGCCGCTACGCTCGCACTCATGGCCCGTTCACTCTCCGTGAAGTCGCCGCGCGTTACGGACTCGACGCCGCCCCTGTCGAAGCTGCCCTGCGCACCCTCGCCCACGATGGCCGCATCCTCGAAGGCGGATTCCGCCCCCAATCCGCCGGTCGCGAATACTGCGACGCCGAATCGCTCCGTCTCATCCGCAATAAGTCACTGTCACGGTTACGGAAGGAGATTGAGCCCGCCGAGCCTCGCCTCTTCGCGCGTTTTGAAACTCACTGGCAGGGCGTCCTGCAAAAGCGCCGTGGCCTCGACGCTCTTCTCGACACTATCGACTCCCTCCAGGGCACGCCCCTGCCCGCCTCGCTGCTCGAATCCCAGATCCTCCCCGCCCGCATCGCCCGCTACTCGTCCGCCGACCTCGATACTCTCATCGCCTCCGGCGAAATCGTCTGGTGCGGCGTCGACCCCATCGGAGAGCACGACGGCCGCATCGCCCTCTACCTCGCCGACCGCATTGCCAGCCTTCTTCCTCTGCACTCCCCAACCACCCGGGTGCCCCACATCTCTGCCGCTGGAGATGTGGGACCTGAGCAACAGCCCCGCGAACGACGCATCCTCGAAACCCTCCTCTACGCAGGCGCAACCTTCTTTACCGATCTCCATGACGCCATCGGCGGTGGCTATCCCGGCGAAACCGTCGACGCTCTCTGGTCCCTGGTCTGGCGCGGCCTCGTCACCAACGACACGCTGCACGCCCTGCGCGCCTTCATCGCCAGGCCCGAGCCCTCGCGCGCTGGCAAGCGCGTCCACAACCAACCCGCTTTCCGCTCGCGACGAACCACCCCGCCCGCTGCGCAGGGCCGATGGACTCTCGTGCCCAGCCCAGACCGCAGCACTCCAGCACAGCAAACAGAATGGTCCCACGCTATCGCGCAGCAACTCCTCCAGCGCTATGGCATCGTCACCCGCGAAACCGTCGCCCAGGAAAATCTCCCCGGCGGATTCTCAGCCATCTACGAAGTCCTTAAAGCCCTCGAAGCGCAGGGCCGCATCCGTCGCGGCTATTTCGTTGCCGGACTCGGCGGCGCTCAGTTCGCCCAGCCCGCCGCCGTCGATCTCCTCCGCTCCCTGCGCACCTCCACGCCGCACCAGCCGGAGATGATCCTCCTCGCAGCCTCGGATCCCGCCAACCCCTGGGGCAGCATCCTCCGCTGGCCGGAACCAGACTCCGCCGCGCCCGAGAACACAACCGCCCTCACGCGCTCGGTCGGAGCAAATGTGATTCTGCGCAACGGTGCCCTCGTCGCGTATCTCCGCCGCAACAACCCCGCCCTCCAGGTCTTCCTTCCACCGGAAAACGAGCTCGCCGAGCCGGACCGCAGCGCCATCGCGCGCGACCTCGCCCACTTCCTCGCTATTTTTGCTCGGGAACTGTTACAAACTCCGGAAACCCGCCACCACGGCGGTCTCCTCATCGACACCATCGCCGGCCGACCCGCCCATCAGCACTTCCTGGCCCCGTTTCTTCAGGAAGCCGGCTTCCGCCCATCCCCCCGCGGCTTCCATGTGAAGTATGTGGCGTCCTCGCCGGAACGCTGAGCACTCCACAACCTGGAGCTTTCCCTAACGTCTTATCGCTAACCGCGTTTTAGCCGAGCGCTTCTCCGCAAACCGCCTTCGGCTCGCTTCAGTGAATCGTCTTCATCCGTCTCTGCATGAAGTCCATCAGCAGATACTCGCCCAGCGTCTCCGGCGTCGTAAAATACGCCTTCCCGCGACACATCTGCGAAACCTTCTGCACGAACTGCACCAGCCCGAAGTCTGACGCCAGCATGAACGTGTTGATCATGATGTTCTGCCGCTTGCACCGCGCCACTTCCTCCAGCGTCTCGCTCACCACCAGCGGATCCAGCCCAAAAGCATTCTTATAAATCCGCCCGTCCGGGAGCGTCAGCGCCGACGGCTTCCCGTCCGTGATCATCACGATCTGCTTCATGTCCTTGCGTTGCCGCGACAAGATCCGCTGCGACAGCCGCAGCCCTTCGCGCGTGTTCGTGTAGTACGGACCCACCTTGACCCGCGCCAGCTGCGATACCGGCATCTCCTCCGCCGAGTCATGAAACAGTACCAGCGACAGCGTATCTCCCGGATACTGCGTCCGAATCAGGTGCGCCATCGCCATCGCCACCTTCTTCGCTGGAGTGAACCGATCTTCGCCATACAGAATCATCGAGTGCGAGCAGTCCAGCATCACCACCGTCGCGCACGAGCTCTGATACTCGCTCTGATGGACCTGTAGATCCCTGTACTCCAGATTCAGCGGCAGCGTCAGTCCCTCACGCGCTATCGCCGACTTCAGCGTCGCCGTCACATCCAGATTCAGCGTGTCCCCAAACTCGTACGGCTGCGATCCGCCGCTGGTTTCCACGCCCGTCGCCCAGTGCCGCGTATCATGCCTTCCGAAATTCGATTTCCCCAGCGACCCCAGCAGATCCCGCAGCGTCTTGTATCCCAGAAAGTCCAGGCTCTTGTCCGTCACCTCGAATCGCGCGTCCTGTGCCTGCCCCATCTGCCCCGCCTGCTGTGTCACCTGTCCCTGCTGTTGCGGCAATGTCGTCGAAATGTAGTTCTCCTGCTCCAGCCGTTTCACGAGCTTATCGATCAGCTCATCCAGCTTGCCCTCCGCCGCCATCTCATCGATCTTCTGCTGGATGCTCTCATCGAACGCATCCCCCTGCTCCAGCGCCTGCCGCAGCGCCTCCTTCAGATCCTCCATCGTCTGATCGAGGTCCTGAAACTCCGCAAACGGATTCTGAAATCCCGAGTCCAGCAGATAATCCGACAGCGCCTTGAGCAGATCCTCCATGCTCATCTCGCTCGCCAGATCACCCGTGAACTTCGTGTACCGAACGCTCTTCATAAGGAACCGCTTTTGCTGCCAGCTACCGGCTACAGGCTTAGTTAAAGCTTCCCCGCCTCGACCTTCTTGTCTGCCACTGTTCGTACTCCCGCTCCTCGTTGCGCTCCGCACGCTCCATCCGCTCCGGCTTGTCCGGTCCCTTCTTCTGCGCGCTGAAGTTGCGCTCCTCGTTGCGGCTGATCCGCCGGTGTGCGCACATCCCCTCCAGCAGAAATTCGGCTGCTGCTGTTACAAATTCCGCCCCGTCGCTCGCCTTCACCCCCAGCGGAGCCAGCTTTTCCATCAATCCCTGGATCTGCTTCAGCTCCTCAAGCGTCGCCTTCGCCGCCTGCGCATCGGAAATCTTCACCGACCCGCCCAGGTTGAACCACTGCTCGATCTGCTGCGTGTTCACATCGGCAAAGTAGCGATCGAAGATCTTCCCGATCGCGCCGCGCACAATGTCCCGCACCACGGTGTCGGCGCCCTTCATCTCTCCTTCGTACTCCAGCTCCAGCTTGCCTGTAATCCCCGGCAGCGCCGTATATAAATCGCCCACCCGCGGCACCACACGCGTCTCCCCATGAATCAGCGCCCGCCGCTCCGCGTTGCTCACCGCCAGCTCCAGCGTCGAGATCGGCAGCCGCTGACTCACGCCGCTGCGCTTGTCCACTTTCTTGTCTTCCCGCGCCGTGAACGCTACCTGCTCGATCACTTCCCGCAGATACTGCGGAACCGTCGTATCGCTCTGCTCCCTCTCCGTCCACGCCTCCTGCGTCGTGATCGCAATTCCCTCTTCCAGAGTCTCCGGATAATGCGTGCGAATCTCCGACCCGATCCGATCCTTCAGCGGCGTCACGATCTTTCCGCGCGCGGTATAGTCCTCCGGATTGGCACTGAACACCAGCGCCACATCCAGTTCCAGGCGCACCGGGTAGCCCTTAATCTGCACATCGCCTTCCTGCATGATGTTGAACAGCGCCACCTGAATCTTCCCCGCCAGATCCGGCAGCTCGTTCACCGCGAAGATCCCGCGATTCGCCCGCGGCAGCAGCCCGTAGTGCATGGTCATCTCGCTGGCCAGATCGTGCCCGCCCTTCGCGGCCTTGATCGGATCCAGATCGCCGATCAGATCCGCGACCGTCACATCCGGCGTGGCCAGCTTCTCCACATACCGATCGTCGCGCGTGATCCATCCCAGCGGCGTCGCATCTCCCCGCTCCACGATCAGGTCACGGCAGCGCCGGCACAGCGGGGCATATGGATTGTCGCGAATCTCGCACCCCGCCACGTACGGCATGTGCTCGTCCAGCAGCTCCGTCAGCGCGCGCAGAATGCGGCTCTTCGCCTGCCCGCGCAGTCCCAGCAGAATAAAATTCTGTCGCGACAACACCGCGTTCACAATCTGCGGCACCACCGTGTCCTCGTATCCGATGATCCCCGGGAACACCGCCTGCTTCGCCTTCAGCCGGCAGATCAGGTTCTCGCGCATCTCGTCCTTCACCATGCGCGCGCGCAGTCGCGCCTCGCCATACTCCGCTCTCGTCCGCAGTTCGCCCAGCGTCTGCGGCAAATGCGCCGCGCGAGAATGCTCCGTCTTTACGCTCGTGCTCTGTCGAGTCGCCATCGGTACTCCTGTCCCGGTTTCTTCTGGTGATGCAGTGACGCCTTCCCGTTGGACGCCTGAGGAGCGTCGAACGTCGCACCGCTGTCCTAGTGTATGGGGAAGCTGGACTGCCCCGCCTCGCCGGTCGCCTCTTTCGCGCCCAGCCGCGGCAGCATCTCATTGTAGAAATCGCGCAGCTTCTTCGTCCGGTCCGCGTCCGACCGGCTCGCCAGCAACTGCTGCTTGAACCCGAGGTCCGACGGCAGCGCATCCGCCAGTTGGAATGCCACCGGTGCGTTCAGATCGAGGTGGGTCGCCGGCGTCGAAATTCCCGCCATGTGCAGCGTCGCAAAATGCAGCGCTGCGCAGTCCTCACGATCGTCACGCGTCGATCCCGCTCCGTTGTCCTCGAAAAACTCCACATCCGCCTGCAAAAATTCCCGCGACTCGTCCAGCGCCTCAATTTCGAATCGCTGCTCGCCCTCGCACAGGATGTCCATCCGCCCATCATCGTATCGTTCGACCACACGCACGATGTTAGCCGTGCAACCAATGATCGACATCAGTTCGCCGTCGGCGCGCACCACCCCAAAGGCCTTCTTCTCCGCAAGGCATTCGCCCACCATCTCCCGATATCGCTCTTCGAAAATGTGCAGCGGCAGCGCCGTCCCGGGAAACAGCACGAGGTTGAGGGGGAACAGGGGAATTCTCATGATCATGACATTATGCTCGCCCCCGGCGTCCCCGTCTTGCACAAATCGCCCGGAGGCAGGTGTTGGTATCCCCCTTGATGCTCTGCGCAGCCTGCCTGCCCGCTACTCCGGCATCTCCATCTCATCCAGCATTGCCTGCATCTCCCGTGCCGCATGCGTGTTCCCCGTCCGCCGCGCGGACGTCAGCCCGTCTACCAGCTTTTGCTTCGCCTCCGCGTCCCGCCCCGCCTTCGCCAGCGTCTGTGCCGCCATAAAATATCCCGCCGTATAGTCCGGATGATCCGCCAGCAGTTGCGCAAACTCGCCGAGCGCCGCCTCTGTCTCGCCACGACCCGCATGCTCCATCGCAAGCCCATAGCGCGCAAAGGCGTTCTTCGGATCCTGCTCCAGTATCTCTTTCAGTCCTGCAACCTTATCCATGGTCATCCGTCACTCGCCGGCGAGCCACCGCTGCGCCTCGGCACCCGCCTGCGCTCCGCATTCGTCCGCTTGTGGACCGCTCCTTCCGAGCGTATCGTCAGATTGGCAACTGTGGCAATTTCGCAGCCGCTCCTCTAACCGGTCCGACTCGTTTCACTCTATTTGAGAAGAGCACGCGCCATGTCCTTTCCCGGGCCCCGTATTTTCAGCTACCGCCTGGTGTCCATTTGCTTCCTTTTATTCTTCGGGATTCTGCTGCTGTTCACACCTGCCGCATCCGGCGAGTCCCCTGCAGTTTCGCCGCAGACGGTGTCAGAACTGCCCTCTCTTTCGGCGGTTCCTGCAGGCAATACCATTTCCCTCGATCTTGTCGCGAACACACGAAGGAATAAGCCGGTCCTCGATCTCAAACCTTCAGACCTCGCTGTTACCGATATCGGTTCCCGGGTAACGCTCACGGGTCTCCAGCTCGTCACAGAAAGCTCCGGCTCCGACCACCTCATTACGCTCGTCTTCGATCGCCTCGATCCGTCCTCCTCCGGCGCCGCGCGCAGTCTCGCCGCAAAGATGCTTCGCGTCGTCCCGAACAATCGGTACTCCATTGCCGTCTTTCAGATGGGGAATCGTCTGCGCCTTATCCAGGCATTCACTAATGATCGGAGCCTCATCAGCTCCGCCGTCGAGATAGCCACATCGATCCAGAACGACGCTGCCTATACCGACCTCTCTCCCGCGGAGAAGAATCTGTTCAGAATCATTGAAAGTGACTCCCTCAGCGTCGACTCCGGACGGCGGGCTAATGCCAGGCTGCTGCGGACCGAGCTGGAAGATGCGCAGCTCCTCGTCGAGCGCCAGCATACGCATCCCTCCATTGGCGCGCTGCAGGCTCTCGCTCAAAGTCAGCGTCGGATTCCCGGCCGTAAGTTCGTCTTCTGGTTCTCCGAGGGTATGCGCGGCGATTCCGACACCCGCGATACCATCCGCTCAGTCATCACAGTTGCGAATCGCGCCGGACTCACAATTTGCGCTGTGGACACCAGCTCCATCGACCAGCAGGCCTCCAGTCAGATCCAGAATGTCCTGGCTATGTCCGTCCTCGGGGTTGGCGAACCCATCAGTTCCCACAGCGCCACTCGTCCCTCCGCTGGCCGAGGAAGCGAGGCCATTTTTGCACCAGGAGAACAAATCACCCCGGATATCGCCCGCAATACGATGGCCTTGCAGTTCGGCGCCATCGCTGCCGGCCAGAGCCCCCTCGCCCAACTTGCGACCGAAACCGGCGGTATTTATCTTCGTACTTCTTCGGCCACTAAACGCCAGCTCCAGCAGCTTCAGAACGACCTCACCAGCTACTATCGGATCTCCTACCCTCTGCCTCAGGACAAATATAGCGGCGCATTCCGCTCGGTCTCCATTCGTGCCTTACGCAAAAATCTCGTCGTCCGCACCCGGTCAGGCTACTTCGCCGTTCCGCCCGACGAACACGCCGACATCCTTCCCTGGGAAGCGCCCCTGTTCCAGACCCTCGCCGCTGGCCGACTAACTTCGACGATCGCCTTTCGCACCTCTCTCCTCCACCTTGGACCGCTTCCCGATGGCAACACTACGGAACTCATCGTCGAAGTTGCGGTCTCCGAGCTTCAAATCCGCGAGGACGCCAATACCCACATCTCCTCCGCCCACGCCTCCATCCTCGCCGTGATCAAAGACAGCAAGGGCGTTCTCCTCCGCCACTTCAGCAAAGATGTCCCTCTGCATGAAAGTCCTGACCTCTTGCGTCAGGACCCCGGCCGGACAATCACCTTGCAGGACCACTTCTCTGCAGAGCCGGGCGTGTATACGCTGGAAACCGCGGTCTTCGATGTGCTGGGCAATCGCATCGGCGCTCAGCGCTCAGCGTTCACCATCGATCCACCTGCTCCCGGACCCTCGCTCAGCGACATCGTTCTGGTTCGTCGCATCGAGCCCATGCACGATCAGACGGCGTTCGATCCCGTGAGCTACAAAGACTTCCGCATCATCCCCCGCATCGATTCTCAGCTTCCGGAAGACACCCGCTCCATCTCCCTGTTTTTCCTCGCGCATCCCATCGCTGGCAGTAAAAGCCAGCCTCAGCTGCAGCTGCAGGTCAGCCGCAACCACGAGGTCCTTTCCACGCTGCCCATCGAACTGCATCCGGTCTCCGGTACCGGCGCCGCAATCTCCTATTACGGCGAACTCGGCGCCCGCCCCTTCCCTCCGGGCAGTTATCAGGCTCAGGCAGTCCTCACCCAGGATGGTCAAAGGGGCGCCGGCTCCCTGTCATTCGCCATTGCAGGGACCAACCCTGCGTCGATGGAGCCCTCCGCAACTGCGCATACACCGGATCTGGAGGCGGACCACCGCCGCGCTTCATCGGATGCCGCACGCAACAGCCCCTTCGTTTTTGTGACACCTTCGAACCCCGTGCCCCTGCCGTCACCCACCGAAGTGGCCGCCATAGTCGATGCTGCCCGTCGCAGCGCCCTCGCCTGGCTGGACTCGCTCGATAACTTCTTCTGTATCGAGGTTACCAATCACTCGGTTGATACCACCGGCTCCGGCGACTGGAAACGGAAAGACACCCTTGTCGAACTCATCCGCTACGTCGACCACCAGGAGAGCCGGACCACTCTCAGACACAACGATGAGCCCAGCAGCATCCCCGCACACCAGCTTGGCTTCGCCTGGTCAGCAGGTGAATACGGTGGCATCTTCCACATCGTCTTCGACCCCTCCGCGCATGCCAGCTTTGCGTGGAAAGAATCCGACGTGCTCGACGGCGAACCGGTCCAGGTCTTCAGTTTTCAGGTGTCGCTGGCCAACTCAACTTTCAACCTCGCCGACAGCCATGGCAGGCAAAGCCGCGTGGGCTTTCACGGCCTTCTCTATCTGGATACAGCAACCCCCAGCCCCCGCCGCATCACGATTGAGGCAGACGACATCCCGCCGAATCTCGCCATTCGCGCCTCGGCAATCTCCGTCGATTACGCCTGGGTCTCTCTGAACCACCACGACTATCTGCTGCCGGTCCGGGGCGCCGTAAGCCTGCGCGAAAACAAACATGCGCCGATTCTGAATGAATTTCAGTTCAGCGATTACCGGCGCTTCGGATCGCAGATTCGCATCCTCGGCAAGGAATCCGACACCCCCAGCCCCGCTGATTCCAGGCTCAGATCTTCGCCGGCTCGAACTTCGGAATGTGCCGCCGGCGCGCCTCCGCCTCGCGAATCTCCCGACGCCGCCCTGCCTCTTCAAAGCGCCGCTTCTCCTCCTCGGTCTCCGCCGTCAGCGGAGCCACCGGCACCCGTCGTCCCTGCGGATCGATCGCCACAAACGTCAGATACGCCGACGCTACATGATGATGGATTCCCGCCATCGTGTTCTCCACCCAAACCTTTACGCCCACTTCCATCGACGTCTTGAACGCCCGGTTCACCGACGACTTCAGAATCAGCAGATCTCCCACGTGCACCGGCGCAATAAAGTCGATGTGCTCCATCGACGCCGTCACCACATGGCTCCGCGCGTGACGGTATGCTGCCATGGCGCCCACCAGGTCGATGAAGTTCATCAGGCGCCCGCCCAGCAAATTGCCCAGCGTATTCGTGTCGTTCGGCAGAATCAGCTCCGTCATCTCCGACTGCGACTGCGCTACCGTGCGCGCCGGCTGCACAGGACCGTTCACATCCATGCTTCGCTCTCCTTCTTCTTCCAGACTACAGGAGGGCTGCACCCCGCCCCCTTCACCCTGTACCCTAAGAACATGTCCCACGCTCCCACTCCGCCGCCTCCCGCCGCTCTCCCCGGCGTCAAGTCCATCGTCGCCATCGGATCCGGCAAAGGCGGCGTCGGCAAAACCACCCTTGCCGTCAATCTCGCCATCGCCCTCGCCAAACTCGGCCACCGCATCGGCCTCATCGACGCCGATATCTACGGACCCAATGTCCCTCTTATGCTGGGCACCACGCGCCAACCTACCGTGCGCCCCAACAACCAGATCGAGCCCAATGTCGCGCACGGCATCAAGGTCATTTCTGTCGGATTCATCTCGCCCGGCGACAAGCCCCTCGTCATGCGCGGCCCCATGCTCCACCAGATCATTCGCCAGTTCCTGCAACAGGTCGAATGGGGCGAACTCGACATCCTCCTCGTCGACCTCCCTCCCGGCACTGGCGACGTCGTCATCTCTCTCGTCCAGACCGTCCCCCTCACCGGCGCCGTCGTCGTCTCCACACCCTCCGACGTTGCTCTGCAGGACGCGCGCAAAGCCCTCGAAATGTTTCACCAGGTCAATGTCGAAGTCCTCGGCATCGTCGAAAATATGTCGCACTTCACCTGCCCGCATTGCCACCAGGAAATCGACATCTTCTCCCGTGGCGGCGCCGAGCGCACGGCGAAGCAGTTCAACATCCCCTTCCTCGGATCGGTCGAGCTCGTCCCTGAAATCCGCCACGGCGGCGATACCGGCATGCCCATCGCTCTCGCCGGCCCTGACGGGCCCCACGCCGCGCAGTTCTACACGATTGCCAGGCACCTGGCCGAACGCGCCCTCGCCCAGGCTGCCAAAACCGAAAACATCTTCGAGATCAGCTGAACCACCGGCTGCACCTCCTCTCGCAGTAACGTAATCGCTCCACCGTTTCAAATCCGCAGTCACCGCTGGTTACCGCCGAGGGTGTCCTGCAGGGAGTTCCCCCACTCCTTGCTCCGTTTTCACTCTGACTTCATTTCGCCTTCAACTTCGTGCCGCAAATTACGTCCAAGAGGACAATCATGACAACCCGGGCCATAACGCGCACGCACTCTGCGCATGCAGTCATGAAGGGCGCGATTCTCCTCGCGTTCCTCCTCTTCACCGTGCCTTTCCGCGCCTCCGCACAACGAACTTACGTATGGCCCGACTGCGACACCACCCACCCCTGCGTCGTCCACCACATCGACTCGGTCGCCGACGGCACTGCCTATGGCGAAACCCTGCAGGACTTCAAATTCCCCATGGAACCCAGTTCGCCGGGCAATCTCCTCGTTTTCACCGTGATGCACGTCAGCTCCAAATCCATCTCCGTGACTGACAACAACAACGGAGCCTGGCAAACCGCCGTCACCACCACGAATACTGCCGACGGCGAAGAGAGTGAGTCGCTTTATATCTGCGGCGCCACCGCCGGCACCAACCTCATCACCATCCACCTCAGCCAGCCCGCCGTTCATGACGAGCCTCTCCACTTCACCTACGACGAGGTCAGCGGCATCGCCCCTTCCGCCTGCCTCGATGGCACCGCCGCCGCCAATGGCCTCAAAGGCACCGTGCAGCCGGGCCCTGTCACCACCACAGCCGACGGCGACATGATCCTCAACTACGCCGAGGAGAGCTACCAGTATCCGGAGTACGACAATCCCCTCACCGGAGTCACCCCCGACAGCAATTCGGCTCTGCTGATGGAAAACACAGTCGACAAATACGCCAATGAGGTCAGCGTTCAGGCGGCCCACGGTTCCTTTACCCCCACGCTCACCGTCCATGGCGACACCGGCGCGCGCAACTGGAATTCCGTCGCAGCCGCCTTCAAACCATCAGCCGGCGCCGGTACCCAGCCCACCGGCATTCACATCACCCGCGTCCTGCACTACGTCGGCATTCTTACCAACCCCGTCACCGTCCTCTTCCCCTCCAGCGGGAATGCCATCGTGATCTCCACCTCCAACCCCTCCGTGGGCGGATGGGACATGTCGAACCTCACCGATAACGCTGGCCACACCTGGACGCGCACCCCCTTCACCAATCCCCCGCTCGATCCGCAGATCTTCTCCACCTGCCTCGGCACCGGCACCGGCGGCCAGAATCTCGTCATCTCCTGGACGCCCAGCTCGATCAACAATCACGTCCTCATTTACGACATCGCCGGCGCCGCCACCACCGGAGGTTCCACCGGCTGCGTAGGTGCTACCGTCAATACCGACATCGGCTACCAACCCTCGACCAAAGACGCGCCCATTACCGGCGATCCCGTCATCACGCCCAGTACCGCGGGAAGCGTCATCATCGCCACCAGCTACTTCGGCATCGGACCGCCCGCGGCCTCGCTTACCCCCGGCGTCGTTTTCAACTCCATCTGGGCCACCGGCATGATCGACTCCAGCAGCTGGGACACCGGCGACCCCTATGCCTACGCCTACACCACCTCCACCAGTCCCATCTCCTTCAACTACCAGATGGCGAACTCCACCCTCCTCGCCAACGGCGGTACCAACTTCGACGGCGCCGCGATCGAGATTCTTCCCGGCGCGTCCACTACCCAACCCACCCTCTCCTCGATCGCCGTCACACCCGCGAATCCCTCCGTCGCCACCGGCGCGACGCAGCAGTTCACCGCTACCGGCACCTACAGCGATAACAGCACGAAGGACATCACGTCTCAGGCCTCGTGGACCTCTGCAGCTCCCACCACCGCCACCATCAACACCGCCGGACTCGTGACCGCCCTCTGCTCCGGCACTTCCGCCATCGGAGCCGCGGTGTCGAGCATCTCCGGACAAACGACATTGACCGTGACCGGCCTCGGCAGCACCACGACCGTCCTCTCCGCGAACCCCAATCCACCCCAGGCCGGACAGGCCGTCACTTTCGCCGCCGCGGTTTCTTCACCCTGCGGAGCACCGACTGGAACCGTGCAGTTTACGATCGACGGCGCCAACTACGGTGCGCCCGTTGCCCTGAGTGCCGGCGGTATAGCAACCGCCACGGATACCTTCGCAAGCGGCAGTCACACCATCTCCGCCAGCTACCAGGGCACCAGCAGCTTCGGCCCATCCACGTCGTCCACCATCACCATCACTGTCACCGGAGTTTCCAGCGCCTCACCGGTCATCAACGACATGTCGCCGCTCCTGACCCTGGCAGGCAGTTCCGGTTTCACCCTCACCATCACCGGCTCTGGATTTGCCTCCGGTTCCACCGCCTACTGGGGCACAACCGCGCTGGCCACCCAATTCGTCAGCCCCACCCAGCTCACCGCTCAGGTCCCGACCGCCGAAATCGCAGCCGCCGGAATCACCAACGTCTCCGTGCAGACGCCGGCTCCTGCAAGCCTCACCTCGAACACCTTCCAGTTTGAAATCGACTCGGCAGGACCCGGGATCGCCCCGCCTTCCTTCAATCCAGCCACCGCCACCGTCGCAGCCGGCTCCTCCGCCGCTTACACCGTCACGCTTCCGGCGAATGCGGCGAGCGTCTCGGCGCAGTGCCTCAACCTTCCGCTCAGCGCGACCTGCAGTTATTCCGCTGGCAAGGGCGTCGTCACCATCGCCTCCGCCTCCTCCACCCCTGCAGGGACCCACCGCATCACCGTCGTCTTTACCGAGACGCTCCCGCTCACGACCTCCGCCTTCGCCCTGTTCCCGATCCTGCTCCTGCCCCTCGCGCGCCTCCATCGCCCCGGATCGTCACGCATGCGGTGGCTCACCACCGGCCTCGCCCTGTTGTTCTTCGCCAGTGCCGCAGGATTCGCCACGGGCTGTGGCACCAAAGTCGGCGGCACATCGACCCCTGCCAACCCTCAGTCCCAAACCGTCACCAGTTCCGCCGTCGTCACCCTCACGGTGCAATAGCACTTTGTCACCGTTTGTAATCTGGGTTTCCGCTGATGAGGTGGAATCCGTCGCGCATGGCGCGGCAGGTGCCCCATCTCAGCACATCTTTGGCAAAGGCGCGTATCGGCCGCTGACCGCTGGCCGCTGGAAGATGGTGGGCGAGGCGGGAATCGAACTTGAGCCGTCTTGCGGGCGTCTGAGCCCGCTGGCGAAATCCTGAGCCCAGCGAAGGACCTCGTTGCCACCGACGTCCGCAAAATACATGGTGGGCGAGGCGGGAATCGAACTTGAGCCGTCTTGCGGGCGTCTGAGCCCGCTGGCGAAATCCTGAGCCCAGCGAAGGACCTCGTTGCCACCGACGTCCGCAAAATACATGGTGGGCGAGGCGGGAATCGAACTTGAGCCGTCTTGCGGGCGTCTGAGCCCGCTGGCGAAATCCTGAGCCCAGCGAAGGACCTCGTTGCCCCCGCCGTCCGCAAAATACATGGTGGGCGAGGCGGGAATCGAACTTGAGCCGTCTTGCGGGCGTCTGAGCCCGCTGGCGAAATCCTGAGCCCAGCGAAGGACCTCGTTGCCACCGACGTCCGCAAAATACATGGTGGGCGAGGCGGGAATCGAACTTGAGCCGTCTTGCGGGCGTCTGAGCCCGCTGGCGAAATCCTGAGCCCAGCGAAGGACCTCGTTGCCCCCGCCGTCCGCAAAATACATGGTGGGCGAGGCGGGAATCGAACCCACAACCCCCGGCTTAGAAGGCCGGTGCTCTATCCGATTGAGCTACTCGCCCGCATCGCGTCTCAATCGCGGCGCGACCTCCCCCATTGTAGCCAACACCGCCGCTCCCAAAACCACCGCCCACGCCCCGCGCGCTGCCCCCGCATCCGTTCCGCAACTCGCCGCGTACAGCGTGATCCCGAACCCCTCGCGTTCTCCCGCGACAGCCGACCGCACCACCGCATCCACTCGCCCACACCCGATCCGCTCCGCCCGCAACCGCGCCACGATCCGCCGCACCCACCCCTCATGCTCCGCGAACGATCCAAACAACCTCGCATCCCGCGCCATCACATCCACCCACGACGCCCGCCCTACCCCGCACTCCGCAGCGCAGTCGAACTCCAGCGCATCGATCTCCTCCGGCTTCAGCTCCCACACTTCGCACTTGCTCGTGAACACCGGCGATCCTGCCCCATTCAACGCCACTAAAGCCGCGCGCAGCGCCGGCTCGGGTGCGGCCTCGGTAATCCCATCCACCGCCCCCATGTCGTTGCGCAAATCGACGAAACCCGCCCAGTCCACCTCGATCACCGGTAGCCCTGCGCCGATCTCGACCGACCAGTCCGCCTCCACCCTACGCCCCGGCGCCCGACTGCAGCAGAAAGCGCAGCAGCGTCGCTTCCGCCCACCGGCCATCGTCCCCCGCTGCCGCCGCCGTCGCCAGAAACGCGCAGTGGCCGCCATGCTGCGTCTCCAGATACGTCACCCACGGATTCGCGATCAATGCCGCCCGCGTCTCCGGCAAAAACCGAATGAACGGATCGTCTCCCGCATGCACGATCAGCGTCGGCACGCGCAGTGCCCCCGCATACTTCGAACTCGCCACGCTGTAGTAGTAGTCATCCGCGTCCGCAAACCCGCCATACCGCGCCACAATCTCCTGATCGAAATCCCGCATCGACCGAATCCGCTCCAGCGCCGCATCGGCATAAATCCGCGGATACATCGCCATCCGCCGCCGCACCCGCGCCAGCATCGAACGCAGAAAGTGCCGCTCATACATCCGGTTCTGTGGACGATGCAGAGCAGCCGAAGAAGCCGCCAGATCCATCAGCGGCGACACCCCCACCACCGCTCTCAATTCCTTTGGCGGAGCCGCGCCCAACTCGCCCGTCCAGCGCAGCACCAGGTTCCCGCCCATCGAGTAGCCCACCAGCGCCACTGCCTCGATTCCCTGGTCCCGCACAATCGCATCCGCCACTCGCCCCACATCGCCGGACCGCCCCGAGTGATAGATCGTCGGCGACAGCGCGTCCGTCCCGCCGCAGGTGCGCATGTTCATCCGCACCACGTTCATCCCCGCCGCCAGCGCGCGCGCCGTGTTCCCCACGATGTACTTCGAATTCGACGAGCCCTCCAGCCCGTGCACCAGCACCACCGTCAGCCGCTCGCGCCGCACATCCTCCGGCTGCCAATGACAATGGCACAGCACCTGACTGGGCCCGTACCCCGCCACGGGTCCCTCCACCTCCACCAGCAGCGTCTCCGGCTCCGGCAACACCAGCCGCCGCGGCAGATAATTTCCCGCCAGCGTCTGCAGGTGTCCGCTCCGCAGCCATCGCCGCGGAACAAACTCCGTCCACCAATCCGCTTGTTCTTCGATCTCCGCCGCCCCCGCCGCGCTCATGTGCCCCCCACCGCCGCCAGCACCTTCGCCGCCCACACTGCCCCCGTCGGCTCTTCCTCGTGCTTGAAGTACGCAAACACATCCCCGCGTTGTGCGCGTTCTTTCAGACCAGCGGTGATTTCCGCAAGCTCCGCATCTCTGTACTCCGTCTTCCTCCTCCGATAACAGCTGAAGTCCGCTGTCGCCACATCCGGCGTCTCCAGCTCGTCGCTCTCTGCCACGCACAGTGCCGCGTTATGCCGCTCCAGCAGCTTGTAGATCGCCGCCTCGAACCACGAAACATGCCGGAACTCAAACGCCATTCGGAACCGGCACGGCTTCGCATCCGCCAGAAACTGCGCCAGCCGCCCCTCATCCGCCTTGAAATTCGGCGGCAGCTGGAACAGCACCGGCCCCAGCCGTCCCGCCTCAGCCATCGGCGCAATCGCCCCGGCAAATGCTTCGAGCGTCGGCCCGCAATCCTGCAGCCTCTGAAAATGAGTGATCCTCTGCGGCGCCTTAAACGAAAACCGGAACCCCTCCCCCGTCTGCGCCAGCCACGAGTCGATCGCCGTACGCCGCGGAAAGCTCCGGAACGTGTAGTTCACCTCTACGGAATTCAGCCGCGTCGCGTAGTACTCCAGAAACTTCTTCGACGGCAGCTTCTCCGGATAGAACACCGGCTTCCACGTCGGATACGCCCAGCCCGAGCACCCTACATAAATCGGGCCGCCACTCCCCTGCGTTGTCGGTTCGGTCATCGGGCTCCGCCCTCTTCCTGGATTCTTCAGAGGCGCTGGCCGCGTGCGATCTTAAATTCAACCCCGGATCCACTTTCGAACCCGGTTCGCCCCCCGCGCAACCCCTCTCTGACCGTCCGATTATACGGTCCACTCCTCGAATGCCAGCGGTAGCTGCGCCCCTCATCGAATCCTAACGAACCGCTCCTGCACCCCTTTGCTTCATCCATCCCAGCAAGCAGCGCCATCCCGCTATAGAGCAACCGTTTGTCCCTCCATCTTCCGATCTCTCAGAGTTTTACGGCGATTAATGAATCCTGATTCTCTCCGCACCAAAAACGGTACTGCCCCCTTTTTTCATGCTCTCCCTCCTTTGGCAACGAGCGTGCTTTTACAGACGTTCTGAGCCGCTTCCTGCCCAACCAGGTCCGTTGCGACTCAGAATCTCGACCCGAAAAGAGCGCACCGTGCAGGCAGCCCAGCAGGAAACCCAACCCGAAAATATCCAGTTCCTCGAGATCGCCATTGCCGGCGGAGAAACCTGCGAGCTCTGGAACGACTGGGCCACCCTCCAGTGCGGTGCCGGCAACCTCCACGAGGCCGAACGGGGCTACCGCCGCGCCATCGAACTCGACCCCGCCGAGCGCCAGCCCGCCGTCAACCTCGGACTTCTGCTCTTCGCCCAGGGCCGCCTCGCCGACGCCATGCCCCTCCTCGACCGCCATAAGGCCACCCTCACCGACGAAGAGCGTAAAGCCATCCTGCAAATCGCCAACCACCTCAAATCGCAGGTTGCCGCCACGCAGCCTTCCTCACCCGCAGCTCAGCCCTCCCCCTTCACGCTTTCCGACCTTACCCGCTTCTCTGACCTTCCCACCAGCACCTTCGTCGAAATCGCCGGCGAAGATGCGACCTTCTTTTCCGTACCCGATAACTGGCAAGGCTTCCTCGCGGGAACCACCGCTGCCCATCAACCGGCACCCGGCACGAAGCTCCTCGCCGGCGAAATCTCCGCGGACACCCTCGTCTCCCTGCTCCGCCGCAACGAAGTCCCCGCCGAGTTCGACCTCCTCGTCCTGCACAACGCCTTCCACGCCTTCCACCACCTCCGTGCAATCCTCACTGGATTTCGTCCCCGCATCGTGACCGTCCCCTACAACCCATCGCAGGGCAAGGATGCCGACAAGGTGATCCCCCACCTCCGCAAGGAAAAGGGAGACGATTCCGACTACTACGGCGCATCCTTCCGCGCCTTCTGCAATCTTGCCGACCACTTCGGCTACACGCTCGTCGCAACGGATCCCGCCGGCACCACCCTCGTCCTCACTCGCAAGGACTGCCTCAAAGTCACCTACGTCCCCCATCAGGATCAGCTTTTTCGCGAAGGCCCGCAGCGCCCCTCCGATCCCAGGAGCCGCCCCTGGCTCACCTCCGCCCACTACCTGATGAAGGGCGTCGACGTCTTCGCCTCGCAGTATGGATTCATCTCCTTCTTCGAGAACGACGAGTACATCGGTCGCCACCTCGCTCAGGGCCAGTACTGGGACGCTCCCCTCATGGAACAGCTCGGCCCCATGCTCGCAAAGCTCTGCGGAATGGCTCTCGACATCGGCGCCCACATCGGCTGCCACTCCATCGCCCTCGCGCACTACGTTCCCGGCGTCACCTTCGTCTGCTTCGAACCGCAGCTTCCGGTCTACCGCCTGCTCGAACGCAATATCCATGAGAACGGCCTCGGCACTCGCATCCTCCCCATCTGGGGAGCCGTCGGGCACACCAGCGGCAAGACCACCCTGTCCTGCAATGCCAGTGACGGCACCTCCGCCGGTCACTCCTTCGCATACGGCAACGGCGCACCGGTGAATCTCGGCGGCATTCAGATCGGCGCCGGCGGTCAGGAATGCCCCCTCCACTGCATCGACAACATCGAGCACCTGCGCAAATCCGCCATCGTCTACGTCAAGATGGATGTCGAAGGCGCAGAGCCCCTCGTCCTTCAGGGCATGGAGCAGACGCTGCGCACCAACCGCCCGATCTTCCTCTACGAAGAGCGAGAAGATCGCCAGCTTCCCGCCGAAGCACTTGCGTCGCTCCACGTCGCGCCCGGTCAGATCTTTTCCGTCACCGCGTTTCTAAAATCGCGCGGCTATCAAACCCACAACCTTGGGCTCGACTGCCTTGCGCTTCCCGCGCCGCCCGCACAGCGGGTTGCGCCCAGTACCGCGCCGGCAACCACCCCTACGCCGTCCGCCGGGGCCACGCCCTCCCCCAACGCCATCCCCGCGCGCATCTTTCAGACCTGGAAAAGCAAAACCCTCCCTGCCCCCTACGCCGCATGGAGCAAAACTTTTCAATCCAAAAATCCTCGCTTCACCCTCGAACTCTGGGACGATCACGATAACCGTAACTTCATCGCCACTCAGTTCCCCTGGTTCCTCAAAACCTACAACGGCTACCCCGCCGAGATCTACCGCGTCGACGCCGTTCGCTATTTCTACCTCTACTTGTACGGCGGCATCTACGCCGACCTCGACACGGAGTGCCTTCGTCCCCTCGATCCGCTCCTCCACCGCGCCGACGTCCTTCTCGGCCGCATGGGTCCCAGCGAGTCCTTCGCCCACTCCATCCCCAACGCCATCATGGCCTCGAAGCCCAGGCAGGAATTCTGGCTCTTCGCCATCTCCCTGCTCCTCGAGTTCTCGCAATATCAGGATCGCCCTGAGCTTCTCACCGGCCCCGTCCTCCTCAAGTCGGCGCACGATCTCTACACCGCGAAGGATCCCGTTTGGGCGAACGCCGCCATCAACCGCATACGCAGCTTCCTCCGCCCCGATCAACAACCTGTGCCCGGACCCTCCAGGATCGAACTCCTCAGCAGCCGCCAGTGGTTCCCCATCGATTGGTCCGACCCCATCCATCAACTGCTGCGCACCAGCGTTCTCAAAGGTCAACGGCTCGACGACGCGGCCAAAACCGCTCTCTTCCCCGAGTCCTCGATGGTCACCTGGTGGTCGCACTCCTGGGAGAAGAGTCCCGAGAACCTCTCTGGCGAGTGATCCGGCCACCCATGGAAATCACTCTCGTCAACCTTGATCGCAACCCCGAGCGCCTGGCCGCCTTCCATCGCGTCAATCCGCACCTGAACTCCGTCGTCCGCGTCTCCGCCATGGACGGCGCCCGCTACTCCCGCCCCATGCTCATCGAGAAGAAGATCCTCGCCGAGCCCATGCCTGAATACACCAACGGTGCCATCGGCTGTGCTCTCTCCCACCTCGGCCGCTGGGAGCAGGCGGTGCTCGACCGGGCACCGATCACTGTCGCCGAAGACGATGCCATCTTCCATCGCGACTTCGATACCCTCGCGCCGGCCGTGATCGAGAGCCTTCCGCCCGACTGGGACATCATCCTCTGGGGCTGGAACTTCGACTCCATCCTGCTCTTCGACATGGTGCCCGGCATTCCCTGCGTCGGCAAGTTCGACCAGACCGCCCTGCGCGCCTCCATCGCCTCCTGGCAGCAATCGGACCTTGCTCCTGGGCCCCGCCCCTTCCGCCTCATGCGCGCCTCTGGAACGGTTTGCTACTCGGTCTCCCCCGCCGGTGCCGAGCGGCTCTACAACCACTGCGTCCCCATCCGGCCCATGGACACCTTCTACCCCGGACTCAATCGCACCCTCTCCAATACCGGCATCGACCGCATGATGAACGAAGCGTATCCGTCCCTGATGTCCTGGGTCTGCTTCCCTCCCCTCGTCGTCACCGAGAACGACAACGTCAGTTCCACAACCCTGACGACCAACTAATCCCGGCGACAATTATTCCCCCCCCCCGCGTGCCCATATCCCTGCAATAGGGGACATGGGCCGGGTGCCCCATCCGGGTCGCGGCGAGGTCCGCGCGAGAAGGGTGGGGTTGCACCATCTCAGCCAGCCCTCTCCACCAGCGAACAACCCATGGGTGAAAACACAAACGGGCTGCAGTCCCTCAGTACCAACCCCGGGTGCCCCATCCTGGTCGCGCGGCGAGGTCCGCGCGAGAAGGGTGGGGTTGCGCAATCTTGCCCAGCCCTCTCCACCGGCGAACAACCCATGGGTGAAAACACAAACGGGCCGCAGCCCCTCAGTACTAACCCCGGGTCCCCCATCCTGGTCGCGCGGCGAGGTCCGCGCGAGAAGGGTGGGGTTGCGCAAACTTCCCCAGCCCTCTCCACCAGCGAACAACCCATGTGTGAAAACACAAACGGGCCGCAGCCCCTCAGTACTAACCCCGGGTCCCCCATCCTGGTCGCGCGGCGAGATCCGCGCGAGAAGGGTGGGGTTGCGCAAACTTCCCCAGCCCTCTCCACCGGCGAACAACCCATGGGTGAAAGCACGGACCCATGCTCTTTCGCACCCCGTCGCCCACTCTTTTGCAGCCCGCTGTTTTGCCGCCCGCTGCCCAGGCGCATCGCCCAGCCATACAAATGCCACCACCCCGCCCATGGCGAAAGCCAGGTTCACCCCACAGCAAGAAGCAAACTCTTACGCCATCGAATCGTCAAAGGATTTGCTCCCAGCCTTGACACTCAGGTACCGTCCCCGAACGCAGCAGCCCATTTTAAGAATTCGGATTCTCCGCACCCTCTTCGGCGCCTGCGGCTCCTTCCGCCCGTACCGTGTTCAATCGGGATAGATCAAAGCAGCAATCCGGCGCTGCTCAAACTCCCCCAACTCCTCCCGCCAGCCATCAGCAATCTTCTGCGGATCCTCCCCCGTCGCAATTGCCTCGAGCGAAGCGCGATTCACGAGCAGCGTGCGCATCTTCTGTAACTGAAACTGATCCGAATACAGCCGATGCAGCGCCGAGGCGATCTCCACCCCGACCTCCGGCGCATCCAGCGCGTTGCGATCCGTCACCAAAATTCGCGCTCCATGGCATTCCTCGCCCGCATACGGATAGGGCTTCTCCGGCGTGAAGTCCACTGGATAAAATCGCACGCCCGGCAGACTCCGCCGATTCAGGAAATCCGCCAGCGCCCGTCCGTCCACCCACGGTGCGCCAAACATCTCGAACGGCGTGTCGGTGCCGCGCCCCACCGAGATATTCGTGCCTTCCACCAGCCCGAGCGCTGGATAAATCGTCGCCTCCTCCAGATCGCGCAGGTTCGGCGAAGGATTCACCCACGCCAAACCCGTCGCGTCGTACCAGTCCCCGCGATGCCAGCCCTGCATCCCAACCACCGTAAGCGGCACGTTCAGATGCAGCTGTTCTTTGTCGTAGCGAGCCAGTTCGCCCAGCGTCATCCCGTGGCGCACCGGGATCGCCATGGAATTCACGTAGCTCTCCGCGCCGGCATCGGAAACGGGACCCTGCACCCACCGCCCCCCAATCGGATCAGGCCGATCGAGCACCACAATCGCCGTGCCCGTCTGCGCCGCCGCCTCCAGAAAATACCGCACCACCGTTTCGTACGTGTAAAACCGCACGCCCGCATCCTGCAGATCGATCGCTACCGCGTCCAGATTGCGCAGCGCCGACAGCGGAGGTCGCCGCTGCTCTTCCGTGGATCCGTACAGGCTGATCACCGGGAGCCCCGACGCCGCATCCCTTGAGTTCGGCACGCCAGGCCGGTCATACGATCCGGAGATCCCGTGCTCAGGACTAAACAGCGTCGTCAGCGCCAGCCCGGGCACAGCCGCCGCTGCATCATGCTGTAGCACATCGATCGTGCGGCGTCCCTCGCCGTCGACTCCGGTTGGATTCGTCAGCAACCCCAGCCGCAGGCGGCCTCCATGACTTTGAGCGAGGGCTGCCAATGCAGCAAAGTGATCCTTCTCCAGCACGTCGATGCCGGTCGCAACATGATCCTGCCGCGCAGAAACAGCCGGCACCGCCACCGGTCGAGCTTCGCTCACCCCGTTCGCCGCAGCCGCCGGCTCGATACCAATCTCCTGTGGGGTCGGCAAGGTGTGGCTCTCGTGCCATTGCGACCGGGCCGCGCTGATCTTCGCCCCGCGCTCCACCCACAGGCGTGCCGCATCGTCATACCGCGCCGTCACGTTGTTCAGCCAGAACGGACGATTCTCCGCAAGCCACACTTCGCTGTAGCGCGTCCGCAGATAATCGTAGCCATCGCGCAAATCCTCGCACAGCCCGTTCACCCCGGAAAGGTCCCACAGATCCCGCGAAGTGTGTACGGCAATGTCGTGGTCCTGCTGTCCGTTGTAGAGGCGCAGATACGAATCCGCGATCTGATCCGCAATCTGAAACTTCAGCGCGAGAAAATCGATGCGCCGTGCGCCGAGATCCATCGCGTCCAGAGCCTCCGAGTTCCGAAAATTACCCCAAGCTCGCGCCTGCGCCAGCAGTGTCAGAGCATGCTCTGCGTCCAGGCGCACTTCCGCAGCGACCGGGCGGATCTTCGCGTCGATCCTCCTGCCCTCCGCGCTCCACGGGTCCACCCAGAAATACTCGTCGCGCGCATCCTCCAGTCCCGCTCCAACCAGCGCCTCATGTGCCGCGATCAGCGCCAGCTGTGCCTGATTCACCGCGTCGCTCGCGTCGCCGTGAAACACCGGCCCATAATCCTGCTGGAAGCGCGCGATGTCACTCGTGCCCGGCTGCCACGCCGCGGCCGCGCCAAAAAGAATCGCATACCAGTCCTCCGCAAACAGACCCTCGCCATCGTCGTCCCACACCGTGTTTAGCATCCCGGTGCTGCCGGCCTTCTGCCCGTCCGCAACAAATCCCTGGATATTCCTGAGCGCCATGTCGAAATTCGGCCACACCCGATTCCAGTTGTTTACCCCGGGGGCCACCCACGTCTCCATGCCCGCATGCGTGTAAGGATCGAGCCACTTCGCAAAGCCCTGCGCTTCCGGCTCATAATGCCAGGCGACCGCAATCATGTCGTGCGGCAACCGTGGAATCTGATCGGGGCTGTTCATCGCGATGTCGCCCCAGAACAGCAACCGCCGGTGCAGTGGCTCCAGCGAGGCGTGAATCCGCGACAGCAAATCCACGTACACTGCGCCCAATCCTCGCTCCTTGACCTCGGCGGCCGTCTGCCCCTGCCCCAACTGGAAAGTCTCATCCGCCCCAATGTGCAGGAAGGGTCCCGGATAAATCCCAGCCAGCTCATCGAACCACTGTGTTATCAGTTGCAGCGATCCCGGCTGCCCCGGCGCCAGCACCGCCCCTCGTGGAACCTCCGCCAGCGGCGCGTACTGCTGCCACAGCAGCACCTTGTGCAGATGCCCGAACGCCTCCTGTTCCGGAATGATGGTCACGTGGTACGGCCGCGCGTACTCCACCAGCGCCCTGGCATCGGCCGCCGACAGGGAACCCCCCGGCAGCGCCGGCAGCGGATTCGACTGGTACTGCATCGTGTTCTCAAAATACGGCGAGTACACATTCAGCTTGTACGCGGCAAACGTACGAATCTGCTGCTCCTGATAAGCCAGCGTCGGCACCGGTCCGCGCGACAGATCGTCATGCACCCCGCGCCACCGCATCGCCGGCCAGTCGCGAATCGCCGCCCCCTGCAGGAGCGGACCCGCGCCCCCGCGTCGCTCCAACTGCACCAGCGTTTGCGTTCCATAAAAAACACCCGCACCCGTGTGCCCAATCACGAAGACTTCATCCGGGCTGGCGATAAGAACGTAACCCTCCGGCTGCATCGCCACGTCGAAGCTCATCTTCTCTCGCCGCAACACGCGGTGTGCCGACGCACTGCCGTCCCGCAGCAACCAGACACGTACCGCAGACGCCGCTTCCGAAATCCGAACGCCCCGGCCCTTCAAGGCTTCAGCCAGCGCCTTCGCCGCAAACCGATCCTCCGCGTCCCCGCCCGGCACAAGAACACGCACGCCGTGAGAAAGCGAAAGATCGGGGCGCGACGTAAACTCCCGCGGTTGCGGAATCAGGGGAGGCCGCGTCGTTCTGGTCTGCGCACCGGCAGGCACGAACCAGGCGGAAACCAAACCGAACATCAGGACAAAATGCAGAACGGGATCGATAAAAAAGCGCTTCACCGCTCGATTCTCACACAGGACTCGACCGCGCACACCCCATCGGCAAGTTGCCGCGCCGCATCCCGGTCAGAAAAAGGCCGGGACGCCTGCGCATCCCGGCCCACACAAATCCAGGCGCAGAACTAGAAGTCCAGCTTCCCGCCCAGCTGAATGATGCGCGGATCGCGATAACTCGTCACCTGGCCGAACAGGCTGCTCGTATTCGACGTCGTCACGCCGCTGTAGTTGGTGTGGTTGAAGGTGTTGAACGTCTCCCCGCGGAACTGGAACTTCACCCTCTCGCCAATGTTGAAATTCTTGTAGAGCGCGAGGTCCCAGCGTTGCCATCCCGGCCCGCGGACCGAGCCACGGTGCTCGTTGCCCGGCGCCGTCGCACTCGTATCGGCAACAAAAACGCTCTTGTTGAACCAGTTCGTGCGCTTGTGAATTCCACTTCCGACATTAGGGTTGCCCGTCTGGTTCGGCCGCGCGCCCGCCGCGCTCGCCGAATCCAGCAGCCCCAGACCGGCTGGATCGGCGCTGGTCGTCACCGTCAGCGGGATGCCGCCGTTCACATAAACCAGACCCCCCAGTTGCCATCCCCCCAGCGCGTGGCCGGCAAATCCCTGCTGACTCCGGAAGAACGGCAGCGCGTACACGAAATCCGCATTGAACATGTTGCGGATGTCGTACTGCGCCGGCCCGTACTCGCCGGCGATGTTATATACGTTCTGCACCGCCGTGCTGCGATCCGTCTGGTTGTTGGTCATCGCTTTCGACCACGTGTAGTTCGCATCGATCAGCGAGCCGTCCTGGAATCGCTTCTGCAGCGATGCCTGCAGCGAGTGATAATTCGAGCTGAACCAGGGCTCAATCGCATTGATCGCGTCATACCCCAGCGATGGACGAATCCGATTCAGCAGCGTCGTGTTGGACCGCGTGATGCTCGGAACCCCAAGGCTCTGCCATGCTCCAGGACGCGGCTGGTTCAGATCCACTTCCCCCAGAAGATGCGTACCCATCGACCCGACATACCCGATATCGGAAATCAGATCCGGAGCCAGCTGCTGCTGCACATCCAGACTGAACTGCTGCCCGTACGGCAGCGAAGACTGATACTGCGTCGCATGCAGCGCCGGCGGCACGCTGCTGACGTTCACCGTTCCCGACAGCGGATTCGACAGGCTGCCCGCGTTGATCGAAATGCTGTGCACGTAGGGCGGATTCTGGAAAATATTCTGCTCGATGTCGCCTACCAGCGACGAATCGAACGCAATCCCGTACCCGCCGCGCAGCGCAGTCTTGCCATTGCCGAACACGTCCCAGGCAAACCCCACGCGCGGCGCGAAGGCCTTGTTCTCCTGCGGTGCCGAATGATCGCCAAACGTTCCGCGCGAAGTCCCCGCCACGACAATGCCGTTCAGCGGATCGTAGCCTCCGGCAGGGGTCCCGCCGCCGGCACACGGCGCGACCGTACAGATATGTCCTTTGCTGTCGATCGTCGGCGCCGCCGAAGCGTTGTAGATCAGCGGATCGAAGTTCGTCAGCATCTTGTGCTTGTCGATCGGCTGCTGGAAGTACGAATAGCGCACGCCCGCATTGATCGTCAGCCGCGATGTCGCCTTCCAGTCATCCTGCACATACGCTTCCCACTGTTGCATGCGAATGTCCGGAGTCAGATCCAGCGATGCCTGCGAAAACGATGCCTGTTGCCCCAGCAGGAACCACGCCCACGATTGATAGAACGAACTCAGCGAGCTCGTTCCGGAGATTGCGTAGGGCACACCCGTATTGGTAAACCCAAAGCTTCCCGCGTTGCTGCCCGCCGCATTTTCCGACTTCTGGTAATAGTGATAGGTCGCGCCTGCCCGCAACGAATGCCTGCCGAGGATGTAAGTGACATTCGCGTACGGATTGCGATCGCGGTTGTAATCGCGATACGGCCCATAACTGCTCAACGACGTCCCGCCCGTGAAGCTGAGACTCGGAATGCGGCCCAGAGTCGACACATACGGCAGCGTCGGCTTCACGTCCGTCGACTGCGCAGAATCCAGATAACCGGTCGGGTTAGAAAGAATCGCGCCGTAGGAATATGCGAATCCGCCGTCCAGCAGGAACTTCGGCGAGAACGTGTAGAGGAAATGCCCCAGGTAGTTTCTGCCCGGCGCATTCGTGCTCGTCACTCCCACTCCCGGGAAGCCCGCCCCCTGAAAGAGTCCGCCCGGCTCCACGGTCGGAATGGAATCATCCACCACCCGGACGAACACGCTGAACTTGCTGCCGAAATTCTGATCCAGCCGCCCAATTTCCTGGGTCTCGTTATAGAGGTTGCGCTCGGTCGTGTTCAGCGTGATATTCGACCCCGTACTGTCCGCGATATTCCCTGCCGGAATCTTGCTGAAGACGTCCTGAATGTAAGCCTGCGCCGTTGGATCGATGGTGTTGATCTGCGTTGACGTCTGCGTGCACTTCCCGTTCGCATCCACCGCCACACAAACCGGCACCGGGAACGTCCCCGTGCGCATGGCTGCCGTCGGATCGCCCGACAGAATCAGGCTGCTGTACGTGATCACGCGCCGGAATTCCTGCGAGAAGAAAAAGAACGTGTTGTTGCGCCCGTCGTACAGCTTGCCCAGCCACACCGGCCCGCCAATCGTGTACCCGTAGTTGTTGTAGTGCAGCGGCGGACGCTTCAGCCCGCTCAAATTGTTCGAGAACGAATTGGCCGCGTCATAATCCCCGCGGTTGAATTCGTGCAGATCGCCGTGCAGCTGATTGGTTCCGCTCTTGGTCACCAGGTTGATCTGGCCGCTGGCGCTGCGCCCGAACTCTGCGCTGTACGTATTGCGAATCGTCTTGAACTCCGCAATCGCATCGATGCTCGGATAAATCAGCAGCGTGTAGTTCGAACCGCGGTCCACGTTATCCGCGCCGTCCACGGTCCACGTATTCGCGCTGCTGCGCTGTCCGTTGATCGAGAACGCCACCACGTTCGTCTCGCCCGATGGATTCGACAGCCCGATATATAGCTGGTCGCCCCCTCCATAAGCTACGCCCGGCTGCAGGCCAACCATCTGCTCGTAGTTGCGGTTGTTCAGCGGCAGTCCCACCATCTGTGCGCCGTTGATCAGCGTGCTCTCGCTCGCTGCCTGCGTGTTCACCTGAACGTCGCTGGCCGACACCGTTACCGTTTCGGTGCTGCTGCCCACCGCCAGCGTGAGATTCACGGCCAGCGTGTCCCCCACGTTCAGATGAACGCCCACCACCGTCGTGGACTTGAATCCGTTCGCGGTCGCAGCCACGGAATAGACCCCCGGCTGCAGCTGCGGCGCCGAGTAGTTTCCGTTCGCGTCGCTTTGAATCGATCGTACCTGAACGTTACGGACGGTGTCCTGAACTTTGACCGCAGCCCCGGCGATCGCCGCGCCGCTGCTGTCGCGTACCGACCCCGTGATCGTGCCCGTGATGGCCTGACCGAATGCGGGGCCCTGCCAGACCAGCATTCCTGCCGCTAGAAACAATATGAGTATGCGGAAATTAGAACGTGCCACGATAGGATGTACCTCCGGAAGAGTTAAGCAAAAATGTCTTTTTTAGGTGCTGCGGCATCCTCTTCGGGACACCGGCCGCGCGGAAGGCCAAATTGAACCGCAAATCCCTCATTCGGGAATGCAGGCCCATTGGCTCTTGGTTTGCGCCGGATCATCGAAATCGAACGGATCCGGGGACGTTCAGGCGAGTCCTGGTGTGATTGCAAGCTGTACAGCGTAAGTTAACCGCACAGTAATGGTTGATCTGAGCGTTTATAGCATTTTGAATAAGACCGGTCAATGAAACGGTGACGATTCGCCACCCTCGATCGATCATTCCGCCGATCATCCGCCGCTTCTCTCCACCCACCCAGCCATGACCATAGTTTGGCCTGCTTCCACTTCCTCCTTGCAATGCTCCCTCGCTCGCTGCAACCTGTAACAGAAGCCTGATCCAGAAGGACTCGCATGTCGCGAGTCCTTCGCATTTCCGGCCGCAAAAGCAGGGTCCCAGGACCCACGCGAAGCTCTCGCGCCAGTTCTTTCTCACAACGACTCGCGTAACTCGGTTCCGCCCGAATTGAGCCGAAGTGCCCCGGAATCAATCAGGAAACAAGATGTGCCGTGGAATCAATCACGGAACCGCCACGTACCCCGCCCCCAGGGTAATGCACGCGATACAGTACCAGACAAGACACGCAGAATCAATAACCTGCAAAGCTACCCCCCCCCGGGGGGGGTAGACCCGAGCAGGGTTAGTTGGGCCGATGCGCAAGCCAAAGCAGTCCAACCAACAGTGCCAGGAACGGAACCGCCAGAATGAAAAGCACCCCCCCGAACAGGCTCAGCAGGAAGACGTAGTCTTTCCAGGTGTGCTCATGCGGTTGCCGCAGCTGACGCACCATGAGCTTGTAGTTGCGTCGGTTCGCCTTCCACGCGATGTCGAAAATATCGCCGAACAGCGGAATCGTCCCGATGATCACCTCGATCCCGACGTTGACCAACATCCGGACGAGCGTCACGTAAGGTACGCCCCGAACCCACGCGGCCAGAATGATAACGAAGGAGGCAATGCCGGCCAGGATGTCGCCCAGGCCGGGGATCAGCCCGATCAACCCGTCCAGCCCAATGCGAATCGGCGTGAACGGGATGTGAAACCAGTCGTCCAGCAGGTGCGCGAAGAAGTCGATGTTCTCGTCGGAAAACCAATGCTGCGCCCGCTGCCGCACCGTCAGCGCAGGCTCAGGAGCCGCGCCCTCCGGCGGCAAAACTTCGGGTTTACCGGGCTCGGACATCGGCTGAAAACGCTCCCTCGAACCTCGAGAAGACCGTGGGGCCAATGCTACAATCAGGGCTGGCATGGCGGCTATAGTTCAGCGGCAGAACGCCTGACTGTGGCTCAGGATGTCGTGGGTTCGATCCCCACTAGCCGCCCCAATGGACCCTGAGCGAGTCAGCTGATTTCCTCCATCGAGCCATCAGACCAGTCGGTGTCCCCCACGCGCCCGCAGCGCCGTGGGTTCAGAGTCGGGGCGTAGCGCAGTCTGGTAGCGCATCTGCTTTGGGAGCAGAGGGTCGGGGGTTCGAATCCCTCCGCCCCGACCATTCCTGAGATAGGTTGACACCCCTCTACGGAGCCGTCTCTTCCGAAGTAGCCGTAGTTTCAGTCTTCCCAAACCAGAAATGCAGCATCCAGGTGCTGGCGACTGGCGCCCCATTCGCCCGGGCAGGAGTAAATGTCCACTTCCGCGCTGCCTCCAGAGCCTTGTTTGCAAAATACCGGCTCGGTCCCTCATCATCAATCGCCCCATTCGAGACCCGGCCTTCCGCATCGACCTGCACACGGATACGCACCCGGATATGTCCCGTAATCCCGTCCAGGATGTGCTGGGGCACCTCGGGCGTCGCCTGAGAAGCCACCGCCCCCTTCACTACCGAACCCGACTGGGCAGCGGAGGCAGCAGGCTGCGGCGCAGGCGGCTCTGCAGCAGGAGCGGGAGCCCTGGGTATGGACTGTGCAGTCGGCGGCGGAGCAGCGGCCCTGGGCTTCGGCTCCGGCACGGTCGTCTGCGGGCCGGCAGATTGGCGCTGAGGGCGCGCCTCAGTAGCCTGCGGAGAAGCCTGGACCTGAGGCTGGCGCTGCGATGCGGCCGGCTGCGGAGCCGCGTCCCCGGTTACCGCCACAGGCGAGGTTGGCTCATGGTGCGAGCTGACAACCAAAGCGGCAATCGCCCCGCCAACAACGACCATAGCTCCCACAAGCAGCATCAGGCGCGCTCTCGGAGACGGCTTGCCCGGGCTCTTGCCGGCTGGCCCGCGGGATGGCACAGGCTCCAGAGCTGCTCGGACGCCTTTCACCGTCAGGCGCCGCGCCGGATCCAGTTGCAGACACTCCCGCGCAATCCCGAAGAAGGGCATGGGAATCAACGCCGACACGCCCGGTTCTCCGCCTTGCCGCCTGTCCCAATCCGGCGGTTGTTGGGTCAGAGCTTCGACGATCACCCCGCCCAGCGACCATGCGTCGGCGGCCGGCGAGAACATCCCGGTGACAATTTCCGGCGCGTCGTACGGACTGGGCGACGGAAGCGGTCGGCCAAACTCCCCATCTGTGTGCAGCCGGTCTGCGGAAAGCTTCAGCCGCTCATCCACCACCATGATGTTGGAGGGTTTCAGGTGACCGTGGACCAGATCCCGCGCGTGGAGCCATGAGAGCGCCTCCAGCACCGGGCCCAGCATCTCCCGTGTTTCGTCCGTCGTCAGAGCACGCTCAGCAAGAATCTCGGAGAGCACCTCATCCGCATACTCCGTCACGACATAAAGCTGATCCTGACCATCGACCTTACAGCGCCCGAAATGGAAAACCCGCATCACGTGCGGATGCGACAGTTTGCCGGCCTCGCTCCATCGCGCAATGCATCCTTCCACGTCCACCGCATCGGCGGGAATCAGCTTAATGGCTGCTTTGCGGGGCGCATCGCCTTCGAGTTCGGTCAGGAAGACGCTGCTCGGGTCAGTCCTCCCCAGCCATCGGAGAAGAGTGAATCTTCCGTCGATGATCCGTCCAACGCAGTCGTTGCCGAGCGATACAGAACTCACGGCCGAAATCATTCTATCTATATCGGCCGGAGCAGCCACAAAGCACAAGAAAAACCCGAATCTGGCCGTCTGACTGAAGTAATCACCCCAGCTCAGACGAACCGCGCCCGTTTGCAGCCAAAGCGTTTCGGCGACGGCATTTCCTCTGCCAGCATCCCGCCCACAAGGACACATCTGCCTCGCGCGCATTATCCTTGCCTCCATGGATCTCGGGCTGCATGACAGCGTCATTATCGTGACCGGCGGCGGTGCCGGTATCGGACAAGCCATCTCGCGCGCGTGCCTCGACGAAGGAGCCACCGTCGTCGTCGTCAGCCGCGCGTCGGACAACGTGAAGAATTTCCTCGCCGAAATGCTCAATACCCGGCGCAAATGCGATTTCGTCGAAGCCCACCTCGCCGATCCCGCCCAGTGCGAGCGCGCCGTTACTTACGTCCAGAAGAAGTACGGCAAACTCCTCGGCCTGGTGAACAATGCAGGTGCCAACGACGGCATCGGCCTCGAATCCGGCTCCCCTGCACGCTTCGAAGAAAGCCTCCGCCAGAACCTCGTCCATTACTATGCGATGGCTCACTATGCCCTGCCCATGCTCAAGGCTGCTCATGGCTCGATCGTGAACATCAGCTCGAAAGTGGCCCTCACCGGCCAGGGCGGGACTTCGGCCTACGCCGCGGCCAAGGGAGCCCAACTCGCGCTCACCCGCGAATGGGCGGCAGAACTGGCTCCGCACAGCGTGCGGGCGAACTCCGTCCTGCCCGCCGAGGTCATGACCCCTCTCTACGAACGCTGGATCGCCTCCCGGCCCGATCCCCAGGCAGCGCTCCACCAGATCGCCAGTCGCATCCCCCTTGGGCACCGCTTCACCGAGGCCTCAGAGATTGCCGCTATGACGGTCTTTCTCCTCTCCCCCACCCAGAGTGGTCACACCACCGGTCAGAACATCGTCGTCGATGGCGGCTATACCCACCTGGACCGTGCACTGACGTAAGGTTCAACGGCGAACTCAACCCGCATGCTGGCGATCGCCTCGGGTACCGCTCCGAACCTTGACCCGCTGCCAATCGTTGCAAAAAGCAAAACGCGGAGACTCTCACCAGAGTCCCCGCGCTTTCGATCCCCTCCTGATTGTCGGCTACTGGATCATTCCACCCATCTTGTCGATCTCCTCCCGCACAAACTTCAGCCCGTGGATGCACCGTTCGAATTCGTCCGACAGCCGCGCAAACAGCGGCGCCTCATCCCGGTATTCGAACAGGTCAAAAGCCGCGACGATGGAGTAGCTCTCCTTGCCCGTCTGCACCATTTCAACGAAGCTGGCATCGCCGCTGTGTTTCCAAAGGCCCATGGACTCCGGGTACATTCCAGTCGCAAACAGAGCGTAGTCGCCGATATGCCGCCGCACTTTGCGCTCTTCGTCGAACGAAGCCGCCACGCCGAAAACCGGATCCGCCGCCTCGATCATTGCACGCAGATTCCGGAGCGGCTTCCCCTCCGGATCCCGCAGGTACAGATTCTCCGCAGCGGTGAACTCCGTCAGCAGATCCCCCACGTACGAGGTCATCTCCGGATCATCGATCCCGCTGTGCCGGTGATAACAGCCTGCAACGACTTCGTGGAACAACTGGCGCAATGGATGGCGTTCGGAAATCATACGTCCCTCCGCGCTTCTTCGCCCTGCGCCGGTTTTGGAGAAAGGAATGCTACCCGCCTCTCCGGCTCCACCCGGCTGAAGAAGCTTGTTGTTGTATATGGATCGGCATTTTGCGGCATTTGTTGCGCCAAACCAACAACAAAGGTGGTACATTCACCAAACTTTTTGGCAGTCGCCATTCCCAATTGCGAACAGCGATGAGGAGCTACAGGCTGTTCTCCTTACCTCATCCCCTTGGTCCGGAATCGCGATACCGCGATGTAAAACACGTTGGTATCCGTTCCAGGATTGTGGTGGCTGATATCCGCGTTCGAGAGGTGCTGATAGCGGTAGCCCAGAGTCCAGTCCTGCCGCGCCTTGCGGAAGACGTGAATCCCGGTTCCAAAATCAATCGTGTACATGAACTGCGACCCCTGAGGCGAGAGCACGCGGTCCGAGAAATAAAGAAACCCGCCGTTGGTGCTGAGAAAGGGCTGCACCCGCCTCGCCGGAAACAAATCCGACTCAAATCCCACCGGGCTGAGTCCGCTCCCATAGATACGCTTCCGTAGATACTGCGCCGCTGGCTCTGCCGTAGTTGGCTTCGCCCCCGGAACAGGCTGATCGAGCATCGCCAGCGCCGTCATCTCCGGCGCATATCGCATCGTCCAGTAATGGTGGGCGCTGAAGAGATAGCTGTAGCGCACGTCGATCGGCATGTACTTGATGTCACCTGCGTACCCCCAGATGTGCCCGCTGATGAGCGAGAGCCCCCACCATGCGCCGAACTCATGAACACCGCCGGGATACGGATAGACTGGCTCGTTACGCGTGACGCGGCGCACGACGGCCGGCGCAGGTGCAGCAGCCAGGGGCGAAACCACTGAACTCGATTCGGCCTCCTCGCCCTCGTTCCCGCTCGATCCGGACTCCGCCGTCCCGAAGCGCACTTCGTTCTCGCCTGGCGGGTCGCTATAGAAGGATTTGGCCTTCGCGACGCGGTCATCACGATACCAGGGTGGACGGAAACGGAAGATGTTCGCCGTAGCATGCGCCGGCTCGAGCATGCTCAGCCCAATCATCGCGAATGGATTGCGCCCCGAGCCTTCAATTGGCGCAACGACGTGCTTGTCCATTGCGTCTTCGGCCATCGTCCACAACACGCCGCCCACCGGCGTCGTCACCAGCTCGACCCAGCCGGTCTCGTTGCTCCGATGTTTTCCGCTCGCGTCGGGAATATTGTGGTCCCCGTTGTGGCCAATCGCGGCCTCACCCGTCGGCCCCAGCTTCCACCAGAAGCTGTACGCGGTCGAGAACGTCCCGGCGCGCAGCAGCCGCCTCCAGTAAGGCCAGCTGTTCGACTGCACCACCGCCATGCCCTTCGGGTCGTTCTGGATCCAGATGTCATTGGTAATCGCACCCATCATCGGGTGACCGACGTAGTCGTCGAGAAAGGGGTTGTAATCGGGCCAGCGGTTCCACGCCCAGCCGGCGGCGGAGTTGATATACCGGTCCCACCAGTTGCCGTGCGTCGTCTCGTAGCGATACCAGTAGCCGGTGTAGAGATTTCCTGCATCCTGGAAGGCATTGAAGAGCGTACCTTCGATGATGAGCTGGTGCCAGTGCACCCGGCATCGCGGAGAATGGCTCGTATCGAGCGAGCAGTCTTCCGGGGACACCCGATCCGGTGCTCGACTGACCGCGATCACGCTGGTCGACTCGGCGGTGATGGCGGCGGTCGCAGGAGCTCCGGGAAAGTTCGGCGCTGGGGCATCCGGGAGGTCTGCCGCGGCGATGGTTGCAGTCGGCCGCGCGCCGCCGACTGCTGGTGCATCTGGAACTGACCCGTCGGGGACAGCCGCGTCCACGGCTGCCCTGCTGGTGACCATTGCTGCCGAAGCCCGCGATCCATCAGCCTGTGCAAGAACCGCGCCGCCCCCCAGGAAGAGGATCAAGCCGCTCGCCACCACTGCTAATTTGTGATTGTGCAAAATTGAGGGACTCAAAAGGAACTCGGGAAGGAAACTGCGTCCGAATCCCGATCATGCCAAGCGGACCAGTCCCGGGTCAAGCAGTCTTTTGGCTTCCACGCTGGGTCGCACGCGATGCGCAAAAGCAAACGGGCAGCCTTTGCAAGGCTGCCCGCTTCCCGAGCTGGCTGCTCCCTGCTCTACCGCGCTCCCACCGGCTTCGGCGACTGCGTCTCCAGCTCACTCAGCCGCTTCGCCAGCAACTGCTCCAGCTGGACCAATGCTTTGCTGAAGCCCTCGATGCCCTCACTGAGCTTGTCGTGCGCCATGCGGTCGGCGGCATGCATCTTGTCGAAGGTCGCCTTGTCGATGTTCATCTTTTCGATCTCCATCGTCTTTGCCTTCTCCGGATCGAGCTTGCGCTCCAGAGTACCTTCGGTCGCGTCCATCTCTTCGAGGAAATGCGGTGAAATGGTCAAAAGATCGCAGCCAGCCAGTTCCTTGATCTCTCCGGTGTTTCTGAAGCTCGCCCCCATCACCAGCGTCTTGTAGCCGAATTTTTTGAAGTAGTTGTAGATCTTCGTCACCGACTGCACGCCTGGATCGTCGGCGCCCTGGAAATCTTTCCCCGTATCCTTCTTGTACCAGTCGAGAATCCGGCCTACGAACGGCGAGATCAGCGTCACCCCCGCCTCGGCGCAGGCCACCGCCTGGTGGATTCCAAACAGCAGCGTCAGGTTGCAGTGGATGCCTTCCTTCTCCAGATTCTCCGCAGCGCGTATCCCTTCCCACGTTGAGGCGATCTTGATCAGGATGCGTTCCCGCGAGACGCCGGCGCTTTCGTACTTCTTGATAATTGAGCGCGCCTGCTCCATCGTCTTCTCAGTGTCGTAGGAGAGCCGCGCATCGACTTCCGTGGACACGCGTCCCGGTATAGTCTGCAGAATTTTCTTCCCGAAGGCGACAGCCAGGTTCTCGAAGGCGAGTTTTGCGATCTTCGCGTCGTCGGCGTCCTCGCCGAGCTGCTTTTTCGCGTCCAGCAGCGTGTCGTCCACAATTTTGCTGTAAGCCGGCATCTGCGCCGCCGCAGTGAGCAGCGATGGATTGGTTGTTGCATCCTGCGGCTTCACCTTCTCGATCGCATCAATATCGCCGGTATCGGCAACCACGGTTGTCATTGCTCGGAGCTGCGCCAATAATGTCTTCGCCATCATTCCTCCTGCCTTCTCTTCGATTATCCGGCATTTGCGCGCAACGCGAAAATGCCGGCCCTCCCTGCCCTAAGAATTTCTCGTGAACAGCATCCTCACTGTTTAGATGCCCGAATTCGAACCTTGTCTCATGCCGGCGGCTGTTCCAATCCCTTCCGCCCTACCCTTCCACCCGGTTGCTCAGGGTCCCAATCCCCTGAACGCTCACCTCCACCTGATCACCAGGCTGCATCGGCGCGACCCCGGAAGGCGTCCCCGTCGGAATGACATCCCCGGGCAGCAGTGTGATGGCCGCCGTAATGTGCCGCAGCAGCGTGGGAATGTCGAAGATGAAATCCGACGTCGTCCCGTGCTGCTTTACCTCACGGTTCAACCGCGTCTCCAGCGTCAACCCGTCCGCCGGATCCACCTCATCCGTCACAAGTGGTCCCATCGGGCAGAAGGTGTCGAACCCCTTCGCCCGCCACCACTGTCCATCGGGCTTCTGAAGATCGCGCGCGGTCACGTCGTTCACGATCGTGTACCCGCGGATGTAACCCCGTACATCCTCATCCGCCCCGATCTTCGTTGCTTTCTTTCCGATGACCACCGCCAGTTCACCCTCAAAGTCGACGCGCTGCGACTGCGGCGGAATTCGAATTCCATCCCCTGGCGCGATCACCGACGTCGGCGCCTTTAGAAACACAAGGGGCTCCTTAGGGACCTCGTTCCCCAATTCAGCTGCGTGCTCGCGGTAGTTTCGCCCGATGCACAGAATCTTGCGCGGAACCACGGGCGGCAGCAGCTTTGCGGACAAGAGTGGCAGCGGCTCGAAGGCGACAGTCGCGAGATGGGTCCATGGGTCTTCTTCGAAGGGCGGCAGCAGACGCTCGATCCAAAGCGTTCCTGCCCGATCGACGACTTCACCATACTGCGGTCCGGACTGCGTTTGAAAACGGCAATATTTCACTGCGTCAGCTCCTCTTCAACTTCTCCGGATTTCGCACTCTCATTCCCATCAAGGTCGACCGCGCTCACCGCATACGCATACTTGTGTCCAGTCACCACGTTCGTATCGCTGTACGATGGCGGCACCACCACTTTCTCCGTGATCCGCTGCATTGGTCCACCTGCCGTTACGTCCCTGCGGTAGACAATATAGCCCGCGATGTCCTCGTCCGAATCCGGCGTCCACGATAAATCCATCGCTCTCGCCTGCGCGTCGGCGACCACGGCCAGATTTTCCGGCACTGTGGGCGGGAACAGGTCATTCGCAGCGATGCTGACGGTTGGAGAGGGCAGGCCCGCCATCTCCAGTTCGTGACCATCAGCCTTCACTCGCGCAACGCGCTCCAACCAGTACTTCCATTCCCGATCCAGCGTTGCGTCATGATCCACCGCGCCTCCTGGATCCAGGCTATTGCCGCCGGCCTGATCGAGCTTCACCTCCAGCGTCTGCTCCTCCGACGGCGGAACTCCCTTCGCCTCATCCGGCTTCGGCGCGCTCGGCGTCTTCACCAGCTCTCGGTGAATACGCATAACCAGCCCAGGCTCGATCGCGCTCGGCTGCCATCGCAGCACCACGCCTTCGGCGCGGGTCTCCAGTTGGAGCCCGGTCACCGGCGCCGGAGCCATTCCGCTCGCCACCCATGCGCCATGGGAAGGCCCCGCCGTTTTCCCGGCGTGGTTCTGCAGTTCCACATAGAACGCCACCGCGCGCGGCGCGCCGGTGGTGAGTTCGGGCGGCAGGTGAACCGTGAAATCAGCAGCCTTACCCGGTGAGAACATGCCGTCACCCCCGGAACGGCAGGTCTTTGCGTCGAACCCCGGCGCGAAGTTCCAGCAGACATGCGCCTGCTGATCGCCCCTCAGCGCCACTTTGTCCGTAGTATTGGTGGGCATCGTCCAGTGCAGGCGGACGTCACTGCCCACTCGGATCGCCGTTAGATCCTTCACCGGAGCCGGAAGCCACAGTGTGGGCGGCTGGGGGTTCGCCGCGACGCCACATCCGGCGATACCCAGTAAACTCAGCACCATCACCCAAAGCGGCCTCGTCACGCACCAGCGTCGCGCGGCAGTCGTGCTCGTCCTCATTCCAGCTTCAGCCCAACGCATGAATCGTTACTTCAGCCTAAAGCATTTTCACAACAAAGCACCCAGGGCCGCACCGATCTCGGCATCCTCAAAGGTGAAACCAGCCTCCTGCAGTTTTTTCGGCACCGCGCGCTGTGAGGCCAGCATCGTCTGCTCCGCCATTTCGCCGAATGCCAGCCGCAGCACGCCTGCAGGAACCGGAAAGAACGCCGGCCGATGTACCGCGTGCGCAAGCCTCTCGGTAAACTCGGCATTCGTCACCGGCCGCGGGGCGGTGAGATTGAATGCCCCTGAGAGTTGCTGGCTCTCCATCAGGAACCACATCGACCGGACCAGGTCGCGCAGGCTGATCCAACTCAGCCACTGCCGGCCGTCGCCCAGCCGGCCGCCCAAACCCAACTGAAACACCGGCAGCATCTTGCCGAGAGCTCCTCCCTTGCGGCTCAGAACGACGCCAAAGCGCAGAAACACCACGCGGATCCCTAACTCGCATGCCTGCTTTGCCGCCGCCTCCCACGCCTCACACGTCTCGGCCAGAAAGCCTTTGCCGGTTGCGCTGTCTTCGGTCAGAAGTTCATCACCCCGATTGCCGTAGATGCCGACCGCAGAAGCACACAACAACACTGGCGGCCGATGGCGCACCTTACTGAGTGCGCCGCACAGCACGTCCGTGCTGCGCACGCGGCTGGCCACGATCTTCTGGCGATATTCCCGCGTCCACCGACGCGCGATATTCGCGCCGTTAAGGTGAATGATCGCCTCGAACCCTTCCAGCGCGGCCGGATGTACGCCCTGGTCGGCATCTGTCGGATTCCAGTAGATCGCCCCACCGCGCACCTCGCGATGCCGGCGCACCAGAGTCTGAACCTCGAATCCCCTTTCGTGTGCGGCCTGTTGGACACTGGACCCAATCAGCCCGGAGGCTCCGCTCACCAGAATCCGTCCTGCGCTTTTTCCCTTTGCCATAAGAGGTAGATGACCCCGTTCGACGTTACAGGAAAGCAGCCGTGGGGGCATGCCCTGTTGCTCTCAAATTGCAGGGATTTACCAAAAGGAGGAGATTTCCACAACCCTGGCCACTATTCACCCCATCAAAACCTCTTGTGATTCAGAAAACATAATGGTAGCTTCACTCATCTTCAAAAACCCGGTGCCCCTGGCGGCGAAAACCATGGAAAGCAACGCCCAACCTTCTGTCAGCCCCCCGGAATCCGGGTCTCCCGCCGCCCTATCCGCCGAGTCATTCATCGCCGAAAAGCACATCGGGGAGCGCATCCGCCGATTACGGCTGAAGCGCTCCATGGGGCTCGTGGAGTTGGGACGCCACTGCGGCCTTTCTGCCAGCTTCCTCTCCCAACTCGAGACCGGACGCGTGGTCCCGACCCTGCGCAATCTCGCCCGCATCGCCATGGTTTTCGGCCGCGATCTTGCCTATTTTTTCGAGCCTGAGCCGCATCCGTTGTTCCGGGTCCATCGACGTTCGGAACGGGTGCGCCTGCCCCAGTCCGGCGTGGATGATCCGACCTACTACTTCGAGAGCCTGGCCTACATGGTCCCGGAGCGGCAGCTCGATCCTTATTTCGCGGAGTTCGTACCGGTCCGCAAAGGAACAGAGATTCGGCCCCATGTTCACCCCGGCTATGAATTCCTCTATCTTCTGCAGGGAGAACTCGAGATTCGACACGGCGATCGCAGCCATTCCCTCGAAGCCGGCGACAGCGTCTACTTTGACGCTGGCACGCCGCACTCCTATCGATGCGCCGGGAGTGTGCCGGCGGTCGCGCTGATCGTGACGATGCATCAGATGACGCCTCAGGCCGCCGCCGGGGTACGTCCGATTCCGCCGCAGCGCGTTACAGCAGCCGCGCCCCCGCCAGCGGAGACGGAGCCGTAGAGGTCGCTTCTCCCGCCGATTCCTGGCGCGCCGCGGTCCGCGGCACCGTGAAGTAGAAGGTGCTGCCTTTTGCGACGACGCTTTCCGCCCAGATGCGCCCTCCATGCTGGCGCACGATATTGCGGCAGATCGCCAGGCCAAGGCCGGTGCCGCCCATGTCGCGCGAATCCGATGCGTCCACCTGCTGGAAGCGCTCGAAGATGATGTCCAGCTTCTCGGGCGGAATGCCGCGGCCTTTGTCTTCGACAGACAGAATCGCTTCGGTCGCATTCTGCACACGGGCGCGCAGCGTGATCTCCGAGCCGGGCGGCGAGAATTTGATGGCATTGCTGATCAGATTGCCCAGCGTCTGCAGGATCCGGTCTTCGTCGATCCACAGGGTCAGCGGCGGTGCATCGACAATGAAGCCGATGCCGGCTTTCTGCGCGCTCGGATGCTGGAGGTCCGTCGCGCGGCGCAGCAGATCTTTCGCCTCGACCTCCTGGAAGCGCATCGGCAGGCGGCCCGCGCCCATGCGTTCGAAGTCGAGGATATCGTTCACCAGCCGTACCAGGCGGTCGCAGTTCCCGATGGCCACGTCCATCATCTGCGCGCGCTTCTCGGGCCGCTTCTCCAGCGCGCCGCCGGCAATCAGGCCCAGCGCCGCACGCAGCGCGGTCAAGGGGGTACGCAGTTCGTGGCTCACCGTAGAGATGAACTCATCCTTCATGCGATCGAGGCGACGCCGCTCCGTCACGTCCTGGAACGCGACGACGATGCCGGTCATGCGGCCGTTCGACAACATCGGGCAGGCAACATATTCCACCGGGATGGGATGGCCATCTTTGTGGCGGAAGACTTCGTCGCGCGCGCGAATCGGCGTGCTCGAACGCCGCGCTGCATAGATGGGGCTGTCTTCAATGCGATAGGGCGAACCATCGGCACGCGCGTGTCCCAGCAGCTGCAGCAGGTCTCTGCCTTCCATCTCGTCATGCGTGTAGCCGAGCATGCGCGCGCCCACATCGTTGACGAAGATGATGTTGCCCTGCATGTCCGCGCCGTAGATGCCGTCACCGACGGACTCGAGAATCGATTCGCGCTGCCGCATCACCGCGTGCAGTCGGTTCTCTGCATCGGTCTTCTCCGTAACATCGAGGCCGTGGCCCAGCACAAAGGGCAGTACGTCGGGCAGATCGAGCAGGCGGTTGCGCCATGCGATGATGCGCACTTCGCCGCTGCGGTGGCGCAGGCTGATCGTGCCCTGCTCCTCGCCGGACAGAGCGATCTTGCGCAGATAGATTTCGAAGGCGGATCTCTCTTCGTCGGGAACGAAATCGCTCAGCCTTCGCCCCACCATCTCCTCCACGAGATAGCCGAGGCTCTCCGCCGCGCTGGCGTTGATGGAGAGAATTCTTCCATCCAGATCGTGGGTAAACACCATGCCCAGCGAGCTTTCCACCAGCTGGCGGTAGCGCGCCTCGCTCGCGTAGAGTGCGGCAGTCGCTTCGCGCTGATCCGTCACGTCCACGCCGGTCATGATGATGAAGTTGATGTCGCCCGAGCCATCGGTCAACGTCGTGGTGGTCCACGCAATCAGGCGGCGTCGCCCATCGCGCGAGAGCCAGTGCAGTTCGGTCGGCTCGCGTCGAACATCGCTGCGCGACTGCTCCAGCAACTGGAACGCATTCGCGCGCTCTTCGGTGAGGAACAGCTCCTGCGGAAACGAGCGCCCGGCGAGTTCGGCGAAGGTGTAACCGGAGATCTGCTCGCAGGCGCGGTTGAAGCGCACGATGCGGCCCGCGGTGTCGACAACCAGCACCAGCGCGCTCATCGTGTCGAGGACAGCGGAGACGAAGTTGCGCTCGACCATCAGCGCACGCTCGATGCGTTGCCGCGCCCGCAGGGAGTGATCCTGCCCCTTGGTGTGAATCGAGTAGTCGAGACGCGTCATCACCTGGCGAGCGAGCACGCTCAGGATCGAGGCGTGTTGTTCGGTGAACTGATTCGGCTTGGGCGAGAGCACTGCAAGCGTGCCGATGCCGCCCTCAGGTCCGGCCAGAGGCGCTGCGAGATACGAGCGGCAGTGAACCGTGCGCGTGAGGGGAATGCCGCGAACCGGAAAGCGTGGCTCCATCGCGGCGTCCGCTACCAGAAGGGGCTCCGGCTCGAGGATGGTGTACTGGTCGGCAGTCGCAAGGCGCGGAATCTCGGTGCCCTGAAAACCAAATCGGGACTTGAACCACAAGCGATTCGAATCGAGAAAGCCGAGGTAGGCGTAAGGGGCGCCCGTCACCTGCGCAGCCACGCGAACAATCTCATCGAACGCCGGATCGGCCGGCGTATCGAGGATTTCGTATTCGTGCAGAGACTTCAGCCGGTCGGCTTCGCTCCACTGCGCGCTCGTGGCCAGATAGCTCATCCCTCTTCCACAGACTCTTCCGAGTCCGAGGTCCCCAGGCACATCGAAGTACGGCGTGACACACTCACGCCAGGACCCTGCGTGTGGGGGATCACGAGCATTGTTGCAAACTAAATCCGTCTCGGCTCTTCCCCGTTCGGGGGATGCCAAGTCCTGTTGTACGTATCGCTTACGTCACTTTCCGGTAGTAACGAAATGCCCCGCCTTGCTAAGGCACTACGGTAACATAAACGCAGCTTCTGTGCATCTGATTTCGGTCACTTCAGACGGCAGCAGTCCTCCGGCGGCCCGTCGTTGCTGGCATCCAGCTCCACTTTCCAGCTGCCGTCCGGCTGCTTTTTCCACACCGTCATGTAGCGGCCGGTTTTCTTTACCGGCTTGCCTTCCGCGTCCTTTGAATCGCCCTCGTACTGGCCCCAGGTGAAGCCCATATCGCCCGAGGCGCTCATGCGCGCCCCCTCGGGCGTCCATTTCAGCTGGTACGCCTGCGGCGTCCACGTTGCGCGCGCGGCGATCGCGTCGTGCCCAGTTACTGACGCCGCCCCGTTTGCCAGAGTCACGGCGTCTGGGGCAAACCACGTCCCGAAGGCTTTTCCCCCGCCCTTCGCCGTATCCTCCGCAAACTTCGCTTCCAGTTGATAGAGGAACTGCACCTGGGGGGACAGCCCAGGATTCGTCAGGGCATTCCCTGCCGGGGCTGCGGCGGGCTGCTGCGCTGGCAGTTGAAGCACCTGCCCTCTCGCCATCGCGCTTCCCGCCAAAGCTCCACCGATAACCATCACCCCTGCCAACCGAACGAAACCACGCATGGCTAGAAGGATAGAACGTACGCTGCGTTCCATGCTGCGGATTCGAATCTCTGACGGTGGAACCAGAAGCGTTGATATCCTTGCTCTCTCGCATGAAACCCGGCACATCCAGGCCGAATGTCACTCTCGCCGCCGTTGCGGGCCTCCTCCTCTACACGGCCGCCGCCCTCCTTCAGCACTCCGTCCCCACAAGCCGCACAATCGCAATCGGCCTCCGGGTGGTCGCCCTCATGCTGCTCGCCTTCGCCGCCGGACGCCGCAGCTCGCTGACCGGCTGGATCTTCGCCGCCATGCTGGCGGGTATCGAACTTGGCGTCGACGCGCCCCACGCCGCCATCGCCTCGCGCGTCTTCGGCGACATTTTTCTCCGCCTGATTCGCGTGATCGTCGCGCCGCTCATCTTCGGCACGCTCGTCACCGGCATCGCTGGGCAGGCGGAAGCCAAAACCGTCGGGCGCCTCGGCCTGAAATCTCTGGTCTACTTCGAAGTCCTCACCACCATTGCGCTGCTCATCGGGCTCGCGGCAATCGACATTTCCAAGGCCGGCGTCGGCCTGAATATGTCTGCGCATGCGGCAGTCGCAGCGGGATCGCTCCCGGTTCAGACGACCATCTCCTGGCAGCAATTCCTGCTGCACATCTTTCCCGAGAACATCGCCTCGGCCGTGGCGGACAATCAGATCCTTCAGGTCGCGGTCTTCGCCATCTTCTTCGGGCTCGCCCTGTGCAAGGTCCCCGAAGCGAAGCGCGCCCCCATGCTGCGCCTCTGCGAATCGCTCACCGAGGTGATGTTCGCCTTCACCAATTACGTCATGTACTACGCCCCCATCGGCGTCGCCGCAGCGCTGGCCTACACCATCGCGCAATCCGGATTGGGCGTGATGCTCAACCTCGGCAAGCTGGCGCTGACGCTCTACATCTCGATCGCACTCTTCGCGCTACTCGCCATGCTCCCCGCGCTGCTGCTCGCGCGCCTGCCGCTGCGCGAGTTTCTGAAGGCGGTGGCCGAGCCGGCTACCATCGCCTTCGCCACCAGCACCAGCGAAGCGGCCCTTCCCCGCGCCATCGAAGCGATGGAAGCCTACGGCGTCCCGCGTAAGATCGTGGCGTTCGTCATTCCCACCGGCTACACCTTCAACATGGCGGGCTCGGCGCTCTACCTCTCCATCGCCGCGATCTTCACCGCCCAGGCGGCCGGCATTCACATGAGCCTCGGCCGCCAACTCACGATGCTCGGCGTGCTGATGCTCACCAGCAAGGGCGTCGCAGGCGTTGCACGCTCGGTCCTCGTCGTGCTGCTCGCGACCGCATCGATCTTCGCGTTGCCGACCGAGCCGATCCTGGTGATTCTGGGCGTCGACGCCATCATGGACATGGGGCGCACGGTGATCAACGTGGTCGGCAACTGCCTTGCTTCGGCGGTGGTTGCGCGGTGGGAACGGGAATTCAGGACCGAGAAACCCGCACCCGAGGCGGTGGCGGCTCTGCCCGTGTGAATGCGGCTCTGGCGCCCTCTCACGAGAAACTCACTCCCATCGATCTACAACCCACAGGGCGGTGGCAGCGTGGAATCCTGCCATCGGTACTCGAACAGGGGGAACACGACGTCGCACAATAGTGTTATTGAGAGCGGGCTCACTTACATTTTATTAATAGGTGCGACAGAAATACCATTCCGTCCCTGCAAATGTACGAACCTGCCGACACCTCCCCATGGGAGCGCCTGAAGCCTTATCCGGAGCTCGCCCTTCTTTGCTTCTCGCTGATGGCGGTCTCGGTGGGCTGCGCGCTGCGTCTGCCTCTCAGTCCGCCGGACCTGAGTTCCGGGCAGGTAATCCTGCAGGAATACGTCCTCCCGCTGGCTGTAGCGGTTGTGGTCCATCTGGTGATCCTGATCCGATTGCAATCCAGGAGAAGATCCAGTGCGATCGTCCTGGGTTTGAGCATACCGACGCTGCTGGTCGTCACTTATTGCCATTTCCAGTGCAAGGTCTGGATGCCCCTGATCCATCCTCACCGCTTCGGTGCGGTGTATGAGTCCGTAGACCGCGCATTCTCCCCGGTTGTGGCGTGGTGCGGCGATTTTGTGCGGCTGATGGAGCGCGCGGGCCTGAACGTTTCGACCGCCTATCACGGCTGGTTCATCGTCTTTTTCTTTGTCTGCTTTGGCCTCCACGCCTTGTACGACAGCACCAACGGGCAACGACAGGTCATCCTCGGAGTCGGATGGATTCTCGCCCTGGGAGGTGTGGGCTACTGGATTGCTCCTGCGGTTGGACCATTCATCTTTCGGCAGGGAGTGGACAGCCACGCGACCATGGTCCAGAGCCATATGTGGGAGATGTTCCACGTGCTCGTGCTCACGCGGCGCGTCCCCGATTCGTACTTTCTGATGCCGCCTGCCGCGATGCCCAGCCTCCATATTGCCCACGTTGCATTTTTCGTGTGGATGATGCGGCGCATCTCGCGGCCGCTCAGTTTCTTCTTCTTTCCTGTCGTGTTGTGGTTCATGGTCACGGCGGTGGGCCTTGCGTGGCACTACCTCCTCGACCTTCCGGCAGGTCTTCTTCTCGCAGCAATTGCCGTAATGCTGGTGAAAAGAATGCTGCCCGATCCTCAGACGATTGCGTCTCCGCAACCACTCCGGGCCGAAGTGGTTGGGGTCGCCGAGGAGATTGTGGAAGAACCCGTGGTTGCGTAGGACGCCCGGCTACAGGATACGGAACTTAGGTGCAGCGAGAATCATCCAGGACAGCAATGGCCGCCGCTGCTGCGCTGCCCCTCTTATCTTCGTCCAGACGTCTTAGTGCGCGACCCGCTTCAGACCCTGCACTTCACAGGCTGACGCCGGACGCCCTGTGCTCCACTTCGACAGGGTGGTGTGGAACCGATGCATGCGCATGTAGATCACGCGCAGACCACCGATGGTTTCCGGCATCGATCGCGGAGAACGGCCCATGTCCACGAGGACCAGCAGCGCCGGCTCCGCGGGATTGTCGCGGCTCTGGGTGACACCCACGCCGAAGATGGCCGGATCGGTCATCAGCGCCGGCGCGACGCTCTTCTCCACCGCGGTCGCGCCCGCCAACTCCGGAGCGGCGATGTGGAGGCCAGGTTCCAGGGTGGGCATCGTCGGCGCGGTTCCGCGCGCCACCGAACCTGGGTCGGTCACGATCACCTGGGTGCGCAGCCCGTTGATGATCCGGGGCACGTTGGCGGTGGGGTGATCCACGTAGACGATCACCGCCGGGTCGCCCGGCGAGTCCAGGCTGTGCCCTGCGGCCGTTCCGAGGATGCCATTGCCACGCAACGTTTCCGACGCGCTTTCGGCGATGGTCTGCGCATGCGCCAGGGCTACATCTCCGACGTACGGCGGTTCTGCAGGAACCGCAGGGTCGTAACGCAGGCATGCAACCGCGTGCGGCGTGCTCGTGCCCACGAGGCTCAGTTGGCTGCCGGCTTCGGTGCTGAGTTCGCGGAGCACATCGCCGATGGGATTCACCACGCTCAGCCCGTTTCCGTCGCCGTCGGTACCACCGGCGAAGTAGAGACCGACGGCCTCGGCATTGCTGGCGTCGAGCACCAGCGCGCCGGAGTCGCCGCTGTCGGTAAAGTGCGCGCCGCCGATGCCAATCTGATTGGTGAACGTCTTCGTTGTCCAGGGCTGCGTCTCCGCGCAGTCCTTGTAGTAATCGACCTTCACCGTAAGCGCCACGGCGCTGATGTTCGAGCAGGTGAGCCCGGTGGTGCGGCCGCTCTTGGCCACATTCATCGCGAGATTGGCGGCCGACAGCGGTTCGCCATTTCCGGCCACAGGGGGAGCAGCGCTCAGCGCGCCATTTGGTCCGGGCGTACCCAGGCCAAGGATGTTTCCTGACGCATCGACCGCGCCCGGCATGGCTAGCGCCAAGGCTGCATCCACGTTGGTTTCCTTCGAAGCCAGGGGCGCGAAGTACTCCAGCGTGCCCACCGGCCGCAGAGTCGATCCCGGCCGGGTGAGCGGCGTGCAGGCGCCGTCAATCAGGCCAGGCTGATCGATCGTGTCTCCGATGCGTCCCTGATCGGACTCGGCCAGGACGTGGTTATTGCTGAGGATGTACTGATCGCCGGACTGATCCTCGACGAGCGCGCCCAGCGTGCCGCCGCAGCAGTCGGCGACGTACGACGCGCCGTCGTGATCCTCATACGTATCGAAATCACCGTCATTGCCGCCCGAAGCCCCCAGCGTCACAGCGCCGGTCTGCTGGGCCTGATGTGTAACCGGGTTGGCTACAATTCCCTGACTGTTCAACAGCACACGCAGCGGCGATGTCGTCGCGCTGCCGTTCACCGTCGCAACCACATACACGGGGCTGGTGGGAATCGTTCCCGGCGCCGTATAGATCACGCTGCACGTTGTGTAGCGATTCGAGGTGCGGCGGCACTCCGATCCACTCAGCGTGCCCAGCGCTCCGCTCGCGCTCTCCTCGCCAGCGGGCGCAGTCGCCAGCCGCCACTTCACGTTGCCCGCATCCACTTCGGCGATCTGCGCGGTGACATCGGCGGAAGCCCCCGGCGTGAGCGCCATGTTCTGCGGCAACAGCGGCTGCACAAAACCCGGGTGCACCGCAATGGCCAGCGAGGCCGCACTCCCGGCATCCTTGCCCAGCGCAGCTTCCACGCGCACCGTCACGCTGTCGGCGGAGAGCGAGCCCGGCGCCGTATAGACACCGGAGGCATCCACGCGGCCCTGGCCGAGGGACGGCGCATTGGTTCCGGACAGGATGCGCCACGCTACCGGAGCGGGCTCCCCGGAAGGCAGCACCGCCTGCAACGCGACCTGGCCGTTGGTGGCCACACTCGTAGCGGATGTGCGCAGCGCAAAGCTGCCGTTGGGAGGCTGCGCAGCATAGTTGATGGAGCCGCAACCGGCAACACCCAGCGCCAGTGCGGCCAGCGCCAAACGGCTTGTGAAGGTTCGACCCATCGGGGGGGAACAACAATGTCTATCTTAGACGCCGGGCGGGACGCGGCACCCTCCCCCGAAGGTGAAAAGATGGCGCAAAGGTGCGACACAAAAAGTGAAAGGGAGCGCCGAAACGCTCCCCTCAATCACAACCAACAACAACACTACAAGGAGAAAGGAAACTTAAGCTGCGACGTTCGGCTTACGTTCGCGAGGAACGAGCCGGGGAACATTGATGGGGACGACCTTGACCTCACCGGCGCGTGCGGCCCTCATCCGGCGCACTTCAAAGGGGGTCAACCGGCGCATCTCGGTCGCGGAGTAAAAGATCTGTTTACCGCAGTCGAGGCAGACTTCGTAGGTTTGGTGTTCCAGCGTGAACGGTCGCGTCACACGGGAGTGGGTGCATCCGAACAGAATCTCTGAAAAGAAACTGAGAACCGCTTGCAGGCAGGACAGCAGAAAGTTCATGGGAGCCCTCCTCTCTATGGTTATCTCGGGCACTTCTTCTGATGCAGTTTGAGGCAAAATGTCGCCTTTGCCACAAACTTTCTAGTGAGTCACGGAAGTAACTAGCTTCGCGAAATGAGCTCCGGACTGCATACGCCGCAAAGGCTCTCCGCCAGCGTCGAAGCTAAATACTTCATCCACCACGGGTTTCAATTTTTGCTGGTGGATGGCCCGACTCATCATCTCAAAATCGGCGCGCGATCCGACATAAATCCCACGGAGACGAATCTGTCTGTGCAACAGTAACGGGATCTGCATTCCCTCGGAACTTTCGCTCAGGACGCCGATCTGGGCGACCACGCCGCCGATCCGGACCGAGCGCAGGGAGCGCGCGAAGGTGCCTGCGCCACCGACCTCGACGACGATGTCGGCTCCGCGGCCGCCGGTCTGCTCGATGACCCACCGATCCCATTCAGGATGTTGGCGATAGTTCAGTCCGGCATCGAGTCCGAGGGCTCGGGCGCGCTCGAGTTTGGCGTCGCTGCCGGAGGTTCCGAGCACCCGGGCGCCCATCATCTTCGCGAACTGGAGGGCAAAAATCGAGACGCCACCGGTACCGAGGATGACTACTGTGTCGCCGGCTTTGATACTGCCGGCACGGACCAGGGCGTTCCAGGCGGTGACTGCGGCGCAAGGCAGGGTGGCGGCTTGTTCAAAGGACAAAAAGTCGGGGAATCGGACCACGCCCTCGTCCCGGAGCACGACCTGTTCGGCCAACATGCCATCGATGTCGCCGCCCAGCGCGCCGCGTTGTTTCGCCGCATCCGGTTCGCCTTCGATCCAGTTCTGCATGAAGATGCCGCACACGCGATCGCCAGGCTGCACGCGGGTCACGCCGTCGCCAACAGCGATCACCTCGCCCGCGCCGTCGGAACACGGAATGCGCGGCAGGGACATCTTCGGGTTGTAGAGTCCCTCTACCATCCGTAAATCGCGGTAATTCCAGGAGACGGCATGGACGCGCACGACAACTTCGCCGGGCTGTGGGTGAGGATCGGGCAGCGTGACCTGCTCCAGGTTATCGATGCCGAAGGATGCGATTCTCCAGGCTTTCATGTGTACCTCCGATTAGCCAATAGCCAGTAGTCCATAGCTTACCGGTGTCTTCCGCCTGTCGACGCTGTAGTCTGTTTTCATGGCTCGTGGATGGGAAAGCAAGTCGGTTGAAGAGCAGGTGGAGCAGCAACGCACCGCGGAGCCGGCGAAGGCACGCCACCTCACGGCCGAACAGGCCGGGCGGGCGCGGGAGCGCGAGGCTCTGGAACTACAGCGCGAGCGCATCCTGAGCGAACGAACGTCGAGCCCGATTCGGCGCAAGGCGCTGGAAGCGGCGCTGGCGGAGATCGAAGCGAAGATCGCAAAACTATAGCCCAGGTCGGCTGTTGGAAGGCGCCTGTTCCCTGCTCTTTTCTGTTGGGAAATGGGAGATGTTCTCGCTCTCACTCGAGGAGTTTGAGGACGGTTTCGGCGTTGCGGGCGCGGTGGCGGAGGTCGTCGAGGGAGGCCGCGAGGCCGTCGGCGGGAGGGTCGCAGGCGGAAGCGGAGCGGGTAGCCTCTTCGAGGATGGCGTAGACCTCGGCCATGTTCTGGCGAGCGGCGTCGAGGCGGCCCTCCATGGCAAGGCTCTCGACGCGAGCACAGAGAGCGTCAGCGGCGTGGATACGGGTGCGAATCGTCTTGTCGAACGGTTCGCGGGAAAAGTCGGGTTGGGCGCTCAATGCGCCTGCACTTCCTGCCGCGGCGTGCGGGCCGGTTGATCGTCGTTCCAGCGTGATGCGTGGCCCAGCCGTTCCAGCGAAAGCGAGCGGAAATCTGATCGATAGATGCCGGTAAGTAGCTTCCGGTTGTTGGATTTCCCGAGTGAGGTTCCTGGTTACTTTGGGCGCTGGTGAAGGGGGCGACCAAGGTCATGTGTGTTCGGCGAAGTACCGGGCTCGTTGCCTTTCGAGGGTGAGGAGGGGGAGAGGTTGCGGCCTGAGGGGTCCCGGGTGGGGCCCCCCCTGGGGGTACGGTTTGCACGTGATTGATTGCATGGTGATTGGGAAGTACTGTATCGCGCGCATTACCGTGATTCCTTCTTCGCGCGGCAGACGTGGCAGGGGAACATCTGGTTGGGTCCGCCACACCAGCATTCGCCGTTCTCGTCGAAGTCGGGTTCGGATTCGAAGTTAGGGTCGGGGATGTCGTCCCAGTTGGGTAGTTCCGGGGCTGAAGCCCTTTCTTCTTTCGCGTTCGCTGACGTGGGCCTGAAGGCCCACTCTTCTACCGGGTCGCGCTGCGCGCGATGGGGTTGGGGAGCGGCGGGTTGAGATGGTGCGACCCCACCCTTCTCGCGCGGAACATCGCCGCGCGACCAGGATGGGGCACCCGGAGTGGGTTCGGCGGTGGTGGTGGGGGTCGGTTGAGAGTCTTCTTTCCCACCCTGTTCGCCAACGACAGGCGAACAAGGATGGGGCACCCGGAGTTGGGGTTGGGGAGTGGGTTCAGTGGTGGTGGGGGCTGGTTGAGAGTCTTCTTTCCCACCCTGTTCGCCAACGACAGGCGAACAAGGATGGGGCACCCGGAGTTGGGGTTGGGGAGTGGGTTCAGTGGTGGTGGGGGTTGGTTGAGAGTCTTCTTTCCCACCCTGTTCGCCAACGACAGGCGAACAAGGATGGGGCACCCGGAGTTGGGGTTGGGGAGTGGGTTCGGTGGTGGAGGGGGCTGGTTGAGATTCTTCTTTCCCACCCTTTTCGCCAACGACGGGCGAACAAGGATGGGGCACCCCGGCGGATTCTTCTTTTTGCTTTTTCTCCTGGAGGAATTCGCGGACGGTGGCTACTCTTGCCACGGCTTCGTCGCCGGGGTAGCGGGCGTCGCTGATTTTCATCTTGGTGAAGCCGCTGCAGAAGCCGCAGTGATGGTGGTGGCGGAGTCCCTGGCACCAGGTGATGCCGAAGGGGCATTTGGGGTTGGTGGATTTGGGCCGGGCGTGCGGATCGGGAAGGCCGGCGGCGAGGGCGGCGGCGGTTTCCTGGGCTTCGATCGCGGCGCGATGCTTTTTGAGTTCGGCGAGCTTCTTCTCGTAGCGCTGCATCAGGGCGCGGGCGCCGTCGTCGGTCTGCTGCTCCTCGATTTCCGCCGCGGTGAGCCAGCCTTCGGGCGGAAATTCAGAGGCGTATTGGGGCGTGGGCTTGCCGGCCTGCTCGCACTCCTGCTCGTAGAGGTATTTCGACATGGACCACTGCGGCTTGAAGTTGCCGGTGGGTCCGAGGTAGGGCTGGTCGGGGGCGAGCACCTGGCTGTCAACGGTCTCTGTTTCGATCACGCTTTCGGGGATGGGCTGTTTCGTCGCATGGAGCCAGCGCTCACGCTCGAAATCGTGGCGAACGAGGGAGGCGGCGATGGAGGCGCCGTAGAACATGGAGTTCGCAGTACGGGACTCGATGGTGTGGTCGAGGAGGCCCTGCATGAGCTGGGAGAGGATGAGCTGGATGGAGGTGGTGTCCTCGAGAAAGAGGACGCGGTCGTAGCCTTTGACGCCGGTGAGGGTGGGGTAGATGTTGTATTTATGGTGGTGGCAGTAGTGATCGCCCATGGGGGCGCGGTTGCGGCACTGCTCTCCGCCGGCTTTGATGTAGCGGCACTGGCGGGGGGATGTGACGGGGTTTTCCGATCCTGTGGTTGAGGGTTGGGGCGCGGCGGCTGCTGGTTCCGGCATGGTGCTTCCTTTGCGGTCAAGGTTTGGAGTTTGGTGGAGAAAGTGGCGTGGTGCCCCACTCAAGCCAAAACCGGGCTTGCATGGGCCACCCGGCAAAACCGGGCGTATCCTGCACAAAAAAGAGGGTCCGCCTCCCCAATGAGGCGGACCCGCTGAAAGGATAGCCATGTCCGGAGCAGAGAAAGGAAAAGGCCGCACAGGGCGGCCTTCTTTTCTTTTTCTACTCTAAGTTCAGAATATCAGATTGAAGGAATAAGTCAGCCAAATATCTTTGCTTGTTCCGGCTTATAAGTCCTTCTAAGTCAAGGGTCATTACTTTGGAGTTTAGGCAAAACCCTTGACAGTTTTTGGAGAAACAGGCGGGAGCCGGGAGTTGGGAGCCGGGAACCCGTGGTTACTTGTTCATGAACCCTTCCAGCTGGAGCCAATCGGCAAAGCGGTCGATCCAGTGGTCGGTGGGAATGCCCTGCTTCGCCATGCCAAAGCCGTGACCGCCCTTCGCGTACATGTGGAGTTCGGCGGTTTTGTGGGCCGCGGTCCACTTCTGATAGATGTCAATGCTTTTGGGCGCCAGGCCGAGGGTATCGTCGGTAGCCGCGGCGAGGAACATGGGGGGCGCGTCGGAGGGGACGGGAGCGTCGTCCATGACGCCGGCAGAATAGATAGGCGCGACGAAGGCGGGGCGGCCGGACGGTGCGTAGTGGAAGCCGACCTCGGCGGTCACCGATCCACCGGCGGAGAAGCCGACGATGCCGACACGATCCGGAGAGACGCCATATTCGGAGGCGTGCTGGCGGACCCAGGTGACGGCGGCCAATCCGTCGGCGATGGACTGCGGGATGACGTCCTTGACGAGCGCGTTGAACTTTTGCGGGTCCGCGAACAGGGTACGGAACTGCTCAGTGGCGTCGCCTTCGGTGTGGGCGATGCGGTATTTGAGGACGAAGGCGGTGACACCGCGGGCGACGAGATATTTCGCGACGTCGGTGCCCTCGCTTCCCCAGGAGAGGGCCATGAAACCGCCGCCGGGGCAGATGACGACGGCGGTGCCGATTCTGAGCTCGGGAGAGGGTTTGAAGACGGTGAGGGTGGGTTGCGTGACGTTGGTGACGACGTCGGTATTCCAGGCTTTGGAGAAATAGTCCTGCTCGGAATAGGTGGCCGGGGTAGAGCCGGGCGGGGGGCCGGGATAGAGGGGAATGACATCCTGCGCGGAGGCGACCGCGACGAGAGCCAAGGCGACAAAGAGAATCCGGAGGGCGTGCGCTTTCATGGGCGACAAGTCTACCAGAGGATTGGGTGGAGTTGAGTAAAGGAGGCTCGGTGACGTGACCGCCTGGAATTTTCCGGGCCTGAAGGCCGCAGATTCTCGAATGGCTGGTTCCCCGGCCTAAAGGCCAGGGCTTCTACCGTCGTCCCGCTCCCGCGGGACCGCGATGTGTGGCGGACTTACTTGCCTTGTGTCTGGAGCTGGTTGAGTTTGAATTTGAGGTCCTGGAGTTTCTGGCCGGCCTGGGCGAGTTTGCCCTGGGCGGTGAGGCTCTGATAGTCGGCGAGGTCCTGCGCCGCGGCGGCGATAAGGGCGGCGCGGTTGGGTGCGGCATTGGCCGGGGTCGGGGTTCCGGGCTGCGCTGACGATGGGGACGTTGCGGGTTGCGACTGGGCTCCGCTGACCGTGAGCGAAGACGGCTGGCCTCCGAAGAGTGCGGCGAGGGCGGTTTGGAAATCAGGTCCGTAGGCGAGGCGATCCTGGAGGGCGAGGACGACGAGGCGGAGCTCCGGCATGGGGCTTTGCTGGGCCTGGAGGTAGATGGGCTCCGCGTAAAGGAGAGCGTGGCCGCAGGGGATAACGAGGAGGGTGCCGCGGTGGGCGTGGGAGCCCTGCTGGTTCCAGAGAGTGAGCTGGCCGGAGAGCTCGGCGTTCTGATCGATGCGGGCTTCGATCTGCATGGGGCCGTCGACGAGTTTGGTTTTGGGGAAATCGTAGACGACGGCAGTGCCATAGTGGTCGCCATCGCTGCGGCCGGCGATCCAACCGATGAGGTTATTGCGGTTGGCGGGCGTGAAGGGAAGGATCTCGACGAACTCGGCGGAGGATTGGCCAGGGAGCTTCATGAGGACGTAGTTGGGCTCCATGATTTGCGTTTGCTGGTCGCCGGCGTCGCTGAGGCCGAGTTCGGAGGCAACGGTCCAGAGGTCTTCGCGGTTGTAGAAGACCTCGGGATCGCTCATGTGGTAGAGGCCGTAGACGGCGGCCTGCTCTTCGAGCAGGAGCTGCGGATAGCGGACGTGACGGCGGAGATCGGGGGGCATGGCGGAGGCGTCACGGAAGAGAGAGGGAAAGATGCTGCGCCAGGCGGCGATGATGGGATCGCGGGGATCGAAGACGTAGAAGGTGGTGGTGCCGTTGTAGGCATCGATCACGACCTTAACGCTGTTGCGCATGTAGTTGATGGCGTTGTCGCCGAAGGCGTAGCTGGTGGAATCGGGATAGCTGTCGGAGGTGGTGAAGGCGTCAAGCATCCAGTAGAGGCGGCCGTTGTCGCCGATGACGATGTAGGGGTCGGCGTCGAAGTTGAGGAAGGGGGCGAGCGCCTGGACGCGATTGAGGATGTTGCGGCGCATGAGGAGGCGGCTCTGGGGGGTGATGTCGTCGCTGAAGGGAATTTTCCAGAGGTCGCCGCGAGAGGCGGCGATGAGGATGCGGTGGATCATGCCGCCGAGGACGATGCCGCCGGTTCCCTCGTAGGAGGTGAGGTTATTGCTCTGTCCCTGGGGGTAGTTGAATTCTTTCTGGCGGGTTTTGACATAGACGTCGGAGTTCGTGAGCTGACCGTAGTAGATCTCGGGCCGGGTGACGGCGAGGCCGGGGACGGTACTTTCGACAGGCATGTTGCTGAGGTAGAGGGTGGGCAGGCCTTCCGTAGTGAAGCCGTTGACGGGGTTCATGGTGATGCCGTAGCCGTGGGTGTAGATGAGCTTCTCGTTGATCCAGTTACGGCTGCTGTCGGGGAGCTTGTCGAGGCTGAGCTCGCGGACGGCAAGCATGACTTCGCGGAGGTCGCCGTTGAGGGTGTAGCGGTCGATGTCGATGTCGGGGAAATCGTAGTAGGTGCGAATCTCCTGGATCTGGCGGAGGGTGTTCTGGAGGGAACGCCAGTCCCAGAGGCGGATATTTTTGAGGGTGACCTGGTTATGTTCGGGGTCGGCGGCATCGGGGGTGGTGGCGGCGGGAAACTCTTCGCGGGTGATGCGGTCGAGGTCCCAGGCCTGGCGGGTCCCGGCGATGTTCCAGGCGATGTAGGGGCGTTCGCGGTCGAGCTGATTGGGTTTGACGATGAAGCTGTTGACGTACCAGCCGACGAGCTGCACGACGATGAAGCAGGCAAGGGCGGGCACGAGAGCGGCCACCAGGCGGGTGGGACGCGGGAAGGTGAAGGCGTTACTGGCGGCGATGGCTGCGCCGATGAGCAGGGCGAAGGCCACGATGAGCATGCCGGTGATGGAGATGTGGGCATCGGTGTACTCGACGCCGCTGAAGACGGTGTGGGCCGTGAAGAGTGCGCCGAATCGGCCGAGGTAGACCTGGATGGCAAGCACAACCAGGAAGAAGGAAAAGGCAATGGAGAGGCCGCGCCAGGGCAGAGGCAGGACGAGGCTGCCGTGTTCGCGCGACATAGCGCGGGTGCCTCCGGAGAGCATGAGGAAGGCGCCAGCGGCGATGCAGGCGATGACGGCGAGGACCATGAGCCATCCGGCGACGCTCTGCCAGGCGGGCAGGGCGAAGAGATAGAAGCTGACCGGCCTGGCAAAGATGGGATCGAGGCGAGGAGCGGCGGCGCGGGGCGCGTACCAGAAGAGCGCGAAGGTGGGCCAGTCGGCCATCATGGCCAGGCCGCTGATGAAGGCGATGGCGAGGGAGAGAACGACGCCGAGGATGCGCAGCAGGCGGCGCAGGGGCAGGCTCAGTTGCTGCTGTCCGATGATGACGGTGCGATCGCTGGGGAGGTCGCCCTGATGCATGTGCCAGAGGGCGAGGAACCAGCCGTAGAGAAGGGCGAGGGTGAGAAGGAAGGTGACGGCGAAGACGCCCCACTGGAGGCCGATGCTCTTCCAGAAGATCTCGCGATAGCCGAGGGAGCCGAACCAGAGGGAATCGACGAAGTACGAGAGGGCGGTGCTGCTGGCGAGGAAGAGGGCGACGATGATGACGATGGGGACGAGAAATATTCGATTGGAGCGGGGCTTGCGCCCGGGGAGCTCGATCATCCGATGCACAGTTTGTCCTTGTCCGGCCAGCGCACAGATCTGGAGCAGGACCGCAGGTATTGTACGCCGCGGCAGAGGCCTGTCAGCGTGGTGCAGGGGTGCTGAGAAGAATTGTGGCTTGCGGGGCGTGAGTGCGGAAGGAGCGAATGCGGCAGCGATGGGTGGGATCGCCGCCGCGAAAGAGGGATGAAGGAATCGAGCTGCCGGCCGGTGTTAGAAGGTGTAGACCCCGCCGAACTCCATGGTGCGAGGGTCGGTGAGCAGGCCGGTATAGCTGCCGAAGCCGCCTGCGTCCTGTTCATCCTGAACGCTCTGCACATCGAACCGGTGGGTGTTGAAGGTGTTGAAGACCTGCCAGCGGACCTGGAAGGACTGTTTTTCCCGGATGTTGAAGCTCTTGGAGAGGTTCATATCGGTGTCGAAGAAGCCTTCGCCGCGGATGTTGTTCCTCTGGCCGCTCTGCCCGGGATAGGCGTAGTCGAAGGAGCTCAGAGCAGCGGTCGAGTCCTTAAAGACGTTCGGCGAACCGTCCACGATGGTGGTGCCGGTGGAGACGGGCTTCACCTGGTTGGCCCAGCCCATTTCATCCCAGTTGGTTGGCCAGACGTAGCCCATGAACACGCTGAAGGGGAAGCCGGAGGTCCAGCGGCTGGTACCTGCGAGCTGCCAGCCACCGATGAGGCCATTGACTACGCCGTGCGTCTCCCCGGCCAGGGGTTCTCCTTTGCCGAAGGGTAACTTTGCCACCCAGTAGGCGTTGATCTGATGGCGGAGGTCGAAGTCGCTGGGTCCGTACATCTGGTGCGGATCCCAAGGGTTGATGATGCTGTCGGTAAGGAAGTGCGCGGCGCGTTCGGAGAATGAGGCGATGTCGAGGGAGTGGGAATAGGTGTAATTGAATCCGAACAGGACGCCGCTGGACATCTGCTTATGCAGGCTGACCTGGAGAGCGTGGTAGTTCGAATTCGCCATCGATCTCCAGGCCCAGAGAGAGGAGAACTGGCCGTTGTAGTAGCTGTTTTCTCCACCGGTGGAGAGGGGCGCATGGTTGCGGACGTCCATCTCCCACAAGCCGGTGGTTTCGTTATTCGCAAAGCAGGACATCCAGCCATAGGCGGCCTGGAGCTGATCGGTGGCGCCTTTGGCACAGCTGGAGTATGCGGAGCTGGGCTGGGTGAACATATCCGTCCAGTAGGACGCCGTTGCGCCGACCAGTTTTGAATTAATCTGCGACATCGGTATGCCTTGCCGGTAGAGTTTGGCGAGCGCGGTGGCGGCACTGAAGTAGTCGACGCCGGAGGCGGGGTCGACCAGGTCGAGGGGGGCGGCGATGTCGTCGAGGGCTAGCTCGCGATGTCCGAAGTGGCCGACATAGCCGACATCCAGTGTCATCTGGCCGGGCAGCTGGCGCTGGACGGAGAAATCCACCGCAAAGGAATAGGGGGTTTTCAAGGATTGATCGATGCCGGTCGCGATGGCTTCCGCATGCTGCGGGTAAGTAACGGGGAAGCTGGACGAAGGTGGCGGCTCCATGATGGGGTTGCCGCTGTTATCGACGGTGGGGATGGTGTTCATGTCGGTAATTCGCGGAACGTCGGCAAGGCTGAGACTGCCGGCCGGGTTTTCCAGCAGGCTTGAAATGCCGAACGAACCTCCCGCGTCATAGCGCATGGCCAGTTCCGGGCCGAAGTTGTCGTAGTACATCCCGAAGCCGCCGCGGATCACCGTCAGGCCATTCCCCATCAGGCTGCTCAGCCAGCCGGAATCGCCGCGCGGCGACCAGGCAATGCCGAGGCGTGGAGCGAAATTCTTTGTCTGGATTCCATACATGCCCGACTTACCCCAGTAGGAGCCGGCCGGGGCATAACTAATGAGGGCATCCTGATTGGAGGGAATGCCCTTCAGCATGTCGCTGGCACGCCGATTGAACCACTGACCCATGTTGATGTTGGGTTCAACCTGCTGGCCTTTGGTCTCGGTGATGGGCGTCATCAGCTGATAATTCAACCCATAAGTGATGGACAGACTGCGGCGGGCCTGCCAGGTATCCTGGAAGTACAGGTTGTAACTGTCGGTTGCCCAGTGGCGCACCACCGGAGCTCCCTGATTCAGCGGAGCAGCACTGGTTTGGCTGGCGACGGCATAGTTGTAGCGAGCGTCGACCTCGCTGGCCATACCCATCATGGCGGCGAGGGGAAAGTCGTAAGCGTGGGCGGAGCCGACATCGGGATAGCCGGAAGCGGCTGGATCGAGAGCATCGCCGGTTCCGGCAAAGCCGCCGTCCGCGACCCAGTCAGCGTTGGTAAGCGCATCGCTGAACGAGTTTGCGTTGGTGTAGTCGTTGCGGCGGATGAGCAGCAAATTAGCGCCGAACTCGAAGGCGTGGGAGCCGTGTTGCCAGCTGACCGAGTCAATGAAGTTGTGCACCGGGGCAACGGCAGCGGTGGTCCGGTTAATGTCCTGGTCCAGGTCGCGCATTTCAATCCACGCCTGGCTGGAATCGCCGTTGACGCCGAGGCTCTGGCGGGTAAGGCCGTAGCGGAAATTGTTGACCCACTTAGGCCCGAACACCCGGGTGTATCCGGCGACGAGGCCCTTGCTGAAGTCCACGTTGGTGGATTGCGCCGGGCTTCCGGGAAGGAAGGGGCCGGCAGCGACCTCACGGTCGTGCACCACGGTACCACGCAGGAACAGGATGTTACTGCTGTTGAGGTTGTAATCGAGCCGGCCGATAAACCAGTTATCCTTGCTGGCGACGGGAGAAGCAAAGCGGTAGCCGGCAAAATTGGGGGCATCGAGGACTGCGGGGGCATTCGGAGCCGGATAGGTCTGGAAATACTTGAGGGCGACGGAGCTGGGGCCGATGCCGAGTGGATCCATCCCGGCCAGTTTCTGCGCATCGAGCGCATAATAGCCGGCCGGCACCGGATAACTGGTGCCGCTTAATCCCGTTGCCGCGCTGTTGGGACAGTTAGTCGCATCGGCGCAGGCGTACTCAATAATCCCGTCGCGCAGGGTGGCGCTGGGAATATTGCGCACCACACTTTGCGCGGTCGACTGGCGGTGCCCCTCGTAGTTAAAGAAGAAAAAGAGATGGTCGCGGACGAACGGACCACCAAGGTCGCCGCCAAAAACGTTGCGGACCAGTTTGGTGGGGCGATTCGGCTGGCCGCCCGCGATCTGGGACTGTTTCAGGAACCAGTCGTTGGCCTCGCCGATGGTGTTGCGGTTGAACTCGTAGAGATTGCCATGGAAGCGATTGGTGCCGCTCCTGGTGACCATGGTGATCTGCGCACCGGCGGAGCGGCCCTGGGTGGCGTCGTAGTTAGAGGTAGTGACGCGAAATTCCTGGGTGGAAAACGGAGTCGTCGGCAACACGCCGTCGAAGGCATAACCCTCGAATTCGTTGTTGTCACTTACACCGTCGAGAGTGATGTTGTTCTGATCGCTGCGCTCGCCGTTCACCGACCCGGCGCGGGTATCGTAGTTACTCTGCAGCTGATTTTGCCCGTTAAACACCACGCCCGGCTGAAAGCTCAGCAACAGCGGCATGCTCTCGGCGCGCATGGGGAGGTTTTCGATGGACGCGGTCCCCATGGTGTGGCCGAGGCTGGGATCGGTGGTATTGAGGAGGGGGGCTTGTTCGCTGACCTCGACGGTTTGCGAAACCGCGCCGACCTGCATATGCACGTTGCTGCTGGCGGGCAGGCTCACCATGAGTTGCAGGCCTGTTTGCAGCCAGGTCTGGAAGCCATTCGCGGTGACTCTAAGACTGTAGGTTCCGGGGAGGACGGCGGGAAAGCTGTAGGCGCCGGTCGAACTGGTGACGGTGTCGCGACTGGTGCTGGTAGCGGCCTGGGTTAAGGTGACCCTGGCACCGGCGATCGCCGCACCTGAGGGATCGGTGACGGTACCGTGCAGGGACGTGGTTGCCTGCCCCGACGCGGAAACGCAGAGTGCAAAAAACGCTGCGATGAGGGGAAGAATCGACAGCCTGCCACTTCTCATTCACTGCCTCCATAAACCAGGGAATCACAGCAGGGCCTGGCAATCTTTGATCGACCCGTCCAGCCATTCCATGTTTCAGAAGACCGATCCTGACCGGGAAGATCTGAGGTTCTCTTCCCTGCCCGGTGGAACCAGCGGATTCTGGTTGGCCGCTGGAGCACGAGATTCCCGCAAAGCCGCAACGCAGTGGCTGCCAGAACCGGAGCCGAGATTTGCGATGTTTCATCGCAAATCCCGGCGCGATTCAAGAAGAGACCTGGAAACAACTCTCTCCCGAGAGTGATGTTCGTGAAACAGGAATCGTGTGCGTGGTGTTCGGTCTTCCTGAAATGGCCGGATGAGCCCCGGCCTGCCTGAACATCAGGATGGGCGTGATTACAGCACAGAGGCGGCCGCGAAGTCAATACGAACCTCTAGTCCTATAGAAGACATAAAAGTCGATGATGGCGACCGGGAAGATAGCTTGACCATGACATCATTCTGCGTGTACATCTTCGGCGGATGAGAGTGCGCCCCATTTTGCCTTTGGCCCAGCTGGAGCGGGGGAGCGGTGTGGCTCTTTACCGCCAGATTCAGCACCGGCTGATGGAACAGATCCGGTGCGGCGTGTTTAAGCCGAGCGATCCTCTGCCCTCAGTGGAGGAGGTGGCCGCGCGCTACGGAGTGAGCCTGATGACGGCGCGCCAGGCGGTGCGGGCGCTGTGCGATCTGGGCGTGATCTACAGCCAGCAGGGCAAGGGCACGTTTATCTCCCACGGCAAGGTGGAGAAGAATCTGCGGCGGGTGCTCTCGTTTACAGAAGAGATGAAGCTGCGCGGATCGACTTCGCGCTCGCGGGTTTTGTCGCTGCGGAAGGTTGCGCCAGGCAGAGAGGTGCGCAAAGCGCTCGAGCTGAAGGCCGGCGAGAAGATCTTCCGACTGCACCGCGTCCGCATTGCAGACGGCGTACCGATGGGCGTGGAGTGCAGCTGGCTCCCGGTTCACTCCTGTCCGGATCTGCCGGAGGTATTCGAGACGGACGCTTCGCTCTACCGCACGCTGGCGGAACATTATGGGATCCAGATGGCGACCGCGAGCGAGGCCGTGGAAGTGGGCAAGGCAACGGCCGAAGAAGCGCGGCTGCTGCACATGGCCCGGCGCAGCCCGGTGTTTCTTTTCACGCGCACTTCATTTCTGGAAAGCGGGAAGCCGGCGGAATATGTAAAGTCGACGTATCGGGGCGACCGGTACAGGATTGTTTATCGGCTGAACCGGCTCAACGCGGTATTGCCCGGATCGTCGGCAGCACCTTGAAGCGGAGTGTTTACCCCGACGCGAGACCGGACCGGTACTCCCGGGGGGCATCTCAGATAGAATTCGCTTCGGTGACCCAAGCGCCCCTGGACGTTGAGAGCCCCCGCCGCCCGAGACTCGCACCGAAGCTCGGCCTGTTCGACGCGACCATGATGGTGATGGGCGGTATCGTGGGCGCGGGCGTGTTCATGAACCCCTACGTGGTGGCCCAGCACCTGCACTCTCCGGTGCTGATCCTGTCGGTGTGGATCGCCGGCGGCATCATCGCGATCCTCGGAGCTTTTATTTATGCGGAGCTGGGGGCGCGCATTCCCGAGGTCGGCGGGCAATACGAATATCTCCGACAGTCGCTCCATCCTATTTTTGGATTCCTGTACGGATGGGCGCTGCTGCTGGTGATTCAAACCGGCGGCATGGCGGCGGTAGCGGTCACCTTTGCGCGCTACTTTCTCGAACTCACGCGGCTGCCCTGTTCCGAACACTGGGTCGTGGTCGTGACCCTGGCGCTGCTGACGGCGGTGAACTGCCTCGGAGTGAAACCTGGCGGCCGGGTCCAGAGCGTGCTGATGGTACTCAAAATTGCAGCCATTGCGGCACTCATCGTCGCGGGATTGTTCATGGTGCGCGCGCCGAAGCCGATGCTGCATCCGGTTCTCGATCGTCCGATTGGCTTCGACCTGCTGACCGCATTGGGCGCCGCGATGGTTCCGGTGCTGTTTTCCTACGGAGGGTGGCAGACGACGAACTTCATCGCCAGCGAGATTCGCGATGCGCGCAGAAATCTAGGGCGGGCTCTGATGATCGGTGTGGTGGCGGTGGTGGTGCTGTATGTCCTGGTCAACATCGTGTGCCTGCGCGCCCTGGGAGTGACGGCGCTGGCTGCGACCAGCATCCCGGCCAGTTCCGTGATGCAGATTGTGGCCGGCGATCGAGGTGCGCGTCTTATCGCGCTGGGGATCGCCGTATCGACGGTGGGGTTTCTCAGCCAGTCTGTGCTTACCGGGCCGCGTGTTTATTTCGCCATGGCGGAGGACGGACTTTTCTTTCGCAGCGTAGCTTATCTCACGCGCAAAACTCAGGTGCCGGTGGTCGCGATCGTGCTGCAAAGCGTGTGGGCGGTGGTGATCGCGCTGAGCGGCAAGTACGAGCAGATCCTGAATTTTCAGGCCCCGATTGACTTCACGTTCTTCGGTCTGAGCGCGGCCTGCCTGTTCGTACTGCGCCGCCGCGAGCGGAGCCACCCCGGCGCGAATCCGGGCTTTCGCGTGCCCGGCCATCCGTACACCACTCTCATTTTCATTTTGTCGTGCTGGCTTATCGTCGCGAATACGCTGTGGAAGTATCCTGGCAACAGCTCGATTGGATTTGTGATCATCCTGGTTGGATTGCCGGTGTACGCACTGTGGCGGCGCCGGCTCAGGGAGGAAAAAGAATGAGTGATGCGCGCGCCGTCTCGTCCACTTATCTGGAGTGGGCGAAACTCTGCTCGCCGGCAAGATACAACCTTGCCACCAGCGGCATTATGAGCTATCCGCTCGCGGAGTTACAGGTTTCGCCGCAGGATCTGGAGATCAACGGTCCTACGATCTATGGCTATGCGCCGCTGCAGGAGCGGCTGGCGCGTAAATGCGGAGTTACGCCGGATTGTGTTGTGGCGGCCGCAGGCACCGCGATGGCGAATCATCTGGCGATGGCGGCTCTTCTTGAACGGGGCGATGATGTCCTGATTGAGCAACCCACTTATGGGCCGATTCTGGAGGTGGCGTCGTATCTGGGCGCCAACATTCTTCGTTGCGAACGCCGCCGCGAGCAGGATTTTCAGATCGATCCGGACGACATCGCGCGGCGCATCACCTGGAAGACGCGGCTGATCTGCCTGACGAATCTGCATAATCCATCAGGGGCGCTGACCAGCGAAGAGACCATGACCCGGATTGGCGAGATCGCAGGAAAGGCCGGCGCGCAGGTGCTGGTCGACGAGGTCTATCTCGACATGGTGTACGACGAGCCGGTGCGGTCGTCCTTTCATCTGGGCAGTAATTTTGTCGTTACCACCAGCCTGACCAAGGCCTACGGTCTAAGCGGGCTGCGCTGCGGGTGGATCCTGACACAACCGGAGCTGGCGAAGCGCATGTGGCGGCTCAACGATCTTTTCGCGGCCTCGCCGGTGCATCCCGGCGAACTGCTCAGTGTGATGGCGCTCGACCAGCTCAGCAAAATCGACTTACGTGCGCGCGCGCTTCTGGACACCAACCGCAAGGCGCTCGATGCGTTCTTCAGAGGTCGCAGCGATGTGGATGGCTTCCGAGGCCGGTGGGGCACAGTGAGTTTTCCGCGCCTGAAAAGCGGCGAGGTCGATGGGTTCTGCGAATTTCTGCGCGCGCGCTACGAAACCAGCGTCGTGCCGGGACGATTTTTCGAGATGCCGGATCACTTTCGCATCGGGATTGGTGGCGATCCGGCTCTGACCGGCGAGGCGTTGCAGCGTCTGGCGCGTGCGCTGGACGATTGGGGAAGCGATCGATCATGAACACGCTCGTCCGCATCGGCATTGACTGGGGGGGGACCAAGATTGAAGCGGTGGCGATGGATGGCGATGGGCGGGAACTCGTCCGTGTCCGGATACGGACACCGCGCCACGATTACGAAGGCTCGATCCGCGCGGCTGCGGAGCTGGTCGCATCGATCGAGCGCGAAGTCGGAGCCACGGGGCCTGTTGGCGTGGGTATTCCCGGCACGATCGTGCCGGCCACTGGTCTGGTGAAAAACGCGAACTCCACGTGGCTGAACGGAAGGCCGCTGGAGCAGGATTTGTCGATCGCACTGGGCCGCGAGGTTCGCTGCGTGAACGATGCGAATTGCCTTGCGGTGTCGGAGGCCGTCGATGGCGCGGCGGCGGGGCAGTCTGTTGTTTTTGCTGCGATTCTCGGGACCGGCTGTGGCGCGGGCATTGCCCTGCAGGGGCGCATGCATAGCGGATTGAACGGGCTTGCCGGAGAATGGGGCCACAATCCCCTGCCCTGGCAGCGCCCGGGCGAGTATCCTGGCGAGGTTTGCTACTGCGGCCAACGCGGATGCATCGAAGGATGGCTGTCGGGTCCGGCGCTCGAAGCAGATTATGGCCGCGGTTCGGGGGCTTTCCTTCCTGCATCCGAGATTGCTGCCGCGGCGGAGGCAGGCGATGCGCAGGCGACGGCCGCGCTGGAGCGCTACGAAGATCGCCTCGCTCGCGCGCTGGCGCACGTGGTGAATCTGCTGGATCCGGATATCGTCGTGCTGGGGGGCGGGCTCTCGCGGATCGAGCGCCTCTATCGCAACGTGCCGGCGAAGATCGCGGAGTGGGCCTTCGGCAAGTCCGCGGCCACGCCTGTGGTTCCCGCGAAGCATGGCGATTCCAGCGGCGTTCGCGGTGCGGCGCGCCTTTGGCCATGATTTGCAGGACCGCCGGGAAATTGTGCCGGCGGAGCTCTTTTCATTCCAACCCTTGACTTCGATGTAGTTATCGGAAGCTCCGCAGAGTTAGCTGGCTGTCCTTATATCTGACTTAGATCACCCATGCAACCGCCAGGGTCAAAGCGAGCGCGGTCACTGAGATAATCGTTTCGCAAATCGACCAGCTCTTGATGGTTTCGGGCACACTGAGGTTGAGATACTCCTTGACCAGCCAGAAGCCTCCGTCGTTGACGTGGGAGAAGATGAGCGATCCGGCTCCGGTGGCGATGGCCAGCAGCTCCGGATGCGGGTAAGCGCTGCGCAGCGCAATGGGCGCCACGATTCCAGCGGCGGTGCTCATGGCGACGGTGGCCGAGCCGGTGGCGAGGCGCAGGAGAGCGGCCAGCAGCCAGGCGAGCAGGAGCAGCGACACATGGCTGCCGAGGGCTGCGCCGACGATGGCATGGGAGACGCCGCTGTCCTGCAGGACGCGTCCGAAGCCTCCGCCGGCTCCGACCAGCAGGGTAATGGTGGCGGTGGGCGCGAGGCACTCCTGACTGAACCGGAGAATGGTCTCGCGGGTAAAGCCGCTGCTTCTTCCGAGGGTGAAAAAGCTGACGAGAACGCCGATGAGCAGTGCCATATCGTCGTTGCCGAGCAGGCGGAGCGCCTGGTTCGCCCTACCCCCCAGCACGGTTCCGGCCCAACTGCCGATGAGCATGAGAACGACCGGCAGCAGGAGGGTGCCGAGGGTGATTCCGAATCCGGGGAGCTGACGTTCGGCACCGTGGTCCACAAACTCGGCGGCCATGGGATTGTCCGCCGGAACCTCGATGCGGGGGGCGATGAGTTTCGCAAACAGCGGCCCTGCGAGCACCGCGGTGGGAATGCCGATCAGGAGCGCGAAGAAGATGGTGCGGCCGACATCGGCATGGAAAATCGTGACGGCCAGCATGGCAGCGGGGTGCGGGGGCACCAGCCCGTGGACGACGGAGAGTCCAGCCACTAAAGGCAGGGCGACGAGGATGAGGGATTTTCCGGTGCGGCGTGCGACGGTGAAGGCAATGGGAATAAGGAGGACGAAGCCGACTTCAAAAAAGCAGGGCAGGCCGACGAGCAGGCCGATCGTCATCATGGCCCAGGTTACGCGCTTCTCGCCGAAGAAATCGATCAGGGTATGGGCGATCTGATCGGCGCCGCCGGACTCGGCGAGCATCTTGCCGAGCATGGTGCCGAGGGCAACGATGATGGCGATGTGCCCGAGAGTTGCGCCCATGCCGAGTTCGAAGGAATGGATGCCCGCAGTGAACGGCATGCCGGCGATCAGCGCCAGGGCGAGGGAGACGACCAGCAGCGAGATGAACGGATTGAGCTTGAACGCGGCAATGAGCAGGATGAGGCCGATCACCGCGATCAGAGCCGCGGTCAGCAGGAAGAGGCTGTGGGGATCGATCACTGCTCAGGATCCGGAAGATTTGAAGGCGACGCAGTCGATTTCCACTTTGCAGTCGACGACCATGCTGGAAACGACACAGGAGCGCGCGGGGGGATGCTCGCCAAAGAAGCGCCTGAAGACCGCATTGAAGGCGTGAAAATCGCGCGGGTCATCGAGCCATACTCCGCAACGAACGACATGCTCCGGCCCATAGCCAGCTTCAGCGAGGACGGCGAGGAGATTGCGAATCGCCTGATCGGCCTGCGCAGCGATTCCGCCAGTGACGACTTCACCGTTCAACATGGGAACCTGGCCGGAGACGTACAGCCAGCCCGCGGCCTCCACCGCTCGGACGAACGGAAGATGCTGTCCTCCCGCGCCCTTGCCCCCTTCTGCTCCGTAACGCCTGATGCTCATGCAAATCTTCTCCTGGTCACTTATTGAATCCATGCGGGAGCGCCGCGAGGCAGGAAGCGTCCCGCCCGTTCTCCTGTAGCCCCTTTCGCGATCCAGGAGAGAACACCGTTCACCCACACGCCATCGATACCTGTGGCGGGACGAATCGGGTCGGCGAACGTTGCCGTGTCGACGATGGTATCCGGATCGAAAAGCACGAGGTCGGCAGAGTAGCCCGCGCGAATCATGCCGCGATGGGTTAGTCCAAATCGCTGTGCTGGAAGCGCGGTCATGCGGCGAATCGCGTCCGAGGTCGAGAAGAGTTTTTCTTCGCGGCTGTATTTTCCGAGGATGCGGGGAAAGGTTCCCCACAGCCGGGGGTGGGGGCGGGGATCGTCGGGCAGACCATCGGAGCCGAACATGGTTGCGGGGTGGGCCAGAATGCGGCGCATGTCCTCTTCCGCGATGCTGTGATAGATGGCGCCGGCCGGTTGCAGGCGCTGGGCCGCTTCGATCTGGGGAACGGCCCAGGCTTCGGCGATGCTGGCCAGCGACTTGCCTGCCTGCTCGGGGTGCGGAGTGCTCCAGGTGATGGTGATCTCGACACGCGGGTCGACCTGGCGGAGATCGAGGGTGCTCGATCCGGCGGCATAGGGATAGCAGTCGCAGCCGGCCGGTTGGTCCTGGCGTGCGCGGTCCAGCGCATCGAGCACTTCTCCGCTGCGGCCCCAGTTGGCGATGCCTGCGCACTTGAGGTGCGAGATGACGACGGGGACGCGGCATTGGCGGCCGATGGCGAAGGATTCATGCATTGCTTCAAGAATCGCGTCGGCTTCGCTGCGCATATGCGTGACATAGAGCGCGCCTGCAGCGGCGAGCGGTTCGGCCAGGGCTGCCACTTCGCCGGTGGACGCAGCGCCGGCCGATGCGTAGGCCAGGCCCGAGCTGAGACCCAGCGCTCCATGGCCGAGCGCCTCGCGCAGCTGGGCGCGCATGGCGTTAAGCTCCGATGCGGTCGCGATGCGGTCGAGGCGATCCATATGGTTGTTGCGCAGAGCGGTATGTCCGACGAGCGCGGCGACGTTGACTGCGGGCCTGGCTTCGCCGAGCGCGGCAACATAGGCGGCGAAGGTGGGATAGCGAAAGTCGCCGGCAGTGCCGAGAAGATTCATGGGATCGGGCACACCGCTGGGCAGGCGCACTGGCGCGGCGCTGATTCCGCAGTTCCCGGTAATGACGGTAGTGACTCCCTGGGAAAGCTTGGGGAGCATCTCCGGACGCCGGATGACTACGGTGTCGTCGTGGGTGTGCACGTCGATGAAGCCGGGAGCGAGCGCGAGACCCTGCGCATCGACCACGAGGGAGGCGGTGTGGGCGAGAGAGGGTGCGATGTCGGAGATGCGGCCGTCACGAATCGCAACGTCGAGCAACGCAGGAGGACCGCCGCTGCCGTCGAATACATTTGCGTTTCGGATCAACGTGTCGCAAGGAGGCATGCCGGTCTGTCAGAGTATAGAGCACGATCCGATGGCGCGAATCGCCGGCCAGTTCCCTGCTGGAATTGTCCGGCGCCGGCGTGGTCTTATCTATATATGGAGAGTGGTGGTGTGCAGAGGGTCGCGGAATCCATTGGCGCGCTAAACAAAGGGCTGGGCTATTTCGAGCACGCCGCCGATGCTGAACAACTCGCTGGCCTGAACTGGAATCTTCTGCGCGAGGATCTCAGTTTGCCGGCGGCGGTTCTCTATCAGGACCGGCTTCGGCACAACCTCGAATGGATGCGTGGATTCATCGCGACCTATGGGCTTCGCCTGGCGCCGCATGGAAAAACCACCATGGCGCCGCGGCTGTTTGAGATGCAGCTGGAATCGGGCGCGTGGGGCATCACGCTGGCCACTGCGCAGCAGAGCCGGGTCGCCTGGGCGCACGGGGTTCGCCGGGTTCTGATGGCGAATCAGCTGATCGGAAAAGAAAACATGGCGATCGTGGGACGCCTGCTGGAGGATCCGGGATTCGATTTCTACTGCCTGGTCGATTCAGCCGCCGAGGTGGATCAGCTGGGAGCCTTTTATGCGCGGCGCGGCCAGCGGCTGCAGGTGCTGCTGGAACTGGGGGTCAACGGTGGGCGCACCGGCGTGCGCAACGAGGAGCAATTGCAGTCCGTGCTTGAGAGCCTTGCGCGCCACCGGAATGCGATTGTCCTGTGTGGGGTGGAGATGTATGAAGGCGTTCTCGACGACGAGGGCGCGATTCGCGATTTTCTGCGTCGCGCGGTGGAGGTAACGCGCCGTTTGAAGAACGAAGACCGGTTGGAGCGCTCGCCTGCGATCCTCTCGGGCGCGGGGTCAGCGTGGTATGACGTGGTCGCCGAGGAGTTTTCCCAGGCAGGCCTCGGCGAGGAGGTCGAGGTGGTTCTCCGCCCGGGCTGCTATCTGACGCACGACGTGGGCTCGTACCGACAGGCGCAGACGAGAATCCTCGAACACAATCCGGTGGCGCGCAAAATGCGGGAGGGTCTGCGGCCGGCCCTGCAGGTGTGGGCGTATGTGCAGTCGATTCCGGAAGCGGAGAAGGCGATCCTCGCACTCGGCAAGCGGGACGCGGCGTTCGACTCCGGGCTACCCGTGCCGGCGCTGCATTTCCGTCCCGGCGGGGCGACTCCGCAAACGGCGCCCTCCGACTGGGCACTGACCAAGATGATGGATCAGCACGCTTACATGCGCATCACCGCGCAGGACGATCTGCGCGTGGGAGATATGATCGGCTTCGACATCTGCCATCCGTGTCTTACCTTCGATAAGTGGCGGACGCTGCCGGTGCTCGATGCGGAATATCGAGTGGTCGATGTTATTCAGACTTTTTTCTAGAAGTTGTCCGCGCATGGCCTGGTGAGCGAAGAGAAACATCAGCGGCTGGGGAGGTGAGCGTGCGAGTCACTGGAAAGGAAACCCTGCACCTCGAAATGCATTCCAAGCAGCGGATGGATCGTTTGCCTGGGTTGTCGGTCGGGGGGCGCCGGACGGGGCGCGCGCTGCTGTTCGCTTTATCGCTGATGCTGGCGCCGGCCGCGCCGCGGGCGTGGGCTCGCGTCGATCTGAGGCCGTGCAGCAACCACGTTTCGATGCAGAAGCAGATCGAACTGGGAAAGAAGGCCGCCGCACAGGTGTACGAGCAGATGCCGGTGCTGCCGGACTCGAGCCCGGTGACGCAGTATGTGCGTTCGGTGGGCGAGAAACTGGCTGCCTCCGCGCCTGGGTACCGGTGGCCGTTCCAGTTTCACGTGGTGGACGCGGCCGCCATCAACGCCTTTGCGCTGCCGGGCGGCCAGATTTTCGTGAACCTCGGGACAATTCAGGCGGCCGAGGATGAGGCGCAGCTGGCAGCGGTGATGGCGCACGAGATTTCGCATGTGGTGCTGCAGCACTCGGTCTGCAACATGGAAAAGGAGGCGCCCTTCGCCGTGATCGGCGGACTGGGGCAATTGGCGGCGCGGGTGGTGCTGGGCAACGGGACCCTGGGCGGTCTGGCGCAGGACACGATTGGGCTGGGGTTCGGCCTGGGTTTTCTGAAGATGTCGCGCGGCGATGAGAAGCAGGCGGATGAGGAAGGGGCGCAGATTCTTTACGACGCCGGGTATGATCCGCGGGCTATGCCGCAGTTTTTCGAAGTCATTGAAGGCAAGTACGGGAAGGGCGGCGCACAGTTCCTGAGCGATCATCCGAATCCCGGCAACCGGACGGAATATATCAGCGAGGAAATCAGGACGTTCCCGCCGCGCAGCCATTCGGTGACGGACACGCCGGAGTTCCGGCAGATTCACCAGCAGGTGGCGAAGATGCCGGCCTATGGAGAGAAGGAGATCGCGAGCGGAGCCTGGAAGAAGAAGAGCCCGAACGAGACGGTCAGCACCGGGATCAACGAGTACAACACGCAGACGGGCGCGGATGCGAATGGCCCGGTGGATCTAAGCGAGCCAGAGCGCTGGTCCACGTTTACCGGCGACGGCTTCACGATGCAGGTGCCATCGACGTGGCGGGTGCTGGGGAACCGTGAGTCGGCCATGGTGGCGCCGCAAGGGGGTATCGGGCAGGACGCGAGTGGGCAGGCAGCCAATCTGGAATACGGGGTCATGACGGATTTCTATGCGGTAGAAACGGGTGCGGGCCAACAGGCTTTCACGGATTTGCTGAACGAACTCATCCGCCAGAACCCAGGCATGGAGCCGCGAACGGTTGCCGAGATCCAGGTGGCAGGGCAAACGGTGCAGAGCGTGGAGAGCGTAACGCCGGCCGCGAATCAGGGAAAGGGCGAGCACGACTGGATTGTTGGAATTCCGAGCGGAAGCGGCCTGCGCTATTTTGTGTTTGTGGCGCCGGAGGGGGATTTCGCAAAGCTGCAGCCTACCTTCCAGCGGATGTTGGAATCCGTCCGGCTGCAATGAACTGGGGCGGCGCAGCTGCTCAGCAAGCGCCGCTGGGACGGGTTGCCGTTCCCGATTCCTGGGTTGGCATGGTTTGCGGATTGGGCAGGGGATACTGCGAAAATCCCGCGAGGTTGGCCTCGCATTCCGTGATCACCGAGGACAGGTTCGAGGCCGGGGATGGAATCGACGGCACAGAACTGTCCGGCTTTTTGAAATTGAACGCGCTGGTGAGATCGCCCACCGTGGCGCGGCGCCATGCCGACAGGTTGGGCACCTCGGCGCCGAAGCGCGTCTCGAGGAAACGCAGGAGCGAAGTATGGTCGAACAGATCGGAGCAGACGAATCCGCCGCGGCTGAACGGCGAAATCACCAGCATCGGCACGCGGAATCCGAGGCCGATGGGTCCGCTGATGGGCGGATTTCCGGCAACGGTCGGGTCCGGCACCGCTGCCGCTGTGACGTACTCGCCAGCGGTTCCCGGAGGCGGAGTGACGGGGGGAACGTGATCGAAGAAGCCGCCATTTTCGTCGTAGGTAACGAACAGCGCCGTCTTCGCCCAGGCCGCAGGGTTGGCGGTGAGCGCGGAGAGGATGGCAGAGAGGGTGAGTTCGCCGAAGACGGACGGCGCGGGGGGATGATCGGAATCGACGACGGAGGGGATGATCCACGAGACCTGGGGGAGATTTCCGGAGAGGGCGTCGGCAGTAAAGTCGGTTGGAAACTGCGGACCAAAGGCATTCTGCGCCAGCACGGAGCTGGAATCCTGGTAATTCTTAAAGTAGGAGAGCACGTTGTCTGAAAACGTCTTGTTCAGGATGTTCTGGTCGGGCGATGTGTACACCTTCCAGGAGATGCCGCGCGTCTGCAACTGCTCCGGCATGGTGGTGTAGGTGAGTTTTCCGAAGAACGACGAGCGGTTCGTTACCAGCGTCTGCAGCAGCGGCCCGCCGTTTTTTCCGTCGGGATCCATCGAGGCGGCCATGGAATAAATGCGGTTTGGATCGGTGGGACCGATGACGGAGCAGCAGTAGTTATCGCAGATGGTGAAGGCGTCAGCGGCGGCGTAGTAGAACGGAAGGTCGCCACGGTCGTAGTAGCCCATGCTGAGGACGGCATCGTTTGCATTGATGGCCAGGCGCGAGGTGACGAATCCGTTCATGGCGCCGCTGTTCCAGCTCTGATGCTGGGGAATCCAGTCGTGGGAGATGTCGTGGGTGCAGGCGGCGTTGGTTTTTGTCGAATCGAGATGGTAGGGCAGCAGCACACCCGCGGGCGAGGCGGAGGTGTTGCCGGGATAGGGCTGCTGGAAGGCGGCGCTGGGGTCGTTGAATCCGCGCACGCCGCGATAGCTGCCGAAGTAGTGGTCGAACGAGCGATTTTCCTGGATGAGGATCACGACATGGTCGATGGCGCTGACGGTGGAGCAGGTGCCGGATGCGGGCAGCGTATTCATCGATCCCGATAAGCCGCATCCGGAGAGCAGCGACCCGGCCCACTCGAGGCCTCCGAAGGCGGCCGCGTACTGCAGGAGTTTGCGGCGGGTGATGCCGCGCTGAGGAGTCCAGGTCTTATCCATCCATGCTTGGATGCGGGATGTGGTCGATCGGCAGGAACAAAGGAGACAAGGGCCGCCCCTGACCGATCGTGGGCGGCCAGCTGTGGCTCGCGAATGATTACTCGAGCCGGAGGGCCGTCATGGGGTCCACTCGCGTGGCACGGCGGGCAGGAACCCACACCGCCAGCAGCGCCACCGCACAGAGCAACAGCGGCGTCACAACGAACGCGATCGGGTCCCAGGCCTTGACTCCGAAGAGGAAGCTGGCCAGGAAACGCGTCAGCCAGAAGGCTGCGCCCAGGCCCGCGGCCACTCCCAAAAGCGCCAATACCATGCCCTGGCCAATCACGAGGTTGCGCAGATTCGAAGCCTGCGCCCCCAGCGCCATGCGGATTCCCATCTCCTGGGTGCGCTGCTGCACCGAGTACGACATCACGCCATAGACGCCGATGGCGGCCATCAGCAGTCCCGACAGTCCAAAGATCGTCAGCAGCACCATGTTGAATCGCTGCCGTGCGATATTGCGTGCCTCCACCTCGTCCATGGTCCGGATGTGGGCCACGGCCAGGTCGCCGCTTGCTTCGCGCAGAGCGGCTTCCAGCGGAGCGAGCACCGTGTAGGGATTCGATCGCGTGCGCACGATCCAGTAGATGGGCGCGACTCTGGAGTTCAGCGCGGTTTCACCATCCGGCATCTGCGCCAGCGGGATGTACATCATGGGATCGGGAGCCTGATCGACACTGCGGTTGCGTGTATCGCCGACGATGCCGATGACCTGACGCGGGGGCTCAGCGAAGGCCGGGCCCGCGCCGGCGCCGATCTGGATCCGGTCCTTCAGGGGGTCCCCATGCGGCCAGTAGCGGCGCGCCATCGCCTCACTGATGACCACAACTCCGGGCGCGGTCGCGTCATCGCGATCCGTAAACACTCGTCCCCGCACCAGCGGAATGCCGAGGCTCGAGAAATATCCCGATGAGATGGAGTAGAAGCCGGCGCCACCGGTGAAGGGCGAGTTGCCTTTGGGACGTCCGACGACATCGAACACCATGCCGAAGCCGGATGCCAGCGGGAGGCAATTGCTGGCACCCGCGGCCATCACGCCCGGCACGGCGTCGAGACGATCCTGCCCCTCGCGAGCCAACTGGGCCACCGGAGCCGTCATCTGAAAACGGTCTCCACTGATCGACATGGCCATGGTGAGCACGTTGTGCGTGTCGAAACCGGGATCGACCTCACCGAGATTGCGGAAGGTGCGAATCAGCAAAGCCGCACCGATGACGAGGACGAGAGCCAGGGCAACCTCGCTGATCACGAGGATGGATCGAACCTTGCCCTGGCGGAAGCTCGTGCCCGAGCGGCTGGATCCCTCATTCAGGGTGGCGGCCAGGTTGGGGCGCGATGCGGCGATCGCGGGGATCAACCCAAACAGGATGCCGGTGAGAACGGAGATGCCCAGCGTGAACAGCAGAATCCGCGGGTCGAGCGAGATCGACGGTCCGGTTGCGCTGATGCGCGGAATGTTTCCGGGATTGATGCGGAGGAGCAGCCGTACCCCGGCGAACCCGAGGATGAATCCCAGCACTCCGCCCGCCAGTGCGAGGACCAGACTCTCGGTCAGCAGCTGCCGGATAATCTGGCCCCGCCCGGCGCCGATGGCCGCGCGGGTGGCCAGCTCGCGGCGCCGCGCCGAAGCTCGGGCCAGCAGCAGATTCGCTACGTTCGCGCACGCGATGAGCAGCACGAAACCCACTGCCCCCAGCAGCACCATCAGGGGGAAGCGCATATCGCCCACCAGGTACTGCTGCAGCGGCACGACTCCGAATCCGGCGCCGGGGGGAAGCGAATGCTCGCCGTGGATGCGCCGGAACTGATCGGCGGCAAGGCGCATCTGGGCATTCGCCTGGGCCAGCGTAACGCCGGGTTTCAGCCGCCCGACCACGGTGTAGTTGATCACCATCTCGTGGGAATTCAGATCGAACTGATTCGGGATCCAGAGATCGACGGGCGTGTCGGTGACGAAGTCTCTGCCGAGCACACCCACGACCTGATAGGGCTGGCCATCGAGCTGAATGGTCCTGCCCACGATTCCGGGATCGCCGCCGTAATGCTGTTTCCATAAGCCGTAACTCAGCACCGCGACTCGTCCGCCATGCGGACTATCTTCTGCGGCCGTGAAGGTGCGTCCCGCAACCACCGGCGCGCCGAACAGAGGAAAGTAATCCCGGGTGACATGGAGGGCCTGCAACTGTTCCGGCTGGTCGCCGCCGGTGAGGTTGACGCCTTGTGGGCTGAAACCATAGGCGGCGATCTGTTCGAAAATGCCGGTCTGCTGGCTCCACAGGGCAAAGTCCGGAATGCTGGCGCCCCCGAAATCTCCGCGGTTCGAGGTGAGCACAATTTGCACCAGCGCCTGCGGGTCCGGATAGGTGAGCGGCTTGAGCAGAACCGCATCGATTACGGAGAAGACAGCGGTGTTGACGCCGATGCCCACGGCGATGACCAGGAGCGTCACAATGGCGAACCCCGGTGAGCGCGCCAGAGAACGCAGCGCAAAGCGCAGGTCGCGCAAGCCATCGTCGATCCAGGGCAGCGAACGATACCGCCACACCTGCTCGCGCACGGTACGCGGATTGCCGAAACGCAGGCGCGCCCGGCGCTGCGCTTCTGCGTCGGTGACGCCCCGGGCGTTCTGCGCATCCTGCTCATGCCCCAGATGCGACTCAATTTCCTGGGCAAGGTCTTCGTCTTTCCTCGCGCGATCCGTGTAGCGGCGCAGGTTCATGGAATTGCCTCCCCTGTTGCGGAATTATTCGGGTTCCGGGCCCAGGATCAGATCGATGGCGCGGGTCATCCGCCGCCAACGCCCCGTGGCCGCCGTCAGTTCCCTGCGGCCCTTCGCGGTCAGGCGGTAGTACTTCGCCTTGCGGTTGTTCTCACTCACGCCCCACTGCGAATCGAGCCAGCCCCGGTCTTCCAGCCGGTGCAGCGCCGGATACAGCGAGCCCTGCTCCACTTCGAGTGCGTTCTCCGAAGTCTGTTCGATGGCCTGCGCGATGGTGTGGCCGTGGGCCGGTCCCAGCACCAGGGTGCGCAGGATCAGCATGTCCAGGGTTCCCTGCAGGACTTCCCCTGCGTTGGGGGGGCGTTTCAAAACCATGAGCGCGTCCTCCACTCGAATGACTATGGGAAACACTTATACACCACTCGAATGACTATGGGAAAGGGGGAGGCGCCAGGAACACATCCGCCGCAGGGCGACAGGTCGCTTTAGAAGCCGGGGTTTGTTTTCAACGGTTCGGCTCTGCGGTGGAGGCGAGCTGTGGAGTGATCGAGTCCTGCGGTGTGCCAGATCAGGGATCGCGACGCAGCGGCAGGAGTGGTGCCTGCTCGGCGGGTGAACCCTCGAAGCACTCCACCCGGTCGCGGCCCATGCGCTTGGCAGCGTACATCGCCTTGTCAGCTGCAGTGATCAAAGCCTCGCTGTTCGTCAGCGTCTCGTCCAGGGCTGCCAGACGCACAGAAAAGGTTGTGGGCGGCAGTTCGCGGCCGCGAAAGACATTCATTCTGCTTCTGGCCTTCAGCGAGATGTCCGTCATGCGCCGACATGCCACAACCAGGTCGCAGTCCGGCAGCAGAACGAGGAATTCTTCGCCACCATAACGGCAAGCAACATCCTCCACTCGGCGGTCGGCTGCAAGCTGCGCAGCGAGCTCGGCGAGGACGAGATCGCCGGCGTCATGGCCATACAGATCGTTGAATCGCTTGAAATGATCGATGTCCAGCTTCGATCACTGTCTAAATCTTTGCGATTCTGCGCGGTATTCGAACTGAAGGAAATCCCAGTTTTGGCAAGTACGTAACTACGGCGCCGAGGGGTTTGTTGTCTGCGGAACACTTTGCGGCGCCTCTCAGGCATGCCTGCGATTCTGGTGGGTGAGCAGCTGGTCTTGCCATCTGGACCGCAACTGAGCAGCCGCTGACGACACGGCGGATGGATTGAATTGCACAGCCGTGCGGAAGCGGTGGGTGTTTCGCCGGGTCTTTTCCTGCGCCACGGTGCACCTCTGTCCTATGATGGCTGCACGCACGCCTCGGTCACCGCGCACCACGATGGTCCTGTCGATCTCGCCTCACAGAACGCTGGCTGAACGGCTCCGGGCCGGGCCACTGCAGCCGCGCGAGGCATTCTCCATCGCTGTGCAGGTAGGGCACGAACTTTCTGCCGCCCACGGCGGAGGGAAGATCCACGGCAATCTCAGCAGCGCCTGCGTCCAGTTGGGGGCAGAATCTGGTCTCCTGCGGGCGGCGATTGCCGGTTTTGCCGAATCCCCGACGTCCGATGGCTCGAGCCGGACGGCACCGGCGCTGCGCATGGAGCACCCGGCAACGGTCGCCATCGATGTAATTGGGTTTGGCGCGATCCTCGCCGATCTGGCTGCGGCCGTTCCAGCACCTGGACTCGGCGCACGGTGGAGCGATGCCGCTCGCCGGTGTTGTGAACCGGAAGCGGGACGACACTTCGGGAGCATCGCCGAAGCGCTCGAATTCCTCCAAATACCTCCCGATGCCGAGGAAACCTGTGCGCTCCCGCCCGTCGGCCCGGCGCCGGCAGAGCCACGCCGTTGGGGCGACTTTCAGTTGTTGCAGCGCCTCGGCCAGGGGGCGTTTGGCGAAGTATGGCGCGCCTGGGATCCGGTTCTGGAGCGCGAGATGGCCCTCAAGCTTTTGCTCCCCCGCGACCTCAATCCTGAAGAGGCGTTTGCCTCGATCGTCGCTGAGGCACGCGCCATGGCGCGGGTGCGCCATCCGAACATCGTCCCGGTCTACGGCGTCGATCGGCGCGAAGATCGGGTTGGCCTTTGGAGCGATTTTGTTCGGGGCCGGACCCTCAGCCAGCGCGTTGACACCGACGGCGTGCTCGCCGCCAGGGAAACCATGGCGACAGGATCGGCGCTGTGCCAGGCGCTCATGGCCGTACATCACGCGGGTCTGCTGCATCGCGACATTAAAGCCAGCAACGCGATGCTCGACGAGGATGGTCGTGTGCTGCTCATGGATTTCGGCCTGAGCCAGGACCTCCGGCTTGCAGGAGACATGGCGGGAACTCCGAATTACATGGCGCCCGAACTCCGCGCCGGCGAGCCGCCAACCGTCCGCAGCGACCTGTATGCCATGGGGGTATTGCTGCTGTTTCTCGCAACGGGAACCTATCCGCTCAGCGCGGACGGCCCCCCCACGAGGCCAGCCGACTGGAAACTGAGCGGCGACGACCTCTCCGTTGCGTCTCTGCGAGGCATCATCGCTACCGCCACACACCCTGACCCGCAGCAGCGCTTTCCGAGTGCCGCCGCGATGGGGCAAGCGCTCGCGGCCGCGCTCGATGCGAAGCCCGCAGGCGGCGCCGTCAAGCATTCCCCGTACCGTCGCCGCACAGCAGCGTGGCTGGGGGTGGTTCTCGGCGTGTTGGTTCTGGCGGCCCTGTTTCTTGTCTTCGTGCTGCCCCATCTGCGTCCCGCAGTCACGGGGGAGCCTGCCGCCGGCAGCCCGGCTTATCAGGACTACCTCGCTGCCGACGCTGCGTTCGATCGCTACGACAAGCCTGGCAACACGCAAAAGGCAATCGATCTGTATCAGAGGACGCTGCAGCGCGCGCCGGATTTCGCTCTGGCAGAAGCCGGTCTGGCCCGCGCCGACTGGCGCATGTACCTCGATACGTCCGATCCAAAGTGGGCGAAGGAGGCCACGGAGGCGGCAGCCCGGGCGGACGAAATCAATCCCGCGCTGGCGCCGGTCCAGATGACTCTCGGTGATATTCATGTCGATCAGGGACAATTCGGGCTTGGCATGCAGGAACTGGAAAAGGCCGAATCGCTCGATCCCCACAACGCCGACGTGCACGCAGCAATGGCGGAGGCCTACCGGCAGCAGGGTCGTCTCGCCGATGCGAAGAACGAGTACCAGGCTGCCATCGACCTGGCTCCAGACGCGTGGCGCTGGCCCTATCTGCTGGGCGCGATGCAGATCGATTCCGGCGATTATCCTGGGGCCGAAGCCAGTCTCGAGTCCGCGCTCCAGAAGACTCCGGACAACGCCCGCGTTCTGTATGACCTGGGGCTTGCCTATCGCAAGCAGGGCCGCTTCGCTGAAGCGCGGTCGGCTTACGAAAAAGCCATCGCGATCGAGCCGCGCGGCGACCTCATCATGGCGCTGGGACTGGTGATGCTGCTCCAGGGTGACCAGGCCGACGCTGTTCGCCAGTATCGGCATGCCGTCAGCCTGGATCCGAACAACTGGAATGCGTGGGGCAACCTGGCGGCCGCTCTCTCCTGGCAGGGTGTCGATACTCCGGAGTCTAACCGCGCCTACGAGAAAGCGATCACTTTGGGACTAGCGCAGCTTAAGAACACTCCCGATGATTCCTATGTCGTTTCCATGCTGGGAGACTACTGCGCCGCGCTGCATCGACCCGCGAAGGCGCTGCCGTTTGTTCGCAAATCGCTCGCGCTGGCACCCAACGATCCGGATGTCCAGGAGCTTGCCGCCGAGTCCTACGAAATGCTGGGCCACCGCGAAGAAGCTCTGGAACACCTGTCCAAAGCTCTGCAGTTGGGATTCTCCGCTGACTATGTTAGAACTTATCCGATCTTCCGCGCTCTGCGCCGCGATCCCCACGCGCCAAAACAAATCCAGAACTAAATTCGGCAGAAGGGACTCCCATGACAGACCCCAAGAAGGACAATCCGCCCGACTCCGGCTCCGAGCCGATCACCCGTGGTGGTTCCCCTGACGACAAGACCGGCCGCGGTGTCGGCGATCGCACTGGCCGCGGTGTCGGCGATCGCACCGGCCGCGGTGTTGGCGATCGCACCGGTCGCGGCGTTGGCGATCGCACCGGTCGCGGCGTTGGCGATCGTACGGGCCGCGACACAGACGACCGCCCCGTCCCGGACCCCGAGTCTCCCGAAGGCCACTGAGAGGCAGCGGAGGAGGAAGACGACCGCTGCTTGCGGCGCGCGGCTGTACGTCTTCATGCGTCAACGCCCCCGCAGTTGCGGAACCCTGGCGCACCCCGCCTGGAGCGCATGCAGATCGACGCCCTGCCCAGCTGCCGGATTGACCCGAAACCCGTCATCCTCGTTGAGGTAGACCTTCAGCTCGCTGCAGGCCAGCGCCAGCAGGTGATCCGCAGAATCCGGGTTGGGCACGGATTTCCTCCAGTCCGCGAGACGCGGCATGGTGCGTTGCGTTGGCCAGACGCGGATCATCGATTCTTTTTCCTGGTGCGTCGCGTAATAGGTCCCGTTCCCGTTCAATCCAAGGTAGTAAACGGGCACCTGCACCGGGAGTGACGACGAATCGTCCACGGAAGGCAAATAGGGCGCGACGTCGCCAAAGTTGTGCTTCTCCACCTGCGTTGGCACGCTTGCCCTCGTGAGGGTTGCCGGAGTCGGATAAAGATCCACCCACGCATCTCGTCCCGCCAGCGCGAAGCGGGTTCCGTCCCCCTGGAACGCTACCGCCGTTGGGTCGACATATTCCGTGGAGCTGGCGTCAAAATCGAATGGCTGGCAGCCGGCTGATCCCAGCCCTGCTGTCAGGGGCAGTTTCCAGAACAGCATCTCGATATGCTGGCTGTCCGGTTTTGAGAGCACGGCAGCGAATCCCTGCGAGCCCGCGCGCGCGAACCGAATCGTGCCGTAATTTCCGGGGCAGTGCAACAGGGTCGAGCCGTTGCTGCCGAACCAGGTCATTCCCCGTGGCCCTGTCACCACCAGAGCAGAATTGTCCGGCGCGAAGGACAGCGCGGTTGGGATGCCCACACCCGGATCAGCGGTTTCCACCGTCTCCCGCTTCAGATCGGCGAGGACGATGATCGGCTTATCGTCGAACCCAAGCGCGGCTTCGCCGCCATTACCGTCTACCGACATGAGCAAGGGCAAACCCAGGCTGAGTTCCCACCCGATGGTCGCCTTCCGCTCTTCCCCGCCGCTCCATGTGGTCACGAACGCCTGCTTCACCGGGTCGCCGCTGGTATCAAATGCGAAGCCGGCCATGCGTGCCGTGGAGGGATCGCACGTCAGGCGCGAACTGCCGGCCAGTAGATCGTCCGGAACCTTCTTTCCCGCGAGGGAGGCATGCCGCACAGTGGTGAGTAGTTCCGCGTTTTCCTCCGTGCTCGTCCGAAAGAGCAGGCGGCCGTTCCCATCGAGGCTGGTGGCGCAGTCTCCCACGTTGTCGCTCCAGAAGGCGAGGTAGTTGAACGGATACCGGCCGCTCTCATGATCGGTCTGCAGAGAGTTGGCCAATGCCGACTGCACGTCAGCCCGCAGCTTTCCTTCCGGCGCCACCCGCAGCGCCCACGAATTTCGTGCCTCCACAGCCGCCTGCATCGAGAGCAGCAGCGCCGTGAAATCGTCTTTTCCCAGTGTGTTTCCTGCGAGTGTGGCGAGGTTTCCGATCCGATCTCGCGCGCTCCGGTTCGCCTGCGCCAGGCCGAAGATGCCGCCGATCAACATCGCTGTCACCGTTGGCCATATAATCCAGGCCTGTCGCCGCTTGCGCCGGCTCTCGCGGCTCGCCGCCAGCATCTCGGTCTCGTGATTCGCGTCAGTCAGTGCGCGCATCTGCTCCAGCCCGCGCTCCACCACCCGCAGATCGCCGCCGTCCAGCAGATCCCCGCGCTTGCTTTCGCCCCAGCTGCGCGCCCGGTTTTCGACAATCCTGCGCGCCCGCGCCCCGGCCAGCTGCGAGAGATTCCACTCCGCGCGCACGACCAGAGCCAGCTGATCATGCGCCAGCGTCGTTGCCCGCGCCGAGGTTCCGTCCTCCTGCGCCTCGCTCAGCAGATGCAGCCGCTTGTTCTCCTCCAGCAGTTGCCGCAGAGTCTCCCGCGCGGGGTAGAGGGCCTCCAGTTCTTCCAGCGTTCGGCGGCGCGCCGTCATGTGATCCGTCGTGTGCTCCAGCAGCAAATCGAGTTCCAGCCCGCCTTCGACCTCCGCCTGCCAGTTGCGGCGCAGCGCTTCGATCTGCTCATCGAGGAATTGTTTGAGAGGCCCGTGCTCGTCGTCGATCACCCGGGCAAACAGCTTCTCGTCAAACTCCAGCGGCTCGATTCTTCCTTCTCCCGCGCGGTTGCTGCCTTCCTCCCACATCCGTCGCAGAACAATCTGCAGCACGATGGCGACTGAACCGCGGTGGTCCTCGAGCTTGATCGCCAGAAAATCCGCGAACTCCTCGCTGATCTTTAACGGGTACGCACTCCGCAGCACCTCCGACCGCACCGGCCCCAGCACCACCTGACGGACCGCCTTCTGGCTCAGCCGTTCGAGAAACAGCTTCGTGGTCAGTGCCGGCAGCTTGTCTCGGAGCAAGCTGCCGATCTCCGCAAGATATTCCTTGCGGAACGACAGAATCAGCCGTGACTTAGAGCCAGGGGGCCGGTGGGCAAACAAAGCTTTCAGGCGATCGGCGAGCGCAGCCAGCTCATCCGCAGTTCCGTGGGTCAACGCTTCTTCTATCTGGTCGAGGACGATCAGGTTTGGCTCCCTGGACCCAACCCACTCCGCATCGCCCTCGCATGCGGCCGCGATCGCTTTCTCGAGATCAGCGCACAGGTCGGTCCCGCGCCGAAGGTATTGCACCCGGCCAACACTGTCCAGACGTGGCTGCAGTCCGGCTCGCAGCAGCGACGACTTCCCTGCCCCCGACTGCCCGTAAAACAGCAACACCGGCGTCGTGGTGGGCGTCGTCACCCAGTCGTACAGCTGTCGGATCTCGGCGTTGCGCCCGAAGAACACCCGCGCATGCTCCGGCTGGTGGCCCTCAAGGCTGACATAGGGGCCATCCGGTGGCGGCGGGTACTTCTCCAAATCGAGCGGCGGCAAGCCGATCGTCGGATCGTCCGCATCGTCGCTCAGCCTCCATCGCTTCGCCGACTCCGATCCGTACAGCGCCCACGGCAGTCCATCGGTGGCGTGGTCGTTCTCGGCTGCGGCAACGCCCCGCAAAGCAACCTGATGTTCTTCCGCTGAAGCACATCCCTTCGATACAACTTCAAAGGCCTCCGCAATCGAGCGGCCCTGGGCGATCTGGTTGTAGAAATTGTGCGCAAAACGGGGCGCGACACTGTCTTCAATGCTGCGTGACGTGGCGACAACACACACGCCCTGATCGACAAGTGCGGCGGCCCAGTCCCTGGTCATGCATGCGTTGAGAAAGACGAGCCGCAACCGCGACTGCAGAGCAAGAAAATCCTCGAATCGCTTTCGACTGGCCGGGGCATTGTGGCCATCGGCGGTCTGCAACAGCAGGCTGTCCGGGCTGGCATGCCCGGCGTAGTGGAAGATCACGACCTGATTGCGGTAGAAGGGCTCCACCAGCCCCTCCCCCGTGCAGGCCACGTGCGCCAGCAACTCGCAGGAATCGTCCGCCGCCGTCACTGACGCGAAAGCCGCGCGGATGTTATCGAACTCACCCTGCAGTCCGGTAAGATTGCGCGCCGGGTTCTCAACGTCGTTGGCAAACGCGATGAAGAGAATCGGCTTGGGGGGGTCGGCCATGCCGAGTCAGTCCTCGCGCCTGACCGAGTGGACGCGCAGCCGGCGTGTGGCGAAATCGTGCTGCCACAGCGGAACCGGGGCTGCGGCCACAGCAACGCCGCGCGTCATGGCCTCAGCAGCGAACGGTTGCAGCGCCAGCGCGTCGGCATTAAAGTCATCGGAGCTCACAATCAGGACAAACTCGTCATGCGCCTCTGTGGCGCCGGGAGCAATCGTCATCTGGATGGGCTCGCCGCTGAGTGCGTAAAGGGGTAACGGCGGACTCCCGGGCAAGTTTGGCTCCAGCACCTCGGTGCCAGCGGCGATCAAGCCCGTGAAGATGCTCCAGTCCTCGGAAAATACCAGCAGCGCGACAGGGAAGGGGTTTTGTGTGCGATTCGTAATCCGCGCAGTGAATGAACCTTCCTGCCACGCCCCCGACGCATCGCGTACGCTTCGCAGTTCCAGATCCTGCAGAGGTGGGCAGTCGTATTCCCGGCCGTCTTTGTCGATCACCGTAAGCTGAACCTGCTGCGGCCCGAGCCGCGACGACGGATTCGTCATTTCCAGTCGCATCATCCACTTGGCGATGTGCTCCAGCGCGGCGGCCGCCTGGGCGGCGCCCTCTGCAGTCGCGGCAAACGGTCCCGGTGCTTTCCTTCCTGAATCGGTAGTCAGGCCGATCTGCCGTTCGTCGCAGCGGGCCGTGATTCTCGCCGGCGTTCCCTCGCGGACACTGGGCGCCAGGGCAAGGGCCGAACGGAGCAATGACACACTTGTTGCATCGCCCTCGAGAGCAATATTCAACTGCGCTGCACGCTGAGTGACTACCGCTTTGTACTGCAAGCCGGGATCCAGAGCTGCAGCCTGCGTGTCGAGCACGCTCTCAGCCGGATTTGCCACCGTGACCGTTACAGAACCGATGGCCTGGCTCGTGTCCTTCAGGTCGCGATTGGCAGTGGCCGCCGGATAAACCGCCAGCCTGTCGCCCGGACTCAGCTGATGCAGAGCACCGCCATCCAGCATCCACTGCCCACCCATGTAACGGGCCAGGAAGAATTCCGTTCGCGGAGCAGGTGTCATGCGCAGGAAAAGTCCCATCCGATGAACGTCGCCCGCCAGGCTCTCCAGCTTCGGGTTCTGCGGCATGAAACCGGGAAGCGCCCCGATTTTCTGCTGTTGCAGGCTTTTCACCCGCGCATACAACTCATCGTAGGTGAGCCCCTCGTCGCTTGACTCCAGCGCCTGCAGCAGACACCAGGTGAACAGTCCATGATGCTGATCCGCCAGTTCCTGCGCGGATTGAGAGCTTTCGCAGGCCGCCAGAAGCACATGACGTCCGGAGACATCGGGCTTGAAACCATCCACCCGTGCCAGGGTCATGCTCAAAGCTTCCGCGTCGGAGACGTTGCGCCGGCGCACGAAGGCATCCGGGGGATGCACTTCCTCGCGGTCGGGCGCGCGGCGCACCAGCGGCGGCTTCGTGGCGCCTGGATTCTCCTCCGCCGCGCGGCTGATCGATCCGGAGTGGCAGGAGTCCATCATCAGCGTGACGTGCACCCCCTGATCGGCCAATTCGGAGATCAGCACGGCGATGTCCTTGTCGACCAGGTCATAGCCATCGGGGCGGCTGTCAATGCACACCAGCGACTGCAGCTTCCCGGATGACTCGATCTTCGCGAACAGTCCGCCCGCGGGTACCTGCGAACCATGACCGGCATAGAAGAACACCGCTGAATCTCCCGACCTGGCCCGGCCCAGGTGGCTGCGAAAACCATCGATGATGTTCTTGCGGGTGGCCTGCTCGTTCATCAGAACTGCACATTGGGCCTGATAGCGGCGCTCGAGCAGATCCCGTACTGCGTTGGCGTCGTTGACGCAGCCCTCGAGCGCCCTCAGCGGCTCTGCATAGGTGTCAATTCCGACGATCAAAGCGTAGGTATCGGGCATGGCTTCTGAGGATACACCGGATGGCCCGGCTGCAATCTGATCCAACGCGGCGAAGAATTTGTGGCATACTGGCTCCCCTGATGAGCCGACGCATCGAAACCGGCCCTGCCCCTTCCGAGGTTGTTCTCGAAGGCGGCCCGACCAGTGCCGTGTTTGTGGCCGGTCCGCGATCCCGCGATGTTGCGGAGCGGGGCATTCCCGTACTTGAGATAGCACCGCGGGATGGATATATCGATCGGCTGCTGAAGTACATTCCCGCCGAGATTATCGCCCTCTATCTGGGCGTCACGAACGCCATTCCTCCGCCGCTGAAGGCGCACCGCACGGCAGTGTGGGTGGTGAGCGTGATCTCTGCGCTCTGCGTACCGCTGTATATGTATCTGTCAACGCACAAGCCGAACCAGCCGACGCTGTGGTCGCAGATCGCGATTAGCTCGATCGCTTTTCCACTCTGGGTGTTCGCCATCGGTGGCCCCTTCGCGCTGCTCCCGGGGTACGACAATTACCGCTGGGTCGCGGCCGTTACCATCTGCTTCGCCACCTTTCTCTTTGGTCTGTATGCTCCTGCACCGCCGCCGCCCAACGCGTTGGCCGCCCATTCCGGCAAATAGACCATGGCCTTCGGAGGATGCCAAATCTTCGCGAGACATTGCCCACGCAGGTGCGGGGGCTGCTGGGATGGGGAACGCTGAGATGGAGATTCGTGGGCAGCGGAGGCTAACTGCTCGTGCTGTTCCCGAACTTTCGATGGATGACGATCTCCTTCTTCCCGCTGTAGCGAGATGTCCATTTACGCTGCTATCGTTCCCTTCTCGTCGGTCACTCCTCATTGTCCGCACGTACAGGACGATGTGGCGGCACGCTGTACTGGCGAGATTGAGTTTGGACCAGCCCCAGATCAAAGGACACTTCTATGCCCCACATCGCTCTCCCGGAAGGACTGCCCGGCATTCGCGGCGCCATGGCGTTCCGCCCCGCCACTGCAAAACCTCTGAACGAGTTAGTTGAGATCCTGCTCTATGGTCCGCATACGCTGACGCAGGGGGAACGCGAGTTGATTGCCACCTACGTCTCGTATCTCAACGACTGCCATTTTTGCCAGAGCATTCACGGCGCCATTGCCGCGGCGCATCTGGACGGGGATGAAGAGTTGGTGCAGCGAGTGAAGGCCGACTTCCAGCACGCGGCCATCTCGGAAAAGCTCAAAGCGCTGCTGGTGATCGCCAGCAAGGTGCAGCGAGGCGGCAAAAACGTAACTGGGGCCGATGTGGAGCATGCGCGCGGTCTGGGCGCCACGGACCTGGAGATTCACGACACGGTTCTGATCGCCGCAGCCTTTTGCATGTACAACCGCTACGTCGATGGGCTGGGAACCACGCAGCCGCATGACGAGGCGATGTATCGCGAACGCGGCAAGATGGTGGCGCGCAAGGGATACGTAGAGGGAAGCAAAGACTATTTGCCGGCTGAAGCCGCTGCTGGCTAAGGAGAACGACATGCCCCACATCGCATTGCCTGAAGGGCTGCCTGGAATCAGCGCCGGATTTGCCTTTCGTCCCGAGACCGCCAAGCCGATGCGGGATCTGGCTCACATCCTGCTGCACGAGCCGAACAGCCTCATGCCCGGTGAGCGTGAGCTCATCGCGACTTACGTTTCGTCGCAAAACGATTGCTACTTTTGTCAGACCAGCCACGGCGCCGCTGCCGCCTGTCATGTTGGCAGCAGCCAAACCGTACAACAGGTGAAGACCGATTTCGAGTCGGCTCCAATCTCTCCCAAACTGAAAGCGCTGCTTGCAATTGCGGGTAAAGTCCAGCGCGACGGCAAATTAGTCACCGCCGAAGACGTGGAACGAGCGCGGCGCGAAGGCGCGTCCGACGTTGAAATTCACGACACGGTACTCATTGCCGCGGCATTCTGCATGTACAACCGCTATGTGGACGGCCTGGATACATGGCAGCCCCGCGATGCCGGCATGTACGCGCAAATGGGACAGCACCTTGCCGAGCAGGGCTATTTGAAATCTTCACGATGAAGGCCTGAGCAGGACTCCACCTAAGGGTTGAATCAGCTATCCATCGACTGATGCAAGACAGCAGATCGACTTAAGAAGTACTGTTCAACCCTGCAGGCCGTCTGGCAATTTCTTTCCCCGGAACCTGGGCGGAACCTCTGCTGCTGGTGTCCCCACCAGAACTATTTTGATTCGTGGAATGTCTGACGATGCGGCACGTTTCCCGGCGCAGATGCGACGGCCATGTTCGCAGTGCCAAATCGCTTTGGAGGCTCGAAAGCAAGATGAAGACCTTTCGCAATCTGCTGGCATTGGTGGTGCTTCCTTGCCTCAGTCTGTCTGCTCAGCAAATCACGGGAAACATTCGCGGAACAGTTACTGACCCAAGCGACGCCGTGATCAGGGGCGCCACAGTATCCGCGTGGCAAGCGGAGACGGGCCTGTCGCGCGAGACAACCACCGATCGCAACGGCAGCTACGTTCTTCTGGAACTTCCGGTCGGACCCTACCACCTGCAGGTCGCAGCGAAGGGCTTCCAGGAATACGAGCAGGATGGCATCACGCTCAATGTGAACGAGACAGCTTCGGTCTCGCCGCATCTCGTGCTCGGATCGGAGAAGCAGCAGGTGCTGGTGAGCGCCGATGCCGAGCTGATTGAGCCAACGGTCACCAGCATGGGAAAAGTAGTGCAACAGCGCGAACTGGAGGACCTGCCGCTGAACGGACGCAATTTCTCGCAGCTTGGGCTTCTTCAGCCGGGAGTCGTTCCTTTAACGCCCGGGATCGCCGAAGCGGGCGGATCGCTGCGCAATGGACAGGCGTATGCGGTCAACGGCCAGCGACCTGAATCCAACAACTTTCTCATTGACGGCGCGAACAACTTCAACGGTATCGACGGCGGGTTCGTTCTCAAGCCGCCTGTGGATGCAATCAACGAGTTCCGCATTATCACCCTGAACGCGAATGCCGAGTTCGGAGGTGCGCTCGGATCCACCACAAACATCATCACGCGCTCGGGGACGAACCATTTCCACGGAACGTTGTGGGAGTTCCTGCGCAACGACGCAGTGGATGCTAACAACTATTTCGCTCAGACAAAGGAACCCCTGAAGCAAAATCAATTTGGGGGTACAGTCGGTGGACCGATCAGGAAGGATAAGACGTTCTTCTTCGGCTTCTATGAAGGCTTCCGCAATCGTCAGGGCGAGACAACGCTCACCACAGTGCCGTCGCTGAAGCAGCGCACGGGTGACTTCTCCGAAATGTGCCCGGAGGGCTTTACAGCCGGCTTCTGCAACAACCCGTCGCATCAACTCTTTAATGTCTTTGCCAATGCACCTTATCCGAATAATCAGGTGCCGTCGGGCCAATTCAATTCTGTTTCAGAGAACCTGCTGAGCTTCTTCCCGCTTCCGAACGCGGGCACGAATCTGTTCTCCACAACGCAAACCTTAAGCAATGATTCCGATCAGTTCGGCGTCAAAGTCGATCATTACCTCGATCCGAGCGACACGCTGAGCTTCCGTTACATGTTCAACCAGCTCTCCCAGGTCGATCCTCTATCACCGGGCGGCGCCAGCGTCCCCGGCTTCCCGGTAGGCGAAGATCAGCGTGCGCAGAACTTTGTTGCGCAGGAAACGCACACCTTTTCGCCTACTCTTATTGCAGTGGCACGACTCTCGTTTCTGCGTAACAAGTTTCTCTTCGGCGAGCACGAAGACCATCAGTTACCCTCCAGTCTCGGATTCCAATACAAACCGAGTCTCGATATTGCCGCTGGACCGCCATTCATCCAGGTGAATGGCTATTCCACGGTGGGGGATCCGATCACCGGACCGCGTAACACCTACGAAAACGTCTTCGATTACTCCGGATCGCTCAGTTGGGTTCGCGGCAAGCACGAACTCAAGTTCGGCGGCGGATACCAGCATCAGCAGATCAATGTGTTGCAGGGTATCGCGACCAATGGCTTCTTCGTTTTCGCGCCATTTCCGGTAACGGACGCCTTCGCCAGCTTCCTCGTCGGGCAGCCGGTTGTCTTCCTGCAAGGCATTGGCGACTTCTCGCGCGGTATTCGCGGCAACAACACAAACATGTATGTGCAGGATACGTATAAGGTCTCGTCGCGCCTCACCATTAATGCCGGGCTGCGTTATGAGCTGCCCGAACCCTACACCGAAATTCATAACCGAATGTCGCTATTTGAGCCAGGGAAAAAGTCGCAGGTCTTGCCCAATGCGCCGGTGGGACTCTTATATCCGGGCGATCCAGGTGTACCCGCCGGCTTGATCCCGACCGATGTAAAGGCGTTTGCGCCGCGCCTTGGCGTCGCGTGGGACCCGAACGGTCATGGCAATTGGCTCATAACTTCGGCTTACGGTATCTTCTATGAGCCCTATTACACTGGACAAGGGGGTCCTTTGCAGTCGCCGATCAGTGCCCCTCCATACCTGGGAACGCCGCAGGTAAGCCTGCCGGACTTTGCGAATCCCTTTAACGGGAATCCTCCCGCCGCAGGCACCTTCTCCACGCCGCTGACGAACCTGACTCTGTCACCGACCTTAACCCTGCCTTATACGCAGGATTGGGACATGAACCTGCAGCGCTCGTTCGGGTCCGACTGGCTGTTCGAGATCGGATATGTCGGCACAAAAGGTACGCGTCTGCCTCGTTTCATCGAAGCGAACCCGGCGGTGTTCGTTCCAGGAACCGCGAACGGCCAGCCGATTTCCAACTCGAGCAATGCCGATCAGCGGCGGCTCTATTCCGGCTGCACGCTCGCTGATTCTCCCAGCAGTTGCCAGTTTTCATCGACTGGCGAGATCGCAGGCATCGCCAACTCCTCCTACAACGCGATGGAAGCATCCCTGCGCAAGCGGTTCGGCCACGGGCTGTCATTCCTCGCGTCGTACACGTGGTCGAAGACGATCGACGATGTCTCTTCGTTCAACATCACCGGATCGGCGGCGAAGCCGGTTGCCGGTGAGAACGATCTTGCCCAGGATCCATTCAATCTCGCAGCCGAGCGTGGGCTTTCCCTGTTCGACGCGCGCCACCGATTCGTCGGGAGCTATGAATGGGAGCTGCCTTTCTGGACCCGTGCGCAGAACTGGTACCAGTGGGGATTCGGGGGATGGCAGTTGAATGGCATTGCCACGCTGATGAGCGGCACGCCGTTCACCGTCTTCGACTCGAACGACGTTGCGGCGCAAGGCAGCGCACCGGAGATCACCGGATTCTCCGCCCAGCGACCCAATCTCATTGGCAACCCCAATGACGGTTCACGTGCGGTGAACGCGTGGCTGAACACCAGCGCTTTCCACCGACTCGATCCCACAGCGGACGCGGGGCAGTTTGGCACGGAGGGCCGCAACGTGAATGCCGGCCCAGGTTATGCCGACTGGGACTTCGCTGCCCTGAAGAATTTCAAAGTGACAGAATCGACGCAGTTGCAGTTCCGCGCCGAGCTGTTTGATGTCCTGAATCGGACGAACTTCCGGCTGCCGGACAGCGACATCAGTTCGCCGACTTTCAACCATCTCCTGGCGTCGGAGAATCCGCGCCAGGTGCAGTTTGCGTTGAAGTTCATGTATTAGAAAGTCCGAACGAACAAAGGTGGAAAACCGTTACATAAAAGTGGGTTTTGAGAAATGAGTCCGGAAATCTCACCCGATGTTGCCCGGCGGGAGGCGTTTGAACGTCGTCGCGTGGCGCCTACATCCGCGAATCTTCCGCTGATCGATGAACGCACAGCCAACGGGGAGGTCCGTGCATTGTTCACGCGTTATCGCGAGCGCTTTGGCCGAACCGACCTTCCTGGGATTGTGCTCTGCTTTGCCACGAATGCAAAGCTGCTGAAAGGCATGTTGGAGATCGCCGAGAATTTCCTGTTCGCTGAAAGCCTGCTGGGCAGGCGGCACAAGGAGATGATTGCCACCTACCTCTCGCAGCAGAACGCCTGCCCCTACTGTGCCGACAGCCACGGCGCATTGCTTGCAGCGCAGGGCGGGTCCCCCGACTTAGTGTGCGCGCTGCAGGGTGGGGACCTCAACGCTCAACTCTTCACGAGTGCGGAACTGGCGCTGCTGCAATTCGCCGGAAAAGTAAACGCGGCTTCATCAGCCGTCAGCCGCGCCGATGTGGAAGCAGCAATGCAAGGAGGCTGGACAGAAGAGCAGGTAGCTGAAGCGGTACATATCGCGGCCCTGTTCGCCGCTTTCAATCGCATCGCCAACGGCTTTGGACTGCCTTCTCCTTATCCTGACGGTTGGCGGGACCAGTTATGACCGAACCTTCTAATCCTCGGCGGCCAAAGCGTGGCACATGGACTCCCGAACCGGAGACCACCGCCCTGCTGCGCGTCTCGGGCAACTGCATCAATGGGGTCGGCGAAAGCGCGCCTCGTCGGCCATCTCCGTTCTTCTGGCACCCGGCGGATCAGCATCCCTACGGCGACCTGCAACTGCTGGCACGCAGGAACTCGCGCAAGTGTCCTGGCTCGACCGAGGCCTTTCAGGCTGCCTATAAGTATCCCGAGCTCGATGCAGTGTCCGCAACACGCAATGCCGCGCCGGTTGAGGAGCTGACAAAGGAAGTTCGGAACTTCGCCCTCTCGCACGAAGCCGACGATGTCGGGATGGCTCCGATGGATCCGACTTATGTGTTCGAGGGCTATACGATCGAGCACCCATGGGTCGTCGTGCTCGCGCTCGCACATAATTACGAACGCCTTCGCGAAGTTCCTTCCGACGAAACGAACGGCATCGGCGTTTGCGACGTGGGCGACCAGTATGCCAGAGGCACCCGGTCGTCCTACCACCTCGCCAACTGGATCCGCTCGCAGGGCTTTCACGCCGAACCATATCCTGGGCCCATGGCCGGAGCGCTGCTGCTGATCCCTCCGGCGATTGCTGCGGGACTCGGCGAACTGGGCAAACATGGATCGCTCATCAGCCCACGGTTTGGCTCTGGAGTCCGCCTGGCTGGTGTCACCACGGACATGCCTCTGCTTCCGACGGCGCCGCGGCGCTTTGGCGCCGACGAATTCTGCGCCAATTGTCAGGTGTGCACGCAGGCTTGCCCGCCGGGAGCCATCACACCCGGCAAGCAGATGGTGCGCGGCGTCGAGCGATGGTACGTTGACTTCGACAAGTGCATTCCCTACTTTGCCGAGGCTGCGTCGTGCGGCATCTGCATTGCTGAATGTCCCTGGACGCGCCCATCGGTGCGGCCGAAGCTGCTGGCAACCATGGCACGAAAATTGGGTAGCGGGCTCGATAAGGAATGAGCGCAACCGCTCGACCAGAACGCGAAGACTCGATTCGTTACGCCGGGTGGGGTGTTCTCGGCGCCGCCTTTGTCGGCGTCATGGTCAGTTTCGCCCCCATCATTCCCTATACCTTCAGTCTCTTTCTCGATCCTCTGCATGCAACATTCGGATGGAAGCGCGAATCGATGGGAGGAGCCTTTGCGCTCGCGGCCATCACGGTCGCGCTGGTTTCACCTCTTATTGGCCTGCTGCTCGACCGTTTTCCACCGCGTCGCATCATTCTTCCGGCGATCCTGGCTTTCGCAATCGCTCTTGCCTCTCTCAGCCGGCTCGGCTCCCACATCGGCCAGTTCTTTCTCACATTCTTCGTGCTCGGGTTAGCGGCAAACGGGACCGCACAGTTCGCATACACGCGCACCATCCTCACCTGGTTCTCCCAGCGTCGCGGCTTTGCCCTGGCCCTGCTGCTCACGGGCAGCGGAGTTGGATCCATCGTGATCCCTCCGCTGACCGAATGGATGATCCAGCATCACGGATGGCGCAGCGGCTATCTGATGCTGGGCGGCATCGCGCTTCTGGGTTTCCCCCTTACGGCATTACTGGTGCGCAATCGGCCCGAAAAGCCACTCGTCCGCACCGACCGAAAGGCCTCGGGGGTATCCGTCTCCGCCGCTCTTCGAACCGTCCCGTTCTGGATCCTCGCTTTCATTACGATTTTTTCCGCTTTCAGCGAAAACGGGCTCGTGACCAATCTGGCGGCCATCCTCACCCAACACGGCGTGACAACTTCGAATGCTGCCGTGGCTCTCTCTGTGCGCGGCGGCGCAGGGATTCTCGGCCGTCTCCTGATCGGACTCGCCATCGATCGCATCTCACCCCAGCGCATCCAGACATTCGTGCTGACGCTGGCGGCTGCGGGCACCCTGATTCTCGCCTTCGCCGGCTCGGGGCCGCTCGCGCTGGTTGGAGCGGCTATCCTCGGCGTTGGATTAGGCAGCGAGGCCGATGTAGGTCCTTATTTACTAGCTCATTATTTTGGCAGGCGGCACTTCTCCGTCTTATATGGACTTACGTGGACCGCTTACGCCATTGGTGGGGCGGCTGGACCTCTTTGGATCGGGCACATGTACGACCGGGCCGGCGGCTATCAGTCCCGCTTCATCGTCTATCTTGCCGGAGTCGCTTTCTCCGCCGTCGTGCTCAGCCTTTTCCTTCGAACCAATGCGAAACCACCGGAAGACGAACTGGCCCTTGCCGCTGGCACAACTATGGCTGGAGTCGATGCTTAGCCTCCCGTTGGAAAATATCTGATACCTAAATTTCCAGCTATCCTCTGGAAAAGCTGGGTGATCGTTCCGCAAGGCACACCTTGTAGAACGGCCGGATCTGTCCGATCCGGCCCTTGATTTTCGAGGTTTGGCGGGTGGTCTGTGGCGACCCTTTCGGAACAGGTCGAGCCGGACCAGGACGGTGCGGCGGAAGAGGGTGGGTGTGGCCAGCTCGTCGATATCGAGGGCGAGCTTGCGGGGATCGGAGGGGCGGGAGCGGGAGCCGAGTGCGATGCACACGAAGAAGCCGATGACGAACAGCGCGAAAGCGTTCATGCCGAGAGTGGGCCGGATGGCCCTGACTGAGGTGAGAGGTGCGCAACATTTTGCGCACTTCGGGTCCATCTTTCCTGCAAAGAGATGAATCTAAAGGCGCCCTCTCTGGCAGCCTAAGTGCTCACTATGTGCCAGCAGGATCACAACTGCCGGTGTTGGCCATCCCCGTTGTATGGACGGCGAGGGTATTACGCTGGCGTGGACCTGGGTAATTCAGGAGAAAAGATGAAGAAGTTCGCAATCGTATTCCCTGTCCTGGCTGCGGCACTGGCGATGACTCCAGCCGCAAAGGCTGATTCCTACACGTATACGATCAGCGGATCAAACTTCAATGCCACGTTTTACCTCACAGCCAGCGCAAACAACGCCAACGGCGTCGTTACGCCTGGCACCGACACTATTACCAGCGTGGCGGGGACGTTTACGGTGGGCGGGCACACCTACGATATCGACACCGCCATCGCGCCGGTCACGGCGGCTATTGGTTCTGACGACACCCACCCCACCAACAACGGTGAGTTCCTCTTCGACAATTTGCTCTATCCCTCGGCAAGCAAAAATAAGATTCTGGACTGGGATGGCCTGCTGATCGACGTCCCAGGCACAAATGGATACGAACTCAATCTGTTCTCCGGCGCCTTCGGGGGCATCCCCGGCAACAGCGCACCTGGGGACATGTACTTCTACTTTGCCGACAATGGAAGCAACCACAGCAACAACCCGATCACCCCGGATAGTGTTAACTCCTCCGGTTCGACTTCCGAATCCCTGGTGGCGACACCCGAGCCTGACACCCTGTTATTGCTGGGCAGCGGTCTGCTTGGTTTGGCATTCGTTGTATTTCGGAAGGGCCGGCCGTCCCGCCAGGTGTTGAACGCATAACGAACCTACACGATGAACCGGGAGCGTTGCGGCGGACTGGCGTTCCCGACAAACAGAAGTTGATCACCGCGTGCATCGGTTTGGCGGGTGCGTCCCACCGGATCGGGACTATCCTTTGAAAACGTGTTTGGGTTGTTCGGAGCTGGTGCGGCAAAACCAGCGGTTTGCTGGTAGGCTCTGCTTGATGCGATGCGCACAGAATTGCCAACGACGACGCCAGTTGGGTCAGGTTGAGGCGGCGGCAATATACATAAGTATTTAACCGGGGACCTCGGAGCGGCGAGCAATTTACGATCTTCCCATGGCACTCCCTCGAAGAGCGCCCATCAGGTTGTCGTAGAGTTTTGCATGTCGCCGAAGATCCCCTGGGCAGAGGTGTTAAGAGCGCGGGGCGGGAACATGGCGACTGAGCGGCGGAGGAGACAAAGGTTCCGCATTAACGCGCCTCTCACTGTCATCCTCGGAGAGCAGACGATTGCGGCCTACACTCGTGATATGAGCGAGAACGGGATCTTTTTCTACGCCGATCCAGTCGGCGAAACACTGATTGACAGCGAATTTGAGTTTATAGTCGAGTTTCCCCCGGAAACTACTCTTTCGAGCTATTGGCCAATACGATGCCGGGGCCGGGTGGTGCGCAAAGAAAGGACGTCGGGTGACGGGTGCGGAATAGCGGCGGAAATTCTGAACTATTCGCTCCTACGGGTGGCACCAATCGTCATTTAGCTTTCGCAAACCAAGAACGCGGTGGTCGACAAGCGCGCTTTTGGGCACGTACACAAGCCTGTTATTGCTGTCCGGATCAGTAGGGAGAACGAAGAAACCTGGATCCACCAGGTAACGGAGGGAGTTGTAGACAATTCCTTCCATCACCTCGCCATCTCTGAATTGAAAACGCATCCAGACGCCGTGAAAGATTGGCGCTCGTGTATGGAAACTGAGATCCTGACGGCTGGAGTTTCCGTCAAAGCTGTTGACGTAAAAAACCGCTTTCACATCCTCGATCGGGATCTCCTCGACAACGTCCGAGCCGACCAGACGGACACGGAAACTATCCGGGAGACTCTGAGGAGCGTTCGCCAGGAGCCCTTCGATTGTGTGCCATGCGGGAAAGTCGAGGAAGCCTTTCACCGCCCTCGTGCCGCATTGAACTACGACCCGCGCGGGACAGGCGCCGTTAGTCTCCATTGTAGCCCCGTTGACCCTCTGTGATCCGTTGAGCTGAGCAGTCCTGAGGCAGAGGTTGATGCATGTCTTTACTATCTCGACTAACTTGCGTGGGTATCAATCCCACTGTTGTGTCATCTGATCGCTATCTTGTGCTATCTGAGCCTCAGCACGTGTGGAGATTGAACTCATGCCCCGGATATCCTGTCCATACTCTGGCCGCTGCGGGAGGGTTGTAAGTTGTACTGCTTAATTTTGTATAGCAAGGCCTTATAGCTGATCTGCAGATTGCCTGCCGCCGCCTTGCGATTCCATCCCGTGCGCTCCAGGGCCTGCGCAATGGCGGCATGCTCCGCTCCGCCCTTCAAAGCGCGAACGAGATGCTTCAGACCCCCATCAGCGGCGGCATCTCCCTCACTTTCGGGTGAGGTTCCTGGACTATATTGAGGCAGCAATTCGTTGATGATTGCCTGCTCGTCCGCAAGGACCAGATAACGTCTCATGGTGTTTTCCAGTTCGCGGACGTTGCCCGGCCACGCATAACTGGTGAGTGCCTGCATCAGAGCGGGGGAGATAGGCAAGGGATCGCGTTCGTACTTCGCGGCCATCTTGACCATGAAGTGTACGGCCAAATTTGGGATTCCCTCCGTGCGCTGACGAAGGGGAGGCATTTTCAGCGTGAATCCGTTCAAGCGGTAATAAAGGTCCTCTCGAAATCTCTTTTCCGCGATGGCCTTCTTCATATCGATGTTCGTCGCCGCAATCACGCGAACATCGACTCGCTGGCTGGAGCGGCTGCCCAGCCTGGAGAAGGTGCCATCCTGAAGAACCTGCAGGAGTTTGGCCTGTAAAGCAGTCGGCATTTCCCCGATTTCGTCCAGGAACATCGTGCCGTTATCGCAAATCTCGAATTTGCCAGGTTTGGCCCTGACGGCGCCGGTGAAAGCGCCCTGCTCGTACCCGAACAACTCGCTCTCGAGGAGATCGGCTGGCATCGCCGCGCAATTCACTTTGAGAAAGCTACGTTGGCTTCTTGTCGACAGCTTGTGGATCAGTTTGGCTGCGACTTCCTTGCCGGTTCCGCTCTCACCGAGGATAAGAAGTGGAATATCCACGCGCGCAACCAGCGCGCATTGTGACTCGACATCGCGCATGCACTTGCTGGATCGAACAAAGGTCGTGTCTTCATCGATCCTTGTTTCCCTGAACAGATCATCGACGTCGTGATGCACGTCCTTCCGGAGGCATGCCTGAATGGCGGTTTCTATATCCCTCTTTGTAAACGGCTTGAGGACTACGGCAGCGGCGCCGGTTCGAGCGGCGATCACGACTTCGTTGAGCTCGGCTGAACAGGCGAGAATGACAATGGGAACGCAGGGAAAGACGGCGTGCACTCTTCCGAGGAGATCGAGCGCATTTCCTTCCGAATTGTCTTCCGTGACGTTCCAATCCATGAGGATCAGGTCCGGCGCCACGGATCCTCCCATGCACCTGTCGAGGGCCGCCGGGTCAGATATCAGGTTAACGTTGAAGCGATCTGCAAGGATGTGATGCAGATATTGAAGGATCGCCGGATCACTGTCGAGAACCGCGATATGTGGATTAGCTCTTCCTACACCTGTGTTGCTGGAAGCTTCCTGCGTGACTGCCATCATTGTGCTCCATACAACTGAGTCAGGGGTTTACCCCGTGTTCAAGTTAGGAGGAGGTTGGACCGGGTAGAAGAGGCATATTACCACGGATGATAGGAAAATAAATTCATCTTTTGTGCAGCGTTTTACTCACTCTGTAGTACCAGTCGAGGACAGGCCGCAGGTTACCAAGTGAGGTTACTTTTTGAGGGCTGGATCATCTGAGCTCACGGGATCCAACTCCCACAGGTCCGCCATGGCGGCGACACATGCTGCCTATTTTCAAGCACTTGCTGAGATATGCGTCCGGGAGCGGTGTAGTCCCCGTGGGAGCTTCCTCTCTATCCGAGCCCGAGTATTGGGCCGCCCTGGGGGGTCTTGGGGCCCATATTCCACATGGTAATCGGAACTCCCTGCCGTGGCCCCAATCTTGCAAAGAGATAAATGGCATCTGGTGCTTCGATTGTACGGAGGATAACCCTGGCGCCCGTAAGCGGCTATCTGAATCTTCGCGATCTGCCTCCCTTGAGTGTCTTCTTCGGAGAATCGCCCGCAATGGCGGTGGCCAGGGAAAAGCTGGGGCTGATTGCCCAAACGGCGATACCGGTTCTGTTGCAGGGGGAAAGCGGCACGGGCAAAGAGATCTTTGCAAAGCTGCTGCACGCATCTTCGCTGCGCAGAAGCGGTATGTGGGTCAAGGTAAGCTGTCCGGCGATTCCACACAGTTTGATTGAGTCGGAACTGTTCGGCTACGAAAAGGGCGCGTTTACAGGAGCTCACGGGACCAAACGCGGACGCGTGGAACTCGCGCACCGCGGGACACTTTTCCTTGACGAGGTCGATGGGCTCGACCTCGCGGCTCAGGTGAAATTGTTGCAGTTGCTCCAGGACGGCACATTTGCGCGTGTCGGTGCGCAGGAATCCATGCGAGTGGATACACGTTTGATCTGCGCCGCTAAGGGGAATCTTCGCCAGCGCACGGAAGATGGAACGTTCCGGCTGGATTTCTTCTACCGCATTAATGCCATGACCATCGAATTACCGCCCCTGCGTCATCGTCTGGGCGATCTGCCGATGCTGGTGGACTACTTCCTGAATCTGCACGCCAAGACCTTCGGTGTTCCTGTCAGGCAGTTGTCGTCCGAGATGATGAAGCTGATGTGGCATTACCACTGGCCGGGGAATATCCGCCAGCTGGAAAACATGCTGCGCAGCTATGTTCTGATTGGCAGTGAAGAGGCGCTGTTGTCGGATCTGGTTCCGGCGGCCCAGACTCACCTGCTTCCGGAGATGGACCTGAGCAGTCCGCTGTCTTTGAAGGAGATCACGAAGTCTGCGACGCGGCATATTGAGAGAGAGGTCATTCTCAAGGTTCTGCAGGCGAATGGATGGAGCCGGCGGAAGACCGCGAAATGGCTGAATATCAGCTATCGATCGCTCCTCTATAAGCTGCAGGAATCGAAAATCACCATGCGGGCGGGAGGGGATGGAGATGCCCCGGTCGAATCGATTTCGCAGTGAGCCATATCCGAAGGTGTGTTGCGGCGAAATCTGCATGGCCCGCCTTCCGAGGAAGTCGCGCGTTCCTCGAGCATGGTCTGCTTTCGAAAGTGCGTGAGATCTAAAATGCCGGGAATCACTGGATACTGTTCACTTCGAGCGGACGCCGTGGCTCCAGACCATATGCTGTCTCATCTTCTCTCTCCGCTGTTACACGAACAATCATACAAAGTGCTTCATTTGGCCTGCAGTGAAACCTCTTCGGCAGCAGTCGTCGACCCGGGGATCGACGACTGCCTCTGCGGTGTGGCCAGCGATCCGAACAGCGGAGTCGATGTTGGGTTCTATGGCGAATTCTACGATCAAGAATTCCGGTCCGCCGTGGATGGACGAGCAATCGCGGAGATCCTGATCAGGGAATATCTCGAACACCGTGATAAGCTGCCGGCGCGCCTCGACGGTTCATATGTGGTGTTTGTGAATGATTCCCGTGCCGAAACGAGTATCGTTTTCAACGACTACTGTGCATCCCGCCCGCTCTTTTACGGAATACACAATGGGATGCTCTACTTTTCCCCCGAAGCAAAGGGAATTGCCGGTATTCCCGGATTTGATGCATCCGTCGATATCGATGCGCAGGTAGCGATGCTAGTTTGCAGCAATCTCATCGGGGATCACACATTTTATCGCAATGTGAAACCTCTGTTTCCGGGAAATGTCCTGACGGTCCGGGCAGGCAAGGTGCACCGCAGCCAGTCTCGTCAATTTTTGCCGGACGGGGAAATCACCGACAGAGGAGAGAAATACTACCTTGACGCCCTGTGCGACCGGTTGCTCCACTCTACGGCTAAACTACTGAAGGATCCTGACAGGATCGTCATTCCTCTGAGCGGCGGCATTGACTCCCGTATGGTTGCGGGATGTGTGCATAAGCTGACGGGCGGCAACCTTCATACTGTATCGTGGGGCGCCAACGAGGAACTCCCAGGGTCTGATGCCGTGACAGCACGAATCGTCGCCAGCTACCTGAAAAGCGACCACAGTTTCATAAGGCGAAAGTCTGAACATTTGCGGCGAGATATGCCGGAGATGCTCTATCGGGTTGACGGTCTGATCACCGATCCGATTGCGCACAGCAACGAACTCAACATTATGCGCCAGATAAGGGACGACTTGCAGGGCCGGTATATTCTGCGGGGTGAAGAGTGCTTCGGCCACGCCTCTGCGCCCAGCTGCGATGCAGAGGCGTTGGCGCAATGGGGTATTTATCGGCTCATGGATACTCCATCCCTGGAGGAAGTGCTCGACGAAGCCACCCTTGCTGAACTGCGCAAGGGCAATCAAAACATCTATCAGCACCTCGTCGACAGTTGTCCCAGTAAGAGTATGACCGATCGACGCGATTACTATTACTTTACTATTCGTAACTTCCACTACCATACGCGTAGTGCTTACTGCAAGAGAACCGTCGTAGATGTGAGGAATCCATGGATGGATCGGGATGTTTTGGAATTCCTGAACACGCTGCCCGCGCGTTACCGAACGGACCGCTATCTTTATCGAAAAGCAACGAAGCACATGTTTCCGGGGCTATTCGAGATTCCCATCGCAACACGGAATAGTCTCGAGAATTGGCCGCAGATGCTCCGGGAGAGTCCCGACCTGCAGGGCTTTATTCGTTCGAACTTGATTGGAAGCCGCAACACACTGCATCAGATTCTGGATTCAAGGAAAGTGGAAGACCTTTTTGAACGATCAATCCGCCCACGGCCGGTGTCTGCTTCGCCCACGCGGCAACTGGTCTGGAGCGGGAAGGAATATCTGCGCCGCCATATGCCAGGGTTGTATCGGAAGCTCAAACCCGGCCTGATGATGAAGATCAAAATGAGGGAAATGGCGGGCAGCGAGATATTGATGCGGCTCGTTTGTCTGAAGACGTGGTACGACCAGTTCATCGATGGCAGGTCTGCGAACCCTGAAAAGAAGGCGGGAAGGTTGGGCGACGCTGAGACTTTTTAGGGGCTCAAACAGGCGCTAGTCCTGAATCGGTCAGATCCCACTTCCACCAGACGCCTGGATTGCTAGATCCAGCCGCGAAGCCAGTAATAGACAATCTTCACTGACTCCGTCGTCATTGTTTCGAATGCGGAAAAGCGCCCCTGCCAATGCTCGGTCGAGTGAAGTACATCAGGAACCGCAAAGGGCGTGGCCTGAATGCCTGCTTTTCGAAAGGCGTGGAGCGCCCTGTAGATATGGAAATCGCTGGTGAGCAGAACTCTTCTACCGGGTAGGTTCTGGATAAGCCGTGCCGTTTCGACGGCGCTTTGGTGTGTGCTCGAGGCTTGCTTCTCGGCAAATATTGCCTCGCGTGGAACGCCATAGGCCGTCAGGAAGTCCAGAATTCCGGGTGTGCCGCGGCTGACCACGATCCTGCTGAAACCGCCGCGACGCCACACGACAATCGCGTCTCGTGCGCGCCAGTAGGAGGAGTAGGAGATCGTTCCTTCGTCGTCATTCGCCGCGCTCAGCACGATCAGGACATCGCCTTTGGGCTGACGGAGAGGACCGGAGCAGGCGCGCGCCCACCACGACACGGCGGGGGTGAAGAGAACAAGGATTGTGATAAGTCCGACAGCCGCAAGGAAATGATGCAGCCACTGGCCGATCCTGGTCGTGGCGATCACAGGGTACCGATTTCCCCGGCGACGGAGGATGGATTCAGAGAACGCGGCCTGGGGGCAGGAGCCAGAGTCGCGAGAATATCCAGTAACTCTTCAGCGACGTCCTTCCAGCTGCGGTTGTTCTGCGCTGCGATGGCGGATGGATCCCAGTCCGCGTCGAGAACGGAGGCTATCGCCTCGGAGAGAGCGGCACTGTCGCGAGGGGCGACAAGCCGCCCAAATTGCTCCGAGAGAATCTCCGGAATTCCTCCGACCCTCGTCGCGACCACCGGCCGGCCACAGGCGAGAGCCTCGAGTACCACGTTGGGGCAGCCTTCCATATAGCTCGGCAAGGTGACCAGATCCGCAGCCGACATCCAGACCGCGACCTCGTCGAACGAACATCGGGGCATCAGGTGGATATAGTCGGTCGCGTGATGCTGCTGAATGTGACTTGCGATGAGCGATCTGTCGGGCCCTTCTCCCACCAAGTAGGTGTGGAGTTGGGGGCGGGTACGGTGCAGCGCAGCGGCCGACTCGACGAGTTCGCGAAGCCCTTTCCTGATGTCGGTACGACCGATGTAGACCACGGTTTCTGCAGATGGATCGATCTGCAACTTCTCTCGTGCGAGAAGACGGTTTTGAACCCGGAAGGTGGCGGTATCGCAGCCGTTAGGGAGTGCGCGCGTCGAGGCCGGCGCTGCGCCCATGGCGATCGCCTTGTCGCGCAGGTCGCCGCTCCTGGTGATCACAAAGTCGGCTTCGCGCAAAACCGTGCGGGTGAACCGGGCGGAGAGTGGGTCCCCAATCCGATTGATGTCAGAGCCGATACTCTGTGCCATGATCGGGACACCCAGGGATCCTGCAATGCGCAGTGCAGCGTACGCTTCCGGATAAAGGAAGATGCCCAGAACCATGTCGGGGGCGAAGTCGCGGACGCGGGCAAGAAGCTGCCGTGCTGCCGACGCGCCGTTCAGCGGCCGGGAGAGCAGCGGCAGAGCGGGGTAATCGATGTACTGAACCCTGATCCCCGTCGGGGACCACGACGGATCGAGCTTGTCGTACATGCGGGTTCGCGGCCTGAGCAGGGATGGATAGGCGGCGTTGGGGTAGAACACCCTGACATCGGCCCGCGTGGCAAGGATACGGAGGGTCTCGTAACAGGAGCGTCCCTGCCACGGCTCCGCCGAGCTGGGGAAATACCGGGTGATGACGGCGAGTTTCAGCATGACGGTTTTTCGACCGGGGCCGCTTGCGGTTCAAGGTTGCGTTCTCGTTCGCTCCCAGCGATTGAATGCAGGAGGGCCGCGTAGCGCTGGGCGAGGACTTTGCGTTCGTATTGGGCGATTTTGCCGGTATCGGGATTAAACGAGGAAAACGGATATTTACCGCGGGCCACGGCATCGAGAAACAGTTGACGAATCGCGGGCACGTCATTGTTCGGGGCCCACCACCCTGCTTTCATTTCTTCAATTAGCCGACGTGTCTCCCCCTCGGGGTGCAAGGTGCCGATGATGGGCCTCCCCGAACCGATGTAATCGTAGAATTTCCCGCCAACGTTCAGTGGATCATGGTTGATGAGGAGGACATAATCTGTGCTGTTGATAGCGGCGAGCGCTTCGCTTTGCGGAAGATAGCCCTTTAAATCAACTGACTCACCTAGCCGCAGCAAAGCATCGCGGAAGCGGGGTTCTTCGATGTGTCCGATGAATCGAAATCTAAACAGCGCCCTCACTTGCGGGGGGAGAGATTGTAAAGCTTCCACCAGGCTCATTGGTTGCGTCGAGGCGTACACGGTTCCAACATGAGTGACGGTTATTTTTTGGTCGGGTTGAGGCCCGGATCCTGATGGCGGGCGCTGCAGGCGAGTGGCGTCATACCCGTTCGGAATGACGTGAAATTTACTCTCTGGTTCGCCCGGGTACCGAGATCGGATCTTACGGCACGCAGCCTCAGTGACAGCAACCACAGCTGTGGCGCTTCGAACGGCCCTCGCCTCTACCATGCTCGCAAAGATCCGATGCTGCTCGCTCGTGTTGAAAACGAAACTTACCAGGTCGAACGTTGTCGAAATCCATTCATCTCGAAAGTCGAGGACAATAGGCAGGCGGGGAAAATGCTTGCGCAGCCTCTCTACCAGCAGAAGGCTCGAGAACGGGGGCACAGTAATAAGGACAAGGTCGATCTTCTGACGGGTGATAACCCGACGCGAGATCCCGGCGAGCACGGGCAGCCAGGTCACCTGAGGATCGGGCCGAAGGGCCCTCTGCAGCGCCCGACTCAGGATCCCTGGCGCCGCGCTTCCAACATTGGAACTGCCATCACGGCGACTCCTTTTTCCTCCGACCAGGAGACGCTTCATTCCCTTTCTGATTCCGAAGGGCACATCGAGCGTCAGAGTTCGGTGAATGCTGACCCCCTGCGGTATTTCCCGGAGCAGAGAGACATCGGTTCCAACGGCAGATGCATTGCGTGCCGTGACCACCCCGAGCTTGATATTTTCGGCAGGCAGATAGCGCGCTAAACTCGCCGCCCGCATTACACCTGTGCCGCCGAGCGGTGGAAAGCTATAGCTGACCAGGAGGACCTTGAGAGGGGTCATGGCAGGGCGTTCTCCACCTGGGCACTTAGAAGCGAATCATCGACCGCCCCTCGAATAGACCCGTCCATCACCTGGTACATTTGCCAGGCTGTTGCCCAGTGGAACTCGATATTTCTTCGGTTGGCTTCCTCTGCCAGCCAGCGGAACAGATCTTGCAGCGCGCTGCCCAGCAGCGGATCCATATTGCGTTCCTGTGCGCCGTGTGTGTAGAGCTTGAGAAAGAGGTCGTGGCCGATCGCAGGCGCCAGATCGAACCACCGACTTACTCTCGGGCGTGTCGGCAGATCGTAGCCGGCGAGTTCTCCGGTTTCGAGGCGCGGAAGCCATCGATCGCTGAAGCGGATGCCAAGAGGTCCGGGGATCATCAGCAGATCTCCCTGTCGGCCACCTCCAACAATTGCCTCCACTCCCCGGTCGAAGGATCTCGGACTGGAATCCGGATTGCAGGTGCACCAGTAGATCTGGTTGACGATGCGTCCCTGTGTGGGAGAGGGGGCGGAAGGCATCGTGAAATCGGCGTAGCAACCCAGATCGCGGAGGAGAGCGATCTCACCGCTCAATCCGCACCACTTTCCGTCCGGCCGCGAATTATCGAGGGCCCAGTTGCCGTGGATGAAGCCGAAGACGGTGCGGCCGTCCCGCTGGTGAAGGAGTCCGTGATCGTTGACGAGGCGGCGGCAGTATTCGGTGACTTTGCGGATGAAGGAATCGCGTGTTTCGTTCTCGTGATGGAGGTGGACTTCGACGTCGCCGACGCCGAGACGGCCGATTTCGGCAAGACCGTCGAGCAGCTCGTGCTGGTATTCCTCCTGCGGGTAGAAGAAAGTGTACTGGGGCCTCTGTCCGGCGGCATCGCGCGGAGAGAGATCGGCAATTTGTGGCCAGCGATCACGCCACTGCGCGACCCGTCTGCGCGCGGTGGAGAGGGATGCGCCCATGCCGAGGGGTTCGTAGTGGTCGGAGATGGCCACCCAAATACGTTTGGGAATGGCCTGGCGGCGCCTTCTTGCCAGACGGCTCTTGAGATAAGGGTAGAACCAGAGCTCCGCATGGCGTGGGAGTGCGATCATGACGTTCGACTCCCGGTAACAATTTCGGCGATACGTTCGGATGCTCTGCCATCCCAGAGTGGAATCGCTGTTGAAGGTCCGGACCCGTCTGTGAGGGCGCGATGGAACTCCTTCCGCAGCAAGTCCCAGTCCCGCCCGATAAGGATGTTGGTCCCATGCGTGAGCGTGATGGGGCGTTCGGTATTTTCGCGGAGCGTCAGGCACGGGGTGTGAAGAAAAGAAGTTTCCTCCTGAATGCCCCCTGAATCAGTGATCACGACGGCGGCGTGCTTCTGGAGAGCAAGAAATTCGATGTACCCGCGTGGCTGGATCACACGGAGGCCTGGGCTGCATGCCTCGAGACGGCTCGCCCACTTCTGCATTGTCCGTGGATGAACGGGAAAAACCATGGGCAGTGTTTTGCTGAGAGAGAACAGCTCATCCAGCATTGGCAAAAAGGTAGAAGGCACGTCGACATTGGACGGCCGATGAAGGGTGATAAGCCCAAACCTATCGAGGTTCAGTTCTGCTTTGAGACGTGGATAGGCTTCATCGGCGTGGGGCAGAAACTGAATCAAGGTATCGATCATGACATTTCCGACGAAGAAGATTCTCTTTCCGGAAACACCCTCGCGTTTAAGGTTCTCGTCTCCATCCTGTGAGGGGGTGAAGAGCATGTCTGCAAGCTGATCGGTGATGAGCCGATTGATCTCCTCGGGCATGGAGCGGTCGCCGGACCGCAGTCCAGCTTCCACATGGCCCAGGCGAAAGCCAAGCTTGGCGCAGACGAGCGCCGCTGCCACGGTGGAATTCACATCGCCGTAGACCAGAACGAGGTCAGGCCGGTGTGCCAGCATGATGGGCTCAAAACGGCTCATGATGGCCGCGGTCTGTTGCGCGTGGCTGGCGGAGCCGACATTGAGGCTTTCGTCGGGGGCGGGAATCTCAAGGGTCTGGAAAAATACATCCGACATCAGCGCGTCATAATGCTGTCCGGTATGGACCAGAACCTGATGGCAGCCTTTGGCCGCAAGGGCGCGGTAGACAGGAGCCGCTTTCATGAAGTTGGGGCGCGCGCCTACCACGTGGAGGATTTTCATCTCAGCGTGCTCCCGAGAGCGGCACAGCGGCGCCCGCTGTTGGTGGCTCCAGAGATGCAGCGGAGGCTTCTCCTCTTCCTCGGTGCCCTGTCTTGGTATGGTTGGTTGGGTTTCACTGGCACAAGTCTCAGAGTGTATTGGTCGTTACCGGGGAGGCGGTGAGTTCAGCTTTACGTGTTCTCGCGAGGCGATGCAGAACAGCGTCCGCGAGATCTGCGGCCCTGTCCGGCAGCATTCGGGTCAGAATGCTAAAGCGGTCTGAGTCCTCCGGTTCAAGAACGCGCATCAGGTAGACCAGAGCAAAGAAAACCGCAAGCGCTGCGCTGCCGCCGAGCAGAATGGCCCATAACGGCGAAAAGCGTACCGCTGCGAAGTGGGCGGCAAGCGACGCGACAATGCTGATGAGGGTGATCTTGAAAATTAGCAGACGTGGAAGCTTGACCTTAAAGAGACGGATACAAATGGCCCACATCATTCCTGCCGCCAGGATCTGCGCCGCTCCGCTGCCGATGCAGGCGCCCACCGCACCATGAGCGGGAATCAGAACCCAGGCGACGCTGATATCGAGAATTCCCGCGAGGATGGTGGCGAGAATCACGTAGCCCTGCTGCTCGGTACTCTGCAGGAGGCTCTGCGCCGGGCTGATGAACGCCTTAGGCATACACAGCAGAGGAGCAAGCGTCACGACCAGGGCGGCGCCTCGGTAGAGATTGCCGTAGAGAAGAAGCAGGGCCGGAGCCGCCAGAGCAGCAGCGATAAAGTGCAGCGGGATGGACGACAGTGCGAGATACCGGAAGGAAGTAGCCGCGATCTCCGGAAGTCTGCTCTTATCGCGCCCGTACTGAGCGAAGATCGTCGCACCGGCCGCCGAGCCGAAGACGGCGGAGCTGATCAACAGGCGCTCGGCCATACTGAATGCGACGGAGTAGAAGGCAACCTGGCGGATATCGCTGCACAAATGCTTCAGCAGAATGATCTCCGACCGGTTCCATACGATGAGAGCCAGAATCATGCTGGCGACGCTCTGCCAGGCGAAAGCCATCATCCGCTTTGAAAGTCCCACCGGATAAACGTGCGCCTTGTCCCAGGCGAGAATGCGAAACATCGTAGGAAAGAGGCGGACGAGACAATCAACGGAGCGCATGCCCAGCATTGCCGCGCCGACTCCGACGACCCCCCAGTTGAGCATCACCGTTGCCGCGATGATGAGGAAGAAGACCAACGTGGAGACAACCGACCCAGGCAGGTTGCGGGAAAGCTCTTCCGCTGCGACATTGGCCTGGGCGGAAATGAAGTTCACCATTGCGGGCAGGATGCTCAGAGCGATCAGAATTGAAGCGACCACATAATCCCGGGTGGCGTCACTCAGAACCCAAATGATGATTCCGGCCGTCGCCACAGTGGCGACCACAGTCTGCAGAAGCAAGGTTCGGAAATAGACATAACGTGCAGTTCCCATATCGCCCATGCCGAGAAACTCCGCCATGTACTTGCGCGTCGTTTCCGGGATGCCTAATCCGCCTAATGAACTGACTATCGATGCGATCCAGGTGACGTAAATGACGTAGCCCATCTTCGACGGGCCCAGGGTGCGGGCAATCGCAATCGAGGTGAGCAGCGTGACGACAAAGCTGATCGCATTTTCGAGACCGTACCAGCCGGTGTTACGGGCGATCGTCTTTGTATTCGACATATGCTCCCGACTCTATGTTCCCGGCTCAAAATTCATCCGCATCAAGCCGTGAACCAACTCGCTGCCGCTGAAGGTGGTCTAACTATTGCCCTGCATTGCTGCAGTTGCGTCTTTCGCAGTGGGTGAACCCGGCGCAAGCGCGACGGCCTTTTTCAAATGGACCATGGAATCTGGCTTGTCCTGAAGTTTGCTATAGACCATTCCGAGGTGGTACTGAAGGGCGGCGTTGCCCGGCTGAGATTTGACAGCGCTCTCGAGGAGATCGCGGGCGAACGAGTAGGCTCCCTTGTGGTAGTACGCCCACGCCAGGGTATCTGCCGTTGTTGGTGAGTCCGGCATGCGCTGCCGTGCGGTTTGCGCCAGGGTCAGGGCCACATCAACATTTTGGCCGTCCTCAAGCATCCGGTAGGCAAGGTTGTTGGCTGCGATCGGCTGCTGTGGCTCGATATCCAGAGATTTCCTGTAGTACCCTTCAGCCTTTGGGAAATTTCCCCGCGACTCTTCGAGCATGCCCAGCACGGCGAGAGTGCCGGCATCGTTGGGATGGGTGTTGAGCCACTGTTCCCAGGCACTGATCGCGCTGGCGGTCTGACCGCGCTGGACCGCCAACTGGGTGAAGAGCATCACCGCTTCGCCGTCCTTCGGGTCCATCTGAATCGCCTTTTGGGCTGTCGATGCCGCCTGATCGAGACTCCCGGCCTGAATCTGCAGCTGGCACAGGATATCCAGAAAGCCACTGATGTCAGGGCTCTTCGCAATCTGTGCATTCACGCGATCCATAGCCTTCTGAGGCTGCTTCAGGTAGAGGTCGTAACCCACGAGCGCGCGCAGCGCCGCAACCGAGTTGGGATCGGCCTGGAGTGCCTGTTCGAACAGGTTCGCAGCTTGAGGAATGTGATTTTGCGAGAACAGGAATTTGCCCAGCTCAATATAGGCCGTGGGATCCTTCGGAGCGATGCCGATTGCCGTCCGGAAATCAGCTTCGGCCTTATCCGCTTCCTTCCGGTTGATCTCCGTCATGGCACGCCACACATAACCCTGGGGCGCCCGCGGTGCTGCGGCGATCATCTTCCCTGCCAGGTCGGCGAGAAGATTCATGTCATTGCGGCGAACTGCCATGCCTCCGAGCTGCTCGAGCGGATCCACTGCGGATGGATTGATCTGTGCGGCGCGCTGGAAGCTCGTCTCCGCAAGGTTATTGTCGCCCTTCGCCAATGCAGCTTTGCCCAGCCAATACTGGATAAAGCCATCGTTCGGGTAGTCCCTGGCGGCGTCCGTGAGGACATTCACTGCATCGCTCGGCTTGCCATCATTGAGCAGAACGATTCCGTGCAACGCACGAATCCGGGGATCCGCGGGATTCGCCTTAACCAGCTTGTTGACCGCCGTCTGAGCTGCGGAGAAATCTCCTGCGCGAATCAGGGCGCGGACGTAGGCTTCCTGGACAGACAGGTTTTTGGGGTATTTATCTGCAAGCCGGGCGTACTCCGCTTTTGCTTTGTCGCTCTGTCCGGATCGTTCATAGTACTCGGCCAGCAATTGCATCCCCTGCGGGTTATCGCCCAGCTCTTCGCTTGCCTGGCGAAGCACATCCTCCGCCTTCGCGGGATTTCCCTGCAGCAGATATACCTGTGCCAAAACCTGCCGAGCCTGAACGCTTTTCGGATCGGTCGCAATCGCGTCGTGCGCTGCCTGCTCCGCCTCTGCCCAACGGCTGGCTTTGGAGTAGAACGCCACCAGCAGCAGCTTCGCATTCACGGACTTCGGGTCAAGCGCGATGCCCTTCTTCAATTCCGCTTCCACAGAAGCTGCGCTGCCTGCATCGTTCGCCTGCAGCAGGGCGAGATCCTCATGAAACGCCGCGCGGTTTGGGTCAAGGTCAAGAGCACGGTGAAGCTCCGCCAGCGCCTGATCCTTCTTTCCCTGGCGGTTGGCGATCGCGGAGAGCAGTGCATGAACGTCGGGGTTGTTGGGCTGGGCCGCGAGGACGACAGCGGCCTGAGCCTGCGCATCGTCGGTCTTGCCGCCCGCAAGGTCCATCTTCCCGAGATCGATCCGGGCTTTCCAGTTGCCAGGCTGAAGATCCACTGTACGCTGGAGTTCTTTGTAGGCTGCTCCAAACTGGCCAAGGTGCATGTATGCCTGTGCCAGATCGTAATGGCCGGCGGCATAGTTCTTATCGATCTTTACCGCGTTGAGAAACTGGATGGCGGCTTCTCTGTATTTGCCCCTGGCACTATAGCGCTCGCCGCTTTCCAGATACTTTTGTTTGCGCACGTTCGGATCGCCGTGGCATCCGGAAAGCAGAATAGCCGTAAGCAGCATCATGGCGGGCAACCCGGATTTCAAGATCGAGAATACGTGCCAGCGCCCATCTGATTCCAGGTCAGCGATTGCGAACCGTGTTTTCACAGCATCCCATCCTTAATCTGGTTGCGCGTCAGTACAGTTGCAACCTGAGATCTTCCTATTTCCTCTGCAGCTACTTCCTCTGCCTTCATTTCGGAATGAAACGCGGCAGCATCGGTGCCAGTTCTCTGGTGAAAGCCTCAGCTCGACTTCGTGCCGTGGTCTCGCTTTCAAGGGGAGCGACAGGAGTCATGACCCGAACCAGCGCTCCATCGGTGCGGTGCATCCGGATCGCGTCTTTCACCATGTAGATTTTCGCGAGATACTCGTTGGCGATGCTGCGCCCATGCGCCTGATACCAGTAAATGACAAATTGCCGGTCCGTCCCGTCGGAAATGACGTATTCGCCAACACGGTGAGACTGGTGATTCGCGTCTTCAAGATCGACATATCTGGATTCGACAAACATCCAGCCGGCACCCGGTAAACAATGTTTTGGCGAGTGAATGGTCACACCGGTTCTCTGGCTGGGAAAATAGGCGATGAACAGGCCGATGGGACTCGCGGTCACGCCTGCTCTATAAATGCGCGAGAGGAAATCGCCGGGGCCGAGCACCTCTAAGGTCTCCTGATCGAGTGGGACATCCGTTCCTGCCCATCCGTCAATCGTGCGTGGGACCTGCGCAAGCGGTTCACTTTGAGGAATGAGGTCCGTCGAGCCCCTCGCGTGCAGCAGGAATGCCGTCCCTGCCAGCAGGATGACAATCATCCAGAACCGTACGTTATTCATGCGCGCCTCGTGCCAGGAGGAAAAATGGACAGGATGCGGTGTACACCGAGAAGACAACCAAGGGAAACGAGAAAAATGACCCATCCCGAGAACTCGTGGAAGAAACCCTGGGCCTTATCCGGGTCCCAGTACTGCACACAGAGTCCCGTACCGAAGATACGCACAGCGTTGGCTGCAATAGCAATCGGAATACTTGCAAGGATGAGGATGAGGCGCCGCACGACGGACTTTTCCATGAAATAGCCGTAGAAGACCGCCAACGTGATCAGGCTGATGAGGGATCGTATGCCGCTGCAGGCCTCAGCTACCTCCAGCTTCATGGAGGGGAGAATGATGACATTTCCCTCTCGCAACACCGGCACACCGAACCATGGAAGCAGCCCGCTGGCGAGTTTCGAGGCGAGGACCTGTAGGGGAATCGTGATCTGATTGAGAATGATGGCTGGAATCGGTATGGCGAGCAGTAAGACGAGCAATGGGAAGCGAAGCTCCCTAAGTAACTGTGATCCCCCGAACCAGAGCACCAGTCCGGCAAGCAGAAGGATGAGAGATACTCTCGAGAAGAACAATTCCGCGCCATAAACACCGAGGAGCAGAGTCAGCAGTCCCAGAATGACCAGGACAATTCCGCCCCATGCCGGAGCGATCGGCGTTGCAAGGAGGGTCTTTCTTTTTACCCAGATCAGGTACCCGGAGAAGATGGGAACGAGAAAGCCATGAGAGAAATCGGTGATCCGCCACCAGTCCAGAACCAGCTTGCCCAGTACACGGTAGTAAATAGCGGTCAGTAAAAGGCCAATGAGAATGACACCCGCAGTGAAGCGGATACGCTTCACGGGCGGGGCCATACGGGAGAGCACCGGAACTTCAATCTGTTGGGCCATTTCCTGCGAAATCGAATCTGCGGGCATCGCTTCCCCGCTGCCTGACATGCAATCGTTATGCCGAAACCGCGCCCTTGTGGTGCCTCCCTGTTTCCCTGCAGAAAGTCCTCGCGGATGATCGACTTTCCTCCCTCCGTGGAAAATGGTTTCCACCTTCGAGGGAAATACATGTCACATCCATCCTTCGAAGAATGGAACTTTACTACCTTTCTCCCACGGTGACCCTGGGCTGCCGACTCGTAAGAAGTTGAGAAGGCGCAAGCAGCGGGCTAAGCCAGGTCGCGAGCGAAGGATTGGTCAACGCCTTGCTAGAGGGCCAGTGGGGGACTGGGACCTTTCATGTCAGGCAGTGTCACAGCACAACGGTTCAAACGGCATGCGAAGCCGCTTGTCCCGATTGGGACTCAGATGCAACGGGTGATCGCACGCATCGCCGACAGCGACTGGCCGGTCCTGATTGCCGGGGAGCATGGAGTGGGTAAACGGTCGATTGCCAACGAGATCCATGCCCAGTCCCGCCGCTCCCGGGCGCTTTTCGTCGAGATCGACTGCTCCGAGGCTACCGCGCAGGCGATCCGTTCAGCCGTTTCCGGCGCTGGATCCGTCTATTTCTCCGAAGTCGGCGATCTTACCCTTGCCCTGCAGGACGTCGTCCTCGATACCTGCTTCGGCACCCGGTCCGCCAGGAGCACACGTCTCCTTTTTGGAACCAGCCGCGACCTCCATGAGGAGGTCAAATCATGGCGTTTGCGCGAGGATCTCTATTACCTCATTTCTGGACTCACCCTCCAGATTCCCCCTCTGCGCTGCAGAAAGTCCGAGATTCCCGGGCTGACCGATGAACTGCTGACGCAGTACTCGCACCAGTTCGATCGGCCTAAGCCAGTGCTTCGGGGGGAGATTCTCGACTTTTTGTCCGACCATAACTGGCCGGAGAACCTGCCTGAATTTCAAACCGCCATCAAGACCTTTGTTGCCATCGAAGATCAATCGATTTCGCTGGCGGCACTCAAAACGGCCGTGCCCACATCCAGGCCAAATGGACATCGCACCCCGCTCCTCTTAAAGGATGCAACGAGAGCCGCTTCGAGTCAGATCGAACGCAGGCTCATCTCAGAGGTGCTTGCTCTTACCAATGGCAATCGCAAGCGCGCGGCCAGAGAACTGGGCATCAGTTACAAGGCTCTTCTGTACAAGCTCAAACAGATCGGCATCAACAGCGCACCTGCAACCAGGAGGGATGAAGTCGTCCTATGACGCGAGCACAGGCAATATTGGTGCTTTTTCTTGGCTCTGCTCTGAGCTGCTCTTCACAGGTTCCACTTGCGAACGATGCGGCTTCGGCACCGGCTCCTTCTGCGGCAACTGCAGGAAGACAGGCCAACAGCTACATTATCGGACCATCGGATGTCCTTACGGTGACCGTATGGAAGCAGCCCATCCTCTCGGGAAATCTCGTTGTCCGTCCCGACGGCATGATCTCGATGCCACTCCTCGGCGACGTTCAGGCATCGGGTTCGACGCCGGCCCACTTAGCTGACGTAATCTCGATTGAACTCAGAAAGTACTTCGTAGATCCAAGCGTCTCGGTCGAACTGACGCAGATGAACAGCAAGAAGATCTACCTGCTGGGTGAGTTCCAGAAGCCTGGCCCCGTGGACATGACGCCCGGCATGACCTTGCTTCAGGCGATCGCCAGCGGCGGTGGACCCACCGACTATGCCAAAAAGAGCAAGATGTATATCCTGCGCGGCGAAGCGGCAAAACAGCAGAGGATTCCAGTTCACTACAAAGACGCATTGCGCGGGCGCGGTCAGGCCAATGTGGTGCTCAAGCCGGGTGACACGATTGTGGTGCCTTAGGTGAGAGGGTGTATGAGAACTTTTCTTAAATTAGTCGTGGCTCCTCTCGTCTGCTTCGCCACGGCGCATGCTCAAGTGCCATCGTCCGTAACGGGCCCGAAGGCACTTCCGTTCAGCGGCAAGGTGGACTACCACCTCCACTTCTCGCAGAACGCTGAGTTTGGGTCCAGTTTCGGAGACTGGCAGACGAGCACCGCCTCCGCGACGGCCGAGTACATGAATACGAGTCGTAGATTGCCTTTTACCCTGCAGTACGGCGGCGGTTACACCTGGACGCTGACCGGGCCGGACTACTCGACGGGATTGTTCCAGCACCTGTATTTGTCCCAGGAATTCTCGTGGGGACGGTGGAACGCCCTGGCCAGCGACGACGCCAGCTATCGGCCTCAGGCCCCGACCACGGGTTTTTCAGGAATTCCAGGCATTGGGGAAACGATCGGCGTCACCAGTCCGGCGCCCCCTTCCGGACAGTCGATCCTGACGCTGCACACACATGTGGTGGACAACACGGCAGCGGGAAACATCGCCAGGACAATTGGAGGGGTCAACACGTTCAGCGTCGGAGGCAGTTCGTACCTTCTGCGTTACCCGGATGGCAACGGCATCGATACAAATTCCTACACCGGGAACGCGGCTCTGACTCACCGCCTGAACGCGCGCGATGCGCTCTCGGGCAAGTATGTTTTCTCCCAGTTCAGCTATCCAGACGCTAACTTCAGGTTCGATACGCATACTGGCTTACTGGAATTCACGCGATCCTGGAATCGGAAACTCTCGACCGATTTGTCGGCAGGTCCTGAGTGGACGAGCGCCAGTGGGGCGACCCTACCCTCAGCACTCCGACCTTCCGTGGCGGCATCGCTCACCTATCAGTTTCGCCCCGTATCTGCGTTCCTCAGCTATCATCGGGCGACGAGCGGCGGTGGCGGATACCTGATCGGCGCGAAAACGGACACAGCCTCCGTGACTCTATCGCGAGACTTTGGCAGAAGCCTTTCGTTTGGCCTGAACGGTTCGTACATGCGGACAGCCGGGCTGCAAAACAGCGGAATCACTTCGTCAAAGTACGGTGGCGTGCAGATAGCCAGAAAAATCGGACCGCAGATTTCTTTCTTTGCAAATTACACCGCCATCGATCAGTCAACGAGTTCCGCTCTTCCCATCAACACGCTGCACGGGTTAATGCAGATGGCCAGTGTTGGTATTAGCTATGGTTCCCGAGAAGTGCATGTCGGTCATTAGGAGATGAAGGAGTTGTATGCTGGGGCATCGTGAACTGACAATCAGTGAGTATGGCCAGATTCTGAAACACAGATTCTGGCTCATTGTGCTTTGCACCATTCTGTTGCTTGGTGCGGGCATCGGCCTGACCTATGTTCTGCCTCCACGCTATGAATCGCAGACGCTGATCCTCGTTGAACAGCAGAGGGTGCCGGAGGACTACGTCAAGCCGGTCATCGACGAAGGTCTGGACGCGAGATTGGCGTCAATGAAGGAACAGATATTGAGCCGTTCCCGGCTGGAGCCAATCATCACGAAATACAACCTGTTCGCGGGAAAAGCCCATAACATGGACGACCGCGTCGATTTTACCCGGAAGGCCATCACTATAACCCCCATCCATTCCGAAGTTCGCGGTACGGGAGGGCTCCCCGGCTTCTTCATTGCCTTCGACGCCCCAGATGCGCTGACCGCTCAGGAAGTGTGCGGTGAAATTACTTCACTCTTCGTGAGCGAGAACCTGACTGCGCGGGAGCAATCGGCCGAAGGGACCACGGATTTCCTGAAGCAGCAGCTCGATGACGCCAAGCGAAATCTGGACGATGAGGATGCGAAACTTGCGGCGTTCCAGCAAAAATATTTCGGCCGCCTGCCTGATCAGGAGACATCGAACTCGAATACGCTTCAGGCCCTGACCACGCAACTCGATGCCTCAACCCAGTCAATCAACCATCTGCAGCAGAATGTGACCTTTCTCGAAACCATGGTTTCTCAGCAGATGCACGACGCCCAGATGGGGCTCGCGCCCGGCCAGGTTCCGGTGGACGAACGACAGAAGCAGCTGAAAGATCTCCTTGCACAGAAGCAGGAAATGGATGCCCAGCTGACGCCAGATCACCCTGATGAGATTGAGATCACTCATAAGATCGCGGACCTGCGTTCGGCAATCGCAAAGACACCATTCAAGCCGGCAACGGTTAACACGGCGGTTCACCCGCCTGATTCTCCCCAGGTTCAGCAACTCAAGGCACAGCTCGTCGCTGCCCAGCAATCTGTGGCCGCAGCCAAGAAGGCCCAGGCGCAAATTGAACATCAGATCCGCACCTATGAGGCAAGGATCGAATCCAGCCCCATGGTGGAAGCGGAATACAAGAAACTTACACGCGATCACGAGTCAGCTCTTCAGTTCTACAATTCGCTGCTCACGAAGATGAACGAATCCTCAATGGCGACCGCTCTGGAGAGACGCCAGCAGGGTGAGCAATTTCGGGTCATGGACTCTCCGAACCTGCCGGACGCGCCCAAATTCCCCAATCGAAACCAGTTTGCGGCCGGTGGGGCCGTAGGGGGGCTGTTCCTGGGTCTGCTCATTGCGGGGTTACTTGAGTATCGCGACACATCGCTGCGGAGTGAGAGAGACGTATGGGCTTTTACCAGACTGCCAACTTTAGCAACGATTTCTCACCTCGATGACTTAAGACGGATGGACAAGCGGAATCGCGGAAAGCATTCGAAGAAGTCCTTGTCCATTACCCCGGTTGAGACGATCGGCGGCTGATCACTTTACAGGCCATGAGCGAACTCGATGGGTACCAACACAATACCTATCGCAGTTCGCCGGGTGTCATAAGTTAGTCGAGGATAGAAGAGCATGACTCGAATTTTCGAAGGTCTCGAAACAGTCGGTATGGGGCATCTTGCGATCACTGACGGGCGGGATCAGGATACTGCGGCGGTTGACTCGACGTCGGAGCCGCAGCCTTCATCGCGAGAGCCCGACCTTGTCCTGCCCGAAGAGATCCAACGGTATAAATGGGAGCCGTCGACCGACACTCTCGTCAGCCTGGCGCGGCGAGGCGCAGGTGTAGAGCAGTTTCGGCAGCTCCGATCGCGACTCTCAGGACTTCGCGATGAGGCCCCAACGAAGACCATCCTTATCAGTAGCGGCCTTCCCGAGGAAGGCAAGACATTTGTCACGGCAAACCTGGCGCTGAGTCTGGGGCGGAATAGAGAAAAGAGCATTCTCCTGATCGACGGCGATCTAAGGCGTCCGCGGCTCCATGAACTGCTTGGCGCTCCGAATCGCCTTGGGCTCGTTGACTATTTAAGTGGCGCTTCCGGTATTACCGAGATTATGCAACGCGATACCAGCTTCAAAGCCGGCGGGAGCGGGGGTGCAAGCGGGATCTCGAATCTTACCTTTGTGCCGGCCGGAAAATGCGGCGATAACGCGGGCGAGCTGGCCGCGAACCATCGGATGGAGCAACTCATCAAATGCGTCTCACCGCACTTTGACTGGATTCTGATCGACGCGTCCCCGGTCCTCGTTGTTACCGACGGAGTGGATCTTGCGCGAGCCGCCGATGCAGTTCTGCTTGTGGCACGTGCGGGGATTACCAAATTTGAAGATGCGCAGCGTACTAAGAGTGCGTTCGGCAATGCGCGAGTCCTGGGCACCGTTCTGAATGCTGCCCGGGGCGTTCCGAATGGCACTTATTACTACAGCTACTGACCTGACGAAGAAGAGGGTTAAGGCACACAACGAGAAGTCCGGCTGGTGTAGAGATGATCCGACTGCTGAATGTCTACTATCCAACCCGCGCACTGGTCCTACTTTGCTGCGAAGTCCTTCTCGTCGGTGGCGCGTTTCTACTGGCCACAATCTACGCCGTCGGTCCGGACTCCTACATTGCTCTTTTTTATGAAAACGGGCTTTGGAAGATTCTTGGCATATCTGCCTTCGCATTTCTTCTGTCCTACTATTTCGATCTTTATGAGCCGCAAAGGATTTCTGCACGGTGGGAGATATACTTTCGACTGCTCCTGGTTTTGAGTGCTCTCTCCTTTGTCCTCGCCGCCCTGATCTACTTCTTTCCCCGGGTTGAAATCGGTCCAAATGTACTGGTCGTCGGTACAGGGATACTCGCAATCGTTCTGATCGCGTGGCGACGAGCGTGCGAATGGATCATCAGCCTCTCATGGTTTCGCGAGCGGGTCTACGTTCTGGGAAACGGTGAAAGTGCTCTGGAGGTGATTACCATTCTTCGCAACCGCCGAGACGCCGGAATGGACGTGGTAAATCAGGAGGACGGCAGCGACCAATTTGCGCAGCTGGAGCGGCTGGCTGCCAGTCCCGCGAAAGCGCGTGAGTCACACCAATCTGTTGACCGCATCATCATCGCCATGGAAGATCGGCGCGGATCAATGCCGGTCCGCGAGCTGCTCGATCTTCGCCTTCAGGGCGTGCGAATCGAGGATGCGAACTCGGTAGTCGAGAAGCTGACCGCAAGGTTGCCGCTGGAGGGCCTGAATCCCAGCAGTCTCATCTTTTCTGACGGATTCAACGTCAGCAGAGCCCTCCTTCAGCAGCGTCGCATACTGTCGATCATTCTGGCCTCTGTTGGCCTGATTGTCAGTGCGCCGTTTGTACCATTCATTATTCTGGCTGTTCGGTTGTCCTCTCCTGGATCTGTGTTGTTTTGCCAGACGCGTGTCGGGCGCGGCGGACGCACTTTCGTCCTGCGCAAGTTCCGAACCATGAGGAAGGATGCCGAGGCGAACGGGGCTGTGTGGGCCAGCTCGAATGACCCGCGTGTGACTCCACTTGGGCGATTCATGCGCAAGACGCGTGTCGATGAGATACCGCAGTTGTGGAATGTGCTGCGGGGCGAAATGTCGTTTGTTGGTCCCCGCCCGGAGCGCCCTGAGTTCGTTGAGTGGTTGAGAAAGGAAATACCTTATTACGACCTCCGGCACATGATCCGTCCGGGGATCACCGGTTGGGCCCAGGTGCGTTACAAATACGGCGCCAGTTTGGAGGAAACCAGACGGAAGCTTGAATATGACCTCTATTACGTCAAGCACCTTTCCATTGGACTCGACCTGTTGATCCTGTTCGAGACCGTCAAAACGATCCTGATGCAGCGGGGTGCCCAGTGACCATTGCCTTCTGGGTTGCGCTTATTGGGGTTGTTTATACCTACCTTGGTTACCCAGCAGGGATTTGGATGCTCTCTCGGTCAGGCCGTCATCCGTGGAAAGCCGCTCCGATCCATCCGAGCATAAGCATCGTACTCGCGGTGCACAATGGCATGGCTCTGTTGTCGACGAAGATACAACGTCTCCTTTCCCTGGATTACCTTCAAGTACGGGAGGTTATCGTGGTGTCGGACGGATCCACGGATGGCACGGCGGAATTCCTGGTTCGGCAGGAGCATCCGCGCCTCAGGACGATCATTCTCCACGAGCACAGCGGCAAGGCTGCCGCAGTCAATGCCGGAATGGCTGAGGCGCGTGGCGACGTCCTCCTCTTCGTCGATATCCGGCCCACAATTGCGGCGGGTGCGATCGAGCAGCTGGTTACGAATTTTGCTGATCCCCGTGTTGGCTGTGTTACAGGCGAGCTAACTCTGCGCCAGGAAGGGCACGACGGGGCCTCGGGTGCTGTCGGAGGCCTTTACTGGAAATATGAACAGTGGATCAGAAGCTGTGAGAGCGCCTTCGATTCGCCGGTTGGCGTTTACGGGGGGTTCTATGCGGTGCGGCGCGAACTGGCTGTCCCGCAGCCGGCCGGCATGATTCTGGACGATGTGTTCCAGCCCTTGTCGATCATTCGCCAGGGCTATCGTTCCGTGCTTGACCCGAAAGCGCGCGTTTATGACATCTGGCCGAAGCAGGCGAAGCATGAGTTCCAGCGCAAGGTGCGAACCCTGGCGGGCAACTTTCAACTCTTCCAACTGGCGCCGTGGACGCTCAGCACGGAGAACAGGGTGTTGTTTCAGCTCATTTCGCATAAGGTTCTGCGTCTGGTTGTGCCCTGGTTGCTGATGCTTTTGCTGGTCTCTGCGCTGGTGCTTTCCGTGCATTCACGGGTTTACGCCGGCTTTGCTGCTTTGCAGCTGATGGGATGGCTGCTGGCGATTGGCGGGCTTTTCTTCAGGATCCCGATTGCGCAGCGGATTGCGGCCCCGGCCAGCGCGTTGCTGGTGCTGAATGCGGCCGCGGTGGTGGGGCTCTACCGATTCCTCACGACGCGGGGACCGCTCTGGCGGATATGGACGCCGACCGCCGTGCCGGCGCAAGGTGCCGCGCGGGAAGCGGTGGACGTCGGAGAGTTCGAACCCGAGATGGTCAACGGGCCTGCCCAGGGTAAGCCTGCATGAGGCCCCAGAGCAGGCGAGAGGGAATCGTGGACACCACGATATCTGAGGAATGAAGATGGTCCCCGGAAAGAGCAGCGGCGCTAAAACACCTGCGTTCGACCGGCCAGACGATGTGCATGGTCCCGTCGGCCACGTGCCTGCATCGGGGCGTGTCGCATCACTCGACGGCTTACGCGCGGTTTCGATCATTCTGGTGCTTCTCGGCCATCTCAGTGGAACTCGAGGATTTATCCGGCTGAAGCTTGGAATCGGAGATTATGCTCATCTTGGCGTGACCGTATTTTTCGTGATCTCAGGTTTCCTGATCACACGGTTGATGCTCAATGAATATCGGCGGACCGGCCGAGTATCGCTGCAGAGCTTCTATGCCCGGAGGGCCTTGCGGCTATTTCCGGCCTCGTACGCATTCATCGGCTGCGTGGGCATCCTTTGGGCTGCAGGGACTGTGCAACTGCGAGCGACCGATATGGTGCACGCCATCACTTACACCGTCAACTATCTGCCGCAGCGCGCGTGGCAGATCGGGCATCTCTGGTCGCTATCCGTTGAGGAGCAGTTCTACCTGCTTTGGCCGCTGGCGTTCGTCCTGTTCAAACCCCGACGTGCGTTTTTCGTCGCCGCTGGTGCCGTCCTGCTGGCCCCTGTTGCGCGTGCAGGGGCGTGGTTCTTACTGAGGAAGACTGCGTACTATGACCTGGAGTTGTTCCCAACGGTCGCCGACAGTTTAGCCATCGGATGCCTGTTGGCTCCGTTAACCGGATGGCTCGAGAGCCGACGGCTTTATCGCGGCCTGCTCAAGCCGGGGTGCTCGATCGGGCTTCTAGGGCTGCTCCTCGTTCTAAATCGATATGAGGGTTACTCAGTGGTTCGGGTACTCGGAACATCTGTCATGAATGTGTGCATCGTGATTCTTATTCATCGCTGTGTGGTCTTTCCCGACGGTCTGGTCGGGCGGTTTTTGAATGGGCGGCTCATCACAGAGGTCGGTGTGCTCAGCTATTCCCTTTATCTGTGGCAGCAGCTCTTCATCAACCGCAATTCCGACGCCTGGATATGTGCATTTCCGCAAAGCATACTTCTCGCCGTGGGCACAGCTGTGGGCTCTTATTTCCTGCTCGAAATGCCGTTCCAGAGATTGCGCAGCCGCCTGCGCGGTATCCGGAAACTTGGATATAGCGGCGAAGACGATTTAGCGACGGCAACACTGAGCCAGGGTGGCCATGGTGACGCCGTGAGCCCGGGGTAGTTTCGCCAAAACCGATAGTGGTTGGCCTCAGAAGTGAAGCGTTCAATTTGGCAGCAACTTAAAGTTAGGGAGGAGTCGGAACCATGAGTTACGGAAGGATTCTGCTGATATCAGCTATGGGCGTAGCGGTAATCGTCACCGGCTATAGCCTGCATAACCGTACGGTGCGGGTGAGAGCAGCCCGGCTGGATCACGCGGTGGCTCCGGCGCCCTACTTCCCGCCCGGCTCGATTTGGGCGCAGGACATCAGCAAGGCGCCGCTCGATCCGCAGTCTTCCACCATCATCGACTGGCTTTCCGATGCGGGCGGGTGGGGACGGGGCCGGATGCAGGTGGACTGGACCATACGCGTGGTGCAGGCGAACGCCAATACGCCGCTCGTTCCCATCCACAAAGCTCCCGGGTTCTTCTACTGGAATTCGGATGTCCCATCGAGCATTCCTCTTCCAGTAGGAGGCGGCATCGAAGGCCAACCGGGTTACCAATGCGACACCAACAACAACGACTGCCATCTGATCGTGGTCGACCGCAGCCAGGGCAAACTCTACGAAGCATGGCAGGCTACCGTCAACCATGGCGCTCTGGAGGCGTCGTTCCTCGCAGTGTGGGACCTGAACCGTCTCTATCCGCCGTCAGGTCGGGGAGAAGGGTGCACCAGCGCCGACGCTGCCGGTTTTCCCATTGCTCCGCTGCTCTTCAATGCCGACGAACTGGCGAGGGGAAGCATCGACCACGCGATTCGTTTCATTCTCCCCAATGCGAGGATCCGCGCCGGGGTCTACGTGCATCCCGCCACGCATGCCGGCGCGCCTCGCGGTCCCGATACCGCTCCACCGATGGGCGCACACTTCCGGCTGAAGGCCTCGTATGATTTGACGCAACTGAAGCCTGCGGCGCGTGTGGTCGCTCGCGCCATGCAGAAATACGGCATGTTCCTGTCCGACGGCGGCAACATCGCCCTCACAGCGCAAAGCGATGCCGACACGACGGCCAAGTACGCCGACGTCGATTTCGACACCCATAGTCTGTGGCCATTGAAGGTGACCGACTTCGAAGTCGTCGATATGGGGAAACCGATCCGGATGACCGGTTGCGTACTGAACAAGTGATACCCGTCTTTTCAGCCCCCAATGTTCATTAAAGGACAGTCCCCTTGACCACCACGGTCGATAGCCCTGATGAGGTTACGCCGTCGTTTAACGGCCTAGAATCGGTCTCATAGATGTCTGAGCTGTGAAGGCAGGCACGGTAGACGAAGCCCAGACTGTTTTCGAGGTGATATTCCCATCGTGTGACAAGTCGGCGGAAGATGGCGCCGACTCCAGCAGTGGGTGCGGAGTGGCAAGCTGGCAGACGCGTAGAAGCGGCTCGCCCGGCATTCTGCACAAGCGGGGAAGCTGAATCTGGAAGAGGCGTTTCGTGGACAAACAATTCGCTGGGGCAGCTAATGCTATACATTTGAAAGCTCAAAAAGGGGAGGCTCTGATCATGATCCATCCCATGCTCCGAATCCTCCAGAATGGCCTGAAAGCGGCTGGCTGGGAACTCGTTCATACTCCGATTCCCAATTGGAGTCGGTATCGATGGGCGATTTTGCCCCTCTTCGACCACTTTAAGATCAACTGCGTCCTGGATGTGGGGGCCAACGTCGGCCAATTCGGACAGTCCCTCCGTGATTTGGGCTACGAGGGTTGGATCCTCTCGTTCGAGCCTACCTGCGAGCCGAGAGTGGCGCTGCAGAAAAGAGCTAATTCTGACCCTAAATGGCGCGTATTTCCCTACGCACTCGGCGCCATAGAAGGTGAGGCAGAAATTCATGCCATGGCCGGCAGCGTATTCAGTTCCTTCTTGGAGCCCACCGAAGACGCGGCATCTCGCTGGGATGCGAGGGACTTTGCCTGGCACAGGCAGCGCGTCCCTACCCGCCGTCTAGATACAATCCTGGATGAGTGTATTTATGGGATTCCCGATCCAAATCTCTACCTGAAGATGGACACACAAGGCTTCGATCTCGAGGTCTTTCGTGGCGCTGAGGGGGTTCTCGAACGCATCTCGGCGCTCCAGACAGAAGCCGCGTTTCGGAAGCTATATAAGGGAATGAGTCGATTTGATGAGGTTCTTTCAGTAATGATGCTGCGCGGATTCCAGGTTGTTGATTTCGTCCCGGTCACACGTGAATTCGACGGGCTACGGGTCATAGAAATGGACTGCATCATGTGCCGCGCGCAGTCGTCTGATTTCCTCGGCGGACATCACCCCCCCCGGCTCTGTGCGCGACTCAAGTAGCTCTTAAGGCAGGCGGTTGAAGGCGGAACTTTCCATGCTGCTTCCTCCATTCTATTTCTATATCCATCGAAGATTTTGGCCACAGGGCGACCTGCCATGTTCTCCCGATGCTCCATGGTCCGGTTTTAATTTTGGAGTATATACGTGGACGATTCAGACAATGCTCCGGCTTCAGGCCGCAGGTTTGTCATGTGAATTGACCTCCGAAATGCCCAAAGAGGGCATCGTCTTGGCTCATCGAGAATGCATGACTGTTGATGGAGACAGGGCAATGCCAGGGCCGAGGAGAGTCCTGGTGAATCTAGCGGCGGACCTGGGGATCTACTGCCCAGCGAATCTGCAGGTTGTACAAAACCCGCTGCAGGCCAGGAGATTCCCACATTGCCACTGGATCTTGCATTGGCCGGAGCCGGGGTTGATCCCACGCCACCACAAACACGGTACCCGTTATGAGAATGTCGCCTATGTCGGAAACGAGAAGTCGCTGGCTTCAGAGCTGCGGGATAAGGAATGGGAGAAGTGCCTAGCCCAAATGGGGTTCCGCTGGATCCCCAAAATTGGAGATTTCCAATATAACAACCCGTCAACTTACCGAATCGGTGGCGCATGGTCAGATTACAGCAATGTGGACGCCGTGTGCGCAGTACGGCGCTTTCTACCGCGCAAAGCCTGTAACGCCTTTGATCACAAGCCACCGTCCAAGCTCTTGAACGCTTGGATTGCTGGAGTGCCCGCAATTCTGGGTACGAATCCGCGTATCGCACCCTTCGCCGCAGCGACCTTGACTATATCGAGGTATGTTCAGTCGAAGAACTCATAAGAACTTTAGTCGAGCTGGCCCAGAATCGCGAGCTGAGGCAGAAGATGGTGGAGAACGGACAGGCACGACTTAAGGAAGTTGACGCCAGCGCCATCGTCGATCAGTGGATTTGCTTTATTGAAGGAGTGGCGGTACCGACATTCGAGAGATGGATTCGACTTTCAGCGTGGCGGCGCAGCCTTGTACCAACCGCAAATTATGCGAAGTTTTTCTGCGCACGAGGGAAAAAACAAATCATGGCATCTCGCTCGGACGCCAAGGGGACGATATGAGCAAGAGCAGGCAGAGAGAGGCTCAGATCATTGCCGCGCCGAAGCAGGTCACTCAGACCCCCTGCCATAGTCCCCCGATCATAGTTGACATCGTTCCCCAGTTTAAACCTGCCGGGTGAAGTGTAAGATAGATATCAGAAGAGGTTTAGGAGCGTTCAATCTTTTCTGAACGCCCTGACCGCAGCGTATTTCAATACAAATCCATGTACTCATCGGCCATCGCCTTCAGACTGAAGCGCGCATGGAACGCCGCTTCTGCATTCGCCCCAAAGCACTTCCGCTCTGCATCGTCACCGGTCAGCTTCAGAATCGCCTGCGCCATCTCCTCCGGATTGTCCGCCGGAGTCACGATCCCCCCCTGGGAGAGCCGGACCACCTCCGCCATTCCGCCCACGTCCGTAACGATGGCGGGTAATCCCAGCGAGAAGGCCTGGAGCAGGGACATGGGGAGTCCTTCGGAGCGAGAGGACATGATGAAGGCATCGGCGGCCGAGAAGAAGGGCGCGACGTCGAGTTGCTGTCCCCAGAACGTGACCTGCGCGGCGATGCCCAGGTCCATGGCCATCCGCTCGGTTGCCGCGCGTTCGGTGCCGTTGCCCACCATCCAGAGGCGCAGCTCCGGCATGGAGGCGAGGGCGATGCGGAATGCCTTCAGCAGCAGGGCATGGTTCTTGACCGGGACGAGGCGGCCGACGCAGAGGAGGGTGAATCCGTCTTTAGGAGGGCAGCGTTCGAGGGGCACGCGCTGCAAGGGGGCGGCTCCGTTATAGATGCGCACGAGCTTGCGGCGGGGGACGGTGTGCAGGGCGTGAATATTGCTGACGGTTGCGTCGCAGATGCCGACGACCCAGTCGCAGAAGCGGGCGGCGAGGGCGTACTTGAGCTCCTGCAGGCGGCGGTGCGGCGGGCCCACCAGACTGTGCCGCGTGGAGACGATGCCGGGCACCCCGGCGATGCGGGCGGCCATCGCGGCGTAGATGGTGGGGGTTGGGTTGTGCAGGTGAACGGCGTCGGGGCGCGATGCCCGGAAGATCCGGTAGAAGTTGCGAGTGGCGTCGAGCAGGTGGCGTCCGATGTTGGCTTCGACGGTGAATCGATCGTTGCGCAGCTGCTCGCCCAGAGGCCCGAGGGCGGCCACGGCATAGACGCTGGGCTCGTGTCCGAGATCGCGCTGCAGCCGGCACATCTGGGCGACCAGAGTCTCGGCGCCGCCCACCTCCATGCTGTCGACGATGTGCGCGATCTTCATGCGGGTCCTTCGGAACCCTTGGCGCGGGCGGATTGCTCTTCGAACGGTGCGCTCTTCATCTCAATGCATCAGGTTGACGGTGCGGAGGAGGATGTACATCAGCAGGATGAGCACGACGGCCAGGATCCCCGCGTAGGGAAGCACGCGAACGAGGCGCATACGGGCGGCGATCATCTGCCGCTCAAGCGCCATTTCGAAGACGACTTCGGCCATGCCGCCGAGCAGGAACAGGGTCATGACAAAGGCGCGGGAGAGAAACCAGCCCGCCACAAGAAATCCTGTGAGGGACAGGAGCACGAGGGTGCCGAGGCGGCTGATCTCGACCTTGTCGAGGTTTTCGAGATTTTTGATCTGGTACGGAAGGAGTTCCTCATCAGGGATTGGTGGGGTGCCTTCGCTAAGACGCGCGGGCGAGGACACCACCCATGCGTCGGTCACCGTGGGGAAGAGGAAGAGAGACCAGAAGTACAGTCCGAACAGACCTAACTCGGCGGCGCAAACGGCAAGCGAGTTATGAGCGGTCAGCCCGAGATATTGCGGCAGATATCCCATACCTACTCCAAAGAAGGGATGGGCCTTGAGGACCTGCAGGCTCTCGCCCCAGAGGGCGGTGCGATCCGATCCGGCTTCGGCGGAAATGGCGCGGCCGCCGGTGAAATTCAGGGCCATCAGCGCGACAAACAGCACACCGGCGAGGACGACAGAGGGTATCGTCCCGATGCGGCGGCGGCCGGCGAGGATTCCCATCGCCAGCAGGGCGAGGAGCGCGCCGCGCGAGTGCGTGAGATACACGCCGAAGAGGAGAACGCAGACCGGCAGAAGGACGCAGAAGAGGTTCCGGAGAAGCTTCTTCGATTGCCAGAAGATGAACATGAGGGGGACCACGCAGACGGTCAGCTGGCCGAAGTCGTTGGGGTCGTGGATTTGTCCGGGTCCGCGGATGCGGAAGATCCAGCCGCCCTGGCCGTTACTCATGGCCAGAAGATAATTGCTGCCGGTGAAATCCGGCTGAATAAGAAGACTATCGGGGAAGCCATGGATGAGGTCATGGAATCCGTGGGCGATGACAAAGAGGCAGACGGTGAGGAGCATGAGAACGACGATCTGCAGCCTCTTTTTGGTGTTGCAGTGCAGGCACAACAGGAAGTACCCGAAGGCATTCGGGATGAAGTCCAGAAAGGCGTGTAACGCTCCTCCTGGCCAATGCTGGCCGATGAGGACCGAAAGAACGGTGGCAACGGCCAGGCCGATCAAAGCCAGGGATTGCGGCGTCCTGAAGATGAACGCTTTCGGGAGTGACACCAGGGAAACAAATGAAACAAGCACAGCAAGAATGATCTCGATATGGGCCTCGGCCAGGGGACCAAAGAGCGTTGCCGGCGTGAGGTAGTACGTAATGAAGTAGAGGATGCTTAAGAAGAAGCCCATCGGCAGAGAACTGGGTCAGTGGCAGTGTTCCTAAGATAATCGAAGGGTGCGGGATGTTCCATTGTTTTGCGGGGCCACCGGTGCGGAGCGGAGGTTCTGAGCCGCGAGTGTCTGGCGTTCCTCTGTCAGGAGGTGCCCGGTTTTCGCAGCCAGGATCGCAAAGCGCGGAGGCCGGGCGGGACCCGTGATTCGGCCTTGTCCAGGGAAACCTCCCGGTAATGGGAACTGCTCGCGAGGAAACGGCTTTCAACGAGATTCCAGAGGAGAAACGCGGTCGCGGCGATCGCACTGGCTGCAATCAACAGGAACAAGGCCGGATTGAGACGGTCCACCCGCAGTGCAATCAGGATCTGGAGGATCGGCCAGTGGACGATGTACACGCCATAGGAGAAATCGCCGTGTTTGGCGAAATTACCGAGATGGCGCCAGAATCCGAAAATCAGCACGAACCCAGCGATCCAGAGGACATCGAGGACGTCTCTGGTCACAAACTGATCGAGCAGAAACAGGACCGCTGTGGCGGCTGCCACGATTCGGAAGTGCGCGGTAAGCCTGTCAAACCACAGCAGCAGCAGGATGCCCGCGAGGAAATACACGAGCTGTCCAGGAAACTGAACTTCGAGTTGGGAAAAGAGGCTTCTTGAAGGATCGAGGGAAAATACGCCTCCGGAATGATAGACGGTCGCCAGGAACGCAAACCCATATTTCCATAGACAGGAAAGCAGGAAGAGGCTGACTATCACCAGCTTTGTCCCAAGGCGTCTGCACATGTAGTGAATAACGGGGACGGAAAGATAGAAAGCGACCTCAATTTTCAAGGTCCAGAGCGCGCCATCGACCGCCGTTACGGTGTTGTGCGTGAAAACGCCCGGCAGGGAAGGTGCGAGAAAATTCAGGAACAGAAGGTTGGCCCCTAGATATCTCAAGAAGCCATGGGCAAAGTATTCCGAAAGCGGCAGAGTGCTGAATGCGCTCAGAGCGACGGCACAAACGAGGATAACCGTTGCGTACGCCGGGTAAATGCGTCTGACGCGCTTATCGAGATAAGAACGAAGCGAAGTAGAGCGGTCGTAACTGCGGTAGATCAACAATCCACTGATGACAAAGAAGGATCGCACGGCGAAGTTCGGGGAGAGCCACGTTCCCAAAGCCGAGAAGGCGGGCAAATTGGTGAGGGCGCCCACATGGAAGAGAGCAACGATCGAAGCCAGGATCAGGCGGAGGCAGTCCAGATTGTTGTTTTTGAAGTCCGCGCTGCCCTTCACCGCGTTGCCCTCACCCAAGGTTTGTCTGGCCACACGGGTTGAGACACAGGTGTCAGAACCCTTCGATCGATGCTAAGAGACGATGCCAGAGGTTATCACTCGGAAATGCCCTTCGGCGACGGAAATGTTTGTTCGCGGTCGAAATCCGCCATTCGGATTGAACGACTATCGATCGGTCACACAACGCGGAAAAGTTCCCGGAATATTGTGCGCAAGAAGTTGCGCATACCGAATCGGCAATGGGCTTCAACCCATTGAATCAAAATGGCATAGGTTTGGCTATCGAGATGCTCCCTGAAGGCAGAGCGCTGTTGGTACGGGCAGACCGGATCCGCGAACCCTTCCATACCAGGAAGCTGACGACCGGGCCGGGATGCTCTGCCAGCAGACGTCTTGCAGTACGCAGAGAAGTCCCACCGCGCATGCCGACACGTGACATCGCAATTGCTTCACTCGTTAACCGCAGGTCAGGGAACCAGACTTGAAGTTGTAGCCTGGGCCAGCCCTCTGCAGGGGGCAAACGTTGGCCAACCGCCCGCGAGGGCGACTCCAGGAGGAATGATGAAGAAGTTCTCAATTGCTTTACTCGCATTGGCAACGGCCGTTGCGATTACACCGGCTGCACGAGCCGACACCTTCTATTTCAATTTTGGCGCTCCCGGTGTGAGCTCCAGCGGAACGCTTGTGGGAACGGAGACCAGCCCAGGGGTGTACCAAATCACCAGCGGGTCGATCACCACAACAAGCGGCTATGGCACATACAGTGGCGTCGTCGATGTCACTGGGAACTATGGAACTGACGACTTGCTTTATTTGCCCCCTTCAGCCACGACAGATTTTAAGTACCTCGACAATAATGGGGTGCTCTTCGATATGAGTTATGGGGGCGTCAACGCACTCTGGGGGGGGGATAATAACAGCATTAATGGCTCAGGTTATTCCAACTGGTTCTGGGACGACGCTGACATCATCGGGGGTGGCACAATGAATGTTTCACTGACTCCCGAGCCCAGCTCTCTGTTGCTGCTCGGCACCGGCTTGCTTGGTCTGGCATTTCTTGCCTTTCGGAAAAACAAGGCATCCCGGTTCGCCAGGCCGTCCGGGCTGGCCCTGCCGGTCTAGGCTCTTCAGTTCATACCTTGGGCAAACAGGAGGGCAGGGCAACCTGCCCTTTTGCTTATACAAAAGAGGACGGTGCTCCTGCGGGCCGGGTTGAGCACACGCAAAACCCTGACCAGAAAACAGCCGTCCTTCTGAGGAACTTTTAGTCCGGATCGCGATTATGGACACCAAGCGCGCGGATTCTCAGCATTCAGGCGTTTCGTGGTATCGCTGCCATGCTGGTCGTGCTTCTCCATCTTAATGATGTGGAGAAGATGAAGCGGACGGGATGCATCGGGGCCGCTCTCAACTCATCCGGGAGCAATTTTCCAGAAATGCCTGCGCAAGATGTTGCGCACTTCGATAAGCGGTGAAACGCAAGTCACTGAATCGACAGTGTCCCCAATTGGCAATTGAGATGCATGTATGGAGCCAGCGCGGCCATGCTCCACGCAGCCCGAGGGGGCGACTCCAGGAGGGATGATGAAGAGATTCTCGGTTGCTCTAATCGCACTGGCAGCAGCCTTGGCGATCGCGCCAGCTGCCATGGCGGACACCTTCTACTTCAACGTGAGCGCGGTCGGCACACCCAGCCTCACTGGAGGTGGAACCCTTACCGGCAATGCCCTCAGTCCAGGTGTCTTTAATATCTACGGTGGCAATATGACGCTCAATGGGATGAGCGGGACTGTTATTTCAAACCCAACCCCGGGCTTGGTCTCCGCCATCACTACGCCACAAGGTCCATACTCCTACGACGATGTTCTTACACTTTCGCCGCCGTATGTGGACAGCACGGGCGGACTGCTGTTGTTTCTGCTCAGCAACGGGGGGGAACTCGAGCTTTGGTCTATCGGAAACACCGTTTATTGGAACGAGTTCATTCCCTCTACAGATACGTGGGTAATACCTCTTACCGGAAATGAAGGAAACCCGGTTTCCTTCAACGTATCGACGACTCCGGAGCCCTCGTCTCTGATCCTGCTCGGCACTGGGCTGCTCGCTCTGGCGTTCCTGGCATTCCGGAAAGCGAAACCGGCGCGGCACCCCGGCTTGGCTCTGCCGGTTTAATCGGCGCTTCGAATCGGTTATGAACTCGTGAAAGGGCAGGTAAACCCTGCCCTTTTGCTTTTGCCCTTGGTTCCGGATTATTCCTCGCCAGCAAAAACCTAGTGACTCGTGGCGCCGCTATCGTTGCTCACGATCAAACTGGAGACATTCACCGGTTCGAAATCCGCCAGCGTCAGGCTCCTGAGGCAGTCCAGATCCGCGTCGTTCCACCGGGCGTCCGGTGTTCCAATCAGGCCGCCGCTCATACCGTTATCCGCGAGAATGATGCCGTAGTTGCGGAAGCCCGTGATCATGATCGCTGCCTGCGGACTGGTTGCTGCACAGGCCGGGGTAGCCACCGAGGCTTTGAGGCGGTAGATCTCCCCGGCCGGACCCGTCATGGTGCAGCTGGCCGGCGGCGAGGATTGGGAGATTTGCGACGCGGCCGGAATCGTGGCGCCACTTAGCGTGCAGCTTCCCACCCCAGCGGTTTCTGTGGCGGGCCACACCCAGTAGCTCAGCATGTGGTTGAGGGTGAAGCGGACGGGATGCTTCACGGCTCCGTTCGGGGCCGAGGGCGTGCCGGTTCCAATCACCTCGTCGGCATTCACCAGCAGCGGCCCTACCGGAAGGCCTGCGGCATCCGATGTTCCCTTGCCCTGCGGTGTGAGAGCGTTCGACGATACGTTGGGCCACAGCGCGTTGGAAGAATCGGTCCACGGGCCGCCCTCGTAGATGCCCTGCCACATCTCATAGAGGGCAGGATTGGTCCCGGTCCCGCCTTCCAGATAAACCAGCACGTGGCGGTCGCCCCCGGAATTGCTCGTGCCCTCGACGGGCGCGTACGGCGGGATGGGCCCGGACGTGAAGTAGGACTGGTAGACGGTCGTTGAGATGGTTACAACGGGCTGACTCGCCGGGACCTCAATCGCCGGAATGCCGTTGGGAAAGGGCGCAGCCGACGTGTTCCCGAAGAACGGCTTGATGGTCGCACCCAGATAGCCACTGTAAATGGGCGCCGCCGGAGAAGTGTCCACCGGCAAACCAGTGGTGGCGGCGTCCATGCGGTGATGAAAGATGGAGCTGGCCGGAAACACTGTCGCAAGAAAGAGGTTACTCCCAGCTATCGCGAAGCTGATGTCCTGTGTCGCCTGGGCTCCGGCCGCATCCTTCACCATGATCTGGGGAGTGTACGTGCCCTGGCCGCCGATCAGAGGGCTGGTGATCGCTCCCGTCTTCGCGTCCAGCGTCAAGCCCTCGGGCAGCGTTGGATAGGCCGCATTGCCGTTGATCGAAAAGGTATACGGCGGCGTCCCCCCGGTCGCAACAATCGCGCATCCGGTGTAGGCCGTGTTTTGTGTGCCGCCGGGGCAGCCGGTTGTGGTGATCTTCAGCGGGCCGCCGGAAGCGGTCACCGTGACGATCGCTGTTGCGGTTTTTGAGCCTGTCGGGTTGGTTGCGGTCAGCGTGTAGATCGTGGTCGCGCTCGGCGTCACCGTCGTCGAACCCGTGGAGGCAGCCGAAGTAAAGTTCCCCGGAGCGATCGCGATGGTCGTCGCGCCGCTGGTCGACCAGCTGAGCGTGCTGCTCGCGCCTGCGGTGACGGTGCCCGGATTTGCAGTAAAGGAGTTGATGACGGGGAGTGTTGGCAGTGCCTGCACCGTCACGGTCGCCATTGCTGTGGTCGATCCCGTCGCGTTGGTCGCCGTCAGGGTGTAGGTCGTCGTCGCCGTCGGGCTGACGGTTATTGAGCCCGTGGCCGACGCCAACGGAAGGGTGCCGGGGGTAATTGCCAACGTCGTTGCGCCGCTTGTCGACCAGCTAAGAGTGCTGGTGGCTCCCGCGGTGATGCTGGCAGGAATTGCTCTGAAGGAGCTGATTACGGGCGGCGATGCCGGTGACTGTACGGCCACTGTCACCCTGGCTGTGGTGGAGCCACCGGCGTTGGTTGCCGTGAGCGTGTAGGTCGTGGTGGCCGAGGGCTTGACGATCGTGGAACCGCTGCCTGAGGACGAGGTGAAAGTCCCAGGCGCGATGGCAATAGTGGTTGCGTTGGTGGTGGTCCAGCTAAGCGTGGTGCTGGCTCCGCTCGCGACGCTGGTTGGGCTCGCAGTGAAGGAAGTAACGGCCGGCGCCGGCGCCGCGGCCCCACCTGCGCCGGGAGTGGATCCACAGCTGGTAAGGGCTGCGACACTCACGACCGCGATGAGCAGCAGCCAGAGAGTGCGGTCGGAGCGTTGGGGGACGTTCGCCACAGCTACCTCGCAGAAGTTGAAAGGCTAGCCGCAATCTCTCACGGCACAGGGCAGGGAGTAAAGCCGCAGAATAGAAAAATGGCAGAAACGAAGCCATTTGGGGGCATAGCTGGATTTTTCCAGACTGAGTCGAACGAGAACACGCGCCCGCTCGGCTTGATCGGATGTCACCGCAGGATCACCCGTGCGTTGCGCAACGGCGTGAGAAAGCTCCTGGCGCCGAGGGTAAGAGGCAGAGGCAGCCATTAAAGAGAGCGGACGCAGTGGATATTGATGTGGCCAGGATCCGGCTACAGGAGCGATCCAACGCGAACGGTCGCCAGGCCTTTCCTGATTTTCGCTACGACCACGCGTGCAAACCCGGCTGGGCCTCGGCCAAAGGAACCGGGAGTTCCAGGGCAGGCCGGATGCTCGTCCGCGCGTGCTGCGGGTGGAACTGGCTGGAGTACCACTGAACCGTCCTGCGCAGGCCCTCCTCCAGGCTCACGGTTGGATGGAAGCCGAGAGTCTCCTGAATCTCCGAGATATCGGCCACAGAGTGCCGAATATCGCCATGCCGGCCCTCCGCGTACACCGCTGGCCGTGGGTATCTGGTGATCTGCCCCAGAACGCTATAAATCTGATTCAGGGAGACCGACCGGCCGGTGGCCACGTTGAAGGTTCTCTGGTTCACCTTCTCCGGAGGCGCAAAACACGCCAGCAGATTCGCCCGGGCCACATCTTCCACGTAGGTGAAATCGCGCGTCTGCTCGCCGTCGCCGAAGATCGTCGGCTGCAGGCCCTTCAGCATCTGCATCGTGAAACGGGCAAGGACTCCGGAATAGCCCGAGCTGGGGTCCTGCTTCGGACCAAAAACATTGAAGTAGCGCAGACAGACGGTTTCCAGTCCAAAGGAGTGGCTGAACATCCGCATATACAGTTCGCCGGCAGCCTTGGAAACCGCGTAGGGAGATAGCGGATCGACGGCAGAGCTCTCGCTGATGGGAAAACGGACGGGCTCCCCATACACCGACGAGGATGACGCAAACACCACTCGCCTCACGCCCGCGTCCCGCGCGGCGATCAGCACGTTGAGCGTGCCATTGACATTGACGGCATCATTCCTTGTCGGGTCGTCCATCGATTTCGGAACGGAAACGATCGCTGCGTGGTGATGGATGCAATCGACCCCGGCGGAAGCGCGACGCAGGACCTCGAGATCGGTGATGCTGCCGCGAAAGAGCTGGATCTGGTCACGGTAGGGGGCGATATTCTCTTCCGAACCAGTGCTGAAATCATCGATTCCGCGCACCTTAAAGCCGGATCGCAGAGCGGCCTCGGCCAGGTTGGACCCAATGAAACCGGCAACTCCTGTAATCAGAAGCGTTGGGCTCGCGTCCCGCCTGACCATTCATTCCCCCTTGCGAGTCATACGACTTCGCGTCTGTCGTGGATCTACCTGGGAGGAGGGAGGGCAATTGGGGGTCCAGAATGTTGCCTCTTTGAATCAACAGGTTGGCGGCGGGAGACGCTGGTTGTGCGCAAGGTTTTGCGCACCTGGCTCCCGCACCTTTCCGTTTCGGGATTTCCTTTGGTGCTGATCGCGAATTACCCGTGCGCCACTGGATTTGTACATACGACGCGCTATGCTCGTGGCCGGTAGAAATCATGAGCGATCCAGCGGCTGGAACTGCAACGGACCGGACCTACTTTCTTATCGAGAAAATTGAGAAACGCCAGGCGAACATCGGCATTGTTGGCATGGGTTACGTAGGTCTGCCGCTGGCTCTGCTGTTCAGCGAGGAGCGGTTTCGGGTAACGGGCTTCGATATCGATGGCCGCAAAGTTGACACTCTCAACGAGGGTGGCTCCTATATCGTTCGCATACCGTCCACTGAGATTCAGTTAGCCCGCGAGAGCGGTTTTCGTGCAACGGTCAACTACAGTCAAGTGGCGGCGATGGACGTTGTCATTATCTGCGTCCCCACACCGCTGAACGAGCACCATGAGCCCGATCTGAGCTATGTGACCGGCACGGTCAGGAGCATCGCGCCCTATGTGCACGAGGGCCAACTGATCATACTGGAGAGCACGACGTATCCAGGCACAACCGAGGAACTCGTGATTCCTCTGCTGGAAGAAGGTTGTCCGGCCGGGCTTGGCCTTGCGCGCGATACGTCAGGCTCCGGTTTCCACGTCGCGTTTTCTCCTGAGCGGGAAGATCCGGGCAACGATACGGTATCCCGACGTGACATCCCAAAAGTGGTGGGCGGATGCGGCCCAGTCGCGCGTGATCTTGACCTCGGCGGTCTATAAGACCATCTTCAACCGGACGGTTCCGGTATCGACTCCGGCTGCGGCGGAGATGACCAAACTGCTCGAAAACATCTATCGCTGCGTGGATAATGCCCTCGTCAATGAATTGAAGCAGCGAGGATGGACATCGATCTTTTCGAAGTGATCGATGCCGCGAGAACCAAGCCATTCGGGTTTCAGGCGTTTTATCCAGGTCCGGGGCTCGGCGGCCACTGCATCCCTATCGACCCTTTTTACCTTTCCTGGAAGGCACGAGAGTTCGACTTTCATACTCGCTTCATCGAACTCGCCGGCGAGATTAACTCCGGCATGCCTTATTTTGTGGTCGATAACATCATCGAAGCGATGGGCCGGCAGGGCAAGGTACTACGCGGTGCACGAATACTGATTCTCGGACTGGCCTATAAGCGGGATATCGACGACCTTCGCGAATCGCCCTCGCTCACCATTATTGAGTTGCTGCAAAAGCGCGGTGCGCAGGTGGAATACAACGATCCTTTCTTCCCCACCGTCGGCCGCGGCCGGAAGTATGCTCTCAACATGACGTGCACGCCCCTCGAGAAATCCCGGAATTCGACAGTGTCGTCATCGTTACCGATCATTCGCAGTACGACTACGCGGACATCGTGGCGAAAGCCAAACTTGTGGTGGATACCTGCAACGCTACGCGGAACATCCAGGCGGCCAAGGTCGTGCATTGCTGACGGGACTGAATTCTGTTTCTCGCGAAAGGAAGGGACGCGCCCCGCGGGTCGTCATTTTCCTGGAGGAACCGGTGTGAAGCCGTCTTGGCGCTTTCTCTACGTTTTGGGCAACTCGCGCTGGCAAATGATCCGATGGAGAGGAACCGGGGCGCTGGGTGCTGCTCCTGAGGCTGAGAACGCTTCGCGGGGGAAAAATTCGGCAACGCAGGTGCCGATGCTGAGAAAATGGATAGTAAAATTGAGGCCAAGAGGCAATTTCTTCTTCAAGTCGTTGCTTCCAAAGGGCGGGAGTAGTTCAGTGGTAGAACGTCAGCTTCCCAAGCTGAATGTCGCCGGTTCGATCCCGGTCTCCCGCTCCAGAAACAGGCCTCTGGCTACGCCGCCTTTCTGAAATTCAGATCTCCGGAGTTCCCTACCGAACGTGTGCTCGGCTCGGTGAAGCGCGGCTGCTGTTGCTACTCCCCAGGTGGCGGCGTGTAGTCCGGCGGCTTCAGGTTCGTCAGATGCAGGGACGGCAGGAACGTCTTGTCCTCATACATCGGCTGCAGCACCTTCTGCGAGATGACGCCGGAGAAGTCCGGTTGCGGATTCAGGTTGTACGCCGCCTGCCAGAGCTGGCCGAGGGTGCGCGCGCCATCGGCAATGCATTGGGCGGTCGCGTCTCCGCAGGCGGTCCAGAGGCCATCGAGGACCGCAGCCTTATGGCCACCGCCGAGCGAGTTATAGGTGTCGCAGATTTTCTCCGGCGGCAGATAGCGATGCGCCCGAGCCATGAGTTCGATGACGGCCAGAGCAGCCTCAAACCCTGACTGGATGCCGGAGGCATCGCGCGCCTGCGGGTCGAGAGCGCTGCTGCCGAGGGCCTGAACCTTTGCCGCCAGCTGAGCGGCATAGCGATCGACCATGAGCTCCTCGTAGGTGCTGTGCACCCCGGTGCTGGCACCGTCCAGACCGTCGGAGTCCATCGAACTGTGCAGGGGCTGGCAGGCGTCGCCGACGTAGTGTCCGAGGATGCCGGCGGCGCAGAGAAACTGAGCGGCGGTTTTAGCGCCGACCATGAAGTCGAAGATCTGCCAGACGCGAAACGGCAGCGAGCCCATGTTCACGTGTTTCGCTTTGCTCGTGCTGGCAGAGGGCTGCGGCGCATTGTCGTAGAAAGTGATCCACTCTGCGAGCAGCAGGATCGACGCATGGAGAGGGGTCTTGCTGGCGTCGACGCCGCAAAGATCGAAGAGGGTTTTGCCGTCGGCGCCGGGCAGGTCCATGTCCGCGTAGTGATTCCAGTTTTTCTGGGGACGAACGGCTTTGCCGCCGCGATTGATGTTGCTCTTCCATACGACGTCAGGCACATCCGCGAGGGGAACAAATCCGGCGGGCGAGGGCTTGATGTTGCCGCTGTCGATGGAGGCCGCGGGATAGGTGAGCTGGTCCATGTTCGCGGTGAGGAATGTCTTCAGTTTGCCACTGGTGCTGGCCACGGCGCGCTCGGCGATCTTGTAGTGGCCGACGGCTCCCCAGTATTGGGGCAACTCGGCGTTGAGATCGGCCACGACATCGACGTCGAGTTCACGGCAGACGAGGGCGAGCGACGCGGCGAGCGCGTACTGCGTGTACTGCGTTCCATTGCCGTCGGTGAGTTTCTGGCCGCCCCACTCCAGCGCGAACGGGCGGTAGACAAAGCCCGACTCGCACGCGGGCCGCTGCATGCGGTCGCGGGCCTGGTTCTTCGACCTTGCGGGCCGGGCCGGTGGTTGGGCGCAATCCTGGGGTGTCTGGATACACCAGAGGGTGCCTGAATCGCCGGGCATGGTGGCGAGAGGTTTGCCGTCGCGGCCGCCAATGAGGAAATCGGAAACGTAGTCGACGCCGCCGACCGAGCGATAGCGATAGAAGAGGGCTTTGATCTCTCCGGCGAGGCTTCCGGAGTGCGCGCCGTGAGCGACGACGGGCGTACCGATCCAGTCGAGGCTGGCGGTGTTGGCATCGAACTCGATCATCGGTCCGAGCACGCCGAGGCCGAAGATCTGCGCGGTCCAGGCGGTAAGGTCGTCCACGTCGATCCGACCCGCATCGAGATTGCAGCGCGTGAACTGGCCTGGGAATCCCGGATAGAGACTCTGGAAAGGCCGGCTGCGCATGGAACGTTGGGCGGAGACGCCGATGCGCCGGGCATTGCCCTGGAGGAGGGTGTAGATCTGGCTGCCGGCCTCGCCGGCGACATGCTGATTGGTCAGCGCGAAATGGCGCACGCCGTCGGTGACCAGACAGCCGATGGAGCCAACATGCTCCTGACCCTGCACCTGGGTGAGCACCGGATAGCCGCCACCCATGAGTTGTTGGGTGAACTGATAGCCGAGGAGGGGCAGGTCGGTTCCGGGCCACAGCGTTGCCTGGATCACACAGGTCGGGATCACGCGGCCGTCGGGAAGATCGATGAAGGGCGGGACGACCTGACCTTTGATGGACGCAGCGCGGAATTGGTCGGGCTTGAGCCATTCTTTAACGAAGACGAGGACGCACGGCCAGGACCACGGCTGCACGATGGTATTTTCCATGGTGCGCGGAGTGGGCTTCCTGCCGCGTTCTTTATGAGCCGCATCGAGGGCTGGGTGATAGTGCTCATGGTCGAGATCGCCCGCGCGGATGCGGAACCGTCCAATAGCGGTCGCGAAGACGTTCTCCATGGAGGTGAAGCGGATGTGCGCGGCTTCGCGGGCATCGAGGAGGTCTTTGATAGAGAGAGAGGCGTAGCTCCGGCCGTAGGGATTGTTCAGATCCAGCATGGGGGTTCTCCTCTTACGCCGTGGCGAGGAAATGCGCTGTTTATATCACATGGGCGTGGCAGCTGATTGAATTTACGGCGCAAGTCGCCCTAATACGACAGGCAGGAGGTAACTGGGTTCGTGACTGGATAAGTGAGAGTAAAAAGAGCGTTTGTAACTAATAGACGAGACGATGGTCGCCGAGCGGGAAACGCACGGCTCCATGCGGCGTCGGCGGCCGGGCTGCTCCTGCGGGTTGTCAGCGGCGAGCGCTCCAGAGCGGCGCCCGCTGTTGCGTCTTCCACCCCGAGGTGAAGCGGCCCGGCGATCCGATGGTGTTGAACGATCCCGGCTTAAATGACCCGCAGCAGCAACAGCACCACAAGGATCATGAGAATGAGACCTACGCCACCGCTCGGGTAATAGCCCCAGCCGCGGCTGTAGGGCCAGGCTGGAAACGCGCCAATCAGCATCAGAATCAAAATAACTACCAAAATCGTAATCATGCGTGTCCCTCGTGCGCGGGAGTCTTCATCGCTCCCGGGCTTTACCACAAGATGCGCCCCGATTACGACAGGGATGTTCGTCTCCGCAAATTAAAAATCAAAGGGGGAGTGCGCTTGCCACGGGGCAAAGAAGAGCGAGGACTAAGGCAACCCTGCGAGTTTGCGGGCTCGGCGAAATACGGCGAGCATCATCGCCGGAGTGAGCTTGCCGGTGTTCGTATTCTGGAGTGAGGGATGATAGCTGGCCAGCAGCCAGCGGCCTCCGGGAATCGGATATTCGACGCCATGGCCGAAGACCAGGTCGCCGCGCCGCTCGATCTGTCCCGTTCGCAGCAGGTGCGCGACTACGCCGTCGAAGCCGATCTTGCCCAGGCAAACGATCACGCGCAGCTCGGTGAGGGCGGCGATTTCCTCGTCGAGAAACGGGGCGCACTGCGCGATCTCTTCCGGCAGGGGCTTGTTGGCGGGCGGGGCGCAGCGCACCACGGCGGTGATCCAGGCATCGCGCAACTGCATACCATCGTCGCGATGGGTCGACATGAATTGCGAAGCGAAACCGGCCCGATGGAGGAGCGGATACAAGAAGTCGCCGGAGCCGTCGCCGGTAAAGGGGCGCCCGGTGCGGTTGGATCCGTGGGCCCCGGGGGCCAGGCCGACGAAGAGGACCCGTGCGCGGGGATCGCCGAAGGAGGGCACGGGGCGGCCCCAGTATTCCCACTCGCGATAAGCGCGGCGCCTGACGCGGGCGACGGTGGTGCAGTGCTCGCGCAGACGCGGGCAGCGATTGCAGGCGACGATGCGCTCGTTGAGCTGGACGAGGGGGGAAGCGGGAAGAGAAGGCTGGGTTGCAACTACGGGCACGGGACGATTGTAGAAGGGGTCGCGAGGCGTAGAATGGTGCCGTTTCAGAAAGCGTTTACGCGCTGACCGCGCGCGCCTTCAGTTTTCGCAAACGGGAGAACACCTGCATGACCTATCGAACCAGATTCCTCGCCGCGCCTCTCGCGCTCGCCCTCATCCCTTTCTTTTCCGGCTGCAACAAACAGCCGCAACCTGCGCCAGAGGCGGCCCAGCCGGCACAGCCCGCTGTTCCGCAGATCGGCGGAGAGCCCGTGGTAAAAATCACCCGGCCTGCGAGCAGCGACGGCAAGGGGATGGAGTTCCTTTCGGCGACCGTGTTTCCCGGCCGCGGCATGAACGTGTTCCAGATCACGGCGAACGTACCGGGGAAGGGTGAGATTCCGATCCTGGCATCGCCGACGATTGAAGAGGCCGCCAAGACTCTGAGCGGCGGTCCGACGGATCAGTACGGCAACGGCAGCTTCTCGTTCGGGGGGGCATTCCTGGTGCCGTATCCGAACCGGATCGTGGGACCGCTGACGCCGGACGGGAAATCGGTGATCGCGCACTGGCACGGCAAGACGCTGACGCTGCCCGCGAACTGGCACAGCTCGGCCGATCCCAATAAAGACAAGCACGCGATGCATGGCCTGATTCTGGCGGATCAGACGGAGGACGTGGCGACGCAGAGCATTGCTGACGGCGAGTCGGTCACGGGCGTGATTCACGCGGGCGATTTTGGCGGACATTGGCTCTCGCAGACCGACCTGAGCTTCGTGATCTCGCTCACCGGCCCGGCGATTGACTGCACCATCGTTGCGAAGAATGTGGGCAAGGATCCTGAGCCGATGGCCATCGGGTGGCATCCGTATTTCGCGGTGCCGAGCGGCGATCGCAAGCAGGCGCTACTGCACGTTCCGGGCTCGAAAGTGGCGGAGATCAATAATTACCAGGACGTCTTCCCCACCGGCGAGCTGATGGCCGTGAAGGGCACCAAATACGACTTCACCGCGCCGAAAGGCAAAGCGCTCGACGATATCTATCTGGACGATAACTGGTCGACGCTGCAGCGCACCGATGGAGCGGTGGATGTGACGTTTGCCGATCCGGCGAGCAACTACGGGGTGCACATCCTGGGCCTGTCGCCCGATATCCGCACGGTGCAGGTGTACGCGCCGCCGACGAAGGCCTTTGCGGCGATCGAAGAGCAGTTCAACTTCGGCGATCCGTGGGGCAAGGAGTGGGGCAAGATGAACACCGGCATGGTGACGCTCGACCCGGGCAAGTCGGTGGAGTGGCACGTGCGGCTGACGCTGTATCAGCCGAACAAGTAAGTCGAATCAGATGGCGTGTGTAACAGCCCCGGGTCTCGATGATGAGATCCGGGGCTGTTCTTTTGGGGGAAGACTCCGGGGTGCGCTGACCAACGCAATCCAGGCGAAAGTCTGGAGGCATGGCTCGGCGACGATACGCTTGCCGAGATGGCGCCCTTGTCGTTCGATTCGGCGAGACTAAGCGGGAAGCGAAATCTGAAAGGCCGTCCCGCTTCGGCCCGGACGCACGCTGCTCCGCATTCGAATGGTTCCCTTGTGGCGATCGATGATCTTTTTCGAGAGGGAGAGACCCAGGCCGGTGCCGCGTCCTTCCTTGGTTGTGAAGAAGGGGGTAAAGATCTGTCCGATGATTTCCCTCGGAATCCCGTGGCCATTGTCGGCAACCACGATGCGCACCTTGCCTCCGCACTTTCTCAGCCGCAGGCAGACGGTGCCCTTTTCCGATATCGCATCCAGTGCATTGACCATGAGGTTGGAGATGACCTGGAGCATCTCACCTGTGCAGACCTCGGCCACGAGTTCGCCACGCAGGTCCTTTACGAGCCGCGCTCGTTTGGATTCAATGGCGCGCTGGTGCATACGCAGTGCGGCTTCGGCCAAAACCGAGAGATCGACGGGCCGAGGGGTGGGCGAGGCCCTGGCCAGCCGGAGCGTTGCGCCTGCGATGTCGTTCAGCGCGGCGATCTGTTCCTCGGCCACATGCATGTGGTGCCGAACTCTTTCGGGATCTTCCGCATTGTCCTGGGTCAGATGGACAAGATATCCAAGGGCTTCGAGAGGATTCCTGATTTCATGCATGACTTCGAGAGCCAGTTGTCCGGAGGTAGCTCGCTCCTCCGATTTCCGCAAGGCCTCGGCAGCAACAGCTAGTTTCGCCTGCAAATCAGCAATGATGGCGGGACCCATGTTCTTCTCCAGAGCAAATCTGGAGAGGACGCCGCTCGCAGCGCCATTGAGGGAGGAAAGCTCCTCCGCAGACCAGGTTTGGTTAGTGAGACGCCAAGTTGCGACAATCTGTCGCCTTAGTTAGAGAAGAAATCCCTGGGCGTGGAGCAGGCGATGCCGAGTTATCGAGGGTGCGCCGCACGGAGTTCCTTCTGCGGTCCGGTTGGAGAAGACTGCAAGGGAAAAAGAGAAAGGCCAGCGCCGGCGATCGATTGCCGGCACTGGCTGAAGCCCGGATCCGTCGTGTTTAGCGGATGCGGGAAAGGAAACCTGATTGTGGCCCGGCGGCTAGTCGTCGCCCGGGGCTTTGGCCGCGGGGGCGGACTGTTCGTGTCCGTTGCGCGGCGATATGTTGGGCGAGGACTCGCGGCCGGGCATGGCGGCTCGGCCCGCGTAGACGCGCCAGGTGCGCTCGACGTCGTCGGTGGCTTCTTTGAGCAGCTCGGCGGCGGTATCCGGATGCGCACGCAGGAGCATGGTGTAGCGCGACTCGTTGTAGACGTAATCCTGCAATGGAATCGAAGGCGCGCGGGAGTCGAGGAAGAAGGGGTTCTTCCCTTCTCCGCGAACCGCGGGGTTGTAGCGCATGAGCGGCCAGTAACCGGAGTTGACGGCGGCCTTCTGGTGATCGAGGCCTTTGGAGAGGTCGTAGCCGTGGGCGATGCAGTGGCTGTAGGCGATGATGATGGCCGGGCCGTCCCACGCCTCGGCCTCCTGGAAGGCTTTGACGGTATGGCTGTCGTTGGAGCCCATGGCGACGCGGGCGACGTAGACCGAGCCGTAGGCGACTGCCTCCATAGCAAGGTCCTTCTTGCTGGTGACCTTGCCGGCGGCGGCAAACTTGGCGACCGCGCCGCGAGGGGTCGATTTCGACATCTGGCCGCCGGTGTTGGAGTAAACCTCTGTATCCAGAACCAGTACTTTAACGTTCTTTCCGGAGCCGAGGACGTGGTCGAGGCCGCCGAAACCGATGTCGTAGGCCCAGCCGTCGCCACCCAGGATCCAGACGCTCTTGCGGACGAGGGTGTCAGCCACGGCGTCGAGAGAACGGGCGGGTTCGGAATCGAGGGTGGCGAGTTTTGCGCGAAGCTCGCGGACGCGCTCGCGCTGCTCGTTAATTCCCTGCTCCTTCGACTGGTCGGCTTCGAGGAGCGAGCGGACGAAGTCTTCGCCGAGAGCGGGAGCGAGTTTGGCGACGAGGCCTTCGGCGTAAGTTTTCTGCTGATCGACGGCGAGCCGCATGCCCAGGCCGAACTCGGCGTTGTCTTCAAAGAGGGAGTTGGCCCAGGCAGGGCCGCGGCCTTCCTCGTTCTGGCAATAGGGCGTAGTAGGCAGGTTGCCGCCGTAGATGGAGGAGCAGCCGGTGGCATTGGCGATGAGGAGGCGGTCACCAAAGAGCTGGGTGAGCAGCTTGATGTAAGGGGTCTCGCCGCAACCGGAGCAGGCACCGGAGAACTCAAAGAGCGGTTCGAGGAGCTGGATGTCCTTCACCTGCGACAGAGAGAGGCGGTCGCGGCCCACCATGGGGAGCTTCTCAAAGAACTCCCAGTTGTCGCGCTCGGGCAGGCGGAGCGGTTGTTGGGCGGCCATGTTGAGGGCCTTGTGTGCGGGGTCGGCCTTGCTCTTCGCAGGGCAGACTTCGACGCAAAGGGTGCAGCCTGTGCAATCTTCAGGTGAAACCTGAAGTGTATAGAGTTCGCTTTCCATTCCACGCCATTTGGGTTTCGCGGATTTGAAGGTGGCCGGGGCATTGGGCAAGAGCGAGGAGTCGTAGACCTTGGCGCGAATGACGGCGTGCGGGCAGACCATGACGCACTTGCCGCACTGGATGCAAAGGTCCTCATCCCAGACGGGGATGAACTGGGCGATGTTGCGCTTCTCCCATTTGGCGGTGCCGGTGGGGAAGGTTCCGCCCGGAGGCAGCGCGCTGACGGGAAGCAGATCGCCGTGACCCGCAGCCATGGCGCCGAGGACGTCGCGGACAAAGGACGGGGCCTGGCTGGGAATCGAGGGCAGGATGTCGAACTTCGCGGTGACGTGGTCGGGGACCTTGACTTCGTGGAGGTGGGCGAGCGAGGCATCGACGGCCGCGAAGTTTTGCTGGACGACGGCGTCGCCGCGTTTGCCGTAGGTCTTCTGGATGGCCTTCTTGATCTGACCGATGGCCTCGTCACGCGGCAGCACGCCGCTGATGGCGAAGAAGCAGGTCTGCATCACGGTGTTGATGCGGGTGCCCATCCCGTTTTCGCGAGCGACGGTGAATCCATCGATGACGTAGAAGCGGATGTGCTTGTCGAGGATGGTCTTCTGAATGGTGCGGGGAAGGTGCTGCCAGACGTCGTCGGGGCCATAGGGGCTATTGAGGAGGAAGACGGCGCCGGGCTCGGCAGCGGCGAGAACGTCGATCTTCTCGAGGAACTCGAAGCTGTGACAGGCGATGAAGTTGGCGCGTGAGATGAGGTAGGTGGAGCGGATGGGCTCGGAACCAAAGCGCAGGTGGGAGGTGGTGAGGGAGCCGGACTTCTTGGAGTCGTAGACGAAGTAGCCCTGGGCGTAGTTCGGGGTCTCGGAGCCGATGATCTTGATGGAGTTTTTGTTGGCGCCGACGGTGCCGTCGGAGCCGAGGCCGTAGAAGAGAGCGCGAACGGTTTTGGGGCTTTCGGTGGAGAAGTTCTCGTCCCAGTGGAGGCTGGAGTGGGTGACGTCGTCGTCGATGCCGATGGTGAAGTGGTTCTTCGGATGCGGGCGGGCCAGCTCATCGTAGACGCCCTTGGCCATGGCGGGGGTGAATTCCTTCGACGAGAGGCCGTAGCGTCCGCCGATGATGACCGGGAACTGGGAGAGCGGGATGCGGCCGGAGGAGAGGGCTTCGGAGATGGTGGTGACGATGTCCTGATAGAGCGGCTCGCCGGACGCGCCGGGCTCCTTGGTGCGGTCGAGGACGGCAATTTTGCGGACGGTTTCGGGGAGGGCTGTCAGGAAAGCCTCAGCGGCGAAGGGGCGATAGAGGCGGACCTTGAGGAGTCCGAGCTTTTCACCTTTGGCGTTGAGTGCGTCGATGGCCTCTTCGGTGGCGCCGGAGGCCGAGCCCATGAGGATGATGACGCGATCGGCGTCGGGGGCTCCGTAGTAGTCGAAAAGATGGTAGCTGCGGCCGGTCTGGCGGGCGAAGCGATCCATCACGTCCTGCACGATGACCGGGCAGGCGAGGTAGTAGGGATTGCAGGCTTCGCGGGCCTGGAAGAAGACATCAGGGTTCTGCGCCGAGCCGCGCAGGACGGGGCGGTCGGGCGAGAGGGCACGCTCGCGATGGGCGCGGATGGCTTTTTCGTCGAGCAGCGCGCGGATGGTCTCGTCGGAGATGGGGAGAACTTTGTTGATCTCATGCGAGGTGCGGAATCCATCGAAGAAGTGCATGAAGGGGATGCGGGCTTCGAGGGTGGCGAGGTGCGCGACGGTGGCGAGGTCGGCGGCTTCCTGAACGGAGTTGGAAGCCAGCATGGCGTAGCCGGTCTGGCGGACGCCCATGACGTCGGAGTGATCTCCAAAGATCGAAAGGGCGTGGGTGGCGACCGCGCGCGCGGTGACGTGCATGACGGTCGGCGTGAGCTCGCCGGCGATCTTGTACATATTGGGGATCATGAGCAGCAGGCCCTGGGAGGCGGTGAAGGTGGTAGCGAAAGCGCCGCCCTGGAGGGCTCCGTGCATGGCGCCGGCCGCGCCGCCTTCACTCTGCATCTCGGCGACAACCGGGACCGATCCGAAGATGTTGCGCTGGCCGTCGGCGGACCACTGGTCGGCAAATTCGGCCATGGTGGAGGAGGGCGTAATGGGATAGATCGAAATGACTTCGGAGAAGCGGTAGGCGACGGAGGCGGTAGCTTCGTTGCCGTCGAAGATCGCTGTTTTGGAAGGGGTGCTCATGATTCTCCTTGCTGGGGTTCGAGGGTTACGAGTGCGAATCGTTTGGAAACCACAACAGGAAAGTCTGCGCTGGCGGTTGTGCGGTCGGCTGTGACAGAGAACACAAGTGTCGGGGGCAGCTGGAGCTGGTAGCTGGTAGCTGGTAGCGAAAGACGTTTAGCCAGGAACCGTTTCGCGAAGAGCGGTTCGCTGGGGAACGGTCGCGAGAGCCGACCTTGTAGATCGATGGAGTTGCGGGCTGCTCTGATGGGCTGCGGGGACGCACGGGACTGTGCGAGTATGGAATGTTGCAGCGAATGGCAGGGAAACGGCTGCCAAAGGCGACCGGACGCGGACGAACGGCGCCGGAAGCGGGCTGCAGCGGGTTGTGATTGGTATCACGGAGGATGGTGGGTGGCGGCGGGTAGGCTCACGGGAGTCCCGAGTGTGTGGTGGAGAGTGGATTGACGATGGGAATGGCTGAACATCCCTGGTGGACGATCGTGGGGCTTCTGATTGGTGCAGTGGCTTTTGGATTTACGCCGCTGGCGCTGGCATGGCTGTGGGCGCGAGTGTTTTCGCCGCAGAAGCCGGGCGCTGAGAAGAATGCCACCTACGAGTGCGGCCTGGAGTCGAAGGGCGATTCCTGGACGGGCTTCGGGGCCTCCTACTATATCTATGCGATTGTGTTTCTGGTCTTCGACGTGGAGGCCGTGTTCCTGCTGCCGTTTGCGGTGGCTTTCACAGGGCTGACCCTCGGCGCCTGCCTGGCCATGCTGGTGTTTTTGCTGCTGCTGGTGGAGGGGCTGGTGTGGGCGTATAGCAAGGACGTGCTGACGTGGGCGTGAAGTGCGGCGCTGCGCGCCGCACGAGGGAGTAGGGAGTAGGGAGTAGGGAGTATGGGATGGCGGATGAACTGAAGGAACTGAAGATCGAGCTGAGCAAGAACGGGATCTTCACCACCACGCTCGAGGAGCTGTACAACTGGGGGCGGAAGAACTCCGTGTGGCCGCTGACGTTTGGGCTGGCGTGCTGCGCGATCGAGATGATCGCGACGACCATGGCGCGCTACGATCTGGCGCGATTTGGAGCGGAGGTGTTTCGGCCGTCGCCGAGGCAGGCGGACCTGATTATTGTGTCGGGCACGGTGACGAAAAAGATGGCGCCGCAGGTGGTGCGGCTCTACAACCAGATGCCGGAACCGAAGTACGTCATCGCCATGGGTGCTTGCGCGATCTCCGGCGGCCCGTTTCGCGATGGCTACAACGTGCTGAAGGGGATCGACCGCTACATTCCGGTGGACGTGCATATTCCCGGCTGTCCGCCGCGGCCGGAGGCGCTGATTCACGCCTTCATGACGCTGCAGAAGAAGATCGAGGAGCAGGCGCTGTCCGGATCGACACGTCCGCGGCACCTCAATAAGGATCTGCCCAGCGAGTTTCCGGTGCCGGGATTTGGCGAGCATGGGCTGGAGCCGCCGCAGAATGAAATCGTGTTCCACGACGCTCCAGGCCATCCCCTGTCGCATCCCGACCTGAAGGTGATTCAGTAATGGCGCTGCCGGCGGTTGAGGAAATCAAAGCGCAGATCGAGGCCGGCGTGCCCGGCGCTTCCGTAACCGTGATCCAGAATGGCAGCCCGTCGGCGCAGCACTCGCTGCTGCTGGACAACGCACATGCGCGAGCGGTCGCGGAGTTCCTGCGGGATCACAAGGAGTGGCGGCTGGACTACTGCACGCTGATGACCGGCGTGGACTGGCCGGATACCGAGACGTCGGAAAAGGTCAAAGTCAAAAAGCTGGTGAAGGCCGCGGATGGGACCGAGTCCGAACAGGAAGTGGATGAGGTGAAGAAGACGAAGGTGCCGGGGTATCTGGAGGCCGTCTATCACCTGTTCTCGATGGAGAAGAAGCATGGGCCGGTGGTGCTACGGCTGCGCACGGCGAATCGGGGCGAGGGGACGCATGTGCCGTCGCTGATGCCGGTGTGGCGCGGGGCGGAGTTTCAGGAGCGCGAGGCGTTCGATCTGTATGGGATCGTCTTCGATGGGCACCCGGACCTGCGGCGCATTTTGATGTGGGACGAGTTTAAGGATCATCCGATGCGGAAGGATTATGTGCCGCCGGCGGATGAGATTCCGGTGGTCGAGGTGCACTCGTGAGAGACGCGCTGCTGGATCGGCCGGTCTACGAGCCGGAAGAAGGCGAGATCATGGAAGTGTCGATGGGGCCGCATCACCCGTCGACGCACGGCGTCTTCCGCATGGACGTGAAGCTGGAAGGCGAGCGCGTGGTGCGGCTGAAGCCGGTGTTCGGGTATCTGCACCGCAACCACGAGAAGATTGCGGAGCACGGGGCGTATCTGGCGGCGATTCCCTACACCGACCGGCTGGACTATCTGTGCTCGATGACGAACAACTGGGGCTACGTGCTGGCGGTGGAGAAGCTGGCGGGGATCGCGGTGCCGGAGCGGGCGGAGTATCTGCGCGTGATCGTGGCGGAGCTGACGCGGTTTCAGAATCATGCAGGGCTGATCGGGTTTCTGCTGCAGGATATGGGCGCGAGCGGCACGCCGCTGATGTATGCCTTCCGCGAGCGTGAAAAGGTGCTGGATCTGTTCGAGTCGCTGAGCGGCGCGCGCATGATGTGCAACTACATGCGCTTTGGCGGTCTGCGCGTCGACGCGACCAAAGAATGGCTGGACGAGGTGCGCGCACTCGTTGGCCGATTGCCGACGTTCGTAGATCAGTTTGAGAATCTGCTGCGGGCGAACGAGATTCTCATGGCGCGTACCCAGGGCACAGGCGTGCTGCCGCGGGAGCTGGCCATCAATGCCAGCGTGACGGGGCCGATGCTGCGCGCGAGCGGCGTAAATTACGACGTCCGCAAGGTGGATCGTTACGGCATTTACGACCGCTTCAGCTTCAAGGTTCCGCTGGGCGAGCATGGCGATGTGTACGACCGCTACATGATGCGGGTGCTCGAGATGCGGGAGACGGTAAAGATTCTGGAGCAGGCGCTGAAGGATGTTCCCGAGGGTCCGGTGATGGACGCGAAGGTCCGCCTGCGTGGATTGCGTCCGAAGGCGGGCGAGGCGTACGGACGGATCGAATCGCCGAAGGGCGAGCTGGGATTCTTCCTGATCAGCGATGGCACGGGAAATCCGTACCGGTATCGGGTGCGGCCGCCGAGCATGATCAATCTGACGATTCTGGAAGACATGTGCCTGGGGCACAACATTGCGGATGTGGTGATTATTCTGGGCAGCGTGGATATTGTGCTGGGAGAAGTGGATCGGTGAAGCAGGGAGTCAGGGGAAACGGATGCTCGGTGAGGGGATTGTTCAGGGATTAGTCGAGACGGCGCGAAACTTCTTCGGCAGCTACGTGGAGAAGGATCGGCTGACGACGGTGCAGTATCCGGAGGAGCGGCTGCCGCTGCCGGAGGCGTCGCGGGTGTTTCCGTTTCTGCTGTACGACGGGAGCGATCCGGAGGCGGGGCTGCGCTGCGTGGCGTGCCAGATCTGCGAGAAGGAGTGCCCGCCGCGGTGCATCCACATTGAGAAGAGCAAGGACAAGAAGCCGGACTTTGTGGGCAAGCCGCAGGCCTATCCGGCGGTCTTCAATATCGATGTGTCGGTATGCATGAGCTGCCAGATTTGCGTGGAGGTCTGCCCCTTCGATGCGATTCGCATGGACAAAGTGTTTGAGTTGAGCACGGATAATCGGTTCCGGGAGCTGCTCTACACGAAGAAGGAGCTGGCGAAGCCGAACGAGTACTACCAGAAGATTCATCCGCTGGAAGCGGCGGAGACCGACGAGCGACGCGTGAAGGAAGCCGAGGAGGCGAAGGCAAAAGCCGCAGCGGCGGAGGCGGCGGCGAAAGCGAAGGCAGCAGCGGCAGCGAGCGCGGCTCCTGCTCAGAGCGTCAGGCAATGGTGCTGCGGCTCCCGCAAAGCCAGCCGAGACGAAGGGGACGCCGCAATGATCTCCGCGAGTTCCGCCGATCAGGTTTTTGTCACGCTCGATCACTGGATCGTTGGGCTGGTGCCGGCGCCGTTCCAGACGCTGGTTTCGATTGTGATTGCGGTAGCGATGATCATCGTGGTCTTCGCTGGACTGTTTGCGCTGACGACGGTCTTCGAGCGCAAGGGGCTGGGGCGGATGCAGAACCGCTACGGACCGAACCGCGTGGGGCCGTGCGGCGTCTTCCAGCCGCTGGCGGACGCGGTGAAATCGCTGACCAAGGAAGATGTCGTACCGCGGCGGGCCGACCACGTCGTGCATTATCTGGCGCCGCTGGTGCTGGTTGGGGTGGTGTTCCTGAGCTACGCGGTGCTGCCGGTGGGCCGCAACATGACCGCAGTGAATCTGGACAGCGGGGTGCTGTACTTCTTCGCGGTGGGCGCGGCGACGGAGCTGGCCGTGTTCATGGCGGGCTGGTCGAGCCACAACAAATATTCGCTGCTGGGGGCGATGCGCGCGATCGCGCAGATGATCAGCTACGAGATTCCGCTGATCCTGTCGTCGGTCGCAGTGGTCATGATCGCGGGCACGCTGTCGACTGGTGAGCATCGTGGACGCAGCAGGCGCGCTATTCCGGCTGGCATCGCGCACTGGAATGTGTTCACGCCGTGGGGACTGGCGGGATTCATCCTGTTCATGATCGCGGCGACGGCGGAGACCAACCGCAGCCCGTTCGATCTGCCGGAAGGCGAGTCGGAGATTATCGCCGGATACTTCATCGAGTATTCGGGCTTCAAGTTTGCGCTGTTCTTTCTGGCGGAGTATCTGGAGATGTTCGCGGTGAGCGGGCTGGGGATCACGCTGTTCCTGGGCGGGTGGTCGTCGCCGGTGAGTTTCCTGGCGTGGATTCCCTCGTGGCTGTGGTTCTTCGGCAAGCTGCTGACGATGATCTTCGGCGTTCATCTGGATACGCGGGACGCTGCCGCGCCTGCGCATGGATCAGCTGATGAATTTCGCGTGGAAATTTATGCTGCCGATGACGCTGATCGTGATTTTCTCGGCGGGTCTGTGGCGGTTTCTTTCGCCCAATCTGGTGGGGCCGGCACCGCTGGGCGCTGTGATACGCTGGCTGGTCTGTGCAGTGGTGATTTTTGCTCCATATCTATTGCTGGCGCGCACATTGGAGCGGGGCCGGAAGATTGAGAAGAGAACCTATCGCTTCGCGGAGTAAAGGGCTGCGGGGAGATCGAGCCGGCTGGTGATGGAAGTCACAGTCGAGCGAGTAACGCTGTGCAACTGTAGGAGAGGCCCGGCGTGACGAAGGCTGTCGCGAAGCGGGAGACAATCGAAACTTCGGCGCCGGAACCTGCGCGCGTCGAGACCTTGTAAGCATGGGAATGACGGTTTCTTTCCTGATTCTCGCGATGATCACGCTGGCCGGAGGTGTGGCCGCCATGACGCTGCGGCGTCTGGTGCACTGCGCGCTGGCGCTGGCGGTTTCCTTCGCCGGACTCGCCGGACTTTATCTGAATCTGGGCGCGGAGTTCGCGGGACTGGCGCAGCTGCTGGTGTATGTGGGCGCGATTGCGATCCTGATAGTGTTTGCGATTCTGCTGACACGCAGTGCCGAGACTGAAGTCGACAAGGTGTTTTCGCCGGCCGGCTTGGCGGGCGGGGTCTTAGCCGCTGGCCGTGTTCGGGGTGTTGGCCTGGGCGGTGATGGCGAGCGGCGCGGCACACCTTTCGAGCAGCAGCGGCGCGCCGCAGGCGTCGATGCGGGAGATTGGCTTCGCGCTGATGCAGCGGTACGTTCTGCCGCTGGAGGTGATCGCGCTGATGCTGACGGCGGCGATGATCGGCGCGGTGATTCTGGCGGTGCGTCCGGCCCGCGACAGCGGACCGGTGGATACGCAGGCGCCGCGGAATCCGGAGTTGAACGCCTGATGACTCCTCTCGCTGGTTGTTTGCTCGTCTCTTCCCTGCTCTTCTCCATCGGATTGGCCGGCGCGCTGACGCGTCGCAACGCAATCCTGGTGCTGGCGGGGATCGAGCTGATGCTGAACGCCGCCAATCTGAACTTCATTGACGTTCTGGAGATTCGGCCCTCACCCTGAATTCCTGACCGGGCTGATGTTTGTCATTTTCTCCATCGCCGTGGCGGCGGCCGAGGCAGCGGTGGGACTGGCGCTGATTCTGGCGATCTATCGGCACGCGCGCACCAGCGACGTAAGCGAGATTACGGAGATGAAGGGATGACGGCCCTGGATCGTACAGAATCTCTGGCTGATTCCCGCGATTCCGATGGTGGCGGCGGGCTTCGGCGCATTGCTGAAGCAGCGCGATCGCTGGACTGGCGGCGTTTCTGGCCATCGCTTCGATGAGCGTGTCGCTGCTGCTGTCGCTGCAGGCGTTTGCGGAGGCGCTGGCGCATCCGGCGATGCAGATCCACAACATCGACTGGATGCAGGTCGGCGATCAGTGGGTGCAGCTGGGCTGGCTGCTCGATCCGCTGGCGGCGGTGATGCTGGTGATGGTCACCTTCGTCGGGCTGCTGATTTTTATCTACAGCGTCGGCTACATGGCGCACGACGAGAACTTCACGCGCTTCTTCTGCTTCCTGTCTCTGTTTGCCGGAGCGATGCTGGGGGTGGTGATCGCGAACAGCCTGTTGCTGCTGTTCATGTGCTGGGAGATCGTCGGGCTGACGTCGTATCTGCTGATTGGGTTCTGGTTCCAGCGGCCGGCAGCGGCGGCGGCGGCGAAGAAGGCATTCATCACGACGCGAATCGGCGATCTCGGCCTGCTGATCGGAATGGTTTGGCTCTACTCGCAGGCGGGGACGCTGATCTTTTACGGCATACGGGAAAGGCTGCCTGGAGCAGAGCGCGCGAACCGCAATGGCGGGGCACGCTACAGCCGCGGGAATGGCGGTCTCTACCGCGATCGGCTTGCTGATTTTCTGCGGCGCAGTGGGCAAATCGGGCCAGGTGCCTCTGCATGTGTGGCTGCCGGATGCGATGGAGGGCCCAACACCGGTAAGCGCGCTGATCCACGCGGCGACCATGGTGGCGGCGGGCGTGTATCTGATGGCCAGGGTGTATCCGCTGCTGACGCCCGCTACGCTCGAGGTGATCGCGTGGGTGGGGGCGATCACGGCGCTGTTTGCGGCGTGCATCGCGGTGGCGCAGAACGATATCAAGAGAATCCTGGCGTACTCGACGGTGTCGCAGCTGGGGTACATGATGCTGGGCCTTGGCGTGGGCGGCGTTGCGGTGGGGATGTTCCACCTGATCACGCATGCGTTCTTCAAGTCGTTGCTCTTCCTCGGCGCGGGTTCGGTAATCCACGGCTGCAGCGAGGAGCAGGACATCCGCAACATGGGCGGCCTGCGAAAGTACATGCGCGTGACGTTCGCGGCGTACGCGGCGGGCATGCTGGCGTTGTGTGGATTTCCGCTGTTTGCGGGGTTCTGGAGCAAGGACGCGATTCTGCACGCGGCGCATGGGTGGGATGTGTCGCTCGGACCGTATTATCTGGGCGCGATTGGCGCGCTGCTGACCGCGTTTTATATGACACGGCAGATGTACTACGTGTTCTTCGGGGAGAAACGCGAAGCAGCGGGCGGCGAGATAGCGACGCATGGAAAGAAACACCGGCACGATCCGCACGAAAGTCCCGGTGTGATGACGTTGCCGCTGGCGATTCTGGCGGTGTTCGCGGTCTTCCTTGGATTTGTGGGATGGCCGGCATGGCCGTGGTTCCAGAATTTCCTCAACGGGCGCGGCGTGACCTTCGACTGGTCGGGGTTCAGCGAGCCGGGACTGCTGTCGGTCATGGTGACGTCGACGGTGATCGTGTTCGCGGGGCTGATCCTCGGTTGGTGGTTCTACGGGCGCAGGCCGATTGTGAATGCAACGGATGAGGATGCGCTGGAAAAGGTCGCGCCGCCGGTGTTTCATGCGCTGGCCAGCCGGCTGTATGTGGATGAACTGTACGGCGTGACGGTGATTGCGCTGGCGCGGTTCTTTGCGGTGTTCGCCTCGTGGCTGGATAAATGGGTCTTCGGCGGCGCGGTGCGGCTGGTTTCATGGGCGGTGATGGGCGTGAGCTGGCTGGACTTCGGCGTGGATCGGTTCGTGGTCAACGGCGGTTTCGATCAGGGCTGCCGTGAGGTGTCGCGCGGCGGACGGCTGCTGTCGCGGCTGCAGAATGGGCGCGTGCAGACTTATCTCAGCGTGATTGCGGCGGCACTGGTGGTGCTGGCCGTGTGGGTGCTGTGGGGGCACCGGGGATGATCACGCTTCTCACATTGCTGCCGCTGGTGGGCGGCGCTGGTGGTTCTGCGACGACCAAACTGGGCGACATCGCACGCATGATCGCGATGACGTTCGCGGTGGGCTGCCTGGCAATGGCGGGGCTGCTGTGGTGGGGACTTTCGCCGGCGAACCCCGGCATGCAGTTTGAAGAGATTCGCCCGTGGGTGCCCGCACTGGGAATCTCGTATCACGTGGGCGTCGATGGGCTGGGCGCGCTGATGCTGGTGCTGAGCGCGATCGTGGTGCTGATGTCGCTGATGGCGTCGTGGAACAACGAGAAGCACGGGCCGGTGTACTGCGCGCTGGTGCTGTTCCTGGAAGCGGGGCTGTTTGGGACGTTTACTGCGCTGAACTTTCGTGCACTGGTTCATCTTCTGGGAGCTGAGCCTGATTCCGGCATTCTTCCTGGTGCGGATCTGGGGCAGCCCGCGACGCGCCAGGGCGGCGGCCGAGTTCTTCCTGTACACGATGGTGGGCAGCGTGGCGCTGCTGCTGGCGTTCCTGGCGATTTTCCTGGCGACCGGGACAATTCGATTTTGTGCGGCTGGCGCAGATGGGACAGTCGGGGCAACTGACGACGGCGCTGGCGCAGAATCTGCACTGGGCCGGGAATCCGCAACACCTGACGATGCTGCTGTTCTGGGCCGTATTTCTGGGATTCGCGGTGAAGACCGCGGTGGTGCCATTCCACACCTGGCTGCCTATCGACCTACACCGAGGCATCGAGCGAGACGACGATGCTGCTGACGGGTGCGATGTCGAAGATGGGCGTGTACGGTTTCCTGCGCGTGCTGCTGCCGATCTTCCCCGACCAGATGCAGCATGCGATGAAACCTCTGCTGTGGATGGCGGTGGCGTCGATCGTGCTGCCGGCATTTGCGGCGTGGGCGCAGAAGGATCTGAAGCGGACGTTCGCGTACTCGTCGATCAATCACCTGGGCTACTGCGTGCTCGGCGTTTGCGTGGCCGCGCAGTTCACGGGAACCGATCCGGGGATGGAGAGCCAGAAGGCGGCGGCGGTGACCGGCGTGATGCTGCAGATGTTCAGCCACGGGCATCACCGCGGCGGCGCTGTTCTGGTTCATCGCGCTGCTGGAGCGGCGGAGCTGGCGGAGCGCGCGGACTCGAGGATTTTGGCGGGCTGCGGCGCGTGGTTCCGGTGTTCTCGGGGCTGATGGGTATAGCGATTTTCGCGTCGCTGGGATTGCCGGGGCTGAACGGCTTCCCTGCTGAGTTTCTGATCTTCAAGGGCGCGTTCCCGCTGGCTCCGCGGGCTTCGTCGATTGCGGTGCTGGGGCTGCTGATGACCGCGGTGTTTCTGCTTGGGGTGATCCAGAAAGTCTTTTCAGGCCCGGTGAATCCGAAGTGGGCAAAGATGCCGGACCTGACCACGACGGAGCGGTGGGCGCTGGCGCCGATTCTTCTGCTGATGCTGGTGCTGGGGCTCTATCCGCAGCTGATCACGGGCGTGGTGCACAGCACGGTAATGCAGCTGGTGACGGGGATGAGGTTCTGATGCTGGCGTGGACGATTTACATCTCGTTCGCCGGTGCGCTGGCCACGCGGCTGAGCCCGTCGAAGAGCCTTGCGCGCTGGATCGCGCTGCTGACGGCGCTGATCGGGCTGGGCATCGGACTGTCGCAACGTGGCATACCTGGCAGCCGGGCGAATTGCTGACGGTGACGCGTGTGGCGTGGGTGCCGCAACTGGGGCTCGAATATCATCTGGCGGCCGACGGGATCAGCCTGACGCTGGTGTTGCTGACGGGCCTGGCCGCGACGGCGGCGATTCTGTTCTCGTGGAACATTGAAAAGCGGACGCAGGAGTTCTTCGCGTTCTTTCTGGTGCTGATCGGCGGCGTGTACGGCGTCTTCCTGAGTTTCGATTTGTTCCTGCTGTTCGTGTTCTACGAGATTGCGATTATTCCGAAATATTTTCTGATTGCGATCTGGGGATCGGCGAAGGCAGGCGCGACGCCGGAGGAAGCCGGCTCGCAGCGCGAATATGCGGCGATGAAGCTGGCGCTTTATTCGTTTGCCGGCAGCGCCCTGGTGCTGGCCGGAATGGTGGCGACGTGGGTCGCATCGGGCGGCCACAGCATGAGCTTCGACGTACTGGCGACCGCGCACCTCTCGACGCATCTGCAGATGGCGCTGTTCCCGCTGGTATTTGTGGGGTTCGCGGTGCTGGCGGGCATGTGGCCGTTCCACACGTGGGCGCCGACCGGACACGCAGCGGCTCCGACGGCGGCGTCGATGCTGCTGGCCGGCGTGGTGATGAAGCTGGGCGCGTACGGATGTCTGCGCGTGGCGATGATGCTCTTCCCTGCCGGACTGGGACCGTGGGGATTCCATGTGCTGGGTCTCGGATCGTGGCGCGAGGTGTTTGCGCTGCTGGCGGTGATCGGGATTGTGTACGGCGCAAGCGTGGCGCTGGTGCAGCGCGACTTCAAGTTTGTCATCGGCTACTCGAGCGTCTCGCACATGGGTTTCGTGCTGCTGGGTCTGATGACACTGACGCAGATCGGGCTCGACGGCGCGGTGCTGCAGATGTTCTCGCACGGCGTGATCGCGGGTCTGCTGTTTGCCGTAGTGGGGCGGATGGTTTACGACCGCACGCACACCCGCGATCTGAATGAACTCGGCCCGATGCAGTTGGGCAAGGTGATTCCCTTTGCCGCGGTGACGTTCATCCTGGCGGGAATGGCTTCGATTGGGTTGCCGGGATTCAGCGGGTTCATCGCGGAGTTCCAGGTTCTGGTCGGCACGTGGCGGTCATTCTCATGGATGATCGTCATCGCGGGCATTGGGATTTTGGTGGGGATTGCGTTCACGTGGCGCGCGCTGACGAAGGCGTTCTATGGCGATCCGACGCCGGGTGCGGCCGAGCATGAGCTGCCGCCGATTTCGTTTCCAGAAAAGCTGGGTGCGGCGCTGCTGCTGGCGAGCACGCTGGCGGTGGGGCTGTATCCGCGGATTTTGACGGACCTGATCATTCCGGCGCTCAATTCGCCGCTGTTTGAAGGCCTGCGGCAGGGAGCATGGCGATGAACCCCATCAGCTACGCGGAACTGCTGCGCGCCACGCTACCTGAGATTGTGGTGGCGTTGACGGGCATTGTGCTGCTGGCGGTGGATCTGTCGGCGCTGCGGCGGGCCGCAGTGGGGCGGCGCTTCGGCGTGGGTGCGCTGGTCGGATGCGTCGGATCCCTGCTGGCGATCTGGATGCTGGCGAAGGGCGTGGGAATCACGAGCCTGCCCGATGCGATGTTCGTGGTGACGCCGCTGACGCGCGTGGTGCAGATGGCGCTGCTGGCGCTGACGATCCTGACGGTGCTGCTGTCGACCTCGACGCGGATCACCGAGCATGTGGGCGAGTATCTGGCGCTGATTCTGTTCGCGACGGTGGCGATGATGTTTCTGGTCGCCACGCAGAATCTGCTGCTGGTGTTTGTGGCTCTGGAGTTTCTGAGCTTGTCGCTGTACATCCTGACAGGGTTCGACAAGCAGAGCCGGCAGTCGGCGGAGGCGGGGCTGAAGTATTTCCTGTTCGGCGGGATGTCGGCGGGGTTCCTGCTGTTCGGGATGAGCCTGCTGTATGGCGTATCGGGATCGATCGAGTTGCCGAAGATTGCGGCGGCGGTGAGCGGGCCGGCGCTCGATCCGCTGGCGCTGATCGCGATCGTCATGGTGGCGATTGGATTTGGGTTCAAGGTGGCGGCGGCGCCGTTCCACTTGTGGGCGCCGGATGCGTACCAGGGCGCGCCGACGGTGAGCGCGGGATTCATCGCGTCGAGCTCGAAGGTCGCCAGCTTCTTCATCTTTGCGCAGGTGGTGACGGTGGGGCTGGGGCTGGCGGGGGGCAGCGGGGCATATCACGGCTATGCGCCGGGATGGGTGCCGGTGCTGTGCGTGATCGCGGCGCTGTCGATGATCGTCGGAAACCTGGCGGCGATTGCACAGACCAGCGTGCGGCGGCTGCTGGCGTACTCGGCGATCGGGCACGCGGGGTATATGCTTCTGGGGCTGATCGCGCATAACGCGATGGGCGAGCGGGCGCTGATCTATTACGTGATCACGTATGCGCTGGCGTCGCTGGGTGCGTTTGGTGTTCTGGGCACGCTGGAGGCGGAGGGCATCGACAAGATTGCGGATCTGGCCGGACTCCAGCAAGTCGAGCGCCGGGATTGTCGCTGTGCCTGCTGGTGTTCGTTCTGTCGCTGGCTGGGATTCCGCCGCTGGCAGGATTCTTCGGCAAGTTCTACATCTTTACGGCGGCGGTCGGACGCGGAGCCGCATCTCGGGCTGCTGTGGCTGGTGCTGCTGGCCGTGGCCATGAGCGCGGTGTCGCTCTACTACTACCTGAGGGTGCTAAAGCGGTGTACGTCGCGGAGGGTGCGGCGGAGGCTCGGCCGCTGCAGGTGTCGCCGATGACGCGGGTGACGATCTGGGTGCTCGCCGGGCTGGTGGTGCTGCTGGGTTGCGCGCCGGGGTTGCTGCTCGGTGGTTCGGAGCCGTTAGAAGAACGAGCGCTGAGAGTCGTTCCCAGAACACTTACCGCTGCGAGAGAGAAGCCCTGGATCCTCACACCGCGAGGTTGCGGCTTATGGGCGTACATATGCCGCGTCGGCTACGCGCTTGAGCTCATCCTTGCTCGCGCCGTCTTCGGGGAAGACGGCGAAGCCGATGCTGGCCGAGCCGCGGACGTTGTAGTCCTCAATGCGGAAGGGCAGCGTCGAAGGAGCGGGCCAGGCGCTCGACGATTTCCTCCACTTCGCCGCGATTGCGGACGACTGGAATCAGCGCGATGAATTCGTCGCCGCCTACGCGGGCCAGGGTATCCATCCCGCGCAGCTTCTCGGAGAAGCGTTCGGCGACCTGCTGCAGGTAGACGTCGCCAACGCGGTGCCCGTAGAATCGTTCACCATGCTTGAACTGGTCGAGATCGATGTAGACGAGCGCGAAGCGGGTCTGGCTGCGTTTGGCATGGATGAGCGCTTCGTCGAGGCGGCTTTCCAGCAGGAAGCGGTTGGCGGCGTTGGTCAGCTGATCGTATTGCGAGCGATGAATCAGCGTCTCGTAGAGGCGCCGGTTGTCGATCGCCAGCGCGGCCAGGCTCGCGCCCATTTCCAGTGCTTCGCCCGCCTGCTCCTGGCAGGCTTCCGCTCCGGAGACGACAACCGAGCCGAGGCGTTCGCCGGCGCCGGAATAGATGCCGCGCCGCACCACGTCGGCGGAATCCTGAGAGGCGGCAGCCTGGCCCACCACCGTGCCGTTCGCCAGTTCGCACCAGCAGGAGCGGTCTTCCAGCTGCGTGCTGATCAGCTCGCAGAATCATCAGCAGCACGTCGTCCAGGTTGAGCATGCTGTTAATGGCTTCCAGAACGCGGCCGCGCTCCTTTTCGAGGAACGCAATGCGGCGCTCGCGAGCCGCTTCCGATTCCATCGTCGCGGCGAATCTGCTCCGTCTGCCTGCGCACCTTGCCCTGCAGCGGCAGCGCCCATACCAGAGCGGTCAGCATCAGGCCGAGCAACGCCGCGCTCACATAGAGCAGGCGGCGAACGGTCCACCAGGGCGGGGCCACCAGCACGCTGACATCTTCGGGCGTGCGCAGCTGCAGATCGAACCAGCGCTCGGTGTTCCATGGGCCTCCCGCATGAACAAAGCAAACGCCGGCGATGCGCACGGTGCTGCCGATGGGGTAGTCGGGAAGCACAGCTTCTGTCGAATCCTGGTTCCACACGGTCCGCGGCAGAATGGCGGAGAACATATGCGAGCCGGCCTGAATGACGAGCGTGTCCTGATGCGGCTCATGCACCTCAGCGGCCAGTTTGCCCTTCATGGAAATCAGCCCGAAGGGATAGCGGCCAGCCAGTGCATCGGTCCAGTCGACGGGCTTCGGCTCAATCGGCTGGGTCCCCGCTGTGGGCAGCACGTTGGCCTGTCAGCGACCTCGGAAAATCGATGCGGATCGGGAAAGCCGACAACATCGACCACCTGGCCGATGGTGAGCGGAGACTGCTCGAAGGAATTGACCTGGACCGGTCTGACGATGCGGCGTCTGCAGCACCATTTCCAGGCCCGGCTGGTAGAGCGTGATGCTGCCGCGCACGTGGATGCTCTGGCTCTGGTCGCGCACAAAGGAGCCGGACAGAGCGGGTCGATGTGGAGTCAGCGGAAGCGCCGCCGGATTGCCGCCGGCGCGCTGAGAACCTGCATGTGCTGTGCGCTGCTGACCCACAGCTCTGCCCCGGTCTGCTGGAATTTGCCGTCGAAGAAACCGCCGGCGGTGCCTGTCGAGGCTAACGTCTGCATCCAGCAGGCTGAGCGGATCGACACCCTGCATTCTTCCAGGTGGACGCGCACGGAGCCGCCTTCCATCTGCAGATCGATCAGCAGGTAGGGCGCGGGACTGCCGAGTTTGCGATCGCCGGCGATTTCGGCGGGCGCCAGTCCCCGCGCTGGCAGCACGCGGCTCCCTGCGAATATTGCCCGGTGGAAGCCTGCAGAGTTGCAGAGCGGACAACACCGGTAATGGTGACGTAGCGGCAGTCGTTGATCCGGTCAGGATCGCGCCACGAGAGTGCAACCGGCACAGGAAATTGCGCGGGGTGATCGAGGCTCATTCGCTGGCTTTCACGTTGGCTGGAGAAGCTGGGAACGGTTGTGCCGCGAACGAGGATGGCGTCTCCCGGCTTAAGGTCGGAGCGGATTGGGCAGGAGGAGCCACGTAGATTCCGCCGGTCGCATCCTGGATAAAGATCTGCCCTTCCCCGGGCACGTAGTAGGTAAGAATGGCGTGGAGTTCGACGGGGAGACCAAGGGCAGCCTGGCCACCGGCCAAGCGCTCGAATCTGGGCGACCGTCGTCAGAAGCGGAGGCACAGCGGTCGGAGTTGGACCCGGGTCTCTGAGCCCCGGCGGTCTGCGCGGAGACAAGATTCCCCAGGCACAGAAGAGCAGCGACGAAGGCGAGGGAGAGCTTCCGCACGCAATGACACCTCCTGCACGGTGCCGTCAAGAAGGATGCGCCCCAAAGGGTGCAGCTGTCTGTAGCATTTTCAGGGTAGGGGACCCTGCCACGTTACTTTAGTTTCAAGCATTTGCGGTGCGCTGGAGCGCGCGCCAGACCACGCCGGCGGCAGCCAGATCGCAGGCAGCCACGCCGAGCGATTTCAAGACGACGCGGCCGGTGGGGACGGGCCTGGTCCCCGCAAGAATTTCGCCGAGTTCGGCGTAGATCGGCCGGTGTGAACCCATGATGTCGCCCGATTCGCGCAGCGCGGCCTCGCGGGACTCGACGACGATGGCGGCATTCATCGCGGCGTCGTCCAGCTCGCGCCGGTCGGGGGTGACGACCGCCACGGCGCAGACCAGAGCGTGAGGTGCGAGCCATGCGCCGCGGATCAGGGGTTCGCGGACGCTGGAGACGCCGACAACCACATCGGCTCCGCGAACGGCGGCCTCGGGAGTGGGCGTGGTTCGGAGGCCGAATTCGGTGGCGAAACGCTCGGCGTGGGCCGGGGTGCGGCTCCAGACGCGGACCTCGGAAAAGTTCCGGACCAGCAGCAGCGCTTTCAGATGGGATCGGGCCTGGACGCCGCTCCCGAGGATGGCGAGGGTGTGGGCGTCTTTCGCTGCGAAGAGGCGGGTCGCGATGGCGGAAACGGCGGCGGTGCGCATCTCCGTGATCAGGCGGCCATCCATGGCGATGAGCGGTTCGCCGGTTTTGGCGTCGAGCAACTGGATCACGGCCTGGTGGGTCGGCAGTGCGGTGTTGCGCTCGTAGAAGGTCACGAGCTTAACGCCTATGAGGTCGTCGCCGACAGCAGGCATGAGCGCGAAGAAGCCTTCCTGCTCGGCGACCCGGAGGACAGTGCGGACCGGCTGCTGGATTTTTCCCGTGGAAAGATGCATCAGAGCTCGCTCGACCGCAGGGATCAGGGCTTCATACGTGAGTAGCGGGTGGACTTTTTCTTCGCTGAGGTATCCCATCGGCTGGATTCTCCGGTGCGTCACAGATGCGGCGTCACTGCCTGTTGAAGCGCGGCGACCCATTGCTTATCCATGTATTCCATAGTGATCGGGAATGCCGAGAACGATGACTCGCCCCTGCTGCAGCAAACGACCGAATTTTTGATTCAACCTGCGCTTGTGAACGGATTCCATGGCGAAGATCACATCCGCCCATTCAACCAGATCCGCCGACAAAGGGTTCTCCGCATCCTGGCTGGTCCCCGCCGATGCGGTCTCGACGCCCGGATGAGAGGAGAATACAACCTCGGCGGTTGGGGTTCCCCTGCGGTTGCGACTGCAGATGAAGAGGAGGTGCACGGAATCAGAGTACGGCAAAGGGGGTGACTTCCGGAGAGGCGGCCTTTGCGGCACAAACCGCCATCACCCACGAGACTGTCATCCTGAGGAGCCTGGCGACGAAGGATCTGCGTTGCTTCTCTGCCTCGGTCCGCCTGCAGATTCCGGGTAGCCGGTTACAGTTCGAAGTTGTCGATCGACGAGCGGAAAGTCTGCCTCCCGTCCAGACGGCTGCTGGGTCGGGCCTACAGAAGATCGCCTTCCAGTTCCTTCGGAATTAGCTTCTTGTGGCGTCGGTAGATCGGATACAGCAGAGCCCCGTGCACATATATAACTTCTCCCACAGCGCGGCGGAACTTCTCAAATTCTTCTTTTGGCTCGCTCTCCTGCGCCCTCTCCGTCAACTCCCACAACCTTTTTTCGCATTCAGCGATTACATTGATCACTTCCTCCGCGAGTTCATATTGGGTCAGGAGGTTCCTGGGGTCGTCGCTCGACTTCGTTTGCTGGGTGGGAGGATCACCGGTACCGTCCCCAAGAATTCGGATTTCGATGACGTCACCTTCGGACAGGCTGATCTTTTCCCAGTTCATGCGTAGGTTCTCGCGGGGCTCGGAAGTGTCGACGGCGTTAACCCGCAATTGTTTGCTGAAGTCCTGATCTTTGGGAAAATTCCGCATATTCAAATGGGCGTTGAGATAACCCGATCCTTCGACCGAAGCGGTTAGCTGGTGTTCTCCATTAAGCGCAACAGAGAGGCGCATGTTCGGACTCCTGTTTGAGATCAAATGCCGAATCATCACCGATTCTACTGGTGCGTTCTGACGTTCTGAGTGGTTTGTCGTCAACCGCGAACCTTCGCAGTCTCAGTTCCTCCGGGAGAGCCAGTCATACATCGGCAAAGAGCGCCTGCGATCCGACTGCCTATTTCTGACGCGCTCTCTCTTGTCGAATTTGCAGTACGAATGCTTCGTCTTCCTGGAGCAGGCGATTGTATCGATCCTGGTCGATAACTTTTACGTAGTCCGCGTCATGCGTGTACGGCTTCATGAGCCCGGACAGCGATGGACAGAACAGATTCCTTCGAGGGTACTCCGCAGTTTGATCGTCGTGAATCAGGAAAAAGCCCGGGTCCTCCGTGTAAACCACGAGTCTGATCTGTTCAGCCAACTTTGCATGTCGTTTTGTCTCTCGGCTGCCGTGCTCCATCTTGAATACGGCTGGACCATGGCCTTTTATCGTCGCGACAACGCTCTCCTGCCGAGCCCCATGTTCATCGAGCAACTCGAAGAATCGATCCAGCGCCACGCTCTCCTCGGGGAAACGGTCGAGAATCATCCGACGGTACCCGGTTGTGGATTCTTGAAAGTGAAGTCTGTATGCGACCCACTCGTGGAAATCAGGCGGAAGATCGAATTGAAGGGCTTGACCGGCACCCTGAGCAAACCGGTACCCACTGAGGAAGTGGGACACAGCAGAGAGACTGCGTTCACCGGTGTACATTGCGGTTCTTTTCCGGATCACACCGAGGAGGCCGCCCCCGCGGGTTTTTCCCATTTGACGCGTGTCATCTTCCGTCGACATACCAAATCCGCTCAAACTGCTCCAGTCTCCAATGTATATCTACTCGTGACGGCTTCCACTCGGCCGTGCGGACCCTTCGGAGTATCCGTGCCCCCGCATCACATGAGATTCACAGGATCGACGTCGATGACGAGGTGCGCGCGCGGGATCTGCGCCTCTTCTGCGTGGGCGAGCAGGGCGCGGAGGGCTTTCTGGAGCGCGGCGCGGGTTTCGCCTTTCATCACGAGGTGGAAGCGGTAGATCCGCTTGATCTTTGCGATGGGCGCGGTGGCAGGACCGAGAACGCGGACATTGCGCAGTGTGGTTTGGTGGCACCAGCGGCCGAGGGTGTTGGCCCACGCGGCGGCTTCTTCGAGGCGCTGACTGTGCAGCAGGATATTGGCGAGCGCTGCGTAGGGCGGGTAGTGCATCAGGCGGCGGAACTTCAGTTCCCTTTCGACGAAGCCGGCGTAGTCGTGCGCGGCGGCGAGCTGAATCGCGTAGTGGTCGGTATGGTACGTCTGCACGATGACCTGCCCGGGAAGCTCGCCGCGTCCGGCGCGCCCCGAGACCTGGGTGAGGAGCTGGAAGACGCGCTCGGCGGCGCGGAAATCGGGCAGGCCGAGCGCGTAGTCGCAGCCGACAACGCCGACCAGCGTGACGCCGTGGATGTCGTGGCCCTTGGCGATCATCTGCGTGCCGACCAGCAGGTTGATCTCGCCCGAATGGAGGCGGACGAGCAGCCGTTCCATATCGCCGCGCCCGCGTACGGTGTCGCGGTCCATGCGGCCGATGCGCGCACCGGGGAAGATTTCCTGGAGGCGCTCTTCGCCCTGCTGCGATCCTGCGCCGAGAAAGTAGAGATGCTCGCTCTCGCAGGCCGGGCAGAGTTTCGGCACGGTCTTTTTGTAACCGCAGTAGTGGCATTCCAGGCGCGCACCGGTGGCGCGCATCGTCGCCCGCGACGATGGCCTTGTGATAGGTGAGCGCGATGGAGCAGTTCTCGCACTCGAGTTTGGCGCCGCAGGCGCGGCAGAGCACGACGAAGGAGTAGCCGCGGCGGTTGAGCAGGATGATGGCCTGCTCTCCGCGATCGAGAGTGGCCTGGGTTTCGGCGATCAGGGCTCGCGAGAAGAGACGCTCTTCGCCGGTTTCCTGGAACTCGCGGCGCATATCGATCAGGCGAACCGCGGGGAGCGGGCGATCCATGACCCGCTCGGCGATTTGAATGAGCTGATATTTGCCGGTGGCGGCGTTGTGCCAGGTTTCGAGCGAGGGCGTCGCTGATCCGAGAACAACAGCGGCGTTGGCGAGTTTCGCGCGCATCACGGCAACATCGCGGGCGTTGTAGCGCGGCGTGGATTCCTGCTTGTAGCTGGAGTCGTGCTCCTCATCGACGATGACGAGGCCGAGATTCGCCGACCGGTGCAAAGATGGCGGAGCGCGTGCCGACCACAACGCGAGCCTCCCCTTTGCGAATGCGGTGCAACTGCTCGCCGCGCTCTTCGGGCGTAAGCGCGGAATGCAGCAGCGCGACCTCGGATCCGAAGGCGTGGTGGAGCTGCGCGGCCATCGCCGGGGTGAGGCCGATTTCAGGAACCAGGAGAATCGTGGTGCGGCCGGCGTCGAGGGTGCGGCGCATGGCGGCCAGGTACACGGCCGTTTTTCCTGATCCGGTAACGCCGTGCAGGAGCAGCGGTCGGAATTCCTTCGAAGCGGCGGCGATGGTGATGGTGTCGAGCGCGTCGAGTTGCGCGGGGTTGAGCTCGTGCTCGGGCGTAGCAAAGGCGTGCAGGTGCGTCAGATGGAAATCCGCCGGGGCGCTCTTCGATGCGGACGAGATTCTTGCGGACAAGCGTGGCGAGCGTGGAGGCGGGGACTTCGAGACGGCGCAGCTCGGCGACGGGCAGCTCGCCGTCGGCTGCAGCGAGTTCGGCGAGGATGGCCTGCTGATTGTCGTTGAGCTTGGGCAAGCGGACATCGGGGACGAGCACAGCGTAGCGAACGGTGCGGCGCGCATCGCGAGCGCTTCGGCAGCGGTCTCGCGCGTGATCCATTTTTTGCGGAACATGCCCTGGAGCAGGCGAATCGAGGCGCCTGGTGGCCGAGCGCAAGCGCGATGGCGCGCACCGCTTCGCCGGATTCGAGTTCGTTGAGGACGGCGTACTCCCGGTCCTGCTCTTCGGGCGAGAGGCGCGATCGGCGCGACGATCCCTGCTCGGCGGCGGAGAGCAGAGCGAGGCGGCCGAGGTCGGTGATGCGATAGAGGACGTGGCGGCGGACTTCGCCGGCGAGCGGCAGCATGGAGCGCAGCACTTCACCGATGGGCGCGAGGTAGTACTGCGCGATCCAGAGGGCGAGTTCCATCAGCTCGGGCCGTGATCACGGGCTCGTCATCGAGGATGGCAAGGAGCGGTTTGGTTTCGACGGGAGGGGGCTCGTCGTGCAGGCGGACCACGACGCCGGCTAGTTTCTCGTTACGGAAAGGAACGAGGACGCGCGCGCCGGCGGAAGGGGTGAGGTCGCCGACGGAGTAGGTGAAGGACCGGTCGAGCGGGACCGGCAGGGCGACATCGCAGAAGGCGGGCATCAGGTCTTTTCGGGAGCGTAACAGAAGGAAGCCGGCTGGGAGGTGGAAGAAGGGAGAAGGGGAAGGGAGAAGGCGGAAGGGAGAAGGCGGAAGGGAGAAGGCGGAAGGGAGAAGGACGAGGAGCAGTTCCGGAAAACGCGGGCTTGCGGTGAATCCCGGAGACGGTTCGGGGAATCAGATGGGGACGGAGGAAATTCGATGGCAGCAGAGAAAGTGGCGTTTATCACCGGAGGCAACAAGGGATTGGGGCTGGAAACTGCGCGTCAGTTGGGCAAGCTGGGGATCAGGGTCGTGATCGGGTCGCGGGATCTGGCCAATGGCAAGGCGGCAGTGGAAAAGCTGAAGGCCGATGGCGTCGATGCGGAGGCGGTGAAGTTCGACATCACCCAGGCAGCGGACTACAAAGAGGTCCACAAGTATCTCGAGCAGAAGTATGGGAAGCTGGACATCCTCATCAACAACGCGGGTGTTTCGAAAGAGAATTTCATGGGCGGCAACCGGACCAGCAGCACCAGCGCCGAAGTGCTGCATGAAACCTTCGACACGAATTTCTTTGGCGCGGTGCAGCTGACGCAGACGCTGCTGCCGCTGATCCGGAAAGCGCCGGCGGGGCGGATTGTGAATCTGTCGAGCATTCTGGGGTCGAATCACGCTGCATGCGGACCCGAATTCGCCGATCTATAACGCCAAGGCGTTTGCGTACGATGCGTCGAAGGCGGCGCTGAATTCGTTCACCGTGCATCTGGCACACGAGCTGAAAGACACGAAGATCAAGGTGAACTCGGCACATCCGGGCTGGGTGAAGACGGATATGGGGACCGACGCCGCACCGATGGAGATTCCGGAGGGCGCGAAGACCAGCGTGGCGCTGGCGACGCTGCCCGACGATGGACCGACGGGGGCGTACATTCATCTTGGCAATGCGCTGCCGTGGTGAAGAGCCGCTGATGGAGTGAGCGGTTCCAGCCAGTAGCCTGTAGCGGGTTTGCCGACCGTCGAGATCCGAGTACCGTGACCGCCTGAAGGTTTCCGGGCCTAAAGGCCGAAGTTTTTCCAGCCGCCTGTTCCCCGGCCTGAAGGCCGGGGCTTCTACCGTCGTGCCGCTGACGCGGCACCGGTTCGCGAGAGGCCCCAGATCATCTGGTCGGAACACCAGCGGTTGGGGCTACCTGCGACGGGCTACCCGCTACTGGCTTTTTGCGGGCGCCTTCAGGCCTAACTCCGCCATCGCGATCTGCAAATCTGCCCAGGCTTCCTTCTTCTGGCGCGGATCGCGCAGCAGATACGCGGGGTGATAGGTCACGATGAGTTTTGATCCACGCACCTGATGGATGCGGCCGCGCAGCGCGGCGAGCGGGCTCTTGCCGCCCAGCAGATAGGTCGCGGCGGTAGCGCCGAGGGCGACGAGGACTTCGGGACGGATCACGTCGATCTGGCGAAAGAGAAACGGCGCGCAGGTGTTCGCCTCGACCGGCTCGGGGACGCGGTTCTGCGGCGGGCGGCACTTCACGATGTTCGCGATGTAGACCTGGTCGCGGCGCAGGCCCATCGCATCGATCATGTTGTTGAGGAGCTGGCCGGCGCGGCCGACGAACGGCAGACCCTGGGCGTCTTCGTCGGCGCCAGGACCTTCGCCCACAAACACGAGGCGCGCGTTGGGATCGCCATCGCCAAAGACGATGGTGTGGCGGCCTTTGTGGAGAGCGCAGCGCGTGCAATCGCCGATGTCTTCGCGAATGGCCTGCAGAGCGGCTGCGCGATCTTTGGGAGCGACCAGGGCCGCGGGTTCGGTGAGGACGGGCAGGGGCTGCGGGCGGGCTTGCTTTGGGGGCATCTCTTCGGCGGTCTCCAGATCTTCGTCGGCACGGAATACGGCGGGGATGAGCCGCGGAAGCTTCTTCTGTAACCGGTACCGTTACGGATTCGGCGACTGCCGGCCATTTCTGTAACAACTTCTGTTTCAATTATGGTTCCGCTCGACGCAGCCTTCGCGGCGGTAGAAATCGAAGACGCCGAGATCGCGGAAATAGCCGATGCGGGCGCGCAGAGCTTCTTCGGTTTCCGGGGAGAGGCGCGCCGTCAAGCCTGTTCTCCAATGCTGAGGGAGAGATCGGTATCGGACTCCGAGAGGATCTGTGCGCGGGACGGCGCAGCGTGAGGATCTCGTCGAGGATCTGGTCGGCCAGCTCGCGCTTGGTCATCTCCGGCAGCTCGATGGAGCGGTCGCGGGTGAGGAACGTGACTGCGTTGCGGTCGGAATCGAAGCCGACGCCTTCGCGGGAGACGTCGTTCAGCACGATGGCGTCGGCGCCCTTGCGCAGCAGCTTGTCGCGGCCATGCGCAAGCACGTCTTCGGTCTCCGCGGCGAAGCCGACGACCAGCATGCCGGGGCGGCGCTGCTCGACCACCGCGGCCAGAATGTCTTCGGTGGGCTCGAGCTCGAGGGTGAGCGGGCCGCTGCGGCGCAATTTCTGATCGGCCTGGGCGCGGGGACGGTAGTCGGCGACGGCCGCGGCTTTGATGACGATGGTGGCCTGGTCGAGCCGGCCGAGAACGGCGTCGCGCATCTGCTGCGTGGTGACGACGGGGACGACTTCGACATTCGCGGGCGGACGCAAAGCGGTAGGCGCGGAGACGAGAATGACGCGGGCGCCGCGGCGCTGCGCGGCTTCGGCCATAGCGTAACCCATCTTGCCGCTGGAGCGGTTGCCGAGGAAGCGAACCGGGTCGAGGGCTTCGCGCGTGCCTCCGGCGGTGATGAGCATGGTTTCGCCGGTGAGGTCGTTGCGGTGGTGGAGGACAGCTGAGTACGGCTTCGACGATGGCGCTGTTTTCCGCGAGCCGTCCGGCTCCGACCATGCCGCAGGCGAGATAGCCGCTATCCGGCGCGACGATGCGGACATGGCGGTTGGCGAGGGTTTCGAGGTTCGCCTGGGTCGCGGGGTGGTTCCACATATTCACGTTCATGGCAGGCGCGACAATGACCGGCGCGGTGGTGGCGAGGAACATGGTGGTGAGGAAGTCGTCGGCGATGCCGTGGGCCAATTTGGCGAGGATGTCGGCGGTGGCGGGCGCGATGACGAGCGCGTCCGTGGACTGCGCGGCGTCGATGTGCTCGACGGAGCCGCGCCGCTTCCCCTCGTGGCCGGAGCCTTCCGTGGATCCAGAGGCCGGTAATGACCTTGTGGCCAGTGAGGGCGGCGAAGGTGAGCGGCGCGATGAATTGCTGCGCGGCCGCAGTCATCACGACGTGCACGTCGAGGGCGTGCTTTTGCAGATCGCGAACCAGCTCCGCGGATTTGTAGGCAGCGATGCCGCCGGTGACGCCGACTGTGACCTTCATGAGTACAGGGTACAGGGTGGAGGGTGTGGGGTACAGCGGACATTCGGCGCACAGGACAGACGGCGCTAACGCCGGAGGCGCTTAAAACCGCGTCTCCGATGCGAGCCCCGGGCAATCCGGATTTGCGGCGATGTCCAAAACCTACGAGCGCGAACTTGGGGATGTCGGCTCCGTCGACTTCAGGACGCACGGTGGGCGCGTCTTCTTTCTTGACGTAAGTGATCTTGCCGGCGGCAATTTCCTCCTGCGCGACGCGGCAGGCCTTGCGGGAATGGCTGGGAACCATGGGCTCGGCTCCGTTTTGCAGCTGGCGGGCGCGGCGGGCGGCTACCAGGACATAGCGAAAATTGCTGTCGTACTCTTTTTCGATACTCATGACGTCCTACCTCCAGAACTTCTCCAGGCACCCCTCACGGCCGGGCAGCGGGAACCGGGACGCCGAAGGCCTCTAACACCGGCCTGATGCGGGCCTCGGAATTCGCCTGACGGCAGCCATTGGCAATGCGCAGGACTCGTTCGCGGTCCGCTCCGCCGCTGCCGGGATCGTGTCCGTGATGGATACGTTCGGCGGCCACGATAGCGGCCATTTCTTCCACTGCGCGGTCCAGGATGTCGTTGACCAGAATATAGCCATAGTCGCGGTAATTCTCAATCTCCTGCTTAGCCTTGGCGAGGCGGCGCTCAATCACCTCTTCCCGGACGGTGCCTTCGGCGCGCGAACGGTTGCGCAGGCGGGTGGCGAGGATCTCGGGCGAAGGCGGCATGAGGAAGATGGAGACCGCGTCGGGACAGCGGTCGCGAACCTGCGCGGCGCCCTGCACATCGATGTCGAGGAGCAGGTCTTTGCCGCTGGCAAAGGCCTCCCGCAGGGTGGATTTAGCGGTGCCGTAGTAGTTGTCGAAGACCTGGGCGTATTCGAGGAATTCGTCGTTGCGAATCATCTCCTCGAAGTGCTCGCGGGTGGTGAAGTGGTATTCGCGGGAGTCGACTTCGGAGCCGCGGGGGCCGCGGGTGGTCCAGGAGACAGAGAATTCAAGGCCGCTGACCAGCGAACGCAGTTGATTCACGATGGTCGATTTACCCGACCCGGACGGCGCCGAAATGATGAAGAGGATGCCTGACAAGATTTCCGTTCGCCTCCGGTTGGTTCGTGCTCGCTACTACTCTAAGTTCTGTACCTGCTCGCGGGCTTTTTCAATCTCCGACTTCATGCCGAGGCCCGCTTCGGTAATGCGGGTGCCGTTGCCGGCGACGCCGCTGGTTTTGGACAGCAATGTGTTGGCCTCGCGATTCATCTCCTGCAAGAGAAAATCGAGCTTCTTGCCCACTTCCCCGCCCTGCTCGATCAGGCCGATGAAGTGATCGATGTGGGTGCGCAGGCGCGTGACTTCTTCTTCGACGTCGCTGCGTTCGGCGATGAGCGCAGCTTCCTGCAGGATGCGGTCTTTGTCGAAGCCGCCGTCGAGCATGGTTTTCATGCGCTGGTTGAGGCGCTCGAAGTACGCCTGCTGCACTTTTTCGCGGAGCGTCGCGGCTTCATCCACCAGAAGGCGAAGGCGCTCCATGCCCGCGCGCATTTCGTTCGCCAGAACAGACCCTTCCTGGGCGCGCATGGTTTGCAAAGCGGCGATGAGCGCGTCGGTTTCGCGGAGGACGGCTTCTTCCAGAGACTTCATCTCGTCTTCGCTGCTGCGGGATTCGGCGAGCAGAACGCCGGGGAGGCGGAAGACAGAGTTGAGGTCGGGCTCGGCTTTGAGGTTGTGTTCGAGAGCAGCGGCGCGGAAGGCCTCGATGTAGGCGGAGACGAGGGCGTGGTCGTAACCGGCTTCAGCTTTCTGGGTGCGCTCGAGGCTGAGGGTGACTTCGACGTGGCCGCGGCGGAGTTTCTCTTTGAGCACACGGCGCAGGTGGATCTCGATGGCTTCAGCGCCGCTGGGCAGCCGCATGTGGAGATCGAGGAAGCGGTGGTTCACGCTCTTGAGGCTGAGCGAGAAGCCGAGGGTTTCGGAGACGCGGCCGGCAATGCGGGCGAATCCTGTCATGGAATAGACGGGTTGTTGCGCGGTGTTGGCCGGGGGAGTCGCGGGTTGCGCGGATGCCTTGTCGATCTTCGTGGGAGGCTTCGCCGGGCTCATCGGTTGATCTTACCTGTGAAGGAGGATTCAGGCGCCGGAGGTACGGTTTCTTCGAGGCTGCCGCCGGCGCCCTCGGGCTCGTTGCCACCGAAAAGGCTGCCCTGGTTCTCGTGATAGTGGTGGCCATTGCCATTGCCTTCTCCCATATCAATGAACTGCAGGCGGTAGAGCTTCTGATAGGTGGGCGAGGTCTGGAGCAGTTCTTCGTGGGAACCGATGGCGGTGATGCAGCCCTGTTCGAGGACGACGATGCGGTTGGCTCGGCGAATGGTGGAGAGGCGATGGGCGATGACGATGACGGTGCGGCCGGTCATGAGGTTGGCCAGCGCGACCTGAACGAGGGATTCGCTCTCGGCATCGAGAGCGGAGGTGGCTTCATCAAGGATGAGCACGGGAGCATTCTTGAGGATGGCGCGTGCGATCGCCAGCCGCTGCCGTTCGCCCCCTGAGAGGCGGAACCCCTTTTCACCGATGACGGTGTCATAGCCGTCGGGCATGCGCTCGATGAAGTCGTGGGCGAGGGCGGCTTTGGCAGCTTCGACAACGCGACTGAGGGGAACGTCGGGCTGGCCGTAGGCGATGTTATTGCGAACGGTGTCGTTGAAGAGGATGGTTTCCTGGGTGACCTTGCCGATCTGGGCGCGGAGCGAATTGAGGCTGGCCTGGCGAACGTCGATGCCGTCGATGAGGATGCGGCCGCCGGTGACGTCGAAGAAGCGGGGGATGAGATTGACGAGGGTCGACTTTCCTGCCCCGCTGGGACCGACGAGGGCGACGACCTCGCCGCGATGGATGGTGAGGTCGATGTCGCCGAGCACGATGGGGGGGCCTTCGCGCTCGCCTTCGCGATAACAGAAGCTGACGTGCTCCAGCTGGATGCTGTCCTTGAATCCTTTGAGGATGCGGCGGATGTTTGGCTTCGCGGACTTCGTCCTGATCGTCCATGAAGTCGAAGATGGCGGAGGAGGCGCCGGCGGCCTGCTGGAAGTTGTTGTAGTAGGTGCCGAAGCGGCGGATGGGGTCGTACATCTTGAAGAGCGCGACGATGAAGGCGAAGAAGGTGCCTTCGGCCATAGCGCCGTGGCCGATTTCGTTGCGGCCGACCCAGAGGAGTGCCGCGATGGCGACGGCGCCGATGAAGTCCATCAAAGGCGAGGTGATGGCCTGAGCGCGCACGGAGCGGAGGTTGGCGCGGAAGAGTTTCTTCGCTGCCTGGCGGAAGCGAATGAGCTCCCAGAACTCCATGTTGAAGGCCTTCACGATGCGATTGCCGGTAATGGTTTCGTGAAGGATGTTCTGGATGTCGGCGAGTTTGTCCTGGCCGCGGCGGGTGGTGCGGCGGACATCGCGGCCGATGCGGATAATGGACCAGGCGGCGATGGCGCCGAAGGCAGGCAGCACCCAGGCGAGGCGGCCGCCGAGGGCGATGACGATGATCACCATGCAGGCCAGGGTGCAGACCTGCTGCAGGAAATCCGACAGGATGGTGGAGGTGGCGTACTGGACGCGCTCGATGTCGTTGATGAGCGCCGAGAGCAGCGATCCGGTGGTGTGCTTCTGGAAGAACGCAACCGAGCGGCGCAGGATGGCCTCGTAGAGGTCGTCGCGCATGTCGGTGATCATGCCGAATCCGGCGTAGTTCGCGAGGTAGGTTCCGGCGTAGTCGCAGAGGCCCTTGAGCAGGGTTGCGGCCACAAAGGCGAAGGCGATCACGCCCCAGTCATTTTTGATGTGGAGGAACGAGGGCACCAGGATCTGCGGCGTGATGTGGAGGTGCCAGCGGGCGCCGATGGAGCCGAGCAGCTGGGTTTTGTTGGCGCGGTGGGCGGCGGCGGGGTCGAGGACGTTGTCGAAGATGGGGCCGATGAGCAGGACGCGGAAGGCATCGAGCAAGCCGACGCCGGCAGCGAGAACGACCGCCGAAAATGCCTGGAGGGCGTAGCGGCGAGCGTAGTAGAGCAGACGCCAGAGGCGCTTCATGCCTGGCCCGCTCCACGCAACCGAAGACAACGCATCTGCATATTCTAGCGCGCAGCCGGTACGGTCCCGGTGATACGGCTCACGAAGCCGGACCAGGGCGGAACAAGCGCAGGCACCCGGACGGCACTCGTTACAATGCGGGTATATGACGACTTCCTATTCGCCGAGCGCAGGCGCGCGGGCCTGCAAGGTCAGGCTGATTCTTTTCGATGTGGACGGAGTGCTGACCGACGGCGGGATCTGGCTCTTCCCTGCTCCGGCGCCCAGTACGGCCACTGCGGAGCACGCTGCGCAGATGGAGAGCAAGGGCGGCTACGCGATCGCGTCGCAGAGCATGGTGGAGGCGAAGGGCTTCAACGCGCACGACGGCACGGGAATCAGCCTGGCAAAGCTGGCTCAAATCAAGTGCGGCATCATCACCAAGCGCATTTCGGAGACGGTGGCGCTGCGGGCGCGCGATCTGCGGCTGGATTACGTGTTCATGGGGCAGTCGTACAAGATGCAGGCGGTGCGGGAGATCATGGAGAAGGAGCAGATCGGCCTCGATGCGATCGCGTATGTGGGGGATGACGTGATCGATCTGCCGGTGATGCGGGAGGTGGGGTTTGCGGTGGCGGTAGCGAATGCGCGCGAGAACGTGAAGGCGGAGGCGCACTGGGTGACGCCGCATGAGGGTGGGCACGGCGCGGCGCGCGACGCCATCGAGTTCATCCTGGCATCGAAGGGGATTCTGGAAAAGACGATCGAGTCGTATATCGACGAGCGGAACCCGCTGCCGGCGAGTATGAATATTGGCAAGGGTGGATTCTGAGGGACAGGGTAACGTGGCAAGGCCCATTCGGCCGGCAAGGGCGTTTGACATCCGCCACGTGACGGGTTACAGTCGGCGATGATCCGGTCGATTCGTCATAGAGGGCTGAAGCGCCTGTATCAGGACGATGACCCGGGCGGTGTCAATGCGGAACATGTGAGCAAATTGCAGAACATCCTAGCGAGGCTTGACGCGGCTCGTACCGTTGCGGACATGGACCTGCCGGGTTTTCGGCTTCACCGGCTCAAAGGTGAACGCAAGGGTTTTCATGCCGTGACCGTTCGCGCCAACTGGCGCGTCACTTTCCTCTTTGACGAGGGAGATGCCCACGATGTGGATTATGTCGATTACCACTAATACGGAGATTGCCCCATGCCGATGAAGAATCCGCCGCATCCGGGCACGGTTGTTTTCGAGGAGTGCATCGAGCCGCTGCATTTGAGCATTACTGGCGCCGCGTCTGCTCTTGGAGTCACGCGCAACACACTCTCCGAACTGGTCAATGGAAAACGCGGCATTTCGCCGGAAATGGCGGTCCGGCTTGAAGCTGTTTTTGGCGGCAGCGCCGAGAGTTGGCTTGTGCAGCAGGCGCAGTACGATCTGGCCCACGTTCGTCGCGACCGCATCAAGCTGGAAAAGGTCGAACTGGTTTCCTAGTCGCGCAGCTTTTGCCAATAACGCAGGACGACAGCGGTCATAATCGGGTAAAGCGCGGTGGGCCAAACATCCTCGATCAGCGGGAAGCAACCGGCGGCCGCCGATCAGCGGAGGCCGGCGAAGCGGTCGCGCATCTATATCACCGGCGCGATTGCGCTGTTTACGGCAGGTGCGTCGACGTGGCTGATCCTCGAGTCCGAGGTGCACTGCGATTCGCTCGCGCCGCTGACCGTGCTGGCCACCCTGGCTGCGTTCCTCATTTCAATTTGTTTCCGGCAGATGGGGCGGTTTCCCGATAAGCGGAGCCGATGGATTCTGCTGGTCTGGATGCTTGTCGCGGCGGGGACGCTGTTCGCGGATTTCCGATATGTGCGGAAGTATCGGGCGTTCTGCGATCAACTGCAGCAGCAAATGCGTCGGGTGGAGCCAAGTCAGTAAGCTGCGCATCGGTCGTTAGTTGCGCAGCAGCGCTGTGAGCCCGGCTATGTCTGCGAGTTTGTTGGTTTGCAAAAAGTCATAGCTGGCATCGAGAAACGCGCGGCTGTGTTCGAAGTGGCGCGTCGCGACCTGAGCCGTCTGAATCACGTGATCGGCAGAGAACGCAGCGCCGTGCGCGCCCGCGACTCCGATGAGCAGGCCCTTGAGAATCCCAAAACGAACGGCAAGCTGCGCGAAGGAAGCCATGAAGTCGAAGGCGCCTTCGGGCTGGAAGATGGCTTCCCCAAAGGGAAAGGCCCAGCCTCGGAATTCGTTGAACAGATAGTTCTCGAGGATCCACGGATGCTCGCGGAAGAAAGGCTCGAAGGTCTCGGTGCAGGCCGCAGAATAGGCCGCGATCTGGCTATCGAAGGTGCCGCCCTCGGCATATCCGATGCCGGTGTTGAAATCGGCGAGGCAGGCGGCGAGCCGGGGATGTCCCGCGGCGCCTGCCACCCCAAGCTGCACGAGCTGAAGGACGAGCTGCAGCTGCAGGCCTGGGTTGGCGGGGATGCGTTCCATGGGCTCGCGGAGGCTGCCCGCAGCAATGACGGCAGAGAAGTCGCCGAGGAATTGCGGAAATGTCCGCTTGTCCTGATTGCTGGCGATCGCGTCGAGACGCTGACAGAAAATGCCGAGCAGAAACAGTCGCTGCCAAAGAGCGTAGCTGCGTTCAAGGATGAGCCCGGTGACAAATTCGCGGATCGGCCAATAGAAGGTTCTTAGCGGATCGCCGCACTGCACGGACGGGTTCCACTGCACCGCGAGGTGGCGAACCGGAGAGGTGCGCAGTTCGGGATCGAGGAGCACCCGGCGCGCAGCTTCGGAACAGGACAAGGAGAGGGCGGTCTCCTCGATGCGGTCAATGCAATGGACGAGGCGCGGATAGCGCGCGCAGGTATCGCAGAGATACGCTTCGCCCATTTCCTGATGGATGCGGCAGAGCCGCTCCTGAGTGAGGAAGGGACATTCTCCCGACGGGAGCATCCGCATCGAAGCAGCGCCGGAGAAGGCTGGTTGGCCGTCGCCGGGCTGTTCGATGAGGATCGACACGTCGAGTTGGGATCGCAAAGAGCCCGGTGGCAGCGCGCGATATTTCGCCAGGGAAGCCCGATCGACGGACACCACCCACCCGTGGCAGCAGTTGTCTTCACAATCCGGTCCGAGACAGCGAAAGCGCTCGGTATATTCCGGCACGACGATGGTGAATTGACTCAAGGGGCGCTCCTCGGCCGCACAGAAGAACTCGCGCTTCGTGGGAGCAGGAAGCCGACCAGAGGCCCGGGCCCAACATTGGATTTCTCTCAGGATCGGCGAAAGCAGCGGAATGGCGGAAGCGCGGCGATCAAGGCTTTTTGATCTCCGCCTGCTGGCCGCCGATGGGGGATCTCTCGTCGAGGAAACCTTTGAAGACGGGCCCGATTTGCGCGGCGCACAGGCTGGGCGCGAGATGCCCGCAGCCGTCGACGATGACGAACTCCGATTGCGGGACCGCTTTGTGGATCGCCGCGCCGGCGGAGATCGGGATGAGATGGTCCTGTTTGCCCCAGACGATGAGCATCGGCATCGTCAGCGCGCTGAGCTGGCCGTCGAGCAGAGAATCGCCGGTGAGCATTGCGTCCATGTTGCGGCGCACGACCCAGGCGTGTTTGTGCACGAAACGGAAGATGTCGCGCTGGATAAAGCCGGGGACGTGGGGCGGGCGACCCGCCATGATCAGCTTGTCGAGCGCATCGAGTTTGGCCGGGGTGTCGGGCTCGAAGATCGCCGGATCCCAGTTGAGGTCGAAACGGGTGCCGGCGCTGTCGAAGATCACGAGGCGGCGGATGCGCTGTGGCTCATCGAGGGCCACGCGCATGGTGATCCATCCGCCCATGGACCAGCCGGCGAGATCGGGGCGCGCGAGGTGGCGGTTGTCCATGAAGGCCTCGACGGCGGCAGAAAGCTGCGGGATGGAGTAGGCGGCGTTGGCGGGCCAGTCGGAGCGGCCGTAGCCAGGCAGGTCGAGCGCGTAGACGCGGTGGTGATCGCGGACCAGCTGCGGCATGAGGTTAGCCCAGTCGTCGGAGCGGCCGCCGAGGCCGTGGACGAGCACGACGGGCGAGCCGGTTCCGCCGGCATAGTAATGAACGCGGACATGAGGATCGGCGGCAAAGGGGATGGTGGTGTAGTCGGAGTGGATGCCGTAGAGGAGAAGGCGCGTCTGGGTGGCGATCCAGAGCACCGTGAGGGGGCGGAGGAACGCGAAGACGACGAGGGCAACGAGAAAAACCAGGATGCTGAGGAGAACCAGCCGAAGGGTGCGCCACGCGCGCCGTGTTTTTCTGACTGGCGTGGTTGCGGCGGTGGCCATGTCGTGCGCAGATCCCCCGCCTTCTAGGATGCCATTTCCAGCGCCTTACGAATCACCTCGACGGTGAGAGGCGTGAGTCCCTGGAGTTCGTCGGCGGTCGCCCAGCGAGCCTCGACGGCGTCGGTGGCACAGGCGAGCGAGCCTCCGGTGACGCGGCAGAGGAAGTCGACCAGCACATAGTGGTAGCGCACGCGGCCGGCATCGTCGCGCGAGATGCGGTCGAAGGCTTTGACGGTGTCGACGACATCGACAATCAGGCCGGTTTCTTCGAGGACCTCGCGGCCGATGGCCTGTTCGAGGGTTTCGCCCAGCTCGACCGCACCGCCGGGGAGCGACCACTCGCCCTTCAGCGGTTCCTGGCCACGGCGGATGAGGAGAACCTGGTGGTCTCCGTCCGGATTTTTCCGGACGATGACCGCGCCAACGCCGGCGATCGGGGCTTCGGGGTATTCCCTCTTCACAGGGTACAGAGTACAGGGTTACGGGAGAGGTGATTGCCGGGCGTGCTGAGCGGCGAACAGCCGTACTTTGGTTGAGCGAAATCCACTCGTCTGCGTCTGATGTTCGGAGGAATAGATATGCTGAGGTACTTTCTCCTGTTGTCCCTTGCCCTGCCGCTGTCTGGCTCTTGCCAAACCTACGCCGACTCACCCTTCTATCAGCCTGTTTCCGCGATTCCAGCGACGGCGCATGCGGACGGCTATGAACATGGGACCATCCACGCGAACGGGGTGCTGATTGACCTTTCCCAATGGGTACCGGATGGGAGTCCTGACTTTGACCGGATCGCCGGCTGGAACGAGGCGATGGCTATCGATGGGACGAAGTCTGCTCAGAGGTTCCACTTCTATATCCAGTACAACCGCCTGCATGCGGTGTTTGGATACGATCTGTTGGCGCAACCGGTGGAGGGTACCGACGAGATCCGGTGCACCTTCAGCGTGCTCACCGATCCGGCATGGGACTGGCGCCGCGACAGACAGATCGCTCCGGTGGCTCTTCCGGCTGACCTCAAGCCCGTGGTTATCCACTCGGGCGACGTGCTTGCGATCAGAATGCTTCCCCTGGGTCCGGGGAGGATCGCGGATGTCCATTATCTTCGGCTGACTCGAACCGACCAGGCGCCGACTTCGGGTCACTGAGGCCGCGTTCATTGGGGAGGCTTCTCGCAGGCGTGAAGGCCTGCGTTGCGGCTGTTGTTAAGAAGCCGTCAGCTCCGCGGCGGTCTTCTCCGTCACGGATGCCTTGACCGTATCCCCAACCTTCATATCGCTGAAGATGAGGCCTGTGCCGCACTCCATGCCGTTGGTCACTTCGCGCACATCGTCCTTCAAGCGCTTCAGCGAGGTCAGGATCAGGCATCAGAGTGGCCGGATTATTGCCGACACAGGCCTATTGATTGAGGATGCTCAGAAAGCCATTTCAGGGCATCCCTATCTTCGGAAGATGCTGCCAGCTGCATTAGCTGGCACGCCGTGTTTTCATCCTGTGGTACTCCCAAACCCTGGTCGTAAAGATACCCCAGATGAAATTGCGCTCGGGGATCGCCTCCAGCAGCACCCTGGCGATACCACCTGGCTGCCTCAGCATAGCTTTGGGCAACACCCAAACCATTTTGATAAAGAAATCCAATATTATTCATGGCCGTAGCGTGCCCCTGAGCCGCAGCTTTCAGATACCACGTTCTTGCTTCCTCATAATTACGCGGAGGCACGTGACCGTAGATCCAGCCGATGTTGTATTCAGCATGGTCGTTACCCTGTGTGGCAGATTTCTGGTACCACGTCATAGCTTGTGAAAAATCCTGAGGCACTCCAAACCCGTTCTGGTACATCCATCCAACTTGATTCTCTCCGGTAGGATCTCCCTGCTCGGCAGCCAGGCGGAACCATTTCAAGGCTGCAGCGTAGTCCTTCGAGACGACTGAACCCTCAAGATAAAACCACCCGATTTGGGCTTGAGCCGCCGCGTATCCCTGATCGGCTGCTTTCTGAAACCAACGCATAGACTCAACTGGATCTTCCTTTACTCCCATCCCATTCAAATAGAGCCAGCCAATATTATTCAGGGACAGGTTATCTCCCTGCTCTGCTGCTTTTCGATACCACTTCATGGCTTCGACATAATCCTGGGGCACTCCGATGCCAGTTTGATAAGACCACCCAAGATTGCTTTGGGCCTGCCTATCACCGCTGTTTGCAGCTTTCAGATACCAACTCGCCGCCACTTCAGGATCTTCCGGAACGCCAAGGCCACGGGCGTACAGCCATCCGATATCGCTTTGCGCTGGTGCGTACCCCTGGTCCGCTGCTTGTTGAAACAAATGCATCGCCGCAGCATAATCTCCTCGCGTGGCGGCCTCGTTGCCACGTGCATCAAGATCCCTCGCGCCTGGTGTATCTGACTGTGCTTGCGATTGACTTGATCCGACAAAGAACAGGGTAATCACCAGAACTCCGAAAAGCCTTTTCATCCTGGTTCCTCATTGAACAGCGATCTTGCCCTGCGCCAACCGTTGCTGAGCAGGATTCCAGTCGTGAGTATCGTTCTATTACGCTGTTACGCCAATCGACGTCCGAAGTATTGATTGAATGCGCGATCTGTGATGCGACGTGGATTTCTAATGGGAAACGCCCTTCGCGTCCCTGAACCGTGTTGGTTGTGCGGCCAAATCGCCAGCTCGCTCATCGACGCGACGTTCTGGCCGTATCACCGGCTATGCGGAAGTTTGGGACGGACCGAGTTGCCAGACGGCCGCGGGCGAAGGCATACTTCTGGCACTCGGTTCGGCTTTGTGCTGGGTGAGCCGGGAACCTTCACGACCGAAGAGAAAGCAGGCTTGTGCCGACCAATTCCGAGTTTCCGAAAACAACTTATCGCTATGATCCTTATCACAGCTACAAGTTTCGCGTGAAGTGGAACGACCAATATGTGGCTGCCGTGTCGAAGGTGAGCGGGCTGAACCGCACGACGCAGGTCGTCACCTGGCGGTCCGGGGGCGATCCTTCCAGTCCGCGCCGCATGCCCGGCCAGAGCGAGTTCGCGGCGATCACCCTGGAGCGCGGCGTGACGCACGATGTCGCCTTCCAGCAGTGGGCCAACAAGGTCTGGGACTATCACAACTCGACGATCGACGATCAGCAGGGCGGCACGGGCCATCAGGACGTCTCGCCCACGGACTTTCGCAGGGACCTTGTTCTCGAGGTGTACAACGAAGCCGGTCAGAAAGTATTGGCGTACAACATTTATCGTTGCTGGCCTTCAGAGTTCCGGGCTGTTCGTGAGTTCGACGCCAACGGCAACGCGGTCGCCATTCAAAGCATGAAGCTCGAGAATGAGGGCTGGGAGCGCGACCTGTCCGTCCAGGAACCAACGGACCCCAGTTTCACGCTTCCCGCCGAGTAGCGACTGCGCCTCACCCCGTCGCTCGCCTCACAGTTTGATGGGCTTGCCGTATTCGCCTTCGAAGACCGTGCGCTGCATGCTGAAGCGGCCGCCATCATATTTATCCGGGCCCTGCAGGTGCCCGATGCCGAGCAGCGCCACCACTTCGTAGCTCATGGGCAGGTTGAGCGCCTGGCCGATCTTCTCCGCGTCGTAGCCTTCTGTGGAGGAGGTGTCGTAGCCCAACGCCTCCGCCATCAGCATCATCGCAGTAAAGGCGATCATGACGTGGCGATTGAGCCAGGCGGAGAGATTGGGATGGGTGCCGATGAATTCCGGGATGATGGCGCGGGCCGACTCGGCATAATTCTCAGTCATGCCGCTCTCGCGGCCCATGCGGATCATCTCTTCCATGTCGGAACGCCAGCCGTCCTTGTCGCCACAGACAACGATCAGCACCGACGCCTCTTCCACATTCGCCTGGTTGAAGCAGGCAGCGCGCAGCTTCCGCTTCATTTCCGGCGTACGGACCACTACCAGGCGCCAGGGCTGAAGGTTGAAGCCGCTCGGCATTTTGAGACCGGCTTCGAGAATCTCCTTCAGGTCGGCGTCGGGGATGGGCGTGCCGTCGAAGCTGGGCGTGTCGCGCCGCTTCTCGATCACTTCGCTGAGGGTCTTTTCCGGTCGACTGGCCATGTCGAGGTCTTTCCTGCCTGGTTGCTGGAATGGTGGAGCGTTAACTGTGTTGTCCGGAAGGGGATGAAGGGGTCTCAATCTGACTCATCGGCAATTCCAGGGCGAATGAGCTTTGATTGCCGGGGGTTTCGGCATGGACCCACAGGCCATGAAACGCACTCTGCAAGCCGGGATACTGCTGGAGAAGCGCGCGCATGACGGCGGTGACCTGGGCGCGGGCAGCCACTGGATCGAGGCCGGGGTTGGCGCTGTAAGTGGCGATCAGATCGAGTTGACCGGAGAACTCACCGACGTGCAGGTTGGTGATGCTGAAGGTTTGGCCGGCTGCGTTGAGGCGCATGGGGACCTCGCCGGGGAGCACGTCGGGCCGCGACTGTTCGGATTCCTTATCGAGCTTCTGCAGGTTGGGGCTGGAAATGAAGTCGACGGGAGCGAGGAGGTTGCGGGCGGTCTGATAGTAAAACCAGGCGGGACCGTACTGTTTTTTCGCCGCGTAGTCGCGCGCCTGGCGCCAGTACCAGAGGCCGTCGTGGCCGCCGATGGTCATGGGGCGGGTGAAGAAGCCGGCCAGCTTCCATTCCGGGGCGGAAGAGGGATCGTTCTGGAGCACCAGGGAGATCTGCTGGGGCTGGGGGACGCCGGTGGCATGGACTATCGCGAGGGCGTATTTGCCGGGCGGGAGGTTCGGAATGGTGATCTCGACGGTGAGGGAGGAGCCAGCAACACCGCAGAAAAACTGTGCTTCCTGGGCGGTTTTCATGTCGGTCGCGTCGAGGATGTAGAGGTCATCGACGGAGAGGGTGGCGTGCTGGATGGAGGTGCTGATCTGCTGGATGGAGTTGGCGATGCCGTTGAACTGAGCAGCGACGCTGGGAATGGTCTGGTTGCGGACGGCGGCGGCGTTGCCGGCTTCCACATTAGCGGCGATGCCCTGCGCGGACTGGGCAAGAGCGGTGCGCTGGGCAGCGGCCATCTGCGACTGCGTCACGCAGGAGACACCGAAGGCGGGGAGGGCGATGGCCAGTGGCACAGCGGCGACCAGCAATCTGGCCCAAAGCCTGAAGAAACCGTGTTGCATGGAGAACTTCCCTTCAATTCGCGAATGAGCGAATTTGAATCACTGCTAGTCTAGTACACAGGAGCGGGGGCAACAGCCGAACCCGCCGCACCCAGCGAATCCAGAGAGTTCGATGCAGGTTACGAGCCTTTCACGATGCCTGATTTGGGCGGCAGCTGCCGCTTTTGCAGGTTTGTGCCAGGCCCAGGTCGTGCAGCCGCCGGGCACCATGCCGGGGCGGGAGTTCCAGCTTCAGCCGCACCAAACGGGCGTATCGCGGCCTCCGGAAGGGGTGCCGCAGGCAGGAAATATGCCCGCGGGCACGGCTCCGGTCCACACGGGCGCAAGCGCGACGTCCCGCAACGGCGGGGCTCCCACCGCGGCTCCGAACACAAATGCGAAGAGCCGGCCCAGTCTTCCTCCCTCCCTGCTGGATCAGCCGGCGGCGCCGGCGCAGGTCACCCTGAGCAACGGATCTCTGTCCGTCGACGCGCATAATTCCAGCCTGTCGGAAATTTTGAAGGAAGTCGGGAGCTCCAGTGGGATGACGGTGGATGGATTCGGCAAGGATTCGCGAATTTTCGGGGTTTATGGCCCGGGGCCGCCGCGGGATGTGCTCTCTTCCCTGCTGGACGGGGCGGGCTACAACTTTCTGATGGTGGGCGCGACGCAAACGGGTGCGCCGCGCGAGATTGTGCTGACGGCGCGGAGCAACGCACCGATTTCGGCGCCCGGACCCGGCAGCTCGCAGCCGGATGACGATGAGGAACCGCAGAACAACTTCCCGCAGCCGGAGCCGCCTCCGCCGCCGGTGCAACCGCCGACGATGCCGCCCGTGGAGCAGCGCCCGAGGACCCCGCAGGAGATGCTGCAGGAACTGCAGAGACTGCGGCAGCAGCAGATGCAACAGCCGCAGGGACAGCCGAACCCACAGTAGCGGGGCGACGGGCCTTTCCGCCGATTCCATGACCGTAGTAATGCCTCTTTCGGGGTCTGGAAGGGGGAGGCCGCACTGTTTATCTTCTGAATACCTCGTCTGAGGTCACAGAAGGCTCCCCCATGCAGAACCGCGGTCTTGCTGCGCTTGCACTTGTTCCTGTCCTTGGCTTCACCGCTTTGCTCACCGGATGCGGGATGGCGAATACGCCGCTCCAGGTGGGCACGTCTCTGTCCGGCAACTGGGCGTTCGTCCCGGCTTCCAACAATAACGTGGTGCTGAATCTGGGCTTCATGCAGGGCGCCTACGAGACGGTGAGCGCGATTGCGCGGCTGAGCGGAAGCTCGTGCATCAGCCCGACCAACGACATCCTGCTGACGGGCTCCGTGGGCGGTAATAATCAGATGATGCTGGTTTCGTCGGCCTTTGGCGGGACGACTCTGACGCTGCAGGGACAGGTGTCCGGCGACGGCAAGGGCATGGCGGGAGCGACGTGGACCTTCGCCGGCGGCAACTGCGGAACGCTGGGGCAGGCGAACGTGACGGCGACCAACTACTCCGCCATCAACGGCACGTATACGGGGAACTTCGTCGACGCCGCGGGAGATTCGATTGCTGTGTCGGCGCTGCTGGAGCAGACGTCGCAGCCGAATCTCGACGGGCAGTTCTCGCTGACGGGCACGGCGACCTTTCCCGGCAACAGCTGCTTTACGCATCAGCCTTCGGTGACCACGTCGCTGGTGACGGGCAGCAATCTGCAGATGACGTATCAGGATGCGCTGAGCTCAACCACGCTGACGGCGCTGGGGACGTTCAATGCGCAGGCATCGCAGCTGACGATCACGAACTGGTCGATCAGCGGCGGGACGTGCGATGGGGACAAGGGAACGGGATCGCTGGCGGTGCAGGCGCAGAATCTCTAGACGAGGCTGAGCTCTGGCTACCAGCTTCCGGCTCGGGCTTCCTGCTACCGGCTACCCGCTTCCCCCGGCCTGGGCCAGCGCGCTTCGACGGTGGTGGAGATCCCGCCGCGGGGACGGAACTCGCCCTTCACCACAGCCCACACCGGATCGCAGGCGCGCACAACGTCCTCGAGGACGCGGTTGACGACGTTCTCCTGAAAGATGCCGAGGTTGCGATAGCAGAAGAGATATTCCTTCCAGGATTTCAGTTCGAGGCAGCTTTCGCGCGGCATGTAGCGCAAGGTGATGACGCCGAAGTCGGGCAGACCGGTTTTGGGACAAACCGAGGTGAACTCCGGATCGTCGATGACGATTTCGTAGCCGGGGAACTGATTGCGCCAGGTCTCGATCGCCGGGAAGTCGAAGTCGAGACCGGCCTGGGCGTGCTCGTCGGTGTAACGCTGGGCAAGGGCCATAGAGGAATTTTACGAGGAAGTGGCGCGCCGGTCAGGATTGCGCGTCGAGTCTCTGGGCCAACGGAGTAAACAGTGCGGTACCTGTGGCGAATTGCTTTTTTCGAACCCTAAAGCCCCTGTTGCATGTCTTATAGACTGACTTTGGGTTTTACGAATGAAAACAGGGCAGACAGGGCCGCGAACGGCCAGAATCTGGATCGCTACCGTCATTGCCATCGTGTTGATTTTTTACGTGGTGCACCTGATGACACGGGGCAGTCTGCCGATCCGCGTGGCGAACGCGACCATGGGCAGCCTGACCACGACCGTTTCGACCAACGGCAAGGCGGAGCCACAGGTGAATTTCGAGGCGCATGCGCCGTTCCCGGGCATTATCGAAACCGTGGCGGTACACGAGGGCGAGAAGGTGCACGCCGGGCAGTTGCTGCTGGCGATGGACGACAGCGAGGCGAAGGCGCGGGTGGCCACGGCGCAGGCAGCACTGAAGGGTGCGCAGGCCAATTACCAGGCGGCGAAGAGCGGGGGCACCCAGGAAGAGCGGATTTCGCTGAAGGGTGAGCTGGCCAAGGCGCAGATCGACCGCGATCAGGCCCAGAATGATCTGGAAGCGCTGCAGAAGCTGCAGAGTTCCGGGGCGGCGTCGGCCAGCGAGATCGACTCTGCTAAGACGCGGCTGGACACGGATAAGAGCTCCATCCAGGTTCTGCAGCAGCGGCTGACGGATCGGTACGGCAGCGATTATATGGCGCACGCGCAAGCGACCATGGCTGACGCGGAGGCGGCGTACCAGGCCGCGGAGGATGCGCTGCACCAGGCCATCGTGCACGCGCCTTTTGCGGGAACGGTCTATTCCCTGCCCGTTTCGCGAACGGAATATGTGAATCAGGGCGACCGGCTGCTTTCGATGGCGGACCTTTCGAAATTGCAGGTGCGCGGGTACTTCGACGAGCCCGAAATCGGGAAGCTGGAGGTTGGGCAGCCGGTGACGATTGTGTGGGACGCGCGTCCCACCGAGGCGTGGCATGGCCACATCACCCGTATGCCCTCGACGATCATCACCTACGGAACCCGCAATGTGGGCGCGGTGGTCATTTCGATCGACGACGCGGACGATGCTTTGCTGCCGGATACGAATGTTCGTGTGACCGTCACAGTGGCCAACGTATCTAACGTGTTAAAGGTGCCGCGCGATGCCCTGCATATCGAGCAGGGGGCGCCGTTTGTTTATCGCATGGAGGGCAACATGCTGCACCGCGTCAAAGTGTCGATCGGCGTGTTGAATCTGACGGACGTGCAGATCACCAGCGGCCTGAAAGCCGGCGATGTGGTGGCGTTGGGCACCACGAACGCGCAGCCGCTGAGCGAAGGCGTTCCGGTCAAAGTTGTCCAGTAGGGGGCGTGGTGCGGAAGCGAGTGGTGGCAGTCGGGGGAATTTTTGTTTTTTCCGCGCTCCTGCTGGGGAGGATGACGGCCGGCGCGGCCAATCCGGCGCATCGGGATCTGGAACTGGGACGAGCCGACAGCGCGCTGCAGACACTGAACGCGACGCTGGCCGGCAATCCGAACAACGCCGAGGCGCATAACCTGCGCTGCCGGGTGTACTACCAGGAAGAAGCCTGGGATCGCGCGGTCAGCGACTGCGAGGCCGCGGTAAAGCTGGCCCCGAACGAGAGCAATTTCCATCTGTGGCTGGGGCGGGCCTACGGGAAAAAGGCAGAACACGCATCGCTGCTGTCGAGTTATCCGCTGGCCCGCAAGGTGCGTGAGGAGTTCGAGCAGGCGGTGCAGCTGGATCCAAAGAACGCCGCCGCGCTGGCCGATCTGGGCGAATTCGACGTGATGGCCCCGATCGTGGTGGGCGGAGGCTACGCGCGCGCGGACAACGTGGTGCAGCAACTGCGCGGGGTGAATCCTGCGCGTGCGCTCAATCTGCAGTCCCAGATCGCCGAAGCGAAGAAGGACTACGGGGCAGCCGAGGCGAACCTGCGCACGGCGGTCGCACAATCCGCCGATCCGGCTGATGCATGGATGGATCTGGGCGCGTTCTATCGGCGTCGCGGGCGCATGGACGATATGGTTGCAGCGGTGCACAAGGGCGCAGCGCTGGATCGCAGACATGGCGCAGCGTTAGTCGATGGAGCCGGCAATCTGACGCTGGCCGGACGCGAGCCGCAAACGGCGATCGAATGGCTGCGCCAATATCTGAACTCGGATGCGCAGTCGGAAGCGGCGCCGGGGTTTGTGGTGCGCGCGCAGCTGGCCGATCTATTAAAGAAACAGGGTGACGCAGCGGCGGCGCGGGAACAGCTCGCGATGGTGCATGCGCTGGCATCCGGTTACAGAATCCCCTCAGGCAGCGCGGTGACGGGGGCTGCCGGTCTGTAAACTCAAGAACGATGGGCAAGTGGCACAAGATCCGGACAGGAACGCGGAGTCGGCACCTGGCGCAGTTCGCGGCGATGGTGTTGGCGCTGATGCCCATCGCGGCGAGGGCGCAGATTTCTCTTTCGTCGGCAGTGGATCTGGCGGAGAAGAACAGTACTTCGGTGCGCTCCGCAAAAGCGGAAGTGGATCGCGCGGCCGCAGCGGTGACGCAAACCCGCGACGCCTACGCGCCGAACGTTGTGCTCGGGTCCTCGGTCGGTCCGCCGCCGTATGGATTCCCGCTCGGCAATCCCGACATCTACGACGTCAACGCCGACTCGCTGCTGTTTTCGTTTTCGCAGCCGGATTATGTTCGGGCTGCGCGATCCGGACTGCGGGCCGCCACTCTGAGTCTGAAGGACGCGCAACAGCAGGTCGCACTCGATGTGGCGCTTGATTATGTGGAACTGGATCACGACCTGAAGGAGATTGCTGCGCTCGAGCAGGAGAGCGACTTTGCGCGTTCCCTGGCACAGATCGAGCAGGATCGCGTGAGTGCGGGCGTGGATCCCCGAACGAATGCACTCCAGGCGGAGCTGACCGCGGCGCAGGTTGAGGAGAGGCGGATTCACCTCGAAAACGACGCGGATCTGATGCGGCAGAAGCTGGCGAATCTCACCGGATTGCCGGCAGCCGGCCTCGAAACCAATCCGGGCAGCATTCCCGCGCTTCCGGCGTCCCCCGCCGAAGCGCGCAACGACCAGCAGATCGCGGAGAACAGTCCCAGCGTGGGCGCCGCCTATGCCCTCGCGCAATCAAAACTGTATACCGCGTTTGGCGACAGCCGGCAGAATATGCGGCCCTCCATCGGGTTCGGCCTGAAGTATCAGCGGTTCGCGCAATACCAAAACTTCGAGAACTACTATCACAACTTCCAGCAGAACAATGTCAGCGCCGGCGTGCAGCTCACGATTCCGATTTTCAACCCGTCGCTGAAGGCCAAGGCCCGCGAGTCCGCTGCGGAAGCCGCTCGGGCCCGTGCCGATGCGGACACGTCGCGCAACATTCTGAGTGAACAGATGGCGGCCATGCGCGGCAATGTGCGGGAGCTGGCGGCGCAGCAGCATGTCGCCCAGGTGCAGAGCGCCCTTGCCCAGGAGCAGCTGAAAACGGTCGAGACGCAGATCGCCAGCGGGACCGGACTGCCCAATGCGCCGGGTGTGCCGCCGACTGAGTCGCAGAAGGCGCACATTCAGGAGCGGGAGTATTACGTGGACAAGCTGGATGCGGATCTTGCCTTAACCAAAGTGGAGCTGAACCTGCTGAAAGTGACGGGGCAGATCGAGGCGTGGGTCCGGGGTTCGGTGAAATAGATCGTGCAAGGATTGTGATCCCCTAACCTGTTGATTCCTCAGGCCCCTAAAAGTGTCGGACCGCGGCGCTGCGCGCGGTTGCTGAATGGTAAACTGGGAGGAGTGCCTATGCCCCTGAAAACGCTGTTCCTGAACCCTCCGTCCTTTGAGAATTTCGATGGCGGCGCCAGCTCGCGCTGGCCCGCGACCCGCGAGATCGAGTCCTACTGGTACCCGGTATGGCTGGCGTATCCCACCGGCATGCTGGAGGGGGCGCGACTGCTCGACGCCAACCCGCACCACGTTGCCTGGCCGAAGGTCGTGGAGATGCTCAAGGACTACGAGTTTCTCGTTCTGTTCACCAGCACGATGGGCTGGAGCGGCGATCAGCGCTGGGCGGAAAAGATCAAGGACGCCTACCCGAAGATCAAGATCAGCTTTGTGGGGCCGCCGGTCACCACCGATCCCGACAAGGCGCTCACCGAGTGCAGCGCCATCGACTTTGTGTGCCGCCGCGAGTTCGACTACTCGGTGGTGGAGTTCGCCAACGGTAAGCCGCTCGATGAGATTCTCGGCATCAGCTACCGCAAGAACGGCGAGGTCGTGCACAATCCCGACCGGCCACAGATCGAGAACCTCGATGCGCTGCCCTGGGTGACCGACATCTACAAGCGCGATCTGGATGTGACGAAGTACAACGTCCCCTTCCTGCTGCATCCCTATGTTGCGCTCTATTCGACGCGCGGCTGCCCGGCACAGTGCACCTTCTGCCTGTGGCCGCAGACGACCAGCGGACATGCGTGGCGCAAACGTTCCACCGACGACGTGGCCCGCGAGATGGCGCACGCGAAGGAACTGTGGCCCAACGTGAAGGAGTTCTTCTTCGACGACGACACCTTCAACATCCAGAAGGCGCGCACCATCGAGCTCTGCGAAAAGTTGAAGCCGCTGAAGCTGACCTGGTCATCGACCTCGCGCGTCACCACCGACTACGACACGCTGAAGGCGATGCGCGATTCCGGCTGCCGGCTTCTCATCGTCGGCTTCGAGTCGGGCGATCCGCAGATCCTCAAGAACATCAAGAAGGGCGCGACGGTGGAGCGGGCGCGCGATTTTGCCCGCGACTGCCACAAGCTGGGGCTGACGATTCACGGGGACTTCATCCTCGGGCTGCCGGGCGAGACCAAAGAGTCGATCCGCAATACGATCAACTTCGCCAAGCAGCTGGACGTGGAGACGATCCAGGTTTCGATGGCGCACGCCTTCCCGGGCACGGAGTTCTACGAATACGCTCGGGTGAACGGCTTCATCACCAACAACAAAATGAACGACGACGGCGGGCACCAGCTGGCGCACATCGAATATCCAGGGCTGCCGGCGGACTATGTGCTGGAGATGGTACACAAGTTCTACGACGAGTACTTCTTCCGGCCCAAGGCGGCGTGGCGCGTGGTGAGCAAGGCGATCATGAACGGCGACGTGAAGCGGCTGTACAACGAATCCAGGTCGTTCCTGAAGCTGCGGGCGCAGCGCGGCAAGATGGTCCAGGAAACGCGAGCCGCCCAGAAGGCGGAAGCCAAAGCGGCCGGCGCCCAGGCATAAGGAAAAAGCGAGCCTGAGACTACCAGCTCGAGCCGCCGGCTCGGGCTCCGGGCTGCATTTCGATGACCGTCCACTCCATGACATTCCGGCGCTACCTTGTGCTGGCCGTGATCACACTGACGGCGTCCCTGGGGGACACTTTTCTTTCGCGCGGGATGAAGGCCATCGGGCCGGTATCGGCGGCGCATCCAGGCGAACTGATCCACGCCATCTTTTCGCCATGGGTGGCGGCGGGCATCGTGCTGCTGATCGGGTTCTTCGCGTCGTACCTGACGGCGTTGTCGTGGGCCGACCTGACCTACGTTCTGCCCGCCAGCTCGCTGGGCTACGTGATCATGACGCTGCTGGCGAAGTTCTGGCTGAAGGAGCATGTATCGCCCATGCGTTGGCTCGGAATCGTCTTTATCACCGCGGGCGTGGGATTTGTGACGCGTGGACCGTCGTACACCGATCACAACGCCGCGCATCACGGTGAGGCATCGCGCGAGGAGCGGGTTGAAACCCCTGAAGAGGTGCGGCCGTGACGCATGCGATTCTGGCGACAGCGGCGATGATCACCGCCGTCGTCGTCACAGCGACAGCGGGCGACATCCTCACCGCATCGGCCATGCGGCAGGTCGGCGACCTCGATGTGATCCGCGAGCGGAGCGGCATTGTTGGCGCCGCGCTGGCGGTGGTCACCAATGCACGGTTCGGGCTGGGCGTGCTCTTCCTGGCGCTGAGCTTCTTCTCGCTGCTGTTCGCCTTCAGCCACCGCGACCTCAGCCTCATTGGCCCGGCGGCCACTTCCCTCACCTTCGTGACGAACGCGCTGGCGGCGAAGTTCTTCCTGCACGAAAACGTGGATCATCGCCGGTGGACGGCGGCGATCTTTGTGTGTGTGGGTGTGGCGCTGCTGGCGTTCTGAAGGGCCAGCCTTTACCGTCTTGCCGCAACCCTCAGTTCCATCCCCAAAGCAAATCGAACCGGGATGCACAGGCAAACTTAATAGTCGATCCCTCTCCAGTAGTTCGGCGCGTTCACGTACTCGTAGCGGTTGGGATCGCTTTTGACCAGGGCATCGGCATCGGAGTTCCAGAAGGTGCCGTGGGCATTCTGGCTGTTGTCCTGGATGACGGTGTAGCCGAGTTGGTAGTTCTCAAATTCCTGGCTGCGTTTGTCGAGCGAGTCCCAGTGCTGGTAAAAGCTGCTTTCCTGAATGTCTTCCTGTTCGTGGATGGATTTTGCCTGGGCCGCAGCCGCCGCGCCGATGGCATGGATTTGCGCGATGACAGGCGCGGCGATCGCGGCGGCCTGAGCATTGACGACGGCCTGGTTGACCGTGAAGCTTTCCAGAATCGCGCCCAGGGTGGCACGCTCTTTTGCGGCAACGGCGACAGGGGCAGTGGTCGTGTAGATGGCGCTCAACCACCCTCCTGTAGCGCCGGGAGCCTGCTGGCAGTAGAGGCCATTCAGTTCGCGATTGCCTTTGCCGTCTTTGAAGTCCGTCGTGCCGGACATTCTGAAGCAGCGCTGGCGGGCCGGGGCCTGCACCGGGGTGATGCTGGTGAAGTTGTAAACCGACTCGGGGACTCCGGCACGACGCTGGATGGCATGGATCAGGGCGACGAGGATTTGTCCCGGATCGCCGTTGACCGGAATGTAGTTGGCCTGGGCGTAGGCCGTGTTTTGCAGCTGCCCGGCACGCAGCTGGGCCATGGTCCGCTGCACCCAGGGATTGCCGGGATCGTACGCAAGGAAGGTGACGCCGAGCGCGGCCTGTTCGCCGTTGGGGCCACGCGCCTGGATGGTTCCTCCGCCACTCGCTTGTGAGGCGATGGTCCAACCGTCCGGCAACGCGACGCTGGCTGAGTTATCGGGCAACGTGATTTTATGCATCTGCGCGACGGGTGCTCCACCGCTGGAAGCAACGGCGCCGGCGGGGACATTCATGGGGTGCCAGGCCTTGAGGAGCGCCTGCATCATCGGGGCCAGCGTTTTGGGGAAGCGCGAAGCATCGTCGGAAACGACGCCGACCTCGACATCGGAATTGGTGGCCTTGGCGGCGATCATCATGCCGGCGATCGGGCCGCCGCCATGATTCCTGTTCGTGACGCTGAAGAAGGTGGCGATGGATTCAGTTCCCTTCACTGCGAAGAGCCTCCCCACCTGGGGGCGGTCACCGTACTGGGTGTGGAGGGATTTGAGAACCGCCCCCATGGCGCCGGCTTCGTTCGTTTGGCCGTCGACTTTGCCGTACTGAATGGTGCCACCCTGGGGCGCGGCGACGGTTTTGAGGGCGCCTGGAGCCGGGAGGGTCAGGAGGCTCAGAGCCGAAAAGCAAAGGCACAGCTTCAGGAGGACAGGGGTCCGCATGTCACATCTCCGGGGATGGGCCCGAGGGAGCGAATTCTGCGAGCGCTGGGAATGGATCATGATGGCATGGCGGCGAGTCGAGGCAAAGGGCCAGGAGGGGGCAAGAGGGGGCAAAGCAGGTTGGAAGCGCGATGGCGTATGGAGAAGTGGCGCTCCGGTTGTTGCTCAGGAAGGCTGGGGGAAGAAAGGCGAGTTTGGTGGCGGCGGGTAGGATCGAACTACCGACCTTGGGGTTATGAATGACGTTCCTTTCAGGCAAGCAATTGACAACAGGGTACGAGTGGAAACCGTGAGAAACCTTCGGAAACGGCCGGAAACCACAGCTTGGGAACCGTGTGGGGTCTGGCCGGGAGAGATCGAGTTCGCCTCTGATAAAGGCGAATTCCGTCTTCTCGTCACCCCGCGCGATTCCTCGAAACCGTCAGTAGAGGAGAAGCCGCGATGCCTGCAGAGCCGACCAGCCTGTCCGTCTCAGATATTGATGACCTTCCCGATAAACCACCACGCTCCAAACTCGAACCGCACCGCGAACTGATCCGGGAACTGCGCCGCAAGGGGCGGACATACCGAGAAGTCGCCCAGCTCTTCCATGAGCGGCTAGGGCTGTACGTCGCGCCCAGCACACTTCATTCCTTCGTGAAAGTGCGCGCCAAGCATCGCAAGCGCACACAGTTCGAGCTGCCACCGCTCGAATCAGTGGATGCGCAATCGGCAGGGTTCGCCTCCATCGCTGCTCTCAAGACAAAGCCAATTCTTCAGAAGGCGAAATCCGCGCGCTTCGTCTTTCGGGAAAATGAGCCACTGACCCTGACCAGTGCTGGAGGTGAACAATGACCGAATTTTCAAAACGCGTCGTCTTCACCATGGGCGGCAAAGGTGGCGTCGGCAAGACCGGCGTCGTGGTCGCCCTGGCCGAATGGTTTCAGACCAACGAGATTCCCGTCACCCTTCTCGATCTCGATACCGAGAACAAAGCGCGTGGATCTCTGAAGCACTTTTTCAACGGAACCGTAACCAAAGTCGATGTTCATACCCCGGCGGGTCTGGATGCCTTCGTCGATCATCTCGACGGCGGTACTCCGATCATCCTCGCCGACATGGGAGCTGGTGCCGGCCAGGTTGCCGCGGGCTGGTTCGATTCGATGTATGAAGATGTCGCGGCGACCGGCGTCCGATTCACGGCGGTTGGGATCGTAACGCCGGACCCGGCCAGCGTCGAGAGTGTCCTGGCGTGGGCGAATCGGCTGCAGGATCGGGTGGAGTACGTCATCGTCGAGAACGCCACGAGTGCGCTGGCGGATTTCACGTACTGGCGTTCAACGAAACAGGCCAGCGAGTTCCGTCAGGCCTTCACGCCGGCGATTCTGCAGATGGAGTTCCGCCTGGCCGAACTTGAAAATCCTCTCCGGCAGCATGGCATTCAACTCGGTCAGGTCGCCGACCGCAAAACGATGGTCGATGAACTGAAAAGAGCGTCGCTCATAATGCGCGCGCAGAGCTATCGGCGGCGGCTCTTTTCGGAATTCGACCGCGCAAGGGAGGCGTTCCTGCCATGAGCGCCACGTCACTTCTACAGAACCTGGAAATGGATCCAGCGGGAGAGCCGACGATGTTCGACTCTCTCGCCCGGCTTGTGCCGGACGAACTCCAGACCGCATACTATCGCGTCCTCGCCCATACCCGGACGCTCAGCCCCGATGATGAAATGCTGCGCATTCTCGAAGCGATGGGCATTCTGGCGCTGCTCACGCGCCATACCCCGAAGGATATTGCGGACGAACGGGAGCGATTGCAGGAATTGCTTGAAGCCCATCAGCAGCACTCAGAGCAGGCCCAGCAGAACATGCTGGGCTATGTCCACGAACTGGAGTCACGGCTCGCCGATCTGCCCGGCGAGATTGAAGCTGGGCTCGATCCGAAGCAGATCGCCAGGATGCTCGGTGAAAGCCTGCGCCAGCACTTTCTCCGTTCTGGCGTCCAGGACACTGTGAGCGCGCTGCAGAGCACGAATGCGGCCATGACGAGCGCCCAGAAGGAACTCTCTGCCGCTCTGCGTACACTGTCAGATTCGCACAGCGGCGTTGTCGCGCAAGTGGAACGCGCCAACAGTCGGATTGAGTATTCGCTGGAGAGCCGGGCAAAAACAATGGATGCACTCCTGCACGAGTGGAAGAGCGATCTGCTGCGCATTTGGATTCCCATGGTTGCCGGGGCTTGTATGCTGATGGGGCTGTTCGGTGGCATGGAGATACAGGGCTGCCGGGATACGACTTCCAACGCAGCGGCAACGCCAACTCAAACTGCCGCCTCAGCCGTCGCAGATCAGGAATCTCAGGTCGGCAGAGTTTCCGGTGCCAATTCGAAACGGCAACAGCGCAGCCGGACGAACGCCAGAGCCGAAACCGGCCGTCGGCGATAAAACTGCCGTCCATCGTTCACACGGATTGGCAATTTCATCTCTTCGTATGAATTCCGACGGTATAAGGTGACGATTCCTTCTGCGAGAAAAGCGTAGCCAGGGCCGTGTCAAATCCTCGGGTAGCTCAGACCCTGTGTTTTTCCAAATATCGGGGTTTCGTTCTGCGCGTTACGGATTGCAAGGAACCTTGAAGCAGGGGAGGGCCACCATTTCGACCGGGTTTCTTCCCACATCTAAATTGTTGACGACTCTCATAGTTTTCATGTCAACCACGGATACGGTATTCGATCCGTAGTTTGCAACGAACGCGAAATCTCCTGGAGCATCAAGAGCAATTCCCACCGGATTGAGTCCCACCGGGATCTCTCTGATGGGCTGAAGCGATGCTGTTTCAATCAAGGTCAGCGTATTCGAGAAGAAATCGGATATAAGCGCATATCGGCCGTCGTTGCTGATCACAACCCTCACAGGACCGTGCCCTGCGCCGGCATGGCCAACTACTCGTTTCGCAACAACATCGATAACCGCAACCTGATCCTGGCCAGCGAGTGTGATCCAGGCGAACTTCGAATCCGGTGTAAATGCGACGCCTACCGGTGTCGAGCCCACGGGAATGGTCGCAAGAGCGGTATTCGCGACCGCATTCAATATGGTGACCGTCCCCCCGGACTGGTTCGTCACGACAGCGCACGTGCCGTCTGGAGTTATAGCGATTTCTGTGGGTACGCTTCCGACCGCGACGGTCTGTACGACTCTGTTTGTTCTTGTGTCGATCACCGAAATGCTGTTCGAGTAGTTATTGGCGACATAAACAAAAGGCGGCCGTGGATTCGCGGCTATCCCGACGGGGCTGCTGCCCACCGGAATGATGGCGGTGATCTGGCGGGTTCGAGCATCAAGCGCGGCAACGGCGTTGGCGGCATTGAGAGAAACATAGAGCGTCTTCCCATCCGGCACAACCGCAGCTCCCCGGGGATTCCCAGCGATCGGAACTTTGAACCGGACGGTGTTTGTGAGCCCGTTTACCACGGAGATCGAATCCTCATTTTGATTCACGACAAACAGTCGAACGGCCGCAGCCGCTCGTGGTGCAGCGGCCAATGATTGGGGGCTTGAAGCCGGCTGGTGCGACGCGTGCAAATGCGGCTCGCGGACCAAGCCTCCGGTGGCAAGCACCAGGAGAGTTCCGAGCAGCACGACGACCGCCCGCAGCGTTCCTCCTGTAGGCGACCGCGAGTGACCGCTGGCCGCATGCAACAACTCGGATTCTGTCTGCGCGATGGCTTCAGGACCGTGAACCTGGACCACCCCGGATTCGAGGCGACCATCGCTCAGGTTTTGAACTCTCGCGAGAGGATCTGGCTCCTCGGTCGTCGGAGGGTGAATCAAAGAGTCCGGTGGATTTGGCGTCTCCAATTGCTCCACAGGCAGTACGAAGACGTATCCGCGCTTTGGCACAGTCCGGATTGACTCATGGCCCAGAGATCGACGGAGCACCGAGATGTTACGCAGAAGGCTGCTGTCGGAGACAAAGGTAGTGGGCCAAACCTCCCGGATCAGCTCTTCTTTGTGGACCAAGTGACCAGCGCGGTTTATCAGGACGCATAAGAGAGCGAATTCTTTGGGGGCAAGCGCGATTCGCTCCCCACATCGGGTCAGAACAGCGTCCGCCGTGTCCAGCACGAACTCGCCAAAGGCAAAGCGAGTATTAAGCCCTTTATTTCGTTCCACAATTCGCCGCCTGGGGACTGGGCATTAGAAGGGACTCTGTGGAGCAACCGAGTGGGAGGGCTGGGGATCCAGATCACTCTAGCGCAGAGGCGAAGACTCGGGCAATCACATAATTCTGTCAATGCGAAGAATTTCTTAAGGAATTCGTAAGGACAAAAGCCTTGCCGCATACTCAACATTTCTGAGTTGTCCATCCCGGAGCGGAGTCTCCGGTATCCAGCATGAATCCGGCTCCAGACCATCTCTTGCCCCTGCTTTACGAAACAGCCACCGACAACGATCAGTGGTTGCCATTTCTCAGCAATCTTGGCCAGCAGTTGGATGCCAGACTGGCCACTCTGATCGCGCGGGATGAATCTGCGCGCTGTAATCTGGTTCTGCAAACGGGTGCCGATCCGGAGGCTCAACGCCTTTACCAGTCCTACTACAACGAGATTGATGTCTTCTTCTATGCTGCCCAACAGCGTGGATTCAACATCCCCGGATCGGTCGCTCCAGCGCAGGCTTTCATTTCGGACAAGGAATTGCGCGCGACCGAATACTGCAACGACTTTCTCCTGAAGTTTGGCTGGTTTCAGCATTGCTTCGCGTTGTTTGGAAACAACGGCATAGCAGAGACGAACGTCTCGCTGATGCGCGGTCCGCACGAAGATGCATTTGGCCATACCGAGCTCGACTACCTGCGCTTTCTTGGTCCGCACATTCAACAGGCTCTGCGCCTCGGCGAGAGGTTCCGACAGCTACGAGCAGAATCGGAAGGCCGGAAGGCTGCGTTGGATCAGCTCTCACTCGGCGTCGTATATGTTGATGCCAGGGGCAGGATTCTCGGTACCAATGCCGCCGCGGAAGCCACTCTGTCTCGACGCGACGGATTGTCTTCCCAGGGTGGATACCTTAGAGCGTTGCAGCCGAGCGAAAATCGGGCTCTGAGCGCCGCCATCGCCGGCACCTGCGTCAATTCGGTGGGCAGAAAGAATCCGGGCGGAGCACTTCTGATTACGCGTCGCTCCCCCGCGAAGCCTCTCCAGGCAATCGTCGGACCCGTTTCTCACGGACTGGATGTACTTCCGGCAGGCCCTGCAGCTGTGGTTTTCATTCACGACCTGTCAGCAAGGAGCAGGCCGCGAGCGGATATACTCAAAGACCTCTACGGGCTGACTCCGGCGGAACTGAGAGTGACGTTTTTGCTGCTCGATGGGTTATCGGCGGAGGAGATCAGCGAATTGCTCTCCGTCAGCCGCAATACAGTCAAGACACAGATTCGCAGCATCTTTGCCAAAATGGGCGTGCGTCGGCAAACCGAATTGGTCCGAGCGCTGATGCTGTTGCCTTCAGAAGGAACGACTCCGAATGGGCAGTCGCTGAGGGTCGACTGATCGAGACCGACGAGCTGCAGGCGGGAAGGATTTGCTTTCTTCTCCAGCCCGGCCTGCTGCGCGTCCGTGAGCCGTTAACTAGCACCGGAGAACCCATTGAAAGCGCGCCGAGGCCGGATGGCGATCTCGACCGGATTCGCCCCGGCGGGTACCGTGCCGATTACTGCCATCGACCCCGTGTCAATCACCGACACCGAATCCGACCCGTAATTCACCACGTAGGCCAAAACCCCGGTCGGATCGAACGCAATACCGACGGGATTGGACCCCACTACAATCGTTCCACGAACCGCGTCGGTGCTGGCATCGATGATCGTTACAGTGTCGGAGTAAAAATCTGAGGTGAGTGCGTAGGAGCCGTCCGGACTAAAAGCCACCCGAATGGGACCTGGCCCAGCCGGAATATAAGAACCGACAGATTCGGTCGACAGATTGAGGACCGCGATCTGATCCGTTGTTGCCAGCGTTATCCATGCAAATTTGGAATCCGGCGTGAATGCCACCCCCACAGGGGTGCTCCCCACGGGTACCGTAGTCAGCACTGTATTGGTTGAAGTATCCAGCACGGTGACCGTCCCACCATACTGGTTGGTGACAACGGCTCGGGTTCCGTCGGGGCTAACAGCAATCTCAGTGGGCACACTGCCCACGGCTAGCGAATTCACCAGCGTGTCGCTCGCCGTATCGATTACCGAAACGGAGTTCGAGTAATTGTTGGCGACATAGGCGTAGGGCTTGCGCGGATTGACGGCAATTCCCACGGGAGCACTTCCGACGGGGATATTGCCGATCACCTTGTCGGTCCCAGGATTGATGACCGCGATGCTGTTGGCGCCGTTCAGAGAAACGTAAGCCTTGTCGCTGCCTGGGAATGCTGCGCCGGTCGGATCGGAGACCAGTGGGATCGTATTGACCACTGTGTTGCTGAGGGTGTCCAAAACCGAAATTGAATCGCCGTTCTGGTTTTCGATGAAGGCGACGTGCGAATCGAGGAGTGAAGCCTCCAACGATACTCCCTGAATCCGCAGCGCGTAGTCATGATTCGGGTCGGCATTGTCGGAATAATAAGTATCGGCAGCTGCCACAAAAAGCCAACGAGCGCCTGGCGGCACCCGAACGATGGCTCCGTTAAGGACGAAGTCCTGGGGAATGTCCGTTGGAATACTACCGAACAACGTCGGGGGGGTGGTACAGGAAACGACGCCCAGGCCGCGAGCCTTCATTGCTCCGGGAACGCGGTTGGGGTCGCTGGGGGGCAACAGGGTCGATGTCGAGCTAAAGACGCCGCAGGCCGGTCTCCTGGTTTCCGGCTGCACTCCGACCGATAAGCTCAGATCGCCCACCGTAGTCAGTCGGATGTAGTCGCCGTTTCTGAGCCCAAGGCTCTCCAGCGAAATGGGAATCGCATCGACTGAGGCCGTTTCAGCGTTCGTCAGGATGTACGACGCCTGTGGATTAATTGGAACGGTGACAACTCCGATGCGTTGGCCGAAGAGCATCGTGCTCATTGCGAGAAGTGTAGTGGGTGCCGCTACCCAGAGCAGGTGCCTTAGAGTGCCCCGGAATCTTCTCTGCTGCTCGCTGACAATCGCGGTCATCTTCATGGTTCGACCTCCTGGGGTGCATTGGGGGCTCTGGGGAGCAGTTCAGTCTTGCGGAAAACTGTAGCGAATACGATTAGCCCGCGCATCACCCTGCAGGGTGATGACCTGCTGGTTTCTTTCACGGTATCTGTTTTGGACACGCTGGCCTATGCCTTCCCCAGGGTTATTGGTCGTCAGGATTTGATCTACCCAAACTGCTGCAACGGTCGATCAATCCCGGTCGGTCCGGTTGCGTTTCGAATGAAGGGACAGTGCTAAATGCCAGCTTTCGAGCTCGACAACTTGTGCAAGCAACTGGACCAGGCCCAACGAGCAATTATTCGAGGCAACGGGACCGAGGCTGTTGAGGCCCTCACCGCCACCTTGGGGCGCCTCAGAGGGGCGATGCGCCCCGATGCGTGGGAACAAGCGATCGCTCTCTGCAGAAGCCACCCCGTTCTCGCGCTCATTCATCAGGATCCTTTGACATTCAGGAGCTACAGGAAGCCTCGCGGTTATTCAGGTGACGCTGAAACTCTCGACTTCATCTACGATTTCGACGCGAATCGCCGCCCGGCCGCGACAGCAATTGGCAATTCTGTATTCCAATACACAGCGGGGATCGGCCGATCATCGCGCGCTGTTCGCAATCGACGGGTACTGATCGCGAAGCAAATAGACGACATCTGTGTGATCAATGATGGAGCTCGGGTTCTAAGTATTGCTTCCGGCCATCTCAGAGAGGGAGAACTGTCAGATGCTCTAAGAACAAACCGGGTAGGCGAGTGGGTCGCGATCGATCAGGACCAGGAAAGCGTAGCTGCGTGCAACCAACGATTTCACGGAACCGCGGTAAAGGCAGCCGTGGGCTCCGTTCGGGATCTGCTCACCGGCAATCTCCAGTATGCCAATTTCGACCTCGTCTACGCGGCAGGCCTGTTCGATTATCTAACAGAAAAGGTCGCAAGAGCGCTCGTCGCGCGGATGGTCACTTTCCTGAAGCGCGGCGGCACACTTCTGATTGCCAACTTCGCCAGCGGGCTTACGGATGCCGGATACATGGAGGCGTTCATGGATTGGCGCCTGACTTATCGCACTCGAGACCAGATGCGGTCGCTCCTTAGCCGGCACGAGAAATTCAGCGCCGACGGCGCCACCGCGATTCACACCGACGAATGGGGAGCAATCACATACCTCGTATCGAGAGCGGTGCCGCGCGCCATCGTTAGCGCGGCCTGTAGCAGTTTCAAACCGGCCTCGACGTCACTACAGGGAGGCGGGCGTGCTTAGCACGATGTCCCACGCTGCTGGCGAACCAAAAGCAGGCGTGGAGTCTCGTTCTGCGCGACCGTTACGAGGAAAAATCATATCCGCTGGTTCGGCGCTGGCACGCCGAGTTGTCAAAAACGACGACCTTGGCGGGGAATTCGGTGTGACAAGTGCCTGGATCGAACAGCGCTGCGGCATTCCCCAACGATTCGTTGCCGAGTGCGAAACGGCTACATCTTTGGGTTTGGAGGCGACCTTGCAGGCGATGGAGCATTGTAGTGAGCGCCCCGACCTCCTTCTATGCGCCACCTATTCACCCGATCATCTGCTGTCCCCAATTGCGCCTGCAATTGCCCATCAGGCAGGCTTAGGACAAATAGCTGCCTTCGATCTCAACGCCGCGTGTTCAGGAGGGGTCACCGCGTTTCTCTCCGCTCTAGCCTTTATCAACGCGGGGCTATTTCGAAATGTACTGGTTGTGGCAACCGACACCACTACAAAGCATCTTCGCAAGTCTGATCTGAAGACCCGAATGCTTTTTAGCGACGGGGCGGTGGCGCTTTTCGTGGGGCCTCCAGACCAGTCGGCACCGTGCGTACGGGTGAGGTCCCATCGTTTCGGGAGCGACGGCGAACGAGCCAGGCTCTTTGCTGCACAGTGGACCGACTGGGACGGCGCAAGACCTCAAGTGGAAATGGATGGTCCCGCCATGTTCCGCTTTGCTGTGGAGGCGGGCGCTCGCTTGCTGAACCAGGTTTGCGAGGACGCAGGTATCTCCGCCGAGTCTCTGGACCGCGTCCTTATCCACCAGGCGAATGCGCGAATCACGCAGGCGATCCAGAAGCAATTTGGCACTCGGAAAGAGCTCTGGCCAAGTTCCTTAGGGGTGGGCAATCTGGCGGGTGCATCGGTGCTTTTTTTGTTGGCCCAAGAACTCGCCCATTCGCATTCCCCCATGTCTGGTTCGGTCGCACTTATTTCCTTTGGTGCCGGTCTGACCTGGGCTGGCACGATTCTGGAGGTGTCCTGGTGATCAACCTGCTCCGCGAACCCAGCGAGGCTCCCGCAACGGTTGAAGGATCGCCTGCCGTCCGCGCAGTCGTTGCCACAACCCCGGCCGAACGGGAAAGCGCCTTCTCGGTACGCTACGCCGTGTATATCGACGAGCAGGGTAAGCAATATGCCTGTGCCGACCACCGGAGCCGGACCATGACGGATGAACTGGATGAGGATGCAGCGGTCATCCTGGTTTCTGATTTCGAGGGGCCCTGTGGCACTGTTCGCGCGAATTGGAGATCTTCGTCCCAGGTTCGGGCCACGTACGATACTCAGTTTCAGCTGGAGCGATTTGGGCCGCTCGAGCCGCAGGGGATCAGCATTTGCTCCCGACTCGCAGTCCTGCGCCGATGCCGCGGCACCAGGGTAGCGGGCCTGCTGTTTCGCGAGATTTACACGGTCGGCATTCAAACCGGGACGATTCTGTCATTCGCAGCGTGTGCATCCCGTCTCCGACCGCTTTTCGACAGGTACGGCTTCCGCGAGTACATCGATCCATGGGACGACCCGGTTGTGGGACGCCTTCATCGCCTGGTTCTCGTACTCGATGATCTCGAATACCTTGAGCGAGTCAAGTCGCCCTTTCTGGAGATCGCACATGCGCTCAACGTCCGCCACATCGAGCGAGCCTGGCTGACTGACGTTTTGGCAAGCTCACCTCACGCGACATCATGCGAGCAGATTTCGAGTGATGAATCCACGAACCATTCGGGGGGTGTTGCGTGAGATTTGCCATCGGCGGACTCAAATCCCTGCAGCATGCATGCCGGAACTCCGGCGTTCGTGCAGATCTCTGCGTGTCCCGTCAGTCATGGGTTCTGCTGCCTTGTTCCGGATTCGTAAGTCCGTGTCTTCTGATTCGGTATCCCCGCGCTGCAATGGATGAGGTGAAAGACTGTGCTCGCTAGTAGTACTGCATTCACGATCGCAGAAGCGCTCACCTGTGAGCAGCGGGAACGTGTTTACCGATTTCGCTACCAACTCTACGTCGAAGAGATGGGCCGACATCAGCAGTACGCGGATCATCAGAGGAGAACCGTCAGCGAGCCGCTCGATCTTTCCGGGCACATACTCTCCGCGTCGTCAGGAGACGACAGCGTCATTGTCGGGACGGTACGTTTCAACGTCGGCGTGGATCAGAATTTTGGACTCTATCGTGAGCTTTACAAGCTCGATGCATTCACGCCGTTCTTTCCGAAGCACGTCTCGATCACCACCAAGCTCATGGTTGCGCCACGATATCGAAGGAGTCGTCTGGCCGTTGAACTGGCATGCGCATGTTACAGGCGGGGACTAGAGCTGGGGACATGTTTCGACTTCATAGACTGCAATCCGCCACTGGTTCCGTTCTTTGTTCACCTTGGATATCGTCAGCTCTTCCAGCCTGTACGGCACCCCGAGTACGGCGAAGTGGTGCCCCTGGTGCTCGCAATGCATGATGTCGAGCATCTGGAAAGTGTAGCCTCACCCTTTTCAGAGATCGGGAAGAAATTTGAGGATTGGCAGCATTCCGTGCAATTTCTACAGGAACTTCGTCACAATCTCGACCTGGTAAACGATTCCATACCCGTCCGCCAGTAAGCAAAAGGAGTTAACGTGCATACGAACCTGGAAGATACTTCTGTAAGCAAAACAACCACTGCCCACCCAGTCCTCGAATGGCTAGAGACCCGCACGCAAGAGCTATTGAGGGATATCCAGTTGCAGGATTTCTGGACGGCGCTTACAGCCCCGGACGCCGATCCGAAACTTGTGAAAGCTGTGATGGCCGAAGTTTACAGGGAAATCGTCGGCTATCAGCCGCACGTGATCGAAGCGGCGATCGCAGCGATCGCACAAATGCCCCGCAGCATGAAGCCGCGCCTCGTCAAGAGCATGCTCGCGCATCAGGCAGACGAGTTCGATCACGGAGAAATGGCGCTCCGCGATCTGATCGGATTGGGTCTTCCGGAAGAGGAAGTACGAGCCAGGCCGATCAGCCCCGAAGCTTTTGCCGTTGCTGGCGTCTGGTGGATGATTGTCCGGGCAGGAAATCCCTTTGCATACCTGGGGGCCCTCTATCTGTTTGAGGGGCTTACGCCGACCGTGACGCAAACAATCAAGGGCCACTTGAAGGTGAAAGGGCTGGCGCCGTCCTCGCTCGGCTACATCGAGTTTCACTCGACAGAAGATGTGAAACACGCAAATCTGGTCCATTACCTTATCTCTGAAGTTGCTTCGGCCTATTCCACAGCTCCTGAATCCATCATGCACGGATTCGAATGTTTTCGAGCAGTGTACCCGATACCGCTCTGGTCGGCAGCATTCAGGAGAGCGCGATTAGCGATCAGGTGAACTCTTACTAACAACGGGAATGACGCTCTTTTCCGGCGCGCAGCATTTGGCGCCGATCCTCAGGACGCAACTGTCTTCTCAACGGGGGCCATCGTGACTGTAGCCGTAAAGAGCTTGGGCAATTGTCTTATACAAGCGCTCAATGCGCGCGTTGATGAGGTGCTCGGGGAGTTCCACGATTCCCCGCTGGGCATTCTTATTCGGGACTCGGCGTCGCCGCGCGCTCTGGTTGCAGCAACCATCCGCGAGATCTATTGGGAAATCCATTGTTATCAGCCAGCAACCACCAAAGCCGGGTTTGTTCTCATCGGCGCAATGAATCCCCGAGAAAGAAAGATCATGAAAGCACTGTTGCTGCACAAATGGGAAGAGGTCGAACATCGCGTCTGGGCGCTCGATGGCTATATCGCCCTCGGAGGCGACCGCGCGCGGATAGGACAGGAAGACCAAAACTGCTCGCCAGGGGCATTTGCGGTCGCAGCGGTTTGGGAGCGGCTCGCCTCGACAATCGACCCTCTCGCCTATTTGGGAGCGGAATACCTGTTTGAGGATCTGACGGCGAAATTGACGAGGATCGTCACGGCATCCCTGGGGCACCGAGGATTGGCGCCACAGGGGATGCAATTCATCGTCGACCATGCCTCAGAAGACGAGCGCCACTCCGCTATGCTGCAGAAGCTTTTGTTGGAGGTCCATGAGTGTCATCCGGAAAAGCGGGAGCAGATTCTCTTCGCATTTGACTGCTTCCGCCATGTCTATCCGATGCCTTTGTGGATGGCTTCGTACGAACGCGCGAAGCGGGCGATCGAGCCCTTGGACCAAATAACTGCGCTCGAGGCGGAAGAACACGACGTTAGCCCAATGATATCAAGAGGAGCTTCTCTGTGAGCAGGGCAGACAAATCGACCTTCTCGATTATTGAAGCAAGGTCGCCTGAACAGTTGGACCGTGTCTACCGACTTCGTTACCAGATCTACGTTGAGGAGATGGGCCGGAGACAGCAATACGCCGACCACGGCCAAGGCATAGTATGCGAGCCCCTTGATATCACGGGTCATGTTTTGTCAGCGTCGGTCGTACACTCCGATGAAGTCGTAGCTACCGTGCGCTTTAATGTGGGGGTCGACGAGCACTTTGGGGTCTACACGGAACTCTATCGTCTTTCCATGTTTGCACCGTATTTCCCGTCACAGGTTTCGATCACGACAAAGCTGATGATCGCTGCTCCATATCGTAGGGATCGACTGGCCGTCGACCTGGCATGCTTTTCATATCGACGCGCACTCGAACTCCAAGCGTGTTTCGACTTTATCGATTGCAATCCCCCCCTCGTTCCCTTCTTTACTCGTCTCGGATATCGACAGGTGTTTGATCCTGTTCATCATCCGGAATACGGCGACGTAATCCCTCTAGTACTTGTATTGCATGATGTCAATCACCTGCAAAGGATTGGATCACCTTTTGCTGTAATCGCTAGACGATTTGCCGACCGGCACCATTCCATCGAGTTCTATCGGCACTTGGTGAGTGAGTTGCCCTCGCGATCCACTGTCGCTTCCCATGCAGAAAGATGAAATGGAGCGGAGCATTGAACGGAAAAACCAATGACACAGCGGTTCGAGCGGCCTTTCGTGAGCGCAAACACGCGGTTCTCCGTTACCCCTTGTATTCAAATGAAAGTTTGCGGCCGCCATGAGATATCGTGACGGAGAAATCTCTGGCAGGCTCAGATGCCGGTCGATCCGCTGCATCAATCGAGCATCCTTCCGGCGAACTGTCTTCGAGAGAACCCGACGAGGATGACGTCATGCGAAATGCGGAGAGCTGGCAGTGTTCGACTTCCATGTGAGTGTGTGGTTCCTGGCATGGCTCTGGCTACACGAGCTGTTACGGGTAGCGGGCTGGGAATTGTTCCCGGCGCTTGGCGTCTTCGTCCTCATCTTCGGGCTTCGAAAGATCAGCGCCAGAGGGTCCTTGTAGCTCTGATGTATACCGAATGCCCGCAGTGAAGTTGGTTTGCGCTGTTTCGTAGCCACTTTTCACTTCCCGCGCAGGCGTCAAGCACCAGCGGGAGTGCAGCAGGTGATCAAGATGAGAATTGACCTGATTGCAATGGCCGTAACAACATTTGCTGTCTATTGGGTGTGGATGCGATGGGGATTTGCCAGGCCTGAACAGGCCCCTGTCAAGATGCGAGTGCTGGAAATTTCAGCATTTGCGTCCGCATTCCTCCACCTTGGCGAACTCGCTGTGGCTCCACTAAGCAGGTTCACCGATCTCTGCAGCTTCGCGCTATACGGGCTGGCGATCAGCCTTTTCCTGTGGGCGGCCATAACGACCCGTGGGACCGGGATTGCATTCGCGTTTTCTAAGCACCCGGCGAAGGCGCAAATTGTGAGCGGTCCATACCGATGGGTACGGCATCCGTTCTACCTGGCCTACGCCATCACGTGGGTGGCCGGGACAATCGCGTGCCGAAGCCCTCTACTCCTTGGGACCGTCGTAGCCATGTTAAGCCTCTACATCGATGCAGCAGTGCGCGAGGAACAACAATTGCTGGCGGGACCACTTCGCAGCGAATATCTCGTTTACAAAGCAAACGTCGGAATCTTCGGCCCAATACTGCCAAATCGCTGGTTCCGGAAGAGAGAAGCGTGAAAAGGTGACGTTTCCACCACCAGGAGAAAACATGAACAGCACGATTTCTGTATCCGACATCGATCTTGTGAGCGCACTCAACCGGCGGGTTGATGACGTGATCGTTGAGTTCTGGGCGTCGCCGCTGGGACGCCTCATCGAACACTCGCGTGAGTCTCACGCTCTGCTCACCGCCACGATTCGCGAAGTCTATTGGGAAATACATTGCTATCATCCTGCGACGACCAAGGCAGGTTTTGCGCTGCTGGGGTCCCTTAGCCCCGCCGACAAAAAGCTGATGAAAGCCCTACTTCTGCATAAATGGGAAGAAGTGGAGCATCGTGTCTGGGCGCTGGATGGTTATATTGCCCTGGGCGGCGACACGTCAAGAATTGGTCAGGAGGACAGTGCCTGCTCCCCGGGAGCATTTGCGGTAGCAGCTGTCTGGGAACGTATTGCCTCTTCGATGCACCCGCTTTCCTATCTTGGCGCTGAGTACCTCTTCGAACATCTCACTGCCAAACTGGCCGTCGTCGCACTATCGTCGATGGAGCTCCGTTCGTTTCCAGCGGAGGGAATGCGCTTCATCGTGGACCATGCCTCGGAAGATCAGCGCCATTCGGCGATGCTGCAAAAGCTGCTTGCGAATGTTGAGCGCTCCCATCCCCAGGTCGTCGAGCAAATCCTGTTTGCTTTCGACTGCTTCCGTCACGTCTACCCGATGCCCCTGTGGACTGCCGCGTATCAACGGGCGAAGTGCGGCATGTGCAAAACGACTGAATAACGCCTGCAGCAGGCTCTGACCCTCCGAGTGCCCGGCAGTGGATACCTACGACACAATGAACATCTATCCAGAGCAGGAAACAGAACTATTGTCGACACTGGAGCCAGTGATCGCTGCGTCTCTCTCTCTTTTGCCATCCGTCGATCGCGCGTGGCAACCGTCGGACCTCTTACCGTTCACGGCAGATGAGGACGCGGTTGTTCAACTGAGGAGTTTTCGTGAGATCTGTCGCCCGCTTCCCGATGACGTACTTATCGTACTCGTAGGTAACACAATCACCGAGGAGGCCCTGCCATCGTATAGTTCCGCACTCCGCCGAGTCAGCGGAATCCATCAGATTCCGGGTGACGGGCAATCCCCATGGATGAGGTGGACTCGCGGCTGGACTGCCGAAGAGAATCGTCATGGCGACGTCCTAAACAGATTTTTGCTGCTCAGTGGACGGGTTAATACTGTACAAGTAGAGCGCTCCATTCACCGCTTGCTGCGCAACGGATTTGACCCAGGAGACAACTCCGATCCCATCCGCACGTTTGTCTATACAGCCTTTCAGGAGCGAGCCACCCGGATATCCCACCAAAATGTGTCACTGCTGGCCGAAGGCAGCGGCATTCATATCCTTGGGAGAGTCTGCCGTCTGATCGCTGCGGACGAAACACGTCACGAAGAAGTCTATTCACGTCTGATGGCAGAGTGTTTCCGGCTCCTTCCGGAACGCGCATTGGCCGCCTATGCGGACATGATGCGGAGTAAAGTCGTCATGCCCGGCTTCAATATGGGCGAAGAGGGCGATCGCGCCCTTTTCGAAGACTATGCAGCTATTGCCGAGACGAGTGGCATCTACACGCCATACGACTACGTCGCGATTGTTGAGCACCTGAACGCGCGCTGGACCGTCGGCTCACTAAAACAGCTCCGTGGTCGGGCCTTGGCGGATCAGGATTATCTTTGCACGCTGCCCGCACGGCTCCGGCTCGTGCTCAGGCGACGCAAACCCCCGCAGGTGTCAGAAAGCGGCGAATGCGCCGCATGGATTCTGCCATGACCGATCTGACCGTTCGAATTGCAGCAAACGAGGAAGAGCTGATTCCGCTTCTCCGTTTGCGATATGAGGTTTACGTAGAGGCGCAGTCTAAGCGCCTGCCTGCAATAGATCCGGTACTGCGTGTCGTTCGGGACGAGTTTGATGCTGTCGCCACACACTTCTATGTCAGCAATCAGGATGGAGGGCTTGCAGCTTGCGGCCGCGCCACCCTCGGAGCGTGGCCAAAGTGGTGCGAAGACGCGTTTACGGTGCCCGCGCTGCGCGATATTCCACGGTCGCGGCTTTACTACATCTCAAAAGTTATGGTCAATCCGCACAACAAAACTCCGGATGCGGTCGCTAAGTTGTTTTCCGCAATGTACAGAGATGGGAGAAAGCGGAACGCTGTTTTGGGCCTCGCAAATTGTCGACCTAACCTGATAAGGCTCTATTCTCGGTTCGGTTGGCGTAAGTTCGGGCAGCCATTTACAGATCCATATGCCGGAGCCCAGTTACCGATATTGATCGTCGCGGCAGACAGTGGTTATCTGAGCGAAATCAGATCGCCTCTTCGGCACATCGCTGAGGAGTTTGTGAACCCCCACGAATATAAAGGATGGTTCGAAAGGCGATTCCCAGCGTCGAGCAGTAGCAAATTCTGCCAGGGAGACGAAACTCCCCGCCCGTGCCACGACACAGGCATGCGTTCGCCGAAAGGTGGTTCCGAGAGGTGGTAAGTGTATATCAGAGATAGTTTTGAACCCGGCTGCAGGTCGCGCGGTTGAAGTTTGGTCTGACGAGAAACGGAGCATCGCCTTGTGAGTCACGAGTTGACCTATGAACTTGGTAGTCCGAACTTCGGGATCGGAGTACGCGGATTTCGGCAAAGGACTACGCGTTCCTCGTCGCGTCAAACAATCCGGACGGCAGCAAGACAAGCGCCCCAAGCCCCCCGAATTAGTAGGTCCGGAGAGGAGACACCTGAACGAGTACCTCCAAACAGTTGAGCAGACCCATTCATACCTCTTCATGGCACTGCCGATTGACAGATCTGCCAGCGTCGCTACGGGGCTCAATTCATGAGCGCTACGCACCCCAGCCGTGGAGGAATACTTTCGTCTTGATATTTCCTGGGCTGTGGGTTCTGAGCGCGAGCTTCATGCACAGATGGCCGTTTCCCTCGGTTCGGATCGCCGGAGTCATGCTAATTGGAATATCGATTCAGGGGATGGCGATCATCATGCACGAGGCCCTGCACGGCAACCTATTCCGACACCCATTCTGGGACCGCTGGATCGGAGTCGCGGCGGCCATTCCGGCCTTCTTTTCGTTCACGGCGTATAAGGTTGCACATCTAAACCACCATCGGCACACGCGCACGGATGAGGATCAGGATGAAATATCCAACTTGTGCCACACATGGCAGCAGTATGTTGCCCTCTATTATGCCTGGTTCTTGGTTGGCACGTTTCTCTACTTCTTCATCGTTCCATGGACAGCGTTGCGGATAGCGGCGGGGCGGACCCGCATCAGGATCTACACGGAATATTCGCTGATGTTCTTAATCTACGGTGCCGTTGCAGTTGCCGCTCTGAGGACAGGGCACTGGACGTCGCTGTTTTGGTATTGGCTATGTCCAGCGCAGGTCGCGATTGTTCTTTCCAGTCTGAGGGGAATGGCGGAGCACTTAGGTACGGAGGGAACCGGGGACGCCATTTCCCGGACGAGAACCGTCACAAGCAACAAACTGGTGTCATTGCTAATGTTGAATCTCAACTACCACCTGGAGCATCATTTGTTTCCTGCGGTGCCGTGGTATGCGCTCCCCAGACTGCACGAACTCCTGAGTCCAATTTACGAGAACAGGCATGCGGATGTGCAACATTCGTACATCCGGTATGTGCTTGAGAGCGTTAGGCGGGGACCAGGAAGAATCCTAAGCTAGCCTCCGCATTCCGCATCGAGATTGTCCAGTGAAGAGCGACGGGAGGAGCAGATTAGGGCGCTGAGTGCTGGTGGATGTTCTCATGGATCGTTGATAAGCCGGGATGTACTGTCGGGTAAGACTCGCTCCGTCTATTGGCGCCTGCCGGCCCGGAAATATAGCTTAGCGGGAATTTGGGGGCCCGCCACTTCATGTATCCAGCCGACAAAAGAATTGCAATTTACGGCAACTACCAACTACCAGTGCGAAGTGAATGCGATCTCGGTGCCACAGCTGTTTGCCTTCTATGAGGAAGCTGGGTTTCTATACCCTGCGAAGAGAGATCTCCTGAATAGACATTGGGCAGCGATCATTGCCAACTGGGAGAAAGCGCTGTTCAGCCCGGACGATTTGATGTTCGTGATTTCAACAGTAGAAGCACGCAGTGAACGGTCCGGAGCAGCGTGCGCCACCATCACCTCCTGGGGAAGCTGTCGACGAGATTGGTTCACGGATCAAGGGATTCCACTGGGCCTATTGAAAGCGGATATATCCAGGAGAATCGGCCAGTCTCGAGGCAGCAAGGCAGCATTGTCGGTTTGGGAGGCTGGGGCCAACAGCCTCTCCGAGAGTGATCACGGTCGTATGGTCGAACGAAACTCGAATGAGAACCGATCATCGTCAATCACGATCCGCACTTGTTCGTACTCTGTTCGCCTCGATAACTCTGTCTTCGTTCTTCTAAGCCGTCAGGCTTAGGGATGGTGTCTTGCTCCCCAACGAGCGCAGCGACCGGCCAACTCGTCGCATCGCGCCAAATTGAAGCACCCGGCATCGCGCGGTACAGACTGCCACCCGCATGGACCCGGCATCGGAGGGGCAGCCGCCGCGCAGATTCACGTGCGTAAGGCCATTGCAATCGGATTTCGAACAGCGTTACGGTCGTGCTGTGCTGACTATACGAGCCATGACCGGCGGCGCTGGCTATGCACAGCGGCATCTGCAGCACAGCGATTACTACGATGAACACCGCCGCGTACAAGGCGAGTGGCAGGGCCGTGGGGCCGAACTGCTTGGGCTGCGCGGCAGCGTCGGCTCCGAACAGTTTGAGGCGGTGCGGGAAGGGCTGCATCCAGAAACCGGCGAGTTCCTGCGCCCGCGCCACAGCGCCGACCGGGCAAACGGGGACGGAAGCGAGCACAGCAAGGCGCGGTCCCTATACGATCTGACGTTTTCAGCGCCCAAGTCAGTGTCGATTCAGGCGATGATCGGCGGTGACGGAGCGTTTGATCGCCGCCCACGATAGGGCCGTTCGAGAGGCACTGGCGGAAGCCGAAAACTACGCAGGTTCTCGCGTGCGCGTTGAACGGCGCGAATGAGAATCGCACGACTGGCAACTGGATCGTTGCGATGTATCGGCACGATACAAGCCGGGAACTCGATCCACAACTGCATACTCACGCCGTGGCCGCAAATCTCACCTACGACGGCGTAGAGGGCCGGTGGAAGGCATTGCAGGCGTCGGGGCTGTACGAGCGCCGGGCATACCTGACGGAGGTCTATCGGAATGCTCTGGCGCAACGAGGTGCGCGAGCCTCGGCTACGAAATTGAGCAGCGCCGCGATTCCCGTGGCCGGGATCTCGGTTTTGAGATTCGCGGCGTATCAGATGAAATGCTGGAGCGATATAGCCAGCGAAGCGCACAGCGAGACGCAGCCATTGAAGAATTCAAAGAACAGCATGGCCGGAAGCCGACAGATAACGAAGTGGCCGTCCTGGTCCGAGAATCGCGCGCGGACAAGCTCACGGAGATTGCGACGGAACGAGGTACGTCAGCAGCAACAGGCGCGATTGTCACCCGCAGGAATCGCAGGCTCTGGATCGCCTACGAGGGGCATCCCTGGAGCAAAGCCGCAGCGGCTCAGCATGAACTCTCGCCGGCGGAAGACTCGCTGCAACACGCAAAGGAGCATCTTTTCGAGCGGCGCTCCGTCGTCTACGATCACGAATTGCTGACCGAAGCTCTGCGACACGGTCGCGGACAGGTCGATCTGGGCCAGCTACGCGGCGCACTGGAAATCGAAAAATCCCAGGGAACCGTCATTCATGCCGGCGACCGGCTGGCAACACACGAGAGTCTGGATCGCGAACAGCGCTTGGTTGCGATGGTGAACCATGGCATTGAACGGTACGGCCGGCTGGGCGGCACACATGAGTTTAGGCCCGCCGAACATTTGCGCGACGAACAAAAGCGCGCCGTCGAGCAAATACTCGACTCGCGCGATTTCGCCATCAATTTGCGCGGTGCCGCTGGGACCGGCAAAACGGCCACGCTACAGGAAATTGATCGCGGCCTGCGTGAGTCTGGGCGCGAAGTCACAGCGGTTGCGCCGACGCGCAGTGCGGTGGAGGAGCTGCAGAAGGTCGGCTTTCGCGACGCCATGACGGTCTCACGCCTTCTCCAAGATGAAACGGCACAATCGGCGCTGCGTGGCAGAGGTGCTGGTCGTCGATGAGGCCGGAATGATTTCCGGGCGGCAGATGGAGGGCATACTTCGGCTTGCCGAGCAACATATGGCACGCGTCGTCTTTTCGGGCGACACACGCCAGATTCAGAGTGTCGAGGCGTCCGACGCACTGCGCATTCTGGAGCGCGAATCGCAAATGAAGAGCATTTCGCTGACGGGTGTACAGCGTCAGACCCACGCGCAGTATAGAGACGCCATTCAAACCCTGCGCCAGGCTCCCGAGCAGGGCTTTGAGAAGCTGGAGCGGCTTGGCGCCGTGCACGAGGTCTCCCTTTGTCGAGCGTGGCCGTGCGGTTGCCGATCTCTACCGGGAGATGACCGCCGATCGGTCGCGGCGTGTTTTGGTTGTCGCGCCCACGCATGAGGAAATTGGCCGTGTCACTCGCGCGATTCGCAATGACCTTTCTGAGCGCGGTCATCTCGGCCAAAGCGTCACGATGGATCGATACGTCCCTCTGCAATGGACGGAAGCACAGAAACGTGATCTGGCGAACTACCATGAGGGGCAGGTGCTCGTAGTGCATCGGGCAGCAAGGGGTATGGAGAAACACGAGTCGCTCACTGTCAGCCGTGTTGACTCTGGCACGGTGATCGCTCGCAATCGCACGCGGCGAAGAGAGGAGCTTTACACCGGCACAGACGCGCTCTTTTTCCGTCCATGAGCGTGCAATCCATCGACGTGGCTCCGGGCGACCGGCTCATGCTTACGGCCAATCGCCGAGATGCCGGTTTCCGCGCCACGAATGGCGAGCTGGTGAACGGTGCGTGGTATCGAGAGGGGGCGCATTCAACTTGAGGATGGTCGTACACTGCCGGCGAATTATCACCAATTCGATCACGGCTACGCCATTACCGCCCATCGCAGCCAGGGGAAAACGGTTGACGGGGTAATCCTCTCCGCCGATGCCATGAAGCAGGAATTGTTCTACGTCGGCGCTTCCCGTGGTCGCAGTGAAATCGCAATCGTCACGAGCGACCGTGAGCAATTGCGCGAATCGTTCGGCATTTCCTCCGCGCGCCCGTCAGCCACGGAGCTGGCGCGGGAGCAGGCCCACTCTTCCCGGCCAGAGCACAAGATTCAGCAAGCTCCCGCCCAACAAATCGAACCTCCTGTCCCTCGCCACGAAATCAGCATCGGTCGCGATATGGGGCTCAGTCTTTGAACTTCTCTTGAGAAGGAATTAACTTCTGCGGCGTCCAGAGCTTCGCCGAGCGGGAATTCTGCGGCCTACCGGTTCATAACTGGCAGGGATCTTGTCCAATTCCTCGGGCGCGCGTCCCGTAGGACGATCAAGCGCTGCGAGGGCCTTGCTAATCAAGGCATCGGAGACCCTGGGCCGGCGCGATAACCATTCATCGTGCTGGAGATGGGCCAGCTTCTCTGCCACCGCTACGTTGATGAACTGGTTGAGCGAGACGCCTTCTTTCTCAGAAAAGCTCTCCGCGATCCGGCGCACAGTGGGCATGAGCCTGAGGGGAAACTTGCTCACAACGATCATCTTCTGACGCACAGGCATACGCTCTATCTCCTCTTTCTGAATTTGCTCAACAACTCGGCAGGAGCCAGCAGGTTTATGTCGAATCGCTCTGCCGCTTCTCGAAAATGCCGCGTATTGTTGGTCAAAATCGCGTCGGCATTTCCGTTGATTGCCACATCCAGAACCATATCGTCGTTTGCATCCGGTGATAACGGACGGTGTTGGAATGCAACAAAGACGGGTTCTGCAATTGCCTCCAAAGCATCCAAGATCGCCGACGTTTCTGCCTTCGATTTGCCCGTAACATGTAGCTGCTCCGGTCGCAACGCTACATCCCGATACTCGCACACCAGCTTGTAGTCCATAAGCGGCGTCAGTTCCCGCCGCAATGCCAGCCTGATGACTTCCGCCGCCGCTCCGCTGCTGGACCGGAGCGCAGTAATGATCACGGATGTATCGAGAACAATCCGCACGGATTCTATGGTATCACAGGTGACATCATCGAACCGATGGAATTCGACATGAGCCCGTGGCACTCCAAGAGCTGCGGGGTGCTTCAGAACATGAAGAAGCTCAATACGACAAAGCGGAATCTGTTCGTCGAGTTAATGGAAGGCGTGAAGGCGATGAAAGCTGAGCGTGAGAGCAAGGTGACGCTTCGCTCGCAGGCTGTACCACTTCCCAATCTGGAGAAATCTCCAGGTGCCGAGTTTTTGGTTGCGGCGCGCGAGAGGTTCAATGTCTCGCGCGCGGTCTGGGCAAACATGCGTCGCTAAGACGTTCTCCGACCGGCGGTTGAGAGAAGCGCGCTGCACCGGACTGCACTGAGTTGCTTCGATCCGAATGGTTGAAGCCTTGGCACGTTCTGCGGAACAGAAGCAACCTGACATTCCCCCGATATCAGGATTGTGTGCCGAGGCGAAGAGGGCGGTGTCACGGGTCTTGACCGCTTCGCGGCGGCTTAGCCGCCCTTCCATGAGAAGCGGGGTGGATGTCAACTAATTTTTCTTTTTTGCTTGCATAGATTGTCTCCGTGCATTGCGCAGGTTCAGTCAAGGGCGGCGTTCTATGCCGGCGGAGCGAACCCTTGACGGGTTCTGCGCAACGCACTACACACGGCGGCCAGCAAAAAAGAAAACCTTCCCTGCCCACGTAGCCCGCTGTTGATAGCTATCGCCCGCCAGCCTTCCATCCGCACTCTGCGTGGACCCATTTGGTCCCGGTGCACCTTGTCATCCTGGCGAGTGCTGCTACCTTGACTTCGGTCTACAGGAGCAACTGTGCTCGCTGTGGCCGGGGCCGCGCCCGCAGTCACCCGTATCCGGCTTCGACGATTCCGCGCCGTGCGGATGTGTGGTTACGCCGAAGCCAGCTGCGGAATGTGCTGATTGATCCTGCTGTTCCGCAGCGGCTCGTAGACCTCCCCGGTAACCCATAGGTGATGAAGAAGAACGGACAGCTTACGGGCCACGGCCACCACTGCGCGATTCTTTGCTCCCCGCCCCCCACGCGCTACCAGGCTTTCGCCCCAGCGTCGCAGATCAGTGTCCGGTCCGAAAGGACCCAGGATGTACTGCGCGGAATGGACCAGCAATCGCCGCATGAATCCGTCGCCTTCTTTGCTGATTCCGAGTTGTGGATTGCTTTCCCCGGATTGGTAGCGTCGCGGTCGCAAGCCGAAGTAAGCTCCGGCGTTGCGGCTGCAAACGAGACGCTCGCTCCGTCCTATCGTCAGCACGAAACCCAGCGCGGTCAAGGATCCCACACCTCTGACTTGCTGCAGGACTTGAGTCGCCGGATATTGCGTTTTTGCGATCCTGTCGATCTTCCGGTCGTAGCGCCTGATCAGGTTCGTGATGCTTCGGATCTGCTCGATGAGCGGATCGAGCGCAAGTCGCAACTCTTGTGGAACTGCACGGCTCGCGTGATTGGCGAAACACTCTGCGTTGCAGCTCGGTATCCTCGTCCCAGTAGGTTTCACCAATCCACGTGCGCAGTTGATCAGTTTTGTGCGAGTGCGCACCAATATGTCACGCACACGCAATACGGAGAGCATGGCCTGATCCTCCTCACTGCGATGCTGCACCGGGCTGAGCAACTGAGGATCGACCCGTACCAAACGGGCCAGCGCACGGGCATCCACGCGATCGCTCTTTCTGCTGCTCTTGTGAATCAGCTTGAGCCGGGCCGGATTCGCCACGATCACCTGGTGACCGCACTCGCCCAGCACTCGGTTCGCCCACCGCGAATGAACGCCCACTTCTATTGCAATCAAGTTCGATTCCAACACGCCGAAATGCGCCTTGAACGCGGCCGGCGTGCTTTGTACAGACCCTTCCTCCATCACGCGTCCGTCTTCGTCCAACACACAATAGTGGCTCTTCCGGTCGCCGAGATCGATCCCTACAACTCTGCTCATATCGAACCTCCTGCGCGCAGCAGCGCGATGGGGAAAGCTTACGTCGCCACCGCTATAGGCTTCTCATGCCATCTTGACTCCGCCCGCGCCTCGGCCATGCTGCTGCTACCCGGGGAATGTCAGTCGGGGCATGTCCACCGGATTACGCGGGCCGAAAAACATTTCGATTTCATTAGATTGAAATATCCTCAATCCCTCCGATGTACTGGGCGCTACTTGCTGCACCTGTCTGCTCCTTCGCGCTCCTGTCCGTCCTCTCTTGCTCCGATTCCTCCGGTCTGTAAGACGAAAAATGGCCCAACCCATGTGGTAGACACAGGTTTCGGTTCGATCCATTGTAGGTTCAAGGAGCATACGAGCTATGTCCGACCTCCCTCATGTTCTCGAACCTCTGCTCGACAGCGACCAGGCAGCGGCTTACGCCAGGGTTCACAAGAAGACGCTTCAACGGCACGCTCGCCTCGGAATGGTCCCAGGCTTGCGCGTCGGCAAGTTGTGGCGATTTCGCGCGTCGGATCTCGATGAATGGTCTCAGGGATCGGCGTCAGTGCCCATCGACACCGGCTTCCGGCCACGATACCCTGTCCCTAACCACTCGTGCCCTCAACCACGAAAGGGATGAGGTTGATGGTTGGGACACGGTATCAATTTGGAAGTTTGCGGTTGAGGGAGCGGCTGCGCGGCCCTGCCATTTGGGAACTCCGTTATTACGATACGGAACCGGATGGCGGTCGCAGGCGGCACGCCGTGATCGTCGGGGACGCTGAACAGTACCCGACGGTCACGGAGGCTCGCAGGGCGGTCCAGTCACTCCTTCTCAGAATCAACGCCGAGTCTCCGCGTGCGGAGATGCGAATCCCTGACTTCGGTGCTTTGCTCGATCGCTTTATCGAGAGCGAACTGCCGGAGCGGTATTCAACCCGGGTGTCGTACCTGTCCAAGATCCGGGTGCATCTCCGACCGCGCTGGGCCGATTACCCTTTGGACCGGTTCAAACCGATGGTGATCGAACAGTGGCTTCGAGAACTTGAGTTTGCCCCGAAGACAAAGGCCCATATCCGAAGCCTGATGCATCTGATCTTCAAATGTGCGGAGCGGTGGTGCCTGATCGAGATGGGCAAGAATCCCATCGCCCTGGTGCGGGTGAAGAACGGCTCGAAACGTCAACGGCGTCCGCGAGTGCTCAGAGTCGATGAGTTCTATCGGCTGCTGGCGCAACTTACAGAGCCGTATCGAACGATGGTGCTGATTGCACAATGCCTGGGACTGCGCGTAAGCGAGATCATGGGTCTGCAGTGGAGAGACTTCGATTTCAAAAAACGCACGGCCCTGATCCAGCGCAGCGTTGTGCAGGGCCGCGTGGACGAGGTGAAGACGGAATACTCGAAAGACTACGTTCCGCTGGATGCTCGCCTCGCGGAGGCAGTGCTCAACTGGCGCTCGCTGACGATCTTCCCGGGAGACGAGGATTGGCTGTTCGCCAATCCCGCCACGGCAAGACCGTTTCACCAGGACGGCCTGCAGCAGCGCATTCTGAAACCGGCTGGAGTCGCGGCCGGAGTCGGCGACGACATCGGCTGGCACACGTTCCGCCACACGTACCGCTCGTGGCTGGACGAAACCGGCGCTCCGATGAAAGTGCAGCAGGAACTGATGCGTCATGCCTCGATCCAGACCACGATGAATGTGTACGGGCAGGCCATGACCGACAGTAAACGTCGCGCGAACAGTCAGGTGGTGAGCTTGGTGTTCGGCGTGCCTAACCAGACCGTTGAAGGGTCTGCAAAGATCCAGTAGTCTGGGGGACTTTAGGGGCCGTTTCCGAATGGGGTCAAACGGGGTCTTGCTGGAAGGGATAACCCAGCCGCAACTGACTGAGAAGATTTGGTGGCGGCGGGTAGGATCGAACTACCGACCTTGGGGTTATGAATCCCACGCTCTAACCATCTGAGCTACGCCGCCATGGGTGGAGAGCCGCCCGCAGAAGAGGCTTCCGGGACAGGCCTTTTTCATTCTACACAGGGTTCAGGGCGCAGGGTATCTGGGTGCAGAGGGCGGGGCGCAGCGCACTGAGGGCGTACACTGGCCAGCGGCATGCATCGCCACAAAGTTCAGAGATCAAGAGAAGCCATGACATTGAGGATTGCTGCGTTTTCACTCTTTGCGCTGCTCGTTGCCGGCAGCGCCTGTGCACAAAAACGGGTGGTTCTGGAACGGCGCGACGCGACGGTCACGCTGGAATCGTATGCGCCGAACATCGTGCGCATCACGATGAGCCTGAAGAAGGACGCGGCGCTCGCCGGGCCGGGATACGGCATCACCGCGCAGGCGGCGGAGGCGGGCTGGACCTACGAGCACACGGACACGATGGACACCTACCGGTCGGATCGCATAACGGTGAAGCTGCCGGTGCCGCACTACGGTCCGCGCAATACGAAGTACACCTGCGACACCTGCCAGTATTTTTCCGGATCGACGCCGTGGATCCCTCTGACCGTAGACGATGCCGCCGGCAAGACGCTGCTCAACATGCAGGGCTGGCAGATGAGCGTGCCGAATCACAAGGACGGCAATGCGCAGGTGCTCGATGAAGTGAAGCCGTCCGTGAACTGGGAGGGCTACGATCCGCGCAATCCGGACGGCGTCTATGACCAGGTCGGCGCCAGCTTCCACTCGCCCGACGATGAGCACTACTACGGCCTGGGGCAGAACCAGGAGGGCTGGCTCGATCACCGCGGCCATCCCGTGCGCTGCTGGAACGACTACACTGCCCCAGCGGCGCCCAGTTTCTGCGTGCCGTTTCTGGTGACAAACAAAGGCTACGCGGTGCTGTGGGACAACCCGTCGAAGACCACGATTGAGCCGGGATTCAACGAACAGACGCGCTGGACCTCTGAGGTGGGGGATCGCGTCTCGTTCTTCGTGATCGCCGGCAAGAATACGGACGAGCTATACGAGGGCTACCGGCTGCTGACCGGCGATACGCCGATGCTGCCCAAAGCGGCCTACGGATACATCCAGTGCAAGCAGCGCTACTCCAGCCAGGCTGAGGTGATGGCCGTCGCCGACGGATATCGGCAGAGGCATCTGCCGCTCGATGTGATCGTCGTGGACTGGTTCTACTACACGAACATGGGGCAGATGGATTTCGACGCGCGGTACTGGCCCGATCCGAAGGCGATGAACGACAAGCTGCACGCGATGGGGATTCAGACCATGATCAGCGTGTGGCCGCGTTTTGTGCCGACTGATCGCTACTATCGCGAGATCGCCGAACACGGATGGTTCGAGCATCTGGCCGACGGCACGCCGACGAACGGTCTGCCCTACGACAAGGCCGGCTCGGACATCGACACCACGAACCCCGACGCGGCAAAGTGGTACTGGGATACGATTCGCGACAACATCATCAGCAAGGGATTCGATGCGCTGTGGGCGGACGAGACGGAGCCGGATCTGCCGCCGAACGGGAGCTACTTTCATATCGGGCCGGGCACGGAGTACTTCAACGTCTACCCGCTGTTCCACACGCGAGCGCTCTACGATGGCTTCCGCAAAGACCTGGATCATCGCGCGCTGATCCTCTCGCGCGACGGCTACCTGGGCGTGCAGCACAACGGCGCGATGGTGTGGTCAAGCGACATCTTTCCGCTGTGGGATGTGCTGAAGCGGCAGGTGCCGACCGGGCTCGACGTCGCGGCTTCCGGCCTGAGCTACTGGAGCAACGACACCGGCGGATGGCAGGGTCTGCCGGCGGTGCATCATCCGGAGCATACGCCGCTTCTCGATCCATCGGATGCACGCGACAACGTGGGCGGGTACGACGACTATCCGGAGCTGTACACGCGGTGGTTCGAGTACGCAACCTTTCTGCCGATCATGCGCACGCACGGCACGCGCAAGTACAACGAGGTGTGGTCGTACGGAAAGCAGGCGGCGCCGATCCTCGAGCAGTATCTGAAGCTGCGTTATGAACTGATGCCGTACATCTACTCGGAGGGATGGTTTACGCACAAGACGGGCGCGCCCTTCATGCGCGCGCTGTTCATGGATTTCCCGAACGATCCGAAGGTAGCGGAGATCGGCGATGAGTATATGTTTGGGCCGGCTTTCCTGGTGGCTCCGGTGACCGACCAGGGACAGACGGAGAAGCCGGTGTATCTGCCGGCGGGCACGGACTGGTACAACTACTGGACGCACGAGCGCCTGCACGGCGGGCAGACGGTGATGGTGCATGCGCCGATCGATCAGCTGCCGTTGTTTGTGCGGGCGGGGTCTATTGTCCCGCTGGGCAGTGCAATCGATAGCACAGCGGACAAGCAGACGATCGCGAAGATCCAGGTGTGGCCGGGCGCCAACGCGGACTTCAATCTCTATCAGGACGACGGCACAACCTATGCCTATGAGAAGGGAGACTTCCAGCTGACGCATCTGCACTGGGACGAGGGGGCGCGCCAACTGAGCCACATGGGATCAGCGGCGTGGAATGAGCCCGATGCTCAGGTGGTGGAAGTGGTGGGGCAGAAAAAGCGGTAGGCCGTGCGCGAGGAGCAGCCGGGTTCTGCTGCAGATCGCGAAACGGAAGCGAAGGGATGAACCAGGCACATCCAGGGGAGGCCTTCGCCGCGGTGCTCCTGAGGATTTCGCCGGCGGGCTTTAACGCCCGCGCAGCGGCTCAACTTGCGTGTCACCCCACGGCAAGCTGCCGGCTCAATTCGCGAATTTATTGATCAGCGTCACCGCAACCACGACCAGAACGACGGCCGCGCCCAGCCCGATCCCTGCCATTACACCCAGACTCATACTTCCTCCTGTTCCTCTTCTCTGCCGCCGGCACTCCGAACCGGCAACCGAGAACGTTCCAGGATAGCGGCAGGAGCGCGCTTCTCTCAGTGATGGCGGTCACGAGAGAGGGGAGGTGAGTCGTTTTGGTTATGGTTCCTAGTGGTGATTCCGGGATGGGAAATGCCAGGGTGACTGCGGTTTTGGGGCAACGTGCTCTATTTACCGCGCGGCCCAGGCGAGTCCGTCCGGTTCCCCACCGACATCGATGTGGCCTGTCACCTGGAAGGTTTTCAGATCGATGACGGCGACATAGTTGTCCGGAGTGCAGGCGACAAAGGCGCGGGCATCATCGGGTTCAATCAGAATGCCGGCCGCGCCATGGCCGATGGGGACGCGCTTCCCTTCGGTGCGGGTGGCCGCATCGTAGACCACCAGATCGCCGCCGCGCAGGCTGGAGATGAGAACGTACTTCCCGTCGCGCGTGAATTTGAGGCGGTTCGCGCCGAAGACTTTGGCGTCGAGGGTCGCGACGACCTTCTTTGCGGGGATGTCGATGATGGAAATCGTACCGTCCTGGGCGCCTGCGGTCCACAACTCGCGGCCGTCGGGGGAGACGTCGAAGCCCTCGGAGCCTTTGCCGACGGGGATGACCGTCTCATTCCAGTCCATGCGCGGGGGGTCTCCGGGACGAGGTTGGCCTGGAGGAGGACCGCCCGGACCGGAACCCGGACCAGCGCTGGGAGACGAGCCCACGGGCGGGAGCGCGGCCTTCTCAATGATGCTGATCGTGCCGGAACTCACGTTGGTGGTGTAGACGTGGTTCTCATCCGGCGTGACGTAGATCATGTGGGTGCGGTTCTGGCCGGTGCCCATGATCCAGTCGATCTTCGCGGTGGCCGGATCGTAGCGGGCGATCGCCTTCGCGCCTTCCGCGGTGAAATACAGCTTGCGGCCGACGAAGGCCAGCCCGTGCGGACCGCTCAGCGCTCCGGTGTCGATGTCAGGCAAAGCCTTTTGCGCGACCAGATCGATGACGGACAGCGCGTGATAGCGGCCGAATCCGTAGATCGAGACGTACGCGGTCTTGCCGTCGGACGACGCGATGACCTCGTGAGGATCGGGGCCGACGGGAGCGCGCGCGATCACCTGGAGGGTCGTGGGATCGACGATGGCGAGGGTGTGATTGTGTTTGGAGAGAGCCAGCAGCGACTCTTTTGGAGTCGCCTGCGCTCGGGCTCCCTGCACTGCGATCAGCGTACCGATCGCTGCGCTGAGTATCGATAACCTGCCCCACCGTAAACTGCTCCACCGTGCGTTCATGGGTTCCTCCGATTTTTTTCACTGCCGGACGCGGGTCAGTCGCACCAGGGAGCCGGGCTGCGAATCCCGCTCATACCCTCGCTGTCGCATCGTATCCCTCAGGAATCTCTGGCGAGAAATGCCAGGATGCAGTGTACTTCCCTGCCCGGCGTCCTGCCCTCCCGCGGCAGGCGCGCTTCAGGGTTGCGGGCCGGAACCGTCATCGAGCAGAAAATCGAAGTCGCAGCCCTGGTTTGCCTGCAGGACGGAGTCCTCGAACAGCTTCGCATAGCCACGGAGCGGCTTCTCGCGGCGGGGCGGCGCGGCTTTCCGGGCGGCCAGCCGCGACTCGATCTCCGCCGCATCCACGAGCAGATTGATCTGACGCGCTTCCACATCGAGCGCGATGCGGTCGCCCGTGCGCACGATCGCGAGCGGCCCGCCGACCGCGGCTTCCGGACTGATGTGCAGGACGATGGTGCCGAAGGCTGTGCCGCTCATGCGCGCGTCCGAGATGCGCACCATATCGCGCACACCCTGGCGCGCCAGTTTCACGGGGATGGGCAGATAGCCGGCTTCGGGCATGCCGGGCGCGCCTTTGGGTCCGGCGTTGCGCAGCACGAGCACATCGTCGGCGCACACGTCGAGATCGGGACTATCGATGCGGCGGGTAAGGTCCTCGATGGAATCGAAAACCACGGCCCGGCCGGTGTGCTGCATCAGGTCTGGCGAGGCCGCCGACTGCTTGATGACAGCGCTGTCCGGCGCTAGATTGCCGTAAAGGATCGCCATGGCTCCCGCGGCGTTATGGGGCGAGGCGAGCGAGCGAATCACATCCTGCCCAGGAATCTCTTCACCCCGGGCGATGAGGTCGGCAAGGGTTCCACCGCCGATGACGGGAGCGCTGGCCTCCAGATGAGGAGCCAGTTGGCGCAGGAGCGCCGGCATGCCGCCCGCGTAGTGGAAGTCTTCCATGTAATGCGCGCCGGAGGGTTTGAGATTGAGCAGGACCGGGACGCTTCGGCCGAGCTGATCGAAGGTCTTCAGATCGAGCGGTACACCGGCACGGCCGGCAATGGCGGTGAGGTGAATGAGCCCGTTCGTCGACCCTCCGATGGCCTGCAGCACCGTCATGGCATTACGCACCGAGGCTTCCGTGATGAGGTCGCGCGGCTTCGGAGCGCCGGTGATGGCCATCTCCGCCGCTCGCCGGCCGGTCGCCTCGCCGATGCGCAGGCGATCCGCCTGATTGGCGGGAACGGAAGCGCTCGTGGGAAGGGAGAGGCCGAGAGCTTCGATGAGGCAAGCCATGGTGCTGGCCGTGCCCATGACGCCGCAGGTGCCGATCGAGGGGGCCAGGCGCCCGGCAATCTCGTCGATTTCGCCGGCATCGATACCGCCGGCACGATGCTGCGCCCAGAACCGCCGGCAGTCGGTGCAGGCGCCGACGCGTTCGCCGCGGTGGCGGCCGCTGACCATGGGCCCGGTGGGGAGGACGATGGCCGGGAGATTAGCGCTGGCCGCCGCCATCACCTGGGCAGGCAGCGTCTTGTCGCAGCCGCCGATCACCACCACCGCGTCCATGGGCTGCGCGCGGATCATCTCCTCGGTGTCCATCGCCATCAGGTTGCGCAGGAACATCGCGGTCGGATGGCAGAACGGCTCGCCCAGAGAGATAGTGGGAAACACCATGGGCAGAGCGCCGGCCATCATCACGCCGCGTTTCACGCTTTCAATCAGGGCGGGCACATTGCCGTGGCATGGATTGAAGTCGCTGGCGGTGTTCGTAATGCCCACGATGGGGCGGTCGAGCGCCTCATCGGAATAGCCCATGGACTTGATCAGGACCTTCCTGAGGAACAGAGAGAAGCCCGGATCGCCGTAGCTGGTCAGCCTTTTTCGCAAGCCGTTTGTCATGGATTGGCTTTAGGCAGAGGTGTGGGCACGTGCGTCACATGGCGGTGCGCCACCACGGGGACTTCTCCATGGTGATGAAGCCGGTGGTGCCGCCGCGGGCGAGCCAGAGGTCGTAATAGGTATTGGCCTCGAAGGTGGTGCAGGAGGGCCAGCTGTTGTCGGTGCGCAGGGTGGTGGGGCCGTCGGGTCCGGTCAGCGTGATCTCGCCGGTGCCACAGGTGACGACTTTCTGGCGAGTCATGCGGAAGGTAGCGCCGTGAGGACGAACGTCCTGCGAGACGTCGTTGGCGAACTTGGTGATGAACAGGACGCCGACGATCACCACCGTCCACATCAGGATTTTCTTCATGTCCGGACCCGCAGCGCCTTCGCCTTCCTGCCGAGCTTCCCCCTCATTGTGGCACCTGGGGGAAGGGGAAAACAAGAAAACCGCGCCGCAGCGAACTGGAGGCCGGGAAGAGTCCGCGACAGCAGACCCTGCTCCTTCACCTGGGCCGCAGGGTCTGATATCGCGCGATCGTGTAGCCCAGGGCGCTGCCCACGAAGACATCCGACGGGAAGTGGGCAAGCGTAGTGACGCGGGAGAGGCTGACCGCGGTCGCAAATCCGTAGGCAGCCCAGGGAACCCAGCGATGGCGGTGGTAGCGCATGGCGACGACGGTCGCGATGGAAAAGGCGGCTGTTGCGTGGCCGGAGGGAAATCCGCTGCCCGAGATCGGGGATTTCTTCGAGTTGAAAAAAGTGTCGGTGAACGGCGTGTTGATGGGAACATCGACGGGGCGCACACGACGCGTGATGGCCTTCATGGCCACATCGACAACCGCACTGTCCGCATAGGCCTCGGTGGCCAGCAGAGCGGTGCTGGTCTGGTAGGGATCGTGGCGGATATAGCCAGCGGCGAGCAGCGACACGGGAACAGCGGCAATCTCGCCAGCGGCGATTGAGGGATCGAAGATGTCGTTGAGGTCGTCCAGCTGCGTCTCATGCTTCGCGAAATACGGCATCGTGTGGGGATCGGCGTAGAGCAGTCCAACCGTGGCCCCGGTAATCGCGAGTGTGGGGATCCACTGATGGCCGCGGGCCAGTTGCGTGGGAAAGAGCCAGATCTGCTTCTGGTCATGCAGGAAATCCGTGGGAAGAGTGCGCCAAGTCTCCTTCCGCTGGGTCGCGTAGTCTGCCGGGCTGTCTCCAGCAAGGTGGGGCGAAGGGCTGTCGGGCAGCTGGCTGCCTGAGTCCTGAGCAAGGAGCCAGGACTGGCAGGTAAGGAGAACGAGGCATAACGAAACCGGTCGAGTCAGGGCCTTCAGATCGATCATCGAGCCGTTGGATGCGAGTTATGGAGGAAAGAGCGAAAGATCGAGAGAGGATGACGCGCCGTTCATAAAACCAAACGGGCCTCGTGCGAAGACGAAGCCCGCTGCGCATCCTTGAAGAAGGTTAGTTGCTGTTGCCGTCGTCCCGGCGATGCAGCGTCGGACGATCCGTCCCGTTGCCGGAATCTGTGCCGTCGGTCGAGGTGCTGGCGCGCCGGAGGGTCGGTTTGCCCCTCTTGTTATCGATGATGCGCCGCTTGTTCTCGAGACGCGCGAGCCGGGCCTTGACGTCGTTGAATTCCGAAGTCGTCACCAGGTATTCGTCCTTCGGCGGCAGGATCTTCGCGATCTCTTCCTCGCTGTGCTCGATACGGTCCGGAGTCTGCGGATGGTTCTCAAAGACCTTCGCCACCACCCCCGGCTTCTGCTTTTCGAGGTTCTGGATCTTCTCAAAGAAGGTCACGAACGCCTGGGGATCGTAGCCGGCGCGGTACATGTACTGCACGCCGAGGTAGTCGGCCTGAGCTTCGAATTCACGGGAGAATTCAAGGAAGGTGATGGGGATGAGCAGTTGGGTGGCTTCGTAGATGCCGTACCCGGTCCAGCTATAGCCGGTCATCATGATGAGCGGCACCATCCCGATTTGCGCATAGTTGGCGCGGGTCATTTCACGGGCCGCGTGGTGGGCGCAGACGTGGGCGATTTCGTGGGCCATCACGCCGGCCAGCTCGGCTTCCTCATCGGCGGCCAGGACCAGGCCGGAGTTCACATAGAAGAATCCGCCCGGCAGCGCCATGGCGTTGATCTCGTCGGTGTCGATGACCTTGATGGTGAAAGGGACCTTGCAGTCGGAGTTCTTCACGATGTTCTGGCCGATGCGGTTGACGTACTCAGTGATGACCGGATCGGTGATGAAGCGGGTGCTCTTTTCAATCTCGTCGGCGTACTGCTTGCCCATCTTGATTTCGGATTCGGTCGAGTACCAGTTGCCCATGCCCCGCGCTCCGATGTTGCGCGTGCCGACCGCGTTCACATCCTCAATCGATCCGGGCTTCACGCCGGGCATCATGCCGTCCTTGCCTGGCTCAACCTGCTTGAAGGGGTTCACGTTGGGATCGGTGAAGGGCTTGCTAAGAATGGCCTCGGTGTCCGCGGCCGACGCATCGTTGGGAGCATTCGGGGGCGGGGTACCGGAGGAGCAGATATCCCCGCCCTTGTCCGCGGAGCGGTGCAGGACCGGACCGGCGCAGTTCTCGGCCGTCTGGCTGGGCGCGGGCGCGCTGGGCGTTTGATCCTTTGCCTGGTCAGGGACGGGCGCCTTGCTCGGGTCCTGAACCGGTGCCGCGTTCGTGGTCTGATTCGTGGCCGGGCCCGTAGTCGGGCTCGGACTTTGCGCATAAAGGCAGCCCCCGGCTAATGCCAGAGTGGCGCAAACCAGCAGATTGAGAGAAATCCTGGGGGTGGGCATGGCAGAACCCTCCTGCAAGGGCGGACTACACCCTGCGGTATTAGACGTAGTATGCGCCTTTTCGGCGAAGGCTGTCCGGGGAATATTTCGCCAACCCGGCCGCCTGCAAGCTTCTCGTACCACGGGACTCCTATACTGCGGAAAGGCGCCGGCTGGCGCGCGCCCACCGGCCGCCGAAGAGCGTTGCAGACACGGATTTCCCGATGCCCACCGTCGCTATTCGCCGCACCACCAAACGCTGGAACCGCCTCTACCGCGAGGTCCGCCTGGTTGCCCAGGCCCTCCAGTCCCCCCACCACCCGGTTTTTGCCCACGCGGTGGTCATCCGCCGGTGCAATCTGGCCTGCACCTACTGCAGCGAGTTCGACACGGTCTCGAAGCCTGTCCCCATCGAGGACATGCTCACCCGCATCGATCGCCTTGCTGCCCTCGGCACGACCGCCATTACGCTCACCGGCGGCGAAACGCTTCTCCACCCGGAGCTGGAACAGATCATCGCCCGGATCCGCAGCCACGGCATCCTGGCCATCATGATCACCAACGGCTACCTGCTCAGCGTCGAGCGCATCCGCAGCCTGAACCGGGCGGGGCTCGATCGCATGCAGATCAGCATCGACAACCTCCAGCCCGACAAAGTCTCGATGAAGAGCCTGCGCGTCCTCGATCCGAAGCTGCGCTGGCTCGCCGAACATGCCGAATTCCAGGTTCACATCCACTCCGTTGTCGGAGCCGGAACCTCGAAGCCCGCCGACGCCCTCACCATCGCCCGCCGCGCCAAAGAGCTGGGCCTCGGCAGCAGCGCCGGCATCGTGCACGATCCTACCGGACACATGCAGCCGCTGGACCAGGAGTCGAAGGACGTGATCGAAGCCATCGAGGGCGAGACCAAACCGCTGTTCTCGTTTGCCCGACACAATCCGTGGCGCAGAAACCTGATCCAGGGCAAGCCCAACGACTGGCACTGCCCCGCGGGCGGCCGCCACGTCTATATCTGCGAGGACGGCCTGGTGCACTACTGCATGTCGCAGCGCGGCTATCCGGCCAAGCCGCTGGCGGACTACACCCAGGAAGACATCGACCGCGAGACAAAGACGCCGAAATCGTGCGCGCCCTACTGCACCATTTTCTGTGTGCACCGCATCGCGCTGGTCGATCAAATCCGCACCAACCCCCGCCAGGCGATTGCCACGCTGTTCCCGGGCGGTGAGGGAGAGGCGTCGCGTACCCCTCTGCCGGTGCGAGCGCTGACGTCCCTGTTTGCGCCGGAGAAGCCCAGCGCCGGCGGCCAGTTGGTGCGCAAGGCCGCGCTGCGCCTGCTGAGGATTCAGTAGAGTCGGCCATCCACCCTGTACGCGACGGCGAACGAAACTCTTCACCAGTGGTTTCTGGATGACGAGGAACGCTCTGGCGCAGCGCGGCATCTGGATCCTGCGTGCTGGAACATCCCTCGGGGGACGACGCCGATCTTCTGACGAGCCCTTTGCGAGACAGCTGAACGACAGCCGGATCGTTCAGGCCAGGAGTTCGCGCACCGGCTTCCAGGGCTTTTTCTGCGAAACGGCGACGGGCTCGCAGGTCAGGGTTCCTTCGTAGGTGTTCACGCCGTCGCGAATGCCGTCGTCCTCGAGGATCGCCTTCTTCGCGCCGTTCTTCGCGAGACGCATCACGTAGGGGAAGGTGGCGTTGGTCAGGGCCAGGGTGGAGGTGTTGGGGACGGCGGCGGGCATGTTCGTCACACAGTAGTGCACCACGCCGTTGACTTCGAAGGCGGGATTGCTGTGGGTGGTAGGGTGGGCGGTCTCGACGCAGCCGCCCTGATCGATGGCGACATCGACGATCACGGCGCCCTTCTTCATCTTCGCGACCATCTCACGGGTGACGATTTTGGGCGCGGCTGCGCCGGGGATAAGCACGCCGCCGATGACCAGGTCGGCCTCCTGCACGGCGCGAGTGACGTTCCAGGAATTCGAAGCCAGGGTGAAGATTCTGCCGTTGAAGATGTCGTCGAGTTCGCGGAGGCGATTGAGGTTTACATCGACGAGGGTGACCTTGGCTCCCATGCCGAGGGCGATCTTCGCGGAATTGGTGCCGACGATGCCGCCGCCGATGACGCAGACGTTGGCGGGGGGACTCCGGGGACTCCGCCGAGCAGGACACCGCGGCCTCCCTTCTCCTTCTCCAGATAGGCCGCGCCGACCTGGACGGCCATGCGGCCGGCGACCTCAGACATGGGGGTCAGCAGCGGGAGGGTTCCGGCACGATCGCGAATGGTCTCATAGGCGATGCCGGCCACCTTTTTCTGCAGCAGGCGCTCGGTGAGATCGGGGAGGGGGGCAAGATGCAGGTAGGTGAAGAGGACGAGGCCCTCGCGGAAGAAGACGTACTCCTTCTCGACCGGCTCCTTGACCTTGACGATCATGTCCGCGTTACCCCAGACATTGAGGGCGGAGCCGACGATCTCGGCGCCGGCGGACTGATATTCGTCGTCGGTGAAAGCGGACAGGTCGCCCGCACGGGTTTCGACCAGGACTTTGTGGCCGGCTTCGCTGAGAGCTTTTACGCCGGCGGGGGTAATGCCCACACGGCTCTCGTGGTCTTTCACTTCCTTTGGAACGCCAATGATCATGAGGGTCTTTCCGCGGCCCCGGGGTTTGAAGAAAAAGGGAGAGCCGGACTGAAGATTCTACACTCAGGCGGAGAGGAGACGCCGAAGTTCGCGGGTGAGGATGGCCGGGGAGACAGGCTTGGTGAGGAAGACGGTGGTGTGGTCGGTACCGGCATCGACGATGTTGCCGGAGACGAGGATGGCGGGCATCTCGGGGCGCATGGCGCGGATGCGGGCGATCAGTCTGGGGCCGTGGATACCGGGCATTCTGGCATCGGTAACGATCGCGTCAATTTTGTCGATACCGAGGCGGGCGGCTTCGAGGCCGAGCGCGCCGTTTTCGCAGGCGATGACGTCGTATCCGGCCTTTTGCAGGATGCGGGTGAAGAGGAGGCGGACGGCGCGATCGTCCTCGACCACAAGGACGGTGGCGGCGGGGGGCCCGGGAGCGCGATCTGTGCCAGCCGTAACCACGATTATCCCAACGTGTAGGACTGGGCGAGTGGGAAAGGCGGGCGTGGCCGGACCTTCCGTAACAGCGCCGCAGTACCGCGAACGAAAGCTGACTGTACCATCGGCAAAATTACAAATAAATTCGACGAAAGAGGGAGAAACGACCGCCCCGTTCGAATCCAGCGTAATAGTTACTTCAGGGCCACAGCTAGTCGCGACCGCTGAGGTTTTCCGAGCCTGAAGGCCGGAGTTTATTCAGCCGGTTCCCCGGTCTGAAGGCCGGGGCTTCTACCGTCGTCCCGCGGACGCGGGACCGCTTCGCGAAAGTTCCACATTCATCTGGTCTGAGCACTAGAGCCAGCCTTTGGCGCGGGCCAGCCTGGCGGCTTCCACCCGGTTAGAGGCGCCCAGTTTGCTGATGGCTTCAGAGAGGTAGTTTCTGACGGTGCCCTCGGAGAGGTGGAGTTCCTCAGCAATCTCGCCTGAAGACTTCCCTTCTCCGGCACGCCAGAGGATCTGGCGTTCGCGTTCGGTGAGGGGGTCCGGGCCGCTGTCCCAGGCCTCGACGGCAAGGTCGGGATCGACGACACGCAGGCCCTGATGGACGCGGCGAACGGCGTCCGCCAGTTCGGCGGAGGGGCGGTCCTTGAGCAGGTAGCCTTTGGCGCCGGCATCGAGCGCGCGGCGGAGATAACCAGGACGCGCGAAGGTGGTGAGAATCATGACGCGCGTCTGGGGATAGCGCTCTTTCACCTCGGCGGCGAGGGTGAGCCCGGTCATTTCCGGCATCTCGATGTCGGTAACCAGGACATCGGGTTTATTTTTGCCCACGGCGGCGAGGGCTTCTCGGCCGTTGGCGGCTTTGGCGCATACGGCGATGTCGGGCTCGGTTTCGAGCAGGGCGGCCAGAGCTCCGAGGACCATTCCCTGATCCTCGGCGACGACGACCTGAATCTTTTTCATGGCCTTCCCTGGATGCAGTTCATGACTGCTCGATGGTCTGCGGGGGGATTTCGATGAGCAGGCGGGTTCCCTGCCCCGATTCGATCTGGAGTTTGCCCCCGATGGATTCGACGCGTTCGCGCATGCCGCGCAGGCCGTTCCCCTCTTCGCGGATGCCGCCACGGCCGTTGTCTTCGACGACGAGGGCGGTACCAGCTCCATTGGCAGCGAACTCCAGACGGCAGTTGCTGGCCTGGGCGTGGCGCACGATATTCGTCACAGCCTCGCGCACGATCAGGGAGAGCACGGTTTCCTCCGCCGGGGCCAGTTGGGGCGGCCGGTCTCCGCACTCGAGGGTCACGCCGGCGGCGTCGAGGGTCTGCTTCGCTCGGGCGATCTCAGCGGCGAGGCCTTCGGCGCGATAACCGCGGATTGCCTCCCGCACTTCGCTCAGGGCTTTGCGGGCGATCTGTTCGACTTCGCCGATTTCTCGGCGGGCGCGCTCCGGATCGCGCTGCATCAGTTTGCCGGCGAGTTCGGACTTGAGCACGACGACGGAGAGGGTGTGTCCGAGGACGTCGTGGAGGTCGCGCGCAATGCGTTCGCGCTCGGCGAGTTTGGCGAGATGGGTGATCTGCTCGTGGGCTAATCCGAGGCGCTTATTGGCGCGCATGCGCTGCGCGGCGACCAGATTTCCCAGGCCGACGGCGACGGCAAAAAATGCGCAGACGCCCCACGACCAGGGAGAGTAGTGGAAGAAACTTCCTTCCGCCGCCATGATTCCCGCGTCCACAAGGAAGGTGGCGACACACAGGAGGATCGATTCGGTGACGAAGGGAATGAAAGCGGCGACGTAGATGAAGACCCCGACGGCGCCGCCATTGAAGGGGACGTAGGCGATACCCAGCACGCCCATTGCGATCAGAAGCAGAAACTGAGTGCGCCTGGTTCTTGCGAAGACGAGGCCGGTATAAGCGGCCAGGAAGAGCGCATAGAAGAATGCGAACTCACCCCACGCAATCCGGCTGTGGCGCTGGATGGGATCGAAGAGGAAGAAGACGGAGTAGATGAGCCAGATGAAGTCGTAGAGGCGGCCGTGCCCGTAGCGGCGGCCGAATCCGCCACCGCGGAGATCGGTTTCGGCGGAGTGCAGTTGCTCCGGAAGCGTCTCGGCGGTTGCGGTGTTTCCTCTGAGGAAAAACGGCAAGTGCGAGCCGTCGCAGTACGATTCGGCCTCCGAGTTGGCGTCCTGATGCCTCAAGCCCTGGCCTCGCTGCGCTGGAAGACGATCCACGCGGCACCCAGCATCAACAGGGTAAATCCTGCCAGAGCTTCCCAGTGGACGAACATGCTGCCGGATTGGGCGTAACCAAAGATGTTCAGGGCGATCTGCGCGAGGTGGTACGTAGGCAGAGCCGGGGCAATGACCCGCAGCCAGTGGGGAAGATAGGTGACCGGCATCCAGAATCCGGAGGCGAACGCCATGGGCAGATAGATCAGGTTGATCACGCCCGGACCGGCGTTCGGGGGAACGAGGAGGGCGACCAGCAGACCCATAGCGGTGAATGGGATCGATCCGGCAAGGACGACCGCGGCCAGCCGCAATCCTTCGCTGGCGGTCAGGGTGACTCCGCCGACCGTGATGCCGAGGGTGACCAGCGCCGCCACGATGACGAGGGCGAAGGCAGCGCAGCTGATCGTTTTGGCCGCGAGATAGGCAAAACGCGGCATGGGGCTGGCCTGTTTCAGTTCCAGCCATCCCTGGGCGCGCTCGAGGGCAATGCCCATGCCGATGCCGAAGAGGCACGCGGAAACCACACCCATGCAGCTGTAGCTCGGCATCAGGTAGCGGGCGAACATGTTGTGGCGGTTCGAGCTGCCAAACAACAGGTAAAACATCACCGGGAAGCCGATGACCGACAACGAGAAGGTGCGCGTGCGCAGAGAGCGGACGAATTCGTACCGCGTCTCCTTGAGGAAGATGCGGGCGTAATAGCCGAGGCTGAGCGGGCGGGGGGCGGAGATCGCGATTGCATTGGTGGCCATGGTGGGTTCTCCTCTCTTTCAGTGCTCAGGCCTGCGCCTGGGGGGGATCGGTGGTGAGGGCGAGGAAGGCATCTTCGAGCGCCGCAGCGGAAATTTCGAGGCCGTGGAGGGTCTCATCGCGGAGCAGCATCTCGCGGACGACCTTCTCCGGATGCTCGGCGCGGATGACGACGGCCTCACGGTCCTGCTGGACATCGGTGACCGAGGGCAGAGTTGCGAGGAACTCGGGATCGAGCTGGGTGATGCAGCGAATGCGGCGGCCGGAGACGCGGTGCTTGATCTCGGCCGGGGTTCCTTCGCAGATCGCGCGTCCTTTGTTGATGACAACGATGCGGTTGGCCAGCATGTCGGCTTCTTCGAGGTAGTGGGTGGTGAGCAGCACGGACTTGCCGGCGACGGAGAGGGCGCGGACCTCGTCCCACAGGGCGCGGCGCGATTCGATGTCCATGCCGACGGTGGGCTCGTCGAGGAAGATCAGGTCGGGATTGCCGCACAGCGCGAGTCCGAACAGAGCCCGCTGCTTCTGTCCGCCGGAGAGCTTGCCGAACATCTGATCGGCGATGCCCTCGAGCTTCGCAATGCGCAGGACGTCGGCCACCGGCAGCGGATCGGGATAGTAGCTGCGGAACAGGTCGAGATGCTCGCGCACGCGCAGCATCTCCGGGACGCGGCTGACCTGCAGCATGGCGCCGATGCGGGTGCGGGCATCGGCATCGCGGGGATCGCGGCCGAGCACACGGACGCTGCCGGAGTTGGCGGAGATGAGCCCGAGCAGCAGGCGGACGGCGGTGGTCTTGCCGGCGCCGTTGGGGCCGAGCAGGGCGACGACCTCGCCGGCTCGCAGTTCCATCGAGAAATTGTCCAGGGCGGTGATTGGTCCGTAGCGTTTTGTGACGGCATTGAGCTTCGCGACGGTACGCGTCTGGGAGAGCGGCACGGGCCACGCTGCGGCGGGATTCATGAGTGCTGTTGCTGACATCGCTGGTCTCCTGCCGCCTGGGGGGATTGGCGGCAAGGACAGGATCGCGCGAATGCGGTGTCCGGCCCAGTGGGCTTTGTCAGCAAAGCGATATGACAGATGTCATGGGAGCCAGCCGGTGGCTGGCAGCCTGCAGCTGTTAGCCAGTAGCGGGTCGGCTAGTGGAGTTTGTCGGGCGGGATGCGGCGGAAGCGGGCGTCGATGGGCTTGCGGCCGGCGAATCCGTCTTCGATTTTGTGCCAGAACTCGATGCGGGTCTCGCCGCGTTTCCAGCACAGCAGCACCGTTTCGCCTTCGAGCTGGCAGGGGAAATCGAGCAGCCCGGCATCGAGATCTTTCACCTGTACGCCGATCGCGTCGATTTCCTCAATGGCATCTTTTGCGCGCTGCACGAGGGCTTCGAGGGTGATCTTCCGCTTCTGCGCCGCCGCGAGATCGACGTGCATGCCGCCGCTGACGAAGATGCGCCGGATCCGCTCCGCCATGTCTTCCTGCAGATCGCTCGCCGCCTGTTTGGCCTCGATGGCGCGATTCAGCAGCGACTCGGCGACGGGAAGAACGGATTGCGCTTCGTCGAGGGTGAAGGTTTTCATTTGGGCATCTGCGGGGGCCAGGCAGCGGCGCTCAGGCGCGAACCTCGAGCATCCTGTCCAGCGCTCTGCGGGCCCAGTATTTCACATCCTCGCGCACGTGGATGCGGTTGACGACGCGGCCTTCGAGCAGGTTTTCGAGGGCCCAGGCGAGGTGCGCCGGGCTGATGCGATACATGGTGGTGCACAGGCAGCCGGTGTCGTCGAGGGTGACGATGTGCTTGCCCTGCGGCGCGAATTCCTTCGCCAGCCGGTTGACGAGGTGAATCTCGGTACCGATGGCGAAGGTCGAGCCTTCGGGCGCGTCCTGAACGATCCTGATCAACCGCTCGGTCGAGCCGAGGGCATCGGCCTTCTCGCAGACTTCGAGGCGGCACTCCGGATGCACGATGACCTGGATGCCGGGATATTTTGCGCGCACCTTATCGACGTGCTCGGGCAGAAAGCGCTGATGGACGGAGCAGTGGCCCTTCCACAGGATCACGCGCGCTGCACGGAGCCGCTCCGGCGGAAGGCCGCCGCCGATCTGCCAGGGATCGTAGACCACCATTTCGTTGAGCGGAATGTTCATGGCGTGGCCGGTATTGCGGCCGAGGTGCTGATCGGGAAGAAAAAGGATTTTCTCACCGCGGGCGAAGGCCCACTCGAAGGCCTTGCGCGCGTTCGATGAGGTGCAGACGAGGCCGCCGCGCTCACCGCAAAAGGCTTTGATCGCCGCGGAGGAATTCATGTAGGTCAGCGGGACGATGTCGTTCTGGCCGAGGCCGGCCTTTTGCAAGGTCTCCCAGCATTCCTCGACCTGGCCAATCTCGGCCATGTCGGCCATAGAGCAGCCGGCGTTGAGGTCGGGCAGGATCACCTGCTGCCCGTCACGCGCGAGGATGTCGGCGCTTTCCGCCATGAAATGCACGCCGCAGAAGACGATGTACCGGGCGTCGGTTTCGGACGCAGCCTTCGAGAGCTTGTAGGAATCGCCGGTGAAGTCGGCAAAGCGGATCACTTCATCGCGCTGGTAGTGATGGCCGAGGAGAATGGTGGTTTTGCCCAGAGCGCGCCGCGCGGCCGCAATACGCGCGTCGTTACTGTGATCGGGGAGGACCAGATAGTTGTCGAGGGAACAACTCTCTGCCTCGGCAGAGACAGGGAGAACAGGATTTTCCAGAACACTCACAGTACGCCGCCTTCAGTCCTTTTCGGGGTTGCCGTTGCGGGCGAGCACCGATGGGACGGGGATGTTGAAAGCCAGTCTTCGTAAAGCCCGGCTGCAGTCGGCTCGCTGCGCAATCGTGCTTCGCCCAGCCAACGGGGATGTTGCAGCCTCTGGTACTTTAGACGCGCCCCCCGGAGCTACGTCGCAAAAACGTCGATCCGCCAGGGGGTTGTCGTTGCAGTTATTTTACCGTATCGGCTCAGTCAAACCAGTCGCGGCGCGTAAGGGGCAGGCCGCTCCTGCCTCGATCCGCACGGCTGAGCAGCGTTTGATACACGCCGATGTCGCCGCTTTGGAAGGCCGCGGCGCATCCTGCCATGTAGAGAAGCCAGATGCGGTAGGTCGTCTCCGGGACGAACTGCAGTAACACCTCCCGACAGGCTTCGAGTCCACTCACCCAGTGGCGCAGGGTGAGGGCATAGTGTTCGCGCAGGTTCTCCACGTCGCGGACCTCAAAGCCGGCGGTCTCCGCGGCAGCGATGGCCTCTGTGAGCGTCACCAGATCTCCGTCGGGAAAAACCCATCGGGCGATGAAGGAGTCATGGCCACGCGGAAGCGCGTGGGGGGCGCGCGCGATGCCGTGGTTCAGAAAGACACCGCCCGGCCTGAGCAGGCTGTACACCTTCCCGAAATAAGCGGGTAGATTCTCGATTCCGACGTGCTCATACATGCCCACGCTGGCGATCTTGTCGTAGGTCTCCCCGGCCGGATCCAGCTTGCGATAATCCAGAAGGCGAACGCGGCAGCGGCTGCTGAGCCGTTGCTGCTGAATGCGTTGCCGGGTCACAGCTTCCTGTCGGGTGCTGAGGGTGATGCCCTCGGCGCAGACGGCGCGCCGGGCTGCGGCATGCAGGATCAGGCTGCCCCAGCCGCAGCCGATATCGAGGAAGCGTTCGTCTGGCTGGAGGCGCAGCTTGCGGCGGATCAGTTCCAGCTTCTGTAGCTGAGCGTGATCGAGCGAGTCATGCTGCTGCTCAAAGTACGCACAGGAGTAGACGAGGGTTCGCCCCAGCCAGGGCCGGAAGAACTCGACGGGTTGATCGTAGTGGTACGCGATCGACTCGCGATCGCGCGACTGCGAATGGCGCTTGCCGCGGCGCAGAACCTTTTCCAAACTGGCCGCGGCGCTGCTCACGCGCTGGAGACGCTGGAGCACAGGCGCGGGGCGAGCGAGGAGGTGCTCGGCGGGGGCAAAGACGGAAAACAGGTCGCCTTCTACGTCAATTTTCTTGTCGATGAAGGCTTCGCCCATAGCGACCTGGCTGCCCTCTGCCAGCAGGGTGTGCAGGGCCTGGGAATCCTGAACGCGGATCGTACATACCGGCGGTTCCGGGCCGGAGGAGCACCAATTCCAGCCGTTCCAGAGCCGCAGAGCAAAGGGCGGGCCCTCGTAGCCGCGAAAGAGCCCGTCCAGAGCGGTGGACAGGCGAGTGTACAGAGAATCGGTCACGTCTCCCTCCCCCAGAGACCGTCCGCTGAGTCGCGACACTCCACCGACCAGGCCACCCCCATGGATTGAGTTCGGGGGGTGGATTTCGGTTCGTGTCGCCTGAATTATGCAACAGGAGGGACGTCAGCGGCACAGAGCGGGCCAGCGTCAACTTGCGTCCTTGTGAGTCGCGAATCGCGGCAGGTATCATGAGGTGTTCATGCACTTCGGCGACTCCATCTTTATCTTCCTGCTGGCGCTGGTTTTATTTGGCCCCAAGAAGCTGCCCGAAATCGGACGCACGGTCGGGAAACTGCTGGCCGAGTTCCGCCGCGCCAGCAACGAATTCAAGTTTCAGATTCAGGAAGAGTTGCGCAATATGGAGGAGGACGAGCGGCGCAAGAAGCTGGCGGAAGCGGAGGCACAGAAGGCCGCCGCGATTCCGGCCACGGCAGAATCTCCGGCGCCGACTGAGGGTCTGAGCATCCTGCCTCCTTCGACGGGGACGCCGGTGAGCACCAGCGCTCCGTACGCAACTCCGGCTGCGGCTGCGGAAGGGACGCCGATCACCGAAACGGTGGAACCGACGGCGGCCGAGGTGGTTGTCGATCCTCCGCTTCCGAGGTCGAACGCAGCGCCGCAGTTCGACGCAGCGACCGAACCTTCCGCGCAGATCGATCCGACGGCACACACGAACGGAACGCATTCTTCGACGATCGACGCGGAGCCGACCTCATCCAGCCTGACCAGCGAGACCCTGCACCATGGTTGACCTCGTCGATCGCGCGCGCGCCGCGATGACCGAGCGCGCCGAGCTGCCCGGCATGAGCCTGCTGGAGCATTTGGCCGAACTGCGCAGGCGCATCATTCACACCGCGCTCTATCTGATCGGGGGCTTTTTTATTGCATGGTTTTTCCACGAGAAGATTTATTACTTCATGGAAAAGCCGATCATCTTCGCTCTGGCGCAGCATCACCTGGACACGCACCTTGTTTATCACAACCCCATCGACCCCTTTAACATGTACCTGGAGATCAGCTTTATGGCGGGCTGCATTCTGGCCTGCCCCTTCGTGCTGTACGAAGTGTGGCTATTCATCTCGCCGGGGCTGTACCAGAACGAAAAGCGCTACGTCGTCCCTTTCATGACGGCCACCGTCGGGCTGTTTCTCGCCGGCGCGTACTTCGGATACCGCTGGGTCTATCCGATGTCGCTCGATTTTCTGCTCGGATTCAATAAGGACTTCCGCGCGCTGATCGAGATCAATGAATATACGAGCCTTTTCCTGACTGTGATTCTGGGGCTCGGGATCACCTTCGAGCTGCCCATCCTGATCATGTTCCTCTCGCTTTTTGGGATCGTCAGTCCGAAATTCCTGTGGAAGAACTTCCGGTACGCCGTGCTGCTGATTTTCATCATCGCGGCCATCATCACGCCAACCTCGGACATCCTGACCATGTGCATCTTTGCCAGTCCCATGCTGGTGCTCTACCTGCTCGGCATCGGGGTCTCCTATATGGTCCATCCAGCCACGCGCAAACGGCGCGCCGCAAAGGCGGCCTCGTGAGGCGGTCGGTCTTCCTTTTCATTTTTGTCCTCGGGGTGCTGGCGTGTGGTGCTTCGGCAGAGAACCTGCCGCAGTTCGACGGGGCGAAGGCACTGGCTTACACGCGGGAATACGTGGATACGACCGGGCCACGCTGGATCGGCAGTCCGGGGCACGCCAAAGCTGAGGCGTTCCTGAGGGAGCAGTTCCCGCACGATCAACTGGAAGAAGACACGTTTACCACCAACACGCCGGCGGGCGCGATGACGATGCACAACTTCATCGTGAAGTTCCCCGGCAAGAAGGACGGCATCATCGTCCTCGCCTCGCATTATGAGACGAACTACCCGCTGCGGAATATTCACTACGTGGGGGCGAACGATGGGGGCTCGACCACAGGCTTGCTGATCGAGATGGCGAACTACCTGCGCGGGAAGCGCAACGACGGATACAGCGTCTGGCTGCTTTTCACCGATGGCGAAGAGGCGATCAAGAGCTGGTCCGACACAGATTCGGTGTACGGCAGCCGCCACCTCGCGGTGAAATGGCAGTCCGACGGCACGCTGAAGCGGATCAAGGCATTCATCCTGGCCGACATGCTGGGGGATCGCGATCTGGACGTACAGCGCGACATGAACTCCACGCCGTGGCTCGAGGACCTGGTGTACAAAGCGGCGTCGGAGTATGGGTGGCAATCGTACTTCTTTGCGAACCGCACCTATGACGAGGACGACCACATCCCGTTCGTGCACCGCGGCGTACCGTGCGCCGATCTCATCGATCTGAACTACGGCTACGGCAATGCGTACTGGCACACCGCTGAGGACACCATGGATAAGCTGAGCGCGAAGAGCCTGACCATCGCCGGCGACACGATTCTGGAAACCATTCGCCTGCTGAACCAGCGGTAGGCGATGCATCATCCCTGGCTGCTGTTCCTCACCCTCGTGGTTGTGCTGCTGCTGGTGGATCTGCGGCTGCTGCACGGCAAGAAGGGCCGCGCCTCGGCGCGGATTGCGTGGCTTTGGACGGGATTTCTGGCGCTGCTGGCCTGCGGATTTTCCGCCTACGTGGCGCACACGAGCGGCAAACAGCCGGCGCTGGAGTTCCTGACCGGCTACGTGATCGAAGGGTCGCTCAGCGTCGATAATCTTTTCGTTTTCCTGATCCTGTTTCGCACGCTGCATCTGACGTCGGAGCAACAGCACCGCGTGCTGTTGTGGGGCGTGATCGGAGCGATCGTTCTGCGCGGCGTTCTCATCGTGGCCGGGACGAGCCTGCTGAGCCGCTTCGAGTGGATCCAGTACATCTTCGGAGGGTTCCTTGCAGTTGCCGCAATTCGACTGATGCTTGCAAAGCCGGGAACGCCGGCGGCTCATGGTCCCCTGCACTGGATCCGCCAGCGCAGTCTCCACCATGCCGATGGCCCGCATCTGCCGGTCAGGTCGCTGCTGCTGATCATCGCCGCTGTCGAAGCCACCGATCTGATTTTTGCGCTGGACTCGATCCCGGCGGTGCTCGCGGTCACGCGCGACACGTGGATTGCCTTCACTTCGAATATTTTTGCCGTGCTCGGGCTGCGGTCGCTATATTTCGGGCTCGCCTCCGTACTGGACCGGTTTCACATGCTGCATTACGGGCTGGCCTGCATCCTTTTCTTTGTCGCGTTCAAGATGCTGGCGGCGCACTGGATCACGATACCGGTGACGTGGTCGCTGGCGGTTATCGTTGCCATCCTTGCGATTTTCGTAGTGGTGAGCCGCATCGTACCGGAACCTATACCCCCTGCGGGCCACTCGGCTTGAGGGTTTCAGTTTTCATCAGGACCGCGCTATAGTTTGTGCACTTGTGCAGGAGGATGCATCATGAAGTTCGGAGTTCTGGGTTCGGGCGTGGTTGGGCAGACGCTGGCGGCAGGTTTGGTAAAACACGGTCATGAAGCGATGATCGGCACGCGCGAACCGGCGAAGCTGGCGGAATGGAGCAAGGCAAACGCGCAGGCGGGCGTCGGCAGCAGCAGCGAGGCTGCAGCCTTCGGTGAAGTCATCGTGCTCGCGGTGAAAGGCGGCGCCGCATCGAAGGTGCTGGGCGACGCCGGCGCGCCAAATCTGAAGGGCAAGACGATCATCGATGCGTGCAATCCTATTGCGGATGCTCCGCCGGTTCACGGTGTGCTGCAGTTCACCACAGCACCGAATGAATCGCTGATGGAACAACTGCAGAAGGAATTTCCCGAGACGCATTTCGTGAAGGCTTTCAACTCGGTCGGTGCGCACCAAATGGTGAATCCGCAGTTCGCCGGCGGCATACAGCCAACGATGTTCATCTGCGGCAACGACGAGGGGGCAAAGAAGACCGTCACAGGAATTCTGGATCAATTTGGATGGGAGACGGTGGACATGGGTGCGGTGGAGGCGGCGCGAGGCATCGAGCCGCTGGCCGTGCTGTGGTGCACGCTGGGGTTTACGAAGAACGAGTGGACGCACGCCTTCAAATTGCTGCGGAAGTAGGTTAGACCAGGATTTCGGAGGGTGAGAAGTCGAAGAAGGAGACTTCCCTGCTCCTCGAAATTGCAGAGTGTTTTTGGAATTTGGGGTCGTCGCGTTGGGGAAAATCGCTGCGGAAGTGGGCGCCGCGCGATTCAGTGCGGGCGAGAGCGCTTCGCACGATCAATTTCGCAACCGACTGCAGGTTCCAAAGCTCGACCATCGCACGATCGTTCTCCTGGGGATTGTCGCCTTCGGTAAGGCGCAGTTGCTCGCGCAATTCCCTGAGACCCTGCCGGTCGCGCAGCAAGCCTGCGCCAAGCCACATCGCGTTCTGCAAAGCGGTCCGAAGTTGATCGATGTTGATCCTGGGAGGAAGTGCCTTCGACCCGATCAAACCAAACGACGGCAATGAGCCGAAGCGAGACGGGATTTTCTCCGCTGCCATCGCCTCCGCGGCGCGCGCTCCGAAGACCAGGCCTTCGAGGAGCGAGTTGCTCGCCAGACGGTTCGCGCCGTGCACGCCGGTGCAGGCGACCTCACCGGCCGCATAGAGACCGGGCAAGGACGTTCGGCCATGGATGTCGGTGCGGACGCCGCCCATGAGGTAGTGCGCGGCTGGACGAACAGGAATCAAGTCATGACGCAGGTCGAGTTTGTGCTGGGCCAGGAATCTCGAGATGCCGGGGAAGCGCCTCGCCGGATCGATGGCCGTGACGTGCCGCATATCGAGGTAAACGGGCAGCGTCTCCCCGTTCGGACCGATACCTTCGCGTGTGATGGCACGGGCCACTACATCGCGCGGGGCCAACTCCAGCAGCGGGTGACAGCGCTCCATGAAGCGCTCGCCTTTCGCATTGACGAGGTACGCGCCTTCGCCACGCAACGCTTCGGAGAGCAGGAATCGCTGCACGCCCGGGAGGCTCAGAGCGGTGGGATGGAACTGGTAGAACTCCATGTCGGCGATTTCGGCTCCGGCGCGCCAGGCCATCGCGATGCCGTCGCCGGTGGCGACTGCGGGATTGGTCGTGTCGCTGTAGACCTGGCCGGCGCCGCCGCTGGCGAGCAGGACGGCTCGGGCATGAACGTGGCGAACAGATTCATCGCGATCCAGCAACTGGATACCGGCGACGGCTCCCTCATCGAGATCGAGCCCAATCGTCGTGGTCCACTCCTGCAGCGTGATGTTGGGCATGGCACGTGCGTGACGGAGCAGAGCGCGGCCGATTTCGGCTCCGGTGGCATCGCCGTGCGCGTGCAAAATGCGGTTACGGCTGTGCGCGCCTTCGCGGGTCAGCATCAGCTTTCCATCTTCGCGGTCGAAGGCAGTGCCCCAACGCAGCAACTCCTCAACGCGCAGCGGGCCTTCCTCCACCAGCACACGGGCGGCCTCGCGATTCACCAGGCCATCGCCAGCGCTGACAGTGTCTTCCAGATGCAGGGCAACGTCTTCTTCGCCGCTCATCGCGACGGCGATTCCGCCCTGCGCGTAATTGGTATTCGATTCGCCGAGGGCTTCCTTGGTCACGACCAGGATGCGGGCTCCATCAGCGGCGAGGCCAATGGCGGCGCGGAGGCCGGCGATCCCTGCGCCGACGATGACAAAGTCTGTTTGCTGTTCCTCAATCATGAAGCAGAGCCGTGAATCTTCAGGCTATAGGATTTCCGAAAGCCGCCGGACGATTCACGGACCTGACTTCACCGACCTGGCTCACGCCCCGGCGGGCACCGGTTCCGCCAGGCGCACATCGGCGAAAACGAAGCCGTCGCGTTCGACCACTTCTCTGGTTTCGATGGGAATCGGCTCGCGGAACATTGGCCCGGCGTAAACGGCAGTGTGGAACTCACCGTTCTCGCCACAGGGGTCGACTCCCTGGGGAAGGTCGCGCAGGAACGCGGTGTTAAAGTCGCGTCCGGCGAACTCGGCGGATAATTTCTTCGGATCGACGCAGACGATACGGGCGCGCAGGCCGCCGTCGATCATTTCCTCGGCGAGGCGTCGGGTGTCCAGGCCCCATACCGGGAAGACCGGATCGAGACCGGTTCCGGCAAGCTTCTCAACGCGGTAACGGCGGATGTCTTCAAGGAACAGATCGCCAAAGCCCATCGCCTCGATGCCTTCGGCCACGGCTGTGTCGCAGGCCTTGGTCATCGCGGCTTCATATTGCTCGTTTGAACAGGGCCACGGAAGCGGCACGGTAAACAGCGGTAAACCGGCCGCTGCGGCCTGGGCTTCGAGCAGAGCGCGGCGGGTACTGTGCATCGCCACGCGGTCGAAGGCAGCGTTCAACGTGGTCAGGAGGCCGACCACGTCGAACTCTGGCTGCCGGCGCAGGAGATACAAGGCCCACGCGCTGTCCTTACCGCTGCTCCATGACACAAGGAGCTTTCGGGAGAGAAGAGGTTCTCGGCTCACTTCTGGAGCTTATCGCAGAAGCCGGTTCAGTTCACTCGCGCGATGCGCCGCTCCGTCGATCCATTATGGCGGGGCGATCCCGGGAGAGGCATGACCAGCATGGAACCCGAAGCTCCCGTACCGGTACGCAGCGGCTTCGTACGTGCCTTGAGCCTGGTCCGCAGGAGGAGGTTGACGGCTTCCAGTTGGCGCACTCTCTTGCCAACGAACAGCAGAATTCCGGCGGTTGCAATGATGGCGCCGATCCAGCAACCGATCAGCATACCGGTGAGTAACTGGGCCCAGGGATGCACGACCAGCGTTGCCATTCCCTCCTCGCTTCCTGGAGGTGGCAGTTTCTCGAGAGCCGGCGGGCCAAACTGACCGACAGCGGAGACTAGGCCTGAGACATCACCTGGAGGGTTGGGGCTGGCTCGGAACTACCATCTTCCGCATATTTCGATGCGCTTCGGAGACAAAATGGTCAGTCATTCCCGCAATATAATCTGCGACGACCCTGGGGGCGCCTTCGGTGGGGACCTGTCGGGAGTAGGCAGGCGGCAAGAGGTCCGGATCGGCGATCCAGAGTGCAAACAAATCGGATACGACCTTCTCGGCTTCGGTTTGAGCGCGCTGCAAATCGTGGCTCAGGTATAGATTCCGGTAAAGAAAGTCTTTCGCTTCGCGGCGCAGACGCTCCATCTCTGTGGAAAACGTGGCCAGGCGCTGGGGCGCACGACGGACGCCTTCGAGGTCCTGAATTCCCTGCTCCGCCACGCGGCACCCGATCTCGAGCACGAGGTCATCCGCCAGCGCGTTCAACATGAGCTTGAGGCTTTCCTGGAAAAGAAGCTTATCCGGGGCGGCGGGATGCTGGTGAGCTAACGGGGCGAAATGGCGTTCAAAGAGATGGACTCCGCTCCGAATGTCCTGCAGGGTGAGAATGTCCGCCTCGACGCCGTCGTCCAGGTCGGCGGTGAGGTAAGCGATCTCGTCCGCAAGGTCGATGATCTGGGCCTCGAGCGGGGGACGGAGATCGAGAGAATAGGGAGCCAGTTCGGGATGTTCAGAGGCGGAGTAATCGCGGGAATGCTTCACGATGCCCTCGCGGACGGCGAGGGTCAGGTTCAGGCCGCGAAAATCCAGATGGCGATTTTCGAAGTGCTCCACGATACGCAGAGCGTGGAGATTGTGGTCGAAATGGAGACCATGCCGCTGCAGGGCCTGATCGAGCGCGCGCTCGCCGGCATGTCCGAAGGGGGGATGCCCGATATCGTGGGCGAGCGCCAGGGCCTCGGCCAGATCTTCATTCAGGCCGAGGGCGCGGGCGATGGTGCGAGCGATCTGCGCCACCTCCATCGTATGGGTAAGCCGGCTGCGAAAGTGGTCAGAGCCGCGATGGGTAAAGACCTGGGTTTTGCCGGCCAGACGTCGAAAGGCCCGCGCGTGGATGACGCGTCCGCAATCTCGCTGAAAAGGCGAACGCCAGGGATGCTCGGGCTCGACAAAGTCACGGCGGCTGAGCGGTCCGTGTTGAGGAACTGCACACGCTGCCGGCAGGACCGTCGATGCCATGGAATCAGTTTAAGGCCTGGTCACCGAGACTACTCGGGCTTGCCCGCGGCCGGGCTTCCCGATTCCCGCGCCAGGCGAACGCGCGCGCTGTCGAGTTTCTTCTGCACCTTGCCCACGTCGCCGGCGTCCATATCGGCCTGCACGGTGTGGGCGTATTCGTTGAGCGAAAGCTCCCACTGGGCCGCAGCCAGCTTCAACCGGCCGGTTTTTTCGTACACATCGCCCAGGTGATCGTGGACGGTGGGATCGCTGGCACCGCGCGCGATGGCTCGCTGGAGACTGTCTTCGGCCTGGTTGTACTGGCCGAGGCGGAAGTAGGTCCAGCCGAGCGAATCCAGATACGCGTAGTTGGTCGGTTCCAGCTGGACGGCCTTGCGAATCATGGCGAGCGCCTCGTCGAGCTTGATCCCGCGATCAGCGAGCATGAAGCCAAAATTGTTCAGGGTGAGGGCGTTATTCGGCTGCGACGCCAGCACTTTGCGGAAATCGGACTCGGCCTCATCGTACCGCTTGGCCCGGTCGGCCATCATGGCGCGATCGAAGAGGATCATGGTCTGGTCGTCCTTCTTCGTCGCGATCTTGTCCGCGGCATCGAGCGTGTCGGAAGCCTCTTTCCACTGGCGGAGATCGATATAGATCTGGGCGAGCTGGTAATAGACCTCCATATCCTTTGCATTGGGCTGGAGCAGGCTCTTCGCCATGGCGAGGCCTTCTTCGGCGTGACCGGTATCGGCCAGCTGGCGGGCCAGCGTCAGTTTCAGATCGTTGCTCTTTGGCACTTTCTGGACGGCGGCTCTGGCAACGGCGACGGCCTTATCGTATTCGTGGGCTTCACGCCAGGTTTCGACCTGCTGGTCGCAGGCCTGCACCTGCAGGTCGCCGCCAAGCACCGCCATCTTCTCGTAGGTGGCGACGGCCAGGTCGGGCCGGTTCTCCTCGCGATAGATTTGGGCCAGGTGGACGAGGACGGTGGCGTAATTGCCTTTTTCCTCGTCGGAGTACTGGCCGCTGGGATGTTCGGTGGCGGTGACAAGCTGTTCGTAGGACTTCGCGGCGTCCTCGAGGTGGCCGAGGGCATCCTGGATCATTCCCTGGTGGAACTGGATGTCGAGGGAATCCGGAGCGAGGTCGTGGGCCTTCTTCACCGCGACGAGGGCATCGTCAAATTTGCCGTCGTGCTCATAAATTTCAGCGATCTGAAGCTGCGATTCGGCGTCGCTCGGATCGCCGGCGGCGATGTCCTTCCAGGCCTGGAGTGCTGCTGCATTCTGATTGTCGGCCTGCAGGTCCACGGCCAGCTTCCGTTCCACATCCAGGTCATCGGGCTCGAGGTCGAGGGCCTTCCGGTAGGCGGCGATGGCGTTCTTCGTATCTCTCTGTGAATCGTAGGTCTTGCCCAGCTGGGATTCGGTTCGGGAGGTCTGATCATCGTCGGGCAGGGACTTGAGTACGTCGATGGCCCGTTTCGTATCGCCCATGTCGGTGTAGAACTGGCTGGCGATCAGGGCCGTTTCTTCAGAGCCGGGATCGATCTTACGGGCCGCGGCAAGTTGTTCTTCCGCCTGCGGCGACTGATGATCGGCGGCAAACAAGCGCGCGAGCATCAGATGATCCTCTGGATTGTTGGGCTCCAGCTGGACGATCTTCTGGAACTCACCGATGGCCAGTTTGAGCATCTGTGCAGAGGTTTCCTGCTGCTGGTTGTCGCCCAGCGACCGCAGATAAACGTCGGCGAGCAGGCGGTGAGCTTCAAGGTCGTTGGGATCCTGCTTGATGCGGTCCTGCGCCGCGACGATCGCTTCGCGAATCCTCCCTGTCCTGAAATACAGCTCGGCCAGATGGCTGTTGAGGTATTTCGAGGATGGGTCGGCATTGAGCGCCATCTTGTACTCTTCGATCGCACGGGTCGCATACTCGGTGCGGCCAAAGGTGGTGGCCATCTCTTCATACTGGTGGGCCATCATGTAGTGGTAATAGGCGCTGGCCGTATCCGGGGTGCCGGCAGAGGTGGAGGCCGGCGCATCAGCGTTTTTTGCGGTCGTACTCGCAGCCGGCGCCGAGGCCGGTTTGGAGGCCGGCGCCTGTGGTTTTTGGCTCTGAGCCGTCAGGGTAAAAACACACAAGGCTGGAACGCATGGGAGCAGGACGAAACGCGAGAAATTCTTCATGAATGGGAGGTTTCCTGTTCCGGACTGCCCACCAGGAGAATCGCGGTCCTGGCCAAACCTGAACGCGACACTCCCTGTCCGGCGGGGCACCGCACTGTGTAGGACGATTGTAACCTCGATCCGGATGCAGGTTTAGCCCTTTTCTGTACCCCGTTTGGGGAGGTGGGAGGGCGCGGCATCAGTATTCGGTCCGGCGAGTGAGATCGAGCAAAGCGAAGAGGATAACTCCTACCAGGGCGTTGACGACGGCCCGGATTATTTCGTGAACGCTGTGCCAGGCAAACGGCTGGCCGAGCATGTGCCGCTGGAGCAGCCACAGGATCAGGGTCTGGGCAAGGGTGAAGCCAAAGGTCAGGAGCAGGCGCGCGCCATGGTTCTCCGCGTCGACGCGAACTCCGAGTGAGGCCGCCATATATCCGATAACCGCCTTCGAGATGCCGAAGATGCCGAGCGCATGGTGGGTGAGGCCGTCCTGCGCAATGCCGATCACTGTGCCGGCGAGAGTGGCGGTGATGGGCTCGCGCTGGGTGATGCCGTAGTAGATCGTGACCAGCAGCGGCAGGTCGACCAGATCGAACTGTGGTCAGATGGAGCGAGAGCAGCGACTGCAGGCCCAAAGCCAGCAGCGGCACCAGAATATAGACGACCAGCGGGAACGACTTCGCCCCCACCTCGTGCCGCGAGGACGCCATCAGGGCCATGCTTACGCACCTCCCTGGGGTTGCGCACTTTGCGGAGTGGAGGCGGGGCCCCCATCCGCGGAGGGTGGGGGTGTTTGCGGCGCGGATTTCTTTGGAGCAGGTGGGTGGCCCGGATTGGCCGACGGCGCGGTCGGTTTCACCCTGGGCTTCGCTGGAGTCGAGGAGGGTTCAGTGGCGGGGGAATCGGGCGTCTGCCGCGCATGGCTTCCGGGGTTGGACGCGCCGCTCTCCTCAGCGCTGGCGGCAGCGCTTTCGGCGTTGGTGATCCTCTGCCCGGGAACAAGGTTCGTGGCGGGAGGCGTATCGGAAGGCGTGTAGTGATCCGGATGCAGGGGCTGGGGCGGTTTGACCGGCGGCGCCACATTGTCGTCCGCGCCGGGGCTCGGGGCGGCAGGCTGCTCATCGGCGGGCGCATTGGGATCGCTGCGCGAGGGCAGGCGTTCGGCCAGCACATCGGAGGCCTTCTGTTCCGCATCGCTGAGATCCTGCTGCATTTCCGCGGGCATCTGGGCACCGGTATCGGTAATCACGAGAACTTCTTCCAGACGCGCGAGGTTCGCGGCCGGCTTGATGAGCACATTGACCAGGGTGCCCTCGGGTTGCGGAACTACACGGTCCACGATGCCCACCGCAAGTCCCCTGGGGTAGATCGCGTCGCCGCCGCTGGTAAGCACCGGCTCGCCGCGCTGGATGCGCTCGTCCGGCGAAACGTTGACGATCTCTGGTTGTCCCCAGCTGTCGCCGCGCAAAACGCCGCGAATACGCGTTTTCTCGAGGATTACGCCGGCGCCGCTGGTGATGTCGGATATCTCCAGCACCTGGCTGGTGTGGCGGAAGACATCTCTGGTCTTGCCGACGATGCCATCCGGGGTAATCACCGGCATATCGGGTTTGACGCCGTCCTCGGAACCTTTATCGATGAGGAGGACGTGCGATTGCTCGGTGCCCGAGGTTCCGATGACCTGAGCGGCAACGGTCTTATAGATGTATTTCTCTTTGAATCCGAGGAGCGACTGGAGACGCTGGCCCTGGCGCGCATCCTCGGCGAGGGAATCCTGTTCGAGGCGGAGCCGGTCCAGTTCGGCCTTCAGATCCTTGTCCTGCTTCCGCACATGGATCAGGTCCAGGTAGTTGGACCAGACTCCGCGAATGCTCTTGCCGATCCAGTGAAAGAACATCTCGGGCGGCGTGACAGCATTGACCACCCAGGAGCGGATGAGCCGGACCCCGCCTTTATCCGGCGCGGTGGCGTCGGGACGGCGCACCTGCACCGCCAAGCCGATCACCTGCGCCAGCAGCACGGTAATCAGCACGAGGGCGTTGCGGTAACGGCTGAAAAACGATTCCATGGAACTGGGGCCTGCTATGCCGCCGCCGGGCCGACGCTCACCCGTCGATCTTGATCTTCCGCAACAGGCGGAAATCGCTCAGCATCTTCCCCGTGCCGAGGACGACGCTGGCCAGGGGATCGTCGGCAATGGAAACCGGCAGGCCGGTTTCTTCGCGAATCCGTTTGTCGAGGTTCTTGATGAGCGCCCCGCCTCCGGTGAGCACGATGCCGCGATCGCTGATGTCTGCGCTGAGCTCGGGGGGCGTCCGCTCCAGGGCCACGCGGATGGCGTTGAGAATGGTGGCGATGCACTCGCCGAGGGCTTCGCGGATCTCTCCGTCGTCGATGGTGATGGTCTTGGGCACGCCTTCGATGAGGTTGCGCCCTTTGATCTCCATGGTTTGCGGCTTGTCCAGCGGAAACGCCGAGCCCAGCTCGATCTTGATCTGCTCAGCGGTACGTTCGCCGATGAGCAGGTTATATTTCCGCTTCAGGTAATTCATGATGGCTTCGTCCATCTGGTTGCCGGCCATGCGGACGGAGCGCGAATAGACGATGCCCGAGAGCGAAATGACTGCGATATCCGTGGTGCCGCCGCCAATGTCGACGACCATGTTGCCGCTGGGCTCGGTGATGGGCAGGCCGGCGCCGATGGCGGCCACCATGGCCTGCTCGACGAGAAAGACTTCGCTGGCCTTGGCGCGATAGGCCGAGTCTTCGACCGCGCGCTTTTCCACCTGGGTGATCTCAGAAGGCACGCCGATGACGATGCGCGGATGGACCAGCATCTTGCGGTTGTGGGCCTTCTGGATGAAGTAGTTCAGCATCTTCTCGGTGACTTTGAAGTCGGCGATGACGCCGTCCTTCATCGGCTTGATGGCCACGATGTTGCCGGGGGTGCGGCCCAGCATCTCCTTGGCTTCTTTGCCGACGGCTTCCACTTCGCCGGTGTTTTTGTTGATGGCGACGATCGACGGCTCGTTGACGACAATGCCTTTATTCGCAGCAAAAACCAGCGTGTTGGCAGTGCCCAGGTCTATGGCCAGATCGTTAGAGAAGACACTAAAGAGCGACCGTAGACTGTGCGATCGTCCTGAGCGCGGCTGATATCCATTCGATGACATCGAGGATTAGATTTTTCCCGGAGAGACTCTGATTTGATTGTACGGCCTTGCAATCTTTCCCGCACTTTCGCAGGAGTGAAATTTAAGGTCAATGGCACCTTTGTGTTTACCCCTGTTTGCGGGAGCGCCAGCGTTCCGCCTGCGCAGTTGCGGCGGGAACCATGTTCGTTACGGGCGCACGGGTTTCGGCTATGCTGAAGTGTTTCCTCAGGAGCGTTTCCGTGTCCAGGGTCTACAACAATCTGATTGGCGGGAAGTGGATCGCCTCCCGCACCGGCAAAACCTTCTCTAACGTGAACCCGGCCCGTCAGGACGACATCGTCGGCGAATTCCAGGCCTCCGGCGCGCAGGACGTCGATGCGGCGGTGAAGGCGGCGGCGAAGCCTGGAAGACCTGGCGGCTGGTTCCGGCGCCCAAGCGCGCCGAACATCCTTTACCGCACCGGCGAATTGCTGCAGGAGCGCAAGGAGCAATACGCGCAAGAGATGACCCGGGAAATGGGCAAGGTGCTGACGGAGACGCGGGGAGACGTTCAGGAAGCCATCGATACGGCGTTTTACATGGCCGGCGAGGGCCGGCGGCTGTTCGGGCAAACGACGCCGTCGGAGTTGCAGAACAAGTTCGCCATGTCCGTGCGGATGCCGGTGGGCGTGTGCGGCATGATCACGCCGTGGAACTTCCCCATGGCGATTCCTTCCTGGAAGCTCTTCCCCGCCCTGGTCTGCGGCAATACCTGCGTGATTAAGCCTGCGGAGGACACGCCGCTCTCAACCTTCAATCTGGTCCAGACCCTGATGGACGCCGGCCTGCCGCCGGGCGTGGTGAACATCGTGACCGGATTCGGGCCGGAGGCGGGCGCGCCGCTGGTGGAGCATCCTCAGGTGCGCGCGATCTCGTTTACCGGATCGTCCGAGGTCGGGCGCATTGTCGGGCAAACAGCCGCCGGGCACTTCAAGCCCTGCTCGCTCGAGATGGGCGGCAAGAATGCCATGATCGTCCTTGAGGACGCCAACCTTGAACTCGCGCTGGAGGGCGCGCTGTGGGGAGCCTTCGGGACGACGGGACAGCGTTGCACGGCGACGAGCCGGATCATCGTCCACAAAGACGTGCTGCGGAAATTCACTGACGAGTTGATCGATCGCGCCGAGGAACTGAAAGTCGGCGACGGCCTCGATCCGGAAATACAGATGGGCCCGCAGATCAACCGCCAGCAGATCGAGACGTCGGTTCGCTATTGCGCAATCGCGAAGAAGGAAGGGGCGAAGATCCTCACCGGCGGCAAGCCTCTTACCAGGGGTGCGTTTGCGAAGGGACATTTCTTTGCGCCGACGGTGGTGGGCAAAGTGAAGCCCGGCATGCGCATCGCGCAGGAAGAGGTGTTCGGCCCAGTGGTCAGCGTCATCGAATGCGACCAGCTTCGACGATGCTTTGGCAATCGCCAACAATATTCAGTACGGGCTGTCGACGGCGATCTACACGCGCGATGTCAACCGCGCTTTCCGCGCGGTGCGCGATCTGGAAGCCGGCATCACGTATGTGAACGCGCCGACGATTGGCGCTGAGGTTCATCTGCCTTTCGGCGGCGTGAAGCGGACGGGTAACGGCCATCGCGAGGGCGGGACGGGTGCTCTGGACTTCTACACGACGTGGAAGTCGGTGTATTTCGACTACTCGGATAAGCTGCAGCGTGCGCAGATCGATACGGGAGAGTGAGCACCTCGAAAAGGCAGGTGAGCACCTACGGTGGCAGGTTTTCCGCAAACGACCGCATTCGCGTCTCCCCCGATTTTTCTGGGCTAAGGGAGCCCTGGGTACGGTGACGGAACCGCCCCCGGAGGTCACATCTATCAGCGGACCCTGGACCGATCGTCTGACACGACGCGAGCGAAGTGCATTGGGTGAAGCAACGGTCTATTGGGTTTGGTTCGATGAGCCGCAGTTTGATGCCGATGGCGATGGTCCCTATCGCGGCGGTCAGATTCACGAGGAAGCAATGACGCTGGTTTCGATCTGACCGACTACTAAATCCCTGAGACTCCCTTTTGGTTTTGTATATGTCTGACATATACTGACTTGTGGACCTGTCCCATATTGTCGGATTTGACTGGGATGAGGGAAATGCGCGCAAGAATGAAAAACACGGTGTCACGCAAGCTGAGATTGAACAGGTCTTCTTCCGGCAACCATTGATCGTCCTGGTGGACTCCGAACACAGCGCAATGGAGAACCGATTCCATGCGCTTGGTCGGACCGACCAGGACCGTTGGTTGCACGTGACGTTCACAATTCGAGCAGGAGGAACACTTATTCGTTCCATCTCTGCAAGAACGATGCATCGAAAGGAGCGACCAATCTATGCCGCGGCGCTTAAAGCCAACCCCTAAATTCGCCAATGAGGCAGAGGAGCGCGCATTCTGGGAGTCGCACGAGAGCACCTCCTACGTTGACTGGAGTCGAGCCAAGCTCGCGTCCTTTCCGAACCTGCGCCCCTCCACGAAGACCATCTCTCTGCGACTGCCGGAGGATGTGCTCAACACGATCCGCACCCATGCGAACAAACTCGATGTCCCATACCAGTCGCTCATGAAGCTTTGGCTCGCCGAGAAAGCTGCCCAGGCAAGTCGCAGCGATTCGACCGGCATGCCCCGGCTCCGCAAAGCACGCTGATTACTACGACGGAATCAAAATCGAAAGATAATTTCACCCCACCCGCTGCACGTTGACACAACGAAGCGCCGTTGCATTAGCATGAATTCTGTTTGCTGCAGCAGGCGCGGCCCACACGCGTTCTGCGCAGCGCGATCGTTGCAGGTATCGATTCTGCGTTCCCGGGAGTTTCACCGATCTTCCAGTCAGACATGATTACTGTTACCGACCTGACCAAGAGATACGCCCGCACCACCGCCGTTGACCACATCTCCTTCTCTGTCAGCAAGGGCGACATCGTCGGATTCCTCGGCCCCAACGGCGCCGGCAAAACCACCACCATGCGCATGCTGACGTGCTTCTTTCCGCCTACCGACGGAAAGGCCACCGTCGCCGGCTTCGATGTCTTTGAGCAATCGATGGAGGTGCGCCGCCGCATCGGCTATTTGCCTGAGACGCCGCCGCTTTACCTCGAAATGGAGACGATCGAGTACCTGCGCTTCGTCGGCCGGCTCAAGGGGCTCTCCGGCGCGGAGCTGGAGAAGCGCGTGGCCTTCGTGCTGGAGCGCTGCAACATCGGCGACGTAAAGGACAAGCTACTCAGCAAACTGTCGAAGGGTTATCGGCAGCGGGTGGGACTGGCGCAGGCGATCATTCACAATCCCGATGTGCTGATCCTCGACGAACCCACGGCCGGCCTCGATCCCAAACAGATCAATGAGACGCGCGACCTGATCAAGAGCCTCGCCGGGGATCACACCATCATCCTCAGCACGCACATTCTGCCGGAGGTGGAGCAGACCTGCGAGTCCGTGCTGATCATTAACAAGGGCAAGCTGGTCGCGACCGACTCCGTACACAACCTGCAGGCCCGCGCGCGCGGCGCCGAAACAATGCTGGTAAACGTCGGCGTGCGCTCGGGCGAATTTCCGATGTCGGCGGTGCGGGAACGGCTGGGGCAATCCCGGCGTCAGCAACTCCACGCTGAAAGAAGAATTCGCGAGCGGGGCCATTTTCGAACTCGAGAGCAACAAGGGCCAGCTGGTGCGCGGCGATCTCGCCCGCGCGATCGTCGAGGCGGGCTGGGATCTGAATGAGCTGCGCCCGGCCGCGATGAGCCTCGAAACCATCTTCCTGCAACTCACCGGCAGCGAGGCGACGCCCGCTCCCGACGCGGAGTCTTCATCGGGCCCGCCGCCTGAAACACCGCCCCCCGCCGATGCGCCCGCACCGGAGGCCACGGCATGAGAAACATCTGGATTATTTGCCGGCGCGAGTTATCGAGTTATTTTGCGTCGCCCGTGGCATGGCTGCTGCTGGCTATGTACAGCATCATCTTCGGCTGGATTTTCTGGAACTTCCTGGCGGAGTTCATCAAGCAGGGCATCGATATGCAGATGATGGGCCAGTCGCAGCCCATGAATGTCAATGAGCAGATCATTCGCCCGCTGCTGGGGACCTCCAGTTTTCTGGGTCTGTTCATGATCCCGCTGATCAGCATGCGCCTGTTCGCCGAGGAGAAGCGCAACGGAACGATCGAGTTGCTGGCCACTTCGCCGGTGCGCGACATCGAGATCATCATCGGCAAGTGGTTTTCGGCGACGCTGCTCTACTGCTGGATCATCGTCTTCGCCTGCATCAACTTCGTCTTCCTCTTCCGCTACGGCCACCCGGACTGGAAGCCGATGCTGGTGACCTTCCTCGGCGTCTTCTTGCAGGGTGCTGCGCTGCTGGCGATCGGGACCTTCATTTCCACGCTCACGAAGAATCAGATCATCGCTGCTGCGATGACCTTCGGCGCCTGCCTCCTACTCTGGGTCTTCTCCTGGGTCAGCAGTTATGATTCTTCGACCTGGGCGCAGGTGTTCTCTTATCTCTCGGTCATCACTCACTTCGATACCTTCGACCGCGGCGTATTGTCCACGAAAGACGCGATTTACTATCTCAGCGTCATTTTTGTCGGACTGTTCTTCACTGCGCGCTCGATGGAATCGCTGCGCTGGAGGTCGTAAGCAGGAATGGCAAGCCAGTGGCTGAAGGCGAGACAGACGAAATACGCGGCCTATGCGACCACTTACACGCTGGTGGTGCTGGCCGTCGTCGTTGTCGCCAACTATCTCGCCAACCGTTACTCGAAGCAGTATGACGCAACCGCGAACAAGCGGTACAGCCTCTCCCAGGAGACGAAGAAGATCGTCGATGGCCTGAAAGAGCCTGCGACGATCACCTACTTCAACGCCAGCACGCGCTTCAGCGAAGGCAAGGACATCCTCGACGAATATAAGGCGATCTCGCCGAAGGTGCACGTGAAGTACGTCGACCCCATCAAGGAGCCGATGGTTGCGCGCCAGGCCGGCATTCGCAACGAAGGCAGCGCGACGGTTGAGGTCGGCGGGCACACTGAGATTGCGAGCGACATGACCGAGGAAGGCATCACCGGCGCGCTGATCCGCGACATCAAGGGCAACACGCGCACGGTCTGCTTCCTGATCGGCAGCGGCGAGCACCAGATCGACGATTCCAGCCGCGACGGCGAATCGCATTTTAAAGAGCTGCTCGACCGCGACAGCTATCAGACGAAAACGATCAACCTGATCACGAGCGCGACGATTCCCTCCGACTGCACCGCCGTTATTATCGATGGACCCACGCGCAACTACGAGCAGCCCGAAGTGAATGCCATCAAGACGTACGTTGAGAGTGGGGGGCGCGCATTGTTCATGCTCGATCCGCCGCTCAATGTCGGGCCATCTTCAATCGCCGACAACGATGCTTTGCTCTCGCTTCTGGAAAGCTGGGGGGTGACGGTCGACAAGGATCTGGTGCTTGACCTGAATCCCATCGGCCAACTCTATGGGTTCGGCGGGCAGGTGGCACTGGTGAATAGCTATGGCACGCAGCCGATCGTGGCCGATATGAAGACGACGTTCACGGGCTTCCCGCTGGCGCGCTCGCTCACCTTTAAGAACGGCGACAAGACGACGGTGGAGAAGCTGTTCGACACATCGGACACCAGCTTCGCCACCACGAACCTGAGTTCGCCGAAGGTGAATGTCAAAGATCCGAACAACAAGAAGGGACCGCTGACCCTGGGCGTGGCCGGGACGTATAACACCGGCAAGTCCGGATCCGAAGGGCGGTTCGTGGTTATCGGCAGCTCGGCCTGGGCATCGAACAGCTTCATCAACTTCAACGGCAACGGCGATCTCGCCACCAATTCCATCAACTGGCTTACCTCGGACGAGGACCTGATCTCGATCCGTCCCAAGGCGCCGGAAGACCGGCGCATCACCATGACCAGCGCGCAGCTGAACATGGTGCGGCTGATCAGCCAGTTCGTGCTCCCACTCATCGTTATCTTTGGGGGCATTTTCGTATGGTGGAAGCGCCGGTAGCGGCCACAGCAGCAGATTTGCAGAGCTGAAGATTTGCCATGAAATTCCGCGGTCTCATCGTTGCAGCCATCGTTCTTCTCGTCCTCGCAGGCGTTCTCTACTGGTCCCAGCACCACAAGCCAAAGGAGACGGCCTCCACAACGACGCCGGCGATTCTGAAAATTGATCCTGCCACAGTTACAAGTTTGACGGTGAAGCAGAAGGGTGCTGAGCCGGTCACGCTCACGCGTTCCGGAGCCTCCAGGTGGGAGATCACCGCGCCGAGCCAGTTCCCTGCCGACAGCAGCACCGTCTCGTCCATGCTGAGCACTCTGTCGCCGCTGAACTCCGACACGATCGTCGAAGAGCAACCGACCAACCTCGCCAACTACGGTCTGAGCGATCCTTCTCTTGAGGTCGACGTCACCGGGAAAGACAGCAAGACCAACCGCCTGTTCTTTGGCGATGATGCGCCCACCGGCGGAGGCGTCTACGTCCAGCTCGCGGGCAATCCGCGAGTGTTCACGGCCGGCTCGTATGCGAAGAACAGCCTCAGCAAGAGCCTCGCCGACCTGCGCGACAAGCGCCTGCTGCCCGTCGAATCGAGTTCTGTGAGCAGCATCGATCTTGATCGCAAGGGCGGGAACATCACCTTTGCCCGCGTTAAGAACGGCTGGCAGATCGAGAAGCCGCAGTCGTATCGCACCGACAGCTACCAGGTCGACGACATGCTCACCCAGCTCACCACCGCCAAGTGGGATCCGTCTGTCTCCCCCAGGGATGCGGCACGCGACTTCTCCCATGCCACGCCAGTCGCGACGGTGAAGCTGGTTGGCAGTTCGGGGACAGACACGCTCGACGTGCGCAAGGAGAAGGACGACTACTATGCGCAGTCGAGCGCGCTTCCCGGAACCTGGAAGGTCGACTCCAGCAGCGCCAGTTCTCTCAGCTCGGACCTCGATCGCGGCCTCGACGATTTCCGCAACAAGCAACTTTTCGATTTTGGTTATACGGACCCGGAGAAGATCGAATACCACTCCGGCAGCACGTCGATCGTGCTGACGCGGACGGGGAGTACGTGGATGTCCGGCGGCAAGAAGATGGACTCGGACAGCGCCGAAGCCCTGGTTACCGCGCTGCGGGATATGGCGGCCCAGAAGTTTGTCGACTCCGGATTCACCAAACCGGGCATCGACATCACGGTGACGTCCGGCAACGGCAAGCAGGTGGAAAAGGTTCAGCTGCAGAAGACCAGCGATGGCGCAATCGCTAAACGGGACGACGGCCCTTCGCTTTATTCGCTGGACTCGGTCACCCTGAGCGGACTCACCGACGCCATCGCCGGGTTGAAGCCGGCGGCTCCGGCGAAGAAGAAGTAGCGAGTGGCGTTGGTCCCATTACACTAACCGAGATGAACTCCACGAATCCCCGCACTGCCCTGCTCGACGTGCTGGCGCGCACGTCGTTCCGCCTCGGCGACTTCACGCTGAGTTCCGGCGCGAAGTCCGACTACTATATCGACTGCCGCACCACCACGCTGCACGCCGAGGGCGGACGCCTTACGGGTTTGGCAATTCTCGATCTGCTGCGCGAGCACAAGCTCGAACCAGCGGCCGTCGGTGGCCTCACCATGGGGGCCGATCCTGTCGTCTCCGCGGTCTCCATTGCCAGTGCCTGGAGATCGCAACAGGATTCCGGCGCGTCGTTGATCCACGGCTTCCTTGTGCGCAAAGCGGAGAAGGCTCATGGCACGGGCCGCCGCATTGAGGGCTTTCTGGAAAAGGACGCGCCTGTGCTCATCGTGGACGACGTTTGCACCACGGGCGCTTCGACCATCACCGCGATTGAAGCCGCGCGGGAAGCCGGGATGCGCGTCATTGCTGCCGTCTGTCTGGTGGAGCGTGAAGAGGCTGGAGGGCGGGCGGCGCTGGAGGCCGCTTGTCAGGGCGCGCCCTTTCTGCGGCTGTACACGGCGAACGATGTCCGCGCAGCGCACGTGCGGCAATTGGGCAGCCATCGCTGATCAGAGAATGCGACTCCTCTGCGATGGACGGGGCGCAACTGGAGGAAGCGGAGGCCGCACAACCCTCTACAGGGGAGCGCGCTCAATCGAAGTAATGAAGTGAATGCCATCGACGCGAAGCCCATGGAGGCGCGTGTCGTTGGTCAAAAACAGATCCACGCCGGCCGTAGCCGCGCAAGCCAGCTGGATCGCGTCCGGAGGACGAATATTCGGTATCCGCGCTGCGCGCAGTTGTGCGAAGCACCGCGCTGCCGCAAGATCGAAGGGGACGATCACCGCTGTGTCCTTCAGTGCCGTCTCATATCGGCTGCAGGAAACCATGTCGCCCAGTTCATACGGCTTGGCGAGCACCTCTCCGACGGTAAGCGTGGATGTGAAAAGTTGATCGCCCCGTTCTGCCATCTTTGTGGCCAGAGCTTTCACCTTTCGCGTGTAGATCTGATTCTGTTCAAACAGGTAAATGAAGAGATTGGTGTCCCAGAACACGCGGCTCATTCCCAGCCCTCGCGAAGCCGGTTGATGTAGTCATCCGCGTGCTCATTTTTCCATAGATGTCTGCCCGAGCCTTCCAGAGCCAGCAACGCGTCGAACCGCGACGAGGATTTGCGATTACCGCACCACTCCCGATACCACTGCAGGAGGGTGCGATATTTCTCCGGAATATCCGCCGCCAGAGGCACCGTTTTCGAACCATCGCGTTTTGGATCGAACGGGTCTCCGGCGCAGAACAGCCGCCGGTACCCCGGTCGCGTTTCGATCAGCATCCTGTATCGGCCCGGATTGGGGGGGCGGTTGGCGACACAATGCATTTGCGCATGGATGTAGACCCCAGGCCGCAGCGCCTCCGTCATCTTCTCGCGGCGCGCACGTTCCACAATGTCCTCCACGGCGAACTCGCGCTGTCTGGGATGCTCCCGCTGCAGAAGAGCGGCTGCAATCCAAACCTCATCAGCTACCTTTACCTCACGCTCCGCTAAGACAGCCATTAGCATTCCCCATATGTATTTACATTGCTACTAAGTATACTTGGTGTCAAGAGGATTCTTTTGTCTGGGAATTCATAAGCGGGCCGCCGCCAGCAGTTCGACCAAGAAGAAGGGCGTGCGGTTTATGCCGCACGCCCGGAGCCTTGTGGTTGATGAAGATTTATCGGCCGGAAGGCGCTGCACCGGTCGGATTGGCGTTGCCCTCCGCGGGTTGCGCATTGTCGGCCGTATTGCTGAGCAGCTGAATCTCCACGTGACGGTTCTTTGCGCGGCCGGCAGCGGTCTTGTTGCTGTCGACTTCGACGTCCTTGCCCAGGCCCACGAGGTAGAACTTATGGGCCGGAACGTTGTACTTGGACGCCAGGTACTGCACCACGGACATGGCGCGGCGATCACTGAGGGCGTAGTTGTATTCCTTCGAGCCGACCGAGTCCGTTCCGCCGGTGACTTCGAGGATGTAGCTCTTTGAGTTCGCCAGCTGGTTGCCGAACTGATCCAGCTGATCCTTGGCGGCCTTGGTCAGGTTTGACTTGTTAAAGCCGAAGGTCACGGACACATCGCCCACCTGCTTATAGTTGTCGAGATTCGCAATCACACCGGCCAGGGAATCGGCGCGGTTCACAGCATCCTGCGCCGTCGTCTGGGCTCCGTTGGCGGCCTGGGTCGCGTTCTGGGCATTCTGCTGCGCCTGGGTGGCCGAATTCTGTGCCTGCTGGATGCCGGCCTGCGCCCGGGTATCGACATCGTGGATCGCTCGATTGTTGGCGGCGGTGGAATCGTCAAGCTCGTTGGTCTTCTGAATCACCGGCTCAGTCTGGCTGCGCACATAGTTTTTGGTCGAGCAGCCGGTTGTAAAAACCAAAGACAGCGCCGCAACAGCTGAGACCGCTGCGAAACCTGTACTGGGAATCCGCGTCATGGGTGACACTCCGTTTCTTTGTCAGTCCTTGTTCTTTCAACTACTGAGAAAGCTCCGGCCAGCAGGCTGGATGCTTCCCGTTCACCGGGAAAATGAGCACGCGCAGGCCCAATCCTGCAACAAAGCTCTATCTCGCTGTTTCTAATTGGTTTATTGGGTTGAGAAGGCTCGGTTTTCCGCGCTGGAAAGGTTACATTTGCGTATTTTTTACGCAATTTTGGGCCCCTTCTGGCCCCAAAACCTCCCCGCCGGCTACCGATTACACTAAGAACAGCGCCGCGATGGACTTACAGGAGAAGATCCGCACTTTACCTACCCGGCCCGGCGTGTACCTCTACAAAAATGCCGACGGCGAGGTGATCTACGTCGGCAAGGCCAAGAATCTGCGCTCGCGGGTCCGCTCCTACCTGCTCGAGGCGTCCCAGGCCAACGCGAAAACCGGCTCGCTGATGCGCGATGCCGTCGACGTCGACTACATCCTCGTCGACAACGAGCATGAGGCGCTCGCCCTTGAGAACAACCTCATCAAACAGCGCAAGCCGCGCTTCAACATTTTGTTGCGCGACGACAAGACCTATCCTTATGTGAAGCTGACGCTGGGAGACCGCTGGCCCAAGGTGTTTGTCACGCGCCGTCTGCGCCGCGACGGCAGCGTCTATTACGGACCGTACTTCCCCGGCAACCTGGCGTATCGCGTGGTCGATTTGATCCATCGCAGCTTTCTGCTGCCGAGCTGCAAGATCGATTTGTCGCGCTATCACGCGCGTCCCTGCCTGCAGTACTACATCGGCCGGTGTCTCGGACCGTGCGTGCAGGATCTGACCACGCCCGAGGCCTACAGCGAAGCCGTACGCGACGCGCAGCTGTTCCTGGAAGGACGCACCTCGGACCTGAATAAGTCGCTGCATGAGCGCATGGCCGCGGCTGCGGCCGCCGAGCAGTTCGAGCTTGCCGCCAAATACCGCGACCTGCTCGTCACGGTCGACCAGCTCTCCGAGAAGCAGCGCATCGCATCCGTCGATGACGACGATGCCGATGTTTTCGGGTTCCACTGCGAGAATGGCATGATCGCGGTGAACCTGTTCCACATGCGCGACGGGAAAATTGTCGACCGCCGGGAGTTTTTCTGGGAAGAGCTGCCGGACTTCGTCGTGGATCTGCCGGAATCCGAAGCTGCGACGGAGGTGCGGGCTCTGGCCCCATTTGAACCGGGCGCCTTCTTCTCTGCCCTGCTCAAGCAGCTCTACATCGAGCAGCCCTACGTCCCCAGCACTATCTACGTTCCGGTTGATTTCGCCGACCGCTTCACGCTCGCCGGTCTGCTGGCGGAGCACACCAAACACCGTGTCGAGATCGGGGTTCCGCAGCGCGGGGAGAAGCGCTCGCTGGTCGACCTGGCCGGACAGAACGCGAAGCAGAGCTACGATCAGCGTTTCCGCGTGCTGGCCCCGAGCCGCAAGGCCATACAGGAAGCGCTGCAGGATTCGCTGATGCTGGAAGAGCTGCCGCGCGTCATCGAGTGCTTCGACATCTCCCACATCCAGGGCGCGGAAACCGTGGCCTCCATGGTGGTGTGGGAGGACGGCGAGATGAAAAAGAGCGCTTACCGCAAATTCAAAATCAAGACGGTCGAGGGCGTCGACGACTTCGCCTCGATGCGTGAGGTCGTTACGCGGCGCTACAAGCGGGTGGTAGAGGAAAAGCAGAAGCTGCCCAGTCTGATCCTGATCGACGGTGGTCTCGGTCAACTCCACGCCGCAGCCGATGCGCTTGAATCCCTCGGCATCACGACACAGCCGCTCGCCTCCATCGCCAAGCGTGAAGAAGTGATCTACCTGTACGGCCAGGAGGATGAGCCGGTCGTGCTCGATCGCCGCTCGCCGGTGCTGCATCTGGTACAACGGATTCGGGACGAGTCCCACCGCTTCGCCATCGCCTATCATCGCAAGCGCCGCGAGATGCGCGACCGCGACTCCGAACTCCTCACCATTCCTGGGGTAGGCGCGCGCACACGGCAGCGCCTGCTGGAGCACTTCGGCAGTCTGCGCAGCGTAGCCAGTGCCAACCTCGAGTCTCTCGCAGCGGTCGTTCCGCCGAAGACCGCGGAGGAGATTCACGCGCATTTTCATGCGAGCGAGACGCGGGTGAATCCTCTGCCTGTGCTCAACAACTCACCGTAATCGTACATATCCCGGATCGCGGGACCCAGGTCTTTCCAATCGGAGACAGGAACCGCGATCTTCTGATAGACAAAAGAGTCTGCAGTCTTGTGTCCGGCAGACAGATGCCGGCGACGCCCGCCATGGAGTGAGAAATGAAGACCGTTTTGATGGCCGATCCTGTTCGCTTCCCCCGCATGACCACCGAGGAGCTGCGATCGACCTTTCTGCTGGACAGCCTCTGCACGCATGGTTCGCTGCATCTGGCCTACGTCGATCTGGACCGCGCCGTTGTCGGACATGTGGTCCCTACGGTCAGGCCGCTCGCCCTTCCGACCTTTCCGGAGTTGCGCGCTGGCCATTTCACCGAGCGCCGCGAGCTGGGCATTCTGAACATTGGCGGCCCGGGAGCCGTACACATCGGCCAGAAGACTTCCCCTCTCGACAATCTCGACCTGCTTTACATTGGTCGAGGCAATCCGGAAATCAGCTTCGAATCGAACTCGACCGATCAGCCCGCTATCTTCTATCTGCTGAGTTATCCGGCGCACGCCACCTATCCCACGACGCTGGTGAAGAAGGCCGACGCGAAGCCAACCACGATCGGCTCACCGGAAACCGTCAATCACCGCACCATCTGCAAGTACATTCACCTGGAGGGCGTGCGCAGTTGCCAGCTCGTGATGGGCGTCACCCATCTGCACAACGGCAGCGCATGGAACACGATGCCACCGCACACCCACATGCGCCGCACGGAGATCTACATGTACTTCAATCTCCCCGGCGATGCGCGGGTTTTCCATTTCATGGGGCCGCCGAGCGAGACCCGGCATCTCATCCTGGCCAATCGCGACATCGTGATCTCTCCCGGCTGGTCGATCCACGCCGGCGTCGGCACCCAGGCTTATAGTTTCTGCTGGGGCATGGGCGGCGAGAATCAGGACTACGCCGACATGGATCCCGCACCGATTGAAACACTGCTCTGAGCCAGCTTCCCAGGAGACCCGATGAAATCCACCCTTTTCGCCGCCACCGTGCTGACCTTCGCGCTGACTGCAACCGCACAGACCCCTCCTCACGATCCCGCGGCTGTCTTCTCGACACCGGATCTTCACGCTCAGCTGGAAAAACTCGCTGCGGCCGCAAAAGAAAAAGGCTCCAGCGGCAGCACGATTGAGGACTACGGTAGTTACAAAATCCAGCTTTCCGTCCGCACGAAGAGCGGCGGCGCCGAAGTGCATGCCCACTGGGACGACGTGATGATGGTGAAAGAAGGCGCCGCGACTCTCGTCACCGGCGGGACCGTGGTGGATTCGAAGACGACTGCCGAAGGCGAGACGCACGGCACGAAGATCGAGAATGGCGAGTCGCGTACGATCAGGCCCGGCGACGTCGTCACGGTACACGCCGGCACGCCGCACCAGCTGATTCTGAAACCAGGCACGATCTACGGCGCCGTAGTCGTCAAAGTCCACGAGCCCTGATCGGCTACAGGCTGCTTCTAGAGTCCGTAATGCTGGAGGAACGGTGAGGGGGCGTGGGGCTTTCTGCGCTCACGCACACCCAGCGAACTGGAGATCTCGCGACAGCAGCGCATCAGGTGCTCCGCGATTCCCGGCACGCTCTGCTGCGTAATGCGCGAGGTGGGGCCAGAAATACTGACCGCCGCCATTGGATGGCCCATCTCGTTCAGGATGGGCGCGCCGATGCAGCGCACGCCCTCCTCGACTTCCTCGTCATCGATGGCATAGCCGCGGCGGCGCACACGATCCAGGGATCGCATGAGCGCCTCCGGAGTCATGAGCGTGCGGTGGGTGAAGCGAACGAAGCGGATCCTGCCCATGATGTCGGCCGCGGTTTCCTCAGGGAGAAACGCCAGCATCGCCTTGCCCATCGCGGTGCAGTAGACGGGATTGGACGTTCCGATCCGCGAGGCAAGCCAGACGCGCCGGTTATTCGGCTCGACTTTATCCAGATAGACGACGGTGGTCTTTTGCAGGACGCCGAGATGAACCGTCTCGCCCACCTGCACCGAGAGCCGCCGGAACCATGGATGCACGCGCGCGCGGAGATCGATCTGCTCCACGGCGCGGGTGCCGAGTTCGTACAGCTTCAGGCCGAGACGAAAGCGGTTCTCCGGGGTGCGCTCGATGAGGCCGCACCGCTCCAGCACCATGAGCGCGCGGTGCGCCGTACTCTTGTGGAGGGCCATGCGCTCGCAGACATCCGCCAGGCCGAGTGGACCTTCGCTCTCACCGAGCAAATCCAGCACGCCAACGGCGCGATCGAGACTCTGGAGTTGGTAAGGATCGGCGGACCGGCCCCTGACCGGTTTCTGTATGGCCGGTTGCGGCTGCGCTTGTGCCGCCTTCTGGCGCGCGGCCACTCCAGACTTCACCGCGCCAGCCATCCGCCGTCCACCACCAGTACGGTGCCGGTTACGTAATCACTGGCGGGAGAGGCCAGAAAGACGGCTGCTCCGGCGAGATCTTCGGGGTCGCCCCAGCGTCCGGCAGGAATCCGGTCGAGGATCTGGCGGTTGCGCGTCTCGTCGTTCTGCAACGCGGAGGTGTTTTCGGTTCTGAAATAGCCGGGAGCGATGGCATTCACCTGCACGTTCTGCGGCGCCCACTCATTGGCCAGGGCCTTCGTCATCTGGGCGATCGCGCCCTTCGACGCCGTGTAGGCTGCAATGCGAATGCCGCCCTGGAACGCCATCATCGAGGCGATGTTGACGATTTTTCCCTGCTTCCGCTGCAGCATCTCCCGCGCACAGAGCTGACAGAGGCGAAAGGCGCTGGTCAGGTTGACCTGCAGCACCTGCTTCCAGGCGTCGAGGTCGTGGTCCACGGCGGCCTCGCGGTGGATCATCCCCGCGTTGTTGACCAGGATGTCCGGGGCGCCCATGGCGTTGGCAACGTCGGAGAAGAGGGTGTCGGCGCCAGTCTCTGAACTGAGGTCGGCGGCGAAGCTCCGGCCCCGACGCCCCATCTCCCGGATCTTGCGCGCGGTATCGTCGGCGGGCCGGCGATTGCCGTGGCAGGCCACGGCCGCGCCGGCATCGGCCAGCGCGAGAGCCATGGCGGCGCCAAGTCCGCTGGCGGCCCCGGTCACCAACGCCGTTTTACCATCGAGCCTGAAGCGATCAGCCATTGCCATCATTCCATCTTTTCATTCCGCGATTGGGTACGTCGTACCCGACTCCGAACCCGCAAATATGCCATTTTCCGGATGTGCGCCATGGCTTGTCAAGCAGCCTCGCATGGATCGCTCCCCGCAGAAGGGGCGGCCGAAATGCTGCACGAAGCACAAAGGGAAAGGCCGGGGAGCGTAGCTCCCCGGCCTTGCATCTGCCTCACAGGGTTGTTTTGTTCTTATGTTGTGCCGTTGGGTATGAGCCTCGCACTGGTGAGCTTCGTGACGATTTGCTCGTAGATATCGTTGATTGCGGTTGTTCCGGAGTTCGCGCTGTTCGCCTGGCAGCCGCTGCTCTGGCTTCCACCCTGCGCAGCCCAGTCGCTGTAGAAGTACTCTGAGGGACTCCCTGCGGAGCCACCCGTCGCCATCGCCTGCATCGCGCCACAGGGGGTGATGCCCCGGTGCGTTCCGGAACTGCTGTCGCTGGTACAGCCGCCGGAGCCAGCGATCGCACCATAGGCAATGCTGAACACCATCGTGCTATTGGGGGTGCCTCCCGAAGAGTACGTGGCGGCATACTGCGCTGCGTCAACCGCCTGCCCGCACTCACCTTTCCACGACGGATAGGTGCCACCGCTGGTTGCCACCAGATAGTTGGATGGGTAGGTGTAGCCTGATCCGAGCGACTGGCTGCCGGTGTAGGTGTATTCGGCATGAGCGGCGGTGTCGGGCATCGAGTACTCTGTTCCCCACGTCTGCGGGGCAGTCGAGTCGCCGTCACCCAGGATGATCATCACGTTGTAGGAGTTGGCGTGGCTGGCTTGCTCCTTGAGCAGCGCAGCCTGGGCAGCGTAGATTGCGCCGGCATAGTACGTGCCGAAGTCGCCATCATAGCTGGAGGGCGCGATGCCACTGCACCCGCTCTTGCCGCCGATGGCCTGCACCAAACCCGAAGCGGTCGCGAGGTTCCCCGCAGCGTCGTTATAGTCCTCCACAAAGGGAGTGACCTGGTAACTCGCGGCATCCGCACCGGTCGGGATGGTATAGCCGGTGGTATCGGTGGGTTTGGGCGGGAAGGTGTACGGCATAGCCCACGCTCTGCCCGGATAGGGTGGCTGGTAGTGCTTCTGCTGAGGATTCAAGTTGCCCGAGCTGTCCGTTCCGCTCTTGGTGTTGATCGTGGACAGAACCGGCGTATAGAAGGATCCGTCGTGGTAGTAGGCAATGCTGTTGTAGCTTGATGGAACGGTGGTTGTGCAGGTGTAGGTGGCGCTGGTGCCGCTGGTATTCATGGCAACCCCGGCCGGCGCATTGCTGCCCACGACGACGTTGGGGAAAGTAAACAGCGCCACGTGGTCGTAATTGGTGTCAAGCTTGCTCAGCAGCTGCTGAATTCCCTGCAGCGCGCACTGCTCCTGGGTCACGTTGTTGCAGTTGGAGTCGGTCTCATCCATCGACAGGGTCGAGTCCACGATGAGAGCGATGTTGTACGGCTTGGGCCGGCCTTTGGTGGCCGTGGACGTAGCGCTGAGAGAGACGTTGCTCTTGCCCAGAACGCCCGCGAACAGGGTAGGAACGGATGCAGTCTGTACTACCCGAATGGCATTCGGGATGGTCACGGTCCCGCTGCTCAGCGTACACGGCTGCCCCCATCCGGAGACGGTCGACAGGCACAAGGGGGTCGTAGTCGAACTGGTAATCGTCAATCCGGGATAGGCGTTCTTCCCGCCCGAACCCGACCCATAAGTGGAGGCATAGGACGAGTAGGTCGTCGTGGTGCCCTGCACCATCTGCGCGGCCGCGAGGGCCGCCGCATCGGTGGCATTCTGTAGTTCGCGCTGAATCACCATGGCGCGTCCGCAATCGACGACCAGCGCCGCGACCCCGAGAACGGTGAGCATCATCACAACGACCCAGGGCAATACCTGACCCCCTTCATCCGCCATCATCAGTCGCGCAATGAAGAGACTGTTTCCCGACCGCCGTGCCCGCCGCACTGCCTGCGACGATACCGACCGGCCTGACATTATTTTTCGTTCGCGCATCGTACTTTCTCCTGGCCCGCTTGTTTCGATCGGGCCCGTGACAACCACGTTCCCGACGTTACTGCACGAGCTCCGCGCTCTGGGCCGTAAGACTTAAGGCGTGGCTCGCCCATCCATACAACACCGGAGTCACCGGATAAACTGCCTTCACCGTCACAATGTCCATCTGATGCATCGTGAGATTGCTACACGACGGCAGCGAAGAACCGGTGCCCGTGTAGGTCGTGGACCCACCCGTGGAATTCAGGGTGTAAGTGATCGTATAACTGATATTGGAACTGGTTAGATTCCCGGCCGAAGTCTGAACCGTCTGCGCCGCATACTTGCAGGGATCTCCGCTATCCATGATGGAGTAGCCATCGCTGGCCGGTGCGCTCATGGCGAAACCGCGAGCTCCGTTATTCACCGCATTGGTGAGGACCAGATACTGGTTCAGCGCGACTCCGAAGGAAAAGACACCGGTCAGGACCACCAGCAGGATGGGCAGGACCAGGGCCATCTCGACCAGGGTCGAACCCTCTTCTCCGTGGCGGCAGTGGTGGATGCGTTCGGCAATCTGCATCGTCAGGCGGCGAAGTGAATCGCGCAACTCATGCGTATCCTGTACGCCTCGTGCATGCTCGTTGTGCTTTCCTGCGATCATCCGCGCTTTGGACCTTTCAACCATCGGCGACCATCCCTGACACGGCAACAACAATGGCGAATGTGAGCACGCCATCGTGCAAAGTGAGACAGGGGGAAGTTCTCCGATCAAGAGTAGTGCAGATGCCCAAAGACTCAATGGCTACTTCGTGGTAGCAAAATCCCGTTCGGTAAGTCACTCAAATTACTCACGCCAGTAATCTTTGCGTTGATATTTCTGGAGTTTGCAACCAGGACCTGATTACTCTCCGGCAGGCGAGGGGGCAGGAGGGCGGAATAAGTTACCGCAGTTATCTGTCGCGAACTGGAACAGAGCCCAGAGCCGCGATGTTGGGCTGCTCGTTTTTCCCCGTGCGCGCGACAAAGACGGCGGCGACCTTGTCCTCGTAGGCCAGTTCGAAGCGCGTGTCGGTGCGCAGCAGTTGAGTGAGAGCGGCATCATCCGGTGCAATCACCACGCCGGCCGAGAGCAAGGCCGGGTCCGATGCCCACTTCGCACTTCCGCCCCAGGTTTCGCGCGAGCGCGCAATTTCCTTGTCGCCATAGAGCGCTGCGCGGCCATCCATGCTCACCGGCTCGCGCAGACTCCAGATCAGAAATCCCCCCCAGTCGTAGGTGTTGAAGAGGGCGCCGGTGTAATGGCGATCCTTCACGACTTCGACGGCCTGAACGGGCATTTTTTCGGCCAGCAGCTTCTGCAGATGTCCGTTGTCGACCTGCAGCAGGAGAGTGCTGGCGGCAAAGGCGGCAAAGGCCGTGAAGGCTGCCAGAGCGGCAACCCACACCGGTTGTTTTTCGCGATCCAGTTTTTCTTCACGTGCGGGCAGTCCGGCAGCCAGAATCGCGCCCGCGGTGATGGCCATGACCCACAGGTCCCGGCGCGAACGGAAGGACAGGACTGCCGCGAGGGCGAGCATCAGGGTTTCGAAGGCGTTCAGCTGCCGATAGCGGAACAGGACGCCGGCCGCCGCTAATGCCAGGAAAAGCAGGACAAAGTCACCCGGTGTCCGGAAGGGCAGGGCCATCATCTCGCTGACTGTGTCCAGCACACCGGACTGCGAGCCCAGCTGCCAGGCGATTTTGTAGATGCCCGGCCCGTAAGGATTCAGGCAGGCGGCCGCGGCGCAGGCGGCCAGCGTGAGCCACAGGCGGCTTGCGGGCGGGCACTGGATCTCCGATTTCCACCAGCGCTTCAGCGACGGTTCCAGCGCCGCGACGCCGAGCACGAGGAGTCCGTCGATGAACTGGATGTGGATGTTCGCCCAAAGAGCAAACATCGGCGGGAGCAGGAGCAGCTCGCGACTGGCACCGGCGCGGCGCGCGTGCATCAGGACGTCCATTTGGACGGCAAAGAAGAGAATGGTGAAGAGCCACGGCCGGGGCGTGCTCATCCGCGAAAGGCAGAAGATCACGGCGATGGTCAGTGCCGCGCGCTGGGTAAAGTCCGCCTGCAGCCGGCTCATCATGCGGTACACGGCGGTGGCAATCAGCGTCATCATGGCCGCGGTAAAGACCAGCAGGCCCTTGAGGTTCATCCACTGGAAAGCCTTGAGCAGGATCAGGTCGAAGAGCCAGCTGTACGCCTGCCACGGGCTTCCGCCGGTGACGCGGGAGAAGGGATCGGAATGGGGAAAGGCGTGGTGTTGCAGGATCCACTCGGCAGTCCGCATATGCCAGCCGACGTCGGGATCGGCGACGGCGCCGGCCGCTCCGCGCATGCAGATGAACGCCGAGACGGAGCACAGCAATCCGATCAGAACTGCCCTGGCGGCCTGATCCGTTCGAGACGCTTCCGGCTTGTTCAACTGCAAAGCGATGCTCCTCTGCTCGGTGTGGTGGGGGGCGACGCAGCGTGCATCGAGTGCGGGAGCGCTAGCTCCGCACTCTGAATCCCGCGCCGAAGGTAGAAGGGATCGGGAGGCGAACCTCCATTCATGATCCCGGGGGGGGCGCGGCTCGTCGATACCACAGGCCGTTGAGGGCATTAACACCGCCGTCCGCGCGTACCACGGAAGTTGCAGAAGCCGGCGGCAAACGACCCTTGGCGGGACCGAGAACCCCGTATCCGCTCCTGAAGGCGGCAGATCTGGTGGGCGGAGGGTGACGGCCGGCGGGCCTTCGCCCGTGGGAGGCCCCTTTGGTGCTGAGGGGCGCGGGTCTTGAGCGTACCGGGGGCGGATTACTTCGGAACATCCCGGAGCTGCGGGCCTCCCGTGCAGGCCCGAGCCAGCACCCCGTTCCTTGTCGCGGAAGAGTGGACGATGGCGGTTACCCTCGCGATTTTTGAAAAGCCGTCTCAACGACGCCATCGCGTTGGGAGTGATCGATTGCGTTCGACCGATGGCATCTTTCGCGCTCGCGGCGGGGTCTGTATGCGCAGTTGCAGCAAGACACAGACCGAGGCTCAAAAGGAGGTCGGCAAGCAAACAGGCTTCAATGACGCGGATCCGGCGAAGTTCCGCCGTCCGGATCTCCGGCAAGTGGGTCGGGCCGGACGAGGAGCGGAGAGTTCTGAGGTGTCGGCGCCGTCTGTAACAACGAAAGTAGCAATTAGTAACACTTCCTGAGCATTGTTCCCGCGGATACTCCCATTGCAAGATGACGACAACTGATCGCAAAAACAGCAGGCTTGTTTTATCGGCGCTGGGCCAGGACCTGCACCTCGGCTGGGGGAAAAGAAATGCAATTGTGTTTGCGGCTCCTGAGGAATCTTGTGAACGACGAATCAGGTCAGGACCTGATCGAGTATGCCCTGATTGCAGCTTTGATTGCAGTGGCGGCAATTGCGGCGATGCGAGGCCTGACCAACAGGATCAACAACGAATTCAACGCAATCGGAAGCAGTCTCTGAAACACCTGGGAACGGGCGCTTGCGCAGTCGAAAGTACCGTACCGTTGCAGCACTTGACGCACAGATTTTGCATCGTTTTAGCACTGTAGTTTCCGCAAAAGTAGCAAAGGGTAACACTTAAATGGCATTGCGATGGAGCACCCTTCCAGCGCAATGTGACAACAATCACCACCAACGCAGCGCGGTCCGGGGAGTCCACAAGGATGGCCGCGTCGCCACACCATAAGGAGAACGGTAATGAAACTGCTTTTCAAGAACCTGATGAATGATGAGTCTGGCCAGGATCTGATCGAATACGCTCTGATCGCAGCCCTCATCGCTCTGGGCGCCATCGTCGCGATGGGCTCTCTCAGCAACAAGATTTCCAACGAATTCAACGCCATCGGCAGCAGCCTGTAACCATCACTGATGTTCTGACGGTTTTCGTTTTTTGCCGGTCTCTGGTTGGTGGTACGGTTCGGGTCCCTGGCCTGTAACGGGCGGTGCCTGAACCGGTCTGCAAGATCCGGTCGCGACCACGTTCTCCGGTTCCGGTCGCGACCACCCCACCTCTGCGGCAAAGCTCCGAGCCGTGGATCATCAGGATGGCCACTGCTCCTTAACCTTTTCCCGGCTCCGGCACTTCCGTACCTGGTGTGTCCGGCCTGGAAACGAACCGAAGGACGACGCAGCATCGCGCGGATTTCCTGGCAGCTCACGCAGGGAATGACCAGTTCCGGGATGCCGCGGCGCGGTGTGCCGGTAAACGACCTGGAGCAACTGTCCCCCGGACGTCTTCCTTTCACATCGCTTGCTTCATCCAGCATCTGCATGCGGCACGCCTCAGTTCCGTAAGGGGTTGAGGAGCGTGATGCAGATTTACGTCGGGCTCTGGCCGCGATTCCGGCGGGCAGCACGCCATTGGGGTCATCGCATGTCGAACCAAGTTACCGAGTGGCTGTATCCGGGAGTTGCGCTGGCAGTGGCGGTTGCCGGATCCGTCTTCGATGTACGCAGCCGCCGTATTCCGAACTTCATCACGCTGCCCGGAATTCTGCTCGGTCTGCTGCTTCATTTCGCGCTTGGCGGATGGGGGCAGCTGGGGCTGGCGGCTCTGGCGGGGCTGATCTGCGGTGTTCTCTTTCTCATCTTCTGGCTGGCGGGCGGCATGGGCGCCGGCGACGTCAAGCTGATAACAGCCGTCGCCGCAATCGCCGGGATGCCGCTGGTTCCCTGGCTCCTGATTCTCACCGCCCTCGCCGGCGGTGTGATGGCTCTTGGTCTCGCTCTGTGGCGCGGCCGCCTGAGGGACACCTTTCGCAACGTGGGCGCGATCGCCGTGCACCACCGTTTCGAAGGCCTGGCTCCCCACCCACAACTCAATCTCGCGAATGCGAGGACACTGCGTCTTCCCTATGCCCTGGCTGTTGCCGCGGGCACGGCGACGACGCTGTTCCTCACGGCGTTCCAAAGGTGATCTGATATGGCCCGCCGCCTGATGCTGGCTCTCGTCGTTGCCCTGGTTATCTCCGGCCTGTTCACATTCTGGCTCAGCCGCAGAGTGGCCCATGCCTCCCGTGCCGTGGTTGTGCCGCCGAATCAATATGTGGCTGCAGCCCGCGCCCTCGATCCCGGCGAAGTAATCCGCCGCGAGGACGTCAACATGATCAACTGGCCCAAGGACCATCCGCTCGACGGCAGCTTCATGAAAGTCGACGATGTCGTGGGCCGGGCAGTGCTGTACCCGCTTTCGCCGGGCCAGCCGATCCTCGATCGGCAGCTTGCCGCAGCGGGCGCGGGCATCGGTCTGACGGGAAGAATTCCCAGCGGCATGCGCGCTATCGCTCTGCGTTCGGACGAAGTCGTGGGTGTGGCAGGATTTCTCATGCCGGGGACGCACGTCGACGTGATCGTGACCTACACCGATCAGACGCACCCGCAGCCGGTCACGGCCACTGTGCTCCAGGACGTTGAAGTTCTCGCCGCCGGGCATCAGGTGCAGCCTGATCCTTCCGGCAAGCCGGTATCGGTGGATGTGGTGACGCTGCTGCTGTCGCCGCAAGACGCCGAGAAGGCCACGCTGGCGAGTGAAAAGGGCACCATCCACTTTGTTCTCCGCAACGGCGGAGACCACAAGACAACCGCCGCGCTGCCCGTGAATCTCGATCAGCTGGCTTCCCTGCCCTCGGCGAAACCAGGACCGACGGGTGAAGCACCGCGGCCAAGGGCCGTCCACGAGGCGCCCAAAGCCTGGGTCGTCGAAACCATGATGGGCGATAAGCGCTCCACCGCAAGTTTCTACTGAGGCGTTCATGAGCAGAAAGCGCACAATCCGAAATCTCTTCCCCGGTCTGCTGACGGGCGCTGTGGTCGCTGCCACATGGTCCAGCGCATACGCGCAGAGCAAAGCCGTCTCGGCCGCCACCGCCGAGCCCTCCCCCTTCATCGGGGAGATGGGCACGAACGCACAGGTGGTGGGTGAGTCTCTGCACCTGCTCGTCGGGCGTTCGATGTTCGTGAACACCGACAACCGCATCCGCCGGGTTTACGTCAGCAATCCAGCGGTACTGGATTCCTTTACGTCGAGTCCGCACCAGATCGTCATCACGGCCAAGACGCCGGGTCTGGCCAGCCTCGTGCTGTGGGACGAAACGGGTGCATCGCACTCGTATCTGATCAATTCCGATCTGGATGTGACTGGGCTCGGGCGCGCCATCAAGGATGCCTTCCCCGGGGACAACATCCGGGTGGAGGGGCATGGCGACGAAGTCACGCTGGCCGGGACCGTCCCCAGTGCCGCCGACAGCGACGCCGCGTTCAAGCTGGCCGGTCTGTATTCCAAGGACGTCGCGAACTCGCTGGTCGTGGCAGCACCGCATATTCCCCAGGTGAAGCTGAAGGTTCGGGTGGTTGAGATCGACCGTTCCCGCGCGATGCAGATGGGCTTCAACTTCTTCGGTAACAACGGAGCCCACACCTTCAATACCACGACCTCACAGTTTGGGACGGTGACGGCGGCGAACAGCACGACCACCAGCTCCGGATCCGGCAGCACGACGACCTCGGCGGGAGCTTCCGTCTCTTCCCTGCTCGAGCTCAGCAATCTGCTGAACCTTTTCTATTTCAACAGCAAGCTCGGTATAGGCGCTGCGGTCCAGGCTCTGATCAATAAGCAGATCCTGCAGATTCTGGCGGAACCGACCATCACGACCGTGAGCGGGGAGAAGGCATCGTTCCTCGCCGGTGGCAGCTTCCCTTATCCGCTGATCGAGCCGGGAATCGGGGGCGTGAGCACGGTCACCGTGGTTTTCCGTGACTACGGCGTCAAAGTCGACTTTCTGCCCATCGTCGAGCCGGATGGGACCATCTCGATGAAGGTGACCCCGGAAGTGAGCGCGCTGGACTATTCCAACGCGGTCACCATCGCCGGCTACACACTTCCGGCGATCTCGACGCGGCGAGCGGACACGCATGTGGACCTGCGGAACGGGCAGAGCTTCGTGATCTCCGGCCTGCTGGATAACCGGACCGTCGACCAGATGGAAAAGGTCCCGGGCATCGGTGACGTTCCCATTCTTGGCAAGCTCTTCCAGTCCAAGACAACCAACCACTCGGTGACGGAACTGGCGATCATCGTAACCCCGACCCTGGTCGATCCGCTGACTGAGGATCCGGGCGCACCGGTGAAGCAGCCGAAGATGGTTGTTCCGTTCATCGACAATCCTAAGTTCGACAAAGAGATGACACCCAAAACCCCGCCGCCGCAGCCGCAGCCGAACCCGCGGCCGCAGGATGTGCCAGTCCACGACTAAGGAAAGACCTTTCAGCTATGAGCCAGCCGGCCCCCAATTCGACGCTTTCGGTCGCACTGCTAACCGTCGGTCTTGAACGTGATCTGACCGACAAAATCCTGCAGGCCGCCTCCCAGCACCAGTGGTCGGTCAGCCATGACGACTTCGACGAGTATGTTTCCGCCGTTCGCCGCCCGGCGATCTCCGCCGACGCGAAGAGCGCCGATCTGGTAATCGCGGTCATTGACTTCGATCGCGACCCTCAGGGAGCTACGGAAACCACTCACTACCTGCAGCAGCTGTTCTTCGGCAAGTTCTTCGCCGCGGCGCTGTCGGATCGCCATGAGCCCGATCTTCTGCTCGCCGCGATGCGCGCCGGGTGCAATGAAGTGCTCGCCAACCCCATCGATCCTCGGCAACTGGGCGATCTGTTCGATCGTCAGGAACGCCAGTGGTCGCAAAACAGCGGCCGCGCGCGCACCACCGGCCACATTCTCTCGTTCTATGGCGCCAAGGGCGGAGTGGGCACGACCACGGTCGCGGTCACGCTGGCCTATTACCTGGTGCGGCAAAAGAGCAAGAAGGTTCTCCTCATCGACAACCACCCCGAGTTCGGGCACGTGTGCCTCTATCTCGGTCTGGATGGCACGCGCTACCACTTCGATGAGCTGATCCGCAATGTCAACCGACTGGACTCCACGCTGTTGCGCGGCTTCATCGCGCGGCACAGCAGCGGCCTTGAGGTCCTCTCTTCCCCGGAAACGCACGACCTGTCGCGCACCGTCGACCCCGACGCGCTGGAGCGCACGCTTGAGTTCCTGCGCGGCGAGTACGACTACATCATCCTCGACTGCGAGACCAGCCTCGAGGAAGCTTCGCTGGCGGTCATGGATCGGTCCGATCAGATTTACATTGTCGCCACGCCCGATATCGGCGCCATCCGCGATCTTTCCCGTTACATCGACGGCCTGAGCCGCAACGAATCGACGTCGGCCCGGCTGCATGTGATCATCAACCGCCATTCCTCGCACGGGGCGATTGCAGTGGAACAGATCGAGAAGGCGATCCGTGTGCCGGTCGAAGTCCGCTTGTGCAACGCGTACTCGGAGTGCCAGCGCGCCATCAACGTGGGCGAGCCCATCGGACCCGACAAGAAGTCGGAGATTTCCACCCAGTTCTCACGGTGGACGTCCATCCTCACCGGGGACGAGACACCGAAAGCCCAGCCGGCCAAAAAGTCATTCTCGTTGTTTGGCCAGAAAAGGACTGAATAGTGAGCGATCTCACGCTCAATCTCACGCAGTCACGTCCTGATGCGAATCTGCGCTCCAATGGTCCCGGCCTGAGGACGGCGGTGCCCACCGCTCGCCCCCTGCGCGAAAAAGAGCAGCAGGAGCTCAAGTCCGCGGTGCACGCGGAACTCATCAACCGTCTCGATCTGGAAAAGCTCGGCGAGGCCCAGGAAACCCGCGCCGGCCAGCAGCAGCTCTTCGCATTAATTCAGCAGATCATCGGGGAACAGGGCGTTCCGCTCAGTTCCAGCGAGCGCGATCGCGTTGCTCAGGAGGTCCTCGACGAGGTGTTCGGCCTTGGTCCCCTCGAGCAGCTGCTCAAGGACGACACCATCAGCGACATCCTGGTGAACACCTGGAATGCGGTCTACGTGGAGCGGCGGGGCCAGCTGAGCCGCACCAGCGTATCGTTCCGGGATAACCGCCATCTTCTGCAGGTCATCGACAAGATCGTCTCCGCAGTCGGCCGCCGCGTCGACGAATCGACACCGATGGTGGACGCGCGCCTCAAGGACGGTTCGCGCGTTAATGCCATCATTCCCCCGCTGGCGATCGACGGGCCGATCCTCTCTATCCGCCGTTTCGGTTCCAACCCCCTGACGTCAGAGAAGCTGATCCAGAACAAGGCGCTCACCAACCCGATGCTGGATATGCTGCGCGCTGCCGTGCAGGCTCGGATGAACATCGTCATCGCCGGCGGTACGGGCTCCGGTAAAACCACGCTGCTCAATGCGCTTTCCAGCTTCATCTCGGAGAAAGAGCGCATCGTCACCATTGAAGACTCGGCCGAACTGCAGCTGCGCCAGGATCACGTCGTACGGCTGGAAACCCGGCCGCCCAACGTGGAAGGCAAGGGTGCCATTCGCCAGCGCGAGCTGGTCATCAACGCCCTCCGTATGCGTCCGGACCGAATCGTGCTCGGCGAGTGCCGCGGCGAAGAAACTATGGACATGCTGCAGGCCATGAACACCGGCCACGACGGCTCGCTGACCACGGTTCACGCCAATACCCCGCGCGACGCCCTGGCCCGTCTGGAAACCATGGCCTGATGGGCGACATCCGTCTGCCGGAAAAAGCCATCCGTCTGCAGATCGCCTCGGCCGTTCACATCATCGTTCAGGCATCGCGTATGAGCGACGGCACCCGCCGCATCACCCACATCACGGAGCTGACCGGCGCGTACAGCGACGTGATCAGCATGCAGGACATCTTCGTCTTTGAGAAAGAAGGCGTCTCCGACACGGGCAAAGTCAAGGGGCGTTTTCGCTCCACCGGCATCGTGCCCAAATTCACAGAACGCCTGAAGGCCGCCGGCATTCCGATTCCCGCCGGCCTGGTCGATCACTCGATGGAAGTGTAGGTACGGGTCATGATCCTGATTGCTTCCAGCTTCTTCGCCGTGCTGGTGATCACCTTCGGGGTGGTCAGCTTTGCGACGGCGCCAACCAAGATCGACAAGACTCTGCAGAGTCGTCTGGCCGCCGTGACCGCCGACAAAGTAGGGGGCGTCTCAACGGCATCGCTGGAGGCCAGCGAGCTTCTGCGCAAGACCGCCACCAGCCGTTTCGACTGGATCGGTCAGTCGCTCAACAAATACGTCTCCATGGCGTCGCTGCAGAAGTGGATCTCGCAGGCGGCACTGAACACTACCGCATCGGCACTGCTGGTGCAGACCGCAGCGGCGGCGGCGATCGGTTTCCTCCTGACCATGTTCTTCGCTCCCATTCTGGGCGTTGAAGTGGCAGTGGCGGGCGTCTGCGCCACGCTGCCCTGGGCACGGGTGGCCTTCCTTCGTTATCGCCGCCTCAGCGCGTTCGATAAGGCACTGCCCCATGCCATCGACATGATGGCTCGCTCGCTGCGGGCCGGACACTCCACCGCTGCCGCGATCGAAATTATGGCACAGGGAGCGCCGGAACCGGCCGGATCAGAATTCGCGGAGGTCTTCCGGCAACAGAACTTCGGCCTTCCCATGCGCGACGCGCTGATGCAGCTGGTCGATCGCGTGCCCTCTCTGGATCTGCGCGTGCTCGTCACCGCCATCGTGGTGCAGCGCGAAACCGGCGGCAACCTCGTCGAAGTGCTGGATCGCGCCACCCACGTCATCCGCGAGCGGCAGCGCATCCAGGGCGAGATTCGTACGCAGACGGCGCAGGGCCGGCTCACCGGGTGGATCCTCACTCTGCTTCCCGTGGTGGTCATGGGCCTGATCAACATCATGGACCCGGGCTACTCGAAACCCCTGCTGAGGGATCCGGTCGGCCACAAGCTCCTGCTCCTCTGTGTCTGCCTCATCATGCTTGGGGCTTTCTTTATCAACCGCATCATCAATTCGATTGACGTTTAGGGAGAGACGACCGACATGATGATCTTCTTCTACATTGCGCTCTCCCTCACGGTCTTCTGCGTGATTACGCTGCTCTGCGCGCCGTTCCTGCTGCGCCCATCGCAGCAGGCGCGCCGGATTCTCGACGTGGTCACGAGCGAACGTCCGGACAAGCGCACCATCCGCAGCAAGGAAGTCGCGAAGGACAAGCTGCTGTCCATGGCCCGTGCCTTCCGCGCCCGCCTCGGCCTCTCCGAAGACGAGAAGCTCCGTCAGCGCTTCGTGAGCGCCGGACTCAAAGGCGGCAGCCAGCTCGATCTTTACTTCACAGCTCGCTTCGTCGGTCCGGCGGCCGGCGCGATTGGCGGCAGCTTCATTCACACCAATACGGCTTTCTGGTGCCTGGCGCTCGCCGCGGTGGGCTACCTGCTCCCCGATATCTGGCTCACCCGCGCGGTCAAAAAGCGGCAGAAGAAGATCCAGAAGGGTATTCCCGACGCCATTGATCTGCTCGTAATCTGCGTGGAGGCCGGTCTGGGCCTCGATCAGGCCCTGCTGCGCATCGGCCAGGAAATCGCTGTCAGCTATCCGGAGCTGAACGAGGAGTTCAACCAGGTCAATCTTGAACAGCGTGCCGGCAAGCCTCGTCTGGATGCATGGCAGAGTCTGGCCGACCGCACCAAACTGGAAGAGTTCCAGTCCCTGGTGACGATGCTGCAGCAGACCGACCGCTTCGGCACACCCATCGTTCGCGCCCTGAGCCGCTACTCGGAAGAGATCCGCACTGCGCGGCGTCAGCGCGCCGAGGAAGCCGCGGCCAAGACCAAGATCAAGATTCTTTTCCCTCTGGTTTTCTTTATCTTCCCGTGTCTGTTCATCGTGCTGCTGGCACCGGCCATCCTCACGCTGAGCGCCAATCTGGGGGGTCACTGAGTTCGCTGAAAATGCGTGCGTCCTGCAACTGAAGCGCACCGGAAAGGAGATCACACCATGGAGTCAACCATGATCGTTCGCATCGTTGCCCTTGCTCTGGCGGTCGCAGTCGTCAGCCTCATCATCCTGCGCAGAAGGAAGCAGAAGTCTGCCTAACCTCATCCTCGCTGGAATCGGTCCCTAACTACGGCACATGCCGGGAAAGGAGAAAGCCATGGGTGGATCATTAATGCTTCGTGCGGTCGCCGGTGCATTGGCGGTTCTTGTCTTCGGTGTCATCGTGCTGCGCCGAAAGAGGACGGCCTGATTTTTGGGACCCGCAACCCTGGCGCCTGAGGAGATCTCAGGACTTCGCCCGGCATTTTGTCGACGGACTTCCCCAGCGCGAGCACTCATGGTGTTCGTACGGGAAATCTCTCGGTTTCCAACAATGCAGACCGCCCTGGCAAACCGGCGGAACAGGCGGCCACGTGCAATATCTCACTGTCACCATCCCGAAGAAGGCCGTAACGGTCGGATCGCGCATCGGTCTCGCCGATACGTTCGTCTCCCGGCTCGTCGGCCTTCTCGGAAAATCCCGTCTCGATGATGGCGCCGGACTGCTCATCCGTCCCTCTTCCGGCGTGCATACCATGTGGATGCGTTTCGCTATCGACGTGGTCGCCCTCGACAAAGAGATGCGGGTACTCAAGACCTGGCAGCGACTCCCCCCGTGGCGTCTCACTCCGGTCAACTTCAAGACCCACAGCGTCCTCGAGCTCGCGCCCGGACAGGTGGGACATCTCAATATTGAGCCGGGTGATCAGCTCGCGCTTTCCTGCTAGTCTCCGCACCCGATCGCGAACCTCTCCCGCAGGTTTCTTCCCTGAGCTTCCCCGCTCGTGTGTCGCTCGCTCGACTGCTCTTCAGCGCTATCTTTTGACACTTATCCGTTGCAACGACCATCTTGATAAGTATGCCCCGCGTCCTGGCGACTCCTCGCAAACCTGCCGCTTGTTCTGAAGAAGCGGTCTTCGTCGAACTGATGCGCACCGCCGACCTGCTTGCCCGCGGCCCGGGCCAAATCCTCAAGCAACACCAGCTCTCCTCCAACCAGTACAACATTCTCCGCATTCTGCGCGGCGCCCCGGAAGGGCTGCTGTGCGGCGAAATCGGCGATCGCATGATTTCCCGCGAACCGGACATCACTCGCCTCCTCGACCGGCTGGAAAAGCGCGGCCTCATCGGCCGCTGCCGCGAGGATCCGGATCGCCGCAAAATCCTTGTGCGCATTACGCCCGCGGGCCTCGCCCTGCTTGCCAGGCTTCATCAGCCGGTTTGCGATATGCACCGTCGCCAGCTTGGGCACCTCAGCCCGACCCAGCTCCGCCAGCTGTCGCGACTGCTCCAGAGGGCGCGCCACGCCGGCTGAATCTCGCTTTGCCGGCTCGTTCTCGCGCCGGCGCCTGGCTTTTTCGCTGAATTGCCCGGTGCTGGGCGCCTGTTGAGGTTTTCGCTATTATTTGTTGCAACGAATATCTCCTCCCCGCATCCATACCCAAGGAGGAGATTCCACCCATGAGTTCTACCGCCACCACCTGGACCATCGACCCCGTCCATTCCAACGCCGAGTTCCGCGTTAAACACCTGATGATTTCCAACGTTCGCGGCCGCTTCACCGGCGTCACCGGCCAGCTGACCTACGACTCCGCCAACATCACGCAATCCCAGGTCGAGGCGTCCATCGACGTCGCCACCATCGATACACGCGACCCCCAGCGCGATACCCACCTCAAGAGTCCCGACTTCTTCGATGTGGAAAAGTTCCCCACGATGAACTTCCGCTCGTCGCGGGTTACGCGCAAATCGAACGGCACGATTTCCGTCGCCGGCCCGCTCACGATTCACGGGACGACCAAGGAAGTCGAGTTCGAAGTCGAAGGCCCAACTCCACCCGTGAAAGATCCCTGGGGCAACACCCGCGTCGGTGTCAACGCAACGGCAAAAATCGATCGCCGCGAATTCGGGCTGACCTTCAATGCCGCACTCGAGACCGGAGGCGTCATGGTCGGCGAGGAAGTCCACCTGACCCTCGAACTCGAGTTCGTCCAGACCGCCTGATCCAACCCGGTCCCCAAACCCAACGGGAATCGTCTGTGAAAGGATGATCGTCAGGTATCCGAGTACGGAGAACGCCGACGATTCCCGCCGCCCGAACAATCCGCCTGCAGTTGCAAATCCGCGGCGTGGTGCAAGGCGTCGGCTTCCGGCCGTACGTCTATAACCTCGCCCGCCGCCACGCGCTCGCCGGCTTCGTTCTGAACTCTCCCCGTGGTGCTTTCATCGAAGTCGAAGGCGATCCCGCCAGCGTTGAGGCCTTCGTCGCTGCCCTTCCGGCCGAAGCTCCGCCACTGGTCCGCATCGCCCAAATCCTGCGCACTGAAATTCCTGTCACCGGCGACACCGACTTCACGATCCAAGAAAGCGACGCCGCCGGATCCGCCTTTGCCCTCGTGCCGCCCGACATCTGCGTCTGCGACGCCTGCCTCGCCGACACCCGCTCGCCCGAAAATCGCCGCTACGACTACCCCTTCACCAACTGCACTAACTGCGGACCGCGCTACTCCATCATCCTCGACGTCCCCTACGACCGCCCCATGACCACCATGGCGGACTTCGCGATGTGTCCGGATTGTCTGCACGAGTATAGGGACCCCGAGAACCGCCGCTTCCATGCTCAGCCCAACGCCTGCCCGGTGTGCGGGCCGCGGTTGGCCCTGGTCGAAGTGGAGCGAGCCGGAGGCCTGGTAGTCCAAACTTCGCGAGCAATCCTCGAACGCGTTGCTGACCTTCTCCGCGGCGGCGGGATCGTCGCCTGGAAGGGACTCGGCGGTTACCAACTCGCCTGCGACGCCCGTCAGCCCGCGGCTGTGGAAGAGCTCCGCCGCCGCAAGCATCGCAGCGAAAAGCCGCTTGCCATCATGGTGATAGATGAGATAGTTGCAGCATCGCTTTGCTTTCTCTCTCCAGCGGAGCGGGCTGCTTTGACCTCTCGTGAGCGACCGATCGTCCTGCTCCGCCGCCGGCCTGATGCCGATTTGGCCGAGACCGTCTCACCTGGAAATCCTGCCACCGGCGTCATGCTCCCCTGCACCCCGATGCACGACTTGCTGTTCCGCATCCTGCGCGAGCGCTGGGACTCCGAACCCGTCCTTATCATGACCAGCGGCAATATCAGCGAAGAGCCCATCGTGATCGACAATGCAGAGGCCGAGGTGCGACTCGTCGGCATCGCCGACGCCTTCGTCCATCACAACCGGCGCATCCACACCCGCGTCGACGACTCCGTGGTCCGCGTCGTGGCCGGACAAACGATGCTGATCCGCCGTGCTCGCGGCTACTCCCCGGTACCCGTCTTCCTTGGTCGTGGCGAAGCCGAAGTGCTGGCCTGCGGCGCTCAGCAAAAGAACACCCTCTGCCTCACCCGCGCCGGATTCGCGATTCCCAGCCAGCACCTGGGCGATCTGGAGAACTTCGAGACCTTACAGTTTTTTGAGGAGACGCTGGAGCGCATGGCGCGCCTCTTCCACGTCACGCCTACGGCGGTCGCCTACGACCTGCACCCTGGTTATCTGAGCAGCCAGTTCGCGCTCGGCTTGCCGGGCCTCAGAAAGATCGGCGTGCAGCACCACCACGCGCACATCGCCAGCTGCATGGCCGAGCACCAACTGGACGGACCGGTCATCGGCGTCGCCTGGGATGGCACCGGATTCGGGACGGATGGCACGATCTGGGGGGGCGAATTTCTTGCGGCGAGCTATCTGGGATTTGAGCGCTACGCACGGCTGCGACCCGTGCTGCTTCCGGGCGGCGATTCCGGCGTGCGCGAACCCTGGCGCGTCGCCCGCACCTATTTAATGGATACCTTCGGGACGGCCTCGATCAATGGGTGGCCCACATCTGCTCGATTTTGGCAGATGTGGGAAAACGAGATCCCCCCCAAGCGCCTCCGCATCGTGGACCAGATGCTGGCGAAGAAGATCAACACCATCCCGACGTCGTCCGCCGGACGCCTTTTCGACGCGGTCGCCTCGCTTATTGGCCTCCGCCAGACGGTCTCGTTCGAAGGCCAGGCGGCCATGATGCTCGAAGCGGTCGCCACGGGAAACACTTCAAGCGATCCTTACGATTTCTCGATCATGGACAACAATCTGCGAGACATCGATCTCCGCCCCATGATTCGCCAGCTCCTCCCCGGAGTCGAAGCTGGTGAACCGCAGTCCCGCCTCGCCGCCCGCTTCCACGCAACGCTTGTCGCGGTCATTGCCGAGGTCTGCCGCCGCATGCGCTCCGACCTCCAGCTCAACCGCGTCTGCCTCAGCGGCGGATGCTTCCAGAACGCGCTGCTTCTTGAGGGCTGCCTCGACGCCTTGCGCGACGATGGATTCGAAGTCTTCACCCACCGGGAAGTCCCCGCGAACGACGGTGGAATCTCGCTGGGCCAAGCCGCGATTGCGTGTGAACGATTGCAAGGCTCTTCGGCATCTTTTTGAGTCTCGCCGCAGGTCGAAGACCTTCATGCTTGCCTGATCCGGGTATCCGAACGGAAGCGCCCAGGTTTGCGACTGGCCGGTCATGCCAGATAATCGGTCTGCGGTATCAATCGTTTGGCGATGCTACAGTCCAGTTCAACTCCGGCGCGAGGCGCTTGAAGCAAGTTCTGCACACCCAGAGGTAGACGCCTTTGCGTTGCTCTGCGTAGTAGGCGTGTCGGTAGCAACCGCGTTTTTCATGCTCTTGTTTCAGTTCAGGAAACCGTTCGCGATGATCGCACACGCAGGCAAAGCAGGACCAGCAGTGGTCATGAGTCCAGTCTTCATGCGGACGATCCCATCGTTTCCAAACGAATACAGCATCGCTCCAGACCGCAAATTGATCTCGCAATTTATCAACGTTCTCAACTTCTCTCAAGTCGCGCACGGGTGCACCCTCGTCCCCTCTCCCAGAGTCTACGACTGCTTGAGAGCCAATGACCAGGTATCATGATCCCTCTGCATCCCCCTTATGATCGCCGCAGCATGGAACCCGCCCACGCCGGACGAAGTCCAGGACCCGGACACTCGGCGATCTTCCTGCTCCTCACCCTCCTCCTCCTCCTCAGCGCCTGCGCCCGCGACCGCCTCATCGTTCCGCGCACCACCGTCCTCCTCCCCGCCGATGGCCGCACCCACCAGGTCACCACCATCGCCCGCAGCAGCGGCCGCTCCCTTCCGGCCTCCCAGATCGAGTCCGCATCGCCCGAAATTCGTTTCGTGCCGCATCCCGGCAACTCCCTCGCCGTGCTCGTCCGCGCCCCGGTCCTCCCGGGTCCCGCACTCCTCCATTTCTCCTGGCACGCGCACCGCTACAATCTCGCCGTCCGCTACTTCCCTTCCAGCACCGACTCCCATCAGGACGGCCTCCCCGACGCCCTCCACCTCCACTCCCCTGAAGACCGGGCCGCCTTTCGCGCCTGGTTCGTTGTCCTCGCCGAGCAGGAAGCCGCGGTGCCCGACGACAAACTCCCCACCGAAATCGACGACTGCGCTGCCCTGCTCCGCTTCGCCTACCGCGAGGCTCTTGTGCAGCATGACGACCGCTGGATCGCCGCGCAGCCCGATCCCACCCGATTCACCTCACTCGTTTCCATCGCGCAGTACCACTACCCCCAAACGCCGCTCGGCCTGAACCTCTTCCGCGTCACGCCTGGGCCCTTCACCGCCGCCGACCTCGACGACAACGGGCCTGCCAGCGCCGCCTTCGCCCAGTTTGCCGACGCGCACGCCCTGCTCGCGCTCAATACCTACCTCGTCTCCCGTGACGTCCACAACGCGCTGCCGGGAGATTTGTTGTTTTTTCGCCAGCTGGAGCAGAACTCGCAGTATCATTCGATGATCATCGCGGGGACACACGCCGACTGGGTCATTTATCACACCGGCCCCATCGGCAAACAGAAGGGCGAAATCCGGCGCGTCTCGATCGAGGACCTGCTCCACCATCCCGACGCGCGCTGGCGCCCGGTTCCCGGCAACACGAACTTTCTAGGGGTCTATCGTTGGAACACTCCTGCGAGGACGGAGATGAATCGCACCTGTTCCCTCGGCCTGCTGTTTTTTTTGCTGACCGCCGCCGCCCCGGCCCGTGCCTCCCGCGCTGTCTCGTTCAACATCAGCACGAACCAGACCTTCGCGCCCGGACGAGAAGCCGACGATCCATCTCTACGCCCACAACGTCGACGAGCTGGAATTCCGCATCTACCGCGTCAACGACCCGGAAAAATTCCTGGACGAATCTCCCCGACCTTCATTCCTTCGGCAACGTGTACCCCAATGGCCCAAAGGAGCAGATCGACGAACGTACCTGGCTGGAGAAATTCCACGACTGGAAGCACCACCTCTGGTACGTGATCCGCCATTTCTTCCGCGGCCAGTTCTCGCAGGGGACCCGCGACGCGTTCCGTGTGAAGCAATCGAGCCTCGCCAAACGCAGCCGCATCGTCGGCGTAGCGCAGTTCGCGCAGATCCCGCTGCTCAACGACCGCCAACTCGTCGCGCGCTGGCGCCAGGAGATGCCGCCGACCTACATCTCCGACTCGCAGGACCTGCCGATCGACAAGCTCCCCGCCGGCCTTTACCTCTCGAAGCCACCGACGGCCATTACAAGGCTTACACGCTGCTGATGGTCAGCCACATGGTGTTGATCACACGCACCACGACGGGCAGTATCCTGGCCTACGCCGTCGATCGCGAAACCGGCGCGCCCATTGCCATGCGCAGATCGTCTGGGGCATCGGCCGGAAGGAACAGGGCCGCGCGACCACCGACGCCGACGGTGTGGCCGAACTCCACGGCGCCCCTTCAAAGCAAGCCGACGAAGACAACTTCTGGGTTACCGCCTCCACCGGGAGCGAGTTCGCCGCCGTCACGCCGATGGCCTGGTCCTTCAATGATTCCAGCGCCGGCAAGTGGGCCTCCTACGTCTATACCGATCGCCCCGTCTATCGCCCCGGCCACACCGTCCACTGGAAGGCTCTGCTCCGGGCGCGCGTCGAGAATCACCTGGAGCTACCGAAGATTCCGTCCATCCACGTCCGCATCGCCGACGAGCAGGACCACGCCATCTTCGACAAGCAGATGCCAGTCTCCGCGAAGGCGCCGTCTCCGGCGACATCGCGATCCCCGACGCCGCCGCGCTCGGCTACTACACCATCCGCCTCGGCGATACCGGACGCCGAAGATCTCCGGCAGCTTCCACGTGGAGGAATACCGCAAGCCCGAGTACCAGGTCCGTGTCAGCGCGCAGAAGTGCGCGTGCTCCAGGGCGCAGACCAGCCGATCACAATCGACTCACGCTACTTCTTTGGCGAGCCCGTCGCCAATGCGGCAAGGTGAAGTATCGCGTCTATCACCAGCCGCATTATTGGTGGGGCGACGAAGAGGATCAGAGCAATGAGGCCGGTCCGGACGACAACTCGTCCGACAACGATAGGCTACGACGCCAGTGAGGAGGCCGAGCAAACCGGCAAGCTCGACGCCAACGGCAAACTCACCATCACCGTCCCGACTAAGATCGATAACTCGACGCGCCACACGGACCAGGACTACACCATCGAAGCCGGCGTCACGGACGAGGCGAATCGCGAGATCACCGGCCGAGGCCGCTTCCTCGCGACTTACGGCAGTTATCGCATCCACGTCGAGCCGGACAGCTACGTCGGTCCGCGCCGGCGCCAACGCCACCTTTACCATTACCGCCGTGGACTACGACAACAAGCCGATCCAGACCCAGGTTCACCTGCAGCCTCACCTGGCGCCGCTATGCTGACGGCAAGACGACAACCACGAACGGACCTGCCACCGACGTGACCACGGACGCGCGCGGCACTGCGCACGCTTCCCTTCCCGTCGCGCAGTCCGGCAGCGCCGAAGTCCAGGCCTCCTCCAACACCCCTGAGAACCGTACCGTCACCGACACCAGCTATCCTCTGGGTCTTCGGCAGCGGCGAGGATCGCTGGTTCTCCAACGGCGCGCAAGACGACCAGATCATCGCCGACAAGAAGACCTATGCCCCCGGCGATACGGCGCACCTGAGCCTCATCTCGCAGGTCGATCATTTCCACGCGCTCGGTCATCGCCACCGGTTACTCGGTCGAGTTCCGCAAGGTGATCTCTCCGACGGTAAGACCGTCAATTTCGATCTGCCCATCACGACTGACTCGCAGCCCAACCTTGACGTGTCCGTCTTCTTCCTGAAAGACGGCCAACTCTACCAGGCGAGCCAGCAGATCAAAGTGCCGCCCGTCCAGCAACAGCTACAAGTTGAAATCAAGCGCGACAAAGATGTCTTTCAGCCGCAGCAGACCTGCCGACTACGACGTCTATGTGCGCGACTACAAGGGCAATCCGGTCAGCGCCGACCTCAGCTTCGGCGTCGTCGACGAGGCTATCTACTCCCTCTATCCCGACACGAGCGGCGACATGGTCCGCGCGCTTTATCCCAACCGCTATCAGCTACGCGTCGGTGGATTCATCGCTGCAGTATTACTTCAGTGGCGCGGCCGGCAATCAAGTCGCCAATGCTCGCGCAGCGCAACACCCGCTATCGGCCGCAACTCGCACAGGTCAAGCCTGGCAACGACCTTGTCCAGCCGAAAGTCCGCAAGGCCTTCCCCGATACCGCGTACTGGGCTGCATCCATCCACACAGACGCGCAGGGCCACGCGCATGTCCGCTTCACCTTCCCCGACTCGCTCACCACCTGGCGCGCCACGGTCCGCGCGATCACGGCCAGATCGCAGGGCGGATCCGCCATCAACCGCGTCATCGTTCGCAAGAATGTCATCGTCCGCATGGGCACGCCGCGCTTCCTGCGCAAAGGCGACGAGATCACGATCCCCGTTATCGTCCACAACTATCTCGATCAGGCGAAGCAGATCACCGTCTCGCTCGAATCAAAGGCCTTGACACCATCGCTGGCGCGACAAAGCAGATCAACGTCGCCAGCAAGGGCGACGGCACCGCGTTATGGCGCGTCAAAGCCTCTGCCATCGGCACCGCGGACCTCATTGCCAAAGCCCTTACTAATGAAGAGTCCGACGCGCTCGAACTCACCTTTCCCGTCGAGCCTTCCGGCGTAAAGCAGACCATCAGCCGCAGCGGCGTTGCCACTGGCTCCGCCGCCACAGCGACGATCGACTTCCCCGCGAACACCGACGCCGCCGCACACGACCTGCACATCACAGTAAGTCCATCCATCGCCGGCAGCCTGTTCTCCGCGCTCGACTATCTCACCACTTATCCCTAGGGGTTGCACCGAGCAGACCATGTCCAGCTTCCTGCCCAACATCATCGTCAGCTGAGACGCTGAAGAAGCTGCATCTCACTGGCCACATCGATCCCGCCGACCTGCAAGGCCAAAGATCGATGCGGGCCTCGACCGCCTCGAACGATTATCAGCATGACGACGGCGGCTGGGGCTGGTGGAAAGAAGACGAGAGCCGCGTCTTTATGACCGCTTATGTCGTCAGCGGCCTGGGCGAAGCCACGAACTCCTACCCTCTCACGCCCCAGCGACGGGATATGCTCAATAACGGACGCGGCTATCTGGAAAAACAACTCGCCGCCCACCCGCGCATGATCCCGGACCTGCACGCCTATGTGATTTACGCGCTCTCCGAGTCAGGCTCATCGAACCTTTCCAGTCAGCTCAACACGCTGTGGTCGCGGCGCAACGATCTCTCCGCTGAAGGTCTTGCGTTCACCGGTCTCGCTATGCTGCACGTGTCGGACGCCCGCACCGCCGATCTCGCCAAACTCCTGGAAAGCAAGGTCAAAGAACAGAGCGACCTCGCCTCCTGGCCCTCCACTTACAGCCCGGTACTCGACCTCGAGTATGACGACAGTGCGCAGAGCACCGCCTTCGCACTGCGCTTCCTCTCCCACGCCGATGCACAAAGTCCGCTGCTGCCCAAAGCCGCAGAGTGGCTCATGCTCAACCGCGACGATGGCTACTGGTGGGATTCCACTGAGCAAACCGCGATGGTCCTCTTCGGTCTCACCGACTATCTCGCCGGCTCGCAGGAACTGAACGCTGAGTTCGACGCCGATATTCGCGTCAACGGCACGAGCGTCGGCCATCGCCACTTCACCCCCGCCGACGCCATCGCCGGCACGACCCTCGACGTCGCCGTGCCCGCCGCGTCGCTCGCTGCCCATAACACGGTCGACATCGCACGCAACGGCAGCGGCCGCGCCTACTGGAGTGCGCAGGGCACGTACTTCTCGACCGAGCACAAGCTTTACCAGCAAGGCTCGCTCACGCTCAACCTCACGCGGGACTACTTCCGCCTCACGCCGGCCAAAGACAAGAACGGCAACATCGTCTATAACCTCGATCCCCTAAAAAGCATGGCGCAGATCGGCGACGTCCTCGCCGTGCACATCGGCATTAGTGGCTCGCCGGAAAAATACCTCTTCATCGAGGACCCCATTCCTGCGGGCACAGAGTTGATGAGTAACGAGGACAGTTACAACATCGTCTCTCGCCCCAGAGACTGGACCTGGTGGTACACGCGGCGTGAATTCCACGATGACCGCGCCGTCCTGTTCGCCACCGATTTCTCCGGCCACCAGGAGTCGTTCTATCTGCTAAAGGTGGTCAACCCCGGCAGCTTCGAGATCAGCCCTGCGCGCGTCGAGCCCATGTATCAGCCCGGTATCCAGGCCACCAGTGACGAGCTGCACCTCGATGTGCCCGATGCTTCGGGGGTCCAACCATGATTCAGTCCAGGCCGCCGCTTGTCTCACGTGCCTTCACCAGGTTGAAGTTCCCCGTGTTCGCGCTGCAATGGGGTGACAACCTGTTTCTGCTGATCCTCGCCGCGCTGTGGCTGCAGATCCCCGACTCGCACGCCTGGCAGTTCGTGCTTTCGATGATCTCCGGCACTGCACTCCTGATCGGCTTCTGCTGGATCCAGATTGCCACCTTCGCCCGCCTCCGCCCCGCACCTGAGCCCGCAAATCTCTGGATGCGCATCCTTGGCTTCGCCCTGGTCGCCGCTCTCTGGTTTTTCCTCATCCGATGGATCAGTGCCGGCACCGACAGCATTCCGCAGTACGCGTATCTTTGGAATTCCAAACTCTCTCCTGGCATGCGCATGACTTTCTCGCCCGCGCGCATCATCACGAGCCTCAATATCCTGCAGGACGGATTGATCTGGGCAATCACAGGAACCCTGCTGCCGGTCCTGATCGTCGTCAGCACACAGGGCCTGCGCCGTCCTTCATGGCGCGAGGCGCGCCGCCCGTTTCGTCGTGTCCTCTACTGGATCGCCGTCGTTGTATTCTGCGTCGTCGTTACGCAGCTCACGTCTGCTCTCGTCTCCTGGACTCCCGGAAAAGGCGTTTCCGGACAGGTCCTCAGCGTTGTCCTCCGCCTCGCTCTCGCCTGGACCACCGACGTTCTGTTCTGGTGTCTGCTGCTCGCCTTCACGGCTGCGTGGATGGAGCCCGCGCCGGCCCCGCTGCCGTTCCCGGAGCGCGTCCGGACACTCTGATGGCCGCATCGGGCATACTTCCCGATCGCACCCATTCCCGCACCTTTTCCAGCCCATTGCGCGCGATCAGTCCGGCAACGAGCCGCGCCGCATCCGCATGCGCCCTCTGCGAATCGGCCTGACTCGCGGGGTGCGCCAGCGCCGCCTCCACAGCACGCACATCCACGGGCGCACCCGGCCCCGCAGCGGTTGGACCTTCCGCTACAGCCTCCGCCAAACCCTCGCGCAGCCACAACGGAGCCTGTGCCGACGCTTCGCTCTCCACCAGCACATGCAGGAATTCGTGCAGCAACGTGTCGTCTTTTCTGCCACTTCGTTGCAGAACATCCTCCGGCTGCAGAAACACCCGCGCGCCCTGCGTGCTGGCCAGCATCCATCCCGGCTCGCTCGTCGCCTGCCTGAACAGCTCCGTCGTCGGCATCGCCCACACCTCCGGCTCGACATCTGCCCCCCGCGACGGATACAGCGCCCGCACCTTCGCCCATGCTTCATCGCCCGGCTTCGCCAGGCCCGGGGCATCCGAGGTCGCCCACAGCGTCCAACCCGCCTCTCGCGCCGGCCGCCAAACTTCGCCGTCTGCGGTCACACCCGCCCTTGTTCCAGGAAAATAAAACTGCAGGATCTCCGCCGCCGAATGTCCCTCCGCCGCCATCTCCGTCGCCCCCGCCTGGCACAGTCCAACGCCATGCCCATAGCCGCGACCGTCAAAACGCAGCACCCCTCCGCGCACCGTGACCGTGTACCAGTCACTCCGCAGTTGATTCCACCCCAGCGCGCGATTCAATGCGAAGCGCAAACTGCTTGCGGTCACCGGCACCCTCGCCGTGTCTCCCGCGATCTGCAGCCGCAAAACCCGCCGCCCATCGGTCCGCCGTATTACGCGCACGGCATCGATCCGGTCCGGTAGCTTCCACCCCTGACTCCGCGCGACGCGCTCCAGATCGCTCACAGTAATCTCCGCGTGCCATTGCGCCGCGCCGTGCCGCGTACAGTAGGGATCCGCATGCGCTTTCAAATAGGGCGCCACTGTTCCGGGCCACGCCTGCCGCGCATCCTCGGTTTCTCCGCCGCAGTTCTGCGTGTAAAAAACCAGCGCCCGCCGTGCGCCGTACCACAGCGTCTCCCCCGCCGTCTCCCGCACCGCGCGCTCCACCAGATCCGACGGCCTGCCGAACTTCAGGGCCTGACAATGCGTGCTGTCGCACAGATTGAATCCCTGGCTTCGATGCCGATCGGCGTTCCTGAGGGCGAATGTCCGGACGGCAATCGCCATCGCCTTCAAAGATTCAAGCGGCTCCTGTGCGCCCGCCTCTCCGCGCAGAGCCAATGCGACGTAGCGCTCGCTATTCATCGCCAACAGAACACGCATCGCTCCATGTGCGACACCCAGCTTCCACACACCCGCTGCGAAGATCGTTTTCGCCCCGCCGTCGGGCTCGACGCGGAACGCGCCGTCCAGTTCCACCAGGCGCGCATGTTCCCCCGACCCCAGTTCGAGCGCATCGCCCCTCACTGTCGCCGTCAGCGGCTTCTGCATCGGCTTCGCGCGGCACCCGGGGCACATCTTCACGGTTTCGTTTTGCCCCAGCGGAGTGATCTTCAGAGATGCGATGCTGTGCGCCGTGAATAGTTCCACCTGCAATTGCCGCGCCGACGCATCGCGCGACTGGGCGACACAGCCAGTCCCGCATGCCAGGCTTCCCAACAGCAGGACCGCTGCGGTTCTCACGCTGGCCGTCCCCAGGACACAAAGAACCGATGCGCCAGCAACGCCGCATCCGCACCATTGCCATGCGGCACATAGATGACGACCACCACACGCTCCCCACGCCGCGTCGCGAACCCCGCGAACCACCCATGTGTCCACGCCTCACCCGGATCGCTCGCCGTCCCCGTCTTGCCTGCGATCGTCATCCCCGAAGTTGCAGCACCGTGCGCCATCCCGTACGCCACCGACCCTTCCAGCCCGCGCCGCACCACCGGCACCGCATCCAACTCACTCGCCAGCCGGGCATACGCCTGCGCCAGTTGCAACGGGGTGATCGCGACATCCCTGAGCCCGAGCACCTGTAGCTGGACCTCGGTTTCATCGCGCGGCGTCCGCACATCGCCCATCGCTTCCTCGCGCAGCAACCCAGTTCGGCCTCCGAAGCCATACCCTCGCAGCACGCCGGCCGCTTCGTTCGGAGTAAACCGCTGCGCCAGATTCGCAAACCACGTATTGCACGAGTAGGCCAGCGCCCGCTCCGAATCCAGCACGTTGTCCTCGCGCGGATGTGTACATGCGAGATCACGCCCCGCAATGCGCAGATCCCCGTGGCACAGCACCGTCGCTTGCGCGCTCACTCTTCCCTGCCTCAATGCTGCGGTCAGAAAGAACGGCTTCAGGGTCGAGCCCGGCGCACTCGCTGTTTGCGCCACTTGTGCCGCACGCACCACCGCAATCACGCGCCCCTGGCGACCGTCGAGAACCACACCAACCGCATTGGTTCCCGACAATGCCGCATTGAGCGCCCGTTGCTGCGCTGTCGTGCTCGCATTCGCACTCCATGGGAGCGCGATGCAATTGAGAATCGTCAGCACCATCGCCGCTCTTCGTTGCCAGCGCATCGTTACTACTCTACCCGGAACGCAGGGCGACTCACCGGGTTCGCCCGCCGGGGGTAATTTCATCCTCTTCGATTACAAAACTTCTCAAACAGCGAGAACATTTTGCACGGGTGACTTTGGATGGACCGATATCCTCAACTTTCGTGCGCATTGCGGCAGAAAAGTCTTTCCACGGTTTGTTCCATGTGTATTAATGCGCTTAATAACTGACCTCTATCTCATCCCCCGGCCTGCCACGCTCTTTTTGCGGGCCGGGAAAGACCCGGGCTTGTGCCGATCCTTCGTGGATTAATCGCGTGGGCTGATCGGTGTACGCCCGCGCGAAGCAGCTCGCCGCTTCGGACGACGTCAGTGTGCACGCCCCATTATCGAAAAGCAGGTGTCGTCTTCATGAATACATTCAGAAACCTGTGTCTGGGCGGGCTTGTGCTCGCTCTGCTCGCTGGTCCCGCATTCGCAGGTGTCAACGTCAGCAGCCCCGGCAATGGCGCGGCTGTTTCTTCTCCCTTCACGCTCTCCGCCTGGGCCTCGGACTGCTCCTCGCAGCCTGTCGCCGCCATGGGCTACTCCTTCGACAGCAGCTCCTCCACCAGCACGTTCACCACCACCGCCATGGACGGTCCGGTGAGTGCTGCGCCTGGCTGGCACACTCTCCACATCAAGGCCTGGGGAAACAAGGGGGCAGCCTGCGTCACCGACGTCTCGGTTGACGTGCAGTCCAACGCCCTCATGGATGCCCTGGCGGTTCCTGCCCGTGCCATCAGCGTCAGCAATATTCAGTCTCTCGGCAACTGGGTCGGGGAGACGGACGCCGACGGCAGCGGTGCGACGAACGGCATCTCCAGCGTCGTCGGCTGGCCATCGATCTTCGGCAGCACGCGTCAGTTCGTTACCAACTTCTGGAACTCCGGCTCCCAGCGATTCGATGCCTCCTTCGGCGACGACACCACCTCCACGAACTTCCTCTACGACGCCTACGTATATCTCAACAACACCTCGTCCAAAATTGGTAACCTGGAGTTCGACCTTAACCAGGTCATGCCCAACGGCCAAACCGCCATCTTTGGATTCCAGTGCGATGGCTGGACCGGCACCTGGGACTACACCGCCAATGGGGGCACCCCTGCGCGCCCCGTCGACCTCTGGATCCACTCTCGGCAATACTGCAATCCTCGTACATGGAGCATCAATACCTGGCACCACGTGCAGATTGCCTACTCCCGCGATAACAATGGCGTAGTGACGTACAAGACGGTCTATCTCGATAACCTCGCTATGCCGATCAATGCCACGGTCCCCTCGGCGTTCGCGCTGGGCTGGGCGCCCACACTCCTGACCAACTTCCAGGTCGATGGGTATGGATCGAGCGGTTCCGCCACTGTCTTCCTGGATAACTTACGTATTTATCGGTGGTGACTTACACGACCCAGCACAGGCAATAAAAGGGCAGCCGTCCGTCACAAAGCCGGCTGCTCTTCTCACTCTCACCGTCTGCCTACTCGACGAACCTCGCGGTCACAATGGCTTCGCCCCGCTCGGCTCCCGTGCCGATGTCTTCACTGGGCGCGCCGTCGGCGGGGGGACCAGAATGGTTCCTCGGAGCGAGGTCTGTGACGCAAATCACAGACAATCGCACGCTATCGCGTTCTTCTGTTGTTAGTCTGTTTTTTTATTGCAGACCCGCTGATTCCCATCGTTGGCCGGGCACGAGTTCAAGCGTTCTTTCGTCGCCTGCTTCTTCGAACCCAGCGCAGAGCCCCCCGGGGTTTACCTGCGTGCCTCCTCCCAATCGAGGTTCCTATGAGAGGCAACACCCTTCACGACCCCGTCCCAGACACCTCTCCGGCGCCGGTCCATCCCGTCCATCGGACCAAAGTGGTCTGCATCTACTGCTATCGAACCCTCGGCATGACCGGCAGTGCACGGAAAGTCGCCCAGTTGCTGCACGCCCATGACTGCATCGAGGCTCGTTTGGCAAAACAGCCGGCCGCTCCTCCACCCTACAATTAGGCAGTTGGCTGCCCGGTTTCGCTCAGGCCCGAGCCCTATTTTTTCTGCAGCAGCGGCGGGGGAGCGGATCTCACCACTACCAGATCCACACGCCGATTCATTCGCCGGCCTTCCGCCGTCGCGTCGTTCGCGATGGGGTGATATTGTGCATAGCCGGCGACGGAGACCTTTGTCGGATCGTAATGCGCTTTATTGACCATCAGCAGTAGTACCGTCATGGCCCGCGCTGTCGATAACTCCCAGTTATTACGATATTCCGAATTATTAATAGGTTGGTTATCCGAATGCCCTTCCACGCGTAATTCCAGCCCGTGACGGCCAAGGATTTTAGCGATCCGGATAATCTTGTCCGCAGCACCCGGCAGGAGTTGAGCCTGTCCGCTGTCGAAGAAGCCGAGTTCGCGAAGGCTCACGACGAAGCCTTCCGGGGTCACGCGCATATCGATCTCGTGACTCTTCAGTTCTGCGCCCATGGCCTGAGAGAGTTCTTTGCGCAGCTCCTGGACTTCGGCGCGGGAGGCAGCGGCAGCCTGTTCCCGGGCCATCGCGGCCTGCTGATCCTGCAGAGACCCCATCGATTCTGCGGGAATCACGTACGCGTTGTGCGGATCGGAGTGGCTGGAGAACGCACCCATGTCCTGAAATGCGTTATGGATGGCGTTGGAGAGGCGAACGATGTTCTTGTTGTCGCGGTAGACCGAAGCAAACAGCACGACGAAGAAAGCGAAGAGGAGAGTGATGAAATCGGCGTAGGAGACAAGCCAGCGTTCGTGGCTGGTGTGCTCTTCGCTGGAGTGGCGGCGGCTTCTCCTCATTGAGCGGCGGCTTTCGCGGTGGCGGCGGCGACCTTGGACAGATTGCGGTTCGGCCGGGCGGGCAGATAGCTGACCAACTGCAGTTCGAGAGCACGGGGATTAACGCCTTCGAGAATGGCGAGCACCGCTTCGAGCGTCATTTCCTGGATCACCTGGCGCTCGCGGAGGCGAATCTTGAGCTTGCCCGCGCAGGGGAGAAAGACGAGGTTTGCCGCGGCAACGCCATAGATCGTCGCCACGAAAGCAACAGCGATGCCGCGACCGACCGCGTCGATGTCCTGGAGATGCTGCATCACCTGGATCAACCCGAGCACCGCGCCGATGATGCCGATGGTTGGAGAGTAGCCGGCTGCCGACTCAAAGACTTTGGGAATGCGTTCGTCCTTCTCGCCGCGATAATCGATCTGCAACTCCATCATCTTGCGGAGATCGGCGGCCGGCACTCCGTCGATCGCCAGGGTCAGGCTTTCTTTCAGGAAGGGGTCCTCAATCTTGCTGAGCTCGGAGTCGAGCGACAGCAGACCTTCGCGGCGGGCTTTGAAGGCGTAGCGAAGAAGATTTTCCACCAGACTGTCCGGGGCGGGTTCCTTATCCTGGAAAACATCCTTCAACTGCTTCACGGCCTGCAGCAGGATGCGGACGGGAAACTGCACCATCACCGCCCCCAGGGTTCCGCCAAAGACGATCAGCGCCGCGGTGGGCTGCAAAACCTGCGTCAGCCTGCCGCCGTCCAGAATCAGTCCAAGGCAAATGCCGCTCAGTGCTACAAGGATCCCGCTAACAGTACTCTTATCCACAATCTCTCCGCCTTCCGCCGGCCGGTGCAAAAAAGCAGAGGCAGCGGGAGCGATCCGGTTCCAGTCGAAATGCGAGAGCGCCGCCGGATCGGGTCCGGACGTACGCACCTATCCCGCGCAGTCGAGGGATGCCGGAATGCTATCGGCAGATAGGCGGTGAATTTCCAGTCGGCCCGGAAGACCTAAGTGCTACCAGGAACTGACGGAAAGCGAAGGCATGCTGGTTGGAAGCGTGAGGTGGAGGGCACTGTTGTAAGCGCTCTGCTGCAACAGGTTCAGTGACTGCAGTGACGCCAGCGACGAGCCGGGATCAGCGCTCGAGGGCGGGGCCGTGCTGCTGCCGGGCTGATTGAGATGGGCAAGGCTGGATTTGAGGCTTGCGAAGTCGGCGTGGGCCGACACAAGATCGCCGGACTGGAGATCCTGGTTCACCTGGGCGAACTCGCCGGATATGGCGCCACCGGCAGGCGCCTGACCCCGAGCGTTGACTTTTTGCTGCAGGGCGGACAGAAAGGACTGTGCTCCGCTCAGGTTGCCGGAGTCCAGGTCGGAGTCGAAGCCCTTCAACGCGGCCGAGGCGTGGCCTGCAAAGCCGGCAACCGTCTGGGACAACGCCGAAGTCAGCAAGTTCGAAGTGGGAAGTCCAGCGGCAAACATGGGTGTAGCTCCTGAAAGAAGATGCTTCCGAAGGTGCAAGCCGAGGACCAAAGCGGCGCAGCATCGTATTCGGACCCACCGGTGATAAGGAAGTGCTTATGCGGCATCCACCGGCATGGGGGCGGCAGAAACCCGGCAACATTTGCCCAGTTGGTTTTGGATCGGAACGAATTTGCCGAGCGGGTGGCCCGGGGCTGAAAAATTGAGCCAAGCGTGCCGATAGAGGACGGACGAATCAAGCCGCTCCGTCCCAGGTTCGAGCGCTCCGTTAGCCGACTCGCGCCTGGAGATTTCCCCGAGGTGTGCACGTGTTCTCGATTATTGGCATCCTGCTCGTTTTTGCCGCGGTTCTCGCCGGGTTCCTGATGGAAAAGGGGCCGCTGCTGGTTCTGATGCAGCCATCAGAACTGATCATCATTGGAGGCGCGGCCATGGGCACGATGCTCGCTGCGAACCCGATGCACGTGATCAAAAAGATCATCGGCGGCCTCACCGGGGTGCTGGGTGGATCGAAGTATTCCCGGGCGCGCTACATCGAATCGCTGAAGATGATGTTCCAGTTGTTCAATAAGGCGCGTAAAGACGGCCTGGTGGGCATCGAGACCGATATCGAAGAGCCGGAAAAGAGCACTGTTTTCCAGAAGTACCCCAATTTCCTGAAGGATCATCACGCTCGCGATTTCGTCTGCGACACCATGCGGATGGCCATCACCGGCGGCGCGTCGCCTTTTGACGTGGATCAGATGATGGAGCTGGACATGGACGTTCATCATGCCGGGGCCACACTGCCGGTTCAGGCGCTGAGCACGGTAGCGGACTCACTGCCCGGGCTTGGAATCGTCGCAGCGGTGCTGGGCGTGGTGGTCACCATGAGCGCTCTGGGCGGGCCGCCGGAAGAGATCGGGCACAAAGTGGCGGCGGCTCTGGTGGGAACGTTTCTCGGCATTCTGCTGTGCTACGGGATCGTCGGTCCGCTTTCGTCGAACATGGCGAAGATCGTGGACGACGAGCACGCGTACTACCACGTGCTGCGCGTCATCATGTTGTCGTTCCTGAAGGGCATGTCGCCGACGCTGGCGGTCGAAGTGGGGCGGCGCGCGGTACCGGAGCACGTCCGGCCTGGCTTTAAGGAAGTGGAGCAGGCCTGCCGCGCACGAGACGAGGCAGGGGCATCGGCTCCATCAGGATCGCCGGCAGCGGCGCCAGCCGTTTAAGGGAACCAGGGAAAGAAGAGGGGAAAGGCTGACGCAGTGGCGGACTCCACACCGATCATCGTTATTAAGAAGAAGAAGGGCCATGGCGGGCATCATGGCGGGGCCTGGAAGGTCGCCTATGCCGACTTCGTGACCGCCATGATGGCGTTGTTTATCGTGCTGTGGCTGATGAACGCCAGCAAGCAGGTGCAGGAAGCGGTGGGCGGCTACTTTAAGGACCCCCGCGGCACCGCCAAAGTCGTAGGCAGCAACCGCGATGGATCGGACAAGTACGTCGCTATAAAAAAAGAGGACATGAACAAGCTGAAGCAGGATCTCCTTCAGTCCATCCATCACCTCGACCAGCAGGACAAGCTGAAGAATCAGATTGAGATCACGGTGACCGCGGAAGGTCTGCGCATCGAACTGATGGAGTCCGCGAAAGGCACCTTTTTCGAACTGGGCAACGCCACACCGACCCCGGCTCTGCGCAACCTGCTGGCGGTGCTGTCGCATGAGCTGGCGAAGTTGCCCAACAAGATCTCCATTGAAGGACACACCGACTCGCTGGCGTACGCGGGGAAGCGGGACTACGACAACTGGGATCTATCGACGGACCGCGCGAATGCTGCGCGCCGGCTGATGGAGGGCGAGGGGATCCAGCAGGATCAGATTTCGCAGGTGCGGGGGTTTGCGGACCGGGAGCCGCGTTTGGCTGAGCATCCTGACGACCCGTCCAATCGACGGGTGACGCTGATCGTGCAGTATCAGGTTAAGGATGCGTCGGAAATGCCACTGCCCACTGCAGTTACGAGTCAAAACGCAACGCCTGGATCAGTCGCGGACCCGAAGTAGACCCGTTTCGCGGACGACCACGAGACCGGACTGGTGGGCGGGATCGGCAAGACGCGCGACGAGATCCGCGATGGCCATACGCTCTTTCTCCGACTCAAAGACAAAGCGCAGAGCGTCCTGTCTGGAGCCGGTATGAGCGAGCCGCACCCGTACTTCCAGCTGAATGTTCTGCCATGCCAGGCAGACGATCCCACAGAAATCAGAAGGCAGAGAGCGATGGATTTCCAGCTGCATACCGTCGGTGCTGATTTCGGTGCAGCGGCCGTCAATCACAATTTGCTCGTGAACGATCTGGACGGGGAAATCGACAACATATCGTGGGGTGCGATAGCTGAACTTGTGCATAGCAGTCTTTCTTCGGGCGAGTATACCGGAGGGAGGGGCGCGCGCCCGCTCCCCAAAGGTGGTATCCGGGCCGCACGAACGCGTTGGGAGCGGTTTCGCTTCTTCTTATTTGTAGCAGTCACCGTGACAATGTACGGAACAATGTGGGGAACATGTCCGGAACCCCGGGGGCGCGAAAAATTTTTCGTGCGGACTAGAACGGGCGGCAGCAAAGGCCGATAGAGTTCCTGCAACAACCACCTGCTCCAAGTAGACGATTCCGGACCTCTAAGACGGAAGCGGTTCGGTGCAGGCGGAATCCAAACAAGGAGCGACACACCCAAATGATCAGCGTATTGCATAACGTTTCTTCGCTCGTTGCGGAGAACGCTCTCTCGTCCACGCAGGCTAACCTGCAGAACGCGCTCACGCAGCTGTCCACCGGACTCAAACTGAACAACGGATCGCAGGATCCCGCGGCTATTTCGATTGCCGATGGTCTGGGCGCCAACATTGCGGCTCTGACCCAGTCGAGCCAGAACGCCTCCAACGGCGTCGGGCTGCTGCAGACGGCAGACGGCGCGCTCTCCCAGGTGACCAACCTGCTGAACCAGGCCGTAACGGTGGCGACGGAAGCTGCCAACGGCGGTCTTACCACAGCGCAGTCGACGGCCGCCAACACCGAGTTCCAGTCGATTCTGTCGGAAATCAACCAGATCGGCTCGACCACGAATTTCAACGGCGTCGCGGTGTTCAGTGCAACGGCGCAGACCACCTTCACCAGTGACGGAACTTCGAGCGGTGCGACCACCACATCGACCACGACCGGCGCCCTGTCTTCGACCACCCTGTCGCTGAACAGCAACTCGCTGACCTCGGTTTCCGCGGCGGCCACTGCCCTGACGGCCATCACGGCTGCGATCGCTTCGGTAGCGGCAACTCGCGGCACGATCGGCGCCTCGGTCCAGCAGCTCACGGCAGACACATCGGTTGAGAACACGGAAGTTTCCAACCTGACCAGCGCGCAGAACAACGTTCAGAACGCCGACATCAGCGCGACGGTCGCGAACATGACGCAGTACAACGTCCTGCAGCAGACCGGAATGGCGGCACTGTCTCAGTCCAACCAGATGGAACAGTCCATGCTCAAGCTCCTCCAGTAGTTCGTAGTTTCCTCCTTCCTCGGCGGCGGCGTCTCTCGGGGGGCGCTGTCGCCGCTTTTTCTTTGGGACGGGCTGAAAGCGGCGCGGGAAACTGCCGATAGTAAGTTGCGCGCTGCTGCACTCCGGCGGCGCGGACTGAAGGACGGTCACAGTATGAGTTCCATCTCTGCACTCAATTCGCTTCTCTCCTCGAGCTCGTCCTCGACGCAGTCGATCAACCTGACCCAGATTCTCCAGGCGGCTTTGGGAGCATCGTCACCGGGCATCGACGTGAATGCGGCTGTAAGCGCGGCGGTGACGGCTGCCCGGGCGCCGGAGAATACGTGGCTGAACCAGGAGAGCCTGGTGCAGAGTCAGGCCAATGCACTCACTTCCCTGCAGAACGGCGTATCCACCCTGGACGGGGATCTGCAATCTCTCAACAACATCCTCGGCCCGCTCTCGTCGATGAGCGTGAGTTCGTCGAACTCCGGTATCGTGACCGGTTCTGCGGTATCCGGCACATCGGCCGGCAACCACGTCATCGTGGTCAACAATCTGGCCACGACGGCGTCATGGGCTTCGGACACGGTTGCCAGCGCGACGACCCCCCTGGCGGCGGGCAGCTTTAACATCACCGGCGCGGACGGCACGGTGACCACGATTTCCACGGGTGACGGCACCGGCACGCTGAACGACGTGGCGAGCGCCATCAATGCCGATAAGCTCGGCCTTACGGCCAGCGTGGTCACGGACGCAAATGGCTCGCGGCTGGCGATCATCAGCAACACCTCCGGCGGCGCAGCCAACTTCTCGGTGGGCAGCGGCGGAGGGCTCAGCTTCACTCAGACCACGAACGGCGTGAACGCTTCTTTTTCGGTGGATGGCCTGAACCTGGCCAGCGCGGGCAATACAGTGACGGGCGCGATTCCCGGGCTGACCCTGAACCTGCTGGGCGCCAGCGCCGGCAACCCGGTCAACCTTGTCGTGACGCCGAACACTACGGCGGCGAGCAACGCCATCAATCAGTTTGTGACCGACTACAACTCCGTGATCACGGCGCTGAACAATCAATTCAATGACAGCGGCTCCGGTCAGGGCGTACTTGCCTCGGATTCGACAGTACGCAATCTGCAGAGCGAGCTGCTCTCCGCGATCTCCTGGACCTCTTCGCCGGCGAGCGGCACGACCAGCATGCCGAATCTTTCGTCGATGGGGATCTCGGTCAACAAGGATGGCACGCTCAGCGTCGACAGCACGGGGCTCAGCAATGCACTGCAAAACAGCTACCAGGATGTGCAGAGCTTCTTCCAGGGCACGGCATTCGATGGATTCGCCGGGTCGCTGGACAACCAGCTGACCAGCTTCCTGAGCCCTTCGAGCGGGGCGTTCACCATCGATCTGCAGAGTTTGAACAGCCAGTACAGCACACTGCAGCAGAATGTGACCAATTTCGAGGCCAACGTGATCACGCCCCTGCAGACAAAAATGAAGAGCCAGTACAGCCAGGCGGAAATCCTGCTTCAGCAATTACCGACAGAGATGCAGCAGATCAACACGATGCTCGGCTATAACAACACGAAGAACGGATAGGGCGCGACGATGACTCCAACAGAACTCTACTACCGCAAAAGCGCGGCCGACAGCGGCGGTGGGCTGGGGCTCCTGATCGGGCTCTACGACACGCTGGCCGGTGATTTGCGGCGCATGGCGGAAGCCGAGCGCGGAAACGATCTGGTTCGCCGCTGCCGGGAAGCCAACCACGCGCTGCTGGTGATCGGTTGCCTCGAAGACTGCGCGACCAAAGGCAACAGTGGCGAACTGGTTGACCAGCTCACCGCGTTCTACAGCTCGCTGCGCAACAACATCATTGCCGCGCAGGCGAAACGCTCGCCAGAGATGATTGAGGAACAGATGGTTCAGGTGCTGAAGATCCGCGAGGCGTGGCAGGCAATCGAACTGCGCCAGCCGGCCCCGGCCGACCACCCGTCATCCGCCGCTCAGAGGTTCGCCGCCTCCTCACCCGAACAGGCGGAGCCGAGGCGCCTGGGCTGGACAGCCTGAACCCGAATACTATCGAGCAAAATGGAAAAGGGGCGCGATCACCGCGCCCCTTTTCATTTGTGCTGCAGAGCCAGGGAGAGGGTGGTCTGTTGGGGGCCCGGACTAAGCGGGAGTGCTGAGATAATTCAGCAACGTGACAGGCAGTACTTTGGCTGCAGCCGCCAGCGCGGCGCTATTGGCTGTTTCTGCCTGGCTGAGCTCGGTGGCCGCCGTGGCTATATCGACACCGACCAGATTGGTCGCCTGCGTTGTCAGCGTCACCTTGTCCTGCTGCAGGGAGGTTTCCTGCGAGTTGAGCTGCGTTTGTACATTGCTGTAAAAACCCTGCTGCTGTCCGACATAGTTGATCGCCGAAGAAACCGCGGTGGTCGCCGTGGCTATGCTGGAGCTGGTACCGCTTTGCAGAGCGGTCACGAGGGAACTCAGTGCTCCGATCACGCTGTTGCCGGCGTTGGAGAAGATCTGACTGCCGGGCAGATTGACCTGGACATTGAAATGGTCGCCGACGGCCACGGCATTCGAGTCGTTGTTTCCGTTGTAGGTGTAGCCGGTGGGGGAAGACGCATCGGCCGTGTAGGGGGTCTGGCCGAGCACAGTTCCGCCGAACACGATATGTACCGTTCACGCTGGTGTTGGCCTGGGAGATAACGCTGGTCAGAATGCCCTGCACCTGGCTGGCCAGCGTTTGCAGATTGCTGGCGGAATTCGTGCCGTTTGCGCCCTGGGTGCCCAGCGAAACGGCTTGCGTCAGCGAAGTGACCACGCTGCTCAGGGCGGAACTGGCCGCCTGCACCGTCGTTTGCACCGTGGTGATGTTCTGCGTGTACTGGTCGAGGTTGGCGGTGTCGATAGCGTTTTGCACCATCGCGGCCGAAGCGGCCGGATCGTCGGAGGGCTGGCTGACCCGCTTGCCGGTGGCGACCTGCTGGAGCGCGGTGTTGAGCGACGACTGGCTCTGCTGGAGGTCGGCGAGAATATTGGGAACGAGATTGGGGTTGACGCGCATATCGATCGGTCTCGCTAGGACACCATGTTGATGGTTGCGGTGTTGAGCGCCTGGATGGTGCTCACGATGCGGGCTGCCGCTTCGTAAGCCGTCTGGTAGCGGATGAGATTGGTGGTTTCCTCGTCGATGTTGACGCCGGAAACCGAACTCTGCTGATTGGTGAGCTGCAGCAGGTTCTGACCGACGGCGCTCGACTGCGCGCTGGCATTGGAGGTGGCGTTGCCCACCTGATAGACAAGGTTCGCATAGGCGCTGGCCGCCGACTGCCCGGAGGGCAAGCGCGTTGGTCAGGGCGGCGGAGAGGTTGGCGACATTGCCGTTGCTGCCGGCCGAACCGTCGGAGCTGACGGCGATCTGCGAGCCGCTGGTCAGCGCAACCTGGATGCCGGCGGCTGCGCCGGTCGGTTCCGGAGGGAATGCTGAAGAAGGCCTGCCCGCGTTGCCGGTGGAATCGAAACCCTGCGCCTGCGCGGCATTGAAGGCGGTGGCGAACTGGCTGGCCAGCGTGTTCAGCGAGTTCAGAAAGCCGGGAATCGTCTGGTCGCGCATCTGAATGGCGCCGCCCAGCTGGCCGCCCTGAATCGGAGCCGTGATGTTGTTGCCGTTCGAATCCAGCACCTGCTGGAACCCGTCGCTGCCCGTCGTGGTCTGCAGCTGAAACGTCTGGCTGCCCATCACCAGCGGCGATCCGTTGGCGGTGGTGATCACTTCTCCGTCGCTGCTCTGCGAGATGGAAATGCCGGTCAGCTTGGACAGCTGCTGCACCAGCTCGATCGCGCTGATCCTGGATGGTGCCGCCATTTTGCTGCGACATCACCGAGGGTGAAAGCTGCGCATTCAGCTGCGCGATCTGCGCGGTGAGGGAGTTGATCTGCGCCACGGTCTGCGTCACCTGGGTGTCGGCACCGGTTTGCGCGGTCAGGTCAACGCGTTGGCGGTGTTGTTGAAGGACTGCGCCAGATTCTGGCCCGGCCGAGAACACGCTCTGCTGCACCGCGGCATTGGAAGGATTGGCCGAAAGCTGCGCCAGGCTTGCCGAAAATGCGCTCAGGGCGCTGCCGATATCGCTGCCCGTACTGGAGAAGTGGGTCTGAATCTGCTGCAGAAGCTGAGGATTGCGTATCCGCGCTGCTCTGCTGCGAGGTCTGCTGCTGGATCTGCAGATTGAGCAGCTCGTCGCGCACGCTCTGAATGCTGTCGAGCGAGACGCCGCCGCCGCTCGACGGTTCCGCGGCGAGGGTCTCGGGGTTCTCGCTGAACTGCGCGACCTCGCGTGTATAGCCCGGGGTATTGGCGTTGGCGATGTTGTTGCTCGTCGCGTTGAGCGCCGCCTGCGAGGCTTCCAGCGCCTGCACTCCGATCAACAGCGATGTAGTCAATCCACCCATGGCGATCACACCTGGCAGGACCAGGTCTGTTGTTTCTCCCTGGCGCCGGAAGCCTCCTGAAATTGTCCCCGTAGGAACTGAACAGAGCCGCCATCTGCGCAGCCGAGCGGCTGGAATGCTCGATCAGCATGGAGTAGCGAAGGTTCAGCTTCTGCAGTTCGCCGGCTGCAGCCTGCACTCTCGTGTCGGAGGTCCGCATCGAGTTGTGCCGGCGGAGGCCGATTGCGGTACTGTGCCGCGGCGATCCTGAGCGAGCCAGCTGGCTCAGCCGGGCGCTGAGATCCTGCTGACTGGCGATGCTCTCTTCGAGTTCTATGAGATTGTTTTGCGCAATGGCCTGCATCGCACGTTCCAGTTCGCGCGCGAGCGACCGCAGGAGCTCGAGATGCTCCCCGGCCTGCGTGATTCCGGGTTTGGGCATCAGCCCCCGTCGATTCCTGGCTACTTTCCCGGCTACGTCATTCGCCGCGATGCGGTGGACGCAGCCCGCGAGGATCAGGCGTGCTCGTCGATCATGGACGCGGCGATCCGGCCGGGTCGAGCTTATAGTTGCCGCTGCTGATGGCCTGCTGCAGGCTCGCGACTTTGTCCTGCGCGAATCTCCGGCGAATTCATCGCCGCACTCACCAGCGAACTCACCGATCCGGCGTCGGAGATCAGAGTGGCGCGATCCTCATCGCGCGGTGCAACGGATGCGTTCTGCGCCTCCTGTCTGCCTGGGAGCCGGGCTCGCTGGAGATCTGACTGGCAGCCGAGTTCACAAGATCGATTCTCATGGCTCTTCCCTTCTTTTACGCTGCGTTACTATCGGCACTTCTGGCCGGAGTTTAAGCGAATCCTCACTTTTTTCCGTCGATTTTTCGCTTCGGCGGGAGCCTGCTGCCGTTACCTCAGCCTTTTCCGCGGTCCGATGCATGGCCTGGGCGATCATTTTGGCGATGCCGATCCCGCCGGAGCTAGCCATGGACTGCGCCAGGGCTTCCGTACCGAAACTCATCATCTGATCCCGGCCGGCCGCATCGTCGTCGTCCTCGGCGCCGGGGATCGTGGCAAAGGACTGCTCGGCCTGCTGCAGCCAGCTGCCGAGCAGCATGGCCTCGAAGTCTTTGGCACCCTTCTCGATCTTCGCGTCGCTGCCAGTTCCCTGTTCGGACTGCAACTGCTGCGCCTGCCGCAGCATGCGATTTTCCTGGTTCTGCTGCAGGCTGGTCTGCGCCGTCAGCGCGGTGACTCCAGTCATTCCAGCGCCCATTTACTGCACCTCCAGTTCGGCCTGGATTCCGCCTTCGGCCTTGATGGCCTGCAGGATGGCGACCACGTCGCGGGCCGTGGTCCCGATCGCGTGAAGTCCATTGACCAGCTCTTCGACGTTGGCGCCGTCGTCGAGCCGCATGGACTGGGCCGGAGCGTCATTGACAGTCAGGGTCGTCTGCGGCACCAGAGCCGCAGCCGCCGCGGGCGTACCCGCCGTCGAGTCCCGGGCCGCCCTGTCCGGGTCCGCCTGGTTCCTGCCCGCCCTGTCCGGATCCGCGGTTGGGTCCCTGGTCGTGTGCCTGGGCCACGTTGCCCTGACCATTACCCGGCTGTCCCGGAGCGGCTGCGCCGTTGGGACCGGTCCATCCGGCGGGGGCATCCCGGGGCCGTACCAGCCTGGCGGATAAGCTCCTGGAACCGGCGCCACCGTGTAAGTGGTGGATACTTCGATGGAGAGGTTGCCGTGGATGACCGAGACGGGAGTCAGTTTGACATCGCCGCCCAGCACAATGGTTCCGGTTCTCTCATTCACAATGATGCGCGCCGGCGTGTGAACCACGAGCGAGAGGTTCTGCACCCGCGAGATCAGTTCCGTGACCGAAGGCATGCCGGCGCCGGCGACGTTCACATCGACGCGGGTGTTGTCCAGTGCCGATGGCGACCGGCTTGTGAAACTCATCATTGACCGCGTCGGCAATCTGCCGGGCGGTGGTGAAGTCGGGATTGCGCAGGAGCAGCGAGACCGTCTTGAAGTCGTGAAGATCGACGGCCGTGTCGCGCTCGACGATGCCGCCGTTGGGCACGATGCCCACGGTGGGGGTGTTGACCTGCTTGCCGTTCTGCGCATTGCCGACCGAATAGCCGCCGATCAACAGCGGACCCTGGGCTTCGGCATAGATCTGGCCGTCGGGGCCGTGCAGCGCGCTCATCAGCAGCACGCCGCCGGCCAGGCTCTTGGCGTCGCCGACGGAGGAAACCGTGACGTCGATCTTCTCTCCGGGACGCGCAAACGGAGGCAGCGAGGCAGTGATGAAGACTGCGGCCACATTCCGCACTTCGCACTGTGCCGGACGGAATCAGCACGCCCATCTTCTGCATGGCGTTGGCGAGGGTCTGGACGGTGAAGTAGGTCTGCTGGCTGTCGCCGGTCTGCGTCAGTCCCGCGACCAGGCCGTAGCCCACCAGCATGTTGTCGCGCACGCCCTCGACGCTGGTGATATCGCGAACCAGCACGCGGTGGCTTCGAACCGTTGTCGGCCATGGCCGTCGCGGCCAGAAGCACAAGCGCAGAACACGCGATCGCCAGCTTTCGCGGTGTCAACATCCGGAATCTCATCTCTCATGCGCATCAGAATCCAACCAGCCAGAGGATTGCCCGTCGTCATCGGGTTCAGCGGGCGCGTGCTGTCGGCGATAATGCCTTTGCCCTTCATTTCGATTTCAAGATTGCTCAGCGCCGATGAAGTAACGGTGTTGTTCGGGCCGATGTCGTTGGGCCGCACCACGCCGCGAATGGTCACGTCCTCATGCTGGTTGTTCATGAAGATCTTGCGCTGCGCTTCGAGCACCAGGTTGCCGCTGGGCAGCACCGCAATCACCTGCCCCGTCATGCTGGTCTGGAAGGTGGTGCTGGAATCGGTGGCGCCCGATCCTTTCAGCGACGTGGCAGAGTTCGCATTGAACAGCGGGTTCAGGCCCTGCGGTGTTGATCTCTCCCGCCAGCCCGGTAATTCCCGATGTCGTCTGAAACGCGCGCGAGCTGTTCACATCCTTGTTCTGCGCGGCCGTGGTCTGCACGGCGACGAGAATGACGACCGTGTCGTTGAGCTTGCGCGCCTTGTAATCGACCGAAAGCTCGTCGAAGGCTCCGCCGGGCGACCACAGGCTTCCGGTCGTCCGGGGATTTGGGGCGGCACTCTGCTCCTGCAGGCGGGCGATGTACTCGGAACGGAGTTCGGCAGGGCTGTTCTTCCTGCTGGACTTGCCGGCATGGGCCGATGTTGCGGCGACGGTCAGCGAACAGGATCGGCGCCAGCGAATCTGCCATTGGAAAAGCATGTTCGTCTTCATCACAACCGGCCTTTCAGCACGCCGTTGCCGGCGACCTGGGCGGTATAGGTCTGCTGGTGATCGGTGCTTTCGGCACGAACGGTCTGCCCGATCGCGCCGCTCTGTCAGGCAGATCACATTGACGCGAATATGGATGTGATCGCCCTCGATATAGAGAGTCGCCGGCGACCCGGCGCGCACGGCCATGGCAGGCGGGGCGCTGATATTGCGCCTGTGTCGTGAGCGCTGCGTTCGCCATGGCCAGCTGGCTGGCGGCGTGGGTGCCCAGCTGCATACTGACGAAGAACGGCAGGCACTGCTCCTGGGTGGCGCACTCCATGCGAACCACGACTGCGATCCCCGGGCCAGCGCTGCATGGACTGCACGCGCAGTTGCGGCTCGGCGGTGGTGGCGACCGCCTCGGAAATCAGGGTAGCTGCGAGCCGGCGAAACCTGCATGCCCATCGCAGCCATGGCCCCGGCAACCCGGTCCGGCGCTGATGGCATAGCGGCCCGAAGCGGCCAGCGCCGGGAGCGCCGCGGACCAACGAGGAACCAGGACAGAAGGTACTTCAATCGCTTCATAGAACCCTCTGCTCTACTGCGCCAGCTGATTCAGCTGCTGCAGCATCTCGTCGGCGGCCTTGATCACGCGCGAGTTCGACTCATACGAGCGCTGCGCGAGAATCATGTTCACGAATTCGTCGACGACGTTGACGTTGGACTGTTCCAGCATGCCCTGCTGAATCGTGCCGAGCCCCTGCGAACCGCCCGGCGAACCCACCACCGGATCGCCCGATGCGGTGGTCGGCAGATAGATGTTGTTGCCGATGCTGTTGAGGCCGCCGGGATTGGCAAACGATGGCCAGCTGAATAACGCCCACCTGCTGCGCCTGCGTCTGTCCGGGCAGCGTAACGCTTACCGTGCCGTCGCTGCCGATGGTGATGTTGGTGGCCGCCGCCGGAATCGTGATGGACGGCTGCAGCTGATCGCCGTTTGCCGTTACCAGGATTGCCCTGCGCATCGGGCTGGAACGAGCCGGCGCGCGTGTAGCCGATCTGGCCGTTGGGCAGCAGAATCTGGAAGAACCCGATCCTTGAATCGCGAAGTCGAGAGGATTGCCGGTGTTGCTCAGGTCGCCCTGGGTCTGCACGATCTCGGTATTGCCGGGGCGCGTGCCGAGGCCGATCTGCAGGCCGGAAGCGACGGTCGTCTGCTGGGTGGCCGCGGCGCCGGGCATGACGTCGTTCTGATAGAGAAGGTCGGAGAACTGCACGCGGCGCGCCTGAAATCCCGCCGTGCTCGAGTTCGCCAGATTGTTCGCGATGTTATCGAGGTTGATCTGCTGCGCGGTCATGCCGCTGGCTGCTGTGTAAAGAGCATGAAACATCCGTGGTTCTCCTTTTAGCCTAACCTTGGGCAGATCCTGCGTTGCCGTTTTATCGATTTCGGAGTTGAACATGGAGAGCGCGCGCTGCATGATCTCGGCGGTTTGCTGCGCCGTGACCAGCTCGACCATGCCGGCGACGGGGTTGACGTTGGAATTTTCGAGGAAGCCCTGGCGCACGTTCGAGTGCGTCGCAGGCAGCGCCGCGTTCGCCGGCGCTGAATAGTAGGAGTTGCCCGAGGCTGCTGATCTGGGTGCCCTGCCGGGAAACTCGACGATCTTCAGCTTGCCGCTCACCGCTCCGTCGAGCGAGATGGTGCCGTCGGCGCTGATGGAGACCTGCCCGCGGGCATGGTGATCGGGCTGCCTTGTCGCCCATCACGAGATCGCCGGTGCTCGTCACCAGCTGTCCTTTGGAGGAGATCTGAAAGCTGCCGTTGCGCGTATAGGCAATGCCATTCGCGGTCTGACCGCGAAGTAGCCCAGGCCCTTCGATGGCCGCATCGAGAGTGTTGCCGGTTTTCTGCAGAGTGCCCTGGCTCAGATCGAGCGTGGTTCCGCTCAGGAGCCCGTACTCATTCATGGCCTGATTCAGCGCCGAACTCGAGGGTTGGCCGGCATCGGCGAGAACCGAGCTGAAGACATTCTGCTCGGCACGAAAGCCGACCGTGCTGGCATTGGCCAGATTGTTGGCAATCGTATCCAGTTCTGCGGTGCGCGAGACCAGTGCTGTACAGGCCGCGTAGTATCCGGAATCCATAGAACCTCTGGCACAGGACATATGCACGGCGCGTGCCATCCAACCGTGGGCAAACTTTGCCTGGACTCAGCCTCAAAACGGCCTGAAACGAGCCTCTGGATGAGGGTTTGATGAGAAGAGCAGCCGCGAGCCTTCAGGGGGGCTACGCGGGAGCGGGTTGCGGTCCTCATTCGAAGGCAATCTGCGGCGGACCGGCGGAGGGTTCAACCGGAGTCTCAGCCGCGCCGGCAGAGCTGGGGCGCCGAAACCTGCGCACATCGGACACCGCAGGGTGATGCGGGCCATCTGGTGTGCCTTGTGCACGAGGCGCGCCAGCCTTCGATTGCAGTCGGGCCGCCGCAACTCGGCGAAAAACTGCTGGACGCACAGGCGGGCAACGACCACGCTTCGGCCAGTCCGATCCTTTAGTCCAACCAGTTGCCGGCGCCGCTGTCTGCGGACCTTGCCAGCCGAGAATTGCCGGCAGTGCGCCGAGCGTATGCGTGAGGCCCACCAGATAGGCCTCTTCAGGATGGATCGAGCCATGATCCGCCCCCGCGAGTTTCCTGCACAACTGCGCGACTTCCCGCGAATGCGCCCAGACTTCGATCACGCCGCGATGACGCGCTTCGCTGAGGACGGTCCTGCGTCCGGCGACGCGCAGGCAGGCCTCGTGGCCCAGATGGGAGATGCAGTCTTCGATACGCGTCGGCCGCCCATCCGCGCTGCTGCACTCGCGTGCCGCGAGGCGCAGGATCTGCAGCGTGGCTCCCACATCGCTCAGGATGAGCTGCGACAATTCATGCAGATCAATGGAGAAGTCGTGCAGCCGCAGTTCCATCTGCAGGAGCGTTTCCGGCAGCGCCGGAACATCGGGGAGGTCGTCGACAAGGCTTCCAGCGGAAACTGTGGTAACCCGGCGAAACGGTTGCGGACGCCCGAAATCCGAAAAGGCTCGCGTTCGACACCGATCATCTCCCGGAACACTTATCGGCATCCCGGGACGACGATTCCAGTTCAACGCGCCGACGGTCTGCTGAGGCAAGCTTGCTGAATCTGCGGATTCTCAGCAGCCGCGGACACGATTGTCTTTGGCGAAGAGGACATCCACGATCCGCCGTTTGCCAGTGAGCCGGGCCCAGATCCAGGAACTGCACTGCACAAAGGCGGCGTCGGTGGCCGCTGCATCGAGCGCGTAACGGCCGAGAGTCCGCGCCATCTGCGCCCGGCTCGCCCGGCTGCTCTTCGACGACAACTTCTTCGTAGAAGACGGGGAGCACAACGCGAGCGCATTTGTTCGGTGAACTCAGCCGCAGTGTCAGGAAACAGGGCTCAGCGCGATAGCCGGCGACCTGTTCGATGGACTGGAGAAGCCGGTGATCGACGCGCTCCACAAATCCGAGCACCAGACCGTTTGTTGCTCGCGGAATAGAACAGAGGTGCTGCGGAAAATGTATGCAGCAGGCGGAGCGGAATACCGACCTCCACGCATGCGGCCGGCCCGTTCCTGGCTGAGAACCGGATAGCCCCACTGCGTGCTGCGTGCGGCGGCCAAGTGCTTTTCGTTCGTCCAGCCCAGCGCCAGCGAGAATGTCTGCCGAGATCTGCGCCGTTTTCGCGGGCTAGCTCGGTCGCCACGCGCAGCTGTTCGTCGGTGAGGAAGACCCTTGGACAGTAGCGCCAGACCCAGAGAGAGCCGGGGGTTGCGGGGCATCTCCATCACGCGGCGCGCGGAGAGGGCGGCCAGCGGCGAGCGCGCGGCGGCGACGAAGCAGTCGACACCGCAGTACCAGTCCTGTCCGATGCGAATGCCTGCATTCTTTGTCGGGACCGGCCGCATCAGCAGCTTGTTATGGCAGCTCGCGAGGCCGCAACGCGCGCGTACGTGGTTCCATCCAAGATCGATCGGGGGCAGCAGCGATTTCAAGATTCAGATTCATCGGGATGAGCCTTGTCCGTTAGTTCATGAGGTGAGAGGCCACGGGCTGCGGGAATCTCGGTCACCCGCAGGCCATAGTTGCCGTCGACGATCACCGCTTCGCCGCGCGCGATCACTTTCCCGTCGAGCAGCAGCTCAACCGGCTCGTCGACCATGCGATCCAGCTCGATGACGGAGCCGCTGGAGAGCTCGAGCACCTCGCGCAGCGGCAGCTGGCGTTGTCCGAAGCGCAGCGAAACGTTCAGCTCGACATCCATGACCAGCTGCAGATTCGCGGAGTCGAATCGCGAAGTTGCGCGACAGCTGCGTTCGCAGTGCCGCCGGACGCGGCGCAGAGTGCGGCCACAAGTTGCCCATCGAAATAGAGCAGCACCGGAGCGCCCGATGGATCCGCCGGGGCGGCCAGCGGCACGACAAACATTCCGCCGAATGCCAGTCCGGAAACGCGATCGAGCCGGAAGGTCAGTTCGCCGAATTGCGAGGAGAGCAGTGTTTTCAGGCCGGCGGTCGCAGCCGGCCAGAACTTGACCAAGAGCGTTCTCACGCCTCGTCGTCCACGGGCGGGCGGCCCAGAATTTTCGTCAGCCAGCGCGGTGACCTGGGGCTCATAGAACTCGACGAAGCACTCGCCCCGCAGCGCGCCATCGACGGACAGGCGGAAGTGTACCGGCTGCCCATGGCGCGTGGAAGGCTCGGCGCCCTCCATCACTTCCAGCGGCCAGGCCGCGCCCGCGGCTTTGCCCAGAGCGTCCGCAACGGCCGTGGCAAAAGCGGCGGCGAAGATGCTCGCACTTTTCTTGTTGTTCTGGTTGTCGCCCATGCGCTTACTCCTTCTCCCAGTTCGTTGTTGTTGATGCGGCGGCCGAGCTGTGCGGCCTTTTGCGTGCCGTTGCGCACGGGCACGGCTTCAAAAATTCCCTGCCCCCCGGCGGTCAGCATGCCGGGCTGGCGCACCGGAGCGCGCAGTTTCAGCACGCTTCCCGGCTGCAGGGCGATCAGGTCGCGCACGGCGACTTTCAGCCCGGGCAGCTCCGCAGCGACTTCGATGTCGCAGTCGAGAATGCGCTCGCGAATGCCGGGGCGCGGAAAGTACCTCACGCTTCCCTTCTTCTGCGGCTCGTCCTGCTTGATCTGCTGGATCAGGCGTCCGAGGAAGGCCGTGGGCAGGACCAGCTGAAACGATGCCCTTCGCCGGCCCGAGTTCCATCTCGAACTTCGCGATGGCGAGTCTCTCGTTGGCCTGGCAGTATTGCTGCAGCAGCGATGGCTTGATGCGGCGGCCAGGCGCAAGCGACAAGATTGGGAAAGTGCCAGACGCTCTCGATTTGGCGCGCGATCAGAGCCACGACGTCCTGCATGATCTCTTCTTCGATCTCGGAGAGCTCGCGGCTGGCGCCGCCCTGCGCTGCCGGCTGCCACCCAGCAGCACCTCGATCATGGCGAAGACGACGTTCACGTCGCATTCGAGAATCATGGTGCTCTGCGCGGTGCTCAGTGTGAGCGGCACGATATAGGTGAGGGGCGCGATGCCCGCGATGTGATCTTTGACCGGTTGCTGTTCGAGACCCTTCTGCTTTACCTCGACTCCGATCCCGAGCCAGCTGTCGAGGGCGATGGCCAAGCGCCGCGCAAAGGCCTCGTGAACGGCGTTCAGAGCGCGCGCGTTCTCATTGGAGAGCCGTCCCGCGGTGCGGAAATTGCAGCTCATACATCGCTTCTGCTTCTGCGTCTTGGCGAGCGGCCGTCCGCCTTTGGGTCGCGCCCGGCTCCTGCATCGGTTCCTGATCAGGCATGGTGGAAGGCTCCCCTCATCGCGGTGCCGGCTGCCGATGGTTTCTGCTCGAGATGCGCAAGATGTTCCGCGCAGCTTGATGACGGCGGCCTGGCGAATCTGCGAGACGCGCGAGAGCGCGACGCCGACGACCCTGGCAATTTCCTTCATCGTGAGTTCTTCGCGGTAGTAGAGCGAGAGGATCAGCTGCTCCCTTTCGCTGAGCTTGCGCGATGGCCTCCGCCAGATGCGACTTCATCTCGCCTTCCAGGCACAGATCGAAGGGATCGGGATCATCCAGATCCGGCGCCGATTCGATCACATCGATGCGCCTCGGAGCCGTCGTTCGACAGCCGTCACCTGCTGGCCGCCGATGTGAAGCGAGTCGATCTGCGCGATGATCTTGCGCAGGTGGTCCAGCATCGATCTGCATCTCTTCGGCGATCTCGGACTCCGCCAGGATGCCGCCCCAGCTTCGACTTCAAGCCGCGCCGTCGCTTCGGCGATCTCGCGGCCGCGTCTGCGCAGCAGATCGCGAGCCCCAGTCGATTTCGCGCAGGCTGTCGAGGATCGCGCCGCGAATGCGGAATTTCGCAAAGGTCTTGAACTGCGCATTCTTGGCTGCTGATCGAAGCTTCGGCTGGCTTCAAGCAGGCCGATCACCCCGGCGCTCACCAGGTCTTCCAGATCGACATGCTGGGGAAGCCGCTCGCGAATGCGCTGCGGCGATGTAGTAGACCTGCGGCAGTTCCTGCATCACCAGGTCGTCGGCGTTCTCGCCGGCGGCCGCGCTTCGTCTTGTAGGCCAGTTCAGCTGGCGTCATTGTTCACCTCATCAGACATCGAAATCGTCAAACTCTTTCATCGCACCGACCCCAGCGACATCACCTGCGTCATCGGAGGAATCTCCGAAGGAGAAATCACCACAATCTCTGGGAATGAACGGCTCCAGATGGCGCCGCAGATAGAAGCGGCCCGGAGAAGCGCAGAGCAGCACCGGCGGCGCCATGGCGAACTGGTCGCCGAGCATGGCGCGCAGTCCATCGAGCACCCTGCGCGCCACGGAGATCTGAATCGCGCTCGCCGAGCGCCGCTGCTGGCTCTGCGATGCCGGTCGCGCATGCATTCTTCTTCGATGGAGCTGTCGAGCGTGACCACTTTCAGCTGGCCCTGCTCGTCGAGCAGCGGCCGAATCAGCGCGCGGCCCAGTGCGTGCCGTGCAGGCTTCCACCAGGATCACCGGATTCTTGTTGATGGCCGCAGTTTCCACCAGCGTTTCGAGAATCGTGCCCAGATCGCGGATCGAAACCTGTTCGCGCAGCAACTGCTGCAGAACCTTTTGCACTTCGCCCAGAGCTCATCAGCTTCGGGATCAGCTCGTCGACCAGCTTCGGGTGCGAATCGGCGAGGCGGTCGATGAGGCGCTTGGTCTCGTGCGCGTGAGCAGGTCATGCGCATTCTGCTTGATCAGTTCGGAGAGGTGCGCGGCCAGCACCGAAGTGTGGTCGACGACCGCATAGCCGGCGGCGATGGCCTGTGCCTGCAGGTCCGGGGTGATCCACTTTGCCGGCGAGTCGAAGGCCGGCTCGCGGGTCTCCTGCCCCGGCAGATCGCCCGGCTTGGGATTCGAATTCACTGCCAGCAGCCGATCGCGCCGCAGCTCCCAGCGCGCGATCTCCACGCCGCGCAGATAGACGACATACTCCCTCTCCTTGCAGCGAAAGATTGTCGGTGATGTGAATCGACGGCACCAGGAATCCGAGTTGCTGCGCCAGATTCTTGCGCAGCGACTTGACCCGGGCCAGCAATTGCCCGCCCTGCTTCGCATCGACCAAAGGCACCAGACCGACGCCGACTTCCAGCATCAGTTCATCCAGCTTCAGCACGGCATCCATTGGATCGACGGCGGGAGCGCCGGGCTTCGCGCGGCTTTGCCGCGGCTGCCGCAGCCGCAGCTGGCTGCGGCTGCGGCTGCCGGCTTCATCTTCCAGGCAGCAAACATCGTCACGCCGCCCAGCGCGATGAAAGAGAACTTCGGCATGCCCGGAATCAGCGCCAGCGCCAGGAGCACTCCGCCCACGATCCACAGCGGGCGCGAAGTCTTGAACATCTGCTTGCCGATATCGGTGCCCAGAGAATGATCCGAAGCTGCGCGGGTCACCACGATGCCGCCGGCGACGGAAACCAGCAGCGAAGGAATGATGGCGACCAGGCCATCGCCGACGGTGAGGATCGTGTAGGTCTTCAGCGCCTCCTGGAACGGAACGCCCTGCTGGAAGACGCCGATCAGGAATCCGGCAACGATATTGATGGCCGTGATGAGGATGGTGGCCAGCGAGTCTCGTTGGCTGAAGCGCGCGGCGCCGTCCATGGAGCCGCAGAATTCCGCTTCGCGCGCAACCTGCTCGCGGCGCTGGCGGGCCTGATCCGCGTTGATCAGGCCGGTATTCAGATCGGAATCGATCGCCATCTGCTTGCCCGGCATGGCATCGAGGGTGAAGCGCGCCGTGACTTCCGCCGTGCGCACCGCGCCATGGCTCACGACCAGATATTGAATGGCGATCAGGGCAAGAAAGATGACGAAGCCGACAATGTAGTTGCCGCCGACAACGAACTGGCCGAAGGCCTCAATCACCTTGCCTGCAGCCGCCGGCTCCTTCGCTGCCATGCAGCAGAATGCGGCGCGTGCTGGCCAGATCGAGCGCCAGGCGCATCAGGGTCAGCAGCAGAATGAGGCTGGGGAACACGGAGAACTGCACCGGCCGCAGAACCTGGATCGCGGTGAGCAGCACCAGCACGGCGGCCGTGATGCTGAGCGTCAGCAGCAGGTCGAGAGCGAAGCTCGGCAGCGGCACGAGCATCACGAAGACCAGCGCCACCGCCCCGGTGGGGATGACCCAGTCGGAGTAGGTGCTGCAGCGTTGCAAGCAAGTCCGGGCTTCTTATTCACAGGGGCCTCACCGGGACTACGGGATTCATCGAAGCAGCTCTGCGCTGCGCTTCGCGCTTGCTGCACTTCAGCCTGAGCCTTGTAGACCAGGACCAGAATTTCAGCCACCGCGTGATACAGGGCGGCGGGAATCGGATCGCCAACCTCGACGCCTTTGTAGAGTGCCTGCGCGAGGGGCCGATTCTCCATGACCGGAATGTCGCGCTGCCAGGCGATTTCCTTGATCTTCGGCGCGCGAGCATTGTCCAGCCCTTTGGCCACCACAATCGGTGCGGCCATATTCACTTCGTAGCGCAGCGCCACCGCGTAGTGGGTCGGGTTGGTGACGACCACCGTTGCCGTCTCCGCGGCCTTGAGCATCTGCTTGCGGCGGGTCTGCCGCTGCAGCTTCCGGATGCTGGCCTTGCTCTGCGGATTGCCCTCGGACTGCTTCATTTCCTCTTTGAGATCTTGGCGGCTCATCTTCAGGTCGCCTTCGCTCTTCCGCCACAGCAGCAGATAATCCACGCCGCCCCAGACCAGCAGGATCAGCCCGCACTTCCAGCAAATTTCGATCAGAACGCTGCTGATCAGGCCTGCGAACTGCCGGGCATCTCCGTAGGAGCTCACGAGAATCTGGCTCCAGTGACTCGCGAATGCAGAGCATAGCCGACCCAGGCAATGGCAGCGAACGGCAGGAGAGATTTGAGAATGGTGCTGAGTGCTGCCAGGGAGAACATCTGCTGCAGCTTGGTCGCCGGGTTGAGGCGGTCGGACTTGAGCGCGAGCGCCTCCGGCGCGAAGACAAACCCGCCCTGCGCGAAACCTGCGAAGAGCGCCACGCGCCAGCGCTGCCAGCAACAGCGGGAAAATCCAGCGCATGGCCTCAATGCTGGTCCAGAAGAGCAGCGGCCCGTTGGGTTCGAATCGAGTCGGTGTTCGCCAGCTCAAGAACGTTGCGGAAGAATTCGGTCCACTGCTGCAGCGCACCGTGACCCATGTACCACAGCATGCCGGCCACCGCAACCATGGCCAGCGCGCCGGTGAGTTCGCGCGAGCGCGTAACCTGGCCGCGATCCCTGGCTTTCTTTCGTGCCGCGGTGTCGGTTTTTCTGTTTTGTTCGCGTCAGCCATTGTCGTCTTATCGAGCCAAATGCAGTAAGTGATCGCTGTTGGTCATAGCGTCCATGAAACAAGCGCCGGAACAGGTCCGGCCAGTACTTCAGCGTTGCGATCAGAATGACCATGCCCAGAAGGCTCTTCACCGCGGGCCCCAGCAGCATGAGCGGCATTTGCGGAGAAGCCTTGCCGAGCAGGCCCAGCACGATATCGGCGGCCAGCGTTGCGGCCAGCACGGGCGCGGCAATCTGCACTCCCAGTCCGAACAAATCTGCCCACTGTTCGCAGAATTCCCATGGTGAACAGGCCGCTCAGGTGCGCCGTCCCGGGCGGGAGATAGTCGAAGCTGTTACCCACCGCGCGCAGCAGCCAATAGTGGACATCCATGCGCAGAAACAGCAGCATGACGATGCTTTGGTAGAACATCGCCATGACCGTCGTATCCACCTGGGTCTGCGGATCGAGGATGTTCACCAGGGAATAGCCCATCTGAATGCCGAGCACCTGGCCGCTCAGCTGGACCGCTTCGAAGACGAGATTGGTGGCGATGCCCATGCCGGCCCCGATGAGAAATTCCGTAAAGACCAGAAACGGCCACTGGGTCATGGGCTGGGAGGCGATGTTGTGCCCGATCGCGGGATAGAGCAGAAACGTCAGCGCGAGCACGAGAACCGCCTTGACCCGCGCGGGGATCGCCACGCTGCCGAAGAAGGGCGCGAACAGCATCAGCCCGGAGAGGCGCACGCCAATGGTGAGAAGCGCCGGCGATGATCGTAATCAAAGGAATTTCGATCATTGGAGATACGTATGGAAATCCGAGAGCATGGCAAAGGTGAAATGCGCCAGATGCCGCCACATCCACGGCATCGCAACAAACAGAGCACCGCCGGTCGCAACCAGCCGCGCCACGGTCGAAATGGTGGTGTCCTGCAGCGAGGTGAGAACCTGGGCCACGTTGACCACAAGGCTGACCAGAATCGCAACCCCCAGAATTGGGCCGGCGAGAAGGACCGTTTCCTGCAGCATCATTCGTCCGAGGAACACAACCTGATCGACGTCCATCAGCTAAAGCTCCTCATCAGCGAGCCGATCAGCAGATGCCATCCATCCACCATCAGGAAAAGCAGCAGCTTGAGCGGAGTTGAGATCACCACGGGCGGCAATTGCAGCATGCCCACCGAGGTCGTGATCGAAGCGACCACCATGTCCACGATCAGGAACGGGAGAAACAGCACGGTTCCGATCTGAAAGCCGGCTTTCAGCTCGGACAGGATGTAAGCAGGGAGCAGCACGCGCATGGAAACATCGTCCAGTGATGGCGGGGCGCGGCTCCTTCGCCAGATCGACGAACAGTGCCACGTCCTTGTCACGGACATAGTGCTCCATGAACTTGCGCATGGGTGCTTCGCCGCGCTCCAGCGCTTCGCCGGCGGTGATCTGCCCTGCCTGCATCGGCGCGATGGCGTCGTTATAGATCTGGACTCCAACCGGTTGCATCAGGAAGAAAGTCAGAATCAGCGAGAGGCCAATCAGGGTCTGATTCGAAGGCGTTGTCTGGAGTCCGAGCGCCTGACGCAGAAAGTGAAAGACGATCAGCAGGCGGGCGAAAGGCGTCACGCAAAGCAGCAACGACGGAATCAGCGTCAGTGCGGTGAGCAGAATGACGATGGACCACGGCACCGACCCACCCGGGACACCCTGGAGCTGAATGCCGCCGCCCGGGATCATCGGCAGTGTCGAGGGATTGAGTGAGTTGCGCACGCCGGAGGGGCGGCTCGTTGGCCTCTTCGGCTTGCTCGCGCTGTCGCCCTTGTCCTGCTTCGGCGCGGCAGACACCGGAGTGGCCCCGGGCTTTGCGGGAGCCGCAGCTTTTCCAGCCGGATTTGAAGGTGTGGGGGCCGGCGCGGTGGCCGTGGTTGCGGCAGCCGCATTCGCGCCTGGGTTCGATGGCGCGGTGGCCTGCGCTGCCGCGGTCGGCGCGGAGATGGCCAAAGCCAGCCCCGCAACCCCCGCACAGCGCCAGAGACTGCCCAGGGTCATCCCAGACCCCCGGTGGTCTTCATCGCGGCCAGAATGTTGCCATCCCCGGCCGATGCGTCTCCCAACTGTGTCAGCAGCGCGACTCCCGACGAGCCGCCACCGATGAGAAACTTCCGTCCCTCCACCTGAACCACGGCGACGAAGCGCTTCTCGCCCAGAGAGATCGTCTCGGCCACGCGCAGCTGCTTTGCCGGTACATATTTGCGGTTCAGCCACGACCACGCGCGCTGCAGCGGACCCGGCGCCGGCGGTTCGGGGCGTTTTAACATGACGGTCGTCGCGGGTGTTACTTCTTCCTCAATCTGCAGCGCAGCCGGCTCCAACGTTGGCTGCACCTGCACGGCAGCCAGTTCCTGCTCCCCTGCTTCGCGCAGGCGGCGTTCCTCGGCTGCACGGCGAACGCGTTCCATCGCCGCGTGGAAGCGCTCTTCCGCTTCGCGCTCCGCGTCTTTCTCTTCCTGTTTATTGAGCGCGTCTGCTTCGAGGCGGGCATTTTCTTCGGCCTCGAGACGTGCTGCCTCTTCCGCTGCGATGCGAGCGTGTTCTTCAGCTACCCGGCGCGCTTTGAGTTCGGCCTCCTGGCGCGCTTTCTCCTCTGCGTCCCGACGGGCCTGCTCCAGGGCCAGCCGTTCCAGTTCTTCCTGAAAGCGCCGCTGCAGTTGCTCAGCTTCCCGGCGGCTTTGTTCCTCTTCAGCGCGGAGTCTCTGCTCTTCGGCCTCGAGGAGCAGGCGCTCTTCTTCCGCACGACGAGCCTGCGCTTCGGCTGCGAGACGAGCCTGCTCGACCGCCCTCCGATCCCGTTGCGCCTCTTCCTCCTGGCGCTTCTTCTCCTGTTCGAGACGCTGCCGGACAAGCATACCGAGCCTGTTCTGCTTTTCCGATTCCTGACGCCGACGCTCGTCGGCCGCATCTCGGCGGATTTTCGCCTCGTCCTCCCGGCGCTTCATCTCATCGGGATCAAGACGGGTCGGACTGACGGCCAGCCGCTCTTTTGAACTCTGCCGTTCCGTGCTATCGATCAGCGCGGAGAGAAAGGAGTTGTCGCGAGGCTGCCTGCGGGTCGCCCGGAACGGAATGGGATCGGCCGAGTTTAAGGGAAACTGCAGGGGCTCGCGGGCTGGGGCGGCTTCCTGCGCGGAGTGGGGAATGGGAAGGGGAGCTGTAGTCATGCCTGATCCGTAATGCGCACCGCAAGGCGGTCGCCGATGACTTCAAATTCTGTCCAGCCGATCAGGAGCCGGTTCACCCGCAGCGGCACATCGCTGGTCTGGTGACAGGCCGTCTCCACAATCGACCCGTGAGCGAGGGCAAGAAGATCTCCGATCGTAAAGCGAACCACCGGGACCTCAACGGTGACGTTGCAGGGCAGCCACGCCATGCTGTCGAGCGGGTCCTCGCTGGTCTGCAGGCGAGCTGAGACCGAAGGCTCGGCGGGTCTGGGTTCGGGGGTAAAGGCTGCGGTGCTCATGAATTCCGGCTTACTCCTGGTTCCATCCTGAGGTAACCCACAGACAGGACGGAGCGATTGCGTCAACATCAATGCAATCGGGTTGCCGGAAAACAAAGACGGGTGCGCAGTCCTGTGTCTCGCGGCGACCTGGCAGTCATCCGCTTATGAAACAAGGACTTGCGCACCACATCGGTCAACCGCCCACCCCATGCTGTCGGTGAGACAGCGATGAGAGCTGGCAGTCTTCCTCAGGCCTTCGCCAACCCGTGCATCCGGGCGGCGAAGGCCTCTAATCGTTCACTAACCGAGTTGCCGAACTACTGAACCATCTGGATGGTCGCCTGCGACACCTGATTCATGGTGGTCAGGACCTTCGCGTTCGCGTCGTAGCTCTGCTGCGCCACGATCATGTTCGCGAATTCGCCGGAGAGATTCACGTTCGATTCCTCGACCGCGCCCCCGGTGATGGTTCCGTTGCCGCCGGCGCCCGCTTCCCCGATGACCGCACCGCCCGAAGCAAACGTCGCCTGCAGGTCATTGTTGCCGAGCTGCGTCAAGCCCTGGTTGTTGGCGAAGCTGGCGACCGCGATCCGGCCCAGCGCCATGGTCTGATTGTTGCTGAACTCTCCCTGGACCGTTCCGTCCGAAAGGACGGAGTAGCCCGTCAGGGTTCCCACGCCGTAGCCGTTCTGGGCGGTGGAGGTCGTGGCGCTGGTTCCCGTCTGCTGCGTGATCAGAGAAGTGCCGCCGGGACCTTTGAGCGTCCAGCTCATGTTCATCGGAGCCGCGCCGTCCGCGAGGCCGGTGACCTGAATCCCGGTGATCGGGCTGGCCGGCGCGGTGAGGTTGCCCGAAGAATCGAAGGTCATGGTGCCGGAGTTCAGTGTTGTCGGAGCTCCGGTACCGCCGGTCGCCGCGGCCGGCAGGGTGACCGCGTAGGACCAGGATCCGGGCGCGGTGTTCGTGAAGGTCACGGTCAGGGTCTGCTGCGTGCCGAGAGAATCGTATACGGTGAGCGGAGTGCTGTAGCTGTCACCGGGAGCGGCCGCCGCGTTCAGATTGGTGTTCGTGGAGAACGTCGATGTCTGAACGGCGGGGATATTCGCGGCCTGGTTTACATTGATCGGCGCCAGTGCGGTGCTGGTCGAAACCACACCGTTGACCGCCGGATAGCCGAGCACCAGCTGCCCCTGGGCGGTGGACAGTTCACCCTGCGAGTTTGCGGTGAAAGCACCGTCGCGCGTGAAAGCTTCCTGGCCGTTGGAGCTGTTCTGCACCACGAAGAAGCCGTTGCCCTGCAGCGCGAGGTTCGAGGAGATACCCGTCGAGGTCACTGTGCCGTTGGTGAAGTTCGCAGTCTGACCGGCAATCTGAACGCCCGATCCGATCTGGATGGGGTCGCCATTCCCCGAGACGCCCTGCATCTGGTTGTAGACGTCGGCAAAGTTGAGGGTTTCTTCCTTGTACCCGTTCGTGTTCAGGTTTGAAAGGTTATTGGCGATGACATTCAGCGAATCGGAGCTGGCTGCCAGGCCTGAAAGAGGAATCGAAAACGCTGACATTATCTGCCTCCTTGAGTGGCGTAGCTGGAATTGACGTTTGCGGCCGGGATGTTTCCAAACAGATTCATCAGACCGCCCGGTGCGAGGTTGCTCATGCTTGCAGGTTGCGTCCCAAACACGGTGCCGGGGGCGGTTGTTGCCGCCTCGGTGCTCGCGGTTGTAGCGCCAACCGGGTTGCTCACCACTGAGCCCTGCGTCCCGGTACCCGATGTGCCGGTACTTCCTGTTCCGGCAATCGATTGAAGGTTTTGGTTGATCAGAATCAGCTGGTCCAGCTGGTTGAGTGAAACCATCTGCGCGACCATCTGCGTGGGATCGACCGGCTGGGTCGGATCCTGATTCTGCAGCTCGGTCACCAGCAAATTGAGAAATGTTGCCTGCAGATTGCCGGCAGACATGCTGTTTCCGCTGCCTGAACCGCTGCTCCCCGACGTCCCGCTGGTGCTGGAGGCCTGTGCCTGGAGCGGTGCGTTGATCGCCGGTGTGAATCCCTGAATGTTCATCGTTCTTCCTCTTCTCTTGTTCCTGTGCCGTGTTTCTAATGTCCGATTTGTTATGCCTGGATATCCAGCCGGTCGGAGTCCTCTGCCCAGACCGCTGCCCGCGGAGTCAGTCGCTCCGTCTCCGTCGTACTCCCTACGGCGCCCACAGCCTCGGCGGGGCGCATAAAAGATCTCGAATCCTGCTGGGAAGCGTTGCCGCCGCCCTGGTTGGAAAAATTCGCTCCATTCTGTGTGACCTCGATCGCGGCGTGCAGTCCGAGATCGTCGCCCAGCTTCGTCTGTGCGGCGGGAGCGTGCATGGCGATCGCCCGTCCCAGGTCCCCGTGATCCACGCTGATCTGTGCCACCATCTGCTGCTGCGATACCGCGGTGCGGATCGAAATGTCACCGAACTCCGCCGAGCGCATTCCAACATGCATCTGCGTCTCGCTCATCGCCTGGATGAGCTTCGCGGTGTTGATGCCGGACGAAGCAGCGACATCATTGCCCTCACCGGACGCGGCAGGGGTCGGGGTAGGCGTCGCGGCAGCAGGCTGCCGTTCCGTCACACCGCCCGCAATGGGTTGCTGTGCTGCGACGTGAACCGGAGCCGCCTGCAGGGGCATCGTTGCGTCGGCGCCCTTCGCGGCTGCCGCAGTGTTTTGCGATGCATCGGTCTGCGCGTGCTGTGGAGCGGTATTGCCCTGGGCGTTCTGCGCTGCGGCGTCGCTGGAGGAAGCCGCATTCGACGCGGGGGTGGTCTTCGCGGCGGACGTTGCATTGGTGGAATTGCTGTCTTTGACGCCGTCGGCATTCGAGACTCTACTGTCTGCCGGCTTGCCAACGGACTGGCTCGCGTCTCCAATGTGATTCAGAAAGCCGGGACCAGGCAGGACCAGGTTGGCTACGGGAAGCGCTCCCGTGGCGGGTGTGGCCTTGCCCGTCGCGTTCTGCCCGGAGATAGATCCACTGGACTGAGCGCCAGGGTTCGAAGTACCTGAGGGAGCCGGTGTTGCGTCATTGGCTGTGCCCTTCCCGGTGTTCACACCGGTTGTTGGCAGAGGAACCGCCACCGGGGTCAACCCTGCGGCAAACACAAGACGAGGATCGCGAACGTCGTAGTTGCGCGGGGCCACTGGGGTTGCAGTGGCGCTCGCTGCCGGTGCCGTCGCCGCGCTAATCACGGGCGCCGGGCGGCTCGTCGTTTTGTCGCTTGGCACTGCGCCCGGCTGGTCTGTCTTCGTCGCCGGGGAGGTGACGCTCGCGACCGGCTGCGGAGTTGCCGCTTGCGGCTGGTCGACGGCAGGCGCAGATCCCGTGCTGATTGGCACGACTTTCTGCGCATCCGCCGCTTCATGCGCCAGGGGGGTCACGGGCGATGAGCCCAACGCCGGGATCGGAGAACCGGCCGTTGTTTTTGGGGTTTGAATGGTCGCGGTATTGCCGGGGCCGGTCGTCGGCGCTGCAGGCGCAACCGCGTCTGCGTTGCGCACTGCCGGATCTGTCTTCGCCGCAGATGCCGCTTCAATGTCGGTGGAGACCTGAATCTTTGCGGGGCTCACGGTCGATTCAGCGGGAGCCGGCGCACTCTTCTCAGCGACCGGGGCTGCGACCACGGCGGGCTGCTGGGGGGCATTCTGACCCGGCCGCGCTTCTACAACCGGGGGCTGCGCCCCTTCACTGATTGCCGCAACCGGATCTGCGGTGGCTGATTTGCCGTTGTTGTTGGCCGGGGGTACAGCAACAACCGCGGCTGGAACCACCGGCACCGGGGCCGTCGCCGTAGTATCGATCGCGCTGGTGCTGTTCGAAGGAGCGGTCCCGGTTTCGGCCTTCGCATCCTTCGCGTTTGGAATCGGCCCGCTCTGGATTGCGGAGTCTCGGGTCGAGAGGACGGCATGGAAGCGGTTGACCGGCAGAGTCGTCAGGTTCGTAACGACGAGACCGGAAAGAGTGTCCGCCGGAGCGGGGCTCGCCTGCTGCTGCGCCGCGCTGCTCTTTGGAATCTCCTGTTCCTGTTGCCGGGAATTGGCTGCCCAGGAGTGGTTCTCGTCTTTGCTGCGTGGGTCCTGCTGCGCGATTCCCTGCACCGCCGATCCCACCGTGGTCGTAAGCACGGAAAGGAAGCTCGCGCCGGCACTCGTCTGCTGCGTGTTCGTCAACAGCGGATTGGTCGTACCGTTCGTCATCGCTTGCAGGGCAATTCGCACGCCCGTCTATGTGCAAGCGAGTCGCCAGCTTTTGGCCTTCGTGCCAAACCCCATTGTGACAGTTTCGTGCTGATTCCAAAGAGCTTGTGAATGTGGAACCACAGTCACTCTGCCCGTTGGCATGCGTTCCCGGCAACGCTTGCCGCCTGTACCCGGCAACGTTTGCCGAGTGTGGATTCATGTGTGATCAGGGGCAAAGAAAAACGCGGCCGAACATCGGCCGCGTCTCGTCGAGATTGGTTAGCTGTCAACCGCGCATGTTACGCGAAATGAAAACGTCGTCGAGCATCTTCTGCTGCGCGCGGCCCTGCTTCACTTCCCAGGCCTCGCGCTGTTGCGCCAGCAAATCGCTGAGCACCCGCCGGTCGCGATGGGCCGCCTGGTAGACCCGCATCTGTTCGCCGCGCTGGTGTTCGAGAACCGCCATCGATTCCAGAAGCTTCTTCTTTCGCTCGGCAGCTGCATCGGCTCCATGGAGCATGTCCTGCAATTGCGCGGCAGGAATTGGGCGCCGCATGTTTTCTTCGCGCGCGCTTTGTGCGGCCGCCAGCTCTGCAGTCACGTTATCAATCTCGTGCTGCACGCGCGCCATTTCCATCTGGATTTTCGAGAGTGCCAGTTCTTCACGCCGCTCAATGCCCTCGCGAAACCCAAGCACCGACGCCAGAGGGAATTTGAACGCCATCGTCAGGCCGGCAACGCCATCAGCTGATCGACGGCGCTCTTCATGGTGCCCAGGTCATTCGGCTTCTGCTGCAGGTATGCATTGACGTGCGGGCAGATTCCTCATGGCGTTATCCAGCACCGGATCGGTTCCCTTCTGATAGGCGCCGATGCGAATCAAGATCCTCCGACCGCGCGTAGGCCGCCATCAGCAGTCGCAGCGCATTGGTCTTTGCCAGATGCTCTTCGCTCACCAGGCTCGACATCAGCCGGCTCAGGCTCTCCAAAATCGAGATCGGCGGATAATGACTGCGCAGCGCGAGATTCCGGTCCAGCACCACGTGCCCGTCCAGCAGCGACCGCACCGTATCGACCACAGGATCCTGCTGATCGTCGCCCTCCATCAGCACCGTATAGAACGCCGTGATGCTTCCCTGCGAGAAATTCCCGGCCCGCTCCACCAAACGCGCCAGCATGTTCAGCACCGAGGGCGTGTAGCCCTTCGCCGTTGGCGGTTCTCCCGCGGCCAGCCCGATCTCGCGCTGGGCCATGGCAAAACGCGTCAGCGAGTCGACGATCAGCAGCACATTCTTGCCGAGGCTCGCGAAGTATTCCGCGACCGCCGTGGCCGCCAGGGCCGCGCGCAGCCGCAGCAGCGGCGACTGATCGGATGTCGAAACGACCACCACCGCGCGGCGCAGTCCTTCTTCGCCCAGAACTTCGAGGAACTCGCCCACTTCGCGTCCGCGCTCGCCCACCAGCGCGAGCATGGTCATGTCGGCGGCGGTTCCGCGCGCCATCATGCCGATCAGCGTGCTCTTCCCTACGCCGCTGCCGCCGAAGATGCCAATGCGTTGCCCGCGTCCGCAGGTCACGAATCCGTCGATGGCGCGAATGCCGCAACTCAGCGGCTCGCGGATCGGCACGCGATCCAGCGGCAATGGCGCCGAACCGTCGATATTGACCGAGTGCACGGCGCGGTACTCGCCCTTGCCGTCCAGCGGATTGCCCGTAGTATCGATGACGCGTCCCAGCAGCTCGGGGCCGACACGAATCGACGGCCGCGCGCCCCAGGTCACGATCTTGTCGCCGAAGCGAATGCCGCGCGGCTGATCCGCGGCCATCGACAGCATCGTCGATCCGCGAAAGCCGATGATCTCGCCCGGCATACGTCGCGCCGCCTTCGCTGCGAATTTCGCAGGACTCGCCGACGAAGCAGAATGGCCCGTCCGATTCGACCAGATTTCCCACGACCTGATTGATCGCGGCCCGTCCAGCGCAGCGTCGAACCCGTCTCCAGATGATGGCGATAGGGCGCCAGAATCGCGCGGTTCATCGGATTCGCCGGCCTCAGCGCGAGGAGATCGAAGAATCCCTGCTCAACCTCTTTCAGCTGCGCTTCCAGGCCGAAGTTTGCTGAACCCAGTTCGGTCTCCAGCATGCAGTCGTTCGTGGTGAGCTGCGCGTCTTCGAGGATCTGCACATGGGCCAGGTTCGGCTTGCCCGCAAAATAGCTGCTTCCATGTTGCGGCGCGCCCGGTAGCCACACGCACCGTGACGCCGGACTGTTCGCGCATCCGCTCGATGGCCATCCGCACCAGCGTCGCCACCAGCATGGGATCCACCTGGGCTTCGCGATGCAGAATCTTCGCGGCAATCGAAAGCGCCAGCTGCACAATCTCGGCTTCCACTTTGGTGAAGTAATCGTTCGCGCTGCTCTGCAAATTCCTGCAGGCTGCTTCGCAACCGTCGCCTGCGCCGCCTGCGAGCTTCTGCTCCATTTCCTGGCGCAGCTTTTGTTCGGCCTGTGCCTGCAGCCTCGGCCCGCTCTTTCGCGATCCTCGCTGCCAGCTCCGCTTCGGAGCGCGGCTTCTCTCTCGGCAGACCGTCGCGCCATTGTGATTCAGCCGATCATCCATCTCCAGCGGATGGATCCCCTCGCCGCCTGGCCGGCCCGCGATATCGCGGTACTGCAGCGACGCAACGACATCGAACAGGCTGCGTGGTGTCAGAGGACATATTCGTCTTCTCCCTGGCTCTTCAGAACGATCTTGCCTTCGGCTTCGAGCTTGCGCGCGATCGCAACAATCTCCGCCTGCGCCTTCTGCCACATCCTTGCTGCGCACCGGACCCATCACTTCGGAGTCTTCCTTCATCATCTCCACGGCACGCGAAGACATGGTGCGATAGAAATGGCTGCGCAGATCCTCGCTGGCTCCTTTCAGCGCGATCATCAGGGTGTTCTTGTCGATGGCATTCATCAGCTCGCGCATCTCCTGCTCCGGGAACCTCGAGAAAGTTCTCGAAGGTGAACATCAGATCCCGGATCGCGATCGCCAGCTTTGGCTCTTCGCGCTCGATGTTGTCCAGAATCTCTTTCGATGCCGCAGGATCCAGTCGGTTCATCAAATCGGCGATCGTACGCGGTCCACGCATCGCCCTTCTTCGTCTGATCGCCCGCGGATCTCAGCCGCCGATTGCAGGACGGTGGATACCTTGGCTGCGACTTCGGGCGAAAACTGGCCCAGATTCGCCAGCCGCCGCACGCAGTCCGCGCGGACTTCCGGCTCCATCTTCATCAGCAAAGCCGAAGCCTGCTTCGGCTCCAGATGGCTCAGGATCAGCGCCTTGGTCTGGGAATGCTCGCCGGCCAGGAACCTCGCCAGCTGCTGCGGATCCGCTTTGCTGCAACGTCTCCGGGCGAACCATCTTGTTGTCGCCCTGGCGCGCCAGCCGCTCCACCATCTCCTTCGCGCCGTTCTCGCCAAACGCCTTCACCAGCAGGCGAACTGCGACATCCTGGCCGCCGACTGCGATGAACTCCTGCGCGGCCATCATCTGGTTGTATTCCTCCAGAACCTGCAGCGTCGCTTCCAGGGGCACATGACCCAGGTTGCCACCTCTTCGGTGATCCGCTCCAGGTCGTCGTCGGGAAGATTGCGCAGGATGGGCGCGGCGGCATCCTCCCCGAGGAGCGAAAGCAGGATGGCTGCTTTGCGCGTGCCGGTAAATGCTGTATCCATCACGCTCACGAGGGCTCCTCACGCAGCCACGCCTGGACCGCGCGCGCAGTATGCACCGGCTTCTGCCTGATCAGTTCCACCGTTTGCTCCTTCAGCTGTGCCGCCCGGGCTGTTCCCGTTCCCAACTCCTGGGTTGTAGTTGCAGAAAGCACATGCGACTGCGGCGCGGGCAAGGCCGCTTCTGCTCGGCGCAGCCAGTTGCGGAGTGCTCAGCACATGCTTCTGCACCGGCCGCAGCACAAACAGACAGGCCAGCATAAAGAGCACCAGCAGCGCAACGGGCCGGAGGATCGACGAATAATCCGAAACCGTCTTCTGCACTTTCGTCGTCCAGGTCGGAGCGGGGAGATCGACATTCGCCGTATCGGTGTCGAAGGACATATTCTCCACAGTGATCGTGTCACCGCGCTTGGCGTCGAACCCAATGGCGGCCTCCGCGAGATTGCGAATCTTGTCCAGTTCCTCCGGCGTGCGCTTGCGCCGTGTCCAGGAAACCTTCCCCCTGGTGACGGTGCTTCACCATCTCGTCATCCACCAGAATGGCAGCGGTAATGCGGGAACGCGTCCGGCCGGCGTCACCGTATGCGTGATGGTCTTATTCACGCCATAGGTCGCGCTTTCGGTTTTCGAACTCTGCGTTGCGGTCGGCGGCGGCGGATGCCTTTTCGGCGTTTGGTTTGGGCATATTGCTCGACGTCCCCGGCACGCCCGCCGGAATCGCGGTTCCTCCCGCCTGATCTTCCGACTTCTGATCGCTCAGCAACGCGCTGACCGCGGGATCGTATTTCTCCTGGCTCTCTTCGGTCGTCCCCTGATCGTAATCCACGTTCACGCTGGCGCGGAGTCTGTTGGCGCCCACGATCGGCTCCAGAGTGCTCATCAGCCGCTCGCTCAGAGCCGACCCTTCTCCGTCGCTGTTGTCCGGCCCGGCGTGGGTCAGGCCGAGAGCCCGCGCAGAATCCGCGTCGATGATCGAAACATCTTCCGGCTCCAGATCATCGACCGCACCGGCCACCAGCCGCGAGATCGCCAGCACCGCGTCCTTCGAGAGCTCCCCGCGCCGCAGCTTCAGAATCACCGATGCCTTTGCACCGCGCTGCCGATCCAGAAACACCGAATCCGACGGCATCACCAGGTGAACCCGCGCGCTTTCAACATCTGCGAGCGTCTCAATTGACCGCTCCAGCTCGCCCTTCCAGCGCGCGCTGGTAGGTCACCTTCTCATCGAATTCCGTCTGTCCCCACGACATCTTGTCGAACAGCTCAAAGCCCATGCGCCCGCTGTGCGGCTGCCCCTGCGCTGCAGTCTGCATGCGCGCCGCATCCAGCTTGTCGGCCGGAACGCTGATGGTCTTGCCGTCCGCGCTGATCTGATGGGGAATGCCCTGCGCATCGAGCTGCGCGCGTCAGGGCCTGGGCGTCCGCCGGCTCCAGACCCGTGAACAGCGGCTTGTAGTCCGGCGTGCCGATCATGCGCACAAAGAGAACCATCAGCACGACAGTCGCCGCCGTTCCGCCCAGCAAGGAATGCCTTCTGTGCGCCGGTCCGGCTCGACCAGAACTGTTTTGCCTGCTCGGTTGCGTTGTTAAAGCCTGCCATTTGCTCTCAGTCCTAAAACTGCATCTTCTCGATGTCCTGATACGCGCTGACGATCTTGTTGCGAACCTGCATCATCAGCTGAAACGAGACATCCGCTTTCTCCACTGCGATCATCACGCTGTTCATGTCGCCGCTTCCGCCCTGCAGCAGGTTGGTCACCTGCGCTGCGGCCGAGTCATTGGCCTGGTTCACACTGCTCACCGCACTCTTCAGCACGTCGGCGAAGTTGCCGCCGCCCGCTTGGCACCGCGGTCCAGTCGATGCGGGCTGCGGAGCATATGCGCCCTGAATACCACCCAGACTGACGTTGCTCATCGTCCCGCTCCGTCCTTTACGTAGCTTTCAGAATGTCGATCGATTCCTGAATCATCTGCTTGGCCGCGCTGACCGCCGATGCATTCAACTGATAGGCGCGTGTCGCGTCCATCAGATCCACCATTTCGGTCACCGGATTGATCGCCGGATAGGCCACATAGCCTTGCTTGTCCGCGTCCGGATTGCCCGGCTCATACCGCATCACCGGCGGCGCGTTGTCGTCCACCACGCCGCTGAGCTGCACCGATCCCGCCGGCGCACCGAAATGCCCGACGCGGTTGAAGACGGTCTGGAAGGGCGAGGCATTCGGTCGCGCTGAACACGACTTCCTTGCGCACATACGGGCCGCCGCCGCCGTCGGTGTGCGTCGTCTCCGCGTTGGCCAGATTCGCCGAGGTCACTTCGGCCCGCTGTCTTTCCGCCGACAGCGCCGAAGCGCTGATGCTCATCATGTCCCAGAAGCCCATCGTCTGCCTCCTTATTCCTTGATTGCCGTCAGCAGCGTGTGGAACTGCTCTTTGATCAGCTGCACGCCCATCTGATACTGCAGCTGCGTTTCGGAGAGCAGCATGCTCTCGCGATCGATATTCACGTTGTTTCCATCCGGCCGCTCCGGCAGGCCCTGAATCTCGAGGCTGGCAGGCTCCAGTTGCGGCTCGTCCGTCCGGATTCATCACGTGTTGCATCGCCTGCTGAAAGTTGATATCCTGCGTGTGATAGCCCGGGCGTATCCACATTGGCCATGTTCGACGCGATCACCTGCTGGCGATCCGTCGCGACCTTCAGATATCCCTGCAGAGCAATTGCAGCATCGAAACGTCGGCCATTTATGCGTACCTCCTTGGCGGAAGCCCGTACTCGCGAATCTTGTTGCGCAGCGTGCGCAGGCTGATGCCCAGCATCTCGGCGGCGTGGGTGCGGTTCCCGTCGGTGAGCGCCAGCGTGTTTTCCAGGTGCATCTTTTCCAGCTCGCGGATCGGCGTCCGGCCGCGGCCGGCACCATGGGCGCTTTGGCCGGAACCCTGGGCTCGATCGTGGACGCTCCCTGAAATTCCATGTCGAAGCAGCTGCGCGTCGATATCCAGCGTTCCGCTCAGCGTGATGACCCGCCGCATGAAGTTCGCCAGCTCGCGCACGTTGCCGGGCCAGGTGTGCGACTGCAGGCGTTCCAGAAAATCCGGATGCAGCCGCGGGAGCCCCGCACCGCGATCTGCGCAGCAAATTTCTCGGCAAAATGCCGCGCAAGGACAGGAATGTCTTCGCGGCGCTCGCGCAAGCGGCGGCAGCGACAGCGGAATTACATTGAGCCGGTAGTAGAGGTCGGCGCGGAACTGGCCTCGCTCCACCATCTCTGCGAGGGATACGTTGGTTGTGGCGATCACGCGAATATCCACGTGCACGGACGCGTCCTTCGCCCAGCCGCTCGAACTCGCGCTCCTGCAGCGCCCGCAGCAGCTTGGGCTGCAGATTCAGCGGCATCTCTCCGATTTCGTCCAGAAGAATGGTGCCGCCATCGGCCGATTCGAACTTGCCAGGCCGGCTGGCCACCGCGCCGGTAAATGCGCCGCGCCCATGGCCGAAAAGCTCGCTCTCCAGCAGCGTCTCCGGAACCGCCGCGCAGTTCACGGCGACGAACGGCTTGTGGCTGCGATCGCTGGAGTCGTGAATGAATCGCGCCAGCAGTTCCTTGCCGGTTCCGCTTTCCGCTTCGATCAGCACATCGGCGCCGGTGCTGGCCGCCGCGCGCGCCCGTTGCAGAGCCCGCATCAGCAGCGGGGAACCGCCCACAATCTCGCCGTTGATTGTTTCTGTTTCCTGGGACGCAGTGGTTACTTCACCGGGTTCATCTGCTGCGCCCGCTGCATCACCTGCGCCGCGGTCGCCTGCAGCTGATCGAACGGGATCGGCTTGGTCAGATAATCGAGCGCTCCGTCGCGCATCGCGGTCACCGCATCCGGCACCGAGCCATACGCGGTCAGCAGAATCACAGCCGTCGCCGGCGAGGTCTTGCGCGCCGCCCGCATCACTTCCATGCCGCTGCCGTCGGGCATGCGAATGTCGGTGACCACCAGGTCGAACTCGCGGGTCTCGAGATTGCGGATCGCCTCGCGCACGCCCGACGCCGTCTCCACCCGCCAGCCGTGCCGCAGGAAGTTCGCGCGCAGCGCGGTCCGGATGCCCGGCTCGTCGTCCACCACCATCACCGAAGACACTGTCGTCACCTGTCATAACGCTGGAAACTCCAGTTCAAATTCCGTACCCTGCCCGACGCGGCTCTGCACGCGAATCTCTCCGCGGTGCTGTTCCATCAAGCCGCTGGCACACCGCCAGGCCCAGACCCGGCGTCTCGCCGCTTCCGCTGAATCCGGCTTCGAAGATCTGGCCCACAAGTGCTCTCGGGAATGCCGCAGCCGCGTGTCGCGCACACTTCACGATGCCCCGCATCGCTCCATGCCGCAGTTCCGGTCTCTGCGCTGCAACTTCGACCGTCCCGCCCGCCGGCGTGTGCCGGATGGCGTTGCAGATGAGGTTCAGAATGATCTGGCGGATCGCATCCTCATTGCCCTTGACCATGATCGTAGTCGTCTGCGCGGCGAAAATCGTAGCGCCACGCCGGCCTGCTCCGCGATGGGCTGCACAAACTCCACGCCGCTCTGCCACGCAACTCGACAGATCCACCGGTGTCAGAGCCGGCTTGCGTCCGTCACTGTTCATGCTCAGAACGTTGTTCACCGTTCCGGAGAGCGTGCGAATGCCGGCGCGCAGGTTGCGCGACCCACTGCTCGGTGTCGCCGCGATCCTCCGCGATCAGGCCCGCAAACAGCTCCAGGCTGGCTAACGGATTTCTAATTTCGTGGGCAAGGATCGTGGAAATCTCAGCCAGCGTCGTGGCGCGGCGCGCGCTCTCCCGCTCCTGCTCGGCCTGCTTGTCTGCGGTAACGTCGCGCAGAATCCAGATGCTCTGCAGAGTCGCGCAGCCGGCATCGCGCCGTTCAACTCGCGCCGTCCGATGGCCAGCCAGCGCTTTTGTCCATTCGCGGCGAGACAGACTCTCGTTGTCGCGCTGGCCTTCGCGTTGCCGTCACCAGCGCTTCGAAATCGATGCGGCTGACGCTGCGACAGATCGTGCAGCGTTCTGGCGCGAGCGCTCGCGCTGCCCCAGCAGCCTGCGGCCTTCCGGATTGATCATCACAATGTTCTCGGCCGCATCGAGGACCAGGACGCCGCACGGCATGGAGTCGATCATCTGCTGCAGAGTCGCGCGCATGCGGTCGTTTTCCGCCAGGCTGCGGGTCAGTGCCGCATTGCGCTCGGCCAGTTCGACGCTCAGATGCGCGACTTCCTGCTGCAGGTCGCGATAGGAGGCTTCCAGCGTCGCCGAAGCCGAGATGAACTCCGAGAACGCATCGGCCAGCAGCTGCGGGCTATGCAGCGACCGCGGCGCTCGGTTCGTTCATTGGAACCACATGAGAACCAGGCAGCATTTGCCTATCTCAAATGCACGTGGCGTGCCAAAGTGGAACCGGCGTGCCGAATTCGGATCGCGAAGCCTTACAAAAGAATATGTTCGGGCTTGATTTCTCGTTCGTATGCCGGCCAGGATCGTCGCCCGCTCGATGGCATTGCGTAGTTCGCGCACGTTGCCCGGCCAGCGATGCTGGCCAGAATCTCCAGCGCCGCGCGGCTCAGCGACGATACCGGGCGCGAACTTGGCCACGAAACGCCTGGGCCAGTTCTTCCAGGTCCTCCATCCGCTCGCGCAGCGGCGGCAGATGGATGGGAAACACCGCCAGCCGGTAGTAGAGATCTTCGCGGAACATGCTGTTTGGCGATCAGTCCCTTCAGATCGGCATTGGTTGCGGCAACCACCCGCACATCCACCTTCAGATTGTCGTTGCCGCCGAGGCGCTGCACTTCGCCCTGTTCGAGGAAGCGCAGAATCTTGCTCTGCAGCGAAAGCGGCATGTCGCCGATCTCATCGAGGAACAGCGTGCCGCCGTGCGCCGCGTGAATGCGCCCGATGCGCGACTGCACCGCTCCGGTGAACGAACCCTTGGTATAGCCGAACAACTCCGCTTCGAGCAGCGGCTCGGGAATGGCCGAGCAGTTCACCACCACAAACGGCTGATTCCTGCGCGGGCTGATCAGGTGAATTTCCTGCGCCAACAAATCCTTGCCGGTTCCGCTTTCTCCTGTCACCAGCACGGTGGTATTGCGCGGCGCCACCATCCGCGTAATCGTGAACGTCCGGAGCATCGGTTCCGAATTCGCCGATCATGCTGCGCAGACGAACTCTGCCTTCGCTCGCATGTTGCGCGGTCTCCGGCATTACCGCAGGCATGGCGGTGCTGGCTGCAGCGCCGCCCTTGTTCAGCTCGTCGGCCAGCATGGTCGAGACTTCGTGTCGGCGATGTGGTGCCGATCAGCAGCTGCCCGGTGTGCGAATTCAGCATCAGGACCTGGGTGTTCGGGTGGCGTTCGCGCACAATGGCGTTGAAGCCGTTGGGCTCCAGATCCGGCAGCATCGGATCGAGCAGCAGAATCCCGTCGTCGCCGCCGCGCCGGCGCAGCAGGTCCAGCGCCCCCGCGCCGCTGCCGGCCTCGAAAACCTGCCAGCGCGGCAAGGTGAGCCGTGCCTGCAGATCCTGGCGCAGCCTTGCGTTCGGGCTCACAACAAAGACATCGATGGGCAAGCGATCTTCAAAACGCTCTGAAATGGACTCAGAAGAAAGAGCAGAAGCGGCCACGGCATATCTCCGAAAACGGTTACAGCTGAAGCATCATGGAACAGCGGAAGAACGGCACATTGCGCCACGGCCCGGCATTGCCGAACACCGGTGAAGCGGCGCACCGGAAGAGTGGGTGAGAGCACTGCCCAAAGGTTCAGTGGAGCGCGTTCGTCTCGCAGCGTTGGAACGAAATCTCGCCGCGCCCCCGCTCGAGTGCTTCGATCGGCAGCGCCAGTGAGACACGAAACGGTTCCTTCGTAAACTCGTACCTGCCCTGCTGGCTCAGGATGTTTTCCTCGGCTAAAGCCAGATTCAGTCGCGCCGATGAACTGATGTTTTTGGGGTTTCGGCGCGTGTTTTCAATGGTCACTTCGAGGAAACCGTTACGAGGCGCGCCTGCAATCTCGATCACGTCCCCTCGTTCCGCCACCTCAGCCAGGATCTGCAGCACCGCCGCCACTGCCTGCTCGGTTCTTTGCGCGTCACCCACGACCGGCTCCCAGGGTCCCTGGCTGGCGACGGCGATTCCCGCTCCGGAGGCGTGCATTCTGGCTTTCTGATCCTGAATCAGCGGCGCGATGACTTCCCACAGTTCGTACCGCGCCTGCTGCGCTTCGACATACCGGGCGGTCACCAGATCCTGCACACGCGTGAAGAGGGTGCAGGTCCGCTCCAGTTGGGCCGCCGATATTTCCAGATAGCGCTTCTGGTCGATCCCTGCCGATGGCGGCAGGCCGAGCACCTCGATGGACGCTCGCAGAATGGTCAGGGGCTGCGCCATTGCATGCAGGCCATTCGCGATGTCCACGTAGAATTTGCCGGCATCTTCGCCGGTCGACTTCGACTTTCCGGAACAGCTGTCGGCTTTATGCATCGTTGTCCCGCAGCTCATATCCGAAACCGCGAATCGTATGGGTCAGCCGCCGCTCGCCCGGACCGTCCACCTTGTCGCGCACATACTTCATATACACGTCCACGATGTTGGTGGATGGCTCCGCAGGCATGTTCCAGACTTCCTGCAACAACGTTGCGCGCGATACCGGTCGTCCGGCATTGCGCATCATCACATCCAGAATCGCGAATTCCCGGGGCGTCAGATCGATCCGCCGGCCGTTTCGTTCGACGCGGCGCTCTTCCCGCAACATAGTCAGATCGCCAACGCGAGAGCAGTTGGGAATCAGGCCCGAATTGCGCCGCAACAACGCCTGCACACGCGCGAGCAGTTCGGCCAGCGAAAACGGCTTGGTCAGGCAATCGTCGGCGCCGCTCTGAAACGCGGATACCTTGTCTTCGACGCGGCTGCGCGCGGTCAGCACGAGGATGGGGGTGCGCGGCTGGGCTGGCCGGATCCGCTCAATAAGCCCGATGCCGTCGAGCTTGGGCAGATTCAGATCCAGAATCAGCAGGTCGTAGTGCCGGTTTTCATCCAGGACGGCGAATGCCTCTTCCCCGTCGTGCAGGATGTCCACCGCGTATTTTTGTCCCTGCAACTCTGCGCTGAGAAAACCAGCCAGGGAGACATCGTCCTCGACAATGAGGATTCTCCGGCCGGGCATGGTACTGGAACCTGGATTGTTGTGGTTGACTTTCCGGTCCCTGGCTTGACCTGAGGTAACCATGGCACTGGTAGCCGGAGGGTGAGGCCGCGGGGGTAAGGACAAAGAAGACAAGTCGTTCATTTATAAACCCTTTGTGGTGATGCGAGCTAAAAAGAGCGTTGTTTGGGTTCGTTGCTTTGTTCGGAATATGGAGATTCCGTATCGTTTTAGAACTGTCGATAACCTTGGTACCAAGTCAGGCAACCGATTTCAATACACATTCTGTGTATGAACGGGCCTACATCCAAAGTGGACTATGGCTACCCACCCGGGTGTGGCCACTCCTCGCGGCCTGGCTCCTTTCGCCACGCGGGCTTCGCTGATTTCACCCTCGGCCGTCCTGCGGACACACGGATTCTGGCGTTGCGCAAGATGACTTCAGTGCGCCAAGCCCTTCCTTGTTCAAGAAAGCCGCAGCGCGGAAACGATTGTCCTGCGTGAGTTTGCAGCGGGTGCTATCCGGAATTGTGGGAACCGAATCTCTCGATCCAGGGGTGCCTGTGATTTGCAGCACAGACAGTCCTTATAGTCATTCTTCTCAATAGGGACATTCCTGGTCTGCCGCCTCCGACAACGGTTACTGGATGAGGTGGCAACGCTGCGAGGGAGAATATTTGATGCGGGTCTTCCGAGATGCGGGACATCTCTTCCGTCTGGCTCTGCTCTTCGCGATTGGAACCCTGACGTTTCTCGGCCTTCGCGCTATTGTTGTCCCCCCGACCTTTGGTGAGTACGGGCATTATCGAGGGGCTGCGATTGCGGAGATCGCCGCGCATCCGGTTCACTTTGCGGGACACCAAACCTGCGAAAACTGCCACACCGACGTGGCTCAGAGCAAAAGCAGCGGCAAGCACGCTCATGTGAACTGCGAAGCATGCCACGGTGCGCAGGCGAAGCACGCCGAGGATCCCTCCGTGGATCCCGGCAAGCCCGACACTGCGGTACTCTGCGTTCGCTGTCACTCGGCCAGTGCCGCCCGGCCGAAAGGATTTCCCCAGGTCGACGCCGAGCAGCACTCCGGCGGCGTGGCCTGCCAAACCTGCCATCAGCCGCACAATCCGGCCATCGCTGCGGAGGCTTCCAAATGACGGTCACCCGCCGCCATTTCATTCTGCTCACCTCTGCCGCCGCCGTGGCCTGGAAGTCGGTGCTTGCCGGAACCCCGGAAGCCTCCCCCAACTACACCATGACGGATCACTGGTGGAGCATGCTTATCGACATCTCCAAATGCATCGGGTGCGGCAACTGCGTGCGCGCCTGCCAGGCGGAGAACGATGTTCCCGACGGCTTCTTCCGCACCTGGGTGGAGCGCTATCACGTCACCGACGCAGGCCTGACGACGCCCCAGGTGATCTCGCCGGATGGCGGCAAGGAAGGCTTCCCCGCCGTTGCCGAAGACGCGGGCAAATATTTCTTCGTCCCCAAACTTTGCAACCATTGCAGCGACTCCCCCTGCACTCAGGTTTGTCCGGTAGGCGCCACCTTCGTCACGCCGGATGGCGTCGTCGTGGTCGACCAGAAATACTGCCTCGGCTGCGCGTACTGTGTGCAGGCATGTCCCTACGGCTGCCGCTACATTCATCCGACCAGGAAAGTCGCGGATAAATGCACTCTCTGCTACCACCGGATCACCAAAGGGCTCACCACGGCCTGCTGCGAAGCGTGCCCCACGGGCGCGCGCCAGCTCGCTGACCTGAAGAACCCCAACGATCCCATCCATGCTTTCCTGAAGACCCACAGCGTCCAGATTCTGAAGCCGCAAATGGCCACCGGCGCCAAGGTCTTCTACAACGATCTCGACGGTTCGGTGCGCTAGGAGGAGACGGCACGATGCCCAGTGTTGACGGTTTCATGTATCCGAACGAAGTCTCGCTCTACTGGAGCGTGCTGATTGTGCTGTATCCCTACATCACGGGACTGGTGGCCGGCGCTTTCATCCTCGCCTCGCTCGAGCGCATCTTCCGCGTCGAAGAAGTAAAGCCCACCTATCGCCTGGCATTGCTCACAGCCCTGTCGTTTCTGCTGGTCGCGCCGCTTCCGCTGCAACTGCACCTCGGCCACCCCGAGCGCTCGCTGGAAATGTATATGACCCCGCATCGGTCGTCGGCGATGGCTATGTTCGGCTTTATCTATCTGTGGTATCTGATGGCGGTTCTCGTCGTTGAGATCTGGCTCGACTATCGCGCGGACATTGTGGCCCTTGCGCAGTCCGCGACGGGCTGGAAACGCTGGCTCTACAAAGCCATGACGCTGGGCTCCTACAATGTCAGTCCGCGCGCACTCCACATCGACGATCGCGTGGGATGGACCATCACCCTCATTGGCATCCCCTCCGCCTTCCTGCTGCACGGCTATGTTGGGTTTATTTTCGGATCGATCAAGGCCAACCCCTGGTGGTCGTCGCCACTGATGCCCGTGGTCTTCATCTTCTCCGCCATGGTCTCCGGCATCGCAGCAGTTCTGCTTCTCTACATGATTTCGATGCGCCTGCGGGGTAAGCCCATCGACATGCACTGTGTCGACAAAATCGCGCAGTATCTCTTCTATATCTTCATTATCGATTTCTCCCTGGAGATGCTGGACCTCATCCACCGTATCTACGAGGCCGACGAATCCTTCCGCAGCCTCGACTTCATGGTTCACAGCCGTCTCTGGTTTTCTCAGGTCGTCCTGCAGATCTGCCTCGGCACCCTGGTTCCTATTCTTCTCGTTGGCCTCGTTCAGGTGACAAAACTCTCCGAAGCTGTTCGCAAACGCATCTACGTCAGCTCCGCCTCGCTTGCCCTGATCGGCATTTTTGCCATGCGCTGGAACGTTGTTATCGGAGGACAACTTTTCTCCAAAAGCTTCCTCGGCTACACCACTTACAAGATGGCTCTGGCGACGCGCGAAGGGCTGCTGGTCTCGATCGCTCTCACCATCCTGCCCCTGGTGATTCTCGTGTTTCTGGTTCGGCTGCTGCCGCCCTGGCCCGAGCGCCAGCCTTCACCCGCGCCCGGCGACTAGACTCCATCCGCCACCCCGGTCTCCCAGAAACGGTGAGGACCATGAACGATCTCGCCGACGCCGTCGAACATCTCACCGAGCGGATCGATGCGCTGGAGCGCCGCATCGCAGCCATCGAGCAGCCGTCGCGCCCCCAGCCCATTCCTCCGGCGCTGACAGCCGCCCCTTCCCGCACCGGGGACCTTCCTCGGACGTCGCTTTCAGCGGGAGGCGGCGCCTTCTCCGTTCTCGGCAAGGCCATGCTCTGCATCGCCGGCGCGTATCTTCTGCGCGCGTTCGCCGAGTCCGACGCGATTCCGCATACTCCGGTCATCGTCGTTGCCATCGCTTATGCCTTTGTCTGGCTCCTGCCAGCCACCCGGTCGCGCAGTGAATCATGGATTGTCAGCTTTACCTGGGCCGTAACCTCCGCTGTCATCCTGATGCCGATGTTGTGGGAGCTGACCCTCCGCTTCGGTCTACTCCCCGACCTCCTCAGTGCCGGGATCCTCGCCCTGTATGTGGTGGCGGCCTCCGCCTTCGCGTGGAAACACAACTTCCAGGCTGTCTCGTGGATCGTGGAGAGCGCCGCGAGCCTGGCGGCCCTGGTGCTCGCCATTGCCACACGCAACCCCGTTCCCTTCGTCGGCGCCCTCCTGATCATGCTCATCGCGGGCGAAATCGCCGCGGCCCGCGATCGCGGGGCCCAGGTCCGCTTTTTCGTCGCTGCAGCGGCGGATCTCGCTCTTTTCGCGACGATCTGGATCTACGCCAGCCCCGCCTCCTCACATGCCGAATACCATGCGGTGCCCACGGCTCTCCTGCTCGCGCTCGCGCCCGCGCTGCTCTTCATCCACGCGGTCAGCGCGACGGTGCAGACGCTGCTCCAGCGCCGTGCGATCTCAGTCTTTGAGACAACCCAGGCCCTGATCGCCTTATTGATCTCGATCTGGACTGTCCTGGTCTTCTGGTCAGGCCCTGGCGCAGCTCTCCTCGGCGGCCTCTGTCTTATCGGTTCCGCGGCCGGATACTTGCTCACCTTTCTTCGCTTCGACCGCACACACGCGACCCGCAATTACCACGTCTATGCGACAGGGAGCTTCGTACTGTTCCTGGCCGGATGTATTCTGAGCCTGCATTCCAGCCTCCTGCCATTTTGTCTCGCGCTGTTCGCGATCGGCGCAACTGTATCAGGCGCCTGCGCCTCGCGCCGAACGCTGGAAATGCAGGGTCTGATTGCGCTCTGTGCTGCGGGAATCGCCTCCGGGCTCTTCGTCTGGCAGCTTCATGCGATCGCTGGCAGCTTCCCCGTTGCGCCCTCATGGATCTTCCTTCTCGTCTCCGCTGCGGCGATTCTCGACTATGTTGCCCTCGCCCGATTCCGTGGCGAGCACTGGTGGCCACAGGCTTTGCGGTTCTTCTCCGTTTTCCTGGCCTTCACCAGCGCCGCATCGTTGATCCTTTGGGTGCTGGTGCACGTTACCGCCGGAGCGACGCCGGTGCCGGAGCGCCTCGCCGTCATCCGCACACTTACCATTTGCGCCTTCGCGCTTGCGGTCGCATGGAGCGGGAGGCGCTGGCAGCGTCTTGAACAGGTCAGTCTCGCGTGGGCGGCAGTCGCCTTTGTGGCTTTCAAGCTGCTCTTCGAGGACCTCCGCCACGGCCACCTCGAATTCACCGCTGCCTCTATCTTCTGTTTCGCGGTAACGCTCCTGCTGGTGCCTCGACTCGTTCGTGACACGAGAAACCGTCCCGATTCGCCCCCTGCTTCGCTATAAGACTGCAGAGGATTTCGGTTCCTCCAGGACGTTCCCCTGAATGCTCAGAATTTTGCTGTTTATATTCCTTGACATGTATATGCCTGTAGACGTATATACAAGACGTGGAATCGGTCTTCGAAATCATCGCCGAACCGAACCGACGCGCGATCCTCGGCCTGCTTGTCTCGTCCGAACAGTCGGTCGGTGAAATCGAGCGCCAGCTGCGCATGCCGCAGCCGGCCGTCTCCAAACACCTGCGCGTGCTGCGCGACGCCGGTTTCGTCGAGTCGACGGCGGACGCGCAGCGCCGTCTCTACCGGCTGAAACCGGAGCCCTTTCGTGAGGTCGATGCCTGGCTGGAGCAGTTTCGGCGGTTCTGGTCGCCACACATCGATGCTCTGGAACGGCACCTTGATCGAATGAGTCGGGATCGTTTGAGCCGTGGACGCATGAAGCCATCAGCACGAACGCCCGCAACCCCAAAGACGAAGCAGGCCCGCGAGCATGCTCGCGAATCTGAAACACAACGAGGAAACCGATGAAGATCAAAATCACCAGCGTATATGTCGACGATCAGGAAAAAGCTCTGCGCTTCTACACCGATGTGCTGGGCTTCGTAAAGAAGGCTGATTTCAGCCAGGGACCCTATCGCTGGCTCACCGTGGCCTCCGCCGAGGACCCCGAGGGCACCGAACTGCAGCTGGCCCTGAACAACAACCCGGCGGCGAAGACCTATCAGCAGGCCTTGCTCCAGCAAAACCAGCCTGCCGCCATGTTCTTTACCGACGATCTGCAGGCCGACTACGAACGCATGTGCGCGCGCGGCGCTGAGTTCACCATGCCACCCACGGATGTGACCGCCTCCAAAATCGCCATGCTGAAAGACACCTGCGGCAACCTCATCCAGGTCACTCAGCTGATGCGCTGGCAGGGCTGATACTCAGGAGAACCTTATGACGAATCCCACCGTGTATGCACCAGGGCCGGCCAGTGGCGCGCAGGTTCAAAAGAATGGCGATAAGTGGACACTCATCCTTGTCCGTGAATTGCGCCATGATCCGGCACTGGTGTGGGAGGCGCTTACCGAACCGGCGCATCTGCGCGAGTGGGCGCCCTTTGAGGCCGATGGCAAGCTCGATACCGTGGGAGCCACGGTCCATCTCACCTGGGTGGGAACAGGCCGGGTTTCCGAGACCACCGTCACGCGCGCCGATCCGCCCCGCGTGCTGGAATATCGGGATATCCGCTGGGAACTCGATCCCCTTGGCCAGGGCACACGTCTCACACTGTGGCACAGCATCGATCGTCGCTTCATCGCATGGGGCGCCGCCGGCTGGCATATCTGCTTCGACGTCCTCGATCGGATGCTCGCCGGGACGCCGATCGGCCGGCTCGTCGGTCCCGAAGCGATGCCGTTCCCTGCCTGGCAGCGACTAACCAGTGAATACGCAAAGCAATTCGCCTCCGAACCGCCCATTAACTCCCCGAAAGGAGAAACCTGGTGAACGCAGCCTCTGCATTGATCGACCAGAAGATCAAAGACCTCGGCGACTGGCGCGGCAAGGTGTTCGCGAAACTGCGCGGCATCATCCACGAGGCCGATCCGGAGATCGTTGAAGAATGGAAGTGGGTCAAGCCCACCAACCCCGGCACCCCGGTCTTCTCGCACGCCGGCATCGTCTGCACCGGAGAGACTTATAAGGACCACGTTAAGCTGACCTTCGCAAAAGGAGCTTCGCTCAAGGACCCTGCACGTTTATTCAACTCCAGCCTCGAAGGCAACGTCCGGCGCGCCATCGATATCCACGAGGGCGACAAGATCGATGAAGCAGGTCTGAAGAATCTGATGCGCGCGGCCGTAGCCTTCAACGTCCAGGGTACGACCAGACCAACGCCACGGCGCGCCGTCGGCAAACGGACCGGTTAGGTAATCCATTGCGTTCCCAGGCAAACAGGGCGGAGCTCACCATACCGTGTACCGCGGGCTGGATCGTCGGTTTACGAGTTGCCGCCGCTGCCGGCGGAAACGGTCTGCGCGGAGGCGGGCAAGGTTGTCAACGCAGCAATCACCGGCAGCAGCGCGGCGGCTGTCAAACCGACTCTTGCAATCATGTCTCTCCGCGAGACTCCGTGCGGCAACGCGTCCTCTGCGGCTTCGAGAAGACCCTTCTCGCGGAGTTCCGCCAGAGTTACCAGAACCAGTTCCTCACCGAAAGGCGCGCCGAGTTCCTGGGTAGCGGCAGCAGCAATTTCGGCAACTGTGTTCTGGCCGTCGCAGAGGCCCCACACACTGGCGGAGCTGCGATTGAGACACCAGGCCTTATGCGTGCGAGCATCGTAGAGCAGCATCTCTTCGCCTACGTGCTGAACTGTGATTGGCGCGCCGTGAATGCTGAGTGGCCGTAAAGTGGAGTTCATCCTGGGTTCCTCTCCTGCGGTCCTGAACATTAATCGTTCTCTCCAGCGCTACCTGCCGGGCAGCATTCCTAGTGGCAGTCCGCGCAATTGGCGTTGGCGTTCCCGTTGATGGCGATTCCGGCTGGAGCCGAGATGCCTGCCCCCGTGAACGGCGACCCACTCAGAGCCCCACCTCCGCTGGCGAAGGCGCTCACGCTGTTGGCTCCGCTTCCGCTGTTGACCACCCAGATGTTGCTGCTCGGATCGATGGCGATGCTAGTGGGCAGATTGAGGCCATTGCCGCTCAGCGGTGTGCCGACTGTGGCGCCGGCCGAACTCAATTCATACACCTCGTTATTCGAAGCAGTCACCCATCCGTTCCCACTCAGGTCGATCGCGACACCACCCGGCGTCCCGCCGATCGTGGCGACCCCAGCAGTTCCGAAAGCGGCATTGGCCGCTCCCAGATTAGTGAACTGGGTTACAGTGTCGTTGCCGCTGTTTGTTACCCAGATGTTGCCCGACTGATCCGCGGCAATCGCCGCTGGCGCGTTCAGTCCCCCGCCCGTGTACTGGATCGCGATCGTCCACGCATTCGGCGCCGAGCCGAGCGGCGTCTGAAATGCCGGCGTCGCCTGAGCGTCACCAAACAGAGCACCCACATTCCTCGCCGGATTCTGTGCGATGTTCATCGCCGCCGTAATCGTATCGGTCGGATAATTCGTACCATCGGAAGCATCGTGGAACAGGTTGCCGCAAGCGCTGCCATTATTCGCTACCCCACCCTTGGAGTTGATGCACGCTTCCAGGGTATTGCCCAGGCTGTAAATCTCAGGCGTCGGCAACGTGGCACCAGCCGGGAGTCCCGCCCCGCCCACCGTGCCGTGATCCGTGCTCACCAACTGCTCGGCCGCGGCAAACGCCATCGCCAGCCCTGCTGTGTTCGTCGCAGTAGTCCCTACATTGCGATAGCTGGTCGTGGTGCCGCTCATGAAAGGAGCCAGCGCCCACACTGCCGCAATCGTCGTCAGCTCATTCATGTGGATATGCGTGCTCGGGGTCAGGCTATTGCAGGCTCCCAGCGCCACCATCATCGCAAGGTTCGCATTATCTGCGGTGCTGCCCCCGTTGGTCGCATTTCCGGCCACCGGGTCCCCGCCCGTCCCTACCAGATACACCGGCGAGGTCGGCGTCGGGCAGTTATTTTGCCAGTTGGAGGGAAACGTGAACGAACCGGTGGAATCCGTGGTTCCTGGTGACGCGAACAACGCAGTGCCCGCCGAGCCATATCCGCTGGTGCCCGCCGCATAGAGCTGGATCGTCATCCCGGTCACGGGCTGCTGCCCGCCGAAGGCTTCAACCTGCGGCGCAGTAGCCGAGGGAGTCGGCTTTGGCGTCGGATTCACGCTGACGAGCGAGTTCGTGCCGCAACCGGCCAGCGCGCACGCTGCCGACAGCATAATTATTGCTCCCGTCCAGCCTGGTTTCATGGCTTTGCTCCCGTCGTATTGTTCTTCGCCGCTGTTGCCAGGGGCGCAACCGGCGCCGCCCCACCCAGAATCCTCGTCACACTATTGTTGCCCTTGTTGGCGATCCACACGCTGCCACCCAGATCCACCGCGATCCCGCTGGGGGTCGACAACGACGGATCGGTGAAACCACTCGAAGGTGAAACCGCTGCGCCAGCGCTGGAAAACTCGCTGACCGTCGAATTCCCGTTCGTCACCCACACCTGGCTCGCGCCGTCGATCGCGATGCCGGCCGGCGCATTCAACCCGCCCGTGCCCGACGCAATCGTGTTGGGATTCGTGCCCACCTGACTGGTCTCCACCAGCAGCGACGACCCTGTTCCCGCGCTCCAAACGTTGCCCGCGCTGTCGACCGCCACCGCCAGATTCGCACCAGTATACGGGCTTTGTGTGATTCCTGAACCATTGCCGGCCAATTCCGCGGTCCCGCCGCCGCTGTTGACGATCCAAACGCTCTCCCCGCTCACCGCCAGCTGCTTCATAGAGCTGGTCGTGTTGTAGGCATTCGAACTCGGGTTGAAGGTGGCCGCCAGGGTGTAGTTACCCGCCACCAGACCGGAAGTGGTAGTGATGGCCGTCGGCGTGCCTCCGGGGTTCAGGGTCGCCGTGTAGGTGATCGTGCCGCACGACGTGCAGTTCACCGTCGCGTTCAGCACCGTCGCGCCCGCGTCGCCGGCGATGATCGTTCCCACCGGATTCCATGTGATCGTAGGCGTAATCCCATTGCTGAGACTGAAGAACGTGCTCGCCGCTCCCGCCGTTACCGTCAGACTGTAGCCCCCCCCCGTACCGTTGGCGGTGAACGTTCCAGGATTGGCAATGCCGGAACCGTTTGCGGCGATGGAAGTCGTGTTCGAACTGTTGGAGAAAGTTCCGCTGGCCCCCGAAGCCGGGGCCGTGAACACAACCGGCGTATAGTTCGGGATCGCCACGCCGCCGCCGTCCTCCACCGTCACCGCCAGGCTGCCGAAAGCTGTTCCGGGCGCCGTCGCCTGCGTCTGACTGCCGTTGATCGCGATCGAAGCCGGAACCTGCACCACCGTCGCGGTGTCGGTATTGCTGCTCACCGCGGTTCCGGAACTGGTGTGGACCGGATCGCCTCCGCCCCATGCCAGGGCGGTATTCGATACGGAAGTCGGCGAGTTCGCGGGCACGTTGACCGTCAGCGTGATCGTTGAGTTGCCTCCGCTCGCGATCGCCGTCGTCGAACTGCAGTCCACCGTGGCTGAGTTGAGGCCGTTGCAGGTCCAGGCGCTGCCCGTCGAAATATACGAGGCCAGCGTGTAGCTCGTTGGCAGCGTGTCCGACATATTCAGGGTGCCGCTCGTCGCGGCCGATCCCGTGTTGTTCACCTGGATCAACCAGGTCGCGGCCTGCCCCTGCGTGAAATTGCCCGTGTGGCTCTTCACCACCGACAGCGTTGGATTGACCGGGACTTGATATCCAACCGCGGTGAGAATATTGATCTCGGAACCGCCGTCATTCAGAATGGTCAGACCGGTATCCTCACCGGGACAGCCCGTCGCATCCTGAACCGCCTGGTTTGTCCCACAATCGGGAGAACTGGCGACATAGTCGGCATAGTCGTCGCCATTATCCAGCGTGTTGTAGACCTTCGGAGTCCCCGCCTTGCCGTTCGCGCCGTTGGTCGAGCCCCCGTCGTATGAGAAATAGGCGCCGGGAGTCGTGCTCAGGGAGCTGTCGAGGACTAGATTTCCCGGACTGGAATAACGGAACAGGTCCACAGCTGAGGGGATGCCGCTTCCGCAACCATCGCTCAGCGGATTCCCCTGTGTGCTGACGCACGACGAGGTTCCGAGCACTTCGTCGGTCTCATGTTCCACCGTTGTATAGAAATCGTACGCGCCTGCCGGCTCGTTTCCGCCGAGATTGTCGTAGTAGAGCGTTATCCCTGGATCGTTGGTAATGGTGATGATCGCGTTGTAGCACCCAGCGCTGCCGATGGTGCAGAAGTTAGAGCTGGAATCGGTGCCGAACAGTCCAGTGAAACCGAGAGTTGTGCCAAGGGCGGAGGTTACCTCAACGTTGCCGCTGCCGTAGGGCGTGGCGTCGTAGGTCGAAAGTGCAGACTGGGCCGCGACCTGGATGGCGCTCTTGTTTGCGTTGCTGCCCAGGGCGGTTACGTATTGGTTATATGTTATGAAATTGAGGTATTGAAAACTCGATCCAAGACCCGTCGCGCCGTATTTAATGTAGATGCTGGCGTTCGCATTGGTGAACGTATCGTTGTAATGACCGGCCACCGTCGTGTTCAGATAGTTGCATGTGCCAGGTTTCGTGGCGTCCACATTGGGGTCGCACGTATATACGATTCCCGGACCGGTGTTCACCGGCGTCAAATTGGGTTGCACCCTCGTGAGCAACTGCGGGAGGCCGGGCGTCTGGCTTGAACCCGGCGGGGCGCTCGACGGGCGAATGACGGTGGTGTGAAACACAGGCGCGGCGGATCCCACCTGGGCGAAACCGGGCACCGAAACACCCGACAGCAGCACGGCCGTCAGCGGCCAGGCCAGGCGCGCCGCGGCCCACGTCTTCCTGCAATTGGACACTGTGAACGGAAAAGCCGAATGCACAAAGGGTGTCGGGGCAAGCCTCTGAAGAGAACGCATCGTACAATTTGCCTTTTTGAGAACGGGATTGCGCAGACGACGACCGAAGAGTCCCACGATATTTTCACGGGTGATCGTCGGAGTCAAATCAAATTCTGGCAAGAGGCTTTCCCCTACTCAGCAATTCCCGATACCGTCCGGCATTACATGCAGACCCGAAGCAATCCTGCCGGTCTCTTTTCACGGCCGCGCTCCGGTGCTGTTGTTCTTCGCCGCCGGCCTACCCCCATCGCCTGGCTCCCGGCGATTGAAAGTGCATAGTTCGTGCTGGGCGTTGCGCTCAAACAGTCAGAGGAGGCTCGAATCGATTCGATTTTTGGCGGCGCCACCGCTCCTCCGCAGCAGGGGAAATTCAAAAAGAAGCGAGCGCCGTCTCCGGTTCCTCTTCGCCGGCGACCCGCGCATACGCGTATGGACCCTCTGGAATCAGGGCTACGCAAGCATCCTTCGGCAACCCCGCGAGCAGGGCGGCAATCGCGGCTTCAGCACTGGGATAACTCCGATCGGCCAGAGAGCCAAGCTTCTCCTTCGGAGCGCCGGGCGTGTAGAAGAAGACCTTATGGTCCCGCTCGGTGAGCGCCAGTTTCTCCAACTGCCACTGGTCGGGCACGACAGGAGAATCCGCAATGGCCCGCAGATAACTCTCCGGCCCCGCATACCCGCGCAGCTTCTCTGAAAACTCCGGCGATCCGATGCCCTCGGCGCACTCGCCCAGTAACAGAATCCGGCCTCCCGGTTTCACGATATGCTCGGCCGCCGTAATCCCCTTGATCGTCTGATAGAAGGTTAGATCCAGCGGATAGCCGGCCGCGCTGGTGATCACCGCATCCGCCGCATCCGGGAGGCGCTGCATCGAATGTTCTCGCAGAAATCGCACACCGGCTGCGTGCGCCTCGACCGGACATCCGGCGAATACTCCGGATATCTCCCGCTCCCGAGTCATGGTCACGTCGAGAATGAAGTCGTGGCCGGCCATCGCTGCAATCTCCAGCAGCTCCGCGTGCAGTGGATTTCCATCAATGGATCCTTCCGTCGCCGCCGGTTCCCGCATGAACCGCGGCGAATGGATCGTTCGGATGGTCTCTTCCCCGGCCACGCCGGGCGCGACCAGTTTGCGGCCTCCGGAGAATCCCAGCATCAGGTGCTGCTCGATGAAACCCAGGGTGATATGCAGATCAGCGGCCATGAAGCGCTCATCGACCAACACGGGGGTGCCCCGCTGCGTCCGCCCCAGCCATCGATGCGCCGCCCGATCGCGTGCGTCATGGTTCCCGATACGATAACCGGCCGCAATCTCCGGCCCCAGAATCGTGTCCAGTTCATCCCGCGTTGCCTCACGATGCAGTCCGGTGGCTATCAGGATGGTCACTGCATCCTTCGGAATTCCCGCCCGGTGCAGGCGCTCCAGCAGTGGAGGCAGCGTCACCCGATTGGGCGCCGGACGCGTAATGTCGCAGACCGAAATCGCGGCACTCCTGCGCCCTGCGGCCAACTCGGCCAGCGGCGGACGACCGATGGGCGCGTCCAGAGCAGCTTCGATCGCCCCGACGGGATTGGCCACCGGCCCGCCGGATCGGCTCAGAATCAGCCTGTATCGCGGCCCCCCGGGGAGAGTTACCGTGAGTCCTTTCTTTCCGAAAGCGAACTCTGTCTGCATTTTCCGTGACTCCGCGTGACCTTGGGATGAGCCTGCTGCTTCAGTTATATTCTCTTGCCGATGATGTTCCGAATTGAGATCGGTCCCTAAAAGGGGGAGCTATGGCTTCGAACCGGCGCCCGCCTTCTTTGCTGTATTGAGCCGCGTGAAGATATCCCGTTCTTCCGCAGCTTTCTCCGGTAACTTAGCTTTGGCATAGGCACGGGCTAAGTTGAAGTGAATCTCAGGACTCTCAGGACTTAGTGATTTCGCAATTTCCAGCTGCCTGATCGCTGTAGTCAGGTCGTTTGTATCCATAGCGGCGCGGCCCAGGAGGTAGTGAGCATCGACCGAATCCGGAGCCAGATCCAGCGCGCATTGCGCCCAACGGACCGCCGGCGTGGGGTCGTTCTGCCGCAGAGCGATCGAGGCCAACCGGAGACACGGGAGTTCACTGCGAGGGGAAATCCGCCGCTCGGCCACCATCTGTGCGGTGGCCTGGTCAAATTCAGAGAGCGCCATCAGCGCCGTTCCATAAGCGTAATGAAGAAACGGAGCCTGGGGATATTGGCGAAGCAGCAACTGGAATTGCGGAAATGCTTTGTCATACTGGCTTCGTTCGAGAAGGCCAGCAATACGTCCTGCGGAAGCGACCAGATCTGCGTCAGTGGCGCTGACATCCTGGGGAAGCTCTGCGCGTCGCAACAAAGACAGGCCCAGGGCAAAAGCGACTTTTGCCCTCAGTGGGCCGGCCTGATCGGAGACCCGTGCCAGCACCGCATCCGCCTCGTCGAAGCGGCCCGCACGCACGAGGAGAATCCCATAGGTATATCGGGCCTGGTCCAGCGATTGCGAACTGGCGTTCAGGCCAAGCCGCGCGCCACGGTCGAGATGGATGAGGGCGCTGTCATTGTCGCGCAACTCGAATTCGCAGAGGCCGAGCAGCGCCCAGGCGGTTCCCGTAGGCGGATTCGAAGCGAGCCAGTCCGCCAGATCCGCGCGGGCATGAGCGTAGTCGGCGGCCATATATTCCTGTAGCGCCTGCTTCCAGAGAGCCTGCCCCGCGTCGTCGGGCTGCGTACCTCTGAAGGCAGGACTACCGTACAGCTGAATCATCCGCTGCTCCGGCGGGGCGCCAGTCGAAGCGGAAATTTCGGATGACGGCGGAGTGGCGATCGGAGTGTGCTTGCCTGCGGGCCTCTCGATGTCTGCCAGCGCCTGGCGAGCTTCGCTATCGGCGGGATCGATGCGCACTGCCGCCTGGGCCGAGCGCAATGCGGCGGACTTCTCCCCAACAAGCAACTGCAGGCGGCTCACCTCGATCCACGCCAGGGGGCTCTTCGGCGAGATCACGGTCTCGGCCAGGCATTGCTTCAGAGCCTCCCGCTTTCTCGCGGCATGCTCCAACGCCCGGCACCAGGCGAGATGAAGATATGGAATGTCCGCGTGGTCGTGCGCGATGGCAGCGAAGCTTTGTGGATCGCCATCGACCGCAGCGTCGCCTGCTTGTTCCAGCAATGCCTCACGCGAGGGGTCCACCTCCTGCGGCAGCAGCGGCACGCGCAAGGTTGCGAGCCCCAGAGCGATCTTCGCCTGTTGTGGCGCTCCTCCCGTTCCAAAGGTCGACTTCAGCAGATCGGCGGCGCGATCGAACTCGCCCGCCCGAATGCGCAGCAGAGCCAGATGGTAGGCGGATACCCTTGCAATCTCTTCGTCATCACGGATCCCGAGAGTTTGCGCGTGCTCGAGGTGCGTCTGTGCATCGCCATAATTCTTTGTCTCGAACTCCGACAATCCGAGGAGCGCCCAGCCATTGCCGAAACCGGAGGCTAATACTGTGACCCGGCGAAAAGGGGACAGGGCGTCCTCAAATTCGTTGTTGCTGTAGAACAGCATGCCGAGGTTCCACCAGCCCTCGATCCATCCGGGTTGCTGGGCGAGCGCCTCACGATAGTCGCGGATAGCGTCGGCGGTCCTGCCCTCGCCGGCTTCCTGCTGCGCCTGATCGCGCAGGCGGTTCACGTCGGCGGGAGCAGCTCCGGCCGGCGATTGCTTTGATGCATTCGGAGTGGATTGGCTCCCGGCAAACCGGGCTTGCGAAAGGAGAACAAGTCCGAGACAAAAGGACCTGAATGCCAGCAAAAGCATGGGATGATTCCGGCGACCATTATACTGTCAGCGTTCATGCCCTCCCGTGCGCAGTCCAGCGTCAGGCTCCTCTCGAAGACGTTGTCTCGTCGCACACTGCTGGGAACCATGGGACTGGCCGCTGCGGGCTCGGTGCTGCAAACCAGTCCTTTCGCACACGCTGCGGTTCCGGCGAATGCCTGGCCTTTCGTGGAAGTCCCTGCCGCAAAGAGCGGCATTCATTGGGTGCATGATGCGGGCCGATCTGAGCAAAAATACCTCCCCGAGAGCAGCGGCGCGGGCTGTGCCTTCCTCGACTACGACAACGATGGATGGATGGACATCTATCTCGTCAACAGCGGCAAGTCGAACTTCTTTACCCCGCCCCATCCGCTGCGGAACGCACTCTATCGCAACAATCGCGACGGAACGTTCACCGATGTGACGGAACAGGCGGGAGTGCCCGGAACCGGCTACGGCATGGGCGTCGCCGTGGGCGATTACAACGGCGATGGCTTTCCCGATATTTACGTCACGCAGTGCGGCGGCAACGCCCTCTATCGCAACAACGGCGATGGAACCTTTACCGATGTCACGCAGCAGGCGGGCGTCGCGGCGGCTGGATGGTGTACCAGCGCTGTGTGGTTCGACTACGACAACGACGGGAGGCTGGATCTCTTCGTATGCCAGTTTGCCAGGCTGGACCTGACGCGAGGCTGTGCGGTCGATGCTGCCGGGCGTCGCCACTACTGCATCCCAACGACCTTCGATCCCGAACCCAGTTTCCTGTTTCACAACAACGGCGACGGCACATTTACCGACGTGAGCAAGTCGGCGGGTATCGCGCAGTATCTCGGAAAGTCCTGGGGCGTGGTCGCGGCGGATGTCAATAACGATGGCCGCATCGACCTGTTCGTCTCCAACGATACGGTGCCCAACTTTCTGCTGATGAACCGGGGAGGGAAGTTCGAAGATGTGGGCCTGCAGGCCGATGTCGCGTACAGCCGGGATGGACGCGCTCGTTCCGGCATGGGCGTCGACGCTGCCGATTTCAATCAGGACGGTTGGATGGATCTCTTCATCGCCAACATCGATGAGGAGTTCTTTTCCCTTTATCAGAACAACGGCGACGACACCTTCACCGATGTGGCAGCTCGGATGGGGATTGCTATGCCGACTCGCTGGATGAGCGGCTGGGGAAGCAAATTCATCGATTACGACAACGATGGCGATATCGATCTTTTCGCCGCGAACGGTTTTCCCGACAATCTGCTGGACGAAGCATCGGGGATGATCCAGTGGCGCCAGCGCCTGCTGCTCTTCCACCGCGAAGGCAAGCTCTTTCGTGATGTCAGCGCCGAAAGCGGCCCGCTGTTCACGCGGACGTTTCCCGCACGCGGCCTTGCCGTCGGCGATTTCGACAACGACGGTGGAATCGATGTTCTTATCCTCAACAACAACGAGGCCCCCCTGCTGCTGCATAACGAGGTGGGGCGGCGTAACAACTGGCTGGGCGTTCGTCTCGTCGGGCGCAAATGCAATCGAGATGCGGTGGGAGCGAAAGCCATCTGGCAGGCCGGAGATCGGAAGCGCTCGCGAGTGAAGATCGCCGGAGGCAGCTTCCTCTCCTCCCACGATCCACGCATCGTGATGGGGATCGGCCAGCACCCCAGGATCGACAGCCTCGAGATCCACTGGCCGCAGCCCAGCGGCGCCGTGGAGCGCTTCACCGATCTGCCTCTCAACCGGTACATCACGATTACCGAAGGCTCAGGCAAGTGGAGCTAGCCGCGAATGACTGGCGCTGCTTAGGCGAATTCCCCGGCAGGCGGCGGAGTATAATCCGGGCGGATCAGGTGAATCTGTATGAAACGCCGTTCGCTGGTGGCCGTTGTTTCTCTTCTGGCAGGTTTTTCTCCTTCCATTGCTCTTCTCGCACAGGCGAATCCCGCATCGGCCGCCAGTGCCGGCCCTGAGGCAGCCACCGACGTTGGCAAGTATTCCAATTTCAACCAACTCGTGAACAGGCAATCCGGAAGCATGCGATTCTACGGCAAGGTCGAAATGGCGAATGGTAAGTTGCCCTGGATGACGATCCCTGTCGTGGTGACCTGCGACGGGAAGGTGCGGTACAACAGCATCGCCGATCCCAAGGGCGGTTTCGAGATTGTTCCTCCAGGAAAAAGCAGCGAAGTGCTTTCGCAGAAGAAGGACGCGGATCACACCGCACCCACGCAACTGATCGGTTGCGCGGTCAATGCTCAGGTAGAAGGCTTCACGTCCAAGCCGCTGAACATTGCCAACCGCACCGTGGTCGACGACCCTTCCCTGGGAACCATCAAGCTGCAGCGCGACGAGCACGCCGCGGGTTCCATCACCAGCGCGACGACAGAATCGGCTTCGCCCGATGCCTTGAAGGAGTTTGAGAAAGCCCATGGGGACGACCTCTCCGGCCATGCATCGAGCGCGCGCCATCATCTGGAAAAGGCCGTGAGCCTCGATCCGAAATTTGCTGAGGCCTGGTATCACCTCGGAAAACTGGAAGAGGCCGACAACCCAGCGCAGGCCCTGAGCGCCTATCAGAAAGCAGTTGCCGACGATCCAGGCTACCTGCCGCCGTATGAAGGCATCGCCTCGATTTCGGCTGCGCAGAAGAAGTGGCAGGATGTGGCGAATGCCACTACAAAATCCTTGCAACTCGATCCGGCAGGCACACCGGAAATCTGGTATTACAGCGCGGTCGCCAATTTCAACCTGGGGAATCGCACCCAGGCCGAAACCAGCGCTGAAACCGCGATGGCCATGGATCCCGGCCATCGAGTGCAGAACACCGAACAGATGCTCGCCGTCATCCTCGCCGCACGCGGCGATTATGCGGATGCGTTGCTGCACCTGCGAAACTGTCTGACCTACATGTCTCCGGGCCCGAATACCGAGCTCGTAAAACAACAAGTGAGCCAACTGGAAAAAGTCGTTCCGCCAAGCGCCTCCAGATAGCTCGGCTCCGACAGCTCATCCTCGTGTAGAAGCGATGGACCGTCGCCGCGTCTGCTGGTAGGGTGGATAACTGTCTCCCCTGATGCGTGCTGCAGGCTGGAATTCGTTACTGCTCGTATTAAGCATGGCTGTGCTTGCGGCCGCGCACGCGCTCGCTCCCGACGCAGCCGGGGATCAAGCTCCTGCAACCACGCGCGAGCATCTGAAACAAATGGCATGGTGGCCGACCCGCGAGGTCGCGGATGACTCGCAGTTCGTGGGCGAAAAAACGTGCGCCGAATGTCACGCCGCCATCGCGCACACGCAGGTGGAAACCCAGATGGCCCAGACGATGATGGCGGCTGCGGATTCACCATTTGTGAACGCACGCAGCGGAACCATCTTCAGGTATGGAGCCTATCGCTACAACCTGAACCACACGAAGGGCGTCACGCTCGTAGTCAGCGACGGGACGCACGGCATCGCGGCGCCGGTACAGTGGGCGTTCGGATCCGGAGAGATTGCTCAGGGCTATGTTTGGTGGGATAAGGGACAACTCTACGAAAGCCGCTTCAACTATTACCGATCGATGCATGGCTTTGATCAGACTCCGGGGCGCCTGGCCGATGCGCCTGCAACCCTGGACAATGCTCTGGGGCGCAGGGTCGCCGGCTTCGAAGCGCGCACCTGCTACGCCTGCCACGCGAGCGCGCTGACCACGACCGAACCGCTGACTGCCGCCCATTTTCAGCCGGGCATCACCTGCGAGGGCTGTCACGGGCCGGGCCGCGCACACAGCGAGGCGCAGAAATCAGGTAACTGGGAGGATGTGAGCATCGTCAATCCGGCGCACCTGACCCCTGCGGCGTCGGTTGATTTTTGCGGAGCCTGCCACGGCACGCCGAAGGATGTTGCGTTAATGGGTTTCGTCGGCAAGCCGACGGTGCGGTTCCCGGCCTATCGTCTGGAAAAGAGCCGCTGCTGGGGTCAGAACGGCGACGCGCGTCTCACCTGCTTCGCATGCCATAACCCGCATCAGCCGCTGGAAAAGAATGCGGCCGCTTACGACGCTGCCTGCTTCCGCTGCCACGCGGGTGGCCCGGTTTCCGCAGCCTCGGCCGCTGCGCGGCAGCCCGCTTGTCCGGTCGCGAAGGATCACTGCACCACGTGCCATATGCCTAAAATCACGCTGGTCGGTATGCATTATGCCTTCTCCGATCACGACATTCGGATTGTGAAATCGGAAGCCGGATTCCCGGACTGACGTGATGATCCGGCACACTGGCTTTGGTCGGATTCTCCGTAATCGCCTGGCTATTTGCCTGGCCGTGTCCTTGATTCCTCCGGTGGCGGCAGCGCAGACAGCCCCGGGCAACGCACCGGCCGAGCCCGGTCTCTTTGGACCGGCGCTGCAGTCGCTGATCGTAGCCCAGCAGGAAGCCATCCATTCCGGCAACCCGGACACAGCTCTCGTTTACAGCCGCGCGCTGGCGATGGCTTCGCTGCGCAAGCTGGCGGCGATGGACTCGAAGGACGATGCCTGCCGCCAGGCGATCACTTCCCTTCCCTCGTCCGATCGCATGGTCGCCGACCTGCCGACCGCGCTCCTGCTTCTCCGTGCTGAATTGACATCGGGCGAGACGGCGCAGGCTGCGGACCTCGCAGATCATATTGTCGGCACGCGTCCCGACAGCGTTCCATTGCGAATCCAGATCTCAAAGACGATGGCGGACAACTCGGATCTGGATGGGGCTGTGCAGGAGGCGAACCGTGCGGTGGAGATCGATCCCAATTCCAGGGATGCACAGATCGCTCTGGGCATGGCCTGGTGGGCCCTCAACGAATTTGGCTATAACGAAGAGAGCCTGCGCGCATTCACGGCTGCTCAGCGTCTCGATCCCAGCGGCTACGGCAGCAATCTGTCCCTCGGGATGATTCAATCGCAGTATCACGACTTCGATGCGGCGGACCAACATCTTCGCGCTGCGGCCACCGACAACTCCTCCGCACCCCAGCCCTGGTATCAGCTGGGAATGAACAGCTATGAACAGGACCGGCTTGCGGATGCCGAGCAGAGGCTCGAACAGTATTTGTTGCTGGCAAAGAGCAGGGAGAACGCTCAGCCCGCGCAAGTGCGGCTTGCGCTGCTCACGCTCGACGCGATCGCCAACGAACAGGGCAAGCCGCCCGATCCCGCGCATGCGGCAGAAGAGGAAACGCTACGTCAGCAGATTGGGGCGCAGGCGCAGGCCAATACGATGGCGTTCAGTCCCGATGCTGCTCGCGGAGCGATGGCGGCATCGGCGCGCACTCCCTCTCCATCCGGGCAGAAGGCCGACGACACAAGCGGGATTCACGCAACGGCCCAGCAGGTGCGCGAACTGGCGGCGAACAGTCTGAACGACTGGGGCACGGCGCTCGCTCGCCGGCACGAGTACGCCGCCGCCGTTGTGCCTTTCCGGTACGCCGCTGGCGAAGATCCTTCGCTGGATCCAGTGATGCGCAACCTCGGCTTCTCGGCGCTGATGAGCCACGCCTACCGGGAAAGCGAAGAGGCACTCCGGAAGTGGGTCGCCGGGCATGCGGACGATGTGACGGCTCGCGCCTATCTCGGACTTGCACAGTTTGCGAATGGGGAGTACGCCGCTGCGGCCGCGACATTTAAGGTGGTTGGTCCGGCAGTGTCGTCCCGGCCGCTGATGGCTGCCACGGCGGCGGCGGCTTTCGCACGCGCAGGCGACAGAACCGGCGCGGCGATTGCACTCGCGGAACTCGATGGCACTGCCTCCGATCCCGACGCCAGGGCGCGCGCAGCGGCGGCCCAGCTCGACCTTGGCGACGTCAATCGTGCGGCCGCGCTGGCTCAATCGGCGCTGGCCCACGACGCTCAGAATTCTGAAGCACTGCGCGTGCTTGGAGATATCGATCTGGAAAAGGGCAACGGAGTCGAAGCGGCCAAAGCATTCGAGCAGGAGTCGAAAGCGAGTACTGCCGCTTCGGAAGAAGTCGCCGAAGCGCGGGCACTGCTGGCCGAGGCGCTTCTCTCCACAGGGCGTCGATCGGAAGCCGAAGCTATCCTTCGCGAGGTAATGCGCACGCATCCCGAGTCAGGAAAGGCACTGCGGAGTGAGGGAGAATTGCTTCTGAAGAACGGCGACGTGCACGCAGCGCGCGAAAGGCTTGGTGCGGCACTGGTCCTGCTCCCGCAGGATCCTGAGCTTCGTCGCAATTTCGAGACAGCGAAGCAGCTGACCCAGGCCGCTCATCACTAACCTGGAGACTGAGACGGAGAGGAAACTCCAGGTCAAACGATGAGTGAAACCTCCGCAGCGCGCGCGGCAACTTCGTCTTCGCGGGCTCCGATCCGGGTCGTTGTGGATGCGGTTTCGCTGCCAGCCTCTGAATCGCCGGAATGACATCCACAGGAACGCCGTAGCACCAGTTCGAGTGGCATGATCACGCGGCGCCCGCCGCCTGCCGACCGGCTGCCGGAGATACGCTCAAAAAGAAGGTTGGCGGCGACCTGGCCCAGTTCATAGATGGGCTGCCGGATCACGGTGAGCGGGGGTTGGAGAACGTCTGCCATCTCGAAATCATCGAATCCTGCGATTGCCATCTGGCAGGGGATCTGAACTCCGGCTGCGCTGAGCGCATGCAGAACGAAGCGCATGGTTAGATTGTTGGCAGCAAACAAAGCCGTGGGCGGCTGTTGGCTGTCCAGCATGGCTTGAACGAGAGCAACGGTCTTTTCCTGCGATTCGCAGTCGACATAGGGAGCAGCCAGATGGCCCGCCTCCAGCATTGCATCGCGATAGCCGGCATAGCGGGCTTTCATGGTGTAGAGCTTTTTGCTCAGGCCCAGAAAGGCAATCGACCGATGACCGTGGCCGATCAGATGCCTTACCGCCTGCATCGAGCCGGCACGATTGGGAACCAGAACCGAATCGAAGCGCGAGCCCGACGCAGGCCGGTCCAGCGTGACGACGTGAACCCGCGTAAAGGCCTCGCTGTTGTAGTACCGGTCGTTGTTCGAAACTGGAATGATCACCAGGCCGTCCACCTGGCGCCGGAGCATGGACGTGGTTTCTCGCTGCTCGATCTCCGCGTTCTCGTCGGAAGTGGTCAGAATCACGGAGTAACCGTGTGCCTTTGCGACTGCCGAGATGGCATGTGCGCAGGTGGCAAAGAATGGGTCGAAAAGATAGGGAACAATCACGCCGATGGTTTTGGAGCTGACGGCTCGCAAACTCCGGGCGACCTCGTTCGGCTGGTAGTTGAGAATCCGGATGGCGCGATAGACGCGCTCGGCCGTCTCCCGGGAAACGCTCGCGCTTCCCGTCAGGACACGGGAAACCGTCATTTTGCCAACGCCAGCCAGGCGGGCAACATCGGCCATTGTCGTGTTGCGTTGTGATTTGTCCGCCATGCACTGTCCTCGGTCCCGGGTTCCCCGCCTGCGTTCGATGATCGTGGTCCGGTGTCCCGAACTGTCGTTCCCATGATGCCGGATTTGCCCGATTCCGGGAAACGTTTTCAGAGTCCGCTCGCCGGCCCGGAAGAGTGGCGGTTCGATCCAATCCTCCAGAAAAACGTTTTTGTAGGGGAAAAAGTATTGACAATCCCGTTCCTCAGGCCGAATATGGGGAGGTTTTGAAAGCTGTACCCGGGATTCCGGTAACGGTCCCAGTTCTTCGATATCGATCGTACGAAGCGCAAAATCACTTGATGATCGGCCGTTAGGGCTAATTTTTATGCTTCGGGATGATATCGATATCAGACTTCCCTGAACCACCCGCGGCTGCGGCTCACGGCGGTTCAGACAGAGTTAACAAAACAGAAGTACCGGCAAGACTTTTCGCAGGAGGCTCTATGAAAGCAGGGTGGTTGAGAAAGAGCGGAGTTGTGCCCCTCGGTGGTGGCGCGCTCTGCACGCTGATTACAATTCTTGCGCTGGCGACGGTTCCGGCCGTCTCGCACGCCCAGGCCTACTACGGAACCATTGTCGGCAATGTGACCGATGCAACCGGCGCCGCCATCGTCGGGGCGAAGGTCACGGCCACATCGAATGCGACGAACGCCAGTTTCACCGCGACGACTTCTTCCATCGGCGCCTATACGCTGGCTCAGGTCCCCATCGGGACTTACACCGTCGTCATCAATTCCCCTAGCTTCAAGGAGTTCCGTGCCGAGGCGGTGGAAGTCCACGTCTCCAGTACCACCAGCGTCAATGCGTCCCTTTCTCCCGGCGCCGCGACCCAAACCGTGACCGTCGAGGCGGACCAGGTGCAGGTGGAAACCACCTCAGCCTCAGTCGGCGAAGTGGTTTCGGGCCAGCAGGTGCGCGAGTTGCCGCTGAACGGCGAAAACTTTGTTGGTCTCACCCAGCTTTCTCCCGGCGTGAGCCCCGCAGCTTCGTTCAACGGCCAGGATAAGGGACTCGAAGGCGGAGTCAACTTCTCCGTTAACGGCAATCCCTATACCAACAACCTGTTCCTGGTCGACGGCGTTAACAACAACGACGTCGGCTCCAACCGCACCATCCTCATCTATCCCGCGACAGACACCATCGCCGAATTCAAGATGATCCGCAACTCCTTCGGTGCGGAATACGGACAGGCCTCCGGTGCGATTATCAGCATCACCACCCGCTCCGGCTCGAACGACTTTCACGGCGGCTTCTTCTACGCGGGCCGCAACGATGTGCTGGACGCCAACAATTACTTCAATAATCAGCTCAATGTCGGCAAAGCCAAGCTGCGCCGCAACGACTACGGCTACTTCATTGCCGGTCCCGTCATGAGAAACCACCTCTTCCTGTGGTGGAACCAGGAGTGGAACAAGGAAATCCGCGGCGGTGCCTTTGGTGCCTGTGTGCCCACGGCGGCCGAAGACGCAGGCGACTTCAGCGGGTACGGCACCGCGAGTAGTGATCAGTGCGGAGCCGCCGTCCCCGGCGCCGGTGGTAACCCTGGTTTCCCGGCCTGGCTGGGCACTCCGAACAAGCTCTCGGTGACTCCCGATGCCGCAGGTGGGCTGCTCGCACAGTTCTACCCAACCGCCAACTATAAAACCGATCAAACCCAGGTGAATTCCAGAGGCTTCAACTGGAATTCAGCCATTAACAATCCGCTGGACTGGAGCGAGTGGAACGTTCGCCCGGACTGGGACATCAACAAGAACAACCGTGCGACACTGCGCTGGACGCAGGACTCGTGGTCCAACCCAACGCCCAACATTGGCGATTCCTTCTGGGGTGAATCCGATTTCCCGACCGTGCAGTCGGCCTGGAACCAGCCTTCCAAGAGTGTGATGGCCAAGCTGAGCACAACCATCTCGAACAGCATGATCAACGACGTGGAGTTCGGCTACGGCCACAACGCCATCATCACGACCCTCGGTGGAACCCGCGCCAGCATCGTTCCCGCGATCCAGAAAGCCTATCCGGCGACCTTCCCCTCCTCTCTCAAGGAAGCGGATGCGTTTTTGGGTGGCTGGGGCGGATTGAACCCTTACGGTTCGTACCAGGGCGCAGCGTCATTCTGGAACATCGCTCCCTATCACAACTATGAAGATCTCTACACCGTCCAGGACAACCTGTCGAAGGTGATGGGCAACCACACCCTGAAGGCGGGCGTCTTCCTGAGTAACAACATCAAGGTAGAAGACAGCGGCAATGGCGCCGATCGTCCGACCCTTCCCGGTGGCGTCTATTGCGCATCAGGGCAGACGGGAGCGCCAGCAACTCCGACTGCGGGCCTTCCCGCCTGCGTCAACACCAACAACCCGTTGGCCAATATCCTGGTACCGGGCACGGGAACCTCTCCACAGGTCTTCAACAACATCAGCGAAGGAAGCACCGATGTTCTTGCCAAGGTCAAATGGCATGACATCGAGTGGTATGTCGCCGACTCATGGAAGATCAACCGGCGTCTCACCGCGGAGTTGGGTATGCGCTGGTCCTTCTACCGCGAACCCTATTCGGATGACAATCAGTGGGCGAACTGGAGTCTGGCCAACTGGAGCGCCAGCGAGGCAGCCACCAACCCCAGCGATGTTTGCAACGGCCTCGTCGTTCAGCCCGGCACGCAACCCTGCCAGGCCGCCAACAAGCTGATGCAAAGCCTCAGTATCCCCCTGAGTTTCTCCAACGGAACGCAGGGCCAGAACAATGCCCTGATCCCGCAGAGCAATCACGATATCGCTCCACGCGTCGGCATTGCCTGGGACATCTTCGGCAACGGCAAAACCGCTCTGCGCCTCGGTGCCGGCCAGTTCTACCAGAGAGAAATGGTCGGGCAGGACGAAGGCATGGAAAAGGGTGCGCCGTTCTCGCTGTCGGCCAGCTCCAACCGTCCCATGGATACCTCCACGAGCTGGACCTGCACCACCGGTGGCTGCACCACGGCTTCGGGATTCTCCGGCGGATCGGTCTCCCCGAACTTCGCCCGCATTCCCAAGGCGGTCACTCCCAACAGCTGGCAGTGGAACGCCACCCTCGAGCAGGAGCTCCGGCGCAATACCTCGCTGGAAGTCGGCTACGTCGGCAACGTAGGCAACCACCTGACCTCGATGCTGCAGTTCAACCCGGTACCGCAGTCGCACTGGGTCGATGCCGTATTCAGCGGCAACGGCACCGGCGTCAATCCCTGGCGGCCGGCCTTCAACTTCTCACAGATCAACGGCTTCCAGCGTGAGGGCCATGCTTCCTACCACTCGCTGCAGGCCCTGTTCCGCTCGCAGATAGGTGCCTCCACCTTCCAGGCGGCTTACACCTGGGGACACTCCGTTGGCGATGTTGAGGAAGATAACTCCTCCGGCACAGCCAACCAGGAAATCGTGACCGTCAACGGTGATAGCGCCCTCGACAAAGGCAACACCAACATCAACCGTCCGAACATCTTCGTCTTAAACGAGGTGTACTACCTGCCGAAATTCGCGGGACAGAACATGCTCGTCAAGCAGGTGCTGGGCGGTTGGGAAGCGAACAGCATCTTCACCGCTGCGCACGGCAGTTCGCTTACCATCTTCTCGAATGGCGGCTACAGCGATGCAAACAACCCGGGCGCGACCATCAGCCAACTCATCGGTACCGGTTATGTCGGCAACAACCGGCCGCTGGTCACCGGGCGCGGCTGCAACCTCAATGAGAAAGCCTCGAACGTCCTGAACCAGGGCGCCTTCACTCTGGTCGGCTACACTCTGGGCACGATTCCTGCCAACATCGAGCATCGCGGCTACTGCTACGGCGCTCCGACTACGGACTGGGATGCCCAGATGGCCAAGAACTGGCAGATTAAGGAGAAGTACCGGGTCAAGTTTGCCATGGACTTCTTCGACCTGCTGAACCACCCGAACTTTAATAGTGCCGGCCTCGAGGGCGAAGGATTCGCGCCCTCCGTCATTGCCTGCGGAAACGCTCCATGCTCTGCCTCCAATCCGGTCATTACCTCCTATGGCAGTGCATCTTCGAACCTCAACAACACGGGCACCCTGGGGCAGCCAACCACTGTACAAACTGCCAAGGGTAACCGCGAGCTGCAATACTCTCTGACCTTCTCGTTCTGAACGCGAGAAGCCCAAGAGGATTCATCTCGTTCCGAAACGCAGCTGCGGAGCCCCTTCCAGGGCTCCGCAGCTGCTTTTGCTTTAGAATTACTCCAAGCCCCCGCTTCTCCATGAGGTTGTTTTCCTATCCGCTTTTCGCAAGGATCAGACATTCTCCGGAGTGTTTCCGTCGCACTGCAGGTTTTGCGCTCGTCCTCGTCGTAGCCGCCGCCTGCCTCGCGGCCTCCCCTCAAAGCTCTCAGCGGGCCCCCTCCACGCACAACGCGGCTGCATCCGATGAGTTGCAGTCGCGTCTTACCGCTGCAGAACAAGCCCGGAATGTACGGGACCCCAACGCCGTGATCGCCGCCAATCGGCTGGTCATCGCCTCCGCGATGCGCGAACTGGCCGGCCTCAAACTCGTCGAATCGGATTATCCGGCCTCGATCGATCTCTACCGCAATTCCCTGGCCTTCGAGGACACCCCCAGCGCCGACGAATCCCTCGGATACGCAGAGTTTCGCTCCGGCCATCTCGATCAGGCCATCGCCATTGCGCAAAAAGCGCGCGCCGCCGATCCGCACAACCTGCACATCGACCGCCTCCTCGCCAGCGCTCTGGACCAGAAAGGCGACTACGTCGAGGCGCTCGAACCCTTCACCGAGATCGCTCAGGCCCAGCCTTCCATCGACAACCTCTATCCTCTGGCCGAGTGTCTCCTGCAGACCAAGCGCCCCGAAGACAAGCGGCGCGCTGCCGAAGTCTTCGCGCAGATGAAGCAGATCGCCGGCGACAGCGGCTCTCTGCACGTGCTCATGGGTCGTGCCTATCGCGACGGTGACGATATGGATGCAGCAGTGCGCGAGTTTCGGCGCGCGCTGGCCGTCGATCCCCGTACCCCCCATGCCCACTATTTCCTCGGCCTCGCGCAACTCTATATGCGCGACTGGAAACCCACCCCCGAGATCGAGACCGAATTTCAGAAAGAGGCCGAACTCTACCCCAACGATTATCTGGCCAACTACATGCTCGGCCTTACGACTTCCGGCGAGCGTAACTACGACGTATCTGACAAGTATCTTGCTGTAGCTGAGCGTATCGATCCGACTTCACCTGACCCGCCGCTTTATCTGGGTATGAATGCCTACGCCGAAAACAAAATGGATCGCGCCGAAGTCATGATGAAGAAGGCTATCCAGCTGACGGGCAGCGATGAGGAGCGCACCAACTATCAGATCCGACGCGCCTACGTGGATCTGGCGCGCATCGAGTCGCAGAGCGGCCACAGTCAGGAAGCCGATATGTACGCCGCCAAGGCGCGCGAACTGCAGAACAAAATCATGCAACAGACGCAGCAGGACGTGAGCAAAATCATGGCCGCCAAAGGCGATATGGGAGCTGCGGCCGTTGTCCCGCTGTCGCGCAAACAGGAAGATGCTGTAGTCCCGGCCGTGCAGAACGCCGACGATCCAGGCGGAAACCACGGCCTCACTCCTGACCAGCTTGCCGGCGCGAATCGACGCGAGAAAGCGCTGCAATCCGTCCTGGCTCTGGCCTTCAATGACCTCGCCACCGCCGACGCAATTCAAAAGAATTATCCCGAAGCTCTGGGCTTCTACCAGCAGGCCGAGCATTGGGATAACTCCTTGCCGGGGCTGGAAAAGAACCTCGGTCTCTGCGCCTTTCGCGCCAAGGACTATGCCGAAGCCTCGCGCGGCCTCTCCGCAGCATTGCAGCAGGACACTTCTTCTTCACCGCTGCGCGCTATGCTTGGCCTCTCTTACTTTGCCACCGATAAGTATCCCGACGCTGTCCTCACCTTCCAGACTCTGGGGCCGCCCGGGATGACCGACGGCGAAGTCGGTTATGCGTGGGCTGCTTCCCTGGCACGCACCGGCGACATGAAAAAGGCCACCGAGGTCCTCAGCGCATACGAAACCGAACCGCGCGCACCTGAGACCCTGCTCCTCGTGGGACAACTCTGGACCGAGATTGGCGACTTTGCCCGCGCCATTGCCACCCTCGATCGGGCGATCGCTTCCGATCCCACATTGCCCAAAGCCCATTTCTACGAAGGCCTCGCTTACATTCGCTGGGTGCACTGGCCCGAGGCCGCAAAGGAATTTCAGGAAGAACTGAATCTGAATCCCGGCGATCTCGACGCCATCTATCACCTGGGCTTTGTCGATCAGCAACAATCAAAGACCGATGACGCCCTGACCCTCTACATGAAAGTCATTGCAGCCGATCCAGGCTATGTCAACGCGCAGTACGAAGCAGGCAAGATCCTGCTCGACCGCGGCGATCTCGCGAACGCTGCCGAGCATCTCCAGGTGGCGGCCAGGTTGAACCCGGACAAGGATTACATCCACTATCAGTTACAGTCTGCCTGGCGGAAGCTGGGCAGGACCGCCGACGCGGATCGTGAACTGGCAATCTATAAGGCGATGAAAGCGCAGTCGCGCGAACGCATTGCCGCGGCGCTCAAACAGCACACCCACTGAGAAAGGATCCGATTCGTTTGCTCTCTCTTCTTGTGAGAATCCTGCAGCCTGTTGTTGTTGCTGTCTGTGTACTGAGCGTTGCGCAGGCGCAGATGGGTGAAGGCCATCCGGCTCCTTCCGCTCCTCCGCCCGGCGGCAGAATGACGAAATGTACGGGGCGCCCCATCCCGCAGCTCGTGGATATCACCGCTACCACCGCCATCACTTTTCAGCACGCCTCCGATCCGGACAAGAAATACATCATGGAATCGATGAGCGGCGGCGTCATTCTTATCGACTACGATCGCGATGGCTGGCCGGATATCTATTTCACCAATCAGCCTACTGTCGCCCAGGCGCTGAAAGGCGTCCCTGCCCACGGCGCGCTCTACCATAACAACCACGACGGCACATTTACCGACGTTACCGCCAAATCCGGACTCAACACGCCCTGTCTTGCCGATGGTGGCGCCGTCGGCGATTACAACAACGACGGCTGGCCCGACCTCTACATCACCTGTCTCGGCGGCAATGTTCTCTATCGCAACAACGGCGACGGAACTTTTACCGATGTGACGGCCCACGCGCACGTCAGCGATGGACGCTACTCCACCGGCGCCTCCTTCGGCGACTACGACCGCGATGGCTTTGTGGATCTGATGGTGGTTAATTACGTCGATTTCCACCTGACCGACCTGCCCAAATTCGGAAGCGCTTCCTTCTGCAAGTACCGCGGCCTCGATGTTCAGTGCGGCCCGAGAGGTCTGCGCGGCGCAGGCGACTCGCTCTTCCATAACAACGGCGATGGAACTTTCACCGACGTATCGAAAGCCGCCGGCGTCGATGATCCCGACGGATATTACGGCCTTGGCGTGGTTTGGGCGGATTTTAATGACACCGGATGGCCGGACATTTACATTACGAACGACTCAACTCCCAAGTACCTCTATAAAAACCTCCATAACGGAAAGTTTGACGAGATAGGCCTGCAGTCCGGCACCGCCGTCAGCGAAGACGGTTCCGAACAGGCTTCCATGGGTATCGCTCTTGGCGATTACAACCACACCGGGCGCCCTTCGATTTATGTCACGAATTTCACCGACGAGAACAGCCTTCTCTATAAGAATGAAGGCAACTGGAATTTCGATGAAGTTTCCTATCCTGCCGGCGTTGCGCTTCCCTCCCTGCCGTGGGTCAAGTGGGGAACCGCCTTCGTCGATCTCGACAACGATGGCTGGGAGGATCTGATCGCGGTCACCGGTCATGTCTATCCTCAGGTCGATCAGCTGCCGTCCGGCGGCGGCTATCGCCAGCCGAAGATTCTCGAGATGAATCAGAAGGATGGCACCTTCTGCGACGCCAGCGATGAGGCCGGTCCCGCCATCACCGAGCGCCGCGTCTCGCGCGGCTTGGCCGTCGGCGACTTGTTCAACGACGGCAACATGGACATCGTCGTCGAGGATCTGGACGGCCAGCCGATGATTCTCCGCAATCACGGCATCCCTGGACGGCATTGGGTGAGCTTCGAACTCGATGGTACAAAGAGCAACCGCCTCGCGTTGAACGCACGCATCGAGATCGTCGCAGGAGGCGTAACCCAAACCGACGAAGTCCACAGCGGAGGGAGTTATCTTTCGCAGAATGACTTGCGCCTGCATTTCGGGCTGGGCAGCGCCACGAAGATAGACAAGGTCGAGATTCATTGGCCTTCGGGACTGGTGGAGGATCTGAAAGATATAGCTGCGGATCACCACTACAACGTGCTCGAAGGTAAAGGCATCGTTGACCCTGCCGTCGCCAGGCCGGCTCCGGTAAAGCACTCGCCTCCTCCGGGCGCGAGGCCGTCTTCCTGAACCGAGCGGCATCCGTTCCGGCTGATTAACGTCGATGAAGAAAGCGCGAGCCAGATTTCCTGGTTGCACGGACGCCGCGCGCTCGGTGTAGCCTGCCTACAGAGTCGAGGCCGCTTCCAATCGACTCTCAAAGGACAAGCTATGAATCGCCGGGAGTTTCTTGTTGGCACAGGCGCCGCCTCTTTCAGTTCCTCTTTCCCTCTCCGCGCATGGGCGCAGGACGATGAGCCTCCAATCGAGCATCGTCTGCCGCCGACCGACGCCGACTACCAGCGCTCCAGATCGTACATCGAAGAAGTCCCGGTTCATCGGTATCAATGGGCTTCCGATCGGGCGGTCGAAGCGTTCAGGGACATGAAGTTCGGCCTGAGAATCCATTGGGGCCTCTACTCGATCTACGGCAGGCCCAATGAATCCTGGCCCTTTCTCACCCTTCCGCTGGAAAAGCGCCAGTCGTACAACCAGGCCTTCCGCTCATGGAATCCTCACGAATTCGACGCAGATGCATGGATGAACCTGTGCGAGGAATCCGGGATGAAGATGTTCGCTTTTACCAGCAAGCATCACGAGGGTTTCTCAATGTTCGATACGAAGACCCGGGTGCGCAATCGGGCCAACTGGACCGCGCCTGGCGGCCCTCGCATCGAGGAGTGCGACCTTGCGTACAGCATCATGGAGACGCCGTTCCGGCGCGACGTAGTTCGCGAACTTACCCAGGCTGCGCACAAACGCGGGATCAAAATCGATCTCTATTTCTCCCATTCCGACTGGTACGACGCCGACTTCCGCCCGTACGGCTGGCATCCGCTGCAGGTTCCGTCTTCGCCGAAGCTCTGGGGCTGGGAGCCATCGAACGGCACGACACAGGAATTCTGGGACGGGATGAAGAAGAGGATGGACGGTCACCTGGTGGTCGTGCCGGATCCCACTCCGCAGCAAGTCCGGCGCATGGTGGAGCGTCATCGGACCCAGCTTACCGAGTTACTCACGAGATACGGCACCATCGATATGCTGGGACTGGATATCTTCTGGGGGCCGAGTCTCTGGCCGCAGATGCGCAACACTATCCTGAAGCTGCGGACCATCCAGCCGGATGTTATGCTGCGCGCACGGGGTATTGGGAATTATGGCGATTACTATACTCCAGAACGATTTGTTCCAGCGTCCAAAGAGGCCACGAAGATGCCGTGGTTCGTAATTTATCCACTCGGACGGTCATTTTCCTATGAGAGCGACCCTTCAAAATACAAAGGCGCAGAATGGATTGTTCGTAATCTGGTCGACATCACCGCCAAGGGCGGCAACTTCATGGTCGGCGTCGGTCCGAGCGGCATGGGCAGCTTTCACCCTACAGCCATCAGCCAGCTTAAAGAAACCGGGCAGTGGTTGCGCGTGAATGGAGAAGGCATCTATGGCACGCGCCCCCGGCCGGGCACCGAGTGGGCCGACGGCAACAACATGCGCTTCACACGCAGCAAAGACAACCGCGCTCTTTATACCTTCGTTACCGAATGGCCGGGCAGAACGCTCCAGATCACCTCGCTGGACTCACGCCCTGTTCAATCCGTGGAGTTGCTGGGCTATCCTGAAAAGCTGAAGTTCCACCACGACGCAACGCACAAGTTCGTCGTTTCGATCCCCGACAGCCTGCAGGATGCTTCCAATCGGCCCGGCCAGTTTGCCTGGGGTTTTAAGCTGACCTACCTCGCATAATTGGGTGAACAGTGTACGTCGAACCCGGTCGAGCATCTTCCATGGCGAGAGGGCGGACCCTGGTAATCCATTGCCGCAGCAAAGTTCCGTGCTGGTTGCGATGCCCGAATATTCCTGCAGTGAGAAGGCAATCTCAATTGACTGGCGCACTGCGGAGCATTAAAGTAATCGGTGACTCTATCATTTCTGTACAGATCCCTCTCGCTGATCAGGAATCGTGAGGAGCCGTTCGATTCATGGCAGCCCGCTTAAAGGACATCGCGAACGACCTCGGACTTTCTGTTGTCACTGTCTCGAAGGTATTGCGAAACCACCCGGACATCGGCGAAGAGACCCGCAAGCGGGTTTTGAAGCGGATGCGGGAGCTGAACTACCAGCCCAACTTCGCGGCCCGCTCCCTGGTTACCGGCCGAACATGGACTTTGGGATTGGTCGTTCCCGATTTGCTCCACCCATTCTTCGCCGAAATTGCCAAGGCCATCTCGGTGGAGACCCGGAAGCACGGATACAGTCTTCTCATCTCCTCTTCCGACGAAGACCCGGAGCTGGAGATCCAGGAGATCAAACAACTTCTGGCCCGGCGAGTGGATGTGATCCTGGTGGCGTCGGCCCAATCGTCGGTGGACTGCTTCCGCATGATCGAGGAGCAGAAAACCCCCTACATTCTCATCGACCGGCGGTTCGAGGGCCTCGACGCGAATTTCGTCGGCGTGGATGACGCCGCGGTCGGCATGCTCGCCACATCCCACCTGCTCGAACAGCAATGCCGCCGTATCGCTCACATCCGCGGTCCCAACGTCAGCACCGCGATCGGACGTCTGGAAGGCTACAAGCGCGCGCTTGCGTCCCATAACACCAAACCGCTGCCTGGCCACATTGTTTCATTGGGGGCGTCAGGAGATCAGCGGGGAGAAAAGGGCGGATACGAAGCGGCAAGCAAACTGCTTGCGGCACAGCCGAGGCCCGATGGCATTTTCTGCTTCAACGATCCCTCGGCGCTGGGTGCGATGCGTGCGATTCTCGAGGCGGGTTTGCGAATCCCCGAGGACATGGCTGTCGTCGGATGCGGTAACTTCTCCTATTCGGATTTTCTGCGCGTGCCGCTGTCCTCGGTGGATCAGGGCAGCGAAGCCATCGGGAGACGGGCCGCGGATCTGGCGCTCAGAATTGCCCGCAAGAAGATACAGACGAAGCCAAAGACGGAACACATCGGCTCGCGCCTGGTAGTTCGTGCCTCCAGCCGCCGGTTTCCAGACTCGTCCGAACCGAGTTCCTGATCGCCGATTCCGCGGCTGATGATTCCTCCAATCCGCTTATCCAACCGGACCTTCACCAGTTACGGTGTCCTGAGTCCGCCTGGAACCCAACGCTGCTTCCTTCGCAGATCAATGCGCGAATTCCTGGTGCTCGGGGGCCGGCTTGGTAAACGATAACTGTATCGTTGACAACGATCCGTTCGGTTGTTACCATCGCACCTTCGTTCGGTGAAGCGCGATCCAGCGCTTCAGAACAGGAGCGAGTCCGTGCAACGACGTGATTTTTGCAGACTTCTGGCGATTGCTGCCGCATCGAGAGCCATTCCAGCCATAGGGCAAACCGCGCAGGACAACTCATCGGAGTTGCCGGCCGGATTCAATGAGTACACACAGGACTACTCCCGCTTCTGTGCACTCCCGCCGAACAAGCGAACCTTCTACAAACTGAGCGGTGGCAAAATCGTCCAGGACAAGCTGAACAATGCGACCTGGAAAGCCTCCGCATGGGGTGACCCCGAACCGTTGCCCGTACCCGGCGGCTCCTGGGACGGCGTGCCGATGGAATCTCCAATCGCCGACCTCGCCGGAAGGGGACCCTTCAAGCCCACATGGGATTCGCTGCTGCAGTACGACGCCCCGGAGTGGTACCAGGACGCCAAGTTCGGCATCTGGGCTCACTGGAGCCCGCAGTGCGTCCCGGAGGATGGCGATTGGTACGCGCGCAATATGTACATCGAAGGACAGCGGCAATACAAGTATCAGCATCGACCATTACGGCCCGCCGTCGCGGTTCGGATACAAAGATCTCTGCGCGCAATGGACGCTGCTGAACTGGGATCCCGATGAGCTGATCGCGCGCTACAAGAAAGCCGGCGCCAAACTCTTCATCTCTCTCGCCAATCATCACGACGGCTTCGATGCCTGGGACTCAAAGCACCAGCCGTGGAACTCCGCCGCCCACGGTCCGCATCGCGATGTGGTCGGCACCTGGGCTGCCGCGGCGCGCAGACAGGGCCTGCGTTTCGGCGTCACTGTGCACCAGGCGCGCAACTGGTGGTGGTTCCAGCCTTCGCACGGCGCGGACACAACCGGCCCGCTGGCGGGCGTGCCGTACGACGGCGACCTCACCGCGGGCGAAGGAATGGACAGTGGTGGCAGGGCCTCGATCCGCAGCGCCTCTATGGCGTGAAGCATCCGTTCGACGCGCTGCCCGATGTCTCCTACGTCAAGAACTTCTACGATCGCACTCGCGATCTCATCGATCAGCACAACCCCGATCTGCTGTACTTCGACAATTCCCTGCTGCCCCTCGGCTGGGGCGGGATGAACGTTGGCGCTTACTTTTACAACCACAGCCTGCGGACCAACAGCGGCAGGATGGAAGCCGTCCTGAACGTCAAGCAGGTACCCGAGCGCCTGGTGAAATCGGTGGTCGCGGACTTCGAGCGTGGGCTGACCAGCGACATTCAGAAATATCCATGGCAGTCGGAAACCTGCATCGGCGACTGGCATTACAACCGGGAGTTATACGAGAAACCCGGAGAATTCGGAGGCTATCTGCCTCCACGCGACGCCATCCACTGGATGATCGACACGGTGAGCAAGAACGGAACCTTCATCCTCAACATTCCCGGCAAGCCGGACGGCACCATCGACAGCAAGGAGATCGCGGTCCTCGACGGCATCACCGCCTGGATGCAGGTGAACGGCGAGGCCATCTACGAAACTCGTCCGTGGAAGGTCTATGGCGAAGGGCCCAACAGCGTCAAGGCCGGATCCTTCCAGGGCAACAGCATCAGCAAACTGGGCGAGAAGGACATGCGCTTCACGCGCAACAAGGCCAACAGCGTCGTCTACGCGATCGTGCTGGGCTGGCCAACGGAGCCGATCATGGTGCAGTCTCTCGGCCTGTCGGCTTCAACGCAGCCGGGAAAGATAACGCGGGTCGAGTTGATCGGAACCGGCGAACGCCTCAACTGGAAACAGACAGGCGAGGGCCTGCGGGTTGAACTGCCGAGGCAGTACCGGCCGGCCGTGGATTATGCGGCAGCTCTGAAAGTGACGCTGGGCTGAGTCTATGACCAACTGCAATGTGGCCAGGGTTTTCTGACATCGCCCGTCCGGTCCCGATGGCTGGACGGGCTTCTGCCCTCAGATGAAAACGCGAGCGCCGGTGGTGTCCTCACAATGCGGCCGGTCCGATTCACCCAGTATTCGTTCACTCGATGGGCCGGAAAGAAAGGCGCTGTCAAACCTGGCTAATCACCTGCAGGTATGACCGGCGGGGCATTTTCACATCGTTACAGTTATCGTATACTTAAACGCGCCACGCAGCCCAGCGAGCCTCAGGAGGACCGGTGCTTCGATCGTCGTCGACAGCCTCGCGATCGCTGCACACCGGCATCATGCAGTACCGCGCGCTGGGCGCCACGGAACTGGAAGTCTCGGTTGTGGGGTTTGGCGCTTCTCCTCTTGGTGACGTCTATGGTGCCACCGGTCCGGAGGAAGCGAAACGTGCCGTTCATCTGGCCATCGACGAGGGAATCAACTTCTTCGATGTTTCTCCCTATTACGGCCAGTCCCTCGCCGAGCACCGTCTCGGTAGTGCACTCGCGGGGCGGCGGCACAAAGTCATCCTTGCGACCAAGTGTGGGCGTTACGGAGCCAACGAGTTCGATTTTTCCGCCCGCCGCGTGTCCGCCAGTGTCGATGAGTCTCTCCATCGTCTGCGCACCAACTATGTTGACCTGCTGTTGGCTCACGATGTCGAGTTTGGCGACGTAAAACAGATCGTCGAAGAAACAATCCCGGCAATGCGGCAATTGCAGGAACAGGGAAAGGCCCGTTATATCGGCATCACCGGATTTCCCCTTAGAGCTCTCATTCACATCGCCAGAGCGGTTCACGTTGATGTAATTCTCAGCTACTGCCACTACAACCTTCTCGCTGACGATTTGGAATCGGTTCTGGCACCGTTTGCGGAAAGCCAGGGAATCGGTCTCATTAATGCTTCGCCCCTGCACATGGGACTGCTGACCGAGGGCGGCGGACCGGACTGGCATCCTGCACCCAGCGAAATGCGCGAGGCAGCCGGGAGTGCCGCTCAATTTTGCCGTCACCGCGGATTCGATATCGCCGATCTGGCGCTGCGCTTTTGTTTCGATTATCCAGGGGTTGCCTCTACGCTGGTTGGGATGGCGACGCGAGAACAGGTGCGCAGGAGCCTTCGCGCGTTCGAAGCGCCCGCCGATCCTCAGAATGTTCGCAAGGTGCGAGCCATCGTTGCTCCGGTGTTCAATCGCTTCTGGCCTTCGGGACGAGAAGAGAACCAATGATGACTGAATCCTGGCGGAACAATCTCGACTTTGCAGCCGCCTCGACTGGTATTGTGGATCGATTCCAGGTCTCTTGCATTGACCGGGTCGTGGTTCGGAAAGGAAGACGATTGTGAGAGCTGTCGTAATGCATGCGCCCGGAGAGGTGCGGGTGGAAAGCGTCCCGGATCCTGAACGAGGACCAGGCGAGGCGCTGCTGCGGGTCCGGCGCGTAGGACTTTGCGGCACCGATCTGAATTCCTGGCGGGGAAGAAATCCCCTGGTGTCTTTTCCGCGAATTCCGGGACACGAAATTGCAGCGACGATCGTTAACCTGGGCGTGGAGCCTCCTGACCATCTCAGCGTCGGCATGGATGTCACGCTGTCTCCCTACAAAAGCTGCGGCGTATGCCCGGCGTGCCGCCATTTACGGCCGAACGCTTGCAGGGACAATCAGACAATGGGCGTGCAGCGCGATGGCGCAATGGCGGAATATATCGCGGTTCCCATGGACAAGCTGTTTGTCGCAAATTTAAATCTTGAGGAATTATGCCTGGTCGAACCATTGACTGTGGGATGCCATGCCGTAGCGCGCGCGACGGTGACAACGAAGGACGTCGTCGCGATTTTCGGGTGTGGCGGTGTGGGATTGGGAGCGGTGGCAGCGGCGGCTTTCCGCGGTGCAACGACGGTGGCCATGGACGTCGAGGATGCCAAGCTGGAGATCGCGCGCAAGGCTGGGGCAACGCACACCATCCATACCAAGCGGCAGAATGTGAAAGAGGCTCTGGCCGAGATGACGGGCGGAGATGGACCCGATGTGGTCATCGAAGCGGTCGGGCTGGCGGAGACCTTTCGCGCTGCAGTCGAACTCGTCGCTTCCACCGGCCGCGTCGTCTATATCGGATACGCGAAGGAGCCGGTGAGCTACGAGACGAAACTCTTCGTGCAAAAAGAACTGAATATTCTGGGCACGCGCAATGCGTTGCCCGAGGACTTCCGCCAGACCATTCATATGCTGGCGCAGCATCGTTTCCCGATCAGGGACGCCATTAGTACGATTGCACCGATGGATCAGACGCCGGAGCTGCTGCGAGCATGGAGCGACGATCCTGCGCGATTCACCAAGATCATGATTACGCTCGATCAGGAGACGCCAGCCCGGCCCGACCGATGACACACTCTTCCCTGCCCATCGCCAACCCAGGCCAGCATGCCGACAACAACGTCCCGCTGGTTCCGCAGGGCTACAAGGTTGTCTTTGCCCTGATCACGACCCTCTTCTTTCTCTGGGCCATTCCCAACAACCTGAACGACGTGTTGATCCGGCAGTTCATGAAGTCGTTCGTAATTACGCGATTCCAGGCGGGGCTGGTGCAGTCGGCCTTCTATCTCGGCTACTTCGTCCTCGCCATGCCGGCGGCGCTGGTGATGCGGCGACTTGGTTATAAATCGGGCTTCGTGATTGGGCTGTTGCTCTTTAGCGTGGGCTCGCTGTTGTTCTGGCCGGCTGCGGAAGTAGGCCACTATTCCTTCTTTCTGGTGGCCCTGTTCGTCATTGCCAGCGGATTGTCGTTTCTCGAGACGGCGTCGAACCCGTTCATCGCCCAATTGGGTGATCCGCGTACCGCAGCTCGGCGGCTGAACCTTGCACAGGCATTTAATCCGCTGGGATCGATCACCGGCGTACTGATCGGAACCATATTCATCTTTTCAGGCGTAGAGCTGAACCCCCGGCAGGTAGAGCAGTTGCAGGCTCGGCACGCCTATTATGCGTATCTGCATTCCGAGACGCTGCGCGTGATCGCGCCTTACCTGGTGCTGGCCGCAGTCACGCTGACGATGATGGTGCTGATTGCAGTAACCCGCTTCCCGGCTTCGCTCGCGGCAGAAGAGGATCGCGGTCCCGGCTCACACCGCGCCGCCGACCTGTTGCGCCGCCCGCATTTTGTGATGGCGGTGGTGGCGCAGTTTGCATATGTCGGTGCCCAGGTGGGAACCTGGAGTTATCTGATTCCCTATATTCAGGCATACACCGGTGAGGCGGAGAAGTTCGCCGGTTATTGCCTTACTGGAAGCCTGGTGATGTTCGGGGTAGGACGTTTCTTCTCCGCTTGGCTGATGCGCTTTGTACAGCCGAGCCGGCTGATGGCGATCTACGCGATCATCAATACGGTGCTGGCTGCCATCGGCATCCTGGTTCCCGGATGGACGGGCACGATCGCGCTGCTGCTGACCAGCTTCTTCATGTCGCTGATGTTCCCGACGATCTTCGCCCAGGGGATTCGCGGTCTGGGCGAGACGGCCAAGCTGGGTGGCTCGCTGATCGTGATGGCGATTATCGGCGGCGCCGTCCTCACCCCGGTGATGGGCCTGCTGTCGGTCCACTTCGGAGGACTGGCGATAGCCTATGTCGTTCCGGCCCTCGCGTATATTCTGATCGCCTTCTATTCGTTCGCGGACATGCGGATGTTCGGATCCGGCGCGTCTGTGATCTCTCCAGGAGAGGCATAACCATGGTTCGTACCGGAATCCTGAATCCGCAAGTGAATTCGCTGCTTAGTCGTGTCCGTCACACGAACACCCTTCTGATTACCGATCGTGGTTTTCCCTACTGGCCGGCGATCGAGACGATTGATCTTTCCCTGGTCGACGATATCCCCCGCGTCCTCGACGTGCTGCGAGCGATCCGCCTGAACTTCACCATCGGGCGCATTGTCATGGCAGAGGAATTCCAGCCGCATAATTCCCCCAACGTTGTCAGCGAATTCGCCGAAGCTATGTCGGGTCTCGATGTTCAATATGAGCCCCATATTGACTTCAAGAAACGCGTCCCCCGGGTGATCGGACTCATCCGCACCGGGGACACGATTCAATACGCCAACATGATTCTGGAGTCGAGCTGAAAGGCGACAGCGGCCGACACGTTGATGACGATCCTCGTCGGGCGACGCGGGCGATCAACGAGAAACAGGCCAACGCTCATCACCCGATAAGCGTTGGCGAGTATCTACACCGTCTTTAAGACCAGCACGCTTGCGATCGGATCGGGCGCCTGAGCGGGAAGAGTCACCTCAATGCCACCCGCGGTGCGAGTTACCTTCAGCGGCTTGCGAGCCGAATCAGCAAGGAGCCACGCGCCCGTCACCTGGCGAGGAACCTTGCTGAGGTGGAAAGTGGTTCCCGGCCATTCGAAGAGATGGATGTAGATCCGGCTGGCCTTGGTTGTGGATCTCCACTTCCAGCTCGGAATGAACTTTGGCTTTCCATCCTCATCCTTCTCGCTCGTCGAGAACGCACCCGCCTCGTCTCCAAAAAGCGTGGGGCTCGTTGCATAAATTGCTTCGCCATTCACATCCAGCCATTTGCCTATCTCACGCAGCCGAACCACTTCGGGCTGAGGAACCTCGCCGGTGGCCTTGGGTCCGATATTCAGGAGATAGTTTCCGCCTTTGCTTGCAATATCGATCAGGTTGCGCACCAGAGTTTCCGTGCTTTTGAAATTGGTGTCGTCGACTTTGTATCCCCAGGTGTCGTTCATCGTCATGCACGACTCCCAGTCGCGACCGGGATAGCCACGAGCGGGGATGTACTGTTCCGGGGTTTCGGTGTCCCCCTGATAACCGCCGCCGAGACGATTGTTCCAGATCAGTTTTGGATGCCGATTGAGGAGCGTTACAATCTTTCCGGCCAACTGCGGTGTCATGTCCTTCGTGGGAGTGTCGAACCATACAATTGCAGGAAACTCGCCGTAGTTATTCAGGAGCTCGTGGATCTGCGGGATAGCCTTAGTTTCAAGGTAGGTGGCAAAACTGCCATTTTGGGCTGGATCCCAATGATAGGTAGGCGGCTGGTGATCGCCCGTCTTATACGCTGCTCCCCCAGGTGCAGTCCAATCCTGGTCCTGCGAGTAATAAAAGCCGAGCTTAACTCCCTGTCTACGGCATTCCTCGGCGAGTTCCTTCAGAGGATCGCGTTTGAAGGGAGTCGCCTGCACGATATTAAACGGGTTGGCTTTCGAATCAAACATGGCAAAGCCATCATGGTGTTTCGACGTGATGACGATGTACTTCATCCCCGCGGATTTTGCGAGACCGACGATTCCGGCGCTGAATTGTGTGGGGTTGAAGCGGGCAGCCAGAGCCTTGTACTGCGCGACGGGGATAGAGGCACGGTTCATGATCCACTCGCCGATTCCCGGCACCTCCTTGCCATCCCAACGGCCGGCGAGGATGGAATAGAGCCCCCAGTGGATGAACATGCCAAAGCGAGCCTCGCGGAACCACGCCATGCGCGCATTCTTCTGTTCGGGCGTTTCGGTGTCCTGGATTGCAGGCACCGGATGCATAGTCGCAGTATTGTAGTGTTCTCCCTGCACCTGCGCGAGACCGGGTAACGCACCCGCCAGGGCACGGCCGGTGGCAGTAAGTGCGCAGACTCTGGCAAACGATCTTCTCGATAAATTCATCTCTGAACCCTCATTTTTCTTAGACTGAACATTATCATTTACATTTTCTTGAACTGACAGCAGATATCAATCGGGTTAGCGCTTAAATACCGCAGCTACCGACTATCGTGTGTAAAGGGATGACGTTCGACGATTCCGCGCTTCTCGCGAACGACGATCCATTGATTGGCCTCCACCCCCGGTATAGTTTCCACATTGGTCACCGGACCGTCAGGCCAGCGGATAGTCAGATCCCCCTTTGTCGCGTGTCCCATGCCGAAGTGGACACGAAAGTCTCCCTGGGAGATGTGGAATCCGCCGCTGCGGACTTCATCGATCTCCTTTCGCTTGCCGACCGTCAGCGTTAGTCGCGCACCGATTGCGTCTCGTCCGGATGCCGTTACCGCGCGCACGACCAGTGCATTGCCCCTGGGCCCGAAATTCTTCAGCAGAGAGGGCGCTTCGAAGAGATTGACCGTCACAATCTCCTGAGAGCCATCGTTGTCGAGGTCGCCGACGGCGATGCCGCGGGACGCGTGTTTTGCCGTAATGCCGGGACCACCCGTTGAGGACATATCGTAGAACTGGCCATCACCGCGATTCCAGAACAACTGACGTGGCTGCTTGAACTCTTCTCCGAGGTTGTACTTTTCGACAAACGGATAGACGTGGCCGTCGGCAATGAACAGATCGGGCCATCCGTCATTGTCGAAGTCCAGGAAGGCGGCTCCCCATTTCACATACTGCGTATGCACCGCGAGGCCAGCGGCACTCGTGACGTCTTCGAAGTTATTGTTCCCGAGGTTGTGGTAAAGCGTATTCGTGTCGTTGGAGAAATTCGTCTTGAAAATGTCGAGCCGTCCGTCGCCGTCGTAGTCGGCGGCGGTAGCCCCCATGCCGGCCTGCTCGCGGCCGTCCTCGTTCACGGCGAGTCCGCTGGCGAGACCCATTTCTTCAAAGGTCCCGTTACCTTTGTTGTGGAAATACAGGCTGGGAGTGGAATCGCACGTTATATAGATATCGGGCCAGCCATCGTTGTCGAAGTCACCAGTCAGCGGGGTGAAACCGTAATACTCAGGCGGAGTCTCGATGCCGGCTTGTTTGCTGACGTCGACAAAATGCCCATGCCCATCATTGTGATAGAGGGTCATCGTCTCACCTTTCAGGCCGCGCGGACCGCAGGGTACAGGCATGCCCTTCCAGTTGCACCCGCTCTGGGTACGAGGCGGGGGCGAATCCTGTGCTTTGAAATTGACATAGTTAGCTACGACCAGATCGAGATAGCCATCGCGGTCGTAATCGATGAACGCACATCCCGTGCTCCATCGTGATTGCGACTGGTACAGGCCACGCTCCTTCGTCTCGTCGCGGAAGGTGCCGTTACCCATGTTGTGCAGGAATACGTTGTGCCCCCACTGGGTGACGAACAGATCGACGTAACCGTCGTTGTCCGGGTCGCCCGGCGCAGACTCCCTGCCCCCAGCCGAGATGGCCGATGCCGGCTTTGGCAGTGACGTCTTCGAAGTGAAGGCCGCCGAGGTTGTGATAGAGGTGCGGCGTGAACGGCGGGCCCGAATTGTGCAGACGGTCTCCCTGCACAAGGAAGATATCCGGGAGGCCGTCATTGTCGTAATCGAAGATAGCAACGCCGGTGCCGGTGTTTTCGACGATGTAAGTCTGATCCAGATCGCCGGAGATAACTTTGGCGGTGAGCCCTGCCTGTGCGGCGATGTCGCGGAAGTCGACAACCGGCGCCTTCATGCCGGGGGGAAGAGGGCGCACCGGCTGATCTGTGGCATTTCCGGAAACCATCTGGGAAAGTACCTTCCCTCCGATCAGCAGGGTCGCGACGAGCGTCAACATGACCGCCAGCGAGAGGAGACGGCGAACGGGCGTCACTGATACGCCTTTCCCGGCGTGGCGGTGGCGTGCTGATTTCTCGCCTCGGCGATGAGTTGCAGGGCGCGTTGGACCTCAGGATCTTTTGGCTTGAGGGCTTCAGCGGCCAGCAGCTCCTTTTTACCGTTTTCGAGGTCACCGGCCTGGCAATCGATCAGGCCAAGTTTCTTGTGAAGGTCGCCCTGGACCGCGCATTCGCCACACTCCGCAATGGCTGCCTTCAACTGTCGGGTGGCTTCGGACCAGTCGTGAGCAGAGGCCGCGACGACACCATTGTTGGCAAGGGTACCAACGTTGTCCAGAATGCGCCGCTGCTTCTGGATCTCAACATAGCGAGCCATGAATCTATCAGACTCGGCGCGATCGGACGAGCGCAGAGCACGGGCCAGGCCGAAGAGTGCCTGGCTCATGTTGGGGTCAATCGCGATGGCCCGCCGCCAGGCCGCTACCGCTTTCTCCGTCTCCGACTGCTGCTCATAACACTGGCCCAGCAGATACCAGGCCATCACATTGCGGGGCTGCAGTTTGGCGGTTTCATCAAGCAGACCGGCCGCGGCGGAAAACTTGCCCTCTTGTTTATCGATGAGTCCAAGATAATATCGCGGCTCGGGCATTTGTGGAATTAGCTGGCGAGCGGTTTCGAACTCGGGCTCTGCTTCGGTCGGACGGCCAAGGTCATACAAGACGCGGCCGCGGTAGAAATGGACGACACCGGATTGAGGAGCGATGCGGACCGCTTCGCTCGTTTCGGCCAGAGCCCCCGGCAGGTCATAACTATCGGCGAGCGCAAGCGCGAGATCAAGATGAGCGGCCGCCAGATCGGGCCTCAGCGCCACGACCTTGCGAAGCAAGGTAATGCTTTCGCTCAGCTTGCCCATCTGCTCTTTGGCCCTGCCAGCTATCGAGAGAGTATTGGCATCCCGGGGGGCAAGGCTGACGGCTTTGTCGAGTTCCTGTTCGGCGCCGCTTATCTTGCCCTGCCTGGCAAGAATCAAACCGAGGTTCAGGTGGCCTTCCATATATTGCGGGTCGTCTTCGAGGGCCTGACGCAGGAGCTTCTCAGCGGTCGCGAGGTCGCCCTTTCCGGCATAGATCATCGCCAGGGTCCCGCGGGCATCGACCAGCTGGGGCTCGAGGTCAAGGGCGGACTGGAGCCATAGTTGAGCGGAGTCGATGTCGCCCTCTTTGAATTTCAACTGGCCCAGTTCGGCGCGAATCTTAGCCAGCTTCGGGTCAATGTCGATTCCTTTGTGAAGTGCTTCCTCTGCACCCTTCATGTCGTGCATAGCTTCCAGGGCCAGCGCGAGGTTATACGCTGTCCACGGGCTGTTCGGATTCTCTTCGAGCATGTGGCGATAGATCTGCGCCGCTTCCGCAGGCTTGCCCGCCTCGAACAGGTCGTTCGCTTTGATACCATCGGAGGTCAGCTGGCTATTCCGGAACTCCACGTCGGTTGTTTTCCGAAACTGTTCGACGATCTTCTCAGCCTCCTGATTCTGGCCAAGCGCACGCAATACCGCCGCTAACTGGAACTGGGCCGACTTATCGCCCCGATTCAACGCGACAGCTTTCCTTAACTGGGGCAGAGCCTGGTCGGGTTTTCCAAGCTTAGCCAGGACAAATCCGAGCTGATAGCGCGCTTCAAAATCGTCCGGCGCGCGGGTGACGCCAAGCTCGAGTTCCGGCTCTGCCCTCGCGTAATCGCCGAGGCCGCGGTACACCATCCCGAGCAGAACGTGACCCGAGGAATCACCCGGTTTCCGACTTACGTATGCGCGGGCCGGGGCAAGCGCTTCGGTATATGCACTTGCGTCGACGAGCACCTTGACCTCGGCGGCCAGGGCGGCTGTATCGGATGGATCCTGACGGACGACGACACGGTATTCATCGGCAGCCTCACGAAAGCGCTGTTCGTTGGCATAGATGTTGCCGAGAGTAAAGTGCGCGGCCGTCATGCCCGGATGCTTGCCGAGCAACTCTGTGAAAAGGTGAATCGCATCCGCTACGGTGGAACCATCGACCGGCGGGAGCCCGTCACCCTGTCTGGCCTTTGCAACCTTATAAGTAGCGGTAGCTAAAGCAACCTGCAAATCCGGGGCATCGGGTTGAAGCTGAACGGCCTGGCGCCAGTAATCCAGAGCGGCATCATATCGTCCTCCATTCAGCAGAACCTGGGCCAGCCCGTCCAGAGCACAGACCAGTTGAGGATTGACGGCGAGCGCTTTGCGAAACTCGGCTTCTGCTGCGGCGGAGTCGGGCAGCACCGAGCCGAGAGCGCAACGCGCTTGCAGCAGCGCGGGATCATATTGCAGTGCCAGCTGGAACTCCCGGGCTGCGGCGTCGTTCTGCTGCTGACGCTCGCGGACAAGCCCCAGGTCGAAATGGGCTTCAGCCGAGTGGGGGTCCAGCTGAAGTGCCTTGTCAAAGGCCGCAACCGAACATTTGAAGTCGCCCTTCTGCGCGAACCACACGCCAACAGCGTCGTAGACTCTGGCCGGGGGCGTGCCCGCGGGCGGGTTGGCGGCCGACGCCGGTAGTTTGCAGGAAGGCGGCAACTGCGCCGACGCTCTCGCGGCCATCAACAGCGCGAAAGCGCTGCAGCAGACAACCGAACGGCATGATGGAACTACCCTCAATCGAAACCATCCCCCTGGGTCCAGGTCATTGCCGATTCGCCCCGCTGGGCTCGGTGATCACCATGACGCGATCTGCCGGCACGTCATGCAGCAACTGACGCGTACCGGACGGCCAGCGAATCTCGATCTCACGCATCACGCGCGAGTCACCCAGACCGAAGTGAACGCGGGGATCGCTGGATGCGGCATAGCCCGTGCTGGTCGTTGCCTCATTGTAGAGGTTCCTGCCATCGTCGGTCGTTATGCGAACCTGCGCGCCGAGCCCCATCCTGTTGCTTTTGGTTCCAACCAATTTGAGGAGAATCCAGTGATTATGCGTCTGGGAAATATTTCGAAACACACTGACCGGAGAACCCAGAGCTGTCACCACCAGATCCACACGGCCATCGTTATCAAGATCTCCGTAGGCGAGGCCGCGGTGGGGTGCAGGCCGGGTGAAATCGGCACCAGCAGAAGCGCTCACATCTTCAAACTGCCCATTGCCGAGATTGCGAAAAACTGAGTTCGGCTCGGCATAGCGAAAATGCCGCGAGATCTGTTCGATGTTGTCCATCACGTTGCTGCGAGCCACCACCAGATCCTTCCAGCCGTCATTGTCGAGATCGACGATGCCGTTCGACCAGCCGGACATCGGTCGGGTCAGATTGGCAACGCCGCTTGCCGCTCCGGCGCTGATGAAGGTCTTCTTTCCGGTATTCAGGTAGAGGGGGAAGGTCTCATTTTCGATTGCGGTGTGCCAGATATCCGGAAATCCATCGTTGTTCACATCACGGAAATCGACACCCATCCCGGCGAGGACATTGCCGTCCTCGTTGTATGCCACGCCCGCCTGCATGCCGACTTCTTCAAATCGCTTCCCCTCGATGTTATGGAAAAGCAGGTTTGGACTGTTATCGTTCGCGACAAAGATATCGGGCCAGCCGTCGTTGTCGTAATCGGCAAAGGCAACGCCCATTCCCCTGCCCTCGACCTTCGAGATACCGGTCTCCGCCGAAACATCGGTGAAGGTACCGTCGCCGTTATTGCGGTACAGGGTGTTTGTTAGTGGAGGAAAACTGTCGGGGTGGCAATAGCCTCGGCCGTTCAGGCCCACACAGGCTGGTTCGTAACGGGGATCCCAGTCGACGTAATTCACCACGAATAAATCAAGCAGGCCGTCGCGGTTATAGTCGAACCAGCCGGCTGCGATGGACCACATCTTGCGGCCATTGTGCATGGCGCCGCTGAGACCGGCCTTCGCCGTCACGTCGGTGAAAGTACCGTCACCATTATTGTGGAACAGTTGGTTTCCGTTGACGTTGGCGACAAACAGGTCAGGCTTGCCGTCGTTGTCGTAATCGCCTACCGCCGCGCCCATTCCGTAACCAGCTCCGGCGATTCCGGCGTGCTCGGTCACGTCGGTGAAGGTCCCGTTGCCATTGTTGTGGAACAAGCGGTTGTAATATTTCGGGCCGGTCTTTACCAGCGATGGCATCGCGGCGCCGTTGACCAGATAGATGTCGAGCAGACCATCCCCGTCGTAGTCGAACAGCGCGACACCCGCAGGCATGGTCTCGGGCTGGTATTTCTCCGCGGTAGGGGAATTTTCGACTACAAAGCGCACGCCAGCTCGCTCAGCGATGTCCTGGAACCTGATGGGGGGCAGCGGAGCGCCCTGAGCAAGCACGAACAAACAGAGCACCGCGGCTGAAAGCAGTATGGTCAGCGCCGAACGCATTCCTCACTCGTGAATCTTCAGCTTGCATCGATCGAAGCACGGAAAGCAAATGGCATCACCGCCGCCGTGGCGGTGATGCCATGGGTAGACCCCGGGTTAATAGTAGAACTTCAGCGCGACCTGCAATTGTCGCGGCTGGTTCTGTTGTCGTGTGACCTGTCCAAAATTCGTGTCGGAAATCGTGGTATCCGGACGATCGAAGACAACGTTGTTGAAGAGGTTGAAGGAGTCGGCTCGGAATTCGAAGAATCTCTGTTCTCCGAGGCCTACGTGGAACTGACGGAAGATGGACATATCGACTTCGTGCCGCATTTGCGCAGTAAAGGGGTTTACCTTTTCCGTGCCGTAGGTATAGGCCGCCGGCTGGGTAAAGGCGCCGGTATTGAACCATTTCGCGGGAGTATGGAGGCCCGACCCACTGTTCGGATCGCCCGTTACGTTTACCCGCTCCTGGAGACAGCAGCCGATGTTCTCAGGGTCGCTGCCGGTGGTCACGGTGTAGACCTGCCCGGAACTGAACTGCACAATGCCGTTCAGCGACCAACCACCAGCCACGCCGGAGACCAGTTTCTCGGGAGACCGGGTGAAGGGCGATTGCGCAGTGAAGGCCGCCGAGAAGATGTTCTGCTGGTTGAGGTCCGAAGTGCCGTAGTCGACACTGCGGTGGTACGGATTGGATGAGTCGCAGCTTGCACCGAGGCCGCAACCATCGGAGTTGGAGTGGGCCAGGGTGTATGCAACCAGGAAGCCGACGCCATGGATGTTCCGTTCGTTGAGGGTGACCTGCAGCGCGTTATATTGGCTGCTGCCCAAGCTTTGGTCGAACCATTGCTGCAGCATGTAGGGGTAAGGCCGGCGGCTTTGGACATCACCAGGTCCCGGCTGGGGGGTGTTCATGGTCGGTCCCCAGTCCTCGCGGCTGCCGGTGGCTCCGACGTAGTTCGCATCGAGAGCGAGGTTCCCCGGTAACTGCCGCTCAATGCCCACGTTGTACTGGTCGTAATACGGAGTCTTGAAGTTGGGATCCACCATCCACTGGCTGACCTGGCTGAAGTCGTTGATGGGGTAGACGATTGCGCCGCCGCCGCCCAACTGCAGGGGGTCGGCCACGTTGGCGGTAGGAACGTTGGTATTCAGACCGGCGTTATCGAGGGTGTTGACTGCAGGCCAGTTTCCGCCGAAGTTCTGCGAGAGCTGAACAATGGTGGCCCACTCGTCGTACTCGCGACCATAGCCGCCGCGAACCGTTGTCTTGTCATTCAAACGGTAGGCTGCACCGAAGCGCAGGCCCCAGTTGAACTTCGAGTTCTGAATCACTCTCAGGGTTGGGCTAACAATGGTGTGCGCGGGCAGGCCGCCCGGAGCAGGCGTGCTCGACGCGGTATAGATGCCGGTCGGGATGCAGGGTGCGCCCTGGGTTGCCGAGCAGTCAGGCGGACGTGCATTCAGGATGTACTGGCCGGTGACGGGGTCGGCATTGCCGGTGTAGTAGTTCCCGCCGTTGCCGGTCCCGTAAATTGGCGTGAAGACCATATCGTTGCGGAAGCCGAGATTGAGGGTAAGACGGCTCGTCGCCTTGAACTGATCCTGCACGTAGAAGGCATTCATCCAGCCGCCGTTGGCCACCTCATCGATATTGCGGTAGTTGGCTTCGCGGGGGACACCCAGCAGTAAGGACGCCCAGCTGTTTCCGCCTACGCCCTGATCGGCTCCGACTCCGGCGGTCTGCTTAACTCCAAAGTAGACACCCGAATAAGCAATGGGCGAGGTAAAGTTATTGGTCTCGATATCGAGACCGGCTTTGATGGTGTGCTTGCCGAGAATCTTCGAGAAGGAGCCGCCGAACTGCCAGTCATCGGCCAAACCGCTTCCCTGCAACTGCGAACCGGTGAGACCGACATAGTTATCGGCTGCCAGTTGGGGTGCGTAGGTCTTATTGTCCAGGGTCATCCACGCCGGGGACATCCCCAGTGTCTTTAGCTGTCCAAGAAACGCCGCATCTTCCCCGGCCCAGGACGTGCCGATCAGGCTATATCCGTAGTTTCTGCCGAAGTAAACATCCGAAAAGGTTGTTGGACTGTAGGTGTGCGTCCAATGCCCGATGTAATTGTGGCCGATAACACTGTCGAAGCCCGAACCGATCGTACCCGACGGAGACTGGCCGTACTGATCGAACTGGCTATAACGAAACATCAGCTGATCGTTGTTGCCGAAGTTCTGATCGACCCGCAGCGTTCCCGAATGCTGGTTGGTGAACGATCTTCCGGTTACAAACACGTTGCTCCCGTTCACCAAAGCACCACTCGCCGGGATGAGCCCCGCGTACAGCGAAGTGATCGGATTGAATCGGTTGCTGGGGATGCAGTTAATATCGCCGCCGCAAAGCGAGGGGTTGCCGGGACCTTCGTTGTACTCCTGGGTGAAGGTCTGGCGCGTGTACTGGCCGGAAACGGGGTCCAGGGTGGTCGTGGCCGGATCATAGATGGGCACGCCCAGGGCGCTGAAATCGCCATTCCTCATGGCCGCCGTCGGCCCGAGCGCTCCGGTTTCCTGAGCGGAGGCGAAGCGGTAACTTTCCCACGCCGCGTAGAAGAAGGTGCGATTCCTGCCGTCGTACAGCTTTGGAATCGAAAGGGGACCGCCGACGGAAGCGCCGTACTGGTTCTGCCGCAGGGGGGCCCGGCTGGACTCAAAGTAGCCTCGCGAATCCATCTGCTCGTTGCGCAGGAACTCCCAGAGAGCGCCATGGTACTGGTTGGTTCCGGATTTCGTGACCACCGTTACAAGGCCCCCGGCTGCTCCGCCATACTCGGCGAGATCGTTATGGCCCTGGGTCTTGAATTCCTGAATGGCGTCCACGATAGGCGAATAGTTGTAGACACCGGAAAGTGTGTTGAGGTCGTTCGCGCCGTCCAGCAGGAACACGTTGCTGCGGTTGGCTGCGCCGTTCACAGCCGGGATATCGGTGGTCCCGACCGTATGGCCGTTCCAGCCTCCTCCTCCGTTGCCGTTCTGGTCGGTATTCACGTTCGCGACGCCCGTTGTGATCGTCAGCAACTGGGTGAAATTGCGGCCATTCAAAGGCAGGTCATTGACCTGGTTCGTCGTAACCACGGTGCCCAATTCCGAGCTCGACGTCTGCAACGCGGCCGCGGTGGCGGTCACAGTAATACTGCTCGTCGTTGATCCGACTTTGAGCTGAAAATCGAAGGTCGCAATCTGGCTGACCTGCAGGGTTACCGGCGGTTGGGACACCGCAGCAAATCCCGTTGCCGACGCCTGCATGCTGTAAACGCCGGGCACCACGCTGGGGAAGTTGTAGGCACCGTCATTGTTCGTGGTGGTTGTCCTGACCACGCCGGTATTGACGTTCGTCAACTCAACCCGCGCAGATGGGATGGCGGCGCCGGTTGGATCCTTGACGACGCCGTTCACGTTTGCGGTCGCCAGCTGTGCCACGGCAGACGGGCACGCGAAGCCGGCAAGACTCAAGAGAAGTAAAGGCGCCGTGAGATACCAAAATCGAGTAAGGCGCTTCCTGAAGGACTCCACCATAATTGCCTCCTTGCGAAAAATGCTCTTCAGCGGCTGATCCAATGCCGTCAGCCTGAATGGAATCTGGGGTTCGGAATTCTGCGTATTTCCATCAACGACTACTTTAACGTTAACGGAAGGCATCCTACGCGGATGGTTGGAGAGGTGTCAAGAGCTTCCTGACAATTTGTGATGGTCGCGCACGACCGGAATTGAGTGGATCTGATCGATCAGGGGCCGAAGGGGCCAGAGTGATTTCCCATCAGAGTTTGTCGCCGCGCCCCCTGCAAAACCAGCCACGATCCCATTCCCCGGCGCGGAGGAATCGCCTTAAAAGTTCGAGTGGGAAGTTATTTCCCTTTTGAATCCTGTCTGTGATACGGTGTTGCGGCGTTGGAAAGTCGGGTTCAGGCGCAGGAATCAGTCATGTTCGCATTCGCCGCCTGCATCGCCGCTGAAAGGAATCAAGAATGGGACATCCTTTGCGCTGCGCTCTTGCGGCCAGCCTGATCCTGGGGACCGGCATTGTTGCGGCTCCCGCCCAGAATTCGCCCGATTCACTCAAAAGCGGATTTGAACATCCGCCTGCCAGTGCGCGCCCACGTGTGTGGTGGCACTGGATGAATGGAAATATCACGAAGGAAGGCATCCAGCTCGATCTCGACTGGATGCATCGCGTGGGCATCGCCGGATTCCAGAACTTCGATGCGGCGCTGCAGACGCCGCAGGTGGTTCCCCACCGCCTGGCCTATATGACACCGGAGTGGAAAGATGCGTTTCGCTATGCCATCGGCGTCGGCGACAAGTTCGGCATGGAGATGGCCATCGCCGGTTCGCCGGGGTGGAGCGAGTCTGGCGGACCCTGGGTGCCGCCCTCCGAAGGCATGAAGAAATATGTGTGGAGCGCTACGGAGGTCGAAGGCGGACAGCCTTTCAGCGGCACGCTGGCGCATCCCCCTGCTAATACCGGCGCGTTTCAGGATATCGGGATTCGCGATGCACTGCGCGGGCCGGAAGGAGGCAAACCGGCGCCGCAGTTTTACGCCGATTCGGTCGTCATTGCCTATCGACGGCCGGCGAGCGACGTCAGCATGGAGAGCCTGCACCCGACCATGACCTTCAGTGGAGGTTCGCCGGACACGGCGATGCTGACCGACGGTAACCTGGAGAAGGCCACCGAGCTGCCGATCCCAACCGAGGGGCAGAAGGCCTGGATTCAGTACGCATTCGCCGAACCGACAACCATCCGGGCCGTCACGATCGTCACCCACGATCCCAACCGCATCGTATCGATGATTACCGGGATCGGCGCACCGGACAAAGCTCTTGAGGCGAGCGACGACGGTGAGAGCTGGCGGACCATCACAAAACTCAACGCGGGGGAATCGCCGGAGCTGACGGTATCGTTTCCCGCAGTGACGGCGAAGTATTTTCGCGTGACATTCCTCCGCACTCCCCCGCCGCCGCGTCCCGCGTGGGCGGAAGGAATCGACCCAAAGTCCTTAGGGTTCGCGTTGCCGCCAACCCCGACCAACTACGAGGTCGCCGAACTGGTGCTGCATCCGGGTGCGCGCGTGAACCACTTCGAGCAGAAGGCGGCGTTTGTGCCGGAGCCGGATCTGTACGGCTTTGCCACCCCTCCGGTGGAAGCAGACGATGCGGTGAGGAAGGCCGACGTGATCGACCTGACGTCGAAGATGCAGCCCAACGGGACGCTGGACTGGACGCCGCCGCCGGGGCATTGGGTTGTGCTGCGCTTTGGATACAGCCTGCTGGGGATCACGAATCATCCAGCGACCCCGGAAGCAACGGGGCTGGAAGTGGACAAGCTGAACGGCAAAGACGTTCGCCAGTACATGGAGAAGTATCTGGACAGTTATAAGCAGACGGTCGGGCCGGAGATGATGGGGCAGCGCGGGATTCGCTACATCATCAACGACAGCTGGGAGGCGGGATCGCAGAACTGGACCGACGACATGATCGCGCAATTCCGCAAGCGGCGCGGCTACGATCCGATTCCATGGATGCCGGTGCTGACGGGCGAGGTTGTGCAGAGCGCAGCGGCGAGCGATCGCTTCCTGTGGGATCTGCGCAAGACGATTGCGGACCTCATCGCCGACGAGCACTATGGCGTGCTGGAGCAGGTGATCCACGAGTGGCATATGGGCCACTACGGCGAGTCGCACGAGAGCGGGCGTGCGTTCGTGGCCGACGGGATGGAGGTAAAGAAGTTCAACGAAGTTCCTATGAGCGCCATGTGGACGCAGTCGCCGGGGGTCAACAAAGAGCAGTACGGGTACAACGCCGACGATCGCGAGTCGGCATCGGTGGCGCACATCTACGGACAGAACCTGGCAGCAGCGGAATCGATGACGGCGGCGGCGGCGCCATGGGCGTGGTCGCCGGCGACGCTGAAGCCGACGGCGGATCAGGAATTTCTCAACGGCATCAACCGCTTCTGCATCCACGAGTCCGCCCACCAGCCGCTGGTCGGCAAGAAGCCGGGGTTGACGCTGGGGCCCTTCGGCCAATGGTTCAATCGCAATGACACGTGGGCGGATGAGGCGGGCCCGTGGGTGGACTACATTGGCCGCTCGAGCTACATGTTGCAGCAGGGGCACTTCGGCGCGGACGTAATTTACTTCTACGGCGAGGACTCAAACCTCACGGCGATTTTCAATGACAAGTCGCCGGATATGCCCCCCGGCTTTGGGTTCGATTACGTCAACGCCGATGCGTTGATCCATGAGCTGAACGTGTCCCATGGACACATCACGACACCGGGCGGCACAACGTACCGGCTGCTCGTGCTCGATGCATACAGCAAGCACATGTCGTTGCCGGTGCTGCAGGCGATCGACAAATTGGTGCGCGAGGGAGCTACAGTCGCGGGACCGAAGCCTGCCGACGATCCGAGTCTGGCTGACAATCAGGCAGAATTCCGGAGGCTGGACGACGCACTGTTCGGCGACGGCACAGGCGTGCATTCGGTGGGCCAGGGCACGGTCTATGCGGGCGACGATGCAGCTGCTGCGCTGAAGGCGATGAACGTTGCGCCGGACTTTCATTACACGGGAAGCGCCAACCGGATCGAGTTCGTCCATCGCAAGCTGGCGGATGGCGACCTGTATTTCGTGGACAACCGCAGCGACGACGGCGCCTCGGTTGAGGCTTCATTCCGGATTACAGGCAAGGCACCGCAGCTTTGGTATGCGGAGACCGGAAAGACGGAGCCGGTGTCGTTCGCGATTGCGGATGGGCAGACGACGGTGCCGTTGAAGCTGGAACCGTGGGGCACCGTGTTTGTGGTGTTCCGCCGGCCCACGAGCGAGACCTCGCACACCGTGCCCGCAGTGACGGAGACACAGCTGGCGACGGTTTCAGGCCCCTGGACGGTGAGCTTCCCGCCGAACTGGGGAGCGCCGGTGTCGATCACGCTCGACACACTGGCTTCGTGGAGCGACAACAGCGACGCGGGCGTGAAGTATTTCTCGGGAACCGGCACTTATACGAAGACGATCGATGCACCGGCGAACTGGTTCAGAAAGGGCGCGCATGTATGGATCGATCTCGGCGACGTGAAGAACCTCGCTGAGGTGACGGTGAACGGGAAGTCACTGGGCATCGTGTGGCACGCGCCGTATCGCGTGGATGCGACGACTGCGCTGAAGCCGGGCAAGAACGAATTCACGGTCAAAGTGACGAACGCATGGGTTGACCGGCTCATCGGCGATCAACAACCCGACGCAACCAGGAAATACACCTTCGCGGACGTGAAACCTTATCATGCGAACTCACCGCTGTTGCCGTCGGGGCTGCTGGGACCGGTAACGGTCGTGGAGGAGAAAGCGGCTCGATAGGGCGCTCCCCGTGGATCTGGAAACCGCTGTGCCGTTGTGATAACGGCACGGCGGTGTGTTTGGTCGATTGAGTTACTGGCCGGGCTTGATCGCCACGGTGAAGTGCCAGGTTCCGGAGGGAATCTCGTACTCCGTGGCGCCGTCGGAGTTTGTGACGGTGTGGATTTGCGGCGACTGCGAGAGCGGCGCGCCATTGAGAGCGAACTGCTTCTGCTGGTTCGCCGTCAGAGCGAGTTGGCCGCGCGCGTTAGGTGGGATCGTCAGCTCCCAGGTCGCGACAGAGCCACGGACGGTCCATGACGAGTGGATTGGACCGTAGGGCGACTTATAGGTGAAGTTGAGCGAGCCGAGCGTTGGGTCGAAATTCGGGTGCAGACGGATCGTATGGAAGCCCGCATCGGCAGAGTCGGCGTCGATGCCCGCGGCGTAGCGGTAGATCCAGTCTGCGACAGCGCCGTAGGCGTAATGGTTATAGGAGTTCATACTGGGATCGCTGCGCATCTTGTCGCCGTTCCAGCGCTCCCACATGGTCGTGGCGCCATGCGTTACGAGATAGCCCCACGATGGATACCTGGTGGAAAGCAGCAGGCGATAGGCAACGTCGGCATGGCCGGTGTCGGCGAGGACGGCGAGCAGATAGGGCGTGCCGAGGAAACCGGTGCCGAGACGCCAGCCGTTGACGCGGAGTTTATCGACCAGCCGATTCGCTGCGGCAGTGCGGAGCGAATCCGGCACGAGGCGCATATAGAGGGCGAGAACATAGCCGGTTTGTGTATCGCCTGAAGGAACTTTGTTCGGGACGAAGATCCGTCCAAAAGGCGAGGGACCATTGTCGGCGCCGGCAATGAATCCGTCGTTGCGAACGAAGGCGGCAGCGAAGGCTTTTTGAATCTGCTGGTGGAGCGCAGAGTATTTCTGCTCTTCTTCGGTGCGGCCGGTGGCGTGGGCCATCTGCTGCATCAGGGAGACGTCATACGCCCAGTAAGCCGTTTGCACGAGGACCGCTCTGGTTTGACCTTCGGGAGAGAGCCAGTCGCCGAACGGCGTACCCGCATTGTGCTGCCAGAGGAAATCGGGGTTACTCTGCTCGATCGCGCCGAGGTATTTCGACATGGCGTCCCAGTTCTGATCGATGATCCGGGTGTCGCCCGATTGCAGCCACGAAGTCCAGGGAATGATGACGCCCGCGTCGCTCCATCCCGCGCCGAATCCGGCATTGGGCACGGACGTGCCGGGCGCGTAAATGCCGTACATCGGAGTACCGACCTGTGTGCCACGAAGGTCGGCGGCAAATTTGCGGGAGAAAGGCGCAAGGCTCATGTTGTACGACGCGGTACGCCAAAACACTTCGGCGTCGCCCGTCCATCCGAGGCGCTCGTCGCGCTGCGGGCAGTCGGTCGGGACCCCGACAAAGTTGGAGCGTTGTCCCCAGAGAATGTTTCTCCATAGCTGATTCAGCATGGGGCTGGCGGTGGCAAGCTCGGTGTGGAAGGGCGCGGCGGTGTGGATCGCTTTCGCAGTAACAGCGGAGATGTCTGGCTTACCCGGCAGGCCGGTAAGTTCGACGTAGCGAAAGCCATGGAAGGTGAAGGACGGCTCGTAGTTCTCTTCCCCGTGCCCGGCGAGGGTGAAGTAGTCCGTGGCAAGAGCGGTGCGGAGGTTCTCCGTGTAGATGGTGCCGTCCGGATTCAGGACCTCGGCAAAGCGGAGACGAAGCTTCGTGCCGGCTTTGCCCTGCACGCGGATGTGCGCGAAGCCCGCCATGTTTTGACCGAAGTCGTAGACGTAGACGCCGGGCCTGGGCTCCGTGAGGGCTTTTGCGTGGAGGGTAATTTCGATGCGGATAGGTTCGTAATCCTGCGCAACGATGGCCGGTTCATGCGGCTGGATGGTTTGGACGGGATGCCATCCTGCGTCGCTGGAGCGCGGCGTATCCCAGCCTGGCTGCTCCAGTCGGGCATCGTAGGTCTCGCCGTCGTAGATCTCGGCTTTCTCGATCGGAGACGGCGCGGCTTTCCACTGCGGGTCGGTGTCGATCCAGGCGTCGGACCCATCCTGATACACAATGTGCAGCTCGGCGCGGAGGGCAGGCGGAGTGTTTCCGTAGTTATAGGGTTCCTGAGTCCAGTCCAATGGCGTGGAATACCATCCAGGCGCAAGGTACGCACCGATTGCATTGGTACCTGTTTTCAGGGCGGCCGTCACGTCGTAAGTCTGATAGGGGACATGCTCGCGGAAGTCGGTCCAGCCCGGTGCGAGGATCTGATCGCCGATGGGGTGGCCGTCGATCCAGAATCGATAGGAGCCGAGCGCAGTGGCATAGAGACGTGCAGAGCGGACGGCCTTTTCGACAGCGAAGCTGCGACGCAGCATCATGACCGGATTCGTGGGCCAGGGACGCGCATTCAGCGGGCCAGTAAATTGGCCCTGCGATGTGCCGCGAATGGCCTGTGGCCACGCAGCATCTTCGAAGCCGGGTGCGTACCAGGCACCCGAAGCGTTCAGCGCCGCCTTCCACGTCGTGTTGCTGACGATGACCTGGTCGGAACCATCCTGGTAGCGGATGTAGAGGCAGGCGCTCATGGGAGTGCGGCTGGCGTTCCCGGCAGGCGAACCGTCGCCGATGTCGAAAAGGGTAATATCGACAGCCAGCAGGTTACCTCCCTGCTTCATCGCAGAGGTGACGTCGCGTTCGACGTATCGCTTCCAGGGTGTCTGCTTGTAGGGCGGCAGTGCTTCGGCGTCGAGAACATGCCGACCGTTCACCCACGCGGCCGCGGTGTCTTCGCCGGTAACGTAGAGGTGGGCGAATCGGATGGGATGGTCGACGTTGAACGTAAGACGGAAATCGTGGTGGCTGTCGCCGGACTGATGGTAGTCATCCCGACCGCGGTTGGAGATCCACTCGGCACCGGACTCACGGATACTGTGCATCTCCCGCTCCTCAAAGCCGATCCAGGTCGCACGCCACGGGTTGTGCATCAGGCCGGTCTCCCACCACGAGGTAGCGGTCGCAGGGTAGGCAACACCGTTTTGGTCCCACGCCTGGACTCGCCAGAAATAGCGATGCTCCGGCTGGAGGGCCGCCCCCTCGTAAGGGACGGCAACGGAGCGGTCGGAGGCGACGCGACCGCTGTCCCACACATCCGCGTGGCCGGCGAGGAGCCCTTCCCTGCTGCTCGCTACCTGGATCTCATAAGCGGACTGCCGAGCGCCGGTGCGCGCGTCGTCGAGTTGCCAGGAGAGGCGCGGCTGCGCGGTATCAATGCCGAGAGGAGTCTCGAGTTCCTCGCAGCGGAGATGCTGGGGAGAATGTAAAACCGGTACCGCCCTGGCAAAAGCAGAGAGGAAGGGGACGGCAACCAGAACCGCCGGAAGCAAAAACAAAGAAAGACACTTGCGGGGGCGTACTGAAGCATTTTGCATGCGCACACTAATTTCGTGCGGCGAGACTGTAAATGTCAATACAAAAGAGATATTCCATATGAAACAATGGGTCGCGATTTCGGCTGGCCCGTGAAACGTGTTGCGTGACTCGAAGGCTGGCGAGGAGAAGAACAGCGATGCGATTCCGGATAATGGCTGTTGCCGTGGCGGCGAGTTTCGGATGCTGCGCGATCGTCGCCCAGAGCTCGGCGCCAAAAACGGGGATGATCGATATCAACTGGGACAAGACGGTCATTGTCTCGAAGTCGACACCGACACTGCAGGTCGTCACCAACCCGATGCTCAATCCTGGATCGCCGATCCACGACGGCGCGTTCTCGGCTCTGAAGATGCTCGGCGCCGACTACGTGCGGTTCGTGCCGTGGCTGCCCTACCCAAAAATTGCGGTTGCTGAACTGCAGCCGCCGACAAAGAACCACACCTCGTGGGACTTCACCTACATCGATCCGGTGACAAAGGACTTCCTGGCGGCGACCGAAGGGACACTCGACCATCATTAACTTCAGCACCATTCCCGCCTGGATGTTCAGGACCGATAAGCCGGTGACGTATCCAGAGGATCCCAATCAGGTCTTCTGGGATTACACACAGGGGACGGAACTCCGCGATCCGAGCGGGAAGGAAGTGGGCGACTACTATGCGCGGCTGGTGAGCTGGTTTACGAAAGGCGGCTTCACCGACGAGAACGGCAAACGGCATGAGTCGGGTTATCACTATCAAGTTTCCGTACTGGGAGGTGCTCAACGAAGTCGACTTCGAGCACCAGACAACGCCGGAGCAATATACAGAGCGCTACGATGCGATCGTCTCGGCGATTCACAAGCGTGAGTCCGGAGACAAAGTTCATGGGGCTGGCGCTGGCGGCGCCGAGTGCGAACCCGAAGTACTTCGAGTATTTCCTGAATCCGAAGAACCATCGGCCGGGCATACCTCTGGATTATGTCTCGTTTCACTTTTATGCAACGCCCGCGCTCGATGAGGGACCGGACGGGTGGCAGCATACCTTCTTCAATCAGGCGGACGGTTTTCTGGGAGTGACGCGCTACATCCTGGCGATTCGGGATCGGCTGTCACCGGAGACAAAGATCGACACCGATGAGCTGGGCGTGATTCTGCCCACCGATGGGCTGGAGATCCGCGCCAGCAAAGCGCTGCCGGATCACATTCCGCATCGCTACTGGAATGCGGCGGCAGCGCTCTATGCATATCTGTTCGCGGAGTTATCGAAGATGGGCGTGGATGTGATCGGCGAGTCGCAATTAGTCGGCTATCCCTCGCAGTTTCCCAGCGTGTCGATGGTGGACTACAACAACGGCAAGCCGAATGCGCGCTGCTGGGTCCTGAAGATGATGATCGAGAACTTCCATCCGGGCGACCGGCTGGTGAAGACAACGCCGCCATTCGACGACGGCGAAGGCCAGCCTTACGTGCAGGGATTCGTGACGGCGCAGGGACGCAGGATTCTCGCTGGTGAACCGGAGCAACACGGAGGAGACGGCGACGGTGCCCTCTGGGTTTTGAGCACGCACAGTTTGCGACAGTGGATGAGGCGACCGGAGACGATCCGCCGCGCACCGGGACGCTGACCGGGCCGCAACTCACGCTGGCGCCGTTTGCCGTAACCGTACTCAAAGCGGAGTAGAGACGCGCCATGACAGCGAGAGCAACTGCGCGCCGGGCTGTGCGGCATCGGTCTCGATGCCTACTGGCCGCAATTTGCCGGCCTGCGCGAGCAGCTGGAAGGCTATGTGAACCAGGTAGCAGGCGCGTCTGCAGGGTTGCGGCGCGCACGTCGAATCGCTGGGGCTGGTGGACACGCCGGAGCGGAGCCGCGAGGCGGGGCATGCGTGCCGGCGCGCGGACATCGATGTGCTGTTTCTCTACGTGACGACTTATGCGCTGTCGAGCACTGTTCTGCCACTCGTGCAGCGGGCTGGTGTGCCGGTGATCGTGCTGAATCTGCAGCCGGGCGCGGCGATCGACTACGAGGCTTTCAATCGCCTGCCGGATCGCACGGCAATGACGGGCGCGTGGCTGGCGTGGTGCTCGGCCTGTCCCGTGCCGGAGATCGCCAATGTTCTGCGGCGGGCGAGGATCCCGTTCCATCAGGTAACCGGGGCTCTGACCGACGAAGCAAGCTGGAAGGAGATCGAGGAGTGGGTCAGGGCGGCGCAGGTGAAGGCGGCGCTTGAGGAGAATCGGCTCGGGCTGCTGGGCCACTACTACGGCGGCATGCTGGACGTCGCAACCGACATCACCCAGGTGGCGATCACCTTCGGCAGCCACATCGAGATGCTCGAAGTCGATGAGCTGAGCGCGCTGCGCGACGAATGCACGGAGGAAGAGATTGCGCAGCGGGTGCGGCTGTTCGAGGAGCACTTCGAAGTGCAGCCCGATTGTGCGCGGAGCGAACTGCGAGCGCGCGGCCCGCACGTCGGTGGCGCTGGATCGGCTGGTGGAAAAGCACGATCTGCAGATCTCTGGCCTACTACTACGAGGGAACCGGGGTTGCGGCGAACGAGGACACCATGAGTTCAGTCATCCTCGGCACTTCCCTGCTCGACGGCTCGCCATGTTCCCGTGGCCGGCGAGTATGAAGTGAAGAACGCGATCGCCATGAAGATCATGGATTGCCTCGGCGCCGGCGGCTCCTTCACGGAGTACTACGCGCTCGACCTGAAAGACGACATCGTGCTGATGGGACACGACGGCCCGGGCCACATCGCGATCGCCGAGGGCAAGACGCGCGTGCGGCCGCTCGACGTGTATCACGGCAAGGTCGGGCGCGGCCTTTCGGTGGAGATGTCGGTGCGCTATGGCCCCGTCACCCTGCTGTCCGTGGTCGATGATCGCGAGTGTGGCTTCCGGCTGCTCGCCGCCGCAGGGAGTCTTCAGAAAAGGGGCCCACCCTGGCGATCGGCAACACCAACAGCCGCTACCGCTTTCCCAATCGGCGCGCGGCGATTCGTCGAGCAGTGGAACGAGCAGGGTCCGGCGCATCATTGCGCTGTCGGCGTCGGTCACATCGCTGGACGATCTCCAAACTGGCTCGGCTGCTCGGAATTCCGCTTGTCCAGGTTTGTTAACGCTCCCGTTCAGATCCTCCGCGCGACCTCTTTGTGACCATATATAAGGATAGGCACTTGGCCCTCCCACAGGCACTCACGGCTCCGGATTCCCGTCCAGGTGCTGCGGCGTGATGGCATCGGCGCTCGGGTTCCGCAGAGTCCCGGGAGTCACCTGGTGGATCCTGTGAAGATCGCCAGGGCCTTTTCCTGCCCCTCGCGATTGCCCACCGCGCGATCGGCCTGCGCCAGCCGCCACCAGGCCACTTCATCGTCCGGCCGCAGTTTCACGGCGCGCTCCAGCAGAGGAACCGCCTGGTCGGCCTTCTGACTCGTCAGATCGATCCCGGCCAGACCCACCAGCGCTTCTTCAAAATCGGGATAGCGTCTGCAGAACGCGTCTCGTATTGCTCGGCCGCGGATGTTGTATCACCGCGCTCAGCCTGAAGATAGGCCAGCTCATACGCCGCATTGCCGTTACTCGGGTCATTGTCGAGCTCTGCCTTGAATTCCCGCACGGCCGCATCGCGATCCTGCGTCTTCCCTGCTTCACGGAACCGGCCAAGGTAGACACGTCCCAGCTGGTAATGAATCCCGGGACGGCTGCGGGTCAATGGTCAGTACGTGATTGAAGGCGATGATGGCGCCATCCCAGTTCTTCTCGCTCTCGTTCGCCTCGCCCTGCGCCTGCAGCATCCATACCGATCCCGGCGCTGTATCGTGCAGCTTCTCCATCGTTTCGTAGGCAAAGTTCCCGTAGATGCGGCCAGTGTGGTACAGAACCTCAGGGTCATCGGGATATAGCCTTGTTCAGGGCCAGCGAGGTTTCCACCGCTTCGGCACTCGCGATCCAGATTGCGTGTAGGCGCGCAGCAGTTCCAGCCCGCACATGCGCCGCACCTCGGGATCGCCGGTCTGGCGGAAACCCTTTTTCGAGATGGGGTAGCGCCTCAGAGAATTTGCCCTCCTCAGCCAGAGACAGTCCCAGCAGGCTGTCCAGCTTCGGAAGTCCCGGCTTCAGACGCTGCGCCGCACGAATCTCCCGAATCGCACGGTCATATTCGCGCCGTTTGAAGCAGATGGCCGCCAGGGTGGCGTGGATTTCAGCGATGTTCGGATCCAGTTGCGCAAGCCTCTGGAATTCCTCTTCAGCGTCGGCATAATCGCCGTGCAGCCATGGCCTGCTGGCCGGCGGCCGCCAACGCCGCCGGATCCTCGCCGGTGGCTTGCATCGCTCCCCAACATCGGCAGGGAGCTACAGAGCAAAAACAATATGCAGATTCCCGCACGCTTATCCCTTCATGCGGTGAAGTCTATCTCCATTTCAAAAAGATCCGCCACGCTTTTGCGGCGTGGCGGGTTGGAGGCACTAGCCAATGACAGCGGTCAGAATGTGAGCTTGCCGCTGAGCTGAATAATGCGGGCGGGCGCCGCGTTCGTAATCAGGCCTGCGCGTGCTGGATCGCCAGGCTGTTGCCGATGGAGGACCCGCCGCCGGCTCCGCTGCCCGCGTAAGCGCCGGTATTCACCACGTACTGGTGATGGTTGAATGTGTTGAAGGTGTCGAAGCGCAGAGCGAAGTTTGCATGTTCGGTGATCGGGAACGACTTTGTCAGACCCATATCCCAGTTGTTGATTCCGGGCTGACGCAGGAAGTTGCGCTGGCGAATTGCCGTAGGTCCCGGCGCCAGGCTGCGTGAAGCAGGACATGTTGATGCGCTGGAAGGGCTGGCTCAGGCCTCTGTGCGGATCGCAGCCCGAAATCAGATTGGCTCGCTGCGACGGAGTATTGTTCAGACCATTCACGTCCGTGGCCCCAATGCCGAAGGGGAAACCGGCCTGGAAGGTGGTAATACCGCTTAGCTGCCAGCCGCCCACCGCCTCATCCGCCGCGCGGTTGATGCCACTGGCGAATTTCTTTCCACGGCCGAAGGGCAGGTTATAGATGTAGCTGCTGACAAAGCGCTGGTTCACGTCGAAGTCGGACAGACCATAATCCAGCTGGGGATGGTGGTTATCCATGAATCCCTGGTAGCCGCTTCCGGTGGCGCCTACACCGGCCGCAGCGGACTTATCGTCCTTGCTCTGGGCCCACGTATAAATCGCCGTCACCGCCAGGTCGCGCGCGCGATGCTGGAGGTTGACGTTCATGGCGTTGTAGTGGGCGTAGCCATGAAAATCGCTGTCGATGTAGTAATTGGTGAAGTTCGGATACGGCAGCCGAGTGGAAGCCGGGCACAGATGCGTCGTATCTGTTCGGATCGGCCTGGCAGAACGGCACATCCGCTGCAGGCAGATCGTTGGGCTGGGCGATATTCCGGCGGTCCAGCAAATGGACGGAGTGGGTTCCGATGTAGTTCACTTCCAGCGTTGTGTTGTTGCTCAGCTGGCGTTCCACTGAAGCGGTCCAGGACTGCACATAAGGATCCAGAGGGTTCTCCGATTCGATCACAGCGATGAACGACAAGGTCGAAGCCGGGAAAGGTCCAAGCGTGTTATAGACCGGGAACATCTGGTTGCCGAACTTGGGCAGCGTTGGATCCGAAGTCGGGTTGTCAGAGCATTGCGAATGCTGAATAGGGATAGATATCGGCTGAGTCATCGATCTCCCGGCCTTCATAGGAATCGAAGAAGATGCCGTAGCCGCCACGAACCACCGTCTTGTCCGTCAGGCGATAGTCCACGCCGAAGCGGGGAGCAAAGGGCGTCTTCGGACCCGGATGGGGGACCGATCCGCAATAGCGCAGGATCGGCCCGCTCGTTGCAGCCCCGCCAGGGGCGACGCCATCGGTCTTCAGCTGCGGATCGGCGAAGCACAGGCCGCCATTCGGATTCGTGGTATCGAGCCAGAAGAAGTGGTTATGCGCCTCGTAGGCCGCGGGACGATAATCCCAGCGCAGGCCGAGGTCGACGGTGAGTCTTTGCGTCGCCTTCCAGCTGTCTTCCACGTAGGGCGCAAAATAGCCGAAGACGTGGTCCTGGGGGTTGCCCGCCTGGTCAGTCGGGCTGAGCGGCCCGGGAACGAACCCGCCCACGTTGTTGTAATAGCCAAGCAGCATGTCGGCGATCGCATTGCCGGTGCCGCAAAGGCTGCCTGGAGTTCCACCGTTGACAGATACAGGAGCGTTTGGACAGTTCGTGCTGTTGTTCTGAATAGTCTGGGCAGAAAATCCCCAGTCGCCATAAAAGTCGTCGTCGAGGTTGCGAACCAGATGCCAATGGCGGTAATCGAAGCCAAAGCCAAGATTGTGCCTGCCGTGAACCAGGGTGAACGAATCGGCAAACTCCCACGCCGGGTTGTCCGAGCCGGTGTAAGCATTGCCTGGTCCACCCTGGCTGCCGAACTGTGACAGCCCCAGGTTTGGCCAACTCTGCTGCAGCGCCGTGAAGTGGGTGAATGTCCCGGTCTCAGCCAAAGCGGTAACTGCCTCAGCCGGTGGTGCGGGAGCGCCTTCCGGCGCCTGAGCATCCAGATAGCCGAAGCGGAAGTTGTTCACCATGGAATTGCCGATGTTAATGGTGTGGGATATTTCCCAGTTCTTCTGCTTCTCGTATTGCGTCTCAATGCCGTAGACCAGCGAATTGCTGTTATAGAGCGAGCTGTTCTGATAGGTCGAGTAGGTGCCGCGGCCGAAGATCGAGCCCAGCTTCCCCAGATTCTGGTCGATGCGATACGTTTGCTGGTTCGTCGTCAAAGGCGTTCCGAAGTTGGCGAGGAAGTTATTGACACCCTCCCCCTGATTCGCCAGCGTGGGCTTCGGCCAGTAGTTGTACTTGATGGCTACCTGCGCGAGGCGATTCGTGATCGCGGTGGACGGAATCTGATTGTTTGGAAACGCCTGTCCCGTGGTCGGATCCACCGGCATGCAGTTCTGGTTCTGGCTGAGCAGAGTAGTGCATTCCGGCGTCCCATAAAGGGGCAGAGGCGCTCCGGTCACTGTTTTCTCGTTGGCGAAGTTTCCCTGCAGTGTTTCGGGATTGGGAACCGCGGTAAATTCTCTGGCACCGTTGGTGATCCGCCATCCCTCGTAGTTCGCCATCCAGAACGTCCGGTTGTGCCCGTTGTAGATCTTCGGAATGTAAACCGGACCGTCCGCCACAAAGCCGAACTGGTTCTGGCGCAGGACCGGATTGGTCGTCCGAACCCCTGCGGTATAGTCGTTCACCGTGGGGAAGGGATTCGCGTCGTACGCGTTGTTCCGGTTGAATTCGAAGATTGCCCCATGCAGGGAATTGGTGCCGCTCTTGCTGACGATGTTGATCTGGCTGGCGCTGAATCCGTACTCCGCCGAATAGGTGCCGCTCTCGACTTTGAACTCCTGAATCGCATCCTGGGACAAAATCACGGCCGGCGTGACCAGTGCCTGGTCAGTGTTGATCAGGCCATCCAGCGTGTAGTTGTTCCCTTCCGGCCGCCCGCCGTTGATGCTGACTGCGTTGCCTTCTCCCTGGCGCATCGTGCCCTGCTCACCGCCTACCGTCACCGCTCCGGCGCCCACCAGCAGCAACTGCATAAAGTTGCGCCCGTTCAGCGGCAACTGTTCCACCTGGTGCTGGCTCATCAGTTGCGATAACGCCGCCGTGTCCGTATCCAGGTTCACCGCCTGAGCTGTCACCGACAGCGTTTGTGTAACAGCTCCGGGTTTGAGCGTTATGTTGACGCGCAGGTTCTGATCCACAGTCAGCGTTCAGACCCGTTGTTACCGATTTCTGAAATCCCTGCATCTCCGCTGATACCGAATAACTGCCCGAGATCAGGGATGGGGCCAGGTAATCACCCGACGAACTCGTTCTGGTCACAAAAGGCACGTTCGTTGCCGTGTTGGTCACGGTTACTTTGACATTCGGGATGACCGCACCGGTGCTGTCCGTCACCGTACCAAGGATCGTTCCCGTTGCTCCTGCCTGCCCGAATGCCACGGGCGCCGCCAGCAGGAAGATTAGTCCCAAGCCAATTCGCAGTGCTCGCATAGCTGGTCTCCTTTAGTGAAAGCCTTGTCTCTTAGTCAGTTCTGGGGACAACGAGTGACAACCGGGGACAAGTTCTCTTGCCTTTGCGATTCGGCGGAACAATACGCGCTCAGATTTTGAAATGTCAAGCGCAAATTTATTTCCCATATGAAACATCAGGGAGGCTTCCCCATTTTGTTTGTCTTCCGAATTTTGGGACTTACGGATGGATTGCTAAAACGTTTCACTCAGCCGGCATGCGCTCCTCTTGACGGGCGTCCTGAATCGCGTGCGTTTCATTAGATAACTTCCTCCCGGACAACTGAAAACCGCAATGCCGGGCCGCCGCTACTTTTTCAGGCCAGATAACCTTCTGCTGTGCGCGCTAACTGCACAAAACAAAAGACATGGTCTGACCACCAATGCGGGCGCCTGCTCAGCCGCATCGCCGCGCCGATGTGCCCAAACTGAATCGCCAGGTTAGAGTGTCCGGCCGGCATTCAGGAAATTATGTGTCGCCGATTTCGCCGCGCCCATTGCTGACGGACTTTGGAGATGCGAAGTGCGGGCCGGCTCCGGAGCCATTGCGCTCCAGAGCGGCAGATCCGCGCAGGCTCAAAGCTCTTTTCGAACAACCCAGGTCGTCATCGCGCGCAGGTTCTGGACGATCGTTGTCTTCAGGGGATCCGCCAAACGGCCCATCCGTTCCGTGAGCGATGCGAGGAGTGCTTCGTCGACCAGATACCGCTCGGAACCATCCGGCAACAGATACCGGCGTCCTTCTATTGGTTGGACACGCGTTTCGATCCCGATGGACGATGCGAGGCGGCAAAAGAAGAGACCGCCGGGCTGCAGGCAACGCAGGGATCCCTCCAGCATCGCCTTGAAGTGCTCGTCATCGCGGGCGAAGTGAAGGACCGCACTGCTGATGACGACATCGGCGCTGGAGTCCTCAAAGGACATACTCTCCACGGGTTCAGCACGAAAGTTCGCAGGCGGGAGGGAACGAGCTAAATCGCGAGCCATGCAACGGACGTAGTCGATCCTCTGAGGATCGATGTCCGCCGCGTAAACTTCATGCCCCTGGCGTAGCAGGTAGACGAGATTGCGGCCTGAGCCGCATCCGGCATCGAGAATGCGCATGCCAGGCGTAATGCGCCCTTTGAGGATCTGGTCGAAGAGGTAGATATCGATCTCGCCGAATTGTTCCTGAAGCGTGAGCATGGTGATGACGATAGCGCATTCGCGATCCCCGCATTGTTGCGTGTGACCTCTTCCTGAAGGCGTCGGAGACAGGGTGAGAGTGGTAGACTGAGCCCCTTGTTTCCCTTCATCTTCTGCCATTTCAGGAACAGCTATGACCTTGATTGATCGCTTGTTACGCGCGGCTCTGGTTGCCGCGCTTGCTTGTGGCCTGCGCGCAATTTCGCCTGCACAAACGAGTCCTGTTCAGACCGCACCGTTCGCCGGACCGGCGGGTCCGCAGCAGGCGAACGACGAGGGGCGTACCGAATTGCCGATGGTGGTACGCCGCAGCATCGGCTTTCGCGAGATTGGTCCGGCGATTTCCGGCGGCCGTGTCACAGCCGTCGCCGGCGTGGCAGGCAAGCCCGGCGTCTACTTTGTGGGCGCAGCGGATGGCGGGATCTTCCGCACCGAGGACGGTGGCACGACCTGGAAAGCGCTGTTCCAGCACGAGGACGTCGCGTCGATCGGCGCGCTGGCGGTGGATCCTGTGAATCCGGGCGTGGTGTGGGCGGGCACGGGCGAGGCCAACGTGCGTAACGATGTCTCTTTCGGCGATGGGATCTATAAGTCGACCGATGGCGGCAGCCACTGGAAGCGAATGGGGCTGGAACATTCTTTCCAGATCGCGCGCATCGTCATCGATCCGCATCACCCTGATACGGTGTTGGTGGCAGCGATGGGCAGCCCCTGGGAGGACAGCGAGGATCGCGGCATCTATCGCACCACCGACGGTGGAAGCACCTGGCACAAGGTGCTCTATGTGGGACCGAGCGTGGGGATGGCAGACCTGGCCATGAATCCGGAGAATCCCCAGATGCTGTTCGCGGCGGCGTATCGATTTCGGCGCACGCCGTGGAGCTATTCCGACGGCGGCACGGACGACGCGATCTACAAATCGGTGGACGGTGGAACGACCTGGCAGCGACTGAGCGGGCATGGATTACCGGAGAAACCGGTGACGCGCATCGGACTGGCCATCGCTGCGAGTGAGCCAAATGTGGTGTACGCGGCGATGGGGTCGGATGAGGGCGTGCTGTGGCGCTCCGACGATGCGGGCGAACACTGGAGCGTGGCGAGCAAGGATCAGGAGGTCGATGTGCGGCCGTTCTACTTCTCGCACATTGCCGTCGATCCGAAGGATCCGAGCCATGTGCTTGCGCTCTCGAACAATCTGATGGAGTCCCGGGACGGAGGTCACACATTCACTGCGATCGCGAAGCAGATTCATGGCGATCATCACGCAATCTGGATCGATCCGGACGGGAGCGGACGCATTATCGAGGGCAACGACGGCGGCGTGGCGATGTCGCGGGACAACGCGGGGCACTGGGCCTTCGTCCATAACATCGCAATCGGCCAGTTCTATCACGTGAGCGTGGGCGCGGGCCCTTTTTACACCGTATGCGGCGGGCTGCAGGATAACAGCGCGTGGTGCGGCCCGGGGCGTAGTAAGGACCCATCGGGAATTCTGGATCGGGCATGGTTCACCCTGAATGGCGGCGACGGCATGTTCGCGATTCAGGCGAAGGATAATCCCAACCTTATTTACAACAGCACGCAGAATGGCGTGTGGATGATATTCGATCGCACCGCGCAGCAAATCCACGATATGGAGCCATATCCCAGGGACATCTCCGGGGGAGGGGTCGCTGATTTCCCCTATCGCTTTGCATGGGATGCCGGGTTTGCCGTGTCGCCGCTGAATCCGCAGGTGCTGTACGCGGGCGGCAACGTCCTGTTCAAAAGCGAGGATCGCGGTCGCACGTGGAAGCCGATCAGCCCGGACCTCACGCGGAACGACAAGGCTAAACAGCAATCATCCGGCGGACCTGTGATGAAGGACAATTCGGGGGCCGAGGTCTACGACGCGATCCTGACAATTACGCCGGCCGAGAAGGATCCGAAGGTGATTTGGGTGGGAACGGACGACGGCGTGGTACAAGTGACGCGCGATGGCGGCGCAACCTGGAAGAATGTAACAGACAGCATTCCAAATTTGCCGCCGTGGGGACGCATCGAATCGATTGATCTTGCACCGGACAATCCGGCTGAGGCAGTCATTGCCGTCGACCGCCACTTCAGCGGCGATTTCAAACCCTACCTTTTTCGCACCAGCGACTACGGGGCGACGTGGACGTCGATCACCGGCAATTTGCCGGCGGATGTTTACGCGCATGTGGTGCGGCACGACCTGCACAATCCGCAGCTGTACTATGCGGGGCTGGAGAATGGACTGTACGTTTCCTGGGACGGCGGCACCCACTGGTATCTCTTCGGACTCGGCCTGCCGAACGCATCGGTCTACGATCTGGCGCTCGATGCCCAGCAGAACTCGCTGGTGGTGGCCACGCACGGAAGATCGGTGTGGATTCTCGATGACCTGACGCCTTTCCAGCAGTTCAAACCGGCGATCGCACAGGAGACTGCCCACCTGTTTGCTCCGCCGGATGCGGTGCGGTTCTGGCCGTGGTCGCAGGTTGAGCCGCTCGGCGACGGAGCCTTCTACGGCAAGAATCCGCCGGCGGGCGCGACACTCAGTTATTTCGTGGCACACGATGAGAAGGATCCCGGCGAGTTGGTCATTACGGACTCGCACGATCGTGGGGTGCGAACACTGAAGGGCACGCACACGCTCGAAGAGGGAGAGACTCCGCCGAACGAGGAAGATTTGCCGCCGGCCGCCGGGACACCGGTAAAGACCAGGGCAGAGCAGCAGGAGGCCAAGCCCGCGCAGGGTGCTTCGCCCTCGCAGGCGGAGCAGCAGCCGGCGCCGAGTTCTGCTGCCGCTACAGCCATGAACCCTGAGGCTCCTAAAGAGATTCCGTGGGTTTCCGCGAAAGAAGGGCTGCAGCGACTCACATGGGATCTTCGCGCCGACGGACCCGTGCGCTGGGAGGCGGGCAAGGAATTTCTGAAGGGGCCACGCTCGGGTGCAGTGGTGCCTCCAGGCGATTACACGGCGACCCTTACGATTGGCAACAAGACGATGAAGGAGAAACTGACGGTCATCAGGGATCCGGATTCTCAGGCGAGCGTTGCGGCGATGGAAGAGCGGTACAAAGATACCGAAGCGATCCTTCATGAGATTTCGCAGCTGGATGTGGCGCTGAACCGGATCGGTGCCATCGAAGCGCAACTGGGTGCACTGCGCGTGGTCGCGAAGGGTACGCCGGATGAGAAAGCCGTGAGCACCGCGATCGATGCGCTGGAGAAGCAGATGAAGGCGGCGGAGGGCGCGATCAGCAGCAATCCTGGTGCGGCTGAATCGACGCTGCGTGTGCCGGATCAGGTCCACGAACATCTGTTGGCGCTGGAAGCCGGCTTTGAAGGCGAGGACGATGCACCCACCGCCGCGATGCTGGACCAGATGAAACTGCTGCGTCCTCAATATGAGGCTGGCCTGGCGAAGTTCAACGACTTTCTGAAAACCGATCTGCCCTCATTCAATCGGACGATGGCGGATCACAAGCTGACAGGCGTCGTCGCCGGTGAACCCGTAATGCCCTGACTGGTATACGCCCGAAAGAACGCGCGGACGCGGCGGTTTGCAGCCGGCCTCCCCCTCTGTGTCGCCGATCAAACCTCGGGCGTCCCGCTCTCTTCCATTTGTGGTACCTGAACCAACACACGGCTGCCAATCGCATTGCGCCGCCAGTATCCCTTCAACCGCTCTATCCACGCATTCGTAAGTTCCTGTCCCTTGGCGACAATGAGAAGTCCGGAGCTGGTATGCAGATCCTGTTCGAGAATCATTCCAATGGACAGATCGGCAATCCTGCACTCCCGGATGCACGTAGGGACCACCAGGTCCTGATCGTCCAGAACCTCGATGATGGAGTGATTCATGTCCGGGAACGCTGTTCGAATCTGCCGGCGAGCCTGGTCTGCGGAGATTCCCTTGCTCAACAAACTGTCCCAGGCAAGTCCCACGCGCAGGAGTTGCGAGCCGATCTCAACCTGTTTGCGCTCTTCCGCGGTTGTCCCCTGGTGATCGAACAGCGGGGCGTTCTGGTGCGCGATCATCCTGGCGATCGGCCCCATGCGCGGAATATGTGCCAGCATCTGGCTGGCAACGGCCGCGTGCCCATCGAATTTTTCCTGATCCTCCGGCGAAAGAGCCTGACCCGCATAAGCGGAGATCACCAGTTCCTGGGGCAGAGTGACGCAGCCAATCTGTGACAGGAGGGCGGCGATTTCAAAGGTCCACGCGGGCGCCAACTGCAGTTGAGCCACCGCGCGCCCCACGAAGCGTCGCAGACGCATCGCCCGCCCGAAGGCGGCAGGATTGGTGAAGCTCAGCATTTCCGAAAGCACGAAGACGCAGCCGCGCAGCGTGCCTTCCAGCAGTTCCTGTTCAGCCAGGATCAGGCGATGCTGTGCGAGGGCCGACTCCACAGACTTGAGCAGATTCTCACGTGTGCAGGGCTTGGTCAGGAAACGAAAGATCTGCCCATCGTTGACAGCCGCCATGGCCGTGTCGATATCGGCGTATCCGGTAAGGGCCATCCGCACCGTCGACGGCGCGAGTCTGCGGACTTCAGCAAGAAACTGGGCGCCGTCCATCCGGGGCATCCGCATATCGGAGACCACGACTCCATACGGTCCTGACTCCGCGATGGCAGCAAGGCCCAGCTGGCCACCCACTGCGGTATCGAGTGCGAGGTCCCGCCCAAGGAGCCGGCGATAGCCGTCCAGCACGGCTGGCTCGTCGTCGACGAAGAGAATCTTGTCACTCATAACGTGTGCCTGTGCTGCAGCACATCGCTGCAAATGGCAGCCCAGTCTTCCACACGGTCCATAGCGCCAATGCGTTCGAGAAATTCCGTATCCATGCCGGTTGCTGTACTGTCGGTGGGAGAATCGGCCCGCGAAACCAGCACATTCGCCACATGCACGGCAGCCAGCGGGGAGAACGCAGTCACGGGGCTGAACGAAGGCTGATGGTGCCAGGCTGCAGCTTCCACGATGGGAGCGGGCAAGCCCCAGATGCCGAGCAGGAACGCGCCGACATCGGCATGGGTGCAGCCAATCATCTCGCGCTCAATCTCCCACTGGCTCCTGCCGCTGCGTGCGCCCTCTGCCAAAACCTGGCAATGCATCTCAGGATCGCACGAAGCCATTACCAGTTTGCCGATGTCGTGGAGCAGGCCGGCGCTGAGGTAGATTCCGGATTTCGCAAGTTCCACGCCCTCTGCCCGGGCGATGCCGCGCGCGACCGCGCCGGTTAGATTGCTGTGTTCCCAGAGCCTCTCCACCGGGCAGCCGTTTGGACCTGAAGAATTGAGCGAAGAAAAAATGCTCAGGGAAAGGACCAGGGACTGGACGGCATCCATGCCCAACAGAAGGACTGCTTGTTCCGGTTGTGTTACCTCCACGCGAATCCCATAGACGGCGGAGTTGGCAAGTTGCAGGATTTTCGCCGTCATACCCATGTCCTGGCTGATAATCGCGCCGATCCGGGCCGGCGAGATATCGTCCGACCTCAGGGCTTCCGTGATCTCCATATAAAGAGTGGGCAGACTGGGTATCGAAGTAAGCCGGGAAACGAATGCCTTAATCTTCGGATTTTGCAGCAAATCGCCCAGCGCAATGGTCTGGGCAAGCAGGACTCGCAGCTGCTGAACATCGAAGGGTTTCGAGATGTATTGGTGGGCACGCGCCATCGAAGCCAGGATGGACTGCCGATCCGACTGTCCGGATAAGAGCATCCGGATCGTTTGCGGAAACCGATCCTGCACACGGTTGAGTAACTCAAGGCCGGTCATTCCGGGCATGCGCATGTCGCTCACGACCACTTCGACGGCCTGCTCCTCCAGAATGTGCAGGGCTGCGTCTCCACTACCCACGAACTTCATGTCCCATTCCTGGCACATGGAATGGAGGCCGCGTTCGAGGCCCAGCAAAACGTTAGGGTCGTCATCAACGAAAAGGATTCGCTTCCGCATATCAGTTCATCGCCTCACCGGATATTGGCAGGCGCACAAAGAAGGTCGTTCCTTTGCCAGCCTCGGTCTCGAACCAGATTCTCCCACCGTGTTTCTTCACAACTACCGTCTGAGCCATGGTGAGTCCCTGTCCGGTTCCCTTCCCCACTTCCTTGGTGGTAAAGAAGGGATCGAAGATCTTTCCGCGAATGGCTTCGGGAATCCCGGCTCCCGAGTCCTGAACCCTGACCTCGGCCCACGGACCGTCCTGCACAGTCGAAATCGAGATCTTTCCACGACCTGCTCCAAACGATTTTTGAGCATCTCCGATGGCGTGGGCGGCGTTCACCAGAAGATTCAGCAGTACCTGATTCACCTCTCCGGCAAGACAGACCACCAGGGGCAATCCCGGATCGAGCAGCAGCTCAAGGTCTGCGACATACTTGTATTCGTTGCGGCCGATCGTCACGGTCGCCTCGATGGCTTTGTTGAGGTCGATTGCGCGCTTCTCTTCCGAACCGGGATGAGAAAACTCCTTCATCGCCCGCACAATCGTCGTGACTCTCCCGATGCCGTCCAGGGTCTGCTCGATGGCCTTCGGAACTTCCCGGGATAGATAGAGCAGGTCAGCGGATTGAACCAGTGCATCGAAGTCGGCAATCGCGCTGGACCGATCCTGTGACGGCGGCAATTCACAGCGCAGCCTTTGCGCCACGTCCAGAATCCGGGCAGTCTGCAGCCATGTCTCCTTCAGAAAGAGAGTGTTATCGCCGACGTATTGAATCGGAGTATTAATCTCGTGAGCGATCCCGGCGGCCAGTTGACCAATCGCTTCCAGCTTTTGCGCCTGATGGAGTTCGCTTTCAAGGGCCCGGCGCTCCGTGATGTCTTCCTTGACGGCAAGAAAATGGGTGATGGCGCCATTCTCGTCCATGATGGGCGAGATGACAGCCTCCTCCCAATAGAGGTCTCCGTTCTTCTTCCGATTGCGAAACTCGCCGCGCCATTCCTTTCCCTGCAGAATGGTCGACCACAGCATCTTATAGGTCTCCCGCGAGGAGTAACCGGAATTCAGGACGCTGGAATTCCTGCCCTGAACCTCCTCGAGCGGATAGCCTGTGCACTGTGTGAACTTACGATTGACATAGCTGATGTTCCCCTGTGGATCCGTAATGACCACCGAAACAGGGCTCTGTTCCACGGCAGCGGATAACTGCCGGAGAGTGTCTTCGCGCCGTTTTTGCACGGTGATATCGCGAAAGATCCAGATCCGGCCGTAATACTGTCCCCGGTGACTCTTCACGGGCGAAGAGTATCGATCCAGAATGGTCCCGTCTTTCAGCTCAATTTCATCTCTGCTCGTAGCCTCGGGTTCGCTGTACAGATGTTTGACTCGGGCCTGGAAGGATTCCGGGTCTTTTATCAGCTCGATAGCATGCCGCAGCACAGGACCATCATCGACGCTCGTCTGTAGTTCAGGAGGTATCCTGAAGATCTCATTGAACCGCTGGTTGTGAAGGATAATTTGACCGTTGGAGTCCACAACCAGAACGCCATCGATGGTTGAATTGGCCTGAGCCTCCAGAAAAGCAGTCTTCGACTGGAGTTCGAGTTCGGCCTGTTTTCGGTCGGATATATCGCTGCTGACTCCATCCGCGAATACAGCGTTCTTCACGCGATACGGCGTCGCCCGATTTTGAATCCATAACCATGATCCATCCGCATGCTGAAACCTGAACTCCTCGTCCAGAGGCGTCATAGCGGAAAAGAGCTTCTGATATGCCTGTTCCAGACGCCCTCGGTCGGCCGAATGTACTTTCTCCATGAGAAAGGCGAGTTGTCCTTCATAGATGTCGGTGGAGCTATAACCGACAAAATCTTTTATTCGGGGACTGATGTAGGTGACTTTACCGGTTTGATCGAGCGTCCATGGAATGTCGGGCAGATTCATCAGGATGCGGCGGAACTTCTCCTGGTTTTGAATCATCTGCGATCGGTCGTGTCTGGCGTTGTTCTGGATGGAAGCCATCCACGTAGCAGCTGCAGCGCAGAGAAAGAAGGGCACCGCGAACGGCCGGATCGTCTGAATCCACCCCTGCCATCCAAAAGCTGCGAACGAGAAACTGCCGAACGCCAGCACGGCAAAAAAAGAAGCCAGCAAACCTGGACCACGTCCCGCAAGCCGGGCTGTCGCCAGAATCGCCGCCATGAAAACGTAGATCGCCACGTGCGGCGAGAGCGAAAACAGGACGTCGGCCAGCAGAAACGCGATCCCCACCAGAAGGGGCGCCATCGCGTAACCGACGCGCCGGTTGTCAATGGGATTCACCTGGCCCCCTCTCAAACCGGACTGCGGGGCGCCGATTCATAACACCTCGAAGCCCAGTGGATTCAACGCGATTCCCATAGCTGCTCACGGACCTCGTCACTGGCACGGGACCCGCTTTAGGATATCGATCGTTTCCTTATCGGCACTTCGATCCCATCATTCCAGGGGTGCAGCGATTACCAATGGGCGATGCAGCGTCAATCTCACGGTCCTGCTCTCGTGAACATCCATCCGGCTTGTCTGATCCGGGAAGAGAGCTGGCGCTGTATCGAGCAGAAAGCGAGGCCCTCAGGATGCGTCCTCTTCTGCTATCACTTCCACCGCCTCGTCAGGTAGGCCCGGTACAGCCTCGCCAATTTATTGGTTTGGTTTCACCATCACTTCCACCGTCGTTTGACACAGCCTGCCAAAAACCCATTTGCAGCGAACCATCGTGCGGATTCCCTATTCCCTATCTGCCTATTGCCTGCTCGATCGCCATCTCCGCCAGCGGAGCCATCACCGCAAATCCTGCGGCATTCGGATGCAGCCCGTCCTCCGTTAACTCCGCTTTCAGCATCCCGCGCCCATCTACCATCGAAGAGAAGTAGTCGAGATAGATGAGCCCCTTGTCCGCACAGTATTTCTTCAGCCACTCATTCAGCGTCAGAATCTTCTCCGGCGACCGCTGCAGAAAGAACCACATCGCCCGCTGGTTGTAGTCATTGATCGGTGTCAGCGACGAAAAGATCAGCTTGATCCCGTTCACTTTCGCGAGCTCAGCCATCGTCTCGTAATCGCCCTCGATCTGCTCCAGCGTCTCATCGCCCGTGTTGCCGGCAATATCATTCGTACCCGCGAGAACCACAACGACAGCGGGCTTCAGATCGATCACGTCCGCGCGAAACCGCACCAGCATCTGCGGCGTCGTCTGCCCGCCAATGCCGCGATTGATGTAGTGCTTTCCCGGGAATGATTCGTCCAGCTTCCAGAAATCCGTGATCGAGTCGCCAAAGAAAATCACGCGCTTCTCGCCCGGCGCCGGCAGCCCGACCTTCCCATCGTCATCGTGATACCGCGCCAACTGCCCGTAGTCGTTCATGAACGTCTTTGCATTGCCCTCGCGATACAACTCCAGGCTCCGCGCCGAGGCGTATCCATCCTTCGCCGTCGCCTGCATCGGCGTTCCGGCCACGGGTCCCCCCTCCTGCGCACATGCCCCGGCGCACGCCACCGATACAACCACCAACAACATCGCCACTTTTTTCATGCCAACACCCTACCACTCCCTCTGGACCCGTCGCACGGAACCCGGCCCCGCTCGCTGCGTAATGTCGGCAACAAGGCTTGCTCCATGACCTTCGCGCCCGTGCTCTCCGTTCCCCCGCCCAGTTGGATCCGCCGCCACTCCGTTCTCGCCTATTTCGTCCTCACCTTCGCACTCTCATGGACCGGTGCTTTCCTTCTCGTCGCCCCGCGGCTCCTTCGCGGCGAATCGATCCCCAAATTCACCGGCCTCATGATGTTCCCCGTTATGCTGCTGGGCCCGCTCCTGGCCGGCATCACCATGACGGCGCTCACCGCCGGCCGCCCCGGTCTGCGCAATCTCGCTTCCCGCATGCGCCGTATCCGCGTGCCGGCACGCTGGTTTCTCGTCCTCCTGATTCCGCCTGCGCTGATCCTCTCCGTTCTCGCCCTGTTCCGCACCCTGGCCTCCCCCGTCTACACACCCAACTTCTTCTACATCGGACTCTCCTTCGGAGTAATCGCCGGTTTCATCGAGGAAATTGGATGGACAGGCTTCGCCTTCCCTGCGATGACGCGCAAGCGAACTCCGTTCGCGGCAGCCCTGCTTCTCGGCCTCCTCTGGTCTCTTTGGCACGCGCCCGTGATCGACTATCTCGGCACTGCCACGCCTCACGGCTCGTATTGGCTCCCGTATTTTCTCGCCTTCGCCGCCGCCATGACCGCCATGCGCGTCCTCATCGCATGGCTCTGCACGAACACCAACAGCGTTCTCCTCGCGCAGATTCTCCACGCTGTCTCCACCGGCTCTCTTGTCGTCTTCAGTCCCGCACGCGTGTCCGCCGGTCAGGAAGCTCTTTGGTATTTCGCTTACGCGGGGGCTCTCTGGATTGCTGTGCTGGTCGTTCGTTTCGTCTTCGGCCCCGGCCTCAGCGGTCGATCCCTGCCCGGCTCATCTGCGCCGAGATCGTTTGCCGCAAAATGAAAAAGGGAGCAGCCATCGCCGCTCCCCTTCCGCGTTTCTATTCTCTGCTGGCTACTGGCGATTCCCTGCCTTCACGCCACCATCTCCAGCGCGCGAACCGACTCTTTGCGCACGGTCAGCTTCTCCACCAGATCGGTGCGCACTTCGAAGCCACGCCCAGGCCTGTCCGGCACCGTGATCTCGCCTTTCGGCGATACAACGACCTCCGGCTCGATGATGTCTTCTTTCCAATAGCGCTTCGACGCCGAGACGTCACCCGGCAGCGTGAAGTTATCCAGCGACGACAGCGCGATGTTATGCGCGCGTCCGACGCCCGATTCCAGCATCCCGCCGCACCACACCGGCACGCCCCGCTCCTGTGCCGCGTTGTGGACGGCGATGGCTTCGCTGAAGCCGCCCACCCGCCCGCACTTGATATTGATGATCCGACACGACTCCATCTCGATCGCCGCCAGCGCATCGCGCCGGTTCCGAATCGACTCGTCCAGACAAATCGGAGTCGCCAGCCGCTTCTGCAACATGGAGTGGAAGTAGAAATCGTCCGCCCACAGCGGCTGCTCGATCATCAGCAGGTTGAACTCGTCCCAGGTCACGATATGATCCGCATCGTTCAGCCGGTACGCCGAGTTGGCGTCCACGCTCAGCTGAATCTCCGGCCAGCGGTTCCGGACCGCCTCCAGCACCTTCACATCCCAGCCCGGTTTGATCTTCAGCTTGATGCGCTGGTACCCCGCGCCGACTTCTTTTTCCACCTCGGCGAGCTGCTGCTCCAGGGTCGGCTGAATCCCGATTGAAACGCCGCAATCGATCGTTTCCCGCGTGCCGCCCAGCAGGCTGGCCAGCGGAATTTTCTTCATCTGCGCCTCGAGATCCCACACCGCGTTCTCCAGCGCAGCCTTCGCCATGCGGTGCCCGCGTACCTGCTTGAAAATTCCCGGACACTTCCCACCATGCTCCGGATCGGCGGCCGCCAGCGCCGGCGCCAGCTCCTGCTGCATCACCAGCCACGCCGTATCGATCGTCTCATCGGAGAAGAATGGATGCTCTCCGGCCACGCACTCCCCCCAGCCGGTCAGGCCCTCGCCGCGCAATTCCACCAGCAGAATGCGCCGCTCGGTTGTGGTTCCAAAACTGGTTTGAAATGGCTTAACGAGGGGAAGGCGTAGTTCGCGCAGGAAGATGGCATCGATTCTCATAAAGCTCCGAGGTTTTCCGTTCTTGCGAGTTCGAAAGCGCCGTTACCTTCTAAATCGACCCGAAATCCAACGACCGCCAGGCCGCGAGCAAATGCATCCAGAAAGCGCTGACGATTCCGAGCCTGCACCTCCATCGCCCTGGAGACACCCGTAGCAGAAGCTTTCCATTCGCTTACCTGCTTCGGGACCACGATTGTCTCCTGGATTTCCGGCGGTGTGTAGGGGACCCCACTCAGGATTGCCTTCACACGCTCCGAATCCATCCACCATTCCGCATGGAGACGATCCGTGGGAAGCCCACCCTGCAACCGAGATGAGGATACACCATAAAAATTTGGGGTATAGGCTCGAACAATCGCGCCGAGCTTGTGGATATTGAGGAAAGCGTTCTTGATCTGCAGTGGATCGAAGGTCCACTCCATCAGCCGGATCCCTCGGGAAAGCGCCTCATCCCGCTGAAAGAGCTTGAGTTTTCGGCCAATCCCCGCATTGCGGTATTCGTTCTTTACCGCCAGCATATGCGAGTGGAGATAGGCCTTCGGCTCTGCTTTCGAAGCTTTCTCCGGCTTCACGCCAGGCAAAGACATAGCGAAACCCACCATTTGCTCCCCGTTGAAAGCTCCAATCACCTGCCCGCCGATGCGCTGCGCCACAATAAACATCCGTCGCGGGATCACGTCCCCGTCGTTGTAGCCCCAGGTTTCCACCTGCAGCTCGACGCACGCTTCCAGTTCGTCCAGGCCCGCGCAGGGTCGAAGAACCACCTCCGTCCCGGTCGGGGTCATCATCGTGATCGCGCTCACAGTTGCCGCTCTGCCTCCTTCGTTTGTTCCCACAAACTCTCCAGCTCCGGTGCCGAAAGCTCTTCCAGCGGACGCTGGGTGGCCGCTTCCATCCCCGCAAACCTCCGCCGGAACTTCGCATTTGCATCCCGCAGCGCCAGCTCCGGATCGACCTGCAGATGCCGCGCCAGGTTCGCCACCGTAAACAGCAGATCGCCCAGTTCTTCACCGGCGGCCTTCCGGTCACCCGCCGCCACTTCCGCCTCCAGCTCTGTGCACTCCTCGTGCAGCTTCTCGACGACGCCCCGCACATCTGGCCAGTCAAAACCCACCTTGGCCGCCTTGGAACCGATCTTGCCCGCCTCACTCAGTGCCGGCATGGCACGGCTGACTCCGTCGAGCCGGCCCGATCCGGATTCGTGCGCTTTCTTCTCCAGCTTCTTGATCTCTTCCCAGTTGCGCAACACCTCGCCCGCGCCGATCCCCTGCGTCTCCAGCCCCTCCGCACGATTCCCGGCCGCCGCCGACGCCTCCTCGCCAAACACATGCGGATGCCGCCGCACCAGTTTGCGATTGAGATTCGCAATCACGTCCGCGATCCCGAATCGCCCCGCTTCCGCGGCCATCTCCGCGTAGAAGAGCACCTGCAGCAGCAGATCGCCCAGCTCATCGGCGAGATCGGTCCAGTGCTCGCGTTCGATCGCGTCCAACACCTCGTAGGTCTCTTCCAGCGTGTATTTCCGGATCGACGCGAAGGTCTGCTCGCGATCCCATGGACATCCGCCTGGCGCGCGTAGCCGCGCCATGATGGCGACTGCCTCAGCAAACAGACCGCCCAACCGCGCATCTCCTCCGCGCTCGGGAACGGCGCCGGCCAAAGCTGCGTCCTTTTCAGGGGGCATAGCCTTACTTTACAACGATGGACGCCGCCACCTGGCGCGACGAAAAGGAGGTTCTGGAACCCGCGGCGAATCACGAGGTGTCGCGGGTGACCGTATTACCGTGGAACTCGATACGCGAGGCCGCGACCGGGTCCTGACTTCAAAGAACCAAGCTGGATCCAGTGCCGGGCAAAAACCAAAAGCTGAATGGCCAGGTTCACCCCACAGCAAGAAGCAAACGCCTCGGCTCAACGGAGGGTCAACCGAATTGACTCGCACTGCAGCGCGAAGATACCGCCCCCATTCCTGTTTTGAGAAAGCGCCTCCGCTACCCGAAGATCTCGCCCGGTGACGACCCTGTCGGCCATCCATACATTACAGTTGAACCGGAGAACCCAGCCTGATCCCGATCACCGCCATCTTCGTCGTCCTCTTCGGCCTCGCCTTCGGCAGCTTCCTGAACGTCTGCATCTCCCGCCTGCCCCGTCACGAATCCATCGTGCGTCCGCCCTCCCACTGCCCCCGCTGCAATTCCATGATCGCATCCGGCGATAACATCCCCCTGCTCAGTTGGCTCCTTCTTCTCGGACGCTGCCGCCACTGCAAACAACCCATCGCCTGGCGTTATCCCGCCGTCGAACTCGCTACCGCCTGCCTCTTCCTCCTCTGCTGGCTGCGCTTCGGAATCACCCTCACCGGTCTCGGCACCGCGGTCCTTTGCTTCCTGCTCCTCGGCCTCGCCGTGATGGACGCCGAAACCATGCGCCTCCCCGACACGTTCACGCTGCCCGGCCTCGTGCTCGGCATCCTCTGCGCCACACTCCGGCCCGCCGACACGATATCTGCCCGCATCGAACATGCAGGCAAGGCTCTCCTCTGGGCCATTCTTGCCGCCTTCTTCCTGCTCCTCATCCGCTGGCTCTTTTTCGCCCTCCGCCATAAGGAAGGCCTCGGCATGGGCGACGTGAAACTCCTCGCCATGATCGCCGCCTGGCTCGGCCTCGCGCCCGCCGTTCTCACCCTTCTTCTCGGAGCCCTGGCGGCTGCCCTCTACGGCATCCTCGCGGTCGCGCTCTCCCGCGGTCGACGTCCTTTCCTCTCCACCCGCCTGCCGCTCGGATCCTTCCTCTGCACCGCCGCGCTCTACACCATCTTCGCGGGAAGTCCCATCATCGCGTGGTATCTGCGCTTCTACGGCATCCAGTAACTCTGGTTTCGCGCTTTACCTACTGGCTACCGGCTACCGGCTATCGTCCCACGGCACTCGCCGAACCCAATCCGTGGCAACCCCTCGCGCTCGCACCACCCCTTCAGAATCACCTCGTCGCCGTCTTCGAGGAACTTCCGCTGCTCGCCATTCGGCAACACCAATGGCTCCGCGCCGCGCTTCGTCCGCTCCAGCAGCGAACCCACGCTTTCCGGCGTCGTTCCCGACACCGTCCCCGTCGCCAGCAAATCCCCCGGCCGCAGATTGCACCCATTGCTCGCGTGATGCGTGACCATTTGTGCCAGTGTCCAGTACAAATCTTTCAGAATCCCCCGGCTCACCCGCACCGGAGCCTGTCCCACCGCGCGCATCCTTTTCGTCGCGATCCAAACTTCTAAATTCACGTCGAACCCGCCCCGCGCCTGATCCTGCTCCGACCACAAATACGGCAGCGGCTTCGGATCACCCTCCGCTCTCGGCGCCGCAGGCACCCGATAAGGCTCCAGCGCATCCAGCGTCACCACCCACGGCGAAATCGTAGTCGCAAAGCTCTTGCCCAAAAACGGCCCCAGCGGCTGATACTCCCACGCCTGAATATCGCGCGCCGACCAGTCATTCAACAGGCACAGCCCAACGATATGGTTCTCCGCCTCCTCCAGAGGAATCGACTCGCTCAACTCATTCCCCGCGCCAATAAAGAACCCCACCTCGAGTTCGTAGTCCAGCATCCGGCTCGGGCCAAAGACCGGCGCCTCGGCACCGGGAGCCTTCGTCTGTCCCCCCGGCCGTCGCACCTCCGTTCCGCTGATCACAATCGACGAAGCCCGCCCGTGGTATCCGATCGGCACCCACTTGTAATTCGGCAGCAGCGGATGATCCGGCCGAAACAGCCGTCCTGCATTCGTCGCGTGATGAATCGAAGCATAGAAGTCCGTGTAGTCGCCGATCGCAAACGGCGCCAGCATCCGCACGCTGCTTTGCGCAATCAAATGCGGCTCGACCCAGACCCGCTGGGCCCGATCGCTCAACAGTTCCCTCGCCCGCTCTCGTCCATAGTCGCGGAGCCCGCAACCGCGCAGATCGAGAATCCTGTCCCCGATCGCCAGCCCCGGCCGCCCGCCCGATCCATCGTCAAACACCCCAAAGGGCAAATTCTCCAGGGGAAAATCCGTCGCCGGATCGTTCGCCGACTCCACCCAGCAGTCTTTTCTTTCCGGCATCAGAGCCACCCCAGAAATTTCAACCCCTCAACCGGCTCCTCGAACGAACACGACCCGAAGCCGATGGCAAACTCGCTCCTCGCCTTCTCGATCTGATCGGTGATCAGCATCTGCTCCTGACTCACACTCGCCCCCGATGCCGCCTCCCACCGCACCACATCGTCCTCAAAGCGAAACTCCCTCGGCCCGCGCACCTGCAGCGTGTTCGCGACTGCCTGCTCGTCCGCTCCATAGAACGCCAGCGCACCCGCCAAAAACAGATTCACGAACCCATGGTGCATCTCCAGGTGGCCCGCCTCGCGCACCTCGGCTCGCAGTGGAGAATGCAGCCCCGCCGTCGCCTTCCACGCCACCTGCTCCTTCGCGCATGCGATCAGGAACCTCGCCACCGTCTCCACACTCGGCACCGGCGCGCCGCTCCCGCCCATCCGAATCTTGGCCCGCGCCCCGTAGTCCGCGAGCACCGGCAAAACCTCCGCCGCCTTCTCCGGCGGAAACTCCACATACCGCGACCGCGCCGCCGGCAAGCTCTCCAGAACTTCCTTTGCCGCCCGCCGATCCTGCGCCCTGGCTTCAAGGCTCCCGATAAACACTGCCCCCTGCTGAAACTCAGCAATGGCCCGAGCATCGTCCGGCGTTTGGCCTGCGCATACCACTTTCAGCGTCCACGGCCGTTCCCGCTCCGTGCCCCACACCCGCTCAAACGCCCCCGCGAACTCCTCCAGCCGGTTCGCCGGCAACACGAAACCACCCAGCAGCCAGAACTCCTCCGTCTCCGTATAGCGCTGGTAATTCCGCAGCGCGGTCTCCATATCGAGCGCCGCCGGCGGAAACAACCCCGCATACTCCAAAATCCGTCCCAACAAGGCCTGCACAGCACTCATTGCCTGTCCTTTTGCTCGCTTTTCGCTAAGCGTCGTTCGCTAACCGCTTCTTCGCTGACCGCCTCTTAGCCGACCGTCTTTCAGCTGGTCGCTTCTCGCTAACAGCTTCTCGCTAACCGCCCTATCGCTGACCGTTTTTCCGCCAACCGCTCCTCCGCTAGCCCTTAAAATGCTTCTTCAGCCCTTGCCAGCACTCGTAATACTCATGCTGCAGAATCTTCGTCTCCAGCGCAAACTTCGTGGGCCGCACCGGCAATCCAGTCTCCCACATGAACGCCAGCGTGTTGTCGAGTTTCACCGGCTTCAGTTCCGCGTTGCTCGCCTTCTCCCACGTCTCCGCATCCGGACCGTGCCCGCTCATACAGTTGTGCAGGCTCGCGCCGCCCGGCAAAAATCCCTCCGCCTTCGCATCGTACTCGCCGAACACCAGCCCCATAAATTCATTCATCATGTTGCGATGAAACCACGGCGGACGGAAGGTGTGCTCGGCCACCATCCAGCGCGGCGGAAAAATCGCGAAATCCACGTTCGCGGTCCCCGCCATCAGCGACGGCGACGTCATCACCGTATAAATCGACGGATCCGGATGATCGAAACTCACCGTGTTGATGCAGTTGAACCGCGCCAGGTCGTACTTGTACGGCGTGTAATTCCCGTGCCACGCCACCACGTCCAGCGGCGAATGGTCGATCTCCGCCTCCCACATCCTGCCTAAAAACTTCCCCACAATCCGGAAATCCCCGTCCTCATCCTCAAACGCCGCCACCGGCGCCAGAAAATCTCTGCGGATTCGCCAGGCCATTCGCTCCAATTGCCCCCATCTCCGGCAGCCGGAACGGCAAACCGTAGTTCTCGCAGATGTACCCGCGCGAGGGTCCCTCCATCGTCACCCGAATCTTGATTCCGCGCGGCACCACAGCAATCTCGCCCGGCTTCACATCCAGAATCCCCAGCTCGGTATGAATCCCCAGCCGCCCCTGCTGCGGCACGATCATCATCTCGCCGTCCGCGTTGTAGAAATACCGCCCCTGCATCGGCGCATTCGCCGCATACAAATGGACTCCCGCCCCCACCTGCATCGCCGGATCGCCGCTCCCCCCCATCGTGACGATCCCCTCGACGAAGTCCGTCTTCTTCTCCGGCATCGGGATCGGATTCCACCGCATCTGGTTCGGCGGCGACGGCACTTCCGTGAACGGCCCGCTGCGAAACAGCCCCAGCCCTCCCGGAAGTTCCGCGAACGGCTTGTGCGTCACCGACGGCCGGATCCGATACGTCCACGTCCGCCGGTTCGTCGCCCGCGGCGCCGTGAACGCCGTCCCGCTCAGTTGTTCCGTGTAAAGCCCCAGCGCCGACTTCTGCGGCGCATTCTGCCCCTCCGGCAGCGCACCCTTCACCGCCTCAGTGGCAAACTCGTTCCCAAAACCCGACTGATACTTCAGATCGGCCATCCCATTCCTCCTCCGGCGCGAAACCCACTACCCTACCGGGACCGGAGGAGGATTGGCAACTTCACCGCGCGATCCAGTCCGCGATGTGCGTCCACCACGGTCCGCCGGACGCATATCGCCGTGCACCCACAACAGCAACGCCGCGCCGGAGTCGCATGGATCAGCTTCCGATCGATCTTTGCCCGCCATGAAGCCGGCGAATCAACTCCCCGCAAACCGCCGCAATAGCTTCGCGTCCCCTTCGTATCGCAGCCCCTGCGCCCGCGCCTCGGCCAGCCTTAGTTTCCCGGTCAACAACCGCAAAATCTGCTGCGGGGTTCCTGCCGCTCTTGCGTCCGGATGCCTGGCCACTCCCGACTGTACGCGCACCGTTCCATCGCCCGCCGTCTCGAGAACCACCTTCTCTTTGCCCGCCTGCAGCGCAATCGTCACCGGCGCCGCGTCCGGCGTGTGGTCCCGCACGTAAAGCCGCAACGGCAGCGCCACCCAGTGATCGCAGAATGTATCTCTGCCCGGATTCGGCGCCAACAGCGGCGCGCCCCACCGCCCCAGCGCCCCAATCACCGGCTCCAGATCCCGTCCCCGCTGGGTCAGGCGGAACAGATTAGTCGCCACGGGCGGGGGCGCGGCCTCCTTCTCAATCAGCCCCGCCTGCTCCATCGCCTCCAGCCGGTCAGCCAGCAGATTCGTCGGAATCCCCGGCAATCCCTGCCGCAGATCGGTGTACCGGCAGCCATCGCGGATCATCAGTTCGCGCACGATCAGCAAGGTCCACCGCTCCCCGACCACATCCAGCGCTTTGGCCAGCGCGCACTCCTGCCCATACGAACGCATGCCTCCCTTTTACGCCTGCAAATACCTTTTTGCAACTAGTCACTTGACTTTTTCAAGCGATGACTTGACACTACGAATCACCTCGAAAGGAGAACCTCATATGATTGCCGACCTCGTCAACCTCTACTACGACGGCCTCGCACGCCGCGACGGATGGGAACAGCCCCTCTCCGATTCCTTCCGCTTCATCTCTCCCGGCGGCCGCGTCAGCGAAGGTAAACCCGCCTATGTCGCGGCCAACAACGGCTTCCTGGGCCTGGTCGCCTCGGCGCGCAAAAAGGAAATGCTCACCGACGGCGGCACCGCCTGCGTCTGGATGGCCTACGACCTCGTCTCGCCGCGCGGCGCCCGCACCGCTCTCGACGCGGTCGAAATCTGGACCTCAGCAGGCGACCAGCTCACCTCGCTCACAATCTATTTCGACGCCGCCGCATTCCAGAAATTCATGCAGCAGTAACCAGCACGCCTCAGGAGATCGCCAATGTCCACTCGCGCCTCTCGCATTCCGCTCGTCCTTGCCGCCCTGCTGCTCATTGCCGGCGCCGCCCTCCATGGCGCCGGCTTCCGGCATGCCCTGCCTGTCATCGCTGCCTCCGGCATGCCCCCCTTCTACACGGGCGCCTTCAAAGGCCTCTGGCTTCTCGACTCTTGGACGCAACTCGTCCTCGCCGCAATCCTGCTCACCGCCTTCGCCGGTAAAATCCCCCTGTCCCGCATCCTCCTCTGGCTCCTCGCTCTCATCCCCATCGGCACCGCCACGACTCTCTATACATTCCTCGGCCCGTTCCCCGCCGAATACCTGTTCCTCCTCACCACCATCCTTATCCTCGCCGCAAGCCTCTCCATGCCACCCGGACACGTCGCCGCGAACTGAACCCGCCTCTCAGTCCTCCGCTTTCCACTGGAAGCACAGCCCATAGCCGTCCGGATCCTTCAGGTGCATCTGCTTCATCCCGTAAGGCACCACCTTCGGCGGCTCCACCGCCACGCCCTTCTCCCGCAGCGCCTCATATGCCCCATCCACATCCGGACACCCGAAGAACAACCCCGTATCCCCATGCGCCGCCACCCGCGCGCGATCCGCGGGCACCGGGCGCTCGCTGTCGAACTCATATGCCGTGTTCAGCATGATTTCCGCGCCACCCAGCCGCAGCCACACCCAGTGATACTTATCCGGCCCCATTTCCGGCGACGTTCCAATCACTTCAAAACTGAGCACATCGCGATAGAACCTCAACGCCGCCGGCATGTCATACACCTGCAGCAGCGGACACACCCCACGCATATCGATCGCCATCCCTCACCTCACCGATGGCACACAGCATAGACCTGAAAGCCGGCGCGAGCCACACCCTCCGTCACGCCTCGGCCCCTTCGTGCAGCCGCTGGTCCGCAGAGGCCGAAGCATCCCCCGACACCGCATACGCAATCGCCGCCCCGATCAGCGCCGGAACAATAAATGCATGCCCGCCCGTCGCCTCCGCGACAAACACCACGGCCGCCAGCGGCGTCTTGTATCCCGCCGACAAGAACGACGCCATCCCCACCGCCGCGTACAGTCCCGCATTGGCGCTGTGCGCCACCGACTGCGCAAACGCCGTCCCCAGACAACCGCCGGTCAGAAAGAGGGGCACGAACATCGCACTCACTCCGCCGGCCCCCAGCGTGAACAGCGTCGCTGCCAGCTTCATGCCGCCGAAGACCAGCAACTGTACCGAACCATGATGCTGGTTCAGCACCATGTCCACGGCCTCGTAGTTGGCTCCCAGCGGCACCAGCCTGCCGGGATACATCCGAAGAAAGACCACGCCGCACAAGCCCGTCATCAAACCACCCGTGGCCAGCTTGATCCAGTGCGGTGCCTGCCATGCCAGAAAGAACATGCGCGCCCTCCAGAACGTCGTCACGAAGACCATGGCGATCAACCCCACCATCACTCCCAGCAACGCGCTCCAGTAGAGATCGCCACGTGTAAACGAATTCGTCCCGCTGAAGTTGAACAGCGGCGCCGCTCCCAGAAATCCGCTCAGCGTCACATACGACACTACCGAGGCGATCAGCGAAGGCAGCAGCGCCTCATGCGCCAGATCGTCGCGATAGGGCATCTCCAGCGCAAAAACAATCCCCGTCAGTGGCGCGCGAAACACTGCGGACATCCCCGCTGCCGCGCCGCAAATCAACATGATCCGCCGCTCTCGCTCGTTCAGCCGAAGGCGCCGCATGTGCTGCCATAGCCACGACCCGATCGCGCCCCCGCCATAAATGCTCGGCCCTTCCAGCGCTGCGCTGCCTCCGAACCCCACCGTGGCAATGGCCGCCGCTATCTTCGGCACAAACCAGCGCACATCGATCCGGCCTTCGTGCGCGTGATAGGACCGGATAACCTCCTCGGTGGAATGCTCATTCGGATCCCCCGTTAGGTACTGCATGATGAGTCCGGCAATCGCGCATCCCAGGGTGAGCCCGGGAACGATCGACCACGGATGCCGCAGGTAGAACGCCAGCACCGCGGGCCACATCAGGCGCAGCAAAACCACCGCAATCCCCGTGATGGTCAGCCCCGTCGCGACACCCACGATGGGCGCGACGATCAGCCATTTCCGCAGATCCCGTGCATAGACCCGCACCAGGTCTTCCCGCACTAAATGCGCCAGACGCGTCAGGATCGGCGGTATGCGCCGTCTGTCGATACTTCTCGTTCGCCCGCCCGTTTGCCATTTCATGCGCTGCGTCCCGGCGTCCTCTCATCCCGCAGGAATCCTTCCTTCAGCCGGCGCGCCTCGTCGTGATGCAGGTACGTCAGCGTTGCCAGAATCTCCTCGCCCCGCGGCGTCAGCGTCACGACCACTTGCCGCCGATCCGTCTTGCCCGCGCGCCGCTTCACCAGCCCGCTCTCCGCTGCCCGCTCCACCAGTCCCACCACGGAGTTATTCCGCTCCTGCAGAAACTCGGCCAATTCGGAGATTGTTGCCCGTCCATTCTCCGAGAACCCCGCGATGCCCAGCATCAGCTGATGCTGCTGCGGCGTCACCCCACAGGCTCGCGCCGCCTTTTCACTGAAGCGCAGAAACCGGCGCAGCGTGTACCGAAACCACGCCAGCTCCCGCATCATCTGCTTCTCTCTTTCAGCCTTCATTCCCGCTCCCGCTACCGGCTACCGGCTGAGTTTAGATCGCACTGCGATCTATTTTACATCGCGTCACGATCTTTTGCCCGAGCAGTGCCTCCCTTCTCCTTTCTCCCTTCTCCCTTCTCCCTTCTCCCTTCTTCCTTCTCCCTTCTTCCTTCTTCCTTCTTCCTTCTTCCTTCCTCTCGTCCCCTGCTCAAAAAGGCTTACTCTGGTCCAGATATGCGCATCCTCATCTCCGGTGCCGGTGTTGCTGGTCCCACCCTCGCCTGGTGGCTCCTGCGCCATGGCTTCACCCCCACCCTCGTCGAATCCGCCCCCCGCCTCCGCACCGGCGGCTATGTCATCGATTTCTGGGGAGCGGGCTTCGAGATTGCCAACCGCATGGGCATGCTGCCCAGCATCCGACCCTACGGCTACATCGTCCGCGAGCTCCGCGTCGTGGATCACCGCGGCCGAACCGCCGCCTCCCTCCCCACCCAGGCCTTCTTCAAAATGACCCGCGGCCAGTTCCTCAGCATTCCTCGCGGCGATCTCGCTGCCTGCATCTACGGCGCACTCGACGGCAAAGTCGAAACCCTCTTCGGCGATCGCGTCGTCCGCCTCGAACAGTCAGACGACGGCGTCGACGTCGGCTTCGCCTCCCGCCCCGCACGCCATTTCGATCTCGTCATCGGCTGCGACGGACTGCACTCCGGCGTCCGCCAGTTGGTCTATGGCGATGAATCGCAGTTCGAAAAATATCTGGGCTTCAAAGTAGCGGCTTTCGAGGCCCGCGGGTACGCGCCCCGCGATGAACTCGTCTACATGATGCATACCGCCGTCGGACGCCAGATCGCGCGCTTCACCATGCGCGACAACCGCACCATGTTCCTGTTCACGTTCAAAGACGAAGATCGAACTCTGCCATCGACGCTCTCCGAACAGAAAGCCCTCCTGCGCGACCAGTTCGGCAGCATGGGCTGGGAAACCCCGCAGATTCTCGATGCGCTCGACCAGGTTTCCGACCTCTACATCGATCGCGTCAGCCAGATTCACATGGGCCCCGCCCCCGATTCCTGGTCCCGCGGCCGCGTCACCCTCCTCGGCGACGCCGCCTTCGCCGTATCCCTGCTCGCCGGTCAGGGCACTGCCCTCTCCATGATCGCCGCCTACATTCTCGCCGGTGAACTCCGCAGCGCAGGCGGCGATTACAAGCGGGCCTTCACCGCGTATCAGGCGCGCTTCGGTCCCTTCGTGCACGGCAAACAAAAAGCCGCGCCCCGCCTGGCCGGATTCTTCGCCCCTCGCTCGCAGCTTGCACTCTTCGTTCGCAATCGAGCCATGAGCCTGATGAAAATCCCCTGGATCGCCAACCTCGCCATTCGCCGCGACATCGCCGACCGCATCGAGTTGCCGGAGTATTAGTCCTCAGAGCCGACCGCTTCACCCTCCAGCGCTCTGCCGCTGACGGGTTGATCCAGACCCTTCACCTTTGCATCGGCGAGTGCTGCGTCAGCCATGCGTGGACGCTCGCCAGGTCCTGCCTGCTCAACGAAGGCGCGGCCCGGCGCAGCATCTCCACGAACCAGTCCACCTCCTCCGGAGCCGCCGGGTAGCCCACGTTGCTCTTGCCGGTCGCCGACTTCGGATCGGGACGATCCGAGTTGACAATCGGCTTGCCCTCGGCATCCAGGATCACAAAGAACGGCCACCCCTCATCCTTGCCACCGATCGAATCCTCATACGCGACACCACCAGGGGTGTCCGCATGCTTCGTGTCGTTCGGCCGCTCGCCCGTATCCATCGTGGCGAAGACAAATGCCCGGCTCAGCAGAGGATGCATTCGTGGGTCGGCGAGAAAGCGATCGTACAGCTTGCAGTTAACGCACCACGAAGCGCCAAAATCTAACAGGATATTCTTGTGCTCGGCACGCGCCTGCATCTCCGCATGCTGCAGGATCTCCGCGGCGGAAGGGCCGCCGTCCAATGCAGCGGCTGGCGATGCCACCGGCCAGGTCATGATTGCTCCTGCAACCAATAAAATGCGAGACCAACCTCTCATCTGAGAACCAACGGGCGTCACGTGAATCTCCCCTCAATGAAGGAATGCGTCCAGCCATTATGTCGCATTGACCGCAGCGCAAGCAGCTGCGCTGAATCCGACGACGTATCCGTCCTGGAACTCCATGCACTGAGGTCAGTACGGCCGTCCCGGCGCCAGGTCGCGCCATTTTCTGACCGGCTGTGACGTACATCACATTTCCGCAGGCTCACTTCAGACAGAATGCTTGGAAGCGGACCCTCCTGCTGTGACTCGTTCCCGTGGCCCGCCCGAACGAACGATGTCCAAAGAATTCTCTGAGTTAACAGCCGAACTGGATCGTGTCGCCTCGAAAGTCTCTCTTCGCAAGGGCACGGCTCTCTTTCACCGCGGCGACGTCCTTTCCGGTGTCTTCATCGTGCGCAAAGGCGCAGTGACCATGTCGGTCGACAACGAGAGCTCCATCTACCCGCCGCGCACCATCGGTCCGGGCGAAATCGCCGGTCTCCCTGCCACCCTCACCGGCCACTATAGCCTCACCGCGCATGTCACCGAAGATTCCGAACTCGGCTTCATCGCCGGTCCGCAGGTCAGCCAGATGCTCGAGTGCTCGCCACGCCTTTGCATGATCGCCATGCGCCTGATGAGCGAAGAAATCGCGCGCGTCCGCACCGCCCTGAAAGAAACTCCGCCGCTCGAGCACCGCGACCAGCCCTAGCCCCGGCGACTCACCAGTCGCCCATCGGCTATGGGCTTCTCCCTTCTCCCTGCTCCCTACTCCCTGCCTCCAAAAGTCCCGGCAGCACTTCCCCCGCGTTCCCCAGCACCAGGCGCGTGAATACCGCCGCATTCAACGGCTCTTCCGGACCGATGTAGTACTTCCGCACCGGCGGTCCAGCCCAGCGTACAAAATTTGCCGCGGGATACACCGCACCCGACGTCCCCACCACCAGCATCACGGTCGCGCGATCGATCTCCCGCTGGATCCCTTCCATCTCCAGCGGAATCTCTCCGAACCACACAATGTGAGGCCGGATCCGCCCGCCGCATGCGCAGTGCGGAATCGCCGCTTCCGTCTCATACAGAGAAGCATCGCGAAACGAGGGCCTCTTACAGCCCAGGCTGCCCAGCCCCGCGCCCAGCCCGCTGAACTCGCACCGCGACACGAACAGTTCCCCATGCATGTGCACCACACGCTGCGAGCCCGCACGCTCGTGCAGATCATCCACGTTCTGGGTGACCAGGATAAACCACTCGCCCAGTTCAGCCTCCAGCTCCGCCAGCGCCCGGTGCGCCGCATTCGGCTGCGCCTGCAACGCACGCTTGCGCCGCTCGCTGTAGAAGCGCCACACCTGTCCCGCGTCGGCAGCCCAGGCCTCCGGCGTCGCTACGTCCTCCAACCGATGCCCTTCCCATAACCCGCCCTGATCGCGAAAGGTCTTCAGCCCGCTCTCCGCGCTCACCCCTGCGCCGGTCAACACAAAGACCCGATCCTCCGAACCTACCGGGATCGGTGCTTCCTTCTCGGTCATCGCCCCACCTTCATGAACGCACAGCCCCGCCAGCAACCCGCTCGGACTACAGGCTACTGGCTGCCCTACTGCGGCCGCGGCACATGATGGGTTCTCCGCAGTTCGCCCCAGTTGAAGTACCGCCCGATGATCCCCTTCACCAGCAGGTGATCGGTCGAGGCGGTCGCGCCCCACCCCGCGCCGAAGTTGATTTCCCACTTCGGCGACACAAACAGATTCACCACCGGGAAAAACTGCTGCTGCTGGTTGTGTACGTTCACGAAGTGCCCGAACTCGCCCCAGTAGCCGTAATATTCGATGCCAAAGTTAAACAGCTTCACCGGCTGGTACGTCACCGTAGCCGCCGGCCCGAACGTTATCCCGTGCGGTGATACGTTGCGGTAGTAATCGTTCACCACCGATTGCGGCGTCCCCTTCGGCAGCGACACCGGGTGAATCCCCCAGTTCAACGTCGTATTCACCGACCAGTACCACTTGCCCAAAGTCTGATCCACAATCGGCATCATCTGCCACGACCACGTCGGATTCGCATACGCTGCCCGCGCATACCCAATCTCATTCGACAGGCTCACCCCCACCGGCCAGTGCCAGCTCGCCGGAATCCGCACCCGCGGCCGAATATGATCCCCCACCCACTGCACGCCCGTCCCATTGTGTTCTTCCGTGAAGACGTAGAACCCCAGCTCCGACCACTTATTGAGTCCCTGCGTGAACTCGACCGTCTCGTGCTCCTGCCCCTGCGTGGGCTGCATGCCGTAATTGACGCTCGTACTGCCTTCCACGGTGTAATTGCTGTGCAGCTCCGTCAGCAGAACTCCCGGCTCCATCGTCTCCGACGGATACACCTGAATCTCGTAGCTGTCCTGCGCTCGGGCGGTTTCTGTCGAGAACACCACGCAGCAACAAACCAGCACCAGCATTCCAAACAAGAACCTCATCCGTGCTCCAACTCGCAATCCGTCGCCCTCCGCTTTTCAAAATCTTCTGGCTGCACCTTCTCCCTACCTTCTCCCTACTTCTCCCTACCTTCTCCCTACTTCCTTCTACCTTCTCCCTGCTCCCTTCTCCCTGCCTTCGAAGCATACCTTTCCCTTATGACGAATTCTTCACCGCGCGGGACTCCACTATTCTGATCCCATGCTTCCCGCGCGCGACGCCCAGCTCGTCCAGATCGTCGATGCCGCCGTGGCCGACGCCGCCCGCCGCTCCGGTTCCTGGCTTCTCTGCGCGCCCGGATGCACACAGTGCTGTATCGGCGTCTTCCCCGTCTCGCAGCTCGATGCCGCTCGTTTGCGCGAAGGCCTCGCCGCTCTTGAGACCTCCGATCCGCCGCGCGCCACAGCACTCCGCGAACGCGCTCAACAATCCATCGCCCGCCTCGCGCCGGATTTCCCCGGCAACGCACACACCGGCATTCTCGATGAAGCCCGCACCGATTTCCTCGAAGACTTTGCCAACGACGAGCGCTGTCCCGCCCTCGACCCCGCCACCGGCCGCTGCGACCTCTACGCCGCCCGCCCCATGACCTGCCGCGTCTTCGGTCCGCCTCTGCGTTCGACAGATGCAGAAGGCAACACCGGCATCGGCGTCTGCGAGCTCTGCTACCACGGCGCGACGGAAGAACAAATCGCCGCCTGCGAACTCCACCTCGACACGGATGAACTCGAATCCACACTCACCGCCGAAGCCGAACAGACCTCCGCCCGCACCGGCAACACCATCGTGGCTTTCGCCTTGCTGCGGTAATCCAAATCGTGGTCCGTAACTTCAGATTTCGAGGAACTGCCGCGGTGTCAGGATTCGAATCCCCTCGAACGGATCCAGCACCAGCAAATCCGCGTCGCCCGATACGAGATGGGTAGCCTGCCCCGATACAGCTAAAGAGAGAAACTTATCGTCCTTCGCGTCGCGAGATGCCGTGACGTCGCGATCCGGATCGACCCACTCGCACAGGGTCGCCAGTCCCGCAAGAAAAATCCCGCACGTCCTCTTCATCGGCGTAGCGTTTCAATTTGTCACGAAAAAGAACGTCGCGCAGCTCCGTCAGCACCGCATCCGACAAGAGAATCGTTCCGTGCTCGCGCGCGTGCAGCAAGGCCGCCGCGGGACCGAAGGTGGCAAAAGGAATGCACTCACAAAAACGTTGGTGTCCAGCACGCACCGCAAGGCTTTAGCGGTCTTTCAGAACGGATTCCAGAATTTCCTGCTTCAGCCCGCGCGCCCGCGCTTTGCGCCCGGCTTCCTCCAGAACCTCGTCCAGCGACCGCCGCTTCTCCGACAGAACCTCTCGCACCCACATTCCAACGAGGACTTCCGCTTTCCGTCTCTCCTGCGGCGCCGCAGTATTCCAGGCGTGCTCCGTTGACTGATCCACGGGGATGGTGATCGTGCAGCTCGGCATAATTTCAATGATAGGCAATTGCGGCCGTCTCCCGGAATTGATTCGTCCGCGCCCCCCGCCTCCCCCGAATCTCCCTCAACATTTTCTCCGCAACCCATGCTTCCCGACCGGGTTTCATCGGCTGTGCGGCGAGCTTTTCAAAGTATGAGTCGCATGCGGCAGCTCAATCTTTCCCCTGAAAGGAAAAACCCACTCCATGAAGAAGCCCCTCCTCATCGTTGCTACGGCTGCACTCCTCAGCATCCCCTGCTTTTCGTCAGCGTCTGCACAGCGCATCTACGTCCGCATTGGCCCTCCGCCCGTCATCGTGGAACACGCCGGCCCCCGCCCCCATCCCGGCTGGGTCTGGGTTCGTGGTCATCAGCGCTGGGATGGCCGCGCCTACGTCTGGGTTCCGGGCCACTGGATCGAGCCCCCGCGGCGTCACGCTGTCTGGATCGACGGACACTGGGTCCACGATCGCGGTGGCTGGTACTGGATGGACGGCCACTGGCGCTAAACGAGTCGCACCAACTCCGGTGCCCCACATCTGCCGCCTTTGGCAGATGTGGGACGTCAGAGTTGCTGCCTCCCGCGTTCACTGACACACGGCATCTTGCCTCTCGCTCCCGCTTCCGGCTTCTTCCTTCCAGCTTCCCCCGCATCGCGGTACCCTGATCTTTCCGGACCACCGCCATGTCTTCCTACGCCACCCTGCACACCCATACCGATGCCGGCATCCACACCATCCTTCTCCATCGCCCGGAGAAACGGAACGCCCTCAACCACCAGCTCATCGCGGACCTCACCCACGCGCTCGAATCCTTCGCCGCCAGCCCCACCGGCCACGTCGTCATCCTCTCCGGCGCCGGCTCCGCCTTCTGCGCCGGTCTCGACCTCCAGCACCTCGGCGCCATGATCCAGCACTCCGGAGCCTCGGCCACCGAGGACTATCTGCTCGACGCGCAGCGCATCGCCACCCTTTTCCGTACGATCTACACCCTGCCCAAACCCACCATCGCCGCGGTCAACGGACCGGCCATCGCCGGCGGCATGGGCATCGCCACCCTTTGTGACTTCACCCTCGCGGTCCCCGAAGCGAAATTCGGCTACACCGAGGTGCGCATCGGCTTCATTCCCGCCATTGTTTCAGCCTTCCTGCGCACCCAACTCGGCGAGAAGGCCTGCCGCGATCTCCTCCTCACTGGCCGTATCCTTTCTGCCGAAGAAGCCCACACTCTCGGCCTCGTCACCCGCATCGTCCCCGAACCTGACCTGATTGCCGAAGCCAAAACCCTTGCCCAGCGCCTCCTCCGCAACAGCCCCGCTGCCATCGCGTCCACCAAGCGCCTTCTCAATCGCTTCTCCGATCGCTCTCTCCCCGACGACATCGAAGCCGCCATCCGCGCCAGTGTCGACGCCCGCTCCAGCGCCGACTTCCACGAAGGCGTCACCGCTTTTCTCGAAAAGCGCGATCCCGTCTGGCCTTCAGCCCAGAGTCCGGCAAATTCCTCCACCAGCCCGAAATGACCCTTCGCCCCAGCCCATCGCAGCGCTGAGACTACTCGTTCGCTGAGCCCCAACTGCCGGTTGCCGATCGCGGACTGGGACGCTCGCCGCCATTTCCCTCAATCCCCATAGCCACTTTATTTCGAAAACTGGCATCCCCACATGACAACTTGCGTGCTTTTATACATAACCACTACTATCCCCACCATGCTCGACGTTTCAGCAGGCATTGTCCCCGTCATCCCCATCGACCGCGAAGCGCCCGCGCCGCTGCATCGCCAGGTCTACGCCGGTTTCCGCGATGCCATCCTTCGCGGAGACCTCGCCGCCGGTCAGCAGGTGCCCTCCAGCCGCGCCCTCGCCGCCGAACTGGAAATCTCCCGCTTCCCGGTTCTCGATGCTTACGCGCAGCTCCTCGCCGAAGGCTACTTCGAGAGCCGCGTCGGCGCCGGCACCTTCGTCGCCTCCTCGCTGCCGCACCGGGCCACTCCCAACAAACGCCCCATCGACGACGCGCCCGCCTCCCGCCGCACCTCCCGCCGCTCCATGCTCTTCCCCGCCTACGATCCCTTCCCCTGGCGCCACGGCTGGGGGGCCTTCGGCGTCCATCAGCCCGCCCTCGACCACTTCCCCTTCGATCTCTGGTCGAAACTCCTCGCCCGCCACAGCCGCACGCTTCGCCTTCACAGCGCCAATCACCTGCACCCTCTCGGTCTGCAGCCCTTCCGCGAAGCCATCTGTTCCTACCTGCGCACCGCGCGCGCCGTTCGCTGCGAGCCCGATCAGATCATGGTGGTCTCGGGCTCTCAGCAGGCGCTCGATATCGTCACCCGCGTCCTGCTCGATCCCGGCGACGCCGCATGGATGGAAGAGCCCTGCTACCCGCTCGTCCGCTCGCTGCTGCTCGGCTCCGGCATCCGCCCCATCCCCGTTCCTGTCGATGACGACGGCCTCGACGTCACCGCCGGCATGCGCATGGCTCCCGACGCCCGCGTGGCCTTCGTCACCCCCTCGCATCACTACGCTCTCGGCGTCACCATGAGCGCCTCACGCCGCTTCCAGCTTCTTGAGTGGTCCCGCCAGGCCTCCTCCTGGATCGTCGAAGACGACTACGACAGCGAATATCGCTTCGATACCATGCCCATCCCCTCTCTCCAGGGACTCGACCCAGGCAATCGCGTCATCTACATCGGAACCTTCAGCAAAGTTCTCCGCCCTTCCCTGCGTCTCGGCTACATCGTGATCCCCGCCGACCTCGTCGACCGCTTCGCCGCCGTCCGCTTCTCCATGGACATCTTTCCCTCTTATCTCTTTCAGGAAGCTCTCACCGACTTCATGCACGACGGACACTTCGCCCGCCACATCCGCCGCATGCGCGCCCTCTATAAGGGCCGCCGCACCGCACTGGTCGAATACCTCCGTGCCGAATTAGGCGACTTCCTCCAGATCCAGGGCTCCGAAGCCGGCATGCACCTCACCGTCACCCTTCCGCCGACTTTCAAAGGGGGCGCCATCTCCGACGTCGCCATCGCCACCCGCGCCGCTCAGGAGAAGCTGTGGCTCTGGCCCCTCTCTCCTGCTACACCAACGGAAAACCCCGCCAGGGTTTCATCCTCGGTTACGGCAATACTCCGGAGGAACAGATGCCCGCCGCCGTCCGCCGCCTCCGCCAGGCCATCTCCGCCTAAGCTCGGGCTCAGGCTCGGGATCTTATTGGCTCCCGGCTCTCTCTCCGGTATTACTTTTGCTAAAATGTAAGGGGAGGCAGACATGGAATCCGCCCTCACCAGCAAAGGCCAGGTCACGATCCCAAAAGAGGCTCGCGATCACCTCAAGTTGAAGCCCGGCGATCGCGTCAAGTTCTTCATCCAGCCCGACGGCCACGTCGTCATCCTGCCCAAGCTTCCAGCCTCAGCGCTCAGGGGCATTGTCCCGAAACGCAAAGGTCGTCCGGTCTCGCTCGATGAGATGGACGCAGCCGTCGCGGCAGGAGCAACGGCCAGGTTCGTACGCGGAACACACCGGTGATCGGAATCGATACGAACATTCTGGTTCGCCATCTGGCTCAGGACGACCCTGTGCAATCGCCGCGCGCTACACGCCTCATCGAGCACCTGCTCACCGAGGATCGCCCGGGATTCATCAGCCTCGTCACCATCGTTGAAACCGTATGGATCCTGCGAAGATCATTCCGCATGTCCGATGCTGCAATCGCCGCGGTCCTCGAAAAAATCCTCCAGACCGACTCGCTCGTCATCCAGAATCAGCGCGAGGTTCTCTTCGCCGCCTATGCCCTTCGAAATGGCTCAGGTGAGTTCGACGACGCCCTCATCGGCGCCCTCGGCCGGTGGGCCGGTTGCTCCCACACCGTCACCTTCGACCGCAAAGCCGCCCGCCTTCCCGATTTCCGCCTCGCCTGACCCTCGCCAACAGCAGCTGGCTAAGCGTCTCTCGCCAATCGCTGAATGCCACCGGATCACGGGAACCTTCTCTTCCTGCGCGGAGTCTGTTTCACCCAAAGAGGCGCGATTCCCATGACCGCAAATCCTGGCACCTCCCGCACCCTGCACACCGACCCCAACGTCACACCCCTCATCGACGTCCTGCTCGTCCTGCTCACCATCTTTATGGTGATCGTCCCCATCACTCCCAGGGGACTCGAGGCCGTTCTCCCGCAACCACCCAAAGGCCTCCAGCCCGGCCCAACCAACCCGATCGTCGTGGAGATCGTCGCCGGCTCCGTTTCTCCGATCTACAAAATCAATGGCCAGATCATCGCAGGAAAGGCAGCCCTCGCCGCGGAATTGAATCGCATCTTCTCCCTCCGCGCAGAAAAGGTCCTCTTCGTCCAGGGCGATCCCTCCCTCGACTTCGCCATCGTCGCCGAAGTCATCGACATGAGCCGTTCGCTCGGCATTGATCACGTCGCGATTCTCACCCCCGCACCGGCAGGGAAATAACCCTGCACTGCCAGGACCGACCCGCTCCCGAGCCAACACGAGATCACGCCAGCAAAAAGAAATCCGGGCCGCAGCGCGAGGCCCGGATCCGATTCGTCTGCACGCAGCCTACTGCTGCTCCGGCACCGCGTCGGGGAACAGGTTCCTGATCGGCGCATTCTCCTGCCCGCGCACTTCCGGATGCGGCAACGGCTTGCGCGGCAGCATCTCGTCGCGCATCGCCGCGTTGTAGACAAAGATCGCCTCCACCGTGGCTGCCTGCTTGAGATCCGCAGGCTGCAGGCGCTCGTAGACGTCTTCGTTCGAGTGGTGCGTGCGCGTCTCGTAGTCCAGAGGATCCTGAATGAACTGGAACCCGGGAATCCCCACCGCGTCGAACGACAAATGATCCGTCCCGCCCGTGTTTTGCATCGACAGCGTCGTCACGCCCAGATCCTTCAGGGGCGCGATCCACTGCGCGAAGATGGGCGCGATGGCCGCATTGCCCTGCAGGTACACCCCGCGAATCTTCCCGCTCCCGTTGTCGAGGTTGAAGTAGCCGGAGATCAGCCGCTGCTCCGGTTTCAGCTCCAGCGGTCCGGCAGCCCGCCGCATGAACTCCGGCAGAGCAAGCTGATCGGCCGCCGTCGAAAGCGGCGCGGAACCGAAATGCTCTTTCACATAGCCGCGGCTGCCGAAGAGTCCTTCCTCTTCCCCGGACCACAACGCGATGCGGATCGTGCGCCGGGGCTGCACATGCAGAGCGGTCAGGATGCGCATCACCTCCATCGCCACAATCGATCCCGCGCCGTTATCCGTGGCGCCCGTTCCTGCAATCCAGCTGTCCAGATGGCCGCCTACCATCACCACCTGATCCTTCAGTTGCGGATCGGTGCCGGGAATCTCCGCAACCGTGTCATAACCATGCTCGTGATCGCCCGTGAATTTCGTCTCCACGTCCATCTGGATCGAAACCGGCACGTGCGCCTCGAGCAGCCGATACATGCGCCCGTAGTTCTCGATCGCCATCACCACCGTGGGCACCTTCATCTCGTGCCCGCGAATGTACGGCGTGCGCCCCATCGCGGCGCCATTGTCGTCGAAGATAGTACCCCCGGATCCGCCGCCGTGTTCCGCATCGCGGCTCGGACGAATCACCGCCGCGACCTTCTCATCGGCCAGGAACTGCACCAGCTTGTCGGTGAGCTTCATGCGATCCATATAGGCGCGCAGGCGCCTCTGGAACGCTGCGTTAGCGCGATCTTCCACAGGAAAGCTCGCAATGTCAGCCAGTTGCTGATCGCTGTAGCGCTCGAACAGCGCGGCATCGACCGGTGGTACCGGCCGCATCTCGCCCAGCAGCACGATCTTGCCCGCCAGCTTTCCCTTGTATTTGTCGAAGTCCTGCTCCGACTGAATATCGACGTACGCCGCCTCTGCCGTCACTGGCCCGTTCGTCGATGGCGACCACGGCGTCGCCTGCGCGATGAACACCGCCGTGTCGGGCGAGGTCATGCGCACCCACGTATTGAGCTGCTGCCACCCCATCCCGAATTCACCCCAGTCGTCGAGGTGCGCATTCACGCATCCCATCGCCGTCAGTTGGTCGCGGGTCCACGCATTCGCCTTCGCCATATTCGGCGATCCGGTCAGCCGCGGCCCGATATCGTCACTCAGCGCCGATCCGAAATCCATTACGTGCGAGTGGTCGAGCCCCTCCTCGCGAATCTTCTGATACATGGTGAGGTCGAGTTTCTCCGCCGCCGGCTGAGGCTCCGACCATGGACCAATATCGGGATCGCTGGCCGCGGCAGAAGCCGGGGCGGGCGGAGTTTTCTTCTTGTGATCAGCCGCGAACAGGGGGATCGTCGCCAGCAAAACAAGGGCGGGGATACAGCGAGAGCGTGCAAGCATGTGCGTGTGGTTCCTCCAAAAGTCGTGCAGACAGCAAATCGCAGGGAAAAGGGAGGATAGCAGAAACATGCTGGGCGGAGCGCTCCTCAGCCCTTCTCCGCAGCAGCTCGAGGTGGGCGTCAGGCGCTCAGCGTTTCGTTTGCCGGCTCGGCCGGAGCGGCTTCCGCGTCCAGGCCCGCCGCCGGAAAGAAGATGCTGAACACCGTCCCCGTACGCCCCGTCACGCGGCTGCGTACCCGCACGGACCCGTTGTGCTTGCGGATAATCTGCTCGCTCACCCACAGCCCCAGCCCCGTGCCTGTGGCTTCTTTTGTCGTATAAAAGGGCTCGAAGATATGCCGCCGCGATTCCTGCGTGATGCCGCAGCCTGTATCCGCGACCGAAATGCGGATGCCCGCAACCCCCTTCAGCGAGGCCCCATGCGCCCGCACCACCAGGCGGCCGCCGTCCGGGCTCATGGCGTCCAGGGCGTTACCGATCAGGTTCGCGAACAGCTGCCGCAGTTCGCCGGCGAAACTGAAAAGCTGCAGGCTGCGATCGCAGTCGCGCCGCAGGTCTACCTGCAGCGTCTGGATGCGTCCCAGGTGCAGCGTGATCACCGAATCCAGCAACTCCGCCACGTTGGTCAGCGAGGGCAGCGTCGACTGCCGGTAGAAACGCAGCGTCTGTTGCGTGATCTCCGACACCCGCGTCACTTCCTGCTGCGCGAGCTGTGCGAAGTTGGCCGCCTCCGGCGACAGATTTTCCTGGCGAATCAGGTACAGCAGGTTGGTCACCGCCTCCAGAGGGTTATTGATCTCGTGCGCAATGGAGGCAGCCAGCCGCCCCGTAGCCGCCAGCTTCTCCGTCCGCCGCAGTGTTTCTTCGCTGCGTTTCTGCTCCGTCGTGTCCACCAGGATCGCGCCCACCCAGCGGGTCGCGTCCGTCTCCGTCCGCACCGGATAAAGGTGCACCAGCCACGTGCGCGAGCGCCGCGGCTCTGATTCCCATGTCAGTTCAAGGTTGCGCACCGGCTTCCCGGTCTGAAAGACGGTTTCGATGGTGCGTTCCAGTTTCGCTGCCGCGGCCGGAGGCAGAATGCCGCCTACGCCGCGTCCCAGATGCAGCGCGAACGAGTAGCCGTTCATATCCGCCAGAAACTGATTCACTCGCACAAAGCGGTACTTGCGGTCGAAGAAGGCGAAACCAATCGGCGCATTGGCCAGCATCGAGTCCAGCAGCGCCAGCGTCTCGTTCAGCCCGGCCCGCTGATCCTCAATCGCCGCCACCATTCGGTTGAACGCGATCGTCAGCTCCGCCGCTTCCGTCGATGTCCGCACCGGCAGCGGAAATGCCGCACTCGGTTGTTCCGGGTGCTGGATCAGATGCCGCGTCGCGCGCGTCAGCGTGCCCAGCGGGCGCGTGATCGTCTGGGCCAGAAATGCCGCAATGATCGTGCATGCCGCGAAAACAAAGGCCGCCCAGATCGCTGTGATGCGCAGCAGCGAGCGCAGATCCTGCTTATCCTGATGCTCGTTCGGATAAACCCACGCCAGTGCCTGCACCCGCCCGCTGGCTACCACCGGCGTCACCGCCTCCCACTGGCCTTTGCCCGGCTGAAACATCACCACGCCATCGAGCGCATCGAGATGAGCCAGTTCCTGCTTCGTCAGCGTGATCTTGCCCACCGAGGTGGGATCCGTGCTGGCCAGCGTCTTACCCTGCAGATCGGTGATCTGCGCCTCATTCACGCTCGACGACTTCGCGAGGATCTGCACCACGCGCACCAGCGAACCCGCCCTCGGATCCTCCAGCGCCAGCCCCGCCAGCGACGACATTTCGAAGGCCTGGCTCTCCAGACGCCGGTGCGTGCGCTGTTCCATCTCCGATCGCTGCTGCCGCAGCAGCAACAACGCAAAGATTCCCACGACAAAAATTTCAAACAGAATCAGAGCGGCCATGAACTGGCCGCGGATCGATCGTGGGCGGAGCAGTGACATAGTTCGGGGGAGTTACCGTCTTCCGTCAGGAGCACTTCTGCGCTGTGCAGGACCTCGATCCCGTCCTGCCCGCAGATTCAGCAGGGTTTTCCTGTGATCCTACACCCTGGCGGGTTCCGCCGACGATGACCTTAGCTTCACCCTGAGGTCATCCGCGATCAGCTTGCCGTGGAACCGGCCGTTCTCGATAAAAATCTCGTTCGTCCGGTCCCCGGCCACAATCACGCCCGCCAGGTATATCCCCGGCACGTTGCTTTCCAGGCTCCGCGGATCGCACTCCGGACACCGGTCTTCGCCCTGAATCCGAACCCCTAGCGACTCCAGAAATTCAAAGTCCGGCCGATACCCCGTCATCGCCAGCACCGCATCGTTCTTCAGCGCGCGCACCCCCGCATCCTTGCTTCCCGATAGAATCCGCGAAAGCCCCGACGACGCCGTCTGGATGGTCACCGTGTCCGGATCGATGCGCGTCACCGCTGTATTGAAATACGCGGTGATCTCCCCGTTCTTGATCCGGTTCTCGATATCCGGCAAAATCCAGTACTTTACATGGCGATGCATCTTCTCCCCCCGATGCACCAGCGTCACCCGCGCGCCATGCCGCCACAACTCCAGCGCCGCGATCGCCGCCGAGTTCTTCCCCCCGATCACCAGCACGTCCAGCCCATAATAAGGATGGGGATCGTCGTAGTAGTGCCGGACCTTCGGCAGGTCCTCGCCGGGAATGTTCATCAAATTCGGCAGATCGTAATACCCCGTCGCGACCACTACTTTGCGGGTCGTGTAAATCCGCTCCCGCCCCAGGGTGTCGGTCGTCCGGATCGTGAAGTTCAGATCCTGCCCCGTCACCTGCTCCACCCGCTGGTACTGCCGCACTTCCAGCTTGTAGAACATCGCCACCTTGCGGTAGTACTCCAGCGCCTCATTCCGCGACGGCTTGGCGTTCGTCGACGGAAATGGAATATCGCCAATCTCCAGCAGTTCCGACGTCGTAAAAAACGTCATGTGCGACGGATAGTGGAAGAGCGAGTTGCAAAGGCACCCCTTATCCACCAGCGCGGACCGGAAACCCGCCCGCTGTGCCTCGATGGCGCACGCCATGCCGGTTGGCCCCGCTCCAATCACCAGCACATCGAAGGATTCCTCAGGAGACCCGCTCGCGCCCATAAACATAGATTAGACGATGCATCCCGCATTCACGGTGCGGCGATTCAGCCGCCGGCCACCCCACACTCACGCTTGCTCTAAGATGAAACCAGAACGCGCAGTTCGTAGACGTCCGTCGCCAATCGCTTTTCGCTAACCGCACTTTGCTAACAGCTTCTCGCTAACCGCATCTCGCTAATCACCCCTATGCCCGAAAAGTTCTACCTCACCACCCCCATCTACTACGTCAACGCGCGCCCCCACATCGGCCACACCTACACCACGGTCGTCGCCGATGCCATCGCGCGCCGCCAGCGCTCTCAGGGCGTCGACACCTGGTTCCTCACCGGCACCGACGAGCATGGCCAGAAGATCGAGCGCTCTGCCCGCCAGGCCAACTGCACCCCAAGGGAATTCGCCGACCGCGTCTCTGCCGAATTCCGCGGCCTCTGGGACCGCATGGGCCTTACCTACGACGACTTCATCCGCACCACCGAGCCCCGCCACCAGAAGGCCGTCCAGAATCTCTTTGCCCTCCTGCGCGACCGCGGCTTCATCTACAAGGGCTCCTACACCGGCCAGTACTGCGTCTTCGACGAGCTTTACGTGGAGGCCTCCCCCGGCGCGCCTTGCCCCGATTGCGGCCGCCCCACCGAAACCGTCTCCGAAGAGAACTACTTCTTCAAGCTCTCCGCCTTCGAGCGCCGCCTCCTCCAGTATTACGACGAGCATCCGGAGTTCATTCGCCCCGAAACCCGCCGTAACGAAGTCATTGCCTTCGTCAAATCCGGCCTGCGCGACCTCTCCGTCTCCCGCACCAGCTTCAACTGGGGCATCCCCGTTCCCGGCGACGAGAAGCACGTCGTCTACGTCTGGCTCGACGCCCTCGCCAACTACATCACCGCCCTCGGCTGGAGCAGCCCGGACGACACGAAATACAAAGAATTCTGGCCCGCCGACCTCCACCTCGTCGGCAAAGAGATCATCCGGTTCCACTGCGTCTACTGGCCCGCGTTCCTGATGGCCGCCGGTCTGCCGCTCCCCAAATCCGTCCACGCGCACGGATGGCTGCTCTTCGAAGAGAGCAAGATGTCCAAGTCCCGCGGCAACATCGTCCGCGCGGAGACCATCCTCGAAGGCTTTGGCGCCCTCAAACCCGAGCTGCCCAAAGCCGAGCAGGACCTCTTCGGCGCCGACGCCCTGCGCTACTTCCTGCTGCGCGAGATCGCCTTCGGCAATGACGGCAGCTTCTCCTTCGACGCCCTCGTCCAGCGCTACAACGCCGACCTCGCCAACGGTTACGGCAACCTCGTCAGTCGCACGCTCTCCATGATCGGCCGCTACTTCGACGGGGTCGTCCCCTATCCCGCTTCCTCCGGATCCGTCGCACAGTCTCACTCCTTCGGCGTCGAGTTCCCCCGCGCCATCGCCTCCTGCGGCGCCTCGTTCGATGCGCTCGACTTCTCCCGCGCCCTCGAAACCGCCTGGACCATGGTCGCCGCTGTCGATGGCTATCTCACCGCCAGTGCTCCCTGGAAGCAGATCGAAGGCACCAGCGACGAACAGCAGCAGGCCCTCCGTGCTGACGTCCTCTACACCGCCGCTGAGGCCATTCGCATCATCACCGCCCTCGTCTATCCCGTCATCCCCGACGCCGCTGCCCGGGTCTGGACCCAGCTCGGCCTCGGCGACATTCGTACCGCCGACCTCAAAAACCTGCATTGGCGCGGACTCCAGCCCGGTACCAAACTCGGCAGTCTCTCGCCCCTCTTCCCACGCGCCGACAAGGAGACCATCACCCGTATGAGCGAACTCGAGCAGAAGAACGCACCCGCACCCGCCGCCGCCCCCCAGCCCGTCCCGGCTGCCGCATCGGAACCGGCTGCCTCCGAACCGCACATTTCGAAACTGCACTCCCTGGTCGACGGGCTCGCCGTCGCCATCGCCGAATCCACCAACGAAACCGCGGCCGTTGTCGGCATAGAAAATGCCATCGCCGAAACCGTCCGCGAAACCATCGGCTCCCGCAAAGACAAGGCTCCGGAAGCGCCGGCTCCATCCGCGGCTCCCAAAGTCGAATCCGCTCTCCCCGAAGGCAAGATCTCCATCGATGACTTCGCCAAAGTCGAGCTCCGCGTCGCCCAGGTCAAAGTCGCCGAGCGCGTCCCCAAAGCCGACAAGCTCCTCCGCCTCGAAGTCGACCTCGGCACTGAAACCCGCCAGATTCTCGCCGGCATAGCCGAGGCCTACACGCCCGAATCCCTCATCGGACGCAAAGTGGTGATCGTCGCCAACCTCGCCCCCCGCAAACTCCGCGGCCTCGAGTCCAACGGCATGATCGTCGCCGCCTCCATCGAAGGCGGCAAAGCCGTCCTCGCCGGCTTCCTCGAAGACGTGCCAGTCGGAGCCCGCCTCAAATAACGCAGCTCCGAGCACCCCAGACCTCGGGGTTCCCACCCCGATGCCTCCGAGTGAAGGTTCCTTCATCTATTTAACATGCGGCTTGTGTGGCCGCGGGAGGAAACGATGACGATGGCAGAAACGCCGACCCGAAAGCAACTAGGCGGGAGCTTCACGCTGCCCGGGACGGATGTGACCCTGAACCGGATGGGGTACGGGGCGATGCAGCTGGCCGGGCCGCATGTGTTCGGTCCGCCGAAGGATCGGGCAGCGGCGGTAGCGGTGTTGCGCGAGGCGGTGGATGCGGGCGTGAATCACATCGACACGAGCGACTTTTATGGTCCGCATGTGACGAACCAGATCCTGCGCGAGGCGCTGCATCCTTATGCAGGGCTGACGGTGGTGACGAAGGTGGGCGGGCGGCGCGGCGACGATGGGGGGTGGCTCCCGGCGCAGACCCCGGCGGAACTACGGCAGGCCGTGCACGACAATCTGCGGAACCTGGGCGTGGATGTTCTGGATGTGGTGAACCTGCGCGCGTGGGGCATGGAGCGGCCGCAGGAAGGATCGATTCGAGAGCAGTTCGAGACGCTGGCGGAGCTGCAGCGGAAGGGGATGATCCGGCATCTGGGCGTCAGCCATGTGACCGCTGCCCAGGTGGAGGAGGCGGCGAAGATTGCGCCGGTGGTGTGCGTGCAGAATCTGTATAACCTGGCGCTGCGCCATGACGATGGGCTGATCGAGACGCTGGCGGCGCAGGGGATTGCGTATGTTCCGTATTTTCCGCTGGGCGGATTCACGCCGCTGCAGTCTTCCACGCTGAACGAAGTGGCGGCGCGGCTGCGAGCGACGCCGATGCAGGTGGCGCTGGCGTGGCTGCTGCACCGGGCAGAGAATATCCTGCTGATTCCGGGGACGTCGTCGGTGGGACATCTCCGGGAGAATCTTGCGGCCGCGGAGCTGACCATTCCCGAGGCGGAGATGAAGGAACTGAATTCCATCGGCGCCGAGGGCAAGTAACGGCGGTCACCGACGAAAGCGGACGGGTCATGGATGCCTGGGGGAAGGGGCGGTTTCCTCCAGGTACTTCATGTATCCGAGCAACGCCCCCCAGTGGTAGAAGCGGTCGCTGCTCGATACGTCGTCGCCGGTGCCGAGGATGGCGTTGTAGTTCTCGTGGACGTGGCCGTGTTCTCGCCACTCCTTCAGAAACAGGGCGTAAGACTTTTCGGCGAGAGCGGAACGAGCCTGGGGTAAGTCGTAGTTTCTGAGGCCGAGGTAGACCAGGTAATTCATGGGCCCCCAGATGCGGCCGCGCCAGTAGTTCTGGTCGGGGAATGCGGGGTCGTTGCGGGCGATGGAAGGGATCACCCATTCTCCCCAGAACTCGGCGGGGTTGAGGAGATGGCGGCTGACCATCTCCTGCGCCTGGGCGGAGGTGGCCACGTGCGCGAGCATGGGATAAAAATTGGTCGGCGAGAGACGGCGGCTGAACTGCCTGGTGCGCAGGTCCTTGTTGAGGAAGATGCCGTCGGAGGCGCTCCACAGGGTCTGGAGTTTCTGACGATAGGCCGCGCTACGGCTGCGTAGTTCCGAGGCTTCCCCGGTTTTATGGAGAAGGTCGGCGATGGCCGCGAGGGCGTCGCAGTCGGCAATGTACATGCTCATGAGCCCGACGTCGGCAACCTGGAGCAGATGGGTTTGCGCATCGAAGGTGGCGTCGTCGTACATCGGGCTGTTATCGAGGCCGGATTCGAGAATGGCGCCGGCGCGCGTGTCGCGGGTGTGGTCGTCGAGGTTCCCCGTTGAATGGCTGTCGTCGCTACCCCACGCGAGATAGCCGTCGATGTCCCGATGCTGCGCCCACCAGCGGTTCCAGCTCAGGAGAGCCGGAAAGGTCTGGTCGAGAAACCAGCGGTCTCCATACTTTTGATAGAGGCCGAGGACGGTGATGGCGCCGACCGGAGGCTCGGAGCGGTCGAAGCTCTTCCAGTTGCCGGCGCGGGCGTAATTGGGCACGAAGCCTTCCGGAGTGGACTCGCGCAGGGTTTCAACGGCATCGGCCAGGGCGAGGTCATGGTCGCCGACGGAGGCCAGGGTGGCGGCAAAAAATGTGTCCCAGTCGAAGATGACGTATCCGCCCCAGCTCACACTCCAGACATGGCTGACGGGCGAGACGACGCGGCGCTTCTCGGGCTCAAAGATGGTGTCCCATCCGAGGGTGGTCTGGATGGCATCCACAATGGGACGGGCGGCGGTGTTGACGCCGAGGGACTGTTCGTACCGGTTGCGTGCGCGATCGAGAGCGGCCTGCACTTCCGTCAGCGAGCGCGGCTTGCCGGTGCTGACAGCCACCGGGACGGTAAAGTCTGCGGCGAAATAAGGTCCGGTGATGGGCGAGATGTTGAGGACCCTGCGGAACCGAGAGGGATGCTCTCCCAGCGCACAGGTGCAGAAGACGGTGACGGTTCCCGCAGGAGAGGTGGCGACGATCGAATCGCGGGATCGGGATACGGTGCCTTCCTGGTTCCAGAGAAAATCGACGGAGAAAAGGATGGTCGGCGGAAGGGCCTCTTTGGTTTCGGAGGGCAGGGGCGTTGCGAGGAATACGAGGTCCTGCCCCTCGTGGGCGCTCTGTACGCGCCAGAGGTGATTTTTCCAGGAGATGCGCAGGTCGGTGTAGCTGCCATCCCACGCGTGGGGTCCTGGGACGACCTGTTCTGCATTGGGGGAGAGCCGACCGATCAGCGGATCGACGAGCAGCGCCTCGCCACTTAGCGTGGAATTGTGTTTGAGGCTGAGATGGATGGCGAGACCCTGGGGAAGGAGCACCTGCGTCGCGACGCTGTTGACGTCCCAGGTATTCCATCCACGCGCCAGACGCTGCTGTACGGCCTGGTACTGGGGCGACAGCGGAAACGGCTCGTAGGGTGCGGCCGAGCGTCCGGTCTGGCCATAGGCCGTGATGGAGGGGAGCCAGAAGCCAGCGATGAAAAGGCAGAGGGCGGAAAACAGGAGGGAAGCGAGGCGGGGATTCTTGACGATCTGCGGCGCGGCCATGGTCGCATAACAGGGTAACGCCGGAGAGGGCGGTGATTCGTTACGACCGGTTCGGGACCCTGAAGAGGGAAAGGTCCGGTGCAGTGCGACGATTACTCCTCCGGGCCAGCTACCGCTGCTCCTGCTCCGGCCGCGCCCTTCACCCGCACGACCGTGATCTTCGAAAACCCTTCCTTGAAGTCCGGTGGACGAAGCCGTTCCGCCATCTTCTTCATCACGTCGTCGCTCACCGTTCGTTCGCGGCGGTTGTTGCGTTCCATGCAGATTTCGAGGGGGACGTCGAAGAAGACAGCCTGGACTTCGTAGCCGAAGCTCTTGGCCATCTTGATCCACTGGCGGCGCTCGTGGGGCGAGAGGTTGGTTGCGTCCACGTAGTTCCAGGGCATTTTGGCGATCAGGCGGGCGCGCAAAAGCGAGCGCAGCGTCGAGAAGACGAGGCCCTGCCAGCGCTGCTCCGTGATGTCGTCGAAGAGGATCGAGCGGAGGAGGTCACTGGAGAGGGGTGTGACGCCGCGGCGCTTGAACCAGGTGGTCTTGCCTGAGCCGGGGAGCCCGATGGTGAGGACAACGAAGCCGCGGGCACCTTTGGCATTGCCGGCGACGGGCTCGGGCGGCGGGGTGGAGAGGGATTCCGGCTGCGTCTCAAGGACCATCTTGCCGGCGGGCTCAGGGGCAGCGACGCTGGCGGGTTCAGGGGGAGCAGCGGCCTCGGCCGGTTCCGGCGTGTCGGAAAGGCCTTCGGATTCCGGCTCGACCTCCTCCGGTTCCTCGGCAGGTGTACCGCCGTGATAGGAGGGCTGGAGGGGAGCCAGCTGATTCTGGGGCAATTCCTGCCCAATTTTTCCGGTGGACTCTGAGTTATTCGGCCCACGCTTCGAGCGACGTCTCATACGGTCGCGCATCCACAAGCGCATATCCAGGGTGTAACACAGACGTGAGCGCGGGGCAAACCCCGAAGAGCGGTATGTGCCAGAAGAAGCACGGTTTTGTGTGAAAAACCGGTGACGGTGGTGCGGGGAATTGTGACCGTTCACAAGCGGAATTCACTTTTTCGTTGACTACGGTGCTAGCATCGGTAAATGGGTGGTTCCGGGCGTTTTTGACGTTAAGAATCAGAGTGATCCGGATCACTGCGAGTTGTTCCACTGAAGCTGGAAAATTGAGGCAAGGAGACGATTGGATATGGCCGTGAAGGTTGGCATCAATGGGTTCGGGCGCATCGGGCGCAACGTGTTTCGGGCGTCGCTCGGGAATCCGGACATCGAATTTGTGGCAGTGAACGATCTGACCAGTCCTGCCACGCTGGCTCACCTGCTGAAGTACGACTCGATCCTCGGGAATCTGAAGAATGAAATTGTCGCCGGCGAGGACTTCATCTCCATCGACGGCAAGAAGCTGAAGGTGTTTGCGCAGAAGGATCCGGCGCTGCTGCCGTGGGATTCCGTCGGTGCGCAGATCGTGGTCGAGTCGACCGGGCACTTTACGGATGCGACCAAGGCGAAGGCCCACCTGCGCGGTCCGGTGAAGAAGGTGATCATCTCGGCTCCGGCGACCAATGAGGATTTGACGGTAGTGCTCGGGGTCAACGAGAAAAAGTACGATCCGGCGAAGCACAACGTGATTTCGAACGCCTCCTGCACGACGAACTGCCTAGCGCCGGTGGTGAAGGTGCTGGTGGAGAACTTCGGCATCGTGTCCGGCATCATGACCACCATCCACAGCTACACCAACGATCAGGTGATCCTGGACTTCCCGCACAAGGACCTGCGGCGTGCGCGCGCGGCGGCTCTGTCGATGATTCCGACGTCGACGGGCGCGGCGAAAGCGCTGAAGCTGGTCATCCCCGAGGTCGAAGGCAAGCTGGATGGGTTCGCGATTCGCGTGCCTACGCCGAACGTCTCGGTGGTCGATCTGACGTTTGTATCGGAGAAGCCGATCACGAAGGACGCGATCAACGGCGCATTGAAGGCGGCCGCTGATGGCGAGTTGAAGGGGATCCTGGGCGTCGATTCGAACGAGCTGGTCTCGAGCGACTTCAAGGGCGACTCGCGGTCCTCGATCGTAGATGCGCCGCTTACGAAGGTGGTCGGCAGCAACATGGCCAAGGTGATCAGCTGGTACGACAACGAGTGGGGCTACTCCTGCCGTGTCCGCGACCTGGTTCTGTTCCTGACGAAGAAGGGTCTGTAATTCCAACTGCTGCTCACGTGTGGGGCTCCTGAACAGGGGCCCCGCGCGACCAGGAGGGCTGCATGCGGCAGAATATTCCGGGCACATCTCCCTATGAACCGGTGATTGGATTCTCGCGCGGCGTCCGTGCGGGAGAGATGGTCTACGTTTCAGGCACGGGGCCGGTCGGCGCCGATCTGGCGGACGCGGCTACACAGACGCGGCACATTCTGGAGATTATTCGCGGCACGCTGGAGAAGGCCGGCGCGCGGCTGGAGGACGTGGTGCGCACGCGTATGTATCTGACCCACGTCGAGGACTGGGAAACGATCGGCAAAGTGCACGGGGAGTTCTTCGGGACGATCCGTCCGGCTGCGACCATGGTGGTGGTGGCCGGACTGCTGCAGCCAACGTGGCGGGTGGAGATTGAGGCCGATGCGGTGGTGCACAGTTTTCCGCACGAGTGAAGGGGAATCGCCCCTCAGGGGCTAAAGCCCGGGTTCCTTTCAGGGTTTACGGCACGGCTGAAGCCGTGCCCCTTCAAAGCGACGGGAAGGCTTCTGCGACAGGGAAATTTCGGCAAGAGAGTTTCACGAACGGTAAAAAGGGATGGGTAAAATGGCGAGCGCAGTGGAGACTGAGGGAGTTATGACGAAGCTATCGATTCGCGATCTGGATCTGGCGCACAAGCATGTGTTCATGCGGGTGGATTTCAATGTGCCGCTGACCGAGGACGGCGCGGAGATCACCGACGACACGCGCATCAAAGAGACGCTGCCGACGATCGAGTATGCGCTCAAGCACAAGGCGAAGCTGATTCTGGCATCGCACCTGGGACGGCCAAAGGGCAAGGTGAATCCGAAGTACAGCCTGCGCCCCGTAGTCGATCGACTGCGGATGCTGCTGGATCACCGGCTGGGCGAGAAGACCAATGTGGCGTTCGCGCCGGATTGCGTGGGCGATATTGCAAAGGAACTGGCGCGCCAGCTCGAGTCCGGCCAGGTCTTGCTGTTGGAGAACCTGCGCTTCCACCCCGAGGAAGAGGCCAACGATCCGGAATTTTCCAAAAAGCTGGCGTCGCTGTGTGAGCTGTATGTGAACGACGCGTTCGGCTCGGCGCATCGCGCCCACGCTTCGACCGAAGGCATCACGCACTTCGTGAAGCAGAGTGCCGCAGGCCTGCTGATGGAAAAAGAGCTGACCTATCTGGGCAAGGCTCTGGAGTCTCCGGCGCGGCCGTTTGTGGCGATCCTTGGCGGGTCGAAGATTTCCGGCAAGATCGATGTCATCAATAATCTTCTGGACAAAGTGGACACGCTGGTGATCGTCGGCGGCATGGCGTATACGTTCCAGCGAGCGCTGGGCGTGACGACGGGCAAGTCGCTGGTAGAAGAAGACCGCATTGAGATGGCGAGCGAGGCTCTGAAGAAGGCGAAAGCGAAGGGCGTGCAGCTGCTGCTGCCGGTCGATAACGTGTTGGCAGACAGCTTCTCCAACGACGCAAAGACGCAGCCGTGGGATACCAACAAGAACTTCCCTGCCGACTGGCAGGGGCTGGACATCGGGCCGAAGTCGGTAGAGGCGATCGAGAAGATTGTTGCCGGGGCGCGGACGATTGTGTGGAACGGGCCGGCCGGAGTCTTCGAGTTTCCGAAATTCGCGGTGGGAACGAACGCGATTGCCAAGGCAGTAGCCGAGAATCAGGACGCGATCACGATTGTTGGCGGCGGAGACTCCGTGGCGGCGGTGAAGCAGGCCGGGGTCGCCGACCAGATCAAGCACATCTCGACCGGTGGTGGGGCGAGCCTCGAGTTTCTGGAAGGGAAAAAGCTGCCGGGGGTCGAGGCGCTGACGGACAAGTAAGGGCCAAATTCCGGAGTGAGATCATTGGGGCGCCATGCAAATTCTGTTTGCGGTGCCCTTTATTCTTGCGGCCGGGATTGTCTTCACCGTGCTTTCGGTGATTCCGAGGGCGCGACGGTGGGCGATTCCGATTCCGACGGGTATTCTTGGCGCTTGTCCTGCATCCCTCGTGGGTCTTTTCATCGGCGTGCTGTTGATTCAATCGTTCGAATCCCCGAGACCTGGCCGCGGTCCGCTGGTCCTCTTTTGCAGCCTGGGAGCCCTGACCGGGCTGGCAGGAGGCTTCGTGACCGGGGCGATCGCCCGGGTGGTGGCTTCCATCCTGTCTGGAATGCTGTTGCGTATGGCCGTCTTCGTGGCTGGCTGGTGCAGCTATTTTGTTCTGATTGCGGGGGCTCTTTTTTTCGTAAACGTGCATGCCGCAGAGTCTTCTCACATGGGCTGGCCGGTCATTGCGATGACGATTTCTCTGGAATTGCTGCTGAGTTTCATCGGGGCCTGGTTCATTGCGCAAAAATCGGAGGAGTTCCGCCCGAGCAGGTTTCGGCTGCCGCGTGGAACGTCATTTCGTAATCGAGGAAAAAGCAGGACGAAACCGACGCTGAAATCATGAATCAAAGTGTGGCCGGAATCGACGAGCGGACCGGGGACCTATCTTTGGAGCGGCGTCGCGAAATTCTGTCGCGCGTGCCGGATACTCCGCCGATTCCAGGGGATGAACTGTAGGGCGAGGGAGCGGAAGGCATCCCTCAGCGGCTCAAGCCGGGCCGACCCTCCGGTGTTTATGGCACAGCTGAAGCTGGGCCCTTTCAAAGCCGATGAGTTTCCGCAAGCTGTGAAGTCGTGCCCTTTCAAGCCGAACAGGGGCTAAAAAAGCCCCAGCCTCGTTGGCGAATGTGCGGCAGAACAAAGCTCGCGCCTGTAGCAAAAAAGACTGAAGCAGCTATTCGTAAGCGAGGGCGTCGATGGGGTCTTTGCTGGCGGCTTTCCAGGCGGGATAAAGGGCGCCGAGAATGGAGCCGACCAGGGCAATAAGGGTGCCGTACGCCAGCCAGTGATCCGAGATGAGAAAGGGCAGCGTCGGAAACTGGATCGAGACACTCCAGCGGATCACTTCGGTCAGCGCGATGCCCAGCAGGATGCCGGCGACGGAGACCATGGCCGCTTCTCGAAGCACCAGATTCACGATGTAGCTCCTGGAGGCGCCGAGGGATTTGAGTATGCCGATTTCGCGGGTCCGCTCCATGACCGCGGTATACATAGACTGGAAAATGACGAGGAAGCCGACGATCACCGCGATCCCGATGACGACACGCAGAGCGATGTTGAAGCCGGGAAAATGCTCGGGAGTCATCATCGCCATGTAGTCCTGCATGGACTGGATTTCATAGTTCTGCAGGCCGGGCGTGGAATGAATCTCCTCGGCGATCAGGGCTTTGTTGTTGGGTGAGTCCCAGCGAATGTAGAACAGCGACGCATTGTCGGGAGTGCCGAGTAGTGTGCCGAGAGTTTGAATCGGCACGAAGATGCGGCCGCCCTTACCATGCTCCACGATGCCGCAAACGTGAAAATCGTGGTTCAGGAGATGAAGAGTCTCCCCGACCGAGCTGTGGTTGCTGCGAGCATAGAGATCGTCGACCAGGACATCGTCGGGTCCGGTGAACGGACGCCCCGCCACAAAGTCGAAGGGCCGCAGGGCGTTATAGCTGGCGAAGTCGATGCCCCAGATGGTCTGCAGCGCATTCCCCATGCTGAAATTGGCGATGACGGGCGACGCGACGGCCACATGGGGCAGTCCGGCGAGCACGCCGGAGACTTTGGCCGGGACCGGCGCGCCACCGACGGCGCTCAAAAAGCTGGCATTGGGCGGACGCACAATCATGTCCGCGCCCACCCCGCTGGTCTGGTTGGCCGCGCCCTGCACCTGGCCGACCATGATCGCCACAATGGACAGGATCATGATGACCTCGATGGCGACGGCGAGGACGCTGATGGCGGAGCGGACGGGGCGATGGAGGATGTTGCCGACTACGAGCTTGTTCATCTGAAGGGTTGGATGAAGCGCTGCTTCTCCTGAAGGAAGTAACAGGGTACCAAAATGGCGCGGAACGGAACGGAGTGGGGCCGGAGTTGATCCCGCCGATAATGCCGGAAGGGGTATAACACAAAGGGATCCTTGGGTTCCCCCAAGGGTGGGATTTCCACAGAGTGTTACCTTGGTACTATGATTTTCGAAACATAAACAGGTAATAGAAGTCCCGATTTTCTTTGACGTATTCCAAATTTCTGCCTTATCTTGTACTGGCAATCCCCCAGGGAAGGAAGCCTGAAGTGGGGCACTTTGGCGAGGAATTGCGGCGGGAACGTGAGTCCAGGGGTGTCGCGCTGGAGACCATCAGCGCGAAGACCAAGGTAATCACTCGTTACCTTACCGCACTGGAAAACGACAAATTCGAAGCGCTGCCCGGTGGCATTCTAAGCAAGGGTATCGTGCGAGGTTATGCGCGCACGGTGGGGCTGGATGAGTCGGTGTGGGTGGAGCGCTTTATGGCCGCCAGCCGTGAGCACGACAGCGAAGCCGACTGGTCGGAATTTGCCCAAAATGTGGGTCGAGCCCGGCCGAAGCCGTCCGGAAGGGACGGCAGGAAGCTGCGGCGGGCCGGATTGGCCCTCTTCATTATGTTGCTGGCCTGCGGCGGATGGGCGGCCTGGCACTACCTGGGCGGACGGGGCCTGACCGATGAAGCGCAGCAACATGCGGTGAGTTCGACCGCGGCAGCAACCGCGACTACAGGTAACCCAAGTCAGTAGCAAAGTACTTCTGTGACCTGTCGCAGGCACGGGTTCCCTCCTTAGCCTGCAAGCATGATCCCAAAGAATTCTGTGTGGCTGATGGGGCTGGCTCTTGTCTTGCCGGCGATAGCGTGGTGTGCGCCCAAGGTCCATGTGGTCGGGCTGGGAGCCTCCCGTCGCGAGGCGTATTCGGCCGAGAGCGATCCCGCCGGCGCAAAGAAGGACGAAACGGTACTCAGGGTGCGTCCCCTGGTCGTGGACGGAAAGGTCAAGGAGTGGACCACCGGGGATGTGCACGACGTGACGGATCGGACGTTCGCCGTGCGCCGGGCGGTGCGCCTCAACGATGCCCTGCCGACCGATCAGGCGGACCGTTGGGTGTGGCAGCGGGGACCGTGGCTGCTCGTGGATCGGACGACGGGAAAGGTGTCGCAGCTGCGGCTGCCGGACTTCGATCCCGCCGTGTCGGACGTGATGTGGTTCCGGGATTACGCGGCGTATTGCGGGGTCAATTCGTCCGGCAAGCAGATGCTGGCGGTGGTGGCGCAGTTGGCGGTGAGAAGACCTCTGCTGGCAGCGAAGCTGGGGGCGTGGGATGCGGGCGACCATTCAAGTCCCGCCTGCATGCTGCCCATTTGGCAGCGAACTCCGCTGCGAGTGAGCTTCCAGCCCACCGGGGGAGCGGCGGTGAGCTTCGATCTGGTGGGGACCTCGGCGGTGCTGGTCGAAGAGGATACGGACGACAGCCAGTAGCCAATCGCGGGTAGCGGGATTCCTGGTTCATGCTTCCGAGGCATAGCATGTCTGCATGGAATCGATGGAGGAGTTGCTGCGGCAGGCGGAGGTTGCGCATGGGCATCTGTGCGCCGGGCAGGTGCTGGGTGTGCGAATGGCGATGCTCGGGTGCAGGCGCCTGGGGATCGTGGAGCCGCGGGGCACCGATCGCAAGCGCCTGGTCACCTATATCGAAATCGACCGCTGCGCGACGGATGCCATCGGCGTCGTGACCGGGTGCCGGCTGGGCAAGCGAGCGCTGAAGTTCCGCGACTGGGGCAAGATGGCGGCGACCTTCGTCGACCTTTCCACGGGGCGCGCGATTCGGATCGTAGCCTTGGAATCGTCGAAGCAGCGGGCGCGGGAGCTGTATCCGGAAATCGCCGACAAAAATAAGCAGCAGATGCAGGCCTATCGCGCGATGGACGATGGCGAACTGTTCGGCGAACAGTGGGTCGAGGTCGCGCTGGGGCCGAAGGAGATGCCCGGATATAGAGGTGAGCGCGCGATGTGCTCGGCCTGCGGCGAAGGCATCAACTATGAGCGTTTTGTAAAACGCGCCGGCGAGACGCTGTGCCTGGCATGCGCGCATCCGGAGCAGAAGTATTATCGGCAAGCGAGTGGGACGGCCACAGAGCCTGCGCCGGCTGCCGGATCGAGGTGCGAGTGCGGCTGAACGGCTGCGGGTCGCAGGCTTCCGTTGCACAGTTACAATGGCAGAGCCGGTCGTGACGTGGGCCGGACGATGATTCTCGCGAAGCAGAAGGACCTCATGCTCAATTTGGAAGGCCGCGTAGCGGCGGTTTTTGGACTCGCGAATAAGCGCAGCATCGCCTGGGGCATCGCGCAGAAGCTGCACGAGGCGGGCGCGAAACTGGCGATCAGCTATCAGAACGAGCGCATGAAGTCCGAGGCGCTGGGGCTGATCGAGGAATTGCCGGGGGCGGAGCCGTTCCAGTGCGACGTCTCGAATGACGCGGAGATCGACCAGGTCTTTGCGCAAATCAAAGAGAAATACGGGAAGCTGGATGCGCTGGTGCACGCCATTGCCTATGCGCCGGCCGAGGATCTGAAGAACGATTTTCTGCAGACCACGCGCGAGGGTTTCCGGATCGCCCACGATGTGAGTGTGTACTCGCTGGTCGCGCTGAGCCGCGGCGCCGCTCCGCTGATGACCGACGGCGGATCGATCATCACGCTGACCTATTACGGCGCGGAAAAGGTGGTGCCGCACTATAAGGTGATGGGTGTGGCGAAGGCATCGCTGGAGGCCACGGTGCGCTATCTGGCCTGGGATCTGGGCAGTAAGAATATCCGCGTGAACGCCATCTCCGCCGGCCCCATCAAGACCCTGGCCGCGCGCGGAGTCGGGGCGCTGGGCGATATGCTCAAGTACCACGCGGAGCGAGCGCCGCTGCACCGCAACACCGAACAGATTGAAGTCGGCAAGACAGCAGCGTATCTGGTCTCGGACCTGGCCAGCGGGGTGACCGGCGAGGTCATCTACGTGGACAGCGGCTACAACATTATGGGGTTCTGAGGGCAGGGTGCACGACACAGGTCTCAGGGCTCAGGCCCTTGTGGGGGTCGGCCTTTCGAACCGGGTTGGGTCGTTGAATAAGGATGGATCTTCGTGGGGCCGCGTTCCTGCAGACCGTCCCTTGCGCAGGCAGTGGAACGGCCAGCGTGGATCACTATGCGCCAGGCGACATTCATAAGCGCGACTGCCGCATTGGAGTTCGTGACCGATCTGCCGCAGCACGTGGGACTTACCTGTTATCGGATGGGTGAACATCCTCTAAGTTGTTGAGAATGAGGCAGAGGCTTTTCGAGGGGGGGTGGGCAGGCAGTGCGCAGATCCGTCCAGCCCCTGGGTTCTTCGCCGCTTCCGGAACCTGGTAACCTAAGGATTGGCGCGCCACCCATGATCGATTCCCACGCTCATCTCGACAGCAACCGTTACGACGAGGACCGCTCCGCCCTCCTCGATCGCGCCTGGGCCGCCGGCGTTCGCGGCATCCTCTCCATCGGCATCGGCGACGGCCCCGCCGAGATGCACCAGGCCCTCGAGATCAGCCGCACGTTCGCCGGCCGCCCGAATACCCCGAAGATCTGGGCCACCGCCGGCGTCCATCCCCACGAAGCCCGCCTCTTTGACGAATCCGCCGTCGCCAAACTCGACACCTTGCTCCAGCAGCCCGAAGTCCTCGCCTGTGGCGAGATCGGCCTCGACTACTTCTACGACCACTCCCCGCGCGACATCCAGAAAGCGGTCTTCACCCGACAAATGGAAATCGCCGCCGCCCGCCAGAAGCCGATTATCATCCACTGCCGCCCGTCGGACAACTCCACGAATGCCTGGGATGACACCCTGGAGATGCTGCGCAACGAATGGTCCCGCGCCGGTCTCGGCGGCATCCTGCACTGCTTCACCGGCGAGATGCGCCATGCCCAGCAGGCCATCGACCTCGGCTTCCTGATTTCCTTCGCGGGTAACGTTACCTTCCCGAAAGCCCAGCCGATCCGCGATGCCGCCGCTGCTCTCCCTCTCGATCGCATCCTCATCGAGACCGACGCTCCCTTCCTCGCCCCCATTCCCAACCGCGGCAAGCGCAACGAGCCCGCCTGGGTGAAAGAAGTGGCGATGAAGATTGCCGAGGTGCGCAGCCTCACTCGTGAGGAGGTGGTTCAACAAACCACAAGTAACTTCGGCACGTTTTTTCGTACCGAAATTCCCTCGCCTCACCCGCATCCGGGGCTGCAGCAGGATAATCTGAAAGAGGAGAGGCCCTTGAATGGCAGCTGAAAACTCCTTTGACATCGTCAGCAAAGTCGATCTGCAGGAAGTGCGCAATGCCCTCGATCAGGCCATTAAAGAAGTGCGCACCCGTTTCGACCTGAAGGATTCGAAGTCGGAAATCAATCTTGAAGGTGAAGACGCCATCCAGCTGGCCTCAGTCGACGAGTACAAGCTGCAGGCGGTAACCGAGATCCTCCGCCAGAAACTGGTCAAGCGCGGCGTGTCGCTCAAGGCCCTGACCTTCGGGAAGGTTGAGCCCGCGGCGGGTTCCTCGGTGCGCCAGAAGATCACCCTCCAGCAGGGCATCGCTGGAGAGAAGGCGAAAGAGATCGTTAAAATCATTAAGGATTCGAAGAAGAAGGTTCAGGCCTCGATTCAGGGCGATACCGTCCGCGTTTCAGGCAAGGACCGCGATGCTCTCCAGGAAGTGATGGCGCTGTTGCGTGGGCGCGACCTTGGCATCGATATGCAGTTCACCAATTACCGTTCGAACTGAACGGCCGGGCAAGACAAGCTGGAGAACCGAGTGAGCACAGTGGCGACAGCAACGGCGAAGGAAGTTTTCGGCCTGCTGCATGACGATCTGGCCGCCATCGAGCGCGAGTTCGGTTCCGATGCCGTGTCCTCCGTCGCCGCGATTACCGAGATCTCCGAATATCTGCGCGAAGGCGGTGGCAAGCGTATCCGCCCTTCCCTGCTGCTGCTGGCCGCCCGCAGCCTCGGCTATACGGACCGTGGCATGATCCGCCTCGGCGCTGTTGTCGAAATGGTACACACAGCGACCCTCGTCCACGACGACATCATCGACGCCGCCGACATGCGCCGCGGCCGCCCCTCCACCAACCGCACCTGGGGCAATGGCAAATGCGTCCTCGTGGGCGACTGGCTCTATATGCAGGCCTTCCGCGTCGCGCTGGAGGAACGCAATTTTCGCGTCCTGGAACTGCTGATCCGACTCACCCAGCAGATGGTCGAGGGCGAGCTGCTGCAGATGGAATGCCTCGGCAAGCCCATCTCCGAAGGCGAGTACAACGACCTCATCTACCGCAAAACCGCCTGCCTTTTCGAAGTGTCCATGCGCCTGGGCGCGGTGCTCGCCGGCGCCAATCAGGCGGTCGAAGACTCGCTCGGCGAGTATGGCCGCAACCTCGGGCTGGCCTTTCAGATCGTCGACGATGTGCTTGATCTGACGGCGACCGAAGAAGTCCTCGGCAAGCCGGTAGCCAGCGATCTGCGCGAAGGCAAGGCGACGCTCGCCGTCATCCACACGCTCGAAAACGGCAGCACGCCCGCGGAGCGCGCGTCAATTCAGACCGTGCTCGAGGATCAGAACTTCGAGCGCGTCTCCCACCAGGAGATTCTGCACATCCTGAACCGCAACCAGTCGGTGAACTACGCCATGAAGGCGGCCTTCGATTACGCCGCGGCGGCTCAGGCAGCCCTGTCCGTCGTTCCCGACTCCGAATACAAGCGTGCCCTGCAGTGGATGCCCGAGTTCGTCGTCGCCCGGGAAAAGTGATGCTCGCGCCAGCGAGCGAAGCATCTCCCTCTTCGCTCTGGCGTGTGCGGTTGTACTCTGATCACCGATGAAGCTCTCTGCAATCGCCGCAGCTCTGGGCGCTGAAGTTCGCCTGGCTGGCTCAGACCCTGAAATCTCCGGCGTGTCGAGCGCAGCCACGGCTGCTTCCGGCTCGCTGCTCTTCGCTGAAGACACGCAAAGCCTGACAGTGGCGCTGGCGTCCGGGGCTGCCGCCGTCATTGTTGCTCCGAAGCTCGCGCCCTCTTCCCCTACCAAGGCTCTGCTGATCGCTCGTCAGCCTCGCCTGGCCTTCGCGCAGGCCGCACACCTGCTCCGACCGGCAGAACCTGAAACCGGCATCCATCCCACCGCCGTCATCGACCCTACTGCAACCCTGGCCGCGCACGTTTCCGTTGGACCCCACGCGGAGATCGAAGCCGGCGTGCAGATTGGCGACCGATCCCGCATCGGTGCCGGTTCCGTGATCGGTACAGCAGTCAAGATTGGGACCGACTGCCGGCTCTACCCTCGTGTGGTCCTCTACCCCGGCACCGAGCTTGGCAATCGTGTGGTCCTTCACTCGGGCGTGGTTCTCGGGGCCGATGGCTTTGGCTACGTCCGCGATGCAGAGACCGGCACCTACCTGCAATTCCCGCAACAGGGGCGCCTCATTCTCGAAGACGACGTCGAAGTCGGCGCGAACTCGACCATTGACCGCGGCGCGCTAGAAGAGACCCGCATCGGGCGCGGCGTGAAGATCGACAACCTCGTCCACCTCGGCCACAACGTCCGCGTCGGACATGATGTCGTGATCGCCGCTCAGACCGGCGTCTCCGGTTCCTCGAGCATCGGCGCCAACGCCATCGTCGGCGGACAAGTGGGTATCGGCGATCACGCCCAGGTTGGCGAGCAGGTCATCCTCGGCTCCGGCTCGGGCGTTCTCTCGCACAAAAAGGTGAAAGGCCCAGGCGTCGTCTTCTGGGGGCGTCCGGCACGCCCGTTGCGCCAGTATCTGAAGGAACTGGCTGCACTCGCGCGGCTCGCGCGCTCATCGAAAAAAGAAGAGGAGCCGGAATGACGGTCGTGGTGGTCGGCGGACAATCGCGCAATCTCGGCAAGACCTCGGTGGTCGCAGGACTGATCGCCCGTCTGCCGGAATTTCATTGGACCGCCTTCAAGATCACGCAGTACGGCCACGGCTTCTGCACCGCCGACGGCAAGCCGTGCCAGTGTCAGACGGCCGATTCCTGCGTCTCCGTTACCGCCGAACACGATGCGGCGAGCGGCACAGACACAGCACGATTCGTCGCAGCCGGGGCGGCGCGATCGATCTGGGTTCGTACGCGAATGGGAATGCTCGCAGACGCCATGCCTCGCATCGAAAAGGAACTGGCCGATTGCGAGAATGCCATCCTCGAATCGAACAGCATCCTCGAATTTCTGACGCCTGATCTGTATCTTTCGGTTCTGGATCCGTCGGTGGCGGATTTCAAAAATTCGGCTCGGCGTTTTCTGGATCGTGCCGACGCGCTGCTGTTCTCGTCGAGCGGAAAGACCGAGGAGGCAACTGACCTCGCGATCGAGCGCAGGCCTCACTTCCGGATTGCACCTCCGGACTACGTATCCGACGATCTGGTGAGTTTTGTCCGCGAGCGTCTCGTCCTTCGGTCGCCTGCGATCGGCTAGGAGTTTCCGAAGGACTCGCGCTTCATGGAGCCGTCGCGCTGCTTCACCAGCATCTCGACTTTGCCTTCCGCCTCTTCGAGTTGCTTGCGGCATTCCGCAGAAAGGCGGGTGCCTTCTTCAAAGAGCTTGACGGAATCTTCCAGGGGCAGATCGCCGCGCTCCAGTTGGGCGACGATGTCTTCGAGCTTCGTCAGCGACTCCTCAAAGCTGGCCAACGCGGCTCTCCTCAGGGTGGTTTGCGCCGGCTGGTTTGCCGGTCGCACGACTCGGCAGGACGGCGGCCAAAACATCGGCCGCGGCACTGTAGCGTCCGAAGGGGGCACTCACCTGGACGCCCTCCACCATGGTGCGCGCGGCCTCCAGCATCTCCCGCGCGATGAGGATGCCTTCGGCGCGGGCCGCTTCCGGAGAGGAAGCCTGGCCCATACGGGCGAGAATCTCGTCGGGCACGCTCACGCGCAGGTCGTTCTTCATGAACTCCGCGTTGCGCAGGCTGGTCAGCGGCCAGATACCGGCCACAATCGGAATGCGGAAGCCTTCGATGCGCTTCAGGAAAGTCTCGAGAACGCGCAGATCGAAGACCGGCTGCGTGATGCCATATTCGGCTCCGGCTTCGACCTTCCAGGCAAAGCGGCGAACCTCGTTATCGAGATCCGGCACGCCGGGATTGGCTGCGACGGCAATCGTGAAACCCGTCGATGCGCCGATGGGGTTGCCCCCAATGTCAAGGCCATGATTCAGGCGGTGGACGATGTTCACCAACCCGATTGCGTCGACATCGTAGACGGCCGTCGCATCAGGATAATTGCCCAGCTTGGGAGGATCGCCGGTCAGGCAGAGGATGTTTTTCAGACCGATCGAAGAAGCCCCGAGGAGGTCGCTCTGGATACTCAGGACATTGCGGTCGCGGCAGGTGTAGTGCAGCAGGGTCTCGATGCCGGTCTTCTGCTGGATCTGGATGCAGAGGCTCTGCGCGCTCATGCGCGCCGAGGCACGCGGCGAATCAGGCACGTTGATGGCGTGGATGCCGAGGTCGGCCAGTTCCTGAGCGCCTTTCAGCTCTTTGCTGCAGTCGATTCCTTTCGGGGGCACGATCTCCACCATCGTGATAAAGGCGCCTTCGTGGACAAGACGGCCGAGGCGGGAGCGCTCCTGGATCGCAGCAGGGGGCGTCTCGGTGACGATCGCTTCCCTCTTCGTGGTCCGTTGCGCCGCGGCCTGGGCATCGGTAGCACGAAGCGCGGACTTCATGGCACGGATGTGCTGCGGAGTTGTGCCGCAGCAGCCGCCAATAAACTGCACGCCCGCCTTGGTGAATTTGCGGGCGAAGCTCGCCATGTACTCGGGCGAACAGAGGTAGATGTTGCGGCCCTCGACCGAGCGGGGCATGCCGGCGTTGGGCATCGCCATGAGGGGCAGGAATGTCACCGCCGCCATTCTCTCGATAGCGGTGAGAACGGTGGCCGGACCGACGCTGCAGTTGCAGCCAATTCCGTCCACACCCCAGGATTCGATGCGAGCGGCGGCGGTTTCCGGAGATGCGCCGTCGAGGCAGTTGGCCTCTTCATCGACGGTTACCATCACGACGACAGGTACATCCGGCGCCGTTGTCTTCGCAGCGAGTACGGCCTGCTCGGCCTCGTTCAGAGCGGGCATGGTCTCGATGATCAACAGATCGACGCCCACGCCAGGTCCGCCGGCCGTGAGAGCCTGGATCTGTTCGGCAAACGCGGCACGGGCCTCTTCGAGACTCGTCTTACCCAGCGGCTCGAGATGCACGCCCAACGGTCCGACGGAGCCTGCCACATACGCGGTTCCCGCCTGCTTGTCGGCCAGCTGGCGAACCGCCTGCCGAGCGATGCTCACCCCAGCCCGGTTGATGTCCGCAACTTTGTCGCGCAACCCATGCCGCTCGAGCCGGATTGCGTTCGCACCGAAAGTGTTGGTTTCGATGATCTCGGCGCCCGACTGCAGGTAATCCTCGTGCACGGCGCGCACCAACTCGGGCTGCGAGAGGTTCAGTTCGTCGTAGCAGCGGTTGATAAAGACGCCCCGCGAGTAAAGAGAGGTGCCCATAGCACCGTCGCAAAGGACGGTACGCCCGTTAAATTTTTGGTCGAGGCGGCTGGTCATGCCGAGGTATCCTGTTTCATCGTAACAGGGGGAGAGAGGTCGTTCCGGCGTCTCACCTGTGCGATGCCGGCGCGTCCAAAGAAAAGCCGCAACTCCCCTGATATACTTGGGGTTTCCCGCGAGATTGTCGCAAGCCAAGCGCCTGGTGAGGTTCTAAGGTTTTGAAGAAGAGAAGTCCCCTGTACTTCGTGGCCGTCCTCGGTTCCGTCTTCGCAGTCTGCACCGTTATCAGTTCCTGCGGGAAGAATTTCTTCTTTGCCGGCCGGAGCCTGCCGCCCAGCGGGGTGCTGAACCGAGTGATCGTGGCCGAGCAGAATCCCAGTCCATTCGCCACCGGCGCTTTGGTCTTCATGGATGCGTATTACGACATCCGCCACGCCTATAACACTTCCGGCGGGCAACTCTCGATCAACGGCTACTCCGGCAAGCTGCCACTGACCATCCAAAATATGCCGGAGCAGCAAGCCGGTGCGATCTACGGCGAAGGGGATGGCAGCCTCTCCCTGATCAGCTACGCACAGGAAAAGGTGAACGCCACGATCGGCATACCGGGCGGGCTCTCCAGCAGTTCCGAAGGAGTGCCCTACAACGGCGTCTTCATCAGCCGCGATCTGGCCTACGTCTATGCCGCGAACCCGTCGAACCATGTGATCAGCGTCGTCAATCGCAACGACGGGGTGTCGCTGACGCTGAATCTGCCTAATGCATACGGAATATCGGTAAACCCTGGCGGCACGATCGCTCTGGTCTTTGTCCAGAACGCGACCCAGGCTGCTGGGCACACGGTGAACGTCGATAATCCGGCCAGCTTTGCGGTGTACAGCATTGTGCAGCTGAATCAGGCGCAGCAGGCGGCCGCGGTGAACAATCCGAACTATCTGGGCGCGCAGGACTGCGAACCGCAGAGGCAGCCTCTGTGGTGTGTCTTCCCCGTGAGTACCGGGGCGTCGGCCACGTTCGATCATCCGGTGAAGGCGGTTTTCTCTCCGGATGGTACCTCCGCCTACGTAATCAACTGCGGTCCGGAGTGTGGTGGCACGACCGCGAGCCTGACCACGATCCCAATTACTGCTTCTTCGATCAACTCCGGCAGCAACGGCGCCAGCGGCATCGCTCTTGTGGCTCAATCCAACGTTCCAATTCCCAATGGGGCGACGAACGCCATCTTCAACGGCAATACGCTCTATGTCGCCGGGCAACAATATCAGGCATCGAGTGGACTTTTCGCGGGATATCTGACGGTCGTGAACACCCCCGCTAACGCCATTGCCGGCAGTTACCCCATCGGCGACGGTATGCACAACCGCATGGTATTCGCAGACGATAATACCCTCTGGATCGGATCGTCCCAGTGCAACCAGGGCGTCCGTTATCAGCAGGCGCAAACCGGGGCCAACGTACAGTTCGGTTGCATCACGATGTTCAACACCTCGGGGAATACCGCCACCATCGACTCCTACAAAGGAGATGGCACGGGCATCGCCGACGTCGAGGGTCTGCACAAGGTCTATACGACCGAGGGCGGTCAAATTCACATCTACAAAACGACCAACATGGCGGAACTCGACAATTACAACGTGACGATCGCCGGTACGGCCATCGATTGTGCCTACATGGACGGCACGACCGATAACGACAACACCATCTACTAAGGAGCCCGGCTTCGGCGTCGACAGGCATGGCGGAACCAGCAATTGCGGAAGTGCTGGCCATCGCAGCGCATCGCGACGACGTTGAACAGACCTGCGGCGGAACCCTTCTCCGCATGCGAGCCGCCGGGTCCTCGACCGCCATTCTGGATCTGACGCGCGGGGAAGCGGGGACGCGGGGCACAGCAGAGGAACGGGCTGCGGAAGCCAGCCACGCCGCGCAAATCCTCGGTGTGACCTGGCGAGAGGCTCTCGACATTCCGGACGGCCGCGTCGAGAATACCTGGGAGAATCGACTGAGGATCGTCGAGGTTCTTCGCCGCCTGCGCCCGCGGGTGGTGATTCTTCCCTACTGGACCGGGCGCCATCCGGATCACTACAACAGCGCGACCCTGGGATACGAGGCCTGTTTTCTATCCGGCCTGGCGAGGATTGAAACCGGAACCGCGCCGCATCGGCCGTTCAAGATCGTGTATGCGAGCCTCTACGCCGACGTTCGGCCCAGCTTCGTTGTGGACATCACCGCGTTCATCGAGGATCGCCATCGGGCGCTGATGGCATACCAGTCGCAGTACGCGAATCAGACAGCCGGCAGCGGCCTCTTTGTTCCCGAGGAGGAGATTCGGGAGCGCACCTTCGCGGAGGCGCGCCACTACGGAATGCTGGCTGGCGTCCGCTATGCCGAGCCCTTCCTGCAGAAGGAAATCGGCCTCGTCGATGACCTGACCCTGATCCCGATCCAGTCGCTCTGAATCGGTCGATTTCGCCTGAAGAATCTGTGGACAGTTGTCTGGACTTGCCGAATGCAACCGTGTACAGTGGCCTGCGATACTCGCCATTTGTTTTTCCCAAAGGGGATGGCCAAGCGTGAACCTGACCACCATCGACTGGCTCATCATGCTGCTGTATTTCGCTTTTGTGCTGGGCATCGGCTTCGCACTGAAGCGCTACATGAAAACCAGCAAGGACTACCTGCAGGCAGGGCGTTCGCTGCCGGCGTGGATCTGCGGACTGGCCTTCATTTCCGCCAATCTGGGCGCGCAGGAAGTGATCGGCATGGGCGCGTCGGGGGCCAAGTACGGCATCGTCACCAGCCATTTCTACTGGATTGGCGCAATCCCGGCGATGATTTTCGTGGGCGTCTTCATGATGCCCTTCTACTACGGATCGAAGGCGCGCTCGGTGCCGGAGTTTCTCCGCATGCGCTTCGATGAGAAGACGCGCGCGTGGAACGCGTGCAGCTTCGCGGTGATGACGGTGTTCTCCTCCGGCATCTCGATGTACGCGATGGCGCGCCTGATCCAGACACTGCATGTTTTCGACAAGCTCTTTATTCGACTTGGGCTGCCGCTCGACTGGATATTCCACTTCGCGATCCTTCTGTCGGCCCTGATCGTGCTTTGCTACATCTTCCTGGGCGGGCTGACCAGCGCCATTTACAACGAGGTCCTGCAGTTCTTCCTGATCGTCGCCGGCTTTCTGCCGCTGGTGTGGGTGGGGCTGAAAAATGTGGGCGGCTGGAGCGGCCTGAAGGCCACGCTTCCCGCAGCCTATATGCACTCCTGGAAAGGCATGGAGAGCGCGCATACCAATCCGCTGGGCGTGGACTGGTTTCCTCTGGTAGCGGGACTCGGCTTCGTGCTCTCCTTTGGCTACTGGTGCACCGATTTTCTGGTGATCCAGACCGCGATGGCCGCGAATTCGGAGGAGTCGGCGCGGCGCGTGCCGCTGATCGCCGCTATTCCGAAGATGTTCTTCCCCTTTCTCGTGATTCTGCCGGGACTTATTGCCATCGGCACGCCCATGGTGACTCAGCACGTGATGGGACAAGCGGCTCCGGTGGGGATGACAGCGTCGGCGGCCGCCAACTCAGAAAACCTGAGCGCCGGACGCGGGCTGATTCCAGCGAAGGTCGATCCCGTCACGGGCAAAATCATGCTCGATACGCACGGGCAGCCGGTGCTGGACTACGACCTCGCGATTCCGAACATGCTGCTGCACTACTTCCCGACGGGGATTCTGGGGCTTGGGCTGACAGCCCTGCTGGCGAGCTTCATGTCCGGCATGGCCGGCAATGTCACGGCGTTTAACACCGTCTGGACCTTCGACATCTACCAGTCCTACATCCACAAGGGTGCCAGCGACTCTCACTACCTCAAGATGGGCCGGTGGACCACGGTAGTCGGGATCATCATCTCGATGGCCACCGCTTATGTTGTTCTCAGTTTCAACAACATTATGGATACGCTTCAGTTGGTATTCTCCATCGTGAACGCGCCGCTGTTCGCGACGTTCCTGCTGGGCATGTTCTGGAAGCGTTCGACGGGGCACGCGGCGTTTATCGGCCTGGCCAGCGGGACGGTGGGTGCACTGCTGCACCACGGCCTGACCATCGGCGCCGGCGATCATCCGGGCATCCATGGTGGCTGGCTGCACGTCGTTCACACCTATCCGAGTGCAATGGCGCTGAACTTCTGGCAGGCCATCTTCGCTTTCACCATCAACTTCACGCTGACCGTGGCCATCAGCCTCTTCACCAAGCCGCGGCCGGAGAAGGAGCTCATCGGCCTGGTGTACTCGCTCACGCCTAAACCCGTGGAGCATCACATGGCCTGGTACGCGCGTCCCAGCTACATCGCGGTCGGGCTCATTGTTCTGCTGATTGGGCTGAATTTCATCTTTCGGTAAGGAGGAGGGATACGATGAGTCTCGACCTGCGCATTCCTCTGGGGCTGATGTTCCTGATTGTCGGGGTCATGCTCTCGGTCTTCGGCCTGGCGACGCGGGGCAGCGACATCTACCTGCGGTCGGCGGGAATGGATATCAACCTGGTGTGGGGCTTGGTGATGCTGGTTTTCGGGCTGGCGATGTTCCTGCTGGGGCGGTATTCGGACAAGCATCCCGGGACGCAGCCTCCGGCCGAGGGTGAAACGCGGCCGCTCGGGCACGGCCACTGACGTCGCGGGCCGCTGCAGTCTGCGTCGGGCAGGGTTGATCTTTATTGGAATCTGCGGTAGTGTTTTGACTAACCGGTTAATTTAACTAACCGGTCAATTAATGGCACTCAACAACAAACAAACTCGTTCAGACCACTCCCGCGACCGCATCCTCCACGCCGCGATCCACGAGTTCAGCGAACACGGTCTCGCCGGCGCGCGGACGAGCACGATCGCCTTGGCGGCTCGCGTTAATAAGGCCCTGCTCTACTACTATTTTCGCGATAAAGAAGCTCTCTATGCCGCCGCACTGGAGGAGGTTGCCGGAAGGATTGCCGGCGATGCCCTCGCCGTGCTGGATCTGCCATGCAGCGCAGGCGAGCGCCTGTTGCGCTTTGTTCTGCAGCACTTCGACCGCATTTCCTCGCATAACGGATTTCAGGCTCTGATGCAGCAGGAGATGGTCCGCTTTCGGGCGGGCCAGTCCAACGCTTTGGGCATCATCGCCGAAAAGGCATTCGTGCCCATGTGGGATCGTACCCTGCAGATTATCGAGGAGGGCGGCCGGGCGGGTGAACTCTGTCGAGTCGATCCCCTGCAAATGCTGTACTCGGCGCTGGGCGCGAATGTTTTCTATTTTCTCAGTGCACCGATGGTTCGCCTTGTCAGCGACATGGAACCCCTGGCACCCGGAGCTGTTGCGCTTCGGCGCAAGGCGGCCATTGAATACCTGGGGCACGCCATCTTTGTCGACCGCAAACACGGTGCGCGGCTGGCCAAAGCCGTGCTCGCTGCGGTCCCGGCCGCAGAGACCGCCCTTCCGGAGAGAAAGACCGCATGAAACCGCGCAATCGAATTTTTATCATCATGGCCGTTCTGCTCGTCGTGGCTCTGTGCTGGTACTTCTTCTCGACCAACCGCAGCAGCGATCTGCAGTTGATCGGGATGGTCGACGCCAACGAGGTAGTAGTCAGCTCGCGCATTCAGGGCCGGATCGCCTCGCTCGATGTCCAGGAAGGCCAAAAGGTCACAGCGGGCCAACTAGTGGCGACCATCGAGGCCGGCGATCTGGCCGCTGCGCGCAATGCCGCCGCTGCCAACGTCGCCGGCCAGCAATCTAAGCTGGCGGGCTCCCGAGACACAGAACAACAAACCGCGGGAGATACCGCGAGCCAGGTGAAAGCCGCCGAAGCGCAGCTGCGGGTGGCGAAGGCGGCGCTGGCGCAGAGTCAGGCGCAGTACGAACATCAGGAAGCCGATACCAGACGCGCCGTTGCGCTGGCCCAGGCGGGTGTCACCAGCGAACAGACGCGCGACGAGATGGTGACCAGCCTCAAGGCAGCGAAAGCAGCTGTCGATTCGGCACGGGAAAATGTTTCGGCAGCCGAAGCTTCTCTGAAATCAGCCGAGGCGCACCTACTTGAAACCAATGTCGCGGCGAAGACGGTCGCGGCGAATCGTGCTGACGTACGCAATGCCCAGGACCTGCTTGACCAGGCGGAGGTACAGCTGGGCTATTCGCGCGTGGTCTCCCCCGTGACCGGCGTTGTGAATGTGTGGGCGGCGCGACAGGGCGAAGTCGTATCGCCGGCGACGCCGATCGTTACGGTGGTCGATCTTTCGCAAACCTGGGTGTACGCTCCCCTTCCCGAAACCGAAGCGGACGCTGTGCAACTGGGGGACAAACTCCGTGTGGTGATGCCAAGCGGCGCTGCGGTTTCAGGCACGGTGATTGCAAAAGCGGCGGAGGCCGACTTCGCCACGCAGCGCGATGTCAGCCGTCGCAAGCGGGATATCAAGACGGTTCAGCTCAAGCTGCTCATCGAGAACCCGGGGATGCGCTACGTTCCAGGCATGATTGCGGATGTCTATGTGCCCAAAGACAAGCTGGTGAAAGAATGACGGACCCGACGCGTGTTCCTCACTCGGCCGCACCTGGCGCCGCCCCGCCCGCGATCGCAGTGGAGAACATCGTGAAGCGCTACGGTACTTTCGAGGCAGTCAAGGGGATTACCTTCGACGTCGCCGATGGCGAGATCTTCGGACTGCTGGGACCGAACGGGGCGGGCAAATCGACCCTGATCCGTATGATGACGACGCTGATTCCCGTGACAGCGGGCCGGGCGCTGATCTCGGGGCACGACGTGGTTCATGAACCGAATGCAGTGCGGCGTCTCATCGGGGTGATTCCACAGGCGCTGACCAGCGACATCGATCTGACTGTGGAAGAGAATCTGTCGATCTACGCCAAGTTGTACGGGGTTCCCCACGCGGAGCGCGAGCGGAATATCGCGCGCCTTTTGGAAGCTGTCGACCTGACCAAATGGCGCGAGGCGCAAACCAGGACGCTGTCCGGGGGTATGCGGCGGCGGCTGGAGATTGCTCGCGGCCTCATCCACAATCCTCGAATTTTTTTCCTGGATGAACCCACAACCGGTCTCGATCCAGTATCTCGCGTTGCGGTTTGGGAAATGCTGGACCGTCTGCGGACCACCATGAAGCTGACCATCCTGCTCACAACGCATTACATGGATGAAGCGGACAATCTCTGCGATCGCATCGCGATTATCGACCACGGCAAACTCGTCGCGCTCGACACCCCTTTGGGACTTAAGTCGAGCGTCCCGGGCTCCAGCGTGATTGAAGTTCAATTCGGCAAAAATCAGGTGGAACGAAAGCCGCAGCTCGAACATCTGTCCGGGGTAACCGCCGTAGAGTCCCACGGATCGGGAGAATATCGGCTGATGACTTCCAACGGCTCGCTAACCACGACCCAACTGGTGGAAATGGCGACGGCGGCCAACGATCCTATTCGGGGCCTCAGCGTTCAGAACACGACGCTGGACGACGTATTTGTTTATTACACGGGACGCCAGTTGCGCGACGAACAGGTGAAGGCAGTCAGCTTCATCATGCCGCCGCGTCCGGGGATGCAGCCATGAACCGCATGTGGGCGATTGTCGAACGCGAGATGCGGAAATTCTTCCGCTCCCCGACCCTCATGCTGATGTCGATGACACTGCCGCTGGTGCAGCTAATCATTCTCGGGAATGCTTTCGGCGGCAAAGTCACCAATGCCCGGATGGGCGTGGTCGATTATGACCACGGCGAAGAAGCGCTGAAAGTCCGCGAGGCCTTTCAGTCGGTGGCAGCCAACATACGCACCTTTGAGGCAATTCCCTACTCGGACGAAGAGACGGCGAAAGAGGATGTTCGTACTGGGAAGATCGATGCCGCGGTGATCATTCCAAAACAATACTCGCGGCGGGTTCTTGCCGGTGATTCACCGCACATCGGACTTGTCGTGGATAACTCCGACCAGTTCGTCAGCGGCAGCCTCGAATCGGAGATGCAATCCCTGGTGGATGCGCTGAACGCGCCGCTGATCCAGCCCAAAGTAGTGCAGGCCATCAGCCTCAATATCGTCGAACTTTATCCGTATATCGAGTACATGAAATTCCTTCTCGCCGGATCGGTTGCCCTGGCGATGTATATCTCAGTCATGATTGGCGGAGGAATGCTGTACATCGATGACAAAGCGCGCGGCGTACACGAAGGCTATCTGGTCACTCCGATCACCAAACTCGAGCTGGTGCTGGGACTGAATATAGCTGGAGCGATCAAGGCGGTCCTGTCCGGGATCAGCTTGTCGGTCATCGGTTCTCTGCTTGCAGGCCTGGGCGTCATTTTCCGCTTTTCCTCCATCCTCCAGCTTTCGCTGCTCATCGTAGCCACGTCGATCGCCTTCAATGGCATGATGTTCCTGCTGATGGTGCGGGTGGAGGATCCTCTGGTGCCCCGCGCTATGTTTGGGGTGCTCAATACTCTGCTTTTCTTCCCGAGCGGCGCGATTTACCCGATTGAAGCCTTTCCGAAATGGCTGCGCGCGATCGCCTTCGTGGATCCATTCACCTATGCGGTACACGGGTTCAAGGCGATCCTGGTTAAAGATGGAGGATTCGCGGCGATCCGGTCCGATATCTTCTTTCTCTTTGGATTCGGGATCGTCTCGCTGTTGCTGGCGACTCCTTTGTTCAAGCGGACGCTTTAACTGAGAAGAGCAGGGGGGCGCCCTCGTCCTATGCCGCTTTGGCAGGCTTTTCGGCCGCCTTCCGTCGCTGCGCCCAGCGGCGCTTCAGAGCCTCAGATATCCGTCTGCGCCCCGCGGCGCTCAAACGCCGTTTAGGCTGCGCGGAGCCCACTGCGGACTTCCCAGGTGGTCTGCCCCGTCTTCTTCTTACCATGGTTCCGCCGTCACTGAGAAGTGCTCTGGCTTGCTTCAGCCGAGAGATCTGCTGGTCAAGTTCTTCTACGATCTTCTTAACTTCCACATTATCCTCCCTATTCATGGAACACCGCGCTGCGCATCCGGAGACAAAGTGGTGCGGCTGGCTCTAAGGTCAGACTAAATGGGAAGGGGCTACTTTACAAATGAGGTGGAAGGTGCCGGGAACTTAGTGGCCTTCGTCATCCAGAGATGGCCGTGGGGCCGGCATGTCCTGATCTTCGCGACCGGGCGACCGATAGCTGATTCCGAGTTGGGTATCGCGCCCACCTTCCTGGGTATATCTGCGCAGACTCTTCAGGGTTTCCTGTTTGTCGCGGGCATAATCAGTCGCCAGGCGGGTGAGGGCATAGGTCATGATGTCACTGTGATGCAGGCCCTGCATCTCCGGATCGCGGCGGAAGTTCAACCAGAGCCGGTGCACGAGCTGTACATCTTCTGCGCGTAGCGCAGGGGCATGCGGGCCGATATGAAAGGCCTCGGCTTCGCCATCCGGCATGATCACATAGAAGGTGAACTGCCGCTTGGGCTCGGAGAGGCTCTCCCATGCCTGGCCGATGTGGAATGCCTGCTCCTGCGCGGACATGCGGGTTGATAAGCCCGAAACCAGCGCCGCCACCTCCAGGGAATTGGCCACCTGTACGAGGGCGGCAAAGATATCGCCGGCGGGAACAACCAGCAGGGAGATATGCTTGCCGAAGCTTTCCGCAACGGAAACGGCTTTGGTAAAGAGCATCTGTTCGTGCTCGGAGAATATCTGGTTCTCAACGTAATCCGGACCACCGGCGCCCATCATGCGGGCGGTCATCACGACGATATCCTGCTGATCGGTGCGGGTTCGGGCGAGGGTCCACTTGAGTGCGTAAGGGTTGGCGGCATCACGCATGGTAACGAGCACGGCGCCGGGGCGGACCTGAAGTTCTTCGCGCCCGATAGTGTCCTGTTGCTCGAGCTGGAAGTGTTCCTTCATCTGCTGCTGCGTCAGCTGATGTTTCGCAGCATTGCGCCGCTCGGATATGGCGAAAATGGTAAAGAACGTGGCGGTGAAAACGATGCCGCTTTCGGTGGCAACGCTCTTGGTGGCCAGGTTGACGAGGGCAACGGTCAACAGGGTGAGGAAGACGCAGAAGAGCCCGATGGGGATTTCTTTGCCGCCGATGCGCAGGTTAACTGGCACCTTCCAGCCTCGTTCTCCTTTGTACTTCCATCGCAGCACGAGCATGGCGAGGGAGTTAAAGGTGAAACTCCAGATCACACCGAAAGCGTAGGCTTCGCCCAGGGTGATGACGTTACCGCGGCTGGCAATAATAGTGAACAACTGCAGGGCGGTGATCAGATTGATGATGCGATAGCTGGTGCCGAAGCGGCGATGGGGCTTCCGGAACCAATCCGTAAGCACGCCGTCTTCGGCGATACGCATCATGACGCCCGCCGAGCCGATGATGGAGGTATTAACGGCGCCGGAAAGGATGAGAAACCCGACAATGACGACAAAGACGCGGAAAACGATACGCAGTACGAGAGGGCCCCACATATACATGGCCATCCCCGCGATCAGGTTGTCGCGATAAACCGGCACGCGCACGCTGTCGGGGATGATCATGGTGGCGAGCAGAGAGCCGACACCCGTGAAGACGAAGCTGTAAATGGCGATGACGATCGCGGCGCGCTTGAGATTTTTGAGCTTGGGATGTTCGATCTCGCGGTTGACCTGGGCGAGGGTTTCTTCGCCGCTCATAGCCAACACGGAATGTCCGAAGGCCATGACAATGCCGAAGAGACCGAGCATGGTGGAGAAGCGCGTACCCGCAAGGAATCCGAGCGCATCTTTGGAAAAGTGGAGGTTGGAAGGAAAGGGAAAGGGAGGCAGGCTGGCGTGGGTGTGAAAGGTCGTGATCCACCCCCAGCCCAGCAGCAGGACCACCATGACGGTGGTGATCTGCATAACGGCCAGCGCCTTATCGCTTGATTCCTCGATGCCTTTGGTGTTCTGCCACCAGTAATAGATAGTGACCGCGGCGGCGAACATTGCGGAGGTTTCATCGATCGGGAGAGGGGTGGCTCCCGCAGCCCAGTGAAGCAGACCGCCTGGCAGCCAGGCACGGGTCGCAGCAACATTGAGGATCTCGTTGAGCAGACCGACGATGTATTGACCCGCCGAAACGCCGGAGATGGGGCCCGTGAGGATGTAGTCGAACATCAGCGCCGAAACGCTGAGTTTGGCAAAATTGCCGCCCAGGGCTTCCTTGACCACGCGATAAACGCCACCGCGGGTGAACATCGAGCAACTCTCGACATACACCGCTCGCACGGCGAAGGAGAACAGCATGACGCCAAGAATGAACCAGGGCGCGGCCTTGCCCACCGCCTGTTCAGCGATGCCCCCTGCATAGAAGGCGGAGGATCCAAGGTCGTTGAGCACGATGGCGGCCGCTCGCCAAAAGGAAATAAAGGTGAGCATGACCGAGGAAGCGACGACCAGCTTCACACGATCAGACTGCGGCGCGTACCGGGTGGTTCCTGAGGACATTCGTTGTGACTGGGCTTCGTTGGGGGGCGTGCCGCGGAAATTGCCTTTCCCCGACGCGCTCAGCGCTGAGTTTATGTCTGTATGGCTGCACAGTCAATGAAAACCACTGAAGGATCAAATTTTGGGTCGAATCGCCGGAGGAGAGATGCGAGAGGATGTCTTTCCGGCATCAGCCGAAATCGCAGCAGACTGCTGCCACTGCGGCGACCAGCGCACGCTATCGCGAGGAAAAGCAGACTGTTACACTCATGCCGGGACCGCAACCATGACCGACGATGTTGCATTGCGCTCGCTGACAGCCCTGCTGGGCACGCCGGTGACCAGTGTGCGCGGTCGAATGCGCGGCCGGCTGAAGGACGTGGCCGTGGGAACCGGCGAAGATGCCGGGCGTGTCGCCGGTCTGGTCCTGAAGACGCGCAAGGGTCTTGAGATCGTCTCCTCCAAGGATGTTCGCTGGACTCCGAGCGGCGCCCTCGAACTGCGCCCGGAAGCCATGCTCAATCCGGTTCAGGGGGACGAGAATTTCATTCTTCTGCGTCAGGACCTGCTCGACCGGCAGATCATCGACGTCCACGGACGCAAGGTAGTCCGGGTCAACGACGTGAATCTGCGCTGGCAACCGAACAGCGACGGGGAACAACTGCGGGTTTCAGAAGTTGAAGTCGGTCTCCGCGGTGCCGTGCGCCGGCTGCTGAGCGGCACGATTCCGAAACGGACTCTGGAAAACCTGGTATCGAGACTGCCGCAGCGCGTCATTCCCTGGAACTTCGTCGACATGATCGAGGTGGACCCGACGCGGCGCGTCAAACTAAACATCGAGTACGAACGACTCGCGCAACTCCACCCCTCTGATATCGCCGACATTCTCGAGGATCTTGCACCGGCGGAGCGGGAGGCCGTGCTGCGCACTCTCGACGAAGAGGTGGCGGCAGAAACTCTCGAGGAAGTCGAGCCGAAGCTGCAGAAGTCGCTGGTGCAGGCGCTCGATTCAGAAACCGCCGCGGGCATTGTGGAGGAGATGGATCCGTCGGCCGCGGCCGATCTCCTTGCTGAGCTTCCGGAAGAACGCTCCGAGGCGATTCTGGAGGAGATGGATCCGGAGGGTCGCCAGGAGGTGAAGGATCTCCTGGAGTTCCGGGAAGACTCCGCTGCCGGGCGCATGACGACCGAGTACATCGCCGTACCGCAGGGCGGCAGCGTGGCCGACGGCATTCGTGCTCTGCGGGGCTTTGAAGGCGATCCTGAGACGATCACGGAGATCTATCTGATCGACTCCGATGAATCCCTCAAGGGAGTGGTTCCGCTGGCGCGTTTGGTCTTAGCCAGGCCGGAAACGCGTCTCGAGGTGCTCACCGATCCCCGCTTCGTTTCGGTGCAGTTCGATCAACACGAAAATGAGGTCGCGGAGCTTTTCGACAAGTACAACCTGCGCGCCCTGCCGGTGGTGGACAAAGCGGGCAAGCTGGTCGGCGTGGTGGAGGCCGACCATGTCATTGCCTTCCTGCGCGCGCGGTCTTAGACACCGATTACCGAGCAGAGCTCTTTCACTGCGGCGGCACTCTTCTGCAACGCGGCATCTTCTTCCGGCGTGAGTTTGATCTCCACGATCTGCTCGATCCCACGGGAGCCCAGCTTGCAGGGTACGCCGATATAGTATCCGCGGATTCCGTACTCGCCATCGAGATAAGCGGCACAGGGCAGGATCTTCTTCTTGTCTTTGAGGATCGCCTCAACCATTTCAATGGTGGCGGCCGAAGGGGCGTAGTAGGCGCTGCCGGTCTTGAGATACTTTACGATCTCGGCGCCCCCGTCGCGGGTGCGTTGCACGATCGCGTCGAGTTTGTCTTTGGCGATCAGTTCCGTAATCGGAATGCCCGCAACGGTGGAGTAGCGCGCCAGCGGAACCATCGTGTCCCCGTGACCACCGAGCACGAAAGCCGTGACGTTTTCGACAGAGACTTTGAGTTCCTCGGCGATGAAGGTGCGGAAGCGGGCGGAATCGAGCACGCCGGCCATGCCGATGACACGTTCGCGATTGAACTTCGCCTGGCGGAACGCGGCCTGGGCCATAGCATCGAGAGGATTCGAGACGATGATGAGGATGCAGTTCGGCGAGGCGGCGGTGACTTTGCCGACCACATCGGACATGATCTTGTAGTTCGTCTGCAGCAGGTCGTCCCGGCTCATGCCCGGCTTGCGAGGAATGCCGGCCGTAATGACGACAATGTCGGAGTTCGCCGTGTCGGCGTAATCATTCGTACCGAGGATGTGGCAGTCCATCTTCACGATCGGCATGGCCTCGAGAAGATCGAGCCCTTTCCCCTGGGGAATACCCTCGACTACGTCGATGAGCACCACGTCCGCCAGTTCCTTCGCCGCGATCCAGTGCGCCGCTGTCGCGCCGACGTTCCCCGCTCCTACAATCGTTACTTTCTTCCGCATATTCGTTCCTTATCACTCCATCAATTCGTTCGAATTCAGATTTCCGGGATGAAGGTATTGCGTCCAGCCCGGGCGAACGTCACATATTTGCGATCATGCGCGTGGCAAACTCGCTCGTCTTCGCCTTGGTCGCACCCTGCATCTGCCGTTCAAAGTCGTAGGTCACGTACTTTTGCTGGATCGTCTTCTCCAGCGAGATCTCGATGAGCTTTGCTGCCTCGGGCCAACCAAGAAACTCGAACATCATGACTCCGGAGAGCATCACCGATCCCGGGTTGATAACGTCCTTATCCGCGTATTTCGGCGCGGTGCCGTGCGTTGCTTCAAAGACCGCATAGCCGTCGCCGATGTTGGCGCCGGGCGCGATGCCGAGCCCCCCGACCTGGGCCGCGCATGCATCGGAAATGTAGTCACCGTTCAGGTTGGGGCAGGCCAGGATGCTGTACTCCTCGGGCCGGATAATAACCTGCTGGAAGATGGAGTCGGCGATGCGGTCGTTGATGAGCACCTTCTTCTTCCACTGACCGTTGCCGTGCGACTTGCCGATAGAGTCGAGAACCCCTTTGACCTCGGCATACAGGGCCTGGCGGAACTCGTCGTTGCCGAATTCGATCCCAGGTTCGATCAAAGCGGCGTTCTGCTCGACGGTGAGCCCGGGATTGGCCTCCACGTTGCCGAGGATCCAGCTCTCGCGCTCGGTAATCACCTCGTTGCGAAACTCCTGCACGGCGACTTCGTAGCCCCATTCGCGAAACGCGCCTTCGGTGAACTTCTGAATATTGCCCTTGTGCACGAGGGTGACGCTCTTCCGGCCCGTCGCGATGGCGTGTTTGATGGCGTAGCGCACCAGCCGCTTGGTTCCGGTAATCGAAATCGGCTTGATGCCAACCCCGGAGTCTTCGCGAATCTTTTTCTTGCCGCCCTTGAGCATCTCGTCATTGAGGAAGGAAATGAGCTTCTTTACCTCGGGCGTTCCCTCCTTGAACTCAATGCCGGCGTAAACGTCTTCCGTGTTTTCGCGGAAGATGATCACGTCGAGCTTATCGGGATGCTTTACCGGACTGGGCACGCCGGAGTAGTACTTCACCGGGCGCACGCAGGCGTAGAGGTCCATGATCTGGCGCAGAGCGACATTGAGGGAGCGGATGCCGCCGCCCACCGGCGTGGTGAGCGGTCCTTTGATCGAGACGCGCAGGTCCGTTGCCGCTTTGACGGAGTCATCCGGCAGCCAGGTTTTGAATTCGCGGAAGGCCTTTTCACCGGCGTAAATCTCAAACCATTTCACGGCGCGTTTGCCGCCGTATGCCTTTTCCACAGCCGCGTCGAAAACCCGCTGCGAGGCGCGCCAGATGTCGCGGCCGGTGCCGTCGCCTTCGATGAAGGGGATGATGGGATGATCGGGGACGCTGTACTTGCCGTTCGCGTACTGGATCGGCTCGCCGTCTTTGGGCAGAGACAATCCGTTATAGCTGGTCTGCATGTGGGCTGATTTCCTTCGCTGGTTGGCCTTGACGGTTGACTTCGGTAGAGGAGTCGAATACTCAAGCTAACACCCCCTAAACAAGCGTGGCAACGGCAGGAGGCATTGGCGTTGCGCAGCGGTAACATGAAGTATGTTCCCTCGGTCGGGTCGACTCACGTTTTTGCTCGCCGTCATTTTCCTGCTTTTCTGGCACCGCGATCTCTGCGCTCAAACCGCACCGATCCGCGTGGCAATCGTGGGCCTGGAGCACGGGCACGTGGCGGGATTTCTGCAGCAGTTTCCGAAGCAGCACGACGCAGAGCTGGTCGGAATCGTCGATGCCGATGCTGCCCTGCGATCGAAGTACGCAGAGCAATTTCACCTCGACCCGAAGCTTTTCTATGCCACGATGGCCGATCTGTTCGTGCAACGGCAGCCGCAGGCCCTGCTGGTCTACACCTCGATTGCGCAGCACCGCCGGGTGATTGAGGAGGCGGCGGCGCACAACGTCGCGGTCATGGTCGAGAAACCGTTGACGATTTCGCTGAGCGATGCGCTGGCGATTCGGCGCCTGGCGCGCCAACACCATATGCAGGTGCTGGTGAACTACGAGACCACGTGGTATCCGAGCAACCGCGGCCTCTATGACCTGCTGCGGCATGGCAGCCTCGGCGACCTGCGCAAGGCGGTGGTTCACGACGGACACCAGGGCCCGAAAGAGATCGGCGTGCAGCCGGAGTTTTTGCAGTGGCTGACCGATCCGGCGCAGGACGGCGCCGGGGCTCTCTACGACTTCGGCTGCTATGGAGCCGACCTGGTGACCTGGTTCATGCACGGCGAGACCCCGCTCAGCGTGACGGCGGTGGCACAGACTGATAAGCCCGACATCTACCCGCACGTCGACGATGACGCCACGATCATCCTTCGCTACCACGGGGTGCAGGCGGTGCTGATGCCGTCGTGGGACTGGCCCTTCAGCCGTAAAGACACCGAAGTCTACGGAACGAAGGGCTACGCGATTGCAGCCAACCCGACGCTGATCCGCGAGCGCGTCAACCCGGCGTCACCCGAAGTGGCGCTCGTGACCCCGCCATTGCCTCCGCCGCAGGACACTTCCCTGCACTACCTCGCTGCCGTGGTGCGCGGGCAGCTGGACCCGGATCACGATCTGACGTCGCTCGATACGAACTTCATCGTGATGCAGATTCTTGACGCGGCGCGGCAGTCGGTGCGTACCGGAAAAACGGTGCCTTTGCATCCCCTGCCGTAGCAGCAGGCCAGCGCGGCGTATTCTGAGATGTGAATCTTTCGCGCATCTCTCTCCCGAGCCTCGCCGTCACCCTGATCCTCGCTGCAGGCGCCGGGCCTGCGCTGGCACAATACTCCGCCGATCAACCCGTCGGATCCAGCGCGCAGCAGGCGCCCGCATGGCAGAAGAAAGCCGGGATCGACCAGAATCTGAACGCAGCCCTGCCGCTCGGCGACGCGTTTAAGGACGAATCCGGACGAGACGTGAAGCTGGGTGACTTCTTTCACCACAATCGCCCGGTGATGGTGGCACTCATGTACTACGAGTGCAAGATGCTGTGCCCCCAGGTTCTGCACGGGATGGCGTCGGCCCTGCGAGAGAGCGGATTCCATGCCGGGCATGAGTACGACGTGGTGGTTGCCAGCATCGACCCCTCTGACACCCCGGCGGGCGCAGCGACAGAGAAACAGCAGTTTCTGTCCATGATCGACGACTCGGGGGCGACTGCTGCCGGAGCGGTCCATTTCCTCACTGGAGCGCAATCGTCGATCACGGACCTGGCTCAGGCCACCGGGTTCCACTACGTTCGTGTGCCCGGACCGGACGGCAAGATGGATCAATTCGCGCACTCCAGCGTGATCATGATCGCCACGCCGGACGGGCGCCTTTCGAAGTACCTGTTTGGGGTCGACTATCAGTCGCGCGATGTGCGCCTGGCGATCATCCAGGCCAGTTCGCGGCACATCGGGACGCTGAGCGATCTGGTTCTTCTCTACTGCTGTAGCTACTCGCCGACGCAGGGACGCTATACGGTGGCCATCCTGCGCATTCTTGGGCTGGCGGGTGTGGCCTCCCTGATGGCAGTGATTGGAATGTTGTGGCTGCTCTCCCGTAAGCCGAAGCACAAGCCCGTCGGGGTCTGACTCAGGATGCGGGCGCCCGACTACCGGTGCGCTGCGGCGGGGATCGATTCCACGTTTCCCGTTCGTCCATCGTTTGCCGAATCGGTCCCCCGGCTGCGAAGCATCATGGCTGCCACATAGGCTGCGCCAAAGCCGTTGTCGATGTTCACGACGCACACGTTGGGGGAGCAGGAATTCAGCATGCCGAGGAGCGCGGCGACTCCGCCAAAGGCCACGCCGTAGCCGACGCTGGTAGGCACCGCGATGACCGGTGCGGCAACCAGTCCACCGACCACGCTGGGGAGTGCGCCTTCCATTCCTGCACACACAATCACGGCTCTCGCAGTGCTCAAGCCATCACGCGCAGCCAGAATCCGGTGCAGGCCGGCCACGCCGACATCCCAGATCCTCGTCACCGTGCATCCGAGGTACTCGGCGGTGGTGGCTGCTTCTTCGGCAACCGGCAGATCGCTGGTGCCCGCACAGACAACCGCAATGGGGCCCGCGTTTGCGGCGGCTTCCCTTGCCCGCAATCCGATGATCCGCGCCTGCTCGTGATACAGGGCGTCCGGTACACGGAGCCTGACAGCGGCATATGCATCGGCATCGGCCCTCGTGGCCATGACGCTTCCACCCGCGGCTGCCATCCGTACAAAAATCTCCGCCACCTGGTCGGGTGTCTTGCCGGAGGCGTAAATCACCTCGGGCAGACCGAGGCGCAGGGCGCGATGATGGTCGATGCGGGCAAAGCCGGCATCCTCATATGGCATGTTGGACAAGTCGCGCAGCGCGTCAGAGGGGGTTTTGTCACCTGCCCGCACGCTTTCCAGCAACTGCAGAATCATCTCGCGGGTCATGAGCGAACCCTTTCTCCGGATTCGGCGTATGCAACCTGGGCGGCTTCCATCACCGCTCGCAGCGGAGCGCCATGTTCGCGCGCCGCCCGACGGCAGTCCTCGTATTCGGGCATGGCGTTCAGCACTTCGCCCTGAGCGGAAGCGATCTTGAGCCGAATGCGGCCATATTGCGTATCCACGGTTACAAATTCACGGTCGAGGATAACGCGATCCTCTTCGCGGCGGCGAATGCCTAAGGTTGTCGTCTCCCGGAAGAGGAGCGTAAGCAGTTCGTCTTCGTCCTGCGGTTTCGCGAGCACGGTCAGCAGAGTTCCGAGGCGGCCTTTCTTCATCGCCACCGGCGACGCCATCACATCCAGTGCGCCGTGCTCCAGCGCCAGTTCCATGGCATGGGCCAGCACCTGGGGGCTGGCATCGTCGACCGCGCATTCCAGTACGACGACACGATCGCCGGAGAAGGAGCTGTCCCGGGAAACGGCTGCAGGTGCAGTGGCCAGCGACAACCGCAGCACGTTCGCAAACCCGTCGGGATTGCGGCCTCCAGCGCCGTATCCGATCCCGGTGAACGCCAGCGGCGTCTTCTCCTCGAAGTCGCATCCGAGGGCCCGCAGCATGGCTGCACCGGTAGGCGTCGTGAGTTCCATCTGTGGACCGGAGGAATAGACCGGCACACCTTTGAGCAGCTCGGCCGTGGCTGGAGCAGGCACAGGAAGACGCCCGTGCGCGCAGTTCACAAAACCGCTGCCCACGTTCACGGCGGAGCAGCGCCATTTCTCGACGCCGAGAGAGTCGAGCCCGACCGCGCCACACACGATGTCAACGATGGCGTCGACGGCGCCAACCTCATGAAAGTGGACCTCGTCCGGCGCGATGCCGTGGACCTTTGCTTCGGCCAAGGCCAGCAGTTCGAAGGCGCGGAGCGCAATCTTCTTCGCGTTCGTCGGCAAACCTGCGCGTGAGATCAGATCCCGAATCGCCAGCCAGTTGCGGCTGTGGGTGTGGACTTCGCCGTGGGGGTGTTCGTGATGGTGATGATCCGCGTCTGCGCCATGGCTGTGCGGAGAGTGTGAGGCTTTCTCTGCGACGACGCCGTTTTCCAGCACATCGACCTTCGTGGCGCGAATGCCGCCGCGGGTCACTGCATGGACGTGCAGTTCGGCGCCGATCCCCAATGCAGCCGCGGCGTTTTGCAGAGTCTCCACGGGGACGCTGACATCAATCAGCGCACCGAGGAGCATGTCCCCTGAAATCCCCGCAAAGCACTCGATGGTTCCGATTTTCATAGGAGATTTATGACGCTCCGCTGCCGGCGCGGACGTTTCCGGCGAGCATTTCTGCGGGAAGCAACTCGTTCATCGAGCCGGAACGGTAGCCGTCACAGTCGACGGCCACATAGGGAAAGCCCGCGTTGCGCACCGCCTCGGCCATGCGAAGGAAGAAGGCCGGATCGAGCGCTGCCGCCATTTCCTCCTGAGCGATCTCAATACGCGCCACGCTGCCGTGATGGCGCACGCGGAACCGGACCAGGCCCAGGGCGCGCAGGGCCTCTTCGGCATCTTCCACCTGCCGCAGCGCCTCCGTGGTTACGCGACGACCGTACTCGAGGCGCGATGAGAGGCAGGCGGAGGCCGGCTTGTCCCAGACGCGCAATCCCTCCGACTGGGCCAGAGCGCGAATGTCCGCCTTGGTGAGGCCCGCCTCTGCCAGAGGCGCAGCCACGCGATGCTCGGTGGCAGCTCTTTGTCCAGGACGGAAATCTCTTCCGTCGTCGAGGTTCAGACCGTAGGCCACAGCTGCGAAATTTCGCCTGGCCCGCTCCGCCTCAAGAACAGTGAAGAGCTCGTCCTTACAGTGAAAGCAGCGGTCTCCGTTGTTGGCTGCATAGGCTTCGCGGTCGAGTTCCTTCGTCTCCAGAACCAGCAGCGGAATCCGGTTCTCTTCTGCGAACGCAATTGCGTCGCGGAAGTGGCTGCGCGCCAGAGAGGGAGAATCAGCGAGGGCTGCCAGCATGGCATCGCCCAGGGTACGATGCGCAGCCCAGGCCAGAAATGCCGAGTCCACCCCCCCGGAATAGGCAACGATCAGGCTGCCCAAACCAGTGAGCCGCTCCTGCAGTGCCCGGTGCTTTTCCTCGATATTCGTCATGGGCCCAGCCTGCCCTCCATCCTACCGCTCCGAAGCCATCCATTGGAAATTGCTGAACTCCACCACCGATGCACAATCAGGTGGGGCAAATCTGGGAAAATAGAAGAGATGGCGACAACCCACGCCCCCTCGATCCTGACGCCCGAAGAGCGGGTGGCCCGCCGCCGCCTGATTCTGCAGGACGCGGTCTCCCTGTTCACACTCTTTTTGATCGCAGCCGTCATTTTTGTCCTGACCTACCTGCTGTTCCGCTCATTCAACAGCCACACCGAGGAGTTAGGTGCTCGCTGGAAGGCGCGGGGCGAAGATGCACTTCGTCAAGGCCAACCGCAGGCCGCGATCAACGATCTGCGTTCCGCCCTGGCATATGTTCCGAACCGTCAAACGGAGATTGAGCTGGCCACGGCTTTGGCGGACGCGGGAAAAAATGCCGAAGCGACGGCTTACTTTACGACGCTGCGGGAATCGGCGCCGGGCGATGGAACGATCAATCTGATGCTGGCTCGGCTTGCCGCAAAGGCAGGCAACGAGAACCAGGCGGTCCTCTATTACCAATCTGCTCTGGATGGAACCTGGCAGGGGAACGGATATGACCGGCGCCGTCAGGTCCGCCTCGAGATGTCGCGTTACCTGATCTCTCGTCGCGAGTTCAACCAGGCGCGGAACCAGCTTCTCATCGCAGAAGGCAATGCCCCCGACGATCCGGGTATCAAAGTCGAAATTGCAGGCCTGCTGGAGAAAGCGAACGATCCCAAAGATGCGCTGAACACCTACCAGGTACTGGCAGCGCGCCGCGAGCCTGTTTTTGCGGCCCTCGAAGGCGCCGGCCGTACGGCTTTTGCCCTGGGCATGTACCGCCTCGCGAATGGATACATGGGCCGAGCCCTTGCGAATCCTGCCGCCAGCAAGCTTTCCGACAGCCAGAGAAATACGGATCACTCCATCTTCGACATCTCGGCGCAAATCCTTCAGTTGTACCCATCGGTTGATCTGCCACCGAGTAAACGGGCGCAACGTGTGCTTTCGCTGCGTAACATCTCGCGGGCAAGGCTCACCAGTTGTACCGGGGCAAGCACCGCCGCGCCGTCGCAACTGGCGGGACTGACGGCGCGCTGGGCTCAGCTGCCGGTCCGCCTGACTGTATCGAATCTCGAACAGCAACCCGATCTGGAGCAGACCATCATTCAGCTCGCTTATGACACAGAAACGGCCGCCGCCGGCATTTGCGGTGCGCCCACCGGAGACGATGCCTATCTGCTGCGCATCGCCCAGAATCCAAAAGCGGTGGAACAGCAATAATGCCCGATCCGCTTATACCCGCCATGGCCACCAGTTCTTCCGAAGCCGGCATCGCCGGGATATCTGTGCCCGAGGCTCCTCCATCTCCGGTTGGGGATTCGCTGCCGGCTGCCCCTCCGCCGCCAGGAGCACCTCGCCCGAGCTTTTCTGCAACGCTCGAGCGGATCGCGCCGACGCGCGACGAGCGCCTTTTCCTGGTGCTCTCGATCTTCATCGGCGTCCTGTCAGGAACGCTGGTGGTGGCGTTCCGAATCGCCATCGACTGGGTTAAGCTTCTGACCCTCGGATCCGCGCCACACGGAGGTCAACTCCGTCTGCTCTTTGTCCCGGCGATAGCCGGACTGATTGTCTCCGCGCTGGTGATCTGGCTTTTCCCGGCGGCCCGCGGCAGCGGCGTCAACCAGACCAAGGCCGCCTTGTATGTGTACGAGGGGTACATCTCCATCCGTACCGTCATCGGCAAGTTCATTACCTCTGCGCTTGCCATCGGAGCCGGTCACTCTCTGGGACCGGAAGATCCCTCCCTCCAGATCGGCGCCGGGGTCGCATCCGTCGTCGCTCGCAATCTCCGGCTTTCGCGGCGCCGCCTGCGCATGTTTGCACCCATCGGCGCCGCTGCAGGGCTGGCGGCGGCTTTCAATGCTCCCATCTCCGCAATCCTGTTCGTGATCGAGGAGGTGATCGGCAGCTGGAGCGCTGCTGTTCTGGGCTCTCTGGTCCTCGCTGCCATCTCCAGCGTGGTCGTGGCACGATGGTTCTGGGGATCCGAACCGATGTTCCGTATTCCCTCCATCACCCTCCGCGATCCTCGCGAGTTGATGGCCTATGCAGTGCTGGGGGTTTTTGGCGGGCTGCTTGCCCCGGTCTTCTCCCTGATCCTCGGCTATCTCCGTCCACGCCTGCGCGCGTTGCCCCGCTGGAGCATTTTTCTGCAACCGGCCATTGCGGGGCTGATGGTGGGGGCGATCGGCTACTTCGGGTTTCCGCAGGTGATGGGAACCGGCTACGACGTGATCGATCAGGCCCTGCACGGACAGTTCGTCTGGCAGATGCTGATCGCCCTTGTCTTCCTCAAGCTGATGGCCACAACGTTTTCCTTCTCCAGCGGCACACCGGGCGGCATGTTTGCGCCAACCTTGTTCATCGGCGCCATGCTGGGCGGCGCGGTGGGCGCATTTGAGAAACACTTCTTTCCCCACCTGACCGGGACCGTCGGCGCGTACTCCCTGGTGGGCATGGGGGTGCTCTTCGCCGGATTCCTGCGCGTTCCGCTCACCTCGGTCTTCATGGTGCTCGAGGTGAGCGGGAATTATTCCATCATCCTGCCCATCATTCTGGCCAACACGCTGGCCTTTCTCATTTCGCGCAGCATTCAACCTGTCGGCATCTTCGAAATCTTCACCCGGCAGGACGGCCTCGACCTTCCTTCCATGGAAGAGCAGCGCGAGGAATCAAGCCTTCACATCGAGGACGCGCTTCAAGCGGTCACGGTCCCCGTCGTTGACGGCAGCGATACGCTTCAGGCGGTATCGCAGCTTGTGTCCGAGCCGCGCGCATTGGGATGCATGGTCCGGCTCCCCGATGGATCATGGTACGCTCTGGGCGCCGACGAACTGGCCGCCGCTTCGGCTACGCTCGCCCCGGAGACTCCTGTGCAGCGCGCCCTGAAAGAAGACCGCACCCCTCATTTGTTTCCGGATATGCCTCTGGATGCAGCGCTGCATCACTTCCCGCGCTGGCCTCTTCTGCCGGTTCTCAACCGAGCCAGCCGCGGAACGCTGGAGGGCATGCTGACGCTCGACGACGTCCTGCGCCGCTATCGCAGCCCCGACTGAGCAATCTTTCCTTGCATCGCAGTCCGCACCCCACTACGCTCAAGATTCAAAGCATCGCCCGCTACTCATGCTGAGTCTCTACCAACGGCTCATTCTCGGATGTGCACTGCTCGTCGCGCTGGTCACCACCGTCAGCCTGCTGGTGCGCACCTCGTTCGTTCACCTGGCATCTTTGGATGCGCAGGTACGGGTAGCGGAAACCGCCGTCGCTTCGCTCGCTTCGGCTCAGGGGGCGGTCGCGCACGAGGAACTGATCGCCGCTCGCATTGCGACCGGGAACGCGACGCTGTCTGAGTTCCGGGAGCAGGCACCGCACACGCAGACCCTTCTTCGAACAGCCGTTGAAGAGGTCGGCAACTTCGATCCCTCTCTTCCCATCGATCGGCTGGCGCAGGAGCATGAGAGGCTTGCGGCGCGATCACCGATAGATTCGGCGCAACTGACGCGTTCGCTCGAAGGGCTGCATGTTGAGCTGCGCCGCGATCTCGATCAGCTTTCGGCGAAAAGATATGCCAGCGTCACCGACCTGCGGGAGCAGCAGGACGCGCTACGCGAGCGCCTGATTGCAGCCTGCGGCCTTTCCATCGCGGCCGCAACCGTCATTTCCGCCATCATGCTCTTTCTGGTCATCACTCCGCTGCGGCACACCGCTCGCGTAGCCCGCCGCATTGGCCAGGGCGATCTTCATCAGCGGGTCGAGTGGCGATCCAGGGACGACCTCGGCGCGATCGCCACCGAACTCAACCGGCTCGCCATCCGCCTGCGCGATCTGCGCGAGACGGAGTCGGGCCGCCGGCAGATGGAGTTTCAACTTGCAGATGCCATCGTCCGCTCTATTTTCGAGCCCGTCATTGTCACGGACAGCAAAGGTCAGGTTCTCAAACTGAACCAGGCGGCGATTGAACTGCTGGGCATAGCAGGCGGCGAGGAAATCGACCGCATGGTGCTCGCCAGCACTCCGGGCGGCGACAGGATCCTCGATGCGATCCGCGCCGCGGTCTCAATGCAGCGCGCAACGGCCGGCGAAGAAGGCGACGCAGCACTCCTCCCCATGCGCATCGGGCAGGCGGAGCGCAGCTATCGCCTGCGTACCACTCCGATGCGGGACAGCGAAGGCAGATTGCTGGGGGCCGTCACTCTGCTGGAGGACGTGACGGCGATCGCCGAAGTCGATCGTTTCAAAACGCGCTTTCTCGCCGTCGCTTCGCAAAAGCTGCGCGAGCCGATCCGGCGGCTTCGCCTTTCTCTCTACGCGCTCATCCAGGGACACGCAGGCGAGATGCGCCCACTGCAGATGGAGCTTGCCACCAGCGCAGCGCACGAGGCGGAACAGCTGGACGATCTGATGCTCGATCTCATCGAGGTAGCCGAACTTGAAACCGGCCGGCGCCGGCTTCGCATCGATAAGGTCCGTCCAGTCGACGCGCTGCGCGATACAGCTATCCGTTGCCGCGATACGGCGAAGGAGAAGAAGATCGACATCGAAATCATCGCCTTTGAAGACATCGCGTTCGTGCAGGCGGATCGCCGGGCGCTGCGAACGATTCTGGAAAACCTCATTACGAACGCGATTCGATACACACCGGACGGCGGACACATCCGCATTGGCGCCACTGAACAGCCGGATCGCGTGCAGTTCTTCGTTCATGACAACGGGCGTGGCATTGAGGCTGAACGTCTTTCGACGATCTTCGGCCGCTTTACCGGAGATCCCAACAGTGGAACCTCAGGCCTCGGCCTCGCCTTGGTGCGGCGACTCGTCGAATCCCAGGGCGGGGAAGTTTCCGTGGAGAGCCGTCTCGCCGCCGGCACGACTTTCCGGTTCACGCTGCCCATCGCCGTAGCGGAACCGGATCATCATCCTGTGGAGGTCGGATGACGACACCCCCCTCCATTCCGGCCGCTGACTCGGGAGAGAATCAGCCGCTCGACCTGACACCTCCTGCCAAGGTGGAGGACGAGGGTGGTCGCCTGCGCGTGTATCTCGGGGCAGCCCCCGGGGTAGGCAAGACGTACCGCATGCTCGAAGACGCACATCTGATGCGCCGTCAGGGCGTCGATATTGTCATCGGCCTGATTGAGCCGCACGGGCGTGCCGATACCGCATCGCTGGTCGATGGGCTGGAGATGATCCCGCTCCGGGAGATCCAATATCGGTCGGTCACCCTGCGCGAGATGGATCTGGAGGCTGTGCTGGCCCGCCATCCTGCCTGGTGCATCGTCGACGAGCTGGCGCACAGCAATGTTCCCGGATCCCGCAATCGCAAGCGTTATGAGGATGTCCTCGAATTGCTGGATGCGGGCATCAACGTGATGACGGCGATGAACGTTCAGCACCTGGAGACGCTGAACGACGCGGTAGCCCGCTCGGCGAGCACGCAGATTCGTGAGACGGTTCCCGACAGTTTTCTGCGTCGCGCCAACGAAGTGGTCAACGTCGACATCACCATCGACGAGCTGCGCGACCGTCTTCGCCAGGGAAAAATCTACGCTCCGGATAAGGTGGAGCAGGCCCTTGCCAACTTTTTCCGGAAGGGCAATCTCAACATGCTCCGGGAACTGGCCCTGCGCACCACCGCCGAGCAGGTGGGAACGGCGGCGGCCGAATACCGCCGTAACCAGGGCCTGGAACAGGCACCGATTCCGGAGAAGGTTATGGTTTGCCTGTCCCCGCGGCCGGGCATGGAACGACTGATCCGGGTGGGCGCACGGGTCGCCGGGCGTCTGGCAACAAACTGGTATGTGGTGTATGTCGAGACACCGGAGCACGACAAGGGCCACGGCGATCCCGACGCCTTTGGGCGCCTTCAGGACTACGAACGCATGGCCCGCGATCTGGGAGCGCGCGTCGTGACGCTTAAGGATCGGAAGGTTGCCGATGCGCTGATCGAGTTTGCGCGGAAAGAGAACATCTCTCACGTCGTTTTCGGTCAATCGGCGCGCTCGCGGTGGGATATTCTCCTCCATGGCTCGATCATCAACCGCTTTCTCAACGAAATGCGCGAGACGACGGTGCAGGTGGTCCCGGTGCAGAAGGAGCGCAAGCCGTCACAGCGGTGAGATGCTTCGACAGGGAGTGAACTGAGGATGAATCGCGAAGAAATGATCTCGCGGATCAGGAATTCCCGCGAGACGTTTGACATCGTTATCATCGGCGGCGGAGCCACGGGAGCCGGTATTGCCGTCGATGCGGCCAGCCGCGGCTTCAGCACCCTTTTGCTGGAACGAACCGATTTTGCCAAAGGAACTTCCAGCCGCAGCACCAAACTCGTGCACGGAGGCGTCCGCTACCTGGAGCAGGGGAATATTTCCCTTGTCATGGGGGCGTTGCGAGAGCGCGGCATTCTCCGGCGGAATGCGCCTCATCTGGTGCACGATGTTCCCTTTGTCGTTCCGAATTATTCCTGGTGGGAAACCCCCTTTTACGGCATTGGCCTGAAGGTCTACGATCTGCTCGCCGGGCAGTACGGGTTCGGCAAATCAAGGATTCTGTCGCGTGAGGAGACGCTGGAGCGACTGCCCAACCTGAGGCAGGACGGGCTGCGCGGGGGCGTTATCTACCACGACGGTCAGTTCGACGACTCGCGTCTGCTGGTTCATCTCCTTGCCACCGCCGTCGATCATGGAGCGGTGGTTCTCAATTACGCGCCTGTCGTTGAAATTCGCAAAGGCAACGACGGTTTTGTTCGAGGCGTGGTCGCTCAGAACCTTGAAACGGGCGAACGTTTCTCCATCGATGCCAAGGTCGTCATCAACGCAACCGGGATGTTTGCCGATGAAACAAGGCGGCTTGCGGAAGAGAATGTCAGCCCGATGATGGTGCCCAGCCAGGGAGTCCATCTGGTATTGGATCACTCGTTTCTTCGCGGCTCCACCGCGATTATGGTTCCGCACACCAGCGATGGACGCGTGCTGTTCGCCATTCCGTGGCATGGGCATACCGTGGTGGGGACGACCGATACGCCGATCGAGGCGCCGAGTTATGAACCACTGCCCTTCCCGCAGGAGATCGAGTTCATCCTCGCAACCGCCAGTGAATACCTGAGCCGTCCTCCGCGACGCGAGGATGTTCTGAGCGTCTTCGTGGGAATTCGGCCGCTGGTGAAGCAGACCAGCGCGACGGCAACGACAACGTCGGCACTGTCCCGGGACCATACGGTTCACATTGACGAGTCCGGATTGCTCACCATTGCCGGCGGCAAGTGGACGACATACCGCCAGATGGCGGAGGACGCGGTCGATCACGCCATCCTGCTGGGCCGGCTGCCGGAGGCCCCCTGCGTCACAAAGGAACTGCGGATCCATGGATACATCGCGGATGCCTCCAGCCTGGAGAACCTTGCAGTTTATGGATCGGATGCAGACCGGATTCGCGAGCTGGCGCGCAAGGCTGCGGCTCTTGGGCAGCAACTCGATTCCCGGCTCCCCTCCATTGCGGCCGAAGTGGTCTGGGCGGTTCGCGAAGAGATGGCCCGGAGCGTTGAGGATGTTCTGGCGCGGCGGACGAGGGCCCTCTTTCTGGATGCGCGGGCGGCCCTGCGCATGGCGCCGGCGGTTGCGGGGCTGATGGCGGGCGAACTCGGCCGAGACCAGGCGTGGATCGAAGCCCAGGTGGCGAGCTTCAACGGGCTCGCTGCCCAGTACCTGCTTGCCGATACGGCTCCCTGAACGAGCGTCGGATAGGCGCGATGGCTGTTGAAACGCCGGGTGCCAGCGCCACACTATCCTGCAGATGGGCATTTCGGAACATCGTTGCGCGGTACCCGGCGGCTCAGGTTACACTCGTCAGCGGCGCGAGAGAGGTTGCAAAGAATGCGGGCGACCCGTTCAAAATGGGTTGTCCTCTTCTCGGGTCCCGGGGTATAGTGCTCGCAGTTCCGCAGACCCAATTCTGCTGGACGCGCCGACCGCAACCCCTGTTGAGCTTCAATGCGCCCGGGCCATTCTGCGGAAGCAGTCACAACAATTTATCGGAGACGAAGTGTATGCGTAAGGTCGTCCTGGCTTTGCTCCTTAGTGCTCTGGCTCTGCTGCCTGCATCGGGCCAGCAAAAGCGTCGCGTTGCGGTCATGGACTTCGGTTACGGCACGGTCATGACCAGTGTTCAGGCCATCTTCGGAACGAATCAGGACATCGGCAAAGGCATCACCGACATGCTGGTGAACCAACTGCTCGCCGACGCCAAGTATCACGTTTATGAGCGGGCAGTGATCGACAAGGTCATTAACGAGCAGAACTTCTCGAACAGCAACCGTGCGGATCCGGCGACGGCTGCCAGGATCGGCGCGCTGGCGGGAGTCGACGTCATCATTGTTGGCGACATCACGACTTTTGGGCGCGACGATAAGAACTACGGCGGCGGGGCGGTTGGCTACGGGCTGGGCAAGTTCGGCATGGGCGGGCTCGGTGTTCACAAGGCCAAGGCTGTCGTGGAGATCACGGCCCGGATGGTGGACGTGAACACGGGCGAGATTCTGGCTTCGGTGACGGGGCGGGGCGAGTCCAAGCGGTCGGGCACCGACATGCTGGGCGGCGGCGGCTCGGGCTGGAACGGCGGCGGCGGCCATCTCGACATGGGCAGCGCCAACTTCGGGCAGACCATTATTGGCGAGGCGACCAAAGAGTCGGTAGCTCAGGTTGCCACCAACCTCGACCAGAAGGCAGACGTCCTTCCCGCGGCGGCGGCACCCCCTGCAGCTCCGATTGACGGGCTGGTGGCGGATGCTTCGACCGACGACATCATCATTAATGTAGGGTCCGGCGCGGGGGTAAAGGTGGGCGACACGCTGGCCGTAACGCGGGTTCTGCGGACGGTGAAGGATCCGGCGACGGGCAGGGTGCTTCGGACCATCGACCAGCCGGTCGGAACGCTGACGATCACAAGCGTGGACTCGGGCTCGGCCGTGGGCCGGTTCAGCGGGGCGAGCAAGCCGCAAACCGGGGACCACGTAAAGAGACCTTGACGAGCCCATCCTGTATCCAAAGTGGGGCGGCCCGAGTTTCGAGCCGCCCCTGACTTTTGCCTCGCAGGGCTGCTGAGGCTGCGGTTCGGTATTCGCGTCGGGTTACTGCTGGAGGGTGGCGAGGATCTTTTGCTGGCCGACCTGGTCCTGCATGCCGACCCAGGCGTCCTTCACGGTGCCGTGGCCATCGACGATGAGCAGTGTCGGGGTGCTGTCGACGCCAATCGAGTTGAGTTGGGCCGAGACCTCATGCACAGAGAGCCCTTCGCCGGAGAGATACTGCGTGGCTTTCGCCGGCGACTCGGGAAGAACTGCGTAGACGTCGACTCTTCCGCGGAACCGATCGGTCAGTTGGCGGTAGAAGGGCGCGCTGGCGTTGCAGTAGGGACAGGATGTCGAGATGCCGAGCACGACCGAGTCGTGCTGCGACGAGAAGTGAACGCCGGGCAAGGCGATGGTTTGCCCGATCAGTGCGCGAGCAGCGTGACTGTCTGAACTTCGGGCGAATTTCGAGATGTAGAAGGTGAGGAAGAACGCGACCGCCAGATACATCATGATCGTCGTGAATTTCTCAAAAGACTTCATTCGTCGACAAAACCTCAGTTCAGGAGAAGATGCAGGTCCGCTGCCACACTCGACGCCCCGGTGTGCTCGGTAGAGTCGATGCCGGTAAGAGATTTCATTGCTTTTTCAGGACGGCGGAGCTGTTTTCATCCGTGGCGATGGCGGATTCGAGTTTGCGGAGTTTGCCGTAGTCGGTGGGGTCGAGCACGAGTTTTTTGAGCACGTATTCGCGCCGGTAGTGGAGATCGCCCCCCTGGGCTTTGACTTCACTGTGATAGGTGGCGAAGCCAACATCGACGCTCACTGGATCAGGCAGATCATCGATCGTGTACCCGGTGGGGAGTTTGACATAGAAGTCGTCGCGCCAGGTGCCGACGCCGTCGAAGCTGATGGGGATGGTGCGGGGCTTATCGGTGAGGCCGCGAGAGAGATCGCCGACGACGCGCGGGCGAACGAGGAGGAGGCCGCCGGCGTTCTTGGCATAGGACGGCGCCGTGACCTGGTACTGGAGTTCAAGCGGGCGGTCGAGCTGGCGGATGTTGCCGGTCTTTTCCTGATCGAGGGTGAAGGAGGAGAAGTCCTCCTGGAGGGATTGCTCCATGGACTGGCGCTGCTCCTTATCGCTTTCCATGGAGAGGCGGTCGCGCAGGCGCCAGGAAGAGGCGCCGGAGTGGGTTACGGTGACGTCGCCTTTGAGAGTGCCGTCGGGCGAGAGCTGGAAGCTGGCGATGCGCTGGGTGGTATCGGCGTCGGGGCTCAGGATCGGGAGCTGGAGGACCTGGCTGTCTTCGCCGGCGGCGAGGACGCCGTATCCGCCCTGCTCGTTCTCGGGCAGATCGCCGATGGCAACATATTCATTGGTGGGGTCGAAGATGAGGTAGCGCTTGCCGGAGCGGGCAGTAACGACGGCGCGGAGGCGTGGATTTGAGTAGCCCGCGGGAATCTCGATGGCAACGATCATGTGATCGCCGAAGAGCGAGGGGGCGTGGGGATCGATGCGGCCGCGGCGGTGATCGACGGAGAGCCACGTAGCGCGAATGCCGACCGCATCGAGCATGGAGATCATGAGGGTGGCTTTGTCTTTACAGTCGCCGTAGCGGCTGCGGAAGACGTCTTCGGTAGGATGCGGCTGCCATCCCCCGATGCCGATTTCGATGGCGACGTAGCGGATCTGCTGCTGCATGAAGGTGGCGACGTGATCGAGGCGGGCCATGAAGTCGCTGTCGCCGGCAATCGATTTGGCTTCGGTGGCGATGTCGGCGCCGCCTTCGCTGCGGGGGGCAGCGAGGCTGGTGTACCAGTTGCCGATCCGGGTCCACAGGGCGTCCCCCTGGGGCAGTGGGTCGGCGGCGAAGTGGACGGTCATATGACCGGCGAGGGCCGCCCATGAAGGCGCGAGGGGAACGTCGGTGAGGTCGATACCGTCGATGTTGGTCTGCTCCCAGCGGAAATGGTTGGGGGCGACCTCAGTCGATGCGAGGGCGGCGTGGTGGGACCAGACGGCTTCCTGGTGCCAGCCTGGAGGCAGATCGATTTCGTAGACGGAGTGGAGAGTGGGGATTTCGTTCTGGAAGCCCCAGGTGTCTTCGCGGAAGTAGGAGGGGAGCTGCTCTTCGGTCTCCCAGGCGACGATAGCGCCAGGATCGGCGGCGGGCGGGTTGGCGATACGGGCGCGGTCGTCGGCGTAGAGGACGGAGGAGTCGTCGATGCCGACCTCGGTGTACTGGGAATCTTTCATCGAGTAGTGATGGCCGTCGGGGCCGACGCTCCACACATGGAAGGATTTGAGTTTGGCATCGCCGGAGAAGGACGCGATGGGATGGGCGTAGTCGCGGCCCTGCTGGCGAAGAATTTTGACGATGGCTCGATAGCGCTGGACGGCGTGGCCATCGGGGTCGACCGTGACGAGTGTGTCCTCGAGAACGTAGACGGCTTTGGCGTCATGCCAGTCGGCTTTGAGGGGAGCGGCAGTCGCGGCGGCGCTGACCCAGTCGGGAAAGGGCGGCTCTTTGGAGGCGCGGGCGAGCATCGGCACCGCGAGCGCAATGACGGCGAGCGCGACGCCGACTTTCGAGAAGCCTCGGGGGCGAGCGTGGCCGGGCCTTGTGGCGCTTTGTGGAGTGCTGGGATCCGCCGTCGTCATTGGGCGGCGCCCACGGAGACCTGTGTGGCAGCACGCTTGAGGACGAGCTGCTGCTGATCCTGGGCGCCGGCTTTCTGGAAGAAGTCGCGAAGCTCGGGGTACTCGTCCTTTTTGTAGCGCGCCGTACCGACTGCGATGACGCGGTCCTCGGTATAGGTATTGGCGTCGTTCTTGTAATGGACCGAGTAGGCGGCGAGTTTCTGCATTGGCACGTCGGCGTTGGTGGGCAGGCCTTCGAGGGAGAGGCCGGGGTCGAGCTTGAGGGTGACGCGGTCTTCGTTGGCGTACGGAAAGCGCAGGTCGACGGGGTTCTCGCGTTTGGTCTCGGAGAAGAGGGGTTTGACGCGGGCCTCGAAGAACGAGCTGGAGAGGACGACGCGCTTGCCCGCCGCAGTACCCATGTTGCCGCTGACATTGACGATGGCGAGGAGACCGGAGTCACTGTCATTCAGGCCGACGAAGTGATCCATTTTGACGGTGACGCCGTCGGGGACGCGAGCCTGAACTTCATTCTCGAAGTCGGTTTTGGCCTGCTGTTCGTCGGTGCGGAGGACGGCCTGTCTCCAGCGAAGCGCGTCGGCGCCTTTCATGGAAATGCGAAGAATGCCTTTGACGGATCCGTCGGGACCGAGCTGGAGGTCGGCGTCGCGGACGGTTTCGTTGTCTTTGTAGGAGCCTGCCGGGGTCATCGCGGGGGCGATGCCGTTGTCGGTCTCGCGAATACCGAGGACATCGGCGTGCATCCAGTGGAGCTTGCCGTATTCGCAGAAGCGCTGACCGGGATCGAAAAAGACTTCTTTACCGCCGATGTTGACGATGGCGATCTGGTCTTCGAGCTGATCCCAGTGCAGGTAGCCGGTATTAAGGATGGCGCGCTGGCGCTCAGTGACGCCCATGGCATAGGCCTTGAAGCCGGCAGCGCGAGCCATGGCGATAAAGAGGTAGGCGATTTCGTCGTCCGTGCCGCGCTTCTGGGCCCAGACATCGGCGGCAGACTTGACGCGCAGGCCCTGGGCTTTGTTTTCAGCCGCGGTGTGCTCGCGGGTGAAGCGAGTGTTTTCCACGGTCATGACCGCCGCGTAAATCTTGTGCAGCTTCTGATCTTCGGTGTCGGAAGGGGCGACGATGCCGGCGACGGCCTGGCGGATCGCCTCGTTCGGGTTGGCAAAATTGTCGACGTATTTCGACCACTCCTTGCCGATGCCTTTCCAGTAGTCGGCGCCGGTGTTAGCGGAGGAGTAATAGAAGATCAGCCGGTAGGCGAAGCTGGAGACAGGCGGAGAGTAGTCTTCTTCGGGCAGAGCGGGAATGTTATCGATAGCGAGGTCGTAGGTGCCGTCGATGGAGGCGTTGACCTTGTAACCCGTAGGAAGCGAAGGGGTAGTAAAGGAGGCGCGCGGCGTTCTTTCCCTTGCCGAACTCGTCTTTGCTGGAGATATCGGCGAGGTCGTAGTTCGATGGGGACGAAGCGATAGTGGGCGTGATGGACGAAGACGGACTGCTGGAGGTCCCAGTCCGGTGCGATGACGGTATTGTCGTCGTACTGCAGGTCGTACTCATATTCGACAATGCTGCCGACGGTAACCTCAGGCATGGAGAAGACCTTGGCCTTGATGGTGGTCGTGCCGGATTTGACCAGCTCTTTGTCGTAGGGCTTGCCCGTGAAAGGGACAACGGTGCCGTCAGGATGGATGGTGCGGCCTTCGAGGGCGCGGACACTGATGACGCCGGCTTCGTAGGGAATCTCAATGTCGCTGAACTGTTCCTTGCCCTTGTCGTTGAGGACTTTGATCTGGGCATAGAGGTGGTGGTAGTGGAGCTTGTCGTCGACGATTTCTTCGCGGAAGAAGTACACGGCGGGCGCGTCGGGGGCGGCCGGGTCGGCGGTCATCTTCAGTTCGTCGGGGGTGGGCTGTTTCCAGGTGGCGGCGAGTGCAGGAATGGAGGAAATCGAAAGGAGGAAGGCAGGCAGAAAGACACGGCGGAGCGGAGAGAACACGACAGAGCCTCACAGAGAGCGATTGGAATGATTCCATGCGGATTGGCGCCGATCCGCAATGCCCAGTTCAGGGGAGTTGTAGCCTCTTTTTAAGTCCTGGGCAGCGGTTAGGCAAGCGAATTTTGGTTATTGGGGGCAGGTAATCCATGGAGGTAGGAAGGGGACGGCGCATCGATGCTACGAAGGGGTGGTTACTTCGCCGGTATAGCGCGCCCGACTGAGTGGCCTGCCGGGGGTTTCTGTGACTCGCCGCAACCAGGAATATAATCCACCCCATCGATGCAACTGGTAGCGGGCTCTCGGCTGGGTAGCTATGAGATTGTCGCGGCCGTGGGTGCGGGCGGGATGGGCGAGGTGTATCGCGCCCGGGACCCCGCGCTGAAGCGGGACGTGGCGATCAAGGTGCTCCCCGCGGACTGGTCAGGAGACGCTGAGCGTCTGCAGCGCTTCGAGCTGGAGGCGCAGGCCACGGCAGCGCTGAACCATCCGAATATTGTTTCGATCTTCCACATCGGCCGGCACGACGGGTTTCCTTACATCGTCACGGAACTGCTGCAGGGAGAGACCCTGCGGGATCGGCTGCGGCGGGGACCGATGCGTGCGCGTGAGGCTTGCGACTGCGGGGTCGAGATCGCACGGGGACTGGCCGCTGCGCACGATGCGGGCATCGTGCATCGCGACCTCAAACCGGAGAACCTCTTTCTGACCAAAGATGGGCGGCTGAAAATTCTGGATTTCGGCCTCGCCAGGCTTACACAGAACGAGCCGGCGGCCGCCGACGGTACCACCATCACGCTCCCGCAACCCACCGAGGCAGGCCAGGTTTCGGGGACGGTGGGCTACATGGCGCCGGAGCAGGTGCGGGGACACGCCGCCGATCCCCGCAGCGACATCTTTGCTTTCGGCTTGGTGCTCTACGAGATGCTGACCGGTCAAAGGGCGTTTCGGAAAGCAACGTCAGCCGAAACCCTGAGCGCAATTTTGAACGAGGAGCCCCCGCCGCTCGCGCACTCTGTGCAGGATCTCCCTCCGGCGCTGCAGCGAATTGTGAGCCGGTGTCTGGAGAAGAAACCGGAGCGTCGGTTTCAACATGCGTCGGATCTGGCGTTCGCGCTGGAAGCGCTTTCGGATGCGAGCGGCACCTCGATGGCTGGCGTTCCTGAACCGGCTGCGCGGCAGAAGTGGATCTGGATAGCAGCGGCGGTGGTGGTTGTCGCCGCGGCAGCGGCACTGTTGATGTGGTCAAGGCAACAGCCAGCGGTTCCGCTCATCGAAGCCGTGACGCAGCTGACCAGCGATGGCGAGGTGAAAGCCAGTTCCGGCAACCTCGAGACCGACGGCTCGCGCATTTACTTCGGCGAAGGCACGCTGGGCAGTTACAGGATCATGCAGGTCGCGGCCGCCGGCGGTCCCACCGCAATCATCCCCACGCGCCTGGCCAATTTCCAGTTCACCGCACTGAGTCAGGATGGATCGTATCTGCTGGGCGCTGCCGGCGACGCGTTCGTTCTTCCCTTTTGGGCTGTCCCGCTACCGAGCGGAGAACCGCGCAGGCTGGGATCGATCGCTGCTCAGGATGCCGACTTATTTCCGGATGGGCGCATTCTGTACTGCCTGGGCAATGACATCTGGGTTGCCGAAAAGGATGGCTCCAACCCGCGCAGGCTGCTCCGTGTCGACGGTGTGCCGGTTCAACCGAGTGTCTCTCCCGACGGAAAGTCGGCCGTATTCACGATCTGGGGGCCGGCTCACCGCGCAATCTCGATGGACGAGGTGGGAACCGACGGCTCGGGCCTCCATGTTCTGCTCAGGGACGTCGGCGGTGAACGCCTGAGCGATCCTCGCTGGACCTCCGACGGCCGCTATCTGATCTACGAAAATAAGCATGAAGGCCGCACCGACCTGTGGGTTCTGCCGATGGAGTCCGGATTTCTGCATCGCGCGCAAACTCCGATCCAGCTCACCAATGGTCCGCTGTCGTATCAGAAGCCCGTTTCCAGCAGGGATGGCAAGGAGATTTTCGCTGTCGGCATCGAGCCGCGAGGAGAGCTGGTCCGCTACGACGGCAATGCGAAGCAGTTCCTGCCTCTTCTTCCTGGAGTTGCCGCATTCGACCCTTCGTGGTCGGCCGACGGCCAATGGGTGGCCTATACCGCCTATCCCGAACATGCGCTCTGGCGCAGCCGCAGCGATGGGACAGATGCTTTGCAGCTCACCTCTCCGCCCGGACAGATCATTGCTCCGGCGATTTCGCCGGATGGGAAGCAGGTAGCCTATGTCGATTCGGCGGGCGCGATTTATCGGATCGGCATGGACGGAGCTTCGCCGCCGGCGATGGTCGTGCCGGACGGGTCTTCGCCGCACTGGTCGCCCGACGGAAGCCGGCTGGCCTTCATGGATCACGGAGCTACGTCCCATCTCCGCATCTTCGCTCTGCGCACCGGCACGAACACCGTAGTGGCCGGATCGGCCGGCATGTGGGATCCACGCTGGCTGAGCGACGATCGGCTGTTCGCAGCCACGGGAGATGCGACGAAGCTGATGGTCTTTGATGTGAAGACGCAGCAATGGTCCGATCTGGTGACGTTCACTGCGCCGGGCTATGTCGTTAACTGGGCGCCTTCACCGGATGATAAGTCAGTGGACTATGTGCGCGGCGGCGCCGACCCCACGCTGCTGCGGATTAGCCTGGCCGATCGCAGGGTGGAAACGATCGCGAGCCTCCAAGGGCTGCACCGTGCGACGGGCCCGCGCGGGAACACGGAACTCAGCGTCGCGCCGGATGGGTCCGCCGTGTTCACGCGGGATACCGGCACGCAGGAGATTTATGCGCTCCGGGTGAAGTGGCCCTGACGGGCTGCCGGATCGAGATGCGTTGCTTCGTCGCGCATCACGAATGCGTTCCGTCTGCTACTCGGCGCGCAGGGCCTCGACGGGGTTAACGGCGGCAGCTCGGCGCGCGGGCAGATAACTGGCGACCAAGGCCACGCCGGTGAGCACTCCAATGACGGCCGCATAGGTGAGCGGATCGATGGGGTTGATCCCGAAGAGCAGGGATTTCATCAGCTGTGTAAGTCCTGCGGCGGCGACGAGGCCAACGGCAATTCCAATTCCGGTGAGGGCAAGTGCGGAGCGGACGAACATCCAGCGCAGTTCCCTTCTCTGCGCACCGAGTGCCAGGCGGATGCCGATTTCGCGGCGGCGCTGGGCGACGGAGTAGGCGATGACGCCGTAGATGCCGACGATGCCGAGCAGCAGCGCCATGGAACCGGCGATGGCGAGCATGACCAGGGTGAAGGAGGTGCGAGCCATCGAGGCGTCAGCGATCTCAGCCATGGTGCGCGGAGAGGCGACGGGGAGATTGGCATTCACGGACCAGATGGCTTGCTGGACTTCGTGCAGGAAAGCCTCGGTGCCGGCGTCGGCGCTGTGAATGGCAAAGGTCACAGAGCGCGCGACTTCGATGGCCGGCCCCGGCGAATACACATTGTTGAGCATCGCGGCCCAATAGATCATGGCTGGAGCAGGCTGCTCGACACCGTTGTGCCGCACGTCCTGGACGACCCCGATAACTTCCTGCCAGGGCATTTTGGAATGTTGGCGGAAGTGTTTGCCGGTGGCGGCGGCGGCGGATCCCCACTCTTCGCGCGCGAAAGTCTCGGAGACGATGGCCACCGGGTGCATCTCGTAGAGATCGTCCCAGGTAAAGTCGCGGCCAGCCACGATGCGCGTGCCCATAGCGTGGAAGTAGCCGGGCGACGTGTAGTTGAAGAGGCGCAGGGGAGCTTCCTGGTGGTCGTAGTCTTTGCCCTCGATGTGGACCTCATCCCACATGGGCTGGATGCCCTCCAGGGGGACAGCGCTGGCAAAACCTGCGCCGCGGACGCCGGGCAGCGCAGCGATCTTGTCGAGGATGGCATTCTCGGTGCGCAGGACGAGGACAGGATCCTGCACGAGGGACGCGGGGATGGAGATGCGCAGCGTTTGCACGTGGACCCCATCGGTGAAGCCGGGATCGACGCCCCGCATGCGCGCGAAGGTGCGAATCATGAGGGTCGCGCAGATCAGCAGGACCATGGACATGGCAACCTGGGCGACTACCAGCGCGTTGCGGGAGCGATGCCGTTCGCGGCTGGCGCTGGCGGTACGGCCGCCGGTTCCGACGAGGTCCTGGCGGCGCCAGGCGTGCTTCAGTGCAGGGATGAGCCCGAGGACGACGCCAGAGAAAAGCGCGAGGGCGAAGGTGAAGGCGATGGAGCGGGAGTCGAGTGAGACTTCGGCGAGGCGCGGGAGATTCGCGGGGCCGAGCGCGACGAGGAAACGCAGGCCGGCATACGCGACGGCGACGGCGAGCGCTCCGCCGGCGACTCCGAGGGTGATGCTTTCCAGGAGGAGCTCGCGAGCGATGCGGAAGCGTCCTGCGCCGAGGGCGGCGCGGATGGAAAGCTCGAGTTGGCGCGACTCGGCGCGGACGAGCAGCAGGTTGGCGAGGTTGGTGCAGGCGATCAGGAGAACGAGGCCGATGGTAGCCATGACGATCCACAGGACGCCAGCGACGTCGCCGATGACGTCCTGCTTGAGCGGCTGGAGCGCGGGGGTGATCTTCCAGTTCTCGTACCAGTGCGGATCGGTGCCGGGGCCATTGGTCCAGGAGTCCATCCAGACGCCGACGAGGCGCTGCAGGTCTGTGTTGGCTGTCGCGATGAATGCGGACGGCCTGAGCCTGGCAATGCCGCGCCAGGCAAAGCCGCCCAGGGTTTGGTGGATGCGGTCGAACGCGGTGGGCAGGAGCAGGTCGAAATTCTGGTCCTCGACGCGAAAGCCGCGGGGCATGACGCCGACGATGGTGCGGGGCTGGGAGTCGACGTCGATGGTGCGACCGATGACATTGCGGTCTCCACCAAAACGGCGCTGCCAGTAGCCGTAGCTGAGCATGGCGGACTTCGCGCCGCGCGGATCCTGATCGGGGTTGTTGAACCAGCGCCCGGCAAGGGGCGGAACGGCCAGGGTTTCAAGCAGGCCGTCGCTGACCATGACGGTGTGGACTTCGTCAGGTTGGGCGAGGCCGGTGACGTTCGCGGTTTGCGGCAGCCACACGCCCATGGAGGCGAGCGTGCGGTTGTGTTCGGCAAAGGTGATAAACATCGATGGGGAAAGGCGCAGGCCGGTGCTGACGCTGGCCAGACCGGCCGCGCCGGGGGCTTCCAGGCGGAGCGCGACGAGGCGGCCGGAATCGGGATAGGGCAGCGGGCGCAGCACAACGCTGTTGATGACGCTGAAGACGGCGGCGTTGGCACCGATGCCGATGGCGAGGGTGAGCAGGACGGTGGTGGTGAAGCCGGGAGCCTTCGCGAGGCGGCGCAGCGTGAGCTTCCAGTCGGCGAGGAGTTGCTCGATGCGGCGCCACTGCCAGGCTTCGCGGCTGCGCTCCGTGACCTGGGTTACGCTGCCAAATTCGCGGCGGGCGCGCTGCGCGGCCGCTTCGCGGGAGAGGCCCTCTTCGACGAGTTCGTCGGTGCGCTCCTCGATGTGCTCTTCGATGGAGACGGCCAGATCTTCGTAGCGGCGACTGCGGCGGAAGAGCCTCAGCATGGGTGCCTCCTTAACCGCGGGCGAGGGTGAGGACACGGTTGATGCCGTCGAACATGGTTACGTAGCTGGCTCTTTCCTGTTCCAGGTGGCGCAGGCCGGCTTTGGTCACGCGATAAATGCGGGTAGGGCGGCCCTTGGCGGAGATGCCGGCTTCGGCGTCGAGCCAGCCTTCGCGGAGCATGCGCTGGAGCGCGGGATAGAGCGAACCCTCTTCGATCTGCAGGATGTCGTCGGAGACCGCCTGGATGTGGCGGACGAGGGCGTAGCCGTGCATGGGCTTGCGGCGCAGAGACTCGAGGATCATGAGCTCGAGCGCGCCAGGGAAGAGGTCGCGGCGCTCAGGTTGGTTGACGGGAGGTTTGGCCATGGATGCGAGTGTAGATCAAACATACCTATTTGTAAAATAGTCTTGTGAAGAATAGCCGGCGAGCGTTTGAAGCGGCCAGGCAAGCGGTGAGGGGCGACGGACAAGCCGGCGCGGCGCCGGAGAGGCCTCGGCTTTGGTGGCTCAGCGCCAGCCGAGGGCGGGGGCGACCGTGGTCAGGATGGCCTCCATGACATGCGCGTTATAGTCGACGCCAAGCTGGTTGGGGACGGTGAGCAGGAGCGTGTCGGCCTCGGCGATCGCCTCATCGTCTTTGAGCTGGCGGATCAGGAGATCGGGTTCGGCAGCGTAGGTGCGGCCGAAGATGGCGCGTTTGTCAGCTTCGATGAAGCCGACTTTGTCGCCGCCGTCATCGCGGCCGAAGTAGAGATGGTCGCGCTCGTCGGTGAGCGCAAAGATGCTGCGGCTGACGGAGACGCGCGGCGTACGAGCGTGACCAGCCTCCTTCCAGGCAGCGCGATAAGCGCGAATCTGCTTTGCCTGCTGGAGGTGGAAGGGCTCGCCGGTCTCGTCTTCCTTGAGGGTAGAGGACTGGAGGTTCATGCCATGTCTGGCGGCCCACACTGCTGTCGAATTGGAACCGGAGCCCCACCAGATGCGATCGCGCAGTCCTTCGGAGAAGGGTTCGAGGCGCAGCAGGCCGGGAGGATTGGGAAACATGGGGCGGGGATTGGGCGTCGCGAAACCCTGGCCGCGGAGCAGCTCGAGAAATTCCTCTGCGTGCCCGCGGCCCATGTCGGCATCGGTCTGGCCCGGCTCGGGAGCGTAGCCGAAGTAGTGGAAGCCGTCGATGACCTGCTCGGGCGAGCCGCGGCTGATGCCGAGCTGCAGGCGTCCACCGGCAATGAGATCGGCGGCGCCGGCGTCCTCGGCCATGTAGTGCGGATTCTCATAGCGCATATCGATGACGGCGGTGCCGATTTCGATTTTGCTGGTGCGTGCGCCGACGGCAGCGAGCAGAGGGAACGGCGATGCGAGCTGGCGCGCGAAGTGATGGACGCGGAAGTAGGCGCCATCCATGCCGAGGCGCTCAGCTTCAATGGCGAGGTCGATGGACTGCAGGAGCGCGTCGGAGGCGGACTGGGTTGCGGACTGCGAGGACGGGGTCCAGTGGCCGAAAGAGAGAAAGCCGATTTTCTTCATGCAGGACTACTGATGCGGGGATGGTCGAAACGATGCTTCGCTTATGGCGAGCATCGGTCACGGAGTGAGGCAGTCAGGGCAGGGGCAGTTGTTTTCAGCGGCTCGAAGATTTTCTGTCAGACCGAGACTGCGAGCGCGGCATCGCGCAGCGGGTCCGGCTCGTCGGAGGAGCGAATGCCGAAGACCCACCCCAGCGCTCCGACGGCTGCAAACGCAGCGGCAATTGCCAGCGCCGCGGTGAAGTGCCCGGTTCGCTGGACGAGATAGCCGGTGAACACAGGGGCAATGATGCCGGCGAAGTTAGCGACGCAGTTCTGCATACCCACCCACCGGCCAGCCAGGCGCGGGCCAGCGAGGGTTTGCGGGATCGCGTAGACACCCGAACTGGAGGTTCCGCAGCCAACCGCTGCGCCGGTCAGGAAAAGGAGCCAGGTTTTTGGTCCTGCCGCCGCGCAGCCCAGCAGCGAGATGATGGCAATGACGAGACCGACCACCATCGGCCACTTCCTTGCCGAGCAGGAGCTCACGCCGCGGCGGATGCGCAGATCGGCGATACGCCCGGTGACGATGGCGGCCGTGGAGTCGATCGCGTAAATCATGCCGGCCGTCCACGCCATCGCGGTGGCGGAGAGATGCCGCTCGTGCACCAGATAGAACGGCAGCCAGCTCATGAGCAGGTACAGCAGGTAGTTCTCGCCAAGATGGCCGACGGAGGCGCCCCAGAACGAGCGCAGGCGAAGAATGCTCGCGAAGCTCGGCAGTTGCAGGTCTGCGTGGTGCGGTTTGTCGATCACAGGTCGCGGCTTCCACCATTCCCATGCAGGCAGCCACAACAGACCCAGCAGGCCGACCGCGAGGAAGGTCCTGCGCCAGCCGAAGTGCGCCATCAGCAGGCCACCGCCGAAAGCGCCGACGGCGGTGCCCCAGCGGATCGCGGCCACGAGGAGCCCGTTTGCGAGGCCGCGGTCTTTTTCTTCAAGGGATTCGCTGAAAATTTTCGAACTGGCGGGGAAGATGACCGCTTCGCCGACGCCAAGGAGCAGGCGCATCGCCAGCAGGGTGGCAAAGCTTCGTGCCAACCCCGTGAAAATGGTCGCGCCCGACCATGCCAGGAACCCGGCCGCGACCAGCGAGGCGGCGCTGAACCGGTCGACTAGCCAGCCCATCGGAACCTGCAGCAGAACGTAGGTCCAGAAGAAGGCGGAGAGGAGAATTCCCAGCTGCGAGGTCGACATGCCCCACTCCCGGTTGAGGAACGGGGCGGCAAGCGCGAGGTTTCCGCGATCGATGTAGTTGATGAGCACCGCGACGACCAGCAGCGCGATGACGGGGCCGGCTTTTTGGGGGCTGCGCATGGACGGGCCCAGGCGCCTTTCCGGGGAGATCGGCGGGGAGGATCAGGATACACGGACAGGGGCTGAGTCGATTGCAGGGAGGCCGGGCACTGCGAGCTTGTGAAGGCGGTTACGCTTTTCCGGCCGCTGCGATTGCCTCGCGCTGCAACTCGTGCAGCTCCCGGATGCCGGCCTCGGCGTAGTCCATCATCTCCAGCAGCCGGGGGCGGGGGAACGCGTTGCGCTCGGCCGTAGCCTGGACTTCGACGAAGTTGCCGTCCTCGGTCATGACGAGGTTCATGTCGACTTCGGCCTGGGAATCTTCTTCGTACGCGAGATCGAGGAGCACGGTGTTCTCGACGATGCCGACGCTGGTGGCGGCCACCAGTTGGCGGAGAGGCGTGGCTTTGAGGGCTTCGGTCTTCACCATGCGGTTGAAGGCGATCGCGAGCGCGGCGCACGCTCCGGTGATCGCGGCGGTGCGGGTGCCTCCGTCGGCCTGCAGGACATCGCAGTCGAGGATGACCGTGCGCTCGCCGAGGGCTTTCATGTCGACGACGGCGCGCAGGGAGCGGCCAATCAGGCGCTGGATCTCATGGGTTCGTCCACCGACTTTGCCGCGTTCCGACTCGCGCGGGGTCCGCGTCAGCGTGGCGCGGGGCAGCATGCCGTATTCCGCCGTGACCCAGCCGCGGCCGCTGTTGCGAAGCCAGGCGGGGACGCCTTGCTCGACAGTGGCGTTGCAAAGAACGCGGGTGTGGCCGCACTCGATGAGCACGGAGCCTTCGGGAACCTGCGTATAGCCGGGGGTGAGGCGAACAGAACGCATTTGCGCGGGAGTGCGATCGCCGGTGCGGAAGAACGTGGGAGGCATCGGCTCATTGTACGAGGTTCAAACGGGGAATCCGGGGATGGAGGTTCGTAAACGGAACAAGGCGGGTAAATCGATGAGGAGTCGAACGTTGAGTGCGTTAGCAGAGATGAGCGGTTCCATTATGGGAAAGCAGAGGCAGCAACATGCGCTATTGGGAGATTGCCGTGGAGAAGCGAAGTGGCTGGCGGGGATGGAGTTACACCTGCGGGGTGGTTTGGCCCCTGACGTGTTCTATATGCAGGCAGTCGTGAACCGGGATTGAGCGCCGCAGCGATCCAGAGTCAGCGGCGCGCGACCGGAGAAGGGATTGGCTCCATGCAAAATGCATCACCGCTGAGGATCACAAAGACTGTCGAGACGAGGAGGGAAGCCGTCGTTTCGGCTCCGCCGATTGCACCGCTGCCGCTGCCGCGTCTGGGCAACGGGCCGACGCTGCGAGAGGAGGGAGGACAAGCCCTGGCCCTGGCCGGGATTGCGCATGACGCACGCAATCTGGTGACAGCGATGGGATTGTGCGCGGAATTGGTCAGCGCACCGGACGTACTGACGCCACAGCATGGACATCTGGCAGCGGAGATTCGTTCTATCGCCGCGTCGTCGGCCCAGTTAATGCGGAGGCTGACGGATCTGACGCGCAGGACGACGCAGGCGGCGGCGATCGCGGCGCCGGAGACGGCGGTCCAGGATCTTTCCGCGTCGGTACAAGCGCTGCGCAGCCTGCTGACGGCGATTGCGGGAACGACGACGGAAGTTCAGTTTGCGTGTCTTCCCTGCGGGGGCTCGCTGCGGTTGTCGGAAGAGAGCCTGTCGCGGATCCTGGTAAATCTGGTGCGCAATGCTGCCGATGCCATGCCGGCGGGAGGACGGGTCCGGATCACGACGCAGCGCGGCAACGGTGCGAGCTTTCTGTTGACGCTGGATGGAGAGGGGGAGCCGGCGAACGAATATCTTTGGGACGATCCGCCGCATGCGGAGGGTACCGCGTCTGGCACGGTACTGCTGACCGTTGAAGACAGCGGACCCGGGATACCCACGGAATTTATCCAGCGGGTATTCGATTCCGGGTTTACGACGCGGGAGGTCGGAAAGGCATGGCCTAAGTCCCAACACCGCGGCCTGGGGCTGAGTATCGTGCGCGAGCTGGTTGAGGCTGCCGGCGGAACGGTGCGGGCGGTATCTTCTCCGCTGCATGGAGCACGGATGGAGATAGAGCTGCCACTTACAAACGTAACGTCCAACTTACTTTGGGAACGTCGCCTGGATGCTCTGAGTGACGGTCAATGATGCGACGATGGAGCAGATCAATTGATCCGTGGGTTAGCCAGATGATCGCAGCTTTTCAGCCTGAAGCCGCTCCACTCCATGTGCTGGTCGCCGCCGACGACGACTCGATACGACGCGCCTGCTGCGAAATTGCGGCGGGCGAAGGGATGGTTGCGCATGCGGCGCAGCTGAGCAGCCGCGACCGCGGTCTGCTGCTGGCAAAGGGGGCCGACATCCTGCTGGTGGATGAGACGATCGCCACAGGATCGGGCGCCGATCTGCTGGAGGAGTTGCGGCAAATGCATCCGGATGTCGCCGTGGTATGGATGACGTCGGCTTCGACGGTGCAGCTGGCCCTGGAGGCACTGCGCTATGGGGCGAGCGATTATCTGATCAAGCCGTTCTCTGCCGAGGAACTTGCCACGGTGCTGCGGCGGCTGGCGGAACGGCGCACGCTGGACAAAGCAAGCCGCGGATTGCGGGAACGCCTGCGCTCGGGAAGAGGCGTGGGCAACATTCTGGGACAGAGCCCGGAGATGGAGAAGCTGTACCGGATTATCGCGCGGGTAGCACAGACGATGCATCCGGTGCTGATCCTGGGCGAGAGCGGGACGGGCAAGGAGTTGGTGGCCCGCGCGATCCACACGAATGGGCCCGGGGCGGGCAAACCGTTTGTGCCGGTGGACTGTGGCTCGCTCGCGCCGACGCTGATCGAGAGTGAGTTGTTCGGACATGTGAAGGGGGCATTCACCGGCGCGCATCGGCCGCATGACGGGCTATTGGTGGCCGCAGGAAGCGGGACGGTATTTCTGGACGAGATTGCCGAGCTGCCCCTCGATCTGCAGGCCAGGCTGCTGCGGGCCCTGCAGGAAAAAGAGGTGCGGCCGGTGGGCGGGAACCAGGCGGTTCCGATTCGGGCGAGGATTCTGGCGGCGACGCATCAGGACCTGACGTCGATGGTGGAGCAGGGGAAGTTCCGGCGCGATCTGTATTACCGGCTGAATGTGGTGAAGCTGACGTTGCCGTCACTGCGCGAGCGCAAAGAGGATATTCCTCTGCTGGCAGCGCATTTTCTGGAGCGAAATAGCCTGGACATGCGGCGCCCGTTTCGCCTGAGTGCGGAGACGCTGAGCTTCCTGGTGGAGTATGCGTGGCCCGGGAATGTGCGCGAGCTGTCCAATGCAATCGATGGCGCCTGCAGCCTGACCTCGGGAGAGGTCATCGAAATGGGCGAAATGAACACCAGCATTCGCGACGCGTGGATGCACGCGAATGTAAATCGGCGCGAACGTCCGCGAACGCCGGCGGCAGAGACCCAGGTGGAGACGCTGGCTGCGATGGAAAAGCGGGCGATTCTGGCGACGCTGCAGCAGGTGAACGGCGACAAACTGATGGCCGCGAAGCTGCTGGACATCGGCAAGACGACGCTCTACCGCAAGCTGAAGGAATACGGAGACAGACCATGAGCGCCGCGATACATACAGGCGAAAATGCGCCCCCGGTTGCTCCGGCGGCTGCCCTGATTGTGACCGCGATAGAAGGAATCGAAAGCAGGGCGGCAGAACTGGCCGTGCATTTGAGGCTCACTGTGGAAATTGCCTCCAGCCGCGCGGCGGCGGTGCGGTTGCTGTCGCGGCGAAGCTATGCGCTGGTAATCGTCGATCAGATCCTGGCGGAGAGCGACCCCGACGGGGCGGATCTGATCTGGAAGCGCGCTGGAGTCGCCATACCTCTGCAGGTGAACTTCGCACTGGCAAGCAGCGCTCGTCTGGAGCGGGAGATGCGAGGGGCACTGGCTCGCCGGGAGCGGGAACATCTGCTGGCTGTGGCTGGGGCTGCAGCGGCTTTCGACGATGCGGTAAAAAACGCGATCACCGGATTCCTTCTGGAGTCGCGCCTGGCATTGGCCGAAGAGAATCTCCCACCGCGGGTGGAAGGCCGGCTCAGGACACTGGCGGAGATGGCGGATCGACTGCGGGAGCGTCTCATGCCTCCATCAGTGACAGGGGGTACCACCGGGGTGTCATTGATGGCCCCACAAAAGTGACCTAGGCTGATTACCGACTTGCCCAGGAAATCAGGTACGAGTGATGGTACGAAAGTACCGACTCTCGGCCCTGCTTTCCCCTGCCTCTGCACGGGAAGAGGCGTGGAATCACACGGTTCCGCCGTGGGATCGACTGGCGGTTGAATTGCAATCCCGACTTTCAGGAGCCCTCCCCCTATGCAGCGCGTCTCTCTGACCTTGGTTGCTCTCCTCTTAGCCGCGCCGGGCGCGTTCGCCCAGCACAGCTCGTCTCTGGTCGCACCTTCGTTTCTCTCGGAGACCAGTTCGCCGGCCCCGAGCGGGGCGGCGGCGGCCACGCGGCCAGTACCTCCTGGCCAGTCCGGAGCGTTTTCCGGTGTTGGCGTCGGGTTCAAGGTCGGCTTGTTCGGCCTTGGCTTTGAAGCCGCGGTGCCTGTATCGAGTCACTTTAACGTGCGGGGTGGCGGCAACTTCTTCTCTTACAGTGACACGCTCACCAGCAGCGGCATCACCTACAACGCCAATCTGCGTTTTCGTTCCGCAGAGGCCAGCCTGGACTGGTTCCCCTGGTCGGGCGGATTTCACGTCAGCCCCGGGGCAATCCTGTACAACGGCAACCAGGTCACGGGCGGCGCCGATGTGCCGGGAGGCCAGACGTTTACGCTCAACAACCAGACCTACACCAGCAGCGCAACGGACCCGGTGACGGGCTCGGGCAGCCTCACGTTCGTAAAGGCGGCGCCGAAGCTCACGGTGGGCTGGGGCAGCCTGGTTCCACGGGGCGAGCGGCACTTCAGCTTCCCGTTTGAGGTTGGTTTCGCGTATATCGGCGATCCGAAGTTTGTGCTGAATCTGCAGGGAACGGCCTGCTACACCTATCAGGGCACGCCCTACTGCGACAACGTCGCGACGGATTCGCAGGTTCAGTCGAACCTCGCGGCCGAACAGGCGAAAATCAACCACGATCTGGTCGTTGCGCGGTTCTTCCCTATCCTCTCGCAGGGGTTCGCGGTCCGATTCTAAGGACGCGCAGGGGCGCGCAGGAGGAATCCGCAACGGACAGCTCCAGGCGCCCCTGAATCAACTCGCAGCTAACTGATAGGCTGACCATCGACGGTCAGGGACTGCAACTGCTGCTGATCGTACTGCTTTACGCCATCCGGCAACGGAGCATAGTTGAGCGTACCGGCGGCGGTCTGTCCATCCGTAATCACGTACTGGATGAACTGCTTCAGGGCGGTGCGTTTAGCTTTGTCGGTTCCGTCCTTCGGGATGATGAGGAAGGTAAGGCCGGAGATCGGGTAGGCATCCGCGGCAGTCGCCGGTGGGTTGACGATGGGAGTACGCGGATCCTGGTTGAGCTGCGCGGTAAATGCAGCAATGGCAGAGGTCGTGCCCGCCGCCGTGGGCTGCACATACTGGCCGGCAGCATTCTTAATGGCAGCCGTGGGGAGATGATTCTGCTCGGCGTAGGTCAGCTCGACGTAGCCGATGGCGCCAGGAGAATTGCGGATGTTGCCGGTGACGCCTTCGCTGCCCTTGCCGCCGATACCGATCGGCCAGCTGACTGCGGGTCCCGCACCAACCTTCGACTTCCACTCCGGGCTGACGGCGGTGAGGTAGGTGGTGAAGATGCTTGTGGTTCCGCTGCCCTCAGAGCGGTGCGAAACGATGACGGGAACCGAGGGAAGCTTCACGCCAGGATTATCCTTCGCCAGTTGCGGATCCTTCCACGTCTTGATCGTACCGAGAAAGATCCCCGCGAGGGATTCCGGCGAGAGATGCAGAGGCTGGGTGAGGCCGGGGAGATTGTACGTAATGCACACCGGACCCGCGCTCTCCGGGATCTGAATCAGCGGGAACATGGCTGCGATCTGCTGGTCGGAAAGAGGCGCGTCGCTGGCGCCGAAGTCGACGGTCTTTGCCTTGACCTGCTGGATGCCGCCGCCGGAACCGATCGACTGATAGTTGATGTGAACATTCTGGTGGCTCTGCTGAAAATCCTGGATCCACCGCGTCATCACCGGATAGACGAAGGTGCTGCCTGCGCCGGCGATATTGATATTACTGGGACCCGAATTGCAGCCGCTCACAGCGCCAAGGGCCGCGACTGCAATGGCCGCAGTCCAGACTCGCTTCGACATGAAAGTTCCTCCAATAGTGTTGCCGATTCGTTACCCCAGCGAACTCTACACGATTTTGTGCCGCAGATTGTTACAGCCTGAAGAATGCCGAGATTGGCAACGCGGCGCCCGCGGCGGGACGTCCTATGGCCAGAGCACGCTGAGGACTGGGAGGAAGCGATGGCAGACAATCTGCATGGCAAAAGGGTTGCGATCCTGGCAACGGATGGCTTTGAGCAGGTGGAGCTGACCGAGCCTCGTAAGGCACTGGACGAGGCGGGCGCCACAACCGAGGTGATCGCACCGAAGAGCAGTGAGGGCGGAGACACAATCCGGGGATGGAACATCAAGGAGTGGGGCGACAAAGTGAAGGTGGACAGGACGCTCGAGCAGGCGAAAGCGCAGGATTACGACGCGCTGCTGCTGCCGGGCGGCGTGATCAATCCCGATCATCTGCGGATGGAGCCGAAGGCGGTGCAGTTCGTGGAGGATTTCGCGGCGACGGGTCGGCTGGTGGCGGCGATCTGCCACGGACCCTGGATGCTGGTGGAAGCGGGCGTGGTGCGGGGGAAGACATTCACCTCATGGCCTTCGATACGAACCGATCTGAAGAATGCCGGGGCCAATGTGGTGGACAACGAAGTCGTCACCGATGGGCAGTTCATCACCAGTCGAAAGCCAGACGATATACCGGCGTTTAGCCGGACCATCATCGAGGCACTGAGCAGGACGAAGGCGAAGGCGGCCTAAGGAGAAGGCACCAAAAAATTAACCTGGAATCGCATGTTCACCGTCACAAGGACTAGACCTTAGCCGCGGACCTTCTCCATTGGACGACCAGATCCTGTGCAGCCTCAGGCCAGGTTGGATAGCGGAACTGGAAACCGGCTTCGAGCAAGCGGCCCGGAACAACCTGACGGCTCTTGAGGACCAGTTCGGATTCCGTGCGCAGCAGAAACGTGCCCAATTCCAGCATCCATCTTGTGGCCGGCAGACCGATGCGCGTGCCCCACGCATTTCGAAGAATGGAAAGGAATTCGCGGTTCGGGAGCGGATGGGGGGGAGGCCAGGTTCACGGCTCCACTGAGTTCTTGCCTCTCGATGAGGAACTCCACCGAACGAATGAAGTCGACTTCATGAATCCATGAGACGAATTGAGTGCCGGGTAAGTTGGCTCCGCCGAGACCGTGGCGGACAAGATTCAGAAACATGTCGAATACGCCCCCTCGATCGGCGCTGAAGGTCATCGCGCTGCGCAGGGCGACCTTCCTGGTTCCGGGAGTCGGCGGGGACAAGAAGGCCATCTCCCAGGCCTTCGCAACCTCAATCGAAAAGTTCCAGGTGTCGGGGGCTCCCGCCTCGTCACCGCCCAACTCACCGGTCGCTTCATCCATGGGCCGATCTGGAGCGTGGCGGTAGATCGTGGCGGTGCTGGCGTTGAGCCAAACCGCGGGCGGATGTTCGATGGTGGCAATCGCCCGATGGAGGACCTGCGTCGACAGCACACGCGAGTCGAGGATGGAGCGGCGATTTTTTTCCGTATAGCGGCAATTCACGCTTCGGCCTGCAAGGTTGATCAGGACGTCGCTGCCATCGAGTTCCTCGCGCCACGGACCCAACGTTGAGCCGTTCCAAAGAACTGTGCGCCAGGGCGCAGTATGCCGAGTGCGGCTGAGAACGACAACCTCATGCCCACCCTGGTGAAAATACCAAGCGAGGATGGTTCCAACCTGTCCGCTTCCTCCAGGAATAACGATCTTCATCGCGCAGCATCCCTCAATCAAGTCGCCTTCTCTTCAGTTTTGGCAGAATGCGCGTAATGCCGCTGCCCATGCTGATGAGCGAGCGGAGTGTAGCGGGAGGCAGTTTCCTGACCTGGCTGTACCATCCGTGCAGCTCCTCCACGAACTGCCGCATGGCGGCGATGCGGGCGCGAACGAGTGCCTGGGACGGGCCCTCGGCTCGGGCCGCCTGAGCGCAGCGACTCAGCATGGCCAGTGTGGGGACGATTTCGCGCTGGACCCGCTGTTCCACGACGGTGAGAAAGAGCGTCCAAACGTCGGCCGAGGTATGGAAGAAGTCGCGCCGCTCCCCCATGCGGCTCTCCGTGAACACCAGATCCCAGTTCTGCAGCTCGCGGAGACTGGTGCTGACATTCGAACGCGCCACCGAAAGCGTCTCCGAGATTTCCTCGGCCGTGAGTGGCTCGGGCGAGAGATAGAGAAGAGCATGCACCTGGGCGACGGTGCGGTTGACGCCCCAGCGGGCGCCCATCTCTCCCCAGTGCAGAATGAATTCCTTAGCCGCTTTGCCCAGGATCATTTCGTCTATTATGACAGATATTTCTGTATTAACAGAAATATCTGTCAGCTAAATTCTCGACAAAGCTGGCCATGGCTGAGGAGAAGAAGAGCGCAAATAGCAGAAGGCGCGTCCGGAGACGCGCCTTCCCATGATCAGTTCCCTGCCCTACTTCAGCCGGGCCATGATGTCGTCCAGAACCTGCTTGCCGGGCCGCGTGCGCTCCTGAGGCAACGTCGCCAACGGCTCGTCGACTAAGTTGAGTAAGTCGGTGAAGGCGGGCTTCTGTGTATCGATGTAGAAGACGCCGGTGAGGACTTCGCCTTTCTCGTGCGCGTCCATGAGGGTCTTCACGGCGACAGCCCGATCGGTGGGGTTGTAGTCCTCGTGGAGTTTTTTCAGGCGAAGGCTGGAGCCGTCGTGCATTCTGACGTCGAGAGTGGTGCCGGGATCGTACTCGACATCGATTTCCTCGAAGGCCGGAACAAAGCCGACTTCGCTGATCGGCTCTTCGTGATCCTGCATGTATTTGTAACTGCGGGTCGAGCCTTCATGATCGTTGAAGGTGACGCAGGGTGAGATGACGTCGAGCATGACGGTGCCCTTGTGCGCGATGGCCGCTTTGAGCATCGTCAGAAGCTGCTTCTTGTCGCCGGAGAAGGAGCGACCCACGAAGGTGGCTCCGAGCTGGATGGCGAGCGAGCAGGTGTCGATGGCGGGGAGGTCGTTGACGACACCGGTCTTGAGCTTGGAGCCGATATCGGCGGTGGCGGAGAACTGGCCTTTGGTGAGTCCGTAGACGCCGTTGTCTTCGATGATGTAGATCATCGGCAGATTGCGCCGCATCAGGTGCACGAACTGCCCGATGCCGATCGAGGCCGAGTCGCCATCGCCCGACACGCCGATGCCGAGCATGGTTTTGTTGGCGAGCAGGGCGCCGGTTGCGACCGAAGGCATGCGCCCGTGCACGCTGTTGAAGCTGTGCGAGCGGGACATGAAGTAGGCCGGGCTCTTGGAGGAGCAACCGATGCCGGAGAGCTTCATGACGCGCTCGGGCTGGACGCCCATTTCATACATGGCGTCGATGATCCGCTCGGAGATGGCGTTATGGCCGCAACCGGCGCAGAGCGTGGTCTTGCTGCCGCGATAGTCGACGACGGGAAGGCCAATGCGATTCACTTTCGGGGTTGGAGTGGGTGTGGCCGTGGCCATTAGATTCCCTCCTGCAGCACAATCTCGTCGGTGACGGAGCGCGCATCGATGGGCAGGCCGTTGAAGTGGCGGACGCTGCGCAGTTTGATGGTTTCAGCGGCGGGCAGATCGAGCTTGAGCAGGCTCAGCATCTGCGCGTCGCGGTTCTGCTCGACGACGTAGACGCGCTCGTGCGAGGCGACGAAGTCGCGGACATCCTTATTGAAGGGATAGGCGCGGAGGCGAAGGTAATCCGCTTCGACGCCGTATTCTTTCTTCAGCTGGTCGCGGCTTTCCGTGACGGCAAAGTCGGAGGTACCGAAGGCGATGACGCCGATTTTCGACTTGCCGGTCTGCACGACGACGGGCGCTGGCACCAGGGTGCGCGCGGTATCGAACTTGCGGGCCAGGCGCTCCATGAGGTTCTGGTAGTCCTCGGGACGCTCGGAGTAGAGAGCCTTCTCGTTGTGTCCGCTGCCGCGGGTGAAGTAGGAAGCCTTCGGATGATCGGTGCCGGGAAGCGTGCGGTAAGGGATCGCGTCGCCATCGACATCCTTATAGCGTGCGAATTCGCCGAGCTTCTGCAGGTCTTCGGCGGAGAGCACTTTGCCCCGGTTGAGCGGCTTCTCGGGATAGTCGAAGGGTTCGGACATCCAGTTGTTCATGCCGAGGTCGAGATCGGAGAGGACGAAGACCGGTGTCTGCAGCTGCTCCGCAAGGTCGAAGGCGGCGCCGGCAAACTCGAAACACTCCTTCACCGTGGCAGGCAGAAGCATGGGATGCTTCGTGTCGCCGTGCGAGAGGACTGCGATGGAGAGCAGGTCGGCCTGTGCGGTGCGCGTGGGCAGCCCGGTGGAGGGTCCAACGCGCTGAATATCGAAAATGACGCCGGGGAGTTCGGCGAAGTAGCCGAGACCGGCAAATTCGGCCATGAGCGAAATGCCCGGGCCGGAGGTGGCCGTCATGGAGCGAGCGCCTGCCCAGCCCGCGCCGAGCACCATACCGATGGCGGCCAGTTCGTCTTCCGCCTGGACGACGGCGAAGTTGGCTTTGCCGTCGGGCTCGATGCGGTACTTCTTGAGGTAGTCGATCAGCTGTTCGACAACGGAGGAAGACGGCGTGATCGGATACCAGGTGACGACGGTGACGCCGGCAAACATGGCGCCGAGGGCACAGGCGGCGTTGCCATCGATGATGATCTTGCCTTCGGTCGCGTGCATGCGCTCGACCATGAACGGGTCGCTTTTGGTAAAGGTCTGGGCGGCGTAGTTGAAGCCGGCTTCGACGGCGGCCCAGTTGAGGTCGGCAGCCTTCTGCTTCTTGGCGAACTGCTTGCGGACGGTCTTCTCGACGACAGCCATATCCATGGAGAGCAGCTGCGCGGCGACGCCGACGTAGATCATGTTCCTGACCAGCTTGCGCAGCTTGGCCTCGGGACAGACGGCGGCGGTGAGCTTGTCGAATGGGACTGGATAGCAGACGACATCGTCGCGGTACTGCTTCAGGTTCGCGGCTTCCTCATAGATGGCGACGGAGCCGGGCCGCAGCGAGAGGACGTCCTCGCGGGAGGTCTCGGCGTTCATCGCGATAAGGACGTCGATGTCTTTCTTGCGCGCGACGTAGCCGTGCTTGCTGGCGCGGATGGTGTACCAGGTGGGCAGGCCGGCGATGTTGGAGGGAAAGAGATTCTTACCGCTGACGGGGACGCCCATGGCGAAGATGCTGCGCAGCAGGATGCTGTTGGCCGATTGGGAGCCGGAACCGTTAACGGTTGCGATCTGGATGCTGAAGTCGTTGACGACGGGCTTGGGAGGAGTTGCCGGTTCGGCTTCGCCTTGCGCAGACGGGGCGCCGGCGTTGGTGGTCGCCATGTGGCGGAATTCCCTTCGGATTGAAAAATCGAAAGATCTGAGGGTCTTTCTACAGTCCTTATTATAACGGGACGCATGGGGCGGATTGTGAGATGGATCACTGCCCCAAAATGTGTAGCATCTGCGGGGTCAATGGGGATCGGCGCACGTCCGGACGGGACCAGGCTTCGCCTGGGCCAAGTTGTTGCAGTCGAGGGCAAATGCCGTTACGGCTATCGGATCAGGGGGGCTCCGGGTATTTTGAGGCGGACGCGATAGATGCTGGTGCTGGCCGTGATGTAGAGCGTGGAGCGGCCGGTCCCTCCCCAGGCTACGTTCGAGACTCGCTCAGGAATGAGCAATGTTGCGAGCAGCTTGCCGGCGGGCGAGAGGATGGTGACACCGCCTGGTCCGGCGCTATAGATGTTGCCTTTCTCATCGACTTTCATGCCGTCGGGGCCGCCGATGCGCTTGTCCGCGGTTGCGTCGTAGAGGAGGGTGGGGTCGGTAAGAGTCCCATCGGGTCGAACGCGGTAGCGCATCCAGATCTTGCGCGGCTCCGTGCTGTCGACGTAGAGGTATTTCTCATCGGGGGAGAAGGCGATGCCATTGGGGCGCGGTAGATCGGTGATCAGGAGCTGGGGTTCGCCACGGGCAGGAGGGGCGCCGGGTTTCTGGGTGAGCGCGTGGGGAATGCGATAGACGCCGTTGACCTTCAGTTCTTTTTCCGGATCGGTGTCGTTCTGGGTGCGGAGTCCATAGGGAGGATCGGTGAAGTAAAGCGAGCCGTCGGAGCGATAGACCAGGTCGTTGGGGCTGTTGAGCTTTTTTCCCCTGTAGGAGTCGGCGAGGACCGTGATGGTCGCTTGGGGATCGAGCGACTCCAGGCGGTAGACATTGCGGCGCGCATGCCCGGCGACCGTGAGCCGGCCGCGTGTGTCGAGGGTCATGCCGTTGGAGCCGGATTCGGGACCGCCGTAGGGCTGCTTTCCCTGGTAGCCGCTGGGTTCGAGAAAGATGCTTGCACCGGAGCCCGGGATCCAGCGGCGAATGCTGTTGCTGGGAATTTCTGCGAAGAAGAGACTGTCTTTCACCCAGACGGGGCCTTCGATCCACTTGAATCCGGTGGCGACGCGCTCCAGTTGCGCGCCGGCGGGAAGGATGCTGGCGATGGCTGGGTCCTGGCGATCGACCTGGAGTGGGGCGGAGCTGAGAATGCCGGTGCCAGTGGGCGAGGCGAACACGGCGGCGGTGACGCTCAGCGCAACGGCGGCGGCGATTCCTGTGAAAAGAAGCTGCGGAGAGAGTGTATTTCTTTTCATGCGTTGTTCCTTTGCAGCAGTTGAACGGCGGCGAGAGTGCGGGACCGGGTCGTTCCGTTGAATCGGGCAGCGACGGCGATGTGGCCGGAGCCTGACGAAAAACGAGTGTACCGCTTGCGCTTGTTCGCGCAAAGCCAGGACGCCATGGGGTTTCGGAACCGGTGACCGAGACTGGGGAGCGCGCCCGCATCATTTGGACGCGGATCGGCGCCTGAGTTCCGCGGGTGCAAGGCGGCCGATACTTTGATTGCGGATTGGAAGAGGGGGAACTTCCCACTTACCGGTTTCGTCCAACTCCAGGAAGGGCGTTATAGCTTGCGCGGATGACTCTGTTAGCGCCTTTTTATCTTTGCTATCATTGCGCGTCTTTGTTCGGCGTATTTATTCGCGTGCGCCGACCTCAAGGGGTCACTGTTCGCTGTTGCATTCGAAAGCGCAGCTACTGGAAAGGGCTTGCAATGTCGCGCTGGATACCGATGTTGCTTACGATGGCTGTGGCGGTCATTAGTCTGCCGGCACACACGCTGGCGCAGGACACCTCATCTACGCCGCAATCCGGAGCGTCCCCGAACCAGGCGCCCGTATCCCAGGCCGAGCCCCTTGTACTGAAGAGCTATTCGCGGATGGTCAGCCTGGACGTGGTAGTGGAAGATAAGAATGGCCATCACATCACGGGGCTCTCGGCGAACGACTTCAGGATCTTCGAACAGACGCCGATCCGAAGCCGGGAGAAGCGCGAGGAGAAGATCGCGGAGATCCGGGAGGTGCACACGGCGGCGATGGCGGCTCCGGCGGCGGTTCCGGCGAACACGCAGGGCGTATATACCAACGCTGTGGCGGTGCAGAGGGATCCGGTGCCGCCGACGGTGCTGGTGGTGGATGGAATCAACACGGAGATCCAGTACCAGGCGCAGGTACATAAGCAGATGCGGGCCATGCTGAAGCAACTGCCGCCGAATGTGCCGGTGGCGGTGTTTCTGATGGGGTCGCGGCTGAAACTGCTGCAAGGCTTCACGACCGATCCGGAGCTTCTGCAAAAGGCATTGGCGCAGGCGGAGAGCGTGACGGGGCAGGGACTGGGGCATCTGGATCCGACGGATGATCCCGGCGCCATGGGCAATCAGCTGTATGGCTACGATGGCACCCCGGAGCAGAACGACGTGGGGGATGTGATTCAGGCCGTCCAGTATTTCGACCAGATGATTCACGCGGCCAATATCACCCAGCGGTTTGACAGAACTTACAATGCGTTTCTGTCAATTACTCGCAGTCTGGCGGGCTATCCGGGACGCAAGAACGTCTTGTGGCTCTCCACGTCATTTCCGCTGACTCTGAATGTTCTGCAGACTCCGGACAACGGCGGCGTTCTTGGGCATAGCGACCTGGCAAGCCTGGACTATTGGAGCAAGATGAAGCTTTTGAGCAATGCTTTCAGCGAGGCCAAGGTCGCCGTCTATCCGGTGGACATCGGCGGTGTAACGAACCTTCAGGTGTACTCGGCCGCGACCCGGCCAGCCAATTCGTACGCGACCGGTTCGACGAGTGTCGATGCGGCGCGGGTCCTGGGAACGTCGTCTCGCCAGGTGGAGATGCAGAACAACGAGCAGGACACGATGCACGCGCTGGCCGACGACACGTAGGCAAGGTTTGCACGGGCGATAACAATATTGCCGACTGCATTCGCAGGGCCATGAACGACAGCAGCGACTTCTACGAGATCTCTTACTATCCAGGCGCAGGCGAATGGAACGGCGAGTATCGCCGCGTCTTCGTCGAGGTGAAGCAGCACGGCGCGCATCTGAGCTACCGCGAGGGCTATTACGCCACTCCGGAAGCCAGCTCCGATCCGCAGTCGCAGGCGGCGGAGATGCAGAAGGACTGCGGCGATCTGCTGAACGCGACCGGCGTTGTGTTCAGCGCGAAGAGCGTTGCGGGAGAGAAGCCGGGGCAGGCGGGGTTTATGCTGTCGATCGATCCTTCGGCGCTGACGTTTGCGACGGCACCGGGCGGCGGCCAGGAACTGGACGTGGAGGTGGGGGTGTGCACCCTCGACCGGAGCGGGCTGCCGGAGAAGCTAATGAATTATCCGCTCAACCTGAAGCTGAACGGACCGGAGTACAACACGCTGATCGCCGGAGGGCATCTGCAGGATTCCATCTTTGTTCCCGGCCCGGAGCCGGCCGCAGTGCGGCTGATGGTGAAGGATGTCCCCAGCGGAAGGCTGGGGTCGGTTTATATTCCGATGCCGGAGACGCAGTGAGGATAGCCGCCGGCAGACTCAAAAAGGGATCAGCATGGAGCTGCTCCCTTTTGAATTTCCTGCTCCGGGTGTGAGCACGGTGCAGACGGCGTTCTGCCTTAGCGCACGACGTTCTGGAAGAGCGGCGACTGGAGCAGCGCGGAGAACTGGCTGTCCGATGCGGCGAACTTCACGCTGAGGATGCCGGCGGTCGAGTCGATGGTGGTCGCGTCAATGGCCTGTTTCTCCGTTGGGTTGCCGCTGACTTTCTCATACATCGCGGCAGCGTTGAGGAGCGAGGACATGGTGGCGGCGGTGAAGGTATCCGTGGTGGTGACGAAGAGATTGAACTTGACGCCGTTGCTGAAATCCATGGTGTAGCTGGAGTCGAGGAGGCGCTTGCGGACGGTCTCGTAGTCGGTGAGCTGCGAGGCCTGGCCGAGGAGGGAGTGCATCATGTACTGGGTGCCCTTCTGGTCGAGGATGCTCCAGATGGGGGACGTGTCGACCTGCTGCATGGCGGCGAGCATATCCTGATTGGTCAGGAAGCTCGGGGCCAGGCCATCGCGGCAGTCCAGCGCCGGTTTGATGGCATCGTTCGTGCCGAAGAGCATGGTGGTGGGGTTGAGGAAGGTCACCAGCATGCCGCTGGCGCCCATGGGATAGAGCTTGTTGTTGCGGATGGCGATGGCCTTGACCTTCCTCTTCTGCAGGGTGGCCATGATGTCGCTGATCTGGAACTGGCCCTGGGCGAGGCCGACGATGCGGACGTTGTCCCCCCCGCCAACGCGATAGGCAGCGAAGGCGAGCTGCTCGATGTCATGGTTCTCGTCGAGGCCGGAAGTCTTGAGCGCGGTTTCGAGCTGCTTGAGCTCCGGGGGGAGGACGCGCGCCTTGAGGTCCATGGCAGCCGGGGAGTTCTCCATGATGCGGTAGTCAACAACGATGAGCTGCTGAACGTCGTGAGGGATGGCGGACCGGGCGTCGGTGTCGATCTGCGCGGCGCGCGCGGGGAGAGCGACGGCACAGGCCGCTGCTGCCAAAGCCAAACTGAGAATTCCGAATTTCACTGGTGAACCTGCTCCCTCCGCCGGGCTGGCCGGCTGAGTGTGACAAATTTTGAGGACCGCTGAGGTCTTTGACCCGGTAGGGCAGCGAAAGGACTCGCCTGGGCCGCACGGTAGTTTAATTTTACGACGGGCGGGACGGCTGCAGGTCTACAACTATCGTTGATCACGCGGCTTCCGGCCATTTCAGGGGGCGACCGAGGCGATGTTCGAGGACCTTTTCATCGGGATCGAACCCTCCGTCAACCAGCAGACGCAGCCATTCGCTGTTTCGCTCAAGGGCCGCCTCGGGAATGAGGCCGATCAGCTCGGCACGGGCGGGGGCGGCTCCGTGGCGGCGGGCCTTTTCTTTCACCGCGTTGAAGACCTGGCCGACCGGGGTGCGCGTGAAGTCGGTGATGTTCATGGAGACCTGGGCCTGGCTATGAGCGGAGACGCCCATGGCCTTGACACCGGCCAGGCCCCCGCCGGACTGGCGGATTTCCCTGGCGATCGCCCGGGCCACCGAGACTTCGGGGGTGTCGAGGTAAAGGTTGAAGGCGATGAGGAAGCGGCGGGCTCCTACGGCCGATGCGCCCGCGGTGGGATGGAGCGGTGGGCCGCCGACGTCGGGGCGGCGAGCGGGCTCGCGGAGGACCGCATCGCGGAGCCCTTCGAACTGGCCGCGACGGACCTCTTCGAGCAGAGCGCGATCGGGACGAGCGGCGGCGGCTTCGTAGAAGTAGACGGGAACCTGGTGGCGCCTCCAGATTTCGTTACCGGCCTGGCGGGCAAGGAGAACGCACTGCTCGAGGGAGATGTCGCGAATCGGAACAAAGGGGATGACGTCGGCGGCGCCGATGCGGGGATGGACGCCTTCCTGTGCGGTGAGATCGATGAGTTCGGCGGCGCGGCCAGCGGCGCGCACGGCCGCTTCAACGACGGCAGCGGGGAGGCCCGCGATGGTGACAACGGACCGGTTGTGGTCAGTGTCGAGGGAGTAGTCGAGCAGGCGCACGCCCTCCACGTTCATGGCAGCGACGATGGCCTCGACGACCTCGGGGCGGCGGCCCTCAGAGAAGTTGGGAACGCATTCGATGAGCGGATCAGGCATAGCCGAGGCCAGGGAAGGAGGCTTGCGGAGCTGGGGCTCGGCAGGGACTCTCTTCTTTCTATCTAAAACTTTTTGCCGAAGAACGTATAGCCGATCTGGAAACTGACGCTGGCGTTGACGCCCGGGTTCCTGTCTCCGAGCGAGGAACTGGAGATGTGAACGCCGTTCGCGGAGAGCGTGATGGCGCGACCGGGGCGGATGAAGTAGTGGATGCCGATGCCGCCCTGCGGACAGAAATTCCACACGCTGGTGCCGCCCGGCTGGCCGTGCGGGACCAGGACGTCGGGCGGGAACTTATGCGTCGTGTAAATGAGGCCGCCGGCGGCCTGAAACCACGGAGCGATCCGGTGATGGGGCTTGAAGTCCCAGCGAAAGATAACCGGGGTGATGCTGGCGCCGGTGAACGTTCCGCCGCCGACGGCCAGCGTACAGGTGTAATTCAGGCCTGTGACGGTGTCGTGACAGGTTCCCTGCTCCGTGTGCGGCGCGGGGGTGAAGGCCTGCCAGTACGGCAGGATTTCGCCTGCGAGTTCAAACTGGCCGCGGAAGAGGCCGCCGAGATGCTCGCCGGTAATGACTTTGCCGATGCGGAAGCCGGCGGCAGTGAATTTGTAACTGGCACGGTCACCGATGCCCATGCCGCCCTGGAAGAAGGGGCCGTATTCCCAGGAGCGGCGGGCAAGTGCTGCAGCGGCCGGGTGGTCGGCGTCGGCCTGCGAGGACTGGGCGAAAGTTGGGAGCGCGACGATGCAAAGCGCTGCGAGGACAAGAGCGAGGTGGCGGATTCTCACTGCGCGATCGACTCCCGATCAGACTCCGGAGGAAGGAAAGGCCGCCACGAGGCGGCCCCTCCGTAAGTGAAGGTGCCGCGTTTAGCTGGTGACTTCTTCCAGCTGTTTCGCGTCCATGTCGAAATTGGAGTAGACGTTGTTGACGTCGTCGTGGTCTTCGAGGGCCTCAATCAGGCGAACCATTTGCGCTGCCTGCGGACCTTCGAGTTTCGTATAGGTGGAGGCAATCATGGTGACTTCGGACATGACGGTCTCGATTTTGGCTTCACGGACTGCCTGGGCGACCGCCTCGTAGGCGCCGGGCTCGGTGATGATTTCCCAGGTATCGCCTTCGTCATTGAGATCTTCGCCACCGTTCTCAAGCACGATGTTCATCAGCTTCTCTTCGTCGGCTGCAGCCTTGGGAACGGCGATGATGCCCTTTTTGGAGAACATGAAGCGGACGGAGTTCGGTTCGCCGAGATTGCCGCCGTGCTTGGAGAAGGTGTGGCGGATCTCGCTGACGGCGCGATTGCGGTTGTCGGTAGTGGCGTCGACAATGAGCGCAACGCCGCCTGGCCCGTAGCCTTCGAAAGAAATTTCTTCGTAGACCGCCCCGGGCAGCTCGCCGGTGCCGCGCTGGATGGCGCGCTTGATGTTGTCGTTGGGCATGTTCTCGGCCTTGGCGGCGGCGATGGCGCTGCGCAGGCGAGGATTGCCGTCGGGGTCGCCGCCGGATTTGGCAGCGATGGTGATTTCCTTAATCAGCTGCGTGAAAATCTTGCCGCGCTTGGCGTCGAGCGCACCCTTTTTGTGCTTGATTGTCGCCCATTTGGAATGGCCGGACATGGGAACCTCAGAAGTCTGATTTTGATTGGAATTTCTGGGGCGAAAGGCCGGAAATAAAGGGATTTCCGGGGTTTGCCCGCAACGTCTGAGTATAGCAGGGTGGGCAGCGAGGGTACAGGTCTCGGGGTGCCGGGCCGTGACAGGCAGGAATGAGTTAGTCTCTCCGTACGCTGAAAATCTGATATTCGCATTGCCTTAGGAGAACGCATGGTTTCGAGGCGGGGATTCGTTCGGATCGCGGGTGGCGCGGCGGCGATTGGCGCTGCGAGTTCACTGACGAGTTGGGGGGAGGCGACAGTCCAGTCCGAAGAGTCCAGTTCCCTTCCCGCTCCCATTGCGGCGTTGCCGTCGTTTGCTGGAAAAGTGGCGCCAATCTCGAACGATGAACGGCGAGCACGCATCGAACGGGCCAGGCAGCTGATGGCCGAGAACAAGATGGACGCCATCGTGCTCGCGAACAACTCGACCAGCTCGATGTACTTTGCGAACATCAGCCTGAACGGCGGGGAGCGGTTGTGGGCGCTGGCGATTCCCGCTAAGGGGAAACCCTTCGTCGTGTGTCCGGCCTTTGAGAAAGTGCGCGCGGAAGAGATGCTGAGTTCTGGCCCGTTCGGAACCGACGCCGATGTCCTGACATGGCAGGAGGACGAGAGTCCGTTTGCGCTCACGGTGAAAGGTTTGCGGGATCGCGGGATCGCGACCGGTCGCGTGGGCCTGGACGAGGAGATGAAGTTCGTGTTCTCGAACAGCCTGGCGCTGGCGGGGCCGCAGCTGACCTATGTGATCGCGACGCCGGTGACGGCCGGGTGCCGGATGATCAAAGACGCGCACGAGATGGAGTGCCTGCGGACGGCGAGTGCGGCGACCCTGGCGGTCTACAAGGCGGTGTACGAGTCGCTCAAAGACGGGATGACGACGGTCGATGTACACGGGCTGATCGATGCGGCGTACGCAAAGGTGGGGCTGCGCGGTGAGGCGAGCCTGAACATCGGGACATTCACGGCGTCACCGCACGGATCGCGACAGGTGCAGACGATTCGCGAAGGCACGGTGCTGATGGTGGACGATGGGTGCACCGTCGAGGGGTATCAATCGGACATCACGCGGACGTTTGTGCTGGGCAAGCCGACGGAGAAGATGAAACAGGTGTTCGATATTGTTCACCAGGCGCAGCAGGCGGGGCTGAAGCAGGCGCGGCCGGGTGTGGAGCTGGCGAGTGTGGATGCGGCGGCGCGGAAGGTGATTGTCGATGCTGGATACGGGCCGGGGTTCAAATACTTTTCGCATCGCGTGGGGCATGGGCTGGGCATGGATGGGCACGAGTGGCCGTATCTGGTGAAGAACGATATGTACGGATGGGATCTGGCGCCGCACATGCGCGCGGGAATGGTGTTCAGCGACGAGCCGGGAATTTATATTCCCGGCGAGTTTGGCGTGCGGCTCGAAGATGACATGCACATCACGGAGAACGGTGCGGAGCTGCTGACGCCCGCGAGTCCTTCGCTGGAAGATCCGTTCGGGACTGCGTAGGGCGACCGGCCGTCGCAGGCAGGCGCGCTTTGCGCCGCGAAACCAATTGAAAGATCTCCTTCCCGCATCTGCCAACATCGGGCGGATGTGGGGCACCCGGGATGCCCGGGACTTCTTACCGCATTGCGTAGTCCCATTCTTTTGCGCCTTGCTGCTGGAGGGCTGGCGCGTCGGCGGGGAGGATCCAGCGCTCGCGGACTAAGTCGTCGACCGCTTTGTTGTAGCGGCTGAGATAGTCTTCGCGGCTGGAGTAGCGCTCTTCTATAGATAAGCGCGGATCGCCGGTAGCTTTGCGGGCGGCGGCGGTTTTCGCGAACGGAATCCAGGAGCCGAGGAAGGAGACGCGCTCCTCCGGTGCGCCGGTGGCGGGGTCGCGCAGGTTCCAGCCGGTATAGGTGGCCAGCGGGACGGTGATCTCGGGAAGATGGATGCCGGCGCGGTCGGTACCATCGGCATTGACCTGCGGGACGAGGACGGGGAAGGGCGTGCCGACCTTGGGAGGCTGGATGGAGAGGATGCGCGTCTTTTCCCAGTTGGGGCCGAAGTCGAGATGCCAGCCTGTATTGGCGTTGGCGGGCGCGTGGATGCCGGGGATCGCGGGGAAGGCGAGCTTCTCCCTGGGAACAAGCGTGCCGTCGGCGATGTGCGGATAGCTGCTCGGGGGCGGTGCAGTTCCCTTCTCCACCCAGGCGTTCATATTGGCGATCATGGCGCGCCAGAACCAGCGGATGGGCAGCGGTGTTTCGAGATTCTGGCTGGCAAGTTCGCCGGTGCCGCGCGCGGGCGGCCAGGGTCCGGAGAAGTGCTGCAGGCCGGTGAAGAAGTAGACGCGGACGCTGGGGTCGATGGGCATGTCGCGCTTGCCGTCGGCGGTGGTGGTCATGAGCGAGGCCGCGCGGCCCCAGTATTCGTACGAGGTGTGGGAGAGGAAGATCTTAGGGAGATCGTGCTCGGCTTTGGTGCGGTCCAGCAGGCCCTGGGGCGCGGCGGCTGGATTCGCGGGGTCGCCTTCGTCTTCATCGGTGAAGGGAAAGATGTCCGTCGGCCAGAAGATGGAGGACATGGGCTGCGCGTCGCGCGAGGGTTGGGCGAAGCGGTCATTGAATTCGCCGCGGCCGGCGCCGCCGACGTGGGCGAGGATGCCATCGAGGGCCATGCGCCCGGACTCATCCTGGTTGAAGCCTTCGTACAGGAAGTCGCGCAGGAAGCGGCCGCACTGGGAGATGCCTGCGGCGTAAGCGCGGTCGATATGTGTAACAGCGGCGGGATCAAATTTGAGCGAGGAGGCGAAGTCGCGCACGGCGGCGAATCCGAGTCCGGCGACGACGGGATCTTTGACGACGTAGACGAGTTCATAAATGCGGCCGGGCTGGAAGCCGGAGGCGTAGTGGATGCCGCCATTGATGTCGGTGGCATTGGGGGCGGTGAAGGCCCAGGCGGAGCGGGGAATGGTGTGGCGCGGACCGGTGGGGGTATCGCGCACGGTGAGGATGTTGCGCGGATCGTCAGGGTTGGCCACTGGATATTCGGTGCCGCCAACGCGGCCGACGATGATGTGGCCGAGGGGCCACTCGGTGGCTTTGGCGACGGGGGTAAAGTCGTCGCGGAGCAGGCCGGTGATGGACTTTGTGCCGTCGTGCGCAACCGGCGCATAGAGACGGAGGTAGCCGGGATGATCGGGCACGTCCCATTGCCAGCCGAGCGCGGCGTAGGTGTAGCCCTGGCGGAAGAGCCACGCATCGCCGAGATCGGAGAGTTGCTTCGGGTCGGCGAAGGAGGCGCCGCCGTCGACGATGCGGGGAATACCGGCTCCGCCGCGATTAGGAATTTCGAGGAGGAGCGCGCCGTTGCCATGTTGTGTAGGGCGCAGGAGGAGGAGGTCGGCGGAGAATTCGACTTCACCCTGGGCGTTGCGCGGAGCCTTGTCGAGGTCGACGATGATGCGGTTGTGCGGATCGTCGGGACGGACGGCGAAGTAGACGCGGGCCGTGACTTTCTCGTAAGGGCTGCCGCCGATGGGTTGACCGTGGAGGAGAGGCGCGCGGGAGAGGATCTCGATGCGGGTGACGCGGGCGAAGGCGGGGACTGCGGCGGCGGCCAGGGCGAGCAGGAGGACTGCGCAGCGGCGAAGAGTCATTGCTGGGCAGTATAGGCGGAGAGCCGGTTGGGCTAAAAGGGACGATCGCAAGTTCGACGCACGGGCTTCCCATATCTGCCAGAATCTGGCAAATGTAGGGCACATCAGAATGAGGACAGAGGTATTGACTCACTAGTGTAGTGCGTCATGCAGATTGCCGATTATTCTGAGCGGCGCGGGCGCGCTTGACCTTCTCCAGAATGTCCGCAGCTTTGGCGGTCCAGATAAAGGGTTTGGGGTTGTCGTTGTGATGGTCGATGTAGTCGAAGATCGCGGTGATCAGATCCTCGACGCTGCGAAAGACTCCCCGGCGCAGGCGATTTTCGGTCAGGTCGCGGAAGAAGCGCTCCACCATGTTCAGCCATGAGCAGCCGGTAGGCGTGAAGTGCATGTGGAAGCGGGGATGACGTTCGAGCCAGCGCTCGACCCTGGCGTGTTTGTGGGTCGAGTAATTGTCCACGATCATGTGGATCTGCTTGCCCGGGGGAACAACATCATCGATAGCGCGCAGGAACTTCAGCCATTCCTGATGCCGGTGCCGCTCGTCGCACATGGAGATGATCTGGCCCTGGAGTGCATCGAGGGCGGCAAACAGCGTAGCCGTTCCGTTGCGCTTGTAATCGTGGGTCATGGTGCCGCAGCGGCCTCTTTTCATCGGCAGGCCGGGCTGAGTGCGATCCAGAGCCTGAATCTGGCTCTTCTCGTCGGCGCACAGGACGATGGCGTGCTCGGGCGGATTCAGATACAGGCCGACAATATCCTCCAGCTTTTCCTGGAAGCGCGGGTCGCGGCTGAGCTTGAAGGTTCGCATCTGATGCGGCTTCAGTCCGTGGGCGCGCCAGATGCGGCGCACACTGGCCTCGCTGATGCCCGCCGCACGCGCCATGGTGCGCGTCGACCAGTGCGTGGCGTTCGCAGGTTTATCGTGCAGCGTCATATTCACGACTCGCTTCACCCGCCGTTCGGTGATGATGGGCGTGCGCCCCGGTCGCGACGCGTCCTTTTCCAGAGCCGCAATGCCGCCTGTGAGAAAGCGGTTTCGCCAGCGCGCCGCCTTCTCCGGCGTCATCTTCATCCGCCGGGCAATCTGCTGGTTCTCCAGACCGTCCGCGGCCAGCAGCACGATCCGCGCCCGTTCCACAACCCGAGCGGGAAGCGAACGTCCTCGCGCCATCCGCTCCAGGGCTTGTTTCTGTTCCGCACTCAGCTCAACGGCGGCAGCGATGCGCATACTGTGTCGTCCTCAATAGTATGGACGCATACCGGCAATACTCGTTATCACTTACGACGCACTACACTAGCTTCACGCGTCTTGAGGTCGATTTTCGAAAAGCGGAGAATGGTTGGGAGAAGTGATGCTGTCCACTAACAGGCGTGGAGCAGAGGTATGGGTTACACAATAAGAAATCTACAAGATCGAATCGATGCCGAATGGAAGCTCCTGCAGAGATGCATCGGGGCCGCCGCAGCGACACGCTCGCCGGAAATTGCCTGGTGGCGCTCGAATGGACGTGAGTTCTACGCGCGCCTCCACGATTGTGCGGCCGGAGTTACATGCCGTCGAGTAGCTTTCGGGCGTCTGCAGCCGGCAAATCTAAATGTATGGGATACACAGGGATCGCTCGAGTGGCGCCTAGACTGTATCGCCAGGGGCAATCAGCTGACATGGAACGTTGACCGCCTCGGGAGAAACATCAGCACGCCGAGGCTTGCGGAAGAGACTCTTAGACACCTAGAAAGTTACTGTCGAGAATACGAGGCGGAATGCACGCTCCTATGATCGGCCTTGACACTGCGACGCTCACGAAGTACTGAGAAGCCTATGCTTCGCCTGATTGGGTTGATGCTGGCAATCGCGGTGGTAGCGGCAGGTCAGCAGCAAGGCTCCGCTCCTCCGACAATCGGAGCCTTCCGACACCAGCGCGGGGCATCCCCTATGCCTCGCCTAAAGATTTTTGCTGAGCCCGGAGAAATTCCGATCATGACAACGGATGGTCTTCTCACGGTTGACGGTGTTTGGGTCCCTGAAACGAATGATCCCGAGAAGGCTTTGTTCTTCCGCGAGCAGACAACGATTTCCTGCATTCGGGAAAACCGACGCTGTCAGGAACTCACGGTGGCACTATTCCCAGCAGAAGATCAGGTCGTCATAATGGGGCACATTGAGGAGACGGTGTGGAAGGTGAACACTTGGGACGCTAACGGGCTTCTCGCATCGAATAGGCCCGACAGTGCCGCAATCGCGGCATCCGACAGATGTCACAGTCACGTGCTTACCATGACGTTCGCAACGGGAGCGGTCTCGACTTCCGACATTCCAACACACGCGAGGGGATGCGAGGCCTTCCATCTGACTAATTCCTATCGGCTCTTGCACGGCAATTATTACGTCGATCTGACGCCAGCAAACGATCTCGATAAGTAGCAATAGCTAGATCGCAAGCATGTGATCTGACACGGGGTGTGAAAGACAAAGAAATGCAGGTCCGTTCGACTCGCGCCCGAATTGTTTCAGCGCGCGAAAAGCACGCGCGCTGATTTTTCGGAAAGCTCGCACAGGATGACAGATTTTGCTCTTTGTCCATCACCCCGCGAGCACCGAGATTCTCGACAGGACTCACACCGCGGGTGGATTGCGGAAGCTGGTGCCCCGCTGGTGCCAGTACGGATAGGCGAGGCTGGTCTCGCTGGCTTTGTCGAGTTTGGCGATTTGTTCGGAGGTGAGGTTCCAGCCGATCGACGCAAGGTTCTGCTTCAGCTGGTCTTCGTTGCGTGCGCCGAGAATAATGCTCGACACGGTGGGGCGGTGGAGGAGCCAGTTGATGGCGATCTGCGGAACGGACTTGCCGGTTTCTTTAGCGATTGCATCGATGGCATCGACGACGCGGTAGACGTATTCGTCCTCGACGGGCGGCCCTTCCGCGGTGGTTTTGTGCAGGCGGCTGGTTTCCGGGAGCGGCTGGCCGCGGCGGATTTTTCCGGTGAGGCGACCCCAGCCAAGCGGGCTCCAGACAAGCGCGCCGAGGCCCTGATCGACGCCGAGGGGCATCAGCTCCCACTCGTAGTCGCGGCCGATGAGGGAGTAGTAGACCTGGTGGCCGACGTAGCGCGTCCAGCCATAACGGTCGCAGACGGCGAGGGACTTCATGAGATGCCAGCCGGAGAAGTTGGAGCAGGCGATGTAGCGGACCTTACCGGAGTGGACCAGGGTGTTGAGGGTGTCGAGAGTCTCTTCGACGGGCGTGAAAGCGTCGAAGGCATGCATGTGGTAGATGTCGATGTGGTCGGTGCCGAGACGCTTCAGACTCGCGTCCACCTGCTGCAGGATGTGCTGACGCGAGGTACCGAGGTCGTTGGGGCCCTGGGCCATGGGGAAGAAAACCTTGGTGGAGATCAGGAGCCGGTCGCGCTTGCCCTGGATGGCTTTGCCGAGGATTTCTTCGGCGAGGCCGTTGGAGTAGCCGTTGGCGGTGTCGAAGAGGTTGATGCCGGCGTCGAGACAGAGATCGACCATGCGGCGGGCTTCGTCGGCCTGGGTGGAGCCCCAGGCTTTGAAGAATTCGTTGCCGCCGCCAAAGGTGGCGGCGCCGAAGCTGAGGACGGAGACTTTGAGGCCGGAGCGGCCGAGGAATCTGTAATCCATATAGACAGGGTATAGGGACAAAGAGCTCCGAGCCCAGAGCTCAGCGCGCAGAAAACGGCAAGTTGCGCCACAGCGTCGCGGGGTGCTGAGCTCCGAGACCTAATAGGGAGTTTTGTTGGGTGTGTCGAGCCAGAGCTGGAAGGATTCTTTCGCCTCTTCGCGAAGGAACATGGCGGAGGGAATCGCGCGATCGCGGTTGAGAAGGGAGATTTCGCGGTAGAGGAAGGCGTCGTCGAAGGCGATGCGGGCTGCGTCGGCGCTGCTGTTGCCGTACCAGATGCGGTCGATGCGGGCCCAGTAGAGGGCGGCGAGGCACATGGGGCAAGGCTCACAGCTGGAGTAGATCTCGCAGCCTTTGAGGGTGAAGGCGCCGAGCGATCGGCAGGCGGCGCGGATGGCGCTGACTTCGGCGTGCGCGGTGGGGTCGTTGTCGAGGGTAACGGTGTTCGAACCTTCTCCGATGATCGCAGCGTCTTTCACGATGACGGCGCCGAAGGGACCGCCGCGACCGGTGCGGACATTTTCTGAGGCGAGTGCGATGGCCCGGCGCATGAAGTCCGGGTTAGGAGAAGGATGCATTGTGCGGGCGTGAAGTCGGAATCAGTATTTCATAGGGGGGTCGGAAGCTCGATGGCGGAAATGCAGGTCCATTCGACTCGCGTCTGGATTACTTCAGCACGCGAACTGCATGCGCGCTGATTTATCGGCAGGCTCGCTCAGGATGACTCGGGTGTATGGTGGAGCGCGTGATTGCTATGAGTCGGATGCTTCGTCTTCTTTTGATCGGCCTATTGGGCGTGGCGGCAGTTCCCTGCTTTGCGAGGACGGTTGTGTTTTGGCAGGCGGGGTTTCCGTCGGCGGATTCTCCGGCGCCTGGTGAGGCGGGACTGCGGGCGGGATTTGCGGACGCGGAGTTTGTGGATGCGGCGGGACTAGGTGCTGCGTTGCGCGCGAAAGATACGGATCTGCTGGTGCTGCCGTATGGGTCGGCGTGGCCAGAGGCGGCGTGGGGGGCGATTCTCGAGTATCTGGATCGGGGCGGGAATCTGATCGCGCTGGGAGGCAAGCCGTTTACGCGGGCGGCGTATGAGGAGGATGGTGCGTGGCATTTGCGGACAGCGAGCGTGGCGCAGTCGCTGGAGCTTTTCATTCACGATTACCAGGAGACGCCGGGGACTTCGGGATCGTCGAGTGGGGACGTGAAGTTTGCGGCGAATCTGGACGTGTTTCCACAGCTGCCGGCGTTCGGGTGGAAGCGGGCCTTCAGTCCGGTGGTGCGGCTGAGCGTGGTCGATGGCGACACAACGGGCGGCCACACCGGCTACGAGGACATGGATCTGACGACACTCGCCTGGGGTGAGCGGGACGGTCACAAGTTGGCCGCGCCGGTGATTGAACTCGATCACAACACGAACCGCTTTGTCGGTGGCAGATGGATTCTGGTGGCGTGCGAGCCGGATGCGAACTTCTTCTTGGACACAAAGCTGCTGGCGACCCTCCACGAAATCGCTCTGCGGACGAACGACCGCTTTGCGTTTCGCCCACGGCTACCGTTGTTTGTGGCTGGCGAGGCGATGGAGTTTCGCTTTAAGCCTTCCGATCCCATGGCGGAGCAGCCGGACGGCGATTCGCTGCGCGTGAAGGTAACGGATGAGGACGGTAAAATTCTTTATGACCAGACCGCAGCCTTTCCTGGGGTGCATCGGCTGACGCTCCCGGCAAGTGCCGAGAGCGGCCGCGGATTTCATACGGTGGAGGCAACGCTGATCCGCGATGGGAAACCGCTGCGTGTCTACCGTAGTGGCTTCTGGATGCGGGACTGGAAATATCTGCTGTCGGGACCGAAGCTGACGGCAGGATCGGATTATTTCGAGCTGAACGGGAAGCCGCTGCCAGTGGTGGGAACGACGTATATGTCCAGCGATGTTTCGCGGATGTATCTGATCCAGCCGAATGCGTACGTCTGGGATCAGGACATGGCGCAGATTCACGGCGCGGGGCTGAACATGATCCGCACCGGGCTGTGGACGACCTGGAAGCAGCTCCTTGCACCCAATGGACAGATGACAGAGGACGGACTCCGCACGATTGAGGCGTTCCTGATGTGCGCGCGCCACAATAATCTTCCCGTCCAGTTCAATCTCTTTGCGTTTTATCCGGATGAGTTTGGCGGGGAGAATGGGTATCTCGATCCGGCGGCGTTACAGGCGGAGTCGCGCTATGCGGAGTCCGTGGTGGCGCGGTTCAGCGATGTGCCGTTCCTGGCGTGGGACCTGATCAACGAGCCGAGCGCGAATAAGAATCTGTGGCGCACGCTGCCGGACGACGATCCCTTTGAGCAGGCGGCATGGCGCAGGTGGATTGCGGAGCGCTATCCGGATCGAGAGAAGCTGCTGCACGACTGGGCCGAGCCTTCGCTTGGGATCGGGCGCGATTTGCAGGCGGCGCCGACGGCGACCGCGCCCGAGGGGGCGGCCCAGGATCCGATGGCGCTGCCGAAGGCGGGGGCGTTCGAGGCGGATGGGGTGCGCAGCGGCTTTAATCCGCTGAAGGTCTACGACTACACGCTGTTCACGCAGTCTGTGTTCGCTGATTGGGTGAAGCGGATGCGGAATCTGATCCGGGCAGCGGGGTCGCAGCAGCTGATCACGGTAGGGCAGGATGAGGGCGGTGTAGCGGGACGGGTGTCGCCGGCTTTCTATTCACCGCTCATCGATTTCACGGCGGATCACACGTGGTGGGACTTCGACGCCATTCTGTGGGCGAGCCTGGCGCCGAAGTTTCCCGGAAAGCCCCTGCTGATCCAGGAGACAGGCGAACAGCGGAGGCTGACGCTGGACGATCATCTGCGCTTCAGCCCGGACGTGGAGGCGGATCAACTGGAGCGGAAAATTGCTGTCTCCTTCGCCCAGGGAGCGGGTGCGCTCGAATGGGTGTGGAACGTGAACGCCTACATGGCCAACGACAACGAGATTCCCATTGGCGCGGTGCGGCCGGACGGGACAGAAAAGCCCGAGGCGGAAGTCCTGGCAGGGTTTGCCGCGTTTGCGGCGAAGAGTCCGCAGAGCTTCACGAAGATTGTCCCCCCCGAGGTCACCATGGTGACGTCACAGGTGGAGCTCTATTCGGCAATGGGTGCTCTGGCGCTGGAGACGCAGAAGAAGGCCCTGCGGACAATGGCGTATTACGATCACACACCATTACGCATGCTGCCGGAGAATCGGCTGTCGGAGTTGGGATCTCCGAAGTTCGTGTTCCTGCCGTCGCCCCAGGGGCTCACCGAAAAGGCTTGGCAGCAACTGCTCGCCTATGTGGAGAAGGGCGGGACCCTGCTGGTCACAGGGCCGGTGAATCGGGATGAGCACTGGATGCCGGTGGATCGAGCGGGGCCGCTGGGGGTGAAAGCGGAGGCCGTGCCGCTCGCGGTGCGAGGCTCTTCGCTGACACTGCCGGATGGGAAGACGTTCGCCGTGGGATTTCCGGCCGACGTGCAGCAGTCGTCGGCGGAGACCTTGCGATTTGCCGATGACAAATCCGTCGAGGTGATTCCACACGGGAGTGGAAGAATTCTGTGGGTGGCCGATCCGGTGGAATTTGCCGAAGGGTACGAGGCGACAGCGGCGCTGTATCGATGGGCGATGGAGCAGGCTGGAGTGAAGGCTCCGTTTCGCGCAGTAGAACCCCTGTCGGACGCCGTGCTGGCGTTTCCAACGGTGCTGGACGATGCGGAACTGTACAGCTTCAGCAACGAGTCGATGCATGCGGAACCGGTGGATATTGTCGATGCGCTGACGGGCGCGCACATCCGGTTTACGATGGAGGGGCAGCGGGGCGCGGCGCTGCTGCTGAATCGGCAGGGGAAGGTGCTTGCAAGCTACGGGGGAGCGGCGGAGGTGGCGAAGTGATTCCCTTCTCTGACAGGTGGAGAACATCCCTCAGCGGCTAAAGCCGAATTCATTCCTGGCTGGTAACGGCACAGCTGAAGTTGTGCCCGTTCAAAGCAGGGGGTGTTCGCAAGCTGCCATGGTTCAGTTCGGTGGCAGGCGTCAACCGTGAGCGTGGCTGAAGGCGCCCCCCGCGCGGTGGCGTCACGGGGCGGCCCATGTTATTCTTGGACCAGACACTTAGGAAGTGTATCCGCAGAAAAATCAGAGGAGTAGCACAAAGGTGCTGGCACCGGAAAAGAAATCCGAAGTTATCGCACGCTATCGCACTCACGATTCCGATACCGGGAGTCCTGAGGTGCAGATTGCGGTTCTGAGCGAGCGTATTGGCGACCTGACCGAGCATTTCAAGGCTCACGCGAAGGATCACGCTTCGCGGCGCGGCCTCTTAATGCTGGTGAGCAAGCGCCGTCGCCTGCTGGACTACCTGAAGACCCACGATTCGGAACGTTACCGGACCGTGATCACCAAGCTGGGCATTCGGAAATAACGCACAGGCCTGGTCTTCGGCGCGCGAGCGACGAGAACCGAGAGAGCACGAACCCTGAGGCTGCGGCCAGTCCGGCTGCGGCCTGATTTCCCGGCAGGGTTCGCTTGCAGCGAGTCGAATCCGTAATCCCCCGCTCCTTTCCCGGCTCCCCATCGCCCGCCCAGCCGCGGAACCCGCCTCTTGTGTCAGAAGAAAAGAGGACAAAAAATATGAAGCAGGAAGTATCTGTCGAACTTGCCGGCGGCAAGCGACTGCATTTTGAGACGGGCCGCATGGCCAAACAGGCGTCTGGCGCCGCCCTTGTCACATCAGGGGACACCGCTGTACTCGCTACCGCTGTGGCCTCCCCCGATCCGAGGGAAGGCATCGACTTCTTCCCCCTGACCGTCGATTATCGCGAATACGCCTATGCCGGTGGACGCATCCCCGGCGGGTTCATCAAGCGCGAGGGACGCCCGAGCGAGCGCGAGATTCTCACCAGCCGTCAGATCGACCGCCCCATCCGGCCGCTGTTCCCTGAGGGCTTCCGCAACGAGACGCAGATCATCGCGCTGGTCTTCTCCGCGGACCGGGAAAACGATCCGGACATCATCGGCATCAACGCGGCAGGGTGTGCGCTGGCGTTGTCGGACATTCCCTTCGGAGCGATCATCGGTGCGGTGCGCGTCGGCCAGGTGAACGGCGAGTTCATCGTGAATCCCTCGTACCTCGAACGCAAGGAAAGCAAGGTCAACATCACGGTAGTTGCAACGAAAGACGGCATCGTGATGATCGAGAGCGGAGCCGCCGAAGCGACTGAAGAGACGGTGATCGACGCGATCGAGTTCGGGCACACCGAGATCAAGAAGATTGTCGCGGCCATCGAGGATCTGGTGTCGCGCGCGGGCAAGAAGAAGCGCCCGGTCACGGCACCGGAGTTCGACAGCTCCTACTTCGAGGCGCTGCAGGCGAAGGTGGGCGACCGGCTGAAGGACGCGCTGGATACGAAGGCGCACCCGAAGCTCGAGAGCCAGGTGCTGGTGAAGGCAATTCAGGACGAGCTGAAGGCCGAGATTCCCGCGGATGAGAAGGCCGGCGAAGCGAAGAAAAAGCTGGCGCACTACTACGAACTGCTGCGCGAGAAGCTGTTCCGCGAGCAGGTCACGAAGGAACGGGTGCGGCCGGATCACCGCGCATTCGACGAGATTCGTCCCATTTCCATCGAGCTGGGCGTGCTGCCGCGCACGCACGGATCGGCACTGTTTACCCGTGGCGAAACCCAGGCGCTGGTAACGGCGACCCTGGGCACCACGGACGATTCGCAGCGGCTGGAGACATTCGAAGGCGAGCAGCGGAAAAAGTTCATGCTGCATTACAACTTCCCGCCGTTCTCGGTGGGTGAGACGGGCCGCATGACCGGCGTGGGACGGCGTGAGGTGGGACACGGAGCGCTGGCGGAGCGCGCGATCAGCGCGGTTTTGCCGAGCGAGGAAGAATCGCCGTACTCCCTGCGCGTGGTGTCGGACATTCTCGAGTCGAACGGGTCGTCGTCGATGGCGTCGGTTTGCGGAGCGAGCCTGGCGCTGATGGATGCGGGCATTCCCCTCAAGTCTTCGGTGGCCGGCATCGCCATGGGCCTGGTGAAGGAGGGCGACGACTACGCCATCCTCACCGACATCGCGGGCGCGGAAGATCACTACGGCGATATGGACTTTAAAGTCGCCGGGACGCGCAACGGCATTACCGCACTGCAGATGGACATCAAGATCGGCGGGATCACCGGCCAGATCATGCGCGAAGCGATGGCTCAGGCAAAGCGCGGCCGGCTCTTCCTGCTGGACACGATGGATGCGATTCTGGCCGGGCCGCGCACCGAGAAGTCGAAGTTCGCGCCCCAGATCCGCACCCTGCAGATTCCCACCGACAAGATTCGCGACCTGATCGGGCCGGGCGGCAAGACGATTCGCGGCATCATCGAAGCGACCCAGGTGAAGATCGATGTCGACGATACCGGCAAGGTCAACGTGGCTTCGTCGGACGAGGAAGGCCTGAAGAAGGCGCTGGCGATGATCAATGACCTGACCGCCGTGCCCGAGGTGGGCAAAGTCTACCTCGGCAAAGTGGTTCGGCTGGCAGAGTTCGGGGCCTTCGTGGAGATTTTCCCGGGCACCGACGGGCTGCTGCACATCAGCGAAATCGCCGAGCATCGCGTCCGCGAAGTGAAGGACGAGCTGCATGAGGGCGATCAGGTGATGGTGAAGGTCCTCGGGGTCGAGGGCAATCGTATCAAGCTGTCGCGCAAGGCTGTGCTGAAGGAGCAGCGTCAGAAGCTGGGCCTGCCGGAACCGACGGGCGGGGACATGGCGGCTTCCGGCGATCGTCCGGAGCTTTCCGAACGCCCGGAACGGCATGATCGGGGCGAGCGGCATGACCGAGGCGAGCGCGGAGATCGGGGCGAGCGTGGCGATCGTCCGCCGCGTGCGCCACGGCCAGCTGCTGCGGCTCCGGTGGCTCCGGAAGAACGGCAGCCCACCTCGAACGCCAGCACGATCATGATCGAGGGTGGCGAAGACTTCGACGATGACGATGGACCGCCGCTGGAAGAGGGCGAAGAGATCAACTACAACCGCGCCGATGGGGTTCCGGTGGTGCAGGGACCACAGGGTGAGCGCCGTCCAGGAGCACCTGGCGGTGGCGCCGGACCCGGCGGACAGCGCCGTCGTCGCCGTCGGGGCCGCCGTCCTGGCCCGGGTGGCAGCGGAGGCGGAAGCCGCGCATAAGGCAGGATAACGAGCACGAACAAAGGGCTGGATCGAAAGATCCGGCCCTTTGTTTTTGAGAGGAGAAGGCAGCAAAAGCGGCACCGGGAAAAACGACAAAAATTCCTCTGCGTCTTTTTCTCTAAGCTGAACGTCATCAATCGATTGGCTCGCGAAAGCGGGGACCTGATGAGTTAGTTACTCATCAGGCAACGAACCATCCTCTCGTCATCCTGAGGCATCCTCACATCAGGTAGACTGTCGCCAATGAGCGCATCCATGTACATCGTCGTGGAGGGAGAAGATCCCGGTTTCGATATCTTCGTGAACGGTCACGCGCTGGCCCGGAACGAAGATGCCCTGGAAAAGCTGTCGCTGCGTCTGGGGGTGAAGCCGCTGCTGGAGTTCTTCTCGGCGGATGAGAATTCGATGGCGCTGCTCCTGGAAGAAGGCGCAGGCGATCCGGACTGGGCGCGGACATTGCCGCCTCCACAGTGGTTCTCGCCGGAAGATGGACTGATCACGATCTGCACGCTGCACGATTTTCTGCGCGAAGCGCCGATGGCGCTGGGCCGAGATACGACCGCCGTGGTTTCCGAACTGGAGGAATACGAGCGGGTGCTGCGCAAGACGGCGGTGCGGAATCTTCGCTGGCAGCTGGCGGTGAGCTGGAAGTGAAGCAGTCGGTAGCCCGCTGGCGAAAGACGATTGCCGGGCGGCGTTTACCCAGGTTCTTTTAGCGGAACCCCTTTTTCAAAAACGCTGCGGCAACTCCCCGAAAAACGTGCGATCGGGCATCGAAACCGATTCCCTGCTCTACCACTGCACCCCTGGATAAAGGCTGGGCAGGCGGGTGACGTGGAACTGATCCGCTCCGGGTGTGGTGCCCTGCCATATGACCTGCGAGGCGGTGGGATCCAGTTCCTGTACGAGGCCGCCCGCAGACGTCGCACTGAAGTCGATGTTCATGTCGCCGTTGGCGAGGAGTTGCGTGGTTCCCCCGAAGTAACTGAAGTCGGTGGGTGGCGGCATGTAGTGCGCGACCAGCGTCGCCGTCATGTTCGTCTCGTTGACCTCGAGTACAGGCACGCTTGAATAGCATTGCGCGCTCGGCGCTGCGCCGGGTTTGCAGACCACCTGCCCGGTCGGCGGTGGGAAGTTGCGGTCATTGCCGTTGTCGAAGACCCCGATGCGGAAGTCGCCGGTGGTATTGGGGGTGAAGTAGCTCATGCCGTGCTGCGCGTAGAACCAGTCGGTCGGATCGGTGCCGCCGATCAGCTTAAAGTCGCCGCCTTTGCCGAGATGCCAGAGCACATTGCCCGATCCATGACCGTCGTTGAAGTCGATTTTGATGATCCAGTTCTGATGACGGATAGACAGCAGCAGATTGTGGTCGTCAGCTGAATAGAGCAGGCCGTTGGAGTGGGTCCAGTCGGGGAAGTTCATGGGGCGGCGGTTGATGTCGAGGTGATCGAAAGAACTCCACACCCAGTCGGGGTTGGAGTTCTGATCGACGTCGACAAGCACGTCGCCGAGGACCGAAGTGGGTTGGGAGTAGCCCTGCAGGTTGGAGAGGGTTTTCGTGTAGGAGGTGAGAAGCACCCAGTGCCCGTTGGGCAGCGCGAGAACGTCGTGGTGAAAACTTTTCAGCTGATAGGGCTTGCCGTCAGAGTCACGGAAACTCGACGCGGCAAGTTTCTGGTTGAGCGCGTCCATGGTGAGTTCTCGGACGGTATTGCCGGCCAGGTCGATCTCGCGAATGGAGTTGATGAGGTTGGGATTGGAGGTGCCCGATGGACTCAGCGAGGACAGGTACGACAAGACCATGAGCAGATCGCCGTTGGGGAGGAGCTGAATGCCCTGGATGATGTCACCGGTTCCACCCTGGTAGGTGTAGTTCCAGATGACGTTGCCCTGCAGGTCTGTGGCGAAGGCCTGCGTAAGGTTCATCGGGAGGACGGTATTCCACATTTCGATGCCGGGCTGCGGCGTGCCGGAGATGGAGACGGTGACGGGGCTGGTGGGGGGAGCGACCCCGGTTTTGAGAGGCGAGCCGTCATTGAATTTTGTGTGGTCGGTGTCATCGAGGGTCGCCCCATTGTTGAGGGCGATCTGAGCACGCATGTGATAAAGGGTCTGGCCAAGCATACCTGCGACGTAGATCTGGATTTGACCGCCGTTGGGTGTAGGCGTGGGGCGCTGCCAGGTATCGCGCCCATAGGCGGTGGATGGACCGAACTGAATCGAGACGTTGCCGGGCGCGGGAAGGTAGATCGAGTACTGCACCACCTGGGGGTTGGCGGTGCGATAGACCACGCCGGGGTCGATGACGGAGACGACGGAGCTGGCGTTGTCCTGTTGCGGCGAGGAGGTGAGTTCGGCGGTGACAGTGAAGTTCGCGCTCCGCGGCAGGGTTGCGGGTGCAGTGTAATTGCCGGAGGAGTCGACGGTGCCGGTGGAGGCATTGCCGCCCGCAACGCCGTTGACAAGCCAGGTCAGCGCGCCGCTGGCGGTGGCGGTGAAGTGGGTGGTTTGACCCGGGGAGAGCGCCGCGTATTGCGGGCTGATGGTGACGGAACCGCTGCCCCCGGCAGTGGGAGGGGGGCCACCCGGGGGTGGAGAGACGGGGGGCTTCGGGGGGCCCGGCGTTGGTCCATACGTAACTCCGCAGCCGAGAACCAGGAACAGGGACAGCACGAGCGGAGCAGCCGACGTACCGAGGATGCGGGACGATTTCACAGCGTCAGATCGGGGGCCCTGATCGGAACAGATCGTTTTGCGTTGATGACGGAACGAGATGGATGGAGAGGGATGTTCGCTTCAGATTACGGCGCAGGGGCCAGTCCCGGCCGAGACCAGGACTGGCCCGCTGCCTGAAATCAGAAGCGAATGCCGAACGTGACCGGGAGCAGTTCCTCGGTGCCCGATCCCTGGTAGCTGTTGGATTGATCGGCCCTCGGAGAGTTGATAAAGACATAGCGGACTTCAGCGAAGAGCTTCGCGTTGCTGTCTTCTCCGAAGATCTTGTGGTAGACGCCAACGCCCAGGTTCGCGCCGCCCTGATTGCTGGAGAAGTGGGCGACCGTGACCGGCACGCCATAGCAGCCGTAATAGAAGGAGCATTGCTGCACGGGCTGGGTGAAGTTGCTGACTTTGCGGTAAAAGCCACCGCCACCCGTCACATAACCGCCGCTCTTGCTGCTGATGGGCAGGTAAATGATGGGATCGATAGTGAGGGACCAGGTATTGACGTTGCCGCCGAGGCCTGAACCGGTATTCCCGCTCGCAGTCTCCAGGGCGTTCAGATAATCGCTGGGCATCCCCTGGCGGAGGAATTGATATTCGAGCAGCGCCCCGTAGCGCTTGGTGAAGTTCCAGCCACCACCCAGATTGACGGCGTAGCCCAACCCTTCACTGGGGCTGAGATCGCCATTGTTGAGAGCCGTCTTCGAGTAGTGCGTGTCATTGCCGATGGGGACGCTGAATCCGAAGCCGCCCTCGAAGGCAATGTGGCTCATGCGGCTTTCGTAGCTGGGATAAGAAGAGGAGGAACGACGGTTGCCGCCGTATTGCGGAGAAGCGCCCGGTTCGGCATACGATGAGCCACCCAGCAGCGAATCGGCAGAGAGCGAAGCGCTGTAGGCTGCGGAGCTGGAGAACCCCTGTCCGTCCGCCGAGTGTTCCGCGGAGGAGGAAGTCTGGGCTGCCGCACTCAGCGAAAAACCGACAGCGACAGCAGAAGCAGCAATCAGCATATGCCGCAGCAGCGGGATGTAACGATCACGGTTCGCGACCATGGAAAACACCTCAAATTGATGGAAGATGCGAATCTAAAAACGGGCGAAACCTACCAAGTACTTGGACACGGAATTTGGTCCCAAGTTTCACTTTAGGATGCGTTTTCGGGAATTTCGAGTCGCATCAGCCGGGATCAGCGTGCCAACGTGTGCCGGGGCCCGCCGAAGCGGGCCCGGAGTACCAAAGACATTCTAGCCCTGGATATCGAATTGTTCCGGAGGAAGAGCCGGATCGCTTTTGACGAGGATGGTCTTGCCGATCATCTCTTCCAGTTCATTCAGCCACTTCGCATTGTTCGCCTTGAGCACCTTGACGACTTCGGGGTGAACGCGCAGCATGACGTCGCCGCGCTCGAAGTGACGCACCATCTTGCGCATTTCGATCCAGAGTTCGTTGGCCACGGTGATGGGACTCTTGACCATGCCGGTACCGGTGCAGACCGGGCACGGCACGCTGAGGGTCCGCTCGAGCGACTGCTTGACCCGCTTGCGGGTGATGGCCACCAGTCCAAAATCGTTGAACTGGAGAACCTTCGAAGGTGCGCGGTCGGCCTGGAGGGCATCTTCGAGCGCCTGGGTGACCTTCTGGCGATTGCGGCGTTCATCCATATCGATGAAGTCGATAACGATGATGCCGCCCAGATCGCGAAGACGAATCTGGCGCACGATTTCGGGAATGGCGTCGAGGTTGGTCTTGAGGATGGTGTCCTCGAGACGCGCCGTCTTGCCGACGTATTTGCCGGTGTTGATGTCGATGGCGACCAGAGCCTCGGTCTGATTGATGACGATGGAGCCGCCGGACTTGAGCCAGACCTTGGATTTGAGGGCTTTGGTGATCTCTTCCTGGATGCCGAACTGCTCGAAGAGGGGCGTGTCTTTGGTGTAGAGCTTGACCCGCCGGACCAGCGAAGGCGAGAAGCGGTTCAGGAAGCGGACGATGCGCTCGTACTCGGATTCCGAGTCGACCCAGATGGTGGAGAAGCTCTCGCTCACCTGGTCGCGCAGGATGCGCTCGATCAGATTGAGGTCGTGATAGATGAGTGCGGGCGCTTTGCCGGCGTCGGAGCGCTGCTTGATTTCAGTCCACAGATTGATGAGGAAGCGAATGTCGGCGCGGAGATCGTCGTCGCTGGCGCTTTCCGCCGCGGTGCGGACAATGAAGCCGCCGGGAGCGTTGCCTTTCTCACCGATGAGGACTCGCTTGAGGCGCTGGCGCTCTTCGTCGGAGGCGATCTTGCGGGAGACACCGACGTGGTTGACGGTGGGCATGAAGACTAGGAAGCGGCCGGGCAGCGCGATGTGGCTGGTAATGCGGGCGCCCTTGCGCGCAATCGGCTCCTTGGCGATCTGGACGAGGATTTCCTGTCCCTGCTTCAGCAGTTCGCTGATGATGGGCAGATTCGAAGTCTGCATGCTGGGGCGGCGTCCACCCTGGCGGCGTCCGGGCTGACGGCCGCGACCACCCCCGCGGCGACCGAAGCGGCGATCTTCGCGGCGCGCCGGGGATCGTGGAGCAGCGGCGGGTTGACCGGCTTCTTCGGTGGGCTCTGCCGTCGCGTCTTCTTCGCCGAATTCCGGCTCCTCGAACTCCTCTTCGTCGGCCTCGGCAAATCCGGTCTCAGGCTCGTCGACGTCTTCATCTTCCTCGGCTTCCGCGGAGGTATTGTAGCCAAGGCGCTTCTCAATGTGGACATCCCGAACGGCCTCACCGACCGTTGAGGCCTGATCGAGCGTTTCCTCTTCCAGTTCGTCGTTCAGATGCTCTTCATGGTGACCCTGGATCGGCTCAAAATCGTACTCGTCTTCGTCGATGGTTTCTTCTTCGAGAACACCCATACCGGGTGCGTAGCCGAAGAGCTGTCGCACGACTTCACTTTCCGCAGAGATTTCGCCGGAGGGAGCGGGAGTGGTTGCGGAGGCATGCGGCGCATCACCGAACGGCTCCGCGTGCACATTGTGCTCAGGCTCAGGCCCGGTTTCGGGCTCGGTGAACGAGGCAGGAGGCCCGACTTCCTCTTCGACAATTTCCTCTTCCTCCTCGGCGACCGTGAAGCGGAATTCGCTGCGGGGGGACTCAATACGGTGGGAAGCAGAAGCTTGTTCAGGTTCGTATTCGTGGACTTCTTCTTCTGTCGTTTCGATGCCGAGTTCCTCGGCCGCGACGTCTTCGTCCGCGGGCGGAACCATTTCATGTTGCGACACGGCTTCCTGTTGAGAAGGGGCCGTTTCGTGCACCGGTGGTTCCTCGGTCACGACCGCTGCCGCTGCGTGTCCAGTGGATGCTGTTTCCGCAGTCGGCTCGACCGGCTCGGCCGCTGGGACTTTGGCTGCGACGGGCTCACCGTTGCCCGAAGATTCGGAACGGCGATGGCGGGAGAGAGATTCCCCCGGAAGGATGGAGCCGCCGTCCCAGCCTGTGGGCACTTCCACCATGGTGGACGGTTTGAAACTGCTGCCGCCGCGTGCCGGTGCCGGGCCGCGGCTGGACGTCGCACCGGAGGCCGGCTTCGACTCGCCGCGTCCACCGTACTTCGAAAGCGATTCGCCAGGAAGAACGATGGGGAGATTCTGCGCGGCCATGCCGCCGGGAGCGCCGCGCTCGGGCTGGGCGATCGGCTCGTCCGCAGTTGCCTCCGCAACAATTTCAGGAGATTCGAGGGAGGTCTGTTCACTGCGGGGGCCTTTTCCGCGGAAGCGACGGCCACGGCGGCCATGCCAGCGGCGAGTGCCGCCGGCTTCGTCCCGATCGCCGCGATCCTGACCACGATCAGCACCGCGATCGGATCCGCGGTCCGGGCGGTCGGGGCCACGGTCGGCTCGGCGGGGGGGCGCGGCTGCTTCCGCAGCGGAGAGATCGCCCTCGGACGGGTAGGTGATGGGACGGGATTCGCGAGGCTCGCGGGCCTCACGACCACGGCGGGCGTTGCCGCCGGAATCGGCGCGCTCAAAGTCGGCCGAATCTTCTTCCTGCTCTTCGAGGAAATCGGTGACGTAGAGGAAGGCGTCGCGTTCCAGGCCGACGTCGACAAACGCCGACTGCATACCGGGAAGGACGCGGGTGACGCGGCCCTTGTAAATGGAGCCGGCTAGTGTGTATTCATTTTCGCGCTCGTAGTAGATTTCAGCGAGCTGATCGTCTTCAAGAATTGCAAGCCGCGTTTCATGCGGCGTGCTGGAGATGCAAATTTCCTTTGCCATTCCGCCTCAAAATGCCAGGGCGGAACGAGCGGGCTAGCGGAGCAGAACGGGGCTGAAGGAAGAAAGTCCGGGAGATTGCGCGCAAAAGCCCGTGCCGCCTCGACCTCGGTGAGGGGAGATGGAGAGGGAGATGTTGCTGGGAATCCGCATTCTTTCCGGAGAGTCGTTCACGCGCGAAGATGTGACCGCTTCAGCCAAACATGGCGGGGTCGTTAGCCATCGGTTCGCGTTCATTCCTGATCCTGCCCGGCCCGTTTCGATCCACCTGGCCGGTTAATAAACTTCGTTCAACAACGCCCGCACCGCGGGCAGTCCTTACAAAAAAATCTGTTTCGCCGATCAGTTCACGAAGCGGCTCATGCGGACGTTCATGACCATGCCAAGAGCCAGGAATGTGAACAGTACCGAGGATCCCCCATAGCTCATGAGAGGAAGAGGGATGCCGGTAACCGGCATCAGCCCCAGAACCATTCCGACATTGACGGCGATCTGGAAAATAAGCACCGCCGCCACGCCCATCACCAGGAGCGAACCTGGCAGGTCTGCGGCTGTCTGAGCGTTTTGAATCAAACGCATCAGTATTAAAAAGTATATCAGGAGCACAAGGATCGCGCCGACAAAGCCGTGCTCCTCGCTGAAAGCGGCAAAGATAAAGTCGGTGTAAGGGATCGGGAGGAAGTCGCCCTGGGTCTGGGTCCCGCGGTTGGCGCCGCGGCCGAAGACTCCGCCGTCGCCCACCGCGATCTTCGATTGCAGGATCTGGTATCCGGTCCCGCGGGGATCTGCATCGGGGTTCATGAAACTCGTGAGGCGCGCTTTCTGGTAGGGCTTGAGAACCTTCCCGCTTTTCCAGATTCCGCCAATGGCGAGAACGCTGACCAGGACGATGATGCCGCCTTTTTTCCAGTCGATGCCGCCGAGGAAGAGTCCTACCAGCAGGACGGGGGTGTAGGTGAGCGCGGTACCCATGTCGGGCTGCTTGAGAACGAGCAGCATGGGGACAGCAACGAAGCCGACGGCTTTGAAGATGTCCTTCCAGGAGAGTTCGCGGCCGGCAAGATTGCTGAAGTAGCGGGCCACAAGCAGGATGAGAACCAGTTTGACCCATTCGGAGGGCTGGAAGTGGGCGCCGCCAGGAAGTTTGATCCAGCGTTTGCCGCCGTTGACGCGCGTGCCGACAGCGAGCACTGCGACCAGGCCCACGAGGCAGAAGCCGTAGATCCAGTAAACGGCGCTGAGCAGTTTGTGATAGTCGATGACGGACATGATGAACATCACGACCAGGCCGCCGGCGATCCAGAGAATCTGCATTCTCTGGAAGCCATGAAATTTGGTGTGCAGGGTAGCGCTGTAGATTTCAAAGACGCTGATGACGGAGAGGAGCAGGACAAAGGCGAGAAGCGTCCAGTCGAAATCGCGGAGGGAGAGAAAGCGGCGCATAGAACTACGAATCCCGCGGAGAGGGTTCTGGCGAGGGGTCTCGGAGGGGATTCTGGATTGATTATCGCATTGCCGGAGGCGGCGAGACTGGGTTCTGTCAGGAAGGGGCGGTGGGTCCGAGGTGCTGCGATCCAGCCCATCCAGGCGATGATGCAATACGGCGACGGGCCAACACGTCCTGACCCTCCGAGACAGGCTCCCCGGGGATCAGGGTTCGGTGAGCCAGCTCCGGGCGTCGGCAATTGCGGCGCGATCGAAATAGCGCGCGGTGGCTTTGGTAAAGGGTTTAAAGAACTCCGCCATGCCCTGTTGCCATTTTCTGTCGCCGACCATGGCCAGGCGGCTGATATCGGCGAAGTGCTTCACGTCGAACTTGATGTCTTCCCACATAGCGCCGGCATCCCAACCGTGCAATCCCGTCATGTCGAACAGGACTCGGAGCGTTCCCTGCTCTTTCAGGCGTCGCTCGAATTCCGCAACGAATTGACCGTAATCCGCCTTCACCAGTTTCCCGGTGACATGGATCACCAGGAACCTGCCGTCGCTGTCCTCGCTGAGTTGAATTGGCATTTTGATTTCCTCTCTTGCTTCGATTCAGGAATCTGGGCGGAAGCTTTCCACAATCGTGCCGGAACCATCGGGATGCGAACCGGAGGGGAATCCTTGCGGGATACGGAGCGGATCGCGATTCGCGATGACGCGTCGTGGTCTCCGTGCCTGTTCAGCGCAATCGAGATGCACATCACCGAAGAAGCCAGGCCACTTGCCGCAATATTTACAGGTCGCCATGACTACCCAAAATACCGCATCTGCGCTGCGGGCCGAGGCTAGACAGAAAATACTACCCGCCTTAGAACCTCGCTCAGAGAGAGCAGAACCTGTAAGTCCTTTTGAAATTAATTTGGTGGGCAGTGCAGGGCTCGAACCTGCGACCTCCTGCTTGTAAGGCAGGCGCTCTAACCAGCTGAGCTAACCGCCCGGTTCCGATGGCGCCGCGGGTGCGGACCACCGAGGGCATTGAAAAGATTTTAGCAGTGAACCGGAAGACGGCCGGCGGTAGCGGCTATTTCGTGCCCGAGTCGCGGTGATGGCGGATGATGGTGCGAATCTCGTGGAGGATGAAGTCGGTTCCCAGAAACGCCGCGGCAACGAGGGTGCAGATGATCCAAATCGTCCCGAGCGAATCTCTCAGATGTTCCATGTCTTTCCGATCCGCCTGCGCTGGCCCTTGTGATGCAACGCCAGTCTAGGCGGCGACGAGAGGAACCGCCCATACAACATCGGTGCGAGGAGCGCGAACTGCCGCGTCAGCAGTTGTGCCCCGGTGCAGGCCTGGCGCGGTGAAGTTACGACAGTGCGGAGGGACGGGAGGCGACGCCGGGAGCGGCTTCCCGAGCCTGCGCGAGCAGGGTGCGCACCTCGTCGTCCGTGGTCTGATCGAAGTTGCGGTAGAACTCTCCTACGGCGTGGAAGGGTTCGGGCGACTCGATACAGACGACGCGGTCCGCCTCGTGGCGGATTTCTTCGCAGGTAGAAGAAGCGGCGACCGGCACCGCGACGATGATGCGACGAGCCATGGGACGCAGAGCGCGGGCCGCCGCCTTCATCGTCGATCCGGTGGCCAGCCCATCGTCGACGAGGAAGACGATGCGGTCGGCCAGGACGGCCGGAGGGCGGCCGTCGCGATACGCAGCTTCGCGGCGCTCGACCTCGCGGCGTTCGCGGACAACGACAGCCTCGATGGTCTCCTGAGGAATGCGGTAGGCGCGGACAACGTCGTCCTGCATTACGATGACTCCACCGCTGGCGACGGCACCCATCGCGAGTTCTTCCTGGCCGGGCACGCCGAGTTTCCGCACCACAAAGACGTCGAGGGGGAGATGGAGTTCGCGGGCGACTTCAAAAGCGACGGGGACTCCGCCGCGCGGCAGACCGAGAACGATGGCACCGCCTGCAGCAAGTTCGTCCGCGCACTCGTCGTAGACAATCTGGGCCAGCGCGAGCCCGGCATGCCGGCGATCGTGAAAGATGATGACCACGCGCGATCCTCCGATCGGGATAATTGTTCGCCTCGGGAGACGGAACTGCAATGGCTGCGTGGAACCTTTGCCAGCGCGGTGCGTATTCTGACGGAAGAGTCGGGAATTGCAACCGACCCGGTCTTCTATGAGCACATTGACAACGAATACAGAGGCTGCCACGGATCAGCGGCAGAGCTTTCGTCGCTTTGTCGGGATCTGCCTGGCAATGGCGGCGCTCAAGCTGGCGATCCAGATCGTCGGCAACATTCTGGCGCAACGAGCCGGCTACGGAATCTTTCGCGATGAGATGTACTACCTCATCTGCGGGCGGCATCTGGCCTTCGGCTATGTGGACCAACCGCCCATGGTGGCGCTCCAGGCTCGCCTGACGAACCTGCTTTTTGGGTACGACCACATGTGGTCGCTGCGACTGTTCTCCGCAATGGCGGGGGCGTTCAAGGTTTTTCTCGCGGGTGCCCTGGTCTGGGCCCTGGGTGGAAGCCGGAAGGCCGCGGCGCTGGCGATGCTCGCCGTGACGGTCGCGGGTGTTTACCTGGGGATCGACAGCTTTCTCTCGATGAACTCTTTTGAGCCTGTGTTCTGGATTCCCTGCGCGCTGGCGCTGGTGCGCATCGTGCAGGAACACGGAGTGCCGGGGCGTGAGGGCATCGTTCGTTTCTGGTGGATCGTGCTGGGCGTGAGCGCCGGGCTCGGCATCGAGAACAAGTGGAACGAGGTTTTCTTTCTCGTTGCAGTTCTGATCGCGCTGCTGCTGACACCGCAGAGACGCATCCTGGCGAGCCGGTGGTTTGCCGTCGCGGTGGGGATCATCGTGGCGCTGGCTCTGCCAAATCTGCTCTGGGAGGCGCACTACCACTGGCCGACGCTGGAATGGCTGGTGGGCGTTTCGAAGAGCAACAAGGATGTGAAGCTGCCTCCGCTGCAGTTTATCGGCGGCCAGATCATGATGCTGAACCCGTTCACCTTCCCTCTGTGGATCAGCGGCGTGGCGTGGCTGCTGTTTGCCCGGAGGGCGCGGCCGTTTCTCTTTCTCGGCGTGCTGTATCCGGTGTTCCTGCTGATCATGATGGCGCTGCACGCCAAGGACTATTACCTGGCGCCGATCTATGTCATCTACTACGCGGCGGGAGGCGTTTGCTTGCTGCAGGGGACGCACGTGCCCAGGTGGCGTAAGGTTACGCGCGTGGCTTACGCAATCCTGCTCTGCCTTGCGTTTGTCGAAGCCGTGCCGTTTTCGATTCCGGTTCTGCCGCCCAGGGAGTTTGTGGCGTACGAGAAGAGAGTCGGATTCACGCCGAAGGATACCGAGAATCATGACGCGACGATCCTGCCGCAGTTCTATGCGGATCGGTTCGGCTGGCACGAGATGGTGGAGAAGGTGGCGCGCATCTACAATTCCCTGCCCCCGCAGGAACGCGCCGTTACGGGGATCTACGCGGGAAATTATGGCGAGGCGAGCGCGATCAATTTGTTGGGGCCGAAGTACGGCCTGCCCGTTGCCATCAGCGGTCATCAGAGCTACTGGCTGTGGGGACCGCACGGATACACGGGCCAGGTGATGATCGATCTTGGTCCGCCGTCCACGCGTGCCGGCTTCGCCTCCTGCGAGGTCGCCGACCGGATGGACAATCCGCTGTCGATGCCATGGGAGATCAAGCCGATTTATCTTTGCCATGGCAGAAAATCGACGTATGCGGCAGACTGGAAGGACTTCAAGTTCTACTACTGAGGTCTCTCCTCCCTGCCAAGCATACCTGACCGGACCGCTCCGAACGCAGCACCCGATCTGCCGAGGGTGCTGAATACCTCGCACGCCACAGCCATCGTGGTGGGCACAATCATCGGCAGCGGCATTTTTCTTGTCCCCCAGGAAATGATGCGGGCGACGGGCTCGTCGGGCCTGGTGTATCTCGCGTGGATTGCGGGCGGACTGCTCTCGCTGTTCGGCGCGATGACCTATGCGGAGTTGAGCACTCTGCTCCCCTATGCCGGCGGCGAGTATGTGTACATCCGCGGTGTGTATGGCGATATGCCGGCATTTCTTTACATGTGGACGTGGTTCGCGGTCGCCAAGCCGGCGTCGATTGCGAGCGTGACCACCGGACTGGCGCGGACGCTGGCCATCTTCCCGGCGCTCCACTGGCTCGATGGGACGGCCTTTCACCTCGGCTTTGCGGTGCTGTGGTCGCAGGTGTTCGCCATCGCCGCGACCTGGCTGATGACCGGCCTGAATTACCTGGGCATGCGCAAGGCAGGCGATTTCCAGTTGGTGTTCACGTGGCTGAAGGGCGTGCTCATTGTCGCAATCGCCGGAATTTGTTTCGGATCGCTGGGCGGACACTGGGGGAACTTCGCAACGAAATTCATTGGCGCGCATGGCGGGTTTGGCGGGTTCATGATCGCGCTGATCGCAGCGCTGTGGGCCTACGACGGATGGAACGATCTGACCATGGTCGCCGGAGAAGTGCGGAATCCAGGGCGGAGTTTGCCGGTGGCGCTGATCGCGGGACTCGGAATCGTGGGTGTGCTGTACATGGCCACGAATGCAGCGATCCAGTACATTCTGCCGGCGGCTCAGATTGCGGCGTCGCCGCGGCCGGCCGTATCCGCGCTCGCAGCCATCACCGGGCCGTGGGGCGCGGGACTGGTCTCGATCGCCATGGCGGTAAGCATTATTGTCACGCTGAATGGGACGATTATGTCGGGCGCGCGCGTTCCCTTCGCCGCGGCGCGGGATGGATTATTCTTCCGGCGGATGGCGGATGTGCATCCGCGATTTCAGAGCCCCTCAACGTCGCTGGTTGTACAGGCGCTGCTGACCACCGGATTGCTGCTGGCGGTCGGGCGCTTCCAGCAATTGTTTGAGCTGGCGATCTTCGCCGAGTGGCTGTTCTACATGATTACGGCAACGACCATCTTCTTCTACCGGCGCCGCGATACGAGAGAGAAGATCTACCACGTGTGGGGATACCCGGTCATTCCGGCACTCTTCATCGTCGCCGCTGCAGTGCTGCTGGTGTACTCCTACGCGGAGAATTTGAAAAACTCGCTGATTGGCACGGGAATTATTTTGCTGGGTGTGCCGCTGTTCCTGGTGTTCAGGAATGGAGCAAAGGCCCACTCCAGCCAACATCAGGCTTGAATGGGGCACCCGGATTTCGTTCACCCGTTCAACTGAACAGAAATTCCTTCGTCCTCAGTTCCTTGATCGTGTCGCGCACCTTTGCCGCTTTCTCGAATTCAAATTTCTTTGCCGCCTCGCGCATCTCGACTTCAAGCTTCGCGATGTAGTTGTTCAGGTCCTGCTGGCTCTGGAATTCGGGCATCTCTTCCACTTCTTCGGCAAGATCGGCGTACTCGGCCTGCAGGATCTTCGCCAACGACATATCGATATGGCTGATGATGGATTGCGGCACGATGCCGTGCTCCTCGTTATAGGCACGCTGTACAGTGCGGCGACGGTCGGTTTCGCCGATGGCCTGCTTCATGGAATCAGTCATTTTGTCGGCATAGAGGATCGCCCGGCCACTCAAATGCCGCGCCGCGCGCCCCATGGTCTGGATGAGCGAACCGGAGGAGCGCAGGAAGCCCTCCTTATCGGCATCGAGAATGGCAACCAGCGACACCTCCGGAAGATCGAGACCTTCGCGTAGAAGATTGATGCCGATGAGCACGTCGTACTCGCCTTTGCGGAGGTCGCGGAGTAACTTGACGCGCTCCAGAGTCTCGATTTCGGAGTGCATGTAGCGGCAGCGCACACCGACCTCCGAGTAGTACCCGGCGAGATCTTCGGCCATGCGCTTGGTCAGCGTGGTGACGAGGACGCGCTCGTTCTTTGCGGCGCGGTCGCGGATTTCGTGCAGCAGATCGTCAATTTGCCCGCGGACGGGACGAATCTCGACCTCGGGATCGATCAGGCCGGTGGGCCGAATGATCTGCTCGACGACAACCCCGGCGGACTTCGTGAGTTCGTAGGGGCCTGGCGTCGCCGAGACGTAAACGATCTGATTGGTGCGCCCTTCGAACTCCTCGAACTTCAGAGGGCGATTGTCCATTGCGGAGGGCAGGCGGAATCCGTAATCGACCAGGTTCTGCTTGCGCGAGCGATCGCCGTGCCACATGCCGTGCAATTGCGGAACCGTGACGTGGGATTCGTCGATGAAAAGCATATAGTCACGCGGAAAGTAGTCGAGCAGGGTCGGCGGCGGCTCGCCTGGCAAGCGTCCGGAGAAGTGGCGCGAGTAGTTTTCGATGCCGTGGCAGTAGCCGACGGACTTGATCATCTCGAGATCGAAGCGGGTGCGCTGGTGGACCCGCTGCGCCTCAACCATGCGGCCCTGATTCTCGAGTTCCTTTTCCCACCACTCCAGTTCTTCGAGGATGGTTTCGATGGCGGTCTTGCGGCGCTCGGGCTGCACGACGTAATGGCTCTTGGGGTAGATGGGAAGGCGGGCATACTTCTGCTTCACCGTCCCGAAAAGTGGGTCGATCTGGGCGAGCGAGTCGATCTCGTCACCGAAAAGCTCGATGCGGTAAGCATTCTCGTCATAGGTGGGAAAGACTTCAATCACGTCGCCGCGCACGCGGAAGGTGCCGCGACGGAAGTCGGCGTCGTTGCGCTCGTAGAGGATTTCGACCAGCCGGCGGATGATGTCGTCGCGGCGAATGCGCTGGCCCTTTTCCAGCAGCAGCAGCATGCCATAGTAGGCCTCCGGCGAGCCGAGGCCGTAGATGCACGACACCGAGGCGACGATGATGCAATCGCGGCGCTCGAAAAGCGAGCGCGTGGCGGAAAGACGGAGCTTGTCCAACTCCTCGTTGATAGTGGCTTCCTTCTCGATGTACAGGTCGCCGGCGGGAATGTAGGCTTCGGGCTGGTAATAGTCGTAGTAGGAGACAAAATACTCGACGGCGTTGCCGGGGAAGAACTGCTTGAATTCGTGAAACAGCTGGGCGGCGAGGGTCTTGTTGTGAGCGAGGACGAGCGCCGGACGGTTGAGGTGCTCGATGATCTTGGCCACGGTGAAAGTCTTACCGGAGCCCGTGACGCCGAGCAGGACCTGGTGTTTCTCGCCGCCTTCGATACCGGTGACGAGTTCTTCGATGGCGCGGCCCTGGTCGCCGCGCGGCTTGTAGTCGCTGACTAGCTGAAAGTCCACAGATTGATTTTAGGAGATGGAGAAATACCGCCCGATTCGCTCCGTGCAAAAGCCCCAGCGGTGAGACCCCAAAAGCCGAGTTGTCGCAGAAAAAGAAAGGGGGCCGGCTGGCGCACGGCCCCCTTTTTTGCAGGAGTTTATGGACTAGCGCGGATAGTCGTCTCGATCGTGATCGTGGTGATGCCCCATATGGTCATAGGCCATATGGTAGCCGCGGCGGAAGCCCTCGCGGAAATCCTGGCGCTGGTCGCGCGGAAGGTCCGGATGACGGAAGGTGTCATGACGGTCCGGATCGGGCTGGCGACGAGCGTCGATGTCGTGGCGTGCGGCCTCGATGCCGTCGTGGAAACCACTGTGCCATGCATGCGACCAGGAACCTTCGGGCTCAACCGGCTGCCAGGCTCCGGGTGGGGGCGGGCCCTCCTGCGCATGGAGGGCGAGCGTGGTTCCGCCCGCCAATGCAAGGCCTAATGCAAGAACGGTCGCTTGTTTTGCGATTCTCATTGTTTTTGTCTCCTTCGCACTTCGTGGGATGTGCTGCATACCCCTTGTTGGGATGCGAAGCGCAGGCTCACGACGGACCGATTGTCCGCGTAAATTCGCTGCATGGTGGGCAACCTATCCGGCAGTCAGCGGTCGGCCGTCTGCGGCGCAGGCTTTGATCTCGAGCGAGAGAGCCTGCGCCCATTCCGCGGCGGAGTCGACGAGGCAGTCGCTGGGGATGTCCTCAACGGTATGGGAGGAGAGACCGAAGCGGCAGCCGATGACCCAGGCGCCGGCGCGGCGGGCAGTGAGAATGTCGACGCTCGAGTCGCCGATCATGAGCGTTTCGCCGGGCGCCACCTGCGCCTCGCGGATGAGCGTGCCGAGCCCTTCGGGGTCGGGTTTCTTGGTGGCGAAGCTGTTGCCGCCGTAAATGCGAAACATATACGGGCTGAGCCCGAGCGCATCGCAGATGGCGACGGATGGGCCGACCGGTTTATTCGTGAGAACCGCCATTTTGCGCGATATACCATTCGCCGTGACGCGCAGAGCATCGAGAGACTCGAAGACGCCGGGATAGACGTAGGTGAAGTCGAGTTTGTGCTCGCGATAGTACGCCAGGAAATGCTGCAGCGCGCTCTCGACGAGCGGCTCGTCTTCGGGATCGCCGAGGGCGCGGCGCACCAGCATGCCGGCGCCGTCCCCGATGTAGGTGGCGATGATCTCCTCGGGAAGCGGGTCGCGGCCGAACTCCGTGAGCATGGCGTTGATGGAGTTGGTGAGGTCTTTGCGCGAATCGATCAGGGTTCCATCCAGGTCGAACACGATGAGACGGATCTGGCCGGCCGGGATGGCGTTGAGCAGATGCAGCATGCTCTCAGTTTAAAGTGACGGTTGAGCTCGGGGCCTGCGGTTCGCTGCGATATGCTTCTGTTCATGCTGAAAAACTCAGGATGCGCGGTCCTGGCAGCCGTTTGCCTTGTCTCGTTTTCCATCGGCTACGCACGAGCCGAGGATCACTTCCCTTCCAATGAGGACCTCAGGCACGTGCGCTCGATGGCGCAGCCGAAGCTGTCTCCCGACCGGCAGCAGGTGCTGGTGCAGATCGCGGACGCGACGGCCGATGGCGGCAAGACCCACCTGTGGCTTGTGGATGTAAAGACGAACACATCGCGGCAGCTGACGTGGTCTCCGAGCAGCGATAAGCGGGGCGAATCCCAGGGACAGTGGATGCCGGATGGCGGCAGCATTCTGTTCCTGGCGCATCGCGGCGAACACACGCAGCTGTACCGTCTTCCGATGAATGGGGGCGAAGCGCATCCCTTCGATGTGAAGATTGTGCCACCGGTGGATGAGTCGAAGGAGCCGGACGCGATCCCCCCGGCAAAAAAAGATGCTGCGGAGAAGAAGGAGGGGAAGGCCGAAGCGGTGGAGGCGGATGTCTCGCGATACTTCATCGCGCCGGACGGGAAGCACATCGCGATCATCGTGCGCGATCCGGAGACGCCGGGCGAAAAGAAGGAGCATGACGAGAAGGCCGATGCTGTTTGGGTGAACCACAATCCCCATGGGTCGCGGCTGTATCTGCTCGATCCGGCCGATGGAAAGATCACAGCAACCGCTGTGCCGCCGGATGTGTCACGGGTTGCATGGGATGAGCAGGGCGACAAGATGGTGGCGATCGCTGAGGGGATGAACGAGGCGGGCGATCTGCAGCCAGCGGGAACGGTGTGGGTGGTCGCGATCGCTGATACGGAGCATCCGAAGCAGATCAAAGCAGCGCCAGCGACGATTGGGGCGGCCGCATGGTCGCAGGATGGGAGCCGAATCTACCTGCTGGCGCAGAGCAAGGCCGATGCGCCGCCGGGGTACGACGATCTGTATGAGATGGCGGCGGCGGGTGGTCCGATCGACGATCTGAGCGATGGGTTGGACGGGAGCATCGGACATGAGGAGCCGATCGCCGATGGGAACGCGGCGCTGGAATCGGTGGAGTTGGGCTTTCACACGACACTGATGCGGTTCGAAGGGGAGAAGCACGAGCCGTTGCACTTTGAGACGGCAACGGTGTCGCAGTTCAACACGAATGCGAAGCGCTCGGCCTGGGTTTGGCTGGGCTCGTCGAGCGACAAACCGATGGCGCTCTACTATTCGGAGAAGTTGGGCGAGGCGGGGCGTGTGCTGCAGACACCGAATCTGCTGCCGGCGGACTGGACGGCAGTGGCGTCGCAGCCGGTGTCGTGGAAGAGCGACAACTTCACGATTCAGGGCGTGCTGTATCTGCCGCCGCAGGCCGCGAAGCACAAGGTTCCGCTGATTGTGGATGTGCATGGAGGGCCGACGGGCGCGTTTGAGGACAACTGGAATGCGCTGACGGAATTTCTGCTGGGCCAGGGATGGGCGGTGCTGCGAACGAATCCGCGGGGCAGCACGGGGGCGGGCGCGGCGTTCGCGGCGGCCAACAAGAACGATATGGGCGGCGGCGATTATCGCGACATCATGTCGGGAGTCGACGCCGTGCTGGCGAAGTATCCAATCGACGGGAACAGGATGGCGCTGATGGGCTACAGCTACGGCGGCGAGATGGCGGCGTTCGTGGAGGGACGGACGGACCGCTTTAAGGCGATCATCAGCGGCGCTCCGGTCACCGATCAGCAGAGCGAGTACGGGACTGAGGCCGGTTCCTATTACGACCGGTGGTTCTATGGCGGGTATCCGTGGGATCACGCTGAAAGTGCCTGGCGGCAGAGCGCGCTGGCCACAGTGGCGAAGGCGAAGACGCCGTTCCTGCTGCTGCAGGGAGAGAGCGACCGGACCGATCCCCTGGGGCAGAGCCAGGAAATGTATCGGGCACTGCGACAAATGGGCGTGCCGGTAGAGATGGTGCAGTATCCGCGGGAGGATCACGGGCCGCTGGCGGGCGGAATCTTCGGTTCGCCGAGCCCGGAGCCATGGCATGGCTTTGACGGACGGCAGCGGATCGTGACCTTTATTAAAAAGGCGTTCGGCGAATAGCCGGATCAGATCCGCTGCTCCGGCTCAGATCAGCAGAGTCTGCGCGGTTTCCTCCAGCGGCGAACTGGCGAAGTGGATTTCGGGCAGGTCTTCGACGGCGCGGCGCAGGGACTGCTCCCAACGCGCGTGGATAGTCTGCAATTCGGGATCCCCCTGGCTAAATTTGCGATAGCAATCGAGGGCGAGGCTGTCTTTGCGGTAGAGCATCAGCTCGATAGGCGGCCCGATCGCTCCGTTTGAACGCATGGTGGCGTCGAAGGAGAGCAGCGCATATTTGGCCGCGACCATGAGGCTGGTGGAACCGAAGACGACTCCGCGATCAAGCAAAGGCCGGCCGTATTTATACTCGCCGAGCTGCAGGAAGGGCGATTCTTCCGTAGCGCTGATGGGATTGCCCTGGGGATAGATCATGTAGAGCGCGGGTTCTTCGCCGCGGACCTGGCCGCCGAGGAGCAGATGCACATTGAAGGAGTAGTTGTCGCGTTCGAGTGCCGCGCGGTCGAGTTCGGCTACCTGGCGCACACATTCCCCGAGTTCGCGGGCCGCTTCATACATGCTGCCGACCCGGGCAAGACCTTCGCCGGACCCGAAACGCGCGCGGCACAAATTGATGATGGACTGGCTGAGCGAGAGGCTCCCGCTCGAGAGCACCACGAACACGCGTTCGCCCGGCTGGGAGAAAGTGTGCATCTTGCGCGCGATGTTGAGGTCGTCGAATCCGGCGTTGGTGCGCGAATCCGACGCCATCACGAGGCCTTCCTGTGTCATGATGCCAAGACAGTAGGTCATGCAGCTGGTTTTCACTCCCTGGGCGATGTGGGCCGTTGAGCCATTGTGACAGCTTTCGGGGTCGATTCAAAGACGATCGACCAACGTTCGGGGGCGGCCAGTACATCTTAAGATCACCGCGTCGCACACGCTGGTGATTGCGGAAGCAGAACGAGGCCCCATGCTCCTTCGCCTGGGTTATGACATGCAGTTCGACATTCCGGAACCGGTGGCCTGCGTGGCTCAGCTGCGCGTCCATTCGTCGCGGGCGCCGGGCCTGCGGGAGCCGGACCACGTCAAGGTAGAGCCCCAGATCGCCGTTGAGGAGTACACGGACTCCTTTGGGAACCAATGCACAAGATTCCTGGCCCCGGCGGGGACGCTGCGGCTCAAGAACGATTTTTTATTTGAAGATCCCGGACTGCCCGATCCGGTTCGAGCCGAGGCAGTCGCACATCCGATCGCCGAGCTGCCGCATGAGGTGCTGCGGTTCCTGCTGCCGAGCCGCTATTGCGAGGTCGACAGCCTGACCCCCGCGGCCTTCGATCTGTTCAGCAACACGGTGCCCGGATGGGGGAGAGTGCAGGCCATTTGCAACTGGGTACATGCCAAAGTGATGTTCGGGTATTCCTTTGCCCGCCCCACGAAGACAGCGCTCGATGTGTTCGCGGAGCGGCAGGGCGTGTGCCGCGATTTCCAGCACCTGGCGATTACATTTTGCCGCGCGCTGGGAATTCCGGCGCGCTATGTTGCCGGCTACCTGGGAGATCTTGGGGTTCCCGCTTCGGATACGCCGATGGATTTCAGCGCGTGGTTTGAGGTGTATCTGGAGAATCGGTGGTGGACATTCGATGCTCGCCACAATTTGCCGAGGATCGGGCGCGTTCTGATGGCGACGGGGCGCGATGCTGCGGATGTGGCGTTCTTTACTTCCTTTGGAGCGGCGAATCTGAAGAGTTTTCTGGTGATCTCGGAAGAAGTGAAGGACGGTTTGGGGCCGAAGCCATAAAACCGCGGCCAACTCGATCATGGGCGTATACTGGGCCGCTCCTCCAGAAGTCCAATCCTGAACCTCCCATTAGAAAGGGGGCATTCCCATGCCCAGTTATCTTGTGCAGGTCGCGTACACACCTGAGACCGTGGCCGCCTTGGTCGCGCAACCGCAGGACCGCACCGAAGCCATCGGCAAAGTGGTGAAGAAGCTCGGTGGCAAGCCGGGGAAGCTGTATCTTTCGTTTGGCGACTACGACGTAGTCGGCATTTATGAGATGCCCGACAACGTGAGCGCAGCCGCATTTGCTATGGCCATCGCCGGAGGCGGCGCCTGTAAGAGTGTGAAAACCACTCCGTTGATGACGGGCGAGGAAGCAGTGGCGGCGATGAAGAAGGCGGGAGGCTCGGGCTACAAACCGGTTGGGAACAAGTAGCCGGTCTGGGGGCGATTGGAAGTACGCCGGAGGGCGGGAACCACCTGAGCTAGTGCTTCCCGGCCCCGACGCTTTGCAGCTTGGCTTCGGCTTCGGCGATTGCTTCGTTGGCGCGGGCGTACTTCTCCGCATCGTCGCCGGCCTCGTTCCAAAGCTTCTGGCCGTTTTGCATCTGCTGCTGCACCGCGCTGGAGTCGATCTCCTCAGGTCTTTGCGCGCTTTCGGCGAGGATGGTGACCCGCTCGGGCAGCACCTCGACGAAGCCGCGGGCGACCACATAGCGTTGATCGCCGGCCTCTCCGCCATGGAGGCGCACTTCACCAGCGCCGATCTCCGAAAGCATCGGCGCGTGGCCGTAGAGAACCTCGAAGTAGCCGCTCTTGCCCGGCACTTCAACCGCGTCCACGGTCTGGTCGACGAGGATGCGCTCGGGAGTGACGAGCCGGACTTTCAACTGATCGGGCATGGCTATTTCGCGGTCGCTTTCAGTTTTTCGGCTTCTTCGAGGACTTCCTCGATGGTGCCGCGCATGTAGAACGCCTGCTCGGGCACGTCATCGTGCTTGCCGTCGATGACTTCCTTGAAGCTGCGCACCGTGTCGGCGATCTTGCAGTACTTGCCGGGAATGCCGGTGAACTGTTCCGCCACATGGAAGGGCTGAGAGAGAAATTTCTGCACCTTGCGCGCGCGCGCCACAGTGATCTTGTCCTCTTCGGAAAGCTCGTCGATGCCGAGGATGGCGATGATGTCCTGCAGATCCTTATAGCGCTGCAGAATACGCTTCACGCCCTGAGCGACGTCGTAGTGTTCCTGACCGACGATGCGCGGGGTGAGGATGCGCGAGGTGGAGGCCAGCGGATCGACGGCGGGGTAGATGCCGAGTTCCGACAGCGGACGCGAGAGAACCGTGGTGGCGTCGAGGTGAGCGAAGGTGGTCGCCGGCGCGGGGTCGGTGAGATCGTCGGCCGGCACGTAGACGGCCTGGACCGAGGTGACCGATCCACGCTTGGTGGAGGTGATGCGCTCCTGCAGTTCGCCCATTTCGGTGGCGAGGTTGGGCTGGTAGCCGACAGCGGATGGCATACGGCCGAGGAGCGTCGAGACTTCGGAGCCGGCCTGAGTGAAGCGGAAGATGTTGTCGATGAAGAGCAGCGTGTCTGCGCCTTCTTCGTCGCGGAAGAACTCGGCGACGGTGAGGGCGGTGAGGGCGACGCGGAGGCGCGCACCGGGGGGCTCGGTCATCTGGCCGTAGATCAGCGCGGCCTTGGACTTGCTGAAGTCCTTCAGGTCGATCACGCCCGATTCCTGCATTTCGTGCCAGAGATCGTTGCCCTCGCGGGTACGCTCGCCGACCCCGGCGAAGACGGAGAAGCCGCCGTGCTGGGAGGCGACGTTGTTGATCAGCTCCTGAATGATGACGGTCTTGCCGACACCGGCGCCGCCGAAGAGGCCGATCTTACCGCCCTTCAGAAAGGGCTGGATCAGGTCGATGACCTTGATGCCGGTCTCGAACATTTCTTCGTGCGTGGACTGCTCGTCGAACGCCGGAGCCGGCCGATGAATCGGCTTGCGCTCTTTCGCGTTGACCGGGCCCAGTTCGTCCACCGGCTCGCCGATCACGTTGAGCACGCGTCCCAGGGTCGCACGTCCGACGGGCACCGTGATGGGTCCGCCCTGGTCGATGGCCTTCATACCGCGCACCATGCCGTCGGTGGCTTCCATGGCGACGCAGCGCACGCGGCCTTCGCCGAGGTGCTGCTGGACCTCAAGGATCACGTTGATGGGAAATGGGACGGTGAAGCCGTCGCTGACCACGCGCAAGGCCTCGTAGATGGGAGGCATGGTCGCTTCTTCGAACTGCACGTCGACCGCGGGACCTGAAATCTGTACAACTCTTCCGATGTTTTCTGCCATATCTCTCTCGTCTAAAGCGCGGCTGCGCCGCTGACAATCTCGATGATTTCCTTGGTGATCGCCGCCTGACGAACGCGGTTCATCTGCAGCGTGTAGGCGTCGATCATTTCTGAAGCATTGTTAGTGGCCGAATCCATGGCCGTCATGCGGGCCGCATGTTCGGCGGCGATGGATTCCAGCACCGCGTGATAGAGCTGGGAGGTAACGTAGCGGGGCAGCACGTCGGCGAAGATCTCCTGCGGCGGCTGCTCATAGATGTAGTCGACTTCAGAAGTGCCGAAGTTTTTTGCCTCATCCTCGAGTTGTTTCTGTGCCGCTTCGGCCTCGTGCGGATAGAGGCTCACGCCGGCGGACAACGCGGCTTCCGCCGCGCGCTCCCGCTCTTCCAGCGTCGGCTCCTCGGCGCGTTCGATTTCCTGAACGCTGAGCGAGAGGATGGGGAGGACGCGCTCGACAACCACGCGCTGCTGGATAACCGATTTGAATTCGTTGTAGACGAGGTAAGCGGCGTCAATCTCCTCGTGCGTGTAAAGCTCGATGATCTCCTCGGCGACCTTGCGAATGGCGTCGTAGTCGATTTTGTCGAGGGGCGCGGCCGGGGCCTCGAGGACTTCGATGGCTCCGACGCGCTGGCGCTCGCGACGCTCGTGTTCTTCACCTGACGCGGAGAACTGCGCGGCAGGATAACGACGGCGGAAAAGTTCGCGGCCCTTGCGGCCGATAGCCTCGATGTCGATTTCCTTCTGATAGTTCTCGGCCATGAAATTGGCCGCGGCTTTGAAGATGTTGGCGTTGAAGGCGCCTGCGAAACCCTTGTCGCCGGAAACGACCACGAGCAGGATGCGCTTTTCCGGGCGGGTGAGGAGCAAAGGGTGCCGCACTTCGCCGGTTTCGGGATCGTAAATATCGGCGCGGCGCTTCAGCGATTCGAGCACGCTGGCCAGCATGGCAGCGTAGGGGCGCGCAGAGACCGTGCGGTCCTGCGCGCGACGCAGCCGGGCCGCCGAGACCATCTTCATGGCCTTGGTGATCTGCCGCGTGTTGCGAACGCTGCGAATGCGGCGCCGTAAATCGAGAACGTTGGCCATAGTTTCGTGTCCGGTTTAGTGCGCGGCGGCCACCGGCTCGGCCTTTTGCGCCTGCTCCTTCTTCTTTTCCTGCGGGCTGAGCGGCTGCACGGAACTCTGCTTCAGCTTCGCGTCACCGTGCTCGGCGAGGAAGTTGGCTTTGTACTCCTTCAGCGCGGCATGAATGCGGCCGCGGAGATCGTCGTCGAGAGCCTTCTTCGTGGCAATGTCATTCAGCAGCTGCGACTGCGCCGAATCGAGGTAGGGGTAGAGCCCGTCTTCGAAAGCCCGAATCTGATCGATCCTCAGGTCGTCGAGATAGCCCTGGGTTCCGGAGAAGAGGATGATCACCTGCTGCTCGGCGCGGAGGGGATGGAACTGCGGCTGCTTCAGCAGTTCCGTGAGGCGCGATCCGCGGTTGAGCTGGTTCTGCGTGACTTTGTCGAGGTCGCTGCCGAACTGGGAAAAGGCAGCCAGTTCACGGTACTGCGCGAGATCAAGCTTGAGAGTGGACCCGACCTGTTTGATCGCCTTGATGGCGGCTGAAAATCCGACACGCGAAACCGAGAGGCCGACGTTAACCGCGGGACGAACACCGGAGTTGAAGAGATCGGTCTCGAGGAAGATCTGACCGTCGGTGATGGAGATCACGTTGGTCGGAATATAGGCGGAGACGTCGCCGGCCTGCGTTTCAATAATCGGCAGCGCGGTCAGCGAACCGCCGCCGAGCTTATCGCTCAGCTTCGAGGCGCGCTCCAGAAGGCGCGAGTGGAGATAGAAGACGTCGCCGGGATAAGCTTCGCGGCCGGGCGGACGGCGGAGCAGGAGCGAAATCTCGCGGTAAGCGATGGCGTGCTTGGAGAGATCGTCATAGATCACAAGCGCATGCTTGCCCCTGTCGCGGAAGTACTCGCCGATGGCGCATGCCGCGTACGGAGCAAGGTACAGCATCGGGGCCGGCTCGGAGGCCGATGCGGCCACGACGATCGTATGCCCCATCGCGTCGTACTCTTCGAGCGTCTGAACGACCTGGGCGATGGATGAGCGCTTCTGTCCGATGGCGCAGTAAATGCAGATCAGGTCGTTGGTCCTGTTGTTGATGATCGCATCGAGCGCCACCGCGGTCTTGCCGGTCTGGCGGTCGCCGATGATCAGCTCGCGCTGTCCGCGGCCGATGGGGATCATCGAGTCGATGGCCTTCAGGCCCGTCATCATCGGCTCGCGCACGCCCTGGCGGTCGATGACCCCGGGGGCGAGGCGTTCCACCGGCAGCGTGTCGCTGGTCTGGACCGGCCCCTTGTCATCGATGGGCTGACCGAGGGCATTGACCACCCGGCCGATCATCGCATCGCCCACGGGGACGCTGAGAATCTTGCCGGTGCGCTTAACCTGATCGCCTTCCCGGATTTCGGTGTAGTCGCCCAGAAGCACGCTGCCCACCTGATCCTCTTCAAGGCTCATGGCCAGGCCGGCGATGCCGTGCGGGAACTCGAGCAGCTCGCCCGACATGACCTTGTCGAGGCCGTGGAGGCGGGCGATACCGTCGCCGAGGGTGATCACGGTGCCGACTTCGTCGACCCGCATCTTGGCGTCGTAATTGGCTATCTGCTCCTTCAGGAGCGCTGTAATTTCGTCTGCTTTGATTTGCGCCATGCTTGTGGGTTCCTGTTTTGAATCTCGTTCTGCTCCGCTGTTCTTCCGATCAGGTCAGCCGGAGGTCAGTTCTTCTCTGAGGCGGTCGAGCCGCCCTCGTACTGAACCGTCGTAAACGGTGCTGCCCACCTGGACGACGGCGCCGCCCAGCAGGGAGCTGTCTTCTTCGTATTGCGCCTCGACCGTGCCGCCGGTGAGGCCTGCGATTTGCTTCTCCAGCTCTCTGCGCTCGGACTCTTCGAGCTTGCGAGCGGAGATGACTTTCGCCTCCGAGATGCCCAGCCGCTGATTCAGTTCGCGCCTGAACTCGGCAAGAACATCGTCGAGGCCGGCAATGCGGTTGTTGCGAATCAGCACGGCGATGAAGTTCCGCGCCTGCAGAGACATTTTGAGCTTTGCGTTGAGCTTATCGAGGAAAGCGACGCGGTCCTCGACGGTAAACGATGGGTCGAGGAAGAACTCGCGCAGCTGGCGGCTCTCATGCCAGGCAGCAGCGAAATCATTCAGCTGCTGCTGTACGGCTTTTGCGTCGAGCCTGGTCTCAAAGATGACATCGGCCAGCGCGCGAGCGTAGCGGGAGGCGAAGCTCGACATTTATGCCTTCCCTCCCGAATTTCCGCCGAGATTCTTGCCGAACTCGCGGATGAGCGCGCGGTCGGTGTCATTGGAAAGTTGAATCCGGCGCATCGCATTGTCGATGGCGAGGTCGGCGGCGAATTTCTTCAGCTCACGCTGCGCGGTCGCCTGGGCGGCCGTGATCTCCTGCTCGGCGGAGGCGACGATGCGCTCGCGCTCGGCTTCGAGGGCAGCACGCATACGCTGTTCGTCCTGAACGGAATCCTGCTCCATCTGGTGGCGGAAGCCGCCGATCTCGGAATCGAGCCTGAGAAGGCGAGCTTCGACTTCGGCGAGGCGCCGATTGGCATCCTCGGTGGCCAGCCTGGCGGCGATCAGATCCTTCTGGAGTTGCTCGGAGCGATTCCGGAACATCTTCGGCAGAAACTTCAACAGCAGCCAGGCGATGGTGAGGAGGAGAACGCCGGAGTTGAAGTCCTCGAAGATTTCGGCGGCGGTTTCTGTTTTGATGTGAGCAAAACGGGCGATGGCCTGGACGGTCGAGGAATGACGATACTGCTCGACCTCCGAAGTCGTCTCCGGCTCGTCCATGTGCTCGGCGCCCGGCTTTGGCGAAGAAGAAGGGGTCTGGGCGTGCAGTCTGGCCGTGGGAACCGCCAGCAGACCACCCAACAGGAATGCGCTCAGGATGCGGGCCGTTATCTTCAATGGGAACTCTCCGCTGCCGCTGCCGGGAGGACTGCGGCAAGCACCTGGGCAGCCAATTGGTTGGCGGAAGCCTCAATCTGCCTGCGAGCATCTTCGGACTGCCCGCCGATCGCGGCCTGAGCCGCCTGGACCTGCTGCTGGGCCGTCTGGCGAGCCGCTGCGAGCGCGGCATCTTTGTCGGCGTTCAGGCGCTGGAGGCGCTGTTCGCGCCCGCGAAAAATCTCGGCACGCGCAGCGCGAAGCTTTGCTTCGTATTCCTGGGTGCGGACGTCGGCCTGGCCGATCGCGAGTCGCGACTTTTCCAGCGCGCCTGTGGTGCGGCTGCGGCGCTCCTCTCGGGCCTTCATCAGAGCGCCGTAGAGGATGAAACGGTAGGCCAAAACCAACACAATAAACAGGATCGCGGTCGGTACGGCACCGAGCGCAAGATCGCCAAGTTGTTTCAGCAATTCGTCCATGAATGTCCGGCGGTAGCAGTCGGGGGCGACTGGGAAGGCTCAGTGGAACTCTTGGTTCTAACAGACGCAAAATTTGGGTGTCAAATGACGAAAGACACTTACGATTCGCCCCTGACGTCGGGGGCCCCCTCCGGCGTGGATCGACTGGTTTCGTCGATGAAAAAATCGACGTCTGCGAGCTTGACCTGACGGGGTTCCGGCGTAGAATGAGGATACCACCTCGACCCGGATCAGGGTCGGCGAACCGGGTGATCGGAGATACCCACCACTCTCCATCATCCGGTTTGCTTCGTTTGCGGGGCCTTCCGGACATTCACGCGGAATCGGCGGTAACGGCCCAGCAGCGACGCGGGACCCGCTACGGTCATCTGCACCAGGTTCCCCTGGTACTCGCGGTCGCGGATCACCGCTCCCGCCTCGAGGGCCGCCAAAGCATCTCCTTCGGACTGCGGGATCTGCAGACGCTGCTCCAGAATCGGATCCTGCACCAGTTCCTCGTCCAGCTTCTCCATCAGAGATTCGAGCCCGATGCGATCCCGTGCAGAGGTCGCGATCACCCGGCCACCTCTGTTTTCGACAGCGGCGCGTTCTTCTTCACTCAGAAGGTCGATTTTGTTGAGGACTTCGAGGCGGGGTTTATCCAGAACATCCAGTTCCGCAAGCACCTTCTCCACTTCAGCCTTGTGCTCCTCACTCATCGGACTGGAGGCGTCGCGCACATGGACGAGCACCTCGGCCTTACGGACTTCTTCGAGTGTGGCGCGAAATGAGGTCACAAGCGTGTGCGGGAGGTCGCGGATAAACCCCACCGTGTCGGAAAGAAGGACTTTTCTGCGGCTGGGAAGCTGAATAGCGCTGAGTTTGGGATCGAGGGTGGCGAACATGCGCGAGGATTCAAGAACGCCGGCGCGGGTGATCGCGTTGAACAGCGTGCTCTTCCCCGCGTTGGTATAGCCAACGAGGGCCACAGTGGGCACAGGAACGGACTCGCGACGCTGGCGCTGCTGGGTGCGGATACGGCGGACGCCTTCCAGTTCGCCGCGCAGCTGCTGGACGCGCCGTTGAATCCGGCGGCGATCGGTTTCGAGCTGGGTTTCACCGGGTCCGCGGGTGCCGATGCCACCGCCGAGCTGGGACATGGCTTTGCCGCGCCCCGTCAGCCGAGGGAGCATGTATTCGAGCTGAGCAAGTTCGACCTGCAGCTGGCCTTCACGAGTGCGGGCGTGCCGGGCGAAGATGTCCAGGATGAGCTGGGTGCGATCAATGACGCGGCACGGCAGCGCCGCTTCGAGATTGCGCAGCTGGGTGGGGCTCAGGTCGTGGTCGAAGATGGCAACATCGGCCTGAGACGATGCAGCGACGGCAGAGAGTTCCTCGACTTTGCCGCTGCCGATCAGCGTTGCCGGGTCAGCTTTCGGGCGATGCTGCACGAGGTCGGCGGCAAGAGTCGCACCGGCACTCAGAACCAGCTCGCGGAATTCGGCGAAGCGGGAATCCTCATCGCCCCGAATGACGGGAGCCAGGCCAGGCGTGGAGCTGGCCGCATCCCGAGCCTGCGCGGCGCCGCGGGTCGGGCCTCTGCGCGTCGTCCCGAGAACGACCGACACCAGCAGAGCACGTTCAGCGGTCGTACCGGTCGCGTTGAACGGCATTCAAGATCGTCGCGGATGCGTTAACCGGCGCCCGGTTAGGAGCCGGACGCCTCCTGCGCAGCCTGGGGCGAAGAAACCGCCACGGGTCCGGCCTGCGGGGCATGCGGCGGACGATGTTCTCCGTGCAGGACCGAGCGGGTGCTGACCACCGTGGAGATTGCGTGTTTGAAAATCAACTGCTCCTGGCTGTTGTTCTCCAGCAGCACCGAATACTTGTCGAAAGAACGGATTTTCCCGGTGAGCTTCACACCGCTCACCAGATAAATCGTGATGGGGGTCTTATCTTTACGAACGGTGTTCAGGAAGGTGTCCTGAATGTTCTGTGCCGGCTTGCTTTCCATGAGCCGATCTCCTTTGCCCTTTATTTGCTCGACGGTGAAACCGCAACAGCAGGAAAAACTGCAGCGAAGCCCAAAGTTGAATGGCGCCGCACCCACCGTCAAGGTGTGTAACCAAGATACGGGTTCCAGAACCCTTTCGGCAACATTCGGGGCCACACGCGGAAATAATAAGTCTATGTTACCGGTTTAGTTAACTGGAGCCTTTTGAGATATTTCACCGCTTCTAAAGCCCGGACTCACGGGGAGAAGTTCAGTGGCGCCGGTGGCGGGATCCGCCATGGTGGCGGGTAGCGGCAAGCGCCGGGCGCGGAGGCGCTTCGCCTTCCCGATGAACAACAACGCCATCCATGCGGAAGGTCTCGGTGGCAGTATTTCCGGGATCGACCATGCCAGTTTGGGGATCGAGAGCTACCTGATCGCTGGTGGCAACGCGGAAGGAGAACCGCGGCGTCTGCTGGTTTGCGGACGAGGCCGCCGTCACAGAAATCGGCAAATAACCGGCGATATTGCGCTCGCGGTAGGCGGTCTCATAACGATGTTTCTTCGTGTTCCAGGTGTAGACGCGCACCTGGTCGAAGTCATACGGCAGCCCGTCCTTCCACGGTGCCAGGAAGGCCACGTATTCCGCGACCTGCCCCCCCTGGACGTTGGCACCGGGGTCGTTCACTTTCCTCAGGACGTAGGCGCCCACAATCCTCTGGCCTTCGGCGAGACCGGCGATCGCATCGGGGACATCTTCGTCGAGGGTGCGTCCGCGGACCCATCCGACATGACCGCTGCTGTCCCGCACGAGCCAGTAGTCTTCCAGGTTCGGCGGTGGCGGGCCTTCCGGTTGCGTCTTGCTGACGGGCCGTTCCAGAGCCAAAGGGAGAGCCTGCGGAGGCGTCGGTCGGGGCACCGAAGCGCGCTTCAGGAGCTGCAGCTTTTCATTTTCCGGGAGCAGGTAGAAGCGATCGGAAGTCCGGCCGGGAGCATCGCGCAGCCAGTAGTCTTCGCGCAGCACAGCCGAGCCGACGACCGGCGTTTTGGCGTTGTCCTGCACCATTTGCGTGAACTTGTCGTAGGTGGACTGATCGATGACGCCATGTTCCTCAATCCAGCCGATTTCGCCTTTTTCGGTTTTGACTTTGAGGAAACGCCGGCCGTGCTCGACCACCTGGAGGCGCTGCCCGTTGGTGACCTCGGCGACGCGATTGCTGACGGCGGCGACGCGATCGCGCAGATAGGTGCCGCGAGCCCAAACGTAGACGTACTCGTGCGCTGTGTGGTGTACGAACTTGCCGCAGCCCTGGAGGATCAGGAAGCCGAGAAGAAGCCCAGGAATCAGGCGACGCGCAGAGGGAGAGGAATGCAACATGGCCACTTATGACAAACCCGTCTTTTGATTCCGCGGGTTGAGTCAAGGATACATCCAATTTTGCAGATATCTGGCCAGCGGATGGTTGCGCGAACATTACCTTCGGGATTCGCCCCACGCAGCCCGGAAAGGGCCTGCGCGGGTATCGGTCATGCCTGCGGTTTGGGCGTCAGGCGGACGAAACGAGGCGCGAGCTCCTCCCATTTCGAAAGCAGCCAGAAGGCTCGGGTGCTGGCAGTCTTTTCGGCGTGGAGCTGCACCAGTCCGAAGATGCTTTCCCTGGCCGTTGCATCCAGATTGGCCCAGGGCTCGGGCGTCAGAAACCCGGCGTGGTAACGGGACCGGGTGAGGAACTGGCCGTCCTCGTCGAAGACCCAGGCTTCTCCGCCGGTCATCCCTGCGCCGAAGTTGTTGCCGGTGGCGCCAAGCACCGCGACGAGGCCGCCGGTCATGTACTCGCAACCGTGGTCGCCAACACCTTCGACAACCGCCAGCGCTCCGGAGTTCCGGACTGCAAAGCGCTCGCCCGCGCACCCGGCGGCGAACAGCGCTCCGCTGGTAGCTCCATAAAGGGCCACGTTGCCGAGGATGGTGTGGAGTTCGGACTGGAGCGCGGCGCGTCCCTGGCCGCGGAGGATAATCTCGCCGCCGGAGAGACTCTTCCCGACGAAATCATTGGCAAGGCCTTTGAGGATCAGCTCCACCCCGGGAACGGCAAAGGCGCCGAAAGACTGGCCCGCCTCGCCGGTGAGGCGGAAGCTGAGCGGGGCCTTTGGCCACATGTCGGCGGATTGCAGCATAGCCAGTTCCCCGGACAGCCTTGCACCAAAGGTGCGATCTTCATTGGCGATCAGCGCGTCGACCAGAAAGGGCTCGCCCGCTTTGTAGGCCGCGACAGCCGGTTCGACCCACGCGTCGTCGATGGGAGCGTGATCCTGAGGACGCAGGTTCCGCTGACCCTGCCAGTTTTTTGCACCGGCGGTCCCGCCGTCGGGTGGGGCCGCGAGCATTGGCGTCAGGTCGAGGCAGCCGTCGAAGCGAGCCTGCTCGAGCAGATCGGTGCGGCCGATCGCCGCATCGAGCGAGGGCAGACCGATTTCGGCGAGGAGGGCGCGGATTTCGCCGGCCAGCCCCTCGAAGAAGCGGACGAGGTGCTCCGGCTTGCCGCGGAACTTGGCGCGCAGCTCGGGTTTCTGCGTGGCGATGCCGGTCGGGCAGGTATTCAGGTGGCACTGGCGGGCCATGTCGCAGCCCAGCGCGACCAGCACTGCCGTGCCGAAGGCAAATTCGTCTGCCCCCAGCAGGGCGGCGATCACGATATCGCGGGCCGTGCGCAGGCCCCCATCGCAGCGCAAACGCACGCGGCCACGCAGGCCGTTACGAATAAGAACTTGCTGAGCCTCGGCCAGACCCAGTTCCCAGGGATTGCCGGCATATTTGATGCTCGACAGCGGAGAGGCGCCGGTACCCCCGTTGTGTCCGGCGATCACGATGTAGTCGGCGTAGGCTTTGGCGACGCCGGCGGCGACCGTGCCGACCCCGCATTCGGAGACCAGCTTCACGCCGATCGCAGCTTTGGGGTTGATGCGGCGGAGGTCGTAGATCAGCTGCGCCAGGTCTTCGATGGAGTAGATGTCGTGGTGTGGCGGCGGGCTGATGAGCTGAACGCCAGGCTGCGCGTGACGCAGGCGAGCGATCAGCTCCGTGACTTTGTGACTGGGAAGCTGGCCGCCTTCGCCGGGCTTGGAGCCCTGGGATATCTTGATTTCCAGCTCTTCCGCGTGCATCAGGTACTCGGCTGTCACGCCGAATCGAGCGGAGGCCACCTGCTTGACCTTGTTGTTGAGCAGTTCCGACGGGAAGGATTTGCCGACCAGGGGCAACTGCGCGCCGGGCTCGTAGACGGCGGGGTCTTCTCCGCCCTCGCCGGTGTTCGAACGGCCGCCGAGCATGTTCATTGCGGCGGTGATGGTCTGGTGAGCTTCGGGGCTCAGCGAGCCGAGCGACATAGCGCTCGCGATGAAGCGGCGGTATAGGTTCTGTGCAGCCTCGATCTTGCCGACCGGCAAGGGCTCAGCAGCCGCGCGGACTTCCAGCAGATCGCGCAGGACGGCAGGCTGCTTTTCCGTGGCCTGGGTGGTGAAGGCCTGCCACGCCACGGCAGCGTCCGGCGCAGCGGATGCGCCCGCCTTGGTCGCGCCCGTGATCGTCTGCAGGAGCCGAACGGTTTGCGGCTGCCATCCGTGCGGCTCGGATTTATCGGCCTTGCGGAAACGCACCCATCCGTAGTCAGGCAGATCTTTTGTGGCCGCGACCGTGACGAGCGGTCCGCCGTCGCCTGTTTCCGGTGATTCCGGACCGGCGTCCCCGCCGTGTGAGCCAAGCCACAACTCTCGGATCTGCGCTTCCAGTTCGGGGAATCCGATGCCGCCCAGCGGAGCGGGCGTGCCCTCGAAGCAGCGCTCGACGACTTCTTTGCTGAGGCCGAGGCAATCGAAGAGATGCGCGCCGCGGTAGCTGTCGACCACCGAGATGCCCATCTTCGACATGATCTTGGCGAGGCCAAGGTCGAAGGCGTGAAGCAGATTGCCTTCGCCCTTCTCGGGATTCATCTGGCGCGCAGTTTCGAGCGCGAGCCACGGACAGACGGCGCCGGCGCCCATGCCCATGAGCACGGCCGCGTGATGCAGGTCGCGGCAGTCACCGGCTTCCACGGCGAGGCCGACCTTGACGCGTTCGCCACCTCGGATGAGTGCGTGGTGCACAGCGCCCGTCGCGAGGGCCATGGGAATCGGGATAGCCTGCTCGCCGCAACCGCGATCGGTAAGAAGAAGGACAGCTGCGCCACCGCGGACCAGTTCGATCGCCTTGCTGCAGAGGTCGTCGAGCGCGATCAACAGATTGCAGGCTGGATTGAAGACGCACTCGAGGACAGCCAGCGGCAGATCGCCAGCGAGATCGTGCTTGCGCTGGTGGAGCGAGTCCATCTGCGCCAGAGAAAGAAACGGGGACTTGAGCGAGAGACCAGGCAGGCGTTCGCGCGTGTTCAGGACGTGCGGCCACGGCCCGAGACGCGTGTGCAGCTGGATCACGCAGGCTTCGCGGAGCGAGTCGATGGGCGGATTGGTGACCTGAGCGAAGCGCTGGCGGAAGAAGGCGTAGACCGGGCGCGGCGTGCGTGCGAGCGGCGCGATGGGCGTGTCGTCGCCCATGGACCAAACGGCGTCCTTGCCGTCCATCGCCATGGGCTTCAGGATCATGTTCACGTCTTCTTTGGTGTAGCCAAAGCCGAGGTGCAGCTGGTTCAGCTCCGTGGGATCGACCGCCGGGATCTGCGCGATTGACTCAAGAGTCGCGCTCTCGAGCAGCGCTTCGTATTCCGGTGCGGAGCGGTCGAACAGCGCTTGCAGTTCTTCGTCCTCATAGAACGCGTGATTCTCGAGGTCCGCCAGCAGCATCTGGCCGGGGCCGAGGCGTCCGCTGTGGACAATCTTCTCGGGATCGAGATCGACCAGGCCGGCTTCCGAGCCGGCAACAATCAGGTGGTCTTCGGTGACGAAGAATCGGCAAGGGCGAAGGCCGTTGCGATCCAGTGCCGCACCGATGAGATGTCCGTCGGTGAAGGCGACGGCGGCCGGACCATCCCACGGCTCGATGCAGTCCCCGTGATAGGCAAGGAAGGCGGAATGGCGGCCGGTGTCCCCCGGCGGCATGACCATGCGCACCGATTCGGCGACCGTCCGGCCGTTGCGGGCGAGCATCTCGATCACCTCATCCAGGCTGGTCGAATCGGACCCGCTCGGAGTAAAGATGGGCCGCAGCTCGTCCGGCAGCGTCGCGGCACGGGCGGTCATGCGCGCGCGATTGCCCCAGATGGTGTTGATCTCGCCGTTGTGGCCGAGGATGCGGAAGGGCTGCGCACGATCCCAGGACGGCGCGACATTCGTGGCGTAGCGCTGGTGGAACAGCGCAAAAGGCGTGACGAAGCGCGGGTCGGCCAGATCAGGATAAAAATCCGGCAGCAGGCGCGCGTCGCACATCGCCTTATAGATGATCGAGGACGAAGAGAGCGAACATACGTAGCCCTCGGCGCCACTGCGCTCAAACTGTTTGCGAGCCAGGTAGAGGCGGCGGTCGCGCTCCTGCCAGGAAACGGAACCGAGGGTCCGATCGCTGAGCAGGATTTGGCGAACGACAGGCAAGGTGGAAGCGGCAATCTCGCCGAGAATCTCGGGACGAGTGGGCACTTCGCGCCAACCGAGAATGGAGAAGCCCCGTGCCGTGATGGCCTGCTCGAGGTCGCGAATCGCCGCGGAAGCCGCCGCGGTTCCCGTGGGCAGAAACACCATGCCGACAGCAAGCGGGTGCGCAGGATCGAGAATGACGCCGGTCGAAGCGAGAAGCAGTTGCCGCGGGATCGCGGTGTGAATGCCGATACCGTCGCTGGACTTGCCGTCGGCAGCCACGGCGCCGCGATGCGCGAGCCGGGAGAGGGCGGTCAGAGCCTTCTCGAGGATGTCGTGTGAAGGCTGGTTGTCGAGCGTAGCCACAAATCCCACGCCGCAGGATTCGTGATCGAAGCGCTCATCGATCAGACTTGCACCGGAGCCCCTGCGAATGGGCCGGGAGCCGCCGGTCGACGAGGCCGGAGCGACACAATTTCTCGTTCCCATATCCAACTATAACGGCCTTCCATTTCGCGCGAAGGCGAAATAAGAAATTTCTGTGTAAAAAGTGACGTTCGCGGTGAGCCGGCAGCGCAGGACGGCTGTGGTGCCGCCGTGACAAGAATCGCCTTGCATATTTATACACCAATCCTGTATTTTTATACACAGTGAAATGCGGCTGGCCGCAGAAGCGGCTGGCCGCCATTTTTTGTGTGAACGCATGCCTATGAGCCTCGAAGTGAGCAAGCAGGAACGGCACAATCTGATCCGCCAATTGGTGGCAGCGGAGTCGATCGCGAGCCAGGACGAGTTGCGGCGCCGGCTGTTGCGCCGCGGCTGCGACGTGACCCAGGCCACCTTGTCGCGCGACGTTCACGAACTGCGTCTCTACAAAGGTCCTAATGGGTACGCGGCACCCAACGGTCACGCCGAGGAAGAAGAGGAAGAACCCACGGTGGAGGAAGTTCTGCAGAGCTTTGGGCTGGCGGTGAAACAGGCGCAGAACCAGTTGGTGCTGCGGACGACGAACGGAGCGGCACAACCCGTGGCGCTGGCCATCGACCACGAGGCCTGGAGCGACGTGGTGGGAACTCTGGCGGGCGATGACACCGTACTGATCATCTGTCCCGATCAGCGAAGGGCGTCGTCGATGAAGGAAAAGCTGGAGCGGATGATCGGCTGAAACAGGGCGCAGAGCTCAGGCGAGAGCTCAGAAAAAATGCAGCGTCGCGTGACGAATTGAGTCAATCAGGATTTCCGGAAAAAATGTCTCTACTGAAGAAAAATTCGACCGTGGCAACACAAGCCGGAACCGCCGCGCTGAGCCCTGTGCCCGGTGCCCTGCGCCCTGCCGTTTTGGGCGTGAGCGGTTACGCCGGCATGGAGCTGGCACGGCTTTTGCTGCGCCATCCGCTGCTGGCGGGAACGCCTCCGCTCTTCCTCGGACGCGCCGAGAGCACGCCGGAGCCGCTGGCCGCGATTCATCCTCAGCTGATGGACAACAATGGCACCGGCCTCGGACCGGGCGCCCTGAACATAGAGCCCTTCTCCTGGGACCTGCTGCGCTCCCGCGGAGTGAAGGTCCTCTTTATGGCGACGCCGCATGAGCAATCGCGCGAATGGGTTCCCCAGGCGCTGGAACATGGGCTGCGGGTCATCGACCTGAGCGGGGCCTGGAGGCTCACAGAAGCGACGAATCGCGCCGTTTATAAATTCAGCGATGAAGGTTCTGCCGTTGCGACCGCAGTGCAGGCAAAGGCGGTGTACGGGATGCCGGAGCTGCACCGCGATGAGATTCGCGATGCAGACATCGTTGCCAATCCAGGCTGCTACGCTACATCGATCATTCTGGCGCTCAAGCCGCTGGTCGAGGCGGGATGGATCGATCTCAATCGCGGCATCGTGTGCGATTCGAAGTCCGGAGTTTCGGGCGCCGGCAAAGCTCCCACGGCCAAGACACACTTCATGCATGCGGCGGATAATCTTTCCGCCTACGGTCTTTTTTCGCACCGGCACACGGGCGAGTTGCTGGAGCAACTGAAACTGGATGCGGAACAGATTGTCTTTACTCCCCACCTGCTGCCGATTCCGCGCGGAATCCTCTCGACTATCTATATAGGTTTCGCGGAGCCTCACCAGCCCGGCGACGTGAAGGCTCTGTATCGGAAATATTTTGCGGAGAGCCCGCTGGTGCGGGTCTTCCCTGCCGGCCAGCTTCCGCAGATTCAGTATTCAGTGAATACGAATTATTGCGATATCGGCTTCCATCTGGCCGACGACGGACGACGATGCGTGATCGTCTCGTGCCTCGACAACCTGCTGAAGGGCGCTGCCGGACAGGCGGTGCAGAACCTGAACCTCATGTGCGGTTGGAATGAAGCGGAAGGACTGAAATGAGATACGTAGTCAAGCTGGGCGGCGTAACGCTGGAGAATCCGGAGCTGTTGCACGGATGCGCCAAAGCCATCGCCGAGTTGGTGAAGGACGGCAATCAGGTGGCGATCGTGCACGGCGGCGGTGTGCAGCTGACCCGCACGCTGAAGCAGCTGGGCAAACAAAGCGAGTTTGTTGCCGGCCTGCGCATTACCGACGCAGAAACGCGCGACACCGCGCTGATGGTTTTGGGCGGAGGCGTGAACAAGGCGCTGGTTGCAGCCCTCGGCTCCCATGGCCAGCCGGCTGTGGGTTTGTCGGGGGGCGACGGCCTCGTCTTTCGCGCGCGGAAAAAGCGGACGGCTCCCGATCTCGGCTTTGTCGGCGAGATTGCTGCGGCCGATCCCCGCTGGCTGGAGGCGATCTGGCAGATGAGCGCGGTGCCGGTGATTTCATCGATCGCACTGGGCTTCGACGGCGAGTACTACAACATCAACGCCGATGAGATGGCCGCAGCCTGCGCCGGCGCGTGCAAAGCCGATGCACTCGTCTTCCTGACCGACGTGCCGGGCGTGATGGACGCCGCCGGCAGCGTCATGCGCTGGCTGAGTATCGACCAGATCGCCGACCTGACCCGCGATGCCGTGATCACCGGCGGCATGCTGCCCAAGCTGAGCGCGTGCCGCGAGGCGCTGCTGAACGGCGTCAAGCGCGTGCGCATTCTTCCCGCCAATGTCGCTGAGCTGTTGCCCGATCTCTGCAGCAGCCGGGTGAATCAGGGCACCGAGGTGATGGTGGCATGACGGCGATCACTTTTGTATCAGGGCACGACTTCAGTCGTGCCGAAAAAGCCTCCTACTGAAGTGGGCTTTAGCCCCTGCGAGCGAACATAACGATGAAAATGACACTCGAAGAACTCAAAGCAGCGGAGTCCACACTGCTGCTCGGAACCTACGATCGCTACCCACTCTTGTTCGAGCGGGGCGAGGGCGCGCACCTGATCGACGAAAACGGCGTCCGCTATCTCGATCTCCTCAGCGGCATCGGCGTGAACGCCCTCGGCTATGCGCATCCCGCGATCGAGAACGCCATCGTCGAGCAGAGCCGCAAGCTGATCCACATCTCGAACCTCTACTACCACCAGGGACAAGCGGCGCTTGCCCTGCGTCTGACCGAAGCCACCGGGATGGATCGCGCCTTCTTCTGCAACAGCGGCACCGAAGCGAACGAGGCCGCGCTCAAGCTCGCCCGCGCCTGGGCGAAGCTCCAGCGCGAGAACGGCAAGCCTCTGGGCAAAAAGTTTCTCGCTCTCGAAAACAGTTTCCACGGACGCACGATGGGTTCCGTCGCCGCCACCTGGAAGGACAAGTACCGTGAGCCCTTCGATCCGGTGATGCCGGGTGTGGAATTTGTGCGCTTCAACGATGTCGAGGATCTGAAGGCAAAGTTCTCCTCCGATGTCTGCGCCATCCTCGTCGAAGTCATCCAGGGCGAAGGTGGCATTCGCCCCGTCTCCCGGGAATTTCTGCAGGCCGCCCGCGATCTCACTCGCTCCACCGGAGCGCTGCTCATCGCCGACGAAATCCAGTCGGGCATGGGCCGCACCGGCAGGTGGTGCGCCTATCAGCATTACGGCATCCAGCCGGACGTTACGACGCTGGCGAAGCCCCTGGCTGGTGGCGTTCCGCTCGGCGCACTGCTTTGCACGGAAGAGGCCTCGCAGGCCATTCACGCCGGCATGCACGGAACAACCTTCGGCGGCGGCCCGCTCGCCTGCGCCGTGGCGCTCGCGGTCCTCTCCACCATCGAGCGCGAACATCTCCTCGATCATGTAACAGACGTTGGCACTTATTTCCGCGCCAAACTCGACGATCTGGCGAAACAGCATTCCGCGATCACCGATGTGCGAGGGATGGGCCTGATGCTGGCCGCCGAGCTGGACTCGGCCGATCTGGCGAAGACCGTACTGGGCGAAATGATGCAGCGTCACATCCTCATCAATCGCACCAGCGAAACCGTGCTGCGTTTTCTGCCGCCCTACATCGTCACCCGGGCACACATCGACGACTGTGTGACGGCACTCAACCAAATCCTGACTGATCAGACGGCGCAGGCTGCCGTATCCCCAATTCCGGGAGGAAAGAAAATTGGCAACTAAGACCGTCGCCGTATCGGAACTCGATGCGGTCAGCCCTGATGTTTCGCTTGCAGGCCGCGACCTGTGTTCAATCGCCGATCTGACCACTACAGAGCTGGCGGGCATCCTCGCCCTCGCGCATGACGTGAAGGTGAATCCCGGCGCCTACCGCTGGGCGCTGGACGCAAAGCAGATGGTAATGTTCTTCGAGAAGCAGTCGCTGCGCACGCGCCTCACCTTCCAAACCGCGATGAATACCCTGGGCGGATCGGCGCTGTTTGTCGATCAAACCTCGTCCCCGCTGGGCGAGCGCGAATCCCTCGCCGACATCGCGCGCAATGTCGAGCGCTGGGTACAGATCATTGTCCTGCGCACCTACGCGCACGAGACCATCACCGAGATGGCACAGTACGCCAGCGTGCCCGTCATCAACGCGCTCAGCGATCTCGAGCACCCCTGCCAGGCGATTGCCGATTTCATGACCCTGCAGGAACGCTTCGGGGATCTGAAGGGCTTTCACTTCACCTATGTTGGCGACGGCAATAACGTGTGCCACTCTCTGATGCTGACCGCGGCGCAGCTGGGCGCAAACTGCACCGTGGGCACGCCGAAGAACTACGCACCCAAAGCCGACATTGTCGCGCAGGCGCGGGCCATCGCCAACGTCACCGGCTCCAACATCACCCTCGTCAACGATCCCGTGGGTGCCGTCACCGGCGCCGACGCGATCTACACCGACGTCTGCACCAGCATGGGCTTCGAACATGAGGCCACCAAGCGCGCGCCCATCTTCAAGCCCTATCAGGTCAACGAGACGCTCATGGCCCATGCTTCGCCGTCGGCCGTCTTCATGCACTGTCTGCCGGCGCATCGCAATGCCGAGGTCACGGATGCGGTTCTCGATGGACCGCAGTCCGTCGTCTTCGATCAGGCCGAGAACCGCATGCACGCGCAGAAGGCGTTGCTGCTCATGCTGCTGGGAGCAGGCAAGAAGCAGATGTAGTCCCTCTCATCCGTGGCTACATCAGGAACCACGGGCCGAGTGTTTTGTAACAGGGCACGACTTCAGTCGTGCCGGAAAAACCGAAAAAAGAAGCGGGCTTTAGCCCCTGCAACACTCTGAGGTTTTGTAAGAAATGTCTGTGATTCTCGAAAATTTGCCGGTCGGCCAAAAAGTCGGCATCGCTTTTTCCGGCGGCCTCGATACCAGCGCCGCGTTGCACTGGATGAAGCAAAAGGGCGCTGTCCCCTATGCCTACACGGCCAATCTCGGGCAGCCAGACGAAACCGACTACGACGCCATTCCCCGCAAAGCGCTCGAATACGGCGCGGAAAATGCCCGTCTCATCGACTGCCGCGGACCTCTCGTCCGCGAAGGCATCGCCGCCCTGCAGTCCGGCGCCTTTCACATCTCCACCGCCGGCGTCACCTACTTCAACACCACGCCCATCGGACGCGCCGTCACCGGCACCATGCTTGTCACCGCCATGCAGGAGGACGGCGTCAACATCTGGGGCGACGGCTCTACCTTCAAAGGCAACGACATCGAGCGCTTCTACCGCTACGGCCTGCTCGTCAACCCGCGCCTGCAGGTCTACAAACCCTGGCTCGACCCCGCCTTCATCGACGAACTCGGTGGCCGTGCCGAAATGTCCGCCTTCCTCCAGCGTTCCGGCTTCGGCTACAAAATGTCCGCGGAAAAGGCCTACTCCACCGACTCCAACCTCCTCGGCGCGACCCACGAAGCCAAAGACCTCGAGCAGCTCTCGAGCAGCATCCGCATCGTCGATCCCATCATGGGCGTAGCCTCATGGCGCGACGACGTTGCGGTCAAACCCGAAGAAGTGACCGTTCGCTTCGAAGAAGGTTTCCCCGTCGCGCTGAACGACAAGGAGTACTCCGATCCGGTCGAATTGCTGCTCGAAGCGAACCGCATCGGCGGCCGCCATGGTCTCGGCATGAGCGACCAGATTGAAAACCGCATCATCGAGGCCAAAAGCCGCGGCATCTACGAGGCCCCCGGCCTCGCCCTGCTTTTCATCGCGTACGAGCGCCTCATCACCGGCATTCACAACGAGGACACCATCGAGCAGTATCGCGAGAACGGCCGCAAGCTGGGCCGGCTTCTCTACCAGGGACGCTGGTTCGATTCCCAGGCCATCATGCTGCGCGAGTCCGCGCAACGCTGGGTCGCCAGCCCCATCACCGGCCAGGTCACTCTGGAGCTGCGCCGCGGCAACGACTACTCGATCCTCAATACCGAGTCGCCCAATCTCACCTTCCACCCGGAGCGCCTCAGCATGGAGAAGACCGAGTCCGCCTTCTCCCCGCGCGACCGCATCGGCCAGCTCACCATGCGCAATTTGGATATTACCGATACGCGCGCCAAGCTATTGAGCTACGCTGCGACCGGCCTCATCACGCTGAGTAAAGGCGCGGAGATGCCGCGACTCAACAACGGGACCACGAAAGGCGAGTAGAGATCGTATGACCGAACAACCCGCCAAAATGTGGTCCGGCCGCTTCCGCGCCGCCCTCGATCCGCGTTTTGAATCCTGGCAGCGTTCCCTTCCCTTCGACGGGCGCCTCCTGCCTCAGGAAATCGCCGCCAGCAAGGCGCACGCCCATGCGATCGCCGCGGCCGGTATTCTCTCGCCCGCCGAGTTGGAGTCCACGCTCCGCGGCCTCGACGCCATTCCTGCCCACTTTGCAGAGATGGCCTCCTCCAGCGCCGAAGACATCCACCATTTCGTCGAGCTTTCCCTCACCGCGGAAATCGGCGACCTCGCCCTCAAGCTTCACACCGGCCGCAGCCGCAACGAGCAGATCGCCACCGACCTGCGGCTCTTCGTCCGTGACGCAATCGATGCTACCGTTGCCCAGCTCACTGCATGGGCCCTCGCACTCCTCGAACAGGCGCATGAGGCCGAAACCGCCGTCATGCCCTCCTACACGCATCTCCAGCGCGCCGAACCCGTGCTCGTCGCGCACTGGCTCCTCGCCTACGTCGAGATGATCCTCCGTGACATCTCCCGCTTTCAGGACTGCCGCGCCCGCCTCAACTTCTGTCCGCTGGGATCGGGTCCCGTCGCCGGTGCCACGCTCGCGCTCGACCGCACCATTGCTGCCCGCGAGCTTCGCTTCACCGCTCCCACGGCCAACAGCATGGACGCCACCAGCGACCGCGACTTCGCCCTCGAATTCGCGCAGACCGCCTCTACGCTCGGCATCCACCTCTCGCGCTTCGCCGAGGAACTTACCCTCTACTCCACTGCGGAATTCGGCTTCCTCGATCTGCCCGAAGAATTCTCTACCGGTTCCAGCGCCATGCCGCAGAAGAAAAATCCAGATCTTACTGAGCTGCTGCGCGGCAAGAGCGGACGTCTCCTCGGAGCCACAACCACCCTCGCCACGCTGCTCAAGGGCCTGCCCCTCGCCTATAACAAAGACATGCAGGAAACCCAGGAGCCCGTCTTTGAAGTCGCCGACACGCTTCACGGCATCCTGCGTCTGCTGCCGGACTTCACCCGCGCCCTGCACTTCCGCCACGATCGCATGCTCACCGCCACCCAGTCCGGCTTCCTCAACGCCATGGCCGCGGCGACGTATCTCGTCCACAAAGGCCTTCCCTTCCGCAAAGCACACGAGAAAATCGGCAACGCCGTCCGCTATTGTCTCGACAAGGGCTGCGAACTGGGTGATCTGTCCCTGTACGAACTCCGCCAGTTCGGCGACGAGTTCGACGAGGACTTCTTCGCCGCTGTTTCGCTGCAAGCCACGCTCGATTGCCACGACGTCATCGGCGGTACCGCGCGTCATCGTGTCCACGCCGCGTTGTGCGAAACCGAAGCGCGGGTCCAGGACCTCGTCGCGCGGTACGCGCCCACACCCGCACCGGAGGTGCCCCATGCTGGTGCGTAATGCCCGCCTCCAGGACGCCACCGACATTTACGAGCTGGTCAACAGCCTCTCCCACGACGGCACGCTGCTCCGCCGCCCCTTCGCGGAGATCTGCGAGAACGTCCGCGACTTTACCGTCGCCGAATCCGAAGGCGGCATCTTCCTCGGCTGCGGCGCGCTGCATCTCTACGGCCCGCACCTCGCCGAAGTCCGCTCCATCGTCGTCCGCCCCGAGGCAAAAAGCCACGGTGTCGGTGGCGAATTACTCCACGCCCTCCTCGCCGAGGCCGAAGAAAACGGCGTCGGCTGCGTCTGTCTCTTCACGCGCATCCCGGACTTCTTTTTCCGCTACGGCTTTCGCGAAGTCGAAGACCGCACCGCCCTTCCCGACAAGATCTTCAAGGACTGCCAGAACTGCCCGCGCCTCTACAAGTGCGACGAGGTAGCGATGGCGCGCGGGCAGGTGCCGAAGGTCTCGATCCTCGGACCTCGTGTGGAGGCCGAGCAGTTGGTACGGCTGAGCGTCTGAACAGCTCCGCCCTCTGTTTCCTTACGGGTCCAGTTCCCCCCTGATCAGCGAATCCGCTACACTGTGCGGCGTCCCCCGAAAACTCCCAGACCCGGTCCGGAGCCATTCGCGCCATGTCCTCTGCTCTCTCTGTCAAAATTGGTCCCCTGAAAGAGTCCGAACTTCCCGAAGCCGATCGCATCATGCGTCTGGCGTTCGGGACATTCCTGGGCCTGCCCGATCCCATGGCTTTCATGGGCGATCGCAATTTCATGACGCCGCGCTTTCACGCGAAGCATGTCAAAATCCTCGCCGCACGACTCGACTCACGCCTCATCGGGCACATCGCGGCAACCCGCTGGGGCTCCTTTGAGTTCCTGGGTCCGCTGGTCGTGCTGCCCGGGTTCTGGGACAAAGGTGTTGCCCAGGATCTGCTCGCGCCCACCGTGAACCTTTTCGACCGCTGGGGCGTGCGCTACAGCGGTCTCTTCACCTTCGCACACAGCGCGAAGCATGTCGGGCTCTACCAGAAATTCGGTTACTGGCCCGCCTACCTGACCGCGCTGATGACCCGTGCCCCCGAGTCGAACGCGGATTCCCTCGAGCCGCCTGCGCTGCTCTCAACGCTGCAGCGCACACAGCGGGAGCACACCATCCTCAGCTGCGCGAAGATCACCAACCGGATTGAGAAGGGGCTCGACCTCACCCAGGAGATTCGCGCCGTGCTGGCCCAGCGCAGCGGCGATATCGTCCTCACGCAAAGGCGAGGCGCGATCGATGGCTTCGGCCTCTGTCTGCATGGAGCGGGCGCGGAGGGCGGCAGTAAGACCTGCTATATCAAATTCGGTGCTGCGCGGAATCACGAAAGCTTCGAACGGCTCCTGGCCGCCTGCGAGGCTTACGCTTCCAGTCTGGGGGTCCCCATAGAAACTGGAGTCAACCTCTCCCGCGAAGACGCCTTCCGGCGCATGCGTGCGCGCGGCTACCGGACCATGACGCAGGGTGTCGCGATGCTTCGTCCCCACGTAGCCGGGTTCAATCGCCCCGACGTCTATGTGATCGACGACTGGCGCTGACGGGAGGGTCAGCGCCTGATCGTAACCGCTGAAGCTGCAATTCCGGCGAGCCGCTCAGTGCTGCGGCTGGGCTGGAGCTGTGGTCTGCGGATGCGCACCCTCGGCAGGCGGAGTGGCTCCCCCCTTCGGTGCTGCTCCCGCCGGCGGCGTTTCCGGCCGGTGCGGTGGCGGCACGGGAGCCTTCATGCACTGCCCTCCCGGAGGCGCGCCGACCCGCGGATCGCTCTGGCTGACGGCTTCGATATCGAAGATCAGCTCCGCCTTCGGCGGGATCGGCCCTCTGCCGTTCTCGCCGTAAGCCAGCTGGTAGGGGATGAACAGCCGGCGCTCCCCGCCCATGTGCATCCCTTCGAACCCCGTGTCCCAGCCCGGGATCACCTGGTGGCCGCCATACAGGAAATCGATGGGCTCTTTGCCCGGACGGTCGCGGGAGGAATCGAATTTTGTCCCGTTCGTCAGATAGCCGGTGTACTGGACGCTCAGGCACTTATGCGGTTCCACCGGCGCACCGGTCCCGATCTTCGTGTCGACATAGTCCAGCGAGAACGTCTCGGGTCCCTCGCCCAGCTCCTGGCGAACCCCTTCGCTCACCAGCGGCGATGCGTAGTCCAGCTTCATCGTCGGCATGTGCGTGACCGTATAGAGCGTCTTCACGCAGGGCGCGGTTGCCGGAAGGGCGGGAATTTTCGGTGAGAGGGATGGCGCGGTCACGCAGCCACCCGCCGCGTGATGCGCTGCAGTGGTTGCCCGCCGCGTGGCGGAGGTGGATGGCTTAGTTTGGGCCGCGAGGGGCCAGGCCGCAACGGCCACGACAAACAGAGAGGAACAGAAAGCTCGCTTGTGGATCATCGCTACCCAGTTTATGCGAAGCCAGGCCCAATGCGCTGCCACCCGTGGCTCGGGTTCACGGGTTGGATTCAGTCCGCTCCTTCACCAGGGCCGGTTTGCGCCCGCGCGATGTACAATTCCCCCGGACCCGAGGAGCCCCTCCGATGACAAACAAACGCATCTGTCTGTTGGTTCTGATTGCAACCGGTTTCATCGCTGCATTACCCGCCGCACACGCTCTCGATAACGGCGTGGCGCGAACACCCCCCATGGGCTGGAACAGCTGGAACAAGTTCGCATGCAAAGGCCTCAACGAACAGGTCGTCCGCGCCACCGCCGACACGATCGTCGCCAACGGCATGAAAGAAGCCGGCTATCAGTTTGTGAACCTCGACGACTGCTGGCAGTCCGGACGCGATGCCAACGGCAACATCGTCGTCGATCAGGAGAAATTCCCTTCCGGAATCAAAGCGCTCGCCGATTACATCCACAGCAAAGGGCTGAAATTCGGCGTCTACACCGACGTGGGAACCAAGACCTGCGCCGGAAGGCCGGGGAGCATCGGCCACGAGTATCAGGATGCGCGCCAGTACGCCGCCTGGGGCGTCGATTACGTGAAGGAAGACTGGTGCAATACTTTGCCCGGCCAAAATGCCGAGGCGTCCTATACGCTCATGCGCGATGCCCTCGCCGCCACAGGGCGGCCCATCGTCTTCAGCATTTGCGAATGGGGCTCGAACAAGCCGTGGCTCTGGGCCGGACCGGTGGGCAATCTGTGGCGTGCCACGGGCGATATTCAGGATTGCTGGGACTGCAAAAAGCCATGGGGCGGAAACGGCCTGGTACAGATCATCGAACTCATGGCTGCACCGGGCGTCGAGAGCTACACGGGGCCCGGCCACTGGAACGATCCCGACATGCTTGAGATCGGCAACGGGGGCATGACGACCGAGGAATATCGTACGCACTTCAGCATGTGGGCAATGTTTGCAGCGCCGCTGCTGGTCGGCACCGATATCAGCAACATGTCTGCCGACACGAAATCCATTCTGCTGAATCGGGCGGTCATTGCTGTCGATCAGGATCCGCTCGGCCATGCCGCCGAACGTGTGAAGAAAGACGGCGACATCGAAGTCTGGTCGCGTCCTTTAGCCGATGGCAGCCGCGCTGTCGCTCTGCTCAATCTGAGCGCGAGTCCCGTTTCGATTGGCGTGGGCTGGACGGACATCGGCTATCCGGCCGCGTTGCGTGCTACAGTGCGCAACCTGTGGAGCGATCAGCAAGTCAGCGATCAGAGGGACCACTATGCGGCCCAGGTGCCGTCGCATGGCGTCGTCATGGTCACGATTCAACCTCACGACTGACCGCGTCACAGCGGGCGGGAACTCCGAAGCCAGTTCGGGCGGGAGATTGCATCCATCTCCCGCCCTTTCTTGCGTTTATGGCGTCACCGTTGCTTGATCGGGTGGCGAAAAGAGAGAGCGCCCATTTTTCCTCGCGGTGACCTCCCCGACTGCGCAGTAACCCGATTTGGCCCCCAAATACTTACTCTTCCGTTACGCAAATGGAATGGTGCTCTCCGGTCTCGCCAGTCAGAATCAGGTGTATTGATCGCGTCACCCCAGCCCCCAGACGCCATCGGACGAGGACCATCGAATGAGTCGTGCGAGACGGCGGTTGAGCAGACTTCTGTACAAGCAGCACGTTGACATGATCGAGTATGTCCTCCTGCTTTCCATTCTGATCTTCGGAGCGGTGGCTACCGGTTCGGCGTTAACGCATCAGATCGGAAACGAATTCAACGCGATCGCCAACGGCTTCTGATTCTCCTCCGCCCCAGCCACTTCCTCGCTCGTTCCTTATTTCCCTGCCGTCCGCCGGGGAGTCAGTTCCAGCCTGTGGAATAAGGCACTGTCACCGTGACAGGTTCCCCCAGGGTCACCCCGTAACGCTACCGAATCGGACTGGATTCTCGGGGGTTATCCTCTCCTGTCGCTCGCTGTGCGCCGACCCTCGTTTGCGTTCCCCCACCTCGGTAATGCGCAGCGCGGTCATTTCCTGCGAGCGCAGTAACCCGCGCCCCGTTTCCAATTGATCCCCTGCTCATTACGCAAATGGAATTGTTCGGATCGCGCGTTGCGCGCAGAATCAACCCATTGAATTCAACGCAGCGCGTCGAATTCAACCGGATCATCGCTGATTTCCGATCGCGTGTCTCCTTGCTGCGCCGCTTGTTGTATTTGCCAGGCTTCTGCCGCCGTTCTCCCGCAGTGCTTCCGATGGGTGGGGTGATCTCTCTTTGCCGACCAGCAGGAGCAGGCCAATTCCACCTTCACGGGAGTCTTGTACTACCGATCCCTTCGCCCGGAGGTATTCACTATGTTGCTGATCGTCGCCCTTGCCGGTACGTCCCTGATCGTCGCTTTCGGCGGGTTCGCCCTCCAGCTCGCCAACGCAGTTAAAGGCAACTAATCCGCGAACCGGCGCGTAATCCGGCACGTTTTCGTGAGGGATTGAACGATGTGGATGCGCGTCGCGAGAGCGCCAGGATTGACTAACGGACCGATTCGTCCATCGATTCGAAGATGTGTCCCATTTTTTCCTGCTTCACCCGCAGGTACTGCTCGAAGCTATCCTGCGCGGGCACTTCCGCTGAGACGCGCTCGACCACGTGAACTCCGGCTGATTCCAGCGCGGCCACTTTTTCGGGATTGTTCGTAATCAGCCGTACGGATTGCACGCCCATGTGCCGCAGGATGCGCCCCGGCAGTTCGAACTCGCGGCAGTCGGCCTCATAACCCAGCTTCAGATTCGCCTCCACCGTATCCAGACCCTGATCCTGCAGTTCGTAGGCACGCAGCTTCGCCATCAGGCCGATGCCGCGCCCCTCCTGCTGCTCGTAGAGCAGGATGCCTGCCCCCGCCTCAGCGATTTTGCTCAGCGCCAGTTCCAGCTGCAGCCGGCAGTCGCACCGCAGCGAGTGGAACACATCCCCGGTGAGGCACTGCGAGTGGATTCGCACCAGCGGCGGCACCGAATGAATATCCCCCATGACCAGGACCACCGCTTCTTCCTTCTCCGCCGTCTGTCCACACCGCGCCGGATCGTCGCTCGAGTACACGCCTTCAAATCCGAGAATACGAAAGTGTCCCCAGCGCGTGGGAAAATCAGCATCCGCGACCTGGCGCACTGAAGCAATGGGCATACTTCGATTATAGAAGCCCGCCTTTTTGCTGAACGCTGACTGCTGACTGCCTCTTTCGAAAACGCCGCGCCCCGAACGTTGTTTCCTGTACCCTGCACCCCGCACCCTGTACCCTGAATGCGTGCTGGATTCGCGCCTCATCCTTATCACCCTGCTCATCAAGCTCGGTGTCGCCGCGGCTGTTTCCTCCGCGCTGGGGCGCTCCCGCGAATTTCAAAACCTCCTCTTTCGCGAAGACCGTACAGTCGGGCAAACCCTCGGCCTGCTGGCCTTTATCTGTATCCCTCTCAGCCTTGGCGTGTGGGTTCGCGTCGCGGTTCCCAACTTCTATGCCGCGGACATCTCCTTCGAGACCACCATCATCCTCGGCATCCTGATCGGTCCCGGGCCCGCCCTCATCGGCGCCACCATCCTGTCGTTTCCCGCCGTCCTGCACCGCGAGTATCTCGCGCTGCCCTTCCTGCTGGCGGTCGCGATCACGGCCGGCATTTACGGCCGCTTCGTCGACAAAGAGGAAGTCTGGTCCTTCTCCCCCTTCGTCGACCTCAGCCTCTACCGATGGGTGCGCCGCACGCTGCTGCGCCCCCGCATCGATCGCCAGATTCTCCTGCTGATCCTTATTGTCGCCATGGAGATCCTTCGCGAGTGGACCGCCCGCATCTCCCATCACCGCCTGTTTGCGCTCACCTCCAACAGTTGGCCCATCCGCATCGCGGTGTGGACCTGCGCAGCCATGGTGGTCGGCATCCCCCTGAAAATGTGGAATGTCACCCGCATCGAGCGATCGCTCGAAGAGCAAAAGCGGCTCCTGCTCGAGGCGCGGCTCGACGCCCTGCAGCGGCAGATCAATCCGCACTTCCTCTTCAACACGCTCAACTCCATTGCCTCGCTGGTGCGCTTCCGCCCCGAACAGGCGCGGGAACTCATCGTGAAGCTGGCGAACATCCTTCGCAAGATGCTGCAGGAGCACGACGCCTTCGTGCCGTTCCGCGATGAACTGGGTACGACCGACGACTATCTCTCCATCGAAATCGCCCGCTTCGGCGCGGAAAAGCTCTCCGTGGCCCGCGAGATCGACCAGAGAACGCTCGAAATCCCGGTGCCCACCATGCTGCTGCAGCCGCTGGTGGAAAACAGCATCAAGCACGGACTCGAGCCGCGCATCGCCGGCGGCACCATTACTCTGCGCAGCCGCCTTGATAATGGAAAACTCATTATTGAGGTGGAGGACGATGGCGTCGGCATTGCCCCTGGACGCGCCCACACCAGCGGCGTCCTCCAGGGCACGGGCATCGGAATGAAAAATGTTCGCGAGCGCCTCGAAGTTCTCTACGGCGATGCCGCGATCTTTGAAGTAATGAGTCGCCCCGGCCGCGGAACCAAGGTGACCATCGCCTTCCCGGCACAGACCACCGCCGGCGATCATCCAGCGGCGCGGGCCGCGCTCGCAGCCGACCAGGGACGCTGACTGAGGGCAGGTTCGACCCGCTTAGTCCTTCCAGGCTCCAAGGATTCTGCGCAGCAGGACAATCTGGCCCAGGTGGTAACTGGTGTGTTGGCCCGCAAGCAACACTTCCCGCAGCAAGGTCTGCCCCTCCCCCCACGGAATGGTAGCGTACAGGTTCGATTCCGGATCGCCGACCAGCTTCTCGAAATCCGCCATGCCTCTTTTGACTGCGCGCACGGAAACATCCCAGGCCTCGTCGCTTGGGGGCGCGGCTTCCTTCGGCCAGTAATCATCGGGCCATTTCATGGCGACGTAGTTGGGATTCGTAGAGAAATCCAGCAGATCGTGCAGGGCGATCCGGATGTGCTCCAGTTCCTGCCAGGCAGAATGTTCTGCGCCCCTGGGCACCACGCCGCGGGCCTGCACCGGAAAATCGTCCACTACGGTTTTGAATTCGGCATGCGCTTCGCTGCCCCCCAGGAACTTTACCAGTTGGTCGCGCAATTCGCGGTCCTCAGTCTTCGCCATCGCCACTCCCCTCCACGCTTTCAGATGCAGCCGGCCAAAGTGAAGATTCACGGTGCCGGATGGCCGAGCACTGTAGCCCGTAACCTGTAACCTGCAATCTGTAACCCGTCCTACGCCGGCGTCATCTCCGGCTCGCGCTTTTCCTGGAAGACGTTGCCCATGCGGCGGATCTGGGCGCCCACGCTGCGCAGTTTTTCCTCGATGTGCTCGTAGCCGCGATCGATGTTGTAAACGCGATCCAGAATGGACTCGCCGTCCGCTACCAGAGCCGCCAGGACCAGGGAGGCTGAGGCCCGAAGGTCCGAGCACATGACCGCCGCTGCCGATAAGGGGCTCTTCCCGCGCACCGTCGCCGTACGGCCCTCCACCCGGATATTGGCGCCCATGCGCACCAGCTCCTGCACATGCATGAAGCGGTTCTCGAAGATATTCTCCTTCACCAGCGAAGTTCCTTCGGCCTGAGTCGCCAGCGCCATGTACTGCGCCTGCATGTCGGTGGGGAATCCCGGATATTCTTCCGTGGAGATATCCGCCGCCTTCAGGGTCCCGTCGCCCCGCACGCGAATCTGATCTTTTGCGGTCACCTCAACCCGCACACCGCAATCCTGCAGCTTGCCGATCAGTGCCGTCAGATGCGCTGGATTGCAATGCGCGACGCACACATCGCCTCCGGTAATGGCGCCTGCGATCAGAAATGTACCCGCCTCGATCCGATCCGGATTGATGCGATGTTTCGCACCATGGAGTTTTTCGACTCCCGTCACGTGGATGGTCGATGTGCCCGCCCCGTGAATCTGCGCACCCATCGCGATCAGAAGGGCGGCCAGGTCGCTGACTTCGGGCTCGCGCGCGCAGTTCTCCATCACGGTCTCACCCTCGGCCAGGGCCGCCGCCATCAGAACATCTTCCGTTCCGGTCACAGTGATCTTGTCGAAGACGATATGCGTACCCTTCAGCCGTTCAGCGCGCGCCTCGATATATCCGTGCTCGTAGCTGATCTTTGCCCCCAGCATCTCCAGCGCCCTGGTGTGCAGATCGATGGGGCGCGCTCCGATCGCGCATCCGCCGGGCATGGAGACGCGCGCGATTCCCATGCGCGCTACCAGCGGTCCCAACACCAGCGACGATGCCCGCATGGTCTTCACAATTTCGTAGGGCGCAGTTGGATCTTTGATCGAGCGACAGCTGATGGTCGTCCGATGCTGCGCCCGCCCATAGCCCAGCTCCACTTCAGCGCCCATTGAAACCAGCAGCTTGCGCTCGGTTTCAATGTCCCTGACCTGGGGAATGTTCTCCAGCACCACGTCGTCTTCGGTGAGAATCGCCGCCGCCATGCACGGCAGAGCGGAATTCTTCGATCCGCTCACCCGGATCGTGCCCAGAAGGGGGTTGCCCCCGCGAATGACAAACTTATCCATAGTCCTCTTCAGATTAAATGCGCCGGCTTCGGAAAAGATGCGGCCGCTTGCGGGTTGCCCCACATCTCGACTTCGAGATGTGGGAGTCGCGCGATGCGCGCCAGACTGCGTCGCTGCCGGCTACTTCTTCGCAGGCTGCGGCGTCTGCCCCGTCCCCTGCGCCCCGTCCTCGGTCCAGATCACTTCGCCCGGCCGGGCGTAATGCAGCCGCTCCCGCGCCTCCCGCTCGATCGCGTCGGGATCCGACTTGAGTTCTTTAACCTGCTGGGAAAGCCGCGCGTTCTCTTTCTGCAACTCGCCGATCCTCTTCTGGACCGCCCGATCCTCAGCACGCCGCTGCTCGTAGACGCTGATCCCGTTCTCGCCGAAGATCGCGTGGTACCCAAACATCAGCGCTGCCATGATCACCGCGGCCGTGGCCATACGCCGCCGCATCCGATACAGCGCCTGCGCCACCCGCTCCACAAAACTCGTCGGTTCCTGCTCCCCGCTCACTGCCACGACGCCGCCTCTGCTAATCCCTGAACTCCAAACTCTAAACTCCGGCCGCTAGGCCATCACCCAGTCCTTTGCCACCTGCTGCAGCGGTCCCTGATCGCTCTCTTTGCGCGCCTCAGAATAGACCCGCACCACCGGCTCGGTGCCGCTCAACCGATAGCAAACCCACGACCCATCCGCCAGAATCAGCTTCAGGCCGTCGGTCCGCACCACTTCCACAACCTTCCGCCCCCCCACTTCCTGCGGATCATCCTTTATCTTCTCAGTGAACTTTCCCTTGACCTCGGGCGTCAAGCGGAAATTCTCACGATGGGGATAAAAGGAACCAACCCTGCCAAATATCTTCATTAATTGTTCGCCCAGGCTCGTACCGCGCACCGCCACCATCTCCGCCGCCAGCAGCCCGGCGATGACGCCGTCCTTCTCGGGAACGTGGCCGCGAATCGTCAGCCCCGCACTCTCCTCGCCGCCAATCGCGATCTTGTCCTCATTGATCAGCTCGCCAATATACTTGAATCCCACCGGCGTCTCATAGAGCTGCACCTTGAATTCATCGGCCAGAGCATTGATCAGGTTCGTGGTCGCCACCGACTTCGCTACGCCGTTCTTCCATCCCCGCGTCTCCACCAGGTAGTCGAACAGCAGGGCAATAACGTAGTTCGGCTGGACGAAAGTGCCGTCCCGATCGACGATGCCGAAGCGGTCCGCATCCCCGTCCGTTGCGATTCCGATCGCCGCGCCCGTCTCCTTCATCTTGTCCCGGCAGGCATTCAGCAGTTCGCCGTCCGGTTCCGGAGCGTGCCCGCCAAACAACACGTCGCGATAATCGTGAACCGTGGCCGTCTCCACCCCATGCTCTCGCAGAATGTGGCAGCTGTATCCGCGTGCGGCGCCCCAGAACGGATCGAAGACAACCTTCAAACCTGCTTTTTTGATCGCCTTCAGATCCACCAGTTCGGCGATCCGCTTGAGGTAATCCGGCTTTACGTCGACCTGCTCAAACTTCGCTCCGCCATCCGCCGGCAAGGGCACTTCGTCCAGCTTCTTTACATTCGCTTCGATCTGCTTCGTCACCTCCGGCAGTGCCGGCGCGCCATCGGGCGTGGAGTACTTGATCCCGTTGTACTCCGGCGGATTATGCGATGCGGTGAAGTTGATCGATCCACCTGTCTTCAGACGGCGCACCGCGTAGGCAATCGCGGGCGTCGGCGCCGCTTCCGGAATTACCAGCGGCGTCACTCCATGTGCGGCGAGCACCCTGGCCGCTTCGGCTACAAACATCTCCCCAAGGAAACGCGGGTCCCGCCCTACCAGAACCGTCTTCGGTCCGTCCTGGGCCGCAACGTACTGCGCAATGCCCGCTACCGCGCGCCGGATGTTGCCCAGCGTGAATTCATCCGCGACAATCGCGCGCCATCCCGACGTTCCAAACTTGATCTCCGCGTTCATGCATTCCCCCGATGCCCGTTCGGCCTTATGATGCAGCCAGCGCATTCTCCGGCTCCGCCAAACCACCGATGATTGTACCCGCCGCCGATATACGGATTGTCCTCACCACCGCCGGCTCTCGCGAAGAAGCCGAACAGATCGCCCGCACTCTGCTGGAGCAGCGGCTGGCCGCCTGCGTCAACATCGTTCCCGGTGTCACCTCGATTTATCGCTGGAAGGGCGACCTGGAGACGGCCTCGGAATTCCTTCTCATTATCAAGACGGCCGCCGTCTGCGCCGAACGCCTCGAAGCCACGCTGCGGCGCGTCCATTCCTACGAGGTTCCGGAATTTTTAATGCTCACTCCCGAAGCCGCAGGTAAATCCTGGCTCGACTGGCTGCTGCTTGAAACCGCGCCACTCCGATGACCGGGCAAATATTTTTTTGATCTCTCCCGCAGCGAGGCCACTTCACAAGGTCGTTTCGCATCAAACTGGTCTTGTCTCTCTGAATATCTGTTCCGGGCCCTTTCTGCCTGTCATGTCCTCGGCAAGGGAAGAGAATCCGCGCGGCGCTGAAGTCGACCGCTTCGTCCTCGACGAGATCGAGAGTGTCCCCCACATCGAGGCACTTCTCATCCTGTGGAACAGCCGTCCCCGGAAATGGCCGGTCGAAGAACTGGCCGCCCTGCTGTATCTTCCCCAGAACCGCACACGGCAAATCCTCGAAGATCTCCAGCAGCGTTCGCTGGCCGTCATTGGCGAAAATACCTATTCCTACAATCCCGCTCACGCGCGCGATCACCTGATGCCGGATGTCGACCGAACCTGGCGGCGTGAGCTGGTGCGGCTCTCCAACATGATTCACTCCAAAGCCTCGCCTGCGGTGCGGGAGTTCGCTCGCGCCTTCAGGTTCAAGAAAGACAACCCATGAACGCCATCGCCCCTGCCGTTTACATTCTCGGATTTGTTGTCACCCTCGCCTGCGGGGTGCTGCTGTTCCGCGCCTGGTCTGCCGTCGGCAAACGCCTGTTGCTGTGGAGCGCGGTCTGCTTCTGCGGCCTTGCCATCTCCAACTTCTTAGTCTTCATCGACCTCGTGCTTCTACCCACGGTGGACCTCTATCCGCTCCGTCTCCTCACCGCCGCAGCCTCTATGTTGATCCTGCTCTATGGGCTCATCTGGGAGGGCCAGCAATAATGCACACTCTCCTCTTCGAAGGATTTCTCGAAGGCGTGGTGGCCACAACGTCGCTGGCCGCCGGCCTGTTCTTTCTCCGCTACTGGCGGGACACGCGCGACTCCCTCTTTCTCGCCTTCTCGATCGCATTCTTTATCGAGGGCGTCAATCGCTGTGTGCGCATCTTCTTCATCAATCCAAGCGAAGCTGCCCCCTGGGTCTATGTTGTCCGCGCCTTCGCCTTCCTCATCATCCTCGCCGGAATCGTGAACAAGAACCGCCGCCCCAGCGTGTAGGAGCCCCGGTTCGAGCCAGATTCCGGAAGCGCTCCCGTTCCCTCGCCGCAAAAGGAAAAGGTGCAGGCCGTTGAAGCCCGCACCTCCTGGACTGTGCTCTGCGCTCTCTAACCCTCGTTCGCTCCGTGGCACTTCTTGTATTTCTTGCCGGACCCGCAGGGACATGGATCGTTGCGGCCCACCTTCTCGCCTACCCGCCGCTGCGCCGGAGTGGAAGCGTCCCCTCCACCCGCCATGCGGGCGTGTTCCAGCTCCTTCTGCTTTTTGCGCTGGAACTCCTTCTCGATGTCGTCGATCGTGGTCGACGGCGCCCGGCTCGGAGCCAGCGGAATCGGCGGCGTACTCGGCAGCCTGTGCCCGTTGCCGTCTCCCCCGATCCGATCGGCAGAGGCCACGCCCGGCGCCGGCGGCACTACGGCGCGCGGCCGCGAAGGAATCTCCACCGGCTGACCGTCGGGTCCAACAATCCTCATCAGGAAGAGGAACCGCACTGTATCTTCCTGGAACCGCTGCATCATGGCTTCGAACATCCCGAAGGATTCTTTCTTGTATTCCACCAGCGGATCCAGCTGGGCATAACCGCGCAGGCCAATCCCTTCCTTCAGGTGGTCCATACTCAGCAGGTGATCCTTCCAGAGCCCGTCGATCACGCTCAGCATGATCATCCGCTCGTGGAAACGCATCTGCTGCTCGCTGATCAGCTGTTCCTTCGCTTCGTACTTGCCCTTCAGTCGCTCGAAGATCGCCTCGCCCAGCTCATGCCGCGTCATCTCCGTCGGCTTCAGCCCCTCGGCGTCCAGATCGAAACCGAAGTGCGCGCTCAGCTTCTCCTTCAGCCCCTTTCATGTCCCACTGATCCGGATGCACCCGCTCGTTCGCAAACTCATCCAGCAGACTGCTCAGGATGTTCGGAACGTAGTCCTCCACGACCAGTTCCTTCTGATCGAGCCCCTCCAGCAGCTGCCGCCGCAGTCCATACACGGCCTCGCGCTGCTTGTTCATCACGTCGTCGTACTCGAGCAGATGTTTGCGCGCCTCGAAGTTCTGGCTCTCCACCGCCTTCTGCGCCGCTTCGATCCGGTTCGAGATCATCCGCGACTCGATGGGCATGCCTTCTTCCATCCCCATCTTCTGCAGTAGCGTCGAAACCCATTCGCGCGCGAAGATGCGCATCAGATCGTCTTCGAGCGACAGATAGAAACGCGAAGCCCCGGGATCCCCCTGGCGTCCGGCGCGCCCGCGCAGCTGGTTGTCGATGCGCCGCGACTCGTGCCGCTCCGTGCCCAGGATGAACAGCCCGCCCGACCCGATCACCTTCTCGTGATCCTCCGCCGCCTCCGCCGCATGTCCCTGATACACGCCGCTCCCAGTTCTCCTGGCTGGTCTCGTACTCCTGGCCCTGATAATAGAACCGCAGCATCCCCGGCGCCGCCATGGGATTGATGGCGCCTTCCGCTGCCGAAATCGCCCGTGCCAGCGCCTTCTTCACCAGTTCCTGGCGTGCAACAAACTCCGGATTGCCGCCCAGCAGAATATCGGTGCCGCGTCCGGCCATATTGGTGGCAATCGTCACCATCCCCAGCCGGCCCGCCTGCGCCACAATCTCCGCCTCGCGCTCGTGGAACTTCGCGTTCAGCACCACATGGCGCACGCCCTTGCGCGCCAGAATCTGCGATAACAGCTCGCTCTTCTCAATCGAGGTCGTGCCCACCAGTACCGGCTGCTGCGCCTCGTGCAGCTTCGCGATCTCATCCGCTACCGCGTAGTACTTCTCCTTCGACGTCCGGAATACCACGTCCGAATTCTCGATCCGCCGCATCGGCTTGTTGGTCGGGACGACTACGATGTCCAGCTTGTAGATGTTGTCGAATTCCGACGCTTCCGTCTCCGCCGTGCCGGTCATGCCCGCCAGCTTTTTGTAGAGGCGGAAGTAATTCTGGAACGTGATCGTCGCCAGCGTCTGATCCTCGCGGCGGATGTTCACGCCCTCCTTGGCTTCGACCGCCTGATGCAGCCCATCGGACCAGCGCCGCCCCGGCATCAGACGGCCGGTGAACTCGTCGACGATGATGACCTCGCCGTCCTTCACCACGTACTGCACATCGCGCTTGTACAGCGAATGCGCCTTGATCGCCGTCTCCACGTGATGCTTCAGATCCCAGTTCTCCGGATCGGCGATGTTCCCGATGCCCAGCAGCCCTTCGATCTTTTCCCATCCCTCGTCGGTCACGCTGATGGTCTTGTGCTTCTCGTCCACCACGTAATCGCCGGTCAGGATCTTCTCCTCCGGGCTCTTTTCGATCTCCTCGCCCTCTTCCAGCGACGGAATAATACGGTTCACACGCGCATATTTGTCGGTCGTCTGGTCCGTCGGTCCCGAGATGATCAGCGGCGTCCGCGCTTCGTCGATCAGGATCGAGTCCACCTCGTCCACGATCGAGAAATAGTGCCCGCGCTGCACGCAATCGTTCAGCTCGAACTTCATGTTGTCGCGCAGGTAGTCGAACCCGAATTCGTTGTTCGTCCCGTAGGTGATGTCAGAGCCGTAAGCCTTGCGCCGCTGGTTGTCGTCCAGATCGTGAACGATCACACCCACCGTCAGCCCCAGAAACTCGTAGATCTTGCCCATCCACTCGGCGTCGCGCTTGGCCAGATAGTCGTTGACCGTGACCACGTGCACGCCATGTCCGGCCAGCGCATTCAGATACACCGGCAGCGTCGCCACCAGCGTCTTGCCTTCGCCGGTCTTCATTTCGGCGATCTTGCCCTGGTGCAGCACCATGCCGCCCAGCAGCTGCACGTCGAAATGACGCATGTTTACCGCGCGCCAGCCCGCCTCCCGCACCACTGCGAACGCCTCCGGCAGAATGTCGTCCAGCGCCTGCTTCTCCGCCGCCACCCGCGCCTCTTCGTCGGTGATCCCCTCCAGTGCAGCGGCAATCCGCGCCCGGAACTCCGCCGTCTTCGCGCGCAGCTGCTCGTCGCTCATCGCCTTCATCTGCGGCTCGAACGCGTTGATCTCCGCCACGCGCGGCACCAGGCGCTTCACCGCCCGCTCGTTGCTGGTCCCAAATACCTTGTTGAGAACTTTAGTTCCGATCAAAATTGAATCCTTTGGCTGGTAGGTGTCGCCAGCGGCCTCTTTTTGTATAACCCCAGCACGGCAAACTGCCTTTCCGTGGCGAAAAGAGGTTCCTCTTCTATTTTATTCGACCCACAGCGATCATGCGGCCGCCCAGCAACCCTCTGCTGTCGGCTACAGGCTCGGCTGGTATCTGCCTCTCACAGCGTCTTCAGATACGCCTTGGCCCGCTCCAGATCCGGAAACAGCCTCTCCTCGGCCTGAAACGCCGCCGAGTGGACGCAGCGCCGCCCGTTCTTCTGCTTCACCGGATGCTTCAGGTGCAGCATCTCGTGGTACATCAGGTATTCGACCGCATACCGCGGCGTCCCCTTGCGATCGAAAACCCGGCTCACCATGATCGTGTTGTGCGCCGGATCGTAGTGCCCCAGCAGCCTCCGCGCCGTCACCTCGCTCCACGTCAGCTGCGGGCGGCCCATCAATCCGTGAAAAAAACGCCGGTTCAGCGTCTCAAACACTTCGTCCAGATCGTAGTGATCGCCCTTTGCAGTGAGAATCTTCTTCCGGCCCCGCGTCTGCCGGATCCGCTCGCTCTGCCGCACCACCGCTTCGCTGCTCGTAAACCGCCGGTAGCGGTGCGCATGTGCGGAGTCGATCGGTTTCCGATACAACTTCGCCAGCAGGATATGCGCGATCGCCCGCAGCACCGTCTCCGGCGCGCCCTCCAGCAAATCTGAGAGACTCACGCGAATCTTCCCCTCCCGCAGCCGGATCGTCGTGTTCAGGGAGGTGAAGCGGTAGAAACGAACTTCAATCGGAGGCATCGGAGCCCGCGGCCGGATCGCGCGATACTCCTCGACAAACAATTCCTGCAGTTGGGGGATCACTACGATCCCGAATCTCGCATAGCCCCGCCCGGAAATCAAGCGACGAGCTGCCGTGCACTGCTCTTTGCTCTGCAACCTGTCACCCCGAACCTGTAACCTGTAACCTATGCACGCAGTCGCTACCGAACGCCTCATCCAGCCGGCCCGCAACATCGAAGGCAGCCTCCGCCTGCCCGGCGACAAAAGTATCAGCCACCGTTACGCATTGCTGGGCGGACTGGCCGAAGGCACCACGCGCCTCACCAATTTTTCTACGGGCGCCGACTGCGCCTCTTCCCTCGGCTGCGTCGAAGCCCTCGGCGCCCAAATCAAACGCGACGGCACCTCCATCGAAATCACCGGCTCCGCCGGACACTTCACGCCCTCCGCCTCGCCCCTCGATTGCGGCAACTCCGGCTCGACCATGCGCATGCTCTCCGGCCTGCTCGCGGCCCAGGCAGCCGGCACCTTCACCCTTACCGGCGACGCTTCCCTCTCCCGCCGCCCTATGGAGCGCATCCGCAAGCCGCTCGCCGCAATGGGCGCACAGCTCGACCTCACCGACGGCCACGCGCCGATCATCGTCCGCGGCGCGCCCCTCACGGCCATCGATTACACCACGCCAATCCCGAGCGCCCAGGTGAAGACGGCCCTGCTCTTCGCCGGACTCCAGGCCCAGGGCACAACCACCGTGCGCGAAGCTGTCCGCACCCGCGACCACGGCGAACTGGCCCTGCGCGCCTTCGGAGCGCACGTCGACCGCACCAAAGATTCCGTCTCCATCGCCGGCGGCCAGCCACTCCGCGCCATCGAGGCCGCTGTCCCTGGCGACCTCTCCTCCGCCGCCTTCTTCCTCTGCGCCGCCGCGCTCTTCCCCGGCTCGAATCTCATCATCGACGAGCTGGGTCTGAACCCTACGCGCGCGACGCTGCTCGATGTGCTCACCGCGCTCGGCGCCCACATCGGCGTCCTCAATCTCGAAACGAAAAACGATGAACTGGTCGGAACCGTCCAGGTGAACGCTCCCGCTGCAGGCCTCACCGGCACCACGATCTCCGGCGCGCTCTCGGCGCAACTCATCGACGAGCTGCCCGTCCTCGCCGCGATCGGCCCCTATACACAGAACGGCATCCGCATTCGCGACGCCAAAGAACTCCGCGTAAAGGAATCCGACCGCATCGCCCTGGTCGCAGCCAATCTGCGCGCGATGGGCGCCGAGGTCGAGGAATTCGACGATGGCCTCGACGTGCCCGGCGGACAGAACCTCTACGGAGCCACCATCGACTCCGGCGGCGACCACCGCATTGCTATGGCCTTCTCCGTCGCCGCTCTGCGCGCCACAGGGGACACCCTCATCCGCGGCGCCGAGTCCGCAGCGATTTCGTTTCCGGAGTTCTTCGACCTGCTGGACCGCGTCGCTGAACGCTGATCCGGGTTACAGGCGGCAGGTTACAGGTGACAGTTTCGATCCTTTGCAACCTGTAACCTGTTCCCTGCAACCTGCCTTATTGCGCCGCCAGCACATCGTCCAGTCGGTCCGGCGTCCCATCCACTCTTTCCAGATGCGGAACCCGCAGCCCATCGTGATAATCCAGCGCAACCGACTTGATCTGGTCGCGATCCTTCACCAGCAGCGTGATCGGCTCTGCGTCTTTCTCCGCCTTCCGGATCGCGTCCCGCAGCCTATCCGCGGAATACGCCTCGCCATTCACAGCGAGTAGCTGCATTCCAGGAACCAATCCCGCCTTGAACGCCACACCGCCCCACCACACGTTCCCCAGCATCCCCTCCCCCATTACGCTGATGCCGAGCGACGTGGAGAAACTGGTCCCATACCGTGGGTTGACCGCGGCGTGCTTTTCCCAGGCTGGAATCGTGTCGTTGTACACCAGCTTGTAGCCCCCCTGCGTGAAGCCGTTCTCCGGCACCTGCGGATGCAGCTCGTACACCCGCGTCCGCAGGAACGTCGTCCAGTCATACGGCTGCACCTGATTCAGCGCCTTCACAATGTCCTCAAATGAATACGTGATCCGTGATGTAGCTGCCGTTGTGCACGCCGTAGAACAGCTTCGCAAAGTCGTCCAGCGACTTCTTCCCGCCGCTCAGCTCGCGGATCTTCGTATCCGCGTCCAGCCAGATCAGCTGCCCCTCCTGGTAATAGTCCTCCGTGCGCTGCCAGCTCACCCAGCTGATCGGCCGACGCTGGTCCATGGTCGGCTGGTTCGTCGTATCCACCAGCGGCCGCCAGTCGCGTCCTTTGTTGGCCTCGAACCCCGCCGCCACTCCAGCCAGTTCGTCGCGCGCCTGCTCCGCCGTCACCATCCCCGACCGCGCCGTCAGCACCAGCCCCCAATACTGCGTCAACCCTTCGTAGACCCACAGCAGATCGTCGCGCATGGGCACGTTGAAGTTCGGCGTCCACAAATCCGCGGGCCTGCGGAATTTCCCGTTCCACGAGTGCGTGTACTCATGCCCCAGCAGATCGCGCCCCCGCACCCCATTCGCCCAGTCCGTGAAATAGTTCGCGCGCGTCCCATCCTCGCTCGACTGGTGATGCTCCAGCCCCTCGCCGCCCACCACGTCCGTCAGCATGAACAGAAAATCGTAGTGATCGTAGTGGTGCGACGCGAACAGCTTCTGTGCCTGAATCGCCAGATTCTTGTGCGCCTGCACCTCCTCCGGCGTCATCTCCAGATCCTTCGGCTCATCCGCCACAACGTCCAGGAAGACCGGATTGTCCGGCCCTGTCGACAAATCCACCCGCTTGAAATACTCCCCCGCGATCAGCGGTGAATCCACCAGCGTGTTGAAGGTCGTCTCTTTGAAATGAACCGTGTCGCCGTCGTGCGTTGCCGTCTCCAGCGCCGTCGCGTATTTCCAGCCCGCTGGCAACACTACTGTCGGCGAGAACCGGATGTCCCGCGAGAAATGCCCCGCCGGATACAGCGCCACGGTATTCCACGAGAGATCGAGCATCTGCTGCGAGATCGTCACCCGCCCATCCTGCGGCCGAATCGGCGACAGATAATCAAAGTCCACATCGAGCGACGAAACTCCATTCGGCACGTCGATGTGGAAGGCGTATACATTCACCCGATCTCGCACCCACGGAATCCTCTTCCCATCCGCCTTCACAAACAACCCCGCCAGCGCCTGAATCGGCCCGGTCGGCGAATGATTCCCCGGAATCCACTGCGGATACAGCAGCGTCAGCTCGCCCGCCTTCACCGGAATCGTCTCGTGGACGTGCGCTACCCGGTCCGTCGTGTTCGTCAGGTTCACGTCCAGCGCAATCGTCCCCGGATACGCCGTGTCCACCGGCGCGGCGATCGGCGGCGGCATCGGCACCGGCTGCGGTTCAGGGAAGTCCTGGCCAAATCCGGTTGCGGCAAGGGCAAGAACAGCAGCAGAAAGGCAGCAGACCCGCATCGTCAGCACGTTTGGAATATCCTCCGGCCGTTAGGGCGTTGCGGAAAATTCTACAGGACGATCCACACCTCTCCGCGACGACGCCAATGGCCCTCGATTTTTCCCATGCCGCACTTCCTGTACCCCGCACCCTCTTCCCTGTACCCTGTTCCCTGTCATGCCAACCCGCCGCGCATTTCTCCAATCCGGAGCCGTCGCTTCCCTCGCCGCTACTCTTCCCTCTCCGGCGCAGCCGGAAACCTCCGCATCCCGGAAGAACCGCATTCACCAATCGGTCTGCCGCTGGTGCTACAAACAACTCTCCGTCGACCAGCTCTGTCAGTGGGCGGTCCAGCTCGGGCTCAAAGGCGTCGATCTCCTCGAGGTCGACGAGTTCGAGATCCCCCGCCGCTACGGCCTCATTTGCACCATGGGCTACGCCGGAGGAGGCACGATCACCGATGCCCTCAACCGCATCGAGAACCACGCCGCTATCGAAGCCGCCTTCCGCAAAAATATTCCCCTCGCTGCCAAAGCCGGCGTTCCCAACGTGATCACATTTTCCGGCGTTCGTCGCGGCATGTCCGACGACGAAGGCGCCCGCAATACCATCACCGGCCTCAACCGCCTGAAGCCGATCGCCGAAGACAACGGCGTGACCATCTGTCTGGAATTGCTGAACAGCAAGGTCAACCACCCTGACTACATGGCCGACCACACCGCCTGGGGCGCGCGCGTCATGCACGAGGTCAACTCACCGCGCGTCAAATTGCTCTACGACATCTACCACATGCAGATCATGGAAGGCGATCTGATCGATACCATCCGCCAGAACATCGGCGTCCTCGGCCACTTCCACACCGGCGGCGTTCCCGGCCGACACGAACTCGACGCCAACCAGGAAATCCAGTATGCCGCAGTAATGAAGGCCATCGCCGACACGGGCTTCCAGGCCTATGTCGCCCACGAGTTTCTCCCCACCGGCGATCCGCTGACCAGTCTCCGGCAGGCTGTGGATCTGTGCGACGTGTGACGTGCGATCAGGATGCGCATGGATCCGCGCATCAGCCGGCGTTAGGCGGCGTGGTCTTGGCGGCCTTCGCCCGCTCGAAGAACCGCTCCATGAACTTCGTGTCGAACTCCCCGCGCTGAAACTCCTCATCGCGAAAGATTCTCTGATGCAGCGGAATCGTCGTCTGGATTCCTTCCACGACGAACATCTCCAGCGCCCGCCGCATCCGTGCCATCGACTCCGCGCGATCCACCCCGTGTGCGATCACCTTGGCGATCAGCGAATCGTAATACGGTGGCACGACACCCTCGGAATACTGTGCGGTATCGACACGGATCCCGTTCCCGCCCGGCACGTTGAACGCCGTAATCTTTCCGGCCGATGGGGTGAACTTCTCCGGATGCTCGGCATTGACGCGGCATTCAATCGCATGCCCGCGGATCGTCACCGGCTCGCTGACCACGCTGGAGAGCTTCTCTCCCATCGCGATCCGCAACTGCGCCTTCACCAGGTCGATGCCCGTCACCATCTCCGTCACCGGGTGCTCTACCTGAATGCGCGTATTCATCTCGATGAAGTACAGCTTGCCATCCTCGTCCATCAGAAACTCGATGGTTCCGGCGTTCTGGTAGCCGACCGCTTCGAGACAGCGCTTCAGCGTCTTCGCCATCTCCTCGCGCATCTTCGGTGTCACCTGCAGCGAGGGCGCCTCTTCGATCAATTTCTGGTGACGCCGCTGGATCGAGCACTCCCGCTCGCCAATCGACATCGCCGTGCCATGTTCGTCCGCCAGTACCTGGAATTCGATGTGGCGCGGCCGCTCGATGAATTTCTCCATGTACAGGTCGCCGTTGCCGAACGCATTCGTGGCCTCGCTTTGCGCCGCCTGATACAACGCGGGCAGTTCTTCCGGTGTCCGAACCACACGCATGCCGCGCCCGCCCCCGCCCGCCGAGGCCTTCAGGATGACCGGGTACCCGATCGTCTGCGCCCACTCCAGTGCTTCGCCTTCGCTTGCCACCACCCCATCGGAGCCAGGCAGAATCGGCACCTTCGCCCTCTTCATCGCCTGTCGTGCTTTCTCCTTCTCGCCCATCAGCCGCGTCACCTCCGGCGGCGGCCCGATGAACTTGATATTCGACGCCCGGCATACCTCCGCGAAGTTCGCATTCTCGCTCAATAAGCCGTATCCAGGATGAATGGCATCGACGTCGGCAATCTCCGCCGCGCTGATCACCGCCGGCACATTCAGATAGCTCTCCGCCGAACGCGGCGGACCGATGCAGATGGCTTCGTCGGCAAAACGTGCGTGCAGAGAATGTCGATCGGCCTCACTGTAGATGGCGACCGTACGAATGCCCATCTCTTTGCAGGCACAGATAACGCGCAGCGCGATTTCGCCGCGATTGGCGATGAGTACTTTACGCATGATTATCGGGGACGCACCGCAAAGAGCCGCTGGCCATACTCCACCGGCTGGCCGTTCTGGACCAGGCGCTTCACAATCTCGCCGGCGGCATCGCTCTCAATCTCGTTCATCAGCTTCATGGCTTCCACAATGCACAATACCTGGCCCACTTCCACCTGGTCTCCGATCTTCACAAAGGCCGGCGAGCCCGGGGACGGCGATTCATAGAACGTGCCCACAATCGGCGACTTCACGATATGCAGCGACGCCTCATCGTCCGCAGCCGGAGCCTCCGCTGATGACCCAGCATGGGTTGAAGGCAACACCACCGGCACCGGAGCCGCCGCCGGCGAAGCCTGCGCCGCCGGCGATCGCAGCGCCTGCGCCAATCCCGCCAGATCCGCACCAGCCTCCTGAGCAAACTTGATGCGAACCTTCAGGTCCCCGCGCTCAAGGTCGAACTCGCCAATGTTGTTCTCTTTGAGGAACTCGATCAGTTCCTTCAGCTCTTTTATTTCTTCCGCTTTCATCGTCTCGTCTCGCGGCCTCTGCCTCTATCGCTCGATTGCGGCTGTTCGCTCTATAACTCAATCCAGCCTTTCGTCACAGGCGTCAGAATCGTACCGCCCGTCTCCGTTACCGCCACCATGTCTTCGATGCGGATCCCGAATTTGCCCGCCAGGTAAATGCCGGGTTCAATCGTGATCACCATCCCGGCTTCCAGCGGCATCTCCTGTCCCGCCGCCACCCGCGGCTGCTCGTGAATCTCCAGACCCACGCCATGCCCGGTCGAGTGGGTAAAGTACTTCCCCCAGCCAGCCTTGTCCAGCACACTGCGCGCGGCCCGATCGACATCGCCGCACGTTACCCCCGCCCTCACCGCGCTGACTGCGGACTCCTGCGCTTCCAGCACAGCGTCGTAAGCGGCACGCTCCTCGCCGGTTGCACCTCCCAGGTGCACCGTGCGTGTCATATCGGAGCAATAACCATTGAGGATAACACCGAAGTCCAGCGTTACGAATCCCTTGCGCGGCAGCCTCGCCTGCGTTGCGCGTCCATGTGGAAGTGCCGATCGCGCCCCCGATGCCACGATCGTCTCGAACGACATCCCCTCCGCTCCCCGCTTCCTCGCTTCAAACTCCAGTTCCGCGGCCAGCGCACCTTCGGTCATCCCGGCTTCGATGCGCGGCAGCATCGTCTCGAATAAGTTGCAACCCAACTCCCCGGCCCTGGCCATCAACGCCAGCTCGCCCCCATCCTTCACCATGCGCAGCGCAGAGACCAGCGCGCTCTCCAGCGGAACGAAAAACCCCTTGCTCCTCTTCCGTTCAATTCCCGACCGCATCAGGGAGAGATCCGCCACAGTGGTGTGCTGGGGATCGAACCAGGCCCTTGCCGCCGACTCTGCCAGCCACTCGCAGCACTCCCTGATCGCCGATTTGGCTGCGATGGTCACCCGCGCCCCCTGCGTCTCCTCGCGGGCCTGGGTGGTGTAGCGCCCATCGGTGAACAACATCGCCTTCTTCGCGGTGACGGCCAGCGCCGCATTGGATCCCGTGAAGCCACACAGCCACCGCACATCGGGCAGGTGCATCACCAGCAGCGATTCCATACCCTGTTGCGCCATCGAGCGCCGCACCGCGCGCCACCGCCCCGCAAAATTTCCCGCGCTTCGCATCAGTATCGATACTAATTTCTCCCCGCCTGTTTCCAGAACCCTTCCGGTGCGCGGGAATACGAAGGAACCGGCACAGTAACCGCGCCGATTCGCCAAAACGGCCAAAAGATCGACCCTTGCTGCCTGTGCCCGGGGGTATACTCACTCCGCAACTTCAGGAGACCTCACGTAATGAAAGCTCGGCGCCATTTGCATTCTTCCTTCCTCCTCGCAGCACTGATTTCCCTTCCTCTGGCCGGGTTCGCCCAGGTTCGCGGAACCATCCTGCACGCTCCCGAAGCGTCGAAGGTGCTTCCCGATGCGGTCTACTATGCCGGGAAATCGGCCAACACGCAGCTGCGCAATTCCGCCGGCATTCGCTTCGCCAACGGCCATTACGTCCTCGCTGTGCTGGTCGACACCACCGGGTATTCCACCTCCATCCAGGGAAAATACCAGGGCTATTTCCTCACGGAGATCCCGATCAGCGTGGATGGTAAGCAGCTCTCTCCGGGCGCTTACGGCATCGGCTTCGTTGGCGATCATTTCATCGTTACCGACATCGGCGCCCATGACGTCCTGCAGGCGAGCGCCCACCGCGACGCCAAAATGGAGCACCCCATGCCGCTGCAGATCCTCGATGGGGATGCCCCAGGGCAGTTCCGCCTCTGCCTCGGCCGCAGTTGCGTCATTCTTTCGCACCCTTAATCTTCGGGCCGTCCCCATCCGAAACGATTTCCCCGCCTCTTCCATCTAACCAGTGACGAGGCAATGCCCCGGCACCGCTCTCTCTGGAGTTGTGCCGGGGCATTCGCCCGCAGAAGAGGTTCGAATGAAACGCATTCCCCAGTCACTTGCGCTTTTTGCCGCGGGTCTTCTTACCTTTACCCCGCTTGCCTTTCCCCAGAACGAAGGTCAGGGTCAGGGAACAGCCATTGTCACCATCCTGCCCAAAGACTCACACGCGTCGGCTCCCGACATCTCCGAACACGCCATCCACGTCCAGGTCAACGGCAAAGAGAGCCAGATCAGCAACTGGCAGCCGCTGCATGGCAGCGCTTCGCCGGTTGAGGTGGTCGTGCTCATCGACCAGGGCGCGCGTACCAGCCTTGGCCGTGAGTTCAGCGACATCCAGGGGTTCGTTCGCAGCCTCCCACCCGACGTCAAAGTCGCGTTCGCTTACATGGAAAATGGCCGTGCCGTTCTGGCGGGCGCCCTGACGGCAAATCACGCCTCGGCACTGCAGGGATTGCACCTGCCGATCGCTTCGCCGGGCCAAAGCGCCAGTCCCTATTTCTGTCTTTCGGATCTGGCGAAGAACTGGCCCTCCAGCGATCGCTCCGCGCGCCGCGAGGTCATTATGATCACCGACGGTGTCGACTACTACCACCCGCAATACGATCCCGAGGATCCCTATGTCCAGTCGGCGATTCGAGACTCCGTCCACGCTCATCTGGTCGTTTCTTCGATCTACTGGCGCAACTCCGGCCGGTTCGACCGCAGCCGCTATGCGAACAACGAAGGGCAGAATCTTCTGCTTGAGGTCACCGACGCCACCGGCGGCAATTCGTACTGGATTGGCTTCGGCAACCCCGTTTCCCTGTCCCCCTACTTCGACGATTTCAGCCGCCGCCTGAACCATCAGTACGAGCTCGGCTTCAGCGCTCCCCTCTCCGGCAAACCGCAGGAGGCCGATCTCAAGGTCAAAATCAACGCACCCGACGTGAAAGTGACCGCCCCACAAAAGACCTGGATCGCACCCGCTCAGATTGCGGAGAAATAAAGGTACGGCTCGCAACCGTCCCGTACAAAATCAAAGGCGCCCCTGCGAGGCGCCTTTGATTTTTCCCTCTACCCTCTCTTCACCCCACCATCTGATTCGCCGGCAGGTTCACCACATCGTCGGATTCGGTCCCATCCCGCAGTCCGCCATAGCGCCGCTCCCGCCGCTGATAATCCTCAATCGCCTCCAGCATGTGAATCCCGCGAAAATCAGGCCACAGCCGTTCAGTGACAAAAATTTCTGTATAGGCGATCTGCCAGAGAAGGAAGTTGGATACGCGCATTTCACCCGAAGTGCGGACCAGCAGATCCGGATCCGGCATATGAGCGGTGTACAGGTAACGGTGGATGTCGAGTTCGGTGATCTGCTCCGGTCGCAGCTCGTTTCGCTGCAACTCCGCCGCCAGGCGCCGGAAGGCATCCACCAGCTCCGAGCGCGCCCCGTAGTTCAGCGCCAGGGTCAGCGTCGTGCCCGTGTTTTGCCGGGTTGCCTCTTCGGCGTAGTGCATCCGCTCCCGGACTTCGTCCGGCAGCTCCTGGGTCCGGCCAACGTAGCAGATGCGCACATTGTTGTCGTTCATCCGCTGCACGTTGTTGGTCAGATAGCTCTTCAGCAGCCGCATCAGGAAGTTGACTTCGGCCTTCGGACGCTTCAGGTTATTCTCCAGCGAAAAGGCATAGAGGGTCAGCCAGGGCAGACCGATCCGCGAGGCGGTTTCCACCACATATTGCACTGCCTCAGCACCCTGCTGATGCCCGAAAAAGCGCTTCAGGCTGCGCTTACCGGCCCACCGCCCGTTGCCATCCATAATGACAGCGACATGCTGCGGCATCCGTTCCGGATCGAGACGGCGGTACACCGCGGCCTCATCGGCGGGCAGTTCATGAACTCGGCTGGAGTTGAGTAACAACGCGTCCTTTCGAGTGGCTCCCGCGGGGGACGGACCTCGGCACGAGCCTTACCGCAACGTGCCGGCGCTGCTTCCCGCGTCTGGCGCGCGCCGGAGACAGCCAACGCCGGGAGCGGCTCCCTCTCTGCCCGAATTATACAGACCAGAGGAAACCCGGGACGCGGATGGCCGCGCCCCCATGAACGAAAAGTAATCCCCTCCCGGCCTACGCGGAGCGCCGCCGTCCGACGGCCATCTCGCGGACCTGGTTCAGGAACATCGCGCGCTGAAATGCATCCAGCTGCGCAATGAGCGGAGCGATCTCCGCCAGAAACGGATCCGCGAGCACCGACGCAGCTTCGCGCGCACGCCGGCTCTGCCCATCCCGCAGCAGATCGCAGATGCCCACTTCCAGCGCCGACGCCAGCCGCTGTAAAGAAGACAGCGTTGGCACCGCTTTGCCGTTTTCAATCTTCGAGATATACGTGCGCGGCACGGCCATGCGCCCGGCAAGCTGCCTCTGACTCAGGCAACGGTCATGCCGGACCTCGCGAACCGCCCGAGCCACGTCGATGCCTTCATCGCCCTCCGCACCGGCCGCGTTGTTCGTCACCAGTTGCGGGGACAGCGGTTCCGGCTCATCGATTTCGAGGGGCTTGCGGCAACGCCGACACATCGAATTCAGCGTGCGAAACTGAACCAGGCCACAAGAGTCGCAACGAAGTACCTCACGGGCCTCAACAGTTGCTAACGTAGTTGCCATAGGTTGTACGGAACGCCAGAGCGTGCGATCCGGGTGATCCTGCAGGCAAAACAGCGGCCATGCCAAATCAACCTTGCCCTACATTGCCTGGGAGGTATCCTCTTTGTCAAGTAAAAACTGTGAGTCTCACCAAAAAATCCCAGGAAATGCCAGGAAAAACCGAAAAGGAAACGGACACCTTGCCTGAACCGACATTCTCCCGCGCACGCGCCTGGTCCCTGCTCAACGAGCACACGCAATCCCCCAGCCTGATCAAACATGCGCTCGCGGTCGAAACCTGCGTGCGCTGGTATGCCGAGCGCCACGCCGAGGCGGCCGGACTGGTCGGCGACGAACGCAACGCATTGATTGAAACCTGGTCCACGACGGCACTTCTCCACGACTTCGACTACGAGAAGCATCCTTCGCAGGACGAACATCCCTTCGTCGGCATCGCCATCCTCACCGAGCAGGGCTGGCCCGAAGAGATGCGTACCGCCATCCTCGGCCACGCCGAGTACTCCGGCGTCCCGCGCGAGTCGCAGCTGGCCCGTGCGCTCTTCGCCTGCGACGAGTTGGCCGGATTCCTCACCGCCTGCTCGCTCGTCAAGCCAAGCAAATCCATTCACGACGTCGACGTCGCCGGCGTGAAAAAGAAAATGAAGGACAAAGCCTTCGCCCGCGGTGTCAATCGCGACGACATCGTCCAAGGCGCCTCAGAACTGCAGATCCCCCTCGACGACCACATCGCCAACTGTATCGCCGCCATGCAGGCCAACGCCGAAACCCTCGGCCTCCAGGGAACTGCTCCGTCCTGACACGCTCGTCATCCGGACCTTTCGCCGCTTCCCACAGAGCGTCTCTTAAGTGGCGCCCTTTTGCTGCCCTGCACCAACCCCCTTCTCCCTTCTCCCTTCTCCCTTCTACCTTCTACCTTCTCCCTGTTCCCTTCACCCTGTTCCCTGTACGCTGTACTGCGTGCCTCCGCTGGGAACTCTTAACGACATCTTCTTCGCCATCGCGGAAAGCCGCCGCGACCGCGCCATGCTCTTCCAGGACACAGGCGGCGCATGGCAGCCCATTTCTTCCACCCAGGTCTATCAGCGCGTGCGCGCCCTCGCCGACGCGCTCCGCGCCTGGGGCATCCGTAAGGGCGAGCGCGTCGCCATCCTCTCCGAAAATCGCTGGGAGTGGGCCATCGCCGATTTCGCCTGCCTCGCTATCGGCGCGGTCGACGTCCCCATCTACCCCAATCTGCTCGCGGACCAGATTGTTCCGCTGCTCGTCGATTCCGGCTCCCGCGTTCTCTTCGTCTCTACCCTCGCGCAGTACGACAAGATCGCCCCCCATCGGGTCGCCACGCCGCTGGAGCACATTGTCCTGATGGACGACGATTCGGCCGCGGGCGACACGGGCGCGGTGTCCTTCTCATCCCTGATCTCTTCCGCAATCGCCAGCGGCGGCCAGCACGGCGAGGACTTCGACGACGTCGCCCGGTCGATCCAGCCCGCCGATCTCGCCACCCTGATCTACACCTCCGGCACCACTGGCGAGCCGAAAGGCGTTCTGCTCACGCACGGCAATATCGCCTGCAACCTCAACTACTCCCTCGCCGAGTTCGGCCTGAACGCGAGCGACTCCTGCATTTCGTTCCTGCCCCTCTCGCACATCACCGCGCGCCACCTCGACTACGCCCTCTACGCGAAGAATGTGCTTGTCGCCTATTGCAGCAGCTTCGACAAACTGCCGCAGGCTCTGCTCGCTGTCCAGCCAACGATCCTGGTCGCGGTACCGCGCGTGTTTGAGAAAGTCCGCCAGGTCGCGGAGCAGAAGGCCTCCGAATCCGCCATCAAGCGCCGCCTCTTCGCCTGGGCTCTTGCCACCGGATCGAAATACCGCGACGAAGTTGCCGCCGGACGCCCGCCATCGTCCCTTTCCTGGAAGGTCGCCAACGCCCTCGTCTACAAAAAACTCAAGGCCGGATTCGGCGGTCACGTGCGCTACGCCATCGCCGGCGGCGCGCCTCTGGGCCTCGACACCGCGCACTGGTTTGCCTCCGCGGGGATTCGCATCCTCGAAGGCTACGGCCTCACGGAAACTTCGCCGGTGATCGCGCTCAACACCGCCAACGCGAATCGCATGGGATCGGTCGGCAAGCCTCTGCCCAACGTCGAATGCCGCATCGCCGCCGATGGCGAACTCCTCGTCCGCGGCCCCAGCATCTTTCAGGGCTACTGGAAGCGGTCCGCCGATGAGGAAACGATTGATGCCGAAGGCTGGTTTCACACCGGCGACATCGGTCACATCGATGACGAGGGCTTCCTCTACATCACCGATCGCAAGAAAGAGCTCCTCAAGACCTCCGGCGGCAAACTGATCGCGCCTCAGCCCATCGAGAACAAGCTCAAGGCCAACGTACTGGTCGGCAACTGCGCGCTGGTCGGCGACCGCCACAAGTTTGCGTCGGCGATGATCCAGCCCAACTTCGCCGCCCTCGAGCCCTGGGCGAAGGATCACAGCATTCCCTGCAACGACCGCCACGAGCTGGTCGAAGACCCGCAGGTCCGTGCTGAATTCCAGTCCATCGTCGACAACGTCAACGCGACACTGGCAAATTACGAAACCATCAAGCGCTTCCGTTTGGTGCCCGACGAGTGGACCGTCGACTCCGGCGAACTCACCCCCAGCCTCAAACTCCGCCGCCGCGTCATCGCGCAGAAATACGTCCGCGAAATCGCCGAATTCTACGCCGACGAATCCACCTCAAGGCGATGAACCTCTCCCCATCATGCTGAGCGAAGTTTGCCTCGCGCAGCGAGACGAACACAGTCGAATGGACCTTCCGAGCGTCCGTAATCCGGACGACTCGGCTCGTCCGGATTCACGAGGGACGCACAATCTCGATTCCCCTACCAAAGTCGCGCGAGACGCGACCCGTTCCTGATCCCTGAGCCCGAAGCTCTGCGTTCTGTGCTCTGCGTTCTGTGCTCTGCGTTGAGCTCTGTCCTTCTTCCTTCTTCCTTCTTCCTTCTTCCTTCTTCCTTCTCCCTTCTCCCTTCTTCCTTCTTCCTTCTTCCTTCTTCCTTCTTCCTTCTCTCCTCTCTTCCTTCTTCCTTCACCCTTCACCCTTCTCCCTGTCCCCGCCCGCTGTAACCTGTAGCCTGTACCCTGTTCTCATGCCAGAAACCCCACCATTTCCCCTTACTCTCGACGGCGCCAGCCTCCTCCATCAGATGTTTCGCTTCGACTGGCCCGCATGGCGCCGCGCCGACAGCCACACCCGCGAGCGCGTCCTCGCCGAAGCCACCGACGCTCCTCGCGCCGCTTGAAACCCACTCCTCCGAAGGCCGCCCCAATCAGTCCGCCCTCTTCGCGCAGATCGGACATAAGGGCGACCTCATGCTCATCCACTTCCGCGACTCCATGGAGCAGCTCGCCGAGGTCCAGCGCAATATCGCCCGCACCGAATTCGGCAGCTTCCTGCAGCCCACGCACTCCTACGTCTCCATCGTCGAGCTGGGCCTGTACGAGTCCTCCGTCAAAACCTACTCCGCCCTCGATGCGCAGAACGTCGAGCCATTCGGCGACGAGTGGGACAGGCAAATCCAGGAGATGATCGACCGGCAGTCCACGGCCATGGTCCTCGCGCCTTTTCCCCTCCATCCCCGAAACGAAGTACGTCTCTTTCTACCCGATGGATAAAAAGCGCGGCGAGCACGTCAACTGGTACTCCGCCGCCATCGCCGACCGCGCGCGCATGATGCATGAACACGGCCTCATCGGCCGCCGCTTCGCCGGCCAGGTCAAGCAGATCATCTCCGGATCCATTGGACTCGATGACTGGGAGTGGGGCGTCGACCTCTTCTCCGACCATCCCGGCGTCTTCAAAAAACTCATCTACGAAATGCGCTTCGACGAAGCCAGCGCCGTCTATGGCCTCTTCGGAGCCTTCTACGTCGGCGTCCGCCTCCCCGTGGCCGAGTTAAGCTCCTGGCTAACCGTGGAACACAGATGACCGCGCGCCCAGAGCCATCACGGGAACTTCGGGTGGCCCACATCTGCCCGGTTTTGGCAGACGTGGGAGGCCCCTGCTGCCCGGTGTGCGGCCCTCGGCGCCCAGCTCCCGGCTCCCCGCTCCCGGCTGCTTTATGAAAGTCTTCCTCACCGGCGCTACAGGATTCGTCGGCGGCCACGTCGCCCGTGAGCTGGCCGGCCGCGGCGCCTCCCTGCGACTCCTCACCCGCCGCACCAGCAACCTCGCCAACCTCGAAGGGCTCGTTGCAGGATCGGACGCCGAGACCGTCATCGGCGATCTCCTCCAGCCCGATTCGCTCCGCAACGCCGATCCGCGGCTGCGATGCCGTGATGCACGTCGCCGCCGACTACCGCCTCTGGGTCCGCGATCCCGACACCATGTACCGCTCCAACGTCGAAGGCACCCGCGCCCTGCTCCGCATCGCCCACGAAGAAAACGTATCGCGCTTCGTCTACACCTCCAGCGTCGCCACCATGGGCTTCCACTCCGACGGCACCATCGTCGATGAAAGCACGCCCGTCTCTCTCGCCGACATGATCGGCCCCTACAAGCGCTCCAAGTTCCTTGCCGAGCAGGTCGCGATCGAGGCCGCGCGCGCGGGCCAGTCTGTGCTGATCCTCAACCCAACCACCCCCATCGGATCCGCCGACCTCAAGCCCACGCCCACTGGCCGCATCATCGTCGACTTCCTCAACAAGAAATTCCCCGCGTACATGGATACCGGCCTCAACCTCGTCGACGTCGCCGAAGTCGCCCGCACCCACGCCGACGCGCTCAACCCCGACACCGGCCGCCCCGGCGAGCGCTACATCCTCGGCGGAGAAAACCTCACCCTCAAGCAAATCCTCGACAAGATGTCCGCCATCACCGGCCTCCCCTCACCCACCATGAAGGTCCCCAACGCGGTCGCGATGATCTTCGCCTTCTTCGACGAGACCATCACCGGCAAACTGCGCGGCAAAGAGCCTCGGGCCACGGTCGAAGCCGTCCGCATGGGCAGGAAGAAGATGTTCGCGTCATCCGCCAAAGCCGAACGCGAATTAGGCTTCCGCATCGTCCCCGTCTACCAGGCCTTGCGCAACGCCATCGACTGGTTCCGCCAACACAGCTACGCGCCGCCGGCGTAGACAACAATCTTCATGCTGTCATCCTGACGTTGCGCAACGCGCAGCGGAAGGACCTGCGGTTGCTTTCGCGGACCGCTGTTCGCGAATGCCCGCGCCGACGAACGGACGAGAACCCAATGAACAATGTGCCGGTGGATTGCAGCATAAAAGGGCAGATGAAAAGCTTGAATGGTATCTTTAGGGCTTTCGATGAGGAGCTTCATTTGACAGATTCTGCGAAGAAGTTTGTTACCGAGCGCACAAAACATCTGCGCAACAAGGATCTGAGTGACATGGACAAGTGGGCAATTGACCAGATCGAAGAGCACGGATGCGCACTCATCACGGTTGGTAGCGATTGTCGCGATGATTTTGACTGGTCTTATTCCCTCGGTATTTATGACACAGCGGGTCAACCCGAGGTCATCACCGTGGGTCTTCCCCCTGAAGTGGCAAGGCATTGCCTTAATGAGGCCGCACGCCGGATGCGCGCTGGCATTGATGTAATAAGGGAACGCCAGAAGGGGATGATTGCGAACGTCGACTGCGAGTTAAGGCCTGTCGCTTCCACATGGGTCAGGCGGCTAATGAACTTCGCGAACTGGTACAACGGCAATACTGATTTTCCGGTCCTTCAGGTTATCTACCCCGACCTTGAGAACCGATTCCAATGGGAGGAGGGCTTTGCAAATCGCTTCATCCAACCACTCCTGCAAGCAGATGCGCCGCCGACGCTCCTTGAACAGCATTTTTGGGATTCGATAGGGAAGGATAACGAGCGCTTCCCCGAATGGAGATTTGCCGACAAGCCGCACACAAAAGTTTTCGTCTCCAAAGCGATCTTGCAGGACAAGGAATGGATCACATATGTGACTCATGACCTGTCTGACGGCGCTTGGCAGATCGTTGGCGAAACAGGGATTGAAAGTGAGGGCCCGGAGTTGGCCTGCCTGCACCACATGATTGAGAAGGATCCGACCCTCGCAGAACTCGCCGACCTTCCCAGGGGCTGGTATGCGGAGCGGTCAACTCCGGGAGAGGCGTGGGAACGGTTCGAGCACGCACCGGAAACTGATGAATGAGTTCAATCGCACCTGCCCTGATTTAGCCGATGCGAATAGGATTCGCAACCCGCTTTGAAAGGGCACGGCTTCAGCCGTGCCACAAAAATGCGCCGCAGGCGCCTCCTTGCTGCCGCAGGCCGGGATCCCACCGCGCCCGCCTTTGCGTGATGGGGTGGAGGCCGAGGCGGAGTTCGCCAGAACGCAGCCCGTGACAAACCCGCCGGCGTTTGCGGCAACATCGCAAACGCCCTCCTTATCAGCCGCACGCCCCCACAATGAACTGTCTCTGTTGAACGCAACCCGCCCTCGCACCGCGTGCCCCACCGGCTATGGCCTCCTCTCTCCACCGCGTGTTAATAAATTCCCCACCACCCGGAGCCCAACATGCGCGCCCAATTCTTCCTCGCCGCCGCCCTCCTCCTTCCCTTAGCCGCCCCCGCCCAAACCACTCCCGTCTCCCCTTCCGCCCGCACTGGCATCGAGGCCGGCAACCAGGCCTGGATCGACGGTGTCAAAGCCGGCGCCGTCGCCCCCATCATCGCCACCTATGCCGAGCACTCCGTCGACTGCGGCCCCACCGGCGCCTGCGTCGAAGGCCGCGCCGCCATCGAGCAGCACATGAAGGCCAACCTCGCCCACTTCGGCCGCGCCACCTCCGCCTCCGTCCAGTCCTGGGGATCCACACAGTCCGGCGACTTCGTCTACGAGTGGGGCCAGGCCCAGGCCACTTTCGCCAGTGGCAAAAACATCACCGACAAGTACCTCACCGTCTGGCAGCGCCAGTCCGACGGTTCCTGGAAGATCTTCCGCAACCTCGTCATCCCCGGTCCGTAAGCTCCCTTCCCGGAATGCCCTGAACCCAAAAACCGCTGCCGTCCGAACGCCATCGACCGCCGCACCCGCATGACCGCGGCGCAGGAGAGGTTTACGCTGGTACTGACCACCCTTCGAACCTATGAACCGCATCGCCCTCATCGCCGCCCTGCCCTCTGAACTCCGGCCGCTGGTACACCACTGGACCCACCACGGCAAGATCACCACCGGGCGCATCGGTAATCTTGACGCCGTCGCCGTCGCCGCCGGCATGGGGGATGCCGCGGTTCAGCGAGCCTGCGAGCACATCCTGGCTGCCGGCGCAGCCAACACCCCCATCGATACCCTCATCTCCGTCGGCTATGCCGGTTCCCTCTCCTGCGGACTCCGCCCCCCCGACGCCATCGCCGTCGGCGAAGTTGTCGACGCCCGCACCGGCGAGTCCTTCGCTGTCAGCCCCTCCCCGCAGCAGCCTGTCAACGGCCTCAAACCGCAGCGCCTGGTCACCCTCGATCACGTCGCCAACCCGGAGGAGAAACGCCGTCTCGCCGAGACCCATCACGCCACGCTCGTCGATATGGAGGCCGCCACCGTCGCCCGCTTCGCCCGAAAGCACAATCTGGGCTTCCTCTGCTTCAAAGCCATCACTGACGGCCCCAACGACGAGCTTCCTGACTTCAACCGCTTCACCACGCCCGACGGCCGTCTGCGTACCGCCGCCTTTGCCACCTATGCCTTATTCCGCCCTCAATATTGGCGTGTCCTCGGCGAACTGGAGAAGAACAGCCGGGCCGCCGCCCATCAGCTGGCAAATTGCGTCCTCGCGAATTTCGCTTCCCCGCCGCAGCCTGCTTCGGTAAGCTGAACTATAGAGTCCCCATGGCGACCGCAACCACCAACGACCTGCAGGCACAGGCTTCTGCCATCCCCACCACCATGCGCGCCGCGGTCTATCGCGGCATCAACGACGTCCGCGTCGAGACCGTTCCCGTCCCTGAGATTGGCCGCGGCGAAGTCCTCATTCGCGTCCATTCCTGCGGCGTCTGCGGCACCGACCTCAAGAAGATCCATACCGGATCGCACTCCGCTCCCCGCATCTTCGGTCACGAGATTTCCGGAGTCATCGCTGCCGCCGGCGAAGGCGTCCAGGGCTTCAGGGTGGGCGACCGCGTCATGGTCTTCCATCACACCCCGTGCGGCCGCTGCTACTACTGCCGCCACAAGACCCCCTCGCAGTGCAACGACTATAAGCGCGTCGGCGTCACCGCAGGCTTCGAGCCTTCCGGTGGCGGCTTCGCCGAATACGTCCGCGTGATGCCATGGATCGTCGGCCGCGGCCTCATCAAGATCCCCGACGGCGTCCCCTTCGAGCAGGCCGCCTTCGTCGAGCCCGTCAACACCGTCTACAAAGCCATTCGTAATCTCGCGCTCGAACCGGACGAAACCGTCCTCGTCATCGGCCAGGGTCCCATCGGCATCGTCCACGCCGCCCTCGCTGCCCGTACCGGAGCCAAGGTCCTCACCTCCGACCTCTATCCCGAGCGCCACAAGCTCGCCGCGCAGTATGGTCTGGAACATCCCATCGATGCCAGCAAAGAAGACGTGGTCACCGTCGCCCACCGCGAGAGCGAAGGCCGCGGCGCCGACGCTGTCATCCTCGCCGTCGGCGGCAATGCCCTCATCAAGACCGCCATGGATGCCGCGCGCCCCGGCGGCCGCGTCCTGCTCTTTGCCGCCACCCAGCACTGCGAGGCCACCTTCGACCCCGCCGTCGTCTGCATGGACGAAAAAACGCTGATGGGCTCCTACAGTTCCTCTTTCGATCTCCAGCCTGAGGTCGAGGACATCGTCTTTGGCGGTTACAGAACCGGTTTCGACCTGACCCGCCTCATTTCACACCGCTTCTCGCTCGAGGACTCCGTGGAGGCCATCCGTGTCGCTTCGCATCCCTCCGCTACCTCGATGAAAGTCTTCATCCAACCGCAAACGCCTCAACTTTGAGACAATAGAGGGATGGCAGCGCAAATGACAGCCGCCGTCCTCCACGGCCGGGAAGACCTGCGCATTGAGCAGGTTCCCATGCCGAAGGCGGGAGCGGGTGAAATTGTAGTCCGCGTCCATGCCGCGTTGACCTGCGGCACGGACCTCAAGGTCTACCGCCGTGGCTATCACGCGCGCATGCTGAAGCCGCCCATCCCCTTCGGCCACGAGCTGGCCGGCACCGTCCATCAGGTCGGCCGCGGGGTGGCTGCCTTCCGGCCCGGAGATCGCGTCGTCGCCCTCAATTCCGCGCCCTGCGGCGACTGCTACTACTGCCGCCATCAGCAGGAGAACCTCTGCGATCGCCTCATCTTCAACAACGGCGCCTATGCGGAATACCTCCTGATCCCTTCGCGCATTGTCGCCAAAAACACACTGCGTATCCCCGCCGGCATCTCCTTCGAGCACGCCGCACTCACGGAGGCCCTTGCCTGCGTGGTTCACGGCCTCGACGAATGTCAGCCGAAATCCGGCGACACGATTGCCATCATTGGCGCGGGCCCCATCGGCCTCATGTTCATGCACCTCGCCGAGCTCAGCGGACTCAACGTCATTGCCGTGGTCAAGCGCGATGAACAGGTAGCCTCTGCGAAGCGCTTCGGCGCCTCTAAAGTCATCCAGATCAGCCCCGACTCCGATCCGGTCGCCGCGGTTCGTGCCCTCACGCCGCAGCGCCGCGGCGTCGACGTCGCCATTGAAGCCGTGGCCAAGCCCATCGCCTGGCAGTGGGCTGTGGATATGGTCCGCAAAGGCGGTATGGTGAACTTCTTCGGCGGTCCCGCCGCCGGCACCAAAGTCGAACTCGATACCAACCGGCTGCACTACAACAACATCACCCTTCGTTCCAGCTTCCACCACACCCCGGCAGCCGCGCGCAAGGCATTTGACCTGATCGTGAGCGGGCAATTCCGCTCCAGCGACACCATCACCAGCCGCGCCCCGCTTTCCGAGCTCAACCGCGTCTTCCGCCGCCTCATGAACCGGGCCGGCGACATCAAGACCGCAATTATTCCCTAGCGGGATTCCTGGATCGTCGATGTCGATCGATGTCGCACACACCGAGTTGATCGAGAAAGGCTGGGCTGCGCTCCCGCCGGAATACCGTATCCCCGAGCAGGCCCCCACACTCGACGAGGCCCGCGCATGGTGCCGCGCTCTGGCCGAATCCCACTACGAGAATTTTCACGTCGCCTCCTGGTTCCTGCCCGCCCGCCTGCGCCCGCACTTCCACGCGATCTACGCCTACTGCCGCGTATCCGATGACCTCGGCGACGAGGTCGGTGATCCCCAGGCCTCTCTCGCCCTCCTCGATCTCTGGGGTGCCGAACTCGATGCCTGCTATCGCGGCGAAGGCCGCCATCCCGTTTTCGTCGCCCTCTCCGAAACCGTTCGCGCCTGCGATATTCCCAAAGAACCCTTCGCCGACCTCCTCGTCGCCTTTCGCCAGGATCAGACTGTTACCCGCTTCCCCACCATGGACGATGTCCTCGCCTACTGCCGCTATTCCGCAAACCCCGTCGGTCGCATCGTTCTCTATGCCTGCGGCTATCGCGACGACGAACGCTTTGCCCTCTCCGATAAGACCTGCACCGCTCTGCAACTCGCCAATTTCTGGCAGGATCTCCGTGTGGATTACATGAAAGGCCGCGTGTACCTCCCCAGGGAGGACATGGACCGCTTCGGCGTCGACGAAATCAACATCGCCGCCCGCAGCTTCACCCCGCAATTCCGTGAGCTGATGCGCTATGAGGTTGACTCCGCTGCGGCGCTCTTCCGCGCCGGGCTTCCCCTCATCGGCATGGTCGATTCCGAACTGGCCCTCGACCTCGACCTCTTCTCCCGCGGTGGCCTTGCCATCCTCCGCGCCATCGAACGGCAGAACTACAACGTGCTCACCGCCCGGCCCTCCATCTCGAAGCCGCGCAAAGCCGCGCTTCTTCTCCGCGCTCTGGCGCGCAAGCTCACCGCCCGGAGCGCCGCTTGACGCCGGGCCGTCGCCTTGCTGACCTGAAACTCGACGCGGCCTACGGAAAATGCACGGAGATCGCGCGGCGCCAGGCGAAGAATTTCTATTACGCCTTCCTCGCTCTTCCCAAACAAAAGCGCGATGCCATCTGCGCGGTATACGCCTTCATGCGCCACGCCGACGATCTCTCCGACGACGAGTCGCGCTCCCGTGAAGACCGCCGCGCCGACCTCGCCGCCTGGCTCGCCCGCTGGCATAGCGCCGCCGCGGGTGATCCGACCGACGACCCCGTCTTCATGGCACTCGCGGACACCCAGGTCCACTTCCAGATTCCGCTTGCCCTTCTCGACCAGCTCGTCCAGGGCACCGCCATGGATCTTCAACCCCCGCCCGCTGCAGCCGCGGCAGCGAACGGCGCCGCACAGCCGCGCCCCTACAACCCCTACACCACCTTCGCCACCTTCGACGACCTTCGCCGCTATTGCTACTACGTCGCCTCCGTGGTCGGCCTCGTCTGCATCCGCATCTTCGGCTACTCCGATGCCCGCGCCGAATCCCTGGCCGAAGACACCGGCATCGCCTTCCAGCTGACCAACATCCTCCGCGACGTTCGCGAAGACGCCGAACGTGGCCGCATCTATCTCCCGCTCGACGACCTCGACCGCTTTGGTGTTCGGATCGAGAACCTCGCCGCGCTGCGCGACGGATCCCACATAACCCTCAACCAGCGCGAACTCCTCGAATCCCTCGCCAAACGTGCCGAGGACTATTACAAATCCGGGTTCGCTCTCCTTCCCCTGATCGACGACGACTCCCGTCCCGCCCTCTGGGTCCTCATCACCATCTACCATCGTCTTCTGCGCCGCATCGAACGCCGTGGCTACGATGTCTTCTCCGAGCGCGTCCGCGTCCCTCTCACCACCCGCCTTGCCATCCTCTTCCGCGGCCTGCTCCGGACCCTGCGCAATCGCCTCTTTGGTCCCTCCGACTCCAATGCCTGACGCGCAAGTCAAAACCGTCACCGTCGTCGGCGGAGGCCTCTCCGGCATCGCAGCTGCCTGCGCCCTGGCCGGCGTCGGCTACCGCGTCCGTCTCCTCGAACGCCGCCCCTATCTTGGCGGACGCGCATCTTCCTACGAGCACCCTGGCACCAGCGAGGTGATCGACAACTGCCAGCACGTCCTCATCGGCCGCTGCACCTCCCTCATCGACCTCTACCGCCGCCTCGGCGTGCTCGACTCCATCCGCTGGTACGACCGCTTCACCTTTCTCACGCCCGCGAGTTCCGGATCCAACGCCACCACCAGCGTCATCCAGCCTGGCGCGCTTCCCGCTCCCTTACACTCCACGCTGGCTTTTCTGCGCGCTCCGGCTTTCTCGCTCCGCGACAAGATCGCGATCGCGCGGGGTCTCTCCGCCTTCATGCCTGGGCTCCCGCCCGACACGTCAGAAGATTTTCTCCACTGGCTCCATCGCCATGGTCAAACACAGCGCGCCATCGACCGCTTCTGGAAGCCGGTTCTGGTCTCCGCGCTCAATGAAGACCTCGACCGCATCTCGATTCACTACGCCGCCAAGGTCTTCCGCGAGTCTTTTCTGATGTCGCCGGCTTCGGGCCGCATGGGCATCCCCTCGATCCCGCTCAGCGAACTCTACGGCGCAGCCATCGGCTATCTTCGTGCGCGCGGTAGTGAAGTCTTCCTCCGCACCAGCGTCGAATCCATCGTGTCCGCAGAAACCGGTTGGCAGACCATCGCCGGCAGTCAGTCCTTCGTTTCCGACGCCGTCGTCCTCGCGCTCCCCTTCGAAGCCATGGCCGACCTGCTCCCCGCGCTCCCGCAGAACCCCGCTGCGCACGATCTCGCCGCGCACCTCGCTCAATTCGAGCACTCGCCGATCACCGGCATCCATCTGTGGTTCGACCGCGAAATCACCGACCTCGATCACGCCGTCCTGCTCGACACCACCATCCAGTGGTTGTTCAACAAGTCGCGCCTCCAGCCCACCCACCGCACCGGCGAAGGCAGCTACCTTGAACTGGTTGTCAGCGCCTCTCGCTCGCTCGTCCCCATGCAGCGCCAGCCCATCATCGATCTCGCCCTTCGCGAACTCGGCCTGTTTTTCCCCTCCGTCGCGCAGGCGAAGCTCGTCAAAGCCGCGGTCGTCAAGGAGGTCCGCGCAACCTATTCCGTCCGTCCACAACTCGACCGGATCCGCCCCGCCGCCAGCGCCACTCCCTGGCCCGGAATCACCCTCGCCGGCGACTGGACCGCCACTGGTTGGCCCGCCACCATGGAAGGCGCCGTCCGCAGCGGTTACTTAGCTGCCTCAGCGGTAACCGGCACCCTCGGCGCCTCTCAGACCTTCGTCGCCCCGGAACTTCCCCCTGTGGGTCTCATGCGTCTATTTCGCCGCAAATCAAAGTAAAGCTCGTTTTTTCAGCTATATAAAGCGGATGAATCGAGATTTAATGCACTCCCCGGGGTGCAATGCCCTGAAGAACTCCTTCCGAATGTGGAAAATACCCGGCAAATCTCTGGTTACATACCTAACAGGTGATTTTCATCCCCTTGAAAGTCTGCCAGGATGTGAGCCACATTCCGCGGATGAAGAAAACCTGAACGCGAGTTCAGGGGTCCAACTTCGTGGGTGTCGGATTGCGGTTCTCGTATGCACGAACTCATTGCACATCTCGCGCAACTGAGCAGCTACCTGCCGGCTGTTCTCATCACTCTCGGCGTCGCCGCTCTGATCAGCTGTGCTGTGGGCTGTAACGCTTCTCCCTGCGAGGAGAAGGACGAACTCTTCCACCGCGAAGTCTTCTGAGCCGCTCTCGCGCCACGCGAATCGCGACGCTCATCCCACCGAGTATTCAAGTCAGCCTGTCAACGCCCGTCAAAATCCTGCCCGCAAGCCCGCCACTCTTCGGCATGCGAGTCGACGAAATGTTCAGCAATGAGTATGGGTCAGTCCACCGGGCTCAAAGCACAGGCTTCCAATTCCCTCTGAAGCCCTTCCTCCGAAGCATCTGGCTCCGCATGGCCAGGTGCTCCTCCCGCATCCCGGCCGAAAAACCGGTCCACCGCTTCCAGAATCGCTGCTCCCGATCGCGCCTCGTAGATCGATTTCCGCAGCCCCGCCCCGCCCCGCACGCCGTGCGTAAACCATGATGCGAACTGCTTCATCTTTCCCGGTGCATCCGGGTTCGCTTCCGCCAGCAGCATCTCGAAATACGTCCGCATCATGTGGTGCCGATCCTCTTCCGTCGGCAGGTCGTACCGCCCCGTCGCCGTGTACTGCGCGATCTGCCGGAAGATCCACGGATTCGCCGGAGCCGCCCGCCCAATCATCACCGCATCGCAGCCCGTCTTCGCCACCAGCGCGCAGGCGTCCTCCGCCGTGCGCACGTCGCCGTTCCCGATCACCGGAATCTTCACCGCATCCTTCACTTCCGCGATGTGGTGCCAGCGCGCCTGGCCCGCGTAGCCCTGTTCGCGCGTCCGCGCATGAAGCGAGACCCCATTCAGTCCCGACTCCTCTGCCAGTTTCGCCAGCGGCACGCAGATGATGTGGCTATCGTTCCATCCCAGCCGGAACTTCACTGTGAACGGAATCGTAACCGCCGCGCGCACAGATTTGAAAATCTCCCCAATCAGCGGCAGATCGCGCAGCAGACCGCTCCCGCCATTGCACGAAACCACGCGCTTCGCCGGACACCCGAGGTTCAGGTCGACCATGTCGAATCCGGTCTCCTCGACAATCCGCGCCGCCTCTGCCAGCGTTTCCGGGTTCGATCCAAACAACTGTGCGGCGATGGGGTGCTCGTCGTCGTAGAACGTCAGATACCGCTTCCGCTTCGACTCCCGCATCCGCGAAAGCCCATCCGCCGACGTGAACTCCGTCATGATCAGCCCGCACCCCGACTGCTGATTCGTGACCGACTCGTCCACCGATGAAGGATGCCCCGCGTCGGCCGAAAACACGCTCGCATTGCGAATGAAACGCCGGAACACCGTATCCGTCACCCCGGCCATCGGCGCCAGAACCGTTGCCGGAGCCACCCTCACGCCCCCGATCGAGACCGCTGCCGGCACACGCGTTCCCTCCGGCATCGCATGCTCAATCGGATTGTCCCAGTTCTTCTTCATGCTGCAAGCTCAAAACAATGACCTCCGCCGCGGCGGAGGTCTTGTCTTTCCATAGCCGCCAATTCCCTACTTCGCGGCTCCGGCTGGCTCCGGTTTGGCTTCCGTCTTGGCGTATTTGCGGCGGAACCGCTCCACGCGCCCCGCCGTATCGACCAGCTTCTGTTTGCCGGTGAAAAACGGGTGGCAGTTCGAGCAGATTTCCGCGTGGATGTCGCCCTTGTGCGTGGACTTCGTCGCAAATGTGTTGCCGCACGCGCAGACAACGCGAATCTCGTGATAATTCGGGTGAATTCCCTCTTTAGGCATGACGCTGTTTCCTAAGACCTTTCCTGCAATCCTCTTATTTTAACGTGAATCGGCCGATTGGCCAACGCGGTTCCTTCAGATGCCCGGACCCGGCCACAGGATTCATCCCCCGCCAGTTCCAGGCCCGGAGGATCAGCGAAGGAAACATACACAATCCCGCATCCCGGACTGAAATCCACCAGGGCCCATCTACAATCGACCCGGTGCGCGCAATTGTTCTCAGGCAGCGGCCGGCCCCCGGTACCCTCCCCGACGCTCTCCGTATCGAAGAGGTCCCCGAGCCTGTCCCCGGACCGCGCGAGGTCCTGGTTCAGGTCATGGCCTCCACCGTTAACATCGACGACATCCACGTAGCCGAGGGAACCTTCTACGGCGGAATCCCCATCGGCCCGCGACCGCGACCCGATCGCCCCGTTACCCCGGGCAGCGACCTCGCCGGCATCGTCCTCTTCACCGGTAAAGACGTGCGCTCGCTTCGCCCCGGAGACGCCGTCTTTGGCGTGCAGATGCCCCTTCGTCGCCGCGGCGCCTGGGCCGAAGTCTGCGCCGTGGATGAGCGCTGGCTCACCCGCAAACCCGACACCCTCCCCTTCGCAATGGCAGCCGCCTGCGGCGTCTCCGGCCTCGTGGCGCTCTCCGCGATCAAGGCCCTCCGTCTGCGCGCCGGCATGCGCGTCGTCATTGTGGGAGCCACCGGCGGCATCGGCGCCATCGCCGTCCAGCTCGCCGCCCGCGCGCGCGTCGAAGTCTTCGGCGTCTGCGGACCCGCGAACCTCGAACGGGCTCGCCAACTGGGATGCTCCCAGGTGCTGGACTACAGCCGCGGTCCCTGGGATCGTCCGCTCCGCGAAATCGCCATCACCCGCGTCGATCGCGTTCTCGATACCGTCGGCGGCGCCTCTACCGAGATGATCGCCCGCCGCGTCCTCGGAACCGACGGTGTCTTCGTCACAGTCGTAGGCCCGGAGCGCTTCGTCGGCGACCGGCCCCTCCCCTGGAACGGCATCCTCGCCCTCCTCGCCCGCGTCGGATACCGGACCCTCAGCTCCCGTCTTCGCGGCCCTCGTTATGTCCTCACCGGTCCGGGCCCCGGCGGCGGCAAAGCTCTGGCCGAGGTCGCGGCTGCAGTTGCGGCTGGCGTTCTCCCCCCCATCGACTCCACCGTCCCTTTCGAACAGGAACCGATGCAGGAAGCTCTGCGACGCGCCGCCGCCCACCGCAACCAGGGCCGCATCGTGATTCAGATCGGCGACCCCGCCTGATCCCCCGCCACGAAAGGCAATCGGTCCTGCGGTCGTCCACTGCAGGACCTCTGCGGATGCTCGCCGCGCCGGAACATCCCCCATCGGACCTGTAAATTTCCCAAAGCCGCCCGGAACCTTGAATCCGGCTCCCCGCTGCTGCGTCTAAGTTAAACAACAGTAGCTTTCCCGGCCGCTCGTTTCCAAATCCCCATTGGAGTGACCCATTTGCGGACCACCGATATCTTGAAATCGTGGGGCAAGGTCCTGCTGGGCCATACCCCGATGCTCTCCATCGAAGTCACCCGCGAGTGCCCGCTCCACTGCCCCGGCTGCTACGCGTACGGTTCCAACCACTTGGGCGGCGAGGTCACCCTGCGGGAGCTGAGCGACAAACGCGGCGACGACCTGGTCGCCGGCGTCCTCGGCCTTATCGACCAGCACAAACCCATGCACGTCACCCTGGTCGGAGGCGAGCCCATGGTCCGCCACCGCGAGCTCAGCCGCATTCTGCCCGTCCTCGCCCAGCGCGACATCTTCAGCATGGTCGTTACCAGCGGCATCATCCCCATTCCCATGGAGTGGATGGCCCTCCCCCGCTTCACCGCCGCCATCTCCATCGATGGCCTGCCCGAGCATCACGACGTCCGCCGCCACCCTGCCACCTACGAAAAAATTCTGGCCAACCTCGGAGGCCGCAGGGTCAACGTCCACTGGACGATCACCGCCCAGATGCTGCAGCGCGAAGGTTATCTCGAGGAATATGCCCGCTTCTGGAGCCAGCGGCCCGAGGCGCAGTCCATCTGGGTCAGCCTCTACACCCCCCAGCGCGGCGAGCAGAGCGCGGAAATGCTCACTCCCGACCAGCGCGTCCAGGTGGCGCGCGAACTGGCTCGGCTCTACACCCTCTATCCCAAACTGCTCACCGCGGAGGGATACACGCAGGCCATGCTGCATCCCCCGGCTTCGCCAAAGGAGTGCACCTTCTCGCGCCTCTCCAGGAACTACTCGGCGGACCTGAAGACCCACGTGGAGCCCTGCGTCTTCGGCGGCGATCCGGACTGCAGCCAGTGCGGCTGCTCCGCGAGCGTGGCATCCCACTGGGTCAGCAACATGAAAATCGCAGGTCCCCTCACGCCCGGCCACATCATGCGCGCCTCATTGGGGATCGGAAACGTGATGGCCAAATTCCAGGACATCGCGACCCCTTCCTGGCGCCAACGCGAAACCCCGCCCGACTGGAAGAGCAAAGACCTGGTCCAGATCACCGGCGACCGGGTGGCGTGAAGACGGTCGTAGGACCCCTGGCTTTGAGCCAGACATACGAAGGGGCCGCCAGCATTCCACTCCCCAGTGTGAAGAGGCAGCCCCCGAATCCTTCCCAGAGACAGGAAGAACGAGTTCAGAATGCCAGAACGGCGTCCATAAACCAGTGATGCCGGTCACCGGACTGGAAACGGGAAACCGGGAACGATGATGGTCGCGGTCTTCACGTTTTGATTACGGGTTGGCCGGTCTTCCGGTAGTCACGATCCGTACGCCACCGACGCAGATCGGCTTCGTATCAGGGCACGACTTCCAGTCGTGCCGAAAAGCACTCCCAAAATGAACGGGCTGCAGCCCCTGAACGATGTCCCTGCGAAATATTCCGTATCGCCGATCACACGGCTTCAGTTCGGACAGCCGTGTCGCTGCGCATGGGGTGCTGTGCAGCAGCACGACGGTAGAAGCCACGGGTTTTAACCCGTGGAGATACTCTCGCCAGAAGAAACGGCCTTCAGGCCCGGCCCAGCCACAATCGAATGTTCCGAGATGCCGGTGATACGGCAGTCACGATGCGCACACCACCAACTCCGATCAATTTTGAACCGAAACACGATCCCGGAAGCGATTGAAAACACCCTAAAGGCAAATCCCGCTCCGCTCGGCGAGAGCCTCACACCATCCACCACGATCGGGCGCCGATCATCCCGACGTTGAGCCCGCGCGAGACGGAAGGATCCGCGGTTGCTTTTCTGCTCTTGCTCCTGAACTCGTATCACCGGTCATCCGCCAACTACCTTGCAGAATCGGTGGCGTTTCCTCGCGAGCGAGGAGACGCCAGGGCGTGAGGGTGGGCAGCCGGGGTCCTGGCGAAACACCGTTTCGCCGGGGTGGCTGTTCGGGCGCTAAGAGAACCGGCCCTCAGCCCTCACGAGTCGAGCGCCAATGTCCCGGTATGCCGGTATTACGGCACCTTCGTGTCTTAGTCGGCCCGCTTGCGACGGATGGAGGAGACACATTCGTCTGCTAATCCCATCTGGGCGTGCAGCAGGTCGATTTTCTCAATCTCCGAATCGGCTATCCGAGCCGTTGATGCCGTAAGAACCCAGTCGCACAAAGCGTGAAGTGCAATTTCGAGTTCATTGGCTTCCAGTGATTCGTTAAAGTGCTCAACGCTTACGTTTCCGCTGGGGTGTGACTCGAAAAGGTGGCGCAGATCAACCAGCGCAATCCTAATGCTCGCCCAGTGCTCCTTGAAGTCTTGCGCCAATGCTTCACGCCCCTGTGATCACCTTCTATTATCCAGCGCGTCTCTCAATTCGCTGCCGTAAACTCGTCGTGCTGTATCTGGAGCGCCCCGCGACGCGACGGTGCCCAGTTGTATGCCTTTGGCGGGGCGGCTTCGTTCATGTCGCCATCCAAACATTTCGCACTCCATCGATAGAGTCGTCACAGGATCCGCAAAGCCACTGCGACCCTTCCCTTTCGCGTCAGCATGGCAGTTCGCAGAGTACCAATCAAAAATCTGGACTCGCCGTTCAAGGCCGCCCTTACCTTCGTACCGTCCCGCACCTCAATTCCCCTTGTTTTGCTTCCCCCATCCCACTAATTTCAAAGGCAGAGGGGAATGCCTGCCTGGCAGACATTCCCCTTCCTGTTTCCGGCGATCCCAGGACCGCCGCCATCCGCTCTTTGAAAACCTGACTCCGTCCGCCGCGTTCTGGCCGTTCGTACCTGCGAATGCCGCATTCGCACACGCCAATGCCGCATTCATGCTCCTCTCGCAACCGCCCTGTTTTCCTGCACCTGGAAGAAAGACAAGGTAATGAGCAGATTACGGTACTTCCTAACTCCCGAAGAATGAACTATCTGGTCGCCCACCTGGGGGGAGGGGGGGACAGCCTGCAGCGTTTCGCTTGCCTCATCAGCGCTCAGCGCGCAGCCACCCCGCGACCTCAGCCGCATTCTGGTCCGGCGGAAAGACCGGATAAAACACGTGCTCGATGATGCCGTCTCGCACCACGAACGTGAGCCGCTTCAGCAGGATCATGCCGCTGGTTTCAAACGCTGGCAGACGCAGGGCACGCGTCAGCCGGAATTCCTCGTCCGAAAGGATAGGGAACGGCAGGCGCTGGCGCTCGGCCATCTCGCGCTGGTCGGCGCTCGATTGCACCGAGAGCCCGAAGAGGTGGGCGACCCCAAGCGCGCGGAGGTCGGCATACGCGTCACGAAAGGCATTGCACTGGGTGGTGCAGCCACGGGCTCCAGGGATCTGGTCCCAGCCTGGCGGATTGGGCTGATCGGGCACGCCGGTCCGCGGGTAAGCAAAGACGACGCTTCGTCCCCCGAGCGACGCGAGGTCAACTGCGGAGCCATCCGTTGCGGGCAGCGAGATCGATGGCATGCGCATGCCGGACAGATGGCGCGCGGCGCCGTCGTCCTCGGGAACGGGCAGGGTGGACCAGTCGGGCGTGGCGATGAACGACATGAGCCTTAGCGTATAGCGGATACGGTTTGACGTGCACCACGGGATGGCTGGTCGGAAAGAACGGCGTGATCAGCGCCACGCAAAGGACGAGAACGATGCGATTCATGGCGATGCCTCCGCAAGAATCAATGCAAAACGGAGGCCGTGCGTTCAAGCCCTGGGAAAAAAGGAGTTAGACGAAATCAATCGGGCTGGTGTGTGGGTTGCGGGACACGCACCGTGTCCGAGGCGACACGCTCCGCCTTACCGCCCCGGATTCGAGGCGCGGAGTTCGGCAACAATCTCCGCGGCCGCTTTGCGCGCTTCGTCTTCGCGGTCCGGCTGGAAGGAGATGGCCCCAACCCGGGCGTGGCCTCCACCGCCATAGCGCTCGCAGATGGTGGCAAGGTTGAGCATCTTCTCGGGCGGCGTTTTGGTCCAGGGATTGGACCCGACGGCCACCTTGGTGCGGAAGCTCGACTTCGACAGACCCACGGAGTAAGTCGCTTCCGGATGGAGATAGTACGGAATGAACTTGTTGTAGCCCTCAAGAGGATGGTCGGTGATGTCGAAGTAGATCGTTCCCTCTTTCGACTCTGCACGGGAACGGATGAGATCGATGGCGCGCTGGTGCCGTTCAAGCAGCGGCGGCAGGAGCGAGGCGACCCACGGCTGATCGAGCACCTGCTGCAGCGGCATGCGGGTGAGGGTGGGGATGAGTCGCGGGACAAAGCTGTCGTCCTGATTGGATTCGATGATGAGCGTGAGCTTCATCGCCGGCTCGGGCATTTCGACGGCGAGCTGCGGGCTCTCGTACAGGGCTCCATCGACAATGTCGGCCCAGTGGACGAGCTCGGCCACCGGCGTGGGATCGAAGCCGAACTGCGTAGCTGCGATGTGCGCGAGGAAGCTGGTGCAGGAAACGTAGTCCGGATCGTAGAAGCGGTGCCCCTTGTAGCGGCCGTCGGCCAGCCCGCGCAAGTAGTCCTGGTTGTCTTCGGGGGTAAGGAAGGCGGAGAGATGATGATCGAACCACCAGGTAATTTTCGGCGATGGCGAATACTTGAAGTCGACGATGGCGTTTTCGTCGCCGGTGAAGTCGGCCTCGTTGAACAGCGCGCCGGCGCGGTGGACCAAGCCGCAGAACTCGTAGGTGGAGTCCGGATGGATGCGCTCCTGATGGAACCGGCTGAACAGGGACGCCGAGCAGGCCCCGTCGAAACACTTATCGTGATAGAAGACCCGAACCTTCAAAAGCCGCCCCCGCAGAACCGCCGGCGCGGGGCGCCGGTCGGGAATCTCTTAGATTACCGGGTGGATGGGAAGTGTCAAGGGTGGGGAGACCGAGCCAGGAACTTTTAGCAGCGGGAGTTGAGCGAGGAACGGTAAGCAAAGGACCTTTAGCGAAGCGCGATCAGCCCGCTTTCCGAGCCTGACGACCGCATTGAAGACCCTAACCGCCGCTCCCTCGACGGTCTTACCGATAGCGCTTTTGGCTGGTTCTCCGGCTTGGCACTTTTTTTAGATCGCGGCTATAGTCGAATCAGTACCATGCGTTCGGTCTTCTCCAGACTCCGGCTGAACTGGGTTTCTGCGCTCGGCATTCTGTGCATCGGCCTCGTGCTGGTGAGCGGGATGGCGCAGGCGGCGCACTTCCATGCGTCGGGGACGATTGACCACGACTGCGCCCTGTGCGTGGCAGCACACAATGCAGCACAGGCGGCGCCGCTGGTCACGGTCAATCTCAGCAGCCTGCCCGTGGCTCCCTTAACGGTGAGCCGCAGCTTGCACACGCCGCGCCGGGTTGTTTATTTCCGGCACTCCATCCGACCTCCACCCTCAGGCTCCGCGCTTCTCGCGTAGCCGTTTCCACCATATTTCGGGACCTGAGGGATTCACAACTTCAAGGAGGTCGTGCATGCGTACGCCGATGCGTTGCGCCGTATTTTCTCTTCTATTGATATCGATGGGTTTTGCTCCGTGCCTGGCGCAGACAGGGACAACCTCTGGAACGATCACCGGAACAGTCACCGATCCGACCCGCGCGGTTTTGCCCGGGGCGACGGTGTCGATCCTGAACCCGGTAAGTCAGTATGAGCGATCGGTGAAGACCGATAACGCGGGGCACTTTCAGTTCGCAAATGTGCCGTACAACTCGTACCACATGACGGTGAACCGGGCCGGGTTCCAGACCTGGGTGCACGACGTGGAGGTACGGACAAGCAACCCGGTGAGCGTACCGGTGACGATGACCCTGGGCACGGCAGCGACGACGGTGCAGGTATCGAGCGAGGATCTGGTGAACAGCGCGCCGACGATGGATACCGAGATCGACCGCAAGGCATTTGCGGAGATTCCGCTGGAGAGCGTGTCGTCTGGGTTGAGTTCCCTGGTGACGTTGTCGTCGCCGGGAGTGACGGCGGACTCGAACGGGATGTTCCATGGGCTGGGCGATCACGCGGAGAATTCCTTCTCGGTGGACGGCCAGCCGATTACAGATCAGCAGAGCAAAGCGTTTTCGAACCAGCTGCCGGAAACGGCGGTGCAGTCGATGCAGGTGATCGAAGGAGCGCCGCCGGCGGAGTACGGAGACAAGACGAGCCTCGTGATCCAGGTGACGACGCGGTCAGGACAGGGGGATCTTAAGCCGACGGGACAGATTAACTATTCGTACGGAAGTTTCGGGACGAGCACGGGCGGGCTCGATCTGGGTTATGGAAAGGAGAAGTGGGGCAACTTCATCTCGGTCGATGGGACAAATACGGGGCGGTTTCTGGATGCGCCGGAGTTCGTCGTCCTTCACGACAAGGGGAACGAAGAAAACGTCTTCGATCGCTTCGATTATCAGGTGAACGCGGCGAACTCCCTGCACCTGAACCTGAACTATTCGCGGTCATGGTTCCAGACGCCGAACACCTGGGACAACCTGAACACGGGTGGAACGAACCTGGCCGGCGCGGTCGTAACGGGACAGACGGATCAGCGCTCGAAGATCGGGACCATCGATGTTTCGCCGAGTTACACACGTGTGATCACGCAGTCGTCGGTATGGAACATCGGGGCCTATTTCCGGAAGGACAATTACCACTACTATCCGAGCGGCGATCCGCTGGCAGACCTGGGACCGGTGCAGCAACAAAGCATCGGGCAGGACCGCAGTCTGGCGAACGAGGGAGTGCATTCGGACCTTACGTATGTGAAGGGTCCGAACAGCATGAAGTTCGGCGCGATGTACGAGCAGACACTGCTGAATGAGAGCGACACACTGGGGATTGTGAATCCTGGATATCTCGATTCGCTGGGATGCATGGCAGGAAATGTGCCCACGGGTGCACCGTGCACCACACTGCTTCCATACGATCTGACAAGAGGCGGGAGTTACTACAACTTTCTCGGACATACCGATGTGAAAGAGCTTGCGCTGTATGCCGAGGATCAGATCACTGCGGGCAACTGGCTCTTCAATGTGGGGATTCGCGGCGACATTTATAACGGACTGGCAACGGCGACGCAGGCGGAGCCGCGGCTGGGCGGGTCCTACAAAATCGCGAAGACGAATACCGTGCTGCGTGGGTCCTACGCGCGGACCCTGGAGACACCGTTCAATGAGAATCTGGTGCTGGCGAGCCACGGGTGCCTGAATGCGGTGGTGAATCCGCTGCTGGGGTGCCAGGCCGGCAACTCGGGCGCGCTGTCGCCGGGCTATCGCAACGAGTATCACGCAGGCGTGCAGCAAGTAGTAGGACGACATGTTGTCGTGAGCGGCGAGTACATCTGGAAGTACACGAACAATGCCTATGACTTCAGCGTGCTGGGCAATACGCCGATCACCTTTCCGATCGAGTGGCATAACTCGAAGATTCCCGGATTCGCGTTGCGCGCAAATCTGACGCCGATGCACGGGCTGAGCGCCTATGCGGTGATGTCGTCGGTAGCGGCGCGCTTCTTTCCGCCCCAGGTGGGCGGCGCCGGTGCGACGGTGGGACAGACGGGACTGCCGTTCCGCATCGATCACGACGAACGGTTCAACGAGACGACGCATCTGCAGTATCAGATTCCGGGCAAACGCAGCCCGTGGTTCAGCCTGAATTGGCGGTACGATTCCGGCCTGGTGGCGGGATCGGCGCCTTGCTATAACCCGCTGTCGAACGATCCAAACAGCGCGTGCGATGCCACGTCGACGATGCTGAACGGGCAGCCGGCGGTGGATCTGAGCGGTCTGGACGCGGATGAGCAGTTCGAGGCAGGGCTGACGTGCAATGGTCAGCGGGCAACGCCGGGGCATCCCTTGCCAGCCCCGTGCCTCGCCTCGGAATTTGGATCGACACTGATCAGCATCCCGGCGCCGGGGACGGGGAACAACGATCACAACCCGCCGCGGATCGCGCCGCGGAGCCTGATCGACATGGCGCTCGGCAAGGACGACTCTGTTCCACAACGATCGCTATCAAGTGGGGCGCGCAGATCACGGCCGTGAACGTGACGAACAAGTATGCGCTGTATAACTTCCTGTCGACATTCAGCGGAACGCACTATGTGACGCCGCGAACCCTGACGGGACAGATCAGCCGCTGCATCGCCCCGTTCTAAGGTCGGGGCTTCCACTCGCCACCCGGGCGATGTGGGGCCCGGCGAAGTGGCGTTGCGCAGGACTTCGACCACGGCGGACATATCCTGTTCGCCGTGCCCTTCGTTCTTTGCCTTGCTGAAAAGAGCTTCCGCCGCGGCGCCGGTCGAGAGCCGGACCCCCAGCGCGGCGGCAGCGGCCTGGGCGTAGCGAAGATCCTTATCCATCAGGCGCAGCAGGAAGTTCACCTCATAGGTGCGGCGCGTCATGCGCTCGCCCATGGAGGCGAAGATGGGGCTTCCGGGTGCACCTGACTTCAGGAAATCGATGGCGACATCACGATTGAGACCGTTGCGCTCGATCCAGGCAAGGGCCTCGGCGAAAGAAGCGACCTGGACCCCGGAGAGGAAATTGTTGACGAGCTTCAATTGCGCTCCGCTGCCCACAGGGCCGAGAGCGAAGACCTTCTTACTGACCGCTTCGAGCACCGGACGCACTTCATCGATCGTGGCGGGATCGCCTCCAGCAAGAATGTTGAGTTGGCCCGCTTCCGCCTGCATGCGGCTGCCGGTGACGGGCGCATCGATAAAGCGTACGTTGCGGCCGATGGCATGACGATTAAGTTCCGCCACCCACTCAGGACTGAGCGTGCTGCATTCGATGGCAATGGCCCGGGGTTGCATGGCGGCTAACGCGCCATGGTCACCGTGCCAGGCGGCACGCGAAGCGTCATCATCGGAGAGCATGGCGAGGACGACTGCGGCTCCGCGTGCGGCTTCGGCAGGCGTTGCGGCCATCGACGCGCCGGCCGCGCGCAGGGATTCGGCTTTGGCAGCCGTGCGGTTATAGACGGTGAGGGGAAAGCCGGCTTGGAGCAGGTTTTTCGCCATGCCGCTGCCCATGGTTCCGAGGCCGAGCAGCGCTACTTTGGTTTTCTCCATCGTGATCTCCGTTCAGTTCAGGGGTTGTGACGCAAATGAGTTGTGGCGGCGCGGTTTCAACAGCGACGGGATTGCGCAGCGGGCCGGCCAAAGCCTTCGAAGGCATACTTCCATGATGTCGCCATCGCGGAGGCGGAGATCTTCGCCGAAGGAGAGCGAGTCGGCGCCGAGAAAGTGGATGTGGACCATGCCGGGCTGGCGGTTTCCCGGAAATTTGAAGTGGTGATGCTCGATATTCTGCAAGACTGTGGCACATGTTGTCTTCGCCGGTGCGGATCGTTTTTTGCCAGAGAGTCTGCTTGTCGCGCGTGATGGGGACCGTGCCGGGGACGTCGTTGAAGGCGGGCGCAATGACGAGCTCGGGACCGAGGCTGCAGGTGCGGAGTTTCGATCCTGCGAGATTGAGGTAGTTGCGGCGCTCGAAGACGTGGTCGGAAAACTCGTTGCCGGCAGCCATGCCAATGCGATGCGGCGTGCCATCGCTCGCAAGGATATAGATCGCGGCGACTTCGGCTTCTTCGCCGCCGTCTTCGGCAAAAGCAGGGATATGCAGCGGCGCAAAGGGCGGCTGGATGGCAAAAGCCATCGCCCTTGTAGAACCATTCGGGCGCGATGCCGATCATTCCCGGGGCGGGGCGGCCCTCTTTGCGGCCCCACTCGAAGATGCGCATACTGTCGGTCATCGCCGCTTCGTCCTGCGGTGGTGCGTGCATGGCGTTGCGATCACGCGCGCTGCCCAGATGAGTCAGGCCGGTTCCGGAGACAAGGATTTTTTGCGGATCGCCGGCGACATCAATAGGAGCAATCAGCTTCCATGGCGAGCGGCCGGCGTAGATCTCGTCGTAGTTCAGCCGCTCTGCGGAGCGAAGCGCGTTCACATGTTACCGTGAGTGAACCGCCGCCCTCGATGGCGCGCCGCCCCAGCTCATAGATGGAGACGGCATCGGTAGAGCAGCACCAGGTATGGCTCGTCGACAATGGCGACGCGGCGCCGACCGTTGTTAGCGAGCTGAACCAGCCGCATCAGGCGCTCTCCTGCTCGATGATGCGGAACTGCTTCAGCGATTCTTCGTTGACGGTGAGGCCGAGGCCGGGCAGGTTGTCGTCGAGATTGATGAAGCCTTTGTTGGGGACCGGTTCGCCATCGAAGATGTACCAGAAGAGTTCGTTGCCGACTTCGACGTCGACCGGGGGAAGAATTCCGCAATGGGCGAGTTGAGGCTGGCCATGACGACATGGTAGTTGTGCATCTGGCCGGCGTGCGGGACGACGGGGACCTGGAACGATTCGGCGAGGGCGGAGATTTTGCGGGCCTGGCTGATGCCGCCGACGCGATTCGTGTCGAACTGGATGTAGTCGAGGGCGTTGGACTCGAGGAGTTCGCGGAACCCGAAGATGGTGAACTCGTGCTCACCGCCGGCGATGGGGACGCGGCCGTAGCTCTTCAGCTCCTTGTAGCCGCGCGTGTCGTCGGGGATGACGGCTTCTTCGAGCCAGCGGAGGTGGAAGGGCTCGAGCAGAGGCAACATGCGTTTCGCGTAGTCGAGGGTCCAGCCCATGTAGGCGTCCGCCATGATATCGATGCCGTCGCCGACGATTTCGCGCACGTTGCGGACGAGATCGATATTCTTCTGCATGCCGGCAGCGCCATCGAGAGGGCCCCAGCCAAAACGAAGCTTCATCATGGTGTAGCCCTCATCCTTATATTTCTGCGCTTCTGCGCGCAGTTCAGGGATGGGCATGGCGTAGAGGCGGCTGGCGTAGACAGGGATCTTTTCTTTCGTGCGTCCGCCGAGCAGACGGAAGACGGGCTGCTTCGCGTCTTTGCCGAGAAGATCCCAAAGCGCGATGTCAACGGCGGAGATAGCGGTCATGGCTACACCTTTGCGTCCGAAGGCCATGGTGCGCCGATACATCTGCTGCCACAGATACTCAACGTCCCAGGGGTCCGCGCCAACCAGCAGCGGCTTGAGATAGATATCGACGAGTTGCTTTGTGACCAGGGGCGACAGCGCGGCGTTGCCGATGCCGACGAGACCGTTGCTGGTGAAAATCTCGACCAGCAACCAGTTATGAAAAGCGAAGTTGCCCATGGAAGCCCGGCGAAAAGCCACGAGGTCCATCGGATTGGTGCAGAAATGCGGCGGAAGGGGGACGATCTTCCCTTCCCATTGGATGACGCGGGTGCGGACTTCGGTGATTTTCATACGGCGGGTTCTGGCTCCCTGAGGCCTGGTGGGCTGAGTGGCTGGATGACGCCGGCAAAGAGGAGTATCGCGCTGAAGCCGATCAGATGAAAAGAGCCGACGAGAAAAAACAGAATGCGATAGGTGAATCCGTGATCGAGGAGGAAGCCTGCCACGACGCCGAAGATTGCGCCGCCGATGGCTCCGCCAAAGCCGATGAGTCCGGCGACAGTTCCAACCAGGCGGAGCGGAAAGACATCGGCGGGGAGAGTCATGATGAGTCCGGACCAGGCCTGCTGCGCGAAGAAGGCGACGCTGAACAGCGCGAGGGCAAGGCTCACCGGCGTGAAGGTGACCAACATCACGGCGGGCATTGCAACCGCGCAGCATCCGAGCGCAAATTTGCGAGCGAAGTTGAGCGAGGAGCCGCGGCGCATCAACAACGAGGAGAACCATCCGCCAAGGAAGCTGCCAATGCCCGAGGCCGCATACGGAATCCAGGCATAGGAGCTGACGCTTTTAATGTCGAAGCCGCGCGCGTCGTAGAGGTATTTGGGCAGCCAGAAGAGGAGGAAGTACCAGGCGGAGTCGCTCATGAATTTAGCGAAGACGAAGGCCTGGACGTTGCGTAGTCGGAGCACACGCGTCCAGGGCAGTAGCGGAGCGGGGCTCGCCGGCGCCGGCAGATTCGTTGACGGCGTTGTGGCACTGGGACGATAGGTAGTTGCCCAAACGAGCACCCACGCGAGCCCGGAGGCGCCCGCGTAGAGGAAGACGAAGCGCCAACTGCTGTGCAGCAAAACGAGGCCGATGAGCGCTGGTGCGAGCACGGAACCAATGGCGGTTCCGGCATTGATGACGCCCATGGCAGTGGAGCGTTCCGCTGGCCTCATCCACTCAGCTACGACCCGCGTGGCTGCGGGGAATCCTCCTCCTTCACCGGCACCGAGGAGAACTCTTGCCAACAGCAGTAGCGCAAAGCCGGTCGCAGCCGAGTGCAGCATGCAGGCCAGCGACCACCAAACCATGATGAGCAGGAAACCACGGCGCGTACCGAGCGCGTCCAACAGGCGGCCGCCGAACACGTACATGGCTGCATAAGTGAGGAGGAACCCGGTCTGCAGCCAGGAGAATTGCTCGTTCGAGAGCGGAATAGTGCGCTGGATAGCGGCGATGGCCACGGGCAGCGTTTGGCGATCGAAATAGCTGACCGCAACTGCAGCTGGTAACCAACCATGTGTAATACCATCGGCGCTGCATCGTAGTGTGAGCCTCGCGAGCGGACTGCATCAGCATATCGTGAGACAGGCGGCGGATGGCGGATGACTGGGTCTGTCTACCCGCCTGTCGGATCCGGCGCAACGCGCGGTACAAACAAAGACGCGGCTTCGTTAGCTGGCGCACTCGATTCCGGAGGAGCGGAGAAAATCTGTGGGCGAGGTGCCGCCTGCAAAGATCCAGGCGTAGTCGTTGGGTACTTCGCGCAGGCTTCCCTCTGTCTCTACCACAACACTGCCCTGTCGGAATTCACGGGGGTTCGAGTTATAGAGAACTTCAATACGGCGCGTCCGCTGGTAGTCATCCATGCGGCGGCGGTTCCGATCCTTCAAACGGGTGAACGAAGCGCCACGGTAGGAGATGGTGACGCGATTGTCGCGCTGCTCGACCAGGCCCATCGCCGCCTCGACAGCGCTGTCGCCCCCCCCGACCACGAGGATGTTGCGGCCGGTGTAATGGTCGGCTTCGATGAGACGGTACATGACGTGGGGCAGATCCTCGCCGGGGACGCCGAGTTTGCGCGGAGTGCCGGCTTTGCCGATGGCAAGCACGACCGTACGCGTCCGATAACGGCCGGCTGAAGTCGCGATGTGGAACAGCCCGTCGGATTCGCGGCGCAGCGTGTCGACACCTTCGCCGGCATGGATGTTGAGATCGGTGCGCTGCATGACCTGAGCCCAGAAAGCCAGAAGATCCTCCTTCGAGAGCTGGGTCTGGCGGAATTTTCCGTAGAGTGGAAATTCGACCGGACTGGTCATGACGAGTTTCTGGCGTGGGTATTTGGAAACGGTGCCACCGATGGCATCGCGCTCCAGGGTGAGGGTGCGGAGTTCGTGCTCGGCGGCCCGCAGCGACGCGCTGATGCCGGCAGGCCCTGCGCCGATGACGATCAGGTCGAAGACGTCGGAGTCACTGCAGCGAGAGCGCAAGTCGGCGATCCGGTTGGCGATGACGTCGACGCAGTCGCGACCCTGATTCACTGCGTTGCGGATAAGCGCAAGACCCCCGAGTTCGCCCGCGATGAACAGGTTTTCGAGGCTGGTCTCGTACTGTGGGGTGAGGACAGGTTGGCCGGTCTGCACGGCGCCCGCACTGGCCGTGACCATCACGATGGCTCCGACAGGGCATTCCTCGGCGCAAAGCGAGTGGCCGATGCACTTATGGCCGTTGATGATGGTGGCCTTGCCGCCAAGGAGGCCGAGGACATCCCCTTCGGGGCAGACGCCTACGCAGGCGCCGCAGCCGATGCACTGGTTGAGGTCGATCTGCGGGTGCTGCGCGCGCGGACCACCGGAGAAGATTTCACCGCGCTCAGCGGCCACACGGGCCGATTCCTCACGGCGGCGATGCTGCAGCCAGTAGCGAGCGACGAAGAAACCTAATATCGCGGCGGCGATCAACCATGTGAGCAGCGTGTCCACTGATAACTCCCCTGGTTCAGAAGTTCAAAATCCGAAGCCGGTCACGACGACGATGTGGATCACGGCCAGCACCACAAATGCGTAACTGAACGGGCGATGCACGACGTGCCAGAGATGGAAAACGCTGCGGGTGCGATCGAGGAAAACGATGCGGCGCGAGAGAGAAGCCTTCTGGCGAACGATCCGGACCACGTGCTCCACTTCAGCGTTACCGCTGGAGATCATTCCGCCCAGAGAGCGGATGTTGCCCCAGACGCTGTTCGCGGCACGGCGCAGTGCAGCGAGATTGAAACGCTGGCGAACGTCAAGCACCAGCATCTCTCCAAGTGCGATGATGGCCGGAATCTGACGGATGTGTTCGGGCGAAGGCACATGCAGGGCCCGCTCCAGTTGCGCGGCTGAGAAGAGGGATTGAGAGAGCAGCTCCTGCTTGAGGTGTTCTTCACTGGCGCGGAGATCCTGAAAGGAAAGCTCGGCGGCGGTGATAGAGCGGGGGATCTGAGCATAGAGGTAGCGTCCGATGACACCGCTGAGGGCGACGGCAAGCATGATCCAGAAGGCTATGCCGGCGATGCCGCGGAACTTGAAGGACGCGTGGAAGGCGATGATGATAGGCGCGGTCACCCCGGCTATGGCGTGAAAGTCCATCCAGTGGCGGGCCGTGCCAATGCCGCCGAGCCATGGGATCACGCGGCGGAAAGCGTAAAGGAAGATGAAGATGAACAGGGCGACACCGAGATAGCCGAGTTTGAGCCCGATGGTGCCGCTGGGCCGCAGGAGTTCGTGTTTGGGAGAAAACGGGCGCTGCTCCATGGGCAGCAGATAATAGTTTGCGCCGAACCCAGTCAGAGCTGCGACGAGAATGAAAGATGTGAAACCAGCGATGCGCACGCGGATGCGATGACCGCGGTCGCGTGCGGGGGCTGCGGCGGAGATGATCTGGGGCATTACAGCCATCGTCAATGCTGCTCCTTGGTCGGAGGTTTTTCCTTTGCGGGCGTTGCGTCGTCTATCTGCCTGCCGTCTTTCGTGACTACTTTCACTGTCGTGGCCTGCTGCGCGGCCGTGGAGAAGCTCTTGTAATCGGTGAAGGTATGCGTGTTGCGCCAATGCTGGCGCGGCGTTTCCAGGTCGATAACAGCGCGGTCGGGCAATTCAATTCCGGTGACACTCGTCAAGGTCGAAGGCTTGTAGTCGACCTGGATGTGCAGCGAACGGAGTCCCACGTCGCTCATGTCGCTGGCGAGGGTGGCCTCCATTTTGGCGATCTGGCCGGACCGCTGATCGATCCAGGCGGTGCCCTGCAGGTCGAGGGGATATTCGCGTCCGCGCAGGGCAAGGGCGGCCGGGGAACGCGTTCCCGGAATGTGGGTGAAATGGACAGGCATGAGCATGCGCCCGTCGACGAAGCTCGCAATGCCCGGGTCGAGGCGGAAGCTCTGCCGATAGTAAGGATGGAAGACCAGCAGCAGCATGGAGAAGCCGTTGGTGACGAGCAGCGGCAATGGCTTGTACGGGGCTCCAGGCGCTTCGATGCGCGATTCGTTGAGCACGAAATCGTCGGGGCTGGCCTGCACCATGATGAGGTAATCGTACTTACTTTGCGCCGAGGTCTGGACGTGCCCATCGGGCCGGAACTTTTCCTGCACCACGTTCTCGGTACAGGTGAGGTCGGACATTTTGGCAAAGAAAGCGATCACCTGCCGCTGCACACGATCGAGCGGGCCGCCCGACAGCGGAGCGGACTGCGGCGCGGCAGGGAGGACGAAGCTCAGCCACAGGATGACAACCGCTGCACGGGAATCAGGGCGTATGCGCACGGGCTGCCCTCCGCATGGCTGCACGATTGTCGAACCGCAGCCCGAGTGTCGTGGTCCATTGATCGTAGTTATCGGTGCCTCCGCGCTGAGTGGTGTATCCGGTTTCGACAAAGAAGTGCGAACCGAGATTCGTATCGCAATAGCCGTTGGCGAACCAGCCGCTCGTGTTGGTCGTGAAGGAGGATGTGAACGCCTGGGTACCGCCCTGCAGATTGAGCTGAAAGCGGTCTGCAAGCGTGCGCGACAAGGTGAGCGTGCGATAACTGCCAACAGCAAAGACGCTGTTGAACTGCGAGTAGCGCGCGTCGATCTGCAGACCGGTGCGGGGAATGTGTGCGATAGTAACTCCGCCCTGGAGATTCCAGGACTTGCTCGCGTCCGTCGAGTTACTGCTCTGGCCTCCGCTGAAGTAACCAGTGATGTGCAGAGGGAATTCGATGCGTGCCCCGCCGGTCAGTCCCTGAAAGAGATATTGATCGAGAAGGCCCGTACCGACAAGAGCCGGATCGTAGGTTGGGATATCGCGGAGGTAGGTGTCGTTCAACTCGAGCGTGGCGTGGTCCAGCACGTGGACCTGTACGGAGAGGAAGCTCTGGCCAACACCGGTGGTGACGTTGGGTGTGCTGGGATTGGCTGTCGGCCTATCGATCTGCATTGAGTGATAGACGGAGAAGAAGCGCTTCCAGGAGATGTCGTTCTCGGTAAAGACGAAGGGGCGATCGACGTTCCACTTGATGAGATCGACACCGGCGCCAACCGTGCTGGAGTAGCGGAAGCTTTCATAATCACCCCCGTGGGCATTGAAAAGCATTCCGCCGATGCGGCGGTCGGGATTGTAATTCCATGCGGTGGGATCGGGGGTAGAACCTGCAAATGCGCCCACCAGCGTGCCGGTGGTGAGGCGGCGAGCCAGATAGCCGCCATCGATAACCTCAAGACTGCTGGCCCACGGGAGATACAGGCGGCCGACGCCGGCTGTCCACCTGGAGTCAGGATTGATATAGGTCAGGCTCATCTGATAGGTCCGGTTGATGAGGTCCTGGATGGATGGCTGGGTGGGCGTCTTTGCGGACTGAAATTGGCCTCGCCAATAGCCATTGAGGTTCCAGTGCGTGCCAAAGATACGAGAGATATCGGCGCGTGCAACCGCTCCATAGACGGTCGATGAGGTGCTCTTCGTGCCGAGCGAGCGAATTGTGCTGACGTCGAAGCCGATGCGACCGCGGGCCTCATTAACTTCAGGCAGCGGCGGACGGGGCAACTCCGCGCGGACTTCTTCGTCAAGAGGATCGCCTTCGGTAAAGCTGACGATCATCGGATACTGGCGCGTATTGGCGAGAGCATTCTTCTCGGCAAGCTGTTCGGCCTCGGCCTGGCGCAGCGAGACGATATCGCCGGGTGCGAGAGCACGCGTCGTGTGAGTGACTTCGCAGACCGCGGAGGCGGAGGCGACGGCGACCACACGGAGTTGAGCGACGATGCCCGGCTGTACCGGCTGGTTCTGCTTTGCATCTGCCGGAAGCGAGGTGGACTGTTTCATCACCAGCACCATACCTTCGCTGAGTCCGGCGTCTCTTCCGCCATCGATATAGACGTTGTTGCCGTTCACATAGCGAATGTGAAAGTCGGTCTTCGGGACGCCATTGGGGCCCGCGGAGGGCTGTTGCCCCGCACAGGCAAAACAAAACAGAAAGAAGAGCGGCCAGAGGAGGAAACGCATGTAAGTTAGCCTCCACCCGCGTTTTTGTGACAGGCGTAGCAATTCACGCTGTTGTAGACATAGCCCGAAACGCCCTGGTGACGGCTGTCGGTTGCGGGCTTCGCGTGACAGTTCGTGCAGGTGAAGACGGTGTAATCAGAAGAATTGGTGTGGCATGTGGCACACACGCCGTTGGCGCCGCCATGATTCGTGTTGAACCAGGTGTGGTTGAATGTGGCGCCCAGCCACGAAACCGTGGTGTGACAAGTGGCGCAGGTTGTGGGAAATCCCGCGGAAACATGGTTCGGATTCGTGGTAGCCGAATAGTCGGCCTTGTGACACGAATAACAATCGGTAGGCGTCCCCGCGAAAACATTGTTGATGTGGCACTGCGTGCAGGCGACGTTGACGTGAGCACCGGTAAGCGGGAACGGCGTGTTGTTGTGGTTAAAAACGGCGCCGGCCCAGGACGTTGTCGTATGGCAGGTATCGCAGGTAGTGGGGAATCCGGCAGAGACGTGGTTGGGATTGGTGGTGCCGGTGTAGTCGGCTTTGTGGCACGAGTAACAATCCGTGGGCAGACTGCCGGAGTAATTGTTGTTGACGTGGCATTGCAGACACTGGAGCGTGGTGTGTGCGCCGGTCAGGGCAAAGCCCGTCGTCGAATGATTGAATGACGAGGGCGACCACGCGGTGGTGGAGTGGCAAATGGAGCAGTCGGTCGGGAATCCCGCACTGACGTGGTTGGGGTTGGTGGTGGAGGAGTAGTCGGCCTTGTGACAGGCGTAACAGGCCGTCGAGGTGCCGGCGTACTGATTGTTGATGTGGCACTGCGTGCAGGCGAGATTTGCGTGAGCACCGGTAAGGGGGTAGTTCGCGTAGAGCGCGTGGTTGAAACTGGCATTCAACCAGTTCACCGTGGAATGGCACAGGCCGCAGTCATGTGGCAGACCTAACTGTACGTGGCTCGGGTTGCTGGCACCGGCGAAGTCTGTCGTATGGCAGGAGTAACAATCAGCCGGGGTGTTCTTGTACTGATTATTAATGTGACACGCGGTACACGGAAGAGTGGCGTGGGCACCCAGCAGAGCAAAGCCGGTGAACTTCAGGTGGTCGAATTTCGCACCGAACCAGCTGTCCATGGTATGGCAGGACTCGCAGGTCGTGGGAAATCCGGACGCGATGTGATCGAGCACGGTAGTGTGGAAGTCCTGCTGGTGGCAGGAGTAGCAGGCGGTGGATAAGCCCTTGAACTGACCGACGGCCGCGCCCTTATGGCAGCCTTCGCAATCCACCAGAGCATGCGCGCCGACCAGGGGGAAGCGGTTGTCATGGTTGCGGATGGCCTTGAGGGAAACCTGCCATCCCTGCACGGAGTGGCAGCTCTGGCAGTTGGCGCCCATCTGGCCGCGATGAATGTCGGCGTGGCAATCGACGCAGTTTTTGCTGACATTGTGAAAGACAAGACTGGAGTGGCACTGCGTGCAGGCGACGCCTTTGTGCATGCCGCGCAGCGGATAACCGGTAGTGTCGTGATTGAACTCGGGCATCGCGCGAATCGGCTTCCAGCTCGTGTAGGTGTGGCAGTTCTGGCAGGGAATGGCGATCGGGCCGTGCGGATTTGCAACCTTCGCGCGCGGGGCCGGCGCCTTCTGTGCCGTTTGCGAGGAGGTGGAGGCGCTTTGGTCGTGTGCCACACCGCCGGCTGCAACACCGCAAAGGGCCAGCCCGATCATCAGTACTGCGCGTGCGCCGTTCACGAGTCCCTCCGGGATGGTTTCGCCAGAATTGTTCGAGCTGAACCGCCGCTGGTTTTTGTGGGCGGGATGGTTCCGCCGTGGCACGCCTCGCAGGCGGTTGGCGTGGGTTTATAGAAGAGGACGAGCGTTCCGCCGGACATCCGTTTGTTGACGTGGCAGGCGGAACAGGCGACGTTCTGGTGGGCGCCCTTGAGCGAGAAGGCGGTCTTCTCGTGATCGAACAAAGACGGGTGCCACTTCTCAGTGTTGTGGCACGAAGCGCACTCATTCTTCTTCGGTCCGAACTGATCAGCGTGGGGATTCTCGTGGCACTCGGCACATTGGCGAGGCGCTGCGGAGAACTGCACGTGCAGCAAAGTGGTCTCCATTCCCGGCGCCTTGTGGCAGTCGATGCAGGCGACGGCGCGATGCGAGCCCAGCAATGTGAAGCGGGTGCTCGCATGATCGAAGTGGGAGAGATCGCTCCACTCGTTTGTGGAGTGGCAGGCCTCACAGCCCACAGGTTTGCCGGAAGCGCCCACCGTGGCCATGCGTGCGGCGAACTGACCGTGGTGGATGTCCTCGTGGCAGGTGGTGCACTGCACATACTGGAAGTGGTAAACCGCGACCTGCGAGCCGGGCAGCGGCTTGTGGCAGTCATCGCAGGCGACCGCGACATGGCCGCCGGTAAGCGGGAACCTCGTCTTCTGGTGCAGAGCCAGGGTCATCGTGTTCCCCTTGAAGGTCAGGCCGGTGTGGCAACGCTCACAGTGGTTGTTCCAGGGAGCACCGGCGAACTGTCCTCCATGCGGATCCTTGTGGCAGTCAATGCAAAGGGCAAATTTGATCCGGAAGAGCGTCTCCCGCCCGGCGGGCAGATGACACGACTCGCACTTGACGCGGTCGTGCGGCGCGGAGAGGGGGAAGCCGGTCTTCGCGTGGGCAGCGACGCTGAAGGTCGAGGGGTTCCAGCCCTGCACGGTATGGCAGCTTTCGCAGCGGCCGCCGTCGGCACGATGCGCGAACTGACCATTGTGTGGATCGGGCTTGTGGCAATCGGCGCAGGCGGCGTGCGGGATCGGCGCTTTGAAATCTCCACCCTTGTGGCAATCGACACAGGCTACGGTGAGGTGTTTGCCAAGGAGCGGGTACGCGGTCTTCGAATGGTCAAATATGTTCTGGAAGCGCGAGCGTTCCCAATTGCTGGTGCTGTGGCAGAAATCGCACCCCTGTTTGAACTGGCCCTTATGCGGATCCGTATGGCAGTCGCTGCAGTGGGCGAACGCGATGCCGGACCAGCGCGGCTGCCCCGCAGCGTCTGGCGTATGGCATTTTGCACACGCGGTTTCGCGGTGCTGCCCGGTCAACGGGAACTGTGTCTTTGAATGGTCGAATTTTGTCGTGTCGAAGCGGGTTTGCGTCCATCCTGCGGTGGAATGGCAGCGCGCGCAATCGGAGCCGAAGCGGCCCTGGTGCTTGTCTTCGTGACAAGTACCGCAACGGGTGGAGAGCCCCAGCCAGGTGTGGTTGAGATCCTTAGCGGCCAGCATGGATCGGAATTCCGGCGCAATGTGCTGCGCTGTGTGACACGCGCGGCAGCCGACGGACGCGTGCTTCCCGTCGAGCGTGTAACCGGTCCTGGCGTGATCGAAGCCGGATGGCGTTGGCTGCCAGTGAATCAGCGCGAAATCCACACCGTTGTGATCGGAGTGGCATTTGACACAGGAGGAGCCGGTCGGTCCGGACTGTGGATAAGTCGCATGCAGTCCGCGATGCTCACTGATCTCCGCAGCGATCTCGCGATGGCATTCGAGGCAGTGAAACTCAGGGGAGCGGGCGGACACCGCATGGCACTTTGTGCAGTTTGTGGGACCGTTGAGGCTCTGATGAGCGCGTGCAAGCGGACCCGGAGAGACCTGGGCTTTGGCTTGAAGTGACAGGTAGATGAGAAGCAGTTGAAGGCCAAGGCTGGCGGGCAGACGCGAGCGCTCGCCCGAACGCCGCGTGCGGTGGACAGCTGTGCGAGACCGCATCGGGATCAGGTCGAAAGGCTTTCGTGCGTGCCGGGACCTCATTCTCACTCCTGATCGTCATTTCCCGATTCGCGACGAGGAGCAGGAGAGCGGCGAGCACGAACAAGGGAAGAGCTTCTCTCCTCCGAAAGAATCAAAGCAGAGCCAAAGGTGACAGTGAGGAAGAAGCAAACCTGGCGCGTTTTGCGGAGCGTCGCAGCGGTGGTGAGCAGGGGAGTTATACGCCGGTTTTGCTGAATATAGCGTTCGCCCGCACAGGGATGCAAGCCCCGTAGGGGTCAGAAGCAGTGTTACCGTGGTCAGCAAAGGTGCTTCAATGGCCGCGAATCCTTTGAATTCGATTTGACGTGACGGGAAATTAAGAACCGCTCCATTTCCTGGCAAGTAACTCGACGGTCAGTATGAACAGCCGCGTTCGTCACAGAGTCAGGATGCCGGCCATCTGCATTTTCGAAAGCGGCAGGCGCCGGGAGCTGCACGGCAGTATCCAGCCGAACATGGTGTCAAGGAGGCCCTTCTTCGCGGCTTGATACGGATCGCAGCGCCGCCGTAGCCCAGAAGGTGAAAAAATGTCCACCCTCTATATCGGAGGCAAACGACCAGGCGCTGGCGGGCGCAATGGCAGGAGATGATCTCAGATCCGGAGCAGAAGATCGCACGACCACGCCAGAATTTACACCGGGCAGCGGATGCGCCGCGTTGTCGCGACGGCAGAGCCTCGAGCGGTCCCGGTAACGGCCTTCAGATACGCCCTCGTCCAACATCAGCTGCACGGCGTGCGGCTCCCTCAGTTCTGCGATGAGGAAGCCGCGGCCGCGACCGGCGTGATCGTCGCCGGCTGCATGTTCCAGCCTGCGATTTTGATGACCGGGTTGGACGGCGCGCTTTCGGGCAGCTGAACGGTGAGCGTCGTCGATTCTCCCGGAGTGAGTTCGATCCAGTTGTCGGACCAGAAGACGGGTGCAATCAGTTCGCCCGACGCCGTGCGAACAGCGGCGTTCAACTGAAACGCGAGCGCGGACGAGTTGTTCTCAAGATGCAGCTGGATCTCGCGCCCATGGGCGGTGCTCGCGATCTCCGCATGAGCTGTGACTGGGGCGGTTGGCAAGTGCGCGAGCGCAGTGAGATCCGGATATCGCTCCGCGGGCGTGGTCGTATATTCCGTCCCGGACCAGTTGAAAGTGGTCAGCGTATACGGAACCCAGTAGAAGTTGTGACTGACGACGTGGCCGCCGGCATCGGTGAGAGTGAGATCAATAAAGAAGATTCGCTCGGTTCCGTTATTCAGTCTCTCCGGCAGAACGAAGACACGTTGTGAGCTGTCGGCGGCGGCGGAGACATCGGCCTTCGCGCTGTACAGTTCATTCCAGCGGATGCCGTGAACATCGATGCTCGCGTGCAAACCGGAAACGGGGTGATAGGTGCTGTTGACCACCACGATGGACTGGTCGTCATAGGAGTATTGGATGTGGAGCGGCTCACAGGCTTTTTTGACCGCAAAGTATCCCGCGTCGGCCTCGAGATTGTAATCGTACAGGTGCCAGATCATCGAGGGCCAGGCGTTGTTCAGCATCCATTGAATGACGCCCGTGGACACGTATTTATTTTTGGCATAGGACTCAAACATGGCGCGCTCTGAGGCATAGGCCATGGTTTGCGCCATACGCTCGTAATCTGCGGCCGAGGTGGGCTCGGCATAGATGGCGTTCATGGCGTTGTCGAGGACTTTGAGCGTCTTGAATCCTCCCCCGCCATTGTGCAGGCTCCAGTCTGCAGAGGGAGGCCAGGCGTCGGGATCGGATAGAAACTTCCTGCGGCTGGCAAGCGTGGGGATCGCCGGACCCGGACTCGTTTCGGTGTTGAATCCCCAGGCGCCGCCCCAGCGGTGATCAACGTACCAGTAGCTGGGCTCAACATAGTCGTAGGGGCCGGTCATCTTGACGCCGCTCTCGCCAGTGACAGTGGTCGGCCGCTCCGACGCTGAGGACAGGATCGGGTTGGGCCAGCGTGTGGCGGCCTCGACATCGAGGTACGCTTTCTCGACATTCGCCGGAGGAGGATTGTCACTCCCGTTGAGCCAAACCAGCAGGCTTGGATGATAGCGGAGGCGCAGCATCTGCGAACGCAGCGATGCGGTGGCGATGCTCAGGTCATCGGGAGTCCAGGTCTGCCACCGCTCCCAATGGTCGCAGCAGCACCAGCCCAGCATGACGAGGATTCCGTTCTTATCGGCGAGATTGAAGAAGTCGTCCGTGTCGAGCTTGCCTTCGAGGCGAAGGGTGTTGAGGTTCATATCGCGCACCATGCGGAACTGCTCGCGCAGACGCGCTGGATCGGCGCGCAGCATCATGTCCTGCGACCAGCCCCCACCGCGAATGAGGATGGGCTTGCCGTTGACGCGGAAGAGGCGTCCGCCGCCATCGGCTGCATATTCTGAAGTGATTTCGCGGATGCCGAACTGGATGGTCTTCTCGTCGGTGGCCTGGCCCTGAGTGCGGAAAGTCATCGTCAGAGTCTCGAGATGAGGATCGCCCATCTGCCAGGGCCACCAGAGCTTCGGATTATGGATGCGCAGTTGCGGGTATTGCTCCGGAGTAAAGGTGACTGTGCGTTCTTCATGTGGCGCGAGATGGACCGCCTGCTCGAAGTTGACGCCGACAGCGGAGCCGGAAACCGTGCCCTGCACTTCGCTGTTCGTGGCGTTGTTGACTTCTGCTTCGACGGTGAGTTCGGCCGTCTGCAGGCTGTCGTCCGGCAGATGCGTGACCACCATCGGCGAGCGGAGCGCCACCGCGCCGGTGCTGACAAGGTTCACGTCTCCCCACAGCCCCATGTCCTTGTCGGGTGGAGCGGGGTTCCAGTCGACCCAGTTGATGCCGAGATCGTTTTCAGTGGGCGCGAAAACTTCAACCGCGAGAACATTCGTGCCGCCCGGCTTCAGCGTGTCGGTCACATCGAGGTCGTACGTACGATAAGCGCCCGCGATCTGTGAGGAATCCGCGATCTTGTGACCGTTGAGCCAGATCTCGGCTCGATAGTTAATGCCGCCGAAATGAAGCCAGGAGCGGCGGCTCGCTGCAGCGGGCTTCGGTGCCGTGAATTGGTCGCGATACCACCAGCCGCAGCGATAGGGGCTATCGGCAGGCATGGGTAGGTTGGCGAAGTTTTCCCCGATCGGGTAAGAAGCGCCGGGAATCCTGCGCAGATTGTCGCCGAAATACGGGTCGGGAAAGATGCCCGCCGCGACCTGCGCTGCCAGTACTGTAGTGGGCACAGCCGCGCCGATCCAGCCCTCGGTAGAGAACCCAGGTGCGGAGATTGCATCGCCCGTGGCTTGGAGTTTGCAGGCGGATTGCAGATGCCATCCGTCACGCAGGGGGGTCACATCCGCCGCGTGCAGCGGGATGCCCACTAAGGCAGAGGCGAGCAAAGAAGATAAGAAATATCGATTCATTCGGGTTGGTCTCCTGAATTATTCAACGGAGTTTTCCGCCTGACTGCCGGGGCACTTCACGTGGCGGAGCAGTAGATGCACGCACGACGAGTTCCGGCGCAAGCATCTGCAGTCGGGAGCGGCGCTTGTGATTGTCTTCGATCGGATTCAGAGTCTCGAGGAGACACTGCGCGGCGAGTTGCCCCATTTCCTCGAGCGGCTGGCGAGTTGTAGTGAGTCCCGGAGTGCAGACCGACGCCGGCAAAATATCGTCGAATCCGACCACCGAGCAGTCGTCCGGGATGTGCAGTCCGGCTTCCGTCAGACCCCGCACGACTCCCAGCGCAGTCAGATCGTCGAAGGCAAGAACGGCAGTGAATTCGGCCCCGGAAGCCAGCATCTGCGATGCGAATCGACGCCCGCCCTCGAAGCTCGATCGTGGGTCGACCTGATTCGGAAGCTGATAAACCAGCCGCGGATCGAGGCGAACGCCGGCCTCGGTGGCGGCGGCGCGGAAGCCTGCCCAGCGCGGCTCGCTGTCGAACAACTCTTCAGGGCCGCGGACAACCGCGATCCGCACATGACCGAGCGAGAGCAGATGACGCATGGCGACCGCGCCCCCCGCCTGGTTGTCGACCAGCACAGACGGAATGCAGCGTGCCGTAAGATCGCGGCCCACGATCACAATGGGCACGTGATTCTTTTCCACCTCGGTGAGCAGATCGGCTTCATCGAAGATCCAGCTGGCGACAACGATGACGCCTTCGGCGCGGCGCTCGAGAATCATGCGGAGGTAGCGGTCGAAGAGTTTGCGCTGCGCCTGGGCGTTGACCTGCAGCGAGAAATATCGCGCTGGCTGGAGAGCTTCCTCAATCCCGTGCAGGACCGGTACGCAGAAGGGATCGGATAGATCGTACGCCAGCACGCCAATGGTCTGGGTTCGACGACGGCGCAGGGAGCGAGCGTGCACGTCCGGGTGGTACCCGAGGCGGCTGGCCATGGTGCGGATGCGCTGCCGGGTGGCCTCGGCGACGTGGTGGGAGAGGGGCGCCTCGCTCAGCACGATAGATACAGTGGAGACGGAAAGATTGCAGGCGCGCGCAACGTCGGATAAGGTCACATGACCCGATGCGCGCTGACCCATGTGGTTCCCTCCCTGCGCCGGCTACAAATTATGTCCTGGCACGAACGGATCGTGCACGGAAATGCCTCAGCAGCACAAACGGAGTGCCTCAGCCGCCGATTTTCCGCTTGACATCACCGCCGGTTGTTCCTAAATTCATATACTATTCAAACGTTTGAAATGCAAGAAAAACGGGAGGCCGCCCATGAAATCATCTCTGAAGACCGCAGTTTGCATCGGGCTCGCGTTCGTGCTGTCCGGCACCGCCCGGGTCACGCACGGCCAGGCGGGGAGAGGCAGCATCAGCGGCTCAGTGGCCGATCAGTCGGGAGCGGTTATTCCCGGCGCGGCGGTAACACTGCTCGGCCGCGCCACCGGCGTTGAACAGCACACCGTCTCCGATGCAGCCGGCCTCTATTCGTTCGTCTCGCTCAATCCGGGCGTCTACAAAATCACCGTCGCGCAGAGTGGTTTCAGCACGACGGTTCACGACAATATTCCGGTCTCCGTCGATCAGACCACCATCGTGAATCTGTCACTCCAGGTAGGTAGCATCAGTCAGGTCGTAAGTGTTAACGCCGAAGTCAACTTGGTCGAGCCCAGCAACTCAACCGTCGGCCAGCTCATCTCGGCGGAGGCGATCGATCGGGTGCCATTGCTGTCGCGCGACGTGTTCGACCTGGCACAGCTCAGCCCCGGTGTGACTCCGGCGAATGGCACGCCCAATGCCTCGAATTCCCAGGCCATCTCCAGTATCACCAGCGGGCGACCGGGCGTGGATGTCTCTTCCTACACCATTAACGGCGCCATCATCGGCTCCGTCTATTACATGCTGGATGGCAGCCCCCTCGGCATCGCGGAGAACAATGCCGGAGCGATTATTCCGGCGTTGGTGATTCCCGAAGACGGTGTAGAAGAAACCCGGGTCGAGACGCAGAATACCCCGGCGTCCTATCAGAGCGGCGGAGCCGGCGTGATCAGCCTCGTGAGCAAATCGGGAGGCGATCATTTCCACGGCGACGCTTTCGGCGTCTTCCGGCCCGATATTCTTGCCTCTAACGAATACTTCAACAAACAGAGTCAACTGGGAAGCGGCGCGGCCAACACGCCACCCTCTTTCCATCGCTACCAGGAAGGCGCATCGCTGGGCGGCCCGATCCTGCACAAGAAGCTTTTCTTCTTTGCCGATTATGAGGCGACCCAGCAGGCGACCTTCGACGGATCGAGTATCTTCACAGTTCCCACCAGCGCGGAACGCACGGGCAATTTCTCAGCCGACAATTTCACGATTTATAACCCGATGCTCCCCGACAATCCGGATGGAACACGTCAGCCGTTCGCAAATAACATAATTACCAACCCCAATCCCATCGCCCTGAAGTTTCTGTCCGAGTTCCCTAAGTGCAACATCCCGGATCCGCAGACCTGCGACACGGCTACCGACGGAGCCGTCAACAATCTGTATGTGCCGGGCGTCGACCCGATGACCGCCCACAAATTCGATATTCGTCTGGACTGGAATCAGAGCGAAAACCAGCACCTCTTTGGCCGCTTCTCTTTTGATCGCCTCTCCAGCTCCCTGGTAAACGCATTCAACAATGAGTGGGACCCCTTCTACGCGCAGAACATCACGAACGGCCGCAACTTGCTGCTGGCAGACGACTACACCCTGAACCCAAAGACGGTGCTGCAACTGCGCTACTCTTTCACGCGACACTATGAGGATCAGGGCGGCGACCCCCGCCAGAACGGCTATGACATCACCAGTCTGGGCTTCCCCGCCTCCTTGGCTGCGGCGGAATCCTACAAGACCCTTCCCTATGTCATCTTCGACGACGTGGGAGGAGGCATCGGCGGCACCGCGAACTGGGACACCTTCATCTACGCCAGCGAGAACAGCGATGTCAGCGCCAGCGTGACGCGGGTCAGCGGCAAACACGAACTCAGCGCCGGCTTCGAGTACATGAAGCGCTTTCTCAATGTGGGCCAGCCGCCCGCGCCCTCCGGAGCCTACTACTTCGACGTCAGCGCCACCGACCAGTCGACCGCCAACGGTGGAGGTGGCAGCGACTTCGCATCCTTCCTGATCGGCATGGGCCAGGCGCCGGGCACGGAGAGCTATAACTTTACGAAAGATCTGTTCGTAGCCGAGGCGAGCCCCTACTACGCGACTTTTATCCAGGATAACTATCATCCAACCCGGTCTCTGACTCTTACCGCCGGCCTGCGCTGGGATATCTTTGGTGGGCGCACGGAGCGGCATAACCGCCTCGAGTATTTCGATCCCAATGCTTCGACCAGCGTGAGCGGCGTTTCCTACACCGGTGCCGAGGTTTATGTGAACGGCAATAGCCGATCCCCCTTCACAGCGAACATGAAGGACTTCGGGCCGCGTCTGGGCTTCGCATGGCAGCCGCTCAGCCATCTGGTCCTGCGTGGCGGCGCCGGCTATTACTACGGACCCAGTCCCGAGATGGTCGCCAGCGCCTCCCTGGACAGCGATGGCTTCTCCTCGATTACAAACTGGGATGCAACCTGCCTCAATGCCGATGGCAACACCGTCTACAACGGAACCTCAGCCTGCGTGGGAGCCGCGCCCGGGAGCCCCGCGCCCAGTGCAACCGGTATCTACTCACTCAGCAATCCATTTCCGAACGGCGTTGTGCCGCTCATCAGTTCCCCTTCGGGCCTGGGTAATAATCTCGGAACTGCCCTCAACACCGTCCTGCACTCGCAGCGCACGCCAACGACCTACAATTTCAATTTTGGTCTGGAATATGAATTCCCGCGCCAGGTGGTTCTCAGTCTCGGCTATGTCGGCAGCCGTGGACTGTTTCTGCCCATGGGCCAGATTGATCTCAACATGCTGAGCCTGGCCACGATCCAGCAGTACGGCGCGTCGCTGTGCGTCGATCCATCGGATCCCGACTGCCAGATGGTCAACAACATATGGGCCCCGATTCAGCCCAGCACCAACGGCAATTACGGCTCATCGATGGTTCCCCTTTGGGTCTCGCTCCAGAAATACCCTCAATTTGGCGACGGCAACTACGGCGCAGGCAATGGCGTGCTCGCCAATGGCTATGCTCGAGGCGACTCCGAATACAGTTCCCTCCAGGTCAAGCTGCAGAAGCGGCTGACCCACCACTTCACTACTCTCAGCAGCTTCACCTGGTCGAAACTGATGACCGACGACGGCAACCCGCCCCTTGGTTTTGTCGGTTCGCATGGGGGCGCAGCGCAGGATACCCAGGATCTGCAATATGAGCACTCGGTCAGTCCTCAGGATGTGAAATATCAGTTCACCGGCGAAGTATCGTATGACCTGCCCTTCGGCCGCGACCGCGCCGTGCCGCTGCAGGGTTTCAGCGATGCGGTGTTTGGAGGCTGGACTGCCAACGGGATCGTATATCTGAGCACCGGCGTTCCAATCGCTTCGCCAGTGGTGGGTGCGCCAGTCTCCTATTTCAACCAGCGGCCCGACCTGACCTGCGATCCCTCTAAAGGTGCTCCTCACACCGCTGACGCCTGGTTCAATCCCGACTGCTTTGCCCTTCCCTCCACTCCGTTTGTGCCGGGCAGCGCGCCAGCCTATCTCGATCACGTCCGCACCATGGGCGCGCGCGATCTGGATGTGAGCATCTATAAATCCGTCCCGATGGGCGAGGGCAGGGCGCTTCGATTCGATGCCTCGTCCTATAACCTGACCAACCGGGCCCAGCTGGGAATGCCCAACGTCCCGGCGATCAACGACGTACTGACACAGCCCGACGTGGCAGCTACGTTTGGCCAGATTACGTCGACGATAAATACTCCGCGCCAGTTCCAGTTCGGGGCGCGCTTCACCTTCTGAAGTTCAGGACGATTCGATCAAACTAAAGCGGAGGCCCGGGGGCCTCCTCTTTAGTTCATGCCTATACAGCGAAGGAGAACAGGCAGCTAGAACAACAAGCGCCCGCCTACCTGCAATACGCGCATACCTGCTGCTCCCGAAATCACGCCAAAGGAGCTGGTGCTGCTGAGCGTGCCGCCTGGATTGCTCAGGTTAACAAAGTTAAAGACATTGGTCGCCTCCCCGCGGAACTGGAACTTGACTCGCTCGCGGATCGCAAAGTCGCGGAAAAGCGAGGCATTCACGTTCTTGTATCCCGGTCCGTCCAGCAGGTTGGGGCTAAGCAGGCCGTCCAGGCCGGAGGCGCCTCCACCGGCGGGGCATCCCGTCGTTGCCACCCGGCAGAATACTGAGGTATCGAACCACTGTGCACGCTCATCGAGCCTTGAACGGCTGGTGCTCAGCACACGCGGTGTCTTGCCCTGCAGAACATTTGGCCGATCGTTGTTATCGCCGTCCAGGTTATCGTCGTTGCCGCTCGTGATATTGAACGGCTTGCCGCTGTTCAGGGAGAAAGTGGCCGCCAGTGACCACCCGTCCAGGACGCTGCGCATGACGTGATTGGAGTGTTCAAAGTAGTTCGGCTTCCACACCCCGGAGATCAGCGCCTGCTGGCGCATATCGTTCGCCTGACGCTGACGATCGAGCCTGAGGTTATAGTAGTCTTCCGGTTCTGTTGCTGCGCTGTTGCCGATGTTTCCCGTAGTCTGCATCGCGGCGCTGGCCAGTGACTTACTCCAGATGTAGAAGCCGTGCAGGCTGAGCCCATAACTCAGGCGCTTCTGTACGTCGATCTGCAGTCCATTGTAATTCGCCGATTGCCCGTCCTCGATTACATAGCCATTGCTCATGTACTTTGAGCCGGGAGCCGGACTCGCGCAGGTTGTTGTGCTCTTAAATGGAATTGCGTCGTAGGGGCGCCGGCAATTCACATCGCCGGTTGTATTCGACGCCGGATTCGCGGTGTTATAGATCGGCGCATTGTGATCGATATAAAGTGGAAGCTTTCGGCTGAACGCCCCAACATAATTGACGCTGACGGCCAGGTCCTTCGTGATTTGCTGCTGGATCCCGAAATTAGCCTGGACGTTGTAGGGCCAGCGCATGCCCTTCTGCACGAACACCAGAGAGGCCGGCGAGACATAGCGAGGATTCGCTTTGTCATAGAGATAAGGAAAGGGGGAAGTGCAACCGGCAAAATCCTGGCAATCGGTCGAATAGATGTGCTGCAGGCTGACGACGTGCGAGAACGCGTTCGTCTCGCGAACCGCAAAAGGCTGAAAATTCTGCGACAGCATCCATTCGTTGCCGGAGATCGTATCGAAGAACAAACCGCTTGCTCCGTGAATCACCGTGTGTCCGTTGTGGAACACGTCCCAGGCAAAGCCCGCGCGCGGCGAGAAGTGGTTGTAGTTAGTATCGACGCCGCCCGCGGGGACGCCAGGGTCGCCGGGGAACAACTGGCCCAGCATCGCGTTGGGCGAGACGTTGGACTGCACTCCGGGCTCGAACACGGCGATGCGCCGCTGCGTGTCCGTCGGCGCCGTCTGCACATCGTAGCGAAGGCCCAGGTTCAGTGTCAGAGATGGCAGGATCCGCCAGTCGTCCTGCATAAACAGGCCATAATTCCAGTAGTTCTCGTTGGCGTCGTCCGGCGAATCCTGGCTCATTGTGTTCGGATGACCGATCAGGAAATCGGCCATCGCAACACCGGTCCGCGTATAAGTTGCCTGGCCGGAGGCACTGGTCGGGACCGCAGCACTGGTAAAGCTGAACACGCCATAGTTGTTCAGCAGTGTCTGCAGACGGTCTTTTTCGAGATAAAGCTCGCCGCCTGCATTCAGCGTGTGCCGCCCTCTCGTCGTGCTGAAAACGTCGCGCAGGCCATAAATGTTGTCGCCCGCCAGCGGGCCACTGATCGCATTCCCCAGAGTAAAGAAATTCGCGACACTGATGTTCGGCAATGATGCAGTGCCCTGTACATTCAGGTCCGATCCATAGGCCGCCAGTGACTCGGCAGGATTACTGATGCGCCCGGCCATCATGCGAGAATAGCTCAGCCACACCTGGTTCACCGATCGGGGTGACAGCGTCCACACGTCGCTGGCATTGGCGTTTTGCTGTCGGTATGCATAGTTCGACAGCGCCCATCCGGGAAGATTTGCGCCCGAAGGCAGCTCGATCTGAGATCCGATGGACTGGAAATATTCCAGGGTGGCGCGGTGATTCGGGATCAACTGGAAGTCGCCCTTGATCAGATATTCATTGGTATTATCCGGCAACCCCAGGTTGCCAACGAAACGATTGTCCGGAGTCGGCCGATTCGCCGAAGGCAGCGGCACGTTCTTCGACAGAATGGCAGTCGCTACAGGGTCGGGAGCGAAGTTGGGGTCGAGATCCAGCCGATTGCCCGGCACTGGCTGATGCGTGACCGGGTCGCAGACGAAGAACTTGCCGCCGTAATCCTTGTCCGAGGCATCGGGGCTGGCGAGTTTAGTGGCGCATGCGCCCAGACCAGCGGTCGGGATCGTCGCGGCCGGGAGGTTTTCCGAGAAGTTACCCATCCGCTGCGGCGCGTCGGGCACCACCGTATTGAAGTTAATGGGACTGATCTGCCGCAGGCCGCCGTAGCTTCCGAAGAAGAATATCTTATTGGTCAACACCGGTCCGCCGACGGTCGCGCCAAAACGATTGATGTGCTCCGGCGTCCTTGTCGCCTGCAGATAGCTGTTGGCGTTGAAATTGGTTTCGCGGTGGAATTCAAAGACCGACCCGTGCACCTGGTTGGTGCCGGACTTGGTCAGGATCGACACCACACCAGCGCCGGTCCGCCCATACTCTGCGCTGAAGTTATTCGTCTGAACATTAAACTGGTCGACTGCGTCCGGATTTGGAATCACATTACCGGTATCGCGAACCCCCGTCATGTTAATGCCACCGTCAAGATAATAGGTCACCTGACCGACCATGTTATCGGTTGAACCATTAATGATCACGTGTTCCATCGGCAGTCCGATGGAGTTCTCGTTGTTCACGTCCTGAACGCCGGGTGTCAGGTTCAGCAAATCGTAGACATTACGACTGACCAGCGGCAGGTTCTCGATGTCGCGATTGTCGATGGTGGCGCCCAGGACCGAATCGCCGGTATTGACGAGGGGAACCTGCGCTGTCACCCGGACAACCGCGGTCTGCACACCGGGCTGCAGGGTGAAGTTGATCGCCGCTTGCTGACTGACGGTCAGCACGATGCCCTTTTGAATGAGTTCTCGAAACCCACCCGCATCGACGTTGACGCTGTAAGGCCCGACCGGCAGAAACTCCGCGCGATACTGCCCCTGACTGTCCGTCGTAGTGGTGCGGGTAAAATTCGTCAGCGTCTGCGTGAAAACGACGCTCGCGCTGGGGATGGCGGCACCCGAAGCGTCATTGACGCTGCCGAATGCGGTAGCGGTCGATAACTGCGCCGAAGCGCTGATCGATATAGCGAAGATCATCGCAACAAGAAATCCTGATCGAGCATGTTTCATCACGGTAGATGCCTCCAGAAACGGTGCGGACCTTAGTCCCGGTTAATCCTGCAAGGTCGATCTCACTGACAACCCGGATCGAACTCTGTTCACTCTTCCCTGCCCTGACGCATCGGATTCTTCCCAATCCGCGGTGTGGCCGTCAATGAATTCGGCTCCTCGCCGTTTCACCCTGTGGGACAGCGCGGACGATGTCGAATATCGGAAAAGTACGTAGTCAAACTCAACTGCAATCTCAACTAAGTCACCAGCCGCGGAGCCGCACTCGTCGCCGGCATGCTTTCCGGAAATGGCGTAACTGTGTGCAACCTGCGGCGGTCGCGGCCGAGTGAACTCGAGATATCGCGACAGCAGCGGAGCAGACACTCCGCAATGCCGGAAGCGCGCAACGACGTGATGCGCGCCACTGGGCCCGAGACGCTCACCGCGGCGATGGGAATGCCATTAGCGCTGAGAATTGGCGCTCCGATGCAGCGCACGCCATCCTCGATCTCCTCATCGTCGACTGCATAGCCTCTCCGCCGAATGCGCTCTAGTGCCTCGCGCAACTCGTGTTCCGAACCAAGCGTGTTGGCTGTGAAACGGCGAAAGCGGATGCCGGCTATTACGGCATCCGCCGCGTCCGGGGGCAGATAGGCCAGCATGGCCTTGCCCATCGCGGTGCAGTAGACCGGATTCGAACTACCGGTGGAAGAACCGGGGCACACCGAGCGTGCATTCGCATCCATTTTTTCGAGGTAGACAACGGACGCTTTCTGGAGAACGCCCAGGTGAATCGTTTCGCGCACTTGCGCAGAAAGCCGACGGAAGTGCGGCCGCACGCGCGCGCGAAGATCAACCTGATCGAGAGCCCGGATGCCGAGCTCATAAAGCTTCATGCCGAGCCGGAAGCGATTGTCCTCCGTCCGTTCGATCATGCCACTGCGTTCGAGCACCATCAGAAGCCTGTGCGCAGTGCTCTTGTGCAGCCCGGTGTACTGGCAGACGGTAGCCAGAGTGGGCAGATCATCGCACTCGCCGACAAGATCGAGCAGCTGGATCGCTCGGTTGAGACACTGAATCCGGTATTGATCGCGAGCGCCTCCGGCAGCTCGGTCGAATTCCACGGGAGAAGTGACCGCCAGGGAACTTGCCATATCTCTTGCCTCCTTCCTGCTTTTCAGACTTTCGTGGCAGGTCGGGCCTGGGGATATCCGGCTCCCGCCATGGCCGGCTCCTGCTGAATCTGAAGAAATGCCGGTGTGACGCCGGCGACATGCGCTCCCACCACGACAAGGCCCTTGTGCGCGAGGGAAATCTCCGCGCGACCGTTGTAGAGTTCCACCACGCGGGATCCTGTCGGGGTGCCCAGGTTGTCGCGGAGACGGCCATTGCCGGCCAGCGAAAAAGTGAGTACGGCACGCGAATCCAGACAGCGAACGCCGGCAGAGTCGAGCAGAGCGGCTTCCACCGTCGACGTTCCCGATCCCTGCTGCAGAAGAGAGAGAACCAGATGCGACGGCGAGCCCCAGCGCTCCGTTTGGTAGCGGAATTGAATCGTGTCCTCGATCGGGCCCCGGTCAGTTCGCGCCGCCGCACGCAGCTGATTCTCGCCTTCGCGGAACCGTAGCTTCCACCGCAGTCCCGCAGCTGGAAAGTTCTGGGGAGAGCGCGATTTTGTGCCGACAGAACGGCCGTTCAGAAAGAGTTCGACCGAACGACAGTTGGAGTACACACGCACCAATCGCTCCTGGTCCGGCTCACCCCATCGCACCGGCCAGGTGTGCCCGTAGATGTGCACCATGGGCTTCTCCGCCCACCAGGACTGGAAGACGTAGTAACCCTCCTTCGGCGTCAGATCGCGGGTGACCACGCCTTTTTGGTTCACGCGTGGAACTGGATTGTCGCTGCGCAGTGCAGTGGTGAAATCCTTAAACGCCCACTGCGCCGCGCCCGTCATCCAGGGCAGGGTCTCGAGAGTTTTCAGATACCACTCGAAGAGATCGCAGGCATAAGTCTCGGTCCACTCGCTGTCCCGCGAGATGCGAACTGTGCCCCCGACGCGCTTGTAGGCCAAGCCGGTCTCAGCGGTTCCCTGGCCTGTAAAAATTCTGGCCAGCACCGGATCCGGATCTTCGGCATGACGCCCCGCGTGACTGTCCGCGCCCCACTCGATATGCATGAAGCGAGGGACTGACTGCCTGGCTTTTTCCAGCGCGTCCTCGTATTCCGTGTAACGGCCGCTGTACCAGCCCGCCCAGATCGACGGCGAGTAGACATCCGGAACGTCTCGTGCAAAGTCGCAGCGGCGGCAGGAGGTGAGCCGCGTCGGATCGCAGGCGTGCCCCAGTTCGGCCAGTTCCGCCATGTAAGCACGGATGGCATCGTGATCCTTACCATTCAGCTCCGACGGCCAGTCATCCTCATTTCCCAGACCCCACAACAACACCGACGGGTGATTGCAGTGCTGATCGATCATCGTGCGCAGCTTTTCCCGCCCCTGTTCCTGGAACCGCTCATCCCCTACGCCGCTGCGGCACCACGGCACCTCCTCCCACACGAGCAGGCCCAGTTCGTCGCACTGATCGAGGATCAGGCGCGATTGCTGGTAGTGCGCCAGGCGAATAAAATTCGCGCCCATGTCGCGAATCATCCGCATCTCCTGACGCATCAGGTCGTCGGGCATGGCGGCCGCGTAATGGGCGTGATCCTGGTGGCGATGAGTGCCGCGCAGCAGCAGCCGCTCACCATTCAGGTAGAACGGCCCGTGATCCTCGAAGTGCGTATGCCGCACCCCGAAGCGGTGGCTGGTGGCCATCGTGCCATCGGGTCCGGCGAGCGAAACTTCGCAGCGATAAAGATGCGGAGCGCGAGGCGACCAGAGTTCCGGATGCTCCAGCCTGCATTGAGTTAGTTCGACTTCGCCTCGCCACAGACTGCGTTCCACCGTTCGCTGGTGGACGAGCTGATTATCAGGATCGAACAGAGAAACCTTGAGACTCACCGACGCGTTCTGGACGGCCGGCGCATAGAGCCGGGCTCTCACCTGCACATCGGCCTGCTTCCCCGGCTCGAACACGACCCGCGTGTGCACCGCCTCCAGAGAAACCGCAGGCACATAGACCAGATGGACTGCCCGATAAAGACCGCCGTACAACGTGAAGTCGCTCAGGTCGGAGGGCAGCCGATCGATGTTGCGCCCGTTGTCGCAGAGAATGCCAAGCGGCAATTCCTCCCCCGCCTGGAGGGCGCGGCAGGCATCTGTGATGTCCACGACAAACTCGTCGTAGCCGCCGATGTGCTGACCGACCATGGTGGTTCCCACCCATACCTGCGACTGCTGCCCGGCACCTTCGAAATGAAGGATGGTCCTCCCGTTCGGAAATGGATTCTCGATGGGGAGACGGGTGCGGTACCAACCCTGTCCGCGATAGGCGGGCACGTCGGGATCGCAGGCATCGTAGTGATTGAAGCAATGCGGCAGAGACACCGGGCCCCACGTGACAATCTCGTCGCTGTGCCACACCTGGAATCGAGGATCGAGCGGCCCCTGGTAATATTCCCACCCGCTGTCGAGCGTGCGGATCAGCGGTGCTCCTCCGTTCTCAGCCGGCCCTGCATGGTTCAGGACCGTGGCGAAGGCCGGCATCCTGACCAGCGCCGCCGCTGCGAATACGGCGCCACCCTTAACAAAGGTGCGCCGGCAGATGCCGCCGTTGTTTGCATTAGCGCCTCCGCCTGCCCTGTCGAAGCTCATGCCGCCCCCCGCGCTTCCGGGAACCAGAGCAGAGGCTGCCGCACCGGATAGTTCCGAATGATCTCCGGATCGGTTGGATCAGGGTTCAGCCCACGCCAGATGTCGATGTCCGCTTCCTGGTGGCAATGCAATCCGCAGAAGAGCAGACCCGGCGACCGCACCGGCAGTGCATCGAAATGCTCCACGTCTTTCCGGTAAGGCCAGGAACTCTTATCCTTCAGATAAGGTGCGATAAATGCTGCGGCCCGGCATATACCCCGCCCATCCGGCAGTTTGAAGTCGAACAGGTCTTCACCGCCGTCGATCAGCGACTGGCACAGCATGGCCATCACATCGAAGTTGAAGATCGAATAGCTGTAAGGCTTGGTGCGCGCCAGCTCCCGCGGGAAACTTCCATTCGTCGCCAACTGATCCGGCACAAAGATGTGCTTGTATCGGTTGCGCACTTCGGCGCGCGCCTCCCTGTCACCGCTGAGCCGCGCATACTCACTCGCCTGCAGCGCCCAGCAAATGGCATGGTTGTTTTTCGCGTCCCGCTCGGCAATGCCCTTCCGGCTGGTCTCCATCCAGTGCAGGTAGTCGGAGAACCACGCGGTCAGCGCAGCGCGTTCGTCCGCGTTCAGAACAGCGGGGGCCACCAGGCTGGCGGCGCGCGCCACCTCCACCAGATGCAGCGTGTCGATGATGCCGTACGACCGTCCGGTGGAGACTCCGTGGACTCCCTGCGCATATTCCAGGTTTGGGTTCATGCGCGTCGCCGGCGAGACGAACCAGGCCCGCAGGTGATCGGCCGCTTTGGCGGCAAAGGCCTGTCTCTTTGTCAGGATCCAGGCGGCCGTCAGGACCGGCATCTGGATCGACAGCGCGATCATCGCCTTGCGGTGCTCGTTGAAGTTGTTGGGATTGCTCTGGCCGTCGCGGTTGATGTACGGACCGTCGGGATCGATCGGGTTCGGCCACCAGTAGTCCGCCTCTGAGAAAAAATCGTGGAGACCGCCAGGACTGCGTTTCGTCGGAAAGCTGGTAATGGTCTTCGGATCGAGGCGAACGTACTCCGTGGCGGCGGTGAGGATGCGGTGGCGGTCAGTCTTCGCCACCAGTTCAAACCCCGACGCCCGGCGTTGCCGGCCGAACGCCACCTGGGCAGAGGTAACTACTGCACCCGCACAGAACAATCGTCGGGAAATCCGGCTTCCACAAATTCTACTTTCGAAAATTTGGCGGTGTGAATCCATACATTCAGCGGATCGCGCCTGAGCCCTCGTAAACCTGTGCATCCTCGGCGCGGCCTGCAACGACGAGCAAGTGACTCACCGTTTGCACCCTGGAGACACCGGCAACCCCTTACAAATGAGTCGCTTCATCAAGGCGCGTGGGACGTTACAAACGTCTGCGCGCGCGGTTCGCGCAACGGGGTATCATGACTCTTGCTTCCGATGACATTTCTGCGTCCAGTCCTGGAGGTCTGGGTCCCCGCCACGGCTGAGGAGCGTCAAGCCATCCTCACCGAGCTGCAGAAAATCCTCGCTAGCCCCCACTTCTGTAACAGCAAGCGCTACCCTGCCCTTCTGCAATACATTGTGGAACACGCTCTTGCGGGCAACGTCGAACAGTTGAAAGAACGAACCCTCGGGATCGAGGTCTTTCACCGTCCCCCCGACTACGATACGAATGCCGACACCGTGGTGCGCTACACCGCCGGCGAAGTCCGGAAACGCCTGGCGCTCTACTATCATGAGACTGAAAGCGCCGGCGACATCCAGATCGTCCTCCCTGTCGGATCGTATCTACCCGAGTTTCTTCGCGCCGCACCGGAAGGACCCCACGGCGCACCTGCCCCGGGAAACGAACTCGGGGTTGAGCCCGCCGCGGATCTGCACTCCGCACAAGCCCCGGTCAGGCCGCTCGAGATCCCTTCGACAACGGAGAAGGTCTCGCATTTACTCCAGCCCGCAAAGCGCGAGCGACGCTGGTGGATTCCGGCGGTGGTTGCGATCGTCGTGGCTGCGGCCGGGCTCTTCGCTTTCCTGCACTGGCGCTCAACGGGAAGCCGCGATCTCAGCAACGTAGACAGCTTTTGGTCTCCCGTCCTTCGTCAACCGGGAACCGCGCTGTTGTGCTCCGGCGCCGTGGTCTTTGCCCCGGAAAGATTCTCCGGGGTGATTACAGCGAACCGGGATAACCAGTATCCCTTTGTCTCAATTCAAATTGCCTCTGCCATCGCGCGGCTCAGCGGACTTCTGGAACGCAATCACGTCGCTTACCAGATGCAGGCATGCACCTCGACCCCGCTGACTGATCTGCGAGACCGGCCTCTGATTCTCCTCGGCGGATACAACAACGACTGGACCATGCGTCTGGTGGAGCCTCTCCGCTTCAGTTTTACCCCCGATCCGGGCGAGGCAATCGTCGACCGCCGGAACCGCAACGTGCACTGGGAGCGCGATCTGCATCAGCCCTATTCCAGTGCCGACGATTATGGCCTGATCGCGCGTTTCCACGACCCCACAACGGACGACATGGTAGTCGTCGTTGCCGGTCTGGGCCGCAATGGAACCGAGGCGGCCGGCCTGTTCCTCACCAGCGAACACTATATGAATCTGCTGCGGGAAAAACTGGGGACCAGCCTCGCCACCGGAAACATCGAAGCCGTCATCAAGGTGAATGTGGTAGACGGCAAGACCGGCGCGCCAGTGCTCGAAGCAGCCTGGCGCTGGTAAAGCAACCACGGAGATCGGGCAACCCTCTGGAAGAAAGGAACGACTCTGTCTGCAGGAAATCTCAGGCAATTTATATGGCGGAGAGGGAGGGATTCGAACCCCCGATACCCTTACGAGTATGCCTGATTTCGAGTCAGAAAATGGGTGAATTGCAGGGAGGCGCATGGCGCCGCAGGTTGCTGCCAATGGCGAGCGATATCAATGACTTGCTTTCCGACGAGCTGAGGCACATCACTGCACGGAGACGCACAAAAATCATGAACCAACAGCCACCAGAACAGCCACCGGATCGCACCCCTGATCCGTTTCGTTCAGGTCATCATTGTCGAGCCTCCGCGGCTTGGTGATTTCTGAGGATCCGGGGGCCGGCTAAAGTGAATTCAGAAATTCCCTCAATTCCTCCTGCTCTTTGGGAGTGAGGCGCTCGTAGGCCTCAACCACTCCCTTTGCTTCTCCGCCGTGACGCATGATCGCCTGGTGGTACGTAATGGCTTTTCCGTCGTGCATCATCCAGCTGCGATAGCGGACGCCCCAGAGGGGAGGGGTCCGGAATTTGTTGGCTGTGGTTTGGTCGTAGTCGCCGGGAACGATGTTTTGGATGATGCCGTCGCCGGTTCCCACATCGTGGAGAAGGAAATCGCTGAATGGGTGAATTTCGCGGTTGCCGAGCCGTTCTGAGACCGTCAGCGTTCCGTCGAGCATTTTGGTGCCGGGTGGGGCTGTCTTCATCGTGCGAACATGGCAGATGGAGCAGCCGATCTTGTCAAAGAGCGCGGAGCCCGCCTTGACTTCCGGCAGGGCGCTCCGCTCTGGATCGGGGGCGATGGGTTCGGTCGAGCGAATGAATTCCACGAGTGCTCGAATCGTGTCGATCTCGCCAGAAACATCATCGGATGTTGAAACTGGGCCGAGGTGGGCTGACGTCCTGGGTCCAGGGAAATACTTGTTTGGCACGCCCAATTCGTTTCGAAGCGCCTCCGCGGCTGCGGAGGCGAGCGAACCGTGCTGGTCCTTCCAGCCAAAGCGTCCAGCCACTTTGTCGCCCCGAGATTCTTCCGCGAGCGTTACCCCGAGCAGTTCACCATGGATTGAGCCGTTCGACTCGCTTTTCTCGATGGCTCCGGTAGCGCGAAGTTCAGAGTCTGGAACCGCTTCGACATAGCCATCGCCCAAGAGGTTCAGCGCAACTCTCAGGCTAAATATCTCGTTCGGATGTCTGGATGTGCTTTCGCCTTCGAGATGCTCAATCCCCTCAAACCCGTCACCCACATAACGTCCCGAACTGTACCTACCTGTCCGCCGTACGGTGGTTTTAGAAGATCCGCCAATACCCGGAACCGAATGACACGCAGCACAGGCCTTCGCGTTGTACGCGAGTTTCCCCTTCCTGGTCTGGGCAAATTCCACAGCAGGGGCCGATATCCTCTCTTGGAGATTTACGGTTTGCGGGCTCACCGTAAACAGGCACGCCGCGATCACTACAAACAGATGCAACCCTTTCAATCCTCGCGTACCCATGTCACATTTCGAAGCTTCCGTGACGCGCATATGGCCCAAAAACATGCATAACCCATGCGGTGAACAAGTGGCATTGGATTCTCATGCGTGGCAATGTAGACTTCGGATTTCGCACCATCTGCAAGAAGCCATCTTGGTAAGACCACCGGGATCGTGAGGTCAGCCCTGATCACTGAATTGAACCAGATGCCAGCTTCTTATCCACCTCCGCAAGAGCATTTATGATATCGACATGAGTAACTGATTTACCAGGAAGGTGCTCCAAAGCGCAATTGAAGGCGGTCATAGCTGACCCTAACGCTCCACTTTGGAGATAGATAGCACCCAACCGATAATACGCATCCGCCTCTAGATTCGGTGGCTTGCGAGACAGTAATTCCTCTACATGCTTCTCAGCGGAAGCAAGCTTCCCCAACGCCTGCAGGCAGTATGCTGCGTATAGATCTATATTGTCGCGATATTCGCCAATAGGGTCCACTGTAGCCGCTCTCTGGAGAAATCCAAGCGCTGATTTAAAGTCCTTTAGAGTTGCGAGCGCGAACCCTTTTCTAGCGAGTGCCTCATACATTACTTCACGTCCTCCGTCCGCTATCTCATTTCCCTCATTAAGCATGTCGGACAGTAGCGCCAGTGCTAGCTCTGGTCTACCGGATTCCTGAGCGACAGTGGCCTTAGTGAGAAGGGCGTAATCGCGGATATCACTGGTTACCGAGGATACATCGATTTGTGCAGATATGTTTAGCGCAGTCTCCATGTCGCCGATCTGCATGGCACAAGACGCCTTGGCTGTTAGGAGAATGACTACTAACGTGGAATCCTTTGCGTCTTGAAGCAATTGGTCGATTTTCTGCATGCATTCGTAGTATCGACCGGATGATTTATAATCACCTATCTCGCGAGTTATAGAGTACCAATCAATTTCACTCATTAGTTGCCCCCTCCCGGCTCTGCGTCCAACTAAGCTGAAGGCGGCCCGCAGAACGGATAACTTGGATCGACTGGGCACGGATTCACGAAGATGACTGGAAAAGCTGGTGGTGACCATGGACCCTTGGGTAAATTGTTGAGCAGGTCCCCCAGCGCTTTTACCGCCGCCGCCAGATCGTTATCCACCACCAAATCAGGATCCAACTCGGCGGGACCGGGAGTCAATTCAGGGTCGGGAGTTGTGGCGGGTCTGCCCTCCGCTAGGGCTTTCATCGCCTGAGCCGGCCCGTATGCTCCAGGAGCCATACGACCCGGTACTAATACTCCAGGCAATAGTCCAAGGGGCGGAGTCCTGTCCAATCCTAACGGGTCAATATAGTTGAGCGGATTATCGTCAACGTACCGATATTCATTCATACCACCCGTCAGCCCGATCGGATCCTCAGAGATGAATCGCTCGATTTGAGCATTGTAGTACCGGGCGCGGTAGTAGTACAGTCCCGAAGAGTCATTTTCCCGACCAGCGAACTGGCTCGAGTTCTCATTTGCAGCGCCGGCAACAGTGGTTCCGCCAAAGGGGTCATACCAATATGTTGTCGCCAGAGAACCAGTTTCATCTGTCATGCCAATTGTGTTCCCAAGGGCGTCGGTCAACGGAACCGTGGTTCCCGTGGTGTCGCTTCGCTGGAAATACACGTCCAGCGATCCGGGCAAGAGCCAAGCCGTAGCTCCTCCAGCAGTCTCCGCAACCCGATTCAGACCATCGTATTGGAATGAAACCGAAGCCGCCCCGACCGCTTTGGAGATCCGTCTTCCAAACGCGTCGTAACCGAACGACGCGCTGCTGGCACCGGAGATGGCCGTCAACTGATTGCGTGCGTTCCAGGTGTACTGATTTCCATTAATGTCGGTCGTCATCTCACCGTCTTCGTCGTAGGTCGGCACAACCCCATCCCACGACGTCAGTTCGTTGGCTGCGTCGTATGTGGCCTGAGTGAGTGCATTCGGAAAGTTTGTATGGGCCATACTGCCGCCGATTTCGGTTCTCTGCCCATCCGCGTCGTAGCCGTACGTGAGATTGCCAATCGATGAGCCGCTGCCAGCCGTATAGCTGAGGCTCTGGGGCCGAGAGTCCTGATCGTATCCGTACTGGACGGTAACCCCGTTAGGAAGAGTCAACGTCGTCCTTCGATTGGCGCTGTCATAGACGAAGCTGACCACGGATGTCCCTTGCGTGATGCCGGTCAGCCGATTCGCATTGTCGTAGGCATACTGGATCGCTGTCTGACTGCCTGCCTGGGCACTGGTCCGCCTCTCTGCTGCATCGTAGCCGTAAGAAATGCTTCCCTGCCGTCCGCTCTCGCTGGCGATGCTGTTGAGTCCGTCGTAGCTCATCGTGATCATACCGGCAATCGAATCTGTGGCGCTCGTAAGGCGATTGCCAGCGTCGTATTGATAGGAAATCGTGCTTTGGTAGACCGGACCAGAGTCGCCCGTTGTCGCTCCGAATCCTGTAAAGACTTTCCTGCCGAGTCCGTCGAATGTGTTGCTGGTTACCTGATTCAGCCGGTCGGTAAGAGAAACTGGATTCCCAGCAAGATCGTAGGTGACGCTGGATACTCGGTTCAAGGGATCGGTACGCGTTGAAAGCCGGTCCATCGAGTCGTAGGTGAAATGGGTGGTATGCGACAGAAAGTCCTCAACAGACAGTGGATCGCCATTGGGGTCGTAGGTAAAAATGGCTTCGGCGCCCTGCGCGTTGGTAATGTTCGTCACTCGGTTGAAATTGTCATATTGATAACGCGTCGTGTTTCCGTTGGCGTCGGTTGTGCTGCTGGTGCGACCAAACTGATCGGGGAAAAATGTCGTCATGCTCCCATACGGGTCTGTGGCGCTGCTGAGGACGCCAGCGCTGTAACCGAACTTCGTTATGTTTCCCACAGCATCCGTGACCGATGCGATCTCGCCATGATCATTGTAGGCGATCGTCGATCCATGGCCGAGGGGATCTTGGACGTTCACCAAGTCGCCGACGCCGTCATATTTGTAGGTCGTGGTATGCCCGAGAGGATCGGTCCCGGTCAGCAAGTTGCCGTAAGTCGTATCGTAGGTAGCGGTGTACGTCACGGCATTCGCTGTTCCTGCCAGCATTTTGATGGACGTGGGGTTCCCGTTGGCGTCGTAGTCGTAATCCGTTTCTCTGCCCAACGGGTCCGTGGTGGATTTGACGAGGTTGTCCGCGTAGTACAGGGTTGTGGCGGCCTCTTGTTCGGGCTGCCCAAGGGCACGTGTATCACTGGTGATTCTCCCAAGATTATCGAACTGCACCTGCCTCTGGTATCCGCGCGGATCGGTCACCACGACCTGCGAGATGAGCCCGGTATAGCCCTCATAGTCATTCGGGTTGTAGCGATCGACCGGCCCGGAGGTAACCCATCGCTGGGTGGCGTTTCCGGACGGAGTCCATTGGAATTTGTATGTGCTTCCGTCGGCCTGCGTCTGCAGCATGACGCGTCCGTTTCCATCATATTGGTTCTGCAGGTATTCGATGTTTCTTGGGTCGGTGATCGACGTCATCTGATCGTTCGAGTTGTAAGCGAACGTCGTTACACCATTGTTCACATCAGTGACGGTGGCCACCCGTCCGCCGGCATCGTAGGTGTACGAAACCGTGCGGCCCCCGTTATCCGTAGCGGTAACGATTCTCCCTTGGGGATCATCGGTTAGAGCGATATATCGTCCTGAGGGAGAGGTGATCTTGGTGAGATTGGCATTGCCGTCTCGTGTGAGCCGCACAAGATTTCCGTGGCGATCCATGATGCCGTCCAGCGCCTGGTGAACCTGGTCGTTCTGGCCGAACGCTTCAGGAAAGCCGTAGAGGGTTCCCGCACGAGTACGCAGGATCCAACTGGCTCCTGGGATCGTGTCGGTATTCCACGCGAGAGTGGCGCCATAAAACTCACCGCTGAGCGCTGTGCTGGAGTAATAAGCATCCGCGTACCCCGTTCCCGCCGATATGCGGTTGAAGCGAATCGCCTGCCCTCGGGGCAGGATTAGCTCCTGATAGGTATAGTTGCTCGAGTCGCCAACCATAAACATATCGTAATTGTCGGTGGCACCCACGCCGAATGGACGTTGATAGTGATCGTTTGTCGTGTAGGTGCGAGTGAGAGCGATCGGGATTACGTCCGGCAATGCGAGATCGGTATGTGCGTACATAAATTCGCCACTCGCGAGATCCACGGGATCGCCGCCACATAGCAGATATTTAAGGACACCGGATGAGGGACACCAGTCGCCGACATCATTCTTTGGTCCACTGCCACCGACCATGGCACCGGTAAGTTCATATACGACGACTCCGGGGTCGGGGACAATGTGTGCCTTGTCGGCGCTCACCCTGCCGCTTCCATAGATGTACCAGCCCTTAGAGGTCGGGTCGTAGTTCCAGAAGTTGTATTGTGTACCGGCAGGCTCGTTGTAGGTGTTCGGGTAGAACAGGCGCGCTCCCCTCACGCCCGACCCGGTGCTCTTGACTTCGATCTCGGATCCCCCCGGCTGAATCGTAAAGTAGATGGGCACGTGCACGCCGGTTGGCAAGGGGAAGGGTGGCTTATCGAGCGGGATGGGTGTGATGGTCAGTTGCGTTACGGGCCGTCCCTCGTAATCGACAATGGTCGTGTGGGCGGGGAGGTGGAGTTCCAGTCCGGGTAGCAGCGGTGTGGTGATGACGGTGTCCGCGGCAGTGGTCGGCGAAGGGATGCGGACAGCGTGGGCGGTGTCGAGGCGCGTCATCCAGATTGTGTAATTCAACACGTTCGTGGTCTTCGGATTGACCTGAACGCGAACCTGATAGAGACCATACGTCGCGAAGCGAGTGTTTGCGGTCCTCCCGTCGATGGTGAGGATCTGCGCACCCGGCGCCAGGTTGGACATCAAAAAACGGCCTGTACCGTCAGAGTGGGCCGTGGCGGAGCCGATGCTCAGGGTGACTCGGGGCAGCGGGCGACCGCTCAACCCCAGGACCTGGCCCGAAACCGCTGTAGCCCCTGGCCGTGCCTGCAGCGGCGGAAGATTCTGCCAGTGAGAGGCTGACGCTGTCCTCGTTCCGGTAACCCAGTTCCCCGCCAGAGCAGCAGGATCGGGAATCCAGCCATCCGCGCTTCCATCGTCAATATCGCTGGCCGTCTGAAAATCAATTTCAGTATCAGGAAGCACACCGCTCTGGCTGTCGTGGACACCAGTGAGGTTGACGGAATAGGCGGCCCCCGGCATTAGCGGGGCCGATGGAATTAGAAAAGCCAATCGTCCCTCTTCGGCAGCCGCTACGGTCGCATTGACCAGGTTACCGCTCGAATCCTTGAGCTGAATGCTTTGCGGATCGACGGTCCTTACGTCCGTCACTCCGGAAAATCGGATCGAGATGTAGCTGTCAATAGGAACCCCCTCGTCACCCTCCGCGGGAATCGATGCTGCAATTCGAAAGGACTGGCTTTGAGTAGCCGCCACCCCCGTTGAAGCTGGCACCGTCTGGAATGTGCGGGATACAGGATTAAAGATTTCGTTCTGCAATCCCGATTTTCCATTTGCGTCGGTGCCGCCCTGAATCTGGACCGTACCATCCGGCAACAGCGATGCGGTGTGCCCTTGCCGAGGTACAATCGGGTGAACGTGAACGGCTGTAATTGCTCCGCTCCGCGAGTTCCAAAACTGAATATCGTCAGGAAACGCACCGCCCTCACCGGTTCCGCCGATCACCACCAAAGTTCCGTCGGTCAGAAGCGTGGCTGTGTGTCCACTGCGCGGCATTAGGGCAGGAGTCTGAACTGACCGAAAGCTCTCTGTCGTGGGGTCGTAGAGTTCCATGGTGCGGACGTAGTGCCCCTGCCCGTCCGTGCCACCGAAGATGAGAACCGTACCGTCGGGTAGAGCCGTTGCGCTGTGTCCCGCACGAGGGTGTTCAAGCGAATTCTGGAGCTTCTGCGCCTTACCCGTCACATCCACGAGAAAGGCGTCGCCCACGACCCTGCCGCTTACAATTCCTCCGGTTACCAGGATCTCGCCGTTCGAGAGGAGCGTCATCGCCTGACCGGGGTACACAGGTGCCGACACCGGCGCGCCGTATGCACACGCTCCGGCAATGAGAAGGTAAGCCATGACGGAAACAACTGAGCGAATCATCGAAAGCAACATACGGAGCACCCTCAACCCTGGCAGGAAGGAATTGTCGTTCGCCGCATCGCTGATAGAGCGGCACGGGAAAACTATTCACTTCACTGCCACTCGGAATTGTCTATGAAAAGAGCCGGGAAGCGTTTCACAGCCACGGGAAAGAACGGGTACGAGCTGAGAAAGTTCTCCAGCGGCAAATACTGTTTGAGGGTCACCGGATCACTAATGAGCTGAGGTGTGGCATGCAATTGCGTTCTCAGCTTTGGATTGTGCTCCAAATAATGCTCGAACCAGACGATGGCTGTTCGAGGGAATAGCGCACCGGAGTTGATGGCGGTGTGATATTGCTGCTCCAGAGCAGCAAGCCAGGTCGCTTTCCCCTGCGCCAGTTCTTCCCGCAAACCCTCGTGCGCGTTCAGGTATCCCACAAGTTCCGGATATTGCTGTAGCGCACCCTGGTCCGCGAAGATGGTCGGCGTCTCATCAACCGCCGTCGCGACGTTCGGATGGGCGTCGAGGAATTGGGCAAAACCATATTGATCGATATTGCCGCCAGAGCTGGGTGCTTGTGCAGCGTTCGCGCCACCGACGCTCGCAGTAAGACCGACAACAACGCAAAGCGCCTTTAACAGCAGCTTCACAGAAAATCGGCATGTTGCAACCATGCAAACACCTCGCTTCCGCAGATAGGTATTCTCAACTGCACCATAGTATGACTACTTTGGTAATCATCGCTACGGCTCAACACAGCGATCTACTCGGGAATGATGTGAACAGTGCGCCATTCTTGCCTGAGTTAGGAGCCCGTGTCAAGCAATAATCATGTTTAACAATCGCTCAACTTACCCTGTCACCTTTTCACTTTACAAATACTGCTAAGTTATGTACGCTCGGCGTCACTTGTTCTCCATCTGTATCTTCTGTGTCGCGCGCCACTCGACCTTCAGCGGCGTATGAACTGATCTCATGTCGGAGGTTCTCCGTGCGTCGTTATCTGTGGCTCCTGCTCCTTCCGTTCTTATCGGCGATCGGCCAATCGCAGAGCATCCACTACAGCTACGATCAGCTTGGAAGAGTTGTGGGGGTTGTCGATCAGAGCGGAAATGCTGCCGAGTATGTCTATGACGCGACGGGAAATATCGTCTCTATCATTCGCTATTCTTCAACCCAGGTGGCTGTCCTTAGCTTTAGCCCGGCATCAGGTTCCCCGGGGACAACAGTAACTATCGAAGGCGCGAATTTCAGCTCAACGGCAGGTCAGGATTCCGTATCTTTTAACGGCACGGCCGCCCAGATTACCTCGGCGACATCGACGACGATCGTCGCGGTAGTACCGACTGGCGCAACCTCCGGCACAATTTCAGTAACGGCACCTCTCGGTTCAGCATCGAGTCTCGCACCCTTCACTGTTACGTCAGCTGCAAGCGGCGCCCCGACCATCAGCGGAATCAGCCCGAACATCGCTGCCGCGGGCGACTCGGTTACGCTGTCCGGAACCAACTTCTCGCCGACCGCTTCAGGCGACATCGTGTCCATCAATGGCTATCCAGCACCGGTGAGTTCGGTGTCATCCGGGAACTCATTGTCGTTTACAGTGCCGAGTGGAGTGAGTTCTGGCAACGTGACCCTGTTGACTCCGGCTGGGTCGGCCACGAGCACCGATCTGTTGTATGTGCCCCCTTCGCCCTACACCGCTGCTCAGGTCGCGGTCGCGGAGCCAATCAATGTCAATCAGCCAACGAATGTCTCGGTGTCCACTTCGGGAAGTATAGCCCTACTGACCTTCAGTGGTACTGCCGGGCAGACAGCCAGCCTGCAGATGACCAATTCCACGTTTACAGGAAGTGGTTGCGGCGGCCAGGTAAGCGTTAGCCTGATCGTTCCGAACGGTACGACATTAACCACCGGTTCACAGTGCAGCAATGACGGCAGCCTGCTGCTTGGATCAGTCACACTGCCCGTTTCAGGCACATATACGATACTTATCGAACCTCTTTACGGCGGCACGGGTGGCGCAACATTCGAGGTAAACTTCTTTTCCAACGTATCAGAATCGCTCACGCCGGGCACGCCTAGCCCCGTTGCCATTACTTTTCCAGGCCAGTTGGCGCAACTGACATTTGCGGGAACCGCTGGTCAGCTCGCCAGCATCCAGATGACCAATTCCACTTTCCCCGGCTATGGCTGTGATGATGAGGTGAATATCAGTGTGCTTGGTCCGAACGGCCTGACACTGAGCTCTGGCTCACAATGCAGCAACAATGGAAGCTTATTTCTTGGACCAATAACACTGCCGTTGACAGGCACGTATACGGTTGCCATCACACCGATCGCTGGCCGTATTGGCACTGCCGATATCACCGCATATTTCTTTTCAAATGTTACCGGGCCAATGACACCGGGCACCGCTGTTCCGGTCAACATTACCACTCCGGGGCAGCAGGGCCAACTAACATTCACCGGAACAGCGGGTCAGCTTGCGAGCGTTCAGATGTTGAACTCCACTTTTGCTGGGGACGGTTGCGGCGGCAAGGTGAATGTCAGCGTGTTGAACCCGGACGGCTCTACCCTCGCACTGGGCTCGCAATGCAGCAGTGACGGCAGTCTCTTCATCGGTCCGATGACGCTTCCGTCGGACGGCACCTACACCCTCCTCGTGCAACCGATCAACGGAGGTACTGGGAGCGGGAACTTCACTGTGTACTTCTTCTCTAACGTGGCCGGGCCGATCACGCCTGGGACCGCCGTTCCGGTCACTATCGACACTCCGGGCCAGCAGGGCCAGTTTACGTTTGCCGGCACGGCCGGGCAGCTCGCCAGCGTTCAGATGCTTAACTCCACATTCATGGGTTACGGCTGCGGCGGTCCAGTCAGCATCACCGTGCTAAATCCCGACGGCTCGAGGCTCGTCTCGGGCTCGCAATGCAGCAGCGATGGCAGTATGTTCCTTGGGCCAGTGACGCTGCCTGCCACGGGCACGTATACGGTTCTGGTTCAACCAACGAATGGCAATACTGGCAGCGCCAATGTTACGGTCTACTTCTTTAACAACGTGACCGGGACCATCACACCAGGAACGGCATTCCCGGTCAGCGTCACAACGCCCGGCCAGCAGGGGCAGCTTACCTTCAGTGGCACTGCTGGTCAGCTGGCCAGCATGCAGATGCTGAACTCCACATTTATGGGCTACGGCTGCGGCGGTCCAGTCAGTGTCACCATCCTCAGCCCGGATGGGTCAAGGCTCGTTTCCGGCTCACAATGCAGCAGCGATGGGAGTATGTTCCTTGGTCCCGTGACTCTACCCGCCACAGGCACATACACACTACTTGTCCAGCCCACCAACGGCAACACCGGCAGCGCGAACGTCACAGTGTATTTTTTCGACAACGTGACCGGTACCATCACACCGGGGACCGCGTTCCCGGTTAGCGTCACGACGCCCGGCCAGCAGGGCCACCTCACATTTGGCGGCACCGCGGGCCAGCTCGCCAGCGTTCAGATGTTGAACTCTACCTTCCAGGGTTATGGCTGCGGAGGACCGGTCAGTATCACGGTGCTGAACCCGGATGGGTCCAGGTTGGCCTCCAATTCGCAATGCAGCAGCGACGGGAGCATGTTCACCGGACCACTAACCCTGCCTTCAACCGGCACCTACACGCTTCAGGTCATCCCCACCAACGGGAATATGGGAAGCGCAAATTTCACGGTCTACTTCTTCTCCAACGTAACGGGAGCGATCACCCCAGGAACCGTCGATCCGATCAGTATTGGCACTCCCGGTCAGCAGGGCCAACTCACCTTCACAGGTGCTGCGAACCAGTCTTCCAGTCTTCAGATGACCACCTCAACCTTCACCGGTTCCGGCTGCGGCGGCCAAGTCAATGTCAGCATCATGAACCCGGATGGTTCCAGACTGGCGTTTGGCTCTCAGTGCAGCGGCAACGGCAGCCTTTCCCTCGGTCCCATGACACTACCGGCAGACGGCACCTACACGGTGCTCATACAACCTGTGAACGGAGGGACTGGCGGCGCGAACTTCCTGGTCGAACTCCCGGCTTCGACTCCGACTTTCTCTGTGCCGACGGGCGGTTATTCAACTCCGCAATCGGTCAGCATCTCCGACGAGACGCCGGGCGCGATCATCTACTTCACGATTGATGGCACCACGCCTACGACATCTTCTCCCCAATACACTGCACCGATTAACGTCTATGCCGCCGAAACCATCGAGGCGATGGCGGTTGCTCCAAATTACTTGACCAGTGCGGTAGCATCGAACACCTATCAGATTGCCGGCACCCCGGCAATCACGGGTCTCAGCATCACCTCGGGAGTGCCAGGGATCGCGCTTGCCCTTCAGGGCTATAACTTCGGTCCGACTCAAGGCTCCAGCACCGTCAGCTATGGCAGTACGACGCTGACTCCTCTGAGCTGGAGCCCAACTGCTGTCACGGTGACCATCCCTCCCGGAGCCGTTTCGAGCACTTTTGTCGTCACTGTCGCCGGTGTCGCCAGCAATGCTGCGAGCTTCACGGTCGTCGAACCGACGGCAGGCTTCGAACGGGCGATAACCATCAGCCACAACCAGGTGCCGAATACAGACCAGGTGAATTTCCCTGTGCTGGTAGCAGGGACCTATCCCTATCTGGCCACGACAGCCAACGGCGGTCGAGTGCTGAACACCAACGGCTACGACATCGTCTTCACTTCCGATGCAACTGGCCAGGACCTGCTGGACTTCGAGATCGATACCTACGATGCGACCACCGGACAGGTAGCCTTCTGGATTCGGATTCCCACTCTGTCGCACACCGCCGACACCACCGTCTACATGTGGTACGGCATCCCCGGCATCAGCGCTAGTCAGGAAAACCGAACGTTGGTCTGGAACGGTAACTATGTCGGCGTCTGGCACTTTGGGAATGGCATCGCGCTGTCTACAAACGATTCCACCAGAAACGGAAACAACGGCGTGAATAGCAATGTAATGCCGACTGCGGGGAGAATCGGCGGTGGTGCCAGCTTCGACGGATCGGATGCATTCATAAATCTGGGTGATCCCTCGACGTTTCCAAGCGGCACTTCGCCGCGGACAATCTGTGTCTGGGCGAACCCGAGTTCTCTTCCCGGTGGTTATGCATGGCCGGTAGCCTATGGCACCCCATCTGGGTCAGAAGCCATGTTCATCGGGGCAAACGGCAGCAGTCTCATAGCCGGTAGCTATGGAAATGACCTTACGGTACCCAATTTCTGGTCCGCTGGCACATGGCAATTCGTCTGCAATGTCTACGACGGGAGCACCGCTTACGCGTATGGGAATGGAACACTGATGGCATCTGCGTCGAAGTCGTGGAACCTGGTTCCCCAATATGCTTACATCGGAAAGCAGGTGAATGGCGGCGAGTATTGGCCCGGTTCGATTGACGAGGTTACAATCTCATCCGCTGCCCTGTCACCCGACTGGATCGCGACGGAATACAACAATCAGTCATCTCCAGCGACCTTCTACACAGTCGGGGAGGAGAGTGCCCCTCAATAAGGCAGAGCGGCATGCGCAACGATTGCACCTCGTATCTCCCTGCTCGGGCATCCGTACCTGAAAGTGCCATAGCCGAGGCACAAATGCTTCAGCATGATATCTACACTTAGCTCGTAATACGCTGTTCGGGGATCTGTCGGGTGCGGCCACAAGCGATTCAGAAACCTGTGCTCTTGGCATGCACGATCAGCCTTCTATGCTTTTTACTGGGGCTTCTCGGCATCACGCTCCATCATAACGCTGCCAGCAGGGACGTTGTCTGCTACTGGAGTTCGGCCCGACTCCTGGGAGCGCATACGAATCCCTATCTTCCGACCGCGATCCTGGGAATCGAAAAGCAGGCTGGTGCGGCATATCATGCTCCGTTCCTGATGAGGAATCCGCCGTGGATTCTTCCGTTCATAGCGCCGCTGGCTTTGTTCAGTCTGCCAGTCGCGGCGAGCGGCTGGATAGCGTGCGCAATTGTCGCTGCCCTGCTCTCCATCCATTTACTGAACTACAGGAATGTTCGGCTGCCGCTTGCGGCTCTCCTTTTCGCTCCCGTCGTGGGATGCGCAATGGCTGGGCAGGTCTCTGCATTTATCCTGCTGGGAACGGCTTTGATCTTTCGTCTTGTTGAGCGAAAGCCGTTCTTTGCCGGCCTGTGCGTTCTGCTCCTGGCGCTCAAGCCTCACCTCTTTTTGCTGGTATGGCCTGTGCTCCTTGTGGACTGTATAAGAAGAGGCAGACGCCGGTTTCTTGCAGCGGCCTTCTCTGGACTCGCATTTGCATCGATCTTTTCACTGACCACCGATCCGTCTATTTGGGCCGACTATCTCAGAGCGATTCGAGCTGAGCACATTGAGAATCAATATCTGCCGAACTTGCCGTGTATGTTGCGAGCGATCCTGCCCTCGCACCCGTACTGGATCCAGGTTGCTCCGGCCGTACTCGGCCTCGCGTGGTCCATTCGGTATTACCATCGGCATCGGAATTCCTGGAACTGGCTTGATCACGGTTCGCTGCTTCTGTGTGTTTCAGTCTTGGTGTCGCCCTACTCGTGGCCATTCGATCAGGTGCTGGTCTTACCGGCTGTTCTTCAAGGATGTTCAGCCCAACTTTCAAAGCGGGCCCTCGCCCTGCTCTTCCTTCTGAATGGAATCCTCGCCGTTCAATTTCTGTCCGCTGCCCCTCTGAATTCCGCAGCATACGCCTGGACGGGCTTTGCGTGGATGGTATGGTGCTCTTGGGCGCGGCTCGAAAGAAGGGGCCTCTCAACCCAACAGGCTTCGGTCAAACAACTCGACCGGACACGCATCGGAGTGGTCGCGGCCAGCTGTCGAGCAATCACGGGCGCCGACGCCGGTTCGCTCCTGAGTCAGCCTGAGGCATGATCCTGGGTCTCGATTCTCTGGACTTCACCTCTGCGAAATAACGTAAAAGAATAGGTTAGTTCTCGTTTGGCTCCACATCGCGACGGGAAGAAGATGCAGGAGACCTGATGACATTCCCCGGATAGGTGGTATGAAAAGCCGAGGCTGGGAGGCCGGTGTCAAGGCTCCTGACCGCGGAGCGGCGTCCGCTGTGGCGGACGGCCTTGACTCCGGCCGGGCCTCGGCTATGCTCCTTTTATCCGTGGGAATGTCAGCTCGGGCTGGTTTACATACCGAGACCAAATCCCTGACCGACCTCGTGCTTGTGGGCGGGCCGTTGCTCTGCTGCATGCTCGATGGCGTGTGAGATTGGAGCCTGCTGGATGGCGGGAACGTGGGATACGTCGCGGCTGAGTACTTGACCCAATATCGCAGCGTCGTTGGTGAAGATCTGCGCATCGAGTGCGCCGCGTGAGGCGGCGACGTAGGCCATACGGCTGTTAAGGAGATCTTTCGCGCCAAGTTCGGTGTCGACATTGATCAGCACGCGATCTGCGGTCTGCCCCTGGCTGGAATGGCTGGTGATGGCATAGCCGTAGTCGAGATGCAGTTGCCGGTTCGGATCGGATTGCACGGAGCGGCAATCGTCCATCTTCAGATTCAATCGCCCATCCCCGCCAATGGATTCGATGGTGCCCAATTCGCGGCTGGCAACTTTGAGATCATTCGCTGGCGCAGTGAACTGGATGCGGTCGCCCTCGGAGAACGCGCGCAGTTCCTCGCGGTAGACGGTCACACCCTGCTGCCGGCGCGGATCGTAGGTACGCTCCGTCCCGTCCTTTAATTCAACCGTCAACCGATTGGAAGCGGCGTCGATGGCTTTGACCTGCGCGTACTCACCTCTACCGATACCAGTCTCTTTCGACGCGCGCGAATAGCGCAGTACGTCGCCGACTTCGTAGCGCTCGGCCCACGTGCGATCCGCGCCGGTCATGTCCTGGCGTGGTACGAGCGTGCGAATATAGTGCTCCGTGTTGGTGACAGCGCCACGATCTTGCAATTCCGCGTGGATGCGTTCGTTGATCTCCATGCGCGAACGGTTATCCGGCGAGACGACCAGAGTTCGATTCGGCGAGCTTGCGTACACGCTGGCAATTGCCGCGAATCGCTGGTCGCGGTCGGCAATTTCATGCACGCGGCCCTGCCGGTTGAGGTTCTCGACGGCCTCGTGGATCAAGCCGCGCGCAAGCTGCTCAACCACTCGTTTCAGTTCAGGGTCTTTCTGCCGCACGATCTCTTCCAGCCGAATGGTCACCATGCCTGCATCCTGGAGCTGCGCAAATGGCCGCCCTGCCTCGACCGATTCATGTTGCCGTCGGTCACCGACCAACAGGACACGATCCTGGGAATGGAGCCGGTGCACGAATTCATGAAATTGCCGGGTCGATGCCAGCGAGCATTCGTCGAGGACATACAGACGGTTCTCGCCTGTGTTCGGTTGCTCGCCGCGCGTAGATGCTTTTGCAGCGTAGAGGTATCCATGCCGCTCTCGGCGAGCTTCTGCGCTGCGCGCGACGTGGGCGCAAAGCCTTCGACGCGGTATCCCTCGGCCTCTGCCGCCTCGCGAATTGCAGAAAGCACAGTCGTTTTCCCGGCGCCTGCGACCCCGTCCAGCGCAAGAATCTTCGACCGTGAAATGAGGATGTCGTCAACGGCACCACGCTGCGCGGCGCTCAGTTCCCGATGCTGGTCTTGAGTCCTGCTCCGCACCTGTGCTGACACCAGCATCGGATCGTCATAGCCGCGCCGGTTGCCTTCCTGCATGCGCGCGATGATCTCGCGTTCCATGCGGATCATGCCGGTGGTCGTGAAGTGCGAACCTGCGCCGTTGTGAGCAACCTCGCTAAATTCGCCCGTTCGAACCCGGCGCTCGAACTCCTGCCGGATGCTGCTGTACGTCGTTTCTCCCATGCCACGCGCCAGGGCCGATTCGAGAATCGCACGCCGGTCGATGACCGCTGCTCTTTCGAAAATATGATCCCGCGCCCAGGTCATTGCCCGCTGTGCACTCACCTCGGGTTCACGCGCCTGGTATTGACCGTGCGCGTGTGCCTGAGCGACCACTCGATCTGCCTGGTTCCCATACTGCGCGGCCAGCTCCCGGTGCCGCCGCAAGACCTCTTCCTGCGAGAGCAGTTCCTTGCGGTCGCGCGTGTGATGGGCAGCGATCTGCGCCGCAGCGGCCCCATCTATTCCTTGTTCGCGGAGATGATCCTTGATCTGCTCCCGGCGCGGGCTGGACGCCTCCAGATACTCCTTCGAATATCCCTTGATTTCCGGCTGGCCGTGCTTGCCGCGTTCCACTTCGTAGCCCAGTTTTTCAAGGCGCAACGCCAGTTCCGAACGATACACGGCTGTCACATATCGCTGCGACACGAAGATCTCGTGCGGCTGTAGAGAGCGTGTCTGACCGTTGTCCCGCTCGGTCACATTGAAGATAACGGCATGAGTGTGCAATTGCGGGGCCGCATAGCCATCCACAGGCCGGGCCGTGTCGTGCTCGAATGTGGCTGCAGCAAGCTTTCCTGTGGTCTCCGGGGCATGGACGTTTCCGATACGTGCCTGCGTGTATCGCTCCAGTTCTGCCAGTGCCGTGCGCACACTCTCCCGATGCGCCATCCGGACGCGGTCGTCGCCGCCCACAAGCGCGGTAATGGATATCGACTTCGGCGCAGAGAACGTGGCATCCCATCCGGCGCGGTGCTCCACGCTGGTGACTTCTTTACCGCCCTTTCCCTCGTAAGTCCGGGAAACCTGGTGCCGGACGAGTTGTTCACCGGTTCGGGGATGCTGGCCCTCGGCGAGCCGCGCAAACTGCTCGTCGTGAACCGGACCGTGGAGATTCCATTGCCCGGCAAGCTTGCCTTGCCACTCGCTATGCCCCTGCTGGTTTCGGGTCCAGTAGTTTTGTTGCTGTGATGCGAATTCTTTGGCATGATAAGTCCTCGCCTGGCTGGCTGAGAGCGGCTTCGATATGGTGAGCATGAAGAGTGGTCCTGAATGGCCCGACCTGTACCGGGCCATGGTTCTGTTCAGTCGATCTCGTCTTTATCGCTCCAGAGGAATCCTTTTCCGGCTCTGTTGCAGACTCCGAAGAGCGGGATGGCGAAGGATACCGGGTTCGCAAGTAGCCGGATTTGTTGGATCTTTGTACTCGTTGGAGCCGGGGGCGTCTCTATTTGTCGCGCTCTGCTCCGGTACAACCCTGCGAGTCCTGAACACACGCTTTGCACCAGCATCGCGCAGTCTTTCGAGAGACTGGAAAGCAGCTCCTGCCGGGAATACACGCGCCGTCGCCAGGCATAATCGGCGATCAGAGCACGCAGGAATCCGACAATCAGGAACCAGACAAAAAGCGAGGCGCATAGCGCGGCGAGCGCGGACAATTCCGGGAAAAGGAGGAGTCCCCCGAGACTCTGACCTTCGAACGCGAGAGTGGCCAGATAGGGCCTGACTTGGTCCGCCTGGATCTGCTGCGGCGGACCTTCCATGAGATTCTTCCACCCGGCGTCAGCGGCGGACTGCGAGAGCGCCATACCGATTCCATATGCGGAATCCACCGCGTCGTCATCCGTGGCCAGCTGCCGTTTCCGATGCCGTCCGATCTTCCAAATCCACTGGACTTCGACTGTCGATGGGCCAACGAGTGGAAGTGAACTCGCAAAGTATGCGGGCAGGTAATGGCGTTCGACAGTCGTCCACGGCGAGTGCCAAAACAGCCAGATCGCCAGCGCCTCGGCCACCGCCGCAAATGCCAGCAGCCGGACCAGAATGAGAAGAATGCGTCTCCTATTCATCGCCCTTCCACACCCTCTTTGGCCGGCTGACCCAGAAATTTGGCGAGCATCTTGCGAGCCTGTTCGAGCTTCTTTGTATCGGCTCCGTCACGGATTTTGAGGACGGATTCGGGGAGCAACGGCGTCCTTCGACCGTCGCCTGAGCGCCCGCATAGAAGAGACTCAACAGCGAATGACGCACCGCCCAAACTTCGGCGAGAAGCAATTCCATCGGCTCGGATGGCCGCTCTCTCGCGGCGCTCAACGCAGTCTCTCGCAGCCACTCCGAGGGCGGCTTGCCCGCTCTTCCGGCGGCCGACTCCAACTCGGCAAGTTCGTCGGGAGTCAGCCGCATGGAGATGGTTTTGGTGCGAAAACCTGGTTTGCCTTCGTCGATCGAGGATGACTTCTTCCCTTGCTCAAGCGTCGTCTGGAAGGCGTTCATGGGAGAACCTCCTTGGCTGACGTAGAGATCTGGCCGTGCTGAACTCGTTCAATCGAACTTGCGCAAACCTCTTGCGGTTCAACGTGTTTACGCCAAAGCGCTCTGGAGCGCTCTTTTCGCCCATCGTCGTAAACGCGCGTTTACATGCGTAAACGCCAAAAACCTAAGTCGCTGTCGCAGCGAAAGTTGACATTCGTAAACGTCACCGCGCCTCGGGGCGCTCTGCAGCAACCCAGTTGGGGGTGACGTGTCCCTTACTTCCGCTGCGACAGCAGCGCCGTTCTTAAATCTCGCCGTACTCCAGCAGCAGCTCGGCCGAAATTCGCTGCAGCTCTGGCTTCTGCCAGGCAAGGCGGAACGCCTCCTGCAGCGACGCCCACTCGGCAGTGGTGAACCCGAAGGTCACCCCGCTCGAGCAGCGAACCCAGATGGGCGACACAGAAGGTTCCATCGCCGTGTAGCCGTAAAACCAGCGCCCCTGCCAGAACGAATTCGCTTCGCTTGTTTCCCACGCGTCGAGCATCGACCGAAACTCCGTAATCATCGGCCACGGTCTCATCTCGTACATCGTCTGACGAGCCTCGGGCAGGTTCACCAGAACGGCCAGATCGCCATCGCTTCCCGCCGCGAATGAGAGTACGAATCCGCCTTCGAATACCGAGGAAATCGCCGGGCCCCAGGGTCGATCTGCCACGGCCCTTCCGGCTGTGCTTCGGACAGGCGTTCCGCGCACCAGATAGTGTCCTCGCGCGGCCGCTCTCCACAGAAGTTGCCAGTACGGTTTCAGGGCCTGATTCATCGCATCGAGGCCGAAGGATTCCTCCTCCAGAAACTCGTACAAATTCCGGGCGGCGAACTGCGGCCATACTTTCTCGGCCCCCGGCGAATCCATTCTCCGGATGAGCCGCTCGATGGCCGTCGGGACGTCGATGCTTTCGGCCTCAGATCCGTGAACCGGTTGGCTCTGCCTGTTGAGGATCGGGAGATTCGAAAGGTAGTGGGCATCCCGGCTCGTCTTCTTCCCCCGGCGCACCTGGTAAGCGGCGAGAAAAGCCTGGAGGATTCCCTTCATCGTCTCCAGTGAAATAAGGTCGGCGATGGAACTCTCAACTCCCATTTGGGCGTAGTGCGCCAGGACAATCCATTCGGCCCGGGAAAGGCTCAGCCCCGCTTCGACTTTGCGCCTCGCTCCGGCGAGCGCCGCGGTCGCGTCGGCCAGCAGTTCCGCCACCTCCAGCCGGTTCTCCCGCGCTGACTCCAGAAGCTGCTTGGCCACCTCGGAAGTGGTCACGTTCTCTCCGCTCTTCTTCGAGAGGAGTTCCTTCAACCGTTCGAGCCGGGAGCGCAAGGCCTCCGAGACGCGAATGGAAATGACCGGCTGTTGCGGCCAGCCGCCTTTTTCGGCCACGGGTTTTCCTTTCTCGATCCTGCCGTCCGAAGATGCCATCGCAATCGCCATGGGAAACTGTAAACTTACAGTTGACTCTATGGATACTCCTGCGCTACTGTCAAGTGTGCAAGCTGCTGAGGTGTTCCTTGCGCTCTGTTTCCCTCCCTCCACGCCGTCCACCGCGCCCCGCATTTGATGGCGATCCCGCGCAGTTTGTGCTGCCTTTCTCTACACAGCCCATTCTTGCCGGCGATCCGAATCCATCTCGAAGTGATCCTTCGCAGTCGAAAGCAGTCTCCGCAATAGAGCTGGATTCTGTCCGCCCGCAACCAGAGCGAAGCTCTCCGATCCGCTATGTCAGCGAACGAAGAACCAAAATTGGAAGGCCGGGATCAGCCACCGTGGATGCTATCGCGCCGGAGGCCAGGGTCCTCGTAAGCCGCAAAGCAGCCGCGGCGATGCTCTCCATTAGCATTCGTGGCGTGGATTACATGATTGCCGCGAAGCGCCTCTCGACCCGAAGAATCGCCAACCGCGTTTTGATTCCCGCCGATGAAATTCGCAGGTTTGCACGTTCGGACCATCCGGAGCGGATGGCAGGGTAGTTCGCCTGAAAGCGAACTGCAACTCGAAGTTTAACGTGAGGTGAAGTGGTGGCGCGAGGCGTTTGGGAAAAGATTCCTGGTAGCGGGATTTGGTGGATCCACTACGTGGACGCAGAAGGAAAGCGTCACCGGGAAAAGGTCGGCCGCAAGGGCGATGCGATTCGCCTTTACCACCAGAGGAAGGCCGACGCTCTCGCAGGGCGCAAGCTGGAGAAGCCCTTCCGCCAACGAGAACGGACGTTTCGAGAATTCGCCGACCACGCAATCGAGTATGCGAAGAAGCACAAGGCCAATCCCGCAGATGACGAGCAGAAGATCGGTGTTTTGGTATGTGAATTTGGTGACCGTCCCGCGGCGTCCCTGACACAGCAGGAACTGGCGGCATTCCTCGAATCCAGACAAACCAGTCCTGCCACCTTCAACCGCTACCGGGCGACGCTCAGCATGATTTACCGCGAAGCAATTCGTAACGGCTGGGCTGAGAAAAACCCGGCTCGCCTCATTCGTGCAAAGAAAGAAGGGAGTGGGCGGATCCGTTTTCTCTCAGACGAAGAGGAGAAGAAACTGCGGAAAGTGATTGGCGCGGAATACTCCGAGCGCAATCTCAACGAATTTGAAGTTGCGCTCCACACCGGGATGCGACGTTCGGAACAATTTACTCTGGACTGGCTTCAAACCGACCTCAGGGCCCAACGTATCCATCTGCTCAGGACCAAGAACGGCGCAGACCGGACCATACCGCTCAATTCCGTCGCACTCCAGGCATTGAAACGCCAACGTACGATCTCCGGAGAATCGGATCGCGTATTTGTCACGGAAGACGGGAAGCCGTTTATCCGGAAGGCGATCAGGCGTTGGTTCGATGAGGCTCTGGCAAAAGCGAAAATTCGAGATTTCACCTGGCATTGCCTGCGTCACACGTTCTGCAGTCGGCTCGTGATGGCAGGCGTTCCCCTCAAGACCGTACAGGAACTGATGGGGCACAAGACGATCCAGATGACTGCACGCTACGCGCACCTTGCGCCTGAATATTTGAGGAATGCTGTCGAGATGATTGCGGCGGCGACGCCGACGACGGTCACCGATCGAGTCTCAAAACGTCCGGCACAAAGCAGCAAGCGCTTTCCACGAGTCGCTGTGGAGGCATCGGGGTTCGAACGGATTTCAGATCCACGAGTTGAATCGTTGCCGTAACAGATGGCTGATTTGGAGACAGCGTCGAGTTGCTAAAGGAGAGGACGACGGGTTTCGGGTTTCTTCACGCATCAATATGGCAGGCATCCACCTTACGGCCGCGCAGGCAGTGTCGCTCTTTTCAGCAAAATTGGCCGGTTTCCTTTAATACGGTAGGTTTCGCGTACTTCCGTCCAGGGCGCCAGGAGGGCCGACCTGAATGCAAGAGTGAACTCCAAATCTGAAAAGGAGATCGTGCCCTCCGGCAAATCCAGGCGGGACCACGTCTCCGTCAGTCCGCCTTTGGAGGAGTAAGCGCGTACATCGAGACGACTGTGGGCGTCCCCCCAATGAACGCCATACAGAACGAAGAGAGGTGCGAGTCCGTTGCCCATACTCGCCAGGTGCACAGCATCATTTGCTAGAGGATTGTTAAAGTGAGAAGTAAGCATGAATTGGTCGCGCCGCTCGAAGATTCCCAACCAACTCTCGGAACACGAGACACAGTAGCTGACCGTATATGCAACAGCATAGGCCTTTTCATTTTGAAAGGGCATGACAGAGACAACACCATCAGCATCCGCAACTGTGGATACGGGAATTCCGGGCGCCGCCAAGGCGCGGGCAATGGATAAAGTCAGTTCTTCCGCTGAGATCTTGGCATGGTGATTGAGATAGTCGAGGACTCCCTGGGTCAGGAGTGGCTCGACCTCATTGGGAAGGGAACGTCCTTCCTGTTTCACTGCCTCCCTGTTCGCGTGGTTGTTGCCCATCTTTCCTGCATCCTGCCAGAGGGCTGTGACGCGTTGATGGGCTTTCTGAAATGCGGTTTGCGCATACAGGTGAGTAGCCTGTGTTGACGCCATTGCCAGAATAGCGAACGAGATTTCGACGGAGAACTTCATGCCGGTAACCTTCAGTTACAGCTAGTGGATACCGCTGCGGCACCTGAAGTGCGTGGCGCCAAGTATAAGAAATTTGGGGTTCCATTGCCTTGCGTACCGACTGATGAGACATAAAGGATCTTCTGAGCACTCGTAGGCCATGTAGATGGCGAGTACGTCGGAGCACCGGTCCCTGAGGGGAACGTGGTGGTTCCTGAATTAATTGCTGCTTGAACATTAGCCCATTGGGCCGACGTAGGCGTCCACCATGCTAAGGCGGAACACCATCCACCGTCATGATCCGTAAAGACGTTTACCGCCGCGTCTAACTCGGGTTCAACGCCCGTCGTTATTGATGTGTTCAACGCTACCTGCCCGGAAACGAGCGAATTCTGCCAGGTGTTGAATTGGTTCGTGAAATATTGGGAAGAGAAACGATTTTCGATGGCTTCTCCCACTGATTGCATCGCGGTCTGGTTCGTTCCGTTTGCTTCGGCATACATCATTTGGATCAGTAGCTGTGGAGGAACGGTTATTGTGCTTGATGTTTGAGAACATATTCCCATTGCGCATGCCGTCGCACTAAATATGCCCGATGGCGAATTGGAGCCGCTTGCTGCAATCGTCCAGTTGTCATTTCCGCTGAAGGACTGGGGCGGCGTGAAGGTCATCGATGCGTTGCTGCTGCTGTTAGGATTGCTTTGCAGCCCCTGGGAGATCTGAGACTGAGAAGCGACGCTCGCTGGATTAACAGCAACAGTAAGAACCTTGTTTGTGTCCCCGGTTGACATGCTGATTGTTGAAGGCGACTGGCTGACAGCCACGACCGAGACGGGATTAGGCGGCATCTGCACTTGGCAAAATCCATCCGAGCCGTCCCCTTCCAAGTATGTGGAGCCACCGCTGGCTCCATAGAGTCCAACGTAGTAATCCGTGCTTGAGCCGGAAATGCTGGCGATGCCCGAATTATCGACAGACCAATTGTAGTAATATCCGTTCCCCCCTGGGCCGGCAGGCGTCCCCGAACAGGTGTTCATGCAAACCTGGGGCTCCATTTCCCCAAAGGGGTCGTCGGTTGAACCATCACCTATGCCGCCGTCAATATAGCCATAAAAGATGACTTCACAGAGCTCGGCGACGTACCCGCAAGCAAAATTCCGAGCCATGGCGGTTTCTCGGTTCGACTCCAGAACGCGTCCGCGACCGGCGTTCTTCGCAGGCATGTGCCAAGCAACCTGACCTGCGCCGATATCCGCAGGGAACAGGACACCTTTATCGTCTTTGGCCGTGGTCCGAGAAAGATCATTGATGCTGATCGAGTGCGTTTCCATGGGCTGCAGCAGGTACGCCTTGCGCCATTGCACGTTCCCTGCTGAGATTTCGACGTTAAAATACTGCGCTTTGGCGCTTGTGTTGAAGAGCAAAAGCGTCGACTGATTGCCATTCTCGATGTTCCACGGATGATTGCCGCCGTTGGTCGCGCCATCGAGGTCTTTGCCCATGAGCTCCACTTCGGGCAGGGCCGCATCGCCTCTCGAGATCATTTTCGCTCCAACATCGCCCGGATTGCCATCGCTCTGGACGAGAAAGGAACTTTGGATCGCCGGATCGCCGCTGAGCCCGTCGAGCACAACGACCTGCGAGGCGAGCGGGGCCAGGGTGACGGTTTTGACGGTGGTGGCGGAGGGCACGCCATTCTGCATCACGGCATACTGGACGGCGACCTGACGGGCGCTTTGCGAGAAATTGGCCAGAAAAGAACGGGAGTGTCAAGATCCGTCGGGCAGAAGGGGCGATTGCCCGACGGGAACGCCCGCGAAGACCGTGGTAGTGGATGCGGCGGTGCCTGGGTCACTAAATAGAACAGAACTAAAGTATCGCCGGGCGCCGGTACGGTGCGGTGCAAGGCCAAAGACGAGGAAAGAACCGGGCGGCGCGTCGGTCGTCAGGGTGACTCCAAGGGAACCGTGCGGGACAGGGATGAGACCGGCGAGAAGACCGTCAGGATCCAGGCCGTGCATGACTTCGGGTGTGCAGGCCGATGTCAGCAGTGTTTCGGATGGTGCAAGAGTTACGGTTTTGCTCGTGGCTCGTGCAGTGCCGGTAAGGCAGGTGATCGTGATTTGCTGAGCCTGGCTGGCCAAACTGGTAACTCCGACCAGCGGAGAGCCATCGCCAGGATCGACAACGCCATGCAGGGTTTGGGAGCCGGATGCGTTGGGGACGGCGGGCTCTTCGTCGACGTACGAAGGGAGGGGCGATGACATACGCGTCATGGCGACGGTGCCGACGATGACTCGGCCGCTCAGATCGGGACTCTGGGTCACGATGATGCTGCCAGCCATGGTTCCAGGCGCGGTTCCAGAATTAAGCAGATCGCGAATGTTCAGCGGCTGCTGACTGTAGGGCGGGAACTGGACGCGTCGTCTGGCTACGGTTGTGCCGTTGAGAGATCGCAGGGACACATCGGCGAAGGTGGCTACGGCACTGCCATTAACGAGGATCGCCGTGCTGGTGAAGTTGCCGTCCTCAATAAACAATGGCAGAACCACCGGCGGGGTAGACGTCGACTGTGAGCTTGTCTGTGGTGTTGGGTTCGTTGCGGCGAAGCCTGTTACTGCGGTGACAATTGCTAACGCTAAAAGAGCTTTGATCGAGCGTAGCGCCACACGATCCTCCTTGGGGATCACTGCAGCAGCTGGGGCAAATACCACATTTTATAGATTTAGAGCTGTACAGAGATGGTCGGCTCCAGAGGCTTAACAATCATTCCTCTATCTGATCGAGATAACATAACTCCACATACTTGTACAAGTCAAGTATTAATCAATAAAACATTGTTAGCCTTGGGTAATAGAGCCATTCGCGCGAGATGAGATAAACAGATAGTTAACCCAAGTTCAGCCGAGACTGCC
>CAWCNN010000007.1:0-159107 GCA_963796895.1 uncultured Acidobacteriaceae bacterium
TGCCCTTCACTTTGCATTGTCCGGACAGGACACCCCACCGTTCCGCGACCGTCTCATCGACTGGAAGGATTCTGCCTCCGAACCAGGGCCGCAAGGTGGCTTCGAGCCATTCCTCCAGTTGAGCCCGGCGCTTGCTTGTGGGAAGAATTGTGATTCCCTTCAGAATCTCACCCACCGAAATCACGCTCAGATACAGTTGTTCGTCGTCGGCGTTGTCCAGCCAGTCGGCGACGCTCTGTTGAGGATTGGGCCGTGTCAATTCAGAAGGGATATTTGTATCGAGGAGAAATCCCCTCATAGGGCGAGGTCGCGTCCATGGTCGGCGTCGCGTTCAAAATCCAGATCCAAGCCTTTGAACGGGGACTCGGCAAACAATTGAGCCAGGCTCTTGCGGCCGGCAGGCCGGTCGGGGACAGAAGCGGGCACCGTTTCCGTAGCAACCCGCTCAAGGAGGCTTGCGGCGTAGATTCGCAGTTCCATATTGCGAGCCGCCGCCTGGGACGCCAGCAGCGCCTGAGTCTGTGCGTCGAGCTCGACCTCGATGATCACCGCAACCTCCCTTGTCCTCGATTATCCGCTGGGTGCGTGATCAAAGTCGATAGCTGTCGCGGGAACGGCCGACGCAAAACCGTCGACTGGCCGCAGGGTGCTGCACAGCGCCGCACGATGAACCCTATGAAGCCAACAGCCACCAGAACAGCCACCGGCAATGAAAAAGCCGCCATTGAGAGAATCGGCGGCGACCACCTTTATCGCTATATATTATTCAATCTAAACAGTTTATATGGCGGAGAGGGAGGGATTCGAACCCCCGATACCCTTGCGAGTATGCCTGATTTCGAGTCAGGTGCATTCAACCGGGCTCTGCCACCTCTCCGCGACCCTGCGGTGGAACCGGCTTTTGGAACATTATCGCATCTTCATCAAGGACGCCGCACACCGTGCCGGATGTAGTCTCGCAAGCATCTTCGCCTGACTGGCAATGCACAAGGAAAGGCCTCCCGCCGGGGAGGCCTAAAAGGGCAATGCGCGTTTGTCAGAGGACCAGATTCCTCTGGCCCTGTTTGCGATTGTCGGGTAGCACCGCCCCCGGCGCTATGACCCGAACCGGGAGGCAGCATCAGGAGAGTCAATGGCGTGCCGACCGGTCTCGCTGAGACCCCTCGCGCGTGCTGCCTGCCGTCCGGGACTGCGAGGCCTGCGGAACCAGCCGATAGCCGTTGCCTCCCGCACGTGACGGCGTGACTCGGTTTCCGACAACCCCGCAACAACAACAATGGCCGGACCCCTTTGAGGTCCGGCCATTGAACTGTTCTACTTCCGAAACGGCTCACTTGACGGTGAGCGTTACGGTTGTGGTTTGGGCAGCCGAGCCGCTGGTCGCCGAGACGGTGATCGAGTAAGTGTTGCCGCTCGACCCCCCGGCGCTGCTGCCGCAACCGGTGAGCGCGGTCGTGGCCGCGACCCCAGCCAGAGCCAACAGGACCAGGCAGAGGAAGCGAGCCAGCCGCTGACCATTGCGACGTATCCTCCGCATGCCGGCGAAAGGCAGGAGGATGAAGGCCAGGGCAACCGGCACCAGGGTGCGACCCGTGTCAGCCGGATGCAGGGCAGCGGCGTTGACCGATGTTGCCACAGACATCGTGACGGTCTGCGGACCGGCATTCGCCGCCAGGGTGGCCGGCGAGAAGGTCACGACAGTGCCAGCCGGGCCGCCATTCGCAGCAAAGGTCACCGTGCCCGGGTACGCCGTGCCGGCGAAGGCGGGCGCCACCGAAAGCGTATAGGTAAACGTGCTGCCGGCTTTTCCGGACTGGGTCGTGGGATTCGCGCTGATGGTGAGCCCGAGCGGTGCCACCGTGATGCCCACCGACGAGGTGGTGCTGCTGGCCGTGAAGTTGGCGTCGCCGCCATACACCGCGGTGATCGTGTGGCTTCCGGACGACAACGCCGTGGTCGACACAGTGGCGACATCACCGCCTGCGCCCACCGCCAGCGCTCCGGTACCGAGCGCCGTGCTGCCGTCGTAGAAGGTGACCATGCCCGTCGGAGTCCCGGTGGTTGCCGAGACGACGGTGGCCGTAAGCGTCACGCTGCTTCCCGGATTCACGGAGTTGCTGCTCGCTGCGAGGGTTGTTGTGGTGCCTGCCTGGGTAACCGTGAGCGTACCGTCATTCACGACCACCGTGTAGTTGCTGATGTTGGCTCCCGTAGCGCTGGGGACGATGGGATACGTTCCCACGTTCGAAGTCGTGGTTGCCGCACTCGTGAAGCTTTCAGTGAACGTATCGCCGTTCACCGCGCCGGTAACGGAGCCGGTGAACGTCGGGTTGGCCGTGCCATAAACCTTCGTGGCGTTGTCGGCGCTCACGGTGAGGGTCTGGCCGGTGACCGTCAGCGGCGCGGTCGCCGTGGCGCCCTTGTAGTCGGTAGCATCGGTGGGCGTGAAGGTCGCCGTGAGCGTGTAGGAACCTTCAGCCAGAACCGTCGCATTGGTGACCGCAACCGGTGAACCACCAGCCAAAGTTGCGGTGTAAGCGAACGTTCCTGCGACCGAACTGCCACCGAAGCTCACCGTCGCGTTCAGCAAGCCGTTCAGGCTGGTGCCGTACTGGAGGGTTGCTGCAGGCGTCCACGCGATCGTCGGCTGGGCCTGGTTGACCACCAACGGCACTGAAGCCGCCGGCGGAGTCGCGTACTTGGTCGTATCGGTTGGCGTGAAGTTGGCCGTCAGCGTATAACTGCCCGCCGCCAGCACGGTCGAAGTGGTGACCGTAGCCCCAGGCGTCGAGGTGTAGACGAAGGTTCCAGGCACCGCGACTCCACCGTAGGTCACCGTTGCGTTCAGAACACCCGTCAGACTGGTGCCGTAGGTGATTGCCGCCGGATTGGCCCAGGTAATGGAGATTCCGGCTGAGTTCACCGTGAGGGTGAAGGTGGCCGTCGCCGTCGCGCCGTTCGCATCGGTGACCGTCACCGTGTACAGAGTGGCGTTGCTGGTGACGCTCGGCGTGCCCGAGATTGTTCCGCTGGCACCGGCCATCGTCAGACCAGCAGGCAGAGCAGGAGCGACGCTGTAAGCCAGAGGCGCTGTACCCCCTGCGCCGGTAACGGGCGTGAACGGAGTAGCGGCCTGCTTGGCGAGCAGCGTTGTCGTTGCTACCGCCGTAGTTGCTGTCAGGGATCCGTTCACCGTCAGGCTGAAGCCCGCAGTCGCCGTCGCACCGTTGGCGTCCGTCACTGTGACCGTGAATGGGGTCACAGCCAGTGTCGCCGACGGCGTGCCGGAGATCGTGCCCGTAGCACCCGCCATGGTCAGGCCCGTGGGCAGGCCTGGAGCAACGCTATAAGACAGCGGAGCCGTGCCGCCCGCACCAGTAACCGGCGTAAACGGTGTGGCCGCGTTGTTCTGCGTCAGCACAGTCGTCGGAACCGCAACCGTCGCCGTGACTGAACCGCTCACCGTCAGGCTGAAGGTCGCCGTGCCCGTCGCGCCATTCGCGTCGGTCACGGTGACGGTATACGTGGTGATCGGGCTGGCTGAAGCCGCGGTGCCGGTGATCTGGCCCGTCGTCGTGCTCATCAACAGGGCTCCAGGCAGAGCCGGAACAACCGCGTAATGCAGGGTACCGGTGCCGCCCGTCGCCGTGACCGGGGAGAAGGGCGTGACCGGATGGCCGGCCGTAACCGTGGTCGCGGGAATGGCGGTGACCGCCGAGACGGCTGCGTTGACGGTCAGGCTGAAGGTCGCCGTCGCCGTCACGTTATTCGCGTCCTTCACAGTGACCGTGTAGACCGTCGTCGGGCTGGCCGAAGCCGCCGTGCCGGTGATCTGGCCCGTCGTCGTGCTCATCCCCAGCGCACCGGGCAGACCCGGTGCAACACTCCACGCAAGCGGTGTGGTGCCGCCCGTCGCTGTGACCGGGGTGAACGGTGTGGCTGCATGACCCGCCGTCAGCGTCGTGGTCGGAACTGCCGTCGTTGCCAGCAAGGCACCGTTGACCGTCAGGCTGAAGGTCGCAGTCCCGGTCGCGCCAAGTGTGTCGGTCGCGGTAACGGTGTAAACCGTGGTCGGGCTTGCCGTCGGCGTGCCGCTGATCTGACCCGTAGCCCCAGCCATTGTCAGTCCGGGCAGAGCTGGCGCGACCGTGTACGTCAGCGCGCCTGTTCCTCCCGTAGCCGTCACCGGTGTGAATGCGGTCGCCGGAGATCCTGCTGTCAGCGTCGTCGTTGGGACAGCTGTGACGGCCGAGATAGCTCCATTCACAGTGAGACTGAAGGTCGCCGTCCCGGTTGCTCCATTGGTGTCCGTCGCGGTGACCGTGTAAACAGTCGTCGGACTCGCCGTCGGCGTGCCGCTGATCTGGCCCGTCGCCCCAGCCATTGTTAATCCAGGAAGAGCTGGCGCAACCGTGTAAGTCAGCGCGCCCGTGCCGCCCGTGGCCGTGACCGGCGTGAACGGTGTCGCCGCATGGCCAGCCGTCAGCGTCGTTGTCGGAACTGCCGTGACCGCCGCAACTGCCGCGTTTACCGTCAGGCTAAAGGTGGCCGTCGAAGTGACGTTATTCGCGTCCTTCACGGTGACCGTGTAGACCGTCGTCGGGCTGGCCGAAGCCGCCGTGCCGCTGATCTGGCCGGTGGTCGCATTCATCGTCAGCGGCCCAGGCAAACCAGGCGCAACACCTAAGGTTAGTGGTGCCGTACCGCCCGTCGCCGTAACTGGCGTGAACGGGGTCGCCGCATGGCCTGCCGTCAGCGTCGTGGTGGGGATTGCGGTTGTGGCAGAAAGCGCTGGGTTCACCGTCAGACTGAAAGTGGCGGTGTTCGTAGCGCCAAGTGTGTCGGTAGCGGTAACGGTGTAGACAGTCGTTGGGCTGGCCGTCGGCGTGCCGCTGATCTGACCCGTAGCCCCAGCCATTGTCAGTCCGGGCAGACCTGGCGCAACCGTGTACGTCAGCGCGCCTGTTCCGCCCGTAGCCGTGACCGGTGTGAATGCTGTCGCCGGAGATCCTGCTGTGAGCGTGGTAGTCGGAATGGCGGTGACCGCCGAGACGGCTGCGTTGACGGTCAGGCTGAAGGTCGCCGTCGAGGTGACGTTATTCGCGTCCTTCACAGTGACCGTGTAGACCGTCGTCGGGCTGGCCGAAGCCGCCGTGCCGGTGATCTGGCCCGTCGTCGTGCTCATCCCCAGCGCACCGGGCAGACCCGGTGCAACACTCCACGCAAGCGGTGTGGTGCCGCCCGTCGCTGTGACCGGGGTGAACGGTGTGGCTGCATGACCCGCCGTCAGCGTCGTGGTCGGAACTGCCGTCGTTGCCAGCAAGGCACCGTTGACCGTCAGGCTGAAGGTCGCAGTCCCGGTCGCGCCAAGTGTGTCGGTCGCGGTAACGGTGTAAACCGTCGTTGGGCTGGCCGTCGGCGTGCCGCTGATCTGACCCGTAGCCCCAGCCATTGTCAGTCCGGGCAGACCTGGCGCAACCGTGTACGTCAGCGCGCCTGTTCCTCCCGTAGCCGTCACCGGTGTGAATGCCGTCGCCGGAGATCCTGCTGTGAGCGTCGTCGTTGGGATGGCTGTGACGGCCGAGATAGCTCCGTTCACAGTGAGACTGAAGGTCGCAGTCCCCGTCGCACCATTGGTGTCCGTCGCGGTGACCGTGTAAACAGTCGTCGGACTCGCCGTCGGCGTGCCGCTGATCTGGCCCGTCGCCCCAGCCATTGTTAATCCAGGAAGAGCTGGCGCAACCGTGTAAGTCAGCGCGCCCGTGCCGCCCGTGGCCGTGACCGGCGTGAACGGTGTCGCCGCATGGCCAGCCGTCAGCGTCGTTGTCGGAACTGCCGTGACCGCCGCAACTGCAGGGTTCACCGTCAGCGTGAAGCTTTTGTTATCTGTCGCGTTATTCGCGTCTGTGATTGTTACGGTGAACGTCGAAGTGGCGTAAACAGCGTTCGGCGTGCCGGTAATCTGGCCGGTGGTTGTGCTGAAGGTCAGATTGGAGACGATTCCCGGCGCGATGGCGAATGCGAGTGGTGCCGTACCGCCTGTCGCGGTGATTGGAGTCACCGGCGTGACCAGGTGGCCGTTGGTGAAGGCAACGGCCGCGACCGACTGAACCGCAGTGAGGGTGCCGTTGACCGTCAGGGTGAAGGTATTGGTCTTCGTGGCGAGGTTGGCGTCGGTTACGGTGACGGTGAAGACTGTTGCCGTTATCGCCTGGCTGGGAGTGCCGGTGATCTGGCCCGTCGATGCGGAGATGAGGAGGCCGCCCGGCAGAGCGGGCGCAATGGTGTAGCCCAAAGGCGCGGTGCCTCCGCCGCCGGTGACCGGTGTGAATGGCGTAGCCAAAACACCCTGCGTCAGCGTGACAGTCGCAACCGACTGCACCGCGGTCACTGCCGAGTTCACCGTCAGCGTGAAGGTATTCGCCGCGGTGTTGTTATTGGCATCCTTGACCGTAACGGTGAAGACGGTGGCGGCAAGCGTAGTCGTCGGCGAGCCGGTAATCGCACCCGTCGTCGTGGACAGAGTGAGACCCGCAGGCAGACCCGGCGCAATGCTGTAGCTCAGCGGCGCAACGCCGCCCGAGCCCGTCACCGGAGTGAAGTTCGTCGTGGGCTGGTTCTGTGTCAGAACCTTGGTTGCAACGGACTGCGTCGCCGTCACCGCCGGGGAAATCACGATCGTCTTGGTCGAATCGCTGCTGGAGGCGAAGTTCCCGGCACCGCCAGGATCGCTGTACGCAGCCACAATGTAATAAGTCGCTGCAGGTTCATTCGCCGGAATGACGTAGGTCTGGGACCCCGTCGAACCGCTGCCGTTCACGGCAATCGGACCCACCGCGGTGCCGATAACAGGACCCGCCGCGCTGCCGCTATGGACCGTGAAGGTGACGTAGCCCTCGGTGACAGGCGTTGCCGTATGCACAACCGTCGCCGCAAGCGTGACGTTGGTGGCGGTGGCGCTCACGACAAAGGAAGCCGGAACGGCTGCCGCTTCTGTCGTGGTGGTGGTGACCGTACCGGCCGCGCCAATGGTGAGGTTCTCTCCCGCTGCAGTCAAAGTGGTGGTTCCGCGCCAACCGGTAGGCTGACCGACACTGTTCCGGTAACCGGCGGGGTAATTGCCGGGAACCATCAGGCTGCTGAAGGTGGCGCCTGTTCCGGAGACGGCAACTGCTGTGTTTCCGGTGATGGTTCCTGCTCCGAAGCCGGCAACGCTCAGGGGGACGGAATGACACCACCCTGATTCAGACCATTCTCCGTCACACGAGACAATGATCAGCGGCGTTGTGCCTGCGACGCCACCGAACCGGTATAGGAAGGAGCATTGAAGGCCACCGCAGTGTAGTTGGTCTGGACGGAGCCAGCGTCGACGCAATTGGCGACTCCATAGCTGGCGTTGATATTGGCGAAGGCGCGCTGATCCGTCGTGTAGCCGTTAAGGAGCGCGGAGCAACCGGCACAGATTGCGCTGCTGCCGGGTTCAGGCAGGACCGTTTGCGTGGGTCCGCCATAATTACCGAGAGCTGACACGGCGGGAACACCAGCATTGGAGTTCGTCGGCGTAACTACGTTGCCGTTGGCGCCCGTGGTCGTGCAGGGGGCATTGCCGGCGGCGGCTGAAGCATGCGTCGCTCACATCGAAGAGGCTGTTCGTGACTGTCAGCGAGTTCGTGTTGATGTAGAGGCCGGAACCTCCGCCGCCGCCATCGGTGTTCCCGGCAAATGTGCTGTTGCTGATGGTCAGGTTGGAGTTGTTGTTCGTGAAGATGGAGCCGGTTGCCGCATTAGTATTGTTCGCGAACGTACTGTAGTCATCGTCACGCCGGAATCGGATTCGTCAAAGATCGCCGCGCCCTGAAATGCGGTGTTGTGATCCAGTGTGCTGTTCAAAACAGACAAGCCACCCGCCGCATCGATCGCGCCTCCGTCGCCGCTGGCGATATTCACCGTGTTGCCTGTAAAGGTGCTGTTGGTGATCCCGAGTGACGAGCTAGTTGTGCTGTAGATGGCGCCGCCGTTGTTCGTTGCGGTATTGCCCGAGAAGACCGTGTGATCGAGGTTGAGGGTCGCGGCGTTCAAAATTGCGCCGGCGCCGGTCACATCGTCACCCGACGAAGTGTGGGCGCTGTTGCCGCCCTCGAAGGTGATGTAAGAGACACTGAGCGTTCCGTTGTTGATGATGATGCGGTTCGCATTGTTGCCGTTGACGATCAGCGGCAAGCCGGATGTCGGCCCAGCGATGTTGATGACCGCGCCGTTATTGCCGACGTTGACTTCGGGCAACTCGCTCCCCAGCGTGATCGTACCGTTGATACCCGTAGCGTCGATGTCGCCCTTACCGGCGGCGTTGGCCGCGTTGATGGCATCCCGGAGGGAACATGTTGCACCGCAAACGCCAGCGTGGTCGGAATCGGCAGTAGTCGTAACCACAAATCTATTTCCCCCCACCTGCACAGAGCCGGAATCGAGCCGGCCGGAGGGACAGGACGTTGAAATATTAAAGCCACGCTGGTCGCTGGGAAGGCCCGCGGGAGTTGCAGGCGGAAGCGGTTCTGTTGTGGCAAGCAAGCTATAGCCGCCGCAGATGGCCGCGCTTCCCGACTGCGGTACGAGCGTCGCGGTGAGTCCGCCATGAACGGCCAGCGATGAGAAGTTGAGGTTGGACGCAGTGTCCTGCAGATTGCCGTTAGCATCCGGGGTGGTTTGAGGGTTGGCCGGGCAGTTCGTAGAGCCAGTGCATGAGTTGACGCTGACAGTGGGATCTTCCTCATCAAGAACGGCGTTAGTGAGGGTCAGAGTGCCGGCATTGGCAATATTTCCCCCGGTGTTGGGAGTATTGCCGAAAAAGGTAGTGTCGCGCACTGTGGCTGTGCCGGCCTGGATGTAGAGCGCTCCACTGCCAGGAGTGGAATTGTTGGCGAGAGTGCATCACTCATCAGCAGTGTGCCGCCGTTGGTCGCCTCGTTGAAAACGCCGCTGCCCTGCGATCCGGCATAGTTTGAATAGACCGCGCTGGTCTGCAGAGACATCGTGCCGTTGCTATAGATAGCACCGCCCGAGACCGGGGTCGAATTGTTATAGAACGAGGAATTGGTGATGGCAGTCGACGCTTCGCTCAGGATGGCGCCGCCGCCCGCCACGGCCTTGTTGTCGTGAAAGACCATGTTGTCCAGGTTCACGATGACCGTTTGAGCAGGCGCCGTTCCGGCGGGGTAAACCATCAGGCCGCCGCCGTAGCCGTAGTTGGCGGTCGGAGCGGTCGTAGCTGCATTCGCAAAGGCGATGGTGAAGCCCGACAGGTTCACGGTGGCGGACGCTGCAGTGGGAATGCTGACCGTGAATGTGTCGTAAGCATTGGCTCCGGAAACTACGATCAGGTTCGGATTCGACGGACCCGAAATCGTCATATCGACCGTGATCTGAGGCAGCGGCGCGCCCAGCACGATAGTGGCATTGCCCAGACCGCTGAGGTCGATAACGCTGCCTGGAGCAGCGTTCGCTGCCGCGATCGCGTCGCGCAACGAACACGCCGCGCCGGGGCAATTCGCCGCGACGCCGGCCGGAGTCCCGGAATCGTCCGCCGCTGTTGTTACGGCGATCGTCGCCGCGAACGCGCTCGTTGCCGGCACCAGGAGAATCGGCGCGACCCAAACGAGGTTAGCAACGAGAAGAGTCAGAATACGGGAAGGCGAAAAGCGGCGACGGCGTGCAACCACAAGCGACATACACTCAACCTCACGGAAATCGGTTCTTGCCCTGCGACGAGGCCATGCGGAGACCTCTGCGGCGCAGTCACAACTGTGCTGGTCAGGAGGAAATACTTACGGGACGGGAACTAACAGCGGGATAAGCCCATCCGGCACCAAAGACAACAGAAAACGCTCAATGTCCCGGCGAGCCGCGCAAGGGGGAAGCAGACCAACAGCCTGCAGAAGCGCGCACGCGCAGGGATAAATTTCTTGCAATCGTGCAGTCAAGGTAATGGGGAATAGAACCTCGGTCAATGACTCTTTGGAGTACTCTTTCGGGGTACCGGTGGCGTGATTTCGCACAGCACTCAGGATCACCTGCACAACGAATTACTCAGCCCCGCTGCGTGGATTGGCCCTCTCTCCATGGGCACTCCCGCAACGTTGTCGGGTAACTCGGCCCCAGCCAAAAGGACCCATTCTTAACAGCCCAGAAATTGGATCACTTACTTCCCGCCACGAGAAGGACTGAGAATTCCACAGAGTCGGAAGCAGTGTTCGGACCTCTGGACAGGGATCTCCATCCCTCATATCGAAACCACAGAGTGAAGCTCCGCAACAGTCTTCCCTCGGCATCGCGGACGCGGCGTCAGCAGCGAGGAAGCAGCGGGAGCGCCGAGCCTATCGGTCCCGGCGGCCTGGGCGTCTGGCGCACCAGCCGGGCCGGGTCCAGGCTGAACCGGAACCGCGCCTTCTCTGCAGCCGAAACAGGGCAATGATGACCAAAGTAATGCTGCGCAGCGATTACCTTCACCGGTAAGATTTGTCTACTTTCAGCGCAAATCCTACGCGCCCCTGTCAGATGCGCTCACAACAAAATGGGGCGTTTACGCCAGGTAAGCCCCCAAAAAATGCGACATTTTGCGCCAGAAGCACAAAGGTAACTCGCTGTTGAAAAGGATGGTGACCGGCGTGCGTACAGCAAGGCAACGTTATCGCTCAGTGCGTTCTTTGAACCAGCTGAAGCAAGCAGGGACCAACCTTGGTAGTGGGCCCGCCAGCAACTGAGGGAGCTCCGACTTTACAGCTCCCTCAGGCTGACCGTGGTCCGAAGTTGCTGAACTTTTTGTTTTGCAAGAGGTGAGGTAGATGCACTTGATATCCGTAATCCCCCCCGCGGGGAAGACCCGCGGCGCTGTCCACACGTCTTCAGACAACGGGCACACTCATAACCGCCGGACCAGCTTTTCTTCTCTTCAGAGATACTCGGGCACTCGCGCAGCGTTCGTCGTTCCGCCGTCTGCGTTCTTGCCCTTGTCATGTCGGGCTGCGGGAGCATTGCGCCAAACGCCACAACAACAGGCATCCTGGTCGCGTCGACCAGCACGCTCGCCTTCGGCAATGTGACCGTCGGACAGACCACCACAGCGACCGTTTCGATTAAAAATGAGAGCGCGAATTCGGTTCAGGTAACCCAGGTCAATGTCGCCGGTCAGTCGTTCTCACTCACCAGCCAGAGCACGCTTCCCATCACTCTTGCCGGCGCGGCGACACTTGACTTGAACATCACGTTCAGTCCCACTGCAGTTGGATCCGCCGCCGGTACGCTGACTGTGGCGAGCGATTCGACCTCCGGCCCGATGACCGTGGCCCTCAGCGGGACGGGAGCGACAGCGGCGACCAACCCGCCGCCGGCACCGCAGCCGACTGTGACCGCCGTCTCCTGCAGCAGCGCAACCATCACCGGCGGCGGCACAGACAGCTGCTCCATCACGCTGAGCGCAGCGGTGGGCACCGGCGGCAGCTCGATCAACCTCTCCAGCAACGATTCCGCGGTCGTGGTGCCCGCCAGTGTAGCCGTCCCGGCCAATGCCAGCAGCGCAAATTTCACGCTGACTGCTGCGGCGGTAAGTGCGGCGCAGACCGCGACGGTCAGCGCAACTCTCGGAACAAGCTCGGCGACCTTCAACCTGCAGCTCAATCCGGCACAGTCCAATAGCGGAACGCCGGCGATGAGTCTGAGCACCAGCGGCCTCTCGTTCGGTAATGTGACCGTCAAATCGCAGGCCACGCCGCAGACGGTCACGGTGACGTCGACCGGAACGGCTCCACTCACCGTCACGGCGGCAACCGTGAGCGGCGCAGGCTTCTCGGTCACAGGGCCGGGCTTCCCCGTCACGCTGAACCCCGGGAACGCGGTGACCGTACAGGTGAACTTCGCTCCGCAGAGTGCGGGAGCCGCTACAGGCTCGCTGACCATTACGTCCGACGCGCCCGCGGGCGGAACGGTGGTCGTCAACCTGAGCGGAACTGGAGATGCAACGGCAGGCGCCCTGAGCGGCCTGTTCTGTAACCGTTCCACCATTGTGGGAGCAGGAACCGACAATTGCACAGTCTCGCTGAGTGCCCCGGCCGCTGCGGGCGGCGTCGCAGTGAATCTGTCGAGCAGCAATACCGCCTTGACGGTACCGGCTACGGTCACCGTGCAGGCCGGTGCTTCCAACGCATTCTTCACGGCTACAGCCACGGCCGTGACAGCCACAGCCACCGCGAACATAACTGCAAGCGCAGGGACCGTATCCAAGATCTACGCGATCCAGTTGCAGGCCCAGGCCCCGGCGCTGCGTGTGAGTACAAACACATTGAACTTCGGCGATGTGAGTCTCAACTCCCCGTCGACTCAATCGGTAACCCTGATCTCGTCCGGCTCGTCCGCTGTAACCATCAACAGCGGAACCCTTACCGGAACAGGTTTCTCGATGACCGGTGCCACCTTCCCCGTCACCCTCAATCCCGGGCAGACAGCAACATTACAGGTCAGCTTCGATCCCACCACCGCAGGAGCCGCAACTGGCTCCATCACCATCGCCAGCAATGCCACCGGCAGCGGGACGATCGTGGTGAGTCTGAGCGGAAACGGCGTGTCGACGGCTGGCGTTCTCAGTTCACTGTCATGCAACACAAGAACCCTGACCGGCGCAGGAACGGATGTTTGTTCGGTGACGCTCAGCGCTGCGGCCCCGACCGGCGGCCAGGCTGTAACGTTGTCCAGCAGTAGCTCCTCGGTCACGGTGCCGGCTTCGGTCACCGTGCCCGCGGGCGCAACTACGGCCGGATTCAACGCTGTAGTTTCCGCGGTCACAGCCACCACGACCGCGACACTGACGGGATCGGCGGGGGCAAGCACGAAGGTGTTCACCCTGCAGCTGAACCCGCAAACCATCATCCTGAGCCTGAGCACAAACAGCCTGAATTTCGGCGATGTGACCATCAACACGCCAACCAGTCTCTCGGTGACGCTCACCTCGACGGGCACGTCTCCGATCACGATCAACGGTGCAACCCTGACCGGTACAGGCTTTACGATGGCCGGCGTCACCGTTCCCGTGACACTGAATCCAGGACAAGCCGCGACACTCCAGGTGACCTTCGATCCCACAACCGCGGGAGCCGCGACCGGAACCGTCCTGATCACCAGCAATGCCACCGGAAACCCCACTACCTCTATCGCCCTGACCGGTACTGGAGATACAACCGCTGGGGCACTGAACTCGCTCACCTGCACCACATCGTCCTACACTGCAGCCGGGACCGACGCATGCACGGTGACGTTGAGTGCCGCGGCGCCGGCGGGCGGGCTGGCGGTCGGCCTGGCCAGCGACAACACCTCGGTCACAGTGCCTGCATCAGTTACGGTCCCGGCAGGTTCCACCAGCGCCGCCTTCAGCGCCACGGTCGCGGCCGTGACGTCAACCCAAACAGCGACCCTCACCGCAACGGCGAGCGGCGTTGCTAAAACCTTTAGCCTGCAGTTGGGTAACGGAGCGCCGGGCCTGACTCTTAGTTCCACCACCGTCGCTTTCGGGAACGTCAATCTGAATACACCCGCTACACAGACGGTGACGCTCACCTCGTCGGGTGGAGCGGCTGTCACCCTGAGCGCAGCCACGCTGACCGGAACCGGATTCACCATGACGGGCGTTACCTTCCCCGTCACACTGAATCCGGGCCAGACTGCCGTTCTGAACCTGCAGTTCGATCCAACCACAGCGGGTGCGGCAACCGGCCTGGTCACCATCACCAGCAATGCCGCCAGCGGCGGAACGCAAACGGTTGCCCTCAGCGGCACCGGCGTAGCGGCTCTCACTTATGAAGTGCAGCTAAGCTGGACAGCCCCGGCGAGCAGCGCGGACGCGGTGGTGAGTTACAACGTCTACAGGTCCACCGGCGGTGGTTCATATCAGAAGTTGAACACTGCGGTCAACACGCCAACGACTTACACAGATACGACCGTGCAGAGCGGCTTGACTTACAACTATGAAGTAACGAGCGTGGATGCGTCGGGGGTCGAAAGTGCACCTTCCAACGTCTACACCGCGGCGATCCCGTAGTACGCCGCGTCGTTGCAAAACAAAAGGCCCGCCAGTCTTGGCGGGCCTTTTTTTCGTGCTGAGGTTCAGCGATCCGTTGCGTGTTTCAGCGCTGACCGTCCGGCATCAGCAGCGGACGACGTTCGCCGCGGCGATATTGCGAGTGGCGTTGCGCGTGTCGACTACCAGTTTCGCCTGGGCGACGATGGCCGGATAGTCGTACTGCGAATGATCGGTCACAATCACCACGCAGTCGAACTCCGGAATTCTGTCGAGCGGAGTGGAGGTCATATTGAGCGCATACTTACGCCCTTGTCCGACGGATGGGAAGAAGGGATCGTTGTACGCTACCTGCACACCGCGCTTTTGCAATAACTCGATGATGGTCAGCGAAGGCGATTCGCGCAGGTCGTCGATATCGCGCTTGTAAGCCATACCCAGAATCAAAATCCGCGAACCGCGCAGAGCTTTGCCCTGCTGACTCATCGCTTCGACAATGTTGTCGACTACAAAGTACGGCATGCCGGTGTTAATCTCGCCGGCCAGTTCAATAAACCGCGTGCGAAAATCGAACTCCTTCGCCTTCCACGAAAGATAGAACGGATCGATGGGAATGCAGTGGCCGCCGAGACCCGGACCGGGATAAAACGCCTGGAATCCGAAAGGCTTGGTTTTCGCAGCCTCGATCACTTCGAACAGATCGATCCCCATCCGCAGGCATAACTGCTTCAGCTCATTCACCAGTGCAATGTTGACGCAGCGATAGATGTTCTCCAGCAGCTTCGTCATTTCCGCAACTGCCGGAGAAGAGACCGGGACGGTGCGATTGAAAATGGTCGTATACACCGCGGACGCGAGTTCTCGCGCGATCGGACCGCACCCGCCCACCACTTTGGGGATATCGCGCCGGGCCACCGTGTCATTGCCGGGATCTTCACGCTCCGGTGAAAACGCGACGTAGAAGCCGGGGCTCGCAGCATCGCGCGCCACGCCGAGGCCGCCTGGATTTTCCTGTTCCAGCAGCGGAACGACCACTTCTTCGGTTGTGCCCGGATAGGTAGTGCTTTCCAGAATGATAATTTGCCCGTCGTGCACATACGGCGCGATGCTCTTCACCGTTCCCGTAACGTAGCTCAGATCCGGCTCGTGGTACTCGTTCAGCGGCGTCGGTACGCAGATGATGACGATGTCCATCGTCGCGATCTGCGCATAATCGGCAGTCGCACAGAATCCACTTGTCCGGGCCAGCTGAATCTCACTAGCGGGAATGCGGACGATGTAGGAATTGCCGACGTTCAGGGCATCGACCTTACCGCGGTCGATATCGAAACCGGTCACACGGAAGCGTGCCTCGCTGAAGAGCAGCGCGAGAGGCAGCCCCACATAGCCCATACCCACAATGCCGATGCGAGCCTGCCGTGTCTCGATTTTCTCCAGGATGGCGGCGGTTCGCTCCGCGGATGTCACAAGCAGCGTTTTACTCATCGTGAAATTCCTTTATCAGGATAGCTGCTTGGGACTCGCGCAGCCAGCAGATGGCAAATTCCGACCGCTTCAGAGGACCACTTTGCGGCAATAGAACGCCTCAGCGTACCCACTCGACGCATTGCACTCCATGCCGCGCAGCCGCATCAGCGAGTGGAAAGTCGATTCCTGAAACCAGGCCTTGTTGCGCTGTGAAGCGAAGCTGTCCATCACATTGCGCACTTTCGCCTGGGTTTGTTCCCGCGTCAGCGGCACAAAGACGTTGGGCCTGCCCATGTCTCCGTCGTATTTGGGAATTTCGTATTCGAGGATGAAGTGATTGCGCCATGTATTCCACGTCAGCTCCGACAACAGGCGGTGATCCTGATGAGCATCCATGCGCTGGTGCGTAAAGATGATGTCCGGATCGACTTTCTGCTTCAGCTCTTCGAAGGTGGCTTTTACTTCCGAACCAACAAAGGGCATGAATCCGTCGGGAAATTCCTTGAGGAGCAGTCGCTCGAGTCGTTTCGAACCGGCAAAGGATTCGGCAGCCTTCTGCGCCTCCGCTTTGCGAACCCCCATAGCATTGAAAACGACCCATTGAAATGTGCAGTCCGGGTATTGATCGATGAGGCGCAGGATGGTGCCGCCACAGCCGATTTCGATATCGTCGGAATGGGACCCGAGGCAGAGAACCTTCAGAGGTCCGCCCTTCTTCACGTCGAGGCTCAAATTGATCATAGGAAAATTACAGTCTTTCGTGTTCGATGGAGAGTCGTTGGAAGGCCGCCGTAAATCAAAAGTCGGCCCATGGGAGTGCCGATTCCGCGATCGGCACGTTTAAGATCGTGGCCTTGGCCAGCCATTTCCTGGACTGAGCCGGCGGATGCGATCCGGCAGTGCTGTCAAAGAACGATTTTCGGGTTGCGCCCGCCTGTCGAACTGTGGAAACCCTGCCGGGAAAATGCTGTCTACAGCGTGGAAAATTCAGGGGTTACGTCAAAATTTACACCGATTTCGACCCAGGATTACGCAGGCCGTTTCGGGTCCGGAAAAACCGTCGCCAAGCGCTTTCTTTTGAAGCAGTTTGAGCCTGGGATTGAATGGCGATTGACGTGCAATAAAAAGACCGAAAATCCAGCCTTCCAAAGAGGTCGCAGTATGCGGAGAAGTATCCCCTTGATGTTTTTTGCAGCCCTGGCGCTGATCGCGATAGCGCCAGGGCGCTCGGTAGATGCTCAGACGTACAGTCTTCCCAACGACAACACCGGTTGCCCCGCCAATTGCCGAGTCATTCCCTGGCAGGCCGGCTCTGACCTGTGGAACGGCGGCACCTTGCCGGTCTATCCGGCCACCACCTGCACCGGACTCGCCGCTAACGGAACTACGAACGACGGACCCGCGATTCAGGCGTGCATCAACAGCGCCGCTGCCAACACCGCAGTCTATCTTCCCGCCGGCACCTACCTGGTGAACAGCACCATCCGGCTCAAAAGTGGCGTTGTGCTCCGAGGCGCCGGCCCCACCACTCAGATCAATCTCGGCTCCAGCGGACAACTCACAACCCAGGCCTTCACCGCCTCCACCAATCTCACGCCGCCGACTTCCTACGGCAATAACTCTCCCGGCTACGCGTTGGGCGGCGCTCCGAAGAAGGGCGATACCACCATCACGATTTCCAGCGGCTCCGTGAATCCCGGGGACTGGATCGCAATTTTCGCCGACGACGATCCGACCCTGGTAACGGTCACCGGCGAAGACGGCCGTTGCGACTGGTGCGGCGATAACACCGGCTATCGCGTCATGCAGCAGATCGATCAGGTGACCGCGGTCAGCGGTACAACCGCAACCCTCGCCCGTCCTCTCTACTACACGCTCTACACTAACCCCGAGTACCGCAAGTATAACTTCCTGACCCAAAAGGCCGGCTACGAATACTTCCACGTCACGGCGACAGGTGACATCGGATCTAACCAGATCATCCTGCTGCAGGGATGCCTTTACTGCTGGGTAAAGGGCGTGGAAACCCAGAATACCGGCAGCAACAGTGGCTCCGCGCACATTGAAATGGACTATACCTATGGCGCCGAAATCCGCGATAACTATGTGCACGATCAGCGCTCAGGCGCAAGCGGTGCTGGTTACGGCATCTTCCTGAACTTCATTAACAGCGATGCCAAAGTAGAAAATAACATCATGCGCCATAACCGCCATGGTTTTGTCTTCCAGGGCGGAGGCTCAGGAGTTGTGTTTCTCTATAACTACGTCGACGACGACTACACCGACGATCTAACCTATCTGGGCTCAGCACGCACATCCCACGGCGCTCATCCCTACATGAACCTGCTGGAAGGTAACATCGCTTCCCACATTGCGGCGGATGACTTCTGGGGTAGCTCCTCGCACTTCGTGTTCTTCCGCAACTGGCTGTGGGGCGATGAAACCGGAACCGGCGTTCCCAGCTTCCCACCGCAGGAAGGCTTTGACGCGATCGATATCTACCCGCTGCAGACTTACTACTCGTTCGTCGGCAACGTCCTCGGACATACTGGCCTGCTCACCAACTGGGGCGCTGCGACGCTTTCGGGTTTCGACGAGTATGCCTCGGCCGCCACACCCATTGTTTACAGCTTCGCCGGGGCTTCCGGAAGTATTCCCAGCACCCTGACCACCGCCATTCGTCAGGGGAACTGGGACTATAAGACCGGCGGAGTCGCTTACTGGGACGGCGGCGCAGCCCATACTTTGGCTGCCTCCATGTATTACCCCAGCGAGCCTTCCTTCATGAAGGGATATCCCTGGCCCCTCGAAGGACCGGAAGGCAATCCCACCATTAACCCCAATCCCGCCGAAAACTGCTACCTGAACGGGCCGGCCAAAGGCGGCGCCTTTAACCCGGCGACTTGCTATGCCACTGGTCCGGTTCCGTCTCCGCCGACCGGTCTTACCGGAACCGTAGTCGCCCAGTAAGAAGCACAGTAATTTTAACGAACTCAAGTCCCGGGTCGCGATCACATCATGCGATCCGGGATTTGCTTTTACAGCCCCCAATCATGAAAATGGATGCCGCACCACATCGAGCACTAATTTCTCCATCTCGATGATTTCGGTGCGGACTCCATACCGGGTTGTCCACCAGCGATCCGGGTCGAAGTTCGAATACCGCGAGGGCACGACAACAATCCTGACGCCCTCATCGCGCGTGGCCCGTCGCATAATTCGTGCCAGCCTGCGGGAGTGATCCGTCGAAGTTACCAGAACCACCGAATGATAGTCGTGTTGCTCGCACCATCCGGGCAGGATCGTTCCCTCCTGCTCGCTGCCTGAGGTATAACGCGGAATCCGTTCCACGGTTTGAACGCCCAGCAGGTGCAACTGCCTATTCGAGATAGCGGCGCGATCGTCGTAGGGAAGACCGCGGCGAATGAATTCCTCGTCCGCAGCCGTCGGCGGATCGTCAAAGACTGCAACCCGGTTGGAGACACCCTGACGCACCAGATCTGCAGCCTCGAGAGTACCGGCGCCCTGCACGTCAATCGCTACAACCACGACATCGGCCGTTTGAACGTGGGGATCCGGAGTCACCAGCGCCTGCCCCGCAGCCCGCAGAACGGAACGCCTGCTCACAGGCGCGGCGAAAACGGCCAGCATCGATAACAGAAATGCCGCGAGGACCCAGCGCCACACCCGTCTGCGAGGCCTGCGCCCCGGAACCATCTTCATACCCGCGCGACCGGAATCCACGACTTCATCATAACGGCGCCTGCGGAGAAGGACTGCGACTAGCGCACCCCGGATAATTCGCGTTGCGGGTAGTCCTGTTCGACTGCCGCCGCCAGTTCTTTGAGAGCGCGCTTGCGATTCTCCATCTTAGGCAGCGGCTGCATGCCCACCATTGCAAGGATCGATTCCCATCGGTAGACCCAGTCGTGATGCAGCAGGCACTCCGTCATGTTGCGCGCGCGAACTCTGGCTTGCCGCTCCGGCTGCTTGTCGAACTCGTGGATCACGTCCACAATCTCGCCCGACGTGAATGGAATCTCGAGCACCGCATCGGGCCAGGTGAAGATCTTGTCAAACTCCTTATTGTTATACGGACGCATGCCGATCATGATGGTGCCCGCGGCCCCGGCTTCGAAGTAGCGGTAACCAAACTCGCTGGTGCCGCCGGTTTCCTCGGGTACATCGAATTTTCCCGGGCTAACAATGAAATACCGGCTGCGCTTCGCCATATTCGCGATCATCAGACGGTGTTCGTCGAGATCGTGCGCCTTCAGCGCATTGATGGTGTCGTACATGTAGAACTTGTTGTCCTGCTTCGCCATCTGCAGCAGCGCCTTGTGAATGGCCGGCGCGCGGCGGCCGATGCTCAGCACATCAATCACGCGGGCCGGCGGGTTCGGGTAAGGCGAGAAGTTGAGGTTGTCGATACCCGCAGGCAGGTACTGGCTGTGGCCCTTGATCCACGGCAGGAACGGATCGCTCGCCACATACATGAAGATCACGTAGTCGAATTCCTTCAGGATCTCGAGGCAGCCTTTGTAGTCGGGAATATCCTTGTAATAGAACTCAGGCAGCCAGCAGATCGTCTTCCTGCACTTATCCTTCAGGCCCTTGAGCGACTTCATGTGCAGTAGTTCCGAAACCCGCTCGGGAACCGTGATCAACAGGTCGTACTCTTTGTCGATCCGGGTTTCGGTCACGCCGGGGTTGAACGCCACCGGCAGATACTCGCCCGTCTTCAGCGCCAGCCGCCTTCCCTGCTGATACCGCGGGCCTGGGCCGGGCGCCAGCACGTCGATCGCCTCGACATCGCCAAGGATGCGCTCGAACTCTCGGAACGGGCATCTCCACACCAGAGGGTCGTACAGGTTCCGGTTCGAAAACAAAAGGACGCGGGATTTTTCGGATTGCTCGTGGTTGCCGTTGCTGTTCATCTGTTCCTCAAAACAGGGGATCTGACTGAAGTATGGCGTTTCCGGCTCCGGTCGCGCCATACGACTAAGGTGACCGATGCTGACGCACCGAAGTGGAAGGAGGTCTGCTACCGCAGCCCCTCGTACTGCTCGATCTGGCTGCGGGTGAGCGCGCCAAGATCGCCTTTGTCCTCAAAAGCGCGGTACCACGTGACGATCCAGTCCAGAGCCTTGCCCAGCGGTATCACCGGATGCCACTTCAGGTACACCTTCGCCTTCGACGCGTCGAGCTTCAGCAGATGCGCCTCGTGCGGATGAGCCCCCTTGTCCAGCTCCCAGCGCGCCGCTTTGCCCCAGGACTGCACCAACCGGTCGGCGATCCACTGCACCGGCTTCGCATCGTCGTCGGCCGGGCCAAAATTCCAGCCGGAGGCGAAGGACTTCGGATCTCTCGCCAGCGCCTCGGCCAGCATCAGGTATCCGCGCAGCGGCTCGAGCACAAACTCCCACGGCCGCGTCGCCAGCGGGTTACGGATCAGACACGGCTGGTCCGCAAGGAACGCGCGCATCAGATCCGGAATCAGCTGATTCACAGTCCAGTCGCCGCCGCCAATCACGTTCCCGGCCCGTGCGCTTCCCAGCGCGATGCCATGCGTCTCGTAGCTCTGGGGCGAGAAGTACGAGTCGCGATACGCACTGGTGACCAGTTCCGCACACCCTTTGGAATTAGAGTAAGGATCGTGGCCGCCCATGCGGTCATTCTCGCGATAGGCCCAAACCCATTCGTTGTTCTCGTAGCATTTGTCGCTGGTAACGTTCACCACCACGCTGCGATGCCCCAGTTGCCGGAGAGACTCGAACAGGTGGACCGTACCCATCACATTGGTCGAGTACGTCTCGATGGGATCCTCGTAACCCCGGCTCACAACCGTCTGCGCCGCCATGTGGATGACGACTTCGGGATTGCATTCGCGAATCGCGGCTTTCAACCGCTCGAAGTCCCGGAGATCGGCAAAGATCGAGCGAACAGAGCTCGCGACACCGGCCTGCTCAAACAGACTGGGTTGGGTGGGCGGCTCCAGCGCATAGCCGGTCACATTCGCTCCGAGAGCCTGGAGCCAGAGCGACATCCAGCTGCCTTTGAAACCGGTGTGGCCGGTGAGAAAAACGCGGCGATTCTTCCAGAAATTGCGGTCGGGCATCATAAGTTCAAAAGTCGTTCAGCGACTAACAAGCGAAGTCCCGCCCTCTCCAACTGCGACGGGGCCCTGGCTCGAGACGCGTCCATCCAGTCGACGGTGGCCGGAAAATCCAGCACTTTACTTTGCGCCGACAGGCTGTGCGACGGCAAAGCGCGCCAATTGCTCATTCCAGAGCTGGTCGACAACCTTGCGAGTTGGCAGCGTGACATCGGCAAACGTGATCAGGTGATCCTTGCTCACATCCCGACGCAGCGTGCAACCCTCTGACAAGCTCAGCGGCAGCGCATTCTCACGGCGCGCCGTCGAGCTGTTGTCGATCAGACCGTACCCGGTGAAGCCGCCGACCCCATCCAGCACCGCGCCCGCTTTCAGGTCGCGCTTGGCCATCGTCACCACTTCACAGACCGGTCCCCCCATCGGCACCACTGTGGGATCCCGATAGATCACGGCTCGCCCAATCGTCGACATCATCTGGATGTGCGGCAGATGGAACGGCGTGTAGAAGACGTAAAACGGACCGTCTCCCATCTTCACGTAACCCATCTGCGCCTGCTTCAGCGGATTCTCTTCGTAGACCACAACAAAAGCGCCTGTATAGGGCGCCGCGCCCAGCGCATAGTCCACCAGACCCGTGCTGAGCATCTCTTCGGCGGGCAGCAGATTCGCGATTTCCTTCACGTGCTCGCAGGGCGGCCCGTACATCCCCCGCTTTCCCACGGCGAAACCCGTAGCGTTCGCCAGAATAGTTGTCTCCAGCGATAGCTTCGATGCGTCGGCGAACGAGGTCACCTTGCGCGGATCCTGATCGTATTTGAGTGCGAACGCCTTCTGCGTCTCGGGCGTGCGATAGTGATCCACCATGCCCTTCAGGTTGCCGCCGGCAACTGTACGCAGCCCGCAGCCGCGCAGGTACCGCAGCAGCGTCATCGCCACCCCGGGCTCTTCCCCATCGGTATGCGTGATCACCAGCCCCGCCTGCTGCGCCCGAACATGGAGGATCGGACCCAGCAGCGCGTCCAGTTCCGCGTTGCCCAGCACCACATCCTTGCCGTGGTCAATGGCGGCCAGCACCACATCGAGCGCGTAGTCCAGCGTGCCCGTGCATTCGATGATCACGTCTACCGCATCGCAGTGCGTCGCCACGTCAGGATTGTCGCTGTAGATCGGGATGCCGCGGTTGATGGACGCTTCGGCCTCTTTCGCAGACTCGACGCGTTTCCACTCCTTCACGCCCGCTTCCCTGAACGAGCGTTCGGCGTTGGCCTCGGTGCGGTTGATGATGGCGGCAAGACGAATGCCTTTGGCAGGCGTCGCCAGTTGGAGCGCGACCGCGCGAGCGGCCGCACCCGCTCCAATGACGCCGATGCGGATCGGATTGCCGGAAGTTTCACGTTCGAGAAGGGCGGTATCAATCATAGTGGGCTCGTTTCACCTGCGAGTGGCCAGTTGCGGTCCTGGTCGGACATCGCAGTGGGGATTAAAGGCCACTGAATTCCAAATGCGGGGTCGTCGAATCGCACCCCCTTCGCTGCTTCGGGAGTGAAGTATGCAGAAGTCATGTAGAACAGATCGGTGTCGTCTTCCAGAGTCTGATAGCCGTGCGCACACCCTTCCGGCACATAGAGCAGTTGATACTTGTCGGCCGGCAATTCGACGCCAAACCACTGGTACCGAGTCGGGGAATTGGGCCGCAGGTCGACGACTACGTCGAACAGAACGCCCCGCGTGCAGCGCACCAGTTTAGCTTCCAGCGCTGGCGCCACCTGAAAATGAAGACCGCGCGTGGTCCCCTTCCTGGAACTGAATCCCGTATTCGCCTGGACGGGCACAAAGTTGATCCCGTTCTCGGCGAATTCCCTGCTGCAATAAGCTCTCGAAAAGTGACCGCGATCGTCCTCGCGCAGAATTGGATCGATCAGAACGGCGCCGGCGACCGAGGTCGGCGTAAAGCGTAACGACTGTCCCATGCATCTCTCTTGAGTAATTTTGGGTGAATCAGGTTCATCGTAGCACCCTGCACAAACCGGATCATGACGACGCGACAGCGAGAACTCAGGGCCGATTCGGTTTCGAGCATAGGAAAAAGTATTCGACAGCAAGCATGGGCGTCACGACCGGAATGGTGAAGTTGATGTGCATCTGCAGGCCGGTCAGGTGCCGCTTCCCCGGCTGCTTGGGCCGCCAGTTATGCGAGGCGGGAAACAGCTTGTCCACCCGAAACACCTCCTCGACACCCTTCTTCATTTCGCCGATCGGCTTCACGTTGTTGTAATTCGGCCAGACTTTGTGGCGCATGTGGCCGAAGTTGATGTAGCTCATCATGAAGCGGCCGTCGTCCTTCAGAATGCTGCGAATCTCTTCGAACTTGCGCTGCTGCTGGTGACCCATGTATTCGAAGAAGCCCATGGCCACCACAAAGTCGAAGCGCTGACTGTCCCATGCGATGGTTTCGTCCGCGATGTTGCGCTCGCGCAGCCAGGGAACCTGCTGGTGGATAGCAATGTCGATGCCGTGATAGCTCACGTTGGAGGGCAGCAGCCCCCGCAGGGCGGCTGGACCGCAGCCGACATCGAGCAGCGTGCACTGCCGGCCGGCTGCCAGTTCGCCGATCACCTGAGCGCACTTCTTCAGACGAAAGCTGGGCTCGACGTACAGCGTATTTTCAACCGCCCAGTAATCCCGGTCGCGGAAATTTTCAACGGCTTGCGGCATGAAATCCTCTGTTGATTCGTTAGTTTGGCCGACCAACCCTGCAGTCGTACCGGCGTACTCCTGAAACACTCGAAACTTACTTCCGGCGCTGTCCGGAATGCGCGAACTCACCGAAAATCCGGTCGTACTGCTGATCGAGCTGAGAACGAAACTCCTTCGCCTTGCGCTCGAGGTTCGGTTTCACCTCGTCGGCACGCGACGCCAGCTCGGTGAAGTGGTCTTTCAGCAGTTGCAGATCCAGTTCCTCCAGCCGCTGGCGATATTTGCCCAGCCCCACCGACTCCAGCAGCTGATCGTTCTTCGGATCGTAGGAAATCGATACGGCCGGAATGTTCATCATCAGGCCGAGCAGCAGGTTGTGGAATCGCGGCGAAACCACCAGGTCGACTTTGCCGATCTGCGCGATCAGTTCCTCAACCGTAGTGCTGCCCTCATCGACGATGCCGGCCTCTTCGTAGCGAATGCCGCGCTGCTCGATGCGTACGCGCAACTCGTCACGCGTACTCGCGTCATTTTTCGCGTCGCCCTGCAGAATACGCACTCTGTACCCCTGCCCGGTCAGCCAGAGCGCGAAATCGGCCATCGTGTCGAGATAGAACGAGTAGTGCGACTGGTGCTTGTCCGAATCCCACATGTGGATGTCGCGATGATCCATCACACCCAGACCGACAGTGCGGATCGGTTCACCCTGCCTGGCGTGGCGCGGGAAGGAATCGGGCGACAGGCTCCAGACAAGATCCGGATAAACAGGATCCTCGGGACGAATGAAGCCGTTGTTGCGGATGCGGTCCTTCGAATTCTGATCGCGGAAGCTGCGGTAGTCGGCCAGAGAGAGAGCCTTCGTGATGAAACGACGGCTCGTCTTGCCGTAGATGGGGCCAACGCCGACACCCACGAAACGCACCTTGCAGCCGGCGAGACGCGCAGCCCGGGTCCAGCGGAAGACGTCGTAGGGGAAACCCGAAGCCGTGGTCATGTAGTCCGTGAGCATGCCGGTGCCGGTCATGACGACGACATCGGTGCCGCGCAGGCTCTTCACTGCCTGGCGCCACTCGTTGATCTCGCTGGGCACGCGCTTTGCCAGGCGCATGACCTTGGCCAGCTTGCCGGCAAGACCGCCGCGCCGGGCCACCTTGCCGAAATTCTGCACCGTCACCGGAATCGCAGCCAGCTGATGGCGCCGCTCCGTGTCCGCTGTGTTGAAACTCACCGCGCACATCTCCGCGCCAGGCAGACGCAGCCGCGCATTCTGCAGAATCGACTGCAGCGTGCACTCGTTGCCGAGATTCTGGATGCCGAAGATCCCGAAGTACGCGATCTTCGTGCCGCTCCCCGGTGCGGGAGAGGCGGGATGGTCGAGGGTGGGCTGCGCCACTTCCAACTCCACAGATGCACTCACGATGCTGCGAACCTCGCTTTCAGCGCGCCCCTGATCTTGCCGGCCGCGAAGAATGCGCTCTCGCGTGGCCGCGGGAACAGCAGGAAGAGCGCTGTCCCGGCCAGTAGCCCAGCTGGGCCACACACCAGCAGTTGTACAAGATTTGAGGTGTGCCCCAGCAGTCGAACCGCAAGGGCGGTCATCAGATACACCCCCACCCAGCAGGGAAGATGCGAAATAAAGCCCATCCACAAATCGCGCGTGCTCACCGGGCCGCTGCGGCCGGCAATGTAGTACACGATCGGCAGGCGAACGATCAGGCTCACAAAGGCCAGCGACGTAACCACTCCGATCGGCCCCCAGTGCAGCCCCAGCACAAAGGAGGCAATCGTCACCAGACCCGCGGCCGTGTGGTTGGTCAACTGATCCTTACCCCGCCCCTGGCTTTCATAAATCCAGCTGCAGATGGCCGAAAGCGGCTGCGAAATGGCAACCAGAGTGAACATTGCGAACAGCGGAATGGCGCCGGCCCATTTATGTCCGAGGATTACCAGAACCAGCGGCTTTGAAAGCGCGAGACACATCGCAGCAAAGGAGAACACGATCAATGCCAGGGTTCCATAGGCGCGCATATAACTGCGGCGGTACCGATCGGCATCGTGCTGCAGGCGAGACAAGACCGGGATCAGCACGTTGTTGATGGGCGTGGTGATCTGCTGAATGGGACGAGCCAGCAGCACCTGGGCGCGCGTATAGAGGCCCAGCGGCGACGCTCCGAAGAAGCGCCCCAGCAGAATACTGTCGCTGTTGGCGGAAAACTGCCCGATGAAATCGGCGAGGCTGAGGTGGGCGCCGAAACGGACGAGAGGCTTCACGCCGCTCTTTCGCGACGGAAGATTCGGCCGCCAGCCTGAGGTCAGCCACATCAGGATCAGGTTGCAGGTGGCCGTCGCCAGCTGTTGCGCCACCAGAGCCCAGTACGCAAACCCGCGCCAGGCCAGAACACAGGCCAGACCGAACCCGATGGCGCCGGACGTGACGTCGATCACCGCCAGGGCCGGAAAGCGCATCTGCCGCGTCAACAGAGCCTGATGCTGAACCGTTGCCCCGGTGATCACAAACGTCAGCGACAATGCCAGCATGACGGCTGTGACGCGCGGATCGTGGTAGAACTTTGCCGCCAGCGGCGCCAGTGCAGCGCTCGCGATGGCCAGCGCGCCGCTGAAGCCCACGTTGATCCAGAACAGATTGGTGACCTGCGCCTGGGTGATGGTCTCGCGCTGGATCGTCGCAATCGATAGCCCCAGCTGGCTGAAGACCTGGACCATCGCCGTGATGCCCAGCACCATCCCCACCAGGCCAAAGTCCCGCGGGTCGAGCAGGCGCGCCAGAACCGCCGCCGCCAGAAAATTCAATGTGAACTTCGCCGCTTGCGCTCCCACCGTCACAAACCCGCCCGAAACGGCGCGGTGCCCGATGTTGTGCAGCAGATGATCCGTGCGGAAATGTTCGTGTCCTGCCGCCGGAGCAGAAGCGGGATCGTTCATTTCCACCACATCCGTTTTGGTGCCCAAGCAGCCTCCAGCGACGCTACGACGCCGGTTCCGTTAAACGATGAAGAGAATCCGTTCTCGGGCGTTTCGATCCGCACACCTGCGCCTTGCGCAGATTGACTGTGCGGACCAAACCCGAAGTAAGTCTTGTCCCGTCCGGCGCATCAATCCTCCGGGGCGAAGGATCTACTTGTGAACGAGGACCGGTTCAGGCGCAGCCGTCTTCTTTCCGTGCCCGTTGCGTCCCCATACCTGCCAGGGGGCGCCCCCTTTGGACCAGAGATCTTCCAGCTGCTGCCGCTCCTTGAACGTGTCCATGCACGCCCAGAAGCCTTCGTGCTTGATCGTGATCAGTTCCCTTGCCTCGATGAGCCTCGCAAACGGCTCGTCTACCAGTTCCTCGCCCTCCTTGATGTAATCGAAAATGCGCTGGCGGAAAACGAAATACCCGCCGTTGATCCAGGTGTGCGAGGTTCCCGCGTGATTGATGCTCGTCACATGGGAGTCCTTATCGGTCTCCACCAGATGGAACGTCTGCGTGGGCGGCACGGAGACGAAACAGGCCGTCTTCCCCGAGCTGATCAGCCGGTCGATGACCATATCCAGATCGATGTCCGTCAGACCGTCGCAGTAGTTCGCCAGAAAAATCTCTTCGTTCTTCACGTGCTCGCGCACCTGGCGGAGGCGTTCACCGATCAGCGACTTCGCCCCGGTATCGGCGCAGGTAATTTTCCAGCTGGCGAAATCGTCGCCCAGCAGTTGCACCTTCTTGCCGCCGTCGGACAAAACAAAATCGTTCGACAAAGCCTCGTTGTAGTTCAGGAAGAACCGCTTGATGGCTTCGCCCTTGTGCCCCAGACACAGGATGAAATCCTTGTGCCCATAGCGGGCGTAGTACTTCATCAGATGCCACATTACCGGCGCATCGCCAATGGGCACCAATGGCTTTGGAACATTCTCGGAATATTCCCGCAGCCGCAAACCCTGACCGCCACAGAAAATTACAACCTTCATAACTCTTCGCCTCCAACAACTACGTTAATCCTGCGTATTTCGGATCTCTGCCGTCATCCAGTTATTGCACCGTGATCATCGCTCATGTTCTGCCAGCGACATCCTGCGCCTCTCGTGTTCCGGCAGCCACCCTCTGAACGTGCGCCGGGCTCGTGTCCCGTTTCAGGACCGGCCAGACAATTTCTTCTGCTGAATGCCAATCATCATCGCTGCAATCAGCCCCCAACAACAATCACCCGTTTGGGAGAGCCGGAGTGGCGCAATCGGAACCGGACCCCTCCCGAACTCAGGTGACCAGCGGCGCAGTGCTCATTGCAAGTACCTTACTTTTGAGTGACTTGTGATTGGTTACGGTGGTGACCAACGTGACTTTTGCTCAATTGACACTCGCAGGCGATCGGGAGACGATGACCATAGCTTTTCCAGCACCTTGTCCCCTGGTTGCGTGGGGATTTCGAAACTTTTTCGTCGCTCCCGAGGGAGATCTCACCGTTTTCAAAGAGGTTCAGCAAGTATGCCCGACAAAAATATCCCCCAACCGATCTTTGTGACCCTGATGTTGATGGGCGCCGCACCCCTCGCCTTCTTCCTCTTTCTGTTGTTCCTTGCCGTCCCGGGGCAACGTTTACAGGCCCAAACTTATAGCCTTCCCAACGACAATTCGGGTTGTCCGGCTAACTGCCGTGTCATTCCATGGCAGGCAGGTTCGGACTTATGGAACGGCGGCACCCTTCCGGCTTATCCATCGGCAACCTGCAGTGGACTGGCAGGCAATGGCACCACCAACGACGGTCCCGCCATCCAGGCCTGCATTAACAACGCTGCAGCCAACACCGCCGTCTATATCCCTGCGGGCACTTATCTGATCAACAGCACCGTCCGGCTGAAGAGTGGTATCGTTCTGCGCGGAGCGGGAGCAAGCAGCACCTTTCTCAACCTGGGCTCCGGCGGCATGTTGACCACCCAGGCCTTCACCGCTTCCACGAATCTGACGCCGTCCACTTCTTACGGCAACAATTCCCCGGGCTATACCCTGAGCGGTGCCCCGAAGAAGGGCGACACCACCATTACCATTGCAACCGGCTCTGTAAACCCCGGCGACTGGATCGCCATCTTTGCCGACAATGACCCGACCCTGGTGAGCGTCAATGGCGAGGACGGCAGCTGCGACTGGTGCGGAGACAACACCGGCTATCGCGTAATGCAGCAGATCGATCAGGTGACGGCCGTCAGCGGCACAACCGCGACCCTGGCCCGGCCACTGTATTACACCCTCTATAAGAATCCCGAATATCGCAAGTACAACTTCCTCACACAGAAAGCCGGCTATGAAAGCTTCAAGGTAACGGCCACCGGCGACATTGGCTCCAATCAGATCATCCTGCTGCAGGGATGCCTCTACTGCTGGGTGAAGGGTGTGGAAACGAACAACACAGGAAGCCAGAGCGGTTCGGCCCACGTCGAACTCGACTATACCTACGGCGCCGAAATCCGCGACGGCTACTACCATGACCAGCGTTCCGGCGCGAGCGGTGCCGGATATGGCGTGTTCTTCAACTTCATTAACAGCGATGCCAAGGTCGAGAACAACATTATGCGCCACAATCGCCACGGCATTGTGTTCCAGGGCGGCGGTTCCGGCATCGTCATCCTCTATAACTACCTGGACGACGAATACACCGACGACCTCACCTACCTCGGATCAGCCCGTACCTCCCATGGCGCCCATCCTTATATGAGCCTGTGGGAAGGCAACATCATGTCTCACGTCGCTGCCGATGACTTCTGGGGCAGCTCATCGCACTTCGTCTTTTTCCGCAACTGGCTCTGGGGCGATGAGACGGGAACTGCAGTTCCCAGCTTCCCGCCACAGGAAGGCTTTGACGCCATCGATATCTATCCCATGCAGACGTACTACTCGTTCATCGGCAATGTGCTCGGCCACACCGGCATGCACACCAACTGGGCCAACGCGACGCTGCGGGGCTTCGATGAGTACGCCTCGGCCAGCGCTCCGATCGTCTACAGCTATGCCGGCGCTTCGGGCAGCATCCCCAGCACCAGTACCACCTCCATCAATCATGGCAACTGGGACTATAAAACCCAGGGGGTCGCTTACTGGGAGGGCGGCGCGAACCACGCGCTGGCCGCCTCCATCTACTACCCCACCGAACCCGCCTTCCTCCATGGATATCCGTGGCCGCTGGAAGGTCCGGAGGGGAATCCCACCACCAACGCAAACGCCGCGGAGAACTGCTACCTGAGCGGCCCCGCGAAAGGTACTGCGTTCAACCCGGCAACATGTTATGCCACCGGACCCGTTCCTGATCCGCCCGTAAATCTCACCGGAACCGCCAACCCGCAGTAAAGCTGGATCCTCATTCTTCCCGCCTGCCGTTCCACAGAGCGCTTATCGCGATCCGGGAACGGCACGTGGATTGGCCGCCACCTCGGCCCGGCCACGCGAGCCCAGCCGATGGTAGGCAGCGCGAGCAAACTGCCGCGTCAGGATCCGGTCGACCCGCGCCGATGTCTTCTCCATACTCGCGCGCTCAATATTTCTTGGATGATCGTGGGCCACAAACCCTGACGTCCCAAACGAGACGTCCAGCGTTCGCTCGGAAAACACAGTGTTGAAAAACTCGCTCCCCACTCCATCGTCGTTGTGCGGAAAAGCGAATGCCTTCGGCTGGACCCTGAACTTCTCTTCCAGAAAACTCATGCACGTCCGCGTCTGTTTTAGCTGTTCATCCAGCGTCAGCCTCCCATACAGCGGATGATCGTGACTGTGCCCCCCAATCGCGAACCCCTGCCCGATCATCGCCTGAACCTGCTCCGAGGTCAGGTGCGGCTGCGTCTTGCGGACATAGCCATCGATGTCCACTTCCAGAATCTCCGCCATCGATCGAACCCTGCCGTTGTCCGCATACGGGATCGCCAGCATCCGCTCCCGTAATGTCGCCGCTCCTTCGCGCGCATCCGCCAGAAATTCTTCGAGGCGCCCGGCCACCGCGTCACTCGGCGGCTTCGACTGGATCCTGTCCAGCAGCAAACTGATCTCGTTGTGATGCGCCAGGCCGCCGCCATCCAGGAACTTCGACGTCAGGAAGAAGGTTCCCGATACCCCGGCGCGCCGCAGGATCGGCGCGACCACGTCGTGCATCTCCCGAAAGCCATCGTCAAAGGTCAGATGAAAGCATGATCGCGGCAGGCTGCGCGTTCCGTTCAGCGCATCGACGATATCCTGCAGCGTGACCGGCTTGAAGTGCTGGACAAGAAATTCAACGTCCGCGGTGAACTCCGCGATCGTACGGAACTGATACAGGTTGCTCACGTGCGGAACATAGGTATCGCCTACCAGATGATAGAAGGGCATCACCAGCGTGACGCCCGACAGACGGCGCACCCACCCCATCGGCACCCAGCTGGTTCCCTTCGATAGAAGACCCAGGCTCATCGCCCCTGCAGTCCGACCGCACTCATTTGCTCGTTCGCTTTCGCGCTGAGCTTCCACTTCTCCCCAGACAAGCGCAGAATCAGATTCGCCATTCCCTTGAACATCGTCGCCTGCCCCCAGTGCAGCATCGGAGTCCTGGCAACAATCCCCAGTGGATACTGGCGGTAGTGAAAATAACCGCGGCGGTCCTGCATATTCTGAATCGTCCAGTCGGCAACCTTCATGGATAAAGGAAGCGACTCGGGATCCTCTGCAGCAAAGTACGCCAACGTATCGATCGCCTGAGCCGCACACTGAATGTCAATCGGATACGGCCGGTTGTGATAGTACTTCGGCCGTCCCGAGGGTTCAAAGAAAGTTTCCATGTAGTAGCGCAATCCACGCTTCATTTGCTCGGAGAATTCCGTGTCGCCGGTGTACGTGATATAGCACTTCAGGCTGTCGAGGTTATACCCCGTATGGAAGTTATCGATCCACTCCCACATCCCACCCTCTGCATACCACCACGACCCGTCAGGACGCATGTTCAGACAGCTGTAACTCATCGCCGAGCGCGCGGCATCTTCATAGTCCTGCCGTCCCAGGTGGCGTGAAGCACGTGCCAGCGCAGCAGCTCCCAGCATGTTGGCGTTGTGAATCGACTCCTGTTCGTGCATGAAATAGCTGAGACAGTCGCCCTGCGGTGTCCGCTCTCGGGGCAGGGACATGATCCAGTCACACGCGCTGCCGGCAATGTCCAGGAACCACTGGTCCTGCGACTGCTCAAAGGCTTCGAGAAACGCCTGCGCGATCAGGCTCGTCCACACAATGATGCTGTCGTCCTTGGAGTAGGAGCCCCCGCGGCTCGAGAAATCGAAGAAGTTCGCCCAGCTGTGCTTCTCGAACTTCTGCGATTTGTGCGCATCCAGCCAGTGCAGCAACTCGACCGCCTTGCTCCAGTACTCGTCGTCGCCGGTTGCGCGCCGCAGCAGAAGATACCCCCACGCCATCAGCCCACGTCCCTTCGTGGAATCGAGCGGCTTGATGCCAAGCAGGGGCCGGATGTTGATCGGCGACTGTCGTACCGCCTGCTGCAGGATGCGCTCGGCCAGCAGATTCCTGAACGTAAGTGCGCGCAGCGGGCTCGACAGGCCGTCAAACGGCTCGTAGCCTTGATAGTTGTGCGATTCAACCCAGGACTGCACAGCCGACTCACTGGCGATGTACCGCTGCAGAGCCGCGTCGGTGTTTCCCGCCGCGGTCGCGCGAGTGCTTGTTGCCGTTCCCATTGGTATCCCTTCGGAGAATAGAACTGTTGGACTAAGCGCGTTTGGCGCGCGTCAGATAGGTCACACAAGACAGAAATCCATGGAACATGCCTTCGATTGAGGCATTCGCTAAAATATCCCGCCGGGCGTTGGCCGACATGCGCCGGCGTTGCTCATCGTTGTCCAGAAGATACAGCAACCGTTCGCGCAGCGCGCCGCGATCGTCTTCCGGAACGATGAAACCGTTCTCACCATCGTGCAGGTATTCGATCTCCGGAGGCTGATTGCCCAGCTCCGTCACCATCGGCAATCCCCAGAAAAACGCCTGATTCAGCCCCAGTCCGACATGACCTGGAATCGAGCAGATATCGGCCATTTTAAAAATCCGGCTGATCTGGCGATTTTCCGGATCGTGGACCTCTCCGAGATAGAAGGTGTTGGCCGGATTGATGCGTGCCCGGAGTTCCTCGCTGAGACCGGATCCGACAATCACCAGGCCCGTATCTTCCCGATCGAGATCTCGAAAGATCTCAATGAGATGATCGACCTTCTTCCGGTTCTTCTCTTCCCCGATGCGGCCGGCAAACAAGACCACCTTCTCGAACGGAATGCCGAGCTCTCGTTTGATCTCTTCCTTCGTTTCCGTAACCTGTGGGAAATCCTCGAAGTTAATCGTATTGTTCGCGACGAAGACCTTGCCCCGCTGTCGCTCCGGAATGAACCGCATCAGTGAAGCCGTGTACAGGATCAGGCCATTACTGATCCGGTGCAGATAATCGAAAAATGCATTACGAATACGATTGTCGACGTCGTCGAGATTCCGCGCCTTGGTCCACAGTGCCACAGGAATGCCAGCCAGCTTCAGCCAGTGAATCAGCGGCCAGAGAATCCTGTCCTTCATGTGCAGGAAGAGGATCACCGCATCCGGCTTGAACTTCCTGATCTCCTCCCTGTATGCGGAAAAGCCGAATGGCCGTTCGATGAACTGAAATTGACACTGGTTCTGATTGGTCCGCTGCATCTCGTTCGACAGAACAGCAAACTCCCAGCCCTTCTCCCGAAAATGCCGCCAGAAATAGTTGTAGACGGACACCCGGTAGTGCATCACCCGGTTGGAAATAAGCAGCACCCGCCGCGTTGGCTCAGGCAGGGTTCCACCCTCTCCATTCACAACTGTGACGGATTCGACCGCGCTACCAGCAGATGCCATAATACTGACTCTTCACCGCGCTGCTTTCGACGATCCTCACCAGATCGACGACAACCTGATCCGGCCTGGACATCTGCGCCAGCACCTCGCGGAATTTCTCGCTGGCGTTGCTCACAATGACGACGTCTGAATCGGCCATTAACTCCTCGGCCGACGACCGCATCAGTGACGAGACGTGCGGAATCTCTTTCTCGATGTATTCCTTATTCGCTCCCACCAGCCGCGCGATCGACACGAATTCGTCATAGATGCCCACCTTGAACCCCTTCCCGATCATCGTTTCGATGACATCCAGAATCGGGCTTTCGCGCAGATCGTCCGTACCGTGTTTGAAGCTCAACCCTAGAAATCCGAGAGATTTCCCTTTATATCCCTGCAACAACGTGGTCACGCGCTCCACCTGCTTCCTGTTGCTGACCAGCAGCGAATCGAGAAGTGGGGTCGCAAGGTCCATGCTCCGCGCGTGATAAGTAATCGCGCGCAGATCTTTCGGCAGGCACGATCCGCCAAATGCAAATCCAGGCTTCAAATAATATGGCGACAGATTCAGCTTGGTGTCCATGCAGAAGATCTTCATCACTTCATGACTGTCGCACCCCGCCGCCTTGCAGATATTTCCAATTTCGTTGGCAAACGTAACTTTGACCGCATGAAACGCGTTGTCGGCATACTTCAGGCTCTCCGCCACGCGAATTTTGGTGCGGACCAGGGGCGCCTCAATTCCCTCGAACAAACCGGCGATGCACTCCCCTGCACGGCAATCCAGCTCTCCAATGACCGTCTTCGGCGGATGGAAGAAGTCCTTTACCGAACTGCCTTCACGCAGGAACTCAGGCACCATACAGACTCCAAAGTCGCTGCCCGCTTTTTTCCCGGATCGCGCCTCGAGGGCAGGTATCACGACTGTCTCGACCGTCCCCGGCAAAACCGTGCTGCGGATGACAACAACAAAGTAGTCCTTCTTGTTGGCCAGGGCCGATCCGATCTGCTCGCTTACCCGCTTGACCAGTTCAGTGGAGAGACTGCCGTTGGCGCTGCTCGGCGTACCAACGCAAACCAACGCCACATCTGTGGCTGCGATCGCCTCCTGCCAGGACTCGGTAGCGCTAAATGCTCCGGACCTGGTAACACTGGAGAGCAGTTCCGACAGGCCCGTTTCAATTACCGGCGGAAGCCCCTGATTGATCAGCGCCACTTTCGCTGGATTCGCGTCCACCCCGATAACGTGATGCCCCATCTGAGCGAGACATGCCCCGGATACCGATCCAACATAACCAAGGCCAAAAACCGAAATCCTTGTCACTTTCCTGTTCTCCTTACTCCCGGTAAATCCAACCGTGCGAAGAGAATTGCAGTTGGTTCAGAAATTGCGCCCCGCCGAACGCCCGATGCCCAGCATCGCGCCCAGCCGGGATATGTGGTGACAGTCCTTGATCAGATACCTCATCCCAAGGTGCTCGCCGGCAAGAAAGAGAAACGGCAACGCCGCGGTGTAGAGGATCGCGGCCGTAAGAGCCTTCAACGCGACTCCGATCTTTCCAGTCAACGATGGCTTCTCGGTTGAGTATCGCAGCGACACGCGGCCCTGGAGCAATGCCCTCTTCAGGTGATAGCTGCGGGTCAGCCGCGACCCAGGTACGAGCTCGTAGGCAGGCGCTTCCTCGCACCATACAAACTTCTTGCCCGCCAGCGCGGCTCGGCGGAAAAAGTCCACGTCCTCGCCGCCGCTCCCATAAGCGGGGTCGAATTGCAGTCCCTCATCGCGAATAACAGCTGTGCGGAGGAGTACATTTCCTGTGCGCGTCTGCCGCCAGTGGAGAACCGTCCCGGTCGGATAGGCCGGCCGCTCGCAAATACGGCTCTTCACTACCCAGGACGGCGGCTGGTTTTGGAAATAGGGCCGGACGGGGCCCAGCACGGCGTCCGCATCGGACTGACCCAGGGTCTGCATCATCCGCAGCAACCAGTCCTCCTGCGGCACTTCATCGTCGTCGATGAACGCCAGCAGTTCGCCCGATACCATGCTGACGACGCGATTCCTCACCATCGAGAAATTTCTTGTTGGCTCGATCGCGTACTCGATCGGCATCGGCGACGTCTTCTGCAATCGCTCGATCAGGTTCCGAGCGCTTCCCGCCTCGTCATTGTCCACAACTGCGCAGGAGAACGTGAATCGTCCGTCCGTTCTCTGCTCAGCCACCGCCCGTAAAAGCTTTTCGAGCAAATCCAGTCGCTTATAAGTGCAGATACAGATCGTGATCGTTGCGATCTCGGCGGGAGCCTTCGCATCGACCGCATCGGACGCACCAGCCTGAATGTGTGTGAGCGTATCTTGCATCTTAGTGCCAGGGGTGGGATCTACGACGAAAGTCGAGGGCGATATCTGCCGAACGCCGCTGTAGAACGACCCCACAGTTCCCGATAAATCTCATTGCGGCCCTGAACCGGTGCCTCACTCACCATTTCTGGTGAATCTGCCTGATCCCACAACGACTTTTTCACCCGCGCCTTGCGCGGCACAGACACCGGCATATTGATAGCCGCCATCAGCAAAAGGAACCACATGAAATGCGTCCCCTTGAGAAAGCTGGTCTCAGTGAAGTTATTGATTACGATACTCAACAGGAGCGTCAGCCGCAGGCTCCCATACTGGAAATCTGTCTCGAGATGGGTGAGGGCACCTCCGATGGCCGCGACCAGCATGCAGATCATGATCCCTTCCCCGGCCAATCCCAGTTCGGCGTAGATGTCGATGTACCCGTTGTGCCCTTCTTCGGGACGCCACTCCGGCGTCTTGGCCGACCAGTTCGGCATCGGGTAGAGATCGTATCCGATCGGCCCCACCCAATAAGCCCCCATCCCTACGCCGAAAATGGGGTTCCTCGCCGCATTGTTCAGCACATCGGTCCAGATCAGGGTGCGGTCAGTCAGCGTCATGTCCCGCCCCGTCGCCTGCAGAACAAGTTTGACCGGCGTGGTGTCCAGAGCATCGAACACCATGGACACGATGGGTGCCAGGACAATCGCCGAGATCGCAGCGACCAGAATCAGTCGCTTTGCGCGCCGCGCTTTCTTTCGGATCAATTGCAGCGAGATCAGAACGCCTGAACAAAGGACAAATCCAACAATCGACGAACTGCTGTGTACATTCTTCGATCCACGCAGAATGTAGGCCGTTACCAGCAGGACGACCACTTCCATTCCCACCCGCCGAAACACTTTCTTCGTTTTCCGGTTCGGCCAGTCACGCAGAATATCCCAGAACAGGAACAGGCCGCCACACATACACACCTGCCCCAGGCTGTTCTTATCTGTGGACAGACCCACCCACTCCTCATAGACGCCACTCCAGTCGTAGGCGACTCCGATGTTGCGCACCCAGCGAATCGCAACCAGAGATAGCGGGAGGATCAGCAGAAACAGACGTCGTAACAGAGCGCGAATAGCTTCGAGCGGATTCCGCTCGGTCACCACCATCAGGACCATTTCCAGGTTGCCCATGGAACGGATGCAGCGCCGCACCGTCATCCCTGGAAAATTGGACCAAACGACGCTCAGCGCCATGTATGCGAACAGAACAACAATCCACTTATTGTTAAGGAGGATTCGCCGCGTCTGATTCCAGCGTTGATGTAGGACCCAGAAACCCAGAACCATCAGCGTGATCATGAGCATGCGGTCGACCGGGCTGCCCCCCAGGTCGGTGTTGGTAGCCTTCATGCGGTCCCATTGCATCCACGTCGACAGCTCCCGCGTGCTGTCGAAGAACAGCCACACAAACGGAACCCAGAGCCACAAAGAAGGCTTCTCGTCGTTGTTCGCGACCGCTCGCTTTGGAGTTGCTGCGACAGGCTGTGCCTGAACGGTGCTCAATGAATCTCCAACAGGGTTCGGGTTTCCACTCGAGTGTGCAATGAACCTGATTGCGACAATAAGGGACAGCGTGTGACCACACCAGATTATCTGAAGGCTCGCTCAGGCGACGGGCTGCTCACGGGTGGACCGGCTCTTCTTCCTGCCGCTTCGCCACCAGAATATGAGCCCTATAAACGACAAACCGATTACCACTTCCCCACTGCGATTCCAGGTACTCCGGTTGTCCACATAGGAATGAATGAACCAGCGCCCTGCCGCGGACCGCGATACTACGTCGTCGCGGAAGTCGGAGAGGTGCCGTAAAGCCGCGACTCGCCAGGAGCGTTTCGAGATATCCACCCGGCTGAGCACCATGTCGTTCTTGTAGACGATTGCCACTTCCCGCGTAGCACCCGCCTGCACCGGGACCTGCATCCGCAACCATCCGTTTTCAAACGTGTAGGGCTGAGTCTGACCATCGACCGTCACCTTGAAAGGATCCGCTCCGTCTTCCTGCTTCTCGAGGTAAAAGACAGTGTCGTGTCCCAGATTGTTGGTGATGCTGGCTACTGCGGAAAACAGATCGACGTCGTAACTGCCATCGTCGCGGAGCTTCTCCAGATAGAGATGTTGCGTTATCTCACCCAGGCTGCTCCATTTCGTATCCGGCTGCAGGTGATTCACTTCGTCCGCAAACCGGTCGAAGTGTCCGATCCCCTTGTCGAAAAACGCCTCATGACAGTAGAAGAGCATCGGATTGCCCAGAAAGGCATCCATTGACAGAAGCCACTGCGGAAACGATTCTTCGGCGGAGTAGCGACGCACGCTGGGGAAGTTCGCGAAGGCCAGCGTCATCGGCCGCAGGCCGACCTGAGGATCCGGTGGCGGCGCTGCAACATCCGACGGAATGTTGATTGTGTTGACTGTCGCCCAGTAGTTATAGCGCTTTAACGCCACGAGGGTACCTTCAGGAGACATCTTGTGCGGAAACACCATGACCGGAGACCAGGGCAGACCCGTAAGCTTTTGGAACTCCGCCATACGCGCCAAACCCTGCTTCATGTCGGCCACCTGCCCGGCGATCGGTCTCGTGGTAAAAGGTCCGAATTCCTGATGGTCGTGGTTGTCTCCGTGAACTGTAATCGAGTAACGGTCAGGATGCTCGCGAAACAGAGCGACCAGTGCCGGCTGGCTGCGATCGAAATTCCACGGAATGAAAGCCAGCGTCGTGTGGAAGTTATGCTGCTCCATCTCCCGCAGCAAGCCGTAATAATCGACGTAGCCATACGGCTGCCGTAGCCAGATGTCGTCAATCGTAAGATTCGCGTAATGGCCTGGATAGTGCCACGCGCGTTCCCCGGCCGCGCTGTGCAAAAACAGAAGCTGCGGCGCGATGACAGGAAACAGAAACGGGCTTCCCATCAGATCATTTGAGATGTGAGCCTTGCTATCCGCCGGCGCGGTTACAAAAAATACCGAGCGGCCGCCCACCGTTGCCACCGCCATCACCGGATATTGTGTGTCTCCATCGCTCGCAGCGATGAGCCAGCGTCCCCCACCTTCTCTGCCTATTGTCAGATATTGGACCCCGCTGCCGTCGATCGGAAGCATCGCGCCTCCGAGTTGCCGAGTCACCGGGTCCTTCGGCGCTACGAGGTAACGCGCGCTCTGCCCGACGGCCGCCGCCTCAGTTCCCAGGATCGCGCCGCCCGACCATTTCTGCAGGGCTGCCGCATCAACCTGTTTGCCGATGTCGGCGATCATCACTGGCACCTGTTTGCCTGCGCGATCGACAGCCGACAGCAACTGAGCCCCGTAGGTACTCTGCAATGCTTCTGCCGTCAGGATTACAGCAATGCTCTTCGCATCGTCGATCGCAGCAGCAGCTTTGGCGCTGTCGGCTGCATCGGTCAGGATGATGGCATTGACATCCAAACCATAGACCCGCGCAGCCGCCTCGACTTGTTGCCGGGTGTAACCCGGCGAAGAATGCGCATCGACAAATACGACATCGCTGCACCTCGCTGTTGGGATTGCCAGGAAGGCCAGCACAATCGCTGTGGCGAAGAAGTAATTGTGACGATAAGACATTTGGATCGACAACTCAACTTCTCTTTCGGGCCCGGAACAACTGGCCATTCTGACGGAGTTTTATGCGGTACGCTCAGCGCCCCGCGGAATTTTGGGGTCCGACGGAGACATCAAGCGCAGGTATAGCTCCGCCTGCGCCTCTGGATTGTATTTCTGATAAAAACGAAGCGCCGCCTGTGCCTGCCGCTCCCGTACCTCGCGACTGTGATACATCGTTACGATCGCCTCCGCCATCTGATCCACGTTCTCCGCCTCGTAGAATCGAAGCATGGAATCGTCGAAGTAGTAGCTGATGACCTCAAGACGAGGCGCCACAACCGGAATTCCCAGATACACGTACTCCAGCAGTTTCACAGGCAGCATGTACTTGTCACAGGCGAGATTGTGCCGGTTTCCGATGATACCCAGATCCATGCCGCACACCATCTCCGGGATCTTCTCCACCGGGAAGAAGGACTTGCTGAAATGAGCTTTTCCGTCCAGTCCCAGTTCCTCCGCCAATGCCACCGCCTCTGGCAAAAAGTCGCCTGCCCCGTACATCCACAACTCGACTGGAATCTGTGCAGCCGCTTTGGCCACAGCTCGCAGAATCAGGTCAATGCCGAGGCGCCGGGCAATCGTTCCGTGATAAATAATGTGGAATCCTTCGGCCTTCTTCTGCACTGTCACTGGCCGGAACAGTTCCACATTCGGCAGATTCAGCAGAACGGTGACCTTGCTCCGCGCGACGCCGCAATGCTCCACCAGGTAGTCGCCCTGATTGTGATCGGCGCAGAAGACATTGCTCGCAAACCAGGACGAGATCCTCTGTTCGAGCCGCAGAATCCTGACCGGAAGTGCATTCTCCGTGCAGTCGAACTTCGCCATGTAATTGACCATCATCAGATCGTGAACGTCCAGTACGATCCTGGCGCCGAACAGACGCGGAACGATCGCAGCGAACACCAGTGCGTTCGGCATGTTATGCACGTGAATGACATCGTAGCGACGGCCAAACGTGCGCCGTGTAAGGAAGAATGCCGCCTTCAGGAAAAATGTCAGGTACGAAAGGACATAGCGCAGGGTGCTGTCGCCCTGATATTTTTCCATGATCCGGAAGATCGTTCCGGTGCCGAGTCGCTCAACCGCCGCTTCGCGATCGAAGCGAAGAGCCACAACGTCGACATTGTGACCCTGGTCCTCCAGCGTGCGCACATAGTTCTTGATTCGCGCGTCGTTAATATAGTGCGCGTACGCCAGCATGCATACGTTCATTGAGTCACCAAAGAAAATGTGGGGATTGGATTTGGATGGAGGCAGATCCTCTGCAGATTCAGCCGACGTGGCGATAGAGAATTCGTCCGGTCACGCGAAGAAGCGGATCCGGCATGACGGAGAACAACTGCTTCGCCAGCTGACCAGCCGGAGATTTTTTCTCCCCCCCAGCCTGCTTGCGCGACCAGCGCTGGTAACTCAGCATCGTGGATTGGGCGCCCAGCCGATTCTTGAAGTCAATCAACCCCTCATTATCGGTGTCGGAGCGGCCCAGATCGAGAGCGGTCAGGCCGGCTTCCTTCGCTTCACTGATCGCTTTCCAGAAAAGCAGGGGTGTGCCGCCCATGTTCGCAAATTCCTGGTCAGAGGCGCCGTACTTATACACCATCGTCTTACCATGCTGCAGGGTCAGGATGCCGGCAACTTCTTTACCGTCTTTAAATGCGATTTTGACGGCCAGCTTATCTCCCATGGATTCGGCGAGATTGTGAAACCATTCAATCGGCTGCGGTGGCAGCTGATGCTTCCGGCGGGTGAGAATCATAAGCCGATAGAATGCTTCGATCAGAGCCCTGCTGTTGCCACTCTGATACTCGAGATTCTCGCGCTCCGCCCGACGAACCTTTCGCTGGACGCAATCTTTGTGCAGCGCCTTGAACAACTGCTCGGCGGTAGGTGAAAGATCGAGAACATGCAGGTAAAACGGCGGCGTATCCACAGCGCCCGCGTCAGCTTCCAGCTTCCGCATCGGTCGCAATTCCACGTATTGCCACTTCCCGGCTCCTGCCAGTCTCCTCAGCTCCGCGAAGATTGCGGCGCCGGCGTTCGCATCGTCCAGCAACGGCTCGCAGTGGTCGGAGAACGGAAGAGAAACCATCCTTCGCCCAGTGATCCAGCTTTTGATCTGGCACAGCACCACGCCGTTTGAAAGCGGTGCCGAGGGCGCAGAAGTTGTGTAGACCACCGGCGTATATCCGTACGTGCGGCGAATGGCCTCGAGCCATCCGACCGTGTGAAAGACGGACGCTGAACCGTGGTGGTCAACGAACTCGGCCCAGCGAGGGTCGCGCAGCGGATCAAGAGTATAAACCGTCAATGCATTTCTCCGCATTAGTGAACAGCCGTTCCATGTGCGACCGGAGCCATCCGGCTGGAGTCCTTCTCAACTAAAGAACGCGACCCAACCGCGTCATTTTGTTGCTGCATCGAAGAACGAAAGAGGAAGCGCACACGACGGGCAATGAATGGCATCAGCGAAAGCGCGAAACCGATCCAGGATTTGATGAATAGTCTGTTAGTGCGGAGCGATTGAATGTAACAACGGCGAGCGCGTTCCATCTGGCCGGCACACAACTCGCGGCAGCCGAACCCATAATAGCGATTCGCTGCATACAATGAATCGCGCAGGCTCTGCACGACTCCGGCTACACCCCGGGCAGACTTCCGCTTCTGCTTCAGCGCCAGCACTCGCGGCATTTCTTCGTCGAGTTGCTCAGGCTCACCCGATCGCCGCCTATGCGCCAGGCGGATAAGGATCGATCGCAGTTCGTCGACGTACTGATGACCAGCGACCGTGAGCCCATTGTGATTCAGCCGGTAGGTGACCAGCGGTTCGGGCAGGTTATGCGCCTCGGCACATTCCAGAATGCGCAGAACAAAATCATGGTCTTCTGCGGGTTCAAACGCCGTGCGATATTCGCCTGCAGCTTCGCAAAGCGATCCCCGGAACATGATAGACGAGTGAAGAAAGCACCAGCGCTTCATGATGGCGCTTTGTATCTCTTCGTTGCCTTCGGGAAGATGCGAGGTATAGAGCACGGCTCCGGCAGCGTCGATGTTATCGTAAACAGCGCAGCCCACCAGCCCCGTTGCGGCATGCGCGTCCAGATACTCCACTTGCCGCTCAAGCCGGTGCGGCGCGCAGACGTCGTCAGCGTCCATGATGGCGATGTATTCGCCTCGCGCCGCTCTGATCGCGTCGTTGCGGGACAGCGACGCGCCCCGATTGCTGGGGTGACGGATGATGCGCACGCGCGGATCGTTGAAGCGGTCGAGGATCGCACACGAGCCGTCCGTCGAAGCGTCATCGACGACCATCAGTTCGAAGTCGCGCCACGTCTGAGCGAGAACGCTGGCCACGGCTTCCTCAAGGAACTGAGCGGCGTTGTATACCGCCATGACGACTGTGACTCGAGGCATTGGTTTTGTCTCGAAGAACATAGGATTCCGCACACACCTACTGCTGCTGCGGAATCAGCTGAGCGTGGACAAATCCAAGAACCTCTTCCGTGACCCGCGCCTGCTGTTCGCTCGACAGTTGCGGGTACATCGGCAGAGAGAGAATTTCGCGGGCCAGCCGGGTGGCCACCGGGAAATCCGTCTCCCGATAGTTCATGCCCGTGTAGGCCTTCTGCAGATGCAGTGGCACAGGATAGTGAATGCCCGTGCCGATTCCTGCCTCCTTGAGATGCTGGGCCAGACCGTCGCGATCCGCCAAGCGCACCACGTAGAGGTGATACACCGCGCGCGACCACGAAGGCTCATAGGGACAAATGACCGCCTCGTTCCCCGCCAGCAAACGATCGTATTCCGCTGCACGATCGCGCCGCTGCGCGTTCCACTCAGCCAGGTGACCAAGTTTCACCTGCAGCAGCCCGCACTGCACGGAGTCGAGCCGGCCGTTGTAACCTTCCATGTCGTGGTAGTACTTCTTGGCCTGACCGTGTTCGCGGATCATTTTGATCTTTGCGGCGATCGCGGCGTCGTTCGTCGTCACCGCTCCACCTTCGCCCAGTGCTCCCAGATTCTTGCCGGGATAGAAACTGAATGCCGCTGCGCGTCCCATGGTGCCCGCTTTCATCCACCGATTCAGCTTGCCGGAAAAATACTCTGCGCCATGCGCCTGGCACGCATCTTCAATCACCACCAGTCCGTACTCACTCGCGAGCCGCAGGATCGAATCCATGTCCGCCATCTGGCCATAAAGATGGACAGGGACGATACCGGCAACGGGGCGCTGGTGCCTCTTGCTGATCAGCCGCCCGGAACTGTCGCGCGTGCAGCGCTGTTCCAGAAACTCCTGCAATCGCTCGATGGAAATGTTGTACGTGTTTTCATCGATGTCCACGAATTCCGGGATTGCCCCTGCCTGAGAAATCGCCTCGGTCGTGGCGATGAATGTATTCGGCACCGTCACAACCACATCGCCCGCTTCTATTCCACAGGCCATGATGGCAAAACGAAGAGCGTCGGTGCCACTATTGACCGCAATGGAGTGCGTCGTATCGCAAAATGCGGCGAACGCCTTTTCGAAATCCTCCACCATCGGGCCACCTACAAAACCCGCGGTAAAGAGGACACGACGGAACACGGCTGTCAGCTCTTCTTCCAGCTCGACATGCGGAGTAACAAGATCGAGGAAGGGGATGTCATTTGATGCGAACATGGGGGTCCTCTTTGCTTTCTTCGATGTAACGCAGAATCCTGGCGGGATTGCCCGCCACGATCGAGTTGGATGGGACATCTTTGGTGACAACGCTGCCTGCGCCTACAATCGCGTTTTCACCGACCGTGATGTTGGAGAGAATGGTGACGCCCGATCCGATCGATGCGCCCCGGCGAATCACCGTCCGTTCCACCTTCCAGTCAGCTTCCGTCTGCAACTGGCCGCCAGCCGTTGTCGCTCGTGGATAGCTGTCGTTGATGAAGGTCACTCCGTGACCGATGAAGACGTTGTCCTCGATCACGACCCCTTCGCACACGAAGGTGTGGCTGGAAATCTTGCAGCGCTTCCCGACCGTCGCGTTCTTCTGAATCTCCACGAACGCGCCGACCTTGGTATCGTCGCCAATCTCGCAGCCGTACAGATTGATGAACTTCGACAGCCTTACATTCGTGCCGAGTTTTACGTCGTCTGCAATGCTATTGAAAGAGTTCATAGATACACGAGCGACCCTCTCTTGCCGATGGATTCGCTGGCTGCTTCCAGCATCTTCACCACACGCAGACCGGCACATCCGTCATTGAACGGATCCTTTCCTGTCCCGATGCAGTCCACAAAGTAAGTCAGTTCCTGGCGGAGGGCTTCGACCTGCTCCAGCTGCGGCGACCACATATCGCCCGAGCGGTAGTTCACCAGCAGTTTGTAAACGCCCTCGCTGTTGGTGATGTTCACGCCCTTGTCGTAAACCTTCACCTTCTCATCGTTCTCCAGGTCGTTCCACACCAGCATGCGCTTCTCTCCGCCGATCAGCGTGGTCCGCACTTTCACCGGCGACAGCCAGTTGACATTAATGTGCGCGATCACGTTTTCCGGGAAGTACAGCGTCATGAACGCAACATCTTCGTGGGAGTTCAGATGCGACTGTCCCGTCGCCACCACCGCTTCCGGACTGCCCTCGATGACGTAGTCCATGATCGACAGGTCGTGGGGAGCGAGGTCCCACAACACATTGATGTCGTGCTGGAAAAGCCCGAGGTTCACGCGCGTCGAGTCGTAGTAGTACAGCTTCCCCAGCGTCCCTTCACGCACCAGTTGAGAAATCTTCCTGACCGCACCTGTAAACAGAAAAGTGTGGTCCACCATAATTCTCAGATTCTTCTGGATAGCGATATCGATCAGCTTCTCACCCTGCGCCACATTGCTGGTGAAAGGCTTTTCGACGAAGACGTGCTTGCCGTTTTCCAGCGCCGCCTTCGCCAGCTCATAGTGCGTCCACACCGGGGTGATGACCGCAATCGCATCGATGTCGGGGGAAGTAATCACCTCCATCGTGTCGGAAGTGACATGGATCCCCGGATACGCCTTCTGGGCGCGCTTTTGCGCAGCCGGGCTGAGTTCCGCGATTGCCACAACCTGGGAATCTTCGAGGGAGGCGAGATTTCTAACTACGTTGGGCCCCCAGTAACCGTAGCCGATAACACCAAAATTCACGAGATTGTCACCACACTTTCAGAGACTGCTGACAAGACGCAAGGCAGCACCGCTCTCAGGCAGAGCGATACATGCTGAAGACAAACCGATTAGGATAAGGATGGTTGCTTCTGCGCGGGCGAGTGAGCTAGTAGGCGCCTTTGATAACAGCAGCAGGCGTGCGCAGAAGAATTTTGAAGTCCAGCCACGGCGACCAGGAAATCGCGTACCGCAGATCGAGGCGCACCATATCATCGAAGCGCACACGGCTGCGGCCCGTCACCTGCCACAATCCCGTGATTCCCGGCTTCACCTGCAGCACGCGGCGGCGGTGCCAGGTCTGGTAGGCCGCGAGCTCGTAAGGTACCGGCGGACGCGGACCAACCAGCGACATATCTCCGCGCAGGACGTTGATGAACTGAGGCAGTTCGTCGAGACTCGTCTTGCGCAGAAACTTCCCGATCGGCGTGATTCTCTTGTCTCCGGCCAGCTTGTATACGCTTTGCCCATCAGCCGTCTGCACCCCCTGCGCTACCCCGGCGATCAGCTGCTTCACATATTCCTTGTGCTCGCTCTCGTCGTTATTGACCCGCATTGAACGAAATTTCAGGAAGGTGAAGCGGCGGCCATACTGGCCGATGCGATCCTGCCGGAAAAGTATCGGGCCTTTGGAGGTCAGCTTGACGGCCAGCGCGATAGCGGCGAAAAGCGGCATGCAGGCGATCAACATCAGGCTTGCGCCCACAACATCCATCACCCGCTTCACGCGCAGCAGCGTGCGCTGATCGTTGCTGGGAATGAAGAGATCCGGATAAAGGATCGGATCGCTCGGCCGGCCGGAGCCTTCGCCGTCCCAGTCATCGGGGAAAAAGTGGAATGAGAAGGTGATCTGGTTGAATCTCTCCAGCGTCACTTCCTGTTGCAGCGCGCTGCTCACCCGGCCCAGAATCGTGCTCAGAACCGAATTTTTATCGCTGACAACCAGTCCGGTGAAGATCACGCCTACCGTGCTGCGGTCCTTGTACCACCCGACCACATCGGTTTCGCGCGTGGAGGACTGCATCGCTGCGACGATGCCGTTCAGAGTCTTGTCGGGGCCGTCGCCATTCTGGGTCGCACCGGCTTCCAGCAGCATCAGCAGGAAGGGTTCGCGCGAGCGTTCTGTGCGCTTTCGCTCAATCGCGATCCGTCGCCTGAACGCTTCCTCCACCAGAACGTCGCGTTCCCCATAGGCAGCCGCATCAAAGATGGGGTCCACCATATCTGCAATCTTATTGATCCTTGGCAGCGTCACAACTCGCTCCTCTCTCGAGCATCGATGAATGTTCGAACATCAGGTGCGAAAATCCGAATATTCTTTGAACTTATGGTGCGGGCGGCTTCATGCTCCGGCTGAATGAACTCTTCTGCTGAGATTCCCGCTTCCGAGTTATCACCAACTCCGGCAGAAATCAGGTAAATTAATCCGGTTTTTATCTTGATCTATCCCGCCTGGCTCGATCCGCTGCCGGAACGGGAACTGTAGTAGTAATCGCTGTGCGGTGCGCTGTTGGAGGAGTTCAGGATGGCACCGATCAGCTTTTGCGGCTCGATGGCTTCCACCCCTCTTTGCAACTGGCGCTTTTCGCTGACTCCCTGCCGGGTCACCAGCAGAATGCCGTCACAGAGACGCGACCATACGCTCGTGTCGGCCAGCGGCAGAACCGGAGGCGAATCCACCACCACCCAGTCAAACAACTCGGAGAGCTGGTCCATCAGCATCGATAACTTCGCGGATTGCAGCAACTCCAGTGGGTTGCTCGACGAACTGCCCGCCGGCATAAACCACAGACCGGGCCCTTCGAGGAAGTAAATGCTGTCCTTCATCTCCCGGCCCTCGCGCAGCCACTCCGACAAGCCAGGCCGTGGCGCCAGCCCGAACATCGGCGCCAGCGAAGGCCGACGGATATCACCCTCCAGCAGGAGCGTTCGCTGCTGCGCCCGCAGCGCCAGAGAGCAGGCCAGATTGGCGGAGCAGGTGCTCTTCCCTTCCTGCGGAATCGAACTGGTGATCAGAATCCTTCGCAGAGCGCGATCCCGCCGCAGATGCCGCAGCCGCACCGCCAGCAGACGAAAGGCTTCAGCGGCGGCGCTCTCCTTATCCGATACGCTCACCAGCCGCCCCTGCGCCGGCGCAGAAACCCGCAGCATCTGAAACTGATCGAAGATCGCTGGACGCTCCTGGGGGAGCGACTCCTCAACCGGTACAGGCGTCCGCTTGCGAGAGCCGTTCTTCCCGGAAGACGAGCCGTTCGATGGCCCGTGCCCATTGCGCGCAACCGTCTTCTCCGGCACGGGATTCTCAATCTCCGGAGCGCCATGGTCGGCCCAATCCGAAACCGCGCGCCGCTCGGCATCGCGAAGCAGTTCTGTTGCATCCGGTGCCTGGGACCCATTGGTCCCTGACCGTTCGGCTTCCGATCGTTGCAGGGCGTCAAATATTCGGCTCATACTCACTCGCTTCCAGAGAAACAGGCAAATTCAACTCGGCACCGCGGGCCACCGGCTTGCGCAGCGCTGAATACAGATCGCGAAGCACCTTCGCGGCTTGCTGAACGTCCATTTCGGTGTGGGCCCCGTTTCCCGAATCGCTGAACTCGCGTTCGAGACGGAATTCCCGAGCTACATCCTCGACAACTTCAGCAGTAACCGTTGGTATCTGCCGTGCATAGGCGGTGATCAGTGCGTTCTCGCACACCGTATTAATCAGTCTCGGAAAGCCGCGCGAATGACGATAAACAGCTTCAACTGCGGCAGGCGGGAAAATCCGCCGCGTGTCTCCTTCGGCTCCACCGACATGCAGACGATGGCTGATGTACTCCGCAGTCTCTGCGGCATCCAGCGGTCCGAGTTGCGCTCGCAGCGCAATTCTCTGCTTGAGCTGGCGCAGCCCGATCGAATCCAGCTTTTCGTCCAGTTCCGGCTGGCCTACCAGCACGATCTGCAGCAGCTTATCGTCGGTTGTTTCCAGGTTGGACAGCAGCCGCACCTCTTCCAGTAACTCTTCGGAGAGATGGTGCGCCTCGTCAATGATAAGAACCGTTGTCAGACCCTTCGATCCGCGCGACACCAGAAACTGCCCCAGATCGAGTAACAACTCGCTCTTGTTCTTACCCGAGGCGGGAAGTCCGAAATCCGCCAGAACATACTGCAGGAATTCCGTCGGCGAGAGGCGGCTGTTGAACAGATAGGCGTAGGCAATGTCCTTGCTCTCTTTCAGCAGGCGGAGCAGGCAGCGCAACAGGAGAGTCTTCCCCGTGCCCACCTCTCCCGTCACCACCACGAATCCCTTGTGACGCCGAATGCCGTAATGCAGCGCCGCCAGCGCCTCGTTATGCCGGCGGGTCGACACGAAATAGGTCGGATCCGGCGTCAGATCGAAGGGGTTACGTGCGAGCTTGAAAAAAGCCTTATACATGGATTACGGCGCCTAGCCGTGCAAGTAACTGATGGCAGACCCTGTAAGAATAACCACGGCCACAACTGCTGCTGTTGCCCATCCGATCAGTGCTTTTCTCTTGTTCAGCTGCTCATCGATCGAGTTGCTCACTTCCGGAATCTCACAAATCACCGGAACCGGCAGAATGTCGCCAATTTCGGCCTCGTTATGCAGCCGGTCGTCGGTGAACTCAAACGCGGCCACCGATCCGGCTCCGCATACCAGTCCCGCAAACAGACCGAAGAAGCAGAACTCCAGACGGTTTGGAAAGTCGGGTTTCACCGGCAGACTCGGTGGATCCAGCATCTGGAATCGCTCACCCTGCTGCATCTGCTCCATGTTCGTGGCCATCTGCGAGTCCTGCATCTTCTTCAGGAGATCGTTGTAGTTGGCCTGTGACTGATCGTAGCCGCGCTCCAGATCCGCCAGTTCCTGTTCGCTCGCCGGTTCGGCATTGATGCGGGCTTCGTACTCCCCAATTCTTGCCTGCAGCGAAGCGATCGACTGCTGGCGATTTTGGATTTCCAGATTGTCCGACTGCAGCTGCGCCTGCAACTGCGCAATCGTCACACTCTCCGGGCTCTTCTCGCCCTTCGCCTTTTCCGCAGCCACTGCCGCCCTGCGCTGCTTTTCCACTTGTGCGATCTGTACCTTCAGCTTCACTACATCGGGATAGCTGTCGGTGTACCGCGAGGTCAGATCGATCAGTTGATCCCGCAGTTTCGCGAGCTGAATATCAATCGCCTGAACGCTGTTCGGATCAATCGGCGTTCCCACAGGTACCGCTGGTGCCGGATTGGTCTGCAGCTGCTGAATCTCTGTCTGATGCAGCGCGCGCTGCTGCGTTGCGTTGTTGAGCGCGTCCTGCTCGGCGGTCAACTGGCCCTGCAGCCCCCCGAGGATCTGCAGATTGCTGGCCGCTTGTGAAGGCAGCGCTCCGATGTGCGCGGCCTTGAAGTTCTTGACCTTGGCATCCTGCTCCACCAACGCTTCGCGCGCCACGTCCAGCTGCGTCTTTAAAAACTTCGTCGCGTCGCCGGACTGCTGCAGCAGCGTCCGCTGGTTCTCGTTGATGAACAGTTCTGCCAGCTGGCCGGTCACCGCCTGCGCCACGCGCGCATTGTGCGACTCGTAGCTGATCTTGAATCCGGTCACGCCTGCATTCTGGCTGTCGCGGGTCAGCTGGATGGTGATTTCTTTCTGCATCTTCGCGACCTTGTCGTCGTCGGTCAGCGGCTTCCGCCCCCCGTCGTACAAGTGCATCGCGTTAATGATCGTCAGCAGCCGCGTCCGGCTCAGGATTTCCTGCTGCATGGTCTGCAGCCGCGCCTGCAGCCCCTGATCGACCGCAACGCCAATCAGATTCTTCGACATCGCCGGCTCATCGACCAGAATCTGCGTCGTCGACTTGTAGCGAGGCGGAAGAATCCAGCTCAGGCCCCATACCAGCATCCACCCCGCCAGCAGCGGAATCAGAAAATGCATGTGGCGCCGGCGCCCGATATCCAGATAGCGCTGCAGATCCGGTTTCTTGTCTTCTTCTGTCTCAAATACTTCTGCCATCTTATCTTCCTACAGGTCGGGTTAGCTGGTAACTGACGGATCCATATTCGCGATTGCTGGTGGGAAACTGCGACAGCGCTCCCACCCCGGTATAGCTCTGGTCCATCCAGTCGTATCCAAATGAGATTTTGAGGTTCCGGGTCAGCAAGTGATCGGCGGATGTGCCCGCGGCGATCGTATGACCGCCCGGCTCGGCGAACAAATAGGTCGGCGTCAGATTCTTGTTGCGCGAATAGAGCGATGAAACATTGATGGCCCACGTGGGCGAGAACTGGTGACGAAATATCGCCTGCGCAGCATCTTCCGTATACGCGCCCGGAAGCCCGCCGCCTGCGGTGACGGTATGGGTATAACTCGCCGATGCGCTGGTGATGTGCCCCTGCCATCCCAGCGCGACCGTCCCCGACGGCAACCACGCTGCGACCAGCGCGTAGGGCGCCTGCGCGATGTTATAGTGCTCCGGACCCCCGGTGAGCGACAAAGAAAGCGTGCTCTGCTGCGTGTTGCGGAGATAAATCGTGTAGAACCCGAAGATATTGTCCCGCTGGACCGCGTTATCGGTCCCCTTCAGAAAACTTACGATCCGGGCATGCTGCACCTGACCGCCCAGATACTGCCGGCGCGTCAGACGCTGAGTAAAGAAAGCAGTGCCTTCGTACGACGTTGCAGTTGTACAGTCCAACCACCTGCTGAGCCTGGGGATAGTCGAGTATGCCATAACTGGCGGTCAACCCGAACATCCCGTTATCGCCGGACTGGTTAGTCAGCTGGGCCGTGGCCGCGTTCGAGATGCGATCGGCAAATGCCGCGATCGCCCCGGTCGTCTGAGTGGGGTCTCCTGCCGTGATCACGCCCGCCGTCGAGGAGAAGGGCTGATTGAACAGGCTGGAGGTGCGAATGAAGTTATCCTGCAGAGCGATGTTCGTATGCGGGGTCAGCAGGTACTGCAGATTGGTCGTGGCATTCTGATCCGAGGCGTTGAAGATCGAACTGGGCTGGTAAACGGAGAATCCCGGACTGTAGTTGAAGATCTCACGAAGCCGCGGCGAACTCCGATCCAGGCTGATCGTCGGCCAGATCGAGTAAATCATGTCGCCCTTGGCTACCGCGCTGTAACCCACTTCGACGTTGTTATCGTAAGCAATCGTGCCGGTCACCCCGAGATTCAGATAGTTCCGGCGTGCCTCGCCCCCCGTCAGCACGGGAAAGGCCTGACCGCTCACCGGCGGAGGCGTCAGCATCCCGTCGTTGGTCACCGGGGTCTCCGCCTGCTCGTCCGTGCCGTTGTTGCCGCCGCCCGTCGCCTGCGACCATCCGGGAACCGCCGCCAGCATGGCAAGAAGAATAAGAATTCGCGTCGTCATAATGGTTCTCATGGAACCACGACTGTGTCTCCGGGCTGTAGATGGATGTTCTGCTTCGTGCTCTTGCCCTTCACAAAGTCGTTGTAGTTGAAGGAGAGGCGCGCCTCCGTTCCATCGGGGTTTGGACGAAGAACATAGATAGACTTCTTCTTGGCAAAGTCGCGGAAGCCTCCCGCTGTCGCGATCGCATCCACAACCGTCGTGGTCGTTGTGAGCGAATAGGATCCTGGCTTGATGACCTCACCCATCACGTTGAACTTCAGGCTGTTGATCTTCGTGACCATCACAGTCACAGCCGGCTCGGTGATGAAATTCCGCAGCCGGGTCGTAATCTCGTCTTCCAGCTGGACCGGAGTCTTTCCCGCCGCCTGCAGTTCGCCCACCAGGGGCAGCGAAATCTTCCCGTCGGAGCGGACCGGTACCGTCTTGCTCAGCTCCGGCTCTTTCCAGACATTGATTTCCAGCTGGTCGTCGTCGCCAATCACATAGATGTTGTTATGAGCTTTGGTTGTCGGCGGGGGGGTGACCTGATCAGGGGCGGCTCCTGTCGGCGAAGCCGACTCCGGAGCGGGGGAACTGGACGCGACAGTCTGCGCCGGCAACTTCCCGGCAACAGCCAACATCAGAATCGCTGCGGCAACCAGAGCGTAATCAGTTTTGAATCTCATGACCTGAAACAACCTTTTGGAGGAATGCGAATGGGCTGGCGGCCCAGCAGCGACCTCCCGCTGTAGAACGGTGAATTGAGCTTTGACGGCTCTGAGGATCAAACGATGTTAATGGGTGCTGTCTAATGTTGCATCGTAAATCGGATCTGAGGAAGCAAAATTCTTCTGGAAATTTCCGCTGCCCACATCCAACCCCGCGGCCGGTATGTTTTTCGGGCTCGACCCGCCCAACGGCTCTACATCCGAAGCTGAAACCTCGACACCAACGGACTGCGCGAGCATATCTACGGAGAGAATCAGCCGATAAAAATTCTTCTTGCGGATCAGAATCCCCTCAACACCTTCCAGAGAACCGCGCGTAACTCTCACCCGTTCGCCGATCCTGAGGAAAGGATGTGGCTCAACCCGGTACGAACCCTGGATCGCCTTCCGAATCGCATCAATCTCCCCCTCGGGAATCACCTCAATCTGCTCCCCCCGCGAAAGGATCATGTGAATCCCCGGCGTCGTCACGACCTGCAATCTCCGGCTCATCACCCCGCGCACAAACACATAACCCGGGAACAAGGGCAGCGAGAGGACCTTCTGCCGGTCTTTCCAGCGGCGCATGGTCTCGTGCAGCGGCAGGAAAACCTCGAACCCCTTGCCCGTCAGCATCTCCGCGACAGTCTTTTCGTGCTGGTGCTGGGTGTAAACCGCCCACCAGGCAGGCTGGTCACCGATTTGAATTCCTGGGTTGGCTGCGACCGGCATTTTGCTTCAGATCTCCGCTCTCAATCTACATCCTGAGCGTAGCTCCGCCCTGTGAGCTACAAGCGCCCGTTTTCCACATACAGATTGAAACTTCAAAACTGAGGCCCCGAGTCCTAAACCCGGTGCCTCCTGCCTGTTCTGCAACGTCCGGATTTAACAGGAGAAACTGTTCACAATACCAACCGTCGATTGCCGTGCAGCGAATCCTGGACTGCGTAATCCCTGCTGCTCATTTGGCGAAGAAAACGTGAATGCATAATCCTGGCAGCAATCGTGTACGTACCAGCCGGAATCCGGCATTTTGACGATCGGATCACGAACCCTCGGCAGAAAACTTCCGCGGCGCATTCGCCGTCCAGCTCAACAGGAAGAAAAAACCTCATCTCAATCGCGGTCCGGGGGTCCAGCGCTCTTCCGGATCGAATCAATAACCCGGACACGCTGATATTTTCTGTTAGCCCCTTCGTGCCACTCCCGTTCCCCGCGGACACGAAATCGGATCGCGGTGCCAATTTCATACCGCCGTGCTCGGGGGATTTCTGAATTGGTCGCGCTGTAGGCCTGATCCGAATCCATCCCCTCTCCTGCCCTCTTTTCCGCTGCGTCCACGCACAAACTTACTGTGCCGACATTCGAAGTTCAGCGTTAGGGCAGTTCCCAGGGGACAGCAATGGCCCGACAGTACTATCGTCATATGACTGCATAGTGCTACTTCAGTGGAACCATGGTGTGTTACCGAGCGTGCCCAGCCGCGAATGGCGAGCACTTCGAGTGGTGCTCCAGCCATCCTCCGCGTTTCTCCCACGTCGAGAAATACTTCTCCCCCTGTGGATTCTCCGTCAGGATGCTGCCGCCGCCGTCAGTCGATGATTGACGGCGAAAAGGGCCAGTTCCAGTCGATTCGACACGCCCAGCTTGTCGAATACGTTGCTGACGTGGTGCTTCACCGTCTGCTCGCTGATCGAGCATCGCTGCGCGATATCCGGATTCGAATAACCCGCCACCACCAGCGTTACAATTTCCAGCTCCCGGGTCGTTAGCCCGTAGTCGCGCGCCCGAGGTCCATCCTCCGCGGGCGACACGCTGCGCAGCGCCCGCACCAGGTCGGTCACGCTCTCCCGGCCCACCCAGTACTGTCCCGCCATCACACACTGAATGCTGTCGAACAGCCGCTGCGTCGTGGATTCCTTCATGATGACCCCATACGCCCCCAGCTTCAGCGCCTGCACGATCTGCGCCTTCTCGATCGACGCCGTCAACAACAGGGTCCGCACCGGCAGCCGCGCTGCGGAAAGTTCCCGCAGCACTTCCATGCCATTCTGGCGTGGCATCGAAAGATCCAGCAGAAGAATATCCGGCTTGGTCTTCCGCACCAGATCAACGAGCACGTCGCCGTCCGAAGCTTCGCCAACCACCTCAAAGCCCGGCTCCGCCTGCAGCAGCCGCCGCAGTCCGTCCCGGAAAAGAGGATGGTCGTCCGCAATCAGGATGCGGATGGGCGTCGGGAGACCGTTTGCTAATGCAACCATGGTGTTTTTCCGTCCGACCGGGAGGGGATCTGCAGTTCGAATCCACACCTGTCTGGGTTGGCGTTGGCGTACGTCGCACCAGGCGAGTCCGCGCAGAGGCATCCCCGCGCGCTTACTGCCGGAAGCTGATCCTGTTGAAGTTCTCGGACGGGCTCTTTCGTTCGCTGTCGCAGCTGGCCCGGATCTCGATTATACCGTCGGCATCCCGTGGCTTTCTTACCGAAATCTACCCGGATATCCACACCGTCAAACTGGATCCCCGATTTCCTCGAAACCGCCGCCCCTTCGGTGCCGGTTTTCACCCCGAACCGCAGCCTCCGCGTCACTTCGTACCCCATCGCCCGGCTTCTCCTCACGGAATCGTCACATCGAATGCGTTCGAAGGCGTACTTTCCACACCGGAACCGTCGACACTGGTCACGTAGTAAACGTAGGACTGCCCGTTATCCACCGTCGTATCGGTAAAGCTCGTCGTGCCGGTGACCGCAGTATTCAGCAGCTGGTAGGACGACGTCCCGCTTAGCGAGCGGTACACGTTATAACCTGCCACCGCATCGGCGGAACTCGCCGGAGCGTCCCATGTCAGATTCACCTCGTAGGGAACTGCCCCCGTTCCACTCAGCGGAATCACCAGCGTTCCGCCCGACGTAGCGTTGCTCGTGATCGTGATCTGCCCCGATGCCGCTCCCGCAAGCGTCGGAATAAACTCCAGATCGAGCGTCACCGACTGGCCCGGGTTCAGCGTGACCGGGAACGCTGCTCCGGACATCGAGAAACCACTTCCCGTCAGCACGGCCGCACTCGCCGTCACCGGCTGCGTACCCGTCGAAGCCAGAATTAATGTCTGTTGCCCCAGGCTGTTCAGCGATACATTGCCGAACGACACGCTGGCCTGGCTCGCGCTCAGAAATGCCCCCGCTGCGTTCAGCTGCACCGCAAACGTCTGCGACGTTCCGTTCGCAGTAGCTGTCAACGTTGCCGTTTGAACGCTGCTCACGGCCGCAGCCGTTGCCGTGAACCCGGCGCTGATTCCGCCACTTGGAACCGTCACGCTCGCGGGAACCATAAAAGCCGCGTTGTTACTGGCCAGGTTCACCACCACCCCGCCCGCCGTCGCCGCCGCGCTCAGAGTCACGTTGCAGTCGTCCACACCGGAACCCGTCATCGTCGCACTGCTGCAGGAGAGCGAAGCCGGGAACGGCGTGCCGCTGCCTCCACCCGACCCTCCGCCCCCCGACGTCCCTGCGCCGCTCCCGCTCAGGCTGATGGCCACAGTCTTGCCCGATGAACCGTTCGTGGTCAGCGTCAGCTTCCCGTTCGTATTTCCCGACGCACTCGGGCTGAACTGGATGGTCATAACCACAGCCTGGCCCGGGCTCAAAACAACCGGCAGTGTAACCCCGCTGATGCCGTACCCCGTGCCCCGCAGCGATGAGGACTGAATCGTGACCGCCTGAGTCCCCGACGAAGTCAGCACGACCGATTGCGTCGCCGTCGAGTTGATGGCGACCGTACCGAATGACACCTGAGATGTGCTGGCCGTCAGGATGCGAAGCGCCGCGTCCAGCTGGAGAGCAAAGGATTCCGATTGCCCCCCGGCAGTCGCGGTCAGAACGGCCGACTGTGTCGCCGAAACCGCGGCCACGTTCGCCACGAACCCAACGCCGTTCGTGCTGGCGGGAACTGTAACGCTCGCCGGCACCGTCACCGCGTTGATGCTGCTTGCCAGGTCGACCGTCAAACCGCCACTCGCGGCCGGGCCACTCAGCGCCACAAAGCAATTGTCCGTTCCCGAACCCACCATCGACGACGTATTGCACGTAATCCCGCTCAAAACCCCCGCGGGTGCGGGTGCGCTCACGCCAAGTCCGGTCAGATTCACGGTTGGAGGTGTAGCCGCAGCGTTGCTCATGACAGTGATGATTCCGCTTGCCTGCCCCACCACCGAAGGGCTGAACTCAATCTGAATGCTGTAGGTCGCTTTGGCCGCGACCGTGATCGGAAAACTCTCCCCAGCCGCCAGCTTGAACGAACCGCCCGCGATGTTGACGCTCGAAATTTCAACCGCGCCCGTGCCGGTGTTCGTGAACGACGCCGTCGACGTCGTGCTGTGTCCCACCGTCACTGCGCCAAAATTCACGCCGCTCAGCGCCGCTACCAGTTGTCCGCTCCCCGCCTGGGCTCCGCAACCCACAAAAGCCAGCAGCATGCAGAAGCCGACCAGCAGGCCGGCATAGAAAAGATACCGGCGCGATCGCCGGGCCCGGGGGAGCACCTTCCCGTCTCTTCCCTTCCCAAAACGGCTATCCGACCACAAACCACCACGCCGATCCGATCCGGATTCCGACGAGAAACGAACGGGGACCTGGTACATCCACCTCACCTCAAATCGTGCAGACAGTCGTTCTTGCCACTCGGCTCACGCCGAGTGTGGCTTTCCTCAGGGGGGTGGGAAAAGCTGGGCCTGGGCGGGCTTACATCGGAAGCAGATTCCGATGGCCCCGCTGATGCAATCTGTTCAGAACCGTTGATCAGTCTTGCGAGATTTTAATCGACGCCTGTGCACGCAAATATCCAACTCCGGTGACTGCGCAGTTACCTTCGTGCTATGCGCAGGGGACCGCTAACAGAGCCATCCTTCTGGAACCACCACGCAGAATTTCCACATTTGACGGCAGCCTCCCTCCACGCCGACCCGGTAAAAATGCGCGCATGCAAGGGAAGATTCTTCCCGCAAATATATTGGGATCCCGGCAGCAACCTCCCACGCGCGACCGCACAAATCTCCAATAACGACAGGCCTTCGCGAATTACATCGAAAGTTACACGCATCGGTACTTGCACACGGATCACTATGGATCGTCACCGGTGAGCTACTCTCCGCGCTCCCCCTTTCCTGCGGATTAAAATCGCTGTATGCACAGCTGGGATGTGGCGATCGCGGGCGCTGGCATCATCGGCCTCGCCACGGCTCTGGAACTCGCTGCCGATGGCCGGAAAGTAACCGTCTTCGATCAGGGTGAGGCCATGTCCGAAGCCTCGCGCGCCGCCGCTGGCATGCTCGCTGCCTCGGATCCGGAGAATCCCCCCGAACTCCGCGACCTCGCTCGTCTCAGCGTGGCCCTCTACCCCGCATTCCTGGAACAGGTCGAGGCTCTTTCCAACAGGAAGATTCCTATCCGCACCACCAGCACCCTCCAGGGTGTACACCAGCCCCCGCCCGCGTCCACCATCCTCAGCGAAGCCGCCGTCGCGGATCGCGCGCCCGGAGTACGCGCGAACGGCTGGCATTTCCTGCTCCTCGAAGAAACCAGTTTCGACGCCTGGGATCTTGCCGAAGCCCTGCCGGCCGCCGCGCGTGCTGCGGGAATCGAATTGCGCGAACGCACCCCCGTCCTCAGCGCCCGCTCCGATCTGCACGGCACAGAAATCGTAACCACCGCCGGCACCTTTTCCGCCGGCCGCTTTCTCAACGCCACCGGCGCCTGGGCGCCTGGCCTCGAACCCGCCCTGCCCGTCATGCCGCGCAAGGGTCACATGCTCACCGCCGAACTCCCCGGCACCCTGCAGATCGATTGCGTCCTGCGCACGCCGGGCGTCTACATCGTCCCCCGCGGCGGCCATCGCTACACCATCGGATCCACCGTGGAGGATGCCGGCTTCGATCGCACCGTCGACGCCCTTCGCATCCGGGAACTCTTTGCTAAAGCCATCGATCTCTGGCCCCCTCTGCACGACGCCACCGTCGCCGAGACCTGGATCGGGTTCCGCCCCGGCTCCGGCGATGACCTCCCCATCATCGACCGAACCGGAGAGAATCGCTGGATCGCCACGGGTCATTTCCGTAACGGCATCATGCTCGGCCCCGGAACCGCCCGCGTCCTCAGCCAGTGGATCCTCGGCCGCCCGCCGCAAATCGATCTTTCCGCATTCCGTTCCAGCCGCTTCCCTGCCCTCACCCCCACCTCCTGATCGGCACGATCCACCTCCACTGGACCGGCAGGAAAACGTCAAAGAGCACGCCTTCCGCCGACGAGGGATGGACTCCGCATCTATGCACCCACCTTTTTCATCCTCGATCCGCACAGCGGGAGTAAAATTCCCCGAATTAAGAAAAATCCCGATTCAGCAGTCCAGATTTCTTCCGGAGGATTTCCATGGCCGAAGCGATGGCTCAGCCAGATGCAAACACACCGCCGTTGAACGAAATGCAGCGCGTTATCGATGCCTTCGTTGCCCCCTCGAAGACGTTTACCGACGTCAAACGCAGCTCGAGCTGGTGGCTGCCCTGGCTCATCGGCGTCCTCGTCACCATCCTGCTCGGCGTTGTGATCCAGCAGAAGATCGGGTGGGACAAAACCTACCAGAACACCCTCAAGGAAAGCCCGAAGCAGATGGAGCGCATCGAGCAGATGCCCTCCGATCAGCAGGCTCGTGCCATGCAGATGGGCGCCAACATCACGAAGTACATCTTCTACGCCACCCCGATTTTGGCCTTGCTCGTCGGCCTCATCGCTGCCGCGGTCCTCATGGCCACGGTGAATTTCGGATTCGGCGGCCGGGCAAAATTCGGGCAGATGATGGCCGTTTGGTTCTACGCCACCCTGCCCTGGTCCATCCAGGGGATATTAGGCATCATCACCACGTGGTTTGTGGATCCTGACTCATTTAACCTGAAAAATTTCGTCGGCACGAACATCGGGTATTACCTGCCCACGGATATGCCGAAAACCATCATCGCCCTGGGAACCGCCCTCGACGTCTTCACCATCTGGGCGCTCATCCTGCTCACCATCGGCTGCGCGATCGTCGGCAACATTAAGAAGGGTCAGGCCGCCACCGCCGTTTGGGGATGGTGGATCCTCATGACCATCCTGAAAGTCGTCGGTGCGATGTTCCAGTAAGTCCAGGCTGAACAAAGCAGGCCCGCCATTCGGCGGGCCTTTCCTTTGCCTGAAGAATGAACAATTCCATCCTCCACCTGCCCGCCCGCGGTTCTCCCCAAAATCTGTCAAGCTTTTGTGGAAAACACAAAAGTAACGACGCCTCACTTATCAGGACTTACAAACCAACTTACCTCAACAAATTTGGCAGGTTTTATAGCTGGACTTGGTATTCTGATAATAGAGAGTAAAAAAGAAAAAAGGCCGCCGGCCACCCGTCGGCCTTTTTCTTTTGGAAAGGAGATAAGGCTTTGTCACCCGCACCCATCCTCACTGGCTCGTCCCGCCGCTCGCCTCTTCCTTCCCCGCTTCTTGCCTCTTCCGTCCCGCTTCCCTCAGCCGCCTATGCGGCACACTCGACCGCCTTTGCCACAAACCTGGCCGCGATTGCCGCAAACTCAGACGGGTCCCCGGCAAACCCGGTCGGGTTTACCGCAACTTCCACCCTGCTCCATCTGGTCCCGAACCAGTCACATCGGTCAAACCAGGCCGAATTTGCCGCAACCCCGGCCGAGTCTGCGGCACCCTCAACCAGGTATGTATCTGCCAGATCCCAGAGCACTTGCCCGAGTCATCCGGCAGGGTTACTCCTGCAAGTCACTGAAAACAAATCACCATCGGTTTTGCCACCCCCACCCCCTCCTTCACCCTCCACCGTCCCAAATCGGGAATCCGACCCGCTACTCCTCCTCTTCGTCCCCGGCAGGCTTCTTCGCATTCGCGACGATCTTGTCCGCGATCAACTGCGGCACGATGTCGTAGTGATTCATCTCCATATGGAAGCTGCCCCTGCCCTGCGTCATCGCCGTCAGGCTCTGCCCATAGGTCAGCATCTCCGCCATCGGCACTTCGGCGCGGATGACCGTGTTCGCTCCCAGCCCGTCCATGCCCTGCACGCGCCCCCGCCGCTGGTTCAGATCGCCCATCAGCGCCCCGGCAAACTCCTGCGGCGCCTCGATCTCGACGCTCATGATGGGCTCGAGCAACGCCGGTTTAGCCTGCTCCATGCACTTGCGGAAGGCAATCCGCCCCGCCATTTTGAACGACAGCTCGTTGGAGTCGACGTCGTGGTAGCTGCCGTCGTAGACGATCGCCTTGAAATCCACCACCGGATAGCCAGCCAGGTAGCCGCGTGCCGCCGATTCCTGAATCCCCTTCTCCACCGCGGGGATGAAGTTGCGGGGGATGGCTCCGCCAAACACATCGTTTTCGAATACGAAGCCGGCGCCGCGCGCGAGCGGTTCCATCTTGATCTTGCAGTCGCCGTACTGGCCGTGCCCGCCGGTCTGCTTTTTGTGGCGTCCCTGGGCGTCGGCGCGCCCGCGAATCGTCTCCCGATAGGGCACGCGCGGGGCCTTCAGGTTGACTTCCGTGTGGTAGCGCTTGCGCAGCTTGCTCACCAGAGCCTCGATGTGCGGCTGGCCCGCAGCCGCAATCAGAAACTCGTTGGTCTGCTGGTCGCGGAAGAAACGCACCATCAGGTCCTCTTCCATCAGCTTGTGCACGGCCGGAGCCAGCTTGTCTTCGTCCGCGCGCGACTTCGGCTCGATTGCCCACGTCATCGCCGGCTCAGGCATCGTCACCGGCTCAAAGAAAATCTCCGCGCTCTTGTCGCCCAGCGTGTCTCCCGTCAGCGTCTCCCGGAGCTTTGCCACCGCCCCCAGATCGCCGGCATGCAGCTCACCCACCGCAACCGCCGTGCGGCCCTGCATGATCGAGAGGTGCGAGAATTTCTCCGCCGTGCGTCGCGAGTAGTTTTGTGCGGATGCCTCGTTCTTCAGCACCCCGGAGAACACCTTGAAGAAACTGATTCTTCCGGCAAACGGATCGGTCATCGTCTTGAAGACATACAGCGACAGCGGCTCCTTGTCGTCCACCTTGCGCATCACGATCTCCGGCGACTGTCCTTCCGCCGTGGCCGCGGCGCCATTGCCTCCACCATTCGCGGCGGCAGTAACGGTGTGCAGGACAGCCCGCGCCGCAATCGGCTCGCGCTCGATTGGCGCCGGTGCATACACCTTCAGAAAATCCAGCAGGTGATCAGTTGCTATATTCCCCAGGCCGCTGGCATACAGCACCGGGAAGATCCGGTCTTCGCGAATGGCCTCATGCAGCGCCGTAATCAGATGCTGCTCCGGAATCGTGCCCTCGCGGAAATATTCCTCCATCAGCTCGTCTTTCCCTTCGGCCACCAGTTCCACCAGCGTCTCGTGCGCGCGCTGCGCCGGCTCCTTCAGACCCGCTGGAATCTCGCCGATCTTGCCGCGGCCGTCACCGCCGAGCGTGTAGAAAAACGCCTCCATGGTGACCAGGTCGACTACCCCTTCAAAGCCTTTGCCGTCCGCAATCGGCAGCTGCACCGGGATGCACTGCCGCCCAAAGCGCTCCGACAGTGTATTCAGCGTCGATTCGGCGGATGCAGCAGCGCGCGGGTGGTCCATCTGATTGATCACCAGGGCGCGCGGCAGATTGAATTCTTCCGCGTATTTCCAGACCCGTTCGGTCATGGGCTCGACGCCGGTGACGGCGTTCACAGTCACCAGCGCTGCCTCCACGGGCAGCATCGCGCTGCGGGCCTCGTGCACGAACATATGGAAGCCGGGCGTATCGATGAAGTTGACCTTCACCCCGTTCCACTCGGCGAAGGCCACGGCGTTTTGCATCGTGGTCCCGCGGGCCACGTCTTCTTCGTCGTAGGCGGTGACGGCCGATCCGTCTTCCACGCGGCCGAGGCTGGGCGTCATTTTTGCGGCATGCAGCAGAGCGGAGACGAGCGTCGTCTTGCCGCTGTGCGCATGCCCCACTACAGCTACGTTGCGGATCTCACTTCCCTGGTAGGTTTTCATGGACGGCTCCTTCAAAAACAAATTTGGGAGAAACAAAAGGATTGCGGCTCCGCAAACGTGAGGCCGCGAGGACGTCGCCGGCAAAAACAGGCAAGTAGAAATCAATTCCGCACGAGGAACTGTGACGGCTGGCACAGGGATTTCGGGAAGGCGTCGCGGGTGGCGTCTGTTCGGAGGCGGGATTGGCTCCGGCGCGCGATACTGGCGTGCCGAAAAGCGCGGATCTGCGATCCTCGTCCGGCATACGAAATTCATTCCTGAACAGGGGTCTTTTGCAGCCCGATCACCCCACGTTCACAGAAAGACGGATGGTAGCACAGGGAAGGCTGGCGTGTCGGCGCGGGTCGATGCAGCCGCCACGCGGAACAAACTCCGCCGAGTCGGTGTCTGCAGAAGTGAAGTTTTACTCTGGAAAACGAAGGGTAGCGTGCGCCCGAAGAGGCGCATCCCATAAGAAAGTGAGCCGCAATTTCAACTGGATCTGGTATCTGGGCGCCGCGGTTTGGTTTCTGAACGCGGCGCTTGCCATGTACCACGGCAAGCTGCGGATGGGGCTCGCCAATGCCGCCATTTCTGCCGTTTTCCTGGCCGCCGGGGTCTTCTTCGGCAAGCAGGCCAGGCGTTCGTCCCGACACGGCAACGGGCGAGACCGCTGAAGCGGAACGGGCGGGAACGGAGATACCGATCCCGCCCCTCTCTCGTTCAAATGCTCACTTCCCGGCCACAGCCACGCACTCTTCCAGAATGTCCAGCGCAATCGCCGCTTCCTGCTCTTTCACCAGCAGCGGCGGAGCCAGACGGATCGAGTTCTCGCCGCAGCCCAGAATCAGCAGCCCGCGCTCGAACGCCAGATCCACAATCCTGTCCCGCAGTTCCGGAGCCTTCTCGCGCGTGCCCTGATCCTTCACGATCTCGATGCCGATCATCAGTCCGCGCCCGCGAACCTCCCCGATGATCCGATGCTTCTTCGGCCACTCTCGCAGCCGGGAAAACATCTTCTCTCCCTGAGTCTTCGCATTCGCGACGCCCTCACGCTCCAGAACATCAATGGTCTTGAGCGCCGCCGCAATGCACACCGGGTTCCCGCCGAACGTCGAGGCATGCGACCCCGGCTTCCAGTCCATAATCGCCGCTCGCGTCATGCAAACGCCCAGCGGCATGCCGGAGGCAATGCCCTTCGCCATGCACACGATATCCGGCTCGACACCCGTATGCTGGATCGCCCACCACTTACCCGTACGCCCCGCGCCCGACTGCACCTCGTCGGCAACCAGCAGAATCCCGTACTTGTCGCAAATGCGGCGCAGTTCTTTCATGAAGATCGTCGGCGCCACCACATACCCGCCCTCGCCCTGAATCGGCTCGACAAAAATCGCAGCCACTTCTTCCGGCGCCAGCGTTGTGTGGAAGAGCTTCTCTTCGATGTAGCGCGCACAGCCCAGCGCGAACGTCTCTTCTTCCTGCGGGCCGCCCGAACACCCCCGATAAGCGTAGGGATACCGGATGTGCGTCACGCCAGGCACGAGCGGCGCAAAGCGGCGCCGTTGTTGCGGCTTCGACGCGGTCAGCGAAAGCGCCCCCATCGTGCGGCCGTGGAAGGCCCCAAAGAACGCAATGATGTTCTGCCGCCCCGTGTGGTAGCGGGCGATCTTCAGGGCGCACTCGACAGCCTCGGCGCCGGAGTTGCCATAGTAGAAGCGGTGCGGCCCGGGCATCGGCGCAATGGAGGAAAGCTTCTCGGACAGAGTCACCAGGCTCTCGTAATAAAAGTCCGTCCCCGACATGTGAATCAGCTCACCGGCCTGCTGTTGAATCGCGGCCACCACCTCCGGATGGCAGTGTCCGGTCGAAACAACGGCGATCCCAGCGGCAAAGTCCAGGAACTCGTTGCCGTCCACGTCTTCGACGCGCACCCCCCGCCCGCGCTTTGCCACCAGCGGATACGACCGCGTGTAGCTGGGCGAGATCAGGCGGTCGTCGGCTTCGACAATGCGGCGCGCCTCAGGACCCGGCAGTGGCGTTTTGATCTTTGGGCCGTACTTTGCAAGCATTTCGTTCGCTGCGGTCATGACAGTCATGGTCTCTCCTTGGCAATGGGTTGCGGGCGGTCAAGCCACCGGCGGACGGCGCAAAAACGATGGCGATGCGGGTGAGAGAGGTCATCTTCGTACACGACGCGGCGCGAGCGGCGTCGAGGGCAGCGATGACTAGTCGCTGCCGAAGAGACTCGGTCGCGTGCGGGTCGGCAGGATGCGCCGATAACGGCGAGGAGCCATGGCACGCACAAAAGACCCATTCCAGCTCTTGCGACTGAAACCGGCCGGGTTGAATGGGGTGCGGCGCATCGGGATTACCTGGCCCGAGGATAGCACGAGGGAACCACTGTTCGACATCGTTACCGGTGGTGCTTCCGGCCGATGGCGAGGCCGCGACCCTTCCGTATACTAAGAATATGTCGATCGTTCGCAACGCTGCCGCCATCGCCAAGGGCATGAGCATCACCTTTCGCGAGATCTTTCAGCCTACCGAGGTCGAAAACTACCCCGACGGGCCCGGGCCCACCCGCGGCGCGGTGCTGCAGGAGCGTTTTCGCGGCGCCCACGTCCTCCAGCGCGACGAAAACGGCCTCGAGAAGTGCGTCGCCTGCTTCCTCTGCGCCGCCGCCTGCCCCTCGAACTGTATCTATATAGAAGCGGCCGAAAATACTGCCGAAAAGCGCATCTCCAGCGCCGAACGCTACGCCAGGGTCTACAACATCGACTACAACCGCTGTATCTTCTGCGGTTATTGCGTCGAGGCCTGCCCCACCGATGCCATTACTCACGGGCACGGCTTCGAACTGGCCAGCCTGAACGCCACCAATCTGGTCATGCGCAAAGAAGACATGCTCGTGCCGGCCGTCGGCATGCCGGGCCAGCTCGCGGCGCAGTCCGATTCGGTGAAGTAGCAGACGGCGCTACTATCTTCCTATGCCGATTGTCGGACGTCGCGTCACAGAAAAAGCGGTGCAGGATGATCGATTCGCGGAAACCATGACGACCTTGCGCTCACTCGATGACGAGAGACTGACTGAGATCCTGGTTCGCTCGTGGAAGCCACAGAAACGTTTCGCTCCCGAGGAGTATTCGCGCATTTTTCATTCCTCTGATCTCATCGATCGCGCGATGTACTTCCTCTACCAGGCGTCGGGAGGCTCTGCTCGGGAGCATGATGCCCTCTGCAGAAACTCGGTTCTCCTCCAAGAACTGGAGAGCATGATAGTGCGAGTCAACCGAGTCCTCGCACGCCGGCGTCGGCCCGTGGAACGGAAGCAACGTGAACAACAGGGGCTGAAATCGAAGCTGCGATCGGCGCGATCGGCTCGATCGACTGCGGGCGACCGAGGAACGCCATCCCAGTAACCTGGATCTCGGTCCTTCGCCAGAAGCAAGTTCCCCGCCGTTCACAGCAGGATTTGACGTTCGAGATGCCCGCAAACCGCCGCTCGCCCCCGCTCGGTTCAGGAATCCGCCAGGCAATTCGATACCATCAAAGGAACGAAACGCCATACTCGTGTTGATGGCGTTTCAACCGCCGCCCCAAGCGGCCCAGCAAACATGACAACCAACGCTCAGCATCCGCTTCACAAGATCCTCCAACAGCGCATCGCCATCATCGACGGCGCCATGGGCACCACCATCCGCACCTACGGCATGACGGAAGCCGATATCCGCGGCGAGCGCTTCCGCGACGCGAACAAGGACCTGCTCAACAACGGCGACCTCTTCTCGCTCACCCAGCCGAAGATGATCGGCGACATCCATCGCCGCTTCCTCGAAGCCGGCGCCGACATCATCGAGACCAACACCTTCGGCGCGACCAGCATCGCCCAGAGCGAGTTCTTCGTCGACGATCCCCGCGAGCACGGCGGCCGCAAAGATCCCGCCTTCTACCAGAAGATCATCGACGACAAGTTCCTCAACGACCTCGCCTGGGAGATCAACGAGCAATCCGCGCGCCAGTGCCGCGAGTGGGCCGACCGCGTCGGCAACCGCAACCGGCCGCCAGCGCTTCGTCGCCGGCGCCATCGGACCCCTCACCGTCTCGCTCTCGAACTCCCCCGACGCCGACGATCCCGGCTTCCGCGTCGTCACCTTCGACCAGGTGAAGACCGCCTACGCGCAGCAGGTGCGCGCCCTCATCGCCGGCGGCTCGACCTGCTGCTCGTCGAAACCATCTTCGACTCGCTCAACGCCAAGGCCGCGCTCGTCGCCATCCGCGAAGTCTTCGATGAGGACGGCCTCACCGCAAAGAACAAGGAACTGCCCATCATGATCTCCGCCGCCGTCGGCCGCGGCGGCGAGACCATGATCTCCGCGCAAACCATCGAGGCCTTCTGGAACGCCGTCGAGCACGTCAAGCCCTTCTCCGTCGGCCTCAACTGCTCGCTCGGCCCCGACCTGATGTATCCCTTCCTCGAGGAGCTGTCGGAGAAGGCCGACGTCGCCATCTCCTGCTATCCCAACGCCGGCCTGCCCAATCCGCTCTCGCGCCACCGGCTTCGATCTCGGCCCCGGCGACATGGCGCGCTATCTCGGCGACTTCGCCCGCGGCGGCCTCATCAATATCGCCGGCGGCTGCTGCGGCAACACGCCCGAGCACATCGCCGCCATCGCCAAAGCGCTCGACGGACCATGCAACCGCGCGACTCTCGGCGATCACGGCCACTCCCACCAGACGGCCACCGCCCTCGATATCGAAACGCCCGCGGCCGTCGCTGAGTTCCGCCCCCTCCGGCTCTCCGGCTCCCAGCCCTTCACCCAGCAGCAGGACGTCTTCATCATGATCGGCGAGCGCACCAACGTCGCCGGTTCGCCGAAATTCGCCAGGCTCGTCAAGGAAGGCAAGTACGAAGAAGCCGTCAGCGTCGCGCGCCAGCAGGTGGAGAACGGCGCCAACGTCATCGACATCTGCATGGACGAGGGCATGATCGACGGCGTCGCCGCCATGTCCGCGCTTCCTGCAGCTGCTCGGCAGCGAGCCCGAAGTCGCCAAGGTCCCCTTCATGGTCGACTCCTCCAAGTGGGAGGTCATCGAAGCCGGCCTGAAATGCCTGCAGGGCAAAGGCATCGTCAACTCCATCTCGCTCAAAGAAGGCGAGGAGAAGTTCCGCGAGCATGCCGCGCACGGTGCTCAAATACGGCGCCGCCGTCGTCGTCATGGCCTTCGACGAGCAGGGCCAGGCCGCCACCTTCGAAGACCGCATCCGCATCTGCGAGCGCGCCTACCGCATCCTCGTCGACGAGGTCGGCTTCCCGCCCGAAGACATCATCTTCGATCCCAACATCCTCACCGTCGCCACCGGCATGGAGGAGCACAACAACTACGCCGTCGACTTCATCCACGCCACGCGCTGGATCAAAGAGAACCTGCCCCACGCCAAAGGTCAGCGGCGGCGTCTCCAACATCTCCTTCAGCTTCCGCGGCAACAACAAAGTCCGCGAGGCCATGCACTCGGCGTTCCTCTATCACGCCATCGCCGCCGGCATGGACATGGGCATCGTCAACGCCGGCATGCTCGAAGTCTACGAAGAGATCGAGCCCGAGCTCAAGACGCTCGTCGAAGACGTCCTGCTCAACCGCCGCCCCGACGCCACCGAGCGCCTGGTCGACTTCGGCGAAAAGCTCAAAGTCCGCAGGCACCGACTCGGCCGCCATCGAAAAGAAGACCGAAGAATGGCGCCACGGCACCGTCGAAGCAGCGCCTCTCGCACGCGCTGGTCAAGGGCATCGACACCTACATCGAAGCCGACACCGAAGAAGCGCGCGTCAAACTCGGCCGTCCCGCTCGCTGTCATCGAAGGCCCGCTGATGGATGGCATGGGCGTCGTCGGCGATCTCTTCGGCGCCGGCAAAATGTTCCTGCCCCAGGTCGTCAAATCCGCCCGCGTCATGAAGAAAGCCGTCGCCTACCTGACGCCGTTCATGGAGGCGGAGAAAGCAGCCATGGTCGCCGCCGGCCACGAAGTGCAAAGCCCAGGGCAAGATCGTGCTCGCCACCGTCAAGGGCGACGTCCACGACATCGGCAAGAACATCGTCGGCGTCGTGCTCGCCTGCAACAACTACGAAGTCATCGACATGGGCGTCATGGTCCCGGCGGAGAAAATCCTCGAACGCGCCAGAACCGAGAAGGCCGACCTCATCGGCCTCAGCGGCCTCATCACTCCCTCGCTCGACGAGATGGTGCACGTCGCGCGCGAGATGGAGCGCCAGGAATTCAAGCTGCCCCTGCTCATCGGCGGAGCCACCACCAGCCGCGCGCACACCGCCATCAAGATCGCGCCGCACTACAGCCAGCCCGTCGTCCACGTGCTCGACGCCAGCCGCGCCGTTCCCGTCACCACCAGCCTGCTCAGCGACGAGAACAAGGCCGCCTTCGTCGCCCAGCATCCGCGCCGACTACGCGGCGCGTCCGCAAAGCGCACGCCGCGCCAAAGCAGCCGATGCTTCCGCTGCCCGAGGCCGCGTGCCCGCCGCACAGCCATCGAGTGGCGAGCAGAAGACATCCCGACTCCGTCCTTCACCGGCGTGCGCGTCCTCGACAACTTCCCGCTCGCGACGCTCCGCGAATTACATCGACTGGACGCCCCTTCTTCCACACCTGGGAGCTGAAGGGCATCTACCCGCGCATTCTCGACGACGAAAGACAGGGCGAACAGGCGCGCCAGCTCTTCGCCGAGGCGCAACGTCTTCTCGATCGCATCGTCGACGAAAAACTGCTCACCGCGCGCGCCGTCTACGGATTCTTCCCCGCCAACGCGATCGGCGACGATGTCGAGCTCTACACCGACGCAACACGCACGCACCCGTCCAGACCAGGTTCCACTTCCTCCGCCAGCAGGCCAACCGCGAGGGCAGTGAGCCCTGCCGCTCGCTCGCCGACTTCATCGCCCCCAAAGAAACCGGCCTGCACGACACCATCGGCGCCTTCGCCGTCACCAGCGGCATCGGCCTCAGGGAGCTGGTCGAGAAATTCACGCGCAGCACGACGACTACAACGCCATCATGGCCGAAGCTCTCGCCGACCGCCTCGCCGAAGCCTTCGCCGAGTGTCTGCACAAGCGCGTCCGCGAGGAATGGGGCTACGGCTGCGCGGAACACCTCAGCCACGACGACCTCATTCGCGGAGAAGTATCGCGGCATCCGCCCGGCCCCCGGCTATCCCGCGTGCCCCGACCACACCGAAAAGGGCACCATCTGGAGCCTGCTCGACGTCGAAGCGAAAACCGGCATCCAGCTCACCGAGTCGTTCGCCATGTGGCCCGGATCGAGCGTCAGCGGCCTCTACTTCGCCCACCCTCAATCGCGCTACTTCGCCGTCGGCAAAATCGATCGCGATCAGGTCGCCGACTACGCCCATCGCAAAGGCATGACGCTCCCCGAAGTGGAGCGCTGGCTCGGCCCAATTCTGGGCTACGATCCGGCAGGAAACCGCACGTGACCTTAGTTTGACGCGAGCGCAGATGGCGCTTGAGATGCTCCCCCCACCCTCCAACAATAGAATCTGCAGAAAAAAGCAGGCGGACGCCATCCATGGCTCCGCCTTTTTTGTTGCCCGCGAGAGGAGAAAGCAAGCAATGGGATCAGTCCAGGAGCAATTTCTAACCAAAGCAATCGAGGCCGCGCGTGCGGCTGGACATCTGTTTCCCGAATACGCCGCCTGTGAGGCCGCGCTGGAATCGGGCTGGGGCATGTCGCATCTCGCCGCCGAGGCGAACAATCTGTTCGGCCAGAAACAGGCCCATCCGCCCCTGGCCGGAACCGAAACCGTGTCCCTGCCAACCCGGGAATACCTGCACGGCGCCTGGGTTTCGGTCCAGGCAAACTGGGTGAAGTTCGCAGACTGGTCCGCCTGCTTTCGCGAGAGAATGGCGCTGCTCCACTCGCTGAGTGCGGCGTACCCGAACTACAGGGCCGCGCTCCAGGCCCGTTCGGGCGAACAATTCATCACCGAAGTCTCAAAAACGTGGTCAACCGACCCGAGCCGAGCCGGCAAAGTGCTCGCGGTCCACGACGGCCACCGCAAGGTCCTGGGAGGCTGAGCGCCCCTATCCAGCCTTCTTCAAAGCCACCGGTTTCTTCGCTTTCTTCGTCGGTGAAGGTGCCGGCGTCCCTTTCGACTTCACCTCGCGCATCGGCTTCTCGTGCAGCAGCAGTTCCACCGAGCGCATCTGCGCGTTCTCATAGAACCAACGCTGCACTGCATTCTCTTCGAGCAGATTCAGCAGCCCGAGAATGCACATGCCCTGGTGGTGCGCCATCCACTCGCGCACCGCCACCGGCTTATTGCCGGTAAAGTCGATCGCTTCATAGAAGCCAAAGGCGCCGGTGTAACCTTCCACCGCCATGCGCCGCAGGTTGCGGATCGACGCCGTCGGCTCCACGTTCAGAGCCAGAAAAGTCGAGTACGGCGAGAGAACCGGACCCACGGTCGCGTCCCACTTCAGCGCGATTTGCGGGATGCCGTACGCCTGATAGTGATAGTGGCCCTGGTCGGTCTTTGCCGCGTAACCCGACTCCGAAATCCCCCAGTAAGGCAGATTGTTCGCCTTCGCGAACGACCGCTGAATTTCCACCGCACCGAGGAGCGACTTCGTCAGCAGCGTCTCCGGATAGCTCCGCATCCACAGCGCCGGCATCAGATACTCGAACATCGTGCCCGTCCACGACAGCAACACCGAGCAACCGTAAGCCTGGGTGTGCACCCTCGACATCTTGAACCACCCCTGCTGCGACAATTCGCCGCGCGCAACCGCGATGTACGTCGCGATGCGCGCTTCCGACGCCAGCATGTCGTAACAGGCCCAGTGGATTTTGGCGGTCGCAAACTCATACCCGATCGAGAGCAGTAAACGATCCTTGTTTACCAGGAATGCGAAGTCCGTCTCGTCGGCCAGGCGCCCGGATTCATCGGAAACAAAGCGCAGGCTCTCGACCAATGCCCTCAGCCGCCCGGCAGCCGCCGTCACATCCATGCGGAACTGCTCGATCAGCGCTGCGGTCTCGGCCGATTCCGGCATAAGTTGCGGACGGCTGAGACGCTGAGCCAACGCCTCAGCAACGGCAACCGCGTCTTCCAGCGACGGCATCGGTGCCGCATCGGGTTCCGGTGTGGTCACCCGGACGGCGTTATCGCCGGCAAGCCGCTCCCGTACGATGCCGCGGATCGAAGCGTATGCCGGATTGCGCCACGGAGCATAGTCCCGCACCAGCGCAGCGATGGCCGCAATCCGCGCGCGGACTTCGTTGGACCAGTAGAGGACTTCGTCAAGCGAAGGCTCCGTGTACGGTGCCACCTCCTCGAAAGCCGCCAGCGTCTCCGGTGCCAGAACCCACGTCAGCCATTCGTCCGGGCTGGCCGTGTCTTCGGGAACCTGCATTTGCGTCAGCGATGCGGGCAGACCTTTCAGCGAACGCAGAAGCCGCAGATGCGTCGCGAGCCCCGGGAAGAGCCTCGCATCCAACAGCGTACGCTGGAGCAGGTCGAGGGCTCCTGTTTTCACCGTGTACAGCGACGCGACAAAGTTCCCGCTGTCGACAGAAGAAACCGTGATCGGGTGCAACGGCTCCAGCGTGTCGGTCGTGTACCAGTTATAAAGATGCCCGCGGAACAGAGGCAGCTTCGCCATTGTGGCGTAGCTGCGCTGCATCAGGTCGGCAAACTCCGGAACCGTCAGGAAACCAAATTCGCACGCCGCCTGCCGAGCGTTAAACAGCAGCCCCAGATTCGTCGGCGAGACCCGCGCGGCTTCGAACAGTCCATCCTCCTCCACGTTATCCGGGATGAGGTAGTTGTGGCGCTCGCCCCCGAATTCATGGAAGAACCGCCATACGCGCAGTGCATGCTCGCGCAGAAACAGGCTGTCCTCGGCATGCAGTTGCTGGCGCGGCTCGCGCGGTGGCCGGTTCAGCCAGCGCGTGATGTCGTTCTCAAAGCCCCACAGTACCAGGATCGGCGCCGCCGGAATCAGCGCAACCGGACGTAAGATCGCGAGCACAGCGCCGATCAGAACCGCCACCAGCGGTGTGAAGGCAAGGTACCGGTCGACGGTCGACAAGCGCCGCTGCGATGATTCGGCTTCAGCCGCGGTCTCCCACTCCAGCAGACGCTGGCCCGTGACCATGCGCCGGACCATAGCGCGGATAATCGCGTCGATGGCCATCATCGTCTGGTGCGGCAGGTACGCAAGCGTCAGCAGAGTAGTGAACAACGACTGCTGGAAACCTGTAAGAACGTCGTTGGTGGCGCCTTCCTGCTCGGCGAACATCGACCGACCCACTCCGAAGATCAGCTGGATGAAAACCGGAATGAAGAGCAGCAGCAGCGTGACCAGCGTCCAGTAGATTGCCCCTCCCGGTAGCCCGAGCCATCCGGCAACCAGCAGAATCATCGTGGCCGGTTCCACCAGCGAGCGCCGCAGATTATCGAGAATCTTCCAGCGCGAAATGGTCGAGATCGGGTTGCGGACGAAGTGGCCCGTCTCGTCCGGCACCCGCGAGAAAAGCCACTGCGCGATCTGCCAGTCTCCGCGCACCCAGCGATGCTTGCGCCGTGTGTAGGCGCTGTAATGCGAGGGGTAGTCGTCGATCACTTCGACATCGGTGGCCAGCCCCGCCCGTGCGTAGGCGCCCTCGATCAGATCGTGGCTCAGCAGCGCGTTGCGGGGAAACCGCTTCTCCAGCACTGCGCGCAGCGTCGCTACTTCGTAAATGCCCTTGCCGGTGAAACTGCCCTCCGCATAGAGGTCCTGGTAGACATCCGAAATCGCGCGCGTGTAAATGTCGAAGCCCGTCTGGCCGGAGTAGATGTTCGCCATGCGCGACCGCGCCGCGGAATGCACGCTCACCCCCACCCGCGGCTGCAGGATGCCGTAGCCCTGCGTGACGATGCGCCGCTCGGGATCGATGATCGCCCGGTTGAGCGGATGCATCATCGCCCCCACTAACGAATGTGCCGTCCCGCGCGGCAGCTGCGTGTCCGAATCCAGCGTAATGATGTAGCGCACCCTGCGCAGCACGCTCGTATCGCCCGCTTTCACCGGAAATGCGTCGAAATGCCCGGTGAGCAGATTGTTCAGGTCGAGCAGCTTGCCGCGCTTCCGCTCCCACCCCATCCACACGCCCTGGCGCGCGTTGAAAATGCGGTGGCGGTGCAGCAGCAGGAACCGCCCATACTTTTTCTGATCCTTGTAGCGGTCGTTCAGATCGTTGATCAGGCGAACGGCAAGCGTCACCAGAGGATCGGTATCGTTCTCGCGAGGCCGCGTCACCGAGTCCGGCAGATCCGTCAGCAGCGCGAAGTGCAGGTTGGGATCGGGATTGGCCAGGCAGCGCACCTCCAGCTCCTGCACCAGTTCGCGAACCTGATCCTCTTTCAGCAGCAGCGTCGGCACCGCAACCATGCTGGTGTAGTCCGCCGGAATACCCTCCGTCAGATCGATCTTCGGCAGCGGCAGAGGCCGAAACAACGAGGAGATGGTGTTGTTCACCAGATCCACCGCGCCCTGCGTCGCCGGAATCAGCAGCATCAGAAACGCAACCGTGAGTCCGCCAAAAATTGAGTAGTTGGGAATCAGCGGAAGAAGAACAGCCGCAATCAGGACAACGGTGAGAATCTCAATGCCGCCAATGAAGAAATCGTCGGCATTACGCCGCAGACTGAAGCGAAGCCGATCGATCAGGCGCGGGTGGTAGCCGATCTTCGCCTTCAGCTCATCGAATCCCCGGTCGATCAGATAATACCCGACGTGCGCGCGCCGCAGGTACACGCGCGCGTCCACCACCGGCTGCTTCTTTGCCTCCTCCGCCAGATTGATCGCCCGCCGTGCTACTTCGGTCTCCGTACACTCCGAGAGCCTCGCGATTCGCGCCACCTGCTTGCGGTAGACTTCCCGACTGTCAAAGTCCATCTGCGCATACGCGCTCGCCGGATCCTCGCGCAGCACCGCGTCGAACACTACCAGCGGCTCCACGACGAAAAACCAGTCGACGTACGCAATCTCCCGCAACGACTGGATGCGTGTCGTCAGCAGTTTCGCGAATCCAGGCTCGGCCGCCGGTCCTTCAAAATGCGGAACATCGTCGGAAAAGGAAAGCGCCTCGAAGCGCTCCGTCGCCTCGTCGAGAATCGATTCCAGCAGACAGAAACGCAACGCCACCGGCAGAACCCACAGCTCTTCCAGCAGCAGAGCCTCGGCGCGCTGCAGTTCCTCCAGATAGATGCGCAGCGCATCGGCGTTCCACACCGAACCGCTGGCCGCCAGATACGCGGATGCCACCGTGATCGCACGCGGTTCCTCCTGCCGATCGCCACTGACTGCGCGAGGCAGACGCCGCAGCTTGCGACGCACGGTGCGCAATTCGTCGAGCACCGACCGCATCATGCGCGGATTCTCGCGAATCTCCAGCAACGGCTCCGGCCCCGGCCAGCCCTGCGTCGGCAGCGATTCCAGTTCCTGAAACAGCTTCTCCAGACGCTGGCGCGCCGCTTCCACGCGCGCGCTGAAAGCGCCAGGGTCTTTCGAGCCATGGACGGCATCCCAGCGATGCGTATCTTCGCGCGCGGCGGCGCGGAGTTCATCCGGCACCAGACCCGCATCGCGCAAGCGCTGCTCGTTGATCATCGTCAATTGACCCGTCATACACACTACTCCACGGCGTGGCCTAGCGATAGCTCGCCGCCTGCATCTCGAACATCGCGCGTATTGCCCGCCCAGCGCCATCAGCTGCTGGTGGGTTCCTTCTTCCACCAGATGCCCGCCCGCCAGTACTACGATGCGATCCGCCATGCGCACCGTCGAGAAACGATGCGAAATCAGCAGCGCCATCTTTCCTGCGGTCAGTTCGGCGAAGCGCTCGAAAACTTCCAGCTCGCTCTTCGCGTCCAGCGCCGCCGTCGGCTCATCCAGAATCAGCAACTGCGCGTCGCGCAGATAAGCCCGTGCCAGCGCGATCCGCTGCCACTCGCCGCCCGATAGATCCACGCCGCTCACAAAGCGCCGGCCCAGCATCTGATCGTATCCGCCGGCCAGCTTCTTCACCACCTCCGCCGCCAGGCTCTTCTCCGCCGCCGCGCGGATCTCCTCTTCGCTGTGCGGAACCTCCACGTGGCCTACCCCGATGTTCTCCCGCACCGTCATCTCATAGCGCATGAAGTCCTGAAAAATGACGCCCATCTCGCGGTGAAGATCTTCAGATCGAGTACTCGCGCAGATCGATCCCGTCCAGCAGAATCTGCTCCCTCGGTCGGATCGTAGAGCCGCGTGATCAGCTTCACCACCGTGGTCTTGCCCTGCCCGTTTTCCCCGATCAGCGCAACCCGCTGCCCCGGCTCGATGCGTGAAATTGAAGTTCTTCAGCACCCGCCGCTGCGTCCCCGGATAGGCGAACGACACATTGCGGAACTCGAACCCCGCCGGATCGGCCGCGGCGCCGGCAACGCATTCGGCTTCGAGCTGCACCGTCGGCTGCATATCGAAGAACGCGATCAGATCGGTGAGGAAAAGCGCCTGATCCGCGATCCCCGACGCGATCGAGAAAACCTGCTGCAGACTGGAACTCGACTGCTGGATGGCAATCGTGATCAGGGAGAACTGGGCGATGTCGTACTTCCCGTGCACCGCTTCGCCAGATGGCATAAACATACCCGCCGTAATAGCCGCAGCGTGCCCAGCAGAGACAGCAGGCCGCCCCACAGCAGCTTCCTGCGCGACAGACTCGACATTCTCGTCGTAGATCTGCTCGGACAGCGCGCTGAAGCGGTTGGTCAGATAGTCGCTCAGGTTGAAGAGCTTCAGCTCCTTCGCGGCTTCCTTGCTGCCGCCCACCAGGCGCAGGTAGTCCATGATGCGCTTGATCGGGGTTTGGCGGAAGTTCTTCGCGTAGCCCAGGAACGCAAAGTGGGTTTCCGCCACAAACGAGGGAGCTACCCCCAGCACCAGAAGCAGAAGCAGGATCGGCGAATACCACACCAACTGCACCGACCAGACCACCGTCGTGATGGTCTGCTGGAACAGCCGGCCCATCTGCTGGATCATCGCCAGCCGGTCGGTGGCCTGCACCCGCGCCCGCTCCAGCCGGTCGTAGAAGTCAGGATCTTCGTAGGTGGTCAGATCGAGTCGCGCCGCCTGCCGCATCACCCGGACGCTCACGTAGTGGGTATAGCGATCCGACAGCAGCGAATCGGAATAGTCGATGGCCCGCGACAGGGCGCCCGTGATCAGCGCAAACAGCACCTCGGCGCCCACGATCCACCAGAAATGAACGGGAAGTGGCTGATGATCGATGGCCTGCTTGACGCCCCCGATGATCAGCGAGGCCGCCTTGCCGATCGCCCACGGCATAAAGGCGACCAGCAGCCGCAGGATTAATCCCCATGTAACAACAGCCGGCCCGGACTCCCAGAGAATACGGAGCACCGGCGGCACATTGCGCAGCGCGCGAACCGATCGCCCCACGCGCTTTGGGAGCCTGAATTATTGTTGCCGCTCATGAACTCGCAAGAAGAGTTGGATAGAAGCGATATCGCGGCTGACCACGCCGGAGTACAGGTTTGGATGCATCCGCATCAGGCGTAAGTTGTTACCGATGCTTTCGATAGTACCCTGGCTGGCCTCAGAGGGACGCCCCCGCTGCCCAACGGTTCCACCCACCCTCACAGGATTCGACCCGCCAGCATTCCCCCGTGTTCCCGCCTTCATGTACCCCTCCGCGAATCACCTCCTGGCTTTTGCGACCAATTTGCCGATTTATCCGTCTCTATTATCTGTTGAACCACCAGATCAGGAGACCCCCCTTCAAGCCGGTTTCTCAGGGCCTTTGCACGCATTTCCGGCTGCGAAACGGGCCGTCCCTGCGCGGTGATAAACTCCGGATTTAGCCCAAGTTTTCGAACCGTCGCCTGCTCTCTCAGGCGGCTTCGCTGCTCCCCTCAGGAAAGTCCATTTTGAATCTTCAGATCGATACAACAGACATAAATAGATGAGCCTTCAACCTTCCTCTTCCATTGCCCCGCCGGACCATCAACTGCCTTCGACGACAGAACCCCCTAAACGCCGCCGCCACCGCTGGGTCTGGGTGGTCGTCCTTGCTCGCTTTCGGCCTCCTCTTTTACTGGGTCTTTTCCTACAGCAAGAAGACTCAGGCCGCGGCAGGAGGGTGGCGGCGGCGGCCGGCGCGGCGTGATTCCCGGCATGTCGATCCCCGTCGTCCCCGCCACCGCGAAGACCGGCAGCCTCGGCGTCTATCTCGAAGCCATCGGCACCGTCACCCCGGTCTATACCGTCTCCATGACCGCCCAGGTCACCGGCGTCATCACCGCCGTGCACTACCGCGAAGGCCAGTACGTAACGAAGGGCGATCCGCTTATCGACATCGATCCGCGCACCTACGCTGCCCAGCTGGCCCAGGCCCAGGGCACCCTGCGAGCGCGACCAGAACCTGCTCGCCGAGGCGCAGATGGATCTGACCCGCTATCAGACTGCATGGTCAAAGAACGCTATCCCCCGGCAAACCTTGGAGGATCAGGAAAAGCTCGTCCTGCAGGATCAGGGCACGGTCAAGAACGATGAGGGCAACGTGCAGTATGCCACCGTGCAGCTGGGCTACTGCCACATCGTCTCTCCCATCAGCGGCCGCGTCGGCCTGCGCCTCGTCGATCCCGGCAACCTCGTCACCGCCAACTCTACCACCGCCCTCGTGGTCGTCACCCAGGATGCAGCCCATCACTGTGATCTTCACCCTGGCTGAGGACAACCTGGACCAGGTGCTCGAGCAGATGCGGCACGGCAAACCGCTCAGCGTCGACGCATGGAACCGCGATCGCTCTGCCGAAGCTGGCCGACGGCAAGCTGATGACGGTCGACAACCAGATCGACACCACCACCGGCACCGTCAAGCTGCGCGCGCAGTTCCCCAACACCGATGGGGCGCTGTTTCCCAATCAGTTCGTGAACACACGGCTGCTGGTCAGGACACTCGACAACCAGATCATGGTGCCGTCCTCGGCCATCCAGCACAACGGCGATGTCGCCTTCGTCTATCTGATCAAGCCCGGCCCCGGCAATCCGAATGCACGTCGGCTCCGGCCAGGACCCAACCAGCAGGCCAATGGATCCAGACCGGGTGGCAGCGCCGGTCAGCGGAGGCGGGAATCGGCACGCCAGCGGCAGCGGCGCTCGGCGCCGGAGGGCCCAGCGGAGGTATGCAGCAGGGCGCAGGTCCCGGCCGCGCAGGCTAATCCGGCGGCGAGCGGCGAAGTATCACGTCGTGATGCAGGAGCGTAAAGACCGGCATCACCGACAATGGCTGGACCGCGGTCGAGGGAATCCCCTCCGGCACCATGGTCGCCGACAGCAGCTTCGACAAGCTGCAGGACCAGGCCGACATCTCCCTTTCCAAGGTCAACATTCCGGAGAACCTCATCGACCCTCTCCGGTGAGAGCAACGCTCCGTGAGTCCGTCTCGCCCATTTATTCTGCGGCCGGTGGCCACCTCGCTGCTGATGGCCGCCATTCTGCTGGTCGGCATCGTCGCCTACACGCAGCTGCCGGTCTCGGCTCTGCCGGAGGTCGACTACCCGACCATCCAGGTCCTCACCTTCTATCCCGGCGCCAGCCCCGACGTAATCGCCACCACCATCACCGCTCCCCTCGAGCGCCAGTTCGGCGAAATGCAGGGCCTCAGCCAGATGACCTCTACCAGCGCCGGCGGCGTCTCGGTCATCGTCCTGCAGTTCAGCCTCTCCCTGTCCATCGACGTGGCCGAAGAAGAAGTGCAGGCGGCCATCAACGGCGGCGGTCCTTCCTCCCCTCCAACCTGCCCGCTCCTCCGGTCTACAACAAAACCAACCCCGCCGACGCGCCCGTCCTGACCATGGCCATCACGTCGGATACCATGCCGCTCTCGCAGGTGGAAGACCTGGTCGATACCCGCCTGGCGCCCAAGATCGCTCAGATCAGCCGGCGTGGGCCTGGTCAGCATCAGCGGCGGCCAGAAGCCCGCCGTCCGCATCCAGGCCAATCCCGTCAAGCTCTCCGCCTACGGCCTCAACATGGAGGACCTGCGCACCGCGCTGACCAGCGCCAGCGTCAACTCCGCCAAGGGCAACTTCGACGGCCCCCGCCAGGACTATCAGATCGACTCCAACGATCAGATCAACGAGGCCAGTCAGTACAACGACGTCGTCGTCGCCTATCGCAACGGCGCGCCCGGTCTTCGTGCATGACGTCGCCAACGTCGTCAATGGCGTGGAAAACACCAAACAGGCCGCCTGGATGAACAAGACGCCGGCCATCATCCTGAACATTCAGCGTCAGCCCGGCGCCAACACCATCACCGTCGTCCGCAGCATTCAGAAGATTCTGCCCCAGCTGGAAGCCAATCTACCCGCGTCGATCCGTGTGCACACGCTCACCGACATGACCACCAGCATCCAGGCCTCGGTCAACGACGTCGAGTTCGAGCTGATGCTCACCATCGGCCTGGTGGTGCTGGTCATCTTCCTCTTCCTGCGCAACCTCTACGCCACCATCATTCCCAGCGTGGCCGTGCCGCTCTCGCTCGTCGGCACCTTCGCCGCGATGTACATGCTCGGCTACAGCCTCGACAACCTCTCCCTCATGGCGCTCACTATCTCCACCGGCTTCGTCGTCGACGACGCCATCGTCATGATCGAGAACATCGCCCGCTATCTCGAAGAGGGCATGGCCCCCATGGAGGCCGCGCTGACCGGCGCGAGCCAGATCGGCTTCACCATCATCTCCCTCACCGTCTCGCTCATCGCCGTGCTCATCCCGCTGCTCTTCATGGGCGACGTCGTGGGGCGCCTCTTCCGCGAGTTCGCCGTCACTCTCGCCGTCACCATCGTGATCTCCGCCGTCGTCTCCCTCACCCTCACCCCCATGATGTGCTCCCGCATCCTGCGCCACGATCCGGAAGAGCAGCAGACGCGCTTCTACCGCGCTTCGGAGCATGTCTTCAGCAGCATGATCGCCTTCTACGGACGCACCCTGCGCGTCGTGCTGCGCTACCAGACCATCACGCTGCTCGTCGCGCTGGGCACGCTGGTGCTCACCATCTTCCTCTACATCGTCATCCCCAAAGGCTTCTTCCCCGTGCAGGACACCGGCGTCATCCAGGGCATCACCCAGGCGCCCCAGGATATTTCCTTCACCGCCATGGCGCAACAAACAGCAGCAGCCTCGCCGACGTCATCCTGCAGGACCCCGCCGTCGAAAGCATCGCCTCCTTCATCGGAACCGACGGCATCAACACCACCCTCAACAGCGGGCGCATCTCCATCAACCTCAAGCCCCTCGACCAGCGCGTGCCCAGCGGCATCAGCGCCTCCGATGTGATCCGCCGCCTGCAGAACAATCTCGGCCAGCGTCTCCGGCATGCACCTCTACATGCAGCCCGTCCAGGACATCACCGTCGACGACCGCGTGAGCCGCACCCAGTACCAGTACACGCTCGAAGATCCCGATACCGATGAGCTGAACCAGTGGACCGACAAGTTCGTCGCCCAGCTGCAGCAAGATCGCCCGTCCTCGAAGATGTGGCCACCGACCAGCAGACCGGCGGTCGCGCCGTCTCGCTCATGATCGACCGCGTCACCGCCTCGCGCCTCGGCATCGCACCCACCACCATCGACAACACCCTCTACGACGCCTACGGCCAGCGCCACATCAACACCCTGTACACGCAGCTGAATCAGTATCACGTGGTCCTGGAGACGGCCCCCCAGTGGGCACAGAATCCCGCCAACCTCGGCGACCTCTACATCCAGGGAAATGCCTCCGCCGGCGCCACCGGAGCAGGGTGCCGTCACATCGTTTTCGTCATCGGCCTCGGCCTCGGCCGGCTCCAACGCGCTCACCACCTCCGTCAAATACACGCCGTCTTCGAATGTGCTCATCGGCCGCCGGCCCGCAGTGCTCAGCGGCGCGGTCGCGCAGGCAATACCCCGAACACGACCACATCGAGCGCCGGCTCCCATGCCATCCCCCTCAGCGCATTCACCCAGGCCACTCCCACCACCGAACCGCTCTCCATCAATCACCAGGGCCAGTTCCCGGCCGTGACCGTGTCCTTCAATCTTGCTCCCAACGCCTCGCTGGGCACCGCAATCACCGACATCGACAAGGTCTGCCGACCAGCTGCATTTCCCCGCCAGCCTCCAGGCCTCCTTCCAGGGCACCGCCGCCGCCTTTAAGAATTCCCTCTCCAACGAAGCGCTCCTCATCCTCGCCGCGCTGGTCACCGTCTACATCGTGCTCGGCGTGCTGTACGAAAGCTTCATCCACCCCATCACGATCCTCTCCACCCTTCCCTCTGCCGGCGTCGGCGCGCTGCTGGCCCTCATGCTCTTCCACCAGGACCTCAGCGTCGTCGCCATCATCGGCATCATCCTGCTCATCGGCATCGTGAAGAAGAACGGAATCATGATCGTCGACTTCGCCCTCGAAGCCGAGCGCGAGCAGGGCAAGGATTCCACCGAGGCCATCTTCGAGGCCAGCCTCCTGCGCTTCCGCCCCATCATGATGACCACCATGGCTGCCTTGCTCGGCGGCCTGCCGCTGGCCCTCGGAAGCGGCCTCGGCTCCGAACTGCGCCGTCCGCTCGGCATCGCCATGGTCGGCGGCCTCCTCCTCAGCCAGATTCTCACCCTCTACACCACCCCCGTCATCTACATCTTCTTCGATCGCCTCGGCCAGAAGATCTCCGGCCATCGCCCCTCCCGGCAGGTCGGCGAACACGCCGGCGACCGCATGCCCAGCCCCGAGGAGCGCCACCCGTGAGCTTCTCCTGGGCCATTCATCCAGCGGCCGGTCGGCACCACCCTGCTCACCATCGCCGTGGCCATCGCCGGCGCCATCGGCTTCATGGTCCTGCCCGTAGCGCCTCTGCCCCAGGTGGACTTCCCCACCATCAACGTGAGCGCCAGCCTGCCCGGCGCCAGCGCCGAAATCATGGCCGCCTCCGTCGCCACTCCTCTGGAACGCCAGCTCGGCCACATCGCCGGCATCACGGAGATGACCTCGTCCAGCAGCCTCGGCAGCACCCGCATCACCCTGCAGTTCGACCTCAGCCGCAACATCGACGGCGCCGCACGCGACGTACAGGCCGCCATCAACGCGGCCCGCACCTACCTGCCCGCCAACCTGCCCTCGAATCCGCGCTTCTGGAAGTCCAACCCCGCCGACGCGCCCATCATGATTCTCGGGATCACCTCCGACAAGTACGACGTCACCAAGGTCTACGATCTCGCGTCGACCATCCTGGACCAGAAGCTCTCCACCATCGACGGTGTCGGTCAGGTCTTCGTCGGCGGCGGCGCGACCCCGTCCGTCCGGGTCGAAGTCGATCCCACCAAACTCGAGAGCTTCGGCCTCACGCTCTCCAGCATCCGCTCGCTCCTGAGCCTGCAGAATTCCCACAGCCCCCGCGGTCAGCTCTCCAACGGCGCCATCACCGCCGACATCATCACCAACGACCAGATCTCCAAAGCCGCCGACTACAAGCCCCTCATCATCGGCTATCACAATGGAGCGGCCGTTCGCCTCTCCGACGTCGCCGACGTCTACGATTCCACCCAGAATCTGCGCACTGCCGGCTACATGGATGGCACCCGCGCCGTCTTCATCATCATCTTCCGCCAGCCCGGCGCCAACATCATCCAGACCGTCGACAACATCAGGTCGCAGCTCCCCTTCCTCGCTGCCGTCCTGCCTCAGGGCATCAAAATTACCACCGTTCTCGACCGTACCAATACCATCCGCGCCTCGGTCGAAACCGTCGAGAAGACCCTCCTCGGCTCCATCGTGCTGGTGGTGCTCGTGGTCTTCATCTTCCTGCGCAGCCCCCGCGCCACACTCATTCCCAGCGTCGCCGTTCCCGTCTCCCTGATCGGAACCTTCGCCGTGATGTACCTGCTCGGCTTCAGCATTGACAACCTCTCGCTGATGGCGCTCACCATCGCTACCGGCTTCGTCGTCGACGATGCCATCGTGGTCATGGAAAACATCACCCGCCACCTCGAAAGCGGAATGCCCCCCTTCAACGCCGCGCTGGTCGGCGCACGCGAGATCGGCTTCACCGTCTTCTCCATCAGCATGTCTCTCATCGCCGTCTTCATCCCCATCCTCATGATGGGCGGCATCATCGGCCGCCTCTTCCGCGAGTTTGCCGTCACCCTCTCCGTCGCCATCGTGGTCTCCATGGTCATCTCGCTTACCACCACTCCCATGATGTGCGCCCACCTTCTCAGGCATCACGAGAAGGACGAGAAGCACAACATCTTCTACCGCGCGAGCGAGAAATTTTTCGACGGCCTGCTTTCTGTCTACCGCGGTTCCCTGCGCTGGGCCCTCGACAATCCCGTCCTCATCCTCATCGTGCTGGCGCTCACCATTGCCCTCAACGTCGTCGTCATCGTCCGAATCCCCAAGGGCTTCTTCCCCCAACAGGACACCGGCGCTGTCGTCGGCGGCGTGCAGGGACCGCAGGACGCTTCCTTCGCCTTCATGAATTACTCCATCCAGCAGCTCGTGAAGGTCATCCGCACCAATCCCAATATCGCGCACGTCAACGCCTACACCGGCGGCAATGGCTCCAGTAACGGTGGATTCATCTACATCGCGCTCAAGCCTCTTGGCCATGGTCCCGGCCAGCGCACGGAGAGCGCCATGCAGATCATCAACGACCTGCGCCCAAAAATGGCGCGCCTGCCCGTAGCCTCCGCCTTTCTGCAGCCCGTCCAGGACCTCCGCATCGGCGGCCGCGGCTGCAACGCCCTCTATCAGTACACCGTTCAGTCCGACGACATTCCCGACCTCGCCAAGTGGGGACCCATCCTGCTCGACAACATGCGCAAGCTCCCCGGCCTCCAGGACGTGAACACCGATCAGCAGAACGGCGGTCTGCGAAGAGCAGCTCGACTACGACCGCGTCACCGCCGCCCGCCTCGGCCAAACCCCGCAGACCCTCGATTCGGCCCTCTACAGCGCCTTCGGCCAGTCCGAGGTCTCCGTCATCTACACCCAGCTCAACCAGTATTACGTTGTGCATCGAGGTTGCGCCGCCAGTATTGGCGGATCGCCCAGCGGCCTCAAGGATATCTAGCTCGCCACCGGCCCCTCCGGCGGCGCTGGCATCAACACGCGATGAGCCCCCTCGCCACCATGACCAGAGCCTCGACCAACACCACGCCGCTGCAGGTGAACCACACCGGCCTCTTCCCGTCGGTCACCGTCTCGTTTAATCTCGGCCCCCGGCTATGTCCCTCAGCGACGCCACCCGCGAGGTCTCGCAGATGGAAGCAGCGCCTGGGCATGCCCTCCACCGTGCACGGGTTCTTCGCCGGCACCGCCCAGGCCTATCCAGGACTCCCTCGCCAGCTGAGAAGTACCTCGTCATCACCGCCCTTCTCGCCGTCTACATCGTCCTCGGCATCCTCTATGAGAGCCTGGTCCACCCCTTCACCATCTCTCCACCCTGCCCTCGCGCCAGCATCGGCGCCATGCTCGCGCTCATGATCTTCGACATCGACCTCAACGTCATCTCCATCATCGGCATCATCCTGCTCATCGGAATCGTGAAGAAGAACGCCATTATGATGATCGACTTTGCCCTCATGGCCGAGCGCGAGGAACAGAAATCCACCCGCGACGCCATCTTCGAGGCCTGCATGCTCCGCTTCCGGCCCATCATGATGACCACCATGGCCGCCATCTGCGGCGCTCTGCCCCTCGCCTTCGGCACCGGCACCGGCTCCGAGCTGCGCCGCCCCCTCGGCATCACCATCGTCGGTGGGCTCCTCCTCAGCCAGCTGCTCACCCTCTACACCACGCCCGTCGTCTACCTCACCCTGGACGCACTGCGCCTCCGCATCCTGGGCAAAACGCACGACACCTTCCGCCCCGAAATCGAAGGAGCCACCTCGTGAGCACCCTTACGCGCAATCTCCGCAGCACGCGCACCGGACGGCTCGTGGCTTTCTCCACATTGGTGCTCGTGGCCGCTCTCGTCGGCTGCCGCGTCGGCCCCCGCTATCATCCGCCCGCACCGCCTCAGGCCACCGCCCCCAACTACAAAGAATCAACCGTCAACTTCGAGGATCAGCCCGGATGGAAGGTCGCCAGCCCCCAGGACGCCATGCTGCGCGGCAACTGGTGGGAAATTTTCCAGGAACCGGAGCTCAATTCCCTCGAAGATCAGCTCAACGTCAACAACCAGAACATCAAACAGGTCTTCGAGCAATACATGGCCGCGCGGGCGGTCGTCGCCGAAGCGCGCTCCCAGTACTGGCCCACCATCACCGTCTGACCCGCCTGGAGCCGCTCCAAAACCTCGGCCAATCAGCGCGTCTCCTCGACTGCCACCACCGGCGCGGCGAGCTCGCTCTGGATTCTCCCCGTCGACGTCATCCTGGGCTCCGGATATCTGGGGTAAGATTCGCAACGAAGTGCGCGAGGCCGAGTACTCCGCCCAGGTCAGCGCCGCCGATCTCGAGCTCGAGAAACTCACCGAGCAGGCCTCCCTTGCGCAATTTCTATTTCGAGATTCGCGGACAGGACATGCTCCAGCAAATCCTCGAACCAAACCGTCGCGGCCGATCAGAAAGCGCTCGACGCTGTCCAGGGTGCTTATGACGCCGGCGTATCGGCGACTACATCTCCGTCGTCGAGGCCCGCAACACCCTGCTCAGCGCACAATCCGCGGCCACCAACGTAGGACTGCTCCGCGCCCAGTATCAGCATGCCATCGCGGTTCTGCTGGGCAAGGTTGCCACAGACTTCACCATCCCCGTGCCGCCCCATGACGTACACTCCGCCGCCCATCCCCACCGGCGTTCCTTCGCAACTTCTCGAACGCCGCCCCGACGTCGCCGCGGCGGAACGCACCCTCGCCGCCGCCAACGCCACCATCGGCATCGGTTACGGCGCATTCTTTCCTCAGATCAATATCTCCGCCAGCGGCGGCCTCGAAAGTGCAACCTTCACCGCATCTGTTCGACTGGCCCAGCCGCTTCTGGTCCATCGGCCCCTCTGCCTCCCAGGTCCTCTTTGATGGCGGCCTCTACCGCGCCCAGCTGCATCAATATGCAGGCCCAGTACAACGCCGACATAGCGTCCTATCGCCAGACCTCCCTCATCGCGTTTCAGCAGGTCGAAGACGCTCTCGCCGCCACCCGCATCTACTCGCAGCAGATCCTGCAGCAGGAGGAGGCTGTGAAGTCGGCCCAGGAATTCCTCGACCTCGAACAGCAGCGCTACGACCTTGGCGTCGATCCCTATGTCGATGTCGTCACCGCTCAAACTACCCTGCTCGGCGATCAGCAGAGTCTGAACGCCCTCCACGTCTCGCAAATGATCTCCACCGTGCAACTGATCCAGTCGCTGGGCGGCGGATGGGATCGCTCGCAGTTACCCACTCCCCGGCAGGCAGGCGCCAAAGCCCCCAACAGCGCCTACACCATGGAGCACTAGAGGAGGGCAGCGCCCTCCCCTCGGAACAAACCCCGCTCCCGGCGCCGGCCTCTCCCCTCGCGAAAATCGCCCGGCTCTCGTCCACCTCACTCCCCGCTGGGTACCCCGTCTCTGGTTCCCGCAGTCACCGCACCCTCCATCCCATCCGGTCATTCCGCTCGCATCGCAGCCTTGAGAACAACATCGCGTCGGCTTCTGGAGCGCATTCTTTCGTTGCCGTCATGCGAACCACCCATCTCTGCCTGCCAGCAGTGCGTAATCACGAAACGACAGACACCTCCCCGACACTGAAGTGCTGTTACTGCGAACCCCGAATTTCGCTCACTAAAGAGTCGCCGTCAACAACCGTTAACTCTTGATTTTGAGTGATATAAACGAGCATCTAAACAACGCAGTAAGACGTAGGACGTACAAAGAGGAACGTCTCATGCTGCCTTACCTTTCGGTGATTCTTTCCGTTCGCAACGAACGGAAAATCCTGCCCGGGCTCATCGACCAGTTGCTGGAACAGAATTATCCAGCCGAGCTCTTCGAGATTCTCGTCGTCGACGGCCGGTCCACCGATGGTTCGGGGGACCTCATCCGTCGACGCTACAGCAACCGCCGCGTGCGCGTGCGGGTTCTCGACAATCCCAAACGCACCGTTGCGGCCGGACGCAATACAGGCATCCGCGCCGCATCCGGGGATGCCATGGTGTTTCTCTCCGGACACTGCTCCGTTCCGTCAAAAAACCTGCTGGCGGATACTGCGGAAATTCTGGAAACCTCCGGAGCCGGATGCCTGTGTCGTCCACAGCCTCTGCTAGCCGCCGCGGAAACGCATATGGGTGAGGCCATTGCGCGCGCGCGCTCCACCCGCATCGGACGCGGTACCACAATGCCCGACCTGGCCGGCTATCTCGATCTGCCCGGCTTTGCCTGCACCTTCCGCCGCCGCGTCTTCGAAGACGTTGGCCTCTTTGACGAAGCCTTCGGCGCCTGCACTGGTCTCGACTTCAACGAGCGCGTCCGCCAGGCCGAGATTCGTACCTATTACGATCCCCGACTCGCTGTCCACGAACTGCCGCCGCAAAAGCTCCGCAGCCTCTTCCGCGAAATGTTCAGCCACGGACGCGGCGCCAGCCATTGGATGAGCAAGCACCCCGAATGCTCCTCGCTCGCAGAGATCGCCCCCCTGACCGTGCTGCTGGCCGTGCTGCTCGCGGTCTTTGCATGGATGCGCCTGCCGCACACGGTGGCCGCGATCGTTACGGCTCCCTTTGCGGTCGTACCCATCTCCGTTCTGCTGACCTCGATGCGGATTGCCGTTCGTCACGGATTCCGCTCCGCATGGAGAGCCCCCGCAGTCTTCGCGACGATCTACCTCGGCCAGGGACTCGGGCTTCTCTTTGAATATGCCATCCCCTCCGAAGATCCGCGCAGCCGGAAACCCGTTCCCGTCCTCACCTTCGCCGAGCCAGCCGAGAGGCGAAGCAGGTCCGATCGCGCCGCCTGAAGTTTCGCCTTCGGAAACCCCGCCGCCTTTCAATGGTTGCCCCATAAGCTGGCCTGAGCGAAGTCGAACGGCTCTGCCCGGTGTTGGCAGATTGTGGGAAGGTACGACCTCAGACGACCGCCTTTGTATCAGGGTACGACTTCCAGTCGTTCCGAAAAATGCGCAAAAGAATCTGGGCTTCAGCCCCTGATTTTTCTCCGGCACTTTCACCCGGCTGTCGAGCCGCGACCTAAAGAGCAGCAGCCGGATTCGGCCTTCTCCGCTTACCACGACGCTACACTGGTCCCCGTGAACGAGTATCGCGGACGCATCGCCCCATCGCCGACCGGCTTGCTCCACCAGGGCCACGCCCGCACCTTCTGGACAGCCTTCATCCGCGCCCGCAAAACGGCCGGCGTTCTGGTCCTGCGCAATGAGGATCTGGACCCCCAACGCTCCAAACCAAACTTCGTCGACGCGATGATCGACGACCTCCACTGGCTCGGCATCCAGTGGCAGGAAGGGCCGGATGTCGGTGGGCCTTTTGGCCCTTATTCCCAAAGCCAGCGTCGCGAACAGTATCTGGACGTCTGGCGTCAACTTCTCGACCGAGGATTCCTCTACCCCTGCACCTGCTCTCGCCGCGAGCTCAGCGGCACCGCTCAGGCCCCCCATGACGATGTCCCCGATCGCGCAATCCTGCGCTTCGAAGGCGACGAAGGCCCGATATATCCCGGCACCTGCCGCTCGAAATCAGAGCCCGTACAGTTAAGCCGGCAATACCAAACCCCTGCAGGAGTCAATTGGCGCTTTCGCGTTCCCGACGGTGAAGTCATCGCCTTCCATGACGCCCACTTCGGCCCACAGCGTTTCGTCGCTGGCGAAGACTTCGGCGATTTCCCCGCCTGGCGCCGCGATGATGTCCCCGCCTACCAGCTCGCCGTCGTGGCCGACGACCACGCCATGCGCATCACAGAAGTCGTGCGCGGCGCCGATTTGCTCCTCTCCACCGCGCGCCAGATCCTCATCCACCGCGCCCTCGGCTGGCCCGAGCCGCAGTGGTATCACTGCCCGCTCGTCCTCGACGCACACGGCGAGCGCCTCGCTAAGCGGCACCACCCCCTCGCCATTCGCACCTTGCGCGAACAGGGCAGGACGCCGCAGGAAATTCGCGGAATCGAGTAGACGGTTACATCGGATCGTGGCCCAGTCGCACAGATCCTGTCACGCAGTCTCTTCTTCCTCGTCCTGCATGTCCTCTATCTGCATGTCGCGAAATTCGTTGGAGTCGAAAACCTCTCCGCAGTCCAGGCACTCGACAAACTCGGCGTCGTCCTCGCGCGCCACAACGCGGACCTTAGGGTGCTTACAGACCGTATTCATGGGGTGATCGGAGCACTAGCAGTCGTTATGGGGCAGATTGTACCTGGACCAGGGCGTCTGTCAACAGGCTTGTTCGGTCCCGGGGCCTCCTCCCGTTTAAACTGAACCTATGTCCGATACGGAACGAGTTTCTCTGGACGAAGTGCGCCGCGTGGCCGAACTCGCCAACCTCGAGCTCACCCCCGAGGAAGAGCCCCGCATGCGCCGCGACCTCAATGCCATCCTCGACTATGTCGCCCAGCTCAGCGAACTGGATACCGCCCGGGTTCAGCCCATGGCCCAGGTCTCCGAGGTCCTCATCGCAGCCGGCGAAGCGCCGTCCGAAAAACAATCCGTCCTGCGCGCAGATGAGGTCCGCCCCTCCCTGGACCGCGCACTGGTCATGGCCTCCGCCCCCGAATCCGATTCCGTGTTTTTCAAAGTTCCCAGGGTGATTGAGCGATGAGCACCGCGACAACCGCGCCAGCAGCTTCCATTGACGGCATCCGCTCCGCCATCGCAAAGGGTGAAACCACCGCGCAGGCCCTCACCGAGATCTATCAGGCCCGCATCGCCGGCGAAGACGAAAAGATCCACGCCTTTCTCAGTGTCGATCGCGACTACGCCCTCGCCCAGGCCGCGCGCATCGACGCCCTTGCCGCCAAAGGCGATCCCCTGCCCAAACTCGCCGGCGTCCCCTTCGGCATCAAGGACGTCCTCACCCTCGAAGGCTTCGCCGCCACCGCCGGATCGAAAATCCTCGAAGGCTACCGTCCGCCCTACACCGCCACCACCGTTAAAAAGCTTGCCGATGCCGGCGCCATCTTCCTCGGCAAACTCAACTGCGACGAGTTCGCCATGGGCTCGTCGAACGAAAACTCCGCCTACGGTCCTGTGCACAATCCACACGCTCTGGACCGCGTCCCCGGCGGATCCAGCGGCGGATCGGCCGCAGCCGTGGCCGCAGGCATGTCCGTCGCGACCCTCGGCACCGACACCGGCGGCTCCATTCGCCAGCCCGCATCCTTCTGCGGCGTCGTCGGCGTCCTGCCCACCTATGGACGCGTCTCCCGCTACGGCCTCATCGCCTTTGCCTCTTCGCTCGATCGCATCGGCCCCTTCACCGCTAACGTCCGCGATGCCGCCACCGTCCTCGGCGTCATCGCCGGTCACGACGTCATGGACGCGACCTCCTCCTCGCTCCCCGTGCCCGACTACACCGAGAACCTCGATCGCGGTGTGAAAGGGATGAAACTGGGCGTGCCCGCTGAGTATTTCGCCGAGGGCCTCGACCCCGAAGTCCGCTCCGCCATCGAAGCCGGCATCGAAAAACTGCGCGCCGCCGGTGCCGAAATCAAAAAGATCTCCCTGCCCAACACCCGCTACGCCATCCCTACCTACTACGTCATCGCGACTGCCGAAGCCAGTTCCAACCTCGCCCGCTTCGACGGCGTGCGCTACGGTCTCCGCGCCCCCCAATCCGATACGCTCGCCGCCATGTATCGCCGCACCCGCGACCTTGGATTCGGCGCGGAGGTCAAGCGCCGCATCCTCCTCGGCACCTACGTCCTCAGCCACGGTTATTACGACGCCTACTACCGCAAAGCCCAGCAGGTGCGCCGTCTGCTCGCTGACGATTTCCTCTCCGCATTCGGTGAGGTCGATGCGATCCTGACGCCAACCGCACCAACGCCCGCATTCAAACTCGGCGAAAAATCCGACGACCCCGTCGCCATGTATCTCGCCGACATCTACACCGTCACCGCCAGCCTTGCCGGCATCTGCGGCGTCTCGGTGCCGTGCGGAAAATCGAAAGACGGCCTGCCCATCGGCATGCAAATCCTCGGCCGTCACTTCGATGAGGCCACCATCCTCCGCGTCGCGCAGGCGGTGGAGACTCTCTAACCGGCGGCGGTCCGTCACCCTCATGCCCGATCCCCGAATGCATCTCGACCAGGAACGCCCGGTCCCGGGCCAGTGGCTCCTCCTCGGTCCCCAGGGACTGCGCGCAGGATGGGCCATTCTCGTCTACGCCACGCTCTGCGCCCTACTGGTCGTCCTCTGTACCTTTGCCGTCAGCTCTTTTGTGCAGCTTCGCCCCGGAGTTCCTCTGCCACCGTCGGCCGGCGTTGTCCTCGAGCTCTCCCAACTCCTGCCCGTCATCGTCGCCACCCTCATCATGGCCGCGCTCGAACGCCGCTCGCCGCTCTATTACGGATTCAAGGGACGCGCACGCGCAGTACGGTTCGCCTCCGGCATCGTCTGGGGCTTTATCGCCATCTCCGTCGTCGTTCTGATTCTGCGCCAGCTCGGCTATCTCTCTTTCGACGGCTGCACCCTCGGAGGCCTCTCCGCTCTCCGCTACGCCCTCGCCTGGGGCCTGATGTTTCTGTTGGTCGGGTTTTGCGAGGAAGCCATGTTTCGCGGATACGCGCAGTTCACTATCACCCGTGGCATCGGCTTCTGGTGGGGTGCCCTGCTCTTCTGCCTCCCCTTCGGCCTCATGCACGCTCCGAATCCCGGAGAATCTCCCATGGGCCTGTTCGCCGCCGCCGCCGTCAGCCTCATCTTCTGCCTCAGCCTCTGGTACACCGGCTCCCTCTGGTGGGCCGTCGGCTTTCATGCAGCGTGGGACTGGGGCCAGTCCTACTTCTACGGCACCGCGGACAGCGGCCTCATCGCCGAGGGCCACCTCTTCGGCGAACACCCGGTCGGCAAACTCCTCTGGAGCGGCGGCTCCACCGGCCCCGAAGGCAGCATCATCGTGCTGCCGCTGCTCCTGTTGATCGCTCTGCTGATGTGGATCTGGTGGCGAAAACGTGGCGAGCAGCCCTTCAAAGGCGGAGCCTGGAAACCAGGCCGCCTGCCGGAACCTGATTCCTGACGTCGGCTGGGTCGCCCGACCGGAGCTCAGCCCTACCGATGCTCGATCGGCACGTACTTCACCGGATATTCCGGCCCCGTGTATTCAGCCCGGGGCCGGATCAGCCGATTGTCATCCAGTTGCTCGATCACGTGCGCCGCCCACCCGGCGATCCGGCTCACCGCGAAAATCGGTGTGAACAAATCCAGATCGATCCCCAGCGTCGTGTAGGTCGAAGCTGAATAGAAATCCACGTTCGCGTTCAGCTTCTTCTCGTTCTTCACGAACTCCTCGATCCGCCGGGACATGTCGTACCACTTCGTGTTGCCGGAGTCCTTGCTCAGCTGCTCGGACATCTTTCGTAGATGCGTCGCGCGCGGATCCTCGGTGCGATAGACGCGGTGCCCGAAGCCAAAGACCTTCTTCTTCTGCCCCAGCAGCGCCTTCACATACTCCACCGGATCGCCCCCCGTCTTGCCGATCTCGAAGAGCATCTTCATCACCGCCTCATTCGCGCCGCCGTGTAGAGGCCCCTTCAGCGCGCCGATCGCACCCGTAATCGCCGAATGCATATCCGCCATCGTTCCGGCAATCACCCGCGCAGCAAAAGTGGACGCATTCAGTTCGTGATCCGCGTGCAGGATCAAAGCCATGTCGAACGCGCCGGTCGCCGCCGGAATCGGCTTCGTCCCATGCAGCATCCACAGGAAGTTCGCTGCGTGCGAGAGCGAGGGATCGGGCTCGACCACCTTCTGGCCTTTCCGGATCCGGTCGTACGCCGCTACCAGCATCGCCATCTGCGCGGTGAGCGCGAAGGCCTTGCGCACATTCGAGTCGTGATCCACAGCCGCTTCGGCCGGATCGTAGAAGCTCAGCGCAGAAACGGCCGTGCGCAGCGCCTCCATCGGGGTCGCCGTCTTCGGCACCGACCGCAGCAGATCGTAGATCTGTGGCGGCACTTTCCTCGCATCGGTCAGCTTGCGCGTGAACTCCTGCAGTTCGGTCCGGTCAGGCAGCTTGCCGTGCCACAACAGGTAGGTGGTCTCCTCGAAGGTGGAGTGGTCGGCCAACTCATGAATGTCGATGCCGCGATACGCCAGCACTCCCGCGTAGCCGTCAATCCAGCAAATGCCGGAATTTGCCGCTACGACCCCTTCAAGCCCCTTTACCACTGCTGCCGTTGCCATGCGCTGCCCTTTCCCCCTGCGTTCGCCAGGAATCCTGCCACATTTCGGGATCCCGCAAACCCTTAGTGGGATGCATAAGCGGCGTTTCCCGTCCGTTGGAGCGTCGTGCCCAGCCTCGAAGATTCTGTATCCAGATTACTCCGAAAATCGGCTGCGGTTCGCTTCCCGCCCTGTACCCGGTTCGCTACTTTTCTCCTGCACTCCGGGTCAGATACTCTGGTATTGCTCTTTCGATTACCCCGCAGGTCTCGCATGCGCCGTCCCGTCCCCCTCGTTGTCGTAGCCAGCTTCATGCTGGCCCCGCCGATTTTTGCCTCCGCGGCCCGAACCGTGACTCCCGTTCATCACCACCACCGCGTGTATCACCGCTCGGCGCAGCGCACAGCTTCATCGCACTGCGGCGACGTCGCAGGCCATGCATCGCATACGGTTCTGGCGCATCCCGCCGCTGTCGGATGCCGATCCGCAGCCCCTCGCGCCGCTTCCTCCCGTCGATCCCTCGCCGTGCTCACGCACGCCCGAACGCGCCGGACCGCTCTCATCACTCGGCCCACCAGCACCCATGCCTCCATCCCAACCCTCCGTCGCATCCGCTTCGTCCCGCCTCTGCGCGGGTCCCTGGCTTCACTCGAACGCCAGAACCGGCGCAACGAGGCCGAGGGCCTCACCCGTATCGAAGACGATGCTCAGCTCGAGCAGATGGAGCGGGCCCGCGACATCGTTCCCCTCCCCGCCAGTGCATCGCTCCGCGTCAACCCCGATCTGCCCGCCAACCGGCGCTACTGCCGCCCATGGACCTCGCGTTTCCTCACCAATCTCGCGCGCTCCCATGACGCGCGCTTCCATCGCCCCATCCAGGTCAATTCCGCCGTCCGCACCGTCGCCTTCCAGCGAGCTCTGATCGCCGTCAATGGCAACGCCGCGCCCGCCGAAGGCGATATCGCCTCTCCCCATCTCACCGGCGCCGCGGTTGACATCGGCAAAAAGGGCATGTCGCTCTCCGAGATCTCCTGGATGCGCGCCTGGCTCCTGCCCCTGCAAACTGCCGGCAAAATCGACGTCGAAGAGGAGTTCTACCAGGCCTGCTTCCACATCACCGTCTACCGCAGCTACGCCCCACCCGCGCCGCGTCTCACTGCGCGCCGCCACCACACGAGCACCACCCTGCTCGCCACCGGCGTGCACTGATGTGGACCACAAGCGCCGGCTCCGCCAACCCATCGATCTGCTAACCTGAACCGGCTTCCCGAAGGTTGCGGCTTCAGCCCTTGACTCCCGCAGCGAATTCGATTCGTTCCTCAGTGCTGCTCCTGCCCTCAAAGATCAGAGATAACGTCGCTCCCTCAAAACCCAGCCCTAACCCCGCTCCGCTTTCACATCGATCCCCAACTGCTGGCACTTCTTATAAAAGTGGCTCCGCTCCAACCCCAGCGCCTTCGCCGCGTTCGTCACGTGCCCGCCGCTCCGCTCCAGTTCCGCCAGCAGCGTCGCCCGCTCGAACCCCGCCACCCGCTGCGCCAGCGGACCCTCCCCTGCACCCGCATCCGCCTCGAACTTCGTTGCCCCCGGCGAACGTCGCGGGAGCGCCGCGTCCACCGTGGCCAAATCCACACTCTCCCCCGCCAGCAGCAACAATCGCTCCACCGCATTCCGCAGCTCACGAATGTTCCCCGGCCACCCATATTCCCGCAGCGCCTCAACGGCTTCCGCCGTAAACGGAACCGGTTTCCACCCGTTCTGCACGCTCACCTGCCGCGCGAAATACTCCACCAGCGCCGGAATATCTTCCTTCCGCGCCCGCAGCGGCGGCAGCGTGATCGGAAACACCACCACCCGGTGATACAAATCCCGCCGGAAACTCCCCGCCTCCACCATCTCTTCCAGATTCCGGTGCGTCGCCACCACCACCCGCACATCCACCGACACCGGCTTGTCACCGCCCACGCGCTCCACCTCGGACTCTTCCAGCACCCGCAGCAGCCGCGTCTGCAGCGTCAGCGGCATGTCGCCAATCTCGTCCAGAAACAGCGTCCCGTGATGCGCCTGCTCGAACTTCCCCACATGCCGCTGCGTCGCCCCAGTAAACGACCCCTTCTCGTGCCCGAATAATTCCGACTCGATCAGCTCCGCCGGGATCGCTGCGCAGTTCAGCGTGACAAACGGCCCCCCGGCCCGCGCGCTCTTCTCATGCAGCGTCCGCGCCACCAGTTCCTTGCCCGTCCCCGTCTCCCCGTAGATACAAACCCGCGACTCGCTCTGCGCCACCCGATCGATCTGCGCCATCACCCGCCGCATCGCCTCGCCGGTCCACACCAGCTCGTGCTTGCCCACCCGCCGCCGCAGCTCGGAGTTTTCCCTCTCCAGACGCTTCAGCCGCATCGCGTTCTCAACCGCCAGCAGCAGCTTGTCCGTCGACAGCGGCTTCTCCAGAAAATCCAGCGCGCCGAGTCGCGTCGCCTTCACCGCCATCTCGATGTGCGCCTGTCCCGACATCATCACCACCGGCGCCGCCACTCCGTTCGCCTTCAGATCTTCGAGCAGCGCCAGCCCATCGCGCCCCGGCATCACCACGTCAGACAAAATCAGATCGAACGGCCGCGCCTTCGCCAGTTCCAGCGCCTTCGCCGCGTTGTCGCATACCGTCGCCTCGTGCCCCGCCAGCCGGAACGCCCGCGCCAGCGACGCCAGCGTGTTCGCCTCGTCGTCCACGATCAGAATGTCGGCTTTGCTCATCCTCGCCCGTTCTCCACCAGCGGCAGCCCAATCACAAACCGCGCTCCGCCGCCCTCAGCACTTTCAACGCTGATCGTCCCGTTGTGATCGGCTACCACCGACTGCACAATCGCCAGCCCCAGTCCGGTGCCATGTTGCTTCGTCGTGTAGTACGGCGTGAACAGCCGCTCGCACTCCTCCGGTGTCAAACCGGCGCCGCTGTCCGACACGGAGATTCGCGCCGTCTCCTTCGCTCGTACCGCCGACACCGTCAGCGTCCCGCCCTCCGGCATCGCGTCCATCGCATTCAGCACCAGGTTCGAGAGCGCCCGATGCAGCAGCTCCGAATCACCCAGAATCGGCAGCGGCTCCGCGCTGATCGACGTCCCCAGCTCGATGTGCTTCTCCTCCAGCGCAGGCGCGTACAGCTTCATCACCCGCCGCACCGCTTCACGCGCATCCATCTCCACCGCCTGCGGCTTGGGCAGCTTCGAAAAATCGCTGAAGCGTCCCACAATCGTCTTGAGATTTTCGATCTCCTCTGTCAGTGTCGCCGCGCTCTCCGTGAACACCTCGTCGAACTGCTTCTTCGGCAGCTTCTTCGCCCGCACCATGTTCTCCACCGTGATCTGCAGCGGCATCAGCGGATTCTTCAGCTCATGTGCCAGCCGTCGCGCCAGCTCCCGCCACGCCGCCACGCGCTCGGTTTGCACCAGCCGCTCCCGCTGCTCCGATAGCTGCCGCGTCATGTTGTTGAAGCTGCGCGCCAGATCGCCCACCTCGTCCAGGCTCCGGATATCCACCCGCGTCTCCCAGTCGCCCTCCGCCACCCGCCCTGCTGCGCGCGCCAGTTCCTCGATCGGTCGCGAAATCCGCGCCGCAATCCACAAGCTCGCCAGCACCGCAAAAATGATCCCCAGCCCCGCAATCCCATAGGCGATATCGCGAATGTGCGCCTGCACCTCCACCATGTCGCGCCGCGAGTTCGCGATCGTCAGCACGGCCAGCACATTCCCCTGCGGATCCTTCAGTGGAATCGCCGTCACGCTCATGCTGTCTTCGCTTCGCTTTGTCGGATACACCACACCTTCCGCATTGCGTCCGTTCGTGCGCGCGTCCTCCATCAGCGCCTGATAATTTCCCGCGCTCTTCAGATCCTCCGACTGCCCGGCGAAATTGCGCGCGTCGAATCGCCCCGTGACGTTCCGATAGATCAGCAGCTGGGTCCCCGCCGGCACAGAAAAATCCTTCAGGAAATCCGCATCGAGCTGCCGTCCGCCCACCACGTACACCGCCGGATCGGAGCCGCTCACCTTGCGCACAGCAAACAAGCCGATCTGCGACGTCCCGTCGGGAAGATCCTCCTGCTTCAGAAACGCCGGCTTGCCGGCAGAAGCAATCGCCGGCTCCTTGTATCCGAAACGCGCCGTCCACTGCAGCGACGAGATGATGCTGCCGTCATGCCCCACCAATTCCAGATACTCCAGCCGGTACTCCTGCGCCAACGGCAACGCGACCGTCAGATACGTAGCGCTGTCGCCGCCATTGTTCAGATCGAAGGCAATCCGCTTGAGCACATCGCTGGCCGCCATCCGGTCGAGCGTAGCCGCTGTGTCTGCCGCGCGCTGGTTGTATTCCCGCTGGAATTGTCCGACCAGCAAATCCGTCTGCTGCCGGTCCATCGCCTCAAAAACATGCCCAATGCGGACCGATCCTGTCCATCCCACCGCTGCCACCACGCTCATCACCGTCACGGCGAGCATCAGCAGCATCTTCTGCCGCAGGGTCACTTCGCGCCCTCCAGCGACGCGTCGGACAAATCCGGCTCTCCGTCGGACAAAAGGCGCAGATCGCGCACCCGCATCCCCCGCCGCCCACGCGCGTGGCAGCCACAGCAGCGGTACAATCGTCTCCTTTTTCAGAACCCCTCGCTCCTCGCGCCACAGCGATGCTGCATCCGTACCGGTCACACTACCATTCTCCCCGAATCGCGCCAGCATCTCGTCCAGTGCGGCCGGCGGATCCGTTGCTTCAAGATGTACCTTCCTCAGTTCGAGCGCCCCTGTTGGTAAACCTGTCGGACGCGACCCCGCCGGTACCACCTGCACGTTGAACCCCGCTTCATGAAGGTTCAGCGCCAGCCGCTCCGCCGCTACCCGCATGGTCCCGCTTGTATCCTCGCTGTCCAGCAGCACAGGCGAGTTCGTGACCCCGCCGCGCAGAGCCCGCGCTCGATCCAAATCCCTGTCTGTCGAAAACAAAAACGAATATCCGCTGAGCGCCCGCGGCAGCAGACTCGCCGTTATCTCGCCCTGCTTCTGAAAAATCACGTTGTACAGGGCCGTCCGATCGACGGTCAGTGCCGCCGCCTGGCGTCATCTCCCGGCTCGCGAAGACCCCCGACGGCGCAATCGTCAGCGCCAGCAAATCCACCGGCCGCGACACCAGCACATTCATATGTTGCTGCTGAGCCTGCCGCAGCAGCTCCGGCGGAACCTCCACAATGTCCGCCTTGCCCACGCTCAGATCCAGCCATTGATCCTTCACCAAACGCCGCGTCCGCAACTCGATCCCATCGGCGAATGGCCGCCCCGACCAGCAATCGTCGTTCGCTGCCAGTGTCAGCGCTCCGTTTGTAAATCCTGTAACGCGGTACGGCCCGGTTCCAATCACTGCCCCATTCGCGCCCTGCCGCGCAATTGCAAACTGCATCTGCGCCAGCAGCGCCGGCAAATCCGGTACCGGTGAATCGCTGACGAAAACGACCGATGCACCAACCCCGCGAACCATCCGCCACGGACATTTCCCCGCGGCACCGTGGCCACATACCTCCGTCAGCGCCGCTGCCACCGCGTCCGGGGTGAGGGTCTCTCCATCCTGGAAATGCACGCCCGGCCTGATCCAGAACTCCCACCGATGCGCCGCGTTCTGTGACTCCCAGCGTACCGCCAGCGCCGGCTGCACACTGCCTGTATCCGATGTGGTCGTCAGCGTGTCCAGCACCAGCCGCCGCGCCATCCCATCCGGCATTTGCCACCCATCACCCTGCGTCTCGATCCGCAGGCTCCCGCCATAATGCGGACGTGTCCGCGCCGTGGCAGACAATGTCAGACACGCGAGCCCCACGCTAATGGCAAAGCGTCGAAGCATTCCACACCTCATAGCGCTGCGGTACATCCCCGCGCACAATCACCGTTGCGCTCGACCCGTCCGGCGCCGCGTGCATCGCCATCACGGTTCCCTCCACCGGCAGCGGTGGACTCACGACCACCGCCTCGCGTCCCACAATTTCATAGGCCCGCAGACTGTCCTCCTCCTCCGCTGCCCCGGTGCCCGAAACCAGCACCTGCTCCCCCGATCCGCACGCCGACCGAACGACTGCGAAGTCGCTCCCCCAATCACTCGTACCGTTCACGGATTTCAGCAGATTGTTTTCCAGCAACTGCACCCTCCCGTCGATTCCGTTCAGCAGCACCGCTGTCCCGGTCGGACGCGCAATGTTCGACGCCTGGTAGAACGGCGGCAAATCCGCCCCAAACCCCGGCGCCAGCACTCCGGTGAAATAATCCCGCATTGCGTTATAGAACGCCCGCTGTGCAAATCCTGCTGCTCCACCCACAGGTCCGGCGGCCGTCCCGCCAACCGGCCATGGATCGTCGCTGTCCCCGCACGCTACCGTCACCTGCGCACCGGTATTCGTTCCGCTGCACTCCACGCCCGGCAGATATGCATCAAACAGATGATCCTGCGCCGCCGCCAGTTCTCCTCGCATGTCCCGCGGAAAGGGCCGCGTGTGCGCGATCGCAAACGTCTGATCCTGAACCCAACCCGCCCCAGGCTCGCTCGCAAACGACAAGGTCGCGCTGCTCCGCACATAGATCACGATCTGCTCCGGCTCCAGCACCACCAGCCGCGCCAGCGTCCCCACCCCGAACACCTGCGCGTCCAGCACCGGCTCCGCCTCGCTGATCAGCAGCGTCCGACGCACCACCAGACCTGCCCCGCCCGCCGACACCGAGGCCGTACCCAGGCTCACCGGCACCATCGCAACACGCGTCTCGGTCCCTTCAACCACCTCGGCGACCCACAATCCGCCGCGTACGTTTTCCGAAAGCGTTATCCGAATCAAGGTCGCGCTGTCGCTGCCTCCGCTCACCACGCCATACCCGCGCAGATCGCGCTCCAGCAGAGTTCGGATCCCAGGAACCTCGCCAATCGCCAGCGGCGAATCGTTGCGAATCGTCAGCCTCGCCGGCCCCGGCCCCGCCAGCACCGCTATCTGTCTCGCGAGATCGCGGGCCGCCTGCTCCCAGTTTGCTGCGCGCGCCGCCGGCGTCAGACACGCCAGCACCAACGCAACCACAGCCCAGTACCTTTTCATCATGATGCGCTGGGGCGGATTATATCCTGCGCTCTGCATCGCATTGCTCCCATGAACATCGCTGCTCAGCGCATCGACCCTGGCGCCGCAATGCGCGTGCGCCTGGACGGTCAGTCCCGCCGCAACGCGCGTCCGCAGACGCGCAGTTCCACCTCGGCCGCCTGGTATGGCAACCGAGGTGGATCATCCCGCTTCCTCCGGAGCCCGTCTCCGACGAGCCGAGTTCGCGGGTTAACGTCGCTCGCCAACGCGCCTACTGATTTCCCGGCAAACTGGACGCGTCGCCTCGTCCTGGGTTCGGTGCCGAAGGCGCGTCGGCCTGGGCGGCCATCCCCTTGAACACATCGCTCGCAAAGAAATACTTCCCGTCCGACGGCACCATCACCATCTGAATTTTGTCCGACAATCGCTCCGCAATGATCTTGTTGATCAGCAGCGGCGATTGATTCAGCAGCTTCGCCTCGCTTGCCATTCGATCCGCGTCTGCCGCCGCCGTCACCCGGATCCGGTTCGCCTCTGCGCTCGCCAGCAGATCCCGACGCTGCACCTCCGCTTTGCTGTCGATCACCTTCGCCTGTGCCTCCGCATCCGCATTCTCGATCGTCGCCTCCTTCCGCGCCTCCGCCTCCAGTTTCGACTGCTCGATCTGCTTCTGCTTCAGCGGCAGCGTGTACCGCATTGCATCGGCCTCGCCCTTCGCCTCCGCCACCCGGGCGTCGGCATCGCCCTCCGCCGCTTTCACCTTCTGCGCTGCCTGGGCCGCTGCCTCCAGCTCCGCAATCCGCACCTGCTTTTGTTGGATATCCGTCTGCACCGCCATCTGATCGTCCTGCTGCTCCTTCAGCAGCAGATCCTGTAGACCGCGCGCGTACTCCGGCGGCAGCTGAATATTCCGCAGCATCACCTCTTCCACGATGATCCCGTCCGACCCCAGTTTCCTCGTGATCACTCCCGCTGCCTGCTGTCGAACATGCTCCCGATCCGTGCTGAAAATCTCTCGCACCGTATACCCCGGCGCCAGATCCCTCCAGGCGCTCGCCACCACCGCGGGCACCATCTGCGCATCTAATGGCTGCGGCAAATGGCCTTCGATATAGTTCAGCCGCCGCGGATCGAGCCGATACCGCACCGTGATCGCCAGCCCAATATCCAGCCCCTCCTTCGACTGCACATCCAGCGGCTGCGTCGCCAGCGCTACCTTCTTGTCCGACACGATTGGCATCCCCTCAACTGTCCCCGTGGTAAACAGCTTGTCCCGCAGATCGAACATCTGCACGCCGTCCACCAGCGGTGTGACAAAATGCGCACCCGAGTACAGCGTCCCCGGCAGCGTCCCGCGTATCTGGCTCACGCGTACCCCACCCATCCCTGCCGGAATCACTACAATCCCATCGGCCAACAGTAGCGGCAGACACGCGGCGACCCCGAGTCCGACGCATGTCTGCCACCGCACCGGGCCCGGGCCCACCACCGTTTCCTCCGGGCCCTCCTCACTGGCCGCCGCAATCCGGGCCAGCTTCCGTGGATAATCCAGCACCTGCCACAAGTCGTACAACGCGATGCAAAGCGCGGTCGCCAGCAATGCCAACCCCGCCACGATTAACACATCCTTCAACGCAAGCATGGCTTCTCTCCAGTTCCCTTTCGCTCCGTCGCGACACGGGCTACCCGTTGTTTTGCGAAGAACAAACGGACCAGCCCTCCGAACAGCAATTCCTCCAGCAACAACCCGCAGGAGACACTCAGCACCATCGCCCCCACTACACTCAGCCCTTCCGCAAACATTTCCATCGCAATCCTCCTTCGCTGTCGTTGCTACCGGCCCGCCGGCGCTACTACGGAAGCTGGAGCCGGGCTCGGTTCCGCCGTGTCGGACACGGCAGCCGTCACGGTTTGTCCTGCTGCCTCAACTCCCGTCACAGGGCCGCCGAAGATCGCCGCCGTCTCCGCGTTCCGCGCCCCGATGATCTCCACCTCGTCCCCACTCCGTACCTGGGCAAATAGCTCCTCCAGGTCGTGCCGCCTCATCCGGATGCACCCGTGTGACGCTGCCTTCCCAATTGAGCGCGGCACATTCGTCCCATGAATGCCATAGCCCTTCTTGTCCAGCCCAATCCATCGCGTCCCCACGGGATTCCCGGGCCCCGGCGGAATCACCGCGCCCGGGTGGTAGTACGTCGGGTTCTCCACTCGATCCACGACCGTAAACGTCCCGGTCGGACTCGGCGAATCCTCGCGTCCGACAGCCACTCGATAGACCTTCCTTACCACCCCGTCTTCCACCAGAGCCAGCCGCCGGTCCGCCAGGCTCACCACCATCACCCGCGTCACGGCGTCCTTCACCGCAGCCGCAACCGGACGAACCGGCACTGGCGTCGGACGCATGTCCGACATGACCGTCGCGCTCGTCGCAACGACCCGAACGGCACGCGCATTGTCAGTTTTGGTCTGTGCCGTCACCGGCACAACCGAGAGAACCAGGCAGCTGACTGCAATCATTGTTTTCTTCAGGCTTGTCATCACGTCGCCTCAAATTGCCTTGCGTCACGACACAATGCAGCCCGTATGCCAACCCCAGGCCCACAGAAAACAGTGCAGTTAGGGGTTCTTCCCGACTACGCCAGCGGGTCGCGTCAGACACGCCCGTGTCATGCTGCACACGCTCCGCAAACATGTGTCCGACAAGGTCCGCGCCCTGACAGCCAACTCCCGCCACTCCCCCCGCGTCTCGATACACCATGGACGTGCAGCTCTCGAAGTTGATCCGCAGTAAGGTCGTTGTCCTCGGTCCCAAACTCCTCGACGCCGGAACCCAGGAGCAGAAGCTGGAGACCGTCACCCTCATCGGCGTTGAATCCTCCGGCATCTGGGTCGAAAGCGAAGAAGCACTCAACCGCATCGCCGACCGCTTCCGCGTCAGGCCCGCCGCCGCCTCCGCCTTCTTCATTCCCTTCAGCCAGATCACCACCATCCTCGCCACCAACATGGCCGCCGCCGACACAGATTCCTCCGGACCCCGAAACCCGCTGTAATCTCCCCCTTCCCGTGCTCCACCCTGAGCTCTGCGCTCTGGGCCTCTTTCCCTCTTGACATCCCATCGGTTCGTGTTAACTTACCGTAAGTGGACACTTACCTACAGGCCGGTCTCGATGCCCTCGGCGATGCCACCCGCATGGCCATCTTTCAGAAGCTGGCCGCCGGTCCCCTCGCCGTCAACCAGATCGCCGGCACCCTCCCCGTTACACGTCCCGCTGTCTCGCAGCACCTCAAAGTCCTCAAGGAGGCCGGCCTCGTGACCGACACCCGCGCCGGCACCCGCCGCCTCTACCAACTCAACCCGGAAGGCGTTGCCCGCCTGCGCGCTCACTTCGACCAGATGTGGACCCAGGCGATGAGCGCCTTTCAGGCCGCTGCCGAAAAAAACCAAAGCCCCGCCAACCCGAAAGGAGAAACCCATGCCCCTCACCGCAGAAGAAGCCGTCGTCCATAAGAGCATCCTCGTCCGTGCCCCTCTTGCCCGCGCCTGGTCCGTCTTCGTCGAACAGATGGAAACCTGGTGGCCCGCCACCCATCACATCGGCTCCACCCCTTTCGAGGCGATCTTCGTCGAGCCCCGCGTCGGCGGACGCTGGTACGAGCGCAATGTCGAAGGCGCGCAGTGTGACTGGGGCAAAGTCCTCGCCTGGGATCCCCCGCACCGTGTCTGCTTCTCCTGGCACGTCGGACCCGGCCACGATCAGCCGGACTGGAAGTTTGACCCCGACCCCGCCAAAGCCAGCGAAGTCGAATTCAGCTTCGTCCCCGAAGGCCCTTCCGCCACGCGCATCAACCTTGAACACCGCTGCCTCGAACGCCATGGCGAAGGCTACGAACAGCTCGTCGCGCTCTTCCAGGGTCCCGGCGCCTGGGTCAGCGTCCTCGACAGCTATGCCCGTGTTGTCGAAGACAGCCCCACGGGAGCGACCGCATGAAATCGGCTGTCGCTCTGCGCGTCGCGTCGGTCATCACCTTTATCCATGCGGTCCTGCACACGGTCGGCGGAGTCTTCGGAAAGATTCCGCCCGGCCCCGCCGCCGTCGCCGCCGAGGCTATGAAGACCAACTCATTCGTCGCCCTCGGCGTGACGCGCACCTTTTGGCAGTACTACCGCGGTATGGGGCTCGCGGTTTCGATCTTCCTCTTCATCGCGTCGATCGTCTCCTGGCAACTCGGCTCGATCGCAAAGACCGCCGCAACGCAGCTCCGCCCGATCTTCGCTACCTTCCTCATCGCCTGGCTCGCGATGGCGGTCAACTCATACCTGTATTTCTTTTCGGCGCCGGTCATCGTTGAGATCCTCATCGCCGTGTGCTTCCTCTGGGCGATCACGGCCGCCAAACCAGCCACCCCCTGAGACTCTGTCCGCATTGTCATCCTGCGGCGAAGTTCGACAAGCAAAGTCGAACTTCGCCAGGATCCCCGCGGCCGACTGCTCTCCCTTCTCCCTTCTCCTCCTTCTCCCGTCTGCCTTCTCCATTCTCCCTGCCTCTCCTGCTCACCCTCCTCCTCCACGCCCGGTCCAATCAGAAGCATCACTTGTCCGGAATCCTCCCACCGCTGCGCCTTCCCGATGCACAATAAGTGTGGGTTTCCCGGAGGTCGCCGATGACCCACGTCCGCCTCGCGCTAGCCGCTCTCGTCCTCACCGGAAGCCTCGCCTCCGTCGCGGCGCAGGACACCCCAGCCGCCGTTGCCCAGACACCCTCCGCACCGCCCGCGGCCGCCATGCCAACCGCCGTAACGACTTCACCAGCCGCGCCCAACATCATCCTCGTGCCCGCTGGAACCCGCATCCTCCTCGAACTGCGGAGCGCCATAAATACAAAATCGGCCAAACCCGGCGATGGCGTTTATCTTTCCTCCACCTTCCCCGCCATCGTCGGCAATCGCGTCGTCATTCCGGCGGGCGTTTACGTGCAGGGCGTCGTGGACAGCGTTGTTCGCCCCGGCCGCGGCCTTGGCGCAAAAAAAGCTCAGCTCAATATGCACTTCACCTCCATGATCTTCCCCAACGGCTCAGTCGTTGAGATTCCCGGCGTCGTCAACAGCCTGCCCGGTGCCGAACATCAGAAGGTTAACGGAGACGAAGGCACCATTCAGCAGGATGGCGGCAGCAACAAAGCCCACAATGCCGGCGAAACCGCCAAGGTCGCGGTGCCCACCGGCGCCACTATCGGTTCCATCGGCGGCCTCGAAAGTGGTCACCCGCTCGCCGGAGGCCTTGAGGGCGCTGGAGCCGGACTCGCCGCCGCCGGCATCGTGGCCCTCTTCACCCGCGGCGCCGACGTCAACATCCCTTCCGGCTCTCAAGTCGAGATGGTCCTCCAGCGTCCACTCCAATTGCAGGAAGCCAATATCAATGGGCCCACTACCCTCGTCCCCGCTTCCACCCAGCCGCAACCGCTGCCCAAGCCGGGCCGCCAGGCCCATATCCTCTGCCCCACCGGCAGCCTCGGCTGCAGTTAGCACATTGTCATTGAAGTTTGTTGAAGAATTGCTCTTTGGTTTTGTAACAGGAGGGTTTGTATCAGGGCACGACGTTCAGTCGTGCCGCCAACGCCGCAAAATCCAATCGGCTTCATCCCCTGCTCCCCCGAACGAAGCTACTCAGGCGAACGTCGAACCGAATCCGCATTTTTCAAAATTGGTGAAACCGGCTTCCGGCATCATGCGTAACTTAGCTAGAGTATTTGCAGCGAGGATTTTCTAACCGTGCTCGATCCCCGTTTCCGCTCCTGGGCTCGCAACCTCTTCCGCTTCCGCGTGTGGGCGCGCGACATCGGTATCTCCGTCATCGCCTCCTTCTTCATCGTCACCGTCCTCTACCAGCCCGTCCGCGTCGAAGGCACCAGCATGCAGCCCGAGTTGCGCGATCAGGATCGCCTCTTCATCGACAAGCTCTTCTTCCATTTCGAGAAAATTTCCCGCGACGATGTCGTCGTCTTCCACTACCCTCGCGATCCGGAGAAGAGCTACATCAAGCGCGTCATCGCCCTGCCTGGCGACTCCATCTTCATCGATCAGGGCCACGTCTGGATCAACAACGAGCCCCTCGACGAACCCTACGTCCCGCGCCGTTATCGAGATACCCGCTCCATGCCCGAGATGGTCATCCCTCCCGGCCAGTACTTCGTCATGGGCGACCATCGCTCCATCTCCTCCGACTCCCGCGACTTCGGCCCCGTCGACCGCGACCTCATCTACGGCAAAGCCACCTTCATCTACTGGCCTGCGGACAATATGGGCGTCGTCCGGTAGGTCTTTCCCCAGGACTCTCTCAACTAAAGCCCTTCCGGCCAACAATTTCCCCGGGCCGCTTGCTGCGTCCGGCTCCTCGCTCGGCTTCCGGCTTCCAACTTCCCCTTTTGATCCTGCTCCAATCTGTTGTCCGGCTTTGAAACACATCCCCCCGCGTGCTCGCATCTATTTATGGAGAGGCCGCCCTTCGTCGATACCGTCTTTACGAGGGAGATCCGTTTATGGCCGTCCGTATTGTTGCTTCACCCATCGACTTCCCGGGCACCCGGGTCGAATCAATCAGAGACCAATCCCGCAGAGTCTCCGGCCTCGCGCCCGACGGCGGTCCCGAAATCAATCTCGGCGCCTTCCGCGGACTCGCCTTTGCTCTGGTCTTCGAAACCGTCCTCGTCATCTTTGGCGCCCTCGCCTGGCAGATCTTCCGAGCTCTCCATTGATTGCCGTTGCCGCAATTAGACCGGCTTCAGGCAAGGCTGCAAGCGGCTCGCTGTACCCTGTCTTCATGAACCTCGTCATTAACGGCCAGGCTCGCGACTTCCCCGAGCTTCCCACCGGCTCTACCCTCCAGGATCTGCTCACCGCTCTTGCCCTGAAGTCCGACCGTGTTGCAGTCGAACACAATGGCGCCATTGCCGCACGCCCCACCTGGCCCCTCACCCCCATATCCGAGGGCGACAAGTTCGAAATCGTCCACTTCGTCGGCGGCGGCGCGTATTGAATTGCTCGATTTCCCTTCCTGATAGCCTGTAGCCAAAAACCCTTCGCTATACCCTTCCCGCCAGGAGCTGCCAGCCTGAGCTCCCGGCTCGCAGCCAGCTGTCTTCTTGCCCCATCCCCGCCTCCCGTGTACTCTCGATGTTTCGGGTCCCCCGCTCCACTTCAACCCTCGGATCGACTTGCAGGGAATTCCATGAACCAACCCATCGTCTTCGTCAGCGGCAGCAAGGGAGGTGTCGGCAAATCCCTCACCGCCATGGCCGTGCTCGACTACTTCACCACCGAACACCGCTACGTCCGGCTGCTTGAAGCCGATACCACCAACCCCGATGTCTGGAAAGCCTACCGCCGCAACGTCGAGGGCGAAGTCGTCAGCCTCGACGAAGTCGATGGCTGGATTAATCTCGTCAACACCTGCGACGCGAATCCCTTCAAAGCCATCGTCGTCAACACCCCGGCGCGCAACAACGACGCCGTCATCCACCACGGCGCCATTCTTCTCGAATCCCTCAAGGAACTGGCGCGCCCCCTCGTCACGCTCTGGGTCATCAACCGCCAGCGCGATTCCCTCGAACTCCTCAAAACCTATATGGAGTCGATGAACGCCGGCGTCGTCCACGTGGTCCGCAACGGTTATTTCGGCGACCAGACCAAGTTCGAGCTCTATCAGTCCAGCTCCATGCCCGAAACTATCGCCCAGCAGGGCGGTAAGAGCCTCTTCCTCCCCGACCTCGCCGATCGTGTTACCGATGAGCTCTATTCGCGCCGCATTACCCTGCAGGAAGCCGCGCAGCAGCTCAAACTCGGTGACCGCGTCGAGCTCCAGCGCTGGCGCACCTATGTCCGCGACATGATGACCCAGGCCGGAGTCTGACCCTCCACGCTGTTCAGCGCACCGCCGTTCAACGGCGTACGTCTCGCGAGATGCAGCAATCGACCTGCTGCGGGTGAAAGATCCAGCCCCCTCACTCGATTCCGAGGAGGCCGATCCTTCACTCCAGACCTTACTGCTTTACAAAATCCAGGTCGATCGTCAGCTTCACATCGTCGCCCAGCATCGCCGTCGGCATCCCCGCGCCAATCCCGAAATCTTCGCGATTCACGGTCGTCGTCGCCTCGAAGCCCATGTGCATCTTCTTCCCCATCCCGCTCACCGGCCCCGTCGGCCCATCCACTTCCAGCACCGCCGGCTTCGTCACGCCTTTGATCGTCAGATTCCCGTTCACCTGCAGTCCCGAGCCCGTCTTCGTCACGCTCGTGCTCGCGAACGTCGCCTTCGGATGATTCGCAACATCGAAGAACCGTGCACTCTTCAGATCGTTGTCGCGCGCCGCAACACCTGTGTCCACGCCCGTCACATCGATCGTCGCGTTCACGCTCGACTTCGCCGGATCCGCCTCGTCCCATGTCAGCGTCGCGTCCACGGTCCCAAAACGCCCATGCACATTCGAGATCGCCATGTGCTTAATCGTGAAGTCCACCTCGCTGTGTGCGGGGTCCGTCTTCCAGGTGGAGGTTTGCGCCATAGCAAGAGGCGCGGCCAGAACGAGCACAGCGGAGGCAAGAAGTGCAAGCTTCATGCGAGAGTCCTTTCGATTAGGTGGCCCGGGGATTGAATACTCCTCCAGCTTAGCCAAAATTCCTTACTTGCGTGTCATTGTGGGTGCCCCACCCTTGTCCTGTCTCCTGGCGACAGGGTGGGAATGCTGTGCCTTCCGCTGTCCTCTCCCGTCCGACGGGCGTATAAATGACCCGGAAGGATCCTCATGTATAGAAGAGAATTTCTCGCCGGAGCCATGTCCGCCACCGTGCTCGGCGCAGCCGGCCTCGCCTCCTCCGCACGCAGTCAGGATTCGAACACCCCCGCCGCGCGATGGCCCCAGCAACACAAACCATTGTCCCCCATGGCCGTTGGCCTCATCATCCAGCCCGCTAACGGAGCCGAAGCCGCCATCGCCCGCGTCCGCGATCTCGGCATGACGAACTGCTTTCTCTCCCTCGATGGCTACCTCGGCAAAATGAATAAACCCCTCGCCCACGAAATCGGCGGCCTCCTCGAAAAATACGAGCTCGTCGCCACCTGCACCGAAGTCGTCCGTCCCGAACCGCTCGTCTGGGACTTTGAACACGGCCCTTCCACTATCGGCCTCGTCCCCCCCGCCACCCGCACGGCTCGCATGGACGCCCTCAAGGAAACCTCCGACTTCGCCGCCTTGCTCGATATTCCCTGCCTGCAAACTCACTGCGGATTCATCCCCGAGGATCCCGCCGATCCTCTCTATGAAGAAGCCGTGATCGCCATTCGTGAAGTCGCCCAGCATTGCGCTGCCAACAAGCAAATGTTCCTCATGGAAACTGGCCAGGAAACACCCACTACCATGTCGCGCGCCATCAAAGACGTCGATCAGCCTAACCTCGGCGTCGGCCTCGATACCGCCAACCTCATCCTCTACGGCAAGGCCAATCCCGTCGACGCCGTCGACATCATCGGCCCGCACGTGCGCAGCATCCACGCCAAAGACGGCCGCTGGCCCACCGATCCTATGAAGCTCGGCGAAGAAGTCCTCATCGGCACCGGCCTCGTCGATTTCGAAAAGGTCTTCACCAAACTCCACAAGCTCGGCTACACCGGCGCCGTCACCATTGAACGCGAAACCTCCGGCCCACAGCAGATCGCCGACGTGCGCAACGAAAAGATCTACCTCGATCGCATCCTCTCCCGCGTCCTGGCATAGACGAATCGACAAACCCGACAGGAAACCCCATCATGGATCGTAGAGAATTCATCGGCGGCTCGGCCGCCTCCGGCATCATGCTCCTCAGCTCTCGCACCGCCTTCGGCTACGAAGCTAACTCCGCCGTCCGCATCGGCCTGCTCGGCTGCGGTAATCGCGGCACCGCCGTCGCCACCTCCTTCGCGAAGAACACACCCGCGCGCATCGTCGCCCTCGCCGATCTCTTCCCCGACAAGCTTGCCGCCGGCAAAGCCCACTTTGACGAGCTCAACGCCTCGCTCGGCGTCCCCGCCATCGATCCCTCTCTCATGTTCCGCGGATCGCACGCCTTCGAAGAACTCGCCGCATCCAAAGACGTCGACTCCATCCAGATCTCAACCCCGCCCTGGTTTCACATTCAGCATCTCGACGCCGCCGTCGCCGCCGGCAAGCACGCCTACTGCGAAAAGCCCATGGGCGTCGACGTCGCCCAGACCCGCCAGGCTCTCGAAATCGGCAAGCGCGCCCAGGGCCGCGTCAGTCTCGACGTAGGTTTCCAGGTCCGCAGCGCGCCCCCCATCGCGGAAGTCGTGCGCCGCATCCACCAGGGCGACATCGGCAAAATCGTCTGCGTCTCCGCGCACTACAACGCGCCTGACGCCGTCAGCCACAGCGGCTCCAACTGGTCCGCCGACGAGTTCCGCCTCCGCAACTGGCTCTGGGACCGCGTCCTCTCCGGCGACATCCTCGTCGAGCAGAACATCCACGTCATCGACCTCGTGAACTGGATGCTCAATGCTCACCCCATCAAAGCCACCGCCACCGGCGGCCGCAACGCCGTCACCCATCAGGGCGACACCTGGGACAACTACCAGGTCATCTACACCTACCCCAACGAAGTCCACGTCAGCTTCTCGTCCACCCAGTGGGGCAGCAATGGCTTCTTCGATGTGACCGAGCGCGTCTTCGGCGTGAAGGGCATTGCTGAAGCGCCCTACTCCGGCCCCGTCCGCATTATTGGCGAAAATCCCTGGGACTGGAAGCCCGATGGTGCACCAACTTCCAGCGCACCTGCCACCTTCGCCGCCAACGGAGCCTTCACCGACAATCTGGAATTCGCCGACCGCGAAAAAGACAAGGCCTTCATCGAGAGCATCACTTCAGGCCAGTTCCACAACCAGGCCGAAGCCGGAGTCCACAGCGCCCTCAGCGCGATGCTCGGTCGCATGGCCGGCCTGCTCGGTCGCGAAGTCACCTGGGATGAGCAACTCCAGCGCGGCGAGCGCTACACCATGACCATCAACATGAATCAGTTCGACTGACGCGCCCCGGTTTGCTCTATCATCCCGGGTTGCCAGTTCGGGCTCGAAGCTCCAGCTTCTAGCTCTTCCGATTGAACAGCAGCGAATTTGCCTGATCCACTGTCGTCATCAGCAGATGCGCCACGTTCACGTGCGCCGGACGTGTCGTCGCCCAAACAATCGCGTCCGCTACATCCTCGGCCTTCAGCGGCGTGATGTTCTGATACACCTTCCCCGCGCGCTCCTTGTCTCCACGGAAGCGCACCTCGCTGAACTCCGTCTCCACCATTCCCGGATCGATGCTCGTCACCCGCACCGGCGTCCCCAGCAGATCGATGCGCAGACCATCGTTGATCAGCTTCACCGCCGCCTTCGTGCCGCAGTACACATTCCCGCCCGGATACGCGATCTCCTGCGCCGTAGACCCCAGATCCACCACGTGCCCACGCCCGCGCGCCAGCATCCCCGGCACTACCGCGCGCGTCACCCACAGCAGGCCCTTGATGTTGGTGTCGATCATGTCTTCCCAGTCCTGCGTTTTCCCTTCCCACAGCTTGTCCAGTCCACGGCTCAGCCCGGCATTGTTCACCAGCACGTCGATCTCGCGCCATTCCGCGGGTAGACTCGCAATTGCCGCCTCCACCGCGCCGCGATCCTGCACGTCGAGTTGCAACGAATGCACCGCAGCCGCGCCGGCCTTCAGCAGCTCGCTCCCCATCGCCGTGATCCGTTCCGCACGTCGCGCCGCCAGCAACAGCCGAGCACCCTCCGCCGCAAACGCCCGCGCACAGGCCGCGCCAATCCCGGCGCTCGCCCCGGTAATAAAAACCACTCGATCCTTCAAGCTGATCTTCGCCATATCCGTATGTTAGCCCGACCCTCGGCTAAAGTTACCGGCTGCTTCTCTGCAATTGCAGATACCCCGCCGCCCAGTCCGCGTCCTTCATTCCCACCTCAAACGCGCGATGAAAATTCTCGAAGAACAAATCCGCCAGCGGCGTCTTCACCTGCTCAGCCTGCGCCGCTTCTCGAAACACCCGCGTGTCTTTCTCCCCCACCGCCATCGACGCCCCCGGAATCTCCGGCGGCGTCAGCATGATCCTCCCGTACATCTCGTAGAACGGCGACTGGAAAAGCGCTATGTTCACTGTCTCCAGAAAAGTTGCCGGCTCCACGCCCAGCGCCTCCGCGTAAACAAACGCCTCGCTCAGCGACGCGATCATCGACGTAATCAGAAAATTCCCGCCCAGCTTCAGCGCATGCGCGCTCCACGGATGTGCCGCCACCACCGTCATCCCGCGCCCGCACTTCTCCAGCAAGGGACGCACCTTCTCCACCGCCTCCTGCGCGCCGCCCACAGCGATCCACAACTTGCCCGCTTCAGCAATGTGCGGCCGCCCAAACACCGGCGCCGCCACAAAATGCTGCCCTCGCTGCGCATGCTCCTCCGTCAGCTTCTTCGAACACGCCACGCTCAGCGTGCTCATCGCCACATGGACCGCACCCTTCCCCATGCTCTCCAGAACTCCGTTCCGCTCGAGCACTTCCTCGACCGCTGCATCGTCCATCAGCATCGTGAATACCGCCTCGGCACCCGCAACCGCCTCAGCCGCATTCCGCGCGACCTTCGCACCCTCGCGCCCCAACGCCTCCGCGCGCCCAGCCGTCCGATTCCAGACCGTGACGTCCTCCCCACCCTTCACCAGCAGCCGCGCAATCGCGCTGCCCATCCTGCCCAGACCTAGAAATGCAGTCTTCATCGATCCCCCCGATATCCCTTCCGATATCCTTGTGATGTTCCGCCTCGATCCATCGACTCACGCCCGCGCGCACGCATCCCAGTATTGTTGCCGCAACCCGGTTCGTTGCGCAGCATAGCGCACAAAACTGCCAGCTCCGAGCTCCTCGCTCTCATCTGATTCACCGGAGGCCCTGATGAAAACCTCTCGCACCTCGCTTGGACTTTTAGGATTTGCAGCCGTCGTCGCCGCTGCCGGATGGTACGGCGCCCGCCACAGCCCGCGCGACCTGCGCACGCGGCTCTGGTACAACCGCCTCGACAAGCCCGCCTGGAATCCGCCTCAGGCCGTCTTCCCCATCGTGTGGACCGCGCTCTACTCGCTTATCGCCATCGCCGGCTGGCGCACCTGGATGCAGGAATCCTCGCCCGCGCGCTCTCGTGCGCTCCGCCTCTGGGCCGCGCAGCTGGCCACCAATGCCGAGTGGACCAACCTGTTCTTCGGACGCCACAACCCGAAGCAATCCCTGATCGATGTGATCTCCCTCGAGGCCCAGATTGTCGGCTTCATCAAAACCGTGAAAGAAGTGGATTCCGCCGCAGCGGCCTGCTTTCTGCCCTACGCCGCCTGGGTCGCCTTCGCCACGCTGCTCAACGCCGAGATCCTCCGCCGCAATCCCAACGCGGAACGAATGCTCCCCCGCGCCGCCTAAGCGACAGGCTCGGACTACCAGCTCAGGCTGCAGGCTACCGGCTCTCGAACAGCTCTTCCTGCCTCTCGTCCTTCACCTTCTCGGCCACCTTCTCCACCGGCTTCCGCTTCGCCGCTCCAATCACCGCCACCACTTCCAGATCCTCCATCGAACTGCGCGGAATCCACAACCGCTGCGTGTTCGACCGCAAATCCGGCGGCGTCAGAAATACCCCGTCACTGCCCACCAGGCTCACGTCGTTCGCTGCCAGCCCTTCCACCAGATCCCCGTCCTTCAATCGCACCCGCACAAACAGCCCATCCCCCCTCGGCCGCCCCGCAAACGTCTTCCGGACCAGTCGCTCCGGATTATTCAGCTCCCCCGAATTGAAATCCCGCACATAGCAGATCCACTTCAGGTCCGCAGCCGCCAGCGCGATCACCTTGCCATCCAGATCCAGCATCTCCAGCCGCCCCTCGCGTACAAAACCGCTCGCCGGCAGGTACCCCGCTACCCAATCGCGGGAAAACTTGCGGAAGATCGCCTTTTTGCGGCTCGTGGACATGGCTCTCAGGTGTTTCAGGGGCGTTTCGGGAGAGAAACCTGGATTGTTGCACATTCCGGCGCGAAGCATCAAAATTTGTGCAGACTGCACCCCCGCAGGTGCACACTTTTGTGTTACATTGGTAGTTTGGATTGCCCTGCACTTGTCCCGTAACTCTTTCTGTTGCAGTCGGTTAGGGACGGCTTTCCGGGGACAGAGGCGAACGCCTTCCACCGCCACCAGCAGATTACATCACGCATGCCCGATTACATCTATCTCCTCGAAAATCGTCTCCCCCCCGCCCAGCAAAACGCTCTCCGCCAGGTACGGGACGCCGCCCGCGATGCGGGCATGACCGTCTTTCTCACCGGCGGTGCCGTCCGCGATCTCACCAGCGGCTTCCCCGTCCGCGATCTCGACTTCTCCGTTCAGGGCAATGCCCTTAAGTTGAAGAAAGCACTGGAAAAATCCGGTGGGGAATTCTGGGGTGAACACGAGCCCTCCCGCACCCTCTTCTTCTGGTTCCCCGGCTCGGTCCGCGTCGAAGTCTCCAGCGCCCGCCGCGAGGAGTACCCCAAACCCGGCAAGCCCGTCTACCACTGGGCCCCCATCCTCGAAGACCTTCGCCGCCGCGACTTCACCGCCAACGCGATGGCGATCTCGCTGAACGAAGGCTCCTGGGGCCTCCTGCTCGACCCCCTCAACGGCTTTGCCGACATCGAAGCCCGCCATCTCCGCCTCGCCAGCAACTACGGCTTCATCGAAGATCCCTCGCGCATGGTGCGCGCCATCCGCTTCACCGCCCGCACCGGCTGGGAAATGGACGAGCGCACCAAAGCCCGCTACCAAAACGCCAAAGCCGAAGGCCTGATGGACCAGATTTCCGCCTTCGCCCGCGGTTATGAACTCGAAGAAATCGCCCACGAGGAAGACCCCCTTAAGGCCCTCCGTGCTCTCGAAGCTGAGGGCTGGATGAAGGAGCTCTGCCCCGCCTGGACCTCCGCCAAAGCCGATACCAAAGGCCTCGACGAGCTCAACAAGATCCTTATCCGGCTGTTGATGGTCGGCGTCAACCCGGATCCCTCCGCCGCCCACCTCGAGATCCTCACCGCAAAAATTTCGCCTAAAGACATCGCCAGCCTGAAGCGACTCTTCCCCCGCCGCGGCTTCGTCGAGCAGTGGAACCATCTCGAACAAAGCGCGAAGGACTTCTCAAAGGAACTCCTCGGCAAAGCCACCGCCAAACCTTCCGCTGCGTGGAGGCTCCTCGTCAGCTACCAGGCCGAAGCGGTGCTCTGGCTCGCCTATAGCTCGAAGAACGCCCAGGTCAAGGAGAAGTTCCACAACTTCTTCAACGTCTGGCCCGAAGCCCGCCAGAAGATTCCCACCACCTTGATGGCCGAGATGCGTATCACCCCCGATCTGCCCGCCTACGGCGAGATCGCCGAGATGCTCTTCTTCCAGTTCATGGACGGCAATCTCCAGACCGAGGAAGAGATTCGCAAGTTCCTCGAGCCGCACTCCCCGCCTGCTCCCCCGCCCCCGGTCGTCATCCGCCGGCCCCGTGGTCGCCGCGCCGAGCCGAAGATCGAAGAAGAGGAAGAGGAAATTGAGTTGCCCGCGCGCGACTCCGAGGATGAAAGCGAAGAAGAGGAAGACGAGGACCTGCTTCCTTCTCCCCTCGGCGACGACGTCCCCCTGCCGCCGAAGAAAGGGGCAGCCCCGGCCTCCGCAAAGGCCCCTGCACCCGCGAAGGTTCCGGCCAAAGCAGCCAAAGGCGCGAAAGAGCCGCCACCCGCATCCGCAAAGGCGCCTGTTCCAGCGAAGGCTGCCGAAAAAGCACCCGCGAAATCCGCTCAAGAAGCACCCCGGCCGGCCGTATCAGCGAAGACCGCCCCGAAGGCTCCGGAAAAACCGAAGTCTCCCGAAAAAGCGTCTGCTGCCCCGGTGAAGTCGGCTCCAAAGCCCGAGCCCAAAGCACCGGCCAAAACCAAGGCTCCGGAAAAGAAACCCGCAGCCAAACCCGCGGCCAAACCAGCGCCGAAGGTGCTCAAGCCGGCGCCGAAGCCTGCCCCTAAGAAGCAGGCCGCCGCCCCAGCCCGCAAACCGGCGCCAGCCAAAGTTGCACCGAAGAAGGCCGCCAAACCCAGCACACCGGCAAAGAAAGCGCCCGCGAAAAAGAAACGCTAGTCCGCAGAAAACGCTGGTCCGGTAACCGGATGATGAGATCGCGGTGCAGCAGGTGCCGCGCCGCGGGACGACGGTAGCAGCCCCGGTTTCAGGCCCCGGGGAATGAGCCCATCAGTTCGAGGCCTTCAGGCCCGGTTCGAAACCAGTTCCCGGCCCTGGCTTCAAGGCACCTGAAATTCCACCCGCTCCCCCACCGCCAGATGGTGCTTTTTAATCGTCCCCACCGGCAATTCCAGAACAAACTGCGACGGCTCTTTCCCCCCATAGCTCGGGCAAGTCGAAGACTTCCCCCGGCAAGGCGGTGTATCCGGACTCATCTCTGCAATCCGGTGCTGCGCATCCATCCATACGATGTCCAGCCCAATCTTGCAGTGGTACATCCAGAAACCGCGCGGCCTCATATCGTCGTTGACGAACAGCATCCCGCGCCCCTCAGGCAGACTCGTCCTTCCCATGAGCCCGTAGGCCTGCTCCGCTTCGGTCCTGGCAAGCTCCACGTGGACGGTTGATCCATCCGGCAGCATCACCAGCGTATTCGCCCCCCGCGGAGCAACATAAGGAACGTTTAGATCCTGCGCCCGCGCCATCGGCGCTGCCAGCATCGGCGCCGCAAGCAACGCCAGGCTCAACCCGAGAGACTCAATCCGCAATCCCATCTCTCTATTAGACCCGACCCGCGCTCGATCAACGCGTGCCGAGCCGGCCATTGTCAATTCCCTCAGGCTCCCGGCTCCTGCCTCCAGGCTCCCAGCTCCGGGCTGTTTCTCAGTTCACCGTCAGGTTCACAGGAACGTTCGAGGTGATCTGTCCCGTCGCCGCATCCTTGGCCGTCACCGTTACCGTGTAGGCACCCGAAGTAGTCCCCGGATTGGTGTTCCCTCCTCCGCCGCCGCCACTGCTGCCTCCGCCGCCGCATCCAACCGCTCCGCCGGCAATTACGGCGATCGCGACCAGACTGAACAGCGCACGCCAGGCGCGACGTCGTGCCGGGACCCCAAAGAACAGCACCAGCGCCAGCACACCTCCACCACCCGCCACGAAGAACTTCCGCAGTGGTAGCTCGAGTGCCCCCGTCGAAGCCGCAGTGGTCGTCACCGTCAGCGTGCTCGTCGCAGCCGCCGTCCCTGAGATCGTCACAGGCGACGTTACCGTGCACGTTGGCGGATCCGTCGGACTCGTCAACGAGGTCGTCACAGCGCAGCTCAGATTCACCGCGCCCGTAAACCCACCACCCGGCGTCACCGTGATCGTCGCGGTGTTGCCGGTGCTCGCGCCTTTTGTCACCGTGATGGCGCCGCTGCTCGTCAGCGCGATCGTGGCACCCCCGCCCGCCCCACTGACCGAAACCGTCGTCGTCCCCGTGGACGTCGCATAGTTCGCATCGCCCGCATAGGTGGCCGTGATCGTGTTGCTGCCACTCTGCAACTGGCTGCCCTGAACCGTTGCCGTCCCCGTGAGCGTCAGAAACAAACTGGGATAAGCCCCCGTCTGCGATTTCGTGAAAGATGAAACCGTCCCCAGAGTTGTCCCATTCGCTGTCAGTGCCACACTCCCGGTGGGGTCAACCCCCAGCGACAACGGCGTCGTCAGACTCACCGTGATCGTCACCGATTGTGACGAAGGGATCGAGGTGGCGCTCGGCGTCACCGTCATCCCGGTGAGCGCCTTCACCACCGTCACCGCCACCGCCGAACTCGTGCTCGCGTTGAAGCTCGAATCCCCCGGATACTTCGCCGTGATGCTGTGCGCCCCTGGCGGCAGTACCGCGGGCGTATTGTTCAGAGCCGGCCACGACGCCAGATTTCCGTTTCCGCTTACCGCTCCCGTTCCCAGCGTGGAAGTCCCATCGAGGAACGTCACCGAGCCAGTGGCGGTTCCCGCCGTGCTCGTCCCCTCCGCCGTTCCCGTAATCACAGCATCGGCAATCACGTAGGAACCATAGGGAACGCTCGTGAGACTGCCGAGGCTCTGCCCCGTAACCGCGTTATACCCACCTACACTCAGTGTCGTCGTGCTCGGCTCAGCCGAAATCGTCACATTGATCGGCGTCGACGTACTGGCCGCATTCGAGGTGTCGCCTCCATAGCGTGCCGACACCGTATAAGTCCCGCCCGGCAACCCGTTGTAGCTCACCGTCCCCGCTCCGCTGGTCAGCGGGATCGGGATCTGCCCATTGTTCTGCGGTCCGCTTGCGGTCCCGCCCGACGTTTGATTCGCCGTGTCGATCAGCGCCACCGCACCGGTCGCCGATGTCGGCGTCACGCCTACCGCAAACGTCACCGCCTTGCCATGAACTCCGCTGTACGCCGCCGTCGATCCGTTCAGTTTCAGGCTTGTCGTCGTCGTCGCAAGGCTCACGCTGTTCCAGTTCGAAATCAGCTGTTTCACATCCACGCTGCCCAGCCCTGTCGCCGTGTCGTAACCCGTTCCCGCGTTGTATCCCGTCAGAAAGCCATTCGTCCCGCAGTTCGGCGAACCGGTCGCGCACGGCACCGAGTTATTGCCCACCGTCACATCGTGAAATACCGTCGCGTATTTCGCTTTGGCCAGCTGGTAGATCACGGTATTCGCCTGCCCGAGGCGCCCGCCTGCGGCCTGCGCCACCAGAGCCAGCACACCGGCGAACGCCGGCGCTGCTGCCGACGTTCCCCCTACGCCGCCGATCGTCGTCCCGCTCGCCAACTGGCCGCCCGACGTCTGACAGTCCGTGTAGGCTGTCGCGGACCCATCCGTCACATTATCGGAACAGATCGCCCACGCCGCATTCTCAAACCCGTTCGACGCGAACAACGAAACATCCGGCAGATCGCGCACGCCGTCCGCCGGGGTCACCGAACTCTGGTATGCAGGCTTGGCATACCCGGCGGTGCACGCCGTACTCGTCGAGGTCGCACAACTGCTCACGCCGCCGCTGCCCGCAACAATGTTCCCCTGCCCGTTGCTGTTCTTAAAGGCAACGTTGTTCGCAATCGTCGTGTTCACCGTGGTCGAATCGTTCCACGGATTCTCCGGAATATACTTCAACGCCGTACGGTAATACGGCGCCGTACCCTGCGCTGTGCTCGCATAACTGGCGAAATTTCCTGGCAGCGCGTCCCAGTCCGTGCCTCCCACCGCGATCGTCCACGGCGTCGAGGCCAGACCATTCACCGCGAGCCCGTATTGCGCCTGGGTTTCGCTGTTGAAGTTGTCGCACCCCGCTGAGCCGCCGTCTCCCGCCGACACCACGAAACTGATGCCCTGCGCAGCCGCTTCCTCCGCCACCTCATTCACGAACGCGTTCGTGCTCGCGCCCAGCGACGCCTCGCAGGATCCGAAGCTCATGCTCAAAATGCTCACGGCGTTGTCGTCCACCGCACGCAGCACGGCATTGAAGAGTCCCGACGTCAGATCGGTATCCGCAGCCGCGTAGAAATACAGCTTCGCCTTCGGAGCCAACCCGCCGGCGACCTCGGCGTCCAGAAGCGCTTCTACCCCCGCGCCGTTCAGCCCCGGATCGTTGCCGTCCACGACCACCGTCGGCAGGTTCACCGCCCCACTCGTCTCCCCCAGAAACGCCATGCGGTAGTTCTGAACATCGTTCAGTGTCAGATCCGACGTGCCGATGATCCCAATGTTCACGCCCGTTCCGTCATACGTCGTCCCGCTCGTGTAGTTCGCGTTGAGCGCGGTATTCGGCGTGTCGTAAATCGTCGCCGCATCCGCCGGATCCACGTACAGCGCCGATCCCCCCAGCGTCAGCTCCGGCTGGATCGAGTGCGTCGCGCCATCGAAATGGCCGTCCGGCCCCCGCACCACGTGCGCCTGCGGATGAAAATCGTTCAGCGGCATCACCCCCGCCACGATCGGCGCCAACGCCGCGGGGATCTGCGGATCGCTCACATTCGCGAAGTGATTCGCCCCCATAACTGCAAAGCTGTGGATCGAGGTCTGAAACGCGCTCTCCACCTGCCTTACCGTGCCCGAGAACTGAATCACGTTGCGCGCCGCCGGAACCTTGTCGATGCTGAATCCGTATGACTGCAGCCAGCTCTCCGCTGCCTGCAGATCGGAATCGGAGATCCCGAACTGCGCCCCGTATTGCGCCGGCGTCAGCCACTTGTGATACGAAGGCGACGATATATTCTGCACATCCCACAGATACTGCGTCAGCGCCTGCTGCTGCGCGGCGCTCCTCTGCAGCACCAGCATCATCCGCCCAGTTGCCATGGATTGCGGCGCCTCTCCGCGATCGAAACGCGCCTGTGCCATCGGGTGAATGTTGCCGCGCAGAGATACCCTCTGGCTATCGTCAATCGGCGCAACCACGCGATTCGCCACCGGCTCAAGCGATGCGTTTTGTGAATAAGCTGGCAGGCCAATCGTCGCAGCGAGAGTGCCAACACAGAAGCACAGAAATCTCATAAAGCCCCCCCGGCTTACGGGCAAAATAGATCCGAAACCATACGGTGCTTACATCAGGCGTACAGCGCGATCTGAGTGGAATGGCCTGGAGATTTACGGATTGCCGGAATAGTATCCAGGGATCGGAGTCGGTGCAATACCCTGAACGAGTGCGACTCAGAACAAGCAAGAGCTTTCACAACCAGCGGTGCCCCGTTTTTATTCGCCTGATTTCGTTCACCCGATGTTGGCGAACCGCTTGGGAGCGCACAGCACTCGATCTGCCGCCTCTGCACCAACCTACATACCTAAACACGGGCTCCCTACACCGCCTGTTCGGCTTCCGCCACCGTCTCCCTCATCGTCAGCAAACCCTCGACCTTCGTCATCCGAAACAGTTCCAGCACCCGGCCGTTCACCCCCGCCACCACCAGCTTCCGCCCATGCCGCTGGCTCGAGACGAAATAGTTGATGATCGCCCCCATCCCCGCCGAATCCATATACGGCACTCCGGCCAGATCAAGAATTAGCGCCTGCGGCGGTTCGTTGCGCAGAAAACTCTGAAACTCGAACAGGTTGTTGAGCACAAGGGGACCACGGAGGCGCAGGATCCGGCTTCCCGGAGCCTGCCCGGCGACGCTTTCCAGCGTCAGAGGTTCGGCGGCGGACATGCCTGAAAATATAAAGGTTGCCACCCACCGCAGCGGTTACAATTCCGTGAATTGCTCGCCCCTGCCACGGACACAAAACTCATGCGCTGAACGTCTATTCATCCAGCGTTGATTTTTTCCCGCGAGACTGGAGAATAGCTGGACAGCTCCGTGCGCCGCCCGCTCCCATTGCTGGTCGCTCTCCTGCCCCTGGCTCTTCTCGCCTCCGCGATCCCGCAGGCCCCCGCGCAGAACCCCCTCCCGACGCCGGCTGGTTACACCGTCCGCGGCATGGTCATCAATTCGGTCACCAATCAACCCGTCGCGCGCACCCTCGTCTCGCTCGCTCAGGATCAGGCCATGCTCACCGACAGCAATGGCCAGTTCTCCTTCCCCAACATTGCGGCCGGCAGCTATTCCGTCTCCGTCACGAAGCCCGGCTACCAGGGTCACGGCAGCGGTGGCGCCATGATGCGCTTCGGACGAGGCGCTGCCCCGCCCCGTCCCGAGCCCCCACTGCGCATCCTGGTCGGGCCTGACACACCCGCCCTCACCCTTTCCATCACACCGTTCGCCTCCATCGTCGGCCACATTGCTCTCTCCACCGCCGATCCCCCCGACGGCATCCGCGTCCAGGTCTTCGCCCGCCGACTCCAGAACGGCCATCCCCACTGGACCAATGTCGGCCAGGTTCGCGTCCGCAACGACGGCTCCTTCCGTATCGACGATCTCGAGCCCGGCAGCTACATCGTCGCGACCTTGCCCTCGCTTGACCGCCCTGGCCTCGCCCTCAACAGCCGCGAACCTGTCTGGGGCTATCCGTCTCTCTACTATCCCGGCACCACGGATTTCACCGCCGCCGGCATTCTCAACCTCGGTCCCGGCCAGCAGGCCGAAGCCGACATCACCCTCACTCGCCGGCAATTCTTCCCCGTCATCGCCCTCGTGCACAGCTCCTCCGACACACCCGGCAGCTTCGCGATCCTCGACACCGGCGGCCGCCAGACCGGCCTCTTCGTCAACTGGGATCGCCGCGATGGCCTCGTCCACGCCGTCGTCCCCGATGGCACATGGACCCTCGATGCCCACGTCTACGGCCGTACCATGCAGTTCGGCAGCACCACCTTCCAGGTCAATGGCGCTCCCGCTACTCTGGCCATCAGCATCCAGCCCGTTCCTCACATCCCTGTCATCATTCGTCGCGATTTCGTCGCGTCCGCCGACGCCTCGCAGCCCCAGGTCCCCGGCCCCGGCATGAACATCGAGCTCACCAGCGCCGACGAGATGAGCATGACTGTCGGCAGCATGACCCACACCGACGACAGCTCCGCCGCCAGCAACTGGGAACTCAACATCACGGAACCTGGTCGCTACTGGCTCAAGGTCGAGGCTTATCAGCCCGCGTATGTCAGTTCCATCACCAGCGGCGGTGTCGACCTCGGCAGCAACCCGCTCGTCGTGATCCCCGGCAGCGCCCCGCAAGCGGTTGAAGTCACACTGCGCAACGACGGCGGCAGCATCACCGGCGACATCAACGGCCTCACTTCCTCTGCAGCATCATCTTCCGGCCAGAGCCCCCAACTCTGGATCTACGCCATCCCCCTCTTCTCTACCGCCGCCGCCCTGCGCGAGGGGATGCCTAATTCCGACGGACGCTTCTCCTTCTACAATCTGCCCCCCGGAACCTATCGCGTCGTCGCCTGCGACGCTCCCCAGGAAATCGACTTCCACTCTGCCGACGCCCTTGCCGCCTGGACCGGCAAAGGTCAAACCGTCACCGTCGACCCCAACGCAACTGCCAGCATCAGTCTCGATATCGTCCACATGAACGCGGGGGCGGCCCAGTGACCCGCACCCTCCGCCGCGCCCTGATCGCCGTCTCGCTCCTGCTGGCTCTCTCTTCCGCCCTCTCCGCGCAAGCACCCGCGTCCTTCTCCGTCAGCGGAACCGTCCTCAGCGCCACCACAGGCGCGCCCCTTGACCGCGCCGATGTGACGCTCTTCACCGACGGTCCCGATGGTTCGCAGGTCGCCGCATCCATTACCGGCGAAAACGGCGACTTCCGCTTCGATCGTCTCCAGGCCGGCCGCTACCGCATTCAGGCCTTCCGCCGTGGCTACATCCCGGCCGGCTATCAGGAGCACGATGGCTTCGAGACCGGCATCGTCACCGGCCCCCACCTCGTCACCGCAGGCCTCCGCCTCCAGCTCTTTCCCACCGCCGTCATCGGCGGCACCATCACCGACGACTCCGGCGATCCGGTGCCGGGTGCACAGGTCCACCTCTTCCGCCAGGACAATCGCACCGGCCAGCAGCGCGTTGTCCGCGTCGCCACCGACGTCACCGACAACTCTGGAAGCTACGAATTCGATCGCCTGCGCGCCGCCACCTTTTTCATCTCCGTCTCTGCCTCCCCCTGGTACGCTTCTCACCCCAACCCCAAATCTGACTCCGACGGCAACCTGCTTCCGGCCGCCGATCAGCCGCGCTCCCCCCTCGACGTTGCCTACCCCACCACCTTCTACGACAACGGCACCGACTCCGATTCCGCTGCGCCCATTCAGGTTGCAGCCGGTGACCACGTCGAAGCTGACCTTTCCCTGCACGCCGTCCCCGCCATCCACATTCAGATTCGCTTGCCCGCTCCCGCAGAGGGACGCGGCGTTCCCATGCCGCAGCTCATGCAGCAGGCTTTTGGATCCGACCAATACCAGCCCTCCCAGGAGTTCACCATCGGAACAAAATCCGGCGGCATGGTCGCCGATCTCAGCGGTATCGCACCGGGCCACTACATCCTTCGCCAGTTTGGATCGCCCGGAGAAACCAGTCGCGCCGCCAGCCTCGATCTCAACTCTGCCGTCTCCCTCGACTTCGCCTCCGCCGCGACCACCGGCGTCGATGTCTCCGGCAAGATCGCCATGGCTTCAGGCAGCGCGCTTCCCACCCGGATGCGCATCTCTCTGATCCCCGATGACGGCAGCACCATTCGCGAAGGTGAATCCGTCGCGGAAGACGGCACCTTCACATTCCCCTCCGTTGCCCCTGGCCGCTATAGCGTCGAGGCCTTCGCGCCCGACAGCCGCCTCGGCATCCAGCAGATGATGGCCACCGGCGCGGAAGTCCGAGGCAACAGCCTCACCATCTCCGCCCAGCCTGTTCTCATCGCCGCCATCCTCGCGCGTGGCGTCGCCAGCCTCAACGGTTTCGCAAAAAGCGGCGGCAAACCCTTCGGCGGCGCGATGATCCTGCTCGTCCCCCACGACCCGGCCGCGCAGGATCTCTACCGGCGCGACCAGACCAACACCGACGGCAGCTTCACCCTCAACCGCGTCATCCCCGGCGATTACACCCTCGTCGCCATCGACAACGGCTGGACCCTCGACTGGGCCAATCCCGCCGTCATCGCCCCGTACGTCACCCGCGGCCTGCGCCTCCGCGTCACCGGCCAGCGCAGCCTCAACCTGACCTCACCCGTCGAAGTCCAGCCCCGCTGACTTACCTCCGGACAGCGCTCCCAACTCAACCTCGTCTGCTGGCAGAACTGGTCAATCCCTCGCCGCGCAATAAACCGGCCAACGGCTTCACAGCTGTCCGGACAGTAGCCCACCGGACCTTAGCGAACCGCCTCTTAGCTCACCCGCACCACAATCATGGATGCATCGTCTTCCACAGTGCCGCCGCTGAACTGCACCACTTGATTCAGAATTTCCAACCCCAGCGCCTCCGCACTCCGCGTGCCGCTGCCTTCCACCGCGGCAATGAGCCGCTGATACCCGAACTCCTCGCCCTTCCGGTCTTCCGCCTGCAACACCCCATCGGTGATCAGGAGCAGACAATCGCCCGCTTGCAGATGCACCTCCTGGCTCTGGTAAAGCCAGTGCTTGAAAATCCCGATCACACCACTGAAACTCGCTGGAAACCAAACACTCCCGTCGCCTCGCACCAGCAGCGGCAGGCAGTGCCCCGCGCTCTCATAGCGCAGCAGTTTGGTTGCGCCGTCCAGCATCCCGTAGAACATCGTTACGTAGCGCGTCTGACCCGGTCGGCTCAGCGCCTGATTCACTTCGGTGCACAAGTCCGCCGGTGTAGCTGCACCCGGAGCAAACTTCCGCACCGCATCGCGCAGTTCACTGGCCAGCGTCGCCGCCGCCAACCCCTTACCCGACACATCGGCGATGCACAAGGCCATCGCCCCATCCGCCAGCGGAAACACATCGAAGTAGTCCCCGCTTACCTCCGCCGACGCTTTCCATGCGGATGCAATCTCAAACCCAGCCAGCTGCGGTATCGCCGTGGGCAGCAGCCGCATCTGGATTGCCCGCGCCTCGGCCTCTTCGACCCTCTTCGCGTCGCGCCCGGCAGGCGTGCTCTCCTTCAGCTTTTTCAACCCGCGCCGTACTTTTCCTGACTCTCCGGCCATCGTGCAGCCAGCCTATCAGTCCCCCAACCGCGTCACCCAAAAATTTCCCGCACCTCGCCGTCCTGCCCCCAATAGAAAAGGCGCACCCCAATGGGGATGCGCCTTCCAAATTGCTACCAGCTCCGGCGCAGTACTACTCGCCGCCCTTCTCTTCTTCAGCAGCCTTCTCGCTCTCGGCCATAGCCTTCTGCATATCCTCGCGGCGCTTTGCCCGAGCCTCGGCACGCTTCTGGCGCTTCTCATCCAGCACCTGCTCCGCGTCCACCAGCTCGATGAACACCTTCTCCGCACCATCGCCCCGCTGGAATCCCGCGCGAATAATCCGCAGATACCCCCCGTTGCGATCCCCGTATCGCGGCGCCACCGTGTCGAACAGCCGCGTGACTGCCTCGCCGGTCTGCAAATACGCCAGCGCCTGCCGGCGCGCATGAAGGTCGCCCTTCTTGCCCAGCGTGATCAGCTTCTCCACATGCGGACGCGCGGCCTTCGCCTTCGCCACCGTGGTCTGAACCCGATCCTCCAGAAGAATGGACGTCACCAGATTCCGCAGCAGCGCGCGGCGGTGGCTTGTGTTCCGTCCGAGTTTGTATCCTGCATTGCGATGACGCATCGTAGTCTCTCAGTCTCTGTTTCTTGCTTTCAGATCGGCCTGGCAGCGAGACCCTTTGGAATCCCGCTGCCTGTCGACTGACAATCAATCACGACCGGCTACCCGCTACTGGCTACCGGCTGCCTTTAGAAGTTCTCCGTCTCGGGCTGAATCGGAAGATCCGAATCCAGTCCGTCGTCCTCGTCGTCGTCGAAACGGCTGTAGCTCGCGGCCAGCTGCGCGGCCGGCAATACGCTCGTTGGTCCCGGTACCGCATTGCCCTGCTCGTCGATACGCATGCCCAGCGACAATCCCATCTGCGCGAGGATCTCCTTGATCTCGTTCAGCGACTTCCGCCCGAAATTCTTCGTCTTCAGCATCTCGGCTTCGGTCTTCTGCACCAGCTCCCCGATCGTCTGAATGTTCGCGTTCTTCAGGCAGTTGTAGCTCCGCACGCTCAGTTCCAGCTCCTCGACACTGCGGTTCAGGTTCTCGTTCTTGAGCTGAACCCGCCCCTCCTCCGCCAGGCCCTCAGCCTCGATCTCTTCCTCGAAGTTGATGAAGATGCTCATGTGATCCTTGAGCAGCTTCGCTGCCAGGCCAATCGAATCCGCCGGCAGCACCGAGCCGTTCGTCCACACTTCCAGCGTCAGCTTGTCGTAGTCCGTGATCTGTCCCAGACGCGCTGCATCCACCGTGAAGTTCACCTTGCGCACTGGCGAATGTACCGAGTCCACCGGGATGAACCCGATCCCCAGATCCGAATCGAAGTTCTTGTCGGCGGAGACATACCCGCGGCCCCGCTTCAGCCGCATCTCCATGCTCAGCCGCCCGCCTTCGCTTACCGTGGCGATATAAACATTCTTGTCGAGAATCTCAACGTCCCCATCGGCCTCGATCATGCCGGCGGTCACCGCTCCGGGCTGTTCTGCATTCAGATACAGCGCCTTCGGTCCGTCCCCGTTCAGCTTGAACGGAATCTGCTTCAGATTCAGCAGAATGTCGGTCGCGTCTTCCACCACGCCCGTGATCGATTGGAATTCGTGCAGAACTCCCTCGATCCGCACCGCCGTCACCGCCGCGCCCTCAATCGAAGACAGCAGCGTGCGCCGCAGTGCATTGCCGATCGTCGTGCCGAATCCGCGCTCAAAGGGCTGCGCGCTGAACTTGCCGTACTTCTCGGTCAGCGTTTCGCCGTCCACTGCCAAACGCTTCGGTTTTTGAAATCCTCTCCACAGCATGTCGTTATCTCCGCACAGCGGGCGCCGCGAAGCATTCTGCAGCGGCTGTGCCGTTTCACTCCGTGATTGATGTGCGCCTCGCGGCGCTTACTGCACCTGCAAGGCTGAAGCTGGAAGCTAAGACCAACTGCTTCTTCCGTCCTGCTTCTTCCTCCCGGCTTACTTGCTGTAAAGTTCCACAATCAGCTGCTCGTTCACCGGCAGATTGATGTCTTCCCGCTTCGGCAGCGACAGTACCTTCCCGCTCAGCGTGTTCGGATCGGTCGACAGCCACGTCGGACCAGGCTGATGGCTTGCGAATTCCCTCGCTCCCTCGATCACGCCCAGCTTCTCGCTGTTCGGACGAATCTTGATCTCGTCGCCTACGTTCACCTGGTACGAAGGGATGTTCACCTTGCGCCCGTTCACTTCCACGTGCCCGTGACGCACCAGCTGACGCGCCTGGCGCCGCGACGTCGCATATCCGAGCCGGAACGCAACGTTGTCCAGCCGCCGCTCCAGTTGCTGCAGCAGCAGCTCGCCGGTCACGCCCGGTGTGCGCGATGCCTTCTCGTAGTACGCGCGGAATTGCCCTTCCAGGGCAAAGTAGATGCGGCGCGCCTTCTGCTTCTCCCGCAGCTGCAGACCGTAACCCACGATCTTCGCCTTGCGGTCGCGGCCGTGCTGGCCAGGAGCAAAATTGCGCTTCTCAATGGGGCACTTGTCTGAAAAACACTTCGCGCCCTTCAGGAACAGCTTCATGCCTTCTCGCCGGCACAACCGGCAGACGGCTCCCGTATAACGTGCCAATGCTTTCTCCTTATTTCAGAGGCCGACCGGTTTACGTCCGCAAGGGACTTCGTCCCGCTCCATCCCGAAGTATAACAGGCAGCTCTGGCTACCCGATGACCAGAAGGCTCAATGCGCCTGGCTTCGGGCACAGGTTCTCAGGTCTTCTGTACCCTGCAACCTGTACCCTGTACCCTTTTAGACTCTGCGCCGTTTCGGCGGCCGGCAGCCATTGTGCGGAATCGGCGTAACATCGCGAATCGAACGCACGTCGATCCCCGCCGCCGCCAGCGCCCTCACTGCGGACTCGCGGCCCGATCCCGGCCCGCTCACCCGCACATCCACCGAACGCAATCCGTGATCCCGCGCCATATTCGCCGCGTTCATCGCCGCCTGCTGCGCCGCAAACGGGGTGCCCTTGCGCGATCCGCGGAATCCCAGTGAGCCCGAGCTCTTCCACGAGAGCGTGTTGCCCTGCTGGTCCGTGATCGTCACAATCGTGTTGTTGAAAGAAGCCTGAATGTGCACCAGACCGAACGGCACATTCTTGCGCTCGCGCTTCTTGAACTTCTTGTTGCGCGCCGCTTTCCCGGTCGCGCCCTTCGCTGGTTGCTTCTGATCCGCCATTAGGTCTTCGCACTCGCTTTCTTCTTGTTCGCCACCGTGCCCTTGCGCGGTCCCTTACGGGTGCGCGCGTTGGTGTGCGTCCGCTGCCCACGCACCGGTAAACCCCTCCGATGCCGATGCCCGCGGTACGACTGGATATCGATCAGCCGCTTGATGTGCATGGCGGTGTCCTTGCGGAGATCGCCTTCCACATCACCCTGCTCCTCGATCACCTGGCGGATGCGATTGACCTCGTCTTCCCCGAGATCCTGGATCTTCTTGAACGGATCGACCTTCGCCGCGCCCAGAATCTTCAGCGACCGCGAATTGCCGATCCCGTAGATGTACGTCAGCCCGATCCTCGCCTGTTTGTTGCGCGGCAGATCGACGCCTGCAATACGTGCCATACGGTTTCCTTAACGTGCCCCGGCCAACTTCCCGGAGCGGGTTTCCCGGCCGAATCTCGTACCGGAGTTCTGAGAGCCTGACCGCCCGCTGTTCTGGGCCCGGAGTCCGGTGCTCGTTGCCCTGAGCCCGGTGCCCGGTTTTTCGGGGTTCATCGCAAGCCTTCACTTCGGCTAACTAGCCCCAGCTTCCCAAAGAAGCTCAGCCCTCGATTGCGCTCTTCTGAGCCCGGAGCCCTGTGCCCGGTCCCCGGCCTTTCAGCCCTGGCGCTGCTTATGCTTCGAGTTCTCGCAGATCACCCGCACCACACCCCGGCGATGGATGACCTTGCACTTATCGCAAATCTTCTTAACCGACGCCCTTACCTTCATAACTCCCTCAACTTCCCGCTCTCGCTTCCAACACGCAGCCCGGAGCCCTCTTTTGCTCCCAGCTCGCGGCTACCGGCTATTTGTACCTGTACACAATCCGTCCGCGATTCAAATCGTACGGACTCAGCTCTACCGCCACGCGGTCCCCGGGGAGAATCCGGATGAAGTTCTTCCTCATCCGCCCTGACACATGCGCCAGCACTTCGTGCCCGCCGCTGCTCTCCAGCTTCACCTTGAACATGGCGTTCGGCAACGTCTCCAGCACCGTTGCCATCACCTCAATCGCGTCTTCCTTCGACAATCGTTATCCTTCGCTTCGTCTTGAATTCGTTGTCTCTGCGCCGGAATTCCGCAGCCGCGCCACCGCTGCTTCCACGCCCGCTGCCACCGCGTCCACCGGCTGGGCCCCGTTCACTTCCTCGAACCGCCCCAGAGCACGGTAATGCTCCACTACCGGAGCCGTCTGCGTCTCATACGTCCGCATTCGCTCCCTGAAAACTTCCTCAGTATCGTCTGAGCGCCGCACCAGAGGTGTGCCGTCCAGGTCACACTTCTCATCTGCTTTCGGCGGCTGAAAGTAGATGTTGTAAATCGTCCCGCACTTCGGACAGCTGCGCCTCCCGGTAATGCGGCGCAGTAATTCATTGTATCCGACGCTGATACTGACGGCAATCACCGGCAGCGTCTCTGTCCCGATGTGCTCATCCAGCCATTTCGCCTGCCCCAGCGTCCGCGGAAACCCGTCCAGAATGTATCCGTTCGTCGTGTCCGGCTGCTTCAGCCGCTCCGCCACCATCGCATTGACCAGATCATCGGGTACCAGGTGACCTTCCGCCATGATGGCCTTCGCCTTCAGGCCCAGCTCAGTCCCCTGATCCCGGTTGGTCCGCAGTAGGTCTCCCGTCGAAATCTGCGGGATCCCCCACTTTGCCACCAGTTCCTTCGCCTGTGTTCCCTTGCCGACGCCTGGCGCCCCCAGCAGCAGAATCGGTCCCGGTTTCCCCTTCAGAGACTCTTTACCTTCCACGTGCGTATCCGCCACTGCCGTGCCCATTACCAGGCCCGCCTTCCTCTGACCCTCCCGCTCTTCGGCGAGAAGCCCTCATAGTGCCGCATGATCAGCTGCGACTCCACCTGATTCACGGTGTCCATCGCCACGCCCACGACGATCAGCAGCGATGTGCCTCCAAAGTAAAAGTTGAAGCCCATGCCGTTCGTTACCCACGACGGCAGCCTTTCAAACCAGCTCCCGATCAGCCACAGGTGATTCAGGTGAATCCCGCTGATCAGCAGCTGCGGAATAATCGCCACAATAATCAGGTAGATTGCCCCCACCAGCGTGATCCGCGTCAGAATCTCGTTCACGAAATCTGATGTTCGCCGCCCCGGCCGAATGCCCGGGATGAACCCCCCGTACTTGCGCATGTTATCGGCGATATCGTCCGGCCGGAACACGATCGAAATGTAGAAGTACGCGAAGAACACGATCGAAATCATGTACAGCAGCTCGTACCATGGCTCGCCCGCGCGCAGCTGGTCGAAGGTCTTCGACAGCCACGGATTGTTCTTCACGAACGCCGCCTGCGCGAACAGCATCGGCGCCGACAGCACCGACGCGGCGAAGATGATGGGCATCACCCCGCCCGAGTTCACCTTCAGCGGCAGGTGCGTGGACTGGCCGCCCATCAGCCGCCGTCCCACGATCCGCTTCGCGTATTGCACCGGAATTCGTCGTTCGCTGCGCTCCACCCATACGATGAACGCCACAATCGCGACCATCGCCACCACCAGCAGGATCAGCATCGGCACCGTGAAAACACCGAACCGCTGCGTCCTTGCCGTGCTGATCAGGTCTTCGATCCCGCGCGGTAATCCCACCACGATGCCGGCGAAGATCAGCAAACTCATGCCGTTCCCGATGCCGCGCTCCGTGATCTGCTCGCCCAGCCACATGATGAACGTCGTGCCCGCCGTCAGCGTGATCACCGTCATCGCCACGAACCCGAAGCCCGGATCCAGCACCAGGTTCCCCGACGAGCTGCGCAGCGCAATCGCGATCGCCGCCGACTGCACCACTCCCAGCCCCACCGTCACATACCGCGTCCACTGCGTGATCTTCCGCCGCCCCAGCTCGCCTTCCTTCTGCAGCTTGGCCAGCGGTTCATACACCACCGTCAGCAGCTGGAAGATGATCGAGGCCGTGATATACGGCATGATGCCCAGCGCGAACACCGTCAGCCGGCGCAGATTGCCGCCGCTGAACAGGTCCACCAGACCCAGCGAGGAGCCCGCCTGGTTGTTGAAAAAACTTTCCAGTGCCGCGACGTTGACGCCCGGCGTCGTGATGTGCGCGCCCAGCCGATAGACCGCCAGAATGCCCATCGTGAACAGCACACGACGGCGCAGATCGGGAATCCGGAAAATATTCAGAAACTTCTCAATCATGGATGGATGCTCTCATCATACGCCGCAGCGACGGCCAGCTTCCTGGCCCCCGTCCTACTTCTTCGCCTTTTTGCCGGCAGGTTTTGCCGCAGACTCTTCGCTGACGCCGCCCAGCACAATCGCTTTTCCGCCTGCCTTTTCGATCTTTTCCTGCGCCGACTTCGAGAACTTGTGCGCGTGCACGGTGACCGCAACCTTCAGCTCACCCTCGCCCAGGATCTTGATCAGCCCGTTCCGCTTCTTCACCAGGCCAAGCTCCGTGAACTTCTCCAGGGTCAGCTCCTTCTCGCCCAGCTCCGCCAGACGGTCCAGATTCACGACCGCGTACTCGGTGCGGAAGATGTTGGTGAACCCGCGCTTCGGTAAGCGGCGGTGCAGCGGCATCTGGCCGCCTTCAAAGCCGCGCATCAGGCTCGAGCCCGACCGCGATCCCTGCCCCTTGTGTCCGCGCCCCGACGTCTTGCCGGTCCCGGATCCCATGCCGCGCCCAATGCGCTTCTTGTTCCTGTTCGCCTTCTTCGGCGCCCGCAGATTCGAAAGATTCATTTCTGTCCTCGCTCAACGCCGGCCGGAATCCCACCGCCCGACTCGCATGATGTTGTTGTACCGTTCGCGGACCGCTTCACCAGCTAACCGGTCTTGAGCGAACCGCTTCTTAGCTGCCCACTATCCTGACCAGATGCGGAACCGTCTTCACCATCCCCCGGATCGAGGGCGTGTCTTCCCGCACTACAATCTGGTTCAGCCGCGTGAAGCCCAGGCCCTTGATCACCTTCTTGTGCTTCACCGGCGCCTGAATCATCGACCGGAAATACTGAATCTGGATCGTCGCCTTCTCTGTCGGCTTTGCCGCTGCCTTCTTCTCTGCCATGGTTAGATCTCCTGCGCCGTCTTGCCGCGCATCGCAGCCACTTCGTTGCGATCGCGCAGTTGTACCAGCGCATCGAACGTCGCCTTGATCACGTTGTGCGGATTCGCCGTGCCCAGGCTCTTCGTCAGCACGTTCTGCACTCCCGCCGACGTCATCACCGCCCGCACCGCACCGCCCGCAATCACGCCCGTGCCTTCCGGAGCCGGCTTCAGCAGCACTTGCCCCGACCCGAACCGCCCCAGGACCTGATGCGGAATCGTCGTCTGCGTCAGGTTGACCCGGACCAGATTCTTCTTCGCCGCCTCAATCCCCTTGCGGATCGCCTGTGGCACCTCGCGCGCCTTGCCCGAGCCGTATCCCACCACGCCCGCGCCCGGATCGCCCACCACCACCAATGCTGCAAAGGACATGTTCTTGCCGCCCTTTACCACCTTGGTCACCCGGTTGATCGCCACTACCTGATCCTTCAGGTTGTACTGCCCCGAATCCAGCTTCTTCTTTAAGATCGCCATTCGCTTCCCTTCAACGGCAGCGTACAGGATGCAGGGTGCGGGTTACCGTAACTGTCTCTGTTACGAAATAACGCGCTCGCCCTTGTCTGCTGTACCTGCCCTCCTGCCTTTAGAACTTCTGCTTTTGTCCACCGAACTCTGCCGCCGGCCTCAGAGATCTCTGATCCCTGTACCCTGCAACCTGTACCCTGCCATCTAGAACTCTAAGCCGGCTTCGCGCGCCGCATCTGCCAGCGCCTTCACGCGCCCGTGATACAGATAGCCGCCACGATCGAACACCACTTTCGTGATGCCTTTCTCCTTCGCGCGCTCGGCGATCTGCTTCCCGATCTCCTTCGCCGCCGCCACATTGCCGCCGGTCTTCGCCTTCGCCGCGACGGTCGACGCCGACACCACCGTCACGCCCTTCGCGTCGTCGATCACCTGCGCGTAAATGTGATTCAGCGAGCGATAAATGTTCAGCCGCGGACGCTCCGACGTCCCCGCCAGCCGCCGGCGAATGCGCGTGTGTACGCGCTGCCGAATTTCGTTTCTCTTCCGAACCGGAATCATCTCTGTCTCTTCCTTCCTAATAGCGAAGCCGCCTTGCAGCCTCGTTCGGTTTTCTCAGGTTGCGGGTTACAGGTTGCGGGTTACAGTTCGAATCTCACCTTGCCGGATTTTCTGTACCCCGTGACCTGTACCCTGTCACCTGTGCCCTGTAACCTGCCTACTTCGCTCCCGTCTTGCCGACCTTCTTCTTCAGCCGCTCATCGGAGTAGCGCACGCCCTTGTTCTTGTACGGGTCCGGCTTCCGCAGCGAGCGCATATCCGCCGCCACCTGACCCACCTGCTGACGATTCACCCCGCTCACCGTCACCTTCGTCTGCTTCGGATCGATCGTCGCCGTGACCCCGGTCGGCAACGGAAACTCAATCGGGTGCGAGTAGCCCAGTGTGAACACTACCGTGTTCTTGCCCTTCAGCTCCGCGCGGTAGCCAATCCCGACAATGTCCAGTTCCTTCGTCCAGCCTTTTGTCACGCCTTCCACCGCATTCGATACCAGCGCTCGCGCCAGTCCGTGAATCGCCGCCTGCGCGTCGTTCTCCCGCACCGCGTGCAGATGGCCGTCCTTTTGCTCCACCTTGATCCCCTCAGGGATCCACTGCACCATCTTGCCTTTCGGCCCTTCCACCGTCACCACGTTGCCCTGCACGGAGTACTTCACGCCCTGCGGCAGATCGATCGGCTTGTTTCCAATTCGCGACATCGTTTCATCCTTCATGGCTTGCGAGTCCCGGTGCCGCTTTCGACCCCGTTCCACTGCAGCCTTCAGCGAGCTTTGCTCGCCTCCCCGCAATTCAACCCCGCGCCATCGGCGCGGCCCCACCTGTCGAGGCCGCCTCGGATGGCACGCGCAGCGTGCGCCCGCCCGACGCGGCCAGCGTCACCAGATCTCGCAAAGCACTTCGCCGCCCACGCCTTCCCTGCGCGCCTGGCGTCCCGTCATCACGCCCTTCGGCGTCGTCATAATGCTGATGCCCAGCCCACCCTGCACCCGACGGATCTCGTCGCGGCCGATGTAGACGCGGCACCCGGGGCGCGAAATGCGTTCCAGATCGCGAATGGCCGCCTCGTTGTTCGCGCCGTACTTCAGATACACCCGCAGTACCGCGCGCCCGTTCTCTTCCGTCGTCTTGAAGTTCGAGATGTAGCCCTCTTCTTTCAGAATGCGGGCAATCTCCGCCTTCAGCTTCGAGGCCGGAACATCCAGCTTTTGATGACGCGCACGTATCGAATTGCGAATCCGCGTCAGAAAATCCGCTACCGGATCGGTCAAACTCATCGTTTCTCCTTCATTCCCCGTTCGCTCCGCCCATCATCTGCATCGCCTGAGCCGAGAACCAGCGGAAATGTCTGTTGACCTTCAGCCTTTCAGCCTTCGGTCCAAATTTGTTGTGCACCCGGATCGGGTGGCCCCTTCAAGCCCCGTTCTGGCTTGTGTGGGACGTGCCGGGTGCCCCATCTCTGTGCGCGCTTTTACGCACAGTGTGGGTCCTACCACGAAGACTTGACTACACCAGGAATCTCGCCCCGGAGCGCCAGGCTGCGGAAGCATAACCGGCATACGCCGAACTTCCGCAGATACGCCCTCGGCCTTCCGCACAGCTTGCAGCGGTTATGCTGCCGGCTCTTGAACTTTGGCTTTCGTGCGTCCTTCACTCGCTTTGCTGTCGTTGCCATCTCTCTGTATCCCCTCGTTCCTACGCGCCCTGCTGCCGGAACGGCATCCCGAACTGCCGCAGCAGCGCGCGCGCCGAGTTGTCGTCAGGGGCCGACGTCACAATCGTGATGTTCATGCCCTTCAGCTTCTCCACCTTGGAGTAGTCGATCTCCGGGAAAATCAGCTGGTCCCGAATGCCGAGCGTGTAGTTGCCGCGCCCGTCAAAACTCTTGGTCGACACACCCCGAAAATCGCGCACCCGCGGCAGCGCCACCGAAATCAGCCGGTCGAGGAACTCGTACATCGTGTCCCCGCGCAGCGTCACCATCGCCCCAATGGGCATGTTCTCGCGGACCTTGAACGCCGCAATCGACTTCTTCGCTTTCGTCGTCACCGGCTTCTGCCCCGCAATCGCCGCCAGATCCGCCGTCAGAGGATCGAGCAGCTTCGAGTTCTGCGTCGCCTCGCCCAGCCCCATGTTCAGCACGATCTTCTCCAGCCGGGGAACCGCCATCGGATTTTCCAGCCCCAGTTCCTTCTGCAGGGCGCCCTTGATTTCCTTGTGATACTTCTCTTTCAGTCTCGCTGCCATTTCCGTTTCTCTTCTCTCTGTCCCCGCTCTCGGATTGGCCCAGGGCCGTTGACCGTTTCGGAGAACTGAACTCGGGTTCTGCCCCCGCTCGCCTTTCGGCTCGCTTTCGCTGACCGCTTCTTAGCCGACCGGACCTTAGCTGACCGATTCGCCGCTACTTCTTCTTTACCGCGATGGTGCCTCCACACTTCCTGCAGATCCGCACCTTCACATCACCCTCGAACTTGTGTCCCACCCGCGTCGGCTGGTTGCAGTTCGGGCACACCAGCATCACATTCGACCGGGGAATAGGTGCCTCCTGCTCCGCAATCCCGCCCTTGATCCGACGCTGCGGATTTTCCTTGAGGTGCTTCTTCGCCACCCGCACATGCTCCACCAGCAGCCGCCCGGTGTCGGGAAACACCCGCAGCACCCGCCCCTTCTTGTCGCGGTCGCTGCCCGTGATCACCTGCACCGTGTCGTTACGCTGAATATCCAAACTCGCCATCTCTCTGTCCTCTGCGTTCGTTAGCCCTGGCTTTTCGCTAACTGTCTTTTCGCTAACCGCTTCTTAGCTGACCGTTGCTCAGCTAACCGCTCTTTAGCTGCTGGTTCCGGAAGTTCAAAGAACTTCCGGAGCCAGCGACACAATCTTCAAAAACTTCTTTTCGCGCAGCTCGCGCGCCACCGGACCGAATACGCGCGTGCCTACCGGCTCGCCCGTCTCGTTGATCAGCACCGCGGCGTTCGTGTCGAAACGGATATACGTCCCGTCCCGGCGCCGCGTTTCCTTGCGCGTCCGCACCACCACCGCCTTCACCACTTTGCCCTTCTTCACCTGGCCGTCCGGTGAAGCTTCCTTCACGGCCGCGGTGATCACGTCGCCCAGCCCCGCCTTCAGCCCGCTCGCGCCGCCCAAAGGCAGAATCATCTGCAGCTTGCGCGCGCCGGAGTTATCGGCGACCTCGAGCATCGTTCTCATCTGCACTGCCATGGCTTTTTCTCCCTCTCGTCGCGGTCGATGTCATCCCTCCCGCGATCCCGATCGCCAACCTGCTACTTCTGCTCGGCGTTGATCCCCGCCGCCTTCTCTGCTTCCTGGACCTGTGCCAGCGCCGACCGCCGCACCACTTCTTCCAGATTCCAGCGCTTCAGCTTGCTCAGCGGACGCGTCTCCCGAATCCGCACCACGTCCCCGACCCGCGCCGTGTTCTGCTCATCGTGTGCGTAGAACTTGCGGTTCGTCTTCACGATGCGCTTGTACTTGGGGTGCGCCTTGCGCATCTCCACTTCGACCACGATGGTCTTCTGCATCTTGGTCGACACGACCTGCCCGACCTTCTCGTTGCGCCGCGATGCGGGCCTGGTCCCCGCCGCCGTGCTTCCCGTCTTGGTTTCCGTTGCACTCATCTCGTTAACCCTTCTTCACGCTGCTCGACCGCGCAGCCTTCTTCTTGGCGCCCGAAGGCTTTGCCGTCGACTTCCGCGCCGCTGCCGAGCGTCCGCTCGCCTTGTGCGTGGTCGTGCTCTTCTTCGCGGCCTTCTTCTTGCCCGATTTCGCCGACTTCTTCTTTCCCGCCTTCGCCGCCGCGCCCGCTTCACCTTCAACCGCGGCATGCTCGTGATGGTGCTTCGGGGCTACCAGCGTGTGAATCCCCAGCTCGCGCTCCCGGCCGATCGTGTTGATCCGCGCAATGTCCTTCTTCAGATCGCGCAGCTTCTTCGCGCCCTCGGTCTGCCCCAGCTTCATCTGGAATCGCAGCCGGAACAGCTGCTCGGCCGCCTTGCGCCCTTCCAGCGCCAGTTCCTCATCGCTCAGGTTCCGTATCTTTTCCACTTCCATCGTTGCTCTTCTCTCCGGCCGGACCCAGTACCAGGATCCCACCCGCATCTCAAAATCCGCCAATCGTTCCAGTCCCGCCAACGATCGCTCCCGGGGTTACATTGGCCGCTACTTCACAGCGGCTGCCACCTTTACATCGTGACGCTGAATGAACTTCGTCTTCAGCGGAAGCTTGTGCGCAGCCAGCCGCATCGCTTCCTGCGCCAGATCCGGCGTCACGCCTTCCATCTCGAACAGGATCCGGCCCGGACGTACCACCGCTACCCAGTGATCCGGCGCACCCTTGCCTTTGCCCATACGGGTTTCGGCCGGCTTCTTCGTCACCGGCTTGTCCGGAAACAGCCGCAGCCAGATCTTGCCTCCGCGCTTGATGAAGCGCGTCATCGCCACGCGGCTGGCTTCAATCTGCCGATCGGTGATGTAACCGCACTCCATCACCTTCAGCCCGAAGTCGCCGAACGACAGCTCGCTTCCGCGCCAGGCCTTCCCGCGCATCCGACCGCGCTGCTGCTTGCGGTACTTCACCTTCTTTGGCATCAACATAAGAAAACCTCGAACGAGCTACTCGCTGCCAGTTCTTCGCTGCTGGCTCAGATCACAACAACCAACCCGCCTGCTGCCAACTAGCCGGAAGCCAAGAGCTAATAGCTAACGTCTGTCGTTAAAAAACTCCCGTTCCCACCGCGCTCTGCGGCTCGCGCCGCTTCTGCTGATAAATATCGCCGCGATAGATCCACGTCTTCACGCCGATCACGCCATACGTCGTCCGTGCCTCGGCAAATCCATAGTCGATATCCGCACGCAGCGTGTGCAGCGGCAACCGCCCCTGCAGATACCATTCCGATCGTGCGATTTCGTTCCCGTTCAGCCGGCCGCCCACCCGCACCTTGATCCCCTTGCAGCCGAAGCGCAGCGCCGAGTCCACCGCCTTGCGCATCGCCCGCCGGAAACCGACCCGCTTTTCCAACTGCAGCGCGATGTTCTCCGCCACCAGCTGTGCGTCCAGCTCCGGCTTGTTCACCTCCAGAATGTCGATGAACACGTCGCGGTTGGTCCGCTTCTGCAGCTCGGTCTTCAGCTTCTCGATCTCCGCGCCCTTGCGCCCGATCACAATCCCCGGCCGCGCCGTGCGGATCATCAGCCGCAGCTTGTTGCCCGGCCGCTCCACTTCCACGGAGCTGACCCCCGCTGCCTTCAGCTTCTCCTTCAGCTCGCGCTTCAGGTGCACGTCTTCGATCAGAAGTCTGCTGTAGTCGCGCCCGGAGAACCACCGCGACCGCCACGGCTTGTTGATTCCGACCCGGAATCCGTATGGATGGACTTTCTGTCCCATAAAGTTTCTCGATTCCTCTCGCTACTTCTTCTTCGCGGGCTTCTTCGCCGCGGCCTTCTTTGCTGGCTTGTGCGCGGCCGCCTTCTTCGGCGCCGCCTTCTTTGCGGCAGCCTTCCGGCCCGCCGCCTTCTTCCCCGCGGCCTTCACCGGCTCGGCTCCCGATTCGTCTTCCACCCGGTGCACCAGGCCCGCCGCCTGTCCGCGCTCCGCCAGCGCGATCGCAATATGCGACAACCTTCGCTGATACCGGTAAGCGCGCCCCATCGGCGCCGGCCGGATCCGCTTCATGCGCGGTCCGTCGTTGGCTACTGCCGACTTCACGTACAGGCTGTCCACATCCACATCCAGCCCCTGCTCCTGGCTCAGATGGTTCGCGTTCTGCAATGCCGAACGCAACACCTTCTCCACCAGCGGAGCCACGGCCTTCTTCGTGAACATCACCGTGTTCAGCGCCTCTTCCACGCCCCGGCCCTTAATCAGATCGAGCACCAGCCGCGCCTTCTGCGGCGATACCCGCTGAAATCGCGCCTCTGCCCGAAATTCTTTCGTCTGTGCTTCCATCGCTGACTCCAAACCTTCCCGCTGCGTTACCGGCCTTTGCCTAACCGTGTTATCGCTAACCGCTTCTCAGCTGACCGGTTCATCGCTGACCGCTGTTCCGCTCCCTCACCTCGGCTTAGCCGCAGACTCCGACGCCGCCTTCATCGAGTGGCCTTTGAACTGACGCGTGGCGGCAAACTCGCCCAGCTTGTGCCCCACCATGTTTTCTGTCACATACACCGGCACAAATTTCTTGCCGTTATGCACCGCGATCGTGTGGCCAATCATGTCCGGATGGACCGTCGAGCGCCGCGACCAGGTGCGAACCACCTTCTTGTCGTTCGCACGGTTCATCGTCTCAATCTTCACCATCAGGTGCGTATCCACGAACGCGCCTTTTTTTGTCGACCTTGCCATCTCAAATCCTCTTCAGTTCCTGCTTCTCGCTAACCGCATTTCAGCCGACCGGTTCTTCGCCGACCGGACTTTAGCTGACCGCTTTATTTGCTGCGCCGCGACACAATGAACGCATCCGTCCGCTTGTTGTTCCTCGTCTTATACCCGCGCGTCGGCTGGCCCCACGGCGTTACCGGATGCCGCCCACCCGACGTCTTGCCTTCTCCGCCCCCGTGGGGATGATCCACCGGATTCATCGTCACGCCGCGGTTCGTCGGCCGGATCCCCTTCCACCGATTGCGCCCCGCCTTGCCAATCGAGACGTTCTCGTGATCCGTATTTCCCACCTGCCCAATCGTCGCCATGCAGTCGATCAGCACCTTGCGCGTTTCGCCGGAAGGCAGCTTCAGCAGCGCGTAATCGCCTTCCTTCGCCACCAGCTGCGCGGACGAGCCCGCCGACCGCACCATCTGCGCGCCTTTGCCCGGCCGCAGTTCCACATTGTGCACCTGCGTGCCCGCGGGAATGTTCTTCAGCGGCAGCGCGTTCCCCACCAGGATGTCCGCGTCCGGCCCGCTCATGATCTTCTGGCCCACCTTCAGCCCCACCGGCTGCAGGATGTACCGCTTCTCCCCATCCGCGTAGCTGATCAGCGCAATCCGCGAAGAGCGGTTCGGATCGTACTCAATGGTCGCCACCGTGCCCGGCACGCCGTACTTCTCGCGCTTGAAATCGATCAGCCGCAGCTTCTGCTTGTGCCCGCCGCCGTGATGACGAATCGTCAGGTCGCCCGAGTTGCGCCGCCCGCCCGTCCGCAGCTTGTTCACCACCAGCGGCTTGTACGGCTTATCCGTCGTGATCTCGTCCCGCACCAGCGTCGTCTTGAAACGCAGCGTCGGTGTGATCGGTCTGTATGTCTTAATCGGCATCTTTGTCTTCTCTCTGCCCACCGGCTAATTCCGCCGGTTCCAATCTTGTCTTTCTGTACCCTGCAACCTGTACTGTGCTTTCGCTACCAGCTACCGGCAGGTGCTACAGGTTGTTCACGTAATCCGGCATCTTCTCGCCGGCCTTCAGCCTTACGTAGGCCTTCTTCCAGTCAGGACGATAGCCGGCAAATTTGCCCCGGCGCCTCTCCTTGCCCACCATGTTCGCGGTGCGCACCGAGCCTACCTTCACTTTGAACAGCGCCTCGACCGCCTGCTTCACCTCGGTCTTGGTCGCGTTGGCCGCTACTTCGAACACCAGCGTGCCTTCTGTCTCTTTTACGCCGAGAGCCTTCTCGGTGATCATCGGCCGCTTGATTACGGTATAAGTCGACGGCATCAGGCCACCGCCTTTCTGCCCTTCGGCACCGATTTCTTCAGGGATTCCTGCAGCTTCTCAATCGCCGGACGCGAGAAAATCACCCGCTCGAACTTCAACAGGTCGTAAGGATGCACTTCGTTGTTCAGCATCACATCGACGCCCGTCAGGTTCCGCGATCCCTTCAGCAGATTCTGCCCCAGGCTCGCTCCACTCTCTACCAGCAGCGCCGTTCTCGTCACTTCCAGCTTGTCCAGAGCCGCACGATACAGCTTCGTCTTCGGCTCATCGGCCTCGAGCGACTCCACCACCGTCAGCTTCCCATCGGCCAGCTTCACCGCCAGCGCCGAACGCAGCGCGCCCAGCAGCTTCTTGCGCGGGAAAGCGTAATCGTGCGAATGCGGAACCGGCCCGTGCACTGTGCCGCCATGCCGCCACAGCGGAGACCGCACCGAACCAATGCGCGCCCGGCCCGTGCCCTTCTGCTTCCACAGCTTCTTGCCCGACCCGGAGACCAGCTTCCGGTTCTTCGTCGCAGCCGTGCCCTGGCGCTGCGAAGCGCGATAGTGCTTCACCGCTTCCCACAGCAACGCTTCGTTCACCTGCCCGAAGACCTCATCGGCCAGCTCCAGCGAGCCGACCTTCCTGCCTCCGAGATCCACTACGTCAATGTTCGCCATCGTCTTGTTTCTTTCTGCTGCTCTGAATCTCTCAACCGTTTTGGCTAACCGCTTTTCAGCTAACCGTCTTACCGCCGACCGGTTTTCAGCTGACCGCTTCTTAGCTCCGTTATTTCTTCTTCCCTGCCGCCTTCTTCGAAGCCTTCAACGGATCCACCGTGCCCGAACCCGCAAACCCACGGCGCTCGCGCGGCGGAGCCTTTGCTTTCGTGATCAGCACATATCCATCCCGCGGCCCCGGCACAGCCCCCTCGACCATGATCAGGTTCTCTTCGAGGTCGATCCCGCGAATTCGCAGGTTGCGCACCGTCACCTTGTCCACGCCCATGTGCCCCGGCATCCGCTGCCCGGGAAATACACGCGACGGAAACGACGATGCTCCAATCGAGCCCTGCACCTGAAACATATGTCCGTGCGACTTCGGACCGCCGCCGAAATTGTGCCGCCGCACCACGCCCGCAAACCCGCGGCCCTTGCTCGTGCCCTGCACATCCACATACTTCTCGTCCGAGAAGATGTCTACCAGCACGCGATCGCCGGCCTTCACCCCATCCGTTCCGGCTTCTTCTCCTGCGCCCGGCTTCGCCATTTCAATGGCGACTTCCTTCTGCAGCCGTACCGGAGCGACGCTGGTCTTTGCAAAGTGGCCCGCCTGTGGCTTGGTCACCTTCGACGCCTTCACAAACTCCACCAGACCGATCTGCGCCGCGTCGTATCCATCCTTCGTCGCAGTCTTCAACTGCGTCACCACGCACGGACCCGCCTGCAATACGGTGATCGGGTGCACTTCGCCCTTCTCATCGAACACCTGCGTCATCCCGATCTTCTTACCTAAAATTCCGCTGACTGGCATCTCGTCCTCTCCTCATCATGCCCGCGCAACCTCCGCGGTCACTGTAGGTTCTTTTCTGCGGCTTTCGCTAACCCGCTTTCAGCGAACCGCTTCTTAGCTGACCGGTTCGCTGACCGCTTCTCAGCTACTTCTCGAACGCCTTAATCTCCACATCCACACCGGCCGGCAGGTCCAGCTTCATCAGCGCGTCCACCGTCTGCTGCGTCGGCTCCAGAATGTCGATCAGCCGCTTGTGCGTGCGAATCTCGAACGCCTCCCGCGACTTCTTGTCCACATGCGGCGAACGCAGCACGCAGTACTTGTTCTTCACTGTCGGCAACGGAATCGGCCCCGCTACCGTCGCGCCCGTCCGCTTGGCCGTATCGACAATCTCGCCCGTCGACGTGTCCAGCACCCGGTAGTCGTATGCCTTCAGCCGAATTCGTATTCTCTGTCCAACCATCTCGTTTGTTCTTTCTCCGGTCGGCGGGTCATCCTCGCGAATGACCCGCCTCCCTGATTCGTTATGCGCCGCAAGGCGCGTCCGCCGGGACGGCCAGTTCCCTAAGCAATAATTTCCGAGATCGTGCCTGCGCCCACGGTCCGGCCGCCTTCGCGAATCGCGAAGCGCAGACCCTTCTCCATGGCCACCGGCGTGATCAGTTCAACCTCAAGTTCCACGTTGTCGCCCGGCATCACCATCTCCGTGCCCGCCGGCAGCGTCGCCACACCTGTCACGTCCGTGGTGCGGAAGTAGAACTGCGGACGATAGCCTTTGAAGAACGGTGTGTGCCGACCGCCCTCTTCCTTGCTCAGCACGTACACGCTCGACTTGAACTTCGTGTGCGGCGTGATCGATCCCGGCTTCGCCAGAACCATCCCGCGCTCCACATCTTCCTTCGCGATGCCGCGCAGCAGCAGGCCCGCGTTGTCGCCCGCCATGCCTTCATCGAGCTGCTTCTTGAACATCTCGACGCCCGTCACCACCGTCTTGCGCGTCTCGCGGAACCCGACGATCTCCGCTTCCTCGCCCACCTTGATCTTGCCGCGCTCGATGCGCCCCGTCACCACCGTGCCGCGTCCCGAGATCGAGAAGATATCTTCGATCGGCATCAGGAACGGCTGATCCACCGCTCGCGCCGGCAGCGGTACCTGCTTGTCCACCGCCTCCATCAGCTCGTCGATCTTGTCTTCCCACTGCTTCTCGCCGTTCAGCGCGCCCAGGGCCGAGCCCCGAATCACCGCCACGTCGTCGCCAGGGAAGTTGTACTTGCTCAGCAGTTCGCGCACTTCCATCTCGACCAGATCGATCAGCTCCGTGTCTTCGACCGCATCGCACTTGTTCAGGAACACCAGCACGTAGGGCACGCCTACCTGGCGGGCCAGCAGCACGTGCTCCTTGGTCTGCGGCATCGGGCCGTCGGTCGCCGCCACCACCAGAATCGCGCCGTCCATCTGCGCCGCACCGGTGATCATGTTCTTGATGTAGTCCGCGTGGCCGGGGCAGTCCACGTGCGCGTAGTGCCGGTTCGCTGTCTCGTACTCCACGTGCGCGGTCGCGATCGTGATGCCGCGCTCCCGCTCTTCCGGCGCGTTGTCGATCGAATCGAACGAACGAAACGTGTTCTTCGGATTGTGCTTCTGCAAAACCTTCGTGATCGCCGCCGTCAACGTCGTCTTGCCGTGATCGATGTGCCCGATCGTCCCCACGTTCACGTGCGGCTTCGACCGATCAAATTTTTCCTTCGCCATAAAAGTCCTGATTCCCTTTCGTAGCTCGTACTGCCTGTTTCACATCGGAGCGCCGGCTATCCGGCTCCAGCCCCAAAAACCTTCCCCTACTTGCCCTGATTCCGCCCGATGATCTCTTCGGAAATCATCCGCGGCGCCTCTTCATACCGCGCAAACTGCATGCTGTACGAGGCCCGTCCCTGCGTCGACGAACGGATATCGTTCACGTATCCGAACATCTCCTTCAGCGGAACCATGGCCTTGATCACCTGCGACCCGCCCACGTGCTCCATGCCTTCGATCCGGCCGCGCCGTGAGTTGATGTCGCCAATGATCGTGCCCATATGCTCTTCCGGAACCGTTACTTCCACCGCCATCACCGGCTCCAGCAACACCGGCGAAGCCTTCCGTGCCGCTTCCTTGAACGCCAGCGATCCGGCAATCTTGAACGCCATTTCGTTCGAGTCGACGTCGTGATAGCTGCCGTCGTACAGAAACGCCTTAAAGTCCACCAGCTCGTAGCCGGCCAGAATCCCGCCCAGCGCCGCCTCGCGAATCCCATGCTCGATCGGCTTGATGTACTCCTTCGGAATCGAGCCGCCGCGAATCTCGTTGATGAACTCCACGCCCTTGCCCGTCTCGTTCGGCTCCAGACGAATCTTCGCGTGCCCGTAGTTCCCCGAGCCGCCCGTTTGCCGAATGTATTTCCCTTCCGCCTCGGAGTGCTTGCGGATCGTCTCCCGGAATGCGACCTTCGGCTCGCCCACATTCGCTTCGACCTTGTGCTCGCGCTTCATGCGATCCACAAGAATCTCCAGATGCAGTTCGCCCATGCCGCTGATGATCGTCTGCCCCGAGTCGATATCCGTCCGTACCTTGAACGTCGGATCCTCCTCGGCCAGCCGCTGCAGCGCCACACCCATCTTTTCCTGATCCGTCTTGGTCTTCGGCTCCACCGCCACCGAAATAACCGGCTCCGGAAAATCAATCGCGCTCAGAGCAATCGCGTGATGCGGATCGCACAGCGTGTCGCCCGTCTTGATCTCCTTCAGGCCCACACACGCGCAGATATCGCCGGCGTAGATCTCGGTGATCTCCTCGCGCTTGTTCGCGTGCATCTTCACCAGACGACCCACGCGCTCCGTGCGCCCCGACCGCGGATTCAGCACCGTGTCGCCCGTCTTCAGCGAACCCGAGTACAGCCGGATGAATCCCAGCTTCCCGTACGGATCGTTGATCAGCTTGAACGCCAGCGCCGAAAACGGCTCCTCGTCCTTCGCCTCGCGCTTCAGGATCACATCGTGATCCTTGGGGTCGATGCCCTCGATCGCCGGCACATCCAGCGGGCTGGGCAGAAAATCTACCACCGCATCCAGCAGCGTCTGCACGCCCTTGTTCTTGAACGCCGATCCGCACAGCACCGGAAATACTTTCATCTCGATCGTGGCCCGCCGCAGCGCCGCCTTCAACTCAGCGGCCGTCGGCGTCTCGCCCTCGAGGAACTTGTGCAGCATCTCGTCATCATTCTCCGCCACCGTTTCGATCAGCTGCATGCGGAACGCTTCCGCCTTCTTCTTCAGCTCTTCAGGAATCGGCTCTTCGGAGTACTCGGCGCCCATCGTCTCGTCGTGCCACAGGATCGCCTTCATCTCGAACAGGTCCACAACACCCTTGAACTTCGCCTCGGCCCCAATCGGTATCTGCGTGGCCACTGGCCGCGCGCCCAGGCGTTTCCGGATCGTCTCGATCACATGCTCGAAATCCGCACCCGCCTTGTCCATCTTGTTGACAAAGCAAATGCGCGGAACCTTGTACTTATCGCCCTGCCGCCACACCGTCTCCGTCTGCGGCTGCACACCCGACACAGAATCGAACAGAGCCACCGCGCCGTCCAGCACGCGCAGCGAACGCTCCACCTCGGCCGTGAAATCCACGTGCCCCGGCGTGTCGATAATGTTGATCCGGATGTTCTTCCACGTGCAGGTCGTCGCCGCGGACGTAATCGTGATCCCGCGCTCCTGCTCCTGCTCCATGTAATCCATCGTCGCCGTGCCTTCGTGCACTTCGCCGATCCGATGCGTGATCCCCGTGTAATAGAGGATGCGCTCGGTCGTCGTCGTCTTCCCGGCGTCGATATGCGCCATGATTCCGATATTCCGGCAACGATTCAGCGGTACTAGTCGCGACACAAATACTCTCTCTTTGCTTCTTGCGGGCCTTTCAGCCCACGGTTGATTCTGTGCTCCGAGCTCTGCGCTCTGAGCCTTGCTTTCCTACCAGCGGTAGTGAGCGAACGCCTTGTTGGCCTCGGCCATGCGGTGCACATCTTCCTTCTTCTTCATCGCCGCCCCACGCCCGTTCGCCGCATCCAGCAGCTCGTTCGACAGCTTGTCGATCATGCCCTTCTCGCCCCGCGCCCGGCCGTAGCTCACCAGCCACCGGATCGCCAGCGACGTCCGCCGGTCCGCATTCACTTCCACCGGCACCTGGTAGTTCGCGCCGCCCACGCGCCGCGTCTTCACTTCCAGCAGCGGCTTGCAGTTCTCCACCGCCTTCTTGAACAGCGTCAGCGCGTCCGTCCCGCCGCCCTTCGCCTCGAGGTTCTTCATCGAGGTATAGAAAATCCCCTGTGCGGTCGACTTCTTCCCCTCGTACATCATCGAGTTGATGAACTTCGTCACCAGCGACGAGTTGTACACCGGATCCGCCGCCACTTCCCGCTTCGCGATATGTCCTTTTCTCGGCATGCTCTCTAATCCTTAATCCAGTCCCGTCTTGCGGCCGAAGGCCGCGTCCGCCTGGACGGCCGGTCCCTATTTCTTAGCGGCTCCGCCCTTGGCTCTCTTCGTCCCATACTTCGAGCGGCTCTGATTCCGTCCCGCCACGCCTACTGAATCCAGCGTCCCGCGCACCACGTGATAGCGCACGCCAGGCAAATCCTTCACACGACCCCCGCGAATCAGCACAATCGAGTGCTCCTGCAGATTGTGCCCGATGCCGGGAATATAGGTCGTCACTTCAATCCCATTCGTCAGGCGCACACGAGCCACCTTCCGCAGCGCGGAATTCGGCTTCTTCGGCGTCTGCGTATACACGCGCGTGCAAACTCCGCGCCGCTGCGGCGATCCCTGCAGCGCCGGCGACGCTGTCTTGTACCGCGGCGCCGTCCGTCCTTTTCTAACCAGCTGACTGAATGTCGGCAAAACCGTCTCCTTCGCCCTTCCGCTACCCAAACTCAACAACGCGCGCAAATGGAGCCTCTTCGCCCGCGATCCTGAATCCCTTGTCCGGATTCAGCCCGCACGAAGTCTCGATCTGCTTCGCGTCCGCTTCCAACTTCCTGCTTCAGACGAGAACCACGACGGTGACCGCGCGTGCCTTCCGCTCCGCATTGCTGCCGAGCTTGGGGGAAACAGCCGATTCCGTTTCGAAGTTCCGGCCCGCATAGCTCGCCAAGGTGGCGAGTGTCGCAGGCTCCGAATCGATCCGTGCGTCCGTGAATCTCTTCCGCCGTCCATTCAGACCGGCTCTTCACGTCCGCGCTGCCCCGCTCCTTCGCCCCACTTCACACAGACGAAAAAGCCATTGACAGACAGCTTTTTGAGAATAGCACAATTGCCCGAAGCGTCAAAATTCACCGCTGGGATGGGTAGTGTCTCAGTTTGAATTTCTGCGTTGGATTGAATTTCTGCGTTTGAAATCTCTGCGCCGTCCGTCGGGCGAGTCGCTCTGCTAAGCCGGCACGTATGTCAACCGAATCATGTCATCGGTGACTATCTCGCTAACCATCACCGGGAGCGGCGCTCGGGGGTGCTGGCGGTCCAGGCTTCATGTGATCGAGGTAGCCATCCAGCGACAGGCTCAATCCGTAGACAAGTTTTGCCATGCGCAAAATCTCTCTCACGTTCGTCAGATCAGTTTGAGCCGTCAGTCCCGCGCAGGTGAGGTTGAACACGATCTGTTCGCCGCATTGCAGGTGTGGCCAATGACCAGAGGTCTGCTTCCCAATCCCGGGATTCAAACGGAGACACTACCGTTTGGCGGAGCCCATCTCCCCCCCTGGGACGGGCCCCTGTGCCTCAGGCCGCATCTTTGGGAACTCCTCAATGTGCTGCTCGCCTTTCCGGCCGAAGTAGATCACTCTTTCCCCCGTCAGGAACGCCCAATATCCAGCCACGCCGGCCGCGGTTGAGCGCTGGACGAACTCGGGATACCGCACCCTGTCTGCCTGCGCGCCGTGAATGGCTGCCACCAGATCGGCGCCGTTGAACTCCGCGAAAACCGGACCAGGTTCCAGGATCATAGGCACCCGGTGCGTGGTTCCATCCGCCATGTAGTAGGTCTTCTGCTTGGCCGCGAAGTCCACGAGGTACGATTCAACTCCGACTTCGAGCAGCCCTTTCACGACCTGAGGGAAAGTCATCTTGCCTTGTTCTGTTGCGATGGCCAGTTCGTGAATCGCTTGCTTGCTCATCTCTTCTCCTTACTCGGTTGGTAGTGTCTGCAGGCCGTGCGCCTTGACCAGCCTCTTCATCATTGCAATCAGTGCAGCCCGCTCTCCGGCTGCGAGCGGATGAAAGAACTCCTCATCGTTCTGGTCGGCCGCAGCTGCCAGTTGCGGAATCAGCCGCCGCCCCACCCCTGTCAGCGCAATCGACTGGAAACGGCGGTCGTCACTCCGGTTCCGGCGGGTGACCAGCTTCTTCTTCACGAGCCGGTCTACGAGTTTGGAGACGCCGCCGCGCGTCATCCCGATCCGCTCTGCCAGAACCCCCGGCGAGGTCTCTTCGTCGTCGAACATCTCCCGCATCAGCACCCATTCCGCCACGGTCACTCCGCTGACCAGCAGCTTGAGGGCGAAGGCGTGTGAGACGTGATTGGATACGAAGCGGAGCCAGAATCCCACGTGCTTTTTCAGGTCGCTTACGGTCGTATCGGACGCCACCAGGTTCCCCATGGATATTAGATTACTTAGAAACTGTTTCCATGTCAACTACAATCCCGCAGCTCTCCCGGTTCCGCTGCCCATCCGAACGAGGATTTCGACCAGCCGGTTGGGAGCGCTTTTTTGCCACTGAACAAATTCCCTGCAACCGGAGACTATCTCCGTTTATCTATACATGCGGAGACTGTCTCCGATTTATTGACCGCAGCGGCGATATGTCAAATTTCCGGGTGCGTCCTCGCCCCCTCCGCACCCCCTAACTACCCAGGAGGATTCATATGCGCGTTTTCATCACAGGTGCCACCGGCTTCATCGGTTCTGCCCTCGTTCCCGAGCTCATCGCCGCAGGCCACCAGGTTCTCGGCCTTGCCCGCAGCGACGCCGGCGCTCAATCCCTCGCCGCCGCCGGCGCCCAGGTGCAGCGAGGCGATCTCGAAGACCTCGCAAGCCTCCGCAACGGGGCCTCCGCTGCCGACGCCGTGGTTCACCTCGGCTTCATTCACGATTTTTCCCAATTTCAAAAGAACTGCGACATCGACCGCCGAGCCATCGAAGCCCTCGGCGACACCCTCCTCGGCTCCGACCGCCCCCTCATCGTCACCTCCGGCCTCGCGCTGCTCGCGCAGGGCCGCCTCGCCACCGAAAACGATCCACCCGCCCCCCTTTCCCCCCACTACCCGCGCGCTTCCGAACACACCGCTGCCGCACTCGAAAAGCGCGGCGTCCGCACCATGGTCATCCGGCTTCCCCAGGTCCACGACACGACGAAGCAGGGCCTGGTCACCTACGCTATCCCGGTCGCCCGCGAAAAGGGCGTTTCCGCCTATATCGGGGAAGGCCACAATCGCTGGGCGGCAGTCCACGTTCTCGACGCTGCCCACCTCTACCGGCTTGCCCTGGAGAAGGGCCACGCCGGCGCACGGTACCACGCCATTGCCGAAGAAGGCGTCTCCGCGCGCGACATCGCCGAGGCCATCGGCCGCGGTCTGAAGATCCCGGTCGTCTCCGTCGCCCCGGAACAGGCGGCGGAGCAGCTAGGCTGGCTGACTCGTTTCGCCCAACTTGATTTGCAGGGTTCCAGCACCCAGACACGAGAACAGCTTGGATGGAACCCCACCGGCCCCACCCTACTCACCGATCTCGAGAACATGAACTACTCAGCCTGAGACCAGTAGACTGGCCATCCCGATTTGGGGGCGATTCCTCGCGCAACGTAAAGCCGGCTTGACACGTAACCTGCTCCCTGCTAAGTTAATGTCAAGCCGACTTTCCATGCGGCCCCTCCATCATGGATCCCGCCGTTCACAACCGCGTTCGCGAACTCCGCCAGGCCCGCGACTGGACCCAGGAGCAGCTCGCCTCCCTCGCCGGCGTCTCCCGCCAAAGCATTAACTCCATCGAGCGCGACCGCTATATCCCCTCCCTCCCCCTGGCCCTCCTCCTCGCCCGCATCTTCGGTACCCCCACCGACCAGATCTTTGCCCTTGATGCCTTTCCAAATCCCAATGCCCTGGAGCAACAGCCATGAAACTGTCCTTCCTCAGTTCCATCCCCGGCCGTCTCGTCGATGAGCGCTTCCTCGATCACCGCCGCCGCTCCTCCACCTTCGCCATGATGGCCGGAGCCCTCGTCTCCGGCGGTCTCCTCGAATATCACCTCATCCACGAGCACCGCATCGACTGGGAGATCGCCTCCGTCTTCCTCACATGCTGGTCGCTAAGTTTTCCGCCTTTACGTGGTATCGCCTCCACGACTAATCCGAAATCAAAACAACAGGATCCCGCCATGCGCCTCCTTCGCAGCAACCCCAACACCGTCTCTCGCAAATCCGCTGCCTTCGCGTCGATTGCCGGCATGCTCCTGGTCCTCTTCCTCGCCGCCCCCTTCATCCTTCGCCGCATCCGCGTCGCCGGCAACGCTGCAGACCTCTCCGACTTCGTGCGCGGATTCCTGCTCGGTCTGGCCATCACCATGGGACTGACGGCTGCCCTGCTTTTTTCACGCCGCTTCCGCAATCGCCATTCCACCTCACCCCGTTCGTCCCACTAACCTGCAAAGGAGATCGCCATGTGCCTGCCCACCGGCTCCAATGCCCGCCGGCTGCTTCCGATCGGCATGATCTGTCTCGCCGTCGCCCTCCTCTCTCAATCCCTGAACATCACCTTCGGCCTTGCCCCGCTTCCGCTGCACTTCCTGCGCGGCCTCCTCATCGGCATCTCCCTGGCGATCAATCTACGGTCCCTCCAGCTCCGCCGTCATTCCATCCGCAAAGCCTGCGGGGGGCGCCTCGATTCCTGCTGACAACTGCGCTCCCGCCAGCCCCAAAGTCGTGATCACCTCCGGCTCCAACTCCTCGTAATACAGCACCGCCGACCGCGCCCGCTGCCGGTTCACCGCCCACAATCCAGCGCCCATCACCACCAGAATCCCCAACATCGCCGCAAACTTCACCGGATCCCCCAACACCCGCACTTCCAGATTCGCCAGCGACATCGCCACCACCAAAAACACCACCGCGAATCCCCAGAACAGATACTGCAGATTCGTCTTTCCCGGTAAATATGAGCAGGCAAACGGAATCTTCGAAACCCCCATCATGCACACCTCCACCAGGATCCACCCCACCACAGCCAGCACCACCAGATGCTCCGCCACATACCCCCACGGGCGGAACCCCAATCCCATCAGCGCCGCCAGACCCCATGCCGGTCCCGCCGACAGCAGCAGCAGCGCCCGCCTCGCCCCAGCTATATACAGTTGCGACGGTTCTAGCTGTGTCACCCGCAACACCCAGTTCGCATGCAGTGACACCGGCAGCGCAAACGTGCTCCGCAGCCCCACCACGGCCAGGCACATCATCGCGAACGTCGGCATCATGAAGTCCTGCGCCACCGGCAGCCGCCAACCGCCCGCCCACTCCGATCGCAGCGTCGACACCGCAATCGCAAAGATCACCGCCCAGTAAAACGCGTAGATCACCCGATGATGCCGGCTTCGCCCCAACCCCCGCGCCGTGAACCGCACCACCGCTGTCTCCACTTCCCCCCCCAGCCGCGGCAACCAGTGCCACCCCCGCCGCCCCGGCACCAGATCCGGCTCCTCCACCGTCTTCTTCATCGTGCGCAGATAGCACAGCGCCAGCGACACCCCGGCCGCCACAACCACCACGGCCAGCCCCACCCACGCCCGCATCACGAGCCCGCGCATCTCCGACGGCATGTGCCCGGCGATCTGGAGTTCCATCGCAAGAAACCAGTACGATGGCCACCCATTCAAACCGCCCCGCGCCGCCGCAGCCTCCAGCCAATCCACTCCGGCCAGCCCCGGCTCCAGAAAATAGCTCGCCACGAACCACGCAAACGCTGCCAGCTGCAGCCCTGCCGAAATCCGCAGAAACATCTTTCGTGGAAGCGCCAGCGCCATCAACCCCTGCAAAGCCAAAACCGCGCCATACACAAACACGCACGACGCGCCCATCGCGATCCAATACCCGGCAAACACCCGCCATGACCCCGTCACCAGCGGCAGCACCAGCCCCATCCCGCTCGCCAGCGATACCAGCGCGAGTCCCACCACCGCCGCGCACGCCGCCACCTTCGCCGCCAGAATCATCCCCGCCCGCACCGGCAGCGGTCCCAGCACCATCGCATCGCGCCGGTCAGGAAAAATCGCGTCCCAGCTCACCACCGCGATCAGTCCGACCACCAGCATCATCATCGAGACCAGTCCCTGCGCGTGCCGCAGGATCACGGCGATCATTGGACTGCCCTGCAGGTCCGGCCTACCCGCTTGAAAGAACAAGAATCCGATCGTCTGAAACACATTGATCAGAATCAGCACCCCCGCAAACTGTCCCAGAAACCGCGGCACATCCGCATGCACCGATAGCGCCTCCAGATCCACCACCCGCAGCAAAAACTGCTTATAGAGAACCCGAAACTCCCGCGGCAATTTCTCTGTCATCCTCCGCAGAATCCGCCTCATGCACGCCGCCTCGCTTTTCCGCCAACCGCTTCACCATCTGACCGGTTCTTAGCGGACCGCGTCATCGGCTGCCCGCTGCTGAGCGCTGCATCGTCTCCACGATGCGTGCCGCCACCCCGTCCGTATCCACCTCCACCGCCAGCTCGGAAAAAATCGCCTCCAGCGAATCCAAAGACATCAGTGTCCGCAGATTTGCGATCGAGTCATCCGCCACCATCTGGCCCTTATGCAGAATCACCACCCGCTGGCTCACCCGCTCCACCGTGTCCAGTTCGTGCGAGCTGAACAGCACCACCTTCCCCCTCGCCGCCAGTTGCTGAATCAGGCTCCGCAGCATCAGCGCCGACCCCACATCCAGCCCCGAGAACGGCTCATCCAGCAGCACCAGTTCCGGATCGTGCAGCAGCGCCGCCGCAATCAACACCTTCTGCCGCATCCCTTTCGAATATCCGCTGATCGACGCATGACGGTCATCGTGCAGCGACAACAGCGTCAGCATCTCCTCAATCTGCTCCCGCGACCGCCGATCCTCGAGCCCGCGCAGCTCCGTCACCATCGTCAGGTACTCCACCCCCGACAGATGCGTGTACAGATGCGGCTCCTCCGGCACATACCCCATCCGCCGCTTGTACCCGATCAGGTCGTCTTCGATGCGCTTCCCCTCGTACAGAATCTCCCCGCCCGACCGCGACACCAGCCCCGTGATCATCTTCATCGTCGTCGACTTGCCCGACCCATTCGGCCCCAGATAGCCGGTGACTTCGCCGGGCCGCGCGGAAAAGCTCACCCGATCCACCGCCGGAATCCCCGCAAACAATTTCGATACCCGCCGTAGCTCCAGCACCGCTCCACCTCCTGCCCGCAACCGTCGACCCTTCTACCCTATGTAGCATACTGTTCATGACGCTGCTCATTAGACACCACCTGCCCCACCGAAGTTCCCACTCTCAGTGGCGCACCGCACTCTCGCCAAACCACGCAACAAGTTCGGATCCGGGCTCAGGCTCGGGCTCAGGCTCGGGCTCGGGCTCAGGCTCCCGGCTCCCGGCTCCCAGCGTCCGCTATCATTCCTCCCATGCTCGATCGCCGCCACTTCCTCACCGTCTCCGGCCGATTCGGCCTCGCTTCCACGCTCTTCCCCGGCATCCTCTATACCCTCGCCACTCAGGCAGAAGCGGCCGCACAGACCTCCGCCGAGACCGGAGAAAAATCCCCCGAGCCCCAATTCCCAAAAATCACCCCCGAAATGATCGACCAGGCCGCCGCCCTCGCCGCCATCACCATCCCCCCCGATGACAAGGCCGCCATGATCGATCAACTCACCCGCCAGCGCGGCAGCTACGTCGCCATCCGCAAGCTCGACCTCCCCAACTCCGTCGCTCCCGCCTTCGTCTTCGATCCCCTCCCGCCCGGCGCCACCGTCAACACCGCGCGCGAAAAGCCCATTTACTCAAAAGCCCCCGCCACCCTCACCGCGCCCGCCAATCTCGAAGACCTCGCCTTCGAACCTGCCCTTACCCTCGCCGACCTCATCCGCCGCCGCAGAATCTCCTCCACCGACCTCACCCAGATGTACATCGCGCGCCTCAGGCGCTACGATCCGCTCCTCCACTTCGTCATCACCATCACCGAAGACCGAGCCCTCGCCCACGCCCGCGCAGCCGACGCCGACCTCGCCAAAGGAAACTACCGCGGCCCTCTCCACGGACTTCCCTGGGGCGCCAAAGATCTCCTCGCCGTCCAGGGCTATCCCACCACGTGGGGCGCAGGCGGTTTCGAACATCAGACCATCAAGGATGACGCCACCGTCGTCCAGCGCCTCGACGCAGCCGGAGCCGTCCTCATCGCCAAGCTCACCCTCGGCGCGCTCGCCATGGGCGACGTCTGGTTCGGCGGACGCACCCGCAATCCCTGGAATCCCAAACAAGGCTCCAGCGGCTCCTCCGCAGGACCCGCATCGGCCACCTCAGCCGGCTGCGTGGCCTTCTCCATCGGATCGGAAACCCTCGGCTCCATCTCCTCGCCTTCCACCCGCTGTGGCGTCACCGGCCTCCGCCCCACCTTCGGATTCGTCCCCCGCACCGGCGCCATGGCGCTCTCCTGGACCATGGATAAGCTCGGCCCCATCTGTCGCTCCGTCGAAGACTGCGCCGCCGTCCTCGAAGCCATCTACGGTCCCGACGGCCACGACCTCTCCGTCCGCGATGCCGCCTTCAACTGGAACGCCGATCTCGACTGGCATTCCCTCCGCATCGGCTACCTCAAAGCCAGCTTCGATCCCGATCAGCCCCCACCGCCTGAGAAGCCCGCACCCGCCAACGAATCCGCGGAAGACAAAAAGAAGCGCGAACACCGCGCAGCCCAGGCGGCCGCCTACCGCGCCCGCCGCGATTACGACCGCAAGTACGACCTCGCCGCCCTCGACAAACTCAAAACCATGGGCGTCAACCTCATCCCCCTCGACCTCCCCAAACTCCCCTACGGCCCCATGGCCGATCTCCTCACCGCCGAAGCCGCCGCCGCCTTCGACTCCCTCACCCGCTCCGGCCGCGACCAGCTCCTCACCGCTCAATCCCCTGACGACTGGCCCAACCTCTTCCGCATCTGGCGCTTCTATCCCGCGGTCGAATACATCCAGGCCAACCGCGCCCGCACCCTCGCCATCGCTGCGATGGCGAAGCTCTTCGACCAGGCCGACGTCATCGTCACCGCGACGAACTCCGAGCAGCTCGTCGTCACCAACCTCACCGGACACCCCGCCTGCATCGTCCCCAACGGACTCCGCGGCAACGACGCCCCCGCCCCGCCCGCCACCGACACGGGCGACGACGACCAGATCGGCGGACCCGGCACACCCGTCTCGCTCACCTTCCTCGCCAGCCACTATCAGGATGCAAAACTCTGCGCCTTCGCCCGCGCCTATCAACAAGCCACCGGCTTCGAAAAACTCCACCCCAAACTGCCGGGCTAGAACGCCGGCGCCGCTCGCGCCGTGTGGCCCAGCGCGCAGTCGGCTCGAGCGGAGACCGCCAGGGTACCCCATCCTTGTTGCGCCGGCTTTTGGGCGCAACAGGGTGGGAACGCACGAAGAATCAGAACCGCCGGGTAGCCCATCCAGTTTTGAAGGGGCACGGCTTCCAGCCGTGCCGTACCATCCGCAAAGGAATCGGGCTTCAGCCCCTGAGGGATGTTTTCCGAGCCTGAATCCGAGCTTCTCTCGCTCCCGGAGAGGAGCCGCCAATAGGACGGCGACCACACCCTCCCCGTGTTAACCTTGATCCTGTCCGAGCCCCTCCCCGGGGCCGCAGTTCC
>CAWCNN010000008.1:0-246396 GCA_963796895.1 uncultured Acidobacteriaceae bacterium
GACTGGATCTTTGCCAGTCCCGCGAAGAAAGGGAAACAGCCCTACTGGCCGAACTCGCATCTACCGGGTCTACCTCAAGCCCGTTTTGGACGACCTGAAGATCACGGAGCCGGTGGGCTGGCACACCTTGCGGCATAGCCTCGGAACACTGATGAAGGCGAACGGAGAAGACGTGAAAACCATCCAGGAAACGCTCCGGCACGCAAACTTCAAAGTGACGATGGACGTGTATACGCAGGGAATCACCGCGATCAGGCGGACCGCTCACAGTCGGGTGGTGCGTCAGATCATGGGCTCGAGAAAGGGGAAGGAAATGAAAAGTAGCGACGGCTTTCCACAGGCGGAAATACTTATCGAACCTTTTCAAACCCACGTTTTTCCGACTCGATTTTCACAAGTCTGTTTATTTTGTTGGCGTCCCCGACGGGATTTGAACCCGTGTTATCGCCGTGAAAGGGCGGTGTCCTGGGCCGGGCTAGACGACGGGGACGCTTGGATCGCGGGGGCCGGTGAGGCTCAACCGCGAAGCGGGCCTCTTTGAATGTAACCCAAAATGGGTGCACGGGGTAGGGCGAGACGTGAAAAACCATGAGCGAAAAGCGTTTGGCTGAGGGTGTTGAGCGAAAGCATCCGGCGAATCCCTAAAGACTGACGGATTTTGCGGATTTGCGAGTTTCGGGAGGGGTTCGGGATCGCCACGCCGGATCGCGGCGGGTATTGAAGCGCCGCCGGCGCTCGAAGAATCGGACGGCGAGGACGATGAGGAGAGCGAAGAGGGTTCCGAGGATCCAGCCGAGCAGGCGTTTGATGAGGAGGAACATCGATTCTCCGGACCGGACGAGAGTCGGGCTGCGCTGAGAGATAGCACGGCGGTGTGAACGGGTGAGGAAAGGATGGGGGAGCCAGCCGCGAGATATCTGAATGGATAACAGCCGCACGGACGAAGGCGCCTGCTGGAAGTCGGCATCAGGAGGGGGCCCGGCCGCGACGGATATAATCGAACTTTCAGAGATGAAAGGAGACGGCAGTTCATGCCCATCCATCCCACCGCCAAAATATGGCACAACGGCAACCTGATCCCCTGGGATAAGGCACAGATCCACGTGATGAGCCATGTGGTTCATTACGGATCGTCGGTTTTTGAAGGCATTCGCTGCTACGCGCAGCCCGAAGGGGCAGCGGTGTTTCGGCTGCCCGAACACATGCAGCGGATGATCGATTCGGCGCGCATTTACCGGATGACGCTGGGATGGTCGCTGGATCAGCTGTGCTCGGCAGTGGTGGAGACGGTGGAGGCCAACGGGGTGGCTCCCTGCTACATCCGGCCGATCGCGTTGCGCGGTTATGGCGAGATTGGCGTGAACCCCAAGGGGTGCCCGATCGACGTTTATATCGCCAATTTTCCGTGGGGGAAGTACGTGGCGGGCGATGCGGCGGATGTGTGCATTTCGTCGTGGAGCCGGCTGGCGCCGAACACGATGCCGTCGCTGGCGAAGACGGGCGCGAATTACGCCAACTCGGCGCTGATCCGGATGGAAGCCGATATTAATGGATACGCCGAAGGGATCGCGCTCGATGTGAACGGACACATTTCGGAAGGGTCGGGCGAGAACGTTTTCCTGGTGCGGAACGGCGTTCTGTATACGACGCCGCTGGCGAATTCGGTGCTGGCGGGGATCACGCGCGACTCCGTGCTGACGCTGGCGCGGAACCTCGGGATTCCGGTGGTGGAGCAGGCGATGCCGCGGGAGATGATCTACATCGCCGACGAGGTGTTCTTCACGGGCACCGCGGCGGAGGTGACGCCGATCCGGTCGGTGGATCGGATCCAGATCGGAGACGGCGAGCCGGGTGCGATCACCAAGCAGCTGCGCGAAGAATTCTTCGGGATTGCGAACGGGCTGAAGCCGGATCGGTTTGGCTGGCTGACGCCGGTGCGGGTGACGGCAGAACAGCCGGTCACGGCATAGATCCCGCGGAAAAGTCAGAGACGCCCGGCCGTGCGCCGGGCGTTTTTGCATTCAAGCTGGATTTGACCGGGACGCACCGCGGGAATATGCATGGTGAGTGCACGACATGGAGGGCATGGATGGGGTCAGGCCGGCAAGAAAAGCTTTCGCGCAGGCGTTTTCTGCAGGGGGGCGCGGTCGCGGCGGCTGCGACGGCAGCACAACGACTCGGGCGCGGGGTCGGGTTCGTTGCCGATGCAGGTGGAAGGGAAGCGCCGCTGACGGAGTTCGGGTATGGGGATGTGTCGCTGGCGAGCGATCTGCATGAGACGCAACTGCGCGAAACGCATGCGGTGCTGATGGCGCTGAGCGACGACAGTCTGCTGAAGCCGTTTCGGCAGATGTCGGGGCAGCCGGCGCCGGGAGAGGAGCTCGGCGGGTGGTACCAATACAATCCGGCCTGGAAGGGGGAACCGGGCCAGCCCGGCTTTGCGCCGGGATGCACATTCGGGCAGTGGGTGTCGGCCCTGGCGCGAGCTTACGCGATCACGGGCGACGAGGCGGCTCGAGAAAAGGTGCTGCGGCTGAATCGGATGTGGGCGCAGGCGCTGACCGCGGACGTGTGGGTGAAGAATCGATTCCCGGCCTACACCTACGACAAGATTCTGCTGGGGCTGATCGATTCGCACACGCTGGCGAAGGATCCGGAGGCGCTGGCGATTCTCGAGCAGACGACCGATGTGGCTCTGCCGCATCTGCCGGGACATGCGGTGGAGCACGGTGAGCGATGGCGGATGGACCAGGACGATATTTCGTGGACGTGGGACGAGTCGTACACGATGGCGGAGAATCTGTTTCTGGCCTCGCAGCATGGTGCGGGGCGGAGATATTACGATCTGGGGCTGCAGTATCTGGATGACCGGACGTGGTTCGATCCTTTGTCGCGGAACGAGAACGTGCTGGCCGGGCGTCACGCTTACAGCTATGTGAATTCGCTCAACTCGGCGGCCATGGCGTATCTGGCGGCGGGCAGCGAGAAGCATCTGCGTGCGGCGCGCAATGGTTTTGCGATGGTCGAGGCGCAGAGCTTTGCGACGGGCGGATGGGGACCGGATGAGCAGCTGCGCGCGCCGGGCAGCGACGATCTGTATACGAGCCTGACCGGAACGCACCACAGCTTTGAGACCCCGTGCGGGTCATATGCGCACTTCAAGCTGACGCGTTATCTGCTGCGGGTGACCCGCGACGCGCATTACGGCGACAGCATGGAGCGGGTGATGTACAACACGGTGCTCGGCGCGAAACCGCTGGAGGAAGATGGGCGCACCTTCTACTATTCCGATTACAACTTCGACGGGAAGCGCTTCTACCACGACGACCGCTGGCCGTGCTGCTCGGGAACGCTGCCGCAGGTGGCGGCGGATTATCGGATCTGCGCGTATTTCAGGGGGCCGCAGTCGGTCTACCTGAATCTTTATGTTCCGTCGACCGTGCGATGGACGGACAACGGGACGTCGTTTTCGCTGACGCAGGAGGGGGAGTACCCATTCGAAGATCATGTAACGGTGACGGTGACGAGTTCACGACCGGCGGAGCAGACGCTTTATTTTCGAATTCCGGCGATGGGCGCGAAGGGGCAGTCCTTTCGGTGAATGGTGCGCGCCAGAAGGGATTGGCAGAGCCAGGGCGGTTTGCAGCGGTGCGGCGCGTGTGGCGGAGTGGGGACCGGGTGGAACTGGAGCTTCCTCTGCAAATGCGGTTGGAGGCGATCGATGCGCGGCATCCGGATACAGTGGCGCTGTTACGCGGGCCGTTGGTGCTGATGGCGGTGAAGCGGGAGCCGGCAAGTTCGCTGCCAGCCGTCACGCGACAGCAGTTAATGGGAGCGACGCGGCTGAGTCAACGCCAGTGGCAGGTGGAGGCTGGAGAGGGTCCGGTGAAAATGCTGCCGTTCACTTCAATAGGGGATTTGCCCTATAGCACGTATATAAAGGTGAGCTGAGGTTCGGCCAGGAGGGTAGGGCACCAAAATGACAGGCATCGGCAAAATGGCGAGCTTCGCAATTCTCGTGTTGGCAGGTCTGGCGCAACCGCGGAGTGCTGGATCGCAGGACGCAACGCCTCCCCCGACGATGGAGATGACGATTGTGGGGACGCCGTTGCGGGCGACGGATGGCAAGATCTACGTCAATGAGCTTTGTCAGATTTTTCCGGGGCTGGTCCTGTCGGCAGACCTGAAGAAGAGGCCGGAGGGAGCGTGGGATTCCGACATCTGCCATCTGGAGAAGGTTCACGACTCGGAGCATCAGGAAGAGAAGCCGACTGGCGACCGGTTGCAGCGCAGCGAAGTCGAGGTTCGCGAAGAGGGATACGTGCTGCAGAACATTACCCTGCAGCCCCAGGTCTTCGCGGTGCTGCAGATGGTTCCGGAGGGGTGGAGTGGTCACCTCGGAACCGAAGCCGGCCAGGGTGGAGGGCGAGGTGGCGATTTTCGAGGTGCATGCCGGTCCAGGGCAAACGGTCAGGGTGCACGTCGAGGAGCAGCATACGAAAGAGCTGAAAGAGAAGGCTTTGCCGGCGACCCCCGAAAAGCCCTGACACGGCATTTCCGGTGAGTGATCGATGTCACATGCCGGGCGGCGGCGAGACTGCTTACAATAGGAATCATCATGAAGAACGGCAACAAGCAGACGCTGCGGATTGCCCTGGCGGTCGTGGTGATCGTGGGCGCGATCTCCTATCTCGCCGTGACCGGGCGTGGAGGCGAACAAGAGCTACTACGTCACGATCCAGGAATTGCAGTCGATGGGCAAGAAGGCCTATACGCGCAATCTGCGCGTGGCCGGAAGCGTGGAACCGGGGAGCATCCAGCGCGACGGAGCGCATGCCCAGTTCACGCTGGTGGAACTGGACCGGAAACTGAAGGTCGCCTATACGGGTGACGAGCCGCCGCCAGACACGTTCAAAGACAACAGCCAGGCGCTGGCGATCGGGACGTTTGGGCGGGATGGGGTGTTCCACGCGACACAACTGCAGGCAAAATGCGCGTCAAAATATGCCCCGGCCAAGCCTGGGCAGGCGAAACCGGGCGGGACGCAGACCGCAGCGGTTGCGGCGCCGGTGTCGGGCGGACAATAGCGAGACAGGGTACTGGCGTTCAGGGGGTAGGGTAGAGAAACGGTAGCAGAGCCGGCTTCCATACCCAGTGGATCAGTGTGATTCGGCGGAGGAGCGGGCTCCGCGGAAAGCGACCATGAACGGCATCATTGCGGAGTTCGATGAGGTTTCGAAGCTGTACGGCACGTTTGCGGCGTTACGCAAAGTGTCGGTGCAGTTCGAGCGCGGGCGCTGCTATCTGGTGCTGGGGCCGAACGGCGCGGGCAAGTCCACGCTGCTGCGGACGCTGGCCGGGCCTGCTGCGGCCGAGTTACGGGAAGGTTAGGGTGTTCGGGGCGGAGGGGGACGGCTGCGGCAGAGGATCCGATGGAGGCGCGGGAGCGGATCGGGTACATGAGCCACGCCACAATGCTCTATGACGAGTTTTCCGGCGTGGAGAATCTGCGATATTTTGCCAGCCTGTATCGCGGGCGCGGAATGTGTGACGCCGGAAGAGGCGCTGCGGAGCGTGGGGCTTGATCCGGCGCTGGACGCGGCCCGTGGGGCAGTATTCGCAGGGGATGAGGCAGCGAGCATCGCTGGCGCGGGTGCTGATTTCGCGGCCGGAATTGCTGCTGCTGGACGAGCCGTTCTCGAATATGGATATTGCGAGCGCGCACCAGATGCTGCGGCTGCTGGAGACATTCAGGACGGAACACAGGACGATTCTGCTGACGACCCATCAGCGGGAACTGGCGGAGCCGCTGGCGGATTATGTGCTGACGCTGGAGGCCGGAGCGGTTGCGCGTCTGGAAGACGGGCCCTACGCAACGCGAGGCGCGGCGGGTCTGGAAGCGGCAACGGCGGCTGCGGCTGGCCGGAAGATGAGCAGCCGACCAAGACCAATGCGGCGCGCTATCTGGATTCGCTGGGGATCCGGTACGAGATCCGCGAGTACGATGTCGATCCGGAGGAGTTTTCCGCGCTGGTGGTGGCGGAAAAGATCGGATTGCCACCGGAGCAGGTATTCAAAACGCTGCTGTGCGTGACATCAGAACGAGAGCACGTGTTCGCGGTGGTGCCCGGCGATGCGGAGCTCGATTTCAAAAAGCTGGCTGCGGCGGCGGGGACGCGGAAGACGGAGATGGTCTCGCTCAAAGAAGTACAGCCGCTCACCGGCTATGTGCGCGGCGGCGTGACCGTATTTGGGGCGAAGAAGGATTTTCCGGTCTATGCAGATGAGACGGTGGAGCTGTTCGACGTGATTTCGGTGTCGGCCGGGAGCGCGGGGCGTGCAGGTGGTGCTGAGCCCCGCGGATTATCTGCGGGCATCGAAGGCGACAGTGGTGGATCTGACGAAGCAGGGTGCAGGCCTCAGGGTACAGGGCACAGAAGAGCCGGAGCTGCGGGGAGGGACGGTAGATGAGGACCGCGTATTTTCTCACCCATTTGAAGAAGGATCTGCAGCTGGAGTGGCGCTCGAAAGACGCGATCAACTCGATGCTGTTCTTCGCGTTGCTGGTGGTGGTGCTGTTCAGTCTGGCCTTCGATCCGACGCGCGCGGTGAGCCGGCAGATCGCGGGTGGAATTCTGTGCGTGGCGACAATGTTTGCCGCGGTGAGCGCGCTGAATCAGGCGTGGGCGCGGGAGCTGAAGCAATCAGGTTCTGGACGCGCTGCGCATGACGCCGGCGCCCGGGAGCTTCGCTGTTTCTGGGGAAGACGCTGGCAAATTTTCTGTTTGTCACGGTCGTGGAACTGGTTCTGGCGCCGGTTTTCGTCATGTTCTACAACCTGCAGGCGCTGGGTAATGGCTGGTTGCTGCTGCTGGTGCTGCCGCTGGGGACGTGGGCGCTGATCGTGAACGGCGTATTCTTTGCGGCGCTTTCGATCCGCACGCGCAACCGGGAGTTGTTATTGCCGTTGATCCTCTTTCCGATTTTTATTCCTGCGCTGCTGGGGATGGTGATGTCGGCGACATCGATTTTGACCGGCGAAGGCAACGCAGTGATGTGGATCAAACTGCTGGGGGCCTATGACGTGATCTTCACAACCGTGTGCATGATGCTGTTCGAGGTGATCCTGCACGCAGAGTGAGGACTGGCCGCGGCCGGACGGCTTCGCGTTGCTGCGGTCGGTGGTTGCCAGTTCATTAGTGGTGGTGATGGAGGTAGTGAGCGGCGGAGAACGCGACGATCCAAAGGCCGATGACGAGGGAGCCGACGGTGAGGATCCAGCGACGCGCCGGGCGGTCGTGGGGAGCGAGGGTGGAGGATTTGCGGAGTGCCGAAAATCTGGCCGCCAATGCCAATGGCCATCAGGAGAGCGCCGAGGATGAGGGTGGTCCACGCCATGGTCTAACCTTTGTACCCTAATAGAAGGTGGATGCGGGAAGGGGCAGGAGGGAGTCCGGGGAGTAAGGTTTTGGGTACGAGGTGTTGGAGGCGGTTACCAGGGACGCGGAGGTTAAGGAAATGAAGCGGATACAGGGCGAGTGTGGTACTGGGATTGGCGCTTCGCGGGGAGTGCGTATGCGCAAGTGCCCCCTTTGCCCGGCCAAAAGCGCACAGGATCAGCCCGGCCAAAAGAAGCGCTGAGACGAACCCCTCGCCGCCGCTCCCGGAGAAAAGACGCAGGACGCGAACGCGCCGGGGGAGGCGGGGCGGTTATCGGTTGAAGTTGTGAACCGAATTCGCCGGTCGGACAAGGAAAATTTGAAGGCGTACTGGACCGGACGTTGAAAGCAAAACCGGAAGAGAGATGGCTGCACTCTGCGGCGGCCCGTCGGAAGCGCTCGCCGATGCGCAGGGAGAAGTGAAGATTGTTGGCTGGATCCACACCGATGGGAGCGCGACGGGCTTGGCGGTGGAGCATCTTCGGGCAACAGCGGCGATGGACGGGCAGGCACGGGCGGCGATCACGGGATCGGCTCCGTATGATCCATTTCCATATGGGATTGCCGTGGACGAGGTGAAGGTGCGGTTCACCTTCGGTTCGAATGCGAGGGCGCCGGTGGGTGTACACCGGAGCCCGATCGAAGGAAGTGCCGAAGTGACGGGGCGGCTTGTATTTGACAGGAATCGGAGGAGGGAGAAAGTTATGAAATTGTGGCGATGGTTGTGGCTGCTGGTGACGCTGGGGGTGCTGGCGGAAGGGTTCCGCGTGGCGCTGTTCGTGGTGCCGGCGGATGCGGCGCAGGGCGATGTGCGCGGATCTTCTACTACCACATACCTTCGTGGGCGGGGATGGGGTTGTTCTTCGCGATCAACCTGGGGTGCTCGCTGGTGTATCTGGCGGTGAGAAACCGGAACCAGACGCTGGCGATGAAGGCGGATTCGCTGGCGGTGGCGTCGGCGGAGATGGGTGTCGTCTTCTGCTTCATCGGCCTGGTCACCGGGTCGCTGTGGGGACGCGCGGTATGGGGCATCTGGTGGACGTGGGATGCGCGACTGACGTCGACGCTGGTGCTGTGGCTGATCTATGTGGCGTATCTGCTGCTGCGCCGGTTTGCGGCGGGCCCGCAGATGCGGACGCTGGCGGCGGTGATGGCGATCTTCGGGTATCTGGACGTGCCGCTGGTCTACATGTCGACGCGGTGGTGGCGGACGCAGCATCCGGCGCCGGTCTTTGGCGGCGCGCCCGGATCGGGGCTGGATCCCAGCATGATGCCGGCAATGTGGTGGAACCTGGCCGGGTGGCTGATGTGGGGCATTTTTGTGGCGAGCCTGCGGTATGTGTCGGAGTATCGCGCGCAGAAGGCCGAGCAGGACGAAGCGCTCAGGTCGCTTGAATTCGCGCCCGGACAGGCGCAGTTGGCGGGAGGGAGATAGCGATGGGGGACATGGGACATCGGCATCTGGTGCTGGCGTACGCGGCGACGATCGTGATCCACCTGGTGTATCTGACCTACGTGGCGGTGAAGTGGAGAGTCGCGAAACGGGCAGTGGAGCAGGCGGGCTAGGGAATCGCGGTTTCGGCTGGCTGAGCATCGCTTTTGGCCGGGATTTTGTAGACTCAAAATATGTTTGGAATTCGCGCCTTTGTTTTGACTGGAGCCGTTTCCCTGATCGCGCTGGCGGCGCCCGCCAACAGCAGGACTGTTCTGCACCCTAAAGACACGTCGGCTCTGCATCCGCCATCGGGCTCAAGGTGGCGGTCGTGGAGTTCGCGGACATGGAGTGTCCGATGTGCGGAATGGAGAACCCGGATCATGCATGCAGGCCGTGGAGAAGTATCACGTCGCCTGGGTGCGCCATGATTTCCCCCTGCCGCAGCACAACTGGAGCTTTCAGGCGGCGGTGAATGCGCGCTGGTTCGACACGAAGTCGAAGAAGTCTGGGCAACGAGTATCGCAATGCGGTGTTTGCGAACCAGCGGAACATCGAGACGAAGAACGATCTGCAGAATTTCACGCAGAAATTTGCCCAGCAGCATGGCGACGGCGCTGCCTTTCGTTATGGATCCGCAGGGCAAGCTGGCGGCCGAGGTAAAAGCCGACGTCGCGCTGGGCGGACCGGATGGGCATCCACGAGACGCCGACGGCGTGGGTAGTGACCGAGCACGGGTACAAGCAGATCACGAATTTCGACAATCTTTACTCCATGCTGGATCAGGCAGTCGCCGGCGAAGTAGCAAGTAGCCAGGAACCAGTGGAATCGCCAGCAGGGAAACATCCGGTAGCCGATCGGTGATGGGTGGCCCGTTTCGTCTGACATCCTTTGTCGACGATAACTTGCTTTGGCACGATCCTATCGTGTCTGCATCTGATGCATTGCGTTGCAAAAATTCCTGAATCGAGAGAAGCGATGAGCATGGGAGCGGTGAGATAGCCGCGCGGCCGCCAGTGGCGGCGCGCAGGCATGCGGAGAGGGCGGTCCACGGGCACACGCTGGTGGACGACTACGCATGGCTGCGGGAGAAAGAGAGATCCCGAGGTGGTGGCGTATCTCGAGGCGGAGAACGCCTGGTGCCAGCACGTGATGGCCGGGACCGAGGACCTGCAAAAGCAGCTCTACGACGAGATGCGGAGCCATATCAAGGAGACGGATGTTTCGGTGCCGTTTCGCGATCGCGAGTACTGGTACTACCAGCGGACGGAGGAGGGAAAGCAGTACGAGATCTACTGCCGGAAGCGCGGGAACACCGGAAGGGCCGACCGGGCGAGGAAGAGATTCTGCTGGACGTGAATCGTCTGGCCGAAAACGAAGCGTTCATGGCGCTGGGGACGATGGTGGTTTCCGACGATGGGAATCTGCTGGCGTATACCTGCGACAACAAGGGATTTCGGCAATACAAGCTGTACGTGAAGGACCTGCGCACCGGCGAGGTGTTGAAGGAGCACGCCGAGCGCGTGGGGTCTGTAGTGTGGGCCGCGGACAACACGACGCTCTTCTTCACGGTGGAAGACGAGGAGCAGAAGCGGCAGTTCCAGTTCTTCCGGCATGTGTCTGGGAACGCATTACGCCGAAGACGAGCTGGTGTACGAGGAGAAGGACGAGCGCTTCAACATTGGCGCGGGCCGGACGCGCGACGATAAGTACATCATCCTGGAATGCTCGAGCCATACGACGACGGAGGAGCAGTTTCTGCGGGCGGACGATCCGCGGGGGACATGGCGTCTGATTGCGCCGCGGCGCGAGGAGATCGAATACTACGCCGATCATCGCAACGGGCAGCTCTACATCCGGACGAACGATACGGGGAGAAATTTTCGCCTGGTGACGGCGCCGGTGGAGACGCCGGGCGTCGAGCACTGGACGGAAGCTGATCCCAGTGCGCGACGGAGGCGATGCTGGAGGAAGTGGAGCTGTTCGCCGGCTCACGCGGTGGTGTGGGAGCGGCGGGAGGGATTGCAGCATATCCTGGTGCGGCCTTTTGCGGGCGCTGGAGCGGAGATGGGTGCAGGACGGAGGTTGGTTTCCCGGAGCCGGTCTACAGCGTGCATCCACATGCGAACCGGGTGTATGAGACGAAGCAAGTACCGGTATGCGTATCAGTCGCTGGTGACTCCGGCGTCGGTGTTTGAGTATGACGTGGCGACGGGCGAATCGAAACTGCTGAAGCAACTGGAGGTGCCGGGCGGGTTCGATCGCGAGAGATATGCGTCGGAGAGGATCTTTGCGCAGGCGCCGGATGGCGTCGAGGTGCCGGTTTCGCTGGTGTGGCGAAAGGACAAGCGGGAGGCGGGGACAGAATCCGCTATGGGTCTATGGGTACGGAGCGTATGGGTACTCGCTGCCGGTAGGGTTCAGCAGCAATCGGCTGAGCCTGCTGGATCGCGGCTTCGTGCTGGCGTATGCGCACGTGCGCGGCGGCGGCGATCTGGGCAAGGCGTGGCACGATGCCGGGCGGCTGATGCAGAAGCGGAACACGTTCACGGATTTCATTGCGGCGACGGAGCATCTGGTGGCGCAAGGATGGGGCGGGCCGGATCGGGTGGCGGCAGAGGGTGGCAGCGCGGGAGGATTGCTGATGGGTGCGGTGGCGAACCTGCGGCCGGATCTGTATCGAGCGATGATTGCGCACGTGCCGTTCGTCGATGTGATGAACACGATGCTGGATCCCACGCTGCCGCTGACCGTGCCGGAGTACGAGGAGTGGGGCGATCCGAACCGGAAAGAGGCGTTCGAGTACATGCTGAGCTATTCGCCTTACGACAATCTTGAGGCGAAAGACGTATCCGGCGATGCTGGTGAAGACGTCGCTGCACGATTCCCAGGTGATGTACTGGGAGCCGGCGAAGTATGTGGCGAAGATGCGGACGCTGAGGACCGATGCGCGCCATCTGATGCTGCACACGAATCTGACGGCGGGGCATGGCGGGGCGTCGGGGCGATACGACTATTTGAAGGAGATCGCGCTGGATTATGTGTTCCTGATGCGGGAGCTGGGCGTGATCGAGAATTAGACGTCGCCCGCAGCGACGAGGCGTCTTCAGGTGTTGCAGTTTCGCGGCGGATCAGGTGCGCCAGTACAAAAAAACTGGCAGCAGCGAGCGCGCCGTCGGTGAGCAGACTGGCGGTGGCGGCTCCCTGCCATGACCATCGCGGAATCAGGATCGCATTCAGGCACATATTAAGGATGGCGGCGCCGAACTGGGTTGCGGTGCGGTTCCACTGTGAAGCAGAGGCGGTGATGGCCGATCCCCAGGCGTAGTGCAGCGAGCGCAGCACGGGCAGCAGGCAGAGCCAGCGGAGAGCCGGCACCGATCCACGGAATGACGGGCCGAAGAGCCGCGGCAGGAGTGGCGCAGCGAGTGCGAGCAACGCGGCTGCTCCGATGGAGTACGGCAGCGTGCGGGACAGCGTCATGCGCGAGAAATCGCGGGCGCGATGGACGCTGCGAGCTCCTTCGCGGAAGAAACGAGGGGCGGCAGCGGCATACATGGCATAGATAGGAGCGCTGGCGGCGTCGACGACTCGATAGGCGGCCGAGTAGATGCCGGCGGCGGAAGTTTGGCCGAGACTGACAAGGAAAGTCTTGTCGATGTCGTTGTAAACGGAAATGGAGGAACTGGAGAGAGAGAAGCTGAGGCCTTCGCTGAGGTCGGTGCGATGGATGCGAACCAAGCGGGGAAGGCCGAGTTGCAGCGAGATCAAAACCAGCGCGAAGAGCGCGACCGCAAGCGTAGAGATCCAGTAGACATGCGTCCAGAGCAACGCGGTTACGGCGATGCCGTGGGTCACGGGTCCACAGCAGTACGAGAGCGGCAGTGAGGGCGCGAGCGATGTTGCGTGAACGCCGTGAGGCGAGCGGTCCATGCCAGGCGGCCGGCGCCCTGAAAGGCACGCGCGGTGAGCTGGATCAGTTTGCCAAGGAGTCCGTCGGCAAGCGCGATCCAGGGAACGAGCAGACGGAGCGCGGGGCGCAGCGAAAAAGTGCGCGTAGAGCATGGACGCTGCGAGCAGCAGGAGAAATCCGGCCGCGGCGATCGCAAGCGCGTGACCCCAGGTGCGCGCAAAGGAGGCGCGGTCGCGGCTCACGTCGCGGACGAGGATCATCTCCATGCCGAGGGAACTGAACTGGCTGAGGACGCCGATGAGCGCGGCAACGCCGACGAACGCCCCGTATTCATGGCTGCCGAGAGCGCGGCCAATGAGGATGAAGTAGATCGCCTGCGCAGCCATGGCGATGCCCTGGCCGGTGATCATCCAGAGGGAGCTTTGACGGAGGGATTCCTCGGGCATGGGCCGGCGCTACTGGAGCGCTTCGGTGTAGAGGTCTTCGAGGCGTGCCGTCTGTTTCTCGAGGCTGAAGTGTTCTTCGGCGCGCCGGCGTCCGGCGATGGCGAGGCGCCTGGCGAGGGGGCCGTCGGTCAGGATGCGGACGATGGCCGCCGCGAGTGCACCCTCATCCCCCTGCCGGACGAGCAGCGCGGTTTCATCGGCGACAACCGCCTCGGAGACGCCTGGGCCATCAAACGCAGCGATGGGCAAGCCGATGGCCTGAGCTTCGCAAAGAGTGATGGGCAGGCCCTCGCTGTCTCCGGAGCCGGCGACGATGCTGGGAACGGCGAGGACCGTGGCGCGAACAGGAGATCGCGAACAACGCTGGGGGGCTGCGATCCGAGGAATGTGCAGCGGCGAAGGCTGGCGCGGGCCTGGGCGCGCAGCGGATCAAGCAGAGGTCCGTCACCGACGATCAGCAGTTTCGCCGAGGGGATGGTGGGCTTCGATGTGGGACATGGCGCGAATCAGATGCTCGCATCCTTTCTTTTCAACCAGGCGGCCAACGAAGAGAACGATCGGGTCGAGGTCGCGGGAGCGGAGCGGATCGGGCACGAAGAAGTTGAGGTCGACTCCGATGGGCAGAGTGCGGAGCTTGTCTTCAGGAACGCCGCGCTCGACCGCCTGGCGGCGAATGTGATCCGAGACGCAGATGAAGAACCGTGCCCGCGCGCGCAACTCCGCTTTGTGGCGTAAATAGGCGCGGCCTGCGGCGTAGATGCCGGAGACTCTGGTCAGAAGTGGTGGCGTCGTACCCGTGCAACGTGACGACGAGGGGGATGCCGAGTTGCTTTTGCAGCGGAAGAGCGGCCGCCGCATCGATGGCGAAATGCGCGTGCAGCAGCACCGGGTGCCGGCGCCTGAGGAGACGGACAAATTGTGGAGCGATGCCGGTGGCGAGGAACAGGCGACGCTGGATCTTGTCGGTGGGTTTATCGCTGCGGGTGAGAAGGGTCGTGTCGCAGGGGTCGATGAGGAGGGTGGTGGGTATGGGGCGGAGGCCGGCGAAGCAGGGAGTATAGCGGCGTAGGGCGTGAGCCTGGGCCGCGACAAATGTCTCGGAGGGAGGCAGCAGATCGGAACGGTAGATAAGGACAGTCGGGTTCACGAGACTTCCTGAGCGGCTTCGCCGAGAGGCGCAAGTCGTTGCGGGTTCGATCTCAGGATTTCACGATCTCGGTCCGCGATGGTGTGACGGCGCTCACCGCGGGCACGTTCGGTGGTGACGAGCGCAGCAACGTAGAGAATCCAGAAGAGGCCATTGTAGATCAGGAGGGTGTTTTCGTCGAGATCGTAGAGGGCGATGAGGAGAAGAATGGCCAGAGGCCACGCGAGGCGACGCAAATCGCCGCGCTGCCAGAGGGGCCACAGCGCGAACCAGCCGCGCAGCCAGCTGAGCGCGAAGAGCAGAAGTCCGGCGGTGCCGAGTTCGAGGGCGATTTCGAGGAATCCGTTGTGGGCGTGGGCGACGATGAAGTGAACCGCAGCGGCGACCTGGAACGATGGTCCCTGCATGCCTCGCCAGAAAGCGTCGTAGCTGTAGCCGAAGAGGGGACGCTGGCCGATGAAGTGGAGGACCTGCCCCCAGATGGCGGTGCGTCCGGTGAGGGTTGAGTCTCGACCCAGCAAGAGGCGCGATCCGCTGGAAGTCAAAGATGAGGAATGCTCCCGAGGCAAGGGTCACAAGCGGCACCCCGACGGCGAGGACGAGCCGGATCCGCTGGCCGGCACGCTGGGCAACGGAGAGCAATCCGAAGAGAAGGAACAGCGAGGCTTCGATCATCCATGCGCCGCGGGAGCCGCTCATGAGCAGCACAAAGAGGAAGAGGGCGAGTGTCGCGAGGCGGCTGACTCGGAAAAGACTGCGGCGTTCTCCGCACAGGAGAACCGCGGTGGCGAGGACCATCACGCGGCCGCAGGCATTCTTCTGGGTGAAGACCCCCTTCCAGTCGGCGGCATGGCCGGGGGAAAGGTCGAGGCCGAGCGAAGGGTCCAGAACGACGAGCGCGACGGTGGCAACGGCGAGGGCGATCATCGCCATGCGGAGAATGGCGAGCTGATGCGCCTGGGAGTAGCGAGAGGCGAACCAGAGTCCGAACAGGCCGGCGAGGGCGAAGGGAATGCTTCGACGCAGGGTGAGAAGCGGATCAAGGGACCAGGCTGCGGATGCGAGGGCGAGCGCGCTCATCCCGGTGGGAATGACAAGCCAGGGGAGTTCAGACATCTGGCGGAGAAGAAAGCGCGGGCGCCGCAGGATGAGTGCGAGCATGGTGCCATTCGCGATCGCCTGGGAAGCGATGCCACCGATCGTCGTGAGTCGACCGGGGGCCGAGCCGGTCATCTCTAGTGACTGCGCAGGGGCGATATAGGGGATGGCCCCCTGCATTGCGAAGAAGACGAACAGGGCAACGCAGGCGAGGTTTTCAAGAGGCAGCCGGGCGAACCTGCGACGACGAGGGGCGCGGAGCCGGGCAGGTTTCATTTCGCGGCGTAGATGAGAGCGGAGCTGGCGGCGGCGGTGATGCTGGCGATGCCGAGAGAGATGTTTTTTGCGAGGCTGAAGGGGACGTAGACGATATCGTCGGCGCGGAGGGGGACATCGGGTGCGCGGCCGCGCTCCATATCGTGAAGGGGCAGATCGACGGACTGGCTGATACCGTCGACGTTGCGTACGAGGCGAACGCGCTTTTCACTGGCGGTCCTGGAGGTTCCGGCAGCCAGCGCGATGGCCTGCAGGACGGTGAGCTGGGAGTCGTTGCGCATGACGTAGCCGCCGGGATGGGCGACGTCGCCCAGGACATAGACGATACCGGCTTTGGGAACAATCACTGTGTCACCGGGGCGAATGAGGATGTCGGCGTTGAGCGCATCTTCAGCACGGTTGGGCAGGAAGGTGCGAATGCGCTCGCCATCCTTGCCGCCGCGCTGGACGACGATGTGTCGGTCGGCGTCCGATGTGAGGCCGCCAGCGAGTGAGATGACATCGATCAGAGTTCTGGGCGCTGCCAGATGGACCGCGCCGGGATGGGCCACCTGGCCGAGAATCGTCACCGCTTGTGTTGCATATTCTTCGACGAAAACCGCGACCTCGGGATGGAGGAGGAAATTACCGGCACGGTAACGAGCGGCGATGCGAGCGGAGGCCTGTGCGGGAGTGAGCCCCTGCACGGCGATCCTGCCGGTCAGGGTGAGGACTACGTCCCCTGAGTCCAGAACGCGGACGTGCTGATCCAGTTCCGGCTCACGCAGAACGGTGATGCGGAGAAGGTCGCCGGATCCGATTAGAAGCGACTCCGGAGATGCCGGCGGGTAAGAATTCGGGGCCGAAACCGAGGAGGACGGAACCGGAGACGACGGAAGCGAGGATGACGGGTGATCCTGCTCGGAGTGCACCATTGCGGCGGGCGGGGCCGAGGACGCGGGTTGCTGGGCGTGCACGGGAGACGGACGGCCGAGGAGCGTCAGGCAGACAACGAGGCAGGAAAGAAACTCAGGCAGGCGCATGCAGAAGTCCAGGGCGAGCATTTTCGAGAACCGCGCCGAGAACCGCGTGATCGGGAATCTGTCGGCTGAGTGCGTGAAAGGCGGGGAGGAACTCTTCTCGCCGGGTTTCGCCTGCCTGCGCCGAGACCAGCACCGCGTCGGAAAGCTGGGCGAGGACCAGAGCGTCGGCGAAGACGGCCGCGGGAGCGTGGATCACGATGAAGCTGAACATCCTCGCGCCAGTCGGCGAGCAGGTTGGCCATGCGCGGGGAGGCGATCAGTTCGGAAGGGCAGGGGGGATGCGCGCCTGCCTGGAGCACGGAGAGAGCGGGGAGGCCGGCGACCGCGTGGATGATCGGGATGACGGCTTGATTGGAGAGCATTTCGCTGAGCCCGCTATCGGCAGAGGCGTTGATATCGGGAGCCGAACGGAGATCGGCATCGACGAACAGTACCCGCGATCCATGCTGAGCCAGGATTGTGGCGAGCCCGAGGGCCAGGGAGGGCGGCGTGCCGTCAGCGTGATTCACAGTGAGCGCGGAGGAAGGTCGCGCGTCGGTGATTGTGATGACCTGCGGAGGGCGACTGCTGTGGGAGAGAAGCAGGGAAGCGCGCAGGCGGTGCAGGGCCTCGACGAAGGGCGTCTCGGGAGCGGGAAGTTCAAACCCAAATTCGGTCCTCCGCTGCAGCGCGATCGGCAAAGGCAGCATCCGCCGATACCAGGGCTCAGGGAGCCGGTAGCGGGGAACCTCGGCGAAGACAGAGGCGTCGAGCAGAGCTTCCAGATCCGCCGGAGTGCGAATCGCGTTATCGGTGAGTTCGCGGGTGATCGCGACTCCGCATCCTGCAAGGCTGCCCAGGCCGAGCGCCATTGCGGCGAGCAGGGGCAGGCTCGGACTGGATGGTTGATCCGAGGGCGGGACGAACGCGGGACTGACCACCGCGAAGTTGCCGGAGTGCAGGCCCTCGAGGACGCCGGTTTGCTGGAGCCGGCCGAGGAGGGACGTGTACAGCGTACGGCTCTGGCCGGCTTCCTGGCGGGCGAGGCGCAGCGCCACAGCGTTGCCGGTGAGTTGCGAGGCGAGATTCCTTTGCTCGGTGAAGGCGTTGCGAGCGGCGCTTTCCGCATCGAGCGAAACCTGATAGTCGGTCTGGGCGCGTTCACCAAGGCGGCGGACCTCCTCGCGGATGGAGGTCTGAATGCTCTTCAGCCGATCGCGTTGTTCGATGGAGGCTGGCCAGTTCTCGCCGTAGCGATTGGCGGATTCGGCGATCTGACTCTCCAGTGCTGATTCCTGGGAGCGGAGGGCCTGGAGGAGGGCGAGTGAATTCTGGGTGTTCGGACCGGCATTTGGATTTCCTGCGAGGCCGGAGATCGCCTCGGGATTGCCGGTCTGGACTGCACGCCAGATCGCTTCGCGAACGATTCGGCTGGATTCCGCGGCGGAAAGCGCTGCATTGAGGGAGTCGAGGCGGGCCAGGACGGGGTTGTGGGAGTCGTCGTCGCCATAGTCGCCGGAGGCGCGATCGAGGGCGGCAGCGCGAGCGTCCAACGCGTCGGTCTTTTGTTTCAGTCCGGCGAGCTGAGCGGAAAGCCAGGAAGCGGACGTTGCGGCGGCAGCGGATCGCGACTGGAACCGATAGTCGGCCAGCGCCTGGACCAGGGCATTGGCGACGGATGCAGCGCGCGTGGGATCGGGGTCCGCGTAGCCGATCGCGATGAGACGGGTGCCCGCCTGCGGAGTAATGCGGCGATGCGCAGCGAAAATCTTCAGGGCAACGAAGCGGCGATTGGGGGCGTCGGCCAGCGGTGTGGAGAGTGGTTCCAGGGGCTTGCGCCAGAAGTAGAGTCGGTGGAGGGCGGCACTTGTCCCTGAATGGGGCGCGAAATAATCCGCGGTTCGCTCGAGGCTCGCGCTGCGGATGACGTCGAGGCTGACCGCGTCGGACTGCAGAATGCCGATTTCGGTTTGGAGTGTAAGGTTGTCATCGAAAGAATCGCCGATCTGGGTGGAGGGCCGGTCCGCGGTGGTGTTGTCGAGGCCGAAGGCGCCGGTGGACTCTTTCTGAATTTCGATCACCGCAGTAGCGCGGTAACGCGGCGTGGCCCAGAGCCAGTAGAGATACGCTGCGCAGCAACTGACCGCAATTGCCGCCAGGATCCAGGCGCGGCGACGGACGAAGATGGCAAAGAGATCGAGCAGCGTCCACTCGACAGGCACATCGGGAGCCGGGTCGTAGAGGGGCAGCGCGCGCGCGTTCATGGTTGCGGTTCCTGGAGCAGCATGGCGCTAAACATTGCGAAGGAGTACCACCGATCCATCGAAGTCGAAGCTGAAATCCATTTCGCTGAGGCCGGCGCGGAGCATCGTATCGCGGAGCCGTCGGCGATCGTGGGTGTGGAGCAGAAGGAAGCCGCTGCCGCCGGCGCCGACGACCTTGCCGCCGGTAGCGCCGCCATCCGAACGCGCGAGATCGTAGAGGGAGTCGATGCGTCTGGTGGTCATGGCGCGGCTGCGATTCCGCTTGCGCATCCAGTGTTCGTGCATGAGTCGGCCGAAGTCGGCTACCTGGCCTCCCTCGAGGACACTGCGAATCTCGCGGCCGAGCATGCGGGCGAAGTGCAGACTGTCGATCATGGCCGGGTCGCGTGCTTCGGAGAGCCGTTTCTGCTCGCCCAGCAGCGACGAGGCGCTGCGCAATTCGCCGAGGAAGAAGAGCATGAGGGAGTCACGCAGCTCGTGCAGCGATTCCTCGGTCATGCGCAGCGGAGTGACCCGGACCTCGCCGTCAGGCAGATATTCCTGGCACAGCACTCCACCGTACGCGGCGATGTATTGATCCTGCTTGCCGACGGGCTCGCCGAGCCGGTTCATTTCGATCTCTACGGCTTCGCGGGCGAGAGCTTCCGCAGTGACCGGCTCCCGCTGCCACGCGTAGAGGGCGTGGAGCAGGCCGACGAGGAATGTGCCCGAAGAGCCCAGACCTGTGCCGGCAGGAACATCGGCGACGCTCACCACTTCGAGAGGCGAAGGGGCGTGATGCATACGGAGCGCTTCACGCATCAGCGGATGGCGAATCTGCTCGCAGGTATTCGCGTGCTCCGTCTCGGAGTATTTGAGGAAATATCCTGGCAGGAAACTCCGATTGACCGTGATATAGACGTACTTATTGATTGCGGCAGAAATAACGAAGCCGCCCCCGTTTTCCTGGTAATAGGAAGGGAGATCGGTGCCGCCGCCACCAATCGAGATACGCAGGGGGGTTCGCGTCATGATCAACGTCACACCACCTGCGTATCTCGCTGCGGGGGAGGGGTGCTGCATCTTGCGTAAGTGAGAATGCGTCGCACGCGCGGGGAGGAGGCGACAATCATTTCGGTCTCGCGCATCCCGGAAAGGCTTCCGATTTCGTAGAAGCGTTCCGAGGTCTCGTAGCCGGCCAGCATTGAGTACTTCGCCAGTCCGGACCACACCTCGGCAAGGTCGAAGATGGGGACGCTCCACGACGCGACAACGCTGGCGTCGAGGGCGTCCAGACCATAGTCGATGTGGCGCATCGCGGGGGAAGGATGGCGCTTGTCATAGCGAACGACGGCGCCTTTGCGAAACTCGACGTTGCTGGCTCCCCACCGATTCTCATTACGGAAGACCGTCATTAGCGCGGGTTTGCCGGCGTCAAGGAAGGTGCGCCAGACCGGCTCGATGGGCTCGGTAAGCCAGCTGTCGCCATACATGACGAGGAAGCGCTGGCCAAGCTGGGGGAGGGCCTTCAGCAGCGCGCCTCCGGTGCCCAGAGGCTGCTCGCCGTCGTGACTGTAGGTGATCGAAAGGCCGAAATGGCTGCCGTCGCCCGCGAAGTCCTCGATCTGATCGCCGAGGAATCCGCAGCAGAGCACGACCTCCCGGATTCCGCCTGCGCGAATGAGACGGAGCTGATGTCCAAGAAAAGGCTCGCCGGCGATCTGGATGAGCGACTTGGGCATGAACGAGGTGAGCGGGCGCAACCGTGTCGCCAGACCGCCCGCGAGCAGCGCGAGGCGGGGAGGCCAGAGCGATTCACGCTGGAGGGAGTCTTTTGTGGCCTGGTATTTGCCCGGGAGTCCATCGTCCGACGGCGAGGAGTGCGTAGACCAGGCGTCGAATGGGGTCATGCTCAGGACAGCGGGAAAAGGGTTGGAGTCAGTTGTGAAGGATGCGTGCATCAGCGTTGAGCTCCTGCAGAGATTGGCGTACCGCGTCCCGGCTGTTCTTTTTTGGGAACCAGCCGAGGGCGCGGATACGGGTGGAATCGAGACGGACGACGGGCACGTCTCCCCGCCAGCCCCGATTTCCGCCGGTGTACTCGAAGACGGGTTTCGCAGCGATGCCCAGGGTTTCAACGGCGAGGTCGGCGATTTCGGTTACGGTCACGGCGTCATCGGTGGCGACGTTAAAGACGGAAAAGGGTGCGGTGGCTTTCTTGGCGGCGCACAGAGCGGCATCGACCACGTCGCTGACATGGATATAAGGCTTGCTTTGATTGCCATCGCCGAGGATGCGCAGGCGCCTCGGCTTGGCGGTAAGCCTGCGCACAAAGTCGAAGCCGACGCCGTGGGTCTGGCGGGCACCAACGACGTTCGCGAAGCGGAAGGCACAGGCGCGCAGACCGAACATCGAGCAATAACTGGCGATGAGAGATTCGCAGGCCAGTTTGCTGGCGCCATAGGTGGAGATGGGGACCAGGGGAGCATGATCCTCGCCGACGAGCCTTGAACCGGTATCCCCGTAGACGCCGCTTCCCGAGGCATAGAGGAGGCGATGCAGGCCGGAACGGCGCATCGCCTCGACAACGTTGTTGGTCAGGAGAGTGCCGCGGTAGAAGTCGATCTCAGGCTTCTCGGCGGCTGCAGCGATATCGGGATTGGAGGCCAGATGAATGACCCAGTCGTGGCCATCCATGGTAGCGCTGAGGGCGTTGACGTCGCTGGCGTCGGACCGGACAACGGTCAGCCGCGCGTCTCCGAGGTGCTTCTCGTAATGCCATTCGCGGCCCGACGAGAAATTATCGAAGATGGTGACGCGGCGGGTATCCTCGGACGCGAGTAGCGCGTCGGCGAAATGGCTGCCGATGAAGCCGGCACCGCCAACGATGAAATAGCTTCCCTCCGAAAGGAGCATTTTGATTCCTCTGGCGATTACGAATGGGTCCTGCAGATTACGTTGTGAAACTGGCTGGGGTTTTCTGGCCCAGAATGAAACTACGATCCTTATGTTTGGACTTCGGTGGCGTGAATAGCAACGATTTTGTGATAGTTGCTGTTACGCAAGTCAGGGTTATGGGATAGTTATGGCCCATTGGAAGCATTACCTGAGGCATGGGGAAAGTGCGATCCACAGCGCAGGTTACCCGGCCCCCATTTATAAGTTCCTTCGTACCGCACAACAATTTGATGCCGGCGACGCCGTGAGCGGGCTCAGCGGATCGCCGAAGCAGGTCGAGGATGAAGAGAACGAACGTTGAGCTTACGGTGGGGATGCCGGTATGCGACGCAATGCCCTGGCTCCCGCAGGCGATGGAGAGTTTGCTGGGCCAGACGAGCACCGACTTCCAGATTCTGATCGTGGTCGATGGCGGGTCGGACGGCAGCGCGGTGTATTTGCGGGATCTCGAGAACAGAATGGCGCGGGTTGGCTTTCCATGGCCGCGGCTGCGGGTCCTGAAACAGGAAAACGCCGGGGTGACGTCGGCCCTGAATCGGCTCCTGTACGAGGCGCGAACGCCGTGGCTGGTGCGTATGGACGCTGACGACGTGTCCTACCCCGGCCGAATTGAGAAGCTGAAGAATGCCATCGCCGAGCATCCCGATGCCGGGCTGATCTATTCCCTGGCCGACTATCATCCGCGGGACCGCTGTGCAGGGCAATTCCGATGTTCTCAGGGCACCCCTGACGAACTGCGGGCGATGGTGCAGAGCGGATATCTTCTGTCGATCTGCCACTCGTCGGTGGCGCTGAATGTGGATAAGGTGCGAGCCGTCGGAGGTTATCGCATGGATATCCACGCGGAGGACGCCGATCTCTGGTGGCGAATGGCCCTGCGCCACGAGATTCATTGCATCCCTGAGCCCCTGGTCGGATTTCGCATTCGTCCTGACAGCGTGAGTTCCCGCAACCTTCAAAAGCAGCAGCTGGCCGCCATTTATGTGCAGTACCTGCTGCTCTCCGAATTATGGGGAAAGGAACCACGAGCGTTTGGGGATGTGGTGGAGCCGCTGGGCGGGTTTGTTCGCACGGAGGTTTTTGAGGCGAAGCAGGCGCTGCGGGAATTCAATATTCAGCTTGCACAGAAGCACTACATGCGCGGACTGGCGGCCTTCGCGCACGCCTTTCACGCGTCGCCGCGCTATGTCTCGCGCCGGGTCCGGGATGAGCTGCGCAGGACGGTCGTGGGCAACGGCGTGGCGCCGCAGGAATTCTGGAAGCGAAAGGAAGTCCTGTGGGCCTGACCGAAGGAGCGCTGGAAGAGAGTGCAGGGGATGTTGCTTCAGCGCCGGCGCGCTTGCCGTTGCCGCCGCGTTTCGTTCTGGGTAAGATTCCGGTCGATCGCATCACCATGGATTACGCCGCGGTGCTGATGGTGGAGGCGCTGCTGCATCGTGGGGAGGCGCCGCCCCTCACCGTCGTCGGGCCGAATGCGCATCTGGTCACGATGGCGGAGCGCGATGGTCGCTTTGCCGAGGCCATGCGCGATGCCGACCTCGCGGTTCCCGACGGGATTTCCGTCGTTTTGGCTTCGCGAGTGCTGGGCGTTCCCACTCCGGGACGAGTAACCGGTGGAGATCTGATGGAGAGGATGTGCGCGGAGGCAGCTCACTATGGCTTTCGCGTGTTCTTTCTGGGAGGACTGCCAGGAGCTGCGGTGAGCGCCGCCCGTCATCTGCGCACCCGTTACCCGGCTTTGCAGATTTGCGGGACGTGCTGTCCGCCCCTGGGATTCGAAAACGATCTGGCCGAATTGGAGGGAATTCGGGCAGCGATCGCCGACGCAGCGCCGGATCTGATCTGTGTGGCGTTTGGAGCGCCGAAGCAGGAGATCTGGATGCAGGAGAATCGACGGATTTTGAACGCCGGGGCGATCCTGGCGGTCGGCGCCGCGCTGGATACACAGGCAGGATTGCGCCAACGAGCTCCCCGTTTCTTTCAGGCCGTCGGATTGGAATGGCTCTTTCGCCTGGGGATGGAGCCCCGCCGGTTGTGGCGCAGATATCTGATCGGCAACGCACGATTTGTGCTGCTGGTGTTTCGACAGTGGGCGGGCGAGAGATGGGCCGCGTTCAGGCAAAGCATCGCAGAGCAATCTCAGAAAACGGAAGCCGAATCGAGTCGGGATGAGAAGGGCAGGGCATGAAGAAGATTGAAGAATTGCGGATCAAGCTGTTCAGTGACGGGGCCGATTTGCCCGGAATCCTGGAGATGTACGCCAAACCCTGGATTCGCGGCTTCACTACCAACCCGACCCTGATGCGTAAGGCGGGTGTACGGAACTATGAGGCCTTCGCGCGATCGCTGCTGCGTGCCATTCCCGATCGACCGGTGTCGCTGGAAATCTGTGCCGACGACGAAGCCGAAATGGAGATGCAGGCGCTCGCGATTGCGAGCTGGGGTGCGAACGTCAACGTGAAGATTCCGGTAACGAATCTCCAGGGAACTTTCCTGGGCCCGCTGATTCGCAGGCTGGGTGATGCGGGGGTGACGGTGAACGTAACCGCGATCCTGGCTCTGGAGCAGGTAGAGTGGGTGGTCCAGGCCCTGGCGCCGGAGACCTCTGCGATCGTATCGGTTTTCGCCGGACGGGTCGCCGACACCGGAGTCGATCCGGTTCCCTTGATGGCCGAAGCGAAGCGCATCCTGCGCTGGCGTCCCCGGGCGCAGTTGCTGTGGGCAAGTCCCCGAGAAGTACTCAATATATTTCAGGCAGAAGAGGCGGGATGCGATATCGTCACCGTGCCGCCGGAATTGCTCCGCAAAATGGAGCTGCTGGGTCGGGACCTACACCAGTACTCGCGAGAGACGGTGGAGATGTTTCATCACGATGCGCGGACCGCGGGCTACGAGATCGACACCAGTGTCCTGGCTGCCGCAGGGGGTGGCGTCGTTCGACCGGCAGAGTTGCCAAGAATGATTTGGGCGGCCTCGGTGAGATTCCGGGCGAAGTAGTCGGCGCACGGGTCGGCGATTTGCGCGGGCAACCCGAAATCTGACCCTCCACAATCAATGCGAATGGTGTGCGTGCCGGCGAGCATGGCCGCAGCTGCGTGTCCGCTGGCCGGTCTCCGATCATCCATGAATCGGCGAGGGTGAGACTGAAGTCGTCCCGCGCCTGCAGCAGAATCCCAGGAGAGGGCTTCCGGCATTCGCAAACGTGGGAGTAGCCTGGCGTGACGCCGCGCGGGTGATGGAGGCAATAACCGAAGCGCAAAAAACGAATCCCCGCGGCAGTCAGGATGGTCCGAGTCTGTGATGAATCTCGGTCATGCATGTTCATAGCTGGACTTACCCAGGGCGAAGTTCGGCTGATTCGAGACGAGGATGAGCGGATATCCTGCGCCTTGTAACCGCAGCAGCGCCTCGAATGACGCCGTCGATCAGGCGGAAATCGTCGAGCGCAAGGGGAGATTCCGGACGGCCGGTTGCGGGGTTCAGGACGGTCGCGTTCAGAACGCCGTCGCGGTCCACAAAGACGGCAGGGCGGGTTATCTTGCGGATTCCCATTTCATTTCATTCCGGCGGAGCCGTGGATGGGAGACGATCAGGTGCCAGACGACGGCCTGGAACTCTTCGGTGTGGGGCGTGACCGTTGCAGGTGAGAGCGTGGGAACCATCAGACAGGCATCCGCTACGCGTGCGGTATAACCGCCGTCGCGCCCCACGACGCCGAGGATGCGTGCGCCGACCTGCTGTGCCAGGGAAAGGCTGGCGATAAGATTCGTGCTGATGCGGCGTTCCGGCATCTCCGCCGCCCACGGAAAAGACGAAAACCGCGTCCTGCGAAGAGAGGTGGCTGCCGCGGAGCCAGTTGGCGTAACAGGACTCCCAGCCATCGTCGTTGATACGGGCCGTGAGTTCGGAGACGTTGTCCGTTGGTGCATAGCATTCGATCGCCGGCGATTTTGCGGAAATCGTTGACCGCATGACCGGCATGACCCGCGCCTCCCCCGGCGCCAAGAAAGAAAACGCGCCCTCCGCGGTCCCGGATTTCCAGAAGAAGGTCGATCATGCGATCGATCACAGCGGTGTCGAGATGCGCTGCGAGGGCGGCAACTTCGGAGAGATACGCGCTGGTGTAGTCGATGAGGGACACGGGTCGATCAGAAAGAGGATTTGCGAAGGATGGGCAGGGTTCGCCTGCGACTGACGACAAGCCGCAGCCCCGGCGCTTCATCGGAGCTGCCCGCCGTTTCGACTGAGAGCCGCTGCGCAGCGATCCGGCGAACCCGCACCGGGAGGAACGCGAAGATCAGGAAGACAAGGAAAGCACGCAACTCAGGCCTGCCTTCGAACAGGAAGGCGCGCAGCAGCGCGAGTCTCGCCCTCAGTCCAGCGTGAGAGCGTTGCACGCGCCATGCGCACTGAATCGCGACGAACCAGGCGAAGGCGCGCGGCGAGACCACAGTGCGAACGCTGCGGATCCAGGACAAAGACGTCTTCCAGGAAGGATCGCGGCCCACCGAGTGTCTTCGACTTCGTCCACGCGCCAGATGGCGAGAGGCTGGCGAACCATGGAGAGCCTAACGCCTTTGTGGGAAGCCACGCGAATGAGCCAGTCCCAGTCCTGATGCATCGGGAGTCGGGTCTGGAAGGGAAAGCCAGCAACAGATCGCGGGGCGCGAGCAGGGTGGACGTCTGCATCACGCCGCCGGGATCGCGCAGACTGGCTGCGACAAAACAGGAAATCCGCAATCGCTTGCGGAGCCTGGTAGGGGTGCATCGGCAGAACGCGGCTGGTCGTAGGAGGACTGCGCGATAAGACGGCAGGAGACAACGGGAAACCAGTCCGGCATGGCATGCGCAGCGCGCATCTGGCGTTCGGTCTTCTCCGGCAGCCACTCGTCGTCGTCATCGAGAAAGGCGATCCACTCACCGCGCGCGACACGGACGCCGACGTTCCGGGCTTCGGATCCGCCACACGGCTGGGGGAGGACGATGACGCGCAGACGCGGATCGTTGAAGGTATCGAGGCAAGCTTCGGTTTCCCGATCTGGACCATCGACCACGACGATAACTTCCAGATTGGGCCAGGTTTGCCGCAGCGCACTACGCACCGCAAAGGCCAGCAGACGCGGCCGTGCCCGCGTTGGAATCACCGCGGATACAAGTGGGTAATTCGATCCTGAGAGACATTCCCGCATAACAGCGCGCACCCCGAGCAACGTCTGAAGTGGACTGAGACTAGTTCAGACGGAATGCGCGAGCCAGATTACGGGGGTCTCTGGCTTCACCGAAGTAATGAGGTTCAGTGTGGTTTTCCTGTGATAGGCAGAACTGGCCCCCGGGGGGGGGCCAGTATCAGGAAACCAATCTGCTCCTGGAGAAAACGGCAACCAGTTAGCGGTTCATGTTATCGAGCACCGAGCCCATGATGCCGCCGAGCACCCCGGCTTCGGTGGTCTGCCGGACCTCGCGTCCCGCCGGCATGTACTCCATCAGTTGGTGAGCAAGGCGCGAGATGGGCAGGGTCTGCAGCCAGATACGTCCCGGTCCGCTCAGCGCGGCGAGGAAGATGCCGTCACCGCCAAAGATCATATTTCTGATACCGCGGACCATGGTGATCTGGAAGTTGACGCTGGCGGTGAAAGCGCCAACGTGGCCGGGATGCACGAGCATCGTCTGGCCCTGCTGCAGATCGCGCGTGATGACCTCGCCGGAAAGCTCGAGCCACGCCGTGCCCTGGCCGCTGATCTTCTGCAGGAGGAATCCATCGCCGCCAAAGATACCGGCGCCCAGAGACTGCTGGAATCCCACGCCGATCTGTATTCCGGCGGTAGCGCACAGGAAACCATGGCGGTGCACCATGTAGTCGTAGCCTGGCGCGACTTCAACCGGGACGATGTGTCCAGGGACGCGCGTGGCAAACGCGAGTTCCGCATTGCCTCCCATGGCGCGGTATTCAGTCATGAAGAGGCTGCCGCCACCCACAACCCGCTTCAGCGCGCCAAAGATACCGCCGCCGCCTGCGAACTGGGTGTGGGTAGTCATCTGAACGTTGGCGGACATCCACGAGAGCTCGCCCGCCTCAGAGATGATGGCGTCGTTCGGCTCGAGCAAAAACTCGAGCACCGGCATGGTGGTTCCGATGACCTGACTTTGCATGTCGAACAGGGTACAGCAACCGCAGGGAAATCGTCACCCGGGGATGGTGTGAATTTTAGCTGCCGGGGCACGTGCGGCAAGCGCATTGCCGCGCGTGCCCCACCGTGAAAAAAGTGCAGGAAATTCCCGGTAAAACGGCACATTTTGCACGACTTCCGACGGTCCAAAAGCTGTGGCGGAAAATGGCACGAAATTCCTCAGAAAAATTCGGTCCGGGTGGTTGCGGAAAGCCTCTTTGAGGAGTACCACTGGGTTAATAGTAAGAGAAGAATAGGTGTGGAGGTAGGAAAGTCACTGTTCGATTTTGTGAGGTAGGGGCTCAGGAAGTGACCACGCAGTTCGCCACGCTGTCAGCTGTTACCACCCCGTTCGATTGATTCGCTGTTGAGCAGTAGCCGCGATCAAGAGTCGCAGGGTCCCCCGGGAAATTTTGCCGCAGCCTTGTATCTCAGTCTGAGAGAGAAAGGTAGTGTCTCGTTCGACGAGACCAGGAAGCCGTCGTCAATTCGGCGGCGGACGAGGCTCGTTTCGAAGGAGACAACGCCTGACACTCAGCTGCCCCTTTCTGCTCGCAGAAAGGACGGACGCCGCAGCATGACTGCGTGCGCCAACAGTCGAGGTGTGCCCAGGCGTTCTCAGGTGTCAGCCCATGGACCTTCAGCGTATTTCTCCCCCAACCGGCCGCGCCACTGCGGCTCAGGATGCACATCCCTTGCTCCGCTGCTCGACCCGCGGCTTTCGGCTCTCGCTCGGGTCTGGATCCAGAGGTCTCCGCATCTGGATTCTGTTCGCCGGCGCCGCAATGCTTTGCGCAACACCCGGAGCGATCGGCGCGCAGCGCCATCATCGCTACGGTGGACACGGTTCATCACAGGGGCAACTCAGGGCCCTCAGCTGTGGCACCGCGTCACTCACCGGGGCCGGCAGCGATGCCTGTACGGTCAGCCTCGCGCAGGCAGCCGGGAGTGGTGGAGTCACCGTGAGCCTCAGCAGCAGCAACAGCGCAGTCCGAGTTCCGGGGTCGGTGACCGTGGCTTCGGGAGCATCGAGCACAGCCTTCACAGCGACCGCGTCCGCCGTAACCTCGGCACAGACCGTGACTCTGACGGCGTCGGGCAGCAACTCTGAGACGTACGCCCTGCAGCTGAAACCATCGGCCAGCGGGACGGCAGCACTGAGCCTGGGATCGACCAGCGTGGCCTTCGGCAGTGTGAGCCTGAACACGCCATCGACGCAGACGGTTCAGCTGTCCTCGACTGGCACGTCAGCGCTGACCATCAGCGGAGCCACGATCCAGGGCACCGGTTTCTCCATGTCGGGGATTACAAGTCCACTGACGCTGTCCCCCTCGCAGACGGCCACGCTGAATCTTCAGTTCGATCCAAAAGCCGCGGGAAGCGATACGGGCGTCGTCACGATCAGCAGCAACGCTGCAAGTGCCGGGACCTCAACCATCGCTCTCTCCGGCACAGGAACCACTGCGGGCGGCTATGAGGTCCAGCTGAACTGGGCAGCGCCCGCAAGCTCCGGCGATGCTGTTGCCGGCTACAACGTCTATCGTGCGGCCAATGGCGGTGCGTATCAGAAGCTCAATGCCTCTGCCAATCAACCGGCCACTTATACCGATACGACGGTGCAAAGTGGCACGACCTATACTTACGAAGTGATGAGTGTGGATGCGTCGGGGGTACAGAGCGCGCCGTCGAACGTCTACTCTGCGGCTGTTCCATAAACACCGATCACCTGAAATATGTGGCAAAGAGGCGGCGGAACAGGCGATTTTCCGCCGCTCTGCTTTTGCGGTAAGAGGCGGCCGCGCGCAGCGCAACGATCGTCATGGCTCGATGGTAACGATGCGCTCGAGCGTTCCTTTGGTCGGTGCACAGCTATGAGTGCATGGGGTAATGGATAAGATGCGTTACCTCAACGCATATAACCTATACCGGTCGACGCCTAAGTATCCGAAACGGGAAACAGTATCGATATCGTCCACTTTACTGTCGATGGTAACTGCACATGAATACTATTGTGACCGCACTCACAGTTACTAACATCCTCTCTCGTCGATGATCCCGTCAGCGAAATACTTCGTGCAGCCACCTCTCTATTAATTTGGCCAACACGCGAGCCATGCAGTTGCAAGCGCGCGCAAGGTGGGGTGTGCGAGGGCGCTTTTCGAGGTGCCGCTGGTGCATATACGTCTTCTTCCTCCCCCGTTCGGCCGCAGCAATGCGGCAGACGCGAAGTCTCCCTGCAACCCCAGGCCGTGCGGTCGAGCGCATCGCTCCTCCGGGCCGCTCTACCTGGTTTTGGCCGGCCTCCTGTCGATCGCGTTTGGCGCTCTGCCTCAGGCCTCTTTTGCTGCCGTGAAGCTTACGGCCTTGACGTGCGCGTCCGGTTCGTTCGCGGGTCCCGGTACCGAAATCTGCACAGTAACCCTGAGCGGCGTGGTCAAGAGCACCGCGTGGGTCAACCTCACGACCTCCAGCAATGCAGTGAATGTCCCGGACGACGCGTTTGTGCAGGCGAACCAGAGCAGCGGTGTGTTTACCGCCCCGGTAGCATCGATCCAATCGGTTCAGAACGTAACGATCAAGGCGAGTTACGGCGGCGCTTCGAAGACTTTTATCGTTAAGGTCTCCCCGGCGGGATCTTCATCGCCGGCGATGACGGTGAGTCCGACCAATCTGTCGTTCGGATCGGCCGCCCTGAATACGTCCACAACAAAATCGTTCACGGTGACGTCTTCCGGAAGCGGAACGCTGACTATTAGCAGCATCTTGGCAAGCGGCGTGGGTTTCGCGGTTTCCGGCGGAAGCTTCCCCTTGACTCTGAATCAGGGCCAGGCCGTCGCGTTGACCGTGACATTCGATCCGACGACTGCCGGCTCTTTCAGCGGTTCGGTGACGATCGGCAGCAACGCAGCGACAGCGACGGTGAGCCTGAGCGGCACCGGGCTGGCCGCGTCGACGCCAACGCTGAGCTCGTTCTCCTGCGCTTCGAGTTCTCTGAGCGGCGCCGTGACCGATGCCTGCACGGTTGGACTGACGGCGGCGGCGACATCGGCAACCACGGTGAGTCTGGCGAGCAGCAACAGCGCTGTCGCAGTACCCACCTCCGTGACCATACCGGCCGGGGCAGCAAGCGCGGCATTTACGGCAACGGCGACTGCCGTCAGCACCAGTCAAGCCGCGGCTCTGACCGCGACGGCGGGAGGCGTTTCGAAGGCCCTGACTCTTACGCTGAATGCGATGACCCGCGGGCTGACGCTGAGTAGCAGCAGCGTCGCGTTTGGCACACAGGCGCTGAATACCACCGTCACAAAGAATGTGACACTAACTGCTTCCGGGACCGCTGCACTGACCATCAGCGCAGCAGCTCTTACCGGGACCGGTTTTGGGCAATCGGGGATGAGTGTTCCGGTTACGCTGAATCCAGGCCAGACCGCGACATTGACAATCAGCTTCGATCCCGCGACAGCGGGCTCATGGACCGGGTCGATCGTGATCAGCAGCAACGCGACCGGCAGCGGGACCGCCACGATTGCGCTGAGTGGAACCGGGCAGGCTCCGGCGACGCTGAACGCCCTTTCCTGCACCAGCGGATCGATGACCGGTGCGGGCACCGACGCATGCACCGTGACTCTGACCTCTGCTGCGGCCAGTGCCACAGCGGTAGCTCTCAGGAGCAGCAGCAGCGCGGTGACGGTACCGGCTTCGGTGACAATCGCTGCAGGCGCGACGAGCGCGGGCTTCACGGCGACGGCCACCGCAGTGAGCTCGAGCCAGACCGGGACCCTGACCGCGACCGCAGGCAGTATTTCGAAGACCTTCGCCCTGTCACTGAATCCGGCGACGCCCACTCTTACGTTGAGTACGTCAAGCGTAGCCTTCGGAAGCGTTCAGCTCAACACGCCTGCGACGCAGTCCGTGACGATCACCTCCTCCGGCAGCGCAGCGGCGACGTTGAACGCCGGAACGGTCAGCGGTGCCGGGTTCTCCTTGCCGGGAGCGAAGTTCCCGGTGACGCTGAATCCCGGTCAGGCGTCCACGATGGAAGTCCAGTTCAATCCGGCCACCGCAGGAACCGCCGCCGGCACGATTGTCCTCAGCAGTAACTGCTCGATGGGAGCGATGAACGTCGCCCTCAGCGGTACGGGAACCCAGACGACAAGCTATGAAGCAGAGCTGAGCTGGGATGCGCCGGCGAATTCCAAAGACGCAGTCGTCGGTTATCACGTCTATCGCGCCACCGGCAGCGGTGGTTATCAACTATTGAACTCCTCCGTCAACCTGCCCACCACCTACACCGACACGACCGTGCAGGATGGGGCAACCTACAACTATCAAGTGAAAAGTGTGGACGCCGCGGGGATCGAAAGCGCACCGTCGAACGTGTACACGGCATCGATTCCGTAGCTTCAGGAACGTACAGATGCAACGAGTCGAGGGGCGAAGCATGGGGTCGGTTCTTATGCTTCGCCCTTCTTTTTTATCCAGAGGACTCACCAGAACTGGGCCAGACCTCTACCAGAACCACCCGTGATCCCGCAGGTCGAACGCAAACGTCGTCACCCCCGTGCCTGCCGGCGTGATGTTCGAGCCATCGAGTCCGACGTTCGCATACTGACTTTTTTGCTGGGTCGTGACGTCCAGATTGACATTGGCCAGATACAGCCCCAGCGGGTTGGCCGCGTTGTATCCCTGAAACTGGGAGTACGCGCCCGACTGCGAGTTCGTGGCGACAAGGCCGTCCACCACGATGTTCTGGTACCAGGGGATTCCCGGATTACCGGAACAGGTGCCGTAGTGGGTGTTGAAGATCAGCAGGTGTTTGATGCCGGTGAGCTGGGTGTGGCGATAAGTGACCTGATTCACGGGGCCGCCGCAGGTCTGGTCGGACTTGATGCGAATGCCGTTGTTATCCGTGGCCACATTGCCCCATTGATCGGTGCCGAACATCTGGTTGTCGTCCCACAGGACATTGGTGACGCCGTACATGGTCTGGCTGCCGATCGACATGCCATGGGTGCCGTAGAACCGGTTGTGGCGCACCGTGATGTTGGACGCGGGTCCTGAGTTGGTCTTGACCGCGACACCGTCATCGCCATCCTCGATGAAGGAATCGAAGACCGTCGCGTTGGTCAGGCTGTCCAGATCGATGCCGTCGGTGTTTTTGGTGTTCGCCGGGGTGGCGATGGTGATGTGCCAGACGGTCGCGCCAGTGCCGCCCTCGATATAGAGGTGCATCTTGGCGGCGTGCTCCAGCGTGACGTAGGCGGCCTTGAAGTTCTGGAAATTCTTCACGTTGATCAGCCGGGGAGTTCCGGATATCAAGTCGCCCCGTCCGTCAATCGTCCCCGGTCCGAAAATGCCGGCGTCGGTTCCGGTGACGCTGAGGAACTGTGAGGTTCCATAGTTGTTGCCGAACAGTGTTACGCCCCAGCCGACGATCAGTGCCTCGCCATTGACGGTGAGCGCACCCGAGTAGAAGGCGTTGTTCGCGCCCGACGCAACCAGCAGGACACTGCGCCCGCTTCCAGCGCATCCGGTCAGCGCGGTCTGCAGCCGCGCCGTGTCATCGGTGGCAGGTGGAGTGGCGCGCTGTGAGGTGTCGAACTGCGCGGAGAGGACGCCGCAGATCGGGGGGTAGAAAGGTGGAAGGACGAAACGCGGATCACCGGTCGCGAGGATTTGGGGGAAAGCGGTGGAGGCAAGCAAGGACAGGGCACTTCCCAGCAGCAGGGAGCGCAGGAGCGAACGATGGGGATGCATCGGAAGACCTCCGGGGTCGGGCCGCGTTTCTGCGATCAATCTACAGTGGTCCGACCACTATGGCGCGCCAGTATATAAAACCCGGAGAATTGGTGGCAAGCTCGATCTCCAGCCGGGATTTGCAGCCGAAAGAGGACAGACCATCGAGGTCGGAAGAAACCTGCTGTTGCTCAGTCGTTCCCGCGAAAACGGTGAATCAGCCGACGCTCCCGTTTCGATGGCCGGCCCGCGGGGGCAGGGGTGAAGTGGAGGCCGGCTTTGCGCTCTTCGGCAAATTTGCGGCGCGCTTCCCGGCTGGCCTCGGTTTCCCGGTAAAGCTGTTGGGCGACGGCGGCAGGTCCCCGGACGTCACTCAGGCCCAGGACCTCGACCTCGAAATCCGCGCCTTCGGTTTTGATGGAGAGCAGGTCCCCGACCCGAACTTCCCGCGACGAACGCGCCGGCTGGTGTTCGGCCAGGACGCGGCCCAGTTCGCAGGCCTTCGCCGCGAGCGTGCGCGTTTTGAAGAAGCGCGCCGCCCACAGCCATTTGTCGAGACGCGTGCCGTTCATATCGTCAATGCTAGTCGACAGCCGAACGGATACGCATAGCAGAGAGGGGATTCGCGGCTCGCAGGATCGCCAAAGCGCCCTGGAAATGCCAAGGCGAAGATTTGGCGAACATTACCGCGAACCAAGCTGCCTGACAAGAGGGGAAGCTCAAAATTTCTTCGGGGAGAACCGCATTCGATAACTACTAGATATTGTGGTTCCGTAATGGAAAACGCCTACGACCTGAGGTTTTCGCTGTAACTCGCGGATGCCGCGAGATTTACGCCCACGCATTCCTGATCGGCAAACCGATTTTCCACTTTGCAGGGAGAATCACATCGGTTACGCTGCGTTGGTGGGAAATTGTGGGAGCCGGTGGGATGGAAACCGCAATACCGGCACCCCAAAGACCCCAACAGCGTCCCAGCGCTCCACGTTAGCACGGTTCGGCCGCTGTGAACCATTGATTTTGCGGGAGTTCCGCATAAGGCACGGGATGGATGTTTCGCGGCAGCCACATCACGAGGGTAGATGAAAAAGGTCGCCTCAAGCTGCCGGTGGAGTTCAAGCGGCAGATCGATGAGGAATACGGCGGCCTCTTCTATATCACCAGCTCGGACGGCGAGAAGGCCGAGATCTACCCCATGAAGGAGTGGGAGAAGTTCGAACAGAAGCTGGCGGCCGTGCCCAGCTCGAACCCGGCGAAGCAGAAGCTGCTGCGGTGGCTGAATTACTTCGGGCAGACGGTGGAGATGGATGCGGCGGGGCGGGTGCTGTTGCCGCAGGTACTGCGCGAGAAAGCCGAACTGATCGCGGAAGTGGTGGTATCGGGCAGTGAATGGCATCTCGAGGTAATGAATCGGGCTCGGTACGACAACAAGCTGGAGCCGATGACAACCAGCGACTGGGTCGAGATCGAAAAGTATGGAGCTTGAGTGAACGAGACCCCCCAGGGGGAGCACATGACGGAACGGGAAAGTAGTCCCAGACATGTGCCGGTTCTTTTACAAATTGCGATCCGAATGCTGCATGTGCGCCGGGGCGGCGTGGTCATTGACGCCACCCTTGGCAATGCAGGACACGCGAGCGAAATCGCCCGGGGATTGGGCCGGGAAGGGAAGCTGATCGGCTTCGACCGGGATCCGGAGGCGCTGGAGCTGGCGAAGCAGCGGCTGGATGCGCTCGGCGAGGAACTGGGAGCCGAGATGCCGCAGGTGGTCCTGCACGACGTGGAGTTCTCGCAGATAGCCGAGGTGCTGGCCGGCGAGAAAGTCGACGGGCTGCTGGCTGACTTTGGGGTTAGCTCGATGCAGTTCGATCAGGCGCACAGAGGCTTTAGTTTTCAGGCGGACGCCAACCTGGATATGCGGATGAATCCGCGCCAGGAAGTGACCGCCGAACAAGTGGTAAATCAGGCCGGAGAAAAGCAACTCGCCGATCTGATTTACGAATTCGGAGAGGAAAGGAGGTCGCGGAGAATCGCCAGAGCCATTGTCCGGGCGCGGCCGATAACGACGACGGCGCAGTTGGCCCGAGTCGTTGCTGCCGCGTCCGGGGCAATGAAACACGAGCGGATTCATCCGGCGACCCGAACCTTTCAGGCTCTTCGAATTTATGTGAATGCCGAGTTGAGCGAGATTGATGCGCTCCTCACCGCCGCGCCGGAAGTGTTGAGGCCGGGCGGGCGGCTGGTCACGATCAGCTTTCATTCGCTGGAAGACCGGCGCGTGAAAGATGCGCTGCGCGAGGGAGCGCAGCAGGGGATTTGGGAAGTATTGACGCGAAAGCCGCTGATGGCCGACGCGGAAGAAACGGATCGCAATCCGCGAGCGCGCAGCGCAAAGCTGCGGGCAGCGGAAAGAACCACAGGAATGAGGCGGTAAGCAGCAGGGATCAGGCGAGAGGCCAAGGAGACGGACGATGGCGACACAGGCGATAGCGGCACCGGTCATCGGTGGATTCGGCCGCGACATGCGGTGGGTGGAAGAACACAATGCAATGATGCTGGCAGCGCAGAGGCGCGGCCGCCGCGGACCGACGCCTGAAGCGCTCTTCACCAAGCGCATCGACAACTCGCGCCTGGTCAAGGCGAACGATCCCGCGCGTGGCCGCGAGATGCGCAGCTTCGCTTACGCCATGGCCTTCCTGCTCTCGCTGGTGATGATGTATGGATGGCAGCACTTCAGCGCCATCGAATGCGGCTACCGCGTGGAGACCGAACGGCAGCACCTGCAGGCCCTGGAGGAACAGAACCGGGATCTGCGACTGACCGAGGCGCAGCTGGCCGATCCTGCACGCATCGACACCATGGCAAAAAATCTTGGACTCACCGCGCCGCAGCCCGGGCAGGTCGTCCATCCGAGTGCGAATGCAGATCTGGCTGGCGGCCCCGTGATGGCTGCATCGCATCCATCTCTTCCGGCCATGCACTGAGTTCCCCCAAAGGAGGAGATAGTTCGCTGTGACTCTGCCTGCGTTCTCCTCTGAACCGTCACCGGATCGCGGTGACACTGCAACGCCCACCGAAGCCCACCACGCCGCGACTCGACGTGGTGGGATCTCGTCGGTGCTCCCCTTCAAAAGCAAACCCTTCCTGGTAACGCCGATGCGGCAGACCCGCATCCTGGCGATGCTGGCGATTTTTCTCGGCTGGACCGTGTTGATTGTCGGCCGCCTCCTTTGGGTGCAGGTCATCCAGCACTCGGAGTGGACAGAACGAGCGGAGCGTCAGCAGGAGCGAACCTTCACGGTCGCGCCGCGGCGCGGAGTCCTCTACGACCGCAATCTTCACGAACTGGCCATGACAGTTGTGGCGCAGTCCGTCTACGCGGTTCCGTCAGAGATTGGCGACAAGAGGGCCGCGTATGCCGCCGCCCTGGCGAAGATCGTTCACACGAACCCGGAAGATCGTTTTACAGCGGAAAAGCAGATTCTGGCGCGCCTGACGGATTCGCGCAATTTCGCATGGGTAGCGCGGAAGCAGCCTCCCGCGGTCATCGCCAAAGTGAAGGCGCTCAACCTTAAGGGCATTTACTTCCAGCAGGAATTCAAACGTTTTTATCCCGACCAGCAGCTGGCGGCACAGATGCTGGGCTACGTTGGCCTGGACGACAATGGCCTGGCCGGGGTGGAACTGGAGCGCGACAAAGAGCTGCACGGAATGCCGGGTCGAATGCTGACCGCCATCGACGCGCGCCGGCATGTGCTGGACAGCGAGGAGCGCGATCCGCAGCCGGGCGAGAACCTGGTGCTGACCATCGACTCGAATATCCAGTTCATGGCGGAACAGGCGCTGGATCGCGCCATGGAGCGGACCGGTGCGGCCAACGGCACCATCGTGGTGCAGGATCCGCATACGGGTCAGATTCTCGCGCTCGCGATTCGTCCCACGTTTAATCCGAACGATTTTCGCCACACCGACCGGTCGCTGCTGCGGGATCGCGCGGTCAGCGACGTGTTCGAGCCAGGCTCCACTTTCAAGCTGGTGACCTATTCAGCGGCACTGGAAGAAAAGGTCGTTACTCCGGACTCGATGATTCCTACCCTCGGGGGCGTGATCAATGTGGCCGGCCGTCTCGTGCACGATGACCGTGACGCGGTGATCTACGAGAGTCATCACCAGAATGTGCTCAGCGCCAACCAGGCATTGTGGGAGTCCAGCGACGTAGCAGCCGTCGAACTGGCCCAGCGCATGGGCCCGGAGCGCTTCTATAAGTACATCCACGATTTCGGGTTCGGTATGCGCTCGGGCATCGAGCTGCCCGGTGAGACGCGCGGTTTGGTGAAGCCGCCCTCCCGCTGGCAACCGACGACGATCGGGTCGATTCCCATGGGCCAGGAGATCGCCGTCACGCCGATCCAGCTGGCGACCATGGCCTCGGCCATCGCCAATGGCGGGGTCTACTTGCCGCCGCACATCGTGCTCCGGAGTACGGACATGATGCGCGGCAATCCCAATCTGTTGCCGGCGGCATTCCATCCCGAAGGAGAACTCCCCGATCCCCTTCCCGCCGGTGCCCATCGCGTGATCTCGGAAATGACGTCGGCCCAGATGCGCAAAATGATGGAAGGCGTGGTGTTGTTCGGCACCGGGGACACCGCCCAGCTGAATGGGTACAGCGCCGCCGGCAAGACGGGAACTGCGCAAAAGATCGATCCGGCAACCCGCACGTATTCGAAGACCAAATATGTCGCCTCGTTCGTGGGATTCGCGCCCGTGAGCGATCCGGCGGTGACCATCGCGGTCATCATCGATTCGCCGTCGAAGGGAAGTCACTTCGGCCATGCCGTCAGCGCGCCCGTATTTCAGGATCTCGCCCAGCAGGTTCTGGAATATCTCGGGGTGCCGCACGACCAGGACCTGAAGCCCGTGAAAGAGCTGGCGAAGAAAACGAAGCCGGTGAAGCAAACCGATCCGCAGGAGAGCGCCGAAGATCTGGAATCGCTGTTCGCGGAGGTGAACAACCTTCCGGCGGACGATCCGCTCCGTAATCCGGCGAATCAGGGAGCGGGCGCCGATGAGACTGCTGCGGGCCAGAATTCACAGGGCGCTCCGTTGTCCGCGTCCGAGGGCAAACCGAATCACCTCGGTGCCGGCACAGGCCGGTTCATCCGGAGAAAGCCCACGGTCGGTCACGCCGAGCGCAAGCGCAACCCATAGCTCAGTCACGGTCGCGAATCAGCGGGTGGCTGTGCCCTCTTTCACAGGCAAGTCGCTGCGCGAGGTGGTGGAGCAGGCCAGCAATGCGGGTTTGGGTGTGCAGATCGTTGGGTCGGGTGTGGCACGCGATCAGGCCCCGGCCGCCGGAACCATGGTACCGGCGGGCACTGAAATTGTCGTGCGCTTTGCCCAGTAACTCCTATGGCGGGCACGGTTGCCTGCTGGAATCGTTGCCTCCTGAAGCGACGCTTACAATCAGCTTGATATGCGCTTTGAAGAACTGCTGAGCGGGGTCGAAATTGTCCACCGCGCCGGGCCGAATGGAAAGGGCGGACCCGCGATTCGGGGCGTCGAGTACGACTCGCGACGCGTCGGGTCCGGCTCGCTTTTCATCGCCATGCGGGGCGACACCACCGACGGCAATCGCTATATCGGTAAGGCGATGGAGCAGGGCGCACAGGGAATTGTCACCGACTCGGCTGCGGCTTTCGTCGAGACGGCGAACCAGTATCCGAGCGTTGCTGTTGCCGAGGTGCCGACCGGCGGCGGCCGGCGCGCGATGGCCGCGGTGGCGGCGAACTTCTTTGCGCATCCCGAGAAGCAGCTCGCGCTGAGCGGCGTGACCGGCACGAACGGGAAGACCACGACGGCGTTTCTTCTCGAAGCGATCCTGAATGCGGTGGATCGGAAGACCGTATTGGTGGGGACGATTGAGAATCATGTAGCGGGGGTGGTGCGAGCCTTCTCCGCACACGACGCCCGAGTCGCGTGACCTGCTCGCGCTTTTCCGCGAGGGCGTAGATGCGGGAGCGACAGAGGCGGTGATGGAGGTATCGTCGCACGCGCTTGCCCAGGGACGTGTTCATGGGACTGCCGTATGACGTGGCGATCTTCACGAACCTGACGCAGGACCACCTCGACTTTCACGGCACCATGGAAAACTACTTCGCGGCGAAGCTGATGCTGTTCGACGGAGAGCTGGGGGCGCCACCGCGTGTGGCGGTTATCAATATAGAGGATGCGTACGGGGTGAAGCTGGCCGAGACTGCAGGTGCGACGGGTGCTCAGGTGTATTCGTATGGGCTCGCGACAGGGGATTTTCGTGCGGAAGACGCCACCATGAGTGCGGCAGGGATGAAGTTTCGCCTGGTCAGACCCCGGTCGGCAGGCGGAGGTGTGCGCAAAGCTGACCGGCAAGGTGAATCTGTACAACCTGCTGGCTGCGGCAGGCGCCGCATCGGCGCGTGGACTCAGCACTGGAGCAGATCGCGCGGGGAGCCTCGGCGCTGGCCCATGTGCCGGGGCGTTTTCAGACCGTAGATGAGGGGCAGGCGTTCACCGTGGTGGTTGACTACGCGCACACCGACGATGCACTGCGGAACCTGACCTCGCTGGCACGAGAATTTGTCGGAAGATCCGGGCGGGTGATCACCCTCTTTGGCTGCGGCGGCGATCGCGATCGTGCGAAGCGGCCAAAGATGGGAGGTGCCGCCGGGCGGGGAAGCGACTTTGTCGTGCTGACCTCTGACAATCCTCGCAGCGAGGATCCCGAGGCGATCATCGCGGACGTCCTGCCGGGCTTGGTGGAGACGGGAACAAAATGTGTTGTGGAGCCGGATCGCGCGCGTGCGATTCGCCTTGCCATTGAGGCCGCGCATCCGCAGGACATCGTTTTGATCGCCGGCAAGGGACACGAGAAGGAGCAGATTCTGCGCAGCAGCACGATTCCTTTCGACGATGCGGATGTCGCGGCGGCGGCGATTCGCGATGTGGTTGGAGTGCGCGCATGAAGCTCGCACTGGAGCAGATCTCCCGCTGGTCGGCCGCCGAGATCCGCTCCGGGAGCTCCGGTGCTCCGGACTCGCTTGCAGCGACGGGTTATTCCATCGACTCACGGACCCTCAAGCCAGGCGATCTGTTCTTTGCGATTCGGGGGGAGCGCTTCGACGGGCATGATTTTGTCGCGGCGGCTTTGGAGCGCGGTGCCTGCGCGGCTGTGGTGGCGCGGGATCGAGTTCCAGAACTCATGGAGACGCAGCCGGAGCGCACCCGCTCCTCGCAACCAACGATGTGCTCGCGGCGTTGCAGCGTCTTGCCGCCGCGGTTCGCCGCCACTGGGGCAAGCGCGTGGTCGGGATCACCGGGTCCGCTGGCAAGACGACGACGAAAGAGGCTATCGCGGCTGTGCTCGGCGGCCCGGTTCAACGTCCTCAAGTCGCAGGGCAATCTCAATAATGGATACGGCCTGCCATTGCAGTTGCTGCGCCTGGAGCCGGAGCACGATGTCGCGGTCATCGAGATGGGCATGTCGGCCGCTGGTGAAATTGCCGCGTTCTGCCGGATCGCTGCGCCCGACTGGGGCGTGGTGACAAATGTCGGCCACGCGCACACAGAATTTTTTCCGGACGGCATCGCCGGGGTAGCGCGGGCGAAGTACGAACTGGTGGAGTCGCTGCCGCGGCACGGTGTGGCGTTCCTGAATTGCGACGACGGCTACGTATCGCAGTTTGGCCGTGACTTTGAGGGCAAGGCTGATGTACTTCGGGCGCGGTCCATGCGGCGATCCGCATGCTGAAAGTATCCAGGCGAAGGGTGCCGAAGGGCTGTCGATGCAGATCCGTGCCGGGGAACAGCGCTGCGATCTGCATCTGCGTTTGCCGGGCGAACACAATGCCGCCAATGCGCTCGCCGCGATCGCGGTTGGAGTCGAGGCCGCGAATTCCGCTCGCCGAGTGCTGCGCTGCGCTGGAGACGCTGCGCCCGGAAGACAAGCGCGGTCAGATGCTGGAGATTCGTGGAGCGACCATCATCAACGACGCCTACAACTCCAACCCCGAGGCGTTGAAATCGATGATCCGCACGCTGGCGGCCATGCCCGCTCGGCGGCGGATTCTGGTTGCCGGCGAGATGCTGGAACTCGGCACCGAGGCGGAGGCCCTTCATGCAGCGTGCGGGAAGGCGGCTGCACAGGCGGGTATCGACGTTGTCGATCGGAGTTCGGGGCAATGCACGGCACATCGTTGATGCGGCGAAGCAGAGCGGCGCACTGAGCGCTTTTGATGGAGACGTCCGAGGCCGCGGGAGAATGGCTGCGGGAGAACTTGAAACCAGGCGATGCGGTCTTGCTGAAGGGTTCGCGGGGCGTGCGCCTGGAGCGCGTGCTGGAGGCGCTGCAGGAACTCCCGAAAAAGACGGTCGTTCGCGGGACTCCGCAGGATAAGATAAGCGGGAAAAATGGGAGACCACCAGTTTTGCCGGAGGAAGTTTGCTTTACTGGCTGCTCTATCGGAAGCTTTACCTCTACTTCAGTCCGTTTCAGGATCTTCCGATACCTCACGTTTCGCACCGCCTTCGCGTCTCTGACGGCGCTGCTGATCATGCTCATTATCGGCCCTTACGTGATCGAGAGGCTGCGCGAGTTTCAGATCGGCCAGTACATTCGCGAAGAGGGCCCGAAGGCGCACCAGAAGAAAGCCGGCACGCCCACGATGGGCGGGGTGCTGATCTGCATTGCCATTCTGTTGCCGACCCTGCTGTGGGCGGACCTGTCCAATCCTTTTGTGTGGGTTGTGATGTTTTCGACGGCGGCCTTCGGCGCCATCGGATTCGCGGATGACTATATTAAGGTGGTTCGTCGCCGCAACCTCGGGCTCGACGGCGCGCGCCAAGTTGAGTACCAGTTTCTGGCTGGCTGCCGCGGTGGCGATCGTGCTGGTCTTCATGGATCTGGAAGGCGGCTACTCGACGCGCCTGATGGTGCCGTTCATCAAGTTTGTTCGGCCGCGGCTTTCCATTCCCGCCCTGCTGCACATCCCGCATCTCGGCGCGCTGGCGTTTCTGCCGTTCATCCTTTTCGTCATGCTGATCATCGTCGGGTCCAGCAATGCCGTGAACCTGACGGATGGGCTCGACGGGCTGGCGATTGGCTGCACCATCATCGCCGCCGGAGCGCTGACGGTTCTCACCTACGTCAGCGGCCACGTGATCTTTGCCGACTATCTCGAACTGCAGCGCATGCCCATGGTGAGCGAGGTGACCGTCTTTTGCGGGGCCATGAGCGGGCGCCAGTATCGGATTCCTCTGGTACAACGCGCATCCGGCCGAGATCTTTATGGGCGACGTGGGTTCGCTGGCGCTGGGCGGCGCGATCGCCACGGTCGCGGTGGTCATCAAGCAGGAGCTGCTGCTGCCTTTTATCGGTGGAGTGTTTCGTGATCGAGGCGCTCTCGGTGATCCTGCAGGTGGGCAGCTACAAACTGCGCGGCGGGAAGCGAATTTTCCGCATGGCGCCGCTGCACCACCACTTCGAACTGATGGGGTGGTCCGAGTCGAAGGTGATTGCGCGCTTCTGGATTCTGGCGCTGGTGTTTGCACTCTTTGCACTCACCACGCTGAAGCTGCGATAAAGGGTAGAGCCGGCGTGACACAATGAAGCCAGCCGGCGGTCGCGAGTTGCGGATGGAAATCAAAGGAAAAAAAGTACTGGTCGTCGGCCTGGGCAAGTCGGGGCTGGCCGCGGCGCTGTTTTTGCGGCGTCAGGGCGCGCAGGTGACGGTTTCAGACGTGCGCAGCGCCGAGGAGCTGGCGAAGGAAATTCCGGCGCTCATCGAAGAGGGCATCGCGGTCGAGGCAGGTGGCCATGGGCTGCTGACGTTTCGGCGGCAGGATCTGATCGTCGTTAGCCCGGGTGTTCCGGTGGACACGCCGGAGCTGACCCAGGTCCGGAAGTTTGGGTCTGCCCATCATCGGCGAGGTCGAGCTTGGCGGCGCACTATCTGCGCGGCAAGAGTGCTGGCGATCACGGGATCGAACGGCAAGACGACGACCACAACGTCTGTGCGGCGAAATTCTGCAGGACCGGCGGATTGCCGGTGCAGGTGGGCGGCAACATCGGCGTGCCGGTGATCGCGCTGGTGGATCAGTCGCGCGACGATGGATGGTCGGTGCTGGAGGTGTCGAGCTTCCAGCTGGAGACAACGTACGAGTTTCATCCGCAGATCGCGGTGATTCTGAACATCACGCCCGGACCACCTCGATCGCCACGGGACGTTCGAGAATTATGTCGCGGCCAAGGAGAAGATTTTCGCGCAGCAGACAGCGAGGATGCGCTGGTGCTGAATGCCGACGACGACGTAGCTTCCCGGGCGGCGGCGAAGGCGAGGTCGCAGGTGTTCTGGTTCAGCCAGAAGCGGATCGTGCGCCAGGGCGCGTTCGTCCATGAGGGCGTTGTCACCTATCGCTCGTCGGAACAGGCACGCCGGAACCGGTGCTGAAGGTGAGCGAGATTCCGCTGAAGGGCGCGCACAACGTCGAGAACGTGCTCGCCGCGGTATGCGCGGCGCGGCTGGCCGGCGTTGAGGTCGGCGGCCATTCGCAAGGCCGTGATGGAGTTCCACGCGGTCGAGCATCGGCTGGAGTTTGTTGCGAAGATCAACGGCGTCGACTACTACAACGACTCCAAGGCGACGAATGTCGATGCGTCGATGAAGGCGATTGCCGCGTTTCCCGGCGGCATTCATCTGATCCTGGGCGGCAAGGACAAGAACTCCGACTACCGGCAGATGCGCGCGCTGCTGCAGGAGCGGGTGAAGGCGGTGTACACGATCGGCGCGGCGGCGGAGAAGATTCATACGCACATCGAGGGCGCGGTCCCCATCGTGACCGCGGGCACGCTGGACGCGGCGATTGCGAAGGCCGGCGCAGCGGCACAGCCGGGCGAAATTGTTCTGCTCGCGCCCGCCTGCTCCAGCTTCGACCAGTTCGAGAACTACGAGCATCGGGGAAGAGTGTTTAAGGAGACGGTTCTGGCGCGGCGCGGGCTGGCCGCGTCTGACGGCAACCTAGAACGGAAACGAGTCTTATGGCGAAACGAGTTGGCGTCGACAAGTGGCTGTACTTCGCGGCAATCGTGCTGGTGGTGATCGGCCTGGCGATGGTGTTCAGCGCCTCGGCGGTGATGGCCGGGGAGCGGTTCGGATCGCCGTACTACTTTGTCGTTCGCCAGGCGCTGTGGGCGGTGTTCGGGCATGCTGGCCATGACGCTGCTGATGCAGGTGCCCTACAGCAAGTACAACAAGCCGACGGTGGTATTTCCGGTGGTGGGCGTCACCATCATGCTGCTGCTCGTCGCGTTCTTCATGCACGACTCGCACAACACCCACCGCTGGATTCGCTTCGGCACTCTTTCGTTCCAGCCCTCGGAGATCGCCAAGCCGGCGATGGTGCTGTTCCTGGCGTGGTTTCTGCAGAACCGCATGCATCTGATGGACGACTGGCGCAACACCCTGCTGCCGGCGGCCCTGCCCAGCCTGATCTTCATCGCGCTGATCCTCAAGGAGCCGGACCTGGGAACGGCGCTGGTCTGCGCGGGCGTGACGGCGCTGATGCTGTGGCTGGCCGGGATGAACCCGAAGTATCTGGGCTATGCCGCGGGAGCGGCGGCGCCGGTGCTCTACATCATGCTGTTCGCCGTTAAGTGGCGGCGTGATCGCATGCTGGCGTTTGTGAATCCCGAATCGGATCCGCTGGGCAAGGGCTTCCACATCATCCAGTCGCTGATCGCCGTAGGGTCGGGCGGCATCTCGCGGCGCTGGGCTATATGGACGGGCGCCAGAAGCTGTTCTACCTGCCGGAGCCGCACACGGATTACATCTTCGCCAACGTGGCGGAGGAGCTGGGACTGATCGGCGCACTGATCGTGGTCGGGCTGTTTGTCTTCATCGGGTGGCGCGGGATGCGCGCCGCAATTCTCTCCCGGGATCCCTTCGCGCGGTTCATGGCATTCGGTATTACGGCGACGATCCTGATCCAGGCCTTCTTCAACATCAGCGTCGTGCTGGCGCTGGTGCCGACCAAGGGCATCACCCTGCCGTTCGTCTCCTACGGCGGAACGTCGCTGTTCATCATGCTGGTGCTGGTCGGTGTGCTGCTGAACGTCACACGGGAAGTGGACTGAAGGAATCAGGGTGCAGGGTTCAGAGCACAGGGTGCACGGAGACGTCTCACCAGGCAGTCGGTCAACCCGCGTCCTTATCGCCGGCGGCGGCACCGGCGGCCACATCATCCCCGCGCTTGCGATCGCGGATGAACTGAGGGCCAGTCACGAGCACAGACATCCTTTTCGTGGGCACGGCGCGCGGCCTCGAGTCGCGGCTCGTCCCGCAGGCTGGCTATCGGCTGGAACTGATCCGCGTCGGCCAGCTGAATCGCGTCTCACTGGCGACCCAACTGCGCACACTCATTGACCTGCCTCTGGGCCTGCTGCGCTGTATTGCGGTTGCTGCGACAGTTTCACCCCGACGTTGTGATCGGTGTAGGCGGTTACGCATCGGGCCCTGTCATGGGAGCGGCCATTCTGCTGCGCATCCCCACGCTGGCCTTCGAGCCCAATGCGGTGCCCGGATCTGGCCAATCGGCTCATCGGCGCCCGAGTGAAGGCTGCGGCGGTCAACTTCGAGCCGGCCGCGCGCTATTTCCGCAATGCGCATGTCACCGGCAATCCCGGTTCGAAACGCTTTCTTTCAGCTGTCTCCGCGCACCCTCGGAGCCGCGCCGCACCTGCTGGTTTTCGGAGGAAGCCAGGGAGCCCGCACCCTGAACGCGATGATGCCGAAGATCGCCAGCTTCTCTGCTGGAAAGGGTGCGGGGGCTAACGATCCTCCACCAGGCCGGCGCGCGTCATGCGGAAACGACCCTGGCTGCCTATCAGGAGAGCGGCGCACCGGCGGACCGCTGGCAGGTGGAGGCATTTCTTGACGATATGCCGCGCCGATTTGAAGCCGCGGACCTGGTGCTCGCTCGCAGTGGCGCCTCAACGGTCGCGGAACTGGCCGCAGCCGGGAAGCCCGCGGTCCTGGTTCCGCTTCCAACCGCCGCCGACGATCATCAGCGGAAGAACGCCGAGGTGATGGCCCAGGCGGGAGCCGCTCGGGTTCTGCTGGAAACGGACCTGACGCCTGTGCAACTGGAGGGAACGCTCAGCGATCTCCTGGCTGCGCCGGAAGAACTTCGCACCATGGCGGACAATGCTCGTACCCTGGCGCACCCTGACGCCGCGGAGCGGATCGCAGAAATGGCGATCGCCCTGGCGCGAGGCGATTTTCGGAAGCAGGCCTTTTAGGCGACCGGCTCCCCGTTAATTGCGGTTTTCCCTTTCGGCAATCTCCTCCAACTGCTTCCGCCAGTCCAGCGACTCCACAAACACCCGCGAATCGCGCCAGCGTTCCCGCACCAGCACGCGCAGTTCGAGGTAGACCCGCGTGCCCAGCAGCGCTTCGATCTCCTTCCGCGCTCCCGCTCCGATGGCCTTCAGCTTGCTCCCCCCCTTGCCGATCAGAATCGCCTTCTGCCCATCGCGCTCGCAGTAGATCGCCGCCGAGATCCGTGTTACCGGCAGCTGGCTGCCCGGGCGCGGTTTGCGCGCGGTCGGTGCGGGCTCCTCAAAGCGCTCCACTATCACCGCCGAGGCATAGGGAACCTCCTCGCCGGTCTCCATCAGAATCCGCTCCCGGATCAGCTCCGCCGCCAGAAAACGCTCCGGCTGATCCGTAAACTGCTCTTTGGGGAACCAGCGCTCCCCCTCCGGCAGATACTCCGCAATCTTGTGCAGCAGGACCTTCAGCCCATCACCCTTCTTTGCGGACACCGGGATCACTTCGGCAAACTTGTGCAGCGTGCTCAGCCCTTCAATCAGAGGGAGCATGGCTTCCTTCGGAATCAGATCGATCTTCGTTACGACCAGAAACACCGGGCAGTCGATCTCCCGGATCATCTGGAATGCAAGGGCCTCTTCGCTCGCCCGATCCAGCTGGAGTATCCCCTCCTCGGTGCGATGAGCCTGTTTGCGCACCGCATCTACCACCAGCAGCACCACGTCCCGCGTCATCAGGGCTTCGTGGATCTCGTGCATCATAGTGCGATCCAGCTGCGATGCCGGCCTGTGAATCCCCGGCGTATCCACGAAGACCACCTGGGTGACGGGATGTTTGCCCTTCCGCTCCGGCACTTCGACCATGCCGTGAATGCGCGTGCGCGTAGTCTGCGGCTTGGCCGTAACAATCGCGACCTTCTCGCCGATCAGGGCATTCAGCAGCGTGGACTTGCCCGCATTCGGGCGTCCGATGATAGAGACGAAACCGGAACGCATCTTCATATCGTCTGCAACCAGCTTAACTGGCCGCCGCCAGCCGGGATACACGCAGCCGGTTTACCTTGCGGTCGGTTGAGGCAAGAATCTCAAAGCGCAGGCCGTAACCCTCCACCACTTCGCCCGACTGCGGAATCCGGCCCGCCGTCTCGCTCACCAGACCGCCAACGCTGGTCGCCTCCACGTCCTCCGGCAATTCCACGCCGCCCAGGATCTCCTCCACCCGGGCGATTTCGAGGTTCCCCGGCACCACCCAGGTGCCGCCGGGCTCACGGACCACCGCCGCGTTCTCCTCATCGTCGTGCTCGTCCCGGATGGCTCCCACCAGCTCCTCCAGCAGATCTTCGATGGTCACCAGCCCGGCCACGCCGCCGTATTCGTCGATGACGATGCGCATGTGCTGCTTCTCGCGCTGCATCTCGCGCAGCAGCTCGTTCACCTTCTTCGTCTCCGGTACAAACGCCGTCGGCCGCTGGATCGAGGCCACCGTCTTCGAACGTGCCTCGGCATCCGAAATCTGCAGCAATCGTGTGTAAAAGCGATGCCCGTCACGTTGTCGAGGCTGTCCCGATACACCGGCACTCGCGAAAAAGGCTGGGCGCGAATCAGCTCCAGAAACTGCTCCAGCGTGATCGTGCCGGGAACCGCGAACATCGCCGGCCGAGGCGTCATCACCTCGCGTACCACCTTGTCTCCGAACTCGACCGCCGATCGCACCAGCTCACGGTCGCTCTCCTCGATGATGCCTTCCTCTTCGCCCGCCTCAATCAGCGCCTCCACCGCCTCGGCCGCCGTGGTCTCGCTGCCCGCGCTCGGTGCCTCTTCCGCCAGCGCCGCGATCGACAGCAGGAACTGCACGAACAGCGTGATCGGCAGCACCAGCCACAGCAGCAGCTTCAGCAGCCATCGCCAGCGCACGATCCATGCCCCGCTGGTGCGCGCGAAAAAAGCGTAGGGCAGCAGCCGGTTGAAGATCACAATCACCAGCACGATGCCGAGCACGACCTGCGCTATCTCCGGCAGCGTTGCCCTGTCGGTGATCCTCGCGCGATCGAAGAGCAGCATCCCGAAGACCAGGGTCAGAAAAGCAAGCGCAAGATGCATCAGGATCGCCGCTGAAAGTGCGATCCGGTCGCGATTCATGCCTAAGCCGCGGCTCCACCCGCTGCTCCCAAAGGTCGATGTTCTCCTGAAAGCTCCCGCGCCAGGAATTTCCCCATCTCCGCGTAAAGCCGGTCGACATACGAGGCCAGCGTCAGCACCACCAGCAGCAACACAATCAGCAGGCAGCCGTCACGTCATGGCTGCTCATCGCGCCGGTCTCCGCTCGAGTCGGTCCCGCCGTCTAGGCCCAGCCCCCGCCGCCGCAGCCCCGCCTCTTTGCGCGCCATCTGCCCGGCGTCCTTCTCGTGGTCATAGCCGGCCAGGTGCAACAGCCCATGCAGCAACAGGATTTGCAGTTCCGTGGCCAGCGGATGCGCCGTGTTCCTCCGCCTGCTGCGCGGCCGTCTCTACGGAAATCGCCACATCCCCCGCCACGCGCGGTTGTCCCGTTCAGAGGCGCCGGTGCCGGGAAAGACAGCACATCCGTCGCCTTGTCCTTGCGCCGAAAATCCCGGTTCAGCGCGCGAATCTTCTCGTCGCCCGTCAGCAGGACGGACACGTCGCCATCGAGCCTGGCGGCAGCCGAGGCCTCCCGCAGGAACGCGTTGAGCGCCCTTTGTCGCAAAGCGCGGCCGAATTTGGCTTGTATCGTGGGTTCGATCAGGATCATGGTCCAGTGCGGTGGCTTCAGGAGCAGTCAGGGCACAAAACAACGGTGGGAGGGCAAATGCACCCTCCCACTTCGATGGTAACTCTGAATCTGCCGGTTTTCCCGATCCGCCCGCGCGCCGCGGTCATTGAGGCTGCGAGAATCGGACCTCGTCCTCGCCGTCGATCGCCAGCGGCAGCTCCCGCTGCTGGCGTCCGAAGCCCTCATACGCCCGGATGATGCGCTGCACCAGATGGTGGCGCACCACATCCCCGTCCTCGAAGCGGATGAAGCGGATTCCGTCCACCCCATCGAGAATGTTCATCGCCTCCACCAGCCCCGACTTCCTCGGGTTCGGCAGGTCGATCTGCGTGATGTCCCCTGTAATCACCGCCTTGGCGTTATTGCCCATGCGGGTCAGGAACATCTTCATCTGCTCGCTGGTCGTGTTCTGCGCCTCGTCCATGATGATGAACGCATCGTTCAGCGTCCGCCCACGCATAAATGCCAGGGGCGCCACTTCGATCACGTTGCGCTCCAGCATCTTGTCCACCCGCTCCGGTTCCAGCAGGTCGTAAAGCGCGTCGTAGAGCGGCCGCAGATAGGGATCCACCTTCTCCTGCAGGGTCCCAGGCAGAAATCCCAGCCGCTCCCCGGCTTCCACCGCCGGCCGCACCAGCACGATCCGGCTGATCTTCTTCGCCAGCAGCGCCGCTGCCGCCATCGCCACCGCCAGATAAGTTTTCCCGGTACCGGCCGGCCCGATGCCGAAGACCATGTCTTCCTGCTCAATGGCCTCGACGTACAGCCGCTGGTTGATCGATCGCGGCTGCACCATCCGCTTGATCCCCGCGGATCGTTGCTTCCCGCTTTCGGCCAGACTGCGCAGCGATACGGAAGGATCCGCCGTTACCAGACGCAGCATCCCGTTCAGCTCGCCGTTCTGCAGCAGGATCCCCTGGCGCCGCAGCGCCTCGTAATCCTGAAAAATCCGCTGCACGCGCGCAATCGACTCCTCAGACCCCTCCACCATGACCGCATCGGATACCAGATCGATGCGTGCATGGAGAGTGTCCTCCATCAGTCTCAGATTTTCGTCGCGGGTCCCGAACAGGGGCTCAAGATTGGGAGTGATCTCGAGATGTTTTCTCATCAGGCGAGGGAAAAACCTCCGGGCGTGGCTCGACCGGCGCCACGCAGCTGGTGTTGAGTTGTCAGCAGGATTGCCGAGGGTTGCAACCGCAGTGTCTCCACACTGATTGGATGCTTCAGGCAGGACACGCGAACCGGGTTGGTAGTCGGCAACAAGTCGAAGTTGCGGCCAGACTAGCCCTGGATGATCCGCAGTCAATACCCCCTTTGAATATTTCTGCAAATTTGAGCCGAATTGGTATCGCCCCCTGGCTTAATTTCCAATGACTTAACGCGCTGCGACTTCCTCCGCCTTGTAGACAAGATGCTCCTGCAAAACGGCCTGAAACCGGGCCAGCCATGCCGGATGCGCCGGCCACGCCGGAGCCGTCACCAGGTTGCGATCCACCACCGCCGCCGTCATCTCCACCGGCACGTAGGTCCCTCCCGCCAGCTGCACCTCGGGCGCGCATGCCGGATAGCAGCTCATCTTCCTGCCTTGCACCACCCCCGCCGCCGCCAGCAGCTGCGCCGCATGGCAGATGGCCGCAATCGGCTTGTGCTGCTCGCTGAAATGCCGCACCATCCCCAGCACCTTCTCATCCAGCCGCAGATACTCCGGCGCCCGGCCGCCCGGCAGTACCAGCCCGTCGTACTCCTCCGGATGCACCTCGGCGAACGTCGCGTTCAGCGTGAAATTGTGCCCGCGCTTCTCCGAGTACGTCTGGTCCCCTTCGAAGTCGTGAATCGCCGTCCGCACTTGCTGTCCGGCCTTCTTCCCCGGACATACCGCGTGCACCGTGTGCCCCACCATCTGCAGAGCCTGGAACGGCACCATCGTCTCGTAATCCTCGGCGTAATCGCCCACGATCATCAGCAGCTTTGCCTCGCCCATACCTTTCACCTCAAATATTCTGACGGGCATCATAGCGCCACGATGCAGCTTTGTCGTCCTGTTTCGCCCTCCCCGCACAGCGCCCGCTGGTCACATCCCTTGACCAATTCCGCTCGCCGCGCACTATAATCTGCGTTTCCTCTCCCCGTTCTTATTCTCGTTTTCTCAGGAGCCAGTGAATGTTGAAGTCAGTTCGCCTGTGGGCGATATTCGCAGCGACCGCCCTCACGCTTTGTACCGCCTTTGCCTATGCCTCGGCCGACGACAAGACCGCCGACAAATCCACCGAAAAAACCGCGGAGAAAACCCCGGAGAAGCCCGCTCAGGAAGTCACCACCCAGGGCACCCTCGACGCCGGAGGCCAGCACATCCTCTACAACGCCACCGCCGGCACCATCACCGTCGGCGCCACCGAAGCCGCGGACACTCAGCTCGGCCCCGACGGTAAGCCCCAGCCTGATACCGATCTTGCCGCCCAGTTCGCCGCCGCCAAGGACGCCAGTCAGGCTCCGCCCCTCGCCCGCATGTTCTACGTCGCCTACTTCAAGCGCGACGCCAACGTCGATCAGCGCCCCATCACCTTCATCTACAACGGCGGCCCCGGCAGCTCCACCGTCTGGCTGCACATGGGCTCCTTTGGACCGAAGCACGTCGTCACCGAGATGGACACGCACCTTCCCGGCGCCCCCTATAAGCTCGCCGACAATGCGTACTCGCTCCTCGACGTCAGTGACCTCGTCTTCATCGACATGCCCGGCACCGGCTTCGGCCGCCTTACCGGCAAGGACGCAGGCAAAGCCTTCTGGGGCATCGACGAAGATGGCCACGCCTACGGCCGCTTCATCCGCCGCTTCCTCTCCAGGTACAATCGCTGGAATTCACCCAAATACATCTTTGGCGAAAGCTATGGCACCACCCGCTCCGCCGTCCTCTCCAACATCCTTGAAAACGAGGAGAGCATCGACCTCAACGGTGTCATCCTGCTCTCGCAGATCTTCAACTTCACCGTCGATATCGATGGCGCCCACCAGAACCCCGGCATCGACCTGACCTATGAGCTGGCCCTGCCCACCTACGCCGCGACCGCCCGCTATCACCACAAACTGCCTCAGGAGCATCCCGACCTCCAGTCCTTCCTGAAGGAAGTTGAGGATTTTGCCATGGGCCCCTACGCCGCTGCCCTCGCCAAAGGCACCGACCTCAGCCAGACCGACAAGCAGGCCATCGCGGAAAAGCTGCACGACTACACCGGCCTTCCCGTCGACTACCTCATGCGCGGCGACCTCCGCATCTCCGGCGGCCAGTTCGAGAAAACCCTCCAGCAGGACGCCGGCGACAGCACCGGCCGTCTCGACACCCGCTTCTCCGGGCCCTCCATCGATCCGCTGAGCGAGGAAATCGCCTACGACCCGCAGAGTTCCGCCATCTCCTCGGCCTATGTCGCCCTCTTCAACCAGTATGTCCGGCAAACCCTGAAGTACGGCGAAGGCCAGACCTATCTGCCCGAGGCGGACTTCAGCGGCGGCTTCATGTGGGACTTCAAGCGCCAGGGCATGCCACTGATGAACGTCAGCGGCGACCTTGCCACCGCCATGAAGACCAATCCGAAGCTCAAGGTCCTCGTCAACGGTGGCTACTACGACCTGGCGACGCCCTTCTTCGCCGCGCAGTATGAGGACAAGCACCTGCCCATTTCGAGCAAGCTCGCCGGCAACATCCAGTACGACTGGTATGAATCCGGCCACATGGTCTACGTCAAGGATTCGGCGCTGAAGCAGCTTCACGACAACGTCGCGGAGTTCATCAGGAGCACCGAAGCGGGCAACATGTAACCAAACCCAGCGTAACCACGACCAGCGCTGCACGGACTCCGGAAGTTCAGGGCGGAGTGCAGCGCTGGAACCGGAAAGACGCAGCGAATCCTCTCCGGAACAGGGGGGTGAACCCCCTCGGAGGTTGCTGATTCTGCAGGGTCGCGATTCCGGAGAACCCCGCTTGTTAACAAGTTAGTTAACCTATTGTCATCGTGAGCGGAGCGCGGCCTCAGCCCCCGCGAGAAGGGACAACCCTTGATCCGCGCGGAGTCGAATCGACCCCCGTAGCGACGCGAGCCGCGCGCACGACAACACTCTCAGCGCGGAGGGACTCGGTGGCGCAGCCACCGATAAAAATCTCGGCAATAATATACTTGACTGACTACGAGAAATGCGCTATTGTAGTCACATCATGGACGCACCGAAGACCTTACAGCAAGCAATTCAGTGGTTTACCGAGACTGAGAACTGCCGCAAGTTCATGGTTCAAGTTCGCTGGCCTGATGGCGTGGTCAAGTGCCCCACCTGTGGCGCTACCAAACTGACCTGGCTGGCCAATGCGAAGGTCTATCGCTGCTACGAGAAGCACCCGAAGCAAAAGTTCTCTCTTAAGGTCGGGACGGTTTTCGAGGATTCGCCTATCGGCCTCGACAAATGGCTTCCCGCTGTATGGCTCCTGGTCAACGCAAAGAACGGCATCAGTTCCTACGAGCTTCACCGGTCACTAGGAGTGACGCAGAAGACGGCGTGGTTCATGCTGCATCGGATTCGTCTCGCAATGCAGGCGAAGTCTTTCGAGAAGATCGGAAACAGCGGGACTCCCGTAGAGGTTGATGAGACTTTTGTGGGTGGACGAATTAAGAACATGCACGCTTCGCGGCGTCGCAAACTAACGCTCAAGAAAGGCGTCTACGCGGATAACAAGACCGTGGTCATGGGGATGTTGGATCGCGAGACTCGGCAAGTTCGGGCCAAGCTGATTCCCGATGTGACCCGCGAGACTCTACAGAACGAAATTCTGCGGGAGATTGATCGCGGTGCGACGGTCTACACAGACGGCGCAACGGGCTACGACAATCTGGCGCGGCGGCAGTTCGTTCATGAGACGGTCAATCACATGGAAGAATATGTTCGCGGTGAGGTTCACACGCAGGGCATCGAGAACTTCTGGTCTTTGCTCAAGCGTGGACTGAAGGGAACCTACGTTGCGGTAGAGCCGTTCCATCTATCGAAGTACGTTGACGAGCAGGTTTTCAGATTCAACAATCGCGCCACGAAGGATAACCCTCTGGACGATTCGGACCGCTTCATGCTGGCTGTGTCGCAGATCGCAGGCAAACGCCTCACCTATGCAAACCTGACCGGCAAGGTGACGGGCTCAGACGAACCCTTCTAGGGCTTCCTGGAAGAAGAGGCAGGGACGCGGGAAGCGGCCTTCTGCCTCTTCTCCGCGTCTAAAGCGGCCTTGATTTCACTATGCGGCACAGCAACAAGCCTCTCCATAAAGCCTTTAAATCTGGCAAATTCCTCAGGCGGAGCTAATTTTGAGTTTGTCGACTTCATGACGCAAAGGATACCACCCTGTGTCGTTCCGGGTTGAACATGGTGGACAGTGGTGGCATAATGACATCACTAAAGCCCTATGAGGGCTCCCCACGGACAAGTCCGTAGGGAGCCTCATAGGCCGAAGTCTCCGGTGTTCCACCACCTTTGACTCCGGGTACCACGATGCGGATTAGCATCTGGCACCTCCTCCACCCCGCAGATTTACCTCTTAAGGGGTAGTAGGGTGGAATTCGTAAATGCTCTAAGGGGTGACTTCGGTCACCCCTTTTTGCTGCCCAGACTGAGCCTCCGGTTTGATCTGCCACATCTCGCCAATCTTTTCGACGCTGCCACTCTGCGCCATTCCCACCAATGCCCAATGAATGACCCTGCCAGGCGCCTTCGCTCCAAAATCCAATCCGGCACGCTCTGCGGCATCCTTCAGGTCTTCGAGAGGCATCGCCTTTCCAGATCGCCGCAAGGTCTGAAGCAATAGACGGGCGAGGTCGGTGCCGCCCTCGTAGAACGCTGCGTCAGATGCGCTAAGATTCAAACCTGCGACAGGGGTGCCATTCCCGTTGCCGTTCGTGCGGGCGGAAAACTGCGCACTCTCGCGAAGCAGAAGCGCATTGATCGAAGCCTCCACCGCTTCGAGTTCGGCGAGGCGCTGTCGAAGATCCTCGCGATCCCTAGTCACCGCGTCTAGGCGCTCTTGCAAGTCGGAGCGAATATCCCTCATCGCAAATCCCTCATTCCCTGGCACTAGGATAGCACAAGGGCGATCCCAGTCAGGTTACGACAGGGCGCGACATGCCCTGTGTAAAACCTGCCCATGTAGCGCCATGACAGCTCTCTGCGGGGGCAAGACAGTAAACCAACGCGTGCGTATAATTCCGGCCATGGCAACCCAATACATAGTCTTTATCGCGGAGGTTCATTCCGCGCAAACGGCTAAACTGCGCGCGGCACTCACCGATGCGGCGAACGCAGCAGATGATATTTATCTCCTGATGTCGTCTGCTGGTGGGAATGTATCGGAGGGCTTAAATATCGCCGCTTTTATGCGCACGCTTCCGGTCCAAGTGACCACTCACAACATTGGACAAACGGACTCCATCGCCAATGTGATCTTCGCTGCCGGAAGGACGCGATATGCAAATACCAACGCGTCGTTTCTATTTCACGGGGTATCGATGCATTACGAGAGAGCGGACTTCATCGAGAGCCAGCTAGAGGAGCAATATAAAATCGTCAAACGGTTACGGGAGAACATCGCCGCCGTGTTCGCTGCGTATACCGGCATTAGCGTTATTGACGCTGAGGCCCTCATGATTAGCGGTGCCACAATTTTGAATGCCCAGGATGCCTTGACGAAGACCGTTATCCACGAAGTAAGAGACGCTAACATCCCCGCAAACTCCAAGATCGTATCGATAGGGAATGGCTGAAATCGTAGCAGCGTCGTATTCAGATGGCTTTGTCATATTCCCCTCCACAAGAGTGGATCGGCAGAATAGCCGATCCCGCGAGAGAGACGCAAGCAGGCGACCGCAAATATTCGCCTCCTGATTGGACGCCTCTAAGCCTATCCCGGTCCCGTGCAAAGTGCCACGGCACGGATGGGTAACGCTTCGATGGTACCAAAGTTGCACTTACTTGCACCCTAATCGGTGCATTTGAAAAAACTGCCCTGTCACGGCCCTACCAGTATACAGTCAGCCAAGTATATTATTGCCAAAATCTCAAGCCGTCCCCTTGCGTGCCCGAACGCCTCCCGCCAGGTTCAACCTCCCGAGGCTGGCGCCCCGAAAGGGAAGTATCGTCGACGATCCACGCATCACCCTCAAGTTCGAGTTGTCATCCCGAAGCGAGCGCCTTGGGGCCCCATCGCAGATGGGGTAGGCGAGCGAGGGATCCGCGTTTGCTTTTTGCCTCCTCCGCCCCCAAAAGGTCTTGGATGCCGACTATCCAGACCTTTCGCGTCCAATACGAATGTCATCGTGAGCGGAGCGCGGCCGAGGGGCCCGCCAGACGGGACAACTCTTGATCCGCGCGGAGTCGCATCGTTTGCACACTGTATTCCGCTAAACGACTAGAACTTCTGCATGGTGACGCGGACTGCGGTGGTGGGTTGGGCGTAAAAGCAGAGGCCGCGATCGGTTTCGTCGCCGTTGAGGATGCGGAGAGGTTTCCAGACTCCGTTTTCGTAGGTGCCCTCTTCGGCGGTGAGGATCTGGCTGTGGATCCAGGGCAGCTTGCCGGGCAGATGGAAGACGATGCTGGAGTCGACGCCGGTGACGAGGAATTCGTCGGGGCCGAGCTGGGCGACGACGGCCGCGCCATGGAAGTCTTTGGTGCCCGGAGCATGGCGTCCATCGTGTTGCGGGAAGCCGAAGGCGACGCTGGCCTGCCAGGCGCCGAAATCGATTTCCTGGGTGGGCTGGCCTGGTTCTTCGACGGCGGTTTTGAGTTTGCCGTCATATTCGAGCTGCGCGATCTCGCGATCCATGGGGCCGATAAGGGCGAAGTTGCGGGCGTGCGCGCTCCAGGGCTCGTCGCCGAGGATGTTCCAGCCGCTCTTGTCGACGCCGAAGGGAGAGAAACCGATGGCGCCGCGGCCCAGGGCGTAGAAGAAGAACTTGGCGAAGCTGTCGCTGCGGCCGGTTTCGGGGATCCAGAGAGGATTGTCGGGGCGCTCGTAGGCGTCCATGGTTTCGCGATAGGCCTGCGAGTCGTCGGTGTAGATGTCCGGGCCGATCATGTCGATGGACGGGGCGAGCTTGCGCCAGAGGCCGACGAGCTTTTGCACGGCGCCGCCGCTGGGGTAGGCGATGCCGGGCTGTTCGAGCTGGCGTTGCGGCAGTTGGGCGGCGGGGTAGTCGATCCAGACATTGATGTAGAGCGGGATGGTGAATTCGCTCTTGCCGGCGGTGGCGATGGCGTTGATGTACTTCGCCTGGTAGTACGCCTGGAAGAGCTCGTCGGCATCGCTGCCGAAGACCTGCTGCCATGTGCCCGCGGATTTGCCGGTGGCGCGGAGCATGTCGGCGGGCACGGGGCCGTCGAAGAGCTTGTTGGCTGCGGGAGAGTTGTCGCGGACGCTGCCGATGTTGCCGGATTCGTTCTCGACCTGGACGGCGATGACGGTGTGGTCGTCGTTATCGATCTGCTTGAGGTGGCGCATCAGGGCGGTGAAGGCGGTCTTGTCGGCGTTGAGATTGTTTTCCGAGATCGGGGAGAGAACGTCGATGGGCGTGCCGTCGGGGCGGATGGTGCGGGGGAAGCGGGTGGTGTCGGCTTTCACCCATGCGGGAACATAGTGGTTGTTGCCGTTCTTCCAGGTGCCGAACCAGAGAAGGACGACGTGCAGTTTGTGTTCGCGCGCGCCGTCGACGATGGCGTCCACGTTGGTGAAGTCGAATTTGCCAGGTTGAGCCTCGAACTGCTCCCAGTAGACAGGGGCTTCGATGGTGTTGGCGTGGAGGGCGGCCATCGCTTCCCAAACCTGCGGGAGTTCGCTGGGCCAGGCACTGGAGTTATGAATCTGTCCGCCAAGGACGAGGAAGGGCTTGCCGTCGACGAGCAGGGCATAGCGGCCGTCCTGCTGGACGAGGCGGGGCGGTTCGGCGGCGGATGCGCTCCGGAATGCAGTCGTCAGAAGGATGAGGAGGAGAGGAAGAGTGAACTTACGCGAGAGGTAAGTCAGGAAAGACGAAGGCATATCGATCACCACCTGATCTCGCAATGTAATCGGGTACAGGACGGGATTCAAGTTTTTGGGAAAGGGTCCCCCGACTCGCCCACGCATCTTCGATGGGTTCCTGTGGGCTCGCATCGAGAGAACAGCTCGGGGGTTTTGTGATGATCGATCGAGCACCGGACTTCCAGGAACATCAGTCCTGATGTCCCGGGCGCGCGCGGGCCCCAGGCGAACCGGTCGCCCACATGACCTCCGTACCGTTCCACCTTCACATTCCTCTTGTATTGCCCCGGCTCACCTCCTACGCTCAAATCAACAGGGAAAAGTGTGCGAAAAGCCCGCCATCGTCGCGGGCTTTTCCGTTCAGCACATCTGCCCTGCACTCCGCCCAGGCTGAGCGCAATCGGATCCTTGAAAAACTGGCGTCTTACCGCATGCAGTACTCCCGCGTCCGCAACGGGACCCCAGCCCTACCGGCTACTCACGTGGGGTCCATGCTGCACTCACCCTCTCGAATGCCGCACTCATATCTGCGAACCTCGCATTCGCGCTCGCGAATGCCGCACGCGCAGAGGCGAACCATCTGTCCTGTTCTCAAACATCTGGCTGCTTTCCCTGCACGAATGCGGCATTCACCCGTGCGCATGCCGCATCGGCACGTGCGAAGGAACTGCCCCACAATCAATTACATAGCCGTTATCGGATTCGTACATAGTAGGCTAACTCCCTGAAAATAAAGCGCTGTGTTTTCGGAGGGGGGAGGGGGGGCGATCCCCGGGACCCAGGCGCCGAACGCGATAGACTCGGAGCCAATGTCGCAGTTCCTCCTCTTCCACGGTGTCGCCATCGTCCTCCTGGTTCTGGCGAACGGCTTCTTTGTGGCCGCGGAATTCGCCCTGGTCAGCGTTCGCGAAACGCGCATCGAGCAGCTCATCGCCGAACACAAGCCCGGCGCCCGCATCGTCCGCCGCCTGCAGGAAAATATGGGAGACTTCCTGCCGGCCGTGCAGCTGGGCGTCACCCTCTGCGGCCTGGCCCTGGGCTGGCTGGGAGAGCCAGCCCTCGCCAGTGTCATCGAAGAGCCGCTGAGCGGCCTCCGCCATGGGCATCTCTACGCGCACGTCGTGGCTGTGCCGCTGGCTTTTGCCCTGATCACCTATTTCGATGTATTGCTCGGCGAGTTGGTCCCCAAAGCCCTGGCCCTGCAGCGCGCCGACCAGATTGCCGTTGCCGTCGCCCCCCCGATGGATGTTTTCATCCGTCTCGCCCGGCCGATCGTCCACCTGATGAACCGCTCCGCCGTGGTGGTCCTGCGCCTGTTCAATGCCCCCTTCACCAACGAAGGCGCCGTTCATTCGCCGGAAGAACTCAAACTGATGGCGACGGCCGCCCGCCGCATGGGCATGCTGCCGGCCTACCAGGAATCGCTGATCCACCGCGCTGTCGAGATCAAAGAAGTCCTCACGCGCGAGATCATGACCCCGCGCCAGCGCATCTTTTCGCTGCCATCTGACATGCTCGTGGAAGAAGCCAGTGCGCGTATTGTCGAAGAGCAGCACTCCCGCATCCCCGTCTACGATTCAGCGCGCGGCCCCGAAGCCATCGTCGGCGTCGTCTATTCCAAAGATGTCAGCCGCATCATGCACTTCCGCGCTACCGCAACCACGCGCTTCGCCACTGCGCCCCTCACGGAACTACGCCTCCGGCAGGTGATGCGCGAAGTCCTGGTCGTGCCGGAAACCAAGCCCGTGCTCGATCTGCTCCACGAATTCCAGCAGCGCCGACGCCACATGGCGATCGTCGTCGACGAATTCGGAACCACCGTCGGTCTGGCCACCGTCGAAGACGCCATCGAACAGCTCATCGGCGAAGTAGATGACGAATTCGACGTTGCCCCGCGCGCCATGCTCGCCGCCACCACCGGCGGGATGGTTCTCGACGGCAGCGTCAACCTGCGCGATCTGGAAACGCAGATGAACTGGCACCTGCCGCGCGAAGGGGGCGTCGAAACCCTCGCCGGATTTCTGCTCACGCGCCTCGGCAGGATCCCCCAGGGCGGCGAATCCATCGACTTTGAAGGCCGCCGCCTTACGGTTCTGGAGATGAGCGGCCGCCGCATCAGCAAAGTGCGGGTCGAGCAACTCGACCCGGCTGCGGAGGAAGCCGCAGGATGAAGAGGCTTCTCCGCTCGCTGCTCGCGCGCCTCGGCTTTACCCTTCCGGTCCTGTGGCTGGTCGTCTCCGTCGTCTTTCTGCTGATCCACATCGTTCCCGGCGACCCGGTGGAGCAGATGCTCGGCGAAGGCGCGCGCCCGGCCGACATCGTGGCGCTGCGTCATGCCTACGGCCTCGATCTGCCTCTCAAAACGCAGTATGTTCGCTATTGGCGCGGCGTCCTGCACGGCGACCTTGGCCGATCCATCCGCCTCAATGACTCGGTTACCCACCTGGTGCTCACGCGCTATCCGTTCACGGTCGAGCTGACCGCCGCGGCACTGATCATCGCGCTGCTCCTCGCTGTCCCCGCCGGCATCAGCGCCGCGCTTCACCGCGGCCAGACGCGCGATCACGTTCTCAGCGTCGTCAGCCTCTTTGGCCTTTCCTTCCCGGCCTTCGCGCTTGGCCCGATCCTCATCCTCCTCATCTCGATCAAGCTGGGATGGCTTCCCGTCTCCGGCGCCGGCGATCTGTCGCATCTCATCCTGCCCTCGGTCACGATGGGCAGTGCGCTGGCCGCGATTCTCACCCGCATGGTGCGCACCTCGATGCTCGAAGAGCTCGGCCAGGATTACATCCGCACCGCGCGCGCCAAAGGCCTGCCGGAGCGGACCGTCGTCTACAAGCACGCCCTGCGCAACGCCATGATTCCCGTGTTGACCCTCATCGGCCTGCAATTCGGAGCACTGCTCGCCGGCGCTATCGTAACGGAGACCATCTTCAGCTGGCCCGGCATCGGCCGACTCACCGTCTCGGCGATCTCGAACCGCGATTATCCGCTGCTGCAGGGATGCATCCTGGCCATCGGGCTGACGTATGTGCTGGTGAACCTCGCCACCGATGTGCTCTATATGGTCGTCAATCCCCGCATCCGGTCCTGAATAAAAGCTCGTGCGGGTGAAACGCTCCTTCGGGTAACATGCACTGAATTCAATGAGGGGAAGGAGCGCTTTCATGGCCAGAGACACACACCAGGGCTGGAGCGGGTGCAGCGGCAGAAGTTTCCGGAAATCGGGTGCCGCAGGGATGGCTGCAGTGGGCATGGCGGTCGCGCTGATCGGCTTCGCCGCAGGATCGGCGGCGAAGGCGCAGGATGTGCCCGGCTCGAAGGATCCGGCGGGAATGAAGCGCTATGAGGGCAGCGAACTGATCGGATATCGCGCGCCAAAATTCGATGAGTACCTGTTGCCGCTCGGCCCGCAGAAGACCTTTGTGCCGGCGGCCTATACCAAAAGCAAACAGATCGAAGGACTGGTGAGCTACTACACGTATCTGGCGCCGGATGGGCGGTCACCGGCAGAGCTGTTTCGCAACTACAAGCTGGAATTCCAGCGACTGGGAATCGCAACGCTGTACGAGAAAACCGCCGGGCAGACCGGCTGGTTCGGCCCCACATTCAATAATGCTGCGGATGCCAGTGATCTTGGGCAGATCCTTGCCTATGACGAAGCGGATGAACACATGCTCGTAGGCCAGAGCAAAGACGCCAATCCGACTTACTATCAGGTCTTTGTGACGGCCTACCGAGACGGTATTATCCCGCAGCGGTTGCAGGGGAAGGTCCACAAGGCCCGTGTGCTGGTGCAGGTGGTGGTCGTAGCACCCGAGCAGATGGAAAAGAAAATGACCTTCGTGAACGCCGGCGACATGCGGCAGGCGCTTCACGATTCCGGCAGGGTGGCGCTTTACGGCGTGTATTTCGACACCGATAAGGATGTGGTGAAAGCCGAGTCGCAGCCAACGCTGGACGAAATCGCCAAGCTGCTGAAGAGTGACCCCTCGATGCGGCTGCATGTGGTGGGGCACACCGATAACCAGGGGCAGGCGGCGTACAACCTGGATCTGAGCCGGAGGCGCGCGGCCAGCGTGGTGCGGGAACTGACGGGGAGGATGGGAATCGCGGCGAATCGGCTGGACGCTTTTGGCTGCGGACTGTACTCGCCCGTCGCTCCCAACGGCACGGACGAGGGACGAGCGAAGAATCGCCGCGTTGAGTTGGTCGAGTGGTAGGAGCAAAGGCATCCAATTCTCGATGAGGCTGTTCCGGATGCAGCGGTTAACGCCGGTTCGCCTTCGTCCGTTCTCATCCACGCGATGGCGGGAGACGGCTCTGCTGATCTGTCTCGCCACCGCGGGTGTTTTATCTTTCGCCGTTTCTGCCAGAGCGCAAATGAACTATATCGGCTTTGACAAGAACGGATATCCCGGCGACGACGTTCTGCCCGCGCTCCACAAGACGTTTGCCTACACCGGCTATTGGCTGAACAATCCACCCGGGATGAACAGCAATCCGTGGGCAGGGAAGCGTAGCGCAGTTCGCGCCGCCAGCCTGGGATTTCTCATCCTCTTCAATGGCCGCGTCGATGCTCAGCTCAAAGACCGAAACGCAGCCGAACTCGGCCAGCAGGATGCCACCGCCGCCATCGCCGCCGCGAAGCACGAAGGCTTTCCACCCGCAGCGCTCATCTTTCTCGACCAGGAAGAAGGAGGCAGTCTGTTGTCGGAGCAGGCCGCCTACATTGGCGCGTGGATCGACAAGGTCACCCACTCGTCTTATAGAGCGGGAGTCTATTGCTCCGGAATTCCAGTCCCTTCAGGCTCGAAAATGGTCTCCACGGCGCAGGACATCGCTGCACGTTTTCCCGGTGCAAAGCTGTGGATTTGGAATGACCGCTGCCCGCCCTCTCCGGGGTGCGTCGTCTCCCGATCTCTCGATCCGGCGAAATCAGGCTTCTCCCACGTCCTCGTCTGGCAATATGCGCAGTCTCCATGCCGGCCCGAGAATACCGCGGCGTGCGCCCAAACCTACGCTGCAGACAATCGCTGCTACGCGCCCGGCCTCCCGCATTCAGACCAGACGTTCATCGACCTGAACACCAGCCGCTCGCCCGATCCATCGCTCGGCCGCTAATGGGTCGGTTTCGAAGCTGTCCGAAAATAGCTCTCCGGTGGCCCCAGATAGCTCTCCGGAATCATGGACGCACTGCCTCCGAAGAATCGCCGGAAGCGCTCCGCATCAGGATCGGCGAATCCGACCACAAGCTTCTCCAGCACGACGCCGGGATCGACCATGCGCAACTTCAGCGTGTGGTACCCCGGATGATCCACAGTCAACGTCGTCGTAACCTTGCGTACGCCATCGCTCACCGCCTCCGCCCACGCTTTCTCCGAATTATCGGCCAGCGCATCGACCACCACCGGCGGCTGATCGTCGAATGAGATCGCATAGCGCAGCCCCCGCCCGGGCACGAAGTTCATCGTTGGCGCCAGAATCGCCTGCACATCGCACTTTCCGGTGTCGAACAGATACATGCGGTATTCGAGGGCAGGTGCCGGCTGCGGTGGTTCCACACTCGCCGCCGTCACAGGAAGTACCGTCATCGCGCCCAGCGTCTCGCCATAATCCGGCAGCTTCTCCCACTGGACCTTGGTTGAAGGACCTGCGGCCGCCGCCGTCTTCGCCGTGTAGTGCTCCGCGTTGATCGACACGAGATGGTTGGCTTCGACGAATCCTTCCAGAGCATCCCGCGTCGGCGTTGCAGGCTCTTGCGCCTGCACCCGTACTGTCACTGCCGGCCCGTCCTTCTGCTGGATCACGACCGCCCCGGACGCGTCTCCCTGCGGAACCGACGCCCAGTCGATGCTGACCTGCAGCCGCTGATCCTTCGCGACTTCGCCCGAAGCCGGGGTTACGCGAATCCACGGCTGATCCGCCGTGGCCATAAAGGCGAACGGCTGATCCCCGCGATTGAACACGTCAATCCACCGCGTCTGCCGGTTGAAATCGTCGAACGCGGGCAGGGTCAGCGGCGGAAATGGGCCAGCAACCGAAAAGGGTGCACCCTCGATGCTCACGGCCATATGCGCCCCGGGCAGCGGCTGCACCTCGGTCACAGCCGGCATCGCATTCACTGGCGGCTCGTTCCAGAACGTGTAGCCGATGTGGGTCTGATCCATCATGTGGTCCCACTTGCCGTTGAGCAGTTTGTGGTTGAACTCGTCGCTCAGCTGCGCGTCTTCCGCAAACAGCGCTCGTGCCTGATCCGCCAGATCGTTCGTGCTTGCTCGGCCCTCTGTTGCGTAGAGGTGGTTCCGTCCTGCCGTGATGTAGAGCTCGTTCACGATCGCCGAAGCTCTCAGTGGATACAGCACCAGCTCGAAATACGCGGGGCGATACCTCGGATCCAGCTCGTTGTTGACCTTCTCTGCCTGATCCGCCAGCGACTTCCATGCGTCGAAAACGCGATCCGCCTCGTCAAAGTACTGGAAGCTGAACGTGTCCGGCTCCAGCAACTCCGGTTTGCGTCGCCCGTTGTACTCTGTGTACGCGGTCAGCAGGGCGGCGATTTCCTTCGCATGTTCCGGCCCAAACTGCTGCGCCGCCCAATCCTGCGCGTACTGCTGCAGGTCATCGTGGTTGAACTGCGCCGGATTCCTCGCCATATCCAGGAAGAACGAGATGGGATACTCCATCGGCTTCAGATCGCCGACGTTCACCACCCAAATCCGCGTCGCCCCGTACTGCAGCGCGAGGTTCATCTGCTCGTGGATCTTAGGCAGGTAGTTCGTGTTCAGCCATTTGTAGGAACGCGGGCCACCGACGTAGTCGAAGTGGTAGTAAATGCCCGCTCCGCCGCTGCGTTTGCGCTCCTCCGCTGTCGGCAGCCGCCGCAGGTCGCCCCAGTTGTCGTCGCTCCACAGGAGCGTGACGTCGTCGGGGACGCGCATGCCGCGCTCGTAGTAGCCCTGTACTTCCTTATAAAGCGCCCACACCTGCGGCACCTTGCTCAGGTCCGGATTCACCGTCTCCTTCAGAATCTCCCGCTGATTCGCGACAATCTTCTCCAGCAGCTGCGTATTGCCGGCCTCTGACATGGGCGTATCGTTCTCGCCGCGCATGCCCAGCGTAACGACTTGTTCGTAGTTCTTGTCGCGCTCCATGCAGCCGCGCCAGTGCTCTTCGATGCGCTTCTGATTCGTCACGTAATTCCATAGACCATCGGACTTCTTCCATTCTTTCTCGGCACACATCATCGGTTCTTCGTGCGAGGTGCCCATCACGATGCCGTATTCGTCCGCAAGCTTCGCGTTCAGCGGATCGTCGGCCGCAAACGCGCTGTTCCACATCGCCGGCCACAGAAAATTCGCCCGTAGCCGCAGGAGAAGTTCAAAAACTTTGGTGTAAAACTTGTGGTTGTAGCCGCCGAACTTCGCGTTCACCCAGCCGGTGAGCGCCGGGGCTTCGTCATTCAGGAAGATGCCGCGGTACTTTACCGCTGGTTCGCCCTCGATCCACCGCCCCGCATCCACATACAGTGCGTCCTTGTGCGCGACCGGCACGTCGGCCCACCAGTACCATGGCGAAACGCCGATCTGTTCAGACAAGCCATAGATTCCGAAAATGGTTCCCCGCTTGTCGCTCCCCACGATCACGAGCGCCTGCTTCACACCCGGCAGCGGATGCGCCACGACCTGCGTCAGCGTCGACTCCCACTTTCCGCGGATCGCGCTGACGTCGATCTTCCGCTCGCGGATCAGCCGATCGATCATTGCGCTCTTCCCGATCGTTCCGATCAGCACCACATCGCCGGCCGGCGGCTTCGTCGCATCGCTGAAGGCTGCCGAGACGCCTGTCACCCGCTGAATATCCGCCTGCAAATCGTGTGCCGCGCGGATCACCCCCGGCCAGTCCCCGGCATCCACCCACAGCCTTGCCGCCACTCCGTCGTGAGCAAGCGTAAAGCTTCCCGCAGCGGGGCTTGTCGTTACATGTGGTGGCTCCGCCAGACCAAAGCACAGTGGAGAGAGAGCCGCGATGGCCAGCAGATAAACCAGGGGCATCATGCGAAAGCCGACCCTGCGATCCAGTCCAGGCGTGAGCGAGAGAGCGTTGCGCAGCCGCGAAACCAACATGCCACCTCAAATTCGAGTCCCGAACAATATAGTTCACGTACCCCGCTGCAGTCCGCTCATCCGGCGGCGTCCAGGAATCTCCGCTCAAATCGGCTCGATAGAATAGGACACAGAATGCCGTCTCCGCGCGCTGCTGCTCCCGACCCTATCGACGAACTGATCACCCAGGGTGAACTCACCTCGACTCCTCGGTCCCCGCTCAGCCGCCGGCGGAAGCGCGAGTCCGTACCGGAGCACAAAGAAATCCAGCCCCAGCGCGCGCGTCGCGTTGCCAAGTCGCGGATCGAAATCGTCCGTGCCCCGTCCTGGGACGCTTGGCCATGGCTCATCCACGGCTTCAGCACACGCACCGGCGGTGTCTCCACCGTCTACCGTCCTGGGCAGCGTAGCGGCGAACTCAACCTGGGATTTACCCAGTCCGACGCCCGCGAGAATGTCCTTGAGAACCGCCGCCGCTTCCTCAGAGCCCTCGGAGCCCCTCCGGACATGAAGCTCGTCACGCTGCAACAGATCCACTCCTCCAGCGTCCTCACTGTCGGCGAGCATGATTTATCGGACGGGAATCAATGCCAGGGGGACGGCCTGATGACGAACCAGCCCGGAGTGCTCCTCGCCATCCAGACCGCCGACTGCATTCCGGTCCTCATTGCCGATGTGAAGAAGAAAGCTGTCGCAGCCTTTCATGCCGGTTGGCGCGGTACCGTTAAACGCATCGTCGAAAGCGGGGTAGGAAAGATGCGGGTCGCCTTCCGCAGCCGCCCCGAGGAGCTGATCGCAGCCGTTGGGCCCGGGATCGCCCCGTGCTGCTACGCGGTCGGCGAGGAAATTCGCACTGAGTTCGGATCGCAGTTCAGCTACGCAGCGGATCTGTTCCACGAAGTGTCGGACTCGGATCCGATCCGGGAGAAGTATCCGATGCTGTTCCTGACCGCCCGCGCTCCAGGCCACAGCAACATCGGCCCGTCGCTGCATCTGGACCTGATGGAGGCCAATCGCCGTCAGCTTCTCGACGCGGGCCTGCGTCCGGAGGCGATCACCGTCGTTGGCGACTGCACGCGCTGCCAGAACAACCGTTATTTCTCGTATCGGGCTGAGCAGGGATTCACCGGACGCATGCTCTCCGTCATCGGCATGCGCGCCTGATCACGGCAAGAGAAGGCTCCGGGCTGGTGCAACTGCGTCCTGACGGCGGCTCACCGTTTCTTACGTGCCCGTCCCGGTCGCATGCCGGACGCTCAGCACCGGCACCCTGGCCTGCGCGATGATGTTGTACACCGTGTCGTCGCCGCGAATCGGCCAGAACGACACATCGGCGTTGACGCCCAGCACGATCAGGTCCGCACTGGTCTCAGTCGCGACGCTCACCACCTCTTCCACTACGTCGCCAATCTCCACCTGAACGCTGGTGTGGGTCCACAGCGCCGCCTCGTCGGGGATAATGCGCTGCATCTCCGACCGGGTCCAGTCCACCACGCGGTCGGCATCCGGCTGGTTCTGCACGCTGCGCGACAGCACATGCAGCAGCGTGATATCCGCCCGGTAGAACTGGGCCATCTCGATCGCCATCCGCGCGCTTTCCTCGTACCCGGCGCACAACGACACCGGGTGCAGGATCTTCCGCGGCGCGCCGAAGGACGATGCCTCATGCGCATGGGGTCCGATCGTGCAGACGGGCATTTCGGCCGCGCGAAGAATCTCGTGCGCGACAGAACCAAGAAGGAACTTCTTCAGATGCTGCCGGCCATGGGTTCCTGCGATGATACGGCCCGCATGCATCTCCCTTGCCAGGGTCGTGATCCGTTCGCGTGGATTACCCTCCGTTATGATCACGTCGCAGGGAATTCCGCTGGCCTGCGCCTGCGCAGCAACCCGCTGCAGCTTTCGTTCCGCTTCCTGTTTCATTTCAGCGACATCCAGATAGGGAATCGCGCTCGCGTCCAGAGGCACACCCTGTCCTGGCGGGATCACGTGCACCAGAGTCAGGGTGCTGCCGCAGGCGCGCGCCTGAGCCACGGCATGAGGAATCAGATAGTCCGCATCCTCCAGATCGGTCGCAAGAGAAGCTTGTCCGGCACCACGAAGGTGCGCTTGCCGGTGACAGCTGCGTCGAGGGTTTTCATGACGGAAAACCTCCCTGTCGGAGAGTCTCCCGCCACCCCCTCTCCGTTGCTGTGACTGCTGCCACAAGCCGGTGTGACGGGGGTCACGCGCCGACCCCCATCCGCTGCTGCTTCATGGCTGAAGCCGACACGGAAGCGCCGGAACAGCACTCGGTGATGGGAATCACATACAAGCGGTTTTCCCCAGAGATAGGGTCTGTCTGCAATTCTCCAGGTTTCCGAAAAGCAAACAGGAGGGCCGGATGGCCACAGACGAGTCGGTTCTGGAATCTATGTGAAAGGCGCGGTGTCTCGCGCCGGCGTTTCATGCAGTTCTGCGGCACGATGGCCGCGACGCTGGCGCTCCCGAACAGCTATGCGCAGAGCATCGCCGGTGCGTTGAGCCAGAAACGCAAACCCACCCTCGTCTGGCTCGAGTTTCAGGATTGCGCAGGCAACTCCGAGGCCATGCTTCGGTCCACGCATCCCACGGTCGAAGAAGTGGTTCTGGAGACCCTTTCCTGGGAGTATCACGAAACCATTATGGCCGGTTACGGCAAGCATGCCGAAGCCGCCCTCCGGCGCGTGGTCGAAGAGGAGAAGGGCAAGTATCTGGTCGTCGTCGAAGGCTCGATTCCCACCGCCGACGATGGCGTGTACTGCACGATCGGCGGACGCACGGCGCTGAGCATTGCTCGCGAGGTGTGCGCCAGCGCTGCTGCCTGCATCGCCATCGGGTCCTGCGCATGGGACGGTGGCTTGCCGAGAGCGAATCCCAATCCGACCGGGGCCCTTGGTCTGCATGAGGCGGTTCCGGGAATCACGGTTGTCAATCTGCCCGGCTGCCCGCACAATCCCACGAACACGGCCGCCGTCCTGGTGCATTACCTCACCTTTGGTGTGCTGCCTGCCCTCGACGGCGACAATCGCCCGCTCTTCGCCTATGGCCAGCTGATCCACGACCAGTGCGAGCGGCGCGCTCACTACGATGCCGGTCGCTACGTGCAGGCGTGGGGAGATGAGGGCCACCGCAAGGGCTGGTGCCTTTACAAGATGGGCTGCAAGGGGCCGGAGACGAACTACAACTGCCCGACCGTCCGTTACAACGACTCGACCAGCTGGCCGGTGAAGGCGGGCCACGGCTGCATCGGCTGTGCCTCTGCCCACTTCTGGGATACCAAGTCGCCGTTCTACGATCGGCTCCCGCGCCCGGCTGGATTCGGAGTGGATGTCACCGCCGCCGAACTCGGCTGGACGGTCGTTGCCGGCGTTGCTGCCGCAACCGCGGCTCATGCCGTTGGACACGTGGTCCGCGACCACTACCATCCCAACGGCAGTCCTGCTGTCAAAGCAGAACCGGATACGAAGAATCACGACGGAGGCGAACTGATGGCACGCGTCGTCATTGATCCCGTAACTCGCATTGAAGGCCACCTCCGCATCGAGACGGAGGTCAACGGAGGCCGCGTCACCGACGCCTGGAGCTCCGGCACCATGTTCCGCGGCATCGAACTCATCCTGCGCGGCCGCGATCCGCGCGAGGCCTGGATATGGGCGCAGCGCATCTGCGGCGTCTGTACCACGGTGCACGCGCTGGCCTCGGTTCGCGCCGTCGAGAACGCTCTCGGCATTGAGGTTCCGGACAACGCCCGCCTGGTTCGCAACATTATCGCGGGCGCGCAGAACGTCCAGGATCACGTCGTCCACTTCTACCACCTTCATGCGCTCGACTGGGTCGATGTGACCTTAGCCTTGAAGGCCGATCCGGCGAAGACTTCGCAGCTGGCGCAGTCTATCTCGGAATGGCCGAAGTCGAGCACAACGTATTTAAGGGAGTCCAGGACCGCGTCAAGGCGCTGGTTGCCAGTCGGCAGTTGAGCCTCTTTAGCAGCGGTGACTGGGGACACCCTGCTTACCAACTGCCGCCGGAAGCGAACCTGCTTGCGGTCGCGCATTACATCGAAGCGCTCGACATGCAGCGGGATTTCATTCGCATCCACGCGGTCCTGGGCGGTAAGAATCCTCACCTGCAGACGTTTCTCGTGGGTGGGATGTCTACCGCAATCGATGGCAACGAGCCGGAAGCCGTCATTAATCCGGAACGCATCACGCTCTTTAATGAGCTTGCGGCTCGTGCCAATACCTTCGTCCAGCAGGTCTACATTCCCGACGTGCTCGCGATTGCCGGCTTCTACAAGCAGTGGTTCGGCTATGGCGAAGGGCTCGGCAATTTCATGGCGTACGGCGACATGCCTTCGGGCGAGCGTCAACGATCCTGCCAGCTTCTTCTTCCCCCGCGGCGTGATTCTGGGCCGCGACCTCTCCAACGGTTCACCCTGTCGACCCGGGAAAAGTCATCCGAGTACGTCAGCCATTCCTGGTATGACTACTCGGACGGCGATCAGGTCAGCCGTCACCCTGCCCAGGGTGAGACGAACCCGAAGCTACTCGGGTCCGCAGCCCCCGTTCGAGCAACTCGATACCAACGCCAAGTACTCCTGGCTGAAGTCGCCGCGTTACGACGACAAACCGATGGAAGTGGGACCGCTGGCCCGCACGCTGGTGGCCTATGCCTCCGGCGATGCATCAGGTAAAGAAGACCGTGGACGCGGTTCTGGCAAAGCTCAATGCTCCGCCGACAGCACTCTTCTCTACTCTGGGCCGCATCGCAGCTCGGGCCATCGAGGCCGACCTGGTCGTGCAGAAGCTGCCGGAGTGGATCGCCCAGCTCGACGACAACATGGCGCACGGCGACGTGCGCATCCACAACGGCGACAAGTGGGACCCTGAGACCTGGCCCAGGTCGTGCGCAGGCTTCGGACTCGAAGAAGCTCCGCGCGGCTCCCTCGGGCACTGGGTCGAAATCGAAAATAAGAAAATCGTCAACTACCAGGCCATCGTTCCTTCCACCTGGAACGCCGGTCCACGCGATGCGCACGGCCAGCGCGGCGCTTATGAAGCCGCTCTGCTCAACACACCCATCGCCGACCCGGAACGCCCTCTGGAAGTGATGCGCACTGTTCATTCCTTTGATCCCTGCCTGGCCTGTGCCGTGCACGTGGTCGACGGAAACGGCCGCAGCTTATGGCCCTGAAGTCGTCGCTCTGCCGGAACAGGAGGGGGCTGCCTGTCTTCTCCCTGTTACGGTGGCTCAGGTATTCGCGGGAGGCAAGTGATGGCGACTCTCGTTCGTCCCGCTCCGAAACAACATGTCGCGGCGGGCGAGGAACACCTCGTCCCCGTCTACGTCTGGGAGCTCCCGGTCCGCCTCAGTCACTGGGGCATTGTCGCCGCAGTCACAGTGCTTACCTGGACCGGCCTCTACATGAATCACCCTTTTCTCATCTTCCACGGCCCTCGCGAGTGGACGATGGGGACGGTGCGTTTCATCCACGAAATCGCCGGTTTCGAGCTGATCGGCGCGCTCATCGTTCGCATCTACTGGTTCTTCGCCGGCAACCACTGGGCTCGCTGGCGTCAGTTCATGCCCGCTCACGCAGCGGCAGTGGAAAAGCCTCAGGGCGATGGTTCGTTACTACACCTTCCAGTCAGCGCAAGCCCTTCGAGCAGATCGGCCACAACACTCTGGCCGGGCTCACCTACATCATCGTTTACTTCATGATTGCCTGTGAATGCGTAACCGGGCTGGTGCTCTTCGCCACAGTCGAAGGATCACCCACTCTGCGGTTCTTCGTGGGCTGGATTCCGCGGGCCATCGACATCCAGTGGATCCGCTTCGTCCACTTCCTCTTCATGTTTTTTCTGATGGGATTCTTCATCCATCATGTCTACAGCGCGGTGCTGGTGGCGATGACCGAGCGCAACGCAGAGATGGAAAGCATCTTCAGCGGTTACAAATTCGTGGATGACCAGACCATCGACGAAGAGCTGGAAATTGCGCGCCTCGAACCGAAACATATCTTCAGCAAGCGCAAAATCCACCGCACGAGGGACTGGGATCGATGAACGTTCCGCACACCGCCGTCCCCCGCATTGCAGTTCTGGGTCTCGGCAACCTGATGCGTACCGACGACGCCGTCGGCATGCTGGCTCTGCAGCGCCTGCGTGCCGACGCCCGCTTCCCACAATCGATTCCGCTGATCGAAGGCGGCACCCTCGGCCTCGACCTCCTTTATCCGCTGGACGGTTTCACGCATGTGCTCGCGCTGGACGCCATCGATGCCGGCGCCCAGCCCGGCACCGTGCTCCGCTACGAAGGCGATGCGATTGCCGACCTGCCCGTTTCGAAGAGCGTCCATCTCCTCGGCTTTTCCGACCTCATCGGCTCCATGCGGCTCATCGGCAACGCCCCCGCGCAGCTGGTCGTACTCGGAATCCAGCCGCGGACGATCGGCTGGGGTACGGAACTGACCTCGCCCGTGCAGGCCTCGCTGGAGTTGTTGCTCGAGCACGCGATCGCCCAGGTCGGGCAATGGTCGGAGATCGGGGCCGACGAGCCTGTCCTCCCGCAGCCGGAAGTTCCTGGCCTGCAGTTGGCGGCCGTTGAAGAAAGCTGGTATTGGTAGGGGCATCTGCCGAACCGATTGCTTCCCACCCCAAGGGATCAATGATCCATCATCAATATATTGCCGGTCGGCGCCGGGGCATTCCGCATGCATGAAGTGGGCATCGCCAGCGCCATCCTCGAAGCGGGACAGAAAGAAACAGCACGCCGCCCCGGATCGAAGCTGATCCGCATCGGCGTGCGGATTGGTGTGCTATCCGGGGTCGATGTCGACGCACTGCGCTTTGCTTTCGAATGCATTACGGCCGAAACTGAAGACAAGGAAGTCGTGCTCACCACCGAAACCTGCCCGCGTGTGAATCGCTGCGAGGACTGCGGCCACGAGTTTCCCTCATCGGATGTCTCGCCGTTCAGCGATGCTCCCTGTCCGCGCTGTCAGGCGGCCCGCACCAAATTCGTCAGCGGCGATCAGCTCGATATCGCCTTCATCGAAGTGGAGGAACCATGACCGTCGTACGGGTTGAACAGAAAGTGCTCAACGAAAATCAACGCATCGCGCTCGACCTCCGCCGCCGCTTCGCAGGAACACGACATCCTCTGCCTGAACTTCATCAGTTCTCCCGGTTCGGGCAAAACGACTCTCCTCGAAAACACCCTGGCTTTCGTTTAACTCCGACGAGAAGGTCGCTGTCCTCACCGGCGATCTGCAAACCGAAAACGATGCGAAACGACTCGCCCGCTATGGTTTCCCCGTCCAGCAGATTGTTACCGGCGGTGTCTGCCACCTTGACGGCAAGATGATCGAGCGCCATCTCGAAGCATGGTCGCTCGACGACATCGACGTTCTGTTTATTGAGAACGTCGGCAATCTCGTTTGCCCCTCCAGCTACGACCTCGGCGAAGAGGCGAAAATCGTCCTGCTCAGCGTTACCGAAGGTGAAGACAAGCCGCTCAAATATCCCTCCATCTTTCACAAATCGACGCTGTGCATTCTCACCAAGGTCGATCTTCTTCCTTACGTGCCGTTCGATATCGAAGCCGCTAAAGCCAACGCGCGACAGATCAACCCCGATATTGAGATTCTCGAAGTCTCCTGTTCGACTGGCAAAGGGATGGACGCATGGCGCGCCTGGCTCGATCGACGCCGCACGGCGCGCCACGGGATTGCAAATGCCGCACAGGTGACAAAGTAGCCGCAACTCGGTTTACACGGCCATCTCAAATTCGTAATGGCGATCGCCCGGCGCCCGGAATCATGGCAATAACGCTAAAGGAGGAGCGATCTCCGTGGTCCTTCCCCCAGGACGCCGGCGCCGATCCGCGCATTCCAAGGCACTTAAGCGGATCCCGGGCGCCGTTCGTGCACGCCGGTGCGCTCTGGCCTGGCTGCTGCTAAGTGATACAAATCACTGCGCCAAAAGTAACCTCGACCTGTGATTTACATCACTGTGGGTCGATTCCGCGCCCCGTTATTCTCCACGAGTACATGAAGCCGTAATTTCAGCAATCCAGGGGTCCCAGGATGTTCGAAGTCCCCATTTGCTGCGCGAGGTGAATACGCATGCGCCGTTTCCTACTCAGCATCGCGTGTCTTCTGCTACTGACCGGGTTCCCAGGAACCAGGCTGGCGCTCGCTGCCGGCGGTGGCCAGCAGCAAGCGTCAACTTCCCCATCGAAGGCGGCAGTGGATTCGACGGATTTCGTCGGTCAGGAGACCTGCGCCACTTGTCACGAGGATGTGGTAAAGAAGTTCAGTTCGACCAACCCCCACTCCCGTCTCGCCCTGGAACATGCCGGCAAGGGCGTCACCTGCGAGAGTTGCCACGGTCCAGGCAAGGCGCACGTTGAAGGCGGCGGCGATGTCACGAAGATTAAGCGCTTCGACAAGCTGAGCACCAAGCAGGTGGACGAGACCTGCCTGGGCTGCCACGCTGGAACCCACCCGAACTTCGATCGCTCCCCGCACGCGAAGGCGGGTGTCGGTTGCACCAGCTGCCACAGCGTCCATCAGCCTGAGACGCCGGAGCATCTGCTGAAAGCCGAACAGCCCAAGCTCTGCTTCCAGTGCCACACCGATCAGAAGGCGGGTTTCGATATGCCTTTCCATCATCCGGTGAACGAAGGCGCTGTCAACTGCAGCGACTGCCACAACGTTCATGGCACGTTCAACAAGTCCAATCTCAGGTCCACGGCGGATCAGAACGCAGTCTGCACCAAATGCCACACGGACACGCGCGGACCGTTCGTCTTTGAGCACGCTGCGGTCAAGGCAGAGGGTTGTACCGGCTGCCATACGCCGCACGGTTCGCAGAATGCCCGGTTGCTGAACATGCCGTCGGTCAACATGCTGTGCAACCAGTGCCACAGTCCGGTTTCCGAGGCCGCTGTTCACGGGATGGGAGCCGGCTCCTCAGCATCCCAGCCCTGCATCAGCTGCCACACCATGATTCACGGTTCGAACGTCAGTCAGGCGTTTATCCGGTAACCGGTCTGGGCCGCGCCTTCCCGGGTAGTTGGGAGGCGCGGCACAGAGCAGCTAACCAGGTTCACGGGTCGGAGGTTTGATGTGAGCGACGTTCTCTCAAGCGAGGCTTTTATGAAGAAGACAGGCTGGTTTTCCTGGCTCTCCAATCGGCAGCCCTCCAGGGCTACCCCCGGCCGTATCGGCCTGAGCATCGGAGTTGCCATCGTATCTATGACGACGGGCGTCGCACTCGCGCAGGCTCCTGCGCTGGACACGCAGCCGGTGGCCCCCGCCGGCTACACGCTGCACGAGTCTGTGGATCTTGGCGGGCGCATGACCAATGTCACCGGCAGTGGCGCCATGTACGACACGCTGGTCAATATGGACTCGGGCCCGCGTGTATTGGGCGAGACCTTTCAGCTTCATGCCCTTCCCGGCGCGAAGGGCACGCTGGTTGACTCTCTCACTGCTTTTGGCAGCGGCTTCGGCGGGGATCCCAATGACTTTGCCCGCGTTAGCTTCTACAAAGGCAATCTCTTCGATTTCTCCGGACTCTTTCGGCGTGACCGCCAGTACTTTGACTACGACCTGCTCGGCAATCCGAACATCGTTCCGGGAAGGTCGATTCCCATTGGACCATCCGCGGCTCCGACTGGATCGCTGGCGTGGCCGCAGGTCAACCAGTCGCCGGTGATGTTCAACACCGTCCGGCGCATGACGGATACGAATCTGACCCTCCTTCCGTTGTCGAAGTTCAGCTACCGCGCCGCTTACTCGCGCAGCACTTTCGAAGGACCGGCTCTGAGTCCCAGCTATACGATTGCGAAATACGACGCTCTGCTGCGTCAGTATCAACGCAACAGTTCCGATGACTATACCGGCGCGCTCGACTGGAAGCCGGTGATGGGCACAAAGCTGACCTTTGAAGAGGAGATCAACCGCTACAAGTCCGATACCTATTTCACTCTGAACCCGAATGGGTTCATGGTGCAGGAAGCAAACGGAACTCGCGTGGATCTGGGCAACTGGGACAGCGAGACGCCCTACGGGGCCTCGGCCTGCAATGCAAACAGTCTCGGCACGACACCCGTTCTCTCGGCTCCACAGGTGCCGGGCGGCTTGCCGGTCATCAACCCGGCCTGCGCGGTCGTGACCAGCTACCTTCGTACCCAGCCCACCCGGATCACGATACCGACGTCGATCTTCCGGTTCCAAAGCTCGAGCATCGCGAAAATCACCATGAACGGCGATCTCCGCTACACCCTCGGGACCATGCGGATGCCCAATTACTACGAGAACTTCCAGGGGCTGAGTGGCGCCGTCCGTTCCAGCACGTATAGCGGCGGTTATGCCCAAGCCCACCGGGCAGTCGTGGCAGCCGATTACGGAATCGTGTGGCAGGCCACCGACGCGATCAGCCTTTCCGATGAATTCAACTACTCCAGCGCGCAGCAGCCGGGCTATTCGAATATCCCTGCCCCGGCAACTCTCTCCACGCCAACCACAGCGGGCAACCAGACCATCAATTACTCGGGTCCGCTGACACCCGGGACGGGAACTCTGCCCCACGGCATCGAGGGCTTCGTTTATCCCGGATACTTTGGGCAGTCCTACGTGACCAATAACCTGACGCTGAGCTGGGACGCCTCTTCGCGGACCAGCCTCTCGCTCACCTGGCGCTATCAGGATCACAAGATTGGCCAGGGTGCGGATCACACCATCCGCCCGGTGGATACATCGGTCGACCCTTTCCAGGGGACGGTCGAGATTGTAGAGAACGCCGGCATCCTCGGTGTGACTCTGCGGCCTGCCACGAACTGGGACATCAACGGAACGGCCGAAGTTGGCTACGCCGACAACGCCCTGACGCCGGTTGCGCCGCGCCAGCTGCAGCGCTACCGCGTTCACACCACCTTCAAACCGAAGTCCTGGATGACCCTCTCGGGCGCATTCAACGACCTTGAGCGGCATAACAACACTTTCAACAATGCCGAGGAGATAGCGGCCGGTGCGATTTACTACGGTCCTGTCGATCACGTCGACCACACCCGTATCGCCAGTCTGGGCGCGAGTCTGAGTCCCAATGAACACTATGGCTTCGACTTCAACTACGCATATAACGACGTTTACACGGCAACCAATACCTGCTTTACCAGCGGCGCTGCGGCCGGTCTTGCGGGGGCGGCCACGCTCAACAGCGATGGGACACCCGCTGTATGCCCGGGAGTTTTCGCGCGCGGCTCAACCACCATACTTGTAGACTGGCATGCCCGCGCCTTCGAGGATGCTCCGGTTCAGTATGGATCGGCGTCCATCCACCTCACCCCCAACAAAAAAGTTCGTTCCGACCTGGGCTATCGCATCGATTCCTCCAACGGGAGCCGGTTCTATCAGGATGCCCGCGACGTTGCCGGCGCCCTGGTCTCCACCTACCAGCAGCCCTTTGTCGATCTCGCCTACACGGTTCATCCGGGATTCATCTGGAAGGCCGAGTACAACTTCTTCGGCTACGGTGAGGGCGGACCTTCCGGCCCGCAGAACTGTAGTTTGTCGACGGGAGCCACGGCCGCGGTTGTGCCCTGCATCTCGCTGCCCTATCCCACCGGTCTGACCGAGCCGTCTTCCGGTCTCACCGCACCGCGCAATTTCCATGCAAACAACGTCACGCTCGGATTCCATTACGAGTTCTGAGCAGCATCAGGAGGGCCGGGATTCCTTCCCCGGCCCTCTGTGGAAGGAGCAGAAGGTGAACTTCCGTATCGCTGTCCTGGGTTTGATGAGCATCTCTTTCGCTGTTCCGGCAGTTGCTCAGCAAGCCGGTGAAGCCACTTACAAAGCCAAGTGCGCCATGTGCCACGGCGCCGACGGATCCGGCAACACGCCAGTTGGCAAAAGCATGAAGGTACGTTCGTTGAAGTCTGCTGAGGACGTGAAGATGACGGATGCCGAGCTGACAAAAGCAACCAAAGCCGGTGTGGGCAAAATGCAGGGATACGCGGGCAAGCTCACAGACTCTCAGATCAGCGACGTCGTCGCTTACATCCGCACCCTGCAGAAGTAATCTGCAAGACCATCAGCCACCAGAGCGGCGGCCGGCAGAGTCTCTTTCTTTGCCGGACCGCGCCAGAGTTTGACCGAACCGGAACGCAGACACGTTTCGTTTCGGAGATTCCACCGGGAGATCCCAGCCACTCCCGATCGGAATCGGGAAAGCCGAAGCATGGGGACCAACGCGAAAGACCTGCCTGCGGAATCTCGCTGGGAAGGCAGCCAAATCACTCATCGTCATCTGTTTTATGGTGTCTCTCTCCTCTTCCTTCTTGTAACCGTCTTTCTCGCGCCGTGCGCGCGTGCCCAGCAGGCCTCCGACTGCCTTCAGTGTCACGGCGCTTCCACGGGACTGAAGAACTCCCGGGGCAAAGACATCACCATCAGTCCTTCCACCCACATGAAGGGACCGCACGCCAGTCTCTCCTGCCTCGATTGCCACGCGGGTGCATCGGAGCAAACGCATAACGCAAAGACCGCCTCGGCATCCTGCGTCACCTGCCATGCCGATTCGGCCAAAGCCATGGGCACCGGGGCTCACGCCGCCCTGGGCGATCCTAACGACTCGCAGACCTGCATCACGTGCCACGGAACGACCAACGTGACCAAAGCGGTGTCGAGTCCTCAGTTTTGCGCCACCTGCCACGCCAGCGAGGTTGAGCAATATCGTGCCAGCGTCCACGGGCGCGCCCACGACCACGGCAACAGCGATGTCCCCACCTGTCAGAGCTGCCACGGTTCTACACACTCTGCCTTGCCTTCCACCGACCCGCAATCGCCGGTCAGCAAGCAGCATCTCCCCGATACCTGCGGCTCCTGCCACTCCAACCCGCAGCTTGCCGCGAAATACATGTTCACCGAAGTGCGCCCCGTCGAAGCCTGGCGGCAGAGCGTGCACGGCCGCGCTCTCGCGCATGGCAACACGAATGCCGCCTCCTGCGGCGACTGCCACGGCACCCACGACATCCTCCCCGCCTCCGACCCCCGCTCGAGGATCTGGAAGCAGAACGTCGCCTCCACCTGCGGGCATTGCCACACCGGCGTCTTTAACACCTACGCTCAGAGCATCCATGGTCAGGCCGTTTCCAAAGGCGTGCTGCAGGCTGCCACCTGCACCGATTGCCACAGCGAACACCGCATTCTTGCCCCCGGCGATCCCGGTTCCCCGGTCTTCATGGGGAACGTTTCGCAGGAAGCCTGTTCCCGCTGCCACGCCGACACGCAGCTCATGGCCGGTTTCGCTATGCCGCGGGACCGGGTTCCCACCTACGAGGACAGCTATCACGGACTCGCCGCCCATGAAGGCCGCCAGACCGTCGCCAACTGTGCCAGTTGCCACGGCGTCCACAATATCTACCCCTCCAGCGACCCGCGTTCCACCGTCAATCGGGCGAATATCGGCAAAACCTGCGGCCAGTGCCACACCGATGCCGGCAGCCGCTTCGCTATAGGCCCCGTGCACACGCTTTCCAGAACCACCGCGGGGGGGCGCATCCTCGACTTCGTCCGGATCTTTTACCTCATCGTCATTCCCATCACCATTGGGCTCATGCTGCTGCACAACTTTATCGACCTGCGCCGGAAGGCCCGCGCCGTCCTCGCGCGCTATCGCCAGCATCCCGGCCAGGTCCGGCTGACCCTCAGCGAGCGGTGGCAGCATGTTCTGCTTCTCGTCAGCTTCATCGTCCTCGTCATCACGGGATTCGCGCTCAAGTACCCGCATGCCTTCTGGGTCACCCCCATCGTTCGCTTGGAACATCACCTGCCCATCCGCGGCTGGATCCATCGCATTGCGGGTGTCATCCTCATCGGCGCTTCCGTGTATCACGTGGTCTATCTCTCCCTGAAGAAATCAGGTCGCCGCTGGTTCACAGACATGCTCCCCGACCTGCGCGATGCAAAAGAGGCTGTACGGACCGTCGAATACAACCTCGGCCGCCGCGAACAGCTGCCCCGTTATCGCCGCTTCAATTACGCCGAGAAGGCCGAATACTGGGCTCTGGTCTGGGGCACCATCGTCATGGCCATTACCGGCATCCTGCTGTGGCTCAATGACTGGATCCTCGCCCATCTCCCGCATGCGGGTGTCGTCCTCGCTGTCAGCACGGCAATCCACTTCTACGAGGCGATCCTCGCCACCCTCGCCATCGTCGTCTGGCACTTCTATGCGGTGATCTTCGATCCCGAGATCTACCCCATCAAGTGGACTGTTCTGACCGGCCGCGCTCCCGAACACGAAGTGCGCGAAAGCGCCGCAGAGGATCCCGCCGATCCATCCAGCACCGAACTGAGGTCTCATTCTCAACCGGAGGAGCACGATTGACCCGCCGGCGGCCCAGCCTTGGCGGTCTGGCGTTAACATGAACCGCACTCGGTCTGTGGCTTATATCACAGACCGGGGCAAATCCCGTGCGGTATCAACGGGAAGGACTTGGGACCCAAGTACCGCTGAAGGAGCTGAAGAATGAATTGCATCAGAACTGCGGCGTTGATCCTGCTCGCCGCCTCCATTACGGCGCCTGCGTTCGCGCAGAGCGCCGGAGCCGCCACCTTTAAAGCCAAATGCGCCATGTGCCATGGTCCGGATGGCACCGCCGCAACCCCAATGGCGAAAGCAATGAAGATCGTTTCGTTCAAAGACCCCGCGATGGTGAAGGCCAGCGATGCGCAGTTCACAACGGCCATCAAGGACGGCAAGGGCAAAATGAAGGGCTTCGCCGGTTCGCTGAGCGATGCCCAGATTAAGGAAGTCGTTTCCTACATCCGCACCCTGCAGAAATAGCGGAGCCGGAGCGCAAGCCGTTATCGATGCGGTGAGAAAGGGAAGAGGCAGCACGCGTAGTTCGCCTCTCCCCCTCTCCGCAAATAACGGTGAAGTAGTACGGGAGCTGCAATGAGGACCCTTTCTTCTCTCAGCCTGACTCTTTTTGCGTCAGCGCTTCTGTTGGTCGTGCCTGCACGGCCATTGCACGCAGATGTCGATTGTCTTTCCTGCCACAGCGACACCACCATGCAGGATTCCAACGGCAAAAACATCGGCGTCGATGCCAGGAAATTCCATGGCGGGGTTCACGGCGTTCTCAAGTGCGGCGACTGCCACAAGGACATCCACGACTATCCTCACCCCGAGCATCCGGCAAAGGTGCAGTGCGAGTCCTGCCACGCCGATGAAGCCACGGCCCTCGCGGCCAGCGTCCATTCCAACAAGGCTGAACATCCCTGCACCAGCTGTCATGGCAACGCCCACGAGATTGTCCCGAAGACCGATCCAAATTCCACCGTCTACCCCCTGAATATCCCAAAGACATGCGGCACGTGCCATGGCAATCCGGAGATGGCGAAGAAATACCACCTTCCCAACGTCTATTCGATGTACCTCGACTCCATACACGGCTTCGCCCTCGGTAAAGAGGGCCTGCTCGTCGCCGCCAACTGCACCAGCTGCCACGGCTCGCACAAGATCCTCCCCCACACCGACCCGCAGAGCCGCACCAACCGCGCCAATGTCGCCGCGACCTGCGGCAGTTGCCACGTCGGCATCAACGAGCAGTACCAGAAGGGCGTCCACGGCCAGGCTGTCGCTGCCGGCAACAAAAAGGCGCCCGTTTGCACCGACTGCCACACCGCCCACGGCATCATCGAGCCTACTTCGGCGGATTTCCGCATGCAGTCGACTCCGATCTGCGGCTCCTGCCATCGTGACAAATTCAGCACCTATCGCGACACCTTCCACTCGCAACTCGGTCTCCTCGGCGGATATGTGGAAACGGCGCGCTGCTGGGATTGCCACAAGGCGCACGAAGTCCTGCCGGCCTCCGATCCCAATTCGCCCATCGCCCCCGGCCATCTCATCGAGACCTGCGGGCGCTGCCACGCAGGGGCCAACGCCAGCTTCGTCCAGTACCAGCCCCACGCCAACGCGCGCAATCGCAAGCTCAATCCCGCTCTCTACTACATCCGGCTGTTCATGAACCTGCTGCTCGCCAGCGTGCTCACGTTCTTCGCGCTGCACACCGTGTTGTGGCTCGTCCGTTCGCGCCTGCAGCAGGCCAAAAGCAAATCGCCGGGAGGGAAAAATGCCTGAGCCATCCGTAGCCCCCGTTCCCCTTCCAGCGCCAGCCGTCGAAACCGAGACGCAGGGCGCCGAACTCGAAAAGCCGCGCTACTTTCTGCGCTTTACCCTGGCTCAGCGCTATCTGCACGGCGTCCTGTTCACGACATTTCTGGTGCTTGCGGCTACGGGCCTCATGATGCGCTTCAGCGGGTCGCCCTGGGCCATCCGCTTTGCAAAGCTCGTTGACGGCTTCGGCACCATCCTCTTTTTCCATAAGTTCTGCGCACTGGTCCTCACCCTGGCCTTCATCGTCCACGTCCGTGAGATTCTTGCTCGCGGCGTCTTCAACCGCGAGAAGGGAATCTTCTGGGGTCCCACCTCGATGATCGCCAACTGGAAGGACGTCAAAGACCTGTTCGGCCACATGCGCTGGTTTCTCGGCCTCGGTCCCAAGCCAAAGTTCGAGCGCTACGCCTACTGGGAGAAATTCGACTACTGGGCCGTCTTCTGGGGCATGGTCGTCATCGGCTTCTCCGGATACGCCATGTGGTTCGCGCCTTTCTTCGCCCGCTTCCTGCCCGGCTGGGCGCTCAACGCCGCCCTGGTGATCCACAGCGAAGAAGGCCTGCTCGCGATCCTCTTCATTTTCTCCATCCACTTCGTCAACACCCACCTGCGTCCCGACAGCTTCCCCATGGACATGGTCATCTTTACCGGCCGCGAGAGCGAAGAGGAATTCAAAAACCGGCGTCCCGACGAATACGAGCGCATGATGGCTGAGGGTAAGTCTGCGACAAGGATCACAGACGCGCCGCCTCACTGGTTGATAAATTTCAGCCGGGTGGTCGGGTTTACCGCTATATTGATTGGCCTGACTCTCCTCGTGCTGACGCTGAGCGCGTATATCGCTGAATAAGAGGTCCCCGCAATGTCCCAGTGGCGCAGACTGAAGGAAGACTGGCTCCAGCCGTTTTTCTTCTACGGCAACAATCCTCTCAGCCTCATCGGTGGCGCGCTCACCAGCGCCTCCGCCTTTGTCCTCATTGGCTTCTGGGTCGTTTCTATCTTCGGTCACGCTGGTTCCGCCAATCCCTACATCGGCATCGTCCTCGACCTGTTTCTGCCCGGTCTCTTCATCCTCGGGCTCATTCTCATTCCCATCGGCATCTGGCTGCACCGCAGACACCTCATCGCCGCCGGCCAGGTCCCCGCTACTTACCCGACCATCGACCTGCGCAACGCCGCCTTCCGGCATGGCATTGAAGTCGTTGTCATCGCCACCTTCATTAACTTCGTCATCGTAGGTACCGCTACCTATCGCGGTGTCTCCTACATGGATTCCCCGAACTTCTGTGGCCAGTCCTGTCACGTGATGGCACCGCAGTGGGCAGCCTACCAGGAATCGCCTCACTCCCACGTCGAGTGCGTCCAGTGCCATGTTGGCTCCGGCTTCAAATCCTATGTTCACGCCAAAATCAACGGCACCAAACAGCTGGTTGAGGTCACCTTCCACGATTGGCCCACTCCCATCCGGGCCAACCTCAACACGCTTCGCCCGGCGCGCGAGACCTGCGAAGCCTGCCACTCGCCCACCCGCTTCGTCGGTGAAAAGCTTCTCGTCAAGACCACCTTCGGCGACGACCAGAAGAACTCCATGACCCGCACTGTGCTGGTTCTTCACCTCGGTGGCGTCGATTCGGTCTCACACCTTACCGGCATTCACGGCCATCATCTCAACAATTTTGAGTACGTTGCCACCGACAACACGCTCCAGACCATCATTGCCGTTACCGCCACCAATCCCGACGGGTCCAAAACCGAATACATCAGCTCCGACGCACAAGGGGCCCGTCGAGGGCGTCCGCCGCACGATGGACTGCATCGACTGCCACAACCAGGCCACTCACGTCTTCCAGTCCGCCGAAGAAGCCGTCGACGAGGCCATGCTCGACGGCACTCCGAATCCCAGCCTACCCTTCGTCCACAAGGAAGGACTCCAACTGATTCAGGCGAACTACTCCTCCCAGGCCGAAGCCGGCCAGAAGATCGCCTCCGGCCTCGAAGACTTCTACCGCAGCAGTATCCGCAGATCTGGTCTTCGCAGCGCGCGCAGATCGACGCATCGGCGCAACGCCTGGTCGCCATCTACGACCGCAATGTCTTCCCGTCGATGAAAATCACCTGGGGCACCTACCCCAACAACATCGGCCACATGGCCTATCCTGGCTGCTTCCGCTGCCACGACGGCAGCCACACCAGCAAGGACGGCAAGACCCTCTCCAACGACTGCAGCCTTTGCCATAATCTGCTGGCCACCGACGAGACCCATCCCAACGTGCTGAACGATCTGCAACTGCAGAACGAGATTCATCTGCAGTAGCTGCCCGGAACCTGTGGGGTGAGCGGCCACCGACCTCACCCCGCACCGCCTCCCGGCTCCCGCGGTCCCTGTGACATTGATCACACTCCCCCTGCGTCCCTCCTCGCTACCATGTTGACGGTATGGACGCGCTGGTACTGCATCGCCTTCACTTCGCCTTTACGGTGACCTTCCACTATCTCTTCCCCCAGCTCACCATGGGCCTGGCGCTGCTGATGGTGATCATGAAGCTCATCGCCCTCCGTTCCGGCAACGAACGCTGGAACCAGGCCGCGCGCTTCTGGGCGAAGATCTTCGCCATCAACTTCCTCCTCGGCGTCGTCACCGGCATTCCCATGGAATTCCAGTTCGGCACCAACTGGTCCGAGTTCGCTCGCCGCACCGGCGGCGTCATCGGCCAGCCCCTCGCCATGGAAGGCGTCTTCGCCTTCTTCCTCGAGTCCACCTTCCTCGGCCTCTTCCTCTTCGGCGAAAAGCGCCTCTCGAAGATGCAGCACTTTGGCGCTCGCCTTCATGGTCTGGCTCGGCTCCTGGATCTCCGGCTTCTTCATCATCGTCACCGACGCCTGGATGCAGCACCCCGTCGCGTACCAGCCTGCTGCCCAACGGCACCTATCAGGTCGCCAGCTTCTGGCAGTTCATGCTGAATCCCTGGGCGCTGGATCCAGTACGCGCACAACATGTGCGGCGCGGTCGTCACCGCTCCTTCGTCGTGGCCGCGACCGGGGCCTTCTACCTGCTCGAGAAATCCCACGAGGAATTTGGCCGGCTCTTCCTGAAGATCGGAGTCATCGCCGGCCTCGTCTCCTGCATCGTCCAGATCTTTCCCACCGGCGACCTCCACGGCCGTTACGTCGCGAAGTATCAGCCCGCCGCCATCGCCGGCATGGAAGGTCTGTTCCACACCCAGAAGGGCGCGCCCGTCGTGCTGCTCGGCCAGCCCGACGAGACGACGCAGACCATCGACAATCCGCTCGCCGTCAACGACGTCCTCAGCTTCCTGATCTACGGAACGACCTCCGCCGAAGTCAAAGGCCTCGAACGAATTCCCGCCGAAGATCGGCCCTCCCCCCTGCCGCTGCTCTACTACAGCTACCACATCATGGCGGGGCTCGGGACCTGGTTCGCTGCTGCTCATGGTGGTGGCCGCCTTCCTGCTCTGGCGCGGCAAGCTGTACTCCGCGCGCTGGATCCTCTGGCCCATCCTGCTCAGCTTCCCGCTGCCTTACATCGCCAATACCGCCGGCTGGATGACCGCCGAAATCGGCCGCCAGCCCTGGCTGGTCTACGGCCTCATCCGCACCTCGCAGGGCTACTCGATGCACGTCTCGGCCGGCAACGCGCCTCTTCACCCTGCTCGGCTTCCTCGGCATGTACTCCGTGCTCTCCATCCTCTGGATCGTCCTCGTCTACCGCTTCATCAGCACCGGCCCGGGCGTGGCTGTTGTACCACGAGCCCGAACCCGCAACCGCTGACGACGGTCTAGAGAGAGGAAAAATCAATGGGATTCATCTGGTTCTGGATCGTCGCCGTCATGATCGCCGCCTACGTCGTGCTCGACGGCTTCGACCTCGGCGTCGGCATTCTCTCTGCCTTCCTCGGCCGCAGCGAAGACGACCGCCGCATGCTCTTCCGCTCCATCGGCCCCGTGTGGGACGGCAACGAAGTCTGGCTGCTCGCCGGCGGCGGCACCCTCTACTTCGCCTTCCCGCTGCTCTACGCCTCCTCCTTCAGCGGCTTCTATCTGCCGCTCATGATCGTCCTCTGGCTGCTCATCATGCGCGGCGCCTCGCATCGAACTGCGCATGCACATCGACCACAGCGTCTGGCGCAGCTTCTTCGACGGCCTCTTCTTCGTTGCCAGCGCGCTGCTCGCCATCTTCTTCGGCGCAGCGCTCGCCAACGTCATCCGCGGCGTGCCCATCGGCGCCGACAGCTACTTCTTCCTGCCCCTCTGGACCAACTGGCGCGTCGGTCCCAACCCCGGCATCCTCGACTGGTACACCGTCATCGGCGGCGTCGTCGCGCTGATTGCCCTCGCGGTTCACGGCGCGCTCTGGATCGTCCTCAAGGCTCCGGGCGAACTCGAAGCCCGCGCGCGCCGCGCCGTCACCCCGCTCTGGATCGCGCTCCTGGCTATCACCCTCATCAGCCTGCCCGCCACCATCGCTGTGCGGCCCTCCGCGCTCGACAACTACAAGGCGCACCCGATCCTCTTCCTCATTCCCGCGCTGGTCGTCGCCACCGCTCATCGGCATCCTGAGCTTCACGCAGACAGAAGAAAGCCGCTCGCCGCATTTCTGTCCTCCTGCCTCTATCTCGTCTTCATGCTGGTCGGCGCTGCGGCCGGACTCTACCCGACCCTCTCTGCCGTCTTCCAGCGACCCAGCCGCGCAACATCACCATCGCCAGTGCTCTTGCCGGACCCCACTCCCTTCACGTGGGTCTGATCTGGTGGTCCTCGGCATCGTCCTCGCCCTGGTGCTACTTCATCACGTCCTACTGGCTCTTCCGCGGCAAAGTCTCCGCCGAAGCCGGCTATGGGCACTGAACCGATTCGAAGGAGAAACTCCCTCATGGCCTCCGCCACCGTCGCCCCTGAAACACCGCTCATCATCGATCCGGCTCACGATCTGGTCAGCATCCAGCGCAGCCCGCTGGCGTCGATCTTCACTCCGAAATCGGTCGCCCTGATCGGCGCCACCGAGCGCTCGGCTCCGTCGGCCGCACGGTCATGCAGAACCTCATCAGCGACAGCCTTCGGCGGACCCGTCTGGCCCGTGAATCCCAAGAGCCCCAGCATCCTCGGCATTCCCGCCTACAAATCCATCCGCGAACTGCCCGGCGTTCCCGACCTCATCGTCGTCACTACGCCGGCCGCTACCGTCCCCTGGCATCATCAGGAAGCCGTCGACTTCGGCGTCCCTCGGCCATCGTCATCTCCGCCGGGTTTCAAGGAGGTCGGCGAATCCGGAAAAGCTCTCGAGCGCCAGATCGCGCAGATCATTCGCGGCAAATGCGCCTCGATCGGTCCCAACTGCCTCGGCGTGATGAATCCCGTCGGTGGTCTCAACGCTACGTTCGCCAAAGCCATGGTCCCCGCCGGCCGTCTCGCCTTCATCAGCCAAAGCGGCGCTCTGCTGACCGCAATTCTCGACTGGTGCATCCGCGAGCATGTTGGCCTCAGCGGCTGCGTCTCAGCCGGATCGATGCTCGACATCACCTTCGGCGAACTCATCGACCACTACGGCCAGGATCCCAACACCGATTCCATCGTTCTCTACATGGAATCCATCGGCGATGCCCGCAGCTTCCTCTCCGCGGCCCGCGCAGTCGCCCTGAATAAGCCGATTCTCGTCATCAAGGCCGGCCGCACTGCCGCCGCCGCCAAAGCCGCGGCCTCGCACACCGGTTCACTCACCGGCAGCGACGATGTCCTCGACGCCGCATTCCAGCGCGCCGGCGTGCTGCGCGTTCAGTCCATCAGCGAGATCTTCAATATCTCCGAAGTTCTGGCCAAACAGCCGCGCCCCAAAGGTCCGCGCCTCACCATCCTCACCAATGCGGGGGGGCCGGGCGTTCTTGCTACCGATGCGCTGATCACTGCTGGCGGCGAGTTGACCGAAATCTCCGCTGAAACCGTGGCAACCTACAATAAGTTTCTGCCCTCGGCGTGGAGCCACAACAATCCCGTCGACATCCTCGGCGACGCGGAGCCGGAGCGTTACGGCAAGGCGTTGGAAATCGCTGCTAAAGACAAGAATACTGACGGCATGCTCGTGATCCTCACGCCCCAGGGCATGACGAATCCGACCGAGGTCGCCGAGCACCTGGTCCCTTACGCCCGTTCCACCGGTAAGCCCATCATCGCCAGCTGGATGGGTGGCGACTACGTCGCTGCCGGCAATGATGTGCTCACCAAAGCCGGTATCCCGGTGTTTCCGTATCCTGATGCGGCGGCCGAAGCCTTCGTCGCGACGTGGAAGCATACCAGCAATCTGCGCGATCTCTACGAGACGCCCACTGCTCGCTCCGGTTCGGTCCTCGACGCCAACCGCGATCTTGCCGGCCGTATCGTCGATCAGGTTCGTGCCAGCCGCCGCACCATTCTCACCGAGTACGAATCCAAGCAGATGCTCGCCGCCTACGGCATTCCCACCGTCCGTACCGAGCTGGCGCAACACGCCTGAAGAAGCTGCACAGAAAGCCCTTGAAATGGGCTACCCCGTCGTCCTCAAGCTGCACTCCGAGACCATCACCCACAAAACCGATGTCGGTGGGGTAAAACTCAACCTGCGCTCCGCCGGCGATGTCGTCGCCGCTTTCGGCGACATTCAGAAGTCCGTCACCGAAAAAGTCGGCGCAGAGCACTTCCTCGGAGTTACCGTCCAGCCCTTCGCCAAACTCGAAGGCTACGAGATCATCCTTGGCTCCAGCATCGATCCCGCAACTTGGCCCCGTGCTTCTGTTTGGCACCGGCGGTCAGCTTGTCGAAGTCTACAAAGACCGCGCTCTTGCCCTCCCCCCGCTCACCGCCACTCTGGCTCGCCACCAGATGGAACAGACCAAAATCTTCAAGGCTCTGAAAGGCGTCCGTGGCCGCAAGCCCGTCGATCTCGATGCTCTTGACGCCCTCGTCGTCCGCTTCAGCGAACTCGTCGTCGAGCAGCGCTGGATCAAAGAGATCGACATCAACCCGTTGCTCGCATCCCCGGATGGCCTCGTCGCCCTCGATGCGCGCGTCGTTCTGCATGAGCCCGGCACCACCGAAGATCATCTGCCTAGCCCCGCGATTCGCCCCTATCCCGTACAGTATGTCGGGTCCTGGAAATCCCGTGCCGCCGCCGAAATGCTGGTTCGTCCCATCCGCCCGGAAGACGAGCCGCTGATCGTCGCCTTCCACGACCGCCTCTCGGAGCGCACCGTGGTCCAGCGCTACTTCACCTCACTCGACCTCAGCGCCCGCACCGCGCACGAGCGGCTTACCCGCATCTGCTTTATTGATTACGATCGCGAACTCGCCCTCGTCGCCGAAGCCAACGACCCCGTGAAAGGCAAAGTCATAGCCGGTGTCAGCCGCATGATCCGTCAGGATCACGGCCAGATCGCTACCCTCGCTGTTGTCATAGCGGACGACTTCCAGGGGCAGGGTCTCGGCGAGGAACTGATGCGCCGCGCCCTCGCCGCTGCTCGCAGCGAAGGCGTCGTTCAGGTTCTCATCTATTTCCTCCCGGAAAATACGCGCATGGGCAAGCTCTCCCGCAAGCTCGGCTTCGTCCTCACCGAAGAGAAGGGCCTCATCCGCGGCGAATTCGCGGTTTAGACCGCAACAGCAGAAAGGGGAAACCACTTATGGTCTCCCCTTCTTTTTGGCGATTTCCTCGTTTGCTCCAGATCTATCCGGCGTTGGTGGATGTTTGAAGCCACGATCTCTAACTCACCACCGACAGCTCCCGGACGGCGCCCGCTGAACCCACCAGCGGCAGCTTGACCGTCACGCACGTACCCTCGCCGAGCCGACTGGTCACCGCGATCTCCCCCGCACACGAATCAACAATTGCCTTGCAGATGGAAAGCCCGAGTCCCGCCCCGCCGGTACTTCTTGCCCGCGAGTGATCGCCCCTCCAGAACCGCTCAAACAGATGCGGCAGGTCCTCCGGCGCAATTCCGCGTCCCGTGTCCCGTATCTCAGCCACCACATGCTCGCCGACGGAAATCACTGCCGTTACCGACCCACCTTCGGGGGTGTGCTGCACCGCGTTCAGCATCAGGTTCGCCAGCAGGGAAGCGCATCCATCCTGATCCAGCCGCGTTTGTGCGGAATCCGGCGCCTGCACTGCAATCTTCACTCCGCGAATCTCCGCCAGTCGCTCCATATGCGCCGCCACGTCGCGCGCGACTTCGGCCACATTGCACGCCACGTTGCCGCTCGCGGGCTCCCGCTCGAACCTGGCCAGTTGCAGCATCCGCTGCACCAGCTCTTCCATGCGCGCGCAGTCCGCCATGCACGTCTCCAGCCCGCGCGCATATTCGCGCGCCGACCGCGGCCGCGACGCCAGCAATTGCAGCGACGATTTGATGATGGTGACAGCTGTCTTTAACTCATGAGCCGCATCGTTCACGAAAACCCGCTGCTGCACGAACGCCTCTTCCAGCCGTTGCGTTGCCGATTCCAGCGCTCCCGCCAGCACCGCCAGCTCTACCGTTGCCTGCGCACTCTCGGGCACTTCAAATCGGGGTCGCTTCGGCGTCATCTCTCCGGCCGCCCGGCTCAGTTCCTCGAGCGGTGCCAAACCCCGTCGCAGCAACAGAGCCAGCACACCGGCTGTGATCAGCAGAAGTGCCACGCTCGCCGCCACAAGAAACTCTGCCGCCCGTCCAATCGATTCGTAGACCGGCATCAGAGGCGCGGCGTAATAGATCGTCACCGGTCGCGCGATTCCCGGACTGCCGCCCTCCGCATCGATCTGCCGAACCCCCTCGAGTACGAGCCCGCGAAACATCTTTCCCTGTATCGCGAAAATCGTGCGGTCGCTGCTTTGTTCCAAACTCACTCAGCGCCTCGCCGCTCCATGCCTCCGAATGCGCCAGCGTGCGGCCACCCGTATCTCGGGCCATCCACAGGTCTCTCCCGCGCAAATCGAGCGCTGCCAGGCTGATCGCCACGTCGTCGTTCGGATCTTCTGCATCGTGTACCTGCCCCAGCAGGGAATCGGCGCGGCCGCGCACCATGAAATCGAAACTGCGCAGGTGTTCCCGCCACAGATACATAAGCGTGGCGGTGCTCAGCCCCAGCACCAGCCCACACTCGAGCAGGAGCACAGCAGCAATCAGTCGCCGCCGCAGTGAGTAGCGCTTCACGCTGCGCCTCCGCCCATCCCTGCCATGAGCCGGTACCCGCGCCCGCGCAGAGTCTCGATCCAGTGCCCCTCGCCATCGCGATTCAGCTTCCGCCGCAGATTCGAGATGTGCGCCTCAATCACGTTCGAGTGATGCTCCCAGTTGTAATCGTAAAGATGCTCCAACAGGACCTGCTTTGAAATCACCGACCGCGGCCGATGGCTCAGATACTCGAGGGCCCGGTATTCAGTCGGAGACAACTCCACCAGCTTGCCCGCCACCGTCACTGTCCGCTCTACCGTATCGATCACCAGGTCCGCCAGCTCGATTTTCGGATGGCTCACGCCCTTGCCCCGCCGAATCAGCGCCTTCGCCCGCGCCAGCATCTCGCCCAGGTCAAAGGGTTTTGCAAGATAGTCATCAGCGCCCGCGTTCAGCAGTTTCACGATCGACGTCTTCTCGCCCACCGCAGTCAATACCAGCACCGGAGCTGTCTGTCCGTTGGCGCGCATTGCCTGCAACACCGCCATCCCGTCCATCCCCGGCAGCATCAGGTCCAGCACGATCAGGTCGTAGTTCGCTTGCTGTCCCAGCTCCGCGCCGTCTTTTCCCGTTCGCGCGATATCGACCGCCAGGCCCGCGCTCTCGCGCAGCGCCTCGGCGATGTTCTCTGCGACCCGAGCCTCGTCCTCGATCACCAGCGCGCGCATGGCTGCAGGATCACTCCCCTCCCTTAATTTTGCCTGAAATCGGTCGGTCCCGGCGAGCCGCCTTTTTCCGCGTATATGCCCTCGGCCCGCTCGCTACAATAGATTGGATATGCGCCGCATCTACATGGACGCCAACGCCACCACGCCTCTGCTCCCCGAGGTGTTCGAGGCCATGCGGCCTTTCTTCATCGAATCCTTCGGCAACGCCTCCTCCATCCACCATTTCGGCCAGCGCGCCCGCGCCGCCGTCGAGCACGCCCGCGTGCAGGTTGCCGCTCTGCTGCACTGCCGCCCCGCCGAGATCGTCTTCACCTCCTGCGGCACTGAGAGCGATAACACCGCCATCTTCGGCATCCTGCGTCCCGGCGACCACCTCATCACCACCTCCATCGAGCATCACGCCGTCCTGCACGCTGCTGAAAAAGCCGAAGCTCGCGGCGTTGAAGTTACGATTCTGTCGGTGGGCCCGTCCGGCGCCATCGATCCTGCCGAAGTGCGTGCCGCCCTCGAGCCAAACACAAAACTCATCAGCATCATGATGGCCAACAACGAAACCGGCGTGATTCAGCCTGTTGAAGCCATCGGCAAAATCGCTGCCGAAACCGGTGTCACGTTCCATACCGATGCCGTCCAGGCCGCCGGCAAAATTCCTATCGACGTCGCCGACCATCGGCTGCCACCTGCTCAGCATCTCCGGGCACAAATTTCACGGGCCGCAGGGCGTCGGCGTGCTCTACGTGCGTCGCGGAACCCACTTCGAGCCCCTCGTCTTTGGCGGATCGCACGAGCGCCAGCGCCGCGCCGGCACTGAAAATGTGCCCGGCATCGTTGGCCTCGGCAAAGCTGCGGAAATCGCCCTCGCCGCGCTCACCGATGGCACCGACGAGCGCATGGGCCACCTTCGCGATCGCCTCGAGCAAGGCACTGCTGGCCCGCGTCGATGAATGCGGCGTCAATGGCGCCGATCAGCCGCGCGTCCCCAACACGACTAACATCTACTTCGACCATCTCGAAGGCGAAGCGCTCGTCATCGCCCTCGACCTGAAGGGTCTCGCCGTCTCCGGCGGATCCGCCTGCAGTTCCGGTTCTCCCGAGCCTTCGCACGTCCTCAACTCGATGGGCATCCCGCAGGCCCGCGCCCGCGCCAGCCTGCGCTTTAGCCTGTCTCGCCTCACCACCAACGAGGACGTCGACGCCGCTCTCGACCTCGTCCCAGGCGCGGTCGCCCATCTCCGCGAGCTTTCGCCGGTCTACAAAAAGCACCTGGCCGAAACCGACCGCGAAGTAAAGCAATGAGTGGAGTCGCGGATTTTGGGGAGGAGCTGAATGAAACGGCGCGGATTTCTCAGAATGGCTGCTGGCGGTGCAGGAATGGTGTGGGCCAGCGGCGCTCGAACAGCCTTTGTTGGCCCTCCAGGATCAGGGCCAAGCGGCCGACGTTCGTCGCGTGCTGGTGATGTTCAAGTGCCACTTCGACGCCGGATTCATCGATACCCAAACCGCCGTCGTCCACAAATACTTTTCGCAATATTTTCCCCAGGCCATCCGCATCGCGCAGCAGTCCCGCCAGCCGGGCGGGCATCGCTATGTATGGACGACCGGATCCTGGCTGGTCTACGAGTACCTCGAGCAGGCGTCGCCGCAGGATCGCCGCATCATGGAGACAGGCGATCGCCGATGGCGACATTGCCTGGCACGCCATCCCCTTCAACTGGCAGACGGAAATGATGGACGCGTCCATGATCTCGGCCAGCATCGGCCTTTCGCACGCGCTGGATGCGCGCTTTAGCCGCACCACGACCGGCGCCAAAATGACCGACGTGCCCGGCCACACCCGCGGCATCATCGGCGCCCGTCTCCGCGGAGGGCGTCAAGTTTCCTCGACATCGGCGTGAACGATGCCAGCACGCCCGCCGAAGTGCCGCCCCTTTTCGTGTGGAAAGATTCAGGCGGAGCCTCGCTCGTCGTGATGTATCACCACGGCTACGGCGGCGTCACTGTCGTGCCCGGCTCGGATCTGGCGATCGCCATCGTGGTGCGCGACGATAACAGCGGTCCTCACACGCCGGAGGAAATCGCAGAAGATCTATGCCGATCTTGGCAGCCAGTTTCCTGAAGCGCGAACATCGTTGCCACAAACCTCACTGAGATCGCCAACGCTGTTGATCCCTTCCGCAGCCATCTCCCCGTCGTCACCACGGAGATCGGAGATACCTGGATCTACGGCGTCGCCAGCGATCCGCTCAAAGTCGCCCGCTATCGCGAAGTGGCGCGGCTGCGCCTGGACTGGATCACTCGGGGCGCATTCCAATCCGGCGACGCAACCGACCTCCGCCTGCTCCGCCAGGCTTCTGCTCGAAGCCGAGCACACCTGGGGTACCGACACCAAAACCTGGCTCGACTTCGATCACTACACGCCCGCCGACCTGGCCACCATGCTCGATACGAAGAACTACAAAGTCGTCGAGTTCAGCTGGCAGGAAAAGCGGCAGGACCTCTTCGACGGCTCGACACGCTGCCCGAGCCGCTGCGCACCGAGGCTCGCGACCAGCATCGAAGCCTCGCGCCCAAAGAGCCGCAACTGCCCGGCGCGAAGCATCATCCGCCTGCAAAGACCTGGAGACCGAACACTTCCTCGTCGCTCTCGATCCCGCCACCGGAGCCATCCGGCAGCTGCGCAACAAGTCGACCGAGCACCGACTGGGCTGATGCCGAGCACCCGCTGGCCCTCCTCACGTACCAGACCCTTTCACCGGCCGACTATTCCCGCTTCTTCGCGAACTACATCATCAGCACCGCCGACTGGGCCAAAAAGGATTTCGGCAAACCCAACATCGAGCGCTTCGGCGCCGAAAGCCAGCGAATGGCATCCGGTCATCACTGCGCCTCGAAATCGCGGAAGATCGCGGACAGGCCATCACTTGCTTGCCCAACTCGCCATTCACGATCCGGCGTCGATTGCCTCGGGCCGCGCGGCTTTTCCGCAGGCGATGTTTCTCGAACTCACCTTCCCCCGCGAGGAGCCCGTCGTGCAGATTGCTCGTTTCCTGGTTCCGCAAGCCGGCAACGCGCATGCCGGAGGCGCTCTGGCTCACGTTCAATCCGAACGTGGCCGATCCGAGCGGCTGGACGATGGACAAATCCGGCGAAACCATCTCTCCTCTCGACGTCGTCGACCGCCGGCAGCCGCCACCTGCACGCCGTTTCCACGGGCTTCGGCTATCAGAACGCGGGCCGCAGCTTCCGCGTCGAGACCCTCGATGCGCCGCTCATCGCCGTCGGCGAACGTTCCCCGCTCAACTTCTCGCGCCAGCAGCCCGACCTCTCCGGCGGAATCCACTGCAGCCTCTTCAACAACGCCTGGGGAACGAACTACATCATGTGGTTCGGCGAGAATATGCGCTTCCGCTTCGTTCTCCACGCATAACATCCGGAATGCGGCCCGCCAAAAACAAAAAGCCGGGAAAGCGTCATCTCGAACCCGCCCGGCTTTCGCCTGACTCATACTCTCTATCCGGCTGGGCTAGTACCGGTAGTGATCTGCCTTGTACGGTCCATCCGGCGAAACGCCGATGTACTCCGCCTGCTCCTTGGTAAGCCGGGTCAGTTTCACCCCGATCTTCTCCAGGTGCAGCCGCGCCACTTCTTCGTCCAGCTTCTTCGGCAGCGTGTACACATCGATCGCGTAGGTGTCCTTGTTCTTCCAGAGATCGAGCTGCGCGAGCGTCTGATTCGAGAAGCTGTTGCTCATCACGAAGCTCGGATGACCCGTCGCGCACCCCAGATTCACCAGCCGGCCTTCTGCCAGAACAAAGATGCTGTGCTCCGGCTTTCCGCCCTCCGCCGGGAACGTGTACATGTCCACCTGCGGCTTGATGTTCGTCTTCTTCGCATTCGAGTGATTCAGCTTATCCATCTGAATCTCGTTATCGAAGTGCCCGATGTTGCACACGATCGCCTGATCCTTCATCTTCTTCATGTGCTCGAGCGTGATGATGTCCACGTTGCCCGTCGTGGTCACGTAGATGTCGCCGCGTCCGAGCGTGTCCTCGATCGTCGTGACTTCGAACCCTTCCATTGCCGCCTGCAGGGCATTGATCGGATCGATCTCCGTCACGATCACCCGAGCGCCCATGCCGCGCAGCGAGTGCGATGAGCCCTTGCCCACGTCGCCGTAGCCGCAGACCACCGCCACCTTGCCCGCCACCATCACATCGGTCGCGCGCTTAATGCCGTCCGCCAGCGACTCGCGGCACCCGTACAGGTTGTCGAACTTCGACTTCGTCACCGAGTCGTTCACGTTGATTGCCGGCACCAGCAGCTTGCCCACTTCCTTCATCTTGTAGAGCCGGTGCACGCCCGTCGTCGTCTCTTCGGAAACGCCGCGCCACTCCTTTACCACCTTGTGCCAGTACTGCTTGTCTTCCGCGTAAACGCTCTTCAGCAGCTTCTTGATGACCGCTTCTTCTTCGCTCGTCGACGCCGAATCCACCCATTTGTCGCCGTTCTCCAGCTCGTAGCCCTTGTGGATCAGCAGCGTCATATCGCCGCCATCGTCGACAATCAGCTGCGGCCCCTGGCCATCCGTATGGCTCAGCGCCTGCAGCGTGCACCACCAGTACTCCTCCAGCGTCTCGCCCTTCCACGCGAACACGGGAATCCCCGCCGCGGCAATGGCCGCCGCTGCGTGATCCTGCGTGGAAAAGATGTTACAGCTGGCCCAGCGGACCGTCGCGCCCAGGTCCTTCAGCGTCTCGATCAGCACAGCCGTCTGAATCGTCATGTGCAGCGAGCCGGAAACGCGCACGCCCTTCAGCGGCTGATCTGCTGCATATTTGTTCCGGATCGCCATCAGGCCCGGCATCTCGGACTCGGCAATCGTAATCTCTTTGCGGCCCCAGTCGGCCAGAGACATATCGGCGACTTTGTATGGGGCGGTATTGCGTTCTACGGCGGCAGAAGCCATGTGTGGGGTTCTCCTGATTTCAGAATCTCGCGTATATCGTGCGCTATCCCCTTGATTGTAACTGGCTCGACCCCCCGCTCAGCCGTTTTTCAGTGGATGGCAGCCAGGTGGCGTTCAATGGCCGCACACTGTCCCCGAACGCAATCCGAAAGCGGCGGGTTACAGGCTACAGGCTATTGGCTGTCGGCTACCGGCTGTAAGTAGACCGTTTTCCCGCCCACCACCGTCCGGAGCACCTTCGTTCCCAGAATCTCCCTCGGCGCCACCTTTGTCAGATCCCGGTCCAGCACTACAAAATCCGCCACATACCCCGGCGCCAGCTTGCCCTTCCAATTCTCTGCAAATTCGGCATACGCCGACCCCTGCGTGTACGCATACAACGTCTGCCCGATCGTCAGCTTCTGCTCCGGATGAAATGTCTGCGTCCCTGCCTCATTCATCCGGGTCACGCCTGCGTACACGCCCCGAAACGGCGTGATTGGCTCCACCGGATAATCTGTCCCGAAGGCCAGCGGTACCCCCGCATCCAGAAACGACTTCCACGCGTAGGCATACTTCTCCCGTTCCGGACCCAGCCGCTGTCCCGCCCACGCCATGTCCGTGAGCAGATGATTCGGCTGCATCGACGCAATCACGCCCAGCTGCTTGTAGCGATTGAAATCTCCGGGGCTCACCACCTGGCTGTGTTCGATGCGGAAACGAAAATCCTTCAGCGGCACCTTCTTCACCGGAATCATCATCGACCGCGGCCCCGAACCCGCCGCTCCCGGACGACGCATCGGGGGGGAGGGGGCAGGCTGCATCACGGCAGACTCTGCCTGCGCAAATGCAGTCAGAGCCATATCCACGGCGCGATCCCCAATCGCATGAAATCCCAGCTGGAATCCCGCCTTCGCTCGCTCCACCGCCATCGCATTCAGCTGGTCCTGCGTGTAGCGTGGAATCCCCGAATTTCCCGGATCGTCGGCATACGGGGCGTTCATCGCCGCTGTCCGCGACCCCAGCGACCCATCCATGAAGCCCTTCAGCATCGTTGTGTGCAGCATCCGGTCCGCGTGCGGATGATGCGCCGCCTCCTGTTCCTCCACGTTCAGAGGATCGGCAAACAAGATCCACTCAGAGACCCGCAGCGGCAGCTCGCCTTTCTTCTCCATCTGCTCGAAGACTAGAAAGTCGTCCCAGTCGGAAAGATCCTGCACGCTCGTTACCCCATGCGAAATCGCATCCTCGATGACCAACTCCAGCCCCTTACGCCGCTGCTCCGGCGATGGCGGCGGAACATGAACCAGCCCCTGTGCCGTTTCACGCAGAATCCCTGTCGCTTCACCGTTTGCGTCGCGATCGATCTTCCCGCCCTGCGGAGCCTTCGTTTCCTGCGTGATGCCCGCCGCCTTCAGCGCCGCCGTATCCGCCACCGCAATGTGCCCATCCACGCGCACAAAAATCGCAGGATGCCCCTCCGCTACCGCGTCGATGTCGGCCTTATCCGGCAGCTTGCCGCTCGCCCACAGCGTGTGATCCCACCCGCCGCCGCTCAGCCATTGCCCCAGCGCCGCTTTCTGCGCGGCCGCGCGAATCCGCTTCTGCATCTCGGCCAGCGACTTCACCCCGGTCAGATCCACTGACAGCCGAATCTTCCCCGCCGCACCCAGATGCGTGTGGGCGTCGTTGAATCCCGGCATCACAAACGCCCCGTGCAGGTCCACCATCTTCGTTCGGGCGCCCTTGTACTTGAGGATGGCGAAGTCGTCTCCCGCGGCAAGAATCTCTCCGTGCGCCACGGCAATCGCGCTCACCCGCTGCGGATGCGCACTCTCCAGATCGACGCCGGTCACAATGTTGCCGTGGTCATAGATCGCATCGGCGACGGGTCCGGACTGCGCAAACGCCTGCCCCGCTCCAAGAACCAAGCCCAAAAAAACGATGAGAAGTTTCACGTCAGCCAGTCTAAATAACCCGATGAATCGGTGAGTCCATATGCGCTCTGCGGTGGCTTATCCTGCCGCCGCCAGCAGCAGCAACAGGATTCTCCGCAGCCCCAGATCACGGCCCCGCGCGTCGTACCACTCTCCATGTGTGTGGATTCCGCCGCCCTCGCCGCCCCCGCCGATGCTGACCGCCGGCACGCCCAGCGACAGCGGAATATTCGCGTCCGTCGACGCCAGCCGCATATCTGTTCGAATCCCCAGATGGCGATCCACCGCTTCCACCAGCGCCATCAGTTCCGCGCCCGCCGGCAATCGACCCGCCGGGCGGTCGCCAATCTTGTCAATCCTGTAGCGAACCGCGCCCGCCTCCCCGCGCTGTCGATTCGCCTCCATGACCACATCTTCGACCGCGCGATGCAACTCGACTTCCAGACGGACCAGCTGCTCGGGATCGGTCGACCGCAGATCGAACCGCGCCGCCGCCCGCTCCGGAATTGCGTTCACCGCCGTCCCGCCCTCGATCGTCCCTACGTTCATCGACGTTCGCGGAATATCCGGCACCGCTACCGCAGAAAACCGCTGGATTGCCCGGCTTAGCAGCACAATCGGATTCGGCCGCCCTGCATCCGTCCATGAATGTCCGCCCGGTCCTGTGATCGTCACCAGGTGCCGCTGGCTCCCGAGGGCATGCGTCACCGCCGACTCATGGCCTGCCCCATCCAGCACGATGTGCGCAGCAATCGCCTCGCGACCTGCCCCGTCAGCCCGGTAGACATGGCGCACCCCGCGCAGATCGCCTTCCCCTTCCTCGCCCACGTTGCCGATGAAAACCACATCGCACTCCGTCGTAAGGCCTGCCTGCTTCATCGCCGCTGCAATCGCCAGCATCGCCGCCACTCCGGCTCCGTTGTCACACGCTCCCGGCGCGCTCAACCGTGTCCCGTCCCGCACGACGCCAATCGGCGTCCCCGGCGGAAATACTGTATCGACGTGCGCCGACAGCAGCACCTTCTTCGCGTCCGCCGCTTTGCCCGGCAGCGCCGCGATCGCATTCCCCACCTCGTCGAGATACGGATTCTTCAGCCCCAGCTCACGAAACCGTTCGCACAGCCACTCCGCCCGCGGCCTCTCCCCAAACGGCGGAGCGGGTACTGCTACCAGATCGGCCTGCCATTGCAGGATCCGCTGCTCCTGCAGATGAAGCCACTGGAACGCCTGATGCACACGGCGATCCGCGGCGATCTGCGCAACACATGAAGCTGCTAGTGCCGGCGAAGCCATAGGAGATTTCAGCGTAGCATCACGACCGCGTCGCTAACTGGTGCCTGCTATCCGTCGCCCTCAATACTCCACCTTCTCCAGCCACAATCCCCGCGCCGGAGCCGTGGGACCGGCCTCTCCCCGCGAACGTGCTGCCAGAATCCTCCCCATCTCCCCAGCCTCCATGGCTCCCCGCCCCACATCCACAAACGTCCCTACCAGGTTCCGCACCATGTGGTGCAGAAACCCATCGCCCCGCACGCGATAAATCAGCAGATCCCCGTCCACGCGCCACTCCGACTCAAACACCGTCCGCACATTCCCCGGACCCTCATCGCCATCATTCTCGGCCCGTCGTGCAAGCAGATCCGGATCGTTCGCCGCGAACGAGGTGAAGTCATGCGTCCCGGCGACCCCCCGCGCCGCCTCCTGCATTCGCGCCACGTCCAGCGGCCACGGAAGAGCCCAGGCAAACCGCGCCTTCCAGGGCGGACAAATCTCCTGCCGCCAGATCCGGTATGCATACGTCTTCTCCTTTGCGGAGTGGCGCGCGTGAAACCCAGCCTCTGCCTTTTCCGTTTGCAGGACCCGCACCGAATCCGGCAGTTTCCGGTTCAAAGCGCGTCGCAGATTCTCGGGAGGAATCGCCGCCTCCAGCCAGAACGACGCCACCTGCCCTCGCGCATGCACTCCCGTATCCGTCCGCCCGCTCCCCTGCGGCAGCACGGGCTCGCCGGTTACGCGCTCGATCGCCTCGGCCAGCACACCCTGAATCGTCACCCGGTCCGGCTGTACCTGCCAACCATAAAAATCGGTGCCGTCGTAGGCCAGCGTCACCTTCCAGTTCGAACCGTATTTTTTGTTCGCGTCTGCGGTCATTTCTTAACTTTTGTGCCTGACTTTGTCGCACGATTTTCGGCATCGCATCTTCTGCCGGAACCATCGAAACGCTACGATATACTCAGCTTTCCTGATTGTTTACGAGTTTACGGAACCAGGCCGAGGCCGACCTCGTATTCGAGAGGAGCCAAAACGGTTTTTTGCGGCCTTGATCGCGCATTTCCGCGTCGTAATGCAGGCGCGAAATCAGCGCTCTGTTCGTCGAACTGCAGTTGCCCTGCCAGAGGAGTGGAGACGGCCCATGTTAGTTTCCCGCAATCATCCTGGAAAGAAGTCATCGACTTTCTTCGCTAAGTTGAAGTCCACCGCCGCGATCTCCTGCCTGCTCGCCGGTACCGCGCCCTCGTTCGCGCAGGCGCCGCAGCAGACGGCTCCCGCCGCGCCAGGCCTTCCTCCCGAGCCCACGCCGAACTATACCCAGCCCTTGTTCCTCCACGACACTGCGCGCGACTTCTCCAAACCAAGGGGCTATTTCCCGAACCTGATCGCTCCCTACACGCCCACCACGGTGCAGGCGCCCAGCTTCCTCAATTCGGCGCATCTCGACACTCTCATCAAGGATGGCAAGATTTATCTCAGCCTCAGCGATGCGGTTCTCCTCGCGCTGCAGAATAACTACGACATCGCCATTCAGCGCCTCGATCTCGACATCGCAGACACCGATCTGCTTCGCACCAAAGCCGGTCAGCTTCCGCAGGGCACACCCACCTCGCTGGTGACGAATACCCTGGGCGGCGGTGGTTCTGCCGTCACCTCAGGCGGTGGCCCCGGCGGCTCCAGTGTGGCCGGCACCGGCGCCGGCGGCATCGCCGTTTCCACTAGTGGCGCGGGCCCCACTCCCGAGAACCTCGACCCCTACCTGCAGGGCACGATTCAGTTGCAACGTCAGAAAACGCCTCAGCTGAATCCCCTCTTCAGCGGTGGCAAAAGCTCTCTTACCACCAACACCGACGAGTACAACTTCACGTATAACCAGGGCTTTCGTTCCGGCACCGCGCTGCAGGCCGGATTCCAGAACTCGCGCGTCACCAGTGACAGTCCGCTCAACATCTACAGCCCTGCGTACACTACGACGTTCAATGCCCAGCTGACGCAGCATCTTCTGCAGGGCTTTGGCTGGGGCCTGAACAGCCGTTTCATTGTGCAGGCCACTAACGATCGCCGCATTGCCGACTCTGTCTTTCGTTCCCAGCTCCTTTACACCATCAATCAGGTCGAGGACATTTACTGGGGCCTGGTCAGCGCCTACGAAGACGTCCAGTCCAAGCAGCACGCCGTCGATCAGTCCACCGCGCTCGAGAAGGACAACGAGAAGCAACTCCAGATCGGCAGTATGGCGCCGCTGGACGTCGTGAACGCCCGCAGCCAGATGTCCAACGACCAGCAGGCGCTCATTGCTTCGCAAAGTAATCTCGAATATCAGCAGTTGCTGATGAAGCAGGCCATCACTCGCAACCTCGACGATCCTCGCATCGCCAACGCTCCCGTCATTCCCACCGATCGTGTCAGCCTTGCTGAGACGCCTGAAGAGCACCTCTCCGTCGACGAGTTGGTTCGCCAGGCAGAAGCGAACAGCCCCGCCGTGGAGCAGGCGATCCTCAACATGAGAAACGATGAGATCACTCTCAAGGCAGCTAAGAACGGCCTCTTGCCTACTCTCGATGCGTATGCCTTCTACGGTGCCGAGGGCCTCGGCGGTTCACAGAGTCCCGGCTGCCTGAATTTCTTCACCGGTCAGGCCTGCCCGCCCAACGCTTATCCCACAATCGGCTACGGTACCGCCGTCTCCCACTTGTTCAACAGCAGCGGCCCCAACAAAGGCGCGGGCTTCACACTCAATATCCCCATCCGCAACCGTCCGGCTCAGGCATTGCAGGCCCGCTCCCAGATTGAATACCGCCAGGCGCAGATGCGTCTGCAGCAACTCTATGTGCAGATCCGCATGCAGGTCATCAACGACCAGTACGCGCTGACCAATGATCGCGCCGCCGTGAACGCTGCCACCACCAACCAGGAATACAACCGCCAGAGCCTCGACGCCGAAATCAAGAAGCTTCACCTCGGTGCGTCGACCACCGCCAATGTTCTGGTGCAGCAGAAAGGCCTCGCCGCCGCCGACGCGCAGCTCATCTCCGCTCGCGCGCGCTACGCTACGGACCGCGCCGCTCTCGAGGAAACCCTCGCCAGCACCCTCGACCGCTACGGTATCTCGATCGTCGATGCGGCCACCGGCCAGATCAACACTGCGCCCATTATCCCCGGCCTCGAACCGGCGAAAACTCTGCCCGACGTCACGCCGCCCAGCCAGCAACAGGAACTGCAGCAGCAGGAGCAGAACCCGACTAAGCCGCAGCCTCCGCCCACGCAGCCTCAAGCCCAGCCGCAGGCAGCCCAACCGCAGTAGAGTGTCGAACATCCGATCGAGGCCCGCCTCCGCGCGGGCCTCGTCGTTTGCGAAATTTTGTCCACTTTTGCTCAGGCCGCAGCATTGATCACGGCGCACTCCCTGCTAAAATCGATTGAATCCACTCATTGGAGCGGCAATGCAGGCAATTCTTGCGCTCGAAGACGGGCGCATCTTCAGGGGCGAAGGCTACGGAGCCCAGGGTGAATGCCGCGGAGAAGTCGTTTTCAATACATCGCTGACCGGTTATCAGGAGATCTTCACCGATCCCTCCTACGCAGGGCAAATTGTCGTCCTCACCAACCCCCAAATCGGCAACTACGGCACCAATTCCGCCGACAACGAAGCGGCCCACCCCTACATCGAAGGCCTCGTCACCCGCGAGTTTTCTCCCATCAGCTCCAACTGGCGCTCCACCCAGGTCGCCGACGAATATCTTGAGCGCTTCCAGGTCCCCGTCATCTCCGAAATCGATACCCGCGCCCTCGTCCGCCATCTCCGCACCCACGGCGTCATGCGCGGCGTGATCTCGACCACGGAATCGAACCCCGACGTCCTTGTCGAAAAGGCGCGCTCCATCCGCAAAATGGACGGCACCGATCTCGCCAGCGTCGTCTCCACCAAAGATCGCTATGAGTTTTTGAGCGATGGCGTCGATCCGCTCAACCCCGATGAAAAGCCCGCCATTCCGGCTTCCAGCCTCCACGTTGTCGCCTACGACTACGGCATCAAGAAGAACATCCTGCGCATGCTCACGCAGGAAGGCTGCCGCGTCACCGTCGTTCCGGCGCAGACCTCCGCCGAAGATGTGCTCGCTCTGAAACCCGACGGCGTTTTCCTCTCCAATGGGCCCGGCGACCCCGAGCCCGTCACCTACGCGCAGGACAACATCCGCCGCCTCGCCGGCCGTACGCCGATCTTCGGGATTTGTCTGGGCCACCAGCTCGTCGGCCTCGCACTCGGCGGCAAAACCTACAAGCTCAAGTTCGGCCACCACGGCGGCAATCATCCCGTGAAGTGCAACGACACCGGCAAGGTCGAGATCACCGCGCACAATCACAACTTCGCCGTCGATCCCGATTCGCTCAACCCCAGCGAAGTCGAGCTCACCCACATCGACCTCAACGACAACACGCTCGAAGGCCTGCGCCATCGCACCCTGCCTCTCTTCAGCGTGCAGTATCACCCCGAAGCCAGCCCCGGCCCCCACGACTCCCACTACCTCTTCAAAGACTTTCGCAAGATGATGGAGGAGTGGAAGGGATGACTCCTGCGTCGGAAGATTTTTGCCAAAAGGCGGGATATATTTCCCGCCATTTTTATGAAACCCGAATTCTGCAACAAGGAAACTGAGAGCACCGATCAGAAATGCCACGCCGCAACGACATCACTAAAATCCTCGTGATCGGCTCCGGCCCGATCGTCATCGGCCAGTCTGCCGAGTTCGACTACTCCGGTACCCAGGCCTGCAAAGCCCTCAAGGCTGAAGGCTACGAAGTCGTGCTGGTCAATTCGAACCCGGCGACCATCATGACCGACCCGGAGCTCGCCGACCGCACGTACATCGAACCCCTCACGAAGGAATACCTAGACGAGGTCCTCCGCCTCGAATCGGAGATGCTCAAGGATCAGGGCCGCAACGGTGTCTTTGCCGTCCTTCCTACCGTCGGCGGCCAAACGGCTCTCAACCTCGCCGTCGAACTCGCGGACTCCGGCATTCTCGAGAAGTACAACGTCGAACTCATCGGCGCGAAACTCGAAGCCATCAAGAAGGCCGAAGACCGCCTCCTGTTCAAGGACGCGATGACCCGTATCGGTCTCGACGTGCCGCGCTCCGCTCTCGTCAACAATCTGCGCGACGGCCTCGACTTCGCTACCAAGATTGGTTTCCCCGTCATCATCCGCCCCTCGTTCACCCTCGGCGGATCGGGCGGGGGTATCGGCTATAACCGCGAAGAGCTGATGGAAATTCTGGCTCGCGGCCTCGACCTCTCACCCGTCCACGAGTGTCTCATCGAAGAGTCCGTCCTCGGCTGGAAAGAGTACGAGCTCGAGGTCATGCGCGACCTGGCCGACAATGTCATCGTTGTCTGCTCTATCGAGAACATGGACCCGATGGGCGTCCACACCGGCGACTCCATCACCGTCGCCCCCGCGCAAACCCTTACCGACCGCGAATACCAGGCCATGCGCGACGCGGCCATCCGCGTCATGCGCGAAATCGGGGTCGAGACCGGCGGCTCCAACGTGCAGTTCGCCGTTCACCCCACCAACGGCCGCATGACCGTCATCGAGATGAACCCGCGCGTCTCGCGCTCCTCTGCACTGGCCTCCAAAGCCACCGGCTTCCCCATCGCGAAGATCGCCGCGCGCCTCGCCGTCGGCTACACTCTCGACGAGATCCCCAATGACATCACCAAAATGACGCCGGCCTGCTTCGAGCCCACCATCGACTACGTGGTCGTCAAGATTCCCAAGTGGCAGTTCGAGAAATTTCCCGGCGCCGACGAAAATCTCAGCCCGCAGATGAAATCAGTCGGCGAAGTTATGGCCATCGGCCGCACCTTCAAGGAAGCGCTGATGAAGGCGGTGCGCTCGCTTGAAACGGGCAGGAAATCCGGCTCCGAAGTTCTCGATCCGCGCCGCATGACGCAGCGCCTCGTCACTCCGCAGCCCGAGCGGCTCAGCTACATTCGCTTCGCCTTCCGTGAAGGTCATTCCGTGCGCGAGGTCGCCCGTATGACCACCATGGATCCCTGGTTCCTCTACCAGATCAAAGAGATTTCCGACGCGACCGCGGCGCTTCCCGCCGATGCGCGCGAAATGTCACAGCAACAGTTACGAAAAGCCAAGCGTCTCGGCATCTCCGACGAGCGCCTCGCTGAAGCCTGGTCGCTCACCGGCAACGATGGCATCGAGCAGGTCCGTCTCCTTCGCCGCCATTACGGTATCCGCCCCGTCTACAAGCTCGTTGATACCTGCGCCGCAGAATTCGAGAGCTTCACCCCCTACCTCTACTCCAGCTACGACGAAGAGGACGAAGCCCCACCCACCTCGCGCCGTAAAGTCATCATCCTCGGCAGTGGCCCCAACCGCATTGGCCAGGGCATTGAGTTCGACTACTGCTGCTGTCACGCTGCGTTCGCACTGCGCGAAGATGGTTACGAGACGATCATGATCAACTGCAATCCCGAGACCGTCTCCACCGACTACGACACCAGCGACCGTCTTTATTTCGAGCCTTTGACGCTCGAAGACGTTCTCTCCGTCTACGAGCACGAAGCCTCCGGCGGCGGGGAAGTCGGCATGATCGTCCAGTTCGGCGGTCAGACCCCGCTTAACCTGGCCCTGCGGCTCAAAGCCGCTGGCGTGCCCATCCTCGGAACCTCGCCCGAGTCCATCGACCTGGCCGAGGATCGCAAGCGCTTCGGCAAGCTCCTCGAAGATATGCAAATCCCGCAGCCCCCCGGCGTCATCGCCACCAGCGTCGAAGAGGCCCTCGCAGGCGCCGAACGCATCGGCTACCCTGTTCTCGTCCGTCCCTCCTACGTCCTCGGTGGCCGCGCTATGGTGATCGCCTTCGATGCCGAAGGCGTCTCCCGCTACATGAAAGAAGCGGTTGAGTACTCACAGGACCGGCCCATCCTGGTCGACCACTTCCTCGAAGATGCCGTAGAAGTCGACGTGGACGCGCTCTGTGACGGCGAGGACGTCGTCATCGCCGGCATTATGCAGCACATCGAAGAAGCCGGTATCCACTCCGGCGACTCTTCCTGCGTTCTGCCCGCCGTGGACCTCGCGCCCGCCACGCTGGACACTATCCGCGGATATACGCGTCAGCTCGCTCTCGCGCTCAACGTCGTCGGCCTCGTCAATCTGCAATTCGCTATCCAGCGCAAGCCGGGCATGGCTGACAAGGTCTTCGTTATCGAAGTCAATCCGCGCGCCTCGCGGACCGTGCCGTACGTCTCGAAAGCGACAGGTGTTCCGCTTGCGAAAATCGCGTCGCGCCTGATGACCGGCCGCAAGCTGCGCGAATTCCTCGACGTCTCCTCGCATAAGGATCTCGAAACCGGATCGCACTTCTACGTCAAATCGCCTGTCTTTCCGTGGAACAAGTTCCCCGGCGTCGATACTGTCCTGGGCCCCGAAATGAAGTCTACGGGCGAGGTCATGGGCGTCGCCGATAACTTCGGCGAGGCTTTCGCCAAAGCGCAGCTCTCCGCCGGCCAGCAGCTTCCCCTCAAAGGCACCGTCTTCTTCAGCGTCAGCGATCGCGACAAGACCAATCTCGTCAACCTCGCTCGTCAGTACATGGAACTCGGATTCCACCTCGTTGCCACCGAGGGCACGGCGAACGCCATCGAAAAGGCCGGCATGACCGTCGACCGCGTCTACAAAGTGAAGGAAGGCCGCCCCAACATCGTCGATCTGATCAAAGGCGAGCGCATCCAGCTCATCATCAATACGCCCCGCGGCCAGGACCCTTACTTCGACGAGAAGGCCATTCGCCGCGCGGCCGTCATCGCCCGCATTCCCACCATCACGACTCTCGCTGCCGCCCGAGCTGCCGCCGAAGGCATCGCCGCGCTGCAGAGCCGACGCATCACCGTCAACCCGCTACAGCGGCTGCACGCCGAACACGAGGTGCGGTAGCGCAGGCTGAACTCTAACTTTCTAAATCCTGTCTTCGCCCCGCCACAACGCCACACCGCCCAGCAGCCCATCTATATTCGAAACGATCGTTACATTCGGCCGCACCTGCAGCGTTACCAGCTTCGTGTTTCCCCCGCCCAGATACAGATGGTCCCAGAGGAAAGTTGCCTGGGTTTGTGCGATCGCCTTCCGCAGGAGCTTGTTCCACTTCTTTTCGCCGTACTTCTTCAGCCCGCGCCTCCCCAGATAATCCTCGTACGTCTTCCGGAGCCACGGATGATGCCCCAATTCCAAAGGACAGATGCGTCCGTCCACGAACAAACACGATCCCATCCCCGTCCCCAGCGTGAGGATCATTTCCACGCCGCGTCCCTGGATCGCGCCCAGACCCTGTACCGCTGCATCGTTCGCCACCCGCACCGGCTTCTTCCAGCGCTTCTTCAGATTCGCTTCCAGCGGATAACCCACCCACTTCGGGTCCAGGTTCACCGCCGTCATCGTCACTCCGCTCTTGATCACTCCGGGGAACCCGACGCTCACCCTGTCAAATTCCGGCATCTTCGCCCGCAGGTGATCCAGTGCCGTCAGCAGCCGCGCCGGCGTCGGCGGATCCGGCGTCGGCACCCGCACCCTCTCGGTGAGCGGCTTTCCCGCGGCATCGAGGCACAGCATCTTCAACCCCGTGCCTCCAATATCGACTGCCAGCGTGACCAGTGATTTCTCGCCCATAACTCCAGATCAAACCCCGGACAGTGTAACGCGCAATTCGGTGCCACACCGTGCCAACCTGCACGAAAGCTCCGCCGACCGCTCGCTGCCGCCTCCGATCCTTATCGTCCCTCTCCCTGCATCACGATAGGCAGGGACGGCGTTTCCGACCCGTGTCCCGGTTCCACCGTTACCTCGAACTTCCTAGCCTCGGTGTCCGCCGGCAACGGCGGCAAAACCACAGTCGCTCCATGGTCCGCATCAGGACGAAACAGTCCTGCGGGAATAGGCGCCTTTCCTTCTTTTGGGATTAGCCACAGCTCGTACGCCTTGTCCGACGGCAGTTCCCGCAGTCCGCCTGCGACAAACACAAGCGCCCCCTGGTTTGCGAGCCAGCTCACCTGTCCCATCGGATGCAGTGGCTGCCGCGTCTCCGTCAGCACCACATGCGTCGATTGCGGCGAACTCAGCACTGCCACCACCTGGTTCGCGTGATCCAGCTGCACTTTCATCTGTGCCGCGTTTCCCTGGGAAGCATTCAATTGACCCCGCAGCCACCCAACGTGATGCGCCAGCACCGCCGCAGTCACCGCGAACACCGCAGCCAGCACCCACCCCAACCATGTCAGCGCAGAACTCCGCTTCGTTTGTATCGTCTCTTCGGCCATTTGGAAACTATTCTGGGTATGCGCCCGCCCCGCCACCTATTTTAGGATGCAGCATTGGAAAGGGAAGTGTCTCCTCACCGAAGCCGCAATATCCGTCCACCCATCAGGATCCACCGATGAAAACCCAGCTATGAAAACCCGTTTGGACAAACTCCTCGTTGAGCGCGCCCTTGTCCCCACCCGCGAGCGAGCCCAGGCACTCATCCTCGCCGGCCGCGTCCTCGTAAACGAGCAGAAGATCGACAAGCCCGGTCACGCCGTGTCCGCCGATGCCACGATCCGTCTCCTTGGTTCCGACCTCCGCTACGTCAGCCGCGGCGGACTCAAGCTCGAAGCCGCACTCGACCACTGGCACATCGACCTCACCGGCCGCTTCTGTCTCGACGTCGGCGCCTCCACCGGCGGATTCACCGACTGCATGCTCCAGCACGGCGCTGCCCGCGTCCTTGCCGCCGACACCGGCTACGGCCAGATCGCCCAAACCCTCCGCGACGATCCCCGCGTCAACCTCATGGAGCGAACCAACGCCCGCCTCCTCAGCCCCGGCGATCTGCCTGGCGGCATCTCCTTCCTGGCCATGGATGTCTCCTTCATTTCCGCAACTCTGGTCCTGCCGCCGGTCCTGGCTGCTCTTCGCACCTCGTCCGACAATGTCCGACACGCGTCCGACACCGTCGGACAAACGCCCCTCGAAGCCGTCATCCTCGTCAAGCCGCAGTTCGAAGCCGGCCGCGAGCACATCGGCAAGGGCGGAATCGTCCGCGATCCGGCCGCCCACCAGCTCGCCATCGACCGCGTCCGCGCATGTCTCACCGAACTCGCCGCCCCTGCCATCGACCTTATCGATTCCCCCATCACCGGCGCCGAAGGCAATCGCGAATTTCTCCTTCACGCGATTTTGCGGTAATCACAGCCCATCTGCCTCCGCCCTGTCGAATCGTCCACTCGCTGTTGTATTCTGGTTCGCACTTCAGGACTCACCCCACGCAATGTCCTGTCTTCTCAGCGGGAGCGTTATGACCCAGTCTTTCTCTATCGGTATCGGAGGCGCCGCCGGCCAGGGTGTCGCCACCCCCGGTGACATCTTCGCCAAAATCTTTTCGCGGCGCGGCCTCCACCTCAACGCCTATAACGCCTACCAGTCCATCATCCGTGGCGGCCATACCTTCCTCACCATCCGCGCTGGCGTCGATCCCGTTACCAACATGGGCGACACCCTCGAGCTCCTCATCCCACTCAATCAGGACACGATGGACCGCCACCTCCGCCTGCTCACCGCTGGCGGCGCCTGCATCTATAACGCGGACTCCATCAAGCCCGTTGAACACGCTGAGGGCGTACAGCTCTGTCCGCTTCCTGTCTCCACCCTGGCCGACATCACCAAGAACAAAGTCGCGCAGAATACCCTCGCCATGGGCGCAGCCCTCAGCATGATGGGCATCGGCTTCCAGTCCCTCGAGTCCGTCATTCGCGAGCAGTTCGGCAAAAAAGTCGCCGCGGTCGCTGACGAGAACATCGCCGTCGCCCGCGCCGGATACGACTATGCCACGGCGCACTTCAAGCCCTTCGCCAATCCCATCCCCATGACGGACACGAAATACGCCGTTCTCAGTGGGAACAGCGCGCTCGCCATGGGCGGAGCCGCCGCCGGCGTCAAGTTCTACTGCGCCTATCCGATGAGCCCCTCCACCGGCGTGCTCCACTGGTTCGCAGCCAACGGTCGCAAAGCCGGAATCATGGTCCGCCAGGTCGAAGACGAAATCGGCGTGGTCAATATGGTGATCGGTGCCGCGCAAGCGGGCGTGCGCGCCATGTGTGCCACTTCCGGCGGCGGGTTCGCCCTCATGTCCGAAGCCCTCGGCCTCTCCGCCATGGCGGAAATCCCCATCGTCGTCATCGATTGCATGCGCGCGGGGCCGTCCACCGGCGTTCCCACCAAGACCGAACAGGGCGACCTGTGGCAGATGCTCGGCGCCGCCTTCGGCGACTATCCCCGCGTGATCGCGGCGCCGCTCGACATCGGCGACTGCTTCACTCTCATGGCTGAAATCTGGAACATCGTCGATAAATTCCAGGTGCCCGGCCTCGTCCTCGCCGATCTTCTGCTCTCCGAAGGTCGCCTCAGCGTCGATCCGAAGGTCCTCGACTTCGCCCCGCCCATCGATCGTGGCGAGATGATCACCGAACCGAACGGCGACCACGGCGCCTACAAGCGCTACCTCATCACTGAGAGCGGCGTCTCTCCGCGCGCCATTCCCGGCGTGCCCGGCTACACGCACGTCGTCTCCAGCGACGAGCACGACGAAGACGGCGTCCTCATCAGCGACATGTACACCAACGCCGGCAAGCGTCGCGCCATGATGGAAAAGCGTATGCGCAAGGAGCAGGGAATCGCCGCCGCCGTTCCGCCGCCGCGCCTGCAGGGCCCGAAGGATGCCGACGTCACCCTCATCGGCTGGGGGTCCACCCAGGGCGTGATCGAAGAGGCGCGCGCGCAACTCGCGGAGCAGGGAATTACCGCCAATCAATTACAGATTCGCTGGCTGGTTCCGCTGCATGGCGAAGCGATCGTCGATCAGCTGCGCAACGCGAAGCGCACCATCATCGTCGAAAACAATTTCAGCGGCCAGTTTGCCCGCTATCTGCGCAGCGAAACCAGCTTCGTCCCCGACGGCCACATCCGCAAGTACGATGGCGAGCCCTTCATGCCGCACCACATCGTGGAAGCGGTCCGCGAACAACTCGCCGGTGACACCACGTTGTCCGTCCCAACGCACGAGATCATGGTTTAGGAGAAAAAATGGCCACCTTTGTCGAATCCCCCAAGCCCCTCACGATGGCCGATTTCAAAGGCCGTGTCGACCCCGACTGGTGCCCCGGCTGCGGGGACTTCGGCGTCCTCGCAGCGGTCCAGAAGGCCCTCGTCGACCTGCAGATTCCCAACCACCAGATCGTCACAGTCAGCGGTATCGGCTGCTCCTCCAACTTCCCCGGCTTTATCGAAACCTACGGCATGCACACGCTCCACGGGCGTTCGCTGCCCGTCGCCACCGGCGTGAAAATGGCCAACCCCGACCTCACCGTGCTCGTCACCGGTGGCGATGGCGATGGCCTCGGCATCGGCGGCAATCACCTCACCCACACCATCCGCCGCAACGTCGATCTGACCTACATCATCATGGACAACCAGATCTACGGCCTTACGACGGGACAAACATCGCCCACCAGCCGCATTGGCATGAAAACCAAGAGCACGCCCTTCGGCAACATCGAAGGCCCCCTCTATCCCATCACCATGGCGCTGGCCGCCGGAGCCACCTTCGTCGCCCGCGGCTTCTCCGGCGATCAGAAACATCTCACCGACCTCATCAGGCAAGCCATTCAGCACAAGGGCTTCTCGTTCCTGGATGTGTTCAGCCCCTGCGTGACCTACAACAAGGACAACACCTTCCAGTGGTTCCGCCCGCGCGTGAAGCGTCTCGAAGACGACGCCAGCTACGACGCCTCCAACTGGATCGGCGCGATGGAGAAGTCGACGATCTGGGGCGAAGAAATCCCCATCGGCAAGTTCTTCGAGCGCACCGACCTGCCCGCCCTGCACGAAGCTGAGCCCGTCACCCAGGGCCGCACCATGCTCTCGTATCCACTCCACATCGACGCAGGCGTGGCCAAAGCCTTCGTCGATGAACTGATGTGAGGTTGAGCACCAGGCTCCTATTCAAACGGCAGCCGACTCCAGCTTCCTGGCTTGGGTCGGCCTAACTTTTCGCCCTCGGAACTCCGCGCCGTTATCTGAGATTGAGTCTCGCAGTCCGCGGGCCAAAAAAGGCTGACTCCGGGCGGGCTGCTATGTATGTGCCGTCCTTGGCAAAGGGGTTGTACTTATTTGATTCTTAATCAGTCACTCCAGGCCAATTGCCGATAGTGAACCTGCGAGCTACCGAGCCTGGCGCGCTTCTCTCTTCATCCTCTTTCGCATTGCGTCCACCTGCTCGTGGAGTTCGAGCGCGGCGCTTTTGCGACCGGGGTAGGTCAGGCGATCCGGGAAGAACTCGACTTTGACCCTGACGCGGCTGCGCATCAGAATTCTCAGCAGATGCGGGAGAAAGGGATCGTCGCCAAACCAGCAAAGGTCGCGCTCTTCGACCCCCTGGGCGCCATAGCCGATGGCCGCGGCAGTGATCTCCACGTTGAGCTGGACGGCGGGCTCCAGGAGCGTTGGGTGGAAGCGCAGGACTGCGCTACCGTCGGTGCTGGTGCCTTCGGGGAAGAGCAGGATGGGGACCCCGGCTTCAAGAACCGATTTCATCTGCCGGGCTGCCGCATCGGCGCTCGCGCGGCTCTGCCGATTCAGAAAGATAGTGCCGCCGCATCGCGCAAAAAAGCCGAAGGCCGGCCAGCCCCGGACCTCCTGTTTGGAGACGAAAACGCAGGGCGTTGCGGCGGCGTAGACCAGGATATCGAGGTAGCTGAGGTGGTTGGAGCAAATCAGACCCTGGCCGGGACGAGAGCCCCGGCATTCCACCTGCATCCTGATGCGCCGGAGAAGGGTGCCGCAGGCGACGTGCAGCCACTGTGCTCGTTGCCAGACCTGCAGCCGGCCTCGATGGCGGAGCCGCAGGATGAGGAAGCGAACGGCAACATCGCCCAGGCTGACGAGCAGGATCAGTAAGCGCAAAGCGGCTCTGAGGGCGTTCGCGAGCATTCCGAATTCGGCATGAACCGGTTCCTTGCGGCCGGCGAGAGCTGTGCCAGATCGAGAAGGGTCAGAAAATCGATCGTGCCGAATTCGCGATCCCATGCCGGTGCGCCGCAGATTCTGGCTCCCACTGCAATATACGTCTTCAGAAGTTTTGGAACCCTGACTTCGCTAAGGCAGTCCAGTGCCGTTTGCGGCAGTTCGTAGCTCCGTGTCGGTTGGGTGCGCAGCGGCTCCGGAACTATGAATGGTTCCAACTGGCGATACATGGACCATCCTTCGCCGGGATCACGGGAGTTCAGCGAAGAGCAACCGATAAGGTAACGCAGCCGATAGAAGCGTGCATACTTTGCAATCCCGCGCCAGAGCAGGGTCAGCACCTCGCTGGTACGATGCTCCCGGCTAATGGAAGCGCGACCCACCTCGAGGACTTCACCGCGGATGCTCTCATAGGGTGAGAAATGGAATTCCTGTTCACTGTAGTAACCCAAATTTTGCGCGGCGGTACCCCCCGACTGCATGCGATAGGTCCCCACGACTTCCCGACGTGAGCGGTCTTCGACGATCAGGTGGTCGCAGAATAAGTCAAAATGGTCCTGATCCAGTCCCGTCTGGTAGGACGATTCGAGTCCCTCACCCAGCTCGATATTGAAGACCCTAAAGCGCAGACGGCAGGCCGCTTCGCGCTCGGCCAGGGTTTTCGCCAGCCGAATTTCGTATTTCCCGAGTTGAAGAGAAATATGCGGGATAAGCCGACGCGGGTCTTCGCCGACCGGGGCCTCGCCCCCGGTCTGAATCTCCACGGGAGTACGAACGCCGGAGCCCGGACGGCCCGGAACAACAGAGAAGCTGAGGGTGTGCACGCCCCTATCGTGCGCGCGGAGCGAGAAAAGCAGCTTACAGGGAAGAAAAAAGCATGCAAAATCTCAATGAATGTGTCTTTTCCGCACAATGGCTGAAAAAGATGGTACAGGCCGGGACGCGGGGAACTATTTTTTTGTAACAAATCCCTCAATTTGTTATGGTAGGCGGTGTTGCATCCGTTCCCTGGATAACTGGCATTTCAAATTGAGAGAAAAAATAATGACACGCGAAGAATTAGTTGCTGCAGTCGATGAAGAAATCAGCCGCCTCGAGAAGGTTCGTTCTCTGCTCCACAGCACCGGGGGTTCCCGGGTTGCATCGTCTTCCTTTGGTAATAAGCCGCGCAAGAAGCGGGTCCTCAGCGCCGAGGCACGAGCTCGGATAGCTGCCGCCCAGAAGCGTCGTTGGGCCAAGCAGAAAGCAGCTCAGAACATTAAGAAGTAGCTTCGTACCCAAGGCGTTCCACGGATTACCGCTGGTTCCCCGCACTGACTGGTCTCCCGCCGGCGCGGCGTTGCACGATTGCGCGCGCCTGCGCCGACAGGGATCAGAACCGATTCGATCGTTGTCGCGACTTGCTGATGCAGGCGCGAAGCAGGTTTCTATTTTCTGGAAACCGCCGGGCAATATATTAGAATGCCTCTCGGCGATCTGAAGGTGATTCCAACCACCTCCGAAATCCAGCGCCCCCTGCTGGTATGTCCGAAGGTCTCCTGGTTACAGCTCGCCGACCTGGACAGGGATGAAGCCTGAGATCCAAGCTGCTCGCGCGTGGCACGTGGGGCCGATGGGTGACCTGCTGAATTCAGTGGCGGGATCGTTCTATCCGGAAACCCTGTTTGGCTGGATTCTGTTTAGTTTCGTCGTTATTGCCCTTGTTGGGGCCGCCTTGCTGGCCTGGCGGTATCTCAACAGCCGAATCCACGGTCCGGGGGAGAAGTTTGCGGGCGAACTGGCTATGATGCGCGCGGTCATGGCCAGCGTTCCGGATCTTATCTACGTCAAGGATTTGCAGAGCCGCTTCCTCTATGCCAACCAGGGGACTGCAGACGTAATGGGGGCCACCGACGGCACAGAGCTGCGTGGTAAGTCCGACTTTGACTACTATCCCACCGAACTGGCGGCAGGCTTTTACCAGGACGAGCAAAAGGTCATCCAGAGCGGGGTACCACTGGTCAGCCAGGATGAACATATACGCGAAAGCGACGGGCGGACTCGCTGGTTGCTGACGACCAAGGTGCCCTTCCGCGACAGCACAGGTAAAACAGTCGGAATCGTTGGCATTGGGCGGAATATCACGGCACTGAAGGAGACCGAGGCCGAGCTGAAGCGGGCACGGGAGAATCTTCATTTCAAGGCGACCCATGATTCACTGACTTCACTGCTGAACCGCGAGGCAATCCTCGATATGCTGGGACGCGAGATTGCGCGCAGCTCCCGGGAACACAGTTCGACGGCCATTCTGCTCGCGGATCTGGATCACTTCAAGAACGTCAACGATCAGTTCGGGCACCCCGTCGGCGACGAAGTGCTGCGCGAGACAGCAAGACGGTTCCTGCGCGCGGTGCGCGGCTACGATCTGGTGGGCCGGTTGGGGGGCGAGGAGTTTCTGGTCATCCTGGGCGGTTGCGGATCGCGAGAAGCGCTCGCACGCGCCGAACAACTGCGGATCAGTGTTGGTGAGTCTCCCATGGCAACTGCGTGCGGGCCCATCTCCCTCACCATCAGCATCGGAGTTCTTTGTGCGCGGGAGTGGGGTTATCCGCGGCGCGAGGATGTGCTGCGGGAGGTTGATGTGGCGCTCTATGCAGCAAAAGCGGACGGGCGTGACCGCTGCAGGCTGGCAAAGCCACCGGATGAGCCATCTTCCGCGACGAACTGATCGGGCACGGCTGGGGGGCCAGCGACCGAGTGTGAACCCCTTACTTCCTCAGATATGCGTCGGTTCCGGCGATCCAGTCGGCACGCGGAGGCGTGAAAACGTCGAGATCGAGAGTGTCCTCCAGAGCCTCAGCCTGATGCGGCATGTTCGAAGGGATGACGAGTGCCTGTCCAGCGCTTACCGTCAGCACGCGGCCGTCGCCCATAGTGAAGCGCAACGCACCTTCGAGGATGTAGGTGATTTGTTCATTTTCGTGGCTGTGCCGGGGCACGATAGCGCCTTTGCGCAGGATGATGCGCGCCAGCATGGTCCGTTCACCATAGACAAACTGGCGGTCGATGAGAGGGTTCAGGTGCTCGACGGGTAATGTGTCGAGGCCGACGTGTTGCAAGTCTTTAACCTCTGGCAAGGTGGTCTCTCCGGGATGATGGGATGGATTTCGGGATCTTTTGACTCGACTATCATAGGGCGCATGGATACAGGACTGAAAGGCAAGGTTGCCATTGTGGCCGGTTCCAGTTCGGGGATCGGGAAGGCCGCGGCGCTGGCGTTTGCTGCGGAGGGGGCGAATCTGGCGTTGTGCGCGCGGCGTCAGGCGGAACTGGAACAGGTTGCGACCGAGGCACGGACCCGATTTGGCGTGGATACTTTCGTGCAGGCCTCCGACGTGGGCGATCCGGCTGACGTGCGCGACTTCGTTGAGGCGACACACGCGAAGTTCGGGCGAGTGGATGTCTGCGTCCCGAATGCGGGTGGCCCTCAGGCGAAGCCTTTCCTGGAGACGACCATCGATGACTGGGAACGGACCTGGCACCTGAATCTGCGCAGCGCGATCGTGTTCGCGCAGGCGGTGCTGCCGCACATGCAGAAGCAGCGCTGGGGACGCATCGTGACGCTGACGTCCTACACGGTCAAGCAGCCGGTTCCGGAGTTGGTTCTGTCGAACACCATTCGCGCGGGGGTGATGGGACTGGTCCGCTCACTCGCCGGACAGTTTGGCAAAGACGGCATCACGGTCAACAATGTCGGGCCGGGCTTCACGTCCACAGACCGCTCGCGCAGCCTGCTGGAGACACGGGCGAAGAACCGGAACGTTCCGTACGAGCAGGTTCTCGGGGATCTGGAACGGGAGATACCGATCGGGCGCATGGCGAAACCGGAGGAGGTCGCGCAGACGATCGTGTGGCTGGCATCGGAGGCGGCGGCCAGCATCACCGGGCAGACGATTCTGGTGGACGGGGGCAGCTACAAGGGACTGTAGGGACGCCACCGAGAGGCCGTTTCTTCGCGGGCAAAATTTGAAGTCGGCTGGCAAAGAAACACGGACCGCTCACAACCGCCTTAGCGTACGAAGCCTCCTCCAGCAATGTGACAACCTCGGGAAATCTTCGAAAATCTCCTCAGGCTTCCGTCAGTGTAGTGCTATTGATCGGAATCCGGGCGCTTGTACGGCGTCTGGATCCAGTGCCGGGCCTCATTCAACGCGCCTGCGGTGTTGTCGTTGGTCTGCAGGGCCTGGCGATATTCCTGAACGGCGCGATCGCGCTGTCCGGTGAGATCGAAGATCTTTCCGATGGCGATATGGCTCCAGACTTCGGTCCATTTGGGTTCGCCGTCGCCATTCAGTGCGTCACGGTAGCCATTCACGGCCGCCTGGTAGTTCCGCATGCTGAAGAGCAGTTCGCCGATGCGGTAGCTGGCGAGGGAGCTTTGCGGATTGGCCTTGAGAGCCTTTTGGTATTCGGCCAAAGCGCCGGCGTTGTCGCCCTGAGCTGCCAATTGCTGCCCGCGCAGGATGGACACGCGCACCTCAAGGTCCGGCGTGTTCTTGAGCACCCAATCCTGGGGATCGATGATCACGCGACGTGGACGACCAAAGGTGTCGATCACGTACTGCGAGTCAGTACCGACGACATCGATGCGTTTGTCGACGGTTTTGCCTTCGGTTTCGACGCGAAGATCGATCGGCATATTAAACAGATCCATATCGCCCTGCACCTCGCCGATGGTGCGGAAGCCCTTGTTATTACCCAGCCGGTAGACGGCGTACTTATCGGTGAACTGGGGTGCGCCGGTGCCGTCGAGCCATTCGGCAAAGAAGGGCGTGAGCTGCTGCTGAGACTGCTCTTCGGCGAGGCGCTCGAATTCACTGGTTTTAATGCCTTTGTCCTTGTACTGGGTGATGGTTGCGCGCAGAATTTTCTCGAAGCTGTCGTCGCCCACTTCCCATCGCAGCATGTGGAACACCATGGCGCCTTTGTCGAGGGTCATGGACTGGAACTGTGGCGAGAAAGGCGCGAGTGAGCCGGCGCTGGAAAGCGGGATGGTGTCGTAGGCCAGCGCGCTGGCTGCGATGTCCGGCAAAGCGGCCTGGAGCGCTCCATGGCCTGCGTCGTCCTCCAGGTACATTAACTCGCTGTAGCGGGCCATGCCGTTGACGATCCAGGTGTCATTGAGTGTGGCTGGGCTGACTTCACTGCCCCACCACTGATGGGAAATCGTGTTTGCCAGCAGGCGAAAGTCGTTCTTGCCACCGATGTGGGCACCGGCGACCGCGGCGATCTCGGGAGCCCACGCGACCGGAACGGTGTCGTCGGGCAGCTCCACCACATTCAGCTGATTCGACTCCGGAAATCCGAAGGTGCTGGTGAAATAGGCGAATTCCCGCAGGGCTGTGCCTGCGTAATCGGTCGCGGCGGCCTTGTGGGCGGCGGTCGTATAGACGTGAATGTTCGGCGCGGCACCGGAGACCGGAGCGTCAAATTTGCCGGCGATAATCGTGCCGGGGAAACCTGGCTTGTCCCATTTGAAGTCCCAGACCTCTTCTCCGCCTGCCGCTTGTGCCGGCTTCCCAGTGCTGCCGCTACCGATGACACGATAGCCGGCCGGAGCCTTCACGTGAATATCGGCTGTGAAGCGATCGGTCATGTAGCCGGTCATGGGGAACCAGCGTCCGGCATAGAGCAGATAGCTGATGGGATCACCGACATAGGCCAGCTTGAGACCCTCGACCGGGCCGCCGGCGTCGGATTCGAGCTTGCCGGAGTAGTGAAAGGTCCAGGTCTGAGCCTGGCCGCTGGCCAGCGGGGCAGAAGGGGTGACGATCAGAGTTGCGCCGGGGCCGCGCGAGCCGTTCAGAGCTGCACCGCTGGCATCGGTCACCTTGTCCACCTGCAAAGCACCGTGCAGATCGAAAATTGCGTTGGGCAGATCGGTAAGAGGGGTGAACGTCACCCGAGTCGTGGCATCCAGCGAGTGGTCCGCGGGATGGAGCGTGAGATCGATGTTGTACGCGGTGATCTCCAGCGTGGGTTTAGGGGCAACGGTCTGAGCGGCCGACGGCATGCCCGGGAGCAGGCTTGCAGCGGCTGCGCAGCAAACGATGGAAAGGCGGGAGAAGCGAAACCGCTTCGGCGCGTGGGTCAACGGGGAATCGTTCATGGAACCTGGCTCAGTCTACCTTCCGGCGTGAATCGTGGCATCAGCATCTCGCAAGCGATCCGGGCGACGCGATCAACGGCGCTGTGTTCGCCGCGCAGCATCTCCCCGACACGCCGCAGGTTAGCCTGCATCCGGGCCCGCGGCTCCCCGTCCTCCACCAACAATCTGAGTTGTGAGACGGCCTCAGAAGCCTTAAAGTCACCCTGAATCAGCTCGGGAACGATGCGTTTGCCGGCGATGAGGTTGACCATCGCCACATGAGGCACGTCGACTACCTGCTTCGCGACCGCGTAACTCAGGGGTGAAATCCGGTATACCACGACGAAGGGGTTGCCGATCAGCGCCGCCTCGACCGTTGCAGTACCGCTGGCGACGATACTGGCTCGTGCGAGGTGCAGAACCGCGCGAGCGTCCTCGACCAGGGTGACCCTGGGGGGGCGGGGCTCGGCGGCGAGGAGTTCGGCCAGCAGGGCCTGAATATGATCGCGTTGCGATCCGGTGAGAGTGGCCGCCAGGGGGAGGAGAAAGTCGATGTCCGGGCCCAGCAGGGCGGCGGTTCGGACCATCTCCGGGAGGTTGAGCCGAATCTCTTTGCCGCGGCTTCCGGGAAGCAGGCCAATCCAGGTCCGGGACGGGTTTGCGCCGGTCTGGCGCGCGAATTCGTCGCGGGTGATGGCCGGGAGCGGTTGCTCCGCCAGCGGGTGGCCGACAAATTCCGCGTCGACGCCGTGGTCATGGTAGAAGCGCTCTTCGAAAGGGAAAATGGTCAGCATGCGGTCGACGTAGCGCTGCACACTACGGATGCGGTATTTCTTCCAGGCCCAGAGCTGAGGGCTGACGAAAGTAGATCACCGGCACACCCTGGCGCTTGAGATGCCTGGCCAGGGAGAGGTTGACGTCGGGAAAGTCGATGAGGATGGCGATGTCGGGTTTTTCCGTGCGCAATCGAGGCTCTGAGGCGCCGGTATTCGCGGTAGATGCGCGGCATGTGGCGGACGACCTCGGTGATGCCCATGACGGCGACATCCTCGGACGGACGATGGGGCGGAAGCCGAGGGCTTCCATCCGCCGGCCGCCGAGGCCGAAGAAGGTCGGCGTGGGGTTGAAGCTGGCGGATGGCTTCGATGACGAGCGTGCCGTAGTATTCGCCGCTGGCTTCTCCGGCGGAGATGAAGATTTGGGGGGTGGCTGCCATGCGCGTGAGGGTGCTGGTTCGATGGTAATTGGTGGGGAGGGGTGACGGGGGTCAGTGGGAAATGTTTGACTCATCAGCATGAGTCAAATAAACTACAGGCATGGCTAAGCGTTTGCAGGTTATCGTTCAGGACCCTGAATATCGCGATATTCAGCGGGCGGCGCGTTTGCGGCGCATGACCATTGCCGAATGGGTGCGGCAGGCGCTGGTTCAGGCGCGTAGGAGCGAACCCAGCCGTGAGGCCGCGTCGAAGCTGGAGGTGATTCGCGCAGCGGCACGCACGGACTTCCCCACGGCCGACATCGACCGCATGCTCGAAGAGATTGAGCGGGGTTATGGGTCGGGTATGCCTTCGTGATCTTTGTCGATTCCAACATCCCAATGTATCTGGTCGGCGCTGCTCATCCACATAAGAGCGATGCCAGGCGCTGGCTGGAGGAACTGGTGAACGGAAGAGAGCGGCTGGTGACCGATGCGGAAGTGCTGCAGGAAATCCTGCACCGCTACGTTTCGATCGCGCGGCCGGATGCGATTCAGCCTGCGTTTAACGCATTGCTGGGCGTGGTCGATGAGGTTTTTGCCGTGGACCAGGCCGCAGTGGAGCAAGCCAAGCAGATCGTCCTTGGCCACCAGGCGCTCTCGGCACGTGATGGGGTGCATCTCGCGATCATGCAGATCAACGGCGTTAGAAGAATCCTGAGCTTTGATCGGGGATTCGACGGTATTCCGGGGATTACCCGGTTGGGGTGAGAGGGGGGTCAGCAATGGCTGCTGGTCGCCGAGCGACGTTCTCGGTCGGAGTGTTACTACTCGGGGCGGCCTTCCTGCCTTGGTTGGCTTGGATCGATGGTGAGCTGCTGGATCAATCGAAGGATCGTTTCGACCGAACCAAAAGAACGGCGATCCGAATAGGACAACCCTTCATCGAGTTCGGAGCGGCTCAGTCCGTTCCTAACGCCAGCGAGGGCGTAAGCCCGGCAGCCGGCTCCGCCAATTCCTGGTCCTTGTACTGGAGCTGGTAGAGCTTCCAGTAGATGCCATGGATGGCGAGCAGCTCCTGGTGCGAGCCCATCTCGCGCAGCTGGCCGCGGTGCATCACGAGGATGACGTCGGCGCGCTGGACGGTGGACAGACGGTGCGCGATGACGACGGAGGTTCGGCCCTCGACCATGCGCCCGAGGGCTTCGCGGACGCGGAATTCGGTATCGGTGTCGACGCTGGAGGTGGCCTCGTCGAGGATCAGGATGCCGGGCCGGTGCGCCAGCGCCCGAGCGAAGTTGATGAGCTGCTTCTGCCCGGTGGAGAGTCCGGCACCGCGCTCGCGCAACGGCTCGTCGTAGCCGGCGGGGAGGGAGCGGATGAAGTCGTCGACGTTGACCTGTTCGGCGGCGATGCGCATGTCTTCGTCGGTGATGTGCTCGGTGCCCAGGCGGATGTTGTCGGCGACCGTGCCGCTGAACAGGAAAGGGTCCTGGAGGACGACACCGAAGCGCTGGCGCAGGGCGGTCAGGTCCTGCTCGCGGACGTCGACGCCGTCGACCAGGACCTGGCCGTGCTGCACATCGTAGAAGCGCATCATGAGGCTGGTAATGGTGGTCTTCCCTGCCCCGGTGTGGCCGACGATCGCGGCGGTCTGGCTGGGCTCGAGGGTGAAGGAGACGCCGCGCATGACCCACTCGATGTCGGTCATGGCCTGGAGTTCGGCGGCGGAAGCGGCGGCGATGCGCGCCCGGGTCGGCGGCATCGAGGCGCTGATAGGTGAACCAGACGTCGCGGAACTCGATCCGGCCGGAACCGTCGCCGGCTTGGGGTTCGCCGGCGAGACGATCTCCGGCGGCGTGTCGACCAGCTTGAAGATGCGCTCGCTGGCGGCCATGGCGGCCTGCAGCATGTTGTATTTCTCGCTGAGATCCTGGATGGGCCGGAAGAAGCGCTGCGCGTACTGCATGAAGCCGACCAAGGTGCCCAGGAGGACCGTACCGCGCAGGACGCCCCCGCCGCCCTCCCAGATGATGAGGGCGATGGCGAGCGAACTGAGGAACTCGACCACCGGGTAGTAGAGGGCGTAGCAGAGGATGTTGTCCTTGTACGCTTCCATGTGAATCCGGTTGATGGTGGAGAAGTCACGAAAGGCGCGCTGCTGGCGATTGAAGAGCTGCACCAGCGTCATCCCGGAGATGTATTCCTGGGTGTAGGCGTTGATGCGGGCGATGGCGACGCGGATGCGCCGGTAGGACTCGCGCACATATTTGCGGAAGATGCGGGTCGCCAGGAGGATGAGCGGGAGCACGGAAAACGCCAGCAGCGCCAGCCACCACTTCATGCGCAGCATGACGAACACAATGGCTGCCAGCACGAAGACGTCTTCGAAAATCTGAAAGACGCCCGAGGTGAACATCTCGTTGATCGCGTCCACGTCAGTGGTGAGGCGGGTGACGAGGCGGCCGACCGGATTGCGGTCGAAGAAGCCGATGTGCATCTGCTGCATGTGCCGGAAGATCTGGCGGCGCATATCGAACATGACCTTCTGACCGGTCCACTGCATCAGCCAGGTCTGCAGAGCTTCGAGGCCGTAACTCAGCAGGAGAGCGGCCATCCAGAGGGCAGCGATCTGGGAAACGCCGCCCCACGCCCCGCCGGACGCCCAGGAGTGAAGCCAGTGGGCCAGGAAAGGGTGCGCTGCAGCGCCGGTCGCGGCATCGGCCGCGGCCATCTGCGGAGTTTGGTCGGCGGCCGGCTTCAGATACATATCGACGGCCACCATGGTGAGGTAGGGGCCGAGGACATCCGCGCCGGCTTTGAGCAGGATGGCGACGATGGAGGTAACACAAGCCGACTTGTAGGGGGAGAGGTATCGGAGCAGGCGCATCATCAGCCGGCTGTCGTAGGCCTTGCCGACAACATCTTCGTCCTGCTGGGTGGAGCCGGCTTTCGCCGCCGGCTTCGGATGAACAACGGCCCCCTGGGCGGCGCTCTCTCGGGACTGGGGCTGGGAGCCAGGCATGGGTCGCTCCCTTCATCTTACCGGGGCGGGCGCTTGAACCTAAAGCTGGCCTTTGAACTGGCCTTGTGGCTGGTCTCTGAACTGGTCTCAGGGGCGATGAAAGGGGTGCTGCTGCGGAAGTACCGGATCATCCCCGACCGGCAGGCAGGACGTCGGTGGTGCTGGCAGTAAACCGATGCGGAAAGCTGAATTGCCGAATGGCCTGGCCCCGTTGGTGAACATCCGTTCTTCTCTGCTTGACATCTTCCGTTCCAGCAAGCAAACTTCGCCTACGGGAAAAAGTCCCCCGACAGACCCGCCATTCGCGAAGCGAGGAAGGGCATTTGACAGGACAGCAGGAAAGCCGCGTGACCTATACTCTGGATTCCTCGCTGGACAGCGTGAACAAAGTCGAGCAGACCGCCGAACAACTGGCGCGCAAGGCCGGCGTAGATGAGGACGAGATCTTCCGCATCTCGATGGCAGTACGCGAAGCGGCGGTGAACGCGGTGCTGCACGGGAACGCCTATGACCCGGAAAAGCGCATGACGGCATCGTTCGAGAACACCGGAAAATCGCTGGTGATTCGGATCACGGACGAAGGCAAGGGTCTGGACCCGTCGACCCTGCCGGATCCGCTGGCTCCGGAAAATCTGCTGCGCGGCTCCGGCCGCGGTATCTTCCTCATTCGGTCTTTTATGGATGAGGTACACTTCAAGCAACTGCATCCGGGAACCGAGCTGACACTCATCAAGCATCTGGGAACCGCTCCGACCGGCGCCTGACTTCCCCGCATATTCAAGTTTTTCCAAGGAGGAATTTCTCGTGAGCATGAAAATCAGCACCCGTCAGGTGGACGGGGTAACGATTCTTGATCTCGGCGGACGGATCACCCTCGGCGAGGGCAGCGTGCAGTTGCGTGATTCGGTCCGTGATCTGCTCGCCAAGGGCCAGAAGAAGATTCTGCTGAACCTGGGCGAAGTGAATTACATCGACAGCTCGGGCATCGGCGAACTGGTCAGCGCGTACACGACAGTGAGGAATCAGGGCGGCGAGCTGAAGCTCCTCAATCTGACCCGCAAGGTCCACGACCTGCTGCAGATCACCAAGCTCTATACCGTGTTCGACGTGAAGGACGATGAGGCCAGCGCCATCGCCTCCTACGCCCGCGCCTGAGCACAGTTGATTTGTGAAAAGGGCTGCCCGTGGGCAGCCCTTTTTCTGTCGCATTGCGCAGGCAGCTACTCATCCGCGAGACCGCGGTCCTTGAGCATGGCGCCGATCTCGGGCGCGCGCCCACGCCAGTTGGCATACATCCTGGCCAGGTCTTCGGTGTTGCCGCGCGAGAGGACCATCCTGCGAAAGCGATCGCCGTTGGCGCGGGTCAGGCCGCCATGCTCTTCGAACCACTGATACGCGTCGTCGTCCAGCATTTCCGTCCACTGATATGCGTAGTAGCCCGCGGCATAGTCATTCGCCCAGACGTGCATGAAGTAGGTCGAGCGGTAGCGCGGCGGCACCGTCGACAGCGCCACATGCGATCTTTCCAGGGCCTGCTTCTCAAACTCGTCGACGTTCTGCAGCGGCGCGCCGGCCGGCAGCGTGTGCCACTGCATGTCCAGCATGGATGCAGCGAGCAACTCGGTGAGCGAATAACCCTGATTGAAGTCGCGGGCCTTGAGGATCTTTGCTTCGAGTTCGGCCGGCATAGGCTCGCCGGTTTTGTAATGCTTCGCGTAGTGCCGGAAGACCTCAGGATAAGTCGCCCAGTGTTCGTTGAACTGCGACGGAAACTCAACGAAGTCGCGCGGGACTGACGTGCCGGAGAGGGTTGGGTACTCGACGTTGCTCAGCATGCCGTGCAGCGCGTGGCCGAACTCGTGAAACATGGTCCGCACATCGTCCGAGCTGATCAGGGCGGGTTGGCCGGGCGCTGGTTTCGGGAGGTTGGCAACGTTGTAGACCACAGGCAGATTGCCGAGCAGGCGGCTTTGGTCGACGAAGCTCGACATCCAGGCGCCGCCATTCTTGTTATCGCGCTTGAAATAGTCGCAGTAGAAGAGGGCGAGCGGCTTCCCGTCGGCATCGTGGACTTCAAAGACGCGCACATCCGGCTGCCAGACCGGAATGTCCTTACGCTCGGTGAAGCTGAGGCCGTAGAGCAGGTGGGCGGCGTAGAAAACGCCGTTTTCGAGGACGTTGTTGATCTCGAAATAAGGCTTCACCTGCGACTCGTCGAGGTTGTACTTTGCCTTGCGAACCTGCTCGGCGTAGAAGTTCCAGTCCCACGGCTCGAGCTGGAAGCCGCCGTGCTGCGCATCGATTACGGCCTGGATGTCGTTGCCTTCAACCCGAGCTTTTGCGGTCGCGGCCGGAATCAGCTCGTTCAGGAAGTGCAGAACAGCGTTCGGAGTCTTCGCCATCTGGTCTTCAAGCTTCCAGGCAGCGTAGGTGTCGAAGCCGAGCAACTTCGCCTTCTCGGCGCGCAACTGCGCCAATCGAGCGACAACCGGGCGCAGGTCGTCACTCGGTTGCTCGGCGCGGGTCCAGCTTTTCTCGAAGAGCGCCGCGCGGGTGCCGCGATTCGTCAGCTCCGTCAGCTCCGGCTGCTGCGTGGTGTTCTGCAGCGGGATGACGTAGCCGTCGACTTTACGCCCTTCTGCCGCCTGTGCGGCTGCGGCAATCTGGGCGTCGGTCAGCCCAGCCAGCGCGGAACTGTCGGTCGTCGTGTACGCGGCCATTTTCGCAGCCGCCAGGAGGCCGCGGCTGAATTCGTCTTCGAGCTTCGATGCTTCCTCGTTCAGCTTTTTCAGCTTGTCCCGATCGGCATCGCTCAGAGCCGCGCCCGAGTGGACGAATTCGTCGTACACAATCTCGACCAGGCGCCGGCTTTCCGGATCGAGATTCAACTTTTCGCGGGTTTGATAAACGGTTTTGACTCGCGCAAAGAGTTTTGGGTTGAGATAAATCGCATCGTGGTGCGCGGCGAGTTTGGGCGCCAGCTCACGCTGCGCGTTCTGAAGATTGGGATTGGTGTTGGCGCCGGTCACCGCGTTGAAGGCCGCCTGCGCGCGATAGAGGAGCTGCCCCGTTTTCTCCATCGCGACGAAGGTGTTCTGAAAGGTGGGCGCAGCCGAGTTGTTGGCGATCACGAGTATTTCGCGTTCCTGCTCGGCCATTCCGGCTTCGATCGCAGTCTGGTAGTCGGAATCCCGGATGCGGTCGAAGGGGGGCGCGTGAAACGGGAGGGTGCTGGGCGCGTAGAAGGGATTCTCGGGCCCGAAGGGTGCGGTTTGTGCCATGGCAGATGGAGTTGTCATCGAAAATGAAGTGACGGCAAAAGCAAACGAGACAATGAACAGAGTGTTCCGGATCAAGCGAGTATCCTCCGGGCGAAGCTGCATTGTAGCGCTCCGCATGACGGCACAACAGATGACTTTTGCGGGGTCTGCCCGCTTTAGCGCTTTAGCAGATCGATCGGCTCGTCGGCGTTGGTGACGCGGAAATATTTCGCAAGCGCCGGGTGATTGCGCTCAACGGCGCGATACATCTCCCACGCAACGCGCCGGTAGGAGAAGTGCCCCTGCGGAGCCGAACGCAGCTCGGAGATGTAGAGCGCTTCGGAGAAATCCATTTTGAAGAGAGCGCGATTCTTTGTGCCCAGGGGCAGGACGTACTGCGCCGATTCGGCGGCTTCGGGTGCGGAACCGGCCGCCAGTGCGGCGTACGAATCGTGCGCGGCCTGCATCGTCTGTTCGTAGAGCGGCTGAACTCCGGCCTCCGGCACGCCTTCGGGGATTGCATAGCCGTGGGCCGCGGTGAATCCCTGAAGGATCTGAACGCAGCGGCGGTGGCGGTGCATGTCGCGGAAGCCGCCGATGTCCATGAGGATGTCAAAGCGAAGGGCCTGACCGGCGGCGAATTCGCGCAGCAACTCATCATGGCTTCCCCGATACCGGATGCCGAGGTCGATGATCTCGCTGCGACGCGCTTCGGTGAGCGCGGCAACGTGGCGGCGGATCTGGCGGTACGGGTAATGACACTGGCCATAGAGCAGCGTCGTGGCCAGGTCGACTTCGAGAGAATCCACATCGTCGATCAGGTCGACCAGCGGCGCCGGCTCGATGGCCTCGCCGCGCAGCAACTCGGCCGCAGCCTGGCGCAGCTCAACGCGGGTCTGGATCTGATAGTCATTGACGCCGGCATACTTGACCAGCGTTGGGGCGGTTTTCACTTCGCGGGTCAGAAGAGCTGCGGCTCGTTCGCCGAGCGCCGGATCGAGGGCTGCGATGTCCTTCTGGAGAGCGGCCAGGTCGTCGCCGTACACATTCCATGCGGCGCCGGATGCGGCTGCCTGCAGGCGCACGCCCAACTGCCGAATTTCTGCCACGGGATGCGAGAGGAGCCGGGAAACCTGGGTCTCGAGCGTGCGGGCATTCACAATCTGGCCCAGCGATGTGTTGGTCGCGAGCGGAAGCAGGTAGCGCGCCACGTCGAAGGCGCGGGCTTTCAGGGTGCGGTCGTAGGTCTCCTGCTTCATCTCCGCAGGCTTCGGCACCTGCTGCTGCAGCGAGGCGAAGACGGATTCGAAAACACTGTGATAGCCCGCAAATAACTGCTCAATGGCTTCGCTATATCGAGTGGCGGATGCGGTGTCGGAGGCGAAGTCCGGCATGTACCAGCCGCTCTTGCGGAAATTCTGATAGCGCGTGGACCGCTCCTGCCCGTCCCAGCGCTGCTCATCGACCAGCGCGATGGCCGCCAGCAGCGACAGTCGTTCCACAGCGAAGGCGATGTGGGCCAGATCGGCGATCGACCGATGGCCATACTGGAAATAAAAGGTGTTGAGAAACTGCTCGGCCCTCTGGCTGCTGATCTCGCGCAGCGACTCCTTCATCGACAGCGAGGAACGCGAGTACTTCGCCATGGCGTAGGCGAGGACCTCGGGGTCGGCTCCGTGAACCGCGAAGACTTCGGTCTGATGGTTGCGGCTTGCGGACGCGGCGGGCACCTCGGGTTTCGCCGGAGGAGTCTCAGTCATGGAGGCCATGGAGGAATGCTAAACCCCGGGGTTGCGGAAAAGGATGCACGCATCTCTCCAGTCACCCGCCGGACGATCAATCGTTATGTGACTGCAAAGAAAGAACGCGTACCATGGGAGTGTTTTTGGCCGAACGCTCGCGGATCAACGTCTGCCGGGAATGGCCTTTGTGCATGAACAACATCCTCTCGACGACCGAGCATCGTCCCTGGCCCCTCCCCAAGTCGCCGTGGGTGATGACCCAGCGCTGGAACGATCTGCTGTTTGCTCACTGGCCGCTGCCCGCCAGCGAGCTGACCCATCTGCTGCCCGAGTCCCTGACCGTGGACACCTTCGACGGCTCCGCCTGGGTGGGGGTCGTTCCCTTCTGGATGGACCAGATTCGCATGCGGCCGTTGCCGCGGCTTCCCGGAGCCAACCGCTTCGCGGAACTGAACCTGCGCACGTACGTGCGGGAGCGGCACACAAACCAGCCTGGGGTGTACTTTTTCTCTCTCGATGCGGCGAATCCGTTTGCGGTATCGGCCGCGCGTCTCTTCTTCAAGCTGCCGTACTACTGGGCGAAAATGAAGATCGAGTCGGAAGAAAACCGCATGATCCACTACAGCAGCAGGCGGCTGTTGAGCAAGCATCCGGCACAGTTCCGGGCGAGCTACCGGAGCCTGGGCAAGCCCTGTGTCAAAGGCGGCATTGAGAGCTTCCTGACCGACCGCTATGCGCTCTTCACGGCGGCGCGCCATGGTGAATTGGCGCGGGTAAACATCCATCACCTGCCCTGGCCGCTGGAACTGGCCGAGGCGGAGTTCGAAATCAACGATCTTCCGCAGGCGCATGGGATCAAGCTGCCGGATACGAAGCCGCTCCTGCAGTACAGCCGGGAGCTGGTGGTGTATATCTGGGCGCTGGAGGGCCTCGGGTCCCCAGCCACGCGCCGTACGGCAGCCCCGGTTCCTGCTGGACCGTAAAAGACAGGGAGCAGGAAGGGGCATCGTTGAATTCGGAGCGACGAATCGCTGCGTTAGGCTATACCTATGTCTTCACTTCAGGGAAAAGCGGCTCTCGTAACGGGAGCCTCGCAGGGAATCGGGCGCGCCTGCGCCCATGTACTGGCAGCGGCCGGCGCGAAGGTGGCGCTGGCCGCCCGCAATGAAGCAAAGCTCAATGAAGTGGCCGCCGAGATCGCTTCCGCAGGCGGGGCAGCAGCGGTATTTGCGCTCGACATCGCCAGCGAGGAGTCCATCAAGGCCTGCGCAAAAGCGGCTGTCGCCCACTTCGGCAGTATCGAGATTCTTGTCAACAACGCGGGCATCACGCGCGACACCTTGGTTCTGCGCATGAAGCGTGCCGACTGGGATGACGTATTGCAGACCAACCTCACCGGCACCTTCCTGATGACGCAGGCCGTGATGAGTTCCATGCTGAAGGCGCGCTGGGGGCGGATCATCAACGTCTCCAGCGTGGTGGGCGAGACCGGCCAGGCAGGCCAGGCAAACTATGCCGCCAGCAAGGCGGGGCTGATCGGTCTGACCAAATCACTGGCGCGGGAACTGGCTTCGCGTAACATCACTGCCAACGCGATCGCTCCCGGATACATCGAAACCGCTATGACTGCCGTGCTGGACGAGAAGCAGCGCGAATCGATGCTGGCGCATATTCCGCTGGGGCGCGCGGGGACGGATGCCGACATCGCGAACGCCGTCCGCTTTCTCGCCTCCGACGATTCGGCCTACATTACCGGCCACGTGCTCGACGTCAACGGCGGCATGTATATGGGCTAAATCACAGAACTGGGCCCGACGTTCGTCTACCATCGTTTGCGATGAAGATTCTGACTGCTGACGAAATGCGCACCGTTGATCGCGTGACGACGGAACGCTACGGTGTCGCATCGCTCGACCTGATGCACAGGCGGGAGCGGCGGTCGCGCGCTTCGTGTTGCGGGAATTTGCGCACTGTGGCTACTATCGCGGTTCTCTGCGGCAAGGGAAACAACGGAGGAGACGGCTTTGTCGCTGCACGGGAACTGGATGCCGCCGGACTGCAGAGTGCGCGTCCTGCTGCTCGGCTATCCGGGTGACCTGAAAGGTGACGCGAAGGCCATGTTTGAGGAGATGACGCTGGCCCCGGTTCTCGCGCCCGATGAAGCGGCCCTCGATTCGGAGGACGTCCAGAATCTACTGGCATCGGCGGACCTGTTTCTCGATGCGGTGGTCGGAACTGGATTCAAGCCGCCTCTCCGGGGTGTGGCTGCGGCCTTGCGCGATCGCGTCAGCGTGCTCAATACGCCGGTGGTTGCCGTCGATTTGCCGTCGGGGTGGGATGCCGACTCGCGCGCCTTCACAGCTGACGGCGCCTTCCCCGCCAATGCTGTAGTCACGTTCACCGCGCCCAAACTGGCGCATGTCTCCGGCAATCTCACGAGCAGCGCCACGGTCCATCGTCGTCGCTCCCATCGGTTCGCCCAATGAAGCAATCCGTTCTGCCACCAACCTGACCTGGGCGGGAGCGTCGAAGAGCATGGTAGAGCGACCGCGCACACCCGACTCCAACAAAGGACTCTACGGCCATGTGCTTGATCGCCGCCGGCGGAAGGGGCAAGTCCGGCGCGCCGGCCATGGCGTCTCTTGCAGCGTTGCGGGCCGGCGCCGGGCTGGTGACGGCCGCGGTGCCGGAGTCGATTCTGGCGTCTGTCGCAGCGATTACGCCGGAGCTGATGACGCTCCCCTCAGCGAAGGCCCCAGCGGGGAGATCGACAAGTCGAATCTCGCGCCGGAGCGGTTTCGCCGCATGACGGAACGCGCCACCGTGCTCGCGATGGGACCGGGGATGGGGTCCGGAGCCCGAGGCGTTCGTTCTGGGGATGGTCGAGAAGACCAGGCTTCCGCTGGTTCTGGATGCCGATGCGCTGAATATTCTGGCTAAACATCCAGATAAGCTCGACGGCAGCAAATCGCACCGTGGTTCTCACGCCCCATCCCGGCGAGATGGCTCGCCTCGCCGGGATCAGCACGAAGGAAGTTCAGGCCAGCCGCGAACCGCTCGCGCGTGAGTTTGCGACGCGGCACAATGTGACGGTGGTGTTAAAAGGATGGCGGACACTGATCGCGCATCCCGGATGGCCGCATCGCGATCAACACGACCGGCAATCCCGGCATGGCGAAAGGCGGCAGCGGAGATATCCTCACAGGCATCGTTGCCGCACTGCTCGCGCAGTATCCGACGCATCCGGCCGAGGCGGTGGAGGCCGCTGTCTATCTTCACGGGCTGGCGGCGGACTTCGCCCTGCGCGAGCAGGACGAGCACACGCTGCTGGCCACCGACACGATTGGTCATCTTTTTCGCGCTTTTCTCTTTCGCTCGCGGGACGAAGCGGGATATGTTTGGTTGGAGGGACTCCCTTCCTCCGCTGCGAGGGCGAGATGACGCAGACGGCTGACCTGAAGGTGCATCAGTTCCAAGCCACAGCGGCAAGGAGACGATCGAGGTCGGCCACCGCATTGCGGAGTTGCTGGCGCCGCCGAAGTTCCTCATGCTGCGCGGCGATCTGGGCGCGGGCAAAACCACCCTGGTGAAGGGCATTGCCGAGGCACTGGATGCCGCCGAGCCGGACGAAGTGACCAGCCCGACGTTTACGCTGATCCACGAATACGAAGGCACCCGTGCGGTAAACGGGCACAAGGAGCCGGTGATTCTCTATCACCTCGATCTGTACCGGATCCAGAACGAGCGGCAGCTGGATTCCCTGGGCCTCGACGAGCTGAGCCAGCCCGGACAGCATCGTTCTGGTGGAGTGGGGAGAGAAGTTTCCCAGCGTGGTGAAACGGAGCCAGGGCGAGATCGAGATGCGCACCACCGGCGGCGATTCCCGCAGCATCACTCTGTCGCTGCGAGACTGATGCGCGGCAGCCCGCTCATCCGCCTGCAACATCAGCCAATGCTAAAAGTGGTGGAATTTTTCCGGCGGCACGACTTCGACCGGGCGCGCGGCCTCGCGTTCCAGCGAGCGGCTGACCAGGTCGCGCGATCCCAGCCCAACTGCCAGAGGCAGCGCAAGAACGATGCCGCCGAAGAGAATACCGAAGCCCAGTTCGACAATCTCGCCGCCCAGAGCCAGGTGATCGAGCACCATCGCCCCGGTCAGCACCAGGATCATCCATCGCACGCCCATGCTGAGCAGCCGCGCATAACTCAGATTCAGGTTGACGCCGGTAATCAGCACGCTGCGCGAAACAAACCGGGCCAGGACATTGCCGGCAAGCAGCAGAATCGCCGCGCCGACGACGCCGCGGAACATAGGCCAGCATCCATCCTGAGATGCGTGTGTTCCTCTGTGCCCAGTGCCGAAACTCCAACCACAACTCCGGCGATGACGAAGCACCAGAAGACAATGCGGCCGATGAGCAGGGACGGCGTGGCGCGCGGGCTGAATTCCGCCATGGCGTTGGCGCCCCGGCCAAGCCGTTCATCGAAGTGGAGCGCCGGAAAGGATGCGCTGACGATCCAGGAGACCAGCCATCCCAGCAGGAGAAAGAACACAAAGGCGACAATGAAGGCAAGAATGCCGGGTAGCAGCGTGGCGATTTTGTTCATCACCAGACCCATCGATGAGTGAAGCGATTGCTCCACCTGCTGCCACATACCTTTTCTCCTTTCGAACCGCTTACTCACGGATTGAAGCGGTCCGGCCATCTCCACCGCGAGAGCAGATACGGCTTCTTTTCCTCCCAGGCTCGTGCCAATTGCTCCAGCCGCTGTTCCGCCGCGGCATTGCTGAGATTGGAAACCTCGCGCACATAGGAGGCGGCCCAGCCCAGATAGAGCGGCGTGAGCGCGCCGAGCAAATGGCCTCTGCTGATGGTGCGCAGGCGATAAGCCAGCGCAAAATCATAGACGATGCTGGCCCAAAGCCCATCGGGCATCGTGGAAACTGATCCGGCGCCAGCCGCGTAAGCCGGCGCAATTCCAGCAGGCTGTTGGGCGGCAGAATCAGCCGCCACACCTCATCGAGGTTCTTCGACCCGAGCTGGAACGTAGTCCAGCATCGATTGGGCATCGATCGGCGGACGTCAGCGGGTCTCTTCCGCGGCATTGCCCCAGATCGGCGTTGCCTGCGATCCGCGAATGCGCTGCCAGTGTGAAGCGCACAGGTCCATCTCCTGAAACAGGGAGCCGGCCAGCTGCCCCAGCACGGCGCTCAGTTCCAGCCCCTCAGTTGCCACTTTGTGATGCACATCGACATGGACCTGGCCAACCGCAGCCTGCGGCATGCTGCGTGGATGCGACCGTGACGGGCCAGAGCAGCGGATGCCCGGCAGCTCTGCTGCCACAGCGCTGGTGCGCGCCAGCGCAGCGCACAGGAGCCCCGGAAGCCGCAAAATCGAAAGCCAGCAGGGAAGCGAACCCGCCTGCCATAAAGAGCGCGGCTCAGCGGCGACAGGATGCCGCTGTTGATAAGGCCGTCGTATTTTGCTGACGGGATAGACGGGCATCGACGAGGCCGCACTGCCGGTCGAGGACGCCATAGGCCAGCAGCTGGATGACGTGCGCGTCGAGCGCGGCGAGGTCGGATCCCAGAACGATGCACACACGCGCGTTGAGAGAGGCAGCGAGGACCAGTACAGCCCGCTGATTCGCCGAGACACCTGCCCAGAATTCGGCTGGCCCGCGGCGGCGGAGAAAACGGAAGCAGAGTAAGTGCTGGGTTTTCCGTGCCTGCGTCCGGATTTGCGCGACGCCTAGTCTGGCCAGGCAAAGACGAAACGCAGCGAGGAGACCGCGGAGTCCCAGTTCCTGGAGAATTCCCTCGGCGCGTGAACGCAGTTTTTCGGTAGAGACGGCGCCCGCGATCCCGACGACCACATCGGCGGAGCCGATGCGTTCTACCTGTTGTTTCGTCTCGTCTGTGAATTCAACAGCTGCCATTTCAGGGGCGATCCTTTTGTCACAGCGGCAGTGACAAGATGCCGTGCAGCGGAATACGAATCCACGCCGGTCGATTGATTCAGTTCGTAAACCAGCTCATACAGTGCTTTATCGAGCATATAGATTTGCAGCAGCGCTTCAAAATCTCTGTGGTCCGCAGGGACAATGGGAGAACCGGCAACCGTCTCGCGCCAGGCGCGAAGAAATTCGCCGCGAGACCGATTCTTCCCAGAGCTGCGCCCACGACTCCAGTTGTGCGAACTCTTCGGGTCGCCGCGTCGTGTATTGCGTTAGAGCGGAAAAGGCCGCATAGCTGAAAGAACGCAGCATTCCGGCTACATCTTTCAGGGGCGAATATTTTGCCCGCCGTTCCGCCAGCGGACGGGCCGGCTCTCCTTCGAAATCCAGGATCACGAAGTCGCCCTTCGAGCGAAGGACTTGTCCGAGGTGGTAGTCGCCGTGAATGCGGATCCACTGGCCGACACTTTTCAGCCCGGGGAGGGCGCGGAATTTGGTGAGCAGAACGCCGCGGCGGCTGAGCGCCAGGCCGGCCTGCTCGATCGTGTCCTCGGGCAAGCGTGAGAGATTTGTCTTGAGAAGATCGAAAGCATGAGCGCCATGCCCCGCAAGATGATCCCGCAGCGATTCAAGCTCGTTCGCATCCGGAAGATGAGGAGAGAAGGCAGCATCATGGCCCGAAGCCAGAGCCAGGTGCATCTCCGCGGTGCGCCGGCCCAGAACGCGGCCGCGATATCCAGATAGATGCCTGCATGCTCACGCGCCGCCAGATCAGAGTCTTCGCCGGCTTCCGCGGAGCGCGCAGAAAGACCGGGGACTTCCGTGAAGCGGCGCTTTCGTAGTACCGATCCAACTCCTCCAGGGTCCATTGCCAGCCATCGCCTTCGTTCTGGACCAGACCCTGCAGCAGCGCGACGGTCGAAGGCTCCTCGCCAGGACGCCGCTACTTCGATGGACCCCCCAAAGGGTGGAATGTTCGGGAATTGCGCCTCCTCGGTGAGGAAGCGGCCGATCTCCACGTCAGGGTTCTGCCCCGGCTCCTGGCGCCGGAACAACTTCATGATGAGCCGATCGCCAAAAATGGCCGATGTATTGCTCTGCTCGGCGCCGCTCACCCGCGTGTTCAGGGGCTCCGATCCGCGCAGGCCGGGCAGCAACGAACTCGGCCGGCCCACGAAGGAGCCATTACGCGTGCGGAGATCCTGACCACTGGCCAGAATCTCCAGCAAAGACTCAGGAGCGCTCCCTCCCAGGCCTTCATGCAGAACGCCGCTCAGGCTCGCCGATCCGGCCGTCGCCAGGATCTGTTGCGGCATCGACTCGCGGACTGCGGTCGCGTCTGCTCCAAAGCTCATCGCCAGGCACAGCAGCCAGGTGTTGGACTCGCCCTCAAGGTAGTCGACGCCCACCCAAACCAGGCCGAGGCGGCGATCGTCGAAGAGGACAGAATCCACGATTCTGGCGCGGACGATTGTCTGCGATTTATTGCCAAACCAGCGCTGACGCTGCAGCCAGGCAGGAAGCATCGCCTCGAGCCGCCGCACACCGTCGCCGGAAAGAACACTTTGCCAGTCGCGCTCGTGTTCCACGTAGAACGCCTGCTCGTTTTCGGGAGGCAGGGTACCGGCCGAGCCCATCGACGACTGGATTTCAAGCCACAGAAAGCCGTAGGGGCCGAGAGTCAGCGCGTAGGGCGCCTTCGTGATGGCCGGAAATTCCACGTAGCCCAGCATCTCGACCGGCGTCATTCCCTCCATGCTCGACAGATCCAGCTGCACCGGCTGCGCGAAGCGCGAGAGGTTGGCTGCGCACAGCACTGTCTCGCCATCGTACTGGCGAATGTACGCGAGGATCTTCCGGTTCGATGCTTCGAGAAAACGCAGCGATCCGCGCCCGAAGACCTGGAACAGCTTGCGCAGGGCGATCATGTTGCGCATCCAGTTCAGCAGCGAAGAGGGATCGTTCTGCTGCGCCTCAACGTTAATCGCCTCGTAGCCCCAGACCGGATCCATGATTACGGGACTGTAGAGTTTCGCCGGATTCGTGCGCGAAAAGCCTGCATTGCGGTCGGGCGACCACTGCATCGGTGTGCGCACGCCGTTGCGGTCGCCGAGATAGATGTTGTCGCCCATGCCGATCTCGTCGCCGTAGTAGAGAATCGGCGTTCCGGGGAATGAAAACAGGATGCTGTTCAGCAGTTCGATGCGCCGCCGGTTGTTGTCGAGCAGTGGAGCGAGCCTGCGGCGGATTCCGATGTTGATTCGCATCCGGGGATCGGCGCTGTACGCGAGGTACATATAGTCACGCTCATCGTCGCTGACCATCTCCAGGGTCAGTTCGTCGTGATTACGAAGGAAGAGCCCCCACTGGCAGTTGTCGGGAATGGCCGGCGTCTGGGCCATGATGTCGGTGATGGGCAGGCGATCCTCCTGGCGCAGCGCCATATAAATGCGCGGCATCAGGGGAAAGTGAAAGGCCATATGGCACTCGTCGCCGTCGCCGAAGTAAGGGCGCACATCGGTGGGCCACTGGTTCGCCTCGGCCAGCACCATGCGGCCGGCGTAGCTTTCGTCAATCGCGGCGCGTATCGCCTTGATCACCGCGTGCGTTTCGGGCAGGTTTTCGCAGTTGGTGCCGTCGCGTTCCACCAGATAGGGAATCGCGTCGATGCGCAGGCCGTCCACGCCCATGTCGAGCCAGAAGCGCATCACCTCCAGGACTTCCCGCAGCACATCGGGGTTGTCGTAGTTCAGGTCCGGTTGATGCGAGAAGAAGCGGTGCCAGTAGTACGCCTGAGCCACCGGATCCCAGGTCCAGTTCGACTTCTCCGTGTCGGTGAAGATGATGCGCGCGTCTTTGTATTTCTGATCGGTATCGGACCAGACATAGAAATTGCGCTCGCTGGAACCGGCCGGCGCTTGGCGCGCCCGCTGAAACCATGGATGCTGATCGGAGGAGTGGTTGATGACCAGCTCGATCATCACCTGCAGCCCGCGGTCATGCGCCGCGTGGAGAAAGTTCTGGAAGTCCTCCAATGTCCCATAGCTGGGGTGCACGGTCTTATAGTCGGAGATGTCGTAACCGTCGTCGCGCAGTGGCGAAGGGAAGAACGGCAGCAGCCAAAGGCAGGTCACGCCCAGATCCTGCAGATAGTCGAGCTTCTGCATCAGCCCTGGAAAATCCCCAATCCCGTCGTTATTGCTGTCGGAGAAGGCCTTGACGTGGACTTCGTAGATGATCGCGTCCTTGTACCAGAGGGGATCCGCCACGCTGCCCGGCTTGCGCACGATCATCTTCGTTTGCGGCATGGAGTTTGGCTCGCTCATTGGTAGTAGTCGAAGTCCTTCTCGGAACGCACTTTGCGCAGAACGCGGAAGATGTGTGCCGGTACCCTCTGCGGCGAAAGCTCGATGTAGTTACGCGGGCCCTGCCAGAGATAACGCGCGCCGGTGAGCTGATCCAGAACCTGAAAACTCTCTTCGGGGCGAAGCTTCAGGCGATCGAGATCCAGGGCGACCCAGCCCGATTGGGTATGGAAGAAGTCCAGGTTCACAACACTCAGGACGTGATTGCCATCGTCAGCGCTCGACTTGCTGTACGCGATCAGATACGGATTGTCCGTCGGGTGAAAGAACAGGTTGTGATTGGCGTGCAGCGCCGGATTTTCATGCCTTGCGCGATTGATACTTGCTATGACGCTGGCAATGCTTTGCGGCGCATTCAGATCCCAGTCGCGAATCTCATATTTCTCTGAATTCAGGTACTCCTCGGATCCGGGACGCAACGGCTTGTTTTCCAGTAGTTCGTAGGCCGGCCCGTAGATTCCGTAGTTCGGTCCGAGGGTCGCCGCCAGCACGATGCGGCTGATAAATGCGGGCCGGCCGCCGATCTGCAGGGTCTCGTGGAGAATATCGGGCGTGTTCGGCCACAGATTCGGACGCATATACTCACGGACCCGGGTTTGCGTCAGCTCGGTGAAATACTCGGTCAGCTCCCGCTTCGTATTGCGCCACGTGAAGTAGGTGTAGGACTGGGAGAATCCCAGTTTGGCGAGCCGTTGCATCACGCGTGGACGCGTGAAGGCCTCGGCGAGAAACAGCGCGTCAGGAAAGTCTCCTTTGATCTCTGCGATGCACCACTCCCAGAAGGGAAAGGCCTTGGTGTGGGGATTGTCGACGCGGAAGATGCGAACCCCCTGCTCGATCCAGAAGAGGAAAACATCGCGGAGCGCATCCCACAACCCCTGCCAGTCGCTGCTTTCAAAATCGAGCGGGTAGATGTCCTGGTATTTCTTTGGCGGATTTTCCGCGTACTGAATGGTGCCGTCCGCTCGATGTTTGAACCACGCGGGATGCTGCGTAACCCACGGATGATCCGGCGAGCACTGGAACGCGATATCCATCGCCAGTTCGATTCCCTCGTCCGCCGCCACGCGCAGGAGATGGCGAAAGTCCTCCAGAGTGCCCAGTTCGTGGTGAATCGCTGTGTGACCGCCTTCTTTGGCACCAATGGCCCACGGACTGCCCGCGTCGCCGGGCTCCGCTGTGGTCGAATTGTTCTTCCCTTTGCGAAAGGCGCTGCCGATGGGATGGATGGGCGGCAGATAGAGCACGTCGAATCCGAGGCGTGCGATATAGTCCAGGCGCGCTTCGCAATCGCGAAAGGTACCATGCCTTCCGGCTTCGGCTGCGGTCGAACGCGGGAACAGCTCGTACCAGGCGGAGTAGCGCGCCTTCTCGCGATCGACGGTCACACGCAGTTCGCGTTCGTAGCGCGTTTCCATCGCGGGATCGAGATACTGCGCCATCAGGGCCGCGAGGGAGGGATGCAGGGCGGCGTTTTGCGCCGCCTCCAGGTCGCCGGCGTCCCGCAACTGCAGTGCCCAGCGTCGCAGATCGTCGGAGTCCTCCTGCCCGGCACGCTCCGCGGCCTGCTCTACGAGGAGAGCACCGTTCAGCAGATCGATGCGAATGTCCTGTCCGGCGGCGATGCGTTTTTCCAGGTCGCTGCGCCAGGTGTCGAAGTGATCGATCCAGCCGCAGACTGTATACAGATATTCGCCCATTCGGGAAACAGGAAACTCCGCACGCCAGCGGTCGTTACCCAGCGGCTGCATGGGCGCGGACGCCCATTCCGGGACTCCATCGAAGCGAAACAGGAGACGCGCGGCGACGTGATCGTGCCCATCGGCGAAGACGTCTGCTTCGACCTGGACCGCATCGCCGAGGATGCGCTTGATAGGATAGCGGCCGGCGTCGATCTCGGGCTCGACGCTTTCGATCACGACGCGTTTCCGTCCGTCCGCGGGCTTAGGCATGATGTGGAGAATTCTCCTGCGGGGAGAGGTAGCACGCGGCGGAATCCCTTCTCGCGCGTGTCAGCTAGCGAGATTATACGAAGATGAACGACGATTCCCGTCTATGGGATTGACGCAGCAGAAGATGGGTTGCCGCAGAAGGTACTGCGCGTCCGGCCTAATTGTCGGGCAGGATGTTCGACTCCTCCGACGCGCGCAGCCGCACCAGCCGATCGATGGTGTAGGGCGCCCGCTGCGTGGCGGTGTGGTAGTGCCGAACCTGGAGTTCGCCCAGCAGACCGATGGCCAGGAGCTGGATTCCAGCCAGAATCATGACGGCAGCGACTACGAAGAGCGGGCCATGCTCATCCATCACATGCTGGTGGGTAACGAGTTTCAGGGCCAGCAGGAACATGGAAAGCCCGCTTCCGCCGAGAATGCCCAGCCCGCCAAACAGCCCAAAGAAGTGCAGCGGACGCGTCATGTACTTCAGCAGAAAGCGAATCGTCATCAGGTCGAAGAAGACCCGGAAGGTACGGCTGATGCCGTAATGCGATTTGCCACCCGCGCGATGGATGTTGACGATCGGCACTTCGCAGATGCTCGCGCCATACCACGAAGCCAGTGCCGGGATGAAGCGATGCATCTCGCCGTAGAGCGGGATGTTGTGGATCACCTCGCGGCGATACGCCTTGAAAGTCGTGCCGAAATCGTGGATGTCCACGCCGGACAGCTTCGCCATCAGCCAGTTGGCGCAGCGCGACGGAATGCGGCGCATGACGAAATTATCGATGCGCTCTTTGCGCCATCCGCTGACCACGTCATACCCCTCTTCCAGTTTCTCGAGGAAGACCGGGATCTCGCCGGGATCATGCTGCAGATCGCCGTCCATGGCGAGGATGAACTCGCCTTCGGCGTGATCGAAGCCCGCCGCCAGGGCGGAGGTCTGGCCGAAGTTGCGGCGCAGCTTCACAACGAGGACGCGGCTGTCAACCGCGGCAATCTCTTCCAAAAGTCGACAGGTGCGGTCATTGGAGCCGTCGTCGACAAACACCAGTTCGAACGACTCACCGACGTGCTCCATGACCTCTTTCAGGCGGTCATAGAGGGCAGTAACGCTGTCTTCTTCGTTATGAAACGGGACGACAATGGAATACTTCGGCATGTGCCTCAATTATAAACTTTTCGATGCCGCAAGCCGGTCATTGGACTCATGGATTGATTCGGATTTCATGAGTTTTTCAGCATTTCCACGGTGATTCGTGCCGCCTCTTCGCAGGCTGCTCGGTCCACGTCGCGATGGGTGACGAACCGGATGCTGTCCCCGTAAAGCGCGCTGGCGAGTATTCCCCTGGCTTTGAGCTTCGCAGCGAAGGTGTCGGCGTTTCCATTGGGAAGCCGGAAGATCACGATGTTGGTCTGGACGGTGCTCAGGTCGATCTGTGCTGGCGTATCGGCGACGTTTTCTGCCAGAAGGCGCGCATTGGCATGGTCCTGTGCCAGTTGCTTTGGCCCTTCCTCCAGCGCGATCAATCCCGCCGCCGCCAGCACACCGGCCTGGCGCATCCCGCCGCCGAGCGCTTTGCGGATCAGCCGCGCACGGTCCATCTGGTCAAAGGAACCGACCAGCATCGAACCCACAGGTGCGCCGAGCCCTTTGGAGAGGCAGAACATCACGGTTGTGAAGCCGCGGGTCAGTTCACGTACGCCGATGCCGAGTGCCGCGGAGGTATTAAAGATGCGCGCCCCATCCAGATGCACGGGAAGACCCCGTTCTTTTGCGCGCGCCCAAATCTCCTCCATCACCGCCTGGGGGGTCACCGTACCACCGGCCATGTTGTGGGTGTTTTCCAGGGCAATCAGGCCCGTGGGAGCACGGTGGTAGTGCTTGCCGGTGATGTGGGGTGTGATGGCGCTCCAGGTCAGGATGCCGCGTTCCGCCGGGATCGTGCGCAACTGGCACCCGGAAAAAGCCGAAGCCATCGCAATCTCCCACTCCACAATGTGGGAGCGCGCCTCGCAGATAATCTCCTGGCCATGCTGCGTGTTCAGCCGGATCGCAGTCTGATTGCCCATGGTGCCGCTGGGCACGAAGAGTGCGGCTTCGCGGCCGAATATCTCCGCCGCGCGCGCCTCCAGCCGGTTGATGGTCGGATCTTCGCCGTAAACGTCGTCGCCGACCTCGGCGGCCGCCATGGCCGCCCGCATCGACGGCGTTGGCTTAGTAACGGTGTCGCTGCGCAGGTCGATATACGAGACGGGCGCAGAGGCGGCGGCATGGTGTTCGGCAACAACAGCCGTATCAGAAGACATGATTCCCCTCGACAAGAACTCCGATTCAGTATGACCTAGGCGACCGCGGGTTCGGCAAGGAAGCGCTCGAAGACCTCGTTGGAAAGCAGGCGTCCTCGCGCTGTGAGGACGACACGATCCCCATCACGGAACGTGACCAGACCTTCGTCCTCCAGCTCGCCGATCGTTGCAAGAAGCTCCCGCACCGCGGACCCCGAGAACTCCTGGCGCATGGCACCGAGGCTGACCCCCTGGTTGAGGCGGAGTCCCAGAAACCACGCCTCTTCCATTTCCTCTTCGGGATCGAGGCGGCGCGGCTCTTCCCAGCCCGGATTGGACAGCCAGGCATCGAAGTCATCGCCCGTTCCGAACCGCAGCGGCGTGCCTGTGTGCGTGCGAAGCATGGAATGAGCGTCGAGTCCGAAGCCAAGATACGGATGACGCTGCCAATATTTGAGGTTGTGGCGCGACTCGCAGCCGGTCCGCGCAAAGTTGGAAATCTCATACTGCGCCAAACCGTGTCCAGCCAGGCAGCCGATCGCCTCGGTATAGAACTCAGCGATCCGATCGTCGTCCGGCACTTCTTTTGCCCGATAGCGGCCGCCATTCACCAGCAGTTCGCGTCCCAGGCGCGAATCGCCGTCGACTTCCAGCATGTAGATACTGGCGTGATCGACTCCGGAGTCCACGAGTACGCCCACAGACTCATACCAGGAATTCAGCGTCTGACCGGGCAGGCCGGCAATCAAATCCACGCTCACGTTCGCGATGCCCGCATACTGCACGCGGCGAATGTCTTCCAGCGCCATGGCGCGATGGTGCAGCCGTCCGATAGCCTTCGCTTCGCTGTCGACAAAGGACTGCACGCCGAAACTCACACGCGTCACGCCGCATTCCACCAGAACATCGAGCATGGCAGGCTCGATCTGTCCGGGCGCGCACTCGACGGTGATCTCGGCGGTCGGCAACACGACGAATTCGCGCCGCATCGCGGTAAAGATTCGGCGGAACAACGCAGGCGACAACAGCGATGGCGTTCCTCCGCCGAGGTAAATGCTGTCGACGGCCTGGGGTAGTTGCGCGCCCCACGGTTTGGCGCGGCCGCGGATGCCGCTGAGCTCTCCTTCGATGCAGGAAATATAACGATCGTGATAGCTGGTCGGAAAGACCCCTGATGAGAAATTGCAGTACGTGCATTTGGAGCGGCAAAACGGCACGGAAAGATACAGCCCGAGCATTTCCATATAGTTCCATTCTCCCACCGCAATGCAATCTCGCCTATCGGGTGACGATTGCGTCATCTTGACGCGCGGCGTGCGATGTGCCGCAACAATTCCTGCGAGGCTGCGTTCACTTTCTGCAGAGACGATCCGGTGTAAGTCGGCCGGAGATAGGTTCAGAGCTTCGAGAGCATTTCGAAGCGGAACCAGGGAGGTCTCAGATGAAAAGCATTCTTCGCGCACTTGCACTGACGGGAATTCTGGGACTGGGCGCCGCAGCCGCGCACGCTCAGGTGAGCTTCAGCGTAGGCATCGGCGGACCGGCCGTAGTGGCTCCGTATCCGGGTGCGGGTTATGTGTGGGCGCCAGGCTACTACTACGGCAACGTTTGGGTACCGGGACGCTGGGTGTACCAGGGCTATGTCGGCGACGGTGACGGTGACGGAGATGGTTATGCGGGCGTGTACGGCGGCGGATACTACGGCGGGTACTACGGCCGTGGCTGGCGTGGTGACGATCATCGCTGGATGGGCGACGGCTATCGCGGCCGGGGCGGCGACGACCACCATGACTGGCGCGACGATGACCACCATGACTGGCGCGGTGACGGGCGGCGCGCCTGGAGCGGCGGCGATCATGGCGGCGACCGTGGCGGCAACTTCCGCGGGGGCCATGGCGACTCTCACCACCGGTAGGTAAGGAATTGCAAGCCGGTCCCCCAAAACCGGCCGATGCGCACCCGTCGAGGCTCCCCGCCTCCGGGTGCGTTGCTTTTTGGGGAGAACTCCTGGAGCCCGCGAAGCACGATTCAGGGCGAAAACTCAGGGAACCGGCGTGCGGTACCCTGCGTATCCTGTGCCGTACCCTCCGGAGGCACCCATGGCCGGACTCCTCGGTGTTGCAGTCTACTTTCTGCCCTCCCTCGTCGCAGCGGCGCGCCAGACGCACAACGTGATGGGAATCTTTTTGTTGAACCTGTTCCTGGGATGGACCGGCATCGGCTGGATCATCGCTCTACTGCTGGCCATCTGCTCCAGTCCGTGCTATTTCCACCCGTCCTGGTATTACCCGCCCCCGCCGCCCCGTCGCTGGTAGCGGCGAACCGACTTCACCTGTATCCTGAGTCGCTTACGCTGTCCAAAGCCGACGAGCGTCGCCGCAACATTTTGCCGCGTCTAACGTTAGTAGAGGTAGCCAAATACCCGGGCGCCGTAGCGGTCCCCGGCAAGCGGCGTCAGGTCGACAGTGCCCCCCCAGGAGCGATCTGACAGGAGGTTGGATCATGCGCGCTCTGCGCTACGCTTTGTTCTTTGGATTGCTGGCTTTACCCCTTGCCGCGGCGAGGCCGGCTCAGGCCCAGGTCGCAATCGGTATCGGCATCGGTCCCGCAGTCGGTTATCCCGGTTACTACGACGTCGGCGGACCGCCGGTTTGCGAGTGGGGCTACTACTCCTATTATCCCTATGCCTGTGCGCCCTATGGCTACTGGGGACCGGACTGGTTCGATGACGGCGTCTTCATTGGCGCCGGACCGTGGTATCGGGGCTGGTACGGGCGTCCCTGGGGATGGGGCTATGGCCACATCGGCTATTACGGCGGCTGGGGTCGTGGCTGGTACGGCGGTCGCTGGGGACACGATCATGATTGGGGCGGCCATGATTGGGGCGGCCGCGGCTATGGTGGCTATCGCGGCGGCTATGGGGGCGGCTACCACGGATATGCGGGCGCCCGAGGACGTGGTTACGGCGGCGCCTATCACGGCCCGTACACGAATGGGTTCCGCGGCGGAGCCGGCGTTGGTGTCTACCGTGGCTATTCCGGCGGCTACCGCGGCGCAAGCCCGGGCGGCTTTCATGGTTATTCCGGCGGGGACCACGGCGGAGCGGCGGGTGGCTTCCAGGGTGGCGCAGCGGGTGGTTTCCATGGCGGCGCAGCGGGTGGTTTCCATGGCGGTGGCGGAGGCTTCCACGGTGGTGGCGGAGGCTTCCATGGCGGTGGTGGAGGGTTCCATGGCGGTGGCGGCCACGGCGGTGGCGGACACCACTAATCAGCGCAAAGTGGTTTCGACTTCGTTCAGCCAGTCGGGCGGTTTGAGGATCTCGCGGGGCTTGGAGCCTTCGGCCGGGCCCACGATCCCATCCCGTTCCATCATGTCGATGAGGTGGGCCGCCCGGCCGTAGCCGATCCGCAGGCGGCGCTGGAGGAGCGAGGTCGAGGCCTTGCCGAATTCGAGGACGAGGCGGACGGCATCTTCGAACAGATCGTCGTTGCCCTCCTCGCCTTCTTCTCCTTCGAAGCCGGACTCGGCGGTGCTGGCATCCTTCGGCGCTTCGAGGAAACCAGTGACGTAGTCGGCGCTCCCCTGCTTCTTCCAGAATTCTGTAACAGCGGCGATCTCTTTTTCGGTGACAAACGGGGCGTGGACGCGATGAACACGCGAGGTTCCGGGTGGCAGGTAGAGCATGTCGCCGCGACCGAGGAGCGCTTCGGCTCCGTTAGCGTCGAGAATGGTGCGTGAGTCGACTTTGGTGGCGAGGCGGAAAGAGATGCGCGTTGGCACATTGGCCTTGATGAGGCCGGTGATGACATCGACCGAGGGTCGCTGCGTCGCGAGAACCAGATGGATGCCGACCGCGCGGGCCATCTGCGCCAGGCGGGTGATGGATTCTTCGACGTTGGCCTTGTCGAGCATCATCAGGTCGGCCAGCTCGTCGATGATGATGACGATGTAGGGCAGCGGCTTTTCTTCCTGCTCGGACTGATCGAAGAGCGACGGCGTAGCGGCATCGAACAGGCGGTTGTACTGCTCGATGTTGCGCACCGAGCGCGAGGCGAGCAGCTTCAGGCGGCGCTCCATTTCCTTAACGGCGTTGCGCAGGGCGTTGGCGGCCAATTTCGGTTCGGCAATGATGGGCGTGAAGAGGTGCGGAATGCCCTCGTACATGCCCAGCTCGACGCGCTTGGGATCGACGAGGATGAGTCGAACCTGGTCGGGGGTGGACTTGTAGAGCACCGACATAATCATGGCGTTGATGGCCACGGATTTGCCGCTGCCGGTGGATCCGGCGATGAGGACGTGAGGCATGGTCGTGAGGTCGGCGACGACGATGCGGCCGTTGATGTCCTTGCCCATGGAGATGGTGAGCTTCGAGCGCGAAGTAGCGAAATTCTCCGACTCGATCACGTCCCGCAGCCAAATGGTTTCGCGCTCGTGGTTGGGAACCTGGATGCCGACGGTGCTTTTGCCGGCCATACGCTCGATGAGGATGGATTCGGCTTTGGTAGCCAGGCACAGGTCTTCGGCGAGGCCGGTGACGCGGCTGTATTTGATGCCGGCATCAGGGCGGAACTCGAAGGTCGTGACGACGGGACCGGGGTTGATCTGCACCACCTGCCCGGTGACGTCAAATTCGGCGCATTTTTCGACGAGAACCTGTGCAGAGGCGCGCAATTCATCTTCCCTTACCGGCGATGGATCGTCGCTGCGGTGGAGCAGCGTGCTGGGCGGCAGACGGAATCCAGAAACATTCTTAGGCGCAACGGTGACAGTGCGGAGTTCGGTGTCGGCCCGCTCGCCGATGGATGGGCCTGGAGGGGTTTCGCGCTTCATCACGACCTGGGATCGCGCGGGCGCTGCTGCCGGCGGTTCAGCCACGGCAGGCGGCGGTGGTTCCTTCGCGACGGTGCGCGGCACGTTGTCCCACAGGCCGGTGGATTTCGCGGCAGGTTCCGCGGCACGTTCAGCGGCGGGAGAGAAGGTCTCCGCAAAGCCGTACTGGCGGTGGGGCACATCGTCGCGATCCTCGGTGACAACCACCGGAGGGGCTGGCTTCCCGGACTTCTCAGCCTTTCCGGCTTTCTCAGCCTCTTTGCGCGCCTTCTGCAGTTCTTTCGCGTGCAACTTGTCGGCCCGGACCGCGGCCTTGAGTTCGCGCTTGCGGGCCCGGTTGGCTCGCCAGTTGGCGATCCGGTCGCGGAAAGCGAGGAAGAAGGCCGTCTTGACGCCGAGCCATTCGCGGGCGGTGTTGAAGCTGAAGGTCGTGGAAAGATAAATTGCCGCGGCGACCAGGGTAATGGCGACGATCCACGCGCCGGGATAGTTGAGGAAGCGGACGAGGAGGTCCGCGACAAGGCGCCCTGTGAGCCCACCGACCGGCAGTCCGAAGAGGAAAGCCGGATGGCCGCTCAGCGCGAAGAGCGCGGGCGCAAAGAGCAGGATGAGGACCAGTCCTATAGCCTTCGATCCGGGCGATCCGGCGGGCCGCGAGAGCATCCACGTCCAGCCGAGGGCGCCGACCAGGATGGGAACCAGGAAGGCGGAGATGCCTTCAATTTGCAGGAATATATCGCTGAGATAGGCACCGGCGGGACCGATCCAGTTGCGGACCGGGCCGGAACCGACCGTGTTCAGAGACGGGTCGGTGGCGTGCCAGGAAACCAGGGAGAGAAAAAGGAGGACGGCAGAGGCGAAAACCAGCAAGCCGATCAGCTCGTTGAGCCGGCGGTTGCGGGTGGGCGTAAGCACCAAACGGGCAGGTTTCATAGGCAGACAGGTCCGGGCGGATCCGCAAGGCCGGTGAAGGCGAGGCGAAAACGTGCTGAACTGCCAGAGCAAGATCATTATCCCAGATAGAGGGGGTCGTGGGGGAGAAAAGGGTCGGGGGGAACCGGCTCGGGCAGGGTCGAGTACAGATTGCGGGATTATGGCTAAGTTAGCCAAATTGGGCTATGCGGGCGCTGGCGGACGCAAGCCTGAATAGATTGCTGGCCAGTTGGCAGGAAGTGCGACCAGACGACACACTCCGATCCCAGGCGGAGACTCTTTTGTATCGATTCCCTTTGAGCGCGGCCGACTCGCTCCAGCTCTCCGCTTCCATTACGTGGGCAGGTGGCAAACCCCGAGGCAGAGTCTTCATTTGCGGGGACGCGCGTTTCTCGACGCAGCGCGACAGTTGGGGTTTCAAGGCATCGAGGCGTAGCTTCGCGCAGAGGCTCTACGGCGGACATTAAATGTCCGCCGAAGATAAACAGCGCCGCTCCCAGCAGCAGCCGGTAGAGCGCGAAGAGTACGAAGCCGTGGCGGCGGACCCACTGCAGGAACCACTCAACCACTCCAAGGGCGACGAAGAAGGAAACCCGGAAGCCAACGAGGAGGACGATCCAGCCGTGTCTGGTCATGGCGACCGGCGCCAGGGCGGAGTGGCTGCCGGCGGCGACAGCAGGCTTGATGCCAGTGCAGGAGATGGAAGCTGGGCCAGAGGCCTTGACCAGGTCATAGAGGGTGGCGGCGAACATGGTGGGGATGGAGACGAGGAAGCTGAATTCGAGCGCAGCGGGGCGCGTCATGCGGGCGATCTGGCCGGCTGCGATGGTGGACATCGAGCGCGAGGTCCGGGAAAGACCGCCGAGGTGACCTGGCAGAGGCCGATCCAGATGGACTGCGGCAGCGACATCTGCTCCACGTCGGAGACGGAAGGGTCCTGGCGAACGCTCCAGGCGTCGACGACCCACATGACGATGCCGCCGATGATGAGAGCGAGGGCGATGGCACGCAGGCTCTCCAGATGCGCGCCGATGACGCGGGTGAGGGCGAGCGCAGGGATCGCGGTACAGACGAAAGCGACGAGGGTGAGGGTGAGCGGATGGTTCCAGGCGGTGTGTTTGCCGTCTTCGCCCTGGGGGAAGGTGCGGAGGAATTCGATGATGCGGCCGGTAAAAAGAAGGGTGAGGGCGAGGATGGCGCCAAGCTGGATGACGATGGTGTACATCTTCCAGTACGGATCGTCGAGTCTGATGTTGAAGAGGGCTTCGCCGATGCGCAGATGGGCAGTGGAACTAACAGGCAGGAACTCGGTCAGGCCTTCGATGATCCCAAGCAGTACGGAGATCACATAATCGTTCAATGTTGCTCCGGGCTGGGGAGAATGCGGTTGAATTCGCGTTAACGGAGCGAGCGTTCCTTGTATTCACTTTATATAGCAGAGTCCCGGCCGGACCGGGGAAGAGCCAGGTGCGCAGATTTGCCGCGGAGGATGCCACCGTGGGCAATGCGGACTGAACGTTACTCGCGGCTGGACCCGTAAACCGGAACGCCCTGATCGATTTTGAAGACGAGGCTGGCGGCGCGTGCGGTGAAGGACGACTCCGGGTACTTCTGCTGCATGCGGTCGAAGATGGCTTTGGCGTGGCCGCGATCCTCGTCGGCGCGCTTGCCGTTGCCATCGGCCTCCCACATGTCGCCAGCGGCGGCCTGACGCCAGAGCGCGTTGTAGAGGGCTTGCGCGGCATCGGGCGAGGCGGGGTGGTCGTCGACGTATTTCAGGTAGTAGTTGGTCTCCTGCTCGGGGCACTTCTCTGAGCCCTGCCAGTCGCCGCACAGCTTGTTGTCGATGAGGTCGAAGGCGGCGAGGTCGGCCCATTTGCGTGCCGGGGAAATACTTCAGGATCTTCGCGCATCTCGTCCTCGTCCATCTGCTCGCGGAGGTAGTCTCCTTCTCGTGGGCGGAGGGCAGCGTGGAGGCGTCGGCTTTCTGAGTCTGCCAGCGGATGTCGGCGGCGCGGTACATGGCTTCGGGGGTCCAGGGCGACTGCGGATACATGGTGACGATGCGGCGGTAGAGGAGCCGGGCTTCTTCGGCGACGTGCGGGGGCGGGTTGGAGACGTCGGCCTGCTGCTCGAGATCGTCGGCCGTTCCGAAGAGGATGAGGTCGCCGTGGGGCGTATTGATGTTCACGATGCCCTTGTTGAGCATCCAGCCGGAGATGGGCTGGGCCTGGCCTTCGCTGCCGAAGACGGGAACGTCGGACTGGCGGGTGTCGGGCGCGTCGGTGTTGGCGAAGACCTGGATCCACTTGCCGCTGGTCATCGGCGACGACGAGCTCGCGACCGGGAAGGATGTCGAGCGATGGGTCCGCCGGAGTCGTCGGGATTGGCGTAGAGGTTGGCTTCGCGGACGAGGGTGCCGAGGGTGCCGTTGCGGGGCATTTTGGCAGGCGGCAGAGGCCTGCTGCGCGAGGGCGCTGGCGGCGGCGCAGCAGGACGGGGAGGAGCGACGAGGCGGATCACGGAGAATAGGACGGTAAAAAGCGGGGTCGATTCGTCTCACGGCGGCGCGGGGTTTGAGGCGATTTGACGGTCACTGCGGGTCTTTCTCGGCGAGGACGGATTGGAGGACCTGCGGGCTCGACGTTGCCGCCGCTCATGACGATGACGACCTTGCGGAAGGGCAGGAGCTGGTCGCGGTGGAAGAGGAGGCCGGCGGCGGAGCAGGCTCCGCTCGGCTTCGGGCGTGAGCCGCGCGGAGTAGAGCAGAGTGCGCATGGCGGCGCGGATTTCGGCTTCGGTAACCGTGATGATGTCGTCGACGTAGGTGCGGATGTGGTCGAAATTGCGCTCGCCGAGGGACTGGGTACGGAGGCCGTCGCAGATGGTGCGGGTGGTCATGTCGGCGGGCCAGGTGACGACATGGCCGGCGTGGAAACTTTCCTGGGCGTCGGCGGCAAGCTCGGGCTCGACGCCGATGACGCGGTCTGCACCGGGCGGGTCGGGTTGGAGAGCTTGATGGCAGTGGCGATGCCGCTGAGGAGTCCGCCGCCGGAGACGGGGGAGAGGACGAGGTCGACGTCGGGCAGGTCCTCGAGGATTTCGAGGCCGCAGGTGCCCTGGCCGGCGATGATCTGATCGTCGTCGTAGGGCGGGATCATGACGTAGCCGAATTTTGGCTGCGAGCTCCTCGGCTTTGCTTTGCGCTCGGAGCTGGCGGGGCCGACTTCGACGATCTCGGCGCCGAGGGCGGCGGTGGCGCGCTTCTTGATCGCGGGCGCGTTGGAGGGCATGACGATCACGGCTTTGGCTCCAACGGCGCGGGCGGCGTAGGCGACTCCCTGGGCGTGGTTGCCGCTGGAGTAAGTGATGACGCCGCGGGAGCGCTCGGCGGGCGTGAGCTGAGCAATCTTGTTGTATGCGCCGCGGATTTTGAAGGCGCCGATGGGCTGCAGGCCTTCGGCCTTGACGTAGATCTCGGCCTCATCGAAGCCGGGCGTCATGAGGCGGACGAGCGGCGTGTGGAGAGCGACGCCGCTGGATGCGGGCCTGAGCTTCGGTGAAGGCGGAGAGGGTGAGCAGGGCTGGGGCGGCTGCGGTGGCCATGATCTTATTGTGGCCTGGGCGGGAGGAGTTTGTCCGGGAAGAGCAATGGAGCGAGTCGGCAGGTGGCTGTCCCCACCCCCCTCCCCCTGCAACGTTGATTGATTCGGAAGGAGTTCGGCCCGGCTGACTTTTCGATGGCAGCTGGATGATTGAGAACCGGGCATTTCGTTCACGCCTGCGATTGAATCAATGGTGTGTGTCCTTGCTTCATTCCCCGATGCGAAGGAGGTAAGTGCCCGGAGAGAGGTCATTTGCTTCGCGAGCGTGCATGATGCAAAGGCGTATGCAACTGACGGGGTGACGCGCGGGATTGATTCATTCCCGATCGCCTTTGCGTCACTGACGCATGCCAGAGGCACCCACTGGCGAGCAACCGAAGGCCGGAGTACGGCACCAGATTGGAAAAGAACGGAATGAGCGCGGACGCCCACCGACTCCTGGGAGTCGAGTGCCTGCAATGAAAAAGGACCCGCAGGGCGGATCCTTCTGATGCAGGCTTCTGTTCCAGTGTGGGGCGGGGGCCGGAGCATTGCAAGGAGAATTGGAGGGGAGGACGGTACGAAGGTCATAGAGAATTCAGCTGGTTGAGGGAGTGTTGCTCATTTTCCGCACGGCTCAACCGCTGCGGAAGAAGCCCTCATCGAAGAAGAAATCTTCCCTCAGCGGCTAAAGCCTTATTGATTTTGCGGATTTTTATGGCACGGCGGAAGCTCTGCCCTTGCAGAGCCGGCGAGTCTCTTCAACAGCTGTGGAATCGTGCCCAGCGGTGCCGTAATCACTTCCAGCACAGGCCAGCAGAGCGCTGCGGAAATTCCTGGCCGGATTTCTGAGCGGCGGGTGAATGGGGAAAATGGTGCGGGCGTGGTTCCCGACCCGAAACTTCCGGGATACCGGTCAACCACCCAGAACAGCCTTCTTAGCCATCATGCGCCGTTGCCAGAGAAGGCCCCAGATGAGAAGCGCGGCACCGAGAAGCCCGACCGCAGCACTGAACAGTAAGGTGAGTTGTGCAAATATCACCCACTGCTCCCAATAGATTCTTCCGGCCTCGACACGGACATGCGGCGAAGCAGAAAGGAGTTCTGCCGCTATGTGCCGGACGCGGATGGCAATTCGATACTTCTCACCCTTGTGCGCATCGAAGGTTCCAAGCGCGGTCTCAACGTAGCCTGCGCCTCCAAATGAGGCAGGTCGATAAGGCTGGTACTCGACGACCGGCACTTCTCCGTGAGCATCTGAGCGGAGAACCGACCAATCAAGATCCAAGCCGTCTCGCGTTTTATCACAAGAGTCGAATAACCGATCCCCAACAAGGCACTCCTCCAACTCGACATTAACCGGCGCAAAGGTAAGATTCACGCTGTAGAAGCCCGTCAGGTCGGTCGGAAAATCCGCTGTCATTGTCGTACTTCCGTCTTTGAGTGACGCCTCTGCGTCCAAGGGAGTCCAATTGTGTGAGCGCAGACGATATTGAACGTAGCTGTAAGGTGCCATCGCAATTGCGATTAAGGAGATGCCGAGATTCCTTGCCCAGTGTTTCACCCGATGATGGTAGCGCGACATCGTCGCAATCCGTCTTTGCTGTGAAGTTGGCAACGCGGAAGTTTCGGGGAGATGGATGCAAAAAGCAAACGCAGATCCCTCGCTCGCCTACCCCATCTGCGATGGGGCCCCAAAGCGCTCGCCTCGGGATGACAACTCGAGGTTGTCGGGTGATGAGTGGGTTGTCGGCCTTCATTACCCTTCGAGAGCCAGGGCCGGCAGGATCAACCTGGCGCGTGGCATTCGAGCAGGCCGAGGGAAAGGATTGAGATTTTTATCGGTGGCTGCGCCACCGAGTCCCTCCGCGCTGAGAGTGTTGTCGTGCGCGCGGTTCGTGTCGCTACGGGGGTCGATTCGACTCCGCGCGGATCAAGGGTTGTCCCTTCTCGCGGGGGCTGAGGCCGCGCTCCGCTCACGATGACATTCGTGTTGGGTGCGAAAGGTCTGGATCGTCGGCAACTCGGACGTTTCGGAGGGGAAGACAGAAAAGCAACCGCAGATCCTTCGCTCACCACCCCCGAACTTACCCCAAAGAGCGAAATCGCGCTTTGGGGCCCCTGGTACGTTCGGGGCCCCGTTCACTCAGGATGACGGCGCGTGCGGAGAGGGATTTGTGCGGATGCGACGATTGTTTCCGTATCCTCGGCTATGCGGACACTTCGGCTTGTCGGCACGCAGCCGTCGGCTGCCAAAATTGTGCTTTGCGCGGCCAGCGCGTGAATTGAGTCAATCCTGCGAATCCAGTACCACGGCCGCCTGAAGTTTTCCGGGCGGATCACTGACGGGATGAACGAGATCCTCACTTCAGTTGGCGCTGCAATCGTCGTATAGCGGAGATGAGGCCAATGTCAATCAGGATGTTCACCGTCGCACCGACGACTCGCGGTAGCAGAGGGGCTCCACGGGTCGACCAGAGAGCGTATACAAGGACGGCCACAAAGAATACAAGAGCGATTTTGAAGTTCCGAATGCTGGAGCGGTAGCGAGCTCTGGTCGCCCCGTCAAGAGGAGTCGTGCGTTCGGGTTCGGCGCGACGTTCATCACGAGCTCGCCGAAGGAGGCGATAGAAAGCGACATAGCCAGCCACTGCTACGGAAATAATGACCCACGCGAGGAGCCGGGGTGGAATCAGCCCTTTGACAAATGCAAACGCCACAGCTGTGAGGGCCGCACCCATCAATACGGCTATCCAATAAAACCGCTTCCGAAAGGTGGCGTCCGTCATGCGATCACCGGTTTGCCTTTGTCGTTGAGCTGAATGTGTGCGAACGGCGTGTGGTGGTCGTGCGTAAAGAGCACCAGCCACTTCTCCGGGATGGCGCGCTGGTAGAAGCGCTTGCGTTCGGCGATGCAGGTGACGGGGTCGAGGTCGTAGCCCATGACCCAGGTGATGTCGAGATGGGCGCTGGTGGGGATGAGGTCGGAGATGTAGCAGGCGTGCGGGCCGCCTGAGCCCGTTCCGCCCGGCTCGATGTGAACCGCGAGCATCTGCGCGGTGTGGCCGGGGAAGCATTCGACGGAGATGCCGGGGACGATGGGCCAGGTCTCGCCGGGCTCCGTGCCTGACTCAGAACCCAGCAGAGTCATTTGCCCCGAGGCGATGAGCGGGTCGTAGTTGTCGGAGACGTAGCTGATGGCGTCGCGCTCGAGCTGGAGGTGGCCGTGCGCGACTTCGCCGCGGTGGGCAAAATAGCGGGCGTTGGGGAAGGTGGGGATGATGCGGCCATCGGCGGTGCGGGTGGTGTTCCAGCCGCAGTGATCGAAGTGGAGGTGGGAGTTGATGACGATGTCGATTTCTTCGGGGCGAATCCGGGCGGCTTCGAAGGCGCGGGGGAGTTGTTGCTGGGCGCCGTAGATCTCTTTCAGTTTGGGCGGAACCTTGTTGCCGATGCCGGTTTCGATGGCGACGGTGTGCTGTCCGGTGCGGACGATGACCGTATTGAGGCCGAGAAGGATGCGGTTCTGCTCGTCGGCGGGGGCGCGTTTTTCCCAGAGGGGTTTGGGGACGACGCCGAACATCGCTCCGCCGTCGAGGAAGTAGGGTCCGTCGGAGAGGACGGTGAGTTCGAAGTCGCCCACGGCCGTGCGGCCGCGGATGGGATTGGGGGTGTCGGGGCGTTCGGCAGGATGCATGTCGAGGATGAGGACTTCCAGGGAACAGGGTACAGCGCGGAGGGGGTTCCGCCGGCTATCTGGGTTCGGTGTCGCGCAGAAACAGGCGCTCCACCTGCTCCCAGTTGTCCACACGCGTGCAGCCGGTCACGTTCATGTTGTGAGGAGCGGTGAAGAGGATTCCTTTGCCTTTAAAGGTGGGGAAGTGGCGGGGCTGATCGTCGATCAGGTAGTCCGCGCGGAGAATGCTTTTGTCGCCGCAGAAGACGAAGTGGCGCGGATCGAGAAAAGGGAAGTGCCGACGCAGCCAGCGGTATTTCGGGCCAAACGAATTGGGAAACTCCATGGCCGAGGTCGCGATGTAGATTTCGTACCGCTCGGCCATTGCGCGCAGGACGCGCTGGCTGTCGGGCATCACGGGGAGGTCTTCGAAGAAGTCCTCGGAGCGGAGATACCCTTCGAGGCGGTCGTGGCGGTCGATGGAGACGATATCCCAGAGCCACTTGCCCTCGAGATCGGCCTTGGTGACGGCCTCGCCGTGGTCGCGGTTATAGCGGGCGATGTGCTCGGCGAGGGTGTCGGCCAGCACCTCGTCCATGTCGATGGCGATGCGCTTCATAGGATTATTGTCGCAAGGCGCCGTGATCAGAGAATGGACAGGGCAAATTTCACGTCGGTCGCAGCGAAATCGCGGCCTTTATAGAGCAGTGGCAGACCACGCAGTTTAGCCAACGCGTAAGCCGCGCAGTCGACGATGTTCAGATGTGCAGCCGTCCGCTGACCTTTGCCGAATTTGCGAAACGCATCGTATGCCGCATCGCTGGCCTCTCGATCGAACGGGACGACCACGATGCGCGCGCGCTTCACTATTTCATCGAATGTGGAAATTGCCTCTTCTCCGAACCGCGAGTAAAGCACAATACGAGTCTCGAGAAGCGGAAGTGTCGATGACCATTATCGGGGCAATCCGTTTGCATCGTAGCCAAGAATCGCATCGGGAGACCGCGCATCCCGGACGGGCATCTGCGCAAGCCGATCGAATAACGCATCGATCTCGTCATCATGCTCGGTGGGGGCAGAACGGGCAACCCGAGCCAGTCTCTCTTCGAGAGCGCACACAACCGCCGTTTCCATATCTTCACCGGTTGCCGCGGCAAGCTCCGTGGCCAGATGAGCCACTCTCTCGGAGTTGATTCCCTGTGGCATGCGACACTCCTGTGCCTGGCAACATTATCCCAGTGCAGGGAAGGGACGGGCAAGATGGATCACTTCAGCCGAAACCGATTGGAGGGTGAAATCGGGGTTTGCCGACTGAGACCCTTACTCGACGCCGGCCTGGGGAGCTTTACGGCCGCGTTTCGGCTTTTCAGGGGCCGGCGCCGGCTGCGGCTCGCGGGCCGGATCGTAATAGAGCAGGCGTCCGCACGACTCGCAGGTCAGCACTTCTCCGGCGCGAATCTGGTTCCACATCTGCGGACGAATCCCCATCTGGCAGCCCGTGCACCGTTGCCCCTGCGCGTAGGCGATCCCTGTTGCGCGCGACGAAGTCGAAACGCGATCGTAGGTCCGCAGCAGCTCTTCGGAAACCAGCGCGCGCTCTTTCGCCCGCTTCTTCGTGAGATCGTTGAGCTTCTTCTGCTGCTCTGCGGACTCGGCGCGTGCGTCTTCCTTCTCGATCTCGATTGCCTTCATGGCGTCGGCCAGTTCGCTCTCCGCCGCTTTGCGCTGCTGCGCCAGCTTCTCGACGCGCTCCATACCCTCCAGCTCGCCGTCCTCGATCTTCTTAATCTCGGCTTCGGCGAACTCGATCTCGTGCTGGAACGCCCGATACTCCTCGTTCGTTTTCACATTCGACATCTGGTCGCGGAGCTTGGCAATCTTCTGCTGCTGATCCTTCAGATCGCTTTCCTGCCGCCGTTTGAGCGCCTCTTCATCCTTCAGCGCCTTCGCCGCCTGCTCCACGGCAGCCTTCTCCGCCGCCAGTTTTGTCTCCAGAGCCGCCAGCCGCTTCGGCAGAGCCGCAATCGCCGCCCGCAACGTCGCGGTCTCTCCATCAATCGTCTGCAGGCGCATCAGCGCTTCTAATTCTGTTTTCATCGTCGGAAATTGAAGGATATCACCCGGGCGATACCTCGCCGTACTGTGGAGCGCTTACTGCCCCCACTTTTCCTGCATCCTCCTGCTACCCTGAAGGCTCCAAGTTTTTATCCATGCCCCAGGACCCCGACGCCAACTGGAAGCCCAAACATAATCCCTGGGCTGTCGCGCTCACCGTCACCCTGGCCACCTTCATGGAGGTCCTCGACACCTCCATCGCCAACGTCGCCATCCCGCACATCGCCGGAGGCCTGGGCGCCTCGCAGGACGAAGCCACCTGGGTCCTGACCTCCTACCTCGTTTCGAATGCGGTCATCCTCCCGATGAGCGCCTACCTCGTTGGGTTCCTGGGACGCAAGCGCTTCTACATGATCTGCGTGGCGCTGTTCGGCATCAGCTCCATGCTGTGCGGCCTCGCGCCTTCGCTCCCGCTCCTGATCTTCTTCCGCGTTCTCCAGGGAGCCGGCGGCGGCGGACTCCAGCCCAGCGAGCAGGCGATTCTCGCGGACACCTTTCCGCCACACAAACGCGGCCAGGCTTTTGCGGTTTACGGTATGGCGGTTGTGCTGGCGCCGGCGATCGGCCCCACGCTTGGGGGCTGGATCACCGACAACTACACCTGGCGCTGGATCTTCTTCATCAACGTTCCAATCGCTATTTTTTCGCTCATCCTCACCTCGCGCATCGTCGAAGATCCGCCGCACATCCATCGCGAAGTCGCCGCCCAGCGCAAGCGCGGGCTCAACCTCGACTACATGGGCTTTGGCTTGCTCGCCGTCGGCTTCGGGTCGCTGCAGTTTGTGCTGGACAAGGGCCAGGAGAACGACTGGTTCGGCTCCCACGTCATCACCACTTTCTTCATCCTCTGCGTCACCGCGCTCATCACCCTGATCGCATGGGAGATCGCCCAGATCCGACGAGGTCAGCGGCCGATCCTCGACCTGACCATGTTCCGCAACCGGAACTTCGCGATTTCCGCGACGCTGATGTTCGTCCTTGGCTTCGCTCTCTTCGGCACCACTGTGCTGATTCCGCTCTTTGTGCAGCAGATGATGGGCTACACCGCCGAACAAGCGGGGCTGGTCATCTCTCCGGGTGGACTGGCCATCCTCGTGCTCATGCCGCTGGTCGGCTTCCTGGTCGGCAAGGTGGATGCCCGCTATCTGATCGCCTTCGGGTTCATCATTCTCTCCGCCGCCCTTTACGCGCTGCGCACCATCGACACCCAGGCCAGCTACTCCTATGTTGCGTGGATGCGTATCTTCCAGGCTTCCGGCCTCGCTTTCCTGTTCGTGCCCATCAATACGCTGTCTTACTCCGACGTTCCCCGGGAGAAGAACAACGATGTCTCCGGCCTGATGAATCTTGCCCGCAACATCGGCGGCAGCTGCGGCACGTCGTTCTTCGTCACGCTGCTGGCGCGGCGCAGCCAGGAGCACCAGGACCGCCTCTCCATGTACATGAACAACACCAGCATTCCGTTCCGCCAGGCGGTCACCGGCCTCGCCTCTCATCTGCAGCAAGGCGGAATCACCGCCTCCGCATCCCAGGCCCGCGCCCTTGCCGAAGGCAGCCTGTACCAGCAGTTGGTTCGACAGAGCACGCAGCTGGCCTACCTCGACGTTGTTGCCATCCTCTCCATTGGCACCATCTGTATGGTGCCCCTCATCTTCTTTATGAAGAAACGCAGGGCCGGCGCTCCGGCCGCGGCCCATTGATTTGCCTCGCTTTCCCGCCGCAAAGATTTAGAATTCTTGTTCACAAACAATCCGGCTCCGCCCACGGCCGGATTCGCTTCTGGAGACCCCGCTTGCAGCGCAAGATTTCCTCCGGCTTCTGCCTTCTCTCTCTGGTCGTTCTCTCCCTCGTGGTTCTCGCGCCGACCCTGCGCGCTCAATCGGACCAACCGTGGACCATCCAGGAAATTTTCGGCCACCCGGGCAATCTCACCGGCGATCCTCCAGAAGGCATCTCCTGGTCGCCGGACGGCAAAGCCGCCACCTGGATCGACCCCGCCACCGGCGATCTCGTCGAGATTCAGCCGCCGGATGCGAAGCCCAAAAGGCTCATCGCCTATAACAAGATCGCCACGTTGCTCAACGCGTCGATTCCGGAGCGGGACCGCGACCATCGCGCCCGCTATGATGAGCCCGACTACATCTGGGCTCCGGACTCCGAGCACGTCCTGTTCGATACCAATGGTTCTCTCTGGCTGTTCAGCCTGAGGAGCGGCACCGGGGTTCAGATCGGCGACTCGGGCACCAGGTCCGGCGACGATCCCAAGTTCTCGCCCAACGGCCAGCTGCTCTCCTACGTGCGCGACGGCGACCTTTATGTCCAGCACGTCGAGGGCGATGCCGCACCCATCGCGCTCACAGATTCGGAGGATCCCACGATCCTCAACGGCGCTGCGGACTGGGTCTACCTCGAGGAGCTGGACGTTCGCAGCAACTACTTCTGGTCGCCTGATTCGCGCGAGGTTGCCTACCTGCAGATGAACGAGGCGGACGTTCCTCAGTACCCCCTGGTTGACTGGATCCCGGTGCACCCCACCATTGACATGCAGCGTTATCCGCAGCCCGGCGATCCCAATCCGGGGGTACGCGTCGGCATTGTCAGTGCAAGCGGGGGCAGTACCCGCTGGCTCAAGATCCCTTTCGACACCGGCAACGACTACATCCCGCGCTTCGGCTGGGTCAATGCCCACACTGTCTGGGTGGAAACGCTTTCGCGCAACCATCAGCATCTCGATCTCTGGTTCGCGGATACCCGGTCAGGCGACTACCGCCGGGTGCTGCAGCAGGCCGAGCCGAAATACTTCACCATGACTTATGACGTGAAGTTCGTGGGCGACCATACATTCTTCATCCTCAGCTGGCGGGACGGACACACGCACATCTACCGCTACACCTACGACGCGAGCAACCCGCTCGCCACGCTGGCGGAGCTGGCCAACCAGGTGGAGAGCGGCGATTACGAAGTCGCCGCCATCAAGGCAGTCGATGAGAGCACGCAGACGCTCTGGTACCTCTCCAATCAGGGCGATCCGCGGCAGCAGCAGATCTGGTCGATCCAATTCGACGGCGGCGGCCGCCACCAGGTCTCGCAGGACCCCGGCTTCCATGACCCGGTTTTCGCCCCGCATGGCGATTCATTTATCGACACGTACTCCAGCCTCCTTGCGCCGCCCACCGTGTCTTCCTGTTTCTTCCCCTCTTCATCGGGTGCGGTCCGGTGCACGCCGTTCTGGAACTCCAGGCGGATTCAGAACCACACGATCCTTGCGCCGCAGCCGCTGCAGCTCACCGCCGCCGACAAGACCACCACGCTGTACGGCACGATCCTGCTGCCGCCCGGCGATCGCGCCCCACAGAGCATTCCGCTCATCGTGAATCCTTATGGGGGACCGGGTGTCGGCGCAACGCGCGACCGCTGGGGTGGCAAGCACTTCCTGTTCGATCAGCTTCTCGCTGAGCACGGTTTCGCGGTGCTCCACGTCGACAACCGCGGCATGGCGGGCCGCGGCCGCGACTTCGAACAGGTGGCCTTTCACAACTTCGGGCCTCCGCAGTTTGCGGACCAGATGGCCTCCATCGACGAGGTGCTCCGCCAATTCCCGCAGATCGATCCGCATCGCCTGGGCTGGTGGGGCTGGAGCTGGGGCGGCAGCTTCACCCTGTTTGCGCTCTCCCACAGCAACAGCTTCCTCGCCGGCGTCGCGGGTGCTCCGGTCACCGACTGGCGCGACTACGACTCCATCTACACCGAGCGCTATCTCGGGCTGCCGTCGGAAGACGCGCAGAACTACCACGACGACTCCGACGTCAACTACGCCGCGGACCTCAAGGGTCACATCCTGATCCTGCACGGTACCGGCGACGACAACGTTCACATCGAAAACGACACCCAGTACATCCAGAAGCTTATCGAAGCGGGCATCCCCTACGACTACAACATCTTTCCCCGCAAGACGCACTCGGTCTCCGGTGTTGACGATCAGACCGAGCTGTACGGAAAGATCCTCGAACACTTCGAGCAATATCTGATGCAGGCGAAGCCGGAGGAGACAAAGCCTGACGAAATCTCTCAGCCCTGAGCGGGTCGAGCGAGATGGATGCGGAGATGTCCTAAATTCATGCGGAAAGGCCGCGCCGCGAAACTATCCCTTCGCGGCCTGAGCCGGATGGGTCCGATTGAGGTTCACGTTTTCGGCGTTCCCTTCGCCGTCCGCACCGCCACCACTCCGAGCACGAAAACCACGCCGACCAGAGCCACCCACAATAAGCCGGGATGCCGCTCGGTAAATGCTCGCTCATCCGGCCGTGCTTCATACTCCGGATTCGCCTTCTCCGCCCCCAGCGTCGCTACCGAAACATTCGCCGCCGGCGCAAACAGCGTCGCGTAGTCATACCGCGGAGCGCTCAACGCCGTATCCCCATACATCAGGGTATACTGGGCTCCCGCCGCCGCGTCGAAACACAACTGCCGTTCCGCCATCTCCAGCTTCACGTTTGTGATCGCCAGCGGCGCATCGTCACCGTCATCGATCGTCACGGTCCACGTCGAACCCACCGCGTCGCCGGACGAAACCCACGGCGCAGCGATCGCAAGATCCTCCTCGTCGATCGGGTGCCCCTCCCGCGTTGTATGCAGCCGCAGCAGATTCCCCGAAGACTCCACCGGCCGCGGCGGCTCCTGATCCGTATTCTGTTGCCCGGTCAGCACCGGCACTGCTTTGGCCGTCACTTCGCGGCTGAAGTTCGCCGGTTCCGCACCCACCACAAACTCGATGCGCTCCACGGGCACATGGGCCGGCACCCGGAACGTCGCGACCGTCTCCTGGCCCTTCTGTGTCACCTGATTCGTATCCGCCACGGTGACATATTGCCGCTTCGCGGGAACTCGCTCCACTGAGAGCCCGTGCACCTCCTCCGGCTTCACCGGCCCGTCGATCCTGAAGTACAAATACTTGAGGTTGGATTCCGGCAGATGCAGCACCGTGCTCCGTCCCAGCTTTTGTCCGGTGAGATCGAAAATCGTAAACAACCCCAGCTCCGTCCCCTCCCGGCCGCTCTCATCGTGCGCTCCTGTAACAGCCACGGTTGCAATAAAGTCCTTCGCCGTAATGTCCAGATCGACGTCGCTGTATTGGCCCTCCGGCATCACGGCCTCAAAGGTCGTGTGTGGACCCTTGTGCCCGAGATTCAGGGGAGCAATCTCCGGCTGTTGCTGCTCCGCGGGAGCCGCCTCGCGCATCGCATACGGCGTCTCCTTTCCATCCCGATACAGCCGCAGATCAACAAGCCCGGGCGCTGTGTGCGCATAGATCCCCGCGTCCAGGGCGACGCACGTCTGCCCCGCCTTCGTTACGCCCGTCAGCGGCTTCTCGTACCGGAAATACTTTGCCTCCGGCGCAGCAGCCGCCAGGGCCAGAAAAACCAACACCACGCGACCAAGCATCAAATGCGGGCCCTCAATTCGTTGCCTTCCGCAGATTCAGCCAGTCCTTCTGATACGCAAAGCTGACGGCCAGCAGCAGCGCGCCCAGCCCCAGGAAGCTCAGAATCCGATACCCCTGGCTCAGTTGGCTGACGTCCACCGTAAACACCTTGCCGATCGCCACGGCCAGCAGCACCAGGGCCTGCCAGCGCAGAAACGCCACCCGCCGCCAGAATCCCGCGGCAAGCAGGGCCGCACCGAACACCATGAAAAACGCCGAGTAGGAGAACTGCGCGTACATCCGGTAGTCATGCGTCAGGGTTCCGTCGCCGCGCCACTGCAGGTACCACCAGTACGCGTGAATCTCCCAGCCCACGGCCAGCAGGATCAGCGCGTTCACTGCCAGTCCCGCCCCCGCGGCAAGACCCTTCCACGCAATCGGCGAATCGGGTATCGATTCATCCGCGGTATGCAGAGCCAGCCACGTCACAAATCCGCAAACCGCGATTGCAAACAGATACGTTCCGAATCGCTCGTTGAAGATGGGGGTCAGCGATGCCGCCGGATTCATCGCCACCAGCGCTACCAGCCCCAGTGCGAGGCACAGCAGCGCCAGCACGGTCAGTAGTGTCGATGCCACCCGCCGCGCCAGCCATACGAGTGCCGCGCCTTCGGCCAGCCAGCCAATCGTCATCCACCGCCCGTGGGTCTTCAGTGGAATTGCAATCGTGAGGAATACCACCGCAATCGTGAGATGCAGCGCCGAAGTTGCGGCGGCGCTCCCATGGATCGCCCCGCGCGCGGGCAGCCGCAGCAACAGCAAATAGAACGCCGCGAACGCGACCGCGACCCACGGAGGGGCGGCCTTGCTTCCCGCATCCTGCAGCATCAGATAGAAGCCCAGGAACCCCAGCCCGGCATTCGCCAGCGGCACAAGGACGAGCGCGAGGCCATCCCATCCGGAATGTCCGCTGCCATCCTCGACACGCAGGCGCACCAGTCGCGGCGCCCAAGCAAAAATCAAAAAGAACACCGCCAGGAAAAACGCCGTCGTCCCAAACTCGCTCTGCGCGTAGTACTGGAACGACCACTCCGCAAAGAAAAACACCGTTCCCAGAAACGCCGCGCAGAGCAGGCGCGACCACGGTTTCAGCGCCACCAGCACCAGGACCGTCAGGTTCAGCAGCAGCAGATACGTGAAGAGCCCGACTTCGTGATTCTCGCCGGTCGAGAGCAGCAGCGGCGTCGAGAAGCCGCCGACAATCGCATAGAGGGCCAGGAGTTCCGCATCCTGCACCCAGGCCAGGAATCCATTGAATGCCGTCACAGCGATCATCGCGGCGAACGCCACACCCGAGCCCGTCAGGTGATACAGCGAGAACGCCGCCCACAGCGACAGATACAGCACGCCGCTCCCGATCGCTTTGAGGGAATAGGAGAACGCAGCGTATCCGCGCGTCCTGAACCGCTCCGACCATGCGATGAGTCCCGCGCCCGCCACCAGCCCGATCAGCACGCGACCCGCCGGCCCGATCCAGTGGTTGTCGATCGCCAGCTTCAGGAACCATGCCGCCGCAATCAGCACTGCCAGAATCCCGATGCGGTTGAACCACTGCGACCCGATGCGGCTCTCGAGCGATGTTCCCCCCGCCGCCGCAACCGGTTTTCACAGGCGCAAACTGCGGTGTCGCGGCCATCGCCGCCTTCTCCGCCGCCGACCCGACGAACGGCCCCCCTCGCGCCGGAACCCCAGCCTCCGTCGCAACAGGAGCCTGCTCCCGCGCCGGGGCGGCTGGCTGTCGCGGCCGGGGCACCATTCCGTAGTCGCGCAGCGTTGCCTCCAGCAGATGCATGCGCTCCCGCAGTTCGGCGATCTGCTCCTCTGCACTGCGCGGGTCCGTGGGTTCCATTGCCGCCCACTTTACACCGCGCGCCCCCCTGATTCCACCTACCCCTCGGTCACCTGTCTCGAGTAAACCCGCGTAAATCCTGCGTGAATCCTTCGCCCTCCGTGTGTAAAATCGGGACCGACATGCCTTCCGGGCCTTCTCCCCCTTCTCGCCGCGTCCTCGCCGTCGACGACGACCCTGTCAGTCTTGCGGTCACTGCGGTCCTGCTCGAGGCGGAAGGCTGTGTTGTTCTCCAGGCCGAAAGCGGCTCCCAGGCCATCGATCTGGCCTCCTCCGATCCCCCCGACTGCATCCTTGCCGACCTCCGTATGCCGGGCCTCAGCGGCGCCGATCTGGCCCGCTCCCTGCGCCGCGCCGCGCCCAGCGCTCTCCTCCTTGCCATGAGCGCGACGCCTCCGCCCCACATTGACGGCTACGACGGCGTGCTCAAAAAGCCGCTCTCGCCTGACAGCCTCCGCTCTGCGCTTGCCCGGCGACCCGTGCCTGTCCAGACCCCTGCCCCGCATAACCCCAAAGAAGACGCCGTTCTCGATGCCGATATCTTCGATCGGCTTCGCCGTGCCATCGATCCGGACGGTCTCGAGGAAGTCTTCACCGTCTTCCTGAACGACACCCACGAGCGTATTGCCGCCATGCGCGCCGCCGACCCGGTTACCATCAAACGAGAGGCGCACACCATCAAGGGGGGTGCCTCCATGGTCGGCGCTCTTCAGATTTCCCGTGCCGCCGCCGTCCTCGAATCGGGTATTGACGATCCTGATGATCGGCTGCGCAAACTCGACGAGATGGAAGCTCATTGCCGTTTCGCCGCAATTATCCTGAAACAGAGGCTAAAAGCATGAACTCTCCCACCAGGTCCGCTGCCCGCCCTGCCCCCTCCCGGCCCTCGAAATCCTCGTCGCCCGCCATCCGCATCCTTCTGGCCGACGACCACCCGGTCATCCGCATCGGCGTCCGCAACATGCTGCAGAGCGAGCCCGGCCTCGAAGTGGTGGGCGAGTGCTCCGATGGCGATGAGGCCATCACCCAGACGCTCGAGCTTCTCCCCGACATCCTTCTCCTTGACGTCTACATGCCTCGCCTCCCCGGCATCGAGGCCATGCGCGCCATCATGAACGGCTCGCCCACGGTCAAGATCATCCTGCTCACCAGCACCATCAGCACCCAGCAGGTCATCGAAGCGCTCCAGATCGGCGCCCGCGGCATTGTGATTAAGGATGCTGTGGCCGAACACATCACCGCCGCCATCCGCGCCGTCTCCGGCGGCGACTACTGGATCGGAGGCCGACGCGTCGTCAACCTCGTTGGCGCTCTCCACGAGCTGATGCAGCAGGCCGCCGTGCCCGACCGCAAGACCTTCGGCCTTACTCCCCGCGAGATGGAAGTCGTCGGCTGTATCGTCGAGGGCTGCTCCAATCGCGACATTGCCAAGCAGTTCGGCCTGAGCGAAGAAACGGTCAAGCGCCACCTCTCCAACATCTTCGACAAGACCGGCGTCTCCACGCGTCTCGAACTGGCGATGTTCGCCATCGCCCACCACCTGGTGCAAACGGACCACTAGCGGCGGAGCCGTTCAGAAGCAGGGGCCTATCGCCCCGAGATGTCCTTTCTTTTCTCTGGCAACCTGCCAGGAGCCGGTGGTAGCGTCCGTCTAAACTCCCCACGCGCGCCGCCCTCCTCCCTCCTCATCGCGTTGTGGTCATCTCTCCAACCCCAGGGACCCGACGATGCAAGCCTGTCTCCGTCTCCAAACCGTTGCTCCGTTCCTTCTCTTCTGCGTCCTCATTGCCCTCCCTCGGCAGGCCGCCTCGGCCCAGACACCACCGGAGTCCACCCCCTCCATCCAGCTCACCCCGTACACCACACCCGACCAGACCGCCTCCGCGGGTGTTCCCTCCGGCTGGAACGCCACCGGCTCCCAGACCACCATCAGCCTCACCGGCCCTCAGGGCGAGACCATCTACCTCGGCCGTGTCATCATCGCCCGCAACGGCGCGTTCCAGCGTGGTCAGAAGCCCGCCGCCCCCGCCGATCTCTCCATGCCCTTCAACGCCCCGCTCACCCAGAAGCTCGTCATGATTTACCAGCAGGGAGCCGCCCTCGCCGGCCAGCCCATTCCTCAGATCACCTTCAGTTCCGCCGCACCGCTCCAGGTCCCGGCCATCCTCGGCCAATGCGGCCGTTTCGTCGCCGACGACACCGCCAGCGGCGCTCCGCCCGCCAAAATCATGGGCATCTTCTGCTCCTTCCCCATCGACTCCGCCGGCGCCTTCAAGAACTTCATCCTCGTCGCCAAAGCCCCCGCCGCCATCGCTGCCCAGGAAGCGCCGATCGCCCGGGCCGTCTTCTCCAGTTACCGCATTCCCCGGCCCATGCTCGCCAGGAAACTGGCACCGGTCACCGCCCCGCCCCCACCCCCATCCGCAGGTCCCGGCATGAGCAGCACACTCTGGGGCGAGCAGCAGACCGACATCATGGCCACCTGCATGGACGAGGGCGTCATCCGCGAGTACGGACCCCGCCAGCTCCCTCGCGAGTGCGGCGGATACGCCCCCAATCCGTAACCCCGGTTCCTCCCCTGCCCGCCCGCCCCGTGATTTTCATCACCGCGACGCTTCGCGCCGGGGGGCCATCCTTGATGGGTCCCGTACAATCGAACTATCGCGGGTCCGCAAGGGGGCAATCGAAAGAATGCAGTCCGAACAAACCGCTACAGTTGACGCCGTCCGTACCGTCTGGTCCCGCAACAACCCTTACGCCGCCACGGTTCTTGAGAATCGCCTCCTCACCGGCTCCGATTCGGAAAAAGAGACGCGCCACATCGAACTCGATCTCGGCGATTCCGGCATCGAGTACCTCCCCGGCGACTCCGCCGGCATCCTGCCCCTGAACGCCTGCGACGCCGTCGATCTCGTCCTCGAGCGCCTCCATCTCACCGGCGAGGAGCCGGTCACGGACTTTTACGGCAAGCCCCTCGACCTCCGCCACGCGCTCTCCTCCTGGCTGATGATCGGGAAGCTCTCCGGCACTACCCTCAAAGCCTGGGCCAAACACACCGGCAACGCCGAACTGTCTGAAATCGCGGCCAACAAAGAGAAACTCGACGCCTACACCTGGGGCCGTGAATTCCTCGATCTGCTCGAGTACGCCCCCGGCAAAGTCGAAGACCCCCAGCAGCTCTTCAAAATCCTCCCGCGCCTCGCGCCGCGTCTCTATTCGATCTCCTCCAGCCAGGCGTTGCTGGGCAATCAGATTGACCTCTCCATCCGCGTCGTGAAGTACGAGAGCTACGGACGCGACCGCTTCGGCGTTTGCTCTACCCATGTCGGCGAGCGCACCCCCAAAGGTGAAAAGCTCCCCATCTTCATCCACTCCAACCAGCTTTTCCGTTTGCCTGCCGACCCCGGCGTGCGCGTGATCATGGTTGGTCCCGGTACCGGCGTCGCGCCCTTCCGCGCCTTTCTGCAGCACAAGCAGGCCGGATGCGGGCGCTGGCCGATGTGGCTCTTCTTCGGCGACCAGCGCTACGCCCAGGACTTCCTTTATAAGGAGGACTTCGAGGCCTGGGTCGCCAACGGCACCCTCAACCGGCTCGACACCGCCTTTTCCCGCGACCAGCCGCACAAGATCTACGTGCAGGACCGCATCCGCGAGAACGCAGAGGAGCTATGGCGCTGGCTCAGCGAAGGCGCGTACTTCTACGTCTGCGGCGACTCGAAGCGCATGGCTCCGGACGTGGAAAAGGCGCTGCTGGAAGCTGTAGCGACGCACAGCGGCAAAGGGCCGGAGTATGCGAACGAGTTTCTGGCGGAGATGAAGAAGCAGAAGCGCTATTTGCGGGATGTGTACTAAGACCTGCGCCACCTGTTCGTAATCACAAGCTGACATTTGGTCTCTGTCGCGTTTCGGCGAGTGACGCGGCGATGATGCGCTGACTGGATACCTGCAGCCAATCGGGGGGATTGAGGCCCCCTTTTACCTGGCAATCTCCGCGACACGGACAGACTGCTGATGCATGCGCGTCAGTAGATCGGCGTATCGGGAGTCGTGGCGGACGGAGTCCAGCAACGGGTCAACGCGAATGAATGCCATATTGAAGCAGTGGCTGTCGATCGCGTGTTGGAACGCTTCGAAGGCATGGTCGAGATCTTTGACGCGAAGATCATCGACGCCGATTTGATAAGCGGTGCAGGCGCCGCCCGGGGTGGTGTGGAGAGCGCGGGTGTATGCGCGCCAATAGGCTTCCCATCCGTGCTGCCGGTACACGCCAAGAAGAGCGGCGCCGTCGAACTTTGGATGGGTCTCGTGGAGCGCCAATACGTTTTGCTGCACGGCCTCGTCCTGGTCGCCCTTCTGCTCATAGATGAGGCTAAGGTATTGTTCGACGGAGCCGGACCCCTGCTGCATCTCGGCGGAGCGCTGCATTTGAGCCAGTGCGGCATCGTATTGGCGGTTGTAGTAAAGAGCAACGCCCAGCCGGCGGTTGACAAGGAACGATAGCGGATCGAGCTGAAGCGCGTGCCGCATGTGGGTGACGGCATCCTGCGGACGGCCTACTGCGTCGAGGTAGACGGCGTACTTGAATTCAGCGATGGAGTCACCTGGATTGAGCGAGATCCCGCGATTGAGATTCTGTTCCGCCGCAATCCAATCCCACGAGTAGATGGTTTGAGCGCTGCCGAGTTCTGTATAAGCTTCGCCATTCCGGGGGTCGAGCTGGATGGCGCGCTGAGCGGCGGCAATCGCTTTGGGCATGAGTTGCTGGGGCGTGCCGATGTTGTAGGTGGTCGCAGCGTCGAGGGCGGAGGCGTAGCCGGCGTAGGCGGAAGCGTAGTCGGGGTCGAGGGCAATGGCCTGTTGAAAAGACTCGAGGCTGTGCGCGAAGTCCTGCTTGTTAAAGAAGTAGCGGCCAAAGAGATAAGCGTCGTGCGCGTCCGGGTTGACGGGAGCGTGTGGCGAGGGAGGGGCGAGGACGAGGCGGGCCTGGGTGGCGATCTGCTGCGCGACGCTGTCCTGGAGGGAGAGGACATCGGTGGCGGGACCTTCGAAGGACTGAGCCCAGAGGTGGCGGTCGGTGCGCGCGTCGATGAGCTGGGCGGTGATGCGAATGCGGTTGCCGGAGCGGACGATGGAGCCCTCGACGATCGCGTCGACGCCGAGCTGGCGGGCGATATCGGGGAGTGCGCGGCGGGAACCCTTGTTGGCCATGACGGAGGTTCGTGAGACGACGCGAAGATTGGGGATACGGGCGAGCTCCGTGATGAGCTCGTCGGTCATACCGTCGGCGAAGTACTCCTGGCCCGGATCGCCGGAGAGGTTTTGGAGCGGAAGAACCGCAATCGAACCGATGGCGGCGCGACTGTCTCGATGGAGGAAGTGAGCAGCCAGCGGATGGGGTCCGAGAGTGAGCGTGAAGATGGCAACCAGCACGCATGTGCCCAGCGCGGTGGCCATCCAGAATCTGCGCCGGGAGTGAACAGCCGGTGGGATGGAGGGCTCGGAAGGGATCTCCGGCGCAGGGGGAGGCACTACCGGAACATCAGGAGATTGGTTCGGCGCGGCAATATCTGGCTCAAGCTCCGAAACTGTCGCAACGAAACGGTACCCGGAGCGGGAGACCGTCTGGACATAGACTGGCATGTCCGAACTATCGCCCAGAGTCTGGCGAATTTTACGGATGGCCGTGTTAATGCCGTGTTCGATGTCGACGAAGACTTCCTGCTCCCACAGGCACCTGGCGATTTCTTCACGGGTAACGATCTCGCCATGTCTGGTGACGAGAAGGATGAGGAGTTCGAGGGGTTTCCGTTCGAGCTTGAGCCTTCGGCCGTTGCGGCTGAGCTCAAATTTGCCGCAATCAAGGCTGAAGTCGCCGAATCGATAGACGGCAAAAGGCACCGGTTCCCTCCCGAGGGTGGCTGAAGTATAGCATTCGCGTCGAGGATCGTTAACGGTACTCACTTAGATTCAACAACTTAAACCTTCACCTTTCTTCACCTGTTAATTTACCTTCCTCCATTGCTCCCGCATTCGGATTTGGGTTGTATCGAGTGCAGGCCGGCAAATTCCCCGGCAATGGAGGAAGTGATGAGATCAGAAAATCGGAAATTCGTGCCGGTGCTTCAGCAAAAGCTGATGAGGCTCTGCACCCTGGGGTTTGTCTCTGCCCCCCTTCTACTCATGCCGGCACTGGTCCAGGCGCAGGACTGGCAAGTGCAGGTCGGCGCCCAGAGCCACGACAAGGGACGGCAGGTGATTGCCTTTCTGCCGAATGAACTGTGGATTCATGCCGGCGACTCCGTTGCTTTTACGGTCGCCAGCGACGAACCGCACACGGTAACATTCCTGACGCCTGGCCAGCCGCGGCCGCCTTTTCCGGTTGGCTGTCCTGCCGCCACGAATGGCATTACGCCGAGCGGCGGTCCTGAAGATGGATCGAACTGCGTGAACAGTGGAACGCTGACCAAAGGCCAGGGATACTCGGTGACGTTTCCAACCCCGGGAAACTACAAACTTGTCTGCCTCTACCACCAGAATCACACTGCGGTCATCCACGTTCTCGATCTCTCCGCGGATCTGCCGCACGCCCCCCAGTTTTACCGTGAAGAAGCCGCGGACATGGAAAGGGACATGCTTTCTTCTGCCGGCCAAATGATGGATCAAGACATGGAGAGTTCGCGCGATGAGGTGACCGCGGGAACAGGCACGATTACGGCGACCGGCGGCGGTTCCGATACGTTGTCGGTGATGCGCTTCATGCATCCGGACAAGGTGGTGCATGTCGGAGACACGGTGGAGTGGACAAACGACGATCCCATCACGCCGCACACCATCACCTTCGGAGTTGAGCCGGCCGACCCCATGCCGCCTTCCGCCAACGTGACGATGGACCCGGATGGAGCGCTGCACGCTACAGTGAGTTCGCCAACGGACAGCGTGCACTCCGGGTTTATTGCTGCCGCTGCGCAGGACCAGATCGGGTCGCCTCAACCCTCGCCGGGCGTTACCCGCTTCCGCGTCACCTTCACGCACGCGGGTGTATTTCCATACAAGTGCGCGCTGCACGACGGCCTGGGGATGCAGGGTAAAGTGACCGTCCTGCCGTGAGCTGATCAAGGCTCGATGGCGAGGCAAAAGCCTTACGCGAGAAGGGAGCGCGGCAATGCATGTCCCCGGGATGCCCGCTCCCTTTAGCGACGATATTTGCCTCGGTGACTGGTTTAACGAACGGCTGAAAATTGCTGCCGGGCTTCAACATCAGGCTTCAATCGGAACATCCGTCGCCAGCCGCTTCCTGCCTATCCGGTGGGACGTAACTCGACGTGGTAATTCTGGTAGTCCACCTTCACGACCGTCTCGCCAAACATGAAACTGTTGGACTGCGCGCGCAGATGCGTGGCCTCCGGATACCCGTCGACGTCGGCATACTGCCGCACCATCTGCGTCGGCCCGCTCACCACCGACGCGCTCTTCGATGACGTCCCCTCCAGCTGCACAATCGAACCATCCTTCGCGTCCACCCATAGGCTTCCCTGGATCAGATAGGGAGCCTTCCGCTTCGGGGTCAGCTCCAGAACCAGGCACTCCCGTCCATCCAGCTTCTCGGGTCCGCCGGGCTTCAGATGCATCGCATAGTTTGCGGAAGTGATCCATGCGCCCTCGCGCACACCCGGCTCGTTCAGGTGCTTTTCGTTCTCCAGAATCGTGTTCAGCACCAGATCGCGCATGAGAGCGGAGCCGCTCTGCGAGACGATGACGTAACTCTTTCCCGACTCCGGTTTGTAGGTGGTTTTGACGACCATTTCAGCTGCGGGGTGGACTTCGTCCTTACCTCGGTAAACCGTATAGTGCTCGGTCACGGTATATCCGGCAAGGTGATCGATTCTCGCTTTCACCGCTGCGTCCACCTCCCGGACCACGGTGGCCGGATCGGGTTGTTGATCCTCCGCCACCACGGTTCCCAGGAACGGAAAGAACAAGGCTGCCAGCAATCCAATGCGAAGCCGCTGTGAGATTGGGATCATCATCGTCAAAAGGCAGAGCAGGCCTGAACGATCGGAGTCTGGGTTTGTGCCATGATTCCAGCCTACATTTACGCTTGCCCCCACGGTTCCGCTGGGCCCGGGAGGGCGTATTTTATTTGTTAACGGACTAGTTACTATAAGGGGGTCGGAGCCCAGGGCCAATCAGCAGAATCAACGACATCCGAGGGGCTTGCCCCCCTCTCTCGCCGGACATCGAAGCTCCCTCTCGTCCTGATAAATTCATTCCGATGCTCATCCCATCCAAGTGGTCCGTCACCGCCTTCTTCCTGCTGGTCTGCGCAGCCATGCCGGTGCCCGCCCAATCGGCCGCCTCTCCGACGGTCCACAAAGCCGCGTCGCTCCCCGCGGTCAAGCCGCTCGCCATGACCACGGGCGGCCGCATGCTCGTCACCCCCGCCCCCGCCGACGCCGCCTTCGGCGCCAGGGATTTCACTTCGCAGTGGCCGGGCAGCTACTTCCGCGCCGCGTTTGTCGGTCCCGCGGTCTACTTCCGCGTCGGCAAGAGCAACGAAATCCTCCACGTCGTCGTCGATGGCCAGTCCGCGGAGCCGCTCGTCAAGCCCGAGCCCGGAGCCTATGAGATGGAAGGCCTCGGCAAAGGCCGGCACGAGATCGACATCTTCGTGGCCACCGAAAGCCAGGACGCCCCCAACACCTTTGGTGGATTCGCCATCCCTGCCCGCGAAAAGGCTCTCACCGTACCTCCGCGACGTCGGCAGATCGAGTTCATCGGGGACTCCCATACGGTCGGCTACGGCGATCTGTCCACCAGGCACGAGTGCCCCGACGGCCAGGTCTGGTCGAAGACCGACGATACTGCCGCCTTCGGTCCGCTCACGGCCCGCCACTACGACGCCGACTATCAGATCAACGCCATCTCCGGGCGCGGCATCGTCCGCAACTACAACGGCTTTCCCGCCGACACGCTGCCTGAGGCCTATCCGTACATCCTGTTCGACAAGAAGCAAACGTACGATGATGCCGCCTGGAAGCCGCAGGTCCTCGTCATCGCTCTCGGGACCAACGACTTCTCCACGCCTCTCAACTCCGGCGAGCGCTGGAAGACCCGCGACCAGCTGCACGCCGACTTTGAGGCGACTTACCTGCGTTTCCTCACCGATCTGCGTGCTCACAATCCCCACGCGGACATCGTCGTGTGGGCGACCGATAGGGCCCATGGCGAGATCGAATCCGAAGCGCGAAACGTCGTCGAGCAGCGGCAGAAGCAGGGGGACGCACGGATCACGTTCGTGCCCATCGATGGGCTCAGCTTTGGCGCATGTGACTGGCACCCCTCCCTCGCGGACGAACGGGTGATCACGGAGAAGCTCATCGAAACGATCGACGCGGACAGGCACGTCTGGCAGAAGTAGGTTGTTGGGGAAGGGGCCGGGCTAATTGGGATAGGGCGCGCCCGGGCGGACCACCCGAATCTCATGATCGGTAAAAACGGCGTGCCCTCCTGCCACCTCTACTTTGGGCATGTGGCAGTGGACGCAGTTCGCCTTTGCGACCGGACAGCGCTTCGGCGAAGAAGCGGATGCGGCCGCGGGCACATGGGCAGGGTTATGGCAGGCAAGGCACTTCGAGTCGTAAAAAGCCTCGCTGTGGCTCACCTCCTGATGAGGATCGTGACAGGCGATGCAACTGATACGTTTGTCGGCGGGGTCGAAGCACCTGCTGTTCTCCAGCCGATAGGGCTGAAAGCGGACCGTCGGCGGACCATGCCAGCCCTCGCGCACGACCCGGTCCCAGGTGCGATGGCACTGGCCGCAGAACTGATCCGTCTCTTCGGCGCTGAAGTCACCCATCGACGCGGGAATCGACGTGAGATCGCCGCGAACGGCATCGGCCGCGTGCGCAACCGAGTCCTCGTGGCAGCGCTCGCAGTTCAGTCCCGGAGTGAGCCTCTGCGCATCGAGCTTCTCATTGGGGTTGTAGTTGCTCGCGTGGCAGGTAAAGCAATTGCGCACCTCCCAGACAGGAAGTTCGCGTCCGACCGCATCTTCGAGGGTGTGCGGCGTGATCGCTTCGTCGCCAGGGGTCGTTGCGAGGTTTTCTCCCTGCCGAAAGAAGCTCACCAGGCTTTCGTACAGATGGCCATCCTTCTCGAGCACCCAGGTCTGCGAACGCTGTCCAAGCGCCCAGCGAATGGGCAGAGTGAGCGAACGGGTGCCATCGGAGACCGTGTACGTGCTCTTCCCGTTCCTGGTCGCGACCGTGTAGGTGAAGCCGTTTTCCTTCACGCTCAGATCTGTGTGCGACAGCAGCACGGGATCCCCATCCAGCGGAGCCAGGGCGTTCCGCATGGGTGCATGAGCGTAGAGATTCACGACTTTCCCATGGCATTTGGCGCAGGGGCCTGCCGCGGCCAGGGACGAGCTTTCGTGCTGTGCGATCGCGGTGCTGCCGCATGCGAAGAGCACGGCGGCGATGCAGGCCAACGCTGCTGCGCGCATTCGGGCCATCCGCCGCAACTTACCTGCGCAGCTGAAGGCAGAGCATGCGTTCACGATATGCGTCCTCTTTGCGACCTTCATGGGAATAAGCGGCGACGAGACCGAGATGCGCCTCAATATTATTGGGATCGCGGTCCAACACCTGGTGCAGGAGTTCCAGGCCTCGTTTTTCGTTGCCGGTCTCAATCAGGGAGCGGCCGAGGGCGAGCTGAGCCATCAACATGGTGGGCTCTGCAGACAGCGCTTGTTCAGCCACGGGTACTGCTTCGCTGTAGCGGCCCACATACATCAGCGTGAACGCTAACGAGGCCCGGGCAAGCTGGTTCGAAGGATTCACGGCTACTTCCTGCTGAAACTGTTCGGCGGCCATACCGCGGTCGTGAGAGAAGAGCAGCAATCCATAGAAGTAATGGAGGTCGGGCGTCGCCGGATAACGCACAAACAAATCACGAAACGATGCATCGGCGGCATCGCTGTCATCGGTCATCGACTTCTGAGCAGCTTGACCGGCAGCCGCGCAGAGCTGGCGGTCCGCCGCGTTGAGATCGTCGGGAAGGCGTTGCATACGCAGTCCGGCCATGCCGATTGCGACAGGCAGATCGGGATCTCCGGAATCGTGCGATACAAGGGCCCGGAACTGTCCAAGCGCATCCCAGAAGCGGCCGTCTCGGGTCAGCAGCAGTCCCAGGTGATAGCGGAGAATCGCCGCGTGCTCGGTATCGCCAGCGGCTCCGTGGGCTACCGCCTGGGTCAGGTCGCGGAGCGAGTCCTCATAGGCGCCGGTTTGGAACTCGCACAAGCCCCGAATGGCGACGGCGGGAACGAACGAGGGATTGAGTTGGAGAAGGTGATTGAAGGCCTCGATGGCCGGCTGGCATTGGCGACCGACATAATTCAGCAGTCCCACGTTCCACCAGCCCTCGATCCAGTCAGGCCTCAGTTGCAGAGCCTGATGATACCGATCCATAGCCAGAGGGAGATTCTGCTGGTCGCGCGCCGCGGCCGCCTGCGCAGCCAGGTCGTCGAATGTCGAGGGATTATTTTGAGCGCGGGCAATCGAAGCTGCCAGGAGAGCAACCAGGAGGAACAGCGACAGGCGTCTTGCATGCGAGAGGGGCATGCTCTAACCGACAGAGACGAAACCATCCTGTGAAAAGCCGCGAAGGCGGGCTCGAAAACCCGGCGCCGGGTTCGGTATCCCGGGAGATCGCACCCGCGCGCTGAGGGTATTCTTTTTCGATCCCTGGGCCCAGGTCTCAACGACGAAACCGGGGCCCCAGGGATTCGGTTCAGTGCCCGGTGGAGGCGTACCAGTTGGTGAGGTCGTGCTTAAACATCTTCAGCGCGTCCACGTTGAGGTACACCATGTGGCCGGAGGGGTAGTAGACGAAGCTCACGTTCTTCGCCAGTTCCGGCTTCAGCATCATGTGGGCGATGTCGTACTCGGTGATGAAGAAGGGCGTGGCGAGATCAAAGTAGCCGTTGGCAGACAGGACCTTCAGCTTCGGGTTCTTGCGCATCGCATCGGCGAGATCGCCGGCGAGGTAAGCTCCAGTCGAGCGGCCGCCCCCGCCGCCGAAGCGGCGCTGACCCGGCATCGCGTGGTGCATATCCCAGGGTACGGTCGATTCGGTGTGGACCTTATAGCTGTCGGTGGTTTCCCACTTCAGGTCGTTGGTGAGGTAGTTGTGGAAGGCGGAGACAAAGGCTCCGGTGATGCCCGTATCCGAGGGATCGTAGCCCGGAAACTCGCCGGCATCGTCGACGTCGGAGCCCTCGAAGCGGGCGTCGTAACGGCCGAGGATGTCTCCATCGGTACGCATGAGCTCCTTGCGGAAGCGTGAGGGATTGATGCGGAGGCGTGCTTCCTTGACGTACTCGACGCTCAGGCCGGTGTAGCCGGCGACCTTGGCGGCGATGGCGTTGAGGCGCTCGGGGGAGAGTTGATCGCCTTCGCGCAGAGCTTCAGCGTAGTCGCCGCGGGCAAAGGTGCGGACCTCGTCGAGGTAGGCCTTGAGGTCGGCGGGCTTGTTCTGCAGCTTGTTGTGGTACCAGGCGATGGCGGCGTAAGAAGGCAGGGTGCCGATGTAGTCTTCGTCCAGGCCGGGGGCGCTGACGTTGAAGTTGAGAATGGAGGAGAGCAGCACGACGCCGTTGAGCGAAATGCCGTCGTCTTCCAGGGCATCGGCGAGGCCGCAGGAACGCGGGGTACCGTAAGACTCGCCGAAGAGGAACTTGGGCGAGTTCCAGCGGCCGTTGACGGTGACCCAGCGGATGACGAACTTGTCGAAGGCCTTGATGTCCTCATCGACGCCGCGGAAGTCTTTGTCGGTGCCTTTGCCAACGGCTTTCGAGTAGCCGGTGAGCGGCGCATCGATAAAGACGAGGTCGGACTTGTCGAGGAGGCTGTACTGGTTGGGAACCACGTGATAGGGAGCGGGACCGGTGGCGTCGGGGCTGGCGGTTTCGACGCGAACGGGGCTGAAGGAGCCCATGTGCAGCCAGAGGGTGGCTGAGCCGGGACCGCCGTTGTAGAAGAAGGTGACCGGGCGGGTGTTGGGATCGGTCCCGTCAAGGGTGTAGGCGACCGAGAAGATGCTGCCGTAAGGATGGTCGTCTTCGCCGTCGCGGATGAGAAGGGTGCTGGCGGTGGCGGTGTAGTGCAGGACTTTGCCGTCGATGTTCAGGTCGTGGTGGGTGACCGAGGTCTTTTCCGGCGGGACCGGGGATGTGGCTTCCTGCTTGTTGGCCTCGTGGTCTTCACCGCGCTGCGGGCGCTCCTGGGCTCGCAGATGTGCTGTAGAGAAAAGGGAAACTGCGCCCAGCGCGAGGACGCATGAAATACGGTGGATCTGGCTCAACTCGACCTCCAAAATGAGTAACAGCGGATGTGGGATTTTGGTCAGGGGTAACCGTACCTGGAGTGACGAATGAGCCACGAAAACAGTCTCACGCGGGCCGGGAAATTATGGCGGCGATCAGCGGAGAAAGGAGTGGGTCGGGTACGGGAAGGTGGGGCCGGTCAGGCGCCGGTACCGCGGACGACGACGTTGGCGGTCTGGACGAGAATGCGCAGGTCCAGCCAGAAGCTCCAGTTTTCCACGTAGGCGGTATCGAGGGCGATGTATTTGGCGAAGGAGGGATCGTGGCGTGCCTGCACCTGCCACAGGCCCGTGAGGCCGGGGAGGACTTCGAGACGGCGGAAGTGTTCGAGTTCGTATTTCTCGACTTCAGAGGCAATCGGCGGGCGAGGGCCGACAATGCTCATCTCTCCGCGCAGGACGTTGAGAAACTGTGGGAGCTCATCGAGGGAATATTTGCGGAGGATGCGGCCGAGTCGGGTGACGCGGGGGTCGTTGGAAACCTTAAAGAGGATGCCATCACGCTCGTTGAGAGCAGTGAGGTCATTCTTCAATTTGTCGGCATTATCGACCATGGTGCGGAACTTGAAACAGGGAAAGACGCGGCCGCGTTTGCCGATGCGATCGGAGATGTAAAAGACCGGGCCCTTGCTTTCGAGCTTGATGGCGATGGCGACGAGCAGCATCAGGGGGGCGGCGAGGATCAACGCCAACAGGGACAGAACGCCGTCCACGACGCGCTTGCAGAACAGACCGATAACGCGGGGTTGGCTGCGGTGCAGGGAAGTGACCGGGAAGATGCCGAGGTATTCCACCGGAGCGTTGATGGTTGTGAACTCACCATAGTAGCCGGAGATGGCGCGAACATCGATATCGAGTTCCCGGGCATCCTGCAGCAGACGGACGACGCTCTCGGTCGGGTAGAACTCAGCGATGACGATCTCATCGACGAAATGCTGGCGAGCCAGCTGCCGGATTTTCTCCACGCCGCCGAGGATCTGGTCGGAGGCGATCTCGGAACTGACCGTCGAACCGGGAGTCACGACAAAGCCGACGAACCGGTAGCCCAGGCGGCGGAAGTCGCGAATATGGCGGCTGAGAGCGTAGCTGAGCTGGCTGGTGCCAAGGATCATGACATTGCGCAACTCGATCCCCTGCTCGTAGTGCCGGTAGCGCGCGTAGCGCCAGACCATGCGGCGAACACTCAGGGTAACGGCGGCGGCTGCCACCAGAAGCATGATCAGGATCCGTGAAATGCCCACGGCGTGGAACATATAGAGCACGCCACAAAGGAGGAGTCCTGCGTTCAGGCAGCCCTGAATCACAAGGCGCAGTTCATGGACTCCGGCGGCGGCGGGCACCGAGGCATACAGCCCGTATCGACGGGCGGCCAGCACGTAAGCCATGGCGAACCAGGCAAGGGAGACGAGATCGATCACCGTTGGCCTGAGGCCGGGATTCGCCGCGACGGTCGGGACGAACCGAGCGAACACCAGGGTGCGTACGGCCAGCGAAATGCCAAAGGCCAGCAAAACCATGAGGAGGTCGTTGGCCATCATGACTGCGGACGTAACCGTACCCGATCCGAAGACCGAGTGTTTCGACGACGAGGGAAGCTGGAGAATGGGAGCCCTGGATCTATGCGGCGATTTCCCGTTTCGCAGGTATTCCGATGTGGCCATATCCTCAGCGATCCTGGCTGGAGCGACTGCCGGCAGTCGCAGATGCTCCATCGACTACGTGTCCCAACGGACACTGGGGGAAGGTTTCGGTGATGTCGAACTCAGATTGCGAAAGTATGATTTGAGTTGCTTTCAGGAGCCATTGCCAACGGTTCTGTTCGACCCCACTCGCGGGTCCGGCGGAACCCGGTTTCTTCGGCTGGGAAACCTGGGAACGTGCAAAGCCTTACCTGATAAAAGAAACATACATCAAAATTCAGGGCTTTGCATTACCCCGGTAAGGTATGGTTATGTGGTTACGAAAGGGTATAGCGAATCCAACCTTCGTGTCCTCCTGATTCCAGATCCTAGAATTGTCACAAGCGCATTGTCGAAGGTTTTGTGGTAATTCCACAATTACGAAGGAAACGGAGCTTTCCCGCATTGGAAGGCGGGTGATTCGTTGCTCTTTTTTTCGCATTACAAAGGTGTAGTCATGAGTGATTACATTAGGGCCCTGGCACGTTACGTCGAGGCTCAGGCTCGTCCCGTAGACAAATTCGGGCACCAGCCTCGGCTGGAGGCACTGACGCAAGCGGTCGGCGCTGGTTTGGTGTACGACCGCGATGTGGTGGCGGCGGCGGCCTGGCTGCACGACCTGGGAGTCTTTTGGGGACATCGTCCGGAAGATCCCGATCAACTGTCCCGATGGGATCATGTTGCATACACGTGTTCCCGGGGGCCGCAGATCCTGCGGGAGGCTGGGTTTCCGGAAGAGAGGATTTCCGCGGTTCTCGACGCCATTCGAGAGCACCAACCGAAGGACGAACCTACAACGGTCGAAGCCACCATTCTTCGCGATGCCGACATCCTGGAGCAGCTTGGCGCGATCGGAATTCTGCGAACGGTGAGTAAGGTCGGTCGGGACACGCGATTTCCCTGCTTCACGGATGCGGTTGAAGCGCTTCGCCGCAACCTGGAGGAGCTGCCGCTTAAGATCCGTCTGGCGAGTACCCGGCGTCTGGCACAGCCAAGAATCCAGATCCTGCGTGAGTTTCTGGGAGCAGTCGATAACGAAGCAGGCCACAACCTTTACTGAGATGCACGCGTACGGATCTCTTCGATGAATCCCTGAAGAATCATTGCAAACGGGTGTCGCCTCAGGTGGTGGCCGATCCCATTACGATCCGAGATGGGCTCGGTGGTTTTGGATCCATTGCAATCCGGCCGCTTATGAAAGACTCTGGAAGCAGAAGCGACATCTCGAGGTCTCCATGCACGAATTTCCGCGAATCCGCCGCCTGCCCGCCTATGTGTTCAACATCACCGGCGAACTGAAGGCCGCTGCCCGGCGCCGTGGAGAGGACATTATCGACTTCGGGATGGGGAACCCGGACGGAGCGACTCCACAGCACATCGTCGACAAGATGATCGAGGCGGCGCGCAAGCCGGAGACGCATCGATATTCGCTGTCCAAAGGAATTCCGCGGCTGCGGCGGGCGATCACGAAGTGGTATGCGAACCGGTACGGGATCGAGCTGGACCCGGACAGCGAGGCGATTGTCACGATTGGCTCGAAGGAAGGCATTGCCCATCTGTGCCTGGCGACGCTCGATCAGGGAGACGTAGTGATGGTACCCAATCCCAGCTATCCGATTCACATTTACGGGCCGGTGATTGCAGGGGCGACGATCCGCAGCGTGGCGATTCACCATGCCGACGATTTCCTGGCGGAACTGGAGCAGGCGATCCCGATGATGTACCCGCGGCCGAAGATGCTGATTCTGAATTTCCCGGCAAATCCGACCACGCAGTGTGTCGACCTGGGCTTCTTTGAGCGGGTAGTGGCGCTGTGCCGGCAGCATGGAATCTGGCTGGTGCACGATCTTGCCTACGCGGATATTGTGTTCGATGGATATCGCGCCCCGTCGGTGCTGGAGGTGCCTGGCGCCAAAGATATTGCTGTCGAGTTCTTCACGCTCTCGAAGAGCTACAACATGCCGGGGTGGCGCGTTGGGTTCATGGTCGGCAATCCGGAACTGGTTTCGGCCCTGGCGCGGCTGAAGAGCTACTTCGATTACGGGACCTTCACGCCGATTCAGGTGGCGGCAATCGTTGCGCTGGAGGGTCCGCAGGAATGCGTCGCCGAGATTCGCGACATCTATCAGAACCGCCGCGATGCTCTGGTGAGCGGTCTGAATAAGGCTGGCTGGGAAGTCGCGTCGCCGAAGGCCACGATGTTCGTCTGGGCTCCCATCCCCGAGCCCTGGCGGCACCTGGGTTCTCTGGAGTTTTCGAAGAAGCTGCTGGCGGAGGCGAAAGTAGCGGTCAGCCCGGGCATCGGCTTCGGCGAATACGGCGACGGGCATGTGCGGTTTGCTCTCATTGAAAACGAGGAGCGAACCCGTCAGGCGCTGCGCGGGATTCGACAGATGCTGCAGCGAGAAGGACTCACGGCGGTGACCGCGGCGCGATGACAGTGCGTTTCGAGGGCATTGCCAATGTTTTTCTGGATCGCGACGGCGTCATCAATCGCAAGGCTCCGGAAGGCGAGTACATCGCGCACTGGAGCGAGGTGGAGATTCTTCCTGGAGTGGAAGAGGCCATCGCGGCTTTGAACCGCTCGGGGCGTCGGGTGATGGTGGTCAGCAACCAGCGAGGTATCGCTCTGGGACTTTATACTGCCGCCGATGTTGAAGCGATTCAGACAAAACTACAGGAGCATCTTGCCGGGTTCGGGGCCCGCGTTGATGCGTTTTATTTTTGTCCGCATGATGAGGGCGAGTGTGACTGCCGGAAGCCCGGGACCGGGATGTTCCTGCAGGCTTTTCGCGACTTCCCAGGGGCGAAGGCAAACAACAGCGTGATGATTGGAGACTCGATTTCGGATATCGAAGCGGCGCGGGCTTTGGGGATGAGGTCGATTTTTATTCGGGGCGATTCAACCACAGAAAAGTCTGGCGCGGCCAAGGCTGCGGACCTTGCCGAAGCAACGCTCCCCGCGCTGATTGCCGCTGTAGTGCAATATTTCCTCTAAGACCGCGACGCTGCAGGTGTTTTCTGCCCGGCCTGCCATGCCTCCATCGCGGCCTGCAGCATTTCATCGACTGTAATGCTGGTGATGCATTTCTTACGCTGCTCAACACAGACTTCAAGGTTGCAGTTTTTGCATTCGACTCTGTGGTAGATGTTGCGGTGCTTATCGCCCGACGGGAACCAGACGCCGGGAAGGTTGCGCGCCGAATATACGACCGCACAGGGAACTCCGGCGATGGCGGCCAGGTATTTAGGCCCACTATCCCGTCCAAGAAACAGCTCCGCCCTCGCGGCGACCGCAGCGGTTTCGCGAGGCATCAAAGAGCCGCAGAAATTCAGGACCTTACCCTGCCAGTGCGCCGAGGCCACCTCGCTGGCCGCAAGATCGTCCTTCGCGCCGATCATGACCAGCGCATGCCCCCGCATAAGCTGGCTGAGCCGTTGCAGCAATGACTGCCAGTTCTCCGTGCCCCAATCGGTGGCCTGCATTTTTCCACCGATGGCTACGACGACAAAGGGGTTCTCGCCGAGGCATGCCAGTTCTTTCACCGCCCGCTCCTGTTCGGCGGAACTCAGCCGCAGGTCCCAGTTTCTCCGGTCGGCAACGTCGGCATCCCCCAGAGGGCGGATGCTTCGCAGCAGCCTGTGTGCCTCCGGTTCCCATAGGTCCGTTGCCGCGTCAAAATGATTCTCCGCGAGGTCACCCAGCGGCAGGCCGAACATTTGCTGTATTCCGCACAGGCGGAAGAACTTTGCATCGCGGCGGACCGCGCGCTCGCCGCGGGGTGCCATCAGGTAGACCAGAACCTGGGGGCGAAACCTGCGAATCCGCCACCACAGGCGCAATAGTTCGCTCGCTCTCCGCGTGCCAACCGGGTAAGCCATTGAACCGTGAATGAGACCCGATTCGCCCAGCACAGCCGCGGCCGACGGCGCTTTGCTCTGGGTGGGCTCGTTGGTCAACAAAAAACGTCTGGCCCGGGAAAAGTCCGTTCGACCAGATGGAAGGCTGGCAAAGCCACCAGGGTATCGCCCAAGCTTCCCAATCTATAAATGAGGACTCGCTCGACGCCTGTGAAATCCATGCAGAATTGGGTTGCGTTCGGGGTTTCGTTCCCGAGCGATCGGGGCCAATCCAGGGGTTCCTGGCTGCCCGGGTACTGGAACAAAGTCTACTCTAACGGCGCAGCCCTTCGTCGCCCGGCGAATACTATGGGAGATTCGCCGGACGGGACTGGCGAGGTTCTGATTCCGGACCGGCGACTGGACTCATTTGGTGCGCAGTTGACCGGCGCCTTTCCTGAAGATCACGGTACGCGCTGTCCTGCGACAGTATCCCGCGTCTGGGATAACCCGGGGCGGCCGACGCTCAGATACGTAAATCCTTCTTCAATCATTTTCGCCGGGTCGTAGAGGTTGCGGCCATCGATGATGATCGGATAGCGCAGCGTATAGTGCAGGCGCTTGAGGTCGAGTTCTGCGAACTCCTGCCATTCGTTGAGGATCACCAGAGCGTCGGCGTCCTGTGCGGCAGCGTAAGGGTCGTCGGCGTAGCGCATGTTCGAAGCCGGCGGAATCACCTCTTTGGCACGCTCCGCAGCCGCGGGATCATACGCGGTGATGATCGAGCCCTCGTGCAGCAACTGGCGAACGATGTCGAGGGCGGGGGATTCGCGGATATCGTCGGTGCCACCTTTGAAGGCGAGGCCGAGCACGCCAATCTTCTTGCCGCGGAAGGTCCACAGGGCGGAGCGGACCTTCTGGAAGAAGCGCCGCTTCTGCTCTTCGTTGATCTTTTCGACTTCCTTCAGAAGCGTGAAATCGACATTCATCTGCTCGGCGACATGGCGGAACGCGGCCACGTCCTTGGGGAAGCAGGAGCCGCCGTAGCCCACGCCGGCGCGCAGGAACTTCGGCCCGATGCGGGTGTCCATCCCCATACCTCGCGCCACTTCTTCCACATCGGCGCCGGCCGCCTCGCAGATATTCGCGACGACGTTGATGAACGAAATCTTCGTCGCGAGAAAGGCATTCGAGGCGTGCTTGATGATCTCGGCGGCTTTGGTGGAGGTTTGCAGCAGGGGCGGCCTGTTTGTTTCGTTACAGCAGCCTGGAACTGCGGTGCTGGAGCGGAAATACGCCCCGGAGGTGAGCGGCTCGTAGATGCGTTTCAGCAAATCGCTGGCACGTTCGGTATCTGCTCCGATGACGATGCGGTCGGCGTGGAGAAAATCCACGACGGCAGTACCTTCGCGCAGGAATTCCGGATTCGAGGCGACGTCGAAGAGTTCGCGTGGAACTCCGTTCCGTTCGACCACGCGGCGTACCCACTCATTGGTGTAGACCGGCACGGTGCTTTTTTCGACGATGACTTTGTAGTCGTCGATGGAGCGGGCAATTTCGCTGGCGACGGCGTCCACATAGGAGAGGTCGGCGCTGCCGGTGCGACTTTGCGGAGTGCCGACGGCGATGAAGACAGCCTGGGCGGAGCGGGTTGCGGCTTTAAGATCGCTGGTGAACTCGATGGAATGGCCACGATGGCGGCTCAGCAGTTCAGGCAGGTACTCTTCATGAATGGGGACGCCACCATTCTCGAGCGTGCGCAGCTTGGCTTCATCGTTGTCGACGCAGATGACGTGGTGGCCGATTTCCGCGAAACATGCGGTGGCGACAAGTCCCACATATCCCGAACCGACGACTGCGATGGAAATTTTCTGACTCATCGCTGCTTTGCAACACTCCTTCAGAGCAAGCACGTTCCGAGCCGGTTGCTCCCTCGGGCCGGCGTCCTGACGACCAGACAGGCCCGGTTCACTCTCCCTCAGGCGGGACTGGCCTCATCGTACCATGCACTTTGCGTCGGCCTGGTGACCCGTAAGTCGTAGTCTGTGTTGTCTTCAGACACAACCTGGCGGGGCACAAGCGGACGGCAGGAATCGAAAGGAATCGGGGTTGAAGGGGTTTTCGGCGCCGTGTGATTTAGAATCGTTTCGTGCTTGTCCATTATCCACTTCGGCATATCAGTGCTCACCTGGATCTTTCTTGTTGGCTGTGCCGGGTCTTCGTTGGTGGTCGTGATCAGCTTTTCGAGCGATCATGCGCGAGCTCGTGGGCAAGGACTAGCTTCGGAACAGGACGTGACTGCGACGGTCAGGACTCCAGCTTCCGCCTCTGGTCCTTTCGGACGCTCTGCATCGACATGGTCCTTTCTACTGGCGGTCGTGTCGGCCGTTCTGCTTGATTTTTGTTTCCCGGTTGCCGGCCCCATGCCGCACTGGAGATGCTTCCTTGCGTGGATCGCGCTTGTGCCGCTGCTGTGGGCGTTGCTGCGGACAGGAGCCGCGGAGCATCCGCGGTATCTGAGGCAGCGCTGCGCTGACGGGGTATGTGTGCGGAGTGGTCTGGTACATCCTGAACTGCTACTGGATTTATCAGACGATGCTCTATTACGGGCATGTGCCGCCGTTTGGGTCGGCGGGGATTGTTGTGCTGTTCAGCGCCGTACTGGGGCTGTATTTCGGCGCATTTGGGTTGGGGCTGGCGCTGTCTTTCGCCGGCGGTTGGGTCTGAGGTGGGCGCTGGGGTTGGCACCGTTTCTGTGGACGGCGCTGGAACTGGCGGCGGCGCGGATCACGAGCGTGCCGTGGGATCAGCTTGGTTATTCGCAGGTCGATAATTTCGCGGCTCACGCGGCTCGCCCCGTGGACTGGCGTTTACGGGATTTCGTTCGTGCTGGTTGCGGGCAATGTGCTGTTGCTTGCGGACTGGATTCCTGTGAAGCAGGTTCATGCGTGGGGGCGGTTCGCTGTGCGGTCGATCGTGCTGGCGCTGGTCGCGGCGAGTTTGAGTTTCGGGACGGCCGCGCCTGCGCCAACGTCCGATTACGCGGTCCTGCTGCAGCCGAACATCGACGTGCGAGCCTCCGGACAACTGGCAGGGGCCGGAGTGGGAGGGCAGCGTTGCGTGGCTGGTTTACGCAGGCGGAGGAGACATGCACTCCGGCATTTGACGGAATGCCTGTGGCGAAAGAGGTGCCTCCGGATCGGACCTGTCCGCAGAACACGCCGCCGCCGGGGGTGGTGCTGTGGCCGGAGGTGGGGTCGTGGTTTCGCAGCGACGATCCGCGCACGCTGGACGCTGGTCCGCACCGTCGCGACCTCAGCGCATGCGCCCTTCATCGCCGGCATGTTCGGCGTGGATGCAACCGGAACCTACAACTCCGCGCTGTTTGCCAACGCCGACGGCACCATCGCCGGACGCTACGACAAGATCCACCTGGTGCCCTTCGGCGAATACGTCCCCTACCGCGATCTTTTCTTCTTCGCGAAGAAACTAACGCACCAACTGGTGGACCTCAATCCAGGGCACGAGCGCACCGTCTTTCGGGCGGACGGGCATACGTTCGGGGTCTTCATCTGCTACGAGTCGGTGTTCGCGGACGAGGTGCGCTTGTTCGCGAAGAACGGCGCGCAGGTGCTGGTGAATATCTCCGACGACGGGTGGTACGGCGACACGAGCGCTCCGTGGCAGCACCTGAACATGGTGCGGATGCGGGCGATCGAGAACGACCGATGGATTCTTCGCGACACCAACAACGGGGTGACGGCGGCGATCGATCCGGAGGGGCGGGTGACGGTTGCGGCTCCCCGTCACACGATCACTTCGCTGGTGGCGCGCTACGGATACAAGTCGGATCTGACGTTTTACACGCGATTCGGCGATGTGTTCGGCGTATCTTTGCTGCGTCGTTTGCCTCCTCGCGGTCATCTCAGGAGTGTTGTCTGCAAGGAGAAAACCCAATGACCGAAGGTCGTCCTCCGCTTCCACCGTTTAACTTCGAAACCGCGACGCAGAAAGTGCGTATGGCCGAGGATGGCTGGAACACGCGCGATCCGGAGCGGGTGGCGCTGGCCTACACGGAAGACAGCCGCTGGCGGAATCGATTGGAGTTCCTTGAGGGACGAGCGGCGATTATCGAGTTCCTGCGCCGGAAGTGGGCGCGCGAACTCGACTACCGGCTCATCAAGGAACTGTGGGGGTTTCGCGAGAACCGGATGGCCGTTCGGTTCAAATATGAATTTCACGACGACTCCGGCAACTGGTTTCGCGCCCACGGCAATGAGTTGTGGGAGTTCGACGAAAGGGGCCTGATGCGGCGGCGCGAAGCGAGCATCAACGAGGGGCCGATTCTGGAATCGGATCGGAAGTTTCACTGGCCGCTGGGCAAGCGGCCGGCAGATCATCCTGGGCTGTCAGAGTAGCCGGTAGCCGGTAGCTGGTAGCCAGTAGCCGGTTGCTGGTTGCTGGTTGCTGGTTGCTGGTTGCTGGTTGCGATGCTCGCGTGTGGCGCGCGCGCCAAGTTGCGGGCTTCAGATAAAATCAAAGCAGCTATGCTCTCCGATCTTGAATTCGCTTACGCTCCCGTCCGCGAAAAAGTGCGCGGATTGCGGGAGTATCTTTGACGCGTCCCGGCTCAAAACTGAATTAGCGGCCATCGAACAGAAGCTCGCCGATCCGGCGTTGTGGTCGAACCCTGCGTTATCGCAGCCCATCATGCGCGAGCGCAAGCGCATCGAAGCGCAGCTGGCCGACGATGCGGCCCTGGAGCGGCGCACGGGCGACGTGGAGGCCTACTTCGAACTGGCCCGCGACGCAAAATCCGAAACGGACCAGGAAGTCGCCGCGAGCCTCGTCGATCTGGATAAAGAGATCAGGGAGCTAGCCGAACTCTCCGAGCAGATGGAATCGCGGACGATGCTGTCGGGCGAGACCGATCCACTGAACGCGATTGTGACGGTGCATCCTGGGGCGGGCGGAACCGAGTCGCAGGACTGGGCTGAGATGCTGATGCGCATGTATCTGCGCTGGGCCGAGCAGCAGGGCTTCAAGACCGAGATGAACGACTACCAGGACGGCGAAGAGGCAGGCATCAAGTCGGCGACGTTCACGGTGATCGGCGAGTACGCGTTTGGACTGCTGGGCGGTGAGACGGGCGTGCATCGGCTGGTGCGCATTTCTCCTTTCGATCAGGCCAAGCGGCGGCATACTTCGTTTGCGTCGGTATACGTGTCGCCGGAGATCGACGACACGATCGAGATCGACATCAAGCCGGACGAGATTCGGACGGACACGTACCGGTCGGGAGGCAAGGGCGGGCAGCACGTGAACACGACCGACTCCGCGGTGCGCATCACGCATCTCCCAACCAACATTGTGGTGCAGTGCCAGAACGAGCGGTCGCAGCACAAGAATCGCGAGAAGGCGATGAAGATGCTGCGCTCGCGGCTCTATGAATATGAGCTCGAGAAGAAGCACGCGGCGACGCGGAAGATCGAGGACTCGAAGCTGGAGATCAACTTTGGGTCGCAGATCCGATCGTATGTGCTGCAGCCGTACCGAATCGCGAAGGACCATCGGACCAAGGTCGAGGTGGGCGACGTCGATAAGGTGCTGGACGGGTATTTGGATCCGTTTATTCGCGGCTATCTGCTGATGAAGCGGCAGGGCGGGGTTCCGGTTGCGGCAGCGGCCGAGGACGACCTGGAATAGACCAGCCGAGGCCGCTGCGCGCAAAAGTCGCGAGCGAAAAATCGAACAACTAGGCCAGAGCCGGTTCGTGCGCGGATGCCTTGGCGCGGCTCTTGTTTTTGTCGCGATACATCGCCATATCGGCTTCGGCGACGACTTCCTGCATGCTGATTCCTTCGTGCCATTCGGCAAGGCCGAGGGAGGCGTCCATGTGGACGACGGTGGCGTCTTTGTTGGCTCCGCGCTGGATGGTGTATTTACCGAAGACCCATTCGCGGATGCGTTCGATGTGGCTGGCGGCGCCGGCGGCATCGGTGGAGAGCAGGACGATGAACTCGTCGCCGCCCCAGCGGCCGACCATATCGCCGGCGCGGGTGTACATCTGTAGTTCCATGGCGAACTGGCGGAGCAGGTCGTCGCCGGCGAGGTGGCCGTACTTGTCGTTGACCTGCTTGAAGCCGTTGAGGTCGATCATGATGACGGAGAAGGCCATCTTGTTGTCGATGCAGCGCTGGATGCGCTCCTCGACGCTGCGGCGGCTGGCGGCTCCGGTGAGCTCGTCTTTGAGGACGAGGTTTTCGACGGCTTTGAGGCGAGTTTCGTAGGTGGTGACTTCGGAGCGAAGCTGATCGACGAGCTGCTTGCTGTCGCGCGTCATCTGCTCGACGTGGTTTTTGAGCTCGGTGACGCTGGCGACGACCGAGGTGCGGATCTGCGTGAGGTCATCGAGGGCGGCAATGTTCTCGAGCCGCCTGGTGAGGTCTCTGAAGTGGCTGGTATAGCCAACGTTCCGGTCGCCGACAGCTTCGGCGGTTTTAGCCAGCGCGATGAGGAGTTCCCTGACCTCGTCAGCTTTGGCCTTGAAGTGCTCGGCGGTGCGAGCGCCCCATTCCTCGAGTTGCACTTCGACCTGTTTCTGAGTGTGAAGCAGGGCGGAGGGCGAAGAGTGGATGGAAAGGCGGTGTTCGAGGCCCTTGAGTGCGCGCTCCAGATCGGCACCGACGGCGGGGCTGCCCTGGACGGCGGTGCGTCCGATGGAGAGCAGCAGGCCGCGATAGCACTGGACGGTTTCGTCCGCAGACTCGCTGGGGTGCGCCGGCACATCTTTCTGATCAAGAAATTTCTTGAGGGAAATCAACGTTCGTTCTCCCATGTTCGCGTCCTGTTTCCGTCGCGGGTTACAGGACGGCTGGACGTCATTTTGGTCTTGTCGTTCTCGGCAGCGTGGCGAGCGATGGGTGCAGCGAGGCCGATGGACGACTCTTCGGCACATCGGGCATGAAGTTTCAGTGATTTGGGGGAACAAGGCCACGAAAGTCGTAGGCGGCAGATCGTTTTCCCATCGGGCCTGCTCCCCACCCCCCTCGCAATGCCGGGTGATTGAATTTCAGGGAGTTGCGGGGCCGGTTACGCTGGTTATCGTCGGCAAGTGGTACGGATCGAATCAATTGCGACGCGGTCGTGGATGCGGCAAACGTGGCCGTGATTGCTGCATGCGCGGCCGTGTTGAGCGCAGATGATTGAGGACGAGTCAGATGGCTCGCGGATGTGTGTGATGCAATCTCGGCCGTGTTTGCCGGGGAGACGGCCGAGTTTGATGCATACGCGGCGGTGATTGCGTCAATCTCGGTGGAGCCGGCGGCAGAGGAGCGGTCGGCAGTCAGTGAGAGGCAGTCAGCAAGAGGCACGCGGGGCGCAGCGTTCGTTCTGTGCAGGTGGCTGGCCGGCATTAGTCTCTCCTTCCGCAAGAGAAAAGGCTCGCCGGGTGGCGAGCCTTTCGGGGTCGTATGGCGCGGGAAAATTTTCTTTCTCCCTATTATTAGAATACCAAGCCGAGCGTGGAAAGCAGCCAGATTTGTTGGGGTGTTTTGAGGTAGAAGCCGTGTGGAATCAGGTGTCATTACCGTGGTGTTTTCCACAAAAGCTTGACAAGAAGGGAGAAGGAGGAAGGGAGAAGGGAGAGATTCAAACGGTGTAGTTGGCTACGACGCGGATCACTTGGCCGTGGGCGTCGAATTCCATGAACTCGGCGGTGTGGGTGCCGCGCTGGTTTTTGAAGAGGAGGACGATGCTGGAGAGTCCGGCGAGGACTTCGAGGAGTTCGAATTGGGAGTTGGGGAAGGCGTCGAGTCCACGCTGGAAGTAGTCGCGGAGGGCAGGGAGGCCGGTGACGGTGCCGGCGGGATCGTTGAGGAGTTTGGCGGCGGCGGGCGAGGTGAGGGTGACGTTGGGGGCATAGTGGGCGAGGATGCGGTCGAGGTCGCGGGCGTTCCAGGCGGCGATCCATGCGCGGGCGAAGGTTTGGGGGTCGGGGTGCATGGTGGATTGGATGGAGGGTAACACGGGGGCTGGATCGCTGGCGCGCCCCCCCTTCTCGCGCGGAAAAGCTGCGCGACCAGGATGGGGCACCCGGGGTGTTGTCGCGTTCCCACCCTGTCGCCAAAGACGGCGACCAGGAGGGGGCACCCGGGGTGTGGTCCGCGCGGCCTCAGTCGCGGAAGGGCTTGACGGGTTTGGCGGCGGGGGAGAGGTCTTTCTTCAGGGGGTCATGCTTGAGGCCTTTGAGGCCTTCGATGACGGATTTTGCGTTGAGCTGGGCGCCGGCTAAGGATGTGTGGGTATGGGGATCGCCGAAGAGGGGCTCGACGGCTGCGGGTCCCATCTGGTCGTACTGGCGGGCGATGATCTCGTTGAGATTCACGAAGGGGGCGTGGGATTGGGCGGCGGCCTCACGGGCCCAGTCGACATAGGGCTCGCGGCGGACGCGGTTGTCGACCCAGACCTTGCGGGGGATGAGCGAGAGGACGATGGGTATGGCGCCGTGTTGGCGCGCTTGGTCGACCATCTGGCGGAGATACCAGCCGTAGGTGTGGACGGTTTCCGGGCGGTGGGTGATGGGGTTGTCGATGGTGCGGGTGTCGTCGCCGTTGCCGGGGAGGGAGCCACGGGCGCGGGCGGGGTCGTCGAGGGGACCGTTGTCGTTGTGTCCGAACTGCATGAGGACGGTGTCGCCGCGGTGGATCATGGCGAGGACCGTGGGCCAGTGGAAGTTGTAATAGGTGCGGCTGCTGGTGCCGCCGAGGGCGCGGTTGACGATGTTGATCTTGTGCGTGTTGAAGAAGGGCGCGATCTCGTCGCCCCATCCCCACTGGCCATTGGCGCCATCGCCCTGACCGTTGCGGACGGTAGAGTCGCCGATGATCCAGAGGGTGGGGAGGGCGGGGTTGGCGGGGAGGGCCATGGAGGCTTCGTCGGCGCGGATGACGGCCTGGCCTTCGGCAGAGAGGTACGGGTTGAGGGGTGAGTCGGGCAAAGCCTTGAGGCCGGCTACGACGGAGCGCGCGTTGAGGGTGGCGCCGGCGAGGTTGGTGTGGGTGTGGTCGAGGGGGAAGAGGGTGGCGACCTTTTCGGGGCCGAGCTTCTGGTACTGGCGGGCGACGATGCCGGTGAGGTCGACGTAGTCGGCATTTTCCTGATGGGCGACTTCGGCGGTCCACTGGCGGAAGTGGCCGAGGCCGGATTCGACTTTGCCGTCGGTCCAGATGTTGCGCGGCGTGACGGAGAGGAGGATGGGGGTGGCGCCTTTGGAGCGGGTGTCGTCGACATAGCGGCGGAGGTACCAGCCGAAGGTGTGGACGGTTTCGATGGCGCCGTCGGGGTGGGTGACGGTGCGGGTTTCGTCGCCGGTGCCGGGGAGGGATCCGCGGTCTTTACCTGTTCCGATTTCGCCGGGATCGTTGTGTCCGAAGTTGATAAGGACGAAATCGCCGGGGTGGAGTTGCTGGAAGACCTGGTTCCAGCGGTGCTCGGTGAAGTAGGTGCGGCTGCTGCGGCCGGCTTTGGCGGCGTTGACGACGCGGATTTTGGCGGGGTCGAAGAAGGCGGCGATGGGGGTGCCCCAGCCAACGCGGGGCTCGGGTTTGCTGGCGTCGGCGGGTGCGTCGATGCGGGCGGTGGAGTCGCCGATGATCCAGAGGGTGGGCTGGGTCGGGGCGGGGGTTTGAGTTTGGGTCGGGGTTTGAGCGGAGGCGAGGGGGGCGGTCAGGCTTGCGAGGAGAGCGAAGAGGGCAGCGAAGGCGGAGCGGCGGAGCTTTGTGTGGGGCATGTAGTTGAGCGCTGGGGCGCTTGTCCTGAGTAACGGAGGGGAGGGTTGTTTGTCAATACGGGGATTATTTCTGTTCTGAAATGGAGAGCCCTTTATGGGACCGATTCCTGGCGAGCATCGAAAGGCGGTACTTCCGGGATTGAGTGACGGTCGTTTCGATTGACCTTGCGACGAGCGGAGAGTTTGCTTCTTGCTGTGGGGTGAACCTGGCCGTCCGGGGTTGGGGTTTGGAGGGGTTGGTTGGGCGGGGGTTCGGGGGCGCGCTGGTTCGGATTGATGCGCTGCTGAAGTTTGCTTCTTGCTGTGGGGTGAACCTGGCCGTCGGGGGTTGGGGTTCGCGCGCGGTGTGGTGGTTGGGGAGGGACGGGCAGGGCGCGCTGCTAGAATCAAGCTTTTCTGAAGGCAGGTTGACGCTCGCGTGTATTTGAGACAGCAAAAGCAGCTGGGAGAGGCGATTCGGAGTGCGCTCCGGAGCTTGTACGGGATTGAAGTGGAGACGGTGGTGCTGGAGCAGCCGCCGGAGCTGAAGTTTGGGGAGTTCGCGACTCCGATTGCGTTCGAGCTGGCGCGGAAGCTGCGGAAGGCGCCGAAGAAGATTGCCGAGGAGATTGTTGGGGCGTTGGGGGCTTCCGCGTCGGAGACCGCCGCTGGCGCTGGTCCGGCTGGCGTTCCTGGGTTTGCCGGGTTTGAGGTGGCGGGGGCGGGATATATCAATGCGCGGATCGAGCGGGGCGGGTTTGCGCAGGCGCTGGCGCGGTCGGGCGAGGCGGAGGCTCCGGCGGAGCGGCTGCATAGTCTGGTCGAGCACACGAGTATCAATCCGAATAAAGCGGCGCATGTGGGGCATCTGCGGAATGCGATCCTGGGGGACACGTTTGTGCGGCTGCTGCGGGCGGCGGGGCAGCAGGTGGATGTGCAGAACTACATCGACAACACCGGCGTGCAGGTGGCCGATGTGGTGGTGGGATTCCAGCATCTTGAGGGGAAGTCCTGGCCGGAGGTAGCTGGGGTAATTGCGGCATGTGAGATCTTTGCCGAAGAGGGACGCACCGCGAAGGCGATCGACTATTACTGCTGGGACCTCTATGCCCGCACCTCGCAGTGGTACGCCGAGGGAACCGACCAGGAGAAAGAGGCGAGGAAGAAGCTGCGGCTCGAGACGCTGCATGCGATTGAAGCAGGCGGCAACGAGACGGCCAGAATCGCCAACTTGGTGTCGACGGCGATTATCCGGCGGCATCTGGAGACGATGCTGCGGCTGGGGATTGAGTATGATTTGCTGCCGCGGGAGAGCGAGATTCTGCATTTGCATTTCTGGGACCTGGCGTTTGAACAACTCAAATCGAAAGCTGTGCTGTATTTCGAGACCGCGGGGAAGAACAAGGGCTGCTGGGTAATGAAAAGAGCAGGGCACCGGGCACCGGGCACCGGGCACGCCGTGGAGGAGGCGGGGCTGACTGAAGGTGAAGACGCGGGTCCGCGCGAAGGGCCGGATGAAGATGCGAAGGTGATCGTGCGGTCGAACGGGACGGTGACGTATGTGGGGAAGGACATCGCGTATCACCTGTGGAAGTTTGGGCTGCTGGGGAAGGACTTTGCGTATCGGAAGTTCTTTGAGTATGCGGAGCGGTGGTGCTGGATTTCGGCGGAGACGGGGGAGAAGGACCATCCGCACTTTGGCGGAGCGCAGGCGATCTATAACGTCATTGATTCGCGGCAGGCCGATCCGCAGGCGAACGTGATTGAGGCGCTGCGGGGGATGGGGTACACGGAGCAGGTGGCGCGGTACACACACTTTTCCTACGAGATGGTCGCGTTGACGCCGGCTTGTGCCGAGGAACTGGGGTATGTGGTTTCGGAGGAGGATCGGGCGCGGCCGTACATCGAAGTGTCGGGGCGGAAGGGTTTTGGGGTGAAGGCCGATGATCTGATCGATAAGCTCATCGCGGCGACGCGGGGCGAGGTGGACAGCCGGCATCCTGAGTTGGCAGAGGCCGAGCGCGAGGCGACGGCGAAGGCGATCGCGGTGGGGGCGCTGCGGTACTTCATGCTGCGGTACACGCGGAATTCGGTGATCGCGTTTGACTTTAAGGATGCGCTGAGTTTTGAAGGGGAGACGGGGCCGTATCTGCAGTATGCGGTCGTGCGGGTGCGGAGCATCTTCCGCAAGACGGGGACGACGGCGGAGGCGGCACTGGTGGCGCTGGAGGGCGTCGATGTGGGGCGGTATCTGACGGGGGAAGGCAGTGAGGGCATCTGGGAAGTGTGGCTGCGGGCGGGGAAGACGACGCTGCTGCTCGAGCAGTGCATCCAGACGGCGGAGCCGGCCTATCTGGCGAAACATGCGTTCCAGCTGGCGCAGGATTTTTCGAATTTCTATCGGCTGCACCACATTTTGAGTGAGGAAGATGCGGGGCGGAAGGCGTTGCTGCTGGCGACCGCAGCGGTGACGGAGCGGGAGCTGGTGCGGGTGCTGGGGTGGATGGGAGTGAGCGCTCCTGCCGTCATGTGACGGCGGGAGCGCAGTGGTGATGCGGTCAGCGATAGAACGGTCGGCTGATGAAGCGGTCAGCGGAAAAGCGGTTGGCAAAAAGCGTGAACCACAAAGAGATTCCACCGATGACGCCGGAGCAGTGGATTGGGAACCTTGTTGAGGCGGCCCGGGACCTTGCCGATAGAGAAAAGCAGGAGCATCGTTGGCTGGCACCCGACGCCTATGCCTGGGAACGGCCTGAAGAGGTGATTAACAGCTTCTGGGACGATTGTGTATTTGATTTGTTCCTTGAGCAGTATGGTGAAAGCTTTTCCGGTGAGCAACAGAATGCTGCCTTCGGTCTTCGCGATGCGCTGAACGCATTTTGCGATGCGACTCCGCAGGTTTTGGATCCGGCGGCGACGTTAGCTGATCCTCGCTGGGAGTCGGTTCGACAGCGCGCTACTGAGTTTGTCTGTGCGTTTAAGGGAAAGTGGCCTGGGACTGAATGAGTCGATGGTTCGGGTGCGCGATGCTGGTTGTTGCGGGTTGCATGCAGGCTTTTGCTGCCACGCGGGTTTCGATTGCTCCGATTCCTGAGGTGGTGCGGTCGGAGCGGTTTATCGTCGCGATCGATGGGCACACCACGCCGGTGGTGCATGCGGCGTCGAGTTATTCCCTTTTGAATTTCGATGTGGATGGGCCGGCCACGGTGACCGTGCGCGCGGCCGATGGGCATTTCTGGGATGGGGGCGTCGAGATTCAGCCGATGCGGTATGGGATTCGGCCGGTGCGGCGGGGGGCGACGATCACGTTTCGGATTCCTGGTCCGGTGAAACTGTCGGTATCGCGGCCGGGGGATCATTTTGCGAATGGGACGATGCTGTTCCTGCTCGGGTCCCAGCCAGAAGCGAGAAGGGAGAAGGTGGAAGCGAAGGCGGCTGGGGTGCGGTATTACGGGCCTGGGGTGCATCACGAGGATATCGAGGCGCGGTCGGGAGATCGGATTTATCTTGCCGCCGGCGCGGTGGTGTTGGGGTCGCTGAATTTCTGGCAGGTGCACGATGTGCGCGTGTTTGGGCGGGGGATGGTGATCTACGACGGGCCGCAGGATCCTCTGGACGATTCGGGATGGAGGCATGTGCCGGCGTGGCACTGCATCACGATGGATCACGCGCGCGATGTGGAGGTGGATGGGATCACGTGTGTGACGCGGAGCCGGACGTGGCAGGTGCAGATGACCAACAGTCATGGCATCGGGCTTTACAACGTGAACGTAATCGGGGGCGAGGCGCACGACGCGAACCAGGACGGACTGGACTGGATTGGGAGTGGAGACACGACAGTGCGGAACTGCTTCATTCGCGCGTCGGACGATGATTTCGCGATCCAGGGGAACTGGGACGGTTACACGGACGAGGCGATGCGGATTCCGGGACAGGATGTCTCGAATATCACGATTGAGGATTCGGTGGTGTCGACGAGTATCTCGAACACGCTGCGGGTGGGGTGGCCGAAGAAGACATTCCGGAGCGCGCACGTAACGCTGAAGAATCTGGACGTGATTCACTCGGGGTTCGGCGGATGCGTGGTGCCGTTTGGGTTCGTGGAGATGTGGTCGGACGCGGAGGGCGTGGAGTCGCACACGGATTACCGGTTCGAAGATATTCGGCTGGAAGATTTTTACTCGTTGGCGCAACTGCGGATGGTGAATCCGCCGGGCGTGGACGGGGTGGTGTTCCGGGATATTGCGGCGATGGATGGCGGGGCGATGGTACCGTCCGTGGTGTCGGGGCCGGTGCGGGGTGTGGTGTTCGATGGTGTGCGCGGGTCGGGGAAAGTGGTGGCGCGGGACGCGGATGTTCCGGTCGAGGTGAGTGGGGGGGCGGCGGAGCCAGCGTACGGACCGGGGTCGGCGGATGCGAACTGGACGTATGCGCCGGGATTGATTCGGCCGCGGGAGAGGGTGACGTTTCAGGTGACGGCACCGGCTGCCGGTTGGCGATATGAGTGGTTGTTTGGGGATGGGACGCGGGCGGTAGGGGCGGTGGTCGAACATGCGTTTCCGGATGTGGAGGGGACGCTGCTGGATGGGTCGGGGCGGTTTCGGGTTTTGCTGCATGCGACGCGGGGGGGCGAGGAAGTATGGGTGTCGCGGGGGGTGGTGGTGGCGAATCGGGTGCTGGCGGTAGAAGGCTTTGGAGGAGTGGAACACCGCTGGGAGGGCCCCAGGCCTCGGGTTGCCGGTTGGGATGGATGGCTGCGGATCCCTGCGGATGGGGGCTACACCCTCACGCTGCTCACGAGCCGGCGGGCGAAGATGACTCTGGACGATTTGCCGGCGGCGCGCAGTCCGGAGCTGAGGATTCAGGTGTGCGGGTCGCTGGGAGACGCGGTACAGCCGGTACGGGTGAGCGGAGGGCTCAAGGCAGGCGTGCACCATCTGCGGATCGAGCTGGAGCCGGGGATCGAGAATGCGCCGGCCCCTGCCGGGGGTGGTCCGGTACTGTACTGGGAAGGGCCACAGACTCCGCTCGCGCCGGTACCGGCGTCAGCGGAGTTCTATCTGAGGCCCGTCTATGCTGCTGGGCCTGGTTAGCGCGATGCGGCTACTGGCGGATGAAGCGGTCCCTGGTCTGCTCACGAGGGTCCATGGGGATGCCCTTTTCGGAGCCGGGATCGAGGCGTGCCTGATTGTCGTTGTAAGGCTGGGTGCCGTCGGGTCCGGCTGCGGTGGGCGAGCCGGGGACAGGGGGGATGCCGGTGGAGATGGAGGCGAACTTCGCCTGGGGGTGAGCCGTGGTGGTGACGTCGGAGACGTGCTCGAACGGGGAGTGCAGCTTGTTGTAGCGGCCGGTTTCGCATCCGGCGAGGGCGAAGGTGGTCAGGGCGAAGAGGGCGGCGGCGAGGATGGGGGTCGCTGGTCTCATGAGGCTCCGGGAATCAGAGTGCAGAGCGAAGCGTCTGCTCCTGTGTCGGGTTGATTGTAAATCCAAGCGGGGAGAGAGTGCTCGTGGGGGAGTGGACAAGCAGGAGGATCGCGCTGCGCGCGATACCCACCCTGTCGCAACAGCGGTGACAGGGTGAGGCCCCAGGTTTACTGCTCCATGGAGGAGCGGATGGCGGAGAGATAGGGTTCGGGGAGGGGGCATTTTTCCATGTTGCGGTCGACGGAGACGTGGACGGTTTCGGCTTCGGCGAGGAGGATGGGGTCGGGTGAATCGGGACGCGAGGTGAGGAGCCGGTAGGAGAACTTGATGACCGAGGTGCGCATGCCGGAGACCTGGGTTTCGATGACGATGAGGTCGTCGTAGCGGGCCGGGGATTTGTAACGGCAGGAGGCTTCGACGACGGGGAGGTGGCAATTGTGCTCCAGCTCCATTTGCTTGTACTCGAAGCCGAGCTGGCGGAGGAGCTCGACGCGACCGATTTCGGCCCAGATGAAGTAATTGGCGTAGTAGGCGACGCCCATCTGGTCGGTTTCCGCGTAGCGGACGCGGAGGGTGGTGGTGGAAGGGGGCATGGAGCTTAGGGTACAGGAGTGGGGAGCCGGTAGCGGGTAGCCTGTAGCGAAAGGCGGTTCGCCGGGGACGCTTAGCAAAAACCGCCGGTCTTGCGCCAGGGGGTCTTTCGCCACCAGCGTTTTGCCCCGTTTAGTTGTGGATGGTGCTGACCGCGGCGAGGGTGCCTGCGACGGGGGCAGAAGAGGAGCCGGTTGCTGCCGGAGCCGCGGTTCCTGGGGCCGGGGGATCCGATTTGACGAGGGCGGCTGGGTCATCGTGCGGGCCGAGGCCAAGCTTGATCAGGGCGCGGGAGTCCGGGGTGAGCTTGGTCTGCCATCCATGGTCGGCCTGGAACTTCTGCATGGCGGCCTCGGTGGCTGCATCCCACTCGCCGGAAGCAGGAGCGGAGAGGTAGTGCTCGCGGATGAGGGCGTTCTGGATTTCCGTGGCGCGTTCGGGCTGGATTTCACGCTGGCCGGGGACGAAGTGGTGGTGACTGACGCGGCGATGGCGGTGATGGGTTGAATGGCCGGAGGTGGCAGCACGGTGGGTCCGCGTGGCGAAGGCGGGGGTCGTGGTCAGGAGCGCAGCAAGAATGATGATTTGCGAGGTTCTGAAGAGAACCATGCAAAAGTACCTCAATTTAGAAACAGTTCGGCAATCTATTGAAGCAGGGTACCGGCGGTCGACCGAATTTGCAATAGAAACCGTAGGCGGCCCCCGTGACTTTCGTGTGGGGGGCCGCGCTGTGGGTAGGATGCGGGATTACCGCAGTGTGCCGCCCAGGATCTCCGTTCCCGTATTGGGATGCTGGGGATCGACGACTTCGATCGCCACATCGTCTCCGGGGTGGAGGCCGGCGACGATGGTCTGGAATTCCTGGACGTTGTTGACGGGGTGGCGGTTGATGGAGACGATGACCCCGCCCTGGAAGTTGCCGGCGCCGATCTCATCGGCAAAGGAACCGGGTTTCACGGACTGGATGAGAACGCCATGCAGACCGGCGGGAGCTCCCTGGGGGAGATCCTGGACGGTGATGCCGAGCTTGGCCGGTGAGATAGTGCCGGGGGTGTGGTTCTGGCCTTCGCCACCCTCTTCACTGTTTTGAGCGCTGATGGCAGCCATCATCTTGTCGCGGTCGGCGATGCCGACGGTGGCATGCAGGGTCTGGCCGTTGTGCAGGTAGCCGACGTCGACGGTGGAACCGGGCTTGCGGGCGGAGATGTTGGCGACGAGGTCATCGCCATCCTTTACGGGCTTGCCGTCGAGGGTGGTGATGATGTCGCCGACCTTGAGGCCGGCTTTGGCAGCGGGCTGGCCGGGGGTGATGGCGCTGATGATGACGCCGGATTTGAATCCATAGACACGAGCGACGGCGCTGGGCAGGTTGGGCTGGAAGCTGATGCCGATGCTGCCGCGGACGACTTTGTGCTCGGGACCGATGAGCTGGTTATAGGTTTCGACGACGGTGTTGGAGGGCATGGCGAAGCCGATGCCTTCGATTGCCAGCCGACTGGGTAAAGATGGCGGTGTTCACACCGATGACTTCGCCGGCCATGTCGACGAGCGGGCCGCCGGAGTTGCCGGGGTTGATGGCGGCGTCGGTCTGGAGGAAGTGCTGGAACTCGCCGGCGGTGCCGGGCTCGACGGTGCGGTTCCTGCTGGAGATGATGCCGGCGGTGACGGTTTTGGCGAGGCCGAAGGGCTCGCCGATGGCCATGACCCAGTCGCCGACCTGGACGCCGTCGGAATTGCCGACTTTGATGGTGGGCAGGGGGGTATCGGTTTTGATCTTGAGGACAGCGATGTCGGTGGCTTTGTCGACGCCGACGACGATGGCGGGACGGCCCTGGTTGCCCTCGGGATCGCTGGCGAGCTTGACGAAGATGCGGTCGGCTTTATCGACGACGTGGTTGTTGGTGACGATGTAGCCGCGGGGATCGACGATGAAGCCGGAGCCGAGGGATTCGCGCTCCTGTCCGTCATCGCCGCCACCCATATCGGGGCCGCCCTGTCCGCCGAAGAAGCGGTTGAAGAAATCCTGGAGACCGCCCTGCCCACCGGGGCCGGCGTCGGGGCCCTGAGGTCCCTGATCCTGATCGTCACCATCGGGGGGCTGCTGCTGCGGCTGCTGGGGTGAGGACCAGGGCTGCATGTAGTGAGGTCCGCGGCGGCGCTGCTGCTGTTGTTTGGGGAGGATCTGGGTATTGATATTGACGACGGCGGGGCCGACTTCTTTGGCGATGCGGGTGAAGTCGGTGGGCAATTCGTGGGGCGCGGGGACTTTGAGCGGCGTGGCGTCGGAGCTGTTGACCTGAGATTCCTGGCCGCGCACCTGATGCGCAAGGAAGGAGCCGGCGAGGATGCCGGCGGAAAGGGTGGCCAGAATGGTAAAGGTCGAAGCCAGACGGTTGTAGCGGAACCGCCCGAGAAGGGATTTCATTCGAATCGTACCTCGTGATCTTGGAGGGTCGGCCTGGAAACGTCGCCCTGCCTTCAGTATAGAACCCGGAAAAGGCGCTGGCTGTTCGTGGCGCGCGTTGCCTGTGGTGATTTTTTAGACGCGATTTATGGGGCAGGGGTTTTAGAGAGACAGCCGGGAACCGGGAGCTCTTATTGGCTATTGAGGGGGACAGCTTCGTGGCTGCTGGGTTGGACGGGGAGGGGCAGGAATTCAGTGAGGGCAATGCCGGCGAGGATCAGGAGGGCGCCGGAAGCGCTGCGGCGGTTGAGGAGTTCACCGAAGAAGAGGAAGGAGGTGAGCCAGGCGAAGACCGGCTCGAGGGCGAGGATGAGCGCGGTATGAGTGGCGGGGAGATGCTTCTGGGCCCAGGACTGCACGGTAAAAGCAGTGGCGGTGGCGAGGACGGCGGTGACGAGCAAGGCGACGATGACGCGGGGGGACCAGTGGATCCAGGAGTGTTCGAGGAGGGGCATGCTGGCGGCCATGAACAGGGCGCAGAAGCCGATCTGGAGAACGGCGAGATGTTCGAAGGGAACGCGCGGGGAGAGGTGAGCGAGCGCGAGGACATGGAGGGAGAAGCCGAGGGCACATCCGAAGGTGAGCAGGTCGCCGATGCCGATGGAGCGGAAATCGAAGCCGGAGCCGGGCGGGGTGGTGAGGAGAACGATGCCGATGAAGGCGACGAGGGCGCCGGTCCAGGCATTCCAGCGGGGAGAGCGGACGTCGCGGGGGCGGAGCAGGGGGATGGCGGAGAGCATGGGTACGAGAACGACGACCATGCCGGTAATGAAGGCGGATTTGGAGGGCGTGGTGAGGCGAAGGCCGGCGGTCTGGAACTGATAGCCCATGGCGAGGCAGCAGCCGACGGTTGCGCCGGCCAGGAGGGAGCGGCGGTTCATGCGGCCGAAGTGGCCGCGGTAGAAGAGGGCGAGGCAGAGAAAAGCCAGGCACATGCGGATGAGGTTGAAGAGGAGGGGAGAGACGTCGTTGAGAGCGTCCTTAACGACAACGAAGGTCGAGCCCCAGATGGCGACGACGGCGATGAGGAGGATGTGAGCTCGCAGCGATGGGGATGGGGCGCGACGCATGGGGGAAGGGTAGCAGGAAGGGGGTAGCGGATAGCGTTTAGCGAGTTGCTTTTAGCGAAAGGCGGTTCGCCAGGTGCGGTTAACGATTTGCGGTTAGCAGCATGTTGTCGCAGAATCGCGCGCTATCCGCGAGGCGCGGAGGCCGGCAAATATCACTGGGGTCATGCTGCGCGGGTCAGATGTGGCACAAAATGCAGGGCGATTACTGAAGATTCAGGCGATCGGGCGCGTCCGTCATTGATCTGGGTTGGCATCCGTCGTAGTCTCAAGCCCAACGCATTTATGCGGGCTAGCCCTCCCCTGGCGACAGAAACCGTTTCATGCAGAACACTCTACTGGACATTCTGATCATCGGCCTGCTGGTGATTCTGTTCGGGTCGATCTACCGCCGGCATGCGACGGTACGGGTACGGTTCTGGCTGCTGGGCTGGCTCTTCGTTCTGATTCATTTTGGGCTGTTGCTGGTCAATCCGGCGGATGAGCCGGGACAGAGGATGGTCGTGGCCGTGGCGGAGAGCGCACTGCTGCTGTGCGGCGCGGCATTCGCTCTGTCGTCGAGTCTGGTACGGGAGCGAGGCTGGGGCTATGCGATGTCGGCGCTGCTGCTGAGCCTCCCGCCGGTTCTGTACATCGCGGTGCTGGTGGTGCGGGGCGGTCCGGTGGCGCTGCTGACGGGACTGGGCGCGGTTGCCGAGGTGGGATTCGGCGTGGTCGTTCTGCGTCTGGGGCAAGGGCGGCGAACGGAGGGAACGGCGGGTGGCGAGGGTGCGGCGCGGCTGTGGGGAGCGGCGATTGTCGCGGCCGGGTCGGTGTGGCTCGGGGAGCTTTTGTGGCGGCACCAAACGGACAACAGCCTGTATGCGCTGCTTGCGGAGATTTTTCTTCTCAACGCGGTACTGTACCGGGAAGATTTCCGGCGCAGGTCTGCAGGCGTGCTGGTGACGGTGAGCGGTCTGACGGCATGGGGAGGGGTTTTCCCGTGCGCCCTCCTGCTGGCGGCGTATTTCCCGCACCTGCACGTGATGGATGAAATGTGGAACGTGCCGAAGTATTTTGTCGCGTTCGGCATGATCCTGACGCTGCTGGAAGAGCAGAAGGGGGAGGCGGACGCGCGGAGCCGGGAGTATCGGGTACTGTTCGAAAACAATCCGCACCCGATGTGGATCTTCGATACGGAGACGCTGCGGTTCCTGGCGGTCAACGACGCGGCGGTGCTGCGATACGGCTACAGCGCCGAGGAGTTCCGGGGAATGACGCTGCGGGATATCCGGCCGGCGGAAGAGGTGGGGGCGATGGAGAAGGACCTTGCCCACGCGGCGGCGGCGGATGCAGCGGTGACGGTATCCGGTCCGTGGACGCACATTCTGCGGGATGGGGGGCAGATCCAGGTGGAGGTTTCGGCGCACGGCATCCAGTTCGAGGGGAGGCCGGCGCGTTTCGCGCTGGTGCAGGACGTGACGGAGCGGCAGCAACTGCATCATAAGCTGGTGCACCAGGCGCATCATGACATGCTGACCGGTCTGCCGAATCGTTTGCTGCTGGTGGATCGGATGGAGCAGGCGCTGGCCTCGGCAGCGCGGCGCGGCAGGAAGGCGGCGGTGATCTGCCTGGATCTCGACCGGTTCAAGCAGATCAACGACACGTACGGCCACGCGGTGGGCGATCAGTGCCTGAAGCAGGTTGCGGACCGGTTGAAGAGCCGCCTGCGCGGAGAGGACACGGTGGCGCGATCGGGCGGCGAGGAATTCACGGTGATCGTGGGCGATCTGGTTTCGGCGGCCGATGCGACGCGGGTGGCCGAGGATCTGCTGACGGCGGTGCGCAAGCCGCTGGCCACGGAGGAGTATCCGATTGATGTAACGGCCAGCTTCGGGATCGCGCTGTATCCGGATCATGGCCTGGAACCGGGCGAACTGTGGAGAAGCGCGGACACGGCCATGTATCGGGTCAAGCGTTCCGGGGGCAACGACTACGTGCTGGTGTCGCATGAGATCAGCCAGTCGACGACGGAAGCCAACGAGCTGGAGATGTTCATGCGGCGCGCGGTGAAAGACGGGGGGCTGGAGGTCTACTACCAGCCGGAGTACAACGCCGATGGGGGAATTTGCGGACTGGAAGCTTTGCTGCGGCTGCAGCATCCGAAGTTCGGAGTGGTGCAGCCGGAGCGCTTTATACCGATCGCGGAAGAGAGCGGGCTGATTGTGCCGATCGGCAACTGGGTGCTGCGGGAAGTGTGCCGGCAAAGCGAGGAGTGGAGGCAGGGTGGCCTGAATGTTCCTCGGGTTGCCATCAATGTGTCGCCCCTGCAGTTTATGAGGATGGATTTTTCGCGTCAGGTACGGCAGGCGGTGATCGAGACGGGCGTGGCGCCGGATACGCTGGAGATCGAGATGACGGAGACCACGGTGATGCGCAATCTGGAGGACCTGGCCCGGCAGATGCACGATCTGGCGGAGCTGGGCGTCCATTTCTCCGTGGACGATTTTGGCACGGGATACTCGTCGCTGCAGCATCTGCATCAGCTGCCCATTGAGAGGCTGAAGATCGACCGGTCGTTCATCGATCGGATCGGAGAACCGGATGGGACGCGTGGGCTGGTGCGGGCGATTCTGTCGCTGGCGCACGGCCTGGGACTGCAGGTGGTGGCTGAGGGGGTAGAGCGCGAGGAACAGGCGGAGGTGCTGATGGGAATGGATTGCGACATGATGCAGGGGTATTTGTTTTCTCCGCCGCGGGCCGCCCAGGATATTCCGGCGCTGATACGGCTGGGGCACGCGCCGATGGGGTGGAGGCCGATTCCGGCGAGGGCGTCGTAGGGCGCTTCGACCCGATTCTGCGGCCGTGAAATCCGGCCGGACGTAAGGGAGGCCAGGAGAGGAGATACGAGGCGCGTTGAAATTGACCGGCCAGGAAACCGGGCTGTACACTCAGAGCACGCTTTTGCAGGCCGAGCGAAATCTTCTCCGGGCAAAAGGCATGGCGTACAGCCAGCTGTGTTTCTGTGGATTAGCCGGAAGCAAGCCCTTCATTTTCAGCGAGGCCGCCCCCCGAGGGTGGATGGGCGGCAGCAATTCACAATCGGGGTCTTCCGTCCGAGGATACGGTTCGGAAATCGGCAAACTGAGAGGTTAGGTGCAACAGTTAAGTCGCAGTAAGCAGGTCTCCGGGACGACGGAGTCCAGGGAAGTCTCCCTGAACGATTTGTGGCTGGTGATCCGCAAGCGGCGTGTGCTGTTGGCGAGCATGGCGCTGGGAGTCGGATTGCTCGCGGCGGGCCGGGGCTTCGTGCACGGGAAGTGGTACACGGCGACGGGCGAGGTGCGGATCCAGCCGGGCTCCGGGTCGGAGTTCAAGCAGTCCCTTTCATCCGTATTGGGAACGGGAGGGGGTTCGATCGATGTAACGATCGAGAGTGACATAAGAATCCTGGAGAGCGAGAAACTGCTGACTGCCATTGCTGAGAAGCTGGATCTGCAGGATAACCCCATGTTTATGGGGAGCAACTTCTCGTCACTGCTGGGGAGCCAGGCTGCTCAGCGACACCAGAGTCTGGAAGATCCCCGCGTTCGGGATGCAGTCGTCAAAACTTTGCGGGCGCATTTGACGGCGTCACGTATCCCGCGCACGCAGATGATCACGATTTCTTATACGAGCCGATCGCCCAAGCTTTCCGGAGAAATCGTGAATGCACTGGAAAACGAGTTTATCGAGAATAACTTCTCAACTCACTACAACACCACCCAGCAGGTAAGTAAGTGGCTCACGAGGCAGATGGATGATTTGCGATCGGTGGTGCAGGATTCGCAGAATAAGATGGTGGACCTGCAGCGCAAGCTGGGGGTGATGGCGCTGGATCCGGACCACAGCCTGCTGGTTCAGGAAATCGGCGCGCTGGAAAAGAACGTATCGGATGCGACGGCGCAACGCGTTGTGGCGGAAGCGCGTTATCGGATTCTGAAATCCCTGCCGCCGGATCAGATACAGGAAAATGGGGGAGCGGCACTGGGTATGGCTTCCGGGATGGTTGCTCCCGAAGGGCTGCTCACGAGCCTGCGGTCGCAGCGGGCGTCAGTTGAAGCGGACCTGGCGCGGCTTCAGCCGGTTTACGGGCCGAATTACCCCCAGGTCAAGCAGCTGAGGGCGCAGGAAAGCGCGATCAATACGCAGATAACCGCACAGGCCAACCGGGTGGTGCAACAGGCTCAGGACACGCTGAACATGGCGCAGGTTGCCGAGTCGAAGGCTCAGGATCTGTTGAACGACAGGATCCATCAGGTGTACGGGCAGCGCGACGATCTGGTGCAGTACATGCTGCTGAGCCAGGAATACGACTCAAACCGGAAGATGTACGAGAGCATCGTGGGCAGGCTGCGGGAGGCGGCAGTGGACGCTGGTCTGGACGCAGCGGATATCAGCGTTGTTGATTTCGCGTGGCCACCCCTGAATCCGTCGAGCTGGTCTCCGCTCAAGCAGGGCTTAGTCGGGGTACTGTTTGGTCTGTTTGGCGGCCTGACTCTAAGCATGCTTCTGGAAAAGACAGATACGCGGATGCGCGATGCGCATGAAATCCAGGAGATGCTGGGTCTTCCGTCCCTGGCAATGATTCCGCAGAGCCACTGGAAGAGCCGGGCCAGCGAGCCTGAGCTGGTAACGGGACCGGAGTTGCTGCGGGATCCGCGCTCGCCGTTTTCGGAATCGTTCAGGGCGCTGCGCACCTCGATGCGATTGTCGACGACCTCGCGCGAATCGAAGGTGATTACGGTGACGAGCTGCCAGCCTGGAGAAGGGAAGTCGACGGTTTCGGTCAACATGGCGGCGGTGCTGGCGCAGGGGGGCAAGAAGGTCGCGCTGGTGGACACCGACATGCGGCGGCCGTCACTCTATAAGCGACTGGGGCTGGAGGGCGGTAAAGGGCTTTCGGAGGTGCTGACCGGCTACTACACCCTGGACGAGGTCACGCAGACGCACGAAACGCTCACCACTCTGGATGTGATTCCGTCCGGTACGGTTCCGCCGCTGCCTGCGGATCTGCTGGCTTCGGATCAGATGAGCGAGGTGGTACGCCAGCTGCGGGAGCACTACGACTACGTCATTTTCGACACGCCACCGATGCTGTCGGTTACCGATCCTGCCATTGTTGCGGCGCAGGCGGATGGGATGGTGCTGGTGATCCGGCAGGGATATTGCACGCGCCGGATGCTGGCTCGCGCTGCCGAGATCCTGCATGAACTGGATGTCAAGGTATACGGGTTCGTATTCAACGGGGTCGATGCGTCGTTGCCGGAATATTACGGGTATCTCGGGTATTACACATACGAGTACGGCAAATGACAATCGGTCTTATTGATGGAAAAGGGAGTTCCCTGATGAGGACGAATCGCTGGGTTGGTCTGGCGGCCTGTTTTGGAATGGTTCTGGGTGCAGGAGCGGCGAATGCTCAGTTCGCCGGCCCGGCCGTCAGTTCAACGGCTGCGTCGGCGCCAGCCTCAGCGCTCGCAGCGCGGTACACCGACGTCAAGATCAAACCGGGTGATGTGATCGCGATCGCGACTTACGGTGTCCCGGAACTAACTACGAGTTCATCTACCAGCGTCGACTCGCCGGGCTCACCGACCAGTCAAAGTGTAGATGGGATTAAGGTAGGTGCCGAGGGAGAGATCGTCCTGCCGTATCTGGGAGCCGTGAAGGTTGCGGGTATGACTCCTCCGGAAGCAGCGCTCTTTCTGGAAAAGAAGCTTAAGGATGAGGGGATTCTTGTTGATCCTCAGGTCAGCGTCTCGCTTGTCGATTCGCCGACCCGGGTCATCACGGTCGTGGGTGAAGTGCAGAAGCCTGCACCGATACCGGCGTTCGGGCAACTGCGTCTGCTTGATGCCATTGCAGCATGCGGGGGATTCACGCCGCTGGCGAGTCATACGATCACGGTGCGGCGACCGGGGGATCCCAATCCGATCACGGTAATCCTTGGATCCGATCCAAAATCGACGGACGAGACCAACATCCCACTGATGGCGGGGGACACTCTCATTGTGCCCAAGGTGGGCAACGTATTTGTTATTGGCCAGGTCAAGACTCCGTCGGCGATTCCGCTTTCCAGCAATACACCGATCACGGTGATGCGGGCGATTGCGATGGCCGGGGGGCTGAATTTTGGAGCGGCGCTCTCGAAGGTGGTCATCATCCGGCAAACGCCGAACGATCAGCATGTGGAGATCCAGATGGATCTGAAGAAGGTGATGAACGGTAAGGAAAGAGATATCGCCCTTCTTTCTGATGATGTACTGCTGGTGCCCGCCAATGGATTTAAGGCAGGCATGGCCGTTGGCGGTGCGGGCGTTGCCGGTGGTCTTACCAGCGGGCTGATTTACCGGCTCCCGTAATGGAGTCGATGGCCGTCGAGTGAAAGACTGCACAATATTGAGAATGCTTACTTTTGGATAGAATGCAGCGCTAGTCCGGATTGTGTTGATAGTTTTCCTGCGATGAAGCTTCGCGCTTTCAAAATTCCGCCAACGGTCCTTCTGACGACCGTGCTCCTTCTTGCCATCGGCGAGCTGGTCTGCGGAACGTCGGTGCAATTTGTGCTGATGATGGTGGTTACGCTGCTCAGCATCGGACTCACCTATAACATGCTGGGGGGCCTTGGATCTTTAAGCGGACTGGTTTTTGCGAGCCTAGCGCTGCGCTGGGTAGTGATCTCTCAGTTTGCGAAAGTGCTCCTGCTGCAGGCGGCCGACAGTCATATGGAGGTGCCTGTTCTTACGGCCACGGTCTACGCCGTGTTCTTCATCAGTCTGGCGACCGGGGTATTTCTCTTTGGACGTGTGCGTTTAAAGCTGCCTCGGCCGATTGAGCCGACGACCGCTTCCGATTCCACCATTCTGTATTTAATTGCGCTGCCCGCTGGATTGGCAGGCGTCATTCTCTTCAACATAAGTAATGTTGTGTACAGCAACGGCGTGGATACGAACACTCAATTCAACTCGTACCACAGCCTGGGTGTAGCCCTGGAATTGATGCTGTCTTTCGCACTGGTGATTGCTGTCGATGCCAGGATCCGTAAGACCGGCGGACGACACAGTTTCGGGATCGCAGCTTTTCTGCCGTTTGCGGTCATGGTTCTGAGCGGCTTTATTAATACCGTGCGATCGGGATTCGCTAACCCGATTTTGTTTTATCTAATCACATGTTACTTCCGCGGGTATCGGTTTCGTTTGAGGCATTTCGTCGGTGCATGTTGCAGTGTGTTGCTGTTTATTGCATTTTTATCGCCGCTGGAGTTGTATTCCAGGGGCGTTGTCGCGGGTCTGGGTATGGAGGAGAGGATCTACCAGAGTTTCTACGTGCTTCGGACTGCGGATTGGTCCCAGATTCGTGCAGCGACGGAAACGAGCGGCCTTTCGTCGCAGGATGAGGATTATTACGGCCTGGACTGGACTGTTGTGCTGAGCAGAGTCTCGAGAATTCGGATGGACAGCAACCTGGTCGCCGCGGGTGCACGTTCCCATTACGGCTTTAGTGCGATCAAGACCGATCTCCTTGTGCAGGTGCCGCATTTTCTTTATCGAAACAAGCCCGAATACGGATCCGCGGATTTTCTGGGTCGCTTCTCCGGCGTTTCGGCCGATGTTGCCGGGAATACGGAGCCCGCATTCACGATGGTTGCGGACAGCTTTGCTGCCTTTGGCTGGCTCGGAGTGGTGGTGACCGCTCTGGTTGTGGTGCCCCTGACATTCACGGTTTACGAGAGCATGTTCGATATGACAAAACCGTGGGGGACGGTCGCATTGCTTTCCTGTGCGGTGGGGATGGGCGAGGGCGGTCTCGGGGTTCTGCTTGCGACCGCCCTGATCAGGATTCCCGTGGAACTTCTCCTTGCATCGTACCTTCTTCGGCTCGTGACTCGATTCATTCCAGTGCGGGCGGATACGGTGCGGGAGTCGCGAGGCGCGCTCCTGCAAAGCAGGCTCCGCGAGACTGCGGAGACCTCGGGTTCATGAAAGACGATGGGCGATGCGGGTACGCAGAACACCCAGGCCGAAGATGAAATAGCAGAGGACGAACAGGAGCGCGGTGGCAGCTCCTGCAGTAAGCCCAACAACTGCCAGCGAATGGCTCCGGGTATGGTTGAGCAGGATCACGCAGAGGGGAAGGGCAATTCCCATGAACGCGGCGAGTTTTATGACCGGCAGGAAGCTGATGGAGGGATCGGCGCGGAACAGTTTACGGTTTTCCCGGTAAAGGATCGCCATCTGGATGGTCTCGGAAACCAGCCAGGTTGCCAGAAAGCCGTGCAGTCCGAAGCTGAGGGTGGCTGGAATACTGATCGCGATCATGAGCAGGTTTCCCCAGAAGACGATATGGGCCAGGCGTTCGTGGACGTTGGTGGCAAACTGAAAGAATTGTTTGTGTTCACGCATGCTCATGACGGCTGAGACGAGGGCCATGAGAACGTAGGTGTATTCCTCGAAGAGGCTCGGTTTATGCAGCCAGATCGCCAGGAGCAGGGGAGAGAAGAGATAGGCTCCCAGATTGGCGACCGGGATGAGGGAGAAGACGAGGCGTTCTGAAGAATGGAAAATATCAAGGAGCTTTTTGAGATCGCCACTGCCGAAGCTGAAGGTAATTTCGGGAGCAATGGCATTGGTGATGGTCGAGAGAATGCGACGCGCTGAGGAAAAGATGGTTCGGCAGATGGTAAACACGACTACGATCTCCGGGCCGAGAAGACGCTGCAGAAGAATAACGGGGACCTGGTAAATCAGGAAACTTTGCATAAAGACCATGGCGAAGAGGCCGCTGGGGCGCAGCGCTGCCCTTGCTGTGGACCAGTTGGCGCCCCGCAAACCGAGAGGCAGTCCGCGCAGGCGAGTCCTGAGATCCAAAATGCTCAGCGCACAAATTCCGGCGACTGCCAGGAACTGACTCGCTGCGATAAGAGAAAAGGAAGCATGAAAGAAGGCCAATGGTGCGGTGACGAGGATAGGTGCCAGGTATCTGCAATTGGCCCACATCGTACCGCGGTGTGTCTCCTGAACGACCATATAGAGGTTATTGTAGTAACCGCCAATAATATGGATCATGATTTGGAGGCCAAGAAAGAACGCTATCCACCCGGTGCTTATTCGGCTGATCGTTCTCAGGTGCAGAAGGGTGGGGAGCGGGAGCAGACCAACGCCGGCGCTCAGTAAGGTGCCGAGGGCCACGATCAGCAGAAGAAGCGCAAGCGTGCTTGCCTGGAGTCGGCGGAACTCTTCGGTTTTGGCGCGTTGGCGCAGGATCGTCAGTTCGTTAGTTGCGTAAGTCGTGACTCCAAAATTCAACGAGGACAAGTAAGAGAGCGTAGCGGAGAGAACCAGCCACTCGCCGTATTTCGTGATCCCATAGGATCGGATAAAAAAAGGCGGGAGAAGGAACTGACCTATCAAAGAAATGCCGGCCGAAAAGCCATAGGCACCGAGCATCTTGATAATGCGCTGAAACACTCTGTGGAATCCTGACTTGAAAGTCGAATTGAAGCGTCGGAACTTGTCGTGTATTGCCTAGCACTGCAACCGGGTCGTTTCTCGGTGCGGTTTGAACGCAAGTAAACGCGGACAGTGCCTGTGTAGTATAGCCTTTATGGAGATCTCATACCGAGGTTCTACTCGCTGGGCGGGTTGGGCACTATTCGATTATTTTTGAGGGAGGCGGAGTGAACCTGATCAGTCGTCTGATCCGTGCCGATGAGACTCGAAAAACGAGATTCCACACCGGGAACGGACATCTTTGTATTCAGCCAGTTCAAATGATTCGGGCATTCGGATCCACGATCGGAAGGGTCGGCTTTGGGAGGTATGCGCGGTCACCCTGGCTGGTCTATTCCGCAATTTCGCATCTCTCTCCCCGTATTGCGGGTAAGCGCGTATTCGAATACGGCAGTGGTATGTCGACATTGTGGTTTTCCGATCATGCAGGAGAAGTTATTGCCGTCGAAAGCAATCCAGAATGGTACAACCGAGTCCGGCGATTTACTGCCAGTCTAAAACGGACGCAGGTTACCCTAGCTGACTCCAAGGATGAATATGTAAATGCCATCTCGCGAGTTGGAGGGCAGTTCGACGTCGTGTTAATCGATGGAATGTATCGAATTGACTGTGTTATCGCAGTTCGGAATTATCTGCGCCAGGGTGGATTGGTTATCGTGGATAACACCGACGTTGAGCCGATGCTGGCGGAAACAGTAGCAGAACGCTTCGCCGACAGTCGGCTTCTGTTTTTTCGTGGCTGGGTGCCCGGAAACCTTCATCCCAACGAGACGACGATAATCGACGAGATACCGCTGAAAACTAGTTAGTGGGAATCTTTCATGGGTTCTTTAGACAGGGGCACGACATTAGCCAGCGCCTCGCGCAGTGCGTAAACGTCCTGTTCGAAGCCGTATTGGCGGACGATGCGGAGGCTGTTTTCTCCCATGGTGGCGCGCAGGGCTGGATCTTCGATGAGGCGGCGCAGACACTTTGCAAGAGCATCGACGTTGAAGGCAGGATAAACGAAGCCGTTCACTCCATCGTGCACCAGATCGGGCTGGCAGCCAACCCGGTCGGTGACAATGACGGGGCGGCCGGCATTCATGACTTCATTGATGATTAGCCCCCATGGTTCGTCGATGGAGGGAAGGACGAAAAGATCGCAGAGATCGAAGAATTGTGGGAGTTCGGTTTGATTGCGGAATCCCAGGAAGCGGATGTTGGAGAGGCCCGAATCGCGCACACGGGCTTCGAGACTGGCGCGCTCCTGGCCATCTCCAACGATGAGGAGATAAGCCTGTGGGTCGACGCCTAGCGACGGTGCGAGCCGGATCCATGCCTCAACCAGATCGATACAGCGTTTGCGCGCGATGAGCTTCGAAGCAAATAGAATGACGGGGCGATCGGGCTGGAGGTTCGAGTTCTCGCCGGAAGTTCTCCCGATTGGATCTGCCTCCCGAGTCCGGTGCTGGAAGAAGTCGTTGTCGACGGCGTAGGGCATGGTGAAGACGGGAAAGTCCTGGCCCAGATAGTGTTTCCAATAATCGGTGTTTCCTTTCCCGATAGCAAGGGCGCAGGTTAAAGTTGGCCGCAGCAGTTTCAGGAACAGAGATTTCCGGGCCAGGGCCCCCTTAGAGCGGGTTCGGTCGAAGAGACTGGAATCGGTGCGGATCATGACCGGCAAGCGCAGCGCTGCGGCTGCCACGATGGCCTGAAGGGATGTCAGGGTGTTATAGCCGAAGACCCAGACGGCATCGAATCGTCCTTTGCGGAGGCGGTTGAAAATGCCCCAGTTCAGCGGTTTTGCAAAACTGAGGGTGTCGCCGTCTCGCCTGCGGGGCAGGAACTCATATTTGTAACCCTCGAGCAGGGGGATGTCCCATTCAACACGGACGCCGAAGCCGCTGTCCATGTAGCCGCGGACGGAAAGATCGCTGCTGAAGAAGACGGTCAGATCGATGTCAGGCTCCTGCGCGATGCGGCGAAGGAGGGGAGCCTGGTACTGGATCGGATGGGTTACGAAGTAGGCAAGTCGAATTGTTTTGGACGGTTTCGTCGCACATTGATTGAATTTCGGCGGCAGGAATCGTCGAGGTGGGTTGCATCAATAGCCTTTAGGCATGCGGGGAAGCGAGCTTCGCAGTATCGTCATGGTAACATCGGGGTCGGAGCCGGGCAATCGGCGGGTTTACCGAGCTGGACGGCGCTCGGCGGCCACCGAACCATGAAATTTGAGATGAATATAGAGCGCCGGGGTTAGGAGGAATTTCCTGTCCGTGCTTAATGGAAGAGCGGTGGGTTCGACACGCGTGCTGGTGACTGGGGCGGGCGGGTTTCTTGGGTCGCATCTTTGCGATGCTCTTCTGGCTGAAGGCCATCGGGTTACGGGGACGGACAATTTCAGCACTGGGAACCCTGTTAATCTCGCGCACCTGAAGAACGAGCCTCGATTCGAGCTGATCGAGCAGGACATCTGCGAGCCGTTCGATTGCGGGCCGGTCGATTACGTTTTCAATTTCGCTTCGCCGGCCAGTCCGGTGGACTATATGCGGATCGGGATCGAGACGCTGCGGGTGGGGTCCGATGGGACGAGGAACGCCCTTGAGATTGCGAAGAAGTACAACGCCAGGTTTCTGCATGCATCGACTTCGGAGTGCTATGGCGATCCGGAGGTGCATCCGCAGCCGGAGAGTTACTGGGGCCATGTGAATCCGGTGGGGCCGCGGTCGGTCTACGATGAGGCGAAGCGGTTTTCGGAGGCCACGGTGATGGCCTATCACCGTTATTACGGCGTGGACACGCGGCTGGTGCGGATCTTCAATACGTATGGCCCGCGGCTGCAGGGCAGCGATGGGCGAGTGATCTCGAATCTGATGATGCAGGCGCTGCACGGTGAAGATCTGACGGTCTACGGCGATGGGACCCAGACGCGGAGCTTCTGCTACGTGTCGGATGAGATTGAGGGGATTCTGCGGCTGTCGCGGTCGGAGGAGCATGATCCGGTGAACATCGGCAATCCGGAGGAGTGGACGATTCTGGAATGTGCGCGGGTGGTGCTGGAGGTGACGGGGTCCGCGAGCAAGGTGCGGTTCGCTCCGCTGCCGCAGGACGATCCGGTGCAGAGGCGGCCGGATATATCGAAGGCGAAGGCGCTGCTGGGGTGGGAGCCGAAGATCGATCTGAAGACGGGGTTACAGCTTTGTCTGGAGTTTTTCCGGCAACTGGCGGAGCGCGGGGAAAAGGCGTCGCCGGCTGTGGCTGCTGAGGCGCGGGGACGCTAAGGGCAGAACTGCGACGCGGCAGATGGCGGAATTGCGGTCGGGCTGAAGGGCGGCGGTCTGACCACTGAGTCTGGCGTGGAAGTCCCTGATATATTAGGAGACTGGATTCTCTGTTCGCCCGGATTTGAGCCTGGCTGCGGAAACTCCGGGTTTGCCAAACTGGAAAGGACAACTGGATTGTGTTGATGATTCGTCTGGCGCGCGTGGGCGCGCGCAAACAACCCTACTACCGCATCGTGGTGATCGAGAAGGACCGCGCGCGGAACGGACGTTCGGTAGAAGTGGTGGGGACGTATAACCCCCGCACGAGCCCGGCCTCCGTCGATCTGAAGCTTGAGCGCATCGAATACTGGAAGGGCAAGGGGGCGCAGCCATCGGACCGAGTGGCGAAGCTGCTGCGTTCGGGTTCTTCCTCTGCTGGTCCAACAGCGGCACCGAAGAAGGGCGCGGCGGAGAACGCCGACGCGACCACCGCGGCCTAGACCAGCACGTTACGGAGGAGTCGCCTGCTCGTCTGCTCCAGATACCTCCCAAAATGTTACTTTTACCTCCGGGGCGGGGAAGACTGCGGATTGTGGTTGGATCCATTGCAGCCTGATGGTGGTAACCGCGCCAGCCCCGGAAGATGAACGACTTGTGTCTTCCCAATGGGGGGCAGGATGAAGCAGACGACAGATAGACCCGATGACATGCAGGAACTGGTCATCCAGATTGCACGAGCACTGGTAGACATTCCCGAGGCTGTGGTTGTTGAAGCGGTGGAGCGAGACGAGAGCACGGCGTTGCGGCTCCGGGTTGCGCCGACGGATGTGGGCAAGGTGATCGGCAAGCAGGGACGGACCGCGCGTTCGATGCGGACGATCCTGGGGGCCGTGAGCATGAAGCATCATCACCGGTACACGCTGGACATCCTCGAAGAAGATCACGACGGAGCTGGCGAAAGCGAAGAGTAGCAAAGGTCCGGACCTATGGCGCTTCCTCGCCGCAGCGATGCACACGAACCGGAGAGGAGCAGCGTGCCGGAAGGGGCGTCCCTGAACGCTGCAGCCGGGAGCGCCGCCAGGCGTCGACAGGATGCGAAGGTGGCAGATACCGGTGGGTCCGCGCATGAATCGCCCCGGTGGGTGCTGCTGGCGAGGCTGATTCGGACGCATGGGCGGCGCGGTGAGCTGGTTGCGGAGATCCTGACGGATTTCCCGGAACGATTCCACGAGAGAACGCGCCTGGTTTTGATTCCGCCGGAGAGGATCGGCACGCGTCCGCGCGAGATGGAGCTGGAGAACTTCTGGTTCCTGCGCAGCCGGATAGTGATGAAGTTCCGGGGCATCGATTCGATCAACGAGGCGGAAGCGCTGCGCGGCTTCGAAGTGGCGATTCCGTATGCGGAGCGGGCGCTGCTGGAGGTGGGTTCGGTATACGTGAGCGACCTGGTGGGGTGCCGGGTGATCGACCTGAATCAGAAAGCAGCCGAGGTGGGCACGGTGATCGATGTGGATCGTGAGTCGTCGAGTGCCGAGCTGCTGGTGGTACGGCGGCCGGATCGGACGGGGGACCCGGTGGTGATCCCGTATGTACGGGCCTACCTGGTGCGCGTGGATACGGAGAACCGACTTCTGGAGATGCGCCTGCCGGAGGGGCTGCTTGAGATCAACGCCCCGATCACCGAAGAAGAGAAGCGGGAAACGGGAAGTAGCCGGTAGCCAAGAGCCAAGCCAGTAGGGATTCCACTCCGCGGGATTTTCGTGCCGCGAGGGGATCGCGGAGTTGACGCAATTCGGCGCAACTCGTCTATGGAGTGCCTGGTGTGCGGGATCGTGGGTCCGGAGCAGCGGGCGTTCGATCAGCGTTACAATCCGGGCGGCGGGCGAGAGATGTGCGGGACTTCTCCATAGGAGGGCATGCACGTATGAGGAACTCTGTTTTGTTGGCGGTTTTGTTGCTGAGCGGAGTTTCCGCGTCGGCTCCGGCGAAAACAAAGAAAACCCCGAAGGTGTCTCCCCTGTTCTGCCAGGCGCGCTATGCCTACGTCGAGACGGCAGACGGAGAGGCTTTTAACCCCGCGGTACTGTCCAGCGATCGCGATGCGGCGACGGCTCTGCAGCAGCATCTGCGGGACTGGAACCGCTACACGATGGTGTCGCGGCCAGGGGAGGCGGACCTGGTCTGGGTGGTGAATACCGGGCGAGAGGTGGACGCCGGGATCAATCCAGGGTCTTCCACGAGCAGCTCGCGCGCGACGGCGGGGGCTGGCCTCGGAAAGAGCCCCAGGCCGGGCAGTCCTGGACCGGCGCCGGGGGCTAACCCCAACCTGGGAACGAACCAGGAGGATCCTGCTGACTCCGCCAGAGGTCCTGGCGCTCCAGGATCGCCGGGGGCAGAAGTCGGCGATCGTAGCGACCTGCTCGTGGTTTATCAGGGAGCCGCGGAGGGCACGCCCCAGCGCACCTGGCTCTGGCGGAAGTCGGAGTCCGGGGGGCTGATGAATGCGGGCATGCCGCTGTTTCAGCAGATTCGGGATGCGGTGGATACGCAGTGTGCGAAATCCGCGAAATCCAACTAGTACTGTGATCGTATGATTGCGGGGCTTTTCGCGAAGCGGTCCCGCCTGGAAGCAGCGGCTTTCAGGCGCGTGAACCTGAAGCGGTCGCGGCACCGGTGAGGTCCGAGTCTATGAGGAATTCGGTCGTGCTCGCGGTGCTGGTGCTGATGGCGATCATCGGGACTGCTCCGGCAAAGACGAAGAAAAAGGCGCCGGTGCCGAAGGTCTTCTGCAACGCGACTCTCGTGTCCGTGCAGACGTATGAGGGGGACCCGACCGGGTGGATCCAGAGGGATTATCCATTGGATTCCAACGCGGCGATCGGGGTAGAGAACCGGCTGAAGCAATGGGGTCGATACACGGTTGTGTATCCGCCTCAGCCTGCGGATCTGGTGTTCGTGGTGTGGAAAGAGCGAGCGGTGGGAAACCGTCTTCCCGGTCAGCCGTCGGAGATGCCGCCGATGGGTGGGCCGCGGGGACCGGAGTCGGGTCCGGGAGGAGCGGGGCAGAATCCGGGACAACCGGGCCAGCCAACGCGGCCGGGACAGAGTCCAGGAATCGATGACGGACCGGGCGATATTGGCATTGCTCACGGTGGCGCCCAGGGTGTGGGCGGCGTTTTCCCGGCCGATGACCAGCTGGCTGTTTATATGTCGCTGGGCGATGGGAACATGAGCACGGCGCTGTGGAAGCACTCGGAGAAGGATGGTCTGAAGGAGCCGAAGATGCCGCTGTTCAGCGAGCTGGCGGATGCGGTGGACGACGCCTGTTCGGATTCGAAGTAGAGCGCGGAGCTACTCCTCGACAAAGGATTTAAGGCGTCGCTCAGCGTGGGGCGGCAGGAAGAGGAGTGCGGCCACGACGGGAACCGGAAGGAAGTAGCCGAGGATAAAGGGCGGCATGACGAGGTCGAAGCGGTATCCGGTAAAGATGCCGATGGCCGCGGAGACAGGCGTGATGAGGAGAGCCAAAAGCAGGGCGATGCCGGCGAAGGTCCGGAAGAACTGCAAGGGTTGCGAGCCGGAGGGCGGTTGGAGAAGCAGAAGGATTCCGGGGATCAGGAGCAGGTTGTTGAACAGAAGAAAGACATTGCCGGGGATCAGGCAGGCAGTAACGGCGAGGATGAGCGCGACGGCGTGCAGGAAGCCGGGTGATTCCGGGGATGCTGCGCGCAGTTTCCAGAGCAGGACGCAGAGAGCGGCGAGCAGGGCGAGGTCGGCGACGAGGCCGAGGTGCGGGCCGAGCAGGTGAGTGAGGAGGGAGACTTTTCCGGCAGCGTGGGTATAGGCGATGGCGGCGTGGATCCAGTGTGGAAGGGAACCGGGAAAGACCAGGGAGGCTCCGCCGATGAGAACACCGAGCGAGATGAAGGATGCCGCAACGAAGCGCCAGCGGCGGTCGCGCAGAGCGATGAGGAAGAGCCATGCGCCGAGCAGCAGGACGAGCTGAGGCTTGACTGAAGCAAGGGAGAGCAGGACGCCGGAGGCGATGTCGGATCTGTGACGGAAAAGCAGGATGGAGAATGCCATGGCGGCCATGACAAAGAGGGAAGGCTGGCGCTGATAGCATCCCCAGACGGCGGGCCAGCTGGCGAGGATGAGAAGGCCGATCGCGATGGTTGGGATGCGGTCGAAACGGGGCCGGCAGAGGTGCATCCAGGTCCAGACGGTGGCGAGGAGTGCCAGAGGAGCGAGGATCGCGAAGAGGAACTCAACCCTGGGCCAGGAAAGGAGAGTGAAGGGCGCGAGAGGGAAGGCGATCCATGGCGGGTAGACGAAGGCTTCGGGGTCGTGCAGATCGCCGGGGGCAAGCAGGTGGCCGTACATGTCGCGCTGGATTTGGGTGGTGACGGCGTGGGAATAGGGATCGAGGTGGTGGAGGGCGGCGCGCGATCCGAACCAGGGCGAGTAGAGATCGGAATACGCATCCGTATCCAGATGGGAGATGAGGCGGAGCTGGAATGGGACAGCGAGGGCGACGAGGCAAGTGAGAAGGATAAGGAGAGAGCGGTGCAGCGGCGCAGGAGCAACGGCTTGCTTCGTGGTGATGGTATCGGACTTCGAGGGCATGCGCGTCAGGCTTTCAGGGCCATTATGCGGCATGGACAGAACCGACAGCGGTGGTTATCGAGCGAAGTGGTGTACCAGGAAGGTAATCAGGACGAAGGGCGGATCGAGCAGGAGGAGGCTGCGGTCGGGGATGGGGGGTATGGGAACGATGAGCAGTGCGGTGCAAAGGAGGAGTTGCTCGCGTCGAAGCCGGGGCTGAAGCCAGGAGAAAGCGCGGTCGAGAGCGGGCACGAGTCGATCGTGGAAGGGGTTGCGGAGGGTTGTGGGAAGCAGGTCGTAGACACAGGGGCGCAGCGATGGGTTCAGCATGGGAAGCAGGGAACCGGTGGCGACCAGCGCGAGCCAGCGCCCCCAGTCCACGCCCAGAACATAGAGAGGCAGAGAGACGATGAAGGGGAAGAGGAGCAGGCTGACGAGGTGCTCCATGCGGGCTTCGGGCATCAGGGACTTCACCGCGATGATCTCGATCGTGCCGCCGAGGGCGAAGATAACCGGATAGAGAACAAACCAGCGCGCGTGGGAGAGGGAGAGGGAGATGCCATCGTGGAGGCTCCAGCGAAGGGCGCCCAGTGCGACCGGAAAATGATCGCCAGGATTGCACGACACCGGCAACGAGGAGCGCCAACTGCGGCAGATGGCTTCGGCGGTGCGAGCGTCGCCATGCCAGTGAGCGCAGGCGGCGACGGCGGCGAGGGAAGGTAGCAGACTCACAGCCGGGAAGAGAAGAGCGGAGACACGGCTGAAGCGCATACGCGTGAGGACACAGGCCACAATCGCGGCGTTCAAAGGGAGCCATATGAATGCGAAAAGGCCTTCATGCAGGAGAGCGAGCCCGAGGGACAGTCCGGCGAAGGGCAGCAGAAGCCAGGGAAAGCGGTTTTCCGCGGTGGGTTGGTCTCGTTGGCGGGCAAGGGTTCTCTGACAGATCCAGAGATTGAGCCATGTGGCAAAGAGGAAGATGACATCTTTGCGGGAGATGGTTCCGTAGTCGCAGGCTGAGATGATGAGGACGGGATTCAGGAGCAGGGCGAAGCGCCACAGGGCGGGGCCGCGCAGACGCCAGCTGATGCGGAGAAGATAGAGGCAAAGGGCGAGATAGGCTGCTGTCGTGAACCCGATCAGCAAGGGGAAGAATCCGAGGCCGGTGAGGCGCATGAGGCCGGCCAGGAGGGATCCGCCGAGTCCGCGGCGGACGAAGCCTGCGGCGTAGCTGGTCATCCAGTCGGCAACACCCCAGTCGGAGCCGGGATGGTGAAGGAAGGTAGCGTGGCCCTGGACGATGCGGACGGCGACGAGGGACAGGACGAGAACCGAGAAGGCGATTTCCGGGAGGCGGGAAACGGTCTCCGGGGGAGGATCAGCAGATGGCGGCAAACTGCCGGAGACGCGGGAAGGCATGACCAGTGAGCCTGAGCAGAGGGAGCAAGGTTCACTTTCACTTTATCGGACAGTTAGCAAAGAGTAATGAGGAAAGATAAGTTCAATCGAGTTTCTGTAGTAACTTTCCGGGAACCTCTAAGCCGCGGTCAGGAGCATGGGTTCGTTCTGCGTGATGACGATGGTGTGTTCGTAGTGAGCGGCGAGGCCGCGGTCGGCGGTGCGGACGGTCCAGCCGTCTTTAGCGAGGACGGACTTCCCGGAGCGGCTGGCGATGATGGGCTCAACGGTAATGACGAGGCCCTCGGTGAGCATTTCCGAGGCGGAGGGGTCGGGCCAGTTGGGGATGCTGGGCTTCTCGTGAATGGTGCGGCCGATGCCGTGACCGCAGAGATCGCGGATGACATGGAAGCCAGAGGCGCTGACTTCTCTTTCGACCACGCGACCGATGTCGCGGACGCGATGGCCGGCGCGGGCGACCTGCATGGCTTCGTGGAAGGCACGCCGGGCGCAGGCGGCGAGGCGATTGCCGATGGAGGATTCGGTGGTGGGCGGACCGACGACGACGGTCTCGGCGGCATCGGCCATGAAGCCATCCTTCGAGATGGTGACATCGAGTTTGAGGAGGTCGCCGTTGCGCAGGCGGCGGTCGGAGGGGATGCCGTGCACGATCTCGTCATTGACACTGATGCAGCTGACGCCGGGGAACTGATAGACGGTGGTGGGTCCGGAGACAGCTCCGTGTTTGCGCATGAGATCGCCGCCGATGTCGTCGAGTTCCTCGGTGGTGACGCCGGAGAGGGCGGCGGCTTTCATGGCTTCGAGCATGAGGCGGACGATGCGGCCGGATTCACGCATGGCGGCGAGTTCTTCAGGGGTGTGGATGGACATTTTGATCCTTTCCTCTAGTGTGCCCGAAAATGCCCCGCGATTCGACCCCCGGGGCCGACTGTGTTCGCTCTGGTTGCCGGTCGATGGGGGCAGTAGAGAATCTGCAAGAGGACGCAACTACTCGCCGAGGAGGAGGCGTTCGGTGGAGAGGGCGCGGCCGGTGGCGGGGTCGGCTTCGATGAGGAGAGCGGCCATGCGGGGGTCGCCTTTGGCGGCTTCGAATTTCGAGGGCATGGAGGTGAGGAAGCGCTCGAGGACGAGTTCTTTCTGGACACCGATGATGGAGTCGTACGGGCCGCTCATGCCGACGTCGGTCTGGTAGGCGGTGCCGCTGGTGAGGACGCGGTTATCGGCGGTGGGGATGTGGGTATGGGTCCCGATGACGGCAGTGACACGGCCGTCGAGATACCAGCCCAGCGCGCATTTTTCCGAGGTGGCTTCGGCGTGGAAGTCGACGACGATGACCTTCTCCTGGATCCGGGCGAGGAGGCGGTCCGCGGTGCGAAAAGGGTCTTCGTTATTGGCCATGAAGACACGGCCCTGGAGGGAGAGGACGGCATAGGTCTGGCCGGAGGGGAGCGTTCCCTGATAGACGCCGAAGCCGGGAGTATCGGGCGCGTAATTGGCGGGGCGCAGGATGCGGCGAGGGCGGTCGTGGCTGTCGGGAGGGGCGGACTTGAGGTAGTCGATGATTTCTTTTTTGTCCCATACGTGATTGCCGGTGGTGAGGACGTGGGCGCCGAGGTCGAAGAACTCGTCGGAGATGGTGGGGGTGAGGCCGAATCCGCCGGCAGCGTTTTCGGCGTTGACGATGACGAGGTCGACACCACGGCCGGCGATGATGTGACCGATATGTTCCCGCACAATGCGGCGGCCGGCGCTGCCGAAGACATCGCCGACAAAGAGGATGCGCAATGAAATCTCCTCGAATCAGGTTACAGGGTGCAGGGTACAGGGTACAGGGGCGGGAGCATGGTAATCGGGTGTTGTTGCAGGGGCGGTGCGGGTTGGTGCAGGGTCCGAAAGTGGACAGGGACGGCGGTTGTTACAGATTTCATGTTGATCCGAAAAAGCTGTGGTAGCGTGGGATGCATGGCCGCAAATACCCGATTCGCAACTGGCGTTCACGCCATGGTTCTGCTTGCTGCTGAACCGGATGGACTGCAGACCTCAGAAGATGTAGCGGGCAAGCTCAGCATCAATCCCGTCGTGATTCGACGCGTGTTTTCGCTGCTGCATCAGGCAGGGCTGCTGGAGAGCCAGAAGGGTCCCCATGGGGGATCGAAACTGGCGCGGTCGGCGAAGGCGATCACGCTCGCGGATGTCTACAAGGCGCTGGATGGCGGCGATCTTTTTCACACGGCCTTGCTGTCGGGGCAAACCGCGAAGGTGAGCGGAGCGCTGAAGAAGGTGTTCGAGAGCGCCGAGGCCGCGATGCGCGAGGAACTGAAGAAGACGACGCTGAACGATCTGGCGAAGAAGGCTGCGAAGAAGGGCAAGAAGTAGTTGCGCGCGGGCGCTGCCTTAGCTAAACTGGATTAGCTAAGAGGATCATCCGGATGAACACCGTTACCATTCACGAGGCGAAGACCAATCTTTCTCGTCTGATCCAGAAAGTTTCGGCTGGGGAAGAAGTCGTAATCGCGCGGGGATCGAAGCCCGTGGCCCGGCTGGTTCCTGTAGGCGTGGTTAAGGGCAAACGCCAGCCAGGGTCTTTGAAGGGCAAACTCCACGTAGGGCCTGAGTTTTTTGAGCCTCTTCCCGCCGACGAGCTTGAGCGTTGGGAGTAGCCGGATTTGCGAGCTCTGCTTGATACTCACGCATTGCTCTGGTGGCTTACCGGCGACCCGCAACTGACGAAACCGGCTTCGCGAGTCATTGCAGATACCCGCAATACGGTGATTGTGAGTGCTGCGTCCGCGTGGGAAATTGCCACGAAGGTTCACCTCGGCAAACTGCCGACGGCCGTGGATCTTGTCGCAGATTTTGTCGGACAAATGGAGCGGGAAGGTTTTCAGCTGCTGGGTGTTTCAGTGGAATATGCACTGCGCGGAGGTTCGTTACCGGGTCCTCATAAGGATCCATTCGACCGTATGCTGATTGCGCAGGCTCAGGCCGAGCACCTGCCGATCGTCAGCAAAGAAACCGCGTTTGATGCATACGGAATCCGGCGTATTTGGTGACGACGGAAAACGGAGCGGTGCACCTAAACTGCGATGAGCCTCTTCCGTGAATCCTTCATCCAGCGCGCGATCAGCACCAGCGCAATCAGAATCAGCGACAGGGTGAGTCCGGTCCAGAGGCCTGAGAGTCCCCAGCCGACTCGGAAGCAGAGCAGTGCGCCGATGGGGAGGCCGAGGATCCAATAGGCGGTCAGGTTCATGAGCATGGGGAAGCGGGTTTCGCCCAGACCACGCAGTGCGCCGGTGGAGACCGTCTGGATGCCGTCGAAGATCTGAAATCCTGCAACGATGGCCAGGATGTGCGCGCCCAGGGTGAGGACGCTGGGATCGCGCGTCCAGATGCGGATGATGGGCTGTGGGATGACGAGGAAGAGGATGGCCATGAGCGCCATGAATCCCGCGCCGAGGCCGATGGCCAGCAGGCCGGCACGACGAGCGCGCGCGGGGTTGCCGGCTCCGATGGCATGGCCGACGGCGACCGCTGCTGCTGCTGAGATTCCCAGCGGAACCATATAGGTGTACGCCGCGCAGCTCAGCACGATCTCGTGCGTGGCGAGCGCAATGGGTGTCAGATGCGAAGCCATCACGGTGGCCGCGCCGAAGGCTGCGACCTCGAGCACCACCTGAGACGCAGCGGGAAGACCAAGCTGCAGAAGAGCACGGATACGGGTCCAGTCCGGACGGGGCCAGTGCGCAAAGAGCGCATGTCCGCGGCCGTTCTCGTGTGCCCATGCGGCATACACCAGCACAGCCGCCATGTAGACGCGCGCCAAAACCGTCGACAGCGCCGACCCGCGCACGCCGAGGGCAGGGAAGCCGAAGTGGCCGTAGATGAAGATCCAGTTGAAGGCCAGGTTGACGAGGTTGGCGCTGATCAGCGCAAAGGTGACGGGGCGGACGCGCGCTACTCCCTGGAGATAGCGGCGGAAGGCGCCATAGATGAGGAGCGGGAAGGTGCTCCAGTTGAGCGCCGAGACGTAGGAACGCGTGAGCACGGCGACGGTGGGATCGACGCCGTGGCCGGTGAAGATGCGCTCGGCGGCCAGCATGGCGAGCATGAGCACGGGCGTGAAGGCCAGCCCGATGTAGGTTGCCTGGGCGAGGGAGCGGTGGCAGTCGTCGAAGCGGCCGGCGCCCCAGGATTGCGAGACGAGGGTATCGAGGCCGAGGAGCAGGCCGATGCCGAAGAGCGAGGGCGCGTAGTAAATGGCGTTGCCGAGACCGACGGCGCCGATGGCGTCGGGTCCGAGGCGGCCGACCATGATGAGGTCGACAATGGTCATGGTCATCCAGCCGAGTTCGGAGAGAACGACGGGGATGGCGAGCCCGAGCAGAGCGCGGAGTTCCTCGCCGAGACGCGTTGGATGCGCTTGCTGCTCGAAGACCTCGGCTTCAGGCGATGCCGCGCCGCCGGCCTCGAGCGGTCCGTCCTGGATGTCTTTGGGGGACATGGAATGGCCCATTGTAGATGGGCGGCCATGGCACTTTGGTGAGCGCGGGCGGGCGCGGAGAGGAGGGGCGTGCGTGGTAGATTGGAGGGTAGTGCGCAATGCGCGACCGGCGTGGCTTAGCCTCGTCGAAGGTGCGGAGAGATGGCCGAGTGGCTGAAGGCGCACGCTTGGAAAGCGTGTAAACTCGAAAGGGTTTCCAGGGTTCGAATCCCTGTCTCTCCGCCATATTACAATGTAGGCTCTTCAGTCCATTGGTAAACAAATGAAATAAAGCAAGTTGACAGGATTTTACCCGGTTCACTTGCTTAACCCTAGTCTACCAAATATCGCGTTGTCGCGCTAAAAAACATTACAAAATCAACGGCGTCTTACAACGGCTTTCGATCTATCAGAACAGATGTCAACTCGCCATCGACCGAATGGTGTCCGCGCGCCGCGACTTCAAAGTGAGAAGTGCAGATGAGCGACAGGTCAGGATGAGGTGTGTTGTGACAGGTCCGACTGGGGACGCGCAGCGACATCCCTGCTGCGGCTGACTAAGCGGCGATGTAGCGCTGCCGGAGCCATTCCGCCGTTGTCGCAGGATCGAAGCGAACCATGCCACCGATCCTGAGGTGTGGCATCCGTCCGCTCTTCGCCAAGGCATAGATGTGTTTGCCGGTACACCCGATCAGTTTGGCCAATTCGCGGGCGGACCATGCCTGCTCCCTGCCCTCGATCAGCGCGACGATGTTCGGAGAAACGGCAAGAGAGTGAATCGCGGCTGCAGGCAATCGCCTATCCGCTTGTGCGATGTGTTTGTGCATCGGCCGACTTGGGGGCGTGGCCGGCGTGATGCGCTCCGGCTGACGAATCTTTGCTCGCAGTAGAGGCTCGTTGGCTGCTTGCTGCGTTCTGGAATCGCGCGGCGGAACGACCTGAGCGGTCGGTGGCTCGGGAAGCTGGGATGGTGACGAGCGAGCCTCACTCACCTGAATCTCAGCGCAAGGCTCCGGCGGTTCGGCAAGGAAAGGCAGCACAAATTGCGCGGAATCACCCGACACTGTGGAACGCGGTGGACGGCGTGGAGGGAGGGAAGCAGGGCGCAAGGAACACCTCGGCGGCTTGCACACTTGACAGTAGCGCAGGAATATCCATAGAGTCAACTGTAAGTTTACAAATTGCGATGGTAGTTGCGGCGGCATCTTCGGACAGCAGGATGGAGAAAGGAAAGCCCGTGGCCGAAAAAGGTGGATGGCCGCAACAGCCGGTTATTTCGATTCGCGTCTCCGAGGCACTGCGTTCGCGACTCGAACGGTTGAAGGAACTTCTCTCGAAAAAGAGCGGAGAGAACGTGACCACTTCCGAGGTGGCCAAGCAGCTTCTGGAATCGGCGCGAGAGAACCGGCTGGAGGTGGCGGAACTGCTGGCCGACGCTACCGCGGCGCTCGCCGGAGCCCGACGCAAAGCCGAAGCCGGACTCAGTCTTTCCCGGGCCGAATGGATCGTTCTTGCGCACTACGTCCAGCTCGGAGTTGAGAGTTCGATCGCTGACCCCATTTCACTGGAGACGATGAAGGGAATTCTCCAGGCTTTTCTCGCCGCTTACCAGGTGCGGAGGGGGAAGAAGGCGAGCCGGGATGCCCATTACCATTCGAATCTGCCGATCCTCAACAAGCAAGGTCAGCCGGTTCCGGGATCTGAGGCCGAAGGCATCGAGGTCGCGACGGCCGTTGAGCGGCTCATCCGGAGAATGGATTTGCCGAAGGCGGAGGAGGTGTGGCCGCAGTTCGCCGCCCGGAATTTGTACGAGTTTCTCGAGGAGGAATCCTTCGGCATCGAGGCGATGAATCAGGCCCTGAAGCCGCACTGGCCGCTCCTGTGGAGAGCGGCTGCCCGAGGGCATTATCTGGTGCGTGGAACTCCCGTGCGAAGCGCAGCCGGAAGGGCCGTTGCCGATCGCCCTTGGGGCCCGGCGATTTCCTCGGTTTTCGAAGGCGGGTTCGTGCTGTCATTCGCGGCGGGAAGCGATGGCGATCTGGCCGTCCTGGTGAACCTGCCCGAAGCTCGGCAGACCATGTACGAGATGAGACCGTGGCCGATGATTGCGGAGTTCCGGTCGATGCTCGTTGCATGGGAAACCAGCGAAGCCAATTCGTTCTGGCAGGGGCGCTGGTTCTATGGCTACACGGCGATGGAACCTACGGTATCGCCCATCTGGGTTCGCTGCCCGAGCGGAGTGACCTTCGGGTTCACCACTAGCGAGTGGGCATCGCTACAGCAGGCGTTTAGCCTTGCCTGGCAGAAGCCTGAGCTGCAGCGAATTTCAGCGGAGCTGCTGCTCGAGTACGGCGAGATTTAAGAACGACGCTGCTGTCGCAGCGGAAGTAAGATGGACACGTCACCCCCAACTGGGTTGCTGCAGAGCGCCCTGAGGCGCTGTGACGTTTACAAATGTCAACTTCCGCTGCAACAGCAACTTGAGTTTTGGCGTTTACAAACGCTAACGCGCGTTTACGCGGGTCATCGAACAGAGCGCTCCAGAGCGCTTTCGTGTAAACACGTTGAACCGCAAGGGGTTTGGGCAAGTTCGGTTGAACGAGCTCAGCACGGCCAAATCTGCACGTCAGCAGGGAGGTTCTCCCATGAACGCCTTCCAAACGACGACCGAGAAAGCGAAGAAGTCGTCCTCAATCGAGGAAAGCAAGCCAGGCTTTCGCACCAAGACCATCTCCATGCGGTTGACTCCCGACGAAGTCTCCGAAGTGGAATCGGCCGCCGAGAGCGCGGGCAAGCAGCCCTCGGAGTGGCTGCGAGTGACCGCGTTGAGTGCCGCGCGCGGGCGGCCTTCCGATCCGATGGAATTGCTTCTCGCCGAAGTTTGGGCCTGCGTTTTGCACTCCTGACTCTCTTCCATGCTGGCGCTCAGGCGACGGTCGAAGGTCGCCCGTTACTCCCCGAATCGGTCCTCAAAATCCGTGACGGAGCCGATGCAAGAAGCTCGAACAGGCTCGCAGGATGCTTGCCAATTTCTCAGGCCAGCGGACCAAAGAGGTGTGGAAAGCCGATGAACAGGAGGCGCATTCTTCTGATCGTGGTCCGGCTGTTGGCATTTGCGGCGGTGGCCGAGGCGCTGGCGATCTGGATGTTTTGGCGCTCGCCCTGGACGCCGGTCGAACGCCACTACCTGCCTGCCTATTTCGCGAGTTCACTTCCACTCGTCGGACCCTCGACAGTCGAAGTCCGGTGGATATGGAAGATCGGACGGCATCAGAAACGGCAGCTGCTTGCGAATGACGACGCGGTGGATTCCCCGGATCGAATCGGTATGGCGCTCTCAGCATGCCGCCCTTGACGCCGGATGGAAGATCACTTATTGAGGGTCCTCGGCAGCAGATCCCAGCGGACGAACTCAGGCCTATCTGGGCAATCTGGCGTTCGAAGGCGAGAGCTTATGGGAACTCCTCCTTTTCCCGGAATTATCCGCGCTCGCCGCGCTGTGCGCTTCGCTTTTTGTCTGGTTCCTGGTCATCGGTTTCCTGCGGGTACTGATCGCCGATTATGCCTGGCGACGGCGCTTGTATTCCCGGCGGGAGCTGCTTGCCGAGTCTCTTCAACGACTGCACGACGCTGGCGAGCAGACTCTGCTCAAGGGTCGAAGTGTTGTACCAGACGCAGCCGACGCGTGGAGGCTTCACCCGCCTGTAATGAGAACGGAGATCGTGCAAAGTGTCTCGCCCGCAAGGACGCTATCATTCGCAATCCCAGTCTTTGGCGTCCATAACGGGAAGAGGCCCGGGACACTTGGTGGGGCGACAACGACGAGATCGACTGAACGGAACCATGGCCCAGTACAGGTCGGGCCATTCAGGAGCACTCTTCATGCTCACCATCTCGAAGCCGCTATCGGCCCGCCAGGCGCGGACCTATCACGCCAAAGAATTCGCATCGCAGCAACAAAACTACTGGACCCGGGAACCAGCAGGGTCACACCGAATGGCAAGGGCGGCTCGCCGACCAGTGGAATCTCCACGGACCGGTCCATGACGAGCACCTTGCCCGTCTTGCCGAGGGCCAGCATCCCCGAACCGGTGAACAACTCGTCCGACATCAGGTTTCGCGGACCCACGAGGGCAAGGGCGGCAAGGAGGTCACCACCGTCAAACACCGGGCCGGATTTGCGATCCCACGTTCTCGGCTCGAAGTCAGTCTCTATTACCGCTCTTGTGGGCGGGGACGACCGGGTACGACCGGCGCACCGGGAGAGCGTGCGCGCGGCGCTGGAACGATACACGCAAGCACGCATCGGAAACGTACATGCACCGGAAACCACAGGAAAGCCTTGGCTCGAATGGCTTGTCGCTGCATAGCCATAGTCGAGATGCAACTTCTAGGACTCGAATCGAGTTGCATCGACCGGCCGTCGTGCATCTTCAGCCGATCGATATCAGATGCGAGTTCCAACGGCCAAAACGGCAATCCAGTAGCAACTGGTAACGCAACGATGCGAGGGTCCATGTCATGTGGAGAAACCTGAGGCCGACGCATCTTATGAGTTGTCTGAGAATAACTATACGGCCACGGAGCCGATTCAGTTCAAAGCGGCAGGTGCCGGACCAAGTGAACCTGTCTCATGGAAAGTGACGATAACTACGCAACGTCCGGAGGATTTGCCGACACTACGTTGACGAAGACGTTCACATCTACTGGGAAACACGCAAACGTCCCAGACATTTACAGCCGTTGGAGGTCAACTCACGGTCACCGCTACATGTGGTTCTCACACTTCCAACCCCGTTGTCTTTACCGTTACCGGCACCGCAATTCCATCTGGCACCGTCCTTCAGCAATTGACCTCAGCGTACAATGGGCCCACCGCGGGCCTAATGAGGGGCATTGCGCTTATTGAGAGTTCGCGGCTACAGTTCTTTACGAAAACGCTCTTCGATGTGACCGCATTGTGGCCTCACGAGAGCCCAGAAATATCCAAGTCATTCGGGGCAGGTAAGTATATTGGGTTGCTGTCATTCCCAGCTTCGATAACTGACGCCTTCAACTGGCAAAGCAATATCCAGGACGGTATAGGATTATTTGGGCAGAATCAGCTATTGCAAGATCATTGGAAGTTCGTATTATAGCCACGCGCCCCGGGCTGCCTCCATTGAGGGCTGATGAGTTAGAAAAGATAGGGCGGTCGAGTTATACGGCGATTCGCCTGGTCCCACATTCAGCACCCAGTACTACGTTGCTGACTGTGTCAGCGAAGTCGTTGCCCAATCAGGCAAGCAATATTTGTGTCAAACTCCCGGGTCGTGGCAGTGGGTAGATAATCCCACAGGTAATCCGGGTGGTTTTTTGTACGTCAGTAGAGTGTATGGGGCCATTAACAGATAAGCTATATGTGCAAGTGTTTCTGCAGGAGGATTGATATGAAGGCCGTCCGGGTAGATCAGATAATCATGTTGATGGTTACTGTTATAATTAACGTCGTGGCCCTGACGGGCGGAGGACAAGAGGTGTCCTCAGGGTCTGAGGGGTCGCCTGTCCCCACAACCTATACAACACAAAAGTCGTGTGGGACTCCCTCATGGCGCATCCTCACGTTCGCTTCGCGGCGTGTCAAACACGCAGATGAGTGCGTTCGTTAAGGAGGTAGTAGTCGGGTTACCGGACTCAGCTATGGAGACATGGTCGGTATGCAGCACGGCATTTAGTCAAATAGGTGACACGGAGGCAGTTATAGCGTCATTGGACGGGAATGGACGTGGGTTTTGTAACGATCTTGAAGTAATATTCGTTGTGCACGATGTGGTCGTGGATCAGCGTGTGTCAGTGTGGATGGTCGATAATGTATCCGATACTATACGTGATGTAGACAATGACGGACGCAAAGAACTTGTCGTCCCGCTACCCGCGTCAGAATACGAGGGGAGCGCGGCTGCGTGGCGGTCTGGCCCGCCATTTACTTATTAGTCGAGGACGGTTAGCGGAGCAAAGCGCTTCTTTCGAGAAGTCTTACCACACGGAGTTGAGAAAATGCAGAGCGATCTCGTAACAGCGCGTGCACAAGATGAAGGAAATGGTGAAGACAAAACAACGTGTTTGCAAATAGACAGATAAAATTAGAAGAGTTAGTGGTGTGGCCTCAGATGCTGGTGAGGAGGCCGCACTGCAATGGATTGCAAGCAACGAGGAATCGAAACGTCTCAAGGGTATCGCGGTGCTCGCCGATATTCGAGACAAGCGGTCGCTTACCGCTCTACAAGGTGTCAGTCATCATTCGAACCCCGTAGTTGCCGCTGCAGCAGGACGGGCGTTGATGCCAGAAATATAAAATAAGGTAGAGTGCCAGTCGAAGGCGGCCGCAGAAGTTGTTAGGTACATCTACAAGTGGGCCGCTGGCGTGGAACTTGGCCAAGGTCGTCGATCCGTGAGAGGGATGCTGTCGCTACGGCACTTTGTAGCGAAACTGGAAGAGGAAACAGGCGTCGGACGCAATGGCAGCATCGACATGACAGCCCCGGACGAGTTAATCACAATGATTCGAAGCCGACCAGATATGGTATCCGCGTGCTGTCGGTGGCGCTACTCGTAATCGCAGCTCGGTCAGCGTCCGCGCAAAACGGCACGTGCATCCCTGCGGGCGAGGAGCTCATTTTTCCAGCGGGAGCGACTTTGACGGAAGGCCCGTCCGTCATCGTAGCCGGGAATACATACACCCTCAAAGTGGTTGGAGGCTACAGTCCCGAACCCTGGCCTCGGGGAACAGTGTACAACCAGCGTATTTGCTTCCTTAACCAGCCCCAAGGCACACCCAGTATTGTCGAAGTTCAGGTCGGCCCAACATCGACGATTACCGTATCGACTTCACCGACACCACGGCGGTAAGTTTCTACCTGACAGCTGCGCTAGGTTCACCGAACGAATATGGATTGTTTGTTCGGAGGATTCCAGTCCGTCCACCCTCTCCGCCGGCCCTGCCTTCGCCCCCGGGAAAAAGCTGCCCGACCCCGTCCATTACCAGCGTAGAACCCTCTGAGTGGCCGGCGGGCAAAACAACCCAAGTGGCCCTCTGGGGAACTGGCTTCGTTTGCCAAGGAGCGCCACAAGTCACCGACATGACGATCATGCCGAGTAACCAAGGCTCTATTGTTGAAGCCTCGCCAATGAGATTATTGGTCCGGGTGAGATTACATTCACGGCGACCCCCAACAGCAGCGACCCAACCCAGCCTGTGACGATCGACCTCTATCAGAACCCGCCCCCCCCTCCCTTGGTCGCGAAAGGACAAACGGTTCGAGCTTCAGAGACAGATTCCAGCGAAGAGCATGCAGCAGGCGTTGGATCACGAACGAGCGGTATAGTCTTACAATCCGCGACCACAAATTCTGGAACAGTGGTTGCGGAGGGAATAGCGGAAATCACAAACGAGATCAAGCTGACACTCACACGGCAAGACTTAATGACGGTTCAAGCGACTGGGACGCCTAAGGGATATACCTTCGATCTGACGTCAACACCTGTGTCCGGAACACTCAACGCAGGTATCAAATATCCCTCAGGAACAATAGCTACGCCAAATCCAAACACAATTCAGCTGACCGAACCGAGAAATAACTGCTCTTTGGGCAAGCCTGGCCCAGGCGGACTCGAGAAGATCGAGGTAACATACGGTCCCGACGATAACACTAAAGCCAGCAAAGACTTCTCGGTACCAACCTTTGGTATGTCATGCTATTACACCGCTTTAGAATCAGACTGGTTGAAGCCGGATGGAACCTGTAACAGCGTAACAATTGAAAATACTCACACGCATCAGAGGACAACTTATTCTGGGATGGGTGATCCTAACCCACCGATGCTCAAAGGGCAATATTGTAATGCATTTCTGGCAGAGATGAGATTGCAGGGGTCTGGTACTTTAGATAGCGGTCAGAACGTACAATATGACAGAGGCAGCGGCAGGTATATACCTGTCACCGATATAACCGTTAATGGGCATAAGGTTGAAAGCGGTAAAACATTGGCTAGGGATCCGACCATTATACCTAAGAGCGGCACTTCGGTGGAACTCGACGGGTATGGCGATGGTTTGTCTGCGATTGACTCCGGCAATGGCATTGTGGGCTATAGGTTAGATATTTACGAAGGCCCTGGCAGAGCTGCCTGCGGCAATTACAAAAACGTCATGGCTGTTGGTGCTTGCTCGCCTGTGAGTACCACATGTCCAGGCAAGGCAATTAAATAGGGGGTAGAAATGGGCCGGTATGGCATGAGTGTCGCAGTGTTGATAATCGCGATAGGCGTATCGTTCGCTCAGGATCGCGGCGGAGCAATGAAAGTGGTCTACAGGAGGGGAAATGATTTGTATACGATGGTGGCCGGAGGGGGTGAGCGGCGACTAACGACTGATGATGTTCCGAAGGGCTACGCCACTTGGTCGAAGGACGGGTCAAAGATTGCGTTCTTAAGAGAGGTGGATCGAAGCATAGCCTTGGGAAACCTTGTTGTGATTGACTCTGAGACAGCAAAGACGCTCTCCAACATCTTGATTTGTCCTGCTGTTGACGGGCAGAACTATTTTGTCGAGGACGTAGGCGGGATTCAGTGGATAAGTAATACTCGGATTGTGGTCGTTGGCGAGGTGAACCCATCTTCAAGCCAGAGCATGGTGTTCGATATAACATCAGGCAAAGATATAGGGGACGCCTTTAGCGACGGATGGCCTGCCGCATTTTCTCCGGATGGGGAGCACAGCGCTGCGATAACTGGAAGTCCCCATTGGACTCCAGATGCGGAACGAGAGCCCCGCTTGGAGATTGACGGCACTCCTGTATATCCGACCGAAGGACGCTCGGTTAACTTTTTGTCGAGGCCGGAGTGGTCCCCCGACGGAACCGCGGTTGCTGCGGTGACACAAAATGCCATTTCAGGGGAGGAGGCTGTTACAGGATGCGTTGTGCAGAACGGTTGCCAATCGACGTTGCTTCTCGGCAATGCTGGGGGCAGCGTGGACACATTTAAACTTCAGTGGAGAGATGGCGCTGTGATTGCGTCATCGCGTCGAGGTGGATGGAGCATGCAACTAGGTGATGTGCGCGCGAAGCCCTCGAATCAAATAGGGCAGGTCAGTATTGCCGTGACTGATACAGAAGCCGACTTTGAATCGAAGATACAACAGGTTGGCGGTGATGCGGCATTGGGACTAATAAAAGACGTACGAAAACGGGGTGGCCTTGAACCAGACATGTGGTGCCAGAGTTGTGGATTGCCGCAATTGCTGAAGGAAGCCCATCACCTATGAGCTTAGGAGTGTTTACAGTGTGAAGTATCTGTGGTATGCACACGGAACCGGGAAAGATGCCGCGCCGGATGCGGTTTTTCGGTCAGGTCGCGGAAGAAGCGCTCGACCATATTCAGCCATGATGCCGAGGAGGGTGCGACGTGCACACGGAAGCGCTTGTGCTGTGCCAGCCAGCGCTCCACCGCCGAATGTTTGTGGTGGTGTAGTTATCGCAGATGATGTGAATTTGCTTCTACGCAGCGATGGTCCGGTCGATGCGGCGCAGAAAGTTTCGGCCAGTCCTGAAGGCGATGCCGTTCCTGGCACCGGCCGTAGACCTCCCCGGTGGCAGTGTTGAGAGCGGCGAACAGCGTGGTCGTGCCGTTGCGCTTGTAGTCGTGGGTCATAGTCTGTAAGCGTCATCTTGAGGCCGCATGGACATGACCTGACCCCATTCTTCGTCCAATCGACTATACGAGATTCATAGTCGCCGTCGGGGCGGTGGCCTGCTGCGTCTGATTCGGGGCTGGCTCAAGGCAGGCGTGTTGGAGAACTGACTCGTGGGGCCAACGGAGGAAGGAACGCCAGGGCGAGCAAGACCTGAACCGAACCAGTAGAGGACCCTGTTTTTCTCCATGGCCGCGGGGCCCATGAGTCAGTTCTCCAACACGCCTGCCTTGAGCCAGCCCCGAATCAGACGCAGCAGGCCACCGCCCCGACGGCGACTATGAATCTCGTATAGTCGATTGGACGAAGAATGGGGTCAGGTCATGTCCATGCGGCCTCAAGATGACGCTTACAGACTATGACCCACGACTACAAGCGCAACGGCACGACCACGCTGTTCGCCGCTCTCAACACTGCCACCGGGGAGGTCTACGGCCGGTGCCAGGAACGGCATCGCCTTCAGGACTGGCCAAAAGTTCTGCGCCGCATCGACCGGACCATCGCTGCGTAGAAGCAAATTCACATCATCTGCGATAACTACACCACCACAAACATTCGGCGGTGGAGCGCTGGCTGGCACAGCACAAGCGCTTCCGTGTGCACGTCGCACCCTCCTCGGCATCATGGCTTGTAACACTGTCGAGCGCTTCTTCCGCGACCTGACCGAAAAACCGCATCCGGCGCGGCATCTTTCCCGGTTCCGTGTGCATACCACAGATACTTCACACTGTAAACACTCCTAAGCTCATAGGTGATGGGCTTCCTTCAGCAATTGCGGCAATCCACAACTCTGGCACCACATGTCTGGTTCAAGGCCACCCCGTTTTCGTACGTCTTTTATTAGTCCCAATGCCGCATCACCGCCAACCTGTTGTATCTTCGATTCAAAGTCGGCTTCTGTATCAGTCACGGCAATACTGACCTGCCCTATTTGATTCGAGGGCTTCGCGCGCACATCACCTAGTTGCATGCTCCATCCACCTCGACGCGATGACGCAATCACAGCGCCATCTCTCCACTGAAGTTTAAATGTGTCCACGCTGCCCCCAGCATTGCCGAGAAGCAACGTCGATTGGCAACCGTTCTGCACAACGCATCCTGTAACAGCCTCCTCCCCTGAAATGGCATTTTGTGTCACCGCAGCAACCGCGGTTCCGTCGGGGGACCACTCCGGCCTCGACAAAAAGTTAACCGAGCGTCCTTCGGTCGGATATACAGGAGTGCCGTCAATCTCCAAGCGGGGCTCTCGTTCCGCATCAAAAAACGAATGGGGACTTCCAGTTATCGCAGCGCTGTGCTCCCCATCCGGAGAAAATGCGGCAGGCCATCCGTCGCTAAAGGCGTCCCCTATATCTTTGCCTGATGTTATATCGGACACCATGCTCTGGCTTGAAGATGGGTTCACCTCGCCAACGACCACAATCCGAGTATTACTTATCCACTGAATCCCGCCTACGTCCTCGACAAAATAGTTCTGCCCGTCAACAGCAGGACAAATCAAGATGTTGGAGAGCGTCTTTGCTGTCTCAGAGTCAATCACAACAAGGTTTCCCTAGGCTATGCTTCGATCCACCTCAAAAAAGAACGCAAATCTTTGACCCGTCCTTCGACCAAGTGGCGTAGCCCTTCGGAACATCATCAGTCGTTAGTCGCCGCTCACCCCCTCCGGCCACCATCGTATACAAATCATTTCCCCTCCTGTAGACCACTTTCATTGCTCCGCCGCGATCCTGAGCGAACGATACGCCTATCGCGATTATCAACACTGCGACACTCATGCCATACCGGCCCATTTCTACCCCCTATTTAATTGCCTTGCCTGGACATGTGGTACTCACAGGCGAGCAAGCACCAACAGCCATGACGTTTTTGTAATTGCCGCAGGCAGCTCTGCCAGGGCCTTCGTAAATATCTAACCTATAGCCCACAATGCCATTGCCGGAGTCAATCGCAGACAAACCATCGCCATACCCGTCGAGTTCCACCGAAGTGCCGCTCTTAGGTATAATGGCCGGATCCCTAGCCAATGTTTTACCGCTTTCAACCTTATGCCCATTAACGGTTATATCGGTGACAGGTATATACCTGCCGCTGCCTCTGTCATATTGTACGTTCTGACCGCTATCTAAAGTACCAGACCCCTGCAATCTCATCTCTGCCAGAAATGCATTACAATATTGCCCTTTGAGCATCGGTGGGTTAGGATTACCCATCCCAGAATAAGTTGTCCTCTGATGCGTGTGAGTATTTTCAATTGTTACGCTGTTACAGGTTCCATCCGGCTTCAACCAGTCTGATTCTAAAGCGGTGTAATAGCATGACATACCAAAGGTTGGTACCGAGAAGTCTTTGCTGGCTTTAGTGTTATCGTCGGGACCGTATGTTACCTCGATCTTCTCGAGTCCGCCTGGGAAAGGCTCGCCCAAAGAGCAGTTATTTCTCGGTTCGGTCAGCTGAATTGTGTTTGGATTTGGCGTAGCTATTGTTCCTGAGGGATATTTGATACCTGCGTTGAGTGTTCCGGACACAGGTGTTGACGTCAGATCGAAGGTATATCCCTTAGGCGTCCCAGTCGCTTGAACCGTCATTAAGTCTTGCCGTGTGAGTGTCAGCTTGATCTCGTTTGTGATTTCCGCTATTCCCTCCGCAACCACTGTTCCAGAATTTGTGGTCGCGGATTGTAAGACTATACCGCTCGTTCGTGATCCAACGCCTGCTGCATGCTCTTCGCTGGAATCTGTCTCGAAGCTCGAACCGTTTGTCCTTTCGCGACCAAGGGAGGGGGGGCGGGTTCGGATACAGGTCGATCGTCACAGGCTGGGTTGGGTCGCTGCTGTTGGGGGTCGCCGTGAATGTAATCTCACCCGGACCAATAATATTCATTGGCGAGGCTTCAAAAATAGAGCCTTGGTTACTCGGCATGATCGTCATGTCGGTGACTTGTGGCGCTCCTTGGCAAACGAAGCCAGTTCCCCAGAGGGCCACTTGGGTTGTTTTGCCCGCCGGCCACTCAGAGGTTCCGCGCTGGGAATGGACGGGTCGGGCAGCTTTGTCCCGGGGGCGAAGGCAGGGCCGGCGGAGAGGGTGGACGGACTGGAATCCTCCAAACAAACAATCCATATTCGTTCGGTGAACCTAGCGCAGCTGTCAGGTAGAAAGTTCCGGCCGTGGTGTCGGGTGAAGTCGATACGGTAATCGTCGATGTTGGGCCGACCTGAACTTCGACAATACTGGGTGTGCCTTGGGGGCTGGTTAAGGAAGCAAATACGCTGGTCGTACATGTTCCCCGAGGCCAGGGTTCGGGACTGTATAGCCTCCAACCACTTTGAAGGCGTATGTATTCCCAGGTACCATGACGGACGGGCCTTCCGTCAGAGTCGCTCCCGCTGGAAAAATGAGCTCCTCGCCCGCAGGGATGCACGTGCCGTTTTGCGCGGACGCTGACCCAGCTGCGATTACGAGTAGCGCCACCAACAGCACGCGGATACCAATATCTGGTCGGCTTCGAATCATTGTGATTAACTGGTCCGGGCTGTCATGTCGATGCTGCCATTGCGTGCCGACGCCTGTTTCCTCTTCCAGTTTCGCTACAAAGTGCCGTAGCGACAGCATCCCTCTCACGGATCGACGACCTTGGCCAAGTTCCACACCAGCGGCCCACTTGTAGATGTACCTAACAACTTCTGCGGCCGCCTTCGACTGGCACTCTACCTTATTTTATATTTCTGGCACTCAACGCCCGTCCTGCTGCAGCGGCAACTACGGGGTTCGAATCATGACTGACACCTTGTAGAGCGGTAAGCGACCGCTTGTCTCGAATATCGGCGAGCACCGCGATACCCTTGAGACGTTTCGATTCCTCGTTGCTTGCAATCCATTGCAGTGCGGCCTCCTCACCAGCATCTGAAGCCACACCACTAACTCTCTTAATTTTATCTGTCTCTATTTGCAAACACACTGCTTGGTCTTCACCATTCCCTTCATCTTGTGCACGCGCTGTTACGAGATCGCTCTGCATTTTCTCAAGCTCCGTGTGGTAGAACTTCTTGAAAGAAGCGCTTTGCTCCACTAACCGTCCTCGACTAATCAAGTAAATGGCGGGCCAGACCGCCACGCAGCCGCTGCTCCCCTCGTATTCTGACGCGGGTAGCGGGACGACAAGTTCTTTGCGTCCGTCATTGTCTACATCACGTATAGTATCGGATACATTATCGACCATCCACACTGACACACGCTGATCCACGACCACATCGTGCACAACGAATATTACTTCAAGATCGTTACAAAACCCACGTCCATTCCCGTCCAATGACGCTATAACTGCCTCCGTGTCACCTATTTGACTAAATGCCGTGCTGCATACCGACCATGTCTCCATAGCTGAGTCCGGTAACCCGACTACTACCTCCTTAACGAACGCACTCATCTGCGTGTTTGACACGCCGCGAAGCGAACGTGAGGATGCGACTTGAGGGAGTCCCACACGACTTTTGCGTTGGTATAAGTTGTGGGGACAGGCGACCCCTCAGACCCTGAGGACACCTCTTGTCCTCCGCCCGTCAGGGCCACGACGTTAATTATAACAGTAACCATCAACATGATTATCTGATCTACCCGGACGGCCTTCATATCAATCCTCCTGCAGAAACACTTGCACATATAGCTTATCTGTTAATGGCCCCATACACTCTACTGACGTACAAATGACCACCCGGATTACCTGTGGGATTATCTACCCACTGCCACGACCCGGGAGTTTGACACAAATATTGCTTGCCTGATTGGGCAACTGTTCCGCCCACACAGTCAGCAACGTAGTACTGGGTGCTGAATGTGGGACCAGGCGAATCGCCGTATAACTCGACCGCCATCTTTTTAACTGATCAGCCCTCAATGGAGGCAGCCCGGGGCGCGGGGCGATAATACGAACTTCCAGTTATCTTGCAATAGCTAATTTCTGCCCAAATAATCCTATACCGTCCTGGATATTGCTTTGCCAGTTGAAGGCGTCAGTTATCGAAGCTGGGAATGACAGCAACCCAATATACTTACCTGCCCCGAATGACTTGGATTTGGGGCTCTCGTGAGGCCACAATGCGGTCACATCGAAGAGCGTTTTCGTAAAGAACTGTAGCCGCGAACTCTCAATAAGCGCAATGCCCCTCATTAGGCCCGCGGTGGGCCCATTGTACGCTGAGGTCAATTGCTGAAGGACGGTGCCAGATGGAATTGCGGTGCCGGTAACGGTAAAGACAACGGGGTTGGAAGTGTGAGAACCACATGTAGCGGTGACCGTGAGTTGACCTCCAACGGCTGTAAATGTCTGGGACGTTTGCGTGTTTCCAGTAGATGTGAACGTCTTCGTCAACGTAGTGTCGGCAAATCCTCCGGACGTTGCGTAATGTATCGTCACTTTCCATGAGACAGGTTCACTTGGTCCGGCACCTGCCGCTTTGAACTGAATCGGCTCCGTGGCCGTATAGTTATTCTCAGACAACTCATAAGATGCGTCGGCCTCAGGTTTCTCCACATGACATGGACCTTGTATCGTCGCGTTACCAGTTGCTACTGGATTGCCGTTTTGGCCGTTGGAACTCGCATCTGATATCGATCGGCTGAAGATGGACGACGGCCGGTCTATGCAACTCGATTCGAGTCAGAAGTTGCATCTCGACTATGGCTATGCAGCGACAAGCCATTCGAGCCAAGGCTTTCCTGCGGTTTCCGGTGCATGTACGTTTCCGATGCGTGCTTGCGTGTATCGTTCCAGCGCCGCGCGCACGCTCTCCCGGTGCGCCGGTCGTACCCGGTTGTCCCCGCCCACAAGAGCGGTAATAGAGACTGACTTCGGAGCCGAGAACGTGGCATCCCATCCGGCCCGGTGTTCGACGGTGGTGACCTCCTTGCCGCCCTTGCCCTCGTGGGTCCGCGAAACCTGATGTCGGACGAGTTGTTCACCGGTTCGGGGGACGCCGGCCCTCGGCAAGACGGGCAAAGTGCTCGTCATGGACCGGTCCGTGGAGATTCCACTGGTCGGCGAGCTGCCCTTGCCATTCGGTGTGACCCTGCTGGTTCCGGGTCCAGTAGTTTTGTTGCTGCGATGCGAATTCTTTGGCGTGATAGGTCCGCGCTTGGCCGGCCGATAGCGGCTTCGAGATGGTGAGCATGAAGAGTGCTCCTGAATGGCCCGACCTGTACTGGGCGATGGTTCCGTTCAGTCGATCTCGTCGTTGTCGCCCCACAAGTGTCCCGGGCCTTTCCCGTTATGGACGCCAAAGACTGGGATTGCGAATGATAGCGTCCTTGCGGGCGAGACACTTTGCACGATCTCCGTTCTCATTACAGGCGGGTGAAGCGCCATGCGTCGGCTTGCGTTCTGGTACAACACTTCAACCCTTGAGCAGAGTCTGCTCGCCAGCGTCGTGCAGTCGTTGAAGAGACTCGGCAGCAGCTCCCGCCGGGAATACAGGCCCCGTCGCCAGGCATAATCGGCGATCAGAACCCGCAGGAAACCGATGACCAGGAACCAGACAAAAAGCGAAGCGCACAGCGCGGCGAGCGCGGATAATCCGGAAAAGGAGGAGTTCCCATAACTCTCGCCTTCGAACGCCAGATTGCTCAGATAAGGCCTGAGTTCGTCCGCTGGGATCTGCTGCCGAGGACCCTCAATAAGTGTCTTCCATCCGGCGCCAAGGGCGGATGGTGAGAGCGCCATACCGATTCGATCTGGGGAATCCACCGCGTCGTCATTCGCAAGCAGCTGCCGTTTCTGATGCTGTCCGATCTTCCAAATCCACCGGACTTCGACTGTCGAGGGTCCGACGAGTGGAAGGGAACTCGCGAAATAGGCAGGCAGGTAGTGGCGTTCGACCGGTGTCCAGGGCGAGCGCCAAAACACCCAGATCGTCAGCGCCTCGGCCACCGCCGCAAATGCCAACAGCCGGACCACGATCAGAAGAATGCGCCTCCTGTTCATCGGCTTTCCACACTCTCTTTGGTCCGCTGGCCTGAGAAATCGGCAAGCATCCTGCGAGCCTGTTCGAGCTTCTTCGCATCGGCTCCGTCACGGATTTTGAGGACCGATTCGGGGAGTAACGGGCGACCTTCGACTGTCGCCTGAGCGCCAGCATGGAAGAGAGTCAGGAGTGCAAAACGCAGTGCCCAAACTTCGGCGAGAAGCAATTCCATCGGATCGGCAAGGCGCTCGCGCGCGGCACCCAACGCGGTCACTCGCAGCCACTCCGAGGGCTGCTTGCCCGCGCTCTCGGCGGCCGATTCCACTTCGGAGACTTCGCCGGGAGTCAACCGCATGGAGATGGTCTTGGTGCGAAAGCCTGGCTTGCTTTCCTCGATTAAGGACGACTTCTTCGCTTTCTCGGTCGTCGCTTGGACGGCGTTCATGGGAGAACCTCCCTGGTTGACGTGCAGATTTGGTCGTGCTGAGCTCGTTCAACCGAACTTGCCCAAACCCCTTGCGGTTCAACGTGTTTACACGAAAAGCGCTCTGGAGCGCTCTGTTCGATGACCCGCGTAAACGCGCGTTAGCGTTTGTAAACGCCACAGACTGAAGTTGCTGTTGCAGCGGAAGTTGACATTTGTAAACGTCACAGCGCCTCAGGGCGCTCTGCAGCAACCCAGTTGGGGGTGACGTGTCCATCTACTTCCGCTGCGACAGCAGCGCCGTTCTTAAATCTCGCCGTACTCGAGCAGCAGCTCCGCTGAAATTCGCTGCAGCTCAGGCTTCTGCCAGGCAAGGCTAAACGCCTGCTGTAGCGATGCCCACTCGGTAGTGGTACGGACTTTGCCGAAAACCGGTTTCGCATAACCTACCGCATCGTGGAGGGCGCCGATCGGGTCGAGGACATCAAGCACAATGTGATTCGCGCCACCCTTTTGGACATGGGGTACGACAAACCCCTGAACGTCGCCATTATTTCCGACTTGCCGGGCAATTCGGGCTTGGGGAGTTCGTCGTCGTTCACCGTTGGCTTCATAGCGCTCATGGAACATCTGAGCGGTCGTTCGATCACAAAATTCGATCTCTTCAAGCGCGCAGTGCACACGGAAAGGGATCTCCTGAAGGAAAACGTCGGGATTCAGGATCAAATCCACGCTGCATTCGGCGGCCTCAACCTCTACCAGTTCCATAAGGATGATTTGACGATCCGGCCGGCGCAGATGGCGACGGAGTGCCTCAATGCGCTCGATCGTTCCCTCTGCCTCATCTACACCGGCATTCAGCGCCATGCCTCGACCGCGGTGCAGGAGCAGATGAGAAACACCGAGGCGGAGAAAAACAACAAGGATCTTTCGCATCTGGTCAAGCTTTGCC
>CAWCNN010000009.1:0-202484 GCA_963796895.1 uncultured Acidobacteriaceae bacterium
TTCCTGAAGTCTGTCGTCATCGTGACTAGCCGTTGACGAATCGCAGCGTCGAGCAGGAACTGGTCCTGTTGACGCGCACGTTCCCGTTCCTCGCGTGCCTGGGCTAGTGTGTTCAGTTTGTCGTTCCACTCGGCCTCGAGAGTATTGGCGACAAGACGATTCGCCGGATCGACCAGCATGAATCGACGTTGCGCCAGATCTGCTTCGAACTGCGCACGCTCGATAGCACGGCAGCGCAGCCGGTCGGCTTCTTCCTGTCGGGTTTCGATCTCTCGCCGGATCTCGATCGCTAGCTCCACGGCAGCAGGCGTCATTCTCTCAGTGATGAGAGCTCCGATGGCCTCGTCGACAGGTGGTCCTGCGACGGTTTGGCAGTCCCGATCGCCTAGATAGCCATGGGCGCGGTCGCAGACATACCAGGCCTCTTGCTTGCCTCGTGTAGCGCGATAGGTGACGCGGAGATGCCTGCCGCATCGACCACATATCGCACGTCCCTGGAGCAGCGCCGCACCCTCCCGTGGCGGCGATCCGCGCGCCAGTTCGTATCCCCGGCCATTGGACGCGAGCAGCTTAAGGTTCTGCTGATATTGCTCCCAGCTGATGTAGCCGGGGTGGGCGTTTGGGATGCAAGCCAGCCACTCCCCGCAGTCACGCTTTCTCACGATGTGTTTCTTGCCCTCCGCACCTCGCCGGTAGCGCCGGCGTCCATACACGTAGGCACCTGCCAGTCGAGGGTTGCTCAGTACGCGTATGGCGGTCGAGGCGGTCAACGGCCGGAACACCGTGACGCTGCCACGGAGCCGGGACGGAAAGCCGAGTCCCTCCCTCCGGAAGGCCTTCACTGTCTGGCAAGCTGAGCCAACACGCGAGAACGTCTTGAAGAAGTGGGCGATGGTGTCCCGGATTTGTATGTCGGGATCGAGCGCTACGTTGCCAGCCTCGTCGTAAACAAGGCCCGTGGGCAGCGGACAACGATATTCGCCGCGCCGTACTTTGTTCAGGATTCCGCCGCGCAGCCTGGCTTTCAGAACGTGCAGCTCAGCTTCGCTCATGGCGCCTTTTAAGCCTGGAAGCAGACGGTCATTGAAGTTCGCCGGATCATAGACGCCATCTTCATCGAGGATCAGAGTATCGGCCAGCGCGCAGATCTCCAGCAATCGATGCCAGTCCGCGTTGTTCCTCGCTAGACGCGACACCTCCAGCCCCATCACGATTCCCGCGCGGCCCATGCTCACTTCAGCCACCAGGTGCTGGAAGCCCTCGCGCCAAGCTGCCGACGCACCCGATTCACCTTGATCGGTGTCTACCACGCTGATCTGATCTTCGTGCCAGCCGAGCGCCACGGCTCGACCGCGCAAGGCGTATTGACGTTTTGTACTCTCCACATTTTCGACGACCTGCCGCATGGACGACTGCCGAACATACAAGAAGGCGCCTCGTTCAAGATGATGAGGTTGCACTTTCAGGGAATCGCTCATGGTGTCGCTCCTCGGGGCTCAGCGTTCATAGCCATGGCTGCGAAGATATGAATGACGGCTCTTGACTCTGTCGTTCGGGGGAAGCCTAACGACTCTTCAGTCCTCGGCTGTGGCGAACCCGCGCCAGCCGTAACTATCACCTGTGCCCATCCCCACATGCCGCGACGAAGAAAAAGCAGAAGTCCCCATCGAGCCTCGGGCGCCAGCGCATGGCCGAGCGCGCCATTGCGAAGAGCTTCGTATTGCGACACAGCGGTCGCCGGCCACTCCGAACGCACACCACCGAGCGTCAGCGCACGGTTTTTTTTACAGCAACGGCTCGCTCGATCGTTCTTGGGTGGATATCGAGATCGAATTTCTTCCGGATTTGCTCGGCCAGCTGGCGAGCTCGAAGGCGTTCGCCCTCCATCCGTTTCTCTTGGATAAATGCCAGCACCGCGCCCCGCACCTTGTGTGGACCTTGCGGGCCCCGCTTCCTGGGTACCAATCCGGCGATCCCCGCTTCCTCGAAGCTGGCCCTTGTCTGATAGTAGGTCGGCCTCGACACACCGTACTCTTCTGTGGCGCTGGTCACCGACGCATTCTCTACCGATACGCGACGCAGCATCTCGTACTTGACCTGCACGATGTCGTGCGGATCGAAGAACTCGCCCTCGTGGAACTTCGGATCCTGGACCCTTCCAGGTTCCGGATTCAGCGCGCCCTCTTCGGCGAGGGCCCGGATCTTGGCCTGCTTGCTGTCGCTCTTGGCGGGCACCGCGATCTCCGCGAATCGGCTTGCCGATCGTTTGGATAATTATGCCGCATATATAGCGACCGTCAAGAACAAAAAGTGTTGCGCATATTGATTCTACCCTTAGTGCGTGGAGAATAGCAGCGCACTCATCGCTCTCTAGCGGCATAGTTCTATTTACACACGCGGCAGAATTTGCCTTACATTTCATCTGCGCCCCCCGGCAGGTCGTATCCGCCGAGCCGATCCACTAAGCAGGCAAGTTCCAGCAAGTCCGTTACCCGGAAAAGCGCCCGCCGCTCGCCAAGAACGATCTCGGGATCTTGCGCCACAACATCTGTCCATTGCGGCCGAACCGCGTAAATTGCCCCGTCGTCCGCCTTCAACAACAACGTCATCCCATACCGGTTGTACCGCTCACCAACGCATGGTAGCTGCTGCCCTCCGAGTGGATGAAAAGGATGCGTCACCTGCACAAAACGTGTTCCTGTGATCGGAGCCTGTGCATTCTTGGGTGAGGTACAAGCGACTGGAGCGAGGCCGCTTCATCTGGCCGCGAACGGAGAGTGGAACTGTATCGCTGAGTCGTGCTCAGCTCTCGATGTTGCTGGAAGCGATCGACTGGCGCAACATCGAGCGCACGTGGCAGCCGGAAGCCGCGGTATGAACATCATTTAATACTTCCACGGTTACATATTCATGGCATACTCCTGGCCATGGCTGCTCGCCGCTCGCCGCTGCCCGATCTGAAGAGGCTCGATGTGGACGCGTTGAGGACGATGCTGGAGGCGGCGCATGAAGAGCTGCTCTCGCGTGACGATGAAGTCGAGTATCTGAAACTGCAGCTGGCGAAGCTGCGGCGGATGCTGTTCGGACGCTCCTCGGAAAAGGTTATGCAGCAGATCGAGCAGCTGGAACTGCGGCTGGAAGAGCTGGAGACCGCGAAGGCCGAGCGTATCCACAGCAACGCGCCAGCTCAGCGGGCAGATACTGAACCACGCAGCTCCCGCCGCGCACTGCCCGATCATCTTCCGCGCGAAGTGGAGATGCATCTGCCCGCGCACCATGCCTGCCCGGAGTGCGGCGGCCAGCTCCGTCCGCTGGGCGAGGATGTTTCGGAGATGCTGGAGCGGATTCCGGCAACCTATAAGGTGATCCGCTATGTGCGCCCGAAGTTCAGTTGCGGCCGCTGCCAGCACATCGTGCAGGCTCCGGCGCCGAGCCGTCCGCTGGAGCGCTCGATGGCCGGACCGGCGCTGCTGGCCAACGTGCTGGTCTCGAAGTTCTGCGACCATCTGCCCTTGTATCGTCAGGCGGAGATCGCTGCCCGTCAGGGTGTGGAACTGGAACGCTCCACGCTGGCCGAGTGGGTCGGCGGCGCGAGCGCGTTGTTGCACCCGCTGGTCGAAGCAACGCGCAGGCACGTGATGGCGGCCGAAAAGCTGCATGCCGATGACACACCCTTCCCGGTGCTGGCTCCGGGCACGGGAAAACCAAAACCGGCCGCCTGTGGACTTATGTGCGCGACGATCGGCCCGCAGCCGACAACACGCCACCGGCGGTGTGGTTTTCCTTCTCGCCGGATCGTAGAGGCGAACATCCGCGAACGCACCTGAGCGGTTTTCGCGGCATCCTGCAGGCCGATGGCTACGCCGGGTTCCATCATCTGTATGGCGACGACCGCATCCAGGAAGCAGCATGCCGGGCGCACGTGCGCAGGAAGTTTTACGACCTTCATGTGGCGCACGCATCGCCCGTCGCAGGAGAAGCCATCGAACGCATCGCTGCCCTCTACGGCATCGAACAGGAGATCCGGGGCAGGCCGGCCGCCGAGCGCCGCGAGGTCCGCCGCGCACGGGCTCGGCCTCTCATCGACGATCTGCACACATGGCTGGAGAAGAAGCTCGGCGGTCTGTCGCGCAAGTCCGAAGTGGCTGCGGCCATCCGCTATGCGCTCTCGCGCTGGCGTGCCCTGCTGCGCTACATCGACGACGGTCGCATCGAGATCGACAACAACGGCGCCGAACGCGCCCTGCGTGCCGTCGTGCTGGGCAGGAATAACTATCTGTTCGCGGGCTCCGATTCGGGCGGCGAACGCGCCGCCGCTATCTATACCCTGATCGGCACGGCCAAGCTGAACGGCGTCGACCCGGAAGCGTATCTCCGCACCGTGCTGGCCTCGATCGCCGACCACCCCATCAGTCGCATCGAAGCACTGCTCCCCTGGAACCTCTAGACACTGTGCCTTACCACTGCCCACGCTTGCGCCTCATGTCAATGCGGCCTGAACTGGACGCTTACTGCAATCGTGCAACGAATTCCTTTTCTGACTCGAAATCAGGAAACCACCTGCCTCCGTGAGGCCTTCCAGCCCTTCCAAGCTTCCCGTCGACAAAGCCGGCAACGCTTGAAGGGGACTCCATGGCGGTTCTCAATCACGACATTTGCGACCGTGAGTGGATGGCCCTGTTTGCAGGTGCCGGGCTTCTGCGGTGCGACACCTGACAAACGCAACGCCACGCGCAGGTGCGCAGGATTGCAGCAGGGAGGGCCGATGCATTTATCGGCTCCGAGGTGATGTCGGAGCCGAGCACCGTTGGATAGGGGGCCGATTAGCAGTTCGTAGGCGATCCGTTGCGCCTTCTGTTCCGTTCCACCAATGAACATCCTGCCGTAGCCATGGGAATCCTTCGCCCTGTGTATTCCCAGCAGCCTGTACCAGGCACAATTCCAACGAGGGTTTTGAATACATCGGCCGTCAGTTTCACGAGCTCATCGTATCATAACGTATCATTATCAGTAGCCCACGGTTAGGTCACCAATTTAGTCACCAGAGCCATGGAACTTCTGTGCATTCCAGTGCAACTGGCTGCAACCGTCATGTTAAACATAATCTGTTTATTATGTGTAGTATGGCGACGACATGCGATTTCGGTGCAGTTCGGTGCGAAGACCCTACAAAACCCAATAGAACGGTTCCTAAGTCTGGTGCGTCTGCCAATTCCGCCACTCTCGCACGGGGTTGCGACCTCGACGCCAGCCTCATTGTAGCTTGAGGAGTTTTGCGGGCGGTTGAGCCGCTGCCGAAATCGGGGGCAACGCTGAGCAAGCGCAGCGCGACGAAGGGAAGTCGCACCAGCAGTGCGGTAGTCTGGTGGGGTCTATGAATCCATCGCAACCGAAAATTCAGCTCAGCCAGACGCCCGAGTATCGCGAGATCTATTCCAACAGCGTGCAGGTGCGCGTGAGCGTGTGGGACTTCCTGCTGGTGTTTGGCCTGGTGCATCAGGAAACGCCCGAGCAGGTGAACGTGAACAATGCGCTTGGCGTGTATCTGAGTCCGCAGCAGGCCAAGGCGCTGTGGAATATCCTCGGGCAGAACCTGGCGCAGTACGAGCAGACGTTTGGCGCGCTCGCGCTCGAACCGCAACCGTCGAAGGGCCCGGTTCACTGAGGCTCACTCGAGTGAACCGGCGTCGAGCCGTTCCGTGGTGGCTGATTCTGCCGGCTGCCTTCGCCGTAGTCCTCGCCGTGCACGCGTCGCTGCTGCGGCTTCCGTATTACTGGGACGAGGCGGGCTACTACATTCCCGCGGCGTGGGACTTCTTCCGCACCGGATCGCTGATTCCTTTCTCAACGTTGTCCAATGCGCATCCACCGCTGCCTTCGATCATTCTGGCGGCGTGCTGGAAGGTGCTGGTATTCGCGCCGTGGGTGACGCGAACCGCGATGTGCGCTGTGGCGGCGCTGGCGCTGACGGCGGTCTGGCGGCTGGCGGTGATCGCGACCGGGAAACAATCGGTCGCTCTGGCGACGGTATTCCTGACGGGGCTTTATCCCGTGTTCTTCGCGCAGAGTTCGCTGGCGCACGCCGATATGTTCGCGGCCGCGGGCACTCTGTGGGCGCTGGCGTTCTGGCTCGAAGACAGGATCTGGCCGGCGGCGATTGCGTTCGCGCTCGCCGCGCTGTCGAAGGAGACGGCGATCGTTACGCCCCTGGCGCTGGCGATCTGGGAAAGCTGGCGGTTTCGGCGCCCGCGCAACGAGCGCATCCGCAAGGTGCTCGCCCTGGTTGCACCGGCGATCCCGCTCGCCGCCTGGTACGTTTACCACTGGCGCAGGACGGGTTTCATCTTCGGCAACCCGGAGTATCTGCGCTACAACGCCACGGAGACGCTGACGCCTGTGCGCGTCCTGTTCGCGCTGGCCCACCGCTCGATGCACGTGACCCTGCACATGAATATGTTTGTGCCGGTGCTGGCGGCGTTGGGGTGCTTGTTCCTGCCACCGGTTCAGGAAAACGAACCAGCGGCGGTCGGATCGTCCCATTTGTCACCGTGGCGAGCACGAATTCGGCCCGAGCATCAGGCGGTGCTTTACGTCGTGATCGTCGCGAATGTGCTGCTGTTTTCCGTGCTGGGCGGCGCACTGTTGACGCGCTACCTTCTGTCGCTGTATCCACTCGTCCTGCTGCTGTGCGTGAGCACGTTTCGCCGCCGTCTGAAGGAGTGGTCCGCGCTGGTAGCACTGAGCGCGGCGGCGTTGGTGGCGGGACTCTTCATCAATCCGCCGTACCGATTCGCGCCCGAGGACAACCTCGAATACGCAACCGTGATCCGCCTGCACCAGGCCGCGGTGCGGGAGATTATCGAACAGATGCCAGGAGCGACGGTGCTGACGGCATGGCCGGCCAGCGACGAGTTGAGCAAGCCGGAGCTGGGGTACGTTACAAAGCCGGTGCCAGTGGTGACGATCGACAACTTCTCAGCGCCCGAGATTGCAAAAGCTGCGAACCGACCGCAGGACTATTCGGTGGCGCTGGTCTTCTCGACGAAATACGATCCGCCGCACCTGTGGCTGGGCCTGCGCCGATGGAACGAGAAGTTCGACACCCGCTACTTCGATTTTCATCGCGACCTGCCGCCGGAGACGATCGCGCGCGTGCTGGGTGGGCAGCTGGTGTGGGGCGCGGCGCGGAAAGGGCAGTGGGCGGCGGTGCTGCGATTCGGGAACGGCCCGGGGGCGAAAGAGGCGTCAATGCAGCCGGCCGGCGGGCATGATGCACTTCATTCCGATCGCGCCACCAGCTCGGCTACGCCCTCGGTCTCGCGGTAGAGGAGCGTTTTCAGACCGGGGAATGCAGTGAGCAGTTCGCCGGGGTGCAGAGCAAAACGCAGCGAGTGGCCCTCCGTGAAGCGAACGTGCTCCGATGTGTAGGTTTTGTAGAGGAGAGTCCCACCAGGAGCCAGAGCCCCGGGCAGCGCAGGGAACTGCTCGCGCACCAGACACCAGATCACAACGACGAGATCGAAGGGATGGTGGGCCGCGGCCCATTGCAGAGTCTTGTCGGCGGATTCGCGGCGAGTGTCGAGAAGGATGCCGGCATCGCCAGCGCGCTTCGCGGCGATGGCCAGACCTTCGTCGGAAACATCGGCGAGGGTGGGCTTCCATCCCCGTCGGGCAAGCCATAGAGCGTGCCGTCCAGCGCCCCCGGCGAGGTCGAGCGCGCGGCCCGGCGGCAGATGCGAGCAGGCATCGAGGAGCAGCGGATCGGGTTCGAGAAGCTGCGCTTCACCGGCGAGAAATTTGGCGTTCCAGCGCTCGCGGTCGCTGATCTTTTCTGTGGTCATTTGGTTGGAGTGACGCTCGTGGAGTACTACGAGCGCTGTGCCTCCTCCGTTATACTCGGGGGATGGCAGGGCAGAAAACCTTTTATCTGGAGACCTTCGGCTGCCAGATGAACGTGCATGACTCGGAGAAAGTCATTGGCACGCTGGAGCAGCAGGGCTATACCCAGGTGGAAACGGAAGAAGCCGCCGACCTGATTCTCTACAACACATGCTCGATCCGCGACAAGGCCGAGCAGAAAGTTTTTCACCGCCTCAACGACTACAAGGCTCTCTATAAACAGGGCAAACGGTTCGGCGTATTGGGCTGCGTCGCGCAGCAGGAAGGCGAGCGCATTTTTGAGCGCGCGCCATATGTGTCGCTGGTGTCGGGCTCGGCCTCGTATCGCAAGCTGCCGGAGATGCTGGTGCAGATCGAGCAGGGCGCCACGCGCGTGACCGGACTGGACGACCGGCAAACGGACGAGACCTTCGAGACCGAGTTCACCGCACGCTCGAACCCGCATCGCGGGTATATCACCATCATCGAAGGCTGCGACAAGTTCTGCGCGTATTGCGTGGTGCCGTATACACGGGGCAAAGAGCGGAGCCGCAAGTCGGACTCCGTGCTGGCCGAGGCGCGCCGCATGGCCGACGCGGGGTTCACGGAGATCCAGTTGCTGGGCCAGAACGTGAATTCCTATCGCGATCCGGACGGCAGGCGCACGTTTGCCGAATTGCTGGCCACCGTGGGCGAAGTGCAGGGGATCCGCCGCGTGCGTTTTACCACCTCGCACCCCAGGGACTTCACGCGGGACATCGTTGCAGCGATCGATGCCGTGCCTTCGTTGTGCGATCACGTGCATCTGCCGGTCCAGAGTGGATCATCGAAGGTATTGCGCCTGATGGCGCGTGAGTATTCGCGCGAGCAGTACCTGGAACGCATCGCATGGATCAGGAGCGCGAAACGGCCGATCAGCATGACGACCGATATCATTGCGGGCTTCCCCGGCGAGACGGTGGAAGACTTTGAGGAGACGCTGATGCTGCTCGATGAGGTCCAGTACGACGGCGTTTTTGCCTTCAAGTACTCGCCGCGGCCGAACACGCCGTCGTTATCGATGCCGGATTCGATTCCCGACGAGGAGAAGTCGAAGCGGCTGCAGGTGCTGCTCGACCGCCAGCGCGAGATTCAGCGTGCCAACTACGAAAGGCATGTTGGGCAGGTGCTCGAGGCCATGGTGGAAGGCATGAATCCGCAGCGGGGGCAGGTGGTGGGGCGCACGTCGCAGAATAAGACGCTGAACTTTACGACGACTCAGCCGATTGCGCCGGCGCCGGGGGTTTATCTGCCGGTACGCGTGACCAAAGCGTTTCCGAACAGTCTCGTGGGTGAGGCGGTAACGGTTCAGTAGCGGGGGACACGATGGAAGTGGAAATGAAAATCCGGGGACTGATGGTCGATCCGTCGACGAACATGCCAGTCGTGATCCTGAAAGATCCGAAGAGTGAGGCGGTGCTGCCGATCTGGGTGGGGCTGTATGAGGCGAACGCCATCCAGATGGAGGTGGAGAAGGCGACCACTGCCCGTCCGCTCACGCATGATCTCCTCCGGAACATGGTGATGGGCCTGAACGCGCAGGTGCAGCGCGTGGTCGTATCAGAGCTGCGCGGCGACACGTTTTATGCGGTGATCTGGATGGAGCAGAACGGCGAGGTCGTGGCGATCGATGCGCGACCGTCCGACGCGTTGGCCCTGGCTCTACGCTCCGACTGCCCGATCTTCGTCGCCGAAGAGGTGTTGCACGCGGCGAAGGTGCTCCCCACTCCCGCCGAGACGCAGCCCAGCGAGCAGGACGTGCGCAAGTGGCTGGAAAACCTGGGCGACGAGGATTTAGGCAAGTACAAGATGTAGTAGTGAGGGTACTCGCCGCTTCTTCCGATCGCTATAAATACCGGAAATTCCCGCAAAGCGACCGGCCACTCGGTTCCATGAGAGGGTCCGCGACCCATTTGGGATGCCGATCCATTATTAATTGACTGGTAAACTCACCTTTCCCCATGGTTACGAAAGGCCATGCTACCTCCGTTATCTTGCGGTGTTACGGCGTGGCCCGATACAACTAAGCCACTTAACAACGCAGATCTGGGGAACGGGGCTGATGGCTGGCAGGCGACTGCATCCGCAGCCCCATTTTTTGTTTGTTATCAATAGGAAGACTCGCCCGCCCTGCCTTTCAACCCCAACCCAGCCATTCGCATCGTACTCACGGGCAGTCCTTCTTCAGGAGGACTGGCGGCAGGGTAAGGATGCGCCTTACGTGCCCGGCAGCGCGGTCGAAGATTCAGCAAAAGACGGGCTCGGGCTTGACTCTGCTGAGACCTGGGGGGCCGGTGGTTCGCGTCTCTCGCCTCAACGCGGGGTTTAACGATTTGCGATAGGATAGCGAGGGCTCCTCGCATTATCTTTTTGATTGGAGAAATTACTGAAATGAAAAGACTTGTGATTGTAATTTGCGCGTTTGCGCTGGCCGTGCCGGCGTTTGCTCAGGACAAGACCAAGCTCGATACCCGTCTGGACGCAGCGCGGGACGTTCTGAACGAGGTGATGGCCACTCCTGATAAGCAGATTCCTCAGTCAATCCTGAGCGATGCCACTTGCGTGGGCGTGGTGCCGGGGATGATCAAGGGTGCGTTCATCTTTGGAGCCGAATATGGGCAGGGCGTGGTGACCTGCCATACACCGCACGGCTGGAGCGGCCCCGTTTTCATCCGGATGGCAGGAGGATCGTGGGGCTTCCAGATCGGCGGGCAGGGCACGGATCTGGTCCTGGTCGCGGTGAATCAGAAGGGCTTTCAGGACCTGCTCAAGAGCAAGTTCAAGATCGGTGCCGATGCCTCGGCCGCCGCAGGCCCGGTGGGACGGAACGCCCAGGCGTCTACCAACTGGAAGATGCAGTCCGAGCTCCTGACCTGGTCGCGGAGTAAAGGTCTGTTCGCCGGCGTGGATCTGAGCGGCGTTGCGGTGACGCAGAACATCGACGATACCAACACCTTCTACGGTTCCCCGCATACGTTCGAGAGCATTCTGCACGGTCAGGTTCCTGTACCGGAAGATGCGCGGCCGTTTGTGCGGACTGTGGCCAAGTACTTCCACCAGTCTCAATAACAGCACCAGGTCAACAGCACTGGTTCGGAGACGAGGCGCGAAGGGAACTTCGCGCCTTCTCTATTCCGGACGGTCGCGGCCCGCGGGACACACCTCTCCATTTAGACTGGCGTTTCGCCTCGATGCGGGAAGCTCTGGAATATGCGTTTGCCTGGACCCTGATGCGCCTGGTGGGGGCGCTGCCGCGGCGCGCGGCGCGATGCGTCGGCGCTACCATAGGCGCAGGGGCGTGGTGGCTGTTACCGAAGCTGCGGCGCACGGGGCTGCGCAACCTCGCAATGGCATATCCCGCAATGCCCGCGCCGGACCGAACCCGCCTGCTGCGCGGGGTCTACCGCCATCTTGGCTGGCAGCTGGCCGAGTTCTGCCACATGCCGGGCTACACGCCCGAAAACACGCGCAACCTGATCCGCTACGAGGGTCTTGAGCACTATCGGGGAGCGCGCGAACGCGGCCGGGGGGTGCTGATCGTCACCGGCCATCTGGGGGCCTGGGAACTGTCCAGTTTCTGGCATTCGCTCATGGGCTATCCGATGACGATGGTCATCCGCCGCCTCGACAACCCGCGCGTCGACAAGATGGTCAACAACATTCGCTGCCTGCACGGCAATCGCGTCGTCCATAAGGATGACTTTGCGCGTGGACTGCTGCAGGCGATGAAGCGCGGCGATACGGTGGGCATCCTGATGGACACGAACATGACGCCGCCCCAGGGGGTATTCGTGCCGTTCTTTGGCATCCCGGCGTGCACGGCCTCGGGATTGGCCCGCGTCGCGCTGCGCACGGGCGCTGCGGTGCTGCCGGGCTTTCTGGTCTGGGAACCGGCCGAGCGGAAGTACGTGCTCCACTTCGGGGAGGCGATGCCTCTGATTGCGACTGGCGATGACGAGCGGGATGTGCTGGCGAACACGGCGCAGTTCACGGCAGCGATCGAGACGTTCATCCGCCGCTATCCCGACCAGTGGCTGTGGCTCCACCGGCGCTGGAAGACGCGGCCTCCGGGCGAGTCGCCGATCTATAATCGCCTTTAGTCCGCGGCCGCGGTTTTCTCAGGCATCTGCGTATGCGAGCCCGGCGCCGTGGGATCCATGGGCTGGGCGCCTGGGCTCGTTTCAACACCGTTCTTGTCGGTCCAGCCGGGAAGCGCCTGGCTGCCATAGATCAGCCGCACGCCATAAGTGAATGTGAAGTAGTTCCAGACCCATTGGGAGAGCACCGCCAGCCGATTGCGGAAGCCAATGAGGAAGTAAATGTGGACTGTCAGCCAGGTAATCCACGCCATAAAGCCGCTGAAGTGGGCCTTGAAGGGCCACTCCACCTTGGCGACGGCGGCGAGACGGCCGATGGTGGACATGTCGCCCTTGTCGAAGTAGTGAAACGGACGGCGGGGCTGATGGTTGAGGTCAGCCTCGATCATGCGCGCTACGTGATCGCCCATCTGCATAGCCGGCTGCGCAACCCCCGGAATAATCCGGCCCTTCTCCTCGAGGTGCGCGAGATCGCCGCAGACGAAAATCTCCGGGTGACCTTCGGGGTTGAGTGTGGAGTTGACGATCACGCGGCCACGCTTGTCGGTGGGCACCCCGAGCGCCTTGCCCAGCGGGGAGGCCTGTACGCCGGCGGCCCAAAGCGTGACCGCCGCTTCAAAGCGCTGGTCGCCTGCCACGACATAGCCGGGCTGAACGTCGGTGACGCGCAGGCCGGTGTGGACCTCGACGCCGAGGGCCTTCAACTGCTCCTCGGCTTTGATGGAGAGGTCCTCGGGGTATGTCGCGAGAACGTGTTTTTCGCCTTCAATGAGGATCACACGCGCAGTGGTGGGATCGATGTGGCGGAAATCGTGGCGCATGAAGCGGCGCGTGATGTCGCAGATGGCACCGGCCAGTTCCACACCGGTAGGGCCGCCGCCGATGATGACAAAGTTCAATGGTGGATGGGTGCCGTTCTCGAGGGTTTCACGCTCGGCCAGTTCGAAAGCCAGCAGGATGCGGCGGCGAATCTCGATGGCGTCTTCGACGGTCTTGAGTCCGGGCGCGAGCGGCTCCCACTTGTCGTTGCCGAAATAGGAGTGTGTAGCGCCGGTGGCAAGCGCGAGGTAGTCGTAGCTCATCTCCGCGCCGCTCCGGAAACTCACGCGCCGGTGCTGGAGATCGAACGCGATCGCTTCGTCCATCAGAACTTCGGTGTTGGTGTTGCCGCGCATCATGGTGCGCAGAGGGGAGGCGATATCCGCGGGCGAGAGCACGGCGAGTCCCACCTGATAGAGCAGGGGCTGAAAGGTGAAATGGTTACGGCGATCGACCAGCGTCACATCGACAGGCAGCTTCGCGAGCGCTTTGGCGGCGTGGGTCCCGGCAAAGCCTCCGCCGATGATCATCACGCGCGGCCGACGGGTCATGCTCTCAATGGCCATTCGATCCTATCCCCTCCTCTAATGATGCACCGGGATCGAAAACGATGACGTCAATCGTGCTGATCGCGCACGGCTCCATAGCCGGCGGCGAGCAGGACGGCCACCGCGGCGATGCCACCCACCACGGCTGGCGCGTGGCGGAAGGCCCATCCGGTGAGCACAGCGGAGAGGAAATAGACGGCGAGGATGCTCGCCTGGAGGGCGAACCTCTCTTCAAATTTCTCTTTCTGGCGCTCGATACGAGGCTGTCGGGCAGCAAGAAGGGTCAGACCATGGGTCAGATTGGTCCAGGTCCCGGTGATGTAGGTGGTGACGACTCCGGGGATGCGAAGCTGGATCATAGCTCCGCTTTGCATGCCGATGGCGACTGCGATCATTCCCATCAGGACAAAACTGAGCTGCGAAGTGAGTTGCTGATGGGTCGCGACCCAGGCCGCCTCCGCGCCGATGAGCAGCAGGGACTCGATAAAAAGGGTCCAGGAGACACGCCGGTGCCACACCGAACCGGGTTGGACGCTGCGCGTGAGCAGGGTCCCAACGGCTGTTCCAGCCACGTAAGCTGCGACTGCGATCAGGGGATGAATGACGTCGCCGTGCAGGTGAAAGATGGAGATACCGAGCAGGACGGTGTTGCCCGTCATGTTTGCGACGAAGGCATGGCCGACGCCGAAGTAGCTCCAGCCATCAGCCGAACCGGAGGCCGCCGCCAGCAGCAGGAGAAGGGTATCGCGCTCGGAGTCTTTCACGCTGAAATTGGATGCGGAGAAGCTGGAAGGGAGAAGGGGGAAGGGGGAGACCGCAAGCGCCAGGTAAAAGGGTGGAGGCCGGAAGCAGGCTGGAAAGACCAAGAAACGGTTCGCCCCGCTTAAAGCTCCTCCCTTCTCCCTTCCACCTTCTTCCTGTTCTCGATCAGCCGAAGCGGGCGCGGGCCACGTTGCGCCGGAAATCTTCACCGTGCATTTCAACGACGACGCACATTTCTGCCAGGCGGGAGCGCATGCGTTCGCCGATGCGGTCGCCGAGGGTTTCATCGCGCCCTGCGCGGCTGAGACCGTTGGAGCCGTTCGCGATCCCTCCGGGCGGCTGATCAGCGTAATTGGTGGTGATGATAGTCGTGCGCTTGTCGTTGTAGCGGGTGTTCAGGACCAGTGCGACGGTGTCCCAAACCCAGTCCGTCGGCTTAGCGGCGCCCAATTCGTCGAGCACCAGGACCTCGGCGTCGAAGACCGGCCGCAGGATCTCCATCTCGGTGGTCGCGACCTGCGGATTGTAGGAGTGCTGGATCTGCTTGAGGAGTTCGCGATAGTCGCAGAAAAAACCGTGCACACTTTTCTCCACGATCAGAGCATGGAGGATGCCGACGGCGAGATGCGTCTTGCCTACGCCGATCGAACCCGTAAGCAGCAGCCCGCGGCCCGCTGTCGTCACCGGATAGCCGTCGACGAAGTTGCGGGCCATGAAATACGCAGATCCAAGAGAGCGATCGGCGCCCGGAAAGCCGGCGTCGTAGCTTTCCAATGAGCAGTGTTCGTAGCGTTTCGGGATGGCCGCGTGCTGCAGCAAGCGCGAAACACGCAGTTGCAGACGGCACTCGCAGGTTTCGATCTTGCTGCCGCCGCCGAGAAGGGCAACGACCCGTGCACCCGATCCGCCGCATTTGGGACAAACTTTGCTCATGGAAGATTCAGTATCGCAGGTTGGCGCGGGTGGAAAAGAAGACGGCAGTGTGGACGATCGGGATGAGGAGCCGGACAGATTTCTGGTAGCGTGCCCCTGTGAACTCCGACGCGGACCGGATTGTCGGCCTTTACCAACGGCATGCTGCCACCTGGGATCGGTTGCGGAGCCCCGGGAGTCTTTTCGAGCAGCCGTGGCTGGATCGCTTCCTCGCGCTGATTCCGACGGGCGGGTCGATCCTCGATCTTGGTTGCGGCGCGGGGCTGCCGATCTCCGGCTATTGGATCCGCCAGGGCCGGAACGTGACCGGCGTCGATTCCTCGCCGCCGTTGATCGAACTTTGCTGCGAGCGATTTCCTGATCAGGATTGGATCGTGGCAGACATGCGCGCGCTCGATCTTGGGAGGCGATTTGACGGCATCGTAGCGTGGCATAGCTTCTTTCATCTGACCCCGGAGGATCAGCAGGGGATGTTTCCTGTGTTCGCCGAGCATGTCGGGTCCGGGGGAGCGCTGATGTTCACCAGCGGACCGCAGCATGGTTCGGTTCTGGGGGAGTTCGAGGGCGAGCCGCTCTATCACGGAAGCCTCGATCCGAAAAAGTATCGAGCTCTGCTGGATCAGACAGGCTTTGAGGTGGTCGAACACGTCAGCGACGATCCTGAGTGCGGGGGGAGCACGATCTGGCTGGCACGCAGGAAATAGCGGTGATTGCGACTGGCTTTGCCGTAATCTTTCGAGGTGCGGCCAGGTGTTATAGGATGGGGAATCGGATGGACTGATATCCGCATCCGGCCCACCCACGGTTACCTCACATTCATTGTTCCGCGCGTGCAGCAGGCAACGGGGAACGTGTGTGCGAGGAACAGGCGCGCAGGCGCAGGACCGAGAGCAGGATCAGAAAGAACAACGAAAGCAGGCGAATCCGGTGACCCAGGCGAAGTCGGCGGTAGTGGTTGGCGCCCAGTGGGGCGATGAGGGCAAAGGCAAGATTGTCGATGTGCTGAGTGAGCGCTTCTCGGTGGTGGCGCGCTACGCGGGAGGGCACAACGCCGGGCACACCGTCATCATCAACGGGCAGAAGTTCATTCTCCAACTGGTGCCGTGCGGCGTGCTGCGACCCGGCTGCCGCGGCGTCATCGGCAACGGAGTCGTGCTCGATCCCATGGCCTTCCTGAAGGAAACCGGCCGCCTCCGCGACCTCGGCATCGACGTCGACAGCCGCCTCTTCGTCTCCAACCGCGCCCAGGTCATCCTGCCCTATCACCGCATGATCGAACTGGCCGCGGAAAGCGCTCCCGGACGGCAGAAGATCGGCACCACCAGCCGTGGCATTGGTCCCGCATACGAGGACAAGATGGCGCGCAACGGGTTGCGCGTCGTCGATTTGCTGAATACCAGCCTGCTGCAGACCCACATCGAGAACGCCTGCCGCGAGAAGAACGCCATTGCCCATGCCCTGTTCGGCACCGAGCCCCTCGATCCGGCGCAGATGTACGACGAGTACGCCGCGGCGGCCGAGAAGGTGCGCCCCTTTGTGACCGACACGGCGTTGCTGCTCAACAACGCGCTCCGGGAAGGGCAGAGCGTGATGTTCGAGGGCGCGCAGGGGACGATGCTGGACATCGACCATGGGACCTATCCATTCGTGACCTCGTCCTCGGCGGCCGCGGGCGGTGCGTCCATCGGGACCGGCGTGGGGCCGACGCAGATTGGCACCGTCATCAGCGTCACCAAGGCGTACGTTACCCGCGTTGGCGAAGGCCCGTTCCCCACGGAGATCCACGACAGCGCCGGTGAAGCCCTGCGTGCGCGGGGCCAGGAATACGGAGCGGTGACCGGGAGGCCGCGGCGCTGCGGCTGGCTCGACCTGCCGCTGCTGCGCTATTCCAACCAGATCAACGGGACCGAGTGGCTGGTGGTCACCAAGCTCGATGTGCTCGACGATCTGGAGTGGATTCCGGTCTGCACGACGTACGAAATTGAGGGCAAGCCCTGCGCAACCATGCCGGCGGACATCCGCGGGATCGAGGCGATCCGGCCCGTGTACACTCGCCTCAGGGGCTGGAAGACTTCCACCGAAGGGGTCCGGAACTTCGACGATTTGCCGAAGCCGGCGCAGGAATACCTGCGTTTCATGGAGAAAGAGGCGGGCGCGAAGATCGGGATCGTCTCGACCGGCCCGGATCGGGATCAGACGCTGGAAATGCCGGAATTCCGCGAGGCGATGCGGCGGATTGCGGGCAAATAGCACTACGCATCGGAGGGTTGGCCGAGGCTGGGTTCGATGATCAGTTTCACCGTTCGTATGACGTTCCGTCCGGCAGATCGGGCGCGCATCGCAGAGATCCTCACCGCGCTCGCCCAGGCATCCCGCCAGGAGCCGGGCTGCGTTTCCTACATTCCTCACACCGTCGACGGCGAAGCCGACACCGTTGTCATCTATGAGCAATACAAGGACCAGCAGGCCGTAGACGCCCACCGGGCCTCGCATCACTTCCGGGATTACGCCGTCGGCGGGTTGTATCAGCTCATGCTCGACCGCCAGGTCGAGAACCTGACCTCCATCGTGTGAAAGGCCATGCAGTCATCCACTGCTTTCGCGCGTCTGAGAGGATAGGGGCGGTGCGCGAACGATGGGCTGTTGTGCGGTTCCGCTGCCGTCTATGACGATCCGGGACCGAATCCGCACATTTCGAGCCTTATCTTTTGACGCCCCGCGGCGCCCCGGGCTAACATCCGGTACGACCATGCGCCGCCGTCCGGCCTTCAGTCTGCGCTCCTGTCCCATTCCGCAAGCTCTGGCGGCGCTGATCGTGCTGGCCTCCTGCCATCCCGCCTGGGCTCTCCCGCACCGTGAAAAAGGGGAAATCCACAAGGAGATCGAAGCGCTGGAGCAACAGTGGCGCCAGGCGACGGTGACCAATAACATCGGCGAAATGAACAAGCTGCTGGCCGACGATTATGTAGGCATCACCTCCAACGGAACGGTCGAGAATAAGCAGCAGGCGCTCGCCCAGCGAAGCGCGGGAACCATCCGCGTCACGAAAATGGACATCACCGACATGCGGGTACGGGTGTATGGAGACACCGCCGTGGTGACCTCCCAGGCCCAGCTGGAGGGCACCAACGGCACCAGCGACATCAGCGGCCAGTACCGATATACGCGGGTCTATACCCAGCGCCTTGGGAAGTGGAAGATCGTCAGCTTTGAAGCCAGCCGGATGCCCGATCTGGACGCCCGCGCCGGCAATAAGCATTAATAAAATTGCCGGGAACGCCGCGTAACGCGCGACCCGGACAAATCACCATGCATCGTAGTCGAAGGCGGTTGATATACTAAGTTGCCGCGTGGTTTTACCCACGCCGAGGAGAAAAGACCATCGATAAGCGTTCTGCGAAGCAGTTCGTCCGTATCAACGATCGCATCCGCGCCCGTGAAATCCGCGTGATCGACGAAAAGGGTGAGCAGCTCGGCATCCTCCCCCCGTTTGAGGCCCTGAAAATTGCTCGCGAGCGAGGGCTCGATCTGGTGGAGGTGTCGCCCACGGCTGTTCCGCCCGTTTGCCGCATTCAGGACTACGGGAAGTTCCTTTACGAGAAAGAAAAGAGCGACCGCGCCGCGCGTAAGCGACAAAAGGTCATCGTGGTCAAGGAAGTGAAGTTCTCCGTAACCATCGACGATCACGACTACGTCACGCGGAGGAATCAGGCCGTCCGCTTCCTGCAGGAAGGCGACAAGGTCAAGGCGTCGCTCCGCTTCAAGGGCCGCCAGATGGCCCACCGCGAGCTGGGCTATAAAATCATCAACCGGCTCATCCAGGACGTCGGCGAAAACGCCGTCGTGGAGTTCATGCCCCGCATGGAAGGCAACACCCTCCACGCGATCCTTGCGCCCGGCAAGAAAGAACCGCCAAAGAAGGCAGCCGCGCCACAGCCGCAGGCTCCGCCTCCAGCTTCTCCGGCGCAGACCGCACAGTAAACAGACAACGGGAAAGGCCTCCCCATCCTGGAGGCCTTCCTGCTAGCTGCCCAGAGCTTCCGAGGGCCCGGGGGGCCGCTCAGGAGAGCCCCGCCGCAGCGCGCGCTTCAGCAGTTCACGCCCGCGAAATACCCTGGCCTTCACGGTCACCGGGTGGAGATTCAGCGCTGAGGACGCCTCGAGGTAAGAGCATTCCCCCAGCACGCACATCCGAATGACGCCCTGATAGCGGCTGCTCAACTCCTCGACCGCAGCCATAATCCTGGCCTCCATCTCGTTGTACTCGAACCACTGCTCCGGATTTTTGCGGCTGTCGGCAATTTCCCGCAGAACAGATTCAGGATCGTCGGCACCGCCGGACTCCATGGGCACCCGCATGTAACCGCGCCGGCGTCGAACCCAGTTGCGCGCCGTATTCACCACGATCGCCCTGAGCCACGTCTCGACCCGCGACTCACCGCGAAACTGATGCAGACACAGGTAGGCCTTCATGATGGCCTCCTGCACGATGTCCTCGGCCTCTTCGATGTTCCCCGTCGTTCGGTAGGCGACGCGGATCAGCGGAGCCCGATTCTTCTCGATGACCTCCACGAAAGTTGTCCGGCCTCGGTGCGGCAGGTTGCTCGAAGCCGCTGGACTCGCGATTTTTCCGGGCGGCTCCTTCATAAAGAAACCCCGACGATCGCGGCGCGAAAAGCTCGGATAAGAATCATTGCGGTGCAGCTCCCATCGCTGTGGGGCGTGCGCGCAAACTGTGTCTGCGCCGCCCCGGGTGGGTGTTCAGCCCCGCATCGGCATCCTGAAAAGCTGACCGATCGTGCCGAGGCTGCGCCCGGCCAGAGGGTTCAGTCCACAGCTACAGCGACGAAAGGGTGCCGATTAAAGGGGAAGGAACAACCGGTGGCGGAGGACGGGAGGTGGTCGGAAAAAGAACGAGTGCAGCCCGCTGCTCTCGAGGATCGAAGCGCGCGATGGCTGTGAGCCCGGCTGCGATAGTACTCGGCGGTGGGTTTCAGCGAATACCCAAGACGGCACCATGTTCGGCGGCCAGCTCCGCAGCAGCAGCAGGCCCGCGAAGGCTCCGGCATCCGCCGCGAGACCTGTTGGGCGCAGCGTCTCCGGAAGCTCATCCTTCGAGAGCAGCTTCGCGATCGGAATGTTATGCGAGGCCGCGTGAGGGGGATCGTATAGCGAGAGCTTGTAGCGCAGGCCCCAGGCAAAGACACAGAGCCCCACACCCAGAAACAGCGCAGGGAAGTTGAAGGCTCGGGTCCGGATTTGAGGTGGGAGCCTCATCGTGCGGGAAGCCGCGCGTTGCCATGCGCAGGCGGAAGCATCATAGTAGCGCATCCGGCACAATCGGCGTCACTGCGGAGGCTGCAGAGTGAATCGTGCCCCGGAGCGGCGCTGCCGCTCCGGGATTGGCGACCGGCACCATCAGAACTGATACGAAATGGTGCCGTAGACCGCAAGGGGCGCGCCCGGGTACGCGTTGATGTACCCGCTGGGAACGTTGTTCTGGTCCGGGAAAAGTGGCCCGAAGTAGCCGCCGCTGGAGATGTATTCCCACTCGTTGTACTTCGAGTTGGCGATGTTCAGCATATCCAGCCTGAGGTTGAAGGACTGCTTCTCCAGCTTGACGGGAGCGACGAACGACAGGTTTGCGGTGGTGTACTCCGGCATGGTCTGCGAAGTCGGCATGCCGGATTCGTTCGACCACAGGTGCTGCGAGCCGGTCGTCTCCAACCAGAAGCGCGGTTCGAGAAGTTCGCGGTGATGAAGCTGAATGCCGTAATAGATCCCGGTATTCAGGGTTACATTGGGGACATACGAGACTGGCAGGTTGTTGTAAAACGCGCATCCGGAAGCCGGATTCGCGGGCGAGCCGCACGACGCCTGCGTGCCGCCCGTAACGTAATTGGTGAAGTTCGATGCTTCGCCCGCGAAATTCAGGAAGAAATGGATGTTGCTCTTTGGATCGGCGTCGAAGAACAGATCCACGCCGTGATAGGTGGAACTGCCGCCGCTGGTCAACTCGACTCCGGCCGCCGTTTCCACGTCGATCTCCTGGTTGGTGTAATCCAGATGGTAGTAATTCACTCCTGCAATGAAGTTCCCCAGTCCCGGTGCACGCGTGAAGTGCACCTTCACGCCGCCCTGGCTGTACTTGCCTTCCGCCAGAATGTAATAGGCAGGATTGACGGCCTGGAACATGCCTCCGCCGCCGCCCAGCGCGGGCGAACGATAAGTCGTGTCATACCCGCCATAGAGTGTCAGCCACGGACGGGGCATCACCGAAACGTCGATGGAAGGCTCGACCGCAGAGCGGCTCTCGTGCGCCCCGCACAGAGATCCGGCATCCTTGGCTACGCTGCCATCGGAGGTAGCAACGGGTGTACCCCACAGGTTGTGGTAGGGATCCGACGCATTGCTGCCGGTCTGCGGGTAAAGCGCGCAGTGCGTCTGATAGACAGGAGAGTTAGATGGGGAGACGGTGCCGTCAGCGTTGTGAGTGAAGTAGGTGCTTGCGGCGAACGTAAAATCCCGGGCCGCCTGATCGCTGTAACTGGTGCTGAATCCGTCCACCCGCATGCCGGGGATGATATGAATCTGCGGGATGGGATGAAAGTCATCCTGCGCGTAGAAGGTTACGTTGTCCTGTTGGAAGTATCCGGAGCGGAACTTCGACCCCTGACCCACGATCTGCTGGGCGCCGCTGGCTCCATCCGCAGGGTTATAGAACAGATTGTGCGTGTTATAGACCTCGTGCAGCAGATAGCCGCCGAAATCCACCGTGTTATAGGGCAGGACCTCCGTCATCCCCGCCTGGTCGCCAAAGATATTGCTGTGCGGGTTATTCCACTCGTCCACCTGCCCTCCCTGGCTCAGAGCATCGTTGTTGCGCCGGTGAAAACGCCGAATATGGGTGTACCAGGTCGTGTTTTGCACCGTCGTTTTCGGGCCCAGAAACAGGTGCTGCCGCGCATAGCCCATGAACATCTCGTTGGTGTCGTATTTGTTGTAGGCGTTGAAGGGCAGCGAGCTGTAGTAGCCGCTGGTGGGCTGGCTGAAATGGACGCCGTTGGGATTGAAGGTGCCATCGTTGTTGGGCACCAGCAGACCAATATCGGTGGTGGGAATAACCTGGGCGCGATACCCGCCGGCCTTCGAATAGAAAGTGGCAAACGCGAGGCTCCCCGCCGAAAAGGTCTTCAGCGTTTTGCCGAAGACCGAGCCGTTCTTCGCCGGATTTCCGAAGCCATCCGGGCCGGGACGAAAATCGTCGCCGCGCCCGGCACCACCGCCCACCACCGTGTCCCACCCTTTGAAGGCGCCGGTGTTCCCGACCAGGGCGAAGTTCTGCTGCCCGTAGGGACCCTGCGTTCCCTCAAGGCTAAGATGGCGATCCACCGTCGGCTGCACCGGGGTGTATTCCACGCGGCCGCCCACGTCGGTGTACCAGCGGTTGTCCGGCTGCCCGGGGCCATAGGTCACCGCCATATCCTGGACGATCAGGTTTTGCGGCATGGTTGCCGACTGCCACAGGCCGGTAGCTGCATCGACCACCGGAACTCCGTCGTAGGTGATCCCCAGCGAGCCTGGCTCCGTGAAACTGGTCGCCTCACCCGCCCATCCCTGCTGGATGCCGTTCAGCAAAATGCTGTATTTGGTTGCGCCTGTTTCTCCGTAGCCCACCACATTCGCGCCCGGTGTGAACGACACCATTTGTGCGCCGCCCGCTACAGGCCCGGCAGCCTCGATCTGCTTGCGGTCCAGCACGCGCAACGTCTCCGGCGAGATCATCACATCCTCCCGGCTGGGCACGGGCCTGGCCTCCGGATTCACCGTGCCGCGCACCACCACGCTCTCCGCCAGGCTGGCCACGTGCAGAGTCACCGCGATGTCGGCAGTCTGACCAACCGACGCCGAAACCCGCTGACTAAAGGACTCGAATCCCGATTTTTCCACGCCCATGATCTGGGGTCCGGGCTGAACACCATTAAAGACAAACTCCCCGTTCGCGCCCGTCGTGGCGTTCAGTGCCTTGTTGGTTGTCAGGTTGGTCAGAGTTACAACGGCATTCGTGACGGCGGCTCCGGAGGAGTCAACGACCTTCCCCCTGACGACAGCAGCGGTCTGGGCGCGGCAAATAACTGGAGCTAGCAAACTGCAGCAGACGAGGATGAAAGCGAAAGCGGTCTTGCGCACGATTTCTGGTCTCCTTAAATGGATTGGTTTGAGGTGTGGACGGCGAACGAAGCTCCGCCATCCCGGCGCGTTTTGGGGTACACGCCGACGGCACAACGCCCCTGCTCCGCATTGCGGAACAGGCGTCATCGTTCGTCGTTCAGTTGGGAGCCTGCCTCACGAGAGGAGGACAGGCGGAGGACGGGACAGGAAGCGGGCCAGAGAACAAATGCGAGGGCCGTCGCATTTGGGCTGCGGTGGCAGCGGCTCCGGCCGCAGCCCGGCGCGACGATTGCGAAGCCACTCCGCGAACCACAGCCACAGCACGAAAGTCGCAGCCATAGCGACCGGCGCTCGCGCAAGCTGCGTTGCCTGGACTTTCACAGGACGCTCGCGTTCGGAAAGCAGCTTGGCTACCGGAACCGAATGCAGAACGCGGGAAGGCAGCGGGTAGAGCGAGCACTTATATTCCAGACCCCACAGGAACACCGTAGCCGCCAAAGCAGCCGCGACCGTCGCATAGATCGCGAGGGTCAGTCGTCTCAGATGGAAACGCTTCATCGGCATCGTGACGGAAAGGAATAGCGCGGGCCGAAGGTGATTCGAGCCGGTCGGGGAAGGCAACGAAACGATTATGCTGTCGGGTTGAGAAAGCCACGATGAAAATTCTGTGAACCTGATGAACGGACTGTTAAATGTGCCGTTCTGGATTGCTTTCTTTCGTCGCTGTCATCGGCGCGGTGTCTCCGCAGGCAATCGCAAGGTGTATTGACCCATGCGCACATTCGCTCGGATTTGCGCGGTAATTCGCGCGCAGGCGAGAAAGCAGAAAGAGCCCGTATGACATGCTCCGCGCGAAGCGCCGTTGCCTTGACAGCCAGGCTCTACTCGGCGCGCAGAGCCTCCACCGGATCGACGCTGGCGGTCCGCCGCGAGGGCAGATAGCTGGCCAGCGCCGCCGCTCCACAAAGGGCGAGGCACGCACCGATATAGGTGATCGGATCCATCGGGCTGACGTGAAATAACAGCGAGCCGAGCAGGCGCGTTACGCCCAGCGCCACTCCAAAGCCGCACAGCACACCGATGCCAGCCAGCAGCATGCCCTGGCGCACGAACATTCCGGTGATATCGTTGCGCTGCGCGCCGACCGCGATGCGGATGCCGATTTCGCGCCTGCGCTGCGACGCGGAATAGGCAATGACGCCGTACAGTCCTACCAGACCCAGCAGCAGAGCGATGCTGGCTGCGATCCCGATCATCACGAGGGTGAACGAGGTGCGCGCCATCGACTTTGCATAGAGAAATTCTTCCGTGCGCAGGTCGGAGACGGGCAGGTTGGAATCGACCGACCAGACGGCGCGGCGCAAGTCATTGGCGAGGCTCTCCGATCCGGCACGATCTGTGCGAACGACAAACGTCACCCAGCGCCGAACATTGACCTTTTCGCTCTCGAAGTTGTTCATCAGCAGCGGCCAGTACGCGATCGTCGGCGCCTCTTTGTTAATGCCGTCATCGTGAACATCGCCCACCACCCCCACAATCTCGCGCCAGTCATCGTTCGAAGACACACGGATTCGCTTGCCCAGCGCGTTTTGCGGAGAACCCCAGTAGTCCCGCGCAAAATTCTCCGACACCAGCGCCACCGGGAGCTTCTGATACGTGTCGTCCCAGGTGAAGTCCCGGCCGACGATCATCGGAATCCCCATGGTGTGCAGGAATCCCGGGGAGATGAACCGGAAGCGGCGCAGCGGCGGCATCTGCCCCGCGGTGTAGCTGTGGTCCTGCGCAAACACCGGATCCATCCAGTGGTTGTCATCGAGGGGAATGGAGTTCGCGATGCCCACGCTGCTCACGCCGGGCACCGCGGCCATGTTGTGCAGCATGTCTTCCTGCATGCGGATCACTTTGTCGTTGTCGGAAACCTCGGCCTCCGGAATGTCGATGTGCAAAGTCTGGATCGATGCGACATCGAAGCCCGGATTGACGTGGTTCAGAGCGCGGAAGGTGCGGATCATGAGGCCGGAGCAGATGAGCAGCACAAAAGCCAGGCTCACCTGGATCACGACCAGCGTGTTGCGGGTGCGATGGCGCTCGCGTCCCTGGCTCAGGCTGCGGCCGCCTTCGCGCAGGCCCGTACCGGCGCTGATATGGCCGTAACGGAATGCCGGGATCGATCCAAAAAGGAGACTGCACAGCAGGGCGAGCAGCACGGTAAATCCGAGAACGGGCAGATCGATGCCGATATCGTTGAGCCGCGGCAGGCCCGCCGGAGCCAGTGCCGTAAGCAGGTGGAGAGCGCCCCACGCCAGCGTCAGGCCAAGCCCGGTGCCCATCAAGCCGATGACGGCGCTCTCCAGCAGAAATTCCTGCATCACCCGCCAGCGACTCGCGCCGAGTGCGGAGCAGATGGCCAGTTCCTGGTGGCGCCCCTCGGCGCGCACCAGCATCAGATTTGCCACGTTGGCGCAGGCGATCAGGAGCACAATGCCGATGCTGCCCATCAGAATCCAGAGAGTCTGGCCCACGTCGCCAACGACATCGAGCATCAACGGACGCACTTTGGGACCGATGCGAGCTTTCTTAAACAGCTCGATGCTGAACCCCGGGGGTGCTGGGAAACTGGTCCACACCATGGGCAGCATCCGCGCGACGTCGGTGTTGGCGCTTTCGATGGTTTGACCGGGGCGCAGGCGGGCGATGCCTTCGTAGCTGAAATTTCCGAGAGTGGTCTTGTTGCGATCCAACTGCAGCGGGAGATACATCCCAGGCTGGATGGCCCAGTCGAGGAAGCGGAAGTTCTTCGGCATGACGCCGATGATCTGGCGGATCTTGCCATCGGCGGTGATGGAACGCCCGATCACGGAGCGATCGCCGCCGAAATGCCGCTGCCAGTAGCCATAGCCAAGCACGACGGTCTGCGGAGCGCCAGGCGCGTCGTCGGTGTGGCTGAAGGTGCGGCCGAGCATGGACGCGATCCCCAGCACCGGAAAGATGCCGTCGGTGACGTCGAGGGCCTGAACCCGCTCCGGAGAACCGGTGCCGGTAACGCTGACCGAATCGTTCTGATAGATGCCGATGTCGGTGAAGGCGCGATTCTGTTCGCGGTAAATGAAGTAATTCGCGGGCGCCATGTTGACGTCGTCGATGCCAAGGCCCGGCGCATTGTGCCACACACCGACGAGTTGATCGGGATGCGGATAGGGAAGCGGCTTGAGCAACACGCCTTCGATGACGCTGAAGACCGCGATGGTGGCGCCGATGCCTGCCGCCAGCGTGATGAGCGTGACCATCGTGAACATGGGCGCGCGCATCAGGCGCCGCAGAACCTGTTTCAGTTGCGTCGTGAGTTCCACCGCTTCGCCTCCTCGGTCCAGACACACGGTTCCGGGTCACTGAGGAGTACGCAGGGTGGAGCGATGGGGTTCCAGGGTTGGGCGAGAGCAGGGGCCGATTTGTGACGACCAGCCGGGATTTATGTACCGAAACGGGCCGCGCTGCGCGCCTTCCCTCTGGCCGCTTCTTCTTCACGATTCTTTGGCGGGGCCCCGGTGGTCAGTGCGTGGAGCAGACGCGACGAGGCTGCACGGACCTCGTCGATGGCTGTCTCGAAGGCGGCTGCATTGGCCTGGGACGGTTGGGTGAAGCCGCTGATCTTGCGGACGAACTGCAAAGAAGCGGCGCGAATCTCCTCGTCGGTGACGGGCGGATCGAAGTTGAAAAGCGGCTTGATGTTGCGGCACATGGAGAACCTACCCCGCCACCGCGGCCGGCTCCCGCAGCCATCCGTAAAGTGGGAACTGCTCCGCCAACTCCAGCACCTTTCCGCGAATGCGGGCCAGCGCCGCCGGGTCTGTGCGGTGATCGAGCGCCTCGGCGATCCACGTACCGATCGTGCGCATCTCGGCTTCTTTCATGCCGCGCGTGGTCAGCGCCGGCGTCCCGATGCGGATGCCAGACGGCTTGAGCGGCGGATTGATATCGAAGGGGATGGCATTCTTGTTCACTGTGATCCCGGCCTCGTGTAACGCCGACTCCGCCTCGCTGCCCAGCATGCCTTTTGCGAATACGTCGACCAGCATCAGGTGCGTGTCCGTGCCGCCGGAGATGATGCGATAGCCGGCGTTGGCCAGAGTTTCGGCCAGCACTTTTGCGTTGGCGACGATCTGCCCTGCGTAAGCCTTGAACCCCGGTTGCAGAGCTTCGCGAAACGCAACCGCCTTCGCCGCGATGATGTGCACCAGAGGGCCGCCCTGTTGCCCGGGGAAGACGGCCTTGTCGATCGCCGCGCCCAGGTCCTGGCGGCACAGGATCATTCCGGCGCGCGGGCCGCGCAACGTCTTGTGCGTGGTGGTGGTTACAATTTGTGCGTGCGGAACCGGCGAAGGATGCACGCCGCCGGCTACCAGTCCTGCGAAGTGCGCCATGTCGACCAGCAGCAGCGCGCCGCACTTGTCGGCAATCTCGCGCATACGGGCGAACTCGAAGAAACGCGGATAGGCGCTGCCGCCGCCAATGATCACTTTGGGCCTCTCGCGGACCGCGGTCTGCTCCAGCTCGTCGTAATCGATGGTCTCCGTGTCCTTGCGCACGCCGTAGGAGACAACGCGGTAGAGCTTGCCGGAGAAATTCAGCTTGTGCCCGTGCGTGAGGTGCCCGCCCATGGCCAGATCAAGGCCGAGAATCGTGTCACCTGGCTGCAGAACGGCCGCGTACGCTGCAGCATTCGCCTGCGATCCCGAGTGCGGCTGCACGTTCGCATATTCCGCGCCAAAAATCTGCTTTGCCCGATCGCGCGCCAGGTTCTCCACCACGTCGGCATACTCGCATCCGCCGTAATAGCGGCGCCCGGGATAGCCCTCGGCATACTTGTTCGTGAACACGGAACCAGCTGTTTCGAGAACCGCACGGCTCACGAAGTTTTCTGAAGCGATCATCTCGAGTCCCTCGTGCTGGCGCCGCACTTCGGCGTCAATGGCAGCGGAGACCTCGGGGTCGTCGAAGGGAAGGGAGCGGGACATAGAGTCAGGCATAAAAACAGGGTACAAGGTCCAGGGTGCAGGGTACAGAGTGGAGGCGGGGGAGGGGTGTCAGTTGTGCGGGGGCAGCGGCTCGGGCCACTGCACCACAGCGAATCTGCCGCCGGGCTGCCGGGTGAGCACAGGAGCGTAAAGGCCCAGCAACGACCTCCGCCACCAGTTGCCGGTATCGTGTTTCTCGTCGAGCGTCGTGAACCAGTACTGCCACAGCACCGCCCGGATGTACTTCGGCGGCGCATTCGGGAAGGGGTTGGCTTTGAAAAGCGCCAGCACGGCCGGGTCGCCTTCCAGCAGGCGTTCCTCGGTCAGCGGCACGATCTCCGCGTTCTGGAAATCCGTCAGCGAAGCGAACCACAGGTTCCAGTCGAAGCGCGGCTGGTACGGCGCATAGATGCCGGGGGCCTGAGTGAGTGCCTGAGGCTTAAATTGGAAAGGATACGGGGTCCAGTTCTGACCATCATTCGAGCCCTGAAACTCGATCTCGTACCGGCCCCGCGTCATCACCGCGAACAGCCCGTACTGGTTGGCGATGCGGAATGGCTGCAGCGCTGCAACCGGGAAACTGGGGAGCGGGAACTCCGGCCAGGGCATGTGGAGCAGCTCGTCCGTAGCAGCGTACGCAACCCACGCCAGAAGAACGGCGGTAACGGCCAGTCGAAGGGCGCGGGCGTGCCCGAGGAATCCGCGCACCTTCTCCCATTTTCCTTGCCCGATTTCGTCCGCCTCGTCTGCCGTAGCTGCCTTGGCGGCCCGCTCCTTTTCCCACTCCGGCGTGGTGATCACTGACAGCCGCTCCTCCGCTACGTCCACCGATTCCCGGGGAACCTCCTCTTCGACCGGATGGCGAAAACGTGCGGGGATCCAGGACAGAAGGCTGCGATCGTCGAGCAGCAGGAACCCAAGGAAGAGAACGATGTAGTTCAGGAAGGCGTAATTCGCGGTGAGGATCACGCCGATCTCCCACGGCGTGACGATGCAGAAACAAAGAATGCGGACACGCCTCGGCAGGAACAGCATCCACACGATGCCGATCTCCATCGCGAGGGTGCCCGCCGCAGAGGCCACGTGGAACCAGTGCGGGAGGTGCTGCACATACCATCCGACGAAAGTCGGCAGCGGGCCATTCTGGTAGTACTGGTCCATCGCGGTCAGATGACGCCACTCCGGATCGCCGGAGAGCAGCTTGACGATGCCGGACTCGAAATAGATCCGGAACCACTCAAACTGCAGGAGAAACAAAGCGGCGCGTGCGGGCGGCGACTGGATGCCCCAACCGGGCCACAATCCCCGCGGCGCGAAGAAGAGTGCCAGGAAGCCGGCTTCGAGCAGCATGCCGTCCGACTGGTAAGCGGAAAAGTCGCCGGCCGCGGTCACGAAGGAAAGAAAGCAGACAAAGCAGGCCAGCAGGCTGAGGCGCGGCCAGAGATTCAGAAAAGCCAGAACCGAGGCGACCAGGCCGATCCAGACCACTACCATCATGGCGTGCGCGCTGGATGAAAACCAGAACAGGGTCGGCGCGTACCAGAAACGCATCAGACCGGGCGCCTGGCGCTGGATGGCGGCGAGCAAACTTCCCGCCGGCAGGATGCCGTCCGGCCCGATCAGCCCGCGAATCTGGAAGTACAGTGCCAGGAACGCCGCAAAGTAAATACCCGCCAGCGCACGCAGAAAAATCCAGCGCGCAGCGAAGCGGTTCCGCGGGCCCTCGTCCCGATCGAACAGCCACCGGATAAGCTGAAGGGGCGTGCGTTCCATGAGACGCCGGATACGGGCGCGACCAGAGTCCTCTCTTGGGGTTCTTTTGCGATGATACGGCGTCGGCGCGTCAGGTGGTGCGGGGGCGCATAAAGAGAGTGACGAGGGCCAGCAGAAAGATCACGGCAATCAGGGTCTGGGAGATGACGCAATAGAGGCACCACACCTCGAGGATGTGTGCCTCGATGTGGCTGAGGTACAGCGCAAAGCCCAGCGCGCCGGCGGCCAGCAGGAAAGTGATCCAGCGCTGGCGGAACAACGCGAAGACAGCAATCGCCAGATAGCCGAGAATGCCGGCCGTCGCGACCGGGAAGCCGGTTCTGGGCGCCGGGCCGGTCATCGAGCCCGGGTGGCGATTCTCCCGCAAATGGAAGAGGAGACCGGGCAGCGTTGCGTACGAACTGCGGTTCACCGTACCGCAATCCCAGTGGGAATTGATGTCGCAGGGTTCCACGCCAGTCGAATAATGGACGTGCAGGGCAAGGGCGGAAACGACAATACCGGCCAGAGCGAGAAGAACGATCACGTAGCGCATGACCCTACAGGGTACCGCGTCGCCGGCTACTGGAAGAAAACGATCATCCCAAAGAGGAAAAGCCAGAAGGCGCCCATGGCATGCCAGTACCAGGCCGTGCAGTCAACGGCGATCTGCCGCATCTCCACGCGCCGGAAGCGGAACATGGCGACCATCGCGAAGACCAGCGCGCCCAGGCCCAGGAAGAGGTGAGCGGCGTGGGTTCCTGTCACCAGGTAGAAGAAGTAGCTGTTGGGATTGGTGGCAAAGAAAAGCCCCTGCTGGGCGAGCTGGCGCCAGGCCATCCACTGGCCGACCAGAAAGAGCGAGCCGAGAACGATGGTTGCTCCCAGCCACGGCGCTGCACGCCGCACGGCAGGTCGCCCGAGGCCCAGCCATTCCTCCATCACGTCGATCTCACGAAAAAGCTGGCGGCGCGCCATCTCCATCGTGAACGCCGAGAGCAGCAGAATGGCGGTGTTGATCCAGAGGATCGGCGGCGCGCTCAGCGGGTGCCAGTCGGAGACAACGTTATCGCTCGGTGCGATGTGGACGGAACTCTCGCGCACAAAGAAGGCGCTTACCAGAACCGCGAAGAAGACCACGTCCGCAGCCAGAATCGAAAAGACCGCCATGCGGTAGCGGATCAGTTGCTCGCGCGGGCCGTTGCGCCTGGAATGGTGCGAATCCCAGTTCTCGTCGCCCCCGCCTCCGCCCGTCGGCCTGCGGTCGACCGGCGGCTTGCCGCCGAAGCCTGTATCTTTCCGTTCGGTTTCGACCGTGTGGCGGGTGAAGGTGGCGGGCATGGGGGCTCCGACGCGAGTTCTAAAAGCTTATACCGGTTTGGATGAGGATGAACACAACATTGGACGACAACTGGGATCAAAAAGGTTTTTCCGGCCCCCACTGGGGTCGGAAATCCTCATCCGCTCCGATCGCCGGTCCGTAAGCGTAGGGCCCGCCGCTGATCGCAGGGTGCTCCTCCGGGGACCACTCCAGTGTCGTCGCCCGCCAGGGATTCGGGCCAGCCAACGCTACCCTCGATCGCGCGCTCCAGAAGATGTTGAACAGGAAAATCAGCTGTACCGCCGCCAGCAGGAACGCCGACCAGGTGATCCCCGTCTCCACCGGGATCAGCTTCGCAAACGACTCCACCGGCCCCGCCAGCTGGGCATAATGGCGTGGCTCCCCGGCCAGCCCAGCTTGATACATGGGGAAGAACGTCCCGTAGGCTGCGACCAGCGAAACCCAGAAGTGGATCTGTCCCAGCACCTCGTTCATCCGCCGTCCGGTCAGCAACGGATACCAATAGTAGATGCCGGCAAAGATCGAGAAGACCCCGGCCATGGACATCACCAGGTGGAAGTGGCCGACGACGAACATGGTGTTGTGCAAGTAGGCGTCGAGCGCTGGCTGGGCCAGAATTGGCCCGGTCAGCCCACCGGCGATGAAAAACGAGATAAAGCCCAGTACAAACAACAGTGGCGTGTTGATCCGCAGCCGCCCGCGGAACATCATCCCCAGCCACGTCAAAATTTCAGCCGAACTGGGAATGGCGATCGCCATGGTCGTCAGCCCAAACGCCGTGCCGGCATAAGGATTCATCCCCGAGACGAAGATGTGGTGCCCCCACACTCCGAGCCCGAGCACACCGATCAGCAGAGTCGAGACCACCATCAGCGTGTAAGCCGGCACCGGGCGGCGGGTGAAGTTCGCCAGCAGCGACGACGCAAGCCCCATCCCCGGCAGCACCACGATATAGACCTCCGGATGGCCGAAAAACCAGAACAAATGCAGCCACAACATTGGCGATCCCGAGCCCGCCGCCTGGGGGATGCCGTTCAGCACCAGCCCCGTGGGCAGAAAGAAGCTCGTCCCGAAATGCCGATCGGAAAGCAGCATCGACGCCGCGATGAACAGCGCTGTGAACGCAATCACCGTGAGCCCCGAGCTGACCAGCCACGACCACACCGTCAGGGGCAGACGCCCGAACCTCAGTCCGGGGGCGCGCCGCGTCAGAATCGTGGTGAGGATACTGACGGCCCCCAGCACCGCCGCCAGACAGAAGATTGTGATGGCGACGAGCCACAGATCCATGCCCGTCGCCTGTCCCGGTCCCGCCGCGGCCAGCGCGCTCAGCGGGGGATAGCTCGTCCACCCCGAGATGGGCGCTCCCTCCGGAACGAAGAACGCCGCGAGCAGCGCGAGCAGGGAAGTGGCGGTGATCCAGAAAGCAGCGGCGTTCAGCCGCGGCAACGCCATCCCCCGCGTGCCGATCTGCGCGGGGAGCACCAGGTTGGGGAAAGCGCTCTGCGGCACCACAGTGAGGACAAAGAACACCATCAGCGTGCCGTGCATCGTCACGAGCGCCAGATAGTCCTCGGGCTTGATCAGGCCGTGCGAAGGAATCGCGAGGTTCGGCCAGCTCTTGTGGATGCGCATCAGCAGCGAGAGCAGCGTGCCGGTGATGATGGAGATGAGGCCGAGCCAGAGGTACATACGAGCCAGTGCTTTCGGGTCCGTCGTGAAGATGCGGCGGGTGCTGGAGCCCCCAGCGGAGTTCATGGTCGATCAGCCCTCTCTTGTGCGGTCAGCCAGCTCTGGAACTGCTCCGGCGACAGCACGCGCATCCGTGCCTGCATCCGGTAGTGCCCCAACCCGCATACCTGACTGCAGAGGATGTCATAGTCCCCCGGTATCTCGGGGGTGAATTCCAGATGTCCCACCATTCCCGGGATGGCATCCTGCTTCAGCCGCATGCCCGGCACGAAAAAACCGTGAATCACATCCTGCGTCCGCAGCGTGATGTTCACGGGCTGCCCGGCCGGCAGCATCATGATCGAGGAGACGACGTCATCGGCCGCATGCGGATCGGCTGGATCGAGCCCGAGCGGATTGCCTGCGGGCGCGCTGACGAGCTTCGGTTTCGTCACGCCAAAGATGCCATCGCGGCCTGGATAGCGAAAGTACCACTGGAACTGGACGCCGGTAACCTCCACCGGAAGCGCGCACGCCGGCTCGCTCATCTCGCGCTGCGCCGCCCACAGGTGATGGCTCGAGACCAGCATCCACACGTAGAGCCCGACGACCCCGAGCAGGGGAAGAACGTGCAGGAAGAAGTACCGCGCGCTGGAGTGCCGACTGGGTGCTGACCCTGAACGGCCCCGGCGAACCAGCGCAACGATAAACAGAACCTGCGCCGCCGCGAAGAGCCAGAACACGATGGAGAGGTTCCACCCCAGGAGGTGATCGAGAGCGACCCCGCGCAGCGCGCCATTCGGTGGGAGCCAGTGCATGCAATCAGCCGGTAGCCGGGAGATGGAGCCGGTAGCGGAACACTCAGGCTATCAGCTTCGAGACTGCGGGTTGCGAGAGCAGGAAGCGCGAGTGCGAATCAGGAATGCGCGGCGCGCGACTGTGTGAACGCCCGCACCAGATCGACGAAGCGCTGGTGGACGCGCCGATCCGTCGACAATTCCGGGTGAAAGGTCGCGGCCATCAGATGACCCTGCTCGACCAGAACCGGGAAGCCGTCGCGCTCGGCAAGAATCTTCACGCCCTCGCCAGTCTTCACGATGCGCGGCGCGCGGATATAAACCATCTCCAATGGCCCACCCGGCAGGCGTGTCTCGCCGGTCTGGATCGCGGAGTCGATCTGGCGGCCATAAGCGTTCCTTTCCACGGTCGCGTTCAGCACGCCCAGGCTCTTCTGCGGCGGATGCGTCACGTCCTTCGCCAGTAGAATGCAACCCGCACAGGTGCCAAACGTCGGCTTGCTCTGGACAAACTCCTGGAGCGCGCCAAGAAACCCATCCCGCTCCAGAAACTTCAGGAAGGTGGTTGACTCGCCGCCGGGAATGATGAGCCCGTCCAGCGACGCCAACTCATCGGGCTTGCGGATCAGAACCGGCTCTGCTCCAGCTTCACGCAGCGCATGCGCGTGCGCATCGTAATCGCCCTGAAGAGCCAGAACGCCGATGCGAGGGAGCGACACATTCAATTCTTCTGTGGAGTCATGAGTGGAGTTCTTCAATCTCTCTGTTCCTTTAACGTCAGGGGCACGATCCTAAATCAAAACGCGCCGGACGCGATGCCGGCGCGCAGTCTTTGCGGCGAAGCCGCGTCTGCCTGAATGGCGAATTCACCAGCCCCGAGTTTGCAGCAGCTGCTTCTCGTCCAGCGCGGCTGCTGCCAGCCCCTTCATCGTGCCCGTTACCTGCGCAGACACTTGGGCGAGGATCTTCGCGTCGTTGTAGTGCGTCGTGGCAATCACGATCGCCTTCGCTCGGGACACCGCCTCTTCGCGCTCCTTCGGATCCTTCTCCACATCGAGCGGCGTCGCCCGTTCCTTCATGAAGATGCCCGACCCCACAAAGATCGCTTCTGCTCCCAGCTGCATCATCAGCGCCGCATCCGCCGGCGTAGCAATGCCGCCTGCGGAGAAATTCGGTACCGGCAGCTTGCCCGTCTGCGCCACCATGCGCACCAGCTCATAGGGGGCCTGATGCTCTTTCGCCGCAGCGAACAGCTCCTGCTCGCTCAGCACCGTCAGCGCCTTCATCTCCTTCGTGATCTGCCGCATGTGCTGGACCGCATGGACCACGTCGCCGGTGCCGGCCTCGCCCTTGGTCCGGATCATCGCAGCACCCTCGGCAATGCGCCGCAGGGCCTCGCCCAGATTGCGCGCCCCGCACACAAACGGCGTCGTAAAGGCGTGCTTGTCGATGTGGTGCGCCTCGTCGGCCGGCGTCAGCACCTCGCTCTCGTCGATGAAGTCAACGCCCAGCTCCTGCAGGATCTGCGCCTCGGCGAAATGCCCGATGCGCGCCTTGGCCATCACCGGTATCGAAACCGCCTCGATGATCCCCTTGATCAGCTTCGGATTCGCCATGCGCGCCACGCCACCCTCGGCGCGAATCATCGCCGGTACCCGCTCCAGCGCCATCACCGAAGTTGCTCCCGCCTCCTCGGCGATGCGCGCCTGCTCCACGTTCATCACGTCCATGATGACGCCGCCCTTCAGCATCTCCGCCAGCCCAACCTTCAGCCGCAAAGTGGTCGGGGAACTGGGAGCGTGGTGGCCATTGCCGTTCTGAACTTCTGCCATGATGAATCTCCTCGGAAGTGCGCGCTCCGCTCCGCGCTCAGAAGCCGCGATGCCGCGTGGCGATGAAGCGGAAAATAGTGCCTGAAACTCTATTTTAACAAGCTTTTGCGATGCCTCTGAAGCACGTCCGGAGTCACCGTGACGAACACCGCCTTCGCCGTCGCCAGCACCTGCCCCGACCCATCCGCCAGCTGCGCCTCGGTGTGATTCCGCCGACCCATCGTGCCCGTGTGCTGCGCCGTCAGCGTCAGCGGCACGCCCAACGGCACCGGCCTCAGATACTCGACCTCCAGATGCCGCGTCATCGCCACAATCCCGCGCGCCCGGTTCGACTTGCTCATGGCTTCATCCAGCAGCGTTGCGATGATTCCCCCATGTGCATGCCCCGGCGGTCCGGCAAAGCGCGCGGCCAGCCGCAGGTGGCAGACGACATTGTTGTCGGAGTCCGTGAAGAAACGTAGTCGCAGCCCGGTGCGGTTTTCGAGGCCGCAGCCGAAGCAGTGGTTCAGGGCTCCATGGGCGAGAGGTGTGAGGACAGGTTTTTTGCGTGCCGGGGTCGACATAGGCTGCGATCAGAGTAGCGCGGATCGCCGGCGTCTCCCCTTCACAGGACCCACGGCACCAGCGCCTTCGTGTGCCGCGAATACTCCACATACGTCTCCCCAAACTGTCCCCGCATCCACTTCTCTTCGAGCGACAGCTTGTACCACAGCGAGAAGAAGATCAGCACCAGCGCTACCACTCCACGGACCTGCCCCAACGCAATCACCGTCCCCGCGAACGCCGTCAGCAGCCCGGTGTAGATCGGGTGCCGTACCAGGCGATACGGCCCCGCCGTGATCAGCTCGTGGCCCTGCTTGATCGTCACCGACCGGCTCCAGTTTCTGCCCAGCGTCACCCGCGCCCACACACAAAACAACAGCCCCAGCACCGTCACCGCTGCCCCGATCCAGAACGGCCCCGCAGCCATCGGCAGAATCCGCCGATACAGCCACTCCCCGGGGATCCACGGCACGGAAATCAGCGTCACTCCCGCTAAAAACACAACCGTCCGCAGCACCCGCGACGCCACCGACTCAATTCTCTGGTTCGACTTCGCGCCACGGGCCGCGATCTGCCAATAGAGCAGAAACACAACCCACACCACCGGGAACAGCCACTGGTAGACCCATCGCATGTCAGACATTACGCGGAAGCAGCGGCAAGGGTTCCGGGTTTCAGTTCCTGCCAGGTCCCCAGTCGCATTCCCGGCAGCAACTCCTGGAGCGCCCGGTGTTCGGCAGCGCGCGAGGCGCGAAGGCGGGTGCGTACCCGGTCCAGCGCCGCGTCCTGATACCCGGGATGGCAGACCAGCTCCCACGTCGCGGCGGGATCATCCGGCATCGCCGCCAGCAGCACGCGCAGCGTCGCCGCCACGTCCAGCGTCCCCGTCGCCAGCACGCCGATGGTACCGCTGGTCGTCGCCAGTCCCGATGCATCCACCGCGCGCCGGAACGCCCGATGCTGTGACCCGAGCGCGACCACGGCCAGACGCCGCAGCGTCGTAGCCGATCCTTTTGTTGCCCGCAAAGCCCAGTCCGGCTCAAACGGATTCCGCACCGCCGGAACCCCGCACGCCCGCGCTGCCTCCAGTAGCGGCCGCAGAATCCCCGAAAACAGATGCGTGTGTTTATGCGTGTCGAAGTGCGAAATTCGGATCCCCGCAGCCTGCAGCCGCTCCATCTGCGCCGTCGCCTCCGCCGTAATCTCCTCCGCGCGAATGCGGAACGTAAACAGATCCCGCACAAACGCCGTCAGCGTCGGCCGAAAAGATTTCCCATCCGGGCAAAGCGTCGGGATTTGCGAGGGCGGCAGCACCGGCGTCCCATCCACCAGCAACACATGGCAGCCAACTTCGAGCCCCGGCGTGGCCCGCGCCACCGCTACAGCATCGTCGAAATACGAGCCGGTCGCCATCAGCGTTGCGGAAGAAAGCGCGCCGGCGCGATGCAGCTCACCAATGGATCGGTTGACGCCAGGCGTAAGGCCAAAGTCGTCCGCATTCACAATCAGGGCCACAGCTCAGGGTACAAGGCACGCGCCTCAGCGTGGAGGGGGTACCTGTTTTCTACTCCCTACTCCCTACTCCCTGTTTTCCCGTACACCGCTGGGTTCAGCGTCGGATCGTTATACATCTTCAGCTGCCGATAGACCTTGAACCGCCGCCGCCCCGCGAGCACCTCTGCCCACAGCCGGTCCAGACACGCCACCAGGTCGTCGCGCTGGTCGGTCAACAGCCGCAGCCGCTCGCGATTGCGCTCCGCGTGGCCCGCCGGCGCGTTCGGTCGATCAATTTCCTCCCGCGTGTGAAAAATCTTCAGCGCCAGGATCGAAAGCCGATCGATCATCAGCCCTGGCGACTCGGAATGCAGTTCCGCCGCCGTATTTGGCAGCCCCGAACTCCGCAGCTTTTCGAGCAGCAGCGCGTCGCACTTCTCGGCCAGATCATTCCGCCGTTGGTTGATCTCATCAATCGCCCGCTTCACGCTGACGATCTCGGCATCGGTTGCCCCCGGCATCCGTGCCTGATCCTCCACATGCCAGAGATCGAAGTTGGCTCGATGCTGCGCGAGCACCGTTGCCTCGAAGGACCCACCGTCGAGGTGAACTTCCTCTGGCGAGGCATCAGGCTCCCGGTGCCACAGCTCTGTCGCGCGCTCCTGCGGACCGGCCACCGCAACCGCCGAAAAATCGAAAGGTTCGCTCATTCTTGTTTCTATGTTCTGGTCCGTCGCTATGGTAGAACACCAGTGACCGATGAATCCGTCCGAACAGCCGCGGATCTTCTGCATCAGCACCTACGAGAAGGGCCAGGCCTTCCTCCAGGAGTGCGCCGCCCTCGGCTGCCGCGTCGCTCTCCTCACCGTCGACAAGCTGCGCAACGCCGACTGGCCCAAGGCCATCCTCGAAGACTTTCATACCATGCCGGCAGGGCTGACGCTGGAACAAGTCACCAACACGGTGACGTATCTGGCCCGCTCGAAGCGCTTTGACCGCATCGTCGCCCTCGACGAGTTCGATATGGAGACCGTTGCCCATCTCCGCGAGCACATGCGTATTCCCGGGATGAGCCGCACCCTCACCGCACACTTCCGCGACAAGCTCGTCATGCGCGAACAGGCGCAGCAGTCCGGCGCGCTCGTCCCCGACTTTACCCGCGTCCTCGTCCACAGCGAACTGCACGAATGGATGCAGCGCGTCCCCGCGCCCTGGGTCCTCAAGCCGCGCAGCGAAGCCTCCGCGATCGGGATCAAGAAGATGCATTCTCCCGACGACGTATGGCGCACGCTGGAACAGCTCGGCGACCGCCAGAGCTTCTATCTGCTCGAGCGCTTCGTACCCGGCGACATCTTCCACGTCGACTCCATCGTCAGCGAGGGCCACGTCGTTTTCGCGAGCGTCAGCGGCTACGGCAAGCCGCCCATGCAGGTCATGCACGAGGGCGGCGTCTTCACCACTCGGATTCTGGAACGCACGTCGGAGGAAGCACGCCAGCTCACCGCCATCAACGCCCAACTGATGCCGGCCATGGGCATGGCCCGCGGCGTCAACCACGCCGAGTACATCCGGGGCAGGGAAGACGGCCGCTATTACTTCCTCGAAGCCGCGGCCCGCGTCGGCGGCGCCTTCATTGCCGACGTCGTCGAGCTCGCCACCGGCGTCAATCTCTGGCGTGAGTGGGCCCGCATCGAGGTCGCGAACCTCCGCGGCGCATCGTATCGCGCACCCGAGCCGCATGCTCTCTATGCCGGCAGCGTGCTGTGTCTTGCGAAAACCGCCGACCCCGATACCGCGATGTTCAGCGCGCCGGAAATTGTCCTGCGCCTGAAGAAGCACCACCATGCCGGACTCATCGTGCGCAGCGGCGATCCCGAACGCGTCCGCGTTTTGCTCGAGGAGTACGCCCAACGCTTCGCGAACGAGTATCTGGCCACCGCGCCCGTGCCCGACAAGCCGACGGCGTAAAAAACACCAACAGGAGCCCGATTGTCCGACCTCCAGTTTCCGCATCGCCGCTTCAACCCCCTCCGCCGCCAGTGGGTGCTCGTCTCCCCACATCGCACCGCGCGTCCCTGGCAGGGCGAGGTCAACCCGTCCTCGGGGTTTTCTAACGTCCACTACGATCCCGCCTGCTACCTCTGCCCCGGCAACACCCGTGCCGGCGGCCACCTCACGCCGAAGTACGAAAGCGTCTACGTCTTCGACAACGACTACGCCGCCCTGCTCCCCGACTCCCCCCCGAGCGAGCCAAAACCGGGGACTCCGGAATTGCTGCGGTGGAGTGAGGAGCGCGGCCGCTGCCGCGTCCTCTGTTTCCACCCCGACCACAGCCTCACCCTCGCGCGCATGCAGGTCCCCGACATCCGCCGCGTCGTCGACGCCTGGACCGAGGAGTACCGTACTCTCGGCGCGGAGCCCAACTTCCGCTATGTCCAGATCTTCGAGAACCGCGGCGCCATGATGGGCGCCAGCAATCCGCACCCCCACGGTCAGATCTGGACCACCGAGCACATTCCCGACGAGCCCCAGGCTGAAACTGACTCGCTCCGTGACTACCGCGCGAGCCGCGGCACTTGTCTGCTCTGCGATTACGCCGCACTCGAGACCAAAGAGAAGGTCCGCATCGTCGCCGAGAACGACGGCTTCCTCGCGGTCGTTCCCTGGTGGGCTGTCTGGCCCTTCGAGACCCTGGTGATCGCGAAGCCCCACCTGCGCTCGCTTCCCGACTTCACCGACGCGGACCGCGACGCCCTCGCCGCCATCCTCAAGCAACTCACCACGCGCTACGACAACCTCTTCGAGACCAGCTTCCCCTACACGATGGGCTTCCACCAGGCGCCCACCGATGGCGAACCCCACGAGGAGTGGCATTTCCACGCACACTTCTACCCGCCATTGCTGCGTTCGGCCACCGTCCGCAAATATATGGTCGGCTTCGAAATGCTCGGCATGCCCCAGCGCGACATCACACCGGAGTCCGCAGCCGATCGCCTCCAGGCCCTGCCCGAGATCCACTTCATGGACCGCCGCTGAACGATAGCGGGTGCCTCATGCATCTTCGATCGTCGGTCAGTGACTCCAGAATCGAAACCGGGATATCCGTCGTGGTCGCGATCGCGAACCCGGATTTTTGAGGGCGTTCGGGGCGCGGATAAAACAAATCAATAGAAAACATAATGAATCGCTGATCACCCTGTTTCGATTGAGGTTCACCACTGCGGGACCGTGATTTTGCAGGACTGGTGCTTCCGGCAGGGACGGGCAATTCAGAGATACCCCTTGACACGTGAGCCCAACCGGATTACAAGGACTCAATACGAAACAAGAGGAAATGAATCAATGTTTCGTATGCGATCTGGAGGCTTCAATGCGCAAGATTTGTTGGCTCGCGTGCGCGTCTCTGCTTGCGATCCTGCTCCCTGGTTCGCTGGCATTCGCGCAATCGACGAACGAAGGGGTCCTGGCCGGGACGATCAGCGATGTCAGCGGCGCGGTGATTCCAGGAGCAACGGTCACCCTGACCGACGTCGGAACGAACATCGCGCGGACCGCACAAACCAACGGCCAGGGAGACTATTTCTTTCGCGCGCTGCCGCCCTCAACCTACAAGATGGTGATCGAAGCGAAGGGATTCGGAACCGTCGAGCAGGACAGGATCGTGCTGACGGTGAACCAGAAGGCCACGCTGAATACAACGCTGAAGCCGGCGAGCGCGGCGACTAACGTCGTCGTCCACGCGATCCCGGTGCTGCTGGACTCAGAAGATGCGACGCTGGGGACCGACGTGAACAGCACGTATCTCGTGCAGATTCCACTGATGAGTCGCGACTCGTTCGGACTGACGTTTCTGGCCGGTGGCGTGACCGAGGCGACCGGTTCGGGCACCCAGGATTCCTATCCCAGCGGAACGAATTTTGTGTCCAACGGGCAGCGCAATGCGACTGCGGATATCCGCCTCGACGGCGATCTGCTCAGCGCTCCGGAGCAGGGCGAAGGCGGCACCACCAACGTCTACTACCAGCCCTCGGTGGAAGCGCTCCAGGAATTCAAGGTGGAGAACAACAGCTTCTCCGCCGAGTACGGGAACAACGGTGGCACGGTCGTGAATACGGTGATGAAGTCGGGCACCAACCAGTTCCACGGCAGCGGCTGGTGGTATGGGCAGCGGGCGGCTTTCGATGCACGCGACTTCTTCAACACCGGACCGGTTCCCGATCACCAGCAGGATCAGTATGGCTTTACGCTGGGCGGCCCGGTCAGGAAGGACAAGACCTTCTTCTTCGGCGATCTGTCGATCGTGCGGGACCGCGAGCCGGTGAACATTGTCGCCACGGTGCCGACCGATGCGGAGCGCAAGGGCGACTTCTCGCAGACCATGGCTTATGATGCCAACGGCAATCTGGTGCAGAACCAGATCTTCGACCCCTTCACCACAGACGCCAACGGCGACCGGACGGCCTACAACGGCAACATGATTCCCCAGGGCGAATGGGACCCGGTGGGCCAGGCGATTCTGAACCTGTATCCGAAGGCGAATCAGCCGGGCGATGCGGGGATTGGAACCAACAATTTCCGCGATGTGGTCCTGGCCGCGTCGAACACCCAGCAGTTCGACATCAAAGTCGACCAGAACTTCAGCTCGCGCTCGCGGCTGAGCGCCCGCTACAGCTATCAGCACAACGACGGCAGCACGCCAGGCGTCTTCACCGACGACATCTTCAACGACGGTCTCAACTACAAAGGCTCGTTCTACAACGACGGGCTGGAATACACCTTCTCTCCAACGGCGAATACAGTGTGGGTGAGCCATTTCGGAATCGACCGCGTCTCTCAGCCTTCGTACACGAAGACGCCCGATCCGACGACCATTGGATTCCCCTCGTATCTGGACGCCGCGAACGGCATTCCCCGTATGCCGTCGATTTTGCCCAACAGTTACGGCGACTACTCGCGCTTCACGCCGCTCTACAGCCAATGCTGCGTGGATACGAGGTTCGCGCACACGCTCCTGGATTACTCCTCGAATTTCTCGTGGACGCATGGGCAGCACAACTTCAAGTTCGGCGGAGAGCAGCGCATTTTCTACAACAACTTCGATCAGCCGAACTATCCCACCGGGTACTTCAGCTTCGACCAGACGGTGTCGTCGGAGAATCCCTATGACACGGCCGGCGGGACGCAGGGCAATTCGTTTGCGAACATTCTGATCGGCTACGGCGACACCGGCGGCATCAACGTGCAGCCGGCGGTGGCGGATATGTCTCGGGAAACCGGGTTTTATGCCCAGGACAGCTGGCACGTAACGGCGAAGCTGACGCTCGACATCGGCGTGCGCTACGAGTGGAGCACCCCTTACGCGGAACGCCACAATTACGTCGAGTTCAGCGACTTTACCTTGAGCAGCGGGCAGCCGGTTCCGGGACTGAGTGCCTATCAGCCGGGCATGGATGCCCCGCCGGGAGCAACGACTTTCGCGAGCAACAGCATGCGCACGGTGCCGGTGGACCGAAACAATGTGGCGCCGCGGCTGGGCTTTGCCTGGCAAGTCAATCCCGGCACCGTAGTGCGGGGCGGCGCCGGCATTTACTACGGGCTGAACGTGGCGACCAACTTCCAGTATCCCGGCCCGGCCTTTGCCGCGAGCCCGTCCGTGTTCTTCAGCAAAGACAACTACCAGACCCGCTTTGCGACCCTGGAGAATCCGTTCCCGGGCGGCATTCCCCAGCCCCAGGGCCAGGCCTATGGCAAGCTCGCCGACTGGGGGCTGTCCGACGGAAACAATCTCGACCTGGAGCCGGCGCGCAACGCCGAGATTTACCAGTGGAACCTCGGAGTCCAGCACGCGTTTCCGTGGAAGATTGTGCTGGGGGTGGACTATTCGGCGAATCGGTCGACGCATCTGCCGTGGGGCGGCTACAGCAGCACCAGCAATCGCAACTTTATCCACTCCAATATCCGGCGCCAGTACACCAGCGATCAGCTCAGTGCTCTGGTGGACAATCCTTTCCAGCCGCTGTTCAGCGGACCGGGCGCGATCTTCAACGAGCCGGAGTCGCGCTACGGCGACGACCAGCTGCCGCTGATCAATCTGCTGCGTCCCTATCCCCAGTACGACGGCGTCTTCTCCGGGCTGCCCAAGCTGGCGGCAAACTCCTGGTACAACTCGATGCAGGTGCGGTTCCAGAAGCGCGAGAGCCAGTATCTGTCGTTCGAAGGCAACTACACCTGGGCGAAGGCGGAGGACGATTCCTCGGTGGGCTTCAACGCCTTTGTCGGATATCTTGACACCGGCAACCCGCAGGAGCTCGACAACCTGAAGGCCGAGCGATCCATCAGCGCCAACGACGCGACGAATCGGTTCGTGGCGGCTGTGGTGGCCGACTCCCCGATCGGGCGCGGCCGCGTGATCGGCGCGAACATGAATCGCGTGGTGGACTACGTTGTCGGCGGATGGCAGGGCTCCACGCTGATCACCTATCAGACGGGAACGCCCATGCCGATCACCATGGGCAGTCCGCGCCTGGCCGACGGCAACCAGCGGCCGGACGTGACCTGCTCGCAGGTCAAGACCGGCATCAGCATGCACAACGCGGCGTACACGCAGCAGCCGTATCTGAATCAGAATTGCTTTGCCGATCCGGGCGATCAGCAGCCGGGCAACGCCCCGCGCTACTTCTCGAATATTCGCGGCGACAGCATCCGCAACTTCGATGTGTCGTTCATGAAGTCGCTGACGTTGCCGCGGGAGAGCCGCATGGAGTTTCACGTCGACCTGTTCAACTTCACCAACACGCCGCGGTTTGCGTTTCCTGACTTTGGCTATCAGGACTCGACCTTCGGGATCGTGAGCTCGACAGCGGCCGGCTACACGCCGCGCCACCTGCAGTTCGGCGCGCGTTACCAGTTCTGACGTTTTTGCCTCCAGGCGGAGCCGCTGGCGGCGCCGCCCTCCCTTTCTTTTCTCACGAAGATCGAGGTGCTTCTATGTCTGCTGCGTCACGGATATTCGTCCGCAAAACGGCTCTGCTGGTTGCTCTCGGATTCACCTGCGGCGCGGCTGCGCTGGCGCAGGAATTTGACGGGCCGGCACGCGCGTGGATGCGCAAGGTGCGGATCGCCGCCTATCCCCTGACCCCCACCAATGCGCAGCAGATTGTCCAGCAGGCGCAGGCCAGCGGTGTCTATGGCATCGAGGTGGACAACGATATCGAAGGGCGCTACGAGAGTTTTCTCGATCCCACCGTAAAGCTGCAGGCGATCCGCCTGTTGGCGGAAGCGGCGCACAAGGCCGGTAACAAGGCCTTCGTTTATATTGCCGGGACCGAGTGCATCTCCCTCAACGCGGACGGGCCGCACACGCTGGCTAAGGAGCATCCTGACTGGCTGCAGCGCAAGATCACCGGGCAGCCCGCTATCTTTGGAGCGAAGTCGGCGTTCTGGATCCGTCCCGGCGAAGAGGATGTGTGGGTGAGCCCCTACGCCGAGCCGTGGCGGAAGATTTACATGCAGCGGATCCGGCAGATCGCCGCAACCGGCATCGACGGGATCTACGTCGACATTCCTTACTGGATGACACACTTCACGGGATGGGAAGACAGTTGGGCCAGCTTCGACGACGCCACCGTCGCCGCCTTTAAGAAGGCCACGGGACTCGACGCGCGCAAGGACATCAAACTTGACGATCCGGACGATCCTGGCTTCCGCAAATGGATCGACTTCCGCATTCAGACCATCGACGACTTTCTGGCGGAGATCCGGAAGAACGCGGTCTCCGTGAATCCGAATATCGCCCTCATTCCGGAGATTTATCCGGGAATCGAGGAGGCTGCGCCGCGGGTCGGCTCCGATGTCTACCAACTCTATCCCGTGGTCGATGCGATCGCGCACGAGTACGAGTTCGGCGACAGCGAGGATCACACCGCCGCTTCGCGCTCGCCCTTCGACTGGTTCAATTACCAGATCGGCATGCGCAGCTTCCGCGCCTTCGCGGGCGAAACAAAGCCGACATGGATTCTGAATTACTCGTGGGACGGCGCGAAGAACGTGCAGCCGCGCCCGGCGATGCTGTCCCTGGCGAATTCCGAGCTGACCGCGGGCGCGAATTTCTGGGATGCGCGCGGGCATGTGATGTCGGGCTCCAACGACATGCCCACGCGCAAGCAGATCTTCCACTGGATCGCGGCGCACGAGAACATCTTCGGCGCCGAGCGGCGGCCGGAGGGCGAAACCGGCGTCTATTTCTCCGACACGACACGCAACTACTATCCGAAAGAATTTGTCGCGGCCTATCGCGGCGTGCTGCTGATGCTGCTGCAGAATCACGTGCAGTTCCGGATCGTCACGGCGCGCACCCTGGGCGCGTTTCACGGCAAGGTGCTGGTGCTGCCCGATGTCCGCGTCCTCAGCGAGCAGGAATCCGCCGGTGTGAAGAGCTTTGCGGTCGGCGGCGGCCACGTCGTCCTCACCGGCAAGACGGATGCTCGGCTGGCGGGACTAAAGGAAGCGAAGCGGTTTCCGGATCAGCCGGAGATCCGGTACCTCGATGCGGCGCAAATGGATTTCTACAGTGTCAGCCCGGGGAGTGAGGCAGACCTGCTGCATGCGATCGCGACGGACACTGATGTCCAGGTCAGCGCATCGCAGAACGTTGTCGTCCACGAAGCGCGTGTGGATGGTCGGACGACTCTCTTCTTCGCGAACTTCTCCGGGCTGCGGGCGGGGCAGAACGAAACGCCCACGGCGCAGAGCGAGATTCGCGTAACAGTGCCCGCCGCGCCGGGCAAGAAGCTGCACTGGCTGCCGTTTCTGGGTACGGAGACAACGGTAGAGGGCCAGGCCTCGGGTGACGGAATGAGCTTCACGCTGCCGGCATTGGAACGCGGCGGCGTGGCATGGTTTGAATAACGGCGGCAATGGCAGGGTGCGTTGCGGCCTCTGAACCTCGCTCATCGATCCCAAAGGCCGCTCACTGAGGCTCAGCATCTGCCTGCGCGGATTCGGCGGATTCCAGGGTCCGGACCTCGAACGGAGCCAGGTGAATTTCGGCGTGATGCAGGTTGAGATGAACAGCCGCTGCATCGGACTTGCTAAACGGGTCCGTCGTCATGCCGCTGACCGTCGCACCCCGTGGTACCTGCAGTGCGGATTCTAAATGCAGCCTGAACGACTGCGGCTTATCCGAAGGATTGCGCAAGGTGACGATCCATCCCCTCGGGCTCCACGCGGCCCAGCCATAAACCTGGAGCTGTCCCGGATCGCCGCCGATCCAGTGGTTATCGACAAGGATGTCCGCATTATGCCGCGCCCATTTGGCGGCGTGCGCCAGCGTGTCCCAGTCGGCAGAAGTGAGCAGCGAGGGCGTTATGTACATCTCCTGCAGCTGCGTGCCGGTCGCGAAGTAAGAGTGGACCTCGGCAGGGAAGTCGTGTCCCGGATCGGAGCTGAGACGGTCGGCGAGTTTCGCATAAATGATGCCGTGCAGCATGAGTGAGTTGATGGGGAAGAGCGGGCCTCCGCGAACGGTGTTGCGGTACGTCTGCTCGTCGCGGTAGGTGATCCACTGCTGGCGCGACGAGCCCACGCCGGCAAACCCATCATCCTCGCCGCCGCGCCAGATGGAGTCGGCATAGAAAAGCCAGAAGGGGGAAGGATAGGTTCCGGTGGTCAGGTTGATGAAGATGCCGGGCTTACGCTGGCGAATGACCTCGATCAGATGGATAGCGGCGTCGAAGTCGCTGTCAAAGGCGCTCCCCGGGAAGACGCGGTCGGCGTTGCCCGTGCCGTCGATCTTGAACTGGTTCACGCCGTAGCGGTCGACCATTTCCAGACATACCTGCTCGAAGCGGTGGTAGTACTTCGGGCCGGAGAGCGCGTATCCGTCTTTAATGATTTCGTAGCCGTGGGCGCGTCCGTAGGCGATGCGCTCCTTGCGTCGTTCCATGTAGCCGCCCCAGGGCGAGAACCAGACGCCCACACCGGCGTGGATCTGCTCGGCAGCGGCCGCGGTTTTCGTGAAGCCGTCAGGGAAGCCGCTGTTAAAGCCCCACATCGAACTCGGATTGTCCCAGCCGTCGTCGAAGAGGAAGGAATTCATCTCCACGTGACGGCGGTCGACAAGCTCGCGGCCAAAGGCGTGGATGCGATCGATCGCGTCGGTCTCGTTGTAGGCGCCGCCATAGGCGATGTCGAACCAGGAGTTGTAGTGGAGGAAGGGGCTGTAGGCGCGGGGGCGCTCGCTCTCAATGTAATGGAGGAAGGCGCGGCGCATCTGCCCGGGTGCAGCAACGCCCACCACCGAGGAATAGGTCGTGCTTTGCCCGGCGCGGAGCGGCAGAACGCGGGCCAGCGACGCGACCACGTGATTGCCATTGACATGCGCGGTGGAGAGCGGATGCTCGAAGCCGAAGAACATGCCGGCGTCTACGACCGGCGAGCCGCGAACGGTGCCGGAGACATGCGCTCCGGGATCGCGGAAGTCGAGCATGCGCACTTCGGCGATGGCCGCGTCGGACGATCCGGCATGGATGGTCAGCTCCTGCCGGAAATAGCCGGCGTGCTCGCGCATCGGCAGGCACCAGTGCAGCGTTCCGGAGAAGCGGGAGTCGGAGAAGTCGGCACAAATGCGGCGGCCCGGATCATGGCTCGCGGCGGATCCCTCGGGCAAGTCGCTTGAGGATGGCGCGTCCATCTTCATCGCAGAAGATCGAAGCACAGTGCCGTCTTTCATCGTCAGGACGAAAGCTTCGGGCAACTCGAGGGTGCGGGAGGCCAGCGCATCCGTAACGTGCAGCCCGCGAAAATGTTCCTCGCCTGCGCGGACCTCGACGGAGATGTCTTGGCCCTGCAGGCGAAGGTGATCCTGAGAGACGGCGGACTGCGCATGGCAGGCCGGCAGGCCGACGGCGGAGAGCACGAGCGGAAGACAGTGGCGAATCAGGGTGCGGGCTGGCTTGATCAAAATGCGTCCTCGAGAGTGGAATCTGCCGCGCGCCTGCCCCGCATCAGCAGGTAGACGAGCAGGCCGACGATGATCCATGCAGCGCCCAGCAGTTTGGCGTTGCGGCTGAGATTGAACCAGATGAAGGTGCAGATGGCAATGCCGGCCAGTGGAATGGCGCCGGCGAACAGCACTTTCTCGCGCGAGCGCAGCTTGTAGTGGATGAACGCCGCCAGGTTGACGCCGATGAAGGCGATGAAGGCGCCGAAGTTGAGCAACTCCGCGCCCTTCTCGTAGGTCAGCAGAAACGAGCCGCCCAGCGTGATCAGGCCCAGCAGCACCACGTTGTTGCGCGGGATGCTATTGCGGACGCTCACCGCGCCAAAGAAGTCGCGCGGCAAAGCGTTGGCTCTTCCCATGCCGTAGAGCAGGCGCGCTGCGCCAAACTGCGCAGCAATGCCGGAGCCGAGATTGGCGAGGAGCAGAGTCGCGTTCAGCAGTTGGAAAAGAAAGTGTCCGCCCACGCGCAGGGCGATCTGGACGTAGGCGGTGTCGACGATTTTCTCAGGGAAGGGAACCGTCGCCGGCCAGGCAAGCTGCGCCACGTAGACTTCGACGGCGGAGAGCACGCCGATCGCAAGGCACGTGAGCACCGTCGCCAGCATGATGTTGCGCCGTGGATTCTCAACCTCCTCCGACATCGTCGAGATACCGTCGAACCCAATGTAGGTGAGAACCGCGAGCGACGTGCCGTGCAGTACGAGATTCGCGTGAAAGCGCGCCGGATCGTAGAAGGGCACCAGCCAGGTGTAGCCGCTGGGGCGCGCGATCAGCGCGATGTAGCGGATGGCGTAGCCCAGAAAGATGACCACCACGATGCCCATCCCCAGAGCGAGCAGAGCGTTCACGCGGCTCGACGCCTGGACGCCCAGCAGATTGAGTCCGGTGAAGAGAATCACGAAGGCCAGCGCCCAAGCCGCATAGGGGACCTGCGGCAGGATGTTCGCGGCGGCCGCGCTGCACCAGATCACGCAGATGATCGGGTTCAGCATGTAATCCATCAGCATCGACCAGCCCACCACGTAGCCCGCCATGGGATGGATCTCGTGCCCGACGTAGGTATAAGCAGAGCCGGCGCTCGGATAGATGCGCGCCATGCGCCCATAGCTGACGGCGGTGAGAAGCATGGCCACCATGGCGATGAGGATCGTGGTGACCACGTGCCCGCGCGCAGCATTGCTGACCACGCCGTAAATGCCCATCGGCGCGGTGGGCTGAATAATGATGATGCCGTAGAGGATGAGGTGACGGAGCTTCAGCGCGCGCCGCAGGCCGGAGCCGCTTGCCGGATTCGTAATCGTCGGTGACTCCAGGGGGTCCTCCAGTACTCGCCGCACTACGCGAACGGGAATGCGTGCTGCCGCAGGAATTCCTCCCGCAGTGCGCGATCGCGAAACGCCTCCGTACCGCCCGGGCGCTGCGTGGAAAGAGCTGCCGGTCACGTTGCCGGCGCGACCGCAGGTTTCGAGATCGGCGCCCCGCAGCCAGGCGGAGAGAAAACCTGCGTTGAAGCTGTCGCCGGCGCCGATCGTGTCCACCGGCGATACGCGCACGGACGGGACAGTGATGCGCTCCGAGCCGCGCTGGATCAGCGCGCCGCGCGAGCCGCACTTGACCGCAATGAGCGGTACCTGCGCACCCAGGACGTCGAGCGCGGCCTCGACCGTGTCGCGGCGCGCGATGCGGCGAATCTCGTCCTCATTGGGCAGCAGCAGATCCACATACGGCAGCAGCTCATGCAGAACGCCATCCCACCGGTCGTCCGGATCGTCGTTAGTGTCGAGCGAAATCGTCAGCCCGCGCTGTTTCAGCGTGCGGAACAGCTCCGCCAGCCCGGCATGCAGGCCCTGCTGCAGGAACAGCGACGACAGATGGAAATGCGGCGCCGAACAAAGGTAGTCGAGATCGAGATCGGCACACGTCATTTCGAACATGATGCCCGGATAGGTAAGGATCCGCCGCGTGGCTCCATGATGGAGCAGAATGCTGACGCCAGTCTTGCTGCCGCCGGCCGAGTGGATGGAATGAGAGAGGTCGACCAGGCTTTCCCCCAGCCGCTCCATGGCGATGCGCCCCATCTCATCGCCGCCGGCGCGGGTGATGAATCCGGTCCGCACCCCGAGCAGCGAAACATTATGAGCGAGGATCGCCGAGGAGCTGCCCAGCGTCAGTTCGAAGTTGCTGGCCAGAATCTCGCGATCGAGCGGGATGGCTTCCGGAAGCCCGTAGAGGATCAGGTCGAGGTTCACTTCTCCGGCGATGGTGAGGTCGAAGCTGCGCCATGCAGTCGATGCTTCCAGCGATTCCCGAGAGATGCTTTTCTGAGATTCCGTATTATTACCATTCTTTTCCGATTGCCGACAATGAGTTTGGTTCGAAATCGACGCCCGGAGCGGCTTCCGTGAACCCAGAGCCTCGCCTCTTCCCCCGCATTTGCCCAGTGATGCGCGCATTCGCAGGCGATCCCAATGCCTTGACACCTGGCGCGAAACCGACTACTCTCCGATACCGTATTGATACTTAAACGAAATTAAACGAAATTCTGCGGATCGAGAACCAGCCGGAGGATTGCCCGTGAAAGACGACGGAAGACGACGTGGCTGCGGTGTTGCGAGCGGCCTGCTTTTGGCCGCGATGGCGGCCGGTTGCGCCGCCTCGGGAAGCGCGCAGACTGCGGGATTGCGGGTCCAGGTTGGGCCCGATGGCCGCTACAGCCTCGGCGTGCCGGGCGGCGAGAGATTCGCTCTCACTGCCGGAGTGGCGGCACAGGTCGACGGCCGTTGGCTGCGCGCCACGGATTATCCGCACATCGCAGTGCATCAGACCGAGGCTACGACCGAGCTGGGCGCGGCGACGGAATGGGAGGTGACTGCGACGGGCCTGGCAGGAGCGCCTACCCTCGTTTACCGCTTGCGCGTCGACCGCGATGCGCCCTTTGCCGATGTGCAGGTCACCGTCGAAAACACAACCGGGCACATCATCCATGTCGAGGCGATTCGCAACGTGGACGCAAGTGGCGCCGATGTCGTGAACCTCGATGGCGCCGGCAGCGCAGGATCGCGTACTCTCGGACAGCTTCAGCGAAGACCGTCCGGCGATGCAGATTCACGATCTGGCCGACGCCCCGTATCGGCAGCCGAATCGCATGCATCGCGCCGTCGGCAGCCAGCTGATCTACAACCGCGAGAGCAAGGAGAGCCTCTTCGTCGGCGCGCTCACTTCCGACAAATTCATGACGATTCTGCGTCTCCACCTCGCCGCGGGCGCCGCGCCGGAGATGACCTCGTACGAAGTCGAGTCCACCGGCACCACCGAACTCGAGGAGGAAAACTCCCTGCAGAATTCCCCGGCTGAGGATCGGATTCCGTTGAGCCTCGAGGTCGCCGCCGGCGATCACCTCGACTCCGAACGCGTGCTGCTCAGCGTGAGCCGGGACTACCATCGTCAGCTCGAAACCTATGGATCGCTGATCCGCCAGATCCACCATCCCCGCACCGCGCCGCCGCTCATGGGCTGGTGGAGCTGGACCGCCTTTTACTTCGGCCTGAACGAAGGCGCCGCGCTGACCAACGCGCAGTGGGAGTCCGAGCACCTGCTGCCGCTGGGCTACAGCGTGTTCCATATCGACGAGGGCTACCAGTATGCGCGCGGCGAATATACCTCGCCCAACGCCACGCTCTTTCCCCATGGGCTCACGCCGCTCGAATACAAGGTGCGTGGCCTGGGTCTGACGCCTGGCATCTGGACCGCGCCCTTCGAGGTTTCTGAGCGAGCCTGGATCTATCAGCATCATCGCGACTGGCTGATCAAAAACGCCAAAGGCGAGCCGATTCCGGCGGGCGATGTGGTCGATGGCAAAGACACGCTCTACATGCTGGATGTGACGAATCCCGGCGCTGCCGATGATCTGCGTCGGACTTACACGGATCTCGTCAACAAGTGGGGCATTCACTACATCAAACTCGATTTCATGGACGACAGCGCCATCGAAGGCTACTACTACAAACCCGGCACCACCGCCATGGAGGCGCAGCGCATCGGCCTCGGCATCATCCGCAAGGCCGTCGGCGACGATGTTTTTCTCGATAAAGACGGCAGCGTGATGCTAAATCCTGTCGGCTTTGTTGACTACGGGCGCATTTCGCAGGACACCGGCCACACTTTCGACGCGACGAGGGAGGCCGAGCCAGGCATCGCCGCACGCTACTACATGAACCGCAATTACTTCGTCGCCGATCCCGACGCCTTCGCGGTCTCCACGCAGACCATCGCCGACCAGAGCTGGCACGAAGGCCGCAAGCCCGCGACGCTGGACGAAGCCCGCGCCGCCATCGCGCTGGCCGCGGTAACTGCGGGGATGTTTGAGATCGGCGATAACCTGCCCACGCTCGAGCATGAGGCGGATCGGCTTGCGCTCATTGAGAATCGCGACCTCATCGACATGGTTCAGCTCGGCCGCTCGTCCACACCCATCGATCTGATGGACTACCGCGAGCAGGATCGGCAGCCCACCATCTTCTTCCTGAAGGAATCGCCGCGGCAGAGCATTCTCACGGTCTTCAACTGGACGAAGCAGCCGGTCGAGCGAACCATTGCTCTCGATCGCATCGGGCTTCCATCCGCCGCGTCGTATTCGCTCTCCGACGTGCTGGAGAAGAAGGATCTGCCTGGTGTGACCGGTGGCGCGATCCATCTCACCATTCCGGCCGAGTCCGTGAGGATGGTGAAGCTCATCGACAGCAGTGTCGCCGTGAGCGCACCGGAAATCCGCATCGATGCGCCCGATCACATCGCGTCCGGCGAGACGCTTCGCCTCTCCGCCGAGCCGGTGAGCGGTGATTCCCCAGTTGCCTGGTCGTGGACGTTCGGCGACGGCGTTACTGCAAGCGGTCAAAACACGAATCACACCTGGACGGATGCAGGGGACTACACCGTCACCGTGACCGCGCAGGGTCTCGGTGGCGAAAAAGCGCAGAAGCAGATGCAGGTCCACGTCACCGGAACCATGTCGACGCGCTTCAATCCCGCGGAGATTCGTCGGCTGCCCTGATGCCGACGATGATGGGGCGAATCAATGGCTCAGAGGGCTAGCGATGAAGCGGCATGAACCGACGGCCGGCAACGGCAAGGCCAGCGACCGCGCCATGGCCCACGCATCCGCCACCGCGGACGCAGAGCCGAACGACAGCAGCCAGATGCTGATCGCCGAACGGCGCCGGCATATTCTCTCTCTGGTCCATAGTCAGGGCCGCGTGCTGGTGGGAGAGCTGTCGCGCACACTCGGCATCTCGCAAATCACCATCCGCAAAGACCTCGAGCACCTGCAGTCGCGCGGTCTCGTACAACGCACCCACGGCGGAGCCCTGCGTCTGCTCTCCGGCGCGCTCTTCGATCCCTCCCTCCAGGAAAAGCAGAAGCTGCACTCCGAAGAGAAGGTCCGCATTGCCGAAGAAGCCGCGCGCATGGTCGAGGAGGGCCAGTGCGTGATGCTCGATTCCGGCACCACCACTACCGCCGTGGCGCACGCCCTCAAGCGCTTTTCCCAGCTCACGCTGATCACCAACGCCGTCAACATCGCCGCCGACCTCACCAGCACCAACTTCGAAGTCATTCTCATCGGCGGCACGCTGCGCAGAAACTCATTCTCGCTGGTGGGGCCGCTGGCTGAAGACGTGCTCGAGGAGATGCATGCCGACATTCTCTTTCTCGGTGTCGACGGCTTCGATGTGGAGACCGGCATCACCACGCCGAATTTCCTCGAGTCGCGCGTGAACCGGGCCATGGTCAAAGCCTCGCGGCGCGTGGTCGTAGTCTGCGATTCGACCAAGTTCGACAGGCGCAGCCTTTCGCGCATCGCGCCCACCTCTGCGGTTCATTGCGTCATTACGGATTCGAACCTGCCTCACGAGACGGCAGAGGCGCTCCGCAATCAGAAGATCGAAGTCATTTTGGTGTAGCAGACCGCGGGAAGGAAACGAATCCAATGCGTCGCAGAGATTTCCTGAAAGGAAGCGCAGTAGCAGCCGCCGCTGGACTGGGCGCCCGGCAGGCGCGGGGTTTAGTGCCGGCGCATAACTGGGGAAAATACGACTTCGGTTCCGGTCCTGCGGTGAATGACCGGCTGAATCAGGGCCCCTTCCCGCAATATCCGCCCGATGCCGTGATCCCCGGGGACGACGTGGTCATGACCACGACTCCGTCCGACGATGTGGTCCCGAACTACGGCAAAGGCCTCGTCACCTACATCACCGCCGATAAGGGGACCGACGAGATTCACTCGAAAGACATCCCAAAGGCCATCGAGGAGCTGGTTCGATTTCCGCTGGGGCAGCAGCTCTATCTGCGTCCGACATGGAGAGAGGTGCAGCCGCGTCCTGGACGTCTGGAGCTGCCCGAGTATTTCAAGCACACGCTGGATCTGGGCAGGCAATACGGCAAGCGTCTCGGCTTTCGCATTCAGATGAGCGCGCCGGATTATGCGCATGCACCGGCTCTCCCCGATTTCGTGCTGGACCGGGTGCCGAAGGTCGATCTGATTCTCGGCAACCCGGAAGATCGCGCGGCCGCACAGCGATTTCTTGCGAATCCGTACTCGCGGTATCAACCGCGTTTTGACGATCCGTTCTTCCAGCAGTCTTTTGCGGAACTGGTCGGTCTTCTCGCCGCCGAGTTCAACGGCAGTCCGGACATCGAGTTCATCGACACCTTCATGTACGGCTTTTGGGGAGAAGGACACACCTGGCCCTTCAGCAATAATCCCTTCCCCGACTATGCGACGGCGGAGCGCACGTGGGTCCGCATGCTCGAAGTCCAGTTGCAGCACTTCACCCGGACTCCCTTGCTCACGAATACGCAGCCGGACTTCAGCCGCGTCGGCAACTCCGAAGTGCTCGACCGCAGCGTGCGCAGCAACAACTGGATTCGCAGCGACACCATTTTCATCGAGAACGAGCAGATCGAAGCCCTGAGCAACCGTCCTCCGTGGATTGCGGCCCTGCTGGAGCAGGGCCTTCCGGGCAGGCTTCCCGATCCTGCCGATCAGGAGGAAGGCATCTCTGCCGCGGAGAACATGATCTCGCACGTGATCGATGTCGGAGCGAACTACTGGTCGCTCTGGAATTTTCACCAGATCGATCCAGCGACTCTTGCCGCGTACTACCAGGCCTGTCCGGAATGGTTCGACCGCATCAACCGCCGGATCGGCTACCGCGTCCGGCCGTCGTGGATCTGGAGCTACAACGACGGTGCTTCGGTGGGCATCATCGCCGGCTTCGCCAACGACGGGATTGCCGGCGTGCCAGGCGTGCTGCGCGTAACGGTGGAAGACGAGAATCGCCGCGTGCTGACAAGCGGTTGTCTCGATCCCGGCTATCCGCTGCCCGGCAAGATTCGCCAGGCCCAGTTTGTGCTGCCCTCGAGAACAAAATGGCAGGGGCTGCGCATGCGAGCCGAGATCGAGGTGAAGGGAATGCTCCACCCGGTGCGATGGGCCTGCCGCCAGAAGCTCAACGACGACGGCTCGCTCACGCTCCGCCCCAATCTCCGCCGGCAGGTCTAATAGATATCCACATTCTGGACCACGCGGCTGATCGCACCGTTGGGGCTCGGCAGGTCAGGCTTCAATCCAGACTGGATCGAAGCGAACAGCCCCAGTAGCTGACCGAAGATCACGTCCAGCACCGGACGGTAGAGATCGGGAACAGGGTCCAGCGTCTCGGCCGTCAGCACGAAATCAGCTTCAGCCCGCAGCGAGCCCGGGTCCGTAGCGACGGCGACGCGCGTTCGCACCAGGTCTTTGCTGCCAACTTCCCGCAGCAGATCCACTTCATACTGCCGGCGTTGCGACTGGCTCGAAACCAGCGCCACAAATAAAGTGTCCTGATCGAGTGCAGCCATCGGTCCATGGCGCAGTGCCAGCGTCGGCTGGCTCATGGTCTGGACTTTGCCTGCAGTCAACTCCAGGACTTTGAGGGCGCACTCCATCGCCGTCCCCACCAGCGCGCCCGATCCCACGAAGCAAACGCGCTTGTAACCTGAGCCGGCAAGTTCAGAAGCGAGCGTCGCCGCCTGGGGCAGAAATCTCTCTCCTGCGCTGATCAGGGCTCGCAAAATCGTCTCGTATTCCTCCATGCTCCAGGCATGCGCCAGGATCTGGCCGGACAGCACCATGTTCGTGAAGGAACTGGTCATCGCCAGCCCCCGGTCGTTCGTGGCGTCATCGAGCACGATCGAGAGGCAATTCGCTCGCCCCGCAACCGCCTTATTCATCCGCCCGCTGGCGTTGCAGGTCACCAGAAGGTGAGAGATGCCGGGACATTCCGCCAGCGCCCTCTCCAGAACAGCCACTCCCTCGGGGCTGTCGCCGGAGCGGGAAAACGAAATCCACAAATAGCGCTGCCCAGGAAGCACGTAGTCGGAAAAATCGGTCAGCAGGCTCGTACTCGCCACCGGGATCACCTGGCACTGCCATCGGCTGCGCAGCAGGTGATGCAATGAGCGCCCAATGTAATCGGAGGTGCCTGCGCCGATGAGAAAAACCACCGGACGTTCCTGCGGCGCACTGCGCAGTCCGGCTTGCGACAGAAAATTCTGCAGTTCGGTTTGCCGATGGTGGAGACGATCGAAGGTCGTGATCCAGGTGCCCGGCTGTTGCGTTATCTCCGCGGGGGTGTGTTCAAGGCCGCGCTCAGCCTTTTCGGTCGCGCTTAGCTTCAGCAGTCCTTCTAAGGGATCCACTCTTCAGTCTCCTTCCGGGCCCACGTGAAATGACGGGGCTGTCGATCCACCACGCATCGTAATAAAACGTAATGTATCATTGCAATCCGAAATTCGGTTGAAGTCAAGCACTTCTCGGGGTTCCCGCGGGTACCTGTCTACCGATGCCGCAGAAAGCCGGTGGCGCCCGAGTCCAATCGACCTCATGGGTGTCGCCCGTACCTGCACGGAGCGCCGCCACCGATGACCGAAGTTGATCCTCGCGGCCTGCACCCCGTTTGGAGCAAGATGGCGAGGGTGCGCCCCCTGGTGTACTCTTCCGAAGGAAAGCAGACGAAACCATGGCACCGACTGCAGAGAACAGCGACTTCCCGGAACAGGGCCTGCTCCTCATCGATGAGCGGCGCCAGCACATTCTCTCCCTGATCCAGAGCCAGGGGCGCGTGCTGGTAGGCGAGTTATCGCGCAACCTGAACATTTCGCAAATCACCATCCGTAAGGACCTTGAATATCTCCAAAGCAAGGGTTTAGTGCAGCGAACCCACGGTGGCGCCCTGCGCATTCAGTCGAGCGCCCTGCTCGACCCAACGCTCAAAGAGAAGCAGAAGCAGCACTCTCAGGAAAAGCAGAGGATCGCAGTGGCGGCGGCAAAGATGGTCGAGGAAGGCCAATGCGTCATGCTCGACTCCGGTACAACCACGACCGCGGTCGCCCACGAACTCAAGCGCTTTTCGCAGCTCACGGTGATCACCAACGCGGTCAACATCGCAGCCGAACTCACCAGCACGAATCTCGAAGTTATTCTCATCGGCGGCAGCCTGCGAAAGAATTCCTTTTCCCTGGTAGGACCGCTGGCCGAAGACGTTCTCCAGGAGATCCACGCGGATATTCTTTTCCTCGGCGTCGATGGTTTCGATCCGGAAGTCGGCCTGACCACCCCCAATTTTCTGGAGTCCCGCGTCAACCGCGCAATGGTGAAAGCGGCGCGGCGCGCGGTCGCCGTCTGCGACTCCACGAAATTCAATCGTCGAAGCCTGTCGCGTATCGTTCCTCCTTCGGCGATCCACTGCGTCATCACCGACAAAAATCTTCCGCCGGAGACGGCGGAGATCCTTCGCGCACAAAATATCGAAGTGGTTTTGGTTTAGCCGGCCGCCTCGCCTCCGACGGCACAGCACGCTTCACGTTTTCGCCCACAAGAGCGGCATCTTCATCCTGGCCGCCTCGACGGATACGGGCGAGCGCTGACGGGGAGAGAGCCTGCATCCGGTGATATAAACTAGGTTCAATCAGATGTGAGCTCGTAGCTCAGTTGGTAGAGCAACGCCCTTTTAAGGCGTGGGTCCTGGGTTCGAGTCCCAGCGGGCTCACCACGCACCTCAAAGTTCCCCTGCTGCTGGAGATCCTTCCCGCGTTCGACGGGGCGCTCAAGGCGTCAGGCTGTTTTCAGAAGAGGATTTTAGCAACCCCGGGGCCATCCCCTCTAAATTCCGACCTGCCAAGCCGAGGGGTTACGGAGCCGCACTTTTCACGGGAATTGCCAGTGTCCCTGTTGCTCCCGAGGAAAGATCGCAAACACCCGTCATCAGAGTGATCCCAGGTCTGGATGGCAGATCTATCCGCATTTCCACGGGAACGCCTGTGTCCTGAGCCTTTTCGTAGGCATCGGGCGCAAGATTGATCGTCGCGGTGCCTGTGTTCCACTTCATGGCCTTGCCGTTCTTTTCATAAGCAGCCAGGCCCGCTTCAATTTGCGCCCGATGGACCCCGTTTGGCATCTCGGTGAACGTGATATCCTTCGCCCGCAGGAAAAATTCGAGATCGTAGCGGATCAAGGGTTCACTTAGATCCGGGTTCTGGCCACCTGCAACTCTCCCTGACGAAGCTTGCGAGGTTTGAGACAGGATTTTCACCCCAAACAGCACCCCCGTGGCATTTGGCAAGCCATATTTCAACATCGAGTGGAGACGATCCGCCTGGCCCTCTGCCATGCCGTCAGCAAGCCTCTCTGTCCTGGAATCCGCAAAATAGCCGCGCCGGTACGACAGTTGGTATTTTCCCTGAACCGTCAGTTCGATCTTGCGGAATTTTCCATCCACGTCCTTGTTGGTGGGAACATACCCGATTGTGTAATAGTTGGCGCCATTATCGATGGCCTGCGCGGCGGCAACATCCAGCCCGTTGGTATTAAAAAATGCTTTGCCGCCGGTTTCTTCGGCCAGTTGTTCCATAGCCATAATCGTGTCGGCACGCCTACGGGCGCTTTCTGCGAAAGGGTGTATAGGGTCGGCATTCTGCTCCGCCGCCATCGCTGGAACTTGAGCAATCGAGGGATTCTGTTCAATCGATCCCGGACCGGCTAAATTTGCGCTGAATTCCTGTGCCTCCATCAGCCCCTCTGCCTCGATGGGATACACGGCAATTCGGGCCGCCGTCATGCGATGGGAGACCTCTCTGATCCGGTCGACATCATCCTGAGCGATAGGGCCATGTGCGATGGACGGATTCTCTGATGTTGCCGGATTCCCTTCGTCGGACGGGAGTATCGGAGTCAATCGGACAGGAAATGTCTCTGCAAACCACAGCAGGTTTTTGCGCCCCGGCACTCCGGCAAGGAATTGCGCCAGATCGTCAAGCGCTTCAAGCGTCATGGCCATTTGCTTCTGCTGCCTGGCTGCGGCCATCTCGTCCAGCCCGCTACGCGTTGCCTCGATTGCCATAGGGCTGGCACCAACGCTTTTCAACCTGAGGAGTTCTGCCTCCGCCTCCATCGCAGAGTCATGGCCATAGGTCGCTTTTGATCTTCTGCGGAAACAGCTCCTTTCCCTTCTGGTTGAAGGCACGCGTGAGAATCGATGCATCTGAGGTGAATCCCTGCACGAAGCGAAGGTCTTGACCCAGCACAAAGATGGCGACCGGCGTAGATGGTTGCAGCTTTCTGAAAAAGAGGTTCAGGTTCTGCCGCACGAATACCTGGCCGCTCCTCGATGTGTTCAGCATGTCCAGAAGAACCACATTTACAGTGTCGCCTGAGAAAATGGGAGGAACATTCGAATAGGTCTCAGGAGGAAAGTGCGGCACGGAGCCTGGCCTCGAATCTGGAGCCGTGCTACCTGCCCGGTGTTCCTCGAAGAACGCGATGCGTTGCGGGTTCCCATCCTCCTCCAGTGTGAAATCCTTCGGCGTCAAATTGAGGACGGGGTCGCCATCCTTCTTCGTAACGACTACGTCGACGAGGACGTTCTGTGTGACAGTTCTGAAGACTGGCATCTGAGGCGGGATTGTCTGTTTCTTCGAGCCCGTGGGAACGGGCGAATAAGGCTCAGACGGAATTACCGGAGCAACGGCTTGGCGCACGCTCTGGGCTGTGGCGGGGAGTGCGGTGGTGTCCGGTCCCGGTTCAGCGGTAACCGATTCGGCCTCAGCGAGAGCTGGTTTTGCCTGTTGACTTTCCGGAGTGCCTGGCTTTTCCGCCTGAGACACATTGGGGACGATCTGGGAAGTCGCTCCGAACTTGTGATAATCCACAAAGTGGACCTCGTTCATTCGCGTAATCGGCTCGATTCCCATCAGGGACATACCGGGGTGATACCGGTCTACCGACAGCGCCAGGCTGCGCAGGGGGCATACATAGGTTTTCCCGCCCAGCTCTACCGGCCCATATTCAACAGCGATAGCTGCGCGATCTATTACATCCGTCTCGACTGTATCGGCCTCAACGGTGACGCGGTAAACCGCTCCGTTTTCGGGATCTATATCGAGGGTGCCGTGGTACGCGGGTCTGCCGCGATAATCCCTGGTTGGATCCAGCACCCAGCTATTGAAGGTGCAGCAGTAGTTCAACCGGTAATGCGAAGCCCGTTCAGGAACCGAATAATGGAAGGCAGCCATTCTCTTGCCTCCTGGTCCTGTTTCCCAATGGCTCCAGACAATATGGCCGCCCTTAATTGCATCTCCAAGGACGATCGCGAGAATCGGGCCGAATTCGCCCCAGGTCTGTAAACCTGTCGCAACCTTTATCCGTTTCCCTTGCTCATCTGCCTGCACCGCTTCCCGCCCGTTGCGATACGTGATCTGGCCGCTGAAGGCGCCGACCTGATGCATCGGAGTAATCACGAGCGTCCGGCTGCTGACGAACTGTGTAGATACGTTGTCGAAGCTCCGCGTGCTGCGCGACACAAAGAAGTCCGGAAGATGTTGCAGGGTAACCGCTACGAAATCAACCGCAGCGGTGAGCATCGACTCTTGCGCGGTTGAGTTGGGTGGTGGCTGCTGCGGGACGTCGCTGACAGGAGGATCGAGAAAGGCGGAGCGATCAGCCAGAAGTTCCAGTGCCTGCTGCGTTTGTGGTCCCGGCGACTCCGCGGCGACGATGCTCCTGAGCGAGCGTTCCTCCAGTCGCTCTGTCAACTCCAGAGTTTCAAGCTGCTTCGCTGTGTCACCGTCTGCGGTGTGCGCCTTGTGCTGAGCCGCGAGCATCTGTTCCAGATCGGCGACTGAAATGCGGCGACTCGCATGGGCGAGCTGGCCCAACCCCAACAGAAGAAGGCCAAACCGTAACCATCTCATATCGCCTTCCGGCGCCCCACTACATCGGCGGTCAATCCAATGTTCTCTGCGCCGCGAAAATGATATACCGCACTGACCGAGTCTCAGAGCCGTGTTCCTCCTTTTCTGAACACCGGACCACGGCCCGGTGGAGTTTCCCCGTCATCGCGATCAGGCGTAAATATGCCCCCGCGACCCACGGCGCACTAAGGAAAGCCCCCCAACTCCTGATAGATCCTCGCGCCGCTCCAGGACTTCGTTCGAACGAAGCGCCGCGAATCGTTCCAAAATGGAACCCTCCGGTTCCGCGGGCGAGCGGGATTTTTCCCTCTCTGGTCGCAGCAATGGTGCGACTCGATTGCACTGGAAACGCTGCTTCGGTGCCGCCTCCCAAAACCTGAACAGACTCCGCAGGAACACGCTGAGTGGCACATTCTGTTGGCCTTATCCCCCCCTGTCGTAACGGTACTGCAGTTACTGAAGAGGAATGGTTTGTCAATGGCTTAAAAGGTTAACTTAGCTAGACTTCTACTTCCAATGCAGTTCCGGGGCAGTCATCAGGTTGATCCAAAAGCAAACAGTGACCCAGCGAATGGAGGGCTATGCCGAGCTGGGGAGATGAACATCACAGTGATGTTTTGCTGCCGTGGAAACTGAGGCGCAGCCGGGAAACGGACCCCAGCTACCTTGCCTCTCTCGCGGCCGTCGATGAAGAAGCAGCCGACCCGCCGTTGTCCGAGGACAACATCATCATGAAGCCGGACGAGAATGCCAGGAATACGCGCACCCCGGACCCAGGCGACCAGGCCGACGACGTCGCCACGCTCTACTCCTGGGCCAATCTGCATGGGGCGAAATATCGTGACTTCAGCGCTTCGCGCCAGGAGATGCGCGCCCAGATGCGGCAGCGGACCCTGGCCGATCGTGCCCGCACGGCCCGTGAAGAAGCAAAGAAATCGCCACCCGCACTAGGCGAAGGGCCCCGTTGGGAAGATCTGTTGCCGGCCAGCGACCGGCAGGCAGCAGCCGGCGCGGCGGCTCCCGCGCGCCGCGACAATCCCCGCGATGATCCATTCGAGCGGCGCTTTGAAATTCCGACGGATGCCGAGCGCGCCCCGGCGACCAGGTCTCCCGCCGAGCCCCACATGCGGCACGGTCTGAGCGGAGCTCCCTATTTTCGCGAAGGGGACGCCCCCGAGCCCCACTCCATCGAGAGGCAACCAGAGCACGAATCGTCGGAGGTGCGTCCCGCATGGCTCGCCGAAACCCCCGCTTCCGGGCCAGCCGCTCCTCTGCCTCTGGCTGCGGCGCCGTCTACATCGCCGGCTGCTCCGGAGTCCAGCCGCGCCCCACTTCCTACGCTGTTGCCGCAGCCCGTCCTGCTGCCTCAGCCTCCATCGCCGGTTCCGGGAACCGAGTCCCTGCAGCAATCCCGCGAACGAGTTGCCTCGCGCTGGTATGCGCTGCGCGGCGTTTTTGGCCGAAATCCCGAAGAACTCCAGCCTTCGCGGATGGAAGGCCACGTCCCGGTCCTGACTCTTTTCTCTCTCGCCGGCGGTGTCGGCAAGACGAGTCTGGTCGCCGCAGTAGGGCGCGGATTGGCCGCGCGCGGAGAGCGCGTCCTGCTCACGGACACCTGCTCTTTCGGTGTGCTGCCCTTCTACTTTGGCGCGCGCGAGATCAAGCCCGGCGTCGTCCGCACCTTCAGTGGCGGCACCAGCGACCCGCCGATTCGCGTCCTTACCCTTGAAGCCGAGCGCTACGACGCCGACCCCGACCTGCTGCGCCGCGAGATGACACGCGGTGCTCAGGATGTCAGCCGTATCGTCATCGACGTCGCCACAGGATCGGCCCCCATGTTGCGCCAGGCCGCTCGCCTCTCGCCCGTCGTCGTCGTGCCCGTTGTGCCCGACATGGCCTCCGTGGTCACGCTCCCGGTGCTCGAAGGATTCTTCCGCAATCAGGAGGGTCTCAGCGGCAAGCCGTTACAGGCCTGGTATGTCCTGAATCAGTTCGATCCATCGTCGCCCCTGCAACTCGACGTCCGCGAGGTCCTCCGCCAGCAGCTCGGCGAACGGCTCCTGCCCTTTGCCATCCACCGTAGTCCGGCGGTGAGCGAGGCTCTTGCGGAAGGCATGACTGTGATCGATTACGCTCCCGGTTCGCCGGCTGCCGAAGACATCATGAACCTCGTCGGCTGGATCCGGAATACCTCGGTCGCAGTTGGCGCAGCACAGCGCGGTACGCGCTGGAGCGAACGATGACCCAGGAAGAAATCTGGGAAGGGTTTGAAACCGGACGCGGTCCGTTCTTCAAACTCCTGCGCGTGGTCCTGGTCGCGTTCGGTCTCGTCGCGCTGTTCTTCTTCGGGTCACTGGCCCTTTCCTGGCCGCAGCAGGCCGTGCTCGGCCTCCTTATGGTGCTGCTGTGCGTCTGGCTCAGCCGCGTCTCGGATTCCTACCTGATTACGCTCACCCTGATGATGCTCTCCATGTTCGCGACCTTCCGCTACGGATGGTGGCGCGTGAGCAGCATCTTCGCCTTCTTTCAGGATCCCGGCACGAAGTGGGGTCCCGTCGATGTCTTCTTCATCGTCCTGCTGCTCGGCGCCGAAGCCTACGCCTTCGGCATCCTGTACCTCGGATTTCTACAGACCGTGTGGCCTCTGCGCCGCGCCCCCGTCGCCCTGCCCGATGATCCCGAGGACTGGCCCGAAGTCGATCTGCTCATCCCCACCTATAACGAGCCGCTCAGCGTCGTCCGCTACACAGCCCTGGCCTCGCTCAATATTGATTGGCCCGCGGACAAGCTCCACGTCTACATCCTCGACGACGGTAACCGCGAAGAATTCCGCGAGTTCGCCATCGAAGCCGGCATCGGCTACATGACCCGCGGTGACAACGCACAGGCTAAGGCGGGCAACATCAATAACGCCCTCAAGAGCCTCAGCTCCCCGTACGTCGCCATCTTCGATTCCGATCACGTCCCTACGCGCAGCTTCTTACAGATGACCGTCGGCTGGTTCCTCAAGGATCCCAACCTCGGCATGCTGCAGACGCCGCATCATTTCTATTCGCCCGATCCCTTCGAGCGGAACCTCGGCCAGTTCCGCGTCATCCCCAACGAAGGCGAGCTCTTTTACGGCATCGTCCAGGACGGCAACGATTTCTGGAACGCCGCCTTCTTCTGCGGATCGTGCGCGGTCCTGCGCCGCGAGGCCCTCGACGAGATTGGCGGCATCGCTGCCGAAACCGTCACCGAAGATGCGCACACCTGCCTGCGCCTCCAGATTCGCGGCTGGAACACCGCCTACATTAATATCCCGCAGGCCGCCGGCCTTGCCACCGAGCGGCTCAGCTCGCACGTCAAACAGCGCATCCGCTGGGCGCGCGGTATGATTCAGATCCTCCGCATCGACAATCCGCTCTTCGCGCCGAACCTCACCTGGCCGCAGCGCCTTTGCTATTTCAACGCGATGACCCACTTCCTCTACGCGTTGCCGCGGCTCATCTTTCTCACCGCGCCTCTCATCTATCTCATCTTCGGCTTCACCAACGTTCCCGGCTACTGGATCGCCATCCTCGCTTACGCCCTGCCCCACCTCACCCTGTCCAGCGTCACCAACAGCCGCATCCAGGGCTACCACCGCCACTCCTTCTGGAACGAGATCTACGAGACCGTCCTCTCGCCCTACATTCTGCTGCCCACGCTGATGGCGCTGTTCAATCCGAAAGCCGGCAAGTTCAACGTCACCGCCAAGGGCGGCCTGGTCACGCGCACCTTCTTCGATGCGCGCATCGCGCAGCCCTTCATCGTACTGCTGGCCTTCAACGCGCTTGGCCTTCTGATGGTGATCCCACGCTTCATGCACGTCCCCGGCCTCGGCTGGCTGTGGGATGGCACCCACCCAGGCACCATCATCACCAACGCCCTGTGGACCACCTTCAACATCGTGATCCTCAGCGTCTGTGTTGCCGTGGCGCGCGAAGCCCGCCAGACCCGCCAGCATGTACGCATCAACTTCGCCGCACCCGTCCGCGTTCTGATGGGCGACGGCCGCATCGTTCCCGGCCAGACCATTGACGTGTCTTCCGGCGGCCTCGCCATGGAGCTGCTCGAGGGCATGCACTCCGAGCACGGCGATCCGCTTCGCGTCATCTTCCCGCTCCGTACCGGCGACGCCGAGCTGCCCGCAAGAGTCGTCGGCCTCGCCAACAATGTTCTTCGGCTGCAATTCGATCCACTGACCGTCGGCGAAGAGGAGATGCTCACCACCGTGCTCTTCTCGCGCGCCGACTCCTGGCTGGGCTGGGGCGAATCCCGCGAAGTCGATCAGCCTCTGCGCAGCCTAGCCCGCATCGTCCGCATCGCGGTGCGCGGCTTGGGCATGTCTCTCGCCGCCTTGATGCCCCGCCGCGGCAACAAGCAACAGAACAAGGGTGCGCGCGTCGCCGCCGAGACCCTCGTGCTCCTGCTGGCGTTCGGTCTCGCCGGGCTGTGCGCGACGGCCAGGGCGCAGACCAGCGCCAACGACGCGCAGAATCCAGCGCCTGCCGCTGTCACCCAGAGCGAAGCCACACCACCCTCCGCCGGCGCTTTCAATACCCAGACCAATCTCTTCGATCTCGGCACGACCAACACCATCAGCCTCAAGGGCACCGACGCCTACGACACCATCTACTTCGCCATCCCGCAGAACCAGGTGGTGAAGCAGGCTTCGATGCACATCTACTACCACTTCTCACCCAGCCTGATTCCCGCGCAGAGTCATCTCAAAGTGATCCTCAACGGAACCACCTTCGCGACCCTCCCCGTTCCGCAGACCCCGAACAACGGTGCGGTGATCCAGTCCGACATCGTGGTGCCGCCCGACCTGCTCGTCCGCAACAATCAGCTCACCTTCGAATTCATCGGCCACTACACGAACACCTGCGAAGACCCGACCAACTCCGCGCTCTGGGCTCACGTCGATCCCAACACCACCATCGCCATGTCCGGCGTTCTGCTGCCGCTGGCCAATGAGCTCAAGCTGCTGCCGCTCCCGTTCTTCGATGCGCAGCTCGCCCAGCCTCCCGTTATTCCCATCGTCTTCGGCTCCGCGCCTTCGCTGAAAGGACTCGAAGCGGCCGGCGTCGTCACTTCGTGGTTCGGTGTGCTCGGCGACTACCGCTCCATACACTTCCCGGTTTCCATCGGCGATCTGCCCATCGGCAATGTGGTTCTGATCGCCGAGAACCCGAACGCGCTTCCTCCCGGTCTCCATCTTGATCCGCCTTTGTCGTCCACGGTCGCCATCCGTACCAACCCCGTCGATCCCTACGGCAAAGTGCTGATCGTCACCGGCAACAACGCCGACCAGACCCTGGCCGCAGCCCAGGCTCTCGCCACCGGCTGGCCGGGCTTGCAGGGAACAACGGCGGCCATCGACCAGCTCAACCTGCCTGCGAAAAACACTCCCGACGATGCGCCTCGCTGGCACGTGGCGGACGATCGTGGCCGTGTGCCGCTCTGGACTGGCCCCGCCCAGGCTCTGCAGGGCGACGGCAATGCCCCGCTCATTGCCTATTACAAGATTCCGCCCGACCTCTTCTTCCAGGACCCGCAGCAGAATATCCGCCTGCATCTCGACTACCGCTATAACTCGATTCCCATTGGGCCCATCTCCAGCCTGCAGGTGGAATCGAACGACGCCTACCTCGGATCGATCCCGTTGCCCCCCGGCAAAGAACCCTCGCGCCAGGACTCGGTCACGATGGCGATTCCCATCGTCAACCTGCGGCCGTTCTCGAACTCGATGCGCTTCAAGCTCACCTTCCAGTTGCTCAAGGGAGGCGCCTGCGGCAATTCCATCCCGGGCAATCAGATGGGCGCGATCCTGCGCAGTTCGTTTATCGACCTGCATGGCCTGCCCCACTGGGCCGCGATGCCGAACCTCGAGCTGTTTTCCAACGCCGGGTTCCCCTTCACGCGCTACGCCGATCTCAGCCAGACCACCGTTGTCCTGCCGGATCAGCCCTCGCCGCAGGAGATCGAAACCTACCTGACGATGCTGGGCCACTTCGGCGCCGAGACCGGCTACCCGGCCCTGCGCGTCACTGTCGCCGGTCCCGACGCGCTACGCTCCGGAGCGGACCAGGACTTCCTCGTCATCGCCACCGGGCAGGGCACAGGTACCGTCGGCCAGCTGGCTTCAGGCATGCCCGTCACCTTCGGCGACAACAGCCTTAAAGTCCAGGACACGCGCGGTTTCTTTTCTACCTTGCACAACATGTGGTGGCGCATTCCGGCTCCCGATCAGCTCTCCTCGGGCCTCATCGGCACCACCGGCGTTCCCGACGCAATGATCGAGGAGAGCGAGTCGCCGTACTCCAGCGGCCGCACCGTGGTCCTCATCGACATGAAGAGCGCCGCGAACTTCCCCGTCATGATGAAGGCGTTTCTCGAAGCCTCGCAATCCAGCGCCGTGTCGGGCACGGTCGCACTGCTTGAGGGTCCGCGCTTCGAGAGCTATCGCATCGGCAATGATGTCTATCACGTCGGCGAACTGCCATCATGGACCGCCCTCCAGCTTTGGTTCATGCAGGTGCCGTGGATGGTCGACCTCGTGGTGCTTGCCATCAGCTTCGTCTTTGCGATCTGGATCCGCAGCTGGCTGCGTGCCCGCGCTCGCCGCCGCCTGCAGGTCGTGGAGAGCCTATGAGCCGGAGCCTCGCCACATCTCCGGGTGCCCCCTATCTGCCCGCTTTTCGCAGGTGGGCGAAGGCACGAGACCAGGCCAGCCGCCTTTGTAACAGGGCACGACTTTCAGTCGTGCCGACTCAGCCCATCAAGAACCGGGCTTTAGCCCCTGCGTCGAAGAAGCATCACCGTGACGCCATTCGCGCCTCACGTGTCGCGCGAGCGGCACGGACGGTAGAAGCCACGGCCTTCAGGCCGTGGATCCAGTTCCGCCAAAAAGAAGGGGCTTCAGCCCCGGAACGGAGATCAACCGGACTTCGGCCCATCTGCGTCGTCCCCATAGCACTCTCTCGTAGAACTTCAGCGCCCCATCGCCAGGCAGACCACTGATATGCAGAGAGCGACGATGAAACAGCATCTCCGCCACACGGCTGCAATCCTCATCTTCGCGATGCTCATGTGCGCGCTCCCCGCGCGCGCGCAGTCTCCGGCAGAAACGACGCTCCTCGAAAAAGCGCACTCCCAGGAACAGTCCGGCCACATCGACCTCGCCGCGCAAACCTGGCAGCAGATTCTCCTCTCCGATCCCAATAATCAGGATGCCCTCGCCGGACTCGGCCGCTGGGCCAAACTCACCGGCAACGATGCCGAGGCGCAGACCTATATCGAACGCCTGCGCGCCGTGAATCCCAACAGCCCGGAGATCGCGAAGATCGAGGCGCTGGTCAGCAACAAGACCCAGAATGAACTCCTCAGTCAGGCCGCAGAACTCGCGAAAAACGGCCACAACGAAGAAGCTCTCAAAATCTACCGCCAGTCCTTCGGCACCCATCCGCCCGACAACTGGGCCCTCGCCTACTACGACACCGAAGCCGGCATTCCCTCCGCGCTGCCCGATGCCATCAACGGCCTGCGCGGACTCGCCGCGAAGTATCCCAGCGATCCGCAGTACACCATCGACCTCGGCCGCGTCCTCACCTACGATCCCCGCACCCGTGCCGAAGGAGAGAAGATTCTCAGCGAGTATCCACAGGACACCACCGCGCAGACCGCATTGCGCACCGCACTCAGCTGGGACGTTCAGAATCCCGCCACCATGCCGGCTGTGCGAGATTACCTCAAACTCCATCCCGATCCCGAGCTGGCCAAAGAGCTGGCCGAAACCGAAGCCCGCCAGTCCAGTTCCACCGCCGGCATCGCCCGCACGCCGGCTGAACGCGAGGCCTTCAGCGAACTTGCGGCCAACCACCTCGACCGCGCGCAGCAGATGTTTGTCGACCTCCTGGTGAAGGAGCCAAAGAATCCGCGCGCGCTCGCCGGCCTCGGCTTCGTGCGCATGAAGCAGAGCAACTTCGCCGACGCCGTCGAGAGTTTCGAGCAGGCACAGCAGAACGGCCTGAAGATCCCGCTCATCGCGCAGTCGCTCTCCACCGCGCGCTTCTGGAACGCCATGCAGCAGGGCACGCAGGCGCTCAACGCCAACCGCCTCAGCGAAGCCGTGAAGCAGTATCAGTCCGCGCTCGCGCTGCGCCCCGGCAACATCGACGCGCTCAGCGGCGAGGCCGGCGCCTATATGAGGATGCAGGCTCCCGACCTTGCTGTCCCTGTCTATCAGGCGTTGCTGCACCGTCAGCCCAGGTCATCGGCCTGGTGGCGCGGCCTCTTCATGGCCCAGGCCCAGGCGGGGCAGGGAAGAGACGCCATCCTGACCGCTAATAAGTTCCCGCCCGCTCTGAAGAAGTCCGTCGCTCGCGATCCCGACTACCTCCGCAATCTCGCGCGCGCTTACGTCGCCGCCGGCCAGGACGCGCAGGCGCAGAAAATTCTCGTGCAGGCGATGAACCAGAACTATCCCGCCGGAGCCGAGAAGATCCGCACCGAGATCACGCTGCAGTATGCCGCCCTCCTCGCGCAGGACAAGCACTACGCGCAGTCGGCCGACATTTATCATCGCGTCCTTCGCGCCGATCCCAACAACATCGACGCGTGGCAGGGTCTGGTCTCCATGCAGCACCTCGCCGGTCACGATGCCGACGCCATCGCCATCGTGGAGCGCATGCCCCCCGATGCCTACGACAGCGCCCTGCGCAACGCCGGCTTCCTCTCCGAACTCGCCGCGATCTATGAGAGCCAGAATCATCCCGACGTCGCTCAGGATTTCCTTGAGCGCGCCGTCAGGGTCTACCAGAACAATGGCGAGACGCTGCCCATCTCGATCCAGCTTCAGGTAGCCGCGCTCGATCTCGATCGCAATCATCCCGAAGGCGCTTACAACATCTACCGTGGCGTTCTCACCCGCCACCCGGACAATCTGGATGCCTGGAAAGGCCTGATGGCCGCGCTCCACGCCACCGATCATGATGCCGACGGCATGGCTCAACTCCAGCAGATTCCGCAGTCCGTTCGCAGGCAGCTCGCCACCGATCCCGAATTCCAGCAGACCCTTGCCGCCATCTACGCCGCCAATGGCGACGAACGCGGAGCCCTCGGCCTCCTCACCCAGGTCGAGGATTCCTACCACGCCGCGGGCAAACAGGCGCCCGCCTCCGTCGACATCGCGAATGCCTGGACCCTGATGAACGTCGGCGACGATCGCGATCTCTACCGTCAGCTCATGACCCTCGGCGATCGCCGCGACATGACCGACGAGCAGCGCCGCCAGGTGCAGACCATCTGGGCCACCTGGGCGCAGCGTCGCGCCGCCCGTGCCTCTGCCGCCGGCAATACGCGGCGCGCCATCGAAATCCTCACCGCTGCCGCGCAGGCTTTCCCGGGCAACCCCGCCGTCAGCAAAGCCCTCGCTGCCGGATTCGTCCAGGCGGGCCAGCCCAAAGACGCGATGGCCATCTATCTGTCCCCGCAGATGAGCGATGCCATCGCCAACGCCTCCGCCGCCGACTACCAGAGTATGATCGGCGCCGCCCTCGGCTCGCAGAACATGAAGCAGGCCGAAACCTGGCTGCGTGAGGCGCTCGAAAAATTTCCCAACGACCCCAGGGTCCTCGCGTCCGCCGCGCAGTTTGAAACTGCGCGCGGCGATCGTGCCAAAGCGGCCGACTACTGGCGCGCCTCGCTCAAAGCGATGCCCCCCGTCAGTCCCGCCACCGAACTCGCCCACCAGCTCAATCAGGCGGACCTCGTCCAACAAGCCCGCCCCCGCGGCCCCGCCGATCTCGTCAAACTCCTCAACCCGGACAACGAGCGGATCCCCGCAGACAACGGCGGCATTCCTCTCCCCAGCTACACCCACCCCAACACCACCCACGCCGACAGCCAGACCCTCGGCCCCGATCCGTATTACATGGGCACAGCCCCGGTCCAACTCGATAACAACGCGCCCGACACCAACACACCCTCAGGAACCGGCGCCATTGTCCCGCTCACGCCGCTCCCCGGTTCCGCCAGCAGCCCCGACACCAACTCCGCGCAGCCGCCGCCCATCTCCATGGGGCCTGCGACGCTCTCTCCGGATGCCTCGGTGAGTCTTGCCCACGTCCACACCGGCGCCAGTGCCGCTCCACCACCGCCTCTCAAAACACAAGATCAGCCGATCGAGATCGGCCTCGACACGACGCCCGCATTGACGTCGCTCGCCACCTCCTGGAACCCAGCCCAAGTCAGAGCCCAGGCCACTCTCAAGGCAGCGCAGAAGCCCGTCGATCCCTCGCTCGCCGCCACCCAGTACGCTCCGCCCTCGCAGGTCATTGCCGCCCTGCCGCAGCCAGCCCAGTCCCAGGACTACTTTGAGCGCCCCGAAAGCATCTCCGACGACGAGCTGATGAAGGAGAACCTGCCACCCCTCCGCGGCCACTATGAACGCCCCGCCATCGTGCGCCAGCGCGATCTGCGCGAGCAGGCTCAGATGAACCTCTCCAACATTGAGGCCGGCTACACTCCCTGGCTCGGCGGCACCGGCATCGTCAATCACCGCAGCGGCACCGCTGGCTTCGACTCCCTCACTGCCCTGCAGGCCCCCTTCGAAATCTCCGCCCCGCTCTCGACCGGCGGCCGCCTCACCATCATCTCCAATCCCGTCTTCCTTGACTCCGGCGCCGTCACCAAGTCGCCACTGCTCCCCGGCGGCATCGCCGAGCAGCTCGGCACCGCGCCCGCGAACGCCGTCCTCGATCAGCAGAACGCCGCCGGCATCGGTGGTGAAGCGCAGTTCGCCACCGATAACTTCGCCGTCGCCGCGGGCTATTCTCCCTGGGGCTTCCTCGTCTCCAACGTCATCGGCCGCGTCTACTGGAAGCCCGGCAACGGCCCCCTCACCTTCACCGGCACCCGCGACTCCGTCAAGGACTCGCAGCTTTCCTATGCCGGCCTCCGCGATCCAGGCTCCGTCGGTCCCGGATACGCCGGCAACGTCTGGGGCGGTGTCGTCTCCACCGGCGGCGAAGTGCAGTTCGGCAGGAGCGACCCCAACTCCGGCTTCTACGTCAGCGCCGGCGGCCAGCACCTCAACGGCGTTCACGTCCAGAGCAACACCCGCATCGACGGCGACGCCGGCGCATACTTCCGCGTCAAAGAAGTTCCCGACCAGGGCAATCTCACCGTCGGCGTCAACTTCTTCGGCATGCACTACTCGCAGAACGAGAATTTCTTCACCTACGGACACGGCGGATACTTTAGCCCCCAGGCCTACTACCTCGCCAACGTGCCCTTCTCCTTCCAGGGCCGTTATGGGCTCAACGTTCACTACAACGCGACCGCCGCCTTCGGCCTCGAGGCCTTCCAGCAGGACAGCGTCCCCTTTTTCCCCCTCGACACCGCCCTCGAAATCGCCAACAAGAACGCCTCCTACTCTGCCGAATCCGTCGTCAGTGGCAACTACGACTTCAACGGCGAGCTCTCGTACCATATGAGCGATCACTGGTACGCCGGCGGCTTCCTCTCCCTCAACAACACCCGCAACTACAACAGCCAGACCGTCGGATTTTTCGTCCGCTTCACCAGCCGCTCCCAGGTCGAATACGATTCAGGCCCCACCGGCCTCTATCCCTGGGACGGCCTACGCCCCTACCTCGCCCCCTGATACCGAACACACCGGGTGCCCCATTCAGGTCCGCATTTGGTTTGAGTGGGCCAGCCGGGCACTTCCCCCCCATTTCCCATACGTTACTTTCGCTACCTGCCCAACCCTCCCCCCCGGCGGGTAAAATCGTAGAGGAAACGTCTTTTTTGATATTTCGAGCGCAGGAGAGGAAACGATGTCGATGAATCTGACCCCCGGCAAACTCGCCGGACTGAAGTCCGTATCGGACGCGCGCGGCGTCATCGCCGCTGCCGCCATGGATCAGCGCGGTTCGCTGAAGAAATCCCTGGCCAAAGAGAAGGGAGTTGCTGACGTCCCTGACTCCGCCCTCGAGGAGTTCAAGTCCCTCGTCACCGAGGTCCTCACGAAACACGCCTCCGCCATCCTCCTCGATCCGGAATTTGGCCTGCCCGCCTCGAAGCGCCGCAACGGCAAGGGTCTGTTGCTCGCCTATGAGAAGACCGGTTACGACGCCGCCCTCCCCGGCCGCCTCCCCGACCTGCTCGATCTGTGGAGCGTTCGCCGCCTTAAAGAAGCCGGCGCCGACTGCATCAAGATCCTCCTCTACTACACGCCCTTCGAGAAGTCGCACATCAACGAGCACAAGCACGCGTGGACCGAACGGATCGGCGACGAGTGCCGCGCCCACGACATCCCCTTCTTCCTCGAGACCGTCGGCTACGCCGTCCATGGCGAAGACGAGAAGTCGGTCGCCTACGCGAAGCGCAAGCCCGACATCGTCACCGGCTCCATGGAAGAGTTCGGCAAGGAGCGTTACGGCGTCGATGTCCTGAAGGTCGAAGTGCCCATCCAGATGGAATTCGTGGCCGGCACAAAGTCCTTCAAGGGCGAGCAGGCTTATACCCGCGCCGAGGCTCTCGAGCACTTCCGCCTCGCCGCCTCCTCCACGCACAAGCCCTTTATCTATTTGTCGGCGGGAGTTTCGAACCCGGTCTTCATCGAGACTCTTGAGCTGGCCAACGAATCCGGCGCCCCCTACAACGGCGTCCTCTGCGGCCGAGCCACCTGGAAAGACGGCATCGCGATCTACGCGAAGCAGGGCGCGAAGGCCTTCGAGGACTGGCTCCTCACCAAGGGCGTCGAGAACATCGAGAACGTCAACAAGGCCCTCAAATCCGCCCACTCCTGGTACGACAAAGTCAACGTGCCGGTAGCGGTCTAACTCACCAATCGCCGTGGGTCCCCGCAAGCCTGATTCTGGCTTGAGTGGGCGTGTGAAGAACAAACGCCGGAGTCAAACGCTTCGGCGTTTTTCCTTTGTATGTCTTCAGTCTGCAGAGGAATTCGTCTCCAGAACGGAAAAGTGAAGGGGCATGCCTTTCGGTCCTGCCGTCAACGCAAGGCCCGTGGGTCCCTTCCGCACTGCCCCTGCCCGGCATTTTGCGCGCCGGGCAGGAAGTTGGGCCATGGGTTGGCTGCAATCAGGAGAACGCGCTCATTGGGAGGCTGACTCCTGGACCACCGAACCCTGGCCGCCGCACTGACACACGCCTCATCCCTCGCACCAGACGTCAAAAAGGCCGCCCCAATCCGTTGGTTTCCAGCGATATGCTGCAGCTTCAAACGCCACTCCCGGAAGTCAGGCAGCGGCAATAGCTTGCCGGCCGCCAAACAATGGAAAAGGCGCCCGGAACCATCCGGACGCCTTCTGCTTCCTTCTTCCTACTTCCTCTTACCCTGTTTTACTTCACTCGCACCTTCGGTTCGACCGACATCCCTGGCCTCAGCATATGGTCCTTATTCTCGTCCGGCTTGGTCAGATCGATGCGCACCGGGATGCGTTGCACTACCTTCACGTAGTTGCCTGTCGCATTCTCCGGCGGAAACAAGCTCAGCATCGATCCGGTCGCGCCGCCGATCTGCGTTACCTTGCCATCGAAGTCGCGTCCATAAGCGTCCACATGGATGGTCGTCTCCTGGCCCACCCGCATGTGCTCCAGCTGCGTTTCCTTGAAGTTGGCCGTGATCCACACATCGTCCAGATCCACCAGCGTCATCAGCGCCTGGCCCTGTGCGATATTCTGCCCCACCTCGACGCTCTTGGTGGTGATGATACCTGCCACCGGCGCGTGGATCTCGCAGTAGCTCAGGTTCAGCTTCGCCTGCGCCAGGGCCGCCTTCGCCTGGTCCACCTGGCCTGCGGCTTGATCGGCCTTGGCCTTCTGGATCGCGACCTGCTGCGGACCGGTCTGCGCATATTTCAGCGATGACTGCGCCTGCGTCACGCGATCGTGCGCGATGCGCACCGCATCCTGCGCCGCAATCCGGCTTGCTTCTGCCTCGGCCACAGCTGCCTGATCCGCCGCCGCTGCCGCAACCGCCGCGTCGTACTGCTGTTTGGAAATGATGTCTTTCTGTACCAGCGGTGTGTAGCGTTCCAGATCGAGCTTCGCCTTGGTGTAGTTGGCCTGAGCCTGCGTCACCCGGGCTTCCGCCGCCTGCAACTGCCTCTCTGCCTGCGCCACTCCGGCCGTCGCACTCTGCACATCGGTGTTGGCGTTATTCAGATTACTGCCCGTATTGATGTTGATGATCGGCACGTTGACGCGGGAGGCCTCGAAGTTGGCCATCGCCGCCTCCAGGTTCGCCTCCGCCTGGTTCACCGCCGTCTGGTAGTCGCTCGGATCGATCTCCACCAGCAGCGTCCCCGCATCCACGTACTGGTTCTGCTGCACCAGCACTTTGGCTACATGCCCGTTGATACGCGCGCTGATCTGCACCAGATGGCCGTCCACCGAAGCGTCGTCCGTATCTTCGTAATAGGTAGAGTGCCACCAGAACAGCAGGGCTCCCACCACCAGCACCGCCACCACGCCGATGATGACGAACCGGCGGCGTGAGCGCTGCGGTGGAACTTCCGGCCGTTCCTCGGTTGGTCTGGACTGCTCGGTATTCTGCTCCGCCACTTACTTTCCTCCCACGTAGTCCTTGTAATGGCCCTGCGCCACGCCCAGTGCCCGCGCCAGCGACAGTTTTGCCACATTGTGCCGATAGAGACTGGCCACGTATTGTTCGTCGGCCTGGGCTACGGCCTGCTGCGCCTGCGATACTGCCAGGTTGTCCGAGACTCCCGCCTTGTACCGCTGCTGTGCCTCGCTCAGCTCTTCCTTGGCCAGCTCCGCATTGCTCTTTGCTACTTCCACCAGCTTCTCTGCGGCCTGGATATCCAGGATGCTGTTCCGCACATCCGCGCCGATCTGTCCGCGCATGTCGCTGAGCCGCGCCCGCATCTGCTCCAGTTGCGACTGTGCCTGTTTGGCGTCACCGCGCAGCTTCGCTTCTTCAAAAATAGGCACGTCCAGCGATCCCACCGCGTCGCCGGTCCCATGCGAATGGCTCGGGTTGATCCCGATATCGCCGTAGTCGCCATTGAACGTGATGGTCGGCAGCCGTTCATCCGTCGCCGCCTTGCGGGCATGCTCCGCCGCCGCCACCTGCTCCTGCAGCGCCTTCAGGTCCGCGCGATTGGCCAGTGCCTCCTGCACCGCCTTGTCCGGATCCAGTTGGTCCAGAGGTGCGTATGGCGCCGTATCCGTCAACTCGAATTGCTGCTCCAGCGGCAAGCCGATCACCCGGGCCAGCGCGATTTTGTCTTTCTGGAAGGCATTCTGCGCGGCGATCAGCGTCTGCTGCTGCGTCTGGTAATCCACGCGCGCGCGCAACTCGTCTAGCAGCGGTGCTGTACCCGCCTCGTGATTGCCCACCGCCTGATCCAGCGAGACCTTCGAGGTATCCACCTGCGCCTGCGCCGACTGCACCAGTGCCGCATCGGCAATGACGGTCAGATACGCATTCCCTGCCGTCAGCACCACCAAATCGCGCGCGTCCTGCGCCGACAACTGCGCCGCGTTGAAGTTATGCCGCTGCGCCAGGTAATTCTGCAGCGACGACAGGTTCAGCAGCGACCAGCTCAGTGAGCCGCGAATGTCGCTGTATCCATACGGCCCGATGATTGCCGGAAAGCCGGGAATCCTCAGACCCTGCGCCTGCAAATCTGTCTCCTGCACCGCCGCCTTCACCGTTCCGCTCACCGTCGGCAGCAGCGACTGCAGCTGCTCCAGCCGGGCTCCGCGTGCCGATTGCGTGTTCTGCGACGTCAGGATCATGCCGAGATTGAACTTCAAACCGCGCTGAATCGCCTCATCCAGCGACAACGGCAACACTCCGGGTGTTACCTTTCCGTTGCTCACGCTGCCCTGATAGGTCGAGCTGTCGATCGCCGGTTGCGGGATCAGGACCTGCGACTCTGACACCCCTGCCGAACCGCCGCTGGGCGGTCCCTGAGCCACCGCGGCGCCGCCCAGCAGCAGCATCGCCGCCGCCACCGCGGTAAACCGCCTCAGGCGCAAACATCGTGAATCGGTTGCTATCGCCTCCGCCACAAGCAAAAGCCTCTCTGGGAAACCGCGGACAGCCCGTCGCGGGTCAAGGGTATGTGCTTTGGATGCACTACGCTGAGTAAAAAGTTCAGAAGAATCTCTGTGATAAGAGTAGTCGAATCCGCCCCCGCGCGTCTCGGAGAATCGGCGAAACGGGGAACACCGACGTGCGCAACTCCGGAGGGTGACCGATCGATGGTTAATCGCCGAACGCTCGGTGGTTAAACCTGAGCTACCGGTGCCGATTGCAACATCGACGAAGCCAGCGAGCACAACGCCTGCCGGAACAAACTGCTCACCGCATCCGCAGTCCACACCGACGGCTTCGTATGCCGATTGATGGCCTGCGCCGTGTCGGCATTGCTCCGCCCCAGTACCGCGCGCTGCACAAAGACCGCACGTTGCGCCTGGGTGAGCCGTGACAACCAGTCACGCAGGCGTCCGCGCCCGCTTCCGGCAACCAGTTCTGCAATCTCAACTCCGGAAAGGGGCAACGCGTCGTCCTCGATGCAGCCACTGCCCGCATCGGCTGCCGGTACCTGCGCGAATGACTTCGGGTCCTGCCGCTGCATAATCTCCAGGGCGCCATCCAGCACCCGCTCGCGCACCAGTCCTTTAGCCGCTCCCGGATCGGCGCAGGGGTCCACCTCCACCGCCGCCACCGTACTCTCTACCAGATTCAGGGCCTCTGCCTCATCGCCCAGCATCAGGGCGGCAAACTGATACATCTCTACCGCGGCGCTTTCAGCCCTGACCACCGCGTCGCTGCCTGCACAAGGAGATCCAGCCACGAGCCCACCTCCGGGAAGACTTCTGACCCTATCCTCGCTGAGCCGCCCACCCCCGTCAAATCCGTTCATATTCTTAAATTTCCCGACAATTCTCGATTCCTTCAACAGACTTTGTATCGTCGTGCTTTATAGCCATTCAGGTAAACTTCACCATACGGGAAAAAGAGCGGTCCGACTCATGCGGAAAGAATCCCAGCGCGCGCAGAGCCTCTTCTTTAGCCGCGACGAATCCTGGCTTGGTTTCAACCGCCGTGTTCTCGAAGAAGCACAGGACCCCTCTAACCCGCTGCTCGAGCGCGTTAAGTTCCTCGCCATCACCGCCAGCAACCTCGACGAGTTCTTCGAGATCCGTATCGCCGGCGTCCTGCAGCGTATCGAGGACGGCTACAACGAAGCCCTTCCCGACGGCGCTACCTTGCGCGAGTCCCTCGATGCCATGAAGGACGAAACCCAGCGCTTCGTGGCGGATCAGTATCGCTGCTGGAACGAGCAGTTGCTTCCCGCCATGCGCGCCGAGCGCATCCGCGTCCTCTCGTGGGACGAGATGGACGAAGACGTCCGTCGCTTCGCTACCGACTACTACCAGCGCGAAGTCGACCCCCTCCTCACCCCCATCACCATCGATCCCTCGCATCCGTTTCCGCGCGTCCTGAACAAGGCCATGTGCCTCGCACTTCTGCTGCGCCGCAAGCGCCGCGGTACCGCCGGACCCGTTCTTGGTGTGCTTACTGTGCCTCGCGCCCTGCCGCGCTTCGTACGGATTCCGGCCTCCAACGGCTCCGAAGATTACATCTTTCTCGCCGACCTCATCGAACGGAATGCCGCCGGCATGTATCGCGGGTATGAGATTCTCTCCCGCGCCGCCTTTCGCGTCACCCGTAACAGCAACCTCTACTTCCAGGAAGAAGAGTCGCGATCCCTGCTCGAAACGGTTCGCGCCGAACTCCACAACCGCCGCAAGGGCGACGCTGTGCGTCTGGAAATCGACAGCCAGGCCGACGCGGAGATCGTCGACCGCCTCCGTACCAACTTCGAGCTCGACGAGTCGCTCGTCTATCACACCGGCGGGCCCGTCAACCTCTCGCGCATCATGACCCTCTACGGGTCATCCTCGCGCGCCGATCTCAAGTTCAAGCCTTTCGTCCCCCATGAGCTGCGCCTCAATCGCAAATCCGTCGACCTGTTCGACGAACTCCGCCACCGCGATATCCTTCTCCATCATCCTTACGACTCCTACGACGGTGTCGTCGGCTTCATCGAAGCAGGAGCGCGCGACCCCAACGTGGTCTCCATGAAGCAGACGCTCTACCGCACGAGCGCCGACTCACCCATCTTTCAGGCGCTCACCGAAGCCGCGCAGACCAAGGAAGTCACCGTGGTGGTCGAGTTGATGGCGCGCTTCGACGAGGCATCCAACATCCGCTGGGCCCGCGACCTTGAAGACGCCGGTGTCCAGGTCTTTCATGGGATCGTCGGCCTCAAGACCCATTGCAAACTGGCCCTGCAGGTCCGGCGTGATCCCGATGGGGTCGTCCGCCGCTACGCCCACCTGGGCACCGGCAACTACAATCCCGATACCGCGCGCTTCTATACCGACCTCAGCCTGCTCACTGCCGACCAGGAGATTACCGGAGCCGTTCACAGTGTCTTCAACTACCTCACTGCGCACTCCGAGTCCGACGATTACCGCCCGCTCCTCGTCGCGCCGCTCACCCTCGCCGAAAGCTTCATCCGCCTCATTCACCGCGAAGCCGAGCACGCCGCTGCCGGCAGGCCGGCGCGCATTATCGCCAAAATGAATTCGCTGCTTGAACAGAGCGTCGTCGAAGCGTTGTACTCGGCGGCCCACGCCGGCGTCCAGATCGACCTTATCGTGCGCGGCATCTGCTCGCTCCGTCCTGGCCTGAAGAGCCTTAGTGAGAACATCCGCGTCCGCTCCATCGTCGGGCGCTTCCTCGAGCACAGCCGCCTCTTTTACTTCCTCAACGGCGGCGACGAGGAGTTCTACTGTGGCAGCGCCGACTGGATGCCGCGCAATCTATTCGAGCGCTGCGAGGTCGTCTATCCCATCCGCGACCCGCAGATCAAAACTCGCATCCGCGACGAGATCCTCGCTGCCTATCTCGCCGATAACGTCAAGGCCCGCGCTCTTCGCCCCGATGGATCCTATGTCTACCTGCGCGACTCCAGCCAGCCCCCCTTCAACGCCCAGGATTTCTTCATCCGCGTCGCGGAAGGAAAGGCGGATATCGCCGACATTCCCAAGCCGAATCCGAAGCCGCAACTCGCGCCCCAGCCGAAGAAACGCACCGCCCGTCCGCCCAAAAAACGCGCCTCCACTGCTACCGCTGCGGACTAGGATTGATCCATGTACGGACTCATCGCAAAGATGACGCTTCTCCCTGGCAAGCGCGAGGAAGTCATCGCCCTCCTCGCCGAAAGCTCCGCTAACATGCCCGGCTGCTTCAGCTATGTCATCGCAAAGGACGCTGCCAGCGAAGACATCCTGTGGGTGACAGAAGTCTGGGAGAGCAAGGCCGCTCACGATGCGTCTCTGAGCCTTCGCGCGGTTCAGGCCGCTATCCCCAAAGTCAAACCGCTGGTTGCAATGTTTGAGAGGGTCGCCGAAACCGAGCCCGTCGCTGGTTTGCCTTTCGAACCCTGAGCTGGCAAATATCTATACCTTCGACCAATCCTCCCACCGCAAAGATTTGACGCGGCGGAACTCAGAGCTATTGGCCGTGACCACGACGCAACCATGCCGTACCGCCTGACCCGCAATCAACAGGTCGTAAGCTCCAACCGGCTTCCCAGCTTTTTCCAGTTCGGCGCGGATGGAACCTGCCGCCTGCGCGTCGGCGTCTTCAAAGGGGAGAAGAGAAATCGGGCCGGAGAGAAATCGTTCCAGTCGTTGCTTGTTTGCCGCCGCTCGTACGCTCTTGTGTATTCCATACCAGAGCTCAAAAAGTGCGATGGAGGAAACACTGACGGTTTCACCCAGGCCGATAATTTCTTCAAACCGGCGCCGAACGCCTGCGGGCTCGCCATTGATGAGCGCAATACAAGCCTTCGTATCCAGCAGATATCTCACTCAAAGACCTTTCGTGTCGGGGTTCGCGGTTGATGGCGTTGCTTCGGAGCGAAGTCCGCGCGGTCACACTCGTCCAGCTGCGCAAACCACTCCTTCACGTCTGTGATCAGAGGTTGCAGCAGCACACCTTCCGCCGTGCGGCGAATCCGAACACGATCTCCGGCGAAGCGGAAGTCCCGAGGCAGGCGCACCGCCTGGCTGCGCCCGTTCTGAAAGAGTCTGGCTGTTTGCGTCTCGCTCATCGGACCCCCTTGATCTATTCCACGAGTATAGACCAGTGCGGTCCGCTCATGCGGCTCCTACTTCCGCTTCCAGCGCGTCCCCTCTTTTGAGTCCTCCAGCAGAATCCCCATCCCCGACAGCTCATTCCGGATCGCGTCTGCCCGCTTGAAATCGCGCTTCCGCTTGGCCTGGTCGCGCTCCTCGATCAGCGCCTGGATCTTCTCATCCGTCACGCCGCGCGTCGCCAGCAACTCAGGAGCCGCCTGGTCCAGTTTGCCCTCGCGTTCCGCCCACTCCAGCGTGAAGTTCGTCCACTGCGCGTCGTGATCCTCGAGGACCGCGAATACCTCGTCGAACTCACGCAGCGCCTCCAACACCGCTGCCTGATCGCTCACGAAAAACTGGCCCGCGTCCGCACGCGCATTCACCGCGCGCACCATCTCGAAGATCGCCGCCCGCGCCTCCGCCGTGTTCAGATCATCGGCCAGGGCCGCGCGAAACTTCGCCCGGGTCTCCCGCGCCAGTTCATCGACAGCGCCGGCCCCATCGGCAGCCGGACGCGCCGCCCACTTCGTTTTCGCAATCCTGTCCCGGAAGGTCCGCAGCCGTTCCACAGCAATCGTCTCTGCGGCCAGCCCCTCGAACGTGAAGTTCAGCTGCTGACGGTAGGGAACCGAGATCAGCAGCATTCGGATTGCCGCCGCCTTATATCCGCGCAGCAGCAGATCGCGCAAGGTAAAGAAGTTTCCTTCGGACTTCGACATCTTCCGGCCTTCCACCAGAAGAAACCGCACGTGAAACCAGTGCCGCGCGAACGTGCTGTGCGTTGCAGACTCCGACTGCGCAATCTCGTTCTCATGATGCGGAAACATCAGATCCTCGCCGCCGCCGTGCAGATCGAAGTTCTCGCCCAGATACTCCATCGCCATCGCCGAGCACTCGATATGCCATCCCGGCCTGCCCGGCCCCAGCGATGTCTCCCACTTGTGCTCGCCCGGCTTCGGCGCCTTCCACAACGCAAAGTCCCGCGCCGAATCCTTCTCGTACTCATCCACATCGATGCGTGCGCCGTCCGTGATCCCGGCAAAATCCTTCTTCGACAGCTTTCCGTACTCCGGGAATCGCGCGATCCGGAAGTACCACGACCCATCCTCGGCGCGATACGCGATATCCTCCGCCGCCAGCTTCTCGATCAGTTGCACCATCGACGGAATATGCTCCGTCGCGCGCGCAATCACCTCCGGCCGCTCCACCTGCAGCGCATCCAGGTCCTCGAAAAAGGCCTCCTGATATTTCTTCGTGTAGACGTCGATGTCCACGCCCGCCGCAGTCGCGTTGCGGATGATCTTATCGTCCACGTCCGTAATGTTCATGACGTGCCGTACATCCGTCCCCAGCATCTTGAGCGACCGCCGCAGCACGTCTACCTGAAGAAACGTCCTGAAATTCCCGATGTGCCCGTAGTCATACACCGTCGGACCGCAGGCGTACATGCGCAGCGCCTTGCCGTCCGCCGGCGTCAGCTCTTCCACGCGCCCTGACATGGTGTTGTACAGGTGCATCACCGCCCGCGCTTCATCACGCATCTCCGCCATTGCGGTGCGCGCTTCATCCATTTGCTTTTCCAGCTTCATGAGGTCTGGACCCGATTCTACCAGCGCAAATTGCGGGCCTTCGCAGTCTTCCGGAGCCCGGCGCCCGGTGCCCGGTCCCCGGTTTTCTCATCGCCCCAGCGCCAGCCCCGGCTCTGCCGTCAGCCCCTCCGCCGCGAACTGCCCCGCCACGAACTTCGGCCACGCCGCTGCCGCGATCATCGCTGCGTTATCGGTCGACAGCGCGATCGATGGAAACGCAATCGTCATATGCCGCTCCGCCGCCTCTGCCGTGAACCGCACCCGCAGTTCGCGATTCGCCGCCACACCGCCCGACACGATCACCCGCTCCGCCCCAAAGCGCTCTGCCGCCCGAAACGTCTTCCGCCGCAGATCGTCCACCACCGACCGCTGGAACGATGCAATCAAATCCAGTGTCCGCCGATCGCACAGCGCCAGCACATCGGCTGCCTTCGGGTTCTCAATGCCCGCCAGTGCCGCCCGCCGCGCGTCGATCGACTCCCCCATCTCACTGACCTTCGTGTAGCGCAGCATCGCCGTCTTGATCCCGCTGAACGAAAAGTACACTTCCTCCGCCGGATCCAGCGCTCCAGGTTCGCCCTTCCTGTGCACCTTCGCCTTAATCTGCGAAAACGAGAAGGGCACCGCCTCTGGATTCCCGTGCGGCGCCAACCCGTCAATCCACGGCCCTCCCGGATATCCCAGCCCCAGCAGCTTTGCTACCTTGTCGAACGCCTCGCCCGCCGCGTCGTCGACTGTCCGGCCAACATTCCGATATTTCCAGGTCCCGGTATCCGCGAGTTCCGCCAGATACAGATGCGTGTGCCCGCCACTCACCACCAGCGCGAGAGCCTGCCCGGGCGGCTCCAATTCGCGCGGCGCACTTTCGGACGCCGTTCCCAGGGCATCCAGCAGGACCGCATGAATATGTCCTTCCAGATGATTCACCGCGATCAGTGGTTTCCCCAGCGCGAACGCCAGCGACTTGGCAAAGCTGATGCCCACCAGCAGCGCTCCCGCCAGTCCCGGCCCTTCTGTAACACCGATAGCATCAATATCCCCATAGCCAACGCCTGCCGTCTGCAGCGCCTCCCGTACCACGGGCAGAATATTCCGCAGATGCTCGCGCGACGCCAGCTCCGGCACCACGCCACCATACGGCAGATGCACCGCGATCTGCGACGCCACTGCGTTCGACAGAATCTCTGTGCCGTGCCGCACCACCGCGGCCGCCGTCTCGTCGCACGAAGTTTCAATGCCCAAAATCAGTCCGCTACCCAGTCCCGAACCCAACTCCATATCCTTATAGTAAGGAACCGGACCGTTCCGATCCGCCCTGAGCGCAGAGCCCCGACTTACTGCACCCGCTCGAACCCCACCGCCTGCCCGTCGTCATACGTTTTCTTCCACGCCGCCTCGTTCGCCAGCAGGTGCGCCATTGGATACGCGCGCGGCAACAACACATACCGGATGTGATACTTCGCCAGCACCGCGTCCGTGTCCTCCACCTTCACCGCCTTCAGATAATCCGCCATCACGCCCTCGTGGACAAAAATGTCCACGCGCGAGTCGATCATCTCCTTCACCTCCGGCTCCTTCCACTCCAGATACCCGGCCCAGTTGAAGTTCGCCAGCAAGTTCCCTCGTCCCGCCGTGCTCCCGACCCAGGGCACGGCCCGTTCCGGAAAGAACTCCGCCCAACCGGCATGCAGCTGCTTCTCCCGCGGATACGTCCGCAGGATCATTGCCACCATCACCACCATCACCAGCCCGCTCAGCAGCCGATGATCCCGCGCCGGCCGATCTTCACCTTCCGTCTCCCCGTGAAAATCCATCGCCAGCAGCGGCATCACCAAAATCGCGAACAAAAACAGGAACCGCACATAGGTCACCGCGCCGTACAGCGCCACCGCAGCGAACGCCCCATCCTGCAGCGCCCACCGCCGCCGCCGCACCAGTTGCAGCACCGCCATCAATACCAGCAGAGCTACAACAATCTTTCCCCGGGGACTATGAAAGTCCAGGCTCCCCCACTCCGCGATGTTCTGCAGCGTTTCCTTCTGCTGAAACGCTACGTCCAGCGGATACACCACCAGCCGCCATCCATACGGATTTACAAACAGCGCCACCAGGCTCGCCGCCATCAACGTGAGCAGCTTGCGCCGTTGCTCCGGCCGCCATCGCACGGCATACAGCCCGCCCCACTCGCCCTCCACCAACCCGCACGCCACAAACAGCGCCATCAGCACAAACCCGATGAACCACGACCCATGCGTATTGATCCAAAGCAGAAACAGCGCCGGCAGAGCCCACGTCCAGTCGCGCCCCTTTTGATATCCCCACAGCACCGCAACTTCAGCGACCAGAAACAGCCACCCCAACAGCAGCGGCCGCGGCAGCAGCGACACCGTCGTCAGCAGTAGCCCGATCGCGGTCGCAAAGAACGATGCCGTCCACCCTCCCGACCGCAACCGTCCCAGGCAATAAATCCCGATCAGAATCGCCACCGCTACGACAAACAGCACGAGATACAGCCCGCGATCCCCAATCCACCGATGCGCGAAGTAATACGGCAGCTCGCCGAGCCACTCGAAATCGATCCACGACTTACCCGCGACCGTGAATGTGTAATCGTCCGCGTGGATGAAATGCCCGTTGTTGACCAGCTCGCTTGCGTTGCGCAGATGCCAACCCACATCCGGATCCACCAGGCTCCGCACCACCGGTGCGCTCGCTGACACAAACAGCATCAGGTACACCAGCAGCAGCCCCTGCACCACAGGTAGACTGAAAACGCGCGTGCTCCAGCTCGCGCGCTCAAGACGAGGAACCACGGGCACCGTAGGCTGGGTGATGGCCGGCACGTTCGCATCCTAACAAGCGTGGGGCGCCCGCTGCATCCCACCTTGGTTCGCCGTTGCTCGTCGCGTTGCGCTGGATCGCCGATTCCGCCGCACAAGAACACCGTGACTGACACACCCGCCCAACTCGCCGCCGAACACATCGTGGTCCGCCTTCGCGCGGCCGGCTACGAGGCCTACTTCGCGGGCGGCTGCGTGCGCGATATGCTCCTTGACCTCGAATCCAAAGACTTCGACGTCGCCACCAGTGCCCATCCTGATACCGTCCTCTCGATGTTTCCTCGTACCTTCGCGGTCGGGGCACAGTTTGGCGTTGTTTTGGTCTGCCAGGATCTGGAGGACCCCGCGTATCCCGGCGTAACCCACGAAATTGTCACAGAGGTCGCTACATTTCGGTCCGATGTCGCCTACCTCGACGGTCGTCACCCCACTGAGATCCGATTCTCCGCCACGCCCCAGGAAGACGTCCTCCGCCGCGACTTCACCATCAACGGCATGATGTTCGACCCCGTTCTCAATCGTCAGACCTGCAATCTGACGTCGGCGGTTCTGGATTATGTCGGCGGTCGCAATGACCTCCGCGACGGCATCATTCGAGCCATCGGCGAACCGCACCGCCGCTTCGAAGAAGACAAGCTGCGCATGCTGCGCGCCATTCGCTTCGCCGCCCGCTTCGAGTACATCATCGAACCCGCAACGGAGCGCGCCATCCGCCAGCTCGCGCCGTGGATCTCTCAAGTGAGCCGCGAGCGTGTCCGCGACGAGATCACCAAGATGCTCACCGAAGGACACGCGCGGCGCGCCTTTGAACTGCTCGATTCCACCGGCCTTCTACGCGAAGTACTGCCTGAAGTTGCGAAGCTGCATGGCGTGGAGCAGCCGCCGGAATATCACCCCGAGGGCGATGTCTGGATCCACACTCTGCTTTTGCTGGAAAAACTCCCGGCCGGCGTATCGCCAACCGTGGCCTGGGGCGCGCTCCTCCACGACATCGGCAAGCCTGCCACGTTCTCGCACAAACCGCCGGACCGCATCCGCTTCAACGGTCACGTCGAAGTCGGCGTGAAGATCGCGCACGAAATCCTGCGCCGCCTTCGCTTCTCGAATGAAGATTGCACGCAGATCCTCGCCCTCGTCGAAAACCACATGCGCTTCGGCGACATCGAGAAGATGAAAGTGTCCACCCTCAAGCGCTTCTTCCGCCTGCCAAAATTCGACGAGCACCTCGCGCTCCATCGCCTCGACGTGACCTCGAGCCATGGCGACCTCTCGCTCTACGACTTCGCCAAACAGAGAAGGGAAGAGCTGCCGGAAGAAGAAGTCCGTCCGCAACTGCTCATCACCGGCCGCGACCTCATCGATGCCGGGTACCAGCCCGGACCGCGCTTCAAGGAAATGCTGCGGTTAGCCGAGGACGCGCAGCTTGAGGGAAAGATTCACACAAAGGAAGAAGCACTGGAATTAATCAGGGCGACCGGCTTTTGTGTCAGGGCATGAGTTCACTCGTGCCAACATCAGGCCCAATTCATCGGGCTTTCAGCCCTGCGGCACCTGATCCTCAAACCTCGGTAATCGGTCCTGTCTGTTCCTCGCACCATACCCTGAACTTACCTTCTCTGCGAAGTGCAAAGCGGCAACGCGAAGAATTGGTCCGGAAGATCAGGCCAAACGGCTCGCGAACCGCAGCAACGTTCCGCGAGCCGTTCCAACCGGGGTCCCCGGCAAGCCGGCTCGCTGGGGTGGAACGCAAAGGAGGTGAGGCCCGTGGATGAGAAATCATCCTGGATGCGAGTGGTCATCACGATTGCCGTTGACTGGCGATTTGTGATGGCGCTCGTTATCCTGGCCCGGTGCCCGAGTTTCGTGAAACGCCGCAATCTGCTCTGCACTCGGCGGCCGCGTCACCAGGCTAACCACCACCAGTCCCAGCAGCGCCGCTCCCAGAGCAGGGAAGATCGCGAAATCCGAAGCCGCAGCCCACGCCGGCACTCGCGCCTGCACAAACGCCGTATCCCAGAACACCGTGATGAACGTGCCCGCCGCGATCGCCGTGGCCGCGCCCGCCGCGTTCGCGCGCCTCGAATAGAACGCCGCCAGAATCACCGGCGTCAGCGCGGCCGCGTAAATCGTGTATGCGTAAATCGTTTTCTGCAGCACGCTCGATGTGCCAAGAGCCTGATACAGCGCCCAGATCCCGAGCAGCACCACCATGAGCCGCGAAACCAGTAACACCCGCTTATTCGATGCTCCGGGCGAGATATACCGAACAAAGACATCATTAATAAGGTTAGTCGCCGGCGAGAAAAGGAAGTTATTCGCCGTCGACATAATCTTGGCAAAGACCGCACCCATCAGCAACGCGCCGAGCCACGCCGGCAGTCCATGCAGCGCCGTGAACGCGATGATTTCGCGCGGCCGTTGCGCCACCTCGCCATGGGGAAACATCACCGATCCCACCACCGCCAGCGCTACGATCACCGTCTCCAGGAGCACCGTCCCGATGATCCAGCCCACCACGGCGACCCGTGCATCTTTTTCCGATTTCGCCGAGAAGAATTTCTGATACATCGCCTGGTTGCCAAGCATCAGCAGCATGGTCGGTACCATCAGCTCCATCGCCTGGGTGAAATTCAGATCGCCCAGCACCTCGAAGTGCGTCGCCGGCAGCGCATGGTGCACCGCGCTCCACCCGCCAACCTGGTGGATCAGCACCGGCAGCGCCACACACATCGTGATCGTCGCCAGCATTCCGATCACGACATCCATGTACGCTACCGAAGCCATCCCCGCGATCGCCGTAAACACGATAACGAACGCTGCCACCAGGTATTTGCCCAAAGTGGCCGAGATCACAGCCGGGAACACCAGGTGCAGAATGTCGCCGCCGCCGATGAGTTGATAACTGGCGATGGCCGTGTACGCGAACAGGATCGCGATTACGCCCAGCACCCGCACTGTCTGGCTATAACGAGTTTCAAGAAGATCGGGAATCGTGAACTGCGCAAACTTCCTTGCCCTCGGCGCAATAAAGTAGATCAGCAGCAGCCCCGCCCACCCGCCACCCGCCATCCACAGCGCCGCGAACCCATGCCGGTACGCGTTCTCTGCACCGCCCAGCAGCGAACCTGACCCGATCCACGACGACAACAGCGTGAAGATCAGCACGAAGGCCGGCAGCGTTCGCCCCGCCACCAGATAATCCGCCTTCGTCTTGACCTTGCCCAGCCGGCTTACCGATACGGCCAGCAGGCTCAGGACGATCGCGCTCAGCACGATGGCATACAACGATCCCATTCGTCTTCCTTCTTTGAATAAGGTGGTACGAGTCTACCGGGGCGAGGCGTCCATGCGGAAGCTCCGATCTTCGGATCCCGGCTATTTGTGTGCGACTTCCGCCCGCTTCTTCGTCGTGCGATGCGCGGATTTCGTCGCAACCCGGTGCCGGGTCGACGAACTCCGCCGCCGTCGCGAGTGATATCCCGTGATGTGCGCCGGCTCCGACACATACATCCGTCGTCCTGCCGATACTGCGTTGCCTCGGTAGATGTGATTCCAGCGCCGCAGCTGCGCCACCGTCACCCCGAACCGGTCCGCGATCGTCACCAGCGTGTCGCCGCGCCGCGCCTTGTAGAACGTCGTCCGCAGCACTCCCTCCCGCGTTGGCGCCTGCGGGATGATCAGCGAATCCACTCCGTCCAGATCCGACTTCGTCGTCAGCTGATTCACATACGCCAGCTCCGACTCCGGCACATGCCAGGTCCGCGCCAGGCTCGCCAGCGTGTCGCCCTCCTGCACCTTAGCCAGCCGCCAGTACCGCCGCTTCTCCACCGGAATCTCCGCAATATCCTTCTCGAACGTCGCCCCCATCCCGGCCGGCAGATGCAGATCGTACTCGTCGTCCGGTGGCGTGCTCATCCGCAGCAGGCTCGGATTCAGCGCCTCGATCTCCTGCACCGGCGCGCCTGTAATATCCGACACCAGCCGCAGATCCACCCCGTAATCCGTCTTCACTGTGTCCATCACCAGCGGTGGATCCGGCTGAATATCCTCCAGCCCATACTGCTTCGGATTCTTCGCCATCAGCGTTACCGCCAGAAATACCGGCACATAGTTCTTCGTTTCCTGCGGCAGATTGTTCCGCCGGTACAACTCCCAGAAATCCGCGTACCCCGTCCGCTGCACCGCCTTCTGAATATTTCCCGGACCCCAGTCATACGCCGCCATCGCCAGATACCAGTCGCCCAGCTGGTCATACATTTTCCTGATCTCGTGCGCGTACGCCTCGGTCGCCTTCACCGGATCGAACCGCTCGTCCAGCCACGCCGAGTGCTCCAGCCCATACGTCCCATAGGGCATGAACTGCCACATGCCGCCCGCCCCCGACCGCGGATTCACCGCCTGCGGCCGGAACCCCGACTCAGCGAACGCCTGATAGATCAGGTCCTGCGGCAATCCTTCATCCCGCAGCACCTTCTGGATCATGTCCTTGTACCGGCCCATCCGCTCCAGCGACGCCACGATCGTCCCGTGTCCCTTGGGATTGTTTTCGAAAAAGTCGATATACGACGCCACGTAATCGTTCATCACCAGAGGCAAATCCGACTGCGTTGTCTTCAGTTCCGCTTCCGCCGTCGCCGTCACCGTCGCGCTCGCCGGTGTCGTAATATTGCCCGCAGCCTCGGCCGGCGTCTCTTCCTGCTGCTGTGGACCGCCGCCCTTCGCCAGTGCGTCCATCTCCAGCGTGTTCACCGCGTCCACTACGTGGTCGAACTCCTCGGACAACGCCGCATCCCCGCGCAGATCGCACTTGCACTTCAGCATCAGATCCACGGCGTAATTGAAGTTCGCCCGCGCCGACTCCGCGTGTCCCGCCTGATAATCGGCCAGCCCCGCGTGATACGCCTTCTCCACCGCATCGATCAGCTGCTTGTCCTGGTTCGACGGCTCCACTGGCGCCTGTGCCGCAGCGCCGCTCGCTGCCGCTCCGCCACTCTGTCCAGGATTCTGCCCGTTCTGCGTCCCCGCCGTTCCTGCGCCTGCTGGAGCCTGCGTCTGCGCCGGCAACGCCGGAGCCTGCGCCTGCTGCGGCGGACGCGCCTGCTTCGACGGACGCGCCTGCTTCGACGGGCATCCCGTCACCATCGCGAGCACCGCCGCGCAGCCCACGATCCACCCTCGTCTCAACCCGTTTCCCATGAAAGGCAATCCCTATTGTAGAGCGCGCCGCTGACCGCCCGCCTGGAGCCAGGCCTTCTGGTGCGGGCCGAAGGGCCATCCGCCTGGACGGCCGGTCCCCGATGGTAAACTGACCCTTCCGGCGAACTTCTTCCCTCGGCGAACCCGCGTACTCAGGGGAGCCAGGGCCCTTCGAGGTTTTTCTACTCCCTACTCGCTACTCCCTGCTCCCTGTTCTTTCCATGGACGCCAAATACATCCGCAATTTCGCGATCATCGCGCACATCGATCACGGCAAATCCACGCTCTCCGACCGCCTGCTCGAGCTCACCGGCTCCCTCACCGAGCGCGAGATGCACGCCCAGGTGCTCGATGCGATGGATCTGGAACGCGAGCGCGGCATCACCATCAAGGCCCACTCGGTGCGCATGATGTACCCGGCTCACGACGGCCAGACCTACCAGCTCAACCTCATCGACACACCGGGCCACGTCGATTTTTCGTACGAAGTCTCCCGCTCCCTCGCCTCGTGCGAAGGTGCGCTCCTTGTTGTGGACGCCTCCCAGGGCGTCGAGGCCCAGACCCTGGCCAACGCCTACCTCGCCATCAATCACGGCCTCGAAATCATTCCCGTCATCAATAAAATCGATCTCCCCAGCGCCGACATCCTTCGCACCCAGGAGATGATCGAGCAGACCGTCGGCCTCGACGCCACCGGCGCCATTCCTGTCTCCGCCAAAACCGGCCAGGGCGTGCCCGACATCCTCGAAGCCATCGTCACTCGCCTGCCGTCTCCCAAGGGCGATCCGGAAGCACCGCTCCAGGCGCTCATTTTCGACTCGTGGTTCGACTCCTATCGCGGCGTCATCGTTCTGGCGCGCATCGTCAACGGCCGCATGCGCAAGGGCATGAAGATCCGCCTGATGTGGAACGGCAAGGTCTTCGACGTCGAGTCCATGGGCGTGCTCACCCCCAAGCCTGTCGAGATCGAGGAGCTCTCCGCGGGCGAGGTTGGCTTCTTCGTCGCTACCATCAAGAACGTCTCCGACACCCGCGTCGGCGACACCATCACGGAGGACGCGCGTCCCGCCGCCGAAGCCCTGCCTGGCTTTGAAGAGATCAAGCCGATGGTCTTCGCCGGCATCTATACGGTCGATTCGCACGAGCACACCCTGCTGCGCGATGCTCTGGAAAAGCTCAAGCTCAACGACTCCTCCTTCTTCTTCGAGCCGGAAAGCTCGGTGGCATTGGGTTTTGGTTTTCGCTGCGGTTTCCTCGGCCTGCTGCACATGGAGATCATCCAGGAGCGGCTGGAGCGCGAGTTCAACCTCGACCTCATCACCACGGCACCGAGCGTCCGCTACAAAATCCATCTCACCGATGGATCGACGATCGATGTCGAGAACCCCTCGCGCTGGCCCGATCCCTCCAACATCGAGAAGATCGAAGAGCCCATCATCACCGCGACGATTCTCACGACCGAGGAGTATGTCGGAGGCATCCTGAAGCTGGTTGAAGAGAAGCGCGGACGCCAGAAGAACTTCGAATACGTCTCGTCGACGCGGGTGATGCTCACCTATGAGCTGCCGCTCAACGAAATCGTTCTCGACTTTTACGACCGCTTAAAAAGTGTCAGTCGCGGTTACGCATCGCTCGACTACCATCTCTCCGGCACCTGGGTATCGCCCATGGTCAAGATGGACATCCTGGTCTCGGGCGAACCGGTGGACGCGCTCTCGATCATCGTTCACCACGACTTCGCCTACGACCGCGGCCGCGCCCTGGTCTCGAAGATGCGCGAGCTCATCCCCCGCCAGCAATTCGAAGTAGCCATCCAGGCGGCCATCGGAGCGAAGGTCATCGCCCGCGAGACCGTCTCAGCCCTGCGCAAAAACGTCATCGCCAAATGCTACGGCGGCGACATCAGCCGCAAGCGCAAGCTCCTCGAAAAGCAAAAAGAAGGCAAGAAGCGCATGAAGCGGATCGGGAAGGTGGATATCCCGCAGGAAGCCTTCCTGGCGGTCCTCAAGGTCGGCGAAGAGAGCAGCACCCGGTAGCGGTAAAGCGGTCAGCTCAACGCCGATTCCGCGAAGAAGGGGTCAGCCCGCGCAACGATCTCGACATCTGCCGGTTTTCGCTTTTGGGGGCGAAAGTGTTTGTTTTTCCCTGGCGACAGATTTTTGCGGGCCTGCAATCAGTGGGTTAGCTATGTTTACAGACTCGACAACAAAGTGCGGGCCGGTTGCGGTGCTCCGCGTTTCGGCTACGGCTTCGAGGTCGAGGCCGGGCTCTGGGGCGGGGCGTTCCGGGGCTGAAGCCCTTGCTTCTATCGAGGCTGCGGACGCGGGCCTGAAGGCCCGCTCTTCTACCGCAGCGCTGCTGTGCAGCGCGGAGATTTGTCCGTTGTGTTCGGGAGGATCTTGCGGATCGGCTTCGTTGTTCGTAAGCGGCAACGGCGGCAGGGCGGAGATTTTTTCGTTGGGTTCGGGAGAATCTTGCGGGTCGGGTGCGCTGTTCGTATCCGGCAACGGCGGGCAGACAGAAGAAGCTCCGGTTTGGGGTTCCGATGTGAGATCCGTGGCGGCGGTCAGGGCCTCTGCGGCGGTTCGGGCGCTGGGTTGCGATTCTTCTTTCGCGGGCGAAGCTGGTTGGCCGGTTGAAGGAGCGGCGGCTGCCTGTTCTTCTTTTTGCTTTTTCTCCGCGAGAAATTCGCGGAGGGTGGCGACGCGAGCTACGGCTTCGTCGCCGGGGTAGCGGGGATCGCTGAGTTTCATTTTCGTGAAGCCGCTGCAGAAGCCGCAGTGGTGGCGGTGGCGGAGCCCCTTGCACCAGGTGATGCCGTAGGGGCAGTTGGGATTGCTGGATTTCGGCTTGGCGTGCGGGTCGGGCAGGCCAGCGTCGAGAGCGGCTTTGGTTTCCTCGGCTTCGATGACGGCGCGCTGGCGCTCGATTTCTGCGAGCTTCTTTTCGTAGCGCTTCATCATGGCGTGGATGCCTTCGTCGGTCTGCTGCTCTTTGATTTCTTCTTCGGTGAGCCAGCCTTCGGGAGGAAAGTCGGCGGCGCATTTGGGTTTGGGCTTGCCGGCCTGCTCGCACTGCTGCTCATAGATGTATTTCGAAACGGACCACTGCGGCGCAAAGGTGCCGGTGGGTCCGAGATAGGCCTCGCGGGGGCCTATCCAGTCGCCGTACTCGTCAGCCCAATAGTTGGAGATGGCTTCGTCGGGAGCGGCTTCGGTTTTGGAACGGGCGGGGCGGGGGAGGGTAAAGGCCGCGATTTTGCAGGCACGGAGGGCGGGGTTGGCGCGCTCGGGCGGGATGAGTTCATTGAGGATGCCGTGGGCGATTTTGGTGCACGTGAGCCGGACGGCGGATGCGTCTTCGAGGAGAGGGATGGGAAAGGGCAGGCCCTTTTCGAAGGCCACGGGACCGCGCCGAAAATGGGCGACGCAATAATCGAAGCCGTTCATAGCGGCCTGTTTGCACTGGATGCCGGCGACGGTAAGGGAGCGGCAGCGGCGAGTGGTGGTTTTGTCGGGATTTTCGGGATCGAATTTGGGCCTGGGCTGGGCGGGAGCCTGGGTGTTGGACATGATAGATTCCTTTCCTCGATAGCTTGAGCGGCGCGACAAAAAAGCGAAGGGTCTGCACCCCTGCAGACCCTTCGCCAAAGACCGGGGAACCGCTGCCGGTCAGTCACCAACACGCTAAGGCAGAAAAAGGAAAAGCCCGCACAGGGCGGGCTTTTTTCTTTTTCTACTCTATATATTCAGAATATCAGTTTGAGGGAGTAAGTCGGCCAAATTTGTTGGGGTTGGTTGGCTTGTAAGTCCTGATAAGTCAAGGGGTATTACTTTGGATTTTGGGTGAAACTCTTGACAAATTTCGCTTGTTCTAGAGTTTTGCTGTTTTGCCGAACTTCTTGATGAGCCATTCGAACACGGCTCGCTGCTCCTGTTGCCCAGCACGTCGGATCTGGGAAAGGAGCCAGATGGCGGTTGGCTTCTCGATGGTGATGTTCTTCGCGCCTTGGTTGCAGGTCGAGCAAAGAATGCGGAGCTCTGGGATTTGGCTATCTGATTTCAACCCGTTGTTCGGTATCCAATCGGCGAAGAATCTTGCGGGCTCGCCGGTGTACTCGTCGATGTCCCCTAGACAAAGGCCGCACATTTGGCAGTAGAATTCATCGTCCTGAGAAAATTCCTGCCTGACTGCGACCGGAACCGATGGATTGAATAAAAGATCGATTCGGGCTTTGCCTCGTTCCGTCATAGCGACATCGTAGCTCGAACGCGCTCGAATTCTTCATTCGACGTTCGGAAGAATTATCCTCGGTGTCTCGAAATGAGGCATACTCGAAGCAGCATATCCGGTTCTCAATCGCACAGGGCGCGGCGCAGGGGCGGCGGAAAGCTCATCCTGGCCTGCTTAGGCTTCGAAGAGCATGGCGGCAGATAGATATGGCGATCGCTGGGCTCGCGAGGATTTGGTCCTTGCGCTCTATTTGTACTGTCAGATTCCATTCGCGAAGACAAAAGCCAACAATCATGAAGTTATCCGGCTTGCGAATTCGATCGGCAGGACACCAGCATCTGTCGCGCGAAAGCTCGGTAATTTTGGCGCTTTCGATCCCTTGTTGGCGGTCCAGGGGATCTCCGGCCTAACACATACCAGCAAAGGTGACCGGCAGATTTGGGATGAATTTCGCAATCGATGGGACGCTTTGGTTGAGGAAAGTGTGCGGCTACTTTCTGGTTTTTCCGCTCCTGTTCGGGGCGCTGGGGTCACGAAAGCTGCGATATCGCAGGAAGAGGAACTGATCATAGCAAGACCGACAGGGCCGTCTGAGCGGCGCGCCGACGTGTCCGTGAGGCTTTTTCAAGCATTCTTCAGGCGTGCAGTTCTCGCGAGCTATGAGTCGACGTGTTGCGTGTGTGGTTTGAATATCCGCTCGCTCCTCGTGGCGAGCCATATCAAGGCGTGGGCGCAAGACGAAGCGGGCCGGAGCGACCCGGAAAACGGTTTGTGTCTCTGCGCGCTTCATGATCGAGCATTCGACAGAGGGCTGATCGCAGTCTCTGAGAAATTTAGTCTTGTCGTGCATCCGACCATCATTTCGTCAAAACAAAGCTTCGTTCGAACGGCGCTCGCTGATTACAAGGATCAACCTTTGCATATGCCTACTCGATTCGCGCCTAGACAGGAGTCCCTCGCCTGGCACAGGCGAAACGTTTTCGGACGGGAGACTGTTTCCTTGTCCGTCTAGATCGGTATTTGGGGCCAGCGGATCTCAAGGCGAACAAATGGCGAAGTACGCGGTCCGTCACCGAGTATTGCTCGAAAGGAAGCCTGGGTTGAAGGATCTCGTGGCCCGGTTGGGACGGCCGCAGGGTAAAGCCCCGGTTTACCGGGGGCATTATTAGCGCGGATAAGGCCGTGCCCCGATACAAAATCTGGTCGCCGCCAATCCCCGCGCCACAGCGTAAAATGATGCATCGCTATGGCTTTCCGGAACTCCTCGCCATTGCCGGACGATCCCCACGATCCTCTGGATGGGCCGCTCGACCGGCCTCCGGATGAGGACGATGCGGCTCTGGGCCCGGTTCCGGACGTTACGGAAGGCTGGGACGAGGCCGATTCCGAAGACCCCACAGAATTCTCCGAATCCACAGATGAAGATGAGGAAACTTCGCCGCAACCTGACGACCCGAATGGGGTTAGCAGGGATATGGCAAGCGTTGCTCTCACCACGCCGGGGTTTGGAGCGCACGGAACAGAAGCCGCCCAGGGCCGTTCGGGCTCAGTCGACTGGCGGTCGATGTCCGACGCCGAGATCATGCTGCGGGTTCGCGAAGGGGACGATACAGGTTTTAACTTCCTCATCGAAAAGTACCGCAAGCCGATCATTAATTTCATGTTCCGCATGGTGCATAATCAGGCCGTGGCGGAGGAGTTGGCGCAGGAAGTGTTTCTCCGGGTCTACCGTTCGCGGCAGACGTATCGGGCAGAGGCGAAGTTCACGACTTGGCTGTACCGGATCGCAACGAACCTGGGCGTGAACCACGCGCGGGATACGAAGCACGAGCGGTCGGCGCAGACGATCTACCTGGACCAGCCCGATCCGGAGACGGGCACAACGCCGGATGTGGCCGATGCCCGGCCGATGGTGGAAGAGGAGTTGTTGAAGGACGAGCGGATGCGGGCCATCCGCAAACATGTGATGGCGCTGCCGGAGCGGCAGCGGACAGCCGTGCTGATGCACAAGTATCAGGGGCTGGATTACAAAGAGATTGGCGCGGTACTGCGGCTGAGCGAGTCGGCGACGAAGTCGCTGCTGTTCCGGGCGTATCAGACGCTGCGGGAACGGCTGAAGGAATTTGTGGAGCAGGGTTGAAGAGCAGGGCTGAAGAATTTGGATTTGGGGGATTGTATGGTCTGCCGTGAAGTGAAAGCGAGTTTGCCGGATCTGCTTCTTGCCCCGAAGCAGGCGCCGGCTGAGGTGCGGGCGCATGTGGAGAGCTGCGCCGAGTGCGGCAAGGAGCTGAAGGAGCTGGAAGCCACGATGGCTTTGATGGACGCGTGGGAGGCTCCCGAGGTTTCGCCGTACTTCGACACGCGGATGGGGGTGTTGCTGCGCGAGGAGCGTGAGGCGGCTCCGGCGGGATGGCTGGAGCGGATGCGGGCGCGTCTGCAGTTTGGGAACCATATCAGCATGCGGCCGCTGATGGCGGGAGCGATGGCTCTGGTGGTGGCGGCGGGCGTGGGGACCTATGTCGGGCTGGATGGCTTCTCGACGCACCGGACCACGCCGACGGTGCAGGCGTCGCCGGTGATCAAAGATTTGCAGTCGATGGATGACAACGCGCAGATGTTCCAGCAGCTGAGCGCGCTGGATCAGCAGGACGCGGATAGCGGCAGCCTTTAAAGGCAGCCGGTAGCTGGTAGCAAAGGATGGGCGAGGCGATGAGCAAGCACGAACAGAGCCGGCCCGATGGGATTGGTTGTGGAGTTTGCTGTACTGACCTTGGGAAAGTAAGGCCATGAGCTGGGGAAATCAAAACAGGACGCAGGGCGGTGGGCGGCCCGGACGCGGGATTGCGTCCGGCTGGGCTGCATGCGTCGTGATCCTGGGTCTGCTGCTGGTAAGCCTGCCAGCGTTGGCGGGACCGAGGATCTGGGCGCACCAAGGCGTGCGGGCGCAGGCGCGTCATCCGGAACCGGCGCGACAGGCCCCGGCGCGGCCTCCTGCGGGTCGGCGGGCGGAGCCTTCGCGGAATGAGAATGCGGCGCGACCGGGCGGGAATTCCGGGGAGAATCGGGGCGGGGCCGGAGCGGGTTCGGGCGGAAATGCGGGTGAAGGGCGGATGGGGCCGGGGAATCCGGCGGAGATCCGGCCCGGTGTGGGCGGCGGTTCTGCTTTCATGGGGGGAAGAAATGGGGCGGATCGGCCGGGACACCTGGGGCAGTGGCTGATGAACCATCAGAACATGCCGTTGCCGCAGCAGGAAGAGCAGTTGCGGCGGGAGCCGGGGTTCAACCGGTTACGGCCGGAGGAGCAGCAGCGCGTACTGAACCGGCTGCGGACGCTGGAGTCGCGGCCTCCGGAGCAGCGGCAGCGGATGCTGGGGCGAGTGGAGATGTTCGAACGGCTCAGTCCGCAGCAAAAGCAGAGTGTGCGTGGCTCCTTCCAGACGTGGAATCAAATGGCGCCGGACCGGCACCGGGTGGTGGGGCGGGCGTTCGCCGATCTGCGGCAGATTCCGCCGGATCAGCGGGCGGCGATCCTGCACTCGGCGCGGTTCCAGCAGGAGTTTTCGCCGGAAGAGCGGCAAGTGCTCGGGAATCTGTTGTCCATTGAGCCATACGAGCCGCGGTAGGTCGAGCGAAAGACGATTAGAGAGTGGCTTTTGGCAAAAGGCGTTTAGCCGAAACGCGTAAAGCCAACCGTTTCTTGCTGATTGCTAACAGGCTTCCGCCGAACGCTTTCTGCTAACCGTCCTTTGCCAACTGCTTCTCCCAACCGCCTACTTCCGCAGCATGTTCTTTGCGAGGAAGAGGACGTTGGCGGGGCGCTCGGCTAAGCGGCGCATGAAGTAGGGATACCACTGGTCGCCGAAGGGGACGTAGACGCGGACCCTGTAGCCCTCCGGGACCAGCTTGCGCTGCAGGTCGCGGCGGATTCCGTAGAGCATCTGAAATTCGAAGGTGGCGGGTCGATGCGCTCGGCGCGGACGAAGTCCTTTGTGGCGGCAATCATGGCCGGATCGTGGGTAGCGATGCCGTGAAAGACGCCGCTGTTCAACAGGGTTTTCGTGAGAGCGACGAAGTTGGCGTCGACATCTTTCTTTTCAGGAAAGGCGAGTTCGGCAGGCTCCTTGTAGGCGCCTTTGCAGAGGCGGATCCGGATGCCGTCGCTCAGGAGGTGGCGATGTCGTCGGCGCTGCGGCGGAGGTAGGCCTGGAGGACGATGCCGACGTGGCCGCGGTTTTCGGGTTTGGTGTGCAGGCGGCGGACGAGATCGATGGTCGCCTGGGTGTATTCGGTGCCTTCCATATCGACACGAACGAAGGACCTGCGCCTGAACGGCGTGGTCGACAAGGCCGGAGACGATCTCGGCGGCGAGGTGCGGGGCTGAGGTCCATGCCCATCTGGGTCAGCTTGAGGCTGACGTTAGCATCGAGCCTGGCCTGGGAGTCGGCAATGGCGTCGAGGAGCCAGTGGTAGACCTGGGCGGGCTGTTGCGCCTGACCCGGGGTGGTGACGTTTTCGCCGAGGCTGTCGAGGGTCACGGCAAGACCTTGGGCGCGAGGTTAGCTGCGCTGGTGAGCGCGTCTTCGATGCGAAAGCCGGCGACGAAGCGCGACGACATGCGTCGTCCGAGCGTAGATTGCTCGGCAAAACGACGCAGGCTGGAGTTCCGGGAGAGGCGAATGAAGGTCGACCGCAGCAGAGACATTTCGTTCGAGAGGCAAACGATTATTCTTGCATACCAGGCGGGAGATGGCGTCTGGAATTCACGAAATTTTCCACCGGAGGGAACGGGATCGTGCCAGAATAGGTTAGTTATCCGGCCGAGATCCGGGCCATCGTGACGGTGGTGATCTCCCGGCTAACCCCTGCGGAAAACGTAAGGCCTCTGTTTCCGCATCCTAGACAAAGTAATCCGTGAATCAGTTGTAGCGCGGGAAGAAGACCGAACGCCGGTCGTCCCGCAGGGACCCCTTTCAACGGCAGAAGCGTGCGGAACGTCGCGGCGAGAGAAAAGAAGAACGAAACCGGCGATTCAGGCAGCGGATGCGGAGATTTCTATGGTGAATCATTGCGCTAATCCAAAGTGCGCCAAGCCTCTGCACTATCTTCGTGAGGGGCGGATTGTTGTTTTCGATGTGGCGACGGGCGAGGCCGACGGGGCCGGAAAGCGCTCGCGAAGGATGGAACATTATTGGTTGTGCGGCGAGTGTTCGAAGACCCTGGAGATGGAGCAGTCTCCGGAGGGGGTACGGGTGGTACCCCGGATGCGGGGCCGCGTGACGGAGATGCCGCTGGTAGGATCCGCGATGGCCTCGTAAGAAGCGGATTTCACACAGAGAATGATTCAGCAAAGCCCGCGCGCAAGCGCGGGCTTTGTCGTACTCGGCGCAAAAGAAGAGACCCAGAGCAGCAAAACAGACTGAGAGTTGCTGGTAATCGTCGCTAATCTTAGAGCCAGATGGTGATCGCACCTGTTCGCAGATGGTTCCGTGCCCCTCTCTTCCTTCTGGCTCTGTTGGCGGGGCTGATCGCATTCGCGGTGCAATCCGGAGAACTGGGCTCGGCGGACACACAGCATCGGCTTCAATCCGCGCATGCCTGGTGGACCGCGGAGCCCCCGGTGTTTCCCGACGAGTATCCGGAATTTGGCGTGCACGGCCGGGGAGGCAAACTGGAGAGCTGGTATGGCATGGGGCAATCGCTGCTTCTGCTGCCGGCCGACATGGTGGGAACCTGGGTGGAGCGGCTTCCGGTTTTCGCCGACTATAACGGGAACGATCCCAGCGTGCGCGACATCATTGTCAGCTACAGCACCAACATCTTTCTCGCTGTGCTCACCGCTCTGGTTTGCTTCCGATTTCTGAAGCAGTTGAACTTCACCGAAAGACAATCGGTTGCCGGCGTTCTGGCTTTACTGGTGCTCACCACGCATCTCCATTACACGCAGAACCTGATGGAGAACAACTACATTTGTCTGCTGACGCTCACCGGGTTCTCGTATCAGTATGAGTGGCTGCACAACGGCAGTCGGCGGGCCCTGCTGATGGGTTCGGGGGCGTTCGGACTAAACCTGCTGACTCGCCTGACCACGGGCATGGACCTGCTGGGCGGTGCGCTGTTCCTTGTGCTCGTGATTTGGCTGGAAGGGGTTCGCGGGAGGTCTCTCTGGAATCTGTGCCGGAAGTACATCGCGACGGCTCTGCCGGTCTACGCGGCCTTCGGGTTGATCGACCGGCTTTACCAGTACTACCGATTTGGATCGTTCTTCAACACCTATGTCGGGGTGGCCGCGCGCGAGGCTCTGCAACGGCATCCTGACTGGCCCGCCAACTATCCTTTTGAGACGCCTTTCCATGTTGGTTTCTTCGGAGCGCTCTTCGCGCCGGAAAAGTCGATCTTCCTCTTCGACCCGCTGTTGATCCTCATGATTCTTCTTGCTGCGGTGGCGTGGAGGCGGTTCAGTGGAGCGGTCAGAGCGTATGTGATCACCAGCTTTCTGCTGCTGCTGGCATACATCAGCTTTTACGCGCGATATACCGTATGGAGCGGCGATTCCGCCTGGGGCGACCGATATGTTTCGACGGCGGCTGATCTGGCGGTTCTGCTGGCGGTTCCCCTGCTGCTGCGTCACCGCGGAGATTGGGGGAAACTGGTTTGGAGAGCGGGTATCGCGCTGGTTGCTGCGAGCGCCGTGATCCAGGTGGCGTCGGTCGCATTCTGGTTATCGCTGGAGATTTACCAGATGGAAATCCGCGGCCACCCCACCTTCGTCGTGGCACTTCGTCTGGAGAACGTAGTTGCTTTCGCGATGGGCAAAATGGACGCCTGGCACCTGGGGACCCATGCGATGGCGGAGGATCCGTGGGACTACGTTCACATCACGACGTGGAATTTTCTACCGTTCCTGCTGAAGCGCGCCGGGGAGGCGCCTGTGTGGGTCGTGAACCTTGCGTTCATGGTGTGGAGCGCGGGACTTGCTGCACTGGCGCTGGTCTCGTTGCGGCTGCGCAAGGTTCTGGCGGGACTGGATTAGCTCCCTGGTTTCCACGGCGATGCGCGCGGCCCAGGGTCGCCGGAATCTTCGACGACGTCGGTCCCGAGAATTCTGGATCCTGCGGGGCATGAACGAAGCATGACAGACCGTGAAACGGCGAGCAGAAGCGGAAGGTGCCTGATTGCGGAGGATTTCGATTGAGGCGACTTGCCATGCATCTCCGCGCCGGTGCATACTTCGGGGACATTTCGGAACTGTGGCGCGTGCCTGCAGAGTTTTGCGAGCGCCGGTTCAATAGTTCCTCACGGGGGTCGATTCATGCATTCGCCGCTTCGTGTGCTGGCAGTCTTTGTCTGCAGCCTCTTCACCGCAGGAACACCCACGGTTCTGGCAGCGACGCCGACAGACGCCTGCGCGGTGCTGACAGCGGCCCAGGTGAGTTCGGCGCTTGGGTCCACCGTCGGCGAGGGAACCTGGATCTCGCCGGAGTTCAAGGAGACATGCACGTGGACGATACCGACGGGCGGGGCAGTGACGTTCCACCTGCAGACCCTGCAGTTCTTTCAGGCAGGCCAGGGAGCATTGGCGAGTGGAGAGCGGGCATCGGCGAGTGGTATCGGAGACGAGGCCTACTATCTGGGAGTGGGCTCAACGGTGGGACTGGCGGTCAGGAAGGGTAATGCGTCCTTCAAGGTATCGGTGTACAGCAGCGACCTGGCTCTGGACAAGAGAAAGGCGATCGAGCAGGCGCTCGCTCAGCAGGCGCTGGCTAAGTTCTGAGCGGTCCCTTTGGCGCGTCGGGTCACCTCGATATAGATTCACCTCCTGGCAGTCCATGAACACGACGGCATTCCCGGACAGCAGGCGCCGGCTGCGATAGGCTGGATCGCATGATTCGTCAGATCGTACCGGTGTTCTTCACGATGGACATTCCTCCAACCGTGTCCGGGTACAAGGAGAAGCTGGGATTCGACTGCCTGGGGACCTGGCAGGATCCGCCGGTGTATGCGATTGTTGCGCGCGACGGGCATGCGATTCACTTTCGCTGCGCAGCGCCGCCTTTGGCGAATCCGGACAAAGAGGCCGAGGAACTGCTGGACGCCTACCTTTACGTGGACGTTGCGGACGCGCTGTACGCCGAGTACGCGGCGAAAGGTGTGGAGTTCGCGCGGGAACTCGGCAACATGCCGTGGAACTCGCGGGAGTTTGTGGTGAAGGACTGCGATGGGCGCCTGCTGGCGTTCGGGTCGAATTTATAACGCGCTGCTATTCCGATCAGGAGGCGGCGGATCGACGGCGCCTGCCGCTGATGAGATAGAGCGCCGCGCGCAGCTCCAGGAGGGGATCGGCGGAGGGTTCGATGCCATCGACGCGCGGGATCGGATCGAAGATGATGCGCTGCTGCTGGGCCTGGGAGTCGGGCATGACCTGCGTCAGCTCCACGCTTCCGAAGTCGAGCTGCTCGCGGGTTTCGGGCCAGGGAACGGTGGCGTTGTTGACGGTGTCGGAGGGATCGGCCAGCTGCACGACGATGCGGAAGCGGATCGGCTGCTTTGGGACGTGTGCGGCCAGCTCATCGTAGTGGTAGTTCGGCGACAGCTGCGACACCTGCGCGTCGGTGAGGAAGTCATTGCCCATCTCGGGAAGGATCCGATAGCGCCCGAACCTGGTTTGCCCGGCAGCGTTCGTGAAGGCGTAGGCCGTGACTGCATAGTAGGTCTCTCGCGCGAGGCTGGAGGGAAACGGCTTCGGAGTCTGCACGAAGGCGAGGGCGGCGGGATGCGAACCCAGGAACTGTTCGATGGGCTTGGGTGAGGGGACGCCTGGGCCACTGGCCGCGGCGGCCCGGAGGAACTCCAGAAACTCGTAGCCATCACGGGTTGGGAAGCCGTTGGTGGAGTGGCTGACGATATCGGTGTGGACGTGATCGGCGAGGTTAAACCGAATCGCGAGGCCGCGCGGATTCGCGTCGGGGACATTGTCGGGAATCTCCGGCAGGCCGGTGGAGTTGGAGAAGCGCGCCGTGACCGGGACCGAGTCCCGCAGGATGTGAGGGGCCTGGGTGAGGGAGCGCGCCTCAGGGGCCGGCGTAAAGGTGCCGGTGAGCATGAGGCCCTTGGCGTGGGCGGGGCGGTATCCGGAGTGCAGACCAAAGATCTGATCGAACTGGTGGAGCAGATCGTTGGCGAGCGCAACCACGCGGTCATCGTTGGGCAGTGGCATGGGAAAGCTCCTCGGACCAGCGAAGACTACGGTAGCAGATGCGCGTGAACAGGAGGTTGGGCGCTACTGACTGATGGACGGCCAGTCGCTGGTCCAGACGAGGGGTTTGATCCACATATACATGGCGCCATTTTCGGAGAGATGGAGGGCATGGAAGATGAGGAGGCTCTCGCCGGTGTCGGGATCGATGTAAGCAGTGCCGCCGCCTGTGCCGCTCCAGTTGGCATCGCTTTGCAGCAGGACGGTGCCACCGCCGTTCATCATGGACGTGCCGTCTTCATCGACGAAAGGGCCGTGGGGACTGGTGGAGCGGCCGACCACTTCCTTGTAGTTGTCGGTGGCGACGTCCTGGTTGCAGCAGTAATCGACCGAGACGAAGAGGTAGTAGTAGCCGTTGTGGCGGACGAGGGAGGCACCCTCGATGGGATCGATGGGGACGCCGGGGCGGGTGGCGAGCGAGTAGCGTTTGGGATTGGAGAGGAGCAGCTTGCCGGTGGATGGATCGATCTGATGCTGCTTGATGCCGGTCCAGTAGCTGCCGTAGGTCAGCCACAGGGAGCCATCGGTATCGATAAAGAGGTTGGGATCGATGGCGTTGAAGTCGTCGCCGGGGTTGGATTCGAGGACTTCGCCCTGGTCGGTCCAGTGATAGGCGGGGTCGGCGGGATCGAGGGTGGTGTTGGTGGCGAGGCCGATGACGGAGCGCTGCGAGTCGAGGGTAGAGCCCGCGTAATAGACGTGATAGAGGCCGTTGAAGTAGGAGACGTCGGGCGCCCAGAGGCCCACGATGCCGGGGACTTTCGCGACCACCCATGCGGGCATGGCGGCAGGGAAGACGGTGCCGCATGCGGTCCAGTTGATTTTGTCCTGAGAGCAGCGGATGGGGAGGTAATTGCCGGGCGGGAGGCCCAGGACATCGGTGGTGAAGGCGTAGTACGTGGAGCCCTGGCGGATGATGCTGGGATCGTGGACGGGCTGGGTGTCGCCGGTGAGGGAGTAGGACGTGAGCGGATCGGCGGCGACAGGCGGCCAGGAGAGATTGCCTTCGTTGGGCGCGGCCGCAGCGGCGGCGGTTCCCGGGTGAACGACATTGCCGCAGGAACACAGACAGAACGAGACGAACGACAGAGATACGGAGAGCAGGCACAAGCCTGTCACCCGCCTGAAACAAGGCATAAAGCCGAAACAACCCTTCGGGGAATCTGTCCGGACCTTACGCCTTGTTTATTGGAAAGGCAATAACTATTTAGGAGAAGGGGTGCGACGGAGGCTCAGGATCGGCGGAAGCGGCGCAGGCCGGCTGCGGTTCCGGCAGCGGCAGCGACTTTGAGGATGTCGCCAGGGAGGAAGGGCAGTACCGAGAGGGTGAGGATGGCGCCGAGCGAATGAGGCTGGAGGACCGCGAGCCAGGCCGCTCCGCAGAGAAGGATGAGGCCGCTGCCGGTGGTGGCTGCGAGGAGCAGGGAGGCGAACCCGGCATGGGCGAAGCGGCGGCGCAGATACGCTGTTCCAGCCGCGGCGAATGGGTAGGAGAGCAGGTAGCCGCCGGTGGGTCCGAGCAGTTGGAGAAACCCGCCTGGGCCGTGGGGATTGAAGACCGGCAGCCCCGTGGCGCCTTCGATGAGATAGAGGACGAGCGCTGCGGCAGCGGCCGAGGGGGAGAGCAGGAGTCCGAGCAGAAGGACCGCGAAGGTCTGGAGCGTTAGCGGAACGGGCGTGAACCACAGCGGGATGGAGAGGTGCGCGCAGACGGCCACAAGCAGCGAGCCAAGGACGACCGCCAGGGTGAAACGCAGGTAGGCGGATTGGATGCGCGGGAAGGCGGTCGTTGCGGCGGTAGCGGAATTCATAAAAGACAGGGTACCGCGAACAGGGTGCAGGGTGAAGAGTGCGGATATTTTGACTTCGGGAGTGGGTCGGCGTGAGGAGTGCTGGGAGGGTTTGCGCGACGGTGGTGCACAGGGGGGCTAGAGATTCTCGTCGTGAGGTTCGGGATGAGAGCGAGCGGCGGCTCGCTGATTGCGGATGTGTCGAACGACGGCCAGAGCGGCACCGATGAGCGCCATCGTACTGAGGATGAGGACGCCGTACAGAACTTGCACAGGGGAGAGGATAACAAAGACGGGGGTGGGGGGCGAGGGCTAGGCCTCAGTTGAAAGGGGGACTCAGTTGGTAGATGCGGAACGTGCCAGCGCCGTACTGCAGGTTCACCTGCCACCCGAGTGCGCGAAGTTGGTCCGGCAACCTCATCACGGGTTCCCAAGCGCTATTGAGAATCAGATACCTCGACCCGGATCGCATCGCGATCCTAGCCACCGCTTGCCCGCGATCGGCCCCTGCGGTCGGCCAAGTAAGCTGTTGGTTGAGTGGGATTGCCCACGGAGTTTTCAAACCGACAATGTCGATCATTTGGAAGGTACTGGAGTAGGAGAGGTAGCCCGCATCGTGGACGAGCACCGGGGTGTTCGGAGGGAGGTCTCGCTGGCACCAAGTCGTTACCTGGCGTGGTCCAGCTTCGAAGAAGATGCGCTCGCCTCGGTAGAAGGTGAAACACACGGGAAGCATTGCCGTGAAGCGTATATCGCAGTGAAATAGAGAAGTCGGCGGAGTTGCGGCATGCCTGGCCGGAGTGGCATGGACAAGGAGCATCCCCAACCCCCACAGGAGCATGGGCAGGAGGGAGCGCGAACGGGGAATAGCAGGAGTTTGCGTTTACCGAGAACTGAAGACTCCCAGGGCAGGACTGCGGAGCGTCAAGGATTGCCAGGGAAGCCCAGAGGGACATAACAACGAGTAGTGGCTTTCGGCCGTCCTAGCAGGCAAACTAATGCCAGGCGGCGGCATGACGAGAATGAGGGGAAAAGCTCCACGGGCAACGGACCCGAACAGGAAGACAAATTCCGGAACTCTCCTCTTCATCCAGATGAGAGCTGCGAAAAGAGGCATGTGATCATCAGTGCAAAAGGCACGTGACGCAAATTCCCACAGCAGAGAAGCGAGAGCGAGCCGGCGGGCGAGCGCCGACCATTCTGTGGTAAGTGGTTTCGCGCAAACCGGAGAAGAGGCGGGGACAGGAGGAACTGGTTGTAGATCATGGCAAGGATCGTGAAGTTCGCGCATAGTGTCGAAGCGAGGGCGAGAGCAACACAGAAGCAAATTGTGGATCGCATGAGTAACGCAAGCCAGGCAAGATTCGAAACCGGTCCATGCTCGCCAAGATTGCGGCGAATCTCCAGGCCAATGTACAAGTACAATCCAGGGGCAGGACTCCACAGATGAATGCGCAAAGAGTGAGCAGAGGTCCGGGCGGATGACTCGCGGTGAGGCCGAGCAAGGAACACTGCTGTATAGAGAGTCGCGGAATAGCGGTATGGCAGTTGCCACCGAGGAGCCAGAGAAGTCCAGGGCGACGACCTGCGGTTCACGGTCGCAAGGGAAAGAAGGATTCCGGCAGAGACGTAGTGGGTTCGGCCAATGCAGCAACCGAGGACTGGAGGCACAGGCCAGTCCGGTGGCTGCAGAAGCACAATATGGGGCCAATTGAAAGAGGGGGAGAATAAGGTTCAGATCTTTGTGACGGCGTACCGCAGACCGAGTGCATAGAGGATGGAACCCAGAAAGCCGAGGATCATAGCGAATGTGAAGCGCCAGAAACAAGGGAGGCGAAACCCCAGAAAGCACGAGAAAGACCAAGCGAGAGAAGGGTGGACTGGTAATTCCGAAAGGCTGGTACACCGGGTAGTTGTCGAAGCCGGAATGCAGAACGTGCCGAATAGGCCATGTGAATCGTCAATACGGGAAAGCGGGTCGGGGTCGCAGGAGGTGTGTAATGCGACACAGCGACCATTCCCATTGCCGAAACGAGGGCATGAGTCACACCAAGTTCAGGAACAGCAGAGAAGCGCGACGGTTGATGGTGGCGGGATCAATGGCAATACGCTGCTGTTGAGAAGCGGGCGAAGAGGTAGTAAATTGACTGGCGATCGGCCTGGGAATACCTCGAGATTCGGGTAATCAAAAGGATCGAAGGTCCAGCGAATGCCCCAATCGGGTTGAAGAGATAATGTCCGATGCGGTCTTCGGGTTTCATGGCATCATAGTCTGCTTTGGCGAGTCGCGTCCATTTCGTGAAAGCAATTCCCGGTAAACTAAAGAATCCGGTGCTGGGGCGCTCCTGCGCCGGTCAGGTGGGAGCCGGACGTGGCGATTACCGGAGGTTCGAGGTCCGCGAGAATTTTCGACGACATCCTTTGATTGGGAATCGTCTTTTGGAGAAGACATGGCACAGGTTTGCGATATTTGCGGCAAGGGTCCGCAGTTTGGGAATAACATTTCGCACGCGCACAACATCACGAAGCGGCGCTGGAATGTGAATCTGCACCCGGTGAAAGCGAAGGTGAGCGGCGGATCGAAGCGTCTGCGCGTTTGCTCGAGCTGTCTGAAGGCGGGCAAGGTTCAGAAGGCCGGTAGCTGGTAGCCTTTGACTGCTGGGCATGGGTTGCTTGCTCGTCGTGCGTGGAACTGCGGAGATTAAGTCGACGGGTGGATGACGCCGGTTGACGGGTGTCGCGGTGATGGCTTTGCGGATGGCGGCCTCCGGGCGCGGCGTCATCGAAGCGGACCTGATCTTCGCCGGTACGAATCACTCCTAATTTTTTCCAGAGTGCATCGAGGTCGATGGGGACCGGCGCGTTCGCCATGCGGGCGTACTGGTCTTCGAGGACGTGCGTTCCGGTGGCAGCGTCGCCGGTGGCGAAGGTTTTCTGAATGGACCAGTTCTGATCGATGGTGCCTCCGGCGGCGACGATGGCGCGGAGAGCGTCCTGCAGGCCCTTTTTGTTGTGGGTTTGCTCGCGCAGGGTGACGTCGGCGAGGAGGGCGAACTGCGCGCCGCCCCAGTAGGTGCGTCCCCAGGTGGGCGTATTGTCGAGGCCCTGGTCGCCCGGCTGGGGATTGCCTTTGGGCATGTCGCGGACCATGTCGGCCCAGATCTGTTCGGGCTTCAAAAAGCCGGCCTGCACACGGGCGACGGGCTCGAGGTAGACGGCGAGGCCTTCTTCGATCCAGTGGTGGTTGTCGTCCTGGGAGGGGAAGCCGGTGTGGAAGAGCTCGTGGGTCATCATCCAGTCGGAGGTGAGGTCGGGGACGGTGGAGTGCTGGCCGACTCCGATGCGGGTGAAAGCGGGGAAGCCACCGACTCCGCCCCAGGTGGTGCCGTGCATGACGCCGGTGCGGTCGGGAATGGGCTGGACGAGGATACGGTCGCGAGGGACGGGGAAGCGGCCGTAGTAGGTGGCGACGGCGGTGGCGGCGTGCTCGACCCACTGCATGATTTGGGGCGTGGGGAGGTCGAGGGAGCCAGGGGCGAAGTCGACCTGGAGGGTGGAGCCGGCGATGGTGAAGGTCTGCGTGGAGGCCACCGGGGAGCGCCAGGGAGGGCCGTGATGTTGACCCATGGGGAGCTGCGCGGCGCCGGCGGCGATCAGGAGCGCGATACCGGCGACCACGGAGGAAGAGACGAGGAGCAGGGTGCGCCGGGGCATGCGTGTAGAGACGGCGGCGCGAGCTATTTTGTTTTGCCTTTGTCGAAGTCGAGGGAGGCGGAGTTGATGCAGTAGCGGAGGCCGGTGGGCTGGGGGCCGTCGGGGAAGACGTGGCCGAGGTGGGCTCCGCAGCGGGCACAGGTGGCCTCGACGCGAGTCATGCCGTGGCTGTGGTCCTCGTGGGTGTGGATGGCGTCGGAGTGGACGGGCAGGTAGAAGCTGGGCCAGCCGCTGCCGGAGTCAAATTTGGTTTCGGAGGAGAAGAGGTCGGCACCGCAGGCCGACACAGCGGTACATGCCGGTGTCGTGATTGAAGGTGAGCTTGCCGGTGAAGGGCGGCTCGGTGCCTTTCTGGCGGACGATGTAGTACTGCTCTGGGGTAAGCTGGGCGCGCCACTCGGCGTCGGATTTCTGGATTTTTTCAGGTGTGGCGGTGGGCTTGGTGTCGGGCATCTGGGGTCTCCTGACGTTTAGATGGAGGGGTGGGTATTTTCGTTTCGGGGCTTCACTCAGAGATCGTCGCGATGACTTCGATTTCGACGAGGGCGTCCTTGGGCAGGCGGGCGACTTCGACCGTTGATCGGGCGGGCGGGGTGACGCCGTGGGGGGCGAGGTATTGCCCGTAGATGGCGTTCATGGCCGCGAAATCATTCATGTCTTTCAGGAAGACGACGGTCTTGATGACACGGTCGAGGCTGGTGCCGGCGGCGGCGAGGATGGCCTTGAGGTTTTCGAGCACGCGCGTGGTCTGTTCGGCGATGGCGCCGGGGACGATCTGGCCGGTGGTGGGATCGAGGGCGATCTGGCCGGAGGTATAGAGGAGGCTGCCGAGGCGGATGGCCTGGGAGTAGGGTCCGATGGCGGCAGGGGCGTGCGGGGTGGCGACGGGGGATTTCTGCAAATCGTGCGAATCGGTCATGGGACGATTGTGCCGGGGGCGGAGGGTGGGTGGCAAGGATGGTGCAGGGCGGCCGGGATGAAATCGGGCATGCCACTTTCGTTGAAGCGCTTCGTTGACGGCGCAAGGTAAAATGGAGTCACACCACCAATGAGAACCGCAGTGATTCGTCCCCTATTGGTCCTGGCATGTGCGTTCAGTGCGGCCAGTCTCCTGGCGCAGACCACTGAGGCTCCAGCAGCCGCCCCGGGGCAGGAAAGCAAGCCCGCTCCCACGCAGCCGGCGCAGGAGCAGCCCGCACCAGCGGCGAATGGCCAAAAGCCGCAGCCGGGCAGCGCCGATGACAAACAGTACACGATCACCGTGCCGGTGAACGAGGTGTACCTGGAGTTCGCCGTCACCGACAAGCACGGGCACTTTATCAGGAACCTGCAGCAAAACCAGTTTGCGCTGCTGGACGACCACAAAGCTCCTGCGCAGGTATACAGCTTCACGCAGCAGACGAATCTGCCGCTGCGGGTGGGGATCCTGATCGACACGAGCACTTCGATCCGGCAGAGGTTCCAGTTCGAGCAGCAGGCGGCAACATCGTTCCTGCTGGAGATTCTTCGTCCGCAGTCCGACAAGGCGTTTATCGAAGGGTTCGACGTGACGCCGGACTATAAGCAGGACTGGACCAACAATATCGACGCGCTGACGGCCGGGGTACAAAGCCTGCGATCGGGCGGCGGGACGGCTCTCTACGATGCGGTCTACAGCGCATGCCGGGACAAGCTGCTGACCTCACGGGGCCAGGAGCCGGTGCGCAAGGCGATCGTGCTGGTGAGCGACGGGGACGACAACCAGAGCCACGCTTATCTGGAAGATGCGATCAAGGAGTGCCAGCGGGCGGAGACGATTATCTACGCGATCAGCACGGACGTGAGTCCGACCCGGGATCGGGGCGACGAAGTGCTGCAGAAGATGGCGATAGCGACCGGAGGGAAAGCGTTCTTCCCGCCGCGGATTGAAGACATGGGGACCAGCTTCGGAGAGATTCAGGAGGAGCTGCGCAGCCAGTACGCGCTGGTGTACAAGCCGGCCGACTTCAACGCAAATGGGGAGTTCCGCCCGATCTATTTGTATTGTCTGGACCGGCGGTATACGGTGCGTGTGCGCGAGGGATATTTCGCGCCGAAGGGGTAGCTGGCGAAGCAGTCAGCCGGCCGGTAGCACCCAATTGCCCACTCCGGGCATACTCAATTCATGGACTGGAAGGTTGCAGCCCGGTACGGAATCGTGCCGGTGCTTCTGTTGTTCTGTGCGGTCGAGGGGGCGTGGGCAGCGAAGCAGGACACGGCGAAGACGCCTGTTCTGGTGGAGCTGTTCACTTCGGAAGGGTGCTCGAGCTGTCCGCCGGCGGATGCGTGGGTGCAAAAGCTGGACGCGACGCAGCCGGTGCCGGACGCGCAGCTGATCGTGCTGAGCGAGCACGTGGACTACTTCGATGAAGCGGGCTGGACGGATCCCTATTCTTCGGCGCAGCTGTCGGACCGGCAGGGCGCGTATGTCCGGTCGCTGCGGCTCAGCGCCGTATATACGCCGCAGATCATTTTGGATGGGTATGACGAGGTGCATCCATACGAGGAGCAAAGGGCGCGGCAGGAGCTGCAAAAGATGGCTGCGGCGGCGGTGATGCCGGTGCGGCTGGACCATGTAGCGGACGATGGTGGAGGGCTCACGGCGCATATTGAGGCGGGCGGCGGAGCGCCGACGGAAGGCGGCGATGTCTTTCTGGCGGTGGCGATCAACAAAACGGTGAGCGATGTGCTGGCGGGAGAAAACGACGGCAAGACGCTGACGAACATTGCGGTGGTGAAGCAGCTGGTGAAGGTCGGGAAGGTGGAGAAGGGCAAGCCGTTCGATCTGACCTTTTATCTGAAGTTGTGGCCATATGCGGATCCGGCAAACATGCGGGTGGTGGCGTTTGTGCAGGAGCCGCGACAGGGCAGAGTGCTGGGCGCGGCGATGACGACGGAGATCCGGAAGGGGCAGTAGGAGCAGGTTTCTGCGCAACCGGTTTGCGGATCGCGCATGCGGGTGGCTATGGCGTGGTGGCGGCCTGGCGGCGATACTTGACAGTATGAGCTGGACGCTTTTCAAGCGGTGGTACGCGCTTGCCATGCTCCTGGGTTGCGCGTGGGCCTGGGCGGCGGACGGGCCCACGGTGGAGCATCGAACACCGATTCTGATGGAGTTGTTTACGTCGGAAGGATGCTCGAGTTGTCCGCCAATTGACGCGTGGGCGGCGCGGCTGGACCAGTATCAGCCGGTGGCGCGGGGGCAGCTGATCCTGCTGAGTGAGCATGTGGATTACTGGGACCACGATGGCTGGAAAGATCCATATTCATCAGCGCTGCTGACCGAGCGTCAGGACGAGTACGCGCACATGCTGGGGCTGAGCCAGGTGTACACGCCGCAGTTAATCGTGGATGGCGATATCGAACTGCATCCGTGGAAGACCGATGAGGTGAAGGCGAGCCTCGATAAGGCCGCAGAAGCGCCGATGGTGGCGGTGCGTGTTGAGGGGGCGATGCTGGCCGGCGGTGAACTCATGGGGAAGGTCGAGGCCGATGGAAGCGACGAGAAGCATGGGGGCGACGTCTTTGTGGCGGTGGCGCTGGAGAAGACGGAGACCGATGTTCTGGGTGGGGAGAATAACGGGAAGAAGTTGACGCATGTGGCGGTAGTGAAGGATCTGGTGAAGGTGGGAAAGCTGAGCAAGGGGAAGAATTTCGAGGGGCCTTTTCGCGTGAAGTTGTGGCCCGGGGCAAACGCGGCGAACATGCGGGTGGTGGCGTTTGTGCAGGAGCCGGGGCCGGGGAAGGTATTGGGTGCGGCGATGACGAAGGAGATCGGGAAAGAGTAAGAGCTGCTGGGTGTGGGGAACGATTTCCGAGTAAGTCGCGACAGGATGCAGTGCGGCACTGATACGTTGTACCCGGCGCGTTGTTTTTCTCGCGAGGCCGTCTGCGTATGCGAGCAGAAAAATAGAACGAAACAATCCTGGTTACACAAATCCGATAACTGATCTGACTGCGTACCTCACACAGGAGTTCACCTGCTGCACGCGATGTGGGTATCTCTTTCAGGAGGGAAACAGTGAAGGATTCAAGAGACCTGCCTGGCAGAAGTGTGTCGCGCAGACGATTCTTAGCGGGTGCGGGCGGTGCAGCAGCACTCACAGTAGCGGCCGGTTGCGGTGGAAGTGGACACAACTCCTCTGGCAGCGGAACAGGAACAGGCACCGGTTCGGGCCTTACCGATGCGGACATTCTGAATTTCGCATTAAACCTTGAGTATCTGGAAGCGGAGTTTTATCTGCGCGCGGTGACCGGATCGGGTCTTTCAGCCACCGACGCTGGAGCGAGTGCGGGAAGGGTCACGGGCGGAATGCAGGTTACGTTCAAGACGCCTGCCCTGCAGCAATATGCGACCGAGATTGCCAACGACGAGCAGACACATGTGCAGTTCCTGCGCAAGGCGCTGGCGAGTGCAGCGGTGAGCCGCCCCAACATCGATTTCACGAATGCGTTCAATGCTGCTGCTTCTGCGGCGGGGATCGGCAGCTCGTTCAATCCATTTGCGGACGAAGACAGCTTTTTGCTGGGAGCGTTCGTGTTCGAGGACGTGGGCGTGACGGCGTATCACGGAGCCGCGGGACTACTGACAGATAAGACAAATCTTGCGGCGGCGGCGGGAATTCTCGGAACGGAGGCGTATCACGCGGGCGAGATCCGCACGCTGATCGCGCAGCTGGGTGGGAATTACATGACGATTGCGAATCAGATCTCCGCACTGCGGGCGACAGCGGGCGGGGGCAATGAGACAGCCCTGTCCAGTAAGTCGATCGTGGCAGCGGATTCGAATTCCATCTCCTACGACCGTACGACGGACCAGGTGCTGCACATCGTGTACCTGAATCCAACGGCGGGCGTGGTATCGAAGGGCGGGTTCTATCCCAACGGTATGAACGGCAAGATCACAACGAGCGCATCCTGAGGAGGGCATATGAATCTGATCGAGGAAAAAGAGCAGTTACAGAGCACTGAAGAAGGCCTCGAGAGAAAGCGTTCTCGCAGGTCGGCCGTGCTGATGGGTGGAGCGGCGCTGGCGGGACTGGCGCTGAGCCGCAGCGGTGCGGCGTTCGCGCAGTCGAGCGGCCCTACCGACACAGACATTTTGAATTTCGCACTGAACCTGGAGTTTCTGGAAGCGCAGTATTACACGCTGGCGACCACAGGAAAGACGATCGACGTGGCAGCGGGGATTTCGATCAAAGGCGGGGACGGAAGCGCGGGGGGAACGGTGACGGTCAAGGCGAACCCGGCGGTGCCGTTCACGACGCAGTTCCTGAAAGATTTTGCCATGGAAGTGGCGATGGACGAGCAGAACCATGTGAAGTTTCTGCAGCAGGCGTTGGCCGCTTCGGCCGTTGCGCAACCGAATATCGACCTGATGAACAGTTTCAATGCGCTGGCCCAGGCTGCGGGGCTGGGCAGCACTTTCGATCCTTTCGCAAGCGAGACTAACTTTCTGTTGGGCGCTTTTATCTTCGAGGATGTGGGTGTAACTGCGTATCAGGGCGCAGCGGGACTGATCAGCAGCAAGACTTATCTCGATAAGGCGGTGGGCATTCACAACGTGGAGGCTTATCACGCGGCGAGTATCCGTACGCGGATTTTTCAGGCTGGAGCTACAGCGCAGCAGATTTCCCAGGCCATCGCGACGACCCGATCAAAGCTGGACGGCACGAACAACGACGATATGGGCGTTGGGGTATCGAGCAGCGGAGCAGCAACGATCGTCGACAGCGATTCGAATGCAATGACGTATGGACGCACGACGGCGCAGGTGCTGAGCATCGTGTACGGAGGAGGAGCGGCCGGCAAGGGTGGCGCGTTCTATCCGAATGCACTGAACGGCAACATTAAGTAGAAGAGTCCCTTTTCCCGATCTGTGTATTCAGGTGGGCAGGCGCGAGCCTGCCCTTTTTCTGAAGGAAGAGGGGGGGATGCCCTGGGGTGGGTGTAGTCAAGGTAATGACGTGGTATAGTCGTTATCAGTATCTGTGGGGGGGGTGCCCGCATGCCCAAGGATTCTGTTTTTACCGTAAAGCTCGAAACGGAGCTTCGTGACGCATTTATTGCGGAAGCGGCGGCGATCGATCAACCCGCTTCGCAACTGGTGCGCGAGTTCATGCGCGAGTTCATCCGGAGCCGAAAGGAAGAGCGCGAGCACGATGCGTGGTTTCGGCGCGAGGTGGAGAAGGCGCTGAAGGACAAGCGGCCGCTGGTTCCCGACGAAGAGGTCGAGAGGCACTTTGCAGGGCGGCGTGCGAACGCTCTCCGGAGGGCCGGCTAGAGCGTGCGGCTGCAATGGTCCGAGATGTCATTGCGGGACCGCAACGACATTTTCGATTACATCGAACAAGACAATGCTGAAGCTGCAGCAAACAACGATCTTCAGATCAGAGATTGTGCACGGGATCTGATTCGCTTTCCCGAAGCTGGGCGAGCGGGACGAGTTCGGGGTACGAGAGAACTGGTTGTCCCGGGCACGTTATACCTCATTGCCTATCGAATCCGGGCAGATCGGGTGGAAGTTATGCGCGTTCTCCATGGTGCTCGGCGTTGGCCTAAGCACATCTGAATCAGCCCAACATCATCTGCAACTGAAATTCGTCGATGACGCTGACGCCGAGTTCTTTGGCTTTGTCGAGTTTGGAGCCGGCGTCTTCACCGGCGACGACGTAGTTGGTCTTCTTGCTGACGGAGCCGGAGACGCGGCCGCCGGCAGATTCGATTCTGGCTTTCGCGTCTTCGCGGGATAAGTTGGGCAGGGTGCCGGTGAGGACGAAGGTGAGACCTTCAAGCTGCGAGGTCTTCCTGCGCTTTTCGGCGGTCATGGTGAGGCCGGCTTTTTCCAGCTTGTGGACCAGGGCGCGGTTGCGGGACTCGTCGAAGAACTCGCGGATGGCTTCCGAGACGCGCGGGCCGACTTCGTTGACGCGCTCTAACTCATCGGCGGATGCGGCCATGAGGGCTTCCATGGAGCCGAATTCTTCGGCGAGGAGTTGGGCGGTGCGAGCGCCGACGAAGCGGATGCCGAGACCGAAGAGGACGCGATCGAGCGGAGCTTTCTTCGAGGCCTCGATTTCGGCGAGGAGGTCGGTGCGTTCTTTGGGGCCGAGCAGGGCCTGTGTGCGCGTCTTCTCTTCGCCGGTCTTCTTGTCTTTGGTGACGACTTCGTGCTGGAGCTGGGCGAGCTGCTCGTCGGTGAGCGAGTAGAGATCGGCGATGCTGGAGACGAGTTTGTGTTCGAGCAGCTGGATGACGACCGCGTCGCCGAGGCCTTCGATGTTCATCACGCCGCGGGAGGCGAAGTGGAGGAGGCTGCCGGCGAGGCGGGCGGGGCAGTCGATGTTGACGCAGCGGTAGTCGGCTTCGCCTTCGGTGCGGTGAATCTCGCTGTGGCAGACGGGGCAGTGTTTGGGGAAGTGGAATCGCTTGTGGCCGCGGGGGTGGTCGGCGTCTTCGACGACTTCGACGACCTTGGGGATGACGTCGCCGCCGCGCTCGACTTTGACATAGTCGCCGATGAGGAGGCCGAGGCTCTCGATCTGGTCGGCGTTGTGGAGGGTGGCGCGGGAGACGGTGGTGCCGCCGATGGAGACCGGGGTGAGGACGGCGACGGGGGTGAGCTTGCCGGTGCGGCCGACCTGGATTTTGATGTCCTCGACCTGGGTGATGCCGCCGCGGGCAGTGAATTTGAAGGCGACGGCCCAGCGGGGGGCGCGGCCGGTATAGCCGAGACGGCGCTGGACCTGAGCGGAATTGACCTTGATGACGACGCCGTCGATTTCGTAACCGAGACTGTTACGAGTGGTTTCGGCCTTCTGGACGAAGGCGAGGACCTTGTCGATGGTGGCGATGGCCTCGCGGTGAGGATTAACGCGGAAGCCGAGGGCGGTGAGGGCGTCGAGGGCTTCGGACTGCTCGGCGAGGAGATCTTCGCCGGTTTCGGTGAGGAGGAAGTAGGCGTAGAAGTCGAGGCGGCGCTGGGCTACGATGTTGGGCTCGAGGGTGCGGATGGTTCCGGCAGCGTAGTTGCGGGGATTGGCGGCGGGCTCGAGTCCCTGGGCTTCACGCTCTTCGTTGGCTTTGCGGAAGGCGGCGAGGGGCATGACGATTTCGCCGCGGACTTCGAAGGTGGCGGGGACGCGGGCCTTTTTCAGGGTGGCGGCAGGAATCGAGAGCGGTACGGAGCGGATGGTGCGGACATTGGTGGTGACGTCTTCGCCAGTGGTGCCGTTGCCGCGCGTGAGCCCGCGCAGGAGATGGGCGGAGTGGTCGGATGCGGCGTGATATTGGAGGGCCATGGAGAGGCCGTCCATTTTGTATTCGCAGACGTAGCCGATGGTGGCGTTTTCGCTGGCGAGGGAGCGGACGCGGCGGTCCCAGTCACGGAGCTCATCTTCGCTGGTGACGTTGTCGATGGAGAGCATGGGGCGGGAGTGATCGACTTTGGGGAAGCCCTCTTTGGGCTTGCCGCCGACGCGCTGGGTGGGCGAGTCAGGGGTGATCCGGTCGGGGTGCGCCGCTTCGAGGCGCTGGAGTTCGCGCACGAGGTCGTCGTACTCGGCGTCGGAGATGGTTGGGGCGTCGAGGACGTAGTAGAGGTGCTCGTGGTGGCGGATCTTGTCGCGGAGGGCGTCGATTTTATGGTGGACGTCGGACATGCTTGGACCATGGTAAGACAGCGGTCGGGTGCCGGCGGTCGGCTAAGGAGCGGTCAGCGAAGAAGCGGTCGGCTGAGGATCGGTCCGGGACGTACACAATTGCGGATGCGCAGAGAGGCGGTGCCTGCTTATGCTTGCCGAATGGGTAGCGAGGGTGGGACAATCGCTATCACCTCCCCGAGGATCGTTGGCGATGTGCTTGTTTGCAGTGCGCAGAACGCTGGTTGTCCTGCTGTGCGCAGCGGTTACGGGTTGCTGGGCCGGCGGTGGCTTGCACGGGCAGACCTCCGGTGAGGGGGCGAGCCCGGTCCAGAGCGAGAGTCCCGATTCGCAGCCGAGCCAGAGGCCGAGCCAGGATTTGCAGGTGGCGGCGCACTCCGACGTTCGCTCGGAGATGTTTCATCTGAAACCGGGGAACGGGATTGAGGTCACGGGGAGTTCCGACGATTCTCGATTCTCAGTGGACCTGTATGTCTACAACTCCGCTAAGGAGCTGGTGGGGAAGGACGATCCGGACGCGACGGAGTCGTCGTTCAAGTGGCAGGCGCCGGTGGAGGGAGATTACTACGTACTGGCGCGCAATCTGACCGACGGGGCAGGGACGATTCACGTCGCGGTGAGGGTGGGCTGGCCGGGCAAGAGCCGAGGGCTGGGGGGCGGGACGGTGACGGCGACTCCGGACTACGCGATGGTGAAGGTCTTTTATGCGACCGATCGCGGCGTGACGGGGAGCGACAGCCGGGGGCCGACGTACGGCGGCGATCCGGACCCGAACGGTCAGCTGCATTATGGTGAGGTCGCGGTGAGTATCCCGCGCGATCACCGGATGGGGGAGTTGGAGGGTCCGAGCATCTTTCGGCTGGAGTTTACAGCCGATCCGAAGAAAGATGTGATGCTGCAGAGCGTGGAACCGGAGGACGAGGCGGTTTTCATGAAGGGGGTGTCCGACCGGGTGGGGCACTCGCAGAAGAAAGAGATCCTGGTTTTTGTGCACGGATTCAACACGACGTTCGAGGACGCGTCGAGACGGACGGCGCAGCTTGCGTACGACATGGCCTTTGACGGGCCGACGATTCTGTACAGCTGGCCATCGCAGGGGTCGATGAATCCGATCTCCTACAACAAGGATGGCCGGAATGCGGCGCTGACGGCTCCGCATCTGGAGGAGTTCCTGAAAGAGGTGGTGGCGAAGTCGGGAGCGACGACGGTGGATCTGATCGCGCACAGTATGGGCAATCGCCCGGTGACGCAGGCGCTGCGCGATTTTGCGGTAGAGAACCCGGGCATGAAGAAGCCGATGTTCAACCAGGTGGCGTTGATGGCGCCGGATGTGGACGCGGCGCTATTCACGCAGATGTCGCCGGAGATGGAGCATGCCGCGAGCCGGATCACGCTGTATGCTTCGTCGCGGGATGCGGCGCTGAAGGCTTCGGAATTCTTTGCCGGATATCAGCGGGCCGGGCAATCCCAGCCGCATCTGCTGGTGCTGAAAGGCATGGATACGGTGGATGCCTCAGCGGTGGATACGAGCCTGCTGGGCTTTTACCATTCCTATTTTGCCGACAGCACGTCGGTGCTTTCCGATTTATTTCACGACTTCCTGGGGGCTCCGGCAGGCGGGCCAGCGCGCAAGGGGCTCGAGGCGGTGGTGACGGCGGCGGGGAAGTACTGGAAATTCGTGCCCGGCAAGTGAGGCGAACGGGATTTTTGTACTGACAGCGCTGGAGGATCTCTGTGGGCAGGGGCAGCGGCAATCCCAATGAGCCGCAGCGAAGCCGTTGGCAGTGGGTGCTTACCTATTGCGTGTTGGTCGCGCTGCTCCCGCTGTTCGAGACGGTTGCGGCAAGCCAGTCGGGGACGCAGCGCACGCTGCGGCCCATTCCGGAGGCCGCACCCGCCGAAGCAGCGATCGGGCATTACTATGCGCTCGTGATTGGGATCGATCATTATCCGCCGCCGCTGCCCCAGCTGAACAATCCGGTGAGCGATGCGCGGGCGGTAGGCGCGGTGCTGGAGAAGGACTACGGCTTCCAGGTGCAGCACCTGCTGGACGCGAATGCCACACGAGCGAACATCCTCGAGGCGCTGACGCACTATCGGAACACGCTGCAGGAAAACGACAGCCTGCTGATCTATTACGCCGGGCACGGCGACCGGGACAGCGACGAGGCAGGGGGACGTGCAGCCTACTGGATCCCGGTGGATGCGGATTCGAAGGAGAGCCCTAACAGCATCAGCTCGTCGGACCTGGCCGTCAGGCTACGCGAAATGCTTGCGGGTCACGTGCTGGTGATTGCCGACAGCTGTTACGCCGGAGACCTGCGCGGGACGCGGAGCGCAGCGGAGGCAGAAAGCGCCGGCGACCTAACTCTGGCGAAGAGAATGCTACGGATGACGTCGCGCGATCTGATGGCCAGTGGCAACGACGAGCCGGTGATGGACAGCGGGGGCAGTGGGCACTCGGTGTTTGCCAGGGAACTGCTGGAGGGGTTGCAGAGCCTGCCAGGGACGATGTTCACGGGGGAACAGCTGTTCATGGATAAGGTTCAAACCGGGGTGGTAAGTAAGGCGCAACAAACGCCAATTTACGATCTTTTTCCAGGTGCCGGTGACGGGGGAGGAGATTTTGTTTTTGTGCGTGCGGGCAAGACGCCTGGGGTGGTCGCTTCGAATACGGAGGTTGCAGCGCCGACAAGGACTGTGCGTGCGCCGCCGCCCGTATTGGCGTGGGTGCCTCCGGCGCGAGGCGTGACTCCTGAACTGAGGAGTTATGACATCGACCTCCTGGCGATTCGGGACAATCCCGAACTCATCGATCGTCTTTTGCCCGAATTCACGCGCGCGCAGGTCGAGGTGGAACAGCGAATCTGGCGCAACATCGATCTGATGGAGAAGGCGGGGGGCGGAAGTGGTGGCGAGGCGGCAGCGAATCTGAATCTGAATCCGAAGAAGCCGGCGTTTGTGTTTGAGTGGCAGAAACTGATGGAGGCACAGCCGGAGCTGGCGCGCGGTCCGGTGCTGAACGTTTTTCTGACGCCGGCGGCGGACTGGTCGTTTGTGAAGCGGGAACCAGGGTGGAGCGACCGTTACAACCAGATTGTGGAGGTGATGCTCTTTTCGCGGGGGGCAATTGAGGGACGGAACCCGGAGTTCGCCGCGCGGGAGCTGGCCCCGCTAATGAGGAAGCAACTGCAGATGGCAGCGGCGAAGGCGCCGACGAGCTACTGCTTTACTGTGGCATTGCCGGCGTGGGATTACGACTTTGAGGCGAAGGCGATTCGGTTCCAGACGCAGGGAAAGACAGGTGGATTCGATCTTCTCGGTCAGGCGAAGACTTCGGTGTTCAGCGCTCCTCCCGCGAATTCCCGGGACTATGCGATGGTGCTTCCGGCCAGCCTGAGCACGAGCCTGGCTTACGGTTTTCCCGGGAATTCTCTGGCTCCGGAAGTGAAACTCGGAGTCGTGCTTCCTGTAAGGACAGCCGATGAGAGGTGGCGGGATGGGTTCCCGACCACCGGAGAGTCCACGGCGCCCGGGGCATTTCCCGATCCTCAGAGTCTGGCACTGGATCGGGAACTGAATCTCGCCTCGATCCCGATGGATGCGAAGGTTGCCGAGAGGCTGATGAATGGCCAGAGCGTGACGGGGAGCGGCCCGGGCAGGGGATCGCAGGTGCGATTATCGGCAAGGGTCTATATCGATGTGGACCACGTAGCGCTGGAACAGGATTTTTATGAAGGCAAAAGCACACCTTTTACCGTCACGGTGGCTCGTTTACGCAAGGTGGAGATTCGCGGTTTGAACGACGAGTTGATCAGGACGCTGGATGCGGCGAGTTTTCGTTCGGCCTGGGATGCTCTTGCAGCCGCGGCGGCAGAACGGGCGAAAGCCGAGACGGATGCGAAGGCGCGAGAGGCCGAGCAGGCTGCAACAGCACAACGTTCACTGGACGCGTTGCAAGCTGCGGAGGACAAGAGAAAAGAGGAAGTGCGGCGTCAAAGTGAAGAGGGAACCAAAAAACTGGAGGAGGAGAGCAACGCCAGAGTGCAGGCAATCTTTGCGCAGCTGAAGAAGAGGGAAGGCTGCGAAGACCGCGCGTACAAGATCAAAGGCGATCCGAATTCACCGGATTACCGGAAGGCGTACGACGCGTGCATGGCGGAGAAGTAGCCGGTATGCCATTCCCCATTCGGGACCGGGAGCCGCTGGTTGAGAACGGGATCGGGGACGCAACTTCCAGGGTGGGGGAGCGTTAGAACAGGAATAGCCCGGGCGCTGGGTTTTCCCTGCTCCCTCTGAGCGGCACCGTGAGTGGCCGGGTTCTGGAGCCTGTCGATGAGCAACAATGCGTGGGATGAGACGGTACATGGGCCGTTTGTGGAGTCGGCGGCGCATGAGCCGGCGAGGACTCCTTTTACGCGGCGTGCTTTTATGAAGGGCGGGGCGATGGCGGTGGTGGGAACGGCGTCGATCCCGGCTTTCCTGACGCGGAGTGTTCTGGCCCAGGCGACTGAAGCGCAGGCGCGTGGAAAGAAGCTGGTGGTAATTTTCCAGCGGGGTGCGGCGGATGGGTTGAACGTAGTGGTGCCCTATCGGGAGCCTTCCTACTATCAGTACCGGCCGAACATCGGGATCCCGCAGACGGCAGTGATCGATCTGGACGGATTCTTCGGGCTGCATCCGGCGATGGCGCCCCTGAAGCCGTTGTGGGATCAGAAACACCTGGCGATTGTGCATGCTTCGGGTTCGCCGGACCCTTCGCGGTCGCATTTTGACGCGCAGGATTTTATGGAATCGGGCACACCCGGGCTGAAGGCGACACCGGACGGATGGCTGAACCGAGCCTTGCAGGCCGAGGATTTGGCGTGTCCGGAGTGCGCGCATACGCCGTTCCGCGCGGTGGCGCTGGGATCGGAGGTGCCGCGGACGCTGGAGGGGCGGATCCAGGCGGTAGCTCTGAACAATATTCGGGACTTTGGGGTGCAGTCACCGCCGGCGGCCGCGGGGTTTGCCGCGATGTATGACGAGTCGACGGATTCGATTCTGCATGGGACCGGGCAGGAGACGTTTGAGGCGGTGAAGATGCTGAAGGCGGCCGATCCGACGCAGTACACGCCGGCGGCTGGGGTGCAGTATCCAGGCGGACCCTTCGGTAATAGTCTGAAGCAAATCGCACAACTTCTTAAAGCAAACCTTGGAGTTGAGGCGGCCTTCGCCGATATCGGCGGGTGGGATACGCACCAGAATCAGGGCAATGTTGAGGGTCAACTGGCAGGACGGCTGCGTGAGTTCAGCGCAGGGTTAGCTGCTTTTTGGGCGGACATGGCGGATCAGGCGGCTGACACTGTGGTGGTGACGATGTCGGAGTTCGGACGGACCTGCCGGCAGAACGGGACAGGCGGGACGGATCATGGGCACGCGAACGTGATGTTCGCGCTGGGCGGACCCGTTCAGGGCGGTAAAGTTCACGGGCGTTGGCCAGGTCTGGCTCCGGAGCAGCTGTATGAAGGGCGGGATTTGGCGATTACCACAGACTTCCGACAAGTGTTGGCGGAGGCGGCCTTTAAGACGCTCGGCGCGCGGAATCTGGAGTTGGTGTTTCCGCAGTCAGATTTACACAGGAGAGACTTCCTCAACATTCTTCAAGTATGAGATGAAGGACTCAGATGCGTTAATAGCCATGTGGAAAACGTGGTCAGGGCGAGCGTCCCCTGGCCATTTTTGTTTGTGCTGTCATACCCGGAAAGTTTCAGGCGTTGGGACAGTGGGTAGTACTTTCAGCTGAAGTTCCAGTCGGGTGGAAGTTGATGTTCGGAGGGCAGAGGAGTCTGCTCTTGCTCTGGGGTGACCCAGGCCCGTCTGGTGTGGCCTTTTTAGCGGCGCCAAAGTGTGGGATCGAAGAGACGTTTAGCCTTGGATTCTGCGCCTCGATCTGATCGATGGGTTTGCGATACGAAGGTTTTGGGGTAAAGGGGATATTCACATCTTGATGCCCACCCAAAGTGCTATTGTTGCGGCAAATCCCTAAATGCCATGCTCAGAGGGCCCGGATTGCGCGATGCGTTGCGCGGCTTGGGAGTGGTAGCGGCGATTCAGCCCTGATAAGCATTACTGCAAGGTAAGGAAACGTCCCATGAAGTCTGCGTGGCTTGCCGCTTTCGCACTGCCGATTCTATGTACGTCCCTCCTGCACCCGCAGGAGACGCCCGGCACCCCTCCTGCAACGAATAACAATTCCTCAGCGACGACAGCGGCATCCCAGGTGGCGGCGGGTCAGGCTGCTGCTGAGACGACGGCCGCCTCGCCGCGCGAGGCTTCCGAGATTATGGCGAGGTCGGAAGGGAAGGATGCGGACAAGACCGGGGAAACCGGTGAGGCAGAGTTGAAAGCGCGGCTGACCGGTCGCCCCCTGTTTCTGCGCGGGCTGTGGCTGGGTGAGAACCTGCACTTCAATATGAACGGGGATCTGGTGGGGCAGTCGCAGAAGGGGTCGTTTACGCTGTGCGGGGTGTTTATCGATAAAGTGCGGGTCACGAAGAAAACAGTGGAACTGGAAGGTGAGCGGTTTGGGATTCACTTTGAGGGAGAAGCACCCTGGGACCAGCAGGCCACGTCGTTCGACCGGATTCAGATCACGCCCAAAAAGAAGCATCAGGTTATCGTGATCGACCGGCAACTGGTGGTGATTCCGAAAAAGAAGAAAGGACTGTTCGGGATCGGCAGCAAAGAAGAGGAACCCAGTGAGGCGAAGGATCTGAAGAACGGTGCGCCGGCAAAGAAGGATCTGCCGCCCGGAACGAATGGCGACGAAGAAGTCGCAAACGGAAAGGATTTGCCTCCGGGAGCGACCACGTCGCCAGCGGAGTCGGCGGAGCATTTGCGGAACGCGCTGAACAAGATTTTCGCTCCGGACCTGGACGGGAAGATGATCGCCGAGATGCCGGCGTATTGGCAATACTTCTACCAGGCGCAGGATTCGCATAAGTGGCTGGAGCCGACGGATCAGTCACTGGTGCACCCGGGGCCGGGCGTGAATGGGCCAAAGATCCTCAGGAATGTCGTGCCGGAGTCGAATGACTACGCGCAGAAGAGTGAAGTGGCAGGCGTGGCCAGCTACAAGGTGATTCTGGATCCGAGCGGGAAGATTCTGGCGGTGGCGGTCTATCGGCCGATCGGGTTTGGGCTCGATGAGAACGCGGTGACGGCGATCGAGAAGTCGAAGTTTGCACCGGCGATCAAGGATGGGAAGCCGGTGCCGTCGGTGATCGATGTGGCAGTGAACTTCAGGATTTACTCGAAGCGGACGGCGTTGGGCGCGGCGGCTCCAGAGGCGGGCGCGGATCCGAACGCGTCGCCGATGACGGGGAAGGCGGCACTGCCGGGGCTTTACTCGGAGCAGGCAGCGAAGACGCAGGCGCAGAATACCCCGCAGCCTTGAACTGGACGGTCAAGGATGCCAATGGAGCGGCGGCCCGGAAGGAATTCCGGGCCGCGCTGTTTTAGCACCGGAAAGCGTAACAGGGACAGGCACAATTGAGACATCATCGGGACCTGGCGCATTCGCTCGTCGGGGGATACACTCGGGCGGGGCGCAGGTCCTGAATTCTTCATTCTTATCCGGGGAACTATGACGATGCAGAAGTCGGCAATCGGCCTGAGAGGGCTGGCAGCTCTGAGCGCGTTGATGATTCTTTGTTGCTGTTTCTCGATTGCGAGTGCGCAGACGAAGCCGCTGAATCCGGCACTGGTTGCCGCGAAATGGTCAGCGAGCTGGATCGCCAGTCCAACGGCGGAGGCGAAGGCTCCGGGCGTTTTTTACTTCCGCAAAGAAATCGAGCTGGCGAGCGTTCCGGAACATTATTGGGTGCACGTCACTGCGGACAATCGCTTCATCCTGCATGTGAACGGGCAATATGCGGCCGAAGGCCCGGCGCGCGGCGATCTGTTTCACTGGCGGTTTGAGACGGTGGATTTGGCTCCACTGCTGCATGCGGGAAAAAACGTGGTTGCGGCGGTGGCGTGGAATTTTGGCGAGTTTGCGCCGGTGGCGCAGATGAGCAATCGAACCGGATTCCTGATGCAGGGGGACACGGAGGCGGAAACCGCCGTCAACACGGGAAAGGGCTGGCGGGTGCGCACGGAGCCCGGACGAGGGGCGTTGGGCCATGCCGGCGTGCGTGACTACTATGCGGCGGGACCTGGGGAGGCGATCGACGGGCGAGTGGTCGACTGGAATTGGGATCAGGCAGAGGACGACAGCGCGGGTTGGGAGACGCCGGTGAATGTAGGGCATGCGGCGACGCGCGAGGCGCAGGACGCGGACAATAACTGGGAACTGGTGCAGGATGCGCTGCCGGCGATGGAGCATCGACTGGTGGATGCGGGGAAGCCGGTGCGCGTGGAAGGATTGCCGGCACTGCCAAAGTTTCCCGATGCGCCGGTGGAGATTCCGGCGAATTCGCATGTGACGCTGTTACTGGATCATCGCGTGTTGCAGACGGCGTATCCGGAGCTGGCGGTAAGCGGGGGACGAGACGCGACCATTGCGATGACCTTCTCGGAGGCTCTTTACGATGCTCACGGGCAGAAGGGAAATCGCAACGAGATTGAGGGGCGGCAGATTGAGGGTATCACCGACCAATTCATTGCCGGCGGCGGATCCTCGCAGACTTATGGTCCGCTGTGGTGGCGTACGTGGCGCTACTTACAAATCAATGTGACGACGAAGGCGGAACCGCTGCGGCTGGACGGATTGCGGGCCTGGTTTACGGCGTATCCGTTTGACGCGAAGGCGGCGATTGCGGGGGATATTCCGCAACTGGATGCGTTGTGGCAGACGGGCTGGCGGACGGCACGGTTGTGCGCCCACGAGACCTATATGGATGCGCCGTACTGGGAGCAATTGCAGTATGTGGGGGACACGCGCATTCAGGCTCTGATTTCTTATGTGATGACGGGGGACAGCCGGCTGGCGCGGCAGGCAATCACGAACATCGACGACTCGCGCATTCCGGAAGGCATTACGCAGAGTCGGTATCCATCGGGGTTGCCGCAGTTCATCCCGCCATTTTCACTGCTGTGGGTGGGGATGCTGCACGATTACTGGATGTATGTGGACGATCCGGCGCTGGTGCAGGAGACGCTGCCCCACACGCGGACGGTGATCGACTGGTACGCCGCACAGCAGCGCACAGATGGATTGCTGGGCAGGGTGAAGTGGTGGGAGTTTGGCGACTGGACCGCGGATTATAAGGACGGCGTGCCGCCCCAGGAGGCGAATGGCGGGTCGGCCTTCCTGACGCTGCAGTTCATCGAAGCGATGCAGGACGCTCGGGAGATGGAGCTGCGGTACGGATCGCAGGAGCGGGCCCACGATTACGAGGCGCGTATTCGGAAGGCGACGAATGCGCTCAACGAGGAGAACTGGGATACGAAGTACGGGCTGTATGCGGATACTCCGGCGAAGAAAACTTACAGCATAGAGGCAAACATCCTGGCGGTGTGGCTGGACGTGGCGCCGCGGGATCAGCAGAAGGCGATCCTTCAGCGACTACTGGCTTCGAAGCCGGATGCGGCGACGGAGTTAGATGGCAAATCCGTGCCTGCTATGTCGATCCCGACTTACTACTTCCGATTTTATTTGAGTCGCGCCCTGGAGCATGCGGGGCTGGCGGATCTGTATCTCGGGCAGTTAAAGCCCTGGTATGACATGCTGCAGCTGGGGCTGAGTACGTGGGCGGAGCAACCGGAGCCGACCCGGTCGGATTGCCATGCGTGGAGTGCGAGTCCGAACTACGACCTATTAACGCTGGTGGCGGGGATTCGGCCGGCGAGCCCAGGATTCAGGACCGTGGTGATTGAGCCGCATCTGAAGGGGCTGCATCATCTGGATGCGTCGATGCCGCATGCGGGCGGGATGATCCAGACGGTGTATTCGCTGAACGGGGGGACGTGGAAAGCAACGGTGACTCTACCGACTGGACTCACGGGGACGCTGCGGTGGGGTGAGGAGAAGATTCCACTGCATGCCGGCGCGCAGCGGTTGGAGTTGGCGGGGAATTAGGGGGCGGGGCGGCTACTTCGCCGTCATGTCCTTGTTGGGGCTCCAGTTGATGACGTGATAGACGGCTTCGGTGGTGCCGATGTTGCGGAAGCCGTGGAGGCTGTTCGAGGCGTTGAAGACGACGTCGCCGGGGCCTACCTTGACCCAGTTGCCGTTGGAGAGGGTTTCGCAGTTGCCCTCGCGAATGATGATGAGCTCTTCGTTGACATGGCGATGCGGCGGATGCGAGGCGGTTCCGGGATTGAGCTTGCTCACGTGCATCTCGAGCTGATCGACCGTGGCCGTGGGCTGCTTGCAGAGCTGCGCGACCTCACCGGTCTTCGTTTGATGGAACTGCATCTGGTCCCAGTGAAAGACATGCGGCCCGAGGATCGCTTTATCGGCCGGAGTCTCGCTCGGAGTCTGTGCCTCGGCGGCTTCGGGCAGGGAAGTGAGCAGAGCGGGCATCGCGAGTAGGCCTGCGATCAAGTTGCGGCGGTCAATCGACATCGAAATCTCCTCTCAGGCGAAACGGTAGGGAGCGCGCTGCGGGCGGGCGAGCATGCTGTTGGCTTCGTCGTCGTTGTGGAACCGCTCGTTCACCGGATCCCAGGAGAGCTTGCGTTTGAGCACCATGGCCATGTCGTGCAGGAGGCAGGTGGAGCAGGCGCGATGGCCCAGTCTCGACAGGTGAGATCGGCTCCTTGCGGCTGACGATGCAGTCGAGCCAGTTGCCGTGCTGGTCGGTGCTTTCGTAGAGGTGGATCTCGTCGCGGTCCGATGACGGACTTGATGATCGCCGGGTCGCTGGAGGCGAGGGCGGTGTTGTCGTTGAGCTTTGCGGTCGGGGTCGCGATTGGGTGACCTTCTCGTTGCCGCGCGAGACGAAGATCCATCCTTTGGTGCCGTAGAACTTGATGCCGTTGGGATAGTCGCCGCTGATACTCATGTGCACGCCGTTGGCGTAGTTCGCTTCGGTTTTGAAAGGGCCGTGGACGTCCCAGAGGCCGTGGTCGGGAAATTCGGCGTGGCCCCAGATCTCGACGGGGCCGGTGTACTCGGTGTTCATGCCCCAGTGGGCGCTGTCGATGTGATGGGCGCCCCAGCCGGTGATCATGCCGGCGCCAAACTGGCGGCAGCGCAGCCAGCCGGGGCGGTCGTATCCGGTCTGCGGGTGCACGCGGTCGACGGTGTAGTAGACGTAGGGCGTTTCGCCGAGCCACATCTCGTAATTGAACCATTCGGGGACGGGCATCGGCGTTTTGTCGCCGCCGGCAGGGTCGCCGGGGAGGCCGATTTCGACGCGCTGCAGGTCGCCGATGCGTCCGTTGCGCACCAGCTCGGCGGCGTAACGAAACTGGATGGTGGAGCGCTGCTGGCTGCCGATCTGGAGAATGCGTCCGGAGGCCTGCACGGCGTTGCGAGAGGACGCGGCCTTCGGCGATGGTGAGCGAAGCGGGCTTCTGCAGGTAGACGTCTTTGCCGGCGCGCACGGCGTCGACGCCGATGAGCGCGTGCCAGTGATCGGGCGTGCTGATGACGACGGCGTCGATGTCTTTGTTGGCGAGCAGCTCGTGGTAATTGCCGTAGCCGGTAACGCCGTCGTAGGGCTTGCCGGTTTTCTTTGCGTAGAAATCGTTGACGAACTTTTTGCCGTCTTCGACACGATGAGCATCGAGGTCGCAGACGGCCACGATGCGGGCGCGGTCGAACTGCATGATGCCGGGCATGTCGTGCACGCGGGAGATGCGGCCGACGCCGATGGCGCCGACATTGATGCGTTTGCTGGGCGCGAACTGGCCGAAGACCGAGGAGGGAACGATGGCGGGGAATCCGGCAGCCGCAGCGGTGGCGAGGGAGGTTTTGAGGAAAGTGCGGCGCGAGATTCCTTTGCGGCCCTTGTTGTTCTTCATCGTGGTCTCCAGTTAGGCTTCGAGCTTGACGCGGGTTGCGTATTCTTGCGCCTTGATGGATAACTCCGCGGCCAGGAGACATTCTTCCTGGTCCTGCGCGATGTGGGTGCGGTTGACGATGTCGGCGACGAATTCAGGGCCAAAGGGAAGGGACATATTGTTGCAGTCGATGTAGCGGGCCTGGTTCTTGTCGACGATGAAGAGGTTGTTGCCCTGCTTGCTGACGGCCACGTTGGTGTATTTGCGGACCTCGATATAGCCATCGGTGCCGAGGATGAAGAGGCGGCCGTCGCCCCAGGTGCCGAGGCCGTCGGGGGTGAACCAGTCGAGGCGCACGTAGCCGAGGCCTTTGTTGCCGCGCAGAACCATATCGCCGAAGTCCTGGAAGTGGGGGTGGTCCTGGTGGCGGACGTTGGCGACCTGGGACTCTGCGACTTCGGCCTCAGTGGAGCCGGTGTAGTAGAGGAACTGATCGATCTGGTGGGAGCCGATGTCGCAGAGGATGCCGCCGAACTGGACGTCGTTCCAGAACCAATCGGGCCGGCCGGAGCCGCCGCCCGCGTCACCGTGATGCTGGAAAATCTGGTGGGGGGCGATGTTGATGGTCTGGATGACTTTGCCGATGGCGCCCTGCTGGATGAGCTGGCCGGCGTGGACGGCGGCCTTCACTTCGAGGCGCTCGCTGTACAGGATGGCGTAGATGCGTCTGGTCCCGGCGATGGTTTTGCGGACTTCGGCCAGCTGTTCAAGGGTGGTGATGCCGGGCTTGTCGGAGAGGTAGTCCTTGCCCTGCCGCATGACTTTGACGCCGATGGGTGCGCGTTCATTGGCGATTTGCGAACTGAGAACGAGCTGGAGATTGGGATCCTCGATGATCTCTTCCTGGGTTTTGACCATCTTCACGTTGGGGAAGCGCTTCGTGAACGCGGCGAGTTTGTCGGGTTCGCCGCCCCATGCGGAGACCAGTTCACCGCCGCCGCGCTGCATAGCGCCGACCATGCCGTAGATGTGGTCGTGGCTCATGCCGCAGACGCCGAATTTGATGTGATACTTCGGCGGCTCCTGTTCCTGGGGCGCGAGCGACTCTTCACGGATCGCGCCGGGCGTGGTGCCGAACGCAAAGGCTCCCTGCGGTAAACCTGCCATCATTGAACCCATCGCGATCGATCCCACGGCTCCGGCGCGTTTGAGAAAATCGCGGCGGCCGAGATCGCGCCCTTCTGTGTCCTTGTTCTCCATCGTCCCTCCCCAACTACTTTTGTTCGCGTTCGCAACAATAACACCCGAGGGCAGCGTCGTGTAGCCCCCGACGGAAGATTTCTAGGATCCGCGTACGACCGGTACCGACGGGCGCAGGTCGACCTGTCGGGTGGTGATCTGAATGGTCGAGGACATCAGATCGGGGCCGTCCCATCCGTCTTTGGCGGCCTCGATGTGAATTACGCCGGGGCGCTTCGTGCTCTGGATGATGACCTGAGCGAGACCGTTGAAGAGCGAGCGGCGCGGAGCCGTATCACTTTCGAGGCAGTTGGGATTGCCGTTGCCCACGCCGATGAGCTTGCCGGGTCCGTCGATTTTGAAGGCAATCGCATTGTTGGCGGTAGGTACGGGGCGGCCTTCTCTGTCGAGAACCTCGACCTTGAGCATGGCGACGTCTTCGCCGTCGGCATTGATTTCTGTGCGGTCGGCGGTGATGCGGAGGGAGACGGTGGGTCCGGTGGTTTCGCGTTTTTCCGTGAGGACGACTTTGCCGGCTTTGAAGGCTCGGGCTTCGATCACGCCTGGCTCATATTTCGCGTTCCACTGCACGTGTCCGAGGTGGGGGACTTTCTGACGGCCGAGGCTCTTGCCGTTGACGAGGAGATCGACTTCTTCGAGGTTGGAATAGACCCAGACGGGAATCTCGTCGCCTTCGCGCCCGTGCCAGTTCCAATGGGGGAAGACATGGAGGGAGGGATCTTTACCCCACCACGCTTTGTAGTAGTAGAAGTAGTCCTTGGGGAAGCCGCACATGTCGACGATGCCGAACTGGGAGTTGATGGAGGGCCAGCCGTAGGGGGTGGGCTCGCCGCGATAGTCGAAGCCGGTCCAGGCAAAGCCGCCGGCTTCCCACTCGCGTGTGCCGTAGAAGGTCCACCACTCTTCGGGGGTTTCGCCCCAGGACACGACGCCGTCGTAGGAATTCACCGTGTTGCGGACCGGGTCGGTGGCGTATTCGCCGCGCGTGCTGATGGCGCTGGAGGTTTCCGATCCATAGATGGGGCGCTTTGGGTATTTCTGATGGAAGGGCTCAGGGCGCTTGAGGTCGTAATTGAAACCGATGATATCGAGGGGATCGGAGAGACCTTTTTCGTTGTCGCCGTTCACGGCGGCGGAGACGACGCGGGTGGGGTCGAGTTCGTGGCAGCGGCGCACCATTTCGGCGGCGATTTTGGCGCCCTGTTCGGCCATGGGACCCTGGAGCAACCATTCTTCGTTGCCGATGGACCAGATGATGATCGACGGTGAATTGCGGTAACGCTTGATCATGGTTTCGAGCTGCGCCATGCCGCTGGGGTTGGAACTCATCTGGCGGGTTTCGCACATCATCATGACGCCCATGCGGTCGCAGGCGTCGACCCACTCGGGGGTGGGCATGTTGTGGGAGGTGCGGACAGCGTTGCAGCCCATGGCCTGGAGCACGCCGACGCGGAAGGCCTGGAGGCGGTCGGGCAGAGCGGCGCCTACGCCGGCATGGTCCTGGTGATTGCAGGTGCCCTGGATTTTGAGCGGCTGGCCGTTGAGGAAGAAGCCTTTTTCCGCATCGAAGACGGCGGTGCGGATGCCGAAACTGATGCGCTCCGCATCGCGGACGTGGCCGTCGGATTCGACGGTGACCACAGCGGAGTAGAGGTTGGGCTGGTCGACGGACCAGAGCGCGGGATTCGTAACTGTGGCTGTGGCAGTATACGGGGCCGAGCTATCCACGGGGATGGCCTGCTCGGGAGCATCGGCGGTCGCGACGGTTGCGCCTTTTGCGTCGAGAATCTTCCAGTTCACTTTGGCGTTGGCAGCTTGCTGGCCGTTGTTCTCTACAACGGTGGAAAGAGCCAGTGTCGCGGAGTTGCCGCTCACGGTCGAGCGGACCGCGCTCTCCCATTTGCCGAGATGGACGGCGTCCATTTTGCTGAGCCAGACGTGGCGGTAGATGCCGGCGCCCTCGTAGAACCATCCATCGCCGAAGCTGGCATCGGCGCGGACGACGATGTAGTTCTTTGCTCCGTAGGCGAGAAAGTCGGTGAGGTCGAATCGGAAAGGGGCATAGCTGTTGTCGTTGCGGCCGATGAAGCAGCCGTTGACAAAGACGAGAACGTCGCGCACGGCGCCATCGAATTCGACCCACATGCGGCGGCCCTGATCGCTGGCGGGGATTTCGAATTCGCGGCGATACCATCCGATGCTGGTTTCGGGGTAACGGCGGCCGAGGGGCTTGTAGCCGTGGGACTTCATCGCGTTGTCTTCGCCGCCGGAGTCGTCGTGGACAAAGGGTAGTTCGACGGCCCAGTCGTGGGGGAGATTGACCGCGCGCCAGGAGGAATCATCGAATCCGGCCTTGGCGAATTTGAAATCGCCGGTCTTGCTGAAGTCGCTTTGGCCATAGCCGAAGTCGAGGTCTTTGGAGGGATCGTCGGCGTTGCCGAAGGCGAATTTCCATCCGAAATCGAAGAGGAGTTTCTCGCGGGGTGCGATGGCGGGAAGGGCGGCTGCGGAAACGTCGGGCCGATCGCCGGAAAGCAACGCGGCCGTGCGGGCGAAAGCCGAGCGCGAAGCCAGCGTGGAAGCGGAGAGAACGACTCCGGAAGAGAGCAGGTCGCGGCGCGTGATCAAGGGCATAGAACTCCTCGGTGCAATGGAGAAGAAACAGGATACGCGCGATGGGGAGGAATCGGCAGGGGCGATGGGGGGGAAGATGAATTGTTGGGGTTAGGGTGGTGGGCAACTTCAGCGCGCGTCGAGGGCGATGCGGAGGGCGGAGCGCAGGTGGCGGAGGATCAACTCGTGGGTGAGGCCGCGGCAGTCGAACATGAGGTTGAGGGCGATGCCGTCGAGCATCGCGCCCACTTGCGCGGTTTGCAGCCGCTTTTGATGGGGGGTGAGGCAGCTGAATCCGGGAATGAATTTTTCGACATTGGCTTCGGCGCAGCTCAGGCAGAGAGCGGAATGGAGATCGGCGAGGCGCTTTGTCTTCTTTGGGTGGCGGATGGCGTAGAGCTTGAACTCGATGGCGAGCAGCATGCGGCGGCGGTCTGAGATAACCGAGAGCATGTGCTTCGCCAGGATTTCGATTTTCTCGTCTTCGGAGCCGGCTTCGCTCAGTTGTTCGCCGACCTGGCGCTTTTCGCGGCGCAGGTTTTCCTCGAAGAGGGCGAAGAAGACATCTTCCTTGTCGCGGAAGTTGGCGTAGAAGGCGCCGCGGGTTTTTCCGGCAGCGGCTGCGATGTCTTCCAGGCGGGTCATCTCGAAGCCGTCGCGGGCAAAGATGCGGCGGGCGGATTCCATGAGGTCTCCGCGTGTGGAAATGGCCCGATCCTGCGATCTGGGCTTGTCGGCAGTGGCTAGGCCAGCCCTGCGCCCCCGTGCTGTGCGCTTCGTGATCATGTCGTCCGGGAACCTTCGTCACAAATTTGCATCGGACGGGGGTCCCTTCGAATCTGAAGCCAATATACATCCGTGTATGTTTTTCCGGAACTTTTTCATTCAGGAGTCACCCATGACGGCAAAACAAACCCCACGGTGGAGCGCGAAGGCAGCAGGGGGCCTGACCAGAATCGCGGGGCTCAGCGTACTTGGCCTTTCGATCGCGACGCTGACTGGCTGCCAGTCCGAACAGGCGGCCACCGGGTCGGCGATGGCGATGGGCCCGATGCCGGTTTCTGTGGTTCGCGTTTCCAGAGCCGATGTGCCGATTGCGGGCTCATGGGTCGGGACGCTGGACGGCTACGTGAACGCGCAGATCCAGCCGCAGGTGAGCGGGTACCTGGTGAAGCAGGAATACCGGGAGGGGTCTCCGGTGGCGAAGGGCGAGGTGCTCTTCCAGATTGACCCTCGTCCGTTCCAGGCGGTGGTGGATCAGGCGAAGGCGCAGGTGGCTCAGGCGCAGGGGCAACTGGCAGAGGCGCATGCACAGCTGGCGCTGGCCGAGATCAATGTGAAGCGCGACACGCCTCTGGCGCAGGCGCGCGCGATTGCCCAGAGCCAGCTGGATAACGAAACCCAGCAGGAGGCGCAGGCCAGGGCCGCGGTAGCCGCGGGGGAAGCAGCCGTCAGCGCGGCGCAGGCGAATCTGCAAACGGCGCAGCTGAATCTGGGCTTCACACAGGTGCGCTCGCTGATCGGCGGGGTTGCGGGCCAGGCGACAACGCAGGTGGGGAACCTGGTGAACCCGCAGTCGGTGCTGACGGCGGTGTCACAACTGGATCCGATCAAGGTCTATTTTTCGATCAGCGACGGTGAATACCTGGCGCTGGTGGATCGCGCGAAGAAGTCGGGTGGCGACCTGCTGCATGGCGGATCGAAGCTGCCGCTGACGCTGACGCTTGCGAACGGTCAGGCCTATCCGCACCAGGGTCACATTATTTTTGTCGATCGGCAGATGAACCAGCAAACGGGCGCGATCCGGATCGCCGCGGCGTTTCCGAATCCCGGCGACGTTCTGCGGCCCGGGCAATTCGGGCGGGTGACGGCTGACACGGAGATTCGCCACGGCGCGTTGCTGGTTCCGCAGATTGCGGTGCAGGAGCTGCAGGGCATCCAGCAGGTCTTCACCGTGGGTCCCGGCAATCATGTGCATGTGGAGAACGTGACGCTGGGACCGCAGTACGGCAACGACTGGATTGTGGAGAGCGGTCTGGAGCCGGGAACGCAAGTGATCACCGACAACCTGCAAAAGCTGAGAGAGGGAGCACCGGTCGCGCCGCATGCGGCCCAGCTTCCTTCGGCTAACAACACCACGGCAGGGAGCTAACGCATGTCGAAGTTTTTCATCCGCAGGCCCATCGTGGCCATCGTCATTGCAATTCTCACCGTGATCATTGGCACGGTGGCAATGCTGACGCTGCCGACTTCACAGTATCCGAATATCGTTCCGCCGGAAATCCAGGTGCAGGCCACCTATCCTGGCGCCGACGCGAAGACGCTGACCGAAGCGGTTGCCACGCCGATCGAGCAACAGATGAACGGCGTCGACAACATGCTTTATATGTATTCGGTCAACGCCAACAACGGGCAGTCGACCGTATATGTCGACTTCGACGTGAAGACCAACGCCGATACCGACCAGGTGCTTTCGCAGCTGCGGGTTTCGCAGGCCCAGTCGCAGCTGCCCGCGCAGGTGAACACGGCGGGCGTGACGGTGCTGAAGTCGTTCACATCGCCGCTGATGCTGATCGGACTCTCGTCGCCGGATAACCGCTACAGCCAGGAATTCCTGACCAACTACGCCATCATCAATCTGCAGGATGAACTGACGCGCGTCCCCGGTGTCTCGCGAGTGCAGGTGTTTGGCGGTCAGTATGCGCTGCGTGTGTGGGTGAAGCCGGATCAAATGGCGAAGCTCGGCGTTACGGCAACCGACGTCATCAACGCGATCCAGACGCAGAACAACGTGAACCCTGCGGGGCAGATCGGCGGTGAGCCGATTCCAGCCGGCCAGCAGTTTACCTATACGGTGCGTACCCAGGGCCGGCTGGTGACACCGGAACAATTCGGAAACATTGTTATTCGCGCGAATCCGGACGGGTCGGTGCTGCATCTGCGCGACGTAGCGCGGGTGGAAATGGGCGAGCAGATCTACAGCCTTTCCGCTCGTTACAACAATGCGCCCGCCGGCATGATGGCGGTCTACCAGTTGCCCGGATCGAATGCTGTGGAAACGGCCAAACTGGTGCGCCAGCGGCTTGCGCAACTGGCGACGACCTTTCCTGCCGGGATGCGCTACGACATACCCCTCGACACGACCCTGGCTGTGACCGCGGGCATTCACGAGATTGTGCTGACGCTGGGGATCGCGCTGCTGCTGGTGGTGCTGGTGGTGTATCTGTTCCTGCAGAGCTGGCGCGCCACGCTAATTCCGCTGCTGGCTGTGCCGGTTTCGCTGATCGGCACCTTCATTATCTTTCCTGCGCTCGGATTTTCGATCAACACACTCTCCCTCTTTGGTCTGGTGCTGGCGATCGGACTGGTGGTCGACGACGCCATCGTAGTGGTGGAAGCGGTGGAGCACCACATTGAAGAAGGCATGGCTCCGCGCGAAGCAACCGTGCAGGCAATGGAGGAGGTCGGCTCGCCGGTGGTGGCTATTGCGCTGATCCTGGCGGCGGTGTTCATTCCCACGGCGTTCATTCCGGGGATCACGGGGCGGCTATATCAGCAGTTTGCGGTGACGATCGCCATTTCGGTGCTGATTTCGGCATTCAACGCGCTGACCCTGAGCCCGGCGCTGGCGGCGATGCTCCTGAAGCCGCGCGAGCACAAGATCAAGCGCAGCCCGCTCCAGCTCTTTTTCGACCGCTTCAACTTCTTCTTCAGCCGCACCACGGACAAGTATGTAACCACGTCCGGGCGGCTGATCCACAAGTCGGCCTTCACCATGATCGTGCTGGCGGGTATCGCAGTGGTGGCCGTGTTCATGGGCGCACGTCTGCCCACCGGCTTCATTCCGCAAGAGGATCAGGGCTACCTGTTCGCGGCCCTGCAACTGCCCGACGCATCCTCATTGCAGCGAACGGATGCGGCTGCGCAAAAGGTGACCGCGGCGCTGTTGCACACGCCCGGGGTCGGGGGAGTGGTTGGCGTCGACGGCTTCAACCTGCTGACGCTTACGCAGAGCACCAACACCGCTTTCTTCTTCGTCTCGCTCAAACCCTGGGGGCAGAGAACGTCGAGGAAGGAGCAGATCCAGCAAATTCAAGCCAGCGTCCAGCGCCAGCTGATGGGTGCCACCGAGGGCCTGGCCTTCTCCTTCCCGCCGCCTTCGATTCCCGGAGTCGGCACCTCCGGCGGGGTCACAATGATCCTGCAGGATCGCTCCGGCAATGACGATCCGACCTTCCTGACGAAGAACCTCTTCGCCTTTCTCGGTGCGCTTCACAAGCGTCCGGAGATCGCGGCCGCGATTCCCTCGTACATGCCGGCCGTGCCTCAGTTATACGCCGATGTGGACCGCGAGAAGGCTGAGCAGCAACAGGTGGACCTGAGCAGTATTTACACCACCATGCAGACTTTCATGGGCGGCTATCTGGTGAATTACTTCAACCGCTTCGGTCGCCAGTGGCAAACCTATGTGGAGGCCGAAGGAGACACGCGCAGCAACATTAAGAATATCGGCGAGTTTTATGTGCGCAGTGCGAACGGTTCGCAGGTGCCGTTGAGTTCGCTGGTGCACGTGAAGCAGATCACGGGTCCGGAGTTCATCATCCGCTTCAATGAATACAACGCCGCGCAGCTGAATATTACGGGCGCGCCGGGTTACAGCTCGGGGCAGATCCGCGCCGCGCTGGAAGAGACCTTTCATAAGACGATGCCGCAGGGTATGGGATTTTCTTACTCCGGCATGAGTTACCAGGAGCAGAGAGCCGCGGAGGGCACACCGGCGTGGGTGGTGTTTGCGTTGTCGCTGCTGTTTGTATTTCTGATCCTGGCGGCTCTGTATGAAAGCTGGACGCTGCCGTTCAGCGTGCTGCTGAGCACACCGGTGGCGATTCTCGGCGCATATCTCGCGCTGACGACACGGTCGCTGGAGAACGACATTTTCGCCACGGTGGGACTGATCATGCTGATCGGTCTTTCGGCGAAGAATGCCATTCTGATCGTCGAGTTCGCGGTGCAGAACTACAAGACCGGCATGAGCATTTCGGATTCCGCGCTCCATGCGGCGCGGGTGCGGTTCCGGCCGATCGTTATGACGGCGCTGGCGTTCATCGTGGGCTGCATTCCGTTGTGGACAGCGAGCGGGGCGGGCGCAGTTTCGCGCCGAATTCTGGGGACGGTGGTGATCGGTGGCATGACGCTGGCCACACTGATCGGCATCCTGATGATTCCCACCACGTTTGCGGTCGTTGAGTTTCTCTCACATCGCTACAGTCGCGGCGGGAAGGGTACGACCATGGATTCGCCACATCTTCCAGCGGAGACGGAGGACGAAGGTGTGACGGTTGAGGCAGAGGGAGACGCGGCATGACTTCATCGAAGAATTGCATCTCGCGCAGCTGGCAGATCGCGGTAGGCGCGCTGCTGCTGATTCTGCTGGCGGGCTGCACGGTGGGGCCGAATTACAAGCGGCCGCAGGTGCAGGTTGCGACGGCGTTCCGCGGTGCTGACGGCGCCGAGATAGCGACCGCCGACAAGGCTTCGCTGGGCGACGAGAACTGGGCGGAAGTATTTCGCGAGCCGGAACTGCAGGATCTCATTCGGACGGCGCTGACCAATAACTACGATGTGCGTATCGCGGCGCAGCGGGTGCTCGAACAGCAGGCACAGGTGAAGATCACGCGCTCGCAGGAATTCCCTTCGCTCTCGGTGGGAGGGACAGGGATTGGCGCCGAGGTTCCGGATTCGCTGAGCAAAACACTGGGTGGCAGTACACTCTCGGCGGGAAGCTTTAATCTGTCGGCAGCGTGGACGCCGGATTTCTGGGGACTATATCGCCGGCAGACGCAGGCGGCCCGGGCCGAGATGCTGTCGCAGCTGTGGGCGCAGCGCGCCGTGCGCATGACGCTGGTGGAACAGGTGGCGACAGCGTACATCCAGCTGCGGGCGCTGGATCGGCAGCTGGCAATTGCCCAGCAGACACTTAAAACGCGGCAGCAGTCGGTGGATCTGACCCGGCGTCTGGCGGACGGGGGATCGGCGCCGCTGTCAGACCTTCGCCAGGCGGAGGAGCTGGCGTACACGGCGTCGGCGCAGATCCCGCAGATCGAGCAGCAGATTCAGCAGCAGGAGAATGCGCTGCGTTTATTGCTGGGTGAGAATCCGGGTCCCGTAACCCACACGGATGACAGCGCGCTGGCGCCGGTTCCACAGAATCTGCCGGTGGGGTTGCCTTCCCGTCTGCTGGAGCGGCGGCCGGACATTCTGCAGGCAGAGCAGGAGTTGATCGCAGCGAACGCGCGGATTGGTGTGGCGCGGGCGCAGTTCTTCCCTCAGTTGTCGATCAGCGCATCGGGTGGCGTGGGCGGCGATGATTGGTCAAACCTCTTCGATCCGAGCGGGCACACTATCTATGGGATCGGGTCGCTGACGCAGCCGCTATTTGAGGGTGGCAAGCTGCGCGGGCAGCTGCAGTTGTCGCAGCACGAGAAGGAGGAGATGGTGCTGAATTATCAGAAGACCATCGCTGGGGCCTTCCGTGACGTTTCCGATGCGCTGATTGCAGTCAACAAGCAGCATGCCTCGCGGGAGCAGCAGACGTTGCTGGTGGCGGCAGCGCAGGATGCGACCCGGCTGGCGCGGACGCGGTATCAGGGCGGGGCGACGAGCTACCTCGAAGTGCTGACCACAGACTCGAATCTCTTCTCGGCGCAGCTGAACCTGGTGAACGCGCAGGAGGGAGAGGCGTTGTCGATGGTGCAGCTGTATGGCGCATTGGGTGGGGGCTGGCAGTAGGTCGGAGGTCGGTGGGTCAGGTCGACAGGGGCCAGTGGGGCGCGTCGGGACGGACCGGATGAACCCATGCGTCCACGAAGAGCGGTACGAAGCACTGCACGAGGCCGGGAAGCGCCATCATGCCGACATGAGTCTCGACATCCTTTGTGGTTCGGATGGGCGCTTTGCCGGCAGGGCGAGGACTTCGATCGCTGGTTTGCATCGCTTTCCAATTGCCGCGGCCTCGCACGACGACGACACTGGCGCCGGGAGGGACGGACATGCAGGCGAGCTGGGTCGCCTCATTCCACTCCGGCAGGACGAAATTCGCGCTCAGCATAAATTCCATGAAGCGCTTCCGCCGGTCCTGCCCGTGGTAGCGTGCGGTCGCTTTCCATATCACTTCCACGACGGGTCGTTCGGACCAATACGCCGAAAGGGTGCCGGCGGAGAGTGTGGGCTTTTTACCAGGCGCCTTTGCAGGAAAGACTACCCGCGAGCGACCGTCGTGGACCCGGTAGAATTCCACGGGTCCTTTGAGTTCGAGGACTTCGACAGGATCGAGAAGGCTGCGTTTGTTAAAGATCTCCCAGCCGGCCCAATCGCCGATCATCGCCGGAGTTAGCTCAGGGTCCGTTGGATTTCGATAATGATTGCGGTGATAGAGGACCGACGCGTATTGCCTGCGGCTCAGCAGGTCCTTTAACTCACCGGCGATTCGATGGGGATCGGGCATCGTGCCACCTTATTCCACCGCGGCAGGGCGCCATCAGCTTAGCATGTGCCGGCGAGGATCATTTGACGAGCCAAGGCAAGGTGGAGCTGACTCCATCACGACCGGATCGGCGGGAGGGAGTAGTATGCTCTGACTTACTGAACTATGCCATCGTCCGCCGATAGCTCGTCCCATTCCCGCGTGGAAGCGCGTTTCTCCCTGCGGATTGGTGAGGGAGTCCTGAACGCCACCGCTGTGGTCCCGGCGGGGCGGACAACGCTGACGCAGCTGCTGCCGATCATTCACAATCTCGAGAACGCAATTGTGGGACGGGTGGCGCAGGAGGCTGTCGAGGCAGGGCAGCCGATTTCGTGTGGTCCGGGATGCGGAGCGTGTTGCCGGCAGCTGGTACCTGTAAGTCTGTTTGAGGCTGAGGCGCTGATGGACTGGATCCGATCGCTGCCCGAAGAGCGCCGCGCCGAACTGGAGCAGCGATTCCACAACGCCCTGCTGCGGCTGCGCGAGGCGGGTGTGATCGAGAAGATCGTGAACGAAGCGTGGATGGACGAAAAGGAGCGCACCACACAACTGGCACTGGATTATTTCCATGCAGGGGCGGCGTGTCCGTTTCTGGAGGAAGAGAGCTGCAGCATCCATCCGATCCGGCCGCTCAGCTGCCGTGAGTATCTGGTGACATCGCCGCCGGAACTGTGCAGCGACCCATCAAAGAACTCCGTTGCCGGGATCCGGCTGCCGCTGAAACTGTCGCGGGCGCTGTATGCCTTCGGTCAGCAACTGGAGCAGGATCGGCGCGGGTGGATTCCTTTGGTTTTCCTGCTGGCGTGGGGAAAAAGCGGGGCAAGGCCGGGAGACCACGTGGCCGATGGGGGTGAACTGATGCTGAAGAGATTCCTGGAGCAGGTGATGGGGCTTCCGCCGGAAGAGGAAACCGCGGTTAAATAAGAAGTCGCTCAGGAATGAAACTTTTCCCGCCGGGCCCGGTCTGTCGCTGAAAGGGAAGGGAAATGCGGTGACGATATCGGAGAGGGCAATCGCCGTGAGAGTGGAAGTGGCAGCGCTGACCGACGTCGGATGCGTGCGCTCGAACAACGAAGATCACTTCGGCTACGACCTTGCAGCGAGGCTGTTTGTGGTGTGCGACGGCATGGGAGGCATGGCGGCCGGGGAACGGGCGAGCAGCACGGCGGTGCAGGAGTTTCTGGAAGCGTTCGCCCAGGATAGCGAATCGGGCACGGGCGTGGATGAACGGCTGCACCGAGCGATTCTGCACGCGAATACGCGGGTGTTTGTGCTGGCGCAGCAGGAGGAATTGTGCACGGAATGGGAACGACGCTGGTAGCGGCGTGCGTCGATGGCCATACGCTGTATGTGGGCAACGTGGGGGACAGCCGGGCGTATTTCCTGCGGGACGGTGCGTGCGTGCAGATCACGCATGACCACTCTTTTGTCGGCGAGCAGTTGCGGAGTGGTGTGATGACCGTCGAGGAGGCGCGATCCTCGCCCCTGCAGTCGCTGATTACGCGGGCCGTGGGGCAGCGCGAGGAAGTCGAACCGGACCTCTTTACCGCGGACCTGGAGAGCGGGGATATTTGTCTGCTGGCGACCGATGGGCTCACGCGCTATGCGGACGCAGAGGTGATTGCAGAGTTGATTCTTGCGAGTGCGACGCTGGACGAGGCGTGCCAGGCGCTGATCGCGCGGGCGAAGGCAGCGGGAGGCGTGGACAACATGACCTGCCTGCTGCTGCAGTTTCTGGAAGAGAGAGCGGACGAAGCCGAGGCCGGCGCTCCTCAGTGAGCGACGGTGGAGACGCAGCGGTTGGGGGCGAATTCCCCGGGCAGCAGCATGGCCGCGTTGGGGCTGAGTTCAAGACGCACCCGGGTGGTGTTTCCCTTGAGAAAACCGAACTTGTAATCGAGACGCAGTGGGAACGATGGCTGCTCGCGCTCGCCACTGGCGAGCAGATGCAGGAGGGCCCAGTTGCCGGTAACCGGTTCACCGAATGTGCCCACGGTGATCTGGACCTGCTGGCTGGTTTGCGGCGACCAGACAAAAGTCCTGGTGTTGCCGATGCCGGAGACGACCTGCTTGTCGAGTTGGAACGATACATTCTGCAGGCCTGGCGAAGGCAGGATCTGCGCGGTAAAGCTGGTACCCGAGGTTCCGGGGTTGGGCGGGAAGAGGAGCGCAGCGAGGTTCTGCAGGCGGTTATAGAAAAAGAGGAACTCACTGGTCACTTTGATCGGTGAGCCCGGATTGGCGACCCAGGTGTTTCCCTGCTGGAGGACGAGCGGTTTCACCGCGTTGTTGAGTTGCGCGAGAGGACCGGAGGTGGGGTTGAGCACCGCTTCGACTTCCTGGAGCGAGGCATCGGGACCATTCGTCGAAAAGGGGAACTTGCGTGTCAGAGGCCCAAACGCGGAGCAGAAACTCTGGCCGGCTCCGTTGGCCTGTTTCGGTCCCTGAGCGTGCACGAGCTCGTCGACATTGTTGATCGGGGCTTGCAACAGAGCCAGGACCGTTGAGGTTTCCGGCGTTGTGCTGTCAAAGGCCTGGGAGGTTTGCAACGCGGCGCCATGCGCGCCGGTGGCGGCGTTCTGCACGGGAAGGAACGCGGTGGGATTGCTGGGATCGACGGGGGTCTGCGCGACCTGCATCACAGCGCCCTGCAGAGTGACGAGTCCGGTGATGTAAGTCTGGTTTCCCTGTCCAATGAATCTGTCGGTGTTCTCGGGCGCGACGACGGCCTGCGCAGGCTGGAAATGTTTCGCGATTTGCTGGTCGGCAACGTTGGTGTTGTGGGAGGCCGTGAAGATCAGCGAGAGCAACGCAGAGTTGGGCCCGGAGAGCATGCCGAGCTTCGTGCCTGCGTCCGCGAGGCTGCGATAGTGCAGGACCAGAGCAGCGTGCAGGAAGGCATTCCACTGCGTAATGTAGTCCTGCTGGTAGCGCGCGGATGAGATCGCGCGTCACGGTGGCGGGATCGAGCGAAGCGGGAGCCTCATCGCCGAGGACCCATTTCTCGCCGCTGAAATATTGTCTGGGATCGGCGAGCGCGTTCTGCATGAAGCGCGTAGGCGTTTTTGGTGAAGGCTGCCGGGGACGATGTGGCCGTCGATGACGGTTTGCGCGGAGCCTGGGATAGTCGCGGTTGAAGTCGATGGGGCGCGAACCGCTGCCGGCGGCGGCGAGCATCTGCTGGTAGATCCGATCCTCGAACCGCCAAAGGTATTGAGGTAGGTGCGGGCGTGCGTGACGGGCGGGTCGGGCATGTTTGCGGCGAGCGGATAGGGGTCGGCCTTCGCCAACTCGGCTGCGTAGAAGTCGAACTGAGCGCGGGCGAGCTTGCCCTGCTGATCGGTTTCAGGCGCGCGGCCATTGAGCCAGAACTGCGTCAGCACCGGACTGACGGCGGGTGTGCTCTTCTCAGGATTGGCAGTGGTGATGAGGTAGGCCTTGAGGGGATCATAGGCGGCGGAGTAGTCGTCGCCTGGTTTGGAAGCCGCAGGGAGTCCGCTGAGGAATTTCGCGAGATTCTCCTGGGTGGGAGCGAGGAGGAGGCGGCGGAATCGCGCGAAGTAGATCTCGCGGGCTGCGTCGAAGAGGCGGTTTCCGGAATAGAGGCCGAATCGATAGCGGAGGGGGACGCCGTTCTGGCGGTAGTCCTCCAGCTGCACGAGGGCGGAGCGCAGGTGGTCGAGGGCGGCGAGATCCTGTTCGGAGGCGAGCGTGCCGGGATGGGGTGTTTGGGCAGGAATGGCCCGGGCAGCCAACAGGATGGACTGCTCCAGCTCGTTGTTATTGACCCAGGACACGGTGAGGCAGGCGAGGAAGACGAGCAGAAGAACCGAGAGCACAGCGAAGGTGACGCGGCGCAGGAGGTGGGTGCGGCCGCTGTTGCTGGTGGCGATGAGGGCGCTGCGGTCCTGCAGGACGACGGTGGGCAGAAGGCGGGGCAGGAAGCACCACTGCGCGACCTTCTGCGAGACCATCTGCGGCGCGGCGGGCGCAGCTGCAGCGCGCATCTGTTCGAGCGAAAACATGCGGGTGGCGCCGGCGTCGGCGGGCTGTGCCTGGGGGGCCTGAGCGCCGACGGCCACCATCTGCTCGACGATCTGGGCGCGGACGCCGGTGAAGTAGAAGCCGCGCAGCTAGGGATTGAAGTTGAGATGGCTGGGGCGCGCCAGCTCGACCAGGAAGGCGGCGAGATTATTGCGCAGCTTGCGCAACTCGCGGGGAAACTCGTAGACGGGGTCGATGTTGCGCTGGTCGCTTTCGCGACTGAGGAGCTGGATGCGGAATTCGCCGAGAGAGAAGACCAGCTGATCGAGGACGGAGGTGACCTGTGCCATGGCCTTTTCGGCATAAAGGCCGCTGGAGTATTCCGCGCGGCTGAAGGGCATGCCGAAAGGTTCGGAGGCTTCTTCGTTGGTGAGATTACGGACGAACTCGGCGAAGTTGGGAATGCGATCGAGCTTGGTGAGGATGACGTAGACAGGGACTTCGGTGCCAAGCTGGAGGGCGAGCTCGCGGAGCATCTGGTTGAGGGAGCGGGCAGAAGCGAGCGACGTGTCGGCGGCAGCGGCGCCGAGAAAGAGCTCGCTGCTGAGGCAGACCACCGCGGCGCGCACCGGCGTTTCCTGGCCGACAGCGGAGCGGATAGCTTTGGGGCGCGTGCGGCGGATCAGCTTGCTCCACAGAGCCGGAGTGTTACGAACGGCCTCGCCGGCTTCGACCAGGACCGCGGAGCGTGTGTACCAGAGGTTGGCGATGGGCGTGGCGATGACGTCCTGATCGCGATAGACCTGGCCGGCGATGAGTTCGGGATCGAGGCCGGATTTGAGAACGGTGGTGGTCTTGCTGGAGTTGGTGTCGCCGAGGATGTAGAGGAGGGGAAGGGTGGAGAGGGAACGGGGCCCGGTGCGCTGGGCGGTGGCAATGCGGTGCTCTGCATCACGGAGCAAGCCGTTCAGCTCGGAGCCACCGGGGAGACTGCCGACGGCTGCATCGCGGCGGCGGTCGCGGAAATAAATGACGAGAATGATGACGGCGGCGGTGACGCCGAGAGCGATGGCGATGATGCGGAAGACGAGCAGGGAAGTGCCGCTGAGTCCGAGAAGGGGACCAGCCCAGGCGAGCAGGATCGAGAAGATCAGGATGAGAACAGACGTCAGAATCGGCAGCAAGGGCAGCTCCTATTCGGCACTTGTTCGTGCGTCCTGAATATGGTGAACGCCGGATTCGAGGAGACCGCCATAGGCGACGAATCCGCCAACGGTGAGAGCGGCGAGCAGGGCTGCGGTGATCATGAGAGCGCGCGTCCAGGGGTCGCCTGTTTTGCGCGGAGGTACCTCGGGGAGGCTGAATAACCGGCACCAGACGCGCGGCGCCCCGAATGCGCTGGATCTTTTCCATGGCGTGACGCAGGAGCTGGTGCAACTCGCCGGAATCGCCGAGGGCATAGCGGCCGCGATAGCCCATCTGGAGGCAGAGGCAGTGGACCTCGAGCGCGTCGGCGACTTCCCAGGAGTCGGTTTTGGAGAGCAGCGTGAGCAGGTTCTGGAAGAACATTTCTCCGGCGAGGTGGCCGCCGAAGAGCTCTTCCTGCAGAGGGCGGCGGGCCCACTCGGCGAAGACCGGGCTCTGCAGGTTGAGCACGCTTTCATCCATGAAGGCGACGGTGGCAAAGACGGCGGTCTGCACGGTGTCGCTGGAGTAGCCAAGGTTGCGCGCTTCCTGCATGGCGGACTGCAGGGAGCGGCGCATCTGGGCGCGGAAGCTCTCCGCCTCCTGCACCTGCTGGCGCTGGAAGCGCACGCGCAGAATGGCGGTGAGGACTTCCTGAAAACTAAACGCAAGGCTGTTGACCCGGAGGTCGCTCACGCAGATGGCTCCACGATAACGGTCAATTCAAAAACCGGATGCGCGATCTCCCCGGGGATGTAGATCCCGACGGTACGCGTCTGCAGAATGTGTTCCCAGCAGGGCCCCGAGGATTCGACAGCAAAGTATTGCATATCGGCTTCGGCGTGCAGCGCGGCGGGGGGCACAGGAATATGCGACAGCGCCAGACCGGGCAGCGCGCGCTTCACCAGCTCGGGGACAAATTTAGAAGAACAGACCTTGACCAGTCGCGGAACCTGGCGGAGGAGTTCCGCCTCGCCGAGCGAGGATCGGATGCCGAAGATCCAGCGCGCACGGCGGAGGCAGCGCTCATCGGTGACCGCCGCGGCCTGGATGTAGGGTTCCACCGGATGGAAGTCGAGAGTGACGGTATTCGAAGGCACAACGATTTCGAGGTGGCGGCGAATGTGCGCATCGAGGGCGCGGAAAGCGGGGCCGGGGTCGCGATGGTCGTAGGTGGGGAGCTGGCGCGGATCGGATTCCATGGAGAAGGTGCAGAGCGCGCCGGCCAGACGCGACAGCTCCACGAAGACTTCCTCAGGGTGCGCATGCCGGGTCGTGGTGAGGTGACGCAGCGGGGGCATGGCGCTGTGCAGTGCGTGAAGGAACCAGTAATTTGCGACGTCGAGCGCGGAGGTGCCCGCTTCAAATCGGCCCTGGCGGTGCGCGCCACGCGCGACAGTGGAGCTTTTTTCTTCGATGGCTTCGAGCAGGCGCTTCACCAGCAGCATCAGCGCTTCGCTGGCGTTGACACGGAGGCTGGTGGGGACGAAGTTCTCGTCGTAGATGAGGTGGCCACGGCCATCGCGCAGGACGCGGGCGATGGGGATGGCGAGCAGCTCGGGCGTGATCTCGGCATCGGTCATGATGCGCAGATTTTTCCGGCCGAGGCCGACTTCGCGCTCGTCCACACCGTTGGTCTCGTCGCGCACCACGCGCTGCATGACTGACCAGCGCGCGCCGTTGACGGTGGGGCCGGGGTCAAAGTCGAATCCGCTGTCATGGCGGGAGGGAACGGTAAGAAACAGGGGCAGTGCCGCGTCGGTGGCGGGGAAGACGTCGGTGAGGTTGCGGGCCGGAGGGGCGGCGTCGGAGTTGGGCAACTCGAACGCCATGCCGTCGGGGAAGATGCCGGAGGCCTGGAGGAGGACGACCTGGCCGTTGCGGATGGCCTTTTCATCGAGTTCAAAGCGGAGCAGGCCCCACGGCTCGTGCCAGAGGTTATTGGCGAGAAAGGCGATGGAGTCTTCGAAATAGCGGCTCTGGGTCTGGAAATGGTGAGGGCCGAGGTACATTCCCTCTGACCAGACGACGCGTGACAGAAATCTCATTGCGTTCGGACCATCTCGAAAACAGGGGTGAGGTCGATAAAAAGGGGCGGTTAGGAGCGATCGGCGCGCTTCATCAGCATAATCCTGCTGCGCGCGTGTGTTTGTGCATCGTAGGCTGAATGTACTTTGCTGTCAAGGATTTGGCGGGGTGCAAGGTACAGCGTGACGATGCTGGGGACCGGTTGGCCGCGTGGATGGCAGGGCGGGTTCGGCGGCATCTTTCCAATTGCTACCGGCAGCATCGGCCATGTACCCTGATCAGCTAGAGCGGCTGAGTTTTTGCAGCGGCGACGCCTTCCATGGATGATTTCAGGAAACCCTCTGAAGAGAAGGGGACTCCCGGCCAGAATGGCCCGGAGAGTCAGGAGTCCAGCAGCGCCACCGGGATTTTTGGCAGGGAGACCATCCCGCCGCATCCTGGGGGCGAGGAGGATTTGCTTGCGTCCCTGCTGCGCCAGTCGAGTGCGCCGCCGACCCCCGTCTCCGCGCCTTCCGCTTCGCCGATTCAGGAATCTCCGGCCACTTCGCCGACGTCGATTTTCGCTGCACCGGTCGCCGCTGCTCCGATACAGGCGCCCGCTGCGGATGCGAAACCCGTCAGCTCTGGCGAGGTCACGCGCATTCTGCAGAAGGTGAAACCGTCGGCATCGAAGCCGGATCTGGCGGGCGTAATCAAGCAGGTTTCGATTGAGAAGCCGCCGCCGCCGAAACCGCCAGAGCCGATGGCGGGTCCGGTGATTCCGGAGTCGAGTCGTCCGCCGACTTCGGGCGGTTCGGCGGGCAGCTTTACCCAGGCGTTCCGCGAGCTTTCCGCGAAGTCCGCCGCCAGCCCAGCGACACCGGCGCCGGTTGCGCCGAAATCCGAACCGGCGGGGCCCGGCGAGTTCACGAAACTATTTCAATCGGTGCAGGCTCCGACGCAGCCGAGCAGTTATCGGCCGGATCCGCCCTATGTGCCGTCGCCTGCGCTCGCACCATCGCAGCCCTCTCCCTCAGCGGGCAGCAGCTCCGAGTCGCTCACGCAGCTATTTGCAAAAAGCACCCCCGCGGCCGAAGCCCCTGGGAAACCGTGGACGCCTGCGCCGAATTTCGAGGCTTCGTTTCCGGCGACACCGCCGCGCAAGGAGGAAGCTCTGCCCGCGCAGGGCGGATTCACCCAGTTATTCCAGTCGCTGAACCAGTCTCCGGCAGCTCCGGCAAAGCCTGCGGAATTGCCGCCGATGGCGCCCAGCTCTCCGGTGGCGGGCGGTTTTACGCAGCTGCTGCAGAGCCTTTCTCCGCAGGAGTCGCAGGTTGCTCCTGCTCCTCTGCCAACGATTCCGTCAGCGCGGCCGGTTGCAACGCCGGCGGCCGCTCCGCCCGCGCCATCTGCCGCGGGCCCGGGAGAATTCACGCGTGTCATCTCTGCTTCGGCTCTGCGTGAGAGTCAGGCGCGGATGCCGGCTGCGCCGACTCCGGCAGCTCCGGCTCAAGCACCGGCGGTGCGCGCGCCTATGCCAGTCGCGATGCCGCCGATGCCGGTGCCTCCTGCAATGCCGATGGCGCAGATGCCAATCGCCGGCGCACACGCGGCTCCTCCGCAGATGCCTGCCGGGATGTCGCCGCAGTTTTCGTTCCCACCAGCTGCGCCTCCGCCGCCTGCCCCGGCGCCCGCACCCGCCCCGAGCGGACTGCAAAAATACCTGCCGCTTATTCTGATGGTGAACGTCTTTCTGATGCTGGCGATTCTGCTGGTCCTGTTCTTCGTGCTGCGGCACCGCTAAGCGGGCGGATCGTCACTCCGGGTTGGCAAACAGGAAGATCAGCTCCATCTCAGGGTTAGGAATGTCACCCGGCACATAGGCCGCAAAGTTGCGCGCGCGCAGAATCGATTCCCACACCGGACCGCTGGGATCGAGGCTGAAGTACTGGTAGCGCAGCTTGACGGGAATGGCGCGCGGGGGCCGGGGGACGTGAGTCATCTTCAGGCCGGGCAGAGCCTGGCGAATCAGCTGCTCGATGTGCGTTGCGGAGCAGGTCTTGACGAGTGCGGGCGTGCGGCTGATGAGGTCGGCGTCGCGCAGGTCGGAGGAGATGGCCAGGTAGGGACGCGAATTCTGAAAGTACTGATCCTTGTCGATGGCGGCGGCGTAGATTGAGTCGCGAACCTGCCTGAGCGGCAGGGCGACAAAATTGCTCGGCACCACAGTTTCGAGCAACTCCGCGATAGTCAGGTCCAGCGCGGTGAAACAGGCGCCCAGCTGGTCGTGATCGTACTGCGGCAGATCGCGGGGTTCGATGCGTGTGGAGAAGGTGGTGAGCGATCCGGCCAGCGAAAGCATTTCGAGAAAGAGGGCCTCGGGATGAACGTGATCGGAGTCCATGAAATGCCGGACCACGGGCAGGTGCGAGTTGATGGTGTAGAGCAGCCAGAAGTTGGCGATGTCGGATGCGCTGAAGTCGGCAAGCGCCTCGGTGCGCTGGCGGCGCGTGCCGGCAAGCTGGCTGCTGCGGGAAATCAGGGACTCCAGCAAGCCGCGGAGGATGCCGGTGATGAGATCGCTGCCTTTGGTGTTGAGCAGCGGCGGCACAAACTGTGGGTCGAGGCGATAGCTCCCTGCTTCGGTGCGCTGCACGCGCGCCAGCGGCAGAAGGACGGAGCCCTCCAGGTTCTCACCCTCCGCTAGGATCTGCAGATTTTTGCGCGCCAGGGATACGGGCTTCTCAACGCCGGAGCTGTTTTCATCGCGAATCATCTGCAGGTCGGCATAGAAGCGAGTGCTGACGCTGCCCCGCTGCAGCGCTACGTTGATGCCGCCGGGGCGTTCCTGTGGTACCGCGAGCCAAAAGCTGCAGGTGTCCTGCCCGGGATGAAAACACTCGTCGAGGGTACGGGCGCGCGGGGGAGCATCGGAGTCCGGCATGTCGAGCAGCAGGCCGTCGGGAAATGCACCGGCGCCTGCCAGGACGGCGAGGCGTCCCTCGCTCAGACCGGCTGTATCGATCTGCAGGGAGGAGAAACCCCAGTTGCGGAAGGACAGCGCGTCCGCGATAAAGCGGAGGCTGTCCTCGAAGAATCGGTCCTGTGACTGCAGGTGCTGGGGCGACAAAAAAACGCCCTTGGACCACACCACAGGCTGTAACTGCCGCATGCTTGCACTCCCGCCAGGGGGTTGAGTATAGCATTCACATCCTGCCGCAACGGGCCTGGAATCAGGAAACGCAAGGGCGGGTGAAAGCACTATGTGGATGTCTTGACAGGACCTGTAGCAGCGGCAATAATCAGTCCTCCCCTCGCACGAGCGCCCGGAGGCTTGTGTCCGATTATCCTGGCGGGATCGATCACCAGCAGCGGAGTGCGTCACTCCTGGCGGGACAGGGGAAGTGTGGTCGGCCGATGGCCGGCTGCTCATGACTGGAGGAGATGGCATGGCAAGAGAGAGTACACAGCACAAACTGGACCGGGTTCGTTCCCCACGCGTGCATATCACCTACGACGTCGAAGTCGGCGACGCGATCGAAGTGAAGGAACTGCCTTTCGTCATGGGCGTTCTGGGCGATCTGACCGGGCAGCCGGAGCAGCCGCTGGCGGCGCTGAAGGATCGTAAGTTCGTCGAGATCAACGCCTGACAATTTCGACACCGTCCTCAAAGGGATGACAGCCTCACCTGGCTTATTCAGTTCCCAACAAACTGAGCGACGATCCAATGCGGGGCAGATTCAGGTCAATCTGAAATTCGAAAGCCTCGACGACTTCTCGCCCGATAAACGTGGCGAAACAGGTGGGTCCGCTGAAGGAACTGCTGGATCTGCGCACGCGGCTGTCGGATCTGCGCGGTAGTCTGCAGGGCAACGACAAGCTGGACGAGGCGCTTTTCGAAGCGGTCTCGAACACCGAAACGCGCGAGAAGCTTCGCGCCGAACTGGGCAAGACCGGAGGTGAGCAATGAGCGCGCAGAAAGCCGCGAGCCGCTGCCGCGCCAGCCGCTGTTGAGCAGACCTCGGAACAGGGGCTGCTGGACCAGATCGTCGCTCAGGGCCGATTCAATCGCGATCCGGCGACGATGGAGCGAGGCCGGGACATGGTGAAGGAGTTCGTCTCCCAGGTTCTTGATGGGCAGATGACCCTGACCCGGGACGCGGAAGCCTCTATCCAGGCGCGCATCGCGCAGATCGACCGGCTGATTTCCCTGCAGTTGAACGAGGTCCTGCACTATCCGGCTTTCCAGAAGCTGGAAGCGACCTGGCGCGGCATCAAGTATCTGCTCGACCAGTCCGAGACCAGCGAGATGCTGAAGATCAAGGTCCTGAACGTCTCGAAACGCGATCTGCTGAAGGATCTGCAGCGGGCGCCGGAATTCGACCAGAGCGCGCTGTGGAAGAAGGTATACGAAGAGGAGTTCGGGGTCTTCGGCGGCGCGCCGTTCGCAGCGCTGGTGGGTGACTACGAATTCGGCCGCGGACCGGAAGATATCGAGCTGCTGGAGCGCGTTTCTCAGGTGGCTTCGGCCGCGCATGCGCCTTTCCTGCAGCGCCGCCAGCTCGGATCTGCTGAACCTGAGCAGCTACACCCAGCTAGGCGCGCCGCGCGACATCGGCAAGATTTTCGATTCGACGGAGTATGCGCAAGTGGAAAGTCGTTCCGGCAATCCGACGACTCGCGTTACGTAGCGCTTACACTGCCGCATATTCTCATGCGGCTGCCTTACGGGAAAGACACCAAGCAGATCGAGGCGTTCGACTTCGAAGAGGCCGTGGACGGTACGCGATCACTCCAAGTACCTGTGGGGCAACGCGGCCTACGCGCTGGCGGCGACGGCTGACCAACTCCTTTGCGAAGTACGGGTGGTGCGCTGCGATCCGCGGCGTGGAAGGCGGAGGCCTGGTCGAAGGCCTGCCGGCTCATACTTTCCGGACCGACGAGGGCGACATCGCTCTGAAGTGTCCGACCGAGGTAGCGATCACCGATCGCCGCGAAAAGGAACTGGCGGATCAGGGCCTGGTGCCGCTGGTGCACTGCAAGGGTACGGACTATGCGGCGTTCTTCAGCGTGCAGACGGCGAACCGGCCGAAGCTCTATGACAAGGATGCGGCCAACGCCAATGCCCGCCTGTCGGCACAGCTGCCCTACATTCTTGCCATGTCCCGTTTTGCGCACTATCTGAAGGCGATGATGCGCGACAAGATCGGCAGTTTCATGCGTCGCGCGAGGATATCGAGAAGTTCCTGAACCAGTGGATCACGCAACTACGTCTGCGCCGATGACAATGCGTCGCAGGCAGCTAAGGCAAAACTGCCGCTGCGTCGAGGCGCCGATGCAGGTTTCGGAAGTCCCCGGGAAACCGGGAGCTTATCGCGCAGTGGCGTTCCTTAAGCCGCATTTCCAGCTCGACGAGTTGTCCGTTTCGCTTCGCCTGGTGGCCGAACTGCCAGCGTCGGCACGTGGAATAAACCTGACTCCAGCCCCGCCCACTGCGTAGAAACGGGGAGCGGATTCAACAGCAGCAGTATCTCGAAAGGAGCAGAATTATGGCAGTTGATTATTATCTGAAACTCGACAGGAATCAGGGTGAAGCTGCCGACAGTAGTTTTAAGGATCGAAATTCAGATCCTGAGCTGGAGTTGGGGTGCTTCGCAGGTTTCTTCGGTTGCAGGCACGGGCGGATCGGGCGCGGGAAAAGCCGATTTGTCGGATTTCAGCATCATGACCAATTTCGACAAGTCAACCCCCAAGTTCTTCAAGCCATTGTGACCGGCCAGCACATCAAGACGGGAGTGATGAGCGCGATGAAATCGGGCGCCGAAGGGAAAGCCGTATCTGAAGGTGGACTTCAAGGAGTTGTTTGTCACCAGCCTGCAGATATCGGCTTCGAGTGAAATTCCCACCGTCAGCGTCTCGTTCAGCTACAACGAGATCAAGATTGAATACTCGGCACAGAACGAAGACGGAAACCTGGCGAGCACTGGTCCGGTAACTTACAACCTGAAGCAGAATGTAGCCTCGTAGCAAGTCCGCCTATGGATGCGCTTTCTCTGTACCAGGCCGGCCAGTTACGGGAGGCCATTGATGCGCTTGGTGTCGAGCTGAAGAAGCAGCCGCTCGACACCAGGCGCCGAACTTTTCTGTTTGAATTGCTATGTTTTGCCGGGGAGTACGATCGCGCCGGCAAGCAACTGGATATCCTGTCTGACGCCAGTGCGGAGGCTGCCGCGGGAGCGATTCTCTACCGTTCCGCGCTGCACGCTGAGCGGATCCGTCAGGAGATGTTTGCCAAGGACGAATTGCCGTTGTCCAGCGCCCATCCTGCTGCAGCGGGGAAGCTGAATGGCAGGGAATTCACCGAGCTTTTCGACACCGATCCGCGTATCGGCGCAAATCTGGAAGCGTTTATTGCGGGCAGCTATAACTGGATTCCTTTCGCTTATATCGAGTCGGTGACCACCCAGGCGCCGAAGCGGCTGCGCGATCTGATGTGGCTGCCGGCCATTGTGCGCACGACGCCGGAGTTCCGGTTGCAGGATCTGGGAGAGGTTCTGTTGCCGGTGCTGGCGCCGCTTTCCTGGCGCAGCCCCGACGATGCGGTTCGTCTGGGACGAGTGACAATCTGGGAGGATGACTCGAAATACGGAGCGATTCCCAGGGGACAGAAAACGCTGCAGGCAGGCGATGACGAGGGGCCGTTGCTGGAGATACGGGAACTGAATTTCCATCACGCCGGGGAGACGGCCGCAAGTGCCATTACGTGATGATCTGCTGAATCCGGTCCCGGGCGATAATCCTGCAGGGGTCAGTCTGCGCTACGAGCGCATCTACGATCAGATCAAGGAAGCCCGCACCGAAGAGGACGAGTCTTTGCCCAGCCGCGGATGGGAGCGGCCGGTAAAAAAGGCCGATTACGCGCAGGTGATCAAACTGGCCGGCGAGGCGCTGGCTACAAAGAGTAAAGACCTGCAACTGGCCGCGTGGCTGGCCGAAGCGCATGTGCGCCGTGAGGGGCTGAGCCTTCTGCAGCCATGTTTGAAACTGCTGCTGGATCTGCAGGAACATTTCTGGGGCACGGTTTATCCCGAGGTCGACGAGGGCGACGCGGGGATGCGGGCTGTACCGCTGGAATGGGCAGCGAACCGCCTGGGTGCAATGCTGCGTGAATCTGGCATAACGCGCGACGGGCTGAGTTTCTTCGATTACCGGGCATCGCGGAAGATCGGTTATGAGGCGGATGCAAAGACCGATGCCCAGCGCGAGGCGCGCGAGAAGGCGATTGCCGACGGCAAGCCAACCGCGGAAGATTTCGACCGGTCATTTGCAGCTACTCCCAAGGCCTATTACCGCGACTTGGATAACTCGCTGAAGTCGGCCGCCGAAACGCTGGATGCGATGCAGATTTTCTGCGAGGAGCACTATGGGAGCGATGCCCCAGGTTTTGGCAAACTGCGCGACAGCCTGGAGGAGGTAGGCAGCGTTGTCAGCGCCCTTCTGAATGAAAAGCTCAAACTCGAGCCGGATAAGGCCGATGCGGTTCCCGAGGCCGAGCCAGAACCGGAGTCGGAGATGGTTACGGACGCCGCGATGCCTGCCGCGGAGCAGATCCAGCCGGTGCCCTCGCCAAAAGCGCCGCGCAGCAGCGGCAGCATGTCGGCGGAGCCGGGTGACTGGGACGACGCTGTCCAGCGCATTCATGTCTGTTCACAGTTCTTCACTAAAGAAAAGATATCCAGTCCTGTTGCTTACTTATTGCAAAGCGCGATACGTCTTGGCGAAATGAGACAACGGGGCGCCCGGGCTTCTTACGATTTTATGGTTTCGCCGGCGGTGGAAATACGACAGAATCTGAAGCGCCTCGCCATGGAGGCTAACTGGGAAGAACTGCTGAAGGCGGGGATTGCCGCCGCCGGTGAGCCATGCGGGCGAGCCTGGCTGGATGTTCACCGGTATATCTGGAAGGCCGCCGACGAAAGCAGTTATCCGGCCATCGCTTCCTGCGTAATCACAAGCGTGCAGGGTCTGCTGAAGGATGTTCCCGAGCTTCCGACCTGGACGCTGGACGACGACACGCCGACCGCGAATCCTGAGACCCAGAAGTGGCTGGAGGAAGTGGTTCTGCCGAAGCCCGTTGAGGCAGTGGCCGAAAGTGCCCCGGCCGAACCGGCTTTGCCCCCGCCAGCTTCGGGTAGCCAGGGTGAAGATGCGGAGTCTGCGCCGCCCGATATTCTCGAACTGGCGCGAGACTTCATCCGCCGCGGGCAATTGTCGCAGGCGATGCAGATTCTGATGCGCGATGCCGCCCAGCAACCCAGTGGGCGGGCGAGATTCCAGCGTCGGCTGCAGATCGCGCAGTTCTGCATGAGTGCTGGGCAGGCAAGGATCGCGCATCCGGTTCTGGAGGAACTGGTGAAGGAAATTGAAGAACGACGGCTGGAGGAATGGGAGGCTGTCGAAGTGTTGTCGCCACCGCTGGCGCTGCTGCTCCGTTGTCTTGATGCGGGGAGCGAGAATGGACAGCGAGATGCACTGTTTGCCCGATTGTGCCGTATCGATCCGATTGCGGCGATGAATATCTCCGAATGAAGTGAAGGGAAAACGGTTTGGCTCGTTCAACGACAGAAGCTATGGTGACGCAGTCCGTCCTGGACCGGTTGATGGCGGTGGAGGATTGGCCGCAGACTCGCGCGCAGTCGATCCGGTTCTACAAGGAAGCGTTGAAGCGCGATCTGGAGTGGCTGCTGAACACGCGGCAATCACCGATTCGGGAGCTGGAGGGATATCCAGGCGCGCGGGGAACTGTAGTCGACTATGGGCTGCCGGATATCAGCTCGCTGGGACTGATGTCGGCATCGGATCACCGTCAGCTGCGCCTTGCAATGGAAGCTTGCGTGCGTAACTATCGAACCGCGGCTGATGAACGCGCGCGTAACTCTCGAGGAGTCTGATAAGGTCGATCGGCGTCTGCGATTTCACGTGGAGGCGACGATGAAAATGGATCCGGCTCCCGAGGAAATCTCTTTCGATACAGTCCTTGAGCTTTCCAGCGGTGAGTATAGGGTGAAGTGAACCATGCGGGAAGAGTTGCTGGAGTATTACGAACGAGAACTCGCGTATCTTCGGCAGCTGGGCGGCCAGTTCGCCAAAAGATATCCGCGCGTTGCCAGCCGCCTGCTGCTTGAGTCTGACCGCTGCGACGATCCCCATGTGGAACGGCTGCTGGAAGGGTTCGCCTTCATGGCTGCGCGGATTCATCTGCGCATCGATGACGATTTTCCGGAGATCACCTCGGCTCTGCTGGGCATGGTTTCGCCGCACTATCTGAGGCCCATTCCTTCGATGTCGGTCGTTGAATGTCAGGCCGATCCTGAACAGGGAAAGCAAACGGCGGGCATGATCATGCCGGCAGGTACGCCGCTGGTGACCCGAGCTTACGGTTGACGGACAGCCTTGCCGTTTCCGAACGGCTTACCCTGTCGAGATATGGCCGGTCAAGGTGGCGGAGTGCGAGTGGCGCCAGCCGGAGCGGCTGAGTGATCCACTGCGAGTACCGGGGGCGGCCGGTGTCGTCCGCATTCACCTGGAATGTGGGCGCGATGTAAGTTTCCAGCAACTGGGGATGAATCGGTTGGTGTTTCACCTGACCGGGGAGACGAATGTCGTCCACACCTTGTACGAATTGCTTGCGCGAAACTGCATGTCGGTGCTGGTCCGCAACCCGGAGAGGCGCGGCAGTCAGCCGGTCAGAATTCCAGCGACGCAGCTGCGCGCGCTGGGCTTTGAGGAAGATGAGGCGCTCCTCCCTTTTCCCAAACGATCCTTCGATGGATATCGCCTGCTGCAGGAATATTTTACTTTTTCAGAGAAGTTTCTCTTCTTCGAACTAAGCGGGCTGGAAGCCATTGCCGAAGCAGGCTGTATCGGGCAGGCGGAAATCCTGCTGTGTATATCGAAGTTCGATCGTCCGGAGCGGCATCAGGATCTCGAGAATGGAGTTACAGCCCGTACCTTCCGGCTGGGCTGCACCCCGGTGATCAACCTGCACTCCCAGGTGGCGGAGCCGATCCTGATCAGCCATACCAGGCACGAATACCGCGTGATTCCGGACGTGCGGCATCAGGATACGACCGAGATATTCTCGATCGACGAAGTGACTGGCGTCGAATACGGCGCGCCGCGACAGCATCCCGCTGGAACCGCTCTATGCCTACCGCTACCGTGCCCGCAATGACGATACACACGTTTACTGGCATGGAATGCGGCGCATGAGCCCGCTGGGAGAGCGGCAGCCGTCGTCGATGCATCTGTCGCTGGTCGATGTCGATGGAGTGCTGACGGAGCCGAATGCCGAGGTACTGACGGTGCGGTGCTCGGTGTCCAATTTCGATCTTCCGTCACGGCTGCCCTTCGGCGCGGAGGGGGGAGACCTGATTGCCGAGGAGTTCCCCGTGCTCAGCCGCATCACTGCTCTGCGCCGCCCAACCCCAACCTATCATCCGCCAGACGCGAAGGGCCAGTTATGGCGGCTGGTTTCTCAGCTGTCGCTGAATTACCTCTCGATTGCAGAAGAGGGTGTCGGTTCATTGCAGGAGATATTGCGGCTGCATAATTTCACGGATTCGACTTATCATGGAGAATCAGATTGGCGGTATTACCGGGATGAGTTCCAGGCCGCATTTCGCCATCATGACGTCAGTCTACGGCAGCCTGCCGGCGCGTGGAACGCGGGTGGAAATCGAACTCGACGAGCGGCAGTTTGTGGGTGGCGGCGCCTATCTCTTCGCGAACGTTCTCGACCGATTTCTGGGTTGCTACACGTCCATTAACAGCTTCTGCCAGCTGGCGGCGCGAACCAATCAAAGAAAGGAGATGCTTGGAGAATGGCCACCCAAGGCGGGGTACAAGCCGCTGATCTGAAGTTCCAGGCGCTCCGGTCTTTGCTGGAAGCGGAGCCTTACTGCGTCCAGTTCTTCCAGGCGGTGCGATTGCTGGAGCGGCTCTATCCGGAACGCAATCCGGTGGGCCTGTTCGTGACGCCGTCGGCGGAAGTTGTGCGGTTCACATCGGTGCCGACTTTCGCATTTCCCGCCAGCGAGATCGCCGGTTTCCGCGCGGTCGAGGGTGAACCCGCCTGAACTGCGGGTGAATTTTATGGGACTCAGCGCCGCTGTTGGTGCACTCCCTGACCCTTATACGGAGTTTCTGCTGGAACGGGCGCGCGCCAAGGATCACGGGCCGGGCGAGTTTTTTGACATCTTCAACCATCGCATAATTTCGCTCTTCTATCGCGGATGGCAGAAGTACCGGTTCTACATCGCGTACGAACGAACCGGAGCGAGCGACGATGTAGTCAGCGAGAAACTGCTGGATCTGATCGGCCTCGGAACCAGAGGGCTCAGCGAACCGGATGGATGATTGCGGACGAAGCGTGTCTTTATTACGCAAGCCTGCTTTCCCAGCGCCGTCCGACAGCTCAGGGGCTGAGGCAACTGCTGCAGGATTATTTCGATGTACCGGTTGTGGTGAGTCAGTTCACGGGAACGTGGAATCGCTTGCCACCGGAAAACCTGACGCTTCCTGCGGGATAGCGGAGCGTTTTGCGAACGCCTGGGAATGGGCACGATCGTCGGCGATGAAATATTCGATCAGCATGGGACGATCACCGTTCGCCTGGGGCCGATGAGTTTTGCGCGGTATCAGGAGTTTCTGCCCGGGGCACGCGGCGAGCGTGGAGTTGCATGCGTGGCTGCGCTTATATACAAATCGGGAATTCGACTTTATCGTTCAGCTCGTGCTGCAACGGGAGCAGACGCCGCCGATGCAGCTGGGCGCAGCCGGGGATGAGGCCGCGCGTCTGGGACTGGTGAGCTGGATCAGGAATCGACCTCTGGACCGCGATCCGGATGAAGCTACGTATCGGTTGTCGTAGGGAAAATCGTATTTACCCCTGGAGCCTCTTGCATGAGCCTGAACCTGAAATCTCTGATCGGCAAATTGAACGACGCTGTCCGCAGCTCGCTGGAAGCTGCGGCCGGCTTGTGCGTTTCGCGCACCCACTACGACATCGAGATTGAGCATTATCTGCTCAAGGCCATCGACAACTCGGATAACGACGTGGCCCTGATCCTGAAGCAATACGGCGTGGATCGATCGCGGCTGACTACGGAATTGCAGCGCAGCCTCGACCGCCTGAAGACCGGCAATGCCCGCAGTCCAGCCTTCAGCCCGCTGCTGGTGAAGATGCTCACCGAAGCCTGGACGGTCGCGACCATCGAGTTCGACACGATGCAGATCCGCACCGGCTACACGCTGCTCGCGCTGCTGTCGAACGAAGAACTGTCGCGCGTGATTCGCGATGTGAGCAAAGAGCTGCAGCTGATTCCGGCAGAGGCGCTGCGCAAGGACTTCTTTGCCGTCACCGAGAAGTCGCGGGAAACCGCCGCGGCCATGGAATCGGGCGCAGAGCCGAGGCGCGACTGAAGACGGAAGGCCCGCTGTTTCCGGCAAGACTCCCCACCTCGATCAGTACACCGTCAACCTGACGGCGAACGCGAAGGCAGGCAAGATCGATCCGGTGCTAGGGCGCGACCAGGAGATCCGGCAGGTCGTGGATATCCTGATGCGGCGGCGGCAGAACAACCCCATCCTGACCGGAGAAGCGGGAGTGGGCAAGACCGCCGTGGTTGAGGGGTTTGCTCTTCGTCTTGCAACAGGCGACGTGCCGCCGGCGCTGCGCAACGTGCAATTGCACAGTCTCGATCTGGCGCTGCTGCAGGCGGGCGCCGGGGTCAAAGGCGAATTCGAAAACCGCCTGAAGGGGCTTATCAACGAAGTGAAATCATCGCCGCATCCGATCGTACTTTTCATCGACGAGGCGCATACGATGATCGGTGCGGGCGGTCAGGCAGGACAGAACGACGCGGCCAACCTGTTGAAGCCGGCTTTGGCGCGTGGCGAACTGCGCACCATCGCCGCGACCACATGGTCGGAATACAAAAAGTTCTTTGAGAAAGACGCGGCCCTGGCGCGGCGTTTCCAGGTGGTGAAGGTGGAGGAGCCGAGCGAAACCCAGTGCGACACCATGCTGCGCGGTATGGTGGGGGCGCTGGAGAAGCATCACCAGCTGCGCATTCTGGACGAAGCCATTACAGCGACGGTGCGACTCTCGCATCGTTACCTGGCTGGACGACAATTGCCCGATAAAGCAGTCAGCGTGCTCGACACGGCGTGCGCACGGCTTGCGCTGGGACAGAACACGACGCCGCCGGCTCTGGAAGATGCGATGCGCCGCATTGACGATCTCAAAGTGCAGAAACAGATTCTGGAACGGGAGACGACCGTCGGCGAAAATCACGCCGAGCGCCTGACCGGGATCGAGGAACAAATCACCGCTGCGGAGGCAACAGTAACTAAGCTGAAAGCGCAGTGGGAAAAGGAGGTGGAAGTCGTGGGACGGATCCGCACAATGCGCGAAGCGCTGGAGACGGGTGCCAAGACTACCGCTGCCGGAGACGGCGAGGCCAGCGAGACACCTTCGCTGGCGGCATTGCAGGCGCTCGAAAGCCAACTGGCTGCGATCCAGGGTGAGAATCCCCTTCTGCATGTATGTGTGAACGAACGCATCGTGGGTGAGGTTATTTCTGCCTGGACCGGGATTCCGCTGGGCAAGATGGTTAAAGACGAAATCGCCGCGCTGCTGGAGTTGGATGGGCATCTGCGCAAGCGCGTCATCGGCCAGGACCACGCTCTGGCGGCGATTGCTCAGCGCATCATCACCTCGCGGGCGCGCATGGACGATCCCGGCAAACCGGTGGGCGTATTCATGCTGGTGGGACCGAGCGGAGTGGGAAAGACCGAGACGGCCCTGGCACTCTCTGATCTGCTGTATGGCGGGGAGCGCAACCTCATCACGATTAATATGTCGGAGTTTCAGGAAGCGCACACCGTTTCCACGCTGAAGGGTTCCCCGCCGGGATATGTGGGTTACGGCGAGGGGGGCGTATTGACGGAAGCGGTGCGCCGGCGCCCCTATTCGGTTGTGCTGCTGGATGAGATTGAGAAAGCTCACCCGGATGTGCTTGAGCTGTTTTATCAGGTCTTCGATAAGGGGAATCTGGAAGACGGCGAGGGGCGGTCGATTGATTTCAAGAATACGATCATCATTCTCACCAGCAATGCGGCGACAGATACCCTGATGAAGCTGACGGCCGATCCGGAAACGATGCCGGACAGCGAAGGTCTGGCGCTGGCCATCAAACCGGAACTGAACAAGATCTTCAAGCCTGCGTTCCTGGGGCGCATGATGGTGGTGCCATATTTCCCTGTTCGCGATGAGGCTCTAAAGCAGATCATCCGCCTCAAGTTAGCTAAGATTCAGCGCCGCATTCAGGAGAACCACAGGATCGCGATGAGTTATGATGACCAGCTGCTCGATGAGGTAGCGAAACGCTGCACAGAGGTGGAGAGCGGCGCGCGCAATGTGGACAATATTCTCTCGAACACAATGTTGCCGGAGATATCGCGCGCAGTGCTATCGCGCATGGCGGAAGAACGACCCACGGAGCGCGTGCAGATTGGCGTATCTCCCGAAGGACGTTTCACCTATGCCTGGTAGGCTGACTGAGTAAACACTTCATCGGTGAAATTTGGGCCGTGCGACTTGCGCGGTCCGGAGATCGATGGGAAAGTTGAGGCGAACGCTATGCCTGCTTTTGGACAGGATGATCGACTTATCCGCCTCGCCAGCCCTCTGGGCAAGGACGTACTTCTGCCCGAGGCGGTTGCGGGCTTCGAGGCTATCTCAGAGTTATTTAATTACCGTCTGGAGATGGTGGCTGATAAACATGTCACAATTGACCCCAAGTCGATTGTGGGAAAGACCGTGACCATCGGCATCCTGGCCGACGACCAGGGGACCGAGCGGTACATCAATGGAGTTGTCGCGAGTTTTGAGATGACGGGGGGCGACGAGGAGTTGAACAATTATCGCGCCTGGATCGTGCCGGCCCTGTGGGCGCTGACACTGAACACAAATACGCGCGTGTTCCAGAACCAGACCGTGACCGATGTCATCAAGGCGGTCCTCAGTCCCTACAAGATCAGCCCTAAAATCGATACTTCCGCGGACTACACGCCCATCGAGTACTGCACGCAGTACCGTGAGACCGATTTTCATTTCATCTCACGCCTCATGGAACAGCATGGCATCCTCTATTATTTTAAGCACAGCGACGAGGACCATGTCTTTACGCTGCAGGATGACTCCAGCAAACTTGGCGACTGCGAAATCCAGAGCGGGTTTCGCTACGCTCCTGAGCCAGGCGATTCCGAAGGCTTCTACGACTTCGTTATTCAGGAGTTTAACTCGCGATCGACGTTGGTCACCGGAGAATTTAGCACATGGGATTATAGTTTCATTCGTTATAGCCGGGTCGGAGATGACACCCAGGCCTCCAGCAAAGGACCGCTGGGAGTTAACGGCAATGAGCAATACGACTACGCCGACAGTGCGGCCGCGTACCTAAAAAAGAGCGATTCCGATTCGAAAATCGCAAATCTGACAAAGTTGTTCTTAAACACGCGGCGCGATGCGAGCGATGCGGGAACGGTGGTGGTGGATGGAGGGTCGAATGCTATTCCGATGGCAACTGGCTCTACGTTTACGATCAGCGAATACCCGCAGGACGCGCTGAATGCAAAATATCTGTTGACGCGCGTGGAGCACAACGTACAGCAGTTACCTCCTTATCGCACACGGACCGCGTATCCCGCTACTCCGTACACGAATCGATTTGTCGCGGTTCCCGCTTCGATTCCGTATCGACCACCGTTGAAGACGGGCAAACCGCTCGTACACGGGATGCACACCGGCCAGGTAGTGACGATGTCGGGCGAAGACTCTTTTGTGGATAAGTACGGACGAGTGTGCGTGCAGTTCTGGTGGGACCGTCAGCGCAAGCCGAACAGTCACAGTCCGGACAACACGCTGCTGCGCGTCGCGCAGACCTGGGCGGGCAAAGGATGGGGGACTTACTTCTGGCCGCGCACCGGTGACGAAGTGCTGATCGATTTTCTGGAGGGGGATCCGGATCAGCCGATCGTCGTGGCTTCGCTCTACAACGGCGTCAACATGCCGAAGTACGATCCGGCGGGGCAATACACGCTGTCGGGCGTTCTGACGCGCAGCTCGAAGGACGGCGGACAAGCTAATGCCAACGAACTGCGATTTGAGGATCTGAAGGGCAAGGAGCAGATCTACATGAACGCCGAACGCGACTATGACGTCCACGTGGAACACGATTGGCACACGCTCGTGGGGAGCGAGCAGCATACGACAATCAAGTCAAATCAGTTGGAAGAAGTGGGTGGCGATTCCCACCTTCAGGTCAAGGGAAATCAAATTGAGAAGATAGGCGCCAACGCCGACAGCAATATCGGCGGAAACCAGACTGCGACCGTTAGCGGCGATCGCCAGCATAAGGTGGGTGGAAATCTCAAAGAAAAGATTGGAATGGATTCCAACATCGACGTGGGGATGAACCTGAATGAAAAGGTAGGAATGAACTACTCGTCGAAAGTCGGTATGAACCAGTACAGCGAAGCCGGCATGAACTACGACATCAAGGCGGGAACTCAGGTGTATCTCAATGGCGGTATGAGTGTGGTTCTGGAGGGTGGGATGGGAGTATGTCTGTCGGGCCCGGGTGGATTCATCTCCATTGGACCGGAGGGGGTAGTGATCTCCGGAACGATGGTATTGATCAACAGCGGAGGAGCGCCAATTCCCGGAGTGCCGGGAACGCCTCAAAGCCCCGAGGCACCGCAGGCACCGCAGGCACCCAAGGCGCCGACGTTCCCGGGTGACGATCCCTACTCCCAGGCGAAGAAGTGATATGGCAACGGTAGCTGGGAGAATCCAGACTTTTGCACTCTGAGAGCGATGAGCACGAATCCGGCACAAGTCGAACGGCAGGTGGAGCCCGCCCGCATCGGGAAATGGGTGATTCAGGCAATTCCGGCTGGATGGGTGTGGCTTCCGGGATTTGGCATTCAGAAGAATGTTGCAGGATCTGTTCCCAGCAACATCTATCTGCGGGAGGACGAGTTACCGGAAGAGGAATCGTTGAATGATTATGTCCGGCGCCAGATGGAGTTGATGACGGGAAGCCTGATCGCTCCGCGGATTGCCGGACCGGCGCCACTTACCTTTCCGGGCGCGACGGAAGCCGCACTCCTGATTCTGAAGCACCGGGCGGTAGAAGCCGGAACCGTGTTTCAGGTTCAGCATTACATCCGTGGTGGGACGTGGGTTGGAATCGCGACCCTCACGACTCTGGAGTCCGAGTTGCTGATCGTTCGGACCGAACTGGATCGTTTCATGAAGCTGGTTGGTTTCATCTTTGCTGCGGAGGAATCGTAATGCCGCCGGCAGCACGAGTAACCGACATGCATGTCTGCCCGATGGTAACGGGCATCGTGCCTCATGTGGGAGGTCCGATTCTACCCCCGGGCGCGCCCACGGTCCTGATCGACTTTTTGCCGGCCGCAAATGTGACGACGATGGCGACCTGTGTTGGGCCCCCGGACGTGATCGTGCGAGGCTCCTCGGGCGTCTTCGTCAATTTTCTTCCCGCAGCCAGAATGGGCGATCAGACGGCGCATGGCGGCGTCATCGTGATGGGTGCGCCGAATGTGATCATTGGCGAAGTGGGCAGCGGATCGGCAGGCGCTGGCGGGCCCGGTGCGATGGTTACCGGACTGGCTGCCAGCCCTTTTTCCAGTTCGATGGTCGCGGGAGCCGTTGCCAGTACCGCAGCAGGAGCGCCGAAGTCGAAGCTCGAGCAGTGGCGAGATGCCCGGCAGGGGGCCATCGAGAAGGCGCTTGCCGACCAGAAGGATCTGCTGGAAAAGCGCAAGGCGTCGCTGGAAAAGTGGGACGACGCGGCAAAAGCAGACGCGAAGAAATGGTTTGGATCGGACGATGAGGCGACCCGGAAGACGCTGCTGGACCGGACGAACAAAGAACTCGAATTGAATAAGAGCGTGACGATCAAAAATTTCTATCCGGCCGATCCCCCTGATCCCGGTACCTATGCTTATGTATATCCGAACGATGCCGATCATAAGATCTATCTCGATTCGGGGTTCGATCATGCGCCGGCGACCGGAACGGATTCGAAGGCGGGAACCCTGGCGCACGAGATGTCGCATTTCGACGATGTAGGCGGAACCAAGGATAATGTCTATGGTCAGCAGGGAGCTCAGGCGTTGGCGAAGTCGAATCCGGAGGCGGCGCTGGGAAACGCCGACAGCTACGAGTACTACGTTGAGAGTGCAAAGTAGGCGGGTTCTGTTGCTCCTCCTCGCGGGACTGTTTCTGCCCCTGGCGCTGTTACCCCTGCAGGTCCGTCGGCAGGAAACTTCGAAACACAGAGGGAAGGCTAAGATGCCGGCAAGCGTAACTCTGAGCGTTGATGTCTCTTCACATCGCGTTTTGGTCTATCTCGCTTTCGAGAACCATTCTGCGGACCAGGATTTCTACCTTGAGAAGAGCAAGCTTCCCGAAGCTCCTCTGCGCAGCGATCTGTTTCGCATTGAATCGGAAGGCAAGCCGGTCGCCTATCTGGGGCCGATGGCCAAGCGTCGCGCCCCGGGTCCTGAAGATTTTGTGAAGCTCGCGCCCGGGGAAGTACTGAAGAAGGGTGCGGACATTACCGATATTTACGGATTTCTGCCGGGATCGCACGACTACACGATCCAGTACTGTGCGTTTCACAGCGATCCGCATGATGCGAGCCGGATTGTGGAACTCAAATCCGAGCGTGTATCGTTCACCTTTGCAAAATGACTCGAGTCCTTTGATGGAAAGGCGATGCCGCGGCCGGCAGGCGGGAGGCATTCAACGCTGATATTTTCCGGGACAACGATCCGCGGATCATTGCGCATTTGACCTTTGCGAAGAACGGCACGTGCGTGGCATATGATTCAGAGAGCGCGCATCGCAGGCGAGAACATCGACGGGGCTGTTCAACGATATGGCACTTGAACCGGGTCAGAGGGTCGGGGATTACGAAGTGGTTGCAAGGCTGGGCGCCGGGGGGCTCGGCGTTGTCTACGAAGTCCGTCATCTTATTTCGCAACGGCGCGAAGCGCTGAAGATTCTGCATCCGGAACAATCGGGCACACCGGAAATGGTGGAGCGCTTCCGGCGCGAGGTGCAGACGCTTGCTGCCCTCAACCACGTCAACATCGCAGCTCTGCACAACGCGTTCTACCACGAGAATCAGCTGGCGATGGTGATGGAGTTCGTGGAGGGAGAGACGCTGCGGGACCTTCGCGTGAAAGGCGCGGTGACGCTTCCTCAGGCGCTGGACTACACATCCCAGATTCTGCGCGCGCTGGTTTACGCGCATGGGCGGGGCGTGGTTCACCGTGACATCAAGCCAACGAACGTGATGATCGCGGGAGGCGGGGTGGTGAAGTTGCTCGACTTCGGCATCGCGATCACCAGCCGCTCGGGCGAGCTGACGCAGCCGGGCTATCTTCTCGGCTCCATCAATTACATGTCACCGGAGCAGATCAGCGGCAGCAAAGCGACGTCGCGCTCCGATCTTTACTCGGTGGGCGTGACATTGTATGAGTTGCTGACGGGGCGGCTGCCTGTCACCGGCAACAGCGCCTACGAAATTATGATCGGGCACGTTCAGCAGATTCCACCTCCGCCGCACCAGATCGCTCCGCAGATTCCTACGCCGATTTCAGATGCGATCATGCGCGCGCTGGCCAAGGATCCTGCTCAGAGGTTTGCCTCGGCAGATGAATTTCTGCGCGCCATCGCTGCTATGCCCGCGCAGACGGATTCGCTGGCGACGATGCCGCTGCCGAATCCTTCCGGTGCGATGCCGCGTCCGGGCACGGGTTCGCTGCAGCCGCGTCCCGGATCGAGCGGCTTCCAGAGTCTGGCGCTGGAGGAGATCAGCCGCAAACTCGCCGTTTACATTGGTCCGGTGGCGAAAATCGTGGTGAAGAAACTGGCTGCCCAGTCCGACGATCCGGACTTCATCTATCACGAAGCCGCGAAGCAGATCAGCTCGGAGGCCGACCGCGCGGCCTTTCTCCGATCCCGCAACAAGTAACTACCATCCTTACAAATAAGCGCGGCTCAGCCGTTGAGCATCTCGAAGGCCTTGATCAGGCTGGTGTGCATGCGGTTGAAGGAGGCAGTGACCTCCGCGATCTCATCCTTACCTTTCACCTGGAGTAAGGGCATATCGGTTTCTCCCTTGCTGATGATGTCGGCGTTCTTCGAGACCCGGCGGAGAGGGCGGATCACGATCATGTACATGGCCACATCGATGAGCAGGATAGTGAGCAGGAAGACGGTGACGAGGCTGATGAGCAGGTTGCGAAAGCCCTCGCTGGCCATTGCGATCGGAACGGACATGGGCACGGAGACGATCTGGGCGCCGATAATCTGATTGGGGTTCCATCCGAAGCCGTGATCGCTGCCATAATGCCGGATCATGGATGGGGGCGCCAGAGAAGCCTGACTGTGGCACTGCAGACATCCTGGAGCGGCCACGATGGGATTGGCAACGTAGAGCAAGGTGCCGGTCGGCGTGCTGCGTTCGCCCACATGCTGGGTTTCCGATGGATGGTCGCGGAAATAGCGGATCAGGTCGGCTTCCCACTCCGTGGCGCGATCCTCAAGATTCGTGGGATTGAGAGCGGCTTCGCGCAGCTCGTAATCCGGATGACTCTGGCGGAGGAAGCGGAACGTAGTGTTGGCGGCGTAGAAGGGAATGGTCTGGGGCAGGAAGCTGGTGGTGTGCTGGTCGGTCGTCTCGAGAATAGGGCTCACCTGCTGGTCGGTGTAATCCTTGGTGGCGCTGGCACTGGCGGACATCAGCTCGGCCTGGCGGAGCACCTGCTGGCGCGCGTCCTTCATCAGGAACTGATGGGCAAAATAGGAGACAAGAAAAACACCCATTCCAAAGACGACGATGAGGACGAGGTTGAACTTTGCGAGCAACTTCATTCTTGCCTCCACGGAATTGGAACATCATACGCGCCGCAGGTCGTACGGAAAGGGGCTCGAGACAGAGGGGAACGGCGCGCCGATGCAGGGGATCAGCTGAGATTATTGCACGTCGAATGGATGCGATGGCCGCTTGCTGAGGCCGGTACAAACCAGCGGTTTCGTGACTCGCCGGGGCAGTTTTTATGCAATTCGGATGAAATTTGTCAGGACTGCCGATCACTAATTGAAGTACACTCGGGGTGCTCTCCAGCTGATCCCCACGGGTACCTCGGTACATCCCATCCGTCGAGGTTCCAACATGGCATTCGCACCCGGCCAGCGCGTCGGCGACTACGAGATTCTGGACCTGCTCGGAACAGGCGGCATGGGCCGCGTGTACCGGGTTCGCAACATCATTTCGGACCGGGTGGAGGCAATGAAAATCCTCCTTCCGGATTACGCGTCCGATGCGGAGCTGGCCAACCGCTTCATGGCTGAGATCCGGACCCTGGCCACGCTGGAGCACCCCAACATCGCCCAGTTGCGAACCGCCTTCCAGTTTGAAAATCAGCTGGTGATGGTGATGGAGTTCGTCGAGGGCTCGACGCTGGAACACCTGGCGAGCCAGGCTCGCGTTCCCGAAGCTCAGGTCGTGGAGTACGGGATGCAGGTTCTATCCGGGCTGGGTTTTGCGCACAGCCGCAATGTAATCCATCGCGACATCAAGCCATCCAACATCATGATCACGTCGCACGGGCTGGCGAAGATCATGGATTTCGGCATCGCCAAATCCGCAACTGATCTGCAACTCACGCGGCCCGGGACCACGATGGGCTCGGTGTATTACATGTCACCGGAGCAGGTACGGGGCGGCACCGTGGATGCTCGTTCGGATCTTTACTCCTTCGGCGTGACCCTGTATGAGATGTTCACGGGACGCCGCCCATTCCAGGCGGATACTTCCTTCACCGTGCTGAACGCGCAGCTGAACCAGCAGCCGCAGCCGCCCATTGAACTGAATCCCGCGCTTTCGCCAGCTTTGAACAGCATCATTCTGACCGCGATGGCCAAGGATCCGGAAAGCCGATTCCAGTCGGCCGAGGCTTTTCGCAACGCGCTCAAGGCATCGCAGGAAATGCAGCAGGAAGTCGCCGCGACCGCGTCGCTGTTCCAGCCTCCCTCGCAGCCTCAGCCAGGAGTTGCGCCCGTCATGGTTCCCGGAACGCCCGTTACTACACGCAGCCATCGAAGCCTTTGGATCGCAGTGGGAGCGATCGCAGCGCTTTGTGCCCTCGTCGCCGCTGCGCTTGTGCTGCCGCACGTTTTCTCGACGCATGCGGATCAGCGCGCGGCCTCCCAGCCGGCTGTCGAATCGTCGGCGCAGCCGGCCACCTCATCTGCCTCAGCGGTCGCACCGGCACCCACCTCGGCTCCACAGGATGCCGGGTCCGTAAGCGCATCTTCGCAGCCGAGCAACTCTGAGCCGACCGGCAGCGCAGGTGCTCCTCCTGCTGAGGCCGGCAATCCCGGTGGTTCTTCATCGCCGGAACCCGGGAGCAAACCCCAACCTCCAGCGGACCTGCATTCGGCCGTAAAATCCGCGGCATCGCATACCGGGGCGGTGGCGCAGCATAAGTCTTACGTGACGGGAACTCCCGCATCGCAGCCCGCGGCTCCGCCGGCAGAAGCGGCCCAGAGTCCGGCGCCTGTTGCGTCCGGTCCGTCTCCGGCGGAGGCCCGCGCAGCAAGGGATCGCATGGCCAACCTGGAGGCGCGCGCCGATGCCGTGAAGAGCGGTGTTCAGTCGCTGCGCTCGCAACAGCAGGCTCAGGGGTACGATCTGCGCGGGGACATTCTGGCGGCGATGACACGGCTCGACAACGATCTGAGCGAATCGAGAATGGCGCTTAGCCAGAGCGATCTGACCACGGCGGGCGAGTACATGGATCGGGCCGACAAGGAACTGACAACTCTGGAGAAGTTTCTGGGCAGGTAAGAAGCGACCACGCCGAAGAGGTCGTCGAAGGAGACTTAGATTCTGCCCTGGCCGGCAGAGCCTAGCGGCGCAGGCGGAAGCGCAGAACCTTTTTGGCGGCGGCGATTTCCGCCTGAACTGCTTTCCATTGTTCCTGGACGGCAGGAGCGGCGCTCGCTTGCCAGTCCGCCGTGTTTTTCAGTAAGTCATTGGCGAGGACGGGTTGTTCGGAGCGCAGCGCTTCTCTGGCCGCGTCGATCGACTGCGTCACGTGGCGATCGATGGTAAGGCGCACGCGCACGCCCAGGCGCTGTTCGATATCGGCCACTGCCGGGGAACCGGAGTGATTCGATCCGCCGGCACTGAGACGCTGGTAGGCAATGGCGCACTCGGGCTCGCCGAGTGTGGCATAGATCGTGCCCATGGACTGGAGGCGGCTGGATTCATCGTCGAGCAGCCGCTGACAAGTCTCCAGCGCCAACCGGATCTGTTCCACCTGGCGCACACCAGGAGATTCGCCTGCAATTAAGCCGATGGCAGCGTCATACATCTCCATCTCGCAGCAGCGCTTCACCGCCGCGGCCACTTGCGCGACTCGTTGTTCGATCGCCCGCTGCTTTTGCGTAGCCTCTTCGAGCAGCCGGCGGAGCGCGGGTTCTTCCACGCGTTGCAGCACGGGCGGGAGCAGGCGGAGCACGGCTTCGTAGTTTTGTTTCTCCAGGAGCTGCTTGGCTTCGAGAAAACTCCGTTCCACCAGATCCTGGGAGACGCGCGCGGCAGCGGCCGATCTGGCCATTTCGAGAAGCTCGGTCATCTCTGAAGACGAGAATCCCTGGTTCTCGCAGTTTTCGAGGACTTTGACGGTTTCCAGGTACAGGTGGTCTTCCAGCAACTCGCGCGCTTTGGCAAGGTACTCGGCCAGCATTTGTTCCCGCTGTTCGCGCGTAAGACGGAGCGAGATGGCGGATTCCAGACCCAGTAAGTCGCGATTTCCAGGCAAGTGAACGAGGGCTTCGCGGATGTGCACCAGCGCTTCGGCGGGGGGAAGGTGGGAGCAGGCCTCGCTCACTTCCGTGACCAGTTTGCGTCCGACCTGCTCACGCAGGCGGGGTTCCAACTGCAGCTTGAGGCGCAGAAGAGTTGCTTCGGAGGGATACTTTTCCAGCGCGGCTGTTACTTCGCGCATAGCCGCAGCTAACTGGTCGAGCGTAGCGGCCACCGCTGCCTTATCCTGCAGGGTGACCACGAGACGTTTGCGTTCCTCTCGGCGGATCTGCTCACCGAGTTCGTCCTTGAGCCGGATCAGATCGGCGTCGGAGGAAGAGAGCTTCTCGGCTTCTGCAATCGCGCCGGACGCATTGGTCAGGTGGCCGGACATGATGGCTTCCTGGGCGTTCTGCAGAAGCTTGCGCAGGCGGGCCTTGCGCCGCGCCTCTTCAGCCTCCTGCTCCAGGATTTTGCAGATGGCCTGGATGCGGGAGTCTGCCGGATCCAGTTGCGAGGCCTTGCCGGCAATCTGGATGGCCGAATCGTAGTTACCGGACTGGCGCGCGGTATCGGCTTCGCGCATGAGCTGCTGGATCCGTTCGCGTGCTTGCCGCCCGGCATCGGCCTGCGCCATCAGGGCGACGGCGTCTGCATTCTGTGCATCGAGCTTGAGGAGTTCAGAACAGACGGAATGCGCGTGGTCCCAGTTGCGCGACTCGACGGCTTCCCGCGCAATCTTGGTCAGCTGATCGACCTGTTGCTTGAGTTTCTGCTGGCTCAGGTGCTGGTCCACCGAAGCCATGAGTTTTTTGGCGCCCTGATGCTCGCCTTCCATGCGCAGGATCTGACGCAGCAGGATCTTCGCCTGCGAATATTCTTCTTTCTGGACGGCGGTTCGGGCTTCACCGAGCAGTTCGTTCAGCCGCTGAGCGGTCAGCTTCCTGCCGACGCTTTTCAGGTCGGCGGCCATTTCATCGGCATGGTTGTAACGTTCGGCGGGGTCCTTGGCCAGAGCGCGCTGGAGAATCTGATCCATTTGTGCCGGGCACGAGGGCAAACACTCCCTGAGCGGGCGAGGATCCTCGTGGAGGATCTGCTGGAGGATTGCCGGATAATCTGCGGGGAAGGGAAGAACCCCGGTGAGGAACTGATAGAGGACCACGCCGGTGGAGAAGATGTCGGACCGGCCATCGAAGGGCTCGCCCCGCAGGCGCTCCGGCGACATATACGCGGGGGTGCCGACCAGCGTGCCGGTGTGAGTCATGGTTACATCGCCGATCTGCTCGCCGGCTCTGGCGATTCCGAAGTCCAGCAGTTTTACAAGTCCGTCACGCTCCACGATGATATTGGCGGGCTTGACGTCGCGATGGATCATGCCCTGGGTGTGCGCATAGGCAAGCGCTTCGCACACCTGCTCGAGCACATCGAGTTTCTGGCTCAAATGCAGCGGATGGTTTTCGCGGATGATTTTGTCCAGCGGCTCGCCGTCGAGGAACTCCATCACGATGTAGGGAAGACCGTCTTCATCGCCGAAGTCGTAGACCGTGACAATATTGGGATGTTTGAGATTGCCGGTGTGTCCCGCTTCCTGGTAGAAGCGTTTCAGCATGTCGGGATTGCCGGAGTAACCCTCGGTGAGGGTCTTGATAGCGACATCGCGGCCGATGCGGGCATCGCGAGCACGGTAGACGACTCCCATGCCGCCGCGGCCGAGCACACCGATGACGTCATATTTTCCGATACGCGCCGGCGATGCTTTCTGGGCCAGTTCGCTCACATTCCCTCACACCAGACTCAAGGCAAAAATCGAACCGCGATCAGGCGGGCGGCGCCTGCAGAGCTACATCGCCGAAATTGAACTGCTTTAAGAGATACGCTTTGGCTCGGGCCCGTTCAGGAGCAGGGACATCGGGAGTGGAGTTCAGGTAAAGGATGTAAAGCTGGCCGGCGCCGTCGACATCTCCGTCCGTCGCTCTCTGGTCCGCGTGCTGCAGCACGATTGCGGGCAGACCTTCCACCTTTTGTTGTGCCTGCTTGACCAGAGCGTCGCGCGCGGCATATTCGGTGGTTCGGTAGAAGGAGGCGTCGTCCGGTTCCATGCCGGCTTTTATATGGATTCCCTCGGTATCGGTGGGCTCAACGCCGTCGTATTGCGAATATTGGTCGGGAATCTCTTTTCTCACCGGAACTTCCGGAACGACTTCATTACCGGTAGCGTCGGTAATGCGGAACTGAATCACGATCGTCGGGCGCACGTGGACGATGTGTTCGACATAGTTGTAGTTATCGATAATCGGTACGATGTTGAACTGCTGCAGGGTGCTGACTTTGTCTGTGAGCACCTTGAGCTTCTGCACATCGTCGTTCACGGTTTTGTTGGCCGCCTCGATGTCTTTTTTCTTGCCCTTGCTCAGCGCATCCTGCAGAACGGTCCGGGCCATCTGCAGATCGCCTTTGGCCTGATCAGCATCGGCGGTGGCCTTGACCCATTCGGGATTATTCACCTGGCGCTCGCCGGACTTGTACTTTGACTGGCGGGGGATGGTCTCCAACTGCTTGCCGAGGTCGTGCTGGACAACGTCTCCGATGAGCTGGAAATTGGCGGGGACGGGCGGCGTGTCGGTCGGCCGGATGACGTGGACATTGGTCCCGGCGGATTCCAGACCGGAGGCCATGGCATCGCTCAACTGGGTGGCGAAATCGACGGAGTCGCGCCGCGAAGTGGAGTCTCGAAATTCAACGTGAATGGAAATGCCGGACTTGATACGGTGTTTCGATCGAACCCGTTCCAGTTCGTCGCGGACATCTCCCGCGTTCGCGGGCGAGCTATAGTGGAGAGCCTCGGAGAGATAGGCCCACGCGACGTTCACGCCGGTTCCGTCCGGCTTGTCGGCGTATTTGGTGCCCTGCTTCAGATAGTAGGTGGTCAGATCGGACGCCAGAATGTCGAGCTGATCCTTTAACGCTGGATCCTGGGTGAGGCCGAAGCAGCGGCGGGTGAGTTCGTGAGCCTCCTCAATACCCTTTTCGTCACTGGTTCCGTTGATCGGTTCGTAGGCTTTTTGAAGGCTCTTCGCCTGGCTTTCGGCGGCAGCGACGTACTGTTCCTGAAGAGACTGCAGCCGTTCGTTCACCTGCGCGTGTTGTTCGGTGGGCAGGTCATCGAGGACCTCATAAGCGCGGATCATATCTCCGCCGGCCTCGGCGTCCTGGCTCTTCTGCATGGCGGCCTGCACAGCGGCCTGGTTTGCGGCGAGGTGGGCCTGCTGCTGGGCGGCGGTGAGCAGCGAGAGGGTGTCCGGAGAGGGAAGCAGCTTCTGCGCCTTCTCCAGATCGCTGACCGCCCCGACCCAGTCGTTGTTGCCCTGAGACTTCTTCGCTCTGGCGATATACGCGGAAGAGATGGCGTGCAGATCGGCAGAGATTTCCGGATTCTCGTCTTTGAACGCTTCCCAGGGAGCGATGATGCGCACGGCTTCATCGGGGTGCTGTCCGGCTGTCTGCTGCTCGGCATCGTGCAGAGCCTTGTCGAGGCGCGCCTGCTCCATCTTCGATTGCTGCTCGGCGGAGTCGGCCTCCGGAGCCGAAGGGTCCACCTTATAGGCGCCATCCGCGAGGACTTCAGCCTCCGTCAGATTGGTATAGCCGGGCGCTTGATTCTTCAGGGCTGTGCGGTACAACTCCAGCTTCGCGGAAGACTGCTGGCTTAGATCCGCTACCTCGGCGCGAATCTTTTTGTCCAGTTCAGCGGTGCCGGGATCGTCGGCCACCTCGCTGCGGGACTGCTGGGCCATCTGCCGCGCATCGGCGAGCTTAGCGAAATCGGGCGGTGTGTTGGCTTTCGATGTGACGTAAGCGTCAAGGTCGGTGTTGCCGGCTTTGAGATACAGGGCGGACAGCGCTTTGCGGGCATCCGCAGCGTGCTTTCCGGCTGCATCCTTCGTGAGGTACCGCTTCCATCCTTCGACATCGCCCTGTTGCTGGGCTCGCAGATAATCCATCAGTTCGGCGTCGGGAGCGGTGACGAAGACGATTTTGATTCCGATTTTCAGTGGTGGAACCTGAGCAATCGGCGGATCCTGGGCAATAGGCGGATCTGATCCGGGCAGCACATTGCCCACGACAGTGGCGCGGTCCGCGAGGGCCGATGGAGTGAGCAGATCCTCTTTTTCCAGCTTAAGATTTCCCGGGACGACGCAGGTCGGCGCCAGGTTGACATTGGAGAGCATCAGAACGCCCTGTGCATTGCGTTCCAGGGTATTGCCGGGACTCAGGGTAAGTTTGACCAGCTTGTGATAGGCCGATTTATCGATTTTGGCGGCGCTGCCGCACTGGTAGACTTCGTTCTTTTCGTTCAGAATGAAGTTTGCAATCTGCGCCGCATCCTGGCCGTCGTGGCCCGGGTAGACGGCAATCGCAGTGAGGCCAGCGGTTTTGGCCTGCGACGGAAGCGGCAACCAGGTCAGAAAGGCGATCAGAACGAAAAGGCGGCACCGCCGCCAATTCTCACAACCGAACATCGATTTTTCCTCTGGGCACAGGTGGTCCCGGGAGGGGGTTCTCTTAACGGTACCCTGTGCTATAATTCGCTAACTCTAACACCCTCATGGTCGGCGTGCAACAGCTTTTTCCTCTCCCGCCGTCTACCGCTAAGTTGCAATGGATTCAGTGACTTCCAGTGCGTCGCCGACCCACGGACCCGACCCCTCAGGGGTCACCAATGTCGCACTAAAGATCGACATGCTGGTGCGGCCCTGGGCCTCGAGCCAGCAGAATTCGCAGTCATCCAATACCGATATCTGGGATCCCCAGCCGGGACTTCTCGCCCTTATCGAAGATGTGGTGGGAGTCCGGAGAGGCACGCTTGTTCCGGCGAACGATCTCATTTGCGTTTCCGGATTTCAGCAGGCGTCCGAGGCGCTGGTGGCCGCGCGGCAGATCCAGATCGCCGTCCAGGGTTTTCGCCGTCGCCACCCTGCGACGCCCGTGGCGGTATCGATCGCGATCGACGCGTCAACCCTCGCAGATGACGGTGCGGCCGGATCCGATGGGGCCGACGCTCCCCACGAACTCGTTTCTCTGCTGCGTATCTCCAAACCTGCTCAGATCCTGCTGACGCATGACCTCTGTCAGCAGATTTCCGGCAGCCCTGGCACTCCGTTAAAGCCATTTCCAGGGCGTTTCGGCGTACATGAATATTTGTGGATCGGGGAGGATCAACTCCAGGTCCTTGCATCGGAACCGCAACTCACGCTTGCCGTCATCACGCGGGAGACGCCGATTCAGCACGCCACGCCCGCACCGCTGCCTCCATCGGGCGCCTCGTCCGCGACGTTCAGCGCTCCGCCGGCGGGTCATTTGGGAAGAAGTACTCCGCTGAGTGAACTCTCGCTGGCTTCCCGCGGCGGACTTCGCTCGCCCCGGGTCTGGTTGATGGTGGGAGTGCCGCTGGTGGTCGTGGCGATTATCGTCGGCATCGTCCTGTCTCGCGGTTCGTCGCACTCCACCGCCGGATCGACTCCTGCAACCCAGAAAGCCGCTCCGGGTCCGGCCGTTGCGGCGCCGTCGGCCGCTGCGCCCGTGACTGCGGCTCCTGCCACTCACACGCCCGCGAGCGAGCCTCCGCGGATAGAGATCGCGAAGGCAAAGAAAGCTGCGCCGAGGAGCGAGAAGCCGGCTCAATCGAAGAAGCAGCCTCGCGCAGCAGACACAACTCCCGCCGCGGCGCCGGCGCCTCAGCCCGCGCCGTCCACGCCCTGCATGGATCGATGCGAGCCTGACGCAGAGGTATAACCTGGCTGAACAGAATCGTCAGCGGGGACACTACAACGCCGCGGATCGTCTATTTCGCGAGGTGCTGGCCTGCGATCCGAGCAATGCGGACGCGCGCAACGGCCTCGAGCGTACCCTCGAAGCCGAGAAAATTCACCCGGAATAAGAACACGGACTGACCTGGGAAACGCGCACGCGCAGCGATGTCCGGATGAGTGTTTACAATCGCCTCATGCACGATGTGGTTGTTTATTCGCGCGAGGGATGCCATCTCTGCGAGGTGGTCAAGGAGACGCTGGCGCGACTCCAGGGCGACGCGGAGTTTGCATGGCGTGAGGTGGATATCGATGCCGACCCGCAGTTGCGGCAGAAGTACAACGATGAGGTGCCCGTAGTTTTCATCGACGGCCGCAAGGCGTTCAAGTATCGCATCGAAGCGCGACAGTTTCTGCGAGCTTTGGCGGGGCGAGAGTAGCGCGACCCCCGAGCTGCACCCGTTCAAGGTTGACGAGTTTTTTGGAGTGTTCCTGAACCGTCACGCCCGATCGATTGAACGTAACAGACGCTGTTACGGGTTAACGCTGCGATCCTGCCAGTGCCGCGATCTGCGATTCGGTCTCCAGCTCCGATGGGAGCGCCGGGACCAGCCATTTCCGGTATACACGCAAGTGTCCGCGGACCGCGTCGAAGTACAGGCGCCGCACTTCGCGCGTGGTTGCGCCGACCGCACCGTCACTCACCGGCCGATGATCCACGCGAACCACAGGCGCGATGCCCACCGCTGTCCCGGTGAGAAACAGTTCGTCGCACACATACAGTTCGCTGCGGTCGATGGGGCGCTCCTCAACAGCGAGACCGATCTCGTGCTGCGCCAGTTCCATGACCGAATCCCGTGTGATTCCCTCCAGCACGTTTTCGGTGACCGGCGGAGTGAAGAGTCTGCCTTTGCGGAGCATGAAGAGGTTGCAGGTGGCGCCTTCGGCGACCTGACCGTTTTCGTTCAGCAGCAGCGCCTCGTCGAAGCCCGCGCGCCGGGCATCGTCGCTGGCCAGGGCGCTGTTCACATAGGCTCCGCAGATTTTGGCTCGGGCGGGAATCGAGTTGTCTTCGATTCGGCGCCAGGAGCTGATGCCCGCGTGCAGTCCTTTGTCGCAGTGCAGATAATCGCCGAAGGGCAGCGCGATCACGGCAAAGGCGTCCTGATCGTCGGTGGCGACGCCGACCCGCTGCGCAGATTTGTAGGCGAGCGGCCGGACATAGATGTCGGTGCGGAACGAATTTCTCCGCACTAGCTCCGCGGTGATCCGGGTCAGTTCCCCTGCCGACGGAGGAACATGGATGCGGAGGATCCCGCAGTTCTGTTTCCAGCGCTGATAGTGATCGAGCGGCCGCACCAGGAAGAGCTGCTGCTCCGCGTCATCCCAATAGCCGCGGATGCCTTCGAAGACGCCGGTTCCGTAATGGAGAGCATGGGTCAGGATGCCGACGCGCGCTTCGCGCAGCGGCACATACTCTCCTCCGAAGTACACAACCAGGCTCGGATCCGCCTCAGCCAGCATGACGCACCTCATCGAGCGACTCGCGCAGCAACTCGCGCCCGCGCACGAGTGCCCGTTCATCCAGTTCCAGCCATTTCGCGCTCTTCACGAGGTGGTGCAGGGCCTCGTCGACGCTCTCCTGCGGCAGCGTGCCGGTGCATTCCAGCAGCGCGCCGAGCATCACCATGTTGAGCGCGCGCGTGTCGCCCAGCTGGTTGGCGACATCCGTGAAGGACCGAGCGAGCACATGCAGCTCACTGCGGTTGCAACCGCCGGGCAACGCTTCGCCGTTGTAGAGAACCCATCCGCCGGGTCGAACGCTTGCATAGAACTTGTGCAGCGACGGCTCATTCATGGCCACCAGCACATCGGGACGCGCAACCAGGGGCGAATCGATCGGCTCCGTGGACAGGCGCACGTGGCAGTTCGAGGTTCCGGAGCGCATCTCGGGGCCGTAGGAGGGCAGCCAGGAGACTTCGAGTCCGGCATCGAGGCCGGCCTCGGCAAGGATTTCGCCCAGCAGGAGTACACCCTGGCCGCCAAAGCCGGCGACGCGCACCTGCAGATTGGCTCGGTGGCCGGCTTCACACGCGGCAGCCGCATGCCACTGGGCCATCGCATCATCGGCAACGCCGAGAATCTTCGGGACCTCGGTCGTATCAGCGGCGGCTTCGGCACGCTTGCGGGCCAGCGCTTCTTTGGTGCGATCGCGCACCGCGCCGAGCGGAAAGGTCTTCTCCATCACGTCGCGCACCCAGTGCTGCGCTTCGACCGGCGACATTTTCCAGATCGTTGGGCAGGGCGAGAGCACCTCGATCAGGGAAAAGCCCAGGCCCTTCACCTGGTTGTCCAGTGCTTTGCGCACCGCACGCCAGGCCTGCGCCACCTGCTTGTTATCGCCGAGGCCGACCCGCTCGATGTAGACGGGAGCTTCCAGAGTGGCCAGTAATTCGCTCACATGCAGGGGATAGCCCTCGTTGGCGGGATTGCGTCCTCCGGGTGTGGTCGTGCTGCGCTGCCCCAGCAGCGTGGTGGGCGCTACCTGGCCGCCGGTCATGCTGTAGATGGCGTTGTTGACGAAGATGACGGTGATGTTCTCGCCGCGATTCGCAGCGTGCAGAATCTCCGCCGAGCCGATGGCCGACAGGTCGCCGTCGCCCTGGTAGCTGACGACGATGCTGTCCGGACGGCTGCGTTTGACCGCCGTGGCCACCGCGGGCGCGCGTCCATGCGCTGCCTGCACATTGCCGACATCGAAGTAGTAGTACGCAAAAACGGAACAACCGACCGGGCTGATCAGGATGGTACGGTTCTGGATGCCCAACTCGTCGATGGCCTGGGCGAGCATCTTGTGCACCGTGCCGTGTCCACAGCCCGGACAATAGTGGGTCTGCTGCTGGAGCTCGTCCTTGCGATCGAAATTGCCGTAGAACGCTTTCGGCCGCGACTGCGCCACTTCGTACCGCATCTCCAGCTCGTCAGACATGGGCCACCTGTTTGCTTTCGGCGCAGCGACGCGCCTGCTGTTGCGCGAAGGCCAGCACTTCTTCATGAGACGGGACATTGCCTCCGACGCGGCCGAGGAACTCGACGGGCCGCGTTCCGTTCAATGCCAGGCGCACATCTTCCAGCATCTGGCCGACGCTCATCTCGACGACCACGAAGACTTTCGCGCGCTCCGCAACTTTATGGAAACTAGCGGTCGGAAAGGGAAACAGCGTGATGGGCCGCAACACGCCCACGCTGTGCCCCGCGGCCCGGGCTTCTGCGGCCACCGCTTTCAGGATCCGCGCCACGATGCCATAACCCACCAGCACCACATCCGCGTCGTCGGTGTAGAGTTCTTCGGCGCGCGCCTCCAGCCGCTGCGCGACGCAGTACTTCGCTTCCATGTGTCGCACGTGCGCTTCGAGCTTGTCGCTGTCGAGGAAAATCGAGCTGATCAGATTCCCGCGCGTCTCTTCCGTTCCTGCGACAGCCCACTTCGGCAGGCTGGGCTCGATGGCGGTTTGCGGAAACTCCACCGGCTCCATCATCTGTCCGATGAATCCGTCGGCCATCAGCACTACGGGATTCCTGTAGCGGTCGGCGAGCTCAAAGGCGAGCGCGGTCAGGTCTGCCATCTCCTGAACCGAATGCGGCGCCAGCACGAGGGTGCGGTAGTTACCGTGGCCGCCGCCCTTCACTACCTGGTGGTAATCGCTCTGCTCGGATGCGATATTCCCCAGCCCCGGTCCGGCACGGGTGATGTCTGCGATCACGCAGGGCAGCTCCGCGCCGGCGAGGTAGCTGATGCCTTCCTGCATGAGGCTGATGCCTGGTCCACTGGACGCCGTCATGACGCGGACGCCGGCGGCCGAGGCGCCGTACAGCATATTGATGGCCGCAACTTCGCTCTCTGCCTGCAGAAAAACCCCGCCTACGCGCGGCAGATACTCAGCCGCCGCTTCAGTGATTTCGCTCGCCGGCGTGATGGGATACCCGTAGAAGCCCCGGCAGCCCGCCAATACCGCGGCTCTCACGATTGCTTCGTTGCCCTTCATCAATTGCCGGCTCATTGCCCCGCTCCGTCGATGGGGCGCCTGGGGTCTGTACGGGCTGCCTGCGCCAGGCGCAGGACCGTGATCGCTCCGGGCTCCGGACAAACCCAGAAGCAGATGCCACAGCCGGTGCAGCCGGCTCCCGCATACGCCGCCGTTCGATAGCCGTAGGGATTAAGGTGGTCCGTCAGATGGATCACTTTCGGCGGACAGGCTTCAATGCACAGCCCGCAGCCCTTGCACTCGTCCGTGTCGATCTGCAACTTGCCTCGATCTCGCTTGCCGGCTTCCGTCATCGGATCTCCCTTCCGCCAACCGCTTTCTAAACCAACTGTCCCGCCGGTTTGCGCTCCAGATAATGCGCGCGCACGGCAAAGTCCTCCAGCTCCGACTGGAACTGCGGATCGGCAATCGCGATCAGCGCCTCGGCGCGCTCGCGCAGCGTCTTGCCATGCAAATACGCGATGCCGTGTTCGGTAACGACGTAGTGGACGTCGGCACGCGAGGTGACGACGCCGGCGCCTGGCTCCAGCACCGGAACGATGCGCGACAGCTGCCCGGCGCGCGCGGTCGATAAGAGGGCGATGATGGGTACGCCGCCCTTCGAGCGCGCCGCGCCGCGGATGAAGTCCACCTGGCCGCCGAAGCCGCTGTAGGGCTTCGTGCCGAGGGAATCGGCGCACACCTGGCCGGTCAGATCCACCTGCAGGGCGGAGTTGATGGCCACCATGCGGTCGTTCTGCGCCACCACGAACGGATCGTTCGTATAGCTGATGGAGCGGAATTGAAAACTCGGATTGTCGTGAATAAAGTCGAACAGCCGCCTGGTTCCCAGAACAAACGCGGCCACCGCTTTGCCGCGGTGCAGCGACTTGCGCTCCCCGTTGATGATGCCCGCTTCCATCAGCTCGATGACGCTGTCGGAAAACATCTCGGTGTGAATGCCGAGGTCGCGTCTGTCGTCGAGGCAGGTCAGGACTGCTTCCGGGATGCCGCCGATACCGGTCTGCAGCGTAGCTCCGTCGGGGATCAGGGACGCCACATTGCGGGCTACGCGCAGATGAACATCGGTGAAGGGCTCGGTGTGCAGTTCGAGAAGCGGCCGCGACGTTTCGACCACCGCCGTGATGTGACTGACGTGGATAAAGGTATCGCCATGGGTGCGCGGCATCTGCTCGTTGACTTCGGCGATGACGATGCCGGCGCAGCGGGAGGCAGTCAGAGTGCAGTCGACCGTGGTGCCGAGGCTGACGAATCCGTGTTCGTCCGGTGGAGACACCTGCATCAGCACCACGTCGAGCGGCAGCTGTCCGCCGGTGAAAAGTCCTTCGATCTCGCTGAGGAAGATCGGGGTGTAGTCGGCGCGTCCGGCGGCGACGGCTTCGCGGGTATTTGCGCCCAGGAAGAGCCCGCGATGACGGAATACCCCGGCGTATTCGGGTTTGGTGTAGTCGGCGCTGCCGAGGGTCATCATGTGGACCACCTCCACATCGCGCAACTGGCCCGCTCGGGCGACCAGGGCATTCACGAGAGTGGAGGGGGTGCCGACCCCGGATTGAATCCAGACGCGCGCGCCCGAACATACCGCCCCGAGAGCCTGCGCCGCCGTCATGTGCCGGCTCCGGTAATCCTCTTTCCAGGTCATGGGTCTCCTGTGCTGGCCGGTGCGCCCGTAGCGACGCATCCGGTAGTGGGGTGGGTAACCGATGCAGAATCAACGGTCCGCGGGAATTGCCGGACTGCGGACCCTTCTGCGAGGTCTCCACCTCCAAAACCTTCGTACGCTACGCTATCGCCTGGGCCCAGGCAGTGATGGCGATCACCTGGGGCGTACCACTTCCGTTCGAGAGCGGCGTGCGGCGGCGGCTTCTCATCCTGGGAAGAGGCCGGTTTGAATTATTTTTTCGAGCGGGCGATCGGATGGGCGCGACAGAGGGTCAGGCTGCTTCGCCCCGCGTATAGCTTTCGGGCGTGAGTCCGCCGACGGGCAGAAACACCTCAAAGGTGGTGCCACTCTTCTCCGGACGCGTGGACGAACGGAAACGGATGGTGCCGCGATGGTTCATGACAAGGTTTCTGGACACCCACAAGCCCAGCCCGGAGCCGCGGAGTTCCTTGGTGGTGAAGAAGGGATCGAACATCATCTTCTGCACATGTTTGGGAATACCGCATCCGTGGTCATGTATCGTGACACGGGTGCCTTCGCGCCCCGCGCGCTGGGTGGGGCGGACGCGAATGGAAATCTCGGTATCGGGTCTGGCTGCTTCTGCAGCGTTGCGGACGATGTTGCCGAACACCTGACCCAACTGTCCGGGATAGCCATAAATGGTCAGGGTGGGCCGACGGTCGAAGACCAGGCGAACCCGGCGCGCCGCTGCGGACTTCTCGAAGAGACCGATGACATCCTCAACCAGGCTGCCGATATCGATGGGCACCGGTATGCGGGTGTCGCGATGGAACGAGAGTGTCTGTTTCGTGATGCGCGAAATGCGCGCGAGTTCGGCACTGGCGCCGGCTACATATTGCTGGACCATCTCCATCGAAGTGGAAGACTGGGCGAGGTAAAGGAGGTTGGTGAGCGACTCCAGCGGATTGTTGATCTCGTGGGCGATGGCGTTGGCCAGTTTGCCGGTTGCGGAAAGCTTTTCTGCAGTGCGCAAGGCATACTCGGCCAGCTTGCGGTCGGTGATGTTGGAAATCACCAGAACCAGAGGTCCGGCACCGGAGTCGGGATCGACGCGGTTCACAGTCACGAGGAGCGTCTGATCGCCGCGGACAAATTCCGATCGCTGCCGATCGCGCGTGGTGCGAAGCACGGGCTCTCCGCTTCCGAGCAGAGCTTCCAGCAGAGCGGCCGCATCGTCTCCGCGGGCCGGCGGGTGATCGGGTTCGCAAAGGGTTGCGAAGGCCGCGTTCCAGCGAACCAGCCGGTGGTTGCCATCGATGATGGCCAGGCCCTCGGCGAGCGCATCGAAGGTTGCCTGCCATTGTTCGGCAGCATGCCGGGCGACGGCTTCGGCCTCCCTGAGGCGCAGCAGCGACCGGACTGTCGCCACCAGCACCGAGCCATCCACGGGGTGGATGAGGTATCCGTCCGCGCCTGCGTTGAGGGCTCGGGCCTTGTTTTCGCTGGAATCCATCGCCGCGGAGATCTGCAGGATCGCAATCTGCGACAAGACCGGATCGTTCTTGATACGGCGGCAGACCTCAAAGCCCGACATGTCGGGCAGATGCACGTCGAGGACGATAACGTCGGGCAGGCTTGCCGCCAGAGCCAGCGCTTCGCCGCCGTTTCCTGCTTCCAGGCACTCGTAGCTGGCCTGGCGCAGGATACGGCAGAGCACATAACGATTCTGTTCGCGATCGTCGACAACGAGGATGCGTGGCTGCCGTTCAGGCATGGGCATTGGGTGGGTGGGCCGGCGAGAGCCCGGCACTGGTCAACCAGTCGAGAAATGGCTGGGCTGAGAGCCGTGTCGAGATATCTTCTTTGCGAATGACGCGGACTCTCCAGGTTTCGAGCTGCGCGCGCTCCGATTCATTCAGCCGCTTGGAGGTATAGATCAGGACCGGCAGGTCCTGGGTTGCCGGGGCGGCACGCAACTGGCGCAGGATCTCGATTCCGCCGATGTCGGGCATGAGCAGGTCGAGGATCAGGGCGTCGGGGAGTCGCCGAGCGAGCGCCTCCAGCGCTTCCTTGCCGTTTCTGGCCTCGTCCAGTTCCAGCCATGGCTGATGGAGCAACTCCCGCAGGATGTAGCGGGAGACGTCGTTATCGTCAACCAGCAGAACACGGCGGGTTCCGGTGCGCGCAGTGATGCGGCGCAGCTCGCGGAGCAGCGTTTCCCGCTCGAGGGGCTTGGGCAGGAACAGGTCAACCCCCAGCTCGACGGCCCGGCGGGATTCGTCATAGATACTGGTTGCAATCAGGGCGACCGACGGCAGGCGCTCGCGCAGCCGGCCAAGGAATCCCCAGGCCGTATCGTTCCCGAGATAGACGTCGGACACAACGGCGACTGGTGCGTGCCGCGCCGACCAAATCTCCGCCTGCGCCACGGTTGCGGCGAGGATCGGCTGAAACTCCGTGTTGCGCAGAAACCTCTCGAGGATACGCGAGGTCTCTGGGTTGTCCTCCAGTAACAGCACCGGAGCGCGATGGAAATCCGGGGCAGGCAGATCTTCGGCCTGCTGGGAATCGACCGCCTCACCTACATAAATGACGGGGAGCGCCACGTAGAATCGGGAGCCTTGCCCCGGTTCGCTTTCCAGCCAGATCTTTCCTCCCAGCAGCAGAGCCAGATTGCGGCACAGGGGCAGGCCGAGGCCGGTGCCGCGATGGCGGTCCTGGAGCGGGTTTTCAACCTGGCTGAACTCGCGGAAGATGTCTTCGTGGTGCTCCCCTGGGATGCCGATGCCGGTGTCCTCGACGCAGAACAGGACGAAGTTGTCTCCCTGCAACTCGGCTGAGACGCGCACGTGGCCGGAAGGCGTGAATTTGAGCGCATTCGAGATGAGGTTTCTGAGGATCTGGGATACCTTGCCCTCGTCCGTGTAGAGCTTCGGCAGGTCCTGCGCATCCTCGAAGTTGAGTTCTACCGAATTGTTGTCGGCCAGCAGCGGCTTGAGCATGCCTTTGAGCGCGCTGAACAGCTCGTGAATCTCAAACTCCTTCGGCCGGATGCGGATCTTGCCCGCCTCCACTTTGGCCAGATCCAGCAGATCGTTGACCATCTCCTGAAGATCGCGGGCGGAGCTTTCGATGAAGCGCACCTGCTTCATCTGTTCGGCGTTCAGGTCGCCGTCGACGCGGTCCATGAGCAGGCGGGCGAGGGAGATGACGGAGTTGAGCGGCGTACGGAATTCGTGGGAGACATTGGAGAGGAATTTGGTCTTCAGTTCGGAGGCGCGGCGCAGATAATCTGCTCGTTCGTCGAGCTCGGCATAGAGCGCGACCACTCCGCGATTGGTGTCTTCCAGTTCGCGGTTCAGCAACTCCAGCTCCTCCTGACGAGCCCGCAGTTCCTGCAGAGTTTTGAGCAGTTCCTGATTCTGCTGCTCGATTTCGTCATAGGGGCTGTCGGGCGTCCGTTCGCGCAGCCTCCGATTCAGATCGAGCGCGCTGCCCCTGGGTTAGCGGCGCCTGATGCCGCGGGATGTGTTTGATCATCCTCACGGTGGTGCCCTGCGGGGTCGCTTCGATGGCAAAGTCATCCATCAGGCGACGCGTCCCCAAGATGCCCATGCCCATGCCGGTGGCGGATTTGTAGCGGCCTTCGAGAATTTCGTCGATGTGGGGGATCCCCGGGCCGGAATCGGAAACGGTCACCTCAAGCGACTGTGGCTCGTCGAGGCCGACGGCGAACTCGACTTTGCCGTTGCGGGCGTAGCGGAAGGCGTTGCGGGCGATCTCCGAGGTTGCCGTCGCCATTCGAATTTGATCCTGATTGTCGAGGCCCAGATCTGCTGCCACTTCGCGCGCCCGCTGCCGTGCCTGCACCACATCGCGCTCGGTGCGCAGGAGAAGCTGGAAGACAAGGATCGACATGGTCAGGCCGCCTTCACGACAACCACGCTGGCATCGTCCCGCTGCCGCCGGAAGTCGCGCAGCAAGGTGGCCCCAATAACGGCCGGATGGCGAGCCATCAGGCCCGCGTAGGACGAGAGATCCCATTTAGCCTGCAGGCCGTCGGAATGGAGCACGAGGATGGAATCGGAGGTCCAGGGCATGCGAAATTCCTGGATGCGTGCGGTGACCATGCCCAGGGTGCCGTTATGCGAAACGAGGCTCCGCGAGGAACTGCCGTCGACGACGGTGGCCGATATGTTGCCGATGCCGGCGTAGATCAGCAGGCCTTCGCGAGGGCGAATTTCGGCAATCGCTCCGACGGCGCCGCGCGTTTTCTTCAGGGCGTCATGGAGAAAGCCCAGAATCTCCCCGGGGACAAGCTCCTGGCGTTTGCGGAAGGTAGCGACGGCTTCCTGGGCTGCCTCGGCCGCCTCACGGCCATGGCCGAGGCCATCCGTCAGCAGGATCAGGGTCCGTTCCGGGGTGTCATGAAAAGTCCACGCATCGCCGCAGAACCGTTCGCCCGGATACGGAACCGCGAGGCCGGCGATACGCAGGTGGTGGGGCTGTTCGGCTTCCCCCAGTTCGAGCAGCACGATGGTCCCGTGATGACCGGTGAAGACGTCAAGGACGGTCGCCATGCGCTGCATGGCTCCAAGGCCGCCGCCCATAGTGCCGGAGGTGGAGTATCCGTCGGCCATGGCCTGCGCGATGTTGGCGATGCCCGAGCCCTGGTCCATAGCGAGGATGCGCGCCACCGACCGGCCGTCGCTCTGCATTCCCGCGATCACCACCTGGCCGCCTCCTCCATGAACAAGAACATTGCGCGAGGATTCCGTTGCCAGCAGAGAAAGCTCTCCGGCGCGGGTTTCGTCCAGGCCGAGTCGCTGCGCGATCAGCAGGGCCCTCCGTCTCGCCTCTCCGACCGAACTTTCGTCGGTGATGGGAACCCATTCCGTAGAAGCTACTTCCATCGGATAATCGTGACCCTTGTCCCTTTTCCCGGAGCGGTTTCGATGGCGAACTCATTGACCAGGCGCTTGCTGCCACCGAGGCCCAGCCCCATCCCGTTTCCGGTGGTGAATCCATCTTTGAGTGCCAGTTCGAGATCGGGGATGCCTGGACCCTGATCCTCGAAGGTCAGCTTCAGACCGACGCGCGGACCCAGCCCGGTCTGTTCGATGGTCATCGCGCCACCCTTGCCGTGGTCCAGGGTATTGCGTGCCAGCTCGCTGGCCGCGGTTACCAGCTTGGTCTGATCCACCAGGGTGAAGCGCAGCTCGATGGCCCACTGCCGGACCCTCTGGCGAGCCAGCACCACATCGTTGGAGGTCTTCAGCGGGAGCGTGTCACGCTTCGTCTCGCTCATCGTCGCTCCCCGTGCGGAACCCCGCTCCCGCTCCGTAGAGCAGCTCCATACCGGCTTCCACACTCAGCGCCGTACGGACCCCGGGCAGCGCCATCCCCAACTCGACCAGGGTGATCGCGACCGCCGGCTGCATGCCCACGACGACGGTTTCCGCGCCCAGGACCCGGGACATGGCCGCGATATTGGCCAGCATGCGGCCGATGAAGGAATCGACGATCTCCAGAGACGAAATATCGATCAGCACACCTGTAGAGTCCCATTCGGAAATGCGGCTGGTCACATCATCCTGCAGCTGAAGGGCGAGCTTGTCATGCATGTCCACCTGGATGGTGATCAGCAGCAGACTGCCCATGCGAAGAACCGGAATGCGCTCCACTCAGCCCTCCTGTTTGGACAGCGGGCTGGCCAGGCCGCCCTTGTGTCCCGTGGCCGCAGTGGACTGGCGCACCACGGCGCGCCCGCTCATCTGCAACGCCAGAGCAAACGCATCGGACAACTTGGCGCGGGTGATAACGTCTTCCAGATTGATGCCCAGGTGCACGATGGTCTGAGCAATCTGCGGCCGCACGCCGCTGATGATGCAGTCGGCGCCCATCAGCCGGGCCGCGGTAATGGTCTTGAGCAGATGCTGCGCGACCAGGGTGTCGACGGTAGGCACGCCGGTGATGTCGATGATTGCGAACTTCGAATTGGTGGCGACCACTGCCTGGAGCAGATTCTCCATGACGACCTGGGTGCGCGCGCTGTCCAGGGTGCCGATGATGGGGAGCGCGAGGATGCCCTCCCACAGCTTCACCACCGGAGTCGACAGCTCGAGCAGTTCCTGCTGCTGACGGACGATCAGATCTTCGCGCATGGCGGTGTAGGATTCCGTCGTGATCAGCGCCAGGCGATCCAGAATCTCGGTAGCCGTCCAGATGGTTTCGAAGAGTTTGTCCGGCGTCTTGCCCATCTCGCGCCGAATCGAGGAAAACAGCGGCTGCTTGAGGGATAGGACAAAGGTGGCGACTTCGGTCGGCGAGAATCCCTGGCGTGCGCGGGATGCCGAGAGCCCCTCTAGAAACTCCCGTGCCTGGCTCCAGCCCGGAGACGCAACATCGGTTGGCGCGCTGCTGCGTGTTCCCGCAATCACGGCCTTCAACAGTGTGCCGCACTGCTCGTCGAGTTCGGTCTTGCTCATCAGATCGGCGCGCTGTACCGAACGGCTCATGTCCCGGATCCACTCGGAGCGGATCGGTTCTTCATTGCGGGAAATTATCTCTGCTAAGTCGCTCATGGGGTCCCTTTGAGATCACTGGTGGAAGAGAACGAACGGCCGAGAATCAGCCCATATGAAGGGTAACGTTACCTTATTTAGCCTAACGGAGGCCAATCGGGGTCGAGCAGGCCGCTGGGGGTGAGCCGGGAAAAAGGGGCGCAACGAACAACAGAGAAAAGCCGCTTAGGCGGAACGTTGGTTCAATCCGCTCAGAACTCCTCGCAATACCGAGGGGTCCTCACCCTTGTACACGTAAGCTTTCACTTTGAACATCCGGCAGATTTCGCGGTATTGATCTCCCAGCACGGTCCAAACCACCAGGGGGATGCCGGAGAGTTGCGGATTGCCGTGCCAGAAGCGGAGCAGTTCGAAGCCGCTCTCGTAGCCCAGATCGAGATCGAGGAGGATCGCATCCGGTAGTGGATGTGCTCCCGCAACGCCCTTCTCCAGATAGTCCCTGGCGGCTCCGGCAGATGACCGCGCTTCGACCACCGAGAATCCAGCAGCTTCCGCGGTTTTGGCCGCGATGTGGACATCATTCGGCTGATCTTCGACGATCAGTATCTGCATAAGTGCAGGGCCCCCTTGCGCATCCGACTGGGAATTTTGCCAGTATAGCAAGCGTTAAGGGGAATTAGTTTTGAATTATTGGTGCCAACTTCTGCCGTTTCCCTAGCGTCGGCCCAGCGGCAACGGGGCTTGTCCAGAGGCGCCTTGGGTTATGCGGAACCCGCGATAGTCGGCGGCTTTTCAGCCCTGGCCCCGAAGGCTCCCGGTGTCAGGAGCGGTCGGTATTGGAGGCGGATGCCCGGCTCATGGAGTAGCCGACGCCGGCGAGTACCAGCCCCAACGCAAGGAGACCGTGGCGGACAGGCGGGGACCAGAAGGTGCGGGCGAGTTTCCAGAGGGAAGGAGCGGGCGTATCACGGCGGAATTTCCGGTCTTTGAGTTGCGGGGGGATGGAGCGCTCGACGGCCTCGATGAGTTCGGGGTCGAGCTGGCCGAACAGTTTGGACAGGGCAAGGAAATTGCGCATAGCGCGGACTGACTCCGGCTGTGCTGCGGCTTTGGCAAGGTGGCCGACGATGTCGTCGCCGGCGCCGACGAGCCCACGGAGAGCGGAGAGGACGTCCTCGCGGTGCAGGACCTCCAGCAACTCCAGAAAGTCGAGGATTGCCTCAGCGTGTTCGACGGGCGCTTCGGCGAGGCGGTGCTGCAGTTCGGCGCGGCGGTCGCGGGCAGGGAAATCGAGCTGGATGGGTTTCGCCATGATCGCTACCTGTCTTTCCGGCTGGCCTGCTCAGGACGGGCTGCAGGGTGGGTATTGACCCGATTCGTACCGGGCATGCGATAGTCGGGACGCGCCCATTTTCGCTCGACTTCGACGCCGTTCTGCGGCGTGGCCTGATGGAAGCGATGGTTCGTGGGTGGCAACGGAGGGCGGCCTTTCAGGGGCAGGGGCTCAATCATGACGGGAGTCTCTTTGTAGGCGGGCGTGTGGACGACGACGTCCACGTTGTTGCTGGTGAGCGTGTTGATGGGCTGGGACTGCGAATTGAGGGGCGCATACAGCTGGTTGCCGAGGACGCGGTCGGTGACCAGGACGCGGAGCTGAATTTCGCCGTCGCGGGATTTGACTTTGACCCATCGGCCGGATTCGAGGCCGCGCTCGCGGGCCAGTTCGGGCGAAACTTCGAGGAAGGCGTCCGGCGCCTTCAGCGCGATACCGGGAACGCGATAGGTCATGTTGCCGGCCTCGAAATGCTCAAGCATGCGGCCGTTATTCAGATGCAGGTCGTACTCGGAATCTTCTTTCTGGCTGGGCTCGTGCCACTCGATGGGGTGGAACTTCGCCTTGCCGTCGGGAAAGTGGAACTTATCCGTGTAGAGGAGCGGGGTGTCGGTGCCGTCCGCCTGGACGGGCCAGTGCAGGCTGTTGTAGCCGGCGAGGCGGGCGTAGGTGACGCCGGCAAAGAGGGGAGCGATGCCGGCACATTCATCCATAACTTCAGAGGGTGACTTGTAACTCCATTTCGCGCCGAGGTGGTTCGCGATGTCCTGAATGATTTGCCAGTCGGGACGAGCGCCGGGCAGCGGCTTCATGACTTCGTAGAAGCGCTGGATGCGGCGCTCAGTATTGACAAAGGTGCCTTCCTTCTCGAAGCTGGGCGTTCCGGGGAGGATAACATCGGCGTACTGGCAGGTCAGGGTGAAGAAGATTTCCTGGACGACGAGTAACTCAAGCTTCTCGAGGCCGGCAGCGAGGTAATGCTTGTTCGACTCGGAGCTGATCATGTCCTCGCCGATGAGGTAGAGAGCCTTGATTTTGCCCTCGTGCATGCCGTCGACCATGAGGTGGTTGTCCATGCCTTCGCTGGACGGGAGAGAGACATCCCAGGCTTGCTCCCAGTGGCGGCGGATCTCCGGATCGCTGGTATCCATATAGCCAGGGTATTTGTCGGGCATGGAGCCGAAGTCGCTGCATCCCTGGACATTGTTATGGCCGCGGAGAGGATAGCCTCCAGTGCCGGGGCGTCCGTAGTTGCCGGTGAGCAGGAGCAGATTGGAGATGGCCGTGGAAGTGTCGGAGCCGTGCTTGTGCTGGGTGACGCCCATGGCCCAAAGAATGCAAACGGCCTCGGAGTGGGCGATCTGTTCGGCGACGGTCCTGAGCGTGGCAGCCGGGATACCCGTGCGCTGTTCCGCAAATTCCAGGGTGAAGGGCTGGAGGCTCTCGGCGTACTGATCGAAGTTGTTGACGCGGGCGTCAATGAAGCCCTGATCCTGCCAGCCGTTGTCGAGGATCGCTTTGGCGACGGCGCTGATCCAGATCATGTCGGTGCCGGGTTTTGGGTGAAGCCAAATATCGGCTCGTACCGCCATTTCATTGCGGCGGAGGTCGGCCACGATCAGTTTCTGACCGCGGAGTTTGTGGGCACGCTTGACGCGAGTCGCGAGCACGGGATGATTTTCAGCGGCGTTCGCTCCGACGATCATGATCAGATCGGCGCGCTCCATATCGGCAATGGTGCCCGAATCCCCGCCGTAGCCGACGGTGCGAGTGAGTCCTTTAGTGGCTGGCGACTGACAATAGCGGGAGCAGTTATCGACGTTATTGGTGCCGACAACGGCGCGGGCCAGCTTCTGCATAAGATAGCTTTCCTCGTTGGTGCACTTTGAGGAAGCGATGAACTCGAGCGAGTCCGGTCCATAACGCGCTCTGATGTCCTTCATCTTCGCAGCGATGAAGTCGAGTGCCTCATCCCAGGTGCATTGGCGGAACTGATTGCCGTCACGGATGAGCGGCGCGGTGAGGCGATCGCCGGAATTGACGAAGTTAAACCCGAACTTCCCTTTCACGCAGGTGGAGATGCCGTTGGCCGGCCCTTCACTCGGCTCAATTTTGAGGATCTGGCGATCGCGATGCCAAACATCGAACGAGCAGCCCACGCCGCAGTAGGTGCAGACGGTCTTCGTCTTCTCAGTGCGGACCATACGCATATCGGCTTCAGCCTGCGAGAGTTGCAAAATGGGGCCATAGCCAAGCTCCGGCTCGATGCCTTTCACCACGTCAATCATGTGCTCGAGCGCCTGGCGGGGAAGCCCGGTGAAATAACCCGCCTCGCCGAGCATCGATTTTTCCATCAGCGCATTGCAGGGGCAGACGGTGACGCAGTGGCCGCAGGAAACGCAGCTGGATTCACCGATCGTTGAGCCGTGGTCCCACAAGACGCGCGGATGCGGATCTTCCCAGTTGATGGAGAGGGTTTCGTTGACCTGCACGTTCTGGCAGGCTTCGACGCAGCGGCCGCAGAGAATGCACTGGTCCGGATCGTAGCGGTAGAAGGGGTTGGTTTCGTCTTTGGGATACGGCTTTTGGCGATAGGGGATGGACTGATGCTCGACTTCGAGCAGCGCGGTCGTATTATGCACGGTGCAGTTCTGGTTGTTGTTGTCGCACATCGTGCAGTAGAGAAGGTGGTTGCCGAGGATGCGATCGAAGGCTTCGCGCTGTGCTGCCTGCGCTCGATACGATTCTGTTTCCACGCGCATGCCGGCCTCGAGCCGCGTGCCGCAGGCGCGGGCCAGGTTGCCGTCGACCTCCACCATGCAGGTGTCGCAGCTCTGGATGGGACCGAGTTGCTGGAGATAGCAGACCTGCGGCAGTTCCGCAGAGGTTTCGCGATTGATCGCGTCGATGAGTGGTTCGCCGGTAAAGCCCTGCACCGTGCGGCCGTCGATGGTGAGGTCGACCCTGGCCGGTTCCGGCTGCTGGACGCCTCTCTCGACGTTCAGAAAGTGCGGGCGAACGACGTTTTCGAAGCTCATAACTCCTGGGATGCGCGGGAAGGACGCGGCGTCGACGGAAAGAATGGGAGCAAACGAGACCTTTTAGTTATCGCAGGTCTGGCCGCCGCAGGCGGCGTTGAGCAGCTGAACGGAAAAGCCTGGTTCACGCAGCTGACGCGCGGTCGCGTTGAACGAGCGATTCTGATCGTCGGCCACCGCGGGACTCATCCCGACCTCCACCACCCTGGCTTTGAACTGGTCGCGGCTGCCGAAGGACGGAGCGCCGTCCTGGATGCGATAAGGCAGCTGATTATCAGGAGTGACAGTCATGCAGTTCACCGCGAATGCGCCATCCTTCTCGGCGATATCAAAGCGAACAGCCGCAGGGTAATCCTCGGGTTTGGTTTGCAGAGGCATCGAAGAGACCTTTCGACAAAGCTGCGGTCTTCTGCATGGATGCGGCGAGCCGGGGCGCTGTTGTGCGCGGTGTTGCCATTACCCTGGCCGAGCGGACAGAGCAGGAAGGACTGTGCCTTGCTAACCCGACGCTCCATTCGTTTCAGTGTCGGCGGGGGCTCGGCAGGAATGCTGGAATAAATCCAGAAAATCCAAATAAACTAGTCAGGAGCAATATGCTGAGGAATGTGGCCCCGTAGCTCAGGTGGATAGAGCAGCAGTTTCCTAAACTGATTTGGGGCCTTTCCGCACGAAAGTGCATTGAGCTGCAAAACGCTGAAATCCCCTTTAGTTACAGTGCGTTGAAGCCAGTATGCGGATTGCATCGGCTCGCAGCCAGATGCACATTTCCCGGATGAACTGGTCACCAAATCGGTCACCAGATTTTGCCGTTGTACAAGAAGTTGGAAGACTGTTGGCGGGTCGTCTTGATAGCCCCGGTAAGGTATCGTTCTCTTCATGCAGCATGGCTTCCGATGCGTCGGAAGGTTTATAATCTTAGCGTGGAGGGACTGATGAATACCTCAACCGAGACGCTGACACCGACCGAAGCCGCAATCGTTTCCGGTGTGTCGGTGCGCGATGTGCACCGGGTGATCGACGAGCACATCCTGCCGGCGAGTTTTTATGACACGCAGGATGCCAGATCGTTCAAGAGCCACGCCTGTGTGTTCATCGCCTTCTACTTTGGCGCAGCCGACCGGCTCACATCAGAGGAGCGGCAGCGCGCCATCACGCTGGCAAGCCGAAATTTCTCCGATGTGAAGTCGCGCACAAGGACGATTCAGGATGAATTCCTGACCATCGACCTGGCGCCGTTTTGGAAGGGTGTCGATGAACGGATGGTGCGCTTGAATGCGGCCCGCGCCCAGGTGATCGAAGACAACGAGATTCTGAGTGGAACTCCGGTCATCAAGGGAACACGGGTCCCGGTGTACGATGTAGCCGCGTCGGTGGCCGCCGGCATTCCGATGGAGAGGATTCTCTCTTCCTATCCCAGCATCAATCGGGAACAGGTGGAACTCGCCGCGCTCTTTGCAGAGGCGAACCCGCAGCGCGGCAGACCACGGCAGCGCATCGTCCCGCCTGCCGGAGCTAAGATCATCTCGTCTCGTCGCAAGCTTCGGTCCGCCGCGCAGTGACAAAACTCCTCATCGACGAATGCCTCAGCTCAGAACTTGCTTTGATGGCCCGCCAGCGAGGCCATCACGAGGCATCGCACGTCGTGTGGATCGGAAAGGCCGGCTGGAAGGACTGGGAGCTGAAGCAAGTTTTGCTGGACGAGGATTGGGTCCTGGTGACCAGGAACAGCGAGGATTTTCGTGGACCGCGGAGCGCGCCGGGGACCAAAGGCCAATATGCGGATGTCTCGCTTCACGCCGGTCTCGTCTGTCTCAATGGCCCTGTCGGCATGGACCTTGCGCTCCAAAGAGAACTCTTCTCCGAAGCGCTCGACGAACTCGACGTGAACGGCGATCTCACCAACCATATTCTCGAAGCGACGCTGGAAGAAAGCGAATCGAGCGTTCAGATCGTGCGGTACAGTCATCCCCTCCCGCCGAAGGAACCGAAGCAATAATGAGACGGACGAAACGGGTGAAATCGATGGCTCGCATCAACGGAAATGCACAAGAGATGGATGAAGGAGCCGGAGTATCGGAAGGCATATAGGACTCTCGAGGACGAATTGGCGGTAGCAAAGGCTGTCGTCGGGGCGCGAAACCGCGCCGGACTCACGCAAATGGAACTCGCCCGAAAGATGGGAACGACGTAGCCGGTTGTCGCCAGGATGGAGGGCGGGCGTATCCAGCCGTCACTGCGAACCCTTCAACGCTTGGCCCGGGCGACCGGTTCAAAGCTCACGATTCGGTTTGAACCTACCTCGCAGACCATAGGGCAGGTCAATTGCAAAGTCGTGATGTGAGCATCGTTTTCGTTCAGGAGGCGATTCGCTCGGGATGATCGATGCGCGCGAACCTCTCCAACTCCGCTATAGGGATCAGAACGCGCCCGCCAATTCGTCGGAACTTCAATAGCCTGTCAGCCAGCAGGTAATCGACCGACCGGACACTCAGAGACAGTCTGAGCGCGGCCTCTTCGCGGCCCACCAGTAGTTTTGCATCCGGCGGCACCGTCACGTTGGCAGGCGGCCTTTTTCTTCGTTGGCGGCGCTTGCTCGCCGCTGCAGGTTTACTAACCGTGCTGCTTTGCGCCGCTACAATCTCCCGGTCGGATTCTGCTGGCTCGAGACGAACCTCGTCATTGGCTCTGTCCTGAAGTGGAAGCTCGGCTTCAACGGCATAGGGCAATTGATATTGCGCCTCATCGGTTGCTCGCAAGGGGCGCTTTGAGGAAGAGGGAGGGAGACGCAAGGAACACCTCGGCGGCTTGCACACTTGACAGTAGCGCAGGAGTATCCATAGAGTCAACTGTAAGTTTACGAATGACCATGGCAGTTGCGGCGGCATCTCCGGACGGCAGGATCGAGAAAGGAAAACCCGTGGCCGAAAAAGGCGGCTGGCCGCAGCAGCCGGTGATTTCGATTCGCGTTTCGGAGGCACTGCGTTCGCGACTCGAACGGCTGAAGGAACTGCTGTCGAAGAAGAGCGGTGAGAATGTCACCACTTCGGAGGTAGCGAAGCAGCTTCTGGAGTCGGCGCGAGAGAGCCGGCTGGAGGTGGCGGAACTGCTGGCCGACGCGACCGCGGCGCTGGCCGGAGCCAGGCGCAAAGTCGAAGCGGGACTGAGTCTTTCGCGAGCCGAGTGGATCGCTCTTGCGAACTACGTCCAACTCGGAGTTGAGAGCTCCATCGCCGACCTTATTTCACTGGAGACGATGAAGGGAATCCTCCAGGCTTTTCTCGCCGCTTACCAGGTGCGCCGGGGGAAGAAGACGAGCCGGGATGCCCACTACCTTTCGAATCTCCCGATCCTCAACAGGCAGAGCCAACCGGTTCACGGATCTGAGGCCGAAAGCATCGACGTCCCGACGGCCATCGAGCGGCTCATCCGGAGAATGGATTCGCCGGGGGCCGAGAAAGTATGGCCGCAGTTCGCCGCCCGGAATTTGTACGAGTTTCTGGAGGAGGAATCCTTCGGCCTCGAGGCGATGAATCAGGCCCTGAAACCGTACTGGCAACTTCTGTGGAGAGCGGCCGCGCGAGGACACTATCTGGTGCGCGGAACGCCTGTCCGAAGCACAGCCGGAAGGGCCGTGGCAGATCGACCCTGGGGCCCGGCGATTTCCTCGGTATTCGAAGGCGGATTCGTACTCTCATTCGCGGCGGGAAGCGATGGCGATCTGGCCGTCCTGGTGAACCTGCCCGAGGCTCGTCAGACGATGTACGAGATGAGACCGTGGCCGATGATTACGGAGTTTCGGTCGATGCTCGACGCGTGGGAAACAAGCGAAGCGAATTCGTTCTGGCAGGGGCGCTGGTTTTACGGCTACACGGCGATGGAACCTTCTGTGTCGCCCATCTGGGTTCGCTGCTCGAGCGGGGTGACCTTCGGGTTCACCACTGCCGAGTGGGCGTCGCTGCAGGAGGCGTTCCGCCTTGCCTGGCAGAAGCCAGAGCTGCAGCGAATTTCGGCCGAGCTGCTGCTGGAGTACGGCGAGATTTAAGAACGGCGCTGCTGTCGCAGCGGAAGTAAGGGACACGTCACCCCCAACTGGGTTGCTGCAGAGCGTCCTGAATCGCGGTGACGTTTACAGATGTCAACTTTCGCTGCGACAGCGACTTAGGCTTTTGGCGTTTACGAACGCAAACGCGCGTTTACGTGGGTCATCGAACAGAGCGCTCCGGAGCGCTCCCTCGTAAACACATTGAACTGCAAAGGGTTTGCGAAAGTCCGATGGAACGATCTCAGCACGGCCCAATCTGCACGTCCCAGGGAGGTTCGCCCCATGAACGCCTTCCAGACGACGACCGAGCAAGCGAAGAAGTCGTCCTCGATTGACGAAAGCAAGCCAGGCTTTCGCACCAAAACCATCTCCATGCGGTTGACTCCCGACGAACTCGCCGAGGTGGAATCGGCTGCCGAAGGAGCAGGCAAGCAGCCCTCGGAATGGCTCCGAGAGACCGCGTTGAGCGCCGCGAGAGAGCGTCCTTCCGACCCGTTGGAATTGCTTCTCGCCGAAGTTTGGGCGGTGCGTCATTCGCTGCTGAGTCTCTTCTATGCGGGCGCTCAGGCGACGGTCGAGGCTCGCCCGCTGCTTCCCGAATCGGTCGTCAAAATCCGTGACGGAGCCGATGCAAAGAAGCTGGAACAGGCGCGCAGGATGCTCGCCGACTTCTCCGGCCGGCAGGCCAAAGAGGGTGCGGAGGAGCGATGAATCGCAGGCACATTCTTCTGATCCTGGTCCGGCTTGTGGCATTTGCGGCAGTGGCCGAAGCGCTGGCAATCTGGGCGCTTTGGCGCTCGCCCTGGACGCCGATCGAACGCAACTACCTGCCCGCATACTTCGCGAGTTCACTTCCGCTCGTCGGCCCATCGACGGTCGAAGTCCAGTGGATCTGGAAAGTGGGACGCCATCAGAAACGGCAGTTGGCCACGGATAACGACGTGGTGGATTCCGCAGATAGTACCGGTATGGCGCTCTCGCAGTCCGCCCGCGATGCAGGGTGGAAGACGCTTGTCCAGGGTTCTCAGGAGCAGGTTTCGGCGTACGAACTCCGGCCTTGTCTGAGCAATCTCGCGTTCGAAGGCCAGAGCCTCTGGACCCTCCTCCTCTTCCCGGAATTGTCCGCGCTTGCCGCGCTGTGCTCCTCGCTTTTTGTCTGGTTCCTGGTAGTCGGATTCCTGCGGGCTCTCGTCGCCGAGTATGCCTGGCGACGGCGCCTGCATTCCTGGCAGGAGCTGGTTTCCGCTCTCTCCCAAGACCGGGTGGACGTTGGCGCAAAGCGTGAATTCAGGACTCGCAGCGTCGTACCGCAGCATACCGCGCACAGATGGATACGCACCCCGCTGCAAAAAGTACAAAGGTCCTGCAAACCCAGTCTCCTGCCAAGCCGGCATCCTTCGCCTTTCCGCTCTTCGGCGTCTGCAACGGAACCGGAAAAGGATTCCTCTGGAGCGATAAGGGCGAGATCGACTGAACGAGAACCATGGCCCAGTACTAGTCGGGCCATTCAGGAGCACGCTTCATGCTCACCATCTCGAAGCCACTATCGGCCAGTCAGGCGCGGACCTATCACACCAAAGAATTCGCCTCGCAGCAACAAAACTACTGGACCCGGAACCAGCAGGGTCACAGCGAGTGGCAAGGCAGGCTTGCCGGCCAGTGGGATCTCCACGGTCCGGTTCATGACGAGCAGTTTGCGCGGCTCGCTGAGGGCCAGCATCCTGCCACGGGCAAACAGCTTGTCCGGCACCAGGTCTCGAGGACCTACGAAGGCAAGAGCGGCAAAGAAGTCACCAGCGTGGAGCACCGCGCCGGGTGGGATGCCACGTTCTCTGCTCCGAAGTCAGTCTCCATTACCGCTCTTGTGGGCGGCGATGATCGAGTTCGAATGGCGCACCGGGAAAGCGTACGTACGGCGCTGGCAGAATTGGAGCAATACACGCAGGCGCGCATTGGAAACGTCCATGCCCCGGAGACCACCGGAAAGCTCGTTGCGGCGACATTCGAGCACGACACCGCCCGACCCGTGGATGGATATGCGGCTCCGCAATTGCACACGCACGCCGTCAT